>CAWERD010000001.1:0-293888 GCA_963811435.1 Vicinamibacterales bacterium
ATCTCGGGCTCGGTCGCGCCGTCGAAGACGGGCGTGGCGAAGTAGAGACCAAGCGCGTGCGCGGCCCAGCCGAGGTGCGTCTCGAGAATCTGGCCGACGTTCATACGTGACGGAACGCCGAGCGGATTCAGCACGATCTCCACCGGCGTGCCGTCCGGCAGATGCGGCATGTCTTCCTCGGGAAGAATGCGCGCGATGACGCCCTTGTTGCCGTGGCGGCCGGCCATCTTGTCGCCGACCGACAGCTTGCGCTTCATCGCCACGTACACCTTGACGAGCTTGATGACGCCCGGAGGCAACTCGTCGCCGCGGCGGATCTTCTCCTTCTTCTCTTCGAACAGCTGCCGGATCACTTCCACTTGCCGCTCGGTTCTCTCTTCGAGCGCGCGGAGGTCGTCTTCCAGGCCGCGGATCGTCGGCCGCGATCCGCAGCGCTGACCATCGCGTCGTAGGGCATGCTCCTGAAGAATCTCGGGCGTCAGCACCGTGCCCTTCTTGCAGCATGCGCTCGCGGCCGTATTCATCGAACAGGTCGCTGCGCAGCGTCTGTTCGTTCAGCATCAGCATGACGCGCTTCTTCACTTCGTCGTGAAGGATGCGAATCTCGTCCTGCAGGTTCTTCTCCATCATCTCGAGCTCTTCGGCCTCGATCGCCTTGGCTCGATCGTCCTTCTCGATACCCTTTCGCGAGAAGATCTTCACGCCGACGATGATGCCCTCGATGCCCGGGGGGCAGATGAGGGATGCGTCGCGCACGTCGCCGGCCTTCTCGCCGAAGATCGCGCGGAGGAGCTTCTCTTCAGGCGTCAGCTGCGTCTCGCCTTTCGGCGTGACCTTGCCGACCAGAATGTCTCCCGGCTTCACATACGCGCCGATGCGGATGATGCCGCTCTCGTCGAGATCGCGCAGGAACGCCTTCCGACACGTTCGGAATGTCCCGCGTGATTTCTTCAGGCCCGAGCTTGGTATCACGCGCTTCGATTTCGAACTCTTCGATGTGGATGGACGTGTAGTAGTCGTCCTTCACCATCCGCTCCGACACGAGGATCGCGTCTTCGAAGTTGTAGCCCCGCCATGGCATGAACGCCACGAGCACGTTGCGGCCGAGCGCGAGCTCGCCCAGCTCCGTGCAGGGACCATCGGCCATGACCTGGCCCTTGTGGACCTTCTGACCGACACGCACGATCGGCTTCTGGCTGATGCACGTGTTCTGGTTCGAGCGCTTGAACTTCGTCAGGTTGTAGATGTCGGCGCCCATTTCCTTGCTCACCGTCGGGTCTTCGCTCTCGCCCTCGACGCGGACGACGATGCGGAGCGAGTCGACGAAGTCGATGGTGCCGGCACGTCGGGCCACGGCGACCGCGCCCGAGTCGCGCGCGGTGATGTGCTCCATGCCGGTGCCGACGAACGGCGCCCGCGCCCTCAACAGCGGCACGGCCTGGCGCTGCATGTTCGATCCCATCAGCGCGCGGTTCGCATCGTCGTTCTCGAGGAACGGGATCAGCGAGGCTGCCACCGAGACGAGCTGTTTCGGCGAGACGTCGATGAACTGCACGTTGTCACGCGGGGCCAGGATGAAGTTCCCGGCCTGGCGGCAATTGATGCGATCGCCGACGAACCGACCTTCGGCATCGAGCTCCGCGTTGGCCTGCGCGATGATGTACTGGTCTTCTTCCCACGCGGACAGATAGAAGGAGTGCGGCTCGAACTCCGCCGCCCGCTTCTTCCGTCCCTTGGACGCGGCGTTCTCCTCGAGCACCTCGTTCTGCTCGACGATTTCGCCCGTCTTGAACTTCGTGCCTCCGCCGTTGGTGATGAGCACGTAGTCGGCGACACGGCCTTCCTTCACCTTTCGATACGGCGACTCGATGAAGCCGAACTCGTTGATGCGCGCGTAGCACGACAGCGAGGAGATCAGGCCGATGTTCGGGCCTTCCGGCGTCTCAATCGGACAGATGCGCCCGTAGTGCGTCGGATGCACGTCGCGGACTTCGAACCCGGCCCGCTCGCGCGAGAGACCGCCGGGACCGAGGGCCGACAGACGCCGCTTGTGCGTGATTTCCGACAGCGGGTTGGTCTGGTCCATGAACTGCGACAGCTGCGACGACCCGAAGAACTCGCGAATCGCGGCCATGACCGGCTTCGCGTTGATCAGGTCGTGCGGCATGGCGGTCGCCATTTCCTGGTAGACCGACATCTTTTCCTTGATCGCCCGCTCCATCCGGACAAGGCCGATGCGGAACTGGTTCTCGAGCAGCTCGCCGACCGAGCGCACGCGCCGGTTGCCGAGGTGATCGATGTCGTCCACGTTGACCGGGTTCTTCCGCAGCTTCAGCAGGTACTTGATGACCTCGTAGAAGTCCTGCGGGTGCAGGATCTTCTCGTCGAGCGGCGTGTTGAGGCCGAGCTTCGTGTTCAGCTTCAGTCGGCCGACGCGCGAGAAGTCGTACTTCTGCGGGTTGAAGAACATGTTCTCGAAGAGCGATCGCGAGCTGTCGAGCGTCGGGGGATCGCCCGGACGCAGACGGCGGTAGATCTCGATGAGCGACTCTTCGTGCGTGTGAATCGGATCCTTCTTCAGCGTGGCCGAGATGATCGGGCCGACCTCGTCGCGCTCGGGGAAGAACACCTCGATGCGATCGATGCTGTTCTCCTGCGCCATCGAAATCACGCGCGGCGTGATCTCTTCGTTGGCCTCGAGGATGACCTCGCCCGTCGCCGGATTCACGATGTCGGCCGCGGCAAACGCGCCCTCGAGCTCGGCGTCCGAGATCTCGATGGCCTCGACGTTCGCCTTGCGCAACGCCGCGATGGCGGAGTTGGTAATCTTCTTGCCCGCCTGGATCGTGGTATCCGACTTCGGGATCGCGATGTCCTTGGCCGCGCGCAGCCCGACGAGGCTCTCGTTGACGGCCCAGAACTTCGAGTCCTTCCGCAGGTAGATCTTCTCGACCGTGTAGAAGCTCCGGATGATCTCGTCGTGCCCGCGCAGGCCGAGTGCGCGAAGGAAGACGGTCGCCAGGAACTTCCGCTTCCGGTCGATGCGGACGTAGAGCAGGTTCTTCGCGTCGTACTCGAACTCCACCCACGATCCGCGGTACGGGATGATCTGCGCGACGAACAGCGTCTTGTCTTCGGAGTGGAAGAACGCGCCCGGCGAGCGATGGAGCTGCGACACGATGACGCGCTCCGTGCCGTTGATGATGAACGTGCCGTTCTCCGTCATCAGCGGGATGTCGCCGAAATAGACCTCCTGCTCCTTGATGTCGCGGATGGTCTTGGCGCCGGTCTCCGGATCCTTGTTCCAGACGACGAGACGGATCGTCACCTTCAGCGGCACGGCGAACGTCATGCCCCGTTCCTGGCACTCGTCCACGTCGTACTTCAGCTTGAGCGCGACGGTGTTGCCGCAGATATCGCAGATGTCGCCCTCGACGATGTTCGGGCGGCCGCAGCGCGGGCAGAGCACTTCCCGATCGCCGTACGGATCGGCGATGAGCACGTTGCCGCAGCCGGCGCACGGCTTCCGCAGGTGATGCAGGCCCTGCAGCTTGCCGCACTTGCACTCCCAGTTCCCGATGGAGTACTCGATGAACTCGAGCGACGAGTTCTCGCGGAAATCGCTGATCGGGAAGACCGACTTGAACACCGACTGCAGGCCCGCGTCTTCGCGCTCCGAGGCCAGGCGGTTCATCTGCAGAAAGCGCTCGTACGATTTCTTCTGAATCTCAATCAGGTTCGGAATCGGAACCGTCGTCTTGATTTTCGAAAAGTCGATCCGCTCGCGGTAGACGTTCTTTGGAAGGCTGTACATCTATGGACTCCTGGCTGCGGGCTTCGGACTCCGGACCAGTCAAGGCGGAGCGTCACCCACGTGCCGAAAGTACGAGAAAAAGACGGGCTCCAGGGACTTCAGGCCCAAGGTCAGGGTTCACGGTCTGGAACCCTCGCGATCCGTTCGAAGCTCTGCGAGCCTGAGAGTCCACTGCGCGAACGCGTCTACTTGATTTCGACCTTCGCGCCGACTTCGTCGAATTTCTTCCGGATCGCTTCGGCCTCGTCCTTGTTCACACCCTCCTTGATCGGCTTGGGCACCGACTCGACGAGGTCTTTCGCTTCCTTGAGGCCAAGGCTGGTCACTTCGCGGACGACCTTGATGATGTTGATCTTCTTCTCAGCCGGGAAGCTCACGAGGCTGCACGTTGAACTCGGTCTGCTCTTCGGCAGGCGCCGCCGCAGCCGCGCCGCCGCGGCACCGCCGCCGGCATGGCCATCGGCATCGCTGCCGCTGCCGAGACGCCGAGCTCGGATTCAAGCGCCTTCACGAGCTGCGACAGCTCGAGCACGCTGATGCCCTTGATGTAGTCGATCACCTGCTGCTGATTCAATTCGGCCATTTCTAGTTTCTCCTTTTCTCAATGTGTCGTGGGGCCCCACCCCCACGACCTGTACCTCGCGCTCGCCCGCTTGCTGCGCGCGCTCGGCGCAAATCCGCGGCGCCTATCTGCTTCGTGGGACTCGCGTCGCTGAACTAATCACTAATATCAATCCCTAAGCTGGTTATGACTTCGACTCCGACTTTTTCTTTTCGTACTGCGAAGCACGCTGACGAAATCACGCGGCGCGGCGTTGAGCACGCTGACCAGCTGCACCATCGGTGCGCTGCAGCAGGAACAGCAGCTTCGCGTACAGCTCGGGCTTGCCGGGCAGCGATGCCAGATCGGTGACCTCGGCCGGCTTGATCGCGCGGCCCTGCACCACGGCCGCCTTGATCTGCAGCGAAGGTGCGGTCTTCGCAAACGTCGTCAGCGTCTTCGCCAGCAGCACCGGGTCGTTCGCCGTGTAGGCGATCGCCGTCGTGCCAATGAAGTGCTCGCCGAGCGCCTCGAACACGGTGCCCTTGATCGCGCGCCGGGCGATCGTGTTCTTCACGACCTTATAGTTCGCCTTCGCCTTCCTCAGCTCGCGGCGCAGGTCGGTGACCTGCGGGACGTTGAGCCCCTTGTAGTCGACGAGAATCGCGCTATCGATGCCCTTGAAGAGCGCTCTCGAGCTGGCGAAAGCTCCTCTTGTTTTGCCGCTCTTGTGACAGCCATTAGTGTTTCACCGCCACATCGTGATGCACCGTATCGATGCGGATCCCAGGCCCCATCGTCGACGACAGCGTGACGCTCCTCAGATATTTACCCTTCGCCGCGGCCGGCTTGGCCTTGACGATGCTGTCGACCAGCGCATGCGTATTGGCGATCAGCGAATCAGCCGCAGAACGAAATCTTGCCCACGGGCGCGTGGATGATGCCGGTCTTGTCGACGCGGAACTCCACTTTGCCCGCCTTGATTTCCTTGACAGCGTTGGCGATCTCGAACGTGACCGTGCCGGTCTTCGGGTTCGGCATCAGACCGCGCGGACCGAGCACCTTGCCGAGGCGGCCGACTGCGCGCATCATGTCGGGCGTGGCGACGACGGCGTCGAAATCCATCCAGCCGCCGTTGATCTTCTCGACGACTTCTTCGCCTGCCACGTGATCGGCGCCGGCGTCCTGCGCTTCCTTCTGCTTCTCGCCGCCGGCAATCACGAGCACCTTCTTGCTCTTGCCGAGACCGTGCGGCAACACGACCGTGCCGCGGACCATCTGGTCGGCATGCTTCGGATCGACGCCGAGACGCGCGGTCAACTCGACGGTCTCATCGAACTTGGCGAATTTGACTTTCTGGAGCAGGGGGATCGCATCCTCAATGCTCAGCGGATGCTCAGGAACCTGCTTCTTGGCGGCTTCGAACTTCTTGCCCACGTACTGACCTCCTGTGGTGCAAACGGGTCACCCGCGACCCTCCCACTTTACTTAGTCTGTCGCGGGGCCCCACCCCCGCGACCTGTGCCTTCGCGGCCTTGGCCGCTCGGCGATGCTTGCGATAACGATCTGCTCAGTGCTGGGCTGGCTCTTCTTAGCCCTCAGCCCTGTATCCCTTAGCCCTTAGCCCTACTGAATCACATCCAGCCCCATCGACCGCGCCGTGCCGGCGACGGTCTTGACGGCTGCTTCGAGCGACTCCGCGTTCAGATCGGGCAGCTTGATCTTGGCGATCTCTTCAACCTGCTTCGCGGTGACCGTGCCGACCTTGCTCTTGTTCGGCTCGGCCGATCCCTTGGCGATGTTCGCCGCGCGCTTGAGCAGAATCGACGCCGGTGGCGTCTTGGTGATGAACGTGTACGACCGATCGGCGTAAATCGTCACGACGGCCGGAATGATCAGGCCTTCCTGCCCGGCCGTCTTCGCGTTGAAGTTCTTGCAGAAGTCCATGATGTTGACGCCGTGCGGACCGAGCGCGGTCCCGACCGGCGGCGCGGGCGTCGCTTTGCCCGCGGCAATCTGGAGCTTCACCATTGCCTGTACTTTCTTCGCCATAAGTCCTTCTGATCCAACGCAGAAGGCGCGGAGGCGCAAAGAATTCTCTGTCTTAAGACAAGAAACCTCTGCGGCTCGGCGTCTTTGAGTTGAGACTCAAATCTTTTCCACCTGCAAGAAATCGAGTTCGACGGGCGTTGAGCGGCCGAAGATCGTCACCATCACCTTCAGCGTGTTCTTGTCGAGGTTCACCTCGTCGACGATGCCGTTGAAGCTGGTGAACGGGCCTTCGTTGATCCGCACCTGCTCGCCCTTCTCGAACATGTACTTCGGCTTCGGCTTCTCGGCCGCCTCCTTCACCTGGTCGAGGATCTGCTCGACCTCTTCCTTGCTGAGCGGCGTCGGCTTGACGCCCGCGCCCACGAACCCGGTGACCTTCGGCGTGTTCTTCACCACGTGCCACGCGTTGTCGGACATGTTCATCTCGACAAGGATGTAGCCCGGGAAAAACCGCTTCGGCGTCACGACCTTCCGCCCCGCGCGCATCTCGACGACGTCCTCGGTCGGGATCAGGATCTCGCCGATTTCATCCTGCAGCCCGTAGGCCTGCACGCGCTGCGCGAGCGACTCGGCGACCTTTTTCTCAAAGCCCGAGTAGGTGTGGACGATGTACCACTGCTTGGTCGCTGACGTCAGTCATTACACCACTTGACGAAACCGCTGGAAGAGGGTGAAGACGGCGCGGTCCAGAATCAGGTCGACAATCCAGAGAAACGTGCCGAGCACGAACGAAAAGAGAATGACCACCACGGTCGCCGCATACACTTCTTTCCTCGACGGCCACGTGACGCGTTTCAGCTCGTTGCGGACTTCGGTGAGAAACACGCGGCCGCGATTCCACCAGCCGCCGACATTCTCCCGTGCCTCGCCGATGATTTTCAGTCACCACGTTTGCCATGTATCAGTCGTCGGTTCTCAGTCTGTTCACTTCAGTCCGCCTTCGCCTTGCGGCTTCGGCGCGACAGCCTTCGCCTGGAAGACTGGCTCGCCGAGCCGAAGCTCGCTCGCGTATCTCGCGAGCGAAGGCTGGCAGGCCAGGAGGGTCTCGAACCCCCAGCCCCCGGTTTTGGAGACCGGTGCTCTACCAATTGAGCTACTGGCCTATGCTCACTGCGCCGCCATGGCTGAGAGCTAAGAGGCTGAGGGCTACTGTCGTCTGCCATCCGCCCTCTGCCATCTGCCATACGCTGCGTCAGTTCCTACTTCGTCTCCTTGTGCCCGGTGTGCTTCCTGCAATACGGCAGTACTTGCTCATCTCGAGGCGCTCGGACGACTTTTTCCGGTTCTTCGTCGTGCTGTAGTTCCGGCGCTTGCACTCGAGGCACGCCAGCGAAATGATGTCGCGCATTACGCCACAATCTCCGTAATCGTGCCGGCGCCCACCGTGCGGCCGCCTTCGCGGATGGCAAAGCGCGAGCCCTTCTCGATGGCGACAGGCGTGATCAGCTCACCGCTGATGTCGGTGTTGTCTCCCGGCATCACCATCTCGACGCCCTCCGGCAGGTGCAGCGAGCCGGTGACGTCGGTGGTCCGGATGTAGAACTGCGGACGATAGCCGTTGAAGAACGGCGTGTGGCGTCCGCCCTCTTCCTTCGAGAGCACGTAAACCGTCGCCTTGAACTTCGTGTGCGGCGTAATCGTCCCGGCCTTGGCGAGCACCTGTCCGCGTTCCACTTCTTCCTTTTCCGTGCCCCGCAGCAGCACGCCGACGTTGTCGCCCGCCGTCGCCCTCGTCGAGCAGCTTGCGGAACATCTCGACGCCGGTGACGATTTTCTTCTTGGTCGGGCCGAAACCGATGATTTCGATTTCCTCGCCCACCTTGACCTTGCCGCGCTCGATACGGCCGGTCACGACCGTGCCACGGCCCGAGATCGAGAACACGTCTTCAATCGGCATCAGGAACGGCTTGTCCACTTCGCGCTGCGGCATCGGAATGTAGGTGTCGAGCGCTTCCATGAGCTTGAGCACGCCTTCCGCGCCGCCGGGCTCGCCGTTCAACGCCTTCAGCGCCGAGAGGCGAACCACGGGGAGATCGTCGCCGGGGAATTGATACGACTTCAGGAGCTCGCGCACTTCGAGCTCGACCAGGTCCAGCAGTTCTGGATCGTCAACCGCGTCAACCTTGTTGAGCGCGACCACGAGATACGGCACGTTCACCTGGCGCGCGAGCAGCACGTGCTCGCGGGTCTGCGGCATCGGGCCGTCGGTCGCCGACACGACCAGGATCGCGCCGTCCATCTGCGCGGCGCCCGTGATCATGTTCTTGATGTAGTCGGCGTGACCCGGGCAGTCGACGTGCGCGTAATGCCGGTTCGACGTCGAATACTCGACGTGGCTCGTCGCGATCGTGAGAATCTTCGTCGCGTCGCGGCGGCCCTGCGACTCGGACGCTTTCGCGACCTGATCGTACGAGACGAACTTGGTGGCCCAGCCCTTGTCGGCCGACACCTTGGTCAGCGCCGCAGTGAGCGTGGTCTTGCCATGGTCGATGTGGCCGATGGTGCCGACGTTGACGTGTGGCTTTGAACGATCAAATTTTTCTTTCGCCATGCGTGAGTCTCTCCGTTGCTGTTAACTAGCTCACTCTATCTTCGCCTGCGCGAGCGAAGGGGCCACCTTCGCCGCGCGCCTTAGATCTATCAGTCCACCTTTGCCCGCTACGCGAGCTACGGTGGACATCCTTCGCTGAGCTGGCTTGCCATCCGAAGCTCGTCTGAAGCCAGCGAGCGAAGGATGGAGCCGATGACCAGGATTGAACTGGTGACCTCGTCCTTACCAAGGACGCGCTCTGCCAACTGAGCTACATCGGCCTTCGCGGCTCGTCCTCTGGCCCGACTCGCCGCTACGGCCGACAAGTCGGCGGCCAGTCGCCGACCAACTACCTCAACGTCGACACATCAGTGGCGCGCCATCTCGCTGAGCTGGCTTGCCATCCGAAGCTCGCCTCAATCCAGCGAGCGAAGGATGGAGCGGGAGACGGGGATCGAACCCGCGACCAACAGCTTGGAAGGCTGTGACTCTACCACTGAGTTACTCCCGCCTTCGCGCCTCGCAGTGCTGGCGCCTCACTCGGCGCTACGGCGGGTAAACCCGCTCTCGCGCTGAAATCCCTGGCTCGCTCCACACTACAGCGGGCAAGCCCGCGTGCGCTCAACTCCTCGGCCCGCCAACCCATCCAGCCAACCCGCGAAGGTTGGCTTGCCAACCGAAGCCCGCCTCCGCTCAAAGCTCCGGCGGGCGAAGGATGGTGGGGAGGGGAGGGTTCGAACCTCCGTAGCCCGAAGGCGGCAGGTTTACAGCCTGCTGCGATTGACCGCTCTGCCACCTCCCCGATTCGAGTTCAGTCATCAGTTCACAGTGCTCAGTCGAGTCCTGCACTCGTCAGGACAAGCAACTGATAACTGGCCACCAATGATTTTTTTTTGAGCTGCTTAATCCTGCAGACCGATTTACCGCACCCCGTTTGTTCCTGCCTATCGAGAGGCCGTTGGCCGGCCTGTTCAAGCCAAATGGAGCTGGCGAAGGGATTTGAACCCCCGACCGGCTGATTACAAATCAGCTGCTCTACCGGGCTGAGCTACGCCAGCCAGACAAAAAGCTGAGTTTAGCACAAGGTGTGCCACGGAGAAAAGCAAGGCAATACTGGATCAGGCGCGCTGGCGGACCGCCTCGTAGAGCACGACCCCCGCGGCCACCGACACGTTCAGGCTGTCGACGTGCCCCAACATCGGGATTTTTGCTAGGAAATCGCAGCGTTCTCGAACCAGGCGGCGCAGCCCGGCTCCTTCTGCGCCCAGCACGACCGCAATCGGGACTTTCAAATCCATTTTATCGTACGTTTGCGGCGCGTCTCCCGCCAGGCCGATGGTCCAGACGCCCGCTTCCTTCAGTTCCTCGAGCGCGCGAGCAATATTGACGACATCCGCAATCTTCACGTGCGCCAGCGCTCCCGCCGAGGCTTTGCCCGTGGCGCCGCCCAGCGGCGCCGAATGGCGCGTCTGACGGACGACGCCGTGTGCGCCTGCCGCGTCGGCGCTGCGAAGAATCGCGCCGAAGTTGTGCGGATCCTCAATACCGTCGAGCACGACGATGAGGGCGGGCGGCGCCGCCTTCGCCTCGGCAATCAAGTCATCCAGCTCGAGCGTGCGGCTCTCGCGAACGTCGGCAATCACTCCTTGATGCGACGATCCGCCCGACTCGCGATCGAGATCCTCGTTCGAAACACGACGGACGGGCACGCTCGATTCTTCGGCGAGCGTCAACAGCTGCTGCAGGCGATGATCGCTGCGCCGCCCGGCGCGCATCGACACGACCCGCCCCGCTTTCAGCGCCTCGGTGACCGCGTTGATGCCGTAGATGAGCATGAATTAACTAGTGATCTAGGGATCTGGCGATCTACTGATCTAGGGTGCGTGCGAAGTGCTGCGCGCGTTCTCGGGCGCCGACGATTGGCGCAATGCCCGCGGAGGCATCCAGCTCGGCGCCACGCTCGATGGCCGGCACGAGCAGGTCGAGCTCTGGGCCGTCGCCGGCGCCCGTCAGCGCGATGCGAATCGGATGAAAGAGCGCGCGCCCCTTCTGCCCGGTTTTCTGCTTCACACGATCGGCCACGCCCCGAAACGCCTGCCGGTCGGCCAGGCGCGGCGCCGTCTGGAGCTCTTCGGCGAGCGCACCAATCACCTGGCGCGCCGGTCCCTCGCTTACTTCCGCGCGAATCGTCCCGTCGGCCAGCGAAGCGGATGGAGAAAACTCGAACAGCTGCCGCAACCGTTGCGGCACCTGGTCGAGGCGATCGACCGATGTGTTGAAGATCGGCACGACGCTCGCCAGATAGCTCAGCCCCCCGGGATGGAGCCGACCCGTGACGAACCGGGCGCGCTCGAGGTAGGGCACCGAAAGCTGGACGAGTCGCTCCGGATCCGCCTCCTTTAAGTAATGACGGTTCACCCAGGCGAGTTTCTCCTCGTCGAACACGCTCGCGCTGTGGCCGACGTCGCTCAGCGAAAACCGCTTCGCCATGTCCGCCAGCGGAACGAGCTCCTGTCCCTCGCCGGGAGACCAGCTCAACAACGCCAGATAATTGAGGAGCGCCTCTGGCAGATAGCCCTTCTCGCGAAACTCGTCGACGGACACGGCGCCGTGGCGCTTCGAGAGCTTGGTGTGGTCGGGTCCCAGCACCATCGCGACGTGGCCGAATTCCGGTGGTGCAAATCCGAGCGCTTCGTAGATCAGGATCTGGCGCGGCGTGTTCGAGATGTGATCTTCGCCGCGCACGACGTGTGTCACCCCCATCAGCCCGTCATCGACGACGACGGCGAAGTTGTACGCGGGATACCCGTCCGATCGCTGCAGCACCTGATCGCCGATGACGTCGGTGTGGAAACGGATTTCGCCTCGCACGAGATCCGCAAACACGATCTCGCGATTCTCTGGTGTGCGGAAGCGAACGGCCGCCGGCTCTCCGCGCTGAACCCTTGCCCGCGCCTCCTCGGGATCGATGCGAGCGCAACGGCCCGAATACTTCGGCGGAAGATTGTGGGCGAGCGCGTGTTTGCGTTCGGTCTCGAGCTCGTCGGGCGTGCAGAAGCAGAAGTAGGCCTTCCCCCCTTCGAGCAGAACACGGGCGCGCGACTGGTACTTGCCGAGCCGCTCTGACGAGCGATACGGTCCGACCGGACCGCCCACGTCAGGCCCTTCGTCCCAGTTGAGGCCAAGCCAGCGCAGGTCTTCGAGGATCGTCGCATCCGATTCGAGCGTCGATCGGTCGGCATCGGTGTCTTCAATGCGCAGAATGAACGTGCCGTTCTGGCCTCGAGCGAGCAGCCAGTTGAAGAGCGCCGTGCGGACGTTGCCGACGTGCAGGTGGCCGCTTGGGCTGGGGGCGAATCGGACACGCATATAGGGCTTAGGGCTGAAGGCTAAGGGCTTAGCGCTGGGGGCTCTGCGTCAAGAGAGCCACCGCGTGCACGGCGATGGCCTCGTTGCGGCCCAGCGCGTCAACTTTTTCGTTGGTCTTACCTTTGACGCTCACGAGCGACGCCTGGATCCCGATCGCCTGTGCCAGGTTCGAGCGCATGGCGGCGATGTGCGGCGCAAGCTTCGGGCGTTCGGCGATGACGACGGCATCGACGTTCGACACTTCATATCCGGCCGCGCGCACGATCGCGACGGCGCTCTTCAGCAGCTCGATGCTGTCTGCGCCTTTCCACTTCGCATCGGTGTCGGGAAAGTGCTGGCCAATGTCGCCCGCGCCGGCCGCACCGAGAATCGCGTCGGTCACGGCGTGACAGAGCACGTCGGCATCCGAATGCCCCGCCAGCCCGGTGTCGTGCGGGATCTGGACGCCGCCGAGAATCAGCGGCTTTCCCGCTTCGAGCCTGTGCAAGTCGTACCCGGTTCCCACGCGAGGAACGACGCCAAACCCCGACTCCCGAATCCCGAGGAGTGCTTTCGACACGTCGAGATCGTGTTCCGTCGTGATCTTGATATTGGTGGATTCCCCATCGACCAGCCGCACGGCGTAGCCGGCCTGTTCGGCGAGCGACGCTTCGTCGGTCGCCATTGACGAGGTCTCGCGTCCCACCTGGATGGCCTGTTCCAGCACCTGACGGGTGAACGCCTGGGGTGTCTGCGCAAGATAGATCGACTCTCGCGCCATCGTCCGCGCGACGATTCTCACGCCAGGCGCATCGGTGGCTTCCTTCACGGTATCGCTCGCCTGGAGCGCGGCGACCGCCGCGCCGCCCTTCGCCGCGGCGTCGATGACGCGCGAAAACAGATCGGCCGTCGCAAACGGCCTCGCAGCGTCGTGAATGACGATGACGGTGGCGCTCTTCGACACCTGCGCGAACGCCTTCGCAACCGAGTCCTGGCGGCGGGCTCCGCCGTCGACGATGCGCACGGGCTTTCTCGCCGAAATCAGGTACGGCGGCGGCGACCACGCAAGATCGGGCGGAAGCGCGACGACGATCTCGTCAATCCGATCGTGGTTGTCGACAACGGCGAAGCTGCGCTGAAGAATGGTGCGATCGCCAATCGTCAGCATCTGCTTGGGCATGGCCGAGCCGAGCCGCGTTCCCCGGCCCGCGGCGGCGAGAATGGCCGACACGAACATGCCCCGGATTATATTCGTTCGAGACTGTCGACTGCCGACTGCCGACTGCGGACTGCCGACTACCGACTGCGGACTGCGGACTGCGGACTACGGCAGGGATTGGGGATTAGTGCCGAACGCGCAAGACTCCTCGACCCCGACTCCTCGACTCCTCCGACTCTCGACTCTTCCGACTTTACCGACTCTGCCGCCTTTAACGACTCCGCCGACTCTCCAGAGTCGTCGTTCCTGTTGACTTTCCACATGACTTCTGCCACGCTCCTGTCGAAAGGCCACATATGGACCCTTCGTCCAGCGAAGTCCCGTACGGCACGCTCGACCTCATGGTGCTCAAGACCCTGCGCTCGATGGGGTCGTTACACGGCTACGGCATCGCCCGGCGCATCGAACAGATCGCCCAGGGCTCCCTGACGTTGAATCAGGGGACGATCTACCCGGCCCTGCTCCGGCTCGAACAGAGGGGCTGGATCAAGGCCACGTGGGGCACGAGCGAAAACAACCGGCGCGCCCGCTTCTACGCCATCACCCGCACCGGCAAGAAACAGCTGGCGATTGAAGAAAAGAACTGGGCGCGCACGGTTTCGATGGTCACCCGTCTTCTCGACGAGGGCGCATGACGCCGCTGCGAGTGCTGTTCTCCCGGCTGCGGGCGCTCGTGCGAACGCGGCGCCGCGACACCGACCTCGACGAGGAGATCGAAACCCATCTCACGTTGCTCGCCGACGAGCAGATGCGCCGCGGCGTGCCGCCCGCCGATGCGCGCGCCGCCGCGAAAGCCGCATTCGGCGGCGTGGCGCAAATCAAAGAAACCTATCGCGGCCAGCGCGGCCTGCCGTTCCTCGAAACGCTGATACAGGATCTGCGCTTCGGCATCCGAATCCTCTGGAGGAATCCCGGCTTCACCGCCGTCGTCGTCCTCACGCTGGGACTCGGGATTGGCGCCAACACCGCGATTTTCAGTGTGGTGGACGCGCTCCTGCTGCGGCAACTGCCGGTGGCACGCCCGCAGGAGCTGGTCCGGCTCAGCAGCATCAGCCCGAGAAACACCGACACCAACTTCTCATATTCAGCGTTTCAGCAGTTCCGGGCAGGCAGCGCGCGCGTGGCCGACGTCATGGCCGCGAACGCGACGCGCAGCATCAGGGCAACCGTCGACGGCGAAGTCGAGGTGCTGAATCGCAAGATGGTCTCCGGCAACTATTTCTCCGTGCTGGGCGTGCCTTCCGTGGCAGGGCGCACCTTCACCGCCGGCGACGATGATTTCGGCGCAACCACGCCGGTGGCGGTATTGAGCTATCGCTACTGGGCGCGCCGGTTCGGGCAGGACGGACGCGCGATGGGGCGCACGATCACGATCGCCGCAACCGTATTCACGATCGTCGGTGTGGCTGCGACCGACTTCAGGAGCGAAACGGTTGGCGAACTGCCGGACGTGTGGACGCCACTGACGATACAGCCCGACGCGCCGACCTACCTCTGGACCGGCCACAGCACCACGTGGTTGCGGGTAATCGCAAGGCGAAGGCCCGGCATCACACTCGACGAGACCCGGGCCGCACTCGAACCCGTCTTCGCCGCCATCGTCCGCGAGAGGGCCGCGGTCGAAAAGATTGCCAGCTCCCGTGACCAAGCGCTGCAAAGCACGCTCGGCCTGGAAGACAGCAGTCGTGGCCTCTCGCCGAGTACGCGACAACCTGTCAGGGCCCCTCTATCTCCTCATGGCCGTCGTCGTGCTCGTCCTTCTGATCGCCTGCGCCAACGTCGCCAACCTGCTGCTCGCTCGCGCCGCCGTCCGGGCTCGTGAAATTTCGCTGCGTGCGGCGCTCGGTGCCGGGCGTCAGCGCCTGATCCGCCAACTGCTCGTCGAAGCGCTGCTGCTGGCGTCGTTGGGCGGAGCGCTCGGTCTGCTGCTGGGCCACTGGGGCGCAACGAGTCTCGTGGCGCTCGCGTCTCGAACGCCACTGCCGCTTCAACTCGATGTGCGTCTGGATCTCCGGATGCTGGCCTTCGCCGCGATCCTCTCTGGCGTCACGGCCATCGTGTTCGGTCTTGTGCCGGCCGTTCGGGCAGCGCGGCCGAACCTTCTGCCCGCACTCAAGGGGCACCTCGGCTGGCGTGGTGGCGCGAGCGGCTTTCGCCTTGGGAAATCGCTCGTCATCGCACAAATCGCCGTGTCGCTCGTCCTGCTCGTGGTCGCCGGACTGTTTGTCCGGAGCCTGATGAATCTCAGGAAACTCGATTTGGGGTTCAACCCTGCGCGTGTGCTCGTGCTGAATATCGACACATCTTCGAGCGCCGCCAAGGTGCCGCTGGAAGAGCGCCGGAATATCTATGAGCGGCTTGTCGAACGTGCCGAAAGCCTTCCGGGCGTTCGCGCGGCGAGCCTTTCATTCTCGAGTGTGTTCTCCGGTTCTTCGTGGGGCAACCGAATCACCGTCGAGGGACGCATTGCTCCACAGGACGAACCAGAGCGAACCCTCGCCAACAGCGTCACGCCAGGATTCTTCGACGTCATGCAGATTCGGCTGCTGCGAGGGCGGCCGTTCTCGGACGCTGACCGCGAGAACGCGCCTCCCGTCGCAATCGTGAACGAGACCTTCGCGCAGCAGTTCTTCAACGATCCGGCGCCCATCGGCAGAAAGGTCGGCCTGGGTGCACCCGCAACGACGATGAGGGAGATCGTCGGGGTCGTCGGCAACGCCAGGTACAGCAACATGCGCGAACCTGCTGTTCCGATGCTGTATGTCCCCTTCAGGCAGCACGACGGGCGGCTTGGGGAACTGCAGGTGCGGACAGCCGCCGATCCTGCCGGCTTGTTATCTCAGGTGAGGCGTGCGCTCGCCAGCGTCGATCAGAGGATTTCCGTGACCAGTGTCGTCGAGATGCAGGAGCAGGTCGACGCCTCCATCCTCGGCGAAACGCTCATTGCGAAGCTCTCGAGCCTCTTCGGTTCTCTTGCGCTGTTGCTGTCGGCGGTCGGCCTCTACGGAGTCATCGCCTACATGTCTTCACAACGGACCACCGAAATCGGCATCCGGATGGCGCTCGGTGCCGACCGTCGCAGTGTGCTCTGGCTCATCTTGCGGCAGGTCCTGGCGCTGGTGCTCGTCGGAATGATCGTCGGCGCACCCGCTGCGTTTCTCGTCGGCCAGCTCGTCAGGAGGCAGCTCTACGGGTTGCCTCCTCACGACCCGTTCACGATCGCGCTGGCGGTCATCGTGCTGTCCGGTGTCGCCCTCGTCGCCGGCATCCTTCCTGCCCGGCGCGCCTCGCGCATCAATCCCATCGCTGCGGTGAGAGCTGAATAGGCGCGGACCTATTGAAGAACTGACCGACGATCTCGGTACCTGGCGCGTCCGAGCGTGTCGCGACGGCGGTCGTCTTCACGCCCGAACGCACGATGTCTTCGATGCGCGCGGCCAGGCTACGCGCATCGGCGGCGGTCGGCGACTCGAGTTTCGGCGTGGGAATCGGCTCGTGCACCTCGATGGTCACCTGGCCAGGGCACGTCATCAGCCGGTTCTTCTTCATGACGTGCACGGTGCCCGACACCGACAACGGCACAATCGTCAGGCCCGCCTCGAGCGCCAGCAGAAAACTTCCGGCCTTGAAGCGCCCGACATCGCCATCCGCGCTCCTCGTGCCTTCCGGAAAGATAATCAGCGACAGCCGATCGGCGACCAGCCTGCGCCACCGATTCAAGATGCCCGAGCGGTCCGGATTGCTCCGATCCACGAGCAAATGGCCGGCCCGGATGAGGTGCCACCCGAGAAACGGAAAGCGTCCCAGCGATTCTTTCGCGATGATGCGCAGCTGGAACGGGAGCGACGCGAAGATCACGGGAATGTCGTAGATGCTCTGGTGGTTCGAGATGAAGACGTAGGTCTCACCGGGCTCGACGCGATCGAGCCCGTTCACCATGACGTCAACGCCCGTCGTTGCCAGGATCAGCCACGACCATGCCCGCGCGCACCAGTGGGCGGCGTGCCCTTTCCGGTCGACAAAGGTCGACAGAATCGACAGCGTGCCGAGCACAATCGTGTAAACCGAAATGGCCGGGATGAGGAAGAAGACCGTTCGCCACCAATGGAACGGGGGGAACTTCATTGGAAGATTGGAAGATTGGAAGATTGGTAGATTACGAGAATTAAGAGATTTCCTGTCGCGCAGAGTATTCCGTCTTTCAATCTAACATTCTTCCAATCTGCCCATCTACCAATGCACGCTTCACCATTACCGATCGCTCCGCGCTCGCCGTTCGCGTTCGATGGGAGTCGGCTGCGCGTTTGCGTCGATGAAGCGGCCGAAGATCATTTTTCCTGCGGTCGTCTGAAGCACGCTGGTGACCACCACATCGATCGTCTTGCCGATCATCGCGCGCGCGTTGTCGACAACGACCATCGTGCCGTCGTCGAGATAGGCGACGCCCTGGTTGTATTCCTTCCCTTCCTTCAGGATGAAGACCTTCATCGTCTCGCCGGGCAGGACGACCGGCTTCAGCGAGTTGGCGAGCTCGTTGATGTTGAGCACCTCGACGCCGCGCAGCTGCGCAACCTTGTTGAGGTTGAAGTCGTTTGTGACGATCTTGCCCTGCAGCGATCGCGCCAGCTCGATGAGCTTCAGGTCCACTTCCTTGAGGTCGGGGAAGTCGGCGTCCGAAATGATGACGTCGAGGCCGGCCATTTTCTGGATCCGCTGCAGGATGTCGAGGCCGCGCCGGCCGCGATTGCGGCGCAGCGAATCGGCCGAATCGGCGATCTGCTGCAGCTCCTTCAAGACGAACTGCGGCACCACGAGCGTGCCGTCCACGAATCCGGTCTCGCAGATATCGGCGATGCGACCGTCGATGATGACGCTGGTGTCGAGAATCCGGTATCGGCGCTGGCTTTGCGCGCGCGGCCTGAACAGGCCGATGAGCCGCTCGGGCTCGAGCCACTCGCCCGATTTCGCGCCCAGCACGAGGCCGAGATACGGCAAAGCGAGAAGAATGAGCGTGTGGAGAAAAATGACGCCGAGATTGTCGGCATTGGCCCAGAAATGCGCGTCGCCAATCAACCGGGCAAGCAGCAATCCGATGGCGCCGCCGATGATGGCGCCAACCACGTTCGCAAGCGGTGTATGCCGGAGGCGCTCCTCGAGAACAACTATCAGGCCGGCAATGACGATTCCGAAAATGGCGTTGGGAACCAGGCCCGTGTCGAGCGGATGAAGCACAACCGCGCAGTACGCGATCAGGCCCACGAACGCGACGCGAGCGAGGACGCCCCAGTTCATAGGCCCGTCATTGTAGTAGCGCCTGCAAAGCCTCGTCTACTGTTCTGACGCCAATCAGTTCGCAGTTTGCCGGGCGGTCCGACGGCGGCAGGTCGACGTTCGCGTGGGGGACAATGCATCGTTCGAATCCCATGCGTGCCGCCTCGCGCACCCGCAGCGCCGGCTGCATAATGGCGCGGATTTCGCCTGCAAGGCCGACCTCGCCGAAGACGGCCGTGCTCGATCCCACTGCACGATTCTTCACGCTCGACGCCACGGCGGCCACGACTCCCAGATCGGCTGCTGGTTCGTCTACGCTCATTCCGCCGGCGACATTGACATAAACATCGTCGCCAAGCAGGTTCAAACCGGCCCGTTTCTCCAGTACAGCCAGTAGAAGTGAGAGCCGCTGCTGATCGATGCCGCTCGCCATCCTGCGCGCATTGCCGAAGGTGCTGCTGGTCACGAGCGCCTGCACTTCAACCAGTATCGGACGCGACCCTTCGATGCAGCACAGCACGGCCGAGCCCGGTTTGCCAATCGATCGCTCGGCGAGAAACAGCTGTGACGGGTTTGGCACTTCGCGCAGCCCCGTGCTCGTCATCTCGAAGACCGCCAGCTCGCTGGCCGCCCCAAACCTGTTTTTGAATGCGCGCACGACACGATGCGCATGATGCCGCTCGCCCTCGAAGTAGAGGACCGTGTCGACGATGTGCTCGAGCGCCTTCGGGCCGGCAAGGTTGCCGTCCTTGGTGACGTGGCCGACCAGCACAATCGGGACACTGCGGCCTTTGGCGGCGAAGAGCAGGTGCGTCGCGACCTCGCGAACCTGACCGATGCTGCCGGGCGCAGATTGAAAACGTGCCGAGAAAATCGTCTGAATCGAATCGACGACGACGAGCGACGGCTTCAGCCGCTCGATCTCCTCGAGGATTCGCTCGAGGCACGTTTCGGCGAGCAGATACAACGGTGAGCGATCGACACCCAGGCGCTCGCCGCGCAACTTCACTTGATGCTCGGACTCCTCGCCCGAGCTGTAAAGCACGGGGCCGACGTTCCGGGCGACATGTGCCGCTACCTGCAGCAGCAGCGTGGACTTGCCGATGCCGGGCTCCCCGCCCAGCAGCACCAGCGCACCTGGCACGATGCCGCCGCCAAGGACGCGGTCGAATTCATCCACGCCCGATGAAATGCGAGGCGCATCGGATGTCTGAATCTCGCTGTAAAGCTTTGCAGATGCGCCGCCAGACACGAGGCTGTAGCGATGATTGACCGCTGCCGGTGCCGACTGCGGAGAGGGCTGCTCCTCGACAAACGAGTTCCAGGCGCCGCAGTCGGGGCAGCGCCCCAGCCACTTCTGCTGCTGGCCGCCGCATTCCTGGCAGACGTAGACGGTTTTCGGGGCTTTCACGAGGACGATGGTACATCGTCCTGATGGGTGGTGGTTGGTAGCTGGTGGCTGGTAGCCTGTAGCTATGGCTAGAGCGCGCGCGGGCCGCTCAGCACTCTTGCAGGAAGCATGAAGATCCCGCGCAAAAGTCCGAGCACTCCGCCGACGGCGATGCCGACGATTCGGAACGGCAGCACCAGTACCCAGACAACCGGATACAGGACGAGCGCGAGCAGTGCCAGCGGCCAGCAAAGCACCAGGAGGACACACCACAGCAGGAACTTCGCCATGCCAGGTAATACGATCTCGTCCGAAATAAGTTGCAGGGCCAGCTCGAGACGCCGCTCAGGTTGACAGACGGCCAATAATTAGCTAATGTGCTAATTATGCAAACGCGCGGAGAGCTCGAATGAACACGTCGAATCGCGCCTTTCGCGCGCTGGCGGACGAAACGCGTCGGAGCATCCTTCGACTGCTGCGGGACGGTCCGCTCACGTCGGGCGACATCGCCGGACAATTCAATTCGAGCTGGCCGACGATCTCCCGGCACCTCGCCGTCCTGCGGGACGCCGGGCTCGTCGTCGCGGAACGCCATGGCCAGGAAATCCGCTACGAGCTGGACACGTCCGTCTTCCAGGATCTCATCCAGCACCTCGTGGAATGGACCAGGCCAACATCACGCTCCGCAGGCAGGCGGTCTCACAAACCTCCGCGCGAACAGGAGGCCTAGCATGGTGCTGCAGCGATCGCCTCATTTCATGGTTGTCGCGTTCGGTTATCTCCTCAGCATCGCGCTGTTCTCGAGACTGCCTGAAGAAATTCCGCCCTCCTGGACCACCTCGAATGACGTCGTCGTCTGGATCGGCCGTCCGATAGCGGCCTTTCTGCTGCCCACCGCGGCCGCAATCACGTTCTTCATGCTGCGCCCGTTGTGCACTGTAGAGGCCCTGCACGCCTACGACGCGATCATGCTTCGGATTGTCTTGTTCCTGATTGGCGTGCACACCACTGTGCTCGCAGGAATGGCTGGCCTGTTGTGGGGCCGGCCATGGGCCGCCCGGATTGTTCCCGTTCTGCTGGGATCGGTCCTGATTGGCGTCGGCAACCTTCTGCCTCGAACACGTCCGAATCTTGTGATCGGCATCAGAACGTCACAGACGCTCTCCGACCGAACTCTCTGGACGCGCACGCACCGCCTGGCTGGATACATCGTCGTGACGATCGGCATGCTGATCCTCGTCGCGGGTCTCGTGGCACCGCAGCCTGTCGGATCGCGAATGAGCCTTATCGTCGGCCCGTTCGCGGTGTTATCGATTCCCTTCCTTCTGCTCTATTCCAGAAAACACGTTCGTGCCTGACGAAGCGCAGGGGCGGCGCCGAGCAGCAGGCGGTTTTTCGGCGTGATGCCGGCGGGAATCGCCTGAGTCCAGATGCGATAGCCCCGCTGCGTCAGGCGCATCGCGCGCACGATGTCGATCGCGGTTGCGCCGTCAATCCAGCCGGAGAGTCCGCCGTCATCCCCTGAATCGAGATCGTGGCAGCACGGCAGCACGGCGACACGCGCATGCGCCGCTGACGCCCGCTCGAGGACCGCATCAGTCAGCGTTCCGCACGCATGACAGGACACGGCGATGTCGGTCTGGAGAATCTCGATGTCGTCAATCGCGCTCGGAACAAACGTGACGCGTCCCTTCAGCCTCGGCCATCCTCCCACGAGCACGTCGTGCAGCTTCCCGCTCGAGGCCGGTAACGCTTTGTCGATCACGAGCGCATTCGGCGACGTGTCGTCGAGCAACAGCATGATCTGGGCGAGCAGGCCGTGACCGCCGCCAAGGTCGAGCACGCGTCCACCGCGGAACAGCCGCCGGACGCGGCGTCCCACTTCCCACGCTTCGTACAACTCTTTGCGAGGCAAGCAGCCGGCCTGGCAAACACTGCGCCCCAGGCGGTCGAAGAGCGTGTCGTCTGGAAAACGGTCGATGTCGTGGCGTGTCAGACGTCCGCGCGACCCTGGTGAGAACATATGGTGGTTCGTCGTGCTACCAGCTACGAGCTCACAGCTACAAGGTACCAGCTAGTAGATCCGCTCTATCCGCGTCCCCACCCGGCATAACACTTCATAGGGATTGGTGCCGATCGCGGCGGCGATCTCGCGCGCATCGATGCGATCGTCGCCTTGCGCGCCGATAATCACGACTTCGTCGCCGGTGTCGACGGTCACGTCCGACACGTCGACCGTGATCATGTCCATGTTGACGGCGCCGACAATGGGCGCACGCTTGCCACGGATCAGCACGGAGCAGCTGCCGGCCATGCGGCGATCGAGGCCGTCGGCGTACCCGGCGGGCACGACGGCGATACGGCCCGGCTTGGGCACCGTCCACCTCGCTCCATACCCCACGATTTCGTCGACACGCACGCCCTTGACCGCTACCACGCGGCTGCGCAGGGACATCACCGGCGTCAACGGGATCGTCGAGGCGAGCGGAGGCGGAATCACGCCGTACATCATCAGACCCGGCCGCACGAGGTCGTACCACACGCGCGAATCACGGAGGGTCGCAGCGCTGTTGGCGGCATGCCGTAATCGGGCGCTGATACCGAGCGTCGGCAGCCGCGCAAGCACCTGCTCAAATCGCTCGCGCTGCGTTTGAAAGAGCGGAAAGTCAGGATCATCGGCCGTCGCGAAGTGTGTGTAGACCGCCACGATCTCGAGGTTGCGGCTGGCGACAAGCTCGGGCAGCGTGAACTCGAGATTGTCGTGGCGAAGACCGAGCCGGTTCATGCCGGTGTCGATCTTCAGGTGGCAGCGCAGCCGCGCCCCACGCTTCGCCGCGGCGGCCTGCAGCGACCGGCCGGCACCCGGCGTGGAGATCGTCGGCGTGAGGTTGTGCTCGAAGACACCGTCGACATCGCTCACGCTCAGCGCGCCGAACACGAGAATCTCGGCGGTGACGCCGGCCTCGCGAAGCACGATCGCTTCTTCGATGTCGGCGCACGCAAGGATCTTTGCGCCGGCCTCCTGAAGCGCCATCCCGACGGCCGGCGCGCCGTGCCCGTACGCATTGGCTTTGACGACGGCGATGATGCCGGGTGCACCACTGTGGTCGTGTCCGCCTTCAGGCGGACCTGCGTTTTCTACGAGAAATTCTGAAATCGCGCGGAGGTTCGACTGGAGTGCGGCGAGGTCAACGTGGGCGAACGTGCAGCGGGCCGACATTAGTTCGCCCGCGCGGGGCCCCACCCCCACGCGCAGCCGTCCCGCCTTCGCACTGCTTCGGCGAGGCTCGCCGAAGCCTGGCACCGTGCACAGCACCAGGCGGACGCGGCGCTCACGCTCCGGATCTTGAAGTGCTCGCCGATCGGCTTAGTCATCGATTCTGTTCGAGATTGCCGAAGCGCGTCTCCGACTTCAGGAATGCGAGCCGGACCAGACCGGTCGGGCCGTTGCGCTGCTTGGCGACGTTGATCTCGGCCATGTTCTCGTCTTCCGGCTTCACGTCGGGATACTGATCGGGCCGGAACAGCAGCATGACGACGTCCGCGTCCTGTTCAAGCGCCCCCGACTCGCGCAGGTCGGAGAGCATCGGCCGGTGGTCCGATCGCGACTCGGGCGCGCGGCTCAGCTGCGACAGGATGATGACCGGCACGTTCAGCTCTTTCGCCAGCATCTTCAGCGAGCGTGAGATCGCCGCGAGCTCCAGCGTGCGGTTCTCGAAACGGCCGCGTCCCTGCATCAGCTGGATGTAGTCGACGATCAGCACGTCGAGACCGTGCTCGGCCATCAGCCGCCGCGATTTCGCGCGCATCTCGAGCACGCCGATACCGGGCGTGTCGTCGATGAACACCTTGGCTTCGCTCAGCGTGCCGAGCGCATGCGACAGCCGGCCCCAGTCGCTCTCGACGAGAAAGCCCGTCCGCAGACGGTGGCTGTCGATGCGCGCCTCGGAGGTGAGCATGCGGATGAACAGCTGCTCCTTCGACATTTCGAGGCTGAAGATGCCGACCGTACGGCCGGTCTTCGTGCCGACGTGCTGCGCGATGTTCAGGACGAGCGCGGTCTTGCCGACCGAGGGCCGCGCCGCGATGATGACGAGATCGCCGGCCTGGAACCCGGCCGTCAGCTCGTCCAGATCGGTGAAGCCCGACGGCACTCCCGTGATGAGCTGCTTGCGCTCGTGCGCCCGCTCGATCGCCGCGAAGCTCGAATGCGCGAGCTGCCGCATCGACGTGAACCCGGCCCGCACGCGGTCTTCGGCAATCGCGAAGATCGCCTGCTCGGCTTCGTCCAGAATCTGGTTCGGCTCCAGCTCGGCCTCGTATGCCGTCGCCAGAATCTTGTTCGACGCGAAGATCAGGTTTCGGAGCGTCGACTTCTCGCGCACGATGCGCGCGTAGTACTCGACGTTGGTGGCGTGGGGGAGTCCGTCGACGAGCGCCGCGATATAGGCGGGCCCGCCGACTTCGTCGAGCTCGCCCGCGCGCGAGAGCTCTTCCTTGAGCGTGATGAAGTCGATCGCGTTCCCCCGCTCGCTCAGCTGGATCATCTTGTCGAAGATCCGGCGGTGTGCGTCGCGGTAGAAATCGCGCGGGGTCAGGACCTCGGCGGCCGAATTGAACGCCTCGTTGTGGATCAGGATGGCGCCGAGGACAGATCGCTCCGCTTCGAGGTTATGCGGCAGCGTCCGGTCGACGGCAACGGCTTCAGCCACGTCCTAGTCCCTAATCCCCAATCTCCAATCCCGAACGGCGTCAGGACGCGGGTGGCGCTTCGGTTTTGAGCTCTGCCGGCGTCGCCTCAGGTTTGCCTTCGGCGACGACTTTGACCGGCATCTGGACGACCACTTCCCGATGCAGCTTCACCGGCACGGTCAGCGATCCAAGCTTCTTGATCGGTTCGCGCAGGCCAATCTTGCGCTTGTCGATGTCGAAGCCCTTCCTGGCCAGCGCCTCGGCGATGTCGGCGGACGTGACCGAGCCGTACAGCGCTTCGGTCTCACCCACCTTGCGCGAGATGACGACCTCGAGGCCCTCCATCTTCGTCGCGATGTTCTGCGCCGCACCCTGCTCTTCCGCTTCCTTTGCGTCGAGCTTGACGCGCTCGCGCGCGACCTGCTTCAGGTTGCCGGGCGTCGCGAGGAGCGCCAGCTTACGCGGCAGCAGATAGTTGCGCGCGTAGCCGTCGGCAACCTTCACGACCTCGCCGCGCTTCCCGACGTTTTCGACGTGATCTCTCAGAATGACTTCCATCGGTTACTCCGTCACATAAGGAATCAACGCCAGCTGCCGCGCGCGCTTGATGGCCGTCTGCAGCTTGCGCTGGTGCGTCGCACAGGTGCCCGAGATGCGGCGCGGCAGAATCTTGCCGCGCTCCGGCACGAACGGGCCCAGCAGCTTGACGTCCTTGTAGTTGATGTCGTCGATCTTGTCCGCGCAGAACTTGCAGACCTTCCGCCTGCGGAACAGCGTGCGCTTCTTGTCGTCCTTCTTGTCGCCGCCGCGTCCGCCGCGACCTTCCGATGCGCGTCCTCGTCCTTCTCTCATGTCTGTACCTTTCAGCGGTTCTGGGTTCTAGGTGCTAGGTTCTGGGTTCCGGTTCTCGGTTCTCGGTTCTAGGTTCTAGGTTCTCGTTCTCGGTGCGGTCCTGCTGTCCGAACCGAACCATGAACCAGAACGAGGAACCAGAACCCTGGAACTAGAACCTTGGAACTAGAACCTGGAACTGGAATCTGGAACCGGACCCTGGAACCGGAACCTTAAAGTGCTTCGTCAGCCTCGACGCCGAAGCGGTCGTCATCGTCATCCTGGCGCTGCGGGCCTTCGCCCGGCTGGCGCTCCGGCGGCAGACCGCGGGCCACGCGACGTCGCTGCGACTCTTCCTTGCGGTGCGTGCGCGTGCGCTCGATGATGCGGTTCTCCTCGTCCACGCGCACCGTCAGGTGGCGGATCACCTGGTCGCTGACGCGAAGCCGGCGATCGATCTCCTTCATCAGCTCGCCCGAGCCGGTGATGACCTCGAGGACGTACGTCCCTTCCTTGTGCGGGCCGATCTCGTAGGCCAGCTTGCGCCGGCCCCAGTTGTCGGTCCGGTCGAGGATGCCCGAGTAACGGGCGACGATCTCTTCGACCTGGGTGTGGAGATCAGCGATCTGCTGATCGGTCGCGTCGGATGACACGACGTAGATGAGCTCGTACTGTCGTTTCTGACTCACTGTCGTCTCCTTCTGGACTCCCTGCTGGGAGGTCACGCGCTGCGTGACAAGAAGTTTCGCGATAAGGGGTCAGACCCCTTTTTTCGCTGGATTCGCCCGCCCCGGGCGAAAAAAGGGGTCTGACCCCCTAGTCTTCCTCTGCGGCCGGTAAAGCCGCATTGTACAGGTTCATGGCGGCCAGGATGCTCTCTTTCACGAACACCTCAGCCGCGTCCGCCGCCCGCTTCACCGCCGCATCGATCTGCGGCTTCTCGTCGGAGTCGAAGCGGCCGAGCACGTGACTCTTCAGCTCGCCGTCCTGCCTTCCCACGCCGACCCGCAGCCTCGGAATCTCGCTCGTGCCGAGCTCCTGGATGATCGACTTCAGCCCGTTGTGACCGCCTGCCGATCCGCTCGGCCTCACGCGCAACCGGCCAAGCGGCAGATCCGCATCGTCGTACACCACGAGCAGATCTGACGGCGCGACCTTGTGAAACGACGCGAGCTCGCGGACCGCAAACCCGCTCAGATTCATGAACGTCGTCGGCTCGGCCAGCCAGACGCCGTCGCCCATGTCTGGAATCTTCACCGCCCGCGCTTTCCACTTCGCATGATTCTTCAGGGTCACGCGATAGCGGCGCGCCAGCTCTTCGGCCACCTGAAACCCGACGTTGTGCCTCGTGTGCTCGTAGTCACGGCCGGGATTGCCAAGACCCACAATCAGTTTCAAAGGGGTCTGACCCCCGTACCTTGGGGGTCAGACCCCATTCACTTCTTGTCCTTCTTGCCGGCAGCCGGAGCCGGCGCAGCTTCGGCGGTCTCTTCTTCCTTCTTGCCCTTCTTGATGACCTCGGGCTCGGCTGGTGTCGCCACGGCACCTGCAGCCGCTTCGGCCGGAGCCGGCGCCTCTTCGACCTTCGGAATGATGACGTGGAGCAGCATCATTTCGGGATCGCTCAGCATCTTCCACTTCGGGTTCGTGGCAACGTCTTTCACGCGGATGCTCTGGCCGACCATGAGCTCGCTGACATCGAGGACGATGTTGTTCGGAATGTCGGCGGGCAAGCACTCGAGTTCGACCTGCCGATGGACGATGTCGAGAACGCCGCCCTGCTGCTTCACGCCCTTCGGCTCACCGTGCGCCACGACGGTCACCGGGACGCGAATCAACTTGTCCATCGCGACGCGGTAGAAGTCGGCGTGCAGAAGCTCGTGCGTGACCGGATCGAGCTGATATTCCTTCACCAGCACCTGCGCGTTGCTGCCGCCGGGGAGATTCAGCGCGATCAGAGTGTTGGCGCCCTGTGCCGTGCGCAGGATGCGCGCCAGCATCTTCGGGTCGACGGCGATCGCGCTGCCGCCTTCCTTCCCGCCGTAGACGACGGCAGGAATCCGGCCGCTCGCGCGCAAGCGCCGCGCCTCGTTCTTGCCCCTCAGATTGCGTTCAACTGCGTCGATTACTGCTGCCATGATGCCTGTCTTCCTTCTTTAGTTGTCGCAGGGGCCCACCCCCGCGACCTGTGCCTCGCGGCCTTTGGCCGCCTCGGCTATGCTTGCGACGATTCACTGCTTAGTGCAACGATTCGTGCCCCAATCCCTAATCCCACTACACAAACAGCGAAGAAACGGACGACTCCTCGTGAATGCTTCGAATCGCCTGGCTCAACAGCTTGGCGACCGAGAGCGACACGATCTTGCCCTGCTTGTCGCGCTCGCCGTGCAGCGGAATCGTGTTGGTCACGATCAGCTTTTCGAGCGGCGCCTTTTCGATGCGATCGAACGCCGGGCCCGACAGCACGCCGTGCACTGCGCAGGCAAACACCCGGGCCGCGCCGTTCTCTTTCAGCGCGTTGGCCGCCTTCACGATGGTGCCCGCCGTGTCGATGATGTCGTCCTGGATGATGCACGTGCGGCCGGTGACATCACCGACCACGTTCATCACCTCTGCGGTGCCGTCATCGCTGCGGCGCTTGTCGATCACCGCCAGTTCGCCGTCCAGGCGCTTGGCATACGCCCTCGCGCGCTCGGCGCCGCCGGCATCGGGCGCGACAATCGTCAGATCCGGAAGGTTCTGACGCGCCAGAAAATCGATGATCACCGGCGCCGCAAACAGGTGATCCACCGGAATGTCGAAGAACCCCTGAATCTGCGCCTTGTGCAGATCCATCGTGAGCACGCGATCGACGCCGGACGCGCTCAGGATGTTGGCCACGAGCTTCGCGGAGATCGGCACGCGAGGCTTGTCTTTGCGATCCTGCCGGGCGTATCCGTAGTACGGAATCACCGCCGTAATCCGCGCGGCTGACGATCGACGGAACGCGTCGATCATAATCAGCATCTCCATGATGTGCTCGTCGACCGGCGCGCACGTCGGTTGCACGATGAACACATCGGTGCCGCGGATGTTTTCGTCGATCTGAAAACTGACTTCCGTATCCGGGAACCGCCGCAGCCGGCACTGCCCCATGGGCAGCCCGAGATGAAGCGCGATCTCGCGCGCCAGGTCTGGATGGGCGCTCCCCGAAAACAGCTTTAGTTCACCGTACCCAGCAGGTCTGTCCATGTGTCAGATGTCCATCCCAACGCGAATACCGCGTCTGGGAACCCGGGGCAGCGGAGAAAATGGCTGGGGCGGGTGGATTCGAACCACCGAATACGGGATCCAAAGTCCCGCGCCTTACCGCTTGGCCACGCCCCAACAATCCAACTAAGCGCGCATTTTCGAGGAAGTCCTTGCAGGCGTGGCTCGACCACCGCAGCGCAAACGAAGATTTTAGACGATTCACGCAGTGACGGGCAAGTTTCCGCGTCTCCGCCGGGGAAGGAATCGAGCTTTCAGGACGCGTACGCCATCCTTTCTGAGCGCACGCGCGGCCGCTACGGCGCCAGCTTCGGACCTGAACACGCCGAACACGGTAGAGCCACTCCCCGACATCGCGGCGACGAGGGCGCCCCGATCGGCCAGCCGCTGCGTCAGCGATCCGATGAGTGGATGGCGCCGAATAACCGGCGCCTCGAGATCGTTGGCGAGGCAAAGATGGGGAAAAAGGGGTCGTGAGGGGGTTTCGTTGGGCGCGTGCGAAAACCCCTCCCGACCCCTTTTTCGCTCTTTCGCGAGATCCTCGTCCAGCCAGCCATACGCGTCACTGGTGGAGACGCCGAAGGGTGGAAGGGCCAGCACGACCCACAGGCGAGGGAGGTCTTCGAGCGGATAAACCTCCTCACCTCGGCCGAGACCAAGCGCCGTGCCGCCGACCAGGAAATACGGCACGTCCGACCCAAGCTCGGCGGCCATCGCAAACATTCGATCGTCGGGCACCCGCAGCTTCCAGACACGAGCCAGACCAACGAGCGCCGCGGCGGCATTGCTGCTGCCGCCGCCCAACCCTGCCCGGATGGGAATATTCTTCTGCAGCGTGACGACGGTGTCGCGCGGCTCGCCATCCCAACCCGCCCGCAGCCACAACAGTTGCGCTGCCTTCCAGACCAGGTTCGTGCGATCCAGCGGTACCCCCGGCGCGTTGCAGCGGATTTCGAAGGGCCCTCGACGCGCGGCGATTGTCAGGCGATCGACGAGATCGATGCCCTGCAGGATCGTCTGGACGTCGTGATAGCCGTCGGGACGCGCGTCCTTGATACGCAGGGACAGGTTGATCTTCGCGAATGCGCGCAGCGTGACAGATCGCATCTGTTTTTGGCCGACCTCAAGTCGGCACTACCGTAGTGCTGGCCTTTTTATTGCCCCAGCGGACCCGATTTTCGCAGCTCGTCGAGCGGCAACGGCTCAACACCGTCAGGTATCTTCAACATGACGAGCTGGTCGCGCGGCAGGTCGCCGTTCACTTCGACCTGGCTCACCGCGAGGCCGAGGTTGAGCTCGGTGCCTCGCAGTGTGATTTGCGACGGCCGATCGCCTTCGAACGCGGGGTAATCGATCTCGAGACCGCCGTAGCGCCCTGCAACGATACGCCACGCAGTGCCGGCGCGGTTCAGATAGATCGTCCCACCGGATGCGAGATCGACGGCCATCCAATCCGATCCGTACGTGCGAGCCGCTGACGGCTCTGCGGCCGCCTTTACGCAGCCGCTCAACAGCGCGCGCAAATCGTCGGCGCCAAGGCGCAGACCGATGAGCGCATTCAGAATCTCTTCCGGCGCCTCGTCACGTACCACGCGGCGATCTCGAGACAAGAGCAGCGTCCCGCGCTGACCATCGGCCACGAGAATAAACACCGGAGTGCCGAACGGCGCCACGCCTTCCAATCGCAAGGCACCCGGCACAAACCCGCCAAGCACGCGGCCCCTCACGCGCTGTCCGGCCGCGCGACCCGAAAGACCCAGCTCGGCCTGCATCGTCCGCACGCTCTCGCACGCGGCGCGCGCGGCAGCAAAGGTCGGTGCGAAATCGGACGCTGGAGTGCCGGCGCCGGCAGGCAGCGCAAGGCGCCTCGGTCCGCAGGCCGTCAGACAGAGCGTGAGAAGGAGAATCGAAAAGGCGAGCTTATTTCTGCCGGCCAAGTTTCTGGCGCGCCGATTTGATCTTGTCGTCGAGCTGCGAGCGAGATACATCGTCGCCATCACCGTCGAGCGCTCTCTGCCAGGCGTCGATCGCTTCCTGATAGAGGCCGCGCTTGCTGAGCACTTCGCCAAGGTGATCCTGAATGACCGACACGGTCGGCAGCTGCTTCGCCGCTTCTCTCAGCGGCGCCTCAGCCTGGTCGAGACGATTCTGTTTGTAGTAGGCCCAGCCGAGGCTGTCGAGATACGCGCCGTTGCCCGGCTCGATCACGAGCGCGCGCTCCACCAGCGTGACCGCCTCGTCCAGTTTCTGTCCGCGCTCGGCCAGCATGTAGGCGAGCGAGTTGAGCGCATCGGAGTTCTTCGGGTCCTCGACAATCATCTGCCGGAAGATCGCCTCGGCGTCGTTATATTTCCGCTCGCGCTCGAGCGTAGACGCGAGCTGGAGCTTCACGATCGGCTCTTTGGGGAACTTGGTTACGGCTGCCTGCAGCGTCCTGATGGCGTCGTCACCTTTGCCGCCTTCCTCCTGCGATCGCGCGAGCCTGATCTCCACAAGCGGATCGGTCGGAGAGAGCGTCCGCGCCTGCCTGAGCATCGCGACGGCCTTGTCGAACTGTCGAAGCGTCTCGTAGGCCGTCGCCAGATCGAAATACAGGCTGCGGAACGTTTCGTTCGTCAGATCGGCCGCATCGGCCGCGCGCAGCCGCGGCGTGACGATGGGCTCGAGCAGCGCGACGATCTTCTGATGCTCGTTCTGGTCGCGGAAGATCTGCGCGAGCTGGCGGGGTCCGCCGAGCGCGCGCGCGTCGAGCCCAATCAACCGGCGCGCGGTCACTTCGGCGGCGGCGAAATCGCGCGTGCGCCGCTGCGACTCAGACAACAGATACAAGGCGCGGGTGTTGCGTGAATTGCCGGCCGAGCCCTCTTCGAGCACTTCACGAGCCCGCTGCGCGTTGCCCGAATTCAGCAGTGCGGTGGCCCACTGGGACCGGAGCGGCAGAAACTGCGGACGCTCCTGCACGGCACCTTCATACGCACGCGCGGCATCGAGCCAGCGGCCCTGATCCTCATAGACCTGGCCGAGGGCGCCGTAAAGCTCCGGTGCGTCGGTAACAGATTTTTCCAGCAGCGCGATCGCATCGGAATCGCGATCGGTGGCCTGGTACGCTTCGGCGAGGAGCGCGACCGCTTCGGTCTGCTCGGGTTGTTCGTTCACAAACGGCACGAGCATCGCGACGGCTTTGTCGTGCTGGCCATCGGCGAGGTAGAGCCGTGCGAGCATCATCGGCACGCCGGGGTGCGCGTTGCGGTTGGCCTTCTCGAGGTTGGTAATCGCGCTCTGCGAGAACGTCTGGCGATCGGTCTCGCGCGTGTTCGGCATCTCCGACATGCGCGCGTAAAGGCTGCCGAGTATCCAGTTCGCTTCGGGATTCGACGGATTCGCCTTCACCGCGCGCTCACCGGCGGCGATGGCATCGGCCGGGCGGTTCATCCGCGCGTACAGCTCGGCCAGCGCCGCGGGAATTTCGGCCGAGGCGGGATCGAGACGTTCCGCCCGCTGATAGGCCGCGAGCGCGCCGGTGCTGTCCCCCTGGCTCTCGAAATGCAGCCCCATCATGAACTCGTAATACGCGCCGCCGGCGGGGTCGGCGGGCGCAGGTTTCGCCTGCGCGAACGCGGATCCTGCGCCGGCAAGAAGCGCGAGCGCGAGGGCCAGTCCTTTCTGCATGTGACGTGTGATTGTACCCTTTCTGTTATAGTTTTTGGACTAGCTGCATGGAGGACCGTTTTCATGGCCATCGACGCTGAATTGCTCGAGATTTTGGCGTGTCCCAACTGCAAGACACCTGTCGTTCTGGTGCACGATGGCGCGGGGTTGAAATGCAATACCTGTCATCGTGTGTATCCGATCAAGGACGACATTCCCGTGATGCTTATCGACGAGGCGACCGTAGAGAAATAGGTTCTTGAACATCTTGCTGGTCCGGCTGCGCTTGATCGGCGACGTCGTGTTTACGACGCCCGCCATCCGGGCCATCCGCCGCTATTATCCCAACGCACACATCACTTACATTGTCGAGGAAGACGCCGCAGCCGTCGTGCGCGACAACCCGCATCTCGATGAGGTGATAGTGATATGCGCTCCCCACGCATCGGGGCGCCTGCGCGCAGACCTCGGGTTGATCAGGCGGCTGCGTCGCGAGCGCTACGATCTCGCGATCGATTTCCATGGCGGCCCGCGCAGCTCAATGCTGACGTGGCTCAGCGGCGCGCCCAGACGGATTGGCTATGAAGTGGCCGGCCGCAGCTGGATGTACACCACGCGAGTACCGCGACCCCGCGCACTCCGGCCGCGTCATTCGGTCGTGAGCCAGTGGGACCTGCTGCTCCCGCTCGGCATCGCGCCGCCCGATCCGGACGTCGATGCGACGGAGATGCCGGAGAATCACGAGGCGGCCCTGGCGGTCGCACGCCGGCTCACCGATGCCGGCATCGGTGCCGGCAATCCCATCGTGGTAGTGCACGTGAGCGCCGGAAATCCGTTTCGACGGTGGCCCGCGGAATCGTTCGTCGAGCTCATCTGCAGGCTCGCCTCCAGAGATCCGCAACGTCGGATTATTCTCACGTCGGGGCCGTCCGATGCAGAGGCCGCCTCAGCTGTGCTGCGCGACGCACGCGCCCGGCTCGCGCCGCACGAGCGAGCCGCAATCGTGGAATGCGGCGAATTCGACCTCCTCGAGCTGCGCGCGTTGATCGGTCGCGCGGCGCTCTACATCGGCGGCGATAGCGGGCCGCTGCACATTGCCGGCACGACCGGGGTGCCGGTTGTGGGATTGTATGGACCGACGCTGCCGGTGCGGTCGCAGCCCTATCGAGCCGCGCGTTTCATCAGCGCGGCCGCCGAGGTGCACGGCTTGCCGTGCCGTCCGTGCGATCAGCGGCGCTGCGAGCCAGGCGACTTCAGGTGTTTGACGAGGATCACCGCCGAGTCAGTGGCCGCGCTTGCAGAGCGCGCCCTCAGCACGGGAACGGGTACGGAAAAGGGCGGAAACGGCAAAGGATTCAATGAAATCTGAATGGATCGAGCGCATCGGATACTTCAGCCTGCTTGGGTTCGTGTCGGCGCTGCAGTTCTCGATTGCTGCTGCAAACATCTTCCTCGCCGTCGCGCTGCTGATGTGGCTCGTCCATGTCATCGCGGCACGGCGCATCGACGTGCCGCAGTTCTTCTACCCGCTCGCCCTTTACGCGACGCTGACGCTGATTTCTGCGGCCTTTTCGGACGATCCGAACGCCAGCTTCGTCGACTCGAAGCAGCTCGTGCTGTTTCTCGTCGTGCCCATGGTTTACGAGTTCGCGCGCGGCACGAAGGCGCCGTTCGTCGTCCAGGTGATCATCACCGTCGGCGCATTGAGCGCGCTCTACGGCATCTTCCAGTTCGGCGTGCTGCAGTACGACAACCTCGGCCGCCGCCCGCAGGGCGCGCTCGGCCACTACATGACCTACTCGGGCGTGCTGATGCTGGTGACGTGCGCAGCGGCCGCGCGCATTCTGTTCACGAAAGATCGTATCTGGCCATCGCTCATGATGCCCGCGCTGCTCGTCATCCTCGGCCTGACGTTCACGCGCAGCGCGCTGCTGGGCGCCTGCGCCGGCATCGCGTTTCTGCTGCTGCTCAAGGATCTGCGGCTGATGGCCGTGTTGCCGGTGCTGGCCGCGCTCTTTTTCGTGCTGGCGCCACCACAGGTGACCACCCGCTTCATGTCGATGTTCGACGCGCGCGATCCCACCCGCGTCGATCGCGTCACGATGCTGCGGGTCGGAAGCCGCATGGTGACCGCGAACCCGCTCGTGGGCGTTGGACCGGCACGCGTGGGCGACCGCTATCGCGAGTTCCTCGATCCAGGCGAGCCGGAGCACGTGAACCCGCACCTGCACAACGTCCCGATGCAGATTGCCGCCGAGCGTGGTCTGCCTGCGCTGGCCGCGTGGGCCTGGATGATCGTCGTGCTCGTCGTCGACATGACGCGCCGCCTCAAGGTTCCCGACGCGCGCTTCCTTGCCGCCGCCGCTCTCGGCTGCCTCGTGGCGATGTTTGCGGCTGGTCTCGCCGAGTACAACTTCGGCGACTCCGAGTTTCTGATGTTGTTCCTGGTGCTGATGACGCTGCCCTACGCGGCCAAGCCGGACGCACAGTCACGGCAGGGCTGAAGCCCTGCTCTACCGACGCGACTGTTCCTAGATCAACAAATCCCTAGATCTCTAGATCAGTAGGTACATGCGTCAGTCACCATCAGTGCCTGAAGTGCCGCTTGCCCGTAAACACCATGGCCAGGCCGTGCTCATCGGCGGCGGCAATCACCTCGCTGTCGCGCAGCGATCCGCCCGGCTGCACGACGGCCGTCGCACCGGCCCTGACGACCGCATCGAGCCCGTCGCGGAACGGGAAGAACGCATCCGAAGCGGCCACTGAACCGGCCAGCGGATTCTTTCCTTCGGTGTTCATCGCCTTCATCACCGCCACCTGCACGGCATCGACCCGGCTCATCTGACCGGCGCCGATGGCGAGGGTGCGCGCCGAATCGGTGAAGATCACGGCGTTCGACTTGACATGCGCGCAGATGCGCCACGCGAAGCGCAAGGCTCCCCATTCCGCTTCGGTGGGCGCGCGCCTGGTGACGACCTTCAGCCCTGCTGCCCCGAACGCACGGGCGTTCCACGGCTCGCGCGCTTCGATCACCTCGTCGCGCTGCTGTACGAGCATCGCGCCGAGAATCGACCGGACGTCACGCTGGGCCGCTGGATCGCCCGAGACTTTGAGATCGGCGATAACGACGCGCATGTTCGCCTTGGTCGCGAGAATCGGGCGGGCATCATCCTGAACGCCGGGTGCCACGATCGCCTCGATGAACGTCGACACGAGGGCCCGTGCCGTCGCGACGTCGATGGGGCGATTCAGACCGATGATGCCGCCGAATGCCGCCATCGGATCAGCCTCGCGCGCCTGCAGATACGCTTCTTCGATCGTCCGCCCGATTGCCGCACCGCACGGATTCGTGTGCTTGATCACGGCGGCCGCCGGCTCGGTGAACTCGAGCGCGATGCGGGCAGCCGAATCGAGATCGAGAAGGTTCGTGAACGACAGCTCCTTGCCCTGCAGTACCTGGGCGGCCCCCAGACCGAACCCGTGATCGATGGCATACCAGGCCGCCGGCTGATGCGGGTTCTCGCCGTAGCGCAGCTCCTTGATCCGTCGAAGGCTCAGGGAGAGGCGCGATGGGGTCACCGTGGGTTCGATCGCGCGGTTGAAGCTTCCCTGCGACAGGCTGAACTCCCCCAGCGTTCCGGCGATCGCGGCGTCGTAGGCGGCTGTGTGGGCAAACGCTTTGCGAGCGAGGTCGAAACGGAACTCCGGCGACGGGCCACCGGAACGTTCCAGCTCTGCAAGCGCGTGCGGATAGTCGGCCGGATCGACGATGACCAGCACGTCCTGGAAGTTCTTCGCGGCCGACCGCACCATGCTGGGACCGCCGATATCGATTTCCTCGACCAGCGCGCCGAACGCGATCTCGGGCTTTGCCGCCGTCTTCACAAACGGATACAGATTCACGACGACGATATCGATCGGGGCGATCTTGTGCTGGTCCAACGTCGCCATGTCGTCGGTCCGGCTGCGGCGGGCGAGGATGCCGCCGTGAACGGCCGGGTGAAGGGTCTTGACCCGTCCGTCCATGATCTCCGGAAAGCCTGTCACCGCCGAGATGCCGGTCACGGGCACGCGGGCCTCCTCGAGCGCGCGCGCCGTCCCACCTGTCGACACGAGCTCCCAACCCCGGGCGGCGAGCGCTTGCGCAAAAGGTACGAGACCGGTCTTGTCGGAAACACTGAGAAGAGCTCTGGGCATCTGTCTACTCGGTACGCAACGCAATCAGCGGGTCGACCATGGTCGCCCGCCGTGCCGGGCCGAGGCACGCGATCGCGCCGGCCGTGAGAAATGACGCCGCAACGAGTATCAGCACGAACGGATCATGCGGCGTCGTTTGATAAAGATACGCAGACAGCAGGCGGCTCAACGCAAGAGCGCCGGCAAGACCAATCGCCAGACCGATGGCCACCAGCGTGACGCCCTGGCGCACGACCATGGCAAGGACGCTCTCTCGTCCGGCACCAAGTGCCATGCGCACGCCGAACTCGCGCGTACGGGCTGTCACCGATGTCGCGATGACGCCGCCAATGCCCGCCAGGGTCATGAGCAGCGCCAGCCCGGCAAAGATTGCGAGCAGAGTGGCTGTGAGCCGGGGCGCGGCCAGCGCTTCGGCGCGAAGATCGTCAAGCGTCCTTACAGCTTCCACCGGCTGATTGGGATCGACGGCATGAACGGTCCGGCGCAAGGTGCCTTCCAGGCGTGCGGCATCGCCGGCTGTGCGCACCAGCACCTGGCCCGCGAAGTTGAAAGGCGACTGGGAGAGCGGAATGTAGATTTGCGCGACCGTCGGCACGGCGAGGCCAAATTGCCGGACATCGCCCACGACGCCAACCACCGTGAACCACGTCTTGCGGTTGGTCGAAATGCGGGTGCCAAGGGGATTCACGCCTTGCCAGTACCGGGCCATCGCGCTGTTGATCAGGGCCACCGGGAGGCTCTCCTGGGTATCGAAACGGTTGAACACCCGCCCGCTTACCAGTGGAATGCCGATTGTCTCGAAGTACCTGTCGCTCGCCACGCGCACATCCGTCGTCGGCCGGAGGTTCGGATCTTCAGTCGTGCGCCCCTCAATCTCGAAGCGCGTCGTACCCGGCACTGCACCCGCGAGAGGCACGGCATTGGTGATCGCCGCCGAAACGATGCCGGGCTGGCCGTCCAGCCGATCGAGAATCGGCAGATAGAGGCGCCGGAGAGCGTTGATGTTGCCGTATCGCGAGAAGTTGCCGTACACCTGCGCCGAGAGCACGCCTTCGGAGCGATAGCCGGCGTCGACCCGCTGCAAACGATAGAAACTCGTCAGCAACAGGCCTGCGCCCACGAGCAGCACAACCGAGACAGCCACCTGCGCAACGATGAGCGCGCTCTGCATACGCCGGCGTCCGGTGCCATCGCCCGCCTGGTTGCTGCCCTGCTTGAGGGCGTTGACGACATTCACCCGGGTGCCGAGAGCGGGGAGGGTGCCGAACAGGATGCCGGTGAGCACAGAGACGAGCAGGGTGAAGAGGAGCACCGACACATCCATCGATACTTCGCCCGTGCGCGCGGTGAAGCGCCCCACAAACCTCGTGAGCATGTCGACCGTGCCGAGCGCGAAGAGGACGCCGACCACGCCTCCAGCCACCGCGAGCAACGTACTCTCGGTGAGCAGCTGACGCACGAGCCGTCCGCGGCCGGCGCCGAGCGCCGAGCGCATGGCCAGTTCCCGATCGCGACTGAGCATGCGCGCCAGCGTCAGGCTCGCCACGTTCGCGCACGCGATGAGGAGGACCAGGCTCGTGATGCCCAGCAGGATCAGCAGCAGATCGCGCGCGCCTTCGGTCAGCGCGCTTCGGAGCTCGAGCGTCGTGGCTTGGAAGCCCGAGCTGGCGACGCGATACACGCTCGGGTAGTCTGCGGCAAACCGCTGGTTCACCGTGGACACGGCCGATGCGGCCTGCTCGTACGAGACGCCTGAGCCGAGGCGTCCGAAGACACTGAGAGCCCCGAATGCACGCCTGTTCTGCGCCATGTTCCGTTCGGCCGCGGCGCGGAAGGGGCACGCCAGCACCGGCATGTAGACATCGTTCTCCTGCGGATAGTGCGGCACGTTGGGCAGGACGCCGATGACACGATGAGGCCGGTCGTTCATCTCGAATATCCGCCCGACAATCGTCGGATCGGCGCCGAACTTCTGGCGCCAATACCTGTGGCTGAGTATGAGCACCGCCTCGGCGCCAGGCTCGTCGTCGGCCTTGACGAAGCTTCGTCCGAGGATGGGCCTGATGCCCAGGAGATCGAAGAAATTGTGGGAGACCACGCCGGCGTCGACGCGATCTGGCTCGCCGCGGTTCAGCAGATCGAAGTTCATCTGGTGGTATTCGACAAGGCCGTCGAACACCTTCACCTGCTCGCGGTAGTCGTAGTACTCCGCGACCGCGACGCCCATCTGCGCCTGACCGGTCAGGGGGGTGGACTGACGCACGATAGCCAGACGATCGCCGTGCTCGTAAGGCAACGGCTTCAACAGCACGCCGTTGATGACGCTGAAGATGGCGGTGTTGGCGCCGATGCCGAGCCCGAGCGTGAACACGGCCAGCGTCGCATAGCCCGGGCGCTTCAGCAGCGTGCGGGCGCCATACCGCAGATCCTGGAGCAGCTCGTCGAACCAGCTCATGCGCGCGCCTCCTTCATGCCGTGGCCATTATGGTCAGAAGTGGATACTTGGATGTGCCAGGAGTTGACGGAATCCTGACAAGCCATTATTATTTTCGCGGCGCTTGCGAGGATAGCGCCGTCAACGGAAGGCCGCACCGTTGCGGTCTTTTTTTTTGAGTTCGCGGTACTCGCGCCGCACGTAAGTAAGGAAGAGGAACGATGCGTATCACAGGCAAGGTCAAGTGGTTCAACAACGCTAAGGGTTACGGGTTCATCGAACGCGAGGGCGGCAGCGACGTCTTCGTCCACTATTCCGCGATCCAGGGAGCCGGCTTCCGGTCGCTGGAAGAGGGACAGGCCGTCGAGTTCGAAATCGTTGACGGACCTAAGGGACCACAGGCCGGTAACGTCACCAAGGCCTAAACCCGCAATTCAGCCTGGCCCCCTGCACGGGGGGCCAGGCGACCTTGCCTACTTCGCCCCCTTCAAACCCCTCGCCGTAAAGTTCAGTTTTCCGTCCTTCACCGACACGCGAAACGCCACTTCCGGGGCGCCGTCTTTTTTCAGTTTCGACACCTGCGACTTCACCAGCTCGGTGAACTTGTGGAACGGGATGCTCTGCTCGCCCAGCTGCTCGCGCGCATCGCGCAGCGTGTCGTACAAGTCGTGGAGCTTGTCCATCTCCTTCATCGGGTCCTTGAAGGACGCGACAAACAGAATCTTGTCTTCGGCCTTCGGCGGCGCCTTCGGCACTTCCGACGGCCTCCGGCCGAACGGCCCGGGCCGCCCTTCTTCCCGCGCACGAAGGCCGCGATCCCAGAGATCGATGAACGCCGAAAACCGCGACTGGAGCGTGCTGAAGCGGAACCGATCGCCGTAGTTCTGGATGTGACCGCGGTCCAGCTTCTTCACGATCCCCTCGACACGCGACCGCGTTTCCCACGGCGGACGCGGAAGCCGTCCGGCGAAATACATGTTGTATTCCCCTTCCAGCTTGCGCAGCTCGCTTTCAAGGATCTGCAGTTCCCGTTCGAGCTCTTTTGCGTCGGCCACTTTTCCGTTCACCGTTCACCGTTTTCCGTTCGCCGTGTGCGTGCCCGTCGCGGTGCGTCTCGCCTGACGGTAAACGGCCAACGGTAACCGGTAAACGCTACCGAGGTATCAGAAACCAAATCAGCGGAAGCCACAGCTCGCGGGCATAAGGCACGGGGCGATCGTCGATGAGCACTTCGCAGGCGTCGAATCGCCCCACCAGCTCGAACAGGTCGCGCAGCTTCGTGGCGTCGGCCGGCCAGAAGCGCGCGCGATGACGGAATGACGAGCCCGTGCCGGTCTCGCGGTACTCCGCCGACGCCTTGGCAAGCTCGATGGCGCGCGCGTAATCGGGTGAATCGAGTACCGGAAACACGAGCGTCACGGAGAGCGGCCGGTTGGGCGCGCCGAACAGCTCGGCATGGAGATCGGGATCGAGCTTCGCAATCTCCTCGTCGGTGAGCTGCTCCGGCAGCTCCACATACGGCCAGAACCGCTCGCGCGGGCGGTACCGCGGCGGATCCGACGCGGAAAGAAGGGGCTCGTTCTTGGAGTCGGTGGACATCCCAGGAAGCGATCAGATGTTATCCTGAATCTGGCCCGATGCGCTATTTAGTGACCGCACGCGTGAAGCCCGGATGTGAAGCCGCGCTCGCGAACGCTATCGAGAACGGCACGCTCGGCGCCGGCTCGATCGCGGGCGACGAATATTTTCGCAACATGGAATGCGCCCGGCGGCTGCGCGACGGCACCGTCAAGTGGGTGGAAGTCTGCTACTGCGCCACGCCGCTCCAGGAAGAGCGGCCGTACTGGGAAGAGTATTTCGATCTCGTCAAAGTGCAGGACGCGCACGCACGAACGCGCTGCAAGGATCTCAACGGCGACGAGCCGTGGGCCTGCTCAGACTGCGACTGCACCGACAAGCTCGAAGCCCGCCTCACCACCTGGGGCCCGCTGTTCCTCGACACAATTTCGACGTCTCAACGCTAAGACGCAAAGGCGCAAAGAACTTCCTTCAAAGAAAAAGATCTTCGCGTCTTGGCCTCTTTGCGTTGGGACGACCGATCTACAAGATCGTCGCGATCGAGTCAGCCGCGAGCTCGAGCAGCCGCGTCGGCAGGATCCCCAGATAGAACGTCGCAACCAGCGGGACGGCCAGCGCGAAGATCGACGCGGCCGAAGGCTGTGTCACCGGCGCGGTCGAGGCCGAGGCGTCGTCGCCCATGTACATCATCACCACCACGCGCAGATAGAAAAACACCGAGACCACGCTCGTCAGCACGCCGATGATGGCGAGGGCAAAGGAACCGGCGCTGACGGCGGCGCTGAAGAGATACCACTTGCCGATAAACCCCGCAGTCGGCGGAAAGCCTCCCAGCGACAGCAGGAAGATCGTCATCAGAAACGCGAGCAGCGGTTGCCGCTTCGACAGCCCGGCGTAGTCGCTGAGATCGTCGTTCGTGCGCTCGCGCGTCGCGACCAGCGCCGTGACGCCGAACGCGCCGACGCTCGTCAACGCGTAGGTCAGCAGGTAGAACAAAATGGCACCCTTTCCGGTGTCGTTGCCCGAGGCTATGGCCATCATCAGATAGCCCGCGTGCGCGATGCTCGAGTACGCAAGCATGCGCCGCACGTTGCGTTGAACGACCCCGACAACCACGCCGAGAATCATCGACGCCGCAGACAGCATCCAGATGACCGGCTCCCACTGCGGCTGCAAGCCGCCGAACGCCGACATGAAGACCCGCACGAACGCCGCGAACGCGGCCGCCTTGACCCCGGCCGACATGAACGCGGTGACGACGGCGGGCGCCCCCTCGTAGGCGTCCGGCGTCCACATGTGGAACGGAACGGCTGACACCTTGAACGCAAACCCAACCAGCAGCAACCCGAGCGCGATATAGGTCAGAAGCTCCTGGCCGCCGGCGAGTGTGGACATCACCACCACGACTTCCTCGAGCTTCGTCGTGCCGGCGATGCCGAACGTGAACGCAATCCCGTAGAGGAAAAACGCGCTCGAGAAGGCACCGAGCAGGAAATATTTGAAAGCCGCCTCGGCGCCGGCTTTCGATTCGCGCCGGATACCGGTCAGGATGTAGACCGCCAACGACAGGATTTCGAGCGCGATGAAAATCACCAGCAGGTCGGTTGCCGTCGCCATCAGCATCATCCCGCCGATGGCAAACAGCGTGAGCGAGTAGTACTCGCCCGGATTGATGCCGTCGCGCTCGACAACCTGCGAAGACAACGCGACCGTGAGGATGCCGACGACGACGAGTACGAGCGTGACGAACAAGCCGAAGTTGTCGGCGGAGACGACGCCGAAGCTGTAGGCGCTCCGGTTCCACAGGAGCGCCCCGGTGATGCCTGCCGTCAGGAGCGAGCCGAGGGCAATGCCCTCCATCGGCATCCGTTCGCCGGGCGATCGAAAGGCTTCGGCCACCATCGCGAGGATGCCGCCGAACCAGACGCAGGCGATGGGGACGATGGCCAGATAGGCGCTCATCGGGCTTCAGTCTCCCGGCTTCGGGCTTCGGGTCTTGCAGCACGAGCGCGCACCGTTTGTCCCTCATTCCGTCGTACCTGTTCCACCAGGCGCGCGACGGCGGGTTCCATCGGCTTCAGAAAGGCCATCGGAAAGACCCCCATCACAATCGTCATCGCCACGGCCGGCCACAACGTAAAGCGTTCGCGCGTCGTCAGGTCCGGCAGTGTCGCGTTCTCTTCGTGGGTGACCGGTCCGTAGTTCACGCGCTGGAACATCCACAGCATGTACACGGCCGACAGGAGCACGCCGGTGGCGGCAAACGACGCAAGGCGCGGATCCCACCGGAACGCGCCGACGAGAATCAGCAACTCGCCGACGAAACCGTTCAGGCCAGGCAATCCAATCGACGCCAGCGTCACCACGAGGAAGGCCGACGACAATTTCGGGAGCACCTTCTTGAGCCCGCCGAACTCCGCGATCAACCGTGTGTGACGCCGATCCGAGAGCATGCCGACGATGAGGAAGAGCGCGCCGGTGCTGACGCCGTGCGCCAGCATCTGGTAGACCGCCCCCTGCACTCCCTGGATGTTCATCGCCGAAATGCCGAGCGCCACGAACCCGAGATGGCTCACGCTGGAATACGCGACGAGCTTTTTCAGGTCTGGCTGCACCATCGCCACGAGCGCGCCGTAGATGATGCCGATGACCGCGGCGACGCCGAGATACGGCGCAAAGAACAGCGCCGCCTCCGGGAAGAGCGGAAACGCGAACCTCACCAGACCATACGTGCCCATCTTCAGCAGGACGCCGGCCAGAATCACCGAGCCCGCCGTCGGCGCCTGTACGTGCGCGTCGGGCAGCCACGTGTGAAACGGAAACACCGGCACCTTGATGGCAAAGGCAACGGCGAATGCGAGGAACCCCCAGAACTGGAGCGCGCGCGGGATTTCCAGCTCGTAGAGCCTCAGGAGGTCGAAGCTTGGCACGCCCGTACCGCCTGCAACGGCGTGGTAGTAGCCCAGCGCCAGGATGGCGATGAGCATCAGCACGCTGCCGGCCACGGTGTAGAGCATGAACTTGATGGCCGCGTAGACGCGGTTGTCGTAGCCCCAGATGCCGATGAGGAAGTACATCGGCACGAGCATGGCGTCCCAGAACACGTAAAACAGAAACAGGTCGAGCGCCATGAAGACGCCAAGCATGGCGGCTTCGAGCGCGAGCACGAAGATGGCGAACGCCTTCACGCGTTTGTGGATCGATTCCCAGGATGACAGCAGCGCAAGCGGTGTGAGAAATCCGGTCAGCACAATGAGGAAGAGACTGATGCCGTCGACGCCGACGAAATAGTCGATGCCGAACGACGGAATCCATCGATATCGCTCGACGAACTGAAAATCGGCCGACGCCGGATCGAACCGCGCCCACACCAGAAGCGTGAGCGCGAACACGACGAGCGAGGTCACGAGTGCGAGACGATGAATCAACATCTCGCGCTCACGGCCGATCATCGCGATGATCGCCGAACCGGCGAGGGGCACGAGCACGAGTAGGGTCAGGAGAGGCAAGGAATCGTCAACTCCAGAGGTAGTAACCCAGAATCACCACGGCGCCGAACAGCACGGAGACGGCATACGTGCGCACCGAACCGGTCTGAACCTGCCGCACAAGAGCGCCGGACGCGACGACGATCTGCCCCATGCCGTTGACCGCGCCATCGACGACCCTGGCATCAAATCTCCACAGCACGTTCTCCGACAGCGATTTGATGGGCTGCACGATCGTGGCGTCGTAAACCTCGTCGATGTATCCCTTGTGCACGAGGAACGCATACACGCCCGGATATTTCGCCGCGAGCGTGTCGGGAATGTCCGTGCGCTTCAGGTACAGGAACGCGGCGATCGCGATGCCCGCCAGCGCAATGAGCGACGAGACGATCATCAGCGCGATCTCGACCGTGTGATCGGCGTGTTCCGCGGCAGCGTGCGCGCCTTCCATGGCGGGAACGTGCAGGCTTGGCTCGAGAAAATGCTCCAGGAACGCCGATCCCCCGAGGCCTGCCGGCACGTTCAGATAGCCGGCCAGCACCGCGCCAACCGCCAGCACGATAAGCGGGATCCCCATCGCGCGCCGCGCGTCGTGCAAATGCGCGGTGTGGTGCATGTGCGGGCTCTCGGCGTCGGCCTGCTGGTCGTGGATCGCGGAGCCGGTTGCCTGTGTATTGACATGATCTCGGTGGCCCAGGGCTGTAGCCCTGGCCGGCCGCCGCTCGCCATGGAACGCCAGGAACACCAGACGGAACATGTAGAACGCCGTCATCAACGACGTGACCGCGCCCACCGCCCACAAGACCGTGTGACCGCTGGCAAACGTGCGGTACAGAATCTCGTCCTTGCTGAAGAAGCCTGCGAGCCCGGGCACTCCGGCAATCGCCAGCGCACCGATCAGGAACGTCCAATAGGTAACAGGCAGCTCCTTCTTCAGTCCGCCCATGTGCCGCAGATCCTGCTCGCCGGCAAGCGAGTGAATGACGGCGCCCGATCCGAGAAAGAGCAGGGCCTTGAAAAACGCGTGCGTGAACAGATGAAAAATGCCGGCCGCATAGGCGCCGACGCCCATCGCCATGAACATGTAGCCGAGCTGCGAGACCGTCGAATACGCGAGCACGCGCTTGATGTCGTTCTGGACCATGCCGATGGCACCGGCCCACAGCGCCGTCACCGTGCCGACGACCGCCACAATCATCAGCACGTCGGGCGCGTGCGCGAACAGCACCGCGTTGCGGCCGATCAAATACACCCCAGCCGTCACCATCGTTGCGGCATGGATGAGCGCCGAGACCGGCGTCGGACCCTCCATCGCGTCGGGCAACCAGACGTACAACGGAATCTGCGCTGATTTTCCGGTGGCACCAACGAAGAGCAGGAGGGCAATCGCCGACATCACGCCGAAGGCCGCGTCGGCCGGCAGCGGCGCAATGGCGCCGCTCAGCTCCTTGAAATTGATCGTGCCGAACTGCGAGAAGGCCAGCAGCACGCCGAGCACGAACGCCACGTCGCCGATGCGATTGACGATGAACGCTTTCTTGCCGGCATCCGCTGCAAACTGGCTTCTTGTACCAGAAGCCGATGAGCAGGTACGAGCAGAGGCCCACACCTTCCCAGCCGACGAACAGCACGAAGAAGTTGTCGCCGAGCACAAGCACCAGCATGAACGCGGCGAAGAGGTTGAGGTACGCGAAGTAGCGCGCGTACTCGGTACGACTCTTCCTCGATCATGTAGGCGGTCGAATAGACGTGAATCAGGAACCCGATGCCGGTGACGACCAGGATCATCAGCGCCGACAGCGGGTCGAGCCGGAGACCGAGCGGAACCTGGAAATCGGCCGATCCAATCCACGTGTAGATCGTCTGCGAAATCTCACGCTCCTCTGCAGGGAGCGACGCCAGCTGGCTGACGGCGATGACCGAGACGCCGAACGCTGCCAGCATGGCCAGCGACGCGACGGCGCCAATCACCTTCTCGGGCAGCTTGCGTGCGCCGAAGTTGTTGACGAGAAACCCGATGAACGGAAGAAGCGGAATCCAGAGCAGCATCGCGGGCTACCCTCTCAACTGCCGGAACGCGTCTGGATTGAGCGTTTCGACGTGTCTGAAGAGAGCGATGACCAGGCCGAGCCCGACCGCCGCTTCCGCAGCGGCGACCGTAATGACGAAGAACACGATGATCTGTCCGTCTGCAGAATCGAGAAAGTGGCCGAACGCAATGAACGACAGGTTGACGGCGTTCAGCATGACCTCGATCGACAAAAACACCGTGATGATGTTGCGCCGGAGCAGCACACCAGCCGTGCCGATGGTGAAGAGGACGCCCGAGAGAATGAGGTAGTGGTTCAGCTCAGCCACGGCGGGTTCTTTCGAACAGATGCCGTCCGGCCAGGACGACCGCGCCAAGCATGGCGACGAGAATCAGGATGGACGTCGCCTCGAACGCAAACGCGTATTGCTGGAACAGCCGCTCGCCAATTTCCGGAACCGAGAACGATCGGCGGATGCCGGACGCCGCGGAGGTCGCCGAGTACGCGCGACCGGCTCAGCGCCCATGCGAGCTCCATCGCCAATGCGATGGCCAGCATTCCTCCAAACACCCGGGTCGCCCCCGATTCGAGCACGCCCGACGTGACGACGGCTTCCTGAGGCGCGTTCAGGAGCATCACGACGAAGAGGAACAGCACCATGATCGCGCCGGCGTACACGATGATCTGAATGACGGCGACAAACGGCGCATCGAGCAGCACGTACAGACCCGAAAGGCCGACAAACGAGCCGATTAACAGCAGCACGCTGTATACCGGGTTCGACTGCACCACGACGAGGAGCGTCGTTCCCACGGCGATCGCCGCAAACGCGTAGAAGAGGATCAGCTCAAAGGCCAAAGTAGAGCACCCCGGCTGCAGTCGCGAGCAGGTTGATGATCGACAGCGGCAGCAGGAACTTCCAGCCGAACGCCATCAACTGATCGTAGCGATAACGCGGCAGCGTCCACCGCATCCACACGTAGAAGAACAGCAGGAAGCCGACCTTCAGCAGAAACCAGATCCATCCGAGCCATTCCGGCAGCAACGGACCATGCCAGCCGCCCAGGTACAGGTTGCTGGCGATCGCCGAGACGGTCACCATGTTGATGTACTCCGCCAGGAAGAACATGGCGAAGCTCATGCTGCTGTACTCGGTGTGATAGCCGGCGACGAGCTCCTGCTCGGCTTCGGGAAAGTCGAACGGCGCGCGGTTGGTCTCGGCGACGCCCGCGGTCATGAAGATGAAAAAGCCGATCGGCTGCAGAAAGACGAACCACCGCGGGATGACGTAGAACCACGAGCCGGCTTGCGAATCGACGATCTCGCGAATCGACATCGAGCCGGCCAGGAGCAGTACGGCCGCGAGGGCCATGCCGTAGGACAGTTCGTAGCTGATCATCTGCGCCGACGAGCGCAGCGCGCCGAGCAGCGAATACTTGCTGTTCGAGCTCCAGCCGGCGAGCACGATGCCGTAGACACCCATCGACGTCACGGCGAACACCCACAGAATCGCCACGTTGACGTCGGCCACCTGAAGCGGAACCGGCCGATCGAGCAGCCCGAAGAAAGTCCGTCTCGGCGCCGAACGGCACGACGGCGAACGCCGTGAACGCGGTGGCCGCAGAGATGACGGGCGCAAGCGCGAAGAGGATGGGATCGGCGGCCTTCGGCCGCGTGTCCTCCTTCATCGCCAGCTTGATGATGTCGGCCAGCGGCTGCAGCAGGCCGTACGGACCGACAAGTGTCGGTCCCATGCGCTGCTGAATCCTGGCCGCCACTTTGCGCTCCATGTACACCATGCCGGCCGCCGCGCTCAACAGCATGACGAACACGAATCCCAGGATGGCGAGCTGAGCGATGGCGACGGGTGTCAACATGGTCAAATGGCGGGTTCGAAGAGCAGGACCCGCCCTACATATGTAGGCCGGGTCTTGCTTTCCAGACCCGGCTTCAATGCGAACCTACCGGGGCCGCGTGTCGTCTGCGCCACGGTGCGGGCACCGTGCAGCGTCCCTCGCGCACGTGCGCCTCATACTCGGCCCTGAAATTCTTCAGCGTGGTCAGCGCGGGCGTCGCGGCGGCGTCGCCGAACGCGCACAGCGTCTTGCCGGCAATCAGCCCCGCGACGTTCTCGAGCAGCGCGAGATCCTTCATCTCGCCTTCGCCGCGCTCGATCTTCTCGAGGATGTTCAGCACCCATTGCGTGCCTTCGCGGCACGGCGTGCACTTGCCGCACGACTCGTGGCGGTAGAAGCGCAGCAGGTTCTCGGCCAGCCACACCATGCATGTCGTGTCGTCGAGCACGATAATGCCCGCCGATCCGAGCAGCGACCCTGCCTTGGCGACGCCATCGAAGCTCGCTTGGCCATCGAGCTGATGCGGCAGCAGAATCGGCACCGACGATCCGCCGGGAATCACGGCCTTCAACTGCCGGCCGCCGGGAATGCCGCCCGCCACGTCGAAGATGAGCTCTCGCAGCGTGATCTCCATCGACGCTTCGTACACGCCAGGCCGCTGCACATGGCCGCTGATGCAATAGAGCTTCGGCCCGCCGTTTTTCTCCGGGCCGAGCGCGGCATACCATTCCGCACCGTTGCGGATGATCGCCGGCACGTTGCACAGCGTCTCGACGTTGTTGACGGCCGTCGGCGATCCGTAGAGGCCCGCGCTCGCGGGAAACGGCGGCTTCAGGCGCGGCTGCGCGCGCTTGCCCTCGAGCGATTCGAGCAGCGCGGTCTCTTCCCCGGCTTCATACGCGCCGGCACCACGGTGAATGTAGATGTCGCAGTCGAAGCCCAGGCCCATCACGTTCCTGCCGATGTACCCCTTGGCGTAGGCCTCTTCGAGCTGGCGCTCGATCACTTCCTGCACGTGGAAAAACTCACCTCGGATGTAGATATAAGCGACCTTCGCACCGATCGCGTGGCACGCGATGAGGCAGCCCTCGAACAGCAGATGAGGGTTGCGCTCCATCAGCAGATGATCCTTGAAGGTGCCGGGCTCGCTCTCGTCGGCATTGCAGACGATGTATTTCGCCTTCGGCGTGTCCTTGACGACGAACTGCCACTTCATGCCGGCGGGAAATCCGGCACCGCCGCGCCCCTTCAGACCGGACGCCTTCACGAGATCGATCACCTGCTCGGGCTTCATCGCCAGCGCTTTGCGCAAGCCGTCGTACCCGTCGTGCTTCAGGTAGAAATCGAGCGTGTAGGCGTGCGGTTCGCGGACGTGCCTAGTAAGGATCGGTTCCATGTTCCTGGTTCCGGTTCCTCAAGTGCTGGTTCCGGAAGTTCTGGTTCCGGGTTCCGGGTTCTGTCCCCGATCCGGCGCTTGAAGGTGACATCCCGTCACCGCCGCCTCGCCGCGGGTCCGCAAATCGTCGACGAGCGCCTTCGCCGCTTCTGGCGCGAGGCACTCGTGCCAGCTGTCGTTCACCATCACGAGCGGCGCACGATCGCACGCGCCGAGACACTCCACTTCCATCAGCGTGAACATGCCTGACGGATCGGTGCCGTTCGGTTCGATGCCGAGCGCGTCCATCAGCTCCTCGGTCACCCGTTCGGCGCCGCGCAACGCGCACGGCAGCGTGCGGCAGACCTGCACGACAAACTTCCCGACCGGCCGCGTGTAGAACATCGTGTAGAACGACACGACGTCTTCGACGTCCGCCGACGATGCAGCCAATCACGCTCGCGACATGCTGCATGGCGCTCAGCGAGATGTAGCCGATCTGCCGCTGCACGAGATAAAGCGCCGGCAGAATCGCCGAGCGGCGGCCCGTCGGGTTTTCCGGATACCGCTTCGCGATCACCTCGAGCGCGCTCGCGGTTCTCTGGCGTATACACAAACGCCTTCCCATCGTCGACCGGCATCTGCCGCTTCGATCGATGGAGCTCCCGGTAGTCGATCTGTCGGATGAAAAGTCATTCACGCATCGCCTATCGCACCATCGCATCACCATCGCACCTATCGCATCGACCATCGATCAACGTCTCCCATGACGACGTCGATCGAGCCGATGACGGCGATGACGTCGGCGATGAGGCCGCCGATGATCATCTTCGGGCAGCGCCTGGCACGCCAGCAGCGACGGCGAGCGTGCCTTCAGCCGCCACGGCCGGTTGGTGCCATCGGACACGACGTAGAAACCCTGCTCGCCGCGCGGGCCTTCGACCGGCACGTACGCCTCGCCGGCCGGCACGGTGAAGCCCTGCGAATAAATCAGGAAGTGCTGAATCAGCGCTTCCATCTCCGTGTAGACGCGATCCTTCGGCGGCGGCACCACGGTCGGCGCGTCGGCGGCAAACACGCCCGCCGGCGTGATTCGCGACAGCGCCTGCCGGCAAATCTTGACGCTTTCGCGCATCTCGGCAATGCGCACGCGGTAGCGATCGTAGACATCGCCGTCGGTGCCGAGCGGCACCTCGAACTCGAACGTGTCGTAGCCGCCGTACGGGAACATCTTGCGCACGTCGTAGTTCCAGCCCGATGCGCGGCCGATCGGTCCCGTCAGGCTCAGGTCGATGCATTCCTGCTTGGAAGCTTGCCCACGCCGCGCGTGCGCTTCCTGTAGATGTCGTTCTTGGTCAGCAGGTCTTCGTACTCGCCGATCTTCGCCGGAAAGCTGTCGAGGAACTGCGTGACGACCTCGTGGAACCCGCGGGGAAGATCTTCGCGCAGGCCGCCGACGCGGATGTAGCTCGGGAACATGCGGAAGCCGGCGATGCGCTCGTTGATGTCGAGCAGCAGCTCGCGCTCGCGGAAGCAGTAGAGCATGACCGACACGGCGCCGACTTCCATGGCGTGCGTGCCGAGCCACACGAGATGGCTGTTGATGCGCTGCAGCTCGGCGAGCAGCACGCGAATCCACTTCACGCGATCGGGCATCTCGAGACCGAGCAGCTTCTCGACCGACAGGCAGTACGCGTACGCGTTGGACTGGGCGCTCAGGTAGTCCATGCGCTCGACGAGCGGGAATGACCTGCTGGATATTTCTTCTGCTCGGCCGTCTTCTCGATGCCGGTGTGCAGATAGCCAATCGTCGGCGAGGCCGACACGATGGTCTCGCCATCGAGCTCGAGCACCAGCCGGAGCACGCCGTGCGTGCTGGGGTGCTGCGGCCCCATGTTGACGGTCATCGTTTCGGTGCGCAGTTCTGGCATGTCTATGTCAGAGCTCAGGGCTTAGGGCTAAGGGCTTAATGATGCGTGTCGAGTCGTTGTTCGATGAGATCGCAGACCGCGTGAATGAGCGTGCGATGCACTTCCTGAATGCGAGGTGTCGAGCTCGTGAGGCACATTGACATGCACATCTGCCGCCGCACCGATCGGACCGCCGCTTCCCCCGGTAAACGCCACTGTCTTCAACCCGCGCGATTTTGCAACTGCAAGCCCGCGAGCACGTTCGCCGACGAGCCGCTCGTCGAAATGCCGACGGCGACATCGCCCGGGCGTCCCAAGCGCTTCGATCTGCCGCGCAAACACTCGGTCGAATCCGTAATCGTTGGCAATCGCGGTGACGATGCTGCGTGTCGGTCGTCAGCGCAATCGCCGGCAGCGCGCGCCGTTCGCGCAGGAACCGGCCGACCAGCTCGCACGCGAAGTGCTGCGCGTCTGCGGCGCTGCCGCCGTTGCCGAAGATCAGCACCTTCGCCCCGCTACCGAACGCGGCGTGCAGCACGTCTACCGCCGCGACCACCGCCTCGAACCGACTCCCGCGCCGCCTGCTCGTGCAGGCGCGCTGCGTCGCGCAGGATCCCGGTCGATGGCCTGCGCGCGATCGTCCGCCATCGCTAGCCGATCTTCCCCGGCGCGTCCGCCCGCGCGGCTTTGTCTCTCGCGAGGTTCGCGCGGAATTCCTCTTCGGTCACCTGCAGCGGCGACTCGGACACGCGGCCGCAGCCGGATCTGCACCGGGAAATCCTTCCGCAGCGGATAGCCTTCCCAGTCTTCCGGCATCAGCAGCCGTCGAAGATCGCCGTGATCCTCGAAGATGATGCCGAACATGTCCCACGTCTCGCGCTCCAGCCAGCCCGCGCCCGGCCACACGCTCTGCACGGTCGGCAGTCGCGCCGCATTCCCGTCGAGCGACACTTTCACGCGCAGCCGCCGGGTCATCGACGACAAGTGATAGACGACCTCATAGCGCGGCTCGCGCGGCCACCAGTCGACGGCAGTGATGTCGGCAAGCAGGATGAACCCGAGCTCGGCCCGATCGCGAAGCGCGCGGCACACCTCGACCAGGCTCGCCGCCGGGACGCGGATGGTCGGTTGATCGGCCGAGTCGACCGGCTCCAGCCGAACGGCCGGGAACAGCGCGCGCAGCGTCGTCGATCATGCGCGCTGGCTCGCAATCTTCTTCTGCAGCTGGACGATGCCGTAGATGAGCGATTCGGGCCGCGGCGGGCAGCCCGGGCACGTAGACGTCGACAGGCACGATCTGATCGACACCCTGCACGAGCGCGTAATTGTCGAAGACGCCGCCGATCGACGCACACGCGCCCATCGAGATCACCCACTTGGGCTCGGGCATCTGGTCGTAGACGCGGCGCAGCGCCGGCGCCATTTTCCGCGAGAGACGGCCGGCGACGATCATCAAGTCCGACTGGCGGGGAGAACCGCGGAACACTTCGGCGCCGAAGCGGGCGATGTCGTACCGCGCGCAGCTCATCGCCATCATCTCGATGGCGCAGCACGCGAGGCCGAACGTGACGGGCCAGATCGACGAGCGCCGCGCCCACTGCACGATCTTCTCGACCTGCGTCGTCAGGACGGGCAGGTCCGCGATCGTTGTCGGACGGGTAGTACGGTTTATTCCCACCCGTCCGGCTCGCCTGGGAGGACTAGCTTTGACTCCAATCCAGCGCACCTTTCTTCCACACGTAGACGTAGCCGGCGCACAGCACCGGCGTGAACAGCACCACCTGCACGTAGCCGGCCCAGCCGAGCGAGCGAAGCGCCAGCGCCCACGGGTACAGGAACGCGACCTCGATGTCGAACAGCAGGAAGATCATCGCGATCAGGTAGAACCGGATCGACTGCCGTTCGCGCGCATCGCCGACGGCGGGCATGCCGCATTCGTAGGGCGCCAGTTTTTCGGGCGTGGGGTTCTTCGGGCCGAGAATCCTGCCGAGCAGAACGGAAACGCTGCCGAACCCGACGGCCATCACCATCAACAGGAGAATCAGGAGCCAGTTGTCAATCATTTGTCGCGGGGGCCCCTCGCCCCGCTCCCGCTGCTCGCTTGTGGGGCCCCAACGCCCCACGCCGCTCGCAGCGTCATTCAATCGCGGAGCGTGTGCCGCTTGGGAAAGCCTTCGCAAGCGATCAGCCAATGCTATCGAATTCAGCGGGTTCGCACAACAATACCCGCCTCCGTACGCAAATGTTGCTGAATTGAGGAATCGCGGGCTAGTGCGGCCGCGCGCCGAGCGCCTGGAGCTGGCGCTCGACCTCGGCCAGTGCGCTTGTGAGCTGCTGCCGACGGGCGGTGTGCGTCGTCGCCTCGAGCTGCCGGCTGAAGCTCGGTGTAGGCCAGGCGCAGCGATTCGGCGCGCCTCAGCTGCTCGGGATCGTGGTCGGTCTGACGGCATCGCCCGGCGTGCGCGCTCTTCTTCGCGCTCGTCCATCCGCTCCTGAATTCGGTTCTGTGCGTCGATTAGTCCTTCACCTGCGTCTGCCATTCGCACCTCCTTTCCGAGGCGATAACCTGCGTTGCCTGCTACCAGTAATTGGGGGACTGACCGATTGAACTCCCAGCTAATAGCGACTTTGCGGCGCAGCCGGCCGAGGCTTCATGCAATTATAGTACGATTATCCGATGCCCGCCGTTTCATCTTTTGATGTCACTTCCACGGTCGACCTGCAGGAAGTCGACAACGCCGTCAACCAGGCGCGAAAGGAGATCGCCCAGCGCTACGACTTCAAGGGGTCGACCGCCTCGATCGACTTCAACAAGGCGGAGAGCACGCTGACGCTCGCGGCGGAAGACAACATGAAGATGAACGCGCTCTGGGACGTCCTGCAGACGCGATTGGTCCGCCGAAACGTGCCGGTCAAGAACCTGAAGCTCGGGGACATCGAAACGGCAGCCGGCTCGACGCGTGCGGCGCGTCATCACGCTGCAGCAGGGCATCTCCGAGCGACGCCGCGCGCGAATCATCAAATACCTGAAAGATCAGAAGCTGAAGAAGGTGCAGGCCAGCATCCAGGGCGACCAGCTGCGCATTTCATCGGCCTCGAAAGACGAGCTGCAGGACGTCATTCGGCCTGCTGCGGGGCCACGACTTCGGCATCGCCCTCCAGTTCGGCAACTACCGATAAGCCAGCCCGCACCGATAGGTGCCGTGATATCGACCTTGCTGTGTGTAGGTCGAACCACTAGTCCGGTTTCAGATCCGTGGCGCATGTGCGTTTCGACACATGGTGAGTGGTCATATTGTCCTCCTATCAATCAGACAGTCCTATAGTACTCAATAAGATAACGCCGTACGTGCCAAGCGTGGCACCCATCCTGCTCCGAGCTGCAGGATTTCTGTACACGAGTGCCAATTTTTGAAGGTGATCACATGAAACGCAGGATTCTTGAGTTTGTTCGATGGTGCTCGCGCTTGGTCCCTGCCGCGGTGTTCGCGCAAGGCGTGCAGACGGGAACGCTGACCGGCACGGTGAAGTCGACCGACGGCGTCGCGATTACCGATGCGGCGGTTGTTGTGACGTCGCCGGCGCTGCAGGGTGAACGAGCCGTCGTCACCGACGTCAACGGCGTCTATTCGTTGCCGAGTCTGCCGCCCGGCACCTACACGATTCGCGATCGCGAAGGACGGCCTCAGCCCGGTCGAGCTGAGCGCGCTGGTGCCGCTCGGCGCCACCGCCTCGGTCGACGCGATGCTGGCGGTCGCGGCGATCTCCGAGACGGTGCTCGTCGAAGGCGTCACGCCGCCGGCGGTCACCGTCGACGCAGACCAGCGCGAACATCACCGCGAGCGAAGTGAACGCGCTGCCGATGGGCCGCACGCCGTACCTGATTGCCGAGCTGATGCCCGGGCGTGACGACGAACACGCCGAGCCCGAATCAGCTGACGATTTCCGGCGGCTTCGCGTTCGACAACGTGTTCCTCATCGACGGCGTCGACGTGAACGACAACCTGATCGGAACGTCGAACGATCTCTACATCGAGGACGCGATCGGCGAAGTGCAGGTGCTCACCTCGGGCATCACGGCCGAATACGGCCGCTTCTCGGGCGGCGTCGTCAACATCATCACCAAGAGCGGCAGCAACACATTCGCGGGCAGCTATCGCACGACGTTCACGCGGCCGTCGTGGACGAAGGAAACGCCGTTCGAGAGCGCCAACAACATCGAGCGCGGAAAGCCGACGACGGCGAACCCGTATCTGAACAACAAGCTCTCGCACTTCAGCGAGTTCACCGGCTGGCGGCCCGCTGGCCAAGGATCGCGTGTGGTTCTTCGGCGCCGGGCGGTTCGAGAACTCGTCGACGTTCGGGCACGATGCCGGCGACGGCGGTGCCCTACACGAAGACCAACGACAGCAAGCGCTACGAGGGCAAGCTGACGGGCAGCCGTGCGGCAGGGCCACACGCTGCAGGGCAGCTTCATCGACAACCGCGTGCACCGCGCGAACGAGCCGGTGCTGTCGTTCAGCATCGACAGGGCGGCGCTGATCTCGCCGTCGGTGCCGAACCGGCTCGGCGTCGTCGAACTACAACGCCGCGCTGTCATCAGCGCATGCTGCTCTCGGCGCAGTACTCGCAGAAGTACTTCGCCACCGAAGGCGTCGGCGGCACGTCGAACGACATCCTCGACTCGCCGTTCCTGACGCGCACCGGCACGCAGTATCAGTACAACGCGCCGTACTTCGACGCGAGCGATCCGGAACAGCGCAACAACCGCCAGCTGACGGCGAGCGTCACGCTACTTCGCGTCCGATCGCCGTCTCGGCAGCCACGAGCTGAAGGGCGGCGTCGAGAACTTCGTCGACACGCGCGTCGGCGCCAACGCACAGAGCTCGACCGGCTACGTGTTCCTGTCGGACATTCAGGATGGCGGGCGGCGTGCCGGTGCTCGACGCCGACGGCCATCCGATTCCGCAGTTCGTGCCGGGCTTCTCGCGCGTGCAGCGCTGGATTCCGCATCGCGGCGCGGAGTTCAACCTGACGACGACCTCGGCGTACGTGCAGGATCGCTGGATCGTGTCGCCGAAGCTGACGCTGAACCTCGGCATGCGGTTCGAGCACGCGGCGAGCGAAGCGACGAGCGGACCGAAGTCGCTCGGTGCGTCGCGCGCGTCGTGCCGCGCCTCGGCGCCGCCTACGACGTCAGCGGCGACGGCGAGACGGTGCTGCAGGCCACGTTCTCGCAGTACTCGGGCAAGTACAACGCGGTGCAGTTCTCGCGAAACACGAACGTCGGCAACTCCGACCGCTACACGATGGTCTACAACGGACCGGCCGGCGAAGGACGCGGCGTTCGCGCCCGGCTTCGACGTCAACAACTACAGCGGCGTCGTGGCCGGCACGTTCCCGGCGCTGAACGTGCAGTTCGCCGACGACCTGTCGTCACCGCTGACGACGGAGTACACGTTCGGCGCCGCGCGCACGTTCGGCGCGCGCAGCTACGCGAAGGTGGTCTTCGTGCAGCGCAAGACGTCGAACTTCATCGAAGAGTTCATCACGTTCGCCAACGGCCGCACGCCGATCGTCGTCAACGGCGCGACGCTGGGACAGCTCGACAACATCGTCTACGACAACAGCGACGAGATGAAGCGCGAGTATCAGGCGCTGCAGTTCATGGGTCAGCACCGGGTGATGAACGCGCTTGTCCGTCAACGGCCACTGGACGGTGCAGCTGAAGAACGACGGGAACTTCGAAGGCGAGACGCCGAATCCGACGGGCTCGGTGTTCGGCGACTATCCCGAAATGCTGTCGCTCGCGCGCAGCGCTCCGGACGGCCGCCTCGACGACTTCCAGCGCAGCAAGGTGCGCGTGTGGGCCGATTATCACGCCGGGCTCGGCAGGTACGGCTCGCTCAACTTCGCGCCGATCTATCGCTACAACTCGGCGAGGACCTACAGCCTCGTGCTGAACGGCCAGCCGCTCAGCACGGTTCAGGCGGCTCGCAATCCCGGGTATGCGGGCACGCCGACGCAGCAGGTCTTCTTCGGCGAGCGCGGATCGCAGTCGTTCGAAGGGTTTGCGCTGGTCGACCTCGCGGTGACCTACGGCGTTCCGGTGTGGCGCTCGGCGCAGCCGTGGATCAAGTTCGAGATCGTTCAACGTGCTGAACAATCAGAAGCTGATTGCGTGGGACACGACGATTACGGCCGATCCGGCGAGCGCGCGCGACGAGTTCGGCCTGCCGACGGGCTACGTGCAGGGCCCGCGATTCGGTCAGGGCACGGCGAACTCGCACTATCCGGCGCCGCGCGCCGGCGCCGACGGCGGCAGGATGTTCGACGTCGCGGTCGGCTTCAGGTTCTAACGTTCGGCGATCTAGACTCTAGGCACTGAGAATCTAGGAATCTTCGATCTGACATCGTCGCAGCTTTCAGACTCTAGATTTCAGATTCGTATCATTCCAAGTGGATCGTCTTCCGCGCTCGTCGCGCTCGGCATCCTCTGCAGCCGGCTGACCGGCTTCATCCGCCAGCGGGTCTTCGCCCATTACTTCGGCCTCCAGTCTGACGCCGCCGACGCGTTCATGGCGGCGTTCCGCATTCCCAATTTTCTGCAGAATCTGTTCGGCGAAGGCGCGCTGTCGGCATCGTTCATTCCGGTCTATGCCGCGCTCGTCGCGCGCGAGGAGCGGCAGCGAGGCGGCGCGCGTCGCCGGCGCGGTTGCGGCGCTGCTCGCGCTCATCACGTCGGCGCTCGTGCTGCTCGGCGTGCTCGCCACGCCGCTGCTCGTCACGCTGATCGCGCCGGGCTTCCGCGGCGAGAAGCGGGAGCTGACGATCGCGATCGTCCGCATCCTGTTTCCCGGCGCCGGTCTGCTCGTGCTGTCGGCGTGGTGCCTCGGCATCCTCAACAGCCATCGCCGCTTTCTCCTGTCGTACATCGCGCCCGTCATCTGGAACGTCGTCGATGATCGTCACGCTGCTGTGGTGGGGCGCGCTCGCGCCGCTCCCGCGGCTCGCGGTCATCCTGGCATGGGGCGCGGTCGCCGGAAGCGCGCTGCAGATGCTCGTGCAGCTGCCCGCCGTGCTGAGCTCGTCCCCGATCTTCGCTTTCGGCTCGAGCTCTCCGAGCACGTGCGCACGACGGTGCGCAATTTCGTCCCCGTGTTCGTCAGCCGCGGCGTCGTTCAGATCAGCGCATACATCGACGCGGTGCTGGCGAGCCTGCTGCCGACCGGCGCGGTCACCGGCCTCGCCAACGCGCAACTGCTCTACACGCTGCCCGTCAGCCTGTTCGGCCTGTCGGTGTCTGCCGCGGCGCTGCCTGCGATGTCGGGCGCGGTCGGGCTCGACGCGACGCACCTCCTCCGCGACCGGGTCAACAGCGGGCTGCGCCAGATCGCTTTCTTCGTCGTGCCGTCGGCCGTCGCGTTCCTCGCGCTCGGCGACGTCGTCGCCGCGGCGCTGTTTCAGACCGGCCGATTCACGTACGACGACGCGGTGTATGTCTGGGGCATTCTCGCCGGGTCGTCGATTGGATTGCTGGCGACGACGCTCGGCGCGCCTGTATTCCTCGACCTATTACGCGCTGCGCGACACACGCACGCCGTTGCGATACGCGCTCGTTCACGTCGGCGTCGCGACCGTGCTCGGCTATGTCGCCGCGATCGTTCTGCCGCCGATGCTCGGGATCGAGCCGCTGTGGGGAACTGTCGGGCTGACGGCGGCGGCCAGCATCGCCGGCTGGGTCGAGATGCTGCTGCTGCGCCGCATCGCTGAATCGAGCGCATCGGCCACACGGGCTTGCCGGCGTCGCTTGGCGTGCGTCTGTGGGGCGCGGCGTTCATCGCCGCGGCGAGTCGCGTGGGCAATCAAACTGACGCTGCCGCCGATGCATCCGATCGCCTCAGCGGCGCTGATTCTGGTGCCGTTCGGCTGTCGTGTATCTGGGTTTGACGGTCGTGATGGGGGTCGCGGACGCGCGCCAGATGCTCGCGCGCATCCGTGCCAAAGTTCAGTTACAGGAGATACGAGTAGAGAATTCTTTCTTCCTTAGAAAAAATTCCTACTCTCCCCGCTCTCACTCCTCGAATCTCCTGTGAAATTCGACCATTAGCGGTACCCGTACTGCAGCGCCAGCTGGCGGTTGCGCTCGGCCTGCTTGAAGTGGTTCGCCGACGCGACATACGACACGTACGAGGCGAACGCGATGCGCTCGACCCAGCTCAGCACCTTGAACAGCTTGCGATGCTGCGGATACTTGTTCGCGAGCACCCGCTCGAAGACATTCGCCGCGGCGTTGTTGATGACGGACTCCTGCAGATGCAGCAGCGCCATCTGGCGGATCTTCTTGTTGCCGTCGGCAAAGCTGACCGGCATATCGTTAGGACGGCCGCTCAGCGTAAAGCGGTGGTTCTGCTCGACCCAGCCGTTGCGGAACAGCGGCTGCGAGCTGTCCCAGTCCATCTTCATGGATGTATACGACAGCGTCGCCGGCGCATACGTCGTCGGATCGAAGACCACCGCCTTGGTGACATCCCAGAAAACGATTCGAATCGGTTTCACTCTGCGCCGACGCGATCGCCGGCGTCAGGATCATGATCGATAGAAGCAACCACCGTTTTATCGCTCGCATCTCATTTCTCCTGGCCGTGGAGGTAGCAAGCTGGAGTACCGTGTTTTTTGTATGCGTTCGCTACAGATTTATGGCCTGTACTCCCGACATTTGCGCGTGGCGATGAATCACCTGGTGTGAAAGCGGACAATCGCCCCTGAACGCACCAGAAGAAGGACTCATGTAAGAATGACTGGTGTTCAGAAAGAAAATGACTCTCGAAGAATTCCGCCAGACGCTGTCACAGAAAATGATTCCGGATGACCTTTCGCCCGCGCTGCGCGCGATGTGGGAAGACGCGAAGGGCAACTGGAACGCCGCGCATGCCATTGCGCAGGAGATCGAAGACCAGACGGGCTCGTGGATCCACGCCTACCTTCACAGAAAGGAAGGTGATCTTGGGAACGCCGGCTATTGGTATCGGCGAGCCGGACAGCCGACGGCCCACGATACGCTCGAGGAGGAGTGGGCGCGGATTGTCAGCGAACTTCTAGCTGGCAGGTAATAGGTGGCTTGTAGATGGTAGCTAGGTCGCCTTTGCCCCGGGCCGGCCGTCCTCGACGACAAATGACGCCCGTGTCTTGATCGGTGCGCCGGGCCTCGACACGTATTCCACAACGCGGAAATCTGCGCGCAGCTCCTTCGGCTTGAGGTCGAACCTCACATAGCCGCGCTGATTGTTTGCAAACCGCACGCACTCGTTCTCCGACACCATCGCCTTCATCAGCGGCGACATGTCGGATCCATCGCCCGTCGATGTGATCGACGTGCCGACGAACTCCGTCGCCACGATCGGCGACTTCGGGTCGTCGACGTCCAATCGCAGGTCGTTGACCCAGTTGTTGTGGACGTCGCCCGCCAGCGTGACCGGATTCGACGGCTTTCTCGTGCCCAGGAATCGCAGAAGGCGCGACCGGCTTTGTTCGTATCCGTCCCACTTGTCCATCGAGTATCGGCGCTCGGGGCCGGGGAACCGATCGAGCCGCGCCATCGGAATCTGCTGCGCCAGGAGATTCCATCCGGCCTTCGAGCGATCGAGACGCTCCATCAGCCACTTTTCCTGCGCCGCGCCGAGCATCGTCGCGCGCGGGTCGCGAGCGCCGTCGCAGATGAGCTGCACGTTGTCGCCGCACGGCTGATCGGTTCGGTACTGCCGCGTGTCGAGCATCAAGATGCTCGCGAGCGTTCCGTACGTTGAACGGGCGGTAGAGCTGCAGCAGCGCGCCCGACGGAATCGAGCTCCGCCGCAGCGGCATGTGCTCGTAGTACGCCTTGTACCCGGCCGCGCGGCGCAGCGCGAACTGCTCGACCGGCGCGCCGGCCTCCTGGTACAGCCCCGCGTAGTTGTTGTCGACCTCGTGATCGTCCCACACGACGAGGAACGGGAACGCGGCGTGCGCCGCCTGCAGCGCCGGATCGCTGCGATACTGCGCGTAGCGGTTGCGGTAGTCGTCGATCGTCATCAACTCGCCGCCGACGTGCTTGCGCACGAGGTTGTCACGCCCGGCACTTTCGTAGATGTAGTCGCCGAGGTGCATCACGAGATCGAGATCCTCCTCGGCCATGTGCTGATAGGCGGTGTAGTAGCCCTGCTTCGAAGTGCTGGCACGACGCGATGGCGAAGCGCAGCCGATCGACGCGCGACCGCGCGGCGGGAAACGTGCGCGTGCGGCCGATCGGGCTCACCTCGTTGCCGGCGCGGAACTGATACCAGTACCAGCTGTGCGGCTGAAGTCCGGACACTTCGACGTGCACCGAATGGGCCCACTCGGGCGACGCCGTCGCCTTCCCCGACTGCACGACACGCGACAGGCGATCGTCGGCCGCGATCTGCCACTGCACTTCGATCGGCTGTCTCGGCATGCCGCCGCCGTTCAGCGGATCGATCGCGAGCCGGGTCCAGAGCACGACGCCGTCGGCGCTCGGGTCGCCGGAGCACACGCCGAGCGTAAATGGCGAGGTGGAGAACTTCGGACTCTGAAGCGCGGGGCCGGCGGCAAACAGCTCTCGCGCCGATGCGCCGTACAACGCCAGCCCGCTGAGGAGAAACGCACGGCGATCCAGCATGCAAGCCTCCCGACAGTCTAAAGGATGACGGAGCGAGCTTACGCCCGGACGACTCTGGAGTGAAGCGTCTGTAACAGCTCGTACGAGCGAAGGCGGGCCGAATGGTCGTAAATCTGCGCCACAACAATCAGCTCGTCGGCGTGCGTCCGGCCGATGAACTCTTCAACCGCCGCCTGTACGCGGCCAAGCGAGCCGACTGCCGATATCGAGAGCGTCTGATCGATCTCCACTCGTTCCTGCGGCGCCAGCTCGTCGACGAAGTGACGGTCAGGCGGCGGCAAGGGACCCGGTGTCCCGCGCCGCAGGTTGACGAAGGCCTGCTGGTGAGACGTGAACAGCCGCTCGCGCCTCTTCGTCGGTCTCTGCTGCGACCACGTTGACGCCGAGCATCACATGCGGCTGCGTCGAGAAACTCCGACGGGCGGAACCGGCTGCCGATACAGCCCGATGGCGTCCATCATGAGCGCCGGCGCGAAGTGCGACGCAAAGGCGTACGGCAGCCCGAGCTCGGCCGCCAGCTGCGCGCCGAACAGGCTCGATCCCAGAATCCAGATCGGAATCTTCAGTCCGGCGCCCGGAATCGCCCGCACGCGCTGGCCGGGCGGCGCCTTGAAGTACGTCATCAGCTCGAGCACGTCCTGCGGAAATGTGTCGGCGTCGCTCGGGATTGCGCCGCAGCGCTCGCGCCGTGAGCTGATCGGATCCGGGCGCGCGTCCGAGCGCGAGATCGATGCGCCCGGGAAAGAGCGACTCGAGCGTGCCGAACTGCTCCGCGATGACGAGCGGGGCATGATTCGGCAGCATGATGCCGCCGGCGCCGACGCGGATCGTCGAGGTGTTGCCGGCAACCGCGCCGATGACGACGGCGGTCGCGGCGCTCGCCACCGACGGAATGTTGTGATGCTCGGCGAGCCAGTAGCGTTGATAGCCCCACCGCTCCGCGTGCCGCGCGAGATCGATGCGTGTTGCGCGAGCGCCTGCGCGGCGTCGCCGCCCTGGACAATCGGCGAAAGATCGAGGATCGAAAATGGAATCATGGCGTCGCCGAATCCATTATGGCTATGATGTGTGGGATGGTGCATGCACTCTTTACGACGACCGAAGGCAATTTCAAGGTTCGTCTGTTCGACCAGGACGTTCCCAACACGGTGGCGAACTTCGCCGGGCTGGCGGAAGGAACGAAAGAGTTCACCGATCCGAAGACCGGCCAGAAGACGAAGCGTCCGTTTTATGACGGCCTCGTCTTCCATCGCGTGATCGAGGGCTTCATGATTCAGGGCGGCGATCCGCTCGGCACCGGAACCGGCGGCCCGGGCTACAAGTTCGCCGACGAGTTCAGCCCGAAGCTGCGGCACACCAAGCCGGGGCTGCTGTCGATGGCCAACGCCGGGCCGAACACCAACGGCAGCCAGTTCTTCATCACGCTCGCGGCCACGCCGTGGCTCGACAACAAGCACAGCATCTTCGGCGAAGTGGTCGAGGGCATGGACGTGGTGGAAAAGATCGGCAGGACGGCCACGAGCAAGCCCGGCGACCGGCCGCTGAAGCCGATCTCGATTCAGAGCGTCAAGATCGAAAGGGCTCAGAGCTGAGGGCTTAGAGCCTAGAGTTCATGGCAGAGGGCAGATGGCGGATGGCGGATGGCAGAAGACGTCATCTGCCATCCGCCATCTGCCATCTGCCCTGACAGGTTTTTAGCAACCTATCGATCCGGACGCGCGTATTCAATCGCCCATTGTTTCAGCGTCGCGTTCGTCAGGCCGAGCGCTTCGGCTTCGGCCGAGGCCCGCTCGACTTCCCAGTGATCGACGACGATGCGCTTGATCAGCCACATCGCCGACGCGCGGTTGGCGCTCGCGCAGTGGATGAACGCCGGCGCCGCTTCCTTCGACGAAATCACTTCACGAACTGATCGGCCGCTTTCGGATCGGGCTTCGCGCCGTTGAACGGCACGTGGTAGTACCGAAGGCCGGCCGCCTCGGCGGCGGCGCGGTGCTTCTCGACGTCAGCGCCCGGTTCCTGCGCCTCGCGCAGGTTGATCACCGACGCGAACCCCATCTTCTTGATCTCCGGCATCGCGTCGGCCGTGATCGCGCCGGCGCACGCGACCGTCGTCTCGAGCCGCGCGAAATTCTTGATGCCGTCGCGCGCTTCCTTGGTCACCTGCTGAGCCGAGGCAACCGGACCGATGAACGCGAGGGCTGCGGTGAGGGCGAATGTGGTGAATTTCATACTCATAGGCTACACGAACTGGGCGACGGCGGGGTGATTCCGGCTGATGGTCGCCGCCAGCGCCGGCGAGTCTTTCAGCAGCGCGAAATCGGCGAACTGGAACGCCGGCGCGACCGTGCAACCGACAAGCGTAAACGCGCCGCGCGACCGTGCGGCCTGCCAGTGATTCGAGGGCACGCAGTGGACCGGCCGCTGCCGATCCTCGAACGGACCCAGAGCGATGCGCTCGAGATCTGCGCCGGCGGGCGTCAGCTGCAGCAGCTCGAGCGGCGCGCCTTCATAGAAATGCCAGATCTCCTCCGACCGCACGCGGTGCCAGCGGCTCATCTCTCCGGCGGCGAGCAGAAAGTAAATCGTAGTGACGGCCGGCGAGCGATGGACTTCGGCGTAATGGCCGCCCTCGGGGTGCGGCCGCAGCGCAAGATCGCGAATCAATTGTTCGGCGCGGGGATGCATAGGAATCTAGAAACTGGAATCTAGAAACTGGAATCTAGAAACTGGAATCTAGAAACTAGAATCTAAGAACTAAAATCTTGCGAAGTAGTTTCGCGATTCTAGATTAGCTTTAGATTCTAGATTTAGCTTTCAGATTCTAGATTATAGATTTCAGATTCTAGATTATAGATTCCAGTTTCCCGATCTCAGGGGATTATGACGATGGGCGCGCGCCAGAAGGTGGCTTTCGCTCCTGTCGGATCGAGCACTGAGACCTGACACTCGTAGCGGCCGGTCGGGAAGCCTTCGAGCGACACGGTGAACTGCAGCGGAACAGCCTTCGTCCTGGGGTTCAGCCCGTCGACGACGGCCAGCGGAGCCGTCTCGTACACCTTCGCTCCGTCGCTAAAGAACGACACGCTGGCGACGAGCGGCTGCGTGGTTGTCGCGGCACGCTGATACGCCTGCAGGAAGACGTGGAAGTCGCGGCCTTTGGTGAACACGCGCGTGACGCTCGGGATCAGCTTCTCGCCGTTGAACACGAGCGGGTTGACGGCATCGGCCGGCAGCTTCTGTCGCACGCTGTAGATCGCGTCGGTCAGGGGCACGCGCTGGCTGCTCAGCACGACCGTGCTCGTCGGTATCCGCTTCTCTTCGCGGTTGAGATTGGGAATCGTGAAGTTGGTCTGGAACGTGCCCATCCGGCCCGTCTCGGCATCGCGCGCGAGAATCTTGATCACGTACTTGCCGGGAAGCAGCGTGAAACCGGTCTCATACTGGATCGGCCGCTTCGCAAGCTGGCCGGCGGTCTCGGCATTCAGCCTGATGTCGAGCTTGTCGCGCACGTTCTGAATCGTGATGCCGTAGTCGTCCTTCACTTCGCCGATGAAATCGATGACGGTCCGTGCCGCGCCGCCGCGCTGCGCGAGCACCAGCTCGCTGCCCGGAATCTTCACGCCGACCGGCACGAAATACTCCGCACGGTTCAGCTGGAAGTAGTTCACCTCCATCGCAATCGTGATGTCGGTCACCGGGTTTTCCATCATGAGCGCTTCTTCGAGCTGACGCTCACTGTCGGCGGTCGACAGCTTCGCCCAGGTTTTGTCGGCGAAGTAGCCAGACCGGTACTGCACATCGGCAGACATCCCGTTGGTGAGCGACACGCTCACCTTGCGGAAACGTCCGTCTGCGGCGGTGTGCGTGCTGTAGTAGCCGATGATGTAGTAGCTCGTCATCGATTCGGCGGCGCGCGTGATGCCCAGCGAGAGGTCGTTGTAGTCGAACATCGGGCTGCCGCCCGTGTCTTTCGACAACGCGTAGAGCGTGTCCTGCGAGCGCTGAAAGTTGCCGGCCAGCGTCATCGCGCCTTGACCGGTGAACATCTGCATGCCGCCGGGCGACGGCCGCGAGGCATCGCCGAGCGGTGGCTGCGCGACCAGCCCGCGCGCATCGATCGCGTGGATGGACACGTTGGCCCGCAGCGCCGCATTCGTCGTCGCGCGCAGCTGCGCGTGGTTGTCGGTCCCGTTCAGCCTGAGGCCGCTCGAAAAATACACCAGCGACTTCCGTTCCGGCAGCGGCCGCAGCATCGACATGGCCGTCTGCAGCGCCGACAACTGCCGATCGGTGTTGAACACATTGAACTCGAAATCGTCCTGACCGAACGCCGTTCCCGTTTCGGGATTGTCCGGAATCCCGTCGCCGTCGAGGTCGTCTCCATAGATCAACCGCAGAATCTGTTCCTCGAGCCGCGGGCGATCGTCGGTGAAGTCGGTTTTCACGCGCACCGCTCCGCCCTCAAACGCCATGATCGCCATCAGCACCGACCCGTCCATCGTCCCGAGGAACTTCTGCGCCGCCGCGAACGCCCGCATCTGATCGGCGCCGCCCATGGCCGTCATGTCGAAGTACAAGACGACAAGGCGCTTGTCGCGATAACGAATGTCGCCCGGAGTGGTGGCTGAAATTTGTGACTGAACCGAACTGGGTGCGACAGGTGCGTTGGGTGCGATAGGTGCGATAGGTGCGTTCAGGTGCGATAGGTGCGTAGGTGCGTTAGGTGCGAGAGTCGCAGAGTCCAGGCGTTGAAATTCGACGAACGCGATTTCCTGAGGCTGGCCGTCTTCGGTGATCGCGAAGTCCTTCGCTGTGAGCCCCTCGACGGCACGCCCTTCCTTGTCTTTAACGGTCACTGTTTCGATGATGAGTCGCGTTTCAGCGCGGAAGACAGGCTGTTGCCCCGCCATGGTCCGGCTGAAGCCGGACACGACCGTGATGAACGCAACCGCCAATGCTGCCGCGCGCATCAGAACCTCACCCGCAGACTGGACAGCAGCTTGCGCATGGCGTTGGCGCGGTTCGGCAGGCCGAATTGCGGGCTGCCAACAGTGGTGGTGAGGCTCGAGTAGGTGACGGTGTTCAGCACATTGGTCGCGTCGAGCCGCCAGTCCATCGACCATCGTCCGCCCAGGACGAATGTCCGCGTCACGCCGGCGTTCAACGAGAACTGGGGTGGGCCGGTAATCGAATTGCGGGCGGCGGTTCCCCACTCGCCCGCCGCGGGTGCGGCAAATGCCGCGGGGTTCACGTAGAACCCGTCAGGCGCATCGTTGACGGGCGCCCCGGTATAGCTGCCGCGTATGGAGCCCGTGAGACCCGTTCCGGCGAGCGACGTGAGATAGACCGGCGTCAGCGGCAATCCGCTGCCCGCAGAAAGCTGGCTTGTAAAGGTCCAGTCCCGCAGGAATCCGCGGCCCGAGGTACTCGACCTGCGCCGTCAGCAGGTGCCGTTGATCGAAGCTCGACAACGCCTGGTCGGCATCGAGATCGAGCCAGTTCTGCGCGATGACCGCGCCGTTGAGATCCGCGGTCGTAAACGCTGCGGCGTTGTCGGTCGCCTTCGATAAGGTGTACTGAGCAACCGCCGTCAATCCGTTCCTCAATCGGCGCCGCACCTGCAGCTGGCCCGCGTTCTTCAGCGAGCGTCCATCCGACACCAGATACACGAAACCGCTCGGACAGGCCGCACACGGGTTCATCGCGCCGATCGGGTAGGTGTTCGGCACGAACTCCTGCATCAGGCGGCTGCCTTTCGTCCCGAGGTAGGTCGCGGTGACCGTGAGCGATGCGGGAAAATCCCGCTGCACCGACGCCTGCCAGTTGTGCGCGTAGCTGACTCGAAAATCGGGATCGACGGCAAAGGTATTGGCCAGCGGCTTCGCCGGAGCGTTGAAGCCGTTCGCCATGGTGAGCGGCTGCGCCGACGTGCTCTCGACGCTCAACGTCCGCGACAACGGCGGCTGCTGAGCCAGCATCATCGCGAGCGACTGGTAGACCGCCGTGTTCCGATAGATGCCGTATCCGGCGCGAATCACGAGCGACGATCCCGCGATGGGTCGAAGCGCGACTCCGACACGCGGCTGAAGGCCGCCCTTATCGGACTGAAGCTCGGCGCCGACGACGGGCGTCGCCGTCGTGAAGCCTTGATCGACGTCGAGATTCACGAGGCGGCCAAGAGACTCCGTGAAGGGCGACTCGTATTCCCACCGAAGGCCGTAGTTCAACGTCACAGTCGGATTGACCCGCCAGTCGTCGGTCAGGTACGCGTTCATCGACGTGCCGTGCAGCCGTTTGTCCGCGTTGCCGAACGCAAGCGCCGCCGAATTCGGCACGCCCAGCAGGAAATCGGCAAAATCCGAACCGCTGATGGAACCGTCGAAGCCAAACGTGCCGCGAGGATTCTGCTGGCCGAGCACGTCTACGGTCTGCGGCCGCACGGCGCCGCCGAACGTGAAGTTGTGGCCGCCGCGTGTTCGCCAGAGCGCCTCAGACAAAAAGGCGTGGGTCTGACCGTTCTGTCGCAGGTACTGCCCGGTTGACAGCCCGGCGACGCCACTCGAAAAGATCAGGTTGGGCGGGCCCCAGTTCACCGGCTCCTGATTGTTGCCGCTGATTCCGGCTTCGCCGGAAATGTTTGCGCGGTTGGAAAAGTAGGGAGTCGAGTCGACGGTTTGACGAAGGAACTGATATCCCGTCCGCATCGTGAAGAACTGGTTGAACCGGTGCGACCAGTTCACGGCCGTGTCGAGATTCGATGTCGTGTTGGAATCGAGAAAGCCGAACACGTTCACGGCTTCCGTGTTCGTGCGCTGATAGGTCGCCGTCACGAGCACCGAATCCCTGTTGCTGATGCCGTGATTCACGCGCGACTGAAAATTGTCGACGTTCGTGGCCGAAAGCGTCGTCGTCTGATAGTTGTACGAGCCGCCCGCATCGACATTTGGCTCCGGATATAGCGCAAGCAACGCCGACGCTTGCGGGGTGATACGCGATTCTGGAATCACATTCCCGGGAAACGCGAGGCCCGTCTGGGGATCGCGAATGACGCCCGCGCCGGAGAGATCACCCGACCGCTGTTTCAACGTCGGCACGACCGCCGATTGCGCGAGCGCGTTGTGATCGCCGCTGTGCTGGTAACCGGCAAAGACGACCGGCCGGTTTCTCACGCCCGGAATTCGAAACGGACCGCCGAATGACGCGGCGAGCTGTGCGTCCGTGTAATCAGGCTTCGCCGCGGGCGTACCGGCGAACGAAAACGCCCGTGCGTCGAGCGCCGATGTGCCCAGCGTGAGCCCGAATCCGCCGTTATAGAGCGAGCGCTGGCCCGGGCGGCTGTTCCCGAAGCCGCGCGCCTGCGCAAACGGCGACGCGGCGGCGTTGTTGACGCTGCCGTTGACGAGCAGTCCCTCGGCAGCCTGACGCTCCAGTTCCGGGTCAACGGGCGGCGGCTCGTTGGAAGCCGCTGCTTCCTCGCCGGGCGCGGTCTCGATCATGACGACCGGCTTGCTGATCGTCGCCACTTTCTTGATCTCTTCGAAGGGCAGCAGCGAGAGCTCGAGCGTAGGCGCGGGGCTCTCATCACCAGCCCTCACATCTCGCGTCACGGCAGCGAAGCCGAGCATCTCGACGCGAAGCGTGTACATGCCGTCGCCAAGACCCGAAATGTCGTACCGGCCATCCGAATCGGACGACACGACGATCTTCTTGTCGCCTTGAATCGCCGTGATGGTGGCGCCTGGAACGGGAAGACCGTTGAAGGTCACGAAGCCGTGGTCGTCGGCAGCCACCGTCACGCTCGTAATCACGAGCGCAAAGATCGCCAGCGACCGTGCGGCGGCGAATCTAATCCGGCGTGGGACGTTCGACATGATCGATAACGAGAACGTCCACGGGGCCGCGCTCGGACTCGAGCTTCAGCCCGAGCTGTTCCTGAATGGCCGTGAACACCGACGGACCGTTTGGATCGATGGGAGGCAGCTGCACCCCAGGAGGCGGCGGCCCCTGCGGCATCCGGTCTGGTGTGAACGTAAGATCGATGTCGAAATTTCCCTTCAGCCCGGTGCGGTCGACCACGATTCGCTGCGTAAACATCGACAGCATTTGCGTGAGCTGCGAGATCGGGATGCCTCCGGCCACAACCTGTCCGGGCCCGATCATCATGCCGCAGGTTGGCCGCTCTCCTGGCGCCAGCATGCCGCGGGGTGGACCATCAGGACCAGGACCGCCACGGCCGCGCCCGCGAAACGCTTCGCAATCGGCCGTTGACGATCGCAGCCCGGCGCCCAGCTTCTGATCGGCGCGGGCAAGCATCAACGCGTAGATCGGCAGCTCTCGTGTCTCGCGATGCGCCTTCAGCTTGAAGCGATCTTCGAGCAGATCCTGCATCATGAAATTCAGAGGCCCGGGCGGCGAGCCCGGACCTGCACGAGGAATATCTCCTTCGGCTTTCGCAATGATGTCGAACCGCGCGGTCTCGAGCCAGTCGGGTCCGCCGACGATCTGCGTCCGCTGCAGGTTGTAGGCCTGCCGGATCAAGTCCCACAGCGGCACGTTCACGGCATTGAAGCGGCCTCCGGGTTGGATACCCAGCATGACCTTTCCATCGTTCGACGTGTTCGGCCGGACAGACGCCACTTCGAACTTCGGCTTATCGGTCGATGGGGGCGGCGCCTGCGCACCAACGCGGCCGATCTCGCCACCGGCGACCAGAGCGGCGGCGCACACGAAGACAATGAGAATCCGTTTGCACGTCATAGAGGTGATTCGGTTGTCAGGTTTCGTAAGTTCCACGTTAATCTGGCGAAGGACGCTCCACCCGATCGATGACAAGCACGTCAACGGGTCCGCGCGTCGACTCCAGTTTCAACCCAAGCTGCTCCTGCAGGGCGGTAAAAATTGAGGGGCCTGTCGTGTCCGCCGTCGGGTCCTGGGCCCATTTCAGCTCGAAATCGAATGTCCCTGTCAGGCCCGTACGATCGATCACCACACGGCCGACGACGGGCGAAATGCTCTGCGCCAATGACCCGAACCCAATCGACCCTCCAGTGCGAGAGTTCGGGCCGCCTCTCAGGCCACACTCCATGCGCTGCCCCGGCCGCGGCGGAGTTGCCGGCACACCGCTCCTGGCTCGCGCTTGTGCGCGCGCCATCGCCTCGGGACATCGATCGACGTCGACTCGCTGAACGGTAGGGCCGAGCTTTCCTTCCGCAGAAGCGAGAACGAGCGCGTAAATGGGCATCTCCCGGGTCTCGTTGTGAACCCTTAGACCAAATCGCTCGGCCATTAGTTGCTTCAGCTCGGGCGGTGGAACGCCGGGCTTCAACTGCGCTGATGCCTTGGCCACGATGTTGAACCGCTCCGATGCGATCCAGTCCGGCGCTCCGATGATCTGAAGGTCGCGCACCTGATACGTCGCGCGGATCAGTTCTTTGAGCGGCGCGTTGTCTGCCGTGAAGCGGTCGCCTTCAATACCGAAGTGGACATCCCCACTGCCCGACTTGTTGGGCTTGACCGACGCCACCTCGAATGCCGGCTCCGGCGGAGCCTGCGCAGACAGCTGGACGGCGAGCATCCCGGACACCACGATGACTGATAGCGGCTTCCACATGTCTCACCTCGTGTTATTTTTATAGCATATTTTGTGCTATAAAAATAACATCTTGGGCGGCGCGTGCTCACACCTCTAGTCGGGCGTGGGGCGCTCAATGTGATCGATCACGAGCACTTCGACCGGTCCGCGCTGGGCATCGAGCTTCAGGCCCAGCTGCTCCTGTACGGCGGTGAAAATGGAAGGCCCATTCGGATCGATTTCGACGCCGTTGATGCGGATCCGCTCGTTTGCGGGCATGCCCGCTGGCCGCGGTGGGAGCTGGTCGGGAGTCCATTTCAGATGGATGTCGAAATTTCCTGACAGACCTGTGCGATCGACAACGTTTCGCTGAACGGTGGCCGAAAGCAGCGTAATCAGTTCAAGCAGTGGTTGTCCACCGGCGGCGAGCTCACCAAACCCCACTCGTGCCCCACACTGCGGCCGCTCGCCAGGCTTCGGCAGTTCCGGCATCAGCCCTTCTGCCTTCCGAGCCTCGATGAGTGCGCGACAATCGACCGTAGACGGCTTCAGCTCCGGACCGAGCCTGCCATCGCTGCGTGCCAAGATGAGGTGGTAAATCGGCATTTCACGTGATTCCCGGTGCACGGAAAGCTTGAAGCGTTCCGCCAGAAGCGAGCGCATCAACAATTGGATCTGAGATGGACCGTCGCGTGACACCGGCGGACCCAGTTCCTCGTTCGCTTTTGCGTTTATGTCGAAACGCTCTGACGCGATCCAGTCGGGTGCCCCTACGAGTTGCGTACCCTGCAGGCCATATGCATTGATGATCAGGTTTCGCAATGGCATATTGATGACGGTATAGCGTCCGCCCGGCTGCATCTGGACTGTTGAAAACACATCGGGCAACGTGTTCGGCCGGACAGAAGCCACCTCGAACTTGACGTTCTCAACGGCCACGTCGCGCGATTGGGTCAGAACGGTCGTCGTGACCACGAGGCCGGCGAGTAACACGATGCCACCGGTCCATTGCGGCGACTGTGAATGGCTGGACAGTTCCACGCGAAGAATGCGTCGAACGCGGTTGAGCAGCGACCCGCCAGTGGCCCCCGGCGCCAGCTCGATGTCACCGGTCCTCCAGGTCTCGAGCTCCGCCAGCGCTGCTGCATAGCCCACCGGATCCCCGCACATCTCCACCGCCACATCGTCGCAGCAGTGCTCGCGCTCTTCTCGAATCCGTGCCGACACCCACCACACCGCAGGGTGATAAAAGAACAGCGTCTCGGCCAGCGTCTGGAGCAGATTCACGAAGTAGTCATGCCGCCGAATGTGCGCAAGCTCGTGGGCGAGGATGGCCTCGACCTGCGCCACGTTGAGCTGCGACAACGCCGAGACGGGCAGCACCACGATTGGGCGCAGGCAGCCGACCACAAAAGGCACATCGATGTGCGGCAGCTCGACGATGCGAATGACGCGGGCGAGTCCGAGACGTGCGGCGATGCGCGTTCCGGCTGCCTGCCAGCTCGAACACGGCAAGCGAAGTGCACGCTGATGCAGACCGCGCACGCGCCACCAGCCGGCCGCCCCACGTGCGACGAGGAGCGCCACGCCCGCGAGCCATATCGAAACCACCCACGGGAAGAACACCTCCAGATCGGCGCCGCTGAACGTGCGCGGCATCGATGGTGGTCGCGTGTCGAGCTGGATCGGCAACGCCGCATCACTCGGATGACGAGCGATTAGTACGTGCACGCGTTGTGGCGTCGCCTTTTGCCCGCCGCTCACATCAACGAGCGCCGCGGTGGCCAGGACGGCTGCCAGCATCGTGGCCAGCGTCGCGCAGGCGATGGCGTACCGCACAGACGCAGACCGCCGGCGGCAGAAGTGGAGCGCCAGAGCGGCGACAAACGCCAGCACGGCTCCTTGCCAGACGAAATGGACGAGAACCCAGCCGGCGATATGCATCCAGGCATTCATGGATTGCCTCCCTGCTTCGACTTCAACAGCTTTCGGATCTCAGCCAGCTCTTTCGGGGACGTTTTCTTCGCCGACAACGCGCGCATGAGCAGCGTTGCCGCAGAGCCGTCGAATGCGCGATCGAGCAGATCGGCGACCAGGTGCTGCTGCATCTGCGCCTCGCTATGCGCGGCTTCATAAACGTGCGTGCGAGCCGACTCGTCTCTTGTGACCAGCTGCTTCTCGGTCATGATCTGAAGCAGCTTCAGCACGGTGGTATAGGCGGACTCGCGGTCCATGGCGGCCGCCACGTCGCGCACCGTGCTCGGCCCCCGAGTCCAGAGAATCCGCAGGATCGCGAGCTCCGCATCGGTCGGCTTTCGGGTGGGCGGCTTCACATCCGGCAGGATCTACGAAGATCTTCGTAATGTCAAGACCCGAGGGCACGGAGGCAGATTTCCGTGCTCGCACTCAGTCGGGGACGGGCCGCTCGACTCGATCGATGACGATGACTTCGACAGGCGCGCGCTGCGAGTCGAGCTTGAGACCGAGTTGCTCCTGCAGGGCGGTGAACAGGGAGGCGCCTGTCGTTTCCGGGGATTGTTCCGGCGTGAATTCCAGTTCGAGATCGTACGCGCCTTCGAGCCCGGTCTTGTCGATGATGTAACGGCCGGTTCCGCCGGATAGACCGCGCGCGAAGGTCACCATCGTGATGCCGGAACCTGTCACCGTTCCGACGGTGCCGCCCATGTTCGTGCGCGTGCCGCAGTTGACGGGCGCGCTGCCAGGCGCCGGAGGCGCAGAGCCAGGCGGGCGATTGCAATCGCCGGTGTGCGGTTTCAATTTCGGTCCGAGTTTGCCGGGCGTGGCGAGCACGAGGACGTACACCGGCAGCTCTCGTGTCTCCCAGTGCGTGACCATCCTGAAGCGATCTTCGAGCAGCGACTGCAGCCGCAGCGCGAACTGCGAATAGGGCATCATCCCCTTTTCGTCGATATCCGTGTCCGCGGCCTTCGCCTGGATGTCGAAGCGATCGGCGTCGATCCAGTCGGGTCCGCCGATGAGCTGATAGGGTTGAACGTTGAACGCGTTTCGGATCAGATTGCGAACCGTCTGGTTGGTGCCAATCAACCTCCCGCCAGGCCGCGGCCCGAGCGAGGCGCCCTGCTCACCCGACTTGTTCGGCCGGACTGTGGCCACCTCGAATTGCGGCTTCGGACCATCGCCCTTGATGACTTGCGCGGAAAGGCCCGTGACCAGGAAAGGAAGAACGAAAAGCAAAAAACGAATATAGCGCATGAGCGTATTACGCCGCGAAGCCAGAAAGGTGAACGGTCAGTCGGGCGTCGGCCGCTCCGCCGAATCCACCACCACGACGTCGACCGGGCCTGTCGTTGGTTCCAGCTTGAGGCCCAGTTGCTCCTGCACCGCCGTGAATATGGATGGGGCACTGGAGTTGGGGGTCCCTTCCGGAGCATACGTCAGCGTGAAATCCATCGGGCCCTCGATGCCGGTCTTGTCGACGACGGTCCGGCCGACCCAACCAGACATTGTGTGAGCAATCGAACCCATTGATACCGACGTCGCGGTCACGTTGCCTGGCGCCGCCGACCGGATGGATCCGCAGAGCGACGCGCAATCCGGTGCAGCGGTGCGAAGGGCAGGTCCAGGCCCTCCGCCGCCCCTGGCGATCAACAGTTCGTAGATGGGCAGTTGTCGCGTCTCCTCATGCAACCGTACCTGGAACCGATCGGCAAGCAGTCGTCGCAACATCAAACGGATTTGCTCCACCGAGTTTCGGTCGGCATCCGTCACGGTCGAGCCTGGTTTGTTCGTGTCGAGCGCCGGAGATCCTTCGACCTTCGCAATGATGTCGAATCTCGCAGACTTCATCCAGGCGGGTCCGCCGACGAGCTGAATCTCGTCGGGGAAACGGCCGTTAATCGGATACGCGACCGAAAGAATCTGCCAGAGCGTCATGTTGATGGCGTTGAATCGACCACCCGGCAGTACCTCTATCTGGAACCGGATCTCACCAGACTTGTTCTCTCGAACCGTCGCGACCTCGAACGCCGGGCCGTCGCGATCGAGGGTCTGCGCGGCCACTGGACGGAGAACGCACAGAGGAATGCAGAGGGCACTGAGAATTCCGATCGAGATTCCCCTGTTCATATATTCATATATTATGAACATATTTGCCGCTGTCAAGTCCCGCGCTATGATGCGTTCCCTATGCCCGTCCATTTCAGCCAGTTCGCTTCGTCTGTCGGCGTCGAAAGCGCCTTCAGCGTCCTCGCCATCGCCAAACGTCTCATTGCCGCGGGCAAGGACGTGATCGAGCTCGAAATCGGCGACAGCCCTTTTTCAACGCCGCCCAGAGCCATCGAAGCCGGTGTGCAGGCCATTCGCGACGGGCACAGCCGCTACGGTCCGTCGCTCGGCATCATGGAGTTCCGGAAGGCCGCCGCCGAGTACGTCAATCGCGAGTACGGCATGGCGGTGACGGGCGATCACGTGGTCGCGGGACCGGGCGCCAAAAACTTCGAGCAGTTGTTCTGCGAAGCGTTCCTGAACCCCGGCGACGGCGTGCTCATCTTTAGCCCGCACTTCCCCACCTACCCGCCGAACGTGTTCCGGCGCAACGCGCGCGTGGTGCTGTCCGAGCTGAAAGCGTCGAACGACTTCCGGCCGAACCTGGAGGACGTGCGGAAGTTTCTCGCGGGCGACAAATCGCCCCGCGCCATCTTTCTCAACAGCCCGCACAACCCGACCGGCGGCGTCGCGACGCTGGACGACCTGAAAGGGCTCGCGGATCTCATCCGCGGCAAGGATGTCGCCGTCTTCAGCGACGAGCCGTACGACCGCATGGTGTGGCGGGGCCGCCATCATTCGCTGCTCGAGCTGCCCGGCATGCTCGAACAGGCCGTGGCCGCCTACACCTTCAGCAAGTCCTTCAGCATGAGCGGCTGGCGGCTGGGCTTTGCCGTCAGCAGTCCGGACATCGTCGACGTGTTCGGCAAGCTCACGAACAGCGCGCTTTCCTGCGTGCCGCCCTTCACGCAGATGGCGGGAGTCGCGGCCATGCGTGAAGAGCTCGGCTACCGCGACGCGAAGATGCAGGAGTTCCAGAAAAAGGTCGAGCTGCTCGTCGCCGGCATGAACCGCATCGACGGTGTGTCGTGCCTGATGCCCGGCGGAACGTTCTATGTGTTTCCGTCTGTCGCCGCGGTCTGCAATCGACTCGGCATCACGTCGCACGGGCTCGCGCTGTTCTTGCTCGAGGGTGCGGACGACACGCGCGGCGTGGCGTGTCTCGGCGGCGAGTGCTTCGGCGAGGCCGGCCGCGGATTCCTGCGGTTGAGCTGCGCGCAGCCGGATGATCGCATTGCCGAAGCGTTCGCGTTCATGGCCGAGGCGTTCACGAGAAAGGAACGTGTGAACGCGTACCTGGCGCAGCATCCCGAACACATGTTGAAGGAAAAGTACGAGGAACCCATGGAGCGTGCGAGGCTGGCCTGAAGGCGATCGCCGGCGCTAGTTCACGCTCAACATCACCCGGACGGAACGTCCCGGATAGGCCGCGAGCGGCTTCCCGAAGGTCGTCGACCCTGCAATAGGTTCGCGTCAATTCGAGAAACGGTGACCGGCGTCGGCGGCGTCAATATAGGCGCTACGGCTGCGTGGCGGGCTTGAGCTCGAAGTTACCCCGCTTCAGCAACCCTTCGAAGCCAGTCTTGTCGACGGCCTTCGCGTAAGCCTCGTCGGGTGCGACGAGCTTCTTGGTCACGAGCTCGATGAGCGCGTCGTTCAACGACACCATGCCGATCGCCTTGTTCACCTGCATGAGCGAGGGAATCTGGAAGGTCTTGCCTTCGCGAATCAGATTGCTGACGGCGCCGTTCGCGATGAGCACCTCGAGCGCCGCCACGCGCCCGCCGCCGAGCTTCCGGCACAGCGTCTGGGCAATGACGCCCCGCAGCGACTCGGACAGCATGATGCGGATCTGCGCCTGCCGGTCTGAGGGGAACTGATCGATGATGCGATCGACGGTCGACGCGGCGGTTGTCGTGTGCAGTGTCCCGAAGACCAGGTGCCCCGTTTCCGCCGTCTCGATCGCAATCGCCACCGTTTCGAGATCGCGCAGCTCGCCGACGAGCAGAATGTCCGGATCTTCGCGCAACGCCGCGCGCAGCGCGGCCTTGAACGAGTCGGTATGCGTGCGCACCTCGCGCTGGTTGATCAGGCACTTCTGGTTCGGGTGCACGAACTCGATGGGGTCTTCGATCGTGATGATGTGCTCGTCGCGCGTCCGGTTGATGTAGTCGATCATCGCGCAGAGCGTCGTGCTCTTGCCCGATCCGGTCGGGCCCGTCACGAGCACCAGCCCCTTGTTCAGCTTGCACAGGTTCAGGATGTGCTGCGAGAGGCCGAGCTTTTCGGCCGACAAAATGTCTGACGGGATGACGCGGAAGCACGCGCCGCGGCCCTTGCGATCGGCAAAGACGTTCGCGCGGAACCGTGCGAGCTTCGGTATCTCGTACGCAAAGTCGGTGTCGTGCCGCTCGGCAAACTCCTGACGGTTGATCGGTGGCATGATCGGATCGAGCAGCCGCTGCAGGAAATCGTCGGTCAGCGCCGGCATGTTCGGGTCGAGCGCCTGGATGCGCCCGTCCTTTCTGACGAGCGCCGGCGAGCCGACGCACAAGTGCAGGTCGGACGCACCCATCTGGCACATCGCGTGAAACAGCCGGTCGATGGCCGGTGCGGTTTGCGGTGAAGACGGGTTGACGGCCGGCTCTGCCGAAGCGAGGCTCATGATGCAGGGGTCTCCTCTGCCAGCTCGAGCAGATGGCGAACATTAATGATGTAGGTCGCGTTCTCGGCTTCGAGGTACCGGAAGATCTCGTCGGCGCGCGCAAAATCGCTCAAGCGATCTCGCCCCTGCGGCCGGAACACGCGCACCGCGCCGCGGAGCCGCGTGCCGTTCGAGAGCAGCATGGAGACGATTCTCTCGGTGGCCACGTCGTATCCGGGATCGCGGCGCACCTCGGTCTTGTCCACCAGCTCGAGAAACAGGACGTGATCGCGGTTCAGGAGAATCGTGTCGGTGCCGTCCGGCCGCTCGACCTGAAAGGGAAAGAACCCTTTTTCACCGTTCAGCACATCCTTGACGCCTTCGGGTCCCACGTGCGTCCGGCTGTTTCCCGAGATGAAGAAAAAGCCCTGCAGCGACATGCCGTTGGACAGCGTCACCGTCGCTTCGGCGCGCGATTTTTCCACTCGGAATTCCGAGATGGTCTGAGCGGCGGCAGGAGAATGAGCGGCCATGCGCGCGCGTGAGGTGCAATCCGACTGCCACACGACGTTTTTTTCGCTGCACGCGGGTGCGCGATTTTTCCGGGCAAAAGCAGGAAGGAGAGGCAGGATCGGCGTGTGCGACGTTCAAACATCGCACACGCCGTACAGATATGTCGGCTACCGCTGGCGGGTGAAGTTGACCGTCACCATCATCATGACGTCGACCGGCGTGCAGTTGAGCAGCGTCTCGGTAAAACGCCACTCGCGCACAGCAGCGACGGCCGACTGCGCCAGGTCTGGTTGCGCGTCGCCAACGATTCGCACATCGGCCACATAACCATCGAGACCAATACGCGCCTCCATCTGCACCGTTCCTTCGGTCCAGACACCGCGCAGGGCAGATGGATAGTAGGGCTTCGCGTCGCGGATTTTCCTCGGTGGAACGATACGTCCGCCCCCAGCTGATACCACGCACTCTTTCTTCGTGACGGCGACCGTATTTCCAACATTCGGCGAGTCGTGCACCGGTTGGTTGATCGCGTCAGACGGATCGAAGCGCAGGTGGATGGTTTCCTGCAGCGTGCCGAGCTTCATCGAGTAGTCCCGGCTGAGGTTCTGTCCTTTGATCGTCACGACGTCCTTGATGGGTTGGAATCCCATCCCCAGAACCTCAACCGTGTAATCGCCTGGTGGCAACCCCACGAACTCGAAACGCCCGTCGGCGTTGGTCTTCACTTCGTACTTCGCCTCACGCGCCTCGTTCGCGAGGCCCACACCCACGCCCTGCACGCTTCGACTCTGTTCGTCCACGATGCGGCCGGTGAAACTGACAAACCCGCTTTGCGCCGCCGCAATGGCGCTCGTCAAACCAAGGAGCAGCGCGAAAATCAGCGCCCGCGTGGCTTTTGTAATCGGTTCACGATCGAGACCGCTGTTCAACATGGCGCGCACTCTCCTTTCGAGACTCGATGGACGCGCCATGGCTGGCGCAGGAAACCAGGTGTGCCGGCGATCGTTGAGCGCGCGCGCCAGCTCGATGAGGTGCGTCGCGTAGTCGGTGCCTTCGACGCCCCGGTTCATCACCTCGTCGTCGCACGCGTGCTCGCTCTCGAGACGCAGCCGGCGGCATGCCACCCACATCAACGGATTGAACCAGTAGAAGGCGCGCAGCAGCTCGGCCGACAGCTGCACGATCCAGTCGCCGCGGCGGATATGCGCCAGCTCGTGCGACATCACAACGCGGGCGCGTTCATCCGACCATTCTCCGGCCGTGGCAGGGAGAATCACCTTGGGTTGCGCGAGTCCCCAGGTGACCAGCAGCGACGGATGGCTGCTCTGCAGCAGCACGACAGGACGGCGCAGGCCGTACGTCAAAGAAATTTCCCGTGCGAGATCGGCCCAGCGCCCGTGCGTCACCCGTTGCGCGTGCATCGCGAGCCACGTCAGCCGGAGAATCCCGATCAGGAGAATCGCCAGGCTCACGACCGCACCGCCGCCCCAGATGAGCGGGAGCAATTCGCCGATGCCGAGCGAGGTGGCGGCGGGCGCGGCTGGTCGAAGCGCCGCCCGGAACGCCGTGCTCGCGGTGGCCGCCGGTCGTTCCGCTGCAGCGTTGCGAGCGGCCGCGCCCGGCGTTTCATAGGCGACGAATGCTGCTGGGGTCCCGAAGGGGAGGGTCCATGCGGGCACGATCGTCGCCAGAACCGGACTCGCGGCCGCGCACGCAACGCCCGCCGCAAGCACCCAGTGCCGCAGCGCCGCCGAGCGCCTGCGCAGCAGGACCGTCATCGCCAGCGCGCCGAAGACAATCAATGACATCTTCATCGGCTTCCCTCTTTCTTGGCCTTCTCGACGAGCTCGGCAATGCGGTCGAGCTCTTCATCCGACAGCTTTGCGCCTTCCCCACCAAGGACGGCCGCGACAACCTGCTCGGCCGAGCCGTCGAAAAATGTGTCGACGAGATGCCGCAGCGCCGACTTGCGCGCCGTGCGGCGGGGCATGGCCGGCATGTAGACATAGCGCAGCCCCTGCTCTTCGTGCGTGACGTGCCCCTTCTCTTCGAGCACCCGCAGTTGGGTGCGTACGGTCGAATAGTGAGGGTCGCCGGCAAGATCGTCCATCACCTCGGATGCGGTGGCCCGGCCGCGTCGGTACAGGATGTCCATGATCTGCCGCTCGCGCCGTGTCAGGGCGGCGGGGTCGCTGGCGGATTTGGCGGTCATGTTAGTTTTATAACACTACTGCTAAGGAAATAACATGTCAAGCCCTTGGGGGTTCCGGTTCCGAGGGGTTCCAGTTCCGGCGGGTTCCGGTTCAAGGCTGCCGGCAAGTGCTCTTCACGGATGCCGTGGCTTCGCGAACGCGCGAGTTTGGTGTGCACATCGCGCTTGATGCAACTCGCGCCGACGTAGTTTGGATGACAATGAGGCCGGTTGCTCCCACGATAGACGCTGCTTCGGTTGGTGTTCCAGTTCCGGTTCCAGGAACCTGGACAAGAACTGGAACAGGAACCGGAACCTGGAACCAACCGCAATCAGATCTTCTCTTTGACGCCTTCCGAGATGTTCTGCAGAGTGTCGCCGATCCGGCTGTCCTTCCCTTCTTTCACCGCCAGGTCGCCAATCGAAACGATGCCGACCAGACGATCGTTCTCGACAACGGGGAGCCGTCGAATCTGGTGCTCGCTCATGAGGTCGCTCGCCTCGTGCGTCGACATGTCGGGCGTGGCACACACGACGCTTCTGGTCGCAATGTTACGGACCGGGCTCGAGGCCGAGCCGCCTTCGGCGACGACGCGCACGACGATGTCGCGATCGGTCACGACAGCCATCACGCGGCCCGCCTCGACGACCGGCACGGCCCCGGTGTCTTCGGTCAACATGATTCGGGCGGCGGCTTGAATGGTATCGTCCGGCGACACTGTTTTCGGGTTCGGGGTCATCACGTCTCGAATTTTCATAAGTACAGTCTCCTCTGCACCTATCTACGCAAAAACACGGCCGCATTCAATCGAACGCAGAGAGGGAGACGCCACTCTTCGACGTGAATTCGTCCGCCTAAAGGCGGACACTACGCGGGATCGTCCGCCTGAAGGCGGACACTACCGGAAACACGCACGTCGCGCGCTATGGCACGGCGTAGACAGCGAGCATCTCCATGCCGTGCAGCGCGATGTACTGCTTGCCGCCCACCATGTAAGTCATCGGACCGGCCGAGCTGGTGTGACCGAGATTCACCGTGTGAAGAATCTTGCCTGACTTGCCGTCGAGGACCATCAGGCCGCCGTCGCCCGGCAGGAATACCAGGCCGCTCGCCGTCGACAGAACCCCCGGTTCTCCGCCAGGATTCGGGATGTCCCAGACTTTTTTTGCCGTGAACGGATCCATCGCTCGAATGTACTGCCCGGTCGCATATCCCTTTTGCAACTCTGCCAGTGACTCACGCGCCTTGTCGGATGCGGGACCGCCGCCGAACCACCGGTTGCCCCTCGCGCCCAACGGGTCGTGATGCGATGTGTAGACCTGGCACGTATCGCCGACGCGCACATAAAACAATCTCGTGACCGGGTTGTATGACACGGCATAGAAGTTGGCACCGCCGCCGCCGCCCGGGCAGGCCGCAATGCCCTCTTTCGTCGCGATCGATCCCGGATCGACGATCGGTTTTCCGTCGGGTGTGAAGCCTTTGACCCACGTCACCTTCGTCGAAAGTTGACCGGTGCGAAGCACCTGTCCGTTCGTGCGATCGAGCACGTAGAAAATGCCGTTGCGATCGCCATGAAACAGCAGCTTGCGCGGCTTGCCTTCCCACATCTCGTCGGCCAGCACCATCGGCTGCACGGCGTCCCAGTCGTGGGTATCGTGCGGCGTGAACTGGTAATACCACTTCAACCTGCCGGTCCTCGCTTCGAGTGCGACAACGCTCGACGTATAGAGGTTGTCGCCGAGCCGTTCTTCGCCCGCAAAGTCGGGACAGGGATTCCCGATAGCCCAGTAGATGACGTCGAGCTCAGGATCGTAAGAGCCCGGCATCCACGTCGCGCCGCATCCATGCTCGAGCGCCTGGCCGATCCAGGTTTCCGATCCTGGCTCCCCGCGCTTCGGAATGGTGTAGAACCGCCACACGCGCTCGCCCGTGGACGCACGATAGGCGTCGAGGAATCCCCGCGCGCCTTCTTCGCCGCCCGCCACGCCCACCACCAGCAGATCGCCCACCGGCAAGGGCGGAGACGTCGAGCTGTAGGATTCCAGATACGAGCCCATTTCGGCTTCCCACAGACGCTGGCCCGTAAAGCGATTGAATCCCAGCACGTGCGCGTGATCGGTCACCATGAACACGCGATCGCCGAGGATGGTCGCTCCACGGTTCACGCCAATGCCGGCCTCGCTGACGATGCCGCCATGACGCGGTTCGGTGTACGACCACAATGTCCGGCCTGTCGTGGCGTCGAGTGCGTAAAGCGCATTCCAGCCCGGGACGTACATGATGCCGTCGACCACAACCGGCGTCGCCTGCGGCCGGGACTCGGGCATCGGAAATGTCCAGACCGGTGCGAGACGCTGCACGTTCGAACGGTTGATCTGATCGAGCGTGCTGTAGCGATTGCCCGTATACGAGCCGTCATAGTGGAGCCAGTCACGTTTCGGAGCGATCGTCTTCTCGCGGTACACATCGCCGTCGCGCGACAGCAGCGTGAATTTCGTCTGGCCGTTCTCGAGGAGGACGGCGGATGTCAGCGACTGCCCGAGCACGATGCCCGTGCGCGAGGTCCCATCGCTCATCTTGATCGTCGCCGGTTTGCTGGCGCCGATGCCGGGCGCATCGGGCCGTGGTTCCGACGGTGGGAACACCTTGGGTGGAGGGCCCGGTTGCCGGCTGCCCGTGTATCCGCCGGTGGCCATCGCCGGGTTCGTGCCCGCGAGCGTCCGAAGATCGGTGAGTATCTGTTGCAACTCGTCATCGGCCAGCTGAGAAGGAACAGCGTGATGACCCCTGCGGATGATCTCGATGATCTCCTTGTCAACGTGAAAGCGCACGTAGGTCACAATCGACGGCGCCGTCGCTCCGGTCATGTCGCTGCCGTGGCACGTGGCGCAGCGATTTCCGTACGCCGGCGAGCCCTGCGGTGATTGCGCCCGCGCGTGGTCAATCGTCAGCGCCCCGAGACACAGCAGTCCTGCCGCAACCATCAACACACGTCGCATCGATCCTCCGTTAACGGAAGCTGACCTGATAACTGCGGCCCGATTCGAATCGAAGCTCCACGCCGTCGGCGTCCTGACGAAACGCGACAACGAGATCGCCGGAACGAACGGACGTCACGGTGGTGTTCGGGGGCAGACGAAGCCGCTCGGTGCCGCTCACGGCCGGAAGCAAGGTCGCCGTGGTGAGCGTTCCGTGCGCCCACGCGGCAGACACCGTCACACCGCCGCGGGCGCGGAGACCGGAAAAGCTGCCGTCGGCCCACGCACCCGGCAACGCCGGCAGAAGATGGATGGCACCGTCGTGGCTTTGCAGCAGCATCTCGGCGACGCCGGCGGTGCCGCCAAAATTTCCGTCAATCTGAAATGGCGGGTGGAGATCCCACAAGTTCGGCAGGGTCGACTTGGCGAGCAGCGCCTGGTAGTTCGCGTACGCCTGCTCGCCGTCCTGCAGCCGCGCCCAGAAGTTGATAATCCATGCCCGGCTCCAGCCGGTGTGGCCGCCGCCGTTGGCCAGCCGGCGCTCGATCGTCGCGCGCGCGGCCGCGCAAGCTCCGGCGTGCCGCGCATCGGTGATCTGATCGCTCGGATGCAGCGCAAACAACTGCGAGATGTGGCGATGGCCTGGATCGGGCTCGTCGTAGTCGTCGGCCCATTCCTGAATCTGGCCGTGCTTGCCGATCGACCGGCGCGGGAATCCTCGTGCGTGTCGCCGCAACCTTCTGGCGGAAGTCGGCGTCGATGCCGAGAATCTCGCCGGCTCGAATCACCTGCGTGAACAGGCCGGTGATGATTTGATGATCCATCGACGGCCCCATCGAGAGAATGCCGACCTGCCCGTTCGGCAGCCGGTAACGGTTCTCGGGAGACACCGACGGCCCGCTGACGAGCCGCCCTGGTGACCGGGGATCTTCGACGAGATAGTCGAGAAAGAATTCCGCGGCCTCCTTCATCACCGGATAGGCCTTCGCCAGAAACGCACGGTCGAGGCCGAACAGATAGTGCTCCCACAGATGTTGCGTCAGCCACGCCGCGCCGGTGGGCCACAATCCCGAGCGCGGGCGATCGCCGGGCGTCGTGAACCCCCACACGTCGGTGATGTGGTGCGCGACGAACCCTCTCGCGCCGTAGTGGACGCGCGCGGTCTTCCGTCCCGGCTCGCGCAGCGACTCGAGATAGTCGAACAGCGGCTGATGCAGCTCGGCGAGATTGGTCACCTCCGCCGGCCAGTAGTTCATCTGCAGATTGATGTTGAGGTGATAGTCGCTGTCCCACGGCGGGAACATGCTGTCGTTCCACAGACCCTGGAGATTGGCCGGCAATCCGCCGGGCCGGCTGCTGGCGATCAGCAGATAGCGGCCGAAGTGGAAATAGAGCGACTCGAGGCCAAGATCGGTTTCGCCGCGCTTCACCCGCTCGAGGCGCTCGTCGGTCGGCATCCCGGCACGCGGATCTGTCTGGCCAGTGCCCAGCGTAAGAGCGACGCGGCGGAAGAACGTCTGATGATCGGCGATGTGATCGGCCTTCAGCTTTTCGTACGGCGTGGCCGCCGCCGTCGAAAGCGCGCGCTCCACGGCTCCTCGATAGTCGTCGCCGCGAAAGCTCGTCGCCGCAGCCACGATGAAGGTCATCGCGTCTGCCCGCTCTGCGTAGATCCGCTCGGGGTACGCCTCCAGTTTTCCGCCCTCCGCCAGAATTTTCACCGACGCAAGAAACGCCATCCCTTTGCCGCCGGCAAGCGCGCCCACGAGATTCAGGCGATCGTTCGACTGAACCTCCGTTCGGGCATCCTGCGGCCGATCGATCCACGTCGAAACAGTGATCGCTCCCGGCTGATCGGCGGTCACCCGCAGCACGATCGCCTGCGCGGGATGGCTGACAAACACTTCGCGCGTGTAACGCACGTCGCCGAGCCGGTAGCTCAGACGGGCGACGGCGCTGTCGATATCGAGCTCGAGGCGGTAGTCGGTCGGCGTGCCTTCATGCTCGAACGTGAGACGCAGATCGCCAAGGGCCTGGTACGACTCGAGCCTGAACGGCTGCCCCATCGAGTGCTTCTCGGCCACCGCATACGCCTCGACCGGCATTCCCGCGAAGAGCAGCCGCCGCACTTCGGCGAGATGCGCCAGCGCATCAGGGTTGTTCGGTCTCGCGAGGGCCGCCCATCCAGAGCGTGTTTTCGTTCAGCTGAATCCGCTCGCCGGTGACGTTGCCGAACACCATCGCGCCCAGCCGGCCGTTGCCGAGCGGCAGCGCCTGGTTCCACTCGCGCGCAGGGTGCCCATAAAAAAGGATGTTCGACGCGGCCGTTTGCGCGCCGGCATCGGACACCCCGGCAAGAAGGATCAGGACGGCGATCGACGCCGCGACGCGGTGGGGCATGGCTGGATGGTAGATCTTGACAGCGAGCCCACGCAAGGTAACCTGTGCCCCATCAAAGAGCGAGGATCCCCAAAATGAGAACTCGAGACCTGCTCGGACTGCTCGTCGCGTCGAGCGTCATCCTGACGTCAGGCTGCCGCGGACGCGATGCCGCCGCGCCAACACCGACCCTGGATGAAGCGCACCAGTATGTCGAGGCTGCGGAGAAGCGGCTCGAAGTACTCGGAAAGAAAGCGTCACGTGCGGCGTGGGTCCAGAACAATTTCATTACGGTCGACACCGAACGGATCGCCGCCGACGCGCAGAGCGACGTCGCCGCCGCCGTCACAGAGCTCGCACTTGGCGCCCGTCGTTTCGAAGGGCTGCAGCTTCCTGACGGGGATGCCCGCAAGCTGAAACTGGTGAAGCTTCAGCTGGCCGCGCCCGCGCCGGACAATCCTGTCGAGCGCGACGAGCTGTCGAGTTTGGGAACATGGCTCGAAGGGGAATATGGCAGAGGCAAGTACTGCCGGGGCGCCGGCCCGAAACAGGAATGCCTCGACATCAATCAAGTCTCCGACATTCTTGCGTCGAGCCGCGACCCGAAAGAGCTGCTGGACGTGTGGCAGGGATGGCATCGCATCGGCGCACCGATGCGCACCCGTTATCAGCGATTCGTCGAGCTTTCTAACAAGGGCGCGCGCGAGCTCGGCTTCGACAATACGGGCATCCTGTGGCGCTCGCTTTACGACATGCCGCCCGACGCCTTTGCGGCCGAGGTCGATCGTCTCTGGACGCAGGTACAGCCGCTATATCTCTCCTTGCACGCCTACGTGCGCTCGAGGCTCGCCGACAAATACGGCACGGGCGTGCTTCCGGCCAACGGCATGATCCCGGCGCACCTCCTCGGCAACACCTGGGCGCAGGACTGGTCGAACATTTATCCGCTGCTCGCCGCACCTGCGTCCGGCGAACAGTACGATCTGACGGCGGCGCTCAAGCGCCGCAAGGTCGACGAGCGCGGGCTCGTGAAATACGCCGAGCAGTTCTTCACCTCGCTGGGATACCAGCCGCTGCCTCCCGCGTTCTGGGAGCGATCGCTCTTCAAAAAGCCGGCCGACCGCGAGGTCGTGTGTCACGCGAGCGCGTGGGGCTGGGATGCGCCCGAGGATGTTCGGATCAAGATGTGCGTCCAGATCAACGCCGAAGACTTCCAGGTGGTTCATCACGAGCTCGGACACGACTACTACGGGTTGATGTACTCGAAGCAGCCCTATCTCTATCGCGATGCCGCAATCGACGCCTTTCACGAAGCCGTCGGCGACGGCGTCGCGCTCTCCGCGACGCCTGGATACCTGAAACAGATCGGCTTGATCGAGCAGGTTCCGTCGGAAAAGGGGGATTTGGAATATCTTCTGAATACCTCTCTCCGAAAGGTGGCGTTCCTGCCGTTCGGCCTGTTCATCGATCAGTGGCGCTGGAAGGTGTTCTCGGGCGAGATCGCGCCCGCCGACTACAACAAGGCGTGGTGGCAGCTTCGTGAGAAATACCAAGGGGTCACGGCTCCACTTCCGCGAACGGAATCAGATTTCGATCCCGGTGCGAAGTACCACATCCCCGCGAATACGCCCTACACGAGATATTTTCTCGCCTACATCCTGCAATTCCAATTTCATCGCGCGCTCTGCAAGGAAGCGGGATACACAGGTCCGCTTCATCGCTGTTCGATTTACGGGAACAAGGCAGCCGGTGCGAAGCTCGCGGAGATGCTCGAAATGGGCACCAGCCGTCCGTGGCCCGAGGCCCTGGCGGCATTGAGCGGCGAATCGAAGATGGACGCCACGGCGATCCTCGAGTACTTTGCGCCGCTCAAGACGTGGCTCGACTCGCAGAATCGCAACGCGAAGCCGGGCTGGAACACGAATTGAAGCCATCGGTACTCGCCGCGTCGATCGTGCTGCTGCTGGCTGCGCAAGCGCCCGTTGCGCAGCAAGGATCGGATAGACGCACGATCGTGTCGCGATCCGATCTGGTCTATGCCGGGACGGCCACCCGCAGCGAAGAAGGCATCCCCATCGGAAACGGCCGGATGGGCACGCTCGTCTGGACCACGCCCGCCGCGCTGAAATTCCAGATCAATCGCGTCGACATACAGCCAATCAACAAGGACACGCGATCGTTTTTCGAGCGCAACACCGACTACATGGGGGGTGCCGGGTTCGTCGACGTCGAGCTTGCCGGCGCAGGCGACGACGTGTTTCCCGCGCGTGGCACAACCCAGCGTCTCTCGGTGTACGAAGGGATCCTCGACGTCAAAGGCAACGGCGTCACGGCGCGCCTCCTCGCCTGGCACGAGCGCGACGTGATCGCGATAGAGATCGACGATCGACGGGCGGCGCCGGAACCCATTCAGGTGAACCTGCGGATGCTGCGCTCTGCCTCGCAGTATTTCGGCGGCGCGATGGAGAAAATGATCGCCGAGCATGTCGTCACGGTTCGAACGCGCGAGCACACGGCGCGATCGCAGATGACCGCGCGCGACGGCCGGATTCTGCTGACGCAGGACTTTCAGGAAGGCGAGCACCGATCGAAGTCGGCGGTCGCCATCGCGCTTCTCGGGCGGCCAACCGTATCGCGCTTCGCCGACGAAACAGAGGTACGCCTGGTCGCACCCGCCGAACGAGGGCGTGTGGTCATCCTCATCGGCAGCGCCGCCACGCTCGATCAGAACCAGGACGTGGCGGCGGCCGCGCTGGCGAGCGTGGACGCCGCCGCTGCCAGGAGCTTCGACGATATCGCCGGAGACAACGCTGAGTGGTGGTACGGGTTCTGGCAGCGCGGCACCATCGAGCTGCACAGCGCAGACGGCGTGGCCGACTATGTGGCGGAGAACTATCACTACTACCTCTACCTGATGGCGTCGACGTCGCGCGGCGCCTATCCTCCGAAGTTCAACGGCATGCTGTGGAACACAGCAGGCGATCTCCGCCCCTGGGGGACCCAGCATTGGTTCGCGAACCTGAGTTGCTATTACGAAGCACTCTTCGCCGCCAACCGCATCGACTTCATCGATCCGGTGTTTGCGATGTACTCGGGCATGTACGAGGCGGCGGCGATCGCCGCGCGTCAACAGTGGGGCAGCCAGGGGATCTACATTCCTGAAACGGTGTGGCACGACGGTCTCGCCACGTTGCCCGACGCCATCGCCGCCGAGATGCGCGATCTATATCTGCTGCGAAAACCCTGGTCCGCACGCAGCGCCCGATTTCTCGAGTACGCGCGCGCCGGACATCCGCACTCGAGCCGCTGGAACTGGTGGGGTGATGGCCGCTGGAGTAACGGCGCCTGGACGCCCGTCGAACGTCCCACTGCGCCGTTCGGCCCGGTGAACCACATCCTTGGAACGACGGCGAAGGTGGCTTACCTCTACTGGCGCCGGTATGAGTACACGCAGGACGCAGCGTGGCTGCGCGATCGCGCATATCCCATGATCAAGGGCGCGGCCGAGTTCTATCGCCATTTTCCAAACCTGCGGAAAGAAGCGGACGGCAAGTACCACATCCATCACGTGAACAGCAATGAGAGTGTCATGGGCGCGCACGATACGGATGAAGATCTCTCGGCGATGCGCGGCATCTTCGCCGCCGCGATCCGCGCGAGCGAGGTGCTCGGCCAGGATGCGCCGCTTCGTACCGAATGGCAGGAACGGCTGGCGAATCTGGCGCCGCTCGCGACCAGCACGCATCCGGATGCACTGCGCGCCGCGGACTACACGGGCCCGCCTGTTTTTGTGCGCGGGTTGAAGCCGACCGCCAACAACAACACGGGCTTCACCCCTGATGGCAACAGCCTTCCAATGTGGTTTTTCGATCTCGTCAACCTTGAATCGCCGGACGCGCAGATGCTCGCCGCTGCCAATGCGACATTCGATCGCACGTATAGGGCGGGCATTGGTTCGACGACTGCGGTCGGAGTCCTTTCCAAATGGGCCATCGCCGGCGTCACGCTTGGCCGGGTCGATGCGACGAGGTTTCTCGTCCCGAATCAAATACGCGCGCTCATGGCCGAACGGGACACTGCGTATCTCGGCGGACGTCCGCTCGCCAATCGTCTGACGCTTCGCGAAGGACCGCAGGCCCTCGATGCGCAGCGGCTCGGCCGCGCGGCCGAAGCGCTGCAGCTCGCACTACTGCAGAGCGCCCCGGGCGTTCCGGGTGGCGACGCGATCATGCGCCTCTTCCCCGCCTGGCCTGACCAATGGGACGTGCAATTCACCCTCCGCGCGCGAGGCGGATTTGTCGTGACCGCTTCGCGAAGAGCCGGGCGGACCGAATCGGTAGAACTTCGCTCGGAAGCTGGTTCGATTGCACGGGTGCGGAACCCGTGGGGTACCGCTGGTGTCTCAATCTATCGGAACGGCAAACGCGCGCAGCAATTGAACGGCTCGTTGCTGGAGTTCGATACTGAGATCGGCGAAGTCGTCGCAATGAGACTGACGCGGTAATGAGATGGCTAATGGCAGATGGCAGGAGTACGCTCTGCCATCATCCATCTGCCATCTGCCATGACACTGTTCACGTACGAGCCGGCCTCGGCAACGCCCGCAACGCTCCCGTGGAAATGCCTCCATCGACCAGCAGCGTCTGTCCCGTGATGTACTCGCTCGCGTCAGACGCGAGAAACACGACGGGCCCTTCGAGATCGCTGGGCTTGCCCGGCCGTCGCATCGGAATGCGATCGACGAGATACGCGACCCATTCGGGGTCCTCGTACATCACTTTGTTCTGCTCGGTCTTGAACCATCCCGGCGCGAGGCAGTTCACGGTGATGCCGTGCGGTCCCCAATCGTCGGCGAGGCTCATCGTCAACTGACGGATGCCGCCGCGGCTCGCGCCGTAAGGGCCGAGACCCGCGTAGCCCATCACCGACGTCACCGAGCCGATATTGATGATTCGGCCGCGGCCGTGCGGAATCATCTCCTTCGCCACCGACTGCGCGACGAAAAATGCCCCGCGAAGATTGGTGTCCAGGATCAGATTCCAGTCGTCCCACGTCACGTCGACCGCTTTCTTGCGCACGTTGCAGCCGGCGTTGTTCACGAGGATGTCGATGCGAGGGTACGCCTTGGCCGCGTCGCTCACCATCCGGCGAATGCTGCCCTCGTCGCGAACGTCGAGCGCGAGCGGAACGGCGCGGCGGCCGATCGATTCGACTTCCTGTTGAAATGGCTGCAGCGAATCGAGCGTGCTGCTGGTGATGACGAGATCGGCGCCGGCTCGTGCAAGCGCGCTGGCAAATGTCTGTCCCAGCCCGCGGCTCGCGCCGGTGACGATCGCAACTTTGCCAGTCAGATCGAAAGGATTCATAGGTTCCGGGTTCCTGTTCCGCGTTCCGGGTTCCTGTTCCGGATTCTCTGTTCTGAGTTCCGGGTGCTGTTCCGAGTTCCGAGGTGCCTGTTCCGAGTTCCGGTTCGCGGTGGGCGATGGATTCAGAACGCCGTCATTCGATTAATGATCGCGCTCGGATCGTCTGGCGCCACCTCGCATGTGGAATCTGGAACAGGAACCCTGGAACCTGTCATGGTTGAAGGATCACCTTCATCAGGTTCTTGTCACCGCCATACAGCCGTTCGAACAATCCCGGGGCTTCGTCAAGCGACGCCTTCAGGCTGATCAGCGGATCGACGTTCACTGCGCCGCGCGCGAGCAGGTCGATGCACTCGGGATTTCGCCACTCGATGCGCACGAGCCGAGCACCGAGATCTCGCGCGACACGACTTCCTGCAGAGGCAGTTCGACTTTCGGCGACAGGTTGCCGATGAGGACGACCGTTCCACCCTTGCGAAGGCTGCGGATAGCAGTCAGCACGGTATTGCCATGGCCGACGACCTCGAACGATGCATCGGCGCCTCGTCCTCCGGTCAGATCGCGGACGGCTGCCGGCACGTCGCTGTCTTTCGGATTCAGCGTGCGCGCCGCGCCCATGCGCTTCGCGAGCGCCAGCTTATCGTTGTCGACATCGACGGCGATGATGTTGCGGCAGCCCTTCTCCTTGAGCACTTGAATGACCAGCACGCCGATCATTCCGGAGCCCACGACGACGACCGTATCATCGGGCTTCGGCACATGCCGGCTCACCGCGTGAACCGCAATCGACACCGCTTCGATCAGCGCCGCGCGCTCGAACGGCAGGCTGTCGGGAAGCTTGTAGAGAATCCGCGCGGGCACCGACACATACTCGGCGAAGGCGCCATGGCGCCGGTAGTCGCCGCACGACACGCCGAGCACCGTGCGGTTGTCGCAGAGGTTGATCTGCCCGCTCTGGCAGAAATCGCACTTGCCGCACGACACGGTCGAGTCGAACGTCACGCGATCGCCCGCTTTGAAGCCGTGCACGCCGCGGCCGGTACGCTCGATCACGCCGGCGGCCTCGTGCCCCATGACGAGCGGCGGAATGCGGCGGCCCGTCGATCCGTCGTAGCCGTGGATGTCGCTGCCGCAGATTCCACATGCGCGCACGCGCACGAGCACGTCGTCTTCGCCAATCTCCGGCGTCGGCATGTCGACGACGGAGAGTTTCTTATATTCGGAAAGGAGAAGTGCTTTCATATGTCGGTTTTGGTTCCTGAGTTCCTGTTCCTTGTTCCCGGTTCGTGGTGGGCGATGGATTCAGAACGCCATCATTTTATTAAAGACGCGCTCGGGAGTCCTGGCGCCACCGCGAACGCGGAACTTGGAACAGGAACCGGAACCCAGTACCGTCAGCGAAACAATAGTTGCACCTGCGTGTAGACCGTCAACGCCGCGAGCGATCCGAACAGCAGCGTCGACCAGACCAGCGTCGCGGTCCGGAACGGGCTGATGCGGATGGCCGCGCGGCAGCATCTTCCGGTTCAGCGCGATCAGCAGAAAGGAATAGAGAAACATGATCGTGCCGCCGGTCGAAGCCGAAATGACGAGCAGCGTAATCGGCTGCGACATCCCGGCGAGCAGGATCCCGCATCCAAGCCCGACCATCCCCCACACCAGCCAGAAGTACATGCGGCTCTCGGACGTGCTCGGGCGAGATAGGTCGTCTTGAGAATGTCGGCGGCGAGGCGGCTGGTGTAATCGATGATGCCCATCGCCGATCCGAACAGCGAAAACGCGCCGGTGGCGAGAAACAGCACGCCAAACCAGCGTCCGACCATCGCTTCCAGCCGCTGCGCTTCGATCCGTCAGAAACGAGACGTTGTTCGGCAGGTTCGGCTCGCCGAACAGCGTCGAGTGCGCAAGCATCGACGTAAAGCCGATCGTGATGATCGTCACGAGCACGAAGCTGAACACCTGCTCGATGTTCGCGAATCGCCACCAGCTTCGCCACCGCGCCATGTTCGCGGGCGTCGGCTCGAAGATGTAGCTTGTCGGCGTCGTTGCCTTTGCGAGCGGCGCGCCGGTGACCGGGCTCACGAGCCGCGGCACGTACTGCCCCATGCCGAATCCTTTGTCGCGTATCCAGTTGCTCTGGCAGAGATTCTGCCCGCCGCCCGAACCGGCAAAGGCGATGGCGCCGAAGATCAACGCGATGCTCAGACCTTCGGGAATCGTGCCGAAGCTCGGCGAAGCCAGCCGGCAACGCCCGCCACGACTCCGGTTCGATCGCGAACATGATCCCGAGGATCGACCAGCACCAGCACCGCGGCGACTTTGACGAAAATCAGCCGCTCGAGCGCCACGTAAATGACCGGCGCAAACGTCAGCGAGAAGCCAATGACGAGCAGGCTGACGATGGCGATGGTCGTCGGGTTGCCGCCGAACAGATAGCTCGCGAGCGTCGCGGAGCTGATCGCCCATCCCGGCCAGAGATTCGCGAAGTAGCACGAGCACGGCGAAGACGAGCCCCCAGTGCTTCCAGAACCGGTTGAATCCCGTCACCGCGGTCTCGCCGGTGGCGAGCGTGTAGCGCTCGACTTCCATGTTGAGGAAAAACTGCGTCACGACGCCGACGAGCGCGCCCCACAGCAGGATCAGGCCGACCTGCGACGCGATGAACGGCCACAACACGAACTCGCCGGACGACAGCCCAACACCGCCCGCGACGATGCCGGGGCCGACCAGGCGCCAGTAGTTGCGCGGCGGCTCGGGAAGATCGCGAACTTCGCGTACCGGCAGACCGTCTTCGCTGGCGCGTCGCGACGGGCAGAACCGCTTCGTTCACAGCCGGCATCACGAGTCTCCTAGCACCTGCCCTGCTACAGCGCCTCGCGTTGCGGAGCGCGGCGGGCGCGACAGATGGTTTGGATAACGGACTGCTCATTCTATACTTGCAGCACCGATCAACCACATGGAGGGCCCTGCCTTGCTCGACACTGCCCCGAAGACGGTCAACGCCACCGACGCGCCTCAGGCCACCGAATCGAACTTCGGACGCTGGATGGCGCTGACGGCCGCGCTGCTGGGATGGATGTTCGACGGCTTCGAGATGGGCCTGTTCCCGCTGATCGGCGGGCCCGCGCTCGCCGATCTGCTCGGACCGCGTCAGCCGCAGGCCAGGCGACGCAGTGGTTCGGCGCGATCATCGCCGTGTTTCTCGTCGGCGCGGCGACCGGCGGCGTGTTCTTCGGCTGGCTCGGCGATCGCATCGGCCGCGTCCGCGCGATGTCGCTGAGCATCTTCACCTATGCGGTGTTCACCGGACTGTGCGGCTTCGCGACCGAGGCGTGGCACATCGCGGCGCTGCGGTTTGTCGCCTCGCTCGGCATGGGCGGCGAATGGTCGCTCGGCGTGGCGCTGGTCAACGAAATCTGGCCGAACAAATCGCGCGCGCTGATCGCCGGCCTGATCGGCGCGGCGGCGAATCTCGGATTTCTCATGGTTGGCCTGCTGAGCATCGGCCTGCACAGCTTCATCGGCGGCGTCGAAGCGCTGCTGCTGGGCATCGGGATGCCGACCGCGATGGTGAGCCGCCTGCTCGCGAACTCCGGATGGCGCTTTCTGATGATCAGCGGCGCGCTGCCGGCGCTGCTGGTCTTTTTCATCCGGCTGTTCGTGCCCGAATCGAAGAAGTGGGAACACGAGAAAGCGCGGGGCGCGACGTCGCACTGGTCGAACGTCGATCTGATTGGCGTCACGGTCGGCTGTCTCGCATCGATCGCGATCATCTGGAGCTGGTCGCCGGCGGGAACGGGACCTGCGGCCGCCGACCGTCATCACGGCTGCTCGGCGTCGCCGCTGCGCTGTGGGGATTTCTCTTTCCGGTGCGACGCTACCTCGCCCGCGCCGTCTCCGCCGGATCGCTCGCGCCGCAGTCAGCAACGCATCGTCATCCGGCACATGCTGCTCGGCGCCGGTCTCGCCGGCGTCGCGCTGCTCGGCACGTGGGGATCGATTCAGTGGGCGCCGCGCTGGGCATTCCAGCTCGAGCCCGACCCGAGCCGGTTCTCGAGGGAATACACACAGATCTCGTCGGCGCTGGGCGCGATCGTCTTCCCGATCCTTGCGGGTGTCGTCGCGGGAAGATTCGGTCGCCGGATCACCTATGCCGCGCTTTGCGTCGGGATCGATCCTGTCGTGCCTGCTGCTCTATCAGGGCAACGATCGGTTCGACGGGTTCTTTCTGTTCTCGATCTTTCTGGCCGGCGGCATCACCGCGGCGTTCTACGGATTGTTCCCGCTGTATCTGCCCGAGCTCTTCCCCACCGTCGTGCGCGCGACGGGACAGGGATTCGCCTACAACTTCGGCCGGATTCTCGCCGCCGTCGGCGGTCTTCAGACCGCCACGCTCATGGGGTTCTTCGGGGGAAGCTTTCCGATGGCCGGTTCGGTGCTGACGGTCTTCTACGCGGTAGGACTCGTGATCATCTGGCTCGGGCCGGAAACGATAGGTAAGCCGCTGCCCGAATAAATACCAACAAGAGATCAGGAGTTTAGGAGATCAGGAGCTGAGAAGAATTTTCTTTCTCTAAAGATTTCTCCTGATCTCCTGTGTAGTTTTCAGTCCACTTGCTCCGCATTGATCTCGATCACATTCCGATCCGGATCGAGCACGTGAATCTGCGGATAGCCGGTGACGCTTGCCGTGTTCACGCGCATCGATCGGCCCGGCTCGTCGTCGTCGACGCGGACAGCCCTTCGACTCGAGATGCGCGAGCGCCGCGCGAAAGCTCTTCACGCGGAGCGCAAAATGGCCGTCCTCGAGCGTCACGCCCTTGCCGTCCGGAACGACGGATCCCGCGAGACGATCAGATGCACTTCGTGATCGGCCGACGCGATACCACGCGCCGTCGAACGGAAATCCGGGCGCGCGATCTCTTCGAGACCGAGCACGTCTCCGTAGAACTCTTTCGCGCGCGCGAGATCGCTGACCGAGATGGCGACGTGATGCAGACTCTCAAATCTCATGCAGCATGTCACGTTAACCATCGCTCGCCTGTCAGATTACGGCCGCAGATGATGCTTCCCTGAAATTTGTCGCCGTCCGGTCCCTTCCAGTGCGTCTCGAGGCTGATCGTCCGCCGGTAGCCGTCGCGCGCCAGCGCCGCGATCTGTCCGCGCCAGTCGATCTCCCATTTCGCCGAGCGGACCGAACGTCGGGCACGTGATCGCGCACGGTGCAGTCCTTCGCATGCACGTGAACGATCCGCGAGATCGGAAGCTGCGCGTAGCCGTCCGGAAACGGCGTTTCGCCGGCGACGAGCGCATTCGCCGGATCCCAGATGACCTGCAGCGCGCGGATGATCGACGGCCGCGAGCAGTCGCGCGGTCTCGGCGCCCGTGGCGATGTTGCACGCGTGCTCGTTCTCGATGCCGATGATCAAGCCCGCGTTTCTCGGCTGCCTCGGCAAGCTCGCGACAGCGCAGAGGCGACCCGATCGAAACACGCCGTCGGGATCGACCGTGCGCCAGTAGGAGAACACGCGGACGATACGGGCACCGGTCCGCTCGGCAATCTCGAACGCCCGGCGCGCGAGCCGCGGCTGATCGTCGAAGGCGAACGCCGAGCTGAACATGTCCTGCTGGATGTGCGGCGCGATCGGCGGCGCATCTGGCAGCGTGCACTTCAGCACGGGCGACGCGATCGACAGGACCCGCATGCCGCGCGCCTCGACCTGCGCGCACACGTCGTCCACTTCGTCATCGCTGTGATCGATGATGTTCTTGCCGTCGACGACCCGCAGCTCGGCGAACGTCATGCCGAGATCGGCCATCGCGCCGAGCGCGCGATCGAGATTGTCGGGCGAGAACTCGTCGGTGACCGCGCCGATGGCGATCGAACGGGGCGAAATGGGGTCTGACCCCTTTTTTTGTTGCATCCAACAGTCTTTACAAAAAAAGGCGACCGACCCCGTCTTACTTGATCGGCGCCGGTTCGAGCCGCGGCGACAGCAGGTGCACCATCAGCAGCGCCAGCAGATAGGCCGACGCCGCGATGATGAACACCGGCAGGTAGCTGCCCGTGTACTGGAGCACGGATGCCGTCACCTTCGCGATCAGCATCCCGCCGATCGCGCCGGCCGTACCGCCGAAACCGACGACCGAGCCGATCGCCTGCTTCGGGAACATGTCGGAGGTCAGCGTGTAGACGTTCGCCGACCATCCCTGGTGCGCGGCCGCGGCCAGTCCGATCAGCCCGACGGCAACCCACAGATTCGTCGCGCTGCGCCGCAAACACGATCGGCGTCACCGCCAGCGCGCACACCAGCATCGCCGTCTTGCGCGCGGCATTCACCGTCCAGCCGCGCTTGATCAGCGTCGACGACAACCACCCGCCGCCCACGCTGCCAACGTCGCCGATCAGATAAATCGCCACGATCGGCGGCCCCATCGTCGTGAGACTCAGGCCGTAGTTGCGATAGAGGAAGTCGGGAATCCAGAAGAGATACAGCCACCACACCGGATCGGTCATGAACTTCGCGACGGCGAACGTCCACGCCTGGCGATGCGGAAGGATCGTGGCCCACGACATCTTCGTCGTCGGCTCGGGCGGATCGCTGCGGATGTATGCGAGCTCGGCCTTGCTGACACGCGGATGATCCTCGGGCGAGCGATACAACATCCACCACAGTGCGAGCCAGAGGAACCCGAGCGCGCCCGTCGCAATGAACGCCCATTCCCATCCATACGACAGCGTGATGATCGGAACGATCAGCGGCGTCAGCAGCGCGCCGATGTTGGTGCCCGCGTTGAAGATGCCGGTCGCGAACGCGCGCTCTTTGCGCGGGAACCATTCGGCTACCGTTTTTATGGCGCCTGGGAAGTTTCCGGCCTCGCCGAGGCCCAGCGCAAACCGCGCGCCGATGAAGCCTGCGACCGAGGCGCTGTAGGTCAGGCCGCGAACAGACAGCAACGCCGCGACGGTACCGCCAAAATACAGGACCCACGCATGGGCCATCGCCGCGAGGCTCCATATGACGATCGCAATCGAGAACCCCACCCGCGTGCCCAGGCGGTCCATGAGCCGTCCGGCGAACAGAAACCCGATCGCGTAGGCGAGCTGAAACGAAAACACGATGTCGCCATAGTCGAGCTCGCTCCAGCCGAACTGCTGCTGCAGCGTGGGCTTGAGGATGCCGATGACCTGCCGATCGATGTAGTTGATGACGGACGCGAAGAAGAGCAGCCCGCAGACATACCATCGGTAATAGCCCGCCTTGGTCGCGGTGACGACGCCCGTCGCGGACGGCAGGTTGCGCGGAGGCCGGGGCCTGAATGCTCATGCGCACTCCTTCTGGAATCTGAAGACTGAGGACTGACGACTATTATCGTCCAAGCCACCCGCCATCAACGACCAGCACGTGACCGTTGACGTAGTCTGACGCTCGCGATGACAGAAACACGACCGCGCCCGCGAGATCTTCGGGCTTGCCCCACCGCCCGGCGGGAATCCGCTCGCCAATCTGCCGGCTGCGCACGGGATCGGCGCGCAGCGCGCTCGTGTTGTCGGTATCCATGTAGCCGGGTGCGATCGCGTTGACGTTGATCCGCCGCCCGGCCCACTCGTTCGCGAGCGCCTTGGTCAACTGCGCGACGCCGCCTTTCGCCGCGGCATAGCTGGGAACCGTAATGCCCCCCTGAAACGACAGCAGCGATGCGATGTTCACGATCTTCCCGCCGCTGCCCCGCTCGAGCATGTGCGCGCCGGCCGCGCGGCTCAGGAGGAACACGCTCGACAGATTGACTTCGATGATCTCATCCCACATCTCGTCGGGATGCTGCGCCGCGGGCGCCCGCTGAACGGTGCCCGCGTTGTTCACGAGAATATCGAGCTGGCCGAACGCCTCGAGCACCGCCGGAACGAGACCCTCACTCTGGTCGCGCTTCGCGAGGTTCGCCGTGAAGGCCTGCGCCTGCCGCCCTTTCGCCTTGATTGACGCTTCGGTTGCCGACGGCATCTTCTCGCTCGCGTGAACGGCCACATCGGCGCCGGCGTCCGCCAGCGCGAGCGCCATCGCCGCGCCGAGCCCGCGCGACGCGCCCGTCACGAGCGCAATCTTGCCCGAGAGATCGAACAGGTTCTGCGTCACCGCGTCAGAAAATCCTCGCGCGGCGGCGTAAACACGTCGACCAGCACCACTTCCTCGTCGAGCATCGTCGCGCCGTGCGGAAGATGCGGAGGAAAGTGCAGCACGTCGCCCGGAGAGCACACGCGCTCGACGCCGTCGATGATGTAGAGCACGCGGCCGCGTTCGACCATCGTCATCTGCTCGTGTTCGTGCGCGTGCACGGCCGTCACGACCCGCGGCTGGATCTTCAGCCGGCAGATCATCAGCTTCTCGCCTACGACCATCTGCCGCTCGATGCCTTCGGCAACCTGTTCCGACGGAATCGCTCTCCAATTCATGCGGCTACTTCTTGCCCTTGTCGAGGCCGGAACCGCCGGCGGCGAACTCGGGCTGCACGTTGACGACGCCGAACAGCCGGTCGTCGTCTTCGCGGTTCGCCGCCATCATCCAGAGGAAATTGATCGCGCCGCCGGGCGCCGCCACGTTCGGATGGTATCCGGCGGGCATCAGCACCACGTCGCCTTCACGCACGATGGTCGCCACTTCCGGATCGGTCTTGTTCGTGTAGACCAGCTGGATGCCGAACGCCGGCGCGGGCATGTCGATGTAGAGATACGCCTCTTCAGCGAGCACGGCGTGCTCGTGCGGCGGCCACGACGTCCAGTTCCCGGGCGCGCTGAACGTCACGCCGGCCATCAGACGGCCGGCCTGGACATTCTTGCCAATCAGAATGTTCAGCTCGCGCTGCGCACCAGGTCCGCCGGCTGCGAAATGCAGACCGGGATCTTTCTGCACGTCGCTGAACGCCACGAATTGAACCGGATGGCGCTTGACAACCGGCGAAGACACTTCAGCGATGTCGCAGCCTTCGGCGCCGGGCGTCACTTCGATCGACGCATCGCGCGGCACATAGATCGCGTCGTAACGGCCGAGCGTGTACGTCGTGCCTTCCGTCTTTACCTGCGCCGATCCCTTCAGCCCGATGAGGCTCGTCTCGCGATCCTTCGTCTCGAAGCGGACGGGTGAATCGCCGGCATTCAGAATGATGCGCCCGTAGCGAAGATGACGCGCCGCCGTCCGGCCTGGCTCGACTGAAAACGTGCGGCCTCTGCCTGATGCCGTATTCCGCACGATGCAGGTGTCTGTCGTAATCGCTTGGATATTCATAGAGTGGCTACTTTACCGCTGAACGCGGCCCGACGCGTCACCCTTCACCAGGCGATCGACTTCGGCGACCGACACCCGGTTGAAGTCGCCGGGAATCGTCTGTTTGAGCGCGCTGGCCGCAACCGCAAACCGGAGCGACGCTTCGGGATCGCGGCCGGTGATCAATCCGTAGATCAGGCCGGCCGCAAAGCTGTCGCCGCCGCCCGACGCGATCGACCAGCCGCACATCGTAGCGCTGGCTGCGAATGAACCGTCCGGCCGAGTTGTCCCACAACGCCGCGCTCCATCCGTTGTCGCTCGCCGACACGCTTTCGCGCAGCGTGATCGCCACCATCGACGGCCCGAACTCCTTCGACAGCCGCTGCGCGACGCTCTTGATAGCCCTCGAGGTTCAGATGGCCCGACGTGACATCGGTGTTCGGCACTTCGAGGCCGAGCACCGACTGGATGTCTTCCTCGTTGGCGATGACGAGATCGACATGCGCATGAGCGGGCGCATCACTTTCTGCGCCTGCGCTTCGGTCCAGAGCTTCTTGCGGAAATTCAGATCGACCGACACCTTCACGCCGGCCTTTCTTCGCGGCTTCGATCGCCTCGCGCGTGCACGCGGCGGCCTTCTCGCCCAGCGCCGGCGTGATGCCGGTCACGTGAAACCAGTCCGCGCCCTGAAAGACCCTCGCCCAGTCGACAGTGCCCGGCTCGAGCTCGCTGATGGCCGAACGCGGCGCGATCGTAAATGACGTTCGATGCGCGCTGGCTGGCGCCCGCTTCCACGAAATAGATCGCCGATGCGATCGCCGCCGCGCAGGATGAAGTCGGTCTTCACGCCCTCGGCGCGCAGCGCGCGCACGGCGGCCTCGCCGATGTCGTGTCTGCGGCAGCCGCGTCACGTAATAGCTGTCGAGGCCGAAAAGCGCGAGGCTCGACGGCCACGTTGGCTTCGCCGCCGCCGAACGTGGCGCAGAGCACGGGCGACTGAAGAAAGCGCTCGAATCCCGGCGGGCTGAGCCGCAGCATGATCTCGCCGAACGTCACGACCTTGGCCATGGCGGTGTCCACTCTTCTCAAATGTTATCGCTTCGGGCAGCAGCGACGTTGGCGACCATGCGGCGCGCGTTCGCTGCGATGACGTCGAACTGCTGCGCGGCGATGGCTTTGGTATCGAGCAATGCCGATCCGACACCCACCGCAACGGCGCCGGCTCGCAGCCAGTCGCCGACGTTGTCGATCGACACGCCGCCGGTCGGCATCAGCTTCACCTGCGGCAGCGGGCCCCTGATGTCTTTCAGGTAGCCCGGGCCGACCGACGTGGCGGGAAACACTTTCACGATGTCGGCGCCCAGATCCCACGCCGCGAGAATTTCCGTCGGCGTAAAGCAGCCGGGCATCACGGGCACGCCGTCTTCGTGAGCCGCCTTGATCACCTCGGGCCGGAACACCGGGCTGACGATGAACTGCGCGCCGGCGTCGACGGCGCGATGCGCGGTGTCGGCATCGAGCGACGGTGCCGGCGCCGAACAGAAAATCCGACGGCAGCGTGGGTGCGATCTCCGCGATCAGCTCGATCGCCCGCGGCACGGTCATCGTCACTTCGAGCGCTCGCACGCCGCCCTCGGCGAGCGCATCGACGACGCCGCGCACCGCGGCTGGATCCTGCAGGCGGATGATCGCCACGACACCGAGCTTCTCGACTTCTGCCGACCAGCGTCAGATTCGTGATCGTTTTGTCATAACCGTGGAATGGATAATCCGCCGTCGACATTGAATGACCGTTCCTGTTGCGTACGTGATGTCGCCGCGCAAGAGCGATGCGACCGCGCGGCCCACATCTTCTGGCTGTCCCCATCGCCCGTCCGGGCACGAGCCCGTCGGCGATCCGCTTGTCGTACATCTCCTTGACGCCGGCGGTCATGTCGGTCGCGATGATGCCCGGCCGCACTTCGTACACCGGAATGCGATCTGCCGCAAGCCGAACGGCAAACAACTTGGCCGCCATCGAAAGCCCCGCCTTGCTGACGCAGTACTCGCCGCGTTGCGGCGACGCCATCTCGGCCGACACCGACGTCACGAACACAATCGCCGCGTGACGTGCCTGCCGCCTGTTGTGTACGAACAGACGCGCGACGGCCTGCGTCAGAAAGTACGGACCCTGCAGATTCGTCCGCAGCACTTCTTCGAAGCTCTCTTCCGTCGCCGCCAGCAGGTCGGCCCGCACGCGCGGCGCGCGGCCGGCGTTGTTCACGAGCGCGTGCAGCGTGCCGAAATGCGCGACGACCGATGCCAGCAAGCGGCCCCGGTCGTTCGCGCTGCCGATGTCGGCCGGCCAGTACTTCGACCTCGGCGCCGGCGGCCGCAAGTTCCTCGATCGACGTCCGCGACCTCGTCGCGCGAGCGCAAGCCGCACAGCGCGAGCGACCATCCTTCGCGTGCGAGCGCGCGTGCGATGCCGAGGCCGATGCCGCGCGTGCCGCCGGTGACGAGCGCGACGCGCTGCTTATGCATGCTTGGCCGTCGGTCCGAAGAATGTGTAGATACGCTCGCGCCTTCGGCGATCCGCTTCACGTAGAGCGCGGCCTCGCGCAGATGGTAGTCGCCCCACATGCTCGACTCGCCTCGGGGAATGCGCGAGCCCGCCGGGCACGTGATCCCAGCCGTTCGGGCCGGTGATAGATCGAGTGCAGCAGCAGTCCCTGATGGCCCGCGTCGCGGCTGAGATACGGCCCGCTCTCGTCGATCAGCGTCTCGAGCACGCGCAATCCTGCCTGCTCGTACCGCGTGCCGTCGTCGCCGCGACGCGCCGCCACGCGCGCGAGCCGAAGCAGCCCCTGCGCGGCGATCGCCGCGGCCGAACTGTCGACCGGCTCGTGATCGTTGAACGGATCGGCGGGCGCGATCGCCCAGTCGCCGAGCGCCGCGAGTCCCGGCGCGCCGGTATCCCAATACGGAACGCCGTCGGCTGCCGCCGCGTGATCGATGTAGAAATCGCACGTCGCCACCGCCGCTTCATACAAGGACGCCGTGTCCGTTCGCAACCGGACCGACTCTCAGCCTCGATCGTCTGCCAGAAACTCCAACTGCTCGGCAAACCCGAGCATCGCCCACGCGAGGCCGCGCGTCCAGGTGGAGAACGGCGAATATCCCTGCTGCGAGCTCGGACCGCGATAGGTGCCGTTGGCCGCATTGAACAGACTCTCGTGCGCCGTGCGGCCGCGCACGTCGTAGCGTGTCGCGGCCTTTGCCGCAGTACACGCTGTAGTCGGCCGTCGCGTGCGCGTGCTGGAGCAGCCGCTCGAGCAGATTCACCTGCGCATCCTGCTCTTCGAACAACCGATGCCCAGCACATGCGACAGCGCGAGCGCGCGCAGCGTGCGGATGGTGTCGACGAACAGCGAGTGCGCGCCGTTGAAGGAGTAGATGAACCCGCCGTCAGGAATCGGCGTCCAGCGCCGAGCCTGCACGGCGCCGGTCACTTTCAGCGCAAGCGCGTAGAAGCGCAGCTCCCACGCGTCGGCCTCGAACTTCCCTTCGCGCGCGAGCCGCCACAGATTGCCGTAGGTGCTGACGTTGTTGAACCCGTGATCGTGGACGCCGACGTGCGTCAGATGCGGCGCCATCCGCTCGAGCGTGCGCGAGCGGCCAAGCTCGAGAAACTCGCGATCGCCGGTCGCGTCGAACTGCAGCAGCGGCGCACCGAACTGAAACCCCTGCGTCCACTCCGTCCAGCCGCGCGATCGGTACACGCCGTCGACGGTGAACACCGGCGACCCGTCTTCGGGCGCCAGTCGTCTTCGATGGAGCGGATCTTCTGCGCCGAGAGATCGAACAGCGCGATTGATGGCCGGCAGCAGGTCGGCTGCCGTTCGCTGGCGGTCGATACGAATCATTTGGGCGTCAAATCATATTTCGTTACAGCCGCACGACGCCACCGGTGCGGCAGGACCGATAGATCGCGTCGACCAGCGCGAGCGCCTGGTAGCCTTCCTCGCCCGAAACCAGCGGCTTCCGGCCCGTTCTTGATGGCGTCGCCGAAATCGAGAAACTGCCGCTCGAACGACTCGACCGAGATCGCCATCGGATCGGACGCACCCGACGCGACGCCCGAGCTGAAGCGGCGGCGGATCGCCCGCATCGTCCTTCACATCCCACGTCGTCAGCTGATCGCCGGTGATGATGGCGCTGCCCTTCGTGCCGTGCATCTCGATCGCGCTCGCTGTAGCCCGGCCAGAGTGCCGTCGCCGCCTGAATCACGCCGGTCGCGCCGCTCTCGTAGCGCAGTCACCGCATTGACGATGTCCTCGGACTCGATCGTGTGGGCGGCGCCGAGCTGCCACATGCCGAACAGCTCGCGAACGGGACCGGCGAACCACAGCAGCAGATCGACCTGATGGATCGCCTGATTGATCAGCGCCCCGCCACCCTCGGTCGCCCAGCTGCCTTTCACCGGCCGCGCGTAGTACTCGTCCGAGCGCCACCACTTCACGTACGCGTCGCATTGCAGCAGCTTGCCAAGCCGGCCTGCGCGGATCGCGGACGACAGAAACAGGCTGGCGCGATCGAACCGATGCTGGCTGACTACGCCGAGCACGATGCCGCGCCGCGCGCGCGATCATCGATCATCTCGCGCGCCGTCGTCAGCGTCGTCGCCATGGGTTTCTGCACCTGGACGGGCTTGCGGCTCGGCCGCGCACGCGCGCACGACGTCGAGCCTGAACGACGGAAACGTGCAGACGTCGACGAAATCGACGTCGGGATGACGGCAGACGTCTTCGTAGTCGCTCGACGAACTCCGCGCCGTGCTCGTCCGCGAAACGCGCGTCCCTTGTCCCTGCTGACGTTGGTGCACGCGCGGATCGTGTAGCCGATGTTCTTGTACGCGCGCGCGTGCATGCCCGCGATCGCGCCGGTGCCGATGATGCCGACTGCGCATTATTTAGTTGTCGCGGGGCCCCACCCCCGCGACCTGTGCCTCGCGACCGTTGGTCGCTCGGCGGTGGTTGCGACGCTCATCTGCTTAGTGCAAGGCCTCCGATGGCTTTCTCAGCTACTTCACCGATGCCAGTTCCTCCGGCGTCCAGGCGCGCGTGCGGCCGGCGGTTGCGGTGCGCACCTGCTGCACTGTCGCGGGATCGATCGGCGCGGCCGTCTGTCCCCACGCGCGGCGGATGTAGGTGAGGACGGCAGCGATCTCCCGTCGTTCAGCGTGTCGCCGTGCGCGGGCATGAGACCGACCGGTCCTTCTTTGCCGTGCAGCAGCACGCGAATCGGCACGCCCGGTGCGCCGATCGACGTTCGGCGCGCCGGCGATGTTCGGCGTCGCGCCCGGCTGCTCGCGTCCGTCGGCGCCATGGCAGCCTTCGCAGAGGTTCTTGTAGATTTCCTGTCCGGCTGTGAATCGCTTCTGATCGGCCGCGCTCAGCGGCGGCCGCTGCGGGCGCCATGCCTGGCTTTCCCGGCCATCCGATGCGCGCCATCACCTTGCGGCGCGATCGCCGAGCTCGCCTTTTTCGCGCGGCCACGCCGATCAGCGCGGGCTCGCGCGGCGAGCGTGACGAACGGTCCACCTGCGCGCGCCGGCGGCGCCGGCGGATCCGCTCCTTCGAGCGCGCCTGGAAACGCGCGCGCGCCGCCCGGACCACCACGCCCGCCCGGGACAGGTCTCGCACGGCGCATTCGGATTCCCGGCGCCCCGGCTCGGCGTTCCCTGGCATCGTCGCACCGAGCAGCGCCACTTCGGCGCCGCGCAAAAGCGCCGAATCGCTGCCAGGCCGCGCGCGACGTTCTCCGCCACGCGCTGCAGCAGCGCCTGGACCGGCGCATCATCGCCCGCGCGCACGATCGTCGCGGCGAGCATCGTGATCGCCGCCGATCGCTGCGGCGTCTCGGCCGTCCCCTGCAGCAGCCGGTCGAGCACCGCCAGCTCGCTGCCGCGCAGCGCCGCTGATCGCCGCATCGACCGCAATCGGATCGTCGCCGTGCCGCTCGAGAACGGTCGCAAGCGCGGCTTCCTTCGATCCGCGCCGGCAGCTCGCCGAGCGTCGCCGCGAGCTGACGCCGCACGGCCCAGTCGGCGTCGTCGAGCCGCTTCAGCACGCGCTCCTGAATCGGATGATTCGGCGTGACGCAGCCATCGCTCGGCGAGACGCAGCGCCGACACGCGAACGTCTCTGTTCGCGTGCGACAAGCGCGGGCATCACGTCGGCGGGTTCGATCGCGTCGAGCCCGTCGAGCATCCACAGCGCATGCAAGCCGCGTGCGAACGTCGCCGGCGCTCGACGCCAGTTTCCGCAGCGCCGGAACGACCGACTTGTCTCCGCGCTCGACGAGCAGCTGCTGCGCCATGTCGCGCCGCCAGCCGTTCGGATGCGACAGCAGCTGGACGAGCTGCGCGCGGCGTGGCGCGCATCGGCAGCGGCGTCGTATCGCGCCGGGTGCTCTCGTGCACGATGCGATAAATGCGGCCGCGCGAGTTCGGCTGCGTCGAGCTTGTGCGTCAGCACGTAGTCGCGCAGGTACTCCGTCATGTATCCCTTGTGCTGGATGATGCCGCGATACATGTCGACGACGTAGAGCGTGCCGTCGGGCGCGAGCGACAGATTGACGGGACGGAACCGCTCGTCGGTCGAGGCGAGGAACTCGCCGCGCACGTCACGATACGCCTTGGCGGCCGTCAGGCCGTTGGCGCTGTCGCCGAGAATGATGCGGCTCACGAGGTTGACGGTCGGATCGACGACGAAGACGTTGCCGTAGAGCTCGGCGGGCAACCGATCGCCGCGATACACCATCGGCGTGCACACCGAGGTGTACTTCGCGAGCGTGCCGTCGGGCCGCAGAATGCCGTATTGATATCCGCGATTGACGCCGCGTGTCGGCCGGATCGGCCACACGTCGTTGAGCTCGCCGTTCGGGCCGGTCAGCGACTCGTAGCTGCCGCGCGTGCGAAGAAGATTCGGGTGCCGCATGAAGTAGCGCGCCGGCACCAGATCGACGTGCAGCGCCGATTCGTTCGTATTCCTGAAAATCCGTCCCGCATCGTCCTGCGTGATGCCCCACTGTCCGCGCGACAGCGTCTTGCGCACTTCGAACTTGCCGTTCTTCAACCGCAGGTCGATGTCGACTTCCGACGTGTAGATGTTGTTGTCGAGCGCCCACAGCAGGCTGTTCGCGTTGTGCTCGACGTTGCCTTCGCTTCGGCCGTACTCGATCGGTGACGAGCTCCTTGCGATCGGCGCGAAGATCGCCGTTCGTGTCCTGGAACAGCCAGAGGTTCGGCGGCTCCGCGACGAGCACGCCGCGGTCGAGCACCTTCAGCCAGCGCGCCAGGACGAGGCCGTCCTGAAAAACGGTGCGCTTGTCCATGCGGCCGTCGTGGTTCGTGTCTTCGAGCACGACGATCTTGCCGATCGGCTCGTGCTCGCCTTTCGCGTTGATGTCGGGCATGTAGCCCGGCATCTCGACCACCCACATGCGGCCTTCGCCGTCCCAGTCGATCATGACCGGGTCCTGAATCAGCGGCTCGCTGGCGACGAGCTCGACGCGATAGCCGGGCGGCATGGAGAACTTCTTGAGCGCCTCCTCCGGCGGCAGCGGCGGCGAGTCTTCGGGCACCTGCTGAAGTCCCGGCGGCCAGGATTTGTGACCTGCGCGGCGTAGCCGACAGCCACGGCCGCAACCACGAAACAGCACAATCGCGCGAATGCGTGGAAGCGCATCAGCGGATTATACTGAGCGCCGGCAGGAACTTGATACTGAAAGTACTGGCACGCGATCGTGAAAGCTCGGCACGACTCGGCGAGCTTGCACGGCGGCGATTCCTGGGGCGGCGCTTACTCCCGGCACAGACCGCGCGTGCCGCTGCGCAGGGCGCGCGCGAAGCCGAACTCGAAATTCGCCGGCGTGCAGATCGGCCTGAACGTGCCGTACAACTTCGGCGGCCGCGACATGAACCCCGACGAGCTGCTCGATCGCTGCCTGAAGCTGAACGTCAACGCCGTCGAGATGCGGTCGCAGCCGGTCGAGAGTTTTCTCGGATCGCCGGCGGCCAACGGCCAGAAGGCCGAGGCCGAAGAGATGCGGAAGTGGCGCGCGGCGGTCTCGATGGATCGCGTCGCGGCATTCCGGAAGAAGTACGAGAGACGCCGGCGTGATGATCGAGATCGTCAAATACGACGGCATCTACACCATGGCGGACGACGAGGTGGACTACTGCTTCAACCTCGCGCGGACGCTGGGCGCGCGGGCGATCTCGTGCGAGATCGACGCCAAGCACACGGAGCGCATCGGCCAGTTTGCCGACAAGCACAAGCTGATGGTCGGCCTATCACGGCCACGCGGCGACGACGCCGGCGCACTGGGAGTCGGCGTTCGAGCAGGCGAAGTACAACTGGGCGAATCTCGACCTCGGGCATTTCGTCGCCGGCAACAACACGTCGCCCGTGCCGTTCCTGAAGCAGCATCACGCGCGCATCACGCACATGCACGTGAAGGATCGCAAGATGAAGGAAGGGGCGACGACGCCGTTCGGCGAGGGGGACACGCCGATCATCGAAGTGCTGCAGCTGATTCGCGACAACAAGTGGCCGATTCAGGCGACGATCGAGTTCGAGTATCCCGTGCCGGCCGGATCGGATCGCATGGCCGAGATCGCGAAGACGATCGAGTACTGCAGACAGGCGTTGCTGTCCTAAATTCCAACAGGAGATCAGGAGATCAAGAGATCAGAAGATGGTCTTCCACGAAAAGACTCCTGATCTCCTGATCTCCTGTAAATCACTTCCATGAGCTTCATCCACGACGACTTCCTGCTCGAGACGAAGGCCGCGCAGCGGCTGTTTCACACGTACGCGGCGCCGCAGCCGATCATCGACTATCACTGCCATCTTCCGCCGAAGGACGTCGCCGAGGATCGCCGGTTCGCAAATCTGTTCGAAATCTGGCTGGAAGGCGACCACTACAAGTGGCGCGCGATGCGGGCGAGCGGCGTCGCCGAGCGGTTCTGCACGGGCGACGCCGATCCGTACGACAAGTTCCTGGCGTGGGCGAAGACCGTGCCGCACTGCCTGCGCAACCCGCTCTATCACTGGACGCATCTCGAGCTGAAGCGCTACTTCGGCATCGACGAGCTGCTGGACGAGAAGACGGCCGCGAGCGTGTGGGAGCAGGCCAACGAGCGGCTGAAGTCGCCGCAGCTCAGCGCGAAGGGCATTCTCGGAAAGTTCTGCGTGAAGGCGGTCTGCACGACCGACGATCCGGCAGACCCGCTGACCTATCACGAGAAGATTGCCGCGTCGGGCTTGGCGACGAAGATCTATCCGACGTTCCGCGCCGATCGCGTCATGGATCCGCATCAGCCCGACGTCTTCAACCCGTGGATCGACAAGCTGGCGAAGACCGCGAACGTCCACATCGCACAGCTCAACGACCTGCTCGACGCGCTTGCGCAAGCGCCATCAGGCGTTTCACGATATCGGCGGCCGCCTGTCGGACCACGGCCTCGATCAGTGCTATGCGGCCGACTGCACCGACGCGCAGGCGAAGGCGATCTTCGACAAGGCGCGCGCCGGAACGCCGGCGACAGCAGGCGAGCGCGAGGCGTTCGCGTCGTACATGATGGTGTTTCTCGGCCATCTCGACGCCGAAAAGGGCTGGACGAAGCAGCTTCACCTCGGCGCGCGCCGCAACGCGAACACGCGCGCGCTGAAGACGCTCGGCCGCGACACCGGCTACGACTCGATCGGCGATCTGCCGCAGATCGACGCGCTCGGCCGCTATCTCGATCGCCTCGAGCAGGAGAACGCGCTGCCGAAGATGGTCATCTACAACCTGAACCCCGCCGACAACTACGCCTTCGCGACGATGATCGGAAATTTTCAGGACGGCAGCGTCGCCGGCAAGATCCAGTTCGGCAGCGGCTGGTGGTTCCTCGATCAGAAGGAAGCGATGGAGTGGCAGCTGAACGCGCTGTCCAACAACGCGCTGCTCGCGCACTTCGTCGGCATGCTCACCGACTCGCGGTCGTTCATGTCGTACCCGCGGCACGAGTATTTCCGCCGCGTGCTCTGCAATCTGCTGGGCCGCGAAATGGAGAACGGCGAGCTGCCGGACGACGAGGCGATGATCGGCGCGATGGTCGAGAAGGTCTGCTACAAGAACGCCGAACAGTTTTTCGGGCTTCAACTGTAACCACGAAGACATAACCACGAAGACACGAAGACACGAAGACCCGACGAGCACGAAGAGCCGACGACACGACGACACGACGACGCGACGACGCGACGACGCGACGACGCGACGCGCGATGGCAGATGGCAGATGGCTTCATGTGGGCGGCCGCTATCGTCGCTGGGATCGTGGTGCTGCTCGACTGGAACACGCGCCGAAAAGATCGACGTTCGAAACAGCCAAGGCTACCGCTCTAGGTTCACTCGCACCCCAACGCCACCATCAGATCGATCGCAAGGTCTCTGTTGATTATCAACAGGAAACATCTGGCGTTCGCTGGACAGGGCTAAAGCCCTGTGCCACCGATAGCCTCGCCACTTCGCGTCGCCGTGCCGTCGTGCTGTCGTGCCGTCGTGGTTATGTCTTCGTGGTTATGCCTTCGTGTCTTCGTGTCTTCGTGGTTATCTCTTCGTGGCTTCGAAGTCCGCGACCGCCGCATCGAGCTCCTCGATTTCCTGCGGGCTCAGCCGGAACGTCGCGGCGCCGATCAGCTCATCAATCTGCTGCGGGTTGCGCGCGCCCACGATCGTGGCGGTGATGCCGGGTGGCGCAGCGTCCACGCGATGGCGACTCTCCCGGCGCTGCGGCCGTGCTTGGCCCGCCGATCTCGCGCAGATGCTCGACGAGAAACGCGCCTTCGAGAACATCGGCTCCTGATAGAAGCGGTTGTTGCGGCGCCAGTCTCCTTCGGGCAGCGACGCAATACCGCTCGCGCGTCATCTTGCCGGTCAGCAGGCCCGACTGCATCGGCGAGTACGGGATCACGCCGATGTTGTGCTCGAGGCAGAACGGCAGGATCTCCTGCTCGATCTCCGGGCGCAGCATCGAATATGGCGGTTGAAGGTTCGTCGGCGTCTCGATGCGTGAGATGCGCTTCAGCTGCGTCGACATCGAAGTTCGACACGCCGATGAACGCGACCTTGCCCTCATCTCTCAGCTTCGTCAGCGTCGTCCAGGCCTCTTCGATCGATACCGGGATCGTGCCCCTGCAGGGCTCGCCGGCCACACGGGCCAGTGAATCTGATAGAGATCGATGCGTTCGGTCTGCAGGCGCCGCAGGCTCTGCTCGACTTCTCTGCGAATCGATTGCGCGCGAGGCTGTGCGACGTGTTCCGCTCGTCGTCCCACACGAGGCTGCATTTCGTGAACACGTACGGCCGCTCGCTCTGCGGGATGTCCTGCAGCGCCTGGCCGACGACTTCCTCAGAGTGGCCGAGCCCGTAGATGGCCGCGGTGTCGATCCAGTTCAGCCCGTTCTCGATCGCGCGGCGAATCGTCGCGATGGAATCGGCATCGTCCTGCGGTCCCCACCCGAATCGCCATTCGCCGCCGATCGCCCACGCGCCAAGGCCGATGGGGGTGAGGTTCGAGAGTGGAATTACCGAGAGGGCGTGTTGGGAACGTTGCCATGTCTCGGATCCTTATCACAGACGCACCAAAAACGAGAACAGAAGATCAGAAGCTCAGAAGTAATTTCAAAACAAAACCTTCTGATCTTTTGATCTTCTGTTCATTCAGGTGGCTACTGGAACGTGAGGCAGACCGCGATTCCCAATCGACGATTGCCAAGCAATCCGGCAATCGTCAATTGAGAATGCGGCAATGCGGGTTTCTACGTAAGCTTCACCAGTTCGGCGATCTTGACCGCCCGCTTCTCTTCGATGCTCTTGCGCGCGGCGATGCCGGTGAGGCACGACATCGCGCCCGCGCGCGAGTCGGGCACCCTCATGTGCTCGGGCGCCGGCGTCTTGCGGAAGATCTGATCGCGCAGGAAGTCGTCGCCGCCGCCATGGCCGCCCTCGCCGTTGACGACCGGCACCCGCTTGCGAAGACCGAAGCTCTTCGTCACGTAGATTTCGGTTTCTTCGCCGGCCGGCACTTCCCACGGCTGCCGTTCGTAGTCGCGCATCTCGAGGCGGCCGAGCTCGCCGTTGAACGCCACGCGCAATCCCTCGAACGGCATGTGCGCGTCGAGCGAATACGCCATCGTCGCGCCGTTCGAGTACTTCACAATCGCCTGCATCGAGTCGTAGATGTCGATGTCGCTGCGGAACACGCACGCGTCGCGGTAGTAGTTGTCTGCGCTCTCGGCAGTCGGCGTACAGCTTCATGCGGGTCGGATTCGTGGTGAGGTCGTAATAGAACCGGCACTCCTTCTTGTGCGGGCAGACGCGGCAGTTCGCCGCGCGGAACGGTGCCGTTCTTGCCGTACACCTGCAGCTGGCCGTTGGCAACGACCTCGACGGGATCGGCGCCGAGCCACCAGTTGATCGAGATCGAAATGATGCGTCGCCTTGTGCACCCACAGGCTGCCGCCGCCGTTCTTGTACGCGTGCCAGCGGCGGAAGTAGTCGGAGCCGTGGTACACGTCGAGATACCACGCGAAGTCGACCGACAGCACCTTGCCGATCTCGCCCGACATCAGAATCTCTTTCACGGTGCGGTGCTTCGGCGCGAAGCGGTAGTTGAACGTGACGATGATCTTCTTCTTGTTGCGCTTCTCGGCGTCGAGCACGGCCTGGCACTGCTTCTCGTCGATGACCATCGGCTTCTCGGTCATCACGTCGAAGCCGCGATCGAGCGCCCGGACGATGTACTGGCTGTGGAACGAGTCCCTCGTCGTCACCATGACGACGTCGGGCTTCGCCTTGTCGAGCATCTCGTCGAAGTTGGTGAACGTCGGACAATCGACGCCCATCAGCGCCTTCGAGTTTTCCACGCGCTTCGGGTTGATGTCGCAGAGGCCGACGAACTGGATGACGTCCGAGTACCGCTCGTTGAATCTGGCGCCCCCACATGCCGGTGGCGCGCTCGCCGGTGCCGATGATGGCGTAGCGCCTGCGCCCGGCCGGGCGCCTGCGCGAACGCGTCCGCGCCGAGCAGCGACGTCGCGGCAACGGCGCCGCCGGCGGTCTTGACGAAGTCGCGACGGTTCACGAGATTCTGATCAGACATGTCTCGCTCCTCTTGAAGTCAGGGTCCGGCTCGAGCCGGACACTACGACATACAGCCTACTTATCGGCTAGCGTTGAATGCGCGCCGACCCGCCTTTGGCGAACGCGCGCACCTGATCCGACTTTCGCCATCGTCGTATCGCCCGGGAATGTCGTGACGAGCGCGCCGTGCGCCCATCCGAGCTTCAGCGCCTCTTCCGGCGTCTCGCCGCTCATCAGGCCGTAGAACAGGCCGGACGCAAAGCCATCGCCGCCGCCGACGCGGTCGTGCACATCGAGCTCGCACGTCGGAGCGACGTACGCCTTGCCCGCGATCCACGCCACCGCGCTCCACGTGTGGCGGTTCGTGGAGTGCACCTCGCGCAGCGTCGTGGCGAGGACCTTGATCTGCGGATGACGGGAAACGACGCTGTCGATCATAGCGAGAAAGGCGCCGGAGTCCAGCCCCGACTTGGCCGCGACTTCGGGTCCGGGTATCCCGAGCCCCTTCTGCAGATCCTCCTCGTTCCCGACCAGCACATCGACATATTTGACGATGCGCGACATGCACCTCGAGCGCCCGCTTGTGCCCGCCGCCGGACGCGTTCCACAGCTTCTCGCGGTAGTTCAGATCGAACGACACGATCGCGCCGCTCGTTCTTCGCCGCCTGCATGGCCTCGATGATCAGCTCCGCGGTCGTCTCGGACAGCGCCGCGAAGATGCCGCCGCTGTGAAACCAGCGCACGCCCGCACCGAAGATCGCCTTCCAGTCGAAGTCCCCGGCTTCAGCAGCGCCGCCGCCTCGTTGCTGCGGTTGTAAAACACGACCGGCGCGCGGACGCCGTGGCCGCGATCGCTGTAGACGGTCGCCATGTTCGGACCGCGCGCGCCGTCGTGCGTGAAGCGCTTGTAGAACGGGCGCACGCCCATCGCGCGCACGCGCTCGGCGATGAGATCGCCGACCGGATAGTCGACCATCGCGCTCGCGACGGCCGTGCGCATGCCGAAGCAGTCCGAGAGATTCGCCGCCGTGTTGAACTCGCCGCCGCTGACGTGAATGGCGCAGAGAGCCTGCCTTGTGAAACGGGTACGACGCCGGAATCGAGGCGATGGACCAGCGCCCCGAGCGACAGAAAATCGAGATCGCCTCTTGCCGGATATCGAGCGGGTCGCTCATGCGTGTGTCCAATCGGTATGAAAGACGCCGTCGCGATCGACGCGGCGGTAGGTGTGCGCGCCAAAGAAGTCGCGCTGCCCCTGCGTGAGATTCGCCGGCAGCCGCGCGCTGCGATACGCATCATAGTATGCCAGCGACGAGCTCAGCGCGGGAACGGGAATACCGGCTGCCACTGCCGTCTGCACGACCTCGCGCAGCGCCTGCTGCCCCGACGCGAGCGCTTTGCAAAGCTGTCGTCGAGCATCAGGTTCACGAGCGCCGGGATTTCGGCTGAACGCCTGCACGAATATCGGACAGCAGCGCCGCGCGGATGATGCAGCCCGCGCGCCAGATCCTGGCCACCTCCGCGAGATCGATGTCGTACTTGTATTCCTGCGATGCCAGCCGCAGCAGCGCCATGCCCTGCGCGTATGAGGTGATCTTTGCGGCGTACAAGCGCCTGACGTGTGGCGGTGATGAGCCGATCGCGTCTGGCAGGGCCGAAGCCCTGCGCGACCGACGCATCTGCCATCGGGCCCTGCAGCACTTTGCTCGCGACCACCCGCTCGGATTTCAGCGCCGACAGCAGCCGCGCTTCGACGGCGGCGTTCACCGTCGGAATCGGCGCGCCCACGTCGAACGCGTTCTGGCTCATCCACTTGCCGGTGCCCTTCTGCTGCGCTTCGTCGAGGATGAGATCGACGAGCGGCTTGCCGGTTTCGTCATCGACGCGCTCGAGCACCTGCGCCGTGATCTCGATGAGATATGACTCGCAGCTCGCCTTCATTCCACTCCGCGAAAATGCCGGCGATCTCCCGGGCCGGCATGCCGGCGGCGCGGCTCAGCACGTCGTAGACCTCGGCAATCAGCTGCATGTCGCCGTACTCGATGCCGTTGTGCACCATCTTCACGTAATGGCCGGCACCGCGCGGGCCCATATAGGCCACGCACGGATCGCCGTCTTCGGCCTTCGCCGCCATCGCGCGAAGAATCGGCGCGAGGGCGTCCCACGCCTCGCGCGGTCCACCCGGCATCATCGACGGCCCCCGCAGCGCGCCTTCTTCTCCGCCGGATACGCCCATGCCGACGAACCGGAACCCCGCCGAGGCGAGATCGTCGGCACGGCGATCGGTGTCGCGAAAAAATGAATTGCCGCCGTCAATCAGGATATCTTCGCGCTCGAGATGGGGACGAAGATGCGCGATGACGCTGTCGACCGGCGATCCGGCAGGCACCATCATCAGCACTCGCCGCGGCCGCTCGAGCACGGCCATCAGGCGATCGGGCGCATCGGCACTGCCGATGAGCGAGCCATTCGACTGCCCCGCGGCAAACGCCTGCGTTTTCCCTGCATCGAGGTCGTAGCCCGCGACGGGGAATCCTCTGCTGGCGATATTGCGCGCGAGGTTCGCGCCCATCACGCCCAAGCCGACGACGCCGATCTTGTAAGTCATCAGTTCTCAGTTCTCAGTTTTCAGGGCGAGCGCCGATGCGATAGAGCATTTCGCCGGCGCGTGGAATCACGAGCGTCTTCGCGTCGCCTTCGTAGTCGCGCGGGTCCACGTGCCGGTGGTCCTTGTATCCGAGATTCACGCGATCGCATCGCTCTTCCGGTATGCCCGTCGCGAGCGTCACCTGCATGCGCGGCGTCTCGAGCCGGCTAGGTGCATCGTAGGTGCCAAGGCCTTTGACGTGCGTCGAGTGCGCGAGGATGCCGCCAGGGTATTTGCGGAATCGATCCCACTGCTCCAGGAAGTAATCGCGGCAGTGATAACCGATTTCGTCGATCAGACGGCCGTGCACGTAGCTCACTTCCTTCACGTGCGGCGCATAAATGATCACTTCACCGCCGTCGGCCACGACGGGCTCGCTCTTATAGGCCCCCTTCGCGGCCGTCCATAAATCGTCGTACAGGGCCGGCATGATCGCCAGCACGCGATCGTACGGCTCGTCGACCCAGACGATGTGACGCCGTGAGGAGAGCGTCGCCGCCCGGCGCCATGCCTCGTGCACGTCACCGCAGAACATGCCGGCAACGCCATCATGCGTCACCACGAGCGCGAGCAGCGAGATCGGCGTCTGGAGCAGCGCCGCCGCCCGATTGATCACCGCGCGCACCGAGCTGTCGATCGTGCCGATCACTTCATACGACGTGATGAGCGCGCCCAGCCAGTGAGTGAAGTGAATGATCTCGGGAGCCGCGATGCCGGGAAAGAGATACTTCGTGCCACCCGAGAAGCCGGCAACCTCGTGCGGGAACACCGGCCCGCAAATGAGCACGTGATCGTACTCGGTCGCGAGACGATTGAGCGCAACCGGCACATCCTCGTGCAGCGTGCCGTCTGTGATGTCCGCCACCTCGCGCGCAGGAATCACACCCAGATGCGCGAATGTGCCGGGATCGTCCCAACGATGATTGAAGATGTGCCTTGCGCCGGCCAGGCCGTTCACGACCGGGCGGCCAACGTGCGCCGACAATTGCGCATCGCTCATCGGCGAGTGGGTGCCGAGCGCGACGAGGTAGTCGAGCGCCGCCACTCGAGGTCCGAGCTCGCGCTCGAGGAGCTCGAACATCAACGGCATCGGCATCGTGCGCGTGCCGTCAGGAATGATGACGAGCACTCGCCGGCCATCGACCGGCAGCACGCCCAGCCCGTCGCGCGCAACGGTCTCGACCTGCTCGCGCGTCAGGTAGCCGTCGGAAACGCCGACGCCGACGTCACTCATTGCCATATTTCCGATTGGCGATTGCCATAGTGGGTTGCTGATTTTCCATTGATTATTGCCGATTCGATTGGCAATTCGACAATCAATGCGGCAATCGTCAATCGAAAATGCGCAATGGGCTAGCGTCCGATGTTGCGCAGCGCCGGCTCTCCCAATCGATCGCGCAGTTGCGCAAGGTACAAGCTGGCTGGCGCGACCGGGACCCCGGGCGACTCGTGTGTCTCAGACGGACTCTCCGGAATGGGAATCTGGTTGCCGTGCCAGAGGATGGGCGTGAACCTGCCGGTACAGCCGATACACCAGTTCTTCGATCCGGGCGGCTGCTGAACCAGGAGCACCTCGGCTTTCACATTCCACGCCACCGCCCAGCCGACGCTCCAGCCGTGGCCCGAGCCGGCGTACTCGCGATTCGAAAACGCGATGTTGGGGCGCCGATCGCTGCCGCCCGTGAACTCGCTGCTGTCTACGAGCAGCCCGGTCGCCCAGCGCTGGTGCGGCGCGATGCCGGCGGTCGTGCTCCTGAAATTCAACACGACGTTCGGACCGGTCACGCCGACCTGCGTGACGACCGGCCACACGCCATCGCCCGTCACGCTCGACCGATCGAGCAGAATCTGGGTACCGGAGATCGCAAAATCCGCCGGCGCCGCCGCGGCGGTGAACGGCACCGTGTGCTGGATGTGCACGTTGTCGATGGTGACTCTGCTCACGGTCGAGCCGAACGTCGTGCTGTTCTGCGTATCGACCGACACGACGTCGCGCACCCAGCCATCCCGAACCGCGTTCATGCTGAGCAGCGTGTACTGCGCTTCGCTGATCGGTTTGTCCCGGGCCGGCACGGTTACGCGGAGTGACTCGATGCCGACCTCCTCGAGCCGGCCGGGAAAGCGATACCGCGTCACCGTCGTGCCGTTGGGATTCAGATAAGCCGAGTCGAACGAGTCGGAGAGAGGCACGTCGAACGTCAGGCGATCTCCCGCAATCGACTTGATCGTCCGCTGGTGGGTGATGACCGTGCCCGGCTTGAGCCACGTCTGCGGCTTCCCGTCGCGCTCGAGCGTGTCCATGTTCATGAACCGGATCCAGGCGTCGGTCGCCGTGCGCTGGATGAGCACACGATCGCCTGGCTGAAAATCCGAGGTCGCGTCGACGCGCACGCCGTCGGCTCCGGCGGGCACATAAAGATCGCTGACGCGGACAGGTTTGCCTTCAGGTAGCCACGTGCCTGTGCCCGCCACCTGAAAGACTCGATGCGGTGCTCCCGTTACACGCAGCACCGTCCCGTTTTCGTCCGATCCGCTGCCCCGCAGCACGACGCCGCTGACCGCAATACGAATCTCCATCCCGACGTCGTAACGGCCCCGTTCGAGCAGGACAGCGCCGCGAAATCCGTAGGGGTCGGGCGCGAGCTTCGACACCTCGTCGATCGCGGCCTGAATCTGCGCCGCGTTGTCGCCATCAATCGGCTTCACCGTACGCATGACACGGACTTCCGGGATCCGCATGCCGCCGCCTCTGTAGCCGGCGTGCGAAAAGTCCATGATGCGATTCCCGCGGGCATCGGTCGAATAGAGCAACCGCCCTTTCGCGTCGGGATGCACCCACTTCGATTGGCCTTGCGCACCCAGCGCGATGCCACTGAACAGCAGAACAGCGACCATGAGTGGTTTGGGAGTCATGTCTCACCATTGGCAGATTGGCAGATTGCGAGATTGGCAGATTAACGGCGTGCCGTCGAATCTGCAAATCCGCGAATCTGCCAATCGGCCAATTCTCTAGAAGCCCAATCTGAAGCCGATACGGAACAACCGCTCGTCGATTCCCTCACGCCCGCTGTTGGCCGTGTTGGTAATAATCCCGAAGCTCGCCGGATTCGACGCGTTGCCGTTGGGATTGGCGAAATGCGTCGTGTTGGTCAGGTTGAATATCTCGAGTCGGAACTGCATCGTGCGTCCGCCGCCCAGCGCGAACTGCCGGAACACGCTCATGTCGAAGTTCGCGAAGCCCGGTCCCCGCATGGTGTTGAAGCCCGCGGTGCCGAATCGACGCTCGGTGACCGGACGGAACGCTGTCGTATCGAACCATGGATTGCCGGGCCCGACCCCGCCGAGAATCTCGACGGTCTCCTTGACTTGATCCGCCATCTGGTTGCTGCCGTTCAGATCGAGCGACGTGCCGGCCGACTCGATCGTGAACGGCGATCCGGAATACGCGCTGAACAACCCGTTCACCTGCCAGCCTCCGAGCACGGTGGAGGTGACCCCTCCGTCGTTGAGGTACGGCTTGCCCACGCCGAACGGCAGCTCTGCGACAAACGACGTCTGGAAATTGTGCGGACGATCCTGCGGAAGCAGGGCCTCGTTCAATTCGAAGAACTCGAGCGCCTGAACACGCGGCGAGCCGTCGCTCAGGTTGTCGCAGCAGATACCGAACGCCTTCGACCACGTATATGCCACGTTCAACTGGACGCCCTGGGCAAGCCGCCGCATCAACGACGTCTGCAGCGAATCGTAGTTGCTCCAGCCGGGATTGCTCAGGATGCCCGTTGCGCCCGTGCGCCCGAATCGCTGGAACAGCGGACGTCCGGCATTCCCCGCGCCGATGACCTGGCCGGCGTTCGCATCCATGATCTGGTTGATGTCGCGCTGCCGGGTGGCCACATATCCGGCCTGGCCGGTAAACCCGCCGGGCAGTTCTGACTGCACCGTGAGATTCCACGAGTGGATGTATCCGCGCTTCGGCTCAGCGGGCAGCGCGCGTGCACTGACGTTGAGCGGAACCGGGATCACGCCGCTCGTCACATCGGGTACGGGAATCGCCGGAATACCGTCTCTCAGCCGGCTCGTCGGTGCGAACGAGCTGGCCTGCGGCAGGCTGAGATTGATGGACGAGGGATAGTTGCCCAGCAGATTGCGCACGAAAGCAAGTGGATAGGGGTCGTAGTTGATGCCATATCCACCGCGCAGAACGATGCGCTCGTTCAGACGATAGGCGAGTCCGAGCCGCGGTGAGAAATTCCCGGCGCCCATCTTGTAGCCGCAATCGGTCGGAATCGAGCCGAGACCACAGATCAACATCTGGTTCGTCTCGAGGTCGTAGCGCTCCATGCCGCGTGTCGTCCTGGTGCCGACCGGGAAGTAGTCGTAGCGCACGCCGAGCGAGGCGGTGAGATTCTGATTCACCTGCCACTGGTCCTTTGCGAAGAAGCTGAACTGCCAGTTGCGGCTGCGCGTGTAGCCGTCTTCGAACGGAATGATCCCCTTCGACACGCCGGTCGGCAGGCCGAGGAGGAACGACGCGAAGGTGTTGAACTGGTTCACCGACGCCCCGCCCGGCAAGTGCCGTCGGGCTGCCTCCGAAGGTGAAACTGCCCGACCCGTTGCCGAGCTCGTTGCGGTTCATCGCCTGCCGCACGATGTCGCCGCCGAACCGGAACGTATGGGTGCCCTTCGTATACGTCGCGTTGGCGGTGTACTGGACCTGCCAGTTGTCGTCGACATATGGCGAGTTCGAGCTGCCCGCATATCCGATGTTCGAGTAGTTCGTGATGTCGAAGTGCGGCCAGCCGCCCAGCAGGCGGTCGGGTCCGTTCGTGCCGGGAATGCCGAGGAAATCCAGGCCGAGGTTCTCGTCCAGCCGATCGGGCTCGGAGAGAACCTCGATCGTCGTGATGCCCGCGTACGTGTCGATGAGGAAAGTCGGCGACAACACATACGACGCGCTGCCGGTGAAGGTGTACGTGTCGCCGAGACCGGTGCCGGCCTTCGCAGCGGTGTTGTTGATCGGGAGACCGCCGAGGGCCCCGAACATCGCCGGGTTCTTGAAGTTGTACCCGAGCCAGCCGAGCCGCGCCGTGATGCCGAGCTGGTTGGTCGGGTTGAAGTTCACCTTCGCGTCGACATTATGTCGATCGAATGTGTAGTCGCCGGTCGCAAAGTAGTTCTCGACGAGCCCGGGCTGGTTCGGCATCGGCAGGTCGGCAATCAGCTTCTGCACGATGGGATCGAACCGATCGCGCGGAATGATGTTTCCAGGGAACTGCGTGCGGCCGACGCCGGTTGACGCATTGCCTGTTGCGGGATCGTAAATCGGATTCGGGGACGCCGAGAAATCACCGTTGCGCATGGCGGCGGTCGGTACCGTGCCGAATCGCTGCGCCAGCTGCTTGTCGAACGTACCCTGATAGCTGCCGAAGAAGAACAGCTTGTTGCGCACCAGCGGCCCGCCAAGCGTGCCGCCAAACTGGTTCTGCCGCGCCTGGGGCTTGTCCTGATCGGCAGGAAGGAAATAGGGCCGCGATTTCATTGACTCGTTGTAGAAATACTCGAACGCCGAGCCGTGCAGCTGGTTCGTCCCGCTCTTGATCAGGACGTTCGCCGACATGCCGCCCGACAACCCCAGGTCGGCGTCGAACGTGCTCGTCGTGACGCCCACCGATTCGATGGCCTCGAGCGCGGGCACATACGCGGCGACGTGCGGCAGCCACAGATTGTTCGAGATGGCGCCCTCGATGCGAATCGCGTTCGCATTGCGCGTCGTGCCGTTCGAGCTGAAGGCCAGTCCGCGCGCCGGGTTCACGGCCACCGAGTGCATGTTCTCGGGCGGCGAGATGCCGGGTACGGTGACGAACAGGTTCTGGTAGTTGCGGCCGACGGGCACGGGCAGATTCTCGAGCTGCGTCGCCGGAATCTCGGTGCGCACGTCGGCACGATCGGTCTGCAGCACAGCCACGCCCGCGCTGACGGTGACCGTGTCGGTGACCTGTCCCACCTCGAGCAGGCTGTTGACGCGCACCACGTTGTCTTCCGACACGCGCACGCCGGTGGTGCGGAATTCCTTGAACCCGGAAATGTTCACGCGCACCTCGTAATTTCCCGGAGGCACGGTGTTGAAGGTGGCGGCACCCACATCGTTGGACGTCGTGCTGCGCGTCCAGCCGGTTTCGGTGTTCGTGACGGTCGCTTCGGCCCCCGGAACCGCGCCGCCGCTCTGATCGCGGACGTCGACGACGAGCGAGCCATAAAGGACCTGCGCCCCCAGGCCGGAAGGCAGGGCAAAAAATGCTGTCAGAACCAGGGCCACTGTGAGAGAAACTAGGCGTTGCATGTGTTCACTCCCCTGTTAGGTTTGAGATCTCTGATATACCGAACTTTACCGTTAAAGTAAATTCGTTTTACCGGTACAGTGGGCCTTGACTCGGGGAGTGGCGGCTCTCTAGAATCGCGCGTAATCCTCTACCGCGGGTGTTCCCCCCGGTAGTGACTGAAAGGACGTGTGTCTCATGAATCGTCGCACTTTCACCAAGACCCTCCTTGCCGGCGTAGGTGCGGCCGCGTTCCCGGCGCTGCCTGAGGCGCAGGCCCAGAAGCGCCTGAAGATCGGCATCACGATGCTCATCTGGGGCGCCGTGCCGCGCACGCCGGAAAATCTCGAGCCCGCCCTCAAAGACTGCGAGCGAGCTCGGCTACCACATGTTCGAAACCTTCGCCTCGATTCTCGAAGACCTCGACAAGAAGGGCACGCTGGCGGCGCTGCTCGAAAAGTATCCGATTCCGTTGAGGTCGGCGTACGTCACCGTGAACGTCACGGATCCAGCGCAGCGGAAGGAGCAAATCGCCATGCTGCAGCGGTACGCCAAGATCGTGAAGAAGTACGGCGGCAGCTATCTCGTGCAGTCGGCCAATGGACCGCGGACCGGTTACGTGTTCGCCGAGCACAAAGCGAACATCATCGCGGCGCTCAACGACTACGGCAAGGCGGTTACCGACATGGGCCTGCGGCACGGGTCTGCACCAGCACACCGGCACGGCCATCGAAACGCGCGAAGAGACCTACGATGTGATGAACACGGTCGACACGCGCTACATGCACTTCGCCCCCGACATCGGCCAGGCACAGAAGGGGGGCACCGACGCCGCGCAACTCGTCAAGGACTTCGCGAAGATCATCGACCACATGCATCTCAAGGATTTCAATGGCTGGGAGCACATGGCCGGCTACTCTCCGCTCGGCGAGGGCAAGGTCGATCTGAAGTCGGTGCTCGAGACGATGGAGAAGGCCAACCCGAACGCGAACATCATGCACGAGCTCGACGGGTCGGCGAACATGCCGTATACGCCGCGCCAGACCGCCGAGATCAGCAAGAAGTACGTGCAGTCGCTCGGCTACACGTTCCGCACCTAGCTGGTAGCCGGTAGCTCGTAGCCGGTGGCTGGTAGCAATCGCGCAGACCGGGCGTCACGGTGGAGTGGCGCCCGGGTCTGCCGCAGGGCCGATGAATCCAACCCGGAAATCCGCAGATACCACTCGCGTTCGTCGCATATGATTTGAACGAACGTTCCCCGACACTCAGGCCGTTCAGAGCGGAGCGACTAGACAATGCGACTACAAGGCAAGAAAGCGCTCATCACCGGGGCGAGCCGCGGCATCGGCCGCGGCATCGCCGAAGTCTTCGCCGACGAAGGCGCAGACGTCGCCGTCAACTACGTCGAGAGCGCGAAGCAGGCCGAGGATGTCGCAAAGAGCCTGCAGGCGAAAGGGCGCAAGGCCATCGCCGTCAAGGGCGACGTCGCGAAGCGCGCCGACGTCGAGGCGATGATCGACAAGGCGTGGAAAGAGCTCGGCGGCCTCGACATCCTCGTCAACAACGCGGGCATCGAGACGATCGTGCCGTTCCTCGAGCTCACCGACGACCAGTGGACACGGCTGGTCGACGTCAACCTCCGCGGCGCATGGCTGTGCTCGCAGGTGTTCTGCCGGAAGGCGATCGCCGAGAAGCGCAAAGGCAGCATCGTCCACATCGGATCGATTCAGGCGGCGAAGGTGCTGCCCGGCCGGACGCACTATGCGCCGACCAAGCTCGGACTCGAAGCGCTCACGCGCAACATGTCGGCGGAAATGACGCCGCAGGGCATTCGCGTCAACTGCGTGCATCCGGGACTCGATCGACACCGACATGACCGGCGTGGGTCATGAAGAGCCCCGACATCCTGCCGATCGTGCTCGCGCAGATTTCGCTCGGCCGCGCGGGCGAGCCGCGCGAGATCGGAACGGTCGCCGCGTTCTTCGCCTCAGACGAAGCGAGCTATCTGACCGGGCAGTCCATCCATGTCGATGGCGGGTGGGAAGGCAAATAGTGAGGCGTGCATTGGTAGATGGGCGGATTGGGAGATTGGTAGATTGAAATGCCGCCACGATTGATCGATCTGAGCATGGAAGTGTTCCAGGGGATGATGACCTATCCCAACGTCGCGAAGCCGGTCATCGTCGAAATGGAAACCTACAGCCAGATGGCGCAGAGCATCGGCACCGACAAGTTCGGGATCAATGAGATTACCAACCACTGCATGATCGTCACCGGCGATCACATCGGCACGCATATCGACTCGTGGGGTCATGTGAATCCCACGGCGCCGCGCGCGGAAGGGATCCCGATCGAATACTGCTACGGCGACGGCGTCGTGCTCGATCTGACGCACAAGGCGGCGGGCGACGAGATTACGGTGCCCGACATCGAAGCGGCCGAGAGAAAGCTGGGCGGCTACCGGATCAAGGCACTCGACATCGTGCTCCTGCGCACCGACGCCGCCAAGCAGCGGCTCGAGAAGGCGTACCTGACCAATCACCCCGGGATGACGAAGGAATCGGTGCACTTCATCCTCGATCGCGGGGTGAAAGTGATGGGGATCGACGCCATCGGCTTCGATCCGCCCGTGGCCAAGATGTTCGAGCGGAAGAAATTCTGGGAGGCGCATCGCGTCATGCGCGAGCGCGAGTACTATCATCTCGAGAACATGTGCAACCTGCACGAGATTCCGGCGCCGTACCACTCCTTCACCGTCAGCGTGCTGCCGGTGAAGTGGCGCGGCGCGTCGGCCGCTCCGGTGCGGGCCGTGGCGATAATTGGGGTCTGACCCCCTCGTGAAGTACGGGGGTCAGACCCCCTTAAGGAGCAATATGAAACGCCAATACACGACCGCCATCACTCTCTTCGCCGTTATCGCTGTACTCGCCGTCGCCCAGTGCGCGCTGCAGATGGCGACATCGGCTCAATCACGCGCCACTGTGCAGGCGCCGATGTATCAGGTCGATCCGATGTGGCCGAAGCCGCTGCCGAACAACTGGGTGATGGGCTCGGTCGTCGGCCTCAGCATCGACTCGCGCGATCACATCTGGATTACGCATCGCGGCAACGTCGCGCCGAAAGAGGCCGGCATGCTGGCCGGCACCAACGGCATGCAGCAGCCCGGCGGCTCTCCCCCGCCGCAGCCCGGCGACAAGCGCCCAATCTCGTAGATCTGCTGCGAGGTCGCGCCGCCGGTCCTCGAATTCGACCTGGCCGGCAATCTCGTGTCGTCGTGGGGCGGCCCGGGCCAGGGATACCAGTGGCCCAGCTCGATGCACGGCATTACGGTCGACGGCAAAGACAACGTGTGGCTGCCCACCAACCAGGGGCACCAGATGTTGAAGTTCACGCGCCAGGGAAAGTTCCTGCTGCAGATCGGACGCGAGGGCCAGAGCAAGGGCAACACCGACACGGCAAATCTCAACCGCGCCGCCGAAGCGGAAGTCGATCTCGCCGCGAACGAGGTGTACGTCGCCGACGGATACGGCAACCGCCGCGTCATCGTGTTCGACGCCGACACTGGCGCGTACAAGCGACATTGGGGCGCGTACGGCAAGAAGCCGGACGATACCGATCCCGGGCCGTACAATCCGGCGGCGCCGATACCGCAGGTGTTCCGCACCGTGCACTGCGCGCAGATCGCCAACGACGGGCTGGTGTACGTGTGCGACCGCGCCAACGATCGCATCCAGGTGTTCAGGAAGGACGGCACGTTCGTCAAGGAAAAGCAGATTGCGAAGGGCACGCTCGGCGACGGCGTCGTGTTCGACATCGCGTTCTCGCGCGACACGGCGCAGCGTCATGCGTTTGTTGCAGACGGCGCGAACCATCGCGTGTGGACGATCCTGCGCGATCCGCTCCAGGTCGTCAGCCATTTCGGCAGCGGCGGGCGTATCCGGGCCAGTTCTACGCCGTGCACAACGTCTCGCTCGACTCGAAGGGCAACATCTACACGGTCGAGACCTACGAAGGCAAGCGCCTGCAGAAGTTCAACTACAAAGGTATCGGAGCGGTGCAAGCGACGACGAACTGAGTCAGTCGACAGTCTAGAGTCGACAGTCGACAGTCGACAGTCAAGTCGCAAGGCGAAAGGCGCTGGATGAGAATTCCGGCGCCTTTCGTGTTTGCGGCGTTCGACAAATACTGGAGATCCGATGGCGACGATGCCAGAGCTCAAGCCGCAGCCAACGCCGAAGGCCGTGGTCGATGAACATCTCGATGCGCTGAACCGCGGCGACTGGCAGCGGCTGATGGCGCAATATCCGGATGATGTCGAGATTTTCCTGCCGCACGGGGTCGTCATTCGTGGACGACAACAGGTTGGCGACGCGTTCGGTGGCATGGTGAAGCCATGGAACGACGGCGGCATCCGCGGTATCACATTCACGCCGGAGCACGTGTTCACGGTTGGCGAACGGTGAACGTGCAATGGAGGGCCGACGCCGAATTTCTTGAAGGAGCCGTATCGCGGGGCCGATGCGTACGTGACGCGGGACGGGCTGCTCGTCGCACAAGTGAGCACCTTTCAGCGCGATCAATTCAAACCGAAGTAATCGCGTCCGGTTTCACCGGACCTCGAGGATCACATGCCAGACCGAGACAAGATCATCGACCAGTTTTTCGGGGATGCGACCACTCCAATCGAGTGGAAGGACGAGGAGGAGAAGAAGCTGCACTTCTGGCTCGACGACTTGCACTGCCCGCAGCCGATTTCGCCGATGTGGTTCGACATCGGCGGCTGGTGGCTGACGTGCGGCTACATGTATCGGCGCTTCGGCGTGCCGTTCGGGAAGGACTGGGTCGCGAAGACCGTCAACGGCTACCTGATGAGCGCCGTCGTGCCGCGGCCGGCCGAAGAGGAAGCCGAGCTGTGGTCGTACTACAACATGGTGATGCCGGTCTACGCCGACAAGTTCCTCGACTGGTGGAAGCGGCGCTACCTGCCGGAAATTCTCCGCAACTTCGAATACCTCGACACGTTTCCGATGGACTCGGCGTCGCTGCCCGAGCTGATGATCCTGCTCGAAGAGGCGATCGACATCCAGGAGCGCCACTGGCGGCTGCACTGGATGCTCAACCTCGCGCAGTTCCAGGCGTCCATCACTTTCGAGAGCATGCTCCTTCCGATGGTCGGCGACAGCACAAGCCGCTGGTCGGCCGGATTCTCATCTCGGACGAGGATCGCAACTGGGACTCGGTGCGCGAGCTCTGGACGCTGAAGGAGAAAGTGAAGGTGCGCCCGAAACTGCGCAAGGCGTTCGACGACAACGAGACGGCTGACGGCGTCATGAAGGCGCTCGAAGGCACCGAAGAAGGCCGCGCGCTGCTGAAAAGCATCGACGCGTACAAGAACGAGTACGGCAACAAGTCGATGTACGCGCACGAATACATCTACACGACCTGGCGGGAAAACCCGACGCCCATCGTCGAAGCGCTTCGCGGCTATCTGCTTTCGGATTACGACTACGAGAAGGATGTCCGCCAGCTGCGCGAGAATCGCGACGCCGCCATCAAGGAAATGTGGTCGCTCGTCCCGTCCGGCACGTCTCAGGAAGACAAGGACAAGCTGAAGACGGCGCTCGATCTCGCGCTGAAGATGACGCCGCTGACGCCCGACCATCATTTCTACATGGACCAGGGCACGTACGCGCGCATGCGCCTGGTGCTGATGGGCGTCGGGCGAAAGCTGGTGGAGCTTGGCGGGCTGAGCCAGCCCGACGACATCATGTTCCTGAAATACGACGAGCTGCGAAAGCTCAGCGCGAATCTGTCGACGTTCGACGCACAATCGATCGTCAAGGAACGGCGCGAGGAGCGTGAGAAAGCGTTCGCGGTCCGCCCCGGCTCTGGGCCGGCACGATCACCGACTGGTCGATGTACGGCGAGCCCTACAAGCAGGTCCTCTGGGACTGGCCCGGCATCTACGAGCGGTCGAAGGACGCCGCGGCGCAGCCATCGGGATCGGTCAAGGGGCTTGGCGCTTCTGCGGGCGTCTTCGAAGGCGTGGCGCGTGTCGTCGAGTCGGCCGAGCAGTTCGATCAGGTCAAGAGAGGCGAGGTGCTCGTCTGCAAGATGACGAGCCCCGCATGGGTGGTGCTGTTCACGAAGATCGGCGGGCTCATCACCGATTCGGGCGGCGCGCTCTCGCATCCCGCCGTCGTGTCGCGCGAATTCGGCATTCCGGCTGTCGTCGGCACCCGAACGGGAACCCAGGCGATCAAAACGGGTCAGCGGGTCCGGCTCAACGGAGCATCGGGGCTTGTTGAAATCCTTGGCTGAAACGGTCATTCGTTTCTGCGATCTGCCGCCCGAATCGACAGCGATCGCCGGAGGCAAAGGTGCGAGCCTCAGCCGGATGGCGGCCGCCGGCCTGCCGGTGCCGCCGGGTTTCGTCATGGCCGCCGATGCGTTTCACGAATTTCTCGAATCGTGCGGCGGTAGCGAGCTGATCGCGCGCCTCACGGACAATCTCGACGTACGACGACGCGAACGCGATCGAGCAGGCAGCAGAGAGAATCCGCGGTTGATCGTCTCCACTCCCCTGCCCGCATCCCTCGCACAGGCCATTCGCGCCGCGCACGGCGATCTCGCACACGGCGAGCTCGTGGCGGTGCGGTCGAGCGCCGTTTCCGAAGACGGCCACACCGCAAGCTTTGCCGGCCAGCAGGAGACCTACCTGAACGTTCGCGGTGTCGAAGATGTCCTGCAGCGCGTGCAGGAATGCTGGGCGTCGTTCTTTTCGCCGCGCGCGCTCTTCTATCGCGCGCAGAAGGCGGTGCTCGGCGACACGCGCATGGCGGTCGTCGTGCAGGAGATGGTGCAGGCCGACAAGAGCGGCGTGATGTTCACCGTCGATCCGATCCGCAACCGGCGCGAATGCATGGTCATCGAAGGCGCCGTCGGGCTGGGCGAAGCGATCGTCTCCGGCGAAGTCACTCCCGATCACTACGTGGTCTCGCGCGACGACGGCTCTCTTGTCGAGGAGTTCATTCCGGACGATGAGCGAGGGCGTGCTGTCCGGAACTGAGCTGAACGTCAACTGCGGGAGCTGGGCTTGCGGCTCGAGGAATTCTTCGGATCGCCTCAGGACGTCGAATGGTGCATCCGCGGTGGCGAGCTTCTGCTGCTGCAGAGCCGGCCCATCACGACGCTGAGCTCATCATGTCTGAGTCGTCTCTGGTTCAACTCGGCCGGCTCTGGGTCATCGAGAACTACCCATACAACAGCACGCATCTGCTGAAGTCGCTCGAATGGCTCGACCGGATCGCGCCGGACGCATCCGAGGCGGTGCGGCTCGCGACGCTGACGCACGACATGGAGCGCGCGTTCGGCGGGCCCGGCGCCATTCCGATCATGATGAACGATCGCGCGTACGAGAAGGCCCACTCCGATCGCAGCGCAAGAATCGTCGGCGAGTGGCTGCTCGCAAACGGCGGCGACGCAGGAGCTCGTCGAGGAAGTCGAGGAGCTGATTCGCGTGCACGAATGGGGCGGATGGCCCGACGCCAATCTCGTGCAGGCGGCCGACAGCCTGAGTTTTCTCGAGACGAACATCGATCTGATGATGGCTTCGTGAAGAGCGGCAAGTACTCCCTCGCCGACATCGCATCGAAGATCGACGAGATGTACGAGCGCATCCAGGTGCGCGCCGGCCAAAGAGCTGGCGCGGCCGATGTGGGAGCAGGCAAAGGCGCGGTTGGGGTCTGACCCGGTGACCGGTACGGGGTCAGACCCAGTACCTGCGGCCGGAATCGCTTGACGAGCTGCTTCGCGTGATGCGCGCCCACCCTGACGCGCGGCTGCTCGCGGGCGGCACCGATCTGCTGGTGCGTCTCCGAAAGGGGTGGGACCAGTCGGGCCCGATCGTGATCGATCTCAAGCGCGTCACGGCGCTTCGTGCCGACATCGCCCAGACGGGCAATGTCGTCCGCATCGGTGCGCGGGCCGTCATGACCGATGTTGCCGAGAACCAATTGCTCCGGGAGCATTTTCCGGCGCTCATCGAGGCGGCGCTGGTCGTCGGATCGGTGCAGATTCGCAATCGTGCGACGCTGGCCGGCAACATCTGCAACGCGTCGCCGGCCGCCGACACGGCACCGGCCCTTCTCGCCTACGGCGCCGTTGCTAACCTGGTCGGCCTCAACGGCACGCGCCCCGTGCCGCTGGATGATTTCTTCGCCGGCCCAGGACGAACGGTCGCTCGCCGCAGGAGAAATCGTCGAGTCGATCGATCTGCCCCTGCCGACGGAGCCAACCGGCAGCGCGTTCGAACGGCTGACCCGGCGGCACGGCGTCGACCTGGCCATCGTCAGCCTGTGCTGCGTGGTACGCGAGTCCGGCGACATGCGTTTTGCGTTCGGGGCGGTCGGCCCGCGGCCGTTCGTCGTTCACACCCGGCAGGACGCGCCACTACAGGATGCGCTGAAGCAGGCCAGCCCGATCTCCGATCTGCGCGGCAGCGAAGAATATCGCAGGGCCATGCTGCCCGTGCTTGCGCGCCGTGCATTGACCACGGCGCTCGCCCGGCTGCGCGGGGGGCCGGCATCGGCATGACGATCTCGTTCACGGTCAACGGCACGCCTCGTACGCTCGACTGCGAGGTCCATCACACGCTGCTCGAAGCCCTTCGCGACCAGTTGAACCTGACGGGCACCAAGGAATGCTGCGCCGAGGGAGAATGCGGCGCGTGCACGGTGCTGCTGAACGGTCGTGCGGTCAACTCATGTCTCGTTCTCGCGGTCGAATGCGATGGCGAAACCGTCCAGACGATCGAGGGATTGAGCACGATCGGCCACCTCGATCCGTTGCAGCAGGCGTTCGTCGACACGGGTGCCGTGCAGTGCGGCTTCTGCATTCCGGGCATGATCGTCGCGGCCCGATATCTGCTGACGACCAATCCGCACCCGAGTGAAGACGAGATCAAGGAAGGTCTTTCGGGCAATTTGTGCCGGTGCGGCGGCTACAGCCGCATAGTGCGTGCTGTGCAGCTCGCAGCGGAGAGACAGGGCTAAAGCCCTGTAAAGAACCATGGCAATCATCGGCTCATCACTTCCTCGTCTCGGCGCCATCGAACGCGTTACCGGTGCCCAGCAGTACGCCGCCGATATCCGCCTCGACAACGTGCTGCACGTCAAGCTTGTCTCGGTGACATGCGCGCATGCCCGCATCAACGCCATCAATACTGGTGAAGCTGCGCGGGTGCCTGGCGTGCGCGGTATCTTCACCGCGGACGATCTTCCCCAACCCATTCCACGCTTCGGACCTGTCTACGCAGATCGCCCGCTGCTCGCGGCCGGCGAAACCAAGTTTTCTGGAGAACCCCTTGCCGTCGTGCTCGCGGAGACAGAAGACGCGGCAGACGCAGCGGTCCGACTCGTGCGTGTGGATTTCGAGGAACTGCCGGCCGTATTGTCGGTGGAGGCGGCGCTCGAGGCCGATGCCCCGCTCGTGCAGGATCCAGCGCTCAGGCCAAACGATCCGCTGGCTCGCACCAACACGCTGCAACAGTGGCAGTTCGGCTGGGGAAACGTCGACGCCGCATCTGCCGATCTCGTGATTGAGCACGACTACGCGTTCCCGATGGTCACGCATTTCGCCATCGAGCCTCATGCGTTTCTCGCCGCGCCCGACACGAACGGCGTCACGATCTGGAGTCCCACGCAGCATCCGTATGTTCTCCAGCGGGTCGTCGCATCGGCGCTGGAACTGCCCATCGCACGAGTCAGAATCATTGCGCCCGACCCGGGCGGCGGATTCGGCGGCAAGGGCTGGCCGAAGTTCGAGCCGCTCCTGGCATGGCTCGCACTCGCGGTTGGGCGACCGGTTCGCCTCGTGCTGTCTCTCGAAGAGACGTTTCAGGCCGCCCGCCGCACGTCGGCACGGATTCACGCGCGCACCGGCTTCCATCATGACGGCCGGATCGTCTTTCAGGACATCGAAGCCAATTTTCTGCTTGGCGCCTATGCCGACATCGGCGCACGTGTCGTCAGCAAGGCCAGCTATTCCGCGTGCGGCCCCTATCGCGCTGAACATGCGCGCATCCTCGCGCGAGCGCTGCTGTCGCATACGACACCGAGCACGGCATTCCGCGGTTTCGGCACACCGCAGGCCTCCTGGGCGGTGGAGGCGCAATTGAACGAAGCGGCGGCGAAGCTGGGCATCGATGCTGTCGAAATCCGCCGGCGGAATCTTCCGGCCAAAGGGGAACCGTTCAATCCCAACGACACGCCGGCGGACGGCGAGTGGACCGAGGCGCTCGAGAAAGCCGCCCGGGCGATCAAATGGGACGCACCGCTCGCGACCCATCGCGGTCGCGGTATTTCGGTCGGATTGAAGAGCTCTTCAACCGCATCGCGATCGGTCGCCCTCGTACGGCTGCATTTTGACGGCAGCGTGTCTGTGCTGTGCGGCACGTCCGACATGGGACAGGGCGCGCGCACCGTGCTGATGCAAATCGCTGCGCAAGAGCTCGGCGTGGCGCCAGATCGCATCGCCATCGTGATGGGCGACACGTCGGTCGTGCCGTTTGACTCATCGACGTCGGCCAGCCGCTCGACGGTCTTCATGGGGAACGCCGTCATTGAAGCCTGCGCGAGCATCAAGGCTCAACTCCGCGGGATCGTTGAAACCACGCAGGGCGCGATGAAAGACATGCCCCATGCCGATTTGCTCAAGGCGCATTTCGGTCCGACGCGTGGCGAGCTGATCGGCATCGGCGAAGCCGGCAATCCGTATGAGCCCGGCCATCCCCTCGGCGGGCGCGCAGCGTTCTGGGAGCTGATGTGCGCGGCGTGCGAGGTGGAAGTCGATCCTGAGACCGGTGAAGTGACGATTCACAGGCTGGCGCTCGTCAGCGACATCGGCAAGGCGCTGAATCCACAGCAGGTCGAGGCGCAGGACGAAGGCGCCGCTGTCATGGGGCTCGGCCACACGCTGATGGAACAACTTCTCCTGGGCACCGACGGACGCATCCTCAATCTCGGATCGCTCGACTATCGAATTCCCTCTATCAAGGATGTGCCTCTCGAGCTGCACTCTGAGTTGATCGAAAACGCGGATGGTCCAGGCCCTTACGGCGCGAAGGGTGCCGGCGAAGGCGGGACGCTCGCCGTCGCTGCGGCAATCGGGGCGGCGATCAATCAGGCGGCGGGCGTCACCATCCGCGATTTACCACTCACACCGGAAAAGATCTGGAAAGCACGGACTACGAAGGCTTAATCCGGGAAGTCCACACCTTCGTGCATCTGGTAGTTTTCGAGTCCCGTCGGGGGCGCGAAGAAGCAGACCACTTTCATCTCCTCGGTCCCCGTGTTGTGGAGCATGTGCACCGCGCCCTGGGGAAACAACACAGCCATCCCCTGCCGGACGTCGCGGACTTCGCCCGCCACGAGCACTCGCCCGGAACCGGTGATGATGTAGATCACTTCTTCACCGTTCGGGTGCGAGTGCGCCGGCCTCACCCTCTCGCCTGGAGCGACACGAATCACGCACGCCGAGCAGTTGTTCGCCTTCACGGCGTCCTTCGCGATCAGCCAGCGAAGATGGCGGCCCGGCAGGCCGAGATCTTCCGCATCGTCTTCATGGATGGCAGGAACCGTCATGGGATCCTCTTTAGTGCATCGGCAACGGCCGAAGCGATTTTTGCAGGGGTCAACCCGAACGCTTCGATCAATTCCTCGTATGTGCCCGAGTGAATGAATCGAGGACGCCCGTCTGCGTCCAGCGTGTTGATGGCCATCACCCGCCGCAGCAGGTTCTGGGGGTGTTCCTGGCGGCGCCCGAATGCGATCTTCTGCAGATTCTGGAGAATGTAACCGTTGTTCTGCTCGGCCATACAGACGAGCTTTCCTGATGCACAGAGATCTGTCAGAAGGCCGGCGTCAATCGACGGCAGATCGACAACCGCAACCCGGGCACCGCGCGCGTCGCACTCCCGCGCAGCCGCAATGGCCTCGTGCACACCGCGCCCGCTGCTGACGATGAACGCTTCGGCGTCTTTCGTGCCGTAGACAACATGCCCTCTGCCGTACTCGAATGCGTAGTCGCCCGGGTAAATGACGGCCGAGGGCGTACGCATCACCCGGACGTAAACCAGTCCGCGGTTGCCGTCCATGATCCAGCGCATCAGCGCGAGCATCTGCTGCGGGCAGGACACGTCGACGATTCTGAGATGCGCCACGGCATCGAACGTGGTCGAGTCGTCGTTCCCCATGTGCGTGGCGCCGTTGGTCCTCGTCTCGAAGTTCGCCGCGGTGGCCAGCATCGTCAGGTCGAGGCCATGGCCCTCGCTCAACCAACCGTCGGGCGCGTCGATGGCCTCTTGCCGTTCCTGATGTCCCACGGCGATGCGGCGCAGCACCTTCCAGTCGTAGAACGGACAGAACGTGCTGATCCAGGTATTGCTTCCAAGTGCGGAGAAAGCCTCGCCGATGCCCATCATGTTCGCTTCGGCCACGCCGACGTTCAGCGCGCGGCGCTGGTCGACCGCCGCCACGCCGGCCTCGAGGCCGCTTGTCGTCGCGAGATCGGCGTCGATGCTCACCACACGCGCATCGCGCGCGAACACCTTCATCGCAAGCGTGACGACGTCGCTCGCCGCGTACTCTTTGGCCTGGTCGAGTCTCGGCAACTGCGCGGCGTCGTACTGGATGCGCTTGTCTCGCGGAGGTACCCGCGACGTGAGCACGGGACCGATCACCTGCGAAAGCGACAGCGATCCCGACGGCGTCGAGTGGAGGTCGAGGCGCATCTCGGCGGCCAGCTCGATCAGCATGTCCTGAAGCTGACCGCCTTCGGGGCGATCGGCGAGGCTCTTATGCAGTCGCGCGAATTCGTCAACGCGGTTCTGTCTCTGCTCTTTCTGCAGCGCCATCTCCTGCTCGAGCAGACGATCGGGCACCGTCACCTTGTGCTTGTTGAGAAAATCAGAGAGTGCGCCATGTCCCTTCGTGCCGTGGCACACAATCGCCGTCGGCTTGCCGTTGCGCGGGCCGAAACGGAAGCGTTCGAGCGCGGCATACAGGCCGTCGTACTGCGTGGCATCGACGCTCGCCACTTCCCAGTTGAACGCCTCGAACACTTTCTCCAGATCGGGCATCGGGAAGATCATCCGATTGGCCAGATCGAGCTGGCCGTTGTTGCGGTCGACCATGACGCACAGATTGTCGAGGTGCTTCTGGCCGGCGAACATCACCGCTTCCCAGATCGGGCCTTCCTGCAACTCGCCGTCGCCACACAGGACATAGCTGTCGAAGCGTGGCGACACGCGGCCGGCAATGGCAAAGCCCTGCGCGACCGAAAGCCCCTGTCCCATCGGGCCCGTGGCAATCTGTATACCCGGAAGGACGGGCCCCGGATGGCCGTTCAGGATGCTGGCGTACGACCGCGAGTTGCGAAGCACCGAGCGGTCGAAGTAACCCAGCTCGACGTAGATCGATGCGAGGGCCGCCACTGCATGCCCTTTGCTGAGCACGAACAGATCCTGCCCGGGCCGCGTCGGATCTGCGACGTCAACATCGATGAAACCGCCATAGAACAACGTGACCAGCGGAATCGTCGCCGAGAACGCACCGCCGGCATGCAGGCTCTTGTCGACGGCGTCCCGGCACTGCTCCAGTGTGAGGAGACGAACGTCCGAGTCTTTCACGGCGAGCAGTTTGTAGATCGCCTGGCGCAGGAGGTAGTCGGACGTCGAGGCGGGCGATCTGACGCCCGCACGCGGCTTGTACAGAGGAGTTTTGGACATGGCTTAGAACCTGCGCGTCCACTGCTGCGGCCACCGCTCGACGATGACCTTTTCCTGTGTGAAGAACTCGATCGCGTCCCGCCCCTGCCCGTGCAGATCGCCGAAGAAGCTTCCGCGCGCGCCGCTGAACGGGAAGAACGCCATCGGTGCCGCCACGGCGATGTTCACGCCGATGTTGCCGACCTCGGCTTCGTGACGGAACTTGCGCGCGGCCGCGCCGCTCGTCGTGAACAAACACGCCTGATTGCCGTACGCGCCGGTGTTCACGAGCGCGATGGCTTCGTCGATCGTGTTGACGTGATGCATCGAGAGGACAGGCCCGAAAATCTCCGTCTGTGTGACGCCGCTCGAAAACGGCAGATCGTCGAGAACCGTCGGGCGGACGAAGTTGCCGCGCCGATACTGCGGAATATCGGGATTGCGGCCGTCCACCACGGCGCGCGCGCCTTCGGAGATCGCCCTGTCGATCAAGCCGACGATTCTCTGCCGGCTTTCCGGGGTGATCACCGGGCCCATCTGCACACCCTCATCCAGTCCGTAGCCGGTCACGCGCGTGCGTGCCTTTTCCTGAATGGCCTGGTTGAACGGCTGCGTGGCCTCGCCGACGGTAATGGCCAGCGACGTCGCCAGACATCGCTGCCCCGCACAGCCGAACGCGCTGTCGGCAATCAAGTCCGACGCGGTCGACACGTCGGCGTCGGGGAGCACGACGACAGGATTTTTTGCCCCGCCCTGGCACTGCGCCCGCTTGCCGTTGGCCGCTGCCCGCGCGTACACATGCCTGGCCACGGCGCTCGACCCGACGAAACTGACAGCGCGGATGGCCGGGTGATCGAGCATTGCGTTCACGACATCGCGACCGCCATTGACCAGGTTCACGACACCTGCGGGCAGCCCGATCGCATCGACCAGGCCCATGACTTTCTGCATCGTCAGTGGCACACGCTCCGACGGCTTCAGCACGACCGTGTTCCCGCACGAGACGGCATAGGGGAGGAACCAGAACGGGATCATGCCGGGGAAATTGAACGGCGCGATGATCGCGCAGACGCCGAGTGGCTGTCGAATCATGATCTCGTCGATGCCCACGGCGATATCTTCAGAGTTATAGCCTTGAATCAGCGTCGGCGTGCCGCAGGCGACCTCGACGTTTTCGATCGCTCTGCGCATCTCGCCGCGCGATTCGACGAGCGTCTTGCCGCACTCGCTGGTAATGGTGCGGGAGATGTCGTCGAAATGACTCTCGAGGAGTCCCTTCAGCTTGAAGAGGAATTGCACACGGTCGGTGACCGGCGTCCGGCGCCACGCCGGAAACGCGCGCGCCGCAGCCATCACCGCCTGATCGACTTCACTGGCCGGCGACAATGGTGTGCGGTCCAACTCTTCCGCCGTCGCCGGATTGATCACGGGAATCCGTTCGGTCGCCGCCGATTCCCTCCACGTTCCCTCAATGTAGTTCAGCATTTTCTCCGTCCTGATTTTGACCTCGGTGCACAGGGCTCTAGCGATGTCGTTTTGTCGTATCGGTGGCACAGGGCTTCAGCCCTGTCGTGCCACTGCTCGCTCGTTCCAATGGACCATCGGAAGTCCGGGAACGGGCGCCGTAAAAAATGGAATGCGTTTCCCCTTGAGCGAGCCGATGTAGACGGTACGCAGATCGGGCCCACCGAACGTGACGCTCGCCATCCAGGGCGCCACTCCGCGGCCGGTCGCAAAGAGCAGTTCCTCGGTGACCTCATTGCGCAAGAACGCGCGCTCGAGCGCGCCAACACGCTCGGGATCCCCTTCGTCGAGCAGCAGGCGCAGATCGCCCTCGGGGGTCAACGCGAACAGCTTGTCGGAATAGACCATCGTTCCCCAGAGGTTTCCATGGCTGTCGAACGCAATCCCGTCGGGCCACGCGCCTTTCCCCAGGCTGGCCGGCCCGAAGATCTCACGTTCCCGCACGCCACCGCATTCGTCGATTCGCAGCCGCGTAATCCGGCCGCCGGTCGTTTCGGCGACGTATAACCATTCTTCCCGGGCGTCGAAACGGATCTCGTTCGTGAAGTGAAAGCCGTCGGCGACGATGCGGAAGGCGCCACGGTCGTAGCGCGCGAGAAAGCCGTCTGCGAGGTCGGTCCTCAGTGCGTGCATCCAGTTCGTGATCCTGGTCGACACCGTAATCCAGATGCGCTCGCGCGAATCGCGGAGGACGAAGTTCACCTTGCCGATGGGCGCACCGTCGATCGTGTCGGCCATGACGTGTGTCGACCCGTCGCGCCCCATCGCCTCGAGGCGATCGGTGCCGAAATTCGAGACGAGAAAATCTCCATTCCGGTCGAACGCGAGCCCGTTGGGCAGCGTGCCGTGCAGGTAGCGAAGCGCTTCCGAACCCGCATCCTGAAAATGGCCCGACATCTTCTGCGTGACGATTTGCTGGCTCCCGTCGGCGGCGATCCGGGCGACCCCCCCGCGAGCGTCGGCGACCCACAACACGCCATCAGGCTCGGCCAGGATGCACTCTGGACGCTGCAGTTCATGGCCGATGTAACCAAGCCGGTCTTTGTCGATCCCGAAGTCGAGGAGCGGGTTGGGACGCAATGTGATAATCGATTATCGGTAATTGGCAGTGCGGCGGCAATATAACAGTAAAATCTCCCGAAAACCGAAACGCGAGGCCCAGGAGGCTGCGATGAAACGACTGGCGTTCATGTTCATGCTCGGCGCAACGCTCTCAGCCCAATCTGCCGATACGGTCGATTCACACGTCGCCGCGGCAAAAGCCCTGGCGGCCGCCGATCCGACACCGATCTTCAATCTCTGCACCCCCGAACAGGCCGCACGCGCAACGCCTCCGCCTCGCCGGGGCGGGCAGGCGCCTGTCGGCGGCGCGGCACAGCCCGCACGCGGGCCTCAGGCTGCTCCCGATCGATCGCGTTGGGCGCGGGAGCCGATGAAGGTGTTCGACAACCTTTACTACGTGGGCGAGCGCGAATACTCGTCGTGGGCGGTCACGACGTCTGCCGGCATCATCATCATCGATCCAATCTACGACTACTCGGTCGAAGAACAGGTGGTTGGCGGCCTGAGGAAGCTTGGACTCGACCCCGCTCAGATCAAGTATGTCGTCGTCAGCCATGCACACCGCGATCACGCAGGTGGCGCGTGGTACCTGCAGGAAAGGTTCGGTGCCCGGGTGTTGCTGACCGCGCCAGATTGGGACATGCTCGAGCGCAACACGCAGAACTGGCCCAAGCCGAAACGCGACATGGTGGTCGCCGACCGGCAGCAACTGACGCTCGGCGATACGACTTTGACCTTCATTCACACGTTCGGTCACACGCCCGGCACGATGTCGACGATTGTGCCGGTGAAGGACAACGGCAAACCGCACGTCGCGGCGCTGTGGGGCGGCACCGGTTTCAACTTCACGATTACGCCGGAGCGGCCGGCATCGCACTGGTTCGACGCCTACATCGCATCGGCGCAGAGATTCCGGGAGGCAGCCGCCAAGGCCGGCGCGGATGTGTTCTTATCGAATCACCCGAGCTGGGATGGGTCGGACGACAAGCAGGCGCGTCTTGCCAAGCGCGCGGCCGGCGCTCCGCATCCGTACGTGCTTGGCGCGAAGACCGTGCAGAACTATTTCACGATCGCAGAACACTGCGCACGGGCGGGGAAGCTGCGACTGTCTCAGTGAGCGAACGGTTCCAGGTTCTGGATTCTACGTTCTGGGTTCCGGTTCTTGAACGTAGAACCAGCTTGGTTCCGGGTTCTCAGTCGGATTCTGACTCGAGAACCGGAACCCAGAACGTAGAACCTAGAACCCAGAACCGCAGGTATCTATTTCACCAACTGTCTGATCACACCGTCGCGTTTGTTCAGGATGTAGATCTCCCCGTTCGGGCCTTCGCCGAAGCGAAGGTCCGCGCGTGTGGAAGCCAGCTTGCCTTGTGCGACACTTTTTCCCTGAAACGGTCCGATGTTCTGCCGGCTTGAATGTCGTCTCCAATTATCGCGGTTGAATATCCTCACCTAATTTTCGAAAATCGCCGAGGAGAACGGACCGCCGTATCGTTTGCCGTTGATACCCTTACCGATGGAATCTGGGTCAAACGCTGGAGCCGGATGCAATAGTCCAATCGTGGAAGCCGTGGTTTCCCCTATGTGAACCAACAGGATTGCTGAGATGTTTTGCCGCGCCGGCTCGATGCTCTTGCGGTCAGATAGTCGAAAGAACACCGAGGTTGCGCAATGTGGCCGTATCTGCGCCTCGCCATTCGCGAGATCCCCGGATCAAGGACAACTCAGAGATTGGGATTTTTGTTAACTACTCGGGTTCATATACGGGGACACCGATGTCCGTGATGAACTCAGATATAGAAGGCAACGGAGATTACGGAATCCGATTGCAGGTTTCCAGTTCGGTCGTTCCCACGGGAAATGGCAACAACATTCTCAACAACGGTGGAGGGGCTGACGCGCGACAGCTGTACGTGATGTTTCCACTGCCCACAGCAAATTGGATAAACAACTACTTTGGAACCGTTCAGGAAGGAGTGCAATGCCCCTGGGCGCCCGGTGACACCTATCCGTATCACCTCTCGTACAGTGCCTCTAATCCGTATTCGGCGGCGCCGAAAGCTGGACCGGTCTCGTATAACACTCATTGGAATTTTGCGACCGGTGAGAGGTGCGCCACCGACAGGGTTGCGGATCAGCCCTACGCCGACGAACCCTTCATCAACGAGCCCCCATCAGGAGAGGGCGAGTGTGATGACGATGAGCGGTCAACAATCATCAACGAGTACCAGACGGGCGTCGTCTACACGCCTGGTATCACGCCGGTTCCGACCTGTAATGAGATTGAGTACCATCCCGACGACTATCAGTACCTGCCGACCTTCACATGGGGTGAACTGAATGATCATTGGGGTCCCACAAACCCTGGAAACCCGCATACATACTGGGGAGTTATCCGAGAAAGCTTGAAACTAGGCCTTTTGTCGACGCGGGCCATTTACGATGACCCCATCGTGCTGTCGTCAGGTTATCGATGCCCACATGGAAATTCAAATATCTCGGGAGACCCCAATAGCCACCACATGCGTGGAAGAGCCGCGGATATGTATAGCACGGTCGGGTCAAGTTGGACCGAGGAGCAATTTAATGTGCTCAAGGCCGCGGCCGAAGCCACGAGACCCGCACCGGACGAGTCGTTTGACTACGACGAATATCCAAAAGATCGTCACTACCATGCAGCCTGGTAGCGAACCAAAATCCAAGGAGTCTACCATGACACTCCGACTTCCCGCATTGCTGGATGGCCTTACCTTGGCGATCATTGGCGTCATTGTCATCAGCGGCTCTTCGCATGCCAATCAACGACGTCCGTTCGACCTGTCTGACGCGGAGCAGCAAGTGGTCGCGAAACAACTCTCGTCCGTGGATAGGGAACAACGAGTCGGTGCGCTGTCACGCGCACTCGCCCTCGAACCGCAGAGGACCGGTCCGGATCTTCGAATGGCACTGATTGCCCTGCTAGAGCAACAGAATGCTTTGCGGACAAAAGCGCGGCGGGACAATCTGCCTGTTGGTGCTGTGGCGGATCCGGAATCGGTCTCTGCCGTTCATCGCGCCGTCGCCCGACTCAACGATCCAAAGGCTATTCCTGCTCTGGCGAACGCCATGGGTATGTTTACGACGGTACGTGCCCTGACCGCCTTCGGCGAGCAAGCCGCGCCGGACGTTCTCAGGGTCGTGATGTCGCCGGACAGCAGCTCATACGCAGTAGAGGACGGCCTCCGGGTACTGATGTGGATGGTTCAGAGCCAAGACCGAAGCCCGCTTTCGACAGGCACGCTAGCACAGATTCGTGAGGCTGCGGAGCAGCGATTGAACAACGGCGTACGGATGTTTACCACACTCTGGTATGCGATCGACCTTGCAATGGCCCTCAACGATCAAGAACTTAGACGTACAGTCCAGACCTTGGCGACCTTCCCGGGCGCGGTCATCGCCAGAGGCGTTACGGATCCCGAATTGATTCAAAAAACGCAACAGCGTGCAACCGATCGGCTCGCCGGCGTACCGGCGCCTGGCCGCCCGGCTCCCGTTTCTGAATAGTCACCCGACGGACGCGAGGGCTTGTGTCGGGCCCTCGCGTTCTCATTTTCGACGCGTGTGCGGCAGCTCCCCGCAAAAGCCCTCTTGTGGTTCCCCTGGACGAACTACGCGCGACGGCGGCGCCGTGGAGCAACGATGCGCGAGGAGGTTTGTCCCACTGCCATTGATGCGCGCACAGCGTACACCGCCATTGGATCACGAGCGCTGCACGTTCGCGTGACACTTTGGCCACGCTGATCCAGACGGAACTGGCCGAGCATTCTGGACATGGGTCTTCATGGCACTCATTTTCATCTTATCCTGATGACACTCGACCGTCGCGTCCTGAAGCGGCTACTACGAGTGGGTTCAGCAGCCGACCTCGAACCGCGCAAAGGAGGATGCTCGGCTGCTTCGTCTGATTCGCGCGTCGTTCACGACCAGTCAGGGCATCTACGGGTCTCGTCGCGTCTTCCTCGACTTGTGTGAGGCGGGCGAGACCTGCAGCAAGCACCGCGTCGCGCGGCTGATGCGCGAGGCCAATCTGCGCGCGCGGCTATCGCACGCGACGGTGGTCGGTTGGCAAGCCGTCGGTCCTGATCCCCAACCTTCTCCAACGACAGTTCACGGTAACCAGGCCTAATCAGGCGTGGGGCACTGATATCACGTACATTCGAATGTGGCAGGGCTGGCTCTACGTGGCCATCGTCATGGACTTGTTCTCGCGCAAGTTCGTCGGCTGGTCCCCAAGTCCCCGCAGTCAACGCGAACTCGTGCTCCGCACGCCGTCCTGATGGCTTTGAGGCGCCGACGACCACGCCGTACGGTGATTCACTCCGTCAGGGAACACAGTACGGCAGCGACGCCTGGCGGCGATTCTGCCGATCTAATCACCTGGAACCTGAGTCGGAAGGGAACTGCTGGGACAATGCCTTCGCCGAATCGTTCTTCAGCAGTTTAAAGAAGGAGCGGATCAAGAAAGGCGATCTACAAGAACCGAGAGCTGGCGTTAGCCGAGGTGGCCGATTACATCGATACTGTCTACAATCGAACGCGCCGCCACAGTCATCTGGGCGGTGTCAGTCCAGAGCAATTCGAAGCGGCTCACAAGCCGCGGCGAAAGGGTGTCCTCTAAATCCTGGGAACTCCAAGACGCGTTGCTGAAACGCTGAGTATTCCTCTCGTAGTCGTCGTCAGCTTTGGCGTGATGTCGCTGGTTTTTGCCGTCTTTGCGGAAGTGGATACGGCTGTTGGCGGAGGGGCGTGCTCTTCTGGTTACTCGTCGCAGCTTATTTGTTCTGGTCTCCCAGCACTCGCACAAATTCATCCGACCTAACGACGGTGAATGCAGCCCCAAAACGTCCGCTTCCACACCAACGAGAACTGCAAACGTCTAGAACCCAGAACCGCAGGTATCTATTTCACCAACTGCCTGATTACCCCGTCGCGTTTGTTTAGGATGTAGATCTCCCCGTTCGGGCCTTCGCCGAAGCGAAGGTCCGCGCGTGTGGAAGCCGGCTTGCCCTGTGCCACGTTCTTTTCCTGAATCAGCTTCAGCAGCGTTTTCGTCTCGCCTTTGTCATTGAAGAGGATGCGCCGAATCGCATCCTGTCCGCCATTCGGCAGCTTGTCGGCATTCACGTAGAAAATCTCGCCGCTCGGGTTGTCGCCGAAAATCAGCAGGTTTGAAAGCTGCGGGATGTCCTTCTTTCGATAGACGACGCCCATCGTCACCGCCGACTGCGGTTGCAGCAGCGGATCGATCTGACCGTATTCGGCAAGCGGGTAGGTCACGGTCTTGTCGCCGCGAGGGTTTTCGAGGCTGACCGCCTGGCGGCTGATGAATCCGTAGCTGCCTTCCCACTTGTTCCATCCCAGATTCGCCCCCTTCGTCACCTGGCTCACCTCTTCGACGATGTTCTGACCGATGTCGGCGAGGTACAAATTGCCATTCCGCGAATCCCAGGCGAAGCGCTGTGGATTGCGCACGCCGTACGCATAGATTTCGTCGAGCGTGTTCGGATTGTTGTCGCCTGCGAACGGATTGTCCTTGGGAATGCCGTACTTGCCGTTCGAGCTGTTCTTGCCGAGCGGATCGATGCGGAACATCTTGCCGAATGCCGAGCTGAGATTCTGGGCGTTGTTGAGCGGGTCGCCTCCGCTGCCGCCGTCGGCGAGCCCCATGTACAAGAGGCCGAAGTCCGCGCTGTTCGGCGCCGCGAGCGGGTTGAACGAGAGCTGCCCGCCGTTGTGGTTGCCGAACGGGTGCTCGAATCTCATCAGCTCGCGCGGCGCGCCCCCGTCATATGTGGCGCCAGCAGGATTCTTTGCGGTCCACTCCAGCAGCACCGCGTCGTGCGTGTGTTGTCCTCCACCAGGCTTGAAGTCGACGGAGGGAGGCATGTTCGCCGTATCCGTGTAGGTGTAGAACTTGCCGTAGCCAGGCGTGCCCGTCCGGCCGAACTGCGGGTGGAACGCAAAGCTTTGGAATCCGCGTTCGTTGCCCTGCGAGTTGACGTTCACGCCAAACTTCGCATCGTTGATGTCGAGATATACCGTCACGGCCTTGCCGTTTCTGGGCATCGTGTAAAGGGGTCCGCGCATATCGTTGACAAACAGCCGCTGCGTCCCTGGCTCGTCGGCGAGCAGCATCGGCCGGGCCGGCATGGGTCCTCCGAGATCGGGAAGCGTCGCAACCTCGACGTAGTTCACCTTGACGACATCGGTCTCGTTGATGGGCGTCGCGAACGGATCGGTCGGAGACTGAGCGAATACACACGCTCCGATCAGCGCGACCGCCGAGACGATTCGGAGGAATGACATGGGAACTCCTTCACGTGCTAATACTTCCGATACGGGTGCTGTATTTACCCGTCAACGCGGGTCCGGCTAAAGCCGGACACTACGTACTGAAACCATCTGCCATCAGCCATCTGCCATCTGCCATGACTGAGATCACCCTAGACCAGCCCCCGTATTGTCCCGCCGATATCCAGGCTCGCGCCGGTGATGAACTTCGCAAGGGGCGATGCGAGAAACACAACGGCGTGCGCAACGTCTTCGGGGTTGCCAATGCCCAGCGGCATCTGACGATCTTCCAGAAACTTCCTGACCGAGGCATCACGATCGAGCCCGTAGTGCTGCATCAATTGATCGACGATGCCGCCATCGCGTGTCCACATACGTGACCAGATGGGGCCGGGCAGCACGGTGTTGACGCGCACTTTCGTTGCGTATTCCTTTGCCAGGGCTTTCGTGATGTACAGCAGGCTGGCCTTGCACGCGCCGTAGTCCATGAGACCGGGTTCCGGCTGCTTCGCAAGATCGGAGCCGGTGTTGACCACCGATCCCGATCCGCGCGCTGCCATTTGCGGGATAAGCGCACGGCACATCCGCACGGTACCCATAACGTTGATCTGGAACGAGTGCGCCCACTGCTCGTCCGAGATCTGCGTGAACGGCCTGGCATCGCCGACGCCGAGGTTGTTGATGAGTATGTCAGGCGGGCCGTGGAACGTATCGAGCGCGTACGCGACGGCACGATCGACTCCTGCTCCAGTGGACAGATTCGCCGCAACTGTGCCCTGCCACTTCTTTGATTTCTCCCGCAGCACCGCCTCGTCGTGATCCGCGACGACGACGTGCGCGCCTTCCTGAGACAGCAAATCCGCGATTGCCTCGCCGATGCCATGAGCGCCGGCTGAGACGAGCGCGGATTTTCCCTTCAATTGATAGTCCATTGTTTAGTTGTCGTGGGGCCCCACCCCCACGACCTGCCGCCTCGCGCTCTTGGCGCTCGGCGCAAGATCGCGGCGTTCTGCTGCTTAGTGCAACATCTTCGCGAGTTAGGGCACGATCTCCCGGATCACTCCATCCCACTTGTTAAGGATGAAGATCCGGCCGTCCGGACCTTCACCGTAGCGAAGGTCCGCACGGGGCGAGGGTTTCCTGCCCTGCGCCAGGTTCTTTTCCGTGACGAGCTGCAGAAGCGTTTTTGTTTGCCCCTTGTCATTGAAAAGCATGCGCCGAATCGCATCCTGACCGCCGTTGGGTGGCAGCTTGTCGGCGTTCACGTAGAACATTTCTCCCGACGGGTTGTCGCCGAACAACAGCAGATTCGCCAGCGGCTTCAACCGGCTGTGCCGATATACATATCCCATCGTCACGGCAGAGCTGTTTTGAAGCAGCGGATCGAGCTGGGCGAACTCGACCACGGGATACGTCACTTTCGGATCGCTCCGAGGAGTGTCGGTGCTGACTTCCGAGCCGTTGACGAACCTGTAGCTGCCCTCCCACACGCGCCAGCCGAGATTCGCGCCCTTGGTGACGCGCGTCACTTCCTCGACGATGCCCTGGCCGATGTCGGCCATGTACATGGTGCCGGTCTTCGAGTCCCAGGCGAAGCGTTGCGGATTGCGCGCACCGTACGCGTAGATCTCACCGAGCGTGCCGGGATCGTTGTCGTTGGCGTACGGGTTGTCTTTCGGGATGCCGTACTTCCCGTTCAGGCTGTTGTTGCCGAGCGGATCGATGCGAAGAATTTTGCCGAACGCGGAACCAAGGTTCTGGCCCAGATTCATGGGATCGCCGCCGCTGCCGCCATCGGCGTTCCCGAGATAGAGCAGGCCATAGTCGGCGCTGCCCGGACGCGCAAGGGGATTGAAGCCGAGCTGTCCGCCGTTGTGATTCACAAACGGCCGCTGCCATCGCATCAGCACGCGAGGAGCGTCGCCGTCGTAGGTGGCCGCCGCCGCGTTCTTTGCGGTCCACTCGAGCAGCATCGCGTGATGCGACTTGCGGTCGCCCGGAGGCGCCCAGTCGGTGGGCGGCTCCTGATTGCTCGTGTCCGTGTAGGTATAGATTTTTCCGTAGCCGCCCGCCCCGCGCTGGTTGAATTGCGGATGGAACGCGAAGGTCTGGAATCCACGCTCGAAGTTCTGAAACTGCACCTGCAGATTCCACCGCGGGTCGCGATGATCGAGATACGGCACCACGGACTTGCCGTCGAGGCTGACGGAATACAACGCGCCGTGCATATCGTTGACGAACAGCCGGCGCGTGCCCGGCTCATAGCTCATCAGCATCGGGCGCGCCGTGTTGCCTTCGACGTCGGGCAGCGCGGCAAACTCGACGAAGTTCACTTTGATGACGCCTTCTTCAGCGGGAATCGGCGTCGGGAACGGATCTCTCGTCCCGTTCGGCCCGAGCGGTGGCGGGCCCTGTCGCCCTCGCCCGGGAGCTCCTGGCGCCTGCGGCGGAGGGGTTCCCTGCGCCGGCGGCGTCTGAGCAAACACGGATGAGGCCGTCACGAGCACAACGGCCAGGGCCTGAAGAATGCTCATCACGGCTCGACAACCTCGTAGAAGTTGCGAACGCGGCTCTCGAGCAGCGGCACCACCTTGCCCAGAATGTTTTCCTTGAACGCGTCGGTCGCCTGGTGGGCCTTGTAGCCGTCCTCGTTCACGTACTGCTCGTAGAGCAGCAGCTTGCGCGGGTCCTCTGGCGACTGGTTCACCATATACAGCTTGCAACCCGGTTCCGCGCGCGAGAGCGGGATCATCTTCTTGAGGATGTCGATCACTTCCTTTTCCTTGCCCTCCATCACTTTGTATTCCGCAGCCACGACGTACATCGCTTATCTCCTCTCTATACGGTTTCGCAGGATGCCAATGCCTTCGATCTCGAATTCCACGACGTCTCCCGGCTTCAGCCATCGATCGAGCTCGAGGCCGCTGCCGCCGGTGGTCGTCCCCGATCCCCACAGTTCACCGGGATGGATCGTCTCGCTCTGCGAGACGTGCACGATCAGATCCTCGAACGAGAACTGCCGGCCGCGGCTCGTCGAATCGGTCCAGGTTTCGCCGTTGATCTTCGCCGTCATCCGGAGATTGCCGACGTCGAGCTCGTCGGGCGTCACCAGATACGGGCCGATCGTGTTCCCGGTGTCGAAATCCTTGCCCTTGCTCGGCCCCATGCCGAGCGGTCCTTCTTTCATCTGCTGATCGCGCGCGCTCCAGTCGTTCCAGATGGTGTACCCGGCGATGTAGCGGCTCGCGTCTGCCTTGCTGATGTTCTTTCCGCGGCGGCCGATGACGACAGCGAGCTCGAGCTCGAAATCGAACTTCTCGCAGTACTTCGGCCACTCGATGACGTCTTCGGGTCCCGAGATCGTGTCGGGGTCGCCTTTATAGTACGCAGGCACTTCGTACCACACCGGTGGAATCGACGGCCGCCCAAGCGCCTTGCCGGCCGTCAGCATGTGGCCTTCGAAGGTCAGGAAGTCGCGAATGACACGCGGCCGTGGAACAGGCGCGAGCAGCGTCACCTCGCTCGATGCGTAGCTCGTGCGAGCACCGAATGCGTCGGGCGTCTTCGCCGCCACCGCGATCGCCTGGTCGGCCGCCTTCCGGCCGATGTCGCCAGCTCCGAGAAACGCGACCATATCAGGTGGGAACAACAGGCCGGCGAGACGCTGCGCATCACAACCCGGATCGGCGTGCTCGAGATGCGCCGCATAGGCTGCCACGAAATCAATCAATCTGCCGTCGACCGCCGCGCCGATGCGCCGGACGGGGCCGACGGCCGTGGATATCTGGAACGTCGCCAGCTTCATGAGCCCTACATCTTACTTCGTTGCACGGGCGCGACTGAAGTCGTGCACTACAACAGCGCGCTGAGAGACAGCATCGTGAAGAAACCGTAGAACACCGACATCGCGACGAGCACGACACGGCGCCACATCGGCGGGCGGAGTCCTTCAGGAAGCAGTCGAGTGTTCACATACAGCAGATGGATCGAGGCGATCGTAAACACCAGGCTGGCGATGTTGGCCGCGGCCATGATGAGGATGATGGGCTGCGCAAGGCGCAGCGCGAAAATACCCCAGAGGCAGACCACCGCCAGCGCGCCGTAGTAGACGACGCGCACGTCGCCGCGGCTCCATGTGCGAACGCGCAGGCTGCCGGTCCACAGGATGTCCGTGATCGATCGCACCATGCTCTCGATGATGTCGAGTTGCGTCTTGAAGAGAATCCATGTCGCGAGTACCGCGACGACGATCCCAGCGGTGGCTCCAGCTCTCGTGCCCACGGCCGACGCGAGCGCTGCAGCGATGCCGATGCCCTGCATGTTCGTCCCGCCCGGAACGACGGTGACGTACAGCACGGCCGGCAGAACCATGCCGAGCAACGCACCGACAAAGAACACTCCCCACTGATCCGCGCGCACGATCCGCCACCAGCCGTGCCACCGGCGCATGTTGGCGGCGTCGGGCGTGAAAATGTAGCCCGTGTGCGCGAGCTTCACTTTGTGCCCACCAACCGCGGCCGGGATGTATCCGACACGCTGCCCCATCCCATATCCCTTGTCGCGCGCCCAGCTCGACAGCGCGATGTTCACCATGCCTCCGGCGCCGGAATAGCCCGCCAGCGCGGCCAGCAAGAGAAAGTCGGCATTGGCCGGCACGAAAGTGAATGTTCGGTGTGGAAGATCGAATCCGCCCAGGCCCACAAGGGCGGCCGTCCAGGTTGGACCGGGGACCAGGAAGAGTCCGAGCACAAAGAAACCGCCGAGGATGGCGACCACCATCACCCAGTTGAGCAGCTCGAGTGTGCGTTCGATGCGGCGCCCCAGCGTCAAGAGGACGATGCAGAGAAGAAACGAGCCGACGCCGATTTGATAAATCGTCGACGCATCTGCCGTCGTGGCGACTTGCCGCGTCGCCAGGAAAAACATCGCGCCTGCTGACAGCCCGGCAGAATACGGCCATCCCACCTGCAGCAGGTACATGATCACGTAGAACCACGACCAGAACGCGCGCGAGGGACGCGTGCGCATGAAGCCGGTGAACGCCGGCTCACCCGTCGCGAGCGTGTAGCGCATCAGCTCGGTGTTGAAGATGGTCTGGAAGTAGACGGAAACGAGCGTGATCCAGAGGAGCGAGAGCCCGTATCGAACGAACGCCGTCGGCCCGAGGAGAAACTCGCCACCACCGAGCGACAGGCCCAGCACGATGACACCTGGTCCGACGACTTTGATCCAGCCAATGCCGCGCGGCACCGGCGGATCGGGCAGCTCGGCGCGCACCCACGGGTCGAGTCCTGTGCGGGCTTCGACTACCTCTTCGCGCGCCACTCTGCTCTCATGCGGCCAGCATTCTACTCGACTGTGGACTTTACGACTCCCGACTGCTGGCTGCCGACTGCTGACTGACTACTGACTTCCGATTGCCCCTATCCCGGTCCTCAGCCTTTCGTTGGAAAACCGAATGACGTCATCGATGGGCTGCTTGAGTTGTCCGTCAATCGCCAGCATTGCGATGCCGTGCACGTTGGCCCAGATGTATTGCGCCAGCTCGAGCGGGTGATCCTTGCGGAGCATGCCCTCTGCCTGTAACGAGACGATGGCGTCTACGAGCACCTGAAACGCGCCGCCGCCTTCGCGCGCCACCTCCGAATCGCTCGCACCTTCTCTGACGAACCCGCCAAACATGACCCGGTAATGAGAAGGATGCGCGACGGCAAAATGCACATACGCGGCGCCCATCGCCTCGAAGCCCTCGCCTCCTCCGCCATGCTGCTCCCATGCATCCTGCGTGCTCTGGCGCAGCATGCGAAACCCCTCGCTGGCCACGGCCGCCAGCAGCGCCGACTTGTCGGCGAAGTGGCGGTACAGGGCGGTGCGCGACACGCCGAGCCGCTCGCCGACCTTGCGCAGCGTCAACGCCCCCACGCCGCCCTTCTGGATGGTGCGTACTGCCTCCAGCAGGAGCGCCCGGGAGAGGTCGCCATGGTGGTAGCGATCCTGACGTTTTCTGGCCATAAACGCATCGTACGCCCCAATGTTGACAATGTCAACATACATGGGTATATTGATGTTGACGGTGGCAACATTGAGCGCCGCCCGAGGCGGGTCCAAACTTCAGGACCCGCCCTACTATGTAGGCCTGGTCTTGCTTGTGAGACCCGGCAGAGAGAGGCTGAACATGCTGAAGAACACGCTCAAAACCCTGTGGCAGACAGACAGCCGTCTCACCGCGGTTGGGCTCTTCATGATCGGACTGCTGGGCGCGACCGGCATCGCGCTCGTCGTCGATCCGCGTCAGATTCTCGGCGCACCCGCATGGCTCAAGCCGGCGAAGTTCGCGGCCTCGATCGCCATCTTCACGCTCACCCTCGCATGGGTATTCACGTACCTGCCCGAGTGGGTCAGGACGCGAAGGACCGTGAGCTGGATCACGACCGTGACGCTCCTGGTCGAGATCGTCCTCATCAACATGCAGGCGTGGCGCGGCACGACGAGCCACTTCAACGTGGGGACGCTTTTCGACGGTGTGGTCTTCACAATCATGGGCCTGGCCATCGTCGTTCAGACGTGCTCGACGATTGCCGTGGCTGTCGCGCTCTGGCGACAGAGGTTTACCGATCGCGCGATGGGGTGGGCGCTCCGCCTCGGGATGACGATCATGATCGTCGGTGCGTTGACGGGTGGCCTGATGACACGACCCACCAGCGCTCAGCTCGAAGCGGCCAGGGCCGGCCATCGCATGACGGTGGCCGGTGCGCACACGGTTGGTGCTGCCGACGGCGGACCTGGTCTCGCCGGTACCGGCTGGAGCACCGAGCATGGCGACATTCGTGTCGCGCACTTCATTGGTATGCATTCGCTGCAGCTGCTGCCCCTGCTCGCGTTCGCATTCTCTCGGCGCGGGTGGAATGAGGCCAGCCGGATCCGTCTCGTCCTGACGCTGTCGGCGAGCTATGCAGCGCTGTTTGGCATGTTGCTGTGGCAGGCACTTCGCGGGCAGTCGGTGACGAGCCCCGACGGCGTCACGCTTGTCGCGATGGCGTCATGGGCCATCCTGACGGCCGGTGCCGTCTGGCTGTCGGCATCCCGCTCCGAGTCTCGTCGCGTTCACGCGATTGTGTATTGAAGAGTTGAACGATGTCGCCGCATCAAATCTTCTCGGTCGCGAACTTCGTCGCGCTCTGTTGCTGGCTGCTGCTCGTCGTGCTGCCCGGAAAGAAATGGGTCAGCCGCACGATTGCCGGTGTCGCCGTGCCGGCGGCGTTCGCGGCCCTCTACTTGGTGATTGTGGTGATGTTCTTTGCACGCGCTGAGGGAGGATTTTCGTCGCTCGACGACGTCGCACTCCTTTTCAGCAGCAGCCCATGGATGCTGCTGGCAGGATGGATCCACTATCTCGCGTTCGACCTGCTGGTCGGAACCTGGGAGGCACGCGACTCGCGCGAGCGCGGGATCCCTCACCTGCTGCTGGTACCGTGCTTGATTCTGACGTTCCTGTTCGGTCCTGCAGGCTGGTTGCTCTATCTCGGCGTGCGATCGATCCGCTACGCGTAGTTCAATGCCGGCGTGACCGCCGAGTTCAATCCTTCGATCTGGACCCGGTGGCCGATCTTCGTCCCGGCGCTCACGAGGGTACCGGCAGGCAGCTCGAGGACGCTGGTCGCTCCCGGCTTCGGCAACCGCATCCGCCATGGCTTCATTGACGACACGACGTCGACCACGACGCCGTTCGCGTCCATCGCAAGCACGTCGATCGTGAATCGCATGAACCACGTGTGCACGCCATGGCAGGGCGTAATCCACAGCGCCTCGCCCGCTTCGAGATGATTGCGGCCCAGCAGCCCGACCGCCCGTTCGAGGTGTCGCGACGCGACCGTCACCCGATTGGCGACGATGACGCCGGTTTCCACGTCACGCGCAACGAAATTCTTGTCCTGTGCCATAACTATTCGAATCGAAGTATCACTTCCGTTAGGCTGCCGTGCTTCACGTCGACCGGCATGCGGCGCTCACCCAAATCGGGATGCCGCCCGCTGATTTCGTGCGAACCGATCGCGACCGACATCCCTTCGCTCGGGATGTTGGCTGTGGGATGACCGTCCACGAAAATCGTCACGCCCTCCGGCGCCGTCACCCGGACCGTGCCCGTGGGCATCTTCAACGTATGCGCCGTCGTCTCTCCCGGGCGCACATCGAGCTTTTCGGTGACGCGATAGTTGAACTGCTCGTTGAAGAACTCGACGACGTGAGCGCCGGGCGCCGCCATGACGCGACCTTCATCGGTGAGGGTCACCGGCACACCATCGACGACCACTTTCACGGGAATCGGGCTGAACAGTGCGAGCCAGCCCGAATAAATCCCTTCGGCCAGCTGCGTCGTCTGGTTGGCTTTGATGGTGACTTTCCGGGTAATCGTCCCGGCACTGCTCTTCAGCTGCAGCGTATGGAGGCCGACGTCGAGATCGGGAATGGTCAACGGCGTCTTTCCGTAGCTCTGCCCGTCGAGAATCGCCTCGGCACCAGCCGGTGTCGAGTCTACCTGGAGCTTGCCGACCCGTTTCTCGACGACCTCGATGAAGGGCGTGTCTTCCTTCAGAGGCTCGACGATGAGTGACGGTTTCGTTTCTTCGGCGGGCTGCACCAGCCTCGACACGGTACTGATCGTGCCGGTGTTCACGACGAAGATGAGGCAGGCGGCCGCGGGCAATGCCCATTTGGCGTGGCGCCGTACATTCGCGACGGCGACGCTCTCTTCTGCATCGTCAGATTCCAGGACTTCGCCGGCCTCGACCGGCTGGGACGACGACTTCGGCAGCCACAGGCTGAGATAGTCCCGGCTCTTTCGCTCGACTGTTTCTTCCTCGACCTCTGCCGGCGCGATCTTCGCCATCTCACGCGACGGAAACTGCGTGATGACGGCGGTCTGGCGAGGTGTAGCGGCGGCCACAGCCGCAGCGACGGCTTCGGCCGCGGCTGCCCGCGCATGCTGTGCCGCGGCTTCGCGCATCTCGGCCATCTGAGCCCGCAACTCCTGGAGCTCGTTGCCCTTTCGTTCGCGCTCTTCCGCCTTTGCGCGCTCTTCCGCCTTCGCGCGAACGGTCGCGAGCTCAGCCTCGAGATGCTTGATCTGCTGTGCCGCTTTCTTGGTCTCCGACTCGTCGGCTTTCCGCGCCTGCGTCGTCACGAACCGGAGCCGATCGAGCTCGGCCTTGAGCTGCGTTTCCATCGCGGCCCGCTCGCGAATGACTTCCTCTTCCGCTAACCGGATCCGTTCCGCTTCGGCCCGGGCCGCGTCGAGCTGAGCCGCCATCGACTGCTCGACTTCCGTGCGAACCCTCAGCAGCTCGCGTGAAAAGGCTTCCTGGGCATGCGCGCTGACGCGCTCGGCCTCGGCACGGCGGCGCTCAGATTCCTGCGCCTCTCCCTTCACCTTATTTAGCGCATCGGCAAAGGTCGAATGGGCCTCGGACCGGACGCGGGCGACTTCGGCCTCGAGACTTTCACGCCCTTCGCGCTCACCAGCGGCGCGGGCCTCGGTAATCGCCCGCTGGCGCATCTGCTCGGCTTCAATCTGCACGCGCGCGAGATCGGCCGCCAGCGCTTCTCGAGCCTCTCGTTCTGCGACGGCCCGCGCTTCGGCAATCGCGGCTTCGCGCTTCCGATCGGCCTCCGCCTGTGCACGTGCGAGGTCAGCCGCCAGCGCCTCTCGCGCCTTCCGCTCTTCTGCGGCTCGCGCCTCAGCGGCACGCGCTTCGGCGATCGCCGCCAGGCGCTTCTGCTCAGCTTCGGCCTGCGCACGTGCGAGGTCGGCTGCCAGCGCTTCCCGCGCCTTTCGCTCTTCTGCGGCTCGCGCTTCAGCGGCCCGCGCTTCGGCGATCGCCGCCAGGCGCTTCTGCTCGGCCTCGGCCTGCGCCCGCGCGAGGTCGGCCTCGAGCGCCTTGCGAGCCTCTCGCTCGGCTGCCGCTCGCGTTTCCGCGATGGCCGCTTCGCGCTGCCGTTCAGCTTCGGCCTGGGCACGCGCACGGTCGGCCGCCAGCGCCTCACGAGCCTGCCGCTCGGCTGCGGCTCGCGTTTCGGCGATCGCCGCTTCGCGTTGCCGTTCGGCTTCGGCCTGTGCACGTGCGAGGTCGGCCGCGAGTGCCTCGCGAGCTTGCCGCTCGGCGGCGGCTCGCGCTTCAGCGGCTTTCCGCGCGGCTTCGGCTTCTGCCTGGACGCGCGCAATCTCCGCTGCGCTCGCTTCCCGTGCTTCACGCGCCTGGCGCTCGGCCTCTGCCCGCGCTTCAGCCAGCGCCGATTCGCGAATCGCCTCGGCGTCGGCGGTTTGCGTCAGGACGACCTCGTCAGATCGGCTGATCGCCCTGTTGCGTGCGCGATCCAGCGACGCGCCAAAGTCGAAGATATCGTCGTCGGCTGTGTCGTGCGAGATCACCTGGGTGGGAGCAGCGGGCGCCGTATCGATTTCGGCAAACTTGACGTCGAGACCGAGCTGCCGCACCAGCTGATCGATCTCCTCGGCGATCGAAGGCGCCGGTCTCGCCGCGGGCACCGGAGCCTGTCGCGCCGAAGCGGCGTCGGCCGCGAAGGCGGAGGCGCTCGACGCAAAAACGGAAGCGGCCTCGGCCGCGAAGGCCGGCGGCAATGAGTTCTCGGACGGCTCGGCGGGTGCGTAGGCGAAACCCGAGTCGTCCGCATACGAGGAAGCGGCGGCGTCCGCCGCAAAGGCCGGTTCGTCCATCACGACCGATTCAGCGATGCCGTCCGGCGATGCGATGGATGGCTCATCGTCGACGAGCGTATTGATAAAGACCGATTCCGGCTCCTCATCCTCTATTAGTGCGGCGACGGGCGCGGCAGGCTCCGGATCCCGTGCGATTACACTTCTGACGGGCTCCGAGGAGGGCGGACGGTTACGGATCTCGCTTGCCCGGTTGAGCAGGGCCACGACTTCATCGGCAAAGGCTGACGGATCGGCTCCCACCGGAGCCGCCGCCTTCTGCTTCTTGCGGAACCCGAACCCTGATTTCTTGACTTTCTCCTCACCCGTCCGGAACTGCGGAATCGTCATCGTCTGGAGATGCGAGGCACCCTCGAGCGATCGCAGCCGGCCGATGAGCGTGTCTTCATCTCTTGGCGAGAGGAACGCGCTCAGCAGGATGAGGTCGGGCACCTGGCGCGCGATCGCGTCGACGGCTTTCCTGGTCGAATCCACGATCACCAGCTCGGCGCCAATCCGCCGTGACATGTCGTGCAGCACGCGCCCCTGCGCCGCGTCCGGTTGGATCACGAGGATGACGCTCACGAGATGATCCTTATCATCAGCACGGCGAACACGCAGGCCGCGACGAGAAACGTGAACAGGTACGTGTGATAGTCCGCGTAGTCACCCACAAATGAGTACCCCGTCACGACGGCGTTGGTGGCGATCCCGCGGAACGAGCTGAATCCGGGCTCGGACACCATCTGCGCCGTCTGCTCGCGTAACCGCGGGCTGATCGACGCCAGCCCGCCAAACAGCACGAGCAGCGTGACGATGGTGAGCGCAAAATCCCTCAGCTTTCTGGGCACTCGGTAACGTTCGCAATGAGCGTACCTTTTGCGGCGCGCATGTAACTCCCCACATCCGTTGATCTTTTCCAGCGTGTGTTCCGTTTTCGATCGCAACGTGCGCGCACTCCAACGACAATTCGCGCATCCCAGTTACAAAAAGAGTGCGGCCCGGGTTCGTCCTGCGCAAATCACGAACTCGGTCGTTTCGTACACGAAGTTTGTCGATAAAGCCGTGTGCTGATTCGTGCACGCCTGACGCACGGCCGGTAATTCTGACGCCGGTAACCCGCTTGCAGCGAAACAACTTGCGACGATTGCGCGCTCGAACGCGCTCGCGTGGTACGGCCGTTGCGTTTGTAGGGCCCGGTCGCGTCGCCTTCAGCGGCGCGCACAAAAGGGAGGAAAGACATGCTGCTCAACTTGACGACTCGGCTGTTTCATTCGTTCCGTCGCAACGAAGACGGACAGGATCTTCTCGAGTACGCGCTCCTCGTGGCGCTGATCGCGATCGTTGCGGTCACGGCCGTGACCGCGGCCGGTGTGAAGGTCGACGAGATCTTCAACCAGATCGTTACCGATCTCCCGTAACACGCGCGTCTCCGCGTTCCTGTGAGGGTCCGCTGTTCTCAGCGGACCCTCGCGACTTCGACTTCGACATCGACTACTAAGGGAGGAACCAATGATCTGGCTGCTGAGCTTGGGCAAGCGTGACGAGGGCCAGGACCTGCTCGAGTACGCAATGCTGGCGTCGTTGATTGCACTCGTCGCACTGGCGACGGTGGTGGTCCTGGCAAATCAGATCACTCAAGTGTTTTGGGGGGCCATTGCTGCAATGGACTTCTGACGCGGTCGTGCTGACGGCGCTCTGCGCCGGACTCGGCACCGCGGCACTCGTCGATTCGGCGCACCGGAAGATCCCCAATGGGATCTCGCTGGGAGTCACGGCGTCTGGCGTGGTACTCGCAGCGTCAGGCGCCAGCGGCGTATCCGTCGGATCGTCGCTGCTCGGATTTTGTCTCGGCTTCCTGCTGATGCTGCCCGGCCACGTGCTGGGCTCCACGGGAGCCGGGGATGTGAAGTTGTTCGCCGCGGCCGGCGCGGTGCTGGGTGTCGAGCAGATCATTCCGGCTTTTCTGATGACCGCCATCGCCGGAGGGCTGCTGGCCGTGTTCATCGCGTGGCGACGGGGACGGCTGCTGCGCACGTTTCGCCTGACGGCCCGGCTGTTCGGCCTGCGTCAGGAAGCCAAGGCCGACATCGAAGCGCCTGGTGAGCACAATCGTTTCCCGTACGGTCCGGCAATCGCGGCCGGTTGCGTTCTCGCAATTTTGATGAGGTGACCCTATGACTCGCGTGCGAATTTTTGCCGTGTTCCTGATGGCCATCCTTGCCGGCGGCGGTCTGGCGTATGGCACGTATGACTATCTCCAGAACGTGCCCGTCAAGACAGTGAGCGTGCCGACGAAGAAGGTCGTCGTGGCCAATGCGAACCTGTCGCTCGGACGGCAGCTGCGGCGCGAGGATCTCGCGACGCTCGATTGGCCCGCGGCTGCGACACCCGAGGGTGCGTTCGAAGATCCGCAGTCGATCGTCGACCGCGGCCTCATCGTGTCGGTCGTGAAGAACGAACCGATTCTTCCGGCGAAGCTCGCATCGAAGGAAGCGGGCGCCGGACTTCCGCCCATCATCCCGCCCGGCAAGCGGGCGCTGTCGGTGCGCGTCAACGAAGTGATCGGTGTGGCCGGCTACGTGCTGCCCGGCACGCGCGTCGACGTCGTCGCGACCGCGAACCCGAGCAGCCGCTCGGAAGACATCACGACGAAAGTCGTGCTGCAGAACGTCGAAGTGCTGGCAGCCGGCACGCGCCTCGAGCAGGACACGCCGGACGGCAAGCCCATGCAGGTGACGGTCGTCACGCTGCTCGTCACGCCGGACGAATCAGAACGCCTGACCCTCGCGAGCACCGAAGGCAAGATTCAGCTCGCGCTTCGCAATCCGCTGGATACCGAAACGCCGGTCACGTCGGGCATCAAGCCGGGCGGGCTGCTCGGCAACGTGCAGGCGAGGCCGTTCGTGGTCAGAAGGCCGGCCGCCCCCGGGCAGCCTGCGTCGATTCCACCGCCACCGCCCTCGATCGAGGTGATTCGTGGCGATAAACGCACTCAAGTTGTCGTTGGATAGGAGCACATAACAATGAAACGCGCTTTTGCGATTCTGCTGCTTGTCATCATGGTTCTGCCGCCGACCGCCCGGGCCGGCCAGGTGGCCGCGCGCGCGGCCGACGCAGTCGGCACCAACCAGACCGAGCAGGTCGATCTGCTCGTGGGCCGCTCGACCATCATCAAGATGGATCGGCCCATCACGCGCGTTTCACTGTCGACGCCGGACATTGCCGACGCACTCGTGACGACGCCGTACGAGCTGCTCGTCCACGGCAAGTTGCCCGGAACGATTTCGCTCCTCGTGTGGGGCGACAACGGCCGCATCAAGACGTACGACGTGGCCGTCAAGCGCGACCTCAGCAATCTCGAGACGCAGATTCGCAAGCTCTTCCCGGGCGAGGAAATCACCGCGACGAGCAACGGCAAGGACGTCGTGCTCGCCGGCGTGGTTTCGAGCAAATACATCGTGGATCGCGCGTCGTCGCTCGCCGTCGGATATGTCGAGAAGCCCGAGAACGTCGTCAACCTGCTGCGGCAGCAGGACGGAGCGGCCACCAACCAGGTGATGCTGCGCGTGAGGTTCGCGGAAGTGAGCCGCAGCGCGATGCAGGAGCTCGGCTCGTCGTTCTTCACCGGCATCAATGGTAAGGGCGACTGGGTTGGCCGTACGACGACTCAGCAGTATCCGGCCCCGGTGTTCGACAACGACAAGGGCCTCGTCTTCAGCGACTTTCTCAATCTCTTCCTCTTCAACACCGAGGAAAACATCGGCACCGTCATCAAGGCGCTCAAGGGCAAGGGCCTGTTTCAGAGCCTCGCCGAGCCGAATCTGATCACGCGCGATGGCCAGGAAGCGACCTTCCTTGCCGGCGGCGAATATCCGTACCCGGTGGTGCAGGGCAACGGCGTCAACGCCGCGGTCACCGTCGTGTTCAAGGAGTTCGGCGTGCGCCTCCGGTTCACGCCGACGGTCACTGCCGACGGCATGATTCAGCTGAAGGTGATGCCCGAAGTCAGCACGCTCGACTTCGGCAACGCGGTCGTGTTGTCGGGCTTCCGGGTGCCTGCGCTCTCGACCCGCCGCACGGAAACCCAGGTTGAGCTGCGCGACGGTCAGACGTTCGCGATCGCCGGGATGATCGACAACAACCTGAACGAGACGCTCCGCCGCGTGCCGGGCATCGGCGATATCCCGATCCTCGGCTACCTCTTCCGCAGCCAGGCGTATCAGAAGAACGCGACCGAGCTCGTGGTGATGATCACGCCGCACATCGTCCGTCGCGATTCACCTGGCGTCACGCCGAATCTGCCCGGACTCGTGCAGCCGTACCTCGGCCCGGAGCGCAGAATCCCGTCGCCACCGCCGGCGTTCACGAGCCCGATGAGCTTCTCGCCCGAGTCGACGGCGCCTACCGCCAATGCCGGGACTCCGGCGTCGCAGACAGCGACAACCAACGCGCCCGCAGCGTTCGCGGCACCTGCGGCGCCGATGCCCGTCGCCCCGCTTGCGGCGCCCCAGACGAAGGCCGAGCGTGAAGCGGCGTTGCAGGCAGAGCGGAACGCGAAGAAGGCGGCCGAGCTGGCCGCGACCATCGAGCGGAAACGCGCCGAACAGCAGGCGATCCAGGACAAGAAGGACGCCGAGCAGGCGAAGCGCGACGAGAAGAAGCAGTCCGAGCTGAAGCGCAAGCAGGACGAGGTTGACGCGCGCGAGGCGCACCTGCAGGCGCAGCGTGACGGCGAGCGCGCCCGCCAGGCGGCGAAGGCCGAGGCCGAGCGTGCCGAGCGCGAAAAGCGGGAGCTCGAACGTCTCCGCGAGCGCCAGGAGATCGAGCGCAAGGCCGCCGAGAAGGTGGCGAGCGAGCAGGCCGCCGAGGCCGCGCGCATCAAGGAAGCCGCCGACCGGCTCGCGAAAGAGAAAGCGAATCGTGATGCGGAGCTCGAGCGGCTGGTGACTCAATATCAGAAGCTCACTGAAGGACAACCGTCGACGACCACACGGTGAGCCATGGCACAACTATCAGCAGTCATCACCACAAGTGATTCTGACTTTCGATCGACGTTCACGGCACTGCTCCGCTCGAGTGGTCTCTCGATAGGGATCATCGAGGAGAAGCACGCGGGCAGCACCTGGCCCGACCTTGCCGTCGTCGACATTCGCAACGGCACGCTGGCATCGATCGAGGCCATCGAGCGTCTTCGGGCATCGTGGCCCTCGGCGGCGATCTTCGCCGTCGCGGCCTCGTCCGAGCCCGACCAGATCCTGCGCGCGATGCGCGCAGGCGCCAACGAGTATCTGGCCTGGTCGTTCGAGGAGACGGGCGCCTCGCTCACCGACAGCTTCAAGACCGCGCTGAAGCGCACGGTCGATCGCCATCGCCCGGCGAAGGACAGCGCGCGCTCGGGCGTCACGCTGTCGTTCTTCGGCGCCAAGGGCGGAGCGGGCACGACAACGCTGGCGGTCAACAGCGCGATCGACATCGCGCGGCTGTCGAAGCGGCCGACGCTCATCATCGACCTGCATCAGTTCGTCGGCGAGGTGGCGCTGTTCCTGGGCGTCCGTCCGCGCTTCACGCTTATCGACGCGCTCGACAACCTTCACCGCATGGACCAGGAGTTCATGCGGGAGCTGGTCGTGCACCACAAGTCGGGCCTCGACATTCTGGCGGGCGGCGATCAGATCGATCGGCCAGGCCCCCACGACGCTCCGGCTGTCGAGCAGCTCCTGCAGCAGCTCGGGCGCTCGTATGACTTCGTCGTCATCGACGCCGGTACAGTGACCAGCGCCGTCGCAGACGTGGCGGTGTTTGCCGCCGACACGATCTACCTCGTGGCCAATCCGGACATCGCATCGGTGCGAAATGCGCACCGCATCGTCGACCGGTTCGAACAGCTTGGCGCCGGCAAGGATCGCCTGCGGGTGCTGTTGAACCGGATGTCCGAGCAGAATCAAATCGGTCCCAAGCAGATCGAGACGACGCTGGGGCACAGCCTGCACATGAGTTTCCCGAGCGACTACAGCGTCGTGTCGGCCGCGATGAACTCCGGCGTGCCGCTGACGCTGACGAACCATTCCGATCTGGCCGCGCGATTCGAGCGGTTCACCAAACAGATCATCAACCCGCATGCGCCCGCGGAGGTCGAAGAACCGAACCGCGAGAAGGCATCGTTCCTCGGATTGTTCTAAACCATGGCTACCCCAGTCACCGTCAAACCGCCGTCACGACCCGGGTTGGGGACCGACCCCATGCAGAAGCCCGCGCCCGGGGGCGATCCCGTGATCAACGCACGCAGGGCGCAATACCTGGAAGTGCGCGGCAGCGTGCATCGCAAGCTGCTGACGAAGCTCAACCTCGAGAAGCTCGCCACAGCCGAGCGCAGCCGCGTTGAAGCGGAAATCCGGGCGCTCGTGTCGTCGCTGATTGCCGAAACGGGCGTGCCGCTGTCGGTCAGCGAGCGCGACGCGATTCTTGGCGACGTCATCGACGAAGTCTTCGGATTCGGACCGCTGGAGCCGCTGCTCCGCGACAAGACGATCAGCGACATCCTCGTCAATACATACAAGCAGGTGTTCGTCGAGCGTGCGGGCAAGCTCGAACAGGTGCCCGCGGCGTTTCAGGACGACCAGCACCTCCTGCGCGTCATCGACCGCATCGTCAGCGGCGTCGGCCGCCGCATCGACGACAGCTCGCCGATGGTCGACGCGCGCCTGCCGGACGGCTCGCGTGTCAACGCCATCATTGCGCCGCTCGCCGTCGACGGTCCGCTGCTCTCGATCCGCCGTTTCCCGGCCGAACGCCTGCAGGCCGACGACCTCGTCAGCTTCAAGGCGCTCGCCCCGAACATGCTCGAATTCCTGCGTCACTGCGTCGCGGCCAAGCTCAACATCCTGGTCAGCGGCGGTACGGGCGCCGGAAAAACGACGCTCTTGAACGTGCTGTCGTCGTTCATCTCCGACCGCGACCGCATCGTCACAATCGAGGACGCGGCCGAGCTTCAGCTTCGCCAGGCGCACGTGGTGCGCCTCGAAACACGGCCGCCGAACGTCGAAGGCAAAGGCGCCATCCGGCAGCGGCAGCTGCTGGTCAACTCACTGCGTATGCGTCCCGACCGCATCATCGTCGGCGAGGTCCGCGGCGAGGAAGCGCTCGACATGCTGCAGGCGATGAACACGGGCCACGACGGCTCGCTGACGACCGTGCACGCCAACACGCCTCGCGACGCGCTGTCGCGTCTCGAGACGATGGTCGCGATGGCCAACGTCAACCTGCCCGATAAGGCGATGCGCCAGCAGATTTCATCGGCGATTCAGGTCGTCATTCAGCAGGCGCGCATGAGCGATGGCACCAGAAAAGTGACCAGCGTCTCCGAGATCACCGGCATGGAAGGCGACATCATCACCATGCAGGAGATCTACCGCTTCGAGAAGACGGGCCTGGGTCCCGACGGCAAGGTTTTCGGACGCTTCGTCGCCACCGGTGTGCGCCCGAAGGTGTGCGAGCGGCTTCGCGCATCCGGCGTTCAGCTCGCGCCGGACATGTTCGACGGCATTCTGGAGGTGCGGTGATGCAACTCGGGGTGATCGTCACGCTCGTCTTCATCGTGTCGACGGCGAGCCTCATCGGTATTTTCTTCATGATCTCGCGGCGATCGGGATCGGCCGTGGACAAGGCCATGGAGAAACGGCTCAGCGAGGCAACCGGCGTCGGCGGCCCGGTGCCTGTCGCCGGCGAGTCGTCGCTTGTCCGCACAGAAGTCTCGGGACAATTCGACAAGGTTGCGCGACAGGCGTTGAAGGGATCGTCGTTCGAGCGCTGGCTCGAGCAGTCGGGCACCGGCATCGGCGCCGGCGCATGCCTGATCATGTCGCTCGTGCTCGGAGGGGTCTTCGGGTTCATGGGCCTTGTCTTCGCCGGCGGGAAGATGTGGGCCGCCGGGGTCGGCTTCGTACTCGGGCTTTGCATCATGCCGATCTACATCAAGCAGAAGCGCTCGTCCAGGCTGTACAAATTCGAAGAGTTTTTCCCGGAAGCCCTCGACCTGCTCTCGCGCGGCATCCGCGCCGGCCATGCGTTCAGTGCCGGTATGAAGATGGTGGCCGACGAGCTCGGCGAGCCGGTCGGTCCGGAGTTCCGGAAGGCATTCGACGAGCAGAACTTCGGTCTGCCGCTGAAAGAATCGCTCAACAACCTGTGTTTGCGCGTGCCTATCCTGGACGTGCGTTTCTTCTCGACCGCCGTGCTCATTCAACGCGATACGGGCGGCAACCTGTCTGAGATTCTCGACAACCTGGCCGCCGTCGTCCGCGAGCGCTTCAAGATTCGCCGCCAGGTGCGCGTGCACACCGCACACGGTCGGTTTACGGGTTACGTGTTGATGGCGTTGCCGGCGTTTCTCGCACTCGCGCTGTCGTTCATCAACCCCGAGCACATGAACCGCCTGTTCGAAGAGCGGATGGGCCAGATGATGATCATCATGTCGATCATCATGCAGGGCATCGGGTTCTTCTGGATCAGGCAAGTCATCAAAATCGAGGTGTAGCCGTGACGCTCTGGCTTCCGCTGCTGGCATTCGCGTTCGGGTCGCTTCTGGTCACAGCGGTGACCTACGCCCTGACCGCCAAGCCGGCCAACATCGACGACCGACTGCGTGACGTTCTCGGCAACCAGCCGCAACTGCCCGAACGGGATGCCTCGAACGACCAGATCGTCGCCTTCCTGAAGAAGGTCGGCGAGCGGCTGCCGAAGTCGCCGAAGGATCTGGGAAAGATTCAGCTTCGACTCGTGCAGGCCGGGCACCGCAATCCCGAAGCCGTGCCGGTATTCCTGGCGATTCGCGTGGGCTTTGCGATCGCGGTGTTTACCTTCTGCATGACGCCGCTCCTCCTGAAGCCGAACATGACGACGGCGCTGACCGGCGCCATGGTGGGATACCTGCTGCCGGGCATGCTGCTCGCGCGCAAGGCCCGCCGCCGCCAGCACCGGATCCGGCTTTCACTCGCCGACGCGCTCGACTTGCTGGTGGTCAGCGTCGAAGCCGGCCTCGGCCTCGATCAGGCGCTTGCGCGGGTCGCCGCCGAGCTGAACTTCGCGTATCCCGACCTGTCGTCCGAGCTGCGGCTCGTCAACCTCGAGCTGCTCGCCGGCAAGGGACGCTCTGAAGCGCTCCGCAATCTTGCTGACCGGACAGGCGTGGACGACTTGAGCTCGCTCGTCGCCATGCTCGTCCAGACGGACAAGTTCGGCACGAGCGTCGCGCACTCGCTGCGCGTGTTTTCGGAGACGCTCCGTACCAAACGGCGCCAGCGCGCCGAAGAAGCGGCGGCGAAGACCGGCGTGAAGATGGTCTTCCCCCTCGTCGTCTGTATCTTCCCGGCTATCTGGATTGTCACGATTGGCCCGGCAGCCATTCAATTCATGAAGGTGCTCGGCCCGATGGGCAAGTGATCGCTATGACGACAGCCATTGCAGAGAACGTGCAGACGGCGCAGCTCCTGATGCCGCAGAAGCCGGCCAGCCTCGAGGCGACAGGCCTCGCAGCCGACACGCTCGCATCGATTCTGATCAAAATGCTTCACAGCGGCGAAGCCAGCGGCATGGGCCTCGCCGATCGTGCGTGTCTGCCGTACGGCATCCTCGAACCGCTGCTCGAGAAGCTGCGCGTCGAGCTGCTGATCGAAGTCAAGAGCGCGCTCGGTACCGGCAGTGCCGGCTACCGGTATGCGCTCACCGACGCCGGACGCGCCCGCGCGCTTCGATTCTTCGACGCGTGCGGTTACGTCGGGCCCGCTCCCGTTCCTCTTGTTCAATACACGCTCCACATGAACCGGCTGCGCGCGCAGACCCACGACATCTATCGCGACCGCGTGGCGGACGGCTTTTCTCACCTGATCGTCGAACCCGAGATGCTCGATCAGCTCGGTCCTGCCATCGCTTCCCGCAAGGCCCTCTTCCTGTATGGCCCTCCTGGAAACGGCAAGAGCGTGATGGGCGAAGGCATCGGGCGCGTGCTCGGCGGTGACATCTATATTCCGTACGCCATCGACGTCGACGGCCAGATCATCACGATGTACGACCCGGTGACACACGAGTCGCGCACCGACGACGACGAGAGCTCCGTGATCAGAGCGGACGATGCCGTCGATCGCCGCTGGGTGAGGGTGAGCCGGCCCGTCATCACGGTCGGCGGCGAGCTCACGCTCGAGATGCTCGACCTGAGATATGGCGACGTCTCGAAGTTCTACGAGTCTCCGGTTCACTTGAAGGCGAACGGCGGCGTTCTGGTCGTCGACGACTTCGGCCGCCAGCGCGTGCCGGCGCGGGATCTGCTGAACCGCTGGATCGTGCCGCTCGAATCGCGCGTGGACTATCTGAACCTGCACACCGGCCGGAAGTTCCAGGTGCCGTTCGACGTGCTCGTGGTGTTCGCGACCAACCTCGAGCCCCGCTCGCTCGCCGACGAGGCGTTTCTGCGCCGCATTCCCTACAAGATTTTTGCGAAGAACCCGTCGTTGCAGCAGTTCAGCCGCATCTGGGAAATGAACTGCCGGCGCCACGGCGTGCGATACGACCCGGCCATCGTGCAGTATCTGCAGGAAAAGTACTACACCGAGCGGAAGTTCGCCATGCGCGCATGCCATCCGCGCGACCTGACGGACCACGTCGTCAGCCTTTGCCGATATCACCAGCGGCCTCCGGAGATCACGACCGATCTCCTGGACGCCGTCTGCCAGACCTATTTCCTGGAGGACACGCAGACCGGAATGACGGCTGCGCGCTGAAGACCATGGTGAAGAAATTCATCCGTGACTGTGGCGGAAACAACCTCATCGAAGGGGCGCTCGTGACGCCCCTCCTGTTATTGCTCACGTTCGGCATCGTCGATTTCGCGTCGATGTTCTGGGTGTACGTGTCGATGGAGAGTGGCATCAGCCAGGCGACGCGATACGCCGTCACGGGCGCCACAAAGGACGACCCGAGCAATCCCGGCACGCCGCTGGGAAGCGAAGGCACGATAAAGGCCGTCATGGCGGAAGTCGCGCCGACGCTCGACGTCAATGCCATGACGTTTTCCTTCTCGCACATGACTCCGGGCTCATCGTCATGGGCCGGTGGAGCCGGCGGGCCTGGTGATATCCGCAAGGTGACGGTCGAATACACCTGGCCGCCGCTGACGCCAATCCTTGGACGTTTCCTCACCGGTGGCTATCTCTCGATGAAAGTGGAGTCGGCGATGAAGCTCGAGCCGAAATGGGAGTGAAATATGCGCATCAAATCAAACCGCGGACAATCGCTCATTGAGTTCTCTCGTCCTGCCCCTGCTGCTCTTGACCTTGCTGGGCGTCGTGGAAATCAGCTACGTCCTGCTCGATCAGCATATCGTCACGAAGTTGACGCGCGAAGGCTCGAACCTGATCTCGCGCAATACCGCACTGGGCGATGCGGGGACTGCGCTACGAACGATGAGCTCGCGTCCTGTCGATCTGAACAACGGCTCCAGGCTGATTTTCTCGGTTATCCGGAATATTCCGACGATCGGCGCGGCGAACTACAACAAGCCGGTCCTGGCGCAGCGGTACGCGTTCGGCAACCTCTCGAAACCCAGCACAATCCAGACCGCCGGCTCGGCGTCGTTCGGGGGCGCACCTGAATACGCGGCTTCGAACCAGGACGGCAACACGAGCCTGCAGGTGACCAACATGCCGATCACGCTCTCGCTGGGCGCCACACTCTACGTCACCGAACTCTACACGACCCATCCGACGATAACCCCGCTCGCCGGATTCGGAGGGATTCAGGTACCACAAACGCTCTACTCCATCGCGGTACTTCTAAAGGGGGCACGACAATGAGGAAATTGCGTAATCGTTCAAATAAACAGGCGGGTTTCGTCCTCGTGTACATGGCAGCAGGCCTGACCACGCTGCTTCTTTTTTCGGGTCTCGCGGTCGACTCCGGCCGCGCGTATGTCGTCAAGTCTCAGCTGACCAAGGCGGTCGACGGCGCCGCGCTCGCCGCGGCGCGGAATCTGAACAGCGGAAATCCGAAGGCCGAAGCGGCCAAGGTGTTCAAGGCCAACTTCCCATCGGGTTATCTGGGAACCGCCGCAGGCGATCCCACGACGGCGACCGACTTCTTCAGCTCGAGTGTGAACGCCGCGACCGGCGTCAACACGGTCAAAGTGCGGGCGAAGGCCACGCTGCCGACGACCTTCATGAATCTCGGTGCCACGTCCTCGCTCATCATTGGAAGCGAGGGGGAGGCGACGCGACGCATGGTGGATCTGTCGCTGGTCCTCGACGTGTCGAGCTCGATCGGCTGGCGCTGGCCTGCGGTTCGAGACGCCGCACGCACCTTTGTGAGCTCCTTCGATGCGACCAACGACCGGGTCTCGCTGATCCTCTTCGGCAACGGCGCGACTGTGCTCGACGCCATGCCCTCGTCGCGCGGCTTCAACAAGACAAAGGTCATGGCCGACATCCCGAACGCCTTGCCCGGCGGCAGCACGAACATGGTCGAGGGACTCTATCGGGGCTGGGATGAGGTGAAGTCGGTTCCATCCGGTCAGCAGTCGGGCATTCGCGTCATCGTGCTCTTTACCGACGGCGCGTCGAACAGCGTGCCTGGCGATTATCCGGCCGCGGCCGGCCAGCCGAGAGCGCTGAGAACGTGGGACTTTCCGGACAACGGCGCGGATCCCGACGGCCAGACCCACGCGAATCCGCACATCGACGGCCTGTACCATGCGCAAACCGGCGTGGCGAGCCCGTCGTACAGCTTGATTACGCCGTGGAATTCGACTGCGGTGATTCCCCAGGTGCCGTTACTCCCGGTGACCAGCAAGCACTTTTTCCACCGGAGCGCCGGCATTCCCGATAACTTCCCGCTGCAGACCAATACGATCAAGGTGGACGGCCAGCCGCAGAATACCCGCCGCGGTCTGAGGAACTTCAACGTGGCGCAGGGAAAGTTTCCGGCCGAAGTGTGGAACATCAACAACGCGGCGCGCAACCTCCTCGAAATCATCGCGAATCAGGCGCGCAGCGACAACGGCGGCGACTATCAGATCCGCATTTACACCATGGGCATGGGCGAGCTCGTCAGATACGACCTGGGAACCAGGCCGGAGAAATCAGAGGACATTCTGAAGCGCATCGCCAACGATGCGACGTCGCCCGATTTCAACAACACTCAGCTCGAAGGCAAGTACTACTTCGCGCAGACCGAGGCCGACGTCATGCCGGCGTTCCAGGCTCTGCAGAACCAGATCATCCGCCTGAGCAAGTAACACAGGCGGCTCCGCTTACGCTTCCTTCGTGGGGTAAGGTGTAATAGCCTTACCCCACGGAGGAACATGCTCGCACGTTTACTCCTCGCCCTCGCCACCCTCGCAATGCTCAGTCCTGTCCGTGTACGCGCGCAAACTGAGGAATGGACCGTCTACGCCAGCGTGGTCGACCGTACTGGCGTTCCGGTGACCGGCCTGGGCACAGCAGACTTCGGCGTGCGGGAGAACGGCATGGCGCGCGAGATTCTGCGCGTGCTGCCCGCCACCGATTCCCTGCGCATCGCGCTGCTCATCGACAACAGCCAGGAGATGCGCGCCGAGTTGATCGATCTCCGCCAGGGCCTGCGCACGTTCGTCAACGAGATCGATCGCCGGCACGAGGTCGCGCTCGTCGGCTTCGGTGGCCCGCCGACCGTGCTCATCGACTACACGAAGGATGTGAAACGGCTGGAGACCGGCATCAGCCGTCTCATCGCACGGCCAGGCACCGGCTCGTATCTTCTGTCGGCCATCATCGAGACGTCGCGCACCCTGCGCAAGCGGCGCGATCTGCGGCGCGTCATGGTGATTGTCACCACACAGGGGCCGGAATTCAGTGAAATCAGCTACCAGACCGTGCTCGGCTACGTGCGTGAGAGCGGCGCACCGATGCATTCGTACGTGCTCATGAGAGAAGGCGTGTCGCCGACAGATCCCGCCGCACAGGAAGTTGAGCTGACGCTCGCGGTCGGCACGCAGATGACCGGCGGGCGGCGCGAAGATCTCCTGTCGGCGATGGCGATGACCTCGAGGCTGCAATCGCTGGCGACCGAGCTGAACAATCAGTATCAGATCGTCTACGCACGGCCGAAGACGCTGATTCCTCCGAAGACGATCGACGTCGGCGTGCGGAAGCCCGACGTCGTCGTCCGTGCGCCGCGCGTGTTCTGAGATGAGGGGTCAGACGCCTTTTTAATGCGGATGATTCAGCAAAAAAAGGGGTCTGACCCCTTTGCGAATGGCAAGTTGCGAGACCGCATCGAGCCGGGCGTGCGCGTGCTGTTCGTCGGAATCAATCCTGGCATCCGGTCCGCGCAGACAGGCCATCACTTCGCCGGCTACTCAAATCGATTCTGGAAACTGCTGTTCGACTCGAAGCTCGTGCCCGAGCCAATCGACTGGCGGCATGACGACCGCCTTCCAGAGTGGGGCTTCGGCATCACGAACCTCGTCCCCCGCGAAACACCCGGCATCGACACGCTGAGCCGGGACGAATGCCTCGCGGGCGTCGACGTGCTGCGCAGAAAAGTGCGCCGGTTCAGGCCAGAAATCGTGGCGTTTGTCGGCGTCTCGCTGTATCGGTGGGTCTTCGGCACCAAAGGCGCCGTCCGGCTGGGCCGCCAACGCGAGGTATTCGAGGGGGCACAGGTGTTCGTGCTGCCGAACCCCAGCGGACGCAACGCCAATTTCACCTACAAGGAAATGCTGGCGTCATTTCGAAAGCTCAGACGTACGCTAGAGTAGGTTCGTAGGGTTCGTGGGCTTGCCGCGCCGAAGCGCGGAGCGCGAAGGCGGGTTCGAGAGAGGTGTGACGATGCGTGCGATTGCATTGCTGATTCTTGCGCTGGTGCTGCCGGCAGGCCCGGTGTGGGCGCAGGCCGAGGAAAAAACGGTCTATGCGAGCGTGGTCGACAAGGACGACGCGGCGGTGAAGGGGTTGTCGGCGAGCGCGTTCATCGTGCGGGAAAACGACGTCGCGCGCGAGGTGCTGCGCGCATCGACCGCCACCGAGCCGATGCAGATCGCTCTGCTGGTCGACACAAGCCAGGCGATTGACGATCACCTCCTTGATATCCGTAATGGCATACTGGCGTTCTTCAAGCAGGTTGGCGGCAAGCACGAAGTCTCGCTCATCGGCTTCGGCGAGCGTCCGACCGTGCTGGTCGATCTCACACGCGACACTGCACGCCTGGAAAAGGGGATCGGTTCAGTGTTCGCAAGGCAGGGCAGCGGCACTTACATTCTCGACGCGATCGTCGAAAGCGCCGATGCCTTGCGACGCCGCAAGGCGGCCCGTCCCCATATCGTCGTCTTCGCCGCACGTGGTCCGGAGTTCAGCGAGAGGCACAACCAGACGGTGGTCGACGCGCTCCGCGAATCGGGCGCCACGCTGCATACGCTCATGCTGAACAGACCCGGCATTGGTGTGAACAGCCGCGAAGAGCAGGAGCTTCAGATGACGGCGGCAAATGGAACGAAGATGTCCGGTGGACGCCGCGACGATTTGCTCACGACGATGGCGCTCGGCGATCGGCTGAAATCGCTGTTGACCGAGCTCGAGAATCAGTACCAGATCACGTACGCTCGCACGAAGACGCTCATCCCGCCGAAGACGCTGGAAGTCAGCACGAAGCGGACGGACGTTACAGTGCGTGCGCGGCGGTGGCCATAGCAAACGCCAGCAGCGCCACCACCGCCCCGGCAATCGCATCGGCCGCGTAGTGATACCGGCCGGCCACGCTGCCGGCGGCGATGCTCACCGCGATCGCTCCGAGCACGACGCCGGCAATCGGCACATACGCGCCGACTGCCAGCGCCGTGGCAATGGACGCCGCTGTATGTCCGCTCGGAAACGTGTTCCACTGCACGCTCGCCCGACTCAGCACGGCAAGATTCACCTGCCGCACCGTTGAACGCCGGAGCGGGCGATCGCCTTCCACCGCCCTGGGCGCGCGTGTGGGTATCCAGGGCAACAGCCCGTAGCACAGAAACGACGCAAGCAGGACAGTCGACCAGAACCGGTCGGCGTCGTTTTGATACCCGGCAGCCAGCAGCCAGACGTACCCGGCGGGTACAACCGCATAACACAACAGATACGCCAGCTCCAGGTACTCCACAAGCCATCGGGGTGCTCGCTCGTTGAACGTGCTCAGGCCAGCTTCGCCGAACAGCCGCCGATCGACATCGAGCAGCCATCGCTCCGCGGCCGGATTCGGCGCACTCACGAGCAGAGCCGGCAGCCAGTAACCGATGAGCAGATATACCAGCGGCATGACGCCTGGCATGCCGAAGACCGCGATAACCGCCACCACTGCAAGAGAAACCACCAGCGCTTTCGCCTTCCGGCCGGGGGGCACAGGCGCAAAGCAGGCCAGCGCGGCAAGGTATGTGAAGTAGGCGGCAGCCACAAGTGTCACGGTAGGATATGCGTGAAATGACCCGAGAACGGTTCACAACGCTCGTCGAAGAGGCGCTTCGCGAGATCCCCCGGCGTTTTCGCGATGCGATGAAGAACGTCGCCGTCGTGGTGGAAGACGAGCCCTCACCCGAGCTCCTCGAGGAGATGGAAATGGAGCCCGGCGACACGCTGTTCGGGCTCTATCACGGGACTCCCCTGACCGAACGCGATTCGCACTACGGAAACACGCTTCCCGATCGCATCTCGATTTATCAGCGCCCGATCGAGGATGAGTGCGAAGACGACGAAGACATCAGGCAGTGCGTGGCCGAAACCGTCATTCACGAGTTTGGCCACTACTTCGGGCTGAGCGAGGAAGAGATCGAGGAGATTGAGGAGAAGTACTGGGGATCTGAAGACTCTTAGGAGTCGTGGGAGTCGTGGGAGTCGTGGGAGTCGTGGGAGTCTGGGAGTCTGGGAGTCGCGAGAGTCATGGAGTCGGAAGAGTCTTGGAGTCCAACCAATGAATCCACGTGAGCTGCTTCTCGAGCCCATTGCATACATGCCGCCGGCGCGTGCTCTCGAGGGGCTCTCGTCCGAGGACGCGGAGCGGCGACATGCCGGCTCCAGTCACTCGGTCGCCGAAATCGTCACGCACCTCGCGTTCTGGCAGGAATGGTTTCTCCGCCGCTGTCAGTCGATGGCCGATCCGATGCCGGCAAGCGCGGCAACAGGATGGCCGGCGGTCGCACCCGACAGTTGGCCGACAGTGCGTGGACAGTTCCTCGACGGGTTGCATCGTGCGGTAGATCTTGGTGCGAGTACATCAACGCTCGATCGACCGATTGAACCCGCGATCGAGTTCCCGCCGCTCGCCGGCTACACCGTGCGCGATGCGCTCACGCACATGGCGAACCACAATTCCCACCACCTCGGACAAATCATTACGCTTCGTCAGATGATGGGCGCCTGGCCGCCGCCGTCCGGCAGCTATACCTGGTGAACGGCGTACAGCTGGCATAAAAGGTGCTCTTTGGCGGCCTAACTTGCCAAGGAGGCGCCCTATGCGCAATCGTTTGTCCCTATTCGTGGTCGCAGCTGCCCTCGTTCTTGTCTCGGTGAACAACGCTTCTGCTCAGGAATTCGCCGCGCGCAATACCATCGGCGTGACGGCCGGCGCGGTGAACTTCGATCTTTCAGGCATCGGCACAACGTGGGGCATGGCCGTGCGCGGCACGCGCGCCCTGACGTCAAATCTCGCCGTCGAGTTGAGCGCGCTGTTCGCACGACCTGACCTGCAAGGCGGTCGCGCGCTGCTCGTCACTCCGGAAGCGCACCTCCAGTACCACTGGCGCTTCGGACACTTCGCTCCCTACGCAGGCGGCGGCGTGGGGTTCGCACACCAATCGCGCGACGGCTCGCCGAGCGTCACGAACCTTGCCCTGTCGACCGCCGGAGGCCTGCGGGCGTACGATCAACGCTGCTGGAGAATTTCGGCTTCGGGGAATCCAGCGCGACTTCTCGGCCACGACCGCCGAGTGGATGGGCGGCGTGTCATTCGATATCGGAGATTAGTCGTCTTCAGTACCTGCCCCTGATGCGATCGCGCGAGAGGCCGGCAAGGCTCATCGCGCGATCGATCACCGCCTCGGCACTCCAGCCTTTCGCGCGGAGATCGCGCACGCCGGTATCCCCATCGGACTTGCTCAGCTTCTGGGACGATGTTTTCATCAGCAAGGCGTGATGAAGGAATGCGGGCGGTTCTCCACGGCCGAGCAATCGCGCGAGCTGAATCTGCCTGCCCGTTGAATCGAGAAGATCTTCGCCGCGGACGACCAGCGTCACTCCCTGCAGCCAGTCATCGACCACAGCAGCGAACTGGTAGGTCCAGTTCCCGTGGCGATCGCGTGCGAGGAGATCGCCGCACTGCTCCGAGGGGCGCTGATCCTGGGGTCCGAGACGCAGATCGGCGAAGCGCTCGCTCGTCGGCGCCAGGCGAACGCGAAGGCCGAAACCAGGCGACTCGGGCAACGCGAGGGTCGAGCAGGTGCCCGGATATCGGCCGGATGCCAACTCCGAGCGCGAGCACCTGCACGCGTATATCAATCCGCGGCGCCGCAGATCGTCGAGCGCACGTTCGTAAAGGCCGCCACGCTCGCTCTGGCGCACCAGCTCGCCATCGGCTGTAAATCCGAGCCACTGAAGATCTTCCAGCAGGGCCGCTTCGAACCCGGGCCGGCAACGCGTGCGATCGTGATCCTCAATGCGCAGCAACACACGGCTGCCCGGTCCGCTTTCACGCGCGATTCCCCAGACGTAAAGCGCGTTCAGCACGTGGCCAAGATGAAGGTACCCGGTAGGTGCTGGAGCGAATCTGGTCACGACCGGCACGCGATGATTTTTTCACAACAAATCGCGAGATCAGGGGTCTAATTGTCTGGAGATTACAAACCAGCCATGCGATGGCAGATTCTGATACCGGCCCTGGCGTTCATCCTCGCGGCCGATCCTCGAGAGGCAATGGCGTGTTCGTGCGACGAATACGGCCCACCTTGCCAGAATTACTTTCAGTCTGACGTCGTGTTTGTGGGGACCGTCCAAAGCGTGACGCCGATTCCCGGATCCGGGTTCGACGCGCGCGTCCGGGTGGAATTCCAGGACGCTGTTCCGTCGCGTGGTGTGGACGGAACGTCGATGACGGTGTTCACGTCGGACAACAGCGCGTCATGCGGTTATGCGTTCACACCCGGTGAACGATACGTGGTCTACGGCTCCCGCTCGAAAGATGGCACTCGTATTCACACGTCCATCTGCTCGCGAACACGTCGGCTCACCGAAGCGGACGAAGACGTGAGGTTCTTCGACACTCTCTCGACGCCCACGACCGGCGCTCGCGTGTTTGGCACGATTACCCATTGGGAGCAGGACGTGACGAGAACGCGGTCACGCGACTACGGACCAGTGGGCAACGTCGACGTCACGCTGCGAGGTGCTGATCGATCTTTTCAAGCGCGGACCGACCAGAACGGGCGCTACGAGCTCACAGGCATTCCATCCGGCCGCTACGATCTGACAGCCGCCCCACCCCCGCCATACTCGACGGCATACCTGAAGCGGCAATTCGAGCTGCGCGATCCTCGAGCCTGCTTCAGTGCCGACTTTGGTCTCCGATACGACAGTCGCGTCAGCGGATCGATCGTCGGCGCTGATGGAAAGCCTGCGGCCGGCGCGATCGTCGAAATCCTGCCTGTCGAGCAGATTGGGAACCCTGTCTATGTTCCGCCTGAAACCATGACAGCGGACGAGGCGGGTCTCTTCGAGATGACGGAGGTCTCGCCTGGACGATACATCCTTGGTGTGAACCTCAGGCAAGAGACGGACTCAGAAGTCGTGACTCCCACGATTTACCACGCGGAAGCGCGCGATCCCGCAAAGGCGACGGTCTTCGAAGTACGCGGCGGCGAGCGGGTTCAGCTCGGACGTATCGTTGTGCCGGCAGCACCACCCGCTTATCGCATCAGCGGCACGGTGAGATTTGCGGACGGACAGCCGGCAGCCGGCGCAACAATCGCGTTGTTCGACGGCAATGCGCGGTGGAAGCAGGTTGCAGCCGAGGCCGTCACCGATGTCAACGGAGCGTTTTCATTCCTCGTGCACGAGGGGCTGGCCTACATCGCCAACGCACGCTACACGGCGCCGGGAATGCCCGGCCGTACGCGAGCAGCCGGATCAGTGGCGTTTGTCGGATCCGAAACACTCGGAACGATCGAGTTGGTTTTGCGGATGGTGCGCTGAGGAGAACAGCTGAAAAGTTCTTAACAGAAGATCAAAAGATCAGAAGATCAGAAGATCAGAGGTTGTTGGCCTCCTGATCTCCTGATCTCCTGTGTGGTTTTTGTCTACCCGGTCGTCTTGAGGACGCCCGTCTTCGCGGCCTTGATGAGATTCTCGGCGGCGCGGAACGCCAACGCCTGAATCGTCATCGTCGGGTGATTGCGCCCGCCAGTCACGAGATTGCTGCCGTCCACGATCCACAGATTCTGCACATCGTGCGCCTTGTGGAACTTGTCGACGACCGACGTCTTCGGATCGTTCCCCATCCGGCAGCTGCCGCGATTGTGCGCGCCGCCCCGGCTGTCTCCGGGCGGACTCGACCACACCTGGGTCGCACCCGCGGCCTTCAGAATCTCGATCGACTTCTGATGGAAGAAATTCGCGCACTTCATGTCGTCGGGATGGCTCGTCGACGTGATGCGCATGGCCGGCAGGCCCCAGTCGTCCTTGACGTCCGGATCGAGATCGACGCGATTGGTCTCGAGCGGCATCTGCGTCGTAAAGCACGTGATCGTCATCTTGTGGTTGGCTTGTTCCCTGAGCGCTTTCTTATAGCCGGCGCCCCAGCGTGGGGCATCCGGAGACAACCCATTGAGCCCCATGCCGAGCGGGGTCTCGTACCCGCGCGCCGTCAGACGGCCTCCGCCGTAGAAGCCGCGCTTCGGATCGGACGGCACGAAATCGACGATGCCGGCGCCCGAAATCACGCCCTTGTACTCGTTGAGCGGGTGCTCGAAGAGTCCACTCGCACCGGCGCCGTTGCCAAGCATCAGATACTTGCCCACCACGCCGTTCGTGTTCGCCAGACCATCGGGGTATTTCGCCGATTTCGAAAGCAGCAGCAACCGTGCCGACTCCGTGCCGTTCGCTGAGAGCACGACGGCTTTGGCACGCTGCTGTATCTCGCGCTTCTGGGCATCGAAGTAAACCACGCCGGTCACACGCCCCGCGTTGTTGACGGAAATCTCGCGCACGTAGCTGTTCACGCGAATCTCGCATTTGCCCGTCTTCTGCGCCAGCGGCAGCATCGTGACCGCACTGCTCGAACGCGCGCGCACGTGGCACCCATAGCCCGAACAGATACCGCAGTTCACGCACGCCGCGCGACCCTGATAGGGCCGCGTGATGATCGCCAGCGGTCCCGGTACAACCGTGAGGCCAAGCTTGGCAGCCGCCGTGTTGAACAACGCTCCCGAGCTCTTCAACGGAACGGGCGGCACCGGATAGTCCTTCGACATCGGCGCCACGAACGGTGAATTCACGCGAAGGCCCGAGATGCCCATTTCCCATTCGGCCTGCACGTAGTAGGGCTCGATCTCCTGATAGGTGATTGGCCAGTCGGCCATGCCGGTTCCCGACGGAATCGTGGGATCGCTCGTGAGCTCGTTGAATTCGTACGGCAGGTGGCGCCAGCTGCTGCCACCGTAGGTGACCGTGCCGCCGCCGACCACGCAGCCATAGCTGTGGGTGCCGGCCGTCGCCTTCTCTTTGTCGTTGCGCCGGAACGTGTTGCGCTGTTTCGACGGATCGCTCATCAGGCGATCGTCCTCGCTCAGGTTGCGGTTCAGCCACTCATCCTTGTTGTACTCGCTGTCGCGGCCGTACTTGCCCCAGCCGCCCTGCTCGAGCACGACAACCGAGAAGCCCGCCTGCGACAGCTGCTTCGCCATGATGCCGCCCGCGGCGCCCGACCCGATGACGACGAAATCGACTTCAGTCGTTGGTGTGTACTGTCTCATGGTCGTCTCCTTCAGCGCCTATCGGCGAGGTCCCGGTTGAGGCTGCGCGTCGTAGTAGCCAAAGGGCGCCCTGAAGTTGAGTGAATCGTCATAGCCGATAAGTTTCCAGCCCACTTTGCCCTGGTTGCCGCCATGAACCGGGCTCGCAAAGAAGCCGATGATGGTGTGCGTGCGCACCGTGTTGAAAAACGGCGTCTTCTCCATCGCGGTCATCACCTTGATCTGCTGATCGGACGAGAGCGCCGAGAACTTCGTCGTTCCCGGGAACATCTGGGCCGACTGCGCCTGGAGCTCGGCGAGGCCCTTCGTGTATTGCCCCTGGTTGTTCTTGGCAAACGTCGACAGAGCCCTGTCGATGAAGTTGATGACCCTCGCCTCGCGGGCACCGGGCGTATCGTCGGTGGGGATAATCTGCACCGCCATCGCCTCGATCTCGACCGCCTGATCGGGCGTGAAGAACTGGAACGCGGCCGGCTTCCCCGACTGCGCGGCCTTCAGGACGTACCTTTCGGCGGAAAGGATGCCCGAGTAGTTCGCCGCGACCCAGGCGCCGCTCAGGCCCGCCGCAGATTCGATAAGAAAGCTTCGTCGAGATTTGGCTCGCGTACTCATCTTGCCCCTCCTACCGTTTAGCGTACTTCGTCACACCGCGCAGGGTATTTTCCGCTGCGTATAAATTGCCGGCCGGGTCCGAGACGATGCCTTCGCCGGCGGCACCATCCGGGGTATCGGTCTGGTGGCCGGGCACGAATTCCACCACCTTGCCGTCTCTGGCGCTGCCGATACGGATGCCTTTCTTCCAGCCTGGATTGGTGACCGGCGTGGAATCGGCGTCGATCACATACAGCTTATCGGCTTTGTCGATGTAAAGCCCACTTGGACGCCCGAACTGCTTCCACTCGGCGATGAACGTGCCATCGGCGTCGAATAACTGCAGGCGCGAGGTGCCGCGGTCGCCAATGAAGACGCGGCCACGCGAGTCGAGTGCGATGGCATGGGCATTTCTGAACTCGCCGGGGCCGGAGCCCAGCTTACCCCACTCCTTGATGAACTTGCCGTCCTTGGAGAATCTGACCACACGCGTCACGTAATCCGGCGGCACTTTTGGGTTCTGACCGGAGTGGCCATCGGCCACGAAGATGTCGCCGTTGGGCCCGGTCGCCACGTCTGATGGCTCGTTGAAGTGAGTGGGGCCTCCCCCGGCCACGCCCGCAGTGCCCCGGTTGTCGGGAAGGACGCCCCCGTTTCGTGCAGCCGCCTGATAAGGATTGGGAAGATCGTGATTCGGTGAAACCGGTGCCTGGCCAAGCACACGTACGCCCAACAAACCGGCCACGGCCAGGGCGGCGAAGGCGCTGAATCTCATTATTTAGAGGCGTTTCCTTCGCTCGTTCTACTCCCCGGATGGACTGAATGTCAAGACTTATGCGGCCGTTGCGGTCGCGTTCTGCTGAGGGACGTCGACCTCGCCCAACGGCGTCACCGATGTCTTCTCGTACATCGCTCTCAGCTCGTCCATCAGCTGGTCGCGACGGAAGCGCGCTTCCTGCAGATCGACCGCGCCTTCGCGGAGATCCGACAGGAGCGAGCCGTATCGTTCGCGAATCGACCACAGATGCGTGCTGCAGGCCGCGTGCGCGTGTGCGGAGGTCTCGAAATCGAACGTCAGGTTGATGAGGAGCGCGAGAAGAGCGGCGCCCGCCAGCGACGCGGCGACGATCGCGTAGAACTGGCCGTGGCCGAATGCGGCGCCGGCCGCAGAGATGCTGACGCCGCCCACGAGAAGCGCTTCGCTTCCTCTCAGCCTGCGGTTCCATTTTCTGTACTTATCCGCGGCGTTTGCGTGAGCTTTGTGCCGGTCTGAAACCTGACTGAACGTGAGGTTCAGATGATCGAGCAGCGTGAGACTGAACATAGAGTCCCCAATCTCCGAGCGCGAATGCGTCCCGGTTTTCAACGGAGCTGGGGGCCCCGAGGGTGAGCGAGAAATCTATCACACCCTCGGTAAGAACCATTACGTATTGTGTGCCCCCTGCGCCGCCGTATACAGCGTATAGACCGACTGGCTGCTCGTCATAAACAGCCTGTTCCTGTGTATCCCTACGAAACACAGGTTCGCGGTCCCCTCTGGCATCAGGACCTGACCGATCCTGGTGCCATCCGGGGCATAAACGTGCACGCCGTCGATGCCTTCGCCGCCGAACCCGGTGCCGCACCACACATTCCCGTCCACATCGGCGCGAATCCCGTCATGAAAGCCGGCATCCAGCGTCGCAAACACCCGGCGGTTGGTCAGGCGCGCGCCGTTGTTCTGAACATCCCACGCGATGACCTTGGCTTTCTCATTTGGAAAGTGGGTCGGCGCCGTGTCGGCCACATAGAGAATGCGATAGTCGGGCGAGAAGCAAATGCCGTTCGGTTTCTGAATCTCATCGGTCAGCTTCGTCAGCCGGCTGTTTTGCGGGTCGATGTGGTAGACGCTGGTCGGCAGCTCGAGCTGACGCACCGTGCCTTCGTAGTAGAAATGGCTTCCGTAGCCGGGATCGGTGAACAGAATGCCGCCGGTGTTGGGATGCACGATGACATCGTTCGGCGCGTTCAGGCGCTTGCCTTCGAATGTGGACGCCAGCATGGTTGGCGCGCCCTGATACTCGTAGCGGACGACGCGCGCGGTCTCGTGCTCGCACGAAATCTGCCGGCCTTGCCAGTCGAACGTGTTCCCGTTTGAAAAGTTGGACGGCGAGCGCATCGGCGTCACCTTGCCGGTGACCTCGTCCCATCGCAGCTGGACGTTGTGCGGAATGTCGCTGAACACCACATACCGGCCGACGCCATTCCAGGCCGGCCCCTCGGCCCAGAGCGCACCTGTCCACTCGCGCACGAGCGGCGTATTGCCGATCATGTATTTCCGGAACCGCTCGTCGATCACCTTCCACACGGCAGACGGATAACGAATCGGCTCGGGGCCAATCGGAAGTGTTTGTGATTGCGCGAACGCGGACGGCGCCACGACCGCCGCGGCTGCCGCGGCAGCACCTGTCGAGAGGAACGAGCGTCGATTGATATGTGGTTTCTGCGTCATAGGATGAGATGAGACAGCTAGGTCAGCGCCGAGGTGCAGAACGCGCACCGGCGCGCGCCAATGGGCACCTCGCTCAGACACTCGGGACATTTTTTCGTAGTCGGATCTGGCGGCGCTTCACCACGCCGCTGCCGGGCTATCAGCGCGTTCACCGGTGTCACGACAAAGAAATAGATAGCGGCCGCAACCAGCAGAAACGACACGATGGCGTTCAGGAAATCTCCGATGAGAAACGCCGAACCGTTCACCGTCACCACTAACGCGGAGAAGTCGGGCTTCCCGACGACCGCGCCAATGAGCGGCGTGATGAGGTCCTTGACCAGCGCGGTGACAACCGCGCCGAATGCTCCACCGATTACGACCGCGACCGCGAGGTCGAGCACGTTTCCACGGAGCAGGAACTCTTTGAATCCTCGCAGCATCGGACCCTCCGTCGGTCAGGGAGTCTTCGTGATTCTGCCTTCGCGCTCCCAGTCGGACAACAGCTCGTTCACCGACTGCGTCGTGGCGGCATCAGGTTTGGTCGCCAGGAAATCGCGGAACCGCGCGGCGGCCGATTCGAAGTCGCCGCGCTGTGCCTTGATGGCGCCAAGAATATAGTGCGTCAGCGGATAGCGGTCGACCTCGCGGGTTCTCCACAATCCGATCGCCGCTCGTTCGGCCGCGTCGATATTACCCAGCTGAAAGTGCACAGAGGCACCCAGATAATTGGCGTAGGGAATATTCGGATTCAGCTTCAGGGCCGGGTCGATCCACTTGACGGCTTCAGCCCAGCGCTGCTGCATCACTTCCATCGAGGCAAGCTCGACGTAGGGCTCGACGTAGGTGGCATCTGCCGCGATCGCTTTCCTGAAGGCCTCGTTGGCGCCGGCAGAATCCTTCTGTGCCAGCCGCGTGATACCCAGAAGGTGCCAGGCCGCGGCGAAGGCCGGATATTCAGCGAGCGCCTTCTTCAGCTCGGTGGCGGTGTACGCGTGGTCAGGTTTCTCCTTCTGAGCATCTCGGCGTGCGTTTTCAAAGGCGAGCCTGGCTCTCGACGGCGCCGCAAGCGTGTTGGCGCTCACCATGATGGCATCGACGCCAGCCAGGCGGCGCAGCACGAGCATGCCGACCTCGGACTTGTCGAGACGCCGGCGCGGTCCGAGCGCAATCAGGTTCGACTGGTAGCCGGGCAGCGTGGCGCGCAGCTCGCAGCCGCTGAAGTCGAACCGGCCGACATCCTCGCCGCCGAGACTCTGTTGTTGCTTCTGATTGAAAGGGGTGGACGGCGCTGTCGTCAGACTGCGAGGCGTCGTCACATCCATCGTGTCTAAGCTGTCTTCACCGAGCAACACGCTGAAGTCGCCGTTCGTGTACGGTTTGACGCGCTTGCGGACCTGCCCGCTGCAGATCAACTCGGTGAATACGGAATCGGGAATGGGCGCGCCATCTTCCATGACGATTCTGCCCGAGACGCGATACGCCCCGAGATCCCCCTGCTGTGCCGGCAGCGGCGAGACCAGCAGCATCGACAGGATCGCAACCGCCGCGGCGTTCCGGTTCATAGTTGACCTCGTGTAATGCAGCCATTCTACGCCCGGATGGCGCAGGTGCTAAGCACGGAACGGCTCGCCCAGGTTCGCCCGCTTTTGCACGTCGAGACGACGCCAGCGCGCGATCCACGCGAAGACCGCGAGGCCGACTGAAGCGATTCCCACAAGGCGACCAGCTCCGGAGGCGAAGATAATCGCTCCGTTGACGAACATGAAGGTGAATGCAAAGAGCCGCGCCATCTCGATCCGGAGTGAACGTGACGCGTGCGACGCCGGCGAGATCCACCACCAGCACACATCGGCGCTCCAGAGGATCACGAAGACGTAGTTGACGTAAATCCCGCCCCGCCAGCCCTGCGCAAATCGGTCGGCCGCCTGTTTCACCGTTGCCGCAACGGCAGCCTCGTGGTTCCACTGGTAGATAAAGTGGAAGGCCAGGGCGATGTGCAACAGAGCGAGTGCGACGCCGAACGTCCACATCGCGCGCGCGAGCCGATCGTGCGCCGGCGACAGACGCATCAACGCTTCGCCAATCGCCCACGCGACGGTGGCGACGATCATCGTGCCCCGCACCAATGTGAGAGGCGTCATTACTGTGCGGGCTGGGCTCGCTTCTCGATCCGTCCAGACATGTGACCGCCAACTTTTCCGTGCTGCCACGTCCCGGCATACCGATCGCCGTAGAAGAACACGCGTACGGTGAATGTGCCGATGCCGGGCAGGCTCGTGTCGGTCATCATAATCATCGGCGTATCGCCGGACCATCTCATGGGCACGACGATGGGAATGGTGGCGCCGTTGAGGCCGCAGCAATCCATGCTGGCGTTGAATCGCCACTGGTCGTCGCCAACCTTCTCGACGCTGGCGATCTCGTAACGGTCGGCGCGCGGCGTGCGGTTTTCTCTGCCCGCGACGGTGAACGAGCCAACCATCGTCACATCGCGCATGCGCTCGGTGAACTGGCGCTCCAGGTCTGTGAGCGACGCCGGATCGACGGCGGCGCCGATGCCGAGTCTGCCGACGAGCCAGCCACCGCCGAACATCGCCGCCAGGAGGACGACGACCGCCGCGATTCCGAGAACGCGTCGCACGCGCGCCATAACACTTTCCTCCGCGTGAAGACTTTACACGGATCCGTGCGGACACGCGTAAACACCTGAGAGGCCGGGACATCGTGGCTCGTGTTACAGTGGCGTGATGACGGTCTCACATACCAGCCTCTCGGTGCTGGCCGCCGATGACGTGGTGGCGCGATTCAAGGAGCTGCGCTCACGGCAGCCGGTGAATTACTTTGCGTTCTACTCGAGTCAGCTGGGCGGCATCGTCACCGATCCCGCGCTCATGGTGCTGCCCTTCGACGACCACATGGTGCATCGCGGCCACGGCATCTTCGATACCGCCGCCATCGCCAACGGGAAGATCTACGACCTCGAAGCCCACCTCGATCGCTTCCTGCTTTCTGCGGAACGGTCACGGCTGCGGCTCCCGTCCTCGCGCGAGGCGATGCGCGACATCATCGTGAAGACGACGGCCGTCAGCGGCAAGCGGGAGGGATCGATCAGGTACTGGCTGTCATCGGGACCGGGCAGCCTCGAGCTCACTCCGGCCGCCGGCGCCGAGCCGGGTTTCTTCGTGATGATTTTCGGAGGCCTCTCGTATCCCGATCGGTGGCTCACCGAGGGCGCGCGGGTGATGACGACGACCTATCCGATCAAGGCGCCCATCTACGCGATCACCAAAGCGACAAACTACCTGCCGAATGTGCTGATGCAGATGGAAGCCAAAGCGGCCGGCTTCGACAACGGCGTGTTCATCGATGGAGAAGGCCACGTCGGCGAAAGCTCCAACATGAACGTGGCGTTCGTCACCAGGGACGGAGTGCTCGCTCACCCGAAGTTCGATCACATCCTGGCCGGCTGCACATCGCTTCGGCTGCTGGAGCTCGCCAGCGTGTTACGAGATCAGGGACAACTGAAAGCCATTCAGGTGCGCGACGTCCCCATCGCCGAAGCACGCGCGTCTCGCGAGATGCTTCTTGTCGGCAGCTCGGTGAAAGTGGCGCCGATCGTTCAATGGGACGAGCACGTGATCGGCGACGGTAAGCCCGGTCCTGTGTCGAAGGCGTTGCTGCGGCTGCTCGACGAAGACATGCGCAACATCGACCGCCTCATCGACGTCCCCTATTGACGGTGTGTCGCCTGGCGCGCTACGGCAACTCGCGCAGCTTTATGTTCCTGAACGCAATCGGGTACTGCTGGTATTGCAGCCTGATGTTTCCTTCCGCAAATCGTGCGTCGTGGGTATCGAGCGTCGTCTCGCCGTTCAACACGACGACGATGTGATCGCCGTCCGCGGTAATCTGAAAGTGATTCCACTGATCCGGCTTGATTGAATAGTTCCGCTCCGTCTTCGCGGTTCCGACGATGGCACCGGTGTTAAAGCCGGCCGGCTGTTGTTTCCAGATCTGGACTTCGTAACCACCGGCCTCTTTCGGAGAACGCACGAAGACGCCGCTGTTGGTGTCTTCAGAGCATCTGAATTCGAGCGAGAGCACGAAATTCCTGTAGCTGCGGTCTGATGTCAGATACCCGGCGGGATCGCCGCATCCCGTCAGCAGTCCATCCACGACTTCCCAGTGCGAACCGCCCGCCGGCACCGTTGCAGCAGCAGTGCCGCGCGCTCCCGTGCAGGGCTTCGGGGTCCCTGTCTGGCCTGGTGCAGGCGCCGGGGGCGCACCGGTGCGTGCCGGCTGTGCCGCGCCGCCTCGTCCTGTCCCTCTCGCGGGCGGTGGCGGCGACGAATGCCATCCCGTCATCGTCTTGCCGTCGAACAGGAGCTGCCATCCCTGAGCTTTCTCCTGAGCGGTGAGCGTATTGATGTTCTGGCCGACGAGCGTGGCCGACCACAAAAAGAGTGTGAATGCTGCGAACGCTGCCTGTTTTCTCGTCATGGGCGTGCCCTCGTCTCTGCGAAGCTAATCACGGCGTGAGACTCTAGCAGATCTGCGCCGGCGTTGGTCGTCGGCATGATTTCATACAGCGGTACCAATCATGACGGAGAAGGGAAATTCGCGGGGCGCATGATTGTACTTGTGTGAAGATGGGTGTTATGGCGAAACCACTCCCTCCTGACACCAAGGCACCTGATTTCACCCTTCACTCAACACCTGATCAATCCGTCTCGCTCTCCGATTTCCAGGGACGCCCCGTGATCCTCGCCTTCTACCCGGCGGACTGGAGTCCGGTGTGCGGCGATCAGATGGCGCTCTACAACGAGATTCTCGAAGAGTTCAATCGGTTCGATGCCGAGCTCCTTGGCATCTCGGTCGACGGCGTCTGGTGTCACATCGCCTTTGCGCACGACCGCAAGCTGCGCTTCCCTCTTCTTTCCGACTTCGAGCCGAAGGGCGAGGTCGCGAAGCGGTACGGCGTGTATCGGGATCACGACGGAACGACCGAGCGGGCTCTTTTCGTGATCGATCGTGAAGGCGTCATCAGGTGGAGTTACTGCTCGCCGGTCGGCGTCAATCCGGGGGCTGACGGCATTCTTCGAGCGCTCGAGGCGCTCCCGGCGAGGGTGACGTCATGACGAAGCGAGAGGATTCAGCTGTACTGTCACTGCCCGTCAGCGATCGCGATCACACGCAGGGACCTGCGGACGCACCGGTCACATTGGTCGAGTACGGCGACTATCAATGTCCGCACTGCGGCCGCGCGCATCCCATCGTCAAGGACGTTCAGCAACGGCTGGTCCACCGGCTGCGCTTCGTCTTCAGGCATTTCCCGATCACGGGCGTGCACCCGCACGCACAGCACGCAGCCGAAGCCGCGGAGTCGGCGGCTGCGCAGGGCCGCTTCTGGGAGATGCACGACGCGCTATTCGAGCATCAATACGCGCTCGATGATCGACACCTGACTTTCTATGCGTCAAGCATCGGCCTCGACCTCGATCGGTTCGAAGGAGCCTTGAGCGCCCACATTCATGCGCCACGCGTGCGCGAAGACTTTCTCAGCGGCGTGCGAAGCGGCGTGAACGGCACGCCGACGTTCTTCATCAACGGCATCCGGTACGACGGCTCGTGGGACGCCGAAACGCTGATGGACGCGCTGTCGGCGGTCGTGTTGCGTTGAGCTGAGCTCACACCTCGAGCGTTTTTCGTCGCCTGCAAGCCGGCCATCCGAGCATCATCATGGACGACAACCAGGATCCGGGCGGGTCGTACCGTCAACCCGTCGACGCCGTCATCGCCAGGCTGGGAACCAACCGGCAGCGGGGCCTCACCGGCGCCGAGGCGCAATCGAGGCTCGGGCAGCACGGCCGCAACGAGCTCGCCGCCGAGAAGAAACCCCCGGCGTGGCGCCGGTTTCTCAAGCAATTCGAGGATGTGCTCGTCATCCTGCTGCTCGTCGCCACCGCGATCTCAGTCGGTCTGTGGGTCTACGAACAGGAAGCGGCGCTGCCATACGAAGCCATCGCGATCTTCGCGGTGGTTCTGCTGAACGCCGCGATGGGCTACATCCAGGAGTCGCGCGCGGAAGCGGCTGTGGCCGCGCTTCGGGCGATGTCGGCTGCTCAAGCCATCGTCATTCGTGACGGTGAACGAGGGCGTGTTCCAGCCGCCGAGCTCGTTCCCGGCGACATCATCCTCATCGACCAGGGCGACACCATCCCGGCCGACGGACGCTTGATCCAATCGACCGCGCTTCAGACGGCCGAAGCCGCGCTGACCGGCGAGAGCCTTCCAGTCACGAAAGACACGGAGGCGATTGCCGAGGAGGTCCCGCTGGGCGATCGCATCAACATGGTGTTCAGCGGAACGGCCGCAACCTACGGACGCGGGACGGCAGTCGTCACGGCAACCGGCATGCAGACAGAGATAGGCCGCATCGCCGGGCTCCTCAGAGCCACAAAAGCCGAAGCCACGCCGCTGCAACGTGAGCTCGATCGCACCGGCAAGCTGCTTGGCATCGTCGTCATCGTCATCGCGGTCGTCATGATTGCGACCATCATCCTCATCGAGGACGTACGCGGGCTTTCCGCGATCTTCGACGTGCTGATTCTCGGCGTGGCTCTCGCAGTGGCGGCGGTGCCAGAGGGGCTGCCCGCGGTTGTCACCGCAGTCCTCGCGATCGGCGTGCAGCGCATGGCCCGCCGTCACGCAATCGTGCGACACCTGTCTGCCGTCGAGACGCTGGGTTCGGCCAGCGTGATCGCATCAGACAAAACCGGCACGCTCACGAAAAATGAGATGACCGTGCGCGTGGTCGTGACGGCCAGCGGCCGCGTCACCTTCGATGGTTCCGGGTACTCTCCAAATGGCGACGTGCGGCGTGAAGGCGGAGAACCCATCGACGGCGCGCTCAAGGTGGAGCTCGAGCGTGCCCTCGCGGCTGCCGATCGGGCGAACAACGCGACAGTACAGGAACGTGATGGCCGTTGGATCGTGCATGGCGACCCTACCGAAGGCGCCCTCATCGTTGCGGCGCGGAAAGCCGGACTCCGTTCCGACGTGCTCGACCAGCACCTGCCCCGTGTGGGCGAACTGCCCTTCTCATCGGAACGGAAGCTGATGAGCACGATTCATCGTGAGACCGGGCAGGAGCGCGGAATCATGTTCACCAAAGGCGCACCCGATGTGCTCCTGACGCGGTGCAACTTTGAAGTGGTTGCCGACGATCGCCGATCGCTGACACCCGAACGCCGTGCCGAGATTCTGCAGACCAACGAGGCGCTGGCCGGCGGTGCGCTGCGAACCCTGGGCGTGGCCTGCCGGTGGCTGCCGCAACAGCTGCTTCCTCCGCAGAATGCGGGCGGTTTCGAGCAGGTTGAGCAGGACCTGGCCTTCGCCGGGCTCATCGGCATGATCGACCCACCGCGGCCCGAAGCGAAGGATGCCGTGGCGCGCGCCAGGGGCGCAGGCATCCGCCCAATGATGATTACCGGCGACCACCCGCGCACAGCGTCCGTCATCGCGCAGGAGCTTGGAATCGCTGCCGACGGGCGCGCCCTGACCGGCACAGAGTTGGAGAACCTGCCAGAGGAAACCCGCACACGCACCGTGGGAGAGGTCTCGGTCTACGCGCGCGTCAACCCTGAACACAAACTGCGCATCATCGAGGCGCTGCGGCATGGCGGCGCCGTGGTGGCGATGACCGGCGATGGCGTGAACGACGCGCCTGCGTTGAAGAAAGCGGACATCGGCATCGCGATGGGCATCACCGGCACCGACGTCTCGAAGGAAGCCGCCGACATGGTGCTCGCCGACGACAACTTCGCGTCAATCGTGGCGGCCGTCGAGGAAGGGCGCGCCATCTTTGCCAACATCCGGAAATTCCTGCGCTACCTGATTTCGTCGAACATCGGCGAAGTACTGACGATGTTCTTCGGCGTCGTGCTGGCCGAACGTATCGGTCTTCATGCAGAGGGCTCGGCGGTCGTCCTTCCGCTTCTCGCGACGCAAATACTGTGGATCAACCTCGTCACAGACGGACCACCAGCGCTTGCCCTCGGCATGGACCCGGCAGACGAGGGATTGATGCGGCAGCCACCACGGCCATCCGGTGAAGGCGTGATCACCCCACGCATGTGGCGCGGCATCGTTTTCGTGGGCGTCATCATGGCGGCCGGCACGTTGATCGTGCTCGACAGCTCGCTGCCTGGCGGCTTCGTGCCGGGCTCTGGGGATTTGCGCTACGCACAGACGATGGCGTTCACGACGCTGATGCTCTTTCAGATGTTCAATGTGCTCAACGCGCGGTCGGATGATGACAGTGTGTTCGTCCGTTTGTTCACGAACAAGTGGCTGTGGGTGGCCATCGGCGGGTCGATTGCGCTGCAGGTGTGGGTCGTCTACGCGCCTTTCCTCCAGCACGCGTTCGGCACCGTCGCCTTGAGCGGCCGCGACTGGCTGTTCTGCACAGCGATTGCGAGCTCGGTTTTGTGGCTCAGGGAAATCACCAAGCTTGCCGGGCAAAAGAGGACGTCTCTCGCGACCAGCTAACGTCTACATGAAAACGGCGGTAAGCAGGTTCGTTACTTCACTCGAACCACAGGCGCGTCGACGACATGCTCGGCGATGAACCACGCCTGCAGCTCGTTCGTACGGATCACGTCGCTGACCAGCAGGTCGTTGGTGCCATCATCCTCGCGGTCGGCGGCCAGGCGTGCCATGGTGCGCGCCTCTTTCAGCACGATCTCGTGGGCATGCAGCAGCCGCGAAATCTGCACCGGGACGGGCTCGCGCCCCTTCGGCGGACGCGGGATGAGCGTCATCTCGGCCACGTCGGGCGCCATCGCAATGCTGATCCCGCCGAGCAGCTGAATGCGTTCGGCGATCGCATCGATCAGCGTCGCCTGCTCCGTATAGTGCTTGTCGAACAGCAGATGGAGCTGGTAGAACGTCGGGCCCGATACCTGCCAATGATGTTTCTTGTACAGATCGCGCAGGGTCATCGTATCGGCGAGGATCTGGTTGAGATTTTCGACGCTCTCTTTGCAGGCCGACTCGGCAAGAGCGATCGGCATCCGAATGAGATGGCCGAACGGCTGAATCTCGTGACCTTTCTGATGAGTCACCGGACTGGCGTGCTGCAGAATTTCATCGGCATCCACAATTGTCTTTGACATTGTCCTCTCCTCCCATGGCCAACGCGACTGCACCATCGATTGTGGCAGCACGCTGATTCCGAACGAAGACAAAACGCACGCACAGTTCACTGCCGTACCAACGAGTGATGGCATACCTGATACTTAACTGCGGGCATGACAACCTACAACGTCGGTTATCTCGTCGGCAGCCTCGCGAAGGCGTCGATCAACCGCAGGCTTGCGTATGCGCTGGCGCGGCTCGCACCGAAGGAGCTGGTATTGAAGGAGATTCCATTCAAGGACCTGCCCATCTACAGCTATGACTACGATGCAGATTTCCCGCCGGCAGCGAGAGCATTCAAGGACGCGATCGCGGCCGTCGACGCCGTGATCTTCGTGACGCCGGAGTACAACCGATCGATCCCCGGCGGCTTGAAGAACGCCATCGACTGGGCAAGCCGCCCTTACGGCAAGAACTCGTTCGCGCGCAAGCCGTCGGCCGTCATCGGTACATCACCGGGCAAGATCGGGACGGCTGTCGGGCAGCAGCACTTGCGCAGCATCCTCGGCTACTGTAACTCGCCGCAAATGAACTCGATAGAGGCGTATATCCAGTTCACACCAGGTCTCATCACGGATGAAGGAGAGGTCAGCGACGAGGCGACGGCCGAGTTCCTGCGCAACTACATGAGGGAACTCCACGGCTTCATCATGCGGGTCTACATGGTGTTGCCTCGTAACGTCTGACTGGCACCGAACAGGAATTTCCGGCCCTGAGTGAGACAGGGCTAAAGCCCTGTGCCACCGATGGTCGAGGACGCCTGCGTTTCGACAGGGCCACGGTGGCACAGGACTTCAGTCCTGTCGCTGCTGGAGATGACCGGTCTCAGTCGTGGTCGTGATCGTCGTCGTCGTCGTCATCATCATCATCGTCATCATCGTCATCATCATGATCGTGGCCGGAAACGACCCTGATGTACGCATACATCCCATCCTTCACATGGGGAGTGACATTGCAAATGACGAGGTACAAGCCTGGAACAGTGAATCCCACTTGTTCTACACGATTTTCATGACCAGGCAACCCAGGGGTCGGACCGAAAAGATGATCGGTGTAAAAACCGGCAGGTTCGGGAATGCTACTGCTCGATATTGACAGCGTAGTAGCCGACCGAGCCGGTCACCGAGGTGTCTTTCCACCAATGCGGGGTGTTGGCGGGAATCGTAATCACGTCGCCCTTGCTGAGATGGTGAACCTGGCCGCCCTCGATGCCGTCGGCGCGCGTTTGACCTGGTGAGATGACGTTGGGCTTGATCAGCTTGCCTCCCGTGACAAATGTCGCCTCACCGTCCACGATGATGAACACGTGGTTGGTCTTGTCATGCATTTCGGCGCCCCGCTGCACCGCGCGGTTGGCGAGCACGATCAAGCCGTTGTCCCCGATGACCTGCCCTCCCTTGACCATCGTCGACGCCACCTGCTCGTGGTTGACGTAGTGGACCTTCATGGGAACGCCGGCGGCGGTCACGAAAACGCCAAGGGTGAAAGACGCCGCGATCGCAGCCAGATACCTCATACAATCCTCTTCAATAGGCGTGCAGATTCGTCCAATTTACGGCGAAAATGGCTTCGAGAGCGGGCGACTATACCACACGCTTCGTCGTCAAGGTCTGGTAGACTGCGTTCCTCCCAATTTCAAACGTTGTCAAGGAGTTGTCTGATGCGCACCATGCTGAAACTCGCGGTCGTCCTTACCGTCGTCGTCGCATCGGCCTCGCAGTCCACAACGGCACGGCAATCCTCGCCTGGTGTGGGTCCGAGCCTCTCGTCGATCGGGGCCCTGAGCTTCGGGCCGGGTGGTGTCCTCTTCGCGGCCGACAACCAGGCCGCCACCATCTTCGCGATCGACCTGGGTGCGCTGGCGTCAGGTGCCACACCGGGCACCAAAGATGTTGCGGCGCTCGATCAGAAGATCGCTGCCATGGTCGGCACCACCGCCGCGAGCGTGGCGATCACCGATCTCGCGGTGCACCCGACGTCGAAGAACTCGTTCGTCGCCATCAGGCGCGGTGAAGGCGCCAACGCGCAGCCCGCGCTGCTGCGCATCGACGGCGCCGGCAAGATCGACCTCTTGTCGCTCGCGAGCGCGAAGTTCACGAGCGTCACCTTGCCGAATCCCGCGGCCGCGACTCCGGACGGCCGGAGAGGCCGCACGCAGTCGGTCACCGATCTCGCCTTTACGAACGGCCGCCTGTTCGTCGCCGGACTGTCGAACGAAGAATTCGCGTCGAAGCTGTGGTCGGTCGCGTATCCGTTCACGAGCGTCGATCGCGGCGCGAGCGTGGAGATTTACCACGGCAATCACGGGCAGCTGGAGACGCGCTCGCCCGTCATGACGTTCCTGCCGTACAGCGTCGACAATCAGCCGGTGATCATCGCCGGCTATACCTGCACGCCGCTCGTCAAGTTCCCTGTCGGCTCGCTGCGCCAGGGCGAGAAGCTGCTCGGAACGACGATGCTCGAGCTCGGTGCGGGAAATCAGCCAATCGACATGGTCCTTTACAACAAGGAAGGGCGTGACTATCTGCTGATGGCCAACACGCGCCACGGCGTGCTGAAGATTCCGACATCACAATTCTCGTCTGCGCCGGCGATCACTTCGCGGATTGGCGGCACACAGGGGACCTTCGAGCACGTCGCCGCGCTGTCGGGCATCGAACAGCTCGATCTTCTCGATGCGCAGCGATCGATCGTGCTCGCGCGCGCCAGTGACGGCAGCCGCAATCTTTCGGCGGTCGCCCTTCCATAGGTCGTGTCGAGTGAGGCAATGGCCCGCGCGCTGGATCATTGCCTCGCTCGTTCTCTTCGCTCCTGCCTGCGGATCGTCTGACCCGCCGGCTGGAGAGATTGCCGTCGGCCTGGCCGGCACACCAGATCCCCATCACACCACTATCCGCGTTACGGGACTGTCGGGTGCAGAGCTCCGGGCTCTCAACGACGCCCGCTTCGGCGACAGCGCGTGGCTGGCGCTGCTGCGTGTGGGTGTCAGCGGAAACGATACTGCGGCGGTTGTCGGCGACTACGTGATCGAGAACGGTGCGCTCGAATTTCGCCCCCGCTTCCCGCTCGATCGCGGACAGCCCTATTCGGTCCGCTTCGATCCGGGGAAGCTGCCAACACCGCGGACAACGCCGGTGGTGGAGGCAACGGTCTCGATTCCCGCGCCCGATCTGAAGCCGTCAACGGTCGTGACGGCGATTACACCCTCCTCAGACACGTGGCCGGAGAACCTGCTGCGCTTCTATATCCATTTCTCCGCGCCGATGTCCCGCCGCGGGGCCATCGGGTTCGTGAGCCTGGTCGACGAGAAGGGCGAGAAGCTCTCGGATGTGTTTCTCGAAGTGAACGCCAACCTCTGGAACAGCGACGATACGCGATTCACCGTGCTCTTCGATCCAGGCCGCGTGAAACGCGGCATCCTGCCAAACGTCAAGCTGGGCCGCGCCATTCGAGATCGCGGGCGCTACACGATCGCGATCGACCCCGCCTGGCGCGACGCTTCGGGCCAACCCCTCAAAGAAGGATATCGCCGCGAGGTTCGGGTCGGCTTACCCATCGAGCGGCCTCTGATGACGACCGACTGGCGGGTGACGGCACCACACGCCCACACACGCGATCCGCTCCGCGTGACGTTTCCATGGGCGCTGGATCAGGCTCTGCTCCAAAACGCCATCAGCGTATATGCGGCTGGCGATGATGTCGTTCCTGGCGCCATTTCGACCGAAGCCGATGAGACACAGTGGGTCTTCACCCCCGCGGCGCCGTGGCGGCGCGGCGCGCATCAACTGCGGGTGTTGACCCTGCTCGAGGATCCGTCGGGCAACCAGGTCGGCCGTGCGTTCGAAATGAAGCCGGGTACCGCCGCCGATCCCCGCCCGGAACCGGAAGTGGCGGTGGTTCCGTTCACCGTGGGCGCTCCCCGCTGAAATACGCCGAAGCCCCTTCCAGAGTTGTTACAATCTGCCCGACCATGCCTCTACTTCTTTCGCCGCGCATCAGTCGATTGGCAAACGCGTCGATCGTGTGCCTCGCCCTCGGATGTGGTTCAGGAGTGCTCGCCGCGCGACAGAACCCGACGCTTCAGGGGCATCCCGACGATTATCCGCGCGCCGACATCGAGTACGGCGCCCGCCTGTTCACTGCACAGTGCGCCACATGCCATGGAGAAAACGGTGACGGTGTCGCCGGAGTGGACCTGCGAAGCGGCAAGTTCAAGAATGCAGTCACCGATCCCCAGTTGAGAACGGTCATCACCACCGGCTTCCCGAACGCGGGCATGCCGGCGTTCAAGTTTGATCCGTCCGAGCTCACGGGCCTGGTGGCCTATCTTCGCAACATGAACACGTTCGATCGCGGATCGACCAATGCCGGCGACGTGGCGCGCGGCCAGACGGTGTTCGAGGGCAAAGGCGCCTGTCAAAGCTGCCACCGCGTCAACAACGTCGGAAGCCGCAAAGCGCCCGACCTGAGCGACATCGGTGCGAATCGAAGCGCGGGCTCGCTCGAGCGATCGCTGCGCAATCCCAACCGTCAGATGATGCCGATCAATCGCCCTGTTCGCATCGTCACGCGAGACGGAAAAGTGATCACCGGCCGGCGCCTGAACGAAGACACGTTCACGGTTCAGCTGGCCGACGAAGAGGGCCGCCTGATCTCGCTGGCAAAGGCCGACCTGCGCGAATTCAGGATCTCCACGACTTCGACGATGCCGTCGTACGAGAAGGAGCTCTCCTCGCAGGAATTAGCCGACGTTGTTTCGTATCTGCTTTCGCTGAAAGGGCAGTAACACTATGGCGCGACGAGCCGCGTTCGCATTGCTGGCATTGACCGTATCGCTGCTGTCCTATCGACTGCAGGCGCAGAGCAGCGTCACCTACGACAGGCTGTTGAACTCCGCGAAAGAGCCGCACAACTGGCTTACCTACGGCGGCGACTATTTCAGCCATCGCTACAGTCCCCTGACGCAGATCACGCCGGCGAACGTCAAGAGCCTGGCTCTCTCGTGGGCGTATCAGTCGCCGCTGACCGGAAGCTGGCAGGCCACGCCGCTGGTGGTCGACGGGATCATGTACCTGACGCAGCGGCCAAACGATGTGGTCGCGCTCGACGCCACGACCGGACGCGTCTTCTGGATGTACCGCCATCTCAACTCGCCAGACCTCGTCGTCTGCTGCGGCTCGAACAATCGTGGCGTCGCGATACTTGGCGAGTCGCTCTTCATGGGGACCCTCGACGCGCAGTTGATTGCCCTCGATGCCAGAAGCGGCCGGCCCATCTGGAAAACGCAGGTCGCGGACAGCAAAGCCGGCTATTCAATCACCGTGTCGCCCCTTGTCGTCAAAAACAAGGTGATCATCGGTGTCGGCGGCGGCGAGTACGGCATTCGGGGCTTCATCGCCGCGTATGACGCGGTGACGGGCAAGGAGGCGTGGCGTTTCTACACGGTGCCCGGACCTGGGGAAGCTGGACATGAAACGTGGGAAGCGTGTCCGCCGAACAGCAAGGAATACTGCGATCCTGAAGCGTGGAAACATGGCGGCGGATCCGTGTGGGTAACCGGATCCTACGATCCCGAACTGAATCTCACCTATTGGGGAACCGGCAACGTCGGCCCGGACTACAGCCACGAACAGAGGCCTGGCGACAATCTCTATACGGCCGCCGTCGTCGCGCTCGATGCCGACACCGGACGGCTCAGGTGGCACTATCAGTTCACGCCGCACGATCGCTACGACTACGACTCGGTGCAGGTGCCGGTGCTCGCCGATATCACGATGAAGGGCGCACCAGTCAAAGCCCTGTTGTGGGCGAATCGCAACGGAAATTTCTACGCCCTCGACCGCGCGACGGGAAAATTTCTTCTTGGCAAGCCGTTCGTTCGCGTGAACTGGATGAGCGGCTTCGACGCCAATGGACGGCCGATTCAAACGCCGCAACCAGCGGGGATGCCGACTTACCCGGCGATACAGGGAGGCACGAACTGGTACTCCCCATCTTTCAGCAGGCGAACGCAGCTCATGTACGTATCTGCGTGGGAGGATCAAGCCCAGTTATTTGGCGCAACGCCGATCGTTTATCAGGAGGGCCGCAATTTCACCGGCGGCGTGAATCAACCGTTTGTTCCCATGCCCGGTGAACCGACGACCGCCATTCCCGGCGCACCGGCAATACAGGGGCTCATCCGCGGTCCGATCAACAACTGGACCGACGCGGCCGGGCACGGCGCCATCCTCGCGATCGATCCGGGCACCGGTGAGACGAAGTGGAAATTCACCATGACCGACGTCACCGATAGCGGGATCGTGACGACCGCTTCCGATTTGCTCATCACCGGCGGCCGCGAAGGATATCTGCAGATTCTTGACGTCCGGAACGGGTCGCTGTTGTGGAAATCAAATCTTGGCGCCCAGGTCCGGCAGAATCCGATGACGTATGCGGTGAACGGTAAGCAATATGTCGCCGCCATCTCGGGACTCTCGTTGTTTGTGTTTGCATTGCCCTAAGCCGGCGCGCGAATGACGCTGGCCTCGCGCCCGCCGCAGACGCAGTCGCCACCGCAGGCAACCAATCCTTCATCAGCATCACTTACGGACGGGCTGCAAAGGAAACAGGACGCGCGCGCATGGTCGAGAGCCGTTCCTCACCGTAAGGTAGAGAGATGCCGGCCAATGACGCGCCGGCCGTCTCGGAAGGATCAGTTCATGACGAGCGTTATCACGCAGCCATCCACAGTTCAACCAACACGGTCGAGCGTACGCGCGAACGCCCTGGCCGAACGCCTCGAGGAGGGAGCCCGCGCGCTCGCCGCGCTCGCGCGTACGCTCTCTCACGCCGAATGGGTAATGCCGATTCCGAAGGACGGACGCACGATCGGTGTCGTCGTGCATCACGTCGCGAGCGTCTACCCCGTGGAAATTCAACTGGCGCAAACGCTGGCCGCAGGCAAGCCGGTGACCGGCGTCACGCCAGCCGACATCGACACGATGAACGCCGGACACGCAAGGGAGCACCACCTGACGACCAAAGAGGAGGCGCTTGGTCTGCTGCAGCGCAACAGCACGGCCGCCGCCGAGGCCATTCGCGCGCTCAGCGACGAAGAGCTGGATCGCGCGGCTCCAGCCTCGCTCTATTCCGATGCCCCAATCACGTGTCAATTCATGCTGGAGGATCACGCCGTCCGGCATAGCTACCATCACCTCGCCAGGATACGAGGTGCGTTGAAAAGATAAGCAGGGCGGCGAGTATGATGGAGCACCATGAGGTCTGCCCTCCTGTGCTTCATCATCGCCGCCACGGCCCAGGCCGCACACGCGGGCCAGGACTACAAAACGTGGAAGGACTACGGTGGCGGCCCGGACTCCTCGCACTTCGTCGATCTGAAACAGATCAACAAGTCCAATGTGAATCAGCTCGAAGTCGCCTGGATCTATCCCACAGGCGACGAGCGGTCCTACGTGTTCAATCCGATCGTCGTCGACAACGTCATGTATGTGATGGCGCGGAACAGCTCGCTCGTCGCACTTGACGCAGCCACAGGCAAAGAAATCTGGATTCACGAGAACCTCCCCGGACTTGCGACCCGGGGCATCGCGTACTGGGAAAGCAAAGACCGCAAGGATCGGCGGCTCATCTTCGCAATCAACAACCATCTGCAGGAGATCGACGCGCGGACGGGCAAATCGATTCTGACGTTCGGCAACAAGGGGCTGGTCGATCTCAGGGAAGGACTCGGCCGCGATCCAAAGACGATTGTCCGCGTTCAGCCGGAGTCTCCTGGACGCGTCTTCGAAAACCTGATCATGCTGGGCTCATCGACCGGTGAAGCCTATCTCTCAACGCCCGGAGACATCCGGGCCTACGACGTCATCACAGGCAGGATGGTGTGGAACTTCCACACGATTCCGCATCCCGGCGAAGACGGGCTACGACACGTGGCCGAAAGACGCGTGGAAGTATGCCGGCGGCACCAACACGTGGGGCGAGATTACCGTGGACGAGAAGCGCGGCATCGCGTACTTCCCCACTGGCTCGCCCACCTATGACTATTACGGTGCCGATCGCATCGGCAGCAATCTGTTCGGCAACTGTCTCCTTGCGCTGGATGCGCGCACGGGAAAGCGGCTGTGGCATTTCCAGATGATTCACCACGATTTGTGGGACTACGACAACAACGCAGCCCCACAGCTGATTACGGTTCGTCACGACGGCAAGCTGATCGATGCGGTCTCGCAGGCGACCAAGCAGGGATTCCTGTATGTGTTCGATCGCGTCACCGGAAAGCCTCTGTGGCCGATCGAAGAACGCCCGGTGCCGGCCAGTCACATGCCTGGTGAGCAAGCGTGGCCGACGCAGCCCTATCCGACAGCCCCGCCTCCGTACGCGCGGCAGACGATGACGGCCGACGATGTGAACCCGTTCATTCTGTCTGAGGAAGAGCGCGCGGCGTGGAAAGACAGAATTTCGAAGATGCGGAACGAAGGGCTGTTCACGCCACCCGGCTTTGAAGAGACCGTGTCGCTGCCGGGCGCCCGCGGCGGATCGAACTGGGGCACGAGCGCCGCGAATCCCGCCAGGGGAATGGTGTACCTCACCACACAGGACTGGCCGACCATCTACAAGCTCAGCCTCGAAGATCCCCTTGCGGCACGACGCACGGGAGCGAGCGCGGCCGGTGCAGATCAGGGCCGCACGATCTACGAAACGCGATGCGCGTCGTGTCATGGTCCAAGCGGCCAAGGGTCGGCAGGTGGACCGCCCGCGCTCGCCGGCAAAAGTCGTCTCGAGCTCGACGCGTTCAGACGGATTGTGGCAACGGGACGATCCGACATGCCGGCGTTCGGCGACCTGGATGCGGCGGCGGTCACCGCGCTCCACGCCTTTCTCCAGAATCCCGGCGGCGGCGAGCGATCCACGTCCGCCGGCGCGCCTGCGCCTCGACCAGGTGTTGGCCCAGTCGTGGCGTCCGGAGGAGCACCCGGCGGCCTGGAGATTCCCGCACTCGAGACGCGATACACCCCGCTCGGCGGGCCTCCGTATCCGGATGGCGTCGAAGCGCCGGGAAATCGCTACTACACCGACTGGGGTCTTTATCCGAACCAGCCGTACATCATCGGTCCGCCGTGGTCGGCGATCGTGGCGTACGACTTGAACAGCGGCACGATCAAATGGAGAGTGCCGCTCGGAGAAGACGCGAGAGCCGCCGCAGAGGGAGCAAAAGATGCCGGCGTCTTCATGGCCGAGCGTCACGGCATGATCGTGACGTCGACCGGATTGATCTTCATCGCCACGACCGACGGCAAGGTTCGCGCGCACGACGAAGAGACCGGCAGGATTCTCTGGACGGCGAATCTACCGGCCGGCTCGGAGGGCCTGCCGTCGATGTACGAAGTCAACGGCCGCCAGTATCTCGTGGTGCCTGCCTCGTCGAGAATCAACACAGGCGGCGGGCACCGGCGGCCAAGCGACATAACGGAGCCCGAAGTGGGAACGCGAAGCTACATCGCCTTCGCGTTACCACGAAGGTAGGACCACGAAGACAGAACACGAAGACAGACCACGAAGACAAACCACGAAGACAAACCACTGAAGACACGAAGACACGAAGCACGAAGACAGAAACGCGACGACGCGACGAGCACGATGGCGCGACGAATCTTCAGATCAGTAGATCTCAAGATCACTGGATCAGGAGATCCGATCAGCTCACCAGAAAGTCCCAGCCAAATCCAGGCGCGTCCGAGGGGCGCACGTAGATCCCTTCTGGTCCTCGCGTGATCATGTTCTCTTGCTCGTAGCGGTCGTACACCTCTTTAGGACCGCCAGGCGCGGGCATGAACAGCTCGGCCCACGGGCTGTTGGGCGTGGCCATGATGAAGTGCACGCCGTCTCGGCCGCCGCCGCTGTGCGGGATGACGCTGATGTCGTACGCCGCGGCGAGCGCCGCAATGCGCCGCATCTCTGTGAGTCCTCCGCACCAGTGAATGTCGGGCTGCCAGATGGTCCTCAGGCCGTTTTCAAGGAGCTGCCGGAAACCATATCGGGTGTACTCGTGCTCGCCGGTGACGATGCGCGTGCTCGTAATGTGAGCCGCGAGCCGTCCGAACCCTTCGTAGTCGTGCGGCTGGAGGCACTCTTCCATCCAGTACACGCGATAAGGCGCCATCATCTCGGCGATTTCGATCGTGTAGCGTTCCGTCCACGCCATCCAGCAATCCAGCATGATGTCGCCATCCGGCCCGAGCGCCTTGCGAGCGCGCTGCACGAGCTCGACGTTCTTGCGCATGCCTTCGAGACCGTCGGCGGGCCCATGTGGAATGGCGAGCTTCAGGCGCTTGTAGCCGAACTCGACGTGCTGCTCGATATCGTTGCCGGTGCAGTAGGCCGGCAGCCGCGGTTTGGTTTCGCCGCCGAGCAGTTTGTAGACCGGCATGTTGAGGGCTTTCCCCACGATGTCCCACAACGCCAGATCGACCGCGCTGATCGCATTGATCACGACGCCCATGCGGCCGTACGACATCGTCGATCGCCACATGATGTCCCACAGACGTTCGACGTTGAGCGGGTCTTCATTCAGCAGAAGCTTGGTCAGGTGCTGCTCGACAACGTAGCCGGCGCCGGGTCCACCGCTTCCGTACCCTTTGATGCCCTTGTCGGTGCTGATCTCGACCCAGGCGCTGGGAACCTTGCCCGGATCGGGTTGGAATAACGATCGCGTCGCCTTGTATTCGGGATAAATCGACATCGGGTTGGCGACTTCAACCTGGTTGGTCGACCAGGATCCCGGAGCGGGTTTGTAGGCAGGCACCGGCATTCGCGGCTTCGGATCGACCAGCCGCACGCCGGTAATTTTCAGCTTGCTCTTTTCGTTGGCGAACGGCGCCTGCGCGTATGCAGGAGAGCCCGCGAGGAAGTCGGCGTCGATGCCGCTCGCGACCAGGCTGCCTGCCGCGAGTGGCGCCACATTCAAGAAGTCCCGGCGTTTCATACGACTCCTCTCAGTTCGTTTGCCCTGCACGGCCACTGACAAGGCGAGCATCCTACCACGCCACAATCGGCGCGTTCGACGGTAGAGTAGCGCTCGTGATTATCAGACGTTACGTGTCGATCATTCTCGTGGCGTTCTGCGCAGGCGCCGGTTCGGCCTGCGCCCCTGAGGCGCCACCGCCCAAGCCAGAGAGCACCGCCCCGCTCACGCCCGCAGGCAGGAAAGAGTTCGTCTTCAAGGGAAAGGTCGAGGCTGTCGATCCGGCCGGCAAGACGCTGACCGTGGCCAACGAAAACGTCGAAGGTTGGATGGCCCCGATGACAATGATGTACAAGGCAGACAAAGATGACGTGTACACCAAGGTCACACCTGGAGATCAGATCACCGCGCGCGTGTATGACGGCATCGAGGACATGCTGTATGACGTGCAGGTGATTCCTGCCTCCGGCAAGGCTTCCGAGAAGTAGAGTGGCGCTCGTGAGAGTCGCCGCGTATCAGGCACCGCTCTTTGACGCCGCTCGCCGGCGAGTCGGCCTCCTACGGATCGTCCGGGATCGTCAACCCAGACGGGGTCGTGGTTAAGGCGGCTCCGCAGCTCACAGAGGACCTGATCGTTGCGGAGATTGCTCCAGCATTACTCGTGCGCTAGGCGCGATTCAGGTCGAGCGGCTGTTTGTCAATCTCGTAGGGCTCTCCCGTCACCATCGCCCTGATGACGCCAACTACCCGCTCGATCCGGCCGTTTTCGGCGTTCCAGTAATCTGCGCGCTCCACAGTTACCCGTAGGAGCACGATGTCCGGATCGTGACGACCCTGTGGAAACCACGCACGGTAGGTCGCATTCCATACGTTGTCCAACATCTGTGGACTGTCGGAGATACGGACGCGTCCCGACACGGAGGCATATTCTCCCGCGGGACTCACAAATGCCAGATTTACTCGCGGATCCGACGAGATGTCTTCCATCTTCCCACTGTCGGCCCGCGTGAGGAACCACATGACGCCGTGCTCCGCAGAGACCACCAGCATCGGTCGGCTGACGAGCTGATTTTGTTCGTTGATGGTCGTCATCATCGCAACCGGGATTCGTTTGGCGAGCTCATTGAGCGTCATTGTTGGATTACCTTCATGCATTTCGCGCGCCGACTCGAGCGCCGTATGAGATTTCCCAGTTCCATGCAGACCCGACGATCTCGTCGAGCGTGCCCCGTGTTGGAGTCCACCCCAGTATCCGTTGAATTTTCTCAGCGCTCGCGACGAGAACCGCCGGGTCGCCGGCACGCCGCGGGCCGCTCTTGATTGCAATGTCGCGACCGGCAACCCGCCCGGCCACATCAATCACTTCCTTCACCGTGTAGCCGGTGCCACACCCCAGATTAAATACGTCGCTCCTTATCTCTCGCGCGGCGAGCGCCTCCAGTGCAGACACGTGCGCGTCGGCCAGATCCATGACGTGCACGTAGTCGCGTACGCACGTGCCGTCACGTGTCGGATAGTCGTTCCCGAATATCGTTACGCTCGTGCCCTCTCGGGCTGCTCGAAGGACGAGTGGAATCAGATGGGTCTCGGGATCGTGACGTTCCCCACGCGTGGATGTCGCACCGGCCGCGTTGAAATAGCGCAGCGACACGAATCGAAGCTGATGCGCTGCTTCGTACCAATGAAGCGCTCGTTCGACTGCCAGCTTCGTCTCGCCGTAGGTATTCGAGGGGGACGTGCCGTCAGTCTCCGTAATCGGCTGGCGCTCGGGCTCGCCATAGACGGCAGCCGTTGAAGAGAACACCAGCATGCGGATGCCGGTGTCCAGCATCGTACGAAGCAGCGTGAGCGTCGCGACTACGTTGTTTTGATAGTAGATTTCGGGTCTGGCCATCGACTCGCCCACGAGCGAGGACGCAGCCATGTGCATGACGGCTTCGATGCCGTGCTCGGTGAGTGTCCGAAGCAGGGTGGCTTCGTCGAGCAGATCGGCGTTTACCATGATCGCCTCGCTCGCCACCGCCTCACGATGCCCTTTCGAAAGGTTGTCGTAAACGACAACCGTATGTCCGCTGGCGATCAGATGATCCGTGATGACGCTTCCGATATAGCCGGCTCCGCCGGTCACAAGCACTCGCATACGCGTCCTCCTGTGCCTTGCCTTGGAAGCAACTGGGCTGCCAGAGTTCTGTATGAAATCTGCACTGGATCGATTGTTGCTCGTTTGTCCAATCACGTGATGAGTCATGGATACCCTCGTCCTCAGCTCCAGCGCAACAACTGGCGTTCACTCAACGGCCGATGGGACTTTGCGCTCGACCCCGATGCCCGGTGGTGTCATCCCGACGAGGTGCGAATGGAGCGCAACGATTGAAGTCCCGTACGCGCCCGAAACTCCTGCCAGCGGTATCGGGCACAACGGCTTCTTCATCGCTTGCTGGTATCGCCGCATGGTCGATCTGGCGCCGTTGGCGCCCGACAAACGTTTACTGCTGCACTTTGGGGCTGTCGACTATCGCGCCACGGTGTGGATCAATGGCTCGCTGGCTGGCGCGCATGAAGGCGGATACACACCGTTCACGATCGATCTGCCGCGCGTTCGCGAACTCGAGCCAGCTCGTCATCGTCGTTCGCGCCGAAGACGACCCGCTCGAACTGGCGAAACCACGAGGCAAACAGGATTGGCAGCTCGAGCCACACTCCATCTGGTATCCGCGAACGACCGGCATCTGGCAGACGGTCTGGCTTGAAGAGGTGCCCTCCACCTGGATTGAACGCATCCGCTGGACTCCCAATCTCGAACGATGGGAGCTCGGCCTGGAGGCATGGCTGGGCGGGACGCGCCGCGAGACGCTGAAGCTGGGAGTCAAGCTGCGCGTCGGCAACGTGCTTCTCGCAGACGACACCTACACTGTTGTCGCCGGGGAAGTACATCGACGCATTGCGCTTTCCGACCCGGGAATCGACGATTACCGCAATGGCCTGCTCTGGAACCCAGCCACGCCGACCCTCATCGACGTCCAACTTCAGCTTTGGATCGATCGAGGGGAGCTGCTCGACGAAGCCACGAGCTACACGGCGCTGCGCTCAATCAACGTCGACAGCGATCGGTTCGTGCTCAACGGGCGGCCCTACACGCTTCGCATGGTGCTTGATCAGGGGTACTGGCCGGAAAGTGGACTGACGGCACCCGGCGACGATGCGCTTCGGCGCGATGTGGAGCTGGCGAAGGCGATGGGATTCAATGGCGTGCGCAAACATCAGAAAATCGAAGACCCCGCTATCACTATTGGGCCGATCGCCTCGGACTGCTCGTCTGGGAAGAAATGCCGAGCGCCTACCGTTTCACCGATCGGTCGGTGCAACGGGTCAGCCGCGAATGGATTGCCGCCATCGAACGCGACACCAGCCATCCGTGCATCATCGCGTGGGTCCCGATCAACGAATCGTGGGGCGTGCCCAACCTGCCGACGAGCGCCGCTGAGCGGCACTACGTCCAGGGGCTTTACCATCTGACAAAGACGCTCGACCCGACGCGGCCGGTCATCGGCAATGACGGCTGGGAAAGCATCGCCACCGACATCATCGGCATTCACGACTACGACAGCGATCCGGAACGGATTGCCAAGCGCTATCGCGCCGACGAAGTGCTGCCGCGGCTCTTCAAGCGCGAGCGGCCAGGCGGGAGGCTGCTCGTGCTCGACGGACGAGAGTCCAAGCGACCAGCCACTCATGCTGACCGAGTTCGGCGGCATCACGTTCTCGACACGATCCGCGAGCCTGGGGCTACTCGACCGCGGCGATCCGCGGAAGAGTTCGAGCGCGAGTACACGGAGATTGCTTAAGGTGGTGAATTCGCTCGGCGTCTTCGCGGGATTCTGCTACACGCAGTTTGCCGACACGTATCAGGAAGCGAACGGCCTGCTGTGGGCCGATCGCACACCGAAATTCCCGCTGGACCGCATGGCTCGCGCGACCAGCGGGTGGAGCGCCGATCGGGGACGCGACGGCCACGTTGGGAAGCCATCCGCATCCGCCGCTGGCGGAAGACAAGCCGGAGCACACCGGTCCTCTCCGATGACGAGCCGCACTGATGTTCACGAAGCAGCTGACGAAACCCGACGGCGGATGCTGAAGCTCTATTCCAGACGGCCGATCTCGACGGGATCTGACGCACCATCTCCGGACAGCTCGAGGCCGCACGCCCAATCCGCACCTGCGCTGGCATCCTCTGCGTGCGGAATGGGTCGCCTACGCCGGATATCGCCAGAACCGGACCTTTCTTCCGCCACCGGAATACAACCCCCTGGCGCCGACGACGGATCCGGCTCATCCGACTGAGTTGCCGGCCGGCGACTACGACGTCGCCGTTTTCGAGAATCTCTTTCCGACATTCGCTCTGTCGGCCGCCGACAGCCCGCAGTCTGATCGTCGAGACCAAGCCGGCAGGCGGCGTGTGCGAGGTCATCGTATTTACCCAGGATCCCACGCAAAGCCTCGGCAGCTTGCCTCTCGACCATCTCGAGCTCATCATCGAAGTCTGGGCCGACCGGTACCTCGAACTTGGGCGCAGGCGTGAGGTGGCGTATGTCATGCCCTTCGAAAACCGCGGGGTCGAAGTCGGCGTGACGTTGCACCACCCTCACGGACAAATCTACGCGTATCCGTTCGTGCCACCGATTCCCGCTCGCGAACTGGCGTTGCAACTCGAGTACTTCGCCGACCATGCGACCGGGCTGCTGGAAGATCTGATCGAGAAGGAAATCGAAGATGGCCGCCGAGTCCTTTACGCGACCGAAGGAGCCGTCGCATTCGTGCCAGTGTGTGCGCGTTATTCCTACGAAGTGTGGGTCGCGCCGCGTCGCCCTGCTCCGTCCGTTGCCGACCTGGATTCCGCCCAGCGACGTGAGTTCGCACGAGCGCTGAAGACCGTTCTCATGAAATTCGATCGCCTGTGGGATCGTCCATTCCCCTACGTGATGGTCTTCCATCAAGCGCCAACTGACGGCCTGTCGCATGCGGAGGCGCACCTGCACGTCGAGTTTTATCCGGCGTATCGCATGCGCGGCCGGCTGAAATATCTCGCCGGCAGCGAGCTGGGCGCCGGCGTGTTTACGGCCGACACACTCCCGGAAGACAAAGCTGCCGAGTTGCGGGCTGTCGAGGTATCGATTGAATGAAATCGAAGGCGCCGCACCGGGCCGCGTCAACCTGATCGGCGAGCATACCGACTACAACGGCGGCTACGTTCTGCCTACGACGATTCCGCAGCAAACCCGCGTCGAGCTGCGTCCACGAGCCGACCGCGTTGTGACGGCACGCAGTGTCGAACTGGGCCCCGAATCTCTGGCCACCTTCAACGTTGGCAACGAGCGGCAGCAGCACACATGGATCGATTACGTACAAGGTGTCACTTGGGCAATGCGCGACCTCGCGAAGCCCGTCTCCGGATTCACGCTGGTTGTGACCTCGAGCGTACCAATCGGCAAGGGCTTATCGTCAAGCGCGTCTCTCGAGGTCGCGGTTGCGCGGGCACTCAATCGTGCGTACGGGTTAGAGCTGACCGACCTTGACATCGCGCTGCTGTGTCATCGCGCGGAAACCGGCTTCGTTGGGGCACCCGTCGGCATCATGGACCACATGGTGTGCAGCCTGGGGAACCGCGAGCACGCTCTCTTTCTCGACGTGGCCATGATGCAGTGGGAACAGATACTACTACCTACGAACATCGATCTAGGCGTCGTCGATTCGGGGTTTCAACATTCCCACGCGAGCGGTGAATACCGTACGCGCCGCCGCGAATGCGAAGAGGCCGCGGCACGTCTTGGCGTTGAATGGCTGCGCGCAATCTCGCCGGATGACTTACCGCGTCTCGAGCAGCTTCCTGAGCCGCTCAATCGCCGGGCCCGCCACGTCGTGACCGAGAACGCTCGCGTCCTGCGCGCCGTCGAGGCAATCAGACGGGGTGACGCCGCCGGTCTCGGCGCGCTGTTCCTGGAGTCTCACGCGTCGATGCGCGACGACTTCGAGGTCTCAACCTCCGAAATCGATACCCTCGTCGCGATCGCCGTGCGTGACCGAGATGTACTCGGTGCGAGATTGACAGGCGGTGGATTCGGGGGCTCCGTCGTGATCCTCTGTGCGGAAGGAACGTCGCGCCAGGCCACCTACCGAACACTCGATGCCTATCGTACCGACACTCGATGCAACGGCCGCGTGCTCGTGCCTCCAAGTGACTAAAAACCGGTACGTTCTTTGAACAGATCAGGCGGCAAAGGAGTCACCTTGAAGGACATTGCCGCAAAAAGAAACACTCGCGACCTCATTTGTCTGTCGCATCTCCGATGGAACTTCGTCTTTCAGCGTCCGCAACATCTCATGACGCGCTTCGCACGGACGCGACGCGTATTTTTCGTTGAAGAACCGATCTTTCACAGTTCGCCGCCCGAGCTTCGCATCACGCGCGATCATGGCGTGTATGTGTGCGTACCGTATCTGCCGTCGGATTTGACCGACGAGGGCATCGCCGCGGAGATGCGGCGGTTTCTGAACGACCTGCACAGCCTTCACAGCATCGACCGGCCCGTTGTCTGGTACTACACACCGATGGCGTTGAAGTTCGCGCGGCATCTCTCTGCGAGCGTGATCGTGTTCGACTGCATGGACGAGCTGTCGGCATTCAAGGATGCGCCGCCCGAGCTTCTCGAAAACGAAGCAGAGTTGTTGAGCCGTGCAGATCTCGTGTTCACCGGGGGCCAGAGCCTGTATGAAGCGAAGCGCGAGCGCCATCGTCGTGTCTTCGCATTTCCGAGCAGCGTCGACGTCCCGCATTTCGCCTCGGCCCGGCTTCACGACGTCGAACCGGTCGATCAGGCGCGCATCCCGCATCCTCGGCTGGGCTTCTTCGGCGTTATTGACGAGCGTATTGACCTGAGCCTCCTCGGCGAGCTCGCGGCGGCCCGTCCTGAGTGGCATCTCGTCATGCTTGGCCCCTGCGCCAAGATCGACCCGGCCATGCTGCCCCGCGGAGACAACATTCACTATCTCGGCATGAAGACGTACAACGAGCTCCCGAGCTATCTTGCCGGATGGGACGTCGCGCTGCTCCCATTCGCCCGCAATGAATCGACACGATTCATCAGCCCCACGAAGACCCCTGAATATCTGGCGGCGGGATGCCCAGTCGTGTCAACACCGGTGCGCGACGTTGTCCGACCGTACGGCGAACGAGGATTCGTGGCGATCGCCGAATCGGCAGGTGCGTTTGTCGTGGCAATCGAACGGGCGCTTGCGGGCCAACCATCTGAGTGGCGCGACGAGGTTGATGGCTTTCTCTCTCAGATGTCCTGGGACCGTACGTGGACGGAAATGCGCAGCTTGATTGACGGTCTCGCCGGCGGTTCTTCGACTGCTGTTCAATCCATTCCTTTCGACGGCTGCGATGCCTCCAGGCGTGGGAATCCCCTACCAACTCTTCAAACGAACCTTTGAAACCCGGGTGAACCGATGTTTGACTATTTAATCGTTGGAGCCGGCTTCGCCGGAAGTGTCATGGCCGAGCGTCTCGCGGCAGACGCCGGCAAAACCGTACTGATCATCGATAAGCGACCCCATATCGGCGGAAACGCATACGATCACTATGATGATGCCGGCGTGCTCGTCCACAAATACGGGCCGCATATCTTTCACACAAACAGCCGGGACGTCTTCGAGTACCTCTCGCGCTTCACGGAGTGGCGTCCGTACCAGCACAGGGTGCAGGCGTGGGTCGATGGCCAACTCGTACCGATCCCAATCAATCTCGAAACGGTGAATCGGCTGTACGGGTGCAGGCTCACCGCATTCGAACTGCCCGCATTCTTTGAGAAGCTCGCGGAGAAGCGTCCGTCGGTGAAAACGTCCGAGGACGTGATCGTGAGTAAAGTGGGACGGGAGCTGTACGAAAAATTCTTCCGTAACTACACGCGCAAGCAATGGGACCTCGACCCCTCTGAGCTCGACGCGACCGTCGCCGGGCGTGTTCCTGTCCGGACAAACCACGACGATCGCTACTTTACGGATACCTACCAGGCGATGCCCAGGCGCGGCTTCACACGCATGTTCGAAAGGATGCTGTCGCACCCGAATATCAAGATCCTGTTGAATGCTGACTACCGGGAAGTGCAGAAGATGATTCCCCACACCGAGGTGGTCTACACAGGACCGGTCGACGAGTATTTTGACTACCGCTATGGCCGGCTGCCCTATCGTTCGCTGGAATTCAAGTTCGAGACGATTAACTCGGAACGGCACCAGCCAGTCGCGGTGATCAACTACCCAAACGAGAACCTTTACACCAGAGTCACGGAGTTCAAATATCTCACGGGCCAGGAGCACCCCAAGACGTCGATCGTCTACGAGTATCCCAGGGCCTCTGGTGATCCGTACTATCCGATTCCGAGAAGCGAAAACACGGAAATGTACCGGAAGTATCAGATGCTGGCGACGGCCACCAAGAACGTCCACTTCGTCGGCAGGCTCGCGACCTACAAGTACTACAACATGGATCAGGTGGTCGCCCAGGCGCTGACGCTTTATTCAAAGATCACGAGCCAGTCGCGTGAGGACGCGCTCGCGCATGGCGCATGATTTTGCGCCGGCGCGGCCCCATGTGTTCGACTCGTTCTGGATGGGCGGATTTGAGGCCGCCACGCATATCAATGCCGGGGGCAGGCGGCTCGACATGCTGGCTGCCACTCAGCACGATCTGCAGGTGGATCACGACTATCAACTGCTGAAAAGCGTAGGAATGCGTACCGTGCGTGACGCCGTTCGATGGCACCTTATCGAGCGCGACGGCAAATTCGATTTCTCGTCGCTTGCGCCAATGGTGGTCGCGGCCGAACGCCATGGCATGCAGGTAATGTGGACCCTTCTGCATTACGGCGTCCCGGACGATGTCGATATGTTCAGCGCGGAGTTTCCCTCGCGGTTCGCGCGCTTCAGCGCCGAAGTAGCAAAGTTCATCCAGAGCCATTCGAAGCGGCTTCCCTTCTATACGCCCATTAACGAAATCTCATTCTTCACATGGGCCGCAGGAGAGGTTGGATGGTTCTGGCCGTTCGCGCAAGGACGCGGCCCCGAGCTCAAGCGGCAACTCATCAAGGCGGTCATTGCAAGCTGCGATGCATTGTGGGACGTGGACCGTCGCGCCCGCGTAGTGCATGTGGATCCCGTCATCCATGTGGTACCGCCCGTCATGCGCCCCGATCTCACTGAAGCCGCGGAGCATCAGCGTAAAAGCCAGTTCGAATCCTGGGACATGCTCGCCGGAGTCCAAGCGCCGGAGCTGGGCGGGCATCCGCGCTATCTCGACATTATGGGCGTCAACTTCTATCACTCGAACCAGTGGGAATACTCCGGTGAGCGGCTCCGTTGGGAAGACACGCCACGCGATCCACGCTGGCAGCCATTTCATCGCATGCTGGGCGAGGTGTACGACCGATACCGCCGCCCGCTGTTCATCGGCGAGACAAGCCATATCGGCATTGGTCGAGCGGACTGGCTGCGTGAAATCGCAGCGGAACTGTGGAGCGCCAACGACTCGGGCATTCCGATCGAAGGTGTCTGCATTTTCCCTGTCGTCGACCGCATGGATTGGAACGACGAACACCACTGGCATAACAGCGGGCTGTGGGATTTGAAAAGGCGCGACGACGGTGTCCTCGAGCGAGTGCTGGATCGCAAATATGCGGAGGAACTTCGTCACAGCCAGGCACTGCTGGCGCGTTGTGGCTGGAGTGACCCAGCCGAAAAACGTGACAACGAAGTCGCCTAACGTACCGACGAGACTTGCGCTTGCTGACTATTCTTGACGTGTGAGCAACGAAGTGTGCGACGTCTGCGGCAACGCTGGAAGTCTGCGCGACGGAAGCCCCTGTCCTCGTTGTTCCGTTTCACGGTGGGTCGAGCGAGCAGACACGATTGCGGCGACGCATCCGAAAAGAATGGCGTGGATCAAAGTCGAACCGCGCGTGATCCCCCGTGATGTGGGCGGGTTCGTCCGCCAGCGCGCTCGTCAGTGAAGCGCGCGGGTCCCCACGCAACCGTGTCTTGCCGTTTCGAGAAGTGAACGAACGAGGGTGGATCTGACAGGTCAATCTGAGCAGGGCCCGCCATGCTGTTTCGTTCGATATGCACCATGGCCGGCTGTAGAGACCACGGCCGATGATGAATGTCGAGCCGGTACGGCTTACCACTACGATCAATTTCGTATAAACAGTAGCGCTCGGTAAGAAAATATTCGATCGTGCCGGCCGCGGCAACACTCGGAGCGCCGATCGGTTCGTACGTCGCGACGAACTCAGCCGACAGATTCGCCCGTCTGCGGCTTTGGTAGCGAATACCCTTTGCATCCGCCGCCACGTTCATCGATGCCCTGAAGTAGGGCAAGTTGAGCAGGTGCCTTGCGGCATGGACAGCAACTGAGCTGCCCGCGTCAAGACTGAAGAAGTAGACACCGGGCCTGTCGTCGACACGCACGTAAGTTCGGACATTCAGCTCGGGAAACGCCGAAAGCCCCGGTAGCGAAGGGATCCCTCGCGGAGCGACGTTCGTCATGTAAAAAGGTACGATGCCTACCCATGCCTCCGCGCCGAACAGGTCGATCTCGAACGCACGGGGAATCTTGGATCGAAGGTGTTGAGGATCGACTGGCCAGTGCGCGAAGAGGAGATCATGCCAGGTCTGGGTCATGATCCAAGGGCGATTGGGCATGGCCCATGGCCTGTGCGCAACCTCGGTCAGCATGGCCTTGTCGAAATCGGCGCCTAGCACTGGCTGCGCCGTTCCGATTCTCGAATCCAGGCCAGAAGAAAGGTGAGCCCTCCTACAAGAAAGACAAGACTCGCCGGTACCCACATAAGGAGTCCCGGACCGGCGTACATCTTGACGTTCGCCCCGACGTAGGGAGTGCCGGCGATATATCCGACATCGAGCGCCTCGATGTCCTGACAGAGATTCTGATGAGGAATGTAGAGCAGGCCCGTTTGCGGCGAATACGAAGTGGGCTGCCAGTCTTTCGCGCCAGGTGCGGCGGGACAAATATTCCGGATCACTTTTCCCGTGACGGGCTTCTTCTCGCCGACCATCATCGGGCGACCGGTCTTGAGGTCAATGCCCTGGCTCGCGTTCACCTTACCCTTCACCACGATTGGCGCCATCGTCAGCGTCTCGCCAAGATTGATCTCACCGACCGTTGTCTTCCAGACCTCGCGTCCCGATTCTGCGTCGACAGCGATGGTGTGGTTGTCGAGCGTGTTGAAAAAGATCTTACCGTCCGAATATGCAGCGCCGCGATTCACAGAGTCGCAGCACGCTACACCTATGGCGGCTGCCAGCGGCTTCGGCTTGTAGGTCCATTTCAATGGCGCTCCTGATTGGGCGAGATCGAGGGCATACAGAACGTTCGGGTAGGGTGTGACCACGAACATTGTGCTGTTGACGACGAGCGGAGCGGCCTCCTGCGCACGCAGCACGCCTGTCGAGAAAGTCCAGACCGGTCTCAATGAGGAGACGTTGTCGGACGTGATTTCTTGCAGTCCGCTATATCGCGTGTTTGCGTAATCTTTCGCCGCCATCAGCCATTGGCCGTCTTCAGTCGTCGAAAGCTGGCCGATGGTCACCAGCGGAACTGGGGAGCCAGTCGCCGGCGACTGATGACCCTGCGGTGCCCGCTGACACGCGATAAGAATCGGTAGCAGACCCAGCGTAGAAATCACAACCCCCGCTCTTCCGCGTGAAGTCATCGTGAGAGTTCTGACAGTGCATGTTTTTAGCCACCCTTGTTCTAAGTGCAACATCGGCGCGCCGGTTTTGGCATTGAGTGTGCTCCTTCGTTCGTGACCCATGACCCGATGCTCGGTCAAACACAGTCATTCGAATGGTTCGGCTTCGAACCCGATTTTTTACGGAGACACACAATGTTTTTTCATGTCCAGAAGCTGATTAACGAAATCGTACCGGATGAGCCGGATCCGGCCGCCGCCAACGCCCTTCAGGAAGGATTGGGAGGACAGTTCGGTGAAATGCGGACGATGATGCAGTACATGTTTCAGAGCTTCAACGCGCGCGGGAAGGCGAAACCGTACAAAGACTTGATCCAAGGCATCGGCGTGGAGGAGATCAGCCACGTCGAGTTGATCGCCACGACCATCAACTATCTACTGGACGGCTCGTCGCGCTATCGCGGTGCCGACCCGGCTGACGGCGGTCCTGTGCCCGGCGACAGCGGGTCCACACCACTCGAGCGTGCGCTCTCCGGTCCCAACGTCCATCACTTTCTCGTGGCTCCGCAGTGTGCCTTGCCAGTCGATGCGGCGGGCAATCCGTGGATGGGATCGTATGTGTATGCCAGCGGTAATCTCGTGCTCGACCTGCTCTATAACCTCATGCTCGAAGCGACCGGACGCCTGCAGAAGTGCCGCATTTATGAAATGAGCGACAACAAGACGCTGCGCGCCACGGTGGCATTTCTCATTGCACGCGACAACGCGCATGAGATGGCGTTCGCGAAGGCGCTCGAGACACTCGGCGTCAACTGGGGAAAGACGCTGCCGATTCCGAACTTCGACGCGACGAAGTATCCCGAAGTGAAACGGCTGATGGACCAGGGCGTGCACCTCCAGCAACACCACTTCAGGCTGGACAGTTCCGAAATGGGCAAGATCTTTCAGGGCCCGGCTCCGTCGGCCCAGGACGACGAACAGCTCGAGACGATGGAGGATCCGCCGGAAGGGTTCGACATCGAAGACTTGCCAGAGAGACCCGAGGAGTTCTCCCCCGGCCTCACCCCCGAGCTCATGGAGCTCGTGGTAGCCGCGGCGAGCCTGCATCCATCGGTGGAGAGCCATGTTGGTGCAGGTGCAAGCGGCGGCAATGGCGGCCGGAAGGCGCCGGCGCGAAGCCGATCTACGCGGACGAACAAAATCTCACATTAGGTAGTGGTAGGCATCTGGGATGCGGTGGCGCACCGCATCCCACTCTACATTTAGTAAATCTGAACCGTGCGTCAGTCCGCTATTGCGTGAGGTTGAGCATTATGAAGGGATCGATCGATTTCTCGAGCCAGAAACGGAACGAGGCGTGAGACGGGAGACAGTGGCGGTCGTCCTGAATACCAGCGCAGACGTGATCGATCTGCTCCGTCGTGCGTTGGAACAGGCGGGCATAGTCACGTTCACCGCTTTCACTCACGAAATCCGCGATGGTGGTGTGGATTTCGACGCGTTCATCGGCCAACACGACCCCAACGTCATCGTCTACGACATCGCACCGCCGTATGATGCCAATTTGAAGCTCTTCCAGCACCTCAGCAGCCGCCCGGTGGTCGGAGGGCGGCAGTTTGTAATCACCGCTACCAACGCGACCCATGTTGAAAAACTCGTCGGCAAAGACCATCGCGTGTATGAAGTCGTTGGCAAACCGGCGGATCTCGGCCAGATAGCACGTGCCGTTAAAGAGGCGGGACGGGTGCGGCCGACCCGGTAATCCGTTGTTGCGATCGAAGGGCCGCACCCTCATCCAATGAGAGCGTTTCTGCGTTAGACGTTGCCGCGGTTTCCACCTTGTTGCTTTGGAGTCGTCTCGACGCTATCTGGAGCATCCGGCTCGGTGCGAGATTCTCCCGAAGCAGGGAAAGCGTGTTCTGCCTTAGCGGGGCGGTTACTGATGCCCTGTTCATCGGTACTGTTGTACACGCGCACCGGGTCCGCATCAGACGGACCGACAAACCCTTTGGCGTCCTCATCCTGCCGGGGTGCCTTGCTGGGCTCGCCCGTATCCACGTATGACGACGAGGTCCCGCCATACTTTCTGGCGCGTTCCTGGTTGTTCTTTTTCTGTTCCATGGAGATACTCCTTTTGGTCACTAAGGAGCAAGGTCTGTACCGGACATTCCGACGCAACCAAGATCCCGAAGTGAAGCAGCCGACGGACCAAGCGGCCCCGGGCTCGCCGCCCTCGTCTTTTATACCCGTGTTGCCGTTGTCACTCTCCCAATGAACGTGGCATTCCCGCCAAGGGGCCGGAAAGACTCTGGTCGTCCCGCGACATCCGGGCGCTGGTTGACACTGGCTGGTAACACTCGCATGACATCGCTTCCAGCCTCGATCGATCGAGGATCGTGACGACGCCCCGCGCATGATGTGTCGCGCCCGTGCGGGACAACTCGGCCATCGCCATTGTCACCGTGGGCCGTCTCACTCCCAACGCGATGGCCAATATGGACTGTGTGATTGGGAACTCGTTGCACTGAAGCCGATCGCTTGTGGTAAGTAGCCAACGGCTGCACCTTTGTTCGGCTCGATGGACCGCATTGCACGCCACGGTTTGCATCAGTTGCGAGACGAACGCCCAATAGTAGCGATGCACGCATTCGTAGAGTGCTCCTCGCGATTCAATATCGGCCCTAATGACTTCGAGCGCGAGCGTCTGAGCACTTCCCTCCACTTGAACAACGACGTCCGCCGGAGATCCCGTTTGTCCAATTGTGAGGCCCGCGCCGATGACGCCTTCTGCGCCAACGGTCGCGACTTCAATTGATGAACCGTTGCCCATCGCCTTCGTCAATGAGCACAGCGCTGTAAATGGAAATAAGAGCTGCTGCAACGGTTCACCTTCCCGAGCCAGCACCTGTCGACTTTGCAGGAAGACTGTGCGGAGATGAGGGGCTAAGCGTTGGTAGTCGTCAGCGGGGAGCATTGCCAACACGTGATTCACTGGACCGCCACCACTTGGCAAGGCTGGAATCATCTGATTTCTGGAGAACATAGACACGACCTTCCTCGCGATAATGGCAAGAGAGCGCCCGCAGGTCCCTGCCCGCCCTGGGCCTCGACCGCTCGCTATGTCTTCGATTGTGGCGGACGAATATAACGTTCCATCGTGTAAGGCTGAGTTTTCAGCGAGGGTGGTTCCAACTTCACGTGTCCGCGATCCGTCGCGCGTCTGGTTTCGCGTTGTCGTTTGAGCTGGATGGGGATGTCAGCGACCAACACTTGCTCGAACGTGGTATTCAACGGGTTGGGTCGATCCTTGGAATCCATGCAGCGACACTATCAGGCCGAGTGAAATACGGGTGAGTTCCTTTCCAAGCCGTTTGTGTGTAACGCTCTGACTTAACAACCACTTATCGGTGCGACTCCGAGTAGCGACGCATCGTCATGGAGGACTTGCCCGCCAAATATGATTATGTTACGATTACGTATCGTTACGTTAAGGTATCTATTATTTTATTAGGTGAAGTATGGCGACGGTCTCGAAGAAGCCCCGGATGAACTTCACGTCCATGCCAAGCGGAGACGTGCCGCAAGGTCGGAATGGCAAACACAAAGACATCGTGACCAGGATTCTCTCTGACTTGGATCAGGTGAAGGACGGGATGGCGATCAAGGTGCCGCTCGACGAGCTCGCGGCAGGCAAGGACCGCGTACGTTCGGCGCTAAACCGCGCGACTCGCAAGCGAGGCCGCACCGTTGCAACGGCAACCGACGATGCATTCCTGTACGTCTGGAACGAGCGCTCGTAAGAGCGTCGCATTTGGTATCAAGACGAGGGAATCGTCAGCGTAGGCAGTACCGAGGACACCGGGCTGGGATACCGGTAACGCGTCACCGCATCTCTTCTCCGGATTCGATCACATGAGAATGTTGATTGCAGACGTCCTGAAATCGGGGATCGCGCGTTTCTTTGTAGAAGTGTCCGAACGCGTAGCCGCAGAGCAGCGAGAAATCGTATGTGCTCGCCAGGCCATTCCAGAGCATTTCGAGCTTGATCGCGCCGTCTGAATTGCCCTCCTGCCAGAGCAGATCCACCATCTCTCCATAGGCGCGAATCGGACAGGGCGTACGTCCGGCGCACAGCTTCTCAATCACATTCCCAACCGTCATCTTGAACATCATGGGATCGGGACTCGATCCCACCATGAACGACGACAGCATTTCCCGCGCGTCGAGGAACTGAAGCTCGCCCGTGGAGCGCAGCTCGTTTACGTTCACTCCAGAAGCTGTCAATTCCCGGATGATGTTCGCGGAATGGGCAGGGGTCGTGATGACCACGCCTGGCTGTTTCATCCTGATCCCTTCGGCGAGGAAACGCGCAACGGTCGTGGCGAGTGAATCTTCGTCCTTGTAGAACTGAACCGCGTGGTACTGCTTCTCGGATGTGGCCACTGTGGGGTTTACCTCTCTTGGGATGTTACCATTCTGGCGACGAATTTTGGGGGAACTAATTCCACCCTCTCGAGCCTCCGTCGTGATTCGGCGGTAGAATCCGCGTGACCGGAGTCTTTCGAACATGAATCACGACAAACCTGCGGCCACCGCGAGCATGTCGCGCCGACAGATGGTTCACACGCTTTCTCTCGGCGGCGCGGGCCTGGCGTTGGCCGGGCACTTCCCCGCCTACGCGATGCAAGCCGCGCGCGCAGCCGACACGCCGGCGTTTGCGCCGCTCAACCGCTTCCCGCGCATGGTCCAGGAGTTCTTCGTCGCGCGTGAGAACGAGATACATCAGCAACGGTTGAAAAGGCTGGCAGCGCTCAGCACGCGGGGCGACGCCGAAGCGTACGTCCAGACGGTGCGGGGAAACATTCGCGACTGTTTCGGACCGTATCCCGAAAAAACGCCACTCAATGCCCGCGTGACGAAGGTCGTCGAACGGGACACGTACAAAATCGAGAACGTCATCTTCGAAAGCCGCCCCGGGTTTCTCGTGGCGGCGAATCTGTACATTCCAAAGGGACGGGCGTTTCCGCTTCCGGGCGTCGTGGCGTCGTGCGGGCATTCGGACAACGGCAAGGCGATCGAGACGTATCAATCGTTCGGTCAGGGACTGGCGCGCCTGGGCTATGTCGTTCTGATCTTCGATCCGATCGGCCAGGGCGAGCGCATGCAATACGCTTGATGCGAACTTCAAACCGATGCACGGCACAGGAACCGGAGAGCACAACTACGCCGGCATCCAGCAGGTGCTCGTCGACGAGCGCTTCTGGATGTGGCGTGCGTGGGATGGCATTCGCGCGCTCGACTATCTGATGTCACGCAAGGAAGTGGATGTCCGCCACCTCGGCATCACGGGCAACTCGGGCGGCGGCACGATGACGACCTGGCTGTGCGGTGTCGAAGATCGCTGGACCATGGCGGCGCCGAGCTGTTTCGTCACCGAGTTCCGGCGGAACATGGAAAACGAGCTCGGGGCCGACATGGAGCAGTGTCCACCAAGGGCACTCGCGCTGGGCCTCGATCACGAAGACTTCCTGGCGGCCCTCGCGCCGAAGCCCGTCATCATTCTGGCAAAAGAGAAAGACTACTTCGATGCTCGCGGCAACGAAGCGGCCTACCACCGGCTGAAGCGTTTGTACCGTCTGCTTGGCGCAGAAGACAATGTCGCGTACTTCGTCGGGACCGACCTATCACGGCTACTCGCAGGAGAACCGCGAAGCGATGTACCGCTGGTTCAACCGCTGCACCGGAGTATCGGACGCCAAGACCGAACCGAAACTCGTGCTGGAAAAAGACGAGACGCTTTTCTCCACATCACGCGGTCAGGTGGCAGAGCTGAAATCCAAATCGATCCATGCCTTCACGCAGGAGAAGTCGCGAGCGCTCGCGGCCAAACGCCTCGACCTGGACGGCGCGGCGCTGCCGCAAACGGTTGCGGCCGTGCTTCGGCTGCCGGCGCGCACCGGTGCTCCGGAATTCCGCATTCTGAGGCCGCTGCCCGATCGGAAGTATCCGATGCGGTACGCCCTTCCCTACATGGTCGAAACCGATCCTGGCGTGCACGCGATTGTTTACAGACTCACCCGGGAGCCGCTGCTCTCACGTCCACCGCGAGATACGAACAAAGCGATCCTGTACATCTCGCACACGTCCGCGGACGAAGAGCTTCGCACTGAACAACTGGTTCGAGATCTCATCGACGCAGATCCGGGCGCCGCATTCTATACGTGTGACGTCCGCGGCGTCGGAGACTCAGAGCCGCAGACAACGAGCGTGAACGACCGCGGCGAATACAGCACGGACTATTTCTATTCGTCGCACGCGAACATGCTCGACTATCCCTACATCGGCCAGCGCACCTTCGACGTCCTCAGAGTGCTCGACTGGCTGAACGCATGGGGCCACGGGCAAATCCACGTTGCGGCGAAAGGTTACGGCGCATTGCCCGCCACCTTCGCCTCGTTGCTCTCGTCTCACGTGGTTCAGGTGACCCTGAAGAACGCGTTGAGCTCCTACGCCGAGGTTGCCGAAGCCAGAGACTATCGCTGGCCGCTGTCGGCGTTGCCGCCCGGCGTGTTGACCAGCTTCGATCTGCCGGACTGCTATCGGGAATTGAAGAAGAAGAACCTGAAAGTATTGGAGCCGTGGGGGGCGAACCCTACGTAAGTCGACAGTCGACAGTCGACAGTCGACAGTCGACAGTCGACAGTCAACAGTCGATAGTCGGCAGTCGGCAGTCGGCAGTCGGCAGTCGGAAACCGAGGACCACGAAGACGCACGACGGCGGGTTTCGCTGACCGACTGTCGACTTGAGACTTTCGACTAGCGACTGTCGACTTTCCGCGCGACTGCCGTCAATCGCGCCGGCTCGTCGCCGAAAAGGGTACCTCCGGCGAGAACACCTTCCTTCTGCATGGCGGTCATCATTTCCAGGCTGCGGCGGTACCAGCTCTGAGAATCCTGGGGTTGTGCGTCACCCATGGCTTCGTAGGCCAGCGCGGTGGCGAACCTGAGCCGCGAATCGACCGGATCCTTCGCCGCAACGGCTTCGATGGTCGTGATGGCGTCTCTCGCACTGGCGGCAGCGTCTGGGTACCTGCCGAGGTCAGAGAGGACCTGGGATAAATGTGTGAGCGCAGATGCGAGAGACAGACGGTAGAACACGTATTTCGGATCCGATGCAGCCAGTTTCTGAGCGCTGCCTGCCGCATTCTGCAGCGCTGCGGCGGCGCCCGATCGATCGCCGTGACGTGCCAGAACCTGACCGAGCTCCAGCTGCGCGAACATCACGTCGATAGAGGCCTGGCGATCGGCGGGATCCTCCTGCGCGAGGGCCTGCCTGATGCCAAGCGCCGCCCGTTGCTCGCGGACCGCGCCTGTCATATCGCCGTTTCGCGCGAGTGCTTGTCCAAGCTGGAGGTGCGCCGTGGAAAGGCCGCGACGGAACGTGACGTTTGCCGGCTCGGCAGCCGCCAACGCCTGCGCGATGCCGATGCGCCGCTCGGTGTATCCCCTGGCGTCTGAATGCTTGCCAAGCCTCATGAGCGCAATGGCGACACGGCCAACGTCGGTGGCCAGCTCGCTTCGCCCGGCGGGATTCGTTGGATTATCTTTCAGCAGACGTTCGTGAAGCGCGAGCGCTTCGCGAGCCGTGGCGAGCGACTCGGTCACCTGGCCCGCCTGTTCGAACGTGTGCGCACGCGTGACGGCAGTACGCGCAAGCGCGCGCAACAATTCGAGATCGTCCGGCGCCGCCGTCACGAGCCGATTGACGATGTCGTAGGCCTTCGCGTGATAGGCAAGAGCGCCACGGGTATTTGACGTTTCCCTGTGGATCTGGCCGACGTTGAAATAGCTGGTCCAGAGATCCAATTGTGTCTGGCGGTCTTGTGTGTCACGCGCGAGCGCCTCCCGGATTGCGAGGGCCTTCTCATAGCTCGCAAGCGCGGCTGCGCTGTCACCCATGTTCGATGCATAAGGCCGGCCGAGCACTCCGCCAAGCTTGTCGTACGCGGAAGCCAGCTCACGCTGCAAGGCCGGATCGTTCCTTTCCTCCGCGGCCAGGCTGTCGAAATAGTCGAGCGCGCGCTTCACCAGCAGCTGACGCGTGGGAGTGGCGCCCGGCAGGTTCTCGATGCCGTCGTGCACTTCGAAGATGAGCGAGTTCGCAAGCTGGCGCACCTCGTCGAAGCGCCGCTCGGCGCGTACGCGCTGCGCCTCGGTCTCGCGCGCCTGCCACATGGTGGCCACGAGCCCAGTGACAAGCGCGACGAGCACGGCTGCCGCACTGACAACGGCCAGCCGGTGCCGGGCGACGAACTTCCGGGCGCGATAGGCGAACGCATCTCCCCGCGCGTGAATGGGGAGCCCCGTCAGGTGCCGGTCGATGTCTTCTGCGAGCTGCGCCGCCGACTGGTATCGCGCTTCAGGATCTTTCTTGAGGGCCTTGAGGGCGATCATATCGAGATCGCCCCGCAACCGGCGCTGCAGGTGCCGTCCATCGACGACCGCGCTGGGCAGATTGGGTTCTTGCTCACACACCGCCCGGGCAAGCTCGTACGGAGGGGGCGCAGGCGTCCCGTATGGACTGCGATCGGTGAGGAGCTTGTAAAGAAGGACGCCAAGTGCGAACACGTCGTTGGCCGGCCTGATCGGTTCGCCTCGGATCTGCTCGGGACTGGCGTACTCCGGCGTCAGCACTCGTTGTCGCGTGTCGGTCGCGGTCTCGTCCGATCCGTCTGGAGACAGAAGCTTGGCGATGCCGAAATCGAGCAGCTTCGGGACGCCGCCAGCCACGAGAATATTGCGAGGTTTCAGATCGCGGTGCACGACGAGGCGGCGATGCGCAAAATCCACAGCCTCGCAGACCTGACGGAACAGCGTTAACCGCTCGTCGATGGAAAGTTTGCGATCGGTGCAGTATTCATCGATCGGTGCACCTTCGACATACTCCATTACCAGATAAGGGATTCCCTCGTCGGTGGTGCCGCCGTCCAGCAGCCGCGCGATATTCGGATGTTCCAGGCCGGCCAATATCTGCCGTTCGTACCTGAACCACCTGATCACTCTTTCCGACCCCGCTTCGCGCACCACCTTCAACGCGACCCGCTGATCGAACTCCGCATCGTCGCGCTCGGCGAGGTACACCGTGCCCATTCCGCCGTGGCCGATTTCGCGCACGATGCGATACGGCCCCATGCGTCGTCCGGCCATGGAATGAAAGTCTGCGGCCTGTGCGATGGCGTCCGAAGAGAGTTCGAGCACGGGTGAGTCGAGAAAGGTTGCGGCGCGACGATCGGCATCCAGCAGCCGCGTCACCTCGAGCCGCATTTCCGTATCGCCCTGGCAGAGACGGTCCAGTAGAACGGCCGGATTCTCCGGGCCAGGATTACAGACCTCGTCGAAGATGGATTTGATGGCAGCCCATCGTTCTGGCGTCATCACATCACAGTCTAGCTGGTTCGGTACACGATCGCACCAGTCAGGAAGCGGTGGGCACGTAAACTGAACACTTCGACGGTGATAGCAACGTCAGGAGCGCGTCACTCAATGCGAGGAGGTCAACGGACCATGACACAGATCAGTACACGCGGAAACGTCGTGACCCTCATCAATGTCTTCACGGTGGAACCGGCAAAGCAACAGGCGCTTGTCGATCTGCTGACACGTGCGACTGACGAGACGATTCGCCACCTGCCGGGCTTCGTCTCCGCCAACATTCACAGAAGCGTGGACGGCGGGCGCGTGACCAACTACGCACAGTGGCGCAGCCGTGAGGATCTCGAGGCGATGCTGCGGAATCCCGCCGCCATGCCGCATCTCAAGGAAGCGACAGAGCTCGCAGTGAAAGTCGACCCGCACTTTTACGAGGTAGTCACGGTACGGAACGGTGCGCAGGCCCCCGGACGAATTGCGATTGGAGCGGCGGCGGCGGGCGCTCTCGCCCTCGGTGCGTGCGCAATCGGCGCGCTGGCCATCGGACGCCTGGCAATTGGCGCGCTCGCCCTGAACCGCGCCCGCGTGCGCAGGCTTTCAATTGATGTGCTTGATATCGGCCGCCTCGGCGTTCGTGAGCTCGTCGTCGAACGCAGCGTCACGTAGAGTCCCGGCGTTAGCCGAACTTCGCGCTGTCGTGTCGTCGTGTCTTCGTGCCGTCGTGTTTTGTGGTTCCTGCCTTCGTGGTCACGGCAGATCGAGCCGCGTCGGTACGTGCAGGTGTTTCCCAAGGATGCCCTGTCCCTGATACCCAAATCCCCAAATCCACAGCGTGCCATCCCTGCGTACCGCGAACGACCGCGCGCCGCCGAGGTACACGGCCGACACGTCGCTGAGCGCGCTCACTTTCATCGGCCGCTCGTGGTAAGCGCCAGACGTGCCGACGCCAATCTGGCCCCAGCCGTCGTGGCCCCACATTCGAAGTGTGCCGTCGCCAAGCAGCACGGCCACATGTCCTCCTCCGACGCTGATACGTTTCGCGTCAGCGATCCCCTTCACGGGTAGCGGAAGCAGATTGCGACCGCCGGGGTCGTCGGGCGACAGCGGGCCTTCACCATTGCCGAACATCGCCGAGGCATTGCTTCCCCACATCCACAACGTCCCATCTTCGCGGATAACCGCTGACACGCCATGAGCCGCGCCGTCGCCCGCGGCAATCGCGACGACGCGGTCGATGCCGGTTACCTCTGCCGGCGTCCATCCCGCGAAGCGTGTCCCGATGCCGAGCTCGCCGTCGCTGTTCGTCCCCCAGGACATGACGTGACCATCGCGCCGCAGTGCGAGATTGTGCGTGCGGCCCGCTGCGATCTGCGTGATGCCTTTGAGGCCCGGCACCTTTACTGGCCCGATGGCGTTCAATGGGCGAAGAGCGGTGGGCTTGCCGTCGCCGACGGCTCCGTCATCGCGTTTCCCCCACGCCCAGACGGTGCCATCCTTGCGCAACGCCAACGCGTGCCTGGCTCCCGCCTCGATCTGAACGATGTCGGCGAGGCCTGTGACTTTCACCGGAGTGACCGACGGCTTCGGATATCGGCCCAGTTCGCCATTGGCACCCATGGCACCGTTGCCGAGCTGCCCATCTGCGTTGGCTCCCCACGCAACGACGGTGCCGTCTTCGAGAAGTGCGTACGCCGTGACCTCCCCGAGCGCCACCTGCCGTACCTTGCTCGGCAAGGCGATCGCGACTGGCATTTCGATGAGGCCACTTGGCGATCGCGGCCTGGCCGCCAGCCCATCCTCCTCACGTCCCCAGCCGACGGCGGAGCCGTCGGCCTTTACGACGAGAACGAAACCACGCGCCGCGACATGACGAATGAGTCCCGCGGAAGCCGGGGTCTGAGCGAAGACGGTGTTTGAGTTGAGAAGAGCAACAACGGCGACAAGGGCAGCACGAGGCAGTTTCATGGTTCCACTATACGTGACCGCAGATCACTCCCCGGCCGTGCAGTAGACTCGAAGCTTGACAGGCACCTTCGGACACGCGTCCACACCTGCGCAGCCGGAAGAGCCATGATCGCATTGCTCCCACTACGCCGTGCTTTACTCGCCGTGCTATTGGTTGCTTTCGCGCTGGCCGCGAACGACGCGGCGCAGGCGCAATCAATCCAGTCGATCGTGGTTCGAGGCCAATCGCAATATCTTCGCCTGTATGGCAGGCGTGGCAACATCCCGGTCATTGTTTCCAGTGGAGATGGGGGCTGGCTTCATCTCGCACCGCACGTGGCGGAAGTCCTCGCGGCGAAGGGATTTTTCGTCGTGGGCTTCGACGTCAAGGCATACCTCGAGAGCTTTACGTCCGGGAAGACCACATTGCGGCCCCAGGACGAACCAGGCGACTACAAGGTGCTCGCCGACTTCGCTGCGCGCGGGGCGATGCAGAAGCCGATTCTCGTCGGCGTGTCCGAAGGCGCGGGCTTGTCCGTCCTCGCGGCGACCGATCCTCAGACGAAAACGTCAATTGCCGGCGTCATCGGCGTCGGTCTTCCCGACATCAACGAGCTGGGCTGGCGCTGGAAAGACGTCCTCATCTATGTGACGCACGGCGTGCCGAACGAGCCGACATTCAGCACGGCCGCGATCGTCAACCGCGTCGCACCGACTCCGCTCGGCGCGATCCATGCCACCCAGGACGAGTTCGTCCCTCTCTCGCAGATTCAAAAGGTTCTCGCCGCGGCCAAAGAGCCAAAGAAGCTGTGGATTGTCAAAGCGTCGGATCACCGATTCAGCGACAACCTGCCCGAGTTCGATCGGCAGCTCCTCGAAGCGATTGCCTGGATCTCACAGAACGCCGTGCGCTGAGGTTTCTATTGCCAGAACGACTGCGTCAGGTCATCCCGATCGCGATAGGGCTTGTCCTGTTTCTTGTCGCGCTCGAGGTGCTTCGCGTCGAGCTGCGGACGGTCACATGGCACGAGCTCACGGCCGAGGCGCTCCGCACACCGCCGTCGCAGCTGGGGCTCGCGCTGGTGCTCACGATCATCAACTACGCGGCTCTCACGGGCTACGACTTCCTGGCATTTGCGTACATCGGCAAGACCCTGCCTCGCCGGCGCATCGCGATGGCGTCGTTTCTGGCCTACGCGATTTCGAACAACATCGGCTTCGCGATGTTGTCGGGCGCTTCCGTGCGGTATCGCTTCTATACGCGATGGGGCGTCAACCCCGAGGAGCTCTCACGGATTGTGTTCTCGTATTCGGTGACGTTCTGGCTCGGCCTGCTGGGGTTGGGCGGATTGAGCCTGGTTGTCCATCCCCTGCCGTCATTGGATGACTTGCCCGCTCGCCAGTTGCTGATTCCATTCGGTTGGGTGCTGATGCTGGTACCACCGGCGTACGTCATCGCGGCAATCGTGCGACGGCAACCGTTGCGTCTCGGCCGTTTCGAGTGGCCGATGCCGCCGCCGGCCATCGCCGTCAGCCAGGTGTTGTTGTCGGCCGGCGAATGGACAGTGGCCGGTGCAGTGCTCTACGTGTTGCTGCCACCCAGCTCGCTCCCGTTTCTCCAGTTCCTTGGCACGTTCCTGATTGCGATCCTGCTCGGAATGGCCAGTCACGTGCCAAGTGGCCTGGGCGTGTTCGAAGGGATGATGGTGCTGCTCCTCAAACCGTACCTCACGTCCAGACAACTGCTGCCGGCGCTCGCCCTCTATCGCGCGGTGTACTACCTGCTCCCGCTGAGCGTCGCAGTGATCGGGCTCGTGGCGGATGAAGTCCGACAGCGCCGCGCCGACGCGGCCCGCATCGGCGCCGCCCTCGGTCAACTCACGGAACAGCTCACGCCACGCGTGCTGGCCGTGCTGACGTTTCTCGCCGGCCTGGTGCTGCTCTTCTCAGGTGCGACGCCTGCGGCTGCCGGGCGGCTGGAACTGCTGAATCGTGTCCTACCGATCGGCCTGATCGAAGCGTCCCACTTTCTTGGCAGCGTGGCAGGAGCGGCGCTGTTGATTCTGTCGCAAGGTCTGGCGCGGCGTCTCGACGCGGCGTACTACCTGGCCTCTGCGACGATTATCGCGGGAATGGCGACCGCTCTGTTGAAGGGGTTCGATTACGAAGAGGCCGTGCTGTTATTGCTCGTCTTCTTCGTCCTGCGGCGTGCCAGGCCGGCGTTCGATCGGCGTGCCGCATTCTTCGACACGCGCTTCTCACCGGCATGGACTGCGGCGCTGGTCGGCGCGATTGGCTCCTCTGTCTGGCTTGGTTTCTTCGCCTTCAAGCACGTCGATTATTCGCACGAGCTCTGGTGGCAGTTCGAGACGCAGGCTGAGGTCTCGCGCTTTCTTCGGGCTTCGGTCGGAGCCTCCATTGTCTTGGTGCTATTCGGACTCGCTCGCCTCATCGGGTACGCCCCTCACGAAGCACCTACGCCGACCGACGCAGATCTCGAGGATGCCGGAACAGCGATCGCCGCGCAGACGTGGACCTACCCGTTCCTGGTGTATCTCCGCGACAAGGCGCTCCTGTTCAACAACGATCGGACGGCGTTCATCATGTACGGCGTGCAGGGCCGCACCTGGGTGGCCATGGGCGATCCCGTCGGAAGAGACGAACAATTCAGCGAAGTGCTCAGGCTCTTTCTCGAGCGATGCGACGACTTTGGCGGTGTGCCGGTCTTTTACGAAGTCGGCAAGACGCATCTGCACCGGTATGCCGACTTTGGATTGACGTTCGTGAAGCTGGGCGAAGAAGCAAAGGTGGACTTGACGACGTTCTCGCTCGAAGGAAGCCAGTCGTCCAAGTACCGCCAGATCATTCGCCGGATGGAGAAAGACGGCGGCTCTTTTCGCATCGTCGACGCGGCAGGCGTTCCCGCGATCATGGATCAGCTTCGCGCGGTGTCCGACGACTGGCTCGCCGCCAAGGCCACCGCCGAGAAGGGATTCTCGCTCGGCTTCTTCGACGAGGCGTACGTGTCGCGATTCCCCGTCGCGGTGATTGAATTCTCCGGCCGGGTACAGGCGTTCGCGAACATCTGGACCGGTCCGCTGCGAGTCGAACTGTCGATCGATCTCATGCGGTATCACCACGACGCGCCGAAAAGTGTCATGGAAGCGTTACTCGTGTGCCTGATGAAGTGGGGACACGACCAGGGGTTCCGTCAATTCGCTCTGGGCATGGCGCCTTTGTCCGGCTTCGAGACATCTCCCGTGTCGTCATTGTGGAATCGTCTGGGGGCGTTTTTGTACGAGCATGGTGAAGCCGTCTACAGCTTCCAGGGACTGCGCGCGTACAAGGAGAAGTTCCACCCGACGTGGGAACCACATTATCTGGCCTATCCGGGAGGACTTCGCCTGCCACGAATCATGGCCGACGTGTCCGCGCTCGTCGCCGGCGGTTATCGGAAGATCTTTCAGAAGTAAACTGCGTATATGGGTACTCGACTGTTGCGGGCGATTCTGGTGTGTGGCGTCGTGACGATCGCGCACGATGCGCTCGCGCAAAAGTCCGAGACCCTCACCGTTCCGACGTTTGGTACCGTCACGATCTATCGGGGATCACAGGCACCACGCGAGGTGGTCCTGTTCATTTCAGGAGACGGCGGCTGGAACCTCGGTGTCGTTCCGATGGCCGAGCGGCTTCGTGACCTTGGCGCCCTGGTGGTCGGCGTCGACATCCGATCGTTCATGAAGGCGATGGAGGCGTCGAACACCTGCGCGTATCCAGGCGGATCGCTCGAGGAGCTCGCACGATCGATCCAGCTGCGTGAGAAACTGCCTGCCTACAAACCTCCGATCCTCGTCGGATATTCTTCCGGCGCCACGCTCGTATACGCCACGCTCGCCGGCGCGCCCCCCGAAGCGTTCGCGGGAGGCGTAAGCCTCGGATTCTGTCCCGACCTCGAGCTGCGACGGCCGCTGTGCCAGCAGCGCGGCCTCAAGAGCACGCCGCGGGCAAAAGGGCCGGGCGTCGACCTCGCGCAATACAGCCGCCTGGCGCAGCCGTGGATGGTGTTGCAAGGTGACCAGGACCAGGTCTGCGCGCCCGATGGCACGCGGAAATTTGTGGCAGGCATTCCAGCGGCGCGGCTCTTCTGGCTGCCGAAGGTAGGCCACGGATTTGGAGCGCCTCGCAACTGGGAATCGCAGTTCATCGAAGCCTTCAAGGCTGTCGCCGCCGCTCATGCGTCCCAGGAGCAGCCTCCCACCGCGGCTGCGGAGCTCCGAGATCTTTCGCTCATCGAGGTACCCGCATCGACCAAGGCAGGCGGCGACTCGCTCGCCGTCATCTTGACGGGCGACGGCGGCTGGGCCGAGCTCGACCGCAGCGTCGCGGAGGGTCTGGCGGCGAGGGGCGTGAGCGTCGTCGGGTGGAACAGTCTTCGCTACTACTGGAATCCACGGACGCCAGAACAAGCCGCAGCCGATCTCAATCGCATCATTCAGTACTACACGGCCACATGGTCGCGCCACCGCGTGATTCTGATTGGCTACTCATTCGGGGCTGATGTGCTGTCGTTTCTGGTCAACCGGCTTCCGGCGCCCGCCCGCGCGCGTGTGGATTCTGTCGCGCTCCTCGGACTCTCCGAGTATGCGTCGTTCGAATTCCACGTGTCTGGCTGGCTGGGCGGCAATCGCGGCGAGCATCCGACGGGTCCCGAAGTAACGCGCATGGGCGTCACGACACGTTGCATCCGCGGCGCCGACGAAGACGACTCGGGATGCCTGCGGTTGAAATCCGGAAAAGTCATCCAGCAATCTGTTGGGCGAGGCCATCACTACAGTGGAGAATACGCGCGCCTGGTGGACGCGATCCTTGGCCTGCAGTGAGACTACGCCGCATCCTCGCGATTGGGTGACATTGCCGCAACCGTCCGCGATCGCCTGAACGCGATGGCTTTTCCTGGAGGAGAGCCACTCGCGTCCTTGACAACTCTGGAGATGAACTTGATGTCGACGAGAAGCTGCATCGCGGCGCAGCAGGTCTCTTCGTCGAGATTCCAAAGACGCTGAGCCTGCTCAAGCGTGAGGCATAGACCAGGCATCTCGATGAACTCAATGCAGATGCGGCGAACCAACGTGTCCGTAATCCTCGCCGATCCTTGTTCAGTGGCCATGATGGGCTCCTCCTAACGTGCCTCTTCCATCGCGTGCGGCTTCGGCGGAGTGGCCAGGATGGCCGTTGCGACCTGGGTATGTCCCTCGGCATGGAAACGAACCTGCACCATGGCACCGACGCCGATCGGCCCCTCGCGCTGCGTGGTCGGACTCAGCACGAACGTCACGTCGCCTGGAGTCTTCCCGGACCGGGTAAGGATGATCCTGGTCGAATCGACGGACTTCACGACACCGCTCAGAGAGTGGTTCGATGCGACCGCCGTCGACCTGTTGACGGAATGGCAGGCTGCCAGGAGCACCACTGAGAGGGCCACGACGAGAAATGGTATCTTCCCCACTACCGCTATTTAACGTCCCGCGCATGAGCCCAAGCTGAGCGCCAGATGAAATTTTCTTAAGAATACAGTCGTCGTTTGGCTACTTCGACCATCCCAAGATAGGCCGCTGATGCTGCCAGCAGAAACACGACGTAGGCTCCCGGCAATGGAGTGAATCCCAGCGCACCCGCCAGAGACGTCCATGGAAGTGAAACGCCGATTCCCGCAACCGCCAATGTCGTGATCGTCAACGCACGACTCGGCCTGCTACGAAAGGGGTTGCCCATCGTCCGAATCACGAAGAGCACCAGCGTCTGAGTGGCCAGCGACTCGACGAACCACCCGGAATGGAACATCGCCGCGCCTGCGTGAAAGACCCGCAGCAGAACATAGAAGGTGAGAAAGTCGAACAACGAGCTGATCGGGCCGATGAACAGCATGAAATCGCGGATGACGCGCATGTTCCAGCGTTGGGGCAGGCGCAGATAGCTTTCGTCGACGTTGTCGGTGGGAATGCTGATCTGCGCGACATCATAGAGAAAGTTGTTCAAGAGAATCTGGGTCGGCAGCATCGGCAGGAACGGGAGGAAGACCGAGGCCGCCGTCATGCTGAACACATTGCCGAAGTTCGAGCTGGTGCCCATCAGCAGATACTTCATCATGTTGCCCGACGCGCGACGGCCGGCAAGGATTCCCCGGTGCAGGACCCGCAGGCTCCGCTCTCCGAGAATCACGTCCGCCGCGTCGCGCGCCACGTCGGCCGCACCCATGACCGAAATGCCGACGTCGGCCGTATGGAGCGATGGCGCATCGTTGATGCCGTCGCCCATGAACCCCACAACGTGGCCGCGACGTTTCAATGCGACGATAATGCGGTTCTTTTGTGCCGGCGACAGCCGCGCGAAGATCGCTCCCTGTTCCGCGACGTGGCCAAGCGCTCCATCGTCCAATCCCTCGATGTCATCGCCGGTGACGACACGCTCCTCTCTGAGTCCGATGCTCAGGCAGACGTGGCGCGCCACGACAGGATTGTCGCCGGTAAGAATTTTCACGCTGACACCGTCGCGCCGGAGTTCCTCGAGTACGTCGGTCACGTCGCCCAGGATCGGATCGGCGAAGCCGACAAAGCCAGCCAGCACCAGTTGAGACTCGTCGTCTCGTGAGTACGAGTCGCGCACATCGAGCGAACGGTAGGCCACCGCTAATGCGCGCCGTCCGTCCGCGCTGAGTCGGCCGTTCACCGCAAGAGAGGCATCCCTCGCGGTCTGGTCGAGCGCCACGACTCGCCCGCCGACCTCCGCGGCATTGCAAATCGTGAGAACGGACTCCGGTGCGCCCTTGAGGATCAGAAGTCGGTGCCCAGGGTCATCCAGCTTGCTCAGGACAACCGACAAGCGACGACGCTCGAAGTCGAACGGGATTTCGTCCACTTTTTCATAGCCCGCGGCTTCGGCCGGCGCTGCCTGAAGAATCGCCGCGTCCAGCGGGCTGCGAATGCCGGTCTGAAAACGGCTGTTGAGCGACGCCAGCTCTATTGGCCGCGGCGACGGCGCACCTGCGGGATCCAGCGAGGACTCGAGACTCATCACGCCGCTCGTCAGCGTTCCCGTTTTGTCGCTGCACAGGATGTCGATGCTGCCGAGGTTCTGGATCGCCGGAAGGTGTTTGGCGATGACCTTGTCCCGCGCCATCCGCAAAGCGCCCTGCGTGAGCGTAATCGTGGCGATCATCGGCAGGAACTCCGGCGTCAGCCCGACTCCCAGCGCAACCGCAAAGAGCAGCGATTCAAGTGGGTTGTGTTTGACGACAATGCCCATCAGCAGGATGAAGAGCACCAGCGCCATGGTCGTTCGCAGAATCAACAGGCTGAAGCGCCGTAACCCGCTTTCGAACTCGGTCTCGGGCACACGGCTGCCGAGTCGCGTGGCGATGTCGCCGAAGAGCGTCTGCGATCCGGTGGTCGTGACAATCGCCGTGGCCATTCCGCTGACGACCGACGTGCCGAGGAAGACGAGATTCGGCGCGTCTGGTCTCGTCGTGTGCGACCCGCCTGCGCTCGCCATCTTGTCCGCCGGAAGCGACTCACCCGTCAGCATGGACTGCTGAACAGAGAGATCGCGCGAGTCGAGCAGGCGTGCATCCGCCGGCACCAGGTCACCGGCTGACAGCCGGACGACGTCTCCCGGGACGATCTTTTTGATCGGGATCTCCTGCCAGCTTCCGTCGCGGAGCACGGTGGCGGTTGGCGCCACGGACGCGCGCAATCGATTGGCCGCCTGCTGCGAACGATATGACTGCCAGAAATTGACGGTGACGCTCAGTAGAACGATCGTGACGATGATCCCGGCATCGACGTTCTCGCCAAGCCACGCCGAGGCGGCACTCGCGACGAGCAGTATGAGAACCAGAGGATTGGCGAACAGGTGCACGATCTCGAACACGCCCGAGAGGTGCCGCGTTGGCGCCGGCTCGTTCAGACCGTACTCGTCCAGACGACGTCTGGCTTCCGCGCTCGTCAAGCCGGATGCACGGTCCATTGGTTCAGTGCCGCACGTCATGGGCAGAGGGAATCTGCGACGCGTCCCAGCCGCCGCCCAGGGCTTGAATCAAGAACACGCTCGCAAGCTGGCGTCTCGTGAGAAGGTCGACCTCTGCCCGTTGATTCTGCAGAAGGCTGGTCTGCGCGGTGATGACCAGCAGATAGTTGGCGAGTCCCCCGCGATACTGGATCGTCGAGATGTCGAGTGACTGCTGCGCTGCGGCGACCGCACGGCCGACGATCTCGGCCTCCTGGGACAGGGTGCGCAGCTCCGCCAGGCCGTCCTCCACCTGCTGGAATCCCGTGAGCACGGTCTGCCGGTAGTGCGCCACGGCGGCATCGTAGGAGGCCTCGCTCAGCTTGACCTGCGCGCCACGCTTGCCCGCGTCGAAGAGCGTCTCCGCCAACTGCAGGCCCGCGGACCAGACGCGAGTCGGCACGCTGAGCAAGTCGACGATGGCCGCGGCCTGCGAGCCCGCGCTGCCACCGAAGCTCAGGGCGGGAAAAAACGCCGCCTTGGCGACGCCGATCTCTTCGTTCGCGGCCGCGACCTGCCGCTCGGCCGCCGCAATGTCGGGGCGCCGTTCGAGCAGACTGGAAGGCAGGCCGGCCGACACGATCGGCGGAAGAGACTGGTTCGTCGCCGGAGGGATCGACAGTTCGGAAGGCGGTTTGCCCGTCAGCACGGCGATTGCGTGCTCGAACTGCGCTCGCGAAATGCCGAGGTCGGCCAGTTGCGCACGGGCGGTCTCGAGTTGCGTCTGCGCCAGTGCGACATCACCCATCGAAGCGACACCGCCTTCGAATCGGTCTTTGGTCAGCTGCACGTTCTGCTCGTACGACTGCACGGTGACATCGAGCAGTCGTCGCTGCGCGTCGAGTCCCTGAAGCTGAAAGTAGTCCGCGGCCAGCTCCGCCTGGAACGACAACCGCGCGTTCTCGAGATCGGCGGCCGACGCCTGCGCGATGGCGGCATTGGCGCGCACGCTGCGCCGGATGCGGCCCCAGACATCGGCCTGATAATCCACGTCAATGGGTAGCGTGTAGCGACGGTCAGGCGCGAGCGACGCTGATCCTCCCGTGCGCGACACCGCGGGCGACGTGCTGACAACCGGGAACTGATCTGCACGGGTGACGCGCACGGCCGCTCTCGCCGCACGGAACTGCGCCTCGGCGGCCAGCACGTTCTGGTTGGAGATGCTCACCTGATTTTCCAGGGCGTCGAGCGCTGCGTCGTTGTACACACTCCACCACGTACCGCGAGGCACACCATCACTCGGCTGGGCTTCCGTCCAACCTGCCGGCAGCACTTCTTTGAAAGCGGGCGGCGTCAGAGCGGCCGGACGCCGGTACGTCGGCCCGATCGCGCACGCGTTCGATGCGAGCAGCACGCCGACTATTCCGAACACGATCGCGCGACGGATTCGCTCATTCATACCGCAGCGCCTCAATCGGATTCAGGAAGGCAGCCTTGCGTGCCGGGTAGTAGCCGAAGAACATGCCCACCAGCGCCGAGAAAAGAAACGACGTCAGGACCGACAGGGCGCTGATCTCGGTGGACCATTGGGCGAAGTGCGAGATCAAAACGGACGCGGTCACGCCGGTGAGGATTCCGATGATGCCTCCGAGCAGGGACAGGGTCACGGCTTCCACCAGGAACTGCGAGAGGATGTCCTGCCGCTTCGCGCCGACCGCGAGCCGCAAGCCGATCTCGCGGGTGCGTTCGGTCACCGAGACCAGCATGATGTTCATGATGCCGATGCCGCCGACGACGAGCGAGACCGAGGCGATCGCGCCGAGCAGAATCGCCATGACGTGGGCCGAGGTTTCCTGCGCCGCAAACACTTCGGTGAGATTGCGAATCGTGAAGTCGTCTTCCAGCCCTGGCAGAATCCGGTGCCGCTCGCGCAGCAGCGCCTCCATCTCCTGGACCGCCTGATCCATCACCTGCGGGCTCATGGCCTGGACCATCACAGAACCGACCGCTCTCGCGTTGGCCTTGTTGGCGCCGAGGACCTTCTGCGTGGCCGTGGAGATCGGCAGAAGGATGACGTCGTCCTGGTCCTGCCCGGTCGGTGACTGTCCTTTTGGTGTCAGCACGCCGGCGACTGAGAACGGTACGTTCTTGATGATGACCACCTGGCCGACAGGATCGCTGTCGCCGAACAGATTCCGGGCGACGGTCTCTCCCAACACCGCCGTCTTCACGGCCGCCTCCACGTCCTGTGTCGTGAAGAACTGGCCGGACAGCATCGTGTAGTCGCGGAGGGCCATGTAGTCCGGCGTCACCCCCTGCGCCATCGTGGCCCAGTTGTTGTTGCCGTAGACCACCTGCACGCCGCCACGCACGGTCGGCGCCGTGAGCGCCACCGACGGGCATTCGGCCGCGATGGCCTTCGCGTCGTCCTGGGTCAACGTCGCCACGCCTCCGGAACCCAGGCGAACGCCATTGCTGCTGATGCTTCCCGGCAGCACGATGATCAGGTTGCTGCCAATGCTTTGGATCTGCTCCTGAATCCGATCGGTGGCGCCTGCGCCCACGCCGACCATCGCGATCACCGCGGCGACGCCGATGATGATCCCCAGCATGGTCAGCGCCGAGCGCGTGCGATTCACTTTCAGCGCGCGCAACGCGATTCTCATGCTGGTGACGAGCTTCTTCATGACGAGGCCAGCTCCTCGACAGGCTCAGCGGCCAGCTGTTCAAGGTCCACTCGCGCGTCGCGCGGCCTGTCCACCCGCACATCCCGCTGCAGCCTGCCGTCTTTGAAACGCAGATTGCGGTTGGCATAGCTCGCAATGTCCGGATCGTGCGTCACGACAATCATGGTGATCCCTTCGTCGCGGTTCAGCCGCTGGAAGATCGCCATGATCTCGAGACCGATCCTCGAGTCCAGCGCCCCTGTCGGCTCATCGGCGAGGATGATCCGCGGATCGTTCACGAGCGACCGCGCGATGGCGACGCGCTGCTGCTGTCCTCCGGAGAGTTGACTGGGCTGGTGATCTTCGCGTCCCGCCAATCCCACTGCGAGCAACGCCTTTGCGGCGCGCTCGCGGCGCTCGCGCGAAGGCGTATCGGTGTACAACAGCGGCAGTTCGACATTCTCCGTGGCGCTGGTCCGCGCGAGCAGGTTGAATTGCTGGAAGACGAAGCCGATCTTGCTGCTTCGGATCTCTGCTAACTGATCGCTGTTGAGCTCTCCGACGTTGATTCCGTCGAGCTCGTACGTGCCGGACGTCGGGGTATCGAGACATCCGAGAATGTTCATCAATGTCGATTTCCCCGAGCCCGACGGCCCCATGATCGAGACGAATTCTCCACGCTCGATCTGGAATGAGATCCCTTTGAGGACGTGCAGCGGCACCTCTCCCAGCTGAAAATCCTTGACCAGATCCTTGATGCCGATGATGGCTGCCATTGGTTCCTCAGAATCCCGGTCCGCGGCCGCCGGAAGAGCCTGGACCACCTCCCGGCGCGGGAGTTACCTTCGCCAGTGCCGCGACAATCACACGGTCTCCGTCCTTCAGGGCCCCCTTGGTCACTTCCGTGAAGGTGCCATCGCTCTCGCCTGTACCTCACGACGACCCGCTGCGGCGTGTCATTCGCATTCAGGATCCACACAGCCTTTTCGGGGGCTGCGCCCTTGCCTGCACCTCTCCCGGAACCAGCCGGCGGGGTCTCGGACGCAGGCTGATACCGCAGGGCCGCATTCGGGACCTTCAGCACGTGCGAGCGCTGATTCACCAGAATCTTGACGTTCGCCGTCATGCCGGGAAACAGCTTCAGGTCGGTGTTCGAAATGCCGATCACCGCGTCGTAGGTGATCACGTTGGCAACATTGATGGGCGCCTGGCGGATCTGCGTCACGTTGCCCGTGAACGTCCGGCCAGGATATGCATCCACCGTAAACGTGGCGGGCTGATTCACTCGTACACGTCCCACGTCCGCTTCCGACACATTGGTATCCACCTGCATCTTCGTCAGGTCTTGAGCGATCAGAAACAGCGTCGGTGCTGACAGGCTCGCGGCCACGGTCTGCCCCACGTCGACGTTCCGCGACACCACGACGCCATTCACTGGCGCTGTGATCTTCGTGTTGTGCAGATCGATCAGGGCCGACTGCAACGCCGCGGCCGACTGTTGGACCTGCGCCTGGTTGGCGGCCACGAGCGAATGCGCAACATTCAATTGAGCCCGGGCCACCTTTACGCCGTCTTCGACGGCCCGCCGTTGCGCCACGAGCGCGTCACGATCCGCCACTGCAGACGTGGAGGCCGTCTGAGCGGTCTCGAGATCTTCCTTGGCGTCCGCACCCTGCTTGACCATGATCACGCGCCGATCGACTTTCACCTTGGCATCCTCGGCGATGGCCTCGGCTTTCGCGACATTCGCCTGGGCGGCGGCAAGAGAAGACGTGGCAGCCTGAATGCCAGCCAGCGCTTGCTGAACAACAGCCTGGCTATTGGCGACCGCCGCCTGCGCGGCGGCAACATTCGCCTGTGCCTGATTCACCTTCGTCTGGAACGGTGCCGGATCGATCTGGGCGATCAGTTCGCCCTTGGTGACCTTGGTGTTGAAATCCGCGAACAGGGCCTGAATGTTTCCAGACACTTGCGAACCTACTTGCACCGTGACGACCGCGTTGGGGTTGCCGGTGGCCGAAACCGTGACGTTGATGTCGCCGTGTTCAACGGTCGCCGTCCGGTACTGAAGGCTGGAGCGGCCGTCGAGCCTGACCCACGCCGCTACCCCGAAGAGGACGCACGCGATTCCACCGGCCAGGGCCATCGACTTCCTCTGTGTTTTCATAAATCGCTCATTCATGGACGCCCCTCGAGCACACGTAGAACATTTGACCTGAGGGGGCTGAGCGAGAGATGAGGCGCGAATTAATTCGGCTTAAGGAAGGAAAAGGCCACGACGGTGCGGTCGTCCGCCCACTTGGAGACTCCTGAGGGACCAGGCGATCGGCGCGCCAGATCGAGGAGGGTTCGACACGCCAGTTCCGGCGTCACTTCGGGCAGGTTCTTCAGCTCGGCGCGAAGAGCGTTCGGAATGCCCTCGCCGGTCGCGTCGATGGCGTCCGTGATCCCATCCGACACCAGCACGACGAGGTCGCCCGACTCCAGCGCGACGCGTTCCTCGTCGTAATGCGCTGCGGGGAACAGTCCGAGTGGCGGCCCGCCTGCTGCGAGCACGCGCATGCGGTCGCCGTTGCCCAGAATGATTCCGGGCGGGTGTCCCGCGTTGGCATAGACCATCGCATGTTGCGCCGTGTCGACGATCGCAACCACGCAGGTCACATAGAGATCGCTGCGACCATCCAGGAGCAGGATCGATGGAGACCGCGGCGAGCACGCCGCCGGGGCTCGAACGTTCTTCGCGTGCGATCGCGCGAAGCACCGCGCGTGTGTTGGACACGAAGACGGCCGCAGGCACGCCCTTGCCGGACACGTCGGCGAGGACCACGCACATCCGATCTCCGTCCAACGGAAAAAAATCGTAATAGTCCCCGCCAACTTCCCCAGCCGGCTCCATCACCGCGTGCCAGGCGAAGCCGTGCGCCCGCTCGGGGATGAGCGGCAACAACGCACGCTGCACCTTGGCGGCGACGGCCAGCTCTGCGTGGATCGTCAGCCGCTCGCGCTCCAGGTCCATAATCGCCGTGCGAGCCAGCCGAAGGCGTACCCACAACGCTGTCACGACCAGAAGCGCTGCGACCAGCAGGACCTCACTGATCGAAGTCCACTCCTCGAGATCGGGACGCAACACCCGATTGATGAACAACTCGATGAGCTGCGCTGCCGCGACGACCGTGCAGAGCACGCCCGCAGAGAGACCGATGACTTTCAGTCGAGCGCTCTCGCCATTTCGGTTCACGGCTGCCCGGTAGTATCGTGAGAGCATAATATTTGCCGTCGCGACGTGTGTGCGATGGCGGCGACATTTGCGGACCGCAGGTGATGAGTATGCGCGTGCTTGTGATTGAGGACGATCGAAAGGTCGCGAGCTTCATTCAGACCGGCCTCGGGCAGGAAGGCTACGCGGTCGACGTCCTCAACGACGGCGCCGACGCCGGCGACCAGGCGCACGCCATCGACTACGACGCCGTCGTGCTCGATCTGATGCTGCCAGGACGGTCCGGCTTCCAGGTGCTCCGCGACATCCGGGCGCGGAAAGCGTCGCTTCCCGTGCTCATTCTCACCGCCAAAGGACTCGCTGGACGAGCGCGTCGCCGGGCTGGATGCCGGGGCGGATGACTACATGACCAAGCCGTTCGCGCTTGCCGAGCTGTCGGCGCGGCTCCGTGCCCTGCTCAGGCGCGGCGCGCCCCGTGAAAGTGTGTTGCGCGTGGCGGACCTCGAGATGGACACCATCCGGCGAAAGGTGCGGCGCGCGGGAACCGCGATCGACCTGAAGCCCAAGGAGTACGCGCTGCTCGAGATTCTGATGCGGAACACGGATCGTCCGTTGACCAAGGCCCTGATCATCGAGCACGTCTGGGACATCCATTTCGACAGCATCAGCAACGTCGTCGAGGTTCACATCAACTCGTTGCGAAACAAGATCGACAAGGGCTTCAGCGTTCCCCTCATTCACACCGTCCGCGGGGTCGGGTACGTCCTGACGGACACGCCGTCATGACCCTGACGCTGCGCGCCCGGCTGGCTGCGATCTCCACGATCGTGTTCGGCCTGTTGCTCGCAGCGCTCAGTCTGGTGTCATACCAAGTCACTCTCCCGGCGGCTCGACGCCGACGTCACCGAGCGGCTGACTGAACTGACCAACGGTCTCCACGGATACCTGCGTTTCGACGGCGACACGACGTCGGTCGCGTTCGACGCCAGCGACAACGATCAGGCGGCGTTCGTCCACGAGGCGACGCGATACTACCAGGTGTACGACGCCGGAACGGGCCGCCTCCTGACCGAATCAAATGGGTTGACACCGCTCGCTCTGCACTTGACCCCCGGCGAGGTCCAGGCGTTTCGCGCCGAGCCGCAGACCCTTCGACATCGAGACCGAATATGGCCGGCTGCGCATCTCCAACAGCGTGGGGACCGGTGGCGGACCGCCGGCCGTACCTCCTGCAGGTGGGAATGTCGCTGGCACCGATGGATGCGGCGCTGGCGCGCTATCGCGATCTGCTGTTATGGCGCGTACCGTTCGCGCTGCTGGTCGCCGTCGCTGCCTCATGGTGGCTGTCAGGGTTCGCCTTGCTCCCGCTGTCGCGCGTGGCAGCGGCGGCGCGCGAGATCAATGTGCAGACGCTCGATCGCGCGGCTGCCCGCTCGCGGCGTCGGCGACGAGCTCGATCAGGTGGTCGACGCGTTCAACGGCACGCTCGCAACGGCTCGAACATGCGGTCGAGGAGATGCGCCAGTTCAGTGCCGCGCTGGCGCACGAGCTGCGCACCCCTCTCGCCGCGCTTCGCGGTGAGATCGAGCTGTCCGCGCGAACGCTCCGGAGCGCGTCACGACGCAGCGAGACCGGTTTGCCAGTCAGATGGAGGAGATCGACCGGCTGACGCGGTTGATCGATCACATCCTGACGCTGGCCCGCGCCGAGTCCGGGCAGATCCGGCTGACGCATGCGCCCGTCAACATGACCGATCTCGCCGCCTCGCTCGTGGACAGCTCGAGCCGATCGCGGCGGCCAAGTCGATCGAGTTGCGCTGCGAGCCGTCGGAGGCGGTCGTCGTCAATGGCGACGCCGGGTGGCTGCAACGACTGCTGCTGAACCTTATCGACAACGCGGTGAAGTTCACGAGAGACCACGGCCGGGTCGTCGTGCGGGTTACACGCGAGCGGCGGCCATGCGCGGATCGATGTGCAGGACACCGGCATTGGCCTGTCGCCGGCCGATGCGCAACAGGTGTTCGAACGATTCTTTCGGGCCGATCCGGCCCGTTCTTCCTCCACCGAAGGCGCCGGGCTCGGTCTCAGCCTCGTCCAGTGGATCGCGGCACAGCATCACGGCACCGTCACCGTTCAGAGTCGTCTCGGTGAGGGCTCGACGTTCACGGTCACCCTGCCGATCGATCGAGGCTGACCTCCGTCCAATGATCCGGAAATTAATCTGTGTTTCACGAAGGCCTCACCTGCGCTGCGTCAAATGTAAAGAGATGGCCTCGGGTCATCGGCGCAATCACGCGCGAAGGGAGGTTGGTATGCGGTCAATCATACGCAGGTCGATGATAGTGGCGGGCGCGGTTCTTGTGTTCGCCGGCGGAGTCACGAACGCGTCGGCGTCGAGCATCATGGAAGTGAAGGTTCCGTTTCCATTCATGGTCAACCGGCAGACCTTCCCGGCTGGAGAGTACAGGATCGATCGCGGCGACACGTCAACGTCGATTCTGCTGATACGTGACGAGCATGGGAAGCACGCCGGGATGTTCGCGATGACCATTCCGGCCAGCGGGCATGACCCGGCAGGTTGGAAGCCGGCGCTGACGTTCAAGCGCAGCGAGAATCAGTATCGGCTGACGAATGTCTGGGAGTCGGGCAATCAGGGGTTCACCATCATTAACCGCTAGACGGACGTAAAAAACCGCCCAGGCGATCCGTAAGGGTCGCCTGGACGGTCCACCGACACGCGCGTCGCGCCCCGTGACGATCGGCCCTGCCTGGGCCTGCCATCGGGTGGCTACATGGCCGGTTGCAGCGCTCGCGACGGCATTGGCGGCGGGACGCTCACCTCACCCGGGTTGAGGCTCTGCATGGTGTCTCGCATCTTGTACGTGGAACCCGGCTCCACGTAGATGTTCTCCGTCACCGTGCGATATCCCGGCAGATACAACGTAATCGTGTGACCGCCAGATGTCGTTCGCACGTTGCCGGCCGTGCCGGCATAGTACCCGTCAACGAAGACTTCCGTTTGTTTGGGTACAGCCTGCACGCGCACGGTAGCGTGGTCTGTCCCATACGGATAGTAGAACCCGTAGGGATAGGTACGGACCCCAGAATGGATCGTGGAAGGGACGGATGCCCAGACTGTAATTCCACCGCGGTACGATCCTGCCTCCAACCCTTCCACGGAACCGTTGAGCGTGCGCGACGCCGCTGAATCCGAAGATCAAGACTACGACCAGCAGCGCAACCTTTGTGATGCGACTTGTGATGGTTGACATACTCACCTCCCGGCGTTCGTCCGGCCTCTCACGCCTTCTATCTGATTAGACGAATCGGTCGGTTGAGATGTCATTAAACGAGGATTACGTTTCAGTTCATCAGAATTGATGCCACCGCCACGACTAGGCGCAGCATTTCTCGGGCTTCCCTTCGTGGTGCCTGGCTCCAAGCAGCGTCTCTCTGCTTTTCGCCACGTCTTCGCGCGTGCCGTGCACGATCACCACGAACTTGCCCGCCTTGATCTGAGTCTCGTAGTTCAGCACGCTGTCTCTGGGAATGCCAATCCCGTAGAGACCGGCCCCCAGGGCGCTCATCCCACCGACAATCGTCGCGCCTTCGAGCGCCGAGACGATCCATCCCACAAGCGGGCCGGCGGCAAAAAGTGGCCCGATGCCGGGAACGACAAACAGGGCCGACCCGAAGAGCATTCCCCAGAGGCCGCCCCAGAACGCCCCGGTTTTGCCCCACACCTTCATGCGATCGCCGGTGTTGTAGTACCCGACCACGCCTTCTTCGGTGGAGTAATCCTTGCCGACGATGGAGAGTTTCCTCATGTCGAAGCCGGTTTTCGCCAGCGCGCGGATAGCCTGTTCCGCGGCGCGATGACTCTCATAGACGCCGACAGCACTGCCGTGTGCTGATGTCTCGACGTGGCTGCGTGTGTCTTCAAGCGTGTTCAGTACCTTCATATGGGACATGAGAAACCTCCTCCTGATGGCTGATGCCGCGTGTGCGAACGGATCCTTTATCGCGGGCGGGAGTGAAACCCCGATGAAGCGGCGATTAATTTCCGTTCATCAAACGGCGGCACGATTAGCCGGAATTAATTTGCGCTTCACGACGCCCTCACTTGCGCCGCGTCAAATGTCCATAGAGAGAAAGACAGGAGGCGTCATGAATATCGAGGAACGGATCGTCGGCGACGTGGTGGTGCTGTCAATCAAGGGCGATATCAAATTGGGCTCCGCTGGTGGTACGCCGGTGGCAGACAGGGTGCGGAGTGTGCTCCAGCAGGGTCACCGTCGCGTTGTGCTCGATATGGCGCACGTGCGGTATGTGGACAGTGCGGGGTTGGGAGAGCTTGTCGAGGCGCTCTCCGCCGCCCGCAACCGAGGGGGCACGGTGAAGCTCCTTCACGTGACAAAACGGCTCAACGACCTGCTGGCGCTGACCCGGCTGCTCACGGTATTCGACTGCTTCGATCAGGAATTCGAGGCGTTGGACAGCTTCGAGCCTCAGCCGATGACGCGCTGGGATCTCTCGGGCTTCTGAACACCTCCTCAGCGTCTAACAGAGGGCACGGAGTAGACCTCCGTGCCCTCGCATGCGCGCCCCTCGCCTTCTCACGGCCACGTATCAGGCGGGAGCGCGGTCCATGAAGAACAGGTGCCCCCGCCGGTAATCCATCCGGGCCCGCCGACGCTGGGTTTCGTGCTGTTCTTCGCATGCGCGGCAGCGCACGGCGAAGGGCAGCGCGCGAAGACGGGCACTCGCAATCTCTTTTCGACACGATGAACACTGGCCGTAGCTGCCCGCGTCCACTCGCGCAATCGCTTCGTCGATGCGTTCGAGGATCTCCGCCTTCATCTGGATGAGTGCCAGCTCGATGTCTTCCTGGACGTCAACCGCCGACACCTCTCCTTCGTCAAGGCCACTCTCCAGCGCGGACAGGCCACCCTCGTCGCGCACCCCTCGCATTCTCTCGTGGAGGCTCGCCATGAGCTCTCTTCGACGATCCTCGAGCATGCTCTTCAGTTCGGCGCGGCGAGAGAGCGCGGCCTGGGAAATATTTGCGTTCGTGTTCTCTGTCATATTCCGATCCTTTCCAGAAAGAGTCTCAGCACGGCTGCACATGGGAGGCGTGGGCCGGGTCAGGCCCTCGCGCGCTCGAATCGCGCGAAGGAACCTGGGCCCGGCCGCAGACAAGGGGGAAGGCGAAGAGCATCGCGATGGCCAGCGGAGGGCTGGCGGGACGAATGCTGGCGTGAGGGTTGAGTAGCAGTCGACATTCCACGGGAGATTTGACGCGATGCACGTGATGCGAACCTGAAGCGATGATTAATTCGCCTTAATCTGCGGCCGGCCGTCTGGTCTGATCGGCACCATCGGAATTCGCCCGTGTTTTATGCTCACGAGCGTGCCGTGTAATCCACGCTTGGCATCCGATCGTGCCGGAAGGAGAGACGTATGCGTCAGCGGGGCGTGCGGGAGCGCAGGAAGGTGACAGTTCAACAACACGACCCGAGCCTCTCCCGCTCAGTCAGCTTGCCAAACGTCTCTCGTGCTCTAACCGCCCTCAGTGGGTCAGCGAGTAGATTACGTAGTTGACACCGATCCTGTACGCTTCGTTGGTCGGATCGATCCCGAAGAATCCCCTGTCGGACCACTCCCAGTATTCGGCGAGATCGTTATTGTGGTTCGCCAGGGCGATCATGCGGCCGTTCGGATCGTTGTTTTCGAAGAGCGCCTGGTAGTCGGGCACCATGCCGGGAAACATCGGATGGGGGTAGTCGATCTTCTTCAGGTCGAAGAACGTATGGAAGACCGGATGCGAGACATCGATCTCGATCCAGCGATTCTCGGGCAGGACACGCCGCATCTGAAAGGCCATGTTGTCCCACTGCACGGTCTCGAAGTCGTCGAAGAGAATCAGGCCGCCCTTCAACAGGTACAGGCGCAGATTCAGCGCCTCGGCGTCCGTCATATCCCAGAACCCGGGCTCTGACATGTAGACGAGCGGATGCCGGAAGATTTCGGGATCCCCCAGATCGAGCACGTTGCTTCCGTCCGTATGAACGCGCGCTTTGGAAATATCGCCGACGATGTAGGCGAGGTGACGATCCGCGCGCGGGTAATCGTGGTTCCAGCTCGAGCTGGGATGATACCGAAGGCGCGTGAAAGCCCAGCGATCGTCGTATTTCACGTTGGGTGACACCGACGACCAGTACCCGAACTGCGCGGCGGCCCAGAGCGGAAGCACCAGCGTCAGCAACGTGGCAACGAGCAACGATCGGCCCACCACGCCAATATCATAACTCCGCCGCAAATACGAATAGTGCGGAATAGCTGGCCTGTGTGATGAAATCTCGCGTAAAGTTTCCTGGTGAGTGCGATGAGATTGATGAGACATGTCATGTTGAGGGCGTTCATTGTGGCTGCGCTGGCAGCCGGATGCGCAGCGGCCGTCGCCGCGCAGGAATCCGGGACAACGCGCGAGGGTGTCATCGAACAGGCGCAAGCAGAGAAAGTCAAGACGCTGCGCCCGTACCAACCGGACAAAGCCGAACGCCTCATCAGCAGGCTCCAGGCGAGGTACACCGGCGCCGCGCTACGGTGGCACCTGTTCTTCGATAGTGCCTACTCTGGTGGAGGTTTTTCGCCCGGCCTCGGTTATGGTCTGACGCTGAGCTCGGTACAGCACGCTCGACGTGCGCGGCAGCTACTCGATTAAGGGCTACAAGCGAGCCGAGGCCGAGTTCGTCGCGCCGCGCCTGTTTCAGCGACGCGGCGCGCTGACGGTGGTGGCCGGATGGCGCGAAGCAACCCAGGTCGGCTTCTACGGGCTTGGGATGAACACGTCGAAGGACGACCGGGTGAATTACTTGTTCGATCAGCCGTTCGGATCGGCGCTCCTGACCGTCCGCCCCACTCGGCGATTGCTCACGATGCGCGGCGGCGTCGAACTGTCCCGATGGTCGCAGCAACCGGGTGGCGGAGTGGCGCCATCGGTCGAAACCAAGTACACCCCACAGACGCTGCCCGGGCTCGGCGCGAGAATCACGTACCTTCATACACAGGGCACGGTTGGACTCGACTGGCGCACGTCATCAGGTTACTCGAGGCGCGGGGGCTTCTACGGCGTCACGCTGCACGACTACGCCGACCGCGACGACACGTTCGGCTTTCGCCAGGTCGACTACGAAGTCGTTCAACATGTGCCCATCCTGCGAGAAGCCTGGGTCGTCTCGCTTCACGGGATCGCGCAGGTCGCCTCCAGCAAAACCGGGCAAGAGATTCCGTTCTTCATGCTGCCGTCGGTCGGAGGCGGACACTCGCTGCGAGGGTTCAGCAGCTGGCGATTCCGCGACCGCAACAGCCTGGCCCTTCAGGCGGAGTGGCGGATCATGAACAATCGATATTTCGAGACCGCCTTCTTCTACGAGGCCGGAAAAGTCGCGGCGCGGAAATCCGATCTCGATCTGGACGGCTTGAAAAGCGACTACGGCGTCGGGTTGCGCTTTCACGGCCCGACCGCGACACCGCTTCGGATCGAGCTGGCCCGAAGCAACGAAGGCCTTTCGCTGGTCTTCGCGACATCCGCGGCATTCTGAGTCAACGGCTATGCTGACATCATTCACGTCACGCCTTTCCACTCCCGGCAACCGCGTCGCAGTGCTGATCGTGTCGCTCGGTGTGTTTGCCACCGGCGTTTCGACACAGACGCCTCGGTTCTACAAGGACGACCCGATCCAGCGTGAGCCGGAATCGCAGGACGCCTCGAAAGCCGCGCCCTACGAGCAGGGGGAGATGTACGAGCTGACGAAGAACCTGTTTGTCACCTCCGGTTACACGCCAACCGGCGTACGCGCACAGAACATCAACACGATCGACGAGGTGCCCGACTCGAGCTGGTTCACCAATCGCATCGGCACGCGCCCGCTTACGGCCGACGAGCTCGTGCGAGGCCCGATCGTCGGCGCGCCGCCCGATCCGTCGAAGTGGGTGCTGATCAGGGAAAAGACCTCTGGCGCGCATCCAGGCTTCACTGCGACCGACGCCAGGGGCGAAACGTGGTTCCTCGAGTTCGATCCACCCGCGTTCCCCGAAGGTGCGACCGCGGCCGTCGCGATTGCGACGAGAATCTTCTGGGCGCTGGGCTTCAACCAGGTCGAATCGTTCCTGACCACGCTGGATCCAAAGACGACGACGATCGATCCGAAGGCAACGGTACGGAGGCCGAACGGCAAACGGACGCCCTTCAAGCAGGATGACATGAACGTCATCCTCGAGAACGTCGCGCGCAATCCTGATGGGACCTATCGCGTCATCGCGGGCCGCCTGCTGCCGGGAAAGATTCTCGGCGGCTTCCAGTACGCGGGCACCCGGCCCGACGATCCCAACGATCTCGTGCCGCACGAACATCGTCGCGAGCTTCGGGCGCTGCGCGTGTTCGGCGCGTGGACCAACCTCACCGATCTCAAGGCGAAGAACACGCTCGACACGCTGATCGCGGAGAACGGCCGGACGATCGTCAAGCACTACCTGCAGGACGTCGGCTCGACATTCGGAATGTGCAACGCCTTCCACGAGTGGGATCTGAGTTACGAGTACTTCTTCGAACGCGGCCCCACAAAAAAACGTTTCTTTACGCTCGGGTTCGGACTGAGCCCGTGGCAGACGGTTGACTACGAAAATTTCCCGTCTGTCGGCAAGTTCGAGGGCAAAGTCTTCGATCCGAGAACCTGGCGGCCGCAGACGCCGACGACCGCCTACATGGAGCTCCGCGAGGACGACGCGTTCTGGGCGGCGCGCCGCGTCTCGGCATTCACCGACGAGCTGATCAGGGCTGCTGTCCACACCGGCCAGTTCAGCGATGCCGCCGCCGAGAAACACCTCGCAGATGTGCTCATCGAGCGGCGGAACAAGATCGCGAGCGTGTATCTCACCGCCGTGAACCCCGTCGTTTCTCCGCGCCTCGACGCGAAGGGCCGATTGTCGTTCGAGAACGCGGCGGTTGCGGCAGGTGTGGCCGAGACCCCGGAGACATATCGGGCGTCATGGTTCCTCTTCGACAACGCGACGGGTGCCACGAAACCGTTGTCAGAAACGCAAAGCAAGACCGCCGACATCCAGGCCCCCGACGGTTTGCCGGCCGCGCCCGGCAGTTTCATTGCCGTCGACATCGCGGGAGAGAGCAAGACCTACCCGAGCTGGCAGCAGCCCGTACGCGCATACTTCCGCCGGACTGGCACGGACTGGACGCTTGTCGGCCTCGACCGGTTACCCCATCGCGATCGGAGCGATAAGACGCCAGTCGGCTAAGATACGGGGCGCATGTCAGGGCGCGTACTTGCGGCATCGCTGCTCTTGGGGGTCCTCGCAACGGGCGTGCGGCCTGCCGCGTCTCCTCAACCGGCTCTCGCCGCGCTCTATTCCGCGCGTCAAATCGGAACGGTCGTCGAGCTGAGCGACAGCCAAGCCCAGACGTCCGTCTCGATACTTCCAGCTCTCGGCAACCTGACCGTCGAAATGAAGGTGAAGGGACACAACGTCCTTCGCTTCCCCTTTCAGACTGCCGCCGAGTACACCGGCGGGACAGGATCGATCGGCATCCCCTTCCTCGCGCCGTGGGCCGACAGGCTCGACGAGCAGGCGTTCTACGCCAACGGCAAGCGTTACGCGTTCGACATGACCCTGGGCAACGTTCGCGGCGCGAACCCGATTCACGGATTTCTGACATCAGTCCCCGATTGGAAAGTCGTCGAGGTGCGCGCCGATGGGCAGTCGGCCTGGGTGACGAGCAGGCTGGAATTCTTCAGGCAGCCGCTGTGGATGAAGCAGTTTCCGTTTGCGCACACGATCGAGATGACGCACAGGCTTCGCGATGGCGTGCTTGAAGTGGCCACGCGAATCGACAACCTGAGCGTCGAACCGATGCCGGTCGCCATCGGCTTTCATCCGTTCTTTCAGCTCACCGATTCGCCGCGCGACGAATGGACGTTGTCGGTCGCGGCCCGAACGCATTGGCCGGTGTCGGAAGCCAAAATGCCCACAGGCCTGACGCAACCGATCGAGAGGTTCTTTGCCAACCCCGCGGCTGTTCCGCTGGCGCCGATCGAGCTCGACGACGTGTTCAGCGATCTTGTGCGCGATGCGCGCGGACAGGCGACGATGTCGGTGCGGGGCAAAGCGCAGCGGCTCGATGTGGTGCTTGGCGCCAACTATCGCGCCGTCGTGATTTACGCGCCGAAGCCCGCGGCAGGCCAAGACGCCGCGTCGCGCAACTTCGTGTGTCTCGAGCCGGTCGCGGCCATTATCAACGCGCTGAATCTCGCGCACAAAGGCGTGTACAAAGAGCTGCAGAGCATTCCTCCCGGCGGCGTCTGGCAGGAGAGTTTCTGGATTCGCCCCAGCGGTTTCTAGCCATGTCACGAGCCGTTGCGTTCGCGATCTCCGTTGGATTGCTGGTGAGCATCTCCCACGCACAATCGCGCCGTGAGATCACGTTCGACGACATCGCTCGTCCAAAGCCGGGCGAATGGCCGAGCTACAACGGCCAACTGAGCGCGAATCGGCACAGTCCGCTCGATGGGATCGACACGCGCAATGTCGCGATGCTCGAGCCGAAATGGTCCCACGAGATGGGAGGCAAACGGGCCCTTCAGATGACACCGCTCGTCGTTGACGGCGTCATGTACGTGGCAGCTGTCAACGAGGCGCGTGCGCTGGACGCTCGCACCGGCCGTCAGATCTGGCAGTTCAGCCGCCCGCAGACACCGGGACTCGTGCCAACGGGAGACCCGGCGTCCGGCATCAACCGCGCCCTCGCGGTTGTCGGCAATCGCCTGTTTCTTCAGACCGATCACGCGCACCTGCTGGCGCTCGATCGACAGACCGGCCAGCTTCTCTGGGACGTCGAGATGGCGGACCATCGCCTGAACTACGGAGCCACCGGCGCGCTGCTCATCGTCAACGACCTCGTCATCGCCGGCATCTCGGCGGGTGACGAAGGTGTGCGCGGTTTTCTCGACGCGTACCGCGCATCCACCGGGGAACGTGTGTGGCGTTTCTGGACCGTTCCCGGACGTGGCGAACCGGGATCGGAAACCTGGATTGGAAAGGCGCTCGAGCATGGATGTGCAACAACGTGGCTGACGGGTTCGTACGATCCCGAGGCGCGGCTTCTCTACTGGCCGACCGGCAACCCGTGCCCCGATTACAACGGCGAAGAACGCCGCGGTGACAACCTGTACTCCTCGTCCATTGTCGCTCTCGATCCCGCGACAGGACGACTGCGATGGCATTTTCAGTTCACGCCGCACGACCTTCACGACTGGGACGCGAATCAGCCTCCGATGCTCGTTGACGCCGAATTTCGTGGACGTCCTCGCAAGCTGCTGGCCGTCGCCAATCGAAACGGGTATTTCTACGTGCTCGATCGACTCACCGGCCAGATGCTGATGGCCGAACCCTTCGTGAACAACATCACGTGGGCATCCGGCATCGGCGCCAACGGACGCCCGAACCTGCGGCCCGGCTACGAGAACTCCGTCGAAGGGTCCGAGACCTGTCCCTCGGTATCCGGCGCCGCTAACTGGCCGTCTTCGGCGTTCAGCCCGGCAACGGGCCTCTTCTACGTGATGGCGTCGGAAGCGTGTGCGATATTCAGGAAGAATTCAGACTGGTTCGAGTTCGGCAAATCGTTCTACGGAGGGACGACGAAAACGATCGAAGGCGGCCGGAAATTTCTGAGGGCTCTTGATCTCCAGTCGGGAAAGCTCGTGTGGGAAGTGCCAAACGTCGGTGGCGGCATCAGCGCATCGGGCGTCATGAGCACCGCCGGCGGGCTCGTGTTCTTCGGAGACAACACGGGCGGCGCTCTGATTTCCGTCGACGCCAGAACCGGAAAGCGGCTCTGGCAATTCGAGACGCAGCAGGTCTGGAAGTCGAGCCCGATGACGTATGCGATCGATGGGAAGCAGTACGTGGGCGTTGTTGCGGGTTCCGCGGTGAGAGTGTTCGGATTGCCTGATTAGAACGTTCTTCCTTGGAGGACTCATGTTTCGACGCGCTCTGACTGCGATGGCCGTGTGCCTGGCGATATTCGCTCTGACGCTCTCGACACCACAGGCGCAGCGACCGGGCAAGGTCGACTTCGGCCGCGACGTGCAGCCGATCCTGATGGCAAATTGCGTAGGGTGTCACGGCCCTGATCTGCAAAACAACGGCTTGCGCCTCGATCGGCGCAGCGACGCGCTGCGTGGCGCCAGGCTTCCGGTCATCATCCCGGGCAGCTCGGAGACGAGCAACCTGTTCCGCCGAGTGGCGGGTTCCAGCGCAGGCACCCAGATGCCGCCAACCGGAGCTCTGAGCGCCGGCGACATCGACATCATCAAGACGTGGATCGATCAGGGCGCCGAGTGGCCCGACCAGTTCGCGGGCGATACACCGCCGCTACCCGTCGACGCCAACGCCAGTGCGATGATCGATGCGCTTCGCAGCGGAAATCGCGCGGACTTTGCGAAAATCCTGAAAACGAACCCTGCGGCTGCCAACCTGCGTGGCGCTGCGGGTACGACGCCGCTGATGGCGGCAGCACTGTACGCCGACGCCGCGACGATGAGGGTGCTGATCGATGCGGGCGCCGATCCCAATCTCAAGAACGAGGCCGGCGCAACGGCGCTCATGTGGGCCCTTCCGGACCTGAACAAGATGCAGCTCCTGGTCGATCGAGGCGCCGATGTGAACGCGCGGTCGAGCGAGGGGCGAACGCCGGCGATGATCGTCGCGGGGCAGCGCGGATCCGTTGAGGCACTGCGCTTTCTCCTCGACCATGGCGCAAGCCTGACACCGAAGGCACCAAGCCTGTTTGGCGAAACGACAGCACTCGCCGAAGCCGTATATAGCGGTGACGCGGCCATGTTTCAGCTGCTCGCCGATCGCGGCGCCGATCTGAAGGGGGTCGGGCCATTTGTGCTGGCGCTCGCGTATAAGAACGGATGCTCGAAATGCGTGCAGCTGCTGCTGACAGCACTGCCTCCACCCGTCGTCAGCATTGCGGCATCGCTCATGGGCCCACCGCTCGGCAACGGCCGCTCGATTTCATCGCTGGTCGAGCGCGGTGTGGACATCAAGACGACCGATCCCCAGGGACGAACGCTGCTTATGCTCGCGGCCAGCTCCGATGTCGTGACTGCCGAGGTGGTGAAAGCGCTGATTGATCGCGGATCCGACGTCAATGCCAGAACGCCAGACGGCCATACGGCGCTCGCTTATGCACGGATGCACGGCACAACGCCGATCGTGGATCTGTTGTTGAAGTCTGGTGCCAGGGCCGATGACGCGCCGATCGAGAAGGTGACAGCGGCCCCGGCCGCGTCGCCGCGATCCGCAGTCGAGCGGGCGATTCCCGCACTCCAGCGCGCAGATGCGACCTTCAGCCAGAAGGCGGGATGCGTCTCGTGCCACCACAACACGTTGACGGCGATGTCGGTGGCGGCCGCGCGCAAGCTGGGCATTCCCGTCGACCAGCAGGTTGCGGCAAAACAGCTGAAGACGATCTCGGCATTCGCCGGCAGCTGGCGCGAACGTCTGCATCAGGGCGTCGGCATCCCTGGTGATTCCGAAACGGTCAGCTACATCCTGCTCGGCATGGCAGCCGAAGGTTATCGCGCCGACGCGGTAACCGATGCGATGACGCGCTTCTTAAAGATGAAACAGTGGCCGGACGGGCACTGGGAACCACTCGCCCACCGGCCGCCGCTCGAAGCCGGCAATTTCGCCGTAACCGCGTTCTCTGCGCGCGCCATGCAGCTTTATGCACCGGTCCCCCAGCGGGCTGAATATGCCGGCGCGGTGAAGCGTGCGGCCGGATGGCTGGCCCGGGCCCAGGCCGTTACCCACGACGATCGCGTATTCAAGCTGCTCGGGCTGGCCTGGTCGGGCGCGAGCGCTGCGCAGATTCGAAATGCTGCGCGTGCGTTGATTGCGGAGCAGCGCCCCGACGGAGGCTGGTCGCAGTTGTCATCGCTCGCATCCGATGCCTATGCGACCGGGCTGGCGGTCTTCGCGCTGCGCGAACGTCGCGCAGCGGCCGCAACCGATCCGGCCGTCAAACGCGGCGTTGAGTTCCTGCTCAGCACGCAGCTTGCGGATGGATCGTGGTTCGTCAGAACACGAGCTATCCCGCTGCAGCCGCTCTTCGACGGCGGCTTCCCGCATGGGAACGATCAGTGGATCTCGGCGACGGCGACCAACTGGGCGACGCTGGCGCTCGCGCATACGACCTCGGGCACATCTGCCCCGGCGACTCGCGCATCACGTTGATGAAAGGCGCCGGTCCGCGGCACACGCCGAAGGAGGATGCGATGGCCGGTAATCAAGGATCCCGACGGCTGCATCCCCGTTTGCGGGTGTTCAAGAACGGCGATCGATATGTGAATGCCGTGAGATCTGACGCCGCAACCACGATGGCGTGCGCGTCGCCGGCGTTGTCGAAGGATCGAGGCATCCCGCCGGCTCCGGCGCTCGCAGCATCGGCGCCGGATCTCGACGAGCTTCGCGGCCTGATGCAGCCGACGACGAAGAAAAGGCTCTCCAAGCGTCCCAAGATCGAGGATCAGCCCAAGGCAGACGACTCGTTCGTGAACGTGTTCATCGAGTTGTATGCCGAGCGGTCCGACGTGCCGCAGGAGCAGCAGGCCGCTGCACGAAACACCCTCGACCAGCTGCTCGATCGAGCGGTTGACGCCGCGAAGAGCGCCTCGCTGGCAGGCGCCAAGCTGCCGCGCCGCACGTTCATCAGCGCAACGGTTCCCGTTTCGCTGCTCGACGAGCTTGAGCAGCATCCGGCCGTGTCATTCGTGCATCCTGCGGACCCGCTGAAGCTCGACGCACCCCCTGTCGGTCATGCCACCGAAGCGGTGAACAAGGCGATCGGCGACGCGGCCACATACGGCCGTGGCAATGGCGTGCTCGTCGGCATCATCGACGTCGGCGGATTCGATTTCGCGCATCCGGACTTTCTCGATGAAGACGGCGAGACGCGGTTTGTCAGCATCTGGGATCAGCGTGGCGGACGCCGGCAGCCGCCGGACGTGCGGGACCTCGACTACGGATCGGAGATTACGCAGGCGCACATGAACGCGGCGATCGCCGCGGCGAAAAAGCCGGGTGTGCCGCCTGCGACGATGCTCGAACGACAGTCGCAGACGACGCCCGGCTCGCACGGAACGCACGTCGCCAGTATTGCGGCGGGCAAGAGCGGCGTGTGCCCCGAGGCCCACATCGCCGGGGTGTTGATTGACGTCGTGCTGCCCGAGGATCCGATCCAGAGACGCCGCATGACGTTCAGCGACACGAGCCGGATCATCCACGGGGTGGAGTATCTGCTCGACGTGGCGACGCGAATGGGTGTTCCCCTCGTCGTGAACATCAGCCTCGGCACCAACGGCGGGGCCCACGACGGATCGAGCGGCGTGTCGCGCTGGCTCGATGCCTACCTCGCGGCGCCGGGACGCGCAATCTGCATCGCCGCCGGCAACGCCGGGCAGGAAAAGGCGCAGACCGAGGGGGACCTCGGCTGGATCATGGGACGCATTCACTCGCAGGGTCGCGTCCCCTCGCGCGGCCTCGAGGTGGAGCTGGAATGGACCGTGGTCGGCGACGGCATCGAAGATCGATCTGAGAACGAGCTCGAGATCTGGTACGGCTCGCAGGATCGCTTCGCCGTGGCGGTGAAGCCACCCGGCGCCAGCGACTGGATCTCTGTCGGCCCGCGCGAATACGTCGAGAACTACCGTCTCCCGAGCGGGACAACGCTCTCGATCTACAACGAGCTCTATCACCCGACCAACGGCGCCAACTATCTCGCGGTCTATCTCTCGCCGAACCTGGATGCCAATGCCTTTCGTGGCATCGAAGCCGGCGTCTGGAAGGTGCGCCTCACCGGCGAGGAGGTGCGCGACGGCCGCTTCAACGCCTGGATCGAACGGGACGATCCCGGAGAGCTCGAACCGATCGGCGGACGGCGTTTTTTCAGGTTCCCTTCCTTTTTCACCGAGGCGACCAACACCGACTCGCACTCCATCAGTTCTCTCGCGTGCGGACATCGCGTCATCGCCGTGTCGAACCTCGACGACGCCCGGCAGCGGATCAACGCCAGCAGCAGTCAGGGCCCGACGCGTGATGGCAGGTTCAAGCCGGAAATCGCGGCGCCCGGCACCGACATCGTCGCTGCCAACGGCTTCGCGCATCCCGACGAGCCATGGGTGTCGATGAGCGGCACGAGCATGGCCAGCCCGCACGTCTCTGGCGTCGTGGCGTTGATGCTCGCGGCGAATCCGGCGCTTTCGGCCGCGCAGTGCGTCGGCATTCTGCTGCGGACGGCGAAGCCGCTCCCGGGCGCGTCGTACGACTGGGGCAACGACGTCGGCTATGGACGGATCAATCCGATGGCCGCGATCGAGGAGGCGAAGCGGGCCAACGAGCGCGACGAAGTCCGCCCGCGAGGCCACCGATGAAGCTCCACATCTTTCAGTCGGCGAACGGCGACTGCCTGCTGCTCGAAGGCAAGGACAAGAAGCTCGTGCTCTGCGATGGAGGCATGCGCGCGAGCATCAAGTCGCACGTCAGAGCCGAGCTGACCAAACTGCGCACGGCAGGACGAGAGCTGGAATACGTCTACGTGTCTCACATCGACAGCGACCACATCTCCGGCGTCCTGCAGCTTCTGGAAGACGAAGTGGAGTGGCGCGTTCACGACTACGAGATGACCACCGACGATCCTCCCGCCGCGCCGCCGAATCTTCCGAGACCGCCGGTGATCAAGGGGCTGTTGCACAACTCGTTCAAGGATCAGATCGGGATCAACAAGAGCACGGAAGTGGCCGACCTGCTGGCGGCCGCCGTGCCGTCGCTGTTTGCGACGGCCGATCCGGTTCTGGTGGATGTCGCGCTCGAGCTCCAGGATGTGGCGGTTTCCATTCCGGAAGCGATCAAGGTCTCGCGCCTCAGCGCAGGCGACGCGCTCGACATCCCCGTCAATCGCCTGCCCGGCTCGACCGGCCCCGCGAAGCTGCTGTTCTTTCGAGACGCCGTTCAGTCGTTCAACGTGGGAACGATGACGTTTACGATCGTCGGCCCGACCGATCAGGAGCTGACCGACGTCAAGAAGGGCTGGGTGACCTGGCTGCAGAACAACAAGGAGGAAGTGCGCGAGATCCGCAGGGAGCTGAAACGCCGCATCGAAGAATTCAGCAACGGCACGTCCACTGAATCCCCCTTCGATATGCGCGACTGGAACGGGATCCCCGAATACAAGGGCGTCACGGCGCCCAACGTCGCATCGCTGATGTTCATGGTGGAAGAGGACGGCAAGCGCCTGCTGCTCACAGGCGATTCACAGCAGGACATCATCCTTCGCGGCCTGCGGCAGACGGGATTTCTCGCCGGCCAGGGGCTCTACATCGATGTCCTCAAAGTCCAGCATCATGGCTCCGAGAACAACCTCGACGCGGAGTTCGCGCGGCAGGTCTCGGCCGAGCACTACGTGTTCTGCGGCAACGGCCTGCACGGCAATCCCAACCAGGATGTGATCAACTTCATCTTCGAGTCGCGCCGCGGCGCTGCGGCGGTCAGGACGCTGGCGCCGGCAGCCGACGGCGCCAAATTCCACTTCTGGTTCAGCACAACGGCCGGCAACGAGCAGCCCGAACCCGAACGGCAGCGCGTGTTCAGGGAGCTCGAAGAGCACGTCGAGAATCTGCGGCAGTCATCTCAGGGAAAGCTCGTCGTCCATTTCAACGACGCAGCGTCGATCGAGCTCAAGATCTGAGTGGATGGACAGGGCTGAAGCCCTGTGCCACCGGTGTCACGCTGCTTTTGACGTCTCGCTCAACGGTGGCACAGGGCTTTAGTCCTGTTGGTGCGTTGACGCAAAGAGGAAGACGCGAAGACGCGACGAAGACAAAACCACGAAGACACGACGACACGAAGGCACGACGAATCCTGTCTCTGCTAGTCGAGTTTCTTCAGCCAGACGTTGCGGAACTCGACTTTCATCGGCGCTCCCACGTGCATCTGGAATCCGATCAACCCGCCGAGCGCTCGATTCTTCGTATCGTCGTCCACGACGATGCTCGTGACCGAGCCGTTCAGAATCTGAGTGATCGTGTTACCGCGGGCGATCAGATGAACCTGGTTCCAGTCGTTGACCTTGATGATCGACTTCAGCTCATCACCGTTCTGCAGGTTGCCGATCACTTTCGGACGTGCGCCGTCGGGAACGTAGACCGCCTGCCCTCGCATCGCCAGAAAGCCACGGCCACGCTCTTCGTAGATCTGCCCGGTGTACTGGTTGGCGAAATCGATGTCGGCCTGATAGCCCTTCAAGACCCAGTTGTGCTCGACCTTCGCGGTGCCGTCCCCGGTGCCGACAGGCAACTGCGAGCTTCGGATCTGAATGCCGCTATTGGTCGAATCCATCCGGAACTGGACCTTCAACTCGAAGTTTCGCGGCTCGCCGCCGCGCCAGATGAGAAACGTGTTCTGCTTGACCGCATTCTCAGGCGTGCTCTGGCCCACGATCGCGCCGTTCTCGGCGCGCCAGAACGCGCGATCGCCGTCCCAACCCTTCAGCGTCGTACCGTCGAAAATCGGTTCGAAGCCTGTGCGGTCGTCGGTGACCATCGGGTCGGCGCCGCGCGGCGCCTGGCCGCGGCCTCGTCCCTGCCCCCGGTCGGGAGGCTGCGCGGGCGCCGGTTGCTGCGACGAGAGCGTCACGCCGGCAGCAACCAGGACCGCGATCAGAATCATGTTCTTCATGGTCATCCTCACTTGCCCTCACTGGCTCACTGCTCGGTGGGGCAGCACTGCCCGTACTGGGGTCAGACCCCAATAGCCTGTTTCGCGCTCGGGACCTGCTCCCACTTGCCGCTCTGCGCGGACTTCAGCACCGCGTCGGTGACGTAATCGGTTGCCAGACCATCACGAAACGTCGGCGCCGCGCTTCGTCCTTCTGCAGCGGCGATGCAGAAATCGGCGAATTGATGAATGAACGTGTGTTCGTAGCCGATCTGGAGTCCCGGCACCCACCAGTGCTTCATGTACGGATGATCGCCATCGGTGATGTGCACGCTGCGCCAGCCGCGCAGGCGGCCCTCGTCACCGTGATCGAACCACTGAAGCCGATGCAGGTCGTGCAGATCCCACGCCGCCGACGCGTGTTCCCCGTTGATTTCGAGCGTGTAGAGCGCCTTGTGACCGCGCGCGTACCTGGTGGATTCGAATGTCGCCAGCGATCCGTTCTCGAACCTCGACAGAAACGCGCACGCATCGTCGATGCCGACGGGTTCAACGTTTCCGGTCAGGTTGTGCTTGCGCTCTTTCACGAACGTCTCGGTCATGGCCGTCACGCCGGCGATGGGCCCGTTCAGCCACATCGCGGTGTCGATGCAATGCGCGAGCAAATCGCCGGTGACGCCGCTTCCAGCGACCGACACGTCGAGGCGCCACAGCCCTTCGCCGCCCTGCGGAAGATCGCTCGAGATCGTCCAGTCCTGCAGGAATTTGGCGCGGTAGTGGTAAATGCGCCCGAGCTTGCCTTCATCGATGAGGTGGCGCAGCAGCACGACGGCCGGCACACGGCGGTAGTTGTACCAGACAGAGTTCGCCACGCCGGCCTTCTCAACCGCTTCCACCATACCTTCCGCTTCTCTCGCCGTGCGCGCGAGCGGCTTCTCGCACATCACCATCTTTCCCGCGCGAGCGGCCGCCATTGCGATTTCTGCGTGCGTGTCGTTGGGGCTCGCGATGTCGATGAGATCGATGTCGCGACGATCGACCAGCGCGCGCCAGTCGGTTTCCGCCGACTCGTACCCCCAGTTGGCTGCAAAGGCCTGCACGCGATCCTTGTTGCGGGCGGCGACCGCCTTCAACACCGGCTTGTATGGCAGGTCGAAATAGCGCGGTGCCTGCAGAAACGCGTTGGAGTGGGTGCGTCCCATGAACCCGTAACCGACGAGGCCGATATTGAGTGGTTTCTTGGCCATGAGATTAGACCGCGACCGCCACGGGCGCATCCCACCCGTGCGCGTTACGTACCTCGATCATCAGCTTGAGCACGCTGTTCCAGGTATCGAGCCGCAGCATCGTCTCGTTGGGGAACATGCACCCGTCCCAGCAGATGTGCTGGAAAGCGCGCGTCGGCTTGCCCTCGTCGTTGCACATCCAGAAGCCGGCGTACCGCACAACGTCGAGCTTGCCGTTCGGATCGTCCGGCAGGCAATGGCGTCCGGTCTTATCGTGTGAACCGGAGCCCTTCACCGTCGCGTCGTTTTGCGCCACATGAAAATCGATCGTCCAGGGACGCAAGGCGCGGGCAACCTTCCGATACGCCTCGTCGAGAAGCTCTCGGTTCTGCCAGTCGGTACGCCTCCGGCAGCAGCCGATCCTCGGGCGCGTTGTAGCCCATGGTGAACAGCAGATTGTGCGCCATGTCGGCCTGGTAGCCGAGCGTCTTCGGCCGATTCACCATCTCGAGGAGCTGCACCATGCTCTTCCAGCTGTGCATCCCTCCCCAGCAGATCTCCCCTTCGGCCGCCAGCCGCTCGCCGAAGCTTTCGGCCACATCGCAGGCTTCGCGAAAACTGTCGGCGATGCGTCGCGTGCTGCCCTCGGGATCTTTCGCCCATTCCGCAGGGCTGGATGCCGAGTCAATCCTGACGACACCATATTTGCGAATGCCGAGGTCGCGCAGGGTCTTCGCAATCGCACAGGCCTTCCGAACCTGCGTGACGAAGCTTCGGCGCTCGTCGGCGCTTCCCATCGCCGCGCCGCCGCCGGTCGGCGGCCACACGGGCGCGACGAGCGATCCGATCACGAGACCTCGCGAGGCAACGCGGTCGCGAAGGCGCTTCAGCTCGTCTTCGGTCGCGTCGATGCTGGTGTGCGGATCGAACAGGAACAGGTCGACACCGTCGAACTTGATGCCGTCGACCGACGCCCTTGCCGTGAGATCGAGCATGGTGTCGAGATCGATGAAGGGTTCGGCGCCAGGGCTGCCCTTGCCGACAAGGCCGGGCCACATGGCGTTATGGAGCGCTGGAGAGGAATGTTGGGATGCCATGTGCGGGACGATAATCTCAGTGCATATGTTTCGCAATAAAAAACACCTTTGCGGATCTCCGGCAGCAGTGATACATCAACGTGTTCATGGCGACAAAGACAACGGCAAATCGAAGCGAGACGCAGGATGCGATTGATGCGGGAGCCGGGATTCTCCGGCTCGAGCCGTGCTGGGTGCCGCGGACGTTCATGGTCCCCGGCCGCCGGCTCAGACTGCATCCCGACGATCTCTATGCACTGGGCGCCCATCGCGGCGGGATCAACGAGCGATGGTTCTCATCGACCACGCATGCATCCAACGGACCGGGAACTCCGGACGATGAGGGCCTGAGCTATGTGAGGCTCGAGAACGGCAAGCGCGCGCTGTTCAAGTCGTACATCGACGAAGCCGGCGACCTGCTGCTCGGCTCGGCGACGATGCAGCGCGAGGGGGGCTGGAATCTGCTCTGCAAGTTCTTCGACAACATGGGCGCAATTCCTCATCACCTGCATCAGAACGACGAGCTCGCCGCGCTCGTGGGCCAGAAAGGCAAGCCCGAGGCGTATTACTTCCCGCCGCAGTACAACCAGATTGACAACGCGTTTCCCTACACGTTCATGGGACTCGAGCCCGGCACGACCAAGGCGGACCTGCGGCGGTGTCTCGAGGACTGGAACAAGGGAGACAACGGCATTCTCCTTCTGTCACGCGCCTACCGGCTGCAGCCGGGCAGCGGCTGGCAGATCAATCCAGGGATTCTCCATGCGCCCGGCTCGCTCGTGACGTACGAGCCGCAGGTCAACAGCGACGTCTTCGCGATGTTCCAGTCCATGGTCGACGGACGGGTCGTGGACTGGAGCCTGCTGACCAAGGACGTGAGGCCCGAATACCACCGCGATCTCGATTATCTGGTCAACATGCTCGACTGGGACGCGAACGTAAATCCCGAGTTCGGGAAGTCGAATCGCGTGTTTCCGCGACCGGTGCACGGCAACGACGACGCCGACGCGGCGGGATATCGCGAGCAGTGGGTCTGGTACGGCACGGGCTGGTACTCGGCGAAAGAGCTCACGATCCTGCCCCAGCGCTCGGTGACGATCAAGGATGCCGCCGCGTACGGCCTCATCCTGACACAGGGCCACGGCACAATCGGGAAGCATCATGTCTCGACGCCGGCGATGATCCGGTTCGGTGAGATGACAGAGGACGAATTGTTCGTATCAGCAGACGCGGCGAGTCATGGCGTCCGCATGCAGAATCTCAGCGAAACCGAACCGCTGGTGCTACTGAGGCACTTCGGGCCGGGGAATCCTGATGCGGAAGGGCTGAGGGCTATAGGGCTGAGGGCTGAGGGCTGAGGGCTGAGATTGGATGCTGCAGAAACTTCATTCGCGCGATTGGAGGCATAGCGCAGAAAATGCGGCGCGTAGTCGAGGATGGAGAAATTGCAGTAATCGATTCGCAAAAGGGATGGCAGGCCGCTTGATATGTAAACAAGCATGAAGGAATCGATCATTTGCACGCGAGCGTTTGAGTTTGGGTGTCGGGTCATGCAGTTGTCTGAAAGGCTGTGGAATCGTGGACCAGCTGCCCGACACATCGCGTCCGAGCTGATGCGGTGCGGTCCTTCCGTCGGCGCGAACGCAGAAGAGGCTCAGGACGGGCAGACCAAGCCAGACTTCATTGCAAAGATGGCCATCTCTCGGAAGGAATCACGCGAAAGCCGCTACTGGCTGCGCGTCGCCGTCAAAACTTGGAAAGGTCACGACGGACGAGGTCGCGTGGGAACTCAGAGAGGCTGGCGAGCTGCGAGCTATGATCGTTGCCGCGATCAAAACAGCGCAGTCATCTTCCGCACGCGGCACCTAAGCCTTCGGCCCTCAGCCCTCAGCCCTGCTCAGATGGAACACTTCGGGTAACGCTCGGGAGACAGGGCTATTATCCGCGTTCGACGGCATGATCTCGCGCATGTGCGCCCACCATCGGCGGCAGACATCGGTACTCGGCAATCGCCTTCCACCGTTCTTCGCTCTCGATCTCGGCGTAGGCAAACAGATCGCGCGTGATGGGATCGATGAAGATCGAATAGCTCGTCACGCCGTGCGTCGTCAGGGCGTCGGTGAGTTCCTGCCAGATCGGGTTGTGCCGCCGCTCGTACTCGGATTCCTGCCCCTCGTTCACCGACATGCGGAACGCTTTGCGAATCATCAGACGATCCCTGCACCCAGGCGTGTGGCCGCCGGCCGCTCGACACGTTTCTTCTCGCGGTAGCCGCTCGATCGATACGCGCCAATCGGATCGATCGCGCCTCCCGCACGCACGCGCGCGGTGGCGAGGACAGGGGCGACATCGGTCGTAAACGCCTGCTTCAACGTCTGCAGCGCCATCAACGGATCGTTGGCCTGCTGATACTCGGCCAGCGCCTCGCGATCGACGAGATGGGCCTGCACGTACGCGCGCACGAGCTCGACCGTGCTGCTGACGAGCGACTCGATCGGATCGGTCACGTTGTGCGACTGATCGAGCATGTAGGCCGGGTCGAACCCCTTCACGCGCTCGAGCTCGGCGTCGACCAGCTCGTTGAAAATGAGGAACAGCTGGAACGGCTTGATCGACCCCGAATCGAGATCGTCGTCTCCGTACTGGCTGTCGTTGAAATGAAATCCGCCAAGCTTCGCGAACTGGATGAGCCGCGCGACGATCATCTCGACATTCACATTCGGTGCGTGGTGGCCGAGGTCGACGAGCGAGAACGCGCGCTCCCCCAGCTCTTTGACACAGTAGTAGCTCGTGCCCCAGTCGTTGAGCACCGTCGAGTAGAACGCCGGCTCGTACACTTTGTGCTCGATAAACAGGCGCCATGCATCGGGCAATTCCCGATAGATCGCCTTGAGACTGTCGAGATATCGATCCAGCGCCCTTCGAAAGTGCACCTGCCCCGGGAAATTGCCGCCGTCACCGATCCATACCGTGTGAGCCCGGGCGCCCAGCTGTTCGCCGATCGACAGACATTCAAGGTTGTGTTCCACCGCCTGCCGTCGCACGGCAGCGTCGCTGTGCGTCAGGCTGCCGTATTTGTATGAGTGTTTCTGGTCTGGATGATCCTGAAATGTGTTCGAGTTCATCGAGTCGAAGAACAATCCGCGAGAGGCGGCAAACGATCGCAGCTCGCCGGCGTTCTCGGGCTTGTCCCAGGGAATATGCAGTGAGATGCCCGGGGTCACGCGCGTCGCCCTGAAGACGACTTCGCAATCCTCGAGCTTCTCGAAGATGTTCCGTGGCTCGCCTTCGCCGGGAAAGCGGGCGAAGCGTGTGCCGCCCGTGCCGACGCCCCACGAAGGGACCGCCACCCGAAAGGCGGCCGCGCGCTCGACCAGTCGCTCGATGTCGACGCCACGACGAGCCAGTTGGAGCGCCAGGTGATCGTAGTCCTCGGCCAGTGCCGCGGCCCCGCGGGTGTTGTGCTCCTGGATGTGAACGTCGGTGAACGCGAAGCTCATGGATCGGTCGTCTCCTGTCACACCGCCGCCGCGCCCGAGACGCCCAGCAGCGAATCGTTTGGATAAAAGTGATCGACGTTCTCTGCTGTGATGACCTGATGCCGCATGAATACCGCCGGCGGCACAGGGCGATGCGACAGAATGTCGAGCGCCAGGTGCACCAGCCCGGGTCCGTATCGTTCCGGAAAATAGCCGACCGACGCGACAAACGGCGTGTGCCGCTCGCGCAATTCTATACGGGCATCCGGCTCGGCATTCTGGCCGACAACGGCACAGGTCGACTCGCGGCCCGCTTCCTGAAACGCGCGAACGGCGCCCAGCGCGCTCGGATCGTTCGCCGCCCCGACGAGCGTGCGCTTCGCCTTCGAGAGACGAATGTGACGGCGCACTTTTTCAAGAGAGGTTTTGAACTGCCCGTCCCCGTCGAGCACGATGAAAGGCACCGTGTCGGGGAGCTGCAAGGTCTCCTTCACGCCGGCTACGATCCCCTTGCTTCGCGCGCGTACAGCCCGCCGGCACGGGCGAGCTCGAGCAGCAGAACTTCATCCACCCGCGACGACCAGCAGGTCTGCGCCCACTTTCCGAGATAGCGCCCGGCGAGCAGGCCCGCCTGGTAGTTGTTCGCCCCGAAATAGGTCGCGCCCGGATGCGGAATGTCGATGGCGATGAACGGAATGTTCGCCTCGAGATATTTCGACGCGATCGCGGGAGCCACGGCCTCGTCGGTTTGAAACTCGATGACGAGATCGACCTTTTCCTTGATGAGCAGCTCGGCGTTGCGCAGCGCGATTTCGGCTGATAGCGGTTGTCGACGACGATCAGCTCGAGACGTTCGCGATCGCTGGCTCGCACGAGGCCCGCGTGCACTTCACGCGGGAACGAGCTGTCTTGTCCTTGAGAGGCGTATCCGATGCGGAAGCGTTTGTGCGGACGAATCTCGACGACGAGGCGATAGTGCCGTTCGTCGATCTTCTCGATGAACCCGCATTTGTGCAGGGTGTGCAGCAGGCGGAAGCACATCCCCTTGCCGTACCCGGTGCGCTCGACGATGTCGCGCAGGCGCAGAACGTCGCCCGGCGGGTCGAACGCCTCGAGAATTTTCGCGGCGTGCACCAGCGACTTCACGATGTACGGGTCGCTCGATCTCTCCGTCATCGGAGTGCGGATTGTTGAGCAGACAATAACACGCTGTCTACAAATTTGTCGCGGTCTCGGGCGAGGTATTGTCGTCGAACGTCTTTTCCGTCAGCGTGTTAAGGCCAAACATCTCGCACAGCCGTTGTTCCGCGGAGCGGAACGAATGACCAGGTGCACGGCGAACCTGCTCTGCTCTATGCGCCAAACTGGCGGAGATGATGGTCGGTATGCAGGTAACCCCAACGAAGCCACTGGGCTTCAGACATCCTGCCGAATATGGGATGGATCGGCCACACGAAATTCCGTGTCCGTGCCGTCACGATGGCTAGCAGCGCTTCGAGCTGACTGACGTCTTCGTCGAAGTGCACGGGTCTCGTGCCCTGAATGTGCTGATCGATCTCCGGCCTTGTCGGAATGCCAGGCGGCCAGCGCAACGGTGCATACAAGACCAACCACTTCAGAATCGTGCGCTGAAACAGTCCGCTGGCCTGGCTCACGGGCTTCTCACCCGTCGCCATACGGAAGGTATCGTTGAGGTGACACACCATCTGGTGCGCCGACATGCGTCCCCACCGTGCGCGGGTCTCGGGACGTATATTTCTCAGTCTTCGAAGAAGCTCCGTCGCGTCGCGCTCGCGCGACAGCGTCTTCATCACGTGCCCAGCAGTCGTTCCCCACCGGCATTGCGGAATGCTATGAGGGCTCTCTGGCGGCCGGCGGTCGCTTCGGCGAGAAGTGTCTGGAGTGCAAAGTCGCCGCGCAGCTTGTCAAACTGCGCGCTGCTTGCGAGCGTCCCGGCCGGAAAGTAATTCTTCGCGACGGCACGCTTGAGGAACTCGAGGCCTTCCTGGTGCACGCCCACATCGCAGAGCAGCCAGCCTTCCATGAAGAGGGCTTCCGGATCCTGCTGAATTTTCAAATGGTGAAGCGAGGCAACGCCCTGCACCATGTCAGCGGCGCGGCGATCCAGCCAGGCCATCAAGTAGTCCGTCCATACGGCGAAGATCGCGAGGCGCGGAGCGCGGCGCATTTCAAGCAGCAGGTGCCTGGCCTCCTCGATGCGTCCCGCTAACCCGAGCCCGATCACCTGAATGCCCGCGTCCCCGCCCGAATCGTCCAGGGGATCTCCTGCGGAGAGCAACTGATCGAGATCGCCGGTCATAAGGAGCGTCTGCTCGACGCTTGTCGGGACATTCGGGTCGAGCCGGCGCGCCTCGGCGTGCGCCGCGATCGACTCCTCGTAAAGTCCGCAATAGCGACACGCGTGGACGAGCCCGGCGAACAACTCCGGATCGTTGCCGTGCCGGTTCGCCTCGCCGAGCAGCCGCACCAGCGCCCGCTCGGTCTGACCCATATCGGACTCGAGGTTCGCGTAAAACTTGTGGGCAACGGAAAGACGCGGGTTGAGCTCCAGCGCGCGCTTCAGGGCGTTTTCCGCCTGGGCCTCGCTGTCGGCCTGGCCGTCGATTAACTTTCCGATCACGCGATGGCACCGGCCAAGACGAGCCCATGCCGGGGCGAAGTTCGGGTCGAGCTCGAGACACTTCAGGTACAAATCGCGCGCCCCGACAAGACCGGCATACGTACGTCCCAGCTCATTCGCTCGCAGGTACAACTCGTATGCCTGCGCATTGTTGGGCGCGTCCGGCGCAGGAGAGCCGACTCTCGTCGTCAATGGCAGCGACAACGCCTCAACGACGCGCCGTGCAATTTCGTCCTGCATCCCGAACAATTCCCCGAGCGACGACTGAACCGTGTGCGACGTGAGCAATGTCCCCTCAGGAGCTTCGACGAGCTGAACCGTCGCGCGCAGCTGATCACCGGAACGCAGCAGCGTGCCCATGACCACGCAGTCGACGTCAGCTTCCGCAGCGAGGTCCTTGAGGTCCACTGCTTCCGAACCGGCAAAGCGAACGGCCATGGCGCTCGAGCGCACGACGAGCGAGCCGATGCCCGACAACGACGTCGCGATGGCATCCGGCAGGCTGAAGGCGAGAAAGTCGGAATCCGGATCGGGACGAAGCACGCGGAACGGCAGCACCACAACGCGGGTGAGCGCCTGGGCCAGCGCCGGCGTCTTGTCGCTCTCGACCCCACGAACCTCGCGCAACTCCGCCGACATCACATCTGCCGACGAGGGTCGATCCGCGGGGCGTTTGGCCAGCGCGCGACGGATCACGCGATCCACGGCGGCCACCACCGGAGAGCCGGTGAGCGCCGGCGGCTGCTCGTGAACGGTCGCGTGCAGAACGTCGAGGACAGAGCGTCCGGCAAACGCCGGACGGCCCGACAGCATCTCGAAGAGAATGGCGCCTGTGGCAAACAGATCGACCCGCATGTCAACGGGCGCATCGGTGACCTGTTCCGGTGCCATGTAGCGCGGAGTCCCCAGCATGATTCCCGGCCGCGTCAGCTCTGTGGCGAGGGTGAGCGATCGCTCCAGGTCTGGACGTGCCAGACCGAAGTCGAGCAACTTCACGCCGTGCGAGGTCACGAACACATTGGACGGCTTGAGGTCGCGGTGGATGATGCCGCGGGCGTGGAGCGCCGAGAGTGCGGCCAGTATTTCCAGGCCGATAGGCACCGACCCGGACACGCTCAGCGGACCCCGCCGCATCAGCTCGGCGAGCGTTTCGCCCTCGAGGAGCTCCATCGCAATGAACAACTGCCCGGCGTCGTCGCCAATCTCGTAAATCTGACAGATGTTCGGATGATTGACGCTCGCAGCCGCGCGCGCTTCGCGCCAGAAGCGCTTGCGCGCCATCTCATCATCGGCCAGCGAAGACATGGTTTTCAGGGCGACAGTGCGCTCGAGCCGCTCGTCGCGCGCCGCGTACACGACGCCCATTCCGCCTTCGCCCAGCTTGCGTTCAATGGCGTAGTGTCCGATGCGAACCGGCAGGCCCTGTGGAGCCGGATCGCCTGAACGAGAGGAAGCCGGGTGCGACGCCGCACCGGGTTCCACCAGCCATTTGTAGAAGCCGCGCAACCATCCGCGGGGCGCGTTCTCGATGGTCTTGTCCGTCACCTCAGGCCGATCATATGCGATTGCCGTGGCGGCGGAATACCGCGACTACCGTCGGAATCGTGGGCATGTCGCGAAGGTCCGGCCCATTTCCGTGGCTCGGATTGGTGCCCGCCCCGCTAGTGTCGACCCGAACCGTCGTGCACCCTAAGGCGCAATAGTCGCTACGGCGTTTCTGGCCTGCACGAGCTTCGCCATCGCCAGCGGGATGAGCACGCGCCGTTGAAGCGCATTCGTGGTGCGTTGTGCCTGCCCGAGGAACGTGCGCGCGGCGACCAGATGTGTCACGGCCGTCGGGAAGATCGCTCCCTGCCTGAGGATCTCAACCGAATCACCGGTTTCTTCCCACGCGGTCTGCAAACGGTTGTTCTGCTCGCCGAGCGGGTCGAGCCGGTTCGCAATGATTTCCCTGAGCTCGCGGCGCGCGACGTCGATGTCCTGCAGCACATTCAGGGCACGCATGAAGTCGGCGATCTGGTCGATCTGTATCTGAGTGAAATCGAATCTGGCCGACGGCGGCACGGACGGGCCATTGAACGCCGGTCCGGAATAGAACTGGACGACCTCTTCGAGCGTGTTCACGGCGTTGTTGTGAAAGAACGGCGGCGTGTCAGCCGCCTCGACAACGGATGCGATGTTGAAGGTGCCGTTTCCGTAGGTGCCGCTTGTATTGGCGGTCTGTCCGAATCCGCCGTCTTTTGGAAAATCCTCGATCGCGCGTGCCGGATGCGCCAGGCCCTCGACATTGGTGTTGAAGTTGCGGTTCTGGCCGTTGATCGAGAGCGCGCCGCCGTTGACATGACAGAACCCGCAGGTGCCGCCGGCGCTCGAACTGCCGGTGCCGTTGAGAAACAGTGATCGCCCGGTCTGGACGTTCCCGTCCAGGAACGTGATCTTGGAGAGATCGAAATCTGCAGAGCGGCCGAGCGAAAGCTGGAACGCTTCCATCGCGTCGAGCTGATGCTCGGTCGGCAGCGTGAAGTCGCGGCCGGCGACGCGCGCCAGTCTTCTGGTGAAATGCTGCGTCACGGCGCCGATCGCGAATTCGCGCAACGACCCGGTGCCCGGCGACCCGTCTCCCGACCAGCCGGTCATTTGAACCGGCCCCTCCCCGAGGCTCGTGTCTTTTTCCAGCGTCATCTGCAGGCCGAGCGTCGGAGGCACGCCGCGCATCACGAACTTTCCGGCCGGATCGTCGAGGCCATCCAGGTTCTCGAGGATGAGGCCGAACCGTCGCATCAGCTGAGGCTTTTCGAGCTGAGCCAGCGCCGGATTGAACTCGGCCACGAAGAGCGGATTATTGGCCGGCAGCGTCGCTGATGAAGGCTGGATCGATCGTGAAGTTGTTCGACGCGGGATGACACGTTCCGCATGTGCGTCCGTTGCCGCCGAACGTGTTCTCGAAAAACAGCGTCGCGCCCCGCGAGATGAGCCTGTCGACCGGCAGCGATCTCAAAGCCCCTGCCCTCCTCGCTCCCGATCCGGAGCCGGCATCGGTCTCAGCGGCGACATCGGGAACAAGATTGAAGAGGCTGGGAGCCGGCGTCGTCTCATTCAGGAGCACCGAATCGGTGCTCTCGTCCAGAAGGCTCAGCCGTCGAAAGAAAATCTTCTGAAACACATTCACCGAGCCGCTCGCCAACGGAGCCGCCGCCGACTCGGTGCCGGTCGCCACGACGATGCGGTCAATCGTGAAGCCGGACGGGAGTTGGAGAGCACCGGCGTTGAGAATGCCCGTCACGACGGCTGATGCCGCGTTGGCTTGAACGGTGGCGAATCTCACGGCGCTGTCCTCGGTGCTGCTGGTTTCTGCCCCGTCGACGAGCCACACGCCGTAGGTTTGCTGAGGCGTCAGCCTGTTGAGGCTCACTCGGAATGCGGCGGATTCGAGATCGAGCGTGAATTCTCCGGCGAGGGCCGTGAACGATCGCGACAGCCCCTTCACGTAGCCGAGGCGCACCCGCAGGACCTGACGATCGGCGCCGGCCAGCGTCCGCGAGCGGAACGCCGCATACTTCTGCAGAAAGCCTTCCGGGATGCCAACACCAAAACGACCGTCTCGTGCTTGCGCGTGGCTGCCGGTAGAGCCTGCGACAATCAACGCGCACACGAGCGCTGCCGCTGCTGCGCCTGCAATGAGTCTGAATTGAAAACGTTTCACAATGGGCCTCCATTCGCGTGATTCGGGTCAGTGGGCACACCCCGGCACAGATCACTCCTGCGATCGGTCGTGCGTCACTCGGGCGTACGTGTCGTAGCGTCGTGGGGGAGAGCCGAAGCAGGCGAGGCTCAGCGCTGGAAGGGCCGCCTGGGTGGCGGCTTCACTTAACGTATGTTGTCGTTGAGCTCGCGGTAGCGCAGAACGTGCGTGGGGAGCTGTGGAACGGAAGCGATTCGATCACCTCCGCTGCTGCTTGCGCTGACGGCCGACGTGCAAGTGCGGATCCAAACGAACGTATCGGAGTTCGAAAAAATATCCCCTGCAGAAATGAATTATCTCGGCGGAATGAATGGAAACGGCGCCTGTAATTTTTTCACGAGAAGAAATTTTTACGGGCGACTGTCGATATACTGTGGCGCATGTGGCGCATCATCATTCTCACTCTGATCGTGGTGCCGGGGTTGCGAGCGCAGGCTCCACCGGCGGCGGATGAAACGGCGGTCAAGGCGCTCGTCGAAAAGTACGTGAACGCGCGCGACGCGCGCGACGAAAGCGTGATCGCCGCGCTCTTCACGTCCGACGCCGACCAGTACACGACGGCCGGCGAGTGGCGGCGCGGACGCCCGCAGGTGGTCACAGGCACGGCCGAGTCGACCAAGCAGAACCCCGGCGATCGCAGCATCGACATCAAGTCGATCCGCTTCGTGACGCCCGAGGTGGCCATCGTCGACGGCAACTACAACATTGCCGGCAGCAACGTGCATCGGTGGACGACCATGGTGCTGAAGCGCGAGTCGGGCGTCTGGCGCATTTCCGCCATCAGAAACATGGTGCCGACCGGCGCTCCGCCTGCGGGCGCGAAATAACCGCCGCCAGGCTGCTAGGGCAGCACACCGCCGACGGTCGCCCGGCCGGTACCGCTGCAGCCCGCCTCGCCGTAGCGGACGAACTTCTGGATGCGCTTGCCGGTATCCACCTCCGCCGTGTAGAGGTTGCCGCGCGAATCGACGCTCACCTGGTGCAGCCAGTGGAACTCGCCGGCCTCGCGCCCGCTGCGACCCAGACGGCCGAGCTCTTGAAGCGTGTCTCGATTCAGCACGTAGATCGTCATGTTGGAATTGTCGCCAACATAGAGGCACGTCTGCTTCGGATCGGTTGAGAAGTTCATCGACACCGCCGAGCCCGGCAGGCCGTTGGTCTTCACCGCGACGGTCTGCTCCTTCACGAAGCCGCACTTGCCCACGTCGCCGGTCGGGTTCGCGCATTCCTTGCCGAGATTCGCGTCGCGGCCGTTGAACACCTGGATACGGTTGTTGCCGCGATCGCAAACATAAATCAGGCCTTCCTTGCTGACCTTCACGCAATGCACGGGATTGCGGAAAAAGGCCGGCTTCATGTTGCCCTTGGTGAAGTCGTTCATCCAGGGGCCGGCCGCGGCGGCGGCTTTGTCGTCGACCGGGTTGTTTCCGTACGCGCCGAAGTGCCCGATGTACTTGCCGGTTGCCGCATCGACGATGGCCACGCGGCGATTGCCGTAGCCGTCCGACACATACAGGCGGTTGGTGGTCGGATCGATCGTCATGTCGGCCGGCAGGAAGAACAGCGGCGTGCCATTGCGGCCGCCGTCCTTGTTATTGCTGTCTGCCCCCTTGGTGGGGCCGCCGATCATCATCAGGAACTTGCCTTCTTTCGTGAATTTCAGGATCAGACCGTCGGCGCCGTTGGTCGAGGCCCAGGCAGAACCGTTTGGCTTGCCGTTGCCGCCGTTGCCGCCGAGGTAGACAAACCCGTTGTGGTCGACGTAGATGCCGTGCTCGCTGGCCGGCCAGACGCATCCCTGATCCATCTTGCACTTATCAGGATCGGCCGGGCCTCCCCAGGCCTGAAGCAGCTTTCCATTGGCATCGAACTCCATGACCGACGGCGCCGGCAGACAGCAGTCGCCGAGCACTCCGTACAGACGCGGATTCCCCAATGCGTCGACGGGCCGCCCGTCGGGGGCCTTGTGCGTGGCAGCGGTCAGCGCCGCTTCGTCATTCGTCAAGCTGCGCGGCCGCTGGACCACCCAGATGTGATCGTCGGGCGCGACAAACAAGCCGGCCACCTGTCCAAGGATCCAGTTATTGGGCAGCTTCTGCGGCCAACCGGCGTCGGCGATGAAGCCCGGGATCTTCGCGGTGGGCGGTACGCCATACACACCAGAGCGCTCGGCGAGCCGCTCCAGAATGCCGGTGGCCGCGAGCGTCTTGGCATCGGGCTTCGGTGCCTGGGCGTGGCCGGGCGCAGTGAGCGCGACGCCGACGAGCGCGCCGAGAGCGATGAGCGGCTTCAGATTCATGTTCTACTCCTCGTTGCTGAAATCGAGGGCAACTCTACCTCAAGAGACGCGCGAAGCGCGATACTAGCGTCGATGGCTCGCAGGCACACGGCGCGCGCACCGGTGGAGACGTTCGACGCGGTCAGCGCGGTGGGGCTCGCTCTACCGGATGTCGAGGCGGTCACGAAATACGACGGCTCGCCGGTTCTCAAGATGCGTGGCAGTTTCATGGCGGGAATGGCCACGCACCCTTCAGCCGAACCAGACACGCTGGTGGTCAGGGCGGATCTCGAAGAACGGGAATGGCTCATCGAGGATGCGCCCGAGACGTACTACCTGACGGATTACTATCGACCCTATCCGCTCGTGCTGGTCCGTCTGCGACATATCGATCGTGACGCGCTCCGCGACCTGCTGTCGGTGTCGTGGCGCATGGCGGCGGCAAAAGCGAAGAAAACTCGACGACGCGAAGAGCGCGATGACACGACGTAAAAGAACTGCGACGGCTTTTTCAGGACGCAACCACGAAGGGCCACGCTTCGATTGTGCGCGCAAGCCGGCGCAATCGAAGCCGAATCAAGCCACGAAGAGGATCGCCGGTCATCAACCTTCGTGCCTTCGTGCTCTTCGTGGTGAGCCGTGTCAGCCACGCGTTCGTCGCGCTCGTCGCGCCGTCGCGGTTAATCGAGAGCGGTGTGTCACCGATACTCGTCGAGGTTCGCTTCGAGTCCCCGGTCACGGACTTCCTCGATGTACCGCCAAATGTCTGGCTGCGATCCGTCGAGGTCCGTGAATCCGTATTCGTGTGCCAATTGACCCGAGGTGACCGACCGTTTGTTCCACCTGGCGCGGTGAACATCGGCGGCCAATGCGGCGACTCCACGTCCAACATATCTGGGAGATTCAGACAGCGCAAAGTCGGGTGGCGCTGCCGGACCCGCGGTTCGTTGAATCGCCTCACGCCAGTTGGCTTCGGAGACACCGAAGTTGTCGAGCATCATCTCAGAGCGAAGCCACCCCGGCGTGATCGCGACAGCGGTGGCGGCGTGCTTCTCCAGTTCATGTCCCTGAGAAAAAGCCAATCGATTGACGGCCACCTTCGCCAGATCGTAGAAGACCGAGATCCGGTAGTGCGAGGCGTTGTACTCAGCGGTGCCGTCTGTCACCTCGATGAGCAGCCCGCCGGGTTTTTCAATGACCAAGGGAAGCAGATGGTGGGAAGTGATCAAGTGTGTGTCGATCGCGAGCCGCAGTATTCGAAGACCATCGTCGAGGTTGTGCTTCCAGATCGGCGTGTTCCAGTCAGCCGGCCCGCCCTTCAGCAATTCGCCGCCCCAGATGTCGTTGACGAGCACGTCGATGCGGCCGTGCTCCTTCCGAATCCGATCGGCGAGATGTTTGACCTGTTCAGGGTCGAGATGGTCGACCGCAGCGGCAATACCAGTGCCGCCAAGCTCGGTCACAAGAGTAGCGGTCTCCTCGATCGTTTCTGCGCGGTTGTATTCAGACCGCCTGGTGCGTGTTGTGCGGCCCGTGCAGACGACGGTGGCTCCAGCTTCGCCTAAAGCGGTCGCGATTCCCCGACCCGCGCCTCGCGTGGCTCCCGCCACGACAGCGATGCGACCTCGTAGCGATTCCTTATCTGGCATGCAGTTCATAGGCTTCTCGCATTGACTCGATTTATCGCGTCGCGTCGTCGCGCGTCGCGGTTAGTCGAGCGCGCGCCGGACGCGTGGGACGACCTCGGTACCGTAGAGCTCGATGCTCTTCATGAGAGCGTCGTGTGGAAGCGTGCCATTGCTGTACTTGAGATCGAAACGCGCGAGGCCGAGATCTTTGACCGTCCGGACAATCTTCGTGGCCACCGTTTCCGGTGAACCGACATAGATGGCGCCGTCCGGCCCAGCTTCCCGTTCGAAATCTCCGCGACCTCGCGGTGGCCATCCCCGCTCTCGACCGATCCGATTCATCATCGTGAGATAGTGCGGCCACAGCTCTTCCCTGGCTTGTTCGTCCGTGGCGGCCACGTGGCCGGGAGAGTGAACGCCGACGGGCTGCGCCGGCTTTCCGAATTCACCCAGAGCGCGCCGGTACAGCTCGACAAACGGGATGAACCGCTTCGCGCTTCCACCGATGATGGCCAGCGTGAGGGGAAGGCCGTGCTTCGCGGCACGCACAACCGACTCGGGACTGCCACCCACGCCGATCCACGTTCGCAAGCGGCCGCCCTCGACAACCGGATAGACCGTCTGACTCGTCAAGGTGCTGCGGGTGCGACCGGACCAGGTGACGGGCTGCTGGTCGAGCAGCTTGACGAAGAGATCGAGTTTCTCTTCAAACAGCTCGTTGTACTGCGAAAGATCGTAGCCAAAGAGCGGATAGGATTCCGTGAACGAGCCGCGACCGAGAATGACTTCGGCGCGTCCGTTCGACAGCGCATTGAGCGTCGAGAATCGCTCAAACACCCGCACCGGATCGTCCGTGCTCAGCACCGTGACGGCCGAGCCCAGAAGAATCCGCTCTGTCTTGCCGGCGATGGCCGCTAAGACGACTTCCGGAGCAGAGACCGCGAAGTCGGGACGATGGTGCTCGCCGACGCCGAACGAGTCGACCCCGACCTGCTCGGCGAGCACGGCCTCCGCCACGACGTTCCGCAAGGCTTGCGCCTGCGTCACGGGGCGGCCGTCGCTGTCGACGACAACATCACCGAATGTATCGAGACCCATTTCAAGCATCGCAACCTGTTACGCTATCACGCGTGAAGCACGTGGAGCCCAGACCGGCTCCCCCGTTGCAGATGCCCGGCGCGACACCCTCGCGCCGGTGGAACCTGTTATTGGCGGTCGGGCTCGTCGCGCTCGTCCTTCGCCTGACCTACCTCAGCCAGATCTCGAACGCGCCGTTCTTCGATCTCCGATCCGGCGATGCCGAGGCCTATCATCAATGGGCGCTCCGGATAGCCGGTGGGGACTGGCTCGGAAAAGAGGTTTTCTACCAGGCGCCGCTGTATCCATATTTTCTAGCCCTCGTCTACAACGTGCTCGGCGACGGTGCGGCGATGGTGCGCGTCATCCAGGCGGCCATCGGCGCCGGATCGTGCGTGTTTCTCGCGGCGGCAGGAGTAGCGCTCTTCGGAGAATGGGGCGCGATCGCCGGCGTTCTGCTGGCCATTTATCCGGCGGCAATTTTTCTCGATGAACTGCTCGAAAAATCGGCGCTCGTCACCTTCCTCACCGTCGCGCTGCTCTTCGTGATCTCGGCGCGGACCGTGAGATTCCGCGAATTTCTGGCAGGCGTCGTGCTCGGGCTGCTCGCGCTGACGCGCGAGAACGCGCTGCTCCTCGTCATACCGGTCGTGGTGTGGTTTCTGCCTGGGCAGCGACGCCTGTTCTGGCAACCGGCGACGGCTGTGCTCGCCGGCTGCGCGCTCGTGTTGCTACCAATCGCCGCACGCAACTATGCGGTTGGCGGGGCCTTTCACCTCACCACATCGCAGTTCGGTCCGAACTTCTACATTGGAAACCACGCAGGTGCGCGCGGTCTCTACGAACCGCTCGTCCCCGGCCGCGGCAACGCGGAAGCTGAACGTGTCGATGCCACGCGATTGGCCGAGGCGGCCACCGGCCGCACGTTGAGTCCCGACGAGGTGTCGTCCTTCTGGACGGGACGTGCCTTGGAGTTCATTCGCTCGCAGCCAGCCGCCTGGGCCGCACAGCTCGCGCGAAAGCTGGCGCTGACATATAACGCCGTCGAGATCGCCGACTCCGAATCGCAGGAAGTGTATGCCGAGTGGTCGCCGCTCTTGCGAGCACTCGCGCCGCTCAGCTTCGGCGTCATTTTCTGTCTCGCGGCGTTCGGTGCGTGCATGACGGCCTTTGCATGGCGCCGGCTGTGGTTCCTGCACGCGATCGCGCTCACCTATACGCTGAGCATCATCATCTTTTACGTGTTTGCGAGATATCGCTTCCCCCTCGTGCCGGTGCTGATGCTCTTCGCGGCGGGAGGCATTGTCTCGTGGCGCGAGTCTTCTGCAAGGCCGATGCGTCGCTGGGCGTTCGCCGCGGTGGTTCTCGCGGGCGGACTGGCCTATCTGCCGCTCGAGAACACCCGGATGGATCGCATTTCCCACTACGTCAGCGTCGGAAACCTGTTTCTCCGGGATCCCGAGAAGTGGGATCAGGCAGCGGCGTTCTACGACAAGGCTCTGGCAGAATCGCCGCAGGACCCGGCGGCACACTACGGCAAAGGCATGTTGCTGGCGGCGATGCAGCGATCGCAGGACGCCCTGCCCCACTACCGCACAGCCGTCGAAGGTTGGCCGGACAACGCCGACATTCATCTCAACTTCGCCCTGGCGCTGGCGGATACGGGCGACGTGCAGAGCGCGTTCGACCAACTCGATGCCGCCACGCGGCTTCGTGCCACCGACCCAACGGCGTACCTCATGGTCGGCAATCTGCTGCTCAAGCAGTCGCTTCCCGGTGACGCGTTGAAGGCCTTCGAGCGCGCGCTCGCGATCGATCCCGGCAATCAGGACGCCCGGAAGAGCCTGGAGCAGGCGCAGGCATTACGGCACGTAGAAGAACCTGGTCAGGTGAAAGAAGACCGGCGCGGCAAAGCACAGCGAATCGATCCTGTCGAGCATGCCGCCGTGTCCGTCGATCAGCGAGCCGTAATCCTTGACGCCGCGGTCGCGCTTGATCGCCGACATGATCAGGCCGCCCGAGAATCCCATGACGGTCGACGACGAACGCCATCATCGCCGCCGCGACCGGGCCCGAACGGCGTCGCCCACCAGATCGCGGCGCCGACGGCCGTGGCCGACAGCGGTGCCGCCGACAAATCCCGCCCAGGTTTTGTTCGGGCTGATCGACGGCGCGATGCGCCGCTTGCCGATGGATCTTGCCCCAGACGTACTGCAGCACGTCGCTCAGCTGCACGACGAGCACGAGGAAGAAAATCAGCTTCGCGTTCTGATGTTCGTAGCCCGGGATGCGAAGCATGAGCAGTGCGGGAACGTAGCTCACGAAGTACACGCAGATCATCAGTCCCCATTGCGTGGTCGCGGTGCGTTCGAGAAACCGCTCGGTGTCGCCGGCCAGCACCGTGCGGATCGCCACGAAGATCGAGACGTAGACCGGGATCAGGATGCTGAACAGCCCGTACCAGCCGATCCAGATGAGCGAGATACTCGAGCGGCGTCACGACGAAGAAGCACCAGAAGAGGGCCCGGTGATCGCCCGGCCTGGTCGGCGCGAGCGTGACGAACTCGCGGAGCGCGAGGAACGAGATGAGGGTGAAGAGGAGGATCGAACCGATCGCCCCGGTCGTGACCGACACCGCGAAGACCAGCGCCATGACCCACCAGGCGCGGATGCGGGCGTTGATGTTGTCCACCATGGCCCGGTGCGCGTCGCCGCCGACACGCCGGCTCAACAGCCGAGCCGATGATCGACGCGACGACGAGCAGCACCAGGACGCCGCCAAGCAGACCGAGCAACGGCGATGTCGGCCTGGAGACTCATTGGCATCTCTCTCAGTTGGATCAACGCCGTCCGCGCTCTCGCAAGGAATTCGTGCTTGTCCTCGTCGATGTCTCGTGGCCAGCGGCGGCCGAACGACGACGCGACTGAGCATCGGGACCGGAAGGATCTTCGCCCTTCGGGAGGATCCGGTTCAGGTTGTCGAGATAGACCGGAATCAACTCGACATCCGGCCGCAGCCGAGAGAGGTGGTACAGTCCGCTCTTGAAGCTGCCGATCTCGCCGTCGAGACCGCGCGTTCCTTCGGGAAACACGATCAAGCGAATACCGGTCTCCCATTGCATCCGCCATGCGCTGGATCGACGCGCGCGCGGCGGCGGCGGCATCGCTCGAGCCGGCCTGCGCCCGCTGAATCAGCACGGCATGGAACACCCTGTCCGGCCAGATATCGCCGGACCGACGCCCTGTTCCCAGTAGTCGCTTCCCGCGACCGGCCGCGCCAACAGCGCGCAGTCAGCCGGCAGCGCCGACCAGATGACGATGAAATCGAGGTGGCTCGAGTGATTGCCGAAGTAAATCCGCTGACCCTCGCGACGCGGATCGCAGTGCCAGTGCACCGTCGCGCCGCTGACGAGGCGCGACGGCGCATCGCGAGCGCCGTCGCGATCATCGCGCTTCCACCTCGCTCACGATGCGCCGCGTGCGCCGGCAGAGGGTCACGATCGATCCCGCGACGATCAGCCGCCAGGCCGACGCGCATGGCCCGCGGCGGCATGCCGAGCATCGTTTCGACGTGCCGCGAGCAGCGTCGCGATGCGTGAGCGTGAACATGCGATGCTGCTTGGCCATCGGGCCGATGAAGTGCTGCGTCACGCCAAGCGAGCCGCCGAGCAGCCGCACGTAGGCGGTGAAGACCGCCATCACGGCCGCAAGCCATCCCAGCGTCGAGCCGTACGGGAGATCGCGCATCGAGTAGCCGGCTCCGACCAGGATGAGGACGTCGGCCACGCGATCGGGCAGGTCGTTGTAGATGTCGCCGGTCTTGCTCTTGAACCCTTCCTCCACGGCGAGCATGCCGTCGAGCAGGTTGCAGAGCAGGCGAAGCTGAATGGCCGCCGCGGCCAGCAACAGCGCCACCGCTCGAACGCCGGCCGACGAGCATCCGGCACGACAACAGAAGCGCGGCGCACGCGCCAAAGGCGAACACCACACCGGCGATGGACACGGAATTGGGTCGAACGCCGGCCCGTCCGAGCCAGCGCGCGAGCGCTCTGGCCCAGCCGGCGTTCTCTCGTTGCCAGGACGCGCCGAGGCGCGTGCAACGGATCCGAGGTCACAATCGTCTCTGGAGTCATGGTCGTTGCGGCGCGAGCGGATCACCGGCCGGAGGTGTCCGGTTCGCCGCGCTGCTGAAGCGGCCGGTCCGGATGAACGCGAGGAGCTCCGGCCAGACCTCCGCGAAAGCGCACATAGAGCTCGTCATGGTTCATCGGGAGATACAGACAGTCGTCGTAGCGCTGACGGAAGGCGTCGCACTCGAACGCGAACGGCCCGTACTCGCGCGCCGGCCTCTCGTAGCGCCTGATAAACGACGTCGGCGTCGACTCCACCATCAGCGCGACATTGACGGCCGGCGTCGGTGAGCGGCGCGTAAGGCGTCTCTGGCGAGGTCGAACACGGTCGATCCGTACCGCAGCCAGGCGAAAAGGCGCAGCTTGTCCGCGGCGATTCTGGGCGCGCGCTCCTGGAGCGGGCTGCGATCGTAGATGACGCTCGCGAGGTTCGGCAGCTTGTGCTCGTTCGACCAGAGGATTGAGCGTCCACGCACCCGCAATGAAGGCAAAGACGTGCAGCCGCTCGTACCGATCCAGCCGGTTCTCGCGAATGAATCGCTCGAGCTTCGCCCGGCTGCTCGGCGAGACCGGAACGCGTGACGTACGTCTGGGACGTAGAGATCCACGCCTTCACTGGCCATCGCCGGCGCGAGCGAGCGCAACGCTCGTTCCCCGCTGCGACCGTAGCCGAATCCAGTCAGCACCAGCAGCGCATCGTCGTTCAGTTTCGGCGAGACCGACGGCCGGAGAGTGCCCGCGCACGCCGTGCATAACGTGACGAGGGCCAGTATGGCCACGCGCGCGGCGGCGGACGGGGCAACCCGATGGTAGAAGCTCATAGCTACCTACCACTGGATGCGAAAACGCCCGGCGATCCGGGTCAGAGCGGCGGGATCGAAATCGTTTGTGGCCGCACCGCAGTCGTGCTATTCATACCCTCAAATGGACATGCTGCTTGCGTTCGCCCTGTTCCTGCAGACCTCTCGACCTGCCTCCACGCTGAACCAGGCCGACTATCCACAAGTCAAGAAGCTCGCCGATAACGTGTACGTCTGGTCCGATGTGCACCCATCCGGCCTTTACACGACGAACGATCTCATCGTGATCACGACCGACGGCGTGCTCGTCGCCGACGGACAGCGAGACGCGGACACCACCAGGAAAATGGTCACAGGGATTGCAAAACTCACGAATCAGCCCATCAAGGTTGTCGTGATTGGATCGGAGCACGGCGACCACACGGGCGGCAACGCGTCGTTCCCGCCCGGCGTCACCTTCATCAAGAGCCCTATGCCCGAGGGGAAACAGAAGACGCTGAAGCTCGGAAGCACGGAAATTCAGGTGCTCGACAGCGGCCGCGCGCACACCGGCACCGACCTGGAAGTGTACCTGCCGAAAGAGAAGATTCTGTTCACCAGCGAAGCGTTTTCGCACCACATCTTTCCGAACATGCGCGCCGCCGTGCCTGCGGAATGGATTCAGACGGTGAAGAATCTCATGGCGCTCGATGCGAGCACGGTGATCCCCGGCCACGGCTTCATCGAAGACGGCTCCGCGATGAAGGCCTCGCTGGGCGAATTCGAAAAATCTCTCGAGCACATCGTCGCCGAGGCGACGCGCCTCAACAAAGCCGGTGTCAGCGTCGAGGCTGCCACGAAGCAGGCGAACTGGGGTCCCTATGCGGCGTGGACCGCCAGCGACCGGAACACATTCAGGTACTCGATCGCGGCCGCGCGCACACCGGCACCGACCTCGAAGTGTATCTGCCGAAAGAGAAGATTCTGTTCACGAGCGAAGCGTTCTCCGCATCACATCTTTCCGAACATGCGCGCCGCCGTGCCCGCGGAATGGATTCAGACGGTGAAGAATCTCCTGGCGCTCGATACGAGCACGGTGATCCCCGGCCACGGTTTCATCGAAGACGGTCCTGCTCATGAAGGCCTCTCGCTGGCAGAATTCGAAAAGTCTCTCGAGCACATCGTCGCCGAGGCGACACGCCTCAACAAAGCCGGCGTCAGCGTCGAGGCTGCCACGAAGCAGGCGAACTGGGGTCCCTATGCGGCGTGGACCGCCAGCGACCGAAACGCACAGGTCGCTATTCAGCGCGTCTACGACGCGCTCGCCGGAAAGTTACAGTAAGCACAACAAAATTGTCAGGGCGACAACAAGCTCTGTCGCACCGAACGCCAGCCGGCGGTGTCTAATCCGGCTGGGTATGTCTCATCGCCCTTCTCGCCAGGATGTTCCCCGCGCCGGCGTGCCACCCTCACTCATTCAGCAGCAGCGGTTGCTTTCATCTGGTCCGTAAGTTCGGCTCGCCTGTGCCAATGCGCAATCGGCGCGCCACCCTGCGCTCGATCGGAACGTCGTCGCGCGTCTGAATCGCCTGTATTCAGGGTTCGAAAGAGATTCTCGAGAGCAGCGATTCACGGGCACTCTCGAGGCTTGCGCGGAGTCTTCTCGCCCACCCGAGCACCGACACACTGACGGTGCTCATCCGGATGCTTCGCCAGTGCCCTGCATGACGGACGACCCCGTGATTCAGATCGCCCGGCACTGCGCGGGCCGTCAATACGCTTCCGATCGCGGAGTTGTCCGACGTGCTTGTCCGCGGTAACGCCGACCAGCGCCACAGCGCCGCACACATCTTCACCAACATCGGTCTGGTTTCACCGGCGGACCGAGCGAGGCTCGTCGATGCCCTGCTCGTCGCGCGGAAGGATTCGAACAATCGCGTCCGAGAGTCAGTGGCCGCAACCCTGAAAGCGCTCGGATACGAGGGATGAACTCGCCATTACTGGCGAGCGCAGCGGGCGATCCAAATGTCACCTATCTCATCACCGCCAGAAGAAGGCCTGGTTTGTCGATCATCAGCTCACGACGACGTTTCCACCGGCAACGGTCGCGCTGTTCAAGAGGATCTTTCCGAGTTTTCTCACGGTGCTCGAGACTCAGGAATATTCGGCTGTGCGCGAAATGATGGCGAGCCTCATCATCGATAGACTCGCGCAGGCGCAGCATCTCGGTCGCCTGCCCTTCGAGGATCTTGCGACGTGGCTCGAGACTGACGATCCGGCCTGTACGCGGGACCATCGTGCAGCTCCTGTCGAGGCTGCTGCGTCCGCCAGCGCTGCTCCTGCCCCCGACCGGGCAGCGGATCCTCGCGGCACTGGTTGGCTCGTTGAAGGACCCCGATTTCGATGTGCGCGCGCACGCCATACAGGCGCTGAGGCACGCGCGATCCTCCGAAGCGGTGGGGCCACTCGTCGCGTCCGCAGAAGAAATGGATCTTGCCGTCACAGACAACGATGACCATCCAGGCTCTCGTGGCGATCGGCAATCGCACGGCACTCCCTTCGCTCGAGCGGTGGGCGCAATCGAGCCTGCCGACCTACGTTCGCGAAGACGCCGCGCAAGCGTTCATCGACATTGCCAAACCGGCTGACCCGTCGAGCGAAGCAAAGCGATTGTTCTGGGAGCAGCCGGAGACGGCGCTCGAGCGTCAGGTGCTTGCCCAGGGGACGACGGCACTGCCACTCGCCTGGCGCGCGTTGTCCGCCAGTTCGGCGCTGCAACGGCGCGCCGCTGGGGCTTTGCTCGGCTGGTTCCCGAGCACCGGATCCATCAAACCGATCCTGAGTGCGTTGACACGATCGCCCGGCCGCTTACGAGGGCACAACTGCTGTTCGATCTCAACATGATCCTGCTGTCGGAAGAGCACGCGGGTGACCGGCGACACGAGCAATCTACTCGCCGAACACCACATGCGATGGCTGTTCAACGGACTCAGGCCAACGCGCCGATCGACTTCAATATCTGATTGCTGTACTCGCGCAGAAGGCGATTCACGGTGTTTCCCGAGCCGCGTGACGAGCGCGTTCTCCACCAGTCTCTACAGCGTTCGAAGGACCAGTTCTCCGCGACGAGCCGTCCATTCCGAATACGCCACAGGCGTTTCCGCGAGTGGGTGGCGGCAAACGGATGCGATGTGGCATTCCAGCGCGATCACCGCGGCCGAAGGCGTCGCGCGCGTCGCGACGACGATTTATCTGCCTGGCGGCCGAATTGCCAATCGGCTGGATCTCGCTGTATCAATACGAAGGCGGCAAGTGGATACTCCTGCCCGATGTCGCCTCATCCCGTGCTGCACGAGACGCTCAACGAGCCCAATCTGCTGCCAACCATTCAACGCAACTATGGCCCAGACGATCCACTCAAGATCCTGCGTCTCGACCTGACCATGGCGCGCATCCGCGTCGACTTGAAGGCAGCGAGCATCTGCGGAATGAAAACAGATACAGCCGCCACGGATCGACGAACTGGATGCCACCTACGTGCCTCTACTCGAGAAATACAAGACGTTCCGACGCGCCATCGGTGCGATTCACAGCCGAGCGAGTCGCGGGCACCCTCACCGGCCAGCCGAACATCCCGCTCTGGATAGACGCCGCTCGCCGAGCAATCCAGCACTTCCGTATCAGGCAATGGCGCAACAATTCCTCGCCGGCTACGACCGTCACCGGCTTCAAGTCGAAAGATTCTTAGAGCTTCGCTGGCGCCGAAACGGCAGGCGTTGGCAAGCGCCGCGATGACGCCAGACCTCTGTCGATGCCGCGTCTGCCTGCCTCAAGACGCTTCCGCAATCGGAAAACATCTATCGCGCCCAGCGATGGGATCGATTCGGCCTGGTTGATATTCGCTCCGGCTCCGGGACGCTCAGCGGAAGTGGATATTACATGCTATTCGAGAACGGCGCCGACGATCGCTGGGTATTCCTGTGTGTGGACGATTATACTGACGATTTCTTAAGCGGATCAGCGAGTGGTAAACGGGTTTGAGTGTCTACTTCCTGGCGATTTCGCGAGATCGAGGTCGTTTCCGTCCGCGTCCTTCTTCGTTAGTCTGATTTGATTTCCGGCGACGCTGGGTCGGGTCGGGATTGGTGGAGTAATACCCGAGCACGTAGTAGTCGCTCGTCTCGGCATCGATTCGACGCATGGCCCTGGTCTGGTCGTTCGTGTTCACCACCGCGAATACCGCCGGTCTGTTCCGCCAGCACACGCAGGCTATCCTGCTCTTTCCGCAGATGCTGCTCCCATTCGACAGGATCGACCGGCTCGTCGATATCTCCTCCAGCGACGAGGCCGCGCAGGTCGAACGCGTAGATCGTCGCGTTGGCGCGGTTGGCCTGTCGGGTCAGCTCGGCGAGCCGCATCGACAATTCGGCGTCGTTGAACTGGTTGCCCTGATTGAACAGCGGCATTGCTGGGGTGGTTCGGGTCGACGTTGCGTTTAGTTCAGAAAACATTGCCGCCGTGCCCGCACGTGACGACGGCGAACGGATCAGATCGTAGCCGTTGCTGATCAGCACGACGGCCTTGCGGCGGTTCTGCGTCTTCTGGAGATTGGTCAGCATCTCGTCAGACCGTCTCGAACGCCCACGTTGACTCGATGCATCACTTCCTGTGGCGTCTCGCCGGTCGCTGACTGCTGAATAATTTCGGAGGGTTTCGGCCGCCGCCCGTAATTCTGTTGGCTGCTTCCTCCATACGCGTACGGTCGTAGGTGAGATCGATCGCGATTGAGGACGTGCCGGTCGAACAATCCCGAAGAGATCGCCGTCGTGCACCGGTTACTTTGGCCATGTCGCGGAACAGCGTCCGCAAACGCGGCGTGTTGCGGAAGTCGAGGTGGAGATCGTCGATGACGAAGATGATGATGCGGCCTGCGGCATCGTTCACCGGACGCGACAGCGGCAGGACGATGCCTTCGCGAACGGGCGTCACGGTTGCGGGCTGCGCTTGATAAACACGACCGCCGTGCACGAGGGTGAACGACGTGATTTCCTGTTTAACACCGTCCTCGAAGATGCGAATCATCCTTGCTGAGTCGGCCTGGAACTGACCCCGTCGATTCCTGACGATGACGTCGGCGCTGACGAGATCAACCGCCGTGCGGAACGTCGGATCGGGCTTCTGCGGCGGATCGCGCCGCTCCTGACCAACCACGTGCATCGAAGGAAGGACCGATGAGTGTTCCGATCCCAATCCAGGAAACGCGGCGATCTGGGTGTTTCATGGCAGTAGCGCCTTACATTTTATGCCACAAGTTGTCGAACCATCCACGCTAAGAGGACGACGCCGAAGATGAGGATCCCCCAGAGCAGCCAGGTCTTCCAAGGCAGAGGTGGAGGCGGCGGCTGCAACCTGAGCTCGCCGCCGAGCGTCGAGACGACGGATACGCGGGCCGAAGAGATGAGGCCGACCGCTGGTCACTGCCGATGTCGCGCAGCACTCCGTCTGTGGTGCCGATCGGCCGGCCCCACCGTCGCGCTGCCGAACGCGACCGTGAACGGCCCGTCGCCCTGCGCAACGACCGTCAGGAGATCTGGAACCCCACGCCAATCTCGAGGCTCGGCGCCGCGCAGTCCACGGCTGCCTGACTGACGAGCTCGCAGACGCAGTAGCGATCTGTCGTCGCCTCCACACGAACTGGCTCGTTCCGCACGACGCCGCCGATACGTTCCAGGCTATGAACCAGCCTGTGAAGCGCTTGCGCCATTCGCCCTCAGGTTCTTCTCTCGGAACACCGCCGCTTCGGCCACAGCGTTCCGTCTTCGAACACGACGCGTACGCGGTCGACCAGACGCATGCCGCCGGTGTCGAACTCGAATCCGTCCGGTCGATCACCAGTGGCGGCCCCCGTCACGACGAGTTCCGCTCGGGGGGTTGCGCGCGAGCCGGAAAGAACGCCATGCCCGCCGGTGAGATGAACGGCGCGCAGGATCCGGCCACGCGATTCGGAGTATCGCGATTCGAACTCGGGCAGCACCACCATCTTGTGGACGACGACGCGCCACCCGACCGCAGCTCAGCCAGCGTCACGCGCCGTGGCCAAAGTCCGCCATCGGGCGAGGTCTTCGCTCGACTCCACGCTCACGGTCACAGCGAAACCCTCGCCAGCGATGCTTTTCCAGTCCGAGGTCGAGCGAGCTCGGCATGTCCGGAAGCCCGCTGGATCAACGATGTAGGCCGTCACCCGTTCCTGCTCAGGTGATGACCCGCCACGGTGTTCGCGCCGACGATCACTCCGCGATCGTCAGTGATCAATCCGAAGGGTCCGGCCGACCGCAGATCTCCTCCACCTGCCCGCGCAATGGAAAGAACGATAGCGGCCGAGGCGACAGGCCTTCCTCAAACGTGCGCTCGGACGCCGCACAACATGCGGCACGATCGTCCCGTCGCGATTGAACACGCGGAGGTCTCCGAGGTCTCGACGCGTCACGGTCTGGTACACCTCGTCAGGTATCTCCAACTCGAACAGGGGCCCGACCTCGTCAGCACCACCGAAAGCCCTTGGCGAAGTCGTCTCGCTGCTGGCCTGCCGACAGCGGCACGACCAGGAACGACGCAAACGCGAGCGCGACACAGCCTCTCATCATGGCGCTGCCTCCTCTTGTGAGCGCGGAGGAAGCGGCGACAGATATCCAACGAGCAGGATGAGCAGCCCGACGACGACGAAGGAAATCATCCGATTGACCGTGCCGACATCGTCCAGATCGACGAGAAAAACTTCGCGACGACGACCAGGAGCAGGGCAGCGCCCGGAACCAGACGGTGCGCTGCATGAGCGTTCGGGCGGCGAGCATCACGCCATCGCGACCGCCGTCCAGATGATCGAGATCGACGGTTTGATAGCGGGCCGAAAACCACAGCGCTTCCGCATCGAACGCGACGCCACCATAGAAGTGCGTGGCGCGCGCGATGATGCCGTTGAGGACGACGAATGCCAGCAGCGACTCCCGCCAACGAGCGGTCGCGCGCCGACACCCAGGACAGCGCGCGCGAAGGCAGTTTGACCAGGATCGCCACCACCAGAGACTGCGCGAGCTCCAGCGGATTGACGAGCAGCACATACGGCAGGGGTGCCGGATCACCCGGGTGCACGATGGCAAACAGCACCCAGACGGCAGAAAAGATCACGAGAGGAGTGAGTGCCGCCAGGTACGCATCGGCGAATCGCTCGAAACGGCCACACGGGCTTCCGTACGAGTCGCGGCGTGCTGACGATGGCGGCTGCAGGGACGAGGACCCACGCGACGTCCTTCCACACAGAGACCGCGCCGGCCAACTGCTCCATGCCCCACGCGGCTTCGCACGACAGCAGGAAGACAACAAGCCACAACATGCCCGCATGCCAGTAGCGCGCGATTCGTCGGCCCACTCGGATTCGAGACGCCACTGGATCCAGTAGTGCACCCCGAGCGCCACGCCCCAGGCCACGCCGCCCCACCGGACCAGTGGATGCGCCTGGTCAGCGAGCCCTGCCAATGCGACGAGCATCATCACCGGCAACTGCAGAGAGCACGGGCACCTTCAACTGAGACCACGCCAGCCGCCCGCGCAGTGAGGTCAGAGCCATGGAGGTGAGGGCGATGAACGTCAGTGTGGCCGGCGAGCCTATCGGCACCAGCTACGTGCGCGTAATCTCGCGGAGGCCTGCGCCAAACCACCAGCAGAGGCCCCACGCGAGCATCACATCGGATACGCCCGACAGGTTCTCGTCGAGCTATGCCGATGCCGATGCAGGACCAGGCGCAGAACAATCCGGCCAAGCCGATCGAGCAGTGCGCCGACGTAGACACTGTTGATCACGGTATGTTGCCCGGCGGGAGCAGGCCGGCGTTCAGGAACGCGATGCCTGCGAGGAACTGAAGAAGGATTCCGGCTGCGCCAGGCAGGGCGGCGCCGTGCCGCACGCAATCCAGACGAGTCCCGCACCTTCGAGCGCCCAGGTCGATCCGGTCAAGCGCCGTCGAACGCCAGCGGAATCGCAAGGTGTCCCAGAACGCCACGCCGAAGGCGAGGAACGCCTCGGGCACGATGCGCGCAGCATCGGGAACGCGACGCCACAAGAAGGAGGCAAGGCTCACGTAGAACAGACCGGCGCCCAGTGCGCTGAACGCCTGGCCGTACTCGAAATCGCGCACGAGCCCGGCCTGCAGCGCAAACGCCGCGAGGGGGACACCGAAGAGAAGAGAGCCGCCCAGGCGCGCGTTGCTCCGTCGCGTCCTTACGCGTGGCGAACAGCACGGGGACCGTGACGTAGAGGAGAAAGAGCGCGACAAGAAACGGCTCCGTGCTCGCAAAGTAGTCCGGCCGGTAATACCGCTGCCCCCACGTGCGCTGATCACGAACGTGAACATGAATCCCAGTCGATTCAGCAGCCGCCATTCCTTGAACCACGCAATGGTCACGATGCCCAGATTGAGGGCCGTGTAGTACGAGAAGAGCCCGACGTGGCTCCCCTCGCTCGAGACAATCAGGGGCGCCGCAAAACCTGCACACGTCGCCAGGATGGCGAGGCTCCTGGCATCCTGCAGTACGGCAAGCGCACTCGACAGACCGACCAGAACGACCATCAGCGCAAGGCCCGGGCCGGGAGTGATGAGATCGTAGAGATTCACAGCGGCGAAGACCGTCAGGTACACGATCCCGATGCCACCTCCCTGCAGCACGAGCGCGTAATCTCTCCGACGGTCGCGAAGCCACCAGCCCGCACCCGTCAGAGCCAGGCCTCCAATGGCCGCGAACATGAGGCGCACCTCGACCGGCAGAAGGCCCAGATCGATCGCGAAGTTCAGGAAGAACGCGACGCCGAACAGCAGGACCACAACGCCGACACGCACCAGCATGTTGCCGCCAAAGAGCCATGTGCGGACGTGGTTCAGTGCGTCTATCGAGTCCGTCGCCCTGTGGTTGCGTACGCCAGAGTCGGCACGCTGCGTTCGAGTGGCGCGGGGCGTTCGGGCTCGATGACTGCGGGCCTGTCCGACGGCGGACGTACGACAGGCGGCGGCGAGGGTCGCGCCGCCACCGGTGCTGGTGCTGGTGGCGCGTGAGACGCCGCTGATGTCTCGAGCACCTGTACGCGAAGGTTGAGGCTTTCGATTTCACGCAGGGCTCTCCGCAAGCCTGTCCCGCGTCCGGAAGACTACGACCGCCAGGACGATGACGAGAACCATCGCCATACGCACACCCTCCATGAAGGGGACGATACGCCTGCGCCCCGGACGGAGTCCTGAGCGTTTCCTGAGAAAGCATGAGAAAAGCTGACGGTCTGCCGCTCTGCGATTTCCACGTAGAATCGCGCAGTAAATGCAGGGGGTTTCGTACCAGTTCGGGCCGTTCCGCGTCGATCGGGGACGCTATCAGGTGACGCGCGACGGCCAGGCCGTCATCCTCACACCGCAACTCCTGGATCTGCTCCTGTATCTCCTGGACCGTCCCGCCGTGCTCGTGACCAAGGACGAGCTCCTCGACGCGCTCTGGCCCGGCGCCAACGTCACGGAAAATGCCTTGACGCAGGCGGTCTCCGAGCTGCGGCAGGCACTGGGCGACAGTGCGGGCGCGCCACGCTACATCAAGACCATTGCGAGACGCGGGTACCGATTCATCGCCGACGTTTCGCGGATTGTCGATGAGCAACAGGACGTTCCCTCGCCGGGTCCGTCGCCCGCTGCCCCGCCCGTCAACGCAGATTTGCAGACGATCGTTGTCCAGGATTTTCACAACGTGGCCGCCGATGCGGAGTACGCGTGGCTGGCGGCGGGCATCGCCGAGACAGTCACGGGCGACCTGCGGGCCCTCGGCCACTTCAGGGTTGTCGACCGCTGGCGTGTCACCGAAGCCACGCGCCGGACCGACGGATCGCTCGAGCAGGTCGCGAGCGCTGTCCATGCACACGTGGCCGTCGTCGGAAGCTTTCAGCGGAGCGCCGACAGAATCCGAATCACCGCACGCGTGGTGGACGTGGCTGGCGGCGAGGCGCTCGCCGATGCGAAGGCTGACGGTCCGCTCACTGACATCTTCGATCTGCAGGATCAGATCGTCGCCGCCTTCGCGCGCGATCTTCATCTGCCACAACCTCGGAACAGCGGTATCGCTTCCGCCCCGAGAGAAACGCAGCGGCTTGACGCCTACCGCGCGTTCACCGAAGGCCTGGTGCGCCTCGAGAGCTTCGACGTGCGCGAACTGGCACAGGCCGTCGCGGATTTTGAACGCGCGGTCTCCCTGGATCGTCAGTACGCCGCCGCCTACGTCGGACTCGCGAACGCAGAGGTCGCTTCGTACGAGACGACGCGGTTCGAAATCGAGCCGGCGACGCACGTGCTCGAGCGGGCGATCGCGCACGCACGCCAGGCCGCGGCGCTCGATGACGGGCTGGCCGAGGCGCATGGAGCGCTCGCGCTCGCGCTCAGCAGCGCCTGGAAGATGCCCGAGGCGGTGGCAGCCGCACAGCGGGCCGTGACGCTCGAACCGGTGAACTGGCGCCATCTCTTCAGGCTGTGCCGTGCAGCATGGGGCGATAGTCGCCTCGTCGCGGGCAGGCGGACACTCTCGCTGTTTCCGGAGTTTGCGCTGAGCTACTTTCAGATGGCGATGGTGCACATCGCACGCGGACATCTCGCCGACGCGGAGGCGCTGCTGCGAATGGGCGCCGCCGTTCAGGATCAACAGATCGCGCACGGCGAGAGGCTGCCCGGACGGGGATTGCACTGGCTGCTCGGGATGACACGGCTCGCCCAGGGCGACGTACCCGACGCACTGAGCGAATTTGACCGGGAGCTATCGAATGCCGACCTGCACCATCTGCACGGGCGTGAGTTCGCCGTCCGCTCGCACCTGGGTCGTGGACTGGCAGTGCTCTCGACGGGCGCGGCCGACGAGGCCGCTGCGGCATTCCGCCGCGCGCTCGATCTATATCCCCTGCACCCCGAGTCGCACCTGGGTCTCGCGCTGGCGCTCACAGCCCTCGGATCGGCGGGAGCTGCGGCTGAAATTGCCAAAGCCGAGGAAGCCCTTTCTGTTCTCGCGCGCGCACGTCCGTTCGAGGCCGCGATGCTCGGTGCCTCTGTTTGCGTGGTGCGGCGACAGAACAACGAGGCCGTTTCTACTCTCACCGCACTGATCGACACGGCGCACCCTGCGTCGGCCTGGTCGCTCCCTATCGATCCGTTTCTGCGGCCGCTTCGCGAGCACAGTGGCTTCGGATCGATCCTCGATCACCTCGCCGCACTCGCGCGCTAGGCGCAGGTTGTGCGGATCGTCTTCAGCCACGTCAGGCTCTCTTCCGTCGTTCCCGACGGCACATATTCGCAGCCGATCCAATTCCTGTAGTTCGCGGTCTCGAGTGTCTGAAACACCGACGCAAAGTCTATGCGGCCGGTGCCCGGCTCGTGACGTCCTGGATCGTCGGCCACCTGCACATGCGCAATGTGTTTCAGGCTGCGCTGAAGGGATGCCACGACGTCGCCTTCCATAATGTGCGTGTGGTAGACGTCGAACTGGAGCGACAGGTTGTCGTCGCCAGCCTCCTTGATGATCTCCACGGCCTGCTGTGAGGTTTGAAGGAAGAATCCAGGAACATCGCGCGTGTTGAGCGGCTCGACGAGCAGCGTGATGCGGTGTCTCTTCAACTCACGTGCGGCAAACCGCAGGTTCTCGATGAACGTGTCGTGCAGCGTGTCGCGATCCGCTGATGCCGGCTCGACGCCGGCCAGGCAATTCACGCGCGTGCATCCAAGTGCCGTCGCATACTCAATCGCTCGCCCCACACCATCCTGAAATTCAGCGATGCGATCGGGCAGGCACGCGATGCCTCTGTCGCCCCTGGCCCAGTCGCCCGGCGGCAGGTTGTGGAGAACGAGAGCCAGCCGGTATCGCTGGAGTTGCTCCGCAATCGCATCCGCAGGATACGGGTATGGAAACTGGCACTCGACTGCGCGAAACCCCGCTTTTGATGCCCTGCCAAAGCGTTCGAGGAAATCGACTTCCGCGAACAGCATGGAGAGGTTGGCGGAAAACGAAAGCATTGAAGCCCGCGACCAGTGTATGACTTAGGACGACATGCCGGGCATCGGAAGGAACTCGAACACCTCGATCGATGCGCCGGGCGCCATGAAGTGCGGATGGTTCTTCAAGAGATTCATCAGCGCATCCTTCGATTCGGCCTGGAGGATCGAATAGCCGCCGACCTGCGAATTGCCGCCGGCGACCTGACCGGCCCCGTTGAGTCTCGCCGCTGGCGGCGACGGGACTGCCCATGTCCACAATCCCGCTGCCGGCCCGGCCCGCCCACGACATCCACGCGTCCATGCCGGCTTTCGCCTGCTCGGGCGTCGCATGCTTCATCTGTTCCGAAGCCGGAACCGTGGACTGATACAGCACCAGAAACTTCTTCATCGCGTCACTCCTTCGACGTTGCAGCGGCTCCGCCGATCGCTCAGCCGCAAACGGATTCTCGTCGGCGGTCGGGCCGTAGACCGACGGCACGGACTGATCGAGCAGCCGCAGATAGACGAGCAACTGGCCGCGGTGGTGATACCAGTGGTTCAGCATGATCGCTCGAACAAACGCGACTCGCGGCATCGCCATGATGTCCTTGCCGCCGCTCTGCAGCCGCCACATCGCGCCCATCTTCGCATCGTCGAATCCGCCGAGCGCCCGTCTTCGCCTTCGCGACGCTGTCGTTCAGCGACGGCACCAGTTCTGACGCGGTGGCGGCCTCTGGCTGAACGAAGCTCGGCGGCTCGGGAATCGTGTCCATCGCTGCAAGCTCGGCGACGTTCCCGGGCACCGTTGCGACATGCAGCGCGAGCTGGCCGAGCGACATCGATTTGGGATGCGGCTTCCACGACAGGTGCGCTTGCGGGATCCGCTCGAGCACGCGGCGCGTCGTTTCAGCTTCCTGTTCGAGCTCTGCGAGCAGTCCGTCGATAATCTTCATCGAGATCCTCCTAGTTCGCAGCCGCTTCGGCGGCCTTGCGGACGCGCGCGTGCAGCGCGGTCCATCCCGACGCGAGCCGCGGCCGATGCTCTTCGGGGAACGGCCCGACCAGCGTGTGCGTGAACTTGATGAGCGTGCCTTCGGGTGTCTCGGTCAGCCGGTAGAGCAGGTTCGAGGTGGCCGCCGTCGACATGAACAGCGGTCCCCAGATCTCCAGCAGCGCGGGCCGCTTGATGCTCTGCACGAAACCCCACAGGTGGCCGTTGTCGCCGCCCAGGTCGCGGTACCAGCGGCCGCCGGGATGCGCTTCCAGAATCATCGGCATCGGCGTGCCCTCCGGTGTTTCGTTGAGCCGGCCCATCTGCGCCACGAGCGACGCAAACGTCTGCTCGAGCGAAGCGCGGACGGCGATTTCTTCGGTGATGGTGAACGTCTGGTTTTCTGAAGCGGGTGCTGTCGTTGTCATCGTTTCTCCTCCGCGTGTGCCTTGATGCGCCGGAGTTGTCCGCGCCAGTGCTGGGCGAACATCCGGCACCACTCGTGAATGGTGCGAAGCGTTTCTGCGTTCGTTCGATACATGCGTCCGCCTGCCGTCGCGCCGTCACCGTGACAAGGCCGACATCGCGCAGCACCTGCAGGTGCTTCGACACCGAAGGCTGCTCCAGCTCGAGGGCGTCGGCGATTTCGTTGACCGATCGCTCCTCGGCAGCGATGAACTCGAGGATGTGCCGGCGCCGGGGTTCAGCAATGGCGTTGAAGGATCCGACGTCGTCGAGGCGCGCGGCATGGGTCATTTATATATTCCGATATGGGAATATGTCAAGCGGGCTTTATTTGGTTCCGCGACCACGATTCGGGTTCTTCGGATTGTTGCCGATCGGATTGCCTTTTTCGTCGACTTCGGTCTGAACGGTAGTGACCGGCCCATATCCCATGAGCTGAACGATGACTTCGTTGTCGTCCATCGAGCCGTCGTAATGATGCTAGCCAGCCGGATGGAACATGAAGCCGCCAGCCTTGATCGGCACCATCTTCTCAGGCCTGAAGACATCGCCTTCTCCGGTATACCACGTGCCCTTGACGACCATGGCCCACCGATCTTTGTCGTGGTAGTGAGGCCGGCTCGTCTGGCGC
>CAWERD010000002.1:0-337500 GCA_963811435.1 Vicinamibacterales bacterium
GATCGCCGGTCGCCTCAAGTTCCGCCGGTGCGTTTGACCGTGGCAACCGAACGACGAACTCACTGCCAGCCCCAGGGCCGTCGCTGTGGGCTGAGACGATACCGCCGTGACGCTCCACGAGGTTGCGAAGGATGGTCAGGCCCAGGCCTAAGCCCCCTTGCGGTCGCTCGGTGTCTTGACGCTCCTGAACAAACAGGTCGAACACCTTCGGCAGAACGTCCGGTGCGATGCCGATACCCGTATCTCGGATGCGAATCACGACATTGCCGTGTTCTTCCATCGCTCGAATGGTGATGTGGCCACCAGGTGCTGTGTACTTCGCGGCGTTGGTGACCAGGTTCGAGAATATTTGACTGAGGCGAACCGGATCGCCTCTCACCCAGAGCTTCCGTGGTACATCGACATCAAGCACATGGGTCCGCTGGTCGAGGAGCGGCGTCGCCATCTCGATCGCCTTCGCCATCGCTTCCGCGATCTCCACATCCTCTTCTTTGATGGCGACCTTTCCTCGTGTGATGCGCGACACGTCCAAGAGGTCGTCCACGAGCCGCGTCAGATGACCGACTTGGCGCTCGATGACCTCACGCTCCCGCTCCAGTCCGCCGCCTCGCAGCTTCATCAACTGCAAGGCGGTCAGAATCGGCGACAAGGGATTCCTCAGCTCATGCCCGAGCATGGCCAAGAACTCGTCCTTGGCACGGTTGGCGGCTTCAGCCTCTTGCCGGGCGCGGTGCTCACGTTCACGAAGTTCGGTATTGCGAGCTTCGAGACTCTTGCGATGCGAGATATCACGCGCAACCTTTGATGCGCCGATGATGGTTCCTTCGGCGTTCCGAATTGGCGAAATCGTCAGCGAAATGTCGATGAGGCGTCCATCCTTGCACACCCGCACCGTCTCGAAATGTTCGATGCGTTCACCGCGAACAATTCGCTCGAGGATGTGCTCCTCTTCACCAAGCCGATCAGACGGGATAAGCATGGTAATCGGCTGCCCGACAGCTTCCTCCGCCGTGTACCCAAACAGCCGCTCAGCCCCGTCGTTCCACGACAGAATCACGCTTTGCAGCGTCTTGCTGACGATCGCGTCGTCGGAGGATTCGACGATGGCGGCAAGATGAGCGCGCGCGAGGTCGGTGCGTCTCCGCTCGGACACGTCACGGAACACCAGCACTGCTCCAACGGTAGCTCCCGTCTCGTCTCGAATCGGCGCTGCGCTGTCATCAACGGCATGCTGCTCTCCCGTTCGAGCGAGAAGTACCGTGTGATTAGCCAGACGAACCGTCGAGCCCGTCTGCAACGCACGCATGGCGGGGTCGTCCACTGGCTCTCGCGTGTCTGCGTGGATGATCTGGAATACTTCGGGTAGCAGGTGCCCGAGGGCGTCCGTCTGCGACCAGCCGGTCAGCGCTTGTGCGACGGCGTTCATGAACGTCACGCGGCCATCGGCATCTGTCGTGATGACGGCGTCGCCAATGCTCGCCAGTGTCGTGCGGAGCCATTCCGATTGCTGGCGCAGTGCGTCTTCGGCGCGGCGTCGCGCCACGAGAATGCTCTGAGCGTTTTGTAGGGCAGCAGCGCGAAGCCGTGCGTCCTCGTCCTCGTCGGATGCCATCAATGAGCCTGGAGTTGTGCGCTCGCCATCGCCGTCCCCTCGACGCGCGCGCGAATCTTCGCGAACGCGGTCTCCCGGGTCGTGGTCGTGTCGTCACAGAAGGGCGCGAACCCACAGTCGTCGCAGGTGCCCAATTGCGCCAGCGGAATGTACTCGACGGCCTGCAATACTCGCTCGCAGACTTCCTCGGCCGTCTCAACGCGCGGGTTGGTCGGATCGATCACGCCGACGAACACCATCTGATCAAGCTTGAGATGATCGCGGATGATTCGGAGGACATGGGCGGGATCTTTTTCTCGAGCCAGCGCAACGAAGAAGGACCCGGCCATGAGCTCAAACAGGCTGGGAAGCAGCGCGGCATAGTCCACGTCGGCACTGTGCGTCGAATCGAGGTCGCTGCCTGGACACGTGTGCACCCCGATTCGCCGGCGGTCCTCGACGGAAAAACGTGAGAGTGCAAGATTGTTGAGATCGATGAACCGGTGGAGCAGCTCGCCCGACGGGTCGAGTTTGACTGCGAGGCGGCCCTCCGTGAAGTCGATCTGCACGCGGTGGGCACCCTTGCGCAGGCAGTCGCGAACCTCGGTCTCGTGCTCGCGCAACAGATCAGCGATGAATTGTTCACGGGAGTACCCCGGAATCGGTTCCGGCGGGTACATCAGGCTTAACGCCGACGGCGAGATCACCGCCTGTTTGACCGGCCGATGCGCGTATCGGAGGGCCACCTCGAGATAGCGGTCCGCGTAGGTGTGATAGCGGAACGGGCCGCCGGTGAGGCGAAGCATGCGGCGGGTGTGGCCCGCCGCGAAGGGAATCTTGAAACCGTCAGGAGCGGCGTTGGCAAGTCCCTGGACGCAATACGTCCAGAAGTTGTGGTACTTGCGCTGCTCACCGTCCGTAATCACCGGCGATCCGGTGACCTCGAACTGCGCGATTGTGTCGCGAACGGCCGCGTCATACAGCGCGTCCAGGGCCGGATCCTGAGGATCGGCCGCGATCGCCTGAATCAGCGACAGCGGTCGCGGGATGCTGCCAATCGGCTCCGTCGGGATGTTCGTCATGGATCGGAATCTGGCCGCCCATTCGGCGTGCCGAGCATTATCTTTTACGGGGCTCAGCCGATCAAATCGCCTGCCTTCCGGCGGGGGAAGACCCGCGCGCCCAAGACGATCCGAGGGGGATGGTCCCCAGAAACAGTGGCTTTCCAAGGACCTGGTTCACTCGCTTGACGACCGCGGAACCGCCGCCTGGACGCGCTGATCAAGCTGGGCAACGGTGCTCTCCACGGCGAGCCGGCCGTCCGCAGGGAGGTGGTGGCCGGTTCAGCAGAAATCGGCCGGTGCCCGTTCGGGCCCGGCCGCGAAATGGAGCTCCACCGAGCGGCTCGGGCGCTCGCCGACAGATCCTGCATGTGGACGTCGGCGGCATGCCGCACCAGACGTTCCTGAGGAGCGTCGACCTGCTTGGCAAATAGGTACGTCCCAAGATTCGGAAAGAGCTTGAAACGTGATGAAGAGCAGCACTGGAGTCGAAGTCGCGTGTCGCACGATCGAAATCACCGTAAGTGATTTTTTGAGATACGAGGTGCTACACAATTTCGACTGATGCCACGATGACCCGTCTCGGTAAACTGCTGAATGCAAACCGCATCCACGAACCTAAGCATTTGAAGGAGGGTTTTGCGTTACACTGTTCCAGACCGCTCGCAAGTGATTGATTCTAAACGGAGAGATGTCAGAGTGGTCGATTGAGCACGCTTGGAAAGCGTGTGTAGGGGAAACTCTACCGAGGGTTCGAATCCCTCTCTCTCCGCCAGCCTTCGCTTGTAAAACCACGGGACCTGACCCCGAAGCGTGAGCTTCGGCTCGGCAAGCCTGGCGAAGGCTGTCGCGCCGAAGCGCGCAGCGCGAAGGCGGACCACCAATCGCTCGCACCGAGCTACGGTTGGCAAGCCAATCAGTTCCGCGTTCCGGGTTCCAGTTCCAAGGTTCAGGTTCCAAGTTCAGTTCCAGTTCTCGTTCTACATTCGCGTTCGCGGACATGGAACTGCGGAATCTACGAACCAGAACTCGGAACCAGAACTCGGAACCAGAACCAGGAAACGGAACTAAGGAACCGGAACTAACGGAACCGGAACTTACCGGAACCGGAACCTCGGAACCCGGAACCTTCAGCGCTTTCTTGCCTGTGAGTTCTTGCGACCGCCCGCCGATCCACCGCGGTTATTCCGCGGACTGGCCGTCGTCGCCATCCGCCCTTCGTCTTCCTGATCCTCGACCTCGGCCTCAGGATTGATTTGAATGGCAATGCTCGTCAGCTTCTCGTCGGCCGTTTTCTCTTCTTCGAGGGTCTGCCCGAGAAGATTCTTGGCCTCCTGCATCTCGAGCACTTCGGCAAAGGTCGCAAGCGTACCGTAAGTGGCGATCTCGTAGTGCTCGACCTTCTGCGCCGATGCGATCAGCGCCGCGTCGAGCGTTGTCCCTTCCAGCTCTTCCATGACCTCTTCGCCTTCTTTGATGAGGCCCTTCATGCCTTCGCAGGGCTTGCCGCGGGCCGCGATGCCGAGCAGCTTGAAGACTTCTTCGAGCCTGCCGACATGGCCGCGCGTCTCGTCGAGATGTCCCTCGAACGCCGCGCGCAGTTCGTCGCTTTCAGCCGCTTTGGCCATTTTCGGCAGCGCCTTGGTCAGCTGCTTTTCCGCATCGTAGATGTCTCGAAGCTCGTTGACGAATAGTTCCTGAAGATTTTCAGCGGGCATTTCCATTCCTTTCGGAAAAACGCACCAGTAACGTGCGTGTATCAATTGGTGACGCGGCTTCAGCCGCGGAGGAATGGAACAGCAAAGAGCTGGCCAGCTCAGGAGTGCTGACGTTGGGTCAGGAACTTGTCGAACTTCTGGATGGATTCGTCGGCGAGCTGCCTTCGCTGCCCCGTGAGCAGCTTCACGCGTGCCATCAGCGTACGGAGCTCGAGATCGATCGCATGCAGGCATTCGGCGTGGCTTTTGTGCGGGCAGTCACGCGTCAGTCCGCACAGCGTGCACATCGTCGTCGGCTGCATCCGCACGACGTTGGCCGCCTGAACCCTGTTCCGCGATTGCCGCACGCGCCTGGTCGCCGCATTTTTCTTCAGCGCGTCATAGCAGCTGCACGCAAGACGTCGTAACGCGATCGGATCGAGGAGCGTCAGGGTCGCGGCATCGTACCTGAGGATGTGTTGGTCAGCGAGCCGCGCCATGAAGCGGGAGAGCTCCCCGGGATGGGCAGCGATCGCCTTGCCGAGAAAGGGCTGTGTCAGCTCGAACCGGGCGCGTCCGAGGCGCTCGTGGGTCCACAGGATCCATCGCGAGCATCGCGCCTCCATGGGATGCAGGCGGTTGCACGCAATGAGCTGCATGACCGACTTCATGAAGGTGCCGCAGAACCGATCGACGGCCCTGCCCAGCTCCGAGCCCTGACAGAACGACTCGAACACGTTCAGCGCCATGTACTGCACTGTGCCGTGAGAAACCTGCAGGTAGGGGCCCGCGGCCAACCGGCCCCCAAGGATGGGCACTCCGACAATCCCTTCACTGCCGACCGACGCCACTTCGATGGTGCTGGCGTCGGACATGCGGCTCATGATCGACGAGACCCCCGTGCCGGGAAAGTAGACGCGTCCGACGCCGCAATGAGGGAGCGCGCTGCCGTTGCTCAGTCGAATGGTATGCAGGCGCGGCGCAATGCGCCGGTACTCTTTCGGCGACAACGCGGCGAGCAGCTTATTGGGCGAGCGCGACACTGGGACGCTCGCTGTGCGGCAGCAAACGGTCGAACACGGCTCGTACGTTTCGATAGCATTCGCACGAGGCCGCTTCCAGGCCCTCGCGATCGACGATGCGCACGTGCCCGCGCACGTGTGAGACGGTGCCGGCCCGCGCGAGCTCGGCCATGACGAGCGTCACCGTGGGACGCCGGACGCCCAGCATGATCGCCAGAAATTCGTGCGTCAGCGGAAATTCGTCCTGGCCGATGCGATCGTGCGTCATCAACAGCCACCGGCAGCAGCGCTCTTCGGCAGAGTGCAGGCCGTTGCAGGCGACCGACTGCATGAGCAATGCGACAAACGCCTGTGAATAGCGTGACACCACCTCATAAAACGGGCCGCGGCGTTCCATTTCGCGCCGGAACGCGTCGATGCTCATGACCCCTGCGGGCTCGCCAGCGACCTGGACGAAGGCCTCACCCGCCGCGATCGAATTGCCGAGGACCGCGCCAATGCCCACCAATCCTTCACGGCCGACGGTCGCCACTTCGACGACACCCCCGTCCTCCATGGCGTTTGTGATCGAACACACCGATCGGCCCGGGAAGAACACTTCACTGATCGGGTCGCCGTTCTTATGCAGCGTCTGGCGTACTTTTAATGGACGCCATGTCAGCTGAGAAGACACTCTCTGGAAGTCTTCTGTAGGCAATGACGACAGCAATGTGTTCATTCCCCACTGGCTGGGAACGGCGGTAACTGGTTGCGCTGCCTTGGCTAGCTGCATCACGCTCTCTCCGTTGCGAAAGAAGATTTAAGGGGTTGGGAACCCGGATCAATAATTACAGAATTGCATCGTCTGTGCCGGACATGTCGCAAAACGCTTCCCACGGCACTTTGACGACCCCATGCCGAGAAGACACGATATCAGGAAACGCCGCGCCGCGCGCCCACGTTCGAAAGTCTCGCGAAAAATCCGCATCCCGGTCGAGCGCACCGATGTGCCGCCCGACTTCAGCATCGTCGGCATCGGCGCATCGGCGGGCGGATTCGAAGCGTTCACGCAGATGCTCGACGCGATGCCCCCGGATCCCAAGCTTGCCATGGTCTTCGTCCAGCATCTGGCCCCCCAGCACGCCAGCTCGCTGGCCTCGCTGCTTGCCGGGTACTCGAAATTGCCGGTCAGCGAGGCGGTCGAGGGTGTCCGGCTCGAGGCGAATCACTTGTACGTCGTGCCGCCGAACGTGCAGATGGAGCTCGTCGATGGCCATCTTCACCTGGGACCGCGCCCCGAAGATCGCACGCAGTACACGCCGATCGATTTTTTCTTCCGCTCGCTCGCCCGCACGCTCCAGAATCACGCGATTGGCGTCGTGCTGTCGGGGACGGCATCGGATGGTTCCGCCGGCGTGCGCGAAATCAAGTCCATGGGCGGTATCACCGTCGCGCAGGATCCGTCGACGGCGAAATACGACGGCATGCCGCGCTCTGCGATCGCCACACAGATGGTCGATCTCGTGCTTTCGCCGAGGGACATCGCGACCAAGCTCGTGCAGATCGCGAAGCATCCCTACCCGCCGCCACCGCCGGCGGGCACGCGCCACATCGAGCCCACGATCACCGAAGAACAGCTCGAACGGGTGTTCGCGCTGCTCCTGCCGGCGTGCGGCGTCGACTTCATGCACTACAAGACGCCCACGATCATCCGGCGCCTTTTCAGACGCATGACCCTCCTGCGGATGGCCGACGCCGAGGCCTACATCACGTTTCTCGAGCAGACGCCCGCCGAAGTCGTGAATCTGCACAACGAATTGCTGATTCACGTCACGCGGTTCTTCCGCGAACCAGAGGCGTTTGCCGCGCTCGCCGAATCTGCTGCCGGACATCGACACTGCCGCCGGCGCGCCGCTTCGCGCCTGGGTCGCCGGGTGCGCGACCGGCGAAGAGGCGTATTCGCTCGCGATGTTCATCTACGAGACGATCGGCGATCGGCCGGGCGAGGCGCGCGTGCAGATTTTCGGTACAGACGTCAGCGAGTCGGCGGTCGAGTTCGCCCGGCATGGACTGTATCCGCCGTCGATCGCCGCGGACGTCTCGCCCGAACGGCTGCGACGGTTTTTCACCAGAGGCGAAGGTGGCTATCGAGTCACCAAATCGCTGCGCGACATGTGCGTCTTCGCGCGCCAGGATCTGACACGCGATCCGCCGTTCTCGCGGCTCGACCTGATATGCTGTCGAAACGTACTCATTTACATGGACATGCGACTGCAGAAAAAGCTGCTGTCGATGTTCCACTATGCCTTGAAGCCGAACGGTGTTCTTCTGCTCGGCCACGCCGAGAGCATCGGTTACCACAGCGAGCTGTTTTCCCTCATGGACAAGAAATACCCGATCTTCAAAAAGAAGCCCGGAGTCGTCACACGCGCGGCAGAGCTGGATGTCTCGGCGATGTCCGTTCGAACCGACAGCGTCGTTCGGCCGGCCCGCAGCGCGCAGTCACACGCGCGCGTCGTGCTCAACGAAGCCAACCGCATCGTGATCGAGCGCTACGCTCCTCCCAGCGTGCTTGTCGATCACAATTTTCATATCGTGCAGTTCAACGGCCAGACGGGCCCGTACCTGGAGCCGTCGCCCGGCGAGCCCAGTTTCCATGTGCTGAAGCTTGCGCGCGAAGGTCTGCTGCACGGGTTGCGCACGGCGCTGCAGACGGCCCGCAAGACGCGCAAGGCCACGCGGCGTCAGGGCCTGCGCGTGCGGAACGGCACCGACTGGCACGACGTCGAGATCGAAGTGATGCCGATCGCGCAGCCGAACCAGACCTTCTATCTCGTGCTGTTCGAGACGCCGAGGGCGACGCTCAAGAAGGACTCGAGAGCCGGGAAGGCCGGCGGCCGCGCCAGAGCCTCAGGGCAAGCGCGTTGCGAAGCTCGAAGAGGAGCTCGCAGCCACACGCGAGTACCTTCAGTCGACGATTCAGGAGCTCGAGGCGGCCAACGAAGAACTGCAGTCGGCGAACGAGGAAATCCTCTCGAGCAACGAAGAGCTGCAGAGCACCAACGAGGAGCTGGATACGGCCAAGGAAGAGCTGCAGTCGACCAACGAAGAGCTCAACACCGTGAACGACGAGCTGCACGGACGCAATGAAGAGCTGACGCGCGTCAACGCGGATTTGCTGAACCTGCTCGCCAGCGTGCAGATTGCCATCGTCATCGTGTCCCGCGATCTTACGCATCAGGCGGTTTACGCCGATGGCCGAAAAAGTCTTCAACCTGATTCCCGGCGACATCGGACGGCCGTTTTCGCAGATCAGCACGAACGTCGTGTCTCCGGAGCTGCTGGCGATGATTGCCGAAGTGATCGACACCGTCACGCCCATGGAGCGCACGGTGAAGGACACCGACGGAAAATCCTACTCACTCAGGATTCGCCCGTACAAGAGCGCGGACAATCGGATTGAAGGCGCGGTGATTGCGCTGTTCGATCTGGAACCCGCTAAATCGAAGGCTCAGGGCTCAGGGTTGAGGGCTTAGGGCTTAGGGCGGAGGGCTTAGGGCTGGGCTAGACGAGAGTAAGGGCGAGGCGTTGCGCTGCCCTTACTCTCGACTGACGACTGACGACTGACGACTGCTGACTGCTGACTGCCGACTGACGACTGTCCGACTTACTTCATCTTCCAGCCGCCCTCAGGCGTCTTCTCGCGATGTTCCTTGTGGCAGCCCATGCACTGCGCGGCGAGCGTGGTGCGCGCTGCTTCGGCCGCGGTCATGTCATTGGCCGCGAGCGCTTTCGAGATCGCCCCAAGCGAGGTCACTGCCGTCATCGCGGCGGTCGTGGCATCGGCGACCTTCTTGTCGGCCCAGTAGGCGTGGACGCTCTTGAACAGGACCTCCATCCGCGGGACGGCCTTGCCGGCTTCAGCGGCGTCGCCGCCCTTGATGGCTTTGGTCAGCCCGCCGTTGAGCGAGCCGATCTCTTTCATGGTTGCGGCATAGTCGGCTTCAGATCCGATCTTTGCCGGAGCTTGCGCGGCCAGTGACACCGCGAACGCAAATGCGAAGAGCACGGACGCAATCGAGAGCACACGCTTCATAACGGCCTCCTAAATTGGCGATGTCCCACCGGGAGCTGCACGGGGTAGTCTAGTGCACATGAATTGGCTCTTCAAAGAGGAACCGTCGAGCTACAGCTTCGAAGAGTTTTCCAGGGACGGCGGGACGGCGTGGGCGGGGGTCAGGAACCCGCTTGCACAGAAGCACCTCCGGAGCGTCAAGAAAGGGGATCGGATCTTCTACTACCACACCGGGAACGAGAAAGCGGTGGTCGGCGTCGCCCGGGCGACGAGCGACGCGTATCCCGATCCGAAAGACAAGTCAGGCAAGCTGTCGGTAGTCGACGTTGCCCCGGTTCAGGCGCTCAAGAGGCCGGTCACGCTCGCCGAAATCAAAGCCTCGAAGGCGTTTACGACGTTCCCGCTGACGCGGCTGCCGCGTCTGTCGGTCATGCCGGTGACAGACGCCGAATGGAAGGAAATCGAAAAAATGTCCAGGGATTAGTTAGGGTCTGCCATCTGCAGTCTGCCATCTGCCATTACCAGCGAAGCACCCGTTTGCCCCGCCACTCCGGCCCTTCCAGCACGTACTTCCACTCCGGATTCTGACGTTCGTCCCTCAGCGCGCGGCAGATGTGATCGAACACCGGGACGTTCTCATCCGTACATTCGAAGTACGTGATGAAGTCGAATTCGTTCGGACGCTGATAGCCGTCGGGGTTGTGATAGAGCCGGCGAAACACCTTCGTGATGCCCGCCTCTGCAGACTTGGCGTGCCCTTTCACCGGCGAACCGCTGGAATCTTCGTGATGGGGATAGAAGTACGAGTGGCGCTCGAGCGCCGTTTTCTCCCACCACGCCGCCGTCTTGTTCATGGGCATGATGATCGCGTTGCCCGACAACCGGCCAGACTGGCGCGAGAGAGCCGCCTTGTACGCGAACGTACGCATCTCAGCGCTGCTGTAGCGCGGCGCGCGTTCGGCTCCGTCGAGGATGATGATGTCGGCGCTATCGCCCAGGCGGCGCTTCAGGTCGCAGGCCACTTCGACGAGCCGTGGCCGGTAATTGGCCGACACGTGCGCGACATAGCGCGCCGCTCCGATCCCGTGACGCCTGGGCGCGGCTGTCTCGGCCGTGAGGAATTGAATGGTCTCCTGCGGCTGCACGTCGCGCGAGCCGTCGGCATCGTAGTCGTTGAAAAAGCCGCGGCTCACATTGGAGCCGGCCGCGCGAATCTTTGCCTGCGTCGCGGCATCGTCCTGATACGGCAGCACGAAGATGAACTTCGTGAACGTCAGGTTCGTCGCCGAATCCGGCTGACCGTTCGTACCCACTGTCGTCTCAGATTCTTTATCGGTCGAAAGGAACAAGAAGGAAAGTTCTGTACGGTCCTCATGTGCAATCGCGTGCAACGACGGGAAATGCCCCGGGGCATTTGCAATTGACAATTACGAATCTGATCGCCGACCGCTTTTTTTCCGCGCGAGGACAGCGCTGAAGCGCTGTGCCACCAGTGCGCGGCCTGCCATCATCGGTGGCACGGGCCTTTGTCCAATCAGCCCCTCGGTGGCACAAGCCTTTTAGAAACAATCAACCCATCATCGGTGGCACAGGCCTTCAGGCCTGTCTAATCAACCGAGCTTCATGCGCGCGAGGACGACGCCGATCACGACGAGCAGAATCCCCCAGCCGATCGACAGCGCCTCGAACCCGACGCGCTCGAAGAGAAACCCGCCGAGGGCCGGCGCCACCATCAATCCGACGGCCCACGCCATGTTGTACACCCCATACACCACGCCGTACGACTCAAAGCCTGCCGCCGATGCGACCTCGGCCATGTATGCGAGCGAGGGGGTGACGATCATGCTGAACACCATCCACATCGGCACCATCGCAAACGCAGCCGAGCGGAAATCGGTGGCAAAGCTCAACAGCGGCAGCACCAGCGCAGATCCGATGAGACCGACCATCATCAAGCGCCGGCCGCCCCATCGATCGCTCAACCTTCCGTAAAGTGGATGCATCGTGGTGGACGCAACCGAGGCGATGCCAAACAGCGTGCCGATCGCCGCCGGGCCCAGGCCGAGCCGCTTCTCGAGAAGGAGCGGAACCACCGGCTCGAGCATCGCGATGGTGCCGCCCCCCGCAATCACGACAAGCGCGCAAATCGCCACGGGGCGGTGCGTCAGGACGCGCCGCATCGGTATCGATGTTCCCGACCCGCGAGTGGCGGGCGCAACGGCGGCAAACACAAGGAGATCAACGACAGCCATTGCGGCCACGAACAGAAACGGCAGGCGGATGCCGCCAATCTCGTACAGCCATCCGCCGATGACCGGGCCGATGATGATGCCGAGCGTGCTGCCGGCCATCGCCAGTCCCATCGCACGGCCGCGCTCCTCCGGGCCGTACAGGTCGGCGATCATCGCAAAGCCCACAATCCACGTCATGCCGTCGGCGGCTCCTTGAAGGAGCCGCGCGACAAACAGCATCTCGAGCGTTTGTGCGTACGCGAATACCAGCGTCGCCGCGGCGAGGAGCGCGAGGCCGAAGATCATCGGTCCCTTGCGTCCCACTCGATCGGAGATGGCGCCCATCGGAATGGAGAGGACGAGCAGGGTGACGCCGAACGACGCGAACAGCAGCCCGATCATCGTCGGGCTGGCGTTGAACCGGGTCGCGTAGTCGGGCAGGACGGGAACCGCGACCGAGTACGCGACGAGATCCGTGAAGGTTGCGGTGGTAATACAGGTCAGGACGACGGATCGGGAGTACGGCTCACTCACGCTTCAGGATCAGGCAGGCCAGCGGCGGAAGCACGAGCGACAGCCGGTGCGGCCGGCCGTGGGCAGGCTTCGGCTCCGATTGAATGATGCCGCTGTTGCCGAGGTTGCTGCCGCCGTAGATTTCGCCGTCGCTGTTCAGAAGCTCGACATAGCGGCCTTCTTCGGGCACGCCGATGACGTAATCGTGCCTGGGCACTGGCGTGAAGTTGACGGCCACGATCACGTAGTCCGATGCATTGTGCGCGCGGCGGATGAACGACACGACGCTGCCCTCAAAATCGCTGCAGTCGATCCATTCGAAGCCCGTGTGATCGAAGTCCACCTGATGCAGCGCGGGCTGTTCGGCCAGGGTCCGGTTGAGATCGCGCACCCAGTGCTGCACACCGCGGTGCTCGGGATACTGCAGGAGGTGCCAGTCGAGGCTCTCGTCGTGGTTCCACTCGCGCCACTGCGCAAATTCGCACCCCATGAACATGAGCTTCTTGCCGGGATGGCCCCACATGTAGCCGTAGAGCGCCCGCAAGGTCGCGCGCTTCTGCCAGATGTCGCCGGGCATCTTGTCGAGCATCGCGCGCTTGCCGTGCACGACTTCGTCGTGTGAGAACGGCAGGATGAAGTTCTCCGTGAAGGCGTAGAGCAGCGAGAACGTCAGGTCGTTGTGCGCCCACCGGCGGTACACCGGATCCTTGCTGACGTACTCCAGCATGTCGTGCATCCAACCCATGTTCCATTTGTAGGTGAAGCCGAGCCCGCCGAGATGCACCGGTCGCGTCACGCCGGGCCACGCCGTCGACTCTTCGGCGACCGTAATCGATCCAGGATGCTGCGCGTGCGTCTGCACGTTGAGCTGACGGAGAAACTCCATCGCTTCGAGGTTCTCCCGGCCGCCGTACTCGTTGGGCAGCCACTCGCCGTCCTTGCGCGAGTAGTCGAGGTACAGCATCGACGCGACCGCGTCGACGCGAAGCCCGTCGATGTGATATTCGTCGAGCCAGAACAGCGCGCTGCTCAGCAGAAACGCGCGCACTTCGTGCCGGCCGTAGTTGAAGATCAGCGTGCCCCACTCGCGGTGCTCTCCCTGACGCGGATCCTGATGCTCGTACAGCGCGGTGCCGTCAAACTGTGCGAGACCGTGCGCGTCTTTTGGAAAGTGCCCCGGCACCCAATCGAGAATGACGCCGATGCCGTTGAGGTGGCATTCGTCCACGAACGCCTTGAAATCTTCGGGCGGACCGAAGCGGCTCGTCGGCGCGAAAAATCCCGTCACCTGGTAGCCCCACGATCCGGCGAACGGATGTTCCAGCACCGGCAGCAGCTCGATGTGCGTGTAACCCAGGTCCTTGACGTATGGGATGATCTGCTCGGCCATCTCGCGATAGGTCAGCGGGCCGCCGCCCCGCTCGGGGACACGCTTCCACGAACCCAGATGCAGCTCGTACACCGTCAGCGGGCGATCGAGCCAGCTGTTCCTGCGCGGCCGCTCCTCCATCCAGACCTTGTCGCGCCAGGTGTAGCGGTCGAGATCCCACACGATGGCCGCGCCGCTTCCATCCGACTCGAAAAACACGCCGTACGGATCGGCCTTCTGCAGGCGGGCGCCACCTTCGCGCGATCGAATCTCGTACTTGTATCGCTCGCCGTCTCCGACATCGGGCACGAAGATCTCCCAGATGCCGCTGACGCCAAGGCTGCGCATCGGGTGCGAGGCCGGATTCCAGCCGTTGAAGTCGCCGATGACGCTCACCTGCGCGGCGTTCGGCGCCCACACGGCGAAGTGCACGCCCATCTTGCCGTCCACCTCGCGACGATGCGCACCCAGCTTTTCGTAGGCGCGATGCAGCGTGCCTTCATTGAACAGATGAAGATCGTAGTCGGTGAGCACGCCTAGTCCTCCACTTCCATCGTCCCCTCGGCGACGAAGACCGAATTACCGCCGACGCGCACGCGCGTGATGTCGCCGTTCACAGAATTGATCGAGATGTGAATCCAGCTCGGACGCCCGAGCTTGACTCCCTGCAGGTTCAAGATCGCCTGCGCCTTCTCGGGTGCCACGAGCGAATGGCGCACGAGATACGAGCCGAGCGGTCCGCTTGCGCCGCCCGTGGCCGGATCTTCGTAGATACCGAACGCGGGAGCGAACATCCTCGCATATGTGGTCGCCGAATCGCTGCCGTCACCGCGATCGGTCGTAAACAGATACGCTTCGAAGTTCATCAAGCGGACGTCGGGGATCGCGCTATCGACGGCCGCCCGCGTCTGCATCGGCACGATGACGAACGGCACGCCGCATGAAACTTCCTGCACCGGCAGCCCCGTTGCACGAATATCCTCGTCGCGAACACCGAGAGCCCTGGCAATGGCGCCGACGTCGTCGAACGTCCGTCGAAACTCGGGATTGCGCTGCGTCATCCAGGCGAAGTTCAGCCGATCGCCCATCCAGTCGAGCGCAACAGGAATCGGACCGATGTTCAACCCGAACGACCAGTCGGCTCTGCCCCGCGCGATGCGTCCCTCGCGCGCCAGCGCAAACGTGCTGCCGACGACGGGATGACCGGCCATCGGCATCTCGTTGCCGGGCGTAAAGATGCGCATGCGCACATCGGTGCCATCCTCTTCGGCCGCGGTCACGAACGTCGTCTCTGCAAAACCGATCTCCCGCGCAATCTGCTGCATGGTCTCGGACGAGAGTCCGGCCGCCTCCGGGAAAACCGCGAGCTGGTTCCCGCCAAAGCGCCGATCCGTGAACACGTCGTAGTGCAGGTACCGATAACGGGAAATGCCCATGCTAGGATGACTATTCTATTGAATAAGGAGTTTTCGATGACGAGATGGATTTCCGCCTTGGTTTGCGGGCTCGCACTGGTTGCTGTCGGCTGCGGAGGCGCGCCGGAGCCGGCACGCCCCGCCGAAACGCCCGCCGCGACGCCTGCGCCCACGACACCGCCACCAGCCACGCCGGCACCCGCCACGCCGGCCCCTGAAACACCGGCGACCCCTGCACCGTCAGGCGAAAAGCCACCTGCGGTATCTGACGCACCGGCATCGGCGCTGAAGCCGCCTGTGTTCGATCCGTCGGCCTCGAAATATGGCCCCGGCGTCTACGCGCACATCACGACGAACCACGGCCTGATGATTGCGCGGCTGTTCGACAAGGAAGTGCCGAAAACGGTGGAAAACTTCGTGGGCCTCGCCGAAGGCAAGAAGCAGTGGACCGATCCGCGGACCGGTCGCCTGGTGCGGCGGCCCTACTACAACAACCTGACGTTCCATCGCATCATCTCCGGCTTCATGATTCAGGGTGGCGACCCCGAGGGCACCGGCACGGGGGGCCCGGGATTCACATTCGAGGACGAGTTCAATCCCAAGCTGCGACACAGCAAAGCCGGCATTCTGTCGATGGCCAATCGCGGTCCCGACACCAACGGCGGACAGTTCTTCATCACTCTCGGTGCGCCGACCCATCTCGACGACAAACACAGCGTGTTCGGCGAAATCGTGGAAGGCATGGACGTCCTTCGCGCGATCGGCAAGGTGCCGACTCAACCGGGTGACAAGCCAGTGAAGCCGGTCGTCATGAAGTCGGTGAGGATCGAGCGCGTGTCCTAGCTGGTGGCTGATCGCCGGTAGCCGGTCGCAATGTCCAAGGTCGCAGTCATTGTCGGCGCCGGCTTCGGAGGACTGAACGCCGCGAAAGGGCTCGCCAACAAGGACGGCCTTCAGGTCGTCCTGATCGATCATCGCAACCATCATCTGTTCCAGCCGTTGCTCTATCAGGTGGCAACGGCTGGACTCAACCCTTCCGACATCGCAGTGCCTATCCGTGTGCAGTTCAGAAACGCGCCGAACGTCGTCATCCATCTCGGTCACGTCGAGGGCGTTCACCTCGAGAAGCAGATTGTCTTCGGCGAAGGGCACGAAATTCCGTTCAATTACCTGATTCTCGCGTGCGGCGCGCGCCACAGCTATTTCGGCCATCCCGAATGGGAAGAGTATGCGCCGGGCCTGAAAACGCTGGAGCAGGCGACCGAGATGAGGCGCCGCATGCTCGTGGCGTTCGAGCTTGCGGAGAACGAGCTCGATAACGACAGACAGCGCGCGTATCTCACGTTTGTGATCGTCGGCGGCGGTCCAACCGGCGTGGAGCTCGCCGGAGCCATCGCCGACATCAGCCGCACGGCCATGCGCGGCGACTTCCGCCGCATCGATCCTGCCAAATCGCACATCGTGCTGCTCGAAGCAGCGCCGCGGGTGCTGACGACGTTTTCGGAAGAGCTTTCCGAGCACGCACGCCGCGATCTCGTCGAGCTTGGCGTCGAGGTGCGTACAAGCGCCAGGGTCGATGCCATCGACGCCGAAGGCGTCACGATTGGGACCGAACGCCTCGCCGCACGCACTGTGTTCTGGGCAGCTGGCGTTCAGGCCGAGCGATTGAAAATCACGCCGGCGCCGGAAACCGATCGTGCGTCGCGCATCAAGGTGAACACCGATCTCTCGATCCCCGGACACCCGAACGTCTTCGTCGTCGGCGATATGGCGTCGCTCGAAATTGCGCCGGGAACACCGCTGCCCGGCGTCGCGCCGGCCGCGATTCAAGCCGGTCAACATGCCGCCAGGATGATTTTGTGCGACCTCGTCGGCGATCCGAGACAGCCGTTCGTGTACAAGGACAAAGGCTCGATGGCGACCATCGGCAAGAGCCGCGCCGTTGCGCAAATCGGCCGCGTGGCGCTGACCGGCCGCGTCGCGTGGCTTTTCTGGCTCGTCGTGCATGTGTACTCGCTGATCGGTTTCCGCAGCCGCCTGGCGGTGTTGTTCAACTGGGCGTGGAACTACCTGTTCTCGCGGAGAGAGGCGAGGCTCATCACGGATAAGGAATGGAAACTTCGAAACTAAAACAGGAGGTCAGGAGAGCCAGAAGAATTCTTTCTGAAAAACGATTTCTCCTGATCTCCTGATCTCCTGTTTGTTATTAGCGCGCACCGTCCGCAGGTATCACGCTAATGCCTCCGTGCCGTTCGAGGATCGCGTATTTGAACTGCTCCAGGCGTTCGAGGCCGTGCTTGTCGCGCCCCGCTGCAAGAATCTCCGCCAGCGTTACGCCTTCGCGCTTGGCGGCACGTTCGAGCAGCTTCCCGTGTTCGAGGACCACGACGGGAAGACCGCTGACCACCCGGCCGAACACCGGGAGACGACTCTCCAGCCACGAAAGGATGACGTCGAGCGTGATGAGCGTCGCGATGACGACGCATGCGTTGACGATCGAGAAGTCGTTGTTGAGCAGCGCCTGCTGCGTCGCTTCTCCGATGATCAACAGAAGGATGAAGTCGAAGGTCGTAATCTGGCTGAGCGATCGCTTGCCGCTGATGCGAAACACAACAAGCACGAACAGGTAGACGGCTACCGAGCGCAAGACGCTATCCATTGCCACCTCGTCTCAAAACAATGCCACCTGGCTGAATTGCACGGACGGACCATCGACCAGTCCGACCGCCGCGTCGATCTTGCCCATTCGCAGATGCTCCACGACCAGCGTAATCGCCACGTCGGATGATCGGCTCTGGATGGTGTAGACATGCCGGCCCTGTTCGACGGCCACGCGTCCGGGCTGAGGAGCCACGCTGTCGATACGAACGTGCTCGAAGTACGGTGCAGACACCCAGAAACTGACCGCACCGGGTGCGCTGTGAAGGTGCAGGATGATCGTCGACGTCGCGCCTCGACGCACGAAACGCTCGAACTCGACAAACACCGGCTCGTCCCGCCGTCCAGCCTCGCCCTTGCTGAACGGTCCGCCCATACCGGTCAGGCCCAGGGCGGCACCGACCACTACGGCAAACAGCAGCCAGGTCCCAACGCGCTGGACGAGCCACTCCGTGTCCTGGAAGTTCAGATCCTCGTCGATGTCGAGATCACGCCGTTTCCTCGTCACGACGTCATCGCCTTGAGCCACCGATCGATCGGTTCCAGGACGAGGATCAGGATGCCGAAGCCGGAGGCCACGATCACGAGCGGCCAGAACGCGAGGCCGCACGCGACTCCGATGGCCGAAGCGAGCCAGATGGAGGCCGCGCTGGTAAGGCCTCGAACAGACTCTTCGGTCTGCCCGCGGATGATTGTGCCGGCGCCGAGAAATCCGACGCCCGTGACGATGCCCTGGATGACGCGTGAGGTGGAGTCGGGAGTGACGTCCCCGCCGAGTGCTGTCAGAACCAACACGGCGGAACCCAGCGCGACGAGCGCCATCGTGCGCAGGCCGGCCGGCTTGTTCCGGACTTCGCGATCGAAACCGATGACTGCGCCAACCAGCACAGCTGCGCCGAGGCGCAGCAGCACATCGCCGTAATCAAGCGAGCTCATGAACCCAATCCTAGAACAGAAAGGGCGGATGATCTCCTGCTGCTTGCTAGAGGTCCTGCAGCCTGGTCGTCGCGTCGCCGAAGGCGTCGAGCTTGACGCCCATGCGATCCATGATGCCCAGGTACAAGCTGCAGAGCTTCCGGTTCTCGTCGCCTTTGTAGAGATAGTCGATCGACCGCCCGGTCTTCAGCGTACCGCCGAATCCGCCGACGGTCACCACGGGCACCTTCATGTTGTCGTGTTTCCAGCCGGCCCACATGTTCGACAGCCAGAGCAGACAGCAGTTGTCGAGCACGGTGCCTTCACCCTCGGGCATGGCGTCGAGCTTCTGCGCGAGATACGCCAGCTGGCTGAGGTGGAACCGAGAAATTCGCTCGTAGCCGTCCGACAAGTCGTCGTGCGACGCGCCGTGATGCCCTTCACGCACTTCGAGGAAGGGATAGTAAAGCGACGAGAGGTCGCGCGCCAGCAGAAGAGACGCAATGCGCGTCTTGTCGGTCTGGAACGCGAGCGCGACGATGTCGCACATCAGCTTCGTATGCTCGCGGAGGTCTTCGGGAAGCCCATTCTGCGGACGGTCCATGGCGAACACCGGCTTGTTCTTCAGCTTCGCGGTGTCTTCCGCCTCGTCCTTCATCGCGCGCATGCGCTCGATGCGGCGCTCGACTTCGCGCACGCTGGTAAGGTACTCGTCGAGCTTCGACTTATCGGTCGAGCTCACCCGTGTGCTCAGGCTCGCAGCGCGGTCCTTGACGCGGTCGAGAATGCTCGTGTAGCGGAGGCTGCCGCGGTTCTCGAAGAGGCTGTCGAATGCGAGCGATGGGTAAACTTCGTTCGGAACGGGCGAGTCGGGGCTCTGCCACGAGATATGCGAGCTGTAAGCCATCGAGAAATTCGTCTCGTGATAGCCCGTCATCGGCTGCTCGCAGGCGAGCACGATGCTGGCTTGCGGAGTGTCCTGCCCCACATGATTCGCGAGCACCTGATCCATCGAGATGCCCGCCTTCACGATGGCGCCCTTCTGGATGTCGACGCCCGTGAGCAGCGACCCCGTCTGCCCGGGATGGATGCCGATGCCGACCGCCATCTCGTTGAAGAGGCCGTTGATGACGTTGATCTTGTGTTTCAGCGGCTCGAGCGGCTGTAGCGTCCTGCCCAGCTTCATCTCGGCGCCCTGGCCGCGCGCCCACCAGTGATTACCGTTGATGCCGTTGCCCATGAACATCACGGCGAACCGCTTTGGGAACGTGCCCGCCGCCGTCGTGACCGTGCTGCCCGCAATCGGACTCTGCGCAGCGTCCGCCCATGCCATCGATTCGAGCCACGGCAGCGCCACCGTGACGCCAAGGCCCCGGAGCGCCGTTCGTCTCGAGATTGTTCCGTTTCTCATCGTTGACCTCATTGTCTAGTCGCGGGGCCCCAACACCCGCTCCTCGGCGCTCGCTCGCGGAGGCCCGTCGCCCCGCGCCGCTCGCACCGGCGTCTATCGGCGCGCGGAGAGATCTTCTCCGCTGCGCTTGCTTCGGAACTGCGAGCTGTTGACGATGCTGTCGATCAGGCTGTCGAATCGGTACCCGTCTTTCACGAGCCTGGCGCGCATGCTGTCTATCAGAATGTCATCCGACAGCATCAGGCTGCGGCCAAGCGCAAATGAGAGGAGCTTGCGCGACACGTTGTCGACGAAATCCTGCTGACGGTGGCCCTGAACGTAGGCGCGCAATCCTTCGATGCCGGTGCCGCTTGTCCCGCCAGGGAACGTCGCGGAATCGTCGATCGCACGTCCGCTCAGGTCCTTCGTGCGCCGCTCGCCGACCATGCCATAGCCCTCGAACACGAGGCCGAGCGAATCGAACCGTGAGTGGCACGCCGCGCATGCCTTGTTCTCGCGGTGCTTCGACAGCAGTTCGCGAAGCGGCAGATCGAGTTTCGCTTCATCACGCGGCAGCTCAGGCACGGCCGCAGGCGGCGGCGGAATGTGCTCGCCGAGCACGGTCTTCACAACCCAGTAGCCGCGCTTCACCGGGCTGGTGCGCAGGCCGGGCGCATTTTTGGTGAGGAAGACTCCCATCGGCAGAAGGCCACCGCGTCCGTACTTGTCGGCGTCGTCGACGCGAACCCAGGTGTCGGCGCTGCCGGCGACGTCGGGCATTCCGTAGTGCTTCGCCAGCACGGGGTTCACGAATGTGTGCTTGCCGAGCAGGAGGTCGGTGACCGGACGGTTCTGCTGCACCAGGTCGAGCATGAAACGCACAGGCTCTTCGAACATGGCCTGGCGCAGATCGTTGCTGAACGTCGAGAAGCGCTCGCGGTCGACCGCGTTGTGCTCTTCGAAGCGGCGGAAGTCGAGGAAGTTCCCGCCGAATTCGGTCACCAGGCCGCGCACTCGTGCATCCCTGATCATGCGCTTTGCCTGCCTCACGAGCACTTCGGGACGCCGCAGGTCGCCTTTCGCCGCAACCGCGAGCAGCTCCTCGTCCGGCATGCTGGCCCAGAGGAAATAGCTCAACCGGCTGGCAAGCGCGTGATCCGAAAGCGGCCGGATTCGATCGTTCGCGTCGACGAGATCGATCCGATACGCGAAGTCGGGCGATACCAGCACCGCGACGATGCAGTCGCGCATGGCGTCTTCGTGCGACAGCCCGTCTTTGTCGCGGAGCGTGCGGTAGTACGCAATGAGATCCGTGCGCTCGCCCGGCGTCAGCGGCCTTCGATACGCGCGCCGCGCAAAGTCGACCAGTGCATCCAGATGCGTCTGCTCGGACGCCACCTTCGTTTTCTCGACCCAACGCAGCTCCGTATTGACCCACGTGAAGTGCTCGTCGATGGCTTTGTTGGCTTCGGCATTGTTCAGCTGCGCGATGCGATCGCGGTACGCCGCAGCCAGCTCGTGCACCACGGCTTCCGACGTAATCTCCTTGTCCGCGGGGCGCGGCCCTTCGGCCTCGCGCCTCAGACCGCGCGCCTCGCCGCTTTCATTCAGGTAGAACTGGATGAACGTCCTGGTCAGGCCGAGGGCGATGAAGTCGAGCTCGCGCCACATCTCGTCGAGCTGTTTCTGCTGCTTCTCGTCGAGCAACAGGTCGTACAGCGGTTTGTCGTCGCGGAAGTAGCCCATGACGTTATGGAAACCGGCGCTCAGGTGGCGCCCGGTATCGCGCGTCAAATCGGGGAAATAACGGCCGCGCTCTGAAACGTAGAAGAAATCGGGAAACACCGCCGCGAAGCGCGCGAAGGCCGCTTCGTACTCTGCGCGCCTTCCCGCCGGAACGATCAGGTCCGGATCCGTCTCTGCTTTCGCCGCTACCAGCTTCGACTGGTTGTCCATCGCATCGAACTGTCCGGCGGGCGCGTTGGTCTGCAGCTTCGCCAGCTCCTCGGCTGACATCTCCTCGCCCTGCACTCTCAAGGCGGCACGGTTGTAACTCGTCCGGTTGTTCGCGTACTGCCGGTTGCGATACATCAGGAAGGGCTGCGCCGTTTCGCCAAGCCCCTTCACACGAATCGGCGTGTAGGTGAACTCGATCTTCTTGCGCAGCTTCACGACGTAATCGCGCATCGCGTCCGCACCTTGCTTCGCTGCACCCACCTGAGTTCCGGGTATCGATCGCCACATCACCTGTAGCCTGGCAAGCGGACCGATCGCTTCTTTGGACTCCTCGAGTGTCTTCCAGACGGTCGCGAGGTATTTCGGGCTGACGTGTTGTTCCGCGGCGATTGAGGCCATTGTCGCTTTCGGGCTTCCGAGCGCGGCCCGATGTTTGTAGCGCCATGCGGCCACGAAGTAGTCGCTGTAGTCCGTGTTCTGGCTCTGGTAGAAGTCGATGATCTGGTTCACGCAGTACCGATCGCGATCGGTCTCGACCAGCATCGGGTGGGCGGCAAATGCGATCCCGTTCGGCTTCAACACCATGTGGTTGGCGACTTCGCGTGCCGCCTGCAGGTACTTGGTGAAGAGCGACGGCGACATCGCGAGCGACTCACCTGAATTGTCGAAGCCGAATTGATTCGCCGGATCGACAGGGAACTCGCGCGCGGGCTTCAGGTCGCGGCCGGTCAGATCGCGAATGGTGTTGTTGTATTCCGCGTTGCTCAGGCGGCGCGCCAGCACGAGACCGGGATCGCCGGCATGGCGGCGCGCTTCCCCCTTGCGCATGGCGTCGACCCACGCGATCACAGCCTGGCGCTCTTCGGCGGTTGGCTGCGCCGTCGACGCCGCCGGAGGCATCTGACTCGATGAAAGCTTGTCGAGCACGACGGCCCAGTGCTCATGATCCTTCACGACCGCGGCCATCGTGGTGTAGGGCCGCAGGTCGAACTGCGCGGCAAGGCCCTTTTCGCCATGGCAGCTGACACAGTACTTCACGGTGAACGGTCGGACGGTTTCGGTGTACTGCCGCTCGAGGTCCGGCTGGCCCCGCTGCGCGAGCTGCAGGTCAGAGCCGACCGTGACCATCACGACCAGAACGAGAAACGCCGTGAACGTTTTTCGCATCGCGCCCTTTGTTTTGGCAGGGCTGAAGCCCTGCGCTACCGGGATCAAATACGGCCACCTGCTGCGGTAACGCACGACTCTCGTCCGGCCCGCACCGGTGGCACAGGGCTTCAGCCCTGTCCTTACTTGAACAACAACGGCGAAATCTCGTTCAAATATCGGCGCCACACCATCCAGGTGTGCGCGCCGCCCGTTTCGCGAAACGTGTGCTTGATGTGGTTGGCCGTCAACCACTCCGAAAAATTCTTCGACGCGCCAAACAGGCTGTCCTCGGTGCCGCAGCCGACCCACAGCAACTTCAGCTTGTGGTTCGACTCGTTGGCATTGGCGACCAGCGTGGCGTACGTCTTTGGATGGTTCGCCGCGTTCCCAATCGCGGCGCTGAAGCCGCCGACGTGGCTGAAAAGCTCGAGATGATTGAGGCCGATGTTCAGCGCCTGGCCGCCGCCCATCGAGAGACCGACGATGGCGCGGCGCTCGCGGTCGGTGTAGACGCGGTAGCTCGACTGGATGAACGGAATGACATCCTCAATCAGATCCTTGCCGAACTTCGCCGTGTTGTCCGTTTGCTGCCCGCCGGGCGGGACACCGTAGCCGAACGGCATGACCGCGATGAACGGCGTGATCTTGCCGGCCGCGATCAGGTTGTCGAGAATCAAGTTCGCCCGGCCCAGCCGATACCACGCGTTCTCGTCGGCATTGGCCCCGTGAAACAAATACACGACCGGGTAGCGCGATGCCTGGTTCTTCTCATAGCCGGGCGGCGTGTAGACGGTGAGCCGGCGCACGCTGTTGAGCGATTTCGACTGATACCAGTGCGTGCGAATGTCGCCATGCGGCACCGGCTGCGCGTCGTAGAACGCCGGCGACGGGCTCGTGATTTCAAGGACGCTCGTGATGGTGCTCGGGGTCGACCCGGTCTTCAGCTGAGGATTGCCGGGGTCGATCGTCCTGACGCCGTCGATCGTGAAGTTGTAGTGGTAGATCTCGGGCTCCACAGGACCGACGGTGACGCTCCAGACGCCATCGGCGCCTTTCTCGAACTTGCGGTTCCCGTCGAGGAACTCGCCTGTGAGAAGCACTTCATCCGCCTTGGGCGCATTCAGCCGGAAGGTGACGCGGCCGTCGGACAACACCTCGGGTGAGACGATGCGCGGCTGTGGCTGTTGCGCGAGTGCTGGCGCCGCGAATGCCATGAACATTGCAAACAAACGCACGCCAAGCATGAATGTTTTCATTGTTGTACCGGCGGAAGAAATCTGATGGTGGCTGGTGACGGCACTTCGGCAAAGATGCCGGACGGCTTCAGGCGCCCGTTCGTCTCGTCGATTCTCGATGCGAGCACCTGGTTTGTTTCGGGCAACGAGATGGCCATGTGGCCGCCGCCTGGCTGAACGCCAAACTCGCGCGGGTGGCGCCCGCCGGTGCCCTGCTCCTCGACAAACGTCAGCGTGCCCTTGTCCTTGTCGATGTTGAAGAGCACGACGCTGTCGTGGCCCATGTTCGATGCGTAAAGATATTTCCCGGTGCTGTGGACGCGCAGATCCTGCGCCGTGTTCAGCCCATCGAAATATTCCGGCACTGTCGACACGCTGTCGATCTCTTTGGTCGCACCGGTCGCGGCGTCATACGAGAATGTTGTGACGGTGGAATTTTTCTGGTTCAGCACGTAGGCAAACAACGCGTCGGGCCGGAAGACCACCTGCCTCGGTGCGGCGCCGGCTTTGAGCGCAAGTGCCGCAGGGTTGCGGGGCTGAAGCTTTCCCGACGCCGCATCCAACTGATATGACAGCACGCGGTCGCTCGACGGCTCACACACGAACACGAAGCGGCCTGCGGGGTCCGTCGTCACGCAGCCCGCTTTCACGCCTGTGACGACATCGGTCGCAGCACCGAGCTGGCCATCGGCTGCCACGGGCAGCACCGCGATGCCGCCGTCGGCGCAATTCACGACGACGAGATGCCTGCCCTCGGCAGCGAGCACAAGCTGGCACGGCGCGGCACCCATCGACGGGCGCTGATTGATCAAGGTGAGCTTGCCCGTGTCGCCAATGGCGAACGCACTGACCGCACCACCCGGCTTGCCCTCGAATTGTTCGATCTCGTTTACGGTGAACAGCAGACGCCTCTTCGGGTCTGTCTCAAGAAATGTGGGATTCGACGTCTCCGCGGCGATGCCAAGCGGCACCAGCGTGACGTTCTGGAAGACTTCGGTTCCAGCCGACTGCAGACGGAACAGATAGATGCCTTTGGCCTTATCGCTGGTATGGGTGCCAATGTACACGAGTATGGACTTGCCTTGGAGCGGAGGCTCTTCCTGCGCGTACCAGAGTGCCCCGGCACCGGCAAACCCCGCCAGCAGGAGTGCTGCAAATGCACGCGTATAGGGCATCTTTACCGGTAACTCTACGCAAGAACCTGCTGGAGGTCAAAGATACTCAGCTTTGCGCTCCTGTATCAAAAAGGGCTCTACGCCTCCCCCAGGTCGACGGCGATATGGCGCCACTTTCCCTGGTTGAATCGCACCACGCTCAGCGCACAACGAGTGGCGTGGCCGACGAAGATCGCAACCCAGATGTCGATCGGATCGAGCGTGCTCGTCTGCCGGATGACGAAGCAGATGCCGAGCGGCACGACAATCTGCGACACGATCGAAATATAGAGCGGACCCTTGGTGTCGCCGGTTCCCTGCAGCCCGCCTGTGTAGGTGAGCGCCACCGCAATCAGCAGGCCGGACACGCTGAGCACGCGAAGAAGCGGCACGCCGATGTCGACGACAGCCGGATCGCTCATGCCGAAGATCGCCAGCAGTTGCCGCGGAACGAAAAAGAAAAAGAGACCGATGATCGCAGCGCCCGCGAAACCGAATCTGGCGGCGACGTGAACGGCCTCGTCGGCGCGATCCGGACGGCCGGCGCCGAGATTCTGCCCCGCCACCACGGCTGCCGCGCCCATGAGCCCAATCGAGGTCCACGTGATCAATGAGAACAACTGCGTATACGACACGGCGAACGCCGCCTGCGCCGCGGCGCTTTGCGGAAGAGAGCCGACGAACGCCAGCATGAGCACGCCGCCGACGTTCATGGCGATGCCCTGAATGCCCGTCGGCAATCCGAATCGAAACAGCGATTTGATGATGCGCCAGTCCGGGGCAAACCCGTGGCGGTGCGGAAACGACACGACCCATGCGCCGCTCCACAGCTTCCACAACGAGTACACCGCGACCAGACCCGATGCGATCGCCGTCCCCATCGCAGAGCCTGCGGTACCGAACGCGGGAATGGGCCCGAGACCGCGAATGAGAATCACGTTCAGCACGAGGTTCAGCACCGTCATCGCAATGCCGAGCGCCATCGGCGTGCGCGCGTCGCCCGCCGATCGCAGCGCGGCGCTCAGCATGAAGAACATGAGCATGCCGCCGATGAACACGAACATGATGCGGATGAACGGAAGCGCTTCCGCTTTCACCGCGGGCGCGGCGTTCACCAGGTCGAGCAGCCATGGAGACGTGAGATAGCCGAGCGGCGCCATGACGCCGAACGAGAGAAAGGTGGCCGTGAGGAAGGCCTGATAGACCGTGCGATCGACTTTGTCGGTCTCCCCTGCGCCGGCAAATCGGGCAACCAGCACGCTCATGCCCGAAAAGATCGACGAGATGAAGACGATGACGACCAGGATAATCTGCCAGCTCACGCCGATCGCGGCGTTGCCGGTGAAGCCGACGAGATGACCAACCAGCGCGTGGTCGACGATGCCCTGCAGCCCTCCAAGAATATTGGTGAGCATCGTCGGCCACGCGATTTTCCACACAGCCGGCCGGAGCGGCCCTTCAACGATCGATCGGTCGTACCTGGGTCTCTCGAGAACGGTCGCCACCGCCCATTAGCATACCGGTAGTCGCGCCGGCCTTCGGGTCACATCGTGCGTTGACGTCGCGTCGTGCCTGCCTTCAGGCCGGCCCTCAATCGCGATGTGGCGCGCACAGCATGCCGTTGTTGTAGTTGTCCATCTCGCGATGCCAGGGCTCACCGAGTTTCCAGGCATAGCTCGACGCCGCAACTTTGATCCCAACCGGGTAGGTCGTGATCCATCCGTCAGCCAGCGCGATTGTGGCGTTAATGCACGCCGGGTTCGTGCCGTTCCACAGGTTCAATTTCGCCGACACCAGCGACGCGAACATCGTCAGCGTCTTGTCCTTGTTGCCTGGCAATCGCAATAATGCGATCGCTTGATCGGGGGTGTACGTGACGCCGCCCACAACGACGCCCTCGGCCGGCCACGCCTCCCGGTGATTCATCCAGTACCCAGGCGTTCCGGTGCCAACGGCACTGACCGCGACAAATCCGAAGTCGGTATTCGTAGTGTTACCGCCCGGGGGCAGAGTGATCGTGACAACGCTGTTCCCACCGCTCAACATGCCATCACTGTCCAGCGCATCGTCGCAACACACATCGGTTGGAGAGGGCACGGCATTGTTTGGAATCTGCACCTGGAGCTGGTACGTGGCGCCCGGTTCGAGAGATAACTCGTAGTAGCCGTTCTCGGTTGTTGCAGTCACCGCAACGCCGTCGATCGATATGACGGCACCCCCGATGCCAGGCTCACCGGCATCCTGAATCCCGTCGCCATCCAGGTCATTCCACACGAAGCCGCAATAGTTGCCGCCGGATGAACACTGCTGTTCCGGAGCCGCAGCTGCCGGCACGGCGGCGACTGGCAGCAGCGCTGCGGCCAGACCGATGACGCGTACGTGCTTGAGCGGCCCGTGCAGCAGCTGGCGTGTTTTCTCGCGTAATTCCGACTGGCGTTCTTGCTGGGACATTTTCATCTCCTTGATGATTTGGGTTCGTTCTGTTGACGTCCGCCGTTCCAACCGATAGCCCGTAGGTGCGTGTTCTCCTGACGAATAACCACTGCATCAGCGATCCAACCGCCGGCGTCACGCAGAGCCTGCGCACCATCGTCGAGTGGCTGGCCGACGAGGGACACGAGTGCCGCGTCCTCACGACCGCTCGCTTCGAGGCGCGCGTGACGTTCACGCTCTCTGAACATCTCGCGCAGCACGGAGTGTCGTTGTCGCCGAGCGATCGGCTCGTGCACTACCAGGTGGGAAGGGTGCCCGTCACGCTCGTGGTGACGCGGCACAACGACGAGGCGCGGCCGAACCGCAAAGAGAGCGCTGCGTATCTCGCGCGCGTCGACGAACTGCTCGAGACGTTCCGCCCTGACCAGCTCATCGCATGCAACGCGCATTCGATGATCTTCGAAGCGATGTCGCGAGCCCGCGGTCGTGGCATCACGACGGCTTTTGCCGTCAGAGGGTTCGGCTACTACAAAACCCGGTACTTCAAAGACGTCGACCACGCGTTCACCTGCAGCCAGTTCCTGACCGACGTCTATCGTGAAAAAGTCGGGCTCGAGAGCACGCCGCTCGAACCGCCGATCGACTGGTCCACGGTCGTGGCGCCCACCGAATCGCGGGCATTCGTCACGTTCGTCCATCCGGCGCGCCACAAGGGTCTGCTGCTGTTCGCCCGCCTCGCCGACATGCTCGGACGGCGACGGCCCGACATTCCAATGCTGGTTGTCCAGTCGGGACACACTGCCGGCTCGTTGAACAGCATTCCGGGGATCGACTTCTCTGCTTATCCGCAACTCATGGCCGCGCCGCCCGTGCCGGTTCCCGCCGAGTACTTCGCGCTGACGCGCATCCTGCTCGTGCCATCGATCTGGGAAGAGCCGTTCGGCCGCGTTGCGGCCGAGGCGATGATCAACGGGATTCCTCCGCTCGTGGGTAATCGCGGCGCTCTCCCGCACGTCGTCGGCGGCGATTTCGCCGAGGGCGGAGGTGGACGCGTCTTGCAGATCCCCGCGTGGATGACCGAGCAGACCACGCGACTGCCAACCGAACTGGAAGTCGAGCCGTGGTTCGAGGCGGTGACGTCGCTGTGGGACGATGCCGTGCTGTACCGGGCGATGAGCGCGCGAGCGCGGCAGATCGCCGATGAGCGTTACGACGAACGTGTGTCTCGAAAACGGCACGTGGACTATTTCGCCTCCCTGAAACCCGGAGGCTGTCCAGTGCCACTTCGTTGCCACTAGAAGCCGGCGTTGTTTTTCTGAGATTTACTGCGATTTGGCCGCCGCGTGGATGCGCCAGCGACGACAAATTTGTGAAGCTCTTTGCAGAATCGTCGAGGGGCTCAGACGACCTTCAAGTGACCTTCAGGGTTTACGGCATGCCTCCATGAACGATCGCACGCCGGACGACTGAGTACAAATAGCGGATCTCGTCGTCGGCAAGGCCTTCGCCGAAATTCGTCAGTCCCTTCCGCGTTTTGACGGTAACGGCGCTGCGATCGACAAGTGTGTTCACCGCCACGAGTACGCCTTCGACGACCGGATTGAGTGCGACCTGGCCGTCAGGCCGTCGAGCCATCTGCTGCCTCGCCGATTCGAGCAACGACGTGCTCGTGCTGTAGTCGATGTCCATGACATCGCCCGCATCGAACGACGCGATGAGACGTGTCTTCCACACGCGGCGCTCTTCGATGCGGATGCCCGCCGTTGACGTCGTCACGATCGTGCGGCCCAGTCGAGTCCTCAGGAACGCCTTCAGCCCCGTGAGCACAGGCAGCACGCCGAACGCGACTGTCAGAAACCCCAAAAAGACCCAGGACACTCCATCGGGCGTGTTCGATTGCTTGAAGAATCGGAAGAGGGGCGCCACGAAGAAGATCGGAACGGCGGCAGGTATCAGAAAAAACAGAAACAGGGCCGGATGCCTGCGCTGTGCCGGTATGACGATGACGACACTGCCATTGCCGGCCGTGATCTCACTCCGCATTCGCATCGGGCGAGCGACAGGCTCGTCGCGTTGATGTTCCATGCGCAGACGGTGCTGATAGGAGAGATTCGCCTGTGCCACCGACAGCTTCACCGGATGATCGGTCGAGGCGTCTTCGATATCGAGATGCAACAGGCTGGCAATGGCGGCCGCACGTTCTCGAGCTTCGGCGTATTGAGTCGAGCTGAAGAGGCGCAGGTTCTTGCCCGCTCGCGCCCTCAGGCTGATGGGAAACTGATCGGCGCTGTCGGAGTCGCCGCGCTGAAAGTCGAGCACCAGGCTGGTGTAGTCGTCGAGACGATACGTGGTGGCCGACATGGGCACGACCAAACCCATCTGCATGACGATCGTGCGAGTGGTCGCATCGAACGTCGTCCAGGTGCGGCCGAACACGAGAGTGCCCCCGACCACACTGAAGACGCCACCCATCAAGAGCATCAGCGGCCGGCCGAACCACGGCATCGGGTCGCCGTTCTGCAAAGGAACGAGGCCAAGGCTGACGAGCGTAATGAAGATCCCCGCACCCAGAAACGGCAGTCCAAACACAGCGATGGCGCCACCCCCCTCGCGTACCTGAAGGCGGCCGGGACCAACCTGGCTCAACGCGCTTGCCATCTCTCTTCTTATCGGATCGAACAGGAATTCAAACAAGAATCAGGAGTTCAAGAGATCCTGATCTCCTGATCTCCTTATCTCTTGTTAGCGTGTTCAGGCAGTGGATCGCGCACGCGAGAGCAGCAGTTCCTTCTCGCGTGTGTTGCGCGTCATTTCGGCCGCGCGTTCGAACTCGGATCGCGCTTCGTCACGGCGACCGAGCTTGGCGAGCAGATCGCCGCGCACGCTGGGCAGCAGGTGGTAGTTCTGGAGAGAGGGCTCGTCCACCAGGGCGTCGACGATGGCCAGGCCCGCCTGAGGACCGAATGCCATGCCCACCGCGACCGCGCGATTGAGCTCGACAACCGGCGATGGCAGGCTTCGCACGAGCCCCTCGTAGAGCGATGCGATCCGCGGCCAGTCCGTGTGATGGGCCGCTCGCGCGCGTGCATGACAGGCCGCGATGGCCGCCTGCAGCGCGTATGACCCGCGTGCGCCGCCGAGCTTCTCCGCACGCTCGAGTGCCGCGAGGCCACGCCGGATCAGCAGCTGATCCCAGCGTGAGCGATCCTGATCGAGCAACAGCACCGGTGCGCCTCGAGCATCGACCCGCGCGGCGGCACGCGAGGCCTGAATTTCCATCAAGGCGACGAGCCCGTGCACTTCGGGTTCCTGCGGCGTAAGCTCGGCGAGGATGCGTCCGAGCCGCAGCGCGTCTTCGCAGAGCGCCGGCCGCATCCAGTCGTCGCCCGCCGTCGCCGAGTAGCCTTCGTTGAAGATGAGGTAGATGACTTCGAGCACCGACGACAGCCGCGCCTCGCGATCCTGGCCTCGAGGCACCTCGAACGGCACACCTTCTTTTGCGAGCGTCCGCTTCGCACGCACAATCCGTTGCGCGATTGTCGGCTCGGAGACGAGAAACGCGCGCGCAATCTCGTCGGTCGTCAGCCCGCCCAGGAGCCGTAGGGTGAGCGCCGCGCGCGCCTCTGCGGACAGAACCGGATGGCACGCCGTGAAGATGAGCCTCAACAGATCGTCGCCGACATCTTCGTCCATCGCCGCTTCGAGCTCGCGCGCGACCTCGTCCTGACGCTGTTCGAGCTCATATCCCAGTTGCTCGTGCTTGCGATCGAGCAGCTTGCTGCGACGGAAGTAATCGATCGCACGATGTTTGGCGGTGGCCATCAGCCAGGCGCCGGCATTCCTCGGAATTCCGGATTCGGGCCACTGCTCGAGCGCGGCGACGAGCGCGTCGTGCGCGAGATCTTCGGCAAGGCCCACGTCGCGCACGATTCGCGCAAGGCTTGCGATGATCTTCGGCGATTCGATGCGCCACACCGCATCGATCGCGCCGTGGGCGTCTGGGTCTGGAGCCACGGCTCCAATCCTAACGCAGGGCTGATGGCTGAGGGCTTCGGGCTGAGCTGCCTCATGTCATGGCAGATGGCAGACGGATGATGGCAGAGAGTACCCTTTGCCATCTGCCATCTGCGATCTACCATGACGGGCGCTTTTTACGTTTTTTGCCGCTCCAACTCCGCACCCACCCGCCGATGATGCTCGATCGCATCGCTGGGCGCGAAGTCTTCGAGCTCGAAGAACGGGCGAAGCTCGACCTCGCCATCATCGAACGGCACGCGCTTGGCCCACTCGATCGCCTCGTCCTTCGACTTCACCTGAATAATCCAGAAGCCGGCGACCAGCTCCTTCGTTTCGGCGAACGGGCCGTCAGTGACCGTACGCTTCTCGCCAGAGTACTTGACACGGGCGCCCTTCGAGCTCGGCTTCAGGCCCGTCCCGTCGAGCATGACGCCGGCTTTCACCAGCTCTTCGTTGTACTTGGCCATATCGGCGAGCACTTTCTCGGACGGCATCACCCCCGCTTCGGACTCTTTGCTGGCCTTGACGATCATCATGAAACGCATGTTCGTATCTCCTGTTTAGTTGTTTAGTAAATCCTGGCTCTATTGTCACGACGAATGAGGCAACCGGGAATCGACACGGCGGCAACAAAAATATTAAGGTTTATGGATGGCAAATGTTCGCGTGCTGGTCGGCACCCGCAAGGGCGCATTCATCCTGACGTCAGACGGAAAGCGCGAGACCTGGGATGTCAGCGGCCCGCACTTCGCGGGCTGGGAAATCTATCACCTCAAAGGCTCGCCGGTGGATCCCAACCGGTTGTATGCCTCACAGTCGAGCGGCTGGTTCGGGCAGGTCATGCAGCGTTCGAATGACGGCGGGAAGACCTGGGAGGCGGTCGACAATAAGTTCGTCTATGACGGCGTGCCGGGCACCCACCAGTGGTACGACGGGACGCCGCACCCGTGGGAGTTCAAGCGCGTCTGGCACCTGGAACCGTCGCTCACCGACCCCGATACGGTCTATGCCGGCGTCGAAGACGCGGCGATGTTCCGGACGACCGACGGCGGCCAATCCTGGCACGAGCTCTCGGGACTGCGCGCCCACGGTTCGGGGCCTCGCTGGCAACCGGGCGCCGGCGGTCTGTGTCTGCATACGATCCTCATCGATCCGAACAATCACGATCGCATGTTCATCGCCATCTCCTCGGCGGGCGCATTTCGAACGGACGATGGAGGCAAGACCTGGCAGCCGATCAATCGCGGCCTTCGCTCGCAGCACATCCCTGACGAGGACGCGGAAGTCGGCCACTGCGTTCACCGCATCGCGATGCATGCGTCGCGTCCCAACGTCCTGTTCATGCAGAAGCACTGGGACGTGATGCGCACAGACAACGCCGGCGATGCGTGGACCGAAGTGAGCGGCAACCTGCCAACCGATTTCGGCTTCGTGATCGACGTCCACGCGCACGAACCAGAGACCATCTACGTCGTGCCGATCAAGAGCGACTCCGAACACTTTCCTCCCGACGGCAAGCTTCGCGTGTACCGCAGCCGCACCGGAGGCAATCAATGGGAAGCGCTGACCAACGGCCTGCCGCAGCACGATTGCTACGTCAACATCCTGCGCGACGCGATGGCGGTCGACTCGCTCGACACATGTGGAATCTATTTCGGCACCACGGGTGGACAGGTGTACGTATCGCCCGACGCGGGCGACTCGTGGAAGCCGATCGTCAGAGATCTTCCGGCTGTTGTTTCCGTGGAAGTGCAGACCCTTAAATGATCAGAGTTGTCCTGCCCGCGCATCTGCGGACACTGGCGGGCATCGGCATGGGTGATGTGCTCGTCGACGTACACGGCGACGCGACGCTCAGGTCGGTGCTCGACGCGCTCGAAGCACGCTATCCAACGCTGCGCGGTACGATTCGCGATCACGTCACGCTCGAGCGCAGGCCGTTCATCCGGTTCTTCGCCTGCGAAGAAGATCTGTCGCACGACCCACCCGACGCGCTCCTCCCGAAGACGGTCTCGAACGGGGATGAGCCGCTCTACGTCGTCGGAGCGATTGCCGGCGGATGATCGTTCATCTGCTCGACGGCACCTACGAGCTGTTCCGTCACTTCTACGGGTTCAAGCGATCGAAGCTGCCCGACCGGCCGTTCGGCGCCGTCGCCGGCGTGCTGGGGACGGTCGTCCAGATGCTCACGGAAGGGGTGACGCACATCGGCGTCGCCACCGATCACGTCATCGAGTCGTTCCGCAACGATCTGTGGCCCGAGTACAAGACAGGCGAAGGCATCGATCCGGCGCTGTGGGCGCAGTTCCATCCGCTCGAAGAAGCCCTCGTCGCCATGGGCGTCGTCACCTGGCCGATGGTGGAGATCGAAGCGGATGACGCGCTCGCGTCGGCCGCACATCTCGCGTCGGCAGACCCGCGCGTCGAGAAGGTGTGCATCTGGACGCCGGACAAGGATCTTGCGCAGTGCGTCGTCGGCGATCGCGTGGTGCAGATGGATCGCCGGAGCGGCGACATGCGCAATGCCCAGCTCGTGCGGGCCAAGTTCGGCGTCGATCCGGCATTCATCCCCGATTACCTGGCGCTCGTCGGCGACGCCGCGGACGGCTATCCCGGCCTTGCGGGCATCGGCGCGAAGACGGCCGCACGGCTCATCAATCAGCACGGGCATCTCGAACAGTTCCCGCCCGAGATTCTGCGCGAGAACCGCGAGCGGGCGCTGCTCTTCAAGACGCTCGCGACGCTTCGCACAAACGCGCCGCTCTTTGTCGACGTCGAGGAGCTGCGCTGGAGAGGCGCCGGCGAAGCATTCCCTGGCGTTGCGGCAAAACTCGAGAGCCCGAGACTGGCGGAACGGGTTGCTATACTCAAAGGCTTATGAAGCTGAAGTGCTGTACGGCCGTCATCGTCGCGTTGGTCGCAACCAGCGCCTTCGCCCAAACGGCGACGGGGACAGGCGCGGCACTGCACGCATTGTTCGATCGTGAGTGGGAGTGGGAGCTCACGCAGGACCCGCTGTGGGCGTCGTACCTTGGCGATCGCCGCTGGAACGACAAGTGGCCGGATGTCAGCGCCGCGACCCTGGCCGCCCGTCAGGCGCACCGGCAGTCGGTGCTGAAAGATCTGGCGGCGATCCCGCGCGATCAGCTCTCGACTGCCGACCGGCTCAACTACGACCTGTTCAGGCATCAGTATCAGATGACGGTGGAAGGATTTCAGCATCGCCAGCATCTGATTCGCGCATCCACGCTCGACGGCGTGCAGAACACCGAGTTCGTCATCGATTCGCTTCGGTTCCAGACCGTCAAGGACTTCGACGACTGGCTCGCGCGCCTCGACGGATTCCCCGCCTACATGGATCAGAACATCGCGCTGATGCGGGAAGGCATGAAGGCGAACGTGCTGCTCCCGAAGATCGTCGTCCAGCGCGTGCGCGAGCAGGTTGTGCAGTTGACAAAGCAGGCGGGCGACGACAGCGGCTATTACCGGCCGTTTCGCAATATGCCTTCGGGAATCGCCGCCGCCGATCGCGATCGGCTCACCAAGACCGCGGTCGAACGCATCAGGACGCGCATTCAGCCCGCCTTCGCGCGGCTGCTCGAGTTCCTCGATCGCGAATACCTTCCGGTCTGCTATGACGGCATCGGCTGGTGGCGGACGAGCGGCGGGCTAGCGGGCTATCGCTACTTTGCCCGGTACCACACGACGACGGAGATGGCCCCGCAGGACATCCACGCGCTGGGACTGAAAGAAGTCGCGCGCATCCGCGCCGAGATGGAAGTGATCAAGAAGCAGCTCGGCTTCACGGGCACGCTCGAGCAGTTTTTTACGTACCTGCGCACTGACCCGAAGTTCTTCTACAAGACCGGCGGCGAGCTGCTCGAAGGTTATCGCGCGCTCGCGAAGCGCATCGATCCCGAGCTCATCAAGATCAGCCGGAAGCTTCCACGCGTTCCGTACGGCGTCATTCCCATTCCCGACGCGATGGCGCCGATGTCGCCGGCGGCCTACGCAAACGGCGGCGCTCCGGACGGTTCGAGGCCGGCGTACTTCTTTGCAAACCTCGACAAGCCGGAGACGCGGCCGAAGTGGGAGATGATGCCGTTGACGCTTCACGAGGCGATGCCGGGCCATTGCCTGCAGATCTCGGTGGCACAGGAGCTCGGGGATCTGCCGCAATTCCGGCGGCATGCGTTTTTCACCGCTTACGTCGAAGGTTGGGGGTTGTACGCGGAGTCGCTCGGCGAAGACATGGGTCTCTACAAAGACGATCCGTACTCGAAGTTCGGCCAGCTCACCTATGAAATGTGGCGCGCGGTGCGCCTCGTCATCGATACCGGCATCCACGCGATGGAATGGGATCGCGATCGCGCGATCAAGTACTTCATGGACAATGCGGCGAAGACCGAGAACGACGTCACGAACGAGGTGGACCGATACATTTCGACCCCGGGACAGGCGCTCGCCTACAAGATGGGCGAGCTGAAGATCAAGGAATTGCGAAGACGGGCACAGCAGGCGCTCGGCGAGAAGTTCGATCTCCGCGACTTCAACGACGTCGTGCTGCAATCCGGCGCGTTGCCGCTCGACATCCTCGAACAGAACGTCAACGAATGGATTAAGGGAGCAAAGTAACGCTCACGCCCTGGCGGCCGTCCGACTCTTCCTGAAGAGCTCGTAGAGCACGACGCCGCCGGCGGTCGCGACGTTGAGCGACCGTTTGGTGCCCACCATCGGAATGCGCACGTGCGTGTCGCATCGATTCACGATCGTCGGGCGGCAGCCCCTCGACTTCGTGCCCGAAGATCACGAGCACGGGAAATTGCGGCTGCCATTCGAACAGATCGGTCGCGCCGTCGACGGTTTCGATGGCCGCAATCTCCCACTTTAGGCGCCGCTGTTCCTCGATGAGCACCAGCGGATCCGATCGCTCCCACGGAACGTGCTGCTCAGACCCGAGCGCCGTCTTCGCAATCTCCTTCGACGGCGGGGCTCCGGTAAAGCCCGACAGATGCAGGCGCGACAGCCCCACGGCGTCGGCGGTGCGGAAGAACGCGCCGACGTTGTAAAGGCTGCGCACGTTGTGGAGAAGAACAGATGCCGGTAAGTGCTCAGTCATGGCAGATGGAAGATGGCAGATTAATCTACCAATCTCCCAATCTGCCAATTCTTCCGGGCGTCAGTTACTGAGCTGGTCCTTCGTAGATCTGACGGAGCTCGCATTCACCTTCGCCGGCGACCTCGAGAAACTGCTTGGCCAGCTCGATCGCATGCTCTTTGGATCGAGCCTGCAGAATGGCAAATCCTCCCACAACCTCTTTTGATTCCGTGAACGGGCCATCCTTCACGGTCACCTTCGAGCCGTCCTTGCGGACCCGGGCACCCAGCGTGGTCGGCAGGCAGCCCTCGGTCGTGACGAGCTCGCCGGTCTTCATGAACTTCTCGATGAGCGCGCCCATCCTGCCCATCTCCTCCTGTGTGGGAGGCTGGCCGGTTTCCGCGCTCTTATAGATAGATAGAAATCTCATCGGTCCACTCCTTCAATATGTTGGTTACTCTACCCTCTACCAACACGTCGAACGAGGAACCGCAAAATCGACAGGCCCTGAGAATATTTCCCTGACGCCCGGACGCTGCGGCGCTAGGCAGTCGACGCGGGGGCCGGCGTCGTCAACGCGACGATGGGTGCCGGCGGGATGATGACCCACGCCACCAGATAGGCAATGACGCCGCCGATGATCGCGCCACAGAAGATCGACAGGATCGCCCAGATCAACCGGATGGGTGTGGCATCGACGCCGAAGTATTCGGCCAGTCCGCCACACACGCCGGCGACTTTTCTGTCGGTCACCGATCGGGTCAGCCGTTTGCCGCTCGGCGCGGCGGCCGCCTCAGTGGCCTCCGGCATGACCAGCCAGGCCGCCAGATAGGCGAGGACACCGCCAATAATGGCGCCGGGCACGATCGAGAAGACGACCCAGGCCGCGCGAACGAATACCACGTCGATATCGAGGTACTCGGCAAGACCGGCGCAGACGCCGGCAATTTGTCCGTTTGTTGACGAACGAGTCAGTCGGCGCACAGGCATGTTGACCTCCACGCTAGTTATACGCGACAACCAAGCGGGGGGTTCCGGCCGATGAAGCCGGCAATGGCTCAGCCTTGCGGCGGCGCGGCAAGAGGCTCGAACTCGTAAATGCCGCCATCGGCCATCAACGACAGAAACAGGTGCCCGTCCTTGATGACGTAGGACCGGAAGAAGGTCCAGTGCTTGACGATTTGATCGTGGAGCGATCCAGGCGGACACTTCGCGCGCGTCAGCGCCATCGGCCCGAACTGTATCTGGTTCGGCCCTTCCGACTTCCACGACCCTCGCCCTCGATTGCAATCGACGCGTACGGCGACGGTGCCGTCGGCCGCGAAGACCAGCGTGAATTTCGCCTTGTCGTCGGGTGTCGCCGTCTTGTCGTCGCCGCCCTGAAATCGAACGAGCTGCCACGACGTGCCCGCAAGCGTGGGCGCTGCCACCTGCGTTTCCGCCGCGTAGACGATCGCGCTGAACAGCACTGGCAGGACCAGCGCGCCATACGCGTTCATCGTCGTTGCCTCTTTCAGCGCCCTACCATGAGACACGGTACGCAGCGGCGAGATCGCGCACGCGCGGCGTCACACCGGCCCAGGAATTCACAGCAGTGGGCACCTGATGCCCGTTGACCATCGACTGCAGCTTTGTCGCGCGCGCGAGCACGCGGTCGGCCTCGGCCGAACTTGGCTCACTGTCCTTCAGCCGGTCCCTGAGGGTTTTTGCGTCGCGCGACAACTCGTTGGCTTCATTCACCATCGACTGCCGCGTTTGTGCGTCAACGGTGATGTCCGTCTTCAGATCGGTCTCGAGCGATTTCTTCACTTGATCGGCGCCTTTCGACAGCTCGTCGGCAATGTTGGCGAGCTCGCGATCGCCCACACGCCGCACCTTGGCCGCTTCTACCATGGGAAAATCGGTTCCGTAGGCCGCCGCCAGCGCTTTCAAATCGGTGGCCAGCCTGTTCCATTCGCTTTCGCCGCGGGTGCCCGGTGACTGCTTTTGAAAGAACGCGTCAATCGCCGATGCCTGGCGCAACACCGTCGCCGCTTCGGCGCTTGCCGCGTATTCCGGCTTCAGGCGGTCCTTGAGGCGATCGATGTTGCTGTCGAAATCGTCCAGAAAGCGATCGACGTCAACCTCGCCGGATTCGTCCCGCAGCACCTTACGCTTCACGTCGTCGTCAAGCGCCCCTTCGAACTGATCCCGGCCTTTGTCGATACGATCGATCAACGCCTTGACGTCGCGGTCGGTCATCCTGTCGGCCCCGAGCACGGGCGACGGGACGAGCACGGCCAGGGCGAGCGCAAATTGCAGAAGTTTGATGCGTGTCATCAGTTCACCTCTTTCTCTCATCCGCTTCACAGCAAGTCCGACACCACTATTGCCGTCGGCAAATCCTCGTCCAGACGAGCGGTTACTCGCCGGAAGTCGCGGCTTCCGCGTGGTGTCGTGGGGACACGCGGCAGAACTTCCGGCAATCCAGCGCACGCGTGGCACATGGCTTGCGAAGAGGATTCCAGCACCATCGGGATGGTGCAATGGTGTTCAGCGACAACGAACACTTTCACACAGAAGCAACAGGACTCTAGCGCGTTATGGAAGGACTCAACGCTGAACAAATGTTCGAGAGCAAATACCCTCCAGACGTACCCGCGAATTAACGTGCCTTTTCACTGCGCGCGCGCGAAATCCCGCGCTTTACCGTGGGTGCCCTTCGCGCGCGACGCTCATTCAACGGATTCATGGCCTGACCGACTTGGTACGGCTCTCGCTCTCAGCGCCTGAAGGAGGCGCGACACATGCCTGGAAAATTTCTTTGTGGCTTGATCATCGTTCTTTTCGTTGGACTCGCTTCTGCGGCGAACGCGCAAGCGCCGCCGCCCGATACGCGCTGGAGCGCCGAGCTCGGTCTCGGCTGGGACAACGGTATCAGCGGCAATATCAATTCGAGCGCCATCGGTACGTTGAACAACCAGACCGTAGCCATTCTGAAAAACAAGTATGAAGACGTCTACGGCACGGGGCTGCATCTGCGTTTTGGCGGCGGCTACATGTTCAAGGAAAACACCGAAGCGCGCGTGACGTTCTCGCTCCAGTCGCTCGACGCCGATCTCACCCGGATGGGCGACATCGGCGCGTCGAATCTGTACGGTCAGTACGATGACTACCAGAGCTTTGGCATCGACTTCGGGCTTCGTCAGTACGTGCAGGTGAGCCCGCTGGTCCGCGGCTACGGCGAAGCGTCGATTGGCCTGGCATTTATCGACGAAACCGACCTGCAGTTTGCCGCGCCGCAGGCGAACTTCACAGGGGTCGCGACCGATTTCTACGACAAAACGTCTGCGATCACGTTTGGCTTCAATGTGGGGGCGCTGTTCCGCGTGCTGCCTCAGGTCGACGGGTTCACGCAGATCGGGCTTCGCTACGTCTCGGGCATGTCCGCGGTCGACGCATTTGCGGGCAGCGGCCTCGAGTCCATCAACGACAAAAGCGCACGCTGGTCACTTCCCTTCATCGCTGGCGTCAGATTCCGATTCTGATCGGGTCACGACACTCGTCGGCGCCACGAAATCTCGTGGCGCCGGCTCCAGACCGCCGGCGAAGGTGGTGTCGGCGCCGTTTTTCTCTGTGGCGGCATCACCGCCGGCCCGGCCTATTACGCATCCTTCAAACTCACCCACGATCAAATCGAAGGGTTTCGCGGCATCCTGATTCGCGGCAAGAACAGAGTCTGCGCGCCTGGACCGGAAGTCTCGATGGCGATCGCTTCACGGGACACCGTTTACGGGTTTGTGAAGGTCAACTATCAGTGGGAGGTCTCGGCGAGTTGACGGTACTGGCCACATTCCCGCTCGGCCCGATCAAGCTGCCCCCAAAACCCTGACCCGGCAGGTCTGTACTCCCACGTAATCGTCGTGCACCCACCCCGACGATCGGAAAAATTACAGGGACGCGGCTGCACACCGGTGAGGCCGGTTCGGTCGCGGCAGATGCAACTTGCCGTAAGATTCTCGTGCTGACGTGGCGTCGCAGACATTGAGACGTTTGTTCTCGGCGATCACACTGACGCTCGTCGTGTGCGCCTGGGTGTGTCCCGCGGGCCTGGCGCAACAGCGACCGACGATGAACGTCCTGGTGATGCACTGGAGCTCCGAGGATTTTCCCTCGACTCCGGTGATCGAAGGAGCCATCCGGGAAGCGCTGACCCGATCCGGCGTGCCGGTGGCCCTCTTTTCTGAATACCTGGAGAGCGACCGCTTTCCCGACGAAGCGGCCGCGCTGGCGCTGCGCGACTACATTCGCACGAAATACCGCGGCCTTCGGATCGACGCGGTGCTCGCGCAATCGAATCTCGCTCTTCAATTCGTGCTGCAGCACCGCGAAGAGTTGTTTCCCGGCGCACCCGTCGTGTTCACGGGAGTCGCGGTGCCCGGCCTGAACGGCCGCAGCCCGGTCGCGGGCGTCACCGGCATTATCAGCGGCCCTGGCTTCCGGGAGACAGTGGCGCTCGCGCTGCGGATGCAACCGTCGACCGAACGCGTCTTCGTAGTGGCCGAGTCGCCTGGCAGCCCGCTGCGCGAGATGGTTCGGGCAGAGCTCGACGATTTTGCGCAGAGCGGCAAGCTGACGTTCATCACCGAAGCCAGCGTCCCTCGCATGATCGCGGTCGTCGAGGCGGTCCCCGCGAAAAGCGTGGTTCTGTTCGTCCGGCACTCGCAGGAAGCGCCTGGCAACCCGTTGAGACCAACCGATGTCGCACGACTGGTTGCTCAAGCATCGCCCGTTCCGGTCTACGGCATCACGGACGAAGTGCTCGGATCCGGAGTGGTTGGCGGAGTGATGTACACGATCCGATCGGTCGGGACCCGCATGGGAGAGATCACGGCCCAGCTTCTCAATGGGGCACGCGTCGAGGACATTCCCATCGAACGCGCCAGGCACGTACCGATGTTCGACTGGCGGCAGCTCCAGCGCTGGAATATCCCAGAATCGCGCGTGCCTGCCGGCAGTGTCGTTCTCTTCAAGCCACCATCGTTCTTCGAGCAGCACTGGGAGTACGTCGTCGGCGGGCTCATCGTCTTCATCGCTCAGCTCGCACTCATCGGGAGTCTCCTCGTCCAAAGAATCCGGCGCCGCCGTGCCGAGGAAGCGACGCGGAACAGCGAAGAGCGATACAGGAGCGTCGTCGACGCTCAGAGCGATCTGATTTGCCGCTTCCTCCCCGATTCGACGTTGACGTTCGTCAACGATGCCTACTGCCGCTTCTGGAACAAGACCCGCGAAGAGTTGCTCGGGAGCAGATTCGTCGAGCTGATTCCGGAATCATCCCGACAGGCGGTGCTCGAGCGACTCGCGCGCCTTCAGACGGGTATGGATTCGCACGACCATGAGGTGACGCTGCCTGACGGCACCATCGGCTGGCACCATTGGATCAATCAGGCGATTCTCGACGAGCGGGGACGTGTGATCGAGCTCCAGGGCGTCGGCCGCGACATTACCGACCGGAAGCGTGCCCAGGAAGAGGTCGGACAGCTCGAAGCCAGGAATCGCGCCATCCTTGGCGCGATTCCTGATCTGATGTTCCTGCTCACCAAAGACGGTGTGTACGTCGACTACTACGCTCCCGACGAGAGCAGACTGCTCCTGGAGCCGGCTCAGTTCCTCGGACGGCACATGCACGATGTGCTGCCGCCCTCCACAGCGGCAACATTCGACGATGGCTTCGCAAGGTTGGCGACCGGTGAAACACCTGTCATCCTCGAGTACGAACTCGAGATGCCCGACGGCGAGCGTCACTACGAAGCCCGGATGGTGTCGTGCAGCGGCGATCAGGTCCTGGCGGTCGTTCGCGATATGACAGAGCGCAAGCGCGCGGAGCACGTCCTTCACGAAACGCAGACCGAGCTCGCGCGCGTCTCGCGCCTCACCGCACTTGGCGAATTTGCGGCATCGATCGCGCACGAAGTCAGGCAACCGCTGACGAGCATCACGATCAACGCGAAGACCTGCCTCCGGTGGCTCTCGGGTGGCTCGCCGGACCTTTCGGAACTGCGGGCGGCGCTCGTCGACGTCGTCGACGCCGGCCAGCGGGCAGACGACGTGATCACGCGAAACCGCGCGCTCTTCAATGACCACACCGTTCAAAAGGTGCCGCTCGATCTCAACGATGTCATCCGTGATGTGACGGTGCTGGTGAGGCAGCGCGTTCAGGTGGGACGCATCACGCTCACGACGTACGTTGACGGCCCGCTTCCGCCGGTCAACGCCGATCGCGTCGAGCTGCAACAGGTAATGTTGAATCTCATCTCCAACAGCATCGACGCGATGGACGGAACCGACCCGGGCGCGAAACAGATTGCCATCTCCGCATCTGTTGCGGGAGATGGCATGGTGAAAGTGGCCGTGAGCGACACCGGCGTCGGCCTCAAGGGCGTCGATCTGCGCCGCATGTTCACGATCTCCTACACGACGAAGCCCAGAGGCACCGGAGTGGGGCTGTCCATCAGCCGCGCGATCGTCGAGGCCCATGGCGGCCAGCTATGGGCCGAGCAGAACAACGGCGCAGGCGCGACGTTCTTCTTTACTCTCCCTGCGCGGTCGAACGCGGCGGTCGCCTGAAGCCGAGGGTCCAGGGACTGTGATCCAGGTCGTCATCGTGTATGTTGGCACTTTCCTTTCGTTCAGCGCGCGAGGGCAGCGGAGGCACCGACCGTATGCAGAAACCACGATTCGCCAAGCTCGTCGACCGTTACACCGTCACGGAAGGTCGCAATTTTCGGCTGAAACACTTCAATCCGGGCGATACCGCCGACTTGAAGCTCACCAAGATCGCCGCACGTGACATGCTCAGGGATGGAGTTCAAGAGCTCCGGAAGCTGCAGGAAAAGCTGTACGCGCAGGATCGCTGGGGGCTGCTGCTCGTGTTTCAGGCGATGGACGCCGCCGGCAAGGGTGGCGCGATCGAACACGTGATGAGCGGCGTCAACCCGCAAGGGTGCGAGGTGTCATCGTTCGTGCGCCCTTCCGACCAGGAACGCGACCACGATTTTCTGTGGCGGCACATCATTCGATTACCCGAGCGCGGCCGGATCGGGATCTTCGACCGCTCACATTACGAAGAGGTCCTGACCGTCCGGGTGCATCCCGAGATTCTCGCGTCGCAGAAAATTCCCGGCAAGCTCATCACCAGGAAAATCTGGAAAGAGCGGTTCAGCGATATCTGCGCCTTCGAGAGCTACCTGACGCGGCAGGGATACGTGATTCGAAAGTTCTTCATCCACATCTCGCGGAGAGAGCAAATGCGGCGATTCCGCAAGCGGCTCGACGAGCCGGACAAAAACTGGAAGTTCAAGCTGGGAGATCTGAAGGAACGAGCCCTCTGGCCGGACTACATGGACGCCTATGAGGACCTCATCCGGCACACGGCCACTCCACACGCGCCCTGGGTGGTCGTGCCCGGGAATAAGAAATGGTTCGCGAGGCTTCTGGTCGCCGCGACCGTGATCAATGCCCTGGATGAGCTGAAGCTGCACTTCCCGAAGCTCGACGGCGCGCAACTGCGCGATCTTCAGAAGGGCCGAAGGCTTCTGGCATCGGCGGCCCGGTAGCCGGCCGGCATGGCCCACCCGCCGTGCCGCGTCGCGATCGCGGCACGGCGGTGTTTCGCGTTATCCGACCGTTTCGTGCGACTTCTTCGGTGCCGGCCCACTGGCTGCATGCACCATCGTGTTCTGTGTCTCTCGCGCCTTGTCGAGGGCCTGGTCGATGCTGAAACTGGCCGGCTTCTGGCGAGGCGGGAACTCCTGGAACGTCTTGAGGAACTCGCCGACAATCGCCTGCGCCGGCACGAGCAGGAACGCGCGATCGGCCATCCACTTGTCGTAGAACACGCTCGCCGTCCTCGTGCCCCGCTCGAAAGGATCACTCCGCAGGTTGTAGATCTTGGGGACACGCAACGGACACGATCGGCTCGCGCCAGACGTCCAAACCGTGGCCACGCTGTTCAAGGAAGGTGACTTTCCAATTGGCGACGCGCAACGCCATCAAGTCGCCGTCATCGCTCCAATACAGGAAGCCCTTGCGCGGGTTCTCCTTCACCTCGCCCTTGAGGAACGGCAGCAGGTTGAAACCATCAATGTGGACCTTGAAGGTCTTGTTGCCTGACTTGTACCCCTTCTTGAGCTTCTCGACGATATGGGGATCGCCGGCCGGCCGCAGGGAGCGTGGGCAGCATGTCGGTGTGCGAGAACATCTCGTTCGATACCGTTCCCGACTTGATAACGCCGGGCCAGCGAATGGCGCACGGCACGCGCCAGCCACCCTCGAAGTTTGTGTCCTTTTCGCCGCGGAACGGCGTTGTCCACCATCGGGCCAGCTCATGACCTCGGCGCCGTTATCAGTCGAATACATGACGATGGTGTTGTCGGCGATGCCCAGCTCGTCGAGCTTGTCGAGCAGCTTGCCGACGTGTCCGTCGTGCTCGACCATGCCGTCTGGATAGACGCCGAGCCCGGTCTTGCCCTCGGACTCCTTCTTCAGATGCGTCCAGATGTGCATGCGGGTGGAGTTCCACCAGCACGAAGAACGGCTTGCCGTCGTGCATGGGCCTTCTCGATGAACTTGAGGCTCGCCGTCAAGGAACTCCTCGTCCACCGTTTCCATGCGCTTTCGTGGTCAGCGGGCCGGTGTCCTCGATCTTCTGAGTACCGTCGGCGTTGGCCCAGCGTGTGGAGAACGCCGCGCGGACCAAACTTCTTCTTGAACTCGGGATCCTGCATGTGACGGCAGGTCACGAAATATCGTGGATTCACGCCGTTGCATCAACCGGCCGTCACTGCATTGCTACCTCCAAGTCATCCCTCACGATTTGAAGCTGGCCAGAGTTTCGCACTCACTGTGGCGCAATGGCGGAACGAGCCTATGAAAATGACCAGCTTCGCCTGCTTATGGACATCAACAATCTGAGCCTGGCGAAGCTGCCCTATGCCGAGTTTCTCTCGGCCCTCTCGACCGCCATTCAACCCGTTGCCAGACACGAACATCTCAGCGTGGCGCTCTACGATCGTCAGGCCGGAGAGCTGCGGGTGCCGATGACCTACGACACGGGCCTCGGCGCGACTCGACTGAATGGGCGGCTCCCGCTCGACCGATCTCCCGAAGGGGTCACGCTGCAGCGTGGAATCGCGAGCGTGTTTCGCCCGGAAGATCTCGAGCTGATAGGTGGCCCTGCGCCAGGCGCCACCGAGACCGCCTCGGTCTGCTGCATCCCACTCGTGACCGGCCGCGGGCTGCTCGGCGTGCTCAATATCACCGCCCGGCCCGAGGCAATATCCGACCGGAGCGTGGATCTGCTCGTTCAGGCATCGAATGCTATCGCGACGGCCACGGAAAACACATGGGCCGAGGACGCGTCGGTCAAAGACGAAGGACATCGATCGACGGAACACGAACCGCAGCTCAACAGCGAGATCCGGCTCGAGCGCGAGTTCGGTCAAATCGTCGGCCGAAGCGATTCTCTGAAGCTGGTGATGCGTGCCGTCAAGACCGTGGCGCCAACCGACGCCACGGTGATGCTTCTCGGCGAAACCGGCACGGGAAAGGAACTGTTCGCACGCGCCATTCACAGGATGAGCTCGAGAAGCGCGCGGACATTCGTTCGCCTGAGCGGTGCGGCGCTGCCGTCGGGGCTGCTCGAAAGCGAGCTGTTCGGCTATGAGAAGGGCGCGTTTACCGGCGCGACCTCCAGCCGGATCGGCCGCGTCGAGCTGGCGCACCGGGGCACGTTGTTCCTGGATGAGGTTGGCGACATTCCGCTCGACGTGCAGCCGAAGCTGCTGCGCGTGCTGCAGGAGCGCGAGTTCGAGCGCCTCGGCAGCACGCAGACGAGGTACGCCGACGTGCGTATCGTCTCGGCGACCAATCGCGATCTGGATCGCATGGTCGAAGACGAGCTGTTCAGAAGCGACCTGTACTATCGACTCAGCGTCTTCCCGATCCAGATCCCCGCGTTGCGCGAGCGCGCACAGGACATCCCGCTTCTGGCGCGTTACTTCGCCGATCGATTCGCGCGGCGTCTGCGGCGTCCCGTTCCCAGAATTCCACAGGAAGTGCTCGACGCCTTCGCCCAGTGGCGCTGGCCCGGCAACGTTCGCGAGCTCGAGAACGTCATCGAGCGCGCGGTTATCCTGTCCCCGGGGCCGGAGCTCCAGGTTGCTCTTCGGGATTTCCTGCCAAAGGAACGACCGTCAGCCCGGAAATCACCGACACTGCAGGAGGTCGAGCGTGAGAACATTCTTAAGGCGCTGCGGGCTTCGCGCGGAGTGGTCGGTGGGCCGTCGGGCGCCGCCTCCCGCCTAGGCCTCAAGCGAACGACGCTGCAGTCGCTGATGCGCCGGTTGGGAATTCAGCGGCCGGATTACTGATCTACTTGGGATTTTCTTAAATGTGAACGAGAATCCCGCGAGCTCGATGCTCGCCTTCCCGAGGCCGGGCTGGCCTGTCAGGATCCACGCTTTTGCGAAGTTGAAGTGGAGGCTGGCCCACTGTCCCGTGCCTGGAAACCTGAAGTCGGTGAGTCGATAGGCCACACCGTAGTCGGCCGCGGGCTGCCATTCGCGTTTCGGACCATTCGGCAGATTGATCAGGATCGCGCCGGGGGCCACGAAGATCTGAAACCGTCCCGCCACGGCCACGGTGGCATGCACGCCGATGACGCCGTAGACGCTGGCGCCCCACTGCGGCATCGGCCAGAACGTATCCAGATGCACGTGTTCCCACCAGATGGTCTTGGGTGGTTCCTCGCGGTAGACCTGGGCCGCCGCACGTTTTTTGGCGAGCCTGGTGATGTCGTCACCCTTGAACTCGGCCAGCAGCTCGCACGCGTCGCCGAGAATCCCATCTGCCTCGAACAGCGACGAACAGTCTCCTAAAAGCCATGCAGGCGGTTCGGGAGCTTCACGCCGATCTCGAAAGCCGGCCCAGCCCGGCTCGGGACGATTCCGCCACTTCTCCGTCCATGCTTTCCACTCGGAGTACTCGGTCACCCACGTACGCAGTTCGACAACTCGCTCATCCCAGTCCGGCGGCATGGACGGGGTCGTCTCGATGGCCTGAGCCGCGGCTGGAGCGACAGCCGTCAGGCATGAGAGAACAACCAGAAGAATCGTTGTCAGACGGCTGCGCATTCCGCCATCGATGGCAGATGTTATGCCAGAGAACTCGCCGCCGTGCAAGTTGTTTCAATGCCTTTATGTTCTGTGGCTTAGCAGCCTATCAAGCCGATGCCTCACCCAGGCGTGATGTGCCGAAGTGCCGCTCCTGCGGCATGTGCCCACGACGCATAGTCAGTAAGGAGTGCGATTCCCCACACCATGCGCGTCCACGCGGCAAGCCGGACGAGGTGCGCAATACCAGAATCAGAAAGAGGGGGTGGCTGACGAGCACTCTCCCACATCCCGGTATGTGGCAGAGCCGAGGCACGTATAACGACTCGGCGATGATGAGCAACGGCACCGCGATCGCAAATCGCGCGAAGGCCGCAAGTCGACGAGCAGCGGCCCGGACAAATCCTGTCCGGACGCCAGCCCTTACCCTACGGCCAGCACGAGGAGCGGCGGCCACGCAATGAGAAACACCATCGCAGCGCGCCGTGTCACGCTCGCCCGATCGAGGCGCCGAAAGGCCAGCACTCGATCGAGATGACGCACAGGACCGTCGCCGAACGGCCGCGAGTCGCTCGCGATCATCGGGCCAAAAGAGCAAACGGCGTACTTTCAGCGCATCAGGTGCTTCGACGGGGTCGCCACGAGTCGGCGCGGAAGTCGCGGCCCGTCGTGGCAGGGGCGACAACCGGGGTCAATCTATACGCGCAATTCGTGGAACGTAACCTGCACTGAACGTGTGGTTCGAGAGGGTGTCTGCGCTCCGCAGCGACCAAATAGAGATCGGCCGATGGATCAGCCCGACAAGACGGACAAGAAAGTCGTTCCGTGGCACCGGACGATGTGGCCACTCCTTCCTATCTCTCAGTGCCGGCCGTTGTCGGCAACGATCGGCGTCGAGATCGCCGCGCTGTGCCACCCGGGGAAGATCAAGCCCTACAACGAAGATAACTACCTCGTCATCCATCTGGGCCGGGATCAGCGGGTCATCGCCAGCAGCCTGTCTGACGCGGAGCTGCCGGCCCCATTCAACGAGCAGGCGTACGTGATGCTGGTCGCTGACGGAATCGGTGGCGTCGGCGCCGGCGCGGTCGCGAGCCGGCTGGCGTTGAGCACGATCGCCCAGCTCGCCCTCCACTTCGGAAAGTGGAATCTCCGTGTGGACCCGGCCATCGCCGAAGAAATCATGGACCGGATGGAGTGGTTCTACAGCCGTGTGCAGGAAACCGTGACGAGCCACAGCCTGACCGAGCGCGGCCTCTCGACAATGGCCACGGCGATCACCGCCGCGTACAGCGCCGGGGACGACCTCTTTGTCGCACACGTCGGGCATAGCCGCGCGTATATCTGCCGGGAGGGCTTTCTCACGGCTCTGACCAGAGATCACACGCTTGCCGCCCAGGGCTATCCCGGTCCCGGTCCAGCAACGGCAGAACATGTGACAGACGATCTGCGTCACATTCTGACTCACGCCATCGGCGGCAACTTCACCGATCCTGGCGTCGAGATCGAGCATTTCCGGCTGATGCACGGCGATTGCCTGCTCTTGTGCACGAACGGGCTCACCGACCTCGTGGACGAGTACCGCATCGCGGACGTGCTCATCGCCAGGCGCAAACTGGACGAGCAGTGTCGTGCGCTCATCGACCTGGCCCTCGAGGCTGGCGCCCCCGACAACATCACCGTGGTCCTCGCCCAGTACGCCATGCCACAGATGTGAACCGGCACGTCACGTCTAGCGGCCAAGATTCGCCAGCGCCACGCGGAACGGATCGCCGGAGATTCTGACGATACCGTCGAACGGGCCGTCCAGCTCGAATATCAGGAACACCGCAGCCGCCACAGAGAGCGCTGCGATGACGAACACCGTCACGACAGTGGCGTTTCGGGGAGCGTTCAGACCGAAACTGGCGAACGTCATGGCGAGCCAGAAGATGACGACGGCCAGGAACGTCCGCGACACCGAGCCGCCGGCACTGCCGAGCACCCGCCATCGCGTCCTCAGCACTTCCTCGGTCAGCTTCAAGCCTTCCGCCTTGAACCAGCGCTGCGCTTCCGTTTCGGGGGCCAGCCGCAGAATCTGGTTCTCGATTTCCTCCGCGGGGAGACTTGCGCCAGAACCGTGTTCTGGCAGGTCGAGACCTGCTGGCGCGCCGCTGTCGGGCCACATCGTTTCGATTCGGGAAGCGACCGCCCGACGGAGCAGATCACGCGTGGGATGCGTTTCAGGGCCATAACGCGCGAGAAGGCGATCCAGCGTCAGAATGTTCGCCGCGGAATTCTTGATGGCGGCATCCTGCGAATCAAATGAGTTCTTCGCTGCCGCGGTCACGAGTCCGAGGAGCAACGCGGTCATCGTCGCCACCAGCCCCATCCCGAGGCGAATGACATCCTGCGACTCTTTGCTGAGATGGGCCGGCGGGAGCGTCGTACGGATGCCGATCCCGAGCAACGCACACCCGAGCGTGCAGACGAAGGTGATGAGCGCGAAACTGAGCGCTGTCATTCGACTTTGGCAGCATTCCTGCCACGACATCTCAAAGCCGGGCCGTGTGGTTTCGTGGTGCGGGCCATGAAGGACGAGGTCACTGCCGGAGAAAGACGAGGATGAGCGCCACGATGCCCAGGCCCGACACGACAGCGGCCACCACTCGGGCCGTCGACCGTGGAGCGGGCCGGTCGTAGGCGCGGTAAAGGGCGGCCATGTCCTTCCAGTGCTGAAGCGTAGCAAGGGCGAGAGCGCCGATGCCGACGGTGATCATCGTGAGCGCAAACCAGCGGGGGGTGAAGGCTCGCGGAATCGTCCCCACAGTCTTGCTGTCCTGGAGGTACTGAAACGTCTTGTAGATGGTGAAGCCGAACGAGATCAGCGCTGTGGCCGTTCTGACCCAGGCCATGAGCGTCCGCTCATGCGCGAGACGCGTGCGTTCGACCGCCAGCGCTGTTCGCTCGGCAGCCAGACGAACCGACGGATTCGTCAGGTCGAGCGGCTCCTTTGCGAGCGACGCCAGTGTTTCCATCCGTGGCACGCTCATGGTGTTGCAGCAGACTGGCGCGAGTGAACCCAATGCCGCACGATCCGGTTGACGATGCCACGCAACACCACGTACGGGAGAACCGCGAGCGTGAGGACGACCACGATAATCTCGTTCGGATAAATGAACCGAAACACGATGACCTCGTACGCGATGTCCATCACGATCGCGAGGAGGATGATGCGCAGCACCGCATGCCACGCTTCAGAGACAAGCTCACGCCGCTCTGACGAGTGCGAAAGCAACGTCCAGAAGAACGGGGGCCGTCTTTCCTTCGCGTCCTTGATGCCGTCCTTCAGGGCGTAGAGCGCTGCCATTGCCGGTTGAAGAAACAACCTGAACGAGAACGGTCCCGTCAGGCGCCCCACGAGATCGGACCAGAATCGCGAAAAAAAATCATCCATGGCGAGAGCCTTCAGTGGTCTTTGCGCTGAAACGGATAAATGGCGCGCCAGTCGTTCGACTCGAATTCCTCAGATGTGTTGTTCACATGCGTGGCTGCCATCATCTCGAGCAGGCCGTGCTCGCCGCTTGCCATCACGGCCGCCGTATTACCTTCGAGCACGCCTTTGAACGGTTGCGTGGTGTTCCACTCCGGGTGCTGCGGCGCGAGTGCCTTCACACGATAGAGGGCAAAAGCCACCTGCGTGTAGATCGGCTGCTCTGCCCAAAGCGTGCCATTTATCGAAGACCACACCGTCACCGCAAAGCGCGTGCCTCGACCAATCGCGCGCGTTTGCCGCGAATGCGTCCTGAGGGATCGATTGCCTATGCGCGCAGCCACGCCGAATACCGTGGCCGACAGTGGAATCCGGTGGGCAGCCACGAGATGCTGCGGGCGCCGAAGCGCGGTAGCGCTAAGACGGACTTGTCCCGCCGAAGCACCGAGTGCCAAGGCGGACTTGTCCCGCCGTAGCGCGAAGCGCGAAGGCGGACGGCATGGCTCATGCTGACGTGTTAGAGCCACATCAGATGAATTTCACTCAATCAGATGAATTTCACTCAAGAGGAGGCGCTATGAACTGGAAGACGATCTGGAGCGGCCTGGCAGGTGCCGCAATGATGGGGACGATGGTCATCGCACAAACCGCGGTGACCAAACCGTCGAAGGAGCCGATTACCGAGACCGTGACGATTCAGGCGATCGACCAGACCGATCGTCTCGTGACCATCAGGAACTCGAAGGGAGAGGAGTCAACCGTCTATGCGGGTCCCGAGGTGAAGCGCTTTTCCGAACTGAAGGTCGGCCAGAACGTGCAGATTCGGTACTACGAGTCCGTCGTGTACACGCTGGCGCGCGCCGATGAGAAGACCGCAGCGCTGACCCAGGCCGATGCCGTCACGCCGACCGCGGGCACGCTTCCGGGAGCCACCGTCGCGCGTCAAATGAAAGCCACTGTTGAAGTGACGGCCGTGGACCCCGCAGTGCCGTCGATCACGGTCAAGACCGCAACCGGCAGCACCATCACGCGGAAAGTCGAAGACTCGAAACGGCTCGCGGGCGTCAAGCCCGGAGATCGAATCACCATCACCTACACCGAAGCGGTGCTCGTCCAGGTTCAGTGAGTGTCGCCGAACCGGCGACACTGCCACAAGTCCGCCTTTCAACGGCGGGCGGACCTACCCCGGGTCCGCCCGTCCCGCCAACACCGACTCTCCGCCGACGACAGCCGCCTCGATGGCTTCGATAATCGCGTCGTCGGTCAGCGGCTTGCTGAGCAGAGCGAACGCGCCGCATCGGGCGGCCTTGGCCGCGAGCGTCACGTCCGCATCGCCTGTCATCAGAATCACGGGAATGGTGATGCCGGAAATCCGCAGGAACTTCGTCAGCGCCAGTCCTGTTTCGCCCGTCATGCGAACGTCCACCAGCGCGCAGTCGAGCCCTTTGGCCGCCGAGCTCTTCAGAAAGGCTTCGGCGGTCGCGTAGACTTCGACCTCATATCCCGCGCAGCGCAACAGCCTCGCCAACGCGCGTCTCACCGAGGCATCGTCGTCGACAAGCGCCACGCGGAGGCACCGATTCATGACACCCGCATCTCACTCGACGGCAGCGCGAACTCGAAACGCGCGCCCCGGCGTGCGCTCCGCGACAGCCAGATCGATCCGTGGTGCGACTCGACGATCGACTTGGCAATCGACAGCCCCATCCCCATTCCATCGGTCTTGGTCGTGTAGAACGGCTCGAACACACGCTCAACAGCATCGTGCGGTACGCCGGTTCCGGAATCCTGCACGGACACATGCACCGTTCCCGACGGCGTCAGCTCGCTCTCGACGGCAATCGTCCGCTCGGAAGGGCTGACATTGGTGACCGCGTCCATGGCATTGAGGAGCAGATTCAAAATCAGCTGTCGAAGCTCGACCGGGTCGCCCAGAATCGTGAGGGGGGCGGGCGAGAGACGCAAATCAAGGCTCAGGTTTCGTATGACGGCATCGCTCCGCAGCAGGCTGGCGACGTCGAGAATCACGTTGTTCAAATCGAGCGAGATGCTCTCGAATCCGTCCTTGCGCAGCCATTTGCGAATGCGCAGGATCGTCTCGGCCGCGCGCTTTTCGTCGGCGATGATGTCGTCGAGCGTCTGCGTCAATTCCTCGATGTCAAGTTTCGGCATTTCCAGCATGCGTCTCGCCGCCTGAGCGTTTCCAAGTATGCCTGTGAGCGGCTGGTTCAGCTCGTGGGCGAGCGACGCGGTCAACTCACCCATGCTCCGCTGCCGGCTGACATGCGCGAGCTCGGCTCTGCTTCGTTGCGCCTCCAGCTCGGCTCTGACCCGCTCGTCGTCGCCTTTCTGCCGTGCGAGCACGTTGGCAAACGCTTCGGCGATCAAGCGCAGACGATTTGTGTCATCAGGCGTCAGATGTCCGGGCTCGGCGCGTCGAATCGCCAGCCCGCCGAAAATCTGCTCACCCGAGCCCATCGCGGCAATGGCAACTGAATCTGACAGCATAGCGGAGGCGCCATCCCACACGCGATCGAACAGCACAGGCGAGCGCCAGTACTCTCTATCGGCCGTTGAGCTATCGGTACTGCGGGCCCATGATTGCACGACGCCTATCTCATGTCGACCGGCATCGACCTGCAACAGGAGTACCTCCTCCGCCTTGAAAAATTCCCCGCAACGCCGGAGCCATGTCTCAAAATGCTCCGATATTTCCGGCACCGGACTTCGGACGAACTCGCGCGACAAGTGCGAAAGCAGTCGCTCGAACCTGAGCCGTTCGTGAAGATCGGCCGAGGTCTTGCGCCGCTCTTCGACGATGGCGGACAGGCACATCAGCGGCAGCGCCTCGACGATGAGGAACGTCTGCACCGCGAGCACGCCATCTCCGGGCAGCAGGGTCGAAAAGGGTCCGCGTCCGTTCATGCCCATCCAGATCAGAATTGCCGCGATGATCGTCAGCGACATGCTCGCGCCTGCGGGACCGAAGCGAAGCGCCGCGAGCAGCACAAACGGCAGCGGGAACGCCAGCGCAATCGCCGGCAGCCCCGACATCGGCCACATTCGATAGATGTGTTCGCCAAAGACCGCCACGCCGATCACCGCAGTGCTCACGCTCAGCACGATCGCCTCGATGATGCGGTGCTGCGGCGCATCTCGAAGTCTCTGCCATCCCAAGCTGATGAAGATCACCGTGGGCGGGACGAGCGTCAGCTCTGTAAGCGCGTTGGCCGGCACGCGGGTCGACCATATCGTCCAGTATTGCTCGCCGGTCATGTCCGAAACGATGGCGGCATCGAGGAACGACGAGATCGCCGGTGCAGCAAGGACGGCTCCGGCGATGAACACGGCCATCCGCCGCAGGGTATCGAACCGGTCTGGTCGATCGCTGAACGTGCGGACGATGGCCGCCGCGATGAGTGCCTCTGAACAGTTCGTGATGAAGAGCAGCGGCACCAATTCGACGGGCTTGACGACCGGGATCTCAACCAGCAGATGCACCGGAAGAACCGCCAGCAGGTAAATCCACCATTTTCCCGGACTTACGAGCAGCAGCGTACTGGTCAGAATGGCGTTGGGCGGCCAGACAATCGAGGTGGTCGCGGGAGGAAAGCGGAGGTAGAACCCGACTTGGGCACCGATCGCGTAAGCGACCGCGGTGACCAGCGGCCCTGTTCCGGCACTACTCAGGTGACCTAAGAGGGTGCGTACCGCGCCGCCGACGTGACGCACGCTCCAACGTAGCCTCTCTATCAGAAACCGTCCATAGGACTTTAGTCGTATTTACCCATTTGCATGAAGATGAGTACGGTTGTTACCTTGTCCCAGCATCACGCGCCTTAGAATAGGGGCCGTGGAGACACTGCAAAGGGAAACAGTGCTCGATTTAGCGACGGTACACGTCATCGACGATGACGATTCGGTGCGTACGGCCCTAAGTCGACTGCTCAAATCGGCAAGCCACTCGGTTCGCGAATTTCCGTCGGCCGAGGCATTTCTCGATCAGTGCCGGATTGACGTGCCCGGATGCCTTCTCCTCGATCTCAGGATGCCCGCACTTTCGGGATTGGATCTGGTGGAAACGCTCGAGCATCGAGGGTCGCCCTTCAGCGTGATCCTGATGACCGGGTGGGGTGAGATTCAGGACAGCGTGAAGGCGATGAAGATGGGCGCGATCGATTTTCTGACCAAGCCCCTCGACGACGCTCAGATTCTGACGAGCGTCGAGGTCGCATTGAAGCTCAGCCACGAGCGGTACCAGCAGATAGTCGACACGGCGAAGCTGTCCGAGCTCTTCGACAACTTGACGCCGCGCGAGCGTCAGGTCTGCGAGCTCGTATCACAGGGGCTTCCGAACAAGCTGATCGCGTCCAGGCTCGGGGCGTCGGAAAAGACTGTCAAGATTCACCGCGGCCGAGTGATGTCCAAGCTGGCGGTCGGATCGGTCGCGGAGCTCGTGCGATTCGTCGATCGACTCAAGAGTGGATCGGGTCGCGGCTGATTCCTATCGCGCTTCCAGGCAAAGGACAGACCGGCGAAATCGGTCCCGCGGCTGAAGTCTCCCCACGTCCACAGCTTTGTCAGGTTCAGGAACATCACCGTTCGTCGATTGGCGCCTCGAACCCGAAAGTCGATCAGCCGCACGCTGATTCCCCAGGTGAGCGCCGTCATTGGGCGCCACCGGCCGGAACGGCCGTCCTCCGCTGCGTGCACCGCGACCATCACACCGGGCGGGCCGAAGAGATAGATTCGTCCAAACTCTGCGATGGTCAGGTGCGCGCCGACGAGACCGACGAGGTTCGAGCCGCCGCCGATCTGCGGCGGGGCGCCAAGCACATCGAGGTGCACGCGATCGAAGAAGGAGCTCCTCGAGGGCTTTTCCTTCTCGAGCCGCTCGCGCTCGCGTTTGCACGACGGACTGTCGCATTCCGTGGGCGGTGGGTCTGTCTCACCTTGCGCAAACGCGTGGATCGCAAACGGATGGGCCGGCAGGAGCAGAGTCAGAAAGACGATGGTGACGCGCAGGGTAGCCGGCATCGCATTCAGTCGTCGAGAACCAGAACCGTTCGTGCGGCGACCTCATCCACGACCAGTTGTGTGTCTCTCTGAAGCAGCATGCGCATGCCTCTCAGCACAAGAAACTCCTGAGACTTGAGCAAATCTTCCAGCGCGACTCGCGTGCTCCATTCGGAGACGAGCACGAGGGTGTTTGCGTCCTCGGCAGCCGAAAACGATCTGCACACGACGCACTCGGGCGACATCCGCATGCTCCGCATCACCTGACCGATGGCACTGAGCACCTCGGGCCGCTTGCTGGGCCGCACCTGCAGCACAACAGTCGCGATGAGCACCATCGACGAATTTGTGCCTTCCTCAAGTCCCATGGATCGACGGGTTTGTCGGATAACCGCGTAGGCCCTTTGGCCGATTGATCTAGCGGCAACCGGCAACTTACCCTTGGCCTGTCGTGGGAGAGTAGTTCGCCGCAAAGCAGGTATTGGAGGTCGCATGGCTACAACGCTTACCACCCGCCTTCCCGTTGCTGAGCAGGACGGTCTGTCCGTGCTCTTACCGCAGCTCTCGATGCATCTCGAGAGCGCGTCACCCGAGGCTGTGGAGCAAGAGATACGCCACGCGCTGAAGCGGCTGGCAACCGACGTCAACCTGGACGATGCCGTCCTGACCGTGTTCGAGATTGAAGCCGGGTGCGCGCGGCGGACGAAAGTGCTGAATACGGGAGGCACGACCGAGAGTGCTGTCCCCGATCTCGCAATAGAGCCCTGGATCCTCGAGCGGGTAGCCGCGCTTGAACCAGTGATGATCACGAACGGTCACGACGAATCCTCACAGGTATCGGCCGACAAAGTGACACGGCTCTGGGCCACCGGCATCCGGACGATGATTGCCGCGCCCTGGCAGACGCGATACGAAAAGGTGGCCGCAGCGATTCTGTGCTTCCGCGGTGGCCGTGAAGACAACGTCGCGTTTTCAAAGGATCGCACCTCGGTCCTGGAGTTCGCCAAGCGAGTCGGCATGCTCCTGCTCGGCCGCATCGCTCCGGCAGTTTCAGTTACGCCAGACGATCGACGGACACGCGGGCGTCAGCCGCTTGTCAGCACGTCACGAGGCGGCTCCACCTTCGACGCGCGAGAGGATGGGATCGTCGGTGAGAGCGGCGCGTGGCGCTATGTGATGTTCAGAGTCGATCAGGTCGCCGAGACGCAGGCCACGGTCCTTCTGCTCGGCGAAACCGGCACCGGAAAAGAGCTCGTCGCCCGTGCGATTCATCGCAGGAGCACGCGCCGGCACAATCGATTCGTCGCGCTGAACTGCTCGGCCCTGCCGGCCACGCTCATCGAGAGCGAGCTGTTCGGCCGCGAGCGGGGCGCCTTTACGGGTGCGAGCGTGAGCCAGGCCGGACGGTTCGAGCTCGCGCACCGCGGAACGCTCTTTCTCGACGAAGCGGGCGATCTTCCGCTCGAGCTCCAGCCAAAGCTGCTGAGGGTGCTGCAGGAAGGGCAGCTCGATCGCCTCGGAAGCACGCACACGACCAACATCGACGTGCGCGTGATTGCCGCGACGAACCGGGACCTGATGAACGACGTCAGGAACGATCGCTTCAGGCGCGACCTCTACTATCGGCTGAATGTCTTTCCGATTACGATGCCGTCACTCCGCGAGCGTGCCGACGACATTCCGATTCTGGCGGCACACTTCGTCGAGCGTTTCTCGCGGCAGTTGCGCAAACTGGTGGAGCCGATTTCCAAACCCGTCATGCGTGTACTCCAGGACCATCACTGGCCCGGAAACATTCGCGAGCTCGAAAACGTGATTCAACGCGCCATCATCCTGTCGTCCGGTGGCGTCATTTCGGTGAACGACGTGTGCCTCTCGAACCTGAACGATCCGGTCGGCGCCACAGGGAGCGGCGGGGGCGAAACGACGCTGCAATCGGTCGAGCGCGACCATATCATGCGGATACTCTCGTCCACGTCCTGGCGCATCGAAGGCCCTCGTGGCGCGGCACGCGCACTGGGACTGAAGCCGAGCACGCTGAGAAGCCGGCTGCAGAAACTCTCGATTCGTCGAGCCAGCTAGTCCGCGGTCACGACGGTTCGTGCACCGGCCCACGACGGGCCGCGACATCGATAACGTGGTTTCACAACTGCCAGGACGGCAGGGCTTCACGGGCATCCAGGACCCGCCTCAATCCACGTTCGCCCGTTGGATCGCTCTTTGCCCTGAGCCCCACGCCCCTATGGCCGTGGGCCGATGGCAAAAGTGTTCATTATCGACGACGACAGCCGTGTCGTGAAGGCGCTCGGGCGCGCGCTCCGAACGGAAGGCTTTGCTGTCGAGGCCGCCGAATCCGCCCGACAGCTGCTCGACTCCGTCGAACACAACGAACCTGCCTGCGTGTTGCTCGATCTGTGCCTGCCCGGCGTCAGTGGGCTGGAGATTCAACAACGGTTGAAGGTGGATGGCACGCTGCCGGTCATCTTCATGACCGGCCAGGGCAGCATCGCGGCATCGGTGCAGGCCATGAAGCAGGGCGCATTCGAATTCCTGCTGAAACCCGTCGACATCTCGCTCCTCATCGACACGGTCCGGCGCGCGCTGGCCCGAAGCGCCGACGCACTGAGGCTGCAGCACCGGCGGGCGGGATCGTCGCATCTCTTCTCGAAGCTCACGTCGCGCGAGGGCGAGGTGGCCCGGCTCGTGGCGCAAGGGTTGTTGAACAAGCAGATTGCCGAGACGCTCGGCATCAGCAGCAGGACGGTGAAGATTCACCGCGGTCGTGTGATGCACAAGCTCGGCATCCGGTCTGTTCCCCAACTGATCCGCGTGCTCGATCTTGTCGCGGGCAATGAATCCAACTGAGGTGGCATGTGGACGACCTTCGCCGGAAATACAAACGCGCAATCAATACAGCGAAAAGCGCGGGGTTGGCCGGCTTCATCGGCGAGCGCGACGGCAGGCTGTTCTTCAAGGGCTCGGTCGCCACAGAGGAACAGTCAACCAGAATCTGGAACGCGATCAAAGACGTGCCGACATGGCGCAATGAGGTGGTCGCGGATATTCAGGTGCTCGGGCTTGACGCGCGGAACGCGGCACGATACGGAAACGGCGGAGACAAGCCCGCGTAGCGTCAGGCTGCGACGATCATCAGAGAGTTCAACGATTCCGATGCCACATCGGCAGACGCATGCTCGGCGGGCGCCTGGCTATGGCTGCTGCATCGTCACGGTCGCCGGCATCGTCAGGTGAAACTCGATCAATGTTTCCGCCGGAATAGTTGCAGCGGCGCCGCGCGTCGCAAGGTTGACGCCGACGCCGGCCGCCGCGCCCGCTCCAGCGCCTTGCGCTGCGCCGGATCCCCCTCCTGCGATGCCGCCGATGATCGCGCCGACGCCCGTGGCAATGCCCGTGCGGACGGCGTCTTTCTTTTTCGTACTCTCCGCGTCAGTGGTGTAGCTGTCGGTTTTCAGCGCGATCACGTTGCCTCTGACGCCAACGACCGACCTCGCGGCAACCGCCAGGCTCGCCGTGCCTTTGACCCGTCCGCCGGGATCGCTCAGGACGACGACGCAGGTGACGCGAGACCCGGCTTTCGCGATCACCGTCTCACCTGACCTGAGGTCGGACTCGAGCAGTCCGTCAAACGTCGATCCGTTGGCCAGCTTGGCCGTCGAGAGCTCAGCTGTCGTGCGAACCGGAATGATCGTCCCCTGGACCAGCGTGAACTGTTGCGGTTTGAGCCGCTCGACCTGGTCCTGCAGCTTGAGGTTTGACTCGGCCTGCGCCTTGTTGACGGCCTGCTGTTGGTCGACGAGCCGTTGCAACTCAGCCTTTTCGCGCTCGGCCTGAGCGGTGGTCATGTACTTCTGGCTCTCGGGCGGGCTCGTCGGTCGCGCCGGCGCTGGTGTCGCAGGTTTTGCCGGCGCTGGTCTCGCTGCTACAGGTTTTACGGAGGCAGACTCGGGTTTTGCACCGGCGGTCGCTGCCGGTGCCCGAGGCGCAACGGCATCGACCGCGGGAGTAGTCGGCGGCGCTTGAGCCTGTCGCGCATCGGCGAGCTGCTTCTCGGTTTCTGCCAGACGCTTCTCGAGCTCGGCCATCTTCGGATCGGGGCCCGGGCTCTGGGTGTTGCAGGCAACTGCGAGGTGGGCAGCCAGGACGACTACCGTTGCGCGAAGGAAATGGACGGTCATACGTGCTCCTTGCCGCTCGGCTGAATCCGAACCAACATCCCGCAGGCCCCGGGGGAGGCTCACGTGCTGACGTCACGATGTTAACACTGCTGCTGCCGTGCGATCACCGGACCATCCATGGTCAGTATTCATCGAATATCCGCTGCACCTGCAGCGGGTCTTTGGTGTCCGTCAACGCAAGTTGCAGCAGCACGCGTGATTTGGGCGCGTTCAGCTCACCTGACGCCACAAATCCCATTTTGGTGTCGTCGACTTCGTTGTTCCTGAGCACCATTCCCCGCTCGAGGCGCGAGCTGCGGACGACGACGACCCCCGTCTTTGCGGCACGTGCGAGCGTCTCGAACGCAGGCCGCGACATGTTGCCGTCGCCAACGCCCGCGATGACGAGCCCTCGAGCCCCATTCCTGAGCGCCGCCTCGATGAGATCAGACTGCATGTTGGAGTGTGCGTAAATGATGTCCACCCGTGGCAGCACCTTCACGCCGGCCACCGTGAATTGCGAGGTCATCGTGTGCCGCTTATCCGGTCCCGGAAACCACGCAATCTTCGCCGTGTGAACCAGCCCGATCGGACCGCGATTGGGGCTGACGAATGTTTCGCAGGCTGGTGGTGTTGGTCTTGGTGACATTGCGGGCCGCGTGGATCTCGTCGTTCAGCACTACGAGCACGCCCCTGCCGCGTGCGCCCGGATCGGCGGCGGTCGCCACAGCGTCGTAGAGATTTGCCGGTCCGTCGGCACTGATGGCGGTGGCCGGGCGCATTGATCCGACGAGCACCACGGGCTTGTCGCTTTTGACGACAAGGTTCAGAAAATATGCGGTCTCCTCCATGGTGTCGGTCCCATGCGTGATGACCACACCGTGAACGTCCGATGTGCTCAGGAGCTTGTTCGTTCGCGCCGCGAGGTCGAGCCACACACGGTCGTTCATGTCCTGGCTGCCGATGCTGGCGACCTGTTCGCCCGTCAACTCGGCCAGCTCGTTGAGCTGCGGCACCGCCTTGATGAGATCCTCGATGTTGAACGCGCCGGCCTTGTAGCCGTACTCGCTCGCGTCGCCGGCTCCCGCAATCGTGCCACCCGTGGCGAGGATCGCGATCCGGGGCTTTTGCGCCACCACAGGGTTGATGACCAGGAGTGCCGCGCCAAAAGTTGCAGATATCGTGATGGCAGTACAGTGCCGCATTGTTTTCTCCTCTACGAGCGCCACGAGCCGGTCGGGCACGATCTCCCGGCGCCGCTGGAAGGCATCACCCTCGTCGAGCAGCGCGACAGCGAGAATAGCGTCATTTGGACCTGCTGAGGCAAGACAAGCGTGCGGTGTGGCTCAGCGACCCGCGCCTTGCACCTCCACGGTATGTCGTGGGTGGCTGGATGTGGAACGAGTTTGCACGATATTCACCGAGCGCGGTTCGACGCGGCAGTAAGATGCTTCTGTGATTCCAGCTCCTCGCCCCCGGGTGCTGCTGGCCGATGACTATGCCGGCATTCTGATAGCCTTGCGCCGCCTGCTCGAACCATCGTGTGAGGTCGTGGGCTGCGTGGCCGATGGGATTGCCCTGATTGAGGAAGCGAAGAGACTGGAGCCGGACGTGATCGTCCTCGATGTCGCCATTCCGGCGATCAACGGCATCGAGGCCTGCCGCCGCATCAAGGATGCGAGACCACAAACCAAAATTGTCTTTCTCACCGCCACAGACGACGCGGCCGTCACGCAGAAGGCGTACAGCGCGGGGGCGTCAGCTTTTGTGTCGAAGTATGTGATGGCAGATCAGTTGATAGGGGCGATCAACAAGGTATTCCACGACGAGACCTCACGGTCCGGCTGAAGCCGCAATCAGTCGAACTTGAACGGCACAAGCGCTTCAACCCAGGTACCAGCTCCCGGTTTCGACGTCACCACCAGCTGCCCACGCATCAGCCGCGCTCGTTCGCGCATGCTCACGAGGCCGAGCGTGGCCTTCTGCCGTACGGCCATCGGATCGAACCCCGCACCATCGTCGATTACCGTCAGCAGAATCTCGTTCCGGGCCGCGGCCAGCGCCACAATCGCACGGCTGGCACGACTGTGCTTGACGACGTTCTGCAGTGCCTCCTGAGTAATCCGATAGAGGCAAAGAGCCACGTTCGACTCGATCTCGCTGGGTATCCCCGCGATCTCGACGCGAATAGAGATGCGGCGCACGTCAGCCATCTCGCGGCAGAAGATCCGGATCGAATCCGCGAGCCCCAGTTGCGCCAGACGGGCGGGATGCAGCTCGTGTGCAACACGATGCAGACCCGAACCGATTTCCTCGATGTGCGCCGATAGTTTCTCGATCTCCTGACGGACGTCCGCCGACGCATGCCTCAGGCGATCGTGAAGCAGGCTCACCTCGGCTGCCAGCAGGCTCACCTGCTGCGCCACGTCATCGTGCAGCTCGCGTGAGAGCCGGATCCGCTCCTGCTCGTAGGCGTGGATTAGCCGGCCGCTCAATTCGCTGAGCTCCTCCGCTGCGTGGTGATGCTCGGTGAAGTCGACAAAGACGCCGAGCATCCGAAGGAGCTTCCCGTTCTTCCACGCCTTGCCTTTACCCATCACCCAGCGTTCGACCTCGTCATAGCCGCGAACACGGAAGTGGGTCTCGTATGAGGCGGCACGGTCCATGGCATTGGCCATGGTGCGGAATACACGATCCCGATCGGCCGGGTGCACGCGATCGAGGAAAGAGTCGAATGAAGGGGTCTGAGTGCGTGCGTCGTCGCCAAAGATTCGATGCGTCTCGGGTGACCAGTCCATTTCGCCGGTCGGAACATCCCAGTCCCAGGTGCCCATGCTCGCGGCCTGAAGGGCCAGCGTCAGCCGCTCTTCGTTGCGCCGCAGCTTCTGTTCAGACTGCCTGCGCTCGGTGATGTCGCGGCAGACGTATAGCGTCGTTCCCTCCCTGATCGCGACCTCTTTGATGTGGGTGAGCAATGACCGCCGCGTGCCGCCCTTGGTCACGATCTCGTGCTCGACATTTCGCGCTTCGCCCGATTCCACGAGCCATGCCCGCTCGATGAGTTCTCTGCCCAGCAGGCGCGAGATTTGATTCATCGCCTGCACCTCGTCCTGCCGGTATCCAAAGATCACATCGACATTCGGACACACGTACGTGAAGACGCCGTCATCCCTGGTGATGAAGACGGCGTCCGGCATGTTCAGCAGCGTGATTCTGTGCAGTTCCTCCGACTCGCGGAGAGCTCGTTCCGAAACCGCTTCGTCCATTCCCGTCCTCCTGCCGATAACACACCCTCGTGATATCACGAACACGCCCGTTGCGGAGGACGAAATTTTGGGGGCCGGCTATCCGCTGTGACGAACGTGCACGATGTCGCCGTCTTCGACGATGTAGTCCTTGCCTTTCAGGTGGAGCTTCGCCGTCTCCTTGAGGTGAACTTCCGCGGCATGACCTGAGCCACGCTCCGCACCGGCGGCCAGCAGTTCGTCGCATTTCATGACTTCGGCGCGAATGAATCCGCGAGCGAGATCGCTGTGGATGGCTCCCGCGGCATCAACGGCCGTGCCGCCGCGACGGATCGTCCACGCACGCACCTCGTCCTCGCCGACCGTGAAGAAGCAGATGTAGCCAAGGGCCTTGTAGAGCAGGCGCGTCAGCACATTGACGGCGGGTTCCTGGACGCCGAGCGCCTCGAGAAACTCCGCACGCTCGCGCGGATCTCCAATCTGTGCAACCTCGGCTTCCAGCTTGGCGCAGAGCGTACACACCTCATGGCCAGGACCGGCAAACTCTGCGCTCGCCTTGTCGAGCAAGGCGGGATTCGGAAAATTTGATTCGCCGCAGTTGAACGCCGTCACCATGCTCTTCAGGGTGAGGAACTGAAGCGAGCGGATTTTCTTGAGCTCGCTCTCCTGCATGGAATGGTGCCGCAACGATTTTCCGCTTTCCAGATAAGGCTTGAGCGTCTCCAGCAGCGCCTTTTCTTCGACCCGCTCGGGCTCCGCCTTCCTTTTCTGCTCCTGGGCGATGCGCTCCAGGCGCAGATCGACGAGCGTCAGGTCGGTGATGGCAAGCTCGAGCGTCATCACTTCGACGTCGCGGAGGGGATCGACGGAGCCGGCCGCGTGAAAGACCGCTTCGTCCTCGAACGCGCGCACGACGTGACAGAACGCGTCCATGTCTTTCAGCTTGACGAGCCATTGTTCCCGCGGCTTTGCCTCCTTGGGAGGCGCCGGTGCGAGGGTGCATTCGATCTCGGCGTACTTCGTCTTCTTCGGCTTGTACAGGGCGGAGAGCTGGTCAACGCGGGGATCGCTGACTCTGGCCATCCCGACCGCGTAATCGTTCGAACGGCTGATCAGCTGGTCGTACACCACGCCGGTGAGCAAGGAAAACAGGGTCTTCTTGCCCACTTGTGGCAAGCCGATCAGCGCGATTTTCATCCAGATGTTGTAACACGATCCGCGGCACGGTTTGTGCTGCACCGCCAAGAGAGGTGTTTCATGAGAGAAGGCGGATGGTCGCTCATGCTCTTCATCCTGGCTATCATCCTCGTTGACCGAGGCTCGACGTCATTCCCGGAGCACGCCATGTGAGGCGCGAATGAGCGAGCCCACGAACCCGCTCAATCCATCCGATCGACTTTCACTCACACAATCTCGTCGTGCATCTACGCCGGGCGAGACGAGCGGACGAACACGAAGACGATGATCGCCAGAAGCACACCCAGGGCCGGCCACACCATCCAGCTCAGTGATGCCATCGCCGCTTCTACGGCAGCGGTTTGTGAAGCCGTGGTTGCGGCACCGGGCGAGTCGACGTCGCCCTGCAGGCTCAACCCGATCACGAACATGGCTCCGACCGGCAGCGTGGATTGTTGTCGCATGGTGGTTCTCCTCTCGGGCGCTTCCACGTGAATCGGCTACACGTCGCTGTCTGTCAAGCTTGAGCCACGGCATATCGCGGATCCAACTTCCGCGGCAGCGCTATTGCTGTGGAAAAGTGGGGTTCAGTGACTCAGCGAACTGAGCGGGGCATATTCCGTGCCCGAAGGAGTGGTAGAAGATCGTTCGGCCGTCCCGGGAAGGCGAGGAGAAGTCTCGTCGACACGAGTTTCTCCTCCCCCTCCTGATTTCCAGCTTCTGTCACCCTACCGGGAGGTGCGACGCTCGGTCGGTGCAAGCCACGCGACGAGCGCTGCCGCTTCTACGGGTCCGGTGCGCAGGTCCAGCGAACCGCCCGCCGCCTTCGCGGCCTGGCGCGCCCAATCGGACGGGAATTGTGCGCTTGCGTTGAAGACGAGCGAGCGTCCCTGCGCGTTGAGCACGGACGCGGCATGGAAGTCACCGGCCTTGCGCACGCCGGGGATGAAGAACTTGCTGACGTATTCCGCATCGGTATCAGCCGCGAACTGGGCCAGGTCTGCCGCGAGGTTCACGCCTTCGCCGGCCATCGTACGGGCGAAGTACGACCAGACGCCCGCCATCTCGAGGCCGACGAGATTGACGGTCTGAGACTTGGATCGGCTCTTGAGATATTCGAGCGCGGTCAGGATGTCCTGCACGCGATTGGCGTCGTTGGTCTGATTGAAGTGCAGGTAGGCTCGGTTGCTGGTATCTCGCGGAGCAACGGCGCTTCCCGTCTGGAAGGCATCGATGCTCATCACGACGCCGCCCCGGCTCAGAATGGTCTTGACGAGCGGCGTGTTCATCACCGCTGCAATGCCGCCAGGATGCACGACGAGCGTCGGCGGCATCTCCGAATTCACCTTGGATGGCGACAGCCACACCGCCGGCACTTGATCGCCCTTTCCGGTGCGGCCAATCACCAGCCGTTCGCCCATCGGCACCGCTTCCTTCTTTTCAGAGCGCAGCTCAGCCGCCTTGGGCCGGAACGCGAGCAACGAATACGAGAGGGGCTCTGCGAACGCGTCACGTGCCTTCGCGAACGACGCGGCATCGCGCGGCTGCAGGCTTGCCGTGTGGTTGCGCGCGTCGCGAACCATGTTCCCGGCAAGCTCCTCCAGGTCCTTCACGGCATTCGCCGGCCTCTGCCGGTTGAAAAGCGCCAGCAGTTCGTGAGGGAACTCGACCCTGAAAGACGCCTCCGAGACCGGCGCGGGATTGTTCAACATGTACTCGTTGAAGAATCTGTAGACCGCTTCGCGGCTCTCCTTGTTGTAATTGTGGATGAACTGCGTGAAGTGAACGTTCGTCACCTTGTTTTCCGCGCCAAACAGACGGTAAATGCTCTGGATGGGCGGAAACACTTCCTTGGGCGTTTCGACGGTCCAGTCCCCCGAGTTCGAGACCAGAATCAGCGGCCTGGGCGCCATCAGCGCGCCGACCATCACATTGCTGAAATCGGTCGAGCCCGCACGCAGGTTGGGAGCGTTCTCGCAAACGCCGCCCTGCGACGTCGCCGAGATCATGTTCACCGGAGCGGCGGCCTTGATGCGATCGTCCACCGCCATCAGGAAAAACGTCTGCGTGCCGCCACCTGATGCGCCGGTGGCCACGATCCGCGCGGGATCGACGTCGGGAAGCGAACTGACGAAGTCGGTGGCCCTGATGCTGTTCCACAGCTGGATCCCCATCGGGCCGATACTCCAGAGATCGTAGCGATACTCGCCCCAGTGATGCGGGATCTGATCGGTGTCGTTCTGGCCGATCATGTCGTAGTTGAAAACGACATACCCCTGCCTCGCAAGGGTGAGCGCCCTCCCGGGCACCGACACCAGCGCCGTATTCTCGAGACGGCCGTATTGCCAATGGCCATGCGGCGACACGACTCCCGGGAAGGGCCCCTGCTTTCCGAGCGGACGATACAGGTTGCCCCCGAGGTAGAAGCCGGGCATCGTTTCCAGCAGCACCTTTTCGACGGAGTACCCATCGCGCTCGAGCCTGCCGAACACCTGGGCGTTGAGCGGCCTCTTCTCGGGCATCGGCAGCAATCCCGCGCTGGCCAGAATCTGCTTGCGCAGGAATGCGGCCCGATCGACCCACGCCTCACGGCTGGCGAAGACGGGCATCGCGTAGTGCGTGCGCGAGGTCAGGATCGTGTTCCGTGCGTCCTGTGCAACGAGCGGCGCTGCAGGAAACAGCAGCGCCGCCAGGAGGGCGATGGAAAGGATGTTTTTCATGGAGTCCTCAGAAAATTACTTTCAGCCCGAACTGGACAATTCTCTGGCTGTCTTCCACCACCTGCGTGATCTGCCCGAACTGCGCGGACGAGACGTTGTTGTTCGGCAGCCGGAAATTCACGCTGTTGAACAGGTTGAATGCTTCCGCGCGGAACTGCAGCTCCACTTCCTGTGCCACTCTGGTCACTTTCAACAGTCCGAAGTCCGTGTTGAAGAATCTCGGGCCGCGCAGAATGTTGTCGCCGGTGTTGCCGTAGGTGCCGATCTGATTGACCGTGAACTTCGACGTGTCGAAGAACTTCTGAATCATTTCGCTGTGCGGGCGATCGTAGCTCAGTTGCGCGCTGCCGCCGCCGACGTAGTCGGCGCGATCGGTGCCGCCGCTGAAGCCGTTGTCGCGGCCGCTGCTGATGCCGAACGGGAAGCCGCTCTGCCAGACCACGATCGCGTTGAGCTGCCATCCGTTCAGGAATTTGTCGGCCACGCCGGTCACCGGCGCACGCGGAATCTCCCAGATATTCGAGAACTTCAGATTATGGGGTATGTCGTCGCCGCTGAGCGAGGTCTCACGCGTGTTGTTGAACGGATCCGGGCCATACGTCACCTGGAGGTTCTTCGACCAGACATAGTTGCTCAGCACCGAGAATCCATGACTGAAGCGCTTCTCGACGTTCAACTGGAATGAGTGATAGCTGGAGTTGTTGCCTGATTCTCCCCGGGAGATGCTGCCGTAGTTCGGGTAGACCCGTCTCTGCTGCGTGTTGCCAACGGTCGAATTTCCCGGAATGTAGACCGCCGGATTCTCCTGCCTCGACGCGCCGATGTAGGTGCCTTTGTTGCCGACGTAGGCCACACCCAGCACCCAGTCGCGGAGGAACTGCCGCTCGACGCGGAGGCTGTAGGTCAGCATTTGAGGAATGCGCCGATCGGGCGACCAGTAGGTCACGTTGTTGATTGGCGCGAAAACGAAATTCGACGCTGGCACGTCGGGACCGAAGTTCGCCGGGAACGGATTCGCCAGTCCCTTGCTGCCGTACGGATCGGCCCAGTCCACGTCGTTCAACGTGAACGTCGCCCCGAAGGGAGCGGTGTTCGACTGACCGTTGCTCGCACCGGTGCGCTCGGGCGTGTAGAAGTAGCCGGCTCCGACGCGCAGGCTCGTCCTGCCATCCTTTGTCAGCCGGTAAGCGAGTCCGAGCCGCGGACCGAAGTTCGTCCAGACCGGCTCGACGCCTGCCGTCGGGCACCCGGCATCGGGTTCATCGCCACCGTAGATCAAACCGTTCGGAGCGCCCGGATAGCGCTGCGATTGTTGTCCAGGCTGGAAGCAGATGACGCGACCCTGCCGATCGTACGCGGAAAGATACGGATCCCACCGCAGGCCGAGATTCAACGTGAGCCGTTGATTCGCCGTCCAGTTGTCCTGTACGAAGAATCCCCAGCGCGTGCCCTTCAGGTCTTTGAACTCGCCGCCGCCCTGACGGAACTCGGACGACCTGCCGAACATGAAGTCTGCGAGACCGTTGCCTGAGAGCTGTCCGCTGAACGCGACCCGGCCCGCCATCTGGAATGTGTTGATCAGATGATTGGAGACACGGACCACTTCGCCACCCATTCGCACCTCGTGATTGCCTGCAATCTTCGTCGCCACGTGCCGGAAGGTGAAGTCGCCGCGATCGAAATCGCCGAGGTGGTTGGTGTTGATGTTGAAGCCACCGGTCACGCTGACAATCAGTTCGGGCGGCGAATCGATCAGCGGATGATCTTCCGGACCGATGATCTTGACGCCCGCGTCGGTCATGCCGAACGGCGCCGTCGACAGCGATCCGCCGCGCTGACGCACCATGCCGAACGTGCTGCTGAAGAGCAGCGTCGGAGAACCGGTGAACGTGTGATTGATCGAGACATTCTGCACTCTGACGGCTCTGGCCTGATTGCTGGCCGCGAGCAGGTTGTCGCTGGGAATGATGACCGGCTCGTCGTAGTCGGTGAAGAAATATCGGCCGTTGAACTGATGCTGGCCGAGGACGTAGTCCATTTTGCCCATCACCTGGTTGTCGATTCTCTCGCTCGGCAGGCCTGGGAACGTCAGCCGCCCGTTCTCGCCGTTGGGCAGCGGAATGGATTTCAGGTAGTACTGCGCGACAGGGCTGATCCGACTGGCAGGAATCTGGTTGTTGACGAGCGGCAGCCGGGTGACCGGATCGATGAGCTGTGTCGGGATGTTCGAGAAGTCGCCTCGACGCTGCGCCTCGGTCGGCACGAACGACACGATCCCTTCCGGCGTGCTGTTGATGCGCGTTCCCTGAAAGGTGCCGAAATAGAAGAGCTTGTTCTTCAGAATCGGTCCGCCCACGCTGCCGCCGGACTGATTCCGCTTCAGCGTATCCTTCGACGCCGCGAAGAACTGGCGCGCGTTCCAGCGGCCGTCTCGAAGAAAGCTGAATGCGGTACCGTGAATGTCGTTGGTCCCCGACTTCACGACGACGTTGACGATGCCCCCGCCGGCATTGCCGTATTCAGCGGTGAAGTTGCTCGACTGCAGGTTGAATTCCTGCACGGCATCCGGATTCGGAAACGGCAGGCTGGTGTTGAGGTACGTGTCGTTGTGGCTCGTCGCATCGAGTTGGAACTGCACCTGTCCCTGCCCGGTCCCGTTCACGCCGGCCGTCTCTTCGCCGGGATAGACGCCGCCCTGACCGCAGATGCGGCACGCGTTTCGTCCGAGATCCACGGTTCCCGCCGCGAGATACATCAGCCGTTCCGGTCTTCGTCCCTGGAGCGGCAGCTCCACGATCTGCTGCTCGCCGATCAGCTGTCCGCCGGTGGCCGTGCGCATCGGCACCAGCTCGGCCGCGCCGGTCACGGTCACCTCATCGCTGAGCTGGCCGATCTGCAGCGTGATCGACAGATTCGCGGACTGGTCGACGGTGAGCGCGATCTGGTCCTGCACGTACGCGCTGAACCCCTGCTTTTCCACTCGCAGAATGTACGTGCCGACCGGCAGCCGCGGAAACAGGAACACGCCCGTCGTATTCGTGCGGACGTCCAGCGTGAAGCCGGTCTGCACGTTCAGGATGTTCACCGCGGCATCGGGAACGCCACCGCCGCTCGAATCACGCACCGTGCCGCTGAGGCTCGCAGTCGTGAACTGCGCCGAGGCATTCGCGGGCGCGATGAGGAATGCGAGCGTGAGAATCCCGAACACGACAACCTTCGAGCGCACGTTGCAGCGAATCACAGACAGCATCTCGGCCTCCTTAGCACCCGTCGGGGCGTGAATGTGCACGGCACATCTGCGGGTAGAACGGCGCGATGAATACGAAGCGGTCGCGCGAGTTGTGATTCGTCGCGCGTCCACGCATCTATACGCGCGCCTCCGCCGGCAGTCAAGGCGGTTCGTGCGGCGCGAACGTATTTGTCGAGAATTGTCGCGAAGTGTCTCAGAGATGCCGCCACGCGTGGGTTGCCACCCGGTTCGACTGCGTCACAGTCGAACAAGGTGGCAGTTCAGCGTCGCGGTTGTGCGAACAGGCGTGGTGCTACTTTGCCGAACAGCTCGTCGCGACCATCTTCAACGACTCGATCTGCAGGTCGCGCAGTTCAATCGTCGCTTTCTCTTTCGTTTCGACTTTCGGATCGGGCTTGTTGGGAATCTCGTCGCGCTTGACGCTCGAATCGGTCGCCACGGCCTTTTGAGCCTGACCCGTCGTTCTGCCGGCAATCTCGACACGATGACCGACGTGCGCGGCCAGGTTCGACCCGCCGCTCAGCTGATAGGTAATGTTCGGGACAGACCCGGAGGTGGCCACGGTCACGCCTTTCGCAAGCGGATCGGCGGTCGCGGCCAGCACGAACTGATTCGGCTGCGCACCCGTCTGCAGGCACCCGACCACCGTGATGGGCTTCTTGTCGTCGTCCTTCGCGGGACGATTGGCTGACGCATCCTGTGCAGACACGGCAGCAGAAATAGACAACATCAGCGCGGCTGGAACAATAACAAGTCTCATGTGCGGCTCCTTTCCGTCCAATACAGCAAGAACGGATCCGAAGCGGACTGGAAACCGCTAACGGCGTCGCCATCGCGCCAGCGCGGCGCGGCGGGCCATCTCGCGTCGTTGCTTCGCCGTGAGGGCGGCCGCCCGGGCCGGCCCGCCTTTCAACCCACCCAACCGTCCGAGCGCGGCCGCATGCGGATTCGCCATTTTTTTCGTCGGCACAATGGCGAGCCGTTCGGTCGGCGCACGGCAGGCCGGGCACTCGCCGCCAATCTCGAGTACGTCCGAGGCTTCGACGACCTCGCCTTCCCATTCGCAGATCAGGCAGCGGCGGCGGGCGGTGACGAGCCTCATCGTCTCAGTTTACGCGATGCGTGACCGATCACGCACGCGCCGGCACGTTCGTCCTGTGTCGTAACCGGCGACACGGCCGGCGGTGCGTGTGCCGCCTGCGCGGGGCGTCCGTCCGGGCGCTCGACGGCCTAACTGCCCGCGCCACGCCACTTATGCTTGACCGCTCACGAATACGATGCTTGACCGGTTTAGCATTCGAAATCTGGCACGCAAAATGGAATTGAAACCGGCAGGCGGTGGGAGCCCGCCGCACAAACGGAAATGTTTCTTACGCTGACCCACACGTCAGCCGGAGGGATTGAGATGAAGAAGATGCTTACCGCGGAACACCTCGACGCGCAATCGGTCATGGAGCTGCCCAACCGGGACATGCTCCTCATCACCGTCGTCATCACGAACCTGCTCAACAACCTGAGCGTCGATGTCGACGTGCGCAACATCAACGTCGCCGTACAGGTATGTGCGGTCGTCGAAGCGCTGAATACCGAGCTGCTCAGCACCGATTCGTTGACCTGCACCATACAGCAGCGGAATTAGCCGGAACAGCGGACTGTGACGGGCGGCTCCTCCCGTCACGGTCTCGCTCGAGGATGGAAACATGGACACCCGACCACAACGGGCAGACGGCGTTCAACTGCTCGGCGAAATGCCGTCGACAGGCTACACCGAGGTGCAATGGCTGGTGCAGGACGGCGAGCGGTTCCTTCAACTATCGGAACTGCCGTACCGCGTGCTGGACCTCGCAGACGGGCATCGCACGCTGCCGGAGATCGCAACAGAGTTGACGCTGATGACGGAGTGGCGCGTGGAGCCGGGCGATGTGCAGTACTTCGTCGACAAGCTGCGGGTGCTCGGCCTGGTTGCCGCCGGCGACACGCAGCCGGATCGTCCGTTTGAGAAGCCCAGGTCGCCGCTTCAATTATCGCTTCGTATGAAGCTGCTCCCGCGACGCCTCGTCGACGGTCTCACCGGAATTTTTCAGCACTTCTACTCGCGGTGGTTCCTGCTGCTCATGATCGTGCTCATCGCGACGAGCCATTGGTGGCTGTATGTCGCTCACGGCGTGGATCGGAGTATCGAGCGCGTCCTGTACCAGCCCGGAGGGCTGCTGGCCGTCGTGGCACTGGGGATCATTGCGGGCCTGTTTCATGAGCTCGGCCACGCATCGGCCTTGAGGTACGGCGGTGGCCGGCCGCGCGGGATCGGGTTCGGCCTGTATCTTGTGTATCCCGCTTTCTACAGCGACGTCACCGACGCGTACCGGCTCGGCCGGGCCGCGCGGGTGCGGACCGATCTGGGCGGAATCTATTTTCATCTCATCTTTGCGGTCGCCCTGATCGTCATCGTTTTTTTCACAAACAGCAGCTTTCTCGTCGCCGCCGCACTGCTCTTCAACATCGAAGCCCTCCGTCAGTTCATCCCGTTTGTGCGCCTGGACGGTTACTGGCTGCTGGCGGACCTCACCGGCATTCCCGACTTGTTCTCTCAGGCCCTGCCATTTGTCCGCAGCCTGTCGTCCCATCGAGTCAAAGGGGAGAGGCTTCCGACTCTGAAGCCGTGGGTCAGGAATGTCTTCGCCGCCTATCTCGTCATCACGATCCCTGTCCTGATCTATGCGTTCGTGGCGATGTTGCGGTATCTGCCTGAGCTCGTCGAACACACCACACGAGCGCTGACCTTTCACTTCGACATCGTTCGGGGCTCGGTTCCGTTCACCCAGAAACTTCTTTCCGCGACACAAATGGTGTTGCTGCCTGTCCCGCTCGCGGCAACGGCCTATTTCCTCTATTCACTGTCGATAACGCCTCTCATCCGCCTTGGCCGGCAGCGCTGGTCGCCGCGCGTCACCCGCCTGGTGGTCGCGCCGGCGTGCGCGGCCATTCTCCTCGTGGCAGTGACAACATTTGGATGGACCGGCTCCACGCGGCGGCGCGGGGCGGACGTCCTTGGCAAGACGCGGACGGCCATCGAGCAGGTTCACACCCTCGAGGCGGACGTGCGTGGGGCGATCGGAAGTGACGAGTTCCAGGGCCGAATCGCGCTCAGCCGTCCGAATCGCGCCCGCATCGAGATCACCGGCGGGGATTCGGTCGGCGCTTTCGACGTCATTGCCGACAGCGAGACGGTTTACGTCAATTTTCCTCAATCGGCTCAGTACACCGCCGCACGAGCCGCCCGCGATGGAAAGAACATCAATGCGTTTGTCGTCGATCAGGTGCGGATGTTCTTCGCACCTGAACGCGTGACACAGATTTCCGCCGACGAGGAGTTGCGATTTGTGGGTCGCGCGCGCATCGACCACGAAGACGTAGATGTGATCGAAGTAGCCCCCCGCGATGAGCGTCGTGTCACCTGGCGTTATTTCATCTCTGCCGATGGCATGTTGCGCCGTGTCGTTGCCGCCACGCCCAACAAAGAAGGGCTATCCACGGTTCGCTGGGTGCAGCTCGACAACGTTCGGACCAATCACGATATTCCCGAGCAGGTGTTTCACTGGACGCCGGCAGGCAAACCACTCGGGCTCGGCGATCTCGGCGTCGATCTCTCGGCCCGGCACTCGAAGCCATGAAGGCCAACGGCGCCTTCACCCGGTGGACGTTGATCACCATGGCTGCCCTTGGGTACAACACGCCTGCAACCGGACAGTCGCGGATTCCCGATCCGGCGGTCCCTCCGAGCGTGATTTACGTCGGCGCGATGGACATCGATCCGAGTGGGCGTGCACCGGCCGACATCGGGTTCGGGATCGACGTGAATGAGCAGCTCAATGCTGATACCGCCCTCACCGCCTTCTACATACGCGGAGCCAATCCCGGCATCGTTCGAGCATTCCGATACGGACTGCACAAATCGCGATTTCACGCGAGCGTCGAACATCGAGGATGGATACTCGCTGCTGGTGAGATTCGCTCGCAGCGGCGGCTGTTCGGTGCGCCGATTGTTGGCGACGGCGTCACCGTCGCTCGTGAGACCGGCCTGGTCGTGGGTTCATTCACCGCAACACGGCCCAAACACTTTGCGGGTGACGGCGGAGGACATCTGCTCGAGGGCCGCGTGGGACTCCGTCGAGGCGCGTTCACGGTCGGTGCATTTGCATCAGATGTCGCGCGCGTGGCTTTGCAGCTGTCACCCATCGGCTCGCTTCAACTGCCCGAAGACGACTCGGAGCTCACGCTCGAAGACCTCGCACATCTTGGCCATTTGCTGCCTCGCGAGAATCGCGTCAGAACCAGCGGCATCGATTCGCAGGTGCGAGCGGGACCTCACATGTTCCTCGCGCGCACGGCGTTGGTCGAACAGGCCAACGCTGACGGCATGCACCATCGCGGCTTCGCTGGCGAGGGAACTTACAATTTCGTGAATCCTCGTGTGTCGCTGACAGCTTCCATCCGGCGACTGCCGACGATACTTCCGGACATCGAGCTGCCCGGAAGCACCACCACCATCGCCGCCAAAGCCACGCTGACGAGGAACGTGAAAGCCATCGCCAGGACCTACGGAGCCCAATCACTGGCATTCGGCCGCACACGACCGACGCGCACCCTGGGCGGCGCCGCCGGCGTCGAGTACGGAACCCGAGCCGCTCGCCTGGAGCTGCTCGCCAATTACCGCGATGCCAGGACGACATCGTTTCGGCGTACCCGGACAATCAGCAGCGCCTTCCGCTTACCCGTTGGCCGGCTGACAGCCGAAGGACGCATGGAGATCGGTCACGCCGAAGCCAACCAACAGACCCATCGGGTCGCACTGTACCGCGCAAGCATGCACATAGACGCGGAGCCGACCTCCATCACGGCCGGGGTGAGCTACCAGGATTACGGCCCCTTGCCTCCGCGGGCTCGTGTCGATGCGAGCGTGTCGACAACATGGCACGGAATCGCCGCCGAGTTCGGGATTGGCGCCGGGAAAAGCCAGTTGTTCGGCGACGACCTCGGCGCCTGGACGAACGTTGATGTGCCGATACCGGGCGCATTCACCTTGAACGTCGGTGTCGATTACGAGCGGTGGTTGTATGCGACCTCAAGGTACGTGACGTTCGTGCCGGATGCGCGCGATCTGGCATCGCCGTGGCGACTCACCGTCAGTCTTCGCAAGGGCCTCACGCTGTTCGGCAAACGTGCTTCAATGGCGGGAGACCCTTCAGGACGTGCGACCCGGTAGGCACGCCCCCGCCATCGCATGTATCGTAAGACCGCTGCACGATGGGACTGTCGCGACGCATTCTGCTGGCACTATCGGAGAATCCCGGGCTGCGGACCCGCGCGCCACACTGGTGGATAGTCAGGAAAGCGGCGACGCGGTTCATGCCTGGCGAAACGCTCGACGATGCCCTGACGGCCGCTCGGGAGTTGCATCGACAGGGCATCGACGTGGTGCTCACCAAGCTCGGCGAGAACGTGACCGAGCCGGCACGCACGGACGAAGTGATGGATCACTATGCGGGTGCGCTGGATCAAATCCGCGCCAGCGCGCTGAACTGTCAAGTGTCGGTCAAGCTCACGCAGCTGGGACTCGATGTCGACCTGGAACGTTGTCATGCCCGTCTGCGAACGATCGTCGAGCGCGCGGAGCGACACGGCACGTTCGTCTGGATTGACATGGAACAACACGCGTACCTCGACAGGACGCTGACGATCTACCGGCGGCTGCTCTCTGAATTCCCGAACACCGGAGTCTGTCTTCAGGCGTATCTCTATCGCACAAAGGAAGACCTGCCGTCGCTGCTCCCGCTGGGGGGCGGCATCCGCCTCGTCAAGGGCGCCTACCGCGAGCCGGCCCATGTCGCCTACCCGAAGAAACGCGATGTCGACGCCAGCTTCCTCGAGCTGGCCAACCAGATGCTCGCCGCCGCCGGCCGTCCAGGCGCGCCTCGACTGGTATTCGGCACGCACGATTCACAGATGCTCGATGCGATTGCGCGGCATGCGGAACGCACGCACGTGCCGCGAGACGCGTTCGAATTCCATCTGCTCTTTGGCATTCAGCGTGCGCTGCAGATCCGCCTCGCACGCGACGGCTATCGCGTGCGCGTGCTCATCAGCTACGGGGATCAGTGGTTCGCCTGGTATATGCGGCGTCTGGCCGAGCGCCCGGCCAACGTCCTGTTTGCCGTGCGGGCGATGTTTTCGTAGGCCGGATTACTTCGGAGGCAGGCTGTTCTCGAGGGCCGACGCCAGCTTGTTCACATCCGTTTCGTGAAGCAATTGATGGAGACGAGCGTCCGGAATCTTGACATCCACCTGAAGCTTCCCGCACAGCGCATACAGCATTCGCAACATGGCCGTCAGCTCCTGCTCCGCGAGCAGATCGACCTGCAGGTCCAATTCTGCCCGATTGTCGGCCGCGCGCGTCATCCGGTTCTGCGACATCAGCACGAAGATCGCCAGGAAGATGGCCTCGAGGGAGACGACCAGCGTCAGGAAATTGAACGGAAACGGATCGAACGGCTCGAACCCGCCGATGCCGGCAGTATTCGCCAGAATCCACAACGCGAAGAACGCGAGATTCGCTGCCGCGAAGGCGCCGGTGCCGGTGACGCGGGTGATCGCGTCGCTCAGTCGATCCCCAGCCGTTCGATCCTGGAGCGCCCGCCGCTCCAATTCCGCGATGACGCGAATGTTTCGATCAGTCGGTTGCGGTTCGCGCTGGCGCGCCTGGCTGCTCACGCAGGCAATTTCAGCAAGAACGCCGCCATGCCGGCAATTCCTCACTGATTTCCTGACTCCGATTGTACGATGTCGAACGTGTCTGACCGCCCGTCCTAGTGCGCGCGATCCGGCCATTGCGACGCGCGCGCAAAATCGCTGCTGATGCGGACGCCGTAACCGGCATCACCCACGACCTCGCTGATGGCCCGGCTCGTCTCTGAGTACACCTGCGAATGGTGTTCGTCCCTGCAGCAGGATCGCACGGCGATGATGGTGCCTGTCGGTCTGAACTCGAGAATTTCCACGCTCGGCGCCGGTTGCTTCAGAACGTTGGGGATGGCCACGACGCGCCCATAGAGCCGGCTCATCATGTGGATCGGATCGACGCCGTAGGCGATCGGCACGGTGATGTCGACGCGGCGGTACGCGTTCGTGCTGTAGTTCCGAATTGAGTCGGCAAAGATCTTGTTGTTCCCGATCGACACGCGCACGTTGTCGTCCGTGTCGATGGCCGTGGTGAAGAGCCCGATCTCGCGAACCGTTCCACCGACACCGCCGGCATCAACGTTGTCGCCGACTTTGAATGGACGAAGGAACAACAAAAACAGCCCGGCGGCGAAATTCGCCAGAAGGCCCGACCAGGCCGCGCCGATGGCAATGCCTGTAGCAGCCAGCAGTGCCGCAAACGACGTCGTCTCGACACCCAATACGCCGAAAACCGCGATGACCAGCAGCGCCTTGAGCAGAATGCCGATACTGGTGTCGAGGTAGACGGCGAGCGTTTCGTCGAAATGTCGCGCGGCCATGACTCGCCTGCCAGCCCTACGGACGACCTTCACCATCGCCGCGCCAACCACCCACAAAGCAACGGCGCCGGCGAGCTTCCACCCGAGCGGCACAAGATAGGCTTTCGCGAATGTGTCGAGTTGTGAGGCTACCGACGTATTCATGGTGGTTGTCAGGACGCGACGGGTGCAACTTCGAGTCCTGCGGCGACTCTTCTGACATCCGGCAGCATCGTCCGCTCCTGCAAGCAGTTGCAGGTGTCGCGTAAACTTCGGCGGCCGTGATCGTGCGGGCGTTGCAGCGAAATGTCGTGGCCCGATTCGTAGGGGCCACGAATCTTCGAGCTCAGGAAAGCGCTGGAGTGTTCAATATCGGAGCGTGGCTACTCCTGCATGGCGACTCGTGGCGCCACTTGCGACGCGCGTCTTGCGGGCAGCCAGGCCGCGATGAGGCCGGTCGCTGTGAGAACCACGGCCGCCGCGAAAAGGATTCGAGGATCTGACGGACTGATTTCAAAGGCGAGCGCGCGCAACCAGCGGCCGAGCGCGAGCGCGCCGATGCTACCACCGACGAGGCCTGCTGCAAGAACGACGCTCGCCTGGCGCAGAATCGTCAGGCGGACTTGAGCGGCAGACGCACCGAGGGCCATCCGAATCCCAATCTCGCGCGTGCGTTGACGCACCGCATACGCGAGCACGCCGTAGAGACCGATCGCGGCGAGCAGGAGAGAGACGCCGGCGAACACCGCCATCAAGACGAGCGCGAAGCGTTCGCGGCTCGTCCCCTTGCCCACGACGTCAATCATCGGTGCCGCACGGTGGACCACCAGCTCCGGATCGAGCGCGGCGACTTCGGCACGCACGTTCGCGAGAATGCGATCGGGCGGCACGCTCGTCGCCACGACATGTGTCAGCGCCCAGTTCCGGTCCTCGGCAAACTGACGGTGGGCGTGATAGACGATGACAGCAGGCGCTCCGTACACGTCGACCGCGACGTCGCCGACGACGCCAATAATCTCGAGCCTGCGGCCACCGGCGGATATGCGTTGTCCAAGTGCGCCGTCCAGCGGCAACCCGGGAAACGCGGCCCTCGCAAAGTTTTCGCTGACGACCGCGCGCGCCGGCGCGGCGATATCGTCGCGCGCGTCGAAGACACGCCCGGCAAGCCGCGGAATCTCCATGGCCCTGAAGTAGTTGCCGCTGACTACGCGCTGCTGAATGTTGAATCCGAATCTCCGGCTGATCGCCGTTCCCGCGCTCGGACCAGTCTCAATCGCCGTTCCCCATCCGTGGTAGGAACCGGTGGCCGGCAGAAACGAAATTGCGCCGGCCGCAGTGACGCCTGGGACGGTCGCAAGCCGCCGATCCAGCTCCTCCTGAAACGCCACTCTTCGCGCGGCATCGTAGCGAACGCTCGGCACGTTCACGTCGAACGTCAGAACGCGATCGATCCGGACGCCCAGATTCACCTCTTGCAAACGGGAGAAGCTGGCCAGGAGCACCCCTGCGCCCATGAGCAACGCCAACGCCAGGGCGAGCTGCGCGGCAGCGAGCCCGCTACGGAGCCGTCCCTGCTGTCGGGTGGCTGTCGACGAGCGTGACTGCTCGCGAAGCGCGTGAATCGGGGCGACGTGTGCAACGCGCAGCGCAGGCATGACGCCGAAGGCCACAGCAGTAGACAGCGTCACGAGCAGCGCAAATCCCAGAACCATCGGATCGAATCCGACCTCATCGAGCCGCGGCACGGCGTTGTCGGCAATCCTCTGGAGCACCCTCACGCCGAACGCCGCGACAGCAAGACCACAGGCGCCGCCAAGGCCCGCAAGCAGCAGGCTTTCAACGAGCAGCTGGCGCACGAGTCGCGCGCTGCCGGAGCCGAGAGCAGAGCGGGTCGCAAACTCATGCACGCGTCCCGCCGAGCGCGACAACTTGAGGTTCGCGACGTTGACGCAGGCGACGAGCAACACGAGACCGACGGCCAGCAACAGCAAGTGCAGCAGACCGCGTGAAGGAGCCACGATGTCTTCGTGCAACGGAACGGCCACCACGTCGCTCAAGCGCACGCCAGGCCAGCGCTCTCTCATCGCGCGGCTGAGGCCCGCGAGCTCTGCGCGTGCCTGGTCGAGACTGACGCCCGTTCGAAGGCGGCCCACCGCTGTCAAACCGTTGTTCTGCTCGCTGGTGTCTCGCACGATGTTGTAGGGAATCCACGCGTCGATGTCGCCGGCGATTGGATCTTCGAACGCGCGCGGGGCGACGCCTGCCACTTCATACGGCCGGCCGCTCAACTGAACCGCAGATCCGATGAGCGCCGGATCGGCGGCAAAGCTCGTACGCCAGAGGCGTTCGCTCAACACAATACGGCGAGTGCCGGTTTCGTCCCGGCGTTCGAACCCGGATCCGCGCAGAGATCCAGACCGAAGCGCACGAAAGTAATCGGCCGAGACCTGCAGCACGCGCAGCCGCTGAGCGCGCCCGTTCGTGACCAGGTCGCCGCCCGTTTCGGAGTAGGTGTTGAGTACCGCGACCACCTCGAATGACGCGGCGTGCTCTCGCAGCAAGCCAAAGTGCACGGCTGTGAGGTAGTGCCGTGTGTCGGGTCTGTCGGGCTCCTGCTGATAAAAACGAACGAGCTGGCCGGGCTGCTCGTACGGCAAGGGCGCCAGCAGGACTGCGCGAAGGACGCTGAATACAGCCGTCGTACCTCCGATCCCGAGGGCAAGCGTGGCGACGACGACCGCTGCGAAGCCGGGACTGCGTTGGAGCTGACGAAGCGCGTACCGGCAATCCTGCGCGAGCCCGTCGGCCCAGCCAAAGCCGTTCATCAGATGGACCTCTTCGCGAACCATCGTCAGATTCCCGAGCTGCCTGCGTGCGGCGGCACGCGCGTCATCTGTCGTCATGCCCGATCGGATGTACCGGTCGGCGAGCATCTCGACATGGGCCTCGAGCTCTCGTCGAGTCTCGTCATCGAGGCGACGGCGGGCCCAGGTAAATCCGAAGCGAGAGAAAAGGCTGACCAGCCGGGTGACCATCTCAGGATCGCTCCGTGCGCAGAAGGCGCGCCATCACGCCGGAAATACGCTCCCAGTTCTCGGTTTCTTTAGCCAACTGCCGGCGGCCGGCTTTCGTGATCGCGTAGAACTTGGCCTTCCGGTTGTTTTCAGACGCGCCCCATGTGGCCGAGATCCAGCGCTGTTGCTGCAGACGCATGAGCGAGGCGTATACGGTCCCCTCGTTGAGCTTCAGGATTTCCTCGCTGATCTGCTCGATGCGCCGCGCGAGGCCGTAGCCGTGCATCGGACCCATGCTGTCGAGCGTCTGCAGGACCATGAGATCGAGGGTGCCCTGCAGCACATCCATCCTGGCCGGCTCGCCGGCTTGTCCTTTGGCCACACCAAAGGAGTACTACCGGAGACCTTTGGGATGTCAATAGGACTCCTAGACTCTTGGAGTCTAGGAGTCCGGAGGAGTCTTTTGGAGTCGAGGAGGCGAGGAGGCGGAGACTCGGAGAGTCTAGGAGTCGGAAGAGTCGTGGGAAGTCGAGGAGTCGGAAGAGTCGGGGGAAGTCGAGGAGTCGAGAGTCGCGTTCGTAGTGCCGACCTTCAGGTCGGCCAGCGAACTACTCGCGTTTCTTCCGGCCTGCTGCCCCCCTCGCCTTCTCGACCGCGATGACTTCCTTCGCGCGGAACCTGGCGATGGCTTCTATCAGCTTGACGGGAACGGGTTCGGAGAGTGGGAATCGGATCGTACCCTTGTTGTTGACCTCGTACGGTGCGAGCTGCCGGCGGAACTTCGCGATAAGCCGATCGTTGGCGGGATAGAGCGAGTAATGCGCTTTCCACCCGGCGAAATAAAGCACGTAACGACTGTGTAACCTTGTACGTCGGGATCTGATACGAGATGGTTTCTTCGGCGCCAGGCACCGCCTTGCGGATCGCCGCACGCACGCGCTTGAGCACGCGCTGGGCAGCCCTGGGCTGCAAGGCGAGGTATTCGTCGACGGACTTGAAGTCGGTCTTCGCCACTACCTCGTGAGCTTCGTGGCGGCGGGATAGTCCTTCCACAGCCATTCGAGCGCCGTGGGCAGCATCTGCTGTTTGGTCGCGCGATCGCAGTGGCCGGAATTGCGGGCAAAGACGAACAGGTACTTGTAGCCCTTGGCGGCCAGCTCTCGTGCCATGTGCTGGTTGGCAACAACCCAGTCGTGCATGTCGTCGCGCATGATGTTCGGGTTGAAGAGATCGCGGTCACCCACGTCCATCCAGATGCGGATCGGCTTCACCGGGCTTTTCGGAATCAGTTCTTTGTGGAACCCCCAGGCGCCATACGGCGTGGCGGGATTGTAGGGCCACTGTTGATTGACGAAGGTACCGGAAAGGCTCAGCACGCGATGATAGAGATCGGTGCGATACCACGCCATCGCCAGTGCCGCCGCGGCACCGGAACTGCAGCCGGTCGTCGCCCGGGCGTTGGGATCTCTGGTGAGCCTCACGTTGTACTGCTTCTCGACGAGCGGCAGCACTTCGGTCTCCACAAACTCCGCATACAGGCCCGACATCGTGTCGTATTCCAGCCCGCGCTGGCTGCCTTGTGCATCGCCGCTGCCGTTGCCGATGGAGATCGCAATCATCACCGGCACTTTCTTCTGCGCTATCAGACCGTCGAGTGCCGTGAAGAGCAGTTGATCGGGCCCGTCGGCGCCGACGATAAACGGAGCGACGGTGCCCGGGACGTATTCCTTCGGGACGTAGACGGCGACGCGGCGCGTGTACGGAGCCGGATGACTCGTGGTGACGTCGAGCTTCGCGGGATTGCCGGGATCGGGCGTGCCGAACGTACCCTGCTCGCGCGCGATGCCCGGATAGATCTTGCTGTCGGCCGAGCGCATCTCGAAGTTGTGGATCGTTCCTCGCAGCGCCTCCGGCGCTCCCGTCATCTCCGGCGCGGGATTGTGCGTCGGCCCGATGATGAAATTGCCATACGCATCCACCGGCGGGACCGCGCCGTCGGGCAGCTCCGTCGCCTTGACGTAACCCGGCGTGTTCGGGTCACGAGTGGGGGGTGGTGGCCGGTTGCCCCGCGCAGGCGGCGTGGGAGTGGTGACGGCCGGCTGCTGCTGGGCAGCCGCAGTCTGCGCCATCGCAGGAGCCGAGCCGGCAATCAGCGCGATCACAACGGCGACGCTCGAGAGTCTGTTGCTCATGCTCTAGCTCCTGCTGACAGTTGTGCGTGCTACTTACCGAGCTTCGTGTTGACGGGATAGTCCTTCCACACGAATTCCAGGGCGTTGGGCAGCGTCTGCTGTTTCACCGTGCGATCGCAGTGGCCGGCATTGCGGGCAAAGACGAACTGGTACTTGTAGCCCTTGGACGCCAGCTCTTTCGCCATGTTCTCGTTCGCCAGAACCCAGTCGTGCATTCCGTCGCTCTCGCTGAAATTGTCACGGTCGCTCACGTGCATCCAGATGCGGAGCGGCTTCGCCGGGCTCTTCGGAATCAGGCTTCGGTGAAATTCCCACGCACCACCGGGAGTTTGCGGATTGTAGGGCCATTGCTGATTGACGTACGTGCCCGAGTAGGTCAGCACGCGATGATAGAGATCGGTGCGATACCATGCCATGGCCATCGCCGCCGACCCGCCCGAGCTGCAACCCATCGTCGCGCGCGCATTCGGATCTTTCGTGAGCTTCACGTTGTACTGCTTCTCGACGAGCGGCAGCACTTCGGTCTCGACGAACTCCGCGTAGAGGCCCGACATCGTGTCGTACTCGAGGCCGCGCTGGCTGCCCTGCGCATCGCCGCTGCCGTTGCCGATGGAAACCGCGATCATCACCGGCACGCGCTTCTCCGCGATCAACGTGTCGAGCGCCATGAACAACGCGGGATCGGGACCATCGGCGCCGATGATAACGGGAGCGACCGTGCCTGGAACGTACTGCTGCGGAATGTAGACGGCAACGCGCCGCGTGTACGCAGCGGGACCGCTGTTCACAATCCGTTTGGCCGGATCGTTCGGGTCGACCATCGAGCGGCTCCCCGGCTGCCGGGCGATACCCGGATAGATCTTGCTGGCCGTCGACTCCATCGTGAAGTTGTGAACCATCCCGCGAGGCACGCCATCCTTCACTGTCATTTCAGGTGCGGGCGGGTGCGTGGGGCCGAGAATGAAGTTCCCATACGCCGTCACTGCCGGAACGGCGCCGTCAGGGAGCTCTGTTGCCTTGACGTAACCAGGCGTGTTCGGATCGCGAGTCGGCGCAGGCGGGCGGTTACCGCGCGCCGGTGCCGCTGGAGCAGCGGGAGCCGGCTGCTGCGGTGCGGTGGCATTCTGAGCCACCGCCAGAGACGCTCCGGCCACCAGGCCAATCAGGATCGCGATGCTCAGCAGTCTTGTCATAGGCAGGCAGAATCATACACAGCCAGCCCCCCTCTGCGCGAGCGCGAGCCCGCCGCATCTGCCTTTACGGCTCTGCACGTTTCGGGCAAGCTGAAGCCATGTTCGTCATCGAACTCGTCTATCGTGCAGACCTTGCTCACATCGACGCGCATATGAAGGCGCACATGAGATTTCTGAAAAAGTATTACGCCTCGGGTCACTTCCTCGTTTCGGGCCGGAAGATTCCACGGGACGGCGGCATCATCCTGGCCGTCGGCAAGAGCCGGGCGGAGATCGAAACGATTGTTGGCCAAGACCCGTTTGTCGAGCAGGGGCTCGCAGACGTTCGCATCACCGAGTTCAGGGCGAGCCAGCGTGCCGACGACATCCAGGAACGGATCGACGCGAAGTAGCGGGTCGCCCACATGTCGAACCTACGATGCGAGCTCTTCCTGCGACGGAAAGCCGTGTTGCCGGCGACCGACGTCTCCGTCGTGCTCGGCGCTGGTCTTGTAGAGCTCGAAACGTCCGTCGGATGCATAGGCGGCAAGACGCCGTTCGTAAGCCTCCCGCTCCTGGCCGGTCATGGGCGAGAACCCTCGCGCGATTCGGAGGTTCTGCCGCAGCACTTTCAGCGAATCGATGCCTGAGACGGTCGTGCAGACGGGAAGGCTCATCGCATATCGCAACGCCTCGACCACGCCAGCTGCCTTTTTCCTGACGACGCGGCCGTCGCCGCCAAGGCTCTTCATGCCGATCGCGGCAATCCGTCGACGCATCAACTCGGGGACGACGCGTTGCTGGAAGCTGCGAAACCCGGCGTCGAAGCCGTTCAGCGGAAGCTGACACGCATCGAACGGAAAATCGAACGACAGCATTCGCAAATGGATCTCCGGATCCTTGTGTCCGGTAAAGCCGACGTATCTCACCTTTCCCTGCGCCTTGGCCCGCTGCAACGCCTCGACGACACCGCCATTCGCGAAATGACGCTCGGGGTCGTTGTAGTAGACGCATTCGTGAATCTGCCAGAGATCGAGATAGTCCGTCCGCAGGCGCCTGAGCGATTCTTCGAGCTGCCGCATCGCGGTCTCGGCGCCGCGCCCGTGCGTGCAGACCTTGGTCATCAGGAAGACCGAGCCGCGGCGATCCTCGATCGCGCGACCCATGCGATCTTCGCTCTCTCCGTCGTGATACTCCCAGGCGTTGTCCAGGAAGTTGACACCCGCGTCGATCGCTTCGTGCACGATCCGCACGGCCTCGGCGATCGTCTTCGCGTTCCCGAGGTGATATCCGCCAAGACCCACGATCGAGACCATGTCGGGATGCCGTCCAAACGGACGACGCTCGATCGGTTTGTGTATCGACGATGAACCAGACATACAGCCTCAGTCGATTGAGGCATGCATGTGGATTGCCAGAATGCGTCTTCGGCCTAGACGTACATCGCGCGACCGCTGTTCAGCGCGAGCCAGCCGCGAACGATGCGGTAGATGAACCAGAGGCTTACCAGCGCAATCGGCAGCCACGCGATGAGGATGCCGATGCCCAGCGTCACGACGATGAAGAAGATGCAGATCGAGATCCAGAGCAGTCCGAACCAGAACGTCCGGATCTGCCAGCGGAAGTGCGACTCCAGCCAGGTGCCGCGCGTCTCGCTGCGCTTCACGTAGTTCAGGATGACGGCGATGATCGACGGCCAGCCGGTGAGGAACGCGCCGACGACCGACGCGGCGCCGAGGATTCCCGTCAGCAGGCTGAACGCGTGCAGCCCATAGATGACCTGTGTCCATGTCACGAGCGAATCTGACGGCCGCTCCATGTTGTGCTCCTCAATTAGTTGATATGCCAAGCAACTCATCCAAAAGGGACGCCGCAGCTGAATTCAGCGTATACTTTGGACTCCTGCTTTTCTGAGCCCTAGGCCTATCATGGCCCAGCCCTCACCAAAGCCTTCTCGTGAGGGTTCATGTCAGTTGTGTCTTCAACTGTCCGAGTGTCGCTCCTCGTATTGACCCTTCGCCGACGCGTCAATCAGTTCTCCCGAAAGGCAGGTTTGTAATGGTACAGCGTCCGGCCGAGCTCAATGCCTTCGAGTTCGCAGTCATGGCAGGCCTTCGCGCCGCCCAGCTTCAGCGCGGGTGTACTCCTCGCGTGCAATCCTCGGGAAAAGTCACGGTGACCGCGCAAATGGAAGTCGCTGAAAGAAAAGTCATGCGCCTGCCACCTGTTGAAGTACCCACTCCGTAATACGGAAACGCAACCGAACGCGCATCGCGTTCGGTTGCGGTCGACGACCTACCCGGCGTGATGGCTCTGGCGATGCACGACGCGCGTGGATCGCGTCTGGAATCGGCCCCGGTAAGGTCGATTGTGGTCCTGCCGGTTCCGGCCTGAAGGCGTCTGCGCCTCCGCTATCTCGAATCCTTCGACCACCACTCGCTCGACCGGTGACGGCAACAGCCGCTGAATGCCGCGCAGCAGGTCGCCGTCCGACGGTGTCACCAGCGAGATCGCGCGTCCGGCCAGCCCGGCACGTCCCGTCCGCCCCACACGATGGATGTAGTCTTCGGGCACGAGCGGCAGATCGTAGTTGACCACGAGCGGCAGCTGCACGATATCGAGCCCTCGCGCGGCGATGTCGGTGGCGACCAGCACGGTCACGCGACCGGCTTTGAACTGCGCGAGCGAGCGGCTCCGCGCGCCCTGATTCTTGCTGCCGTGAATGACCGCCATCTTGAGCCCGGCGGACTCGAGCTGATCGCCGACGCGATCGGCACCGCGCCTGGTCTTACAGAACACCAGAGCTTGACCCGCGGGGGCCTGCCTCAGGACATGAAGCAGCAGCTCGCGCTTCCGATCGACGGCGACAGGATGCGCACGATGCGTCACCGTCGGCGCCACGACGTCGCCGTTCGAGACATCGACACGAAGCGGATCGCGTGTGAACGCGGCGGAGAGACCGACAACATCCGCTGAGAGGGTCGCAGAAAACAGAAGCGTCTGACGGGTGCGCGGCAGCGAGCCGAGGATGCGGCGAAGCGGCGGCAGGAAGCCCATGTCGAGCATCCGATCGGCTTCGTCCAGCGTGAGAATTTCAACCGCAGAGAGATCGATCGTGCGACGCTGCAGGTGATCGATGAGGCGGCCCGGCGTCGCCACGACGATGTCCGCGCCCTGCTTCAACGCCTTGATCTGAGGCCCCATGGGCACGCCACCGAAGATCGGCGTCACGCGAAGCCGCACCGGCGCGCCGTAGGCCGTCAGCGCACCATGCACCTGGACAGCCAGCTCACGCGTGGGCACGAGCACCAGGCCCCGGGGCCTGGCGTTCCTGGCCCCGTTCGATCGCAGGACGAGCCGGTCGATCATGGGCAGGCCGAATGCGGCAGTCTTGCCTGTGCCGGTCTGAGCACGCGCCAGCAGGTCGACTCCACTGAGCACATGTGGAATGGCTGCGGTCTGGATAGCGGTAGGTTCCTTGTAACCTGACCGCGAGAGGGGCTCACACAACGAGGGTGCGAGTCCGAGTTTGGAAAACGGCATTACGTAAAGCTCCTGAATGGCCCGGAGCGTTTTCGCAACGCGCTCGAGGCAGCGTAAGGGAAGACATGTCACGCCAATGCGGCGTGCACCGTGCGAACGGAGCGAACTCCGAGCGGATTTCGTCTTGTAGCTAGGCTGGATGTGAGGAGGAGCGAGACAGGAAAGCTCGTTACCCTACAGACGGCAGCGTGCGCAGGAAAACCCGATAGAGAAGCATATCACAGTAGGCGTTTCTTCAAGGATTGACTGTAGTGCCTGCAATCTAGTGGCGCGTCTCCGACGGCTGGCGCGTCAGGCTGACCATGACGCCTCCTCGAACCGGCACCGGCATCAAGGCATAGTTCGAGCGCCCGTGGCGACCGACGACGGTCCAACCGCTCGCAATGCCCAACGCGCTGCCGAACAGGACATCGCTCAGAACGTGTCGATTATCGTGCAGCCGCGATGCCGCGACATATGCGGCGAGCACATACGTCGGCCATGCACCTCGATAGCCGATGTGGCGCTCGAGGACCGACGCCGTGGCGAACGCGGCCGACGAATGTCCCGAAGGAAACGCACAGCATTCGCCGGTCGGGCGATCGCGGCGGACAGTCGCCTTGATCCCCTGCGTCAGCGTCTGCGAGACGATGAGCGCACGAATGAGGTCGAAACCGAGGTGGGACACTTTGTTCGTCCTGGGTTCCCCCTCGACATGCGGAAGCACATAGCGGCCAACCAGGTATAGACCGGTCGCGGCACCCGCCTGCACATAGGTAGAGCCGATGTATTTTCCCGGCGCGAAGAAGCGGCCGACCGCCGCAGAACCGACCATCCTGGCGTTGACCTGATCGTCCACAGGGTGCGCGAGCGCTGCAGCCGCACCGCCAATAGCGAGAATCACCCATGTCGAGCGCCTGCGCGGGAACGCGTTGAAGTCGCTGGCCGTTTCGAAAACAAGGGCCTTGAAACCCGTACGCGTCGGGGCCGGATGTTGCGCGGACGCTTGATCAAATGTTGCGGCCGAAACCAGCCGGTCGATGCGAGGTAACAGTGCATGTTCCGACGGCTCACCGACCGCGGTCGACGGAGTCACTGGTATGTCCTGCGCGCTGGCGGTGCCCGCGATTGCCAGGAAACAAATGAGAAGGGCTGACCCGATCATCAGTGTGAATATCGGTCATTCAAGATGACGGCTGGATGACAAGATGTGCCGTGCAGGATTCTGCGGCAGCCGGAATCACGGGACGACCGAACTGGTTTCGGCTGGTGCTGGGCCTGTTCCTGGTCTTCGGCCTCTTTCATGGATCGGCGACGATCCTCGCGAGCGATCGCGGACAGAGGGGCATTCTCATCGCCGTGTTGGTCGTGGCCGCCACGGCTGCCGCCGAGTGGTTTCTGCTGCGCCGGCAGCTCGGAGCGGTTCGACAACTCGGCCTTGGACGGCCGCGTGCAAAGGGGCTTCTCGTCGCGGGCAGCGTCGCGTGCCTTCTGTGGCTGGCGGCATTTCTCTTCGTTCGGGCGAGAGGGCTGACGCCGGCCTTTTTGCCTGGATGGATCGCGCTGCTGCCGGGCCTCTTCGCACAAGCAGGGATTGCCGAAGAGGTGTTGTTCCGCGGCTATCTGTTCGGTCACCTGCGCACAGGCAGGACGTTCTGGCGCGCCGCCGCCGCGTCGATGTTGCCGTTTGTCGCCGTCCACTTAGTATTGTTCGTCACGATGCCGTGGCCGATCGCCCTCGCGTCTGTGCTGCTCGCAATCGTCATCAGCTTTCCGCTGGCGTATCTGTTCGAGCTGGGAGGAGACACGATATGGGCGCCTGCCCTTCTCCACTTCGTGATTCAGGCGACGGTGAAGGTTGTGGTGTTTTCTCAGGGAGCCGAATCGTTCGCGCTCTTCTGGATGGCCGCGAGTGCGGTGGTCCCGCTGCTGGTCTTCATGGTCAGGGGCCGGAAACTGTCAACGGCGGAGTCGGTGTAAATATTGATTTTACGATGAATGATGAGATGGAATTGGTCCGGAATCGCTCATCGAGCAGAGCGATGAGGCGACTCGCGATCGTCTTGATGGCCCTCAGTGTGCCGATCGTCCCGCGCATCGGGCGGGCCCAATCGCCGCCATTGTCGGCTGCGCGCCTGCACGCCTCGGTAGAGATCGATTCCCGTGACGTCTTCGTCTACCGTTACACCGTCGAGAATGGCGCCGGAAGTACTGCCGGCATTTCGAAAATGACCATCGATATTTCGTTGCCGGCGGGCGCTTCCCGTCCATCGGCCACCGGGCTCGCGAACGGACCGGGTTATTTCGCCGACTCGTCTGCGTTGGTCAGAACTTTCAAGGTCGGCGAAGCCGTTCCTGTCGGCGTATCAGCGCCGCAGCCAGGCTGGAGGACAACGGTCGGCGGGGATGCGACAGCGCGTTGGGTGGTAGTCGCCAACGCGAATTTCGTGTCCCCGAAACAGCGGCTCGCCGGGTTTTCAATGGCGAGTCATGGCCCGCCTTCACTCAGGCGATTCACTCTTGCTCCCTACGTCGATCCTGACCTGGCGCCAGTCACGGAACCCGGGGATGATCCAGGGGAATTTGATCGGTACAAACAGGAGTTTGAACAATACGTCGAATCACAAAGCGTGGTGGGGATCACGCTCGCGCCAACCGCGCCGGTGACGATGACGGCCGAAGCCTTGCTCGCAGATCTCGCCAGTCAGGTCGTCCAGGCCCGCTCGCTGCGCTGGATCTCGAGCGACGCGATCGCGCGAAGCTTGGCTGACAAGCTACAAGCGGCACGCGCGGCGATTTTACGGCGCGAATTGGAAACGTCCGGGAACATCCTGCGTGCGCTGCGCACTGAAGTCGCCGCTCAGTCTGGCAAGACTCTCACCAGCGAGGCGGTTGCCCTGGTGGATCTGAACATTCAGTACACTCTCCGGCTTGTGCGACCCTCCAAATGAGCGAACTCACATCGGCAATGTTGAGCTGTCGGGCAAGACCAGCCGAACGAGCACTGAAACTGGACCGAGGCGCAACTCATCCCCATCTCCGAGCGCCGCGCGGCCGCTGATTTTTTCACCTCGCACAAAGGTCCCGTTCTGGCTGCCCAGGTCTTCGACGGTGACGTTCGCACCCTCGAAGCTGATCCGCGCGTGACGGCGGGAGACGCCCGGCACGTCAAACCGAATCGTGGCGTCGAGCGCGCGACCCAGAATCGTTTCCCCTTCAGACACGGCGATGCTTCTATTGCCCCAGATGACCCACGCATTTCGAGCCTGCATGGACGTCTGCGACGCGTCCGTTCTCACCACGGACGCGCAGAACCCGTAGCCAAAACGCCGCACCGTCCTGATGAACCTGGGCTGATCGGCATCGTCCTGCAGCACCTGGCGAATTTCCGCGACCAGAATCGTCAGGCTTCCATCCGACACGAACGAATCCGGCCACAGGTGCTGGTGAAGCTCCGCCTTTGAGAACGCTCGCTCGTGATGCTCGGCCAGGAGTCTCAGGAGATCGAACGCCTTCGGGGAGAGAGACACCGGGTCGCCGCCGTGCAACAGCAGACGGCGATCGGCATCGAGCGTCCACGCATCAAAGCTGAAACGCAAAACTAACTGAATCCTAATCGCTTGCTAACAACCTGACAACCTGCGCCATCGTCCAATGGATCGACTCTCGGTATCTGCGCGATCTGCGTCACAATTGTCTCCAAGGATGGCTCTCAAGACCGGCGACCGACTCGGGGCGTATGAGATTGCCGGCCTGCTCGGTCACGGCGCCATGGGCGAAGTGTATCGTGCGCGCGATACTCGTCTTGGACGGGACGTCGCCGTCAAGATCCTCCCGGCGGCGTTCGCCCACGATCCCGATCGTCTCGCCCGCCTCGAGCGGGAAGCGCGGCTCATCTCGCAGGTCAACCATCCCAACATCTGCACGCTCTTCGACATTGTCGAGGGACCGAACGCTCCGTTCCTGATTCTCGAGCTCATCGAAGGGGAGACGCTGCAGCAGCGCCTCCTCAGAGGCCCGATGCCGCTGCGCGAAGCGTTGCGCTGCGCCTCGGGCATTGCGGCGGCTCTCGAGGCCGCTCACGGCAAGGGCATCATCCATCGCGATTTGAAGCCGTCCAACATCAAGATCACCGCTGCCGGCACGACAAAGGTGCTGGACTTTGGTGTGGCGAAGCTCGCGCGCGACTCCGGCTCTGAGCCGGGCGCTCCGGATCTCACGCTGACCCTTGGAGGGACGAAAGAGGGGGTGCTCGTCGGTACCGTTGCCTACGTCAGTCCCGAGCAGGCCATGGGCGACCGCGTCGATGAAAGGAGCGACATCTGGGCATTCGGTTGTCTGTTGTACGAGATGTTGACAGCAAAGCGCGCGTTTCCCGGTGTGGCGATGGCCGATACGCTTGGCGCCGTCATGCGGGGCGAGCCTGACTGGGTGGCTTTGCCAGGCGACACGCCGCCGGAGCTCCGAACGCTGCTGCGGCGGTGCCTCGAGAAGGATCGCGGGCGACGGATCGCCCACATTGCCGATGCGCGCCTTGAAATCGAGGATCTGCTGGCTGGACGTTCCGACTCTGCGTCGAGACTGACTGGCTCCGCAAACAACACCGCAGTTCCATCGCGGCCGCGCCGGCGTTTGACCGTGGCCCTGGCATTCCTCGCGGGCGCTATTTTTGCCGGCGCGATGGTGCGCGAAGCCTACAATCGGCAGGCAGAAGCGGAACCTCCTGTCGTTGAGTCGCGCGGGAATACGCCTACCGCGCCGCCGAACGTTGAGAGTCCGCCTTCGCCTTTGCCGTCTCGCGAGAGTACTGCCGCAGATAGCGGACGCAATCCCTCGCCGCGCGGCACCCCTGCTCCTCCCAGCGAGCCGGTACCGGCGTTCATCAATCTTCCCGACGACGTGACATGGGCGCGCGCGGTCAACGGCGGCGTACCGAACACGATTGTTGCCATCTCGCCGGACGGCCGCCTGGTCGTCTACAGCGGGCGCGCCGGAAACGTGACGGCGCTCTGGCTTCAATCCTTTCCGCTGGATGACGCCTGGCAACTGCCTGGAACAGAGGGCGGCATTTCACCCTTCTGGTCGCCCGACAGCAGTTCGATCGGATTCTTCGCCGATCGCCAGTTGAAGCGTCTCGATCTGAATGGTCTGGGTACACGATCGCGCGATTCCACGCGCCTCGCTGTGCCGGTGACGTTGTGTGAAGTGCGAAGCCAGCGAGGTGGCACGTGGGGGCCCGACGGCACCATTGTGTTTTCGCCGGCTTCGGGTGGGCTCAAGCGAATCTCGGCCAACGGTGGTGCAGTCACCTCCTTGACGTCTCCGGAGCCGGGCGAACCGGCGCACTTCCGCCCGCATTTTTTCGCAGGCACAGGGCACCTTCTATATCGCGTCACGTCTAATAACGGCCGGAATAACGCGTACTACGCAACGTCGCTGGACACGCGCGAGAAAAAACTCATCGCGACGCTCGACGCGGGCAACGTCACCTATTCCCAGGGCCACTTGCTGTTCATGGAGAATCACACCTTGATGGCGCAGCCGTTCGATGTGAAGAATCTGGCGACCACGGGGCCATCCTCGGCCCATCGCAAGTGGCGTTCTCCTCTCCACAGGCTCACCGCCGGTTTTCGGTGTTTTCTCGGCCTCGCAGACGGGCAGGCTCGTGTATTTATCCCAGGGGGGTGACTTCAACGATCCGATGACCGTGCGCTCGAACTGGGCAGACAGCCCTGCTGGTCGGTGAGCCCGCAACATCAGTCAAACGTCCCAGTCCAACTGAGCAACTCGATTGGGTAATTGATCGCCCATGCGTTCGATGTGAGGCTAGCCCATCGGCCTAACCCTCATGAGGACGCCACAGGCACGCCGCGCCGCCTTCACCGCCATCATCGCCCTGCTTATCGCGTGGGCGACCGTTGTCCCATCCTCGCAACCCGCACAAAAGTCCGAACTCCGCATCCTGATCGCTCCGGATCACGTCTTCGAGGAGGTCAGAGCCGTCATCGACGACGCCAGCACCAGCATCGAGATCCGGGCGCACACGCTGGACAATGCCGACCTGGTCGAGGCGATTGTCGCGCGACAGCGCTCTGGCGTTCGTGTTCGGGTGTTGCTGGAACGTGGGCTCACCGATCAGATCTCAGACCAGGAGCGGTGGGCTGCTCAACAAATCGAACAGGCAGGTGGCGCAGTCTTCTTACGGCAGCCGTCTGAATCGGTGGCCGATGTCTACCCGCTCCAGCATGCGCGATTCATCGTCGTGGACGACGCGCGGGCGCTCGTCGGCTCCGAGGATCTCACTTACCTGGGAATGCCGGCCGACCGTAAATCTGATGGCACGGCCGGTCGCCGCGGAATCTACGTGCTCCTCATGAACCCATCGATCGTCGGTCACCTGAAGGCCATTTTTTCGGAGGCGTTCAAACCGACGACGTCACACAGGCTGTTGCGCTGGAACCTCTCTCACCCGGCACATGGCGTGCCGCCCGCGCCGTTTCAACCTGCCCGTGCATCTGGTGGAAACAGCTACCGAGTCGTCAGGAACGCACCACTCCATCTCGCGGAGCCAGTACCCGTCGCGTTGGCCGGATGTCTCGAGCGGTGCGTCAGCGAACTTGACGCGTTGTTGAATCTCGTGAACCGGGCCGGGCCGGGTGACACCGTGTTGGTCGAGCAGTTTCATGAGGCGGCGTTCTCCAATCCTCGGCTGGAGGCGTACGTCGCTGCTGCACGTCGTGGAGCGGCCGTCCGGATTCTGCTGAACAGCGTCGATGACGATCCGACCGATCCACGCGGCAACAATGCCACGGCCCGCCGCGTGAACGCCGTCGCCTCTGCAGAGGGTCTGAATCTGGAGGCGCGGCTCGCCAACCCCACACAGGGTGGCATCCACAGCGGGATGGTGCTCGCGAGTCTTCGCGGAAACCGCTTCGTTCATCTTGGCAGCCTCAGCGGCACCTCAGAGCCCTCCGGCGCAATCCCGCGCGGCATCGCCATTCAGATGCGGAACGATGACGCGTATTTCTTTCTGGAGGAGATCTTCACGAACGATTGGGGGACGGGTGAGGCATTGGGTCACGAAGCGAGACCGGGTAATGACGTTCGCGACCTGAGCGTCTCATTGCCTGCAGCGGTCACCGCATCGAAGGCCGCACACGCCGTTGCACCACCGGCCGGAAGCCCGCTGACGCGCGGCGAGCATCCACGTATCTTCATCACGCGAGGCGAGCTGCCCGGTCTTCGCGACCGGCTGGCGCACCACTACGCGGGCGAGCTCCAGGAGTTCCTCGATCTGCTCGCGGCGCCCTCGCTGTCGAAGCAGCAGCGCAACGTCGAAAATCCCTGGGGCGCCTTCAACTACGCGCTCGTCGCTGTTCTCGAACCGGAAGAGCTGCGCGCGCGCGGGTTCCGCTTCGGCGAGGCGATCGACACGTCACGCGAGCTGTGCGAGCGTTCGTGGACGTACGCGCAGCGGATGTTGCCGGATATCGCTGCCGGAGAAGGACAGTCGCACAGCGCGATGGCGACAGACCTCGCGGATCCGCTGCATTTTCCGGTCATCGCCGCGTACGACTGGTGCGCCCCGCACTGGACCCAGACGCAACGGCAGCTCGTGGCCGACGCCTTCGTCAGCAGCTGGGCCACGAATTGGCGCGGCCAGGATCCGCTGAACGCGCACGGCGTCAACGGCATGGTCGCCAACAACATCGCAACGGCGGACATTCACGATACGCTCGGGATCCTCGCCTTTTACGGCGATAGCTACCCCGACAGTTCGACGCAGGCCGCGCTGTACGAGACGTTCGAGCGCGTGTGGATCGACCGGCTGCTTGTCGAGCTTCAATATTTCTATGGAGCGGGGACCGGCTGGCACGAGGGATCTGGTGGATACCTCAAGGAGGGCCACCTGAATCTGGGTCTCCCGTTCGCCATGATGTCTTCAGCCCTGGGAACGAACTACTTCGTCGACGTTCCGTTCCTCGCACAGTATCCAGCGTTCGTGGCGGCCAACATCAAGCCGCATGGACAATCGTCAGGCAACGGCCGGCGCTATCTCGAGCGCTGGGGGGTGATCAGCGACGGGATCTCGGGCATCGGATGCCGCGGCCTCCAGTTGACCGCGGGTATGCTCGGCCGGGCCGGCGACGCGCGCGCCGGCGTGGCTCGATGGCTGCACCTTGGCGAGTACGAGCAACGATCGTGCGCCGAAGAGATGCGCCGGCGCGGAGAGCTTTGGGTCAACGCAGGACTGTACTGGTTCCTGTTCGGAGATCGTCACGTCGAAGCCACGCCGCCACAGGCGGTGGTCTCGACGAGTCTGAAGTTCGGACTTGGCGAGTATGTGTTTCGCAGCGACTGGAGTCCGGCCGCCACGCAGCTTGTCGCCTGGGCGACGCCGTGGGACATGTATGGCCACAAGCCCCGTACGGATGCCGGAGACTTCACGCTGCACAAATTCGGCAACCTGATCGTGCACGCGGGGAACGGGAAAAGCGGCGACGGGGTCGTTGACGACTTCGTCGGTACTAACCTCGCGCGGAACGTGATCGGTATCCGGCGGGGAGCCGAGGGGATTCTGCAGTTCGCCCCCGCGAAGACGTACGACCCGTTCTGGCTCGAGCGTGGCATTGATGAAATCGAACTGCGCGGTGCGCTCATCGCGGATCAAATCGGCGGCCCGCTGGACTATGTCGCGTTCGATGCCACGCTTAACTGGACGGAGCGCGGAGATGCGGTCGAGCGCGAGATGGCGTATCTGCGTGGTCCCACTGACAACGAGTACATCGTCGTGCTCGACAGGGTCGCTCTTCGCAACGAAGCGGACGTGCCAATCTGGAAGGTCTGGACAGCTGCCGAATCAGACTTCTGGGCCGGAGACCAGAGAGCGGGAAACCAGAGCGGCATCTGGGAGGCGTCCGGGCGGCCCGTTGCACGGGTCGTGAATCAGCGCGGCGGATTGACAACGGAGAATTTCGTGTCTCCGGACACCCATGGGGCGTTATTCGTAACCCCGGTGTGGCCCGACCGCCTGCGGATGCGGATTCTCGGCGGTCCCGGCCGGGAATTCCAGGATCTCGATGGAGGCACGCCATTCGGCACGCCAGAGATGACGGACGGATCGCGCGAGTACCTGGGATGGGGCCGCATTGAAACGTGGCCGCTGGATCGCGCGAGCCGTCACGTGTTTCTCCACGTTCTCCAGCCTGGCGACGCGGCGACTCTCGCGACGCCCACTCGAGCCACGCCAATTTCAAGCGCCGATGGAGCGTGGATTGGCGCCGTCGTCGAAAATGCGAGCAACCCGTGGATCGTGATGTGGATGAAAGACCGCAGCAGCGGCCCTGTCTTGCCCTTGCGCTACCGTGAAACCGCCGGCCCAGGCGCCAAGCACGCGATCTTCAACCTGCAGCCCAACATGCCTGTCCGGGTCGATCGGGTAGACGGCGAGGTGATCATCGGCGGCCCATCTGGCGCGGATGCGATGGTGTCGCCCGCAGGCGTGCTCGTGGTCGAGAATTAGCCGCGCATCATCGCGCGTCCAGGTGTAACGACGGCTGAAGAACTTCCCACAGGTACGACCTACGGCAGGTTGTAGCGAACCTGGGCAAAGAAGAGAAAGGCCTTGGCGGACGGCAATCCGTTTCCTTGCGATAAGGGCTCTCTCTCGAGCCACGAGGCCTGCAGGCTGAACTGGCCCGAACCACGGTCCGGCGATCGGACAAACTGATAGGAAGTGGTCCCGGTGATTTCCCGAATCTTGCGGTTGTTCGAGTTCGACGAGCCAGGGAAACCAAAGCCAATATAGCTTCCGTCGGTGTCCAGATCGAAGCTGGCGTCGACGTCCAGACCGCTGTAGTAGCCAGCCAGCGACAACGTGGGCGAGATTTTTTGCTCCACGCCGCTCACCCAGGACGTGGTGCCGATGGCGCTCGTCGAGGCGTCCCGGCGAAATGCGGCGTCGGGAACGAGCCCTCCGATGTAGCGTCCCAGGCCAGATCCGAACCCGGTCTGCATCAGGAGCTTCGTGCCGGCGGTCAAGTTGTACCGTGCGTTGATGCTCGCGCCGCCACCCACGTCCTTGAAGTCGTCGTCGTACGGTGCGACCGTGTGGCGAAACACGCGAACCACGCCGCCCACGTCAACGTGCAACGGCTTGATGGGATTGAATGCGACGCGCGTGACAACATCGGTCATCAAGTTGGGCACTCTGAGCTCGTCGGACCCGGTGTTGTACTGGACGTCGATTTCGCTCGCGCAGCACGCGGGTAGTACCGACCAGTCCATTTCCGAGCTGCTGCTCCGGATTCTCCAGCGACACGGCCCAATTGATGTGCGTAGACGGGCGCCACGTCAGGCGCACCTGAGGAGTCCGACCCCAAATCATCCCCGCCAGGTAGTTGGTATCGAGGGCTTGCGACATTTCGAGGTCCGACGGCCAGATGCTGAGCTGATCCTTCTGCGCCGTCATCAGCGTGAAGGCCTGACCGGCCGCCAGAAAGAACGTTTGGCCGTACTGAACTTCGGCGAACGCCTGGCGCAGGCGAAAGCCAACGCTGTTGCTCGTGACCGCCACGGTCCCGGGCGTCGTCCCGGAGAAGTCCATTTCGAAATAGCCCGAGAGCCGGCGAAAACGTGTCTCCGGCTCCGGGAAATCGGCATCCACACGAAGGGATATGCGTGACGACTGTGCACTGAGCCGCATCTCGCTGACATTGCCCTGGACTTTGTCCCCGTACGGAATCGTCGCGAAATTGGTACCTGTGCCACCCCCGCTGTTGGTAGAGCGATAAATCCCCGTGACGCCGAGATAGCCGCCGAGGCGAATCCGCGCTGGACCCGCGGCGAGGGCGGCCCCCTCAGGCTGCTCCTTCGCGATCTCCTGCGTTGGGTTCGCAGGCTGCTGCTGGGGCGCGGACACGGACGGGGCCTGCCCAGCACTCATTGAAGCGGACAAGAAGACCATCGCCGTCACTGTGAACGGAATGCATCGCATGGTTGCTCCGGATGCTTCTTCCAATCGTTTCGTCACCTGCCTCGCCGCGCGAGGTGCAGTCGTGTAGAACGTTCTCTTTTACTTGAAAGACCGTTGCGGCGCCACCTTTCGTCGACTAACTCCGCGAGCTTCAGTGAGGTTTTATGCAGACAGTCGCTTGCTCCTTGTCTTCGCAGGCGTGCTCGTGGTGATCCCTGCGATACTCTTCGGGGAACCACGTTGATGCTGAACAGGGACGCGCTCGCGATCGACCGCTCGTCGCCGCCATTCGATCAGTTCAGGAGTATTCAGTGGCTCGCGCCGGCGCGCAGTGGCCATCGCTCTCCCGACCACGCCCGGCACCAGTTGTACGTCGGACGCGAGAAGCGGCACCCGGCGAGCGTGCTCATCAAGGTCACGTCGAAGCCGGGGCTCGTCTACGAGCATGATCTCAACAATGAAATCGGCAGTCTCTCGACCATCAATCGTGAGCTTCCGGACTCCCAGTATTTTCCAGTGGTCCAGAGTCACGGACGGCTCGCCGACGGACGGATCTACCTGATCACCTCGTTGTTCGACGAGTTTCCGCTGGCGACGACCATCGGCACGGAACGGGTGTCCGACAAACTCGTCACACACCTGAGAACCGCGATCGAGATCGCCAGGGCGCTGACCGACATCCATCGTTTGGAGATCTTCCATGTCGATCTGAATCCGATGAACGTCCTGTACCGAACCGGCACGGACAGGCCAGTCATCAGGATCGTCGACTTCGAGTCATCTTACGAACGACGCCGCCACGCGACGAGCGTGTTCTACAGCCCGCCGACGACGCCCGGATATTCGGCGCCGGAAGTGTCAGGTCAGGCGCCGGACGCGCGCTCGGACGTGTTCTCGTTGGGCGCGGTGCTCTACACGCTGCGGGCCGGGTTTCGGTGGGCTGATGACGCTGCGGTCGGTGCGCGTGTCAAGACTGATCCAGACCTCGACGCGGAGCTGAAGGATGCGCTGCTGACTGCGGTTGATCCTGTTCCGGAAAAGCGCTATCCGTCCGTTCAGAAGTTCCAGGCGGCGCTCGGTGCGTACCTCGAACGGATCTGGCCCGGGAGATCGTGGTAGGCGAGCACGAGGTCCGCCTGAAGGCGGACACTACCTACATGCGGAGACAACGCTAGAACCGCAAGGTGTAAACCAGCTTGCTCGCCAGCTCGTTGTTGAGCGTGGTCAAGCGACGCCGCCCGCCAAAATCGGCGACTTCGTTCCAGTTGTGGGTGTAGACGAAGTACACATCGTTCCCCGGACGCCGGATCCAGCGGAATCGAACCTGCCACCCGAGCTCGCGGCTCACCGTGTCGTACTGCAGTCGATTGGCCAGGGACACCCACGGACTGAACTGAGTGCTGGCATCCGCCCGGTAGACGTCTGCCGTGAAACTCCCCTCGGCCAGATCGAGGAAGCTGCGTTCCGCCTCGAGCGAGAGCGACACGCCGCGCCGCGGTCGCACGTCGAGCCGCACCCCGACATCGCGCCGGCGACCCGAGAAGAAATCGCCCCATTCCACTTCCGCCGAGACCGACACCGGGAGGTGCTCTGGTGTCTCCGTATCCACCTCGTATCGCGTGAACTGATAGACGCCTCCTGCCGGCAGCACCACGCCGTCAGAAATCTCGAAGTCCTCCTCGAGCCTTTCGTACTGCGGAGTCACTCTGAATTGATAGCTGGTGCCATCGTGGTGGTTGATCTGCAGCACCGTCAATTCCAATTCGCGGCTCAGCAGGACGTTCTGCATGTCCTCCTGGATGATCGCCTCCATGCCGATGTCGATGCTGCGAATCCAGCGATGATTGTCGAAGCGAGGCGACCATTCGAACTCCGGCTGATACTGGCGGATGCCCCGACGCTCGACGAATCCGAGTGCCGGGTCGTAGCCGGGCTGAAGCTCGAACGCCGAGAGGCTGGCCGTCCATGGATCGTTCGGGTAGCTGAGCGTGGCACCAAAGCCGGACGAGCCTTCCGGATCGAGCCGATTGCTGGTCCAGAGGAAGAACGCGTTGAAATCCAGATTCTGATCGCCCCGGAACTGCGACGTGCTGAACGCCGTGTCGAGTCCGGCGGTGTGATGCTCTTCCCCTCCGCGAGCGGCGCGGCGCGTGTAAAGCGCCCCCACGTAGGACTGCGCGAACATCCGGCGTCTCACCCGCAGGACCGAGAAATCCTCGCCGATTTGTTCTTCCTGCGGCTGGTCGTCCGTGCTCACCTGCAGGACGCCGATATCGAATGCCCCGGCGCGGCCTGTGAGTTTGCCGCCCACGTTGATGCGCTGAGCCCGGCCCCGGGCATCGCGGCCGATATGGCGGGAAAAGAACGGCGTGACCGCACGCCCGGGCATTCGTCCGAAATCGAAGTAGCTCGATCCTTCGAGAAAGAAATCCCGCTTCTCCTCGAAGAACAGCGGAAAGCGCGTGAGATTCACCCGACGCTCGTCGACCTCGGTCTCGGCGAAGTCGGTGTTGACGCTCAAATTCACCTGCATCGCGGGTGTGATGTTGTAGAACGCGTCGAGCCCGATATCGCCGTCGGCCATTGCGGAAGCCTGGCCGGCGGCCGACGACAGATGCCCGACGGCGTAGGGTTTCAGGTCGAGGCCGAGTCCCTGCGAGAGATCGCTCAGCCCCTCGACGCGCCCGGCGCTGACGACGCGGGTGAGCCCTTGATTGAGCGCGGAGCTCGTCCAGAGGCTCTCTTCATTCTTGCGACGGACCGTGCGCCGGAAGTTGATGCCCCATGCCGTCAGGTTGGGATTGAAGTTCAGCGTCCGAAAAGGGATCTCGATTTCGGCACTCCACCCCGTATTCGTGCGGCGCACGCGCGCCGTCCAGATACCGTCCCACGACCGGTTGATGCTGCCTCCGCCCCCGCCGCCTCCTCCGCCGCCACCTCCACCGCCGCCGCCACCTCCACCGCCGCCGCCACCTCCGCCGGACAGCGTCACAAGCCCGTCGCCCATCGCGCCGGCAGGATTGATCTCGAAGAAGTACCCGGTGCGTCCGTCGAGGAAGCTGTCGATAATCCACGCAAAGCTGTCGTCGGTATCGAACGATCCGTCGCGCTGCATCTGATTCTGAAACACGGCGTTTGGCTCGCTGTCGTGCAGAACCACGCCGAGCACAACACGCCCGCCCTCAAAGACGACGCGCACGTCGGTAGCCTCGGTCGCAGGCATTCCGGTGGCGGGCTCGCGCTGGAGGAACCCGCCGGCCGGCGTCGCGCGTTGCCACACGGGTTCGTCAAGGACGCCGTCGAGCTCGATCTGCTCGCCCGATGCCAGTCGTACGGCCGTCAGCGTGCGGACGCCCGGTGCGTCGTCAGCCTCCTGAGCGAACGCCGATGTCAGGGTGAGAACGCAGCAGAAAAGGACCCAGACCAATGGCTGCCGGAAGGGACGCAGAGGGAGCATTCCAACGTGTTGTACAGCATCGATACTAAAGGCCAGATGAAGACGAGATCCTTGCCGGTTGGGCGCCGGAGGATGACAACCTTACTTATGCTGTAAGTTGTTATCAGTCAGGTCTTTAGCTAGCGTCACCTCGTACAGCGTTGCGCAGGAGATGGCAGTGGCGCAGCCGGGGCCGTTTGGCGGGATCGGTTCCCCTCAGTAATCGTGAACCTGAGCGTCAGGTACCGAGGATTTCCGTACGTCGGCCTCGCGTCGTGTGTGATCTCTGCGTCGGGAAAGCCCTTCTCACTCATGACGTCTCGAAGGACTTCTTTGAAGCGACAGAGGGTCTGGCTTTCAAGCGGCCACCCTAAGCGCAAGTCAGCGCCGTTTGGCCGAAGCCGTTCGCGGAAGTTCTGGAAGTCGAACTGTTTCGCACCAGTGATCTCCAAGCCCGCAACGATGTCATGCCCCTCAACTGGCAGGCCACGAATGCCACTCAGTTGGCCTTGCTGGCGAGCGAACACGATCGAGCCGGCGAGAAGCATGCACGCCGAAACACCGAATGCGATTGAATGGGTGCCTTTCAATTCCACTTCAGGCCGTTCTCGAAAGCATACTCCGGTGACGCCTTTGCGGCATCGCCGCTTCGGCGGACAGCCTTCGGTGGCTTGCCTGCCGAAGCTCGCGCTGCGAAAGGGCGCAAGCGAGAATTGGCGGAGAGGGAGGGATTCGAACCCCCGTGCCCCTTACGGGACAAGACGCTTTCGAGGCGCCCCCGTTACGACCACTTCGGTACCTCTCCGCGCGAGGTGCAGTGGTGCAGAACTTTCTATTTTACCTGATTGGGGCGGCTAAATCCGCGCCCTACTGCGGGGGTCACGGTCCGGCTGAAGCCGGACACTACCGAAGACCCCAAGACTCTCCGACTCTGAGGCTCTTACCGACTTCCAGACTCTTCCGACTCTTCCGACTCTTCCGACTCTTCCAGACTCTTCGGACTCTTCCAGACTCTTCGGACTGCCCCGACTCCCCAACTCCAAGACTGTTGCAGTTCCCTTTGCCATACTAGTCCCACACGGGAGTTGACACATGGCCACGCTTGGATTAATCGAGTACGAGCAGGCGGCACCGGACGTGCGCGCCATCTATGACGACATCATGGCGACGCGGCAGACCGACTGGATCAACAACTTCTGGAAGGCGCTGGCGCACGACCCGGCCACGCTCGCTCGCACGTGGCAGAGCGTCAAGGCCATCATGGCGCCGGGCGCGTTGGACGCGCTGACGAAGGAAATGGTGTACCTCGCGGTCAGCGCGACGAACCAGTGCGGTTACTGCATCGCCTCTCACACGGCGGCCGCGCGGAAGGCCGGCATGACCGACTCGATGTTGGCCGAGCTGATGGCGGTGGTCGGGATGGCGAACGAGTCGAATCGTCTGGCCAGCGGGTATCAGGTCGAGATCGACGCCAGGTTCAAGACGCCGTGACGCGACGTGTTACGGCGTCAGCCATCTGACGAACCAGTCGCCCATGACGAGCTCGGCGACCGGCGTAAACACGTGGCCGGCATTCGGCTGCAGATACAGTCCCAGTTTTTCCTCGGCGCCCATCCTTATATATGTGGCTCGCGCAGTGCTGACCGCTTCCTGGACTCCCGGCAGCGGCGTGCGCGCATCGGAGTCGCCGTTGATGACCAGCACCGGCCGCGGCGCAATGAGCGCGAGCATCGATCCGGCGTCGTAGTCGCCGTAGATGCCGGGCACGACGCGGTCGTAAAAACGGCGTACGAACGCGGCATCCACCTTCTTGACCCCCTCGTCTCTCGCGGCCGTCTCAACCGGCGGCGAGAACATGCTGATGCGCGGCTGCCACTGATCGTTGTCGATCGCCCACCGGAAACCCTGCACGCCGATGATCGGCACAGCCGCAACGATCCGTGGATCGACGGCCGCGGCCAGATAGGCTTCGGTGCCGCCCTTCGAGATGCCCATGATGCCGATGCGCTTCGGATCGACGTCCGCGCGCGTCTCGAGATAATCGACCAGCCGCATCACGTCCCAGACCGTGTCGTACAAATAGGGGCCGCCTTTGCCGGTGCGAAACGTCTGGAGCATCGCGGCAAAGTACTGATCGTTGCCCGACCCCGTCGTGATGCGCTCGCCGTGATGGCGGCTGTCGATAGCGGCCGAGGCAAAGCCGCGATCGGCAAGCGTCCTCATCGTCGCGAGCAGCTCTTCCTTCCTGGCGCCGGTCCCGTGAAGAAGAATCAGCACAGGACGGCGATCGTTTGCGCGCACCGATTTCAGAAACACGCCGGGCACGCGCTCCCCCGCTTCTGAGGCGAAGGTGAAGCGCTCGGCGCGATAGATTCCCGCATCGACGCGCGGAAGGCTCTCGGCCGCGAGCGGCACGCGCGGGCGGTCGATCATCTTCAGGAACGCCGTCCGTATTCGCTCCGTTTCGGGGCGCTGGGCGACGAGACTCGCCGCCGATCCAGCCACGAGCGCAAGGACGAGCAGCACGTGTGACATGCGTGTCTCTATTCGTTCGACCTTTTTCGTTTTTCGTTGAAAAAGTTCTGCAGCAGCTCTCTGCACTCTTCCGCCATCAGCCCCGCCACCACCGTAATCCGATGATTCCAGCTCGGATCGTCGATCAGCTTCATCGTCGACCGGACGGCGCCGGTCTTCGGTTCGGGCGCTCCATAAATCAGCGTGCCGATGCGCGCGTGTACCATCGCCCCGACGCACATCGCGCACGGCTCGACCGTCACGCAGAGCGTCGCGCCGGTGAGCCGGTAGTTGCCGATCTTCTGTGCGGCCGCGCGAAGCGCGCGAATTTCGGCATGAGCCGTGGGATCGACGGTCGAAATCGGCTGATTGAACGCCGCCGCGACGATCTCCTCGTCTATCGCCACCACCGCCCCAATCGGCACTTCGTCGCTGGCCATGGCCTTGCGGGCCTCGACGAGCGCCGCATGCATGAGCTCGTGGTCGGAAATCGCCAAATCACGGGCAGGTTACTATGAAACCCCGCGTCAGCGTAGACTCACCTTCATGGGCGTTGTCGTTCAGAAATACGGCGGCAGCAGCGTCGCCGATGTCCAGAAGCTCAAACAGGTGGCCGAGCGCGTCATGCGCACCCGCAGGCAGGGGCACGACGTCGTGGTAGTCGTCTCGGCGATGGGAGACACCACCGACGAGCTGCTCGACATGGCGAAGAAAGTCTCGTCCGCTCCCGATCGACGGGAGCTCGACATGCTGCTCACTGCGGGCGAACGCATCTCGATGGCGCTCCTCTCGATCGCCATCCGCGAGCTGGGGGGCGACGCCATCAGCTTCACCGGCAGCCAGTCCGGCATCATCACGAGCGATCGTCACGTCGACGCGCGCATCATCGAAGTGCGGCCCTTCCGCGTGCAGGACGAGCTCGCCCGCGGAAAGATTGTCGTCATCGCCGGTTTTCAGGGTGTCTCCTATCGCAAGGAAGTGACGACGCTCGGGCGCGGCGGCAGCGACACTACGGCCGTGGCCATGGCGGCGGCGCTGAATGCGGACTATTGCGAGATCTGTTCCGATGTCGATGGCGTGTATTCAGCCGACCCGCGTGTCGTGCCGGCGGCTCGGCGTCTCGGCACGATCTCCTACGAGGAAACACAGGAGATGGCCGAGTCCGGCGCGAAGGTTCTGAACGCACAGGCCGTCGAGTTTGCGAAAGAAAAAGGCATCGCCATCTACGCGCGAGCGACGGCAGGACCGCTGCCGGGACCCGACCCTTCTGCAGATGGCACGGTCGTCCGGCGCAATCCCCCGAGGATGCCGGGCACCGTCGCCGGCGTCGCGAGTGAACGGGATGTGCTGATCCTCGAGGCGGACGCGGACGCCGACGAGCTGCTCCATGCGCTCGACGACCATCACGTCGCCGGAAAGCAGCTGCACATTTCCAGCGACCCGGCACATCTCACGCTCGTCATCTCGCGCGAGAATCTGCATGACGAGGCCAGAGTGCAGAGCGCGTTCATGTCCCGGTTTGGCGACCGCCTCCGGTTCATCGCAGGTCTTGGCGCCGTCAGCGTCATCGGCGCGGGCATCAACGCCAGCTACGCCAACGCGCGGTCGGGGCTGGCCGCGCTGCGCGATGCCGGGGTGGAATCGCGCGGCATGTCGACGTCGTCATTCCGCATCACGTGGATGGTACCGAGCGACGGCGTCACAGCCGCTGTCCGCGCGTTGCACGCGCGGTTCATCGAAACCGCTGCGCCGCTCGTGCCATGAAGATCGCGACGTGGAACGTGAACGGCATTCGTGCGCGCCAGGGAGAACTGCAGGAGCTCATCGACCGCGAGCAACCCGACGTGCTGTGCCTGCAGGAGATCAAGGCGTCGACCGAGCAGATTCCGATCTGGCTCTGCCAGCTCGAGGGCTACTGGTGCTATTGGCACGGAGGAAAGGGCTACTCCGGCGTCGCATTGCACGTGCGTACCGGCACTTTTCCCGATAGCCCGGAATTTCAACATCCCGAGTTCGACTACGAGCATCGCATCGTCACGGCTCAGCTGCCGGCGTTGACCGTCGCGTCGATCTATGTGCCGAACGGCGGAAAAGACTTCCCCGCCAAAATGCAATTCCTCGAAGGGCTCGCGTCGTTTGTCGCCGCGCACGAGGCGGCGCACCGGCCGCTCGTGCTGTGCGGAGATTTCAACGTCGCACGAACCGACATGGACGTGCATCCGAAGGAACGGAAGCCGAACATCATCGGGCAGCGGCCCGACGAGCGGGCGCTCCTCGAGCGCATCATCGGCCATGGCCTGGTCGATGTGCACCGCCAGATGGAGCCAGAGAACGCCGATCTCTTCACGTGGTGGGCGCCCTGGAGGAACATGCGCCAACGCAACATCGGCTGGCGCCTCGACCTGATTCTCGCCAGCAGCGCGATTGCCGGCAAGACGGCCTCGTGCGTCGTGCAACGTGAGTTCGGGACGAGCGATCACGGGGCCGTCGTCGCCGTCTTCGACGTGTAATTCAACAGAAGACCACGTGAAATTCCAACAGAAGACCAGAAGATCAGAAGAAAATCCTTCTGTTCTTTTGATCTTCTGTTGAAGTTCACACCCGGGACGGCAACGGGTTACTATGATCCTATGCAGCTTCTCTCAATCGTCTTTACCGTAGTCGCCCTCATCGTGACGAGCGCCGGATCGCCTTCCGCGCAGTCGACGTCCAGTCGCGCGGTAGGTCCCGTCACCGCAGCCGTCAGGATCGATCTCTTCAGCGATTTCCAGTGCCCGGCCTGCAAGGCGCTTCACGAGCAAACGATTAAGCGAATCAAGGAGGAGTACGCGCGGCAGGGCAAGGTGCGTCTCGTGCATCACGATTTCCCGCTGCCCCAGCACAAGTTCGCCCGGCAGGCCGCCACGCTGGCCGCCGCTGCCGACAAGCTGGGTAAGTACGACGCCGTCGCCGATGCGCTGTTTCTGCAGCAGGACTCGTGGAGCAAGACCGGCAACGTCGATGCGGCCGTCGACAGCGTGCTCACGCCGGAGGAACGGAAGAAGCTTCGCGAGCTCGCGAAGGATCCGGCAATTGCGGCGGCCATCGAGCGCGATGTTCAGCTGGGCGAGCGCAGCCAGGTTACGTCGACACCCACGATGATCATCACGCACAACGGAAGCCCGAGTCCGATCGTTGGCGTCGTGACCTACTCGGTTGTCAGCAAGTATCTCGATTCGCTCCTGACACCCAAGAAGTAGACAAAGATATGGCAGATCGCAGATGGCCGATGGCGATCTGCGAATCCGCTAATTCACTTGAAGACACTCAAGCTCGTACTTCGTCTCGTTCTCGGCGCAGTGTTCATCTACGCCGCATACACGAAGCTGCGGCAGTCGTGGCTGCTGTTTGCGCTCTCGATCGACTCCTACCAGATGCTGCCTGAATGGGCGGTCTATGCCGTCGCGCGCATGCTGCCGTGGCTCGAGCTTGCGCTCGGCGTGCTGCTCGCGACCGGTGTGTGGCTGCGATATCTCTCTGTCGTCGCGACGACCATCCTGGCGCTGTTCTTTACCGTGATGCTGGTGTCGTACTTCCGAGGGGCGGGAATCGATTGCGGATGTTTCGGAGTGGGCGAGGCCCTGAGCGCGAAGACGCTGCTGCGAGACGGCGCGTTGCTCGCAGCAGCGATCTCGCTCGTTGTGCTTTCGAGGAAAGCTACGGCTTCTCCACAATATCGGTCTTCATAGGGCCGAGCGCGCCGAGCAGCTGATCCTTCTCGGTCTTGCCCACCTTGAATTTGTCGAGCGCGCCGACGAGGTCTTCGACCAGCGCGTTGAAATCGGCGCCGCTCACACCCATCCCCATGTGGGCCGACTTCATGTCCTTGCCGGTGTACTTGCACGGGCCGCCGCTCGCCTCGCAGATCTGGTTCACGAGGTGGTTCTTGAACATCTTCAACCGCTCGGGGTCGGATGCGGTCTTCGCGAAGAACCCGTTGATGCGCGTATCGGCGGCGACACGGCCGACGAACTCATCCACAACCGCGGTGATCGCCTTTTTGCCGCCCAGCCGGTCGTACAGGGATTTTTCCTTCATCGCGCCCTGGCCCAGCAGCCCTGCCGACGAGACCGATACGAGGAGTCCCAGAATGACGAAAAAACCAAAAATGTCCTTTTTCTGCATGCCCCAATCCTTTCGCTGGAAGAATCCGTCCTGCAGACCACTACGGATGGGGGCACGGGATGGATTGGCGGTCTGGTAAGATGCCTCGCCCATCCCTTTTGGGCTCTCGGCCGTAGAAACCTATGTGGGTCATTCTGGCGGTTCTCGGACGATCGGCCTCCTCGTCGGAAGAGGAGCGCCTTGCCGATCGCGCAACGCTGGCGCGCATGGCGCACGGTGACGAGAGTGCGCTGGCCGAGCTGTACCGACCGGCACGCGCGCCTCGTGTTCTCGCTCGCGCTGCGAATTCTCCAGAATCGCGCAGACGCCGAAGACGTGGTGCAGGAGGTCTTCGCGCAGGTCTGGACGCAGGCCCGCCGATACGAAGGTGAACGCGGCGCGGTCGCCGCATGGATGCTGATGATGGCGCGCAGCCGCGCCATCGATCGATTGCGGGCGCGGCGCGCTCGGCCGGAAACAGGCGGTCACACGCCGGCCACGCAGAACGTGGCGGATGCGTCGCCGACGCAGGATCTGCAGCTGCTCTCGAGTGAAGAGGTCAGGAAACTGCGCGAGGCGCTGGACGCGCTTCCCGCAGTGCAGCGCGCAGCGCTCGAGCTTTCCTACTACGAAGGGTTGACCCACGTGGAGATCGCCGATCGGTTGTCGGAACCGCTCGGCACAGTGAAGACCAGGATTCGCCAGGCGGTGATCAAGCTGCGCGAATCGCTGGCGAAGTAAAGGATGATGGACGCGACCAGAGACGACGATCGCCCGGAGCTCGAGTCACCGATCCTTCAGGGACTCGGGCAGGCCGTGCCGCAGGAAGATCCATCGCCTGCGCTGCGAGCACGTGTGCTGGGCATTGCCTCGGCGCGTGCACAGGTCATGGGTGTCCGTCCGTCCAGCGCTTACCTCCCGTGGCTGGCTGCGGCGGCATCGCTCGTGCTGGCGGCAGGGCTGACGATTTACGCTGGACAGCTCCGATCCCGCATCAGCACGCTCGAAGGTGAATTGCGCGACGCGCGAGCGCGCGCCGATGCCACCGAACGGCAGATGGCGGACGCCCAGACAGCCGCGACTGAAGCTCGAGTCGCGGTGACGGTACTGACCGCGCCCGACGTGGCGCGCATCGATCTCGCCGGCCAGGCAATCGCGCCGCAGGCGTCGGCTCGCGCATTCTGGAGCCGTTCGCGCGGCATGGTGTTCACCGCGGCGAATCTGCCGCCGCTGCCCGCCGGGCGGACGTATCAATTGTGGGTGGTGACGACGCAGGCTCAGCCGATCAGCGCGGGTCTGTTGACGCCGGACGCAGCCGGCAATGTGAGCGATACCTTCAACACGTCACCGGATTTGCAGCCGGCCGCCATCGCGGTGACGATCGAACCGGCCGGCGGCGTTCCCTCGCCAACGGGCGAGCGATATCTGGTCGGAACGGTCTAACGCGCGTCGCTGATGTCGAACGACAGGCTTTCGACCAGTTTCGACAGCTCCGTGCGCGCGACGTCGAGCTTCGCGGACGTGTCTGCCAGCGACTTGCTGAGCTCGGCAAGCTGATCTTCCTGTTGATCGAGCTGCCGCGTGTAGCGCTGCAGAAGCTGCTTTTCCTCGGGGCTGCCGCGCAGCGCCTTCATGTTCTCGCGCAGCCGCTGCTGGTCCTGGCCAATCGCCTTCTGCACGCCGCCGAGATCGCGAATCTGCCGCTCGTAGCCCGCCAGCTCGGATTTCTTGTCGAGCACGGGCCTCAACACTCTTTGAAGCGCCTCGGCTGAGATGCCTCGCGCGGCGATTTGCGCGACGATCGCGTCGGTCATCTCCGTCAGCCGCACGCTTGTCTCGCCGATGCGGATGTCGCGCACGACCAGAGAGGCTTCTTTCTTGGCATCGACGTTGACCCGGAATCGCTGCGTCGTCGCCGTCGCTTCGGCCGGCGCCTGACCCGCATCCAGCTTCCAGCCGTCGCGGGTGGGATGCTCAATGACGAGCGTGCGTGGCGTCGCATCTTCATTCCTTGCCGAGTAGGTCCAGGTGGCGCGCTCTTCCGAGTCCTGAATGAGGATGCCGTCCCGCGCGCGCACGCGTCTGACGCGCATCGGTGAGCCTTCGGTCCGGACGCCGACAAGCACCCCGAGATCCGAGGCGTAGGACACGAGTCTTCGCTCGCCAGGCTTCAGCGGATCGATCAATCCTTCGCCGGCGAACGCGTTGTCGTCGACGATCGCGATGGTGCCGCCGTCGAGCGTCAGCCCGCTCGCGTTGGTCAGCCACACAGCGCGCAGCGGACGGCCGCTGCCCGATGAGCGGTCCCACAACGACACGCGTTCGGCTTCTATTTCCGCGTTGACGATGGGGACGAGCGCAGACTGGTTCTTGGTGAGCGTCACCGGCTCGGTGATGCGGTACTCGAAGAGATCGCCCATATCGCCGGCAGCAGCGGCCGGCGCAAGGTCTTTGAACTGTTCGTAGCTGACCCGAGGCGCAGGTGCATAGACACCACCACCAACTCCACCCCCAATACCAATGCCGGAGCCCCTCCCAATGAGCCGTGCAGTGCTGGTCTGCACCGTTGGGGTTTGCGCATGAACTGTGACGGACTCCGCCAACGATCGCTCTTCCTCCGCCTCTGTGGTGCTGTCCAACGCCTGGCCCGCAACTATGGCGTTCACTTCGCTCTCGAGCACCGGCTGATGCGTCTGTGGCGACCGGAGGATGTTCGACGGTAACGGCACGACCGGGCGCTGACCATAGTACGGCTGCGATATCTCCTGCACGAACGACTGCGGCGCGCCCGCGACGAGCGACAACTCGACCGACGTCCAGTCGCTGCCGGTGGTGTTGTCGACAATCGCCCAGCCCTGCAGCAGCGGCTTCGACGGCTTCTTTGGAAGGACCAGCCGGTAGGTGCTCTTCCAGATGGGCACTTCGCTGATGTAGCTCACAAACAGTGGCCGCTCACCGCTGCCGATCGACGAGATCGTCATGCTGCGCACGTCCTGCTCGCGAATCGATCCGACGAGATCGAGATAGCGGCCGATCTCCTGGCGCAGGTCGCGCTCGACGACCCGGATGCGCACCGTCGGCGTCAGCTCGAACGTCCGCAGCTCGCCCGAATCGGTGACGATCGAAAACTCGCTGACTTGACGCGTCTCCTGCGTCTTCGTCCGCGTCATTCGCTCGACGCTGAGCAGTCTGCCCTGGGCACTTCCCGTTTCCGAACTGATCTCAACGCGCGCGCCGCGCAGCGTGCCGAGCAGATCGAGTGAAGATGCGCGCTGATCGAGCGGCAAGCGAAGGGCGCCGATCCGCTGTTCGAGCGGCGCGGTTGAGTTGTAATTGATGCTCGCGATCCGGCCTTTCCCCATGTCGATGGCCGTCAGCGACTTGAGCACGTCGTTCAACTGCGCGCTGGTAAACGCGATGGTGACGTCCTGCCGATTCACGACATTGCCCAGATGCTCGAAATAGCCGACACCTGTCTTGTAGAGGACGACCCGCTTCACGGGCAGAGCGGGAGCAGGATTCGCAGCAGGTGCAGGAGGATTCGCTGGTGCGGTCTGAGCAAAGCTCAGCGTGGGCACGAACAGACACAACGCAAGTGCATTGATAACCGGACGCATGAGTGATCTCCACGGAAGTGCCTGGGGCGGGGCTACCCTTTTATCGACCGATCGGGCCCCTTGGGCCAGTCCGGTCGAGCACTCTCCGTCGGATCACTCTTCTAATCCCTAATCCCCAATCCCTAATCCCTGGAGGGTTTTAGTCCCGATCCGGCTTGTCCGGGTGCTCGTCATCGACAGCCCGCGGCGTGTCGTGGGTGAAGTGGTCGTGCTTGGGAGGTGAGCCGGGCTTCCAGTCGTGCCACGGATTCTCGGAGTAGATCGTGTTCATCCGGCCGAGCTCTTCGATGCGTTCGCGATGCGGGTCTTTCGGCGTATCTGCCATACCCCCATTTTACGGCATCCGCTGGCAGGGTTCTTGTTTATGGAGGTTCCGCACGCGGCAGAAACGTCGTCCTTCGATACATGCCGGTGATGACTTGAAAAGGAGAGCACGTGGGAACGAAACAGGTTATCGGGACCCTTCTGATTGTCGTCGGGCTCGTCTCGCTCCTCTGGGGCGGCATTTCGTGGACGCGTGAAAAGACCGTCATCGACCTTGGGCCAATCGAGGCCAAGACGCAGGAGCGAGAGACGATTCCTCTGCCGCCCATCGTCGGCGGGCTCTTGCTCGCGAGCGGCGTGATTCTGCTCGTCGTACCGTCAAAAGCGCGGGCCTGATCGCTGGATTGCTCCGGCCGCCGCGACTGGTGGTGGAGGGAGGTAAGCGCGGTTGGCTCGCCATCCGAAGCTCGTCTTCGAAGACAGCGAGCGAAGGATGGTGCGCCCAGCACAACTCGAACTTGCGCGCGTCCCGGTCGAGGCGAGAGTGTAACCGCGAGGACTGCTAAACCGCTGCAAGCGGACCGCCGCCGCGTATAATCCGCCTGGCGAGCAGAACGAACATGCGCCCAGTGGGTCCCAGGATCCTTGCGGTGTCCGTCACGGTCGCAGCGCTGATGACTGCTTCATGCCATGAAGTGAAGCAATCACCGCTCGCGTCGTTCACGCGCCCAACCTCTGTCGATTCTCCCACGGACCCAGCTCCGTCCCCCACGTCAGGGGCGCTATCTCTCGCTGCGTTCAGGTTATTAGAGGCGGCAGCGGTGCATGCCCATTTGGCGGCATCCCCGCTCGTCTATGCGGTTGATGGCGATGAGGTGTGGACGAGCGGTCCCTGCTCAAGTGGTGGGTCAATGCAACCTTCGCTTGATGGCATTTCGGCGGCGAAGGGAACGGTCTTGCCACCCGGCAGCCACACCTTCGCGGTGACCTTCGCCGATTGCGCGGACGATTGGTATGGCATTCGTCTGGACGGGGCGGCATCGGCGGCTTATACGAGCAGCACCGACCTGAACGAACTCACCGCGCTTCTTTCCGTCAATTCGATGCGAGGCAGAGGCGGTTTGGGTTCTCCCAACCTTGACGACGTAACGGCTGATGGATCGGGAAGGTGGACGCGTGAGCAGAGGGATACGGGGAGGTCGACCACAACGTATTCTCCGACCATCGGCTCGAGATTGGTGAACAACTTGACGAACAATGTCGCCACATTCGGAGGGGGTTCTTACTCCACCATCCAGCACGAGCCGACGCCTGGATCATCGTCGCGAGTGCAGCGAGAATATGACAATCTGGCGGTTGCTATTAACGGCACTGACTACGTCCTTAGCGGAAACATACTCTCGACCTACGGTTCTAGCGGTTCTGCCAGCGACGTCTCTCACTCGGGCGAAGTTCGGATCACGAGCAACGGCACTCTGGTGGCCCGCATCTACGGCGTGGGCGGACTGGTGGATGCACGCGGTTTGGCGCTGATCGGGCTCCGCGTCGAGGTCTTCTTCCCGTTGGTTCTTCTGTAGGGCGCGCGCCAAGCCACTGCGGCCCAATCACCACTGATTTTTGTTTTGCCGTAACTTGCTGACTGTATTGGTGCGCCCAGCAAGACTCGAACTTGCGACCTCCTGGTTCGTAGCCAGACGCTCTATCCAACTGAGCTATGGGCGCGCAACAAACCGACCCTTGAGTCTAACATAGGGGCCGATGAGCCACCTCGATCACAAGGCGACGTCGCCCGCATCGGTGCGCTGTTTCGTCCTGACCATCAGCGATACTCGCACGCCGGGCACCGACACGAGCGGCATCGCCATTGCCGGACTGCTCGAGGCCAACGGCCACGAAGTGGCGGGCCGCTCGATCGTCAAGGATGATCCGGACGCGATTCGTTCGACCCTATCGAAACAGCTCGAGAGTTCGTCCGTGCAGGTCATCATCACGACCGGCGGCACAGGCATCACCTCGCGCGATTCCACCTACGAGGTCGTCTGCAATCTTTTCGACAAACGGCTGGAAGGATTTGGCGAGCTCTTCCGCATGCTCAGCTATCAGGAAATTGGTCCGTCCGCGATGATGAGCCGGGCCTGTGCCGGCACCGCACAGGGGAAGATCATCGTGGCGCTTCCGGGCTCTGAGAACGCCGTGCGCCTCGGTATGACCAGGCTGCTGCTGCCCGAGCTCGGACATCTGGTGCGCGAGCTCTCGAGATGAGCCCCACCAGAATGCGACCGTTCGGCGAGGTGATCCCGCTCGAGGCGGCGCGCGCCATTCTCGACACGACGGGTACTCCCATCGATCGCACCGAGACCGTTCCGCTGAGCGAGGCCAATGGCCGGGTCGTCGCCCGCGACGTTGTCGCGCGCGGCGACGTGCCGCCATTCTCGCGCGCGGGCATGGACGGTTACGCGCTGCGCGCACGCGACACCGCCGGCGCGTCTCGAAGCGATCCTCGGACGCTGGTGAGAGTCGGAACGCTCTACACCGGCCAGGTGTCGCCGATTCCGGTGCGCGATGGCCAGTGCATCGAGATCTCGACGGGAGCACCGATGCCCGAAGGCGCCGACGCGGTCGTGATGGTCGAAGAGACCGACGCCGATGGCGATGCCGTGCGGGTGTTTGCCCAGGTGCAACCGCAGCAGAATGTCGGCCGGCAGGGCGCCGACATTCAGTCCGGCCAGGTCGTCGTGAGTGCCGGTGAACTGCTGAACTCGAGCCGCATCGGTGCGCTCGCCGCGGTTGGAACGGTGAGGGTCGAGGTCTACGATCGGCCCCGCGTGGCGATCCTCTCGACCGGCAACGAAGTGATCGCGCCGGGCGAGGAGCTCCAACCCGGGCAGATCTACGACATCAATCGATTCACGCTTTCCGCTGTGGTATCCGAGAACGGCGGCATCCCCATTGCCTATCCCCCGGCTCCGGATTCACTCGACGCACTGCTCTCCACGCTCGACCAGCTCCTCACCTCGGATGTCGTCGTGTTTTCGGGTGGCAGCTCTGTCGGCGAGCGCGATTTGATTCGCGACGCGATCGCGGCCAGGGGCCGGCTGCTCTTCCATGGTGTCGCGGTGAAGCCCGGAAAGCCGACTGGCCTGGGCATCGTTCAGGGCAAGCCGGTGTTCGCCATGCCCGGTTACCCGGCCTCCTGTCTGTCGAACGCGCACATGCTGCTCGTTCCGATGCTGCGGCGCCTGGCCCGCCTGCCACCGCGGGTGAACAAGAGTGTGACGCTCCCGCTCGCACAACACGTCACATCCGCCAGCGGGCGGCATCAGTTCTACACGGTGAGGGTGGTGAATGGTACGGCCGTACCGGCGTTCAAGGCCTCCGGCGATATTACGAGCATGTCGCGCGCCGATGGGTACATCGAAATTGCGGCGAATGTCGAACGCATCGACGCGGGCACGCCGGTCGATGTCACGCTTTTTTAAAAAATACTTAACGAACTGTTGTCAAAGTACCGACGGACTGCTGTGTTGCTGGCATCATCTCCCCGCATCCCCAGGTTCACGCAGAAATAAGTTCAGAAGGAGCGGGCAGATGATGTTGGCGGAATTTCGTGTGTACGTTCAGGTCGATGGAACGCCTGAAAAGACGCTGCTGAGGATGAGGGATTTCATCCGGGCGTGCATCGAAAACCTGGACGGTGTCCACGCAGTCGAGGTCGAACCTCCCGGAGGTTCCCTTTGCGAGTCCGCTGATCCGGACCTGCGCCTGGCCAGCAGGGTTACTCACTGACATCGCGATTGATTGGACCGGTGAACGCGAAGTCGCATCACCGATCCAATCGTCACTGACTATTTCTTAATCGCGTCGCCGACGTCCTTGATGGCGTTGCCGACCTTGCGCCGCGCGGTGCCGAAACCGGATTGAACCTTGCCGCCGGCTTCCTGCGCTTCGCCCTCTGCTTCCAGGTTTTCATCGTCGGTCATATCGCCGACCGCCTGCTTCGCTTTACCTTTCAACTCTTCAGCCTTGCCCTCAACTTCATCCTTATTGAACATGTTTCGTCCTCCGATCGGTTACGTTGCACAACGCATACCGGCCAAGGAGACTGAACGGTGTTCACCGGCGGCCGATCTTTCGCTCGTATTCCTGCTCCAGCACGTCGGCAGTGTGGAGATCGAAGTGCTTCGCGGTGCGCTCATACTTGCCTCGGAATTCGGAATGGCACCGGTAACACACGGTCACATCGCCAAGCCGCCCGTAGACGATGAGATCGATGAGCGCAGCGGCTGCGAGGATGCTGTAGGCGACGAGATCTTCGCCGAACCAGTAGAAGACGGCGCTCACCGCGGCGCCAATCACGACGACGGTGAGGCCGACCTTGGGATCGAAATCTTTCCGGATATAGAAATCGCCGCCCTGGCAGACAGGACATTGGTCGACACGAGTGTCGTGACGCAAGGCGTCGGTGAATGTGAGGGCGAGCACCTGCCCGCACCCGCCGCACTTGATCGATTCCGGCGCCTCATCGGCGCCGACGGGCAAGCCCGCGTCGCATTTCGGGCAGTGCGCGACGACCCTCATTACACGGGCACTTTGGTGGAAAGCAGCACGTACTTGGCGAGCACCTCACCCACGACCACCGTGAAGAAATCCACGTAGAGAATACCGGTCGCCGACTGCGTCGACTGGATCTTGGCGGTCTCCCACGTCATATACGACAGCACCGCCGGACCGGCAAGGCCGAATGCGACGCGCTGCCAGAAGAAAATCCCATCGAGAGAGAACATGTACCGCTCGAAATTCGGCACCCCTGGTTCCCACGAGACGATGGCAATCATGACGGCGGTGGCGACGACGACCACCCGCACGACAGTCGAACCGATGTGCAGCTTGACGATCGACTGCAGATGCGAGACGTCGAGCGAGGGCACGACGAGATACCAGTGGCCCAGCACCATCGCGCCGCACGCGCCGCCGAGCAGTGCGACCGAGCTCAGAAAGCTCGCAACGGTGAGCAGCGGCATCAATCCCGGCGCATCGTGCGAGATGTCGATTCCCTGGAGCGTCGCAGACGCGAGGCCGAATCCCACGGCCGTCCACAGCAGAGCCGGCCGGATGCCGGCGAGCATGCGGCCGATGGTCGCCCAGTACACGACGAGCGCAGCCTCGGCAATGACGAGCGCCCCTATCGACGCACGATAAAGCGTCGTCGGATGCTCAGATTCGGGTCTCAGGGCAAATCCAACGGCGATGAGCAGGGCGGCAGTGCCGGCGTTGAAGCGAAAAAACTTCACCCCGGCTTCTCGGCCGACCCAAACCAGCACGAGGGTAATGCCTATCCCTAAGTGGACGAGGAAGAGAAACAGGATCGCTGATAAAGACATGGGATTAGGGATTGGGGATTAGGGTGTAGACGTGATCCGCGTGACGGATCCAATCCCTAATCCCTGAGCCCCAATCCCGATAGGCGAGGCTTTTACTTCCCCAGCCGAGCGGAAACTTCCGTCCAATTGACCACGTTCCACCAGGCGGCGAGGTAATCCGGCCGGCGGTTCTGATACTTCAGATAGTAGGCGTGCTCCCACACGTCGACGCCGAGGACGGCTTTCTTGCCTTCCATGATCGGCTGATCCTGATTCGGCGAGCTCTCGATGCTGAGCTTGCCGTTCGACTCGATGAGCCACGCCCAGCCGCTGCCGAAACGGGTGACGCCCGCTTTCGTGAACTGCTCCTTGAAGCCGTCGAAGCTGCCGAACGCCGATTTGATCCCATCGCCGAGCGCCCCGCTTGGCGCGCCACCGGCCTTTGGCGCCATCCACTTCCAGAACGCGGAGTGGTTCATGTGACCGCCGCCGTTGTTGCGCACCGCCATCCGGATGTCTTCCGGCACTTTGCTGATGTCGCGCAACAGGTCTTCGATGCTTTTCGCCTGCAGCTCGGGGTACTTTTCGAGCGCGGCATTCAGGTTGGTCACATACGCGTTGTGATGCTTCCCATGGTGGATCTGCATGGTCTGCGCATCGATATGCGGCTCGAGCGCGTCTGGCGCGTAGGGAAGCGGCGGAAGTGTGTGGGCCACGATGTCCTCCTCTGAGGCGAAACGGTTAGTGAACGGAAAGCATCCGATCGAGCGCAACCTTGACCCAGTGCTTCTCGTCGTCGGATACCACAATTCGGTTGTGAACCTGCCCATCCAGGAGCCCTTCGAGAACCCAGAGCAGATGGTTGGGCGAGACGCGGAACATGGTCGAGCACAGGCACCCGAACTGGTCGAGCGACAGCACGGTCTTGTCCGCCTTCACGCTGTTCGCGAGACGGTTCACGAGATGGATCTCGGTACCGACGGCCCATACCGAGCCTGGCGCGCTCTCGGTGACCTTGCGGATGATGTATTCGGTCGATCCGCTGTCGTCGGCCGCCTGCACGACATCCCACGGCACTTCGGGATGCACGATGACTTTGACACCCGGATGCTGCTCGCGGATGCGCGCGATCTGGGCAACCGTAAAACGCTCGTGGACCGAGCAATGACCCTTCCACAAAATCATCTTCGCGTCGCGAAGCTCGTCGACGGTGCGCCCGCCGCACGTTTCGTGCGGATCCCAGACGACCATCTTGTCGAGGGGCACGCCCATCTTGTCTGCGGTGTTGCGGCCCAGGTGCTGATCGGGCAGGAAAAGAATCCGCTCGCCGCGCTCCCACGCCCAGCGAAGCGTCGCCGCACAGTTGGTCGACGTGCACACGATGCCGCCGCGCTCGCCGACGAAAGCTTTGATGGCCGCCGACGAATTGATGTAGGTCACCGGAATGACGCTGCCGATGCCCATCATCCCGAGCTCGTCCCAGCAGGTTTCGAGCTGATCGATCGCGGCCATGTCGGCCATCGAGCAGCCGGCGGCAAGATCCGGAAGGATCACTTTCTGATGAGGCGCAGAAAGCACGTCCGCGCTCTCGGCCATGAAGTGCACGCCGCAAAAGATGATGAATTCCGCTTCCGGATGCTGGGCGACCTGGCCCGACAGGCGGAACGAGTCGCCGGTGTAGTCGGCGAACTTGATGACCTCGTCGCGCTGGTAGTGGTGACCCAGGATGATCACCCGTTGGCCGAGTGCGGCTTTGGCCGCAGTAATGCGGCGATCGAGCTCTTCGTCGGACAGACCGAGATATCGCTCAGGAAGCGGCTGCCGCTCTGAGATATGCGACTTTTCGAACTCCGTCAGGACCGGAAGCATCGTCGACATGTGAACTATCAATTATAGCGGTTTTTTGGCGGGTCCACAGAACAGGAGGACCGCCCTAGGTACGCACTGTGTTCGGTACGCAGGCCGGGCCTTGTTCCTGAGACCCGGCGTGGGCAACGACGTTGTAGAAGGTATCGCGCTCAACCGGCACGCGGCCTGCCGCGCGAATAATGCGCTCGATGGCATTGGTCGAGAGCGCTTCGGGTGTACGCGATCCGGCCATGTGGTAAATCTTCTCTTCCTGCACGGTACCATCGAGATCATCCACGCCGAACCACAGCGCCGTCTGCGCCAGCTCCACACCGGTGGCAATCCAGAAGGCCTTCACATGAGGGATGTTGTCGCACATCAGCCGGGAGACGGCGTGCACACGAAGCGTGTCCGACCCTGACGGCGCCGGCAGCTTGCGCATCTGGTTGTTGTCGGGATGAAACGCCAGCGGAATGAACGCCTGGAAGCCGCCGGTCTCGTCCTGCAACGCTCGAGCCCGCAGCATGTGATCCACGCGCTCTTCGTTGGTCTCGATATGCCCGTAAAGCATCGTCACGTTCGACTTCATGCCGAGACGGTGGGCGGTGCGATGAATCGACAGCCAGCGATCAGCATCGGCCTTGTCGTGGCAGATCTTCTGCCGCACCCGCTCGGCGAACACCTCGGCGCCGCCACCCGGCAGCGAGGCCAGGCCCGCGGCCATCAGCTCGCGGAGCACCTGCTCGTCGGTCATGCCGTAGAGCTCCGCAAAGAATGCGATCTCCACGGCCGTGAAACACTTCAGGTGAATCTCGGGCCTAATGCGCTTGAACCCGCGCAGCAGCTCGAGGTAGTAGTCGAACGGAAGATCGGGGTGAAGGCCGTTGACGACGTGCACTTCGGTGAGCGGCTGATTCTGGCGTACGCGCAGCTTCTCCCACGCGTCTTCGAGCGACATCGTGTACGAGCCCGGGTCGCCGGGCCGCAGCCGCGCGAACGAGCAGAACAAGCAGCTCGCGACGCACACGTTGGTCGCTTCGATGCGGATGTTGTAGTTGTAGTACGTCAGGTCGCCGTGCCGCCGCTCGCGTTCGCGATTCGCCAGCGCAGCCACCTCGAGCAGATCGGGATGCTCGAACAGCCGCACGCCGTCCTCGAGCGACAGCCGCTCCGCGCGTTCGATTTTGCTCTCAATATCCTTCAACATCGACCGTCGTCGATCGTATCTCAAAGCGCTCCCAAATCTCTAAGCCCTCAGCCCTTAGCCCTCTGCCCTGACGCGAGTGTATACTCGCCGGCCTACCGACGTTTCCCCGGTGACCATGCGAAGTGGGTGGGAAGCCCACACGGTCACGCCACTGTAAGCGGGGAGCGGGCACTCGCACTTGCCACTGCATCCTTACGGGATGTGGGAAGGCCAGAGCCGCCCGCGCCGATCCGCAAGTCAGGATACCTGGGCACTGGGGCGTCCTTAACATCGGCGCGAAAGACGCCGAGGAGGGCCCATGCTTGCACATCTTCGTTTTCCTGTTTTCACAATCCTGTTCGCTCTCGTGCACGCAACCGTGTTGCGTGCGCAAAATCAACCAACGCCTCCGGCGCCACCAACCATCCACGAGTCGGTCGTGGTGACGGCGACCGGCAAAGAAATGAGCGAAGAGCAGGTCGGGGCTTCGATCACCGTGCTCAACCGCGACATGATCGAACAACGGCATGCGATGAGCACGATCGATCTCCTTCGCTTCGTTCCCGGCGTGGTGGCGGTGCGATCGGGCGGCGTCGGGAACCTGACTGGCGTGTTCGTGCGTGGCGGTGAATCGACCTACAACAAAGTGCTCCTCGACGGCATTCCACTGAACGAGCCGGGCGGCTCTTTCAACTTCGCCACGCTCATGCCCGAGAACATCGAGCGCATCGAAGTGTTGCGTGGCGCGCACTCGGCGCTCTTCGGCTCAGACGCGATGGCCAGCGTCATCCAGTTGTTTTCGGTGCGACCGGAGATCGGACGTCCGCAACTCAACTTCACGTTCGACGGCGGCACCTACGATACGGCTCACATCGCGGGCGGTGTCGGCGCACGCAACGGTGGCATCGAGTACTCGGTGTTCACTTCTTATCTGCACACCGACAACCGCGAACCGAACAACACCAACGAGGCCTCGACAGTCTCGGGGCTTGTGGCGCACTCGATGCGATCGGGTGGGTCGCTGCGCTTTCTGGGACGCGGAGAGTTCGGACGGACGGGCACCCCTGGTGCCACCGCATTCGGCCGTCCAGACATGGACGCGTTCTTCCGCACTCGCGACGGCCGCTTTGCGGGCGGATGGACGCAACCCCTCGGATCTCGCGTCGCGCAGCAGACCAGCTACGCGTACATCATCACGAAATTCCGCTCGACCAACCTCATCGCCGATCCGCCGCACACGCCGCGCTTCGGGGATCTGGTTGCGGCGTTCCCGTCGTCAGACTTTCTCTTCGACTCCGAAACAGAGCTCGGTCGTCACCACTTCGAGTACCGCGCCGATGGCGTCGTCGGACGCAACCAGACGCTGACGGCGGCCTTCGCCTATGACGGCGAGCGCGGCGTCCTGACGAATCACCGGTCGACGGCCTCGCCGCAGACGCCAGAGCGAAACAACACGGGCACCACCGTCCAGTACCGAAGCCTTGATGTCACGGGTCTCCATCGTCACCGGCATCCGGTTCGAGAACAACGGCAGCTTCGGTTTCTATGCCGCGCCGCGGGTGGCGATGTCATGGATGGCGAGTACGGGCAACGGCGATCTGGGGGCGACGCGCCTTCGCGGCAGCGTCGGCCGCGGGATAAAAGAGCCGCTGTTCATTCAGTCGTACAGCCAGTCGCCCAGTTTTCTCGGCAACCCGGATCTGAAACCTGAGCGGTCGCGTGGGTTCGACCTTGGCTTCGAGCAGCGCTTCGCCGGTGATCGCGTCGGCGTAGAAGCGACGTATTTCGCGAACCACTTCGATAATTTGATCAGCCTGGGCCCATCAGACGCGAACTTCAATGCGCAATACGAAAACATCGGCGAGACCCGCGCCTCGGGCCTGGAGCTCTCCGGCAGCGCCCTGGTCGATGGCGGTCTCCGAATCGGCGGCGCCTATACGTTTCTCGATTCCAAAGTCATTCGCAGTATCAGCAGCAGCCCGATTTTTGCGCCCGGCCGTGACTTGTATCGGCGGCCGCGTCATTCCGGTTCGATCGAGGCGTCGTACACGCGCGAACGCCTCATGCTGACGCTGGGCGGCGTCTTCATCGGAGAGCGCGTCGACAGCGACTTCAACTTCCCGACCGTCACGTCGAACGAGGGTTACGCAACGTGGAATGCGAGCGCCGAGGTGCGTTTCGCGCAACGCACGGGCGTATTCCTCACGAGCGATAACCTGGCCGATCGTGAATATATGGAGCCGCTGGGGTATCGGGGTCTCGGCCGCGTTGTGCGGGTCGGTATTCGAACGAGGTTCTAGATGGTCGGTCGTCCGCCGGCAGCGATCTCGTGGAGCGGGGGCAAGGATTCGTGCGCGGCTTATCACCGCGCACGACACACCTTCGACATCGTCGCCGCCATCACCATGTTCAACGAGGACGGGACGCGGAGCCGATCTCACGGCCTGCGTCCCGAAATCGTGGCGGCACAGGTGGAGCGTCTGGGCCTGCAGAGCATCACTCAGCGATGCTCCTGGGACAGCTACAGCGAGGTGTTCGATCGCGCGCTTGCCGAGGCGGCGGCGCTCGGCGTCACACACGTCATCTTCGGCGACATTCTTTTCGATCATCATCGCGAGTGGGCCGAACGGATGAGCCGCGGCCGCGGACTCCTGGCTGTGGAACCGCTCTGGAAACAATCGACCACCGATTTGTATCGCGACTTTCTTGCGTCGGGCGCGCGCGCCCGGATCGTGACCGTGCGGTCGAGCAAGCTCGACGAATCCTTCCTCGGCCGCGACCTGGCCGAGGATCTCCTCGAGGATTTTCTCGCCCGCGACGTGGATCCATGTGGCGAGCGGGGCGAATACCACACGGTCGTCACCTCCTGCGAGGGCTTCACGCGGCCGCTGCGCGTCCGCGCGCTCGGACGCGCCAGCCACAACGGATGCGTGGCTGAAGACCTGGTGCTGGATGAGTGACGAGGGGCTCGCCGTCGAGAACGTGTCGTTCTCGTACGACGTTCACACGTCTGTTCTCAGGAGCGTGACGGCACGTGTTGCACGGGGCGGTCTGGTGGGCATCCTCGGACCCAACGGCTCGGGCAAGACCACATTGCTTCGGCTGCTTGCGGGCCTGCTCTCCCCTCTCAAAGGTCGCGTCCTTCTGGACGGCATCGACATGCAGACGATGCGGCGCCGCGAGATGTCGAAGCGGATGGCCGTGGTGCCCCAGGAGACACAGCTCGCGTTCGAATACACCGTGCTCGAAATGGCCGTGATGGGCCGCTACCCGCATCTGGGCGCGTTCGAAATCGAAGGCCCCGACGAGATCGAGATCGCACGCCACGCACTGCAGGCAACCGGCACCCTGCATCTGCAGTCGCGTTTCTTCAACACGCTCTCGGGCGGAGAGAAACAGCGCGTGGTTATCGCGAGTGCGCTCGCCCAGCTTGACGGAAGGGGTCCTTCCGACATCCTCCTGCTCGACGAGCCCACCGCCTCGCTCGACCTCGCCTATCAGCTCGAGATCCGCTCGATTCTGGCAACGCTGAATCGCGATCGCGGGCTCACGATCATCGTCTCGACCCACGACTTGAACTTCGCCGCCGGCCTCTGCCGAGATCTGATTCTTCTCGATCGAGGCCATGTGCTCGCAACCGGTCCAACGGCATCGATGCTCGACGCCGCGCTGATTCGAAAGCTGTACGGCGTCGAGGTCGACATCGCGATGCATGCCAGAGCCGGCCACCTGACAGTGATCCCAGTCTCGCGGGCAGAAGACGCACGGCCGTCATGAGCGTCGGCAGAAAGATTGCGGCGACCTGGCTGCTCTTCGGAACAGGCGCAGTACTCGTGTGCGTGCTCGCACCGCTCGTAGGCTCGACCAGCATCGATCTTTGGCGCGTGTTCGACTCGTCTGTTCCATTTGCTGAAAACACCGACGCGCAGATCTTCTTTGTCGCGCGCCTGCCGCGCGTGCTCGCCGGAGCGCTTGTCGGCTCGGCACTTGCCGCGTCGGGTGTTGTGCTTCAAGCGCTTCTCAGGAACCCGCTCGCAACGCCGTTCACACTCGGCGTGTCGGCCGGCGCTGCCCTGGGCGCGATGCTGGCGCTGACGCTGGAGTTGTCGTCCGGGATCGCCGGGTTCTCGGCGGTCCCGATCGCCAGCTTCGCTGGGGCGCTGGGCGCCGTCGGGATCGTGTATGCGCTGGCGCGCGTGCGGCACCGCGGTTTGTCGACCAATGTCCTGCTGCTTGCCGGCGTGACGTTGAACTCGTTTTTCTCGGCGCTCATTCTGTTCGTGCAGTTCCTGTCGGATTTCACCCAGACGTTTCGTACGGTACGCTGGTTGATGGGCGACCTCGACGTCAGCAGCTATGCTCCGGTGATGGCGGCGGTCCCGCCAATCGCGCTCTCGTTTGGCGCATTCGCGGTGCTGCCGCGCTCGATGAACCTGCTCTCGGTCAGCGACGAGAGCGCCGCCAGCCGCGGTGTCGACGTACACCGCACCCAGCGGCTGGCCTTTCTGAGCGCATCGTTGGCGACAGGTGCTGCCGTTTCACTGGGCGGCCCCGTCGGCTTCATCGGCATCGTCGTCCCGCATCTGGTTCGCCTGCTGGTCGGCGCCGACCATCGCATGGTGCTGCCGGCCTCGGTGTTTGGCGGCGCCGCGTTTCTTGTGGCCTGCGACACGATTTCCCGCATTGCGCTGGCGCCATTGGAAGTGCCAGTCGGCGTCGTCACCGCCCTGATCGGCGGTCCATTTTTTCTATGGCTGCTCATAAAGCATCGATAACCCTTGCGCTGTTTCTCACATTCGTGTCGCTCGACGCCCAGACGCGTCCGCAACGGATCGTGTCGATCGTTCCGTCGGTGACCGAGATGCTGTTCGCAATGGGGGCCGGCCCGCGCGTGATTGGCGTCGGTACTTTCGATCGGTATCCGCCGGAGGCCCTCACACGCACCAAAGTCGGCGGTTTGATCGACCCCGACATCGAGCGCATCATCTCGCTCAAACCAGATCTCGTCGTCGTGTACGGTACCCAGTCGGACCTTCGAACGCAGATGGCTCGTGCCGGCATTCCGATTTTTCTCTATCAACACGCCGGCCTCTCTGACATCACGAGCACGATTCGAGAGCTCGGCGCACGAATCGGCAACGTGAAGGAAAGCAGCGATCTCGCCAGCCAAATCGAGTCGGATATTGCAGACGTCAAACGGCGGGTGGCCGGCCGGCCACGGCCTCGAACGCTGCTCGTGTTCGGGCGCGATGCGGAAACGCTGCGGGGTATCTACGCCAGCGGCGGCATCGGTTTCCTTCACGACATGCTGGAGGCAGCAGGCGGCAGCAACGTGTTCGCGGACGTCCAGCGCCAGAGTATTCAGACGACGAGCGAGCTGGCCGTGACACGCGCACCGGACGTAATCATCGAGATCGGCGTCGACACGGCCAGCGCAACCGGCCGCAATCTCAGCGCCTGGGATACGTTACCGTCGATTCCAGCCGTCCGCACGAAGCGGATCTATCAGCTGAGAGGCGACGGGATGATGAATCCAGGACCGCGGATCTCGACGTCCGTTCGTCGGTTGGCTGAGGTGCTCCATCCCGACGCATTCGAAATAAAAAGTAAAAAGTGAAAAGTAGAAAGTAGAAAGCGAAAAGTGGAAAGTATGAAGACCCTTGTGTCGTGGAGTTCGGGGAAAGACAGCGCGTGGATGCTGCACGTATTGAAGCAGGATCCGTCCGTCGAAATCGGCGGGCTGCTGACGACCATGAACGAGCAGTTCGATCGGGTGGCGATGCATGCCGTACGCAGGCGGCTGCTCGAGGCGCAGGCAGAAGCCGCGGGCGTCCCCTTGCGGACGGTCCCGCTACCCTGGCCGTGCACCAACGAGGAATACGAAGCCCGCATGCGCGACGCTGTCTCGCAGGCCGTCGCCGAAGGCTTCACGCACGTCTCGTTCGGTGATCTCTTTCTTGAAGACGTGCGTAAGTATCGCGAGGAAAAGCTCGCCGGCACCGGCCTGACACCGATCTTCCCCATCTGGGGCATTCCGACCGATGCGCTCGCATCGGAAATGGTCAAGAGCGGACTGCGCTCCGTGCTCACGTGCGTCAACCCGAAGCACCTCGATCGGTCGTTTGCCGGACGGCAGTTCGATCGCTCGCTGCTGAACGATCTGCCGCAGGGCGTCGACAAGTGCGGCGAGCGCGGCGAGTTTCATTCGTTCGCCTGGGATGGGCCGATGTTCAACCGACCTGTGGCCATCACCGTCGGCGAGGTCGTCGATCGCGATGGTTTCGTCTTTGCCGACGTATCCTGAGCGCATCGTCTGCCTGACGGAGGAGACGACCGAAACGCTCTATCTCCTGGGCGAGGGACACCGCATCGTCGGCATTTCTGGATACACGCTTCGTCCGCCCGAAGCGCGAAGCAAGCCCAAGGTCTCATCGTTCATCTCGGCACGGTTCGACAAGATTGAGGCGCTCGAGCCCGATCTCATACTGACGTTTTCAGATCTTCAGGCCGGCATCGCGTCAGAACTCGTGAAGCGAGGCTTGCCCGTATTTGCATTCAACCAGCGGTCGGTCGCCGAAATACTCCAGATGATTCGCATGCTCGCGGGCATCGTGGGCTGCGAGCCGAAGGGCCAGGCGCTAGTCACCGAGCTCGAGCGAGGGCTCGACACGGTTCGCCAATCGGCCGCGCAGTTCTCGAGACGACCGCGCGTGTTCTTCGAGGAATGGCCCGAGCCGCTCATCTCCGGCATTCAGTGGGTAGAGGAGCTCGTCGAGATTGCCGGCGGCGACCCGATTTTTCCGGAGCTGCGCGAAAAACGCCTCGCAAAGGATCGCATCGTTCAGGCCGGCGACGTGCGTCAACGGAAACCCGACGTCATTCTCGCATCGTGGTGCGGGAAGAAGATGAAGAAGAGCACGATCGTCTCGAGGCCAGGATGGGACGACGTGCCAGCGATCAGAAACGACCGCATCCACGACATCCCATCCACGTTCATCCTTCAACCCGGACCCGCGTCGCTCACCGAAGGTGTGAGGCTGGTCCACGAGCACCTGGCAAAAGTGTTCGCACCCGACAAGATTTGAAAGAGGCCAACTCGGCCACACGCCGTGTTCGCTCGATTTTGGATTCTTCCGCCCAGGCGCTGTCTTTGCACGGCGACTCGTGCCCACGCACCTTGCGACACCATGCGCCGCTTCCGATTTCTCATTCTTGCACTCGTGCTGCCGGCTTGCGCCTGCGGGCAACACTACGAAGCGTCAGTTGACGCCTTCATCTCCGTTCGAGCGCCGGTCATCGCGCTGGCGCATGTACGCGTGATCGACGGCACGGGCACGCCCGGAAAAAGCCACCAAACCATCATCATTCAGGATGGCCGCATCGTGGCGGTGGGCGATTCCAGAACGTCGCGCGTCCCACCCGAAGCAAGAATGATCGATCTGACCGGACGCACCGTCCTGCCCGGGTACGTGATGGTCCACGAGCATCTGTTTTTCACCCCCGACGGCAACGGCGAAACGTCGATGCGTGTCAGCTTCCCGCGCCTCTACCTCGCCGGAGGGGCCACCACGATCCGCACGGCCGGCAGCCGCGGCCTTGCGGAGGATTTGAAGCTGAAAAATGCGATCGATGGTGGCACCGCTCCAGGACCGACCATCGAGCTCACGTCTCTCTATCTGGATCAGTCGATGTGGCCGTCGTTCTTCGGGACGCCCGAGGACCGTGGACGCAGGCTCGCGGCGAAGATGGCCGACGCTGGAGCGACCTCCTACAAAGCTTACGAACACCTGTCCCGCGCGGAGCTGCGCGGCCTCATCGCCGGCGCGCACGAGCGAGGGCTCCAGGTCACCGGTCATGTCTGCGCCGTCACCTTCGCCGAAGCCGCCGAACTCGGCATCGACAACCTCGAGCACGGCATCTGGACGGCCACTGATTTTGTTGTGGAGAAACAGCCGGATGTCTGCCCGCCGTCTGACGTCGCCCTCGGAGCCGTCCTCTCGGCGAAACAATCGGCCGTGAGGAAGCTGATTGACAAGCTCGTGGGTTCGGGGGTGGCTGTCACCTCGACGCTGCCGGTGTTCGAAACATTCCTTTCGACCCGGGAACCCGCAACCGACAAAGCGATTGGACTGATGTCACCGAAATCGCGCAAGCGCTACCTCGACCATCGCGCCGAGCTCGCCGCCGCGCCGGTTCCGGTATGGGGGAAGCTGCTGCGCAAGGAGATGGATTTCGAAGTGGCGTTCGTCCGGGCCGGCGGTCTCCTCGCAGCGGGCAGCGATCCAACCGGACACGGGGGCATCGTGGCGGGCTTCTCGAACCAGCGCGAGATCGAATTGCTGGTCGAAGCGGGCTTCTCACCCATCGAAGCGATCCAGATTGCCACGCTCAACGGGGCCCGGGTCCTCGGACGCGAGGCCGACATCGGCTCGATCGCGAAGGGAAAACGGGCCGATCTCATCGTTGTCGCTGGAAACCCCGAAGAGCTCATTACCGACATCAAACGAGTCGAAACCGTCTTCAAAGATGGCGTCGGCTACGACCCGGCCAAACTGATGGAATCCGTTCGGGAAATCGTCGGCACTCAATAGCCACTCGCGCTCCCAGGAGGTCGGGCGCGTACCGGATGTATGCTGGGTGCGTCGATGGTGGACCTCCTCCTTTGTGCCGCAACCGAACTTGAATGCTCTTTGCTGCGCGAGCGGCTCCGCGAGCATCCTTCGATGGCGATCGTCCGCACCGGCGTCGGGGCCGTCAACGCGGCACACGCCGTTACGCTCTTTCTGGCGAACACGGGCGCACGGGAGATTGTCGCTTGCGGTATCGGCGGCGCTTATCCCGCATCTGGTCTTCGAGTGGGTGACGTCGTGTGCGCCGAAAGCGAATGTTATGGCGATCTAGGCGCTTCCACTCCATCGGGGTTTCTGGATATGAAAGCGCTGGGCTTTCCCGTCGTCGAGGCGCCCATCCCGTTGTTCAACGAGCTGCCGATGCAGGTTTTTCCGGTACCGCAACGTGTGCGGTTCGTCACCATGACTTCCTGCACAGGAACGGACAAAGAAGCGCGCGCCATCGAAGCGCGAACCGGCGGCGCCGTGGAAAGCATGGAGGGTGCCGCAGTCGCCCACGTGGCGCACCTGCACGGCGTCCGCGTCGGCGAGGTGCGCGGCATCAGCAACATGGTGACCGATCGCGACACCGGCGCGTGGCGCATCAAGGAAGCGGCTCTTGCCGCGCAGGAGGCAGTCGTATCGTGGATCGCGCGCCGCTGAACTTCGCGTTTTCATCGTGTCCGAACGACACGTTCGCGTTCCACGCCCTGGTACACGGCCTCGTGCAGGGACCGCGCGTCGTTCCTCACATCGACGACGTGGAGGCGCTGAACGCGCGCGCCGAACGCGGCGACGCTGAAGTCACAAAAATTTCGCTCGCCGCGTACGAACGGATACGCGATCGCTATGCCCTGCTTCGCGCCGGCGGAGCCGCCGGATTCGGCGTGGGCCCCATCGTCGTCGCCCGGACTCCTCGCAAGGTCGGCGGCCGCATTGCCATTCCCGGCGAACGCACGACCGCCGCGCTGTTGTTGCATCTGCTCGGCCGCTTCGACCGTGTGCCGATGCGGTTCGATCAGATCGAGGATGCGGTCATTCGCGGAGACGTCGATTGCGGCGTGCTGATTCACGAAGGGCGTTTCACCTACCAGGCGAAGGGGCTCACGCTGCTCGCCGATCTTGGCGCTGTATGGGAGGAGCGGATGCAATGCCCTCTTCCGCTGGCCGCTATCGCGATTCGGCGGGATCTGGCCGCGGCTTATGGGGCAGAGACTGACCGCGCGCTTCGCTCAAGCGTCGAGCATGCCTTCGCGCATCCGGATGCCAGCCGCGACTACGTCGCGTCACATGCGCAGGAGATGGACCCTGCGGTCGTCGCGAAACACATCGGCCTTTACGTCAACGACTACACCCTCGCGCTGGATGAACCGGCAGTGCATGCACTGCTCGACTGGTCGCGACAACATGCGCCCGCACCTTCAAGGACGAGCTCGCTGGCGATTTTCTCCTAAGTTTCTAGATTCCAGTTTCTAGATTCTAGATTCAGCTCCCCCTTACACGTCGTCATCTTCCGGTATGGCGTAGGCGCGCGGGACGCGCTTGACGACGATCGTGAGCCCGAACCCTACGAGGACGACCGCCGCCAGGACACCCAGATAGATACCAGGCCCGACGGTGGTGACGGGCTCCGCACCCACCGGCACATTCTCGACAATCGCGCGCGCCTGTGTCTGCGCCCAGATCGAATTTCGTACCGTCCGCGCCATCCATTGATAGCCGAGAAACATGATCGCGAACGCGGTGAGGCCGACGAGCAGCAACGGATGACGGGAATTTTTCCGCGTCCAGATGCTCAGTCCGGCGAGGAGCACGGCCAGGGCACCGAGTCCGAGAATCCACCAGCCCGCCACATCCGGCACACCGCCGAGGGGCACATCGCCGAGGTTCATCCACGGCAGAAAGGAGCTGACGACCATCAACACGCCGGCCGCTGCCGGGATGTAGTACGCGCGCATGTCGAAAAAATCAGTCTAGCACTGTCTTCGCAGGTGCCGCACAGCGTCGCCGACAATGGCCGCCGCCGCGTCGACTTCCGAATCGGTCGTGAATCGGCTGAGGCCGAAGCGGATCGACGCCCGCGCCTCTTCGTCGGCCAGGCCGATCGCGCGCAGCACATGCGAGGGCTCGGCACTCGCCGTCGCGCACGCGGCGCCGGACGACACGGCAACGTCGGGAGCGATCGCCTTCAGCAGCGACTCGCCATGCACATGATCCACACGTACGTTCAGATTATTGGCCAGACGCGGCTGCATGGGGCCATTCACATGAATGCCGTCGAGATGGCTCGAGAGAGCCGACCACAGACGGTCTCGCAATAACCCAATTCGCGCAGCATCCCCATCAAGGCCCTGGCCACACAACTCCGCCGCTTTGCCGAAGCCGACAATCGCCGGCACGTTCAGCGTCCCCGATCGATATCCGTGCTCGTGACCGCCGCCGTCAAAGAGCGGCTCGAGATCGATGACCGGATTCCGCTTGGCGACGTAGAGAGCGCCGACACCCTTCGGTCCGTACATCTTGTGTGCGCTCAGCGACAGAAGATCGACACCGATCTCTCTTACGTTCATGCGAACCAGGCCGGCAGACTGCGCGGCATCGCAATGAAACAACGCGCCCCGTTCGTGCGCGATCGTGGCGATCTCGGCAAGCGGATGCAGGACGCCAATCTCGTTATTGGCCGACATCACGCTGACCAGGAACGTCTCATCAGAGATCGCGTGGCGAAGGCGATCCAGATCGATCCGGCCTTCGCGATCGACGTCGAGATACGTCACCCGAAAGCCGTCACGCTCCAACGCCACGCAGGGATCAAGGACCGCACGGTGCTCGGTGCAGACGGTCACGACGTGCGTTCGATTCTCAGGGGCCGTTCCGGCCGTACCCTTGATCGCGAGATTGTTCGACTCGGTCGCGCCGCTCGTGAACACGACGTCACGAAAACGAGCACCGATGAGCGTGGCAACCTGCTCGCGCGCCAGCTCGACCGCCTTGGCGGCCTTCCAGCCAAATGGGTGATTCCTGCTCGACGCGTTGCCGAAGTGCTCCGAGAAAAACGGCAGCATCGCGTCGAGCACACGCGCATCGACCGAAGTCGTGGCGTGAGAATCGAGGTAGATCGGGGGCATGGCCCTCCAGTCATACCACGAGGCGACTTCGTTGCACACTGATGCCCATCTCCCGCCATTCCGATAATCACTCCATGGCGGCACTTCTGCTCGTGCTGTTTCCGATTCTGCTACTGTTCGACAGCAGGCTTGCCGCGCTCGCCCTGGTCATCGCCATCGTGCTGCTCTATAACCGCAGCCCGTCAAGATGAGCCGGCACCGCAAAAGGCCATAGGCGTGTATCGAACGGACGCCGTCAACGTCGCCGTTCCCCGCACCGAGTGGCGCTTCTGGACCCGCGCCTGGCGGGCCGTGGCGCCCAACGTGTGGTTCCTCGGCATCACGAGCCTGCTGACCGATCTTTCGTCCGAAATGGTCACCAGCGTCCTGCCGATGTACCTGGTCCTCCACCTCAACCTGTCGCCCCTCGCGTTCGGTGCGCTCGATGGCCTCTACAACGGCCTGACGGCCGTCACGCTGTGGGCCAGCGGCGTCGTCGCCGATCGCTGGCGCCGTTACAAAACCGTGGCCGGCATTGGCTACGCCATCTCCGCATTGTGCAGGCTGGGGCTGCTTGCTGCCGGCGCGTCATCGTTCGGCGTGGCCGTCGCCATTGTGTGGGATCGCCTGGGCAAAGGCATTCGAACGGTCCCGAGGGATGCGATGATTTCGCTGAGCGTGCCGCCAAGCCGGCTCGCTCAATCGTTCGGCGTGCACCGCGCACTCGACGCAACCGGCGCCATGCTCGGACCTGTCCTGGCATTCGCGCTGCTGGCGCTGGTGCCCCGCGGCTTCGACGTCGTGTTCGTGACGAGCTTTTGCCTTGGCGTCGTCGGGCTCGGCGTGCTCGTCCTGTTTGTCGACGTCACGGCGCATCGAGCGCCGGCTGACGCAGCGGCCCCGTCGCTGAGAAATGCCCTGGGACTGCTGCGGCACCATGATTTCCGGGCCGTGACGATTGCCGCCGCGGGGTTGGCACTGGTCACCGTCAGCGATCCCTTCATCTACCTGGTGCTGCAGGAGCGCGTGAGAGTGAATCCCGGAGTGTTCCCGCTTCTCTATATGGGAACCTCTCTGTCGTATCTTCTCCTGGCGATTCCTGCAGGGGTCCTGGCGGATCGGATAGGAAGGCCACGCGTCTTTCTCATCGGACACGGCTTCCTGCTGCTGCTCTACGCATCGCTCGTGACGGCAAGCCCGCAGACGACGAGCGTGCTCGCCGCCGTCGTTCTTCTCGGCGCCTACTATGCCGCCACCGATGGGGTCGTCGCGGCGATGGCGAGTGGAATTCTGCCTGTCGCGTTGCGGGGAAGCGGCCTGGCTCTGGTTATCACGGCGACGAGCGTGTCGCGCATGGCAGCATCGATGGCGTTCGGATGGCTATGGACCACGCTGGGAAGAGATACGGCGATCGTTTCGTTCGCCGTCGCGCTCACTCTCGGTATACCGATAGCCGCGGTGGCGTTCCGCGGCAAGTGGAGTGTTCATGAGTGACGCCATGCGCCGCCGACGCCGGGCCTGGATGTTCGTGGGGCTGTCGGCAGCAGCCGCGCTCGTGGCCGCCGGCTATACCGGCCTTGCGATGCGCCGCAACGCGCGCTCTGCCACGCCAGAATTTTCCGTCCAGCTCCTGAAGGATGTACCTCCGCGTCCGTATCTCGTGGTGCGCAGCACGGCCCCTGGCGAGACATGGCGACGGCTGATGCTCGTGCCGCTCGGCGCGCCGGATGCGGCCGGCTATGCGACGCCGATGGCCTGCGAGCGCGCGTACTTCGCGGGCAATCGCGGCGTGTGCCTGGTCGAGGAGATCGACGGGCTGCTGATGAGGCACTATGCCGACATCTTCGACGAGCACTTCACGCGACTCCATCGCCTGCCGCTGACGGGCCTGCCCAGCCGCACACGTGTGGCGCCGAACGGACGCCGCGCGGGCATTACCGTTTTCGAGAGCGGACATTCGTACTCGCAGGGCGGCTTTTCGACCCGCACGACAATTGTCGACACGATGGCCGGGAAAAACCTCGGCGATCTCGAGCAATTCACGATCTGGCGCGATCAGAAACGCTTCCAGGGCGCCGACTTCAATTTCTGGGGGGTGACGTTCGCCCGCGACAGCAACCGCTTCTACGCCACGCTCGCGTCGGGGGGGACAAAATACCTGATCGAAGGGAACGTGGACGCGCGCGAGGGCAGGGTCGTCCGAACGGGAGTGGAATGCCCGTCGCTCTCACCCGACGACACACGAATTGCCTACAAGTATGCGATGGCGGGCGCAGGTAACTGGCAGCTGCGAATCCACGACCTTCGCACGGGAACCGATGTCTCTTTGACGGCCGAAACGCGGAGCGTAGACGACCAGGTCGACTGGCTCGACAACGACCACGTGATGTACCACATTACCGGCGCGCGCGGGGCAGACATCTGGGTGCTCCGCACCGACAACACCGAAGCGCCGCGGATGCTCCGCCGGTATTCGTACTCCCCTGCCGTCGTTCGCTAGACAGCCAGCGTACCCGGCGGCGATGAAGAATTAACGGTGGATGTCCTGAAGGACGGCAGGACGGGAAATCGAGATTAGCACCGGCTCGGTCGCTTCGGTCGCAAGCTCGGTGATCGAGCAGGTCTGCAGGGCGACGAGAATCCGCTCTTTGATCTTCCACAGGGGATCGCGCACGCTGCACTTCGAGTACCTGGTCGCAGTTCTCTTCTTCGGTCGAGCACGCCGTGACCGTCAGCGGACCATCGACGGCCTGAATGACGTCGGCCACCGAGATATTGGACGGCGACCGGCTCAGCTGATACCCGCCCCGCGTGCCCTGGTGCGAAGCCAGCAGCCCTTCACGCGCAAGCCGCTGCAGCACTTTGGCCATCAGCTCGACCGGAATGTCGTACTGCTCGGCGATTTCGCGCGCACTGGCGGCTGCCTGGTCGGGCCGCAGCGCCAGATGCTTCATCGCGATAAGCGCGTAATCGGCCTTCTTCGATAACCTTAACATTTTGTAAATGATTGGTAGGGCTCAACTTAAGTTAAGCCCTACATCCAGTGTACGACTGTCGGCGGTGCGGGTCAATACTTGGGCACGGACGGGTCGATCTTGTCCGACCAGTCCAAAATGCCGCCCTTGAGGTTTTTGACGTCTTTGTAGCCCTGCTGGCGCAGGAATGCGGCCGCCTTGGCGCTGCGGCCCCCCATCTTGCAGTGCACGACGATTTCCTTGTCCCGGGGAATCTCGTTCACCCGCTGCGGCACTTCGCCCAGCGGAATCAGCGTCGAGCCCGGAATGCGGCCGATCTGGAACTCGTTCGGCTCGCGCACATCGAGCAGGAAGAAATCCTCCTTGGCGTCGATCTTCCGCTTGAGCTCTTTCACATCGGTCTCGGTTTCGTTGTTCGCAGTACTCACGGCCACCTCCGGCGCCGCCGGCGCCACTCCGCAGAACTGTTCGTAATCGATGAGCTCGGTCACCGTTGGATGCGTGCCGCACACCGGGCAGTCCGGATCCTTCTTGAGCTTGAGCTCGCGGAATTTCATCCGGAGCGCGTCGTAGATCAGAAAGCGTCCGATCAGCGGCTCGCCGATACCCATGATCAGTTTGATCGCTTCGGTCGCCTGAATCGTACCGACCACACCAGGAAGCACGCCGAGCACGCCGCCTTCGGCGCAGCTCGGAACCAGACCGGGCGGCGGCGGCTCCGGATACAGGCAGCGATAGCACGGACCGCCCTTGGTCGCGAAAACGGATGCCTGTCCTTCGAAGCGGAAGATGCTGCCGTATGCGTTCGGCTTGCCGAGAAGCACGCACGCATCGTTGGTGAGATAGCGCGTCGGAAAATTGTCCGTGCCGTCGAGAATGACGTCGTACGGCTTGAACAACTCGAGCGCGTTCTTCGACGAGAGTGCAGTCTCGTAGGTGTCGATCGTGATGTGCGGGTTCAGCGCAAGCAGCCGATCCTTGGCCGAGGCGAGCTTCGAGCGTCCGACATCGGCCGTGCTGTGTATCACCTGCCGCTGCAGGTTGCTGAAATCGACGACGTCGAAGTCGACAATGCCGATTCGGCCGACACCTGCCGCCGCGAGATACAACGCGGCGGGCGAGCCAAGGCCGCCCGCGCCGATGCAGAGCACGCTGCCGCTCTTGAGCTTCTCCTGCCCTTCGACGCCCACCTCCGGCATGATGAGATGCCGGCTGTAGCGTTTGACTTCGTCATTCGAGAGTGCCATTTACCTGTCCCCGTTGCCGCCTGCAACTGATGGAATGATGCTGATCGTGTCTCCGGGCTTCACCGCCGTCTTTTCCTTCTCCAGGTAGCGGATGTCCTCGTCGTTCAGGTAGACGTTGACGAAGCTGCGAAGCTTGCCCTGATCGTTGTAGAGATGCGGCTTCAATCCTTCGTACTTCGCCGTCAGGTTGGTGAGGATGTCGCCAATCGTTGCGCCGTCTACTTCCACGGCATCCTGCTTCCCGGTGAAAGGACGCAAGGGAGTCGGAATCAGAATCTTGTTAGCCATATGAGTTACTCATGTAAGGACGCCTCGCGGAACTGCGAGCGATCGTCGGCCAGCCGCCATACCGTCATGTTCTCCGACTGGGCTTGTTGCACGGACACAATCACGTACCAGAAGAACGGGAACGCGTGATCGAGGTCGGTACTGCGAGGGACGCGCGGGATGATCGGGGTGCGAGTGATAAAACCCGAGCAGCTCGCGCCCAAGTCGCGTCGCCTCCTCTTCCACGAATTTGTAGTCCGACGGCCTGATCAGGAACCGCCGCCGCGCCCCTTCTTCGGTCGTGTTCGGCAGCGGTGCCACGTTCTGGACGACGCCGTCGGCACCAATCAATGCGCCGCAGCATTCGTTCGGGTATGTCTCCACGCCGTGACGCCGGATGGCGTCCGCGATGCCAGGCATGAGCCTCAATGATTCAGACATGAAATCGGGGCCGTTGGATCCCTATGCGGGTAAGTTCCAGAAACGCTCGGACATGTACTTGTCGGCGCTGTCGGGGAAAACGGTAACGATCACGGCATTTCGAACGCCTTTTGCCACTTTCAGCGCGCCCGCCAGCGCGGCGCCGCCAGAGATGCCGACCAGAAGCCCTTCTTCCCGCGCCAGCCGCCGCACCATCGTATACGCGTCTTCGGTGCTCACCCGCAGATCCTCGTCGGCCAGGGTCGGGTCGTAGATGCCCGGCACAATGGCGGTCTCCATGTGCTTCAGGCCTTCGAGGCCGTGCAGCGGAGAGTCGGGTTGAAACGAAATCAGCTTGATCGACGGGTTCGCCTCACGCAGGCACCGGCCTGTGCCCATGAAGGTGCCGCTCGTGCCGAGGCCAGCCACGAAGTGCGTGATGCGCCGGTCGGTCTGCGCGAGGATCTCGGGGCCCGTCGTCTCGTAATGCGCGCGCCAGTTCGCGTCGTTGTTGTACTGGTCCGGGTAGAAATACTGGTCAGGATCAGCGGCGACCTGCTTGCGCGCTTCGCGGATCGCGCCATCGGATCCGTCCATGGGATCGGTGAAGATCAGTTCGGCGCCGTAAGCATGAAGCAACCGCTTGCGCTCGACGGTGACGTTCGAAGGCACGCACAGCTTGACGGGAAATCCCTGCGAGGCGCCGATCATCGCGTAGGCGATGCCGGTGTTCCCCGAAGTGGCATCGAGCAGCACCTTGCCCGGCCGGAGCGCGCCCGATTGCAACCCTTCGCGGACCATGTTGCCGGCGGGACGATCTTTCACCGACCCGCCCGGATTGAACCACTCAGCTTTTCCGTAGAGCTCGACGCCATTGAGCCCGGCCTCGAACTTCCGGAGCCGGATCAACGGCGTATTGCCGATCAGGTCGAGCACGGTCGCTGCCCGCCTCGGCCCGGTGTCTGTTGTCTGCACGCCCATCAAATAGGACCGTAAGGGTCCGAATTATATCGGATCACGACGAATCGCTATTTGACGGGCGCTCCGTCAGGGTCGCGGATTTCCGCGGTCGTCCCGAGCTCTTTCTGCAGCACATCGCCGATTTTCGAACGGTCGCCGACCGCGACGACAACGAACTTGTCGGGCACGAGATACTTCTTCGCAACGTCCTGTACCGCCTGAGCATCGACGACCGAAATCTGTTCGGCCAGGTTCGAGTAGTAATTCAGCGGCAGGCCGTGGGTGAACAGCGTCGAGAGGCTCCCCACGATGCGATCGTTGGTCTCGAAAAGCGCCGGAAGCTGCAGCGTGATCGCGTCTTTCGCGAGCGTCAGCTCCGCAGGCGTCACCCGCGTCTCGATCATCTTCCTGAGCTCGAGCATCACCTCGTGCACAGCCGGCGCCGTAACGTCAGTACGCACGCCCGTGCTGACCGAGAACGGACCGCCGCTCCGCCAGAATACGAACTGCGAGTTCGCGCCGTAGGTGTAGCCATGTTCCTCGCGCAGATTCATGTTGATGCGGCTTGAGAACATGCCGCCAAGAATCGTGTTCATGATGCGCACGGGCACATAGTCGGGACTGTTCCGCGGCACGCCGAAGGTTGCGACGCGCAGCTGCGTCTGCGGTGAGCCGGGACGATCGACGATGACCAGACGCGGCGCCGCGGTTGAAGGCGTGCCGAGCTTCGCGGGCGAGGCGGTGCCCTTCGGCCAGCTGCCGAACGACGATTCGGCCAGCTTGCGGAGCTCGGGAGCCGCAATAGCGCCGATGACCACGAGCGCAGCGTTCCCGGGCACGAAATTCTGACGCCAGAATGCCTGCAGATCGTCGCGCGTCAGCTGCTTGTTCGACTCGACCGTGCCGGATTCGCTGAATCCGTACTGGTGCGTGCCATACAGGGCCTTCCCCGTCACGTTGGTCGCAATCTGAACGGGATTCCCCCTTTGCTCGACAAGATCGGCGAGCCTGCGCGCGCGAACGCGCTCGACTTCTTCGGCGGGAAAGCTCGGTCGCAGCGCGACGTCTGCCAGAAGTCCCAGCGCCGCGGGAAAATTCCTGCTGAGGCTACTGGTCGACACCGTTGACGAGTCCCGGGATGTCCCGGTGTTGAGCGATGCGCCAATCTGCGCAATTTCATCGGCCAGCTGCAACGCAGACCGGGTGGCGGTGCCTTGATCGAGCACGGCTGCAGTGAAGCTGGCCAGACCGGGCTTGTCGATCGGATTGGCATCGCTGCCGCTTCGCACGACGAGGCTCGCGGACACGACCGGCAACCCGCCCGTCTGGGGCAGCGCGATGACCGTCAGTCCGTTTGTCAGCTGGAACGACTGCGGCACCGGCACGCGCACGGCGCGCGCCGCCGACGCCACGGGCTGTTTCTCGCGCCACGGCTCGTCGGCGTTGATCGAAACGGTCGGCGCGCCGGTAGCGGCCTGTTCGGCAGGCTTGGGCACCTCTGGCGGCAGCACCTGTTTTCCAGGAACCCCGTGAACGATGACGCGCGCGTTCGGACGAAGGTACTGCTGCGCGAACTGGCGCGCGGATTCGGGCGTCACGCTCCGGCGGCGGGCCACGTCCTTCGCGAGATAGTCGGGTGTTCCAAGGTAATGGTTGTACAGGTTCAGCTGATCGGCCACGCCGCCAAAGCCCCCGACGAGCTGAAGACCGCTGAATATCTGCGTCTCGAGCACGTTGCGCACCCGATCAATCTCTGCGACGGTCGGGCCATTCGTGCGCATCATCTCGAGCTCTTCGTTGAGGACCGTCTCGATCTCCTGCAGCGTGTGGCCGGGACGGGCGGTCGCTTCGATCGCGAAGACCGATCCCAGCATCGTCGAGTACTGATAGGCGGTCACACTCTGTGCCATCTGTTTTTCATAGACGAGCTTCTTGTAGAGACGGCTCGACCGTCCCTGACCGAGCACGCCGCTGGTGATGTCGGCATCGGCATCACCATCCTTGAAGAACGGCGGCGTAATCCAGGCCATGTACACGCGCGGTAGCTCGATCCGATCTTCGACGACGATGCGTTTTTCAGCCGTGATCGGCGGTGTGTTGACCTTGACCGGTGGAACCGCTGGTCCACGTTTCAGCGTGCCGAAGTACTTCTCAATGAGCTTCTTCGTCGCGGCCTTGTCGATGTCGCCGGCGATGGCAATCGTGGCGTTGTTCGGGGCGTAGTACTGCCGGAAGAATTCGCGCACGTCGTCGAGCTTCACGGCCTGAATGTCCTCGTGCGATCCGATGACGACGCCGTGGTACGGGTGCCCTTTCGGGAACAAGGCCTGGTACATCGCCTCTTCGACCATCCCGTATGGGCGGTTTTCCGTGCTCTGGCGCCGCTCGTTGCGGACGACATCCTGCTGGTTCGACAGCTTGGCCTGATCGACTTTCTCGAGCAGGTAGCCCATGCGATCGGACTCGAGCCAGAGCGCCAGCTCCAGCTGGTTCGCCGGCATCGTCTCGAAGTAGTTCGTGCGATCGAAATTCGTCGTGCCGTTGACACCCGATGCACCTCCGCCTGAGAGCAGCCGGAAGTGCGCGTCGTTTTCGATGTGCTTCGAGCCCTGGAACATCATGTGCTCGAACAGGTGCGCGAAGCCCGTGCGCCCCGCCGCTTCGTGTGCGGGACCGACGTGATACCAGACATCCACACCGACGAGCGGCACGCGATGATCCTCGGACAGGATCACCTCGAGGCCGTTGGCCAGAGTGTATTTTTCGATGTCGAGCTTCGGCACGTCGCTCGTCGGCGCCTGCGCGCCCAGCGAGATCACTGTGAAGGTCACCAGAAGCAGCGTGGCTAGTCTTTTCATACTTTTTACTTCCTACGTTTGACTTTTCACTTTTTACTTTTTACTTTTCTACTTTCTGCTCTTGCTTCCCCTTATTCTCCAGGCTGGCCCAGAGGTACCACGAGGCCACCGAGCGGTACGGACGCCATCGCTCGGCAATCTTCTGCAATCGTTTGACGTCCGGCGTCCCGCGAAGGTTGTAAGCCTTCTGAACCGCCTTCACAATACCAAGATCGCCTGCCGGAAAGACATCCGGCCGGGTCAGGCGGAAGATCAGCAGCATCTCCACAGTCCAGCGGCCAATCCCTTTTATTTTCGTGAGTTCCGCGACGATCTCGTCGTCGCTCATCGCCCGAAGACCGTGAACGTTTATCGAACCGTCCAGCATTTTTCCACTGAGATCCCGCATGTAACCGAGCTTCTGCCGACTGAGTCCTACACCGCGCAGCGCCTCGTCGGAGAGCGGTATCAGCGCCTCGGGTGTCGGCGTGCCCCCGTTCGGGAGCAATGCGCGAAGCCGGCCGTAGATTGTCGCAGCCGCGCGCGTCGACAACTGCTGAGAGACGATCGCCTCGACCAGACCGCAGAAGATGTCGCTCTCGCGCCCGGTCTTGATGCCGCAGGCGCCGTACTTCCTGATGATGGGCGCCAGCACCGGATCGCGCCGCATCAGCACGCGACGCGCCCGCGCCATGTCGTCGGCCGTCATCGGCTGAAAAAGGGGTCGGGTGCAATTTTCAGGGGCGCCGGACGAAAATTGCACCCGACCCCTTTTTCCTGTCGCCGTCACCGCAGCGACACGGTCAGCGTGACCCGCGAGTGAATTTCGATCGTCGACGGCTCGACCGGCGTCGGCAGGTTGCCCGCGACCGAGGCTTCTGCCATGCGCATCATCGGACGCGGCGGCTCGAAGGGCGTGCCCTCCTCCTCCACCCGCACGACGCGATCGATGGTGGCGCCGGCACCCGCGGCGGCGGCATCGGCGCGCGCCCGTGCATCGGCAACCGCCTGGCGCAGGGCGTCGCGCTCGAGCGCGGCGCGGTTGCGTACATCAAAGCGAATGCCCGTAATCGTCGTCGCGCCTCCGGCAGCAGCCGCATCGATCACGACGCCGACGCGATCGATGTCGTCGAGCCGTACCTCGACCGTGTTGCGCGCCAGAAAATTGCGGAATGTCTGCCGCCCGTTCGCGTAGTCGAACTCCGGATGCAGATCGTACCCCGTTGTGCGAATCGCATCTTTCGGCACGCCGGCCTGCTCAATTCTCTGGAGCACGGCGTTCATCGCGGCAGCGTTCTGCTTCTGCGCCTCGGCTGACACGCGCGAGCGCGATTCGGCGGCAATCGTGACAAAGGCGCGATCGGGTTTGGCGGTGACGATCGCCTGGCCACGCGTCATGATCGTCGGCTGCGGGGGTGCCGGCGGCGTCTGTGCAAATGCCGGAGTGGCGAAAACCATCGCGAGTGCGACAGGGATGATGGACTTCATCCCCTGAGTTTACCGCTAGTCTAGCTGGTAGCTTGTAGCCGATGGCTTGTAGCTGATGGCTTGTAGCCGGTAGCTCGTGGCTGACGGCAGGTGGCCGCGTTATTTCACTGAAAATGCGATGCGGAAACCGATGCTGTAGGCGTAACTATCGGGCGGAACCTTGTGGCGGTATGCGCATCGCAGGTAGCGGCCGTCGGCATTTACCCACGCACCGCCGCGAACGACCCGCATGAGGCCGTCTTCCGGGCCTTGCGGGTTCAGATACTGCGCACGCTCGTAGTAGTTCGGCGAGTACCAATCATTAACCCACTCCCACACGTTACCCGCCATGTCGTGCAGGTTGAAGCCATTGGCTGGATAGCTGCCCACCGAAGCCGTGCCGCGCTCGGCCTTGACGCTGACGTGCGGAAGGTAATGCGCGCACGCGGCATCGAGCGCATCGCCCCAGGGATACCGCTTGCCGTCAAGTCCGCCACGCGCTGCGCGCTCCCACTCCGCTTCGGTGGGCAGCCGAATGGCCTTTCCGCTCTGGCTCGCGAGCCATGCACAGTAGGCGGTGGCATCGTCATATCCCACGAGCGTCACGGGATGACGCTCGCGCCCTTCTGGCGGCGTCCCGTTGTTCCAGAAGTAAGCGGCCGCCAGCGCGCGGAAGTCGGCTTCGAGCTGACCCGATACCATGAGCGGGAGCGTGCGAACGGCAGGAGAAGGATGGCTGGTCTCCCGCACGAAGCGCGCGTACTCGGCGTTGGTCACCGGATAGACGCCAATGGCGAACTCGTCGACGTACGCGCGATGGCGCGGACGCTCGTCCTCTTCGCCCTCGTCGGCGCCCATGACGAACTCGCCCGCGGCGATTCGCGCGACGCGCAGCAGCGAGTCGTCAGCCATTTCTTGTGAGTAGAATGTACATACCAGCCATGCCTCGCCAACCCGTCGAAATCGAAACCTCCGAATTGCGTAAACGCGTTCGCGCCGCCATCGAGCACAGCCGCAAGCAGGCGGCGGCCCGCCGGGCGAAACTCGACGAAGCCGCGGCGGCGTACCAGGAGTTGCTCAAATCCACGGCCATTCCGCTCGTGCAGATGCTGATCAACACGCTCCGCGCCGAAGGGTTCAACTTCACCGTTTTCACTCCTAACGGCGGCCTTCGCATGGCGCTCGCGCGATCGGGTGACGACTACATCGAGTTCGCGCTCGACACATCCCAGGACGAACCGTTTGCCGCGCTGCGGGTCAATCGCTCTCGCGGCCGCCGTATCGTGCAGCACGAACGGCCGGTGAAAGATCGAACACCGATAGACAGGCTGAGCGAAGAAGACGTCCTGCAGGCACTGCTCGAAGAACTCGGCCCGTTCGTCGAGCGGTAAAAAGGGGTCGGGTGCAATTTTCGGGTGCACCCGGCGAAAATTGCACCCGACCCCTTTTTACGCCAAGCGCTCGACAAATGACGTATCGATGCCCTGACGCTTGAGCAGCGCCAGGAATCCCGGATGATCCCCCGCCCGCCGGTACGCCTCGCGCGAATCGACGATGCCGCTCTGAACGAAGGCGGCGAGCGCGTCGTTCAGCGCCGCCATCCCGTGCTTGCGTCCGCTATCGATCGCCATCGGCAGCTGCGACGTCTTGCCCTCGGCAATGACATTCGCAACCGCACGGGTCGTGAGCAGGACTTCCCGCGCCGCGACACGTCCGCCGCCTATTTTCCGCAACAACACCTGCGCGACGATGCCGCGGAGATTCTCGGCCAGCCCGAGCTGCACCTTGGTGCGGCGGTCGGGCGGCGCCTGATCGATCATGCGATCGACCGCATCGGTGGCCGTGTGCGCGGTTATCGCGCCAATGACGAGATGGCCCGACTGCGCCGCATCGAGCGCTAATGTCACGATTTCCGGCGACCCGAAGTCCTCGATGACGAGGACGTCCGGATTCTCACGCAGCGCCGCGCGCGCAACCGAGAGCAGCTCGTTGCGGTCGCCACGCACCTCGCGCTGGCTGACGAGCGAGCCGCGGTTCTCGTGCACGAACTTGATCTGGTTCTCGAGCGTGATGACGTGATCGCTCCGCGTGCGATTGATGAGATCGACGAACGCAGCGATCAACGTGGACTTTCCACTCGACCTCGGACCGGCGACGAGCACCAGCCCCTCGGCTTCGGCGCACAGTCCCTGGATCTCGCGCGACAGGCCCAGCTGTTCGGCTGAAATCGCGCGCGCGGGGATCATGCGGAAGATGCCGCCCGCGCCGCGATGATCGCGGAACGTCACGCAGCGAATCCGCCCGACATCGGGCACGTCGCAAATCCACTCGGTGCCCGCCTGGCTGCGCAGCGCCTCGCGATTGCGCTCTGGCATGATGTCGAGAATCAACGACTCGACTTCGGGCTCGCTGAGAACCGCCTCTCCGTCGATCGGGCCAATCTCGCCATCGACTCGAATGGACGGACGCGCCTGCGACGTCAGATATAACGTCTCTGCGCCACGCGCCGCGGCAATGCGCAGCAGGCGATCGATGCCCGATGACTGCAGCGGCGGCGAAAAGCGGGCAGACTGCTCGGACCGCACGTATGTGCGTGCGAGCGGAAGCACCACGGCAGGACGGAGCAGGGGTTCGGGTTCCGGTTCCGGTTCCAGTTCCGGTTCGAGTTCCGGTTCCAGTTCGCGCACCGGTTCACGTGCCAGTTCCCGTTCCAGTTCGCGTGCCGGTTCCGGTTCGCGTGCCGGTTCTTGCACGTGCGGTGGCGATGACGCGGCTGCAGCAGGGACTTCGACCGGGACGGGTGTGCGCCTGGGCTCGACAACCGGTGGCGCCTCGATGGCCGGCGGTGGCGCCGCCTCAACAATCGGCGCTCGAACGTCGTCGACGGGCAAGTGCGGAGCGGCGATCGCCACGTACTCTGCCGGACTGGGCTCGACCTCGGGCGCCGGTGGGGGCGGCACAATCGCCGATGGCGGGACGACCTGTTCGGGCTCGGCAAGCGCTGGCGGTGCTTCAGCCACCGGCGATTCGACAATGCCGGCTGGCAACTCAGGAGCGACCAACGACGCGTAATCGGCATCGAGCGAGATTTCGTGGACCTCGGCCTCCGATCCAACCTCGTAGGTCTCCTGCTCAATCTCGTGAACCTGTTCGATGACAGGAGCTGCTGCGATCAGGGGTTCCGGTTCCAGTTCCGGTTCCCGTTCCAGATCGGGTTCGGGTTCGGGTTCCAGATTCGGCAAACGCAGGTTCAGATCAAGGCTGGCAGCGTCGAGGTCGAGGTTCTCCGCGGTGAGCTCAATGTCCCATTCCTCGGATTCCGGTTCCGGCTCCGATTGCGACTGCGCTTCCAATTGAAATTCGACTTCGGGCTCCGCTTTCGCGACAGCTCGTAACAAGGGGATCGGTTCCGGTTCCGGTTCCAGTTCCAGTTCCGGTTCGGGTTCGGGTTCGGGTTCCGATTCCAGTTCCGATTCTGGCTCGACCGCAAGCTCAAAGACGGGCTCGGGCTCTGTCACTGGCTCGGGCTCGGGCTCGAGCTCAGTTTCGGCGTCCGCGATGACGTGAATCTGCGAGGTCAGTTCGATTTCGGGTTCCGATTCCTGTTCCAGTTCCCGTTCCGGTTCGGGTTCCGGTGCCGACTCCGGTTCCGGAGAAAGGACGACAACCGGTTCGACAGGTTCGTAGGGTTCGTGGGGTTCGTGAGGTTCGTGGGGTTCGTAGGTCTCCGGCGCCGATGTGGCCACTGGCGGCGGCGCGACGACGGGTTCGGCGGGTACTACAGGTGCAACAACCGCAACGGGTGCAACAACCGCAACCGGCGCAACCGGTACGCGTGGTGCGACGACTGGCTTCACGACGGCTGGCGCCCGGCGCCGCCGGATCTCGATCCAGATGTCGTCGCCGCCGCGCGCCGCGATGACGGTGAAGGTTTCCGCCCTGGCGAAGGTTGGAGACGCAAGCGCGTGCTGCACCGCGCCGACCTCGACCAGGGTCTGTTGCGCTTCGGCCGACAGCAGCTCCTTGATCATGCCCCTCATCGCGTCGAGCGTCAGCGCGCGCGAGGCAAGCTCGCTCTGGCCCGTTGGAGCGACGACATAGGGGCGCTCGCCGGCGTGGAGCACGAGCGCATCTCCATCGGCGCGAACGATTGCGGTCAACAGCGAGGTTACGAGCGACACAGGTTTCCCAAGAGGTACATCGATCTAACGGATTGTCGGCCCGATCAGCCCCTCACTTTATTGTGAAAATGACACCGTGCTGCACCGGCAGGAAGTCGAGCAGCTGTTCGATGGTGAACCCCATCGGTTCGATTTCGCGCCGAATCTCTTCGAAACTCATCTTGTGCAGCGGAGACGCCGGCGCAATATTGCTCTCTTTTGCATACTCGAGAATCAGCACTCTCCCGCCCGGCTTCAACGCCCTACGGAGGGCAAGCATCGTGGATTCGGGGTCCGCGAACTCGTGATAGGCGTAAGCGACGAAGGCCAGATCGACCGATCGCTCGGGCAGGCGCGGGCTCGTGTCGTTCGCGAGCAGGTATTCGACGTTGGTGAGCTTGCGCTCCTCGACCGTCTTCTTGGTCTCGTCGAGCATGCTCTGCTGCACGTCGACCGCATAGACCTTGCCCTTGGGCCCCACCTGCTGCGCGAGCCGCCACGTGAAATAGCCCGTGCCCGATCCGATGTCGGCCACGGTTGCGCCGGGCTGGATCTGCAAGGCCCGGATCAACTCGTCAGGCCGCTCTTCTTTGTCCCGCTCCGGTCGATTGAAGAACGGAACGTTCTCGGTCGCCGGCGCAATCTCACGATCGGAAGGGCCTGCCTCGAGCGCCCACATTTTCCGCAATGTGCGCAGATAGGCAACCAGGTGATCGAGTTCTGCTGCCGAGAGCTCCTTCGCATAGGCCGGCATCAGCGAGCGCGGTTCCCGGCGCAGCTCTTTCAGATCATCCTTGCGGAATGACTTGAGCTCTCCCTGCGTATCGCGGAGTTGTATGGAGAAGTCGTCCTCGTTCAGCATGAGGCCTTCGAGCTTCCTGCCGTCCTTGGTTTCCACCATCAACGTGTAGTAGCGCCGGGACACCTGATCGCCGGGATCGATCAGTGAGCGCCTCAGGGATTCCGGAGTCCTGAGAATCCCGATCCAGCTCAGGTCGGGCCCCATGCTTTCACCGTTGCCGTCAACCCAATGGCATGACAGGCAGCGTCCCTTGCCTTCGAAGAGCAGCTTGCCGGCTGCCGCATCGCCGGCGCCTTGAGCGGACGAATGCTGCACGGCAACGATGGCGAGATACACCAGAATGGCGGCGGCAGTGGCAGAACGCATATGGAAGATCTTCGTACTTTATAAGAATGCGCGTGTCGTGTCTTCGTGCTACTTGGATTCGTAGATCCGCAGCAACTCGACGAGCTTGTATCCCCTGGTCTGATATGGCGGGATGATGCGCTCGGTGCGCAGATATTGAATCATGCCTGTGTCGGCGTAGTCGGCAGGCCCGATGCCCTCTGACTGTTCGAGCACCTTCACGAGCTCGTCGAAGGTCATCGCCTTGGCGGTCACGCGCCGCCTGCTCGTGAACGCGCCGAGCAGCTTGTATGGCTCGTACCGGTCGACCGTGGCAAAGCGGACGAAGATTTCGTTGGCGATGAAGTTGTAGTCGGCCTCAGACCGCGTGGCCGGCGCATCCTCCACCTTCACCGCGGCAACCTCGTTGACCTCTCGCAGCCGCTCCAGCACGTTCTGTGTGAATGCCCCTTCGCCCGACCAGGATTCGCTATCGACCTGCATGGATCACCCCTGCGATTTCCGCCGGAGTATCGACCAGCGACTCGTCGCCGCGCAATTCATCCGCGGGAAGATCGGCGAAGCCGAACCCGTAGCGGGCCAGGCAGATGCGCACGCCCGCATTGCGGGATGTCTGCAGGTCAACCGTCGAGTCGCCGATGAGCAGCGTCTCGCCGGGACCCGCCGACGCCTGGCTCATGAGAAACCGCACCCCGTCGGGCGCCGGCTTGCGCGGCCATGGGCCGTCGCCGCCTACCACCCACTGAAAGTATTTCGCCAACCCGAACACATCGAGGATTTTCATCGACTGCTCGAGCGGCTTGTTCGTGAGCAGCGCCATCGCGATGTGATGCGCGCGCAGCTCATCCAGCACTCGCGGGATCCCCTCGTACGGACGCGTGTGGTGCGTCAGGCGGCCGTCATACACCGAAAGAAAGCGGGCCAGCGCTTCGTCGAGCGATGCGTCCACACCGGCCGCCGTGATGACGCGCTTCACGAGCGTCACCGCACCGCACCCGATCATGCCGGCGATGTCGTCGTCGGGCAGCGAAGCCGCACCATAGGCGGCGAGCATCTCGTTGGCGCTTTCGACGAGGTCGCGGCGCGAGTCGATGAGAGTGCCGTCGAGATCGAATACGGCGAAAATGGTCGGGCCTCGACTCAATCGCCGACCGCCTCGCCGGCGAAGGTGGCAAACGATGTCGGCGTTTCCCAGACGGTGACGCGCACGACCGGGAAGCCCTGCGAATGCGTGTAGTCGTAGAGCAGTTTGGCGATATGCTCGACCGTGGGATTGCTTTGCACGACGAAGACGGGCTCACCCAGGCGCTGGAGCGGCCCGACCAGCGGGTCGTCCTCGCGAAGAATCATTTTGTGATCCAGCTCTCGATCGACCCACCCTTTGACGATCCGCTTGATGTCGGAAAAATCGCACACCATGTTGCGGTTGTCGAGCGATCCGCTGCGCACCTCAATTTCGGCGACCGCGTTATGACCGTGCGGATGTTTGCAGATGCCGTCGTAGTCGAGCAGGCGGTGGCCGTAGCAGAACTCGATTTTCTTGGTGACTGAATACATGTCTGTTCCGAGTCTTGTGATGCTGTCCGGCGGCCTCGATAGCGCGGTCCTCGCGGCTCAGGAAGCCAGGACGTCCGTTATCCACCCAGTTTATGTCGCGGGAGGGCTCGCGTGGGAAGAAGGTGAGCAGAGCGTCATCTGGCAACTGCTGAGCCGTCCCCCGTTCAACCACGGCCGGGTCATGCCGCTGGCCCGCCTCGAATTCAGCATGCGCGATGTGTACCCCGCTTCACACTGGGCGCTCAAGGGCACACCGCCGGCCTACGACACCCCCGACGAGGACGTGTATCTGCACGGCCGCAATATCGCGCTCCTCTCGAAGGCTGCCGTTTACGCCGCCAGCCGCAAGATCTCGCGCATCGTCGTTGCGCCGCTCGCGGGCAACCCATTCCCGGACGCGACGCCGGCATTCTTCGCCGCGCTGAATGCGGCGTTCTCGCTGGGCCTGGCCGCACCGATCGAGATCAGCGCGCCGTTCGCACATCTGCACAAAGACGATGTCGTGAGAATTGGCGCCGAGCTGGGCGTCCCCTTCGAGCTGACCCTCTCCTGCATGAATCCGTCGGGTACCACACATTGCGGGCTGTGCAGTAAGTGCCGGGAGCGACGAGACGCCTTTCACGCAGCAGGGGTCGAGGATCCGACGGTCTATGCGAACGTCAGCCCCAGGTGATCGGTTGTCCCAACGCAAAGGCGCAAAGACGCGAAGAAATCTTGTTTGAAAAAATTCTTTGCGTCTTGGCGTCTTCGCGTTGAGACGCCTACGGCAGCTCGGATCCGAATTCGGCGAAACGGGCGGCGCCCATCGGGGCCGCATCGGGGCCAAGCGGGGAGATTTCGATGCGGGCGCGTTCCATGATGCCGGGCGGCATGCGGCGCGCGCATTCCTGACGGATAGGCTCGAGCAGCAGGTCGCCTGACGATTGCAGGATGCCGCCGAGCAGAATCACTTCCGGATCGATCACCGCCGCAATGTTCGACACGGCCATTGCGAGGTACTTGACCGTGTCGCGGATGACCGAGATCGACACGCCGTCGTTCTGGCGCGCACCGGTCAGAATCATCTCGAGGGTAATGGCGTTCAAATCGCCGCCCGCGGCGTCGACCACGCGCGAACGGTCGCCCGACTTCACCCGCCAGACAAGACGCCGCACGATGCCCGAGGCACCGCCTTCCGCCTCGAGGCATCCCATTCGACGGTAGTCGTCGCGCTCGACCGGATTCAATGCCATCCACTGCACCGAGCTTGCAAGGCCGTGGGCGCCAGAAAGCAGCACGCCGTTGGAAATGATGCCGGCCGACACGCATGGCCCGAGCGAAAACGCGATCAGATCTCGAGCTGCCTTCCCTGCGCCGTACCAGACTTCTGCAAGGGCGGACGCGTTGCCGGTGCTCAACGTGCGAACGGGTATGGCTTCTCCGACCGCGGCAGAAAGGAACGACAGGTCGCGGGGCCAGTTTTTGGAGTTGGGATCTGGAAACGACACGCCAATGGCCGATGGCCGTCCGTTGCGGCTGGCCGCCAGCGTATCGCGCGCCACGGTAATGATGCCATCTACCGTGTCAGCCGCCGCGGATTGAGCGCGAGCGCCGACCGTGCCTGTGGTGTCCATTAGGACACCGCGTGCATGGCCGTTGTCAACGCTGATACCGAGAATCACGATTACTCCATCTCGCCCTGCCAATCGGTATGCACGAGCAGCTTGCGCCCGAGCAAGGGCATGCGGGAGGCGTCCGCCGCACCGGATCTCTTATCGGACGTTCGCTCCCCCTCCACACGCTCGGGACGCGCTCGGTCTGAAGACGGCCGGAACAACACGCGATCGACTTGTTTGAGGAGGCGTTTGAACTGCTGCTGGTCCGGGGCGCTCAAAACAAGCACCCCGGCGCCTTCTGCCGGAGGGAACCTGGCGTCGTCCAGATAGTCCCGGTCGAGCGTCAGAAGCGTGCGGCGAAGCTGTGCGGCGAGGCGAAAGTGCTCGATATCGGACGCACGACGCAGCCGTGCCTCCTCGAGCACGAAGAACACATCCCAGTTCAGCCGCTCGCGCATGAAGCGGATGAGGCCGGCGGGCAAATTGGCATCGCAGTACACCCGCGGCGAATCGGTCAGTTCTTCGGCGAACGATCCAAGTTCGGACGCTAGTGTGCCCACGTTGGGTCTCAACGCAAAGACGCGAAGACGCAAAGCATTTCCGGACTTCTGGACTTTTTCGACTCCCCGACTCCCCGACTCCCCGTCCAAGACTCCAAGACTCTCGTCAGGCTTTCTGCTCGACCTTTCGCGCCGCGCTCGCCTGGCGCTTCAGTTCCGCCACCAGCTCCGCGCGCTTGTGGACGAGCTCCTTCCGCTTGCGGTTGCCGTTTTTCGATCCGATCGCGTACTCGCAGAAAAGCGGGAAGGCGATCGTCGAATCGCAGTAGGCGACAACGGTGTCTGGCAACACCCCGGGGTTCACCTTGCCCCAGCTCACGGCTTCGGCAGGCGTGGCGCCCGATAACCCGCCCCATACCACCTGGTCGGTCGTGATCTGGATGAAGTAGTCGTTGCCGCCCTTCTGGATCCCGTATACCTCCCAGAGGGTCGGCTGTCCCTGCAGGTAGAAGTTCTTCGGCGAGCCGCCGCCGAGAATGACGCAGCCATTCCGCTTGCCCGCAAGGACGATGGCGCACACCTCGTTGACGTCGAGGTTCGGATTGATCATCAGCGTGCTGCCGTTCAGCAGCTCGTGATACGCGATGTTCATCCCGATCGAGCTGTCGCCGGGCGACGACGTATAGATGGGAACCCCGACCTGCGCCGCGCGCGCGACAACCGAGTGTTCCTCGCATCCCGGAAAGCGCTTCAGGAGATCCTGGCCGAGGCGGTAGTGAAGCTCCGCCGTCGTGATCGGGCCTTCCAGCCCCGACCGGACGAGAAAATCGCGGATGTACGCGTCTGTCTCGAGCAGTACCTTCGCCGGAAACAGGACATCGTAGATGCGGATGATGCCGTTCTCGTACAACTCGACGTCGTCCACGAACGGCGACCCGCGATGAAGCGTGAAATTCAGCGCATAGTGCAGGTCGTGATACAGGTTCGCGCCCGTGCTGATGATGAAGTCGACCAGACCTCGATCCATCATCTCCACGACGCAGCCACCGACGCCGGCCGGGGTCATTGCGCCCGCGATCGTGAGGCCGATGGTGGTATCTTCCTCGGCATCGAGCATTTTCTCGGAGAAAATGCGGCAGGCTTCGGACAACCGCGCGGCATTGAAGGCCTGAAATCCTTCGTCGATCAGGTGGCGGACTTCAGCGCTTCCCTTCGGGCGGTAAAAACCGATGGGCTTTCCCGACAGCGCGCCCTTCGACGCCGGGGCGCCCGGATGACGGTGCGGCATAGTTCGTAATCTTACATCTTGACAGCATCGATACAGAGAGGCGAAGGTATCCGAGCCGCCGTGAATGAAACGAATTTAGTCGCGTACGAAATGCCGACATGGCTCCCGTGGACGATCGCGGGCATTGTCGCGATTGTGTTCGTGGTGCTCTTCCTCATTTGGAATAAAGGAAGGCCGTTTGCGCCCGGCGATGTCTTCCGCGCGAGCCGCTTGAGCTCGGGCAATCGCATCTTCCCGACACAGGTTTTGATTTCACCGACGAGCGTTGTGCACTACACGCCGGAGTTGTTCGGCCGCCTCGAGCACTCGATGCACATGGCGCACATCGCTTCTGTGCGCATTGACACCAACCTGATGTTCTCCGACGTCTATATTGAAACGACGGGCGGCGCCAACCCCATCCGCTGCCACGGCCACCGGAAAGGCGACGCGGTGCGCATGAAACAGCTCATAGAACGGTATCAAACCGACTATTACAAAGGACCATCGCCTACAGCCTGAAGACTTTCGCGTCCCATGGATCCAGCCCCTGTGGTCCCAAAGGCCACCGTCCGATAATGAGGCTGGTAAATATTCTGTGGACGATCTGACATTTTCCGCTCGCCGTGCGACCGCCGCGAAGCCAGAGACCGAGAGCGATCTCGACACGCGGTTTCGCAACCTGGTTCAAAGCCCGCTCCGCGCAGGCATCCTCCGATACCTGAGCGCGCGGCCCGAAGAAAGCTTCGACGCCGATCAGCTGATGCAGACGTTCGGGCGCCTGCGGCTCGACGTGGAGAACTGCATCCGCGAGCTCGTCGCGTTCGGCGTCGCTCGCGGGCTGCCCGGCACGCCGGTGCGTTACACCGCCGCCCGTCCGGACAATCCCGGCATCGAAAAGCTGCTCGACAAGTTCCTCGAGCGGCGCGCCACGATCAGCACCGAAGATCAGTCGCCGTCGGTCCAGCGCTTCCGGGAAATGATCGGCCGCGACGAGAAGATGCTCATCGTCTTCGAGTGGATCCGCACGGCCGCGAAGTCGGATATTTCCGTGCTGATTCTCGGACCGACCGGCTCGGGCAAAGAACTCGTCGCCAGAATGATTCACGAGCTGAGCCGCCGCCAGACCGCGAAGTTCCAGGCGGTCAACTGCGCGGCGCTGCCCGACACCCTGTTCGAATCGGAAATCTTCGGTTACGAGAAGGGCGCGTTCACCGGCGCGCACGACCGCAAGCCGGGACGCCTCGAGCTGGCTAACGAGGGCACGCTGTTCCTCGACGAAATCGGCGACCTCTCGATCGTCGCGCAGGCCAAGCTCCTGCGCGTGCTCGAAGAGCGCCGGTTCGAGCGCCTCGGCGGCAACCGCTCGATTCACGTGGATTTCCGCCTGATTTCGGCCACCAACCGGCCCCTCGACCAGTTCGTGCGCGATGGACGGTTCCGCGAAGACCTCTACTATCGCGTCAACGCGTTTTCGATCCGCCTGCCGTCGCTACGCGAGCGACAGGTCGATATTCCCGTGCTCGCGAACCGCTTCCTTGCACGCTATTGCGCAGCCAACGGGATGCCGCTCGATGCGAAGTCGTTCGCGCGCGAAGCCGTCGACCTCTTGACGGCCTATCACTGGCCCGGAAACATCCGCGAGCTCGAAAGCACTGTGTCGCGCGCGGCGCTGTCGGCGCCTGGACGGTCGATTCGCGCGGCAGACATCGAGTTTCTCCACGCCACCGAGCCGCCGGCAGAAGAGAGCGGCGAGCGCCTGCCTTCGCTGCGCGAGGCCGAGCGCGCGCATATCGTGCGCATCCTCGACGCGTGCAGCTGGAACAAGAAGGAAGCCGCGCGCATCCTCGAGATCAGCCGGGGAACGCTCTACCGGAAAATTCTCGAATTCGGTCTCGAGCCTCAGGCACACGGCACCCAGTCCCGAAATAGACCACGCCGTTTGACCGCCAGCTAAGGAAAACGCCCCAATAAACCGACAATACGGCCATGGACGGGTGGCCGTCCTGAAACAGCACAAGGCCACCCTCTGGGCTATCTGCCTTAATTACTTGCAGATACGCCAAGTTTTGAAATGCGTGTGCCGGTTTCGATCATGAAGACAATTTCGCTGTGTCCCAGACTCGGCGGTCAAGAACCCGTAGGTAGTTCACAGCAATAGACTTACAGGCCGGCGTCGACGGAAGTCCCATAGGGCGAACCTTTTGCACAGTGGGGCACAGACGTAGCGATGAACCAGCTTCCAATTGCGGCGCGGATATACGTCAGTGGGGTCATAGCAGGCGGAGCCTTGCTGCTCGCCGCCTTTTTCCCCCTGCAGGAGTTCCCGCATCCAATCTGGTTCGTGACGCTCCTCCTGCTCTCGTCGATTACGTCCGCCTTCAAGGTGAACCTCCCGCTTGCCCGCAGCGGATCGACGATGTCGGTTTCCTACGCGGTCGATTTCCTCTCGCTCATCCTCCTCGGACCCGCGCAGACGATGATCGTGGGTGCGATCAGCGCGTGGAGCCAATGCACGTTCCGGATGACGACGAGGAACCCGCCGTACCGGACGCTGTTCAGCATGTCGAGCCTCGTCATCAGCGTCCAGGCTGCAGGATGGGCTTTCCACGCGCTTGGCGGCATTCCCGGCCTTGCCTCGATGTCGCTGGCGGCGATGGCCAAGCCGCTGCTCGGCGGGGTCGGCGCGTATTTCCTTTGCAACACCGCGCTCATCGCGACCGCGATCGCCTTGTCGACACACCAGTCGCTGTTCAAGGTGTGGAACGAGAACTTCCTCTGGAGCGCGCCGAGCTATTTCGTCGGCGCCGTCGCCGCAGCCGGTGTGTCGATCGTCATCGGCGGCACCTCCAACTACTACATCGCCCTGCTCGCGGCGCCGCCGCTCTACCTGACGTATCGCAGCTACAAGATTTACCTCGGCCGCATCGAAGACGAGCAGCGTCATGTGCAGGAAGTTTCAGATCTTCACCTGGCCACGATCGAAGCGCTCGCGCTCGCGATCGATGCGAAGGATCGCACCGGCAAATCGCACATCCGCCGCGTACAGGTGTTTGCGGCAGGCCTGGCCAAGTCGATTGGCATGTCGGAGAATGAAATTCAGGGCGTGAAAACGGCTGCGCTGCTGCACGACATCGGCAAGCTCGCCGTGCCCGAGCACATCCTCTCGAAGCCGGGACCGCTGACCCAGGAAGAGTTCCAGAAGATCCGGATCCATCCGCAGGTCGGCGCGGAGATCATTGCAGGCGTGCCGTTTCCCTATCCGGTCGCGCCGCTGATTCTGAGCCACCACGAGCGATGGGACGGCAAGGGCTACCCTGCCGGCATGAAGGGGGACGAAATCCCAGCAGGCGCTCGCATCCTCGCCGTCGTGGACTACTTCGATGCGCTCACGTCCGAGCGGCCCTATCACAAGGCGATGAGCGACGAAGGCGCCGTGGGCCTGCTGCGGCAGGAAGCCGGCAAAGCGCTCGACCCGAATCTGGTGCAGATGTTTGTCGAAAACCTCGACAAGCTTCGCGCCGAGGCCGAGACAACCACCGACTCAGTGCGCACCCTGGCGCTGCCAACCGGTACGAGCGAGAAGGGACGCCCGGCCGTCGGCCTGCTGCCCGAGCCGTCGAACAAGACGGTGTTCGACGACATCGCGCTCGCGCATCGCGAGATCTATGCGCTGTACGAAATCGCGCAGGCAATGGGCACCAGTCTCGGCGTGGCCGACACGATGGCGCTCATCTCATCGAAGCTGAGCAACCTGGTCCCCTTCTCCTGCTGCGCGCTGTTCCTGTACAACGAGGAGATGGAGACGCTGCGTTGCCGGTTCGCGACGGGGATCGACGCCGAAGTCATTCAGCAGATCTCCGTCAAGAGCGGTCTCGGCCTGACGGGCTGGGTGGCACGCAACCGCCGCACGCTCGTGAACGCACGTCCGAGCGCCGACCTCGAAGCTGCCGGCATCCCCGGCACGACGTCGCTGCAGTCGGCGCTGGTCTGCCCTCTGGTCTTCAACGAACGTTTCATCGGCACGCTGTCGGTCTACCACATCGACGCGGGGTGCTACACGGACGACCACCGCCGGCTGCTCGATCGCGTGTGCGAGCAGGCTGCCGCGGTCATCTACAACTCGATCGTGTTCGAGCAGACGCAGGAAGACTCGCTGACCGACCCGTTGACCGGCCTGCCGAACACGCGGTTCATGTTCATGCACCTCACGCGCGAGCTCGCGCGTGCCGAGCGCCTCAAGTCTGAGGTGTCGCTGCTCGTCATGGACCTCGACCACTTCAAGGAGATCAACGACAACCACGGCCACCATGTCGGCGACCGCGCGCTGCGCGAGGTTGCGGGCGTGCTTCGCGCCGCCATCCGGCCATACGACATCTGCGTGCGTTACGCGGGCGACGAGTTCATCGTCGTGCTGTCGGGGTGCGGCGCTGAGGAGGCCGAGCGGAAGCGGGTCGAGCTGCAAACGGCGATCGACGACGTGGTGTTCGAGGCACGGCCGGGCAAGCGCCTGCAGCTGGGCATCAGCATCGGTGCGGCCATCTTCCCGCACGACGGGAACACGTACGAAACGCTGCTGGCAACCGCCGACAGCCGGATGTACCGCGACAAGCAGAAGCGGAAGCGCACGCTGGTGATCAAGCCCGGCATGGAGCCGATGCCGTCGTCACGGCGCGACCCCGTGAAGGAGATCACCGACTCGGAGCTGCAGCGAGCGGCTTCGGGTGTTCTCTAATTGCCATATTCTCAATCGACAATTTCCTTATTGGATTGGCGATTGATGATTGATGATTGCCAAATTGTCAATCAATTGACAATCGCCAATTGAAAATGCGGCAATGCCCGCATCACTCCGGCTCTATCCAATCCGGCCGCCGTCCTCCGATCCCCGTCAGCAGAAACGCCACGCCGGTGGCGCCGACCACAAGGCCGAGCCCGTCTGTCACCGGAGTCTCCCACGGCAGATCCTGAACGAGCAGCCAGAGCGCGGGAACGGTCAGCACGAGGCCGAGCGTGATCGCGGCAGGCCTCCTCAGAAGGAACCGCAAGAGTGCGCCGCGAAGACGTTTCCAATGCATCTGAATCTAAAATCTAGAGTCTATAAACTAAAATCTGGCTCGGACGCAGATTCCAGATTCTAGTTTCCAGATTTTAGTTTCTCGATTCTAGTTTCTCGTTTCTCGATCTCAGAACTCCAAATGCCCACTTTCCCCATCCGGGAGGCCATTCCCGCCACGCCGCGTGCGCACATCGTCAGGCTTGATCTTCAAGGGCAGTCATTTCCCTACCAGGCCGGCCAGGCGGCGTATCTTCGGCCGCAGGGTGCGGAGAAGCGGCGGCCCTACTCGATCGCCTCCGCACCCGAGGAAACAGCCCGCCACGGTTTGATCGAGTTTCTCGTTCAAACCGGGAGCGATGGCTCATCGGGACTGACGCCGGAGATGGTTCAACCGGGCACGCCCGTTGAAGTGGAAGGGCCGCTCGGATCGTTCACGTTTCCGGCGCACCCCCGCGAGACGCAGTTCGTGTTCATCGCGGGCGGCACCGGCATCGCTCCGTTGCGATCGATGCTCTGGCATGCGTTGCTGGCGGAGCGCCACGGAAAAGTCGGCTTGATCTACAGCGTGCGCTCACCCGAAGAGTTCGCCTACATGGAGGAATTCCAGCGTCTCGAAGACGAAGGACGCATCGACTTCCGCCACACCGTCACGCGCGCGGCAACCGGCGGCTGGACCGGCCGCCAGGGGCGCATTGATTCGAGCCATCTGGAAGGACTGATCGCGCCGGGCGAGACCCTCTGCTTCCTGTGCGGTCCGCCTGCGCTCGTCGGAGAGATTCCGCCGCAGCTAAAACAGCTGGGCGTGCGAGACGATCAAATTCGCTTGGAGCAGTGGAGGTAGGCTGGATCTCCGTCATGGCAGATAGCAGATGGCAGATGGCAGAAGACGTCGTATGCCATCTGCGATCTGCCATCTGCCATGGCAGGCGTCGCTCAAAAGCCCATGACGCTGAAACCGGCGTCCACCATCAACACTTCCGCCGTGACGCCGCGGCCTGCGGGACTCAACAGGAACAGCGCCGCGTCGGCCACTTCGCTCGTCTCGGTGTTCTTGCGCAACGGCGCGTGCTCGCGGTAGTGGCCGAGGATACTCGAGAAGCCTGAGATCCCCATCGCCGCGAGCGTTTTGATCGGACCGGCCGAAATCGCATTCACGCGGATATTCTCGGGACCGAGCTCGGCGGCCAGATACCGCACCGACGATTCGAGCGCAGCCTTTGCCACACCCATCACGTTGTAATTCTTGAAGACGCGCTCGCTCCCGAGATAGGTCAGCGTCAGGATGCTGCCGCCACCGCGCTTCTGCATGAGCGGCCGCATTTCGCGTGCGAGCGCAATGAACGAGTACGCGCTCACATCGAGGGCGATGCGGAATCCTTCGCGCGACGTCTGCGAGAACGGTGCGTCGAGATCCTCTGATTTGGCGAACGCCGCGCCGTGGACGAAGCAATCGATGCCGCCGAATTCCTTGTCGAGCGACCGGCCCAGCTCCGCAATCTGCTCGTCGCTGGAAACATCGCATGGGAGGACGAGCGGATTCTCGAGCGTGGCCGCGAGCTCCCGCACGTTCTCCTCGAGGCGCGCGCTCGGGTAGGTCAGCGCGATGCGCGCACCCGATTTGGCCAGCGCCTGGGTAATCGCCCAGGAAATCGAACGTTTGTTCGCAACACCGACGACGAGCGCGTGCTTTCCCGAAAGCTCAGGCATCTCTGTAAGTTGTCAATTCTCGATTGAGAATTGCGAATTGAAGCTATCGCGAACGCTTCTTGGGGCCGGAGTGCGGTCCGTGCGGACGCGAGCGCATCTGCGACCCGGGCCCCTGCGGCCGGCCGCCTGGACGCCCACCCTGGTGACCGGCAGGGCCGCGCGAATTACCGCCATGGCCGCCGCGCCGCCGCTCTTTGCAAAACGGCCGGGGCGCGAGTTGTTCTGGAACCGTCCGCGGTTCTTGTTCGCCTGGCGGATGGTGAATTCGGGCACGGGACGCGCCGTCGCCTCGCGTTCGATGCGCGGCAGCTGCGCACGGATCAGCGGCCGGTGGAGACGGACTTCCTCGGGCGCGGTCTGCGCGGGCGCGTTGCCGTTGTCGCTGTGTTCGGGCGCGTCCTGCAGAGGTGCCGACTCGTTCAACGCGCTCACCGGTTGTTCGGGTTCTTCCGGTTCACTGTGGGTTACCAGCACGCCCTGCGGCGGCGCATCGTGCTTCACCGACTCGAGCACTTCGTCGTACGCCGCCTCGACAGATGTTTTTTTCTTTCGTAATCGCGGCACTTTGCCACCCTTGTAGGGATGTTCGGTATCGCAGGTCGTGCAACGGGTCAATCGGATGTCGTCGCCAACCATCGCCACAATCGTGTGGTTCGCGAGACGGCGCTCGCGCGGGCAATAGTCATCGAGGATGTCACCAAGCCGTAGCTGACGCTGTTGCATGAATCTCCCGAAAAAAACCTTTTAGGCCGGGAATCTTTCGCGGGACCGCCAGTCTACTACGTCGCGGCAACACCTCGCAACCATGCATTCACCTCGGCCAGCGCAGCCGAAACAGCTTGTGGCTGAGTAGATTGCGGGGTCCTGCGGGCGCGAACCGACGCTTCCGGCGTGACGACCGCGCGCACCGATTCGTCGAAAAGCCCGCTGTAACGCCGCCATTCCGGCACCGTCAATGTGCCGAAATCGCGTCCCTCTGCCAGCAGCTGACGCACCATGCCGCCGACCACCTCGTGTGCCTCGCGAAACGGCATGCCCTTGCCCACGAGGAAGTCGGCCACGTCGGTTGCCAGCAGCAATCCGGAGGCGGCTGATGCCGTTTTCGCGGGAAAAATCTCGAGCCCGTCGACCACGCCGACAAGCGCGCCCAATGCGCCCGCCACATTGTCTTCTGAGTCGAAGACCGCTTCCTTGTCTTCCTGCAGATCCTTGTTATAGCCGCTCGGCAATCCCTTCATCGTCGCCATCCATGCCGTGAGATGACCGATGAGGCGTCCCGTCTTGCCGCGGACGAGCTCGAGCGGATCGGGATTCTTCTTCTGCGGCATCATGCTGCTGCCGGTGCTCGACGCATCCGAGAGCTGGAAGAACGCGTGCTCTTCACCGCAGAAGATGATGAGGTCTTCCGAGAGCCGGCTCAGATGCACCATCGTCATCGTGCAGGCATGCAGGAAAGCCGCAACGAAGTCGCGATCGGACGATGCGTCAATGCTGTTGGCCACGACGCGCGAAAAACCCAGACGTGAGGCGAGCCTTCCCGTGTCCATGGCGTAGTTGGTCCCGGCAACCGCACCGGAACCCAGCGGCATGGCATCGGCTTCCTGCGACGCCCAGCCGAAGCGGTCGTAGTCGCGGCGAAGCGCGGCGACATGCGCAAGGAAGAAATGAGCGACCAGGACAGGCATGGCCCGCCGGAGATGGGTATACGACGGCATCACCGCCGGCCCGGCCGATTCGGCCTGCCGGGCAAGCGCCGCGATGACCGCAGCCACCTGTTTCTGCAGCACTGGCATGCGGCGCCGCAAATAGAGACGGAGATCGAGCGAGACCTGCTCGTTCCGCGACCGCCCTGTATGCAGCCGCTTGCCGAGATCGCCGACGCGCTCGACCAGTTGCCGCTCGACGAACGCGTGCACGTCCTCGTCGGGACCGTCGACAAATGCCGGCTCGCGGCGGCCGCGGTCGAGGATGTCGTTGAGCGCGGCCGAGACAGCATCCGCCTCCGCCTTGCTGAACACACCCACATTGGTCAGCCCCTCCACCCACGCGAGGCTGCCGGCGACGTCGTCTTCGAACAACCGTTTGTCGAAACGAAAGGACGATCCGAACTGAAACGCGACGGGATCGGGCTCGCTGCTGAAACGTCCTGACCAGAGATTCGCCATCGGGGCTACTTGGAGACGGGAGCGGCGTGGCGCCGTGCGCGCTTGGCAGCCGTTTCCACCGGCAGGCCCCAGATCTTGATGAAGCCTTCCGCGGCCGTGTGATCGAAGGTATCCCCCTCGTCATAGGTGGCGAGGCCCTGATCGTAGAGCGCAAATGGCGACTTGCGCCCGACCACACGGCAGTCTCCCTTGAAAAGCTTCAGGCGGATGGTGCCTGTCACCCGCTGTTGAATGCTCTGCATGAACGCGTCGATCGCCAGACGCGTGGGTGAAAACCACAAGCCGTTGTAGACGATGTCTGCATACTCCTGGGACAGGCGCTGCTTCAGTCGCTGCAGGTCGCGGGGAATCACCAGGCCTTCAATCTCGCGATGTGCCGTATGCAGCAACAGCGCTGCCGGGGCTTCGTAGATTTCGCGCGACTTGATCCCGACCACCCGGTTTTCGACCATGTCAATGCGTCCAACTCCGTGAACGCCGGCAATCGTCTCGAGCGATCCGATGAGCTCGACCAGCGACATCTCGACGCCATTCACTGCGGTGGGCACGCCGTTCTGCCACTCGATCTGAACGTACGCGGCGACATCGGGCGCACCGGCTGGCGATTTCGTGAGCGTGTAGATGTCGTCGGGCGGCTCAGTCCACGGGTCTTCGAGCACTCCGCACTCGATCGAGCGGCCCCAGATGTTCCGATCCGTGCTGTATGGACTTTCGATGGTCGCGGCCACGGGAATCTTGCGGGCGCGCGCGTATTCCATTTCGTCCGGCCGGGTCATCTCCCACTCGCGGGCGGGCGCGATGACGGTCAATCTGGGATCGATGGCGCGTGCCGAGACGTCGATACGCACCTGGTCGTTGCCTTTGCCCGTGCAGCCATGGGCAATCGCCGCGGCATTCTCCATGTGCGCGATCTCGACGAGCTTCTTCGCAATCAGCGGGCGTCCGATCGCGGTGGCGAGCGGATATCGTTCTTCGTAAAGCGCATCGGCCTGCAGCGCGGGCAGGATGTAATCGCGCGCGAACTCCTCGCGCACGTCCAGCACATGGCAGCGGATCGCGCCGGCCGCCATGGCTCGCTCGCGAATCTGGTTGAGCTCGCGCCCCTGCCCCAGGTCGAGCGCGACGGCGATGACTTCGGCGCCGTGCTTCTCCTTGAGCCATGGGATCGCCACTGATGTGTCGAGCCCGCCGGAATATGCGAGAACGATTCTCCGTTCGGGTGACACTTTTTCCCTCAGCCCTCCACCCTCAGCTCTCAGCCCTAAGCCCTAAGCCCTCAGCCCTACCCTATGCCCTCTCTCAAGCGAACTGCGACCACGCCTCCAACTGCTTCGCCAGCGCCCGGGCGTGGCGGGCGTCCTGCGAGATGACCAGGATGGTGTCGTCACCCGCCAGGGTGCCCACGACTTCGTCCAGCTTCGCGCGATCGATGGCCAGGGCGAGCGGCTGCGCGAGCCCGGGGCCGGTCCGCACGACGATGAGCTGCTGGACGCAGGCCACGCCGCTGGCGTACTCGGCCATCGCCTTCTGCAACGCCACGCCGGCGTTGGGCGGCACCTGGGGCTCGGCGCCCTGCTGCTGGTAGGCGCCGTCCGACGATCGCTTGACGAGGCCGAGGTCGCGGATGTCGCGCGACAGCGTCGCCTGGGTCACGTCGTAGCCGCGCGCCTTGAGCCGCGTGCGCAGTTGTTCCTGGCTGTGAATCTGTTCGTTTCCAATCAGCTCCAGGACGACCGCCTGGCGCCGTGTCTTCATAACCATACAGAGCTGCGAATTATCATACACAGTTTCGGATGGTTATGCTGTATATTTATGCTTCGCGATGGATACTTCCTCACTCACCGATCGGGTCGCCGCGCCGGCACACGCAGAGACCAAGTCCGTCCGGGTGGGCATCGCCGGCGCGAGCGGGTTTGCAGGGCAGGAGCTGCTGCGCCTGCTCGCCGGCCATCCGCGTGTCCGCGTCACGGCAGCGATGTCGTCGTCGCCGGACGGCCCGCCGCGCACGCTGCCGGCGCTCGCGAGAATCTGGGATGGCGTCATCGAGCCCTTCTCGGCCGACAAGCTGGCGGACGGCTCCGACGTCGCGTTCCTGGCGCTCCCCGAGGAGGCCGCGGCCAACATTGCCCCGGTGCTGGTCGATCGTGGCGTCCGCGTCATCGACCTTTCCGGGGCCTTCCGGTTGCGCGACGCGGCGTCGCGGGAGAAATGGTATCCGGCGACCAGGCTGGGCTCGCTGAAGCCTGTCTACGGCCTCACCGAGCGCAATTACGACGCGATCCGGAGCGCGCAGCTCCTCACCAACCCCGGGTGCTACCCGACCGCCGCGCTGCTCGCTCTCGAACCGCTCGCGGAAGCAGGGCTGCTCGACGGCGATGTGGTCATCGATGCGAAGTCCGGCGTCTCGGGTGCGGGCAAGAAGCCGAGCGACCGTACGCATTTTTCAGAGAATCACGGCAGCGTGGCGGCATACGGCGTGTTTGGCCACCGGCATCAGCCTGAAATCGAGCAGGAGCTCGGCGCGCCGGTCACGTTCGTGCCGCACCTGGTGCCGCTCGACCGGGGCATTCTCGAGACCATTTATGCCCGGGTACGGCCGGGGACGACATCCGCGCAGATTGCCGAGCTGATGAGCCATGCATACAAGGATGCGCCGTTTGTCCGCATCACCGGTGAGACGCTGCCGGAAATCAAGCACGCGGCCTTCACGAATTTCTGTGACATCGGCTGGCGTGTAGACACCGCCGGCGGCCGCATTCTGCTCGTGGCTGTCCTCGACAACCTCGTGAAGGGTGCTGCGGGTCAGGCTATTCAGAACATGAACGTAATGCTCGGCTACGACGAGCGCACCGGGCTCTTGCCGGTCCGGCTGAAGCCGGACACTATTCAGCCGGACCATCAGACATGAATCCGGTGGTCCTGAAGTTCGGCGGCGAGCTGCTGGAGGATGCCGGACGGGTGACAGCGCTGTCGGCGACGATCGCCAGGCTCAGCCGTAAGACGCCGCTCGTCATCGTTCACGGCGGCGGACGCGAGATCGACGCGTCTCTGGCCCGGGTGGGCATCGAGAAGCGGCAGGTGGATGGGTTGCGCATCACCGACGGTCCCACACTCGAGGTTGTGGTGAGCGTCCTCGCCGGGCTGGTGAATACGCGGTTTGTCGCCGCCCTGGGTGCCGCCGGCGTGCCTGCAGTGGGGCTGACTGGCGCTGACGCGGGCGTTGGACGGGTGAAAGCGGCGGCTCCGCATGTCGCGACCAATGGCGCGACGGTCGATCTCGGACAGGTTGGCGAGCCGGTGGGTAAGGAAAAACCGGCGCTCCTCATCGATCTGTGCCGGAAGGGCTACGTGCCGGTGATTTCGAGCATCGGTGCCTCGCGCGACGGCGAGCTGTTCAACGTGAACGCCGACACGCTGGCCGCGCACCTGGCCGGACGGCTCAAATCGCCGCGGCTGATTATTGCGGGGGCGACCTCGGGTGTGCTCGAGCGCGACGGCTCGACCATCTCGGACATGACGTTTCGCGATGTCGACGCGCTGATTGGCAGCGGCGGGGCAACGGCCGGGATGGTCGCCAAGCTTGGCGCGTGCCGAAGCGCAATCGAGAGCGGCGCCCGCGAAGTGTTCGTCGCCGACGGGAAAGATCTCGCCGGCCTCGCCGTGCTCGCGCGTCACGGGCGCGCCCCGGGAGCCGGAAAAAACACGCGTATTCGTAATACCGAGACGGCTACACGCCGAAAAGGGACAGTAGTGGCCGCGAAGCGGCGCGGGGCGTAGGGGCCCCGCAAGCGGAGCGGCCGGAGCGGGGCGAGGGCCCCCGCGACTAGAGGAAGACCATCATGAGCAGCCAGGTTCGCGATCTCGAGTCGAAACACATCGTCCAGACCTACCGGCGCACGCCCATCGTGCTGGTGCGCGGAAAAGGTGTGCGCGTGTACGACGAAGAGGGACGCGAGTATCTCGACCTGCTGGCGGGTATCGGCGTCGGCGCGCTCGGCCACGGCCACGAAGGCCTTGCTGCCGCCATCGCCGAGCAGTCTCGCGAGATGATCCACTGCTCCAACCTGTTCTTTCACCCGCTCCAGGGACAGGTCGCCGAGCGGCTGGCGAAGCTGTCCGGACTCTCGCGGTCATTCTTCTGCAACAGCGGTGCTGAGGCCGTCGAGGCCTGCCTGAAGTTCGCGAGACGCTACTGGCACACGAAGGGCCGCACCGATCGCACCGAAATCATCGCGATGGAAGGCGACTTTCACGGCCGGACGATGGGCGCCCTCTCGACGACGTGGGACGAGCATTACCGCACGCCGTTCATGCCGCTCGTGCCGAACGTGCGCTTTGTGCCGGTGAACAACCCCGCCGCGTTGCGTGACGCCGTCACCGAGAAGACCGCAGCCATCATCCTCGAGCCGATCCAGGGCGAGGGCGGCGTGCGGCCCCTCACGCAGGAGTTTGCAAACGGCGTCACGGACGTGTGCCGGCAGACTGGGACGCTGCTGATTGCCGATGAGGTGCAGTGCGGTCTTGGCCGCACGGGCCAGCCGTTCTACTTCCAGAAGCTCGGCATGAGCCCCGATCTCGTGTCGGTCGGCAAGGCGCTCGCCGGCGGCGTGCCGATGGGCGCCGCGATCCTCAAAGAGGATGTTGCGGCCGCGCTTGCATTCGGCGACCATGGCACCACCTTCGGTGGAAATCTGCTCGCGTGCCGCGCGGCGCTGGTCTGCCTCGACCAGATCACATCGGGCTTGATGGATCACGTGAAGACCGTCGGTGCATATCTCGAAGCCACGCTGCGCGCGATGCAGAAAAAGCACCCGGTGATTGTCGACGTTCGAGGTGCCGGCCTCATGTGGGGCCTCGAGCTGAGCATGGATGCCGCAGCCGTGCACGAGGCTGCCGTCAGGCAAGGCGTGCTCGTGAATCGCACGGCCGGCAAGGTCATCCGGCTGCTTCCTCCGCTCGTGATCACAGAGGCTGAGCTGGATCGAGCGCTCGGATTGCTCGATGCCGCATTCAGCGAGGTACTGGCAGGAGCCACGACATGAAAAAGAGACGGCGCACACCCCAGCTGCGCACCGCAGTCCAAAGTGATGCCAAACGAATCCACGACCTGATTCAGCGCAATCAGCGGGCCGGGCATCTCCTGCCCCGCCAACTGAGCGAGCTGACTGCACGAATCGACCGATTTGTCGTCGCCGTCGACGGGCGCGGCGCCATCATCGCGTGTGGCGAGCTCGCACCGCTCAGCTCGTCGCTCGCCGAAATCCGCTCGCTCGTCGTCAGCGAAGCGCGCCGAAGCGAGGGCCTCGGCCGCTGCATCGTCGGCGAGCTGCGCGTCCGTGCACAAAACGCGGGCTACAACGACCTCTGTGTCTTCGCCCATCAGCCGGCTTATTTCGCGCACATGGGCTTTTCGATTGTTCCGCACACGTGGCTGCCGGAGAAAATCGTCGCCGACTGCCGGAGCTGTCCGCTCTTCAGAAAGTGCGAACAATTCGCGATGGTGATGGATCTGGACGTGACGCCAGAGATCCAGCCCAGCGCTCAACTGCATGTCTAACGCCGCCACCGGAACAGAAACCAGAATCCAGACAATCGACGGTGGTATCACGGCGCCGGCAGGCTACAAGGCCGCGGGCGTCTATGCCGGCATCAAACCGGCCACTCACGCCTGGCCGCTCGACGTCATGCTCATGACTGCCGAGCGTCCGGTCAGCGCGGCTGCCGTATTCACCACGAACAAGACGATTGCTGCTCCGGTCATCGTTTCGCGCGACAACCTCGAGAAGTCGAAGGGACGCGCACGGGCGATTGTGTGCAACAGCGGTTGTGCGAATGCGTGTACCGGCGACGCCGGCATGGAAGTCGCGCGCGCGACGGTCGAGTTCGTCGCGCGCCAGCTCGGATGCCGCGCCGAGGAAGTGCTCGTCGCTTCCACGGGCGTCATCGGTGTCGACCTGAGCCTGCAGAAAGTCACTGACGGGGTTACGAAGGCGCTCGCCGCGCTGAGCAGCGACGCGCATCACAATGCCCTGCTCGCCATCATGACGACCGATCCGTTTCCCAAGGAGACAGCCGTCAGGGTCGAAACGGCCGCGGGCACGTTCCACGTCGGCGGCATGACGAAGGGCTCCGGCATGATCGAGCCGATGATGGCCACGATGCTCGGTTTTCTCACCTGCGACGCGCAGGTCGAACCCGAAGTGTTGAGGAAGGCGCTGGCGGCCGTCACGCGCGACACCTTCAACGCGATTACGGTGGATGGCGAATGCTCGACCAACGATACCGTCTTTGCGATGGCCAATGGCGCCAGCGGCGTGGTGATTGACGAGTCGCTGTATCCCGCCCTAGAGGCGGGCCTGCGCGCGGTATCGAAAGAGCTCGCGCTTGGCATCGTGCGAGGCGGCGAAGGGGCCACCAAGCTCGTGAGCATCACCGTCAAGGGTGCGACCGAGTGGGCGCATGCCGAGCGGGCTGCCCGCACCATCGCGAACTCGCTCCTGGTGAAAACGGCCATCCATGGCGGGGATCCGAACTGGGGCCGCCTCGTCGCAGCGGCCGGCCGCTCCGGTGTGCCCTTCGAGCTCTCACGCGCGGCGGTTCGCATCGGCGGCATCGTGCTGTTCGAGAGCGGCCAGCCCCACGACTCCAATGCTGAGAAGGCGGCTACCCACCTGTCCGGCAAGGACATCGACATCGAGGTCGACCTCGGCACGGGGGGCACGCAGCAGGCGACGATCTGGACCTGCGATCTCAGCGCGGAGTACGTGCGAATCAACGCGGATTATCGAACGTAGATGCCATCATCTGTGCGCGCCAAGGACTTCGTTTCGGTGCTCGATTTCGAGCCCGCCGAGCTCGAGGCCTGCCTTTCGCTTGCCGCCATCGTCAAACGCGATCGCGGACTGGGCAAAAAAGCGCCGACGGCCGCCGCACTCAGCGGCGCGCATGTGGCGCTCCTCTTCGAGAAGCCGTCGCTGCGCACGATCTCCACGTTCGAGATTGCGGTGCGCGAGCTTGGCGGCGACGTCATCACGCCGTTTCCGACCGCCGCGCTCAGCGAGCGCGAGCCGGCCGTCGACGTCGCGCGCAACCTCGAGCGCTGGGTCAAGTGCGTGGTCATGCGCACCTACCACCACTCGACGCTGGTCGAATTCGCAAACGCCGCCCCGAGGCTGCACGTGGTGAATGCGCTGAGCGACACCGAGCATCCCTGCCAGGCGCTTGCAGATTTGCAGACGTTGAAAGAGGTCTGGGGGGAATGGAAAGGCCGCACTGTGACGTTTGTCGGCGACGGCAACAACGTCGCCACGTCGCTGGCGCAGGGCGCCGTCATGCTGGGCACCACGTTTCACATCGCTTCGCCCGAGGGCTACGAGCTGCCGGCGAGCGTGGTCGAGCAGGCGATGCAGGTGGCGCGTCATGGTGCGCAAATCCGCTTGTTCCGCGATCCCGTCGAGGCCGTCGCTGGTGCCGACGCCGTCTACACCGACGTCTGGACGTCGATGGGACAGGAAGCGGAAGCCGCCGAGCGGAAACGCGCATTCGACGGCTATCAGGTGACGATGCCGATGATGCGGCGTGCGCGCGATGGCGCCGCGTTCATGCACTGCCTGCCCGCCCACCGTAACGAGGAGGTCGCGACCGACGTCTTCGAGTCGCCGATGTCGGTGGTCTTCGATCAAGCCGAAAACCGGCTCCACAGCCAGAAGGCGCTTTTGCTCACGTTGCTGGCTCAGCACACCACCGGCGCGTAATCGCGCTTTGCCGCATATGGCTGCTCCGTGGACGCGGCACTACGATCCGGAAGTCCCCTCGACCCTCGCGCCGTATCCGGCAAAGACGCTCGTCGACTATCTGCGGGACACCGCAGCGGCGCAGCCCGACGCGCCCGCCATCTTCTTCAAGGGCAGCCGGGTCTCAAATGCCGACCTCGATCGGCTGAGCGATCGGTTTGCCGCTTCGCTCGCGGCCGCCGGGGTCAGCAAAGGCGACCGTGTGGCGCTGCTGCTGCCAAACTCGCCTCAGTTTCTGATCGCTGAATTCGGCGCGTGGAAGGCGGGGGCCACCGTGCTTCCGCTGAACCCGCTCTACACCGGCAGCGAGCTCCGTGAGCCACTCAACGCGGCGGGTATCGAGATCGTCGTCACGCTGACACCGTTCTACAACCGGCTGAAAGCGATTCAGCGGGAGACGCGGGTCACGCGCATCGTCGCCACCAGCATCAAGGAATACCTGCCGCCGCTCTTGCGCGTCCTGTTCACCCTCTTCAAGGAAAAGAAGGACGGCCACCGCATCGAGCTTGGGGCGGGTGACGTGTGGTTCCAGAACTGCCTCCGCGGTAACGCATCGGCAGGGCGCGACTTCAGTCGTTCGCCTGGACCCGACGATCCTGCCATCATGCTGATGAGCGGCGGCACCACAGGCATGCCGAAGGCCGTCGTCGGACCACATCGCTGTCTCGTCGCCGCCGGGGTGCAGCTGAACAGGTGGCTGCATCCTCCTTCAAAGGCCCCCGCGACCAGAGACATCGCGCTGGTGCCACTTCCGCTCTTTCATGTGTATGCCTGCGTGGGTGTGCAGAGTCATTCGATCGTCAGCCGGACGCCGATGGCGCTCGTGCCGAATCCTCGCGACATCGCCGACCTGCTGAAGACGATCGAACGCGTGCGGCCGACGCTCTTCAGCGCCGTGCCCGCGCTCTTCATCGCACTCCTCAATCACCCGAAGGTCAAAAGCAAGTCGGTCGACTTCAGCTCGATTCGCGCGTGCTTCTCCGGTGCAGCCCCTCTAATGGCCGCGACGAAGGCGCAGTTCGAAGAGCTGACCGGCGGCCGAATCGTCGAAGGCTACTCGCTGACCGAAGCGATGATGGCGTGCATCGTGAACCCGCTCGAGGGGATCAACAAGGTCGGGTCTGTCGGCATTCCGCTTCCCGATGTCGAAGTCGCGATTGTCGACGCCGAATCGGGCACAACATTTCTGCCGAACGGACAGACCGGTGAGATCATCATGCGCGCACCACAATTGATGACCGGTTATTTCAACAACGTGGAGGAGACCGCACGTTCGCTCCGGATGCATTCATCAAGTCTCTGGCTCCACACTGGCGATCTTGGCTATCTCGACGAGGACTCGTTTCTCTTCATCGTCGACCGGCAGAAGGATCTGATCAAGACAAGCGGCTACCAGGTGTGGCCGCGCGAGATCGAGGAGGTGCTCGCCGCCCATCCAAGCGTGCAGGAGGTCGGCGTCGCCGGCGTGCCGGATGCCATCAAGGGAGAGGTCGTCAAGGCGTGGATCGTGAAGCGCGCCGGCACCAACCCAACGATTGACGAGCTACGTGCCCACTGCAAACAGAACCTCGCGCCGTACAAGACACCTGCGTACGTCGAGTTCAGAGATTCGCTGCCGAAGACCATGGCGGGAAAAGTGCTGCGCAGAGCGCTGGTGGCGGAGCATGTGCAGACTCCGGGGCTGCCGACTGCGGACGCCGGGCCCCAGGCTTCCGGCCGCAACCCGTAGCATTCGTGCTGGCATCCGCGCCATCTGTGTCTCTCGTCTGAAGCGAGTTGGTCCACGTCAGTACGATCCGAACGAATTGTTTCGGAGGTGCAAGGATTCTTACGCCCGAAGTCAGAAGCCTGAAGTCTGACGCCTTCGACCTGTCACAACGCCCTCACTTCAACACCTGATTGCTCCAGGCCAAGCCGCACTGCAGCGGCGAGCTCTGCCGCATTCGGTGTATCACCATGCACGCAGATCGTATCCACCGTCAGAGAAAACGTCGAGCCATCGCGCGCGACGACTTTGCCGTCGCGGACCATGCGAATCGCCCGCTCGACGGCACGGCCCGGTTCCGATAACACCGAATCGGACAGGTGGCGCGGCGTCAGCGTGCCATCCGGCTCGTACGATCGATCGGCGAACGCTTCCGCGGCCACGCGAAGCCCCAGCCGCGAGCCGGCCGAAAGCAGCTCCGATCCCGGCAGTCCCATGAGCAGCAACCCGCCGTCGAACGACGCAACCGCGCGCGCGATCGCTTCTGCGATCTCGGCGCGGCGGACGCTCATGTTGTAGAGCGCGCCGTGCGGCTTCACATGGCGCAGCGTGGCACCTTCGGCCTTCGCGATCGCGCTCACGGCCCCTATTTGATACAGCACAAGGTCGGCAATCTCACGCGGCTCCATGTGCATTTCCCGGCGTCCGAACCCCATGAGGTCGGGAAACCCGGGATGCGCCCCAATCGAGACGCCCGCGCGTGCGGCAGCTCGAACCGTGCGGCGCATCACCGACGGATCGCCGGCGTGAAACCCGCAGGCAATGCTGCCCGAGGTGATGCTGCGAAGGAGAAGCTCGTCGTGCCCGATGCTATAGATGCCGAACGACTCGCCGATGTCTGCGTTGAGGTCTATCTTCTGTCGCGGGGGCCCCCCGCCCCGCTCCTCGCCGCTCGCTTGTGGGGCCCCTTCGCCCCACGCCGCTCGCGGCGACATTGACATCAGTAGTTCTCGGAGTCTTCGGGAGTGATTTTGCCGGGCATGCCGAGCGCGAACTCTTCGCCCCAGCGGCCCGGGCCTTCGACGTGGACGCCGAACTGGTCGAGCATCCGGACGACGCTGTGGTTCACAAGGTCGTCGACCGATTCGGGACGCTGGTAGAAACCAGGCATCGGAGGGCAGATGACGACACCCATCCGCGACAGCTTGAGCATGTTCTCGAGATGAATCTCGCTGAGCGGCGCTTCCCGCGGCGCAAGCATCAGCCTGCGGCGCTCCTTTAACACGACATCTGCAGCACGATGAATCAGGTTGTCGCCCAGTCCATGCGCGACCGCGGCGAGCGTGCGCATGCTGCACGGCACAATCGCCATGCCCATGGTGATGAACGAGCCGCTCGAGATGGCCGCGCCCTGGTCGCCTGGCAGGTACGCGACGGTGGCGAGCCGCTGCACTTGATCGACGGTGTACGTGGTTTCGTGAAGCAGCGTGCGGCGCCCCCATGGGCTGATCACGAGGTGTGTCTCGATGGCCGCATCACGCAGCATCTCGAGCATCCGGATTCCGTAGATGGCGCCCGTGGCTCCGGTGATGGCGACAATCAATTTCTGGGGGGGCACGTTCCGCAGTATATCAACGCCGTCGAAACCTGGTTCCGGGGGTTCCTGAGGTTCAGGCGTTCAGGTTCAGGGGGTTCCTGAGGTTCCGAGTTCCCTGCCGAGTGTCGGATCGTTTCGGAAAAAACAAAGGGGCACCGCTCGCGCGATGCCCCAAATTTACGTCGTCGGCCCGGCTCCCCCAGCTCACGGCACCTGCCGCGTTTTACAGGTCGACGACGCGCCACTCTAGATCGCAAGTGGCGCGCCATCAAAATTGCTAAGAATTTTGCGGATCTGCGCGCTTGGAGATGCCGGTTTTGTGATGCGAATTACAAAATTGATCGCTCACATCATCGATCACATCCCGGCTCACATCGCGGCGCCTTCGGGGTACTGCAACGCGAGGCGGAGCTCTTTGGCCAGGGACTCGACAGTCGTCCCGCTGCGTTTCCATTGCCCTTCGGTTTCGAAGCGCAGGTCGCCGATGCGGCGGCCCCAGGGAGAAATGACGCGTCCGATGGCCCGGAAGTCGCCGCGCTCGGCGTGTTCCTGATCGAGCCGGCGGACAACGTCAGGTGCCACGCGGATGAACGCGCGCAGTGCCGTTGCGCTCTTGATGCTGTACTTGCGACCGTTCCACGCCCCGCCGAAGACCAGCGCAATCTGCTTGAAATAGTTCACGAAGAACTTCTTCATGTCTTCGTAGAAGGCCGTCTTGTTCTTCGACCCGAAGGCGTCGGCCGCAAACAGCTTCTTCAACTCCTGCGCGAGAGGCGCCTGGGCCACACGCCCGGTGCCGACACCGAGCAGCTTGATTTCGCCGACCAGCGGCGAGTCGTCCCGATCGTTCAGCGCCCGCACGATATCGTGCGCAATCGCCAGTGCATCATCCCTGTAGAGCTGGCGTCCGGACAAGCTGACGAGATGCGAGGCGTTGAGGCGCGTGTGCTTGGCATTGATTGTGACGAACATCTGCACGACGTGATCTTCCGGGAGCCGATCGAAGATGATGGCCGGCACCGAAAAATCCTCTTCGCCGAAGCGATCGATATCGGCATGCAGCGCGAGCAGTCGATGCTGTCCGTCAATCGCACGCAGAATCCCTTCACGCTCGGGCACTTTCAATATGCCCACGCGCGAGTTGTCGTCCGCCGCCTGGAACGAAAGCTTTTCGTCGCACGAGATGATGACAGCGCCCGGTATCGAGGGCAGGTCACGCGCCTGGCGGCATTGTTCGTAGTACTGAACAAGCTCGTCGATCTTGCGGCGAATGATCTGGCGCTGGTACGCTTTCTCACTCGACGCAATGCGGCGCTCCAGAAGGTCCCAATTGACCTTCGAGGGGGTGCCACGACGCTTCCCGCCTCGCACCGGCGGCTCGGCCTGCTGGCCGTAGCTCAGGACTTCGAAACGCACGAGCTTGTCGATATCACTGGCGGTCAGGGAGGCCTGGTAGAACTGAACCCCGAACTGCTGCATCCGGATGGCGGCGACGTTGATCATAGGGACACTGCCGGGCTTGCCACGCCGAAGCGCGGAGCGCGAAGGCGGGCCGACTGCCAAGTTAAAGGAACGCGAATTCTACTGAGTCTCGGTCGATCTATATAACAGATTTGCTGTCAGTTAGATAGATGGCCCTTGCCTCGACCAGACGGTTCTTCAGGCGCACGAGGCCGAGGAGAAACAGTGTGAAGAGCACGTAGGCAACGACCGCCTGCTCCACGCTCAGCCCGCGGCGAATCGGCCTGCTGAAAAAGCCGTACACCATCTCGACGTGAATCCAGTACACGAAGAGCGAGGCCTTGCCGAGCTCCGCTAAAGGACTCCAGGAACTCAGTTTATGTCTCCAGGGCATGTGCTCCCAGGCATAGCCCAGCGGTAGAAGCGCGGTCAGCAGGCCCACTCGAAGGAAAAAGTACGTCGGCGAGCTGGTCCAGAATTCAGACCTGGCGTAGATCGTGGGCCGGAAGGACGCTTGGTACGCAAGAAAGGCTATCCCGAGCCCCAAGGCGGCGAGGGTGAGCTGAAGCCGGCGGACGCGATCTGGCGTCTTCAACCCGTCAATCGCTTCCCCCACGGCAGCCCCGGCGAATACGAATCCAGCCCATGGAAAAAGCGTGAAATTGGTTCGTCCAGGCGTCGGCCGGAAGTACCACTCGACCGGATCGGGCAACCAGTTGAGGAGCGAGGACATGCGAACGACGGGTGTCAGCAGGGAAATGGCCACGGCAGCCGCCACAAAGAGCGTGGCCCGTGCCTCTTTCCTGGCGGCCAGCCTTCCGGTGATGGCGGCCAGCGCGATGGCCGGCCCCATGACATTGAGGATGTCGACCTTCAGCAGGCTCAGCGCGCTGTAGCCGCCGCTGAGGATGTACGACTGTAAACGGAACAGGAACGCGAGACCGAAGACCTGCCATCCGCGTTTCTCTGCCGTCGCCCACGACCAGGCAAAATCTCCGGTCTTCCGGAACTTGGACTCAGCAGACAGCGTGACAGCCACACCGGCCAGAAACAGGAACAGCGGCGCACCGAAGCCGCCGAGCATCATGGCAAAGCCGAACAGCGGCCGAGTGCGGTCGTCGACCCTGGTCCACGAATCGAACACGTGCGCCTCGACCATGACGAGCACAGCTACCCCGCGTACCCAGTCGAGGTACGCGTGTCGAACTGGCCGTGGGCCACTCATCGTGTTGGGAGGTGGATTTCCGTGTTGCCGAGCTTCAGTCCGCGGGCGCTGTTCCAGCTGAATGAGTAGTTCTCGGGCGGAGAGGTATAAAACAGCCGGCCGGTGTTGATTTCGAACACCTCAACCCACGAGGTGCCCCCGTTGCTTACCAATACCGCCACCAGTACGCCGTCGGGCGACCACTGCGGGCGTGAGAACAGCGCGGTAGCTGTATTCTGTCGAGCCGCCGAACGGAATTTTCGATTCGACTCGAAGCGCGCCCTCGGCCGAGTTCGCGGGAAACACCCACAGCCCGTCTGCAGCGGTCACGGCAAGCCGTCGCCCGTCGGGCGACCACGCAGGATCGCAGGCGCCCTGGCCGGCCACCACTCTGTGGAGTCTGGAAGGATCGCCGGCCCACACGCCGGTGCCTCGTATCGTTTTGGGGCCCTGCCGCACGTCCGGTTCACCCGTATCGGCGCAGAGCGCCACGCGCGATCCGAATCGATCCTGGTTGACCAGGGCAACCGCCCCTGAAGGAAGGGCTATTTGTGCGAGCGCGAATGTCGCAGACACGACGACCCACAAGGCGACAAGGCCGGGGATCCTCCTGATCCGCATCGGCGCTTAGTTTACTTGCGCGGCCGCTTGAGCAGGAATGGCTTTCCGGTTGCCGAAGAGAGTCGCATACGCGAGCCAGCCCATCGGCATCAGCACCAGGAGATACGTCAGGTACTTGCCATACATACCGTCCGGGCCGTAAGGCTCGGTCGCGATATGCAGTGGTTCGCTGTACGGAAAGATATTGGCCTCGGTGAGCTCATGGAAGCCGTAGATGAGCAGCTGTACGACGAAGACCATGAGGAAGACTGCCGTCACCTGGAAGAACAACCCAAGATTCACCCGGTGGCCATAGCGCGACCAGAGCGACGCCACAAACCCCGCGAGCACCATGCCGCCAATCGCGCCGATCAGCATCTCCATGGGTGCCTTCATCTGAAAGACCAGCGTGCCCATCAGCAGCGCGGTCTCCATGCCTTCGCGCGTAATCATCAGGAGCGTGAAGAGGAATACGCCGGCGAAGGCGGCGGTGCCGCTCTTCATCGTCGACGTCTGCAGGTGCCCCTCGATGTCTCTCTTGATGCGCTTCGCATGGCGCCACATGTGCACCGTCAGAGACGCCACCGACACGGCCGCCGCCAGCGCGAGCAGACCTTCCCACAGCGCCTGATTTCTGGCCTGATAGAACAGCCAGGCGGCCGCAACGCTCAAGACAATCGACGTCGCGATGCCCCAGTGCACGGCCGGAATCAGTTCAGACCGGCGGCTCTTGCGCAGATATGCCAGGCTGATGGCGATAATCAGGAAGGCTTCGAGCCCTTCGCGGAGGGTGATGAAAAAGGCCTGCACCATATGTATGTCGTCGAATGCCGTCCGGCGCTCCGGACTGGAAATTGAGACCCGGTCTCGTTTTCAAAAAGTTTAACCAACCCATATCCGACCAGTCAAGTCGGATTTGGGAGAGTTGGGATTGCGTGGATGTAAAGGTTTTGCTTAAACTACTGAAAACCCATGAAGTTAAGAAGTCGTTTTCTGGCAGCTATGCTGCTGCTTTGCGGCGGCATTAGCCTTTTCGCACAGCAGCCGACATTCCGGACCGGCACCCGCACGGTGGCGCTGTATGCGACCGTGACCGACAGCCAGAAGCGTCTGGTGCCAGACCTTCAGAAGGAGGATTTCGAGATTTTCGACAACGAAAAGCCGCAAACCGTCGATCTGTTCCTCAACGAAATACAGCCGATTACCGTCGTCGTGATGCTCGATACGAGCGCCAGCATGACCGGCAATCTCGAGCTGCTCATCCGCGCCGCCGAGCAGTTCCTGATTCGTATGCTGCCGAAAGACAAGGGAATGGTCGGCGCGTTCAACGACAAGATCGAATTCTTCCCGGCCACGTTCACGCACAATCGCGATACGCTGATTTCGTCGCTCAAGGACCTCGACTTCGGCAATCCGACGCGTCTCTACGACGCGATTGCAGCCAGCATGGACCGGATGCTCAAGGTCGAAGGGCGGCGGGTCGTGCTCGTCTTCACCGACGGCGACGACACCAACAGCCGCGTCGGCAGCGGAGACGTGCTCGAACAGGCGCGGCAGAACGAAGTGATGATTTACGCAGTGGGCCTCCGGAGCGATTACTTCAACGGATCGCGTCAGGTGCGAAGCAAGCCCGATAGTGGGCTGAAGCGGTTGGCCGAGGAAACCGGCGGCGGCTACTTCGAGCTCGAAAAAACCGCCGAGCTGGCGCCCACGTTCACGCGAGTCGCACAGGAGCTGCACAGTCAGTACGTGCTCGGTTTTACGCCTACCGCACTCGACGGCAAGGTCCATCGCCTCAGCGTGCGTGCCAAGAAGCTCGGCATGTCCGTCCGCGCGCGGAAGAGCTATCTCGCGTCAGCCGAATCGAACTGACGCGTCACGAATTCATGAAAGCCTGTCACCGTCGCTGACCCTTCAATCAGTGGCGTGACAGTATCCACGTCACCGATCCGGTCACGGCTGACGACCCGCCCCTGCAAAACAGTTCCCAGAATGCCTTCGTGTCTGAAAGGCTGATCGTCCACCAGCAGCCCCATTGCGCTGAGGACTGCCATGAGTGCGGCCGTGCCGGTCGCGCCAGGCGAGCGGCGCAGCACTTCTCCGTCAAGCACCGTCGCACTTCGCAGATCCGAAGATGCGATGGGCGCCCCCGTAAAGATCGTTCCGTGGATCCCTTTCAGCTTGCCGTCGACCGGATGGCTCACATGCGCCGTCGATTCGATCGCCTCCTTGATTTCACGTCCCATGCGGATGAGCTTGGTGCCATTCGACATGTCGATCGGTATGCCGCTCGCTTCGCTGTCGGCAATGGCGTAGAACTCACCACCGAAGGCCACGTCGACCATCACCTTACGCATGCCAATCACGAGCGGCAGACCTGCCGCATACACGAACGAAGGGACGCCCGTCACCGCCACGCTCACGATCCGGTCACCTTCGTATAGCGGCCTGGCCCGCATCAGCCCGGCCGGCGTGTCGAACCGGATCTCGGCGTCGACGCTTTCGATCAGCTTGTTCTCGAGCGCCATCGTGACGGCGGCAATAATCCCTTCAACCGAGACGACAGGGAATCCGGCCGCGTGCATCGACAGCAACCCGGCGTGGGCGTCCAGTGAGACCGGCTCTGTGAGAAGCGCGCCGTGCATGCCGGCGTGGCCCCGCGGCTCGAGCATCAGCAGCTGCCGCAACTCGTCGCCGCTTTTCTGCAGCCACCTCAGCTTCTCGCCCATCGTGCGCCCCGGCACCGAAGGTGCCCCGCTCACGACGAGCCGCACTGCCTCACCCGCCACTTCGGCGTCTATCGTTTTGATTCTTTGCATCAATAAAAAAGGCCGGCGTTTCGCGCCGGCCTTCCGTGTGCCTTTTCGTTTTTTCTCGTGCCTTACTGAGCAGTCCCGAGTTCAGCAGCCGCTGTTTCCTTCAGCCATGCTTCGTAGTCTGCCTGCGATTTGATCGAGTAGAACCCGCGCATACGGTAATGGCCAAGCCCGCAGAGCTGTGAGCAGTTGATTTCCCAGTCTCCGGTCATCGTTGGCGTGAACCAGACGGGAATGCTTTCGCCGGGAATCGTATCCTGCTTCACGCGCATCTGGATGAGGCTGAAGCTGTGGATGACGTCCTTGCTCGACAGGTGAATAATCGCCGGCTTGTTGACGGGCAGCGCGAGCTGGTTGATGGAGTTGAAGTCGTCCTTCGCCGCCGGGTCGGAACGATCGAGGCCGAGGGGGTTGTCCGCTGCGACAAGCTTGATGTCGGTCCGCCCGAACTGCCCATCTGCGCCGGGATAATGCACGCTCCACTGGAACTGCTCAGCCACGATACGGACGACGGTGGCTTCACTTTCCGATGGAAATGCATCGACGCGGGCCGCCCACGCGGGGATGGCGAATGCCACGATCAGCACGAGCTCGACGATGGCCACCGCCCACTCGATGTAGCTGGCCATGTGGCTCTTGACGCCCTGATAGTCTGCCTTCGGATGCGCGCCCTGCCGGAAGCGCACGAGCGTGTAGACGAAGAACGCGCCCCAGCCCACGAAGAGAATCGCCATCAGCCAGTGGGTCAGAATCGTCATCCGGTCGATCTCGCCGGCGTGCGCGGATGCGGCGACCGGAATCTCGAGAAATCTCCCCATCAACTCGTTCATCTAATAGCTCCCTCCGTTCGACTCTTCGAACATCCTGATCCGCCGGCGAAGATAAATGAAAAAGAAACCCGCGATCGACGCCAGCACCGCCACCGTCACCACCAGCAGCGCGACGATGCCCGCCTGCGCGCCCCTGGTCTGAGCCGAGTCCGCGTTGCCGAAGCAGACCGGACACGCCAGAGCCAACCTCGGGATGGCCAGCAGCGCGATCGTATTCAGCACGACTCGAATCGCGTTCATACGCCCAGCTTCCGCGCTTTGCCGAGGAAGTAGTTGCCGTAGACGACGAGACCGGCCGATGCCGCCATCGACACGACGCCCAGCACGACATGCTGATTGAACAACCCCCACACGCCGAATCCCAGCGAGAGCAGCATGGAGAGCGCGATGAACACGATGTGAAACCATTTTAATGACATGGCGCTACCAGGTCGTCCCCTTGAACGTTCCGGGGATCTTGTCGGACACGGTGAACAACGGCACGAACATCATGAAGATGAAAAAGACCACCGTCAGCGCCAGCACGTAGTAAATGAGCTTTCGTTCGTTCGAGAGGTGCATGAAGAACAACGCGACCATCGATCCCTTTATGGTGGCGACGATGAGCGCGACGGTGATGGCCAGCGGGATCGACAGGTGAAGGTACGAGACACCGACCGTGATGCAGGTCAGCAGCATCAATGCACCAAAGACCATGTAATAGGTTTTGACGTGGCTTCGAATGTCGTCGTGCCCAGCGTGCGCGTCCATCAATCCTCCGTTAGCCGTTTACCGTTGTCCGTTCACCGTTACAGGAGATACAACACCGGGAACAGGAAAATCCACACCAGGTCGACGAAGTGCCAGTAAAGACCGGCAATCTCGATCCGGTTGATGAACCGTTCCTTCTGCGTCTGCCACATCTTCGCGCCCGGACCCCACAGGTACGAGTTCACGATGACGCCGCCGAGGATGTGCAGGCCGTGCAGCCCGGTCATCGTGAAGTAGATCGCGTAAAACGTGCTGTGCGAGGGACCTTCGCCCGCCACCAGGTGGTGCTCGTACTCGAAGAACTTCACCACGAGAAAGGTCAGGGCGAGGAGAATCGTCAGGCCCAGGTTCAGCCTGAACTTCTTGAAGTCGTTCATCTTCAGCGACGCCCACGCCATGACCATCGTCACCGACGAGCTGATGAGCACGACCGTGTTGAAGAACGCGAGCGGCACGCTGAGCTCTTCCGATCCATGCGGCCACTCGGTCGAGCCGACACGCAGCAGGATGTACGACGAGAAGAGCGCCGCGAACAGCATCACTTCCGATCCGAGGAACAGCCAGACACCGAGCTTACCGTTCGACAATCCGGTATCGGGCCGGACGTCTACCGTATATGGAATCTCCATTCGCTCTCCCTAATCCCCAACCAACCCTAAGCCCTCAGCCCTAAGCCCTAGCTCTCGTTTCAGTCCTTCTGGTTCTGCGGCAGGTAGTCCTGAGCGCGCCCGGGCACGCTGTATTCGTACGGCCCGTGGAATACCTCAGGCACCGTCTCGAAATTGCCGTGCGCGAGCGGCGGCGACGTCGTGGCCGTCCACTCGAGCGTCGTGGCATGCCAGGGGTTCGAACCAACCGGCTTGCCCTTCCAGATGCTCCAGAAGAAATTGAAGATGAACGGAAGCTGGAACAGCATCAGTCCCCATGCCGCATAGGACATGAACTGATTCCAGTGCAGCACCGGCTGAGCGTGCGCGTACTGCACGCCACCGTCATACAGGCGCCGGTTCACGCCGTGCAGGCCCTGGATGAACATCGGAAAGAAGATGCCGTTGATGAAGATGAACGACCCGAAGAAGTGGATCTTGCCGAGCATCTCGTTCATCTGGCGTCCCGTCACCTTCGGGAACCAGTAATAGATGCCGGCCATCAGCGCGAATATCGTTCCGGGTGCCACCACGTAGTGGAAGTGTCCGATGACGTAATACGTGTCGTGCAGGTGGATGTCGCTCGGCGAGAGCCCCAGCGGCAGGCCGGTGAGGCCGCCGATGCCGAACATCGGCAGAAACGCCAGCGCGAAGAGCATCGGCGTGTTATAGCGAATCGACCCTCCGTACAGCGACAGGAACAGCGCGCTCAGGATGATGACCGACGGGATCGAGATGATCATCGTCGTCGTCTGGAAGAACGAATTCATCGTCGTGCCCATGCCGGTCATGAACATGTGGTGCGCCCAGACGATGAACGACATGAACCCGAGGAAGATGATGGCGTAAACCAGCACGCGATAGCCCCAGAGCGGCTTGCGCGTGTTGTTGGCGATGATCTCGCTGACGATGCCCATCGCGGGCAGAATCAGCACGTACACCTCAGGATGGGCAAGGAACCAGAACAGGTGCTGCCACATCAGCGCGTTGCCGCCGCCTGCGACTTCGAGCGGACGGTTGCCCACCACGAGCCCGCTTGGCAGGAAGAAGCTCGTGCCCGCGACCTTGTCCATCAACTGCAGCACGCCCGCCGCTTCGAGCGGGGGGAATGCGAGCAGCAGCAGGAAGCTCGTGACGAACTGCGCCCAGACGAAGAACGGTAGACGGAAGAATCCCAATCCTTTCGCGCGCAGCTGGATGATGGTGACGATGAAGTTCATCGAGCCCAGCAGCGACGACGTGATCAGGAAGATCATGCCGGTGAGCCACCACGTCTGGCCATTGGTCGCCGTGATGATCGACAGGGGCGGATATGACGTCCAGCCCGATTGCGCGGCGCCGCCGGGCATGAAGAAGCTCGCCAGCATGACGACGCCACCGATGAAGTACACCCAGTAGCTCGCCATGTTGAGCTTGGGAAACGCCATGTCGGGCGCGCCCAGCATCAGCGGCATCACGTAGTTGCCGAAGCCGCCGACCGCGAGGGGCACGACGCCCAGGAACACCATGATGGTGCCGTGCATGGCGCCAAGCTGGTTGTAGAACTCCGGCAGCATGATGCCGCCCGGCGCGTTCGCGGCGCCGAGCAGCGACCCGATGACCGGAATTGGCGACATCGGGAACGCCAGTTGATAGCGCATCAGCGCCATCAAACCGAAGCCGAAGAGCAGAAACAGCAGCGCCGTTATCGTGTATTGAATCCCGATGACCTTGTGGTCCTGGGAAAAAATCCACTTCGTCACGAAGCTCTGTTCGTGGTGGTGATCGTGTGCGTGCGCGTGGGCGCCAACCGGTGCGTGTCCCGCTGTCGTCACGTTATCCAACTGCGTGACTCCTTTTCGTACGGCTCAACTAAAATTGAGCCTACCGCTGAAAGTCTGTTTTGCCGACGAGGAAGGGACGCCGAGCCCCTGGTTCAATTTGATGGGCGATTCTATATTCGACTCTGCCGAGGTGCAAGCGGCTCTGCGCCCGGTTGACCCGCCCAAACGCGCGGACTAACATTAGATGTTCTGGGTATTTATCGGGCCGCTATCGTCTAGGGGTCAGGACACGTGGTTCTCAGCCACGGGACCGGGGTTCGAATCCCCGTAGCGGTACCAACTTGATTCCCAAGGGTTCCCCACGTACAGTCGTCGCGTTCGGTTTGGTTTTCTACGTTCAGGAGAGTTTAGATGCATCCAAGACTTCTCGCGGTTTCCCTCGTACTGAGTTTCGGCGTCGCGGCCTGCGGCGGGGGCAGCCAGCCCGCGCCGAGCACTGAAGCGCCGGCAGCGCCCGCGGTCACCGTTGATCCCGCGACTGCGGCAACTGTGGCAGGCAAGGTCAATCTGGAAGGCACGCCCCCGGCGAACGCCCCGATCCAGATGAAAGCCGATCCGGCGTGCGTCGCGGCCAACAAGGGTCACTCGCCGACCCAGGAAACGTTCATCAGCGAGGCTGGCGGGCTCGGCAACGTGTTCGTCTACGTACAGAGCGGTATCAACGGATCGTTCCCGGCGCCGACAACCCCGTTCGTCTTCGATCAGAAGGGCTGCCACTACATCCCGCACGTCTTCGGCGTGCAGGTCGGCCAGCCCATCGAGATCGTCAACAGCGATGCCACGCTGCACAACATCCATGCGATGCCGAAAACGAACACGGAGTTCAACACGGCACAGCCGATCCAGGGCATGAAGACGTCGCACACCTTCACCACGAAGGAAGACGCCGTCGTCATTCCGTTCAAGTGCGACGTGCACGGATGGATGAACGCGTATGTCGGCGTGCTCGATCACCCGTACTTCGCGGTGACGAAGCCCGACGGCTCGTTCAGCATCCCGAATCTGCCTCCGGGCTCGTACACGCTCGCCGCGTGGCACGAGAAGCTGGGCTCGCAGACGATGCCGCTGACCGTCGCGGCAAAGGAATCGAAGTCGGACGCGAACTTCACCTTCAAGGCGGCAGGCGGCGCGAATTAGTAACAACGGACTGCAGACTCCGGGCTTCTGGCTTCAGGCCGGGGGCCTGGAGTCCGAAGCCTGAGGTCTCCAGGTTCCTCCCCCGATGTGGTTACACCGTTACGCGAAACTCGTTTCAGCTGCCACAGTCCTGTTGATTGTTGCGGGCGGTCTGGTCACCAGCACAGGATCGGGCCTCGCCGTTCCTGACTGGCCGACCAGCTACGGCTGGAACATGTTCACGTTCCCCATGAAGCACATGGTGGGCGGGATTTTCTACGAGCACGGCCACCGCTTGATCGCCAGCGGCGTCGGGTTTCTCACCATCATTCTTGCGCTCTGGATCTGGAGAGTGGAACCACGGCGATGGATGCGCCATCTCGGATTCATTGCGCTGGCGGCCGTGTGCGTGCAGGGCATCCTTGGCGGAATCACGGTGCGGTATTTTCTGCCGACCGAAGTCTCGACTGCGCATGCCGGTCTCGCCCAGATTTTCTTCTGTTTGACGATCGCGATTTCTCTCTTCACATCGCGCGGCTGGGCCGCGCCCCGGACCGAGCCGGCCGACGACCGAATGCTTCGGCGCGTCGCCACGGCAACGACGGCGTTCATTTACCTCCAAATCATTGTCGGCGCCACGATGCGGCATTCCGACGCCGGGCTGGCCATTCCGGACTTTCCGCTCGTGTTCGGCGGATTGTTTCCACCCGAGTGGACGCCGCAGATTGCCATCCATTACGCACATCGTGTGGGCGCGCTGCTTGTGACGCTGGCGATTGCCGCGACGGTGGGGCACGTCCACTATCACCATGCGCACCGGCCTGAACTCCGCCGCCCCGCCGCAACGCTCATCTGTCTCGTGTTGACGCAGGTGACGCTCGGGGCGTACGTCATCTGGTCTGAAAAGAACGTCGCCATCAACACCGCGCATGTCGTGGTGGGCGCACTGACGCTTGCGACTTCGCTGGTGCTGACCCTCCGGTCGTATCGCGTGCGCTTCCACGGCGCCGCGCCGGCGGCCGTCCGCGTTCGACAACCGGTTGCGCCAAAGCTCGGCCAATCCGGGGTCCACGCATGAAAAAGGGGTCGGGTGCAATTTTGGGTACGATCAGCGAAAAATTGCACCCGACCCCTTTTTCGGGTACGTTCCCACAACGTCTCGCCGATTTCCTGGCGCTTACCAAACCGCGGCTGAACTCTCTCGTCGTCGTTACGGCTGCCATCGGGTATTACCTCGGCGCAGGCGAATCCCTGAACGTGGCCCACCTTCTCGAGACCGTCGCGGGCATCGCCTTTGTCGCCGGCGGGGCGGCGGGCCTCAACCAGATTTACGAGCGCGACACCGACAGCCTGATGCGCCGCACGCGGATGCGGCCGCTCGCGGCTCAACGCATCACGCCGGGCGAGGCCAGAGTGTTCTCAGGCGGGCTCGCGGCGATGGGCCTGGTGATTGTGGCGGCCACGTCGAACCTCCTGGCCGCGTTCCTGACGCTCCTGACCCTCATCTCCTATAACGTCGTCTACACACCGCTGAAGCGGCGCTCGCAGCTCGCGACGCTGATCGGCGCGGTGCCTGGGGCGCTGCCTCCCATGATCGGCTGGGTCGCCGCGCGCGGCGCGCTGACGCCCGAAGCGTGGGCGCTCTTCGCGATCGTCTTCGTGTGGCAGATTCCGCACTTCATGGCGATTGCATGGCTGTATCGCGACGACTTCGGACGCGCGGGCTTTCCGCTGCCCTCCGTTGTCCATCCCGACGGCAGAAGCACCGCGCGCCAGGCGGTCTTGTTCTCACTGTTGCTCGTGCCCGTCAGCCTGGCGCCTTACTTCCTGCACATGGCCGGCCCGGCATATGCGGTGGGGGCTGTCGCCGGCGGCATCGGTCTTCTCTGGCTCGCCATCTCGTTTGCGCTGAACCGCCTCGACGATCGCGCGCGCCTGCTGTTCCTCGGCTCGATTACTTATCTGCCGCTGCTCTGGGGCATGCTGATCATCGATCGGCTGTAGGGGTCAGGCTCTTTTTTGTGTTTCTTGTCAATGATCGACTACACCGTACTGCCGGCCGTCAACGCCACCCTGAATGCGATCTCGGGAATTTTCCTGCTGACCGGCTATGTGCTGATCAGGCGACGACAGATCACTGCGCACCGTAACGCGATGCTTGGGGCATTCGCCTCGTCGACGCTGTTTCTGATCAGTTATCTCATCTACCACGCGCAGGCCGGGTCGCGTCCGTTCACCGGACAGGGGACGATTCGCTACATCTACTTCGCCATTCTCATCTCGCACGTCGTGCTGGCCGCCGCGATCCTGCCGATGGCAATCTCGACACTTTCCCGCGGTTTGCGCGGCCGATACACCGAGCACAAGCGCATCGCGAAAAAAACATTCCCGGCATGGATGTACGTGTCGGTCACCGGCGTGATCGTCTATCTCATGCTGTATCAGATGTAGCCATTCGCATCCTTTCACATCTGGGGCCGAGTGAGCTCAACGGCCTTGACGTACGGCTCTCGGAGATCAATTCTCTGCCCATGGGAAAATCACTTTTTGCCATCATTGCGCTCACCTTCGCGCTAGCCGGTGCGCCTGCGGCGCAGGAGGGCCCACAGGCCGGCGATCCGATGCGGATCGCGATTCTCGTCGACAACAGCCAGACGCCGCTCGAGCCGCTGCCGCAGATCCGTCGCGGTCTTCAGCAGTTCGTCAGTGCCCTGCCGCCGAATCACGAGCTGATGCTGGTAACGACCGGTGGCCAGATGAACGTCCGCGTACAGCCCACGCGCGACTACCTCGAAATCCAGGAAGCCGTCGGCGAGATCAACTTCATGCGCAGCATGGGGAACGCGCTGATTGGATCGATCCATGAGGTTTACGATCGGTATCTCCGGACGGCGGAGCGGCGGTTTCCGATGATCGTCATCGTCAGCACAGACGGCCAGGACATGAGCCAGCGCGTCACCGACAAGAGCGTCAATGAAATGCTGCAGGGGCTCACGAAGACCGGGGTGATGGTCAACGCCGTGCTGCTGACATCGACCGGCACCAGCCTCATCCGCAACGTCACCCTGGAGATGATCAAGCGCACAGGCGGGGCCTACGAGTCGGCCACCATCGCCACCGCCCTTCCGGCCCGAATGAAAGTGATGGCGGGCCGTATCGGCCAGCAGTACAAGCAAGTCTCGCCCGACAAAGCGCCAGTCGAGGAATTCAGACGGCCGTCGCCCAAATGAAAAAGGCCGCCGATATGTTCGGCGGCCCCCAGACTTGCGACTCTCGACTGGACTGTCGACTGTCGACTGCCGACTGTCGACTGCCGACTGCCGACTACTGAAGCCCCTCGCCCTTCATCATGAGTGCCATATGCTGCTGGGCCTGCGCAAGACCACCTTCGCCAACCTGCCAGCCGATGGTGCCGTCCTTGTTCGCATCGATGCCGTTGGAGATGGTATTGAGCTGGGCGATCAACTCGGTGATGAGCGGCGCGGCTGCGGCCGCCGTCGTTAAGGCCCGAATCTTCTGCGCCGTCGCCACGGCCTGATCCGTCCAGTGCGTCACGTTCTCGAGCGATGCCGTCACGTGCTCGGTGTGAGTCAGCACGCCCTTCGACGCACCCTCCGTTTTCGCGGCATTCTGGACGTGCTGGGCTGCTCCGATGGCCGCACGCTTCACGCCAAACGATCCCGGTCCTTTCGGCTCGACGCTCGGATCGAGCGCATTGAGCACGTGCCCCGCATGCAGCTTGATCGAATCGAGATTGTCAGCGGACTTCTGCATGTATCCCGCATGAATCAATGCAATCTTGGTGTCGCCCACGGCGACGGGCAGAAATCCCTGGCCGGTTGGGACTTCCTTCCACAGCGTCATGACGTGACCGATATGCGTGTGCACCATATTCGGTTTTTCCGCCGGGGGTTTTTCGCCGCGCTGACCGGAAAGCGTGGCCACGCTGAGCGCGATCGCCGCAAGCGCGACGGCGGTAATTGTGTCATTTCTGGTTCTCACCTGTGCCTCCTTGGAACAATCGTAAGCCGCAAATCACCAGTCTAAAGTCGAAAGTCGCAAGGCAGGAGTCCCCGACGGCGCGACCCCTGACTTGCGACCTCGACTTACGACTCGACTCACGGATGTCGTGCGACTTATTGCGGCGCTCCGCCTCCACGACGTCCACCGCGCCCCGCGCCAGTCGGCTGCTCGCCGCCGGGAACGCCGACGGTCGGCTCCGGCGCTTCGGCCGCTCCACGGCCGCGAGCCGGGAACGCAAAGCCGTCATGCGACGGGCCGTTCTGCACGAAGCGAGTAGCCGGGCTCAGCGGATGGCCCGTCAGATACTGCTGACCCGCGTTGCCCCAGTACTTGCCGGCCTTCAGGGTCGCATTGTGGCTGATGGTCAGAAGATTGTTGTAGCGTGCGTCTGACTGGGTCCACCCAGAGAACTGCGACAGATCGCTGTTGCCCTGAATGACGACGTCGAGACCGAACGTATTGGCGATCTCGTCCGAATTGATGATGCTTTCGAGCGTTTCAAGCATCACGACCACGAGGAAGTTGTCGTTGATCGTCGCCCGATAGCCACCGGGAACCTTCGCCCAGAATCCGGAGGCCGTGCCCGCACCGGAGCTTCGGCGACCGAACGGTGGATAGCGCGAAAAACGAGCCGCGTCGCGCGCTTCGAGCGCATCGTCAACGGTCGGCACGACGATGCCGAGCACGCCGAGGTCGGTGGCCTTCTGCACGTTGGCCTCGAGCGCATCGGGCATGCGGATCATCGGAGCGCCGCCGCCGGGACCGGGGCAGGCGCCGATCATCCGTTGCACTTCGTTGAACGAAAGCGTGCTGTGCTGCATCTCGAACCAGATGTAATCCCAATGCTTTCTCGACTCGCGGTCCTGCTCGGCGTTGAAGGTCGAGATCGTGACGCTGGTCACCTGCTTGTCCTGCAGGAGCTTCTCTTTCGCCTGGTTGTACAGCGGGCGCTGCGTGGTCGGACTGAGGTACGACTTCACCATCCAGCCCCACCCGCGGGCATCGGGCTTGAGCGCCTGCTCGCCCCAGGCACCCGTGATGAGGTTGCCGGGCTGCGGAGCTTCCGCCTGTCGTCCACCACCGTTGCCGCCACCGGCGCGGCCACCACCGCCGCCGGCACGGCCGCCACCCTGGGCACCGCCGCCTTGCGCATAGATGCCGATCGTGAGGCTCGCAGCCGCGAGCACAGCGACCATGATTCTGCGTGCAGTCATGACTCCTCCTCGAAACCCGTGGAAATCAAAGCAATTCAGCTGAAAATTTATGCGCGGAGTATGTCACAAAAGCACGCGAGAGGGGTCAGAAAAGCTTCTGCGCCGTCCGTCCTATTCAGGCAGGCGAAGTTGCTGCAGAAGAGCGCCGTAGCGTGGGTCGCGACGCAATGGCTCGAATCGCGGCTCAACCCTGAGATTGACGATCGACGGCTCGCGATCGGTGCACGCTTTTTCCAGCAAACCGAACGCGGCGTCGCGATGGCCAAGGCCGACATGCGCCAGCGCGAGGTGATAGCCCGGCACGTAGCCGCTCCGGGCCGATGACTCGAGCCTGGTGACCAGCGCGCCGGCTTCCTCGCGCGCGCCCGCAAGCGCCGTGGCATGCGCGAGCCAGGCTACCGAGATGGGATCGTCGGCATCAGGACCAACGGCCGCAGTCAGCTCGACCACGGCCTCGTCCTGCCGGCCGAGCCCCAGCAGGGCCGCTCCCAGGAGGCGGCGCGCGGGCGCATAACCGGCATCCATGTCGAGCACGTGACGGGTGCGATCGATCGCGGTCTCGAACTCGCCGGCGGCATACCGCACCCACGCCGCACTGGTCGTCACCACGAGGCAGAACGGATCGACGTCGCACGCGCGATCGGCTTCGGCTTTCGCTTCGGCGAACCGCGACATGGACGCGAGAAACTGCCCGTAGAACCGATGCGCCGTTTCGCAGCTCGGCGACAGCGCGATCGCGGTCCGGGTACTCGTCTTCGGCCACCCGCCAGTTCCACTCGAGCATGCGCCGTATCTCGGCGAGCGCAAGGTGCGCGTCCGAAATGCCCGGGTCGATCTCGATGGCGCGCAGAGCCAGCGCGCGCGCTTGTTCGAGCTGCACGCGCCCCGGCTCTCTCGAATGGTTCGCGAGCGCAATCCGCGCGCGCGCCAGCGCGGAATAGGCCGCCGCAAATTCCGGATCGAGCTCCAACGCGCGCTCGTAGTACGAGACCGCGGACTTCACACCTTCGAAGCCGCCGCGATTCCAGTGAAAGCGTCCTTTGAGATATGCCTGATACGCTTCCGTCCGGCGGGGTGTCGCACGCCCCAGCACATCCACCTGGTCGGGGACGAGCTCCATCGCCAGCGATCGCGCGATGTGCGAGGCCACGTCGGTCTGCAGGTTCAGCGTTTCTCCGATCGAACGATCGTAGGTCTCGGCCCACAGGTGCACTTCGCTGCGCGTCTCGATCAGCTGCGCCGTAATGCGGATGCGATCGGCGTCGCCGCGAACGCTGCCTTCAAGCAGGTAGTCGGCCGACAGCTCACGGCCAATCTCGCTCGCGCTCTTCGTCGATTTCTTGAACAGCATCGACGAGGTTCGAGCGATGACGCCGAGCCGGCCCGGACACAGCCGGCCGATCTGCGTGATCATCTCTTCGGTCAGGCCGTCGCTGAAGTATTCCTGCGTCGGATCGTTGCTGAGGTTGGAAAACGGCAGCACGACCAGGCGCACGTTGATGATGTCGCTGGCCGGCGCCACAGCCGGCGGGCGCACAACGTGCAGGTTGCGCACCGCCTGCCCTTCGGACTCGACGGCGGCGATGAAACGGTAACCCCGCCGATGGAGTGTCTCGACAAACCGCGGGTTGTCGGCATCGTCCCCGAGGGCGGCACGCAGACGCTTGATGGCCGCGTTCAGGCTGTGCTCGAAATCGACAAAGGTGCCGGCCGGCCACAGGCGTTGACGCAGCTCCTCGCGCGTCACCACGTCGCCGGGCCTTTCGAGCATCACCGCCAGAATTTCGAACGGCTGATCCTGAAGCCTGATGCGGATGCCGCCCTTCCGCAGCTCGCGCGCACGCAGATCGACCTCGAAGGTCCCAAAGCGCCGGAGATTGGTCGTGCGGCGTTCAAGCGGCAACATCGAATAGTGAAGTTTACCAGCCCACACGCGCGTTCGAGCCATGTCACCAAAATATGAACGTGCGGTAAAGCTCGTCAGTCCAGTGAATTAGCGGGTCACCAACGTTTCGCCTGCGCGTCACCTCGCGTGCATTGAGGCACTCGTGAGGCGACCGCACAGTGGACGCATGAAGACTGTGCTCTTCTTCATGACGTCGCTCACGGTGGCTGCCGCCATGCCGGTCGCGGCCGCATCAAAGGGCGAGGCGACGGTGGTCGTCAGAACCTACGACTACGCGAACGTCTCGAGCGACCAGCTCGCAGCCGCGCGGGCCGAAGCCGAACAGATCTTCAGAAGCGCCCGCATCGCGGTGCAATGGATCGACTGCCGCGTGCCGGGCAGGCTGGACGGCGCCGCGTGCACAGAGCCGCTGTCGCCGGGACGGGATTTGATGCTGAGGATCGTCGACAAGACGCCGGCGAATGTTGACGGCGCCGAGCGCGTTGTCGCACTTGGCGAATCGATGGTCGATCGCGATGAGCGGGGCGGCGTGCTGATGACGGTCGACCTCTTTCCGGTCCGCGCCATCGCCCAGCGCGCCTCGACCGGCATGCCGGGTACTGCTCGGACGCGCGATCGCGCACGAAATTGGACACCTCCTGCTCGGGAGCCCCGAACACCCCCGGCTCGGCCTGATGCGGGCACTGTGGTCGCACGAGGAACTGCGCGGCCTGAAGCCCGCAAATTGGGGCTTTTCATCCCGGGAGGCCGCCCAAATGCGGCAAACCCTGCGAGGACGGTTGCGAACGGCCGATTAGCCGCACCTATCGCACCTATCGCACCTATCGCACCCAACGCACCTAGCGATATACTGCCCTTATGGCGAACACCCTGACTCTCCGGCTGGCGGCTGCTATGGTTGCGCTCTTGCTGTCGGCGCCCGCCTGGGCGCAGACGAGCCGTATCAGCGGCGTCGTACGCGACGAGACCGGGGCGACCATACGAGGCGCCATCGTTCGCGCCGAGACCGGCGGGGGGCGCACGTTCGGCACACCGCTGACCCTGACGACGGCTACCGATGACCGGGGACGTTTTGTCTTCGTCATCAGCCGCTCGGGCGAATGGCGCCTGACATTCGAGGCGCCCGGGTTCGCAGAAACCACCCTGCCGCTGGCAATCCGTCTGACCGGACCTGCCCCCAACCTCGACATCAAGCTCGATCGGCGCGAGTCGCCCGAGGCGTTCGGCGCGCTCGCGGGCGTCGACTCAAAGTCGCTATCGGCGCAGCTCGCCGCCGCGGCCGTGTTGTACGACGAAGGGCGCCACGATCAAGCCATCGCGGCGTATCGCGAGATCAAGACAAGAGCGCCGGCGTTGACCCTGGTCAATGTTCAGATCGGGAACTCGTATCTGGCGAAGAAGTCGTATGGCGAGGCGGAAGCGGCGTATCAGGAAGTGCTGAAGAACGACGCCGCCGATTCGAGCGGATTGTTTGCGATGGGCGTGCTGCGAGAAGCGCAGGGTAATGCGGCCGAAGCTCAGAACTGGTACCAGAAAGCCTCGGCCGCCGACGCCGTCTGGACTCGGCCGCTGATGAAACTGGCGGCGCTGGCAAGCGCCGCGGGGGATCGCGCGACCGCATCGCGCCATCTGACGCGCGTGATCGATCTCGATCCCGCGTCGCCTGACGGGCAGCAAGCCGCGCAGATGTTGAAACAGTAGCCGCCTACTGCAGCTGCTTCAGCGCGTCTGCGATGAGCCGCTCGTTGTCTTCCTTCGTCAGGTTCCTCTGAATCAGCTTCGACGCAATCGCCACTGACAGATCCGCCGCTTCGTGGCGAATCTGCTCCAGCGCACGCGCGGTCTCCAGCTGAATCTGCCGTTCGGCATTCTTGAGAATGCCTTCAGCTTCGGCGCGCGCCCTTTCCCGGAGCTCGCCTCGCAGCCGTTCCGCATCGGCGCGGCTCGCTCCCACGATGGACTCGGCCTCGACCCGCGCCTGCCGGATGATCGCTTCCGATTGCTGATTCAGGCGTTCGAGCTCCTGGCGCGCCTTTTCGGCGTCCGCGAGCGACTTGCGGATCGTTTCCTCGCGCGCGGCCAGCGCCTGCAGCAGCGGCCGCCACGCGAATCTGGCGAGCAGCGTCAACAGGACGAGGAACGTGACGATGGTCCAGATGAAAAGACCCGGATCCACCTGGACCAGAGGGTTGTCCATAAGATCCTTCCTAGCCGAGCACGATCAGGAGCACGAAGACTTCCGCAAGAATCGCAACGCCTTCGAGAAGGAACAGCGGCAGGTTCACGGCGCCGGTGATCTGCGCAGCTGCTGCCGGTTGTCGCGCAATGCCTTCCGCCGCAGCGGCGGCGAACTTGCCGATACCCAGCGCCGCGCCAATCACGATCATGCCCAGGCCAATGGCCGCGCCGAAGAGGTGGAGCACAGCGGCATTTCCACCGGCGGGCGCCGCTTCCTGCGCGAACACTGAACTGCCTGCGAGGGCGACGAACATCGCAATCGCTGAAATCCTGCCGACGAAACGTACGCTATTCATTCTCTGTCCTTTCGACTAGTGATGCACATGAATGGCCATGCCGATGAAAACCGCAGATAACAACGTAAACACGTATGCCTGAACCATCACGACGATGATTTCCAGAGCCGAAATCCCGACAGCGAGCGGCACCGACATCACCAGGCCCACGCCAATGCCCGGGAGCGCCCGGCCGAACTTCTCGGCAAACAGAAAGACAAACGACAGAATCGCAAGAATCGCGATGTGCCCGCCCGTCATGTTCGCGGCAAGTCGCATCGTCAATGCAAACGGTCTGACGAACATGCCCATGATCTCGATGGGGATGAGCAAAATGTAAATGGGCCATGCCAGGCCGTGCGGCACGAGGTTCATCCAATGCTTCACGACGCCATGGGCCTTGCTACCGGCGACGATAATGGCCGCGAACGTGATGGTCGCGAGCGCCGCCGTGACGTTGAAATTGGCCGTCGCCGTCGTTCCCCCATGAACCACCTGCTTCAGGAACGAGTCGGACGCGGTGTGCAGCAGGTAATGATCGACGAGCGCGATGACGTCAAAGATCGGAATCAGGCCGATCGCATTCGCCGACAGGATGAAGAAAAAGAACGTCAGGATGAGCGGGGTCCAGGTATTCACCCACTTGCGGCCGACGTTCGGCTGGACGATGTCGTCGCGGACGAAGACCACGACGGCTTCGATGCCATTCATGAACCCCGTTGGGACCGGTCGGCCGGATTTCAGATATCGCCGCACGGCCGTGGTGACCAGCAGGAGCAGAAGTGCCGCAACCAGCCAGAGCATGAAGACGTGCTTGGTGACCGACAGATCGATTCCCGCGATGGTCGGCAGGTGAATCAGCGGATGCTCATGCGAGCTGTTGGAGACGTGGTTGATGATCGTGGTGCCCGCGTCGAAGCCTCCAGACGCCGCATGGCTGCCGCCGTGTGTGGCGGTCTGCGCTGCGTCGTGTGCTGCCTGCGCCGCGTGTTCTTGAGCCTGCATTTATCTCGTCGTCTCAAACAAAGAGGCGCTTCAACAGGAGCGCCTCGACCATGTGTAGCGCGATGAAATAGCCCGTAAAGCTCGCCGCGAACGGCATCAGCTGCACGCCGAGGACGCCAATCGCCAGTGCGACGTACCCGCCGAAGAAAACCAGCTTTCCCGCGAAGGCGGTGATGACAAGCGCGGTCAGCCGCTCAGGATTCGCCCTGTACACCCGCTCGGTCATCACCCAGGTCGCGCTCACGACCATCAGCGGGCCGAGCATGCCGAGCCAGACTTCGCGGCCGAACCACATGCCCAGCAGGGCCGCCGACAGCACGCTGCCCGTCGCGAGCCAGAACACGGGTTTCAACCGTCGTCGCGCCCCTTATCCCTTGCCGTGCCCTTGGCGCCAGACGGTCTTTGCGAGCTCGTAAAAGCCCACCACGATCCCCAGCAGCAGACCGCCCAGCAGGAACCAGGGCGACGTGCCGCGCCATTCGTCGATTGCGTATCCAATTCCTCCGAGCAGGATGATGGCGCCAATCAGCGTATAGCTGGCAGCCGCTGCGGGTCCGGCTTTGCGGACAGACTCCTGCATGAACCGGAAGGACCGAGCGAGGAAATCCGTTTCATCAGGCATGTTGAATATAGCATACCTTGTGAAAAAGTTCACCAGCACCAGCGTGCGATTTCAGGCCCAAAAGTGTGAAGTTTTGCCCTCTTCACCGCAGGGTCTGGCTGCTGGTCGAGGCCCCCAGCGTGGCCGCCGATGCCTGCGCGAACTCGAACAACGGCTGTGGATACATGCCGAGAAACAGCGTCGCCACGACCGCGGCCACCATCGCAAACGCCAGCGCCGGGCTCTGCTTCGGCTCCGATCCCGCGGGCTCGTTCTTCAGCATCATGTAGACCACGATGCGTATGTAGTAATACAGCGACACGGCGCTGTTGAGCACGCCGATCACCGCCAGCCAGACGTACCCCGACTCAATCGCGGCGCCGAAGAGCCAGAACTTCCCCATGAAACCGGCGGTAGGCGGGATGCCGCCGAGCGACAGCATGAACAGCAGCATCGCGACCGCGGCGAACGGCTGACGGAAGAGCAGACCGTTCAGATCCTTCAGCTCGTCACCGACGACGTCTTCTCGCCGCATCAGCGCGAGCACCGTGAACGCGCCGAGCTGCATGAAGGCATACACAAACAGATAGACCAGCATCGCGGTGACTCCGCGCGAGGTGCCGGCAACCACGCCGATGAGCAGATAGCCGGCGTGCGCGATCGACGAATACGCGAGCATCCGCTTCAGGTTGCTCTGCGTGAGCGCCGCAAAATTCCCGACCGTCATCGTGACAATGGAGAGCACGTAGAACAAGGTGCCCCAGCCGATGTCGGGCGCCACAACGCCGCCCATCGTGGGCGCGCTCGCCAGCGACACGCGCATCGTGGGCAGGCTCTCGATGAAGATCCGCAGCAACATCGCAAACGACGCGGCTTTCGACCCAACCGAGAGAAAACCGGTGATGGGCGTTGGCGCCCCTTCGTACACGTCGGGCGCCCACATGTGAAACGGCACGGCGGCAATCTTGAAGCCCATGCCCGCCACGACGAGGATGACCGCGAGGATGAGGCGCGGATCCCGTTCCTGTCCCGCGAGCCCCGTCGCAATCGTGCGCAGGTTCGTCGTGCCCGACAGTCCGTACAGGATAGACATGCCGTACAACAGGATGCCCAGCGAGAACGCGCCCAGCAGGAAATACTTCACGGCGGCTTCGTTCGACTTTCGGCTTGGCTTGAGGAAGCCGGTCAGGATGTAGAACGAGATCGCCATCGTTTCGAGACCGATGAAGAGCGTGATCAGGTCCGTTCCGCCGGCCATGAACATCATGCCGAGCGTCGCGCAGAGAATGAGGAAGTAGTACTCCCCCGCCCGCGTGCCTTCGACCTCCAGATAGCGAACACTCATCAACACCGTGAGTGCGGCAGCGATCAGAAACAACACCTTGAAGAACAGCGCGAACGTATCGACCGCGATCAACCCCCGTGACACCTGAACATTCGCACCGGCGACGGGAACGAGCGCGATCGCCGTCGCGCCGAGTATCGCCAGCGTGACCCACGCCAGAATCGACTGCTTGTTGCGCGGGACCATGAGGTCGGCGAGCAGCAGAAGCAGCGAACCGGCCGTGAGAACGATTTCCGGCAGCAGATAGAAGAAATCGCTGAGGTTGATGCCGGCAGGCACTACCGTGAACCTCGGGGTTCCGGGTTCCGAGTTCCGGGTTCCGGGTTCTGGGTTCGGAGTTCCAGGTTCTGGGTTCTGAGTTCCAGGTTCTGCGTTCGGAGTGCCGGGTTCGTGGTTCGGGGCTGCCGGTTCGCGTTCGGGTTCGAGACCTGCGCGCGATACTCCGGGTTAATGCGCAGAACGACGCGATCGACCGACGTCTGCAGCCGATCGATGAAGGGCTTCGGATAGAGGCCGATCCACACCGCGAGAATCAGCAGCGGCGCATAGGTCGCTAACTCACGGAAATTGAGATCGAGCAGATGTTCGTTCTTCGGGTTCTCGATCTTTCCGAACATCGTCCGCTGATAGAGCCACAGCATGTACGCGGCACCCAGCACCACGCCGCTGGCCGCGAACGCCGCCCAGATCTTGTTGGCGACGAACACGCCCTGCAGGATCAGAAGCTCGCCGATGAATCCGTTCAAGGCGGGCAGGCCAATCGACGACATGGTCATGACGAGGAACACGGTGGCGTAGACAGGCATCACTTTGGACAAGCCGCCGTATTCAGAGATTTGCCGGGTGTGCCGCCGCTCGTACACATTGCCCACCAGGAGGAAGAGCGCGCCGGTCGAGATGCCGTGATTGAGCTGCTGCACGATGCTGCCCATGATGCCGACCGGATTGAGCGCAAACATGCCGAGCATGACCATCGCCATGTGGCTGACGCTCGAGTACGCCACGAGACGCTTCCAGTCCTGCTGCGCCATCGCACACAGCGCGCCGTACACGATGCCGATGATCGACAGCGTCACCATCATCGGTACGAAGGCGCGGGTCGCATCTGGAAGTATCGGCAGCGAGAACCGGATGAAGCCGTACGTGCCCATTTTCAGCAGGACGGCCGCCAGAATGACCGAGCCGGCGGTCGGTGCATCGGTGTGCGCATCGGGCAGCCAGGTGTGGAACGGGAACATCGGCACTTTCACCGCGAACCCGAGGAAAAACGAGAGGAACACCCACCACTGCAGGTTGTACGGCACGTTCAGCTGCTGGAACTGCGTGATGTCGAAGGTATACACGTTGGTGACGCTGTAGTTGTAGAAGTAGAGCGCCAGAATGCCGAGCAGCATGACCACGCTGCCCACGAGCGTGTAGAGGAAGAACTTGATGGCCGAGTACAGGCGGCGATCGCTGCCCCAGATGCCGATGAGGAAATACATCGGGACGAGCATGACTTCCCAGAACAGGAAGAACAGGAGGAAGTCGAGGCTGACGAACGCGCCCACCATGCCGGTCTGCAGGATGAGCAGGAAGATGTAGTACTCCTTCACGCGTTCGGTGATGGCCGTCCACGACGACAGGATGGCGATAAAACCGAACAGCGTCGCCAGCAGCACGAGAAGCGCACTGAAGCCGTCGACGCCGAGGAAATACTGAGCGCCGATGGACGGAATCCACGGCATCCGCTCGACGAACTGGTAGCTCGTATCCTGCGGGTTGTACCAGAACCAGAGCGGCACCGACACGACGAATCCCGCGAGCGCGACCAGATTCGCGATCATGCGAATCGCGCCGCTGTTCTCTTTCGGAATGAAGAGCAGCAGCAGCGCACCGGCCAGCGGCAGGAAGAGAATCAGCGAGAGGAACGGGAAACCGGCGACATTCGTCACGGGACTACCTCACGAGCAAGTAAATGCTCACAAACGCGCACACGCCTGCCAGCATCAGCAGCGCGTAGTTCTGAATAAGTCCGGTCTGCACGCGACGGAAGACAAAGCTCGATTCTTCCGAAGAGCGCCCGACGAGATTCACGGCTCCATCGACGACGTACCGATCGATGAGGCTCGACACCCACGACATGAACACCGTCAGCCAGCCGGAGCCGTTCACGGCACCATCGACAACGCGGCGATCGAAGCCCCAGAGACCGAACGCGCTTTTCATCGTGCCGCCGACGAACGTCGAGTTGTAGAGCTCGTCGACGTAGGTACTTGTTGTAGAGAAGCGAGTGGGCGCCCGCAAACCGCTCCTTGAGCTCCTCGGCCGTCTTCGGTGAGAGCACGTAGAACCGATACGCCGTGCCGATGCCGATCAGCGCGATCATCACGGAGAAGGCCATCAAGCCGATCTCGGCACCGCGAGAAATGTGGGGCTCTTCGTGAGCGGCCTCACCGGCGGCCGCTTCCGCAGCGGGTTCGGCGGCTGGAGCGGCGGCGCCCTCCGCCGTCGCGCTCTCTGGCGCCGTGAAGCTTGGCTCGAGGAAATGCTCGAGCGCAGCACCGCCGCCAAGCGCGGGCGGAATGCTCACGAAGCCTGCCACGATCGCTCCGACAGCCAGCGCCATGAGCGGCAGCGTCATCGCCTGCGGTGACTCGTGCGGGCCGTGCCACGGACCGTGTCCGTGCCCGCCATGTGCGTCGTGGGCCGCGTCGTGGTGATCGGCAGGGCCGTGCGACACGTCGTGCTGCGCCTTGTGTGCCTGGCCGTGCGCATGCGCATCGGCGGGATGCGGCACTCCGTGGGCGGCCGCCGCATGCGCCGCCGCCGGCGTGGTGTGTTCCCACTGCGGTCCGCGGTAATTGCCGAGGAAGGTCATCGACATCAGCCGGAACATGTAGAACGCCGTCATCAGCGCGGTGATGACGCCGAAGCCCCAGATGATTTTGTTGGTCAGGAATGCACGAAAAAGGATCTCGTCCTTGCTGAAAAACCCGGCGAGGGGAAAGATGCCGGCGATTGCCAGGGTGCCGATCATCATCGTCATGTAGGTAACCGGCATGTAGCGTCTGAGATCGCCCATCTTGCGCATGTCCTGCTCGCCGCCCATCGCGTGGATGACCGAGCCGCTGCCAAGGAAGAGCAGCGCCTTGAAGAACGCGTGCGTCATCAAGTGGAATGCGCCCGCCGCAAATGCGGCCAGGCCGATGTGCGGCCATCCATGCGCGGTCGCGTACGCCCCGACACCCATCGCAAGAAACATGTAACCAAGCTGCGAGACCGTCGAGTAAGCGAGCACGCGCTTGATGTCGTACTGCACGAGGCCAATCGTGGCGGCCATCACCGCCGTGAGGGCCCCCACAATCATCACGATCTCGGCCACGATGGGGGCGTGCGCGAAGAGCACGGCATTGCGGCCCACCATGTAAACGCCCGCCGTCACCATCGTCGCCGCGTGGATGAGCGCCGAAACCGGCGTCGGACCTTCCATCGCGTCCGGCAGCCAGACATACAAAGGAATCTGGGCGCTCTTGCCGGTCGCGCCGATGAACAGCAGCAGGCAGATGAGCGAGATGACGCCGAATTGTGTTTCGACGGGCATCAACGACGCACCGTGCGCGACCGCGCGGAAATCGAGCGTGCCGAAGGTATAGAAGATCAGAAACACGCCGAGGACGAAGCCCCAGTCGCCAATCCGGTTCACGATGAAGGCTTTTTTCCCTGCGTCCGACGCGCTCTTCTTTTCGTACCAGTAGCCAATCAGCAGGTAGGAGCAGAGGCCCACACCTTCCCATCCGACGAACATCGTCAGGAAGGTGCTGCCCAGCACCAGGACCAGCATGAAGAAGCAGAACAGGTTGAGGTAGCAGAAGAAGCGCGCGTACCCGCCGCGCGGCTCGTCCTGCATGTACGCGGTCGAATAGACGTGAATCAGGAATCCGATGCCGGTGACGACGAGGATCATCATTCCCGAGAGCGGATCCAGGCGGAACGCCCAGGGGATTTCAAACGAGCCGATGCCGCTGACGGTCTGGAGCGGAATCGGCGGAATCCAGTAACCGAGCGTCACGACATGATCGCGCGCCTCCGGCGGCAGGCCGAGCATCTGCCAGAACGCGCTCAGGGACAGCGCGAGAGCGATGGCCATCGTTCCGCACGCCACGAGCCCCGCGGTCTGTCGATTGAACGAACGAATGCCGATCAGCCCGTTAATCGCGGCGCCTATGCCCGGAAGGATCGGAATCAACCAGATAAGGTCCATTTTTTTTCGCTCAACCGCCCGTGTGGCCTACCACCGCATGAGATTCATTTCGTCGATGTTGACCGTTTCTTTGTTGCGATAGAAAGCGAGGATGATGCCGAGTCCCACTGCTGCTTCGGCCGCGGCCACTGCGATGACGAAAATGGCGAACACCTGCCCGATGCCGTTCTGCAGCTGATACGAGAACGCGATGAGATTGATGTTGACGGCGTTCAGAATCAGCTCGATCGACATGAAGATCACGATGATGTTGCGGCGCAGCATGACGCCGATGACGCCGATCATGAACAGCGCCGCCGACAAGAGCATGTAGTGGGTCGGTGTAATCATCAGAGCTCCCGCTTGGCCAGGATGATGGCGCCGACCATCGCGACAAGCAGCAGCATCGACGCGACCTCGAACGGGATCAGGTAATCGGTATACAGCAGCATGCCGATGCGCTCGACGTTGTTCAGCGCGAGGTCGCTGTTCTGGGCGGCCGTCGAATCGGTCGCCACGCCAAACCCGCCCCACACGAGAATCGCGGCCAGCTGGGCGAGCACCGCGGCGGACAACGCGAAGCCGAGCCATGACCGGCGCTGAGGCGCGGAATGATCTTCCGGCGGCCGCTTCAAATTCACCAGCATGACGACGAACAGATAGAGCACGACGATGCCGCCCGCATAGACGAGCACCTGGATGACCGCAAGGAACTGCGCGGTCAGCAGGATATAGAGGGCGGCGACCGCAAGGAAGTTCAGCACCAGAAACAGCACCGCGTGCACGGTGTTCCGGGTGGTCACGACCAGCAGCGCGAACCCGAGTATCAGCGCCGAAATGACGTAAAACGCGATGGCTTCGCCCATCTACAAGAGCACCTTCACAATGCCCGTCACGATCACGTTGGCGATGGCCACGGGAATGAGGACCTTCCATCCCAGTCGCATGAGCTGGTCGTAGCGATAGCGCGGCAGCGTCGCGCGCACCCACAGAAAGACGTACAGGAAAATGAACGTCTTGAGCAGGAACCAGATCCATCCCGGAACGAACTCGAGGAAGTTGAGCGCGGCGACATTCGGAAACGGCGCCAGCCACCCACCGAGGAACAGCGTCGTCGCCACCGAGGAGACGACAATCATGTTCGCGTATTCGGCAAGGAAGAACAGCGCGAACCGCATGCCGCTGTACTCGGTGTGGAAGCCACCTGTGAGCTCCTGCTCGGCCTCCGCCATGTCGAACGGCGCGCGGTTGGTTTCTGCGAGCCCGCCGATGAAGAACAGCACGAAGGCGACCGGCTGCACGAAGATGAACCACAGGTTCGCGTTGTACTGCGCCTCGACGATCTTCACCATGCTCAACGAGCCGGCGGTCATGATGAGGCTGACGAGCGTCATCGTCACGGCCACTTCGTAGCTGATGAGCTGTGCCGATGCGCGCAGGCTCGCGAGCAGCGGGAATTTGCTGTTCGACGCCCACCCGCCGAGGATGATTCCGTAGACGCCAATCGAGGCGACCGACACGATGTAGAGCAGGCCGACGTTGACGTCAGTGATGTACAGCTTGATGTCACGGCCGAAGAGATGAACGTCCGATCCAAATGGAATGACGGCGAAGGTAATGAGCGCCGGCACCATGACGATGATCGGCGCGGCCGTGAATACCCACTTATCCGCCCGCGTCGGAGTGATGTCTTCCTTGAGGATCAGCTTGATGGCATCCGCGATCGGCTGGAGCACGCCGTACGGTCCCACTCGCATCGGACCGAGACGCACCTGCACCCACGCGATGACCTTGCGCTCGAGCAACACCATGTAGGTGACCCCTACGAGCGTTGCGTTGAGCACGAAGAGAATTTTGATGAGGGGGATGACGTAGGTGTCGATCACCTGTCCACCTCTCCAAGGACGACGTCAATCGAGCCGATGAGCGCGACGACGTCGGCGACGAGGTGCCCCTTGATCAACTGGGGAAGCGCCTGAAGATTGCAGAACGACGGCGGGCGCACGCGGAACCGGTACGGATTGGTCGATTTGCCGTCGCTGACGATGAAGTAGCCGATCTCACCCTTCGGAGACTCGATGGGGTGATACGTCTCCCCGGCGGGGGGCTTGATGAGTCGCGGAACCTTTCCGACAATCGGCCCTTCGGGCAGGCCTTGAATCGCCTGCCGGATGATCTTGATCGACTGCCGGAATTCTTCGAGCCGCACGAGGTAACGGTCGTATGTATCACCCGCCGTGCCAATCGGCACTTCGAATTTCATTTCGTCATAGGCGGCGTACGGCTCGTCTTTGCGCACGTCTTTCGGTACGCCCGATCCGCGAAGGGGCGGGCCGCTGAGGCCAATCGCGATCGCCTGTTCGGCCGTGATGACGCCGATGCCGCGCGTGCGCTCGAGCCAGATGCGGTTGTGGGTGAGCAGCTCTTCGTACTCATCCACCTTCTCCGACATGATGTTGCAGAACTCGAGCACCTTCTTGTCCCAGCCGACGGGAATATCGAGCGGCAGGCCGCCGATCCGCATCGAGTTGTACGTGAGCCGCGCGCCGCAATATTCCTCGAACAAATCGAGAATGAGCTCGCGCTCGCGAAACGCATAGAGGAACACCGTCATCGCGCCGATGTCCATCGCGTGCGTGCCGAGCCACAGGCAGTGGCTCGCGATGCGCTGCAGCTCGCAGATGGCCGTGCGCACGTACCGCGCGCGCCTCGGCACTTCCAGTTGCATCAGCTTCTCGACGGTCTGGCAATAGCCGACGTTGTTGGTGGCCGCCGCGACGTAGTCCATGCGGTCGGTCAGCAGGATGATCTGCGTCCAGTTGCGGTTCTCGCTGAGCTTCTCGATGCCGCGATGCAGATAGCCGATGACGACCTCGGAGTCGACCACCTTCTCGCCGTCGAGGCGCAGCACCACGCGCAGCACGCCGTGCGTGCTGGGATGCTGTGGTCCCATGTTGATGACCAGCTCTTCGGTGTCGAACATCGGACGGGTTTCTGTCGTCATTCGATCTCCGACTCTTCGCGTGCCTGCTTGAGCTTCAACCAGTCGAGCGGGTTCTCCATCAACAGCTCGCCAGGACCCTCGAGCGGGTAGTCCTTGCGCTGGGGATGTCCCTGCCAGTCGTCGGGCATCAGGATTCGCTTCCGATTGGGATGGCCGGTGAAATTGACGCCGAACAGGTCGTAGACCTCGCGCTCGAGCCAGTTGGCCGCCGGCCAGAGACCACAGACCGAGGGCACGGCCTCGCCTTCGGCGGCGCGGACCTTGATGCGGACACGCTTGCGATGGCGCGTCGAGAAGAGGCAGTAGATGACGTCGAAACGCTGCGGGCGCGGCGGCCAGTCGCTGGCCGTCACGTCGGAGCAGAAGTTGAAGGCGGCCTCCGGCGTGTCACGCAGGAAGCGGCCCACATCGAGCAGCTTCGCGACGGGCACGATCACGGTCCAGTCGCCGACATAGAAGCTGACCTGCTCTACTCCACCCGGAATGGCGGCCTGCAGGGCCGTGATGAATGCTGGGATTTCCGCGCCCGCCGGTGGAGGCGGATCGGTCGGCCCTGAAGGCGGCGCGACCTTCGTGTCATGTGCGGGGGCCGCCGGTTTCGCTGGCGGAGCCGGCTTGGCCGCGGGTGCCGCTGCGGCGCCCGGGGCCGCGGGCTTGGGTGGAGCAGGCGCCGCAGGCTTCGCGGCAGCCGGGGCTGCCGGCGCCGCTGGTTGCGGCGGGGCTGGTGCCGTCGGCGCCGCTGAGGCGCCGGCACCTGGTGAATCCGTACGTGAAACTTCCCCCTTGAGTGGCTCCCCCTGGACGTCACTCGCAGGTTTGTCGCCGGCCGCCTTTGGTTCCTTGGGCTCTTCAGTCATTCGAATCGTCGGTCCGGCCCCCGGCCAGACATTGGAGCTTGGCTACGCCCAGTCGAGCGCGCCCTTCTTCCAGGCGTAGGCGTATCCGGTCACCAGAATCGCCAGGAAGATGATCATTTCAATCAGGCCAAACAGCGCCAGCTCGTCGACAATGACCGCCCACGGAAACATGAAAACCGTTTCCACGTCGAAGATGACGAACAGCATGGCGACAAGGTAGTACCGGACGCTATAGCGGTCGCGCGCGTCGGTGACTGGTTCGATACCGCACTCATACGGTTCGAGCTTTACCTTGTTGTACTTCTTCGACTGCACCAGCTGCGACATCATCAGGGTGAACAGCGCGAACCCGATGGCGACGAGCAGGAAGATAAAGATCGGAATATATGCGTTGAGCATCGTGTGGAGTCTGGACCGCGGTCGACGACCGTGTGGGAAACGGCGTGTTTATAGCATGCGGGCGGATAACCGTCAAGAAACGCAAATCTAAGATTTACAAGGGTTTTTGTCTCGCTTGGCGTGCTTGACGCCCCCAGAGCGCGAACCTATACTGGCCTTGGTACCCTATGCAGTTGAGACCGTTCGTCGTCCTCGCGCTGGCAGCAGTGTTGGCAGCGCCGCTCTTGACGGCGGCTCAACAACCGTCGTTCCGATCGGCGATCGATGTGGTGTCGATGAATGTCACCGTCACCGATCCCACCAACCGCTACATCACGGACCTCACCGAAAAGGATTTTGAGATCTTCGAAGACGGCGTGAAGCAGGAGCTCACCCTTTTCAACCGCACCAACCTGCCGGTCGCGCTGTCGCTGCTCATCGACACGAGCTCGAGCATGGAAGATCGCATGTCGACGGCACAGGATGCCGCCATCGGGTTCGTCCGCAAGTTGCGTCCGACGGACATGGGCGAGGTCATCGGGTTCGACAGCCGCGCCGAAGTGTTGCAGAAGTTCACGAACAATCCGGCCGAGCTCGAGCAGGCGATCCGTAAGACAGTTGCGGGCGGGTCGACGTCGCTGAACAACGCGCTTTACATCTCCCTCAAAGGCCTCAAGAAAATTCCGGTCCGCCAGGAAGAAGAAATACGGCGACAGGCCATCGTGCTGCTGTCGGACGGCGAGGATACGTCGAGCCTCGTGTCGTTCGACGACGTGCTCGATCTCGCCCGGCGCTCGGAGACGGCGATCTATGCCATCGGGCTCATGGAAGACGGGTCGGGCACCCAGTCGAAAGGGTTCCGCGAGGCCACTTACGCGCTTCGCCAGCTGACGACGGATACCGGCGGGCGGGCGTTCTTCCCCGCCGACATCAAGAGCCTGGCCTCGGTCTACGGGCAGATTTACGATGAGCTATCGAGCCAGTACACAATCGGCTATACCTCGAAAAATCCCCGGCGAGACGGCGCCTGGCGTCGTCTCGTGGTTCGAGTGGCCCGCCCGAACGTGCAGGCACGCACCAAGCAGGGATACTTCGCGCCGTCGGTTTCGGCCGCTCCCGCCAGCTCCAAGTAACGAAGACGGGGTCGGGAGGGGTTTTCTCCCGGCGCCCGCGAAAACCCCTCCCGACCCCTTTTTTGGCCGATAATCATGGCAATGAACGTCCTTCTGTTGCTTCTCTATGCCGCGGCGAGTGCGGCCTATGCCGTCCAGTTCTCGCGGCGCACGTTCGCAACGAGCCGGCTCGCAACGGTGCTGCTGGTGGTGGCCGCTTTTGCGCATACGTTCGTCATCGGCATGGAGACCATGCGTGTGGGGCATGTGCCCTCCACGAGCACGACGGCGGCGATCTTGTCCTTCGTCTGGCTGCTCGCCTTGTCGTACCTTTACCTCGAGCTGACGACGGGCGAGCGCGCGATGGGCGTGTTCATCCTGCCGCTGCTCGTGGCACTGCAGGCGATTCCGACATTGAGTGCGGCTGTTCCCGAGCCCCGACTGCCGATTCTGGAAAGCCCCTGGTTCGGCGTTCATGTGTCGTCGCTGCTCTTCGCCTATGCGAGCTTCGCGCTGGCCGGAGTGCTCGGCGTGACCTATATGCTGCAATTCAAGGAAATCAAGGCGAAAGATCTCGGGTTCTTTTACGAACGACTTCCGTCGCTGAACGTCCTCGACGAGATGAATCTGCGCGCGGTGAAGATCGGCTGGCTGTTCCTGACCGTCGGCCTCATCACGGGCGGGATCTGGGCCTCGCAGCTTCAGCCGTCACCGGACTCCGCGCGGTCGTCGATGTCGATGGCAGACCCGAAGATCTTCGTGGCCGTGTTGTGCTGGGCCGTGTACTCGTTCGAGTTGTACGCACAGCGCGGGATGGGATGGCGCGGCCGCAGGGCGGCGTGGTTGTCGGCGGTCGGATTCGGGATCGTGCTGTTGAATTTCGTACCGGTAAGCTATTTCTTCACGACGAGCCACAACTTCTAGCATGCAGCTTCTCCTGGTCGGCGTCAGTCATCGCACCGCGCCCATCGAGCTGAGAGAGCGGCTCGACTTCTCGGCCCGGGGTGTCGACCGCGCGTTGACCGCGTTGTCCGGGTACTGGCGCACAGCACGAGGCGACCATCGTTTCGACGTGCAATCGGGTCGAGCTCTACGTGGGCTGCGATGAGCCCGAGAGCACGCGCGCGGCCATCCAGCAGTTTCTCTCGGAGTTTCACGGCATTCCCGGCGACCAGCTGGCGCCGCATATCTACGCGAAGAGCGGGCAGGAAGCGGTGACGCACCTGTTTCGCGTGGCGTCCGGCCTGGATTCGCTCGTGATGGGCGAGCCGCAGATTCTCGGCCAGGTCAAAGACGCCTTCGGCGTCGCGTCGGAAATGGGCTGCACGGGCCCCATGCTGAACAAGCTCTTCCATTCGGCGTTCGCCGCCGGCAAGCGCGTGCGAACGGAAACCGCTCTCGCCGAGGGCGCGGTGTCGGTCAGCTATGCGGCCGTCGAACTCGCGCGGAAGATTTTCGGCAACCTGAAAGGACGTGCCGTCCTCGTTCTTGGCGCCGGCGAGATGGGCAAGCTCACGGCGATCCACATGCAGTCGCAGGGCATCAGCCGCCTGATCATCACGAGCCGGACCGTCGCCCACGCAACGGCGCTCGCGCAATCGATCGGCGGCACGGCGATGCCGTGGGAATCGCTGAACGCCGGGCTCGTCGAGGCCGACATCGTGATCACGGCGACAGGCGCCAGCACGCCCATCGTCTCGCACGCGCTCGTCTCGCAGACGATGAAGGCGCGCCGGCAGCGGCCCCTCTTCATCATCGACATCGCCGTGCCGAGAGATGTGGAAGCGGGTGCGGGCGATCTCGAGCAGGTCTTTCTCTACAACATCGACGACCTGCAGGCGGTCGTGCAGGAAAACATCTCGAAGCGCGGGACCGTCGCATCCGAGGCGGAAAAGATTGTCGCACAGGAGGTCGGGAAATTCGTCGGCTGGCTCAACTCGCGCAGCGCCGTGCCGACCATCGTGGCGCTCAGACAGCGATTCGAGACGATCAGACAATCCGAGCTGCGGCGCCTTGAACCGAAGCTCGCGTCGCTGCCGCCAGAAGCGCGGGCGCGCGTCGAGGAAATCACACGGCTCATTCTTGAAAAACTGCTGATCAACCCCACGGAACAGTTGAAGGCGACTGCCGATGCCGACACCGTCGCCGCCTACAGCGACGCCCTGAACCGGCTCTTCGGCCTGACCGGCGACGATTCCGCCGACGAAGGCTCGCTGACCACCGCGGGGCCCACTCGGACCGCGAAGAAACGTCCACAGTGAGCACGCTTCGTCTCGGCAGCCGAGGAAGTCAGCTGGCGCTTTTTCAAGCGAGGCTTGTCGCAGAGCGCATCGCGTCTGCGGGCGGTCCCGCGTGCGAGATCGTCGTCATCAAAACGTCGGGCGATCGGCTGCAGGAGCAGCCGCTCTCTGAAATCGGGGGCAAGCGCCTCTTCGTCAAGGAAATCGAAGACGCGTTGCTGAGCGGTGACGTCGATCTCGCCGTGCACAGCAGCAAGGACATGCCGGCGGTGCTGCCCGATGGACTGGACATCGGCGCGGTGCTCGAGCGTGAAGATCCCCGAGATGCGCTCGTCTTGGGCGTGCTGGGGTCTGACCCCCGTACCGGTACGGGGGGCAGACCCCAGGATCTTTCGCGTATCGCCGCTCGAGTGGGCTCCGGGCGCATCGGGACCGGAAGCGTGCGGCGCATCGCACAACTGCGCGCGCTGTTCCCGAAAGCGTCGTTCGAGAACGTGCGAGGGAATCTCGACACACGACTCCGCAAGCTCGACGCCGGCGAGTACAATCTCCTTGCGCTGGCCGCGGCCGGGTTGCGGCGGCTCGGATTCACCTCGCGCATCTCGGCCACCCTATCGCTCGACGAGTGCGTGCCCGCCCCAGGGCAGGGCATCATCGCGATTGAGATTCGCCGCGACGATGCCGCCAGCCGTCAGGCCGTCTCGCGTGTGGCCGATTCAGACGCCTCCGCCGCGCTCGATGCCGAACGCGCCCTCGTCTCCGCGCTGGGAGGCGGCTGCCAGATGCCGATTGGCGGTGTAGCCGTTCCTGTAGGACAAACAGACCTCGAGCTGCGGGCCCTTGTCGCATCACTCGACGGCGCCCGCGTCATCCGCTATAAGAAGGTCGGCTCTCGGGCGCACGCCGCCGCGCTCGGCCGTGAAGTTGCAGATGAGCTGCTGCGGCAGGGCGCTGCGGCAATCTTGAACGAAGCGGCTCAGAACGATTCGCTGCGCCACGATCCACGATCAGTGCGACTCACATAAATGCGCCCCATCGTCTATCTCATCGGAGCCGGCCCCGGCGACCCGGGCCTCATCAGCGCCCGCGGCCTTCGCCACCTGACGGCTGCAGATGTCGTCATTTACGACCGCCTGGTGCATCCGCGCCTGCTCCGGTATCCGAGGCAGGACGCGGAGAAGATCGAGGTGGGCCTGGCTGCGCCACAGCCGCTCGATCAGGAAGCCATCAACTACCTGCTCGTCGAAAAAGCGCGCGAGGGCAAAATCGTCGCGCGGCTCAAGTGGGGCGATCCGTTCGTGTTCGACCGTGGCGGCCAGGAAGCGTTGTTCCTTCACGAGCACGGCGTGCCGTTCGAAGTAGTGCCCGGCATTCCGGCCGCGATCGGCACGGCATGCTACGCGGGCGTGCCGCTCACCTATCCAGGCGGCGGCGACAGCGTGACGTTCGTCCGCGGGCACGAGGATGAAAGCAGCACGCCGCCCGACGTCGATTGGGCGAGCCTCGCGCGGCTTGGCGGCACGCTTGTCTGTTATGCCGGGCCGCGTCAGCTGCCGGAGATTCTGAAAGCGCTCCTCGCAAACGGCTTCAACGACAACGAATCGGCCGCCATCATCTACGAAGGCACGCTTCCGACGCAGCGCACGACCGACGGCACGCTTCGCGAGCTCGCCGAGATGAAGAACATGCGGACGATTCCGGCGATTCTCGTCGTCGGGCGCGTCGTCGGCCTGCGGCAGCACCTGCGATGGTTCGACGAGCGGCCGCTCTTCGGCAAGCGCATCGTCATCACGCGATCGCGCGAGCAGTCTGCCGAACTGGTCGACCTGCTCGAGTCGCTGGGAGCGGAGCCGATTGAGGCACCGATGATTCGTGTCGCGCCCCCGGACGACTTCGGTCCGCTGGACAAGGCGGTCTCCGAGGCGGCTACCTACGACTGGATCATCTTCACGAGCGCCAACGCCGTCGATTACTTCATGAGGCGGCTCGCCGCCGGCGACGGCGACATCAGAGACCTGAAGGGAGTCAAGCTGGTCGCCATCGGGCCGGCGACCGCAGAGCGGCTCTTGGGCCAGGGGTTGAGAGTCGATTTGCAACCGGCCGAGTCACGTGCCGAAGCCATCGTGCAGTCGTTGCGAGAGCGCGGCGACATCAAGGGCAAGCGATTTCTCCTTCCGCGCGCGGACATCGCGCGCGAAATACTGCCCGAGGAGCTTCGCCGCAGCGGTGCCGACGTCACCGAAGTGACGGCCTACCGGACGGTGCTCGCAGAAATCGAGCGTGAGGGCGATCCCGACATCTACCGCTTGCTGCTCGAGAAGCGCATCGACGTGGTGACATTTACGAGCGCCTCAACGGTCAAGAATTTCGTTCAGATCTTCGGCGCCGAGCAGGCACCCGACCTCCTGAACGCCACCAAGGTCGCGGCGATCGGCCCGGTGACGGCGGAGGCCGCGGAACAGTACGGGATCCACACCGCCATCATGCCGAAGGAATACACAGTTACGGCACTGGTCGAAGCGATCATCGAGCATTTCAAACAGCCCTAACGGCCTGGGTTCCGGTTCCAATTCCAGTTCCGGGTTCTGGTTCCGGGTTCCGGGTTCTGGTTCCGGATTCCAGGTTCAGTTCCGGTAAACTACCCTCATGAATCCTGTAAAGACGGCGCACACGCTCGATCTGGTTCGCCGCGCCCGGCGGCTCCGCCGCACGAGCGGGATCCGCAGCTACGTGCGCGAGACGCGCCTTTCGGCCGAACAGTTTCTCTATCCGCTCTTCGTCGTGCCCGGAAGCGGCGTGCGTCGTGAGGTACCGTCGATGCCGGGGGTGTTTCAGGTGTCGGTTGACGAGGCCGTCCGCGAAACGGAAGCTGCGCGCGCAGAGGGCATTCCCGGCGTGCTGCTGTTTGGATTGCCGTCGAAGAAAGACGATATCGGCTCGGCCGCCTACGACGCAGACGCGCCGGTCCAGAGCACCGTGCGCGCGATCAAACGGGCGTCGCCAGACACGGTTGTCGTCACCGACGTCTGCCTGTGCGAATACACGTCGCACGGCCACTGCGGCATTCTTGAAGGCCACGACGTCGTGAACGACGCAACGGTCGAACAGCTGGTGCGTACTGCGGTTTCGCATGCAGCCGCAGGCGCCGACATCGTCGCACCGTCCGACATGATGGACGGCCGCGTGGGCGCGATCAGAAAGGCGCTCGACGAGCGGGGCTTCGAAGGCATCGCCATCATGTCGTATGCCGCGAAGTATTCCTCAGGGTTCTACGGTCCGTTCCGCGAAGCCGCAGACTCCGCTCCGCAGTTCGGCGACCGGCGCACGCATCAGATGGACCCGGCTAATGCCGACGAAGCGCTGCGCGAGGTCGAGCAGGACATCGACGAGGGCGCCGACATCATCCTCGTAAAGCCGGCAATGAGCTACCTCGACATCGTGCGGCGCGTGAAGGACACATTCGGCTATCCGACAGCCGCGTATCAAGTGAGCGGCGAGTACTCGATGATCAAAGCCGCCGCCGCGCGCGGCTGGATTGACGAGCCACGCGTGATGATGGAGTCGCTCACGTCAATCGCGCGCGCCGGTGCGGACATCATCATCACGTATTACGCTCGCGAGGCTGCGCGGGCGCTGGCGCGTACTGGTCAATAGTCGATGGGCAAGGGGCTATGGGCGCTGGCCCGTCATGGGCGATCGTCCGCCGCACCGCGACCCTTCGGCCATGACAGACTATCGCCCGTAGACCATGCCTCATAGACCACCGACCAACACGAAGTCATCGAAGCTCTTCACACGCGCTCAGAAAACGATTCCCGGCGGCGTGGACAGCCCGGTGCGTGCCTTCAAGGCCGTCGGCGGTACGCCGCTCTTCATCCGCGGAGCCTCCGGCTCGCACATTACAGACGCCGACGGACGCTCGTACATCGACTACGTGATGTCGTGGGGACCGCTGATTCATGGCCACGCGCCGGCCGGTCTCGTCAAAGCGCTTGCTGCGGCGGCACGCAAGGGAACGAGTTTCGGCGCGCCGACCGAGCTCGAAGTGAAGCTCGCCGAGCTCGTGCGGGCGCACATGCCGTCAATCGAGATGGTGCGCTTCGTCAGCTCGGGAACCGAAGCGACGATGAGCGCCATGCGCGTGGCGAGGGCGCACACGCGGCGCGAGAAGTTCATCAAGTTCGAAGGCTGCTACCACGGACATGCGGACGAATTCCTCGTGCAGGCCGGGTCCGGCCTTACGACGCTCGGCGTGCCGACCAGTCCCGGCGTGACGCGGGCGGCGGCGGCAGATACGCTGCTGGCCACCTACAACGATCTCGGATCGGTGGAACGGCTCTGCGAGAGCTTTCCCGATCAGATTGCGGCGCTCATCGTCGAGCCGATCGCCGGCAACATGGGTGTGGTGCTGCCGGAGCCGAGATTCCTGGCAGGGCTTCGCGAGCTCTGCACGCGATATCGAATCCTCCTGGTGTTCGACGAAGTGATTTCCGGATTTCGTATCGGCACGGGTGGCGCGCAGGGCTGGAGCGGAGTCGTCCCGGACATGACCTGCCTCGGCAAGATCATCGGCGGCGGATTACCGGTCGGCGCCTACGGAGGCCGCTCGGAGCTGATGCGCCTGGTGGCGCCGGCGGGACCGGTGTATCAGGCCGGCACATTGTCGGGTAACCCGCTGGCCATGACCGCCGGATTGTGGAGCCTGGGACGTCTGTCCAAGGGTCTTTACAAGCAGTTGAGCGAGCTTGGCGCCGAGCTCGCCGACGGCCTCGCAGATGCCGCGAGGCGCGCGGGTGTTGCGCTGCAAGTCAATGGAATCGGATCGGCGCTGACGCCGTTCTTCACATCGGAACCGGTGAAGAACTACCAGACAGCGCTTCGCGCCGATGCGGCGAAGTACGGAACGTTCTTCAAGGGCATGCTGGCGCGCGGTGTCTATCCGCCGCCCTCGCAGTTCGAGGCGTGGTTCCTGTCAGGCGCGCACACCACGCGCGACGTCGAAAAAACGATCAAGGTTGCCAGAGAAGCGATGAAGGAAGTGGCTGGATAGTTCTTACAGATTCGGTTCCAGGTTCCGGTTCCGAGTTCCACGCTCGAGGTGGCGCCACAATTTCCTGGCGCGTCTTACTAAGAAAAGACGGCGTGGAGAATTTCATCGCCCTCCTCGAACGGGAACCGGAACAGGAACACGGAACCCACTACTGAGCGACGTCGAGCGGCGCGTCGAGCCGCACTCTCAGTACCGTACCTGGGGCGAGGTCGACTTCGTTCCCTTCCGTCGCGGCTACGGTACCGCCGCCGCCGATCAGGATACCGGTCAGCGCACCGCGGAAACCGCCAAGGATGCCCCCGATAATCGCTCCGACACCGGCGCCGGCTGCAACACGGCCGGTGTCGCCTTCACCCTGCAGGGCCTGCATCACGGTTGCCCGGATTGAGTACGTGCGGCCATCGATGGTGAACCGATCGAAGACAAGCGTGAGCTCACCCTTGCGATTGATCCCGCGGCTGGCGGGTGTGACCGCGTTCACGATCCCGCGCATTACCGAGCCTGCCGGCACGAGCATGCGCCCGTTACGCTCGTAGGGCACGATGGTTGTCGCGTCGAAGCGATCTTCGACGCGTGCGGTACCCGAATTGAGCCGCGACTGCAGGCGCACGTCGAATTCCGTGCCCACAGGAACTTCCGTGGCGCTGATGCGCGTCTCGGCAACCGGCGGACGCGCGGCCGCGGCCGCCCGCGCCGGCTCGCCGCGGGCATCGCTGCGCAGCTGATCGATACGGTCGCGCACGCTCGAGTACTCTGCACGCGGAACGCTCGATTCCTTCCGCAGCTTCACCTTGAGGTAGATCACTTCTTCGCGAAGCTCATCCAGCTCGCGCTGCAGCGATTCGGCCAGCTTCGGATCGCGCTCGCGCAACCGCGTCACATCGCCGCCTGCGTCGTACACGGCGTCCTGAAGCCGCTGAATGTCGGCGGGGGTCAACTGCGCCTGAGCCAGTGCCGGCGCCACCGATCCAACCAGCACCGCGGCTGCGATAATCCATGCCTTCATGAGCCTGTCTCCTTCTGGCGTCATGGCCCGGCCCGAGCCGGACACTACCGATGACAAGTTCCGCGCAATTGGGGGAGAGAAATCGCTACCAGATCCCTGGCCTGCACTAATTGCGCCAAGGCATCAGGCGTTCGATGAGGGGAATACGGGTGAGATCGTTGTAGATGACCGTCACCATCAGCATGAGCAGCACGGCAAATCCGGCGAGGAACATCTTCTCTTTGACGCGGAGGCTGAAGTCGCGGCGCGCAAGCCCTTCGAGCGCCATGATGAAAATGTGACCGCCGTCGAGTACCGGAATCGGCAGCAGGTTCAGCAGCCCCAGATTGAGGCTGATCGAGGCCATCAGCGCGAAGAGCGGAATCCAGCCCTGCTGCGCCGATTCGCCCGAGAGCTGCGCAATCGCAAGCGGCCCCATGAGCTGGCGCGTTGACGTTTCGCGCGTGATCAGCTGGCCGATCGTCCGGAAGATGAGCCCGGCCGATTCGTAATTGCGCTTGACGCTCAGCACCACGGCATCGATCGGCCCCGGCTTGATCCGGACGACATCTTCCCCAATCGTGATGCCGATACACCCGGCGCCAGGCGGCAGCGACGGACACCCGCCCGTATTGGCTTCCGGCACCACCGTGAGCTTCTGCTCGACGCCAGCGCGCTCGACATCGATAACAACCGGTGCTTTGGGCTTCTTGGAAATCGCTTCGATGAAGTCGCGAGAGAAGGTCGCCGTCGCGCCGTCCACGCGCAGAATGACGTCTGACGCCTTGAGGCCGTCCCGCTCTGCGGGAGAACCGGGACGAACGGAGGCCACGTGCGGATGCGAATCGGGAAGCACGCCGATGTCGCCAACCTCGAAACGTGTCTGGGGGGTCGGCGTAATCGGGACGGTGAACTGCTTGCCGTTGCGAAGGACCGTAATCTCGGTCGCGGTTCCGGCGCGCGTGCCCACGCCGATGAAGAACTGCTCCCAGGTGTGGACGTCGCGGCCGCCCACGCTCACGATGAGGTCGCCCGGCCGCAGCGCGGCTCTCTCTGCAGGCGATCCCGCCATGACCTGTCCGATGACGGGTGGCTTCGACTGAAAGGCGGGGATCTCGGCGCCGTTCATGAGCACGCCGGCCGTCACCACAACGGCCAGGATGAGGTTCATCAACGGGCCCATGATGAGAATCTGGAACCGCTGCCACTTCCCCTTCGACAGGAACTCATCGTCGCGGCCCGATCGGGGGTCGTCGGGATTCTCGCCCGCCATCTTCACGTAACCGCCAAGCGGAATCGCGCTGACCACGTATTCGGTGTCGCCGCGCTTGAAGCCGACGAGACGGGGGCCGAAGCCCAGCGAAAATTTGAGCACTCGCACGCCGACGCGCCGCGCCATGACGAAATGGCCCAGTTCGTGGACGAAGATGAGTACGCCCAGTACGAAAAGAAACGCGAGAAGTGTGGTCAAAACGACAACCTCAGACCCTTAATTCTAACTCCCGGGCCGCATTCTGGGAATAGCGCCGGGCCCAGTGATCGACCTCGCGTACGGCCTCGAGCGTGGTCACTTCTGCGGCCGTATGCGCATCCATGGTCTGTTCGATGACCCGCGGGATCGAAACAAAGGAGATTTTCTCCTCGAGATAGGACGCTACAGCCACCTCGTTGGCCGCATTTAAGACAACGGCAGAGCTCGGACCGGCTGCCAGGGCACGATAGGCAAGCCTGAGGCACGGGAACCGATCGAGATCCGGCTTGTGAAAGTCGAGCCGGCCGACGGCGGTCAAATCGAGCCGTGCCACGGGCGCCTCCCACCGGTCGGGATAGGAACACGCATACTGTATCGGCAGTTTCATGTCCGCTCCCCCTAGTTGGGCCATGATCGACCCATCTCGCAGCTCCACCATGGAATGGACAATGGATTGCGGGTGAATGACGACGTCGATTTGGCTGGCGGGCAGATCGAACAGCCAGTGCGCCTCGATGACCTCGAGGCCCTTGTTCATCAGCGTGGCCGAATCGATCGTGATCTTCTTTCCCATTCGCCACGTCGGATGGCGGAGGGCATCTTCCGGCTTGACATCCGCCAGCGCTGACGCCGGCATCTCGCGGAACGGACCGCCGGACGCCGTCAGGATGATGCGGCGAATCTCGTCGCGACGCCGGCCGTGCAGGCACTGATGAATCGCATTGTGCTCGCTGTCAACGGGCAGGATGGCGACCCCGCGCGCCCGGGCGGCGGCCGTCACGAGCGCGCCCGCCATGACCAGCACTTCCTTGTTCGCGAGCGCGATGGTCTTCCCGGCATCGATCGCGGCGAGCATGGCCTCGAGCGCCGCCGTACCCGACGAGGCGCAGAGGACGATGTCGACGTCGGGATGCGTGGCGACGGCAATGAGGCCCGCGGTCCCGCTTGTCGATCCGAGAGCGGTCAGCTTCACGTCGAACGCTGCGGCCTGCTCGCGCAGCCGCTGTGCGTTCGATCCGGCCGCGAGGCCGACGACCTTCAGCTTGTCGGGATGCGCACGCACGACGTCGAGCGCGCTCTGCCCGATCGATCCGGTCGATCCGAGAATGGCTAACCGCTTCAATAGCTGTACCTCACGAACACGTAAAACACCGGCGCGGCGAACAGCAACGCATCGATCCTGTCGAGCACGCCGCCGTGGCCCGGGATGACTGACGAAGCATCTTTCATGTTCACGCTGCGCTTGAGCAGCGACTCGAAGAGGTCGCCGACGATACCGACCGCGGCAATCGCCACTCCAAGCGCGACGCGCGCGGGCACGCCCATTTGCGGCAGCCACCAGAACCCAATCAGCACCAGCGCCAGGACCGCGCCGACGAATCCGCCAATCGCGCCTTCCACGGTCTTCTTGGGGCTCACCACCGGCGCCAGCAGTCGGCGACCGAACGTACGGCCGCTGTAGTACCTGAAAGGTGTCGCTGATGGCCACCGTCAAGATGAGCAGCAGCGCCGCTTCGCGGCCAAGCGTCCAGCGTGTCGCCGCCAGCAGCCCAAGCGGAACACCGATGTAGAGCGGCGCAAACGCGGCAATCGCCGCGGCCGACAGCGCGCCGCTGCTCTCGCTGGAAGGCGTCCTTGCCGTCAAGGCGTTCAAAAGCGCGAGCGCCGAGAGACCAAGCGTTGTGCCCGACAGCACGGCTTCTACGGGCATGCCTGGAATTCCGACCGCCACACAGGCCAGCGCGACCGCCGTGGCGCCAGCCGGCTTCGACACCTGGACGCCGGCGCGCGCCGCGATGTCGAGGTACTCGCGAAAGGCGAGGAGGGCGACCACGACGGCAATGCCAACGAGGTAGATCGGATCGAGAAACCACAGCGCGGCGATGACACCGGCGAGCAGCAGCGCGCCGCTGATGACTCTAGCCACTTCTCTCAGTTTCTCGTGGGGCCCCACCCCCACGAGCTGTTCCTCGCGGCCTCAACGGCCACTCGGCGTGCTTGCGGCACTTTTCTACTTAGTGTAGTGAACACGCGCGCCCACCCCCACGAGCTGTACCTCGCGGCCTCAACGGCCGCTCGGCCCGCGTGCACCACTTTTCCGCTCAGTGAGGGCACTATCGTGACAGTGCCGGAGTCGGATTGATGCCGCCGTAGCGGCGATCTCGTTTTTGGTACGCGAGCACCGCCTCGAGCAGATGGCAGCGGCGGAAGTCGGGCCACAGCGTATCGGTGACCCAGATCTCGGCATACGCGATTTGCCATAAAAGAAAGTTGCTCACGCGCATCTCGCCGCTCGTGCGGATCAGCAGATCGGGATCCGGCTGCCCCGCTGTGTAGAGGAACTCTGCGAACTTCCGCTCGTCGAGGTCTTCGGGACGCACGCCCGCCTGCATGGCGCGGCGAGCCGCGTCGACGATTTCCGCACGGCCGCCGTAATTCAACGCGATGTTGAACAGCATGCCGGTGTTGCGCGCAGTCGATTCCTGCCCCGCGGCGAGCTCTGCAAGGACGTCGGCCGACAATTCGTCCGTGCGGCCGATGACCTGAAACCGGATGTTGTTGCGGTTGATCGCGTTGAGCTCGAGGCGCAGGTAGCGCTTCAGCAGCGTCATCAGCGCCGTGACTTCGGTGACGGGCCGCTTCCAGTTCTCCACGGAAAAGGCATACAGCGTCAAGGCGCCGATGCCGAGACGAGCCGACGTTTCCACGGCGTCGCGGACGGCTTCGATGCCCGCCCGATGCCCCTCGACGCGCGGGAGATGGCGCTGCGCCGCCCATCGGCCGTTGCCGTCCATGATGATGGCAATGTGCGACGGGAGCGCGTCGAAATTGATCTCGCGGGCGAGGTTTTCGTCGGGAGATCCTCGCGGAATCTTTTCCAGCAGCTGTTCGAGGGACATCGTTCGATTGCTAGGTGAAGGATACCGGACCGGCCGCATCGTAATCAACGCGAACGAGATACAGGCCGGAAGGTGGTGCGGTGGGGCCCGCCGCTGCGCGGTTTCGCGACATCAGCAGGGCTCCTACCGAGGCCGGAGACCGCTTTCCGTCGCCAACGTCGACCAGCGTGCCCACGATTGCACGCACCATGTATTTCAGAAAGCCGGTCCCGCCAATCTCGTATATCAGTAGACGTCCGCCGCCGGCCAGCGGTTCCTCGGTCCAGTCCGAGTGCGTAATCCTGCGGGTGCTCGTCTTGACTGTCCCGCCGAGCGCCTGAAACGACGCGAAGTCGTGCTCGCCCGTCAACTCCCGCGCGGCGAGCCTCATTGCCTCGAGATCGAGGTCTCGCGAAATATGCCAGGCGTAACGGCGCTGAAACGGGCTCATCAACCGCGTGTTGCTGATGCGGTAGCGATAGACCTTCGAGCGCGCGTGAAACCGCGCGTTGAAGCCGGGCGCCGCTTCGTCGACCGACAGCACGCGGACATCTTCCGGCAGCTTGGCGTTGAGCGCCCGGAACAGATCGGCGGGCGCGATGGCGTTGGCCATCTTGAAGCTTGCCACCTGTCCAAGGGCGTGCACGCCGGCATCGGTGCGGCCCGCTCCGTACACAACGACGCGCCTGCCTTCCACCTGCGCGAGCGCCGCCTCGAGCTCTGCCTGCACCGAACGGGCATTCGACTGGCTTTGAAACCCCGAGAACTCGCTGCCGTCGTAACTAAGCGTGACCTTGAAAGTGCGCATATCGGTTCCGGGTTCCTGTTCCGGTTCCGCGTACGAGGAGGGCGGTGGATTCAGTACGCCGTCTTTTAAGAAATTCACGCGCTCGGGAATTCTGGCGCCACCTCGTACCCGGAACTGGGAACCAGGAACCGGAACCAGGAACTCGGAACCAGGAACTTGGAACCGGAACCCGGAACCTCGACGTTTATGTAGGCCTCGATCCCGGTTTCACTACTGGTATACCCTGCGCACAAAACGGGCACTTTTCCGGATCGTAGGTCGGCACGTCGAGCTGCACGAGCGCGTGAGACGGCACGCCGAAATCGATCGCCCCGCCGCTCCGATCGATGATCGCGGCGGCGCCCACCACCTCGGCCCCGGTCTCGCGCGCCACGTCGATCGTCTCGCGTGTCGATTTGCCGGTCGTCAGCACATCCTCGACGACGAGCACGCGATCGGTCGGCGCAAGCGCGAAACCGCGCCGCAGGCTCAGCGACGGTCCGCCCGCGCGCTCAGCGAAAATGGCGCGCACACCAAGGGCGCGCGCGACTTCGTGGCCGATGATGAGGCCGCCCAACGCCGGCGAAAGCACGACCGTCGGCTTCAGTGGTTTCACGTTCACGGCGATGGCGAGCCCCAGCGACGCCGCGTCGGCCGGGTGCTGCAGCACGAGCGCCGATTGCAGGTATCCCGGACTGTGCAGACCCGATGAGAGGCGGAAATGCCCCTCGAGATACGCACCGGTCCGCCGATACAACTCCAATGCCTCGTTTTGTTTCATGCCGACTCGGTAGTATACGATGCGGCTGCAGTGCCGCCGGTCACCGCCACGATCATCACGAAAGACGAGGCCGATTCGATCGCCGACGCGCTGAAGTCCCTCTCCTGGGCCGACGAAATCATCGTCGTCGACGCGGAGAGCACCGACCGGACAGTGGCGATCGCCCAGCAGTTCACCGATCGCGTGTACGTGCGCGCGTGGAACGGCTACGTCGATCAGAAAAATCACGCGGCAGGCCTCGCCACGCACGACTGGATTTTTTCGCTCGACGCCGACGAGCGCGTGCCCGAAGACCTCAGCGCAGAGATCCGCGCGCTCCTCGCCTCGGAGCCGAAAGTCCGCGGCTTCAGAATGCCGCGCGTCTCGTTCTACCTCGGACGCTGGATGCGCACGACCGACATGTATCCCGACTACCAGCTCCGCCTGTACGACCGGCGCCAGGCTCAGTGGGAAGGGGTGCACGTGCACGAATCGGTCAAGGTGAACACGGGCCTGGTCGGGTACCTGAAATGCGAGCTGCAGCATTACCCGTACAAGGATCTGTCGGAGCATCTCATCCGCATGGATCGCTACACGACGCTCGCCGCCCGGCAGATGTTCGAAACAGGCAAGCGCGCGACGCGGCTCGAGCTGCTGTTTCACCCGCCGGTTGCGTTCGCACGCAACTACATCCTTAAGGGCGGCTTTCGCGACGGCAAGCCCGGACTGATCATCTCGCTCATCAACTCGTACTACGTGATGCTCAAATTCGCCAAGTTGTGGGAAATCCAGCGGGATTGACGTGTTCTCGATTCACATCGACACGGCCAAGACCTGGAGGGGCGGACAGCGACAGGTGCTGCTCACCGTGCTCGGTCTGCGCGAGCGGGGACACCGCACCGTGCTCATCGCAAATCCCGAAGGCGAGCTCGCGGCGCGCGCATCGGAAGGGCACGACCTCATTCGACTGGCTCCCCGGGCCGAGGTTGATCTGCACGCAGGATGGAAGCTCTCGCGCATCATCAAGGAGTTGAAGCCAGACATCCTGCATGCGCACGACCCGCACGCGGTCGCCCTGGCGTCGCTCGGGATGTCGTTCATGACGTCGGGCAAGTGTCCAAACCTCATTGCCTCGCGCCGCGTCGCATTCCATCTCAAGGCCCATGCGTTCTCGCGCTGGAAGTACCACCAGGTGGACTGCTTCGTCGCGGCATCGAATGCGATCAATCAGATGCTGATTGGCGACGGCATCGACCCCGATCGCATCGTCACGGTCTATGAAGGTATCGACCTGCATCGCGTGCAGGCCGAACCGCCGGCGAACATCCACGCAGAGTTCTGGCTGCCGACGCACGCGCCCATCGTAGGAGCGGTCGCCGCCCTCACACAGGAGAAGGGGCACAAATACCTGATTGATGCCGCCTCGCTCGTCGTGCGAGAGGTGCCCGACGCCCGGTTCGTGATTCTCGGCGAAGGCGAGCTTCGGCCGTCGCTCGAACGGCAAATCAAAGATCTGCACCTCGACAAGCACGTGCTGCTGCCCGGCTTCCGCGCCGACATCCTGTCGTTCATCAGGAGCTTCGACGTGTTCGTAATGAGCTCGCTCCATGAAGGGCTGGGCACGTCGCTTCTCGACGCGATGGCACTGTCGAAGCCGACGGTCGCGAGCGACACGGGAGGAATTCCCGAAGTCGTCTCACACGGCGAAACGGGACTGCTGGTTCCGCCCCGCGACGCGAAAGAGCTCGCCGCCGCGATTTCGAAATTGTTGAAGGACAAGGACCGCCGCGAGCGCATGGGGCTCGCCGGCCTCGAGCGCGTCAAGCGCGTCTTCAGCGCCGATGAGATGGTCGAGAAGACGCTCGGCGTGTACCAGAGGCTCGCAGGCGCGGGTGGCACGAGCCGCGAAGGGGACAGCCTGAATCACCCTGCGCGCGGTTGAAGCCGCACGCGTTCGCCATACCGATGTGACACAGCGAGAAGTCGTACTTCACCGGGTCGGCCGGATCGAGCTCGCGCAGCGCTGCCGTAATGTCCGCTGCCATCTTCCAGCCTGGGCTGACGTATCTCGTCAGCTGCAGGCAGCGTCCGACGCGAATCACATGCGTGTCGAGCGGGACGACGAGCTTGGCGGCAGGAATCCTCTTCCAGATGCCGAAATCAACCGCGTCGGTGCGAACCATCCACCGCAGGTACAAGTTGAGCCTCTTGCACGCGCCACCGCATGATGGCCGTGAAAAGAAATACCCGACACCAGGACGGGGCTTCCGATTCCCATACGCGGCACGGAGATTTGTTTCCATGGCTCGACTCGAAAACGACTCGAGCGCGCCTGACAGATCGGCGGCATCGGGATCGTACCCCTCGAGAAAGAAGTCCTCGATGGATCCCTTTTGCAGCATTCGCTGAAGGATGATGATGAGGGCGGTGAGATCGGCGCCGGTCGTCCAGCGGTGAACGAGCGGTTTCAGGTCTCGCGCCTGGCGTGACGGCTCGAACGCCCGCACGTACGCAGCCGGAGATGGTCCCATGACCGCGAAGAGCCTTTCGATCGATTGCAGCACGCTGGCAACCCGCCCGAACGCCAGCGCAGCCGCGCAGAATCCAGCAACTTCGCGATCGGCCGGATGCTCGAAACGCCGGACGAGATGAATGGGGTCGGTCGCCGAATCGACGCAATTGAACGACGCGTACAGCGCGTCGAGACGTTCCTTGAGCACTATTGAAACCGATCTGCGCCACTCGCCGCGTCGTTCACATAGACGGTTCGCCCGCCGACGATCGTCGCCGCGACGCCGCCCTTCATCTGCCAGCCACCAAAAGGCGTATTGCGCGCTTTTGATTTGAACCGCGCGGGATCGACCGTCACCTGCAGGTCCGGTGCGAGCACGGAGATATCCGCCACCGCGCCTTCGCTGAGTGTGCCGGCTTGAACATTGAGGATGCGTGCCGGGTTCGTCGAGAGAAGCTCGACGAGACGTGGCAGCCTGATCAACCCGGGATTCACCAGCCGGGACAAACAGATCGATACGCACGTTTCCAGCCCGACGATGCCGAACGGAGCCAGGTCGAACTCCATCTTCTTTTCATCGTAGTGATGTGGCGCATGATCGGTCGCAATCACGTCCACGCTTCCATCGGCGATGCCCTTGAGCATCTCGTCGCGGTCCGGCGCCGCGCGCAGCGGCGGGTTCATTTTCATGTTCGTGTCGTAGCTCACCGGCGTCGCCAACGACTCGTCGGTCAGCGTGAAGTGATGCGGCGCCACTTCGCACGTCACACGCGCACCGTGCTGCTTGCCTTCGCGAACGGCTCGCAGCGACGTGGCGGCGCTCATATGACAGATGTGCACCGCCGCGCCGGTCATCTCCGCGAGCGCGATGTCGCGCTGCGCCATGATCGATTCGGCCACCCCGGGAATGCCGCGCAGCCCGAGAACCGAGGCGTGATAGCCCTCGTGTGCCACACCCTCGCCTTTCAGCGACGGATCTTCGCAGTGCTCGAGCACCGGCATGTTGAACATGCCCGCATATTCCAGGGCGCGACGCATCATCAGCGCCGTCCTCACCGGCCATCCATCATCGGTGATCGCGACGCAACCGGCCGTGCGCAGTTCGGCGATGTCTGAAAGTTGCTCGCCCTTGGAGCCCCTCGTCACGGCGCCGATGGGATAGACCCGCGCCAGCTTCGCCTCTGCCGCTTTCTTCAGGATGAACTCGGTGACACCGGCGTTGTCGTTGATGGGCGTCGTGTTGGGCATGCACGCGACGGCCGTAAACCCGCCGGCCACCGCAGACGCCGTGCCGGTCGCGACCGTTTCCTTGTGCTCCTGGCCCGGCTCGCGGAGATGCACATGCATGTCGAAGAGCCCGGGCGTCACGACAAAGGCCGCGGGCACCTCAATGACCTGCGCGCCGTCGGCCGGCAGATCTTTCCCGACGCGCGCGATGCGCTCGCCGTCGATCAGAATGTCGAACGTGCCGTCGCGTCCGTTTGCCGGATCGACCACCCGTCCACCCTTAAGCAGCCGTTTCATGTTCCGCTCCACCAGCCAGCAGATATAAGACCGCCATGCGGACCGCGACGCCGTTGGCGACCTGTTCGAGGATGACCGAGTACGGTCCGTCCGCGACGTCCGAGTCGATTTCCACTCCGCGATTCATCGGACCGGGATGCATGATGATGACGTCGGGCTTCGCGCGGCGCAGCCGCTCGCGCGTCATGCCGAAGACGGTGAAGTACTCGCGCAAAGAGGGGAAGAACGACCCCTGCATGCGCTCGAGCTGCACCCGCAGCAGCATCACGACGTCGGCGCCTTCTATCGCTTCGTCGACCGATGTCGTTCGACGAACACCCTGGCGCTCGATGCCCGGGGGCATCAGCGTGGGCGGCCCGCTCACCCACACCTCGGCGCCCAGCTTCGTCAGCAGCTGCACATTCGAGCGCAGCACCCGGCTGTGAAGCAGGTCGCCGACAATGGCGACTTTCAAACCCGCGATTTGCTTCTTGTGCTCGCGGATGGTGAACGCATCGAGCAGCGCCTGTGTCGGGTGCTCGTGCATCCCGTCGCCGGCGTTGATGATGCCGGCGCGGCAGATTCGCGAAAGCAGATGGCACGCACCCGAGTATGCGTGGCGCAGCACGATCATGTCGGGCGCCATCGCCTCGAGGTTCAGCGCCGTGTCGACCAGCGTCTCCCCTTTGACGAGGCTCGATGTCTGCGCGGCGATGTTCAGCGTGTCGGCGCTCAGCCGCTTCTCGGCGATTTCGAACGAGGTCCGCGTGCGCGTGCTCGCCTCGAAAAAGAGGTTCACGACCGTCTTGCCGCGGAGCGCCGGGACTTTCTTGATCGGGCGATCGCCGATTTCGCGCATCGCCTCGGCGGTATCGAGGATGAGCAGAATCTCGTCGGGGGTCAGATCCGAGATACCGAGGAGATCCTTGTGCTTCAGCTTCGAGATGGTCGCGACCTGTTGAGTGGTCATGTCAATCGTCCTCATTGCGCCTGATTTACCGACACTTCGTCGGCCCCGTCGGTCTCCGTCAGCCGCACGGTGACGGTTTCTTTGAGCGATGTCGGGACGTTCTTGCCGACGTAGTCGGCCTTGATCGGCAGCTCGCGATGCCCGCGATCGACGAGCACGATCAGCTGAATCTCCTTCGGCCGGCCGAAATCGATCAGCGCATCGAGCGCGGCGCGAATCGTGCGGCCCGTGTAGAGCACATCGTCTACGAGCAGAATCTTCTGGTCATCGATTGAGAACGGAATCTCCGTGCGCCGTACCAGCGGTTGCGGGCCCACCGCATGCCGCATGAGGTCATCCCGGTACAGCGTGATGTCGAGCGCGCCGGTCCGTAGGGGCTCGTTCGTAATCTGCTCGAGCACTCTTGCGAGGCGCCTCGCAAGCACATCACCACGCGTGCGGATGCCCACGAGCGCGAGGCTGTCGGTGCCCCGATTGCGCTCGAGAATCTCGTGAGCCATTCGGGTCAGCGAGCGGCCCATGCGATCGGCATCCATGATGACCGGCATCAGCAACACCTCGACAACGCAGTTGTGTTGGGAGATTTCGGGAGGAAGGCGGTGCGCGTCTTCATAACTCTTCTCGGCCTCGCAGGGCCGCTCTTAAAGAGATGCGGACAGTATACCGGATCTAAAGATCTATGGAACTAGCCCTCTAGCACTCGACGCTGTCTTTTGCATGATGGGTGCGGCAAAAGCGTAGAGATCGCCCGCCGGCATCAGATATGCCGTCGCATCGCCGACGCGGCTGCCACGATTGCCCGCAGCATCGAGATAGCCGTCGACGATTTGCGCGAAGAATCGCTCGGGCCAGTTCGCATGAGCCACATTCGAGTCCACTTCCTGGACTTCCCGCCACACAACCGCGCCGTCGCTCTCGTGCGGCACTTTGTATCGCGTAATCTTCTTGTCTGGAAAGTCGACGGTGTGCTCCACATGGTGCAGGAATGTCACCTCGTCATGGTCGCTTCCGAGAAGAAGGATCTTTCCCCCAAGTTTCCTGAAGCGATCCAGCGGCGAACCGGCACCGTACGCGAAATCCCACGGGTGCGCGGCCAACAGATGACCCGACTTCGCTCCTCCGGCCGCGAACCGCGTCACGTGATGGTTGACCACGGTCCCTGGATACGTTCGAAAGAACTCGACCAGCACACCATGTGAACGCGCGGATCGCGCCGTGAGCGGATCGAATGGAGGATGCTTCTCGAGAACTTCTCGTTCCTGCTCCGCACTCAGCACGCCTCGACCGACGTCGTCGTAGTAGGAGGGACACCCCGCATACATCATCAGCGTGCCGCCCTGGCCAAGAGCATCCCCCAAGGCGAGGTGAATCTGGTCGGGGCCGCCGGCCACTTCGCCCACACTCCGCACCGAGGCGTGGAGCATCACGGTATCGCCGGGACACACCCCCAGGGCAGCGAAGTCTCTCGCAAGGTCACGTCGCGACCACATCTCTGCCTGAGCTCCCTAGCGATCGTAGAAGGGTATGAAGGTGATCGGCCGCCCTTCGGTGAACTGCTGCGTGAAGATGTCGGTCCGTGCGAAACCGTCGAGATCGCGCGCGATCGGCAGGCCGAAGTAATACAGCACCGTGGGCGCCAGATCCACGACCGACGCGCGCGGAAAGCTTCCTTTGGCGACCTGCTTGCCGAACGCAAGCACGAAACCGTCCGGCGCCCGCTCGTGGCTCCCGCTCAGATCGCGATCGCCGATGACGCGCTCCAGGACGCGCTTGCCGAGGCTGAGCGGTTCCATCCCGAATCCCGAGACGACGAGAAGAAGATCCTCGGGACCGAGCGACGTCATCGCCCGCCCGACGATACCGTCCAGATATGTGTAGTACTGCTCGAGCACGCGGCCGTGGCGCAGCCGTTCTTCGTCCGAGACGTCACCGAACGCGCGCGGAACGGCATAGCGGAGATAGTAGTGCCCCACCGCATCGATGCCGGGATACCGGACGGCGGTGAACTGCACCGGCCGCAGCTCGCCGAATACCTGCGCGATCTGCTCAGCCGCTGCATCAGCCGCCAGCGCGAGCGCCGGAGCGCCCTGCCCTTCGCGAGGCTGCGTGCCCGATGCCCGGCCCGCCGCGAACGCCACCGCCGTCTGCTCGGGAGTGGCCTGCAGCCGTGCGATGCGCGCTTCTTCGACGACGTCGGGCGGATATGCCAGGGGCGGCTCACCGATCGACGCCTGAACCGACGCCGGATCGCGATGAAGAAATTCATCGCTCACCAGGTACCCGTTGATGCCATGCGCCGGGTAGGTCAGCGGCCAGTCGATGACGCCGGCAGTGAGCCCATATCGGCTCAACAACTCCCAGATTGGGCGCGCGCGCACCGCATCGGAGAAGCGCTCCTCTTCCTCGATCAAACCGAGACGAACCAGCGCCTGAGCAAAACAGAAATCCGGCAGCAGGTCGAGCGGCTGATCGGATCCCGGCACCACGTATCGCGCGGCAGAGTACACACTCGACTTGTAGGGCAGCTTGCCGGTCGCAACGGCCGTCCACACCGGTGCCGGCTGTGTCGGGCGCAGCGTCGCCAGGTGCATGACGGCTCCGCTGTCGAGAAGACGCCCGAAGTTCGGGAAGCGTCCTCCAGCCGCATTCGGCGCGATGAAATCGAGCGACGCACCGTCGAGCAGAATCATCTGGACGCGCGCGCTCGACTGCGCCGGCGCGAGATATGGCGCCACGGGCGTTCGTGGCGGCGGCGTAGACTCGCCGAGGCCGCGGAGATAAAGCGGGCCGGCGAGCGACACCGCCAGCGTCAGCGCGAACGCGGTGGCGATGATTCTCCGGCCGCGATCGAATCGCACCTGCAGCAACGCAAGGCAGATGCAAATCGCGGCACAGAGCGATACCACCACTGCTCCATCGGTCATGCGCGACGCCGCATCGGGACCGAGCACAGACCGGAAGCCATGGAGGTTGAGCCATGTGACGATCGCGCTCATCGATACCGCGACAGATGCGAATGCAGCCAGAAGCCGAAGGCTGAGCCATCCCGGCGACCGCATTTCCACCGCAAACAGCTGGCGCAGCACGATGAGCCCGTAGAAGAACGCGGTGGCGTGCACGCCATAGAACGCCACCCACGTCAGAACCAGGCGCGCCACCGCTATCGAGTTGAGCTGCACCATCGGGTTCAGCTGCAGCACCAGCAACGCGACGTAGGCGCCCACCAAGGCGCCCGCAGCCAGCGAATTCGTCAACATCCGGACGTACTGCATCGGAGACACAATCATACCTGTCCCGGCGCGATATACTTTCGATGTGCCGCTGGACGTCGTCGCCGAGGTTATTTCGAATATCCATCTTTCTTCCGATTACAACGTGCTCGGCCTCGCCGCCCCGGAAATTGCGAAACGCGCTCTGCCGGGACAATTCGTGATGGTCAAGGCAGGCGATCGGCTCGAGCCGCTGCTGCGCCGCCCATTCTCGGTGTTCGAGGTGCTCGCAGACGATGGCGACGTCGTCGGCCTGTCGCTGCTCAGCAAGCGCATCGGACCCTCGACGACGCTGCTGTTCGATGCGAAGCCGGGGGATCGCGTTCAGTGTCTCGGTCCGCTCGGGCGTCCATTTGCGCTCGTCGCGCCACCCGATGAGGCATGGCTCGTCGCCGGCGGCGTCGGCCTCGCGCCGTTTGCGACGCTGGCCGATGCGCTGCGCGCGAGAAACATCAAGACACGGCTCTACTACGGCGCCCGGCGTGCGGCCGAGTTGTTCTACCTCGACGTATTCGAGAACATGGGTGTCGAGCTCGTGATTACGACCGAGGACGGCAGCCGTGGGGATCGCGGCCGCGTGACGCTTCCGCTCGAGCGCGATTTGAAGGCGCGGTCTGCCGGCGCGAGCGTGATGCTCTACGCGTGCGGACCCGAGCCGATGCTGGCGGCTGTCGCCAGGCTTTCAACCGCCTACGGCCGGCCGTCGCAGGTGTCGGTTGAGCGTGTCATGGGCTGTGGCCTCGGCGGGTGCTATAGCTGCGTCATTCCGGTCACGACGGCCCAAGGGAAACCGCACTTTGTGCGGTCATGCCTGGCCGGCCCGGTGTTTCGCGGCAACGAGATCGTCTGGTGAGCATGGACCTATCGACTGAGATTGGCTCGCTAACGCTAAAGAACCCGTTGATTGCCGCAAGCGGCTGCTTCGGCTACGGCACCGAGTACGCCGATCTGGTCGATCTGTCGTCGCTCGGCGGCATCGCCGTCAAGGGGCTGTTTCTCTCCGAGCGCGAAGGCCATCCGCCGCCGCGCATTGTCGAGACACCAGCCGGCATGCTGAACGCCATCGGGCTTCAGGGCATCGGCGTGCATCGCTTCATCGCCGAGAAAATGCCCGAACTGCGGGCGCGCGGCGCCGTCGTGTTCGTGAACATCTGCGGCACGACGCTGCAGGAGTACGTCGAGCTGGCGAAGATCCTGTCCGACGTCGAAGGCGTTGCGGCTCTCGAGCTGAACATCTCGTGCCCGAACATCAAGGAAGGGGGCATAACGTTCGGCTGCAGTCTCCACGGTACCGCGGGTGTCGTGGCGGCAGTCCGCGCCGCGACGCGCTTGCCGGTCATTCCGAAGCTCACCCCGAACGTCACCGACATCAGCTCGATTGCGAAAGCGGCCGAAGAGGCCGGCGCCGATGCCGTTTCGCTCGTCAACACGTTCCTCGCAATGGCCATCGACGTCGAAACGCGCAGGCCGAGGTTATCGAACATCGTGGGCGGGCTCAGCGGGCCGGCCATCCGGCCCATCGCAGTGCGCATGGTCTACGAGTGCCGCCAGCAGATTCGCATTCCGATTATCGGGATGGGCGGCATCGCGACAGCCGCAGACGCACTGGAGTTCATGATTGCCGGGGCGTCTGCCGTCCAGGTCGGCACGGCGAACTTCGCCGACCCGATGATCTGGCCGAAGCTCCTCGACGGCATCCGCGGCTACGGTGAGCGGCATGGCGTCAAGAGGATCACCGATCTGGTTGGCGCCATCGATACGAGCGCCCGCGAAAAAGAATGGATCAGCTCCTAGTCGCCCTCGACGTCGACAACGCGGTTCACGCCATCGAGATTGCCGCCCGTCTTCAGGGGCGAGTCGGCGGAATAAAGGTCGGCAGCACCTTGTTCACGGCCGAAGGCCCGCCGCTCGTACGCCGTCTCGTCGACCTTGGTCACCGCGTTTTTCTCGACCTGAAATTCCACGACATCCCCCATCAGGTGGCCGGAGCGGTGGCGTCGGCAACGAAACTCGGGGTATGGATGATGACGGTTCATGCCTCCGGTGGCTCCGCGATGCTGAAGGCGGCCAGGCGGGCGGCTACAGAAGCCGCCTCGGCGGCGAGCAGACCGGCACCTCTCATCGTGGCTGTGACGGTGTTGACGAGCCTGGACGACACCGCGCTCGTCGAAATCGGGGTCAGTCGGCCGATGGAACGCCAGGTCGAAGCGCTCGCGGAACTGGCGTCGCGCGCCGGACTCGACGGCGTTGTCGCCTCGCCGCACGAGGTGAAGATTCTGCGCGCACGATACCCGACGATGACCATCGTCACGCCAGGAATCCGGACGTCCTCCGCTCCCGCGGATGACCAGTCCCGCACGCTCAGCGCACGCGAGGCGCTGGCTGCCGGTGCGAGCTACCTGGTCGTGGGTCGCCCGATCGTGGCCGCGGCCGATCCGCAGCGTGCCGCCGAAGAGCTCGCCGCCACGTGCGTCTGACCATCTACAGCAAACCCGGCTGCCATCTGTGCGATGAGATGAAGGCCCTCGTTCGCGGGGCTATCGCGAATGAGTCCGGCATCTCACTCGACGAGATCGACATTTCGACCGATCGCGATCTCCTCGATCGCTACGGCCTCGAGATTCCCGTGCTGATGATTGACGGAAGAAAAGTGGCGAAGTACCGGGTGACGCAGGAGGAATTGACGCGGATGTTGGAACGGCGGGACCGGACGCGGGGCTCGTAGGTTCGTGGGGTTCGCGGGTTCGTGAGGTTCACCCTCACGCAACCCACGTTCCCCACGCGACCTCTTTTCGATGCGGACTACTTCGCGGTAATGATGTGGTACCCGCGCCGGTTCCGCTGCCAGCACGCTTCGTTCTCCTCGCTGCAAACCTGCTGTTCCTTGCCCTTGCTTACCGTGACGACGCGATCGGCCGGTATGCCCAGGCTCACGAGGTATTCCTTTACCGCCGTCGCACGGCGCTCGCCGAGCGCCAGGTTGTACTCCGATGTGCCTCGCGTGTCGGCATGACCCTCAACGGTGATTCGCACCCCCGTCCATCGCTTCATATAGTCGGCATTCCGTGACGCCGCCGAACGTCCGTCGTCGCGCAACGTCGCGCTGTCGAGGTCGAACAGCACATCGCCAAGCGGCCGCTCAGCATTGAGCTGATCGACGGTCTTCTGCGCGAAGATCTGATCTTCGGTCAGCGGCGGCGGCGCTGCCGGTGGTGGCGGCGCAGGCTTCGGTGGAGGCGGCGGCGGTGGTGCCGGTGCAGTTGGTGGTGGTGCCGGTGGAGGAGCCGGGGGCGGCACCGGCCTCTTGCAGGCGGCGGCCGTCAGTCCCAGGATGGCGCACAGTGCGCCGACCAGCAGGAAACGTCGCATGAGATTCTCCTCAGCTGAAAAATATTTACGCGATCGAATGAATCGCGGGGACAGAGTACCGTGGCCGCGTACGACTGTCAATTCTCTCAGGCATTATCGGGAGCTTCCTCACTGAAGCGATGTGCGGCCATGCGCAAAAGCGCGCCACGCGATTAGAATGCGACGTCGATGGACGCCCTGCTCGAACGCACTTTCGATGCTGAGCCGCGGCATTTCTGGTTTCGCGGCTTCAGACGCTTCATCACTCCACTCATCGACGAAGCCACAGCCGGCATCGCGCGTCCAAGGTTGCTCGACGCGGGCTGCGGCACCGGCGCGAACCTTCCCTTTCTGGAAAAGTACGGAGTACCGTTCGGAGTCGAGCTGGTCTGGCGAGGTCTGCAGTTCGGTCACGAGCGCGGGCTGACTCGACTGACGCAGGCCAGCGTGACGAGGCTCCCGTATCCTGATGCATCGATGGACGTCGTGCTGTCGTTCGACGTGCTCTACTGCCTTCATGATTCTGACGAGCAGGCCGCCATCGCCGAGATGTTCAGGGTGCTGCGCCCTGGCCGCTCCATCATCGTCAACGTCGCGGCGCTCGACATGCTGAAAGGCGATCACTCGGCGCTCACGCGCGAAGTCCGGCGGTACACAAAGCGGGGGCTGCGCGACAAGCTCGAGCGAGCGGGATTTCGAGTGAAACGGATCACCTATACGAACGCTTCGCTGTTTCCAGTCACAGCGATCGTCCGGGCGCTTCAGCGCCTGCGCGGCATGAAAACGGAAGAAGGCAACGAAGGCGATTTCCATCTTCCGCCCGAGCCAATCAACGTCTTGTTCTCGGCGGCGCTCGCGCTCGAGTCGAAGTTGATTGCGGCGGGCATCGACATGCCGGTCGGAAGCTCCGTACTGTGCCTGGCCAGCAAACCCTAGACCAGGCTATTCCACCTTCATCTCGAAGATTCGCAAGCCAAGTGTGCGGCGATCGGGGCTCCCGGAGCGTTCGTTGGGCACGAAGGTTCTGTCGGTTTCGATGGTGATCATGCCGTCTGCCGCAGCAAGGGCTGCCGCCGGCACTTTCACCGTGAGATTGAAATCCGAAGACGGCTGCGCCGTCGCAAGCACCTGATTGCCCGCCCGGACTGTGACATTCGGCGCACTATCGAAATATCGCAGTGGCGATTCACCGGCCAGGGTGAGCGTGACATCACGTCCGCCCGAGCTCACGAACGTCTCCGCACGTCCGGTCGTCCAGTACCAGCGGCGCTGCATTTGATCGCTGTACTCCAGCTCATTCCATCCGGTATGCCGGACGAAGAACACCGCCTGAGGCGGAGCCACCATCAACTGCGTCAGGCGCACCTTCTCGGGCCGGCCGTCCGCTCCCTTATATGAAGCCACCAGCCGGCTGAACGTGCCTTCGCCGGCGAGCGATCCCGGCTCGAGCGGCACACGCTTCAACAAACGGCCTCCCGCCGGCAGCTCCCATTCCTCGATCGCGCGATCGTCGATCGACACCTTCACGCGCGCCGGCTTGCCGCCAGCCGGCTCAGTGCTTTCAGCGCCAATCACCAACAACGCCGCCTCCGGACGACGCCTCACGTGCGCAATGCCTTCGCTGCGGCCTTGCCGCTCTGAGAAGTTGAGCGTTTCGGGAGTGAGATGCCAACCTGTTTCTGCAAACCATCCCGGAGGCGAATCAATCCGCACGAGATCGACGACATCGGGGCGCACGCCGCTCATGAAGGACTCGCGTGGAAATTTCCACGCGTAGTGCTCGTGAACACGAGCACTCAAGGGATCCACCAGCTCGAGATCGCCACGAGCAGGATCTGCGAGATACCACACTGGCGCCGTCCCGCCGCCCAGCCAGTACGCTGCCAGCTCGCGCGATTCGCTCATCACAGGTGACGGCAGAATTCTTGTCTGGCCGAACTCTCTCGTTTCGAGGACACGCGCGAATCGCTGATGGGCACCGATGACGCCCGGTTGATTCGAAAGAAGGTGCCGCAAGTCCTCCACAGCCTCATAGGCCGGGCTTGGGTTCTCCGCGTACAGTTCTTGCCGAGGGCAGCGTCACTGCCAGCGACGCGATGATGATGGCGGCGCTTCCGAGCGTGGCAACCATGGTGCCCCCCAGAGAAAGGCCTCTGACGGCGAGGTAGGCCACCGCAGGCACGAGCGGCAACGCATAGCGGCTGTACGCCTCTTGAACGATGAGATGGAAGACCCCATAAGGAACAAACGCCACGAGCAGCAGCATTGCAGCCCGCGGCGAGCGCCACGCGAGATAAAGAAACCCGCCGAATGCCACGATCACAACCGCCCAGCCGAGCGGCGGAAGAGCCCATGGCCCCACCAGCGACGCGAGGATACCGAGCGCCATCCGCCGCGGCGTCGGGTTGCTCAGAAAAATGTCGAGTCCTTGAAATTGCTCGGCTGATTGTCCCGCCAATGCCGCACGATACTGTCCCACCCCGCCGCTGGCCACGACCATGGGAATGGCCCAGACGAGCACGCCGATCGAAAACGTCATCGCGCTGCCGAGAATCGCGCCGGCCGCGCCGCGACCCGCGCGATCGACCAGCACGAGGGCGAGCAGCGGCAACGTCAGCCACACGGTTTGCGTGCGAACGCCGACGGCAAGGCCCGCGATGAGCGCGCCGGCCACAATCATGCGTCCCGACGCAGCAATCGTTTCCGGATCGGATTGGGCGCCCAGACGCCGTCGCACGAAGGCCGTCGCCAGGCACGCCTGCGCAGCGAGCGCGAGCGCGAGCCCGGTGACGTCGCTCATCGGACGCAGCGACGTAAACCAGAACAACGGCGATGCCACAGCGATCAGTGTCGCCAGCGCGGCACGGCGCTCGCGATCGGGCTCGGGCGCCGAACGATCGAGCGTTTCGAAGTTGCGGAAGAGCACCAGCAGCGGAAACACCGACAGCGCTCCGAAGACCGCGCTCCACAACGAGAGCGAGCCTGCTTCAGACGGCCAGATCGCGTGCGACACCTTCCCCAGAGCGATGAACACCGGGTAACCCGGCGGATGCGGCTGATGTTTCGAGGGATCGAAGTCGCGCACGCCGAGCGCGAAGTTCATCGAGTCGAGGTCTTCGAGCGTGGACGGCAGAAACCACAGGTGCGCGACGAGAAAGATCGCCGCCAGCGCGCACGCCCAGATCGATTTTGGAGAGATCTTCAAATCTGGCGAAGGATAAGGCCTTCGTTCAAGCTGCCGGTGCGATACCCCTTGGGATCGATCGTGACCGACTCGTACCCTGCGGCCTGCAGCTCGCGCACGATCGAGTCGTGCACATCGGGCTCGAACGCGCGGGCGAGCTCTTCCGGCGCGACTTCCACGCGCGCCAGCGTGTCGTGATGACGAACCCGGCACACACGGAACCCGAGCGCGTGCAGCGCGTCTTCGCCGCGCTCGATCTGCCGCAGCTTGGCGGGAGTGACTTCGTTGTGGTACGGAATCCGCGACGAGAGGCAGGCTGACGCCGGCTCGTCCCACACCGGCAGGCCGGCGAGGCGCGACTGCTCGCGAATCTCGGCTTTCGACATGCCGGCTTCGTCGAGCGGGCTTCGCACGCCGAACTGCTTTGCCGCAATCCGTCCGGGACGATAGTCGCCGCGATCGTCGGCGTTGGTCCCGTCAATCACGTGGGCGAAGCCGCCCTCGCGCGCAATCTGCGTCAGGCGCGTGTAGAGCTCGTGTTTGCAGAAATAACAGCGGTTCTCGGGATTGGCGCGGTACTCCGGACGATCGATTTCGCCGGTGAGAATGATTTTGTGGTGGAGGTTGAATGCGCGCGCGACCTTCAACGCGAGCTGGCGGTGGTGCGCCGGATAGCTCGGACTCTCGGCCGTCACGCACAGCGCGCGTTCGCCGAGTAGCTCAGTGGCCGCGCAGGCCAGGTACGCGCTGTCGACGCCGCCGCTGAATGCCACGACGACCGAGCGCATGTCGAACAGGATCGAGCGCAGATCAGGCGTCACTCGTCCCAGTCCTCTTCCTCCTCGGTCTCTTCGCCTTCCTCGATGTCGATCTCCTCGTCCTCGCCGCCTTCCTCCTCCTCCTCTTCATCGTCGTCATCGTCGTCGTCGTCGTCGGAGGCGATGTCCAGCTCGATGGGGGTGAGGCCTGTGACTTCGAGGTTCGAACCGCACTCGGGACAGCTGAGCAGGTCGCCCTTGTCCACGTCGTACTCGTCGACTTCGATCTCGGCGTCACATTCTGGGCAGGTAGCCATTTGTTCCGGATTATAGCGAGAACCTGATAAATTCTGCAACGCACGCTAACGCTTTTCGGGCCGCATTCCGATACATCACGTGAGAGTTCCATCCATTCATGACCACTAGCGCCGCCAGCGCAAAGACCGTCCTGGTTGCCGACGACACCGCGTTCGTCCGGGACCGCTTCAAGAGCGCGCTCGAGGGCGCGGGACATCGTGCAGTGACGGTAAAAAGCGCCGCCGAGCTCCTCGCTCGCGTGCGGGCCGACCTCGATCAGATTGATCTGCTGGTCATCGATCTGCGGCTGCCGCACGCGGCTGGGGTCGATCTCGTACGGAGCATCCGCAAGCTCGACGACGGCCGGCTGCCGATCCTGATTTTCAGCGGAACGATTACGAGCGCTGATGAAGTGCGAGAGCTCGCGGCGCTCGGTGTGGCGGGCTACGTCAACGAGTACAGTGCGGTGCAGCACATTCTTCCGTCGCTCGCGCCGCACCTGTTTCCCGACAACTTCAACCGCCGCGGAAGCCCGCGCGTCGTGCTCGGCATCCCCATCGCGTACCGTTTCGGCAACACGATCGCGGCCGCGCTGACGCTCAACCTCAGCCGCGGCGGCATCGCCATCCGCACGACGAGCCCGCTCGACCTCGGCTCGAAAGTACGGACCCGGTTCCGCCTGCCCGGATCAAAGCGTGACATCGATGCCGAAGGACTCGTTGCCTGGAGCGATCGACGACACGGCATGGGCCTGCAGTTCGGGAAGGTCGATTCGCCGGATCAGGCCGCGATCGACGAATTCGTCGACGCGCACTTCTTCAGCAGCCGCAAGGGGTAACTGGTAGCTACCAGCTACTACCAGCTACCAGCTACCAGCTACCAGCTAGAATCACTTCAGAGGTTTACTCATGGACAGCTTTGTCCTCGACGTCAGCGTTCGTCTGCTCGCGGTGCTGGCGCTGGTTCTGGCCAACGGATTTTTCGTAGCGGCCGAGTTCGCGATTATCTCGGTGCGCAAGACGCGCATCGATCAGCTGCTGGCCGAAGGCAGCAGGATGGCACGGCCTGTCAGGCGCGCGCTCAATAATCCCGACCAGTTCATCGCCGCCACTCAGCTCGGCATCACGATGGCCAGCCTCGGTCTCGGCTGGATCGGTGAGCCGGCGCTCGCGTCGATGCTCGAGCCGATGTTGCATTCTTTGCCGACGCCAATTTCCGTCGCCACCTCCCACACTGTCGCCTTCGCGATCGCGTTCAGCATCATCACGGCGCTGCACATCGTGCTCGGCGAGCTCGCGCCGAAAACGATCGCGCTGCAATATCCCGAGCAGACGTCGCTCATCGTCGCGAAGCCGACCGAGCTGTTTCTGCGCGTCTTCAAGCCGTTCATCCGCGCGCTGAACGCCATGGGGTGGGCCGTTGTTCGAATGCTCGGCATGAAAGCCGCGAGCGGCCACGGTCTCGTGCATTCGGAGGAAGAGCTGAAGATGCTGGTGACGGCGAGCCAGCAGGCCGGCGTGCTCGAAGAGGAAGAGGAGCAGATGCTCCACCGCGTCTTTCACTTCGCCGAATTCACCGCGTCAGAGATGATGGTGCCACGCACGGAAATGACGGCGGTGAAAGCCGAAGCGTCAATCGGCGAAGTCGTCGATCTCGTCTGGCGCGGCCGCCACACGAGCCTGCCCGTGTATCGAGGCGAGCTCGACAACATCGTCGGCATCATGCTGGTGCCCGACCTGGTCCGCGTCCTCGCGTCGCCGCCTCCAAATTTCAGTGTCGCGGCCGTCGCACGGGAAGCTCTGACGGTTCCGGAAACCATGAAGGCCGACGAGCTGCTGCGACAGATGCGGCGTCACCGCACGCATCAGGCCATCGTCATCGACGAGTATGGCGGCACGGCCGGACTCGTCACGTTCGAGCGGGTCATGGAGCGGATCGTCGGCAAGCTGGGCGGCGACTTCGGTATCGGTCCCTCGGCGCCCATCCGTCAGCTTCCGGATGGATCAGCCGAAGTTGACGGTCTCGCGCTCGTCACCGACATCAACGAGCAGTTCGGTCTCGACATCGACGAAGAGACCTACACCACCTTCGGGGGCTACATGCTCGGTCGGCTCGGACGCAGGCCGAAGGTCGGCGACATGGTGGAGGCCGGGTCGCGAACGCTGCGCGTGGAAGCCATCGACGGGCTGCGCGTCTCGCGCGTGCGGATTATCTATGGGAAGTTGCAACAGCGCGTCGTTCAGCTTCTTGTAATCGGGCTCGTTCCTGCGCGTCGTCCAACACTTCGCGATATCGGATGATTCCCCCCTTGTCGACGACGAACACCGCTCGCTTCGCGATGTTCTTGAGCCCAATCATGTCGGGATTGACGACACCGTAGTTTGTTGATCGACTTCCTTGTTGTAGTCGCTCAGCAGCGGAAACCCGAGCTTCTGCTGATCGTCCCACGCCTTCAGCGCAAAGAACGTATCGGTGCTGATGCCGAGCACCTTCGCGTTCACGTTCCGTGAAATTGCTCATCGTGTCGCGAAAGTTGCACAACTCCTTGGTGCACGTGCCGCTGAACGCACCAGGGAAGAACGCCAGCACCACGTTGCCGCTCCCGAGCTCCTGGCTCAACGTCACGTTCTGACGATCCTGGTTGACGAGCGTAAAGTCCGGAGCCTTGCTGCCTGCTTCTGCCGCCATCGATTGTCTCCTGTGTCTGAAGCAGGTCTAAAAGCCCTGCGCTACCGCCTCTATGGAATCAACTCCAACTGCGAGACCGTTGCTGCGTTCACCGCGTCGCGCGTGAACGGCACCGGCCGATACTGTCCCTGCCTCCACAATACGTTCTGATCAAAGTAGTGCCGGCTTCGCGGATGACCCGACTGCCCTGTCGTCGTGATCGCCAAGCGACCGGTCCCACGCGCCGACATCAAGTATCTGACGATACGACGCGGCTTCGGAAGTCGCGTAGGGGCGCCGCAGGTCTGTCGTCGTCTTACTCACGGTCATCCCGTCGCCTGCGATCGGAAACGGCCCGCGGCTGAAGAACCAGTCGAGCAGGCGGCCGCCACCACCCAGCGGATGCGAAAACTTGATCGCGTGAGCCTCGTCCCACCGCCATGCAGACGGCTCGCCAAATCTCTTGCGCAGCCCTGCCACCGCATCTCCGACCGCGCGGGCGACGATGACATCGCGCGTCTCGATGACACCGGGCGTGCGATCGATCGTCGAACCATGATGAGTGTGGCTCGGTGATGACGGCGTGCAAACCCGCGAACCGCTCATTGGCCGCATATCGATAGAACTGCTCGTAGAGCGGTTGCGGCATCTCGTCGGCGAACGTCCGGCTCCACAACGCCTCTTCAAACGCCTCGAACAACATCGCAACCGGCCGACTATCGACTCGCCGATCCCACGTCCGCAGTTCCTTGACGGAGTCAGGCAACTCGATCGCCTTGAGCAGCCTGTCGGCCGCGGCACTCGTGATGTCGGCCTGAATGTCCTGCATCGCGCGCAAATCCAGATTGCGGTGTTCGCCCAGCAGCTCGCCGATGCGTTGCGCGCGGAACGGCGCCACCCAGTCGCGGGTCACGACGAAAGGCAGGCGGCGATCGATTTCGTTGTTGGCGGTGATGATCTGACCTGAAGGCGGGTTCAAGACGGCGGGAAGCTGCGCGGGATCGACCCAACCGTGCCAATCCGCTTCCGCGGGCCAGCCTTCAACGGGCACCGATCCATCCGATCCATTCCGCACCGGAACGAGGCCGGACATCGCGTACCCGATGTTTCCGTCAATGTCGGCATAGACGAAATTCTGCGCGGGCGCCGCAAATTGTCGAACTGCCGCCACAAACTCGTGCCAGTTCGTCGCGCGTGCCAGCCCATCGAAGGCGCTGGCCGAGCCACCTTCGAGTACCACGTCCCACTTCAGCGCCAGCACCGTTTCGGCCAGGGGCTCGGGCTCGGCCGAATCACCTGGATACATTTCGCGCCATCGGTCGGGATTCTGCACCGGGCCATGGCGCGTCGAGCGAACCTCGAAGATCACCGGCTCGTCGCGGCCGCTGACGCGAATCTCGTGCCGCCGCACGTTCAGGGGCACCCATGTCCTCGCCGACGCGATAATTCCGCCGTGATGGATCCAGGCGCTCGATGAAAAAGTCCTGCACGTCGGTGCCGACGTTCGTCAGCCCCCAACCAAGCCGCTCGTTGTGGCCGATGATGATGAACGGAATGCCCGGAATGGTGACGCCCGTGACGTTGAGCGTGTCTGACACGACGTGCACTTCCCACCACACTCCCGGCATTTCGATCTGAAGATGCGGATCGTTGGCAAGAATCGGCCGGCCCGACGCTGTGCGCGATCCGTGCACGACCCAGCTATTGCTCATTGCGTGCGCGTCGGAAGACAGCCATTCCAGCCCGGGCAGGTCGCCGAGTGCCGCGCGAGGCACCTGTGCCGCCGGTTTCCCGGGAGTCTCCAAAATCGATGGGGCCCAGTCAGGCACGGCCGGAAACAGGTCGGCAGCGCGAGGGCCAAGTTCCCGGGCAAGTGAGTACCGCAACAGCTCGGCCCTGTGGTTCTCTCCCAGTCGCCACGAAAACAGCTTGCTGATGGCGAGGGAGTCGACCGCCGTCCAGGGCTCCGGCCGCAGTCCCAGCAGCTGGTGCTCGATCGGGAGCCTCACGCGAGAGACCGACATCGCGGCATTGACCCCCGAGGTGTAACTTTCGAACGCCGTCCTGATGTTTGGCGGCGTTCGCGCCCACTCCGCCTCTGCCATCTGACGAAACCCCAGCGTCAGCAACCGTTGATCGATGACCACGGTCGCAGCGCCCAGCAGCTCCGAAAGCCGCCCGGATGCTGCGCGCCGGTACAACTCCATCTGCCAGAGCCGATCCCGTGCCTGGAGGTACCCCACCGCCCGCCATGCATCCTCATCATCTCGGGCATATACATGAGGCACGGCGAAGGTATCAAAGCGGACATTGACGGAACCGCGCAGGCCGGGAAGGGGGATTCGCCCGTCTAAAGGGGGAATCGACCCTTGGGTCCACCACCATGCAGCGGTCAGCGCGAGCACGAGCGCCACGAAAATTGCCATCGCGCCCCTTGCCGCTCTCGAGCCCGTTCTATTAGGATTGTGGGTTGGTGGCACGGTCGCTGCCGCTTCGAAGAGCTTACATCGACTAATTCATGGAGAACGCCCGGTGATTGAGGTTCAGCACCTCACAAAGCGCTACGGCCGCATCACTGCGGTCGACGACTTAAACTTCCGCGTCGAGCGCGGAGAGATTCTCGGCTTCCTGGGCCCGAACGGCGCCGGCAAGACGACCACCATGCGGATCCTCACCGGCTACATGCCGGCGACGGGAGGCAAGGCCGTGGTCGCCGGGTTCGACGTGTTCGACCAGCCGATCGAAGCCAAGCGGCGCACAGGCTATCTGCCCGAAACGCCGCCGCTCTATCCCGAAATGACGGTGCGCGAGTACCTGCAGTTCGTGGCACGTATCAAGACCAAGGGCATGTCGGCAAGCGAGCGCAAGAACCGCGTCGAAGAGTCGATGAGGCGCACGCGCGTCGACGACATGGCGACCCGCCATTGCGGGAAGCTCTCGAAAGGGTACCGGCAGCGCGTCGGCCTCGCGCAGGCTATTCTGCACAATCCCGAAGTCCTCATTCTCGACGAGCCGACAGCGGGGCTCGACCCGAAGCAGATTATCGAGACGCGACAGCTCATCAAAGAGCTGGCCGGCACTCACACGATTGTGCTCAGCACGCACATCCTGCCGGAGGTCTCCCAGACCTGCGATCGCGTCGTCATCATCAACAAGGGCCGCGTGGTGGCGATCGACACGCCGGCAAACCTTACGGCGCGCCTGCGCGGATCGGAGACGCTGTACCTGGAGGTCGACGCCGCCGGCCAGGATCCGACGCCCGCGCTCCGCAGCGTCCCCGGCGTGCTCGGCGTCACCGTGGCGAACGCGCACAACGGGATACTCGCCTACGACGTCAGCAGCGAACGAGGCCGCGACGTCCGCCGCGATCTTGCACGCGCCGTCGTCTCGAACAACTGGGGCCTGCTCGAGCTGCGGCCGTCGCGCATGAGCCTGGAAGAAATCTTCCTCAGCCTCACGACCGAAGAGAAGATCGAAGAAAAACCGCAGGAGACGCCCGATGAGTAACGCGCTGGCGATCGCGCAGAAAGAACTGAAATCGTACTTTGCCTCGCCGATCGCGTACATCATCATCGGGGTGTTCGCGCTTGTGTTCGGCTACTTCTACTTCGTGTCGGTCACCTTCTTCCTGCAGGCCAGCCTGCAGATGGGCATGCCGGGCGCCGGCCAGATCAACATCAACACCATGGCCATCCGGCCGCTGCTGCAGAACATCGCCGTGGTCGCACTGTTCATGCTGCCCCTCATCACCATGCGCACGTACGCCGAGGAAAAACGCACGGGCACCATCGAGCTGCTCCTCACCTCGCCGCTGACCGACACGCAGATTGTGATTGGGAAATTTCTCGGCGCAGTGGCGCTCTATCTGCTCATGCTGGCGGTGACGTGGATACACATCGGCATCCTCTTCATCTATGGCAACCCGGAATGGAAGCCGATTCTGACGGGCTATCTCGGGCTGCTGCTGATGGGCGCGTCGTTCATGTCGATCGGGCTCCTCATTTCGAGCCTGACGCGAAACCAGATCGTCGCCGGCGTGGTGACGTTTGCGGCGCTCCTGCTGCTCTGGACGCTGAACTGGATGTCGGAGTCGTCGGGCCCGACCACTCAGAAGGTCCTCTCGGCGTTGTCCATCACCGAACGGTTCGACGATTTTTCCAAGGGCGTCATCTCGGTGAGCCATCTCGTCTACTACGTGAGCTTCATCACGTTCGGCTTATTTCTGACCGCGAAGTCGGTCGACAGCGAACGCTGGCGCGGGTGAGTCTGCATGCTTAACACGATTCTCGGCGTTGTCGGTTGGGTCGGCACACTGCTGGTGTTTGCCGGCGTGGCGATTCGTTTATTCCGCCCACAATGGGATCAGTACGCCTACTGGGCCGCCGTGGCGGGCCTGGTCTGCGTCGGGTTGTACACCCTGAGCCAGTGGCGGGAAATCGGCCGTTCGTTCCAGAAGCGCGAAACCAGGTTCGGCGCGATGATGAGCGTCAGCGTCGTGGCCGTGCTCGCGATCATCGTCGGCATCAACTACGGCGTGAGCCGCCGCGACAAGCGCTGGGATCTCACCGCCGCCGCATCCTTCACGCTCTCCGAGCAGTCGACGAAGGTGCTGAACAGCCTGAAGGCGCCGGTCAAGGTGCTCGTGTTCGAAGCGCCGGGCGGCTTTCAGCGCTTCCGCGATGCGCTCAGCATGTATACGAACGCAAGCTCGAACATCCAGGTCGAGTACGTGGACATGGATAAAGAGCCCATCCGCGCGCGCGAATACGACATCGCCGCGCCCGGCACGGTCGTCATGGAATATGCGGGCCGTCGCGAAAAGGTGATGAGCGATCGTGAGCAGGAGCTGACCAATACCCTCATCAAGGTGACAACCGGCCGTCAACCGAAGGCATATTTCGTGGCCGGTCACGGCGAGCGCGACACCGCGGGCAACGATCGTAACGGCTACGCCAGCGTCGTCGACGTGATGAAGCGCGACAATTACACGATCGACAAAATCGTCCTCGCCCAGATGCCGGAAGGCGTCCCCGCCGACGCGACCGTGTTGATCATCGCGGGACCGACGACCGACTACCTGAAGCCGGAAGTCGATGCGATCAGGACCTATCTGCGTAAGGGTGGCAAGGCGCTGTTCATGATCGATCCCGTCGTCGGCGAGGGGGCGCGTCCGGTGCCCACGCTCGAGGCGCTCCTGAAGGAATGGGGCATCACCCTGGGCCACGATGTCGTCATCGACGCAAGCGGCATGGGCAAGCTGCTCGGCGCCGACGCGTCGGTGCCAGTTGTGGCGACCTATCCGCAGCATCCGGTGACGGAAAACTTCGAGTTGCTCACCGCCTTCCCGCTCGCGCAGTCGGTGAAGGGTGAAGCCGGCGTCGAGCTCGGGATGGCGAACACGCAGAACCTGCTGCAGACGAGCGAACGAAGCTGGTCTGAGTCGGACACGAAGTCGCTCATTTCGGGTGGCAAGGTCGCATTGGATGAAGCCTCGGGCGATCATCGCGGACCGATCACCATCGCGTTGTCGCTGGCGATGGACGCACCGGATGCGCCCTCCCCCGCGCCTGGCGCTTCGGCGGACAAGACGGGGGACAAGCCTGCTGATGGGGCGAAGCCCGCTACCGGCGAGGATGCCCCGAAGAAGACGCAGATGCGGATCATGGTCGTCGGCGACTCCGATTTTGCGTCGAACGCCGCCGCGGGTATTCAGGGCAACGCCGATCTGTTCGTCAATATGAACAACTGGCTGACGCAGCAGGAAGACCTCATCTCGATTCACCCGCGTGATGCCGGGGATCGGCGCATCACCATGACGGCCGATCAGCAGCGAAACCTGTTCTGGCTCTCGCTGCTCGTGATCCCTGGTTTGATTCTCGGATCCGGCGTTTATAGCTGGTCGAAGAGGCGTTAAATGGGCCGCGGTCGGTCGACTCTGATTCTGTTTGTCCTGGCAGTCGCGCTCGGCGGGTACCTCTATTTCGTCGAGTCGAAACGGACTGTCCCGGACGAGAACGCCAAGAAGAAAGTGTTCACGTCAGACGCCGCCAAGATCAACCAGCTGCAGATCAAGGCGCCAACCGGCGAGGTGACCGGGCTTCGCAAGGGAACCAACGACACGTGGACGATCGTTCAGCCGGTCGAGGCGCCCGCCGATCGAAACGGCGTCAGCGACATCGTGACCAACCTCGCAAACCTCGAAGAGCAGCGCGAGGTCGACCCGAACGCCTCCGATCTCAAGGCGTACGGCCTCGCGGATCCGCGCATCGACGTCACGTTCCATCTGGAAGGCGAGAAAGAGCCGAAGCGAATCCTGCTCGGCGACAAGACACCGGGCGGCACCGGCGTGTACGCCAAGCTTCCCGCGGGGAATCGGGTGTTTCTCGTCGAGGCGTCTCTCGACGCCACGCTCAACAAGTCGACCTTCGACTTCCGCGACAAGACCGCCCTTGCGTTCGACGAAAGCAAAGTCACCTCGCTCGAGCTTGCGTCGGCCGCACAGACGATCCGGCTCGAGAAGACGGGCGAAGACTGGAAGCTCGTGAAACCGCTTCAGGCACCCGCCGATTTTGTCAGCGTCAACGGGCTGCTCGGCCAGTTGCAGTCGGCACAGATGACGGCGCTGAAGGATCGACCTGAGGATCTCAAGGATCTGAAGAAGTACGGCCTCGACAAGCCTCAGATCGTGGCGACAATCGGGATGGGTGCATCCACCGTGAAGTTCGAGCTCGGCACCGAAGCCGACCCCTCTTCTGTCTGGGCACGTGACCCCTCGAAGGCCGCCGTATTCAGCGTCAACAATGGCGTCTCCGCAGAGCTCAAGAAGAACGTCGGCGATCTGCGCCGGAAGGATGTGTTCGAGTTCCGGCCTTACAACACCACGCGTTTCGAGATCACCCGTGGCAATGCGACGCGCGCGTTTGAGCGCGTCAAAGGCACTGGCGAGAACGCCGTGGATACGTGGAAGCAGGTGACGCCCGCCGAAAAAGCCGTCGACTCGAGCAACTTCGAAGGCGTGCTCCTCGACCTGTCGAATCTTCGCGCCGAGACCTTTCTAGAGCGTTCGGGACCGGCAACCGGTCACAACGCGCCGACCGCGGTCATCGTGGTGAAGTTCGACGACGGCAAGAAAGAAGAGCGCGTGACGATAGGCACGGCCGGGCCTGCCGTCTTCGCCGCTCGCGCCGATCAGCCCGGCGCCTTGAAGATCGAAGCCGGCAAATACGAAGACGCCATCAAAAAGCTCGACGCCATTCAGTAAGATGAAGGCGTGACACGCGCCGTCATTGTCCTGGCCACCATCCTCGCCGTTTGGGGATGCGGCGCACCGAAAGCGGTCGCCGTCACTCCTGCGGCTCCCGTTGCCACAACCTCTCCGGTCGACCGGCTGCAAGCCGACCTGTCAGCCATTTTCACGACGTCTCAGTTCGAGCGCTCATTCTGGAGCGTTCTCGTCAGGCCGGCCGATGCAGGCGAGAGCCTGTACACGCTGAACGCCGCCAAGCTGATGATGCCGGGCTCGGCGATGAAAATCGTCACGGCGGCAACCGCGGCCGAGGCGCTCGGCTGGGATCGCCAGTTCGAGACCAGGGTGATCAGCACGGTGCCGATCGACCGTGGCGCTCTTCGCGGCGATCTGCTCGTCATCGGTGGCGGCGATCCGAGCATCAGCGAGCGCAGCGACGTGCCCGGCACTCTGAGAGCCATGGCGCGTCAGACGCGGGAGGCCGGCATCACGCGGATCGAAGGCGGCATCATCGGTGACGACGACCTGTTCGACGATCGCGGCATCGGCAACGGGTGGACCCTCGACAACCTGCCCTACGGCTACTCGGCCGGGATCAGCGCACTTGAATACAACGAAGGGTCGGTCGACCTGGTGATTCGCGCCGGCGCGCAGGCTGGAGACGCCGTCGCGATTGATGTGCGGCCCGCCGGCAGCGAGCTTCAGGTCGACAACCGGCTCGTGACGGTCGCCGACACCGGTACCGGCATGCTGACGCTTCAGCGCCTGCCAGGCTCGTCGCGCGTCATCGTGCAGGGGCAGATTCCGGCGAAGGCTGCGCCATTCGCGCGCACCGCGTCGGTCGACAACCCGACTCGATTTTTCGCGTCGGCGTTCCGGCTGGCCTTGATCGCGGAAGGCGTGCAGGTGGCCGGCGATGCGATCGACATCGACGAGCTCGAGTCGAAGCCGGATCTCACCAACGCGCGCACGCTCGTCTCGCACAAGTCGCCACCGCTCCGGCAGCTCGTCTCGTCGATGATGAAAGTAAGCCAGAACCAGTACGCCGAAATACTGTTGAAGAATATGGGAGTGTCAGGCTTGCCGCGCCGAAGCGGCGACGCCGCGGAGGCGGGTGCGATGGGTGCGAGGCAGGCACGTGACGTTCTTCAGCGTTGGAACATCTCCGATGACAGCCTCGTCATCGCCGATGGGTCCGGGCTTTCGCGATACAACTTCGTCAGCTCGGAAGCGCTCGTTCGAATCCTGCAGATCATGCGTGCCGATTCCAGGCATCGGTCTGCGTTCGCCGAATCACTGCCGATCGCCGGTCGTGACGGCACATTGTCCGGACGATTGGCAGGCACGCCCGCCGAAGGGAAGGTGAGGGCGAAAACGGGTACCGTCGACAACGTTCGCGCGATTGCGGGCTATGTGGAAACGGCCGATGGCCAGACGCTCGTGTTCTCGATGATTGCGAACAACTTCACCATTGCAAACGGCGCAATCGATGCCGCCGCAGACAGGGCGCTCATCCGGCTCGCCACGTTCACTACGCGATAACAAATCGCCGGTGCTGCCTCGACAGCGCGGGCTTGGTGATGACCGGCTGGCTCTCGGCAGCCCGATACTCGGCGCTGAACCGGACGAACTCGTGGCCCGGCGCCGACTCTTCGCGCAGCTCCAGCCTCAGCTGACCAGGCGTCGCCATGTCGCAGACTGCGCGCGACTGCTGGCTCGTCAACACCAGGCGATCGCCATCGCGCGTCCACCCGCCCAGACGCGTGGTGACCCGGCGGTCCCCCGGCTCGAGCGAGACCAGCACGTGACGACGCTCGTTGCGCTCGTAGCCGATGTAGAACACCGCCGACCAGCTATCGTCGCCGGTGTCGGCGCGCAGTGACATCTCGACAAACCGTCCGCCCAGCACCCACCGGTTCTCCGACGTGCCCGACAACTGGAGGAGAGGCTGATTCGCCGTCGCGCGATGCTGCAGCGTGCCCGTCCAGCAGCCGACGAGCCGGCTCAGGATGACTTGATCGTGTTCGTCCGTGATCATCTCGTTTCCCACGAATAGGTCGCCAGGACATGACGCGGCACGCCGCGATCGGGCGGCCGGTCTTCGTTGTTCACGCGAAAATACGCGCCAGGCGTCTGCACGTCGGCTGTCCTCGTCGCATAGGGCCGACGGGGATGCGCCGGCGGCGCCGCGGCTGCCTCTGGCGCAACCTGGCGGACATGCGCGTGCAGCACCAGCGCAATGAGGGCGGCGCTCGTGAGGCAGCTTGCCGCAATCCAGGCGGCACGCCTGCGTCCGAGCCGTTTCTGCACCGCATCCTGCCATTCGAGCCGCACCGCGGCCTCGACACGGCGCGCACGCTCGGCCGGCGCGATCTCGCGCGGGCCCGCGGCACGCAGCAGCGCTGCCAACGGATCCGGGTTATGAGTCATAGACCACCTGTCCATGCGCCAGCACCAGAAACACCTGGCGGAACGATCGCCGCGCGCGGCCGAGCAGCGACTCGACCGCTTTCGGGCCGGTGCTCATGCGCTCGCTGATCTCGGCAACGGTCAGACCGTAGATGTACTTCCACTCGAGCACTTCGCTGTAACTGCCGGGCAGCAGGTCGAGCGCTACTTGTACTAAACGCGCCGTCTCGCCGCGATCGAACGCCTGGTCGGGCTGTTCCGCGGCGACCGAGGCCAGTGCGGCGAGCTGATCGCGGATTTCCGGCGCGTCTTCCGACAGCATCAGCGCCGAGTGCCGGCCCCGCGCCACACGCCAGGCGGACACTTCGCGGCGGCAGATCGCGCACAACCATGTGAACAGCGTCGCCTCCCCCCGAAATGTGTGAAGCTTGCGCATCGCCGTAATCAGGGTCTTCTGGGCGATTTCCTCCGCCGCGTCGTGGTCGCCTTCGGTCCGCCTCAACGCAAAGCGATAGAGCCGTGGGAAGTGCCCGTCGAAAAACTGCCGAAAAGAGGCCTCTTCGCCCGCGAGAAGACGGCGCACCAGTGCCTTGTCGCTCAAGGTGACCCTTTGCGAGTCGTCAGGCATGGGGCTCATACGGTTAGAGGGGTGCATCCCGGAAAATCCTTCGGGTGTAGTCCTTAGGGACTTTTACTGATTGGTAAAAGTGTTTACCTGACGGTATACTCTGTCAAGTCACCAATTTGTGACGCGAGAGATGACTCGGTATCCAACGAACCGTGAGCGTCTTATGGACGCCGCCGGCGAGCTGTTCTACCGCGAGGGATTGCACGCGATTACCGCCGATCGCGTCGCCGACCAGGCAGGACTGACCAAACCGACAATTTATAACCTCTTCGGATCCAAGGATGCGCTGGTGTTCGAAACGTTGCAGCGCCGGGGAGAGCAGATACGCCACCACATCGAAAGGCGCGTCGCCGAGCACGACGATGCGGAAGAGAAACTGATGGCGGTGCTGCTGGTTCACGCCGAGATGCTCACGTCCGAGGGATTCCACGGTTGCCCGCTCGTCATTGCCGCCGTGCAGGCTCCCGAATCAGCGCAGGCGCGTGAGCTCGCCAACGCCCATAAAGCGTGGCTTCATGGGCTGCTCGCACACTGCGCCAAGCGCGCAGGGCTGAAGTCTCCCGACATGCTCGCGTCTTCGCTCGTCCTCATTCTCGAGGGCGCCGCCGCGATGTCGGCCGTTCAGCCGGCTGAGGTCGTCGCCCGGCACGCGCGGGCGGCCTCGCGCGCGCTTATCGCCGCTCATACGCCATAATTCCGGCGTGCGCCGGATCGCCATCTGGATTCTCTTCGCCGCATCTGCGGCACTGCTCTTCCTGTCCAGCTGGATCCTGATTCCCGCGCCGAACATGCTCCTCCTGCAGCTCGCCGTGGGTGCGCCAGAGGTCAGCCCTGTACTGCTCGCCGCGGGGCTGGTGCTCTCCGCGGCAGCGGCAGGGTACGCGAGGCGAAACAACATCGCGCGGCTGGCTCTCGTGCTTGCGGCCACGGCGTCGTTCCTCTCGCTGGTGCCGGTGGTTCAGCTTCCGATTGCCATCAGGCAATTCGATCGCGCCATCGCCAACACAACCGCCCAACTGCCGGCCGTCATGCCCGGAGAGATTCGAGTCACTCGCGGCGTTCCGTTCTCGAAAGCCGACGGCATTCCGCTGTCGCTCGACGTGTATCAACCTCCCGTCGCGGGTATCTATCCCGTCATCATGCAGATCTACGGCGGCTCGTGGCAGAGCGGGACGCCGAAGAGCCAGGAGTGGTTCTCCCGACACTTCGCACAGCGCGGCTATGTCGTGGTCGCAATTGATTACCGCCACGCGCCCGAATGGAGATGGCCGGAGCAAATCGTCGACGTGCGAACGGCGCAGTACTGGATCGAGAACGAGTCGTCGAGGTTCGGCGGCGATCCCAGCCGGATCGTCCTTGTGGGTCGCTCCGCCGGCGCGCAGCTGGCGATGCGTCTGGCCTATCAGGAGGGCCCGTCTGCCATTCGCGGCGTGGTGAACTACTACGGCCCCGTGAATCTTGAAGAGGGCTGGCGGCACCCGCCGCAGCCGGATCCAGCCAATGTCCGGGGGATTCTGGAGATGTTCATCGGCGGTACTCCGGACAACAAGCCGGAACACTATCGACACGCTTCACCCATCACGTGGGTCAGCAGAGCGTCGGCGCCAACGCTGAGCTTCTACGGCGCGCGCGATCACATCGTCGAAGCGCGCTTCGGCCGCACGCTCGACGCGGCGCTCAAGAAGGCGGGCGCAACTTCAGTATTCCTGGAGCTTCCGTGGTCGGAACACGCCTTCGATGCAGTTCCGAATGGGTTGGGCAGGCACCTGTCGTTGCGTTACACGGAGCAGTTCATCTCGTGGGCTATGCGGCGCTAACCCACCAGCTCAGTTGCAGCAGCGAGGATCACCTGCGGCTCACCAGCAAGTCCGCCGCCCTGCGCCATCGCACCCTTGCCGCCGCCTTTGCCGCCGAAACGTTCGAGCAGCTTCTTCAGAATCGCGCCGGTGTCGAGCGGCAGGTCCTGCGAGCGGGCGATGACGACGAGTGATGGAGACTCAGACGTCAGCAGCACAGCGATCGTCGCCGGTCTGCCGACAAGCGCCGACGCGAGCCTCTTCAAGCCGGCTGCATCCCAACCCGAGACGGCGGCGGCGACGAGCGTGGCATCGCCGATCTTCTGACCCGATGCGTGCAGGCTGGCCGCTTCGTGCACGGCCAGGCGCTCGTACAGCGCGTCCTGCGCCTTCTGCTGAACGCGACCACCAGCCTGCAGTTTCTCGATAGCCGAAGGCAGCTCTTCGGGAAGCACAGAAAGCAGCCGGACGCTGCCGTTCACGGCACCTTCAAGGGCGCGATACGCACGCAGCGCGCGGGCGCCACACACAAACTCCACGCGCAGCCCACCCTTGAACCGCTCGAAGCCGGAGATCGCAACCATGCCGATGGCGCCCGTCCGCTTCACATGGGTACCGCCGCACGCGGAGAGATCGTAGTCGTCGATCTCGACGATTCGCAGATCGCCGGTTCTCGATGGATCTTTCCGAAGAGGCAGCTTCGCCGCTTCGCCGGCGGTGACGAACTTCACGCAGACATCGCGATCTTCCCACAGCACGCGATTGCAGGCGTCCTCGACCCGGGCGACCTGTTCGGCTGACAGCTCCTTGTTGAGGTCGATCGTCGAGGCCGAGGCGCCAAGATGGAAGCTGACGGTCTTTGCGGCCATCTCGCGCTCGAACGCCGCCGACAGCAGATGCTGACCGGTGTGCTGCTGCATGTGATCGAAGCGGCGATCCCAATCGACGTGCCCGCGCACGCGCGAATTCTTCTCGAGCTCGCGGTCGACGAGGTGGCCGATGGTCCCATCCTCATCGTCGAACACATCCAGAACCTTCGCTTCGCCGAGCGTACCGGTATCGAACGGCTGTCCGCCAGAGGATGGATAGAAGGCAGTGCGATCGAGCGTGACCTTCCATTTGTCGTCCTTGGGCACCACTTCGCGCACGACGGCATCGAATTCGACGAGGTAGGCGTCGGTGTAATACAGGCGATCAGACGACATGGTCCACCAGGGGATCCTTTACGCCCGCTTCCTCGAAGCCGCGCGCGCGCAGCACGCAGCTGTCGCACCGGCCGCACGGCGTACCAGGCGGCAGCGGGTCGTAGCAGCTGTGCGTCAGGCCATAGTCGAGGCCAAGCGACACGCCTCGCGTGATGATTTGCGCCTTAGTCATCGATATCAGCGGCGCCTGAATACGGAATGCGCCGCCCTCGACGCCCGCTTTCGTCGCAAGCCGTGCGGTGTGCTCGAACGACTGGATGAACTCGGGCCGGCAGTCGGGATATCCGGAATAGTCGAGTGCATTCACGCCGATGAAAATATCGTAGGCGCCGAGCACTTCGGCCCAGGCGAGCGCGAGCGACAACATCACCGTGTTCCGTGCCGGCACGTACGTTGAGGGAATGGTACCAGGGTCGGGGCCGTTCTTCGGCACTTCGCCGTCGCCAAGCAACGCAGAACCCCCAAGCGTCGCAAGATCGACGGCGAGCTCGCGATGCGCGCGCACGCCAAGGGCCTCCGCCACTTTTCGCGACGCGAGGATTTCGTGAGCATGGCGCTGGCCGTACTTGATGGTCAGCGCGTAAACATCGAAGCCCGCCTCTCGCGCGATCGCAGCGGCCGTGTAGGAATCCAGCCCGCCGCTCAACAGCACGACGGCCTTGCTAGACGCCGCGGACATTCGCTCCCCAGATATGCTTGTGGATCTGCAGCTGAAGGCGCACCGGCAGCCGGTCTTCGAGAATCCACTCGGACAGATCCTTTGGATCGAGCACGCCGTGAACCGGTGAGAACAACACAGCCGCGCAACGCCGGTCCAGCGCATGCCGGGTCGCGATGTCGCGCGCAAATTCGTAGTCGCTGCGATCCTGGATCACGAACTTCACCTGGTCGCGCGAGCCGAGCTTGTCGATATTGCCCCATTCGACCTTGCCGGACTCGCCGCTCGCGGGGCACTTCACGTCCATCACTTTGACGACCCCGCCGGGCACCCTGCTGATGTCGATCTGCCCGCCGGTTTCAAGCAGCACCGTGCGGCCGCTGCCGAGCAGCCGTTCCATCAGGGGATACACGTCATCCTGGAGCAGCGGCTCGCCGCCGGTGACTTCGACGAGCGGGCTGCCGTAGCTGTCGACCTGCCGCAGGACATCGTCCACCGACATTTTCTGTCCTTCGTTGAACGCGTACGCCGTATCGCACCAGGTGCATCGCAGATCGCACCCGGCCAGCCGCACGAAGACGCAGGGCTTCCCCGCGTAGGTCGATTCGCCTTGAATCGAATAGAAAATCTCGTTGACGCTCAACACAACGTCTCATTCTACCGTCTACAATTAGAACCGTGAGCAACCTCCGGATCGGGACGTCCGGCTGGAACTATCCGTCTGGCAAGGGCACCTGGAACGGCATTTTTTATCCGCCCGCCCGGAAGGGACGCCGTCCGAAAGGCACGGCCAGGCCGAAGTTCGACGAGCTCGCGTATTACGCCGAACACTTCGATACCGTCGAGATCAACACGACGTTCTACGGCCAGCCCAAGGCCACGGTCGCGAGAACGTGGGCCGACTCGCACACCACCCGGGTTCGAATTCTCACTGAAGCTGTACCGAAAGCTCACGCACGCCGAAGGTGCCGCCCTGCCAGAGCTCGATGCAGAGATCATCGACGAATACCGCCTGGGCATCGAGCCGCTGGCCGAGGCCGGCAAGATTGGCGCGCTGCTCGCCCAGTTTCCGCCGAGCTTCAAGCAGACAGCCGAGTCGCAGGCGTACCTGGACGCGCTGCTTGAACCGGTTTCATGACTACCCCGTTGCCGTCGAGCTTCGCCACCGCAGCTGGAGCGACGACTTCAGCTCGACGCTCTCTCTGCTCAACGCGCACGACGCGGCACTGACGCAGATCGACGAGCCGAAATTCAAGATCTCGATCCGGCAGAACCAGCTGCCCAACATCACGGGGTTCTACTACATGCGCCTGCACGGCCGGAACGCCGCGCAGTGGTGGAAGCACGACAAGTCGGAAGATCGCTACAACTATCTGTATTCAGCCAGCGAGCTGAAGTCAATTTCCGAGACGGCTGGCGCCGCGCGCCGGCTCGTCAAGAAGTTCTACCTCTACTTCAACAACCACTTCGCCTCGAAAGCCGTCGTCAACGCCGTGATGATCAAGAACCAGCTGGGAGAACCCGTGCCCGGCACGTATCCGAAGGAGTTCGTCGAGCGCTATCCCGAGACGGCGTCGATCGTCTCCACCGAAGTCACGCCGCAGTTCTCCGGCATCTCTTCTCGAGTGAGCCGCATCTCACGGGCAGAAGCGTGGAAAGCCATCCGCCGCGGCTGGAGCAAGCACTGCCCGCACTGCGGCCAGGGCCATCTCTTCATCGGCTGGAACAAACCGCACCGCCACTGCCCGGTCTGCGGGTATCTGTACGAGCGCGACTACGGCGACGTGTGGTGGGTGTGGATCGTCACCGATCGCATTCCGATCGGCATCGGCATCATTTTTGTCTATTTCGGGTTCCGCGTGACGAGCTGGTGGATGGGCGTCGTCTTCTTCGGCTCGCTCGCGCTGCCGCTGCTGCTGACGATTCCGCGGCGATACGGGCTCGCGATCGCGATTACGTATCTGATTCGGAAGCGCTGGCCGGATCCAAAGGATACACTTTCCGGTGACCGTCCGGCTGATCGTGGTCACGCCGATTCGCGGGCACAGATCCTTGATCGCGCACGCGGGGCACCGTGGATACACAGGCCGGCAGACGTTCTGCCCCCAGGTCACCAGATACAGATTGATGTAAGGCCACCACCGCGCCTCGGTCGCTCGGTACAGCGCCTGCTCGGTTTCTTCCGGCGTCCTGGTCCGCACCCAGCCAAGCCGGTTCGCGATGCGGTGCACGTGCGTATCGACGCAGATGTTCTGCTGGCTCTGATAGGCGAGGATGAGCACGAGGTTCGCGGTCTTCCGGCCCACACCCGGCAGCGTCAGCAGCTCTTCCATCGTGCCCGGCGTCTTGCCGCCGAAGTCTTTCATCAGCTTCGCGCAGGTCGCCTTGATGTAGCGCGCCTTGTAGCGATAGAAGCTGACAGGATAAATCAGCTTTTCGATCTGCTTGACGGTCAGCTTCGCCATCGCCTCGCGGCGTGCTGGCCTTCTTGAACAGCCGCTCCGACGCCGCATAGGTCGTCGCGTCCTGCGTGCGCGCGGACAGCAGCGTCGCAATCGTGACCTGAAACGGATCTTCGGCGCGCGACTCGGAGATCTTCTCGACCGCCGGCAGCTCGAGGCCGGTGATGGCGATCGACAGCCGCCGCATCACCTGCTCGACTAAATTGGGGTCGGGTGCGATTTTACGATTTTTGGAAATTGCACCCGACCCCTTCTACGGGATGGGCGTGACCGGCGGCTTGGCCGGTGAGGACATTCACGACATTCCGGGCGACGAGATCGTACATCGCGGCTCGCGTCTCCGCCGTCGCGCTCGCCATGTGCGGCACCAGCACGACGTTCTCGAGCGCCAGCAGACCGGGATGGATATTCGGCTCGTCCTCGTAGACGTCGAGCCCCGCGCCTTTGATGATCCCTTCGCGCAGCGCCCACGCCAGCCCGTCTTCATCGACCACAGGGCCGCGCGACGTGTTGATCAGGTACGCCGACCGCTTCATGCGCGAAAACGCCGTGCGGTCGATCAGATGGCTGCGTCTGCGGCGACAGCGGCACGTGCACCGACACGACGTCTGACGTCGCCAGCAGCTGATCGAGCGACATGCTCTCGTAACCAGGAACGGATCGCGCGGACGGATTGTGGTAGGCGATCTTCATCCCGAACGTGCTCGCCTTCTCGGCCACCGCCTGGCCGATGCGGCCCATCCCGACGATGCCCAGCTGGTGGTCCCGGATTTCCGAGCCGATCATGAAATCGAGCGAGAAGCCCTTCCACTCGCCGCGGCGAACCAGTCGATCGCCCTCGACGATGCGCCGCGTGACCGCCAGGATGAGCGTCATCGCCATGTTGGCGGTCGCTTCGGTCAGCACGTCCGGCGTGTTGGTGAGGATGATGCCTTTCGAGCGCGCGTATGGCACGTCGAGGTTGTTGTAGCCGACCGCCACGTTCGCGACGATCTTCAGATCGCTGCCGGCGTCGATGACGTCCTTGTCGATCTTGTCGAGCGCCGCGACGACCAGCGCCTGCTTGCCTTTCACGCGGCTGAAGCAGCTCGTCCTGCGTCAGCACGCCGTCGCGATACACGTCAACATCGCCGACCGCCTCGAGAGGCGCGATGGCGGCGGACGGAAGCTTGTAGGTGACGAGAATCGAAGGCTTCGCCATGGTCTAGTGCCCGTACGACTGGCAGAATCCGCAATGGTTGCAGCGCACCGCCGGCTCGATGACGCACATCCCGTCGTCCATCTCGCTGCCGGGAAGGACGTTCAGGAGGATGTGGCTGGGATGCGGCGAAGGGGTCGAGAGCCCTTTTTCGCTGAGTCGCGCGCCTCGGCGAGAAAAGGGTCTGACCCCTTTGCTCCTGCCGGCCGTCCCAGGTGCCGCTCGATCGCTTCGCGGACGAGCGCGCGGACGTCCTGTTCGTTCATACGGCAGATCGACCGCTGTCGACGATGCCCACGATGGCCGCATCGACCGGCGCCGCCTTCTTGCCGATCGCGTCGCTCGCCGAGCGTCCTTCGAGCACGATCAGCACCTTCTCGTGCACGCCCGCGCCGACGCCGTCGACCGCGAGCAGCTCGCGGCCCGCGCGGCGTATCTTCGAGCGTCAGCGGCTGCACCAGCAGCAGCTTCGCGCCTTCGAGCTTGCGGTTTTTCTGAGTGGAGACGACGGTGCCGGTGACACGAGCGAGAATCATGGCGAGGCTTACCCGATGTTCCAGTGATCGACGATGCCGACGATGCCGGCATCGGCCGGCACTTCGGTCGGATAGAACGGAAAGCTCGCTTCCTTGCCGCGCACGAAGAACACTTCCTCGCCGACGCCTGCGCCGACGGAATCGGCGGCGACGATGACACGCCCCACCGGCTCGCGCGACGACGACAGCGGCTGCACGAGCAGCAGCGTCACGCCGTCGAGCGTGTCGTTCTTCAGTGTTGAGCACGACGTTTCCGACGACTCTTCCGAGCTGCATGCTTGTGCTCGTTCCAGTTTCAGTTGTCAGTTCTCAGTCGTTCTCACCCAAACTGCTGACGACTGACCTTCAGTCCTTGATTTCGATCTCGTCGACGATGCCGACGATGGCGGCGTCGACGGGACAATCCTTCAGCCCGGCCGCCATGCGCGCCGAGCTGCCGCTGACGATCAGCACGGTCTCGCCGAAGCCGGCGTCGACCGTGTCGATCGCCACGACATAATTGCCTTCGGGTTTGCCTTTGGGATCCATCGGCCGCGCGATCAGCAGCTTGCTGCTGACCAGGCGCGGATCTTTGCGGGTCGCCACGACGGTGCCGACCACTTTGGCCAGAATCATGAGTCAGCTATCAGCTGTCAGCTACTCGCACTCAGCTGAGCCTATCCAGCTAGGCCTTGACGCCGGACTTGCCGATCGGCAGCGCGTCTTCGAGGTTCGCGTGCGGACGCGGAATGACGTGCACCGACACCAGCTCGCCGACCCGGCGCGCCGCGGCGGCGCCCGCGTCGGTCGCGGCTTTCACGGCGGCGACGTCGCCGCGCACGATCGCGGTCACGTAGCCGGCGCCGATTTTTTCCCAACCGACCAGCGTCACCTTGGCGGCCTTCACCATCGCATCCGCCGCCTCAATCATGGCGACGAGTCCTTTGGTTTCGACCATGCCGAGCGCCTCACCCATGCTGACCTCCCAATAGAGCCTTCACGGCGTCCTCAATGAGGGCCGTAAGCTCGCGGTATGATAGCCGAATTTCCCCGTCCAAATCCGCCGGATCGGTCGGAACGAGACGCGCGCCGCGCGACGCCGGCGCTTCGACGATCTGGCAGTCGCCGGATCGGCGTCTCGACGGCTGCTGCCGATCCATCGGCGCAGATCGGCGCGGGCGACTTGATGCCGTAGTTGCCCGCGCAGCTCCTGAAGCCGTCGCACTTCTTCGCGCGACAGCAGATGCTCGCGCCCGAGCTGCCGCGCCACCAGGCTGATCTTCGCGAAGTGCTCGATCGTCTCCATCTTGTAGTACGCCGCGAACACGTCGCCGGCCGACCGTCAGCGCGCCGTGATTGGCGAGCAGCAGGCCGTCGTGCGCCTTGATGTACTTGCGCACGGCCGCCGGCAGCTCGGGCGTCGACGGCGTGCCGTACTCGGCAATCGGGAATGCTGCCGAGCGTCGTCACCACTTCGGCGAGCACCGCGCGATCGAGCGGAATGCCGGCGACCGCAAACCCGGTGGCCGTCGGCGGATGCGCGTGCACGACGGCGCGCACGTCCGGCCGGTTCTTGTACACCTCGAGATGCATCAGCAGCTCGGACGACGCGTCGCGCGTGCCGCGGATCTTTTTTCCGTCGAGATCGACGACAACCATCATGTCGGCCGTCATGAATCCCTTCGACACGCTCTTCGGCGTCGTCAGGATCGTGTTGTCGTCGAGCCTGATGCTGATGTTGCCGTCGTTCGAGGCGACGTAGCCGCGCGCGTACATGCGCCGGCCGACTTCGACGATGTCGGCGCGAAATGCGTCTTCGGCGCGCTGGTTCATTGCGCGGTGTTTCCGTGGGCCGATGAAAGGCTGTCGAGCGCCTGCTTGGCCTGCCGCCCTTCCGGGCTGTCCGGCGCAATCTCGACGAGCTGCCGCCAGACCTCGGTGGCGCCCTTCAGGTCCTGCTTGCCGAACGCCCGCACCACGCCGAGGTTCAGCAGCGTCTTCGTATGCGTCGGATTGAGTTTCAGCGATTGCTCGAGCTGCTTGATCGCGAGATCCGGCTGGTTGTTGTAGTAGTAGCTCACGCCGAGATCTGTGCTGACGTCCACGTCCTTCGGATTGAGCGCCAGCGACTCTCCGTACCACTTGATCGCATCGGTGTAGCGGCCGGCGTCGTAGTAGAGATTTCCCAGCTGCGCGCGCGCCGACGGCGTTCTTCGGATCGCGGTCGACGACCGTTGCGAAGCGCCTGCACCTTCGTCTCGTCCAGCATGGCCGGCGCAGGCGTGCCTGGCAGCCGATCCGGACGGCGTGGACGGAGTGCGCGACGGTTTCGGCGGCCGGAACGACGTCGTGCGGGGCGACATGGCCGCCTGCTGGCTTCCGATGATCCAGCCGGCAATCAGGCCGAAGAACACGCCGGCGATGGCGTAAACGACAGATTCGAGTTTCATGAGGTCCGACGATCATTATAGTGTTCGTTTGAACCAGTCCACCAGCGCGGCGATCAGGTCTGGATCGCGCGACAGCAGGACGGTGCCGTGCGCAACGGCATCGGTCAGGCGCACTTCGCGCGTGCCCGGGCCGATCGTGCTCAGCTGCCGGATCGAGCGCCACGCGTACGGATCCTTCGTGCTCCCCACCAGAAGCGCCGGGCGGCCGCCGTATTTCTTCATCGCCGCTTCTGTCCGCAAAGCCTCTGTAGTCGAGCCCGGGCGACAACAGCGCGATCGACATCACGCCGGGATCGTCGGCCGCATCGAGCAGCGCGAGATTCGCACCGATGGAGCCGCCGGCGATGCCGAGGCTCGTCGGAATCACTTCCGGCCGCTCGCGAAGAAACGCCTTCGCCGCCCTCACATCGATCGCAAGCGCGCCGACATCCGTCGCCGCCTCGAAAATCGAGCGCGAGCACCGCAAAGCCTGCATCGGCCAGCTGCGACGCCGCCGCGTCCCAGTCCGTGTGCGACCGCCTGAGCATGTGAAGAAGGACGATGCCCGGTGCCGGGCGCCGCGATGGCTCGTAGTACGCGCCGGTCAGCGTCACGCCGTCAGCGGCGCGAATCGTGACGCGCCGCCCGTCACGCCCGCCGAAGATGCGAAACTGAGCCGAAGGCGGAGGCGCGGCCGCCTGCAAGACGGTGACGCACAGGAGAGCGATCGCGGCGGTCCAAGACAGGACTCGCCCCAGTACGAACGCCGAGTACGTAGGCCGGGTCCTGCCTTTGGACCGGCACGCCCGGCGTCAGCGAAGCGCATCCAGATAGTCCCGCACCGATCGCTCAAGGCCGACAAACAGCGCGTGGCTGATGAGCGCGTGGCCGATCGAGACTTCCGCGAGATGCGGCAGCCGTGCGGAACAGCGGCAGGTTCTGCAGATCGAGATCGTGTCCGGCATTCACGCCAAGGCCGAGCGAGTGCGCCAGTTCCGCCGCCTCGGCGTAGGTCTTGAAGCTCGCCTCGCCGCGTCCCGACTCAAACGCCCGGGCAAACGGCTCGGTGTAGAGCTCGACGCGATCGCCGCCGACGGCGGCCGCCCATCGGACCGCGTCGAGCACCGGATCCACGAACAGGCTGACCCGGACACCGAGTTTCTTGATGTTGCTCACGATTGACGCAAGCTCGTTCTTCGACGTGTCGGGCGGCCACCCGGCCTGACTGGTGATCTCGCCGGGCTTCACCGGCACGAGCGTGCACTGCGTCGGCCTGACCTTCAGCGACCAGCTCGAGCAGATCCGGTCGTGGATCGCCTTCGATGTTGAACTCGACCTGTGGCGATGCCTTCAGTAGCTCTGCCATCGTCGTAGACGTCGGATCGTCCGTGATGTGGCGCTGATCGGCGCGGGGATGCACCGTGATGCCCGGAGCGCCGGCGTTGACGCACGCCGCACAGCCTCGAGCACGTCGGGCTCTTTGCCGCCTCTCGAGTTCCGCAGCGTCGCGACTTTGTTGACGTTGACCGATAGTTTGTATTGACGGCATCCGACGTATCTCACGCGCCCAGACGATCGATTTCGTCCTTGTTCTGCCCTTCGAGCATCACGCGAAGCAGAGGCTCGGTTCCCGAATAGCGGACGAGCAGGCGGCCGTTGCCGCCAAGCCGGTCCTCGACCCTTCTCATCGCCGCGGCCACTTCGGGAATGTTCTCGAGCTCCGTTTTCTCGCGCACGCGCACGTTCAGCAGCACCTGCGGGTACGTCGTGAGATCGTCGGCCAGATCCGCCAACTCCCTTCCGCTGGCCGCCATCGTCTGCAGCACATTGAGCGCCGTAATCAGCCCGTCTCCCGTGAACAGATGCTCGGAGAAAATCAGATGCCCCGATTGCTCACCGCCCAGCGACAGATTCCGCTTCTGCATTTCCTCCATCACGTACTTGTCGCCGACTTGCGTGCGGACCAGCTCGATGTCGAGCTTCCGGAGCGCGAGCTCGAGCCCGATGTTGCTCATGACCGTTGCGACGACGGCATTGCCGCGCAGGCGGCCTTCGGCCTTCATCTGCTTGGCGCACATCAGCATGACGTGATCGCCGTCGAGGACCCGGCCGCCGCCGTCGACAGAATCGCGCGGTCGCCGTCGCCATCGAACGCCACACCGAGCCGGTAGTCGCCTTGCTGCGCACGACTGCAGCGAGCTTCTCCGGATGTGTCGAGCCCACCCCCTTGTTGATGTTGCGGCCGTCCGGCTCGACTCCGAGCATCGTCAGATCGAATCCGAGCTCACTGAACAGCGCCGGGGCGACAGCCGTCATGGCGCCGTTCGCGCAATCGACCGCGATCCGCACACGGTCCGAGCGCTTCAGGCGTCCGGCAGCACAGTCGCGCGCATGATCGAGATATTTCCGCAGGTGCTCCGCATGAGGCACACCGTCTGCTTGTCCCGTCCGCCACTTGCCACGACGAATCGGCGACGAGGCTTTCGATGCGCTCCTCGAACTGCTCGCCGTACTTCACGCCGGCGCCGGAGAACACCTTGATGCCGTTGTCCTGATACGGATTGTGGGAGGCGGAAATGACGACGCCGGCATCGAAGTCGAGCGAGCCGGTGAGATAGGCCACCGCCGGCGTCGGCGCGACGCCGATGCTGTGCACGGTCGCGCCCGCGACCCGGGCGCCGTGGGCCAGCTCGCGCTCGATCCATTCGCCTGACTCGCGTGTGTCCCGGCCAATCAGCAGCTTCGCGTCCGGCCGCGGCAGCGCCTTTACCAGTGCGGCGCCAACGCGCCGGACCGTCTGAACGTCGAGTGGAAACGTGCCCGCCGTGCCTCTGATGCCGTCGGTTCCAAACAATGCGTGTGATGTCATTGGACGTGAATGCTGACAGTTGTAGGATCGAGTTGATCGATGCCGATGTCATCGGCACGCTCCAGCCGGACCGGCAGCCCGTAGTCGCCTTCGGCGATGCCCCCGAGATCCACATAAGCCACGATCGAAGTGTCTCTGATCTTCGCGATCGACTGCCTCGGTCCCGCGCACGCGAACTTTGACAGACGATGGCGCGATCTTCGCCGACAAGCCGTTCGCCAGATTTCGCGCTCGTACGGTCACGTTCGTCAGCTGTTTCTGCGCCGGCGCCGGCACAATCGCCACCGTAATGACAGCCGTTCGAGCGCTCTTCAGTCGCACGCCCTGGTCTGCGACGCCCATGATGACACTGGAGCGTACTTCGGATCTCGCCGATCCGACCCACAACGGCTCGGTGATCGCCTCGGTCACCCGCCGCAGGACGCTTTCCGGCCCGACCACCTCAACGGTGGGCGGATCGGCCGCGATTTTTCCGACGATGAATCCCGGCGGCCGGCTCTCCCTCGACTGACGGCGTGCACCGGCACGATGCGCGTGGCCGACGGCTCGAAGCGGATCGCCACCGACGAGGGTGTGACCTGCGTGACGGTCACGGCAAACGGCGCCTTCACGCGCTCAGGTGAAAGATGAAAGAGGCGGCGGCCGGGCTGCGCCGAGCTGAGGTCGACGCTCGCGACGAGATCGCCCGGAGCGAGGCGGCCGAGCGCGTCTGCCGTTCCGCGGACGCGCACGTCGACCGATTCCTCCGGGGGCTCGACCATTTCGAGATTCTCTGGAAGATTCTGCAGCTCGAGCGGAATGCGCAGACCGCGCTCGACCGACGCGCGCTGCGACGACACCATCACCCACAGCAGCACCGCGAGCGACAACCGACACGATCTTCAACCAGCCGTGGGCGAAAGGGTGATACCGCATCATTTGATCAGCGCCCTCAATCGCCGCTTCAATGCCTCCGGCGTCGAACGGTCCCTCGATCTTGCCGTCGAGTGCGATGCAGATGCGTCCGGTCTCCTCGGACACGATGACGGCAACGGCATCATTCTCTTCGGTCAGCCCGATCGCGGCGCGATGCCGCGTGCCAAGGTTTCGCGCGAGCAGCGGGTTGACGGTCAGCGGAAGGAAGCACGCGGCCGCGGCGACGCGATCGTTCTGCACGATGACGGCGCCATCGTGCAGCGGCGATTTCGGCTGAAAGATGCTCACGAGCAGATCGTAGGTAAGCATCGCGTCGAGCGGAAGCCCTGCTTCGATGTAATTGCGCAAGCCCGATCTGCCGCTCGATGACGATGATCGCGCCGATGCGTGCCGTCGACAACTGCGTCGCGGCGACGGCGATTTCTTCGATCGTTTCTTCGGCGCCTTCCGGCGTCAGGAAGTACCGGAAGAACGGCGCGCGGCCGAAATGCGCGAGCGCGCGGCGGATATCGGCCTGGAACAGCACGATGGCGGCGAAGACGATATACGGCAGCAGATTCCGGATGAGCCAGTCGACCGTCTGCAGGTGGCCCCAGCGCGAGATGTAGAACATCAACACCAGCAGCGCCGAGCCTGCCAGCCATCTGGATCGCGCGGGTGCCCCGAATCGCCTTGAGCACCTCGTAGATCACCAGCGACACGATGGCGATATCGAGGATGTCCCACCAGGTCATGGCGGGCAGCCGGGCAAGGTCGGGCAGCCAGTTCAGCATGTCATGTGGTGCCGGCTCTCACGCCGGCCCGGATAGCGTCGGCGACTCGAACGACATCGACCATGTCGGGAACATTGTGCACGCGCACGATATGCGCGCCCAGCAGCACGGCGGCTGCCACCGCGGCCGCGGTCGCCATGTCGCGCTCGCTCGGGGCACGCTCGCCGATCGCAGCGCTCAGAAACGACTTGCGCGACGGCCCGGCGAGCAGCGGACGGCCCAGCGTCGCGAATTCCGGCAACGCCGCGAGCGCGGCGTAACTGTGCTCGGGCCGCTTGGCAAACCCGAGCCCGGGATCGAGCACCACCGACTCGCGCTGCGCTCCGGCGGCCAGCGCGCGCTCGAGGCTCGCACGAAGCTCGTCTCGGACCTCTCCGGGCACCGACTTGTAAGTGGCCTCCGGTACATGTCCCGGGAACGCCCGCGGGCATGCATCAGGATGAGCCCCGCACCCGAACGAGCGGCGATTTCGGCGAGAGCCGCATCATATCTCAGGGCCGTCACGTCGTTGACGAGCGCGGCACCCTCTCCGAGCGCAACCTCTGCAACGGCGGCCTTCGACGTGTCGACTGAGATCGGAACCCTGACCGATCGCGAGAGGCGCTTCAGGACCGGTTGAATCCGGGCGATCTCGTCCTCGGCGGTCACGGCGTCGGAACCCGGACGCGTGGACTCGCCGCCGACGTCGATGAGGTCGGCTCCGCGCGCCTCCATCTCGACGGCCGCAGCTTCGGCCGCTCCGGGATCGAGATACAGCCCGCCATCGGCAAACGAATCAGGAGTGACGTTGAGAATGCCCATGACGAGCGTGCGGCTGCCGAGATGCAGCGCCCGCCCGCCCGGCAATGGAAGGGTGAACTTGGCTCGAGGGAGCAAAACAAAACGGGGTCAGACCCCATTTTTCGCTGAATCCGTCGAACCGGGCGAAAAATGGGGTCTGACCCCTTATTCCTGCGGCAGCGGATCCGCGAGCGGCGGCACGATTCCGGGCCGCTCCTTCCGGCGACCGTGCTCTTCGTCGTGAGCGGACGACACGGGTCCGGTCGGCGCGCTTGGCTTCGGCTCTTCGAGCGGCAGCCCCGCGACAATGCGGCGCACCTGCTCGCCGTCGAGCACCTCGCGCACGAGCAGCTCCGCAGCAACCTTCTCGAGGCTGGCTTTGTGCTGAGTGAGCACCTTGCGCGCGCGCTCGTAGTTGTCGGTGACGAACCGCTTCACTTCCTGATCGATGCGCAGCGCGGTGTCTTCGCTGTAATCCTGATGCTGGGCGATCTCGCGGCCGAGGAAGATCTGCTCTTCCTTCTTGCCGAACGTGAGCGGACCCATGGCCTCGCTCATGCCCCACTCGCAGACCATCCGGCGCGCCAGCTCGGTCGCGCGCTCGAGATCGTTGCCGGCGCCCGTCGTCATGCTGCCCGACATCGTGATCTCTTCGGCGATGCGGCCGCCGAGCAGAATCGCAATCTGATCGATCAGGTAGTCGCGCGAGTAGTTGTGCTTCTCGTCGACCGGCAGCTGCTGCGTCAGGCCGAGCGCCATTCCGCGCGGAATGATCGTGACCTTGTGCAGATCGTCCGCGTTCGGCAGCAGCACGCTCAGCAGCGCATGGCCGGCTTCGTGCACGGCCGTGATCTTCTTTTCCTCGTCGCTGATGATCATCGAGCGGCGCTCCGAACCCATCAGCACCTTGTCCTTCGCGAACTCGAAGTCGATCATCCGGACGGTCTTGCGGTTGTAGCGCGCGGCGTTGAGCGCGGCCTCGTTCACGAGGTTCGCCAGGTCGGCTCCGGAGAATCCGGACGTGCCTCTCGCCAGCACCGGCACATCCACGTCGTCGGACATCGGAATCTTGCGCGTGTGCACCGTGAGGATGCCCTCGCGGCCCTTCACGTCGGGACGATTCACGACGATGCGCCGGTCGAAACGGCCCGGACGAAGCAGCGCCGGGTCGAGAACGTCGGGACGGTTGGTCGCCGCGACGAGGATGACGCCTTCGTTCGATTCGAAGCCGTCCATCTCGACGAGCAGCTGGTTCAGCGTCTGCTCGCGCTCGTCGTGTCCGCCGCCGAGGCCGGCGCCGCGATGACGGCCGACCGCGTCGATCTCGTCGATGAAGACGATGCACGGCGCGTTCTTCTTGCCCTGTTCGAAAAGGTCGCGCACGCGCGACGCGCCGACGCCGACGAACATCTCGACGAAGTCTGAACCGCTGATCGAGAAGAACGGCACGTTCGCTTCGCCTGCCACCGCGCGGGCGAGCAGCGTCTTGCCGGTTCCCGGAGGGCCCATCAGAAGGACGCCCTTCGGAATGCGGCCGCCGAGCTTCTGGAATTTCTGCGGTTCCTTGAGGAACTCGATGATCTCCTGGAGCTCTTCCTTCGCTTCGTCAACACCCGCGACGTCCTTGAACGTCACTTTCTTCTGCGAGCTCGACGAGAGCTTCGCCTTGCTCTTGCCGAACGAGAGCGCCTTGTTGCCGCCGCTCTGCATCTGGCGCATGAAGAAGATCCAGAAGCCAATCAGCAGGAGGATGGGCGCCCACGAATACAGCAGCTGCGCCCAGGGGCTTTGCGTCGGCTCTTTCGCGGTAATCAGGATGCTCTTGCGCATCGAGCTTGTTGGCGAGGCCTTCGTACTGCGCGGGAGCGTAGGTATGGAACGTCTCTTTGTCGGCCTTGAAGATGCCGGAGATTTCCTGGCCGGTGATGGTGACTTTTTCGATCTTGCCGGCCTCGACGTCCCTCATGAAATCGCTGAAGGCCACGGGCTTTGACGGGGCATTGAACTGGGTGGAAAAATTCCACACCCCGACCGCCACGACGACCAGGACCATCCAGAACACTAAACTTTTCAACGTGGAGTTCACCCTCTGCCCTCCCACGACTTAAATAGGTACCCGTTTCAAGATTACCACGGCTGTTGTGCGGTCTGTGACCCTAAACTCCTCTGCCACGGCGTGTCCGGCGACCCAGACGATTTGCCCCGCCGAGTCGACGATTACGGGCGTAATTTCGCGCGCAAACCGGTCGATTTTGGCATCGACGAACAGGTCCTGCAGCTTCTTTCGCCCGTGCAGTCCCAGGGGCCGAAAACTGTCCCCCGGGCGCCGGTTGCGGACCGACAGGGGACCCGCCAGCCGTCCCGCCTCCACGACAGCCTGGTCGCGGCGGCCTGCCAGCCGCCAGACCTCTGCGGCCGAACGGCCGGAGGGCACCACGCTGGTTGCGGCTGAAATCGCGCACGCCGCTTCCGGCACCATGACCTGGCCCGGGACCTCGAGCTGATAACTGAAGTCGGCAGCTGGTGCGGGTTTCTCGCGGCCGCGGCTAGCTGTTAAGACGAGCGCGCCGCCGCGACGGTTCACGCGGTGTCCCGGCAGATCGAGCGGGCCTGTTGAGTTAGACACCGCAAAGCGCAGGACGGCTTCGACCGCCTCGAATCCGACGAACCGCTCACCCGCAGTCATCTGCTGGGCCATGCGAATCACACGGCGTGCAATAGCTGCAGGCTCTCGCAGCAGCGCGTCGGTGTTCATCTCGACGCCTTGCGGCGTGCGTGAGACGAGCCTCGCAGCCGCGGCGCTCGCGGCCGCATCGAGATACTCGGCATCCTCCCGGGCGATCGCCGCCTCGCGATCGAGGATATCGACGATCCCGGGAGCAAAGCTGCCGTTCCAGCAGCGGCAACAGCTCGTGGCGAATGCGGTTTCGCGGAATCGCGATATCGCTGTTCGACGCGTCTTCGCGGAACTCGATGTGACGCTCGTCGAGGAACGCCCGCACGTCGGCTCTCGGCGTCTCGATGAACGGCCGCACGACGATGCCCGAGCGCGGATGCATGCCGCTCAGACCACGCGGGCCGGCGCCGCGCAGCAGACGCAGGAGGAAGGTCTCGGCCTGATCGTCTTTCGTATGCGCAACGGCCACATCGGTCGCCCCCAGCCGCGACGCCGCGCGTTCAAAAAACGCGTGCCGCGCCGTCGTGGCCGGCCTGTTCGATGGAAGTGTGCGCCTCGGCTGCAAGCGCGGCGACATCGACCCGCTCGACGTCGATCGGCAGCTCGAGTGCGGCGGCAACGCCGCGGCAGAACTCCTCGTCGGCGTCAGCCTGCGGTCCACGCAGCAGATGATTCAGATGCGCAGCGCCGGCGAGCCGAAACCCGTCGGCGTCGGCCATCTCGCGCAGCACATGCAGCAGCGCCACCGAGTCGGCGCCGCCCGAGAGCGCGACCACGACACGGCTGCCTGACGGAAGCAACCCGTGTCTGCGCACAGTGCGACGGACGGAATCGATGATTCCCATAGGTGCGTCGGGTGCGACAGGTGCGTTAGGTGCGGAAGGTGCGACGCGCTAGGTGCGGCTGCGTGCGGGCAACGCACCTAGCGCACCTGTCGCACCTGCGCACCTGTCGCACCTGTCGCACCTAACGCACCCATCGCACCCAGAAGATGGTGCCGGTGCAGGGACTTGAACCCCGGACAACGCGGATATGAGCCGCGTGCTCTAACCAACTGAGCTACACCGGCGAACTGTCGATTTTACACTACGCCGGCTTCGCGGTGGACTGGCCCGTCAGAGGATCAACATCGCGTCGCCGTAGCTGTAGAACCGGTAGCGCGCTGCCACCGCTTCACGATACGCGCCGAGCACCGGTCTCGCGTCCACCCAAGCGCACTGACCAGCATCAGCAGCGACGACTGCGGCAGATGGAAGTTCGTCATCAGCGCATCGACGATGCCGAAACCTGAAGCCGGGGTAGATGAACAGATCGGTCCAGCCCGACTGGGGCGTGATGACGCCCCGCCCGGCGCGGCCCGCCGCCTCGAGCGCACGCGTCGTCGTCGTGCCGACGGCGACCACGCGGCGCCTCTCGCGCCGGGCGCGATTGATCGCATCCGCCGCGGCCTCGCTGATCGAAAAGCGCTCGCGGTCGAGCGTGTGCGCTTCCACCTGATCGACGCGAACAGGCTGGAACGTGCCGTAGCCGACATGCAGCGTGATCGCCGTGCGCTCAATGCCACGCCTGGTCAGCGTCTCGAGGATTTCCGGAGTGAAATGAAGGCCTGCCGTGGGCGCCGCAACCGAGCCGCGCTCGCGGGCATAGACCGTCTGATAGCGCTCGCGATCGCCTGTCGTGTCCTCGCGCTTGATGTACGGCGGCAGCGGTACGTGGCCGATGTCGTCGATCGCCTCCTCAACGCTCGCGCCGTTTTCGGTCCAGAGGCGGACCGTGCGACGGCCGTGGAAATGCCGCTCGAGAATCTCACCTTGCAGCACATGCGTAGTGCCGCGCGAACAGGACTTCGCGAGCCGGGCTGGAGCTTCTGCCCGGGATGGACGAGCGCGTCCCAACGTCCTTCGCCGAGATCGGCGAGCAGAAGGCACTCGACAGCGCCGCCGCTCGGCACTCGCATGCCCAGAAGCCGCGCCGGAAAGACTTTCGTGTCGTTGACCACGAGAAGATCGCCTTGGCGCAGGAACCGAGCCAGGTCGGATACGTGTGCGTGTTCGACTTGGCCCGTGTCTTTATGCAGCACGAGCAGCCGAGATGCGCCGCGCTCCACGGCGGGCGCCTGCGCAATCAATTCAGGCGGCAGATCGAAATTGAAATCGGAGACGTTCATCGTACCTATTGTGCGAGGAAGAAAGTCGGACGCGTACGGAGGGTTGCGCAGGAAATCGAAAAGAAAGGCGGACCACCAGGGAGGTGGCGATCCGCCTTCGACCTATCGCGAACGTCGACCCGTCCGTGCGGCATGCCCCCGCCGGCGCGTCATGGCTCGCGAACCCCACACAGCCTTCGACCGAATCGTTGTTTTCTGCCCGCCTTGATTGCGCTTCATCGCCCCGCTCCTTCTCATTGCGTCAGTCCTTTGCGTGTTTCCGGCAACGTCAATGGAGCTTCGGTCCCCAGACAGCCTTCGACTGCCGCCAGTCGTCCTTGAGAATCGACCAGAGGATCTGATCGAAATAACGTCCGTTGCGCTGGAACGATCGCCGGAGAATGCCTTCCTGTATCGCGCCGACCTTCCGCAGCGCCGCATTGCCCCGTCCGTTGGACGTGATCGATCGCGCTTCGAGGCGATGCACGCCGACGACACCAAACGAAAAATCGATGATCGCCCTGGCGCCGTCGAGAAACATGCCGCTGCCCCAGAACGGTGACCCGATCGCAAACCCCCACTCGGCGCTTCCGAAGCCGGGCTCGAGCTGACGCACCTGAAACAGTCCCATCGCATCGTCGTAGCCGTCGGGCACGACGCCGAAGCAGAAGCTGTTGCCGCGAGTGCGCTCGTGGTGCGCCTCGGCGATGAAGCCCATGAAGCCGTCGACGGTCCGCGGTAAGGGAGACACAAACTCCGCAACTTCGTCGCTCGTCAGCATCGCCAGCAGCGCCTGTGCATCGCTTTCACGAACTTCACGAAGGGTGACTTTCTCGGCCTTTATCGTTGGAAGCCCGAAATGCCAGTCGAAGGGAATCGAGCCGGCCTGAATTCGCACTTGGTCCTGGTAAGGCATTTTTTCCATAACGCCCTTACCAAAGAGCAAGTGGCTTACCAGCGTGCACCTTCGTGTCATATATCACCAATAACATCTGTGTTTCGCAGATAGTTACGATGAATGACTGGACGGACGTCAGAGATCCGTAGGTGCCTGAATTTGTGCCGTTTCGACACACAAAATCACGCAATTCTCTTGGAAGCTATTGATTAGGGGCGTTTTACGTGCGATGAGTCAGAACTGGACATTTAGTGCCGAATTTAGCGGCACAGAATTGCCCGGGTCTGCTCAGATTGACCACCGAAGTAGGACCGAACCGACCGTAAACCCCGCTCCAACCGAGGCCAGCAGAACGAGGTTGCCCTTCCTGAGACGCCCATCCTCCACCGCCTCGGTCAAGGCCAGAGGGATCGTGCCGGCAGTGGTGTTGCCGTATTTCTCGATGTTGATGACGACTTTTTCCGGCGGGAGGCCGAGTCGCTCGGCGGCCGACATGATGATGCGGCGATTCGCCTGGTGGGAGACGAACAAGTCGATGTCGGCCGCCGTGACGTTGTTGCGCTCCATGATGCGAGCGCAAATCTCTTCCGTCTTGCGCACGGCAAACTTGAACACAGCCTGGCCGTCCTGCTTGACGTAGTGAAGCCGCTGATCCACCGTCTCGTGCGAGGCGGGGTGAAGACTGCCACCGGCCGGCATGAACAGCGAATTCCCACCGCTGCCGTCGATTTCGTTCGCAAAGTCGATGATGCCGCAACCGTCGGTCGCCGGGCTGACGACGACGGCGCCCGCGCCATCGCCGAAGAGCACGCAGGTGGACCGATCCGTGTAGTCGATGATGCTCGACATCACGTCGGCGCCGATCGCCAGCGCATGTCTGTGCGTGCCGGCGCCAACCATATGCGCTGCCGTCGTCAGCGCGTAGGTGAATCCGGAGCAGGCGGCGCCGAGATCGAACCCCCAGGCCTTCGTCGCTCCGATCTTTTCCTGCAGCAGACACGCCGTGCTCGGAAACATCATGTCCGGCGTTGTCGTGCCGACGACAATGAAATCGATGTCGTCCGGCGTGAGGCCCGCCTGCGCGATCGCCTTGATGGCCGCCTCTTTGGCCAGATCCGAGGTGGCAACGCCGGGATCGACGATGTGGCGCTCGCGGATGCCGGTGCGCTGCAGAATCCACTCGTTGCTCGTGTCGACCAGCTTCTCGAGATCCTGGTTGGTGAGAAGACGGGGAGGAACGTAGGTTGCGAGGCCGCTGATTTTGGTCGGGCGAGAGCCGGCTGTGTTCACCACAAACCCCTTCCGGGCGCAGTCATTCCAAAGTAGTTGTAGGCCAGCGCCGTTGCCACGCGACCCCTGGGCGTGCGATCGAGAAAGCCGATCTGAATCAGGAACGGCTCGTAGATATCTTCGATGGCGTCTTTTTCTTCGCTGATCGCCGCCGCAATGCTGTTGATGCCGACAGGGCCGCCGCCGAACTTGTCGATGATCGTCCGCAGCAGCTTCCGATCGATCTCGTCGAAGCCATGCTCGTCGACTTCGAGCAGCTTCAACGCGTCGGCCGCCACCTGCTCGGTAATCGTGCCCTCGGCTCGCACCTGGGCGAAGTCGCGAACCCGGCGCAGCAGCCGGTTGGCAATCCGCGGCGTCCCGCGCGATCGCCGCGCGAGCTCGGCGGAGGCCGCGTCGACAATCGGCACGCTCAAAATACGCGCCGACCGCTTGATGATCTCCTGCAGGTCGACCTCATTATAGAAGTCCAGGCGATGGACGATGCCGAAGCGCGAGCGTAGCGGCCCGGTCAGCAACCCGGCCCGCGTCGTCGCTCCAATCAACGTGAACTTCTGCAGCGGCACCTTGATCGAGCGTGCTCCCGGACCCTGGCCGATCACGATGTCGAGCTCGTAATCTTCCATTGCGGGGTAGAGCACTTCCTCGATCGCCGGCGACATCCGGTGGATTTCGTCGATGAAGAGCACCTCGTGCTCGCCGAGGCTCGTCAGGATGGCGGCAAGATCTCCCGGGCGCTCGAGCACAGGACCGGCTGTCGCTCGCACAGCGACGCCGAGCTCCTGTCCGATGACGTAAGCAAGCGTTGTCTTGCCAAGGCCGGGCGGGCCGTAGATGAGGACGTGATCGAGCGCTTCGCGCCGCTGCCGTGCCGCCGCGATCGAGACCTGAAGATTCGCGCGAACGCGCTCCTGGCCGATGTAGGCGTCCAGCGTGCGGGGCCGAAGCCCCGCTTCGTACTGAGCGTCTTCATCGACCCGGGCAGCTGTAACGATCCTCGGGTCGGACATGCTGGGGGGATTTTATGGGACGGCGAGCCCCTCAGCAATCTTCGCTTTGATTTTCTTGATGAACCGGGCCCGCACTTCCGGCGCGTACTCAGCGGCCCGGAACGCATCGTCCCACTGAGAGTCGGTGATTTTGCTCAGCAGTTCGGCCGTCCACTTCACGTCGGCCGGACGCACGACTTCGACGACCGAGCCGTAAATCGTGTCGAAATCGAATTCGACGCCGTTCTCGCCGATCTCTTTGATGAATCCCTGCGATTCGAACCCTTCGATGTCGTTGCGCGAACCCTGACCGAGGCCGCGCAGCGGTATCGTCCATAGCAGCTTCGAGCTCGAGGTCTTGCCGAGCGACGCGCCGAGATCGCGCACGACGAAACGGCGCGTGCCGTCCTCATGGTGGTAGATCTTGTTATTCGACGTCTTCCAGTCCCAGCTGTTGAGCAGGATGTTGGCGACGATCAATCCACGGAATGGTTGCGTGTGAACGAACTCGTTCTCTTTCCAGGACCAGTCGCCTGCGACCTTGGCACCATCGAAGTCTCTGCGGAAGCGGGCTTCCGGCTGCTGTCCTCCGGGGCCACCCGAAAGCTGCCAGCTCTTGACGTAATAAGTGGGAGGCTGGTGATAGCCAATAGCCCAGAGAATACGTGACGCAACCACTTCGGTCTGCGCCTCGGGTCCCAGCTTCACGCTCCAATTGCGGCCGTCAGGACCGCGCACCTCGAAACCGCTGCTGTAACCCGTCGTATCGGTGGCCACCCAGGTAAAGGGAACATCAGCCTTTGGCGCCAGCTCGGGACCACCGGGTCCGTGGAAGAGATCTCGCCCGGCGATGTTGTCGGGGGCCTGCCACAGTTCCGCAACTTTGTCGGTCGCCGCGCCCTGGGCCCACGTGCCCAGCAACTGTGACGAAGTCAGAACGAAAGTGGCGAGTGTGACCAGAATTACTGCAGAAAATTTTCGGACTTCCATGGAATCAGAGATTTGCAAAACGTGGTCCGCGGACGGTCCGGCTAAAGCCGGACACACCGGGTACATAGCTTCCATTGCCGTAGTGTCCGGCTTCAGCCGGACGTTTACCTGGCCAACTCCCGGAGGGCGTCTCTGAGAGTGGTCTCGAAGCTCGATCCGCCAGTTTTCTTGAGCGCGACGCTCACGGCTCGCTCGGCCAACGGTCGGTGATATCCGAGGTTCATCAGGGCGGAGAGCAGATCGGTACGCAGCGCTTCGCTGTCGTCGGCCGGCGTTGCGGCGGCATTTTCGGCTGGCACAAACGACGCCATCTTGTCTTTCAACTCGAGGCCGATGCGCTCGGCGATTTTCTTGCCGATGCCGGGAATACCCGTGAGGCGGGCCACATTCGCGGTGCGAATCGCCGCCACGAGCTCGTTCGGTTCGAGGCCGGACAACACCGCGAGCGCCAGCTTGGGACCAATCCCGCTGACGCTGATGAGACGCTCGAAAATCTGGAGCTCGAGCCGCGTCGCAAATCCATAGAGCAGCAGCGCATCTTCGCGCACGTGCGTGTGGATACGCAGCGAGACTTCCCCGCCCGGTTCTGCCATTTCATAGAAGGTCGACAGCGGAACGTGCACGTCATAGCCGACGCCATTCACGTCGACGATCAACCGGTTGGGGTGCTTCTCGAGGAGACGCCCTCGAAGGTGGGCAATCATTGCCAACGCCGCGCGAAGGCGGGCCGTTCGCGGCGCATCAGCGTGGGCGAAACGCGCGCCAGCTCGTCGCGCGGCTCAGCGCTTTCGACGGCAGCGGTACCGTCTCGATCGCCCCGCGCAGGCTGGCCCTGTGCAGGTGGCAGACAGCAATCGCCAGCGCGTCTGCGGCATCGAACGGCGATGGCGGCTCGGCAAGCCCGAGCAGAAGCTGAACCATCGATTGCACCTGGCGCTTTTCTGCGCGGCCGTACCCGACGACCGATTGCTTCACTTCGGCGGGCGTGTACTCGACGATGGGCACGCCGGCCTCGACCGCGGCGAGCATGGCCACACCACGAGCATGGCCCAGCTTGAGTGCGCTTCTCGCATTGATCGCATGGAACAGATTCTCGATCGCGACGCAGTCTGGCCGGTGGAGCGCGATGAGAGCCCCCAGCTCGGCATGGATGATCTTGAGTTTTTCAGGAAAGGGTTTCGACGAGGTCATCGCAATCGCGCCGCAGGCCACCAGCCGATGACGGGTGCCATCGCTCTGCACGCATCCGTATCCGGTGCGCGCCGAGCCGGGATCGATCCCGAAGACTCTCACGCGAGCGAGGCCTCGATCTCCTTCTCCTCGATGTCGAAGTTCGAGTAGACGTGCTGCACGTCGTCGTGATCCTCGAGCACTTCCATCAGCTTCAACATCTGCTGGGCGACCTTGCCCTCGAGCTTCACGTAGTTCTGGGGAATCATCGACACCGACGCGGCCGCGGGTTCGATGCCGAGCGCCTTGACGGCTTCGTGAACTGCCTGGAACACGTCCGGCGTTGTCAGCACTTCCCAGTTGTCGTCGTCGTCCTGGAAATCGTCGGCGCCCGCCTCGAGCACGGCGTTCATCAGCTTCTCTTCGTCGGCTTTCGATTTCTCGACGACGATGTAGCCCTTTTTCGTGAACATCCAGGCCACAGCGCCTGCCGCCGCGAGATTGCCGCCGTGTTTTTCGAGCGTGTGGCGCAGCTCGCCGACCGTGCGGTTCTTGTTGTCGGTCAGCGTATCGAGGATGACGGCGGCGCCGCCGGGACCGTAGGCTTCGTAGCTGACTTCTTCGTAGCTGACGCCTGGTTCTTCTCCCGTGCCGCGGCGGATGGCGCGCTTGATGTTTTCGGCCGGCATGTTCGCGGCTTTGGCGTCCGCGATAATGGTCCGCAGCCGCGGGTTCATGTCGGGATCGCCGCCGCCGCCGCGCGCGGCGACCGTCAATTCCTTGATGATGCGGGTGAAAACCTTGCCGCGCTTGGCGTCGAGCGCGCCCTTTTTATGCTTGATTGACGCCCATTTTGAATGGCCGGACATGATGAAGCTCCAGTGAAAGGATCGGGAGATTTTACCCCAATCGGACCTATTCCTTCTCTGCCAGAATCAACCACACGTCTGCCCGCGGATCCCACGGTTCCCCGTTGTAATCGCCCAGAATGGCCTTGATCCGAAAGCCTGCGTTCTCGAGGCGCCGGGTCATTTGCGGCACTGTGAGGGTGCGAAAGACGAGCGAGAAGCGCCGCGTGCGGCGGGTGCGTCCGCTCTGCTCCACATACTTCTGATCGAAGATCGTCAGTCTCTTTGCACGATCCTGGCGGACCGATTCGATCAGGGTAATGCGCGACTTGCCGCCGCGGCGCGATCCGCGAAACCGCACCTTGTTGCGGTACTCCTTCCAGACCGGCAGATCCGGCACCAGATCGATACCGAGAAGGCCACCCCGCGCGAGCACACGCTCGACGGCGGCCAGCGTCGCTTTGAGATCGGACTCTCGCACGAGCGACTGCAGAATGCCGTATGGCGCCATCACGAGATCGAAACGCGTTGATTTGCGAAATGGCAGGAACCGGATGTCGCCGCGGATCCACGAGGCACGCTTGCCGAGGCGTGCCCGCATCGATCGCTTCTGTGCGTGTGACAGCATCTCCGACGATCGATCCAGGCCGATGACGCGCGCGCCCGTGCGCGCGACGGGAATGGTCACGCGTCCGGTGCCGCAGCCAAGCTCGAGAACCGGGCCGTTCGCGCGTGCCGCCATGCGTCGCCAGAAGTGGACGTCGCGGCGATCGAGCGTCTGCGCGTTTTCCCAGTCGTAGAAGGGGGCGTAGTCGTCCCAGCCTTTCCAGCCTTCTCGAATTGCCATATTTTCAATTGACGATTGGCCCAGTGGGTTGACGACGACGAATCGGCAATTGCCAATCAAATGAGGCAATTGTCGATCGCGAATATGGCAAGGCCATTCAGTCCGACACCGCGAGCTCTCCAGGAACAATCGGCCGCGTCCGTGGCAGTCGTCCCATGCGGGCCAGATTGCCGACGTAACCCAAAATCCCCAGGAAGATTCCCAGTTTGAGCGAGTTGCCGAAGGGCGTGTCCGGCAGCACGTACCACATCAGCCACAGAGCCGGCTGCGCGATGCACATGGCCCAGACCGTGCCATAGAAATATCGCCGCTCGTGCCCTTCGCCCTTTGTCGACGGCATCACGCGCGGAAGTTTTCCAAGCGCGCCGGCCAGCCAGACGGAGCCGGCAATCGGGAAATACGCGTAGCGGTAGATCTGCTTCAAATACCACTGGCCCGTTACGATGGCGACGACCAGACCCGTGATGTTCAGAATGGCGAATGTGATGGCGGCGCTCCAGGCGAACGTGTAACAGACGCGACGGTAAAGGGGATTCGGCCGATCCTCGGTGAAGCGGATGATGTACGGGGCGGGCTCGACGCCGGGAAGCTTGCCGCGCAGCCCCGCAACGCCGGTGCACAGCAGCACGACGGACAACCAGATCACCATGCGGCTGTCGAACCCGCGTTCGAACAAGTCGAACGTCAGCGGTCCCGGCGCGATGAAGAAGACAAAAATCCAGATCGGCCAATGATTGAATCGGTAGTAAAGCTTGTTGCGCGTGCGGATTTTTCGCTGCGATGCGTATTCGACCGGTATGGCGCTCAAGGGTCTCCCCCGTGTTCGCGCAACTTCAGTTGCGCCGCAAACAATCTATCCAGTACCTGCCTCGGCGTCCCGCAGCCGCGCGTGGCGCGGCGGTCGACCAGATACGTCCGCAGCCGGCTGAGTGGCCCGGCGTAGGGCGACGCCGTTCGATAGTACCCGCAGCGTCGTGTGCTGCTTCACGACATCCGCGGTTCGCGCGTAGTTCGCGGCGTCAACATGGAGACGCTGCGCGTGGGTCGCGGCCCTGAAGACACCGATCAGGTTCCCCCCGTCGGGCGAGACCGTCGTCTGCACGGGATCGAATCCGGCTTTCCGGCCAAGAGTCTCCAGCGTTGCGCGGCTGAAATTATAGAAGTGCGCGAAATGAAACCGGTGACCCGGCGAAATGCACCGCGCTTCGACGTTCGGCACTTCGATGACGAGCCGTCCCTGTTCGGCGATCCAGCTCCGGAGCCGCGCCAGTATCGCCGCCGGATCCTCGACGTGCTCCAGCGCGTGGTACATCGTAATGACGTCGAAGCTGCCTTGCGGGAAAGAAACGTCCTGCACAAACCCCGTGACGACCGGCACCTCGAGCGTCTCGCGCGCGTGCTGCGCATAGAGCTCGTCGGGCTCGAGGCCGGACGCGTCGAAGCCGGACCGGCGAAGCACATAGACGACCTCTCCACCACCGGCACCGGCGTCGAGGATGCGATCGCCCCGCTTCAAATAGGGTTCGAGCGCCCGATACCGGTTCAACGCGCCGCGACCCGACCGTGCGACATGCCGCAGCGACGGCGTCGCGCGGCCCTTGTAGTCGAGCCGGTATTCACGCGAATAGTAACGACGGACCTCTGCCTCGCCGGGGCGCGGATTCGACCACACCAGCCCGCATTTGCGGCAAATGGTCGTGCGAAGCGGACGGCGATCGCGATCGTGAGTCCCAATCACCTCGACGTCGGTCGAACCGCAGAGATTGCAGGGAATCGGGCACTCACTCACGATTGGAAACCAGCACGAACTGCGGAAGCTCGGAGCCGTCGAGAAAATTCCTGGGCTTCAGATCGAACATGCGCTGGCGCGCGAGCACGTAGGTTTCAACCGGCAGTCGATCCTTGATGCCCGCGTACTCACGCTCCTCCATCACGAAATACACGTCGCTCGCCGAATGGAACACGGCTCGAAGATGGTCGGGCATGATGACCTCCATGACGGGCCGGTGGAGGTAGAACACCATGCTGGGCAGCGCGAACTTGTACCACCCCACTATGGCGCCGACACTCGCGCGAGAGCGAATGATGTCGGAGAACGGCCGCACGGGCTTGTAACGCTCGAAATCGGGCAGCGTGCAGAGGACCAGGCACCATACGATGACCACCAGGCTGCCCGCGAGGGTCGCCGCCGTGGCGAACACTCTCCGGCGCACAGACCAGAACAGCGCCACGGCACCTCCGGCAGCAGCCACGGCGCCAATGAACGTGGCGCCGGCAAGCGCGTAACGACTCGCAATGGCGAATGCCCACACCATTGCCGCGCCGGCCACCAGCAACAGCAATGCGGCAAGCGCGGAGGCCCAGGCGACAGGACGGAATGCCGGATCGACATCGATCGCCTTCGCCAGCATCGCACCGACGAGCGCGGCTTCGGCTGCCACAACGGGCAGAATGTAAAGGTCCTCCTTTGTGCCCGAGAGGGAAAAGAACACCACAATCGCCAGGATCCAGATGACGAGCAGACGGGCGACGCGATTGTGGCGCCCGTCACGAGCCGCCCACCACAACGCGAGCGGGATCATCAACGACCAGGGGAATAGATCGGCGAGCATCACCGGGATGTAGAACAGCAGACCGCGCGATTGCTCACCCACGGCTTCGGCGTAGCGCCCCAGGTTCTCTCCAAAGATGAACGCGCCGATATATTCCCATCCATGCTCGCGGTACAGGAAGAAGTACCAGGGCACCACAATCGCAAGGCTGATGATTGCGCCGGTGGGCAGCATCATGTGCCGAAGATCACCCAGCCGCTTCTGCGACACAAGATAGATAAAGAAGACAAGCGCAGGAAGGAATACCGCCACCGGCCCTTTGGTAAGGACGCCGAAGCCGGCCGCCACGTACATCAGGCACAGATACAATCGCCGCCGTTCGGACCCGGTTTCTGACAGCGCGAAGAACAGCAGCACGAGGCCGGTCCACATCGTGATGTGGATGTCGATGATGATTCGGCGTGCGAGCAGCAGCAGTCGTGGCGATGTCGCGAGCACGAGCGCGGCCAGCAACCCTGCGGTCATCCCGCCAAGAAGCCGGCCAAGCGCAAATGCCGTGGCGACGATCACGATGCCGCCGATCGCAATCGGCAGCCGCTCGCTCCATTCCGACACGCCGAACACGCGATACGACGCCGCGACGTACCAGTAGGACAGCACCGGCTTATTCATCCGGAGCTGAAAGTTGAAGCTCGGTGTCACATAGTCCGAGGCCTCCATCATTTCGCGCGGGGTCTGCGCATAGAACGCTTCGTTCGCGTCCCAGATGGACGACACACCCAGGTTGACGAAGTAAGGAATCACCGCGGCGGCGAGCAGAATGGCGAGTAGCTTGTCCCTTGCGGTCCTGAAACCGAACATCCGGCGTTCAAGGTATCACGACCTAACTGGGGGCTTAGGGGCTCAGGGAAGTAGGGCTTAGGGCTTAGGGCTCAGGGCTTAGGGCTCAGGGCTTAGGGCTCAGTGCTCAGGGAGTAGGGATCAGGGATTAGGGATTAGGACGAGAAGTAGTGGAGGGCGATGCCGGTGGCGGTGGCGAGATTCAGCGAATCGACATCGGCGCGCATGGGAATGCGCGCACGCACGTCGGCGAAGTGTTCCGCAGCCGCTGTGAGGCCAGGCCCCTCGGTGCCGACGAGCAGCGCCATGCGCGGAAATTTCTGGCACGAGGACAGATTCACAGCGTGCTCTCGCGGCGTGAGCGCCACCATCGCATAGCCTTCGGCTTTGACGGCATCGAGATCGGCCGGCCAATTCATCAGGCGCCGATACGGCGTCCGCAGCACGCTGCCCATGGAGGTGCGAATCGCCTTCCGGTATAGCGGATCGCAACACGCCGGGCTCAGCAAAATGCGCGCGCCGAATGCCGCCGCGTTGCGAAACGCGCTGCCGACGTTGTCGGGGTCGGTGACCCCTTCCAGGATCAGCAAACGATCGCAGCCCTGCACGACGTCGCCGAGCGGGGGCTCGGCTGGACGCTCGGCGAGCGCGAGACATCCGCGGTGCAGGTTGAATCCGGTGATCGATGTGAAATCGTCGGTGTCACAAACGTAGGCGGGAACGTCGGCCGGCAGGTGCGACAGCGGTTCTTCCAGCGCGCGGCGCGATGCCTCGTTCACGAGCACGGACACGACGCGATGCCCGGTCTCGAAGAGCCGGGCGACAATCAACCGGCCCTCGGCGACGAACAGGTTCCGTCGCCGTAACAGCTCTCCGTCAGACACGCACCCGTAAGCCTCGAGACGCGGATCGTCGAAGCGGTCGATCGGAACGATCGGCATGCAGACATACTCTGGCGCATTCCTATCGTCGAACCAACTCGACCCTTCGGTTCTGGGCTCTGCCCTGCTCGGTGGCGTTGTCCGCGACCGGTTTCGTGTCGCCAAACCCGCTGGTCGTCACACGATCGGCCGTCACTGCGAGAGTCGTCACGAGGTGCTGCTTCACGGCGGCGGCACGCGCTTCCGACAGCCGGCGATTGGCATCGGGGGCGCCCACATTGTCTGTGTGCCCTTGAATCTCGAGCCGCAGCGCCGGCTGTTGCTTCAGCAGTTCGCCAATCGACTGCAGCTCGCCCTTCGACTCTTCCTTAATCGTGGCCTGGCCGGTATCGAACAGAATGCCGTGCAGCGCAACGGAGCCCTTTTCGTTGAGGATCTTCGCGAGCTCCATGGCGGAGAACTCGACCTTCTGTTCCATCCCCGCCTCTTCGACAACGGTCAGCGTGTAGACCTCACCGTCGTTGCTGACGTCGACCTCGAGCCAGATGTTCTTCCCAGCTGCGGGCATGCGCGCGGTGAGGGTGCCTCCACCCGCATCGAGATCATCGACGAGCCTTGCGCCGCCCTGCTTGACGAAGAGATTGGCGTAGTTCCGCCCGATCTGTACCGGACCGCTTTTCTTCGCGCCTTCCTTGAGCCAGTACGAAATCTGCCAGTAACGGCCTTCGACCTTCTGCTCCTGGTCCGAGGCCACACGGAATTCGTACGAGCTGAAATCCTGCGCCTCATAATCCTCGATGTAGTAACCCGGAAAGCGGGAGAGCATCGGATGATCCTTCGAACCCTCGGCATCATCCTGGGCTCTGGCGGCCAGCGGATTCGCAATAAGAATGAGGCCGACGAACGCTCCGGTGGCGAGCGCCTTCACACGCATGAATCCTCCCTCCCGCCTCCGCCAAGGCTTCGGCGCGACAAGCAAATCCGCCAAGGCTTCGGCGCGGCAAGCAAATGTAGACTTCGGTGATGGAGAATTACCGCATTCCCGCCGGCACCGGCATCGGTCATGTCCACCTGAAGGTGTCCGACATCGATCGGGCGCTCGCGTTTTATACGGGCGTGCTCGGCTTCGACCAGATCATGCGCCTCGGCGATCACGCAGCCTTCGTATCGGCCGGTGGCTACCATCACCACATCGGACTCAATACGTGGCAGAGCCGGCGCGGTTCTCCGGCGCCGCCGCATCACACAGGTCTCTACCATTTCGCGATCCGCTATGCGACACGCCGCGATCTCGCAAACGCTGTGCGTCGTCTCGTCGACGCGGGCGTGCCGATTCAGGGCGTGGCCGATCACGGTGTGAGCGAGTCGATCTACCTGGCCGACCCCGACGGTAACGGCATCGAGCTGACGCGCGATCGGCCCGAGGCGGAATGGCCGCGAGACGCCGGCGGCAATCTCGCCATGCACATGGCCGACCCGCTCGATCTGGACGCCCTGCTGCATGAGGCCCGGCAAACGTGATGCGGATCGGGATCGACATGGGCGGCACGAAAATCGAGGCCATCGCCCTCGATGGCGCGCGCGAGCGGCTGCGCCGGCGCGTGGCCACCCCGCGCGGCGACTACGATGCGACGATTCGTGCAGTTTCGGATCTCGTCAACGCGATCGAATCAGAGCTCGGACAATCCGGCACCGTCGGCATCGGTATTCCCGGCGTGATTTCCGCCGCCACCGGGTTGGTGAAGAACGCGAATTCGACGTGGCTCATCGGCCGGCCGCTCGATCGCGACCTCGAGCGCGCACTCGGACGGCTCGTGCGCGTGACCAACGACGCCAACTGCTTTGCGTTGTCGGAGGCGACCGACGGCGCCGCCCAAGGCGCGCAGATCGTCTTCGGCGTGATCCTCGGAACAGGGACAGGCGGCGGCGTTGTGGTGAACGGTCGCGTGCTCGAAGGGCGGAATCGCATTGCCGGTGAGTGGGGACATAACCCTCTACCGTGGCCGCAGGATGCCGAGCGGCCAGGCCCGGCGTGCTACTGCGGCCGGACCGGGTGCATCGAGACCTTTCTTTCGGGCCCTGGCTTGACCGCAACGTATCAGGCATTCTCAGATCGGCACATCGCTGCAAAGGACATCGTGGACCTGGCGGAGACCGGAGCCGGTGAGGCCATCCGAGCCATCGAGATTTACGAAGGGCGCCTCGCGCGTGCGCTCGCGAGTATCATCAATGTGCTCGATCCCGACGTGATCGTGCTCGGCGGAGGGCTATCGAACATCCACAGGCTTTACAGCCGGGTGCCAGCGCTCTGGCAACCTTTCGTTTTTTCGGATTCGTCCGATACACCTCTTATAGCGGCCCGCCATGGCGATTCCAGTGGCGTCCGCGGCGCCGCATGGTTGTGGCCCGATTCGTAAGCCGGCCCTGAGGTCGACCCCCGTAGTGCCGGCCTTCAGGCCGGCTGACAAGGAGACTCGATGAACGTTCGACTCAGCACGATCGCTCTTCTCACGGTTGCATTGTCGTGGACCGTACTCGCGCAACAGTCGCCGATGCGTGCCGGCAACTGGGAAGTGACGGCGAAAATGAACATGGCGGGCATGGAAATGCCGCCAACGAAGAACACGACATGCGTCACCCAGGAGATGCTGAAGGATCCGCAGGCCGCGATTCCGAAAGGGCCGGGTGAGAACGACTGCAAGATGAGCGATTACAAGATGAGTGGGAGCACCGCCAGCTACAAGATGGTCTGCACGAAGCCGCAGCCGATGACGATGGTCGGCGAGATGAAATACAGCGGCACCGACGCGTACGTGGGAACGATTCAGATGGAAATGAGTGGTCAGAAAATGACCATGAACGTGGACGCAAAGAGAGTTGGGGATTGTCCGAAGTAACTATTGATCTCAGGGATCTAGAGATGTAGAGATCTGGGGGCGCGATGGAACCATCGCGCCGCAATACCGATCGCAGTTTCTGCAATTCCTGCGATCAAATCTCCGACCTTCGCCGACAGCCGCTCGGGACCGCCCGCCGCAACGAGAACACGCGTAAGCGAAGGTTGAAAGAGGAGCAGACCGACGGCGCAAGGAACGGAACTCGACAAAACGCAAGGAACCGAACTCAGATCAGTAGATCCATAGTTCATTAGTTCCGTAGTTACATCCGTCCCTCCCTCACCCTACCTCCCTCGATCGTCAACACACGCGTCGCGTACTCCTCCGCAAACCTCTCGTCGTGCGTCGTGACGAGCAGCGTGCGGCCCGACGCGGTCAGGCGCTGCAGCAGCGCGCCGAGCTCGGCGCGTCGCGAGGGATCGAGTGACGCCATGGGCTCATCCATCAGCAGCACCGGAGGGTTCACCGCGAGCGCCCGCGCAATGGCCACGCGCTGTGCCTCCCCGCCCGACAGCTCTCGCGGCCACGCGTCGGCGCGCGCCTCGACACCGAGCTGCTTCAACAGATCGCGTCCCGCCTCTTCGGCCGAGCGATGCGGCGTGCGATAGACGTGCACCGGCGCCAGGCAGACATTCTCCAGCGCCGACATGTGCTCGAAGAGACAGTGAAACTGAAATACCAGCCCGACGCTGCGTCGAAGGCGATGCAGCATCGCGCGATCCGGAGGCTTGCTGCCTTCGAGGCGCGCTTCCCCGACCTCGATCGTGCCGCTCTCGAACGAATCGAGCCCGGCTATGGCGCGCAGGATCGTCGTCTTGCCTGATCCCGACGAGCCGCGAAGCGCGATGAGATCGCCCGGCCGCGCATCGACGTTGAGGCTCGAGACCAGAACGCGCCCGCCGCGTTTCAGCTCCACGTTTCGAAGGGTCAGCGTGCTCATACCGTCGGAAACCTCCACCGGCGCTCCAGCATGCGGGCCAGCGCGGCCAGCGGCAGCGACATGACGAGATACAACGCGGCGCAAACGGCGCCGGGAATCAACCAGCTCCCCAGGTTGGTCGCAAAAATCTGCGTCTGCTTGGTGAGCTCGACGACGGTCAGCACGGAGACGAGCGACGAATCCTTGAGCAGCGCGACGAAATCGTTGGTCATCGGCGCGAGTGCGAGCCGGAACGCCTGCGGCCCGCGGATCAGTCGCAGCGTCTGAAACTCGCTGAAGCCGAGCGTACGCGACGCTTCGAGCTGGCCGGCCGGCACCGCGAGCAGCGCGCCGCGATAAATCTCGCTCTCGTACGCCGCGTAGTTCAACGCGAGCCCCAGCAGCGAGGCGACGAACGCGGGGAGCCGGATGGCTTCGGCGATGCCGTAATAGAGGACGAACAATTGGAGCAGCAACGGGGTGCCGCGGATGAGCTCGACGTATCCGGTGAGCACAGCCCTGGTCAGGTGGTCGCCGTAAAGACGGCCGGTCGCGATGGCCACGCCGATTGCCACGGCAAACACCATGGCGCCGCACGACATGATCAAGGTGACAACGGCGGCGCGGAAGAGTGACGGCAAGTACCGGCGCGTCGCTTCCCATTTCGGCAGCGTCGCGATGCTGTCGGTCTCGTACCCCACAATGGGCGGAATCGGATCTCCTGCCAGCACGCTCGCAAACAAGCGCGGTTGATCGTCGTTCCAGACCTTCCATTTCCTGAAAATGCTCTCGAGCCGTCCGTCCTTCATCGCCTGCTTCAGGATCTCGTCGATCCGGTTGCGAAGCGCGCCGTTGCCGGGCGCAAGCACGCCCACGTAATGCGAGATCGCCACCGGCTCCGGGTGGGTGACAAATCCGGGCGTCGTCCGGGCACGCCTGTCGGCGAGGACATTGTCCAGAAGCACGGCGTCGAGCCGGCCGATGAGCAGATCCGAATACGGGTGCACATCGTCCTCATATAAGACCGCGACGATGCCGTGGTCGCGCTCGGCCGAAAGCAGAATTTCGTAGGCAATCGTGCCGCTCAGCGTGCCGACCCGGCGGCCCCGAAGATCGGCCAACTTACGAAATTGTCCAGCGTCAGCCGAGCGGACGCTCAAAACCTCGCGAAATTGATAATAAGGAAGGGTGACGGCGTAGGCGGCGCGGCGCGCGGGTGTGTCTTCGATGCCGCTCAGGCCGATCTCGGCGTCGCCGCGGGCGATCGATTGATCGATCTGGGCAAACGCGACTTCAACAAATTGCGGCGAGCGGCCGAGGCCCCGGGCGACCAATTCCGCGACGTCGGCGTCAAAACCCACAACGCGCGACGGATCTGCGGGATCGGCTTCAACGTAGGGCGCGCCGCCCTCGGCGTCGCCGGCCCATCGAAACGGTTCCGTGGTTTGTGCCGCGATGGTGGCCAGACAGGCCCAGGCGACCAGCGCGGCGATTGTGACAAGCCGGAGCATCGACGGCGCAAATATAAAGGGGGTTGCGTTCGCCGTTCAAACGCGAAGTAGAATGGCCTTACATTCACCATAACAACAGAGGTCAGCCGAGACCACCGTGTTCGACTCGCTGTTTGCATTTTTGTTCAAGTATTCGCCCTATGTTTTTCAGCAGGGCGAGCTGCGCCTGGCGTTCGGGTCGCCGATTTACATCGCGGCCGGCCTGGCGGCGGCCGCGGCGCTCGCCGCGGTCCTGACCTACCGAAGCGCCCCGGGCGAAGCGACCTGGATCGACCGGACCGTGCTGACGGCACTGCGTCTCTGCCTGGTCGGCCTCGTGCTCTTCTGCCTCTTCCGTCCCGTCCTGATTCTCCGCGCGGCCGTGCCGCAGCAGAACTTCCTCGGCATCCTGCTGGACGACTCGCGCAGCATGCGTGTCGCCGATCACGACGGCAAACCGCGGGGCGAGTTCGTCAGCGCGACCTTCTCGCCCGACAGCCCGATCATGAAAGCGCTGTCGAGCCGCTATGCCGTGCGCGTGTTCCGCTTCGCGTCTTCGACCGATCGGGTGGGCGCGGCCCGCGATCTCTCGTTCGACGGCACACGGACCAAGCTTGGAGAGGCGCTGCAGCGAGCCAAGGATGAATTCACGGGATTGCCGCTGGCAGGCCTCGTCATGGTCACCGACGGCGCCGACACAGAGGAGTCGTCCATCCAGGAATCGCTCCTCGGCCTGCGCGCGAGCCAGGTCCCGGTGTTCACGGTCGGCATCGGGCGGGAAACGCTGGGACGCGACATTCAAATCAGCCGTGTCAGCACGCCCCGGCAGGTTTTGAAAGGCACGAACCTTTCGGTCGACGTCATCGTGTCGCAGAGCGGTTTCAAGGGCACGACAGTGCCGATCAACGTCGAAGACTCGGGGCGCATCCTCAGCACGCAGGAAGTGGCGCTCACCAACGACGGCGAGCCAACCACCGTCAAACTGCATTTCACGGCGAACGAGGCCGGGGCACGCACGATCCGGTTCCGCATTCCGCAGCAGGAAGGCGAGGAGATTACCCAGAACAACGTCCGCGAAGTGCTGCTCGACGTGCAGGATCGCAAGGAAAAGATCCTGTTCTTCGACGGCGAGCCGCATTTCGAGGTCAAGTTCATCCGCCGCGCGGTTGCCGACGATCCCAACCTGCAGCTCGTGGTGCTGCAGCGCACGACCGACACCAAATTCTTCCGCATTCTGATCGACAGCCCCGACGAGCTCGCTGCGGGCTTTCCCAAGACACGCGACGAGCTGTTTTCGTATCGCGGGTTGATTCTCGGCAGCATCGAGGCGAACGCCTTTACCGGCGACCAGCTGCGCATGATTGCCGACTTCGCCGATCGACGCGGCGGCGGTTTGATGATGATTGGCGGCCGCCGCTCGTTCGCCGAAGGGGGCTACGCCGGCACTCCTGTGGCCGACGCGCTGCCCGTCGTGCTCGAGTCCAAGCAGCCCGACACGACGACGCGCATGCAGGTGACGCCGACGCGTCCGGGCCAGTCGCACGCCGTCACGCAGATTGAAAAGACAGAACAGGACTCGGTCAAGCGCTGGAGCGGGCTGCCACCCGTGATCAGCGTGAATCCGATTCACCAGGTCAAACCGGGCGCGACGACGCTGCTTCGCGGCGTCGACGAGAACGGCCGCGAGTCGATTGCGCTCGCGTATCAGCGTTACGGCCGCGGCAAGACGCTGGCGTTCCCGATTTACGACTCCTGGGCCTGGCAGATGGACGCGAAGATCGCAGTCGAAGACATGACGCACGAGACGTACTGGCGCCAGTTGATGCGCTGGCTGGTCGACGGCGTCCCCGATCAGGTCGAGTTGACCAGCACGCCCGACCAGGTGGAAGCCGGCGAGGAAGTGACGCTCATCGCCGAGGTGTCCGATCCCGGATTCCTCGAAGTGAACGACGCGGCCGTCAGCGCGCACGTGACCGGACCGAAGGGCGCCGTCGTCGATGTGCCGATGCAGTGGACCGGCGAGCGTAACGGCGAGTATCGCGGCACCTTTACGCCAACCGAGAACGGCGCCTACGAAACACGCGTCGAGGCCGCGCGCGCCGGTGCAACCCTCGGCGCCAGCGTCGGGCACGTGCGCGTCGCGCCGAGCGACAGCGAGTATTTCGATGCCGCGATGCGTGCGCCGCTTTTGCGCCGCATCTCGGAAGAGACCGGCGGCGTCTACTACACACCGCAGACCGTCTCGTCGCTCGCCGACGACGTGAAGTACACCGGGCGGGGCGTGACGACCGTGGAAGAGCGCGACTTGTGGGACATGCCCATCGTGCTGTTCCTGCTGCTCAGCGTGATGCTCGCCGAGTGGAGCTATCGTCGAGTACGTCATCTGGCATAACGGCGGGTCCGAAGAGCAGGACCCGCCCTACGTACGTAGGCCGGGTCTTGCTTTGCAGACCCGGCGGTAAACGGGAGCGAAGGAGCTAACAGTGGCGCAGATCGAACAGGACATGCAGCAGGATGATGTCGCCCTTGCCGAGCGGATGAAGCACGGCCGTCAGCGCATCATCGAGGAGTTGAAGAAGCTCATCATCGGCCAGGACGAGGTGGTGAACCAGGTGCTGCTGACGCTGTTTGTCGGCGGCAACAGCCTCATCGTCGGTGTCCCCGGCCTCGCCAAGACGCTGCTCATCCATTCGATGGCGCGCGTGCTCGATCTGAAGTTCAACCGCATTCAGTTCACGCCCGACCTGATGCCGTCCGACATCACCGGCACCGACATCATCCAGGAAGATCCGGCCACGGGGCGCCGGCAGATGGTGTTTGCTCCCGGCCCGATCTTCGCGAACATCGTGCTCGCCGACGAAATCAACCGCACGCCGCCGAAGACGCAGTCGGCACTGCTCGAGGCGATGCAGGAACATCGGGTCACGGTGCAGGGCCGCACCTACACGCTCGAAGAGCCGTTTTACGTATTCGCGACCCAGAACCCGATCGAGCTCGAGGGCACGTATCCACTGCCCGAAGCGCAGCTCGACCGCTTCATGTTCCACATCGTCATCGAGCATCCGCCCGAAGACGAGGAATACGACGTCGTGAGGACCACCACCGCGATTTTGAACCCGCAGTTCGAGCGGCCGGTCACCGGCGCCGATCTGGTCGCGTTTCAGCGGCTGGTGCGACGCGTGCCGGTCGCAGAGTCGGTCATGCGCTATGCGCTCGAGCTCGTGCGGACGACCCGCCCGAAGTCGAAAGAGGCGCCCGAGGTCATCAAGAAGTGGGTGGCGTTCGGCGCGAGCGTACGCGCGGCGCAGTACCTGATTCTCGGCGCCAAGGCGAGGGCACTGACGAGCGGCCGCTATCACGTGAGCTTCGACGACATCCGCGCGCTGTCGCATCCGGTGCTGCGCCACCGCGTGCTGACGAACTTCCACGCCGAGTCGGAAGGCATCACGAGCGACTCGATCATCGATCAGCTGCTCGAAGCTGTACCCACACCCCGATCGGGAATGTAGGGAAAGCAGATGAGCGAACGTATCAAGATCCGGAGCGTAAGCGACGGCACGCGCGCGGGGGTGGGGCCCCGCGCGAGCTAAGTAATGGAACAACACTCACTGCCCGGCGCCCGTTTCGTCGACCCGAAGGTCCTCGCGCGCATCGGCAATCTCGAGCTGCTCGCCAAGACCGTCGTCGACGGGTTCATCAACGGGCTCCATCGCTCGCCGTACTTCGGCGCCTCGGTCGACTTCGCCGAGCACCGGGGGTACATGCCCGGCGACGACATCCGTCGCGTCGACTGGAAGCTGTACGCGCGGACCGACCGGTACTACCTGAAGGAATACGAGGCCGACACGAACGCGAATTTCTCGGTCATCCTCGACATCTCCCGTTCGATGGATTTCTCGAGCCGCGGCATCTCGAAGCTCGAGTACGGCAAGTATCTCGGGGCGTGCCTGGCGTATTTCGCGCAGAAGCAGCGCGATCGCATCGGCTGCGTGACGTTCGACAACGACATCGTCACGCACATTCCACCGTCGGCCAAGCACCTGGAGCGCGTGCTTCACACGCTCGACCGCGCCAAGGCCGAGCGCAAGGGCGACCTCAAGGTGCCGATGCAGAAGATGGCGGAGCATTTCGGCCGCCGCGGCATCCTGGTCATCGTGTCGGACTGGTACGAGTCGCCCGAGGCCATCATGGACGCGGTCAAGCCGCTGCGCTTCCGCGGCAACGACCTGATCGTGTTTCACGTGCTCGATCCGTCGGAGATCGATTTCAATTTCACCGATGCGGCAAGCTTCCAGGACCTCGAGACCGGCGAGCAGATTCCAGTGGTCCCCACGGCGCTGGCCGCGCAGTACAAGTCGCTCGTGCAGGAGCACATCGCCGCGCTGGCGTCGAAGTTCTCGCAGAACCGCGTCGACTACACGCTCGTCAACACGGCGACGCCGCTCGATTACGCGTTGTTCAAATATCTGTCCGCGCGGCAGCGGCTCAGCCGGGTGAGATAAATGGCGTTTCTGGCACCTCTGTTCTTCGCGGCGCTCCTCACATTCGCCATTCCGATACTGATCCACCTGACCCAGCGCGAGCGGAAACAGGTCGTCGAGTTTCCGTCGCTCATGTTTCTCGAGAAGATTCCGTATCAGTCGGTGCGCCGGCGCAGGATTCGCGACTGGCCGCTGCTCGCGATGCGGCTGGCTGCCATTCTTCTCATCGTCCTCGCGTTCGCACGGCCGTTCTTCGACCGTCCGATCGTCGCGCTCGCCAATACATCGGGGCCGCGTGAGGTCGTCATCCTCCTCGATCGCTCGTACAGCATGGGATACGGCGATCGCTGGACGCGCGCGCAAGCGGCCGCGCGCCAGGTCGTGCAGGGACTGACGACAACTGATCACGCCACGCTCATCCTGTTCGGCGCCAACGCTCAGGCCGAAGTCCGCGCGACCGCGGATCTTTCGCGCGTCACCGCTGCGATCGACGCCGCGAAGCTCAGCGCAGAAGCCACGCGATACGCCCCGGCATTGAAGCTCGCGCAGCGAGTGCTCGCAGACTCGACGCTGCAAACGCGCGAAGTCGTGATGATCAGCGATTTCCAGCGCAGCGGATGGGTGCGCGACGAAAACCTCAGGCTGCCCGAAGGCACAACGTTCAAGCCGGTGCCGATCACCGACGCGCAGCCGGCGAACCTCACGGTCTCGAACGTGCTGCCTCAGCGATCGATGTTCTCGGGGCAGGAGCGCGTGAGCGTCACGGCCAACGTCATCAACCGCGGGCCGGCGGCGGTGAACAACGTGCAGGTGCGTCTCGAGCTCGACGGCCGTGCGGTCGAAACGCAGACGGTCACCGTGCAGCCGGGCGCCCCCGCCTCGGTCACGTTTCAACCGTTCACGCTGGCTCGCGCGTTTACGCGCGGCACCGTGCGCATCGGCGACGACGCGCTGAAGCAGGACAACGTGTTTCATTTCGTCGCGTCGCCGGCGCAGCGATTGCCGGTCCTGCTCGTGGAACCCTCACGCGCCCCCCGCGAGGCGAGCTTCTTCCTGCTGAAAGCCCTCGCGCTCGGGACGGAACCCGCCTTCCAGGTGGACGTGCGTCAGGGTGAATCGGTGGCAACCACAGACCTCGATCGCCATCGCGTCGTGATTCTGAACGACGTGTCGGCGGTGAGCTCGGGCCAGGAGCTGAAGGCGTTCGTGTCGAAAGGCGGCGGCCTTCTGGCCGTGCTCGGCGAGCGGGCAAACTGGGGAACCGATTCCAACGACCTCCTTCCAGGAGTCCCCGGCAACGTCGTCGATCGGGCAGGCCGTGGCGGCGCGCTGGCCGAGCTCGACTTCAGCCATCCCGTGCTCGAGCTCTTCAAGGCGCCGCGAAGCGGCAACCTGACGACCGCGCGCTTTTTCCGCTACCGCGCCATCACGATGAAGCCCGAGCCCGCCGGCGACAAGGAGGGCGAGCTGGCGCCGAGCCGCCGCGTCGTCGCACGATTCGACGACGGCGCCATCGCCATGGCCGAGCGGAAGATCGGCTCGGGCAGCGTCATGCTGTGGGCTTCGACGCTCGACAACTACTGGAACGACCTCGCGCCGAGCAGGCCCGTTTACCTGCCGTTCGTCCACGAGGTCGTGCGGCATCTGGCGACCTACGAACGCCCCGCCAACTTCTTCACGATCGGCGATGTCGTCGATCCCGGCCATCTGCTGCGTGCGTCCGGCCTGGGCCTGCAGAGCGGTACGGGCGCGATGATCCTGACGCCCGGCGGTCAGCGCATCGAGCAGTCGGGCACACCGACGCCCGTGCAGCTGGCTCAACAAGGCTTCTACGAAGTGCATGGCCGCTCGAACCAGGCGGGAACCGTTACCGTTGCCGCCAATCTCGATACCGCTGAATCCGACCTGTCGGTTCTCGACACGCAGGAGTTGAACGCCGCCCTGTCGGGACGCCCGGGCTCGGTGAATCCCGCTGCCGCCGATGCCGCGGTGATGACCCCCGAAGATCAGGAACGCCGCCAGAATTTCTGGTGGTATCTCCTGATGGCGGGCATCGCGCTGCTCGGAATCGAGACGGCGATCTCGAACCGGATGAAGGGCCCCGTCGAAGGCACCAGAATTACGCCGACGACCGCCGCCTAGCCAGTCGCAAGGCGCAAGTCGGAAGTCGGAAGGCGCAGGGCCAGTCGGAAGGCAAAAGACCAGTCGCAGGTCTCAAGTCGCAAGCTAGTCGGAACGCTCCGCGTCTGTTGGCGGTTGACCACGGACACGCCAGTTGCAACGCTGCAGGTAGTTGATCCAGGGTGTGAGCATCTTCGTTATCTCGATGTACTTCCCGCCGGTTCTTGAGAGTTCTTCTTCGGTGATGTACTCACGGCCTTTGGCGGTGGTGAGATGCGTGTGCGATTCGTACGCCGAACCGCGGGCGCGGCCATAGTAGTCAGCGGTTTGGCGGTCGGTGACCTGGCCGAATCCCTCTGAGATGAGAGCCGCGACTCGAGCAGACGAGCGGGAGAGTTGGTCGCGGAGATCGCAGTCTCTGCGAAACGCGGGCCGTTTCAAGAATACAGAAACTTCATCTGCCACTTCGAGCGCCTTGCGGTAAACAAGAACATCTGACAGATTCTTCGCTTTCATGACTGAGGCTGGGGCACCAAGCATGCCGCCTTTGCGACGACTGCCGCCTTGCGACTTACGACTTTCGACTTGCGCCTTGAGACTGCTATGAACGACTCCCACTGTCATTTCTTTTCGGAGCAGTTTTTCGAAACCCTCGGACGTCAGCGCCCGCCCGGATCGCAGCAGTCTGCGGCCGACATCGTCGCTGCGCTCAAATGGGACGCGCCGGGCTCGCCGGACGAGCTCGCCGACCGCTGGGCTCAGGAGCTCGATCGCAGCGGTGTTGCGCGCGCCTCGCTGATCGCCAGCGTGCCAGGCGACGAAGCATCGGTCGCGCGGGCAATCGCGCGGCATCCATCGCGCTTCGTCGGTTTTTTCATGCTCGATCCGACGGCGCCGGACGCTCCGGCGAGAACCGAGCACGCGCTCGATCGCCTGCGCCTCCGCGCCATCTGTCTGTTTCCCGCGATGCAGCGTTATCCGCTGCACGACCCGCGTGTGCGAGAGATCGTCCAGCTTGCATCCAGGCACCCGGGCACGGCCATCTTCGTACACTGTGGCGCGCTGTCGGTTGGCGTCCGTAAGAAGCTGGGCCTGCCGAGCCGCTTCGACGTGCGCTTCGGGAACCCGCTCGACCTCCATGCGCTTGCGGCCGACTTTCCCGACGTGCCGTTCATCGTTCCGCACTTCGGCGCGGGGCTGTTTCGCGAAGCGCTGCTCGTCGCCGACCTGTGCCCGAACGTCTACCTCGACACCTCGAGCACGAACCGATGGATGGCGTACCACCCATCTCTCACCCTGGTAGACGTGTTTCGTCAGGCTCTCGCGGTGGCCGGACCCGATCGGCTTCTCTTCGGCACCGACTCGTCGTTTTTCCCGCGGGGCTGGAACCGGGAGGTCTACCAGGCCCAGGTGGCGGCGCTCGATGGGGCGGGAATCGACGAAGGTGGCCGGGAACGCATCCTTGGCGGCAATTTCGACCGCCTTTTTCCCGTCTGACCACGTCTAAGATGCTACGATCAGCCTAATTACAGGGAGACACGGCATGGCCAACGAACTAGTGTCCGCGGGCGACCGATCGGAGCTGACCAGCATTATCCGGGACATCCGAAAACGCTGGCGCCTGAAGCTTGCCGTCAGGGGCGCGGCGTTCGTCGTTGGCGGCTTCCTGCTCACGCTGCTCGTCTCGGCCTATGCGCTCGAGACGCTCAAGTTCAGCCCGGGTTCGATCATCGCCTTCCGCGTCGGCATGGTCATGATTTTCGGGGTCCTGGCCGGCTATTTCTTCGTGCTGCCGCAGTGGCGCCGCGTCACCGACGAACAGGTGGCGTTGTATCTGGAAGAGTGCGAACCGACACTCGAGACCGCCATCCTGAGCGCCCTCGAAGCCGAAAAGGGATCGGCGTCACACTCGCCCGAGCTCGCGCGCCGTCTCGTCGAACAGGCCATCGAGCGGTGCAGTCACATCGAGCGTGGCCGCCGGCTCGAAGCGCAGCCGCTTCGCCGCTATGCCACGGCCATTGGCGGCGCCGTCGCTCTTGCGCTTCTCATCCTCCTGCTCGGCCCTGCGTACTTCCGTCAGGGCGCGTCGGCCCTGCTCTTGATGACCGGCGGCCTGCTCGAAGCCAGCCCGTATCACATCTCGGTGAAGCCGGGCAGCACGACCGTGCCACGCGGATCGGATCAGATGATCACCGCGACGGTGCAGGGCTTCGAATCCGACAAGGCCGAACTGCTGATCCGCAAGTCGCTGACCGCGCCGTTCGAGCACGTGCCGATGGTGTTCAACAACGACACGAAGATCTTCGAGGGCGTGCTCTTCGATCTGCCAGGCTCGATCGACTACTTCGTCGAGTCCGGCGGCGTGAAGTCGGCCGTATTCACGATGCACGCCGCCGACCTGCCCTACGTGAAACAACTGGAAATGGAATATGTGTTTCCGTCGTACACGGGGCTCGCGCCGCGCAAGATTGAAAACGGCGGCGACATCGCCGTGCTGCAGGGAACGCAGGTTCACCTCCGCATCACTCCGACCATGAAGTCGCCGATGGGACGCATCCTCCTCGACGGCGGAACCGTCGTGCCGCTCACGCCGGAAGGCGGCGTGTTCACCGGCACGATTCCCGTCTCGAAGGACGGCTTCTACCGCGTCGAGCTGCAGGGCGGCCCCGAGAACAAGCTCGTCAACGCCTCGCCGCAATACACGATCGACGTCCTCGAAGATCAGGCGCCGACGGTGTCGATTGCCAAGCCCGGCCGCGACACGACCGCTTCGCCTGTCGAAGAGTTCGCCATCGAGGCGCGCGCCGACGACGACTTCGGCGTGCGTCAGCTCGAGCTGGTCTACTCGGTCAACGGCGGACCGGAACAGACCAAGAAGCTGATTGACGCGAAGAGCCGGGCGCTGCCGGAAGTCTCGGCCGCGCACACGTTCTATCTCGAAGAGCTCAAGGTCGCCCCAGGCGACTCGGTCTCCTATTTCGCGCGCGCGACCGACAACATCGGGCGAAATGTGTCGAGCGATCTCTACTTCATCCGCGTCCGCAAGCTCGACGAGCAGTTCCGTTCGGCGATGTCGATGGGCGGAGGTGGCGGCGGCGGTGGCGGCGGCAACATGCAGGTCGACGCGCTGTCGCAGCAGCAACGCGAGATTATCTCGGCCACGCACAACATCGAGCGCGATCGCAAGTCGATGACGCCGGCGAAGCTGCGCGAAAGCCTTGTCGTCGTGGCGCTGTCGCAGTCGAAGCTCCGTGAACAGGTCGAAGGACTCGTCAGCCGCATGAACAGCCGGCTCGTCGAGCCCGATCCCGCCTTCAAGCGCATTGCGGAACTGCTGCCGAAAGCGGCCGAAGAGATGCGTGCCGCCGAGGTGAAGCTCCAGGCACAGTCGGCGAAAGACGCGCTTCCACCCGAGAATCGCGCGCTCCAGCAGTTGCAGACGGCCGAAGAAGAGTACGAAAAGCAGGTCAGCCAGCAGCGCGGCGGAGGCGGCGGAGGGGGCGGCGGCGCCGGCTCGGTCTCGGAAGATCTCGCAGAGCTGTTCAAGCAGGACATGGACAAGCTCGCGAATCAGTACGAGACGGCGCAGAGCGCGCAGCAGCAGCAGTCCGATCAGCAGGTCGACGCGCTGACGGAGAAGCTGCGCGAGCTCGCGCGGCGGCAGCAGCAGGAAGCAGAGCGCCAGAGACAGCAGGCGCTCGCCGGCCAGGGAAGTCAGGGCGGCGGTGCCAGCCAGCGTGCCCTCGCGGATCAGGCCGAAGAAGTCGCACGTCAGCTCGAGCGCCTGTCGCGCGAGCGCAATCGTCCAGATCTGGCGCAGGCTGCGCAGCAGATGCGGCAGGCGGCAGACCAGATGCGCCGCGCCGCGTCGTCCGGAGATCCGAGCAGCTCGGGGCAGGCCAGTGCCGCTTCCAACGCGATTCGCGAAGCACAGCGCCGGCTCGAGCAGGAGCAGGGTGCCCGCGGACAGCGCGACATGCAGACGGCTCAGCAGCAGGCAGAAGAGATCGCGCGCGAACACCGCGAGCTGTCACAGGAAGCCCTGGGGCTCTCGCAATCGAACACGACCGGCCGCGCCAGCGAACGATCGCGACAGAACGCTCAGAAGAAGTACGACCTCGAGGCCAAGGTCAACGAGCTCGAGAAGCAGATCGATCGCATGTCGGGCGAGATGCGGCGAAATGAGCGGGACGCGTCGCGCAAGCTGCAGGAAGCGGCAGACGGGATCCGCAACAATCGTCTCGAGGAGCAGATTCACTACTCCGGCAGCCTGATGCGTCAGACCGGGCAGACGAGCCCCGACCTCGAGAAAAACATCGGCAGCGAGATCGACAACCTGCGCAAGAGGTTGGGCGAGGCCGCCAACTCGGTGGGCCAGGGCGACAAGAGCAACCGCATGGCCAACAACCTCGACCGTGCGCGTAATCTCGTGCGCGGCCTCGACTCGATGCAGCAGCAGATGCGCGACGGTCAGCAGGGTCAGCAGGGCAAGGAAGGCCAGCAAGGACAGCAGGGCCAACAGGGACAACAAGGGCAGCAGGGCCAACAGGGCCAACAGGGCCAACAAGGCCAACAAGGTCAGCAGGGCCAGCAGGGCCAGCAGGGCCAGCAGGGCCAGCAGGGACAAGGCGGCCAGCAAGGCCAGCAGGGTCAGGGCGGACAGGACGGCAACAGCGACGGCGATGGCCGCAATGGCTCGTTCCGCGATGGACCGTTCAGCAACGGCCGCGGCGCAAACCGGGATGGCGACGACTGGGGCGGTTGGGGACAACGCGTCTTCACGCCGGGCGAGATTCGGCAGTACCAGGACCAGGCGCGTTACTGGACCGGCGAAGCGCAGCGCCTGCGCGATCAGCTGCGCAATGACGGCGTGAACGCAACAGACCTCGACGAAATTCTCCGCGCGATGCGGCAGCTGGACGACGACCGCGTCTACAAGGACGCGCGAGAGCTCGAACGGCTGCAGACGCAGGTGCTCGAAGGACTGAAGCGTTTCGAGTTCGGCCTGCGCCGGAAGGTTGAAGACTCGCAGGGCGATCAGCCGGCGCTTACGGCGACCGACGATGTGCCTCGCGGCTTCCGCGATTTGGTGAGTGAGTACGATAAGTCGCTCTCACGCGCAGCGAAGTGAACTCTGCGGTTCTAGGTTCTAGGTTCTGGGTTCTGGGTTCTATGGTTCGGGTTCCCGAACCCAGAAGCCAGAACCCGGAAACCGCACCGCACCAGAGAACCTAGAACCCGGAACGTAGAACCTAGAACCGTAGGACCACATGTCCTCTTTACGCCGCCTCATCGGCGTACTTCTCGCCGGCGTCTTCGCCGCATCGACGGCGTACAGTCAAATCTGGTCCGGCGGCGACATGTGGAATGGCTGGCGCGGCGAGCCGCCGCGCTATGCCACCCGCGCCATAAAAGACGGCCGATTTCATTTCTGCCGCCTCATGTATCCAAGCGCCTGGCGCGAAGCCGGCGGCCAGGGCTGGCGTACCGACTATCCGGGCGCCGACATCAACTTCAGCATTCGTTTCGCAGAGCTCACAAAAACTGCCGTCGGCATCGACGGTGAAGGCGATCCCGAGTACTTCGTCATCCGTAGCAGCGGCGACGACAATCTCTTCCGCTGCCCGTACGTCCACATCGAAGACGCGGGAACCGCGCGCTTCAGCGTGGAAGACGTCGAGCAGTTGCGCACGTACCTGGTGAAGGGCGGCTTCATGTGGAGCGATGATTTCTGGGGATCGCACGCGTGGAGCGTCTGGCAGCAGGAGATCGGCCGGGTGCTCGATCCGCGCAAGTATCCGATCGTCGACATTCCCGTGACGCACCAGATGTTCCAGACCGTCTACAGCGTGAAGCGCATTCTGCAGGTGCCGGCCATCAGCCAGTGGCGCCGCAACGGCGGAGACACCTCGGAGCGCGGCCCGGACAGCGCCATCGTCAACACGAAGGGGATCTTTGACGAGAAAGGGAGATTGATGGTGCTGATGACGCACAACACCGACATCTCCGATACCTGGGAGCGCGAAGGCGAGGACGTCGAGTACTTCTATCGTTTCTCGCCAGAGGGATACGCCATCGCCATCAACGTGATGATCTACGTGATGACGCACTAGTCACGAAAATACACACAAGAGAACAGGAGATCAGAAGAACAGGAGATGATCTCTTTTTGAAGGACGCTCCTGCCCTCCTGAGCTCCTGAGCTCTTGTCCGTTTACAGACCTGTCTAGAACATATCGAGGCCGAACTTGGGCGCCTTCCGCGTGCCCGCAATCTTGATCGGCAGCACCATCCCCGCGCCGGGTTTCTTGAAGAACGGATCGAACGCCTTCAGAAAAAATCCCTTCACGCCTCCGCCGGCGACCTCCGACAGCGGCGCCTGCATCTTCAGGCGGCCTCGAAAATCCATCTGCTCGTCGCGCAGGCCGTACCGGCCGGCAAGCTCGACGGCTGCGCCAGGCACCGAAAAAGTGAGGCTGGAAAATGTAGCGGCCGCGTGCTCGAAGGCAAAGGTGGCCTTCAGGTTCGACAGGACGTCCCCGATCGCTTCGTTCTGATCCATCCCCTGGCCGCGCCGGCTGAGGCCGATGAGCTTGTTCTGCACCGACGGATCGGTGAACGTCGCTTTCGAAAGGACGAAGCTCCCGCGAAGCTGGAGCTTGTCGATGACTTTTTTCTTCTCTGGCGGAATCACGAGCTTTGCCTGCAACCGGGCCGCACCCAGAAGAATCGGCTTTTCCGAGTTGACGGCAAGCCTCAACAGATCTTCGATGCGCCCGTTTTGCATGTCGACGTCGACTTCGATCCGCCGCCCGTGCACGCCCTCCACCCCGATGACAGCCCCCTTGGCCGTCATGCTGGTGTTGAGGAAGGTCGCGTCCACCTGGTTCAGGTAAGTGTCGCCATCCGACCCGTCGACGATCGCGGTAAAGCGCGTCTTGAGCGGCACCGGTAATCCGCCGGCGTCAACCTGGAACTTCGGGGTATCGGTCGTTCCGTGGATTTCAATACGGTTGAGCGGGCCCTCGAACTCGCCGGTCGAGCTCAGGACGCCCGCGAGTCCTTCGATGGTGTCGAGGTTCGCGTTGGCGAAGTTGTATCTGCCGGTCACAGGTGTGCTCGCCGGGGACGTCACGTTCCACGGTCCGAATGTGCCGGACGCTTCGATCTCGCCTTTGGGCACAGGATTGGTGAGCGTCGCGATGTACGGGATCGTCTCGTTGATGCCAAGGGAATCCATCGTCAGATGATGAACGGTGAAGACCTTCGGCTGCTTCCCGGCGCGTTTCGGGATCAACGTGATGACCGTATCGGGCGCCTCAAACCGTTCGATGACAACGTGCTGCAGCTTCTGCGCCTGTGCGTGGGCTTCGGCATCCGACTTCCGATCGTCGCTTTCCACATCGTCATCGTCGCCTGGCGGGATCTTCACCTGGAGTCCCTGGAGCCGCACTTCGGCGACGCGCCGTGGTTCCTTCATCAGGTCGCGCAGCGAGCCGCGTATCTCGAACTTCTCGATGGTGATCATCGGCGGCACGTCGGTACGCCCTTTCTGCCGGATCACCACGCCGCTGCCGCTGACGGCCACGCGCGGGAACACCCGGCCTTCGAGCTTCTCGATCGTGACTTCGCTCTCGAGTTCTTCACTGAGCAGCGCAATGACCTTCGCCTTGAGCGTTTCCGAGCGAATGGGAATGGAAAGGCCGATGGCGATAAAGACGACCGCAGACACGCCGGCGAGCGCGATCAGAATCCAGATGCGCTTGCGTAGCGTCAGCTTTCTGTACATATCGACCATGGCGCCGTCATCTAAAGCAAAGGCAGGGCCACGCAGCGCCGAGGCTAGAACGACGTCGTTCTGATCTCCGACTTGGTGAGGAAACGGCGGAAATTGCTCAACTTCTGGCTGGTTTTCAGGCTCGGCGCGCCTCGGAACACGGTGAGGGTATCGATCGATTCGGGCAACAGCACCACCTCGTCAGGTTGCTGAAACTCCACCCGAGAGAAATGGATGGTCGTTTCGGATCGTTCCACTCTGATTGCCGGTACGGCCCCGATATGTCCGATGCGCAGAGGAACAAGAAATGGCTTCGACAACCGGATGGCTATCTGCCGCACGTCGTACGAGATCGGATCGAACCAGACCCGCCCCTGGTAGCCGCCGCCCTGCGCCTCGAAGCAGTTGCCTTCCCACTTGACGTGCACCCGCTCGGGAGGGGTCTCGATGAAGTCGAGTGCGCGTGTGCCCGCAGGGCCGCCCGCACCTTCGTCTGGAATGGCGAAGCGATAGCGATTCTGATTGGCCGCAAGCAGAAACGCGAGCGGCTCCGGCGACCCGGTCTTGGGATCGGTGCATCCCGGCTGCTGATTCTTTCGCGCGGGACGGCCATCGACCGATTGCAGTGTCCGATCGATGCGGAACTCTCTCTCGCCCTTCCCGCGCGGATCGCGCGAGACGCTCAGCTCGAAGATCGTCGTACGTGGTCTTCCAGCCGGCGTCAGGTTGAATCGCAGATCCTGCTGGTGCACCGTTTCGGTGCAGATGATGCTGATGAAGCGGTCGTAGTATTGCTGCGTGCGTTCGGCGAGTCCGCTGAGGATGAGCGCGAGCTCGTCGCCCTGCGCGGCCGGCTGGCTGCCGCCGAGCGCTGCAGCGAAAAGCGCGACCACCAGAGCGGCGCGGCGCATGCCCGGATCTTACACGGGACAGCCCAGCACAGACGCGACGATCTCTGCCGCGCTTTCGACATCCCGGCGGGTCACGTCCAGATGCGTCACCATCCGCACGCGGTCGGTATCGACCGGCACGGCCAGCACCCCTCGTGTTGCGATCTGAGCGAGAAAGGCCGACGCGGGAAGGCCGCTCGGCTTCACGCTGAAGATGACGATGTTCGTCTGAACTTTTTCAGGATTGAGGGCGATGCCGGGCACGCGCGAAAGTCTCTGCGCCAGCAGCTGTGCGTTGTCGTGATCCTCCTTCAGTCGCTTCGGCCCCTCTTCGAGCGCGACAAGACCCGCGGCCGCGAGCACGCCTGCCTGTCGCATCCCGCCGCCGAGCATCTTACGAATCGGACGGCAGCGCTCGACGAAATCGCGGCTGCCGACAATCATCGATCCGACCGGGGCACCGAGACCTTTGCTCAGGCAGAACTGCACGGAATCGAATTTCTTCGTCATGCCGGCCACGGTCTCGTTCAGGTACGTCGCCGCGTTGAAGACGCGCGCACCGTCAAGATGGACGAGAATGCCCTGCGCGTGCGCGCGATCGCAGATGTCCTCGACACGGTTTGTGTCGTAGACGCTGCCACCCGCCATGTTGACCGTGTTCTCAAGACAAATCAGCGAGGTCTGCGGACGGTAGTACACCTTCGGCCTGATCGCCTGCGCAATGGCATCCCACGACAGGATGCCGTCTTCGCCGTTCACCACACGCGGGAGCAGGCCGGCGAGAGCCGAGAGTGCGCCCATCTCGTAGTTGTAGATGTGACCGTTCGTCTCGCAGATGACTTCCTGGCCAGGACGCGTCTGGGCCATGACGCACGTAAGATTGCCCATCGAGCCGGAGGGGACGAAAAGTGCGGCCTCCCTGCCAAACACCGCCGCCGCGCGTTCCTGAAGCAGATTCAACGTGGGATCTTCGAGAAACACGTCGTCGCCAACTTCGGCTTCCGCCATCGCGCGGCGCATGGCAGGAGAGGGTCTGGTTACGGTGTCGGAGCGGAGATCGATGGCAGCCATGCGCACATCATAAAGGTTGGCCGGGTCTAAAGAGCAAGACGGCCTGCGTGCGTAGGGCGGGTCCTGAACCTTGGACCCGCCGAGGTTGGCTGTTTGCTGGCGAGGGAACTCGCGTCAGGCGACTCTCGGGAGCTTTCGGACCACGATCCTGGCAGGCTGGTCGTCCTTGCACTCGTGCCACCAGACCCCCCGGTCGATCCACCAGCCGTTTTCTCCCTGGTCGTCGAACAGGCTGCCGCATCGGCCGCACACCTCGTATTCGAGTTTTACCTGGGTATTCTTCTTCACACTCATTTAGACTGCGCCAGATGGCAAGTGGTTCCCCGCATAAACAGGTTTTCAGGGGTGTTTAAGGGGCAGGATCCTGCTTTTTGGGGTCAAAATCGAGCGAAACCCCGTTCATGCAGTACCGGAGCCCTGTCGGACGAGGCCCGTCCTCGAACACGTGACCGAGGTGCCCCTTGCACCGGGCACAATGTACCTCAGTTCGTACCATTCCGTACGCGCGATCCGTAGTCGTTTCCACTGAATCGGTAAGAGGTTCCCAGAAGCTTGGCCAGCCGGTTCCGCTCTCGAACTTGGTTTCCGACGTGAAAAGCTCCTGACCGCACCCGGCACATCGGAAGACCCCTTCTCGATGCTCCTTGTTGAGAGGGCTCGTCCCAGCGCGCTCGGTGCCGTGCTTGCGCAGCACCTGATACTGCTCGGGCGTCAGCTTCGCCCGCCACTCATCGTCGTTGGCCGGAATGTCCATCCCGGCAATTTACCAGATTCGATAGACTCGCCGGGACGTGAGAATTGCGATCGCCTTCGGCGTCATTGTCCTGGCAGCGCTGGGCCTGCTTTGGTCGCTTCAGCGCAAGCTGATGTACTTCCCATCGGCCGATGTCCCAGATCCGCGGAGCGTCGGCTTGAGCGTCGTGCAGGCAGTGACGTTCCCGACATCCGATGGCCTGACGCTGAACGGGTGGTTCGTCAGCCACACGGTGGCCCCTCGATTTGTGGTTCTCGCCTTCAACGGCAACGCGGGAAACCGGGCTCATCGCGCATCCTTTGCCAATGCGCTCGCACCATTTGACGTCGCCGTACTCCTGTTCGACTATCGCGGCTATGGAGGCAACCCAGGATCGCCGACCGAGGAAGGGCTCAGGCTCGATGCGCGGGCCGCGCGAAGCTATCTCCTGACACGCCCGGACGTCGATTCGAAACGTCTCGTGTATTTCGGCGAGTCTCTCGGAACGGCCGTCGCCGTCGAGCTGGCGGCCGAATATCCGCCGGCAGCGCTGATTCTTCGATCGCCGTTCACGTCGGCAACGGCGGTCGGTCAGTACCACTACACGTGGGTGCCGGTCGGATGGATCCTGCGGGATCGATTTGCGACGTTGGATCGCATGCCGCACATTCGCGCCCCGCTCTTCGTGATCGCCGGCGATCGAGACAGCGTCGTGCCGATCTCGCAGAGCCGCCAGGTCTTTGAAGCAGCGCATGAGCCGAAGTCATTGCTGGTCATACCTGACGCCGACCACAACGACGAGGTGTTGTTCACCGGCCGGCCGATGATCGAAGGAATCCTTCGATTTCTTCAAAACCTCCAGTAGGCTGAAACGTCACCCATGGCAGAGTCGGCAATCGTTGTCCGTGATCTCGTCAAGACCTTCAAGCGCCGGGGACAGGCCGAGGTGCGCGCCGTCGATGGGCTGACGTTCTCTGTGCGCCGTGGATCGATATTCGGCCTGCTGGGCCCGAACGGTGCCGGCAAGACGACGACGTTGAAGATGCTGACGACTCTCCTGCGTCAAACCTCCGGCGAGATCGCCGTGGAAGGCTTCGACCCTTTGAAGGATCCGCTCGAGGTCCGCAGGAAGATCTCTGTCGTCATCCAGGAAAGCGCCGTCGATCTGTTCCTCTCGGTCGTCGACAACCTGGACACGTTCGGCAGGTTTCATGGGCTGGCACCGCAGGTCATCCGCACTCGTATCGAGGATGTGCTCGATCAGTTCGAACTGCGGTCCGAAGCCAATCGCAAGGTGATGGATCTGAGCGGCGGATTCAAGCGCCGCGTTCAGGTGGCGAAGGTTTTCATGATCGAGACGCCCGTGGTGTTTCTCGATGAATTCTCGACCGGCATGGATCCGCTGCTGAAGCGATCGATCATGGAGCGGCTCCGCAGAGAATCATCCCGGGGGCGAACGATCGTGCTGACGACGCAGATCCTGAGCGAGGCAGAGGAGCTGTGCGACGACATCCTGATTATGCGAGCCGGCCGCCAGGCAGCACGAGGTGACATCAACACGCTCAAGATGCTCTCGGGCGGACTGTACGAAATATCGGTGACGTTCGCCGCGCTGCCCCAGGGGCTCGACGCCGCGATCGCGCCGTATCACCCGATTCGCGTGGATGTCACGCAGAATTCAGTGCTGATTACGGTCCGCGAGCAGGAAGGCCGCGTGCTCGATCTCGTGGCGCACATGGGCCGCATCGGCCGGGTGTTGAGAATCGAAGTGTCCGGCGCCAGCCTCGAGGACATCTTCCTCGAACTGACGGCCGCAGAACGGCAGGTCGTGTCGTGAGCGCCCTTTCCGCGATCATGTACCGCGAGGGGAAGATTCGCGCGACCAACCTCACGTTCATCTTCTGGGATCTGCTCTATCCCCTCGGCTACCTGCTCGTCTTCGGCGTCGGCATGACGCAGGCGATGGGCATGAAGCCGGCCGGCATCGGCGTCGACTACAACGCCTTCTTTCTGGCCGGCGTGCTCGGGATGGCGAGCTTCGGCATCGCTTCGAACACCGCGTGGTCGTTTTTCATGGACCGGGACAACGGCATCTTCTACGAGATGCTGACCTATCCGATGCGGCGTGCGGAGTACCTGCTCGGCAAGGCTCTGTTCAATCTGGCTGTATCGATCGTCCAGGCGATTATCACCATCGTGCTTGCGCAGCTTGTGCTCGATGTGCCGATCCGCTGGCACGCGCTGCCGTTGTTCACCGCTGCCGTCGTCATCGGCACGGCCGGCTGGTTCTTCTTCTACGCCATCTTCGCGCTCATGATTCGCGGCAACGACGTGTTCAACACGGTCACGTCGATCTTCTACTTCGTCCTGCTTTTCGCGAGCTCGATGTTCTATCCCGTCGAGCCGCTGCCGACGCCCCTTCGACAGCTTTCATGGGCCAACCCCATCACCTGGCACGTAGATGTGCTGCGCTATGCCACAATCGGCCTCGGGGAGCCGTCACACATCTGGCTCGAGGCGGCGGGCTTTCTCGTTTTCACCGCCGGGTCGTTCGCCGGGGCGCTCTGGGCGCTCAGGCAACAGTAGGAGGCGTCATGCGTTCACTCAGAAGCCGTTTGCCAGCCCTGCCGTTCACCGCGAAGGCGGGTGTTTGTGCCCTTGCGATCATTGGCACCGCGCCGTCCGCGCAGGGTGATGCACGCCAACTCGGTGCCCGTCCAGCCGAAGCGTGGGTGGCGACGCTCGAAAACCCGACCCGGGTGGCCGGATTGAAGATCAACGAAGTCGTGGCCAGCCTGGAATTGCAGCCCGGCAACATCGTCGCAGACATCGGCGCGGGCGCCGGAGCATTCGAGGGTGCCCTCGCAGCCGCGGTCTCTCCCGGTGGGACCGTCTATGCGGTCGACATCGAGCAGGGCCTGCTCGATCACATCGCGAAGCGCGCCAGCACGCTGGGGCTCTCGAACGTGCGCGTGGTGCTTGGGAAGTACACGGATCCGGCATTGCCGGTGCGAAACGTCGACGTTGCGCTCATCTACGACGTCCTTCACCACATCAAGGACCGTGATCTGTATCTGAAAGCGCTGGCCGGATACCTCTCGCCTAAGGGACGCATCGCGGTTGTCGACTTTTCCCCCGGCAAGGGCGGCCATGCCAAAGACGCCGAACAGCAGATCTCGAAATCGCAGGTCGACGCGTGGATGGCGGCGGCGGGGCTGAAGCCGCTGCGGGATGTGCCGTTGTTCGAAGACAAATGGTTCGGGATTTACAGCAGGTAGTGGAAGGCCCATCCCTTTTTCTGGCCGCCGAGCAGCTTCAGCCGTTTGCGGGCCGCCGCATCGTCAGCGTCTCGGGAAACAGCAAGATCGGCATCGAGCGGCTCGCCGGCCTCGCGGTGAAGGACATCTTCGCCTGGGGAAAACATCTTGTCTTCCAGTTCGACACCTTCGCGCTGCGTGTCCACTTCATGCTCTGGGGCACGTTCGCAGCGACCGTGGACGGCCGGTCCGTCACCGGCGACTACCGGCGGAGCGGGCCTCCACGTCTCGTGCTGAACTTTCCGAACGGCGAGATCACGATCTGGGCGGCCTCGGTGAAATTCGTCGAAGATGCTGACGCCAAAGACGCCTACGACCTGTCGGCCGACGTGATGTCGGATGTCTGGGATGGAAGGGCCGCGTTTCGCAAAGTGAAAGCCTTTCCGCGCGTCGAGATTGCCGACGTTCTGCTCGATCAGGCCATCTTTGCCGGTGTCGGCAACATCATCAAGAACGAGGTGCTGTTCAGGACGGGCGTCAGCCCTCTCGCAAAAGTGGGGCGCATCTCGGATCGGAAGCTGCGAGCGATCGTCGCCGAGGCGCGAGTCTTTTCCTTTCGATTTCTCGAGCTGCGGCGAATCTTCTCGCTCCGCAAGAACCTGGAGATTTACGGACGGACGGCGTGTCCGCGGTGCGGGGGCAAAGTCAGCCGGCGCGTGCACGGCCGCCGCGCGCGGCGAAGCTTTTTCTGCGCGAAGTGCCAGCGAGTGCGGATCAGCGGATCTTCCAGGCTGCCGAAACGACGCTCACGATCCGGTACCAGGTACCTGGTACCGGCCTTCGACGCGGTGCAGGCGTCCCGACACGTCGAGCACGGCCGCGCGTGCGAGCGTAAATCTGCGCGTCAATCCGGCTTCCGCATAGTCGCGCGTGCCAAGATAGCGATCGCCGCTGCGTGTCAGCGACAGGTAGTTCGGATCCCCTTCTTCCTTGATGAAGTTCCGCCCTCGCCAGAAGATGACGTGCCCGCGCCATCCTGCGCGCTCTGCGGAAGCACGACCAAAGAAGGCGACGCCGTCTCGACTGAGTTGCGGCCGGCTGCGATCGGGCACGTGACGTGAGGCCAGTCCGAAGAGCTCGAACATTGCCGCATATGTCTGCGCGATAGTTCCGCTGAAGACGGCACCACTCGCAACCGCAGAACTGTCTGCGACGGCACCCGATGCATAGAGCTGGCCTCCCTCGTGCACGACGTGGAGTTGCAGCGGAATCGCCAAGAAATCGGCCACGCGATATGACGTGCGCATGCCGCCGTCAAACCGCTCGCGATGCTCAGGAGTATTGAGGCGCTGCCACTCGAGCCAGAAGTGATGCTGCAGGCTCGAGCCGTCGAAGGACCACGCCAGCCCAGCTTCGTATGGACGCGTGAAAGAAAGCGTTTCCCGCTGCAAGGCCGGAAGGAGTCCGTGGGGACCGCCGCGATCGGGGCCAACCGGCATGCTGCTCGTGGCGGCCGGCAACGTGCCCAGTACGAACGACGATCGGCGGCCCCGCACGGTGAGCGACAGCACCGGTCTTACCTGCTCGAACGCTTCATCGGAGCCGAAGCGCTGGTTGGCAAAGCCGCCGGCCGAAATCGTGACGCGCTCGTTCAATGCGATCTCTGCCGTGACGCGAACCGCAGCGCCGAAAATCGTTTCGCCTTCTCGAAACGGATTTCTGAATTCGGTGTTGTCGCCGTAGAACAGGAAGTCTGATCGAACGCCCAGTTGTTCCTGCGCAGAAGTGCGCACCGACAGCAACGTCACGCCGAGCAACACGCCCGCGATCTTCGCCACCCGCATGCGCTATACAATAACCCGCCTGTCTCGACTCACCTTTGTGCCGGCGGCGCCTGCCGTGCTCATCCTCACGCTGTTGGCGGTCGAGGCGCGCGCGCAAGGTTCGCCTCAATCGTCTGCGGCGGACTCGTTTGCCGATGGAAGATGGCACGCGGAGTTTGCGTTGCAGGCCGCTCTGGAAGCGTGGAACTACAATCCCTCGCATGAGGAGTTGTATGGCCTCATTCAGGGCGTGACGTATGGTCTGCGCGACGGCCTCGTGCTGACCGCCCGGCAGCGTCTCGTGTACGTGTCGCAGCGCAGGAACGACTCACGCGTGCTCGGCTTTACGGCGGGCCTGCGTGGCCGCATCTACCACCGCGGGAGGGCGTCGGCGTTTCTACAATTCGATCTCGGCGTCTCGGACGCGGCGGTCGCCGCTCCGCCCCGCGGCACCCGTTTCAACTACCTCGCGCTCGGTGGAGGCGGGTTCACCTGGAAGATCAACAGCCGCCTCGAGGCCATCACGACGCTTGAAGTGATTCACATTTCGAACGCAGGCATTGCCGGGCCCGATCGCAACCCGGACATCGAAGCGATCGGTCCATCACTCGGGCTGCTCATCGGGTTCTAAGAAAAGACGAACAGAAGATCAGAAGATTAGAAGAGATCTTTTTGAAAAGAATTCTCCTGGCCCTCCTGATCTCCTTATCTCCTGTTAAGTCTTCGCTCCATTTCGTCGAGCGTCTTCGGCCAGTCGTTCTTCAACAGTTTCGAGAGCGCGCGATCGGCGAGCAGGCGCCCTTCTGTCTGGCAGTCTGGACAGTAGTTCACCTCATGCTCGCCATGCACGATGCGCTGCACGGGTGTGCCGCAGCGCGGGCACGGCTGTCCGAAGCGGCCATGCACGGCCATCTCGTCGTGGAAAGCCGTGACCTTCTCGGGGAACTTATCGCCGGCCTCCGACCGCAACCTTTCCGTCCACTCCGAGAGGATCTCGAGCGTGGCTGTATGAAGCAGTCGAATCTCGCCGGCGGTCAACTGACGCGTGAGCTTGAAGGGCGAGAGCCTCGCCCGATGCAGGATCTCGTCCGAGTATGCGTTGCCGATGCCGCTGAACAGATGGGGATCGGTCAGCGCGCGCTTCAGTGTATGGCTTTCCTTTCCGAGGGCCGCGGCAAACGAGTCGACGCTGCTCGTCATCGGCTCGAGCCCGCCGGGGTCGAACGATGCAAGCGCGTTTTCGCTCGCGACAACATGGAGTGATGCCCGCTTTTTCGTGGCCACTTCGGTCAGGAGGAGTGTGCCGCCGGCGAAGTCGAATGCCGCAAGCCCGACCTTCCGCGGAACCGCGGCACCCCGCTCTCGCCATTTGAACCGGCCGGCGATCATCAGGTGGAAGACCAGAAACAGTTCTCCCTCGAGCTCCCACACGATTCGCTTGCCGATCCGGCGCAAGCCCACCACCGTCTGCCCGGTCGCCGCATCGAGCGGCGGCTCGACAGACCGGAGCAGAAAAGGGGTCGCCAGTCTCACGCGCTCGAGCTTCGCACCGACGATGCGCTGGCGCAGCGCGAACAGGTAGAGCTCGACATCGGGAAGTTCAGGCACGGCTCAGGCTCTCGGCGCGGGCGCTGCACGTCCCGTAGCAGCGCAATAGATGTCCCGGAGCGTGTGAATCGTGTCAGCCTCGTCGGCCGTCTTGTCCGGCCGATAGCCTTTCACACGCGCGAACCGGAGCGCCAGGCCTCCTGGATACTGAGGGCTTTCCTGAAGATCGTTGAACGCAATCTCGACCACCAGTTCGGGACGCACGAACACGATGTGGCCTTCGCGACGGACTTCGCGCTCGAGAAGGGCGGCCGTCTGCCATTCGAGCAACTCGTCGGTCATCCCTTTGAACGTCTTGCCAAGCATCACGAATCGACCCTGCTCGGGATCGCGCGCGCCAAGATGGAGATTGCTGAGCCAGCCTTTTCGGCGTCCGCTGCCCCACTCTGCCGCGAGCACCACGAGATCGAGCGTGCGAACGCGCTTGATCTTCAACCATGAGCTGCCGCGGCTGCCCGCGGCATACACGGATTCGAGCGACTTGGCCATCACGCCCTCGTGACCCCCGGCAATGGCTCGCTCATAGAACTCTGATGCTGCCAGGCGATCCTTGACGATCTGATGCGGAATCGCGAGGCCGCCCGCCACTTGCGTCAGCACCGCAAATCGCTCGCGTTGCGGACTGGCTGTTAGAGACCGGCCATCGATGTAAAGGCAGTCGAAAAAGAACGGCGTCAGCGGCATCTCCACCCGCAGACGATCGATATCGAGCCGCCGGCCGAATCGCCGCATCGTCTCTTGAAACGGAAACGGCGTGCCGTCGGACTGCAGCGCGATGACTTCACCGTCGAGGATGACCTCGCGCGCGGGCACGTTGCGGACGGCCTCGACGACCTCCGGCACCGCGGCCGTCACCTCGCGAAGCGCCCGCGAAAAGACCTTCACATCGTTACCAGACTTGTGGACCTGAATGCGCGCGCCGTCGAGCTTGACCTCGAACGCCGCCTCGCCGAATGACTCGAGCGCCTCGTCGACCGATTCCGCGGTCGAGGCCAGCATCGGCTCGACCGGTCGAAAGATCTGAATCGAGTATCTGGACAAGGCATCGACGCCTTCCACCAGCGCTGCGCAAGCAACCTCGCCGAGATCGCCGCACATCATCGCCGCCTGTCGCACGGCATCGCCGGAAGCGCCGGCGGCTTTCGCAACGGCCTCCGCGAGCACACCTTCGAGCGCGCCCTGTCGCAGCTCACCAGAGAGCAGGCGGACGAGAAACTCCTGCTCGCGCTCCGTCGCACGGCCGAACAGATCGGTGAGAAGGCGCACGCGCGTCTGAGTCGCACCCGCACCCTTCACGCATGCCACCCGGTCGAAGGTCTCATGCACGTCGCGCAGCTCGAGTGACGGTTCAACGGCCGAGCTCACGGTGCGCACCTCTGAGATCACCGACCAGCCGACGCCGATACGGCCCTGCAACAGGGCTCCGGACAGGAACGCCACGACCAGCCGAATCTCTTCCGGGGCGGCTTGTTTGAGGAGACCCGCAAGCGTCGCGATTTTTTCGAGCCGTCCACGTGTCCCCGCGACGGCATTCGACGCGTTGACCAGATCCTCGAGCCGCACCTCTTTATCCTATAAAAAGCTCGAGGGTTCCGGTTCCAGGTTCCGGTTCCACGGGTTCGCGTTCAAGGTTCGGTTCCGATTCCAAGGGTTCCGGTTCCAGGGTTCGCGTTCAAGGTTCGGTTCCGATTCCAAGGGTTCCGGTTCCAAGGTTCGCGTTCAAGGTTCGGTTCCGATTCCAAGGGTTCCGGTTCCAGGGTTCGCGTTCAAGGTTCGGTTCCGATTCCAAGGGTTCCGGTTCCAGGGTTCGCGTTCAAGGTTCGGTTCCGATTCCAAGGGTTCCGGTTCCAGGGTTCGCGTTCAGAGTTCGGTTCCAAGGGTGCGGGGTTCCGGTGGCCTCCCCAACTAAAAGAAGACGGCGCCAGGTTCGAGCGCCCACCGCGTACCCGGAACAGGAACCGGAACCCGGAAGCCGGAACCCGGAACCCGGAACCTATAGGGTCAGAATGTCAGACCGGCTCCGAAGTGGACACGTGTGCCTGCGCCGAGGCCGTGCGCAACCATGAGGCTGATGCGGAAAAGGGGCGCCGTGGCCCAGACGCCTGCACCCATGCCGCGCTCCAGCTTCTGATCGTTGAGTCGTGCGCCCTTGTCATACGTGGCGCCGGCGTCCATAAAGACGCTCGTACCGACGCGCGCGATGCGAAGCGCTGAGCTCATCGGAATACGCAGCTCTGCCGATCCTGCGACGAGCGTGTCGCCGATACGGTAGCCGGCCTCGAAGCCGCGCAGATTGCTCGATCCGCCCAGCAACGACTTGTAGAAATTGGGCGCAGGCTGGCTCATGTCTTCGCGAATCGCTCGAAGCGCCAGCACCATACCGCGATAGAGCCCGATGTAACCGTTCGCCTCGAGGTCTGTTCGCACGGCCGAGCCCGACTTGAACTGCAGCCTGTCCACGGCCGCGCGCGCGAAGACGGCGTTGTGCGGCATGAGCGGATCGATTCTCGTGTCGAACACGAGATCGCCGCCGACCGATCGTGCTTCCACACGCTCATCCACGAGCGTCGAGTCCTGCCAGGCGAGTTCCGTGCCCGCACGAACCTGCCGTGTCAGCGCCCAATCGGCTCTCCCCCATATGCGCTTCCGATCCGCATCGGATTCGAAGAATGGATGGGTGCGGCGCTGAACCAACCCGCCTGTCCGCAGGTCGGGCGCGAAGCGGTGGGAAAACTCCTTCTGAAATTCGACGCCCGCACGCTTGTCTCCACCCCAGCTGAGCGGGATGACGACCCGCTGCCGCGTGTTTCTGTGACCCGCGATCGCAATTCGCGCACCGTATGTGAACCCATAGCCGTCTTCCGCATTCAGGATCGGGGCGAACATCACGTTCAGAGGCCCTCTTCGGACACCGAGAGGGACTCGGCCTGATGACGGCACGCCGGGAGGGCCTGGTATGGGCGGATCGATCCGGACCGGCCCGTCATCGACCTGAATCAGCACGGTGATTTGCGTGAGATCTGAAATCGAGGCGTAGCGCTTCAACACCTCGACCTGATAGAAACGCCGGGACGAACGCAACCGGTCTTCGGCGTCCGCCCTCACCGATTCCGAGAACGGGCTTCCCTCTTTGAGCTCGGAGGCCGAGATGATTTCTTCGCTCGGCGTGATCGTGTTGCCGTGCACCTGGATCACGGCAATCACTTCCTGCTGCGCCGATACACGTGAAGCCGCGGCGAGGACTGCGCAAACGACGAGCGTGATCGTTCTCAGCACGTCAGCGCTTGTTGGGACCGAGGTATTTCGTTCCTGTTACCGCTTCGCGATAGCCGGAGTATTGGATGTCGTAGGAAATCGAGAACGGCCCGCCGCCGAGCAGGATCGCGCCCGTCATGTCGACGCGTTTCGGAAGCCACACACCGCCAAACGCGTCGGTCATCAGCATGTTGGCGCGCATGTCCGTCACACGTACGAGCCACGCGGCCGGAAGAAAGTCGAGGCCGATGTTGTCGAACGTGTACTTGACGATCTGCTTTTGATTGGGCTCGATCCAGAGCGTCACGAGCGAGACCTTGTTCATCATGTGCTGAACGGCCTCGCCGTACTGATCATCCTTCGACTTACGCCCCGCGACCTGATTGGTGCGCGCTTCGGCTCTCGTCGACGGTTCGTCTGAAAACAGCTTCGTCGGGTAGTACTCGATCCTGAGGACTGGTACCTTGTCGATCGTCTCGCGTCCGACGAGCGCGTACCTCCCGCCTTCGAACTTGAATTTCAGGAAGTACGCCGAGGAAATGAACTGCGGCTCGCGCGTCTGCTGAATGAGGCTCTGTACGTCGGTGGGCGTCGCTGGACTGTCCGAGGCCGCCCCTTCTTTGCTGGCGCGCTCTTCCCGCCCCTTGACGCGTTTGAGAAAGCGCTGCTCGTACTGCTCCCGCTCGCTCTCCTTAATCGTCACGCCGTTGAAGCGTACCGGGCTCCGCACAAAGAAGCCGTCGCGCGGGTACCACATGTATTCGCGCTTCTGACCCCAGAGCAGGATTTCGGCCGGCCCCCGGAACTCGATCCGCTCCTGTTCGTCGAGGATGTATTGCTGAATCTTCTTCCAGTTGTTGTCGCGCCCCGCGAGCACCTGCTGCATGAAGGTGTCGAGCTCGGCCGAAGGGGCCGGCGGGGCCTGGGCGAAACCGGCACGGACTGCAAGCAGCGAGATCAGAGCCGCGAGGATGAAGCCGCAATGTCGCATCGGGCGCTCCAAGGCAGGGCCAACTCTAATCATACGTTCCAGCGAGCCCGAAAGGTGCACCGGCTAGAATTGACGGCGATGCGCTTTCAGGCCGGAGATGCGCTGGGTCCCTACATCGTCCGCGCCACGATTGGCGCCGGCGGCATGGGCGAGGTGTATCGGGCCAGCGATTCGCGATTGGGTCGGGACGTGGCGATCAAGGTCCTCTCGACCGAGCCCGACCGGGATCGCCTGCAGCGCTTCGAACAGGAGGCGCGCGCAACAGCCATGCTCGCGCACCCGAACATCGTCACGATTTACGACATCGGCCTGCACGACGGCAACCCGTTCATCGTGTCCGAGCTGCTCGACGGCCAGACGCTTCGCGACCGGCTGCGCGGCGGGCCGCTCGAGACGAAGGTGGCGTTGGACATGGGCGTTCAGCTCGCCCGTGCCGTCGCCGCCGCCCATGCGCTTCGAGTGGTGCACCGCGATCTGAAGCCGGAGAACATTTTTCTGACGCGCAGCGGCACCCTGAAGGTGCTCGACTTCGGTCTGGCAAAGCTTCGACCCGAGCCCGGCACCGAAGACAGCATTCCAACCATCGCCGCCTCGGAAGCGGGCATGCTGCTGGGAACTCCCGCTTACATGGCGCCTGAACAGCTGAACGCCGACCCGGTGGACGAGCGCGCCGACATCTTCGCCTTCGGGACGGTTCTTTACGAAACGCTGACGGGGACACATCCCTTCCTCAAGAACACCGCGGCGGAAACATGTGCGTCGATTCTGCGCGACGTGCCTTCCCCGTTTGACCGGTTCGCCGTCGATCTGCCTCCGGCTGGAGAACACCTGGTGATGCGCTGCCTGGAAAAGCATCCGGCAGATCGCTTCCAGACGGCCGGCGACCTCGCGTCTGCGCTCGAGCTCGTTCTGGGAGCTATCAGTCGCGGTATCGCGCGCCCGAGTGGAACGGCCCAGTGGAAGGCAAGCCTTTCAATCGCCGTGCTGCCCTTCGCGGATATGAGCCCGTCACGCGATCAGGACTATCTCTGCGAAGGCATCGCGGAAGAGTTGATCAACGCGCTCACCCATGTCGCCGGACTTCGTGTGGCCGCCCGCAGCTCGTCATTCCAGTTCCGGTCCTCCAGCGGAGATCTCCGCGCTATCGGAGCACGCCTGGGAGTCGGCAGCGTGCTCGACGGCAGCGTGCGCAAAATGGGGGATCGGCTGCGGGTCACGGTACAGCTGGTGGATGTCGCCGACGGCTTTCAGCGCTGGAGCGAGCGCTACGACCAGCGGCTCGAGGATGTGTTCGCGATCCAGGATGAAATCTCGGAGCAGGTTGCGGTGGCGCTTCGCGGCATTCTGAGCCCTGATGAAAAACAGGCGTTGAGGCGCACGGAAACGGGCGTGGAATGTTACGAGTCACTTTCTGCGCGCGCGGCGCCTGCTGTCGCAGTTCGACCGTGCAGCGCTCGTGACCGCCAGCGGGCTTCTCGATCGCGCCATCCAGATCGATCCGCAATACGCTCCGGCGCATGCGGCTCTGGGAGAGGTTCACGCCTGGATGTACGAGTGGTGGGGTGGCGGGGCTGACGATCACGCGGCTGCCGATCGGGAGACACGAACGGCGCTCGCGCTCGCGCCGAAGCTGGCCGAAGCTCACGCGTCGAGAGGATTTGTGCTTTCGCTCTCGCGGCAGTACGAACAGGCGGCGGCCGCATTCGAGGAAGCGATCAGGTTGAACCAGAACCTCTTCGAAGCTCATTATCTTTATGGGCGCAGCTGCTTCGCAGCCGGACAGGTGGAACGATCGGCCGGGCTGTTCTTTCGCGCCGCCGAACTGCGCCATGAGGACTTCCAGAGCCTGATGCTCGCCGCCCAGTCTTTGACGATTCTCGGCCGTCGCGACGAAGCGGTCCGTGCGATCCATGAAGGGATTCGGCGCGTCGAGCGGCAACTCGACCTCGTGCCGGGCGACGCGCGAGCACTGTCACTCGGCGCGCTGGCGCTTCACCAGGACGGCCAGACCGAAAAGGCGCTTCGATGGTCTGCGAGGGCGCTGGAGCTCCACCCTGACGATCAGGGGGTTCTGATTAACGGGGCGTGCCTGCGTGCGCTTGCGGGACTGAAAGACGAAGCGCTGTCGCTCCTCGAACGCACGTTCGCCAAAGGCTATGGCAAGCGCGACTGGATCGAGCGCGATCCCGACTACGACAGCCTTCGCGACGATCCACGCTTCCAGGCGCTGGTCGGCAGACTGAGGTAAAACGGCGCGCGCGGCGACGCAATTTGGTAGGATCACCGCCGGCAACGGGACACTTCGGCATGTTCGTTATGAAGTTCAACTAGAGTGGTTTCTCAACCCCGGGTCGCCGAGAGGCCGAGGACAATGATTTTTCTTCTGCCCCGGAGGCCAGCGCCTCGGTGTTGAGTAAAAAGGGTGCAAATGGTACGCGCTTCACTCGGAGTATTGCTGGCGGCGGGGCTGATGGCCCCGCCGCTCGCCGCACAGTCGCCGGCAAAGGCGCTGCAGATTTATTACGTCGACACCGAAGGCGGACAGGCCACGCTGTTTGTCGCGCCGTCGGGCGAAACCCTGCTCGTCGACACGGGCAACCCGGGCGGCCGCGACACCGATCGGCTGATGCTGGCGATTCAGGATGCCGGCGTGAAGCAGATCGATCACCTGGTGCTGACGCATTATCACGGCGATCACGTCGGCGGGTTGGCCGAGCTGGCCAAGCGCATCCCGATCAAACGGTTCTACGATCACGGAGCCACGGCCGAAGGCGACCGCGCCGGAAGCCAGGGCTTCCAGGAAGCCTATGCGCAGATCCGCGGCGAGTCTGCTCGTACGGTCGTCAAGCCCGGTGACAAAGTCCAGATCGCGGGACTCGACATCACGTTCGTGTCGTCGGCCGGGCAGGTGTTGAAGACCAACCTCCCCGGCGCAGGACGGCCGAATCCCTTGTGCGCGCAGTTCGAGGAAAAGGATCTCAGCAAGGTGTTCGATCCCGACAATTCGTATTCGGCCGGCTTCGTGCTCACCTTCGGCCGCTTCCGGACGATCGATCTCGGCGATCTCACCTGGAATCACGAAGGTCAGCTGGCGTGCCCGGCGAACCGCATCGGCACGATCGACCTCTATCTGGTCACACATCACGGCATCAACCAGTCGAGTGCGCCGGCGTTGGTGCACGCGCTACAGCCTCGCGTAGCCATCATGAATAACGGCACGCGCAAGGGCGGCGCGGTGGAGACATTTCAGACGCTGGAGTCGTCCCCGGGTATTGAAGACCTCTGGCAGCTGCACTGGTCGTACAACGTGATGACCGACCACAACGCGCCCGGCGTGTTCGTCGCGAACATTGACGACAACGCCACGATCGCGAATCTGCTGACCGCTCCTCCACCGGCGCCGCGGGGCACGGGCGCAAATGCGGGCGCAGCCGCACCTGGAGCAGGACGCGGCGGCGGCGGCCGGGGCAATGCGCCTCCGCCCCATACGCCGGCATACTGGATCAAAGTGACAGCTCAGCAGGACGGAACGTTCACGGTGGTGAACGCGCGGAACGGATTCTCAAAGACCTACGCTGCAAGAAAGTAGCGGCCAACCGCCTTCGAACTCTCCACAGCGATCTTCCGTCTGTGCTAGCCTGATCGGCCATGAAAACGTCCATTGCCGGGTTGTGTGTCCTCCTCACGCTCGTTGCCACATCGTCTTACGCTCAGACCATCGACGCCGGACGGCTGGTTTATTCCAGCCGCTGCGCGGGATGTCACGGCAGCAACGGCGGAGGCGGTGAGCTGGGGCCTTCGATCGTGATGCGTGTTCCGGCACGCACCGACGAAGAGTTGACGACGGTCATCCAGCAGGGGCTGCCGACGGCAGGCATGCCCGCGTTCGGCAATCTGTCGAGCACAGAAATGCGCGACGTGATCGCGTTCCTGCGGTCGCTGCGGCCGCGCGAGGGATCCGGACCCGTGCGCACCAAGATTGCCCTCACGGCCGGCGCTTCGCTGGAAGGACTCATCCTCAATCAGGGCATCGACGACCTGCAACTGCTTGGAGACGATCGGAAGCTCTACCTGCTCAGGAAGGAAGGGGACCGGTACCGCCGAGTCACATCACAGGCCGATTGGCCCAGCTATAACGGCGAGACGAAGGGGTACAGGCACAGCGCGCTCACCCAGATCTCGAGAAGCAATGTCGCCAGGATGGCTCCGAAATGGATGTTCAACCTGCCGAACACGTCGACACTGCAGGGCACGCCGGTCGTGGTCGACGGCGTGATGTACGTGACAAGCGCCAACCAGTGCTACGCGCTCGATGCGGGTACCGGCAGAGAGATCTGGCACTACTCGCGACCGAGGACGAGGAATCTCATCGGCAACGCGGCAGGCGGCATCAATCGAGGCGTTGGCATCGCGGGCGATCGCGTCTTCATGGTGACCGATCACGCGCACATCATTGCGCTCAACCGTTTCACCGGTGCGCTGTTGTGGGAGACCGAAATGGCGGACTGGAAGCAGAACTACAACGCCACCGTCGCGCCGCTTCCCGTCGGCAATCTGGTGATCACCGGCTCGTCGGGCGGCGACGAGGGCGTGCGCGGCTTTCTTGCAGCCTACGATCAGGCGACCGGCAAGGAAGTCTGGCGTTTCTGGACAGTGCCCGCTCCTGGCGAACCAGGTTCCGAAACGTGGAAGGGCGGCGGCATCGAGCATCCCGGCGCGGCGACATGGCTGACAGGAACCTACGATCCCGAGCTGGATACGCTCTACTGGCCGACGGGCAATCCCACTCCCGATCTCTACGGAGACGATCGTCTCGGCGACAACCTCTACTCCGATTCAATCCTCGCGCTCGACCCGAAGACGGGCAAGCTGAAGTGGCACTTCCAATTTACGCCGCACGATGTCTGGGACTACGACGCACAGGAAACGCCGGCGCTCATCGACATCAACTGGCAAGGGAAGCCGCGAAAGCTGCTCGTGCAGGCGAACCGGAATGGCTTCTTCTACGTGCTCGATCGCACGAATGGTGAGTTCCTTCTCGGCACCAAATACATCCAGAACGTCACGTGGGCGACCGGTCTGACGCCGCAGGGACGACCCCTTCGCGTACCTGATATGGAACCGACGCTCGAAGGCAAACGCGTGTGCCCGTCACTCGAGGGTGCGTCGAACTGGTACTCCACGTCCTTCAACCCTGCGACAGGCTTGTACTACGTGCAGACCAACGACAAGTGCGGCGTCTTCACGAAGGTTCCGATGGAATGGGCGGCAGGACGGGGCTACATGGGCGGGTCTTTCGTGCAGGCGCCCGACGAGCCCGCGCAACGAGTGCTGCGCGCAATCGACGTGCAGACCGGCAAAGTCAGGTGGGAACTGCCGCAGATCGGTCCGGTCACCTCGTGGGGCGGCACGCTGAGCACTGCGGGCGGGATCGTGATCTTCGGCGAAGACGGCGGCTCCCTGATGGCGGCCGATGCCACCAATGGGAAACCGCTGTGGAGCTTCAAGACGAACCAGAACTGGAAAGCGTCGCCGATGACCTACTCGTTCGACAACGATCAGTTTGTCGCCGTCGCCTCGGGCTCGGCGATCATCGCGTTCGGGCTGCCGGAGTGAGTTGATTGTCGGTTGACGCCGGGTCTAAAGAGCAAGACCCGGCCCACACATTACGTAGGGCGGGTCCTGTCCTTTGGACCCGCCGGCTACCAGCTACCACCCACCAACTACCGGCTAATTCCCTCCTCCGATCATCACCAGTCCAATCCGGTTGATGCTGCTTTGATGGAAGACGAGGTTTCCCTCCGGTGACACGGTCATGTGCCTGATGATGCCGACGCCGGACGGAATGGCCCAGCTCTGGAACTTCTCGGTTTTCGGATCGAATCGAACCAGCGTGTCCGGTCTCTGATTCGATTCGTTGTACCAGATGACGTCGTTCACGACGGCAATCGCGTAGGGTTGAGACCGCGGGCCGCTTGGCGACGGCCACGTCTTCACCTCACCTGTCTTCGGGTTCAAGCGGCCGAGTAATCCGAGCGCGAAGTCGACGTACCACACCGTGTCGTCGCTCGTCAGCGCGAGACGGCGGATTCTCGTCCCCGGCGTCGGGTACTGGATACTCGCGCACCTCCATCGTTTCCGGATTGATGCTGGCGAGCTTGTTGCTGCCGTTGTAGCAGAGCCAAATCAGGCCCTGCGAATTCACTTTGATGCCGTACGGCCTCGCATCGGCCGTCGGCAACGTGATCAACTTGATCTCGCCGGTCTCTGGAATCAGGCGACCCACCATGTTCGATCCCTGAAGCGTGAAAAACAGCCGGCCCTTCTGATCGAAGATCGGCGTGTGCGGATCGCGTGCGGCCGGATCGGGCATCTTGTAAACGGTAATCCCGCCGGTTGCGGGATTGAGCTTGCCAACGGTGCCGTTGCCGTTCCCCATGTACCAGATGTTGCCGGCTCGATCGGCAATGATGCTGTGGGGCTTCACCTCGGGCGGGAGCTCGAATTCCTTCATCTCGCCCGTCGTGGGATTGAGGCGTCCGACGAGGCTGCCGTACTGCCCGGCCCACCAGATTAGGCCGTCGGCCATTTGCAGAGGATCGCGCGACCGTTGGCCGAGCGTCGGCACCATCCATTCCTTGAAGGTCACCGAGACGGGTCCGGAGATGAGAGTCGGACGCCGGCCCGGCTTCTCGGGAAAATGCGTCGCGAGATACTGCGTGGCCGCGCTCATCTGATCGGCAGGCAGCACCACCATCGAGTCGATGACGTTTTTCCAGCCCGCCTGATCGTATCCGGCTGCGCCTGTGATCTGGCCAAGGGGATGGCATGTCACGCAGCGCTTCTGGACCACGTCTTTGCCCGCACCGTCGGGCAGCTGAACCTGACCGCCACGTTGGGCTTCGGCTGCGTAGGGGGCGATGAACGAGATCGCGGCGACCGCCAACGGAACGCGGAGAGTGGCGAGCATGGTATCCCCTCCAGACTGACGAGGAACGGCGTGGATTTACTCCTTGAGGGTAACCGTTTCGTCAGTCTTCAGGCAATGCCGAACCCGGGCCAATAGGTAGCGAGCACATAGCCGACGAGCACGATGACCGCCCACAGCAAGGCGACAAGCCGCAGGCCCTGCGAGAACATGATCTTGAGGTTCACGCCATACCCCGCCGCCACCGCCGGCCCGCCCGCGGAGGAGGGAAGCATCAATCCACAATTCCCTGTCACGGCGACGATATACACCATCGGCACAGGATTCACACCCAGGCTCTGAAACGTGCTGATCGTGATTGGCACCATGATGGCGACCGCGGCGGTGTTGCTCGTAATCTGCGTGATGATCATCGTCATCAGCGAGAACACGAAGACGGCGCGGAATCCGCCCGACCCTGCAAATGGAACCAGCATGTCTGCGACCGATTTCGCGGCTCCGGTCTGGCTGAGGATCTCTCCAAGAGCTGCGCCGCCGGCAAAGAGATAGAACAACCCCCAGGACATGTGAGCCTGAGCGTAGTCCCACTTCAGCAGGGGCTCACCTTTGTGGCGGATCACGAAACACAGCACCGCGAATGTCAAAAAGCCATAAGCCGGATTCAAACCCGGCAGCAGGGACGCATAAAACTCGCGGGTGAATGCCAGGACCGTCGCCGCCAGAAAGAAGAAGAGACCCCACTTCTCGGGCGCGGTCAGTTTTCCCAGCGATTGCAGCTCTCGTGAGAAATAGTCGCGCGTGCCTTCGACGTGCTCCAGTTCCGGCTGGAACGCCACTTTCATGAAGATGAACGAGACGACAGCGATCGCGACGGTGAAGGGCAGCAGGCGCGTCACCCACGTCATGAACAGGAACTCGTGATCGATCACCGTGTCCTGGAGCAGTCTGATCGTGAGCAGGTTCGGCGCGCCCCCGAGCGGCGTCCAGAATCCGCCGACGCTCGTTCCCCAGGCGATCGCGATCAGCAGCGCCGAGGCGAACGCGCTTTTTCCAATGTCCGCGATGCCGATGAAACGAAGCATCGCCAGAACGATCGGGATCATCGCCGCCGCTACCACAGTGTTGGGCAGGAATGCGCTCAACACGGTTGCGATGGCAAACCACACGACGATCTGCCGCCGTGTGCTGGTGCCGACGCCGATGAGCGAGACCAACGCAACCCGGCGATCCAATCCCCACCGGGTCCAGACGGTAGACAGGATGTTGGCGCCCAGCAACAGAAAGATCAGCTCCTGAGAGTACGAAGGCAGGATGGCCGCGACCGGCAGGAAATTGAAAAGCGCGAGAACGACCAGCGGAAGAAATCCGGTGACGGCCAGGTTGACGGGCTCGAATATCCACCACCAGGACATCCACAAGAGCAGGCCCAGGCTGGCGCGCACCGGGTAGGCCACCGGCACGGCCGGAATCAGGACCAGCAGCAGAAAAACCAGCGGTCCGCCGAGAATGTGAACCGTTCTCCAGTCGCGGCTCACCGTTCAGCTTTCCAAAGCAACCTGCCAGGCCTCACCGTACTTGTAGCCGCTCCCCGTATTGAACAGCACCACGGTTTCATCGCGCTGAATCTTCTTCTGCGCCACGAGTTTTTCGATGGCGACCAACCCGGCGCCGCCTTCAGGCGCCGCGAAAATACCTTCCAGAGAGGCCATTTCGCGGCAGGCGGCCAGCATTTCGTCATCCGTGGCGGCAACGGCTTCGCCGTGGCTGGCATAGACGTCTGCGAGGATCAGGAAATCGCCAAGAGGTTTCGGGACGCGAAGACCGGAGGCGAGCGTGGCCGCGTTGGTGAAGAAGTCTGAATCGTCGCGCCGGGCTTCGAACGCCTTGACGATGGGCGCGCACCCCGCTGCCTGCGCAGCGATCATTCGCGGGCGCTCGCGGCCGATGAGACCCATGGCTTCCAGCTCTTCAAAGGCTTTCCACATGCCGATCAATCCCACGCCGCCGCCTGTGGGGTAGACAATCACATCCGGCAACCTGCCGTCGAATTCCTCCCACAGCTCGTACCCCATCGTCTTTTTGCCTTCGATGCGGTATGGCTCTTTCAGCGTCGATACTTCGAACCAGCGCTCTCTGGCGGCGTTCTCGGCGATGAACTTCCCGCAATCGGAGATGAGACCATCGATTAACCGCACGTCGGCGCCGAAGGCGCGCGATTCGGTGATGTTTGCACTCGGTGTGTCTGACGGCATGGCGATGACGCAGTGCAGAGCCGCCTTCGCCGCGTATGCGGCGGCAGCCCCTCCGGCGTTGCCGGCGGTCGGGAGCGCGACGGTCGTGGCTCCCAGTGCTTTCGCCATCGTCACCGCCGCCGACAGCCCGCGCGCCTTGAACGAGGCCGTCGGGTTCAGTCCTTCGTCTTTGATATAGAGACGACCAAGGCCAGTGCGCTCGCCCAGGCGCTGGGCGTGAATCAACGGCGTCATTCCTTCGCCGAGAGTCACGGGCGGTGCCCCGGGCAGGACTTCCTCGTAGCGCCACAACGTTCGCACGCGTGAGCGCAGCGCTTCGAGACTCAGGGTTCGTCGTGCGACAGGCAGGTCGTATCGGGCGAGCAGCGGCGACTTGCAAACCGGGCAGAGGTTCTGCAGCGATGAATGCGACAAGACGTTGCCACACGCTGTTCTCGAACACTGCAGATGCGTGAGCGTCGAGGCCATGAGGGGTTGAGTCTATCAGGTGGGGTTATCAGTGGAGGCCCCGCTGATCATGGCTCGTGGTGTGCATCGATGATCCGCGCGTTTGAACAGGAAAGGCTGCAGGAGGTGTGAGATGGTGAGAGGGCTCGTGAAAGTCGTTTTGGTGGCCTTGGTTCTCGTCGCCGGAGCTTTCTATCTGTTCGGTTATTGGACAGCCGGATCGTTCAGGAACCCTGCACCTTCGGCTGCGGATGCGCCATCACCGTCGATCGATACGGCAGCGGCGCGCGAGCGGGGAGCAGAGATTGGCGAACGGGCGGCCAAGGCCGTGGCCACAGCCGGCGCGTCACTTGACGAAGGGGCGCTGACGGCGAAAATCAAAGCCAAGATGGTGCTCGACGATCTCGTCAAGGCACGCGCGATTGACGTCACGACCACCGGTTCGACGGTGACATTGAGCGGGACCGTTCATTCGCGAGGGGAGCAGGAGCGCGCGGTGGCGCTTGCAAAAGAAACCGACGGTGTCACGCGAGTGGTCGATCGATTGGACGTCCGGCCGTAGGCGTCTCCTTTCTGCGGATTCAGAAAAGAAAAAAGCCCAGTGCGATTGGGCCAGCACTGGGCTTTTCCTTCGACAGCCGAGCGATTCCGTGTGTCGTTTAGTTCGTCCCGCCTGGGCGCCACGCCGCCGGCGTGCCGGTCTTCGCATTCGCAGCCGCCCACGCCTTCGCTTCTTTGGACGCGGTCCACCGGATCGCGTTCAACACCAAGGTCTGATACGCCGTGTTTTCCCACGCGACTCGATCGTGGCCGTTCTGCAGATACGCAATCGGCGTTCTGCCGGCCACCTTCACCCAGCCTGCGAGATTGCTTCCCGGGACCTCGGGATGTCGCCAGCCACCGGCGTATCGATTGGGAAAATTGACATCAACGGGCTTGAAATCGGTCACCAGCAGCGGGTGAACGGTATCCTGGGCATACGGGCAGAGATACGTTTCATCAACGATCTCAAAGCCATCGGCAACTCCCTGGGTGATCGGGTGCGCCTTGTCCAGGACGGTGATCCGCTGCTTCACGCCTCCCTGAGCGCCGGAGTTCGGGTATTCCTTTCCCTTGAAAGTGACCGGACTCCCCCAATCGCAGGCGCCGCCGATCATCTCCGAGTATTCGGGCCAGGTGTGGTTCCACGCCGCAAGCGAGTGGTGGAGGAAGACCATGCCTTTTGTGCCCGCCTGCATCAGTGCCTGCAGGTTCTTCTTTGCGGCAGGTCCCGGATCCTCAAACCCCATCGTGCCGTCAGGTCGCGTGAGCCGTGTACGCCCCGGGGCGTCGAAGAACAGGAACACATCGAACAACTCAGCACTCTTCGGCTCGAAGAAGGTGGTGGCCGCGGGGTGCTCGACGTGCGACCAGCTGATCTCCTTGCCGAGCGCGTCCAGCATCAACGCCAATCCTTCACGATCGTACGCATGACCTTTGGTGACGAACATGACCTTGATCGGTCCTGCTCCACCTTGCGGAGGGCCTCCGCGCCCGCCACCGCCTTGACGGGCGGGTTGCGGCTGCGCCGGTTGTTGCGGTGCCTGATCCGCGCGCACCCCGGCAACCGCCGCGCACAACGCCGCAATCACCAGGATTCTGACCACTGTTCCTCTCATGGCTCCTCCTCGCATCCAAACTGTAACCACGACGCGCGGCGACCGCGAGGTCAAATGCTACTAGAACTGAACCTGATGAGCAGCTGAATTTCGGCGCGCGTGAGGAGGCGTTGAGCTCCGTCAATACTCGTTGTTGCAGGACGGACAGGGGAGTTGTGAATCGGACTTTTGCGATTTCTTTCCGGTTGAAAACTACCTGACCGCCCGTTGAGAACAGCTGACACGCCGCCCGGCAGACGCTAGACTGCTGGCCGTGGCAACACGCTTCAACTGGAAGCGCCTTCTCACGCCCCTCGCTCTCTGGAGCCTGCTTGTCCTCTTTTTCTCAACGCGGACAGAAGTGCGCGGTGAGCCATTCGTCTGGATACCGATCACGTGGGGCGAGGCACTCGGGATTTCGCTGGCGCAGTGGTCTGCGTGGGGTGCGCTTGCGGTCGTCATTATCTGGATCGACCGGCGCCTACCCGTCGCAAAAGATGCGCTGGTCCGCCGGTTCGTCTGTCATGTGCCGCTGAGTCTGGTCTTCACGGTGGCCTACACGTATCTCAACTATCTGCTCCTGACCGTTCTCGAGATGCCGCGTGACGGATCGTTGATGGCAGGCGGGGTACTCGCCACTTCGTGGCGGGTCATCCATCGCAACGGCACCTTTTTCTACTGGGTAATCGTTGGCACGTACATCGCCGTCGATTATCAGAATCACCTGAAAAACCGCGTTGTGCGAACGGCCGAGCTGGAGCGGCTTCTCTCAGAGGCCCGGCTGAACGTTCTTCGAACCCAGCTGCAACCGCATTTTCTCTTCAATGCCTTGAATGCCATTTCGGCACATGTCGAGCACGAGCCGAGAACGGCTCGTCTGATGCTCGAGCGGCTCGGCGATCTGCTCAGACTGTCGCTCGATCACATCGACCAGGAGGAAATCCGCCTCGATCAAGAGCTGGCCTTCGTCGAAAAGTACCTGCAGCTGCAGGCGATGAGATTCGAAGATCGTCTCAACGTATCGATGAAGCTCGATCCCTCTGCCTTCGAAGCGCTGGTGCCGCCGTTCATTCTGCAACCTCTGGTTGAGAACGCCGTCCAGCACGGGGCATCGGCACGGTCAGCACATGGAACGATCACAGTCGATGCATGGCGGGACAACGGCACGGTGCGCCTCGCGGTCCGTGACAACGGTCCGGGATTGCCGGCAGGATGGTCGGTCGAAGACCACGAAGGAATTGGTATCGCCAACACCCGGGAACGGTTGAGACACCTGTACGGCGCGCATAATCAGAGCGTGGAGTTTTCGCAGGAGCCCGGAGGCGGCGTGCGCGTGGATCTCAGCTTACCCTTCCGGTCCTCGTGAGATCCGTCGACGGGAATGGATCGAATTCGAGCGGTGATCGTCGACGATGAGAAGCCGGCGCGGACGCGGTTGCTCGGCTTGCTCGAACAGCACAGCGACATCGAAGTGGTTGGCGTCGCACGCGACGGGCGCGAAGCAGTCACCTTGGTCCGATCGCGAAACCCGACGCTTCTATTACTGGATATTCAGATGCCCGAGCTCGACGGCTTCGGTGTGCTGCGCGAGATTCCGCTCGATCGGATGCCTGTCACGATCTTCGTCACCGCGCACGATCGGTACGCGGTTCGCGCGTTCGAAGCCCATGCGGTCGACTACCTGCTGAAGCCCTTCAGCGACGAGCGTTTCGAGGCCGCACTGGAGCACGCGCGCAAATCCATCAGGCACACGGCCAAGACAGAATGGATTTCCAGAATCAGCAACCTGCTGGACGACGGGGCGCCTGTCGCCGAGAGCGCGGCAGGGCCCCTGGAGCGGATCGTGCTGAAATCCGGCGGTCGCGTCACATTCCTCGAGCTCAAGGATCTCGACTGGATCAGCGCCGCAGGGGTGTATCTTCACCTCCACATCGGAGACAAAACGCATCTGTACCGCTCCAGCATTAACGCGTTTCTGCAGCGGCTCGATTCCCGGAAGTTCGTCCGAATTCACCGCTCCAGCGTGGTGAATACCGAACGCATTCGAGAGCTGCGACCCCGCGGGCATGGCGACTTTACGATTGTGCTGCACGACGGCCGCGAGCTGACGTTGAGTCGCGCGTATCGATCGCAGCTCGAGCGCTGGCTGCGACAGCCTCTTTGAAAATGCGCGTGGTTAGCCTCTCGCTACAAATGTCGAACGACGTGCTCGACCTCGCGAGGCGATCCGAGAAGGACACTCGTGCGCTGATGAATGCTCTCGGGCTGGATGTCGAGGATGCGCGCCGGCGGCACCCCGTCGGCCGCGGCCGGCGCGAGCGCCACGCCACCTGCCTGCTCGACAAGCATGGCCATCGGGTTCCCTTCGTACATCAGCCGCAGCTTCCCCTTCGGATTCTTCCCTGTGGCCGGGTACATGAACACGCCTCCCTTCACCAATGTCCGGTGCACGTCGGCAACCATCGAACCGATGTAGCGGCTCGAGTACCCTTCGCCGTGCGCCCAGTCGAGGTAGCGCTGTATTCCCGGCGGAAACGTCGCCCGATTCGCCTCGTTCACGGAATAGGTCTTACCGCTCTCGGGAATGCGCACGCCTTGAGACACGAGCACGAAGGATCCGATCGACGGATCCAGCACGAACATGTCGACGCCCCTCCCCGTCGTCAGGACGAACACCGTGGACGAGCCGTAGAGAATGTAGCCGGCCGCCACCTGACTCGAACCGCACTGGCACAATGTCTCGACCGCGCCGGGAATCGTCGGGTCATTCTTGAGGATGGAAAAGATGGTGCCCACGCTGACGCACACGTCCAGATTCGAGGACCCATCGAGCGGATCGAAAACGACACAGTACTTGCCACCGTCGACGCCGCGCTTGAGAAGCGTCGGCTCGTCGTCTTCCTCGGAGGCGACGACCGCGACGGTCGGCCGGCTGCCGAGGCAGGTCATCAGGATGTGATTGGCGATTACATCCAGCTTCTGCTGGGCCTCGCCGTGGACGTTGGCCGAGCCGCCGTCGCCGAGCACGTCTTCAATGCGCGCGCAGCGCACCTTGGCAGCGATCGCCTTTCCGGCGAGCGATATCGCCGACAAAATCCAGCTGAAGTCGCCCGTCGCTCCCGGATAACGCGCCTCTTCCTGAAGAATGTGCGATTGCAGCGAGGTGATATTCAAAGCGGGGGATTATACGCACGTTCCTCTCGCATTTTCACATTGTTTTCACCGTCTCGTATGTGACGGGAAAGTAGACTGAATCATGCATTCACGTATTCGCCTCGCCACCCTGGTTTGGCCGGCACTGTTCGTAACGGTAACTGCAGCGGCTTTCGCCCAGCGCAGCGCCTCACCGCCGGCAACGTCATCCGGCTCGCCGGCTGGCGCAACGTCGCGGATCGTCACGTCCGCGCAAGCCCTGCTCGTCACGCTCGACGATGCGGGCAAGGCCAAGGTCCAGTTCCCATTCGAGGGGCCACAGAAAACACGATGGTCGAATTTGCCGTCGCCGATGTTTCAACGCGAAGGCTTGCGCCTGGCCGACCTGACGCAACCGCAACGCGCTGCGGTCATGACGCTGCTGTCCACGGCCTTGAGCCCGGACGGATATCGGAAGGTGACCGAGATCATGCGGGGGGACGAAGTCTTGAAGACTAATCAGGCCGCGCGTGGGGCGGGAAGAGGCGGTGGCCGCGGCGCCGGTCCTTCGTTTGGAGAGGCTGAATACTACCTCGCGTTTCTCGGAACACCGTCGGCGACGGCTCCGTGGATGCTGCAGTTCGGCGGGCATCACCTGGCGATCAATCTGACGCTTGCGGGGACGCAGGCGAGCATGACGCCCAGCCTGCCCGCCGCGCAGCCGGCGAGCTACACGTTCGAAGGGCGGACAATCCGCCCGCTCGGGAATGAGAACGACAAGGCGTTTGCACTCGTCAACGCGCTCGATGCCGGCCAGCGCGCGCAGGCCGTCCTCAACTATCGCGTGGCAGACCTTGTCCTCCCACCGGGTCAGGACGGGAAAACGATTCAGCCCGAGGGCATTCGGGCCTCGGCGTTGTCGGCGGCGCAGCAGACCATGCTCGTGGACCTCGTGCGCGAATGGTCTGGCATCGTGACCGACGCGTTCGCCGAGCCCAGAATGGCCGAGATCCGGGCGAACCTGCCGCAAACCTATTTCGCCTGGAGCGGGCCGACAACCAACGGCGGCGCCGCGTACTTCCGGATCCAGGGACCAACCCTCGTCATTGAATACGCGCCGCAGCAGGATAGCGTCGACCACATCCATACTATCTATCGCGATCCGACCAACGACTACGGTGCGAAATTCGTGCGCCGCTAACCGCACCGTCTTCGCAATTGCGCTGGTGTTGACGGTCTTCACCGTCACCGGGATATCGGCCCATCGGCGGGACGAGTACCTGCAAGCGTCACGGATCGCGATCGATGCGGGTCGTGTCACGCTCGAGCTGGATCTCACGGCAGGCATCGCAATCGCTGATTCGGTGATCGCTGACATCGATCGCGATGGCGACGGAGTGTTCTCTCCGGAGGAGCAACGGACCTACGCGGCGACGGCGTTGAGCACCGTCGAGCTCGAAGACGACGGCCGCCGGCTTCGGGTGCAACCGCAGGCGTCGACGTTCCCTGACGTTGCGGCTATGCGGCGCGGCGAGGGCACGATCCGCCTTCAGTCGCGTGCCATCATGCCGGCCCAGTCATCGGGTGAGCATCAGCTGTTTTATAGAAATAATCACCGCCGCGATGTCGGCGTGTACCTGGCAAATGCAATGGTGCCCGAAAGCGATCGGTTCGCCGTATCGGCGCAGCGCCGTGACAACGATCAGCGTGAGCTGACGATCAATTACGTCGTGCGCGCGGGGCCGGCGCCATACGCAGCTGCGTGGCTGCTGCTCGTCATTGCAGGTGTATTGGTGATAGCGGGGCTGCTGCCTCAGCGGATGCTGGGTACGTAAACGCGGGGGGTACCCTTCAGCGCTGTGCTTCTCTGAGCTTGCCATTCAGTTCGTCGTAAATGCGGCGGAACGCCGGCGGGCCGTTGCGTTCCGCGACCGACCACGTACCGGTAAGGTCCCCAGTCTACACGCTTGAGCCCTTCTTCCACGTTCAAGCCCGCGTCATGTGCGCGACGACCTTCCGCGACGACATATTCCAACGCTTTTTCGAACTCGGCGATCTCCGCCTTCATCGTGGGCGCCGGATCGAGAAACCCGTGTCCGGGGACAACGAATGTCGCGTCAACCTGCCGCAGTTTTTTCAGTGTTTGAATCCATTCCGCAGGGTATGCGTTTGCCATCGACGGAAAGATGCGATTGGAGAACGTCTCGCTCGTGAAAAGAACCTTCTCCTGGGGCAAGTACACCTGGAGATCGCCGCCGGTGTGAGAACGCCCGCTGTTCAGAATATGAATTTCAGTCCCGCCCATCTTGAGTACACGCCGGTCGGCGACCGTCTCGGTTGGAACGATCGTTTTGCGGCCATTGCTCGCCGGCGTCCTGGCGAGTCGGGCCAGACTCGCCCGGCTTGCCGGGCTGGAAATAAACGTCGCGGTGGAAGGAAATGCGTCGTTTCCTCCGGTGTGGTCTCCGTGTTCGGAGCAGACGACCACATATTTGATAGGTCGAGGCGTGAGCAGGCTGATGGCCTGCACCAACTTTTTCACGGCTTCCGGACTTCCCTGGCCGTCGGCCACCAGCACGCCGTCAGATGTAATCACCACAAGATTGTTCGTCAGGAACCCGAGGGTGTGAACGTCCTGCCACACATAGACATTCCCGGTGGTGCTCCGGAGGGTTGGAAAATCGTCTGCCTTCAAACCCCGCTCTGCAATCAGTGCGGTCGAGATGACGACATCGCCCCCACCCCTCCCTCCACGCCCGCCGCGGCCGCGCCCGCCGGCCGCACGGCCTGTGTCTTCCTGCTGCGGGTACAGTCTCGTGTTTGCCGAGGCAGCGAGCGTCACTGTGAGAAGTGCCAGCACAGGCAATCTGTGTCGGTAAATAGATGTGCTGCTCATCGTCCGCTCGTTCCCGTTCTTGCAGCGGATGTCAGGTTCTCTGTGAGCTCGATGCGCGTCCCCCACGGATCGGTGAGATACGCGACCTTGATTCGAGTGTTCGACATCTGGTGCGGTGCGGCGTCGAGCGTGATGCCCAGCGCTGCGAGCTTCCTGACGTACTCGGCGAGGTTTTGCACCTCGAATCCTATGTGATCGAGCGAGCGTCCGCGGGTGGGGAGAAGCGTGGCCGCTCCCGCGGCGAACGTCACGGACATTCCGGGAAAATGCACCACTTCGTTCCAGCCGGGGTTCGAGACACGTGGCCGCTGACCCGGCACACCGCCGAAGACCCTGCGGTACCACTCCTGACACGCCTTGATGTCGGGAACGAAGGAGTGCGTGTGATCCATTTTCACCGGCACAGGAATGCTCTCGTCGCCGTAGTACTCAATGCGGATCCCATCAGGACCCCAGACGTATCCCTGATTCGGGTTGCCGCCCTGGCGCGCGTCGGCTCCCAGGGCTTTCCAATTCGCTATTGTCGCGGGCAGATCCTTGTAAACGAATCCAAAGTGATTCAGCACCGATCCCTCCGGTGGTCCAGACGACTCCTGTTTCATCAGAATGATGTAGACACCGGGAAACTGAATCATCTGCAGAGGTCCATCGGTGATCGCCTTGCCACCCATCACCTCGGTCCAGAACTTCCTGTGCACCTCCACATCGCTGACTAGCAGATGGATGTGGCCAAACGTGACTCCCACACCGTTGAACGGCGCGGGTTGTGCCGCGGCGACGCGCGGCACGAGTGCGGTGAGAACCAAGACACCGGCGACAAGACGAAATTTGCGCAACACAGTTGTCCACTCCCTACTTTTTCGCTGCCTGCGCCAGCGCGATCGCCTGCGCGCAGTGATCGGCCACCGCGAGGTAGTTCTTTACGCGCGTCGGATTCAAAATGAACGCATTCGGACCTGCCGGATTCGCACGGTTCGCTCCCGCGCGTTTGGCGAAATCGATGACACGGCCGTGGTTCGACAGGAGAATGTCGGATTTGGCTTTGCTGGCGATGTCGCTGAAACGGCGTGCGGACGCGGAATAGGCGATGACGTTGTCGACCGTGGAATTGATGCCGACCGAGGTGCCACCCCAGAACGCGGCGGTGTGCGCGACGCCCTTGTCTTTCACCGGAATCATCAGGGAGATCGTGCCCAGCGTGTGGCCAGGCGTCAGGTACATCGTAATCGTCGTATCTCCCAGGGTGAGTGTCTGGCCTTCGGTGACGACCATGTCGCGCTTCGGGACTGGCGCGCCTGCGAAATTGCCACGAGCCGGCTGCGCCAGCAGTTTCCAATCGTCCTCAGACATCAGCACGCGCGCGCCGAAGGTGTCCTGCAGATACTTCACGCCGGCCGAATGATCGCCATGGCCATGTGTGACCACGATGTATTTGATCTGTTTCGGATCCAGACCGACCTTCGGCATCGCGTCGACGATGAGATCCTTGACCGAGTATTCGTAGGTCGCGTCGATCAGGATGATGCCGTCGGAGGTCTGAATCGCCCAGGCGTTCACATCTTCGGTGGGAAACACGTAGAGGTTGTCGAAGACCTTCACCGGGTCGTGATACCACTGCTCCCGCGGCGGAGGACCGGACTGCCGGCCGCGGGCCGGGGCGCCGCCGGGGGGCGGCGGCAGCGACGATGCGCGACCTCCGGCACCCATCGCGCCCCCGCACAGCTCACTGAAGAGAATCAGCCATGTGTCATCGGCGGCCGTGTGGGCTGCGGCAACGTGGGCCGCAATCGTGTCCTCGACAGGCTTCGTCTGGCCGAAGCTTGTGACGCTCGCGCCGACGATCACGGCGCCGACGGCTGCCGAAATGCCCCGCGTTCGCATACGACCTCCCAGTGCTGAAATGAAAGCCGCCTTACGATACCAAGATCCGACGCAAGCATTAGATCTAAACAAAAAAAGCCCGACGCGATTTCTCACGTCGGGCTCCAACTCGCGACCTGCGCGCAAATAATTTCCGATTGCGAGGTCCGGGGTCCGGCTGAAGCCGGACACTACCTACTGCAAGCGCCGCGGATCCACATCTGGCTTTATCTCGAATCCGAGATTCCGCGAATCTACCAACACTCTCACAATCTGCCAGTCTGCGAATCTTCCAATGCAGAAAACAAAAACGCCCGCTGCGTTGTTGCACAGCGGGCGTTCTTGTTTTTCAGTAATACTCCCGGCAGCGACCTACTCTCCCATGGAGTTTCCCCCACAGTACCATCGGCGGTAGCAGGCTTAACTTCCGTGTTCGGAATGGGAACGGGTGTGACCCTGCTCCTATGACCACCGGGAACTTGCTTGCGCCGGTCGACGCGCACAGGCGCGACGATGCTTCGACGACGCAACACGTTCAAAGATCATGATCTTCGACAACTCAATATTCTGCAAACGGTTGCTTTTCCGAATCCACATTGCACGCAGAGCGTGCATTTCTCCGCTCGAGAGCGAAGAAGAAAAAATATGGTCAAGCCGCACGGCTTATTAGTACCAGTCAGCTAAAGCCATCACTGGCCTTACACATCTGGCCTATCAACCTGGTCATCTTCCAGGAGCCTTTAGGAGCCTTATGGCTCGGGAAATCTCATCTTGTGGAGGGTTTCACGCTTAGATGCATTCAGCGTTTCTCCCTTCCGGACGTAGCTACTCGGCACTGCCACTGGCGTGACAACCGATACACTAGAGGTCCGTCCAACCCGGTCCTCTCGTACTAAGGTCAGCCCCACTCAAATTTCCTGCGCCCATGATAGATAGAGACCGAACTGTCTCGCGACGTTCTAAACCCAGCTCACGTACCACTTTAATCGGCGAACAGCCGAACCCTTGGAACCTGCTACAGCTCCAGGATGTGATGAGCCGACATCGAGGTGCCAAACCCTAGCGTCGATGTGAACTCTTGGCTAGGATCAGCCTGTTATCCCCGGCGTACCTTTTATCCGTTGAGCGATGGCCCTTCCACGCGGAACCACCGGATCACTAAAGCCTGGTTTCCCACCTGCTCGTCTTGTAGGACTCGCAGTCAAGCTCGCTTATGCTTTTGCACTCTATGGCTGGTTTCCAAACAGCCTGAGCGAACCTTCGCGCGCCTCCGTTACTCTTTAGGAGGCGACCGCCCCAGTCAAACTACCCACCTAGCAGTGTCCTCGATCTGGATGACAGATCTAAGTTAGAACGCCGGAACAATAAGGGTGGTATCTCACCGTTGGCTCCCCCAAGACCGAAATCCTGGGTTCAAAGCCTCCCACCTATCCTGCGCATATCGCGCCAGCATTCACTACTAGGATGTAGTAAAGGTGCACGGGGTCTTTTCGTCTAATCACGGGCAACCGGCGTCTTCACCGGTACCACAAATTCGCAGTGCCCCTCGTTGAGACAGCGCCCAAATCATTACGCCATTCGTGCAGGTCGGAACTTACCCGACAAGGAATTTCGCTACCTTAGGACCGTTATAGTTACGGCCGCCGTTTACCGGGGCTTCAGCTCGAAGCGTCGCCTTGCGGCTAACCTCTCCCTTTAACCTTCCGGCACCGGGCAGGCGTCAGACCCTATACGTCGTGTTCGACTTCGCAGAGTCCTGTGTTTTTAGTAAACAGTTGCTTGGGCCTCTTCACTGCAACTCTTTCCCGCTTCGCGGCGCGAGGCCGCTGACGCTAATAGAGCACCCCTTATTCCGAAGTTACGGGGCTAGTTTGCCGAGTTCCTAAACGAGGGTTCTCACTTGCGCCTGAGGATTTTCTCCTCGCCTACCTGTGTCGGTTTGCGGTACGGGTACCCGAAAGACTCCTTAGAGGATTTTCTCGGCAGCGTGGCGTCTGCGACTTTGCGGGCCTTGCGGCCCTCGCTATAGCCCCTCAGGGAATGTGACTCACCGGATTTGCCGGGCGAGTCCCCCTACAGGCTTAAACCCACACGTCCAATCGTGGGCTCGCATAGCCTCCTGCGTCTCCCCATCGTAATAACGTCTTCCAAGTAGTTCCGGAATATTAACCGGATATCCATCCGCTACGCCTTTCGGCCTCGCGTTAGGACCCGACTGACCCTGAGCGGACGAACCTTCCTCAGGAAACCTTAGGCTTACGGCGGAAAGGATTCTCACTTTTCTTATCGCTACTTATGCCGGCAGGGTCACTTCTCAACGCTCCACCAGTCCTTTCGGTCTGACTTCACTGCATTGAGAACGCTCTTCTACCATTGTCAGGATCCGAAGATCCTGTTCCAATCTATGGCTTCGGTTCTGTGCTTGAGCCCCGTTGAATTGTCGGCCCAGAGCCGCTTGACCAGTGAGCTATTACGCTTTCTTTAAAGGATGGCTGCTTCTAAGCCAACCTCCTGGTTGTCTAAGCGTCTCCAGATCCTTTCCCACTTAGCACAGAATTAGGGACCTTAGCCGATAGTCTGGGCTGTTTCCCTTTCGACGATGAAGCTTAGCCCCCACCGTCTCACTCCCGGGATACGTGTCGTTGGCATTCGCAGTTTGGTTGGATTCAGTAAGCTGGTAAGCCCCTTAGTCCATCCAGTTCTCTACCACCAACGCCGACCTCCCGAGGCTGCCCCTAAAGGCATTTCGAAGAGAACGGGCAATCACGAAGTTTGATTAGCCTTTCACCCCTACCCTCAGCTCATCCAAGCTGTTTTCAACCAACACTGGTTCGGG
>CAWERD010000002.1:342500-2414752 GCA_963811435.1 Vicinamibacterales bacterium
CGAGTTGAGCTCGAATGCCGCGCACGTTCGCTTCAACGACCTCCCGGCTCTGAAGCGTCCGTTCCACCGTCTTGCCGCTCGGATCGCCGATCATGCCGGTACCGCCACCGACCAGCGCAATCGGCGAGTGGCCCGCGCGCTGAAGACGAGCGAGGGCCATCATCTGCATGAGATGACCGACGTGCAGGCTCGGCGCCGTGGGATCGAATCCCCCGTACGCGGTCACCTTTTCGCGCGCGAGCATGTCCTTCGCGCCCTGCGTCGCGTCGTAAACAAGGCCGCGCCATTCAAGTTCGGAGAACAGATCGCTCATTGAGTCCATTATCATAATGCGGTGCTGGTCAGTCGGCGCGCGGCGCTCAATACCCTGATGGCGGGCGGCATGGGCACTCTGATTGGCGGCGCCACTTACGGCCTCGCGTACTCACGGCATCAGATTCAGGTGTTTCGCGCCAGCGTTCCAGTCGCCGGTCTCAACCCTGCCCTCGACGGCCTTCGTGTGGGCCTCATTACCGACCTCCACCACAGCGAAATGGTGCCGGCGCGCGACGTGGTGCGCGCGGTCTCGTTGACGATGGCGGAACGGCCGGATCTGATTGTGCTCGGCGGCGACTATGTGACGTGGGGCGATCGCGAATACGTCGCGCCCTGCTCGGAAGCCCTCGCCGGGTTGATGGCACCGTTCGGCGTCTTCGCCGTTCTGGGTAATCACGACGATGATCGAGATATGCCGGCGGCGCTGACCAAACACGGCTACGAAGTGCTTCGCGACGCCCGGACGACGGTGGAGATCCGCGGCGAGAAGGTAGACCTCGTCGGCGTGCGGTATTGGACGCGGCGCGCGCGCGACATCGCGCGGCTGGTGCGGGATGCGGAGTCGACCGTCATCCTGCTCGCGCACGATCCCCGCCGCCTGGATGAGGCGGCCGAGCTGGAGGTGCCGCTGGTCCTGTCAGGGCACACTCACGGCGGCCAGGTGGTACTGCCGGGCCTCGGCGCTATTGCGGCGAAGAAATTTCCGGTGGTCGCCGGCGTCGGCCGTCGCAACAACAGCTCGATCTTCGTCAGTCGCGGCGTCGGAACCGTATATGTGCCTTACCGGCTCAACTGCCCGCCGGATGTGTCGGTGATTACGCTGCAGAGCAAGGTGTAAAACAGGTTTTACTTGGCGACAAAGCGCCGGCCTTCAACCCGCCAGCCACCGTTCATCGGGCCTAAGGGGTCAGACCCCTTTTTCCGACGAAAAAGGGGTCTGACCCCTTTTTTTGCATGTATGTGACTAAGTAGCGATAAAACGCCGGCCTTGTATCCGCCAGCCGCCGTTCAGCAGAAGCTGAATGGCGAGTGGATACAGATGATGTTCTCTTTCCAGGATTCGGGCAGAAAGGGTATCCAGATCGTCGCCGTCCTTAACTGGAACCGGTTCCTGCAAGACGATTGGACCTCCATCCAGTTCCGCGGTGACCAAATGCACGGTGGCACCTGTCCATTTCACACCATGCTCCCAGGCTTGATATTGCGCGTTCGTGCCGGGAAACGCTGGCAGAAGCGACGGGTGAATATTGACCACCGCATTTGGGAACGCGTCGAGGAAAACCGGCGTGAGCAGCCTCATGAACCCGGCGAGGCATACGAGACCCACACGCCGCTCTCTTAAAAGCTGAACCAACTCACGGTCATAGTCCTCACGGTTGGCAAATCGGGTCTTATCCGCGTGGTCGAGGATAAGGGTCTCGACTCTTGCATCTTTGGCTCGGTTTAAACCAGCCGCGTCGGTCCGATTAGAAATCACGACGACCAACTCGGCATTCAGTTTCTTGGCAGCAATGGCATCGATGATCGCTTGGAGATTGCTGCCTCGGCCTGAGATCAGTACGCCGATTCTGCGGTTGGAAGCCTTGGAATAGGAGTCAAACCCCTTCGTTTGCATGTTCGGCATCAGCCTTGCGATGGGATGTTAATCCCAACTCGTCATGCCACGGAAGCCTCGTATCGCAAGCGGCGGGCATGTCTACCACGTTATGAACAGAGCCGCAGGAAAACGCGTGCTCTTCAAAACGCCGCTGGACTTTGGCGCGTTTGAGACAGTCATGCGTGAGGTCTGGGCTGCTCAACTGAGTATGCGAATACTTGCCTACTGTCTAATGCCCACCCATTGGCACTTTTTGCTATGGCCTGTCTCGGATACCGACCTTCCGCGATTCGTTCAACGGCTTACATCGATCCATGCATCGAGGTGGAATGTGGCTCATCAGCGTGTCGGGCATGGAGCGGTCTATCAATCTCGGTACAGGTCCATACCTGTTAGCGGCGACAAGCAACTGCTGTGGGTCTGGCGCTATGTCGAACGAAATGCTCTCCGGGCGAACCTCGTGACGCGAGCGGAACACTGGCGTTGGGGCAGCCTCTGGCAACGACAGCGTCAATGTCCATTCTTGGCCGACGGACCGTGCACCCTCCCGCCCGATTGGACCGAGCTTGTGAACACACCGCAATCGGAGGCTGAAATCGAGGCTTTTCGACAGCATCTGGAACGTGGGATGCCATATGGCTCGGGGCAATGGCCAGAGCATCGCGACCCCGGGCGTCCCCGCACTTACGTAAGCGACGAGCAATAAAGGGGTCAGACCCCTTTATCAGCAAAAAAAGGGGTCTGACCCCGTCGGCACCCACTAACGAACTCTGAGCGTATCGGCGGAGTACTCCAGCTGCTTTGGCGTAATGACCACCCGTTTGGTGGCACTTTTTTCCACCTGGCCCGCCCGCATCGCAGAGAACGGGAAGGGGCGGGCCACGTCGAGGACGGCCGGCACGTCTTTCTCCGGCACGTAGATCGCGAACCCGGCGCCCATGTTGAAGTTGCCATAGGCCTCGGAATCGTCGACGCGACCGGTGGATTGGATGAACTCGAAGACCGGCTGCGGGGATGGTATGGCGTCGATGACGTACGCGTATGGATCGGGTGCGCGCATCAGCTTGCGCCAGCCGTGACCGGTGATGTTGACCGCGTAATGAATATCGATGCCGCGATTCAGGCAGTCTTCGATGACGCCAACGTAGATGAACGTGGGATCCAGCAGTGCCTCGCCGTAGGGCCGGCCGTCGCTGAGAAGCGTCAGGTAGCCGTTTTCTGCGCGCTCGGCGACGGCACGAGCAAGGGTGAGGCCATTGGCATGGATGCCGGAGCTTTCAAACAGCACGATCGCATCGCCGGCCTGAATGTTCGCGCGAATCAGGCGACCTTTTGGCTTGATCATGCCGATCGCGGACCCGGCGAGCACCACCGTCTCAGGTTGCACGACACCGCTCAGCGTCGGTGTTTCGCCACCTCCCCACGCGCATCGCGCACGCTCGCAGGCCGTCCGCCAGCCGTCGACCAGGTCGCCCGCGCGCTGGTCGTCCTTGAACCAGTCCGACGATCCCACGCCGAGATGCATGGCCACCGCCAGCGGCAACGCACCCAGCGTAATCATGTCGTTGACGATCATCGCCACGGTGTCCTGCGCGATGTGGTCGTAGAAGGAGCGCGCCGGCACGAGCCGGTACATCGCGTCCGCGACGAGATTCTTCGTGCCGAGGCCTTCCTCGACATGCGCGAGAAAACTCTCGGCGGTCTCGACGAGATACGCGCTCTCACCGCGGCTCATCTCGACTTCCGACACCCCGAGGCGCCGCAGGACGTCCGCCGTCGATCGTCCGGCGAGCTGCGCGCGGCGTTTGAACGGATCGAGCGCGCTGTAGTCCACGCCCGAACCTGCGTAAGTCATGCGATCCATGTGTGGGGGTCTCGGCAGGACAAAGGCTCCCGGTGCCTTTTTCAGAACTCCAGCTTGTCGATGAGCGTCTCTCCGACCTTGCGTGTCGGCGATGACGCATCGGCGCGCCAGTAGCCACGCCGAACGGCCGCGAAGAAGCTCTCCTCTTCGTAATCCTCCTCGAGCATATCGAAGCCTTCGGCGATCAAATCGATCGCACCCGCGGCGTTCTTGTAGCTTTCCAGAAAGGAAAGCATCATCGGCGTGTTTCGAACGGCCACCGTCCCGGCGCCAAGGGCCATCGGCGCACGCGGCGGATCCATGGAAGGGATGCCGACTTCGAACAGCGCCGTCAGCGCCTGCGTGTTGCCGTTGTTCGCCAGCGCCACCAGACCCGCCACAGAGTTGCGCAGCAGCTCCTGGTATCCGATATTCTGCTCGGCGAACTTCAGCGATTCGACGACGTACGCCAGATGCGAGTCGCAATTGACGCCAAGCAGGCAGATAGCCGCTGCAATCGTCGGCTGGATCTCGCGCTCAGCACTCCGCTGCAGCAAGGCGAGCGTCTCCATCGCGCGCTGATCTTTCAGCTTGCCAAGCGCAATGATGGCATCGACCTGGAGGGGACCCGTGAGCTTCGCAATGGCGATGAGCGGATCCACCGCGTACGGCGCGCGGTAATCGCCAAGCGCTTCGATGACCGCGCTCCTGAAGAAGTCCTGGCCGCGACCCACCTCGACCAGCAGCGTGTCGCGCACGCGCGTGTCCGCTCCCTGGGCCGCCAGCGCCCGAATGAGCGCCGGCCGGACAAACTCGCTCTCTTCGCGCTGGAGCGCCTTCAACAGCTCGGGGATCATCCCCGGCGTTGGATGGTGCTCGTAGTACATATAGGCCACTGTGCGCAGCCGGTCATTCGGATTGGTCGAGATGTCGTGAATGAGCTCTGCGGTTCGTGCGTCGTTGAATCCAGTGAGCAGGACGAGCGCGCGGAAGCGTGCGAACTGATCCTTGTGGCTCTCCACCGCGCGTATCAACGCGGGCGCCACCGCTTCCGGGGCGGCACGCCGCAGGGTGCGCGCCGCGTTCATCCTGATGGCGAATTCGAGATTCCCGAGCGAGTCGATGGCCGCCTGAATGGCTGCCGGCGATGTCGCCTGCGGACCACTTTCCTGGGCCGCGCCGGCAGGCGGGTTGGGCGCCTGGCCGTGAAGGCCTTGCGCGGCCGCGAGAGCGGCCAGCATCACGCAAATCGGGACGCTACGTCTTGACCACATCGGTGTCGAGTTTCAGAGCGAGCTGAAGATAGGCTTCTTCGTTGCGTGGAAACGCCACCGGGTACCGCCCTGTGTAGCACGACGTGCAATATGACGAGCGCTTCGTCCCCACCGCCGAAAGCATCCCCTCGAGGCTCAGATATCCGAGACTGTCCGCACCGATGTACTTCTGGATCTCATCAAGCGTGTGGGTTGCGCCGATCAACTCCGATCGGCGCGGCGTATCCACACCGTAGAAGCAGGGCGAAATCGTCGGCGGGCAGCTGATGCGCATGTGCACCGACTTCGCGCCTGCGGCCTTCACCATTTTGACAATCTTGCGGCTCGTGGTGCCGCGCACGAGCGAGTCGTCGACAAGCACCACCCGCTTGCCGTCGAGAATGCTGCGCACGGGGTTCAACTTGACGCGCACACCGAAATGGCGAATCGCCTGTTGCGGCTCGATGAACGTGCGGCCGACATAGTGGTTGCGAATCAGCCCGACACGCATGGGAATGCCCGACTCCTCGGCAAACCCGATCGCGGCGCACACGCCCGAGTCGGGAACGGGCACAATGACGTCGGCATCCGCGGGACGCTCCCGCGCCAGCAGCCGGCCAAGGTTGGTACGAACCTCGTTCACGCTTTCGCCGAAGACATAGCTGTCGGGGCGGGAAAAATAGACGTGTTCGAAGACGCATTGCGCGAGCGGCGCCGGTGGAAAGGGCTTGATCGATTTAACGCCCGCTGCGCTCACGATGATGATCTCGCCCGGTTCGACGTCGCGCACGTAGGTCGCCCCGATCAGGTCGAGCGCGCAGGTCTCGGAGCACACGATGACCGAGTCGCCGAGCCGCCCGAGCGCCAGCGGACGGAATCCGTGCGGATCGCGCACGGCGATCAGCCGATCTTTGGTCATCAGCACGAGAGAGAACGCACCCTGCACATGCGCAAGGGCCTCGACGATCGCATCATCGACCGACATGGCGCGCGAGCGCGCATAGAGATGCAGGATGACCTCGGTGTCGGTGCTCGTCTGAAAGATCGATCCGTGCCGCACGAGCTCGTCTTTCAAGTCGCTCGCGTTCACGAGATTGCCGTTGTGCCCGATCGCAATCTGCCCGTGCGCACAGTCGATGAGGATGGGCTGGGCGTTGTCCAGCCTGCTGTCGCCGGCCGTCGAATAGCGAACGTGACCGATGGCGACATGCCCGCGCAGCTTTTCGAGCGTTCTCTCTGAGAACGCATCGGCGACATACCCCATCGATTTCGAGATGCGCACCTCGGTGCCATCCGATGCCGCAATGCCCGCGCTCTCCTGCCCTCGATGCTGAAGCGCGTAGAGTCCAAGATACGTAAGGTTCGCCGCTTCGGGATGGCCGAAGATGCCGAACACACCACATTCTTCCTTGAGTTTGTCGTGGGGCCCCACCCCTGCGACCTGTCCCTCGCAGCCTTTCGGCCGCTCGGCCTTGGTTGCAGCGATCTTCTGCTTAGTGGTCATGCTTGATGCCTCATTCCTATGCAGCTCGCTGCTTAAAGAATTTCTCCAGTGCAGTATCCCAAATCGTCTCGGCATCTGTCAGAGCGATATCGAGCGCAGCATGCCCGTCGATTGAGACGCTGATACGAGGGCTCCCGGTCGTTCCAATCTCTCTGGCCGGGACGCCAAACGCCTTCGCTCGCGCGAGGAATGCCCCGAGACTCTCTTGCGCGACCGACACGACGACGCGCGACGCAGACTCGGAGAACAACGTCGCGGTTGCTCTCCACGTGTCCGCAGCCTGAACAGCCGGCACGTTCACGCTCAATCCGACGCCGCCTGTGCCGAAGGCGCACTCGGCCAGTGTCACCGCAAGGCCACCTTCGGCGCAGTCATGCGCCGATTGAACGAGCCCTTCGCGCGCGGCAGCCACGAGAAGCTGCTGAAGCGCTCTTTCGGCTCCGAGGTCCACGTGCGGAGGCTCCCCCACAACCATGTCCTGAGTGATTTTCAGATACTCACTGCCGCCGAGCTCATCACGCGTCTCGCCAAGGAGAACAATGACATCGCCGCTCGCCCTGAAGCTGCGGCTTACGACCCTGCTCGCGTCCTCGAGCAATCCAACCACGCCCAGGACCGGTGTGGGATAAATCGCCTTGCCGTCAGTCTCGTTGTAGAGACTGACGTTGCCCCCTGTAATTGGAATATCGAGCGCCTTGCACGCGACGGTGATGCCTTCAACGGCGCGCGCGAACTGCCACATGATCTCGGGCCGCTCGGGATTGCCGAAGTTCAGGCAATTGGTCGCACCGATTGGCTCGGCCCCGGCACACGCGACGTTCCTCGCCGCTTCGATGACGGCGAGGATTGCGCCGCGATAGGGATCGAGGTAGCAATACCGGCCGTTTCCGTCGACCGACAACGCAAGCGCGCGATTGGTCCCCTTCACCCGCACGACGCCCGCGCCTGCACCAGGCAACACGAGGGTGTTCGTGCGAACCATGTGGTCGTATTGCCGGTACACCCAACGTTTGTTCGCGATCACCGGCGACGCGAGCAGGTTCCGAAGGGCATCGACATCGGCGACCGCCGGCTTTGCGGGCAACGTCAGTTTCTGGACCTCGGCGAGATACGCGGGGGTCGCCATCGGACGCTTGTAAACAGGCGCATCATCGGTGAGCGCGCCGGTCGGAATCTCGGCAACCACGGACCCGCGCTCGCGGACGCGCATGAGCCCATCGTCGGTCACCTCGCCGATATGCGCGGCGTGCAAATCCCATTTCTCGAAAATTTCCTCTACCTCGCGCTCGCGGCCCCGCTTGACGACCAGCAGCATGCGCTCCTGCGATTCGGACAGCATGATTTCGTATGGCGTCATGCCCGTCTCGCGCTGCGGCACACGCGAGACGTCGATATCGATGCCCGCGCCGCCGCGCGATCCCATCTCGCACGTCGAGCACGTCAGGCCCGCAGCGCCCATGTCCTGAATGCCGACCAGAGCATCGGTCTGCATCACTTCGAGGCACGCTTCGAGAAGAAGCTTCTCCATGAACGGATCGCCGACCTGAACCGCCGGCCGCTTCTCCGCCGAGTTCTCGTCGAACTCCGCCGACGCCATGGTCGCGCCGTGAATCCCGTCACGGCCGGTCTTCGACCCGACGTAGTAAACAGGGTTGCCCGTGCCTTTCGCAACGCCCTTGATGATTTCGTCCGCTTTCGCGAGGCCCAGACAGAAGACGTTCACCAGCGGGTTGCCCGTGTAGCACGCTTCGAACGCAATCTCGCCGCCAACAGTAGGGATCCCGATGCTGTTGCCGTAACCGGCGATGCCCGCGACGACCCCTTCCATGTTGCGCCGCACGCGGGGGTCGTCGAGCTCGCCGAACCGGAGCGAGTTCATCAGCGCAATCGGCCGGGCGCCCATCGTGAAGATGTCACGGATGATGCCGCCGACACCGGTCGCTGCGCCCTGATACGGCTCGATAAACGAAGGATGGTTGTGCGATTCGATTTTGAAAACAGCTGCGAGCCCCTCGCCGATGTCGACGGCGCCGGCGTTCTCGCCGGGACCCTGCAGCACCCTCGGGCCTGTCGTCGGCAGATTCCGCAGGTGAACGCGGGAGCTCTTGTAACTGCAATGCTCCGACCACATCACCGAGAAAATGCCGAGCTCGGTGATGCTGGGGTCGCGACCGAGCGCCTTCGCGATGCGCTGGTACTCCTCGTCGTTCAATCCGTGGCGCTCGAGCGTCGCCCTGTCGAACGTGCTCATGCCGAGGCGCTCCCGGCCGCCGTCAACACGCCCGCGGCATGTGCGGCCACAACCGATTCGAACATGACGAGCCCATCTGCGCTGCCAATGGCGAGCTCGCAGGCGCGCTCGGGGTGAGGCATCAACCCGACGACATTGCGACGTTCGTTGCAGATGCCGGCGATCGACGCGAGAGAGCCGTTCGGATTCGCTTCATCGGTCGCAACACCCGAGGCGTTCACGTACCGGAACACGATCTGACGATTCTGCTCGAGCTTCCGGAGCTCGTCCGGCGTCGTGAAGTAGTTCCCTTCGCCATGGGCAATCGGGATGCGCAACACCTGCTGAGCGCGGCAGGCCAGCGTAAATGGCGTGTCGGTCTGCTCAACACGAACGTGAACGTGCTGGCAGAGGAACTTCAGCCCTCGATTGCGCAACATCGCGCCCGGAAGCAGACCTGATTCGAGGAGAATCTGGAAGCCGTTGCAGATCCCGAGGACGGGCCCGCCCTGGGCCGCGAACGTCTTGACGGCATCCATCACGGGTGAGAACCGGGCGATGGCGCCCGTCCGCAGGTAATCCCCGTGAGAAAACCCGCCGGGGAGAATCACCACATCGGCGCCGCGAAGGTCGGTTTCTTTATGCCAGATGAACTCGGCATCCTGGCCGAGCACCTCCCTGGCGGCGTAATAGGCGTCGTGGTCGCAATTTGATCCGGGAAAGACAACAACGGCGAATTTAGTTTTCACGTCAGCCTCGTGGGGCGCTCAGACAATCTCGATGCGATAGCTCTCTATCACGGGGTTCGCCAGCAGTTTGTCGGCGACTTCAGACGCCATCGACCGCGCCGTCTCGCTCGAATCGGCTGCAAGCTCGAGCTCGAAATACTTTCCCTGCCGCACATCCTCGACGCTGCCGTATCCGAGCGAGTGCAGCGCGTCGACAATGGTCTTGCCCTGCGGATCGAACACGGACGGCTTCAACGTCACAAACACTCGCGCGCGCATCACGACACTCCCGCTGCGACCGGCACCTTGAACACGCGGTCGAAAATCCTGTCTACGTTCTTGAGCTGCACTTTCAGATCGAACGCATCGTCAACCGTCTTCCGATCGAGCACGCCCATCACGTCCCTGTCGTCAAGCAGCAGCTGCTTGAAGTCCTGTTTCTCGTCATACGATCGGAGGGCGTTGCGCTGCACCCATTCGTAGGCCCGTTCACGCGAAATCCCGCGCTGGGCCAGCTCGAGGAGCACCGTACCGGAGAAGACAACACCGCGCGACAACTCCAGGTTCTGCCGCATGCGATCCTCGTTGACCACGAGGCCTTTCACGATACGGGTAAAGCGCCGCAGCATGTGATCGAGGGCGATGAAGCTGTCGGGAAGAATGACGCGCTCCACCGACGAATGGGAGATGTCGCGCTCGTGCCAGAGGGCAATGTTCTCGAGCGCCGCGTGAGCGTTGCCGCGCAACAGCCGCGCGAGGCCGGTAATCTGCTCGCAGCCGATCGGGTTGCGCTTGTGCGGCATCGCCGAAGAGCCCTTCTGACCCTTCCCGAACGGCTCCTGCACTTCGCCGATCTCGGTCTTCTGCAGGCCGCGTACTTCGAGCGCAAACTTCTCGAGCGACGCCCCGGTAATCGCAATAGTGGCGAGCAACTCGGCGTGCCGATCGCGCTGAATCACCTGCGACGAAACCGGCGCCGGTTCGAGCCCGAGCTTCCCGCAGATCGCGGCCTCAATCGACGGGTCGAGATGGGCGAACGTGCCGACCGCCCCGGAAATCTTGCCCACCGAAACGACCGTACGCGCCCGCCTGAGGCGCTCGAGGTCGCGCTGCAGCTCGGCGTACCAGAGCGCGAGCTTCAAACCGAAAGTCATCGGCTCGGCATGGACGCCATGCGTGCGCCCGATCATCGGGGTTCCGCGATGCTCCTCTGCGCGCGCGCGCACGGCCTCCAGCAGCCCTTCCACATCCTTCATAAGGAGGTCTGCCGCCTCGCGCATCTGGATGGCCTGCGCGGTATCGACGACATCGGAAGAGGTGAGGCCGAAATGCAGCCAGCGCGCCGACGAGCCTACGTGCTCGGCAACGGCGGTTGTAAAGGCGATGACGTCGTGTTGTGTGATTTCTTCGATGGCGGCGATACGGTCGACATCGAACTTCGATTTCTCTCTGATGTCGCGCGCGGCGTCGTGCGGAATGATTCCAGCCTCGGCCATCGCCTCGGCAGCCGCGATTTCAACCTGCAGCCAGGTCTCGAATCTCCGCTCTTCGCTCCAGATGCGCCCCATGTCGGGGTGTGTGTAGCGAGGAATCATTAATTCAGATCAAGTCGCTCTCGCGGAAGCTGAAGTCCATTCACGTGTCCCAGCACCGTGGCGGCGAGCGAGCCGTTCGAGAACAGCTCTCCCGCCACGCGCTGAATGTCGGCCGGCGTCACGCGCTCGATGCCTTCCAGCGTTTCATCGAGGCTGAACTGACGGTCGAAGTAGATTTCCTGGCGGGCGAGGTGCGACATGCGGCTCGAGGTGTTCTCGAGGCTCAACATGACGCTGCCCTTCAAGTGATCTTTGGCGCGCCGCAGCTCGCTGTCGGGCACCGCCGTCTGCTTCATGCCCCGCATCTCTTCGACGACCAGATCGACGACCTCGCCGACGGCTTCGTTCGAGCAGCCGGCATACACCGTGAGGTAGCCGGCGTCGCGATAGGCATTGATGCCGGAGAACACGGAATAGGCGAGCCCGCGCTTCTCGCGGATATTCTGGAACAGCCGCGAGCTCATCGAGCCGCCGAGCATCGTGTTCATCACGTAGCTGGCGTACCGCGCGCTGTGATTCTGCGGATAGCTGCTCGCGCCCAGACACAGGTGGCTCTGCTCGAGCTCTTTGTTGCGAATCACGACCTTCGGCACCACGTTCGGCGGTCCGCCGTTCTGCTTCACGCCGGCGACAGGCATCGATCCGAACGCCTTCTCGAGCGCCTCACGCAGCTGCGAGTGCTCGAGGTTGCCGGCGGCAGAGATAATGACGTTCTCGGCCGCGTATGCGCCGCGGAAATGGTCGCGCAGCCGTTGCTGCGTGAGCGCCTCGACGCTCTCCTTCGTGCCGAGGATCGGCCGTCCAAGGGGATGCCCTTCCCAGAACGCCTGCGTAAAAATCTCGTGCACGAGATCGTCGGGCGTGTCCTCGACCATCTTGATCTCTTCGAGGATCACTTTCTTTTCGCGGTTGATGTCGACCTCGTGGAACGCCGGACGAAGGACGATGTCGGAAAGGATATCGACGGCGAGCGGCAGATGCTCATCGAGCACCTTGACGTAATAGCTCGCGTACTCCTTTGCCGTGAACGCGTCGAGCTGACCGCCGATGGAGTCGACAGCCTGCGCAATATCTTCGGCCGTTCGTGTGGCCGTGCCCTTGAACAGCATGTGCTCGACAAAGTGAGCGATGCCGCTGTCTTCGTCGCTCTCGTGCCGCGAGCCGCGCGCCAGCCACACCCCGAGGCTGACCGAGCGCACGTGGCCCATCGATTCAGTGACGAGACGAATCCCGTTGTCTAATGCGTCGCGAACAATCATGAAAGTGATGACTAACGCCGTGCAAACACTTCGGGCCCGCGTGGGACCCGTTGGAGAATGAAAGGGTTGAGAGCGAGCTAGGAGGATCTTAACACGAGTACAATCGAGATCCAGAAGCGTGTCATGCCCAGTGTTCCGAACAGCTTAGCGTCAGACCCGCGTGCCGATTTCGGCTCGATGGATGTGGCCGAGCTTGAAGCCGCCCTCGAAGCCCGCGGCCATCCGCGGTTCCATGCACGCCAGATCTTCGCGTGGATCTACGCAAAGGGCGTCACCGATTTCGAAAAGATGACGGATTTGTCGCGCCCGCTTCGCGCCGATCTCGCCGCGCACGTCCGGATTTCCACCCCCACGCTGATTGCCAGAGAAACCTCCTCGGACGGAACCGTGAAGTTGCTCCTCGGCCTGGACGACAACGCCCGCATCGAGGCGGTGTTCATCCCGGACACGCCAAGCCAGACCTTCTGCATCTCAACGCAGGTCGGTTGCGCGATGAAGTGCGGCTTCTGCTTGACGGGCAAGATGGGTCTTGTACGAAACCTGACGGCCGGCGAGATCGCGGGGCAGGTCCGCGTGCTGGCCGCCGAAATGGGATTGCTCGAGTCGAAGTTCAACATCGTGCTCATGGGCATGGGCGAGCCGCTGCACAACTACGACAACACGATGAAGGCGCTGCGCATGCTGAACGACGCGCACGGTCTCGCGGTGTCCCCGAAGCGAGTCACACTCTCGACCGTCGGCGTGCTTCCAGCGCTCGAACGCCTCGCGAGCGAACCGCTGATGCCGAATCTCGCGATTTCGCTGCACGCCACGACCGAGGACCAGCGCGATGCGCTCGTGCCTGTCAACCGCAAGTACGGCCTGGAAGACATCCTCAATGCGGCGCGAAAGTTTCCAGCGAGGCGTCGCAATCGCATTACGTTCGAGTACGTGCTCCTGCGCGGCGTCAACGACACGCTCGACGACGCGCGACGCCTCGTGCGGCTGCTGGGCAACATCCGCTGCAAAGTGAATCTGATTCCGCTCAACGAGGCCGCCGGCATTCGGTTCGAGCGTCCTTCCGATGAACGCGTCAACGCGTTCGCGAAGGTGCTCGCAGAGGCGGGCCTGACGGTGTCGGTCCGCAAGAGCCGTGGCCGCGACATCCGCGCAGCCTGCGGTCAGTTGATTGTGGAAGGGTCGAGAAAATCGACCGGGCAAAAAGCCGCAGCCCTACTCTAGGTTCCGGTTCCGGAGTTCCGGTTCCTGGGTTACAGGTTCGCCGAGTCGAACGACACGATTGTCCCCATTAGACAATCGCCGCCATCACCGAGCGCAACGCTCACCCGCTCATTCCGCGCCACACCTGCGGGAATTTTCACCTTCAGATAATTGTCGGTCACAACGAGCGAACCGTCTTCAATGGTCAAACCTGGGCGCACGGTGCCAATCTGTGCCGCCTGGAATGCCTTGCTCAGCGCGCGGCCGATGGCCCGGATGGCGCTCGCGCGATCGCGAACAATCGAGCCGTGAACCTTGTCGGGCATCGCAGTGGCTGTGGTGCCTGGCCGATCGGAATACGGGAACACGTGTACGTGCGTGAGCGGTGATGCGGCGAGATACGCCTCGAGCACGCGGAAATCTTCGTCCGCCTCACCCGGAAATCCGACGATGATGTCGCTGCCGATCGATGCGTGCGGAATCTCTCTGCGGATCCGATTCACAAGGTGGCGGTAGTAGGCCAGCGTATACGGTCGACGCATCGCGACCAGCATGCGATCGCTCGCGTGCTGCAGCGGAAGATGAAAGTGCGGTGCGAAGCAGTCTGACGCCGCAACAAGATCGACGATCTCATCCAGACAGTCCATCGGCTCGAGCGAGCTGATGCGGAAGCGCAGCCCGAACGCCCGGTGCTCTATCGCCTGCAGCAGGCCAAGCAGCGTTGAGCCATCGCCAAGGTCGCGTCCGTAGGATCCGAGGTGGACGCCGGTGAGGGCAATCTCTCGGTATCCTGCCCGACCGATGCGCTCAATCTCCGAAAGGACTTCCGCAAGCGGCCGGCTGCGGCTCGTTCCTCGTGTCGATGGAATGATGCAGTACGAGCAGGTTTCGTCGCAGCCTGTCTGCACGCGCAGCGTAAACGCCGTCCTGCCGGCCAGGCCCGGGGCGATCTCCGCGCCGCAGGCGCCGTCGCCGTCGCCGAATCGCTGGGCGGTATTCAATCCCGCATTCGCCCTTTCGGGCTTCGACGCGGCAAGCCCGATCTCGCGGGCAAGCTGACCTTTCCGGTCGTTGGAAACAATCTGTACGACGCCAGGCAGATCGGCCACGTCGTCGGGGCGACGGGTGGCGTAGCAGCCGGTCACGACGATTCTCGCGTTCGGATTCTCGCGAGCGACCTTCCGGACGATCTGCCGCGTCGCCTGATCGGCGGAGCTCGTGACCGAGCACGTATTCACGACGACGATATCGGCGTCCCCGGTTCCGGCTGCGATGCCGCCGCACGCCATGAGCTGCTCCTCGATCTGAAAGGAGTCGGCCTGGTTCACCCGGCACCCGAACGTGATAACTGAATACTTCACTTCTCTAGGGATTGGGGATTAGGGATTGGTGGAGCCCGCGAGTTTGCGCGCAGCCTCCTCAACCTTCTCTGCAAGACTTCGCTTGTACTTTTCCACTCGCTCGGCAATGGCGTTGTCGCCAAGCGCCAGAATCTGCGCGGCGAGGACGCCCGCATTGGTCGCACCGGCCTTGCCGATTGAAACGGTCGCCACAGGCACCCCAGGGGGCATCTGCACGGTCGAGAGCAACGCGTCCAGCCCGTTCAACGCCGACGAATCAATCGGCACGCCAATGACCGGCTTGGTCACATGAGCCGCCACGACACCGCCCAGATGTGCGGCGGCGCCCGCGCCGACGATGAAGACTTTCACCCCTCGCGTGTCGGCTTCGGCCAGAAGACGCATCACGCGCTCGGGGGAGCGGTGTGCCGATGCCACGGTCATCTCGACCGAGATGCCCAATTCTTTCAACACGTCGACGGCTCCCTGCATCACTGGAGCGTCATTCTGCGAACCCATCAATATCAGTACTCTGTAGCGGCGTCATGTCAGCGCTTTGGCTCCAATGTCCTTGCGATAGTGCATCCGTTCGAAACTGATTTTCCCGACCGCCTCGTACGCGCGTCCGATGGCACTTTGATAATCGTCGCCCGACGCCACCACCGTCAACACACGGCCGCCGGCGGTCACGATATCGGCTCCGCGCTTCGCGGTGCCCGAGTGAAACACGTTGACGTCTTCCACAGCTTCCGCGGCCTCGATGCCGTGAATGACCTTGCCGGTTTCATAGGTGTCGGGATACCCGCCCGACGCCAACACCACGCCGACGCGTGGTTCTCGCACCATCGAAATACATCCGTCATCGAGCTCGCCTGCGGCGGCCGCCATCAACAACGGCGAAAGATCGTCCTCGATCATCGGCAGGATGACCTGAGCCTCCGGATCGCCGAAGCGCACGTTGAACTCGATCACCTTCGGACCATCGCCGGTCAACATCAGCCCGACAAAGAGGAAGCCTCGAAACTCGCTGCCCTCGCTGCGCATGCCTTCGAGGACTGGCAGAACGATCTCGTTCATGACGCGCGACTGTGTCGTCGCGTCGAAGAGCGAGCTCGGCGCGTAGGCGCCCATGCCGCCGGTGTTCAGGCCGAGATCGCCGTCCAGTATTCGCTTGTGATCTTCGGCAGATCCGAGCGGCAGCGCCCGCGTGCCGTCGCTCAGCACAAAGAAGGACGCTTCGCGGCCGACGAGCAGCTCTTCGATTACCACGCGTGAGCCGGCCTGCCCGAACCGCTTGTCGACCATCATCGCGTGGACTTGTTCTTCGGCGTCCTTCAGATCTTGTGAGATGACCACGCCTTTGCCGGCCGCAAGGCCGTCGGCTTTCAGGACGACGGGAAACCCGAATTCGCCGCTGTGCAACACCGCGAGCGCCTGGGCGGCCGAGTCGCACGTCTTGTAGTGCGCCGTCGGCACGTTGCAGCGGTGCATGAAATCCTTTGCGAAGACTTTGCTCGACTCCAGGCGCGCTGCGCGCTGACTCGGCCCGAACAGCAAATCGCCTTCCGCGGCAAACACGTCAGCGATACCGCGGCTCAGCGGCAGTTCGGGACCGACGATCGTGAAGTCGATCTCCTCGCGCCGCACGATTTCGGCCACTGCGTGCGCATCTGCCGGATCGACCGGTACGCATCGCGCGAGGCGGCTGATGCCCGCATTTCCAGGCGCGCACACGATGTCCGCCACCGCGCGCTCGGACGCCAGTTTCCAGACCAGAGCGTGTTCACGCCCGCCATTTCCAACGACCAGCACTCGCGTGGAACCCACGGTTTCGCAGTAAACTGTTGGATATAAAAGGGTTAATGTGAAGGACTAATCCGTTGACGGGGCTGCAGATTTGCGCCTAAGATTCGCAGTCCCGAATTAGCGTAACACAATCGTTATTCGAGAAAACCGTGGTGACGGATTGTAGTCATCATGTTCGCCCGAGTTGAGGGGGTGTCATCAAGCGTGGCGGAAGTCAAGGTACAGGACGGAGAGTCGATCGAGAGTGCTCTTCGGCGGTTCAAAAGGAAGGTACAGCAGGAAGATATCATCAAGGATATCAAGAAGCATTCCTTCTATCTGAAGCCCGGAGACAAGCGCAGAGCCAAACAGGCGCTGGCGCGCAAACGTAACCGCAAGAAAATGCGACGCGACGCAGAGTAAAGGGCGCGAGCAAGGGGCGACACGATGGAGTTCCAAGACAAGATCCTGAGTTGTGTGGATTGCGGCGCGGAGTTCGTGTGGACGGCTGGTGAGCAGCTCTTTTTCGCGGACAAGAACTTCAAGAACGAGCCCAAGCGATGCAAGGCCTGCAAGGCCAAGCGCGCGGCCCGGGCGGCCTCGCCCGGGATTCGTGAACGCGTCGAGACCACTGCCACATGCTCGGCGTGCGGCAAGGAAACGACCGTTCCGTTCCGCCCAACGCAGGGTCGCCCCGTGTTTTGCAAAGAATGTTTCCAGCAGAGGAAGTTTGCCGGGGCGGGAGGACTTTAGGTCCTTCCGCTTCCGGATAGATGCCTAGTCAGGGCGGCCGCCCGCTTTTCCTGAATCTTCTCATCTCTCTTCGTCCAGGCCAATGGACCAAGAATCTGTTTGTCTTTGCCGCGCTCGTCTTTGCGCAACGGCTGCACGATCCCGCCGCTATCATCCCGTCCGTCATCGCCTTCGCCGTGTTTTGTGCGTTGTCTGGCGCGGTTTATCTCGTCAACGACGTGTTTGATCGTGAACAGGACCAACGTCATCCGCTGAAGAAGAATCGCCCGATCGCGTCGGGAAACCTGAAGCCTCAGGTCGCCGTGATTGCCGCCATCAGTCTCGCCGCCGTCTCACTGGCGGTCGCCTTCGTTCTCGGGCCGGCCTTTTTCGCCACAGCCACAGCGTATGTCGTCCTGCTTTCTCTCTACTCAGCCGTTCTCAAGCACATCGTCATTGTTGACGTGCTGACGATTGCCGCGGGCTTTACGCTACGCGCAACCGCGGGCGCCGTGGCGATTAACGTGCCAATCAGCCACTGGCTTCTGGTCTGCACGACGTTGCTGGCCTTGTTCATCGCGCTCAGCAAGCGACGGCATGAGCTGACGCTCCTGACCGGAACGGCGACAGACCACAGGCCGATTCTGGGCGATTACACGCCTTACCTCCTCGATCAGATGATCTCAGTCGTCACGGCATCGACGTTGGTCGCCTATGCGTTCTATACGATCAGTCCCGAGACGACCGCGCGTTTCGGCACCGATCTCCTCAGCCTGACCATCCCTTTTCCGCTGTACGGCATTTTCAGATATCTGTACCTCATCCATTTGCGCAACCAGGGCGGCAGCCCGGCCGAACTCGTCATCAACGACCGGCCGCTGCTCATCTGCGTCGCTCTTTGGGCGCTCTCGGTGATCCTCATCATTTACCAGTAAAATCGTGGGAATGCCCCAGGCACGCGTTGCCATTCTGCGCACCAGGCCGGAGACCGTTCTCAGGGACTACCACCGCCTCCTGAATCTGGCCGGCTATCAGAACGTCATCGCGAAAGACGCCGACACGGCCCTGAAAGTGAATATCTCCTGGCATTTCTTCTTCCCGGGCAGCTCGACCACCCCCTGGCAGCTCGAGGGCGTCATCCGCGCCATGAAGAAGGACGGCTACTCGCCGGCGCTGATGCATGCCTGCCACAACCGGACGGTGGTCATCGATGCGCATCTGGGCGAGCGCGAAAACAAGCAGCTACCTGTCGTGGAAGCGCACGGCCTTCGGAACCTCCATATTTATGAAGGCGAGGAGTGGATCAACATCCGTGACGCGGTCGGGGATTTGACCCGTGAGTTTCTCTGCCTGAACGATGTCTACCCCCAGGGGTTCATGATTCCCCGCCGGTTCATCGGCGAGAACATCATTCATCTGCCGACCGTGAAGACCCACGTATTCACGACGATGACCGGCGCGATGAAGAATGCGTTTGGCGGGCTGCTGAACGAGCGACGCCATTGGACACACCCGGTTATTCATGAAACGCTCGTCGACCTGTTGATGATTCAGCAGAAGATTCATCGCGGCGTATTCGCGGTGATGGACGGGACGTTCGCGGGCGATGGTCCCGGACCACGCTGCATGATTCCGCGCGTGAAGAACGTCATCCTCGCGAGCGCGGATCAGGTGGCCATCGACGCCGTCGCCGCAAAGCTGATGGGCATGGACCCGCTTTCCATCAAGTTCATCCGGCTTGCGCACGAGCGAGGGCTCGGCTGCGGCGACACGCGGAACATCGAGATTGTCGGCGACCAGGAGGCCGGCGCCGAGAACTGGCACTTTGCCGGCCCGTTTCAGAAAATGACCTTTGCGGCGCGCATGCAGCACAAGATTTACTGGGGTCCGCTCCGGAAGCCGGTTGAGTGGTCGCTCAAGACGGTTCTGGCGCCGTGGGCCTATGCGGCCAGTGTGGTGTACCACGACAGCTTCTGGTACCCACTGAAGGCAAAAGCTCTGATGCGTGAGGTGCTGGCAAGCCCCTGGGGGCACCTCTTCCGCGGATGGGAGACGGCGGTTGCCGACGAGAATGGCTACCCGAACGTGGGCAACGAGGCGGCGGAAATTCAGCGTACAGGAATGCGCGCGCTGATCCGATCGATCGGCATCCTGGGCACGTGCCTGAAGGAAGCACCCGAATTCGCGGCGAAACGCGCCCACAAGGGGGGCTGACCCCCTTAACTATGAAGGGGGTCAGACCCCTCGAGCAACTATGGCAGATTTCAACATTCGAACGGACGCCGTCGACGTCGAGCAGATCATGCGCCAGATTCGGGCGCGAATTCAGGCGAAGCGTGGCGTCGACTACACCGAAGAACAGATTCAGGAGCTGGCGAACGTCAAGCTCGAGCGCTTTCTCGATCCGAAAGGCGTTCGCTCCGATCTCGTCGAGCAGTTCAAGCGCGCACGCGATCGCAAACCCGATCCGTTTGAGCCGCAGCAATGGGTCGTCGACGCCAACGACCTTTACGGCAGCAGCAAGGCCCCGATCCGGCTGCTGCGACGGTTGTTCAGGCCGATCCTCAAGATGCTGCTGAACGCCAACCGGCTGGTGCAGGTGCTGCATCAGCAGAGCGAGATCAACACGGTTTACGAAAAGCAGTTCCATCTTCTCCGCGAAAAGAACCAGCAGCGCGATGAAGTCGACACTCTCTACTACGAGCTCGTTCACAACCTGGTGCTCGAGCTCACGCGCGTCGGCATCGAGAACAGGAACCTGAAAATGCGGCTCGAGTCGTTGTCGAGCCGGATGGATTTCGACGAACGCCGCGCGCGTGCGCTGGAAACCGTCGTGCAGTACCGTCCAGGCACCGGGCCGTCTCGAGAAGCACCGCCCCCGCGGCCCAGACAGGACGACCGGCCAGCTCCGCCGCCACCACAGAACGTCAGCGCACCGCCAGCGCCTCAGCCTTCACAGCCTCCACCAGGACAAGCGGTTCCGGCCGAGGGAGCTTCCGTCGAGCAGACGGGTGAGTCGAATACCGCACGCCGGCGCCGGCGCCGGCGCCGTGGACGCAGAGGCGGGCGCGGACGCACGCCGGGAGAGAACGTGGCAGCGGGTGCATCACCTGAGACCGCTTCGCCCGCGGATTCTGCAACACCCCCGCACGGGGATCCCACCGCCGATGCGGCCCTGGACGAAGGACTTGCCCCGGGCGACGCGGACGGGCCCGACACCGAATTCGACGGTCCCGCTGAGGGCGGCCAATTCGAGACCGATTCCGGCGACGACGAAGGGCCGGACTCCGCACAGTGAAGCTTGCGGTGGTCGTGCAACGCTACGGCGCCGACATCAACGGCGGCGCCGAGCTGCATGCACGCTATGTGGCCGAACGTCTCGCTCAGCATGCACAAGTCGAGGTGCTCACAACTTGCGCGCGCGACTACGTGACATGGCGCGACGAGTACCCGGCCGGCATCGAGCAGGTGAACGGGGTTCCGGTGAGGCGTTTTCGCGTCGATCACGAGCGGGACGTCAAGGTCTTCGCGCGGTGGTCGGATCGCGTCTTCGGCGAGCAGCATTCCTATCTCGACGAGTTGAAGTGGCTGGACGCGGAAGGGCCGAAGAGCTCGTCGCTCCTGACGCACCTCTCCTCCGCTCAGGCCGACTACGACTACGTCCTCTTCTTCAGCTATCGCTATTACCACGCCTATCACGGCGTCAAGACGGTGCCTTCGCGCGCGATCCTCGTGCCGACTGCTGAACGCGACAATGCGATCGGTCTCGGCATTTCGCCTCGGATCTTTCGAAGTGTTCGCGCGCTGATGTACAACAGCCCGGAAGAAAAGCGCCTCATTCAGGCTGTCTCACGCAACCACGACGTACCCAGTGTGGTGGTTGGCATCGGGTCTGAAATCCCGGAGCGGCCACGCGCCGAGCGCTTCCGTCAGAAGTACGGCATTTCGAGCCGCTTCGCCTTGTATGTCGGACGAATCGATCAGAATAAGGGCTGCAACGAGCTGTTCTCGTTTTTTCTGAACGGCCTTCAGGCGCTGCCGAGGGGGTTGCGACTGGTGCTGATCGGCAAAGAGATCCTGCCCGTGCCCGAACACCCTCGCATCCACCACCTGGGCTTTCTCGACGATCAGGACAAGTTCGATGCGCTGGCGGCTGCGGACCTTCTGCTGATGCCGTCATATTATGAAAGCCTCTCGATGGTGGCGCTCGAGGCATGGGCGCTGGGCAAGCCCGTGCTCGCCAACGGCAAGTGCGAAGTGCTGCGCGGTCAATGCATCCGCAGCCGGGCTGGACTCTATTACGAGACCCAGGCGGAGTTCATCGAAACGCTTCGCGCCATTGCAGAGAGCCGGCGCCTGAATACGGTCTTCGGCGCAAACGGGCGCGAGTTTTTTCAGCAGAACTATGCCTGGCCCGTCATCGAGCAGAAGTACCTCGATGTGCTGGCGGGGCTGAAAGAGGCCGACGCGAGGGCCAAAACGTCTGGGACAATCATCGAGCCCGAACCGGGATGGCTCGCCAGACGCCGCAAGGCGCTGCGGCCCGCAATCGACGTACTGGGGGAGCTTCCATCGGGGCCGGTGCTGAATTGAAAACGCAGAAAATCCACCAGGTGCTCGCAACGCTCGGCTATGGCGACGCCATCGGCCACGAAGTGCTCGGCATCCGGCGTGTGCTTCGAGCAGCCGGGTACCAATCCGATATCTTCGTGCAGACGGCAGACCCTCGCCTCGAAGACGAGACACGCGACTACAGGGATCTGATTCAGGAGAGCGATCCCTCGAATATTCTGATCCACCACTTCTCGATCGGGTCGCGCGCCTCGCGCATCACATACGCCCTGCCGGATCGGCAGATTCTCGTCTACCACAACATCACGCCACCCGAGTTCTTCGTCGATGTGCACGAGCAGCTCGTCGAGCAGTGCTTCAAGGGGCGGCGCGAGCTTGGTATCTATCCCGCGCGAGTGGACCTGGCGCTTGGAGACTCGGAATTCAACCGCCGCGAACTCGATGCGCTCGGGTTCGACCCGACTGGCGTTCTCCCGGTCGTTCCCGGCCTCTCGCATCTCGACCAGCCGCCGAATGACTTGATCGCACGTGAATTTGACGATGGCTGGACGAACATCCTGTTTGTCGGGCGCATCATTCCGAACAAGCGCATCGAAAACGTCATCCGCTATTTCCACGCGTATCAGCGGCATTTCAACCCGCGGTCGCGTCTGCTCCTGGTCGGGTCTTACGGCGGCTTCGAGAAATACCTCGCCACCCTGCATCAGCTGTGCGCGCGGCTGAATGTGACGAACGTCCACTTCACGGGCCACGTGACCGACGCCGAGCTGGCGGCTTACTACGATGTCGCCGACCTCTTCCTCTGCGCCAGCGCGCACGAGGGCTTCTGCGTGCCGATCATCGAGTCGTTCTACAAGCAGATTCCGGTGCTGGCGTACGCGGCGACCGCGGTGCCGGCCACGATGGACGGCGCCGGTGTGCTCTATTCGACCGAAGAGCCCCTGGAAGTTGCCGCGCTCATCGATACTGTTCTCGACGATCAGGAGTTGTACGAACAGATACTCACCAAACAGGATGAAGCGCTCGATCGGCTCCGCTCGAAAGACTTCGCGGGCACCCTTCTCCGGTTCGTCGATCAGGTGCTGAAATCGCCGCGCAAGCCTGCGCCGCAGGTCGCATGGGACTTCTGGGATCAATTCAAGCTGGCCGAGGAGCTTTTTGAATTGCAGCAATATCGCCCGGCCATCTTCCGCGGCTTGCCTGAGAGCCCGGAGTCGAAAGCCGGGCTGGTCGAGGAAAAGCGCTGATGCGCGTGAATCAGTGGGTGCCGGCAGCCCACAAGGGCGATGCGATTGGCGACAGCGCCCGTCGCGTGCGAGGGCTCCTCCGCTCGATGGGCCACGAATCCGACATTTTTTCGCTGACGATCGACGACGACCTTCGGCACGACGTGAGACAGTTTTCAGATCCGGCGTCGAAGACCGGCGACGTCACCATCTTTCATTTCGCGCTGCCCTCGCCGATGTCGCAGGCGTTTGCCGGCCTGCCGCACGGGCGGGTGTTGCAGTATCACAACGTCACGCCGGCACATTTCTTCGCGCCCTACGCACCTCCCTTGTTCCGCCTGGCAGCGATCGCTCGCGAAGAGCTTGCGAATCTCGCTCCGGCGTCCGATCTGGCCCTTGGCGATTCCGAGTACAACCGTCAGGAGCTCGAAGAGCTGGGCTTTCTGCGCACAGGCGTGCTGCCGATAGCGGTCGACACAGATCGCCTCACACGCGCGCCCAGGCACCCCGTGCTCGAAGACATCCTCGACGACGGGCTCGTCAATTTCCTGTTCGTTGGACGCATCGCGCCCAACAAGAAGATCGAGGATCACATCAGGCTCGCGGAGCAGTACAAGCGCTACGTCGACGCGTACTATCGGTTCATTTTCATCGGACGGTACGACGTCGTGCCGCAGTACTATGCGACCGTGCGGGCGCTGATATCCGAGTACAAGATGCTCGAAGACCGGTTCCTCTTTACCGGGCCGGTACCTGATAACGAGCTGGCCGCCTATTATCGCGCCTCGAGTGCGTACATTTCCTTGAGTGAGCACGAGGGCTTCTGTGTACCACTTGTCGAAGCCATGGCGATGGATGTGCCGATACTCGCGTACACCGCAGCCGCCGTTCCAGACACGCTGGGAGGCGCAGGCGTGCAGTTCGCGCCCAAGGATCTCGAATACGCGGCGGAACTGCTCGGTATGCTCGCGTTCGAGGAGACGCCGCGGGAGGAGATCCTCGCCGGACAGCGCCGCCGGCTTCAGGACTTCGGCGACGCCGTCATTCAGCAGCGTCTTGCCTCACTGATGTCTGCCTTCTGACGCTTCACCGTGCGAATTGCGTTCATCGTTCAGCGCTACGGACTAGAAATTCTCGGCGGCTCCGAATACCACTGCCGTCTCATCGCCGAACGCATGGCGCGGCATCATGATGTGGACGTGCTCACGACGTGCGCGCGCGATTACATCACGTGGGCAAATGAGTACCCGGAAGGTGCCGTTCAGGTCAACGGCGTCACCGTGCGGCGCTTCAACAGCGAGCGCACGCGCGATATCGAGTCGTTCAACCGCTACTCCGATTGGATTTTTTACAACCCGCACACGCGCGGCGACGAGATGGCCTGGCTCGAGCAGCAGGGCCCGTGGTGTCCGGCGCTTCTTGACTATCTGTCCCGGAACGCTCACTCCTACGATGCGCTGATCTTCTTTACATACTTGTACGCACCCACGGTGCTCGGGTTGCAGATCGCACCAGAGCGCAGCATCCTCGCGCCGACGGCACATAACGAGCCGGCGATCGGTCTCGGCATCTACGATGAGATGTTCCGGAAGCCCGCGGCAATCGCGTTCAACACCGCGATTGAACGAGCGTTTCTCGAGTCGAGGTTCCAATTCGGGGCCGTAGCGGCTGAGACGGTGGGATGCGGCGTCGATCTTCTCGAAGGGCAGCCCCGCCAGCCGCGATCGGCTCCGAGAGGCTTTCCGGAAGAGCCGTTCCTCCTCTACGGGGGCCGGATTGATGCCGGCAAAGGATGCGCGGAGCTCGTCGACTTCTTCAGCGCCTACAAGGACCAGGGCGGAATGGCCGATCTCGTGCTGATGGGCGCCAAGCTGATGCCGCTACCGGATCTTCCGTGGATCCGCTATGCCGGCCTGCTGTCGGAAGCCGACCGGTTGCGAGCGCTCGAGGCCGCCACCGTCGTCGTGGTGCCCTCGCCACTCGAAAGTCTTTCGCTGCTCGCGCTCGAAGGGATGGCGGTCGGTACACCTGTACTGTTAACGCGCGTGCGGACGTACTGGTGGACCACTGCCGGCGCAGCAACGCAGGGTTGTTCTATTCGGATCGCGATGAATTCGAGGAATGCACGAATCTGCTGATCGCCGATCGACGCCTGCGCGAGAGAATGGGCGACAACGGAAAATCGTACGTTCGAGCCAACTATCACTGGGACGTCATCATGTCGAAGTACGACAAACTGATGGCCGCACTTCCCCGGTTGATGCCGGGTGCGCCGGCGCGATGACGATGAACGCCACCCTGATCCGAAGACTCGTCTTCGTGGCGATTTTTCTCACGGCTTTTGGTATCTACGTGATGAGAATCGTGACGAGCGGCGGTTTTCGCGAGCCGCCCGAGACCGGCGACGGGCACGATTACGATGCGATTGCGTTCAACGTGTGGCACGGCCGGGGATTCGGCTATCACTGGAGCGACGAAGAGTGGCGACAGCCGTATCAGGGAATTCCCAGATACCGGCTTCTGCTGTCGCGGAAGTCGGAATTTTATCCAACGACCTACCGTCCGCCGGGCATGCCCTACCTGCTGACCGCTGTTTATGCCGTCGCCGGCAGGAACTTCGCGGCGTGGCGCGTCGTGAATTGCGCCGTCATGGCCGGCGCCGTCGTGACCGCAGCGATTATCTCGGCGCAATTCGCCGGCATTCCGGCAGCGGTGCTGACCGCAGCTATCACGCTTCAAAGCCGCGATCTGACACGCTATTCAGGGATGTTCATGACCGAGCCGCTCGCCACGCTCATGGTGGCTCTGCTCGCGTTTACGTGGGTGAGGCAGGCCAGTCATGGGTGGACCATTGCGAGTGCGGCGGCGTCTGGCGCCGCCATGGGCGGGCTGCTTGCTGCGCGCACCATCTTCATTCTGTCGGCGCCGATACTGCTGCTCTTGCCGGGCAAGGATAAGTCATTCGGCTCGAGGTTCGCGTGGAAGCCCAAAGCCATCTGCCTTGCGGTCGCCATCATCGTCATCAGTCCATGGTGGATCCGCAATATCGTCGTGCTCGACGCGTTCATGCCACTGGGCACGCAGGGCGGCATCAACCTGCCGATGGGGTTTGGACCCCGGGCGCTGCGACATCAGGGCATCTGGGCATCGAATCCCGGAGACGGCTGGCCCGAGATTGCCGCCCAGAATCTCGACATCGTCACGTCGGAAGTGATGCTGGCGAAATATCGACAGCGGCTGACGATCAATTGGATGCTGGACAACCCGCGCGACGTTGTGCGGCTCATGTGGCTGCACGTTTCGCAGGAGCTCAAGCCGGGAAATGATTTTTTCTCGAGATGGCTTTTGCCGTTGGCCGCAATCGCCGCGCTCGTGCTGAGAAGCCAGCCGGGCGTGTGGACCATCGTCCTCGTGGTTGGCGCCAACATTCTGAGCGTTGCGATGACTTACAGCGCCGGCGGCAGATTCATGGTGCCGATGCAGCCGCTCCTGGTGGCACTGGTTTCGGCCGGAGCCGTCGTGATGTTTCGTCAGACCTGGACGTTGCTGCGGCGGTCGCCTGCGGCAATACCGCGAGCGTCTGCCTGATGCGCGAGGAACCACTGGTAAGTCGATTCAACACCGGATCGCAGATGAATACTCGGGGCCCAGCCCAGGCCCCGAAGCCTGCTGATATCGAGTAGCTTCCTTGGCGGGCCGTCCGGTCTGGACGCGTCGAAGACGATTCGTGCCTGCGGATAGACGACGTCGCGGATCATTTCCGCGAGCTCGCGGATGCTCAAGTCTTCCCCGGTACCCACGTTGATGTGCGGCTCTCCGTCGTAGTTCTGCATCAGGAACACGCACGCCGACGCCAGATCGTCGACGTGGAGGAACTCGCGCCGAGGGCGTCCGCTGCCCCACACTGTGACGTCGCCGGCACCCGAGAGCCTGGCGTCGTGGAATTTGCGGACGAGCGCAGGCAGAACGTGCGAGCTGGTGAGATCGAAATTGTCGTTTGGCCCGTAGAGATTCGTCGGCATCGCCGATATGAAGTCGCATCCATACTGGCGTCGATACGCCTGGCACAGTTTGATGCCTGCGATCTTCGCGACAGCGTAGAACTCGTTGGTCGGCTCCAGCGGCCCGGCAAGCAGAGCATCCTCTGTCATCGGCTGCGGCGCTTCCCGCGGGTAAATACACGAGCTCCCGAGATACAGGAGCTTCTTCGTGCCGTGCAGATGACAGGCGTGGACGACGGTCGCGTGAATCAGCAGGTTGTCGTAGATGAACTCTGCGGGCCTCGTGCTGTTGGCGAGAATCCCACCGACGGTTCCCGCGACGAGATAGACGCGGTCCGGGCGGTTTCGGCGAAACCACTCGTTGACGGCCGACTGATTGCGCAGATCGAGCTCGTCGCGGGTCGCCGTGAGCGGCTTTATGCCGTCTTCTTTCAGGCGCCTGACGATCGCCGACCCGACCAGTCCACGATGGCCGGCCACAAATATCTTCGAGCTGCCACGTTCGGGCAAGACCCTCGCTCCCTTGTCTGGCAAGGCTGAAGCCTTGCGCTATCGCAGGCTGCCGAACTTGATTCGCCGGAGTCCGATCATCGTCATCCGAAAGAGGATGCCACCGTCGCGAAACCGGTGGATGTTGGTCGAACCGTACGTTCGAGCCCGGTAATCTACAGGCACGTCGATTATACCGGTTCCAAGTACGGCGGCTGGAAAGAGGAGCTCGAAGTCGCCGAATGGGTCGAAGTCGCCGAAGTCCTTCCGCCATCGCACGAACCGCTCGTAGTCGCGTCGCGACAGCAGCTTTGTACCGCACAGGCTGTCGCCGAGCCGCACGTCGAGCACGAAACTGAGCATCCTGGCGAAGAAGACGTTGCCGAAATGGTTGAGCAGGCGCATCGCCTCCCCTTCCATCGGGTAGACGAGACGCGTGCCGTTGATGAAGTCTGCCGCCCCCTGACAGTAAGCGTCGTAGAAGCGCGTGAGGCGTTCCGGCGGCATGGTGAGATCTGCATCGAGAATGGTGAGCAGTTCGCCCGTTGCGTGTGAGAAGCCGAGCCGAACGGCGTCGGCCTTGCCTCTCGCCTGCTGCTGAAAGGATCGGACACGCACGCCGCGGCGGCCGTCCCAGGCGGCGCTGACCCTCTGAATCTCTCCCCAGGTGCCGTCGCTTGAATTGCCCTCGACGAAAATGACCTCGGTCAGCACACCGAAGTCGGGCAGCCGGCGAAGCGCGTCTTCGATGTTCCCGCGCTCGTTGCGCGCGGGAATCACGATCGTGAGCGACGGGCGTTTCCCCCCCGCACCCACCACCGGTCGCAGGACGGCAACCGTGACGAACGACAACCAGCGGAGTCCAGGAATGGCCGGCAATACGACATTCAGCAGCGTGCCGATGCCGAAGAAGTGCCAGGGCAGATACGCGACCGGACGAAGACGGACGAGCTCGAATCCCGCCAGTCGAGCCAGCTGCGCCAGGTCGCCACGCGTGATGAACGTCGTGATCGGCGGGCCCTGCCTCAGGCCGAGGCGATCGGCGAGCCTGTAAGCCCACGCGAAGTACCAGTTGTAGAGCGCAACGATCACCCGCCCCTGACGAGCCACGTGTGGATGGATGGTTTCGAGCAGGCCCTGGATGTCGGTCGAGTGGTTGAAATTACCGTTGAACAGGATGATGTCGACGCCGTCCTCGGATATGGCGGCGGCGATCTCTCCGGACGAACTGACGATTTTCGAGGGTGCCTCAACCGCGTCCCGAAGGATCCCCGTGTCGCCGGGCAGCGGATCGACGTGGATGACACGATCGGCGTAGCGGGTGACCCTGGAGATCTCCCGCGCAACCAGCGCGTACGTGTATCTCCTCAGATGCTGGGAAAGTGCAGGGGGCAAACGGCAAATGCTAGCATACACATTCAGCGCGACGTGCGAATCGCTTTCATCATCCAACGGTACGGAACGGAGATTCTCGGCGGACCGGAATACGCCTGCCGGCTGACAGCCGAACAGCTGGCCGAGCGCCACGATGTCGACGTCCTGACGTCGTGCGCACGGGACCCTATCACGTGGAGGAACGACTATCCCGAGGGAGCAGATCGCGTTCGCGGCGTCACGGTGCGGCGTTTCGCCACGTCGCAGACGCGCGACTTCGCCGACTTCACTCGCTACTCCGAGTGGATTCTTCAGAATCCGCACGATGCCGCGGACGAAACGGAGTGGTTGAAGCGTCAGGGCCCGTGGTCGCCCGGCTTGATCGATTACCTCAAGAGGCATCACAAGCAGTACGAAGCGCTCATCTTCTACAACTATCGTTACGCGCCTGCAGTGCTCGGACTGCAGGTCGATCCGGGGCGCAGCATCCTCGTGCCTGCCGCGCATGACGAACCGCTGATCCACCTGAATATTTACAGGGACGTGTTTCGTCTTCCGAAAGCGCTCGGTTACCTCAGCGATCCCGAGCGGAGATTTGTCGCGCAAACGTTCGATCGCCAGGCCGTGATCGAGGAAACGATCGGCTGTGGCGTCGAGCTGCCACCCCATCAGGCATACCCACGCCCCCCAGGGCCGCCGGGCCAGGCCGAAGAGCAGAGCCAGGGATCGGAGCCGCCAACCGAGGGAGACGAGCCCTCTGGCAGCGAGGGTGGACGGTTCCCGTCGCATGTGTCGTCTCGAGGAGCAGGCTTCAAGCGGCGCCATCGCATTCACGGTCCGTTCGCCCTCTACGGTGGGCGCATCGACCCGGGCAAGGGTTGCGAAGAGCTCATCGAGTACTTCAGCAGCTATGTGGCTGACGGCGGGGATGCGTCGCTCGTGCTCATGGGCCTCAAGCTGATGCCGCTGCCGGAAGAGCCCTTCATCAACTTCGCCGGGATGCTGTCGGAGCAGGAGCGACTCCAGGCGCTCGAGGCGGCGACGGTCGTCGCCTGCCCGTCGCCGTACGAGAGCCTCTCGCTCATCGCGCTTGAAGCGCTGGCCGTCGGCACACCCATTCTTTGCAATGCACGCAGCGACGTCCTCGTCGATCACTGCCTGAGGAGCAACGGCGGGCTGTTTTACAGAGATCGCGACGAGTTCGTGGAAGGACTCAAGCTGCTGGTGTCGGACGCGCGCCTCAGAGCAGCGATGGGACGATCAGGACGAGAGTACGTGCGGAGAAATTATCGCTGGGATGTCGTCCTGGGCAAGCTCGACAGAATGATTGCGCGCGTAAGGCAGTGAACTGGTGAATTGGGAGATTGGTAGATGGGCAGATTGGTAGATTAGAAGACCACGGCCGTCCGTAATCTTCCAATCTCCCAATCTTCCAATCTTCGAATTCAGGATCGGTCGGACTACTCCACAGCCACAGGTTCCCCGACGCGGTCTGCCGCGTCGGGCGCATCGGCCCGTGACGATTCCGACCTCTTCCTTCTCGGGCGAATGTCGTAGCGCTTGATCATCTCGTTCAGGGTCGTCGGCTTGATGCGGAGCAGCTCGGCCGCTCGCTTCTGCACGCCACCCGCCGCTTCGAGCGTCGACTCGATGAGACGCTTCTCGAAGTCGGTGATGACGTCCTTGAACGAAATACCCTCGGGCGGCACGACGAACCGCGGCATCTGGAAGATCGTCGGGCGGCCGATGTGGTCGGGCAGCAGGTCCGGGCCAATCCGGCGTCCCGTGGAAAGCACCACTGACCGCTCGATGACATTTTCCAGCTCGCGCACGTTGCCCGGCCAGTCGTACGACATCAGGATGTCCAGTGCATCGGGCATCAGCTCCATATCCGGCTTCCGGTTTTCCTCGCCGTACTTCTCGATAAAGTGCTGAACGAGCAGAGGAATATCGTCCTTCCGATCGCGCAGCGGCGGCAGGACGACGTTCACGACGTTCAGGCGGTAGAAAAGATCCTCGCGGAAGCGCCCTTCTTCCATGGTCTTCTTCAGGTCGACGTTGGTCGCCGCGATGATGCGGACGTCGACCTTGATCACGTCCATGCCCCCGAGGCGCATGAACTCACGCTCCTGCATCACACGCAGCAGCTTCGCCTGCGTCTCGAGTGGAATATTGCCGATCTCGTCGAGAAAGATGCTGCCCTTGTCGGCCAGGTCGAACAGCCCCTTCTTCGGGTAGACCGCTCCCGTAAAGGCGCCCTTCACGTGTCCGAAGAGCGTCGACTCCAGCAGATCCGGAGGCAGATTGCCCGAGTTCACCGTCACAAACGCGCGTTCCTTCCGCTGCGAGTGCATGTGTACGGCGCGAGCCACGAGCTCTTTGCCCGTGCCGCTCTCGCCCTGAATCAGAATCGTCGAGCGACTCGGAGCCGCCTGGATGATCAGGTCGAACACGCGGCGCATCGACGGGCTCCGCCCGACGATGTTGTCGAAGTGGCTGTACTGCTCCTGGATGTTCTGGCGGAGCGTCCGATTTTCGTTGACCAGGCGGCGCCGCTCGAGCGCGTTCTTGATGACGACGAGCACCTCGTCGTTCTTGAACGGCTTGGTGATGTAATCGAAAGCCCCGCGCTTCATCGCCGTAATCGCGTTCTCGACCGACGCGTAGGCGGTCACCATGATGACCGCGAGCTCGTCGTCGAGCTTCTTGAGCGATTCGAGCGTCGTCATGCCGTTGATACCCGGCATCATCACGTCGACGATGGCGGCATCGAACGGAATGTTGCGCGCAAGCTCGATCCCTTCCTCGCCGCTCGCGGCCATGCGCACCGCATACCCCTCGCCCTTGAGCAGGGTCTCGAGGATCTCGCGCATGATTTCTTCGTCGTCAACTACGAGAATCGATCCGTTTTTCTGCATATGCTCATTCCTTAGTCGCAGGACCCCTTCGCCCCGCGCCGCTCGCTGCTCAGTGACCGATGCTCGACCGGGCCGCCGCAATCGATGCCGGCAGCGACACGGTAAACCGCGTGCCCTGCCCAATCGCGCTCTGACATGTCAGCGTCCCTTCGTGCTCTCGAACGATGCCGTACATGATGGACAGGCCAAGGCCCGTCCCTTTTCCGATCAACTTCGTCGTGAAGAACGGGTCGTAGATCCGCGACAGGTGCTCGCTCGGTATGCCGGAGCCGGTGTCGGCCACTTCGGCCACGACCTGGCCGTCCTCGAGGCGTGTTTCGACCGACAGCCATCCGCCTTTCGGCATCGCATCGCGCGCATTGAGAAAGAGGTTCAGAAATACCTGTTGCAGCTTGTGCTCGATGCCGGCGACGAGCGCCGGCGACGGACACAGTTCGCGCCGGACTTTCACCTTGCCCGCGGCGAGCTGCGGCTCGAGCAGCGACAGCACGTCGTTAATCACCGCGTTGAGATCGACCGGTGTGTTCTCCTCGGGGTTTGAGCTGCTCGACCGGGAGAGATTCAGGAGGCCGTTCACGATCTTCGCCGCCCGGAACGTCTGCTGCTCGATCTTCTCGAGCATGCGGGTCTTCGGATCGTCAGGGTCGGCATTGCTCAGGAGCATCTGCGTAAAGCTCGAAATGCCCGTGAGCGGTGTGTTCACCTCGTGGGCAACGCCCGCGGCGAGCAGACCGACCGAGGCCATCTTGTCGGAAATCTGCAGCTGCTCTTCCAAGTGCACGCGCTCGGTCACGTCCTCGATGATGATGATGTTGCCGACCGTCGACATGTTGAACTGGCTGCTCGGCGCCCTCAGCGGTACCGTGGCGATGTTGACGCGCAGGCGCTCTCCAGCCTTCGCGGTACGCCCGGCCAGCGGCACTCGGTACAGCGACGCGCCGTTCGGTGATTCGCGTTGCGCCGCACGCAACCCTTCGATGAACGGGCCATCGAATACCTCTTCCAGCCTGTGGCCCGTCGCTTCAACGGCCGAGAGGCCGTAAATGCTCTCGAGCGCCCTGTTCCAGCGGATGACACGGCCGTTGAGGTCTTCGACCACGAGCCCGTTGTCGAGCGACTCGACGATGTTCTCGTTGAACTCCTGCAGGCGTTGAAGCTCGCTGGCCTTGAGCTGGAGCTGACGGTAGAGCCGGCCGTTCTCGAGGGCCGTTGCGACGTGGCTGCCGACAGCCGACAACAGCGCCATGTCTTCGCTGCTCAGCGGCTCGCCCTGTCCGCGCTGTCCCAGCGCCAGAATGGCGATCGTTCCGCCCTTCGACACGCACGGCACGAAGTAGTGCACCCCGCGCAGCCGCCAGAACGCCAGCTCTTCGGGAGGAAACGCTCCGTGCAGCCGCGGGTCGTCGAGCGACAACGCCATGCCGCCTGCCAGGCTGGCCGCGATTTGCGAGTGCCGGTTCAACCCGATGACCGAGAGATCGCCGAACCCTTCCGCGCGGATCACTTCATAGTTGCCAGACGCTTCGTCAACGAGCAGCAGCACCATGCGATCGATGACGAACGTGTCGCGAATACGGGCCACGAGGCGCTCGCTCAGTCGATCGAGATCGAGGTCGCTGTTCAGATCGCGCGCAAATCCGACGAGCGCGCGCCGGTAGTCGTACCGGTCGCGATAGAAGGCTCGATCGAGCGCGTTCTGTATCGCGCTCTTCACGGGACTGAACAGCAGCACGACCACGATCGTCGCGAGCATCGCGATGATCATGTTGTGACGCTCGGCCGCGTCGAGGAAGACGACGCCCGCAAGACGGAGCAGGGTCGCGTAAATCGTGAAAATGGCGAGGATGACCGCCGTATACACGAGGCTGCGCTTGACGATGACCTCGACGTCCATCAGGCGATAGCGGATGAGGGCCGACGCAAAGGCCAGCGGCACGAGGCTGAGTGGAATGACCGACAGCTCCATCGGGAGCAGCGACACGCGAAGGCCCAGCGCATAGGGCAGCGCATATCCGATCGCAAACGGCCCTGCGCCGAATGCGGTGCCCCAGATAATCCACCGCAGCTGACGGCGCGCGGTCGCCGACCTCACGCGATCCATCGCGCGCGTCAGCACGACGAGCCCGACGATCATGAAGACCGAGAGATACAGCGGCTCGATCTGATCGATGATCGTGAGCAGCCGTGAATAGAGCCGGGTGTCGATCGACAGCCGGCCGACGGCGATGACGTTGACGATGAACAGGAGGCCGGCGGGCACGTAGAGCAGCACGACCAGTCGTTTGCCCGCGCCGCGAATCCATGCCTCCGGCCGATCGGGGAAGACGAGGGCAAAGTGCAGGAAGAGCGGCGCCAGCAGCAGCGTGGCAACCACGTCGGCCCAGAAGAAGTACCAATCGAGCCGATCCAGCCTGCTGAAAGAAAACGTCAGCGTGCCGAAAAACGCGAGGCACAGCCAGAAGAAGTGCAGCGTCGCCGGATCGTGCGGCCGCCGCAGGCGGACGGACGCACCGACGAGCAGCGTGAAGATGCCGATGGCGGCGCCAATCACATACAGCGTCGGGTTGCCGGCCGGCACGGGCGCCACGTCGACGTTGAGCATCCGCTGCTCGCCCAGACGCAGCACGGTGTAGGAAAGCGGATCTGACCGTGTGGCGCCCCCCAGGGCCGTCTGCACGGCCTCCACGGTTTCGATCGGCGCGCCGTCGATGGCGACAAGCACATCGCCAGGCTGAATGCCTGCCGCCATCGCACCGCCGCGAGCTGCTACATCAACGGCGGTTACCCCTTCCGGTCGCGATTCCCACAACACGCCATCCTCGAGCTTGTGCGACGTCGCGCGCACAGCGATATTCAGCGCGCCAAAGCACAGCAGGACGCCAACCAGGGCGAAGAGACTCCAGCCGGCCAACGGACGCCGTTGCGTTCGATGGGTCTGGTCCTTCATTGGTTTATGGCCATGCGGGGAACGCGGCTGATAGTGCAAACCCTATACCCCTAAGGACTTCGCCAATATCTCCATAATTGCTTCTCTTTCAGTAGTTTATCGGCTGCAGTGGCAGGAAAATCCATCGAAATGGACAAAAAAATCCACAAATTTGAATTCTATTCTAGAGGAAAGGGGTGACTAGAACCTAATCAGCAGGCCGCCGACGATGCGTTTTGGAGCGCGGATGGCGAAGGCCTCGTCGTAGACGGAGGAATCGACGTCGGCCTCACGGAACGTATTGCGGATATCCACGAGTGCTTCCCAGTCGGCGTTCGAGAAGCGCATAAAGGGCAGCGACTGGTTCACACGCACGTTGAACCGCGTATTGGCGCTCGCGCGCATCCAGGGATCCGGCTCGCCGCTCCAGAACGCCGTGTTCATCCGATACATGGCGGACACGCGCGTCGATGTCTGTGGAATGGTCGCCTCGATTGCGGTCTGCAGATCGTGCACCTTCTCGCTCGACGTGAGCGGCATCGAGCGCACGGCCCGCGTCATCGTCATGTCTGAGGCTGGATCCCAGTACGCCGTCGTCACCGTGTATTCGATCGTGCCGCGCACGTAGCCGGGCACCTCGTGCGTCATCGCGGCGCCCCACCCGCGAGCATCGATATCGCCACCGCTGGCGACGTAGTAGTGGCCGAGCGGCGCTTCGTTGCGTCCGGGAACGATGTCGAAGATTTCGATCAGCTGATTGTCGACACGTTGATCGAACCCGCGCAGCGACACGGTGACGCCGGCGGCCAGATCGCGCTCGATGCCAATCTGCATGTGACGAATGTGCTCTGCCGTGAACCGGCCGTCGTAGGCCAGCGACGAGAACGTCCGCTCTGGCGGCAGCCACAGGCCTGTCACCGACGGCGCAAACTCCTCGGCGCCGGGCACGAGTACCTTCCGCGACGCGAGCGCCTTCACTCGAAATCCATCGAGCGGCACAGTGACGCTGAAGCGCGGGCTCCACACGCCCGGGCCGCCGAGATAGTCGTAGCGCGCGTAGCCGGTCCCGTAGCCGAGGACCAGGCGCGGCGAGAGCGTCCACTCGTCATAGCCGTAAACGCTGCCGACATTTCGCGCGCTTTCACTGATGGCGCCCACGGCTATGGCGTTGCCGCCATCGTACCGTTGCGTGCTGTAGGAAAGGCCGAGCTCGTAGGCGTGGTTCGCCGACTCGATTGACTTATAGGAGCCGGCAACAATCCATGACGCCAGGTCGCCCTGCGTCATCGCGCCCTGCATGGACCATGCACCACCGGCGGCCTGCGTGTTGACCGAGACAAACGCCACGCTGCGCGGACCGTTCGCCGCAAAGATGTCGCCGGGACGATCGAACGAGTCGGTCGTCATCAGGTTGACCTGGCCTGACAGCGGGAGATCGCTGAAGAACGCAATCGGCACGAGCGCGGCTGAGTGACGTTCGAACCACCGCGTATCGGCCTCGTCACTCGCCGCCCAGACGGCCTCCACCGCCGCCTCTTTCAGGATGCTGCGCGGCAAGTGGCGCAGCCGCCAGGCGGTTTCACCCTGTTCGGCCGCGTCCTCCTCATGCTCATCGGACGCCGCAGGAACCGCCGCCGCGACAGGCGCCACCTCGACGGCATGGGAAGCAGGTTCAGGCGCTTCCGCCCCAAAACCCGCAAGCTGTGTCATCTGGGGCGGATTCTCGCTCGCCACGGTCGCCGGCATGATGACCGGAACCTTGGCCGCACGTGCGAGCTGGATTTCAGGGATAGAGACTTTCGAGGCGGTGATCTGAACCGTCCGCCCGCGCGATTTGAAATACCCTCGCGAGTGCACGCTCAGAATATATGGTCCGTACGGAAGCTCGCGCAGCGAGTAGCGGCCGTCTCGATCGGTCGAGGCAGCCGCCGTGGTTCTGCCGACCACCGACACCATCGCTCCCGGGACGGGGAATCCCTTGTCGTCGAGCACCCGGCCTTCGATGCTGCCCGCCGGGAAGGCGCTGCGGCTGGATCGCGCGTCCTTAGGGGTCTGCGCGTACACAGCTGGACCCCCAAGCACGAGCGCCGCAATTGCCGCCGCAGGGATCCATCGGGTCATAAACCCTCCGCCCCGTGCACCTAATTCGTTACCGTAAACGGAACGTTCCGGACGATCGACTGGCTGTTAGTCTTATCGGTAATCTTAATCTCCATCTTGTATTCGCCCGGCGCAATGGCCCCCTTCACAGGAATGCCCTGGCCGACAAACACCTGATGGCCCGACTTCACGTCGAACTGGCCAGGCAGCGTCGTCGCATTGAACGACTGCGTGGCGAGCTTGGTAAACGGCTTTTCTTCGTTGGCTCTGTAGAACAGGTAGTCCACGTCCAAATCCGGCTTACCGGTGCTGGCAACACCCTCATTGTAGATGAAAAACACGAACATGAGCTCGCCAGATTGCGGTATCGGCTTGCCAAACGACGGCTCGACGCGATAGCCGGATATCGTAAACGGCTGTTCCAGCTGCTGCTGGGCGGTCAGGGTCTCAGGAGCCGGATTGAGGCCCGTGGCGAGGATGACGCTGCTCGTCGTCAGCGCCTTGTTCAGATCCGGCACCGACAGGTCCTGCGTCAGCATCGTCGTCTTCGGCAGCACCTTCTTGTCGCGGCCCTGCCGCTCCCGCATCGCGACCGTGATGGTGTATTCGCCCGCAGGCAACTGCAGCGCGCGCGGAACCTCGGTCACGTCGCCGTTCACGGTGACGTTCTTCTCTGTCAGGAAATAGACGTCGGCAAACGGCCAGTTGAAGTCAATGCCCTTGCCGGTCACGGGAGCCGCGCCCTTCTGCGCCACCCGGACGTACATCGTGACGGGAAACGAACTGAACTTCCCGCCGCTGACTTCGACGATATACGGGATATAGACGTTCTCATTCGACTTCAGGAAATGGTGCTGAAACTTCAGCTTGACGTCGGCCGGCGCCGGCTGCTTTCCTCCCGCGACCGCGTCGACGGCCTCGCTGAGCGCGATGTAGTCGCGGCGCTCGTCATTGCTGAGTTTTCTCTGGGGTTCTGGTGCTGGTGCCGGAGCCTTCTCCTGGGCGAATACGGGGACCCAAACAGATGCCGTAAGAACGAGTGTGACGGCGGCGGCGGACACGCGACGGAAGTTCATCTCCAAATCTCCTGTAATTCCAACTAAGCACACCAATAAAGCGTAATTTACGATGATAGGATGGCGCCGCGAAACAAGTCAAACGGGTTGCGTCGGAACCCTTTCTGATCAAGGGTTTTAAGCCGTGGTCGACGACGCGCTCGTCATTTTGCTCGCGGGAGGTGCGGGCGAACGCCTGTACCCCCTCACCAGAGACCGTGCCAAGCCTGCGGTCTTTTTCGGCGGCCCCTACCGGATTATCGATTTTACCCTGAGCAATTGCATCAACTCGGGGCTGCGCCGCATCTTCATCGCGACGCAATATAAATCGCTGTCGCTGAACCGGCACATTCGAATGGGGTGGAGCATCGTCTCTGAAGAGCTCGGCGAGTTCGTCGAGATTCTGCCGCCACAGAAGCGCGTGAGCGAGCACTGGTATCAGGGCACGGCCGACGCGGTCTACCAGAACCTCTATTCGATCGTGCAGGAGAACCCGCACCACGTCATCGTGCTGTCGGGCGACCACGTCTACAAGATGGACTACGCCAGGATGCTGCGCTTCCACAAGGAGCGCGGCGCGGCGGTGACGCTTGCCGCGATCGAAATCCCCATTCAGGAAGCCTCTCGATTCGGCGTGCTGTCGGTGGATGAGCAGGACAAGGTCACCGGGTTCATCGAAAAATCGAAGAACGCGCCGACCATTCCCGGCTCACCCGACCTGGCGCTCGGGTCGATGGGCATCTACATCTTCGACACGGACGTGCTGCTGAAAGCACTCGAGGCCGATGCCGCAAAGCCGTCGAGCCACGATTTCGGCAAGGACATCATTCCGGCGCTCATCACCGAGCTGCCGACCTACGCATACCGTTTCTACGACGAGAACAAGAAAGCCTCGAAATACTGGCGCGACATCGGCACCCTCGACGCGTTCTACGACGCGAACATGGATTTGTGCGGCGTCGATCCGGAGTTCAACCTCTACGATCCCGAGTGGCCGATGCGCACCTATCAGCCGCAGGCGCCCCCGGCGAAGTTCGTGTTCGCCGAAAAGGGGCGGCGATGCGGCGAAGCGCTCGACTCGATCATCTCGCCGGGCTGCATCATCTCGGGCAGCCGCGTCACCGGCAGCGTGCTGTGTCCGAACGTTCGCGTGCACAGCTATGGGATCATCGAGGACAGCATGCTGATGCCCGGTGTTCGCGTCGGGCGGCACGCGCGCATCCGCCGCGCCATCATCGACCGCGACGTGCTGATTCCACGCGGTGCGGTCATTGGTTTCAACCCTGAAGAAGATCGAAAGCGACACACAGTCACCGACCTCGGAGTCGTGGTTGTCACAGAAGACGACGATCCGCTTGTTGAGCCCATCAGCGAGGAAGCGCTCCGCATCGAAGCCGAAGACGACGGGAGATAAATCTTGAAAATTGCCACGGTGTACGGAAGAGAAATTCTGGATTCTCGCGGAAACCCGACTGTTGAAGTCGACATCACACTTCAGAGCGGCGCCTTCGGACGGGCGGCGGTACCCTCGGGCGCATCGACCGGCGAACGCGAGGCGCTCGAGCTTCGAGACGGCGACAAGAAGCGCTATCTCGGCAAGGGCGTACTGAAGGCCGTTCGGAATGTGAACGGCGAAATTGCCCAGGCCGTCACGGGCGTCGAGCTCGACCAGCGTTCCCTCGACAGAAAGATGATCGAGCTGGACGGCACACCCACGAAGAGCCGGCTCGGCGCCAACGCACTGCTTGGCGTCTCAATGGCCGCCGCGCATGCGGCCGCGGCCGAGGCAAAAAAGCCGCTCTATGTGCATCTCGCCGAAGGCGGCGGCGAGCGGCTGCTGCCGGTACCCATGATGAACATCCTGAATGGCGGCGCCCACGCCGACTCGAACGTCGACGTGCAGGAATTCATGGTGATGCCGGTCGGCGCCCCGACGTTCGCCGAGGCGTTGCGGACCGGCGCAGAGATCTTCCACGCGCTGCGATCCTCGTTGAAGAAGCGCGGCCTCGCGACCGGTGTCGGCGACGAAGGCGGGTTTGCGCCCAGCTTGAAGTCGAATCGCGAAGCGCTGGAGCTCGTCCTCGAGGCGGTCGCCAACGCGGGATACAAGGCCGGCGGCGATGTGTACCTCGCGCTCGACGTGGCGTCGAGCGAGCTCTGGGACAACGGCCGTTATGCGTTCAAGAAATCCGGCGAGCCGTCCCGCAGTATCGAAGAGATGGTCGCGATGCTCGCCGAATGGTCGCGCGACTACCCCATCATCTCCATCGAAGATGGCGTCGCCGAGGGCGACTGGACGGGCTGGAAGCTGCTGACGAAGGAAATCGGCGACAAAGTGCAGCTCGTCGGCGACGACGTCTTCGTCACGAACCCTGAGATCCTGAAACGAGGCATCGACGAGAAGGTCGGCAACGCGTTGCTCGTGAAGGTCAATCAGATCGGCACGATGACCGAGACGCTCGAAGCCATGGCCATGGCTCGCAACGCCGGGTATGCGCGCATCGTGTCTCACCGATCGGGCGAAACCGAAGATGTCACGATTGCGGATCTGGCGGTGGCGACCAATGCCGGCCAGATCAAGACGGGATCGGCAAGCCGCACCGATCGCGTGGCGAAGTACAACCAGCTTCTGCGCATCGAAGGGGCGCTCGGCAAAGACGGCCGCTATGCCGGACGCCAGGCCATTCGTCAGCTCGCGGCCCGGTCATGACCCCCTCGACTCCGCTCAGGGCAGGACCACTGGTTCTACTGGTTCTCGACGGCTGGGGCCTGCGGGAAGAGCGCGCGGGGAACGCCATCAAGCTGGCGCGAACGCCGGCGTATTCCGAGCTGATCGACCGATTTCCACATTCGTCGCTTCTGGCCTCGGGCGAGTCCGTCGGGTTGCCGGCCGGGCAGATGGGCAACTCCGAGGTCGGCCACATCACGATGGGCGCCGGCCGGATTGTTTATCAGGACCTCACGCGCATCGACAAGAGCGTTCGCGACGGGGACTTCTTCGAAAAGCCGGCGCTCCTCGAAGCGATGGCGCGATGCAAAGGCGGCATGCACGCCCTGCACCTGGTCGGTCTCGTGTCGCCCAACGGCATTCACAGCCACACCCGTCATCTTTACGCGCTCATCGAAATGGCGAAACGCCAGGGCGTGGAGCGCCTCTTCGTGCAGGGATTCACCGACGGCCGCGACACGTCGCCGAACGGCGGAGCGGGCTTCGTCGGCGAGCTCGAGCGCGTGATGAGGGATGTCGGTGTGGGTCGGGTCGCGTCCATCGGCGGGCGTTACTACGGAATGGACCGCGACAACCGGTGGGAGCGCACGAAGAAGGCGTACGACGCCATCGTGGCGGCCCCGGCGCCGCACACCCGATCGGCCGTGGAATTCATTCAGAAGTCATACGAGTCAGGCGTGACGGATGAATTCGTCATCCCCGGCACCGTCGTCGACGCAGGCGATCGGCCCGTTGGCCCGATCCGCGATGGCGACAGCGTCATCTTTTTCAACTTCAGATCGGATCGCGCGCGCCAGATGACGCGGGCGCTTTCATTCGAAGACTTCGACGGATTCGAGAGGAACCCGTACCCGCGGCCGATCTCGATGACGACGATGACGCAATATGACCGGACGTTCACGTTTCCGGTCGCGTTTCCGCCACAAACGCTCACGAGATCGTTTGCCGAAGTGATGGCCGAGAACTCTCTCTTGAACCTTCGCGTCGCGGAAACGGAGAAATATCCGCATGTGAGCTACTTCTTCAACTGCGGCATCGAGAAGCCCTACCCCGGTGAGGATCGCATCCTGGTTCCCTCGCCGAAGGTGGCCACCTACGACCTGCAACCAGAAATGAGCGCGAAGGGCATCACCGACAACCTGGTCAACGACGTCGAGGCGCGCAAGCACGACGTCATCATCTGCAACTTCGCCAACGCCGACATGGTCGGCCACACCGGAAAGCTCGATGCGGCCATCGTGGCGGTCGAGACGATCGATCACTGTCTCGCCCGCATCGTGAGGGCGGTACGTGACGCCGGCGGGACGCTGATCGTCACCGCGGATCACGGAAACGCCGAAGAAATGTGGAACACTGCGCTGAACGAGCCGCACACGGCACACACCTGCAATCCGGTGCCGGTAATCGTCGTTCAGGATCTAAACGGGATGCGATTGCGCGAGGGCGGGTCGCTGAGAGATATCGCGCCGACGATGCTTGGGATGCTGAATCTTGAAGTTCCGGAGGAAATGACGGGGGAAGACCTGCGGGTGCTCTAAACGAAAAAGGGAAGAACGAAGAAGGAATAGAAACCGCGTGCTACCTTGCTCTATTCCTTCTTCGTTGTTCGTTCTTCCTTACTCTACTTCTTCTTTTTTCGCTTCGTCCGCTGCAATCCTCAGCGAGCGCAGGAAACGGCGATCGTTCGCCGTCATGTCGAACGCCCGGCGGGCCGCTACCACCTTGGCCGGCGTGGGGACTTTGACCATCGCGCCGCCCTTTTCCGTGGTAGTGGTGCGGTTGACGAAACCGACAACCGCTTCGAGCGTCACTTTCATCTCAAAACCTGCAGCACGTGCCTTTTCGCGGCACGCCTCGACCTGAGGATCATCTGCAACAGCAGCAGCAATGGCATCGGCGAGCTCGCGGGCCAGCCGGTTGACGACGTCGTCCATTGTTTGATCCTCCTTAGTCGGGGCCCTCAGCCCCTATACCTTGTGTTCCGGTGAAAACGTATCGCAATCGGTCTCCTGCCTACACCATGAGCACGACAGGAGTCTGTACCTCTATCACGTCAGTTGTAAAGAATATCGGTCTCGGGAAACCGCGAATGTAGGACATGGGCATTGTAGGACCGTGATTTGGTACTGTCAAGAACGATAGAATCTGAGGTACGGCCTTATATGGTTGATTCTCCTCACGTTCCGGCCGATCGCGCCGGCCGGGATCCCGACCTGGACCCGGGTCGTCCCGGCGAGTTCCCCTTCACACGGGGCATCCAACCCACCATGTACCGCGGCCGGCTCTGGACGATGCGTCAGTACGCCGGGTTCGGTTCGGCTGGCGAGTCGAACCAGCGCTTTCGGCACCTCCTGGCAGAGGGCGTCACCGGACTGAGCGTGGCATTCGACCTACCGACCCAGATGGGGTACGACTCTGACCATGCGCTCGCGGCTGGCGAGGTCGGGCGCGTCGGCGTCGCCATCGATTCGATCGACGATATGGCGGCGCTCTTCGACGGGATTCCCCTCGACAGGGTGTCGACATCGATGACGATCAACTCGACCGCCATCATTCTGCTTGCGCTCTACGTCGCGATCGCCGATCGGAATGGGGTCGATCGTACGAAACTTTCGGGAACGGTGCAGAACGACATCCTGAAAGAGTATCTGGCGCGCGGCACCTACATTTATCCGCCCCAGGCGTCGCTGCGACTCGTGACAGACATCTTCGCGTTCTGCGAGCGCGAGCTGCCCCAGTGGAACGCGATTTCCGTGAGCGGCTATCACATCCGCGAGGCGGGCTCGACCGCGGTCCAGGAAGTGGCATTCACGCTGGCCAACGGCATCGCGTATATCGAGGCGGGGCGTGCCCGCGGGCTCTCGGCCGAGTCGCTCGGCGAGCGGATGTCGTTCTTCTTCGCCGCCCACAACGACTTTCTGGAAGAGATCGCGAAATTCCGGGCGGCACGCCGCATGTGGGCCCGCATCATGAAAGACCGATTCGGCGTGAAGAGCCCGCGTGCGCAACAGCTGCGCTTTCACGCACAGACAGCCGGCAGCACGCTCACCGCGCAGCAGCCCGACAACAACCTCGTACGCGTCACCGTGCAGGCACTGGCCGCCGTGCTCGGCGGGGCCCAGTCGCTGCACTGCAACAGCCGCGACGAGGCGCTTGCGCTGCCGACGCAGGAATCGGCCACGCTTGCCCTTCGCACACAGCAGATCATCGCGTTCGAGTCGGGGGTCGCGAACACAGTAGATCCTGTCGGCGGTGCCTACGAGATCGAGAGCCGGACGAACGCGGTTGAGGAGGCGGCGCGAGCCCTGCTCGATCGGATCGACGCCGTGGGGGGTACGCTGAAGGCTGTGGAATCGGGAATGATCCAGCGCGAAATCCAGGAATCGGCGTTCCGCGCGCAGCGTGCCATCGACTCGGGCGAATCACCGGTGGTGGGCGTGACGAAGTTTCAGACCGGGGAAAGCACGACGATCGCCACATTCCGCATCGATCCGGACATCGAGCGCGATCAGCAGGCGCGCGTCAAAGCGGTTCGCGATGCACGCGAACCGGCCGCGTGGGGCGCATCGCTGGATGCGGTTCGCCTCGCCGCGCGCGAGAGCACGAATCTCGTGCCGCCTATCATCGATGCCGTTCGTGCGCACGCGACTGTTGGGGAGATCTCGGATACGCTGCGCGAGGTATTTGGCGAGCATCGGGAAATATCGGTTGTTTAGTTCGCGTGGGGCCTGCCAGGCGTAAACGTATGACACCGGAATCTGCTCTCCTTCGGGTCGAGGAGCTCACGACCACGTTCAGGATTCCCGGTGGCGTCGTGCGCGCGGTCGATCATGTCAGCTTCGAGCTGCGGCGAGGCGAGACGCTCGGCATCGTCGGCGAATCGGGCAGCGGCAAGTCGATGACCGCCCTTTCCATCCTTCGACTGGTGCAGCCGCCGGGGGAGATTGGCGGTGGCCCCATCAGCTTCAACGGCCGCAGCGATCTGCTGGAGCTGAGCGAGCGCGAGATGCGCGCGATTCGCGGCGCCGAGATCGGTTTCATCTTCCAGGAGCCGATGACGGCGCTCAATCCGGTTTACACGGTCGGCGATCAGATTGCCGAGGCGTTGCTCGTTCATCGCAGGGCCACGCGCGCACAGGCCCGCACGAAAGCGGCTGAGCTGCTGGAAGCCGTCAGAATCCCTGAACCGCAGCGCCGGCTCCACGATTATCCGCATCAGTTGTCCGGCGGCATGCGCCAGCGGGTGCTGATCGCGATTGCGCTTGCCTGCCAGCCACTGCTGCTCATCGCCGACGAGCCGACCACGGCGCTGGACGTCACGATCCAGGCTGAGATTCTCGACCTGCTGCATGAGATGAAGGAGAAATTTCACCTGGCACTGCTGCTCATCACGCACGACCTCGGCGTCGTCGCCGGGCATGTCGATCGCGTGGCCGTGATGTACGCGGGGAAGATCGTCGAAGAGGGACCGATGCGGCAGATCTTCGAATCGCCGAAGCACCCTTACACACAAGGTTTGCTCGATTCGATACCGGGTGGCGCGCCGGGTCAGCGTCTGCGCGCCATCGAAGGCACGGTCCCGAACCTCGCCAAGCTGCCGCCGGGATGCCCGTTCGAACCGAGGTGCCCGCAGCGGTTCGACCTGTGTCACACCGCTCCGCCACCTCCGTACGAAGTTGGATCGCAACAACGCGCCCGTTGCTATCTCTACGAAACGACGCACGCGTGATGCCGCCCCTCGATTCCACTCGGGACAGGCCGATCGTCGAAGTCCGCAATCTCGTCAAACAGTTCACGCGCCGCGAAGGGTTTCTCACCAGGCCGAGCATCGTCCGCGCCGTCAACGACGTCAGCTTTACCGTTGACGAGGGAGAGACGTTCGGGCTCGTCGGCGAGTCGGGGAGCGGCAAGACGACGACCGGGCGCTGCATTCTTCGACTGATCGAGCCCACCTCCGGCGAGGTGCGATTCCGCGGCGAGAACGTGTTGGCGTATTCACACGAAGAGATGCGTCGCGCTCGGCGGCAGATGCAGATCGTGTTTCAGGATCCGTATTCGTCGCTCAACCCGCGGATGCGCGTCCGGGAAATCATCGAAGAGCCGCTCGTCATCCACAAGATGGGCACGCGCGAGGCGAGGGCGGAGCGCGTGATGGAGCTTTATCGCCTGGTCGGGCTGGATGCGGCAACCATCGACCGGTATCCGCACGAGTTCAGCGGAGGCCAGCGGCAGCGCATTGGTGTGGCCCGCGCGCTTGCGCTCAACCCGTCGTTCATCATCGCCGACGAACCTGTGTCGGCGCTCGACGTCTCGATTCAGGCGCAGGTCGTCAATCTTCTGATCGAGCTGCAACAAAAGCTCGGGCTCGCCTACCTTTTCATTGCGCACGATCTTCGGCTGGTCGAACACATCTGCCGCCGGACCGCTGTGATGTATCTGGGGCGCATCGTCGAGATGGGAGAGACGGCGCTGTTGTTCAACAACCCTCAGCATCCGTACACGAAGGCACTTCTCTCGGCGATCCCTGTTCCTGATCCCGACTACAAGCCCGCGCGCTTTGAGCTGGAAAAGAAGGACGTCCATCTCGACGCGCCGCTCCGGGAAGTCGAGTCCGGTCACTTCGCGGCCGTGTAAAAAGAAACAGGAGATCAGGAGGTCAGGAGAATGGATCTTCTTCCTGATCGTGGTTTCAGCAACGCGAATAAGGAGATGTTCACGAGGTTTCAGGTTGCGCGACACGATGCAAAAACTGCTCGTGAAGGAAGAATGTCTCAGGATTCAGAGACGCGAGCGGGATCTCGATCGTGCCCTTCGGCGGCTTGTGCTCTTCCAAATCCCAGATCGGATACAGCTGCACCTCGCCGCCCGACATCAGCAGCCGACGAATCAAGTCGAGCAGCCGATCGATACTGCGAAGATCGGCGTCGCGCCCGTCGGTCTGCTGGATGATCCCCTCGAAATATTCGATCGGACTCTCCGACTGAATCGAAGGGAATCCGCAGCTGCAGCCGCTGTGCGAACCGATGTACCTGACTTTCGGCAGTGAGAACCATTGGGTGACGACGGCGCGCGAAGGCGCGATCTCCTCGACGCTCAGATGTTCTGAACGCTGGAGAGGCACTTCCTGCGCCGTGGCGAGGTAAAGCATCAAGCACATGATGAACAGTCCGCTGAAGGCGGACACTACCGGGTCGCGATTATCGACCGACGGTTGCAGGGCGGTCCTGATGGACGTCTTTTTCGATCACCCCGTCGCGCAGGTGAAGCGTGCGATGCGCGTATGCCGCGACGTCCGCTTCGTGCGTGACGAGGACGATCGTGTTGCCGGCTTCGTGCAGGCGCGCGAAGAGGCTCATGATTTCGGCGCCGGTTTTCGAATCGAGGTTGCCGGTCGGTTCGTCGGCAAGCAGGATCGATGGGTTGTTCACCAGGGCGCGGGCGATGGCCACGCGCTGGCGCTGGCCGCCCGACAGCTCGTTCGGACGATGCTGCATGCGGCTCGAGAGCTCGACCTTGTCCAGCGCGGCTTTCGCGCGTGACGTGCGCTCGACCGCCGGCACACCCGCGTACACGAGCGGAAGCTCGACGTTGTGCAGCGCGGTCGCGCGCGGCAGCAGATTGAAGGTCTGAAACACGAACCCGATCTCTTCGTTCCGGATGCGCGCCAGCTCGTTGTCGTTCATGCGGGCGACTTCCTGTCCGTTCAGCAGGTAGCTGCCCTTGCTGGGCGTGTCGAGACAGCCGACGAGATTCATCAGCGTCGATTTGCCCGACCCCGAAGGCCCCATGATGGCCACGTACTCCCCGCTCTCGATGGCCGTGGACACACCTCGCAGGGCGTGGATTTCCTCCTCGCCCATGACGTAGGTCTTCCACAAGTCGTGGGTTTCAATGAGTGCCATGGCAACTAATACGAGCGCGGCCGCCCGCCGGTTTCATTATGACCGGCCTGAGCGGAATCAGACAATCGAGGCTTCGCGGAGGCGTTTCAGCAGGCTTTTGCAGGACGCAGGCGCGTCGGCGGGCACGTGGGCGCTCCAGTCGCGCACGTCGATGGGGATCACGGAGATATCGCTGCGGCCGCGCGAGCGCTTCCGCAGATCGGCAATCGCCTCCGACAGCTCTTGCACAGGCGCGACGCGGTTGCCCATGAGAAATACGCAGATCGGTGTCGTGGCTTTCTGCGCCGCGTTCCACGCATCCTGAACGGCCAGCTTGTCGACATGAGGCACGACCTTGGCCGCAATCCGCTGACTCTCGTTTCGCGAAAACAGCTTCTTCGACTTGGTCGCAAAGTCGAGGTCGAAGCCTCGGGCCGGAAGCTCTTCCGCCTGGCCCACTTCGGCCGAGAGCGCCTGTCGGAACCGATCGAGCGTGGCCTTACGGACGAAATCGTCCCGATCCCGCCGTTCCGATGCAAAACGCGGCGGCGGCGTGTAGTCCCGATCGGACGAGCCGGGCTTGGGCGCATCATGATAGGCGGAACGCGACGGTTCGGCTGGACCCGGAGATTGTGCCGGCGGCGGTCCAGGCGCAACCGCAGTGGCCGTCGCACTGCCGGCGTGCAGTCGATCGTATTCCGCACGCAGCTCCGGATTCATGAGGGTGCGGTACGCCTCGGTCAGCGAAGCGGCACGCCCGGCCGCCATATCCTGAAACTCTTTGCCGAGATGCTGCACCTTGTCGGGATGATAGCGCGCGATCTCGCTGCGAAATGCGCGTTTGATCTCCTCAGGCGTCGCGCCAGGATCGACCGACAGAAGCTGATAGAAATTCTGCACAGTGCTCAGTTGGGGTTAGCTAGCCCTGTTTCTTGAACTCCGCCACATTCGCCGGCGGCAGCTCTTTGCGTTCGCGTTCTCTGAGTCTCTTGCCCGCTTTTCGTGCTTCCGTGGTACGCGCGCAGTAGGGGCAGAAATTCCAGCCGGGCTGCAGCGACCGGCCGCAGTTCGGGCATCCGCCGCTCAACCGGCGGCCGCACTGCGGACACGCGAGGAAATCGACGCCGACGGCCGCGCTGCATCCCGGGCACAACGTACGGATCTCGCGCACTTCGGTGACGACACGCAACAATTCTTCGGCGGTCGTCTGTCCGCTCTTGACCTTCGCAAGCCCGTCCTCGCCCAGACTGATCATGCCGCCCGCGAGCGCCGCGTCCCGCAGCGAGTCTTCAGATGAGCGGGATGCGATCAACCGGCGGAGCTTGTCCGTCACCCGCATCACTTCGTAGAGGCCGATGCGGCCACGGTAGCCCGTGTGATTGCACTGATCGCAGCCGGCAGCCTTGTAGAACGGCAGCATCGCGGCGTCCGCCTCGGAGATATTCAGGGCGCGAAGCACTTCCGATTCGGGCGTGTACTGCCGCCGGCAGCTCAGGCACAACCGGCGGACCAGGCGCTGCGCAACGACTCCGATCAAGGCAGACCCGGCCACGAAGGGCTCGACGCCGATGTCAGTCAGACGAGTGACCGTCGATGGCGCGTCGTCGGTGTGCAGCGTCGAAAGCACGAGGTGGCCCGTCTGCGCAGCCTGCATCGCGATCTTGGCCGTCTCGTTATCGCGGATCTCGCCGACCAGAATAACGTCGGGGTCCTGGCGCAGGATCGACCGAAGCGCGCTCGAGAATGTCAGCTTGATCTTGTCGTTGATCTGCGTCTGGTTGATGCCTGGAAGCTGATACTCAACGGGGTCTTCGATCGTGATGATGTTCGAGTTCTCGGTTTTCAGCGTCGTCAGCGCCGAACAGAGGGTTGTGGTCTTGCCGCTTCCGGTCGGCCCGACAACCAGGATCATGCCGTGCTGATGCCGCAGGAAGTACCTGAGCTCTTCCAGTGACGCCGCCGAGAATCCGAGCTCTTCGAGCGGAGGAACGCCCTTGCGGTGATCGAGAACGCGAAGCACCACCTTCTCGCCGAACAAGGTGCGCAGCGTGGACACGCGGAAGTCGACTTCCGTGCCTTCATCCGTGGTGACGCGAATGCGGCCGTCCTGTGGCAGTCGCTTCTCGGCGATGTCCATGCCGCCCATGATCTTCAGTCGCGCGATCAGGCCCTCGTGCACCCATTTCGGGAGGTCCATGACCTCCTTCAGAAGGCCGTCGAGCCGATGGCGCACGAGCACGCCCTTTTCGAGCGGTTCGATGTGGACGTCGCTGGCGTGACTGCGAATGGCGCTGCGCACGACGAGATCCACGAGATCGACGATGGGCGCAGTCTCGCTGCGTTCTTTGAGCCCGGCGACCGGCTCGAACACTTCCTCGTCCACCCGGCGCGCCAGCGAGGTTTCGGTGCTCGGCTCGCCGGGACCGCCCTTTCCGCGAACGTTCGGCACGAGCCCCGCCGCAGGCACGACCTTGGTCAGCGCTTTGTCGGGATAACTCTTCTGAATCGAATCGAGGATTTCTGCGGCGGTCGCGACCACCTGTTTGATGCGATAGCCGGTCTGGAACTCGAGGTCCTGTACCAGGCTGAACAGCAGGGGATCGGCCATGGCCACGGTCAGGAGGTTCTTTTCGAGGCCGGTCGCGATGCACACCCGCTTGATCGAGACGTCTTTGGGAATCAGGACGACGGCTGTCGGGTCGGGCGGATTCTCGGCGAGATTGACATACGCAAACCCGAGTTGATGGGCCAGAGCCTTGGCAATCTGCTTCTCGGTGGCCAGGTTCATCCGTACGAGCACGGCGCCCAGGCGGTCGCCCGTCCGCTTGTGCTCGGCCAGGGCGATCTGCAGATCGGTCTCGCTGATCAGCCCGGCCTGAATGAGGCACTCACCGATTTTTTTGCGCAAGTTAGGCCTTTCGCCTTACAAGCGGACGACGAATCCGCAATTTTACGGACCCACCCGAGCGCAAATCAACAGATTCTCCACAGTGCATCATATTGGCACACAAAGACTTAGTACCTCTCAATGCCTGGTCGCACGAACCGTCGTCGGTCGATCTCCACGCGACGCGTCGCGCCCTCATCGCCGGTAACGATCACGGCTTCGGGCTCGATCGATCGGATTACGCCGATACCCACGCGATCGCCCGGAGCCACGATGCGGCCGTCGACTAGCGCCAGCCGTCGGCCGCTCGAAAACAGGATGCCGGTCACGACCGGTTCCTGCCCGTCCTCATGGACAGCACTATCGGGTCCCGGTTGGAGCGTAGGCATCTCGCGCTCGGACGGCGCGACTTGTCGTGCCGACTCATCTCTCTTGCGGACGGCCTGCGCGTAGTGGAACACGCCAAACGCGACCACCGCGGCGGTTCCGACAGCCAGAATGCGGCGACCGGTCTTGTGACTGCGAACCGCCAGGGCTTTGACCGGCAGAAGGTTTACCGGCGGAGGTTCGGCGGCGATCACAGAGGCCAGCCGGTAGGTGGCGGCTCGCTCCGAAAAACCTTCGGGCACCGACGCGGGCTCGATGCCCTCCAGCGTGTCGAGCGTCTCGACGTCCAGGTTCAATTTCTCGAGCAGTGGCGCCGTCAGCGAGCGAATCTCCGGCATGTCGCCACACAGCAACACCTGCGACACATGCTGCTCCCAATGCTGCTTCAGATGCAGGAAGGAACGGCGCAGCTCCGACGACAGCCGGGCCGCAAAAACCTCGCGGCCTTGCGGTTCCGCCGTCTCGGCGGGCCCGCCGTAACCCCAATCGAGGTCGCGGGCATACAACAGCGCACCGTCGCTGAAAACAGCGAGGGCCGACTGCGACTGGCTGAGGGCCACCACCGCATGCACTTCGCCGGGCACAGATGGCCGGCGCAGTCGCGCCTGCGACCACAGGGCCGCGCACGGTGACGTGACGCCTTCGACCTGAAACCCGGCCTCCTCGAATGGGTGCAGGCGATCGCGGATGTCCAGAGACGGTGCCGCGAAAAACGAGACTTCTGTTTTGGGATGATGGCCGGGCTCGCCCCAGGTCGCACCAATCGTGGACGAGACCGTGACATCAGCCTCGCTGATGCCGAGCGTGCGCGCGCCCCGGTGACGGGCCATCGATTCGAGCTCTGATGGGCGGTCCGAGGGCAGCAGCAGATTCTGATGGCTGCTTCGCACGCCCCACAGGTTCACAATCGCGCGCCGGCTGAACGAATGACGTTCGATGAGTGCCTGCAGCTCGGCCGCAAGCGCATTCATGTCGCCACCGTGCGCAATCGACGCAAAGCGATGAACACGAAATTCGACCGCTTCGCCCTTCCGGCGATGTCCGGACGATTCGGCATCGACGACGATGCAGTGTGTTGAGGAGAGGTCTATTCCAGTACGTCGCACACGCGGCCCCACGTCGTAGTTTCGGCAAGCGAAAGAGTTAGCGGTAGACCGGACTCCGATTGGACGAGCTCGAACCGCACGTGGTTGAACATTTGCAGTTCGATTGCGTACGCCAATTGGCTCGAAGGCGGTGAAGTCCTGGTAAGCGGTGTGCAATCAATGACTTGTCCAGCACCCTGCGCCGGAACACGGTCGAGGTGTTGTTGCCGAAACGTGTCAAAACAGACCACGTCTCAGTCGTTTCGACCTAAATGCTTATTGTCCAGACTTTTACAGTGTGCCATCACAGGAATGCCCCCTCGGGCGCGTGTGTTGTTTTGAAACGAACTCAGGCATGAAGCCACAGCCCTCAGCTCGCTCATTCGGATCGAAACCCGGTGCGCTCAGCGAGGCCGTCGCCGACGTACGCACCGAAATCACTCGCGTCCTTACGGAGCGCGGCGATGCGATCGTGTCCGACAGCATCGCGGTCTACCCATACAGCGGGCCGCAACCGCTCGAGACCGACTACTGTGAACGGCTGAGCCGCCGGCTTCTTCAACTCTTCATCACCAGCATCGAAGGGCGGGTTGCGACCGACTCCGACAACATCACCGATCTGCAGCGCCTCGTGACCGATCGCAGCCTGCCGGTGCAGAGGCTCCTGAACTTCGTCTACCTGATGGAGCGCTCTGTGCTGGACGAACTGGCGCTCGACGTCGAAATCGGCGAGACGTCGGTACGCTGGCTCATCGTGTCGCAGGCCGTTCGCAAGGCGTCGTTCGACCTCATGGGTGCGTACTTCGACCGCGCGCAGCACGAGTCGACATCTCCGACCATCACAGACAAGCTGACGACTCTCTACAGCCGCGCCATGATGGACGTCGTGCTGTCGACCGAAGTCCAACGCGCCGAGCGTTTTTCGTTTCCGATGGCGCTCATGGTGTTCGATGTCGACAAGCTCTCGGAGATCAACCGGCAGCATGGCTACGGGGTGGGCGATCGCGTCCTCGAGCGCCTGGGCATTCTGATACGCAAGTTCTTCCGCCAGAACGACTGGGTGTTCCGGCATGGCGAAGACTCGATCGCGGTGCTGTTGTGCCAGGTCGGCGCCGACGACGCGTTCTTTCTCGCGTCGCGTGTCGTCGCGATGGTGGAACAACGCCTCGGATTCAAGGATCACAACACGGACGAGCGCGTGCGCGTGACGGTGAGCGCGGCTGCGATCACCGGGCAGGGTTCCATCGGTGAGCCGTTCGACGCAGAGAGGCTGCTCCTCGAAGCCGACGCGTCACTGAAACGCGCGAAGTCGCTCGGGCGCAATCGCGTCGAAAGGACCACAATCGCACCAACGTCGCTCTCGGTGCAGAGCGCCGCGCACTATCTGGAATGCTCGGCGGCGTTCGTGCAGACGCTGATTGCGAAAGGCGAGCTGAAAACGACGGGCGCGGGCTCGTCGCTGCGAATCCAGAAGCTCGGCATCGAAAACTACCGCAGCGCGAAGGTGCTCGACATCAAGCCGCGCAAGCACGCCAAGGACTAGCCCGCTTCTTCGTATTCTTCCTTCAACTTGGCGACGACGCCGGGATCGGCCAGCGTCGTGGTATCCCCGAGTGTTTTGCCTTCGGCGATGTCTTTCAGCAGCCGCCTCATGATCTTGCCCGAGCGCGTCTTCGGCAAGTCGGCGGCGAACAGAATGTCCTCGGGCCGCGCGATGACACCGATCTTCTTGACGACGTGCTCCTTGAGCTCGGCCACGAGCTCTGACGAGGATTTGTTGCCTTCCTTGAGGATGACGAAGGCCGAAATGGCCTGCCCCTTCAGCTCGTGCGCGCGCCCGACGACGGCCGCCTCGGCAACCTTGGGGTGGTCCACCAGCGCGCTCTCGACTTCCATCGTGCCGATGCGATGGCCGGCCACGTTAATCACGTCGTCGACCCGCCCGAGCACCCAGAAGTAGCCGTCTTCATCGCGCTTCGCCCCGTCGCCCGTGAAGTAGATGTCGCGATCCCATTTGCTCCAGTATTGCTTCACGAAGCGATCGGGATCGCCGTAGATGCCTCGCAGCATCGCCGGCCACGGCCGTGTCAGCGCGAGCAGCCCGCCGCCCACTTCGATCGGCTGCCCTGCCTGCGTTCGAATCTCGGCCTTGATCCCGGGAAACGGCTTCGTCGCCGAACCTGGTTTGAGGGCCGTCATACCCGGCAGAGGCGTAATCATGATCATCCCGGTCTCGGTCTGCCACCAGGTGTCGACAATCGGGCAGCGCTCGCCGCCGATGGTCTTGTGATACCAGATCCAGGCTTCGGGGTTAATCGGCTCGCCAACCGATCCAAGCAGACGCAGGCTCGTCATGTTGTGGCGCTTCGGCCAATCAGTGCCCCACTTCATGAACGCGCGAATAGCGGTCGGCGCCGTGTAGAAAATCGTTACGCCATAGCGCTCGATGATTTCCCACAGCCGATCTTTCTGCGGCCAGTCCGGCGCACCTTCATACATGACAACGGTTGCTCCGTTGGCAAGGGGGCCATACACGACATAGCTGTGGCCGGTTACCCAGCCGATGTCTGCCGTGCACCAATAGACGTCGTCGTCCTTCAGATCGAAGACCCACTTGGTCGTCGCGTACGTGCCGGTGAGATAGCCACCGGTGGTGTGCATGATGCCTTTCGGCTTACCCGTCGTGCCAGAGGTATAGAGAATGTAGAGCAGATCTTCGGCATCCATCGGCTCGGCCGGGCACTCGAGCGGCGCCTTCGCCATCAGTTCGTGCCAATCGTGGCTTCTGACTTCGGGCTTTGGGCTTCGGGCCTGATCCGGCCCGGAGCCTGCAGCCTGAGGCCCTGAGCCTGTCAGCCGCCGCAGGACGATCACATTCTCAATCGAGGGAGTGCCCTCAATCGCTTCGTAGGCCACCTTTTGTAAGGGCACGACTCCCCCTCGGCGGTATCCTCCATCGGCGGTCACCAGAACCCTGCACTGCGCGTCGTTGATTCGATCGCGCAGCGACTCGGCGCTGAAGCCGCCGAAGACGATGCTGTGCGGCGCGCCGATGCGGGCGCACGCGAGCATGGCGATCGCCAGTTCCGGCACAAGCGGCATGTAGATCGCGACACGATCGCCCTTCTTGACGCCGAGCGACTTCAGCACGTTCGCGAACGCGCTCACCTGGCGATACAGATCGAAATAGGTCAGCGTGCGCCGATCCCCCGGCTCCCCCTCCCAGATAATCGCTGCCTTGTTGCGGCGCGCCGTGCGGATGTGACGGTCTACGCAATTGGTCGATACGTTGATCTGACCGCCGACGAACCACTTCGCATGGGGCGGGTTGCTCCAGTCGAGCACCTTCGTCCACTTGCGGCTCCACTCGAGCTCTGAGGCGAATTTCGCCCAGAACCCTTCGAGGTCGCGCTCGGCTTCGTCGTAAGGTGAGGAATCGCGCACGATGGCGCTGGCCCGGAAGTCGGCCGGCGGTTCGAATACGCGATCCTCATGGAGGAGCGCGGAAATTTCCGGATCTTTGCTGTCAGACATGAAGCAAGGATAACCTCACTTCGCCCCGAGGGCGTCGATGCGTTTCCGCACTTCTCCTGCCAGAGATGGGACGAATGCGCGGGCGGCGCCGTTGCCGGCTCGTCTTGACAGAAAAATTCGCGATAGTGCGCGAGCGCGTCCGGCGTGTTGCCGGCCTCGTCCTCGATCAAGCCGAGATTGTAGTGAGCCTCGGCGTTGTGCGGATCGATCGCGAGCGCTGCATGAAACTGAGTGGCGGCGGCATCGAGCTTCCGCTGATTCAGGTAGACAACCCCGAGGTTGTTCCGCGCGCGCGCGTACCGCGGATCGATGGCGATGGCGCGCTGGAAGTGCGCGATCGCGTCGTCAAACAACCCCTTGTCGCGATACAGCACGCCGAGGTTGTTATGGGCCTCGACGTTCAGATCGTCGCGCTGCAACACCTGCCTGTAGCTGACGAGCGCGTTTTCGAAATCCCCCAGGCGCTGGTACATCAACGCACGGCCAAACTGATCGACCCGGGTACTGATGGTCGACGTCGCCGGTTCTGCGGGCGGCACAGAAGCCCCGCGCCACGAACTGCCCGTCGCTGTATTCGAGGGCATTGGCCGTAACGGCGACCGCACAGGAATCGGCGGCGCCACGGCTGCCGGTTTCGGCGTCTCTTGAAACGTCGATGGGGCCGGCAGCTGAGCCAGCGCTGGTCGTGAAGGCGGTGGAGCTGCTGGCTTCTCTGGAGACGCGGGTCTCGTTTCGGCGGGCGGCAGCGCGGTGTCCCTCTGGGTACTCCAGGCGATGACACCCCACAGCGCAAGCGCGCAGACACCGGCCGCCACGAGATAAGCCAACACTCGTTTGAGCCGATTCAGCGGGGTCGTCGGATTGAACCGCCGGTAACCGAGCGTCTGCAAAACCGCGTCGGTTTGCGCTGTATCCGGGTTCTGACGCGGCGCCGGTCGCAGGCGCCCGCGCTTCAGCGCATCAAGAATGATAGACATGTTTGATCCAGGGGCCCCTCCCCCCGGCATCGCCTGCGCTTCGCGGGGGCCCCATCGCCCCGCTCGCTTCGGCGTCAGTTTCAGTACCGAATCACCTGCGCATCAGAAAACGTGGGTGTCTGGTGCACGCGATGCGCTTCGGCCTTCGCATCGGACAGCGTGGCAAACTCACCGACGAGCACACGCCGCCACTCACCGCGATCGCGCAGATTCACATCCATCGAGCGGACGTCATATCCCAGGCCTCGCAGCTCGCCGACCACAGCCTCGAATCGCGTGGCGGCAGCGCTGCCCTCGCGCAAGAGATCGCCGATCGGAAATGATGCCGTCAGCACCGAGTAACGCGTTTCACTTGGCGTACCGCTCTGAATCGGAGCTACGGCGCCACCCGGTGCGTGCGGTGCTACCGGTGCGGGGGATCCAATGGGAGTTGCGGCCTCCGGGGCGGCAAGCGCGCTGTTCGCTCCCTCCGCATCCGCCGGTGCACGGAGAGCGACCATGCTGCCTGCCACCGCCAGCGAGACACTCGCTCCCGCAGCGGCCACATACACCGAGGCGCGACGACGGAACCAGCCGAAACGTGAGGGGTTTTCATCGAAGAGCTCGAGGCTCTCCGCCGCCTGAAACACGATGTCCGAAGACACGCGATTGGTCCGTCCGGAGTAGGCGGCAAGCAGCGAGCGATCGCAGACGAGGTTGACGAGGCGCGGAATCCCCTTCGTGCGCTGATGCACCATGTCTAGCGCCTTCGGCTGAAACATTACCGACGCGGACGCACCTGCCACGGTCAGGCGGTGCGATACATAGGCGGCGACCTCATCACGGCTCAATGGCCTGAGCTGATAGCGAATCGAGACGCGCTGGTCGAGCTGGCGCATCTGCGGCGCTTTCAGCAGCGGCTGAAGGTTCAGCTGTCCGACCAGCACGATCTGCAGCAGCTTGTCTTTGTCGGTCTCGAGATTCGACAGGATGCGGATCTGCTCGAGCACGGGCATCGGCAGGTTCTGGGCTTCGTCGATGATGAGCAACGCGCTCGCGCGCAGCGGCAGCAGGCTCAGCAGGAAATCGTAAATGGTCTCGATCAGCTCCTGCTTGCTGACGTGGGCCAGCCTGCCGCGCTTGACGTCATCGCGCGAAATGATGCCGAAGTCCTGGAGAATCAGCTTCAGCAGATCCTCTTCCGACAGGAACGGATTGAGCACAAGCGCGCTGAACGTGTTCCGATCGATCTCTTCGAGCAGGGCCCGGCACAGCGTCGTCTTGCCCGTGCCGATGTCGCCGGTCACGACGACAAAGCCTTCGCGGCGGCGAACCGCATATTGCAGCAGCTCGAACGCGTTGGCATGCGACTCGCTCTTGAACAGGAACTTCGGATCTGGCGTCAGGCTGAACGGCTTTTCCGTGAACCCGTAATATTCCTCGTACATGGCTTTGTCCCTCTCGGCGCGGGGGAACCGCGCTACCGGGTTGAGACCCTCTCGAGCTGCTGTGCCGTCGACTGCGTCACGCGCGCAGGCGTCATCACGGTCGGTGTCAAGAGAATCACGAGATCGCTCTTGTGGCGGCTCGTCGTTTCGCCGCGAAACATCGCACCGATGCCCGGCAGACCGCCGAGAACCGGCACCTTGCGCACATCGTGCTGCACCCGTTCGTCCAACAAGCCCGCAATCACAACGGTCTCGTTCTCGCGGACGCGCACGATCGTGTCCGCGTCGCGCACTTTCAGAATCGGCGCCGTGTCGCCGAACCGCGACGTCGCCTGACCCGTGCGTGCCGTCAGGCTCGGCGCGATGCCCATGTTGATGAGGCCGTCACCCGCGATCTGCGGCGTCACGCTCAGCACAACGCCTTCGGTAAACGCCTGCGGTTCTGCCGTCTTCTGAACAGTCCGGCCCGTCGCCGCGTCGATCGGTGTGGCGTGAGACAGCGTGATGGTGAGCGGCCGCGTGCTGTCGAGATCGCTGCCGTGCTGTCGCTCATCGAGCTGCGTGACGGCGAGCGGACGAAGTGTCGTGCCCTGGTCCGGTTGCAGATGGAGCGGCGCCTGCGCCGCACCGTGTGCCGTCATCATGAGCGACAACGACACGGCTCCGCTGCGAATCATCCGAATCAACACGACGAGCGCACTCCCACGGCACTTGTTTCGGCCGCTCGCGCGCCAAACATTACGAATTTGTAATGATTATTTGAGGAATTCTGGTAAGGGCTGGCGATGCACGCCTGCGCAGAACTGCACGCGAATGCACACCGGCCCGCCTTCGCGCCGTCGACAGATCGCTTCGGCGCGGCAGGCCTCGAACCAAACGAACTTCACGAACCGACGAACCGACGAACCTTACGAACCGTTAATCGTAGTACTCGAGCCCAAGGTGCGTGATGAGCTCCTCACCGACCATGTAGCGCAAGGTGTTCTTCAGCTTCATCAGCTGGATAAACAGGTCGTGCTCGGGATAGAGCCCCGGGGCATGCATCGGGCTCTTGAAGTAGAACGAGAGCCATTCCTGAATGCCCGACATGCCCGCGCGCTTCGCGAGGTCGAGGAACAACGCCAGATCCAGCACGATCGGCGCCGCGAGGATGCTGTCGCGGCAAAGGAAATTGATCTTCAGCTGCATTTTGTAGCCGAGCCAGCCGACCAGATCGATGTTGTCCCAGCCCTCTTTGTTGTCGCCCCGCGGCGGGTAGTAGTTGATGCGCACGACGTGGTGCAGATCCTCGTAGAGCCCGGGATACAGGTGAGGCTGAAGGATGAAGTCGAGAACCGACTTCTTGCTCTCTTCCTTCGTCTTGAACGATTCCGGGTCGTCGAGGACCTCCCCGTCGCGATTGCCCAGGATATTGGTGGAGTACCAGCCTTCGACACCGAGCAGCCGCGCCTTGATCCCCGGTGCGATGACCGTCTTGATCCAGGTCTGGCCGGTCTTGAAGTCCTTGCCGCAAATGGGCAGCCTGTTCTGCTGCGCGAGCGCCATCATGGCGGGGATGTCGACCGACAAGTTGGGAGCGCCGTTGGCGAAGGGAACGTCTTCCATCAAGGCGGCATAGGTGTAAACCATGCTGGATGGAATCGATACATCGTTGGCTTCGAGCGCCTTCTCGAAGGCCTCAATCGACTGATGCGCCGCCGATTCCTTCATGAAGACTTCGGTGCTGCCGCACCAGACCATGACGATCCGATCACAGCCGTTATCTGACTTGAATTGGCGGATATCGGCGCGAACCTGTTCTGCGAGATCCCTCTTGTTCTTGCCCTTCTTGACGTTCGGCCCGTTCAGCCGCTTCACGTACCGCTGGTCGAAGACGGCCGTCATCGGCTTAATCGCTTCGAGATCGGGTTTGATCTGGTCGAGCAAAGAGGACTCGAGCACCCCGGCGGTGCGGGCTGCCTGATAAGAGTTCTCTTCGAAGATATCCCAGCCGCCGAACACGATGTTGTCGAGGTCGACAAGCGGAACGATCTCTTTGATACGTGGTGAACGGCCGTCCGTTCGCTTGCCCAGCCGGACCGTGCCCATCTGCGTGAGCGAGCCGATGGGGTTGGCCAACCCCTTTCGAACGGCCAGCACACCGGCAATGGTCGTTGTGCTTACCGCGCCGAGGCCCACCAGGAGGATGCCGAGTTTGCCTTTTGCCGGGGCGATTTCAGGGTTTTTCACACCGAAAACTATACCACCGGCCACCTGACTCAAATCTGGGAGGAAACGCTAATTATTGGGGGCGTTGACCCATGCGGCCACCGCGACCTACGCTCTCTTCGTATGCCCCTCTTCCGCAGGCCGGAACAGAAGCATTCGCTGGCAATTGCGATGACCGGGGTCAATCTCGGCGACCGGCTGCTCTGGGTTGGTTGCACTGATTCGACGCTTTTGGGGGCAGTCGGGGTCAAGGTGGGTCTGAGCGGCCAGGTCTCGGCCATTGTGCCAAACGAGGCCGAGGCAGCCCGGGCCATCAGGGCGGCTGAAAAATCTGGGTTTCTACTGGAGCTCGAGACTGGTGGCTTGAATCGCTTCCCGTTCCAGGATGCGGCGTTCAACCTGGTCGTGGTCGACAACCAGGAAGGTCTGCTTTCATCGATGCGCCCGGAAGGCCGCGTCGGGGTCATCCAGCAGATCTATCGCACCCTGGCGCCCCGCGGCCGTGTCGTCGTCATCGAGCGCGCTCCAAGAGGCGGCCTGGGAGCGCTTCTGAAGCCGCCGGCTTCCACACCTGTGGATCCGCACTACCAGGCGTCGGGCGGCGCGGTCGCCGCTCTGCAAGCCGAAGGCTTCCGCGCGGCGCGCCTGCTTGCCGAGCGCGACGGCCTGTCCTTCTTCGAAGGCGTACGTTAGCGGGGACAGTCCCGCAACTAACCCGCAATTTTCCAAGCAATTCGCGTCACAAGTACGGCAAGGGATTTGCCTCGTAACTGGCGGACATATCCCAAGATGACGTTGACACCGAAGAAACCGCAAGTGGACGTTTACTCGATCGGCGAGATCGCAAAGGCCGCTGCCGTACCGATGTCGCGCGTCGAGGCGCTTGTCGCCGCCGGCGAGCTGCGGCCGGTCGTGGGGACGTTCGCCTTTTTCGCTCCGTCGGACGCGATAGGTGCCGTGCGTACACTGCGCGCCGATGGCGGGCGCGGCGGGGCGTTGTTGTTCGACAAGCCCGAATACGCACACGCCTCTGCCAAGTTGCCTGTTGCCGCCGCGAGCGCGGTTCATGCGGGCCTGGCGGCCTCGCTGATTCTCATCAGCACCATCGGCCTGCCTCAAGCGGCAGAAAATCACGCCGTGCGACTCGACCCGGTTCAGACGCGCCTCGTCTTCGTGGCATCGCCCGGACCTGGCGGCGGTGGCGGCGGCGGCGGTCTCCGACAGAAAACCCCGCCTCCGCGCGCGCAGCGCAAAGGCAAGGCGTCGCTCGACAGCCCGATACCGCAGCGCAAAGCGCCGAAACCGATTGAGGCGGCGCCGAAGCCCGAGCCGCCGCCACCTCAGCCCGAGTTGAAGTCGGAACCCTTGCCTCCGGTCGTCGCGCCGGTCGCGACGGTGGCCGCCAACAAGATCGATCACCCAGGTGTCATCGATGAGCCGGCACCGAAGCAGAGCGAGAGCCGCGGACCTGGAGCCGGCGGTGGAGTTGGATCGGGCACGGGGACAGGACTCGGCAAGGGCGACGGCTCCGGCATCGGCGAAGGGTCTGGCGGCGGCATGGGCGGCGGACCCTACCGGCCTGGAAGCGGTGTCATGCCCCCGCGTATTCTGAGAGAAGTGAAGGCAGCCTATACGGAAGACGCGCGCCTGCGGAATCTCGAAGGCGAGGTCGTGCTCGAGATCGTCGTGCGCCGCGATGGATCTGTGAGCGACGTGAAGCTCATCAGCGGACTTCCGAGCGGACTGAACGAGCGCGCTATCGCGGCCGTGAGGCAATGGCGATTTGCGCCGGCCACTCGACTCGGACAACCGGTCGACGTCATCGTCGAAGTCGCCGTCGAATTCAAATTGAGGTAAGTGCCATGGAAACGCTCCTGCTCGTCATCACTGTTGTCTCGGCCGCGACGGCGATCGTCGCGATCACTTCTGCGCAGCGTCTCCGGCGGCACGAGCGCGAGCGATCGGAAGCACGCGTCGCCGCCTTGGCTGCGGCCGCAGACACGCACGGAGGCATCGACGGCGGCTGGAAGCAGGTCGCCGGTGAATGGCAATGGGTTGCCGAACCGGTACAAACGACCCAGGGGATTAAGGATTTGGGATTGGGGATGAGTGGGTCGGGACCAGGGAATGCTGGTCCTACGTCCCTCATCACCAGCTCTGAGCCGCAGTATTCATCCGCGGCGTTCTTCGGGACGGTTCAGCGTGAGGAGCCGTCCGGGAGCCGTCTTCCAGTATTTGCAGCTGCAGCGCTGATAGTGATGTTAGGCGGCGCGTTGATTTTTCTGAACACGTCGACATCGAACGACCATGCTGCGACGGTCGCGCACGTCGGCCACAGCGAGCCGCTCGAGCTCGTGGCTCTCGGGCACGCGCGCGAAGTGAGCGTGCTGACCATTACGGGAACGGTTCGGAACCCGGCCAGCGGCGTCAAAATGGAAGGGCTGACGGCCGTCATCTCGCTGCTCGACCGCGACGGCGCGCTCGTGTCGACGAAGGATGTGCCGCTCGACTACCGGGCCATCGCGCCCGGCGAAGAAGCGCCGTTCAAGGTCAGCATTCCCGATCCGGGATCGATTGTGCGCTATCGCGTCAGCTTCCGCGCCGGCACCGACGTGGTTCCTCATGTCGATCGCCGGGTTGATACGAAACTTGCGAGCGCGGTGCAATAACCGCGTATCGTTATAGAGATAGAGACAAGGTTCACTATGAAACACATGCTGCGATTCTGGATCGGTCTTTCGGTCGCGGCGGCTGCGATCGTCGTTGCCGGCGGATCCGAGGTCGCGGGGCAGAAGCAGGACGAGTTCCGCTTCCGAAGCGGCGTCGACCTCGTCAACGTCACGGCCACGGTCATCGACCGCAACGGGCGATTCGTGCCCGGCCTGCGACAGGAAGATTTTGTCGTCTACGAAGAGAACCAGCTGCAGGAAGTGACGCACTTCAGCGCCGAGCGCGTGCCTGTGAGCCTCGGCATCGTGCTCGACACGAGCGGCAGCATGGTGGGCGAGAAACTGACGAACGCGCTGATGGCGATCGACCGCTTCCTCACAAAGCTGCTTGCGCCTGAGGACGAAATCTTTCTCTACAAGTTCAGCAACTTCCCCGAGCTCGTGCAGGATTGGACGACCGATCGCACGCGCCTCAGCCGCGCCATTCGCCGCATCAATGCCGGCGGCGGCACGGCCATGCTGGATGCGATTGCCGAGTCGGCTCCGATGGCGCAGACGGGTCAGAACCGCAAACGCGCGATCGTCCTGATCTCGGATGGCAACGACACGGACAGCCAGACGTCGATGCGTGAGGTGAAGCAGCTGATTCGCGAGTCCGAGGTGATGGTGTACGCGATCGGCATCGACGGCCAGGCCGAAGGCACGATTTTCGGATTGCCCCCGACGACACGCGCGCCTCTTCCGCCCGGACCGACGCCGAGTCCGTTTCCCGGCGGGCGGCGTCCGCGAGGTCCCGGCGGCGTCACTCTGCCGCAGCTGCCGCAGTTCCAATGGCCGTTCCCGCAGGGACAGACGACGCGCCGGAGAATGCCTGCGGGAGATGATCGCGTCAACGCTAATGCGCTGCGCGAGATCACCGACGACAGCGGCGGACGCACCGAGATCGTGCGGTCGTCGCGCGATCTCGATCCGGCGACGGCGAGCATCGCCGACGAGTTGAGCCGTCAGTATTATCTCGGCTACTCATCGACGACAGAGAAAGACGGACGGTGGCATGCGATTCGGGTGGAAACGCGCGACAAGTCGCTGCGCGTGCGAGCCCGGCGCGGATATGTCGCGACGCCGTAGCTGAAAAAGGGGTCGGGTGCAATTTTACGGTTTTTGAAAAATTGCACCCGACCCCTTTTTCTCAGATATTATCGGCCGGTGCGTTCGCTCGCGTGGGCCGTCGGGCTGACTGTTGCAGGCAGCCTGGGCGGCGTCCTGGTTGCTTCCGGCCTCCTCTTCTTCAACGAACGTCTTCGCGTCCAGCTGGTGCCGTGGCTCGTCAGCTACGCCGTCGGTACGCTGCTGGGCGTCGCGCTACTCGTTCTTCTTCCTGAAGCGCTCGAGCACCTTTCGGCAAGAGCCGTGCTCGGCTCGCTGCTCGCCGGCATCATGCTCTTCTTCCTGCTCGAGAAGCTCGTGCTCTGGCGCCACTGCCACACGCACGACTGCGACGCGCATGGCATGGCGGCGCCGATGGTGATCGTGGGGGACGCGTTCCACAACTTTCTCGACGGCGTCGTCATCGGCACGGCCGTGCGCACGTCGATTCCGCTTGGCATCAGCACGGCCCTTGCCGTCGCGACTCACGAAATTCCGCAGGAGCTCGGCGACATGGCGATTCTTCTGCAGGCCGGCTACTCGCGCCGCAAGGCGCTCATCCTGAATCTTGCATCCGGCGCGTCGGCGGTGCTGGGCGCGATCATCGCGGTGCTCGCGCTCGACTGGGTACCGCAGGTGAACCAGTACGTGCTGTCGATCGCCGCCGCTGGATTCCTGTATGTCGCGATGGCCGATCTCATTCCCGATCTCCATCGCGGCCGAGTCGATTCGAAAACCTTTCGACAGCTCGCGCTCGCGGTTGCCGGCATCGGCAGCGTCGTCGGGCTCAATGCATTCGTGGGAGGACACTGATGTACGCAGTCGCGATCATTCGCTATCGGCGCCCGCTCGAAGAGGTGCTCGTGCACCAGGACGCGCATCGCGCGTACCTTCGCGAGCTGAAGGAGAAAGGCGTGCTGATTGCGTCGGGACCGATGAATCCGCGATTCGGCGGGATTCTCCTGCTGCGCGTGGCTGATGACGACGCCAAGGCGCTGGACAGCGTGCGCGACGGCGATCCGTTTTTTCAGAGCGGCGTCGCGCAGCACGAGCTGATCGGCTGGGCGCCGGTGATCGGCAAGGACGATCTCGACAAGTTGTAGTGTCCGGCTTCAGCCGGACTTGTCGCCATCGCCGGACAACCGGCCCTCGGTGATCACGTATTCCTCCACGGGTTTCCCCGCGATCAGATGCTCCTGAATGATCCGTTCGAGTACAGCCGGCTCGCATCCGCGATACCACGTGCCTTCGGGATACACGACAGCGATCGGGCCGCCTTCGCAGATGCGCAGGCAGTTGGCCTTCGTGCGCAGGATGCCGCCGGCTTCGGAAAGACCCAGCTGCTTGAGCCGCTTCTTCAGGGTACTCCCAGGCTTCAATCGAGCGTTCGCGATCGCAGCACTTCGGCGTGGTCTGATCGGCGCACAGGAAAATATGGCGCCTGGCGTTGGGCACACCTATGGAAGCAGCGAGATCCTTCAATCGTTGCAGGTCATGGTCTGGCATATCATTGAGAGTGAAGATGCCTGAAGCTGTCACAAAAAATATACGCGTACACGTGGAATCCGAGTTTGCACCCGGACGATCGAATCCGCCGCAAAACCAGTGGTTCTTTCTCTATACGATTCGCATCACCAATGAGGGGCGTGAAACGGTCAAACTGCTGAGCCGTCATTGGTTAATCACCGATGCAATGGGCACGGTGAAAGAAGTGAAAGGGCCTGGCGTCATAGGCAAGCAACCGCTGCTGGAACCTGGAGAGAGCTTCGATACACGTCTGGATGCGATCTGACGACGCCGTTCGGCTCTATGCGCGGGACCTACCAGATGATCGGCGATGGACAGGAACGGTTCGACGTCGAGATTCCGATGTTCACGCTGACGGAACCGTATACGACAGTGCATTAGCAGGTCTTCGAGCGTACTTGCGCTCCACGTAGTCGTCGACAATCTGCTTGAATTCAGCCGCGAGCTCGTCGTAAGTGCCCCGAAGCGTTTTCACGTGCTGGCCGTCGATGTAGATCGGGCAGCTCGGCTCCTCGCCCGTTCCGGGAAGGCTGATGCCGATGTTCGCGGCCTTCGACTCGCCCGGACCGTTCACGACGCACCCCATCACTGCGAGCGTCATCTCCTCGACGCCCTCGTAGCTCGTCTTCCACACAGGCATCATCTCGCGGATGTAGTCCTGCGTGCGCTCGGCCAGCTCCTGGAACGTGGTGCTCGTCGTCCGTCCACACCCGGGACACGCGGTCACGCTCGGCGCGAACGATCGCAGGCCGAGGGCCTGCAGTATTTCGCAGGAGGCGTACACTTCTTCGCGGCGGTCGCCGCCCGGGCGCGGCGTCAGCGAGACGCGGATCGTGTCGCCGATCCCTTCGTTCAGCAGCGCGCCCATGGCTGACGCCGACCAGACGAGTCCTTTGATGCCCATTCCGGCTTCTGTCAGGCCGAGGTGCAGCGGCTGGTCCGTCCTTTTCGCAAGCTCGCGATATACCGCAATCAGGTGAAGCGGTCGCGACACTTTGCACGAGATGATGATCTGGTCTTTGCGAAGTCCCGATTCGAGCGCCAGCGACGTGGAATCGAGCGCCGACAGAACCATGCACTCGTTGATGATCTCGTCGGACGTTTTCCCCAGATTGCGGTCGGTGTTCTCCTGCATCCGGCTCATGACGAGCTCCTGGTTGAGCGAGCCGCCATTCACGCCGATGCGCACGGGCTTTCCGTTGTCTGCGGCAACCTGGCAGATTGTCGTGAACTGCTCGTCGCGCCGTTTGCCCGTCCCGACATTGCCCGGATTGATCCGGTACTTGTCGAGCGCCTTCGCACAGTCGGGATACTTCGTCAGCAGGAGGTGGCCGTTGTAGTGGAAGTCGCCGATGAGCGGCGCCGTGACACCGGCATCGATCATCCGCTGCTTGATCGCAGGGACCGCAGCCGCCGCTTCGGGCAGATTCACCGTGATGCGCACGAGCTCCGAGCCGGCCTGCGCCAGCTCGATGCACTGCCGTGATGTGCTTTCGATGTCCGGCGTATCGGTGTTGGTCATCGATTGGACGGCGACAGGCGCACCGCCGCCAACCTGAACCGAACCAACCTTGACACCAATCGTCTTATGAAGCCTGATGGGGCGCATTTACAAGATTCGGAAACACACGGTCTGACTCCATCTTATCGTCAGGCGTCGATTCCTCCCACAGCGGCACCACAAGCCCGGAAAGCGGGCTGATCCGCGATCCGGGAGTGATAATGCCGCCCAGATTGAGCGGATCCGCCGCCGAGACGTGCGGGGCGGCCCCCACATTCTGATCGCGACGGATTTCGCGTAAAGCTCAACAGCCTCGGGCCGGGCAAACTGTTCGCCAACGAAGCCCGAGACAAACCGCCCGCCCCGAATTTCTCCCTGCGCTTCCATCCGCCGAAACGTGATGAGGAGATCTCGCCAGGCTGGAGTAATCGTCTCGCGCGCAACCAGGTCGCGAAACACCACGCCCCAGCGCAGCAGCAGTTGCCGCGCGATCGCTTCGAGTGTCGACACGGGCAGATCGGACCCGGCCGCCGGCTCGTGGCGAAGGATGGCCCAGCGGCCGGGAACGAACCTCGCACGACGACCGTGATGCTTTGCCGTCGCGAGCCGGCGCTTGGGATCGATCAGCGCGCGCAGGTTTTCAAACCCGTCCGCCGTAACGAGGCCCGCAGCCGCAAGCTCCCACAATCCATCTTCGACAACGCTTGTGAGCTGACGCGTGTCCTTCACGATATCGGCGAGAAACGACGCGCCGCGTTGGCCCAGGGATTCGAGAACCTGCCCCGCGGCGCCAGACAATCCATGTTGCGGGCCGGCAGCGGGCTCGCCGGAGGTGGAGGCTCGACGGGCCGCGCCGTCGAGCAGCCACGACGCATCCTCGCGCAGAAACAACGAGATGGGCGCCGAGCGCGTCGGGCGCACGCGCCTCGACGGACTCTTGCCCCGATCCTGATCGTCGAAGGCGGGATGCGGCGACAACCGGCCCCAGACAACCTCTCCGGACATGCAAAGCTGGTCGAGCAGCTCGGGGGCGTACTTCCCGATTCTTCGCCGAAGCACATCGCCTTCCCACGCCGCCGCGGAAATTTCGTAGCCCTGCAGCTGCTTGATGATGTGCAGCGCGCCATCCGGCCCATGAAGCTGCGTGCCGGGCTTCACGTGCTGCCAGTGGTAAAGGAACCGCATGAAATCGCGGGCGTTCACCGGCTCGATTTCACGGCGCAGACGTCCGAGCGTCAGGCGGTGAATGCGCGCGAGCACCCGTCGATTGCACCACTCGATCTCGGTGCCGTGTCCGGATGACGCTGCGGTGAATCGGCCGCGCAGAATCTGCCCTTCTGCCTCGAGTCGAAGCAGCGCCGCTTCCATGATGTCTGCCGGCAGGGCAAATCGCTGCGACAGGCCGCTCTGCGTTTGTGGCCCGCTCGATTCGAGCCAGCCTCGCAGGGTCTCGGTTGCGGCAGTCTCCTGGTCTGATGTCGGGGTGCGATCGTAGTCGTCGATGTCCGGAGCGAGAGTCGACCCGGGATACAACAAACCCGCCGTCTTCAGACGCTCTGCCGCCACCCAGAAATTCGCGCCTCCGGCGCTGAGCACGGTGGCGCGCCGCGATTCGCGCAGCGTCCGGAAGAGCTCCTCCCACTCTCTGACCGGCGGCACGACGATGAGCGTGAGCAGCGCGTCGTGCAACTCTTCAGCATCTCGCGCGACGGGGAACGACTCGGCGGCGACCTCGGCAATCGCCGCAGGATCGAGCGCGCCTACACCGCCGGCATCCGGCCCAATCGTGCGCCGCATCTGAACGGCTCTCGCCCTGCGTTCCTCGAGCGGGGCATCGTCCAGGTAGGCGTACGGATTCGCGTTCAGAATTTCGTGCGAGAACGGCGAGGGCTCCGGCGTGTCGATCGCCACGGTCTTGAGATCGCCGCTGGCGATCTGTTCAACCAGACGCTTCAGGCCATCGAGGTCCATCGCCTCGTGCAGGCAGTCCTTGATCGTCTCGTTGACGAGCGGGTGATCGGGAATGCGAATGTCGCCGACGATGTTCTCCTGACATGCCGCCTGATCGGGGAAAACCGCGGCCAGCAGGTCGTCGGCGCGCATGCGCTGAATCTGGGGCGGCACCTTGCGTCCGCCGGCAAATCGCAGCACGGCCAGCGCCCGCGACGTGTCCCATCGCCATCGCACCTCGAACATCGGCGCGGGCAGCATCGCCTGCGTCAGCACTTCCTCGACCGTCTCCTTGCTCAGGAACTTGAAGACGAGCTCCAGCGGAAAGCTGTGCTGGTCGCTCAGCGAAATGACGATGCCGTTGTCGGTCGCAGCCGCCTGGAGCTCGAAGTTGAACGAGCGGCAGAAGCGCTTGCGCAGCGCCAGTCCCCACGCGCGATTGATGCGGGCACCGAACGGCGAGTGCAGCACCAGCTGCATGCCGCCGCCTTCGTCGAAGAACCGCTCGGCGACGACGGTGCCGACGGTCGGCAGCGCTCCCAGCGCGGCGGCTCCCGCGCGCACGTAAAGCACGGCCTGCTCCGCCCCACGCGTGTCGAGGCAGCACTCGTTGATGAGGAAGTCGACAGCCGAAATGGGGTCGGGTGCCTCCAGAATCCTCTCGCGCAGGTCTGACACCGCGCTCGACAGCTCCCACGTACGGCCCGGGGCTTCGCCGCGCCAGAAGGGAATCGTGGGCGCCGCGCCCTTGGCGTCTTCGACGCGCACGCGGCCGGCTTCGACCCGCCGGATTCGCCAAGACGTCGTCCCGAGCAGGAACACGTCGCCGGCCATGCTCTCGACCGCGAAATCCTCGTCGAGGGTGCCGACCACCGTTTCGTCGGGCTCGGCAAGGACGAGAAACTGCGCGTTGTCTGGTATCGCGCCGCCCGACGTAATGGCCGCCAGCCGCGCCCCGCGCCTGCCACGCACAACCCCGTGCACGCGATCGCGATGGAGGAACGCGCCGCTGCGACCGCGCTTGGTGCTGATGCCTTCCGACAGCATGTCAACAACGGCGTCGAACTCCCCACGCGTCAGGTCGGCGTAGCAATACGCCCGGCGAACCAGCTTGTAGAGATCGTCTTCCGGCCAGTCTTCCGCGGCCGCCATCGCGACAATCTGCTGTGCCAGAACGTCGAGCGGCGTCGACGGAACGATGAGCCGATCGAGCTCGCCCTTTGCAATCGACCGTGTCAGCGCGGCACATTCAATCAGCTCGTCCCGGCGTGGTCGCGAATATTCGTCCCTTCGGCTTTGTCGTGTGCTCGACCTGATGGCCGGAGCGCCCGATGCGCTGCAGCGCGACCGCAATCGATCGCGGCGAACCAATCTGGCAGACCAGATCCACTGTTCCGATGTCGATACCGAGCTCGAGCGACGCCGTCGCCACGACGGCTTTCAACTTTCCGGTCTTCAGCCGCTCTTCCGCCGTGAGCCGCAGCTTGCGCGACAAGCTGCCGTGATGGGCGAGCACCGCGTCTTCGCCAAGCCGCTCGCCGAGGTGGTGGGCCACACGCTCGGCCAATCGTCTCGTGTTGACGAACACCAGCGTCGTCCGGTGTTCCGTGAATCAGCGCTGTGATGCGGTCGTAGATTTCCTGCCACATCTCGTTGGAGGCGACAGGCCCGAGCTCGTCGTTCGGGACCTCGACGGCGAGATCCATCGCGCGACGATGACCGTGATTGATGATGGTGACCCGCTCGTCCGCATCGGGCGCCAGGAAGCGCGCCACCGTTTCAATCGGCCTGACCGTCGCGGACAATCCGATGCGCTGCGGTCGCGGGCCACCGGCCTTCGCGACGAGATCGTCCAGGCGTGCGAGCGACAGCGCCAGATGCGCTCCACGCTTGTCGTCGGCCATGGCGTGAATCTCGTCGACGATGACGGTCCGAACGTTTCGCAGCGCGAGCCGGCTGCGTTCGGCGGTCAGCAGAATGAAGAGCGACTCCGGTGTCGTCACCAGGATGTGCGGCGGATGCTTCACCATCTTCTGCCGCTCCGATGCCGGGGTGTCGCCGGTGCGCACAGCGGTACGAATCGGAGGCAGCATCAGGCCGCGCTCTGCAGCCAGCGACGCGATCCCCGACAGAGGCACGTCAAGGTTCTTGTGAATGTCGTTGCTCAGCGCTTTCAGCGGTGACACGTACAAAACCTGCGTCGTCTCCGGAAGGCTGCCTTCGAGGCCGGCGCGGACGAGATCGTCGAGGCAGATCAGAAACGCCGCGAGCGTCTTGCCCGATCCGGTCGGCGCCGAAATCAACACGTGCTCGCCCGAGCGAATGGCCGGCCAGGCGCGCGTCTGCGGCTCTGTTGGTTCGCCGAAACGTTGCGCAAACCAATCGCACACCAGCGGTTGAAGGGTGTTCAAAGACAAGAGGTCAGACCTATTCAGAGACGCTCAATTTCCTGTTCGAGCTGCGTGACCCGCTTCTCGAGATGCTGCACGACTGCCTCAGCAGGCGCCGACGTACTCAGATCGACACCGGCGCGTTTCAGCAGGCTCATCGGGTAGTCGCTGCCGCCCGCCCGAAGAAGCTCGAGGAATCGCTCGACGCCTTCACGCCGCTCTTCGACGCTGCCCGATGTGATCTTCTGGATGAGCTGCGCCGACGAGGCATAACAGGTCGCGTATTGATAGACGTAGTACGGGCTTCCGAAGAAGTGCGGCACACGGGCCCAGGTAATCTGCGCCGAGTCATCGTAGATCATCGCGTCGCCGTGATACGCCTTGAACAAGTCAAAGTACACACGGCTCAGCGTGTCGGCTGTGATCGGCTCTCCCTGCTCTGCCAGGCGATGCGCCTGCAGCTCGTAGTCGGCGAACAGGCACTGCCGGTAGAACGTGCCCACGATGTCGTCGATGGCGTGCTGCAGCAGGACGACCCGCTCGTGCTGATCGGTCGTGTGCGACAGCTTGTGATCGAAATACAGCATTTCGCTGAGCGTCGACGGAACTTCCGCCACGAAGATCGTGTAATCGGAGTACACAAACGGCTGGTGCGCCTCTGACAGCATCGTGTGCATCGAGTGGCCCATCTCGTGCGCCAGCGTGAACACCGAGTCGAGCGTGTCGTTGTAGTTCAGCAGCATGTACGGGTGCACGCCGTACACGGGCGCCGAGTACGCGCCGCTGCGCTTGCCCGGGTTCTCATACACGTCGATCCATCGCCCCTCGAACGCCTTCCTGACGTTCTGCTGATACTCGGGGCCGAGCGGCTTCATCGATTCGACGATCTCGTCGAGCACGCGCGAATATTCGTACTTGCGATCGAAATCGATGAGCGGAACGAGCTGGTCGTACGCGTGATACGTGTCGAGCCCGAGCACGCGCTTGCGCAGCCTGTGGTAGCGGCGCAGCGGCTCGGTGCCGGCTTTCGCCGTCGCGACGAGATTCTCGACCACGGCGGGCGGAATGTCGTTGCTGTGCAGCGCCGCGTCGAGCGTGCTCTTGAACTGGCGCGCCTGGGCGATAAACCAGTCGCGCTGCAGAATGCCGTTGTAGACGGCCGCGTACGTGTTCTGATTCGCCGAGAACGTCCCGTGGAACGCGTGAAACGCCGCCGCGCGATCGGGCTGGTGCCGGTTGGTCTGCAGGAGCGCGTTGTACTGCGCGTAGGTCAGCGTCACCTGCCTGCCATCGTGCAACGTAATCACCGGGTGCTTGATGTCGGCGTTCGCCAGCATCGAGTGAATGTCATTCGGCGCGTCGCCGAACCGGCTCGAGAGCGACAAGAGATGCTCGCCCTTCTCGTCGAGCACGTGCTCCTGCTGGTGGTAGGTGCGTTCGATGGCAAAGCGATAGACGGCGAGATCGCGATCCTCGTCCATCCAGCCGCGCACCGTGGCGAGCGGAATCCGCAGGAGCTCGGGCGTGAACCACGACTTGGCTTCCGCGGCCTTGGCGAACAGGATTTGGACTTTCTGGCGTCGCGCGTTGGCCGCGTTGTCGCGCTGATCCTGATCGTAGGTCAGGCCCGCGTAGAACCAGAGCTTGTACCAGAGCTGTCCGAGATCGTCATCGAGATGAAACGCCTTGATCAGCCGATCGGGGCCCTGCGACAGCGTGCCGCGAAGCTCGGCATATCCAAGCAGCTTCTTCTCGAACTCGGCGAGCCCGGCCTCCCACTCGTTCCAGCCCGGGTAGATGTCCGAGAGATTCCAGGTGAACTCTTCAGGGATTTCGTCGCGCGTGCGCGTACGTGGATCCAAAGGTGCCTCGATAGCCATCTTTCGATCTTAGATCACAACAATCTGCGTGTTTAGAGGCGGGTGCGCACGAAAAACGAAATAAACCACGAGCACCGCCGCAGCGACGGCCGTCGGGCGTGTCAACTACTTCCAGCCGACGAGTTTGCGAAGCTTCTCGAAGAGCGAAGGATTGGTGCGTGCCGCGGTCGCCTGCACGAGGAGGTCGAGCACTTCCGTGATGTTACGGGCCGTGCCGATACCGAGCCGGCGGGCGCTGGCTTCGGCAATGGGATCATCCTCATCGACGAGCAGGATCGCCCGCGTCGACGAATCCGACAGCACGTCGACACAGTTCTGCGGCGTGTCGTCGATCAGGTAGTCCAGATGCAGCGCCGATGCGGCTTTGCCACGACCGCCAGACAACGGAATGACGCTGGGCATGGTGAATCCGTGCTCGACCAGCCACTTATACGTCTGCCACTGGACCGTGCCGCCTGCAGTCGCCGGACGCTGCGTAATGAAAAAGACCTCCCAGTTATGCTCTGCGGTCAGCTGGTTCAGGCGCTTGATGGCGTCGGCGTCGATGGGCTTCAACGTGGTCCAGAAGTTCGGAGTCGCCTCGATGACCCGCCAGATGCGGTCGCGATGCTGCGAGCCGCTCCGCGCGGCGGCCCGCCGTTCGGCCTGCTTTCGCTTCATTTCCAGGGCGGCGGCGGCAAGGGTAGGATCCTCGTCACCGTGCTGCTCTTCTTCGCGGGCCTCGGGGGCGGGCCGCTCGTGTACAGCGGCGTCGGCGCCAAATATCCGGTCTTCAACCGCCGAATAGGCCGATGAAAGGTCGGCCAGGGTGCCATCCATGTCGAACGCGATGCGCAGCGGAATCATTGGAGTACCGACCTCTATAGTATGGCGTCTGAAGAATTTAGGCTATTCAACGGGCCCCCAGACTCGCTAAAATATTGGTTTTCCCCAGTGGACCTCATGGAAACTCATTATCGCCTCGTTCTCGGGCTGCTTTTCACGATCGGTGTATCGTTGCCGGCCTGTTCGGCCAGTAATGCCGGCGCACCTGGCGGCAGCACTCCCCCTCAACCCGCAGTTCCAGTTACCGTCGATAGGGTAGTCGAGAAGGAGATGCCCCTCGAGGTCACTGCCGTCGGCGCAGTCGAAGCCTATTCCACTGTCGCCGTCCGAGCCCAGGTGACGGGGGAAATGAAGGCCGTCAATTTCCAGCAAGGCGACGACGTCCAGGCGGGACAGGTGCTCTTCACGCTGGATCCCCGGCCGCTCGAGGCTGCGCTGAACCAGGCCGAGGCCAACCTGCAGCGCGACACCGCTCAGGCGGCGAACGCCAAAGTCATTGCACAACGAATGGACGACCTGGTCGAACGCGGCGTGGGCACGCGAGAGCAGCGCGACACTGCTCGCACCACGGCAGCGGCGCTCGACGCGGTGGTCGGCGCCAACCAGGCCGCGGTGGAAAACGCGCGTGTGCAACTTCAGTACGCGACGATCCGCGCGCCCATCGCCGGCCGCACCGGGGCCCTCATGGTCCATGCGGGCAATCTCGTCCGCGCAAACGATCAGACGCCGCTCGTCGTAATCAATCAAGTGAGCCCGATCTACGTCTCGTTCGGCATACCCGAGGCGTTGCTCTCGGACCTGCGCCGCTACATGACTCAGCGGGAGCTCGACGTGCACGCAACGCCGCCGAATGAGTCCGGACCTGGGGCGCTGGGCAGAATTACGTTCGTTGACAACCAGGTCGATCAGACGACCGGCACCATCCGCATCAAGGCGACGTTCCCGAACGCGAGCCGCAGCCTCTGGCCTGGCCAGTTCGTGAACGTCACCATCCGCATGGCGACCGATCCGCGCGCCACGGTCGTCCCTTCGGTCGCGGTTCAGGCCGGCCCCGAAGGGCAATATGTCTACATCGTGAAGAACGATCAAACCGTGGAAATGCGCAAGGTCACGGTGAGGCGAACGGCGGGTGCGGAGACTATCCTGCAAGAAGGCGTCAAAGTCGGCGAAACAGTCGTCACCGACGGTCAGTTGCGACTGGTACCCGGAAGCCGTATCAGCGTCAAAGGCCCAGGTACCCAAAAGGCGGATTCATGAACCTTTCAGCGCTGTTCATCAAACGGCCCATCACCACCACGCTCATCACGCTCGGCATTCTGGTCTTCGGCGTGATGTCGTACCGCGAATTGCCGGTGGCCGACCTGCCGGCCATCGATTTCCCGACGATATCCGTGAGCGCCTCGCTGCCCGGCGCAAGTCCCGAGACGATGGCGTCGGCCGTCGCGCTGCCGCTCGAGAAACAGTTCTCGACCATTTCCGGTCTGACGTCGATGAACTCGTCCAACATGCAGGGCAGCACGAGCATCACGTTGCAGTTCGACCTGAGCCGCAATATCGATGCGGCGGCGCAGGACGTTCAGACGATGATCGCCCGGGCGTCGCGGCAGCTTCCGCCGCAGATGCCGTCGCCACCCTCGTACTTCAAGGTGAACCCCGGCGACTACCCGGTCATGATGCTGGTCATGCGGTCGTCGACACTCCCGTTGTCGACGGTGAACGAATACGCCGACTCGAACGTCGCGCAGCGCATTTCCATGGTGAACGGGGTTGCGCAGGTCAATGTCTTCGGCCCTCAGAAGTATGCCGTCCGGATCGACGTCGACCCGCGCAAGCTCTCAGCGCATGGCATCGGCATCGATGAAGTGGTCAATGCGGTCCAGGCGTCGAACGTGAACCTGCCAACCGGCACCATGTCGGGCCGCGAGCGCATCTTCACAGTGCTCGCCGACGGTCAGCTCCTGAATGCCGCCTCGTACGAGCCGATGGTCATTGCGTACAGGAACGGCAATCCGGTCCGGCTGGGAGATGTTGCGCGTGTGTACGACGGCGTAGAGCAGGACAAGACGGCCAGCTGGTGGCAGGGGATGCGCAACATCAGCCTGATGATTCAGAAGCAGCCTGGATCGAACGTCGTTCAGGTGGTCGACGACATCAAGACGCTGCTGCCGGCCATTCGCGCTCAGCTTCCACCCTCGGTGCCGCTCGACGTCAGAATGGATCGCTCGATGTCAATCCGCGAATCGATCCACGACGTCAAACTGACGCTCCTGATTGCGCTCGGCCTCGTCATCGCGATCATCTTCGTTTTCCTGCGCAGCGTCACGGCGACGATCATCCCCAGCCTGACGCTTCCCGTCTCGCTCATCGCCACGTTCGCGGTGATGTACCTGCTGAACTACAGCCTCGACAACCTGTCGTTGATGGCGCTGACGCTCTGCATCGGGTTCGTCGTCGACGACACGATCGTGATGCTCGAGAACATCGGGCGGCACATGGAGATGGGCAAGCCGGCGATGCGGGCGGCGTTCGATGGCGCGAAGGAAGTCGAATTCACGATCATCGCGATGACCGTGTCGCTGGTCGCCGTGTTCATTCCCGTTCTGTTCATGGGCGGCATCGTCGGCCGCCTCCTGCAGGAGTTCGCGGTCACGATTGGCGTCGCGATTCTCGTGTCGTGCTTCGTGTCGATCAGCCTGACGCCGATGTTGTGCAGCCGGTTCCTGAAGACGTCTCATGGCCAGAAACATGGCCGGCTCTACAACCTGACCGAGCGGATGTTCGATGGGTCGCTGCACGTCTACGATGTGTCGCTGCAATTCGCCCTCAGGCATCGCGCCGTCACGATGGCGTTCTCGTTGCTGCTGGTGGTCGCGACGGCGTATCTCTTCACGATCGTGCCGAAGGGCTTTCTGCCGTCGGAAGATCAGGGACGCTTCAACGTCAGCATCGAGGCGATCCAGGGCATCGGCTATGAAGAAATGGTTCGCCACCAGCAGGAAGTCGCGGCGATCATCGCGCAGGATCCCGACATCGCAGGTTCCAGCAGCAGCGTTGGCGACGGCGGCGGCGGAAGAGGCGGTGCCAGCTCGTCAAATCAGGGCCGCATCAGCGTCGATTTGAAACCGCGTGCCGAACGGACGCGGTCTGTCGATCAGATCATGGCCGGCCTGCGGCCAAAGCTCGCGCAGGTGCCGGGCGTACGCGTCTTCATGGTGAATCAGCCGCCCATCAACGTCGGCGGCGTGGGTGGAGCCCGCTCGAACTATCAATTCACCCTGCAGGATCCCGATACCGACGAGCTTTACCGTTCGGCACCGATTCTCGAACAGGCGATGCGCGAGATTCCGAGCATCGAGGACGTCAACAGCGACTTGCGGCTGAACAATCCGCAGGTTCAGATCAACCTCAATCGTGATCGTATCGCGGCGCTCGGGCTGACCGTCAACCAGGTCGAGACGGCGCTGTTCAACGCCTACGGCACGAGACAGGTCTCACAGATTTATGCGGCCAGCAATCAGTACCAGGTGATTCTGCAGGTTGCGCCTGAATTTCAGCAGGATCCGGCGGCGCTGTCGATGCTGTACGTGCGCTCGACGAGCGGAAAGCTCATTCCTCTCAATACCGTTGCGAGCGTCACGACCGGCGTCGGTCCGCTGTCGGTCAGTCACACCGGACAGCTCCCGTCCGTCAACCTGTCGTTCAATCTCAAGCCCGGCTACGCCCTCGGCGACGCCGTCAACGCCATCGAACAGGCAGCCGCGACGACGCTGCCGGCGACGGTGACGACGAAATTCCAGGGGGCGGCTCAGGCATTCCAGGAATCGCTGCAGGGACTCGGCCTGGTCCTGATCATGGCGATCGTCGTGATCTACATCGTGCTCGGCATCCTGTATGAGAGCTTCACACAGCCGCTCGTCATCCTGTCGGGGCTGCCCGCGGCGGGCTTCGGCGCCCTGCTGACGCTGATGCTCTTCAAAACAGAACTCAGCTTGTACGCGTTCGTGGGCATCATCATGCTCGTCGGGCTCGTGAAAAAGAACGGCATCATGATGGTCGACTTCGCGTCCGTCGCCGAGCGCGAGCATGGCAAGTCGCCGCTCGAGGCGATCCACGAGGCGTGTCTCGTGCGGTTCCGCCCGATCATGATGACGACGATGTGCGCCCTGGTCGGAACGCTGCCCATCGCGCTCGGACTCGGTGCGGGTGCGGAAGCACGCCGGCCCCTCGGCCTGGCCGTCGTCGGCGGCCTGCTCGTGTCGCAGTTCCTCACCCTCTACATCACTCCGGTGTATTACGTGTACATCGAAGGTGCGCGTCTGCGGCTCGTGAAGAAGAAGGCCAAGTCGCAGGAAGACATGGAAGCGGCGGTCGCGTAGGGATCTGGTCTGCACGCGCGACTGCCGATCTGGATTTTCGTTCTCGTCTTTATTCTCGCGATCTGGAATCCGGCAACTCTCGCCCTGCACGCCGCGTCGGCCGTCTGGAACCTGTCGTCGCGATCCACCCTGTCGCTCATGTTTCTCGGGCTGCGCATTGCCATCACGAGCGTTGGCGTCGCCGCGGCCATGGCGTTGTGGCTTCGCCGGCCGGGAGCGGTGTGGCTGGCCAAGCTCGCGCTGATGCTCTTCGGCATCGAGGCGGCCATCCGCCTTTCAACGCGGGTCGATCTCTCGGCCGCCCCTCCCGGTACCCGCCTTCCGCGTGCCATCGCCATCATCGTGCACAACGCCGCGTGGTACATGTATCTCCAATTCTCCGGTCGCGTCCGGGCCGCGTATGGCCTAGAATCGCAGCCCTAAGGATACCGCATGCGTAGATTTTTGCCCTTGGTGTGTGCGTTAACCGTGTGCGTGATGCCGATGTCCTCGTCGGCCCAGGCGCCGGCAGGAAAAACGCTCGACATGTATTTCATCGACACGGAAGGCGGGCAATCGACGTTGTTCGTGTCTCCCGCCGGTCAGACGTTGCTCGTCGATGCCGGCAACGCGGGCGATCGCGATTTGAATCGCATCATGGAAGTGCTGAAGCTCGCCGGCGTCAAGCAGATCGATCACTTCTGGATGACGCACTATCACGGCGACCACTACGGCAGCCTGTTCGCAATCGCGCAGCAGGTTCCCATCAAAAATCTGTACGACCACGGTCCGTCGATCGAGGGGGACCGGCCGAACATCCAGAAGTTCCAGACAGCCTACGCCGAGTTTTACAAGACGATTCCGCGCACCGTCGTAAAGCCGGGCTTCAAGCTCGCGTTCGCGGGCACGGATACGACCGCCGTCATGAGCGACAGCGTCCCGCTCAAGACGACGTTGCCGAAGGCGCCCGGCGCCGGCAGGCCGAACCCGCTCTGCGCGAACCACAAAGAGCGCGACGAGAGCAAAGTCGATCCGGACAATCATCAATCGGCGGGCTTCGTCATGAACTACGGCCGGTTCCGCATGATCGATCTCGGCGATCTGACATGGAGCCGGGAATTCCAGCTGATGTGTCCGACCAACCAGATCGGCACCATCGATCTGTATCTGACGACGCACCACGGCCTGGATCAATCCGGGGCGCCCGTCATCGTGCACGCGCTGCAGCCGCGCGTGGCGGTCATGAACAACGGCACCCGCAAGGGTGGAGCCGTGCAGACGTTCCAGACGCTCGAAACGTCGCCCGGCCTGGAAGACATCTGGCAGCTGCACTGGTCGTATGCAGCCGGCGTTGAGCACAATACGCCTGCCGTCATGATTGCGAATATCGACGAGCGCGATCAGCTCGCGGCGATTCTCACCGGGGCGCCGACGCCTCCGGCCGGACCCGGCGGAAACGCCGCCCATACGCCTGCGCATTACATCAAAGTGTCTGCGCGGACCGACGGCTCGTTCACCGTGACCAACAGCCGCAACAGCTACTCGCGCGCGTACGCTGCTAGACCGTAAGCAGAATCTTCCCGATGTGGCTGCCGGATTCCATCAGGCGATGGGCTTCGGCAGCCTGTCTCAACGTAAACGTGGCGTAAATCACCGGCCGGATCTTCCCTGCCTCGACGAGCGGCCACACGGAACGCTCGAGGTTGCTCGCAATCGCACCCTTCTCGTCCACCGTTCGAGCGCGCAGAACTGAGCCGGTAATCGTGAGGCGCTGGCGCAGGAGGCGCACGAGATTGATCTCGGCCTTTGCACCGTGCATCACCGCAATCTGCAGGAGCCGGCCTTCGAGCGCGAGGAGATCGACGTTCCGGCTGAAATACGGCGCCCCCACCATGTCGAGAATCACGTCGACGCCGCGGCCGCCTGTGAGCGCCAGCAGGGCCGCGACAAAGTCTTCTGTCTTGTAGTTGATGACACGCTCCGCGCCGAGCCGCTCGCACGCATGGCATTTCTCGTCTGTACCAGCGGTGGCAAACACACGGGCGCCAAATGCGCGCCCCATCTGAATTGCCGTGGTCCCGATGCCGCTGGCGCCCCCATGCACCAGGAGGGACTCTCCGTCGCGCAGATGACCACGTTCGAAGACATTCATCCAGACCGTGAAAAAGGTTTCGGGTACGCCGCCGGCGGACACGAGGTCGAGACCCCTTGGGATCGGAAGACATTGCACGTCGGGCACGACGCAGAACTCGGCATAGCCGCCGCCCGAGACGAGCGCGCACACCTCATCCCCTTCGCGCCAGCGCTCGACGGCGGGACCACACGCCGCAATTCTGCCCGACACCTCGAGGCCGGGAATATCGGTCGCCCCTGGCGGAGGCGGGTACTTCCCCTCGCGCTGCATCAGATCAGGACGATTCACTCCCGCCGCTGCAACACGGATCAGCACTTCCCGCGGGCCCGGTTTCGGTACCGCCATCTCGATGGGCTGCAGGACCTCAGGTCCCCCTGGTCTGGCAATGACGATCGCGATCATGGACGGGCCGATCCCCTCTTGGTGATGGTCGGTATCAGGGTACTCATGGAACGCACGCTCGAAATCGTACTCAGGGCTGAAATCCCAGTCGCGGCGCGCAGCCGTATCGTCGACGTCTTCCGGCCACGAATCGACGATGCTCTGTCGCTTTGCGTCGACGCTGTAGGTGATCGACGCTTCCGGAAATGCGCGCTGCACCAACGCGCGAATCTCATCGGCCGATGGATTGAACGCGCGCACGTTGTACGCCGAGTTCGACAGACGGTTCGCCTGCGCGGTTGAAAGCTTCAGCAGCGCCTCGATCGCATCGGGCATGGCCATGAACGGGATTCTCGAGTCGGGGCGGACGAAACATGCATACGGCTCGTCGCGCGCGGCCGCGTGAATCATCTCCGATGCGTAATCGGACGTCCCGCCGGACGGCACCGTCACCGCCGAAATCAATCCCGGAAACCTGACACAGCGGAAATCGACGCGTGGCGCGCGCGCTTCCAGGAGCAGCTTGTAGTGCCTGGAGTAGTACCGCCCGAGATGTTCGCAATACAGCTTGTTGCACCCATACATCGTGATGGGCTTGTTCCAGTCGTCCTCGCGAACCCGCCCGGCCTTCCGCCGCATGTCGAGATCGGGAAGCCCATAGGCGGCAATCGACGACGGATACACGAACACGACGGGCCGGCCGTGCGACTCTGTTTCGCGCGCCGCAAATTCCAGGAGGTTGAGCGTCCCTTCGACGTTGACGTGATGCGCCGCCATCGGCGTGAATTCGGATCGCGTCGACAGCAGGGCCGCCAGATGAAAGATCAGGTCGACTTCGAACTCAGACAGGATGCGCTCGAGCAGGTTCTTGTCGAGAATCGAGCCGGTGACTTCACGGTGGACGAGCTTCGCAATGTGCGGATCCAGCGCGTTGACGTCGAGCGAGACAACGGCCTTGTTGCGTTTCTGCGCAAGATTGGCGACCAGCGCGTGGCCAATCTCACCGTTGGCGCCGGTTATGAGCACGACGGGTTTTCGCACAGTCATCGGGCGTCTAAGCTAATATATTTGCGACGAACAATGAAATACCGGGCCGTTTTCAAGTGCATCGCCGGCTGCGACGGCGAATACGACCTCGAGCAACCGCTGTATCGCTGCCCGAAATGCGGCGATCTGCTCGAAGTGTCGCACGACCTCGAAGCCCTTCGCGGGCGCAGTGCCGCGGAATGGAAGCGGCTGTTCGACGACCGCTACAAACGGACGGAATGGCCCTACGGCTCGGCGGTGTGGGGGAAGAAAGAGTGGGTCTGCCCGGGTGTCCGCGACGAGAACATCGTCTCGATGGACGAAGGGGGCACCAACCTGATGTGGGCCGAGCGATTCGGCCGCGAGCTCGGCATGGACGAGCTCTGGATCAAGATGTGCGGCCAGTCGCACACCGGATCCTTCAAAGATCTCGGGATGACGGTGCTCGTGTCGGTCGTCCGGCAGATGATTGCCGACAAGAAGCCGGTGCGCGCGGTGGCCTGCGCGTCCACGGGCGACACGTCAGCCTCACTTGCCGCCTATGGGGCGGCCGCCGAGATTCCGACGATTGTCATCCTGCCGCGAGGCAAAGTCTCGACGGCGCAGCTGGTTCAGCCGCTCGCCAACGGCGCACTCGTGCTGTCGCTCGACACCGATTTCGACGGCTGCATGGCGATTGTCCAGCGGCTCTCGGTCGAGGAAGGCGTCTACCTCGCCAACTCGATGAACAGCCTGCGTCTCGAGGGCCAGAAGACCGTCGGCGTCGAGATCGTGCAGCAGTTCGACTGGTCGGTGCCCGATGTCATCATCATTCCGGGCGGAAACCTCGGAAACGTCAGCGCGCTCGGCGCCGGCTTCGACATGATGGAATCGCTCGGCCTCATTACCAAGCGCCCTCGAATCGTCGTCGCGCAGGCCGCGGCGGCCAATCCGCTGTATCTGGCCTACAAGAACAACTGGGAGTTCCATGCGGTGACGGCGAAGCCGACGCTCGCGTCCGCGATTCAGATTGGCAATCCGGTATCGGTGAAGAAGGCCATTCGCGCTCTGGAGAAGTACAACGGCATCGTCGAGCAGGCGAGCGAATCCGAGCTTGCCGACGCCTCTGCCCGCGCCGATCGCACGGGCATGTTCAACTGCCCGCACACCGGTGTTGCGCTTGCGGCCTTGATCAAGCTGCGCGAGCAGGGTCGCGTCAAACCGCACGATCGCGTCGTCGTCATTTCAACAGCCAACGGCCTGAAGTTCACGGACTTCAAAGTCGCCTACCATTCGGGCACGCTGGCCAATGTGTCGTCGAGGCTGGCGAACAAGCCTATCGATCTGCCGAACGACTATGACGCGGTTCGCCGCGCCGTCGACACGGCAGAGAAAAAGACGCAGACGGTCATCCACTAGTCCTTGCAGCTTCAGAACCACGTTTTTTTCGTGACCGGCGGCGCCTCAGGGCTTGGGGAAGCCACGGTCCGCCTGCTCGCCGAATCGGGTGCAAGCGTCGTCGTCGCCGACGTGAACGAGCCTCGCGGCACCCAAATCGCCGGCGACCTCGGTGACAAGGCCCGATTTGCGCTCGTGGATGTGGCCGACGAGTCGAGCGTCCAGCGCGGGCTCGGCATTGCTGCGCAGCTGGGCAGCCTGCGCGGCGTCGTCAACGCAGCAGGGATCGTTCTCGCCGAGAAAGTGCTTGGGAAGAACGGGGCGCATTCCCTCGATACGTTCGCGCGCGTCATCCAGACGAATCTCACCGGCACCTTCAACGTGATTCGGCTGGCCTCGGCGATGATGAGCGTCAGCGAGCCCACGTCGAGTGGTGAGCGTGGCGTCATCGTCAACACCGCGTCGGTTTCGGCGTTCGACGGGCAGATTGGGCAGGCAGCGTACTCGGCGTCAAAGGGCGGCATCGTCGCAATGACGCTGCCCAGTCGCGCGCGAGCTCGCACGATTCGGCATCCGCGTGATGACGATTGCGCCAGGCATCTTTGATACGCCGTTGATGGGCAGCCTGCCTCAAGCCGCGCGCGACAGCCTGGCGACCCAGGTGCCGTTTCCGCCGCGTCTCGGCAAGCCGGCCGAATACGCCGCGCTCGTGAAGCACATCATCGAGAACGAGATGCTGAACGGCGAGGTGATACGACTCGATGGCGCGATCCGCATGGCGCCGCGATAGTTTCTCCGGGGCTTAGCCCTCACCCTAAGCCCTCTGAGCCCTATGCCCTTAGCCCTATTCACCTACACCATGGTCTTTTCGAGTCTCACTTCATCGCGAATCGGGATGCCACCGAAACCGGCGAGGCCTGCGCTTTTCGACAATATGGCGGCGCCGTTCGGGATCCATTCGGCGACGTAGTATCCGCGGCGCTGGTAGAAATAGAGAGACGGCAGGTTGTCGTTGGTCATCGACACGATCACGCGGGGAATTTTCAATCGGCGGGCCAGCAGCTCGGCTTCGGCCACGAGGTGGCCGCCAACTCCCGAACGCTGCCACATCGGATCCGTTGCGAGCGCCACGATATGCAGGCCCGTGTCGACGAGGCGGTACGCGAGCGCGCCAGCAACCTCTCCGTTCATCTCCGCCACGAGCGCGGGCGAGGCGTCGAGGTCCATCAACTGTCCGAAGGCGACGATCCCGCTTCGGCCAAAGTCGCGGCGGAACAGCTCCAGCGCCTCTGCGCGTTCGGCATCGGCAGCCTCGCGCACGAGCACGGGCGGCAATTCGATGCGCGGACGGCATTCGCATACGACCTGCGCGCGCGCGTCGGCCCAGTCGACGAACGTACCGCAGCGGCTGCAGCGCAACACCGCGGGCTTCGCGCCGAATGAAGAGTTCATGCAGGTACTACGCTCCTTCCCTTGCGACTGACCCACCAGATGATGAGAGCCAGAACAGCCATCGCCGCCGTGAATGTGCCGAGGAAAAGCCATAACGTCCGGTAAAGGATCGACTCGGTTTCCATACGCGCTTCCATTCGAAGCGGCATGCCCGCGAGCCGATCACGAAGCGGTTGTTCCCAGACGAGGATGTTGCCGCGCTCGACGCCAAGAGGCGAGTTGTGAAAATGTATCCGGCTTGGAAGGTGCACGCGAAACGCGACCAGCTCGTTGCCCGTCCAGCCGACATCGCCTATCTCCAGCTGGGCGGCGGGACCGACCTCCTGCACGAAACGGAACTCCTGCTCCAGCCGTTCCAGGCGATACCGCGACCACGAGAGCGGCACGAGGCGAGGCAGCTGCAGAATGTCGCTCACCTCGAGACGCACATGCGCGAACCGCCGGCCATGACGCCTGAACGCGCTGACGTCGCGGACGGTCACGCCCGGCCCTTCGTAAAGCTGGCGGAACGCCTGCCGGTCGAAACGCGCTTCCGGATCGACGCTCAGTGTCGCACCTCGAAGGGCCACGAGCGCAGGAATCGACGCGTTGATGTCGACAATAGCCGAGCCGTCCAGCGACAGCTCGACGCGTTCATCGTACTGGTACTGTTTGATAAGGCCGACTTGCTGACATGCGGCTGACGTCAGCACGACCACCAGAAGGGCGAGAAGCCGCCCGAAAGCCATAACTCCAAATGATATACTGACTTAGATAGCTTCGGACCGCTTGGCGAAACCCACCCTGTTTCTCATCGACGGCAGCAACCAGATGTATCGCGCCTACCACGCGATACGCGGTCTCACGGGTCCAGACGGTCGATCGACGAATGCCATCTACGGCTTCGTCACCATGCTGCGCAAGCTGATTGCCGATCACAACCCTGAATGTATTGCCGCCGCGTTCGACCTTCGCGGCCCGACCTTTCGTTCCGAGCTTCGCGACGACTACAAGGCGAACCGCGCCCCGATGCCCTCCGATCTCGCCGAACAGATCGGCTTCGTGCATCAGGCGTGCGAGGCGCTTGGCGTCCAGGTCCTGACCTACGCCGGGTTCGAGGCCGACGACGTCATCGGCACGCTGGCCATGAGGGCCGTGGCCGATGGGCGGCCCGCCGTCATCGTCACGGGCGACAAGGATTTTTTTCAGCTCGTCGACGACGAGAAAGGCATCCGCGTGTTCAACCCGCGCGATGAGGGCGCGTGGTACAACGCGGAAGCCGTGAAGACAAAGTTTGGTGTGGCGCCTGAGCAGGTCGTTGACGTGCTCGCGCTGATGGGCGACTCGATCGACAACATCAAGGGAGTGCCCGGCATCGGCGAGAAAGGCGCGCGCGAGCTGATTTCAACGCATGGCTCGCTCGATGCCCTGCTCGAAAACGCTCCAACGCTCGGCGGCAAGAAACGCGAGCTGTTGACGACCCACGCCGACTCGGCACGCGAGAGCCGTGTGCTCCTACGCATCCGTACCGATGTGCCGCTTCCCTCCGTCGACATGTCGTGCTTCGACTATCGCGGGCCGAATCGCCAAAAGTGCTTCGAGCTGTTCTCGACGCTCGGCTTTCGATCGCTTGTCACGGAGTTCGCGCCGACCGCCGACACGGTCGATGCCGATTACAAAGTCATCAACACTGAGGAAGGTCTGGCCTCACTCGTCGCCGAGTTGCAGGGCGCCGGCCGATTCGCGCTGAGCGTCATCGGTGATTGCCCGGGAGCCATGCGTGCGTCGCTCGTGGGCATCGCCTTCTCCACGGGCGCACGGCGCGCCTGGTATCTGCCGATTGGCCACACGGCGCTCGATGAGCCCTCGGCGATTAGCGGCCTGCCGGCCCTCGCGGCGCTGAAGGGAGTCCTCGAGAACCCGTCGATCGCGAAGATCGGCCACGACCTGAAGTTCGATCTCATGATGCTCTCGCACGAAGGCATCGAGCTGAAGGGTCTCGACTTCGACACGATGCTGGCGAGCTACGTGCTCGACGCGACACGATCGAGCCACACCATCGAGGAAATCGCACTCGAGTATCTGGGGTACAAGGCGCTGACCGAGGACGACATCTGCGGCACGGGCCAGAAGGCCATCGCGCTGCCCCATCTGCCGGCTGCCGCCTTGTTGAGCTTTGCCGGCGAGCGTTCAGACCTGGCGTGGCAGCTCGAGGAGAAGCTCGGCGCAAAGCTGCGCGAGAACGGTCTGGAATCGCTCTTCCGCGACCTCGAGCTTCCGCTCGTGCCCGTGCTCGCCAAAATCGAGCGCTACGGCGTGCGGATCGACCTGCCCGCGCTCGCGAGCCAGTCGCAGCGGATCGACGCCGATCTGGCGGCTCGCAGCGCAAGAATTTTCGAGCTGGCGGGTGAAGAGTTCAACATCAACTCGCCAAAGCAGCTCTCGGCCATTCTTTTCGAAAAGCTCGAACTGCCGACCGCCAAACGCACGGGCAAGACACGCGTGGCGTCGACGGCGGTCGATGTCCTCGAGGAGCTGGCCCTCACAAACGAGCTGCCGAAGCTCATCCTCGAATGGCGTGCGCTGATGAAGCTGAAGGGCACCTACATCGACGCCCTTCCGCAGCTCGTGCACTCGCGGACGGCTCGGGTCCACACGTCGTTCAATCAGGCGGTGGCGGCGACCGGGCGGCTCAGCAGCAGCGATCCGAACCTGCAGAACATCCCGATTCGAACGGACCTCGGACGGGAAATCCGCCGCGCCTTCATCGCCGACGCTGGATTCGTGCTGATTTCCGCCGACTACTCGCAGATCGAGCTGCGGGTGCTCGCGCACCTTGCGCAGGACGAGGCGTTGATTGAGGCCTTTCGGCGAGGTGAGGACATTCACGATCGAACGGCGCTGAAAGTGTTCGGCCCTGCCAGCGGCCTCGACAAGCACGAGCTGCGACGCCGATCGAAGATCATCAACTATGCGCTCCTGTACGGCAAAACCGCGTTCACGCTCGCCAAGGACATCGGCGTGACGCCTGCCAAAGCGCAGGAGTTCATCGACGCGTACTTCGGTGGATACCCGCGCGTGCAGACATTCATCGACAGCACGCTCGAACATGCACGGACCAAGGGGTACGTCGAGACGATGTTCGGCCGGCGCCGCATGATTCCCGAGCTGAACAGCCGCAACGGCCAGATCCGCCAGCAGGCAGAGCGGATGACCGTGAATTTTCCCGATTCAGGGCGCAGCCGCGGATATTCTCAAGCGCGCCATGCTGCGTGTGCACGAAGTGCTCGCGACCGACCGGGCGCGAATGATCCTGACCGTTCACGACGAGCTGTTGATCGAGAGCCCCGAGGAATCGGTGGCAGGGGTCGTCGAGCTGGTGCGAGAGGCCATGCAGGGTGCGGCGGAGCTGGCCGTCCCGCTGACGGTCGATGTCGGCGTCGGCCCGAACTGGCGGGAAGCGAAGTCGTGACGCCGATGTCCGATCCCGTCATCATCCCGAGGAGCGAGCACCCGATTTCACGCCAGCACATCGACGCGGACGCCCTCAAGGTCCTGTACCGTCTGCGTCAGTTCAATTACATCGCCTATCTCGTCGGGGGCAGCGTGCGCGATCTCCTGCTCGGCCGGACGCCGAAGGACTTCGACATCGGCACTTCCGCGCATCCATACCAGGTCAAGCGCCTCTTCCGGAACTGCTGGATCATCGGCCGGCGTTTCCGTCTGGCGCACATCAAGTTCGGGCCGAAGGTCATCGAAGTGGCAACCTTCCGGCGCCAGATTCCGGCGGGCACAGAGGAAGAGCCGGTGGTGGTGCCGCCAGTGTCTGCGCCGACTGGCACGGCAATCGACGATGCCGACTTGCTCATCCATCACGACAACACCTTCGGCACGCCACAGGAAGACGCGTTCCGCCGCGATTTCACGCTGAACGCGCTCTTCTACGACATCGAGACCCGGTCGATCATCGATTACGTCGGCGGGCTCGACGATATTCGCGCCGGTCTCATCCGCTGCATCGGCGTTCCCGAAGAGCGTTTTCAGGAAGATCCGGTGCGCATGCTGAGAGCGGTAGCCCTGGCCGCGCGGCTCGACTTCAGGATCGACGAGCCCATCCTCCGGGCCATCGAACGGTACCGCGGCGAGCTTGCGCGCAGTGCTCCGGCGCGCCTGATGGAAGAGACCTACAAGGTGATGCGGGCCGGCTTCGCCGAAAACACATTCCGGATGCTGGTGGACACGGGGTTGCTCGCCGCCATCGCACCGGAAGTGCCCGGGCGCATCTCGGCAACCTTCTGGCAATCGCTTTCAGCCGTCGACAACTACCGCCGGTCGTTCAAGCGGAATCCGGAGGCGCTCGGCAACGCCATCCTGCTGGGCTCTCTCCTCATCCCGCTCGGGCTTCTCGAGCAGCATCACGGCCGCGCGAAAGAACTGGGAGCGCGCTTCGGCATTCTTCCACTCGCACGCCGCGACGTCGAATTCCTGCGGCAGGTGCTGATACTGCAGCGCCATCTGCGCGACGAGCACGCGTCACCCCGGCACCGGCGCGCGATCATGCATCGCAGCGCGTTTCCGGCCGCGCTCATGTGGCTCGAGCTACACGGCGGCGCACCCGCGCTCGTCGAGGCGTGGCGGACGCAGCACGCAGAGCTGGCGCACGACACTCCAGAAGGCGAGCAACAGCCCGGCGAGCCACTGCGCCGCAGAAGGCGCCGCCGCAGAAGGCGGCGATCGTTTGGCGGCGGAACGACTCACTCGTAGATCTGTTCGATCGTTTTGTAGGGATGCGCGAGCTTCAACGCGACGAGCAGCCTAATCACCGGCCACGCGGGATCGATCTCGCTGGGACGCGCGCTGAACTTGGGGCTGCGCGGATGACCATGATGGTTGTTGTGCAGCCCTTCTCCGCCGGTCAGCACGGCAACCCATCGGATATTGGTGGCTGTATTGTCGAAATTCCTGTAACCGATGTAATGGCACAGCCCATTGATGGACGACGACAGCACGAAGACATACATGACCAGGTGAACGGCCGCCGCGAGTAGCCCCCACCAGAAGCCAAGCACCAGACAGAGACCGGCAATGCCCAGCAGCGGTCCGACGAACCCATAACGAAACGCGAGGCGATCGAACACGTCATCCTGAATATCACGGGCGTAGCGATCGAGCGTCTCCGGGTTCTTCGCTTCCTTCAGGTAATGGAAGACGTTGCCGAACTGCACCGACCAGAACCCGTGCAGGTGAGGGCTGTGAGGATCCCCTTCGACTTCCGTGAAGGCGTGGTGCTTGCGATGCACCGCCACCCATTCGCGCGTGCAGAGGCCGGTCGTAATCCAGAGGCAGAGGCGGAAAAGGAATGCGACTGCGGGATGAAGCTCGAGCGCCTTATGGGTGGCGCTCCGGTGAAGAAAAATGGTCGTGCTGAAGACCGCGACCTGCGTGACGAGCGCAGAGGTGAGCAGACACCACAAAAGCTGGCGGAGCACGCGCGACAGCCTACCACATCAGCCGTTGCGCCGTTCGAACTCCTGCATGAAATTCACGAGCGCGTCGACTCCGGCTTCGGGAAACGCGTTGTAGATTGACGCACGGATGCCGCCAACGGATCGGTGGCCCTTCAAACCGTCCAGACCGGCTTTCTCCCCTTCTTTGATGAACTGCTTCTCGAGCTCTTCGGTCGCCAGGCGGAATGTCACATTCATCAGGGATCGGCTGTCCTTCTGCGCGGTACCGCGATAGAAACCAGTCCGGTCGATCTCGGCGTAGAGCTTGCTCGCCTTTCGCTCGTTCGTCCCGGCGATGGCGTCGAGCCCCCCTGGCCGACCAGCCAGCGCATCACCAGCCCGAGCATGTAGATGGCGAACACGGGCGGGGTGTTGTAGAGCGATCCGTTTTCGGCGTGCACCGCGTAGCTCAACATGACCGGAAGCGAGGCCGGCGACCGGGCGAGCAGATCTTCGCGAATGATGACCACCGTGACGCCGGCCGGACCCATGTTCTTCTGCGCGCCCGCGTAAATGAGCGCGTGCCTCGCGACGTCGATCGGGCGGCTGAACATGTCGGACGAGGTGTCGTTCACCAGCGGAAGGTCGCCGACGTCGGGAAGATCCTTCCACTCGGTTCCGTAGATCGTGTTGTTCGATGTCATGTGCACGTACGCCGCGCCCGGCGTCAGGACAATTTCTTCAGCGCGCGGGACCCTCGTGAACTGCTCCGCCTTGGTCGTCGCCGCGATGTGGACCTTGCCGATCTTCTTCGCCTCTTCGGCGGCCTTCATCGCCCATACCCCGGTCACGAGGTAGTCGGCCGTCGAGTCGGCCGCAAGCAGGTTCATCGGGACCATGGCGAATTGCAGGCTCGCTCCGCCCTGCAGGAAAAGCACCTTGTAGTCGGGCGGCACGTTCGCGAGCTGTCTGATGTCGGCCTCGGCGCGAAACAGGACGTCCTCGAACACCCTGGAGCGATGACTCACTTCGAGAATCGACATGCCGACGCCGGGAAGTGAGACGAGCTCGCTTTGCGCCTGCTCGAGTACGGGAAGCGGCAGCACGGCCGGTCCCGCCGAGAAGTTGAACACGCGATCAGATTTCATGAATCAGCAATCCATCTCGTAGTTTGGGCTCGAACCATGTCGACTTCGGCGGCATGATGTCCCCGCCGTCGGACACGTCCATCAGCTCCACGATGCTGACGGGGTACATGGAAAACGCTACCGCCATCCTTCCGCTATCCACCAGTTGCTCGAGCGTTTTTGTGCCTTTTGCCCCGCCGACAAAGTCGATGCGCTTGTCAGTCCGCACGTCCTGAATGCCGAGAATCGGCGTGAGCAAACGCTCCTGCAGGACGTTGCCATCGAGCCGGTCGATGACGCTCGTGCCGGAAATGCCACCGCTTTCCAAATCGATGCTATGCCAGTGCCCGGCCACATACATCGACACCATGCCCTTCGCAGAGGGCTCCGCAGGACCCGACTTCATCGCGAACCGGCGCGCGACTTCGCCAAGGAAGTGGTGGGACGTCATCCCGTTCAGGTCGCGAACCACGCGGTTGTACGGCAGGATGCGCAGCTGATCTGACGGAAACGCCACGGCCAGAAAAAATTTCACCTCGTCCGAGTCGCGCACAGCGTCGCGCGCACGTGCCGCGCTTGCCGCACGATGGTGTCCGTCGGCAATGTAGAGTGCGTCCACGGTTTCGAAGGCCTGTACAAATGCCGGCACCTGGCGTGGACTGACCTGCCAGAGGGCATGGCGAACGCCGTCGAGCGCCGTAAAGTCGATGAGCGGCTCTTCCGCAGAGCGGATGCCCCGAACCATCTCATCGATCTGTGCATTCGGACGATACGCCAGAAACACCGGGCCTGTTTGAGCCCGCAGCTCGACCATGTGCCTCGTGCGATCGTCCTCTTTGTCCTTCCGCGTGCGCTCGTGCTTCTTGATGGCGTTGACGTCGTACTCAGCAAGCGAATAACTGGCCGCCACGCCCGTCTGGCCGTGACCGTCGTAGTCGAGGTGATAGAGATACAGCGACGGCTCGGTCTCCTGTACGAACGGCGCATCGCGCTTCAAGGCGCGGTACCGGTCGACAGCCGTCCGATACACCATGTCATCGTGCGGATCCGTACCTGGCGGAAGGTCGATCTCGGCGCGTGACACGTGCAGAAAGCTCAGCGAATTACCAGCGGCCAGCGCGCGCGCCTCTTCGGTGTCGACGACATCGTAGGGAACGGCGGCAACGCGAGGGGCGGCGGCAGGAACCGGACGAAGCGCACGGAAGGGTCGGATGACAGCCATCTCGAACCTTTAATTATATGAGATTGAGTACTCAGGACACAGAGCTCACAGAGGACAACAGAGAGCACAGAGAAAAACTGACGTTCTCTGTGTTCTCAGCCCGTCTTTGTGTCTTCTGTGTGTCCTGTTAGCGGCGGAAGAACTCGATGTACTGCGCGACGCGATCGCCGCGCGTGACGTGCACCTTGAAGATCCTGGGTTTGCCCGGCCCACGCAGCTCGACCTCGTGGATGCCGGCCTGGACCTTCAGTGTCAGCGGCGTCACGCCGTGCGATTGGCCGTTGACGAAAACCGCGAGCCCTTGCGGATTCGATTCGATGACCAGCGTGCCGGTCTTGGAGAACAGCCATTCAGGCGCTGGGACGTACTGCGCTGCGGTAAATGCACAGGTCATTGCAAGAATCAGCAACGCCGTCCAGAGAAATTTCTTGAATCCACTCACAGGCCCCCCGGGCGTGGCAGCGGCTGTGCTCTGCCAACTGAACTGGCGTGGATCGGTATCGTGCGCCTGCCACGCGTCGCGTTTCGGCTTGGGTGGTGAAGACGGTGGTTTCGTCATCAGCGGTGCCAGCCTCGGCGTCGGCGCGACGACGTATGCCGGCAGCGTGGCGGGTGGCTTGATGGTCGCGGCCGGCTTCAGTGGAGTCACCACAGATCGCCCTCCGGTGAGCGCATCGAGATCCCGGCGCGCCGGCCGTATGCCGGCTTCGGCGATCGCCTCATCCAACGCCTTCGAGGCTTCGCCCGCATGGATGAACACGCGGCGCGGATCCATCTGGAGCGCCTTCAGGAGCCATGAGCGAACCGACTGCGGAACAGTGATGCTCGTCAGCAAATCCCCGAGACCGCCGAGATGCTCGTTATCGCGCAGCGGGCGGCCGGCAAACATCGCCACGGCAATCATGGCGGCCTGCGCGACGTCCACCGGGCGATCGAGGCGCACGCCTCCCGCCGACGAGCCCACGCCGATTCTGAGCTCCTTCCAGTACCGCTCTTGCGTAAATCGAAGCTGCTCGATAGCCGAACCGAGCACGTAATCGGCAATGCGCACGCGACCGTCGGCGATCACGATCCGCTCCGGCGAGAGCGCACCGTGAGCAAGCTCGCCGCTCTGCCGATGCAGCTCGGCAATGCCGTCGAGCACGTGCTTCAACACGAACACGGCGGCCGACGCTGAAATCGTCTGCCCGCTCGACTCGGCGCGCTCCAGCACTTCAGAAAGGCGCGTGCCCCCCGTCAAGTCGTGAACCAGACTGATCGTCGTCAGCCTTCCCGGCACGCGAACGATATTGCGAATGGTCAGGAATGCCGGGTGATCGAACTTCTCCACCAGCCAGATGCGCTCGTTGAGCGCAAATTCGAAGGCGGGGATGGATGTGAGCTCCGGCCGAATCAGCAGCGACTCGTGTGTGGGGCGCCCGTTGTTATCCCGAATCAGAAGCCGGTCGCCGAGACCATCTTTGAAAAGAACTTCATCCGAAGCAGACATCGACTTGGCGGCAGACACGTCCACAGGGCCTGTACAGCGGAATCCGTGCCCGATGCCAATTCGACGTTTCCGGCCTGAATCTGCGAATCTATGAGAAGGCGACTTACAAGGCGGGCGGCCGAATCACGCTTTTGTAACAGGCCGAAAGCGGTGAAAGCCCCCCGTCAATCGTCGTTCTCGGGAGGCACGTCCCAGCGTCCTGCATCACGACTCCACGCGGACAGCCGATTGGCGCGTTCAACAGCCTCCGGTTCCACATCAAAACGATCGACGGGCCATGGAAGCGTGTACGTCCAGTTCGCGTCGCTGATCGTCGCGGGATGATTGACGCGCTCGCGCCATCCGAAGATGTCCTGCATCGGCACAAGGACGAGATTCGAGCCGGAGTTGTAGATTCGCTCGAGAACACTGTCTCGCACAGTGTTGTCGTACTTGGAAGGAAGAGCGCCAAAGCGCTGACGTTCCTCCGCGGACATCGACTCCCACCACACGGCCAGCGTCTCGGTGTCGTGCGTGCCTGTCATTGCGACCGACGTCGCCGGATACAGAGCCGGATCGCCAGGTTCCCAGAGCAGGACCTTGTAACCCGGCAAACCGAGACGCGCGATCGACGCCCGGACAAAGTCGGGAACTGTTCCGAGATCTTCGGCGCTGACGTCAGCTCCCGTGTCGATGATGATCCGCATCGTGGTCTCGCCGAGCGCGGTCTGTGCGATCTCGTCCGGCGGCATGAAATACGGCTTCCGTCCATCGAGCGGCCGCACGTATGTCCGGTAAAAGCCGACCAGATGATCGACGCGAAAGCCGTCGTAGAGATCGGCCTGCCTCCGCGCGCGCATCCGAAGCCACTCGAAGTTGGTCGTGCGCGCTCTATCCCAGTTGTACGGTGGTAGCCCCCACTCCTGGCCTGTCTCGCTGAAGGCATCGGGTGGCGTGCCGACCGAGGCGTCGAGCATGAAGTCTTCCTGCCGGCTCCAGACGTCAGCGCTGTCGACCGTCACCATGAATGGAAAATCACCGAGAATCTCGATGCCCTCGATCCCCATGCGCACGGCCTGCCACTGCTCAGCCGCAATCCACTGCACGTATTGATAGAAAAGCATGTCGCGAGACAAGGTCACGCGCGCGTGTTCGAGCGCCGAACGGTCCCGGTCGCGAAGCTCGGCCGGCCATTCGGTCCACGGCAGCTCACCGGCCTGCGCGCGCAACGCGCGGTAGAGGCTGTATTCGTCAAGCCACCACGATTCGGCCTCCACAAACGATCGAAGCGCAGCGGCTCTGTCTGTGTCGAGTGACCACTCAGTCTGCAAGAATCGGTCGAACGACGCTCGCAGCGCGCGATCCTTCAGGCGGCGAACCGCCTTGTAATCGATTCTCGGCGCGCACCTGACCGCGTCGACCTCACGCTTCCACGCGTCCTCGAACACCTCACCGTCTTCCATCATCCAGACACTGATGAACTGGGGATCGATGGCCATCGCACTCAGGGCGGAGTAGGGAGAGGATTCTGACGGTGCCAGCTCGTTGAGCGGAAGAATCTGAAGCACCGATTGACACGCCGATCGGAGCCAACCGGCCAGAAGCGGTATGTCGCCAATTTCGCCGATACCCCAGCTTCGCGTCGAACGAAGGGAGAACAATGGAACGCTGACACCTGCCCGGCGCGGCTGCATCATCGAAGACGGCCGATCTCGCTCAGGAGGGTCTGCACGGCAGATGCGAATGCGCCGCTTTCGGGGAGAAGGCTCATCACGAGGAATGCCTCACGCTCGAAATCATAGAAATAACCGGGATGGACGAGGACGCCGGTCCGGTCGAGCACGTCGAGCACGATCATTTCTTCGGATTTGACCGCAGGAACCTGCATGACGGCATACCAGCCGGCTTCGGCCGGCATGACCGAACAGCCTGGACACGCCGAAGCCATGTCGCGCAGCGACGCAAGATTCTCACGCACACGCTGCTGAATCTGCGTCCGAACCGCGGCTCCGGATTTCAACAAATTCGGCACCGCCACCTGCACCGGCGTCGAAACCGACAGGTACGCATCGCAGATCATCTCGAGGCGATCCATGGCCTCTTCAACGAGGGCGGAAGGACCGCCGATGGCCATCCATCCCAGCTTCACCTGGGGCAGACCTACGGATTTGGATAGTCCGCCTAGGGAGAAGGTCAGCGCGGTCTGCTGCCGAAGCACACTTGCGGGCGGCAACCCCGACAGCGGGTAGTCGGCAAACACTTCATCGGCGATAAGCGCAAGGTCATGGTCGCGCGCAAGCACGGCAAGGGCATCGAGCTCCGCATCGTTCACCACCGATCCCGTCGGATTGTTCGGGCTAATCACGACGATGGCGCGTATCCGCTTGCCGGCCGGGGCAGACAGCTTCTCGTGCAGCGCATGAACGTCGATCGCCCACTGCCCGTGAAACTCCAGACCGTAGTGGTCCAGCACAACGCCGTCCAGCTCGGTCAGGTGCTCGACGAGCGGATAGCTTGGCCTCGGCGCAAGAACCACGTCGCCGGGATCGCACAGTAATTTGAACAGAAGCGAGTACGCGTCGCTCGTGCTCGCGGTCAGTACGACACGGCTCGACTTCACCGCACTGCCGCGCCGGAGAAAATCGCCGGCAACCGCCTCTCGGGCCGAGCGCAGACCGAATGGCTCTGGCTCATAGCAGAGTGCCCGAGGCTGCGCCAGCGGTTCGAGCACGTCCGGTGGATACGAAAAGCCTGCGCGCGTGGGGTTGGAAAGCGTGAGATCGGCGATTGGCAGGCCTGCCAGGCGGCGCCGATCGAGTGTGGCAGCCAACCGATTGCGGCCGGCCGACTGCCGCAGACGCGATGAGAACATCAGCGCTCCTGCGCCTGCGGAAGCATCGACGCACGAAACTGCATGCGGCTGGCCCGTGTTGCGTCCGAGAACTCGAGCATCTGTCTGGTGAGATCGAGCGGATACGAGATCCGGACATCGCGAAGCGCTCCATCAGCCCCACGTACCGGTTCGAGCTTCGGCTGCACAAACGCGGTATACGACGGCAGCTTCAGCTTCTCGACCCGCGCCACAATCTCGTCACGCAGTTTCGGGTCGAAGTAAATGCCGTGGCTCTCGAAGAGCGCCTTGGCGGCCGCATAGTCCCCGTTCGACTTGATCCGTTGCACCTCTGCGAGCAGCCGGGCCACGCCATCACGAAATGCCTTTGCGTCGACCATCACGTTGTACGTCTTGCCGTCGCGCACGCGCCTCTCAATCGCCTTCGTGTTCGCCATCAGCCAGCTGACGATCATCTGACGATTGCGCATGTGATCTTCCTCGATCGTCTTGCCCTCGCGAATACGACGCAGTTGCACGAGCGGCGTGCGCGCGTAGTTTTCGTACTCGGCACGCACAACGGCGTCGTGATCGTCGGCCCGAACCAGACCCATCTCGACCATCTTCTGGTCGGGCAGAAAATACAGGGCCACGAGGTCGGCCCGCGCTTCCTCGACGGCCGAATACTGTTCCTTCAGCACCGTCTGCGGCGTGCACCCCAGGTTATGGTTCAGCCTCCCGGACGCATGGCCGATGACTTCGTGCAGGTCAGTGGCCAGCTCGTGGGCAAACCCGTGCCACGCTTTCGAACGTGCCGCCTCCTCCGGCGACCACGAGAACTCGTTCCGGAAACCCTCGTCCATCGACCGGTCGTAGGCCTCGTTCACATTGGAAATCGACACCGATTTGCTGCCGTATTTCTCCCGCACCTCCTGCTCGTTCGGCAGGTTGATACCGATCGGCGTGATCGGCCCGGCGTCGCCCGTCTCGATGACGACATCGATGACGTTCGCGGTCACACCCTGGACGTTCTCTTTGCAGTACTGCTGATCCCAGGGCATGTGGTCTTCGAACCACTGGGCTTCGGCGGCGAGTTTCTGAATCGCCGCCGTTTTGGTCCGGTTGACGTAGTACACCAGCGCTTCCCACGCGCCTTTCATGCCGCGCGCGTCCAGATACACTTCTGTGAAGCCGTTGATCGTGTCGACCGGCGATGCCGTGTCCGCCACCCAGGCGATGTCGTACGCGCGCCGATCACGTTCTTCGCCGGTGCGGTACCACTGGATGAGCGCACGCAACGCGTGGGCCATCGACTCGGTCGCATAGGGGATTGCCGCTTCGAGATGACCGACGATTTCGCGAATCTGCGGATCGTACCGGCCGCCGACGCGATAAACCTCTTCGACGATCTTGCCGTTCTTCTTGACAACGCGCGAATTCAGAGGGTATCGCTCGTCGAAGCTCTCGAGCTCTTTGGCGGTCACGCCCGAGTACAGATTGTTGGCACTCGACGACAGCATGTCGCGCCCGTCGATCGGCGTCTTGGTCGTCACGGACGGATCGGCCGACGCATCGAAGAACATCGGCGTCAGCCGGGTCAGCAGCTGGTCGAGCGTCTCCCCCTTGCGCAACGGAAATTCCGCGCCTTTGGCTGCAGACGCCTGCGCCACGGCCGCAAACCGCTCGGGCGTGCATTTGAGGACGAACTTCCGCGCGGTCAGGTTGTTGTAGGGTCCGGAGTTGGCCCAGAACAGTTTGGTGTAGCGCTGAATCTCGGCGAGCGTCTCCGGATCGCCGGCGGGATTTCTGATGATCGCTTCGAGCACATCCCGCATGTCGAGGTTGTGCGCGTAGCGCTGGTCATAAAAAATATCGCGCCCGGCAATTGCCGCCTGATACAGGTGCCAGATCAGGATGCGTTCGTTGACGGGCAGCGCCTCGAACCCTTCCGCGTACAACTGCACAACTGCGGCTTCATCGACCCGTTCGAGGAGATATTGGCGCTCCCCTGTGCTGCCGGCCTTGAGGTCGGCTCCTGCCTTCAGGTCTGCCCCTGCCGGCGTGGGCGTAGAACCGGAGCACGATATCGAGATGGCTGCGACCGTCATCGTGACCAACCCTTTCAGCATCAACCTGATGTCAGCTTAACTCCACTTGCTCGAGGTGGGCGGGAGCATGCACGTTCCATTGCAGACGCGACGCAATTGTCGATTTGAGCGCGTCCATGGGTCCAGGTTCACCGTGCACGAGGTATGTGATCGACGGCGGCTTCTTGAAGCCGCCAAGCCACCGGAGGGTCTCCTCGGAATCGGCATGGGCCGACATCGAGTCGAGGCGTTCGATGCGCGCGCTGACAGGCACGAACTGCCCGCGAATCTTCACTTCACGGGCGCCGTCGACGAGCGTCCGGCCGCGTGTGCCGGCGGCCTGGTAGCCGACAAACAGCACGGTGCTGCGTTTGTCGGGCAGCGCCGCCTGCAGGTGATACAACACCCGGCCGCCCGTCGCCATTCCGCTCGACGACACGACAATCGACGGAATCTTCGACCGCACCAGGTCGGACGACTGCTGCGCCGACGCGACGGGTTGGAATCGAGCGGTGAAGAACCGGCGAATCTCGGCGCCCGCCTGGAGGTCGGGGTCAAGCTCGCTCGCCCGGTTCGCGTAATAGCGCAGCGCGTCGAGCGCCATCGGGCTGTCGAGGAACACGGGAAGCTTCGGAATCTTCCCCTCGTCTTCGAGCTTCTTGATCCAATACAGCACTTCCTCGACGCGGCCGATGGCAAACGCCGGAATGATGAGCTTGCCGCCGCGCGCCACCGTATCTTTGATGATGGCCGCGAGGCGCGCGCCCTGATCGTCCGGTTCATGAATGCGATCGCCGTAGGTCGATTCGAGGAGCAGCACATCCGCCGGCGGCGGTTCTGACGGGTCTGGCAGCACGGGCCGCGAGTAGCGTCCGAGATCGCCGCCAAACAACACCGTGGGACCATCCTTGATCGTCATCCTGATGAACGCCGACCCGAGCAGATGGCCGGCGTTGATGAATTCGAAGTCCACACCCTCGACGATCGAATACGGTCTGTTGAAAGCGAATGGCTGAAGCTGCGAGAGCGCCCGGAACGCGTCCGATTCGCGATACAGGGGCAGCGCCGGATGGTGTTTCGAATAGTTTTGCCTGTTCGCCTCGCGCGCATCTTCTTCCTGCAGCCGCGCCGAGTCTGGCAGCACCAGCTTGCACAGGTCGGCCGTGCCCGGCGTGCAGTAAATCCGGCCGTGATAGCCCTCGGCGACGAGCCGCGGCAGATACCCGGTATGGTCCAGATGCGCGTGCGTCAGAACGACCCCGGAAAGCTCGGCCGGATCGATGGGAAGGGGCTCCCAGTTGCGCAAACGCAGCTCTTTCAACCCCTGGAAAAGCCCGCAATCAATCAGAATTTTGCGGCCGTCGACCACGAGCAGGTACTTGGACCCGGTCACGGTCCGCGCAGCACCCAGGAAGGTGAGCTTTGTCATAATGTGAGCTCGTATGGTACTGCGTTCCGTCTGCCGGCGTGGACTGCTGACGGCACTGCTCGGCCTGCTGATTACGAGCGGGATCTCGGGGCAGAAGAAGCCGTTGTCCGTTGAAGAGCTCTACAGCTATGAGGGCTGGACGCGCTTCAACGGCAGCCAATGGGCGTCGATGGCCTGGGTGCCGGACGACGGCCCGTGGCTCAGCGACACATATCATCTGTGGCCCGGCGGCGAATCGTCGGGAAGCTCATGGTCGCGCATCGAGGCCGCGACCGGCGCGACCCAACCACTCTTCACGTACGCCGAGCTCGAATCCGCGCTCGCAAGAGCGGGAGTACCGTCAAGTGATGCCCGCACCGCGTCGAGGCGGCGGCCATCGAATTTCAACCGGATACGTGACGCATTTCTCCTGACCGTCGCCGACGACCTCTATGTCTACGATATCGGGCTCACGCGTGCGAAACGGCTGACGACCTCGGCCGGCGCAAAGACTGAGGCGACGTTCAGCCCCGATGGCCGGAGCGTCGCATTCGTCAGGAACAACAACATCTTCGTCACCGCGATCGATGCGCCTGCAGAAAAGGCTCTGACGACGGATGGAAGCGCAGAGCTGCTGAACGGCACGCTCGACTGGGTTTACTCTGAGGAGCTTTACGGCCGCGGCAATAGCCGGGGCTACTGGTGGAGTCCCGACTCGGCGCGCATCGCATTTCTCCAGTTGGATGAGAAGCCCGTTCCTGAGTACACGCTCGTCGACGACATTTCGTATCACCCGTCGATACAGCGCTGGGACTATCCAAAAGCGGGCGATCCAAATCCGGTGGTGAAGCTTGGTGTCGCTGCCACTTCCGGCGGCCCGGTGCAATGGATCGACACCACGAAATACTCCGAGTACCTGATCGTCAACGTCGGCTGGTCACCCGCAGGTCGGGTCGTCTTCCACGTTCAGGATCGTCAGCAGACGTGGCTCGACTTCAATCTCGCCGACGCCGCAACCGGATCGGCGCAAACGCTTTTCCGGGAGACGACGAAGGCCTGGGTCGAGCGGTGGCAGGACTCGAGCGCCGACGCACTGTGGCTGAAAGATGGATCATTCCTCTGGCTCAGCGAACGAAGCGGCTGGCGGCATTTCTACCACTACACCGCGGATGGCCGGCTCATCAGGCAGGTCACCAACGGCGACTGGGAAATTCGGGAACACCTCGGGACGGATCCGGCCCAGGCCTGGATCTACTTCACATCAACGACGAGCAGCCCGGTTGGGCTCGATTTGTATCGCGTGCGGCTGAACGGCACGGAGCTGCAGCGTGTGTCGGCGGCGGACGGCAAGCACAAGCCGTTTCTGAATCCGTCTTCCACGCTGTTTCTGGATTCACACAGCGACCTCAACACACCCCCGCAGGTTCGCGTGCATCGCACCGACACACGCGAGGTGGTTCGAGTCGTCGAGGCGAACCCGGTTCCGGCACTGAAACAATCCGGACTGTCTCGAGCGGAACTGCTGCAGGTGAAAACGCGCGACGGCTTCGTCATGGAAGCGATGATGATCAAGCCGCCAGACTTCGATCCGTCGAAGCGCTACCCGGTCTATCAATTCACCTACGCGGGGCCACACTCGCAGCAGGTCTCGAACTCGTGGGGCAGCATCCAGTTCATGTACCACCAGCTGCTCGCGCAACGCGGCATCATCGTGTGGGTCTGCGACAACCGGACGGCAAGCGGCAAGGGGATGCAATCGGCGTGGCCGCTGCACAAGCGCCTCGGCGAAATTGAGCTCCAGGACATCGAGGACGGCCTGTCGTGGCTCAAGCGCCAGCCGTACGTCGATGGATCGCGCATCGGTATCGCCGGCGTCAGCTACGGCGGCTTCATGGCGCTCTACGCGCTGACGCACAGCCGCAGTTTCGCCATGGGCATCGCCGAAGGCGCCGTGTCCGACTGGCGGAACTACGACACGATCTACACAGAGCGCTACCTTGGCCTGCCAAAGGACAATGCAGACGGGTATCGGGCAAGCTCGCCGAGATTCAGCGCCGCCAATCTGCATGGCCAGCTGCTGCTGATTCACAGCGCTCTCGACGACAACGTCCACCCTCAGAACGCCACGCAGTTTGCCTACGAGCTGCAGCGCGCGGGGAAGCCGTTTCAGATGATGATCTATCCTAAATCGGCACACGGCGTCAGCGATGCGCAGCTTGCGCCGCACCTCCATCGCCTGATGCTCGACTTCACCACGCAGAATCTTCTGCGGTAGGATGTGTCAATGAATCCGGCAGTTCGTAAGTGGGTGGACGACATCCAGGCTCTTACGATGCCGTCGTCTGTAGTTTATTGCGACGGCTCGCAGGCTGAACGAGATCGCCTCATCGCGGAGTGTCTGGCCAGCGGCGAGCTGATCGAGCTGAACCAGCAGAAGCTTCCGGGCTGCTACCTGCATCGGAGTGCGCCTCACGACGTCGCGCGGACGGAACACCTGACGTTTGTCAGCACGACGGAGAAGGACGACGCCGGCCCCACCAACAACTGGATGGCGCCGGACGCCGCCCGCGAAAAGCTGCTGCCTCTGTTCACGGGATCAATGCAGGGACGGACGATGTACGTGGTGCCGTTCCTGATGGGTCCTCCGGGTTCGCCGTACTCCAGGGTGGGCGTCGAGATCACCGACAGCCGTTACGTCGTGCTCAACATGCGCATCATGACGCGCATCGGCGAGATCGCGCTCGAGCATCTCGGCAATTCGGACGACTTCACCCGCTGCCTGCATTCGCTCGGCGATCTCAGCCCCGATCGCCGCTTCATCGTGCACTTTCCCGAAGACAACGCCGTGTGGTCGGTCGGATCCGGCTACGGCGGCAACGCGCTGCTCGGCAAGAAGTGTCTCGCGTTGCGCCTTGCGAGCTATCAGGCGCGCCACGACGGATGGCTCGCCGAGCACATGCTGATCGTCGGCTGCAAGTACAACGACGGACCGGTGCGCTATGTTGCGGGCGCCTTCCCGTCTGCCTGTGGCAAGACCAACATGGCCATGCTCGTGCCGCCGGCATCGATGCCGGGCTGGAAGACGTGGACGGTCGGCGATGACATCGCCTGGATTCGCCCCGGGGCCGACGGCCGCCTGTGGGCGGTGAATCCTGAAGCGGGATTCTTTGGTGTCCTGCCGGGAACGAGCCGCAGCACCAACCCGACGGCATTCGACATGATTCAGCGCGACACGATCTTTACGAACGCTGCGCTGCGGCCCGACGGCACACCGTGGTGGGAAGGGCACGACGATCCGCCGCCGGACGAAGCGCTCGACTGGCAGGGCCGCCCCTGGACGCCGGCCTCGCCCGAAAAGGCGACGCATCCAAACGCCCGCTTCACCACGCCGGCCACCAACTGCGCATCGCTCTCGCCGGAGTTCGAAAACCCGAACGGCGTACCGCTCGACGCAATCATGTTCGGCGCTCGGCGCAAACAGCGTGTGCCGCTGGTCTACGAATCAAAGAACTGGCAGCACGGAGTGTTTCTGGGCGCCACGTTGTCGTCGGAAACCACCGCAGCGGCGTCGGGGAAGACGGGCGTCCTCCGGCGCGACCCCATGGCCATGCTGGCGTTCTGCGGCTACAACATGGGGGATTACTTCCAACACTGGCTCAACGTGGGCAACAAGCTGACGAGACCGCCGAAAGTATTCCGCGTCAACTGGTTCCGAACCGACGAGCGCTCGAAGTTAATCTGGCCCGGCTTCCGCGAAAACCTGCGGGTCCTGAAATGGATCTTCGAGCGGGTCGACGGCACCGGCAAAGGCAGGGAAACCCCGATAGGCATCGTCCCGACGCCCGATGCGATCGATCAGAACGGGCTGACGATCTCGAAAGAGGCCATAGAAACCCTCGTCGCGGTCGAGCCCGGCGATTGGGCGGAAGCGTCGGCAGATCAGGCGACCTTCTTCAGATCGCTGGGATCGCGCGTGCCTCGAGAGATGTTCGAGGAGCAGAAGCGGCTCGCAGATGCACTTGGCGGAGCGGCGGTCAAGTGACACGCGTCATGGCAGATCTGCCATCTGCCATCTTCCATCTGCCATGACGAGCATCACCTCACGTGCCGTCCCCCGTCCACGCGCACAGTCTCGCCAGTCACAAAATCCATCTGCAGCAACGCGAGCACTGCTTCGGCGATTGATTGCTCGCCACCCCAGCCGCCTAACGGCGTCGCCTTTTCGACAGCGGCTAATTCATCCTCCGTCGTTTCCGGCGGCGCCAGAATCGGACCCGGTGCGATAGCGTTGACGCGAATCTTGTCGGGCGCGAGCTCGAGCGCGAGGGCTTCGGTCAAGCCGATCACGCCCGTTTTCGCAGCATAGTACGGCAGGTAGCCGGTATAACGCGGACGGCCGCTCCGCGAGAGCCAGTCGGAGAAGTTGATGATGTTGCCGCCGCCGGCGCGCTTCATGTGCGGCCACGCCGCGCGAGCGCAGATGAACGCCGCGCGCATGTCGACCGCCACGTTCTCGTCGTACTCTTCGATCGTCAGCTCGCTGAACGGCTTCGACACGTAAATCGACGCCATGTTGACGAGAACATCGAGCCGCCCGAGGGTGGCGGCTGTTTCGGTGACGAACGCTTCGCAGTCGCCGGCCTTCGTCAGATTCGCCTGCTTCACGAACGCGCGGCGCCCGAGCGCTTCGATCGACGCGGCCGTTTTCTCCGCCTCGTCACGCGACCTGTTGTAGCAAAGCCCGATGTCGGCTCCCCGCCGTGCAAGCTCGATCGCAACCACGGCTCCAATGCGCCGGCCTCCCGTGACCAGCGCAACACGATTGGTCAAATCCATATCGACAGCTTAACAGTTTGACATCCCCTCGAGCGGGATGTATGTACGTCTCTTCCATCTCTGCAACTCAAGGAGCTCCAGATGAGTAAGAAGATCCTCATGCTCGGCACGAGGATTACGCAGGAAGAAACCGTCGGGGCGCGAGGATAAACGGAAGCGCGATCAGGGTCCACCACTAACCAGGAGAATCGAATGCTGAAGAGAGTTCTTGGATTGGCCGCGGCGATCTGCGGTCTCGCAGTCATGCCGGCTCTGGCCCAGACACCACCAGCTCCCGCGCCTGCGACACCGGCAGCTCCGGCACAGGGTCAGGCGCCGGCCCGCGCCGGCGGTGGCGGCCAGAAGGTGGGACAGACCGGCAATCCCGATCCAGGAGTGAATTTCCTGGTGGTGGTTGAGAACCCGCACGTGCGTGTGCTGCAGGTCACCCTCCAGCCGGGCGCCGTGCGACGGCCCCACGTCCACAACGACGTCACGTTCCACATGCTCGTGCCCGTGACAGGATCGCTCGAGCTCACCGTCGAAAAAGATCCGGTCGTGACGACGGTGCCGGGACAGGCGTACTACATGGTGAAGGGGCAGACGCACGGCTTTACGAACAAGACGAGTGCGGCAGTGCAGGTGATCGAGCTCTTCATAAAGCCGGATCCCGGCGCTGCCGCGCCGCCGCCGGCTCAGTAGAGTGCACTTGTCATGGCAGATAGCAAATGGCAGAAGGCAGAATGTACCTTCTGCCATCATCCATCTGCCCTCTGCCATGACAGGGGACTTACTAGTTACTGGTACCCTTCCGCACCTTAATCTTCGTCGGATTCTTCGCCGCCCAGTCTCGCGCTTCCTGTGACGCCGCCCACTTGATCGAATTGCGCATCAGCGTCTGGAACGCCGGGTTGCGCCATGCCACGGCGTCGTGGCCGTTCTGCAGGTAAACGAGCGGGCTCTTCTCCGCCGTTCTCACCCAGCCGGCGAGATTGCTGCCGACGCCCGGATAACGCCAGCCGCCGGCGTAACGACCCGGGAAGTTCTTGTCGACCGACTCGAAGTCGGTCCGCAGCAGTGGAATCAGCCCCTTCGCTTTCTCGTCCACTGGACACAGATATGTCTCGTCGACGATATCGAAGCCGTCGCCGAGGCCCTGCGTGATGGGATGGGTCTTGTTGACCACCGTGATGTGCTGCTTCACATTGGCCTGCGCGCCCGAGTTCGGATATTCCTTGCCCATGAACGTGACAGGGTTGCCCCAGTCGCACGCCATACCGATCATCTCGCCGTACTCCGGCCATGTGTGATTCCAAGCCGCAGGCGAGTGGTGGAAGAAGACCAGCCCCTTCCCTTTCTGCAGAAATGGAACCAGATTCTTTCTTGCAGACGCATTCGGTTGTTCGAACGTCGGCTTGCCGTCAGGTCCCGGGGTGGCCGTTCGTCCCGGCGCATCGAAGAAGGCATACACGTCGAACGTGTCGGCGATGGCCGGATCGAAGAATTCGAGTGCGGCCGGGTGCTGCAGGTGCGTCCACGTGATGTCCTGACCGAGCGAGTCCCAGAAATTGAAGAACCCATCGCGATCGAAGTTGTGACCCTTGGTCACAATCGCCACTTTGATCGGCCCGCTGCCCCACTGTCCCTGCGCCAGCATGGATGCCGAGCCGGCGACCAGCGCCGCCGCAACCGCGAGCCCGAGGAACGTTCTCGAGATAATTCTCATGATCGTCTCCCGATCTTAATTTGACGAATTGAAGATCCGCTTCGGGTTCGCCTTCGCCCACGCCAGCGCTTCGGGCGACGCCGCCCACTTGATGCCGTTGAGGACGAACTGGCGATACGCAGGCGCCGCCCACGCCGTGGAACCGTGGCCTACCTGCGTGTAGAACACGGGGCTGTTCTCGGCCACCTTCACCCACGCCGCGAGATTGCTGTACTTCACCTGCGGATTCAGGTTCTTCGTAGGATCTGCGGGCTGAAAGTCGGTGCGCGCGAGCGGCTGCACCGAATCCTCGAAGAAATGGCACGCATACGCTTCGTCTGTGACGAAGAAGCCGTCGCCGAGCCCGCGCGTAATCGCGTGGTTCTTGTCGACGAACGAGATGAATTGCGGCGTCATCCCGAAGTAGCCATGGTTCGGGTGATCGATGCCGCGCACGCGGTTGGGCGCATACCAGTCGCACGCGCCGCCGACGACCTCGGAGTACTCGGGCCAGGTATGCAGCCAGGCAGCCGACGCATGATGCAGAAACACGAAACCCTTGCCCTCGCGCAGCAGTTTCGGGAATTCAGTCTTGAGCTGCTCCGACGGCGGTGGATAGAAACGGTTGTTCGTCGTCTGGAATGATCCCGGTGGCACGTTCGCCGGCGGCCCGCCCCGGCCGCCGATGCCAGGGCCGCCGAGATCGAAGAACGCATAGACGTCGAACAGCTTGCTGTATTTCGGCGACAGCATCACATCGGCCGCCGGGTGCTCGACATGCGACCAGGTGACGTCGTTGCCCCACGAGTCCCACATCTGGAAGAACGGCTTCGCGTTCATAGTTGTGGCCTTTGGTGACCACCATCACCCTGATAGGTCCGCGTCCGCCCTGAGGCACGCCGCCACCGCCGCCTCGCCCGCCGCGTGCGGCCGGCGCTCCGCCACCCTGTGCCGCCCCGCCGGCCTGGCCTGCCAGCTGCGCGCTCGCAGCCGCTGCGACGAACAGGGCACAGACCGACAGGACCATCAGTCGTTTTAACAAGGTCGTTTTCATGTTTCGCTCCTGCGCCGGGTCTAAAGAACAAGACCCGGCCTACTTCCTCGTGACGGACCCGGCCTAGGTCGTAGGGCGGGTCATACTGTGTGGACCCGGTTTAATTCTTGAAAATCTTCTTCGGGTTCTTCTTCGCCCACGCCATGGCGTCCGGCGATGCCGCCCACTTGATGGCGTTGTCCAGCAGCGTGCGGAAGGCCGGGTTCTCCCACGTCTGGCGATCGTGCCCAAGCTGGATGTACACGATCGGGCTGCATCTCGGCCGTCTTCACCCACGCCGCGAGGTTGCTGAACTTCGCGCTGCGGGTTCAGGTTCGCGCTCACGTCCTTCGGCGAAAAATCGGTGCGCAGCAGCGGATGCACAGAGTCTTCGAAGATCGGGCAGTTATACGCCTCGTCCACGATCTCGAAGCTGTCGCCGAGTCCCTGCGTAATCGGATGCGCCTTGTCGACGACGGTGATGTGTCTGAGACGTCCGTCCGAAGAAGCCCGACTTGGGATGATCGAGGTTCCGCACGCGAAGCGGCTGTCCCCAGTCGCACGCGATGCCCATCACTTCGGTGAACTCGGGCCAGCTGTGCGCCCAGGACGCCGACGCATGGTGCAGGAAGATCATCGGCTTGCCCTGACGCAGCAGCGCCTTCGTGTTGGCGACCAGGTCGGCCGGCGGCGGATCCCATGTAAACGCCGGGCTGCCGTCCTTGTTCATGACCGGCTTGCCGGCCTTGTCGACACGCGGGCGGCGCCGATCGGGCTGGCTGCCGTCGAGGTCGTAGAACACGAACACGTCGTAGTCCTTCGCCAGCGCTGGATCGAAAAAGATTTCCGCGGCGGGCTGCTCGACGTGCGTCCAGCGCGCGGTCGTGCCGACCGGTGGCTGATCGAACAGCTGATAGAACGGCTCGCGATCGTAGGGGTGTCCCTTGGTGATGAGCAGCACCTTCAGGTTGCCGCAGCCGCCGAATCCTCCGCCACCGCCGCCTCGTCCACCCTGTCCCTGGGCGGGCCGGCGCGCCACCCTGCCGGCCGGCAGGGGCCTGACCGGCGACGAGCGGCAGCGACGAACACACAAACAGCGACAGCCACAACGGCTGCACTTCGTCAATGTCCGTGTCATCACCAGTCTCCTAGTTCGTCGACGATTTGAAAATGCTCTTCGGATTGGCCTTGGCCCACGCCATCGCTTCCGGAGACGCGGCCCACTTGATCGCGTTCAGCACGAGCTTGCGATACGACTCGTTGGCCCACGCGGCGGGGCCGTGACCCATCTGAATGTACGCGACCGGGCTGTTCTCGGCGGTCTTCACCCACGCCGCAAGGTTGCTGTACTTCCAGTTCGGGCTGAGGTTGCGGTTGTGATCGGCCGGCTTGAAGTCGGTGCGCAGCAGCGGCGTGCACGGAGTCTTCGTAGTACGGGCACGAGTACGACTCGTCGATGATGTCGAAGCCGTCGCCGAGCCCCTGCGTGATCGGATGCGCTTTGTCGACGACGGTGATGTGCTGCGGCGTCATCGGGAAAAAGCCGGATTGCGGATGCTGCACGCCGCGCGTGGTGATCGGGTTGCCCCAGTCGCACGCGCCGCCCATGACTTCGACATATTCGGGCCAGCTGTGAATCCACGACGCCAGCGAGTGGTGCGTGAAGACCATGCCCTTGCCCTGCTGCAGCAGCTCGGGGAATCCGCGTCTGCAGCTCCGCCGACGGCGGGTTGACGACGATCTGCGTGCCGTTTGGATAGAACGGATTGTCGGGCGCCGGCTCGCGTTTCGAGCGGCCGAGATCGGCCTGCGCGCCGTTCATGTCGTAGAAGAGCGGCGACGTCGTAGCGGTTCGCGTACTTCGGCGTCATGAAGGCTTCGGCGGCCGGATGGTCGACGTGCATCCACGTGATGTCGGAGCCCATCGAGTCGAACATCTGATAGTACGGCTCGCGTTCGTAGGGGTGCGCCTTGGTGATGAGCAGCATCCGGATCGGGCCGGAGCCGCCCTGAGTGACGCGCCGAGGCCGCCTGAGGCGCCGCGGGCGCCGGATTCTGCGCGACCAGAGGAACCGACAGCGCTGTGAGCGCCACGACGGCGGCGAACGCCAGGAATTTCTTCATGATGCTGCCTCCACCAAGAATGCTTTTCGGATGCCAAATGATACTACGGTGCGGCTTTAGCCGGCCTGCCCTCGTCGTCGAACATCTCGACCGTGCCGAAGGGCCGCAGAGTCGATTCGATCTTCGCCGCATCGCCGACCGCGACGATCTGAAGTCGTTTGGGATCCAGGTATTTTCTGGCCACCGCCTGCACCTGCGCGGGCGTCACCGCCGTGATGCGGTCGGTATAGCGGTCCCAGTAATCGGCCGGGTAGTTGTAGAGCTGGCGCACGATGTACAGGTTCAGCAGCTCGGCCGGGTTCTCGAGCGACAGCGCGAACGACGCCGTCAGCGATCGCTGCGCGTCCTTGAACTCGTCGGCCGGCACCAGCTGGTCGCGCATCTTGCCGAGCTCGGCGAGCAGGTCGCGCAGCGACGCGCTCGGTCACTTCGGTGCGCACATCCATCTGCGCGCGCCAGTCGCCGCGATACCGCAGCGCGCGCAGCGCAGCTGTACACGCCGTAGGTGTAGCCCTTCCGCTCGCGCAGCTCGCGGAACAGCCGGCCGTTGGATCCGCCCAGGATCTGTGTTCATCACCTGCAGCGCGTCGTAGTCGGGGTCGGTCCGGTTGATAGCCTGCTCGCCCGAGCATGATAGGCGGTCTGCACCGAACCCGGCCGATTGACGAGCGAGACCTTCGACGGGCCGCTGTCGGGCGGATCGACCACGCCCGGCCGCGGCTTGTCCGCACTTCGCCCACGCTTTCAGCGCCGCCTCGAACTTCGTGCGCGCTTCGGCGAGCGTGATGTCGCCCGACACGCCGATGATGGCGTGATCGGGCACGTAGTTTGCTCTTGTGGAACGCGACCAGCGCATCGCGCGTGATTTTCTCGAGCGATTCGTGCGTGACGCCCGTGCTCGAGGCCGGATGGCTGCCGTAGATCGCCTTGGAGTAGCGCTCTCTGCGCAAGAAAGTCCGGATCGCTCCGCTGCTCTTCGAGGCCCGCGCGCGCGCGAACCTTGTAGAGCCCGAGCTCTTTCTCCGGGAAGCTCGGGTTGCAGCAGGATATCGGCTGCCAGCGCGAGCACCTGATCGAATTGATCGGTCAGCGCCGAACCGGTCAGCGTCGCGATCTGCGAGCCCTCGTTCGCCGAGACCGACACGCTCGCCGCCATCGTGTCGAGCGCCTGCGCGATCTGCTCGGACGTCTTGGTGGTGGTGCCTTCGTCCATCAACGACGCCGTGGTGTCGGCGAGCCCGGGCAGGTCCGTCGGATCGTAGTAGCCGCCGGCGCCAATCATGATGATCTGGAACTGAATCGACGGCACGCGATGATCTTCGAGCACCATCAGATGCGCGCCGTTCGCGAGGTGCGACCTCCTGCGCCCGCGGCAGCTTGATCTTCAGGACTTCGTTGCTGACCGGCGCTTGCCCTTGAATCTGCGGCGCCGCGGACGGCCGGCGCGGCGCGGCGCGGGCGCCTGCGCGAGCAGCGCGCTCGTGGCGAGGGCCAGGAGCAGGGCAGAGAGCAGAGGCGTCTCATCGTCCTCTCATTGGCGCACCCGCCTTCGCGTGCACCCGGCTTGGGCGCAGGAGTCGTGATCGACGACCGTCCGGTTCGTCGGGCACGAGGTACTGCCGCGCCACGCGCTGCACGTCCTCGATCTTCAAGGACGCGATGCGCTCGTAGCGCGTGTTGATGACGCCGGGATCGTCGAAGAAGACGCGTAGCGCGCGAGCAGAATCGCGCGCTGCAGCGAGCTGCGCAGGTTGCCGACCAGGCTGCGCCGCGCGGCGTTGCGCGCCTTCTCGAGCTCCCAGTCCTGAATCGGCCCCTTCTTGACCTTCTCGACCTCGGCGTACATCGCCTTCTCGACATCCGCAGGATCGCTTGCCGGGCGCAGCCATGCGCCTCCAGATAGAAGAGCCCCGGTCCCTTCGCCCTGACTGCATCCCGGTGTAGACCTGCACGGCGATCTGCTGCTGCCGCACGAGGCTGTCGTACAGCCGCGAGCTGCGGCCCGTCCCGAGAATCGACGCAAGCGCGCTGAGCGCATCCATGTCGGGGCTCAGGCCGCCAGGCACCTGATACGCCGACGTCGACCAGCGTGAGCCGTGCGAGCGGATCCTGCAGCTCGACGCGGCGCTCTTCCTTCTGCGGCGGCTCAGCCGTATCGAGCGGCGGCGGCGGCGGGCCCGGACGGAATGCCGTCGAAATATTTCCGGACCTTCTCCAGCGCCATCTTCTCGGATCGACGTCGCCGGCAATCGCGAGCACCGCGTTGTTCGGCGCGTAGTAGGTCTTGAAGAAAGCTGTGAAGTCCTCGAGCGACGCGGCGTCGAGATCGGCCATCGATCCGATGATCGAATGCTTGTTGGCGAAATTCTCGAACGCCAGCTCGGCGATCGTCTCAGAGGTCTTGCCGTACGGCTGGTTGTCCACGCGCAGGCGCCGCTCTTCCTTCACCGCCTCGCGCTGGTTGTCGACGTTCTCCTTGGTGATGGCCGGCGAGCGCATGCGATCGGCCTCGAGGAACAGCACCATGTCGAGCTGGTTCGACGGCACCTGCTCGAAGTAGATCGTGTGGTCCTTGTCGGTCTGGCCGTTGTGGTTGCCGCCGTAGTTCTCGATGAGGCCGGCGAGCTCGCCGTCGGCGACGTTCTCCGAGCCCTTGAACATCAGGTGCTCGAACAGATGCGCGAAGCCCGTGCGGCCCGGCCGTTCGTTTCGCGACCCGACGTTGTAGGCCACCGCGACCGACACGACCGGCGCCGCGCGGTCGGGCGAGATGATGACGCGCAGGCCGTTCTTCAGGCGCGTGTCGGTGAAATTGACTTTCGGGATGGTGATCGCGCGCGACGGTGGCCGCCAGGCGGCGGCCAGCAGGGCTGGCAAGCGAGGAGGCGAAGGCGTTTCATGGTTCAGCTCTCCAACAGCGTCCAGGAGTTCTTTCAGGCTGTCCAACTCTGTTCGTTCGCGGCGTGAATGATGGCGCGGCGCTCCTGCACCGTCGGCGTCGTCCAGTCCTCATTATCGAACCGAACGCGCCCGTCTGCGGCGAACTCCACCAGCACCGCATCCATGGTCTCGATATACAGCCGCATCAGAACATGTCGCACTCGACGAACGAATTCAAATTCCGGTCGACGTGCACGAGGCCCGCTGCGCGTCCGCCACGCCCATGACCACAGCCACCATCGGCATGCGATCGATGCCGCTCGCGTAGGCATAATCGACGTTGATGCCCGCCTCGGCGACAAGCTTCAGGGCGCGTCCGAGCGAGCCGGGCTCGTTGGGCATCGTGGTGTAGAGCACGTCCCGCTCTTCCACCTGTAGTGCTGCTCGCGCAACGTGCCCGCCGCGTGCAGCGGGTTGTCGACCACCATCCGCAGTGCGCCCGATTGCGTCGACGACATCGCGAGCATGTTGATGCGCTCGTTCCCGAGCACCTGGGCCACGCGCCCGAGCGTGCCCGGGCTGTTGGCCAGCTTCACCGTAATTTCCCTTTGAATCGCCATGCAGGACTGTATGCGCGGCGGGTCTAAAGAGCAAGACCGTGCAAAGTTGCAGCTCTGAAGGGCCCGGCTCCGAACTGCGCACTTCGTCGCGCCAGGCAAAACCCACCCTGCTGGTAGAATCTCGATCCATGGGTACCCCAAAGACCTCCGCGATGATTCCGCCGGCCCACCGCATGGGCACGGTGACCTACTCCGATCCGCCGGGTCGTCGCGGAAGCGCGCAAGGCGGAAGCAGCGGGGAAGCGGATTCACTGGCTGAATACCGGCGATCCCGTCGCATTCGGGTTTCGAGCCGCCCGCGCACATGGTCGAGGCGGTCCAGAAGTCGCTGCGCGACGGCGAGAACGGCTACGGCCCGTCTGTCGGACTGCTCGAGGCGCGCGAGGCCGTGGCCGCGGAGAACACGTCGCGCGGCTGGCCCATCAATCGCCGACCGCGTCGTCCTGACGGCAGGCTCATCAGAGGGAATCGACTTCGTGCTGACCGCGCTCGCCGATCCCGGCGACGAAGTGCTGGTGCCGCTGCCGACCTATCCGCTCTACACGGCGATCCTGCACAAGATCGGCGCGCGCGAGGTGTACTACCGCACCGATCCGAAGAACGGCTGGCAGCCCGATCCGACGGAAGTTCGCGAAGCTGATCACACCGCGCACCAAGGCGATCGTCGTCAACGATCCGAACAACCCGACCGGCGCCGCTTATCCCGCAGTCGATTCGCCGCGAGCTGCTGAACATCGCCGATCGGCACAACGTGCCGATGATCGCCGACGAGATCTATCAGGATGTCGCCTTCGACGGCCCGGTTGCGCCGATTGGCTCGCTCGATCCCGACGCGCCGGTCATTTCGCTGTCGGGGTTGTCGAAGGGCTATATCGTTCCCGGCTGGCGCACCGGCTGGCTCGCCGTCGGCGGCGGCGACCGACTGAAAGACGTGCTGGCCTGCATCACGAAGCTGGCGGAAGGGCGGCTGTGCTCGACGATGCCGATGCAGCGCGCGATTGCGGCGGCGCTGACCGGCGACCGCTCGCATCAGCCGGGGTTCCGCAGCGCGCTGCGCGAGCGGGCCGAGCTCGTGTATCGGCGCGCCAACGCCATTCCCGGGATTCGCGTCGACGCAGGCCGACTGCCGCGTTCTACGCGATGCCGAAGGTCGAGCTGCCGCCCGGCAAGACCGACAGCGATTTCATCCTCGAGCTGGTGCACGCGACGGGCGTGCTGTGCGTGCACGGCTCGGGATTCGGCATGGATCCGGCCGACGGGTATTTCCGGATGGTGACGCTGGCGCCGCCCGCCCAGCTGAATGAGATCTGGGATCTGATTGCACGATTTGCGGCACGATACGCTTAAGCGTTTATGCTCTCAGCCCTGCAGCGGCGACGGCTCTGTATCTGCGCCGTCGCTGTCATCTTCACCTGGCCTCTGGCGCTCGGCCTCACCCGCGACATTCCATGGGATCTCGGCGACTCGCTGCTGAACGCTGGATTCTCGCGTGGGACGCCGACCATCTGCTGCGATTTTTCTCCGGCGATTTCGGCGCGCTCCGCGGGTTCTGGAACGCCAACATCTTTTATCCCGAGCCGCTGACGCTGGCCTATTCGGAGCATCTGTTCGCGCAGGCGGTGCAGATCCTTCCTGTCTACGCGCTGACCGGCAACATCATCCTCTGCTACAACCTGCTGTTTCTCTCGACGTTCGTGCTGTCCGGGCTCGGCATGTATCTGTTCGTGCGCGAAGTCACCGGCAGCCCGCGCGCCGGGTTCGTCGCGGGCCTGATCTACGCGTTCGCGCCTTACCGCGTGCCGCAGTTCGCGCATCTGCAGGTGATCTCGTCGCAATGGATGCCGTTCGCGCTGTACGGACTGCGGCGATATTTCGACAGACGGCGTATGTGGCCGCTGGCCGGCGCGGGCGCTGCACTGGTCGCCCAGAACCTGTCGTACGGATATTTCCTGCTTTTCTTCGCGCCCTTCGTGCTGGCCTATGTGCTCTTCGAGATCGCCACGCGGAACCTCTGGAAAGACGTGCGCGTCTGGATGGCACTCGCCGCAACGGCCATCGGTGTGACGGCTCTCACTATGCCGTTTCTGCTTCCCTACCTCGAGCTTCGCAATCAAGGCTTCGGCCCGCGGGCGCTGAATGAAGTGAAGTCGTTCTCGGCCGACGTCTTCAGCTACTGGACGTCTCCAGGCGAATCGCGGTTGTGGGGACGTGCGATCCGCGCGTACCCGAAATCGGAAGGTGACCTGTTTCCGACGATCGCCGCAATGCTGCTCGGCTGCATCGGTCTGGCGATGACGGTGCAACACGCGTGGGTCCAGGCGCGCTCCAGACCGGCCGCCACCGCCGCGCTGAAGCCCGTCTTTTATTTTCTCGCTGCGGCCGCCGCCGTTTACGTGCTGTTTCTCGCCTTGATCATCACCGGCAATGGCTTCACACACCTCGGGCCTCTGCCGGTCAGTGTCAGGAATCTGTGGCGGAACTTCCGCGTGCTCGCCATCATCGCCGGATTGCTGCTCGTCGTCTCGCCGCGTGTTCGATCGTTCGCGCGGCAATGGATGGGCACCATCCCAGCCTTCGCCATCCTGGCTGTGGTGGTTTCGTTCCTGCTCTCTCTCGGCCCGGAGATTCGAACCGAAGGCCGCCTGATTAGCGAGCTGGGGCCGTATTCGTTCTTCTACCGGAATGTGCCTGGATTCGACGGTCTTCGGGTGCCGGCTCGATTTGCGATGCTCGTCGTCCTGTTCCTTGCAGTCGCCGCGGGGTACGGGGCGGCGGCCATCGAACGGCGACATCGTCTCGGACGAGCGATAGCTCTCGGCCTGGGCGCGCTTGCCGTCGTCGAGGCGTTCGCCGCACCAATTACTCTCAACGGGACGGTCGAAGATACTCGCTACGCCACTCCGTCTGCCCGTGTGTACACGGGCCAGGAGGTGCCGGGCGTGTACCGATTTCTGAAGGGTGTCTCCGCTCCCGGTACTGTCGTCGTCGAGTTCCCGTTCGGCGAGTGGGCGTACGAATTGCGCTATGTGTTCTATTCAACCGCGCACTGGCACCCCCTGCTGAATGGGTACAGCGGGCATTTCCCGCTGAGCTACAACATGAACGCCACGCACTTGCGTCACCCGCTCGATTATCCGGATGCATCGTGGACCACGCTGACGAAGTCGGGCGCCACGCATGCGATCGTGCATGCACAGGTACTACCGGGACGATGAGGGTGAAAAGATTGGGCAGTGGCTATCGGAACGCGGCGCGAAGCAAGTCGCCGAATTCGATGGCGATCGGGTTTTTGCGTTGCGATAATGGCCGGGTCTAAACGGCAAGACCCGGCCTACGTAGGGCGGGTCCTCCGGACCCGCCTATGCGCAGCGATCCTCTTTCGTTTCTCGGCGACGAACTCAGCGCGCTCAAGTCGCAGGGCCTTTACCGCCGCTTGCGCGTGCTCGACCAGCAGCAGGCCGCACGGACCCGCGTCGACGGCCGCGACGTCGTCAATCTGTCGTCGAACAATTATCTGGGCCTGACGACGCACCCCAGGCTGAAGGCGAAAGCGCTCGCCGCGCTGGAAGAGTTCGGCGTCGGCACAGGCTCTGTGCGCACGATCGCCGGGACGATGACGATTCACATGGAGCTCGAGCGCCGGCTCGCCGAGTTCAAGAAAACAGAGGCGGCCGTCGTCTTTCAGAGCGGCTTCGCGGCGAACGCCGGAACGGTTGCCGCCATCCTGACCAAGGACGACTTCGTCGTTTCCGACGAGCTGAACCACGCGAGCATCATCGACGGGGCACGATTGAGCCGTGCGTCGATAAAAGTCTTTCCCCACCGCGACGCCAAAGCGGCGCGGAGACATCCTCCGCGACCTTCCGAGAGACGGCGCGCAAGCTCTTGATTACCGACGGCGTCTTCAGCATGGACGGCGATCTTGGCGCGCTCCCTGCGTTGTGCGCCGCTGCCGAAGAGCACGGCTGCATCATGATGGTGGACGATGCGCATGCGAGCGGCGTCTTCGGGAAGAACGGACGCGGAACGATCGACCACTTCGGACTCCATGGCCGGGTCGACATGCAGGTTGGCACGTTGTCGAAGGCCATCGGCGCGCTCGGCGGCTACGTGGCGGGCAGTCGCAATCTGATCGATTTTCTGCATCACCGCGGACGGCCGTTCCTGTTTTCGACATCCCATCCCCCGTCGGTGGCCGCAACCTGCCTCGCGGCGCTCGACGTGCTCATCGAAGAGCCGGAGCTCATCGAGCGGCTGTGGGCCAACACGACGTTCTTCAAAGACGGCCTGCGGAAACTCGGGTTCAACACCGGCGCCAGCGAAAGCCCGATTACTCCCGTGATCGCGGGAGAAGCGCCCACGGCCATGAAGCTCTCGGATCGGCTGTTCGAGGAGGGCGTGTTCGCGCAGGGCATCGGATTCCCGACGGTTGCGCGCGACAAGGCCCGCGTCCGGACGATCGTCACGGCCACCCATACGCGAGCGGACCTCCAGTTTGCGCTGGATACGTTTGCAAAAGTGGGTAGAGAGCTGGGATTGATTTAGCCCTGGCCTGAAGGCCGGCACTACGACTGTCAGTGACCAAAAAACCCCCGTGGTACCGGCCTTTAGGACGGCCCCTTCGTCCTACGTGTTCTAATAGCTCTGTGAGAGTGTTCCTGCTCGCGCTCTTGCTAGCCCTTCCCGCGACCGCGAATGCTCAGGTCGCTCTCCCTGTACCCAACGACGGCATCAGCCGGATCCTGCGCGAGCTCGAGCGCGTGCTCACGAGCGCGGATACACGGGCGTATTCGGCACTCCTCCTGCCTGAGGCGAAGACCAGCGAGGAGTTCCTCGACGAGTGGATTGCAACCAGGCGTGACCCGTGCCGTCGTCCAGGAGCGGATACGCGCGGAAAGTGGGACGCTTCCGAAAGGCGAGGGCTACGAGGTTTACGTCGACGCGCTGGCCGAGTTCGGGAGAAACGGCCGCGTGGGCACCTGGCTGATCAGCGTGAGGCGCGTCTCGCCGTCAGCCGACGAGTGGCGTATCGCGGGATTCACAGTGCTGACAACCGTTCGGGGTCTCTATCGGCTGTCGCTGACCGCCAGCAAAGAGTACACAATCGTCAACCTGGCCCTCAACGCCGAAGACTTCGAACTGCGAGTGCCGAACGGCATCGCGTTTGTCGCGGAAACCGATGCCGGCGTCACCGGCATCGTCATTCTTGGGCGTGGCGAGATGACGTTTTCGCCAACACCCGCGCCTGAGAAGGGCCAGGTAAAGATTTACAGCGGCAGCGACACGCTCAACGCGCGTTTCGACTGGGTGTATCTGCGCGCCCATCCTGCCGAATTCGATCGGCGGCTCGACGTCACGGCGTTTCACGCCCGCGATGTCGACGCACGCGACCTTCGGCGAGCCGAAGCGGTGTTCCAGGAGAACCTTCCGCGATCGTTTGGCATCGATCTCGCCGACCTGAGCCGAGAGCGGTGGTCGGTGATTCCGAAATTTGGCGATCTCGTCAGTGAGATGAACGCCGATCGCGGGCACCTCACCTACATGAAGTCGACCAGCGATCCCGAAGACATCCGGTTTTTCGATCGCACGCGCAGCCGCACCATCTCCATCTATCCATCGAAGGAGCGGCTCGCGGCACGGGGACCGTACTTCAACGAAGACGACTCCGCCGATTTCGACATCGTCAACTACGACATCGATGCGAGCTTCGATCCGCGCCGCGAATGGATCGAGGGCAAGGCCAATCTGCTGCTGACGGCGCGAACTGGCCCTGTGTCATCACTGATCCTCAACCTGGCCGAATCACTGGTGTTGCGGTCGGTCACCAGCCGCCGGCACGGCTATCTGATGGGGCTGCGCGTGAGCGGGCAGGACGACATCATCATCAACCTGCCACAGCCGCTTCGGCCGGATGAGCTGCTCGATCTGGAGTTGACCTACGGTGGACGGTTGCCCGCGATTCCGCCCGAGCGCGAAGCGCTGCAGATCTGGCAGACGACTTCTTCAGCATCCAGCCGCTACCGAGCTACATCTACACCGGGCGCTCGGGATGGTATCCGCAGGGCGAGGTGACCGACTACGCCACCGCCACGCTTCGACTGCGCGTGCCCGACGGCTACACGGCAGTTGCGAGCGGCTCGCTCGACGAGGGCTATCCTCGGCAAATTCCGCCGGAAGGACGCAACGCGCCGTGGTAGGAGTACAGATTCAGCGCGACGCAACCGGTGCGATACCTCGGCTGGGCAACCAGCCGCTTCGTGCACGTCGACTCCACGTCATTCTCCATCCCGCAGGTCGAGGAAGACAGCAACGTGCGGCTGACAGGCGTGTCGTATTCCTTCGGACAGATTTCGGTGCAGTCGAGCGGCATGCTGGCGCGACGGGGACGTGAGCTGTTCGAGGATGCGCAACGTGTGATGACGTTCTACGGATCGCTGCTGTCTGATATTCCGTATCAGAGCTTCACGCTCGCCGTCGTCGAGCGGAACCAGCCGGGAGGACACAGCCCGCCTTACTTCGCGGCGCTCAGCCACCCGCCGCCGGCCACGCCCATCGCGTGGCGCTCGGATCCCGCCTACTTCGATGGGTTCCAGGAATTCTTCCTGGCCCACGAAGCCGCTCATCAATGGTGGGGGCAGGCCGTCGGCTGGAAGAATTATCACGAGCAGTGGATCAGCGAGGGCTTTTCGCAATATTTCGCGGCGCTCTATGCCGAGCACGTGAAGAAGGACGACACGTTCCGGCAGGTGATCAGCCAGATGGCACGCTGGACGATCGACCGTTCCGACCAGGGTCCCGTATATCTGGGATATCGGCTTGGCCACATTCGCAACGATGGTCGCGTGTTCAGGGCGCTCGTCTACAACAAGGGCGCGCTGACGCTGCACATGCTTCGAAAGCTGATCGGTGACGAAGCGTTCTTCCGAGGGCTGCGGCGTTTTTACGCCACCTGGCGGTTCAAGAAGGCTGGTACTGAAGACGTGAAGGCCGCCTTCGAGATCGAGGCCAACCGCGACCTCGATGCCTACTTCGACAGGTGGATCTATGGATCGTCGCTGCCGCGATTGAAGTTCAGCTACACCACCGAGGCAGACGCGGTGAACGTGCGATTCGAGCAGGTGGGCGAGCGCTTCGAAGTGCCGGTGACCGTGACGCTGAAATACGGCACGACGTCCACCGATGTGACCGTGCTGGTCACCGAGCCGATCACGACCCAGCGCATACCGACCAAGGGCGCGCTTCGCGCCGTCGGCGTCAACGAGGACCAAACGGCGCCCATCATCCTGGTGAAGTAGAAAAAGGGGTCGGGGGGAATTTTCCGCGTGCCGGAGCCGGAAATTCCACCCGACCCCTTTTTCGAGCCTCTTTTTCCACTAGAATTGGACTGAATGGATACGGTGACGGTCACGATCAACGGGCGGGAGCTCACGGTCGAAAAAGGCAAGACGGTCCTCCAGGCGGCGATCGAAAGCGGCATCGAACTTCCCTACTATTGCTATCACCCCGGGCTCGGCGTCGACGGTTCGTGCCGCGTCTGCATCGTCAAGATCGAGAAGATGCCGAAGCTGCAGACTTCGTGCTCCACGGTCTGCACCGACGGCATGGTGGTCCACACGCAGACGCCCGATGTCATCGAAGCGCGCGCGGGTGTCTTTGAGTTCCTGCTGATCAATCACCCGCTCGACTGCCCCGTCTGCGACAAGGGGGGCGAGTGTCCCCTGCAGGATTTTTCCTACGCGTTCGGTCCCGAGCGCAGCCGCATGGAATTTCCGCGGCGCACGTTCGACGGCGAAGGCGTCGAGGCTGACGTCGACTTCGGGCCGACGCTCATGCTCAACCGCAACCGCTGCATCCTGTGCACGCGTTGCATCCGTTTCATGCGAGAAATCGACGGCGACGCCCAGATCGGCATCACCGATCGCGGCGCGGGCAGTGAGATCTCGACATACAAGGAAGAGGGTGTGCACTCGCTTCTGTCGGGCAACCTGATGGATGTGTGCCCGGTCGGCGCGATCACGACCCGCGACTACCGCTTCAAGTCGCGGCCGTGGGACAACCCGCTTGCGGGCGACACCATCTGCACCTTCTGCTCGAAAGGGTGCAACACCACCACGTGGATCAAGGCAAAGCCCGAGTGGGCGCGCGGCGCGCAGATGGCCCGCATTACGCCACGGTTCAATCCCGAGGTGAACAGCTACTGGATGTGCGATATCGGCCGGTTCGAGTACCACTGGGTCGAAGGCGATCGCCGCCTCGTACAGCCGCTGGTACGTGCAACGAACGGTGTGCAGCAGCCGGTCAACTGGCACGACGTGTGGCGCGTGATGCAGCCGCACCTCGCGCCGGGTGGGCTGCACTTTCTCACATCAGCACACGCGTCGCTCGAAGAGCTCCACATTCTGAAGCAGCTGGCGAGAGCCACCGGCGCTGAGATTTCTGTCGGCTATACAGTCACCGAAAAACAGCAGCCTGCGGGGGTCAAATTCAAGGTACCGGCCGTGAACGCGCCGAACGTGAACGGCGCACGCGACCTGGGTTTGAACGTGCCGACCGACAATGCCACGCCACCCGATTTGAGCGCTCTTCGGAAGGCGGTCGAAGATGGTCAGGTGAAGGTGCTCTACGTGTTCGACCCGGGCCCGCCCGGATCGCTCGGGGACGTCTCATGGATTGTGGCCGCGCGTGAGAGCGGGCGCCTGCCTGTGCTCGTCGTGCACGGCGTCGTTCAGTCGGAACTGACGGCTGCCGCAGATTTCGTGCTCGCCGGTTCGACATCGTTCGAAAAGGACGCGACTTACACCAACGACCAGGGCATGGTTCAGGGAGCGGCGACCGTCGTGGCCGCACCGGGTGACGCGCAGGACGACTGCCTCATCTTCGCCAACCTCGCGATGCTGCTTGGGGCCGGCGTGTCGACAGCCGAGCGCGCGCGCACCGAGATTGCCGCTCAGCTGCTCCACTTGCAGGCATACAGTGCGCTGCAACAGATGCATTTCACTCGTCCGGTCACATTGCGCACCTGGTTGCAGATGTCGAATCCGTCGGAGCGCTGGAAGTGGGATTTCCTCTTCCAGGACAATCCGCCGGTCAAGGGCTCTCTCGATCTGAGCTCGCTGCCTCCCGCGCCTCCGGGTGCGATCCGGCTGAAGCCGGTCGAATAATGCAGGAAGTCACTCTGCTCGCCGCGTTTGCCGCCGGGGTGCTCTCCTTTGTCTCGCCGTGCGTTCTCCCGCTGATCCCGGGTTATCTGTCGTTTGTCTCAGGTGTCACGCTGGACGAAATGCGCGGCTCAGGCGCCGGCGCGCCGGCCTCGCCCGCGGTCAGACGCAGAGCCGTCATCATGTCGCTGGCGTTCGTGCTCGGCTTCTCTCTGGTGTTTATCGGCCTCGGCGCATCCGCAACGGCGATTGGCGGCTTGCTGATGGAGCACCTGTCGCTCCTCGGCAAGATTGCCGGAGTCGTCATCATCCTCTTCGGCCTGCACATGATGGGCGTGCTGAAGATTGGCATGCTCTACAGCGAAAAGCGTATGCAGACCTCCGGCAAACCGGCCGGATTCTTCGGCGCCATGCTCGTCGGCATTGCGTTCGCGTTCGGGTGGACCCCCTGCATCGGGCCCATTCTGAGCGCCATTCTCGTGGTGGCCTCGGCACAGGAGACGGTGGGACAGGGCGTGCAGCTGCTCGCCGTTTACTCCGCAGGACTGGGTGTGCCGTTTATCCTGACGTCACTCGCCATCAACAGATTTCTCGCCGCCTCTGCCCGCATCCGCAAGTACTACCACGCGATCGAAGTCGTCTCGGGTGTGTTCATGGTGGTCGTCGGCGTGCTGATTTTCACGAATCGCTTCACGGTGATCGCCCAGCTGCTGACGCCCTACCTGCCTACGTTCTAGATCGAGCGGTTCTGGGTTCTAGGTTCCGGTTCCGGGTTCAGGTTCTGGTGCAACATCGTACGCCGAACCTAGAACCGAGAACCGGAACCTAGAACCCACAACCAAGAACCGCTTGTACTATTGCAGAGCGCTTGCTATAGTGAACGCCCGGATGAATTCGCGTCTTATACGCGTCGTGATCGTGGTTATCGGCATCGCCGTCGTTTCTACTGCGTCGTACTTCCTCAACGATCTCAATTCACAAATCAATTCGCAGCGCTGGTCCGCCGACAATCTGCGAGAGCAGGCCTCCGCGCTCAGCGCGACCATTGCGAACGTGCACGCCGGACAGTTTGCGTATGTTGCTCGGGGACAGAACGAGGGCTTCTGGATGTCGCATGTCGCGGGCCTTCTGCCGCTCCTCGAGAAGCAGACGACGGAATTCGCGGGAGCGCTGACGTCACCGGCCGCCCAGAACGCATTCGAGCCCGCCGCGGCGGCGCTCGAGAACCTGAAGACGCTCGACAGCCGCGTCAGGGACTTCGTTCAGGGGGGCACCTCGCTTCTGGCCGCCGACATGATCTTCTCGGACGGCCTCGAGTCGACCTCCACGGCCTCGACACAGCTGACGGCGGCCCTGAACGAAGAACTTCGGGCCCGTCATGGAGGAGCGGCGGGCTTGCAGAGCCGTCAGATCGCCGTGGCTGGCGCGACAGCCGGCGCGATGCTTCTCCTGATGGTCGCTCTCGCCTTGACCGGTGTCGTGGCATATGGGCGGCCCGCGGAGCCGGAAGTGCCGGTCGCGCAGCCAATTGACCCCGTCAGATTCGAAACGCCGCTGCCAAGGGCAAAGCCCGCGGTAACCCCCAAACTCGTCATCACAGCGCAGCTCTGCCGCGAGCTGTCGCGCGTCGTTGAGGAAAAACAGCTCCCCAGCCTCCTCATGCGCGCGGCGAAGGTGCTCGACGCTTCCGGCATCATCGTCTGGGTTGCGGAACCGTTACGGCAGAGCCTGCAGCCGGCGCTCTCGCACGGTTATGAGGACAAGGTCATCGCCAGGATGGGACGCATTCACCGCGACGCCAACAACGCGGCGGCCGCAGCATTCCGCTCATCTGAGATTCGCACCGTGAATGGCGATGCCTATACCAACGGCGCGATGATCGTGCCGCTGATGACGACCGAGGGATGTATCGGAGTGTTGTCGGCAGAAATGAAGGGCGGCTCAGAGAAGGACGAGAGCTCCCAGGCACTCGCCACTATCTTCGCCGCCCAGCTAGCGACGCTCGTCGCTACTCCCGGGAATCCCACCGCGTCGGCGTTCAGACCCCCGTCTGAGGCCACCCCTCTGAAGGCGGCCGCACAAGGCTAGCGCTGCATCGACGCGCACAGCGTCGTCTCTTTCCTCTCGCGAACAATCGTCACGCTCACCTCTTCTGTCGATCCACCGTCAGGAATAACAGTCAGAAGCTCTCTCGAGGCCGTGATGGTCTTGCCGTTCACATGAGTGCGGTTGCTCCTGAGTTCAGACGCCCTTCCGCACCATTTGGACGGCGCCCGACTGCTGTCTGCCGGCCGAGTGTCGACTTTCGACGACGCCCGCTGTCCGTGTTTTGTGACGGAAGTCTCGAAATTTCCGTGGTTTCCGGGGCTATCGTCCGGCACGTCTTTTGGATTGCCTCTAGTCGGGGTCGCGCCGTGTCACCGGGGTGCGTTACAGGCAGGCGCTGGCATCGCCGCATTCCGGGTCCTTTCACGATGCGTGCTCGGCCCCTCGTATCGGTGCCGGGTTTCTGGCTTCGGGCTCACCCCTTCTTTGTCCCGAAGCCAGGAGCTCGGCGTATGTGGAGGATTCGATGAAAAATTTCACTCGCGCGCTCGCGGCGCTTTCGCTCGCAGCAGTCGTTTCCGGATGTGCCGGCCTGCTCCGGAGTCCGGATATTGCCGACCTCAAGCAGAACGCCGGGCACTATTCAGATCGCACGGTCACACTCGACGGAACCGTGACGAGCGCGTGGGGCGTTCCGCTCGTGCCGTTCAAGATGTACAAGGTCGATGACGGCACCGGCGAGATCACGGTGCTTTCACGCGGCGGCAACCGTACGCCTATTAAAGGCAGTCACGTCAAGGTGAAAGGCGTCGTTCGCGATGTGGCCGTCTTCAACGGCATGCCGCTCGGGCTGCACCTCGAGGAGAGGGATCTGGATATTCGAAGGAACTAGACAGGTTCCGGGTTCCGGTTCCAGTTCCGGGTTCCGGTTCCAGTTCCGGGTTTCGGGTTCCGGTTCCATGTTCGTGGTGGGCGATGGATTCAGGACGCCATCATTTCCATTTGATGCGCCCGGAATTTCTGGCGCCACCACGAACCCGGAACCGGAACCGAAACTGGAACTGGAACCGGAACCGGAACCGGAACCGGAACCTTGGAACCCCTACGCTGTTATTTTCACGGCCACCGCCGTCATGTCGTCGGCGGCGGGGCCTTCTCGCCTGAAGCCGTGCACGGCTTCGAAGATGCCGTCCACCATGCGCTGCGCCGGTTGGTCGGCGAGGCGATCCACGACCTCCATCACTCGCGAAGTACCGAACTCGTCGCCGAGATGATCCTCGGCCTCGGAGATACCGTCTGTGCAGAACACGAAGAGATCGCCGGCCTTCAGGTCGAACGTGAGCTCTTCGTACGTGGTCCCCGGGAACGACCCGAGCGGTACCCCGGGCAACTGAATCGGACCTGAGACACCCTCGCTGCGCCGTATCGGATACGGCAACCCCGAATTGGCAATTACGAGCTGGCGCTTCTTGAAATCGAATGCGGCATAACACAGCACGCAGAAATATTCCTCGAGCTGCCGCTCGTGGAGAATCGCATTCATCGACGCGAGCACTCCTGACGGGCTCGATCGAATCGTGGTGAAGCGCCGGCGGAAGGTTCGTGAGCGAACGAGCTCGCCGGCGAATGCGCCGTAAAGCGCGGCCGGAACGCCCTTGCCCGACACGTCGCCGACCGCAATCACGAGCGTGCTGGGATCGGGCAGCAGATAGTCGTACAAGTCGCCGCCGATCTGCCGCGCCGGCTCGAATCGCGCGGCGAGATCGACATTCTTCATCCGCTTCGGCGGCTCTGTCGGCAGGAGCGCGATCTGCACGCGACGGGCAAACTCGATCTCGCGCTCGAGGCGCAACTCGCTCGCCCTGACCGTTTCATACAGGCGGGCGTTCTCGATGGCCACCGCGACCTGGCTGGCCAGAATACCGAGCAGCTCTGCGTGCCCCTGCGTGAACGCTCCGAGCTCTGGGCTCTCGAGATCGAACACACCGATACAGCGATCCTTCAGGAGCAGCGGCACGACCAGCTCAGAGCGCACTTCGTCCAGGACTTTGATGTAGCGCGGGTCCTTGGACACGTCATCCACGACCAGCGGCACTTTGTGCAGGGCCGAATATCCGACGAGTCCCTGGCCGATGGGGATGGTCAGCATGCTCGTCTTTTCGCCGTATTGGAGCGCCACTTTCGGCTCGAGCACCTGCTTCGATTCGTCGACGAGGAGAATACCGAACGTCCGGTAGTCGATGACGCGCTTGGTCAGGATGGCGACGCGGCTCAGCAGCTCGTCGACGTCCAGAATCTCGGCAACTTCGCGCGCGATCTCCGTAAGCGTCTCGAGCGTGTCCGAGTAGGCGCGCTCCTGCTCGAACATCCGCGCATTGGCGAGCGCCTGCGCGACGTGGACGCCGAACTGGGTCAGGATCTGCTCATCGCGCTCGGTGAACGCCCCTGCCTTGTCGCTGAGCAGGTTGAGGGCGCCGAGCATGCGGTTCTTCCGGCGAAGAGGGACGACGAGCTGCGCGTTGACGCCGGGCACGAGCCCGACATAGCGCGGATCCTCGTGCACATCGTTCACGAGGATCGCCTTCTGCTCGGCCACTGCCGCGCCGACGATGCCCTCACCGACCTTGAGGCGGAAATTCAGCACCATGTCGAGCGGATAACCTTCGGCGTACGCGATCTTCAGCTCCTGGCGGCGCTCGTCGAGCATGTAGACGGAGAACACCGTGAACGACGTCAGGCGCGCGATGAGTCCTGGAATGCGCCGGAGCAGCTCATCGAAATCGAGCACGGCCGACACCTCACGGCCCAGCTCGAACAATGTGGCGACAAGTTCCTGATCGTGCGGGCGGGAAGCGGTTTCAGTCATGGCTCCAGACTTCGGGCTTCAGACTGCAGGCCGGAGGCCCGGGGTCCGCAGCCTGAAGCCGACCTATAATACCAGTCCTGATGGACCCGCTGACGCTGCCGCTCGAGTACGCGGCAATCGAAAAGATTCTTCCGCACCGCTATCCGTTTCTTCTTGTGGACCGCATCACCGAGCTCGAAATGGACAAGCGGATTGTCGGCGTGAAGAACATCACGTCGAACGAGCCGTACCTCACGCGCACCCCGTCGGGCGCCATGGTGCTGCCGCCGACGATACTCACAGAGGTGATCGCCCAGGTCGGCGCCATTCTGATTCTTGCCAAGCCCGAGAATCAGGAAAAGCTTCCGTTCTTCGCAGGCATCGAGAAGGTCCGGTACCGCAGCCCCGTTCATCCCGGCGATGTGGTCGTGATTGAGGTCAACGTGAAGCGGCTGCGCAGCCGCATGGGCGTGCTCAGCGGCTACGCACGGGTTGACGGCAAAGTCGTCGTCGAAGGCACGATGACGTTCGCGCTCGGCCCACGGTGATTCAGAATCACTTCAACACCAGCGCCACACTTCCCATCTTCACGCCACGCGACGTCCACGTGGCCCAGCGCGCGTCAGGGCTGAAATAGCGGTAGATGTCGAGCAGGGCCGGTGCGAGCACCATCACGCCAATCCAGCGCTCATCGATACGGCGCGACGATGCCATGCCTCGCGTATCGCGCTCGACCGGCCCCGTCCTGCCAAGGGCCGCGCCTGCATACACGAGCGACGTGACGACATGAAAGGTGAGCATCCCCTTACGGAAGGGACTTTCCTCGCCTTTCAGATTCGGATGATGCGTCAGGATTTGCTCGCTATAGAGATATTGCGTCCAGAGTCCGGCCGACGACACGACATATTCGCGGCGCGGCGAAAGATCGGGAGCGTGCGACAGCGCGAAAAACGGAATGCCCTTGTAATCGACCTTCTTGACCTTGATCTTTTCCTCGAAGGCCCAGTTGGCGACGAGATGCCCGGCTTCGTGCAGGCCAAGTCCCGCCGCTCCGCCGAGAAGGACCTTCCCGAAGCGCTCGCCGGTGGACTGCTGCGCTGAAACGGGCGCAGCGAGAAGAAAAAGAGCGAGCGCCAGCAGGCTTCGAGTAACCGGCCTGGAGCCTATCCTCTCCACAGCACCCGCCCCAGACGAGCGTGATAGGCGGTGAACTCTCCCTCGCCGTCCTCCGCCAGCGCCTGCCGCACCTGATTGATTTTGGCGTCCAGATCGTCGGCCGCCGACAGAATCATCGCTTCGATCGTCATGGGTTCCACTGGCGAGCCGAACTCCTTGCGGCCGTGATGCGAAACGATCAGGTGCTCGATCTGCGCGCGAAGCGTGCCGGGAAAGTCCGGGATGGCCGATGTCACCGCACGGACCATCATCGTGCCAAGGGTGACGTGCCCGACAAGATTGCCGTCGCGCGTATAGCTGGTCGTGCGGTCGTACTCGAGCTCTTCGAGCTTGCCGATATCGTGAAGCAACGCACCGGCGGTCAGCAGATCCTGGTCGGCGCCGTACGCCGCGCCAAGCGTCAACGCCGAGCGGGCCACGGAAAGGATGTGCTCGAGGAACCCGCCACGATAGGCATGGTGGACCGTTAACGCCGCCGGCCAGATGCGGAGCTTAGCGGCGTGCTGCCTCGTGATGCGCTGCAGCAGCTCGCGAATGAACGGGTCGCGCACGTGCTGAATCAACTCCTCGAGCTCGCCCCACATCTCTTCAGCGGGGCGCGCGGCAGAGAGGATGCAATCCTCCTCGCGGAACCCATAACCCTTGTCCTGATCCGGGTTGACGCGACGGATCTGCTCGATGACGAGTTGCACCCGTCCAGCGAACACGTCCGTTCGTCCGGTTGCTTTGACGAAATCGCCGCTGTCGAATTCCTCGCGAAAACGCGCGGCGTCATGCGGGATGCGAGCCCTGATATGACCAGTACTATCCTGAAGCGACAGTAAGATGAACGGCTCCCCGCTGCGACCCTGCCGCATTTCTTTGTAGGTGCACAGGAAGAACCCCCAGCCGTCCAGATCCGGCGAAAGGGCTCGAATGAACGGGAGGCGGCTCGAGGACATGCGTTCAGCCAATCATATCGAATCCGATCCCCCATCCCCGGCCCCCGGTTGAAGTAGAATTGGGTTTCACCATGCTGAAGCTTCCACTTGCTCTTGTTGCGCTTTGCAGCGCGCTTGCGCTCGGCGCCTGCTCGAATAGTGAGTCCGGCACCTCATCAGGTGCCGCCGGCGACGCCGCCAAGACAGGCGCGACGGCCAACGACGCAGCCGCGAAGGCGGCCGTGGCCGTGCCCGAGCCGGACTACCCGCAGCCGGCGGTCGTCATTCCGCCGAAGCCCAAGCCGGGCGCCCCTCACGGTCCTGGCTTCGACATGCCGCTCATCGAGCTGGGTGGATACACCCCCTCACGGCCGATGGACGTGCTGAAGGACGCGCACGTGTTTACGGCGGATCACCCGGAAGTCGCGAGCTACGTTCCCTGCTACTGCGGATGCGGCAGCGCCGGCCACAAGAACAACGCCGACTGCTTTGTGAAAGGGCGCGATCCGGAGGGACGCGTCACCGAATGGGAGCCGCATGGCGTGGCCTGCGCGGTCTGCGTCGACATTGCCGTCGATTCGATGAAGATGAGGAATTCGGGCGCCTCGGTCATGGCCATTCGCAAGAAGGTGCAGGGCGACTACCGTCCGAATTTCCCGACCAGCGAAACGCCGACACCGGCACCGCCGCAGGGTAAATAGCCTTGCCCGATAACCGCGCCGACGCCTTCGCAAGGCTGTTCGAGGCGGTTCACGAAGGCGTTTACATCGGGCTCCTCGGGCCGCGGGGAACGAAGACGCTCGCGGCCAATCCCCATCTCAAGCTCATGTTCGGGTACATCGCGGAAACGGGCGACGGCCAGATTCGCCCGTTCGAGGCGGCGCGCTTCGTCGATCCCCAGGCGCGCATCGCATTCATCGAACGCCTCGCCTCCGAAGGTGCGGTCACCGACTACCTGCTTCGCCTGCGGCGCGTCGACAACTCGCCGGTCTGGGTCGAGGTGACGGCGCACGCCGATCCGCCCGCTGCGGACGGATCGGTCCGCATCGACGCGCTCGTGCGCGACGTCAGCGAGCGCAAGAAGCTCGAGGATCAGACGCGCGATCTGTACCACCAGCTGCTGCAGGCCGAAAAGCTCGCCGCGCTCGGCCAGACGATTTCCGGTGTCGCACACGAGCTCAACAACCCGCTCGCGACGATTCTCACCTGGGCCGAACGGCTGTCGCAGCGGCCGCTCGACGATCAAACGAAACGGGGGCTCGAGACGATTCTCAGCGAATCGGAGCGAGCGGCGAAAATCGTCCGCAATCTGCTGACCTTCGCGCGCAAGCGGCAGTCGACGCGCACGATGGTCGACTTGAACCACGTCGTGCGCGAGACGCTCACGCTGCGCGCGTACGAGCAGCGCATCACCAACATCACGATCGTCGATGCGCTCGCATCGGGCCTGCCTCAGGTGTTTGCCGACGCGCACCAGGTGCAACAGGTGCTGCTGAATCTCATCATCAACGCCGAACAGGCGATGCTGACGGCCAACGGCCGCGGCACGCTCGTCGTGCGCAGCTGGCACGATGTCGAGCGGGAATCGGTCGTCCTCGAAATCAACGACGATGGTCCCGGCATCGCGCCCGAGCTGCAGCCGAAAATCTTCGACCCCTTTTTCACCACGAAGGAGGTCGGCAAGGGAACCGGTCTCGGGTTGACCGTCGCCTACGCGATCGTCCAGGAACACGGTGGCCGAATCCGCCTCGCATCGAATTCGGGCTCGGGCGCGTCCTTTTATGTCGAGATGCCGGTCAGCGGCACCCCGCTTCAGCGTGCGCCGGTTGCGCCGCAGATGGCCGATTTCGGCGCTCTGGCCGGCTCGACGGTGCTTGTCGTCGAGGATGAGCCGGCGCTGGCCGCCGCGGTCAGCGAGGCGCTGACCGATGCCGGCTTCGCGGTCGATCGCGCGGGCGACGGCGAAGAGGCGCTCCGCCACGTCGGCGCGAAGGCCTACGACTTGATCGTCTGTGACTTGAAGATGCCGAAAATCGACGGCATGGGCTTCTACCAGCAGCTCGCACCGACACACCCCGACGTGGCGCGCCGTGTCATTTTCGTCACAGGCGACGTGGCTGGTACCGAAGCCGAGAAGTTCCTGCAGGAAAGCGGCTGTCGCTGGCTGGCGAAGCCGTTCAGATTGGGCGATCTGCTGCGCACGGCGAGAGAAATCCTGTCCTGAAAAACAAAAGCCCGGCGACATACGCGCCGGGCCTTCAATCAGTTGTCAGTCTTCAGTCATCAGTCCTCAGCCCCACACTGAAAACCGACCACTGAAGACTGACGACTGTCTTCGTCTTAGCGGGCGAGCGCCACGGCCGTGCGGGCCGCCGGCGACACGCGCGCCGCCACGAACCGCTTCGAGCGCGACGGCTTGATGCTGACAATCACCGCGGGCACCTTCGACGCAACAGCCACCGGAGGCTGCGGCGCCGCCACCGGACGCTGCGGAAGCGTCGCTTTGGCCATGACCGGTTTCTGGTGGAACGCGAGCACCGCGTTCTTCAGCGCGCTCATGGCTTCGGCCGGCGCCATGTCGGCCAGCACCACGCGAAGCCGTTTGATGGCGCGCGCATGCAGCTGGGAGACGCGCGACTCGTTCACGCCAATCTCGGCGCCGATCTGCTTCATCGTGACGTCGCCGTAGTAGTAGAGCGAAATCACCTTCTGCTCGCGCGGCGGCAGCGATTCGATGGCCCCGCGGACTTTGTCCTGCATCTCGCCGCGTTCGTAGGCCGCGTCCGGCGCTTCGGGCTCGGACGGCACTAACGCCGTCGGCAGGCACGCCTCGTCGACGGTTTCGCTGGTGGCAAGTGGTGATGTGGACTCGATGGTGTGGATGCGGACAATGGTGCGGCCGAGCCTTTTCTCGTCGGTGCCGACCTTCTTGGCCAGATCAGACAGCGACGGCTCATGGCCCAGTTCGCGTCGAAGGGTTTCGCGAGCGGCTTCGAGCTCGCGTCTGACGCGGCGGACGCCGCGGGGCCAGGCGTCGCGGCGAAGCGCGTCGATCATGGCGCCTCGGATGCGCCGCTCGGCAAAGGTCTCGAACTTGATGCCGCGCGACTCGTCAAACCGGTGGGCGGCGTCGATCAACCCGATGACGCCATCCTGCACCAGATCGCCGACATCAATCGAGTGAGGCATCGTCGAGGCCATACGGCGTGCGAGTGCTTCGACAAAGGGGAGTCCGGCGACTATGCGACGGCTCTGAGCAGCGGTCATGGATTGGGCGCGCATTTCGTTTTTGGCTCCTGAAAGGCCGGTTTACCCGGCAACGAGCGCCCTTATCGCAATCGTGGTACCAATATGGAGACAAAACAAAGGCGAATCGGATACAGCACACTGCCCTTCACTATAAGTTGCTAATTCTAAATAACTTATAGACATTGACCTAGGCGAACGGAGAGAAAAACCGGTCGATGTACCGCCCGTACGCCGCCAACTATTTGACGATTGGGGCTTAATTCGTCAAATAAATGGCAAATTCTGATCACAATTTTGTGTGTCGCAAGTTGCAATTTCGCACAGTGCAAAATGCAAAAACCGGAACAGGGTTGTGTAAGTGATAGCAAAGAAGGGAGATCTGGCGATTGCCTTCGTGCAGTTGCACTTTAGAACTCGTGGTGCACTTTCAAGGTTGGGTGCTAGGCGTCGGACGCACTATTCCCCATCTGCATGCGGATTTCCTTGGCCGTACCCATGGCATCGAGCACGCTCGTCACGACCTGGGTCGCGCGCGATCGGCTCATTTCGTCAGCCGCCTTTTTCTCCATCAGCTCGGCGTGCGCCAGGATGATTCCGAGCTGATTGTTCAACCGGTGAAAGAGGCGGCGTAGTTCCGGCGGCTGATCCATGGCGCCCCGCTCGAGCAGATCGGTGACGGAGTACAAGATACGACTATCCATTTTATCTCCGGCTAAGGGCGATGCTGCGTCGTTCGTCTGTTGCCGCGTCCGACGCGACTAGAGCGCAAAATCGCGCTCTAGTGCTGCGTCGGCTCGTCCTGCGTCGTCTGCGGCGTACGCCACAGCGAGTCCGCGAAGATGCGCACGGAGCCGCCGGCAGTACGCACATATTCCACTTTTCCACCGGCCATCCAATTGTAGATTGTGCGACGGCTGACCCCCACGACTTCGCAGGCCTTCATGATTGAGAGCGTCTGTCTTTCAATGTCCACGTGCGTTCCTCCCTGTGAGCTTCCTATCGGAACACCATTTACAACTCTGTAGGGTGCCTGCCCCCATCGTCACCGTATTGGCGGCGCCGTAACGATTTTTGAGTTTCAACTTTGAAGTTCCTGCCATTCGTGTCAATATCTTGACGCTAAAATGCCCGAAGCTCGAAAGCACCTCCTCCTGGTTGAAGACGAAGCGCCCCTGCGCGAGGCACTCGCCGAGCGCCTGGCCGAGCACGGGTTCGACGTCGAACAGTCCGGCAGCGGCGAGCAGGCCATCGACCAGCTCGCAGAATTTGCCTTCGACATCGTCATCACCGACCTGCGGTTGCCGGGGCTCGATGGCACGCGCGTCCTCGAAGCTGCGCTGCTTCGCTATCCCGACATCGTCGGCATCATCGTCACTGGTTACGGAACGGTGAAGGACGCCGTGGAAGCGATCAAGCGCGGCGCAACGGATTTTGTGACCAAGCCTTTTCAGTTCGACGAGCTGCTCCACGCGCTCAACTCCGCGCTCGAGCAGCGCAGGCTGAAGGCAGAAAACGCGTACCTGCGGTCGCAGCTTCAGGAGCGCTACAGATTTGAGGGCCTCATCGGCCGCAGCCCTGCGATGCGCGAGCTGTTTCAACTTCTGGAAACAGTTTCGGCATCGGCGAGCACGATCCTCGTGACCGGCGAGACCGGCACGGGCAAGGAAGTGGTCGCGCGCGCGATCCATCACAACAGCCCGCGTCGGGCGCAGCGGTTCGTCGCGCTCAACTGCGGCGCGATCCCCGAAACGCTGCTCGAGGCCGAGCTGTTCGGTCACGTGCGCGGCGCCTTCACCGGGGCCATCGGCACTCGCCAGGGACGGCTCGAGCAGGCGAACAAAGGCACGCTTTTCCTCGACGAAGTCGGGACGATGAGCTGGGCGATGCAGATGAAATTGTTGCGGGTGCTGCAGGAGCGCGAGTTCGAGCGCATCGGCGACACGCACACGATCAAGGTCGACGTACGCGTCGTCGCCGCCACCAACAGTGACCTGCAGAAGATGGTGGCAGAAGGCATGTTCCGAGAGGATCTGTTCTACCGGCTCAACATCATCCCGATTCATCTTCCGCCGTTGCGCGATCGCAAAGAGGACATCCCGCTGCTCGTGCAGCATTTCCTGAAGAAATTCGCCGGCCAGGAGTCCGGGCCCCAGGGTGCCAAAGCCGACCAGGGCAGGAATGCGGAGCCCGCGCGACCTCTTTCCATGTCCCAGCAGGCGCTGCGGTGCCTGATGTCATATGCGTGGCCCGGCAACGTCCGTCAGCTTGAAAACGCCATCGAACGCGCCGTCGCCTTGAGCGGCGGACGCACTCAGATCGAGACGGCCGATCTCACGCCGGACATTCAGCAGGCCTCTCAGACAGCGGCTGCGCCTGACGTCACTCTTCCCGAAGGCGGGATCGATTTCGATCACTACATCAATCGCATCGAGCACGGGCTGATTCGCCGCGCACTCGAAAAGACCGGCGGCAACAAAGGACAGGCCTCGAAGCTGCTGAACCTGAAGCGAACGACGCTTGTAGAGAAGTTGAAGCGGCTGGAGCCGCGGTCGGACTAGGACGCGTGGTCGTTCACGTTGTGCTGTTCCGGCCGAAGGCCAATATCTCGGACGAGAGTCGTCAGGAGATGTTCGCTGCGCTCAACGCCGCGGCCACAGGCATTCCGACCGTTCGGCGTTTCCACGTGGGAACGCGCGCGATGCATGGTGCCGCGTACGAGAAACTGATGCGGGATGATTTTCCATTTGCGGCAATCGTCGAGTTCGACGATCTCGGCGGGCTTCAGGCGTACCTCCAGCACCCCGAACACGAAAAGCTCGGCGCGTTGTTTTATCAGTTGCAGGATGCGGCGTTGGCGTACGACTACGAGATGAGATCTACGCGGTAGGCGGCTCCGGCGTACGCTCGCGATTGCGCACCACGATGAAGTCCTGCTGCTTCGGCCACTGACTATCCGATCGCCGGTCGCCATATCGCCGGTCGGCCGTCGTCGAATTGTCGAGCCGTCGACGACCGTTTGACATGCGCCGGTCCGTGACGACTTCCAGGTCGTGTTCCTTGGCAAACACCTGACAGAAGAAATAGAAAGCGGGACTGAAACCGCGGCGCAGGATCATCAAACCCTGCTCTGCTCCTGGCAGGACCGCCGTTGCAGCTTTCAACCAGCGCATCGTGCTTTCCTGTCTCAATAGTAATGATCACGCCATCGATTTTCGAGTCTCAAAATAGCGCACGTCGCTCGACAATTGCGCGCGGCATCACCATTTGGTTTAGATCTGGTGGGCTAGTCCATCGAGGAATTGATTCGTGTTCCCAAAACGGCACACAGTTGCCGTTTGCATCACACCATTTACGACCCCGCCCGGCTTCTCGGTGCCTTGCTCATCGCGGTGACCCTTGCCTCGTCGACCGCCAGCGCTCAGGAGGCGCCCCGGTCCGATGCGCGAGACGAAACCAGTGAGCACGGGATCGATCTCTCAATCGACGAGTCGATGCCGGATGTTTCTCCGCCTGCTCCAGCGTTAACCAAGGCTCCGGGCCCATTTGCTTCAGGCGCGCCACATCTGGCGCTCTACGCAACTTACGGTGTGCTGCAGGCGCTGGACGTGCATTCCACACTGCGCGCGCTCGACGATGGCAGCGGCGTCGAGGCCAATCCGCTTCTTCGATCGGTTGTTTCTTCGCCAACCGGGTTCATTGCCTTTAAGGTGGCTTCAACCGCAGGCGTTGTCTTTCTCATCGAACGGCTCCGGAAGAAGCACCCGGTCGCGGCGTTCGCCCTTGGAATTGGCGTCACCTCGGCGCAGGCGTTCGTCGTCATGCACAACTACCGCGTCGGGCGGCGCTAGCGCCGATCGCGACGTAGCGCTGCCACTCACAAGTCAACCCGGCCGAATTTTTCTGAAAGTTTTACGGGTGGCGCAGGGCTTTCGCCCGGTGCGGAGGGGTGGATTCTAGTGCGACGCGTTGGCGCGGTGCGCGCGGCGGCGGGATTGAACCTGCACCGGCTCGTGAACGGCCAGTGCCACGCAGGTGGCGAAAAGAAGGGCGACCCCGGGGATCTGAAGACTGAACTCCGTCAACTCCTGGACGGCTATGCCGCAGATGCCGGCGACGGCACCCATGCGAATCCACCAGGTCATCTCGTCCTGAGGCTGAACCAGCCGGCGCAGAATCTCACGGCCTACCGCAGCGGCCAATAAGAAAACGGGAATGCACAGGAGCAGCCCGCCTTCCACAGCGAGCTGCAGATAGTCGTTGTGCGCCTCGCGTGGCTGGGTCGACATGTCGGAGTGCGGGTACCCGACCATGAGCGTCCCATACGTATTGAGACCCGAGCCCGTCACCCAGAAATCCTTCAGTGCGGGAACCGTGTCGTTCCAGAGAACGAACCGCCACTCGAGGGTGGTCGTGTTCCCGTACCAAGCAAAGAGCGTGTCCGTACCGCGCCAGGCGACGACGCCGACGACGGTGACCAGCAGGTACCCTGCGAGTGCAACTCGCAGAGCACGGTGCTTCGATCGGTAAACTGCAGCCGCGAACAGGATGCTTGCGCCTATGCCGGCCGCGGCAATGCCCGATCGCGACATTGTCCAGACCAGCGAACAACCCATGACAGCAATGGCGACCCCTGTGAAAATCAGCATGGTTCCATCGGGCGAACCAATCCACAGCATGCGATCCCGCCATGTCGTTTTCACCGATGCGAGTTGCGTAAAGCGACCGAACAGATAGCCCACGGTGAGCATGAGCGCCAGAAGCATCCAGCCGGCAAAGTGATTGCGGTTCACGAAGGGACCGAACGCGTTGGTCGAGTAGAACATCGGCTGCCAGAACCACAGCAGCTTCCCGTTGAACGTCGCGCGCTGGGCCAGGCCGATGATGGCCACGACAATGCCGAGGGCAACGACGTTTCGTGCGAGCGCGCGGGTGAAGCCGGCGGTCTGCTGTGCGAGGCTCGCGCACACCCAGGCCCATGCAACGCCGAAGATGACGAACGCCACACCGCGAACTGTGCGGGATGGATCAATGGACACGGCATGCCCATCAATCAATCCGGATGCGTACGCGAAGTTGACGGCGCGGAGAAATCGCGCCGTGGAGGGGCTGAGCTGTTCGAGTGTCTCACGCGGCAACGAGACAAGCTGAGCACCGCACGCGAGCATGAGGAGACCGATGGACAAGACCACGAGTCCCGGTTTTCCAATCGGCGTGACTCGTGCGGTCCGGAAGGCGCAAATGGCAATCCCGACCGCGAGTGCACCATACGCCCAGGGATAGACAGCCCCGAAAGAGAAGACTCCCCATCCGAGAAGCGCGGTGATGATCGATACCATCAGAAACACACGTCGCTGCCGGAGTCGCGGAAGGATGCGCCGGCAGCGGGAATGAACTCCCACGAATAACTGGTAGGTGCGAGCGTCAGCTTCAATATCCCTAATGAGTTGTTGTTAAAGACCTCGCTGTTCGGCTTGGCAGATTCAAATGCGGTAAGACCGTTCCCACCTGTACCGACGACAAACTCGCGAACTCCACGTCTCGGGCTCGGTTGCCCGCTCGGATCCTGCGGGGCAAAGCGTTCGTAGTTGTGAGAGTGCCCGACAAGGACGACGTCGGCGTTGTGGTCGTACAACAACTGAAAGATCGGCCGCATGTTCGGCATGTTGCCTTCGTAGCCGGAGCTGAACACCGGGTGATGCCAGTATGCGAGCGTGCACCTCGCTGGGTTGACTCTCAACTCCTGCGCCACCCAGTTGAACTGTGCCGAACCCGGGCCAGCGGGAACGTTGCTATTGAGCGACAGTATCTTCCATGCTCCATGCTCGTAGCTGTAGTAACCGACGCCAGAGGGACCGGCCAGGTCTCCGAAATACCGGTAATATCCGGTCGCGCCCGGCGTGTAGTAATCATGATTCCCGGGCGAGGGCCGTGTTCGCTCACGGTGCCTTCCCCATGTCGCCGCGTAACATTTGTCGAACTCTGCGTTTGTTCCGGTCTCGTATACGTTGTCCCCCGTCGTAAAAAAGAGACCGTCCATGCCGTCGAGGAGCTTGGCCGTACGCTCGGCCGCGGGCATGGCATTGCAGGCCACCATGTCTCCCGCACCGGAGAACACGACCGTCTCCTGATTCTGCGCTGGTGGGTTGGGATCCGAGGGTCCGCTGGGGCTTAAGGGGCCGCCTCGACCACCGCAGGCAAGCCACAGGGCAACAACCAGCAACGTTGCTGTGAGCGCCAGCCGAGCGTGGCTCTCGCGCGCTGAACGCTCGATCGGCCAGGCTCGCATCAGCTTTCGGTCATCCGTTTACCGGAGCGCAAGACGTCTTCGTAAATGGATTCGAGCAGCTGGGTTGACCGGTCCCAGTCATACAACTGGGAGACGCGGGCACCGGCTTCATCGCCCATGTGCTTGCGGAGTGGGCCATCGGCGAGCACGGTCCTGAGTGCATTCTCGAGCTGCTCAACGTCGCCGGCGGGAAACGTCAAACCTGTGTCGCCGAGCGCCTCGAGGTTCTCAGGAAGCGCGCTGGCGACGATGCAGCGGCGCGAGGACATCGCCTCGAGGAGGCCCGTTGAGAGACCTTCGATCTCCGACGGCAGGACGAAGACGTCTGCGTGTTGAACCAGCGCACGGAACCGTGCGCCGAGGACGGCGCCGACAAAATGCACCTGCGGGCCCGCATAGCGTCTCAGGCTCTGCGCATAGCTCCCGTTGTACAAATCTTCGCCGGCGATCACGAGGTCGACGTCAGCAGGGCGAATTCTGTCGAACGCCTCCAGCAGATAGTGACATCCCTTTTCGGGCACCAGCCGGGCGGCAAAAAGAACGTATCGGCGGCCGTTGAGGCCGAGTGGTGCAAGGATCTCGCGCGATTCCTGCGACCATCTGGCGACGCCGTTCGGAACATACAGCGGCGCTCGTCCCGATCGTGCTTTGTACGCTTCTTCGAGCGTGCGGCTGACCACCACGACCGAGTCCGACCATCGCCGCGATGTCGCATCCGACGCCCACAAGTACGCCGATGCACCTGCGCCCCACTTCGCGCGGCGCCAGTCCAGCCCGTGGCTCTGAACGACGACCGGGATGCCCCTGAATTTCGAGATGGCGATCGCGGGTGCGAAGTTCGTCGTATGGACGTGCAGGATATCCGTCCGACCGCCGATCGAGAGCGCAGCGGCAACGGCATGGGTCACCGCGTCGAGATGTTTCGTGGCGATCGACCAGGTGGGTTTGATCTGGATGCCGCGATACTCGAGCGATTCGCTGCGCGCGAGGTGCGCGCGCGTAAACACCGTCACCTCGTGGCCACGCGAAACGAGGCGCGAGCCGACTTCCTCCACCACCTTCTCGACACCACTGGCCGAGGGCAGCGTCTTGACGCCCAGCATCGCTATGCGCATGAGTTCAGCTCGCTATCGGTTGAAATACGGTCCGAAGGGCGCGTACGGCTCTGTCGAGACGGCGTGAGGCTGTCTCTTGACGTTGACGTTGAGAAACTGGACGCGCTGCGGCGACGTGGCATCTTTCCTGACGTCGTTGTAGTCGACATACTCATCGAACGGAATCGGAAGCCCGAGCGTCACACGACACTTGTTGGCCAGCACCCAGCCAAGCGGCGCACGTTTCGGCAGAGCCGGTATGCGACGACTCCGCATCGCCGTTCTCGCGGTGGTCACCATCCAGCAGTTCTGGGTGCACGCACCCACCTTCTCGCGGATGCTCGTGGCCACTGGACCCTCGAGAATTTCGCTCCAGGCCTGCTTTCCAAGATTCCCCATCAGGAGATCCGGGCGGACATTGCACGCGTACACATCCGACCACGGATCGATGAACACGAAGTCGCTCGCCGCCGTGCAGGGAATCAGCCGGTCGTGCCCCAGCGTTTTCGCGATCAGGCCGAGGTTGAGGTACGCACGAAACCAGTTCTTGACCGACCACGTGTTCAGCATCTCGACGATGATGCCTTCGATCTCCCGGGCAACGCGCACGCGGTCGTACGGCACGTTGTCGCTCTTGTGGAATTGAAATGCGTTGTGGAGCGCCGAGGTCGCGAGCTCCACCCCTTCACTTCGCGCGAAGCGATACAGGTCGACCATCCCAGCCGCGTTATCGTCCTGGATGACGGCCGCAAACCCGACGTCGGTGGCTCCGAGCTCTTTGAGCCGGCGGAGTCCGGCCACTTTCTTCCTGAATCCATCCTTCTCACCGCGGATTTCGTCGCTCTTCTCCCCGACGGCCTCGAGGCTGAACCGGATTTTGATGTTCGGATAGGCCTTGATGATTGGCTCGAGGCGATCGGCGTGCAGGCCGTTCGAGCTGATTTCAAGCGTACGCGCCTTCGGAGACAAGAGGGCGACGATCTCGGCCAGATCGCGGCGCAGCGTCGGCTCGCCACCGGTGATGTTCAGGTTGTCGAAGCCGGATGGCAGCTTCGCGAGCGTCTCGAGCGTGACTTCGTCGCGCAACTGCGTCGGATGTTGCCAGATGTGGCACATCGCGCACTTCGAGTCGCAGCGATACGTTGTGATGACTGTCAAATCCATAGGGCTGGTTCTTCCTGGGCCGGCACATCGGTGCAGAGCTCATCAAATACGGAAAGAATCCGATTGAGATGAAGCTCCGGGCTGTGTTCGTCGACCGCGCGCCGACGGGCGCGAATCGACAGCCGATCAATATCGTCGTCGTCCAAGGCCTTCCGGATGACAGCGGCAAGATCGGCCGAATCACCAGGTGTGAATGTCCATCCTGTCTCTCCATGCGTCACGTATTCTGCGAGCGACCCTATCGCTGACGCGATGACAGGAGTGCCGGACGCGTAACTCTCGAGCAGCGAGTTCGGCAGGTTCTCGTACCACACCGACGGAATCACCGTGGCGCGGGCTGCCTGGTAGAGCCTGACAACCGCGTCGGCTTGGAGCGTCCCGACGAACTCGATCGTGGCATCCCCTGCCGCCTGGCGCTGAAGCTCCTGGACGTAATCTGTTGGACCCGAACCCGCAATGACCAGCTTGACGCCTTTCCGGCCGGCATCCGCGCGCACCGAAGACCACGCAGAGAGCAGAACGTCGATGCCCTTCTCGGGCCGAAGCTGACCGATGTACGCGATCGTCTTTCGCCGGCTGGCTTCGCGTGGGCCTGGCCGGAATCTGTTGGTATCCACGAACGTCGGAATCATCGTCAGCCGTTCACGATCGAAGCCACCCTCGACCATCTTGTTGAGCACCATCCGGCTGGGCGTGATGAGGCGATCGATCAAATCGAGGTACCCGCTCGCGTCGTGATATCCCCTCGCCAGCGCATTGACCGCAGACTGCAGCCGGCTGTTGTTGACACACGCATGCCGGACGCTCGGCCAGAACGATCCACTCGAAACGCAGTCCTCGCACACGCGCCCCTGCCGAAGCATATGCGCTTCAGGACATACGAGCTCGTAGTCGGACAGCCGCATCACCGTGGGCACGTGCCTTCTTCTGGCCGCAACGATGACGGCGGGCGAGAGGTGCCGCATGAACTGCAAGAGGTACGCAACATCCGGACGGGTTTCATCGATGAGTCGGCCAAGGCTGTCTTCCACGCTCGGTGAATAGAACGTGCGCTCCAGCTTCCGCCACACGACGCCGGGCGTCAGCGCTTCCTCAGCAAAACGCTTCGCGCCACTGCCGCTGAGCGCCGGGGCAAAAAACCTCGCGAACTGCGTGTTCTGGTTTTGCTCGTGCTGAATGGAAAACGGCACAACCTCGTGGCCCGCTGCCTCGAGACTGTTCTTCACGTTGAAGAGGTAGCGTTCCGGTCCTCCCCACTCGTAGTAGCGATAGTGGACGATCAGAATTTTCATGGTTGCACCCGGCGCGTCAGACCGCGCTCTCCGCCATTCGCCGCGCCGAACACCAGGACTGAAACATCAGAATCGGCCAGAGCGTGAGCTGCTCGTCGGATTCGGCGCTGAGGTGCCGACTCCAGGTGCGCCGAATCGTCTCAGGTTTGAATATCCCGTCGGCACGCAGCCGGCGTTCGCTGAGCAGATCCTCCGCCCAGTCTCGAAGCGGATCCCTGAGCCACTCGTCGAGAGGAACGGCGAATCCCATCTTCGGCCTGTCGGGCACATCTGGAAGGAACCGGTGCAGGAGATTCTTGAGAAGCAGCTTTCCGCCCTGGCGGTTCACGAGCAAATGGTCTGGGAGGGTCCAGCTCCATTCCACGATCCGGTGATCCAGCAGCGGCGATCGCACTTCGAGGCTCGCCGCCATGCTCGCCCGATCGACTTTGACCAGGACATCATCGGGCAGATACGTCGTCAGGTCGGTCAGCATCAGCGCACGAAGAGGCGGCAGGCGCTCGACGATCGCCGGTGAGAGGATGTCGGTCGCGAACGGACTGAGGATCGGAGTATCTTCGGCATCCCACGACGTGAGAAGCGGCCGGTAGACGCTGCCGAGATCCTTTTCCGTCTGTAACAGCCGCAAGGCCCTTTTCAGCTGACGCGACGGACTCGACAGTTGCAATCTCTTCGGCAGACATCCTTCCAGAGACGCATACGAGGACCGTAACCGATCTTCGCCAACCGCGAGCAACGCACGCGCGGCACTCCGTCGAATCGGGCCAGGGACCAGCCCGTGAAACTTCATCATGGCGGTCGCGGTCCGATACCGCTTGTATCCGCCAAACACCTCGTCGCCGCCGTCGCCCGACAGCGCGACGGTCACGTGTCGTTTGGTCAACCCGCAAAGCAACGCCATCGGAATGGCCGACGCATCGCCAAATGGCTCGTCGTACATGTTCCCCAGTCGCGGGATGATGTCCTGGGCGACTTTCGGCGTCATCGCCAATGGGGAATGGTCGGTCTTCAATCGCCGGGCGATGGCAGCGGCGTACTTCGATTCGTCGGTACTCCGCCGAATCAAACCCCATCGTGAATGTCTTTACCGGTCTGTCGCTCGCCTCCTGCATCAACGCGACCACCAGCGACGAGTCGATGCCGCCCGACAGGAATGCGCCCAGTGACACATCGGAAATCATTCTGCGAGCGGTCGAATCCCGCAGCAGAGCGAGCAACTGCCGCTCTGCCTCATCCGCCGTGAGCGTGGATGCCACCTGAGCCGACATTGCCTGGCTCGCAGCGTCCCAGTACGGACGATTCAGATCGACTGAACCGTCTCGAACGCGCAGAAGATGTCCGGGGGCAACCTTCCGAACGCCCTCGTATATCGTCTGCTCGCCTGGGATGTACCCGTATGTCACGTAGGCCGACAGCGCCTGGCCGTCCATCGGACGGTCGCAGCAGCCCGCCTCGTCGAGCGCTTTGAGCTCGGAGGCGAAGACCACCTGCCCTCCGCGCTCGGTGTAATACAACGGCTTCTTCCCGAGGCGATCGCGAATCAGCCAGCCCGTTTCGGTCGTGCGGTCCCATACGGCTATCGCGAACATGCCCCACAAACGCGTAACGGCCGCCTCGACACCCCACTGCGAAAAGGCGGCCAGCGCCACCTCGGTATCGCTGGTCCCGATGAACGCGTGTCCATACCTCGACAGCTCGGCGCGAAGCTCTTTGAAGTTGTAGATTTCGCCGTTGAAGGTGATCACGAGCCGGCCATCGGCAGAGCTCATCGGCTGGTGACCAGCGCTGGAAATATCGACGATGGCCAGTCGCCGGAATCCGAGCAGCGCAGAGTGCCTGCTGTCGCACCAGAACCCCTCATCATCTGGCCCTCGATGGCGCAGCACGCTGGTCATGCGCCGCACGCGGTATTCGTCGCCGCGTTGGACCGTACCGAAGAGGCCGGCTAAGCCGCACATGGGATTGACATGCTCACAAAAGGAGATGTTTTAGAGCGACTTGGGCCGAATCACGTACGCACGGCTTTCGGCGAACGGCCCAAACACGTCGGAGTGTCCGATGACTTCTCCACCGGCTCTTCCGACCAGCGCACGAATCTCGGGGTCCGTTGCGTCATACCACCGATCCGCTGCTCGTCGGACGCCCAGCCGCCAGAACATCTGGCGCTTGAGTCGCAGGAAGGCCGTCCGTCGCGAGAACATGACGACAGCGCCCACGCGCGACACGCGAAGGATTTCTCGGATGGCCTGTTCCTTCGTTCCAGGCGGAAGATGCCCCATCAGGCGAAGCGACATCACCGCATCGACAGAGTCGGGGCGAAGCGGCAGATTTTCGATGTCCCCGGACGCGGCGCCAATGAACTCGCGCGCGCTGTCCAGTTGATGCTCTTTGAAACCTTCTCGCAGCATCGCCGACGACACGTCAACCCCGACGGCGCGGTATCCCGCGTCGAGCGCCGAACTCGTCAGCCGGCCCGTGCCTGCTGGCACATCGAGCACGACGGCATTGGGCGTGACACCCAGTCGCTTCAGTCCTGCGAGCATTCGCCGCTTTTCGAGGTTTCCGATGTATCGCCCGATCCAGTGGCCGAACCGCTCACGTTCGTAAGAAGCGGCGAGGTTTCGGTCACGGTAAACGACTTTGGCGGAGTAGTTCATCATTGTTCCGAAAGGAGCTGACCATAGACGGTTGCGTAACGGGCGGCGACCGACTGTATGTCGTAGAAACGCGAATGCTGATCCCGGGCACCGCGTCTCATCGCGCGCAATTTGACGTGGAGATTGGGATCGAGCAATCGCTGCTCGAGAGCCTCGTAGTCTGCGGCCACGATCCCGGAGGTCCCATCCACGATCACCTCGTCCACGCCAGGATGCGCCGTCGTCACGATGGGAAGTCCCGCAGCCATGGCCTCGAGCCAGGTCAACGGAGGTGCCGGCGTGCTGTCGATCGCCGAGACCGGAGACAGGAACCCGTCGAAGGACTGCAATTGGCCGAGAAAGGACCTGCCACCGGCCCAGACTTCGATCCCGGGTCCCTCAAAGGCTTTGTATTCCTCCGAGTAGCATTCCGGCTTGAGCGAAAAGGTGAAGTGGACGTCTGATCGACGTTGACGCACCCGCTGCGCGAGGGCGAGGCTCCTGAGCAGATCGCGCCGTCCGATTTGCTGAAGGAAACCCGACCAGAGTATCCGCGTCTCAGACGCTGCCTTTTGAGGAACCTGCCCCTCCTGAGGGCGCACCGCACAACCCCACGGCTGCACGACGACACGGTCGGACGGACAGCCGTCGCCAATCAACCGTTCCCGTGCGGCTTCTGTACCGGCAAACACCCGATGCGTCCGTCTCAACGCGGCTGCCCTCATGACATTGGCCGGGCGGCTCGAGGGAAGATATCGAAAGATTGAAGTGACGTATCGATGCTGTTCTCCGCACACGGCCCGAAGAGCAGGGATCATCAGCGAACTGTCCATCCAGTGAATCACCGCTCGCTCGTACGGACGGAGAGCTGTCTTGATGGCACGGCGCTCGGCAAGCAGCGTCGAGGTCAGCTCGACCAGGGTCCGTCCACTCCCGTGCGAATGCCAGTAGCCGATGATTCTGCCGTTCTCGTCGCGCTTGATGTATCGATCGCTGCGTTTGTGCAGAATCCGGTTCAGATACGTGTAACCCTTTGCCTGCGGCAGATCGTCGACATTCACGATGCTGACAAAGCTTGTCTGAACGCCCTGGGCCTGAAGATGCGTTGAGAGGTCGAGCAGGAAATTCTTGTCGCCCGCCACGCGATGCGGAAAGATACCGACCCCGACAAACACCACGCCTTTCAACGGTAACACCCGTTATTCATACGCATCCTCAACACGTCCATTTTCTAGATTCGATTGGCGTCAATCGCCGGTGTCTGGCCTGGCATCCGTGCGTCTTCCATCGCGCTCCACTGCCTAGCAAAGAGCCGCTCGTAGACGTCGATGGCCGCGTCCGGGGTGTGAAACTTCTCGTAGTAGTCGCGCACAAGGAGTCCCATCTCACTCCAGTGCGCATCGTCTTGCACCAGTCGCTCGACCAGCCGTGTCATCCCGTCGAGGCCTTCCGCCACGTTCACCACGCGCTCGCCGTGCAGCGCCGACCCGGTGTCGAAAAAGCTCACCGTGGGAATGCCGCGTGACCAGGACTGAAGAAACGTGTTAGGAAACCCTTCATAGTCGGAGGTGTTCACGAACACGCGGGCGGCGTTGAAATGCTGGTCGATCTCGGCGAACGGCACGAAGCCGACAAACTCGAGGTTCGGAATCGTTTGCGCCGCTTCTTTGATTTGTCCAAAAAGGGATGTGTCGCTGGGATGCGTCGAGGGTCCGCCTACCATTCGAAAACGGATCGTCGGCAGCCGGCGCGCCAGCTCGAGAAAGAGCTCGGGACGTTTCCATGACCGCAATGTCGAGACCCAGAGCACGACGCCATTGGAATCGGCACGATGGGTTGAGTGCGTGGCGTAGCAGCTCGGGACGACCATCGGCACGCGTCCATATGAGCGCTGGCAATCACGTACCTGGCCCGCGTGCTGGGCCACGATGTCGTCCGCGTGCCTGAGACCCAGCTGAAACAGCTGGCGATCGCGCCAACCCGCGCGCCGCTGAAACAGCTTCCAGGTTCGACTCCGATCGAGATCGAGGTCATGAGCGGCGGCGTAGACGAACTTCCGGCCATATCGCCGGGCGAATGCCGCGGTGACGGCGGTTGCAGCACCGGCTGCGCGCTGATAGTAGATGTCCGCGTCCACGCGACGGAGGGCAGACCACATTCCCGTCAGGCGCGGATGGAAGAAGCGGATCACCGGAAGCCCTTCAATGGGCATATGGCATTTGAAGACCGTCACGCCATCAACCGTGACGCCATCGGGCTGACCGTAGTCCAGACAAATCATTGACACCCGGAACCCCCGGCGCGCCAGAGTTCGCGCGAGGAGACTCTGCTGAACCTGTGCACCGCCGGCTGACTGTACGCGTCGGTCGTCTGCCAGCACAGGCCATGTGTCCGGCGCCACGAAGCAGATGTGAGGCTTGCGGTCGTTCATGCTGCCACGTACTTCCGATAAACGGCTTCTAAGCGATCCACCTGGGACGCGAGCGTCGCGTTCGCCCGCAGCCAGGCGTTCTGCTGCTGCGAGATGCGATGACTTTCCGCATCCGCTCTCACAATCGCGTCGGCGAGTTCGATCGGGTTTCGGCTTTTCACGACTTGCCAATCGTTCGGAAGGATCATTTGAATATCGGAGTAGTTCGTGCTCACGACCGGCGTGCCCACTGCCATTGCCTCGATCACAACGTTCGGAAAGCCCTCGTGGAGAGATGTCGAGAACACAACATTCGATGCGCCTGCGATGTCGAGCACGTCGGGACGCAGCCCGGCAAGCGCCACCACCTGCTCCAAGCCGAGTTCCCGGCGCATCCTGACTACGTCGTCCTTATAGGAGTGTGTGTGTGGCAGCGATTCGCCGACAAACAGGACGCGCCAGGATGGATCTCTGTGCGTCAGCGCCTGCGCGACACGAAGCGCCAGGCCGTGATTCTTCTCCGGCCTGAACATCCCGACCAGGCATGCGACTTTCCGATCAGGTTGAGGCGGGAAGAATTCGTCGAGCAGATTGTGACCGGCTTTGCTCTGCTGCATATCGTCGCGAATCTCGATGCCATTCCACACCACATCGACCTTGTGAGCAGGAAGGCGGAGCAACCGTTGGCCAAAACGGGCACCAGCGTGGCTGTTGGCGATGAGCCCGGATGCAATGTGGCGCGTCAAGATCAAGGCGAGCTGATGGCGGAACGGAATCCGGTAATTGGCGCCTCGCTCTGAGTTCAGTACCGGTATCGCGGTACTGACCGTCGCAAGCCTCGCGTACAAGTTCCCCTCGAGGAGAAACCCATGCACGATGTCTGCATTGAACTCGCTGATCGCTCGCCGTATCTGCAGAACCAGTGCGGGATCGAATCGTCGGCTCTTGGAGCCTGCGATGAACTTCACCTCGGATCCGTCCAGCTCGTTAGCACGTGGATTGTCCGGCCAGAGCGTGTGGACGACAACAGAGTGCCCACGGGCTGCCAGCTCACGACTGAGGGCGATCACCTGCGTTTCGGCGCCCCCATGGATCAGGCAGTTGATGACAAACACGATCCGCACGGTTATGCCCAACGCTCACGCCACATTTGAAAGGCAAGGAGGGACCAGACCCGATTGGTCGCATCCGGATCTTTCGCCCGAAAGGCGCGGACGGCCTTCTCAACCGAAGCGGCATTCAGAACGTTCTGCCGCTTCACTTCAGAGGGATCGAGATAGTCGTCGACGAGGTGGCTCAGGTCGCCGCGCAGCCAGCTGTCGATCGGCACACCGAAGCCCATCTTCGGGCGATCGACCATTTCCGCTGGAATGTGCTTGTAAAGCACCTTGCGAAGAAGGTGCTTGGTCCCCAACGAACCACGGCGCATCTGCAGCGGCAGGCGAAACGCGAACTCGACGAGGCGATGGTCGATGAGCGGTTCCCTTCCTTCGATGCTCGTCGCCATCGTCGCGCGATCCACTTTCGTCAGGACATCACCAGGCAGATAGTTGTGCAGATCCCACAGGCACATCTGGTCCTCAAACGCGCCTGCATACACATCGGCCGATTCACGCTGTTGCTGCGAGCCGTTGGTCAGGGTTGCCGCCTCGTCGGCCCACCAGCTGTTGCCAAGAGCCGTCTGATACATCTGTCCGTTGGAGCGGCTGCCCAGCCAGTCGCGAATTCGACGGAGCCGCAACGTCGGACGCTGGCGGCTTCGCCAGCTCTCGGGAAGTAGCGAGCTCGAGGCGACCCATTCGTCCACAGAGTCCAGTGGAAGAGCACGCATCCCGTTGCCAACCATTCGGCGCACCGGGAGCGGAACCGCCGCACGACGCTGCACGTTGCCGATCATGTTCGCGTAGATGTTGTAGCCACTGAAGAGCTCATCGCCGCCATCTGCCGACAGCACGACCTTCACGCGCTCCCCTGCGAGCTTCGAGACGAGATATGTCGGTATGCCTGACGAATCGGCAAACGGTTCGTCGTAGAGATCCGCCCATTGCAGCAGGATGCCCTTGGCGTCGTCTGGTGCAATGACCTGGGCGGTATGGTTGGTGCCGAGGTGTTCGGCGACTCGACGTGCGTGAGACGCTTCGTCGAAACGGTCCTCGGAAAACCCGATCGTAAACGTGTGGATGTTGCCGCAATGCTTCTGAAGCAGCGCGGTCACCACGGAAGAATCGAGCCCGCCAGAGAGGAACATCCCAACCGGGACGTCCGACACCATCCGCAGGCCAAACGCATCGACCATCAGCGCTTCCAATTGCTCGGCGAGCTGATCCTCGGTTCCCTGCAAAGGGTCCTCGATCGCGTCGAGGACGCTCCAGTACCTGCGAATGACGGGTTCCCCGCCTTCTTTCAGTTCGAGCCAATGACCGGGCTCGAGCTTGAAAACGTTGCGGTAGATGCTGCGTGGTGCGTTGATGTAGCCGTAATAGAAGTAGTCGGTCAACGCGCTTGGATCGATTTCGGGCTGCCAGTGCCGATATGCGCGAAGGGCCTTCAGCTCCGAACCGAACCAGAGCGACGTGCCATCCCAGCCGAAGTACAGCGGCTTGACGCCGAGGCGATCGCGAATGAGAAGCAGGCGTCTTTCGACTTTGTCCCATACGGCAATCGCGAACATGCCGATGAAGCGCCGCACGGCCGCCTCAACCCCCCATGTCTCAATCGCGGCGAGCACCAGCTCCGAGTCTCCGCTGCTCGTGAACGACCGGCCGGAAGACTCGAGCTCGCGTCGCACATCTCGGAAGTTGTAGACCTCGCCGTTGTAGACCATGACGTAACGGCCGCTCGGCGAGAGCATCGGCTGCCGGCCCCGTTCGGACAGATCGAGAATCGACAACCGCCGGTGGCCGAGGCCGACTCCCTCATCCATCCACACGCCCCCGGCGTCCGGACCGCGATGATGGAGAGCGCGCACCGCACCCTGGAGGGCGGCTTCCCATTCAGAGACGTCGCAGGCGGGAGCGAAGAAGCCGGTGATTCCACACATATCTACACTCCGTCAACCGCCGGTATTCGTGACGGCACTCTTGGCGCGAGCACCAGGCGGCGCCACGTTTTCTGATTCACCGGCGCAGGTTCTGTCTGGCCCTGCGCATCGGGCTCCTGTCGGACCCGCCCCAACAGGACCCCACCCGCAATCCACAGAAGACAGCTTGTGTTGGTGGGAGTCAGCCGGCTGTTCGTCACCGCATACAGAAAAAAGGACAGCAGCGCCAGGTGCCCCCCGAAGAAGAACGCGCGGAACTGAGGGTCGGGATCGGTACGTGCGCGACGGAGCAGTCCAAGCCACACGTGCGCAAACCAGGCGACGACTGGAATGGCGCCAATCAGTCCGAAGTCGAGCAGGAGATCCAGAAAGGCGTTGTGCGCGTGATTCACCGGAAAGATCTTCTGGAACAACTGCGCATCCGTCCACATGATGGACTGCAGTCCCTGCCCGAACCACAGGTGGTCGCCGATATCGGGAAGCAGTGGCATCCACAGGTTCTCAACCCTGCCGGCACTAATCTCGTTGACGTCTCGACTGGTCAAGCCGTAGCCAATCCGATCGACCAGGGGTGCGGGAGCGGCGAACCAGAGCACCGCCGTAAGCGCGAGGAATGCGGCTCTCTTCTTGGGCGCGCCTCGCAGGAAGACGACCACGTTAATCACGACAAATGCGAGATACGCACCGCGTGAGAAGGTCAGCAACAACGCGACGGCCGTGAGGGCGAGGATGACGCCCATTGTTTTTCGCGAGCGTCCACTCTCGGTCGAGTCCCAGATGCCAACGCCAAGCGCGTAAGCGATTGCGAGGAACTCGCCGAACTCGTTCGAATGGAACCCGAGAGCGATCAGATGCTCGTTTCGCTCAACGGCCATGACAGACAGGGCTTCCGCCGATGTAATCACCTGCCCGATGATCAACACGCTGACGACACATACCGCTGTCCAGACAGGCGTCGTAATCGCCGTCAGCTTTTGTTTGTCACAAAGCGCGGCGCCGATAAGAATCGAGAGGAGCGGCAGCAGCACGCCCGGAAAGACAACGGTCCTGTAGTACGTCCACGGCACTCCCAGATCTGCATCGGTGCTCGACAGCAGCCATGCTGGAATGCTCTCAACATTCTGCGCGCCGTGGATGCCGCCGATGACGATCGTCACCATCAACAGCCAGGTCCACTTGTTGGTTATGAGTGGAAGGCGTGCCTGGCCACTGATTCCCAGGCGCAACAGGTACGCGCCCATCGTCAAGGCGATGCTCGCGTAGACCACGTAGCTGAACTGGAGCAAGTCGAAGAATACGGCCGGTATTCGCAACAACCAGATGAGGACAACCCAGATCGTGACCGTCGTCGCAAGACGATAGTTGCTGAGCAGGATCAGTGCGAGCGGGAGAGCAAAGAGCGCGGCGACCTCGATTCGCCGCGTGTAGACAACAAAAAGCGTCGTGACAACGACGAGCAGGACTCCGAGTAGAACGGATCCAGCCGCCCACTGATCTCGTGACAGCACGTTCTGCTTTCCGGTTAATGGCCGCATTCGTAACCCATGTTGTTAAACCGTCTGTATCTCTTGAAGCGTCGTCAGGTTCTCTGAACTGGCGAGTAAGGTGCGCCGCAGCACGAATAGGAGGACCACCATCACGAGGAAATAGCTCATCGCATATGCGGCCGGTGCCGCCTGCGCTCCGAGCGAGGGGCCCCACAACATGCTGAACGCCACATAGAGGGCCGGTCCACCCACAGCCTGCGCGATGTAGCTTGTGGCACGACGTTGACTGACCAGCACCATCTGCAGCGGATAGTCCACGACCTTGAAGACGTCCCCAATGAGTTGAAACGGCAACAGTGTCCGGAGAGGAGCAAAGCTGGCGGTGAGGACAACGGCGATGATGACGTCACGAAGCACGTAGATAGCCGCGGCGCAACACGCCGTGACGACAAAAAGCTGGAGGATCGTTCGCCGAAGCAAGTGGCCGCGCTCCCCTTCACTACCGAGTGACGAGAAATGCGCCATGAAGTAAAAGCCGAGCGCTGTTGTCAGTACCCCCACGTACATGTCGGAAAGCCGCCATACAGCCTGAAGATGGCCTCCCTGTTCGAGGCCGAGCGTTCGGACCGTCCCGTTTCTCACCAGGATCTGCGCCAGAGGGACGGCAATCGAGTGCGCGAGGAGCATAGGATAAAACCGTCCGATGTCTCGCAGCGTCTGCCGATCGAATTTCCCGAAGAGCGCACGCGGTGAAATCAATCCCGATCGAAACGCAATCCAACTCGATACCGCGAGCTTGCTTCCGTAGATCGCCGTGATGGCAAAGAGGCCGCCCCAGATGCCGAAGGTGTAGGTCAGCGCGACGAACAACGTGAATTCCACGATCGTCGACGCCATGCTGGCGCCGGCCACCAGCTTCACCTGCTTGAGGCCGTTCAGAGCGCCAATCAGGACGGTGTCGACGACGGCGAACATCACCACGAACGAGGCGGCGACCATCACGGGCCAGTACTTCGTGTCGAACAGCAGCCACGAGCTCAACCGTGATGCGTTCGACAGGACGACCAGGGCCACGAAGGCCCCCAGCGTGAGAACCGACCAGACTGCCGTCGCCCATAGCTGATGCAATTGGGCGCCCGTACGGCTGCGGTCCGCCGTCAGGTTCACAACACCCGTTTGCGCACCGTTCGCCACCGCGCCGGTTGAGACCTGGAGGAGGTTGTTGATCTCGCCGACGAGCGCCATTCCGGGCGGACCGAGATAGATCGCCGAAATCTTGGCGCTGAAAAAGCCCAGCATGATGCGCAGGACGCTGTTCGCGCCGGACCAGCTCAACGCTCGCCACAAAGCCATTGTCGTGTTTGATCGGAGTTGTTAGTACGCGCCGCGCCGGAACAAGGCAGGAACGGTTTGGGCGAGTATGAGCAGGTCGGAAAAGATGGACCAGGATTGGATGTACTCGAGCTCGAGGCGCACGACCTTGTCGAAATCGAGAATCTCGTTCCGCCCGCCAACCTGCCATGGACCGGTGACGCCAGGCACGACGAACAGCCGCGTCATATCACGCTCGAAGTAGTGCTTGAGCTCGTCCGGTATGCACGGCCGGGGCCCGACAAGGCTCATGTCGCCCTTGAGCACATTCCACAGTTGCGGCAGCTCGTCGATTGAGGAGCGCCGCAGGAATCCTCCCACGCGCGTCACGCGGGGATCGACTTTGATCTTGAACAGGCGCTCGTCGGGATACTCGTTCAGATGTTGAAGCGATTCCCGCTCTTCGTGAGCACCGACCCTCATCGTCCGGAACTTCAGGATGTCGAAGAGCTTTCCGCCCACGCCTGCCCGCGCCTGCTTGAAAAACACCGGGCCAGGAGAGTCGAGCTTGATCGCGATGGCGACCAGCACCAGCACCGGCCAGATGACAGCAAGGCCGACGAGCGTGAGCACGAGATCCATCACGCGCTTGACGGCGAGTTGTGGAACGTCGAGCCTGATAGGCCGCAGCCGCAGAAACGGACCGATCGCACTCCGGCGCACCTCGAGTTGAGCCCCCGATATGGCCTTGAGTGTTGCCGGCAGAACCGACACGCTCGCACCCACACGAAAGCAGTGACCGACGACGCTTTCCAGTCTGGTGAACGGCAGGTTCGCCACGATGATCAGACCCTGCGCCGCCTCAGCCGACAGCGCAGACCCGATGTCTTCGATCTGGCCGACAAGCGGCACGAGTCCGAGATCGGGGCCTGGCTCCTCCGTCCAGGGTGCGACACGGCCAACGATCTCGAGCTCGCAACCCGATGTCGTGCGGCACCGGCGGGCGAGCCTCTCGGCTTCCTCGGCGCTGCCCACGACGAGCAACTTCATTCGCAGCAGCCCCTGGTCGTAGCCGGCCGACACGACATGGTCCAGGGCCAGCCTGAACAGCCAGACATAACTGGCAATGACCGCGGCCGAGGTACAGATAAGCCGTCTTGTTGGGAAGATCAGGCGTGTTCCGGCCGAACAGCTGCGCCTGGACCCATCCCAGGAATGCCGCAATCAGCACGCCAGATGCGATCTTTGTCAGGTCGACGCGGGATTTCCCGCCCGCGTATGCCCCACAGGCCCATAGCGACAGCGGGAGCAGGCAGAAAACCATGGCGACGAGCGGCACGTAGTCGGGCAGCGGTCGAATGCCTCCCGCCGACACGAGCTCCCACGTCCGGAGCACCGCTCCTATCGCCAGCACACCCGCCGTGCTGTCTGTCAGGAAGAGCGTGACGACCCGCGCGGCCCGGCGCGAGGATTCGGTCCATCCCCGGAACGCACGCTCGTCAAGCTCTGAGCGGACGTCCGTGGTGGGAAGCCGTACTCCGCGCGGCAGCGCGATGGCTGCCGGCGGAGATGCGGAAGATGCAGAAAGTCTCACCTGTATGCTCTGCACTACGACGTCGCCGCGTAGTAGCCGGCGTATTCCTTCCGGTAATACTTCGAGTAGTAGTACGAGTTGCCTTCGAGATCGACACGGTTCAGCACCGCCCCGATAAAGCGGACGCGCGCGTGCTCGAGCTGGTCGAGCGCGGTCTGCGCAGCGTGCGAGCTGGTGGCATCGGCGGCCACGACGAACAGCACACCCGACGCGCGGTACCCGATGACCGCGGCATCGGTCACCGCCATCACCGGCGGTGTGTCGATGACGATGAGATCGAAGTGATCCTTGAGAGAGTGCAACAGGTCGGCGAACCGCTTCGATCCCAGCAGTTCTGCCGGATTGGGCGGCGTCGTGCCTGCCGGCAGCACGTAGAAGTTCGGGACCGACGTTTTCCGCATCACATCGTTTGCCTTCGCCGCGCCCACAAGCAGGTTGGACAGACCCGGATCGCGTTGAGTCTTCATGGCCTCGTGCACACGTGGCCGGCGCATGTCCGCGTCGATGAGCAGAACGCGCTGTCCCGCCATGGCCATGCCGAGCGCCAGGTTGCAGGCGACGGTCGTCTTGCCTTCGCCTGGTCCCGTGCTCGTCACGACAACCGAACGCGCCCCGTCTTCGGCGGACGAGAACATCACATTGGTGCGGAGCCCGCGAAACGCTTCCGAGTAGTTGGCGGGCACGCCGCTGTTGATCAGCGGGTCTTTGCGCCGCGTATTCTCCGGTCAGCTTGGGAATGAGACCGATCGAAGGGAGACCGAGATGCGCCTCGAGCTCCTCCGGCGACTTGATGCGGTTGTCCAGGTACTCGAAGAAGAAGGCGACAGCCGACTCCACAGAACAGGCCGCCGAAGATACCGACCAGCAGGTTGAGCATCCGTCCGCGGGGTGACCGGCATTGGTCGACACGCTCGGCCGCATCGACCACGCGGATGTTGCTGGTCTTGAGCTCGCCGGAGACGCCGGTCTCCTTCGCGCGCTGCAGCAGGCTCTGGTAGATCTGCTTGTTGCTCTCCACATCGCGCTCGAGCACACCGTAGTCGATGGCCTTCCGGTTCATCGACAGCGCCTCGCCCTTCTGCGACTGCGAGCGCCGACGTCAGGCTTTGTTCCTGCGCCTGCGCCGCCTGATATTCGGTTCGCACGGACTGGACGACCTTGGCGATCTCGACGTCGAGCTTCGCCTGCGACATCTCGAATCGCCGACTGGAGCCGGAGCATGTCCGGGTGGCGCTCGCCCAGCTTCTCGGCGAGCTGCGCCCGCTGGCGCTGCAGCGTCGGCGAGCTCTGCCTTCTGCTGCTGGATGAACTGGTTCGCCGAGATCGCCGGGAACGTGTCGAGCGCCGCAGCGTCGCGTCTGGATCGCGCGACAGCTGCCGGTAGATCGCTTCCTTCTGCAGCCGCTCGGTCTTCGCTTGGTCACGGCGGCGTTGAGGTCGCCGAGCTTCTGCACGACGATGTTCTGGCGATCCTCGAGCGAGATAGCGCGTCGTTCTGCTCGCGATACTGCTGCAGCGCGGTTTCGGCCGCTTCGACCTGTTTCCGCTGCTCCGCGAGCTGCTGTTCGAGCCAGTCGGAGGCCTCCCGCGACGCCGTGAACCGGAATTCCAGGTTCTGCTCGATGAACGTCTTGGCCACGCCGTTGGCCACATTGGCTGCCAGCGCCGGATCCTGAGAGCGGAAGCTCACCTCGACGAGCCGGCTGTTGCGCACGGGCGCCACATTGAGTGCGATCCAGAAACGCGTCGATGGCCTTCGACCTGCATCGCCGTCTCTTCGGCTCCGGGTATTTCGGGCGGCGCCTTGGCTCCGAAGAGCGACTTCGCCCACGCCGCTGACCCTCGCACCGCGTTCCCTAAGGAGAACCCGCGTTTTGCGGATCGGGGGTGAGCCGGTGTTCTCCAGAGCTTTAGCGACTCAATCGTCTGCTTTGCCAGGCTGCGGCTCTGGAGCAGGTTGTATTGCGTCTGGTAGTAGTCCTGGCGGTTCTGCGCCTCGTCGATGACTTCGCTTGAAGTTCACGACGTTCGGATTGTCGGCCTCGATCAGCAGCTGCGCATGCCCCTCGATAGATGAGATGTGGCCGTAAAGGAGTACACGGCGGTGGCCAGGAAGACGCCGCGAAGACGGCTATGGCGACGTGTCGCCGCTTGACGACCACGCGGGCTAGTCGAACAAGTGCGGCTCTTCGCGGGGCCGCCGCTGGCGTCGATCGTGGTCCCTCTTGCTGAAGCTGCATCGGAAGCGTGCCGGAAGGCCGCAGCCCGGCCGGCTGAAGATCGTCAGTCATGTCGTCACCTTTAGAAATACCGCTCGGGCACGATGATGGTGTCCCCCGCCTGCACGATGGTCCGTGAGTTTGACCTTGATTTCTTTCTTGTCGCTACCGACGATCCGGATGACTTGTCCGGTTGATCGCGCCGTTCGGCGTGAGCCTGCCGGCGAGCGAAAGCGCCTGCAGAACGGTCGTATCGGTCTTGATCGGGTAAGCGCCGGGGTTCTTGACTTGGCCGAACACATAGACCAGTTCGGCGCGCGAGACAAAAATCGTGTCGCCGTCGCGCAGATCGATGTTCTGCTTCAGCGAGCCGCTCTGCAGATCTTGCGGTTGCGCGCGCGGAACATCCTTGTCGCCGCCGGCCTGTTCGAGCGCCGCGGCCCATCCGCGCCCTTGCGGCCGCGCACGACCACTACCTCATCGCTGGCGGTCGGGCGTCGTCGAGCCGGCGCTTTGGCGAGCGCCTCGATGAGGGTCATGTCGCCGGTCAGCGGGTACGGGCCCGGGTTGCGCACCTCACCGATGACGAAGACGCGCTGGCTGCGGTACTGCTCGATCGCGACGGTGACCTGCGGATTCTTGAAGAAGCCGTCGGCGAGCTCTTTCTTCAACTCCTCTTCGAAATTGCGCAGCGTCATGCCGCCGGCCTTCACCCGCCCGATCAAGCGGGAAGGTGAACTGCCGTCGAGTCTCGACGGCGTACTTGCCGCCGAGATCCGCCTGATCGAAGACCTGCGATCGACAGGACGTCCTGCGGGCCGATGACGTAGTCACCAGCCGATTGAGACGAAGCGACGCGCGGGATGGCCAGTGTCAGCACCATGCAGACCACTGTCCCGATCGTCGCCAGTGAGAATGAGAATGTGTTTTTAGAATCCATACGTCACCGTTGTGCCCACACGGAAGCCCTCATAAATCGCGTATTGGTACGCGTTCGAATTCCGGCTCATCTTCGATACCCCCACGCCCACGCGGCCGTCGCGATTGAGCGTGTAACCAATCGACATGGCGTAGATGACCGTCGTGTCTTCCCGGCTCGAGCCGCGCAACGCGGTTGCGCTTCCGGGAACGATGAGATCGCGATAGCTGTAGAGTTGCCGCTGACCCGAGACCGAGGCGTCGAAACGGCGCACGATCTGGCGCCGCACAGTCACGCCGTAACCATTGACGACGTAGTAGGGTTGAAGCTCTTCGTACGAATAGCTGAGGTCGCGGTCTCCCGCAAACTCGACACTCGTGGCTCCGGGAAGGCGGAACCTGAGGCGCCCCGATCCGACCAATCCGTGAAATTCCGGCAGCGCGTTTTCGTGCAGCGGCGCGAGACGGCGAAAGCCGAGGTTGCCGCTTCCCGAAATCAGTGCGGGCGGCCTGAACTCGACCCCCGGCTCGATGCGGACAACGTCGGCGTCGCGCACCGGCGAAGAGGCGAACCGCTCCTGCGACTTCTCCGTGCGCATCACGATCGTGGTCAAGGGCGTGCGGCGGTAGCGAACCGTGGCACTGATGCCGCGGGTATCGCGGTTCAGACTCTTTTCCAGAGAGCTGCCGGCGAACACCGCGTCGCCATCGAACCGGACGATGGACTGGCGTCCGGCCACTTCGATCGAAAGCTTCGGCGACATCCGCAATTGGCCACCCAGGCGAAGCGTGTTCTCGAGGCGGCGTGCCCGCACGTCGATCTCGTAATTGGGTCTCTGCCGCGTGTTGATCAGCTCGTTCTCGGCGAACAGCGTCACTCGCTGCAGGTAGACCTCGCCACGCACTTCGGCGTGCGGGTTGATCGAGCGCTCACTGGCGTATGTCTGGAAGTAGACGAGGTCGGCACCTGCCGTCGTCTTCAGCAGCGCACGCCGGCCGGCCGGCAGCCAGACATTGGCTTCGGGCCCGATCGTGAACGTGAAATCCGATTTCGGGTCGGCGTTGGTGTTGAACACGTTCGTGTCCACACCGATTTCGCGCAACTGCAGTGCCGGCGTCACATAGAGCGGGCCGACGTGAATACGAGCCTGGGCACGAGGATCGTCGGCTCCCTGGGGCTGCGCGGCAGCCGGTCGCGCGAACGACAGCCCGAGAGTCAGGCCAAGGGCGATCCGCAAGGCGGCGGTTGAGATTTTCATTGTTGGTGTTTGTCGAAAAAGGAGAACGGAAGCGACTGACGAAGAGAGTTGAGGGGACGCCCGTGACGCCCCCTCTTTGAACCGATCGCGCCGACTACTTTGATGCGCTCGCGTCGTCCTTGGTGACGACAATGGCGGTCGTCACGCCGGCGGCGAGTGCAGCAACGGTGATCATCCCGAACGTGCTCGTCCAGAAGCTGCCGCCGCCCAGAAGGGCGAGGGGCGAGAGCGCCGCCGCTGGAGCCGCCGTGGCGGTGACCATGACGTTCTCAGCCTTCATGCTCCGGGAAGTCAACGTCACCAACGTGCTCGTGCCCACGACCGAACCATTCGACACGAGCTCGACGAGGTAGCTGCCTGCGTCTACGTCCGAGAACGTGAACGCGCCAGAGCCGGTGGTGAGCGTCACCGCCGCTACCAGGCCCTGATCGACGCTGCGCAACCGCGCAACCTGACCCGCAAGATGTTCGCCGCTGCCGAGCGTGGCGACGCCAGTGATCTGGCCGGCCGCCGATGCAGCAAAGAGGATGGGGTTCGCCGACAGCACGATCGTGAGCGAGAGAACGACTGCAAGTACACGATGCAACATGAGGAGCCTCACTAGTCTGAAGTTAACGCGCGCGTTGTACGCTGTTTGAATGATACGGATGTAGCCGTTTGAGTCAACGCATCGGCCGCTTTTGTGTATCCGTTGAGCACTGAGTGATTTGTATCCTTCGGGCACTATCGACGCGCGCTGCTGCGTCTCGATGTCGTCGGCACGTTCAACCGCCGCAGCTTGCGATAGAGATTCGGTCGCTGGACGCCCAGCGTTTTTGCGGCCTCCGGAATTCTGCCGTGATGCTGCGCAACGACCGCGGCGATGTATTCGCGCTCGAACCGCGCGCGGGCCTCGCGCAGCGTGCCGCCTCTCGTGAACGGTTTCGCACGCGCGTCGATCTGCACTGTGGCGAGCACGTCGGTCAGGTCGATGATGTCGCCGTGCACGCGGTTGACGAGCTCGGTCAGCAGCCGCTGCAGCTCGGCTCCATTGCCATGCCACGGCAGCGCACACAGCAGCTGCTGCGCCGCGCTGCTCAGCTCCTTCGAGGACAGGCCGTTCTGCTTGCACGTCTCGGTGAGCAGGAACGACGCGAGCGGCGGAATGTCTTCGGCACGACGCCGGAGCGGCGGCAGATCGATGCGAACGGCCGACAGCAGTTGAAAGAGCTCTTGATGGATCCGTCCGTCGCGGGCCTCGTGGTCGTAACCCTGCTCGACTGTGGCTATCGCGCGCATGGCGAGATTCACGCGGTTCTTGCCGTGCATGACGACCGCTTCGCCGTCGCGCAGCAGGCGGGCCAGCCGTTCCTGCACCTGAGGGGCGATCTCAGGCAGGTTCGCGAAGAAGATCGTGCCGCCGAGCGCCTGATGCAGATGCCCGCTCCGCCCGATCCGTTCGAGCGCGCGTCGCTCGGTCCGGCCGGCCATCTGGCTCGTGTGGCCGAACAGATCGAACTCGAATTCCTCAGGTGAATCCGCGGTACAGGCGACCCGGACGAATGGTGTGCCGCCCGGCTCGGTGCGACGATGAATTTCGCGTGCAACCAGTTCGCGACCGGTGCCGGGCTCGCCACTGATGATGACGTGGCTGCGCGTGCGTGCTGCGCGAATCACCTGGTCGAGGACGCGGCGCATCGCCGGCGACGAGCCGAAAATGGGAGCTTCAAGCAGCTCCGTCACGATGGTGATGTCAGATGGCTTCACGTGTGATTCTCATCGCTCGGTGGACGCGATCTTCGACGCGCCGCTCTCGACGCGGATGGCGCCGTCGGGTGAGTACAGGAGGCGCTTGAGCGGACGGCCGGTTCCTTCCGTATCGAACGCCACGCTCGTCAGGGTGCCGCCGGCATAGGTCTCCCACTTGTCCACGGCGCCGTTGTTGTCCGTATCCTCCTCGGCAGCGACAAGCACGTCTTTCTCGTACGTCTCGGTGCGCTGGACTTTCCCGTCGCGCTTCGTGGAGATTTCCATCTTCATGAGCGTCCCGTCGGCCGCCCTGTAAGCCCAGTGATCGACCTTGCCGTCGTTCGCCTGTGACAGCCCGACCTTCTCGAGCTTCTGATCGGCGCCGTAGTACTCCCAGCGATCGACCTTGCCGTCTTCGTCGTTGTCGACCTCGACTCGAAGAATCCTGGTGCCGTCCATATAGCCAATCCCGTCGGGCTTGCCGTTCTTGTTCGAGTCGTACGACAACTGGCGCAGCCGTCCGGTCTGCTTGTCGTAGACGGCCGTCACGTCTGTCTGCGCTTCGGAGGGTGAACTGCATCCGACACCGCAGAAGAGCAGCACGGCAAGTGGCGATATGACCTTCAACGCAGAGCTTCGCACTGTCACTTACACTCCTAAGTGATTGGGAAGGAAATTTCCGGGTTTTTCTAGTCCACGAAGATCGAGGCTGCATCCTTTGCTCGCGACCCGGGACCGCCGCAGCGGTCATCGGTTCGTGAGTACAACCGGAGACTTAATCGCAATGTCTGTACCCAAAAGGCACCGATCGACCATACCTGCTACACACTCAGCAAGTTGGCATCAGTATCCAATCTGAGCAAGGCGGGCAATTTTCGAGAATTCGCTTAAGAACGGCACACACCGTGGTCCAAAAAATGGAACACACTGTGGTCCAAAATGAAGCGCAGGCGGGATCTAGAAGGCGTAGTCGAGAGACGCGGAGATCAAATGGCCGTCATAATTCTGGGATGTAATCACTGACTCCCGGCTGGTGCCGTCGATGTTCACGCGCACCCGGCCGCTCCGGCCAAATCCGTAAGCGAGCCCTGCGCCGTAGGTCGTGGACCAGTCCACTCGTGACGAGCCCGCCTCAGTGCCAGTGCCGCTACGTCTGTAGCTCATCCGCTGCCGGCCTCCAGACAGGAGGAGCTCCCACCGCTTCACAATGTGGCGGCCGAGGGCTGCCGAAACACCGGTCGTGACGTAGTACGGCTCAACGACGTCGTAGGAGTAGGCAAGGTTGCGATCGACGTGGACATTCAGGCGCGTCGCGCCTCGAGCGATATACGTGAGGTCGGCAACCGCGACGACGCCGTCGAAACCGGGTACGACAGACGAGTCAGGCTCGTACCACTGGTAACCGACCAGTGCCGACCCTTGCAGCAGTGTTTGCGGGCTCGTCTCGAACCCGCCCATGACGCGGATGCTTTCGGCATCCCGGCCGGTCGTCTTCAGAAAGCGATCGCGCTGCCTCTCTGTCGTCACCCTGAGCGTCGTCAGCGGCGTTATGCGATTGAGATACACGAAACCCGCGCTTTCCTCGATGCGATCGAGCGCGGTGCTGAGGTTCGTGCCGAGAAATTCGGCATCGTCCGGGAAGCTATAGCGCCGGCGGTTTGCCGTCACACCCACCCAGCTTCGCCCTGTGAGCCGCAGGTCGGCCTCGAGATTCGCACCGGTCTCGAGCCGCCGCACCCGCTCGGTGATCTCTGAGCCCTGCCGTTGCCGGGAATTCGCGGCCGTTGCGCCAAAGGTGAGTTCGAGTCGATTGAAAGGGATGAAGAGCCGCAGCGAGCCACTGGTGTTGAGCGACCGCTCGCTCTCGAATGTGCGGAAATACTGATATGTCAGATTTCCCTGTCCTGACAGCCGTGCGCGGCCAAGTCGAAGAATCGCCGTGGTGCCCGGAGCGAATGTGGCGGTAAAGTCGCGTTGAGGATTTTCTGAAGACGCGAACACGTTCGTGTCGATTCCGACATTGACAATGCTGATGGTCGGTCCGAGCGCGACGACCCCGAAGTGGAATCGCGCTTCGGTCCACGGATCACCCGAAACCTGAGCTCGCGCGGGCGCGGCCAGGAGAAATGCGACCAGCGCCGGCGCGAGGCCGCGCAGCACCTTCACGAGTCGCGGCCCGGCCGCCTGGGATTGGGCCGAACCCGCAGATGCCGCATCTTGCGGTACAGATTGCTGCGTTGGATGCCAAGGGTCTTCGCCGCCTCGGGAATCCTGCCCTGGTGCTGCGCGACCACCGCCGCGATGTACTCGGACTCGAATCGGGCTCGCGCTTCACGGAGCGTCCCACCCATGGCAAACCACGTTGCCTGACCATCGAGCCTGACATTGGCCAGCACATCGTCCAGCGTGATCGTCGGTGACGGCGTGCGCGTGACCAGGACCTCGAGAAGGCGGCTCAGCTCGTTGCCGTTGCCGCGCCATGGCAGAGCGGCCAGCATGCTCTGCGCCGTCTCGTTCAGCTGCTTGATGGGAAGGTTCGCGCGGGTGCAGAACTCGGTGACGAGATGAACGGCCAGTTCGGGAATATCCTCCCGCCGGTCGCGCAATGCGGGCACGTCAACCCTGAATTCACACAGCCGCTTGTGAAGATCGGGCAGCATTCGTCCGTCGTGCACCGCTGAATCGAGCGAGCGATCGGCGGAGGTGATGATGCGGTGATTGAGCTCGACGCGGGTACCGTCATCCATGATGACGACTTCACCGTCCCGCAGGACGCGAATGAGCCGCATCTGCAGCCTCGCCGGCAGATCGGCGACACTCTGCAGGAAGAGCGTCCCGCCCTTCGACTGAAGGAGCAGCGCCGATTTGCGCACCCGCTCCAGGCTTCGGCGCTCGACGCCCGCACGGTTGCCGCCGGTCGCGAAGAGTTGCCCTTCCAGGTCGTTGGGTGCGCGCCTGGCGCAGTCGACGACAACGAAAGGCCCTTCTTTCAACGTGCTGTGGGCATGGATCGTCCGGGCGATGATCTGACGGCCGGTGCCCGGCTCGCCGCTCAGCAGCACGTGCACCAGGCGCTCGGCGGCGCGCGTGATTTCCTGCCTCACGAACCGCATGGCAGGAGAGACGGCGATGAGACGTTCGGCCGCCACAACCTGGTCTGTCACGGGTAAGGGATTCACGGCTTCTCTTTGCGATAGTCGATATTGATCGTGGGCTTCCCCGACTTGGTCATGTCAAAGGACACGGCGGCAAGCGTTCCACCCTCGTACTCTTCCCACTTATCGACACGGCCGTCGGCGTCGGTATCCTCTTCTGCGCGCGTCAACTCACCTTTTGTGTAGAACTCCGTGCGGTTGGCCTTGCCGTCTCGCCTGGTTGAAATCTCGACTTTACCCGGCAGTCCGTCTTTGCCTTGAAAGAGCCAGGCGTCCGCAATTCCGTCATTCGACCTAGACATGCCGACCTTCTGCAAGACCTGGTCGGCGTCATAGTATTCCCACCTGTCAACGGACCCGTTTTCGTCGCTGTCAACCTCTATCCTGACGAACTTAGAGCCATTCATGTAGCTGATGACGTTAGGCTTACCGTCCTTTGCTGCATTCATGGTCAATTGACTTAATTTTCCGGTCGTCTTGTCGTATTTCGCTTCGACACTTGCGGAACTGGGTGGAGAGCCGCCGCATGAAGCGAATGACACGCACACGGCTGCGGCAAGCACACGAGTAATGCATTGCATTGTTCTGGTAGTCGACCTATTTACCGGGCTGGGGACGAGGCGGCCTTGCTGGTTTTATCGGCGCGAGGGGGTGTGTTAAGGAGAATGTCCAGTGGTGCCGAAATGACACACTATTGCACAGCGACCTCAATCTCGAAGAATCTGGCGATAAGGTCGCGTACTTCGGTGAGCGACTGGGCGGAGTTGACGGCAGTCCTCAAGTGACCGCCGTTGTGAAGGCCTTTTGAATACCACGACATCAACGCACGCAGTTTGTTGATGACCCAGCGCTCGTGCCGGGCTTCCGCCTGGCCCGCCTTGTGCCGAAACCCCTCGACCTCGTCCTCGCCTTCGTGCAGCAGCAAATCCAGGTAGTCGAGCACGAATCGGCCACGCTCCTGAAGCGTAACGCGCCTGGCGGGCCGGCCGGCCGCCAGATCCGCGGCCTGCGCCAGAATCCACGGGTTCCGAAGCACGCCGCGACCGACGAGGATGCCGCTGACCCCCGTCGCCTCTCCGGAGCGCAGTCGAGAGGCCATGCGGTCGAGAATCTGCTCGGGCTCGATGCAGTCGCCGGAACCGAGCACAGGGATCTTCACCGACTCGGCGACGCGATCGATCAGGCTCCAATCGGAGTGTCCCGAATAGGACTGCGCTGCCGTCCGGCCGTGCACGGCGACTGCAGCCGCCCCTGCACCCTCGACGAGCTTCGCCAGCTCGGGGGCGTTGATGGACTGCTCATTCCATCCGGCCCTCATCTTCACCGTGACAGGGATTTTCACACGTCGGGCCATCGCAGCAATGACGGTTGCCGCATGTCCAGGCTCGCGCATCAGGCTGCAACCCGCATTGTGCTTTGCAATCTTCGGCACCGGACAGCCCATGTTCACGTCGACGATGTCGGCGCCCAGGCTTTCGACGATCTGGGCGGCGTCGGCCATCTTGACCGGATCGCCACCGAAAATCTGAATGGAGACGGGGCGTTCTTCTTCGGTGTATTCCGCGTATTCGAGCGTGCGATCGATCCCGCGGACCAGGCCGTCGGAGCTGACCATCTCGGTCACGACCAACCCGCATCCTCCCTGCCGCTTCACGAGACGGCGAAAGGCGGTGTCGGTCATGCCCGCCATGGGCGCGACGACGAACGGCCACGCGAGCGCGACATTGCCGATTTTCATCGAAAGTCAGTATACCCGCGCCCGCGTGCGGACGGCGGCGGCGGAAGAGTGTTCAGTAGGGCTTGACGTCGGCGGCGTCGACTTCCACGCTGACGCCCTGTCCGATCAAATCGACCGACAGCACGAGGCGTGCGTGCGCGCCTTTACGGACGAGGCGTCCGACCACGCCCTTCAGTACGCCGTGCGTGACCTCGACCATCATCCCCTCGCGAATGAGCGGGCAGGGATCGAACTGCAGATCGCTTTCGACGAGGCGGCGGATGCCATCGATTTCGTGCTCGGGGATCGCTGCGGGCTTGCCTTCGAACGACACGATGTTCACAACGCCCGTGCATTTGAGGATCGCGAGCGATTCCTCTTCGTTGAAGCGCGCAAAGCAGTAGCCGGGAAAGAGCGGCCAGTCGATCTTCTTCTTGCGATCCTTCCAGCGGCTCCAGCGCGTGATGGTCGGGAGAAAGGCGTCGAAGTTCTTGCGCTCGATCTGATCGCGCACAACCTGCTCGTGACGCGATCGGGTCCAGACCGCGAACCAGTTGGAACCTGGCTGGTCCATACGCTAGAAGGTCGGCTCCGCGGCAACGCCGATTTCCCAGGCTTTGCGGAGATCGTCGTTCTTCCACTCGATGATCGCCTGCGCGCGCAGGCGCTGCAGATACTTCTTGAGCTCTCCGCCCATTTTCTCGCCGACAAGCCGGTCGGCAATCTGCGCCCGCGCCGACTCGAACGGCAGCGTGGTCGAATCGATATTCGATTCGAGCTTGAAGAACTGCGCGCCGGTTCCCGTGTTCATCACCGGCGTCATGTCGCCGACCTTTATCTTCGCAATCATCTTGAGCAGTTCTTCGTTCATCTCGTCGCGCGAGATCGGACCGATGAGGCCGCCGTTGGCCTTCGACGGCGCGTCTGAGACTTCTGCCGCCACTTTCTCGAAGGCCTCGCCCTTGGCGATGCGGGCCCTGATGCCTTCCGCTTTATCGCGTGCATCCTCGAGGGCGCCGACGCTTGGAGCCTTCTTCACAGGATCGACCACGGCGTTGACGAAGATTTCACGGAGCGTGACGCTTGGCGTCGTGGCAAATTCGGTGGGATGCGCATCGTAATACGCGCGCTCTTCGGCCTCGGTGACGTCAACCTTGCCGCCGATTTCACGCCGCTGCACCTGGCCGATGAGAATGCGCTTGGTGAGCATCGTCTTCAGCTGCGCGAGCGTCAGGCCTTCGGTCTTGAGCGCCGCCTCGAACGCCGCGTCGCTCTCGATCTTGTTGTCCTTCTTGATCGAGTCGAGCACTTCGCCAAACTGTGCATCACTGACGGCCATGCCGAGCTCTTTGGCCCGCTGCATGAGGAGCATCTCGTCGATCATCGTCACAATCGCCTGCGGCGTGACTTGCGCGAAGACCTTGGCCAGCTCGGCATCCGAGGTTTTTGACGGGTCGGGCGGATTCTGCAGCTCGCGCAGGGCGTTCAGCTGAACGCGCTGAAACTCGGACTGCGTGATGATCTCGCCGTTCACTTTCACGAGAACCTGCTCGAGGATCTCGGCATTCAGACCCACGGCCAGCAGACAGCTCAGCAACCCCGCAAAAAGCACTTTCTTCATGGCTAATCCCTAATCCCCAGTCCCTAATCCCAGTCGAACTATCTATTGTATCCCCGTCAGTTCGCTCAACAAACCTCGCACCCGGGCGAACACCCCGCCTGGAGCGCTGGGATCTTCTTTAGGCGGCTTCAGAATCTCTTCTTTCGTAAAGCCTGCCTTTACTTCCCCTGTCGTGGCGCGGGCCGTCCACCAGCTCTGGCCGGTGCTCTGGCGAGCCTTCGCTTTCGTACCAACAGAGCCAGGGGCCGGCCTGATGGTCGGCGGTACCGCCCGTAAATCCATCTTTATCGTCGCCGGCGGAACCAGCGTCGTATCGGCTCTTCCCCCCACGACCTTGAGCAGTCGCTCCACATTCAGACGCCGGCCCTGGGCGTCCGGCCTGAACTTGATGGCCACCGTCTGGGCCTCGCGGTCGATGGACTCGATGCCGAGTCTGTCTGCCATGATCCGGATCCGGCCGTACTGTTCCAGATGCTCCACCGTCTCTGGCGCAGGGCCGTAACGGTCTCGCAGCTCGCTCAGGATCTTGTCGAGCTCCTCGTCGGTGCGCGCGTCCGCGATCTGCCGGTAAATCATCAGGCGTTGGTTCATCTCGGGCACGTACGAGGGATCGATCTTCAAATCGACGCGCAGATTCACGACAGCGCGGACATCGTCGAGGAGCTCTTCGCCCTTCAGCTCGCGAACGGCCTGCTCGAGCAGCTTCATGTACATTTCGAAGCCGACCGTCTCAATGTGACCGCTCTGCTCGCCGCCGAGCAGGTTGCCGGCGCCGCGAATCTCGAGATCGAGCGCGGCCACACGGAACCCGCTGCCGAGATCGCTGAACTCGCGAATGGCGGCCAAGCGCTTCTTTGCGACGGCCGACAGCGTGGTCTCCGGAGGAATCAACAGGTACGCATATGCGGGACGATCCGAGCGGCCGACGCGACCGCGCAGCTGATAGAGCTGTGACAACCCGTACCTGTCGGCACGATTGATCAGAATGGTATTGACGTTCGGGATATCGAGGCCGTTCTCGATGATGGTCGTCGCGAGCAGAACGTCGTACTTGCGGCTGATGAAGTCGAGCATGGCGCGCTCCAGCTCGTCTTCTCCCATCTGCCCGTGAGCCACCACGACGCGTGCCTCGGGTACCAGCCGCTGCACCAGATCGCCAATCGCGAAGATCGATTCCACGCGGTTGTGAACGAAGTACACCTGTCCGCCGCGCTCGAGCTCGTGCCGAATCGCGCGGCCGATGACGTGGGCGTCGAACTTGACGACGTTGGTCTGAATCGACAGTCGATCCTTCGGCGGTGTTTCGATGATCGACATGTCGCGGATGCCCACGAGCGACATGTTCAACGTGCGCGGGATCGGCGTGGCGCTGAGCGTGAGGACATCGACCTTGCGTCGCATCTGCTTGATGCGCTCCTTGTGGGCAACGCCGAAGCGCTGCTCTTCGTCGACGACCAGCAATCCGAGATCCTTGAACTGGAGGTCCTTCGAAAGCAGGCGATGCGTGCCGACGATCACGTCGATCTTGCCCGCGCCGACGTCCTTGATGATCTGATCCTGCTCGGCCTTCGTGCGGAACCGGCTGATCATGTCGATGGCGACGGGGAATCCGGCAAACCGCTCGGTCAGCGTCTTCTGATGCTGAAACGCCAGCACGGTGGTCGGGGCGAGAAATGCCACCTGCTTGTTGTCCATCACCGCCTTGAAGGCCGCGCGCATCGCAACTTCGGTCTTGCCGTAGCCGACGTCGCCGCACAGAAGGCGGTCCATCGGCGTGGGCGACTCCATGTCGCGCTTGATGTCGGCGATGGCGCTCGTCTGGTCGGGCGTGAGATCCCACTGGAAGGCGTCGTCAAACTCCCGTTGCCAATGCGAGTCGGGGCTGAACGCGTGGCCGGGAACCGTTTTGCGCGCGGCGTACAGCTTGAGGAGCTCTTCGGCCATGTCGCGCATGGCCTTCTTGACGCGCGTCTTTGTCCGTTCCCACGATGTGCCGCCGAGCTTGTCGAGCGGTGGCTTCGTCGTGCCGCTGTATTTCTGGACGAGGTCGAGCCGCTCGACAGGCACGAACAGCTTGTCTTCGCCGGCGTATCGCAGCTCCATGAACTCCTGCATGGAGTCGCCGACGCCTATCTGCTTGAGACCCACAAACCGGCCGATGCCGTGATCGACGTGAACCACGAGGTCGTCGACCTTCAGATCTCGCAGGTCCGACAGGAACGTCTTCGCGACGGACCGATGCCGATCGCCTTTGCGCTCGGCCTTGGTTCGCTCCTCTTCGAAGACGTCGGCTTCGGCAATAACCTGAAGCTCAGCGCCTGGCAGACGAAAGCCCTTCGAGAGCTGGCCGACCGTGATGTGGACCGCGACGTTCAGCAGCTCGTCGGTACGATCGATCAGCACACCGCGAAGGCCGTACTCTTCGAGCATCTCGGCGGTTCGCTCGGCGCGCCCTTCTGTGGCGGCGACAAACAGTACCGCGTCGCCTCGCTCGCGCACGCGCTTCAGCTCGGCGATCCATTCCTGGATGCGGCCGCGAAACTCAACGGCCGGCTGGCATGAAATGTCGAGCGTGCGGCTCGTGGGCTCGCCGATCGCCAATTGGTCGACGCGCGTAGCGCTCGCCAGTTTCGCGACGACATCTTCCCAGGGAACGAGCAGTTCGGCCGGCGACGGTACCGTCGGGTTTTCCTGGCTGGCCTCCTCAAAACCTGCACGGATCTGCCCGGCGAGCTTGGTTGCCTGCGCGGTCACTTCCTCTTCTTCGAGAACGATGAACGAGAGGTCGCGGTCGTCGGGAAGGTAGTCGAAAAACGTCGCGGAGCCCGTTTTCTCGGCCAGCGGGACAACCGCCGCCTGATCGAGCGTCTCGATCGATCGTTGTGTCGACGGATCGTACCGGCGAATGGATTCGACGTTGTCGCCGACGAACTCGACCCGGATCGGGTTGTCGGCACCGGCCGGAAAAAAATCGACGATGCCGCCGCGGACGCAGAATTCGCCGTGCTCGTCGACCGGATCTTCACGCGTGAAGCCGGCATCGGCCAGGAGATCGCCGAACGCCACCGGATCGAGATCGAGACCGTTCCGAATCTCAATCGCCGCCGCCTCGAGATTGGCCGGCGCGCTCAGCCGCGGCATCAATGCGGCGGCAGAGGCCGCGACAACCCGTGCGCGCCCGCTCGCAATCCCGTGCAGGGCCGCTGCTCGCTCCGACGCCACGCCGAAGTGCGGCGCCAGACCGCGGTATGGATCGATCTGCAACGACGGAAACGGCTTGACGGCTTCCTCGAGCGCTGCAGCCGATGCACCCTCGAGCGCCGCCATGAAGAATCGTGTGTCGACCGAAAGCCGATCGACGTCCTCGTCGGTCGGTACCACGACGATGGTGACGGCATTCCGGCGGTTGCTGGCCTGCATCGCCACAAAGAGCGCCTGGGCGGACGGCGACAACCCCCGCACATGCGCGACGGACGAGTCCATTCCCGTCCGCGCCGCGGCGGTCTTGAGCAGTGCTTGAAGGTTGAGGGACGTCGAAGTCGGCATAAACGTAGGCCGGGTCTTGCGCTGAAGACCCGGCGCGGCGGGTCCGGAGGACCCGCCCTACGTACTTCAGGCGGACCGTATCTTTTCAATTATGGCAGACGTTGAGTACCCTTCCGCGACGGCGACCCTGACCACGCGGCCACCTGCCGATTCGACGACGTCGCGGCCGATGATGGCGTCGAGCGCCCAGTCGGCGCCCTTGACGAGCACATCCGGGCGCAGCCGGCTGATGATCTGATGGGGATCGTCTTCGTCGAAAATCACGACCGCGTCGACGCAGGCGAGCGCTGCGAGCATTTCTGCGCGTTCCTGCTCCTGATTGATCGGCCGCGCCGGGCCTTTGACGGCACGCACCGAACGATCGGAGTTGACGGCCACGATGAGCGCATCGCCCTCGCGCCGCGCATCCTGCAAATAGCGGAGATGCCCCGGGTGCAGGAGATCGAACACGCCGTTGGTGAACACCACGTCCTTGCCCGCGTGGCGGAGATGATCGACAAAGGCGACGGCTTCTGCGATCGACAGAACCTTCCTTCGCATGCCCTTAGGTGGTCAGCTTTTGTTCAGCGTGATCCCTGACGAGAACTGCCAGGCGTGTTTCGGCCGGTAGATGCCGACGTCCTTGCTGCGCGACTTCACGCGAAAGGTGTAAAGGAGCCGGTGATAGTCATACGGGTATCCGTCGAGCTTGTGCACCGCCACGTCCAGCTTGTAGGTGCCTTCAACAAGCTCGAGCGTCTCAATAGCGAACGTGACTTCGCCTTCCCCGCGAATCTCTCCTGGCGCAAAACCCTCGATGTGCGTGTTCGTGCCGTAGCAGTTGACGCCCTCGGCGCTGTAGACGCCGATGCCGAAGACGAAATCGCTGTTGGGCTCGTGCGCACGGACGTTGAGATGAATCGCCATGCCGTCGCCCGACTGGAAGATGTGCGATGACTGACCCTGGGCGTCTTTCAGCGTGACGCCCGTGATCTCGATCTCCCGCGAGCCCCAGCGCCCTTCGTCCTGGCGGGTCATGTCATCCACAGCGGCATCGGCTCGACCGGCCAGTCCTGCCTGACCGGCCTGAAGCTCGTAGGCCGGGTCTTGTTTTGTCGACCCGGCATCGTCGGGTCCCGAAGGAGCCGCCCTGCGCTCGACCTCTCGCTCTTCGGTCCGCGCAAGCTCGCGTTCCTCGCTCTTTCCAACATCTGTCAGGTAGGCCCCAACCACTCGCCTCGGATCGCCCGAGCCCCGCACCCGCCCGCTGTCGAGCCACAGCGCTTCGTCACAGAATCGCTCCACGAGCTCGAGCGAGTGTGTCACCAGCAGAATGGTCTTGCCGCGCCGTTTGAACTCGCCGAACTTGTCCAGGCACTTGTGGGTGAATCCCGCGTCGCCCACCGCGAGCACCTCATCGACCAGCAGCACATCCGGATCGACGTGAATCGCCACGGCAAAACCGAGCCGCATGTACATCCCTGACGAATAGGTCTTGACCGGGGCGTCGATGAAATCCTGCATCTCGGCGAATTCCACGATCTCGTCGAATCGCCGGCCGATCTCGCGCTTGCTGAGGCCGAGCATGATCCCGTTGATGAACACGTTCTCGCGGCCGGAAATCTCCGGGTGAAACCCTGCACCCAGCTCGATGAGCGCGGAAATGCGGCCCTCGACTTTGACGGTTCCTGTCGTCGGTTTCGTAATGCCGGCCACCAGCTTCAAGGCGGTGCTCTTTCCGGATCCGTTACGGCCAATGACGCCATACGTGCGGCCGGACGGAACGCTGAACGACACACCCTGAAGCGCTGGAAACGTCTCGTCGGGCTGCAGGTCCTGGATGAGGCTGCCCTTCAGAAGCGCGCTCTTCAGCGTGGCGAACTGCTTCCGCCTCGCGTACTTGCGATAGACCTTGGTGACGTTGGTGAGCTCGATCGCGTTCACCGCCACCCCTTCAGAATCTCAACGCAAAGACGCAAAGACGCAGAGAACTTTGGGGATCGGATCCCAAAAAATCTTTGCGACTTTGCGCCTTGGCGTTGAGATATGTCTGTCATCACACTTCTTCCGCGAACGAGTCGCGCAGGCGGTCGAACAGGAAATACGCGAACAGGAACAGGAGCGTCGAGCCGGCCGCCAGCGCGAGCAGCCACTTCCAATGCCCGAAGTTGCCGTCGAGATACAGGATTTCCTGATACGAGATGGCGAGGTGGGTGTAAGGGTTCAGATCGAGGAAGGGACGAATCCCCTCGGGCGCGGTTCTCCAGTAATAGAGGATCGGCGTAGAAAAGAACCACAGCGTCATGACGTTCGCGAGGATGTCCTTGATGTCGCGGAAGTGCACCGTCAACGCCGAGAGAATCAAGGCCAGCGCCACGGTGAGCAGCAGCTGAACGAGGAGGACGAGCGGAAACCATGCGAGCTCGGTCACGTGGACGGGTCTGCCGAAATAGATCAGAAAGGCGACCAGAATGGGCAGGCCGAGCAGGAAATGAACCAGATTGGCGAGCACCGTGACGATCGGCAGCACTTCTGCCGGAAACATCACCTTCTTGATCAGGTTGCCGCCAGAGATCAGGATGTTGGACGACTCGAGGAGCGATGTCTGGAACCACGTCCAGGGCAGCAAGCCGCAGAACAGGAACAGTCCAAAGTTTGGAATCTCCTTCGATGGCGTCGGGGTCATGACGTAGGCGAAGACGAACGTGTAGACCAGCAGAAGCATCAGCGGGTTCACGAAGGACCAGAAAAAACCGAGGACGGAGCCGCGGTAACGGGCCTTCAGCTCCCTTGCAACGAGGCTCTGGATCAGGCCGCGATAGCGTGGAAGTTTTCGAAGGTTTTCCAGCAACGGGACTACAGTTTACACGCGCGTGCGGGCTCTGGTGGAGACTTGCAGGCGCACCAGCGCCTTCATCAGCGCAATCCTGGCCCGCTCGAAATCGATGTCGGCGGACGGTTTCGCGATGCGCTCTTCGGCCCGGCGCTTGGCCGCCTCCGCCCGCGCCACGTCGATCTCTTCGGGGCGCTCCGCCAACTCTGCCAGGATGGTGACGCGATCGGGCAGGACTTCGGCAAAGCCGAAGGCAATCGACAGGTAATGCTTCTCGCTGCCCTTTCGATACCACAGCTCGCCCGCTTTCAGCGTCGCCAGAAGCGGCGTGTGGCCCGGGAGCACGCCGAAGTAGCCTTCGGCACCCGGAATCTCCACCTCGTCCACCCGCTCGGTCACAACGGATCGGTCGGGCGTGACGACCTCGAGGGTCAGATGCGTTGGAAGTGCTGGTATCTCGGCCATTTTCTATGCTCCAACGCAAAGATGAGACATCGGTCTTACGCCGCCGCCATCTTTTTCGCGGTCTCGACGACCTCGTCGATGGTGCCGACCATGTAGAACGCCTGCTCGGGCAGCGCGTCGTGCTTGCCCTCGATGATCTCCTTGAACCCGCGAATCGTCTCGGCAATCGGCACGTACTTGCCTTCGCGGCCCGTGAACTGCGACGCCACGAAGAACGGCTGCGACAGGAAGCGCTGCAGCTTCCGGGCGCGGGCGACGGTGACCTTGTCGTCTTCGGGCAGCTCGTCGATGCCGAGAATCGCGATGATGTCCTGCAGATCCTTGTAACGCTGCAGCACGCGCTTCACTTCTTTCGCGACGTTGTAGTGCTCGTCGCCGATGATGCGGGGATCGAGAATGCGTGAAGTGGACGCCAGCGGATCGACCGCCGGGTAGATTCCCAGCTCGACGATCGCGCGCGACAGGTTCGTCGTCGCGTCGAGGTGCGCGAAGGTCGTCGCCGGTGCAGGATCGGTGTAATCGTCGGCAGGCACATAAATCGCCTGCACCGACGTAATCGAGCCCTTCTTGGTCGACGTGATGCGCTCCTGAAGCTCGCCCATCTCTGTGCCGAGCGTCGGCTGATAACCGACCGCCGACGGCATGCGGCCGAGAAGCGCCGACACTTCCGAGCCGGCCTGCGTGAAACGGAAGATGTTGTCGATGAAGAGGAGCACGTCCTTCCCCTCGGCGTCGCGGAAGTACTCCGCGACCGTCAGGCCGGACAGCGCGACACGCAACCGCGCGCCAGGCGGCTCGGTCATCTGTCCGTACACGAGCGCAGCGCGCGATTTCGACGGATCCTTGACGTCGATGACGCCGCTCTCCTGAAACTCGAGCCACAGGTCGTTGCCCTCGCGGGTGCGCTCGCCGACGCCGGCAAACACCGACACGCCGCCGTGCTTCATCGCGATGTTGTGGATGAGCTCCTGGATGATGACGGTCTTCCCGACGCCCGCGCCCCCAAACAATCCGATCTTGCCGCCCAGCAGGTAGGGCTCGAGCAGATCGACGACCTTGATGCCTGTCTCGAACATCTTCAGCTCTGTCGACTGCTGTTCGAGCGTCGGTGCGCTGCGATGAATCGACCACCTCTCTTTTGAGGCAACCGGCCGGTCCGGGTAATCCACGGGTTCGCCAAGGACGTTCATGACGCGGCCAAGCGTAGCCGGCCCGACGGGCATCGAGATCGGCTCGCCCAGGTCGACGGCCTTCATGCCGCGCTGCATGCCGTCGGTCCGCTTCATGGCGACGGTACGCACACGGGCCTCGCCCAGGTGCTGCTCCACTTCGCAGATGACGTCGACCTCAGACTCGCCGCCCTTGCCCTCGGTCTTGATCTGGACGGCGTTGTAGATGTCCGGCAGGTGGCCGTCGGCGAACTCGATGTCGACGACCGGCCCGATGACCTGAACGACCTTACCGACTTTCTGTCTGGCTGGTGCTTCCGTTGCCATATCCCTCTTATAGCGCCTGCGCGCCGGAAACGACTTCGATGATTTCCCTCGTGATCGCCGCCTGTCGCACCTTATTCATGTAGAGCGTGAGGCTGTCGATGATCTCCCCGAGTTCTTCGTCGCGGCATCCATCGCCGTCATCCGCGCGGCGTGCTCGGCTGCCGCCGACTCGAGGAGCGCCCGGTAGACCTGAATCTCGATGTGCTTTGGGAGCAGGTCGCCCAGGATCTGAACCGGTCCTGGTTGGTACAGGTAGTCGACGTCACCGCTGACAGGAGCTTTGGGGATCTGATCCCCTTGGCCCGTGCGAGGGGCAGACCCCAGTTGCTGTTTCGGAATCGGCAGCAACTGCTCCGTCGTCACTCGCTGCTGCATGATGGACTTGAATTCGTTGTACACGATGAAAACCTTGCCGACACGACCGCTCGTGAATTCCTCGATCGCGGCATCCGCAATCCGCTTCGCGTCGGCATAGCGAACGCGCTGGAAGATACCGATCTCCTCCATGCGCACTTCGAAGCCGCGGCGCTTGAAGAAGTCGCGGCCCTTGCGTCCGACCAGCCCGAGCTGGACGGCATTAGCGCCAGTACTGACGATAAAGCTGCTCGCCGCCTTGACAACGTTCGTGTTGAAGCCGCCGCAGAGCCCCTTATCTGCCGTGACCACGATCAGCAATACCTTCGCGCCGGGACTCTCCTCGCGCTCTGCCAATAGCGGATGCATCGAGGGATCGACCCGGCTCGCCAGGCTGTTCAGCACCCGCTGCATCTGCAGCGCATATGGCCTCGCGCCGACGACGCGTTCCTGGGCACGGCGCAGCTTCGACGCAGAGATCATCTTCATCGCCTTGGTGATCTGCTGAGTCGATTTCACCGCGCGGATGCGGCGACGGAGGTCGAGCAGTGACGGCATCGGCTAGGCCGCTTTCCTCGCGGCGAACTGCTGGCCGAATTCCTTGAGGGCCGCATTGATCTGCCCCTTCAGCTCATCGTCAATCTGCTTTTTCGCCGCGACCCCGCTGAGGAGGCTCGAGTACCGCAGCTCGAAGAAACGGTAGAGCTCTGATTCGAACGAGGCGATGTCGCTCACGGAAACCTGATCGAGGTATCCGTTGGTGCCCGCATAAATGATGAGCACCTGCTTCTCGACCGGCAGCGGGTTGTACTGCGGCTGCTTCAGAATCTCGACGAGGCGCGCGCCGCGGTTGAGCTGCGCCTGCGTTGACGCATCGAGATCGCTGCCGAACTGCGCGAATGCCGCCAGCTCGCGGTACTGCGCGAGATCGAGGCGCAGCGAGCCGGCGACCTGACGCATCGCCTTGATCTGCGCCGATCCGCCGACGCGCGAGACCGAGTTGCCGACGTTAATCGCCGGCCGGATGCCCTGGTGGAACAGATCGGACTCCAGGAAGATCTGTCCGTCGGTAATGGAGATGACGTTCGTCGGGATGTACGCCGACAGGTCGCCGGCCTGCGTCTCGATGATCGGCAGCGCCGTGAGCGACCCGCCGCCCAGCTCGTTGTTCATCTTCGCCGCGCGCTCCAGCAGACGCGAGTGCAGGTAAAACACGTCGCCAGGGTACGCTTCTCGACCTGGCGGGCGCCGAAGCAGGAGCGAGATTTCGCGGTAGGCCTGTGCATGCTTCGACAAATCGTCGTAGACGCACAACGCATGGCGGCCGCTATCGCGGAAATACTCGCCCATGGTGCATGCGGCATACGGCGCAACGTACAAAAGCGGGGCCGGGTCCGAGGCGCCGGCGGCGACGATGATGCTGTAGCGAAGCGCGTCGGCCTCTTCGAGGATACGGACGACCTGCGCGATCGTGGACTGCTTCTGGCCGATCGCGTTGTAGATGCAGATGACGTCCTTGTCGCGCTGATTGATGATCGTGTCGACGGCGACCGCGGTCTTCCCCGTCTGGCGGTCGCCGATGATCAGCTCGCGCTGTCCGCGGCCGATCGGCACCATCGCGTCGATCGCCTTCAGACCGGTCTGCAGCGGCTCGCGCACCGGCTGCCGATCGACGACGCCCGGTGCGATGCGCTCGATGGGCATGACGGTCTTGGTCGTAATCGGCCCCTTGCCGTCGATGGGCTGCCCCAGCGAATTGACGACGCGGCCGAGCAGCTCTTCGCCCACCGGCACCGAGATGATGCGGCCCGTCCGCTTGACGATGTCGCCTTCCTTAATCTCCGTGAATTCGCCCAGCAGCACCGCGCCGACGCCATCCTCCTCGAGGTTCAGCGCAATGCCGAACACGCCGTGCGGGAATTCGAGCATCTCACCAGACATGACCCGCTCGACGCCGTGGAGCCGCGCGATGCCGTCACCCAGCGACACGACGCTGCCCACCTCGGCCACATCGACCTCGACCGCGTAGCTGCCAATCTCTTCGCGGATGATTTTGGAGATTTCTTCGGCTTTGATGTTCATAAAGTTCGCTGTCCCGACGCACAGGCGCAAAGGCGCAGAGTTACGTTGTCAATCTCTCCCGGATTTTTCTTAACTGGGTCGCAATGCTGGCGTCGTAGACGGTGCCGCCGACCCTCGCGACAACGCCGCCGATGAGATCGGCGTTGACCTTGGTGGTCATCGACACTTTCTTGCCCGTCACCGAGGCGAGCTTCTGTTCGATGTCCGCGACGCGCTGAGGCGCCAGCGGTTCGGCGCTCGTGACCTCGGCTCGAACGACGTTCTGCCGATCGGCCAGCAAGTCGTGATAGGTCGTGGCCATGTCTTTCAGCAGGCCGAGGCGGTCGCGATCGGCGAGGAGCACGAGGAGTTTCGAGACGATCGGCGTGAAATTCGAGAGCGCGGTGAGTTGCTCCATGGCACCGCGCTTGCGGGGCGCGGGAACCGCCGGATTCAGCATCAGGCGCTCGAGAGCAGGCTGCTGTTTGAGAAACGTGACGAAATCGTCCAATTCACGGGCGATCGTCTCGAGATCGACCGATTCTTTCGTGGCGACGTCGAGCAGGGCGCGAGCGTAACGGGCAGCGGCGGTGCGACTAGTCATTTTTGTCCCGGGGGCCCCGGCCCCCCGGCAGGCAATCGAGGCGACGAGAGATTCGGACCGAAGGGGTCACATGCTTGCGCCAATTTTCACAAGCGCAAAACATCTCTTTATACCACGAAAACGGCGGTTTAGTGCCCTTCACGACGTCAAGTGCTCGTACAGCCGCTGCAACTCGTCTTCCGACCCGAAATCAATCTCGATTCTTCCGCCCTTTCCCTTGCGGTTGATGCGGACCCGGGTCCCCAGGGTCATCCGGAGCTTCTCTTCGGCGGCTCGGGTGTGGACATCGGGCACGGCCGGCTCGGTGCGCTGGACCGGCGGCGCGGACTGCCCCACCCGTTTCACCATCGCTTCGGTTTCACGCACCGACAGGTTGCGGGCAATCACTTCGCGCGCAACCTGTCGCTGGCCGCCTTCGTCGGTGACGGCCAGGAGGGCTCGAGCGTGGCCCATCGACAACCTGCCGCCGGCCACTTCGGCGCGCACTTCCTGCGGAAGCTTCAACAGACGCATGTGGTTGGCGACCGACGAGCGGTCTTTGCCCACCGCCGCCGCGATCTCTTCCTGCGTCATGTGGAAATCGGTGTTGAGCTTTTCGTACGCCGCGGCCTCGTCGATCGGGTTGAGGTCTTCGCGCTGAATGTTTTCGACGAGCGCCATCTCGAGAAGTTGCGCGCCCCCGTCGGCCGCAACCTCTTTGACGACGACCGGCACGCGCGTCAGGCCGGCACGCTGCGCCGCGCGCCATCGGCGCTCGCCGGCGATGATGCGAAACCCTTCGGCCACTTTGCGCACGACGATCGGCTGGATGACGCCGTTCGACTTGATCGATTGCGCCAGCTCGTCGAGGCGCGCGTCCTCGATGCGGTGGCGCGGCTGATGCTCGTTCGGCGAGATCTGATCGACATCGACCTCTGCCGGCACGGCACCCACATGCACTTCCGGCACATCGGGGATGAGGGCGCTGAGTCCTTTTCCGAGTGCGGGCCGTTTTTCCATGGTGTCCCTTTCGAGATATGACCCCGAGTCCAGAATCTGAAATCTGAAATCTGAAATCTGAAATCTAAAATCTGGAATCTGGAATCTACGACTGAATTTGCGGCGAGATTTCCCAGAAGATTTCAGATTCTAGATTTCAGATTCTGTTTCTAGTTTTTAGATTCCAGCGTCTCTGTGTCTTCGCGCTTGATCTCCGATCCGTGATTCTGCGATCGGTGCTGCATCTGCTCGTCTCGCTCGATGAACTCGCGCGCGAGCGCCACATACGCGTCGGCGCCGCGTGATTTCGGATCGTACGAGGTCACCGGCAGGCCGTGACTCGGCGCTTCGGCCAGCCGCACGTTGCGCGGGATCACCGTGTGAAACACTTTCTCTTTGAAAAACTCGCGCACGTTTGCGGCAACCTGCGCACCCAGATTGGTCCGTTCGTCATACATTGTCAGAAGCACGCCATCGACCTCGAGCGTGGGGTTCAATCCCGCTCGCACACGGCGCAGCGTCGTCATCAGATCGGCCAGGCCTTCGAGAGCGTAGTACTCACAGTGCAGGGGGATCAAGACGGCTTCCGCCGCGACCAGCGCGTTCAATGTCAGCAGGCCGAGCGACGGCGGGCAGTCGATGAAGATGTGATCGAAGCGCTCGCGCAACGGAATGAGAAATCGCCGCAACTGCGACTCGCGCCCAGGCAGCGTCACCATCTCGATCTCGGCGCCAGTGAGATTTCGATCGGCCGGCAGTACAGACAGATTTGCGAACGCGGTGGTGAGGATGAATTCGTCAGGATTCTTGACGGCAGAGCCTTCGCTGGCGGTCAGCACGTTGTAGATGGTGCCGCCCGCGGCGGATTTGCCGCGCAGGCCGAGACCACTGGTCATGTTGGCCTGGGGGTCGACGTCAACGAGGAGAATCCTGCGCCCGGCGGCCGCCAACGCTGCCGCGAGATTGATTGCGGTGGTGGTCTTCCCCACTCCCCCTTTCTGGTTTGCGACGGCCTGTATTTTCTTCATTCCAAGGGGATTGCGCGTTTTATGTCGTATGACCAAACAGGCAGATTGCGTGCGCTTGGGGAAGCGCGAGGAGGATAACACGGCTCGGATGTTCCACGTGAAACAATGCGCAGTTCTATGACAACTTTTTCTGAAGCACTTCGAGCTGACTTCCCCATTTCTTGAGCAGCACGTGATTCGCCGCCTGGCTCAGCTGCGGAGGTGCGGATTTTGGCGCGACATTCGAGCCGGTTCCAAAAAGAAAGAGCAACCCGCCTGGCTTGAGGAATGATTGAAGACCCACCAGTGTCTTGCCATCGACCTTCACCGCGCGCATGGTGACAACGTCAGCAGTCTCATGCAGCGCCGGCCGAACAAGCAGCTCTTCGAATCGCACGGCATCGACTTCCGCCTCGGCCAGCTTAAGGCTGCGCACGACTTCTCGTAGAAACGCCGCCTTTCTCGTTTTCGATTCCACCATTCGGATCGATATCCCAGGCGCCGCGAGTTTCAGGGGAACAGCAGGCGAGCCGCCGCCAGAACCGATGTCAATCGCCTTCCCCTGAGGAGATGGCAGGAACTTCGCGGCAAGCACCGGCTCAATCAGCAGACGGTCAATCGCTTCATCCCCAGCATCTCCGACTGGCAATGAAGTAAGAGACACCTTCTGATTCCACTTCTGGAGGAGCACAAAATACGCCTCCAGGCCCTCAGATAGCTCTGCTGAAAGCGACAATCCGACCTTGGACGCACGCTTCGCAAGCTTTTCTCGAAACGACACGCCTTCAGGATATTAGATTTCGTGACCGGGATACGTATGTAGAGAGGACCGCGATCGCGGCGGGCGTGATCCCCGGAATCCGCATCGCCTGGCCGATTGTCTCGGGTCTTATCTGGGTCAGTCGCTGAACGACTTCAGTGGAGAGACCGGGTACGCCCGAATAGCAGAATTGCGCAGGAATGCACCGGCCCTCATCGCGAGCCCTCCGAGCAATCTCCGATTCCTGACGCTTCAAATACCCCTGATACTTCAGCGTCGTCTCGACACTCGGAATGTCGAGCCGGCTCTCGGGTTGCTCGAGGTTGAAACCACCGCCAACGAGGTCGCTCAACCTCGTTGCCGGCTGGCGCAGCCACTGCTCGGCGGAAATCTTCCCGCCGTTCGAGCTTTTGACGGAGGCACTGCGTAGTCTTCTCAGGTTCTTATCAAACCGGGAGCTGCGCGCCTGGAAGCTGTCCCATCGCTCATCGCCCACAAGTCCCGCACACCGCCCTTTTGGCGTGAGACGCAGGTCTGCATTGTCGACACGCAGCAGTAATCGGTACTCGGCGCGCGAAGTAAACATTCTGTACGGTTCAAGACATCCATTTGTAATTAGGTCGTCCACCATAATACCGACGTATCCCTCGCTCCTGGCTACCGTGAATGGCTCACTCTTCGAGCCGTGGAGCGCCGCGTTGGTACCCGCAATCAGGCCCTGTGCGCCGGCTTCCTCGTAACCAGACGTTCCGTTGATCTGGCCGGCGAGAAAGAGTCCCGCGACCCGCTTCGTCTGTAACGCCCTGGTGAGCTCGGTTGGCTGGATGAAGTCGTACTCCACCGCGTACGCCGGGCGAAGCATCCGCGCGTGTTCGAGGCCCGCCATCGACCTGACCACCTCGAGCTGCACGTCTGCCGGCAGGCTCATCGAGAACCCGTTGACGTAAATCTCGTCGACATCGGCACCTTCCGGCTCGAGATAAATCTGATGCCGCTCGCGCTTCGGGAAACGCACGATCTTGTCCTCGAGCGACGGGCAGTATCGCGGACCAATGCCCTGAATCTGCCCGTTGAACAGCGGCGACTTGTCGATGTTCGCCATCACGATCTCGCGCACGCGCTCGTTGGTGTGCGCGAGATAACACGGTGTTTGTGCAATGTCGATCGACTCTGTGAGGAATGAAAACGGAACAGGCGGCGTGTCGCCGGGCTCGAGCACGAAACGGCCGTCGGCGACGGCGGCGGCGAAATCGATCGAACGTCGATCCAGGCGTGGGGGAGTGCCTGTCTTCAGGCGGCCCCACGTGAAACCAAATGACTTGAGCGACTCGGCAAGCTCGCGCGACGGCGGCTCATTCGCACGACCGGCCGGACGTTGCTCGCGACCGATGTGCACGAGCCCGTTCAGAAATGTCCCGGTCGTCATGACGAGCGCATGGCACGCGTAACGCGGACCGTCCTCCAGTGCGAGCCCGACGACACGGCCGTGCTCGACGAGAATCTGACCGGCCCTCCCGACAATCCATTCGATATTTTTTTCGTTCCGCAGCGCCGCGAGCATCCACTGTCCGTAGCGCTTCTTGTCCGCCTGCGCACGCGGCGACCACACCGCCGGTCCGCGGCTGCGATTCAGCACTTTGAACTGAATGCCGGTCGCATCAATCGCCCGCCCCATCAGTCCGCCGAGCGCGTCGATCTCGGCGACGAGATGGCCCTTTGCGGTTCCGCCGATAGCGGGATTGCACGGCATGTGCGCGACGGTCTCGGGCGAGAGCGTGCAGATGGCGACGCGGCGGCCGAGGCGTGCGGCCGCAAACGCCGCCTCACACCCCGCATGTCCCGCGCCGATTACGATGACGTCGTATTTGTCAGTCACACTCTCGCCGTCTCACCGCAAAGGCGCGAAGTCGCAAAGAATTCTTTCCAAAAGACGAGCCTTGGCGTCTTGGCGTCTCTGCGTTGAGACGTCAAACTATTTTCCAATACAAAATCGAGAAAAGATGTGCCGCAGCAAATCCTCTGACGTGCGCTTGCCCGTCACTTCCTCGAGCGCCGTCCGTGCATCATGAAGATCGGTCAGCACGAACTCTTCTGCGATGGGACCGCCGGGCGCCTCGACCGCCTCCGTCGCGCGCCGCAATGCCGCACGCGCACGTTCGAGCAGAGCCGCGTGGCGCACGTTGGTGACCGCCGCTGTGTCTCTCGCGGTTGCGGGATTTCCGCCTTCCAGCATGTGACGAATCGCTGAGCGCAGTCCATCGAGACCGTCCCCGGTCTTCGACGACACCAAATCGACAGGCATCGCGACATGCGAGCCGTCCCATGCCGGCACCAGATCTGATTTGTTGGCCACCACGATTCGAAGCAGCTCGCTCGTCTCGCGAAGCAGATCGACATCGGCGGGCTCGAGCGGAAGCGAGACATCCAGAGTCACGAGAATCAAATCGGCGGTGGCCCACGCCTGCCGCGCGCGCGAGACCCCCTCGATCTCGACCTCGTCGCTCGTCTCACGCACGCCGGCGGTGTCGACGAGCTCGATGCGAATGCCGTCGATCTCAGCGCTGTCGCTGACAAGATCCCGTGTGGTGCCCGCAATCGGCGTCACGATTGCCCGGCCGGCGCCAAGCAGCGCGTTGAACAGGCTCGATTTGCCGACGTTCGGCCTGCCGACGATCGCGACACGTGCGCCTTCGCGAATCAGCCGGCCGCGCCTGGCATCGCAAAGGAGGGCCACCAGCTGGCTCTCAATCGATCTCAGCGCCGCGGCCGCTTCACCGGCTTCGACGAAGTGATAACCCTCGTCCGGAAAATCCAGCGACGCCTCGAGACGCGCCGTCAAATCGAACAGCTCGGAATCGATCCCGGCGATGCGCTCTGTGAGCGTGCCTTCGAGCTGATCGAACGCCGCCCGCGCCTGCCGCGGCGTCACCGCCTCGATCAGATCGGCGACGGCTTCGGCCTGGACGAGATCGATTCGGCCGTTCAGAAACGCGCGAAGGGTGAACTCTCCAGGCTCCGCGAGCCTCGCACCCCCGCCGATCGCCGCTTCCACGATCTGCCTGAGCACGACCGGGCTCCCGTGCGCGCTGATTTCGACGACGTGATCACCGGTGTAGGAATGCGGAGCAGGGAAGTAGGTCGCAACGACGTGATCGCCCTTCATACGCACGAAGGTCGCGTATCTCGGCTGAAGGACACAATCGAGCGCGAGCAATCGGCTCGCGATGTCTGTTGCGGCCGGCCCGCTGATTCGGATGACGCCAATGCCGCCGCGGCCACTCGGCGTCGCGATCGCCACGATGGTGTCGTCGGTGGAAAACATACAACGGCATCAGGACAAGACAAACAGGAGGCTAGGAGATCAAGAGAGTGTTTCCTTCAAGAGAAATCTCCTGGCCCTCCTGATCTCTTGATCTCCTGTTACTTCGTCGCGCTGATCGTGACGGTCTTCACCGCCGCGTCGCCGATGCTTTCAGAGGTCACGCCGGAAATCTCCGCCACGGCGAGGTGGACGAGCCGGCGCTCGTACGCGTTCAACGGGCCGATATTCTGTTCCACGCCCGACGTCTTCGCCTTTTCGGCGAGGAACTTGGCCATCTGGCGCAGCTCGTTGTCTTTCCCCCGGCGAAAGCCCATGCAGTCGATGAGCAACCGCTCGTCGCCCAGGTGTTTGCGGAATGCGCTGTCGACAATATGTTGCAGCGCCTGCAGGCCCTCGCCGCGACGCGCGAGCAGCACCTCGGCGCCTTCGCCTTCGAGGTTGATGCGAGTGCCGTCGGCATTGGTTTCGATCTGCGCCTGAAGCGCGAGGCCCATGTCGTTGGCGACCTTCACGACGAAATCGGCGACCTGTTGTTGTGCGCTCATACGTAGTTACTGACTCTTCGCTTTCGACTTTTCACTTTCTACTTTTCACTTTCTATTTTCGCTTTCCTCACCTCGGGCGCCCCTATCAGCTTGTTGGTCAGGAGCTGCTGCCCGATGATGAGCACGTTGCTCGCAAACCAGTACAGCGCAAGCCCCGCCGGCGATGTGATGAAGATGAAGGTGAAGAAGATCGGCATGAACATCATCATCTTCTGCTGAACCGGATCGCCGCCCGTCATCGGCATCATCTTCTGCTGCAGGATCTGCGAGGCCCCCATCAGGATCGGGAACACGTAATACGGATCTGGCGCGGCGAGGTCGTGCACCCACCCGACGAACGGCGCGCCGCGCAGCTCGATCGCTTCGGACAGCAGGTTGTAGAACGCGAAGAGCACCGGGAACGTGAGCAGCATCGGCACGCACCCGCTCGCGGGATTGACCCCCTTCTGGCGGTAGAGCTCCATGAGCTCGGTGTTCATCTTCTGCCGCGCGGGGTCGGTCGTTTTCAGCTTCGAATAGCGATCCTGAATCGCTTTCACCTGCGGCTGAATCGCCTGCATCTTCCGCATCGACGTATTGCTCTTGTGTCGAAGGGGGAACATCACCGCGTTGATGATGACCGTGAGCGCGATGATGGACCAGCCGTAGTTCCCGATGTAGCCATGGAGCCAGTTCAGCGCCGAGAGCAGCGGGACGCAGAGAAACGCGAACATGCCGAACCAGATCGCGCGCACAAGATCCGTGTCCACCCGGCGCATCGTCTCGAAGTGCTTCGGCCCGACGAAAAACCGGGCGTTCGATGGTCCATTCGGCATCGCCTGGAACCGGATGTCGTAGCCGATGTAGTCGCGCGACAACGCTTGATCGGCCCCCTTCGAGGGAATCGACAGCGGGTAGAACTCGATCTCGGCGGTCCCGGGCTTGAGCGCCACCGACGTGAAGTAGTGCGTCTCGACTCCGGCGAACTCGTAGTTGCCCTCAAAACGAGGCGTCGGAGAGAGGTTGGGGCCCAGGATCCGCTCTACCTTGCCGCCAACCGAGTGGATCGCTTGCGGCTTGCGGATCGGCATGAACATGCTGCCGCCGGCCGACGCCAGAACGTCGCCAAGACCCGGTCCCCATTGAACAGTGGGATTCACCGCACGCCCGCCGTCGGTGACCGTTGCGGTGATCGTCACGACGTACGAGTTCGGTTCGAGGCGGAATTCCTTGCGCGCGTGAAGTCCTGCGGCATCCTCATATTCGAACGACAGCGTGACGGGAGCCGTTCGTGCGTCGAGCGTGGCGCCCGCCGTGGTCGCGAAGAGCGCCGTGTTGAGACGCGCCGACTTGGTCGCGTCGTTCAGCTCGAGCGAGAACGGCTTCGGCTGATTCGCTGGAATGTCGTGGGGAACGAGATCAACGGGCTTGCCGTCGGGCCCCTGATAGTTGGGAAGCTCCCACGCGACCAGCGTCGCGCCGCGGTTGGAAAACACCGCGCGCACGACCCCATTCTCCACCGCGATCGTCCGCTCCGCGGAGTCGGCTTTGAGTGTTTCCACCGGCGCGGCCGCAGCGGGCGCGGTGACGGCCGGCGCCTGCGCGGCGCTGGCGCTGGTAGAGGATTGCTGCGCCGCCGGTACATTCGCGCCCGGTTTCGCAGTCGGCGTGGCGGGCGCAGATGGCACCAGCCACTGGTACGCCGTCAGAACGATGAATGTGAGCGCTATTGCGAGGAGAAGGCGGCGTTCCATCAGCTAAGGAACCGGATCCAGTCCCGCGCCCCCCAAAGGGTGGCAACGAAGCACGCGCTTGAGGCCCATCCAACCGCCGCGAAGCGCGCCGTAAGTGACAATGGCTTCGGCCGCGTACTCCGAGCAGGTCGGCAAATACCGGCACGAGCCCGTAAGTAGCGGTCGAATAAGGATTTGATAGGCTCGGATCCCTGCAAGGGCGACGCGTACCGAAAAAAGGGGTCTGACCCCTTTTTCACAGTCTTGCAAAGCGCTCGAGTGCGGCACGATAGTCGGCCTCAATATTCCGCCAGGGTGCATCGACCATCTCCCGGCGGGGGATAACGACGATGTCTATACCTGTTAATGGTTTACGACCTCTGAACAGCTCGCGAACCAGCCGTTTCGCCCGGTTCCGCACGACCGCGTTTCCAATTTTCTGGCTGGCCGCAATGCCGAGGCGGGACGACCCGACCTCGTTTGGCAGGGCGAAGCAGGTCATGAGCCGGCCCCGATATCGGGTACCGCGGTCGTAGACCCTGGTGAACTCCGCCCGACGGCGCAGTTTCACCGCGATGACGAAACCGTGAGCCGTTTGCGACCCTTGGCGCGACGGCGCTTGAGCACGGTGCGCCCGTTCTTGGTCTGCATGCGGACGAGAAACCCGTGGGTGCGACGGCGACGGCGCCGATTCGGCTGATACGTACGTTTCATCGAAAATCCTTAGGAAATTAGAAAAAATCGCAGCGCGCGAACCTACAATCCTAATGGGCGATGCACCAGCCTGTCAACGAACGTGCGCGTGTGCTACAGTCGCCGTTCGCCCATCGCGCAGGCAACACTCTATGGAATTCGGTCTCCCCCCAAAGATTTCCACACCTGTGCAAAAACCTGTGGAAATTCGTGTCTTGTGGCGTACGAATTTGAGAATCCGCCATGTTTATGGACATTTTTCGCAGGCGAAAGTGCGCCGAGCACGATTTGACGCCGCTTCCGGCGGATCTCCAATAATCCGAATGCAATCCGCCTGCGGGCGGTAAGGCGAAAGCGCAAGAACCGCCCATGATTGCCAGCAATATCTGGGAAGACATCCTGTCGCGCGTCCAGGGCAAAGTGAACCGCCATAGTTTCTATACGTGGTTCAAGCCCACGGCGTTCGTGGCCGACGATGGACGGAGCGTCACGGTCAGGGTCCCCAACGCGCTCTTCAAAGATTGGATTACCAAGCACTATTCCGGCGTCATCGCGGAGGCGCTCGAAGAGGTCCAGCGCTCGGAAGCGCTGGTGAATTTTGTCGCAACTGGAACAGCCGAAGCAGAAGCACCGAAACCATCGGTGGCGGCGGCGGTAGCAGTCGGAGGCCGGATCATGGAACCTGGAAGCCGCAGCAACGACCCTCGAAACGGCTTGACCGACGAGACGCTCACACCCGTTCAACCCACATCGTCGGCGGGGCTCAACCCTCGCTACACCTTCGACACCTTCATCGTCGGTTCGTCGAATCAGTTCGCGCATGCCGCATGCCGCGCTGTCGCCGAAGCACCGTCGCGCTCGTACAACCCACTGTTCATCTACGGTGGTGTCGGACTCGGGAAGACCCATTTGATGCACGCCATCGGGCACTACGTCTTGAATCACGATCGCAATCTCATGCTCACCTATATTTCGTCCGAACGCTTCATGAACGAAATGATCAACGCGGTGCGCTACGACCGCCTCATCGATTTTCGCGAGCGCTATCGCAGCGTCGACGTGCTCCTGGTCGACGACGTGCAGTTTCTGGCGGGAAAAGAAGGCACCCAGAACGAGTTTTTCCACACGTTCAACGCGCTGTACGACTCGCAGAAACAGATTGTCCTGAGCAGCGATTGCCCTCCGCACGAGATCGAGCAGCTCGAAGAGCGTCTGCGATCGCGGTTCGAGTGGGGTTTGATTGCCGACATCCAGTCACCCGACCTCGAAACCAAAACGGCCATCTTGAAGAAGAAGGCCGAGGCCGAGGCAGTACCTCTGCCGGATTCTGTTGCGATTTACATCGCCGGCCGCATCAAATCGAACATCCGCGAGCTCGAAGGATCGTTGATCAGGCTCATCGCGTATGCCTCGCTCACCGGCCGTGAGCTTTCGGTCGACCTCGCGCAGGAAGTGCTTCGCAACGTCAAGGATCACGAAGAAAAGGCCGTCACCATCGACCACATTCAGAAGTTCGTGTCCGACTACTACCAGCTGAAGCTCGTAGATTTGAAGTCGCGCAACAATTCGAAGTCGATTGCGATGCCGCGGCAGGTTGCCATGTATCTCTGCAAAGCGCTCACGCACGCGTCGTTGCCGGAGATTGGAAGAAGCTTCGGAGGCAAGCATCACTCGACGGTCATCCACTCCATTCGGAAAGTCGAGACCCTGCGCAAGGGAGACCCCCAATTCAACACACTTCTCAACAGCTTCATGGAGAGTTTCCGGTGAGAAAATGCGTTTTCCACAAGCCCGTTTGATGGTCCCTCAACAGGGGTGTTTACGGCCCTTTTTTAGGGCGAAAGCCTGCCCCGGACAGAGCCCTCGGTACGACCTGTTATCCACAGAAAACCCCACAGTTTAAGTACCTGTAGGACAAGCACTTCCGCCCAGATTTAGATTTCCTAACAGAGCCTTTTTCTTGTATAATTCTTTATCTCTTTTTTCCCCCTTCTTACTACAAGAGATCGCCGGGCCAGTGCAGCCCAAAATTTTGAGGTTCAGCCAGCTATGGAACTAGTCGTTAAGAAAAACGACCTTCTGCGAGAACTGCAACTTTTCCAGGGCATTGTCGAACGCAAGAACACGATTCCCATTCTTGCGAACGTGCTGATGGAAGCCAGGGACAACGAGATTCGCATGCTGGCGACGGATCTCGAAGTTGCGCTTCGCAGTCGTTGTGATGCAGCCGTCGAGAAAGGCGGAACGCTCACGCTGCCCGCGAAAAAGCTGTTCGAGATCGTGAAGGCGTTGCCGGAAACCGACGTGCGCATTGCCGAAGACAAGAACGGCGTGAAGGTTGCGGCCGATCGTTTCGATTCGCGCATGCAGACGCTTCCTAAAGAGGATTTTCCGGCGGTGCCTGAGGCGAGCGGCGCAACGAGCGCGACGCTGCCGCGCGCGGCCCTGAAAGAGATGGTCGCGAAAACGCAGTTTGCAATTACGGGCGAAGACACGCGCTTCTTTCTGAATGGGGCGCTGTTCATTCTCGGCGGCAGCGAGATGAGCCTGGTTGCGACCGACGGTCACCGGTTGGCGCTCGTGAAGGTCGACAGAAAAGGCGGAAAGCCTTCGAAAGAAGGCGAAGAGATTCGCGCCATTCTTCCCCGCAAAACACTGTGGGAGCTCGGCAAGCTGCTGACAGAAGGCGAGGGAGATATTCGATACGAACGCGGGGAAAACCACCTGTTCTTCGATATCGGCGGCCGCATGTTGATCTCGCGGATGATCGACGGGCAGTTCCCCGCCTTCGAGCGCGTGATTCCGAAGGCGAACAACAAGCGCATCGAGTTCGAGCGCGAACGCCTGACCAATGCGGTGAAGCGCGTCGCCCTGCTCTCGAACGAACGATCGCGCTCGGTCAAATTCCAGATCGACAAAGGGAAAGTCGAGGTGACGTCGAGCAGTCCGGAATTCGGCGAAGCCAAGGAAACGCTGCCGGTCGACTATTCCGACAGCAGCATGCAGATCTGCTTCAACGCGCAATACGTGATGGAGTTTCTCGGCGCGGTCGAGACCGATCAGGTCGCGCTCGAGTTGAAGGACGAAGTGAGCCAGGCGGTGATGAAGCCCATCGGCACAGAAGGTTACGACTACACGTACGTGATTATGCCGATGAGGGTGTGATCAACAGTCGTCAGTGCTCAGTTTTCAGTCGTCAGCACGTCATTGAGCACTGAAAACTGAGAGCTGAAAACTGAAAACTAAAAGATGACAGATACCAATCAGAGCGTTGAGCTCGAACCGAACGCACCGGATCAGGACTACGGTGCAGACAAGATAAAAGTCCTCGAGGGGCTCGAGGCCGTCCGTAAGCGGCCGGCGATGTACATCGGCTCGACCGGGCCCTCGGGACTGCACCACCTCGTCTACGAGGTGGTCGACAACTCAATCGACGAGGCGTTGGCCGGGTTTTGCGACCAGGTCAACGTCACGATTCACATCGATGGATCGATCACGGTCATCGACAACGGCCGCGGGATTCCAACCGACCAGCACGTGAGCGGCCGCTCGGCGGCGGAAGTCGTTCTGACGGTCCTGCACGCCGGCGGCAAGTTCGACAACGACAGCTACAAAGTCTCTGGTGGTCTGCACGGCGTTGGCGTATCGGTCGTCAATGCGTTGTCGCAGGAGCTCGACCTCGAGATCTGGCGCAACGGGCAGGTGTTCAAGCAGAAGTATCAGCGCGGCAAGCCGCAGGCCGATCTCGAGACGACCGGCACCACGAAGAAGCGCGGAACGAAAATCACCTTCCGGCCCGACACCGAGATTTTCGAAACCGTGGAATTCAGCTTCGACACGCTCGCACAGCGTCTGCGCGAGCTCGCGTTCCTGAACGCAGGCATCCTGATTACGCTCGACGACGAGCGCGAAACCAAGAGCCACAAGTTCCAGTACCGACGGCGGCATCATCTCGTTCGTCAAGCATCTCAACAAGAACAAGACGGCCGTCAACGAGAAGCCGATCTACATGAAAGGCGATCGCGACGGCATCGACGTCGAGATCGCGCTCCAGTGGAACGACGGCTATTCCGAGGCGACGTACACGTTTGCCAACAACATCAACACGCACGAGGGCGGCACGCACCTCTCGGGGTTCCGCTCGGCGCTCACCCGCACGATCAACTTCTACTCGGGCAAGAACAACCTGGCGAAAGATCTGAAAGAGAGCATCAGCGGCGACGACATCCGCGAAGGGTTGACCGCCGTCATCAGCGTGAAGATTCCACGGCCGCAGTTTGAAGGCCAGACGAAGACGAAGCTCGGCAACACCGAGGTCAAGGGCATTGTCGAGGCCGTCGTCAACGACAAGCTCGGATCGTTCCTCGAAGAGAACCCGGCCATTGCGAAGCGGATTCTCAACAAGGCCGTCGACGCTGCGCGTGCGCGCGAGGCCGCACGCAAAGCGCGCGATCTCGTCCGCCGGAAGGGTGCGCTCGAAGGGGGTGGCCTGCCAGGCAAGCTGGCTGACTGCCAGGAGCGCGATCCGGCCAACAGCGAGCTCTACATCGTCGAGGGCGAATCGGCCGGCGGCTCGGCCAAGCAGGGGCGAGACCGGCGGTTCCAGGCGATTCTGCCGATTAAGGGCAAGATTCTGAACGTCGAGAAGGCCCGCTTCGACAAGATGCTCGGCAGCGACGAGATCAAGACCATGATCGCGGCACTCGGCTGCGGCATCGGCGGCGAAGACTTCGACATCGCGAAGCTGCGGTATCACCGCGTCATCATCATGACCGACGCGGATGTCGACGGATCGCACATTCGCACGCTGCTGCTCACGTTCTTCTACCGGCAGATGCCCGAGCTCATCAACAACGGCTACATCTACATCGCGCAGCCGCCGCTCTTCCGCGCCAAGCGCGGAAAGAGCGAGACCTACATCAAGGACGAGCGCGAGCGCGAAACGTATCTGATTCATCGCGCCGCCGAGTCGCGCACGGTGAAGCTGAACGGCCGCGAGATTTCAGGTGCGTCACTCGAGCAGTTGCTCCATCGTCTGATGACATATCGCAAGTACCTGCGACTGGTCGAACGCCGCGGTCATGTGCGCGAAGCTATCGAGGCGCTGCTCGATGTCGACGTCCACGACAAATCGTTCTTCGACAGCGAGGAGATGCTCTCGGCATTCGCCAAGCGCCTGACAACAGGTACGACTGTCGTCTCTGTCCAGCCGGACGAAGAGAACAAGTCGTACTGTCTCGCGATCGAGGATCGGTCGAACGGCTACTCGCGCCACAACACGATTTCTCTCGATTTCGTGACGGCGCCCGACTACCGGACGCTGCTGAACAGCTATCGCGAAATCCGCGACATCAAGCCCCCGATGACGGTGGTGTCGACGATGGCGGCGGCGGAGCCCGAAGCGGAGCCGGCAGCGGAGGGTGAAGCCGCGGCGCCCGTGGTAAGCCGGTCGAAGACGGAACCGAACGTCACGATCAACACGCTCGATGCCCTGCTCGAGTACTTCATCAGCGCCGGCGAGAAGGGCGTCACGATCAACCGGTACAAGGGTCTCGGAGAAATGAATCCCGACCAGTTGTGGGCGACGACCATGAACCCCGAGGTGCGCACGCTTCTGCAGGTACGTGCGGAGGATCACACGGAGGCGGATCAGATGTTCACGACGCTGATGGGCGACCAGGTTGAGCCGCGCCGGAAGTTCATCGAGGACAACGCGCTTGATGTCAGAAACCTGGATATCTGACGCCGGGTCTGCAAAGCAAGACCCGGCCTACGTAGGGCGGGTCCTTAGGACCCGCCACAACTGATCCATCCCGACCTCGGTCGAAACGACAAGGCATGAGCGACACATCACAAAAAATCCCAGTCAATATCGAAGATGAAATGAAGCGTTCGTACATGGATTACGCCATGAGCGTAATCATTGGACGAGCGCTGCCCGACGTTCGCGACGGGCTGAAGCCGGCCCACCGCCGCGTGCTCTACGGCATGAAGACGATGGGCCTGGCCTCGAACCGCGGCTATCGCAAGTGCGCGAAGATCGTCGGCGAGGTGATGGGCAATTTCCATCCGCACGGCGATGCGTCGATCTACGACACGCTCGTGCGCCTCGCGCAGGACTTCAACATGCGGTATCCGCTCGTCGACGGCCAGGGCAACTTCGGCTCGATCGACGGCGACCCGCCGGCGGCGATGCGGTACACCGAGGCCCGCCTGCAGTCGCTCTCGGACGACGTCATGGCGGATCTCGACAAAGAGACCGTCGACTTCGCGCCGAACTACGACGAAACGACCGAAGAACCGACAGTCCTGCCGGCACAGATTCCGAACCTGCTCGTGAATGGATCCGCGGGCATCGCGGTCGGCATGGCCACCAACATCCCGCCGCACAACCTTCGCGAGGTGATCGACGCGGTCATCTGGGCCATCGAGCGGGAACAGGAGCGGGGGTCGAAGCTCGACAAGATCGACAAGCTGCACGGTCTGATGGAGCACGTGAAGGGCCCCGACTTTCCGACAGGCGGGTACGTCGTCGGCAGTGCCGGCATCGCGGCGGCGTATCGCACCGGCCGCGGCGCAGTCCTGATGCGCGCGAAGGCTTCGATCGAGCAGGCGAAAAAGGGCGACAGGCAGTCGATCGTCGTGACCGAGATTCCCTATCAGGTCAACAAGGCGCGGCTCATCGAGAAGATCGCCGATCTCGTGAACGACAAGATCATCGAGGGAATCTCCGATATTCGCGATGAATCCGATCGCGAAGGCATGCGCATCGTCATCGAGCTGAAGCGCGGCGAAGTGGCGGAGGTCATTCTCAACAACCTGTACAAGCACACGCAGCTTCAGCAGAGCTTTGGCGTCATCATGCTCGCCATCGTCGGCGGGCGGCCGAAGGTGCTGAATCTCGCGGAGCTCATCGACAGCTTCATCGACTTCCGCCGCGAGGTGGTGACGCGCCGCACGCAGTTCGAGCTGCGCAAGGCCGAAGCGCGCTACCACATTCTCGAAGGCCTCAAGATCGCGCTCGACAATCTCGATGCGGTCATCAAGCTCATTCGCGGGTCGAAGACCGTGCCCGAGGCGCGCGACGGGCTGATCACGCAGTTCTCGCTCAGCCAGATTCAGGCGCAGGCCATCCTGGATATGCAGCTGCAGCGGCTGACCGGCCTCGAACGGCAGAAGATTCTCGACGAGATGGCCGAGCTGCTGAAGACGATCGAGCGGCTGCGCGCGATTCTCGGCAGCGAGCAGCTCCTGATGCAGCTCATCATTGGCGAGCTGAAGGCCGTGCGCGACAAGTACGGCGACGAGCGCCGCACCCAGATCATCGAGGGCGATGCGGGGGAGATCAGCATCGAGGACCTGATTGCCGAAGAAGACATGGCAATCACCGTGAGCAATACCGGGTACATCAAGCGCACGCCCATCACGAGCTATCGCAATCAGCGGCGCGGCGGCAAAGGCCGCATCGGCATGCGGACGCGCGAAGAGGATTTCGTCAGCCATCTCTTCGTGGCCTCGACGCACGCCTACATCATGATTTTTTCGGATCGCGGCCGCGCCTACTGGCTGAAGGTGCACGAGATTCCCGACGTCGGTCCCGGCGGCAAGGGCAAAGCGATTGCGAACCTGGTGTCGATGGCGGGAGACGAGAAAATTGCCGCGCTACAAACCGTGAAGGAGTTCGAAGAGGGCAAGTTCGTCGCCATGGGGACGCTGCGGGGCGTGGTGAAGAAAACCGAGCTGTCGGCCTTCAGCAATCCTCGGGCGGGCGGCATTATCGCCATGGGCGTCGAGGAAGGCGATCGCCTCATGGCGGCCCAAATAACCGATGGAACGGGCGAAATCTTCATTGGGACGCGGGATGGTATGGCTATCAGGTTCCCCGAGGGCGACGTGAGGCCGATGGGCCGGACGGCCTATGGGGTTAAGGGCATAACCCTGCGCGAAGGGGATGAAGTGGTGGCCATGGAAGTCGTCCGGCCGGGCAGCACCCTGCTGACCGTCGCCGAGAACGGCTACGGCAAGCGCACCGAACTGGACGAATATCGAGTGCAGTCCAGAGGCGGTGTGGGTATTATTAACATCCAAACAACCGAACGGAACGGCCGCGTTGTAGGAATGGCGTCTGTGCACGACGAGGATGAGTTCATGCTCATCACGCAGCAAGGCAAAATTCTGAGGACGGTGGCGCGCGACATTCGAACGATTGGGCGGGCGACGCAGGGTGTGCGTCTGATTGAGATTGACGCCGATGACCGGGTAGTATCTCTCGCGCGGCTCGCCGAAAAAGACGACGAGAACGGCTCCGAAAACATCTGACGCCGCAGCGAGGGGGCGACTGGGGCCCGCGCCAATGGAAGCTGCAAGGCGGATACCGGGGCGAGGCCCACGGATCAACAAGGAGGCTGACATGCTTCGGCCGAAGACAAGTGTGTTTGTGCTGGCGTCCACGGCGTTGATGGTCGCGGCTTTGAGCGCGTGCTCGTCGCCGAACGCCTCTGAAGAGAATCTCGTGCGGCAGTTCTTCCGCGCGTCCGGTCTCCGCGACAACATGACGCTCGCGAACTTCGCGATTGTCAGCTTCGATCCGAAGACCGAGGGGAACGTCACCGACTTCGATGTGACGGCTGTGAGTCCCGAGAAGACCGAGCCGCTGCGCGTCATCGAGTTGTCGAAGACGCTGACCGAGGCCGAGGCCGCGAACAAAGCCTTCAACGAGAAGAAGAAGACCTACCAGGACGCGAACATGGAAGCCATCGATCGCGTGCTGAAGGCCGAGAGCGCCGGCCGGAAACTTACGGGACGCGACGCGCAGGTGCAGGCCGAATGGACGAAGTGGCGGGATGATACGGGCGCCGAGGCAAAGAAAGTGTCATCAGCCAGAAACGCGCTCTCAAACGCGCGTCCGATCGCCGAGCTCAGCCTGATGCCGAACGCAGGCTCCGCTGCTCCGGCCATCGAAGAGATGGACGGCACGCTGGTATCGAAGGACATCACCGTCGCAGCAACCGTGCGCGGCGCCGATGGTGCCTCGAGCCAGAAGAACTTCGTCGTGACGACGATGCGCGCAGTCGTAAAAGGCCCCAGCGGCGAACGTCAGGGGCGCTGGATTATCACGGGAATCAAGCCCGCGTAGACCGAACGTGCCTTCAGGCTCCGGGCTTCTGGCTTCCGGCCAGACCCGGAGCCGGCAGCCCGCCCCTACACCAGCTCCAGCTTCGCGTATTTCGCGCGCAGCGTCTTCGGTCCCACCGAAAATCTCACCACCAGTTTGACGTCGTCTGCGAGCTCTTCGAGGCTAAGTATCGTTCCAAGACCAAATTGCGGATGGCGCACTTTGGCGCCCAGCGTGAGGCCCATGAGCGGCGATTGATCTTCGTCCTCGTAAGCATAGGCGGGTTCTTCGCGGGTGGCTTTTGGCTTGTGGTAGGTGGAGTAGCCGTCGCTTCGAGCCGGGCTGCGGCCGTACCAGTTCGAACGCCCGCTGAATCCGCCGAACGAGCCCTGATAGCTGCTTGTCGGATATGACGGCTCGATCCGGTCGATGAGTTGCGGCGGCAGCTCGTCCATGAACCGTGACGGTTCCATCGCCTGATACTCGCCGAAGACGCGCCGGCGTGCGGCACCCGTGAGCACCAGGTGCGAGCGCGCGCGTGTAATGCCGACGTAACACAGCCGTCGTTCTTCGGCCATCTCGTCTTCTTCCTCAAACGCGCGCGAATGCGGGAAGATGCCTTCCTCGAGGCCGGCCATGATGACCGTGGGGAACTCGAGGCCTTTTGCGGCGTGCAGCGTCATGAGCCAGATGCGCGCTTCGAGGCTGCCCTGACCCTCGTCGGCTTCCGATAGCAGCGAGAGCTTGTCGGTAAAGCCGCCAAGCGAGGCCTCTGGTTCGCGGCCCTCGTATTCGCGCGCCGCCGACACCAGCTCCATGAGATTCTCGATGCGGCCCTGAGAATCCTCGCTCTTGTCTTCGCGGAGATCCTGCAGGTAGCCGGTCTGATCGAGCGTCTTGCCGAGCGTGATCGACAGCGGTTCCCTGCGCGCCACATCCGACAGATTGACGATGAGGTCGCGGAAGGTCTTCAGCGACGCCAGCGCGCGCGGAGGAACCAGGCGCTCGTCGATGGCGCGCGACACCTTCGTCCACATCGAGTTCGGTGCCGGCACCGCGATGCCGCTTGCGAGCAAGAGGGGCGGCGCTTCTTCGGCAGAGACGCGATCGAGCGATTCGAGCACGCCTTTGCCGATGCCTCGTGGCGGCACGTTGATCACTCTTCTCAAGCTCACATCGTCGTGCGGATTGATGAGCAGCTTCAGGTACGCGAGCGAGTCCTTGATCTCCTTGCGCTCGTAGAACCGTACGCCGCCCACGATGCGGTACGAGAGGCCGGATCGCATCAGCGAGTCTTCTATGACGCGCGACTGGGCGTTCGTGCGATAGAGCACCGCAACGGTGCAGTCGGGAGATGTCGCAATGCCCGAATGGGCTGTGCGTGTGATGAAATCGGCTTCTTCGAGCTCATCCGACCCGCGGAAATATTTGATGAGGTCGCCGCCCTTGCGCTCGGTCCACAGCCGTTTGTCTTTGCGATTCCGGTTCTGGCTGATCACTGCCGTCGCCGCGTCCAGGATGACCTGCGTCGAACGATAGTTCCGCTCGAGCTTGACGATCTTGGCCTCGGGGAAATCGTGCTCGAAGTCGAGGATGTTGCGGAGGTCGGCGCCGCGCCAGCGGTAGATTGACTGATCGGGGTCGCCAACGACAGCAAGATTCCTGTAACGCTCGCAGAGACGTTGAATGAGGTGGTACTGCGGGCGGTTCGTGTCCTGGTACTCGTCGACCATCACGTACCGGAACTTTTCCGCGTATCTCCCCCGAACGTGCTCGACGTTGAGCAACTCGACCGCTTTCAGCAGCAGGTCGTCGAAGTCGAGCGCCCCGTTGTCTTTGAGCCCCTGCAGGTACTTTTCGTATACCTTCGCGAGCTGCTCGCCGCGCTGGCTCCACCCCTGCGACTTGAAGAAATCCGGGCCGGCCATGGTGTTCTTCGCGTGGCTGATTTTCGAAAGCGCCATGCGCGGCTGCACGACGCTATCGTCGATTTGCAGCTCCTTGAGCACCTGCTTGACCAGGGCGACCTGATCTGAGGAGTCGTAGATGACGAAATCGCGCGGCAGCCCGATGGCCGTGGCCTCGCGTCTCAGCAGACGCGCGCAAAGCGCGTGGAACGTCGAGATCCACGAGCCCCTCAGCGCAGCGCCTACGAGCGTCTCGACGCGAGTCCGCATCTCCTCGGCAGCTTTGTTGGTGAAGGTGACGGCGAGAATCTCGTCATGCTGCGCATAGCCCTCGGAAAGCAGGTAGGCGATGCGCTGCGCGATGACGCGCGTCTTACCGGAACCGGCACCGGCGAGTATGAGAAGCGGGCCGTCAATGTGCAGGACCGCTTCGCGTTGTTCGGGATTCAGACCTTGCAGAGGATCCAACGGGACTCCAGACTTCGGACTACGGGCTTCGGACTTCAGGCGTTCGGGCTTCAGGCCAGAAAGATGGTCCGGAGCCTGAAGCCTGGAGCCAGAAGACTATTCTACCGTGACACTCTTCGCGAGATTGCGCGGCTGGTCGACGTCGCAGCCGCGGCGCACCGCGATGTAGTACGCGAGCAACTGCAACGGCAGTACCATCGCGATTGGCGAGAGCATTTCGGGGACGCGCGGGAGGTAGATAATCGCGTCTTGCGCAGGGTCCAGGATGCTTTTCAGCGTGTCGTGCCCTTCGGTCGTGATGGCGACGACCGATCCGCCTCGAGCCTTCACCTCTTGAATATTGCCAAGCATTTTCTCGAAGACGTGATCAGTTGGTGCAATGCTCACGACCGGCATGTTGCTGTCGATGAGCGCAATCGGGCCGTGCTTCATCTCGCCGGCGGGGTAGCCCTCGGCATGAATGTACGAAATCTCCTTCAACTTCAACGCGCCTTCGAGCGCGATCGGATAGTTGATGCCGCGGCCCAGATAAAGGAAATCGGTCCGATTGAAGAACTTGCCGGCAACCTCTTCCACCGCGTCCGACGCCTTGAGGGCGTGCTCCATCTGCTTGGGCAGCTGCATGAGCGCCGTGATGTGGCTCCGCGCGTCTGCGGCCTGCAGCGAGCCCTTCATCTGGCCCAGATACAAGGCGAGCAGGTTCAGCGCCACCAGTTGCGACGTGAACGCCTTGGTCGACGCCACCCCGATTTCCGGACCCGCGTGCGTGTAGATGGTCCCCTCAGACTCGCGAGTGGCCATGCTGCCGACGACGTTGCAAATCGCCAGGCTGCGCGCCCCCTTCTTGCGCGCCTCGCGGAGCGCCGCGAGGGTGTCGGCGGTCTCTCCAGACTGCGTAATGACCACGACGAGCGTGTTCCGGTCGACGATGAAATCGCGATAGCGATATTCAGAGCCGTAATCAACCTCGACGGGCATTCCGGCGAATCGTTCGATGAGGAATTTGCCGACCAGCCCCGCGTGCCATGAGGTGCCGCAGGCAACCAGTGCCACCTTGTTGATGTTTCGGAGATCGGCCTCGGAGATCGCAATCTCTTCCAGAAAGACCTTGCCGGTTTCGACGCTCACACGGCCGAGCAGCGTTTCTTCAGCCGCCCGAGGCTGCTCGAAGATTTCCTTCAGCATGAAATGGCGGTAGCCCGACTTCTCCGCCATGATGGGGTCCCACAGCACCCGCTGCGTCGCTTTTGAGACCGGCGTGCCGGCAAAGTTCGTGAACTCGACGCCGCGTCTCGTGACGATCGCCATCTCTTCGTCGCCGAGAAAGACGACGTCGCGCGTATGGCTCAGAATCGCCGGCGTATCTGACGCCACGAAGAACTCGTTGTCGCCCAGCCCCACGACGATCGGCGGCCCGTTGCGAACGGCGATGATTTTTTCGGGGTCGTCGCTCGAAATCGCGACGAAGGCAAAAAGGCCGCGCATGTGCAGCAGCGCCTGGCGGGCGCCGTCTTCGAGGCTGCGTTGGGGCCTGTCCCCCTTACCAGTACGGGGGTCAGACCCGATTTCCTGCTCGATCAGATGCGCGATGACTTCCGAGTCTGTTTCCGTGACGAAGACATGGCCGATCTTCTGCAGCTCGCGCTTGAGGTCGAGGTAATTCTCAATGATGCCGTTGTGCACGACGACGATTTTGCCGGTGCAGTCCTGATGCGGGTGCGCGTTTTCCTCGGTCGGGCGTCCGTGTGTCGCCCAGCGCGTGTGGCCGACACCATAAATGCCGTCCAGTGGCTGCGTGTCGATGGCTTGCTCGAGGTTCACGAGCTTGCCCGCGCTGCGCCTGCGTTCGATCTGCCCGTTGCGGACGACCGCGACGCCCGCGGAGTCGTACCCGCGGTACTCGAGCCGCCGCAATCCGTCGAGCAGGATGGGAACGACTTCTCTATCGCCGAGATAGCCGATGATTCCGCACATACTTTTTACTTTCTACTTTCTACTTTTTACTTTCAACTTTCTTACTGACCCAGCCTTCGATGTTCCGCTGTTTGCCGGCGCTCACGGCGAGAGCTCCCGCGGGCACGTTCTCGCGAATTGTGGTGCCGCTGCCGACATACGCGCCGGCGCCGATCGTGACTGGCGCAACCAACTGTGAATCGCTGCCGATGAACACGCCGTCCTCGATCGTCGTGAGGTTTTTCTTGCTGCCGTCGTAGTTGCAGGTAATCGTGCCGGCGCCGATGTTGACCTTCTCGCCAACAACCGCATCGCCGATGTACGCGAGATGCCCCGCCTTTGTGCCTTTGCCGAGCACGGACTTCTTCAGCTCGACGAAATTGCCGATGTGCACCGATTCGCCCAGCTCCGTCTCCGGGCGCACGTGTGCAAACGGCCCGATCGTGACGCCGGCGCCAAGCTTGCCGCCGTTAATCACGCAATGGTTCTGCACGGTCACGCGATCGTCGAGCACGGAATTGATGATGCGCACGCCCGAATGAATCTCGCACGCCTGGCCGATTTGCGTCCTGCCTTCGATGTGCACGCCCGGGTGAATCACCGTGTCGGCGCCGATCACGACGTCGTCGTCGATGTAGGTCGTTGCGGGATCTTCGATCGTCACGCCCGCCGCCATGAGCTCTTCGTTTTTCTTCTGTCTCACGATTCGGCTCGCTTCTGCCAGTTCCGACCGGCTGTTGATGCCGCGGATCTCATTGGGATCCTCGAGCACGACCGTTTCGACCGCGCGCCGGCGCCGGCGGTACGTCGAAATCAGATCTGTTAGATAGTACTCTCCCTGCGCATTGCCAGTCGCCAGCCCTCGAAGGGCCTCGAACAGCGGAGCAAGGGAGAAAACGTATACACCGCTGTTGATTTCCTTGATCTTCCGCTGCACCGGCGATGCGTCGCGCTCCTCGACGATGCGCGACACACGACCCTTCACGCGCACGATGCGGCCGTATCCATACGGTTGATCGACCATCGCCGTCAGCACCGTCGCGGCCGCGTTCGTCTCCTGGTGTTTTGTCACCAGGCCGGCCAGGGTGTGTCGTTTCAGCAACGGCACGTCGCCGGAAAGCAACAGTACGAAGCCGCTTTGCCCCTCGAGGACGCTCGCGGTCTGCAAAAGAGCATGGCCAGTGCCAAGCTGCGGCTCCTGCGTGGCGAAGGACAGATTGGGGTAACCATTGAGCCCGTCGCGCAGCAATTCTTTCATGTGCCCGACGACGACCGTGGTGGTGCGGGGCGCCAGCGACTGCGCCGCCTGCATCACGTAGTCGACCATCGGCCGGCCCGCAACGCGGTGCAGCACCTTTGGCCGCGCCGACTTCATCCGCGTGCCTTTGCCCGCGGCCAGAATGACGACGTGGAGATCGGTCATTGGTGAGGGAGCGGCTCGCCGAACCGCTTACCGGCGTCTGGCAGCTTTTCGGCGGTCAGTTGCTTTAGCCGGACTCGTCGCTTCGAGCGCCGTTCGGTACGTTGTCAAACTGCCGAAGGATTTCGAGGTCGGGATCGTGCCGCGCAAGCGATCGATTATCCGGGTTGAGCTCGATCGCGCGAAGCAGAAACGGCACCGCTTCGTCCACCTGGTCGCGCAGGGCGAGGACGGACGCGAGCATGTAGAGCGCGTGGTCGTGCTCCGGCGATTCGCTGCTGGCGGTCCGCAGATGCTCCAGCGCCTCGTCGTAGTTGCCGGCATTGATCGCAAGCGTCGCGGCGAAGACGCGTTCCTCCGGAGTGGAGGGCGAGGCGGCACGGGGGGCCATGTGACGCTCGCAGACGTTGATGTAAAGACGGACGCGCTCGTGGAGCTCTCTTTCCTCAGGGTACCGTGAGAGCACCGATCGGAGAAGCGCAGACGCCCGCGAGTATTCATGCGCTTGGAGCGCTGCAACCCCTTCTTCGTAAAGGGCAACGGCTTCGAGGTGGCCGGGGCGTGGAATCGGTACGGCATTCTGACCGGCTAGCGATGCACGCTCGCGCTCGGTGAGGCGCGGAGTGTCCATCGAAACGGTCGCATCAGCCGGCTTCGACCGGACGGGGCGGGAACTCGCCCGCCGCTGCTTCGCCATTGGAGGATCTGCCCCGAAAGGGCGCTACGGTAACAAATCGCCATCGCCTCGGTCAAGACGGCCGGGTCGTCTTGAGGCGCTCTAAGCGGGCGTAAACATCATTGGGCGACAGACCAAATTTCCTGGCGGTTTCCGCCGCCGCCTGGCGCCGAGACATCGCCTCAGAGTTGGTCATTTGATAGAAATACGACGTTAATGCTTGCTCGTCAATAGTTTGAGTGCTCAACTCAGGCTTCGGATACGGCCCGAGCACGACGGTGAACTCCCCGCGGGCGGGTATGGAGGCCTCTGGCGCCGCCCTTGCTGTCGTTCTAACGACCTGTTCGTGGAGTTTGGTGAGCTCTCGAGCTATTGTTATTGGTCTATCACCCAATATCTCGTTCATGTCCAAGAGGGTTTTGGCGATTCTGTGAGGCGCCTCAAAGAAAACCACCGTCCTGGGTTCGTCCGAGAGCCGGCCAAGCCACATTTTTCTGTCGTTTGACTTAGACGGCGCGAACCCGGCAAAGAGAAATTCATCGGCGGGGTAGCCCGAGACCGCCAGGGCTGCCAGGACCGCGCTGGTTCCGGGAATCGGTACGACCTCCACGCCCTCCGCAATCGCCCGGGCGATCAGGCGTTGGCCGGGATCGGCGACCAGGGGTGTGCCGGCATCGGACACCAGCGCGATGTCCGTGCCGTCGGCGAGCTTTCGCAGCAACTGGGGCAGTTTCTGGCTTTCGTTGTGCGCATGAAGGCTTGTCGTGGGCGTGCCGATGCCGAAGTGTCTCAAAAGAAGATCGGTACGGCGCGTATCTTCGGCGGCCACGAGTCCGACCGCCTTGAGCGTGTTGATGGCGCGCACTGTGATGTCGTCGAGGTTCCCAATCGGAGTCGAAACGACGTACAGTCTGCCGGCCATCTCTTGGTCGCGCCTGCGCGCGTTCTTGTAGTGTCCGGCTCTAGCGGGACTAGAGTATTGTACCATTGTGGGTTGTCGGAATTTTGCGATCGAAAACAGGGATTCGAGCTGCTGCCCAAATGATGCGTTCGTCCGAACCATTTCATCATTTCGTTGATGACTATCTCGCCTACCTTCACGAAGTCCATCCGTCGAGCGCGACGCTCGATGGCGTTCACACGTACGACGACCACATCGAGGACTACAGCCGGCAGGGCATCGACCAGCACACCCGGGCGCTGTCCGGGTTTTCGCGCCGGCTGCAGGACATCAACCTTGGCGATCTGACGCCGGTCGAGAGGGCCGAGCAGCCGATGGTGGCCTCGAACATCCAGGCGAGGATGTTCGAGCTCGAGCACACTCGCACGTGGGAGCGAAGCCCGCAGCTGTACTCGGACACGCTGTGCCTGAGCCTGGCGGCGCAAGTCGTGTTCACGCACGCGCCGCTGCCCGAGCGCGCGCGCCGCGTGCTCTCGAAGCTGCGGCAGGCAACTCGTTTCGTGCAGGGGGCCCGCGACAACATCAAGGATCCGCCCGGCATCTTCGTAAAGGTGGGCCTCGAGACGTTCCGCGGCGCGCTGAACTTCATCGAGAAGGATCTGCCGCGCGCGTTTTCCCCGCTCGACGACATGCATCTGCTGGGCGATCTCGCCGATGCGTCGACCGAAGCCACTCACGCGATCTCGAGCTACATCCAGTACCTCGAAGAGGAAATTGCGCCCAAGGCCAGAGCGTCGTTTCGTCTCGGCCAGGAGGCGTTCGAAAAGAAGCTGGCGCTCGACGAAGGCGTCACGATGGACGCCGATCGGCTGCTCAACATCGCGCTGCGCGAATTTCAGGCAACCCAGGAGGAGTTCCGGACGCTCGCCGGCAAGCTGAATGGCGGCGATCCGATTGACGCCTGGCGCAGGGCCAAGGATGCGCATCCGGCGGCGGGTGCACTGTCGGCCGCGGCGCAGCAGCAGCTGGATGAGCTGAGCACGTTCATCGATCGCAACGGAATCATCACGCGTCCCGAGGGCGAGCCGGTGATCGTGGCGCCGACGCCGGAGTTTTACCGCTGGTCGTTTGCCAGCATGTGGGTGCCGGGGCCGTTCGAGCAGAAGGCGACGCGAGCCTATTACTACGTCACCGACGTCGATCCGTCGTGGCCCGCCGACAAGCAGGAAGAGCACCTGCGTGATTTCAACTACCCGACGCTCTGGGCGATCTCAATCCATGAGGTCTACCCGGGACATTTCCTGCACTATCAGTTCCTCCGCCGCGTCGAGTCGAAAGTGCGCAAATCGATCATGTTCGCGCCGGCGTCGTTCGTCGAAGGATGGGCACACTACTCCGAGCAGATGATGGTCGAGGCGGGTTTCCGCCGTACCGATCAGACGTTCAAGCTGGGCCAGCTCCTCCAGGCCCTCATTCGGCTCGGTCGCTTCATCGTCAGCATCCGCCTGCACGTGCAGGACTGGTCGGTCGAGCAGGGCGTCCGGTTCTTCCGGGATGAATGCTTCATGGAAGAGAGCAGCGCACGCCGCGAGGCCGAACGAGGCACATTTGATCCCACATACCTCGTGTATTCCGTGGGCAAGCTGATGCTGTTGAAGCTGAGGCGCGACTACAAGGAACAGCAGGGCGCGAAGTACACGCAGCGCGCATTCCACGATCAGCTGCTCGGCAATGGCACGGCGACGTTTGCCGCGCATCGGCAGTTGATGCTCGGCGATGGAACCGGAGACCTGCTGGAATAGCCGCGGGGCCCCGATAATTTCACAAAGATGCCGCTCTACGAATACCGATGCGAAGCCTGCGGGCACGTTTTCGAGCAGATCCGGAAATTTTCTGATCCGCCGATCGACGTGTGCCCGAAGTGCGGTGAGCGAAAAGTGGAGAAGCTGCTCTCGAGCCCGGCGATTCAGTTCAAGGGGACGGGCTGGTACATCACCGACTATGCCCGCAAGGACAAGGACAAAGGCAAGGACAAGGGCACGGACAAGGGCACGGACAAGGGCCCGGACAAAGGCCCGGACAAAGGCCCGGACAAAGGCTCGGACGCGGCGGCGAAGTCGGGCGGCACCGAAGCGAAGCCTGCCAGCGGAGACTCGAAGGGCTCGTCCTCGGACTCGAGCAGTTCCTCTACGTCTGCCTCCGACTCGACCGGCAAGGCTCCCGCCACACCCTCGTCCAAAGAATCCTAGCCTTCTTTTTTCGCCGGCCTTTGCATAGTGCGCCGCTCGATGTTTTCCGAGCGGAGGTACGCGCGGAATGAGTCGCCCAGATCGGGACGTCTCAGTGCGAAATACACCGCCGCCTTCAGATATCCGAGTTTGTTGCCCGTATCGTGGCGCGTCCCTTCGATCTCGCACGCGAAGATTTTTCGCTGCTGCAGCAGCTTTCGCAGCCCGTTGGTGAGCTGAATTTCACCGGTGCGGTCGCTTTGCGTCGCGCGGAGGGCCGGAAAGATGTCGGGTGTGAGCAGGTACCGGCCGATGATGGCGAGGTTCGACGGAGCCTCGTCGCGCGGGGGCTTTTCGACCAGGTCGCGAACCGCGTAAATACCTTTGCCGAGATTGACCGACGTGTCGATATCGACGATGCCGTAGCTCGAGACCTGTTCCGGTGGAACGCGCTCGACGGCCAGCACAGGCCCTCCGACTTTTTCGAACACGTCAATCATCTGTTTCAGCGCCGGCGGATTGGCGTCGATGACGTCGTCCGCAAGGATGACGGCAAACGGCTCGTCGCCGACGAGATCGGCTGTCACCAGCACCGCATGACCGAGGCCGAGCGGCTCTCCCTGACGAACGTAGGCGACGTTAATCATGTTGGAGATCTTGCGGATTTCCTCGAGCAGGTCGATCTTGCCGCGTTGCTGAAGAAAGCTCTCGAGCTCGATGTTGACGTCGAAGTGATCTTCGATCGCGTTCTTCCCCCGGCCGGTGACGATGATGATGTTCTCGACGCCCGACTGGACGGCTTCTTCGACGCCGTACTGAATAATCGGCTTGTCGACGAGCGGCAGCATCTCCTTCGGCTGTGCTTTGGTTGCGGGAAGAAATCTGGTGCCGAGGCCGGCGGCGGGGAAGACGACTTTGCGCACGGGTGATTTCACGGGGCCTATTCTACTGATAATTTGATATCGGATAGGATTTCACCATGCTTGATCCGGCTTACGTGCGAGAGCACCAGGACGAAGTGAAGCGCGGCCTGCAGAGCCGTGGCATGACCGCCGACGACGAGCTCGAAAAGCTGGCCACGCTCGAGAACCGCCGGCGCCGGCTCATTCCCGAGCTGGAAGGCTTGAAGCGCGATCAGAATGCCGCCGGCGACGAAGTCGCGCGGGCCAAGCGGCAGGGGAAGGACGCCAGCGCCATTTTCGACGCGAATCGCCAGCGGGGGCAGCAGATTCGGCAGCTCAGCGTCGAGCTGGATCAGGTCGAGCAGCAGCGGACGAACATTCTCCTGTCGCTGCCCAACGTGCCGCATGCGAGCGTGCCGGTGGGCAAGAGCGAAGCCGACAACGTGGTCGTGCGCACATGGGGGGAACCACGCCAATTTGACTTCGAGGCCCAGGCGCACTGGGACCTCGGGCCCGCCCTCGGCATTCTCGACTTCGAGCGTGCCACGAAGATGTCTGGAGCCCGGTTTTCCGTGCTGCTGGGCGCAGGCGCGCGGCTCTCGCGCGCGCTCACCGACTTCATGCTCGACCTGCACACGGGCGAGCACGGATACCTGGAAGTCGTGCCGCCGTATCTCGTCAATCGCGCGTCGCTCGAAGCGACCGGTCAGCTGCCGAAATTCGAGGCAGACCTGTTCAGGATTGCCGGCGAGTGGGACTTGTTTCTCATTCCGACGGCCGAGGTGCCGCTGACCAACCTGCATCGCAACGAGATCCTCAACGGCGATGCGCTGCCGCTGAAGTACACAGCCTACACGCCGTGCTTTCGCAGCGAGGCCGGATCGTATGGGAAGGACGTGCGCGGTCTCATCAGGCAGCACCAGTTCGAGAAAGTGGAGATGGTGAAGATCGCCCATCCCGACACCTCCTACGACGAGCTCGAGGCGATGACGCTGAATGCCGAGGATGTGCTGCAGCGGCTCGGGCTTCCCTATCGCACGGTGGTGCTGTGCACCGGCGACCTGGGACCTTCGATGGCGAAGACCTACGACGTCGAGGTCTGGCTGCCGGGGCAGAAGGCGTACAAAGAGATTTCGTCCTGTTCCAACGCCGAGGCATTTCAGGCGCGCCGCGGCAACATCAAGTTCAAAGTGGGGGGAACGGGGAAGGCCGAGTTCGTCCACACGCTGAACGGCTCGGGGCTGCCGATCGGCCGCACGCTCGTGGCGGTTCTGGAAAACTATCAGCAGAAGGACGGATCCGTCGTTGTTCCCGAAGCACTGCGTCCGTATATGGGAGGGTTGGAAGTAATACAGCGCTCATAATTGCCAATGTGGCAATGTGCGCGCGCTACACGTATTTCCTCTCCAGCTTATGCGCCGTCATTTCGCGGATGTGCGCGACCGTGCCCTCGCCGAACTTCCTCTGAACCATCTGCAAGTACGGCTCGTGCCTGAAGTACGTCTCGAAGGCCTGATCGCGGAACCGCAGCACGTCGGCGGCCGATATGTGCCTGGTCGGCAACGGAAGTGTGTCGATGGCATGCTGCGAATAGCCGCTCCAGGCATCGGGCAACCGCCATCCTCGACCAAGCGCCTCTTCATACAGCGGTGAGCCCGGATACGCCATCGCCGAGTAGAAGTTGGCGAACTCGCAGTTGAGATCGAGCGCCAGATCCAAGGTGTGCTGCATGGTTTCGGGGGTGTCTTCGGGCAATCCGAAGATGTAGTTGCCGATGATATTGATGCCGGCGTCCTTGATGCGGTGCGACCGTGTCGAAGACCTCGTCGACCTGGTACCGTTTGTCGACGTCGGTCAGCACGCGGTCGTCCGCCGCTTCGATGCCGAGCGCAAGCCAGTTGAACCCGGCACGCTTGAGCTTGTCGAGCATGTTGGCTTTGACGGTATCGACGCGCGCATACGCCCAGATATTCAGGTTGTAGCGCCGTTCAATCAGCAGGTCGCAGATGCCGATGACGTGGCGCTGATTGAGGACGAACATCTCGTCGGCGAACTTGATGTTGCGAACGCCGTATTTGTTGACGAGCACGTCAATCTCGTCGACCACTCGTGCCGGCGTCCAGAAGCGATAGCTGTTCGCATCACTGCGGAGTCCCATCATCTGCTCGCCGGCCTTGAATGGCGCCTGGATACAGCAGAACGAACAGCGGTACGGGCAGCCGAGCGTTGTGTAAAGGGCCGCGTAGGGTTCGCGCTCGAGGTCGCCGAAGCAGTGCCAGTTGTGCGCGCGATACTGCTTCATCGGCAGTAAATCCCAGGCCACACCGGCCATTTCGGCATCGAGCTCTTTGACGAGCGGTGCGGCAGCGTTCCGAACAGGACCAGCCGGTCCTCGATAGACGAGCCCCTGCACCTTCGAGAGATCCGGTTCGGGCGAGGCCTTGAACGCGTGAAGAAGGTCGACGATCGTGTGCAGCCCTTCGTCGCTGGAGACGAAATCGCAGGCTTCTTCCTCGAGCGTGCGCTCGGGCAGCGCTGCGACGTGGCCGCCCAGCATCAGCAGGGGAATGTCCGGGCCGGCTTTCTTGATCGCCGTTGCCAGCGCCGAGGCTCCCGTCATGTTCTGCGTCGACGCCGAGGGTTGATGCCCGTAGACGACAATCGCGGCAAGAACGGGAGCAAGCGTTTTCACGCGCTCTGCGGCCTCATCGGGCGTCAGCTCGTCGGCTTCTGCATCGACGATTTCGACTGAGAATCCTTTCGTGCGGACGAACGTCGCAATCAGGCCGGCCCAGACCGGGTTTTCGACCGCCGTCAGCCGCTTGCCCAGGGACTGGTAGATCCTGGCGCGACTGGTTGGGTTGACCAGAACCAGGTCGGGGTTTCTGCGTGTCATTTCCTCAATCGCGGGGTCGCTCTTCGCCGATGACAGATTCGATTATGTACGGCGGGCGGCCCCTCACATCCTTATAAATCCGTATCAGGTACGTGCCGACCACGGCGATCGCCGCGATGGTCGTGGCCCAGAAAAAGGTGAGCGCGGCCAGCAATGTCGATCCTGCGACGGCAAGCATGAGCGCGGCAAGCAACCCCGCGGCTGCGAGCCCGAAGCAGGCATAGATCGGCATGAATGAGAACGAGGTCATGCCCATCGTGAACGTCTTCCACGGGTTTCTGCTGAAGAACGGGAAATGGGTACGCCCCGCATGACGCGATTCGCGCTCGTACGGGATGGAGACCTGGTTGAACCCGAGCCACACCACGAGACCGCGCAGATACGGGTCCGATTCGCCGAGACGCAGCAGGTGATCGACCGCGGGACGTGAAAGCAGCTTGAAATCGCCCGCATCGACCGGCAATCGAATCGACGAACCGAAGTGAATCAGCCGATAGGCCAGTCGCGTGGCGGCCATCTTCATCGGATTCTCGCCGTGGCGATGGGTGCGCACGGTGTGAACGACGTCTGCGCCCTGGCGCCAGCGTTCGATCAACGCCGGGATGACCTCCGGCGGATCCTGCAGGTCGGCGTCCATGTAGACGATCGCATCGCCGCGAGCGACGCTCATGCCTGCCATGACCCCCTCGGCCACACCAAAACGGCGCGACATGTTCACAATTTTGATGCGCGCATTCCGCTGGCGCTCGTGCATCAGGAGTGACAGAGAGCTGTCGGTGGACGCATCGTTGACGAAGATCACTTCGTAGTCCACATCCTGCGGCTCGAACATCTTCTCGAGCCGTGCGACGAGCGTCGGGATGTTTTCCGCCTCGTTCCGGAACGACAGCACCACGGACACGAGCGGCCGGGCAGGGCGGCGGTTCATCGAATGGGCCGTAGTTTACTCGGGAATCTGGTAGAGCCGGAGGTCGCCGTTGTCTGCGATGACAGGCAGATCGACGGTCCAGTCAACCGGCGTGAGCACCTGCGTCACGTGATACGTGCGACGAATGTCCTGCCATTTCGACCGCGAATACTTCGACCACACGTCTTTGTTGAAATCATCAGGGACGACTCCCGCGTACTGCGCTTCCGAGGGAGGACTCAATAAATCGATGCCGTAGACATCGGACAACACCCGGCGCATTTCGGGACCGGCTTCAGGCGCGTACGGCAGCCCGTCGAGGCCGCCGCCATCGAGTAGAACCGGCCGGCGCGTCCGGAGCTGAATGAGGTGCAGCGAGCCGCCTGTGACGAGCAGGCCGTTCTTGTCTTGGGCCGTGGCAGCGAAAAAGGCGTCGTTCGAGTAGTCCTCCAGGGTCATCGCCCACGAGCCCCAGGCCCGTCCGATGACCAGGCCCGGTTTGTAAACGACGCACGCCGCCAGCAGAGTGGCGGGAACGAGTGTTGTGAGTGTCTTGCGCGGCAACGATGCGGACAGACCGATGACTGTCGCGGCCAATACCATCGTGTTGATGGTGAGCAGCCGCGACGGCATCAGCATCAGCAGCGTGGCAGGAACTTGCTGTGGAGGAATCCACGAAAGGAAGACAGCCACGATGCCAAGCACGCCGCAGACAACCAGAGCCTTGAGAAAGAACGTGGCGTCCGACGGCAGGCGACTCTTTAAGGCGACAAGCCCGATTGCCGCCATGAGCATGGCTCCGACATTGAAGAGCATCGGGCGGCTGACCAGCTGAAGCGGCGCGCGGTGGTAATCCCAGAATGAAACGAATGCGTTCAGCGAGCGCGCGACTTCCAGGCGGTCGACGGCAGGCACGTCGGTGATGAACACCAGCTGAATAACATAGCTGAGGGCCGATATGGCACAGCCAGACAGAAAACATTTCCACACGGGTCTTCGTTCAGCAGGCGCCGGGAGCCCGTGCCAGAAAAACACGACAATCGTGACGACCCACAGCCACGCGCCGAGACCTGCGTGTACTGCTGGGACCAGTCCGAGAAGGAACGCGGCGCCGCGATGACATCCGGCGGCGAAGAGCGCGAGGACCAGCACAAACAGCGACAGCCCAAGGGCTCCATAGGTGTCGCTCGTGCCCATCAGCGTGACGGGATACACCGCCACTCCCTCTGCCACGCCCGTCAGCACGATGACAATCGCTGATGCGATGGCCAGCACGACGTTTCTGCCGAGCGCGTAAACAACCATTCCCAGGGCCTGGAAGGCCGCCATCCCGAGAAGACCGCTGATAAGCCGCGAGAGCGTCAGCTCCGCAACGCCGGCAAGCAGAAACAGCGCGCCGACCTGGTGCAGAAGCGTCCAGACCTTGGTGTGATAGATGTAGAAAACATTGCCGGGCGGATAGTGAACGATGCCCGCGACCACCTGCGCCGATTCCACGGCCACCTGCAGCGCCGGCACGCGGAACATCCCCACGATGATCCCGACGAGCCCGCTGACGGCCAGGACGACGGCAGATTTCAAATGTTCGAGTACTTCGTGTTGCGGATCATCGCGAAGCCCTTGATGAGCTCGCGGATGCCCTCGTCCAGCGAGAACGCCGGCTTGTAGCCGGTCCGCTCGATTTTTTCGTTCGAGACGATGTAATCGCGCCTGTCGGGATCTGTTCCGATGTTCGACTCGTGTATGACGAACGACGGCAGATGTTTCTGAATCTGCTGGCATAGCTCGAGCTTCGACAGATTCGCATCAGAAAGGCCGACGTTGTAGATCTGCCCCTGCATCGAGTCGAAGTGCTCGATCGCGTGCAGGAAGGCACGCGCGACATCGCGCACGTGCAGGAAGTTCCGCTTGAACTGGCTCTCGAACAGCACGATAAAGCGATCGGTGTACGCGCGATACGTGAAGTCGTTGACGAGCAGATCGAGCCGCATGCGCGGCGACATGCCGAAGACGGTGGCAAGGCGCAGGCTGATGGCGGACCCGTGCCAATCGAGCAGTGTCCGTTCCACTTCAACCTTGTCCCGGCCATACAGCGAGACAGGACGGATGGGCGTTTCCTCGGTGCAGAACTTGCCGGCCTCGCCGATCCCGTAGCCACTGTTGGTGATGGGCAGAATGACGCGCTGGTTCGGGCTGATATGGCCGAGCATGTCGATGATGGCCTGTTTGTTGGTCGACGTGGCCGCCAGCGGATCGCGATCGCAGAGCGGCGCACCCACCAGCGCGGCGAGCGGAATAATGACGTCGGCATCGTTCAGCAGCGGGCGCATCGTGTCCATCGACCGCACGTCCCCGCGCACAACGGAAAAGTTCGGGTGATAGCAGACAGCCGAGAGGCTGTCCTGCGCGTACATGAAGTTGTCGACGACCGTGACCGTGAAGGCCCGCTCGACCAGCGACGGGACGAGAATCGATCCGATGTAGCCCGCACCGCCCGTCACGAGAACTTTCATCAGACCGCCTCCAGGACGCGATGAAGGTGGTCGAGCTCGGCTGTGAGATCGCGCGGGTGATTGCCGACGAAGAAGCCGCGCTCGTGGGCGGTCCGGGCGTTGGGAATGCCGCCGACGATCTCGTAGTCGAAGAACTTCACCGCCGCGTGCTCGGGGAAACACCCGCCGGTGATCATGCGGAACTGAATATCCGCCTGGCGGAGAGATTCCATCAAGCGCGCACGGTCGAGATCCACGTCGGGCTTCAGAATCATCGTGAAGCTGAACCACGAGCTCGAGCCGTTCTCGCGCTGAATGATAAACCGCGGGTCGTCCTTGAAGAGCTCCACGAAATGGGCGGCGTTCTGCCGCCTCGTCGCCAGCATGGCGTCGAGCTTCTTGAGCTGTTCCCGCCCGACGGCGCCGGCGAGCTCGAGCGGACGAACGTTGTACCCCGGCACGACGAATCGATACGCTTCGAAAAACGGGTCGTCGAGGCTTTGGCCGCGATTGAGAACGGAGTCGGACGGCAGGTCGCGCGCCCAGCCGTGATTGCGAATCGCGCGCGCAAGGTGATCGATCTCGACGTCGTTGGTGACCAGCAGCCCACCTTCCATCGTCGAGATGTGATGGGAATAGAACGTGCTGAACGTGTTGATGTCGCCGAACGTCCCTGTGAGACAGCCGTTGAGGCTCGCGCCCATCGATTCGCAGTTGTCCTCGAAGAGAATCAGATCGTGCGCGTCGCAGAACGTCCTGATGCGATCGAGGGCGGCCGGGTTGCCGAGAATGCTCACCGCGACGACCATGCGCGTGGCCGGCCTGAGTGCGGCCTCGAGCTCCGACACATCTATGTTGAGCGTGTCGAGCTCGACGTCGACGAACCGGAGCTTCAACCCATACTGCTGGAGCGGATGAAACGTCGTCGCCCAGGAAATGGCAGGCACGATCACTTCATCGCCGCGCTGCAGCGGCCGCTTCGATCGATAGAAGAGGGCCGCGACGCCCACGAGGTTCGCAGACGAGCCCGAGTTGACCATCACGGCGTGCTTCATCCCGAACCGTTCGGCGAATTCGTCTTCGAACAGGCGCACCTGCTCGCCCATCGTGAAGCGGCCGCTCCGCAGCACACGCTGCATCGCGTCGAGCTCTTCCTGTCCCCAGCTCGTGCTCGAAAGCTCGTAGGCCATCAGGAACGAACCAGCCGCCGCGCGGCAGTGGCGATGCGAGCCGCATCGGGGTAGTAGAACTGTTCGAGCGTGTAGCCCGCCGGTGTGGGGACATCGGGCAGGCCGATGCGAACCACCGGTGCTTTGAGATCGGCGAAACCCTTCTCTGCGGCGAGGCAGCCAATTTCCGCGCACAGTCCGCCTTTCATCCAGGCGGTATCGACCACGATGAGACGGCCGGTCTTCTTCAACGACTCGAGCACGATCTCCTCGTCCAGCGGCTTGACGGTGCGCAGGTCGATCACCTCCGCCTCGATGCCTTCTGCCGCGAGCTGCGTGGCCGCTTGAAGTCCGAGCTCGATGGCGTGAGAAGCGCCGACGAGGGTAAGGTCGCGCCCCTGACGCCGGTGAATGCCTTTGCCGAGCGGGACGCGATACGCGCCGTCGGGCACGACGCCGTCCTTCTTCATCAGCCAGCGATGTTCGAAGACGCACACCGGATTGTTGTCGAGGATGGCAGACAGCAACAGGCCCTTGGCGTCGTACGGCGTGCTCGGCATCACAATCTTCAAGCCGGGAACGCCAAGCAGCATGCCGTGAATCGCCTGCGAGTGTTGCGCGCCAGAACCCCACCCGCGTCCGATTGCCGCCCAGACGACCATCGGCACGTTGGTCTGGCCGTTGTCCATGAAGTGGAACTTCGACGCGTGCGTGACGAGCTGGTTGAACGCGAGCAGCACGAAATCGGGCCGGTTGTGCATGAAGACCGGGCGCATGCCGTTCATGGCTGCGCCTGTGGAGACGCCCATCATGGCTTCTTCGGACAAGGGCGTGTCGAACACGCGATCTGGCCCGAACCGTGCGGCGAGATCTTTGGTGGTGCCGAACATCGCCGTCGGATCATCGACGCCCTGGCCGAGAACGAACACATTCGGATCCTGCTGCAGCGCGATCGTCAGCGCTTCGTTGATCGCGCGCACGTACGACACGACCCGCCCCTCGCTCGGATCGGGGCGATCGTAAACGAGCGAATTAACTAACCCTTCATCCCACGGCATCGTCAGTCTGCGTATACGTGACGGTAGAGATCCTGTTCAGTTGGATTCGGGCTCGAGAGCGCAAGCTCGAAGGCGCGCGCGATCTCATCTGCGATCTCATCTTCCATCTTCCGAACCATCGACTCGTTCAGATGCGAAGATTGTGTGAGGTACTTCCCGAACAGCCTGAGGGGATCAACCGACTCCCACCCCATTCTCTCGGCCTCCGCGCGATACCCGGTTTTGCTGTCATCGCCGGCGCCCCCATGCGCGCGAAATCGATAGACCGCGGCCTCGACAAATGACGGACCGTCACCCGCTCGCGCGCGCCCCACGGCGGCACCGATCGCATCGTGCACGGCAAGAACGTTGACCCCATCCACGGCGACGGCCGGCATGCCGTGCGCTTCGGCCCAGGCGCGAATATCGCGCGGAGGCTGGCGCGTGGCCAGCGGCGACTGCACCGAATAGAAGTTGTTTTCGCAGAAGAAGATGATCGGAACTTTCTTCAGGGCTGCGAAATTCAGGCTTTCGGCCGCCACGCCCTCCTCGGTGGTCGCATCTCCGATAAACACCACCACAACCCGATCTTCGCCCTTCAGTTTCGCCGCCAGCGCGGCGCCGGCGGCGATCGGGACGGCACCACCGACGATGGCCGATGTGCCGGCCATGCCGACGGCCTTATCAATCAGGTGCATGGATCCGCCGCGCGATCCCACGCAGCCGTTGATGCGGCAGTGCATCTCGCACAGCATGCGGCCCAGATCGCCGCCTTTCGCGAGATAGGCGCCATGTGTGCGGTGGCTGGTGTAAACGAGATCCGTGCGCCGCAAGGCGGAGCAGCAGCCGACGGCAGTGGCCTCCTGGCCGATGACCAGGTGAATCGGCGTCTTCATCTGGTCCTGGTGATAGCGCCGCTCGATCTCTTCCTCGATGCGGCGAATGCGAAGCATGGCGCGATACCAGGCGACGAGCTCGTCGCCTGAATGCGAGTGCGTGATCCGACCGAACCCTTCGAGCCCCTGACCCTTGTAGGAATACCTGATGGTCATAGGCCGTTGGGTTGATAGAGCACGATGCGGCCGCCGGACAGCTCGAATTTGAGCGGCACGATGATGAGATTGGCGAGCGCCGCGCGTACCCGCGCCTGGTCTTCGGGACGGACGAAGAGCAGCATGAAACCGCCACCGCCTGCGCCGAGCAGCTTGCCGCCAATCGCCCCGGCCTGCATTGCCGCGTCGAGCAGCTGATCGACCGTCGAGTTGGTCACGCGATCCGAGAGCGCACGCTTCAGTCCCCACGCCTCCTTCATGAGGCGTCCGAACTCGATGAGATCCGTTTTCGCAGACGACACGATCTCGATGGCATGGTCAACCATCTGCTGCATCGTTTGCATGTCGGCCGCTTTGTTCTTGATGTTCAGGACGATCGTCTCCGCAACCTCGTTCGCCGTTCGGGAGATGCCGGTAAACACGAGCATCAGATGGTTCTGCAGCGCGTGCAGGCGATCCACGGGCAGCACCATCGGCGTCACGCGGTACGTGCCATTCTGCGCGATTTCGATGTGGTTGAAGCCGCCGAAGGCCGCCGACACCTGATCCTGCAGCCCGACACGCTCGCGCAGCACGCATTGCTCCACGTAGATCGCCTCGTTGGCCAGCGTTTCCTTGGTCACGTGATGGCCGTCGAGCGCATGGACGGCATTAATCAGCCCGACGGTGAATGCCGAGCTCGAACCCAGGCCCGAGCGCGCCGGCAGATCGCCGTCGTGATGGATTTCGAGGCCCTTGTTCACTCTCATCCACTCGAGTACTCCGCGAACGGCGGGATGCTGGATATCGCCGATCTCCTTCACGTTCTCGACGATCGAATAGACCACGCGAAAACGGTGATCGAAGAACGGTGGCAGCTCGCGGACGCTGATATAGCAGTACTTGTCGATCGTCGTGGCGAGCACCGCGCCGCCGTGCTCGGAGTACCAGGCAGGGTAATCCGTGCCGCCTCCGAAAAACGAGATGCGAAACGGTGTCCGGCTGATGATCAAAACGCCGACAGAATATCAGCTTTATCGCTCGGGAATGTCATAGAGCAGCAGCCGCCGGCTTTGCGAGGCGAGCGGCAGCTGCAGCGACCAGTCGGCGTAGGCGATGACCTGCGTCACGCCGAACGTGCGCCTGATGCTGCGCCACTTCTCGGGCGAGTAGCTCTCCCATGCCCGGCGGTGCGCCAGCGGTGGAATCCGTCCCGATCCCACGGCCTCGGGAGGCGGATTGAAGAGGTCGAGACCGTAGACGTCGTTCAGGATGCGTTGCATCGTGGCGCCCGTCTCGAGCGAGTACATCACGGTGTCGAGCGCGCCGCTGTCGACGAGCACCGGCCGTCGCGTGCGCAGCTGAATCAGGTGCAGGTCGCCCGCAACGACGAGCACGCCCGAGCCGGCGGCGACGTCGGCGAAGAACACGTCGTTGGTGCGATCGCTGAAATGCGCGCCCGAGCGCTCTTGATGCTGGTGCATCGTCATCAGCACAACAAGTGCGAGTAATGCAACCTGCAAGGCGTACCCCAGGCGGTCGCGTCCGCCCGGACTGTCAGGCGAACCCTGCACCCACCGCGCCCAGACCGCACTCGCAAGGAGTGCCGCAGTTCCGATCCAGAGAATGTGCAGCGGCCGAATGCTGCTCTGATATTGAACGTGATGATGATGTTCGAGAAATTCCCACACCATGCTGCGATCGCCAACCAGCAAGCCGCACGTCAGGAAGAACAGCACGACACGGCTCCAGACATCGCGACGGCTGCCCGCGAGCCCCATCAACATCGCGCCGAAGGTCATTGCCGAGAAGTTCAGGTAACGCCCCGGCATCAACACGAGCAGCGCGGTCGGCAACCGGTCGGGCGGAATCCAGGAAACGGGGATGAGCGCCAGTGCCAGCAGCGACGCCGCTGCGCTGATTCGCAGGAGAAACTGCGAAGGGCGTGGCAGATCGCCGGAGAACAATGTGAGCCAGAGAAACGCGACGACGAGCGCGGCGGCATTCAGCAAAACGCCGTCGTGCCATACGTTGATCGCGGCCCGATGGCCGTCCCAAAGCCTGACGAACGTCGCGAGATCGTGGGGCGACAACCGGGCCATCCCCTGCGGCGAGTTGTATACGAGCGTAAATTGAATGAGAAGGCTGACGAGCGTAAGGCCGCAGCCCGCCAGAAACCACGGCAGCGCCGGCCGAAGCTCCTCCCGCAGGCGCCGGAAGTCGGAGAGGATGGCAAGCGCGACGATGCTGCCCGTCCATACGCCCAAGGCCGGGTGAATCGACGGCGCCAACCCCAGCACAATCGCACCGGTGCGATACCATCCGGAGCCGAAGAGCCCGGCAATCAGCACACTTAACGAAAGACCGACGACCCCGTAAGTGTGTTCGGTGCCGACGAGAAAGAGGGGATAGACGACCCCGTATTCAGCCGTCCGCGTAAAGAACACCAGCGCGGCGGCACCAACCGACAGCAGAACGTGTCGGCTGAGGGCGTAGACAAACATCGCGAGCGCCTGAAACGTCAGCATTCCGAGCACGCCGCTGACGACGAGCGAGAGGGTGAGTTCGTTGACACCCGCGAGCAGACCCAGCGCCAGCACGTGGTGCAGCGACGTCCAGAGCTTCGTGTGATAGATGTAGAAAATGTTGTCGGGAGGGTACTGAACCAGCCGCGCCACGACCTGTGCTGTCTCGACCGCGACCTGCCAGTCGGGAAATCCCAGCAGGCCCACGCGAAAACCGAGAGTCCCGCTCAGCAGCAGGACCCACAACGCGCCGTTCACGGCCGGCGTGACTCGATCAGAGTGACCCAGGCGCGAATCTGCTCGACCACGTCAGTGCAGACGCGGTTCGTCTTGATCCAATCGTCATCTTCGGGAATGTGAACGCGGTGAACGATGTCCGCATCATGAAGCGTCGACAGAATGTGCTCGAGGCTTCCCGTGCGCATGGCTTCGTTGATCAGATGTCTTTGAGGGTCGTCGCTCTCAGCCAGTCTGCTGGACGCACGGCGAACCAGGCCGAAGACCGCCACATCGAACGCGGCCATCAGCATCACAAACGCCTGACGCTGGACGTCGAGAATCGTATCGCCCTCTGACGCACTCCAGATCGCTTCGACGTCATCGACCACGTCAGAGGCGTAATTCAGATCGTTCAGATCTTCTGCGCACGCCTGAAATTCCGCCTCTCGAGCCGCTCGATCCAGCATGGAGAGCAGATCGGGTTCCGAGTACGGCCAGTCCTCACCCATCTCTCGCCGATTTTCCTCGGCCTGCACCAGGGCGCTGGCGCGCGCCGAATCGATGGAATCGCCATCGCGAAGCGCGTCGCGGAAGAACGCGATGAGCTCGCTTTCAAAGCGGTGAGCGTCTGCCTTCGGTCCCTGTTCCTCCAGGTCCTCGAGCCGCGGTTCCTGCTGCTTCAGACGCGCGTCTATTTCCGGCTTCAGCTGGCGGGCGAGGGCATGCAATCGCTGGATGTCCGGTACCGCATGGTCTTCCACGTCAAGTCCGACCTGAGCCGCCGCGCGAAAGAGCACACTGACCTCATCGGACGAGATGGTCAGCCGCTGCGTCGCGCGCTCGAGCTGGCGCTCGATCGCCTCGCGCTCCTGGGAGAAGTGCGCGGCAATGTCGTTGGCGGTCAGCGTCGCAGCCGGTTCAGAAGACATGATGAGTGCGCTACCGTCGAAGTATGTACGTACTCCGCGCGAAAAGGCCAGCGATCAGCCATCGAGTCCTGGTGCGGGGGAAATACGTCTGAAGTACTCTTCCCGAGCGATGAAGATCGATATCGCCGGACAGCGGCTCATCAATCAGGGCATCGCCGATCCGATCCATCGGCGGCCGGCGGACATCGTCAGCTGGCTCGGGGCGGTACAGGCCCAGGAATATCCAGCGGCCACGTGGGCCCTTGCGCTGCGGACGCGCGATGGCGTTACGAACGACGAGATCGAGCGCGCGTTCAACAAGGGGCACATCATTCGCACGCACGTGATGCGCCCGACCTGGCATTTCGTTGCGCCGTCCGACGTCCGATGGATGCTCGAGCTCACGGCGCCGCGCGTGCATCGGGCGATGGCATATCACCACCGGCAGTTCGGGCTGGAAGCGGCCACGCGCACGCGTGCGGCCAGGATTTTCGAACGAGCGCTGAGAGATGGTCAGTCTGTGACACGTGCAGAGCTTGGCGCGCATCTCGCGCGCGCGCGTATCAAGGCCGCAGGCGTCAGGCTTGCCCTGTTGACCGTTTACGCGGAGCTCGAGGGAGTCATCTGCAGTGGCGAAAGACGAGCGAAGCAGATGACCTACGCCCTGCTCGAGGAGCGCGTACCGAAAGCGCCGCGCCTGTCTCGCGATGAGGCGCTCGCCGAGCTCACCAGGCGGTACTTCCAGAGCCACGGTCCGGCGACGATTCGGGACTTCGTCTGGTGGTCGGGGTTGACGGCCGTTGATGCGAAGCGCGGCCTCGAGATGATCCGCGCAGCGCATGTGGCCATCGACCAACGCACGTACTGGTCGACCGATCAGACTCCGGCCGGCTCGCCGCCGCGGCGTACTGTTCACCTGCTGCCGATTTATGACGAATACCTTGTTGCGTATCGCGATCTGGAAGCGGTGCCCCGCATGCCGGGTTCCCGAGGACGGCTGCAACAGGCGCTCGTAGTAGCAGCTCAGGTTGTCGGCACCTGGCGAGCGGCGCGCGACGGACGTGGAGACGTGCTGGAGATCATTGAGGATAGACGCCTGACCAGGACCGAGCGAATCGCCTTAGAGGAAACAGTGGCGCGCTACGAACAATTTCTCGGGCCACAAAGGCCTCTGCGCCTTGGCGTCTTTGCGTTGGAGCACAAAACTGCCGGAACGTGAGAAAAATCAAAGGTCAATGCGTGGCGCTGAATTCGGGCGCCGGGGTCCGCGTCATCTCTGCGAGCCCTCCCAGGTACGTGCGGGTCTCAACAAGCGTCGAGGCCACCAGGGAGGCACCGGAATCGCGGATCAGCTGTGTGCTTTCGTCGGCGAGTGCGGCTGGTCCCCAGCGGCCTACGAGAATGCGCACGTCGGGCAAGGCTGCGTGGAGACGCTTGACGAAATAGCGCGTCTTCGAGGGCGGACTGGGTGGCAGATCTGCAAGGCATACGACCGACACACCTCGCGCCTGGACCAGCGACACCAGCTCCGAGGCCTGCATTCGTGTGTTGATCATCTCAATGACGATCGAAAGGTCGTCCACCACATTGGCGAGCATCACAAGCGCGAGCTCATCCGCGGCACCATTAATCGCAAAGCCTAAGACGCGCAATGGTTCGCGCGGTCCTGCAGGTTGTGAAACCTCAGTTGGAGTCTGGTCCTCAGGATCCATGCTTCGGATCGACTCCACCACGTCCGACAGCAGCTCTCGCGTGGCATCGATGACGGCCGCTTCTTCGTCCAGCGTCAGCCGCTGCTCCAGGCGATCGCGTTCTGCATAATTGAGTGCCGGCAGGAGCAGCGCGTCGTAGACCGAACGGGGGGACTGGGTCTTGATATGTCGTTCGATGAGGTCGGCCGCCTCGCTCTGGTCGCGGGCCAGCAGCCGCTGATAGTAGCCATACTCGGGAGCGAGCGCGGGCGCGTCGGCCATCAGTGTGCTGACAAATTCGAGGCCCGGCACGTGCTTGCCGAGCACGACGAGGCATACCGTCAACGGTGTTCCCATGAGCAGACCCAGCGGGCCCCACAGCCATGTCCAGAACGCCAGCGACACGAGCAAGGCCACCTGCGAAACTCCCGCAGCTCCGGCATACAGGATGGTCTCGAGCACGAGGTTCGTGAAAAGCTCGAGTACGACGAACAATCCCATCACCCACAACGGTCCTGCCCAGCCCTCGAGTGCGGCCAGGCTGACGAGAATAGGCGCGCCCGCCCCGAGCACTGGACCGACGTACGGAATGAACCGCAGCACTGCCCCGAGCGATGCCCACAGCAGTGCGTAAGGCACGCCGAGGAAATAGAGTCCGAGCCCGGCAGCGACGCCGTACACCAGATTCACGAGCGACTGCATCAGCAGCTGCCGGCTGACGCGTGAACCCGCTTCGTCGAACGCCTTGGTCGTAACAGTCAGCTGCCCGTGTCCGAACAGCCCGATCAGCCGATCGCGCAGGTCCCGGCGTTCCAGGAGCATGAAAATCACCATTGCCATGACGAGGGCCGCCGTTCCCAACGGCCCTATGACGGGGCCGAGCCATGACAAGATCGTGGACCCCGCGACAGGGTCGGAGGTAACGACGACGGGGCGCGCCGCCGTGCCCTTCGGCTTTTCCGGTTGTCCGATGTCGGTCTTGAGCTCTTCGATCGTCGCCTGTAACTTTTCGACGGATCCGCCCTTTCCGGCACCGCGCACGTCGGCGACCTTCGACAGGATGTTGACGCGGTAGAGAGGAAGATCTTCGGCGAGATTGTCTAACTGCCTCGCGAGTCCCCAGCCGGCGAGTCCGAGGATCGTGAAGACCAGCGTTACCACCGCGAGAACGGCCGCGGTGCGGCCGATCCAACGTTCCAGCCAGCTGACAGGGGGCGTGAGCACGAACGTGATCAGGATCGCGAGGGCAATGGGCACGAGCACCGCTTGTGCCCAGTACAAGACCGCGATGACGAGGACACACCCGGCGAACGTCAGCCATGGTTTGAAGCTTTGCAGTTGAGCATTCATCGACGTCTATCGACTGTAGCGGCAAGACGCAGACTGGAAAGTTCACAATTGAACAGAGGCCGGTGCCCCGGACGATAATGTGTCCATGCGCGCGCCGGCGATCCTGCCAGTCTTCGGATCCGCACTGAGGGCCTGGTGGGATGACGATGCGCCGCGCCTCGGCGCATCGCTCGCTTACTACACACTGTTTGCGATCGCGCCAGTCCTGCTCGTTGCGACCGCTATCGCGGGTATGGTGTTCGGCCCGGAAGCGGTTCGCGGGGAGATCGTGGGGCAGCTCGATCAGCTTGTCGGCCGCGACGGCGCGCTTGCGGTGGAGGCGCTGCTCGAGGGAGCCAGCCAGCGCCGAAGCGGCATACTCGCCACTGTTCTCGGCAGTATCACCTTTGCCATCGCGGCGACGGGCGCTTTCCTCGAGCTGCAGGCGGCGCTCAACGCCATCTGGCGCGTCAAGCCGAAATCTGGTGTCAACCTTCGCGTGTTCCTCCTCGATCGCCTGCGATCGTTTGGCTTGGTCGTGGCCATTGGTTTTCTGCTGATGGTGTCGCTGGCGGTGACCGCCGCACTCGCCGCACTCAGCGGGTGGCTCGCTCGCCTGTCGCCGGCCCTGCCGCTCGCGTGGAGCGGGGTCAATCTGATGGTGTCGATCGCGGTAGCCACGGCGCTCTTCGCGCTGCTCTTCCGCTTCCTGCCCGACGTGCGTCTCCACTGGCGCGACGTGATGACCGGCGCTTTCGTGACGGCGGTGCTCTTCACAATCGGTCAACAGTTGATTGGGCTGTACCTCGGCCAGAGCATCGTGGCCTCCAGTTACGGCGCCGCTGGCTCTGTGATGATCCTGCTTCTCTGGGTGTACTACTCGTGCCAGATTCTTCTGCTGGGCGCCGAGTTCACTCGCGTGTACGCGCAACGCACGGGCAGGAGGCCACGGCCCGAGTCATTCGCCGAGAAAGATCCGACCCCATGAACCGGCTGTTCGCGAGACGCATGTAATCGTTGCCGACAAGAGTGCTAGGATGCCGCCGTGCAACGGCTTCTCCTGGTGCTGATCGCATTGGCAAGCCCGCTGGCGCACGCGCAGGCACCCTCCCGCGCCGATGCGTTCGCGCTTGCTCGTGACGCCACATGGGCGGTGGGAATGCTCCGGATGGCACCCAAGGGGCAGATCGACCAGGCGGCCTTCCTGGGAACCGGGTTCTTCATTTCTCGAACGCACTTCGTGACCGCATCGCATGTGGTCAACGCAAAGCTGCTCGGCCGTTCGCGCAACCTCTCCGATCAGATTCGCGTCTTCAAGAACGAGCTGACGGGCGACGGCTTCAGCCAGATGAAGGTCATCTTCGATGATTCCGGTCTCGACATCGCCATTCTCCAGAGCGTGATCGGCGCCCATCATTGGTTGACCGTGTCGCTCGACACACCACACGAGGGCGACGAAGTGGCCCTCTACGGCTACCCGCTTGTGGAGTTCACGGATCTCTCGCGCGCGTCAGCGTTCGCACTGGGTCGCCTCGGCATGGTCGCGGGCTTCGGACGCCGCGGGAGCGCGCCTCGGATGATCGCGAACTTCAACGTCACCGAAGGCAACAGCGGCAGCCCGGTGTTTCTCACGTCGACCGGTCGAGTGGTGGCCGTGCAGACGAGTCAGGCAACCGACTTTGCCGGCAAAGATCTGGACGGCTACTCGATCAGCACTCCCTTATCGGCCGTCAAGAACGAGCTGGAAAAGCTCGGGGTCTTGCCGCGCTGAGCCAAAGATGTCGCGGATGATTGCACGCCTGACTCGATCGATCCGCGCATCCGCTGTGACTTGCCTCTTGGCAACGACGTTCCTGATGGCCGCTTTCCATGCGGTCTCTGGCGACTGGGACTTACACGCCTCTATCCTCCCTTGATGAGAGGAATGACAAACACCACAGAAAAGGACCAGCGAGGTGTCCCGGCAGGCAAGCCGGTGGCGACATAGTCCAGCGAACCTTCGATTTCCACATCGCGAAGCCAATGGCTGGTTGGCAACCGATTGAAGACGGCGATCGCGGTATCCAGTTCGAAATTCAACTTGTGGGTGTACGCGCGCGTGTCGGTCGTGCGCTCTGCGCCACTGAATTTGTCAACAAAGTCGAGATGCGACGAGACCCATCCTCGCGTTTGCTCGGACTCGAGCCAGTACAGGTTCAATTCCGACTCCAGTTCAACGTCATTGTCGTCGCTGAACGGCTTCGTGATGGCTTCCAGGGAGACGCCTACGCGCGGAATGGGCGTCGATAAATCCAGAGCGAAGACCGTTTCAAACACGGTGGCATCTCTCTCGAACGTGATCGTCGGCTCAACGAGAAACGCAGGCTCACAGAGAAACTTGCACGGTCTGTTCTGGGCGAGGGCTGACACGGGGGCCGCCAGCAGCAACAAGAATGTGACGTATGTACGCATGTGATTATCAGTCTCTCGACTGAGCGATTTGTTCAACGCCCGCTGCCGATTATTGGCTGGCAAAGAGTCTGATACTATCCGTGCTGATTGTCTTTTCGAGTGCATTGGCTTATGGCGCGGACAAACTGTGCAGTGATTCGATTCAAAGCGTGCCCGTCACGCTAAGAGCAAGTGGTAGGGGATGGTACACATGACGCTGTTAGCGCTGTTTTTCTCAAGTTGACACGATGCTCTCCAATGGCGGCATGATGGGCCGGATTGTGACGACAGGAGCAATGCTCATCCTGTTCCTGGTCCTTCTGTGTGGCGTCGTCATCAAGATGAGGGGCTTTCGTGCGTCTTCGACGCCGACACGGTTAGAAACATCCGTGTCGCGCTTAGTCAGGGACTTCGCCATCCCACGGTCGGAAAAGACGCGGAGCAACCCGTATGCCAGCGACGACGAAGCATTACGGCAGGGTCGAAGCGAATTTTTGAGCCGCTGCGCGACCTGCCATGGCGACGACGGCCGAGGCGCTACACCGATCGGGACAAACGTCTACCCTCGCGTTCCTGACCTGCACGGTCCACGGACGCAGGACCTCACAGATGGCGAACTTCGCTACATCATCGCCCATGGGATCCAGTTGACCGGGATGCCCGCGATGCGAGGATTGGACGGGCAAGAGGAGCGCGTCAGTTGGGCGCTGGTGACCTATCTTCGGAGTCTACGAACCCTTACGACCATTGAGGCCACTCATCGGCAATCAGTCATCAGCACTGCACAGTACGTGGGATCACGAGCGTGCGAGAAGTGCCATGCCGACATTTATCAGCGGTGGAAGCGCACACCGATGGCAAACGTCGTTCGCGATCCGCGCGAACACCCTGACGCCATCATTCCCGATCTGAAAACGAATACGGTGGCCCCTTTCACGATCGATCAAGTGGCTTTCGTTTACGGCAGCAAATGGAAGCAACGCTATTTCACGCGGCTGGGTGATGACTACTATCCGCTCCCGGTGCAGTGGGACATCGGCAACAAGACGTGGCGGCCTTATCACGTCGCGGACACCGGGGCCGATTGGTGGACCGCGTACTACCCGTCCGACAACTTGCAGCGGCCAACCGGGCCAACCTGCGACGGGTGCCACGCAGTGAACTACGACATCCAAGCCAAGAAACCAGCCGAGTGGAATGTCGGCTGTGAGAGATGCCACGGCCCCGGGAGCAATCACGTCTCACAGCCGACGCGCACGAACACTTTCAATCCTTCAACCGCAGACGCGATTGCCTCAACGGATACGTGCGTGCAGTGTCATTCTCAGGGACAGCCTCGCAGCGGACTGATCGAGGGCAAGGCGTATGATTGGCCCGTCGGCTATCAAGTAGGGCTACGGTTGCAGGATTACTGGAAATTGGAGCCGCACACTCTCGGCGAAACAAGTTTTACCCACTACGCGGACGGCACTGCACACAAGAATCGGATGCAGGGCAATGATTTCGTCCAGAGTCTCATGTATCGTCGAGGCGTCACATGTGCGTCGTGTCATGATGCTCACGGCACGGATTACTACGCGCAACTGAGAAAACCTGGCGAGACCATCTGCCTGGACTGCCACGCGCCGAACGGGCCCAACGGTCCGCATGTCGCCAGCTTCGAGGCGCATACGCTGCATAAGACGGGGAGTACCTGGCAGCCAGTGCGTCGCATGTCACATGCCGAAGATTGCGTCGGAAGGCGTTCCGGGGTCGTTTGTGAGGTCGCACACCTTCCGATTCGTGACGCCGTCGATGACCGCCGAGTACAAGATTCCCAACCCTTGCGCGTCTTGTCACACAGACAAGTCGCCCGCATGGGTTGCCGAGGCGTTGAAATCCTGGTCGGGCGTTTCGCCGTGGCGGGTCGAGTAATCAACAACACACGCACACCGTCTGCGAGTTCGAATGGGACACAGCGCCGAGGGCCGCCTTCCGCAACGTGCGCGTGCTCGTGGACGGAGCAATCGCTGCAGGCGCTCTCAAGTGTGCCTATCGAGAAATTCCACCCACTCGCGAAATAGCGCGACGATGTAATTCAGCGCATTCGTCGTAAGAGCGGGCTAAACTCGAAGAGATTAGAATTTCTGAGCGCGGAGAGATGGCCGAGTGGTCGATGGCGGTGGTCTTGAAAACCACTGAACCGGAAACGGTTCCGGGGGTTCGAATCCCTCTCTCTCCGCCATCCTTCGCTCACGCCTGCCTACGCCGAAGCGTGAGCTTCGGATGGCAAGCCACCCTTCGCTCGACTCGCGCGAAGGGTGCCCACGTAGCTGCAACACGACGAGCTTCGAACTCAGAGACACTCCACGCCCCTGACGGTGAGCGCTGGGCGCGATCAGGTACTGAACAGACACAGCGCGCGCGATGTCGCACGTCGCCGGCAAGTTCGCGTCTTTGGGCGGCACGTTGCCCATATAGCAGCCGGGGATGACATAAAACGTCACCTGCTTCTTCTCCGCGGGCGGGCGCGGCATCGGGCGCAGGCTGCGGCGCGGGCACATTCGGCTTCAGGACGTGCCGGAACGTTGCCCATTGTCCGCGCGTGAGATTGACATCGAAGGTGACCGGCTCGTAGTCGCGCTCCATGATGTCAATCCGATGGGGACCCGGCTCGAGCACGGCACCGCCATCCTCGAATCGAAAGTCTTCCGGAATGCCGATGTAGTAGCCGTCGGCGAATACCTGCGCCGTTGGCGGGTGAATATCAAGAATGAGCCGCGCGGGCAACGGCTGCTCGACGATGACCGGCGCAACTTCGCGCTCCACCACCACTTCGCGTTCCACGACCACCGGCGAAGCGTATGGAACGTAGACGACATTCGCTCCGCTGTGGGGGCGTCGATAGCGTGGCCGGTGATCTCCGTCCCGTTGCCCCGGTTGCGGATGCGCGCGATCGATTGACGCTGGACCGCCCGGATTTCTCGGCGAGGTCGTCCAGGAGGTGCGCGCCGGGGCGCCCTGTGGGCGCGTATCACGCACGCGTCCGCGCAGCGTTTCAGGGGCGCTCGGCGTGCTGCGGTGCTCGCGGCCCGCGCGAGGCGGCGCGGCGTCAACTGACTTCTCCCCGGGCGTCGCCGGCGTTCTTGTCGCTCCGCGCGGTTCGGCACGACGGTTGGTCTCCCTCGCTGGAGCCGCCTGAACGGCTTCCTCCCGCGGTACCGCGGTTCGCCCCGTCGCCGATCGCTCCGAACGGTCGCGCTGCTGCCCCACCGCGTACGCAGGCATCGCCATCAGGATCACGATGCCGAGAATGAAACTGCGCATGGGAACCCTCGATGCTTCTACGGCAGGCTGGCAACCCTTCTTCAAGCATACTCCTGCCGACGATTGCCGCGGCATCCAGCATGCAAGCGCTCGCTGCGGAGGTGAGGGTGGCGAAAAGAGCGACTCAAAAGAGATCTCGAAAGCAGAGTAGGACCAAGAACAGGACAGCCCGCCGGAAACCCGCTCGAAAGCCAGCGACGAAAACGACCGCAAGGAAAAAGGCGGCCGCGCGTTCGGTCGCGATTCGCCGGCGCCGCGAGCAGAAGCCACCTCCCAAACCGTCCAGGCTCTCGACCGCAGCAACAGCGCTCCGAGGGGTCGTGGCAGGCGCAGTCGCAACGGTCACGAGCAGGGTGGCCGCCGGCGGGGCCAAGCCCGACGCGATAGAGCTTCTCGAGCGGGAGCACCGCCGTTTCGAAAGCCTCCTGAAACAAGGTGAAGAAACGACCGAACGGGCACGAGCGACGCGCCGCGAGCTGCTTTCGGCCCTCACCTCCGAGCTGAACGCTCACGAACTGATGGAAGAGAAAGTGCTGTATCCCGCCCTGCAGGCCCATCCACAGACGCGCGAGGTCGTCCTCGAGGGTTTCGAGGAGCACCATGTCGCCGATCTGATCGTGAGTGAGTTGCGCGAGGTTGCCACAAACGATGAGGCGTGGGGCGCGAAGTTCAAGGTGCTGAAGGAAAGCATCGAGCACCACATCAAGGAGGAGGAAGGAAACATGTTCCGTCTCGCGCGGGGCATTTTCTCTCGCGACGAGCTTCGTCTGCTCGCCGCCCGGATGCTGAAGATCCGACCTGCTACGCCGTAAGGCAGGCACAGCCTGCGCCCAGGCACCCGGAATCCCTTCTCCCTTGACAAGGTATCGCCGCGAGTCATAATCGCGCGGGTCGGGACCGCCAATCTGCGGCGGAGGCTTTCACGCCCCGGCTTCGACAGCAACCAACGCAGAATTCACGGAGAAGATTCCATGAAGATGAAACCCATTCTGCTGGCCGGCGTGGGTGCCGCCATGCTGACCGTGATCGCGGTCAGCGCTCAGCAACCAGTGCCGCCCGCAAATGCGGCGCTGCCGGAGATGCCGAAGCAGACCACCCGCACCGGCAAGCACGTCAACCGCGTCATCGACATGTGGCTCAAGAAGCAGCCCGTCTATTACGCGCAGCTCAGCGGCGGCGGATATGAAGAAGGCAAGAAGATGGCGGCCACCAAGGCCGACTACATCACCTATGAAATGGAGCATGGCCCGCTCGACTTCAAGGAGCTGCGCGACTTCATGCGCGGCCTGGTGGATGGCGGTCCAACCCGCACCGGCCACAAGACTCCAGCGGTGGTCGTGACGCTGCCCATCTCCGGCACTACTGACGCCGTGCGCGCCAACGCCTGGATGATCCAGCAGACCCTCGCCACAGGCGTGCACGGCATCCTGCTGTGCAACGCCGAAAGTCCCGAAGCCGCCCGCCTGATGATCGAAGCGGCACGCTATCCCTTCGCCCCGCGCGTTGACGGCCTGGCTCAGGGCACTCGTGGCAACGGGTCGCAGGGCTTCGCTTCGACCATCTGGGGCGTGGATGCCCAGGAATATATGCGCATCGCCGATCCCTGGCCGATGAACCCGGATGGCGAATTCATATTCGGGCTGAAGATCGAGAATCCGCGCGCGGACGCCAATGTCGAAGCCTCGGTCCGCGTGCCGGGTATCGCCTTCGCGGAGTGGGGTCCCGGCGATCATGGCTTCTTCATCATGGGTCGCCCCGGCACCTACAAGGGCGGCGGCGAAGCAGCACCCGAACATGGCGGCGGTGCGGCGCCGTGTTCTCAATGCGACCAAGGCGGCAGGGGTCAAGTTCCTCAACGCCTGCAACGAGAAGAACGTGATCGAGCAGATCAAGGACGGTACGATGATCTGCACGGGTGGAGACTCACCGGCCGCAGACGTCGGCCGCAAATTCACCAACCGCACCGATCCCTTCTAATCCCAGAGAGCGAGCCCCCGCGCGCGAAAGCGCGTGGGGGCCGCGTAACCGATGACATCGATTCGCCGGACGGCCATCGTGACCGGCGCCGGCACCGGCATCGGTAAAAGTGTTGCGCTCGCGCTCCTACGTGAGGGCTATGCCGTCGTCCTGGCCGGCAGGCGGCGTGAGCCGCTCGAAGACACCGCGCGGGAAGCACCGGCCGCATCCGAGGCGATCGTCGTGCCGACCGACGTCGCCGATTCAGCGTCGGTCGGTGCGCTCTTCCGCACCACGCGCGAGAGGCTGGGCCGCCTCGATCTGCTCTTCAACAACGCCGGGCTGGCCTCGCCGCGGGCACCGCTCGAAGACGTGACGCTCGAACAATGGAAGGCCGTCGTCGATGTCAACCTGACCGGCGCCTTTCTCTGCACGCAGGAAGCCTTTCGGTTGATGAAGACGCAGCAGCCGCGTGGCGGCCGAATCATCAACAACGGGTCCATCTCCGCTCACGCGCCCCGCCCGAACTCGGCACCCTACACTGCAACGAAGCATGCAATCACGGGCCTTACAAAGTCCACGTCGCTCGACGGCAGGCAGTACGACATTGCCTGTGGCCAGATCGACATCGGCAATGCCGCGACCGCGCTGACCGAGGGCATGAAGGCCGGTGCCCTTCAGGCGCATGGGGCCGTTCTTGTCGAACCGACGATTGATCCGGAGCATGTGGCTCGGGCCGTGATCTATATGGCGGGCCTGCCGCTCGACGTGAACGTCCAGTTCCTCACGGTGATGGCGACCAAGATGCCGTTCATCGGCCGCGGATGATCAAACCGGATATCATTTGTCCTGCGATGGCCGGTCTCTCCAGACGTGAATTCGCTGCCCTCGCCGCAGCGGCTGCGGCTGCGCCGTTTGCATACTCGGAGAAATTACCAGCGGCGGCATCGATCATTGCTCAAGACGTGATCGAGCGCATCAAGAAGAACATCGGCATCCCGTGGAAAACTGACTCAGTCGATACCGTGAAGGCCGGCGATCCGTCGACCATCGTCCGGGGTGTCGTGACCACGTCCATGGCAACCCTGAACGTGCTCCAGCAAGCCGTGAAAGCCGGCGCGAACGTCGTCATTACCGCTCAGCCCACGTTTTACTCGCGGGCCGATGCGCGAACTCCGCCCGCCGGTCGCGGCGGTGCTGGCGATGCCCCGCCAACGCCTCCGCCTCCAGATGCCGTGTTCACCGGCAAGAACGAGTTCATCACCAGGAACAATCTGGTTGTCTTCCGCCTCAGCGACCACTGGCGGCTGCGCCAGCCCGATCCATTTGCACAGGGCATCGCGACCACGCTTGGCTGGGTGAAGCATCGATCCGCCGGCGATCCTCAGCGCTTCGAGATACCCACGCTCACGCTCGACGCGCTTGCGGGCAGCGTGAAGAAGGGATTGCGATTGCGTGGTGGGATCCGAGTCGTCGGCGATCCGCAAACCAGAGTACGGCGCATTGGCGTGCTGCCCGGAACGACGCCCATTCAGGTGGCGCTGAAGATGCTCCCCGACGTGGATGTCATCGTGGCGGGCGAAGTTCGTGAGTGGGAGTCCGTGGAATACGCGAGGGACACCGTGTTTTCCGGTCAGAAGAAAGGGCTGATTCTCATCGGTCGCGTCGTCTCCGACGAACCGGGCATGGAGGTGTGCGCCAACTGGCTGAAGACGTTCGTTTCCGAAGTGCCAATCCGGCATATCTCTGCTGGCGATCCGTATTGGAGACCAGCCTGATGACCGCAGGGGAAGTCGTCGATCGCATCAAGAAGAATCTCGGCGCACCCTGGCGCGATGCCACGTACCGCGACACCTTCAAGTTCGGCGGGCCCGAAACGGAGGTCAGAGGCATCGCCACGACGGTGTTCTGTTCGTTCGAGGTCGTCCAGCGGGCAAGCGCGGCGGGCTGCAACATGATCATTCCACATGAAGACACCTACTGGAACGATCGTGACGATGTGACGATCGTCGGTGACGACCCACTCTACAAGACCAAAGTCGACTTCATGCGGAAGAACAGCATCGTCATCTTCCGCATTCACGACCACATGCATTCGCAGCGCCCCGACTTTACCTATGTCGGCTCTGCGCGCGACATCGGCCTCGATGCGCGGTACGAGACGGCGCCGAACTCGCACCGGTTCGTCATTCCCGAGACCACGCTCGGAGCGCTCGCCGCCGAAGTGAAAAAGCGCAGCGGAGCGCGTGCGCTCAGGGTCGTTGGCGATCCCAACGCCAAAGTCAGCCGCGTTCAGCTCGGAGTCGGCTACGCAACCCCTGCGGTCAGCAACGCGGAAGTCGACGTGGTCATCAGCGGCGAGCAGCAGGAAACCGACGGCGCGCTCGACAGTCCGGAATATGTCCTCGACGCCGTCACGCTCGGTATCAACAAAGGCTGGATCATGCTCGGACATGCGATCTCGGAAGAGGCAGGCATGCTGGAGATGGCGCAGTGGATTAAGGGATTTCTCCCGGAAATCCCGGTTGACCTCGTGAAAGCGGGCGAACCGTTCTGGGCGCCGAAGTAACGCCGCCTGAAATTACCTTCGCGACCGATTTCGTTACCCCTTAAGAATGCCCGTGTCGTGGCAAGCGGCGCAACGTCACTCCGCCCGAGACGAACCAGCTTTGTCCAGGACCTCTCACGAGGACGCCTGCCGACGCATCCCATTGCACATTGTCACGGCGTACCCATGCAATCCCGCCGTCCACTGTCCAGATGCGCGGGTCATGGAGTCCGGCCGCCAACTCCGCAAACGTGCTGATGGATGACGAGAGCGATCGTCCGACGGAAGTCGTGATGACGTTTTCCCAGAAACGGTCGCCTGCGTCCGTCGTGCTCAGGAAAAGAATATTGCCGCTCACGCCCCAGTTTCTGGGAAGTGACTTGCCCCACATCAGTCGCAGCGCTCCGTCGTACGAGCTGCTGCTGAAATCGTCGCCGCCGATCGGGATTGAGAATGATGGCTCAACGGTCAGGGTCAGGCCGTGGTGCGACTCGTCGAGCACCGCAAGCTTTGCTCCCAGCAGGAGATCGTTCGCCCCTGTGTGGACGCGCGTGACACCTTCCATTGCGTCGCGACTCACCGACAGCCCGCCCCAAGTCGCGAAGATCTCCATCGGATCGAAGACGCCGACGCGCAGCGTTGACTGACCCCAATCCGTTAACCACTCATGTGAGTCGCCGGAAACTGATGCCCCTGCTTGAACGCCCAATTCCAGCTGCACCACTCCGCGGCCTACTAACGACTCCGAGTCACCAATGCCTGGACGGTTGGACGTAAGAGGGGGCGATGCCGTAACTTGTGCATTGGCACGAATGCAGGGGATGAGCACCAGCCACACTGCGACGACCCCGAGCCGCAGGTTCAACCTTGCCCCACGTCCACCCAGTTGAGTGTCCGCTCCACAGCCTTCTGCCACCCCCGATACGATTCCTCGCGGCGGCTCGCGTCCCATGCCGGCTCCCACTGCCGATCCGCCCGCCAGTTTTTCCGTAACGTGTCGAGGTCCTTCCAGAACCCGACCGCCAGGCCCGCCGCATACGCAGCCCCCAGCGCAGTGGTCTCGGCAACGACGGGGCGGACGACCGGCACACCCAGCACGTCGGCTTGCAGCTGCATCAGCGTGTCGTTCACGGTTGCGCCGCCATCCACTTTCAGGATGGCCAGCTTTACGCCAGAGTCGATGGTCATGGCATCGAGTACTGCGCGCGTCTGAAAGCAGATCGCCTCCAGCGTCGCCCGTGCGAGATGCCCCTTCGTGTTGAACCGCGACAGGCCGACGATCGCGCCGCGGGCGTCAGAGCGCCAGTACGGTGCGAAGAGGCCAGAGAACGCCGGAACGAAGTAGGCGCCGCCATTGTCGGGCACCGTGTTCGCTAACGTTTCCACTTCTGCGGCCGTCGTGATGATCCCGAGCTGGTCGCGCAGCCACTGAACGGCCGAACCGGTGACGGCGACGGATCCCTCGAGTGCATACACAGGCGCCGCATCGCCGAGCTTGTAGCACACGGTCGTCAGGAGTCCCGTCTTGGAAGGCATCGGCGTCTCACCCGTGTTGAGGAGCATGAAGTTGCCGGTCCCATAAGTGTTCTTGGCTTCTCCCACCGAGAAACAGGCCTGGCCCACCGTCGCAGCCTGTTGATCGCCGAGATCGCCGCAGAGCGGCACTTCCGCCCCGACTGGTCCGTTGCGACGGGTCACGCCGTACCCTTGACGGTCTGACGACGACCTGATCGACGGCAGCATGCGTCGCGGGATTCCGAACAGCGCGAGCAGCTCGTCGTCCCAGTCGAGCGTGCGCAGATTCATGAGGAGCGTCCGGCTCGCGTTGGTGACGTCGGTGACATGTACACCGCCGTCAGCACCACCGGTCAGATTCCAGATCACCCACGTGTCGATATTGCCGAATACCGCCTCACCTTTGTCGACCGCACTTCTGACGCCTTCCACGTTCTCGAGAATCCACTGCAGCTTCGTGCCCGAGAAGTACGTGGCGGGCGGCAACCCCGTGCGCTCGTACAACAGACGCCGTTTCGGTTCGAGGGCGCTGACGATCCGATCCGTCCGCGTGTCCTGCCACACGATGGCGTTGTACCAGGGGCGGCCAGTCTTCGGATTCCACACGACAGTGGTCTCGCGCTGGTTGGTCACGCCGATTGCGGCGAGATCCTTTCCGTCCAGATCGGCCACGCGGAGTGCACCAGTAATCACTTCGTTCGTGCGCGCGGCGATTTCCACCGGATCGTGCTCTACCCATCCGGGCTTCGGCATGATCTGCGTGTGCTCGATCTGCCGCCGCACCACCTCTGCGCCCCCGGCATCGAACACCATGAATCGCGTACTGGTTGTGCCCTGGTCCAATGCTCCGACGTAGCGTGCCATGCGTGTTTCCTAGAATCCGACCAGGTTGTAGAGTGCCGCGCCCATGATGCCGCCGACCAGGGGCGCGACGATGGGAATCCAGCTGTAGGACCAGTCCGACGGTCCCTTGCCCGCAATCGGGAGGACGGCGTGAGCGATACGCGGTCCAAGATCGCGCGCGGGGTTTATCGCGTAGCCGGTCGGGCCGCCGAGCGATATACCAACGCCCAGCACCAGGATACCGACGAGCAGCGGCTGCAGCGCGCGGCTGAACACCTGGGAGAGGTCCACGTCGCCCGCCTGCGTCCACCCCTGGGCATTGGCGCCGATGGCGAGAACACCGAAGAGCAGCATGGCGGTGCCGATCACTTCTGTCACGACGTTCGCCGCTGGATGTTGGACCGCCGGACCTGTGCAAAACACAGCCAGCTTCGCGGCGGGATCTTCCGTCAGTCGCCAGTGCGGCAGATACGCGAGCCAGACGAGCACCGCGCCCAGGAAAGCCCCAACCATTTGCGCCGCCACATACCCGGCCACGTTCTCCCAGGGGAAGGCGCCTATGGTGGCGAGCCCGATTGTGACCGCGGGGTTGAGGTGCGCGCCGCTGATGCGGCCGACGGAGTACACCGCGACAGTCACCGCCACGCCCCATCCGACCGTAATGACGAGCCACCCCGAGTTTTGCCCCTTCGACCGCGCCAGGAGGACGTTCGCGACGACACCGTCTCCCAGCAGGAGCAGAATCATCGTCCCGACCGCTTCGGCGAGGTATGGGCTCATGGCGGCAGAGCGTATCCGGTTGGCCAGACAGGGCGCAACAACGAGAAAAGGGGTCGGGAGGGGTTTTCGCCGCAACGAATCGAAAACCTCTCCCGACCCCTGGGGGGCGGTGCGGTAAAATACTTGTTTCCACGGGTTCGAGGAGATTCCATGTTGATACGACGTTGCATCGTCGGTCTGATCCTGTCTGTTTCTGCGGGCACGCCGCTTTTCGCCCAGGCGACGGACATTGAGTTTTTTGAGACCCGGATTCGACCGGTCCTCGTCCAGAAGTGCTATGGCTGCCACAACTCCAAGATGCCGGCACCGAAAGGCAGCCTGGTACTCGACAGCAAGGAAGGCCTGCTGAAGGGGGGCACTTCGGGTCCGGCGCTCGTGCCGGGGAAGCCGGCCGAAAGCCGGTTACTCAAGGCGCTGAGCTATAGCGATCCGCTGGCGCAGATGCCGCCCAGCGGCAAGCTTCCCGATACGGTTCTGGCCGACTTCGAGCAGTGGATTGCTCGCGGCGCAGCCGACCCTCGCGCCAATCTTCCCGCCGTCGCCTCGGCGACGCCTCAGTACAAGGGCATGTCGCTCGAAGATGGGCGCAAATGGTGGGCGTTCCAGCCGGTGGCCGCGGTTCCCGCGCCCAGGGCCGCGAAGGCGGACGGCTGGCCGAAAAACAAGATCGATAGTTTTGTGCTCGCGAAGCTGCAGGAGAAGAAGATCGCGCCGTCTCCGCAGGCCGATCGGCGCACGCTCGTCACGCGTGCCTATGTCGATCTCCTCGGCTTCAAGCCGACCTTCGAAGAAGTTCAGGCGTTCATCAACGATCGGTCGCCGGATGCCTACGAGCGGTTGATCGATCGTCTGCTGGTATCGCCGCACTATGGCGAGCGATGGGCGCGACGATGGATGGATATCGCGCGCTATGCCGAAGACAACCCGACGTCAGAGGCCACCAACCCGCCGTATCCATTTGCCTGGCGGTATCGCGACTGGATCATCGAAGCGCTGAACGCCGGCATGCCCTACGACCGGTTCATCAAACTGCAGCTAGCCGCCGACCTCATGCCGAACGCGACACGCGACGACATGCGGGCGCTCGGATATGTCGGTGCGGCTCCGATGTACCACCATGACCTGCGTCTGTCAGGAGAAGTCATCGGCACGTTCCTGACCGACGACTGGGATGAGCGCATCGACGCCGTGTCGCGCGGCGTGCTGGGTGTGTCGATGGCATGCGCACGGTGCCACGATCACAAGTTCGATCCCGTTTCGCAGAAGGATTACTACGCCCTGATGGGCGTATTCGCCTCGACCGTGCGCGTCGAGCGCCCGATGTTCGACGTTGATCCGAAGATCGAACAGCGATACATGTGGCTGCAGCGCCAGTTGTTCGACATGGCGTACTCGGTGAACCTGCTCGGGAATGAGGGCACCACATTTACCAACGGCGCCGAGAAAGCAGTGAAGTGGAGAGCAGAAGTGGCAAGCCTCAAAGAAGAGGCGACTACGCTGCTCGCTCAATATCCGCAGCTCGTGGAGAGCCTGGAGAAGTTCTGGAATCCGCCGCGACGTGCTGGAGGACCGCCGCCTCCGCCGCCACCTGCTGCGGCGGCACCGCCCGCGGCTGGCGTGCAGCCAGCTCCGGCTGCTGCCAATCCCGTGCCTGCCGCTGTGCAACCGCCCGCACGGGGCCGCGGCCCGCAGGGTTCAACTGAGCCGTACATCAACGCCGTCTTCGAGGCGGCGCAGTATGTCGACGCGTCGGATCCGACGTACACCTTCATTGTTTACAAGCCAGGCGAGCCGCGCGACATGCCGATCCTGAAAGCGGGGAACGTGGCGGCGCCCGGCGACATCGTGCCTCGCGGGTTTCCGGCGGTGCTCGCAAAGGGCGACACGACCTTCAAACAGGGCTCCGGCCGACTCGAGCTGGCCGATCGGATCTTCAGCGACGCACCGGGACTCGCGGCGCGCGTGATCGTCAATCGTGTGTGGGGCTGGCATTTCGGACGGGGGCTGGTGACCACGCCGAGCGATTTCGGCACGCAAGGCGACAAGCCGACGCATCCGCAGCTGCTCGACGATCTTGCGGCGCGGTTCATCGAGCACGGATGGTCGCTGAAGTGGCTCAGCAAGGAAGTCATGCTGTCGGCTGCCTATCAGCAGACGAGCAAGCCGCGGGAAGACGCGCTGAAGGCCGACGAAGCCAATGCGCTCTTGTGGCGGCAGAATCCGCGGCGTCTCGATATCGAGGCCTATCGCGACACCCTTGTGCGGGCCGCCGGCATGCTCGACGAAGAGATGGGCGGCGTTTCGGGAGATCTCGACAGTGACACATTTCTGAGGCGCTCGATTTACGGGCGCATCAGCCGTGCGCGCATGCCACAGTTGATGCAGTTGTACGACTTCCCGGAAGCCACTCAAACGGCTCCGGGTCGCGAGGTCACGATCACGACGCTGCAGCAGATTTTTTTGATGAACAGCGCGTTCATTCAGAACCTCGCCGCGGAAGCCGCGAAGAGTGCGGCGGCGGCGACCGGAGAAGCCGAACAGGTCGGCCTGTTGTATCGCCGGATTCTGGCGCGCGATCCCACGGCGGCCGAGATCAAGAGCGCGCTTGAATATTTACAGAAGGGCACCTTGCAGCGCTATGCGCAGGTCCTGCTCTCGACCAACGAGGAGATTTTCCTGCCATGACGTTGAAGCTGACCCGACGGGAAATGATCGAAACGCTCGGCGGTGGCATGGGTCTCGTGGGCCTCGCAGGTGCGTTCGCGGGCTTGTCGAAGAGCGAGGTCCACGCAGCGGGTCTTGGAAATTATGCCGGGCCGGCGCTGCCGGCCAAGGCGAAGCACGTCATCATGATCTACCTGAACGGCGGGCCCTCGCAGCTCGACATGTTCGACCCCAAGCCCGCGCTGTTCAAATACGCCGGGCAGCGTCCGAACGCGGTGGACCTGCGCACCGAGCGCGTGACCGGAGGGTTGCTGCCGTCGCCGTTCGAGTTCAAGCGGCATGGCCGCAACGGCGTGGAGGTGAGCGAGCTTCTGCCGCAGATCGCGAGCGTCATCGACGACATCTGCGTCATTCGATCGATGTATACCTTCAACCCGACGCACACGCCGGGACGCGCCCTCTTCCACACCGGCAGTGTTCTGGCGACACGGCCCTCGATGGGCTCGTGGATTTCGTATGGTCTTGGTTCGGAGAACGAAAACCTGCCGTCGTTTGTCGCGCTTGGCTCGAACGGCAGCGGACCCCAGACGCGGTCCGGGTTCCTCCCGACGGAGTATCAGGGCGTGGGCTTTCAGGTGGCCGATCCAGACCCTGAGAAGATCATTCCGAATCTCCGCAACACACAGGTGAATGCGGCCGCGCAGCGAACCGACATGGACGCGCTGCTCAGGCTCAACCAGAACTACTCGAAATCGTTCGGCGGCGACGCGTTCCTCGAGGGCCGCATCAAGTCGATGGAGACGGCCTATCGCATGCAGTTCGAGGCGTTGAATCTGTTCGACATCCGGAAAGAGCCGGAAAGCATACGGGAGGAGTACGGCAACGGGCCGTTCGGAACCGGTTGCCTGCTGGCGCGGCGGCTGGTCGAAGCCGGCGTGCGGTACGTCAACGTGGATTATCCCGGCGGACAGATCTGGGACGATCATCGAGACGTGAACGACAATCTGCGCAAGCGCTGTCCTGATATGGATCAAGGGGTGGCCGCACTGATACGCGATTTGAAGCGCCGGGGCAAACTCGACGAAACGCTTGTCGTGTGGGGCGGCGAGTTCGGCCGCACGCCGGTCTCGGAAAGCGGGTCGGGACGCGATCACAATCCGTACGGATACACGATGCTCGTCGCCGGCGGTGGGTTCAAAGGCGGCATCGCGTACGGCAGCACTGACGAGTTCGGCTTCAAGGCAGAGCAGAACCGCGTGTCGATCCACGACCTGCATGCGACGTTGCTGCATCAGCTCGGCATGGATCACACGAAGCTGACCTACCGTTATGCGGGTCGCGACTTCCGTCTCACGGACGTGTTTGGCGAAATCGTGAAGGACATCCTTGTCTAGGTTCGCCATCGCGCTTGCACTGGCGGTGTTCTGCGCTGCGGTGGTGCCGGCGGCCCAACAGGACGATGTGAAGTCGCGCAAGACGGTGCGCGATCCTGTGTACACGTCGGCGCAGGCCGAGCGTGGAAAGCAGGTCTACGAAACCAATTGCGTGACATGCCATCTCGCCGATCTGGACGGGTCGGCAAACCCCACGGCCGGCGCCAGAGGCGCCCCTCTGGCCGGCACCCGGTTCGTGCAGGATTTCGGCGAATCGAAGGTGAGCGCGCTCTTCAACAAGATGAAGCGGGATATGCCTTCGGGGCGGCCCGGGGCGTTGACCGACCAGGAATACCTCGATGTGGCCACCTATGTGCTGCAGAAGAACAACTTTCCTGCAGGACCTGCCGAGTTGACCGCCGAGGTCGCCGACAGCGTGTGGATTCCGGGTGCGGGCGGCGCGGAAGGACTCGAGAATTACACGTTCGTGTCCTCGGTTGGATGTCTTCACCAGGACCCCACGAGGTCGTGGCTGCTGACCAACGCCGGTGAGTTGAAGAAAACAGAGCCCTCGGCTGCGTCCAGCGCCGATGCGGCTGCTGCTACGCGGCAGGAACGCGGCGAGTTCACATTCCGTCTGCTCGACGCCATCAGCTACAACCCCGAACCGCACAACGGACACAAAGTTCGCGTCACGGGCTACATGGTGAGGCTCGGCGCGGAAATACGCGTGAACGTCATGTCGCTTCAGATGGTCGGCACCGCGTGCGGCAACTGACAGGCCTCATATTCGCGAGCGCCGGGATCTGGATGGCGTGCGTGATGTGCGCGACAGCCGCGCAGACACAGATGCAGACCCAGACCGTCTGGAGCGGCGTCTATAGCGAGGCGCAAGCCTACCGCGGTGAAAAAGTCGCCGATACCAGGTGCATCGGTTGCCACGGTCCAAAGCTTGATGGCGGCGACTCTGGCCCGAAGCTGGTTGGCGAGACCTTCCTGGCCAACTGGAACAGTCAATCCATGGGTGTGCTGTTCGACTGGGTGCGTGAAGCCATGCCGGCCGAAGCTCCCGGGACGCTCAGCAGGGACGAGACGGCTGCGGTCATCGCCTACATCCTGCAATTGAACAAGATGCCGGCGGGCAAGCTGGATCTCTCGACGGAGCGTGAGGCGCTGGGCCGAATCGGGATCGTTGCTGACAAACCCTCCGATCGTCAGTGATACGGCTCTTCGCGCTCGCGATTTTCTTTTCCGCGACCCTGCTCTTCATGGTGCAGCCCCTCGCGGGAAAAATTCTTCTTCCTATCCTCGGCGGCAGCCCGGCGGTATGGAGCACCTGCATGGTTTTCTTCCAGGCCGTGCTGTTGCTCGGATATCTGTATGCCCATGCACTGAGCACATGGGTCGGCCCACGGTGGCAGCGATTGGTTCACGTCTGCGTCCTCGTCATCGCGAGCATCGCGCTGGCGGCCCCCCTCGAGATCGGCGAGCCTGCCGGTGCTGATCCACGCGTGTGGTTGCTTCGGACACTCACCAGCCGCGTCGGCCTGGCATTCTTTGCGCTCTCTGCGACGGCCCCGCTCCTGCAGCGTTGGTTTTCGCAGACCGACGATCCCAGGGCCAGGGATCCGTACTTTCTGTACGCCGCGAGCAACGCCGGAAGCCTGGTGGGCCTGCTGGGATATCTGCTCGTGGAACCAGCCGCCACGCGTAGCGTTCAGGTGAGCAGTTGGGCAGTGGGGTTCTGGGCCATCGCGGCGCTTGTGGCCGTGTGCGCGTACGGCACTCTCCGCCAGCCGTTCGTCCGAACAGAAACAGCGCATGCGGGGCGCAGATCGGAACGAGGAACCGCGCACCCCGGAACCACGCACCCCGGAACCACGCACCCCGGAACCACGCACCCCGGAACCACGCACCCCGGAACCGCGCACCCCGGAACCGCGCACCCCGGAACCGCGAACCTCGGAACCACGAACCTCGGAACCGGAACCCGGAACCCGGAACTCCGAGCTTTGTGGATCGCGCTTGCGTTTGTCCCGTCTGCGTTACTGCTCGGCGTGACGCAGCACCTCACCACCGAGGTCGTGTCGGTCCCGTTACTCTGGGTGGTTCCACTGGCGTTGTACCTTGACGACTTTCATCGCGGCGTTTTCGACCACGGGCTTCGGTAGCGCGCGGCGGTGGGGGAGCGTGGCGCCGGTGGTCGCGCTGCTCGTCCTGTTACTCTCGCTCGCGGAGGTGCGCTACCCGATCCTGCCGATCGCGCTCGCGCATCTCGCGGCGTTCACGGTGCTGGCGATGCTGTGCCACACACGCCTCGCCGAGAGCCGCCCAGACCCCGCGCACCTTACCGGGTACTTCGTATGCATTTCGCTGGGCGGTGTGCTCGGCGGAGCGGCAGTGGCGCTCGTCGCGCCGGTCGTGTTCTCTTCGATACTCGAGTACCCGATCGCGATCGCTGCCGCCCTTCTCCTTCGTCCTCAAGCCACTCAGGCCGACCGCATGGCGAAATCGCGCGCCGGGCGCTGGGCGTGGCGCGTCGCCGCGGCGATGCTGCTCGTCGCCGGATACTGGTGCGTCTCCGCCTTCAACGAGATCGGGAGTACGGCACCGATCCTGTCGACCGCGCTCTTTACCTGGCTGCAGTCGTTCACTGGTGACGCGGAGATCACGCTGCGCATCGTTCGGACGTCGTTGGCGATCCCGGCGGTCCTGCTGTTGTTCGCGCCGCGAACGGCACTGGTGTTTGTCGGGACGGCCGCGGGTCTGCTCGTGGGCGGAGCCGTCGTCAGAACCGGCGGCGAGGTGCTCCACCGCGAACGCACGTTTTTCGGCGTGCACGACGTCACGTCCACGCAGGGCGGCGACTGGCACGTGCTGACCAACGGCACGACGATGCATGGCGTGCAGGCGTCTGGCGGCAAGATCCATCTTCTGCCCACCGCCTATTACCATCCTTCGGGCCCGATCGGCGATGTCACCTTCACGCTCGCTGCCGAGGGGCGGCTCCGCGATGTCGGTGTGGTCGGTGTTGGGCGTCGGCTCCCTCGCGGCGTATGCCGGCAATGGTGTCCGCATGGACTTCTTCGAGGTCGATGACGCCGTCATCCGAATCGCGGAAAATCCCCGGTATTTCACGTATCTCGCCGACGCGAGGGCTCGCCCGGGAGCGAAGGTAGGGACGGTGGCGGTTGATGGACGGCTTGGGCTGCGTGCCATGCCGGAAGCGTCGTACAATCTCATCGTCATCGATGCATTCTCGTCGGACGCGATTCCCACCCACCTGATCACGCGCGAGGCCGTGGCGATGTACGAGTCACGCCTCAAAGCGCGAGGCGTGATCGCCTTCCACGTGTCGAGCCGGTTTTTCAACCTCCGTCCCGTGCTCGCGAGGATCGCCGAGGATCGGGGCCTCGTATGCTACGCCCGTGATGACCAGGACATGCCGCCTGAGAAGGCCGCGGAGGCCAAGCGGTCTTCCGTCTGGGTAGTCCTGGCGCGCGACGCAGAACGATCTCGGCCAGCTCGCGCATTCGGCGCCGCGATGGGTTCGGCTTTCGAGCGGTGGCGGTCCTTTGTGGACCGACGACTACACGAATCTGCTGGGCGTGCTGGCAGACTGACCGATCCAATACTCAGTATTGCCTGCGCGATCACGGAATTGCGTGTTCCATCACGGGACACATGCAGGTGCGCAGCCCTGTCGTGGCAACAACAGCGGTTCCCACAGCGAGTTACGAACGACAAGCGCCGTTCTACGCCAGCGCCGCAAGGGCATCGCATTTGCTCGGTAAGGCCGGGGCTCCACGAACCTCTGACAGGAGGAGTGCGGTGCGCGCGAAGAAAGCGAAGACTCCGGCACGATCGATTCGATACCTGCTCTCGGTCGACCGGAGATTGAAAAAGATCTCGCTCAGGCGGATATCGGAGCGCCTGAAAAGGGTGAAGCGACAGCGGCGATCGCGTTCGACCGAAGAATGCTGCCCACGAGAATTCAGCGCGTGCAAAAAGTTCCATGCGCTCACCGTGGGTGATAGCGGGCGCCGGGGCGATATGTGTGGTGACCGCGGCAGCGTTGATCGCGGCGCGGGCGCCCGCTCGCCCAACCGATGTCGCGCGCGAAGACGCGCCGCTCGAAGCCAGCGAGCCGCAGGAAGAAAAAGCCCGCGCAGGCGCGCGTGGCGACACCGGCGCCGCGAGTGGCCGAATCGGTGGCGCCTGCCGCTCGTGAAATCAACGGCGAAGTCACCGGCGGTGGAACCTGTGTCGAGCGGGGCGGGGACCATTACGATGACGGGCTGCCTCGAGCTCGATGACGAGACGTTCTGGCTGAAGGATGCATCGGGCGCCGATGTGCCGGCGTCGCGAAGCTGGAGGTCCGGGTTTCTGAAGAAGCGCGCGGCGCGAATCGAGCTCGTCGACGCGGCGCATACGCTGAAGCTGCAAGGGCATGTCGGTGAGCGCGTTGCGGCGACTGGTATTCTCACGAACCGCGAGATGCTGGCGCGGTCGCTGCGACGGGTTGCCGCGACGTGCAATTGATGCGAGGTCACCAGACCAATTTCGACATCACGGGTGCCAAACTCGTCATCTGATTGAACGGATTTCACACCTCTGCACGGGCGTATCGCTTGCAGACTCGCGCCCGAGGTCAATCCTTGATGCTCAAACGCTTCATGCGCACGCGCTGGATGAAAAAGAAGCTCGCCCTGGCGGTCGCCGTGCTGGTGGTCTGTGGTGCGGAAGGCACGTCGAGTGTCGCCGCGCGCCGCGCGAGCGCGGAGGTCACCGCTGACTCGAACGTCCAGGGGCGGTCACGCAGCGGACTACGTTGCGGTACGCCGTCGCGACGACTTCGCCGCCATGCAGACCTTCCGGCCTGGTTATGCATTCTGGCAGCACGTGTTCATGCTGCCCGACCACTCGATCGCGTACGGGAGCGCCGTTGACGGACGGCTGCTCGCGACCTTTCCCACGAAAGGGAACTGGACGCGCGACGCGATGTGGACCGACCCGGCGCTCACCGGCATCCTCGAAGGTCAACCCCTCTCTCCGAAACTGGGCGAACGGCGCGATCAAGTGGCGCTCCTCATGGAGCGTTCCGTGGGGCCGGTGCTGCGCAACTCGACGCGCGGTGACGCCTTGCTGCCGAACGCAGAGAAGTACGGGCGCTTTCTCGGCGAGTGGGGAACGATCTACGAGCGGTTCGGTGTGCCCGCCGACATCGGGCTGGCGCAGGTGATTCTCGAATCGGGTCTGAGCGCCACGAGGCGTTCGGAAGCAAATGCGGTCGGGTTCTGCCAGTGGCTTCGAAGGAACTGGATACTGATGAACCACTTCTCGCCGACGTCCATCGATGGCAAGCAGCCAGACGGCGCAGGCGCCCTACTGCGCCGCGTACCTGTCGGTGCTCGCCACCAAGTACGGGTCGTTCATTCCTGCGCTGTCCGAGCACAACGCCGGCGGTACGAATGTGGGGAGAGCCCTGATCAACGGCGAGCGCCTGGGCGCAACCGACGTGCGTGCCCGATATTTTCTCGGCTCGAAACTGGCCCGCGACCTTCGCGCCCTGCCGGCAAGGAGTCACTGACGTCTTTCGGAGCTACGGTTCCCGCTCGTACGTCTACGCAGAGATGGCGTTCGGCAATACGTTCAACGTCCGGAACCTGATGGCGTCGACGCCTCAGGCGCCGATCTACGCCATGCGCACGCCTCGCGCGATCTCAATGGAGGAGATCCTCAGCCGGACGCAGCTCTCTGCGGACGAGGTACACCGATTCAACCCGGTGCTCAAGGATCGGGTCCCGGCGCGGGCCACGCTCTACCTTCCGTTCCATGTGAGTGAATTTGGTGTCGACGTGGCATTCTCGCGTCGAGTCGTCCCAACCCCTCGTATGCAACAGTCCTTGACGATTTCATGCGCCTCGAGCCCGGCGCGGAGCGCTGGGACGACCCGAGGCTTCGCGCCCGTCCTGAAGGAATTTCCGGCGCCGGTTCATTGAAACGAACACGGAAGAAGGGGGAGTGATGGCGACCGTGCTGGCGTATGCGATGGACCAGGCATATACCAGCAGCCGGCGCGCACTCCTGGCTGAATTCCGGAACAGCGAGCACGTGCAGCGGCTGATCGAGCGCGGTGTGCGCGAGCTCGATGACTTGCGCGCGTCATCGAGCTCGAAGCTGGAAACTAGAACCCCGAGTTTCGATATCCATCGTTCAGTTGCAGCGACTGCACCGAGCGATTGAAGATCTGTCGATAGGTTGAGAACTCGCCCGCCGGCGGATACGCCGGCCACGAAGAACACGCTGCCGTCATTCATCAGCGTTGTGTAGAGCGCAATCCGTTCCGGCTGTCCCGTGGCGTCGGAAACGTTCGTCAGGACGGTAGCCAGACCGTTGCGGCCGCCGATGGTCACGTTGCTGAAGCTGCCCGACTGCCGCAGTTGCGGATTGCTCTGCGCCAGCGACTGAATCAGTTGATTGGTCGCGCTGCGAAGGTTGCGTGCGTTGCTGCCCTCGAGGCCAACCTGCAAGCCGTGCGTGAAGACGCTCTGTCCGCGATAGTCGCCGTAGCCGCCATTCGGAGCGAACGTCACGGATTGTTCCCCTGGATCTCGCGCCAGTTCGACGGAACCGCAATGCGAAACAGATTGCCTCCGTCGAATGTCTGGTAGCGGCCCGAAGGCGCATCAACCTGGCCCCCGTTCGTCGGCCGTTCGTCCGCCGGTCGGGCGGCGGTTCCCCACTCCGCGCAACCGTTCTGAAGTCGGCGCAGGCGCCATTCGCTGCAGCCGCGACTTCACCTGCGTGAACTCCTGCCGTACTGCGAATCGGATTGGTCACGCGCAGCTTCGCCGCTTCCTCGTTGTAGCCTGATAGCGGTTGCTCGGGTTCGGATGGCTGCTCATCCACTCGGGACCTCCGTTGCCGCTCTTGGCCTGAATGGTCTGGAACATGTTCGCCATGTCGCGGGGGTCGTAGCCGGCGCGCGCCATGATCTGCGCGCCATGAAGATCGGCCTGGCGCTCATATTCGCGGCCGTACTTCAGGAACACCGTGCCAAGACCGAACATGACCCATGCGAGACTCCTGACCGGCAACGCCGCCGATGATCGCACCCGCGATCTGTCCGAGGATCGCGCCGATCTGGAAGAGGCGTCGCTTTGCCCGCCTGCGCCGTGCCGTGCCGAAGCGACACATGGCTGATCTCGTGCGCGAGGACGCCGGCGACCTCTCCTTCGTTTTTCGCCGCTTCAATCATGCCGCGGTTCACGAACATCGGTCCGCCGGGCAGCGCGAACGCGTTGATGTCGCGGATGTTCACGACGTCGAAGGTGTACCGGAATTCGGAGTGCCGGAATTCGGCGGGAATGCCGTCGACGAGCCGTTGGCCCACGCGCTCGACGTAGTCGTCGACGACGTCGTCGCGAAGAATCGGCAGCTGTTGCTGGACTTGTCCGCGCCGCCTCGCGACCGGCTTCACGTCCTCCTGGACGGTGTATTTGTTTTCGGGCGCCATAATCTTCGTCTGGCCGAAGACGGGGGACCGACGTGAAAAGCGCAACGAGCGTTGCGGTCACGCGCGTTGTGTGATGAGGTTGAAATTTCGGCATCATGAACATCCTTTAAAGCAGGGTGCGTGCCAACACGCAAAAATCATTTTCGGGCCGTCGAGGCAGATTCCAACAGGTTTCGGTTCCCATTTTCAGGACAATCCCAGCTTTGTCATCGGAAGTAACGGTACAGACATTTGGCCACGTAATTCTTTCCAGATCGAATCCGACCATGCCCGTAAGTCATTGAAAACAAGAGACAGTAAGACGGTACGGAGGTTGATATTAGCCCGCGAGGCACCCCCGAATCCAAGGGAGGAATCATGCGACTGATCTCCATTCTGGCGGCGTTCATGTTCACGCTGAGTGTCGCTGGCGTTTCCGCCGAGGGGCAAGGGCGTGGCAATGGCCCGGCGAAAAAGCAGTCGGCGCAAACCACAAAGGCGAAGACTGAGACACCGAGCGCCAAGACACCGCACGCCAAGACCCAAACGGCCAAGCAATCCTCGAAGGCCGAAACGCGTGCGGTGAAAGCTGAGACGCGCGCCGCGAAGTCTGAAGCCAAGGCGGTCAGAAAGACGGGAACTGTCGCGACGGTAACGCCCGCGACGGAGGTGACACCAACCACACCGACCACGCGCCCCGTGAAAAATCCAAAGCTCGAAGCGCGCTTGCAGACGATGCTTCCGCCTGGCACAACCGTGCCGGATGCGATGGCCGGGTTCAAGAACTGGGGGCAATTTGTGGCCGCCGTTCATGTCTCGAACAATCTCGGTATTCCGTTCGCCGATCTGAAAGCGAAGATGACCGGCGTTGCACCTGGTCCTACACCTGGAACCACCGTGCTTGGTACGCCGATGTCGCTCGGTCAGGCCATTCAGAGTCTCAAGGGCGGAGCGACGCCGGATGATGGAACGTTGACGACCTCGAGGGTTCGGAACGAAGTGAAGAGAGCCGAGGATGCGGCGAATGCGGATCTGCGACGGACACGTGAGCGCAGCTAAATTCGCCCTCGCCGTGGTTGTGAGCACCGTTGTCGCGGCGAGCCCTGCATTCGCGCAGGGCCGCAGTGATTCCGCTCCGGGCCAGAACAAAGAGCGGCCGTTGAAGAACGCGAACCCGAACGCGAAAACGCGGGCGTCCAGCAGCGGGCTTGCGTCGCCGGCGACTGCTACGTCGTCGACGAGCGCACCCGCTGCATCGGCAAACGCGGCGGTCTATTACGGGTCCTGGCTCGACGATGCGTCAATCGTCGAGCCGGGCGATGTCTGGATTGGACTGGCGACGGGATACTGGCGCGGCGACAGCAATCGGCAGTTCGATGCCCCTGTGGCGAGTGCGGCTGTCGGCATCAGCCGCCGTTTCCAGGCAGGCGGCAGCCTCTCCTTCTATCACTTCCGCGACGCAGAGGGCATTTCAGAAAACGGGTTTGGAAACGTTTCGGTGTACGGGAAGGTCCAGCTGCTCGATCCCTATCGCGCCCCGAGTGCGATCGGGCTCGCGGTGACACCGCTCATCGAATTGTCACCGGGCAGCACCGACGAGCTCGGGTGGGCGTTGCCCGTCAATGTGGAAGCGCATCGCGGCGATCTGCGGGTGTATACCTCGGCGGGCTATTTCTCGCGCGGGTCGATCTTTGCGACCGTCGCAGCCGACGTACCGATCACCTCGCAGGTGTCGATCAGCGGAAACTTCGGTCAGTCGTACGCCCGGGCTGGAACGCATCAGACGTCGCTTGGCATCGGCGCGTCGTTTGGGCTGACGGCCACCAGCGGCTTCTACGTGGGAATCGGCCGAACCTTCATGCCGACCGAGGTTGGCCCTGGCGGAGTATCGCTCGCCGGGGGCATGTCCTTCCTGTTGCCTGAGCCAAAAAGACCTTAACAGTCAGTAAGTTACGTCCGCAGGAACCTTCCAGTCCCACTCCCCGTCTAATTGACGAGTGTATTTACCGGTAGGTATAATGCCTGCCCTCACGGCGGGGAAGGCAAGTCCAGGAACATGACGAAAGCTCTCGACGTCCATCAGGCAACCTCGGCGGAACGCATCCTCAGCACCGCCCTCGATCTCTTTGCCGTCAGGGGCTATGACGCGACCTCGGTGCGGGAGATCTGCGAGGCCGCCGGCATCACCAAGCCGACGCTCTATCACTTCTACAAGAGCAAGGACGGCGTGCTGCGCGCGCTGGTCACGACGGGTTCGAGCAGTTCCGCGGCATCGTCGATCGCGGACTTGCGGCGCCAGGCTCATTCCGGGAGGGCGTTGAAGGTGCATCACACGCGCGGTATTCGAGAGCGCGCCGCAGCCGCTGCTCTGGCGGTTCATTCACGGCGTCATCTGGGCGCCGCCGGGCACGACCGAGCCGTCCGAACTGCACGGAGTTCTACGACGGCGTCGTCGGATCGATGGCGTTGGCCGCCGAGGAGGCGGTCAAGCGGCGAGTTCGCGCCGGGCCCGCTCGACGTGCGGATGTTGATCGTCATGGGTGCGATCAGCGAAGCCGCGACCGGCTATCGTCATTTCCGGCACGCCGGAGCTGACGCCCGAGCTCGCGGATCGTCTGGTCGACACGATTGTGGATGGCTGGTCAGCGAACGATAGCCGACGTCATGAAACATCGGCACTTCTTCATCGCTCGGCATTCATCGCTCTTCGCGCTCGTCATTGCTTTCACCGGCTGCTCGCATCGCGCGCAGCAGCTCTCGCGCGCGCAGGCCGTGGCGCAGGCGCTCGCGGCCAACCCGCAGGTGAAGCTGAGCCTCGAGCAGGTGGCGCTCCTCGAAGGGCGGATCATCGAGGCTCGCGCCGACGCGCTGCCCGACGTGTCCTGGTCCACGCGCGCGATCCGCTCGCGGGATCCGGGACTGCTTGAACAGCCCGAACTTCGATCAGTTTCCGCGAGGAATTCCGCACCGCGCTCGAGCCCGATTCCGGGAACGCTTCGACACCTCCGCCGACGTCCAGCAGACGCTGTTCAGCTTCAAGCTCGGCAACGCGCTCGGGCGGCGACGGCTGGCGCGGACCGGCGGGAGACGAGGAGGTCCGGCGCGCCCGGCAGGCGACGGCGTCGTGGCCATTCAGGCTACAACCAGCTGCTGTTCGCCATCGAGCAGCTGCGCGTCGCGCAGAGCAACATCGATCAGAAACAGAGCCACGTGGACGTGGCGAGAAACCGCCGCGCCGCGGGCGCGGCCACCGAGCTCGAGGTGCTTCGCGCCGAGGTCGACCTCGAGAACCAGCGCGCGGAGCTGCTGCGGGCGGAAACGCAGGTGGCGGCCGCGCGGGCCCGGCTGAACACCGTGATGTTCCGGCCGACGGAGACGCCCGATTGAGCCGACCGATGTGCTGGCGGTCGCACCGGTGGCCGCCGACGTTCGAGGCGGCGGTCACCGAGGCGCTCGACGGCGCGACCGGAACTTCAGGTTCTGCGGCTGAGGAGCAGATCCGCGACAGGCTGATCGACGTGGTGCGCGCCGACACGAAGCCGCGCGTGGAGTTCAACGGCGTCTACGGGTTCTCGGTTCGGCGTCCGCGGAACCTCTTCGATTCGGATTTCACGCGCTGGTCGGCGGGGTCACGCTGACGGTGCCGTTGTTCGACGGGTGGCGGACGGCCGGCCGCGTCGCGCAGGCGCAGGCCGATCGGAACATCGTGACCCAGCGGATCGCCGCGCTCGAAAATGAGGTCAGGCTCGAGGTGCAGTCGGCGTGGGACTCGCTGACGCTGGCCGACCGCACGCTCGCCGCCGCCGATCTCAACGTCGCGCAGGCGCGCCGCGCCGCCGAAATGACCGAGGCGAACTACAGGCTCGGGCGCCGCCACGCCGCTCGACGTCCTCGACGCGCAGCAGGCGCTGGCGCTGGCGGAGAACATTCGCAACCAGGCGCTGTTTTCACACGCGAACGCGCGCGCCTCGCTCAGCTTCGTGATGGGGCGCGATCCGCTGACCGATTCGGGGCTGACGCCTTGAAGGCGACGAAGGACTGCATATGCACAGATCGTTTCGACTGCTCGATTCTGATTCTGCCGCTCGTCGTCGGCATGCCTGCGCAGGCGCCGCGGCGTGCGGCGCCGAGGCGGAGCCGGGCAGTCGACGACCGAGCAGAAGATTCCGGTGCGCACAGCGACGGTCGAAACGCGCGATCTCACGGAGACGCTGACGCTGACCGGCACGCTCGACCCGCGCGCGCAGGTGACCGGTCGTGGCGGAAGTGGCGGCCCGGCTGATGCGCGTGCTGAAGGATGAAGGCGATCGCGTCGCGCAGGGCACGGTGCTCGCGGTGCTCGACGACACCGACTTCCGGCTGGCTCGCGACCGCGCGAAGGCCGCGCTCGACGTTGCCGAGGCCAACCGCGCGCACGCGCAGGGCGGAAGAGGATCGCGCCGCCAGCCTGCTGAAGACCGGCGGCATCACCGACAAGGATCGCCTGGCCGCGCAGGTGGCCGTTCAGGTGGCCGAAGCGTCCGCCGCGCAGGCGCGCACCGAGCTGGCGATTGCCGAACAGCAGCTCGCGCGCACGCAGGTCAAGGCGCCGCTTGCCGGGCGCATCGCCAAGCGTCCGCCGATGCCGGGACGATGCTCGCGGTCGGCAGGCCGATCTTCGAGATCGTCGACGATGGCGTGTTCGAGTTCCGCGCGTCGGTGGCGTCGGCGGACTTCGCCAAGGTGCGAGTGGGCGAGGCGGTCACGGTGACGGTGGATGCGCTGCCCGGCTTCAGCGACCGAGGGGCAGGTCGACCGCATCGTGCCGCTCGTCGAGGCGCGCAGCCGCTCGTTCGAGGTGGTCGTCCGCGTTCCCGGGCCGGCCGCAGCTCGTCTCCGGCCTGTTCGCCCGCGCGGACATCCACGTGCGCGACGTGCCGGGCAGCCTGACCGTGCCGCCTGCGGCGCTTGTCCGCGACGGCGCCGATCCCGCCCGGGCCCAGGCATTCGTGGTGGTCGAGCGGCAAGGCCGAGCGGCGCGACGTCACGGTGGGCGTCGAGCGGCCCGATGCGGTGCAGGTGACCAGCGGTCTGCGGGCCGGCGAAGTCGTGGTGGTCGATCCGCCGGCGGCGCTCGGCCCCGGCACACCGTGGAGGTCCAGGTCCAGACGGCAAGCACCAGCGCGGTTCGAAAGCGGGGTCATAAGCATGTTTCTGAGCAACCTCTCCATCAAGCAGCCCGTCTTCGCGACCATGATGATGGTCGCGCTCGCGGTGCTCGGCCTCAACTCCTACCGGGCGCTGCAGGTCGACCTGTTTCCCGAGGTCGAGTTCCCGGTGGTGACCGTGACGACCCGGTACGCGGGCGCGTCGCCGGAGACCGTCGAGCGCGACGTGACGAAGAAGGTCGAAGAGGCCGTCAACACCGTCGAAGGCGTCCGCCACATCGAGTCGACCTCCCAGGAAGGCCTCTCGAACATCGTCGTCCAGTTCAACATCGGCGTGCCGACGCTGAACGCCTCGCAGGACATCCGCGGCAAGGTGGCGGCGATTCGCGGCGAGCTGCCGCGCGACATCGACGAGCCGATCATCCAGCGCATCGACCCGGGCGCGGCGCCGATCGTGTCGGTGGCCGTCAACGCGCCCGCGCTGACGCCGCGGGCCGTGACCGACATCGCCGACAAGCTCGTCAAGCGCCGGCTCGAAAACGTTCCCGGCGTCGGCGCGGTGAACCTGGTCGGCGAGGCGAAGCGCGAGATTCAGGTGGTCGTGGATCGCAGCGGCTGGAGGCCTACGGGTTGTCGCTGGCCCAGGTCGTCGAGGCGCTCGGGCACGGAGAACGTCGACGCGCCCGGCGGGCACGGCCGATCGCGGCGCGACCGAGGCGATGGTGCGCGTGGCGGCGCAGGGCCGATCGGCGGCGCGACATCGCCGCCATTCCCGTGAAGCGCGTCGGACGAACGCACGGTGCTCGTGCGCGACGTCGCGCAGGTGGTCGACGGCGTCGAGGAGGCGCGGAGCCTGGCGTTCGTCAACGACCGGCCGGCGATCGCGCTCGACGTGCAGAAGCAGGCGGGCGCGAACACGGTCGGCGTCGCCGACGGCGTGCGCGCGGCCGTCGCCGCGCTGGCGCCCGAACTGCCGCCCGGGCGTGTCGCTGCAGGTGGTCCGGGACGACTCGACCTTCATCCGCGAGTCGATCGAAGACGTCCAGGTCACGCTCGTCCTCGGCGGCCTCCTGACGGTCTTCATCGTCTTCCTGTTCCTGAACTCCTGGCGCTCGACCGTGATCACCGGGCTCACGCTGCCGATTTCGGTCATCGCCGCGTTCATCGCGATGCGGTTCTTCGGCTTCACGCTGAACGTGCTGACCCTGATGGGCCTCTCGCTCGCCATCGGCATGCTGATCGACGATGCGATCGTCGTGCGCGAGAACATCGTGCGCCACATGCAGCGCGGCAAGGATCACCTGGACGCCGCGCGCGACGGCACGGCCGAGATCGGGCTCGCCGTCATGGCGACGACGTTCACGATCGTCGCGGTGTTCATTCCGGTCGCGTTCATGGCGCGGCATGGTCGGGCCAGTTCTTCTACCAGTTCGGCATCACCGTCACCGCGGCCGTGCTCGTGTCGCTGTTCGTCAGCTTCACGCTCGACCCGATGCTGTCGTCGCGCTGGTACGACCCGGACGTCGAGGAGCATCGCCGCGCGGGCTCGATCGGCCGCGATCCTGCAGCGCTTCAACCGGCGTTCGACAATCTGCACGGCACGTACGAGCGCGCGCTCGACTGGGCGCTGCGGCACCGCTGGGTCGTGGTCGGCCGTCGCGGTCGTCGCGTTCGTCAGCGCCTTCCCGATTCTCGCGGTCCTCGGCGGCGACTTCATGCCCGACTTCAACCGCGGCGAGTATCAGGTGTCGTTCAAGGCGACGCCGGGCGCGACGCTGCGCGAGACCGGCGATCGCGCGCAGGAGATGGTCGGCGCAGCTCCGCTCGCTGCCGGACGTCGAGTACACCTACACGACCATCGGCGAGGCCGGATCGTCGTTCCGCCCGGTCACCGAAGGATCCACCTACGTCAAGCTGAAGGACGGCAGCAGGCGGCAGCGTTCAGCGAGGTGCTGCGCGAAGGCGCGCGAGCCGTCGAGCAGGTGCCGGGGCTGACCTTCGGCTTTACCGAAGCGGGGGCGTTCGGCCAGAAGCCGATCCAGATCAGCGTGCGCGGGCCGGAGGTCGAAGTGCTCGATCGCGTGTCGCAAGGAGTTCGTCGCCGGCGATGCGGCAGGTTCCGGGTGTCGCCGACATCGAGTCGAGCCTCGAGAAATCGAAGCCGGAGCTCCGGATCGACATCGACCGCCAGCGCGCGAGCGACCTGGGCATTCCCGCCGCGACGATCGCGACGACGCTGCAGGCCGGCGTCGTCGGGCAGGTGGCGACGACGATTGAGGACAGCGCCGGCGACAACCACAACGTGCGCGTCAGGCTGCGCCCCGACCAGCGGCGGTTCTCCGAGGATCTGCTGCTGCTGTCGGTGCCGACCGACAAGGACGACGACCGCGGCGACAAGATCCTGAGGCCGCTGCGCGAGGTGGCGGCGTGCTGCCGGGCAGCGGACCGTCGTCGATTCGGCGCCGGGATCTCGTCAGGGAAGTGCGCGTGTCGGCGAACACCGACGGGCGGCCGCTGCAGGAAGTCTCCGAACGAGATCATGGCGGCCGCGGCGAAGCATCGAGCTGCCGCCGGGCTACGACATCGTCGCGGGCGGCGACACCGAAGAGCTGGTCAACATGTTCACCAGCATGTTCGAGGCGCTGACGCTCGCGGTCATCTTCATCTACCTGATTCTGGCGTCGCAGTTCGGGTCGTTCACGCATCCGCTGGCGATCATGCTGTCGCTGCCGCTCTCGCTCGTCGGCGTCGCGGTCACGCTGTATCTGACGCGCGACACGCTGAACATCATGAGCATGATCGGGCTGATCATGCTGATGGGCCTCGTCACGAAGAACGCGATTCTGCTCGTGGACTTCACGAACCAGGGGCGCGCGGAAGGGCTTGTCGCGGCATCAGGCGCTGCTGCAGGCCGGCACGACCCGGCTGCGTCCGATCGTGATGACGACGCTGGCGATGATCTTCGGGATGCTGCCGCTGGCGTTTGCGATTGGCGCGGGCGCCGAGATGCGCGCGCCGATGGCGCGCGCGGTCATCGGCGGGCTGATTACGTCGACGCTGCTGTCGCTGCTGGTGGTGCCGGTCGTCTACACGTTCCTCGACGACTTCCGGCCGTCGGCGGCGTGGGCATGGGTGAAAGGGTTCCGACGCAGTGCCGGGTCTTGGAAAACAAGACCCCGCCGACGTGCCTCGTGACGTAGGGCGGGTCCTGCTGCTCGGACCCGCCGCCCTGGCTGCAATCGCCAATCGGCGATCGCGAATGCGGCAATTCCAGAACCCTGGCGTGAAGCTGAATCGCGGGTTCTGACGTGAGATATTTCCTGTAAGCGTGGATCCAGTTCGACGCGATCTCGCGCTGTGCCGTCGCGACGTCGATTTCGCCGCTGCACACGAGCTGCGGCAGCCGATTTTCGAGCACATCTTTCGCGTGGGCATTCCACGATCGCAGGCCGTACGGCGGCGACAGGTTCCGGCGGTCGGCAAGGCCGCCGAGCTCCGGCGTAATCAAGTAGTCGAGCTTGGTACCGGCTGGCGAGACATGTTCCATGCCGTAGTCGCGGAGCACCTGCATCTGCAACGCCGAAGAGATGTGCGGCATCGGGCGTGATTCTGTCCCGCAAAGCTCCTCTGAAGTGACAGCACGCGCGAATCCGGGTGTGAACGATGCCACTGGCAGCGCTCCACGCTCGACAATCATCGAACGGTGCAGGAGCGTGGATTCGTGGCGCACGACAAAAAACAGCACGGCCGCGGTGAGTGCCAGCGCAATGGGCGCGCGCCGTCTCCAGCGGCGTTCATGTCGATCGCTATCAGTTCGCTGAGGCGGGCTCGTGCGGCGGCGAGAGTAATCGCCGGCTGGGCCGGACCCGTGCAGAGATTGACGACCTCGTGGGATGCGGCAAGCAGCAGGCGGTGGCGCGACAGGCAGTCGAGGCACCGTTCCAGGTGGTGCTCAATTTCGACCGCGCGTGCCGGTGAAATCTCTGCGTCGATCAAGCCGAGCAGTTCGCCGTCCGCGACATGTTCAGACATTTGCCAGCCTCGCAAGCGAACGGGACACGGATTTGGCGACCGATATCCGAGTGAGATGCCCAGCACGTTCGCGATTTCGCGATATCGAAGACCTTCTGCACGCAGGCTCAGGCACTGACGATCGCGCTCGGGCAGCGCCCGGAGCACCGCGCGCAGTCGCACCTGATACTGTTCTTCCGCCAGGCGTTGTTCAGGATTGAGCGCTGGGTCGACGACGAGAGCGGCTAGCTCGATGTCTTGCGCGAAGCCGGCCTCCCGCCGCTTGACCTTCTGCCGGTGCTTGAGCGCCAGATTGTGCGCGACCTTGAACAGCCATCCCTTGAGGTTGTCGCGCGGGCGTCCGAGCCGCACATGATGAAAGAGCGCCAGGAACACTTCCTGCGCGACGTCCTGAGCCGCAGCGGCTTCAACACCGAGGGATCGTACATAGCGGAGAATGTTCGGACCGCACGCGTCGAAAAGAAAGAGCACTTCGTCCTGCGCGGACAGGCTGGGCGCGGCATTGTCGATGGCACCCGCGACGTAAAGGTCGATAGCGGACCGCAGCTTCGAAACAGTCATGAGTCTCGACGAATTCTACATGTACGTCCGATAATAAAAAGCGTGAACAGAATCAACCGGCGGAGAATATCCCTGATGAAGAACGCTGTCGCCGATTCTGTGTCTTCTCGGGCTCCTGCTCTTTAGCTCCCCCTCGCGGCTCAGCTTCAGCAAGGCACGATTCACGGAAAGATTGCGGGACCCGACGGCGGGGTGATTGACAAGGCGCAAGTCACCCTCTTCGATCAACTCGGCCATGCCGTGACGTCGGTGACCGCGACAAACGGCGAGTTCCGCATCACCAATATTGCCCCCGGCAGCTATTCCCTGCGGGCCGAGGCGCCGCCCTTTCAAGCCACGGTTCAGACGCTGACCGTTGTCGATGCATTGCCGATTGCGCTCGAGCTGAAGTTGTCGGCGGCGCTCGCCGAACAGGTGAACGTCACGGCCGAGACGAGCCAGCCCGCCACGACGGCGACGAGAACCACGCTGGCGGGCGATGCCGTCAGACGCGCGCCGATTCGCATCAGCAGCCGAGGTCTGCAAGATGCGATCGCCACGACGCCCGGCTGGGCGACGGAAGACAACGGTCTGCTGCACGCACGTGGCGTCGACGACGGGTTTCTCTACGTCGTGGATGGCGTGCCCATGTACGAGCGGATGGACAGCCTGCACGGCGTCGCGCCCGATGCAGAAATGGTGGATTCGGTGAACATCATCGTCGGACATGTTCCTCCCGAGTTCGGCTTCAAGTCGGGCGGGGTCATCGAAGTCAGAACGTCGAGTCAGAAGGCGAGCTCGTGGCTCGGCAACGTTCAAGGCAACCTCGGCAGCGACGCGACGTTTCAGGGCTCGTCCGTAGTCGGTGGCCCTCTGAGCCGCTCGACGGCGCTGACAGTGGGTGGATCAGGACAACAATCGGATCGGTTCCTCGATCCCGTCCACCCCGATAATTTCCACAACCACGGCAACGCCGTGAACGCCACGGCAGAGTTCAGCTGGCTCGTTTCACCCGCGAGTACGCTCGCGGTCGTAGGCGGGGTCGGCCGCTCGTACTTCGACGTGCCGCACAACGAGGATCAGGAAGAGGCCGGGCAGGACCAACGGCAGGAAAACGTGCAGACGTGGCAGACGGCGTCGTGGCAGCGTACCTGGTCGGGCGACACGGTGTCGCAGATTGCCGGCTACCATCGGTCGGGTTCCGCCGCGCTCCTCGGAACCGGGCGAGACACGCCGCTGTTCATCAATGCCGATCGCTCGCTACGCCGTGTCGGCGTGCTTGGCAGCGTCACGCACCATCGCGGCAAGCACGTGGTCAAGGCGGGGATGGAAGCGGCGAGACTGAGCCTCCACGAGGATTTCGCGTTCTTCGTCACCGATGAAGAGGAAGGCGAGGAAGCCGGGCTCAGCGAGGAAGCTCTCGAGCACGACGAGGACGATCCGTTCGAGTTCTCGGGCAGCGACAACCCGACGCTCTTCTCCTTCTATGTTCAGGATTCCATTCAGTTCGGCCGGGGCCTGACCGTTGACTTCGGCGTTCGCGCCGATCGTTCGAGGATGCTTGCGGCCGCGTCGCAATGGAGTCCCAGACTCGGCGCGGCCTATCACATTCCCGGCACCGGCACGATCGTCCGGGGTTCGGTCGATCGGTTCTTCCAGCCGCCGCAGGCCGAGAACCTTCTGCTGGGATCGTCTGAGGAAGCGCGAGCACTGTCGCCATTCGCCGACGAGACCGGCGGCGGTGCAGACCTCGAGCCCGAACGGCAGTGGGCGACCGAGCTTGGCCTGAACCACACGCTTCCCCGGGGCATGCGCCTCGACGTCTCGTACTGGCGCCGGCGCGTCGAAAGCGTCAGCGATCCGAACGTGCTCTTCGGTACGACCATCGTCATCCCGAACGCCATCGCGCGCGGCAAAGCCGACGGCGTCGATGTACGGCTCGAGCTGCCGCGCAGGCACGGCACGTCCGGCTACCTGAGCTACACAAACGCCCGCGTGGTGCAGTACGGTCCAGTCACCGGGGGATTGTTCCTCGAAGATGAAGTCATCGAGATCGCCGACGGGACGGCGTTCACGCCCGATCACGATCAGCGGCACGTGGCCGCGTTCGGGTTGAGCTATGACGAGACGAGGACAGGCTTCTGGGCGTCATTCGGCGGCCGCTACGAGAGCGGGACACCGCTCGAGGTCGATGAAGACGAGCTGGATGAGCTGATGGAAAGACCTGGTGCGGAGCTCGTGGACTTCGAATCGGGCCGGGTGCGGCCGCGACTGTTGTTCGACATTCTCGCGGGCACGAGGCTCTTCCGCAGCGGCGGCACCGAGCTCAGCGTGCGTGCGGCGCTGCTGAACCTCACCGGTGAACGGTTTGCGTACAACTTTGGCAACCCGTTCAGCGGCACTCATTTCGGGCCAGGACGCACATTTCAAATCGGCCTGCAGCTCAGGCTCGGACGCCGCGCCCAACCCTGAGGAGGGCTAAGGGCTGAGCTAAGGGCTGAGAGCTAAGGGCTGAGAGTGTAGAGTAAAGAGTAAAGAGCCCTCAGCCATCAGCCGTCAGCTCTGACTGGGTTCTTTTAAGGAGCCGCCAAATGCCGCGCTATGCCGATGGATTTCTGCTCGTTGTCCCAAAGAGAAAACTCAAAGAGTATCGCCGCGTGTCCCAGAAGGCAGGCAAGGTCTGGAAGGCACACGGCGCGCTCGAATATGTCGAAACAGTCGGCGACGATCTCAAAGTCAAGATGGGCCGGTCATTTCCGAAAGTGGCCAAGCCGCGAGCCGGCGAGACCGTTGTGTTTTCCTGGATCGTGTACAAGTCCCGCAGACATCGCGATCAGGTGAACGCAAAGGTCATGAAGGATCCGCGGCTGGCCAAGGAGATGGATCCGAAAACGATGCCGTTCGACCTGAAGCGAATGGCCTACGGGGGCTTCAAAGTCCTCGTCGACCTCTAGATATCTCCGAGCATTTCATCGAGCGTCGCATAGCGCTGGAGCCGCCGGCTCGCCTCGCGGCAGCGGTCCGCCGTTGCGAGACCGGTGTTCTCTGCCAGGAAGACAATGTAGCTGGCGATGGCCCTCGAGAAGTTGAGCCGTGCCTCGGGGCTGATAGCGTAGAACCGCGCGCGCTGCGCATAACCCGCCGGCGAGTGATCGCCCAGCGCAGTCTTGTCGGGACGCCCGCCGGCGGCCAGCACGTAGAGGAAGTTGTACTCGAAGAAAAACATGTGCTCCGGGCTGTGCGGCAGTGCTTCGAGAGCAGCACGGCACGATGCCGGCGAGCCGAACACATCTTCACGGCCGAGCGACGTCGTGATGAACGTGCGCGCCATCTTCTGCTCGGTCGCGTCGCTGGCGAAGGCGCCGGCCACCGCCATGTCGAGCGTAAAGCGATACCAATCGCGCCAGAGCTCGGCGTCAGACGGGTTCTTCGATTCCGAGACAGCGGCGCCCATCTCGTATGTATAACGCCCGCTGGTCTTGATCTCGAGATGTCCGCCCGTCACGGACCCCATGACCTGATAGTTCTCCGCCGACTTTCCGGAACCTGAGTGGAATCCGATGCTCGCGCCGAAGGCGCGGCACACGGCCCATTGCTTCTCGATGAGCTCGCGCAAGCCCGCGTTGTCGGGATAGGGGGTGTTCTTCTGGAATCCGAACGCCGGCGCGACGAAGTTGATGTGCATCCCCATCACTTCGCACAACGAGAGCATTGCCGCCGTCGTCTCGGGTGTTGTCAACCCCGGCAGCTCGTCGATGGAGAGCTCTCTCAGGTACTGTTGCCCGGTCTCGGTCGTGAACGCCTTGTCGCGCGCTGCGCGGTACTTGTCGTCGCGCCGTTTCATCTTTTTCAGAGCGGGCCAGACGTACGCGAGGAGCCTGGCGAACTCGGCTTCGTTCACGGTCAGCCCCATCGACGCGATTCGCGTGCGCACCCGGTCGACGAAATCCGAGGGGACGTTCGCCTTCACCCAGGAGCCGGCATCATTTGGGACCTGCGTTTGCGCAAGCTCCGGCGACAAATCGAAGGTGATGTAGCTCGCAAGCACGCAGCCGCGCACGAGCGCGTCTTCACGCGCGTCGAACTTGCCGCCGATGGGCTGGTGGTCGGCGTTGAAGCTCCACGCGATGCGACGCTGGTGAAATCCGGTCTTCAGCTTCGACAGCACGCAGCCATGGCTCATGCCTTCGACGCTTTGACCTTGATGTCCCTCGGGCACGCTCGTGCCGATGAACGGGAAGGGCACGGTGTCGAGCCGCCCTTCGAGCATGGCGTCGACGTCAAACACGAGCTCCCGAGGGATGCTGTTCTGATTGGCGGTGACGCCGAGATTGAGCGCGCTCATCGCCCATTCGACGGCCGGCCAGTGCAAGGTGGTGAAGCGTGCGCCGATGCCGAGCGTGCTGTAGCCGAGATTGGCATCGACGTTCGGAAAAATCGTCGAGCCGGGATCGTGCTCCTGGACCGCGTTCTTCAAGCGCAGCAGGTTGTCCCAGCTTGCGGGGAATGCCATGATGCCGTCGGCGATGGCGATCCCCTCGTCCAGTCGGGCCGAATCTGAGTTGTTGCGTGGCTGAAGCCTCCACGCGCAGTCGCCGGTGGGTTCGTCCTCAACCAGCGTCCATGTGCCGCTCGCAGTATCGAACTGGCTTTTCGCCCACACATGTACCAAGGCGCCGCTTTTGAGCTTCGTGCGCAGCGAAGGCCAGTCGAGACAGAAATCGGGACTGACGCACGGGTTCTGTGCGATGCGAATGCCGTTGTCGAGCAGAAACCTGTTGACCGGCCGCATCAAAGCGCCATGGCATGAAACCCGCCATCGACGACAAGCTCTTCGCCGGTGATGAAGGATCCCGCGCGGTCGCTGGCCAGCAGCAGCGTGGCGCCAATCAATTCGCGCGCCTCACCGAAACGGTCCATCGGCGTGTGAGCCATGATCTTCGCGATGCGCTCTGGCTGAAGAATCTTTCGATTCTGCTCGGCCGGAAAAAATCCTGGAACGAGCACGTTGACGCGAATCCGATGCGGCGCCCACTCGCGCGCCAGGTTCAGCGACAGGTTATGGACGGCGCTCTTCGTTGCCGAGTAGGTGAACACGCGCGAGAGCGGCACCAGGCCGGACATCGAGCCGATGTTGATGATGGCGCCGCCGTGACCCGCTTCGACAAGATGCTTGCCGAACACCTGGCAGCCGAAGAACACGCCTTTGAGATTGACGCGAACGATCCGATCGAACTCTTCTTCGGTGATCTCGAGAAACGGCGTGGCCGAGTTGATGCCGGCCCCGTTGACGACGATATCGACCCGCCGGGAGCGCTCCAACACGGCGGCAAGCAACCCCTCGATGTCGGCGCGGCTCGTCGCCTCGGCAGCGTGGAACCATCCGCCTCCGCCCTCCGCGGCAATCTTCAGGAGACGCGCCCTGGCTTTGTCTTCGTTCCGGCCGACGAGCACGACTTCGGCTCCCGCGCCGGCAAGCCCTTCGGCCATGGCGCCGCAGAGTTCGCCCGTGCCGCCGATGACGACCGCGACTTTGCCGGCGAGAGAGAAAAGCGAAGAGAGGTAATCGGAAGTGTTGGAGGTGCCCACGAGGCGGGTATTCTACCCGACTCTCAGGGGGTGTTCGGGATCACCAGGATCGAATCGCCGAATTCGTGATGGCGATATCCGTGCACAGCCATCTCTTCGTCAGCGACCGATAGCGTCACGTCGTCGGCGAACGCGCGCAGCAGCTCGTAATGACTGGTGCCCGGCTCGTGGACGCCGGTGAGAATCGCATCGACAATCCGACGCGTTGTGTCGCGGCCGATCCGTTGAGTCGCGGTACCGCGACCGGCATGGACCACGCCATCTCGAGAAGCGGCGTGCTCGAGCGCGCGCACGACCGTCGTCCCGATCGCGACGATCCTGCCGCCTGCCGAACGTGTGGCGCCGATCGCGTCGGCGGTCGAAGGCGGAATCTCGTACGGCTCGTCAAAAGGAAGCCGCTTGTCGAGCTCGGGGTCTCCGGTCGATGAAATGCCTGCTGCATGCGTGATGGTGGCAAAACCAATCCCGCGCGCGCGCATCGAGGCAATCGTGTGCCAGTCGAGAGCAAATCCCGCCGACGGTGGCTCGAACGCCACAGGCGGGCTTGCAATCGGCGTCCAGACGTCCCACAGCACCAGCGGCGCCTGCACGTGTGCGTACTGAATGGGTTTGCCATGACGCGCGATGCCGGCCCAAATCTCATCGGCCGTGCCATCGAAGTGCAGGGTCACCAGCCGGGGATGCCCGAGGAGCCCCGTCACGGTTGCCGAGAGCGGACCGAGCTCGAGCCGATCGTTGGTGGCTAACGGCGGTGGAAGCGGACGATCCTCGGTCTTCGTGTGGAAGTCGCCTGCGCCGAACACGACAGCCGAGAAATCAACCACCGAAGAAAGCGCGTTTCTGCCGGCGAGCCGCACTTCGACCTGTTGGCCGCTTGCCACGTGTGTGCCGTACAGACTTGCAGGCAGCGTTGCGGCGTCATTGGCGACGACCAGATCGCCGCGCTGCAACACGTCGACGAGCGATTCACGCGCGATGTGTCGCAGCCCATCGCGCGTGTCGACGACGAGAAGCTTGGCGGGAGTCATAGTCGCCGGGTCTCGAAAGCAAGAGCCGGCCTACTGTGATCGTCCGCGAGACCCGGCCTGCTGTGCTCGTCGCTGAGAGCTTCGGAAATCGCATTGAGCAGCTCGTGTGCTGCCGTCTCGGGCTGCTTCAGCGTCGACCGATCGGCGTCGGGCACCGCCGCGGCGTGCATCGGTGTGTCCATGTCACCAGGATCGATCGAGAGGAACCGAACGCCTTCTGTTGCCAGCTCGGCGTCCCAGATTTGTGTGAGATGGCGCAACGCCGCTTTGCTCGCGCTGTAAGCGCCCCAGGTGGGATATGCGTTCACGGCCGCATCGCTCGAGACGTTGAGCACCACCGCGCCGCGCCCTTCACGAGCCGATGCCGCCAGCGCGCCGAGCAACGCCTTGGTCAGACGGAACGGCCCGACGACGTTGGTCGTGAGCGCGCGCTCGAGATCCTCGCAATCGGTATCGCCTAGAAGCGCGAGCGGTGTCGGTCCGAGATCCGAGGCGTTGTTGATCAGAATGTCGAGGCCGCCGAGCTCGCCCAGAATCTGCAGGGCCATCGGGTAGATGTCGTCTTTCGACGCGACGTCGCCCACGATGCCGTGCGTGCCGGCATGCTCGCGGGCCACCTGCGCGACCCGGTCGCGGCCGCGCGCGACGAACGCCACGTGCGCGCCTTCTTTGTGGAGCAGATGAACGAGAGCGAGACCGAGTCCCGAGGTGCCGCCGGTGACGGCGACGCGCATGCCGGAGAACGGTGTGGATGGCATAGTTTGTAAAGAACCTCCTTTACTAAGTCGCAGTCTACTCCCGCGAGTTGACTTTGTAAAGCAAATGCTTTAGAAACTAGTCATGCCTCGCACAACGGGCCTGCCGCGCCGCCCTGTCCGCCGTAGCGCGCCGCGCGAAGGCGGAAGCGATGAGCGAAGTGGCGCGAAGGCGGGGGACGAAACTACCCGCCGCCGGATCGTGAAGCTCTTGAAGACCGAGGGGCCCCTGGACTCGGCCACCCTCGCGAAACGATTGAAGGTGACTCCCATGGCGGTGCGGCAGCATCTCTATGCGCTGCAGGAGGAGAAGCTCGTCGCGTCCGAGGAGCGGCCGGTGCCACTGGGCCGTCCCGCCAAGCACTGGCACCTCACGCGGGCCGCAGATCGTTTGTTTCCAGATGCTTACGCAGAATTGAACACGGCGCTCATCACGTCGGTTCAGGAGGCGTTCGGGCCCGAAGGGATGACCCGCCTGCTCGATTCGCGACTCGCACGGCAGCGAGCCGACTATGCCGGCCGGATTACGCCTTCTGCGCCCCTGGCGAAGAAGGTCCAGCAGCTGGCTCAGATCCGCGACGAGGAAGGGTACATGGCCGAGGTCAGACGCGATGGCCGCGGGTACCTCTTCATCGAGAACCATTGCCCCATTTGCGCAGCCGCTACCGTCTGCCAGGGATTCTGCGCAACGGAACTCGACCTGTTCCGGTCTGCGCTGGGACCCGGGGTGACCGTCGAGCGGGCCGAGCACATTCTGTCGGGCGATCGAAGGTGCGCGTACCGGATTGCGTCAACCCTATAAAATACGCGGCACGGAGGGGTTGTGAAGCGATACCTCGGTACTGTCGTCGTCGCGATTGTGTTCTTTGTGCTGGGCGCTGCGTTTCAAAGGTACTACGACGCAGGTAGAACCACCGCGCCACCGCCGGCAGAAACGACCGCCACGATCGTTCCGCCCGCGCCTCCACCGATTCCGTACGATCGCGCGCCGCTATGGGCGTACGGATTCGAAGCACCGGCGAAGGCAGACGATAAAGCGCCGCCTCAGGCGGCGCCGACCAGAAATCTGAGACCCAACGAAGATCCAGCCGAGCAGACGAAGCCACGCCAGGCACGCGGCAGCCGCGCGACCTATTCGCTCGTCGACGTTCGCGATGGCCACGAAGTCATCGACTGGTTTCCGCAGGATCATCCGTCGCCGATGCCGCCGATTATCAAGAACGGTCCATCCGCGGGTACCGGCAATACGGCGCGTGGGTGCGGATCGTGTCATCTGCCCAACGGCAAGGGACGCCCGGAGAATGCGCCTCCTGCCGGGCTGCCTGTCGCGTACTTCATGCGCCAGCTCCAGGACTTCCGCAACGGCCTGCGGCGCTCTGCCGATCCGCGCAAGCCGAACACCGTGACGATGATCGATCTCGCGAAGGCGATGTCGGACGAAGAAATGCGGTCGTCCGCAGATTACTTCGCGGCGATCAAGTGGACGCCGTGGATTCGCGTCGTCGAAAGCGACACGGTGCCGAAGACGCGCATCGTCGGCAACCTGTACCTCGCGGCGACGCACGAGCGGGTCGAGCCGATCAACGGACGAATCATCGAAGTGCCCGAAGACATGGAACAGGCGGAAACACTTCGGAATCCACGTTCGGGATTTGTCGCCTACGTGCCGCCGGGCAGCGTCGAAAAAGGGCGAGACCTCGTCACGACCGGCGGCATGCGTGTGGTGGGCAATCAGATCGTGCAGGGCAAAACAACGCCGTGCGTCACGTGCCATGGTCTCGATCTGATGGGCGTTGCCGACGTGCCGCCGATCGCCGGTCGCTCGCCGAGCTACATCGCGCGTCAGATGTGGGACATCCAGCAGGGCGCGCGCAACGGTGCGGCCGTCCAGTTGATGAGGCAGGCGATCGCCAATCTGAACGGCGAGGATCTCGTCGCCGTCGCGTCGTACGTCTCATCTCGCGTTCCACCCAGAGAAACGCGCGCGTCGAATTGACCCAGTCGGTGACGATGGACAGCACCCTGATCTCCGAACTGCCTCGCCCCGCCGCGGAGACGTCGAGCACCGTTCACTCATATAACGTGCGCATCTGTCACTGGGTGAACGTCGTCGCCTGCACGTACCTTCTCGTAAGCGGCGTGCACATCTTCCTCGACTTCCCCGAGCTGTACTGGGGGCATACCGGATATCGCGGCTACCCGGCGGCGTTCAGGCTCGCGGACTGGGGGCTGTCGTGGGAAGAGTCGGGGGCCCTCGGCGACCGCAGGTGGGGACGTAACTACCACTTCACCTTTGCCTGGGTGTTTCTTATCAACGGCGCCGTTTATGTCGGTTGGAATCTCTATTCGACCCATTTCCGCGACCGGATGCTGCCCGCTCGTGACGAGCTGACAGTTGCGAGGATGCGGACGGAACTGGGCGATCATTTTCGCGGGCGATTACGCAGGCACACATCCAGTGGCAGCTACGGCATGCTGCAGAAGACTTCGTACCTTATTCTGATTTTCGTGTTCATGCCGCTCATGATTTTGACTGGTATGGCGCAGTCCCCCGGCCTTACGGCCGCGATGCCGGCGCTGCTGGATCTGTTCGGGGGCCGTCAGTCGGCGCGGACGCTTCACACCATCGGTACGGTGGTATTCGTGCTGTTCGTAGGCGTCCACGTGCTGCAAGTCGCGGCCGCGGGATTCGTCAACCGGTTCCGTTCTATGGTCACCGGGAAATAGGTCTTCGGGTACTCGGGAGCGAGGGAGCAATGAGCAAGCGCATCTCACGCCGTGCATGGCTGACGAACGTCTCGGCCCTCGGTGGTCTGTTGTTGACGGGGTGTTCTCGCGAAAGATTCGTTCCGCCGCGCGTGCGCGGGGGATTGATCGGCGCTGCCGATGTGTTGACGATGAGCACCAATCGGCTACTGCTTTCCGGCCAACAATTGGCGCGGGAGTACCCACGAAGCGAGGTGGCCGACCCGTTTCCCACGTGGAACCAGATCAACCCGCGAAACCAGGAGTATCAACGTCACTTGGCAGAAGGATTCAAGAACTGGCGTCTGCCAATCACCGGTCTCGTCGAGCGTCCGCGCGCGCTTTCGCTCGACGAGATCCGGAGCCTGCCTGCCCGCACGCAAATCACCGCCCACGTGTGCGAACAGGGCTGGTCAGCGATCGGCGAGTGGACGGGCGTGCCGCTCAGCCGGGTGCTTGAAATGGCGGGCGGCGTCACGCCTGCAGCGCGCTATGTCGTCATCAATACGTTCGACGGGTGGTATGAGGGATACGATCTGTTCGAGGTCGAGCATCCTCAGACGCTCCTTGCGTACGGACTCAACGGCCGCGACCTTCCGAGAGGCAATGGCGCGCCGCTCCGTCTCCGCGTCGAACGACAGTGCGGATATAAGAACCTCAAGTTCCTGCGGTCGGTTCAGGTTGTCGATTCCATGGCTGGCTTTGGCAGGGGCACTGGTGGAATCAACTCGGACATCGGGTTCCACTGGTTCGCGGGCGTATAGTCAGCGACTGCACGCAGACAAGGAAGCAAATAAGTAATGAGCGGTCGGCCTACATGAACACTGTTGCGATGACGCTGACGGCGGCGAGCGTGGAAACGGCAAGGACGGCCGTCCTTGTATACCCGCCGTCCAGGTACGCCGCTGCTGGACGCGACATGAAGTATCCCAGCACGGTGCCAGGAATCAGAAGGAACGACAGGCGGAGCTCTTCACGTGCGAACCGGCCGGCCCACGCGAGCGCCAACAGCGAGACGATCGTTCCGATGATGAAGTACGCGGCGAGCGTGCCGCGCAGACGCAATCCGGTTTCTCGCTGATACACGAGCGCGACAGGCGGTCCGCCCAGACCGGCTGCCGTCGCCATGAATCCCGATACGGCTCCAGCCGCGAGGAGCACCGGCCGCGTCGGATGTCCGCCTGAATGCAGCACGCCCATCAGAGCTCCTGCCAGCACCACACCTGCAACAAGCAGCTTCATGCTTTCGAGCGGCATCGACGCGAGCAGCAACGCCGCCGGCACGGTGCCGACGAGACGTCCACTGAGCAGCATCGTCAGTCCTGATGAATCCACGCCGCTCCGATCGCGACGCAGCACGAGGATGTGAAGCGTGAGCGCGGCCACGAGCAGCGGGCCGGGCACGAAGCGCAGGTCGAGATAGATGAGGAACGGGATCGCGATCATCCCCAGGCCAAATCCAACGGCACCCTGAAGGATTGCCGACGCCGCCATGACCGCAGTCACGCCGGCGAACACAAGCCAGCTCAAGCCAACACCATCTCGGCAGTATCTTAAGCGAGGGTACCGACGCGGCAGGGCTAAAGCCCTGCGCTACCGTTATAACAGCGCGGAGGCCCTGCGCGACCTCTTACAACGTGCGAGATGCCGCAAGGGTAATCGTCTTCTTGTTTGCCCGATCCTCGATGATCAGCTTGCCGCCGGAAAGCTGCACGTCGTCCACTTTCTGGAAGCCGTCGGGCACGGCCGTGTAAAACATCAGGAAACTTGAAGCAATCTTCGACTTCGCGGGCGCGATGCGGAAGACGGGCGAGTCGAACAGCGGGCCGCTCTTCAGGACATCAGCCCGGCTGAGATCGAACGGCTGTGTCGCGAACTCGAGGCCGCGCGTCATCCTGTTCGGGCCCGGATACGACAACCACGTTTGCACCCACGGAAATTCCTCACGCCTGAACACCCAACCGATCATCAGCTTCTTTTCGAGATGAAGCGCGGTCACGAACACGAGGCGGCGCGAAGGATCGAGCAGCGTCGTCGTGTGATCTGTCGTGTTCGGGCTCATCGGCGCCGTTCGGACATCGAAGCTCTTTCCGTCGAGCGTGGGCGCCATAGGCCAGGTGAAGTCCACAAACGACTGGAGCCGCCGCACCGGGGCCGGTTGATACGCCTTTGTCTTCGATTTGGCCGCCGGCATGTCCACGGCGACCTTTCCGGGCTCGAGAAACGGCGCGCTGATCGTCGCGTGCTCGCCCCAGAACACGGGTCGATCGAACGCAAGCAGGTTCGTGATCTCGCTGTCGATCCACACGACATTTTCGCCGTCGACGACAGAAAATGTGCGGGTGAAGACCTCGTGCGACAGCGGAAGATTGACCGAGAATGCCGCGCTCGCCGTGCGTCCCTCTTTGCGAGACGACCGCAGTTCCCACGGCAGCGTGTGAGCTTCGCCGTGCATCGGCAGGCCGGCGGCGCGCTCTTCGGTTGACACCGGACCAAAGCCGTCGATACACACAAAATGGCCGCGGTAGAAATTCGTCGGGCGAGTCAACGACGCCTGGCGCGCAATCGAGTACGGATTCCAGAGCGGGTTCAGTTTCTCCTTGTCATCCTTGAGGATGATTTGAGCCATGGCGCCGCCCTCGGGGAGGATGGTCAGCTCGAATTTGTCATTTGAAAGGAGCAGCGCAGGATTGTCTTCCCAGACGCTCTTATCCTGTGCGGCGAGCGAGACAATCAAGACGAGCACGAAAGCGGCGGTACTGCGCAGGACATGATTCATGTTTGCACCTGGGCGGAATATTAACGCAACCTGGTGCGACCAATGGCGAAGAAGGTAGGCCACAGCGCGAGGGTTCTGACGAACCGGCGCGATTTCACGCTCAATCGCTAGTCCCTGCGTAAAACTTTCACCGGGGCGCGCCAAGCGCGGTTCTGATTCCGATCTCGCGGCTCCGTCCGCGCACGATGTACGAAAGCACGCTGTAGATACCCACTGCGGCGAGCAGCAGCGCGATTCCAGCAAAGGCTCCAAGCAGCTGCGCGCTGAATCGCTGCGATGTGAGTCCCCGCTCGCGTACCTGCACCATCGTCCGATATCTCCGACCGGCTGCTCTCGATCGATCGCGCGGATCGCTGCAACAGCAGGCTGTGCGAGGCAGAAATCCTCGCCTGCCGTTCAGCCCCCTGGTACCACAATTGCTTTTCTGCGAGACGAGGACTTTATGAATATCTTGCTGTTTACGCGACGCCTCACGGTAACTGCACTGCTGGTATGCACTTTTGTCGTTACAGCGTGGGAGGCGGGGAGCGCGAGCCGTGCCGCAGACAAGGACGTCAAGTTGTCGGGGTGTCTAATTCGTGGCGAGGACGACGGTGACGGATACTTGCTGGCGAACCCTCCAACCGAACCGTGGTTGAACTCGCCTGGTAAACAAGTGACGCCAAGCGCCCTGGGAACGAGCGGTGACTACGCGACGATCTTCTATTGGCTCGACGGAAACGGCGACCTGAAACAACACGTCGGCCACCGGGTCGAGGTAGAGGGCGAGCTGAAAGGCGATGTGAAAGACGGCGAGATTACGACAGAGCGGAAAGACAACTGGACAGACGTGACGGTGAAGGCAGACGGACGAACGATGAAAGCGCACGTCCCCAACACGTCGATTTTTCCAGCCTCGAATCGAGACAAGGAGCGCAAGAGCGATATCCTGGTTCGCAGAGTCGACGTCAAGCGCGTGCGCATGATCAGCGCGACCTGCAACTAGGCGTCACGCGTGATCGGATTCGCTTTTAGGGGCCAATGCCATAGACGTGGCCGAGCGTTCGTACGACGAGCAAACCGTCCGAGATCGCCGGCGTCGCCATGATGACTTCCTTCATGTCATTTTTGGCAATCTGGCTCAGCCCGGGACCGGCGGTGACGACGTAGATTTCACCGTCCTCGCTCGCGACATACAAACGGCCATCGGCGGCGATGGGGGACGCGGAGAATGCGCCCCCTTCGCCGATACGGCCGCGAAACGCGCGTTGGCCGGTTGTCGCGTTGTAGGCGTTCACGATGCCGTTGTTGCCCATGGTGTAGAGGTGCTCTCCGTACACGAGCGGCGTCGGGATGTAGGTGCCGTCGGTCATGTTGCTCCAGGCGATGGCGTCGGAAGATTCGCTTCCTTTCGGAAGCGAAATATCGCCGCCGCCACCAGGCCGGATGGCATAGATCGGGCGTACCGGAGGATACCCGCCTGTCACAAAGACCAGGCCGTGACCCGCCACGGGCGTACCGACCGTCACTTCTGAATTTGGTCCGAGGGTCCACAAGAGCTTGCCCGTTACGGGGTCGTAGCCCCGAATCTTTGTCCCGTTTGTGACGAGCTCGTTTCGTCCCGAGCGAGCGCTCACGATTGCCGGCGTTCCCCATGTCGGTATTTCATCCGCGCGATCGGTCTTCCAGAGTTGTTTGCCCGAACCGAGATCCCATGCGGCGATGTAAGAGCCCTTCTGCATGTCGGCCTGGAGAATGACCGAGTTGTCGTCGATGATGGGTGAGCTCGAGTGACCCCACTGGACCGTCGGATCGAAGAACCACCCGCTTTCGAGAATGCCGAGATCCGCGCGCCACAATTCCTTGCCGTTCACGTCCCAGGCGATGAGCAATCCGATCGATCCGAACGCCGCGACGACACGGCGCCCGTCGGTCGCCGGCGTCGAGTTGGCCTGCGTCGCCTTCGGATGCCTGGCTGGTTTTTGGCGTGCCGGAAAACGCCGTCCGCTCCCAGATGATTTTTCCAGTGGCCTTGTCGAGCGAGTAGATCTTCCACTCGTGTTCGGAGAGATCGTCAGCCGGCTTCACGTCACCGTACAGGCCGGTGCGAAAGGTCCGGTCGCCGGCCTTGCTGATGGCCGTCGTCACGAACACTCGATCGCCCCAGACGATCGGGCTCGAGTTGGCCATGCCAGGAATCGGCGTCTTCCACTTGATGTTCTTGCCGCTGGTGACGTCCCATTCGGTCACCGCGCGCTGCCCATCGGCGTTTCCGCTTCCGGCGACGCCTCGAAACGATGGCCAATTGCTGGGCTTGCCCGCCGGAGCGTTGAGCGCAGGCGGTGCGGAGGCGGATGCGGTAGGTGCGTTGGGTGCGACGGGTGCGTTAGGTGCGACAGGTGCGTTGGGTGCGTTGGGTGCGTTAGGTGCGAGAGGTGCGAGAGGTGCGGTGGCCGCCGTCTCCGCTGCAGCGCGCGTGAGCACGATCGTCGCCGGGCCCTGCACGAGCTGGATCGATTCTGCGAGGCCGCCGCGTTCGTTGAACGTCAGCGTCGCGGCCACGCCCTGCACTCGGAATATTCCAGGCGCTGTGGGCGTAAGGCGAGCCGGCGGCTGGCCCTGTATCTGGGCGACAAGTGAGCTGTCCTGAAGTGTGACCGTCATCGTAATCGCGGGTGCCGAGGCTCGATACGTTCCCGCGTAGCGCTCAAGTGTCGCGGCGTCGACGGCAAAGACCGGTGCTGCCGGCAATGCGTCGAGCGATGCTTTCAGAACAGGAACAAACGCGGGTTTCTTCAAGCGCTCCGCTGCGCTTATCGCGTTCTCGACGTTCTCGCGCGTGACCTTCCGGCTGAGGACGGTCTTCGCGAGCGCCACGTTGTCGGACTGGATGGCAAACATCAGCAGATCGCCGGCGCCCGGCCATCCGTTGTCGAGAAGAAAGAGCGAGATGTCGGTATGGTTGTTCGCGAGCGCGGCAGCGCCGGCGCTGAAGCGGTAAAAGCTGTCCTCTGCAGTGACGTTCGCGCCTCGTGCGACCAGAAATTTCACAGCCTCGACGCGCCCGCTCATGGCGGCGGCGATGAGCGGCGTGACGTTGTACCTCGCCGTGCCGTTGACGCTTGCACCCTGAGCGAGGGCGGCCTCCATTTGTGCGATGTCGCCCGCGCGTGCCGCTTCGACGAGCCGGACGTTTGCCGCCGCTGGCTGCGAGGCAGGTATTTGCGCGCTCTGCGCGAGAGCCGGCGCAGCGCCGCATGAAAAGAGGATCGCGACGGCCGTCAGGATTCTTACCAGCATGTGGTGCTCCTCGGAGGCAAGCGTAACCCAGACACCTTGACCTTCGACACGTGATGGGTGTATATGTCGATGGTCGAGGCATCATGCCGCAGCCAAAATCCGATCTTCCGCAAGGCACACTGGACCTGCTCATCCTGAAAGTGGTGGCGCTGGGCCCCCTTCATGGGTACGCCATCGCGCAACGCCTGCAACAGATCTCGCGCGAAGTGGTGCAGGTGACGCAAGGCACTCTCTATCCGGCCTTGCATCGTCTCGAGAACCGCGGCTTTCTTGCGGCCGACTGGAAACTGTCGGACACCGGACGAGAAGCGAAGTTTTATCGCCTGACGCCGAAAGGCCGCGCACATATGGCCAGCGAGACAGAGAGCTGGCGGAGGCTGACCGAGGCGATCGGTTTCATTCTCAAGACGGCTGAGTAAGGAGAAGTCGATGAGTTGGCTTTCCAGGCTGCTGCGGCGGAACAGAGTCGAGAAACATCTCGACGCCGAGCTGCGCGACCACATCGAGCGGCAGGTTGCCGAATACATGGCCGAAGGCGCAACCGAGCCGGCCGCACGGCGCAGGGCGAGCCTCGAGTTCGGCGGGCTCGATCAGATAAAGGAGCTGTGCCGGGATGCGCGCGGCACGCGATGGTTCGAGGATTTCTCGCAGGACATTCGATACGGTTCCCGGATCTTTCGACGCAACCCCTCATTTGCGATCGCGGCTGTTCTGTCGCTGACATTGGGCATCGGCGCAAACACCGCCGTCTTCACGCTGGTCGATGCCACGATGCTGAGACCGCTGCCGGTGAGAGAGCCTGATGAGCTCGTGGAACTGCTCCAGTTGCCACCCGACCGCGCCCCTGGCACTGGCTCCAACGCCTTTTCCTACCAGGCGCTGGTGTACCTGCAGCAGCACGCCACGACCGTCGAGATCATCGCGAGCCACCAATCCGACGTCTTTTTCTCCGCTCAGAATGCGCCTGCCGAGCACAGCAAAGCTCAGTACGTGACCGGCAACTTTTTTCCGGTTCTTGGTGTGCCTGCTCTTTACGGGCGCATCATTCAGCCGGACGACGACCGCGCGGAAGCCGCGCCCGTCATCGTGCTGAGCCACCAGTTCTGGCAGGCTCGCTTTGGCGGGGCTCGATCTGTGATCGGAGAAACGGTGCGGCTCGACGGTCACCTCTTTACCGTTGCCGGAGTGGCGCCGCCGTCGTTTCGAGGCCTGGTCGTAGCGAAAGAAGTCGATTTCTGGGTTCCGCTGTGGTCTGAACGGCTCCTGCAGACCCCAAGCCAGACATCCGACGCCGGGTACAACTGGCTTCAACTCGTCGGCCGTGTGCGGCCGGGACGCAGCCTGGAAGCGGCGCGCGCGGAACTGTCCGCGCTGTTCTATGCGGCCGTCGTCGAGCCGAAACTGGCGCTGGTGACCGACCCCGACCGTGCGGCACAGTTCAAAGCGTGGAGACCAGTCGTCGAATCGGCGCGAACGGGTCTCGCCATCATGCGCCAGCAATACGGCGAGCCGCTCGTCGTGCTGCTGTCGATCAGCGGGTTGGTTCTGTTGATTGCGTGCGTGAATGTCGCCAATCTGCTGCTGGCTCGCGCGAACAGCCGGCGCCACGAAGTGGCGGTCCGGCTTTCACTTGGTGCCGGCCGCGCCCGCATCATCCGCCAACTGTTGACCGAGAGCGTTCTCCTCTCGGCGGCGGGCGCCGCACTCGGAGTGATGCTCGCCTACCTCGCGTGCGAGCATCTCGTTCAGGTCCTCGCCGTGTGGCGGAACCCGATTGCGCTCTCGGTGGGCCCGGATCCGCGCGTCCTTACCTTCGCCGTTGTGCTCGCGCTGGGAACATCGGTACTGTTCGGCCTCGTGCCGGCATGGCGAACGTCTTCGCTGGTCGCGCCCGCCATATCGCTCCAGAATGGCAATCGCGTGGCGGGTCGCCGCGATCGCGCGGTTCTCAATCGAGCGCTCGTCGCAACACAGGTTGCGCTCTCGGTGATCATGCTCCTCTGCGGCGGGCTCTTCCTGCGGTCGCTGAACAACCTCCGATCCGTCGAAAAAGGCTTCGACACCGCCGGCGTGCTGATCTTCAACGGCGATGCGTCGATCGGCCGGCTCGACGCCGGTTACCTGCGCTCCATGTACCGTGAAGCGATTATCCGCCTCGAAGCGATACCGGGCGTCCGGTCAGCAAGCGTGTCGCAGTTCACGCCGATCTGGGGAGGTGGAAACGAGGGCGCGATGATTGTCCGCGGACCGGGCACCACGACACAGAAGGCGCTCGCGTCGGTCAATCGGGTCAGTCCGGGGTATTTCGCGACGACGGGAACACCGATTCATGCGGGGCGCGACTTCAGTTGGCAGGACACGTCAGGCACCTCGAAGGTTGCGCTCGTCAACCTGACGCTCGCCCGCCGCTACTTCGGCGATGAACGGCCGATCGGAAAGTACGTCGAGCTTCGTGGTGAACCGCTCGAAATCATCGGCATTGCCGGAGACGCGCTGTACTACGGGCTGCGTGGAGCCGTGCCGCCGACGATCTACACTCCGTGGATTCAGCAGCAAGACGAGCTGTTGACGTCGAACGTCTCTCGAGCGCAGTTCGCGATTCGGACTGACCTGCCGCCACTCTCGCTTGCTGCCGCCGCGCGCGCGGCCGTGCTCGAAGCGTCCCCCTCGATGGGCATCATGCACGTGCGCACGTTCGATCAACAGCTCAGTGAATCGATCGTGCGCGATCGCATGCTGAGCATGCTGTCGGGCGTCTTTGCGCTTCTGGGCCTGCTGCTGGCGGCGATCGGGCTCTACGGTGTCATGGCCTATACCGTGGCCCGCCGAACGAGCGAAATCGGCATCAGGATGGCGCTCGGTGCGAAGGCGATCCAGATTGGCGGGATGGTGATTCGTGACGCGCTGGGGTTGATTGGCTGCGGCGTCGCGATCGGTCTCGCAACAGGTCTGCTCGTTGCGCGCACGCTGGAAAAGCTTTTGTTCGGCCTCAGGCCGACTGATCTATCAACGGCGCTGGCCGTCGTCGCCGTGATGGTGGTCACGGGATTGGCGGCGGCGTACTTTCCGAGCCGGCGGGCCGCTCGTATCAACCCGACGCTGGCGCTGCGAACGGAGTAGGCGGATCGACGCAAAGCCGTCCTATGCCTCGCGAAGCACCGTTGCCGGATCGAGCCGTGAGGCGCGACGGGCCGGCACCCAGGCGGCGAGGGCGCCCACGGCGATGAGCACTGCAGCCGATCCGGCGAGCGTCACCGGGTCGCGCGCCTCCACGTGAAATAGCAGCGCCTCCACGAAATGCGCGGCCCAGAGACTGCCCGCCAGGCCCAACGCGAGGCCAGCCGCGATCGAGTACGCCGACGTGCCTGAACACGAGACGAACAATGCTTGACGGGGCCGCACCCAGCGCCATGCGCAGCCCGATCTCGGTCTGGCGCGCGCGCACCGCGTGTGCGACGACGCCGTAGAGGCCGACGGCCGCCAGGAGCAGCGCGAGCCCGCCGAAAAAGACCGAGAGCATCGCGATGAGCCGCTCTTGCGTGACCGTCGCCTCGACGAGTTGATCGAACGTGCCGAACGTAAATGCGACGGTGGGATCCACTCGGGTCATCGCCGCAGCGACATCTCGTTCCACCGCCACGCGGCGGCCAGGCGCTGCGTTGATGGTCAGAAGAACAGTCGGCCAGAAGGTTTCCGGCGCCTGCTGCGCCACGGGAACGTACATCGTCGCCACCATGCCCTCGCGCGGCGACCTGTAGACGGTATCGCCGACCACGCCGACGATCTCGCGGCTCTTTGCGAGCATCGAATCCCAGACGCACAAGCTGTCCGAGCGGCTGCTCGCCGGGCAGATACTGGCGGACGAACGCTTCATTCACGATGGCAACGGGACGGCTGCCCAGGCGGTCGCCGGTGTCGAAGTCCCGGCCGCGGTGCAGGGGCATGCCCATCGTGTCGAACCAGCCCGGTGTCGTGGCGTTCAGCCAGAGCGAGGGCCGGCGTCGCGGCAATCGGTCCATCGCCGATGCCGACCATGCCGCTGGCCCACCCGCCCCCGGCGAGGAGCCGTTGCGCTGCGACTGACGCCGAACGCACGCCGGCGACCGTCGCCGCTGCCTCGCGCAGACGCTCGACCCGGGCACCACGCTCCTCGGGCGGTCCGCCATTTGCCTGGAGGTTCAACTCCGCGACGAGCAGAGGCTCCGGCACGAAGCCGAGGGGCAACTGATTGAGCGACGCAAGCGTCCGCAGGAACAGTCCGGCCGCGACGACCAGGGCGAGAGACACCGCAATCTGCGCGACGACGAGCGTGCTACGCACCGCAAAGCGGCGGTCGCCCGCAATCCCGCGACCCACATCCTTGAGCGCCTCGCTCGGCGTGACGCTCTTCAGCCCAAGCACCGGGGCCATGCCGGCGCCGATCGCCGAGAGACACGCCAGTGCCGCCGTGAATCCGAGCACGCGCCAGTCGAGCGCGAGGTCGAGCGACACAGTGTTCTGCCACGTGCTCAACTGCTGCACGAGGAGCGCACTGCTCCACCACGCGAACACCAGCCCGAATGTCGCGCCGGTTACCGCCACGATCAGACTCTCGACGAAGAGCAACCGCGCGATCCGCCAGCGTGAGCTCCCGAGCGCCAGGCGCACGCTCAGCTCGCGGCGTCGCGCCAGCGCCCGCGCGAGCAGCAGGCTGGCGATGTTGGCGCACGCAACGAGCAGCACGAGCCCCACGGCCACGACCATGGCAGCGAGCGGCGTTTCGAACCGCCTGCGCAGCGGACGAGCTCCCGGTGGCAGCTGGCACCAGCGTCAGCGGCTCTGAGGGATTGCGATTGACACCAGTCTGGGTGATCTGCGCCTGCGCAGCGCGGATAGCGGCGTTGGCCTGCTCGAGGCTTTGCCCCGGTTTCAGGCGCACCATGATCTCCAGCCACCACGAGCTCTTGGCTGCCAATCGGCTTTCCTGGCGTCGAATGAGAGGCTCGGCGGCGAAGGGCAGCATCACATCTGTGATCCGGCCCACGTCCGGACCGAAGAACCCGGGCGGCATCACGCCGACGATGGTGAACGGCACGCGCTGCACGGTGAGCTGGCGCCCGATGGTGTCGCTGGCGCCGCCGAAGCGTTGCCGCCAGAGGCGATGACTGATGACGGCGACTGGGCCGTCCGCCGCGGCGCCGCCGTCGTCGGCGGGCGTGATCATCCGGCCACGTACGGCTGTGACGCCGAGCACGTCGAAGAGCCGGCCGCTCACGTACGCGCCGTCCACGGGGTCACTCTGGCCTTTCGGCGACAGGTCGAAGCTTTGGCCGGCCCACGCGAACGCGCCGTCGAACAGGTTGTCGCGTACCCGGATCTCTTCCCAGATCGGATATGACCATGACCCGTTGGTGAGCAGCGCGAGGCTGGCGGGATCGCGCACGGGCAGCGGGCGCAGGATCAGGCTGCTGAATATCGAGAACAGCGCCGTGTTGGCGCCGATGCCGAGGGCGAGCGTAGAGATCGCCACGAGCGCGAAGCCCGGACTCTTGCGCAGCCCGCGCAGCGCCGTACGTACGTCCTGCCACACGCTGTCGAGGGTGGGAATCGTCCAGACGTCACGCGCATCGTCGACGGCGAGCGTGACGTTGCCGAGCGCGCGGCGGCTCGCGTGTGCGGCGTCTTCGGGCGCAACGCCGTCACGCTCGAGCGCGTCCTGACGCAGTGCGCGATGCGCCTCGATCTCGGCCAGCAGATCCGCATCGTGACGCGAGCGGCCAAAGAAATACCGTAGACGGCGGAAGATCGTGGTCATGTCGTCGCCAGCACCTGCTGAATCGCACCGACCATGCGGTCGAACTCGGCACGTTCGGCGGCGAGTTGCTTGCGGCCCCGCGCGGTCAGCGTGTAGTAACGCGCGCGGCGATTGTTCTCCGACGTGCCCCACTCGGCCTTCACCCAACCGTTGAGGAGCAACCGCTGGAGCGCGGGATACAGCGCGCTCTCGCCGACACGCAACACGTCGTCGGACGCCAGGCGCAGGTGCTCGACGATGCCATAGCCATGCTTGGCTCCACCTACGAGCGTCTTCAGGATCAGGAGCTCGAGCGTGCCCGGCAGGAGATCGGAAGGAGTATTGGCGAGTCCCATCAGCTCTTGATGGGGACAATAACGCCTAAGGCGAGGCTCCGTCAACTGCCATCAATGAGTGAGGGGGCCAGCGTGCGTCACCTTCTACGGCCCATTACCCCCGGTGGTATAGTGGCCGCCATACGGCCCTATTGTCATTTCCGTCGAGGAGCAACTATGCGCGATCCGGTGTCAGTAGCGCGTCTGCCGCTTGCCGTCATTGCGGCGATTCTTCTGCTCGGTTCCACTGGCGCCGCCCAGCTCCGGCGGCCGGTGCCGATGCCCCCGAATCTGTTCAACGTCATCAAGCTGAACGATCACCTCTACATCATCGCGCCATCCGGTCCAGACACGAGCAACGTTGGCGGCAACATCGGCGTGTGCATCGCCGACGAGGGTGTGCTCCTCGTCGATGCCAACTACAATCTCGATTGGCGTAATGGTCAGGCGGTGCCGATGGCGCAGTCGGTCATCAACGAAGTGAAGAAGCTGACGCCGAAGCCGATTCGGTGGGTCATCAACACCCACCACCATGGCGATCATTCCGGCGGCGATCCGGTGTTCGGCGCGTTCGCCACTATCGTGTCGCACAAGAACGCGCGTGGCCGGATTCTGAGCGGCTACGAGAATGCGGCGAAGAACGCACCTGCGGCCGTCAAGCGGGCTGAGGACGATCTCGCTGCGGCCAAGAAAGCGGGCAACGCCGCCACGATCCCGGATGCACAGGATCGGCTGAGCCTGGCACAGATGAACCTCAAGATGGCTCAAACCACCGATCCGAAAAAGTCGGCGCCGACGCTCCTGTACGACACCGAGATGGTGTTTGCCTTGAGCAGCGACGAAGTGCATCTCTACCATTTCGGAAAGGCTCACACCGACGGCGACACGCTCGTGTTTTTCAAGAACTCGAACGTCATCCAGTGGGGAGATACCTTTTCGAGCAACTGGGTGCCGGCCATGGATGCTTCCGGGAACAGCTTCGACTGGGTCGAGTGGCTCGACAAAGGTGTCGCGATTTCGCCGACCGCGACGATGGTGCCCGGGCATGGTCAGATCGGCACGCAGGCCGACGTCATGAAACTGCGCGCCTTCTTTACAAATCTGCAGGCTTCGGTCGCCAAGGAAATCGCGGCGGGAAAGACGCGTGAGCAGGTGATGGACGCCGTCACGCTGCCCGAATACGAGAAGTATCCCGGGGGTGCCGTGCGCCTGCGCGGGAATATCGGCACCATCTACGATCAGGTCAAAGCGAGACAGTGAACGCGGCCCCGTTGAGCAGCGCGGTCCGGCCCCGGCCCGCCTAAGCCAAGGCTTCGGCGCGTCCGCCGTAGCTTCGCGGAGGCGGAAACTTCGGATTCGCGAGGCAGCAATGCCATCCCAACTGCCTTCGGATCGCGCACGGCGTGCTAGGTCCGGCTAAAGCCGGACACTACGTACTTTTGAAAAGCGCCGTAGGGAGGATGTTCTTGTTGTTGAGACTCCTCCGCCCTCCCACGTATGGAATAGCTCAGTCGATCGTTCTTTGGTATTGCGGCGGCTTGCGGGCCTTTGTCGCCTGCTCGATGGCAAACGCAAACCCAATCAGATCGGGCTCGCTGTACGCGCGACCCATGATGGTGAAGCCGACGGGAAGTCCCTGCGCCTCGGCCATCGGCACGGTGATGCTCGGTGTGCCCGCGACCGCAGCGGCGCCGTATCCCGCACCCAGAAAACGATCGCCGAGCACGTGATCGGTCGGCCATGCAGGAGACACGCTCGGCGCGATGATGCCGTCGAGCTTGCCGCGATCGAGTGCGGCGAGAATCCCTTCTTTGCCCGCCAGCCTCCGCGCATCGTCGCGCAGCTTCTTGTAGGCGGCATCGGTGAGCGGGCCCTTCGCCTGGGCACGCTCGAACAATTCCTGTCCGAAAAACGGCATCACCTTGTCTGCGTTCGCCTTGTTAAAGGCGATCAGCGCCTCGAGCGAGGCATGCGGCGAGCCGCTGCCTTTCAAGTAATGATTGAGACCGTCCTTGAATTCGTACAGCATCACTTCAAGCTCTGGTTCATCCCACGCGTTGTACGTGGCCAGCTTGATGTCAACGACCTCGGCCCCCTGGGCTTTGAGCACCTCGATTGCCTTGTCGACCGCCGCATCCGACACAGGATGGAATCCCATCGCCTGACGGAGGACACCGAACCGTTTGCCCTTGAGCGCATCGGCCTTGAGAGAGGTGGTGTAGTCGGCAGGAATATGGCCTTTGGCGGATGGACCGGCCGGATCCTGATCGTCAACTCCCGCGAGCGCGTTCATCAGAAGCGCGACGTCGCCGACCGTACGGCCCATCGGGCCTGCGGTGTCCTGCGAAACTGAGATAGGGATGATGCCGCGGCGGCTGACGACGCCAACCGTTGGCTTCAATCCGACAAGCCCGCTGACCGATGACGGGCAAATGATGCTTCCGTCGGTCTCAGTGCCGACTCCGATGGCGGCAAGGCTGGCGGCGATCGCTGTACCCGTCCCCGAGCTCGAACCGCATGGATTCCGATCGAGCACGTACGGGTTTTTTGTCTGTCCTCCCCGCGAGCTCCAGCCCGATGTCGATCGTGTCGAGCGGAAGTTCGCCCATTCGCTCAGGTTCGCCTTACCGAGAATCACCGCGCCCGCATCCCGCAACCGCGTGACAATGAACGCATCCTGTTTCGGGCGATTCTCCGCAAGCGCGAGCGAGCCGGCGGAGTTGACCATCCCGACTGCGTCGATGTTGTCCTTGAGCAGAACGGGAATGCCGTGCAGCGGGCCGCGAACGTTTCCAGCCTTCCGTTCGGCATCGAGCGCGTCGGCATCGGCCAGCGCCGTTGGATTGAGCTCGATGACGGCGCCCAGCGTCGGCCCTGCGTCGTCGATCTTCGCGATGCGATCCAGATAAGCTTGGGTCAACGCGTGCGATGTGAGGGTGCCCGCCGCCATCCGGTCGCGTGCATCGAGTGCGGTGAGCTCGACCACATCGAGTGTCGAAGCGGGCGGAGTTTGTGGGGCCGCCGGCTGCTCGCGCGCACACGCGCTCAGCACGACGACGAGCGCGACGGCAAGCAGGCGAATCATCAGCTAGTTAATCGAGCACGACCCTGGGCCGCGTGGATCGCCGCAGGTGCCGCATGCGGTGGGGGCGTCGGTGGTCCGACCGCCCGAGGACGAGACCGCGAAGGTCGACAGCAGGCGCTCGAGGTCGGCGCTGTTGCATGATGGACACGCCGGCTGAGTCGATCCGTAGACGATTTTTTCAAAGCGGCTTCCGCAGCCGCGGCATTCGTATTCGTAAATTGGCATCGTTCCCCCGAAACTAGAATCCGTACAGGCGCGCCGGATTTTCAACCAGAATCATCCGTCTCGTCGCAGCATCAGGCGCCCACACCGGCAACATGTTCATCGTGCGCCCATCGTCGGCCTGGCGATGAGGCGCGAGGTCGGTGGGCTTGCGGCCTTCGACGTTTCCCGCTGTCGGATGCGGCCATGCCGTGCCCCACACGACGCGCTGCGGGTTGGCGGCGATGAGCGCCTTCGCGTACGGTGTCACGTCCGACAAATCCGGTCGCGTCGCGAAACTGTCAGCGTTCGAAATTTTTACGTACGCCTTGCTCGATTTCAGCAGCTCGAGGACTGTGCCAAACCCTCGCTGTCCGACACCCTCCGAGACCTGCACCTGGCCGAAATGATCCACGACGAGGGTCATCGGCAGCGCCATCAGCTCGTCTCGAAGAATCTCGTACGTTGCGGCGTTGGCCGAGAGTTGGAGGCTCCAGTTCTTCCTCGTTTTCAGGCGATCGACGGTCATTTTCAGGCGTTGCCGGGCCGTTGCAGGATCGGCGGCCGCATTGAGCGAAAGACGGACACCACGAACGCCGGCCTGGTGCATGTCGTCGAGCGCTGCTTCCGGCGTCTTCTCGTCGATGATTGCCACACCGCGCCCGCGGCTGCCAAGCTCGCGGACGCTCGCGACCACACAACTATTGTCCGTGCCGTACGGCGTTCCCTGCACGACGACGACCCGCTCGAGCTTGAGTGCCTGAAGTACCTGGCGGAGCTCTGCGACGGTCGCGGGTTCTGGCGTGTACGTGCGGCCCTGCCAGTACGGAAAGCGTTTCGGATCGAACACGTGGACCGCACAGTCGACGCCGCCCGGCGGGACATCGAAAGTGACCTTCGTGCTGGGCTGGGATGCCGCCGCATGTACCACATCATCGGGAACGAGTCGTGCGGCCCCGGCCATCAGGCCACCGATGAGGATTTCACGCCGCGAGAGCATTGTTCGTGTTTTCATTTGAATAGTTTGAAGTAAGACTAGTCCCCTTCAACCCCATCCGCAAGACTGTTTGCCGCCGTGCGCGGTGCGCGCAAGAACTACGACACCGGGATCCAGAACGACGTCTTCACCAGAAAAATATTGGTGCCCGGTGCCCGGACCGATCGAAACACATCGCCCAGATTGACGCGCGAGCCGATCGCGTCCTGGGCGTCGCGGTTCTGCTGCCACACGACATACATCGTGCTGCCCGGACGCCATTCCCATCGCAGCACTACGTTGCTCTGGAACGAGCGGATGTTGAAGTCGCGCTGCCGCAGCGTGAACGACGAATTGCCCACCGTGACGACGCGGTCGCCGTTCTGACCGAGCTCGAGCCGCGTGCCCGAGGTTCCGTAGGTGATGCGCTCGCGGCTCGCGGGCTCGAGCAACTCGCCGTAATCGTAATAGCGGCCCGAGGCGGCGAATGGCTCGGCGTAGACGTCGACGTTCACGTCGGGCTTCAACGTAAAGCCCATGCGAAACTCACTGGAGAACGTGCTTCGCTCGATATAGGCAAAGATGTAGCGGCTGCCAAAGGTCTCCGGACGGCCCCCGCTGAGCGTCGAGACGTACTGTTGCGCGTCGATCAGCCGTTCGTAGGACGGCGCAACCGACAGCTGCCATCGGGGCGCGGGCCGAAACGAGAACGATCCGTTGACGCGGCGCGTCATGCCGCCAAGCTCGTTCTCTGCCGCCACTGCCGATCCGGTCCACCGCGTCTGCGCGGTCACGCTGTTTCCCACGGACGCGTTCGCGGTCCAGCCGTGCGCCGTTCCCATCAGCGGGCCGCCACGCGTGAGCCTCGCGTCTTCTCCACGAAACAACCGGCTGATGCCGATACTCGAAGTCCAGAAATTCAGCCACGTCACGTTGACTGTCGCACCAACGCTTCCGGTCTGGCGGTTCCAGCCGTGGTTCCATTCGTTCTGCTGGCTCACCCGAATCGAATAGTTTCGAAACCTGCGCCCCGGCTGCGTCTCGCGATAGGTCACGTTGACGTTTGGCTGGATGCCGTCGGCCCCGTTCATCTGACCGATCTGATTGGCTTCGAACGCCACGCTGTCATAGATGGACGACACGCCGAACAGCCAGTGGCGTCCGCTGATACGGGTGAAGCTCATCGTCTGCGAGTAGCCGGACAGCGACGTCCGCGTCGGATCGAGGCGGCCGTAGTCCTGGTCGGGCCGCTGCAGGTAATGCTCCGGGGCCCGTTGAATCGCTTCGATCGCTTTCGTGTCGCCGGTGACAAAGGTACCCAGACCGGCCCAGACGAGCTCGTACTCACCGCCCTTGAAGCGCAGCAGGGTGTCTGCTCCGTAGGTAAACGCGTTGCGCGCCTGCAGGTCGGCCAGCGGATCGCCGGCGCTCACATTCCGATGCAGCATCGCCATCTGCGCGCTGACGGTCGATCCCAGCTGTCCGAACTCCTGCTGCACGCGTCCCACTCCGTAGGACACAGTTGGCCCGACATGGATTTTCGTTAAAGACGATCCGGCCGCCGTTGCGATTCTTGCCGACTCATCACTGGTCACCGCAGCGAGAATGCCGATGGATGTGCGTGACTGCAGGCGGCCTGTAATCTTCCCCGCCGCCAGAATCGTCGCCGTATCGGGATACTCGACGTAATCGCCTGGAGCCGGCCCGACGGGACGCGCGCCGATACGCCGCGAATAGAAGAACTTCGACTGGTTTGGCGTCGTCAGCAGCCGCGATCCTTCCGTGAAAAACGGCCGCCGCTCGGGAAATCGTGTCGCGAATGCCGTCAGATTGACTTCGGCGGGATCGGCCTCGACTTGACCGAAATCGGGATTGAAGGTCGCTTCGAGCGTCAGGCTTGGCCCTAACCCCATCTTGAAATCGGCCCCGACGCGCCCGAGGTAATTCCGCCCGTCGTCGAAAGGATTCCGCGGATCGCGATTCGCGTTCAATGTTGACGAGGCGACGACGACGGGAAGCAGCTCGATGCGGCTGCTCGGCCGCACGCCTCGGATCCCTTCGATCACCCCGAAGCGTGACGCCCATGCCCTTTGCGTGCGCGGCACGACGATCCAATAGTCCTCTTCATCCAGCGTCGGCGTGAAGCGTGCAATGTTGAGCCCCCAGACCTGATCCGTCTGTTCGATGAATCGAAGCTGCGCGAACGGGATCCACAGCTCTGCCGTCCATCCCTGTCCATCGATCGCCGTCCGCGCTTCCCAGACCGGATCGAAACCCGCTTCGGCGGATTCTTCATCGTCGCGTGGATGGTAGCGATCGAGACGAACACCCGAGGCGCTGACGCCGAAGGTGTACGCCGTCCGGCGGTCGTGATAGGTATCGAGCGAGATGAAGAAGTGTTCCGCCTGCGAGCCCATGTTGTCGCGACGGCCGAGCGGCGCCTGAATCGTCGATGGGTTGGAGCTGTACATGCGTGCGCCGACATACAGTGCGTCGTCGGTGTAAACAAACTTCACTTCCATGCGTTCGGTCGGCGGCGCGTTCTCGACCGGCTCTTTCTGTGTGAAATCGGTCACCGCGACCGCCTGCTCCCAGGCGCGATCGTCCAGACGTCCGTCGACGCGGATGGCGCCCTCGTCCACGCGGACGATCGCCGCCCGCTTTGGGGGGTCGTCTCCATCGCGGCTCTGCGCTTGGGATGTTGTCGTGGCGACCAACAAGACGAGGAGCAGGAAGGGGGGAAACCGCCGCAGCATCAACTCGGAATGGCCGATTGTCTCACGGGCCGCAACCTTCCCGGCGCTAAACCGTATTAGGAGTAACCAACTTAACGGGGAGTGGTGTCGTCTAAGGGGGGGCAGATGCTTCAGAACGTGTGGCAGGACGTCCGCTATGGTTTCCGCGGCCTGATTAAGCGGCCTGGATTCACGGCGCTTGCCATGCTTACCCTGGCGCTCGGGATTGGGAGCGCCGCGGCGATTTTCAGCGTGATTCAGAACGTCCTGCTCGATCCGGCGCCGTACACGGAGGTCGACCGTATTGCCTATGTCCAGATTCGCGATTCGAGCCGAAGCCAGCCCGGCGGGCGCCAGGCATTTCAGACGCCCGAGTTTCTCGATTATCAGGAGCAGAGCCAGGTCTTCGAAGACGTCATCGGCGGCGGGTTCGAAGACGCGCTAATCACCACCAAAGACGGGACGCTGCAGTTTGCTGCCGGCCTGGTGACGCCGAACACGTTCCGGTTTCTCGGCGTCCCGCCGCAACTCGGCCGGGGCATTGTCGATGCCGACGTCGCGCCGGGAGCGCCTCCAGTGTTTGTGATGTCCCACAAAATGTGGGTCGCGCAGTACAGCACTGACCCAAGCGTCGTGGGGCGCACGTTCGTCATCAACGGCGTCCCGACGACCTGCGTCGGTGTGATGCCGCCGCGCTTTACGAAGCAGGCCGCCGACCTGTGGAAGCCGATGAAGCTCGATCGCGCCGATCCCGAGCAGAAGAACCGCTACGTGGTGTTCCAGGCCAGGTTGAAGCGTGGCGTCACCTTCGAGCGCGCGACTGCGGAAATGGACATCGTCGCGCGCAGGATCGCGAAGGTGTATCCGGACAACTATCCACCAAAGTTCACCGTCCACGTCATCAGCTGGCTGGACGGCCTCGTACGCCAGTTCCGAACGACCCTCTATACGCTGTTCGCCGCGGTGTGCGTGCTGTTGTTGATTGCGTGCACCAACGTTGCCAACATGCTGCTTGCGCGTGCGGCCGCGCGCGAAAAGGAAATGGCGATTCGCACGTCGCTCGGGGCGGGCCGCTGGCTGCTGGTACGGCAACTCCTCGTGGAAAGCCTGATGCTCGCGCTCGGCGGCGCCGCGCTGGGGTGCGCGTTCGCGTACATGAGCATCCAGGGTGTCAAGGGCCTCATGCCGCAAGGTCTGTTTCCAAACGAGGCAGACATCCGGCTGAATATCCCTGTTCTCGTTTTCAGCCTTGGCGTGGCCGTATTCACCGCCATCGTCTTCGGACTGGTGCCGGCGCTGCAGACCGTGAAGAAGAACATGGCCGATCCCTTGAAGGACTCGGGCCGGGGGATTGTCGGCGGCTTCCGCCGCGGAAAGCTTCGGAGCGCTCTCGTCATATGCGAAGTGGCGCTCTCGCTGGTGCTGCTCGCCGGCGCAGGACTGCTGATTCGTAATTTCGTGAAGCTCCAGTCGGTGGATCTCGGGCTCGATCCGAATAACATCCTCGTGGCACGGCTGCCGCTGCCTCGCGAGCAATACAAGACTGCGGCGGCCAAGCAGCAATTCTTCGAGGCGCTTCTGACGCGGCTGCACTCGCTGCCTGGTGTCGTTGCGGCCACAGAAACGTCGACGCTGCCGCCGTATGGCGGCATCGGAACCGACATCGACATTCCGGGAAAGATCCACACTGAGCGATGGGAGGCGATCTACCAGCTCTGCAGCGAGGGGTATTTCAGAACGCTCGGGTTGAAAACCCTACGCGGGCGGACGCTGTCACCTGCTGAAGTCACTGCCGCGCGGAAGGTGGCTGTCATCAATCAGACGTTCGCCAACAAGTACTTCCCAGGCGAGAACCCGATCGGGCGGCAGATTGTCCTGAAGATGATGCAGAAGCTTCAGGACGGACAGGCCATCGAGAACCCGAGCTTCGAAGTCATCGGCATCATCGCCGATGCCAAGAACAGCGGCATCATCGATCCGATTCGTCCCGAAGCCTTCATTCCCTACACGGTCACCGGCGCCTTCGAGCGCGGGATTCTCGTCAGAACGCAAACCGATCCGGAATCGCTCCTGGCGGCGGTCAGGCAAGAGATCTGGGCGGTCGATCGTGGTGTGGCGATTACGTTGACCGGCACACTCAACAGTTATCTCAGGCAGTTCTCGTACGCGGAGCCGCGGTTCAGCCTCGTGCTGCTCACGGTGTTTGCCTCTGTCGGATTGGTCCTGGTCGCCCTCGGCGTTTACAGCGTCATCGCGTACACCGTTGCGAGGCAAACCCGCGAGATTGGGATCCGCATGGCGCTTGGAGCGGGACGGGGCGACGTGCTGAGAATGGTCTCTGTGATGGGCCTCAAGCTCATCGCCATGGGAGCCGCGGTGGGCCTGATCGCCAGCTTCGGCGCCACGCAGGTCATCAGGACGCAATTGACGGGCGTCTCACCGCACGATCCGATCACTCTCATCGGCGTCGTCGTGTTGATGGCGCTGGTCGGTGTCGCCGCGTGCTACTTCCCGGCGCAGAAAGCATCGAGAGTCGATCCGCTCGTTGCGCTGCGGACGGAATAGCGAAATCCTCACCTCGTGGGTTCCGGAGTTCCGGAGTTCCGGAGTTCCGGAGTTCCGATGTTCCGGTTCTCGCTCCAGAAGGTTCGGGTTCTAGTTCCAAAGAAAGATGCGCTTCTCAATCCAGGCGCCACCACGAACCTTGGAATCGGAACCGGAATCTGGAACCCTCAGGTAGCCCTGTCATGCCCGTGTAAGCTTGTGTGGTGGCTGTGCCACCCGTTCTCCGTGTCGAGCTGCTCGGCGGTTTCCGAGTTCTCACTGAGGGGCGCGCCGCGTCCCGGCCGCCGACCGCGCGACAGCAGCAGCTCATTGCCTTCCTTGTTCTGCAGGCCCGCAGCACTCCAGTACCGCGTCAACGGATCGCCGGCACCCTCTGGCCCGAATCGAGCGACGCGCAGGCGCTGACCAATCTCCGCCGCGAATTGCACCACCTCCGTGAAGTGTGGCCCAGGCTGGACGCGCTCGTCGACGCCGGATCGCGAACTCTGGCGTGGCGCGGCGAGGCTGGGGCCATCGTTGACGTTCTGGCATTCGAGGAGACCGCCGATCGCGGTTTGCGAGGAGAGCGTACGGCGCTGGAGGAAGCGGCACGCTGGTACAAGGGCGACATCCTCCCCGACTGCGCAAGCGAATGGATTGACGCCGACCGCGAGCGGCTTCGCCAGCGCGCGAGAAACGTGCTGGCACGCCTGGTCGAGCAATTGGAACGCGATCAGGCATTTGGTGACGCCATCGAGTACGCCCGGCAGCTGTGCCGGCTCAACCCGCTCGAGGAAGAAGCGTGGTGTGCGCTGATGCGATGTCACGCGCGTCGCGGTGAGCGCGCCACCGCGCTGCACCTCTACCAGCAATGCGCGGCGCTCTTGAAGAAGGATCTCGGCGTCCAGCCGAGCCCGGCGACGCGGATGACCTATCGCGAGATTCTCGATCTGGAGTCGGCAGGGCCCGCCGCACTCGCCGCGCCGCGCGCGGCCACGTATCCGCTGGTAGGCCGCCAATCCGAGTGGAGCCTGCTCCTCAATGCATGGCGCGTCGCGGCTGAAGGCCACCCGCGCCTTTTCCTGATCCGCGGTGAAGCGGGCATCGGCAAGACGAGGCTCGCCGAAGAACTGGTCGATTGGTGCGGCGTCAAAGGCGTCCACTCCGTGGTCGCGCGTTGCTACGCCGGCGAAGGCCACCTGGCGTACACGCCGATCGCCGCTTCGCTGAAAAGCAATGCCCTCCAGCCGGCGCTGATGACACTCGATGCGCGATGGCTGACCGACGTCGCGCGACTTCGTCCGGAGGTGGTTGCCTCACGCCCCGACGTGCCCATCCCCGATCGGGAGCTCGAGAGCTGGCAACGCCTGCGCTTTTTCGAGGCGCTGGCGCAGGCATTCCGATCGGCGGCGCCGCTTGTCCTCGTCATCGACGACGTGCAGTGGGCCGATGCGGACACCATCGAATGGCTCCAGTACTTCCTGCGTTCGGCATCCGAAACGCACTGCCTGGTGGTCGGCACAGTACGAGCGGAAGAGGAACAGGACAATCCTGCTCTCGGGCGGCTGGTTCGTCATCTCGAACACGACGGCCTGCTGACCGTGATCGCGCTGGGCCCGCTCGACTCGGCGGCGACGGCGGAACTAGCCGCTGCGGTCGCCGAGCGCCCGCTGGACGCCGCCGCGCTGGAGCGCACGTTTCTCGAAAGCGAAGGTCACCCGCTGTTCATTGTCGAACGCGGCCGGATGGATCTGCCGAATCAGTCGAGTGCGTCAAGCGACCACGCAGTGTCGCGAGTGCAGTCGGTTGTGGCTGAGCGACTGGCGCTGCTCTCGGAAGACGCCCGCGCGGCCGCCGAGGTGGCGGCGGCGGTCGGTCGCGATTTCCGGTTCGACATTCTCGCGAATGCCAGCGACCTCGAGGAGGGCGCGCTCGTCCGCGCGCTCGATGAGCTCTGGCGCCGCCATATCGTTCGCGTTCAGGCCGACGAGCGATGGGATTTCAGCCACGATCGCATCCGCGAAGTGACCTACGCCGGAATCGGTCCGGCGCGGCGCCGTCTGATCCACCGGCGAATTGCTCAAGGGATGGAGTTGTTGTTCGGGAATCGTCTCGACGAGGTGAGCGCGTCCATTGGCATGCACCTCGATCGTGGAGGCCAGGCCGCCCGTGCCGTGCCGTTTCTCGAGCGTGCCGCCGCTGTGGCGACGCGCGTCTCGGCCAACGAAGAGGCGATCCGCTGCTTGACCTACGCGCTATCGATCGTGGAGGGGCTGTCACGGGGTCGCGATCGCGATCAGTTGGAGCTGGCGCTGCGGTCGAGCCTGTCTGTGGCGTTGAATTCCGTGCGCGGCTATGCCGCACCGGAGGTGGAGGAAAACGTCGGTCGCGTGTTCATGTTGTTGCGATCCGATGACCGTGCGCACGCACGTGTGCGTTGGCTGTGGGTCGCCTTCACGCTCCGCTTCATGCTCGGTGACATGAAGGGCACGCGCGAGGTCTCGGAGGAAGCGCTCGCGCACAGTCTGTCGGATCCTTCGTGTCGATGCGAGGCGCACCATGCGATGGGCGGTATCTTGTCGAGCGTTGGCGAGCTCGAGGCGTCGCGGCGTCATTTTGAAGCCGCGTTGACGGCATACGACGAGCGCAATCCGCAGCGCTCCGCCCTCGGATCGGATCTCGGGGTGTTCGCGCACGCCTGGTACTCGCACGCGCTCTGGCTGCTCGGCGACGAAAGCTCCGCTGTGTCGCATGCTGAGCAGGGAGTCGCGCTCTCGCGGCGATTGAACCACCTGTATAGCGAGACGCTCGCGCTCGCCTATGCGGCGCTCCTTCACCAGATGCGTCGCGACGCCGATCGCGTGCTCGACTGCGCCGAAGCGGTTGTCGCCCTCTGCAAACGGTACGGCTTCGCGTACTACGGAGACTGGGCCCAGGTTCTGATCGGCTGGGCGCACGGGCAGAAGCGGCCCGCCGAAGGCGTCGTCACGATCGAATCGGCTCTCGAGCGACTCGACGCGAAGCGCGCGCAGGCGCGCCGTCCCTACTATTTGTCGTTGCTCGCCGAGACGCACGACCTCGCCGGAAGGAAGGATCGCGCGGCGGCGATTCTGGATGTCGCCATCAGCCTGGCGCTCGAACGGGGAGACGTATGGTGGCTTCCGGCGTTGTATCTCCAGAAGAGCGAGTTCGAGCCGAATCCCGCGCGCCAGGCGACCCTTGGGCGGGCACTCGAATTGGCGCGCCTTCAGGGCAACCGGAGTCTGGAACAACGGATCCTCAGCGGAACGCTTTCGCGAACGCTTCCGGAACGCTCCCCTTCGTAGGCTTCCCTTCCAGGAGGAAGCTTATGAACATCATTCGGTTTGTTTCGGTACAGGTTGCGTCTCTCGCCTTTGGCCTCACGCTGGCAGTTTCGCCTCTATTCGCGCAGTCGACGCACGTTCTCGTCATGGCGGACAAGGTGCAATGGGCACCTGCGCCGCCCTTTTTACCGGCTGGGGCCGAGATCAGCGTTCTCGAAGGCAATCCCTCGGAAAAGGGTGAGGTGACGCTGCGGCTGAGATTTCCGGCCAACTACAACATCCCACCGCACTGGCACAGCATGACGGAGCGGGTCACCGTGCTTTCCGGCGCGCTCCACGTGGGAATGGGCGACAAGCTCGACCGCAAGGCCAGCCAGTCGCTCGAGCCCGGCGGATTCGTATCGCTTCCCGCGAAGATGCATCACTTCGCGTGGACGGCTTCGCCGACTGTTGTTCAAATCAGTCTGCAGGGACCGTTCGACATCGTCTACATCAATGCGGCGGAAGATCCTCAGAAGAAGCAGACCCGGCGATAGGAGGATCCATGGAACCTATTTCACTCGATCAACTTCGCGCGAGCGTTCGCGGCGCCATCGTGCAACCCGGCGATTCCGGATACGACGCGGCTCGCAAGGTCTACAACGGCATGATCGACAAGCGCCCTGCGCTCATCGTGCGCTGTGTCGACGTCGCAGACGTCATCGCGGCCGTGAACTACGCGCGATCGAACGACATGCTGACCGCAATTCGCGGCGGCGGTCACAACGGTGGCGGTTTGGGCACCTGTGACGACGGCCTGGTGATCGATCTGTCGCCGATGAAAGGGATCCGCGTCGACCCGGTCGCGCGGACGGCTCAGGTGGCTGCGGGGTGTGTGTGGTCCGATGTGGACCACGCGACGCATCCCTTTGGCCTCGCAGTACCCTGCGGCTTCATCGCGTCAACCGGCGTGGCCGGCCTCACGCTGGGCGGGGGGATTGGCTACCTTACGCGCGAATACGGCCTGACGATCGACAATCTGCTGTCGGTTGACCTGGTTTTGGCCGACGGCAGTTTCGTGACGGCAAACGAACGCACTCATCCCGATCTCTTCTGGGCCCTTCGGGGCGGCGGCGGCAATTTCGGCGTGGTGACCTCGTTTGAATTTCAGCTCCAGCCGGTGAAGAACGTCTATGCGGGGCCGACATTCTGGCCGCTCGAACAAGCCGCAGAAGCGATGAAGGCGTATCGCGAGTTCATTCTCCGCGCGCCCGAGTACGTCAACGGGTTCTTCGCGTTTCTGACGATCCCGCCCTCGCCGATGTTTCCCGAGCACCTGCACCTCAAGAAAGTGTGCGGGGTGATGTGGGTCTGCACGGGGCCGGCCGATCGGGCAGAAGCGGCGACCAGGCCGATGCGTAGGGTGGGAAAGCCGCTCCTTGATCACCAGGGGGAGATGCCGCTGCCGGTTGTGAACAGCCTGTTCGACGCGCTGTATCCGCCCGGCCTGCAGTGGTATTGGCGTGCCGATTTCGTCAAGGAACTGAGCGACGAAGCCATCGCCGAGCACGTTCGTCACGGCTCGAATCTGCCCACCATGCATTCGACGATGCATCTCTATGCGATCGACGGCGCCGCGCACCGTGTGGGCATGCACCAGACGGCATTCAGCTATCGCGACGCGAATTGGGCAGAAGTGATCGTCGGCGTCGATCCCGAGCCGGCGAACAGCGGCAAGATTACCAAGTGGTGCAAGGACTACTTTGATGCCTTGCATCCCTACTCGGCTGGCGGCGCCTACATCAACTTCATGATGGAGGAGGGGCAGGAGCGAGTGCGATCGTCGTTCCGTGATAACTACGAGCGCCTGGTCCTCGTGAAGAGCAAGTACGATCCGACGAACTTGTTCCGCGTAAATCAAAACATTCGCCCGGCGAGCGTGTCAGTGGGATCGGTCTAAGAGCTCGCCGGGCGGGTTCCAGGGTTCCCGTTCCAGTTCCACGGTTCGAGGAGGCGCCAGAATTTCCGCGCGCAACAAAAAAATGATGGCGTTCTGAATCCAGCGCCCACCGCGAACCAGGAACCTGGAACTGGAACTCTGGAACCGTGCCGTGGTTGCCGCGCTTATTCAATACGCGCGGCAACTACGGGAACGTGCCAGACGCCGTAGCCATCTGGATCCTCGAGCGTGGCAATCATGTCGTCGAAGTGGGCGACGAAGTGCTCGTGCGTGATCGAGGTGTGCGTTGAAACCGCTTCTGCGTATCCATCGCGCCACGCCTTCCAGATTGCGGAGAACGTTTCCCGCGGCACGCGCAGCGGATCGACGACGACGTAGTCGACGGTGATGTCACGCAGTCCCAGCCGGCGCAGGATCCCGTACGTATGGCGGCCGATCCGCATATCCGTACCCGTAGCGCTCCCGAATTGACGCGGGCCTTCACCCCAGAAATCATCCGGGTCCAGCGTCCGCCGCTCGAAATGAATCATCAGGTAGTCTTCCGGAATCAGGTGAAGCCAGCCGCCTGGCCGGGTCACGCGCACGAGCTCGGCGATCGCGCGGTCGGCGTGAGGGATGGCCTGCAGCACGTGACGGCACACGACGAGATCGAAGTGCCGGTCAGGCAGCCCCAGCTCGAAGATGCTTCGATTCTCGAAGCGCATGCGATCGCCCAGAGGCGCGCTTCTGCGCCTCGCGATGGCAAGATGCTCGTCGATGATGTCGATGCCCAGCACACGAGCGTGCGGAAACATCCGGCCGATGCGCTCCGAGATCTCTCCAGTGCCGCAGCCGGCGTCGAGCACGCTGGCCTCGACGGGCAACTGATAACGGTCGAACAGCGGCTGTTCCTGCGGCCATATGGCCTCGGCCTGCGCCGCGAGGTTGCGGACCATCGACTCGTCCGCCATTTCCTTCGCCTGTGGGTTGAGCTTGTCCATTGCCATAGAAAAAACAGGAGTTTAGGAGATTAAGAGGACCAGGAGAATTCCTTTTAAGAAGAATTCCTCCTGCCCTCCTGATCTCCTGTTTACCGGGTGGGGAACTTCAACGGGCCGCGCTCGAGGGAACCGGCGAGAATCCCGGCGTCGACCGGCAGCACGACGCCGGTGATGTTGATCGACTCATCGGCCACGAGAAACAGCGCCGCCCAGGCGATCGCCTCAGGCCGTACCATGAAGCTGATTTCCGACCCGCCGGCCGCTCGATGCTCGTCGAAGTTTGTCTTGTCGCCTCGAGTGTCCACCGGGCCCGGCGCGATGGCATTCGATCGAATGTTGTGCGCGATTCCTTCCAGCGCGATCGACTTCGTCAATCCGACGATGGCGTGCTTCGAGGCGATGTAGGTGTGCCGGAAAGGACGCCCTCTGAGCCCGCCGAGGGACGCGACGTTGACGATCGCACCGCGGCGCTGTGCTTTCATGTGCGGCATCGTGTGCCGGCAGCAGAGAAAGCAACCTTTCGCCTGGACGTCCATCATCAGATCCCAATCGGCCTCGGAGAGCTCGTCGAGTGCGGCGATGAGTGGCGGGACGCCGGCATTGTTGATGAGAATGTCGATCTTACCGTAACGATCGACGACGGCTGTGGTCGCCGCGTTCACATCGGCCTCGACCGACACGTCGCATCGCACACACACGACAGCTGCGTCCGGCAGGGCGGCCGCGACACGCCGTGCGCCGTCGAGATCGATATCGAGAATGGCGACCTTTGCGCCTTCGCGAACGAACCGTCGAACGATCGCTTCGCCGATTGCCGAGCTGCCGCCCGTGACGATCGCAATCTGTCCGGTGAGCATCATGCGCGGCGCGAGCCTAGCGGGACGTCACCTGCATCGTCTCGTCGATCGTCAGGGTCGGCCAGTTCGGTTTGCCGGGGTCTGTGGGCTTCGCGGTTACCTTGAATCCCTGTGCACCGTTGGTCGCAACGTCGAACACGTACCCACGCCGCTCGGTGCCGAGCTCGGGCGCGCCATCCGCCCGAAGTTGTTCCAGCGTGCCGTAGGCGCCGTGCGCGTTGACGTACATGCGCTCGGCCTGCCCGATTTCGAGCAGGGCGGCGCGGATTCCTGTCACGTCAATCTGCTGTTGCGGCGGCGCGGCGACGGCGCCCGATGGCGTCAGCTGGGCGCTGTACACGAAGTATGCGGTGCCGAGGGCAAGAACGACACTGATAAGACCGAGTGCTCGCATGAGCGTCTTATCGGTTCGGTTCGGGTGGGCGGATATGATTGCGTCCGGGCCGTCACGAAACCGCTACGAGCGGCACTTGCTCGCCGCGGTCTGGCGGTGAGCGTCGAACCCCTCGACACTGAAGGTCGCCGTGGCCGGCGGTGCATTGAACGGCTGCCACGAAAACGACATCTGTTTCGCGGTGCCGATCTGGCGCATCATCCCGGCGCCGTTCAGCGCAAACAGCGCGTCGTGGTCGATCGAGTGCTCCCAGGTCTGCTCGACGGGTTCGCGGTCGTCGAAGCTCACCTTGACGGTGTGCCGGTTCGAATTTCCCTCGATCGTGGCGGGAGCATTCGTGACCACAAACACCTCGGTCGTCTTCGCCGCGCAGCGCATCGTCAACACCGGCCTTACGCGCTTTCGCCAGACTTCGACGTCGTTGTCGGCCGCAAGCTCGAACACCATGTTCGCGCCGTAGCCGGCTTTGCGCGAATTCGCGCTGGCCAGCCATTTCTGTCTCGGTGCCGCGGTGCTCTCTGGTGATTCCACAGCGGCGCCAGGGGCGACCGTTGCAGCCACTGCCTGATCGACGGCGGCTTCCGGTGCCGGTGTCGCCGGCGAAGCCGGACGCGGCTGCGTTTCCGGTGGCCGCATTGCCGAAGCAAGCAGCATCAGCGATCCGACTCCGGTGATGGCGAACACAATCAGCAGCACCAGGAGCTGCAACGGCTTGACGCGCGAATCTTTCGCGACAGCCGAATACGACGGAGCCGGTTCCGGCGTGGGCGCAGACACGGCGGCAGACGTAGCAGCCGTGACAGGCGGCGCTGCCGCCGTAACTGTCGGCAATGCGACCGTGACCGGTGGCGCGGCAGGTGTAGCAGCCGGCGCAGGCGAATCCGATGACGCAGATTTGTCCGAAGCGATGGGGTCAGCCATGTGTGGCCCATGGTGGCAACAAGCGTACCTTCGGGAAAAACGCCCAAAAATCACCACTTTTGCCATTTGTCCGCGTGCGGGCATTACGTAATCGCCCGTTCTGGACGCGTCTTGTAACCCTGGCAGGGCCCGGCGATTTGTTACCGCATATAAGCAATGAGGGGAGTCAGCGTGAGCGGGCTGAGGAGCGTCGAGAGGAAAACCGCACCTGTCACAAAATCCGGAGACGAGTCGAATTCGAGCGCGAGAATTGTGGTGGCGATGGCGACGGGCATCGATGCGAGCACGACCACGGCTTGCCGTGCCGGTCCCGATACGCCGAGAAAAGACGTGAGAGCGAGCGCCACGAGTGGCGCCGCGACGAGCGAGATGCCGACGGCGACTGCGACGAGCGCCGGTCGCGACGGTGCGACCGCACGCTCGAGCTGCATGCCCAGCACCAGAATCATGAGCGGAAGGGCCGCATCACTCATCATGGTAATTGGTCGCATCAGCGGCGTTGGCACAGCCGCACCAGTACTCAATGTCAGAATCGCGGCCGCGATGCCGTAGAGGGCCGGCATTCTCAGCACGCTCATCAGGGCCATGCGGAGGCTTCGTTTGCCGGCCGCGGCCAGGAATGCGCCGACGGTGTTGGTCAATACGGAACCGGTCAGGAAAAACACCGTGCCGTACGACAGCGCCTCTTCACCGAACGCAAAGGACACGACCGGCAGTCCGTAGTTCCCGCCGTTGGAGAACATGACCACGAGGAGAAACACGCTGGTCTCAGCGCGCGTGAGACGAAGCGCAAACGATGCGAGCGCGCCAATGAGCGCCATGGCCGTCATCACGAGCACGGCCAGCAGGACCATTGTTCCGAACTGCCGGCCGGTGGCGGCGGACGTGATCAGCAGTCGAAACGCGAAACATGGCAGCAGCGCATAGAACACCACGTGGGTCAGCGTGGTGGCATTGGCGCCTCGCCACCTGGCAAGAGCGAATCCCGCGCCGGCGATCAGGAAGATAGGAAGAAGATCGAACGCGAATATCGATAGCAGCAGTCTCACGATCTACGGCAAATCCTACTCGATAGTGGCTTCGATCGTCAGCGGTGTGTGGCGGAGAGACGAGTTCGTGTGACCGCGAAGAGGCCCCGCTGAGGGATCACAAAATCACCTAACGAAGCCTGCGCGGCCATCGGGCCAGCAGCACCAATGTCGATGCCGTCGACGATCGCGCGAGTCGAGGCGATCGACCACAGCATGCGCGGATTGGCGATGAACCGCTGGTTGTTGGGAGTGCGGCCGGTCAGATTCACGCGGCCCGCGCCCAGCGTGACGCGTGCCGCAACACCCATGAGCCTGAGCACAGCAGGCATTTGCCACCATCGTTCGGGAATGGCGTGGGCCGCCGCGTTGGCCAGCCGCGTGGCCAGCGACGACTGGAGAACGACGTCCCACCGGATGACGCTGCCCACGAGAACGCGGAACCGCGTTCGGTCCAACCACTCGATATCGATGCGCGCGACGATATTGCGCCGGACCTCGCGGCCGAAATAACGTGCGCACGCGAGGTCTGGCGCAACTGTCGAGTAGAAGGTCCAGCGTCCTGACGGATCGCGATGCCAGACCGATGTGTAGCCGGGCCCGATCGTCGATGCGGAAAACCTCCGTAACGCGAGAATGTGCCCCGAATGAAAGGGCTGCCCGATGACGGCGTATCCGGAAAATCGATCGCCTTCCCCTTCGATCAGTGGTGCATGTTGTTCGAGACGTTCGATCTCTTGTCTGGCGTTCATCGCGCACTCCCGTTCATGCACGCACCGTGTCGGGAGACTCCGCGGTGCGCTGTTTCTTCGGCCAGGATGGCACCAGCATGGGGACGCGGCGGCGATACCCTGCGTACTCCGGATGCGCGTTCATCAGATCGCGTTCCTCGAGTTGGATCGCGAGCAGAATGTAGGACGTCGTCACGGCCGCGAAGAGGAGATGCGTCACCGTCATGGTCGGCGTGCTCCAGAACGTGAACAGCCAGCCGACGTAGAGCGGATGGCGAACGACGCGGTAGAGGACCGGCGTCGCAAACTTCAGCCCTGCCTGCGGCTGTCCGCGGAACCCGCGCCAGCTCTGTCGCAAGCCAAAGAGATCGAAGTGGTTGATCGCCAATGTGGCGGCAAGAACGAGCGCCCAGCCGAAGGCGAATCCTCCGTAGAGCAGGGCACGGCCGAGCTCATGATCGACGTTCCACACGATGCCGCCCAGCGGACGCCACTGCCAGAAGAGAAAAAGAAGCGCCAGGCTGCTGGCAAGCACGTAGGTGCTCCTTTCTGCGGCAACAGGGATGATCCTGGTCAGCACGCGCTTGAATCCCTGTCGTGCCATGACGCTGTGCTGCACAGCGAAGAGCGAGAGAAGCCCAAGGTCGATCGCCAGTGCCGCCGGCCAGGGATCGGTCGCACCGGAGTCCAGCGCCTTGGGGACGATCACGTTGCCAAGAAATCCGATTGCGTAGAGAAAGGTGAGCAGGAACATCAGGTAGCTCAGCACGCCGTACGCCAGGACGAAAATCCGGTTCATGTCGTGCCTCTTGCAGGTGTGACCGGGCGTCATGCCCGGCACAACGCGATTCTGCGTGGCGGGTGGTGGACGGCCAATGCCCGGGAGAGTGGAATTCTTGTCCGTCAGTCCGGCGCAGGTAGAATGCTTTGCTCGGACGTCGCGGGAGTTTGCCGATCGTCCGGGGGAGAGTGAGTGGACGCGTTTTCCGAGGTTCTCAGCGGGGTCAAATTGAAGGGGGCGGTGTTCTTCAGTGCGGAGTTCTCTGCGCCGTGGGCCCTCGTCTCACCCCCCGCGCGTGCGCTGACTCCGACGCTCGCGCCGGGCGCCCCGCACCTGATCCTGTATCACTTCGTCGTCGATGGAACGGCGCGGGCGCGTCTGGCCAGTGGACCGTCGCTCGACCTCGAGCCCGGAGACATCGTGGTGTTTCCTCACGGCGATCCGCACGAGCTGAGCGCTGGTGACGCCGCACACAAGGTGGAACCCGAGTCTGTGATTAGAAAGATTGCGAGCCGCGATCTCACGACGATGCGCGCGGGAGGCGGCGGAAAGAGCACCCGGTTTGTGTGCGGGTACATGGCGTGCGATCCGCTGCTCTCGGGCCCCATCCTCGATGGATTGCCTTCAATCCTGAAGGTCAACATCAGGACCGACAGCTCAGGGCACTGGCTCGAGCAGTCCATCATGCACCTTGTCGACGAGGCCGCGTCCGACCGCGCGGGCAGTGAAGCGATGCTGGCCAAGCTGTCCGAAGCGCTGTTCGTCGACACGCTGCGGCGATTCGTCACGGGCCTGCCCGAACAGGAGAGCGGCTGGCTCGCGGGTGCGCGCGATCCCGTCGTCGGAAAGAGCCTCGCGCTGCTGCACAGCCGCGTCCATCATGCGTGGACCATTGCCGAGCTCGCGCAGGAAGTCGGCATCTCGCGGTCTGCGCTTGTCGAGCGTTTCAGCCGTTACCTGTCTGAACCGCCGATGGCATACCTGACCGGATGGCGGTTGCGACTCGCGGCGCGCGCCTTGGAAACGACCCCGCGCGGAGTTGCGGAGATCGCCGCCGACGTCGGATACGAATCAGAAGCGGCGTTCAACCGCGCATTCAAGCGCACGTTCGGGTCGCCGCCGGCACGTTATCGGCGCGAGCACAAGCTTTCAGCCGACCGTTCGATTCCACACACCCGCGGTGGCCAGGACTAATGGCAAGAAGCGAGTCATTGACTCTTGCGATTGTTGATGATGATGATGACGTGCGGGTCGCGCTCGCGCGCCTCCTTCGCTCGCTGGGTCACGAGGTACGACTGTTTGCATCGGCAGAGGAATTCGAAGCAGAGGTGGTTGTCGCCGATTGTTTGATCCTCGATGTGCGTCTGCCCGGTCTCAGCGGTCTCGATCTGCGCGACCGGATGCGTTACCGGGTGTCTGCGATTCCCGTCGTGCTCATCACCGGCGACAGCGATTGGCTCGCGCGAGATGCCGCGGTCGATACGCCATCGGTGACCAAGCCCTTCGACGATGTCACGCTCATGGCGGCCATCGCGAACGCGATGGCGTCGGTGGAGACTGAAGGTGAACGCTATGCAGACTGACGATCGCTACCGTCGCGCAGCAGCGGCAGGTGGTGTCGGAATCTGGGACTGGATACTCACGACCGGCGAGATCTACGTGGATCCCATTCTCAAAGAGATGCTCGGCTACCAGGATCACGAAATCCGCAACCATCTGGACGACTGGATGCGGTTGTTGCATCCCGATGACGTGGAGGACGCATCCGAGCGTGCCAAGGCACATATTGCGGGCCACACGCCGTTGTATGAGGTCGAGCACCGGATGCTTCATCGCGACGGCAACATCCGATGGTTCCTCGTGCGCGGTTGTCTCACCAGAGACGTGCAGGGGACTCCTGTCAGCATGGCCGGGACCACCACCGACATCACCGAGCGCAAGCGCGGCGAAGAGGCGTTACGCCAGGCGGAGGAGCTCAACAAGCGGATCGTCGAGAGTACCGGCGACTGCGTGAAGATCCTCTCTCTCGACGGACGCATCCTCTATGTGAATGCCGAGGGCCTGCGCCAGCTCGAGCTCGAGGACGCAGGCGACTTATTGAACCGGCAGCTGGGCGGGCACCTGCAGGGAGAGGCTCGCCGGGCGATGGACGAGGCGCTCGAGCTGGCGCGGCGTGGCGGCGTCGGCCGCTTCCAGACGGTGCTGCGAACTCCGTCTGGCGTGACGAAGTGGTTCGACGTCGCTGTCACGCCGATTACCGACGCGACCGGCTCCGTGGTCCAACTGCTGGCCATCTCGCGCGACATTACCGAACCGCGGCGCGAAGAGGCGTTTCGCGACGCGCAGCATCAGGTGCTCGCAATGATCGCCACCGGCAGAGCCCTGCCGGAGGTGCTCGATTGCCTGGTCCGTCTTGTCGAGGACCGGTCCGACGGCATGGTGTGCTCAGTGCTGCTGCTCGATGAGGACGGAATCCATATCCGGCATGGCGCAGCCCCGAGTCTTCCCATCGGCTACGTGAGGGCGATCGACGGATTGACCATCGGTCCCCGCAAGGGTTCCTGCGGCACCGCCATGCACCTGAGTGAGCGCGTCATCGTGACGGACATCCTCACGGATCCGCTCTGGGAGGACTACCGTGGTGTGGCTGAGCGGTATGGCCTGCGTGCCTGCTGGTCGACGCCGATCTTTTCGCCGCAGCGCAAGGTGCTCGGTTCATTTGCGATGTACTACGGAAAGCCGCGCATGCCCAGCCGCCACGAGCTGCGGCTGATCGAAACGGCGGCCGAGATCGCTCGCATCGCCATCGAACAGCAGCGTGCGACTCAGGCTCTGCGCCAGAGCGAGGCGCGCAATACGGCCATTCTGCGGGCGATACCCGACTGGATGTTCCTGACGACCGTCGAAGGTGTCCTGCTCGACTATCATGCGAAGGACACATCCAGACTGCACGTCCAGCCGCCGGCATTTCTTGGAAAAAGCATCCACGAAGTACTCCCTCTGCCTGTTGCCGTGGCGCTGTCGCAGGCCTTCGCGCGCGCGTGCGAATCGGACGAGCCCGAGAAACTCGAATACTCGATGGGGTCCGACGATGCTGAGCGGTTCTACGAGGCGTGCATCGTGCGCTGTGACGGCGACAAGATTCTGAGCATCGTCAGGGACATCACCGATCGCAAGCAGGCGGCGGTTGAGGCTGATGCGCAACATCGGCAGCTGGCGCATTTGAGCCGGGTCGCCATGCTCGGAGAGCTCTCGGGCGCGCTTGCGCACGAACTGAGCCAGCCACTCACGGCCGTGCTGAGCAATGCGCAGGCGGCGCGAAACCTGTTGAAACGCCGGCCGATCGATCCGGATCTGCTGGGCGTCGCGCTCGACGACATCATCAAGAACGACAAGCGGGCAGGCGCCGTGATCGAGCGCCTGCGCTCCCTGTTAAGAAAGGGGGGAGCCACGCTCCAGCCGGTTGACATGAACGACGTGACTCGCGAAGTGCTCGATCTGGCGCGCAGCGAGGTCATCTCGCGGCGCGTGACCGCGAAGAGCGCCCTGGCGGAAGCGATTCCGCTCGTGCTGGGCGACCGCGTTCAACTGCAGCAGGTGGTGCTCAATCTCGTGCTGAATGCCTTCGATGCCATGAGCGACACGCAGCCGGCGCAGCGACATCTCGTGCTCTCGACGACGAGAGAAGATGGCTTCGTACAGCTCGTGGTGTCTGACCGCGGCCCGGGGATTCCCGAAGACCAGCTGGAGCGGGTGTTCGAGCCATTCGTGACCTTCCGCGAGCAAGGCCTTGGTCTCGGGCTCGCGATCAGCCGATCGATCATGAATGCGCACGGCGGTTCGATTCGCGCCGAGAACAACCGTGGCGGCGGCGCCACGTTCCGATGCTTCCTCCCGGTTGCCGACGCGGCAGCCATCAGTCGCGCAGGTTGATTCCGTCGTCACCGCCGTTCTTTCGGGGCATCAGAACTGCGGAAGACACCCCGGGCGTGTCAGGAGAGCTTGAATATCTGAATTACGTGGCGAGAGGCCGGTGAGGCAGGCTGGAGCGGGGCGAGCCTTCGCTGATTGGCGTGTGAGCGTCGAGCGGGGACTTAGATCGACGTGCGCGGGCCGAAGCCGAGCCGGTGCCGGATACGTGCGGCAAATCCGGGCGTTCTCTCAGGTGCGCCGTCGCGCGACACGAGATACTCCAGGCATCCACCAACGTCGTGAAACACTTCGATGCCGAGGCGACGGGTTCCGGGCGGCAGTTGGGACTCGCCGCTCCGCCAGACCAGGCACGGCGTGGCATGCGACTCGAGCTTCGCATCGAGACAGTAGCGAGGCACGTCGTCGACAATGAAGTTCAGATGGAGTGCCGCGGCGAGCTTGCCGCGCGCACCGGGCACCACCAGCACGCTGGCATTCGGAAAGCCGTGACGTTCGAGCCAACGCTGCGTTTGCATCTGCGGGTGGTCGCCCGGCGTTGACGGCCTCTGGGTGAGAAAGACGACCTGCCACCGTCTGTCGCGCGAGACGGTGTGCAGCTTCGCGAGCGCACGCGGCTCGAGCTCGTCGAGCGTCTCCCAGAAGTTGTGTGTGCGCCGGACGCATCGCCACGCGCGCCTGAGCTGGGCGGGTGTCAGTTTCGCGCGCGGCTCGGCAGAGAGGGCGACCGGCCGAATCGAAAGCGGCGCGCCTTGCGACGCAACGGTCAGGGCGTGCAACGCGCTTTCCATGTCGGCGAATACGCCATCTACGTCAAACGCCACTCGGAACGACATCGCTAGATCCGCAGGTCGTTGGTTCGTGCTTGAAGGTTCTGAAGTGCCACGTCGAGCGCGCGCAAGTCCGGGGGCGATTCGAAGGTCCTCGCGACTGTTTGTGGCGCAACGATGGTCTGCACCTTCCATCCTCGCCACCCGCACGACGCACACTCGTACAGGCGTTTGGTCGTCAGCTTCTTTCGAAGCTGTTCCACTGACGACCTCGAATGCGATCGGTGAACGCGAGGAGAGCCGCAAGAGCAGCAGATCGTCCTGGCGTCTCTCGCCCCGGGGGATTGAGGTTCTGCCTCGGCGGTTGCGGGCCCGGAAAGCTGCGGCCGATCGGTTGCGTCTGACGGATCCGCACTGGTCCTGAGACTGCGCTCGATGACACGCGGCAGACTCTCGGCCACGGCGCTGATGAGAAGCGGAAGTTCCGAGTGCAATGGCGAGGCAACGGTCGAGCGGCTGAACACCACCTGCCCGCGGATCAGGCGACCTGGCAACGCGACGGCGAACGTGGTTTCAGGTTGCTGGGCTGATCCAGGGGCCGGTAGGAGTCGTTCGGCATACCGCGGAAGGACCGTGTCCAGATCCAGAGTCCGTGACTCCAGCGTCAACTCAACGTACGAGAAGCCGAGCCGGCTTGCGGCACTCTTGAGTGTCGACCAGGCACTGTTCATCGAGGACGCGTTCGCGAGCTCGGTGGCGAGTCTGCGACAGATGATGCTGTTCTGAATGATTTGCCGCTGGTGGACGAACCGCCTGAGCGCGCCGTTGATCTCCGCGAACTCGGTATATCCAAGCTGCTGAATGCCGAATACCGTAACGGCAAAGAATGACAAGGCGATGAGCCCGATGTTTGCGGAGCCGCCCTGAATGACGAACAGTGAAGCCAGTCCGCACAGGCCGGAGCCGAGATAGAGGATGCCGGCCGCACGCCTCGGCGTGCATCCCAGACGGATGAGCTGATGGTGAATGTGCGCCGAATCGGGCTGCATGATCGAACGACCACTGACCCACCGCCGTAACGCGGACGTCGCCGTCTCCACCAGCGGCAGCGCGAGCACGAAGACGGGCCCGGCGACAGCCACGGCTGTCGAGCTCTTCTGGGAGCCGACGATCGACAGGACGGCCAATTGAAATCCGAGAAACAGGCTTCCCGAATCGCCCAGAAAGATCGACGCGGGATGAAAGTTGTACCTGAGAAACCCGAGTACCGCGCCGGCGAGCGGCGCCGCTGCGAACGCGATAGCGGGTTGATTCATCTGCAGCGACACCATGAACATGCAGGCCAGGGCGATGAAGGCCACACCCGTCGCGAGACCGTCCATCCCGTCCACGACATTGAAGGCGTTCGTGATGAGCACGATCCAGAAGAGAGTGGCCGGAAGGCTCAGGAGGCCGAGCATGGTGGGGTTGCCGATGAGGAGCGGTGCGAGCGTATCGATTCTGATCTCCAGCTGGTAGTAGACGATCAGGCCGGCGATCGATTGCACCGCCAGCTTGAGCCAGGGGCCGACGGAGTATTTGTCGTCGACAATGCCGAGGACCAGGATGAGGAGCGATGGAGCGAACATCGCCGCCGCGAGCTCGAAAGCCGAGTGTACCGAACGTGAATCCAGTAGCGTGCCGACCAGCCACAAGGACACGTAAAAGGAAATGAAGACTGCGACCCCCCCGAGCCTTGGAATGGGCCTGGGATGGAGCTTGCGTTTGCCGTCGGGAACGTCGAGTACGCCGGCCTTGCGCGCGAGCGCGCGTACAGGCGGCGTGACGCACAGCGACACAATCAGCGCGAACGCGAACAGGAGGCCATACAGTGCCATGGTGGTCCTCAGAATCGTCAGAGTGGCCTCTGAGGTGAGTTGCCGATGGGGGCAGACCTCGTGAACGTCGCATTGCTCGAGAGTCCGCGCGCCGCGTCCGCGAGGATGTCGAGATATCGATCGGCCCACACGGCGCGATCGAACTCCTTGCCGACAAAGGCGCAGCCCGACGTTCCGAAGCGCTCGCGCAGGGCGGGGTTCTGGGCGAGCCTGGCAATCGCGCGCGCCAGCGCGACAGCGTCGCCGGGCGGCACCGGCAGTCCGGCCTCCGCACGTTCGAGCACACGTCTGGCCTCGCCGTCGACCGCCAGTACCGATGGGCTTGCTGGCGGCCATCGCTTCGAACATCTTCGACGGCAGCACGGCCTTGAACGTCTCGGCCGGTTTCAGCGTCACGAGCGCGATGTCGCTGGCGGCCAGAATGTCTGCCATCTCGCCTCGGGGCCGCAGGCCTGTGAACGCCACGTTCGATTGTGCCGATTCGATCGCGCGCGCCTTGAGCTGGGCGAGTTCGGCGCCGTCGCCGACGATGAAGAATCGCACGCGAGGCAGCGATGCCTCGAGCAGACGGGCTGCCTGCAACACTGTGCCAAGGCCGTGCGCCATGCCGATGGTACCCGTGTAGGTGACGGCAATCTGATCCGGCGTGACGCCGAGCCGGGTACGTCCGGATTCGCGAGACCCTGCCGCCCAGAACCCGGGCGCGATGCCGTTCGGCACGTATCGCAGCTTTCCGGAGTCGACTCCGCGTCGCTCGAGATTTGCGATGAAGCTCTGCGTCACGCAAACGACAGCGCTGGCGCGCGCATACAGGTACAGCTCGAGCCGTTCGAGGATTCGAAGGGGCAGTGAAGTCCGCAGCGCTCCTACTGCATGAATCGACTCGGGCCACAGGTCGCGCAGCTCGAATACCCACGGAGTGCCTCGCAGCGCCGCCGTAATTCGTCCGGCGACGACGCAGAAGAACTGTGGCGAGGTCGAGATGATGACGTCGAAGCGCCCGAGACGCCAGGCGCGGAACACGGCGGTCGGTACAAATGAGAGATAGTTCAGCGTTCGCCGCAGCACACCACGATTGGGCGCCAGGTGCGTCCACACGCGATGGACGTGAATGCCCTCGATCTCCTGATGTTGATACCAACCGCGTCGATAGCCTGGAAACGGCAGACCCGCCGGATGACTCGGGACGCCGGTGACGACGTGCACTTCGTGCCCGGAAGCAGCCCACTCGCGGCAATGCTCGTGCGTCCGGTTCGCCGGCGCGTTCACTTCGGGAGGGAAGTAGTGAGAGAGGAAAAGGATGCGCATGGGGTGCACAACTGAGCGAGTATGGCGACGATCCGTGTGGCTGCCGAACCGTCCCACAGTGGTGGCGTAACGGCTCCGGGCATCGGGCGGCGAAGCGTCTGGCGTACTTCTTCGAGAATGGCTTCGCAACGGGTGCCGATCACGCGATTGGTCCCGTGTGACACTGTGACCGGCCGCTCCGTGTTTTCGCGAAGCGTCAGGCACGGCACGCCGAGGCAGGTTGTCTCCTCCTGAATGCCGCCCGAGTCGGTGAGCACGAACCGGGCTCTCATCACAAGGCTCAGGAACTCGACGTATCGGAGCGGTTCGCACAGCTGCAGGGTTTCCGGAATGGGAAAGGCCAACCCTTCGAGCCGTGCGCGCGTGCGGGGATGGACGGGAAAGACGATTGGCAGCATGACGCTCACGTCCGAAAGGCTTCGCATCAGCGCCTCGAGCGTTTCGTCGTCGTCCACGTTCGAGGGCCGATGAAGCGTCGCGACCGCGTAACTCAACTCGGTGTGCCCGAAGCGCGTCCACATGGCCATGGCGTCGGCGATGGCGCTCTGCTGCCGCAGTGTGTCGATCATCACGTTCCCGACGAAGAAGATGCGCGAGGGATCGACGCCTTGCGATTCGAGATGCCCGATGGCGGCTTCTTCCGTCACGAAGAGGAAATCGGAGATCGCGTCACACAGAATGCGGTTGATCTCTTCGGGCATCGTCCGGTCGAAGCTGCGAAGGCCGGCTTCCACGTGCGCCACTTTGGGGCGTCGTCCATCCGGGTACACGACCTTCGCCGCAGCGAGAGCGCAGGCGATGGTAGAGTTCACGTCGCCCACCACCACAACCAGATCCGGCTCATGCTCGTACAGTTCCGGTTCGAAGCGTTCGAGGATGCGCGCGGTCTGCGTGGCGTGGCTGCCCGAACCAACACTCAGACTGATATCCGGCTCAGGAAGACAGAGATCCTGGAAAAACGCCGTGGCCATACGGTCGTCGTAATGCTGTCCGGTGTGGACGAGCGTCACGTCGAACAGTTCCGATTTGCGGAACGCATGGTAGAGGGGCGCAACTTTGATGAAGTTGGGTCGCGCGCCTCCCACAAGGAAAACGGATGGATTGTGGATGTTCACGTCAATAGTGCAGGAGCTTGAAGGTGGCCTTTTCCACCAGCGCGCGCGTTCGGTTCACCGGGCTGTCGAGATATTCCTGCCATCTGTCCGCGAACACGCCGAACGTCGCGACACCGGTCAACCGCTGCAGCACGCGGAGTTGCACGATGTGCAGCTCGTGGTAATACCGGCTGGCCGGCATGGGCGGACCACCGGCGGGAAGCTCGTAGAGCGACCATCGGCCAGTGTCGTACTCAGGCAGCGCTGTTTCGATCGTCGAGATGCATGCATCGAAGAGCGCCTGCGCCTCGGCGGCGCCGGTAAAGCGGGCGTAGTCATAGACGCCCCATACCGCCCAGATGAAGCCGTTGAGAATGTGACTGGGCGGACGGACGATGTACTCCTCGATCCAAAGTCGCCCCAGGATGTCTTTCGCCAGCACGCCACCGGCATCGACATCGAGGGTCATCGATTTGAAAGCCTGGATGGCCGTTTTCGCAAACCGCCAGTCCCCCGTGACATCCGCCGCCCTGACGAGAAGCGACAGTGCACTCCCCTGTGCCAGGCCCGAATACCACGGTGCCTGCAGGGGCTCTCGGTACGGCCAGTCGAACTCGTGCATCCACACGGAAACGCCCGCGCGGTTCGGCGTCAACTGCCGCTCCAGCCACGTGGTCGCTGCGAGCCAGGCCCTCAGGTCGTCCTCGCTCCTCGTGTCGCACCATGTGTTGAAACGCGCGAGGCCGTACTGAGCAATGGCGATGGGGTTGTATTGACGTCCGATATCGCCGTGATAGTCGAGCAGCGGCACACCGTTCTCATCGAAGGGACCTCGATAGACGGCTTTGCCTTGAAAGCACATGAAGTACCGACGGCGGTCGACGAACGCCTGTTCGTTGAGCCGTGGGGGCTCGTACCAGAACGAAAGCGGACCTGACGAGCGCCGTGCGTAGACGCGAGCGATGCGGGCGAGGTACGCAATCCGGCTCGGCCTTGCCGACGGTGCAGGCGACGCAGTCTGCGAATCCGCTGTAGCTGCCATCAACGTGAAAGAGGCGGGGTTTCCTGGTCCCTGAACAGCAAGGAAGTCCCAACGAGTCCATGGAGCGCGTACCCGACGCTTTCGCAGAAGCCCACGACGGGCCCGCTGAGATTCATTTCATTGTCTTCGACGATGAGGACGGCGGGCCGGTACCGATTCCAATCGTTGCTTGACAGCACCTCGAGATCCATCCCCTCGCAATCAACGCTCATGAGGCCAATTCCGTCGCCATTGCCATTCCACTCCCGAAGCAGCGATTCGAGCCTGACGGGAGAGACTTGTCTCTCGGGTCCGCTGTGAGTACCGTCGTGGCTTCGGCGAACCTCGTTGCTCGCCGGGCTCGCGTCGTGCTCCCGGTAGAATGCGCAGCCACCGTCGCCTACCGCCCGCGCAAGAAACGTGTCGTGGGGCCGTAACTTGCGCCATCGATCAGAGAGACGATCGTTGACGTCAACGCAGATTCCGCGCCAGCCGCGCAGATAAAAGAAGTAGGTGTTCGACCAGCGTATCGGGTCGAAGCAGCCGATATCGACGAACTTCCGATCCCCCTTGTAATTGAGCAGCAGTGACGCCGCGACCATGTCTTCGCCGTGCATGGAATACGAAGCCTTGGCATGCCGGAGGGCCTCGAGAGAGTCAGGGAAACCACGATTACGCCAGGCCGTCGTGACTTTCATGATGGTTATGAATGGCTGCGGTTTGTGAGATATTCCGGCCGGAGGAACCAATGCCAGGAGGCTGATGCTTTGCCTGGAAACAGCTGAACTGCGTGCTGAAGCGTGTCGGGCACAGGGACATCGCGGACGTTGACGCCAGACCAGAATTCCAGCAACACCTGTTCGCGGCGTTCGGCCAGCAGCTGGTTGGCATACAACTCGTACTCGGACAGAGCACACCTCTGCTCCCGATCGGCGGCGATGGCCACGGCCGTCCATGACGATCCGCAGTTCCGCTCCCAGGAATGAATGAAGCGATCGAGGAGATCTCTGCTCAGAAACATGTGATGTGCGACGAACGACACGGGGAAGCGCGGAACATGTGGCAGGAACGCGTCCAATGTTCGATAGTACGCGCGCTCGAACGAGTCCGTGTACCGCAAGATGTGCCGGCCGCGATGCTCAAAGATGCGCGGACGCAGGAACACAGTGTCGGCATCCACAACAAGATAATGATCGGTCGCCACGTGATGGCGCGCGTGCAGCTTCAGCAACTGCTGAAGCACCCCACCGCGGACATCGTCCGGCAATTTCATCTGACGTACCCAGACAGCTTCGTCGATCAACTCGACGTCACGGTCCTTCAGGATGTCGGCGGCGGCCGCAACGTTGCCGGTGACGACGACGATGCGGTTGATGGGATGGGCGACAAATCTGCGAATGCCCTGGACGCAAAGCCGGACCACGTCGAGGTCGTTCGATCCCAGGGGTATGACAACGTCAACCGGCACTGGGCTGCGTTCCACATGAGTCAGCGGTGTGCGGGCCCACCGCGATCGATACCAGGCGCGACTCACTGCCCACTCGAAGGCCCCCACGGGACCGCGACGGTGCGACTCGTCGAGGAGGGCCCTGCCTCTAGATGAAACGCAATGCATGTCCGTGGTCAGGGATGTACATCGACCGGCGCACCGGTTTCGAGAGACGCAACAATCGCGAGCGTTGCGCGCGTGGTATTCACGGCAGCGTCAAAGGGTACGGGCGATAGTGCCCGGTTCACGACTGCGCGAACGAATGCTCGCACCTCGGCGGCATGCCCTTTGTTCTGGCTGGAGAACATGCCGCCCAGTTGGCGCCGGCGGCCGTGCGCGGTAAATGTGGCGGTGCGGAAATCTTCAATCACTCCCATGGCACCGCCGCCGAATACCTCGACCCGCTCTTTGGGCGCGGCCGGATCACCGTCAACGAGATAGGCAATCGTTGCAATCGAGCCGTTAGCCAGGCGAAGGGTGACGATCACTTCATCGGCGTCGGTTGCGGACCTGACGGCTGAAACCCAGGTTATCGTCGAACCTGTCAGATAGCCGCAAAGGTCGACGAAGTGGCAGACCTCACCGAGGATTCGACTCTCGGTTCTACGCTCGCCTGTTGAGTGCCCGCGTGTTGTCAACCGCCCGGCGTTCACCCGATAGAGGACGTTGAGTGGCGCGTGCGTAGCCGCGAAATGCTGTCTGACGAACGTGGTCGCCGGGGCGAAGCGCCGATTGAAGCCGACCATCATCAGAGGGTTCCGTCCGAGGCGTTCCAGGCTTTCAACCTTCGCTTCGATTTCATCGAGCTCAGTCACTGTGACGCAAAGAGGCTTTTCCACGAACACAGCCTTGCCAGCGTCGAGCGCCTGAATGACCAGCCGGGCATGCGTGTCGTGCTGGGTTGCGATGATGACCGCGTTGCAATCCTGGTCGCGCCAGACGTCGCTCGCGTCGGTCGAGCAGTACGAGAAATCGAACTTGTCCGCGGCCGAGCGAGCCGAGAGTCCCGTGACGGCAACGGCGCCGCGCAGCTGGGCATCCTGTTCTCGCGCAAATGCCGGTAGCAGGACCGTGCGGGCGAAATTGCCCGTTCCAATGAAGCTGACCGTTGCTTTCGTGGCGACATCGTGCGCAGAGGCGTGTGGAGGCGGGAATGGCGTCACAACGGTCGGGCCAGGGGCTTCGATTGCGTGTTGCGGATACTCCAGCACCATGCCGAGCACGCTTTGACGCTCGAGCGCTTCATAGGCTCGCTCGGCGTCGTGAATCGGAAATCGGTGAGAGATGAGCGGGCCGACCTTTACGCTGCCGTCGGCCACCAGATCCAGAAACGCGCGCATGTTCTCGCGCTCGGTCCAGCGCACGTACGGCAGCGGATAGTCGCGTCCATGCTCTTCGTATTCGCGGTCGTAGCGCCCTGGCCCGTAGCTGCGCGACACCACGAGCGATAGTTCCTTCTCATATAACGTGCGGCGCGGCAGGTTCAGGCCGGTGGCGCCAACGGCGACGATGCGTCCCTTGTCGCGCGAGAGGTCTGCCGCCAGCACGGCTGGATCACTGGCCTGTACTCGCAGCGGTCACGAGAACGAGATCGGCACCCAGCTCCCGCGTCCAGGCAGCGATGGACCGTGGAGCGCCGTCGGGAGATGTGACGATGTCCGCGCCGAGCGTGCGAGCCAGATCGGAGCGCGCCGGATTCGGGTCCACTGCTGCTACACGGCAGCCATGAGCGCGGAGGATCTGCAACGCGAGCAGGCCCACCGCTCCGAGTCCAATCACGACCGCGCGATCCCCGAGCTGCGGCTGCGCGAGCCGTGCGCCGTGCAGAGCAATTGCACCCAATGTGGCAAACGTCGCTTCATCAAAGCCGACGAGCTCTCCGCCGGCCCGCATGGGGATCGGCACGACGAGGTTTCTGGGAATGAAATTGATTTCGGCGTGCGTCGCGTAACCGGCTCCGGCACACGCCACCCGATCGCCCATTTGCAGATCTGTCACGTCGGGAGAAACGCCCACGACCGTTCCCGCGCACGCATAGCCGGGCGCGACAGGCTTGTCCAGTCGCGACAGAGCCGTTTCGAATGCCTGGACGATTCCATCGCGCCGCATCTTCGTGAGCATTTGGCTCGTCAGGTCGGGACGGCTGACCGCTTTGGCCAGAAGCGAGCCTTTCGCGAATTGCAGCGCGGCACGCTCAGTACCTGCGGAAACCAGCGACGTCGCCGAACGGACGAGCACCCCGCAGTTTCGGAGCTGCGGCGGAGGCACGTCGAGAATTTCGACGGTGCCGCGCCGGACGGATTGAACGAGTTGCTTCATAATTTGGCGGTATCTATCTGATATCCCCGACCCTCGGCCCGTGCGGCGTCGTCGTCATCGCGGACGCCATCTGTCACATCCAACTTCGGGTGCAGTTGCAGGAACAGCTCATACCACTTGGCTTTTGAATGAAATCTCTGAACGCCTTTGAGCACGCAATAGATGAAACCGGGCCGTCCATCGAGAAAGCCAAGGCGCACGATGTAGTGATAGGCGAATGTGAGCAGCGGAAATCCGGGAAGTCTGAAGAGCTTGCCCTTCAACCACCGGCGGCGCTGCGCCTGAGACCCAGACAGCGCTGCCGGCAGCCCGTCGTGCTGCTGCCACTCGTAGTAACTGCGCGCTTCCCATTCCGAGTACTCGTTGTGTTTCGCGATGTAACGATAAAGAGAGTTGAAGTTTTCGTGACGGACAGGATTGTTGAGGCGCGCCACGGCGCCGGACACAATCACGTGTTCGTGCACTTCGATGTCACCCATCAAGGGAGTCTGAGATCCCTGAAGGCGACGCTCGTACTCGCCTTTGCCGACACGAAACAAGAAGAGCTTCCACAAGTCGAACCCGCCATGGCGCAGCGGCCGGCCGAGAAACCAAAGGCGAAACCGCAGCCAGTAGCCATCGATGTCTGGCCGCCGGATGGCCTCGGCAATTTCGTGTCGGATGGGCTCATCCAGAAATTCGTCACTGTCGAGCAGCAGCACCCACTCGTTGCGGAATGAATGGTTTTCGAGCGCCCATTGCCGTTTCTTCGGCCATCCTCCCGTGTAGGTGAAATTGAGGACCTGCGCACCGTGCCGCGCCGCAATCTCGGGTGTTCCATCATTGCTGCCTGAGTCGACCACGACAATCTCGTCGGCCCAGTCCCGAATCATGCTGAGGCATCGAGGCAGGTTTGCGGCTTCGTTGCGCGTGGGTATCAGGACCGAGATGGGAATCTTTGCCATTCCAGCGGGTCAAGCGCCGACGGGGAGAGGCATGTGTCGTGACGAAGAACCGTAAATCCCGAGGCTCTCATTCGCAATGCGCGTCCAGGTGAACTTTTCCACCACGAGCCGACGTGCATTTCTTCCGCGTGCCTGGCGTTCCTGTGCGCACGCACACGCGTGACGTAGACCTTCCAGAAGGCTGTCCACGCTCGTGTTCACCACCCAGCCGCTTTTCGATTCCTCGACCTCGGGGACATTGCAGTTTCTCGTGATGACGACCGGTAGACCGCAGCCCATCGCTTCGAGCACGGCCACGGGCAATCCTTCGGAATACGATGACAGCACGAACGCGTCCGCAGCCCGGAAAGTGGCGAACTTGTCGTCGCCGGCCACCTCGCCAATAAGCCGTATCCGTTCCGTGACGCCATTCGCGTGGATGAGTTGCTCAATCTGGTGGCCATACCCGGTCCCGGCGTCATGCCCTGCAATCAGCAGGCATGCGTCGGCGCCGTTGTTCACGAGCCTGGCGAAGGCCCGAATCAGGAGATCGAGACCTTTTTTTGGAAACACGCGACCGAGAAACAGAAAAACGACGGAATTCGCCGGGAGTGAAAATTCCCTCCGGAGATCGCGTGGTTGCCGCGCGCGATCAATCAGGGCAAGGTCGACGCCATTCGGCAAAACGGCGACCGGTGCCGTGATTCCGAATCGGCGACACTGCGCCGCTTCCGTTTCGGTCAATGCCTGCATGGCAAGAGCGCGATTGAAGTACGGTCGTTCAATGGTCTTTGCGTAGATCGCTTTGAGACGACGGCTCCTGTTCAGCGCCCAGTCCTCGAGCGAGCCCTGCGGCGCGACCACATAGGGAATACCGGCCCGCGACGCCGCGCGCATCGCCCACCAGGTGGGGAAATTCCAGATCGCGTGAATGTGCACGACGTCGGCCTCACGCAGGGCGCCCGGCAGCGCCTGGGCAAACGGTCGCGACCAGCCCGCGTGCTCGGTCGGCACCGTCATCGGGAAGCCCCTGGCCTCGACGAGCGTCGGATCCGGAACGACGGGGCGATGTCCGGCTTTGTCGACGAAGAACAGCCTGACAGTGTGGCCGAGTCGTGCCTGCGCTTCCGCCAACGGCCCGACGATATGGGTCGTGCCTGACGAATTCGTCAGCCCTCGAATGACGTGGAGAATCTGCACGTGAAGATCGGTGGAGGAGCTATCCGGTCAAACATCGCTTCAGCGCCTGACCGAAGCGGTCCGGCCCGAAGTTCGATACGATGCGTCGCGACGCGTCGCCCATCGCCGCCCGTTGCGCGTCGGTCATACAGGCCACACGAAGGATGACTGTTGCAAACGACTCGGTATCGTCGGGATCGATCAGGAACCCGTTCTCGCCCTCGCGGACGAGCTCGCACGCCGCGCCAACACGGCGTCCGACGATGACCGGCAGGTTCGAGGCCATCGCTTCGTTCACGACGAGCCCCCACGCTTCCTGGCGCGCGGGGTGAACAAACACGCCTGCCGCGCGGTACCACTGCGGCAGTTCGTGGTACTGAACGAACCCGGGCCAATGAACTGTCCCGGTCACGCCCAGTTTTTCGGCCAACTGCTTCCACGTCGTTGCCATCTCACCGCTGCCGCTGATCACAAGATGCCACGGTGGATCGGTGGCGGGCTTCTCAGCGTCCATGACGAGGTATCGAGCGTACGCGCGAAGCAACGCATCAATGCCTTTGCGAGGAAGAAACCGCGTGTTGGCGAAGATGTACCGTTTTGCGATCAACCCGGGAATGCAGGTGATGTGCGCCGGAGACCCGGCAAAATGCGCGCTATCAACGACGTCGTAGCCGATCTCCACCCGCTGCGACGGATAGCCGAGTGCGGCAAGGTAGGTTGCCTGCCATCGACCTCCCACGAGCGCCGCATCGAATTGGCGTACGCGCCAGCGACGAATCTGGTGCTTGAGCGCGTTGGGAGCCGACTCGAACGTTTCCGACATCAGGATGGCGCGGCGCCGGTTCACGCGGCACCATTTGAGAGCGGCAACCGCTTCGGCGGCCGCCCATCCGTTCACGCAGACAGCCGACGGCTGCACCTGGTCGAGGACCTCTCGTGTGCGCGCTCGCACGAACCGGGACGGGAGACATTCATAAGCGCGTCCTGGAAACAGCACGACACGTTGCACATCGGTGTTGGCGGCGCGATCCCATTCGTAGTGATCCCGTTCGGCGACTTCCAGACCGAGCACCTGCCATCGAGGGGCGAGTGCGTTGGCCGCCCCTCTGAGCCGCGTGACGTGATAAGGACCAAACCGCTGCCACATCACGACAACCGTTTCCTGCCGGCCTGCCTCCGTGGCTGGTGGCCGTAACGTTTCCTGGCTAGCGACCGCAGGCAGACTCACACCTCTCCGCGGGGACTGCGAGCGTGTTCCAGGCGGGGGATTTGAGCTCGCGCCCGGGATCATTCGCATCGAACAGCCGGTAGTTGGCCGAACGCAGCACCGCACTGACGCCATCGGCGTTCTCGGCCGCGACTTCGATGATCCACCGAGGTCGAATGTGCTCGAGCAGCTGACTGCCAGCGTGTTCGAGGACCGCCAGCTCACCCCCCTCGACATCGATCTTGATGACATCCGGGCTCGGCAGTTGCTGCGCCATCCATTCCAGGGTGACGGTGACGACGGCAAACCGCTCGCGCGATCCCCCGGACTGGGGATTGCCGGCGACATCGGCCAGGTGGTTGAGCGCACGGTCTGTGGCAGCCACGCAGAACGTCGCGAGGCCGGAGCTTCCGCTCACCGCGACCGGCAGAATGTCGACGCGTGCCGCGGCGCTTTGTGCCTGACGAGTGCGATACAAGAGACCCGCCAGAAAGGGATCCGGTTCAAACGCCACCACATGGCCCGAGGCGCCCGCTGCGGCAGCGGCCGCGAATGAAAAGAGCCCCTGGTTGGCGCCCACGTCCCAGACGACTTGCCCCGGCCCGACGAAGCGACGGGCCCACTCGAACAGATTCAGCGTCTGCTCCGATTGCCACCCGGGCCTCCAGACCGACAGCAACGCGTCAGGCGAGCAAAACAGGACGCCGCCACCAAGGTCGGACGGCAGCCGTTTTCTGATCACACGGTTTCGCGCAACCCAACGAAGAGCGTCCTTCATCTGCAGCGAGCCTGTTCGACCGTCTGCGTGTTCTGTGACGTCGGAGCGTTGGCGGGTTTGCGCGCTCTCGCGAAAAGACACATGGGTACACGAGGTGACCTGGAATCCATCCACAGCAGCGGCAGCGCGAGCAGGAAGAGCGGCAGACCCGCAGCGACGCCGAATCGTTCCTGCATCTCAGTGATCCACTTGTTGAACGTCTGCCGGATCGGACCGCCCAGGCCGGACATTTCCTCGAGGGTGAAACCGGCAGGCTCGAACAAGGCGCGATAGCTGTCGAATGTGTAACCCGCACGCACGTGACCGCCGCGCGCGTCAACGTCGAGCGGCGAATATTTGTTGTACCAGTGCTCTGCGTTCGGCGTGGTGATATACAGACATCCGCCCGGCTTGAGCAGTTCGAAGAATGTCAGGCAGACACTGCGATCGTCACGGATGTGCTCCAGCACTTCCGTGCAGATAATCGCGTCAAATTGCCGTCCGATTCTTGCCAGATCCAGCAGGTTGACGTTATCGAAGCGCAGCTCTTTGTCCGGAATACGTCGCCCCTCGTTGAACATGGAACGGCAACCATCGACCTCCTTCTGCTTGATGCTGATGCCTTGCACCCTGGCGCCGCGCTTCCACGCCTGATACGAGAGCATGCCGTTGCCGCAGCCTGCATCGAGCACGGTACTCCCCGGCGCGATCTCGGTGCCGAACTTGTCGGGGATGTAGCGGTAACGCTCGCGGGCGTGCAGGTTCATTCCCGGGAACAGGAGTTTCTTCAGCGCCAGCGTCGCGATGGTCGAAACGGGCGCGGCATGGAGTACTGCAGATCGTGATGACATAAGGACTCGAAATGAAAAATGGGATTCAGCGTGACAATTGCGCCGCAGCGAGACGACGTTCGAACGCGGTCCATGTGAGAAGCTTCCAGACTGCCTTGAAGTGCCGGAAGATCGCGACAGTCGTCCATGTGCGCGGCCGGGATTGTAATGGCGGAGGCAGCGAGTGACTGAACCGCTGAACCGCCTCATCGGAAACGAGCTCGCGGAGACCACTGAATCCGCCGGTGAGCCACAGCCAGCGCAACCGGAATGTGAACCCGACCTTGGGTCGCTCGATGAACCATTCGGGCCAGTCGTGCAACTGGGCTTTGAGAAGCGCCTTCATGCGATCGTTGCGAAGCAGGACGGATGGCGGCAACATCCGCGCAAAAGCCATGAGGTCCCAGTCGAGCAGCGGTGATCGGATTTCCACGCCTTGTTCAGCGGAGGCTCGATCGACCTTGGTGAACATGTGGCCGAGCAGTTGTTGCCGCACCGCAAACCTGCCCCACGGGCTCATCCAGTTCGGCGCCGGCGGTCCGACCATCCAATCGTTCTCGCCGCCGGCTTCGTTCACGTCCGCATGGCTCGTCCAGTCTGCTGACCGGCCATAGCCGAGAAACACTTCGTCACCGCCGTCACCGGTCAACAGGATTCGCCCATAGTCCTTCGCGCATCTGACAAGATGCGCCAGCATGAAGAACGACATCATGCCGAGCGGCTCATCCTGGAGAGAAAGTGCCCACTGGACATCATCGGCCATCGACCGTGTCGAGATGCGGACGGGCTGGACCGACACGCCGAGCCGCCGGCCGGCGTAACGCGCATACCGCTCATCAGGAGTGAGAGGCAACCTGCTGGCAAGCGTGATGCTGTCACCGTGCACCAGCTTGCTCATGGTCTGTGTGACAACCGTTGAGTCGATGCCCCCGGACAGAAGGCTTACAGGTTTCGGATTGTTGTGCACTCGGAGGGCGACGCTTTCCTGAAGCAGGCGTGAGCATTCCGCGTGCGCCTCCTCCAGCCGGCGCGGGACCACCACCGCAGCCTGCGGACGGCAGGAATGCAATTGCACGAATTCGCCGTTGAAGTCGTACTCCCAGACTTCGCCCGGCATGACCGGCCGGCACGACTCCAGAATCGATGTGTCCGGCAAGACGTACTCGTGGCGCCAGAATGCGGAGATGGCGCCATCGTTCAGGCGAACCTCCGCGCCGCGCACGGCTGCAATCGCCAGGATGGAGGAACCGAACACGACACCGTCCGGCGTGTCCGAGACGAATAAGGGTTTCTTTCCGATGGGATCGCGAAACAGGAAGATACTCTTGAGCCTCTGGTCGACAATCGCGCCGGCAAACATTCCGCGCAGCCGGCTGAACCCTTTCACGCCCCACGCGGCGAAGGCGGCCAGCAGCACCTCCGTGTCGGACTTCGTCCGAAACGGATAGTGTCTGAGTTCACGACGAAGCTCCTCATAGTTGTAGATCTCACCGTTGAGAACTGCCGTCAGCGGTGCGATTGAGGATGTGAGCGGCTGATGCGCCGAGGAGTCCTGGTCGACAATGGCCAACCGCGCGAATGCAAGTGACACACGGCCTTCGGCGCCGTGCCAGCAACGCTGGGAGTCCGGACCTCTTCGGCGCACATACTCGAGGCCACGCTCCAACGATTCGCTGGACACCGGGCTATCCGCCCCGTGTCGACGTATCACTCCGATGAAGCCACACATGACAGTTTCAGTGTTCCAAGAGTTGACCGACCGGCAGGTGCGTTCCCACCGCGGCCACGAGCGCGCGTCCATAGTCTTCGATCGATCGTTCACGCGTAACGTTGTCGTTCGGCGTTCGCCGGCGCGACGCTGCCAGTGCTTCGAGGGTGGCGACAGCGGCGTCGGTATCGCTTGCGTTCACCAGCATCGAGCGCCCGTCGCCGCCAGGAAGGCCGGACGCGATTGACGTAATCACAGGAACGCCAACGCAAAGAGCCTCGAGGCAGACGTTCGCGCTGCCTTCAGAGAGTGTTGGCAACAGAAAGACATCAGCCCATCGATACTGATCCCACACGTCTCCACGCGAAACCGCGCCGTGCCAATCGACGTGCTCACGGACCGTCTTCTCGGCCGATGGCGTCAATTGGCTGGGACCAACTGCGCGGAATGCGAAACGATCTCCACCAACCTGTGAGGCGATTCGCAGGAAGTATTGAATGCCTTTTCGCAACTGCAGAGTACCGACGAAGAGCACACGCGTCTTCCCTCCGTGGTTCCGCCGGACTGCCGTAAAGGGGGGAGCCGGCGTGGGGTAGGTCACGACGGTGCTCTTGTGAACGGGTCCGCCAACGGCCTTCATCGCCTCGACCACAAACCTCGATCCGCAAACGATTCGATCGGCGAGGGCCCATTCAGCCTCCTCGCGCTCAATCATTCGTCCACTCGCGTCCATGTCGGCGGGTTCTTTTTCCCAGCCGGGCCACTGCTCCACTTCCCGGTGAAGTAACGCCGTGTTGTACCGCCACGGCGCCGCGGTCTGGTCCAGCACGCAGCGAAGGCCTCGTCTTCGCGCTTCTCTAAACACTTCGAGCGCGCAGCCGTTGAAGGCGTAGACCGTGTCCGCTGCGCCCCATTCGAGGGCGGCCACCGCGGTGCCAAACGCTTCGTTTTGGCGCGCCCAGAAGTCGGCCAGCGTTTCGCCAGACCTGCGGCGCAGGCGCCCCATCTGTTTTGACAGGGTAAATCCCAGACAGCCCTGGATCTGTGAATGATCGACGTCGTTTATCTGGCGATCCTGGATTTTTCCCAGGAAACCTCTTCGCCAGGAACCGGGCAGCGCCGCGACCATCTTCCAGGGTGCAACCTGCGCACACGCGTCGGTCACGACGCGTTCGAGACATCCGATCGATGCCAGCGACCGTGGAACCGCGTAGTGTCGTCTCGCGCCGAGGTGCGCAACGAGCACGCGGGGAGCCGATGGCGCGTCAGGCATCTTGAAGATCTGCGAAGGGAGCGTCCGGTCGTTGCCCCGGCAGCTCGGGCGGCTCATTTGTCACGCGCAAGGGGGCGGGGTGAAGTGATTGCCCCGGCCGGGCCGGGTGACGCTCTGGCTGAACGAGGATTCTCCAGACAATGACCGTGGGTATCGCCAGAATGAGATAGCGATAGTAGAAGGCAGAAAAACTCTGAGTGGCCAGGTATATCGATGGAATCAGCGCCTCCAGCGACAGGAGCGTCCACACGCCACCACGAGTCCGGCCCATGAAATACAACCAGCCGAAGCCTCGGCCGATCAGGTAAAAGACGGCAACCGCCGCCCAGCTGAATTCGCCAAATACGTCGGCAATGCTGATTGCCGCAGAGCCGGCCAACGGCAGCCATCCAACGGCACCCAGCCAGTCGTCAGGGGTAAACGGACCGAGACCCGGATACTCGGGCGTGATCCACGTTGCCCCCACATCCTCGGTACTTCGTCGGCCACAGCTGCTTTGGAATCGGGCGCACCAGCAGGTCCACGGCCAATGCCTTGCCCCATGTGAACTTGCCTGCATGCTCCGCCGTCAGAACAAAGGCGGCGCCGTAGACGAAGTTGTTCCCCTCGCCGATGTTGTCCTGTGTCAACGTCCCAATGAAATCCTGCCAACGCACCTCGGCATTGGCCGAGCCCAGGTACATGTGCTGGCGCTGAGACCACACAAAGGTCACCGAAAGACACGCAACCACCAGGCACGTCGCCAGCATCCAGAACTTTGGCCTTCTGGGTCGAGCCATCAGCCAGGCCAGAGTGGCAGTCGCGAGGGCAAGAAAGAGCGGTCCTCGACGGCCTCCGAATGTCCCTTGCACGAGATTCGGCAGGAGACTGAGGGAGAGCAACAGCAACGACTGCGGGGTGAGGCCGCGGCGGCATTGCGCCAGGGCAATCATCGCGGCGCCGACGAGCCCCAGGTTCATGGCTTCGCTGACGTAGCCGGACGCCACGTATCCGCCGCCTTTGGGCTGGGAGAAGGCTGCCGCAAAACCGCCGACGTTGACGAGGCCGTATCCATAACACGCGATCGAGACAAACGTCAGCGCGAACGCGATTGCGCGCAATTGTGGTCGCACACGGTCGACGAGCGGCTGTTGTCCTCGACGCCGGTCGATGCGCCGTGATGGACGTGCGTCGCGCACGAGTCCAATCGCCAGGGCCGTCACCGTCATGAGATACAACGCGAGGACGCGATTCACCTGCTCAGGCTCTGGGAAAAAGACGCCGAATTCATCGCGAACGAGCCAGGGATCCCACACGGCGCCATAGAGGAACAACGGGCCGACAAAGAGAGCCGGATGCAGAATGTCCCGCGTTCGCCGGTACGCCGTGATCATGCACATCACGAGCACCAGGGCTGTAAGGCTCAGCAGGGGCTCAAACATCGCGTCTCACGCTCGACGAACCATCTGTGCATCGAACCTCGGTCGATCGACGGTCAGGACATCGCCGTAGATCGCGGCAACCTGCGTCGACATGCGCTCAAACGAGAATTCCGCTTCAATCCGCGATCGTCCCGCACGCCCCATGTCCTCTCTCGCGCCTCTTGAGCGCAACAGCGGCTCCAATGCAGCTGCAAGCGCGCCGGCATCACGAGGCGGGACGAGGGTACCTGTGACGCCGTCAACGACAGCCTCAGGAATGCCGGATAGGTGCGTAGAGACGACGGGCAGACCAGTTGCCATCGCTTCGAGAATCGAGAGCGGCAGACCTTCACTGGCGACTGATGGCAGGGCCATCACATCAAGCGATTCGTAGAAGCGGCTCATATCGGATTGATGCCCGAGGAACCGCACGCGATCGGCAATGTCCAATGCACGCGAACGGGCATCGAGATACTCGCGCAACGGTCCTTCTCCGGCGATCCGCAGCTCGCAGTTCAGTCCGCGACGCTTGAGGTCGGCGACGGCCTCGACGAGATATTCGAGCCCTTTCATCGGCGCAAGGCGCGCCGCGACGCCGATCACCGGCACCAGGTTTTTGGCAGCGGTTTTTGGGGGCTGGAATCGAGCCACGTCGACACCGTTCAACACAACCCGGATATCCGATGGGCGCAGCCACCGCAGGGGTTCGAGTGATCTCTTGACGGCGTGGGACACGGTCACCCAGGACGTGTGGCGGTTCCCCAGAACGGCCTGCGTCAGCGATCGGCGCACACGATGCACGAACGTTGGCGAGTTCGCCCACTCCGCGAGAATGTGCTGGTGCACGACTTGTTCAATTGGCAACCCGGTGCGGGCAAGCCCTGCGATGACGTCACAGTCCCACCCGTGGGTGTGAACGATATCGACCTGACGTGCCTGCAGAAGACGGCGTAGCGACAGCGCGGCCCGTATCAGCGAGCGCGGCCGGTTGTAGCGCCCGTCGTACGAGGGAAGATGCGCATCGTGGGGCTGAAGCGGGGGAAATTCAGAGGCGATACGTGCGCCAAGGGTCACGAGCCTTACATCCAGCTGTGAGTCAACGCGCAGCCGATCGACCAGATCGAGCGCAATGCGCTGGCCGCCACCAAACATCAAACTCGAGACGACGTGATAGACCGACGGGCGTCGCGATGCACTCATGACTGGAAAAGAGCGCCGCCTTTCATGGCTCGGACCAGGCGTGCGGCACAATCTGCCCAGGTACGCTCGCTGTCGCTGACGGCCAGGCGGCGTGAGTGATGTGCTGTCAGCGCCACCAGGGCTGTTGCTGCATCTGGCTCGACGATCTCAGCGCGGCTCGCCGCCACTTCGACCAGCGCCGCCTGGTTTGTGATGAAGACAGGGCAGCCGCTCGCGAGCGCCTCGACGATCGGAATCCCAAACCCCTCATAACGTGAAGGCAGGAACACCGCGTGGGCGTGCCGGTACAGGGCAGCCAGATCAGATTTCGTGACGTAACCCAGCATCGTGACCGGCAGCTCCGGCGTTTTCTGCTTCATCCGCTCAAAGGCCTCGAGCAGATCGGCATCGTGCCTTCGTCCGATGACGACGAAATTCAGGCCGGTCTGCTGAGCATGCGCCAGTCGGGCGACTTCCAGCAGCAGATCCCCGCCTTTCCTGTGAGTGAGGCTCGCCGGAAACAGGACGTAGCGGCGAGCCTGCAGGGCGCTGCGGCGCAGAACGGCGGCGTCCCCGGGATGAGGCGTAGGGCCGAACCCCTCAGAGCCGCCATTTCCGATGACGACAATTCGGCCGGGGTTTGCGACATCGAAGAGATCGAGTAGTCGTGACCTCGTAAACTCAGACACCGTAACGATCAGGTCTGCTCTTTCCAGAATGCGGTTCATTCTCACCCGCCAGTTGAGGCCGGGCGGCCGCCGGTTGGGGACACCCCTCATCTGGGGTTCGAACGCATAGAGATCGTGAACCGTGACCGCCAGCTTCTTGCAAGTTGTCACCGGTTGCTCGACCGGCACATAGACCCAGTCGATGTCCTTCATCCACCAGTCGAGGTTCACCAACGATGCACACGCCGTCGCATAACGGAGCAGGCGGTCCGGCCATGGCACCGGCACCAACCGCGATCGAGGGTGGGCCGAGATGAACTTTCTGCCCTCGCCTTCTTTCCCGCGAGGTGCGACAAGACTGAAGGCGACGTCCTCTCGGCGTTGGAGCGCCGAGAACATCCCGACGATATGCTGACCAACGCCGGTCGGCATCGCGAACGCGTCGAGAGGCGAAGTGTATGCAGCGAGATTCATATCGAGGACGGGGTGATTCGCATTTCTCATGATCACAAGCGGTCGTACGCGGCCGCCAATTGGCCTACCCAGTGATCAATGTCGAGATGTTCACGAGCCACTTTCTGGCAGCGCGCGCGATAGGTCGTGGGATCGGTCAAATACTGGGCAATGTGCGACTTCAAGAGCTCGACGGCGGACCGTTCGTCACACGTGCTCGGAAGAACGACTCCCACACGGTGCGACCTTGTCAACTCAGCGAAATCGCTCACGCCATCGCTGAGCACGACCGGTGTTCCCGCCGCCAGGTACTTCCCGAATTTAATCGGCGAGGACACCTGATTCACGAGCGTGGACGGTGTGAAAAGACTCCTTCCAAGGATTCCCAAATCGGCGGCGGCCAGATATCTGGCGACCTCACGATGCTCAACGGATAGCACTTGGGAGCGCTCCGGAGGAAAACCGACGTCACGGAGTCGTTCATGCAGCGACTCCGTGTGCATCGTGAGGCCCATGAAGTGGACTTTGACCCCTTGGCTTTCCAGAAGACGGAGAACCACGAGTGCCTTTGCGGGCAACTGCCAACTAATCATGCTTCCGCAATACGCCACGACGAAGTCGTCGGGCGCATACCCAAGCGATGCACGGATTCGGTCTCGGTGAACGGCCTCAGCTGCACCGTGTGAGGCATCACAAAAGCAGGGAACCACCAGAGTTTTCGCCGGGCTCACCCCGAAGGTCCGGCATGCCCACGTTTTCATCGCATTGGAAATGCACACCACGAGGTCGGCGCCTCGCATGGCTTCGGCCTGCGCGTCATCAAGGCGCCGTGCACGCTCCCGGATTTGTGACGTGGGGACTCCACGTTCCGCTGCGGAGAAGACTGTACTCTGCAGCATCCGGGCCCCAGACGTGATAGACAACGCGCGTCTTCGGCAGCCGCTTTCGAAGCGCGAGCGCCAGAATCGTGGCGCGCGCGCCGCCGGCATGTGCGATCCGCGAGCGATAGAGCTCTGGAAGCGTGTTCGCGGCCCATCTCATCAACGCACGGTCCCACCACATTTCGTCCCACGGCTTGGAGCCCGTCGGTAAGCGGCGGATCCGGTACCCATATCGCTGTTGAGTCTCGTGCTGCAGCCGGAAGAACCGCTGTCTGAGTGCCGGCTTCACGAATTCACCGAGCGACGACAAACAGACGATGGAGACATCGTGCCCACGACCGGCGAGTTGCGCCGCGGGGTTGACGTAGACCGATGAAAAGATTGGTCCCAGCGTTTCCCGAAAAGTGACGAAGCAAACCTGGTGGGGCTTCACGATCGATGCGACGAAGCAAGAGGGCCGGTCGGCCAGCCGTTGCGCACGCGCCGGAGCCGCCACAGGAAATGCTCGGCTGACAATGGGCCGACGAGGTGGCGAAGCCAAAGTGCCGGAACGCTATAGGCTTGATTGAGACCACCCGAATGGTGCACCTCTGCCGCTGTTCTGAAACCGTTCATGGCGTGCTGGGTATCGCCGAATCTGAGGAGCCACCGCGCGCATGTGCTGATCTTCGTGGCCACCGCCTGTCGTCTGGCTTCGTCATTCGTTCCGCCGGCCAATCGCTCGCGCGCAATTGTGCCGAGCAGTTGCACCATGACGCGATACAGCCGGATCTCATCGCTTGACACGCTCGCGGCCTGGCGACGGCATTGGTAACCAATCTGGTCGAGGTACGTGTAACGGGCCTGTGTGAGAGCAATTCGCAACGTGAGATCGAGGTCCTGACAACAGGGAAGTGATGCGTCGAACCCGCCAGCGAGGGCAATAACATTGGACCGATACAGCGGTGTAATGCGAGCGTCGGCGAACAGAAGCCACTGGAACGGATCACCAGCCGGCGCGCTGGAGGGACCGCGTTTTGTGACATGCCCATCGGTGGAAATGACCTCATAGGGCGCGAGACAGACGTCGGCGTTTGATAATTGAAGCTGTTCGACCTCGCGCTGTAACTTGGATGGCAACAGTCTGTCGTCCGCATCCAGGAATTGGATGTACTCTCCTCTCGCGATCTGGAGGCCTCGATTTCTCGCAGCGCCGCCGCCCCGGTTAGGGCCGCTCTCCCACCGCACTCGGCCTTCAAAGAGCCGTATGACGTCGAGACTCTTGTCGGTCGACCCGTCGTCGATGAGGATGACCTCTGTGTTCGGATAGGTTTGATCCAGTCCGCTGCGGATCGCGTCACCGATAAAGCGATGAGCGTTGAAGCAGGGAATGATGATGCTGACAAGAGGGTCGGTTGTCACGGGCAAGGCTCACTACGGTGGCCGAAGTGCCGCACTACAACAGCGCCGGGTTCATGCGGGCGTAGGTCGTCACCTTTTCGATGGCGTCCAGACAGGCGCGAAGATGTCCGACTGAGACTTTCGTGAATGCCGGCATTGTCACGAGCCTCGAGGCGACACACTCGGTGACGGGCAGCTTCGTGGATTTAGGAACAGCCGCGCCGAAATATCCACGAAAGAACTCATCTTTGACGGCGCCGAACATCGGCGCCTGGTGAAGATGCTGGAAATCCTGGCCGACTTGGGAATATCGGTCGACCGAAATCGGGACCCCTTCCTCTTTCAGCGCTCTGACAAAGGCCTCGCGGCTCCATTCGCCCGCCTGTTCCGGCCTGTACCTGAAAAGGAACTCCAGGAATCCTCCTCTGGTGGCGCCGGGGTATGTCTCGATCGGGACAAGCGGAGAATCTTCCCTGAGCCCTTCCGACAGAATTTTCAGATTTGCTGCGCGGCGCGAGTTGATCTCGGACAGCCGCGACAGTGAACAGGCCGCCAAATGCATGGCAAACAGGTGTGGCCGGTACTTCAATCCATAACTCAGAGGCGCCGGACAGAACGAGTCATTCGCGGCACTCCCGTCTGTTCTTCCGTTGTGTCCGAATGCGAGCATGCGATCGAAGAGAATGGGATTGCTCGTGACCGCGATTCCCGCTTCGCCTCCGCTGACGGCCTTGCTTCCCTGCATGCTGAAACAGCCCACATCCCCGAAACTTCCAACGGGCCGACCCTGGAATGAGGCGCCGTGAGCGTGCGAGCAGTCTTCGATGAGCGCAACCTTGTAGCGATGCGCGATGTCAGCGAAGTCATCCAGCTTGGCGGGGTTTCCCCAGGTATGAACCACGCAGACGGCCCGTGTCCTCTTCGTGATGCGCCGTTCGACATCCGCGGGATCGGCAGTGAGGGTTGCCTTGTCAATCTCACAAAATACAGGAAGCGCGCCAAGTTGCAGCAGGGGGGTTGCGGTCGCGTAAAAAGTGTAAGAGGGGACGATCACTTCGTCGCCGGGTCGAACGCCCACAGCGAAGTAAGCACTGTGCAAGGCGGCAGTTCCGCTGTTCATCGCCAACGCGTGAGCCGTCCCGCAGAGACGCCTGAATCCGTCTTCAACGCGCCTGGCTTCCGGCCCATGCACATCGGTAATTCGTCCGTTCCACAGTGCGCGAATCACAGGTGGGATATCCGCCAGCCGTACCTGTCGCCAATGGTCGGGAACTCCTCTGGGCAGGATGGGCCTTCCTCCGAGAACTGCCAGACTGTTCAATCCGTTGCTACCGCGTTTCACGCACCAACCCTCTCTTACTGGCGTCGACTCTCCGCCGACCTCATAGTCGTAGCTTCCTGCCTCAACTGACTGACGGCCGATTGAAGTGGTCCGAAGTGTCGCCGTGACGCTTCGGCGAACCGTGCACCGTCGACGCCGTCGTAGCAGGTCCAGGTGTGCGAGTCGGACGCCATGACTGTGGTGCCGCGAATGGCGGACTCATAGACGGCAGTACACAGCTCCTGAGTCTGCCTGGCCTGATCACCATCAATCGGCAGTTCGCGACCGTCTGCGACCGCGTCAACCACGGCTTCCAAGTACACCTGATGAGGATTGACATACCGCGGTTTCGGGATCAGGTGCCTGTTTCCGGAGCGTCGGAGCGCACGATACACCGCGCGGCGGACCAGAGAAGGGCGCGAGGCAGAGAACCAGTCCGGTATTCGGGACTCAGCTTCCTTGATGACATTCGAATCAATCCGCGTCGTCCACGGGCTTCCAATCTGCCCGACTTCCGTATCCACGAAGAAATCGGTTCTTGGAAGACCGTCTCCGACGGAGCACAGTCCGTCGACAACGGCACCAGATGCGAATCGCACGTGCATTCGACAGGTATCCTCGGATTCGGTGCGGTCAGAAAGCCTGGTCATTTCCGCTTTGACCGACTTCATCGGCCCGAAGAAATGAAGCATCGCGTCCAGCTCGTGTATGAAGCGGGTGATCACGACGCCGCCGCCTGCGACCGACCAGCGTCCCCACCATGAGTTGGTTGACTGCGGAAATGGAGTCAACTGGGTGAACCGGCCGCCCTTGAAGGGAGCGAGCCCTTCGTTCTCTGCCAGCCACTTGATTCGTCGTTGAGGCGCCAGGTACCGCAGCTGAAAGCAGACGGATAACTTCCCTGGATACCTGCGTGCATGATCCAGGATGCGATCTGCGCTCGCCAGGGTATGAGCGAGCGGCTTTTCACAGACGACATATTTGCCGCTTGTCAAACCATCCCCGACGAGCTGCTCATGAGTGGACGGCGGTGTGCAGACGATGATGACATCCAGGTCAGCCCGCTCCAGGAGCTCATTTGCGGATTGATATGCAAATGGCACGAAGTGCTCTTGTCCAAACCTGACTAACCTGGGAACGCTGGAGTCGGCGACGGCAACCAGGACGGCTCGGTTTGCCATCCCATGCAATGCGGCAGCGTGAGCCGAGGCGATTTCACCCGTGCCGATCAGTCCGAACCGGATTCTCCTGATCATGTTCGTGATCATGTTCGTACGGCCGCACCCGCCATTAAATAGCAGGGGTCCTTCCGCAACTCGCTGACGACAAACTCGTGGACTCGTGCACTGTTAGGAATGAACAGCAGGTCGCCTGTTCCCAGTTTCGCCGAACGGAGCAGGCCTTGACCGCCGAGAACGGATCGCATCGCTGTGAACCTTCTTGCGATCGCCATGTCCTGCCGGTACATCGGCATCGACACGACACTTCCATTCGACGCTCGGTACCGAAGGGTGATAGGGGCCGGCAAATAGAGGTAGGGACACCGTGCCGTGTCCTCAGCCGTGTGAAACAACGTATAGGTGTTCATAGAGGCACCGAACATGAGCACCGCTGCTTCCTGAGCAATCAACCTGACGTAGGGCGTCCCTTGACCGCAGGGCGTATCGCACGTCTCATGCCCTGCGCAGAGCAGCTGCGCAAGGGGGCCGTAGGCCGCGATGGAGTGAGTGGGGTGAGTGCTTCGCACGACTCCGGGATTGCGCCAAAATTCGTCGCTGATGGTACCGACCCTGGACGGGGTGGCGGCAGGATCGAATACTTCAGGATCCTCTTGTGACGGATAGCAATAGGTATGTGTCGGCAGCACGAGAGTCTCGGCAGACGCTTTCAGACGCTCAATGACGACGTCGGGACCGCCGATAATGTGACCGCACGACGAGAGGGACGAGTGGACGACCAGGCATCGAACGCGGCCATCCATCAGGGTCGCGAGTGCACGGCTCAAACACGCGGCGTCAATCGGGTGCAGCCGTCGCTTGATTGTTCGAAGGCGACCGGCGATCGAGGGCGGTATCACCCTCGAGACGTTTCTACGCAGGCGTTCGATTCGCTCCATTTGACGTGTGGCCACAGAACGCCGTCACGCTGGGGCGGCGTCTTGCCAGTTCCGTAAAAGTCACTCGGCACGACGTCCAGCCACGCGACATTTTCCAGCCGGTCGATCTGCCGGCCGCCGCCAGCAAGTCCCAACGTCAGGCTGTACCGCCCCGGTGCGAGAAGGAGGGGAGTGCACCGGCATTCGAGGACAGACGGGCCTTTGACATCCCAAGACGAATTCCATTGATACGCGGTGTTGAGACTCATGACTCGTTGCCCGAATGACGAGTAGAAATGAAGGGCAAACGAAGCGCCCAGCAAGTCGAACGGCGGTTCGATCTCCACTCGAAACGTTGCGTCCCGTCCAGCCGGCAACGCATTGGCAACCTGCTTCGCCGCATCCAGGATCACCAGTCGTTTCAGCGAAGGGAAATGACCGGCGCGCCTCGCGGCATGAGTGCTGAGATCGACGTCGTAAGACGGGAACTCGCTCGTGTCCTGGTAGCTCGCCATCACGTCTGCGACAGATCCCTCTGCGACCTGCCTGCCTTTGCGAACCAGGATCACTCTGGAGCACATGGCTTCGACGGCGACGAGGTTATGGCTGACGAAGAGAATGGTTCGGCCGGATTTCGCGACGTCTTCCATCTTCCCCAGGCATCTGCGCTGAAACTCGAGATCCCCGACGGCCAGGACCTCGTCAATGATGAGAATCTCCGGCTCGAGGTGAGCCGCCACGGCAAAGCCAAGGCGCACCAGCATGCCCGATGAGTACCGCTTTACCGGTGTATCGATAAACGGCTCGATCCCGGCGAATGCCACGATCTCGTCGAACTTCTTCTGAATCTCGACCTGCGTCATACCGAGGATCGAGCCATTCATGAAAATGTTTTCTCGCCCGGAAAGCTCCTGATGAAATCCCGTGCCGACCTCGAGCAGCGCGCCGACGCGGCCGCGCATCCGTACTTCGCCTTCCGTTGGGTCGGTGATTCCGCTCACGATCTTGAGCAGCGTGCTCTTGCCCGCGCCGTTGTGCCCGATGATGCCGACGACTTCTCCCTCAGTCACGTCGAACGATACGTCCCGGAGCGCCCAGAACTCCGGGTCGGCTCGCTTCCCGTTCGCCGGTGACCGGCCGAACAGATGCCGGGCGCCGTTGGCGAGAGCGTCCCGCAGCGTCTTCGACGAGAAGGTCTCGCCTAACTCGTAGCGCTTGCCGAGGCCGCGCACTGAAATCACGGTGTGTTGCGACATCGGTCAGATCACGTCAGCGAACGTCCGCTCGGTTTTGCGGAAATAGAAGAGGCCGGAGAACAACAGGACGAGGACGACGACCATGCTCAGCGCAAAGCCGTCCCAGTCTGGCGTGAACGCAGGGCCGAGGACTGCCCAGCGGAACCCGTCGATGACGCCGACGAGCGGATTGAGGTGATACCAGAGACGCCAGCGTTCCGGCACGACCGAACTCGAAAACCCGACCGGGCTGATATAGAGACCGGCCTGCACGAGGAAAGGCACGATGTACTTGACGTCCCGGTACTTGGCGTTGAGCGCGCTCAACCACAAGCTCGGCCCAAGCGCGGAAAGCATGGCGATGAACGCGAACACCGGCAGCAGCATCAAGTTCCACCTGATGGCCACGTCGTGCCACGCCATCAGCCCGAGCAGCAGCACCAGGGAGATGGCGAAGTCGAGGCTGCCGCTCAGACAGTCGCTCAGTGGAATGAAGAGCCGAGGGAAATACACCTTTCGAACCATGTGTGCCGCATTGACGACGGAGTTGCTGCCGGCCGTGAGGCCATTGGAAAAAAATTGCCAGGGGAGCACGGCGGCCATCGTGAGCACGGCGTACGGCGCGCCCTGGTCCGGCAGCTTCGCCAGCATTCCGAAGACCACGGTGAACACCACCATCGTCAGAACCGGTTGCACGAGCGCCCACGCAACGCCCATGACCGTCTGCTTGTAGCGGATGAGGATGTTCCGCCAGACGAGAAAGACGAGCAGCTCGCGGAAGCGCCACAACTCGTCGAGGTCGACCGCGACGAACCCGCGCTTTGGCCGGATGATGCGCGTCCATGAAATGGCGTCATCGGCATCGGCAATGACGACAGGCGACATCGTCTTGAACGTGGTCGAAGAGTCAGACATTTTGACAGGCCGGTCCGCTTCGGTCGATGGGGAGAACGCCAGTCAGCGGGATCGACGTGGCTGAGTCAGGGAGTGACGATCTGGTAGGTGTCGTACTCACGCCGGTAGTAATTCGCGTAGTAGTACCGGTCGCGTTCCAGGTTGACGCGGTTGAGAACGGCGCCAACGAGCTTGCCTTCGGCGGCCAGCAGTTGACGAACGGCTGTGCGCGCGGCTCCGCGATGCACCATCTCCGAGCCCACGACGAAAATCACGCCGCTGGCGCGGTGCGCAATGACAGAGGCGTCGGTGACCGCCATGACGGGTGGTGAGTCGATAATCACCCAGTCGAATTTGTCGCTGAGGCTGTCCAGAAACACCTTGAAGCGCGCAGATCCAAGGAGCTCGGCCGGATTCGGAGGAATGCGGCCCGCCGCCAGGACCCACAAACCGGGAACCGACGTTCGCATCACGGCCTCGCTTGGCTCCGTGTCGCCGACGAGGACATTCGAGAGCCCGGGTTCCTGCTTTTCCCCGAGCACCTCGTGCACTGACGGCCGGCGCATGTCGGCGTCGATGAGAATCACGCGATGATTGGTCTGCGCCAGCGCGATCGCGAGGTTCGTCGACACCAGCGTCTTGCCTTCTGCGGGACCGGTGCTCGTGACCACGAGGCTCCGCGAGCCCTGATGGGCCGAAGAGAATTGAAGATTGGTACGCACACCCTTGAAGGCTTCTGAAAAGTTCGGCGGAACGCCGTTGTTGATGAGCGGGGCGCCGGTATATTTGCCTTTGACGAGTCTCGGCACGAGCCCGAGACAAGGGAGGTTCAAATGCGTCGCAATCTCCTCTGGCGTTTTCATGCGGTTGTCGAGATGCTCGAAGGCCAGGGCGAATCCGATCCCCAGCGCCAGGCCAGCCAGTACTCCGAGCAATAGATCGGTACGATGCCGGGGCAGTACGGGATTGCGCGGTATCTCGGCCACGTCCACGATTCGCACGTTGCCACCCCTCAGCTCACCGGAGATGCCCGCTTCCTTGGCGCGCTGAAGCAGGCCATCGAAAATCTGGCGGTTGGTTGTCACCTCTCGCTGGAGCACGCCGTACTCGATTTCCTTCCGGTTCTGCGCCAGCGCGCTCGTCTTCTGCGCGTTGAGCGCTTCAACGAGGCTCCGTTCCTGGGTTTCGGCGGCCAGAAATTCGTTGCGAATCGCCTGCACCACTTTGGCGATCTCTGCATCCAGCTTCGCCTGAGCCGAGTCGATGGCCTGGGCCAGCTTGATCATCGTGGGATGCTTGTCGCCAAAGCGCTGCCTGAGCTGCTGTTGCTCGGCCTGCCGCATCGAAAGGTCCGACTTGAGCTGCTGGATATGACTGCTCGCAAGAATTGCGGGGAACGAGTCGAGGTCACCACCACCGCTCTGGATATTCAGCAGCTGGTTGTACTGCGACTCTTTCTCCATGCGTTCCATCTTGACCTTTGTGACGGCGCCGTTCAGGTCCGCAAGCTTCTGCACGACGATGTTCTGCGGGTTTTCGAGGCTCACCGCATCGTGCTGTTCGCGATATCTCTGCAGCGCCATCTCGCTGGCTTCCAGCCGCTCGCGTTGTGTCGCGAGCTGCTTGGCGAGCCATCCCGAGGCGTCCTGCGACAACTGGAGCCTGTCGTCCTCAGCCTGTGCCAGGTACTGCTTCACCAGCTCGTTGACGACACGCGCGGCGAGCCGGGGATCCGCCGAACGATATTTGATGTCGACGAGCTGGCTGTTCCGGATGGGCGCGATCGTGAGCCCGTCCAGAAACCGGTCGATCGCCGCTGACTCTTCTTTGTTCTCGTCGGCCGAAGTGGCCGCGATCGCCGGCGCTTCCGGACGCAGTGACTGCGTCGAACCGCCGAACCAGGGTTGTGCCGGTGTGAAACCGCCAAATGGCGGGCTTTGCCACATGTCCAGCGCCGTCAGCGTTCGCCGTGCGAGGGCGCGGCTCCTGAGGAGCCGGTATTGGGTTTCGGCGTAGTCGTAGCCCGCACGGTCCTGCTTGACGACGTCTTCAAACGTGAGCACGTTTCGCTGGTCGGCTTTCATCAGCAGCTGAGACGACGCCTCGTAGACCGGCGTCGCCGTGAATGTCCTGAGCGCGGCGTACGCCACCAGAACGACGAACGTCGTGAGCGCAATCCACCGTCGCCGGTAGACGGCGAACACGTGGCGCATGAGCCCACTGTCCGACGAAAGCTGTCCATCGTACTCGCCCGCATGAGGCTCGTCGTTTGGATCGTGTTGCGAGTCGTTTCTGTAGGCAGTCATCAGAAGAACCTTTCGAGAACCATGACCGTATCGCCGGCACGCACGGAATCGTTGACGCCTGCTTTGATCTCGCTCTTCGTGCCGTTCACCATGCGGATAATGCGGATACGCGACATCGAGGCGCGATCAGTGACTCCTCCGGCGAGCGCGAGCGCCTGCAGCACCGTGGTTTCTCTCTTCTCCATGACGTACGCGCCTGGACTTCTGACCTGGCCCAGCACGTAAATCGATTCGGCGCGCGGAACGACCACGACGTCGCCATCGCGCATGACGGCGTTCTGAGCGAGCGAGCCCGTTTGAAGTGCCCCGAGGTCGATCTGCAATACTTCAGTGGGCGCACCAGGTTCGCGCGCCTCGTCCGCCGTTCGTGAGCCCCGGAGAATGACGACGTGCCCGGCCGCGGAGGTCGACACCGATCCGGCGGTGGCGAGGGCTTCGATAACCGTCATCTGTGCGGTTAACGGGTAGGTGCCAGGCCTCGCGACTTCGCCGACGATGAAAATGCGCTGGCTTCGGAACTGTCCGACGGCGACCGCCACTTGCGGATTCTGCAGATAGCCGTCCGCGAGGCGGTCGTGCAGCTCCCGCTCGATGGCGCGCAACGTCAGACCGCCGCCCTGCACCCGGCCAATCAACGGAAAATTGAACGTGCCGTCCGCCTCAATGGGAAACTTTCCTGACATGTCGGCCTCGCCGAAGACCGTGATTTCAAGCACGTCTTGCGGCCCGGCTGCATACTCGGCAGAAGAAACGGACGGCGCTGAGGAATCCTTGGCTGACGGAGCAGGCTGTGCGAACGCTGCAGTCGTGCAGACGAGTTGAACAGCGACGGTGGCTGCCAGCAGAAGCGAACCGCTGAATGTGGCCTTGGGGTTCGGCATCGTCATTCCCTCTGAGGTTTGTGCACGGCGATGGCGCACAGCGCTGCAAACATGACCGCATTTCCTGGAAGCTGCAGACTGAACTCGACGGATTCCTGCACCGCAATCGCGACAAGACCCGCGACCGCTCCCACCCGAAGCCAGTAACTCGTCAGACTCGGGGCGCTGGCCCGGAACCGGCGGCGCACTTCGCGTATGAAGATCACGACGAGGCCGATCGCAGGCAGCCCGACCAGCAGACCGCCCTCGGCGGCCAGCTGCAGGTAGTCGTTGTGGGCCTCGTCTGAATTGGGCGTCGCACCGGTCTGGAAGAACGGTGTCACCACGGTGTACGTGTTGAGGCCCGTGCCGGTCAGAGGAAAACGTCGCACGACTGTGAGCGCGTCACTCCACAGCGTGATGCGTCCTCCCAGTGCAAATGGCGTGGACGTGCTGGAGTAGGAGAACCGGTTTGCTATCACCGGGAGACCAGTCCAGAGCACCGTTGCGAAGACCAGACACGCGACGTAGCCCACCATCACCAATCGGCGCGGTCTGCGCATTCCAGCGGTCGGACGTCCCGGCAGCGCCGCCGCACTCACCACCAGCATCGCCGCAACGAAACAACCGGTGCCCGATCGCGATGCGGTGAGGACGAGCGAAAATCCCATGATCGCAAGGCCGAGTGCCGCGAGCATGATGCTGCTCGCTTCGGGTGACGAGAGCCAGAGCAGACGATTCCGCGCTCCTTCAATCCCGTGCATCGCACGGCTGGACATCGCCATGAGATAGCCAAGCCCTGCCGAGATCGCCATCACCATCCAGCCGGCGAAGTGATTGCGGTTGACGAACGGGCCGAACGCTCGATTGCCATATTGCGGCTGCCAGAGCCAGTAAATGCGGCCGTCATATGTGGGGCGCTGGACAAGGGCGATGAACGCCACCACGACTCCAAGCACGAGCAGGCCCGCGGAGAGGCGGCGTGCCTCATCGACGCCAAGCCCCGTCGCGGCGCCGGCTACCATCACTCCGAGCGCAAGCGTAAACAGCAAGGCGGTGACGGTCGATTGCGGCCGAAGGGAGAGCGGACGATTCGGCTCGGAACGGTCGTCGCTGACGACCCCGTCCGTCGCGGCAGCAACAACCTCATCAGGGAGTTGCATGTAGTCCTGGACGAAACCCTGGGTCGACGGGCTGACCGTCCGTAACACCGCGGGCGTCAGGGGAATCAACTGCAGAACCACAGCAAGGGACAGCACCAGCACGGCGAGCAACATCGGATGTCTTAGCGTTGGGAGGAGCGTCGAGTGGCGCCACAGGCCCAGGAGGCCTGTGACGAGGGCTCCCCAAAGGAGGGGCCAGTAGGCCCACGGATACACCGCGCCGAGAGCCAGCACGCCCCACGAGACCGAAGCAAGGGCAGCGGCTGTCACAGGAATGCCGCGGGTGGAGAGAGCTATCGACTCGCGCTTACCGGGCAGGGCCCGAGAGTGTCGCCGTGCCGCTGGTGCGCGTTGATGGCGTTCGACGAGATCGTGATCGTCTTTCCGCCGTACTTGTGGTTGTCTTTGTGACAGACGGTGACCTTCTTGCCATGGTTGTGATGATCATCGTCATCATCATCATCCCGATCGTGTCGATCATCGCGATCGTGTCGATCGTTGCGGTCATGATCGCCGTCATCCCGATCATCACGATCGCGATCGTGGTCGTCACGATCCTTGTCATCACGGTCGTCTTTGTCCTTCGAGCCGTAGCGCGAATCATTCCTGTTCGAATTGCCGTTGCGCGATTCGTAACGCGCGTCGTTCTTCTGCGAACCCTTGCTCTTCGAGTCCTCGTCCCGGGCGGCGGTCGTCACGGCCAGCCCGGCGACCAGAGCAATCGTGAGCGCGAGTTGCTCCAGGCGGCGTCGTAGTGTCATAGAGGCTCCCGTTTCTCCGAGTTAGTCATTGCTCCACGCGGAGCACGCCCTTTTCGTCAGGCGAAAGTACGCGGTCGATGATGCCGTCTTCATCGCGGTCGATTTCAATCTCCTCGACGCCCTGTCCGTCCCGGTAGACCCACGTATCGATCACGCCGTTCCTGTTCAGGTCGTGCATGACGAGATCGATGCGGCCCGCGTCGGCGTTGTAGCCCGGAAACAATTGTCCGGCCTGGGTACACCGCTCTCCGTAACGGCCGCATGCACGCCAGCCGGCGATGCCCAGAGATGTGGCAATCGAGACGACAAAAGCCGGTCCGACAATCCACTGCGTGGCCCATGACAACCAGGACGACTTCATGGAAGCACTGCCCGCTGACGCGGCTTGTCTCCCACGATCACGTACCCGTGCTGAGACGCGTAGATCATCAAGGCGAAACGATTTGGTACGTCGAGCTTCCGAAAGATAGACGTGAGACTGGCCCTCACGGTCGCCTCGCTCGCGACGAGGTACCGAGCGATGTCGGCGTTTTTCCAGCCCTCACCCACGAGGGCGATCAGCAGCCGCTCGCGCGCAGTGAGTGCGGCGCTCCCTGATGCGACTCGCGAGGTCTGACGATGTGCGCGCGCCAGTTCGATCAGCTGGGCGCTGATGGTCCGTCCCAGCCAGGCCTCACCCGCGTGTACCTTGCGTATCGCCTTCAACAGCAACGCCGGCGGGTATCGCTTGGAAAAGAGTCCCATCGCGCCCGCCTGAAACACACGAAGCGAGATTGCCGCGCCGTCAGAGATGCTCAAGACAATGGTGCGGATCGTTTGCGCGGTTCGCTGGAGACCATCCAACACCTCGTCGTCGGCCTCGTCAAGATCGAACAACGCAATATCCGCCTGCTCCAATGTTGTGAGCGTGGACCCGTCCTCGGCAGAGTCGCCCAGCACCAGCAGATCCGGCTCTCCGGCGATCAGGTTGCGTAACGAATCCAGAACCACGCTCTGACGTCCCACTAACGCGATTCGGATGACGGGATTGGGATGAGACAACGTTCGAGTGTTTGACGTCGGTCCGACATGTATGGCTCCGCCCCGTGACTTACAGTCGAAGCGCTTCCACACAGTCATTCTGCTCGGTTCACGTGTGTCTGCCAATCGGAGGATCTGCGAAAAATATCGTGGAGAGGAGATCCTAGAGAGCGGCAGTTGATGATCCTATGTTTCGGCGACCGCGCGTGCGTATGGTGCGTGTCGTTTTGCGACGGCCCGCTATGGTGCGGAGATCCCAGTGTCGAAATCGTCGTGCGGAAATCCGCGTGTGGAGATCCTCCCCGCGCCCCGAGTCCGAGGCGCACGGGCGACAGGCGGCCGGCTGTTTTACGAAGCGCTTTTGATGCGGCCATGGCCACGACCCGTGGCCGTCGCCCTGGAACGCGCGATAGGCGATTTGATGAGACCCTCGCGGAGGGCGTACATGGCCAGCTCGAAGCGGCTGTGCAGCTCGAGCTTCTTGAATATCGATGTGAGGTGATTGCGAACGGTGGCCTCGCTGATCCGGAGCCGCCCGGCGATCTCGCTGTTGCCGAAACCCTGTCCAACGATCGTGATGAGTTGACGCTCGCGAAGCGTGAGCCGGCCGATCTTCGGCGTCTCTGCCGTGACCTTGTTGCCGCTGCGCGAAAGCTCGCCGAGGAGGCGGGCGATCGTGAACCGGTCCAGCCACAACTCGCCAGCATCGACTTTTCGAATGGCTTTGAGGAGAAGGCTCGGCGTCTGATCTTTCCGCACCAGGCCCCTCGCCCCAGCCCAGACGACGCTCGACACCATCTCGGCATCATAGGCGCTCGTGAGCACAATCACGCGCGACTTCTTGGCAAGACGTGCGATCAACTCGGGCACGAAATCTCGGCTGCTTCGATCGACGTCGAGCAGTAACACGTGCGGACGCGCAGACGTCAGCACGGTGAGATCGTCGATGAGCTCGTGTTCGCTCACGACGCTGATTCCCGATTCTTTCTCGATCAGAATCCGCAGTCCTGCTCGCGTGATGCGATCCTCGGCGAGCAGTGCAACGCGAATGACGCGTTCGGTCGCCGGCGTTCGCGAATGCTTCGTTTGCGTCGAAGACTTATCAGATTGCATTGAAGGCTTATCGGATGATGCGGGATGAATGATAGGAGGTTTGTCGATCATCGATGAACCATCTTATACATACGAATCGAAAATACGAACGGCAATTTGTGCCGTAACAAAAGAAATTTTTTACAGAAAAGAAAAGCGTCAAAAAACGATTCACACCGCGTGGAGGCGATCTTGATCACCGAGAACAAAGTCAGACTCAAAGATGACTTTGTTCAATCTGGCAAGGGAATTGGGCTCCCACTATTACGTCGGCGCGCTGAAGAAGGCCTCTCTGCCGACTGGTGGCAGACGTGGATGAGCGCTCACGGCACTCTGACAACGCCGGTCATGCCGATGTGAAGTGTGCAACGGTATGTGAAGTTTCCTGAAGACTCGAACGTATGAGAGAAGGTATAGCCTGGCCGCGCAGGAATGTTCTGTGTGCGCCAGACGCCCGGCATCGTGCGGCTGTCGGGAGTGATGTTGTGAGCGATCGGCTGTGCGTTCACCCAGCGGACCGTATCGCCGCGCGCGATCGTGACATCCGGCGGTCTGAATCTCGAGGCGTCGAGGGAGACGTCAATTGTTTTGGGTGGAGCAACTGACGGCACCAGCGTCCAGTTCACCGTTGACGTCTGGTCGGCGACGACCGACGTACTCTTCGTCGACGTTTCACCAGCCGCAAGCCCGAATCCTCCCGGTGAGGTCAGTGTGAGCGACTGCGCCCCACTGGCGACGTTGCCGAACGTGTACTGACCGGACGCCGCCGTCGTCGTGCTGCCGCCGCTGCCAAGCGCAATCTGCGCACCCGGCACGCCGCTATTACCCGCGCTGACCGTGCCGCTGATGATTCCCGTGGTGACGACGGGACCTGGTCCCGCCGGGCCGCCGCCGTTGTTCATGGGTCCGCCGTTTGAGTCATCCATTTCGGCCATGCAACCAGCGAGCGCTGACGCCAGCGCGCCAATCGTCAGGAGTGTTGCCCACAGTCCCGGTCGTCGCATCGGATTCGAAGACGTTATACCAGTCCTCACGGACGTGTCACAAAGAAGCATCCCGTAACTGGCACGGCTGGTGCTCTCGCCTTCCCGCCGGTCGTGAATCTCGGCCGTAGAAGCCGGTGAAACGGCCGATCTGTGACGCACGCCCACGGCGGGCCGTGAGTTCGTGGAAGCCGGTTGTGAGCACTCACAATTTAGGAGGTCGTATGAAGGCTCGGAGCTTGTTGTGGCTGACCGTCCTGGTCCTGGTGATGTCGATGCAGCCGATGGCGGCGCGGGGCGACGCCCCGGCCCAGCAGCCCCCCACGATCAAAATCCCGGAGTCCGGCGTGCCGCAGATCATGACGATCGAGGGGACGTGGGTCCGTGCCGCCTATAACAACGAAGGCTACGCCATTATTGGATATCGCCTCGCCAACATGTCGGTCGGCGAGGATTGGATGCTCCTCGAGTTCGGCACGACGGTTCGCGATGGTGTGCCGAGCTACACGCTGAAGCGCGAGGCGGTGTCGCTCGAGACGCCCGATGGGAAGACGATTCCTCTGGCCGGCAACATGGCGTACCGGGAGGCGAACCTGAGCGCGCTGCAGAATCGGGAGAAGGTCGCGCGCGACTCGATCAATTACTTTCCGCCCGGTGCGAGCCGTGCCTGCCGAATCGGTTTCTTCGCCGAGCTCGACCAGCGCACGATGTCGTACGACGAGGTCGAGCTCAGCAACCAGCGGGCATGCCTCGGCCGGCTCTTCTTCCAGGTGCCGGGCGGAATCCAGTACGGCCAGCATTGGCTCAACGTGAAGTTCGAGAAGACCCTTGTGCGCGTGCCATTCAAGATTCTGACGAAGGAAGAAGAGAAGTTGCTGTCGAAGAACTACGGGAACATCCGTAAGCAGGTTCAGGACGCGTTCAAGAAGAAGAGCTGACTATGACGAACGGCCGCATCTCGCTCCTTACGCTTGCCATCGGCGCCGCGATGAGCGGCGCAATCGCCTGCAACGCGCTGCGCGCCCGCCCGGCGACAACGACGGCCGCGACGGCCGGCGCCAACCGGGTTGGCGACTTCGTCTGGCAGGACTTGATGACAGACGACATCGAGAAGAGCCGCGCGTTCTACGAGCAGCTGTTCGGTTGGAAATTCGAGCAGGCCAGCCGGCTGGGCCGGCCGTATTTTATCGCGCGCCTTGGCACGACGCCCGTTGGCGGCATGGCTCGGGTCGACCGCAAGAGCCCAGACGAACCGGTCGCGCAATGGATCAGCTACCTGGCCGTCGCCGACGTTGATGCGGTTGCCGGTCGCGTGACGGCATCCGGAGGACAGCTGCTTGTGACGCCGGTCGACATCAACACCAATCGTGCGGCGGTTGCCGTCGATCCTCAGGGAGCGCCAGTGGGGCTCGTGAAGCTGGGGCCGGCCGTGATACCGCCGGTGGGTGGCGCAACGGCGCTCGTCGGCACCTTCTTCTGGCGAGACTACCTGGCGCGTGACGTCGAGACGGCGCGGACGTTTTACGGCAACCTGGGGGGGCTCGGAGCCGACCGGCAGAACCCGGGCGATCTCATGTTGCACTATGTGCTGACGCGGCCGGGGCCTTCCCCGGTCGCCGGCATCATCCCGATTGGTGAGAGGAAGATCAGGCCGAACTGGCTGCCGTACATCCGCGTGAACGACCCCGCCCAGATGGCGACGCGAGCCGAGCAGCTGGGCGGCCGAATTCTCCTTTCCGCGAGCCCCGACATTCGGAACGGATCGGTCGCGGTCGTCACCGACCCCGGCGGCGCGGCGGTGGCGCTGCAGAAATGGCCAATCTAATGAACAAGGTTCATGGAGGAGGCGGAACAATGAGATCCGCGAGATCTGTTGGCGGCGTGGTCCTCATCCTGATCATGACGCTCGTGATGGCCGCATGCGACAACGTAGGCGTCGGCATCGGCGTGTCCTATCCCGGCGCGTACTATGGTGGGGGAATGACCGGGCCGGGCGTAATGGTGGGCGGGCCGTCGTATGGCGGACCGGTATATCGGTAGACTGCGGAGCGGTCTTCTCGAAACGTCAGCGGTAGAACGGCTGCCCGTGAGCCACCGCGGCCCGTACTCGGCTCCGGCTTTCCGACTTCCAGCGCGCCCAGGTCCGGCGCGCGGCCCGCGAAGCCGTCGTTCACGGTCGGAATCACCACGCCGGCATCCACCGCCTTGCTCGCCCGGCTTCAGCCGGAAATTCAGGTCCATGGCGTGATAGACCGCGTGGCGGTTGGCCGGATCGGGCGGCGTCATGCTCTCGAAGATGTCGAAATCGACTTCGATGCCGTGCGTCTCCTGCCCGTCGCCGCGCGGAAGTCGGCCAGCGTCGCGAAGCTCTTCCAGTCCTCGGGCTTCGGCTCGTACAACCGCTGTCCCGGCTTCGGGAGCCAGCCACGCGTATTGCTCGGCCACGCCCTTGTTCGGGCGAAACCCGTTGTAGTCCGAGCTGTAGCGCATCCGTCGCGTTCGCCCAGGTCATGATGCCGCGGTCCGGAGTGTCGCGGCCCAGGAACAGGTTGTTGCGGAAGTGCATGTTGGACGACGGGTCGCGCGCCGACCTGCTCGCCGATGATCGTGTTGTGATAGACGAACAGCCCGGCCGGCTTGGCCGAGAACTTGAACGCCACGCCGGTCGGCACGTGATACAGGAGGTTGCCGATGAAGTAGACCGGCCCGCCGAACACCGGCTGCGCGCTGTAGCCGCCCTGCGCGGCGTTGACGCCGCGGTTGTTCATGACCCGGACGTTGTGGACGCCGCCGTCGGTCTCGACGAAGTCGTCGTTCGAGCATGTGCATGTCGTTGTTGTAGATGTCGATCGACGAGGCCCGCCGCTCGGGATCCTGCTCGGCGGCGTCCCGTAGGTCGAGATGCCGATCGCCGTCGTGGAAGTAGGCGATCGCATTGTGGGCGATCACATGCCCCGGCCCGTAGACCTTGATCGCGTAGTAGCTCGTCAGCTGATGCGAGCCGTAGGGCCCGGCGCTGGCCCACAGCGGCCCGGTCCAGCCGATCAGGCGGAAGCGGTCGTCGCGGCCGAGGAACAGGTTGTCGGCGATGTAGAAGTCGCTGGAGCCGGCGTACTCGGTCCAGACGCCGAACCCGACGTTCTCGAAGCGGCAGTTCTTCACCGTCAGCCCGACCGCGCCCGAGCACTTCCTTCTGGCCGGCGAAGATGGCCACATCGGTGTTGCGAATCGTCAGGCCGTCGAAGATGTGGTGCTGCGACGCCATGACGTCGAACAGCCGGTGGTTGCCGGCGCCGTCGAAGATCACCTCGCCATCGCCGGCCGCCTTGATCGTGATCGGCTTCTCCGGCGTGCCCTTCAGCGTCAGCGACATCGATGCCGTCGAACGGCGTCATCATGCGGGTCGACGTAGTTCAGCCGCTCGGGCTTGTAGAGCCCGGCGTGCATCAGGATCGTATCGCCCGGCTGCGCCCGCCGTTCCCAGACGACGCTCCAGTCGCCCAGCCCGGCGCCGTAGTAGGCCTGCAAGCAGGCTCGTGAAGCTGGGCTCCTGCGCGTGGCCCTTGATAGTCGGGCGGATAGACGTGCAGCGTTCGGCCTTCCTGTGAACGGCTGCGGCTCGCTGCGGGTCTTCACCTGCACGGTGTGGCTCGGTCTGCGCCGCTCGCGCCGTCCGGATCGGTCAGCTGGAACCGGCACTCGTATTCGGTCCCCGGCTGCAGATTGAGAATGCTGCCGGCAAATCCATCGGGCACCGTGTAGTCGAGATTCTCGCGCGGCCGGTAGACGTTCTCGCCGCCGATGCGCACCAGCGGCAGCGCGTTCCGCCAGGCGGTTTCGCCGACCGCGCGAAACTGCACGGCGACCGTCGCATTCCGATTCGCATCGCCGCGAATCGCCCATTCGAAGCCGAGGTTCAAGAGCGTGGGGTGCTCGACGACGAACTTGCCGGCTTCGGTGCCCGTTCTGCGCGTACGACGGATGTGGCGGCGAGCACAAAACCGGCGACGAAGCATAGAATCTTCGGAGGCATGCGCGGATTATAGGCTTCTGATGGAGAGAGGGAGGAAAGGATGTTCAAGAAATCCGTAACGTTCGCTTCGATTGTCGTGGTCGTGGCGGTGTTGTCGGGCTGGGTGCTGCTGGCGGATCAAGCTGGGGCCAAGCCGCCGACCGTCACGCGCACCGTGCTGAACCAGCAGGACTTGCCTGTTCCGGGTTACGCCGCGGCGCTCGTCCGCGTGCAACTGCCGGTCGGCGCACGGGAGGGACGGCATCAGCATCCCGGGACCCTGATCGCCACGGTGGCGGAAGGAACCATGACGCTCGACGTGGAAGGGAAGGGAACCCTGACGTTCAAAACCGGCGAGACGTTCAACGTCCCGCCCGGCACGATTCACGAAGGCATGAACAAGAGCGGGGCTCCGATCACGCTCATTGCGAGCTTCGTGTTTCCGAAAGACAAACCGATGACGATTCCGGTGCCGTAGACGAGGAGAGCGCACATGGTATTCCGGGCATTTCTCGCGCTGTTGACCGCGGTCATCATCACCGCGTGCGCTCGACCGTCTCCCGAGCGGCAGATCGTTGACGACGCCGCGCAGGCACTTGGTGGTGCCGAAAGACTTCAGGCGGTCAAGACCATCATCATCGAGGGCCAGGGCACCCATTACAACCTTGGCCAGGATGTCGTGCCGAATGCGTCGGGTCAGACGTTCGAGGTGACGCAATACAAACGAGCGATGGATGTGCCGGGAGAACGCGCCCGCACAGAGCTCGTTCGCGTGCCGAAATTCACGTATTGGCAGGGGCTTGCGGCGCAGCGGCAGGTCCAGGGGATCGACAAGGCGGTCGGATATAACGTGGCCGCGAGCGGTACGGCGAGCCGAATCGCGCAGGCCGCGGCAGACGATCGCCGCGCTGAATTTCTGCGCTATCCAATCACTGCGGTGCGGGCCGCTCTCGATCCGGCGGCCCGCGTCACGAATGTTCGCACCGAGGGCGGCCAGTCCATCGTCGAAGTGCTCACGTCAGATGAGCTGGCGTTCACGTTGGCCATCGACGCGGTCACGAAGCTGCCCAGCCGCGTGACGACGGCCGGCAACAACGTGAATCTCGGCGACGTGCTCATCACCACGGCATTTGCCGACTACCAGAACGTGAGCGGAGTGCAGCTGCCGGCGCGGCTCACGACGAAGACCGACAACTTCACCACTGCGGAAGTCCGAGTGACAAAACAGGCGATCGATGCTGAGGCGGGCGATCTCGCAGCGCCGGCTGCGGTGGCCTCTGCGGCGGTCCCGGCGCCGCAGTCTCCAACCGTGACCGTCGAGGAGGTGTCTCGTGGAGTCTGGCTCCTCGCCGGCGGAAGTCATCACAGCGCTCTCATAGAGTTCGCCGATCATCTGATGCTCATCGACGCGCCTCAGAGCGATGCGCGAACGCTGGCCGTGATTGCGAAAGCGCGCGAGCTGCGGCCGGGCAAGCCGTTGACGCACGTCGTCAACAGCCATCACCACTTCGACCATTCGGGCGGCATTCGAGCGGCGGTGGCCGAAGGCCTCACGGTCATCACGCACGAGGGCAATGCGGCGTTCATCGAGGAGATTGTCAAACGGCCGCACACACGCGTGCCTGATGCGCTGGCGAAGAACCCGAAGCCGCTCAAGATCGAAACGGTTTCCGATGAGAAGGTGATCACCGATGGCACGATGACGGTGCAGCTCTACCCGATACCCGGCGAACACTCCGAGACGATGCTGATGGCCTACTTGCCGCGCGAGCGGGCGCTTGTCGTCATCGACGTGTACGAGCCTGGCGAAGCGGTCCACATGTTTGCCGCGCGCTTCCTGGAGGATCTCAAGAAGCGCAACCTGCGCGTCGAGCGCATCGTGCCGCTTCACGGGAAGATCGTGCCTTACGCCCAGATGATCAAGGACGCGACTGGGAGCTAGCAAGAACGTTCATTGCGTCTCGACGCAAAGGCGCAAAGACGCAAAGCTTCGTACCACGAAGACACGACGCCACGAAGACGCGACGGGACGTTAACAGAGTCAGATCGCTCTGTGGGAGTACACCGACTTCGTGGGCGCGTATGCGCCCACGCAACGAGAACAAGATAGACGAATATCAAGAGCCTGAAACGTGCAGCTCTTGTATTCGCCTATCTTGTTCTCGTTGCGCGCCAGGGCGCGAAGTCGGTGAAGCCTTTCTCGGCGTCTCGGCGTCAAAAGACGACGATCATCTATTTCCTGCCGCGGACGACGACGGTGCGTTCGACGGGAGGCGCCGATTTCCCGACCGCGTTCGTGACTTCGTATGTGAGAACGTAAGTGCCCGGCGTCGTGACGTCGACGGTTCCGCTCGTGATCACCTTATCGCTGAGATCGCCCTCACAAGGATCGATGGCAATTGTGCCGGGATCGACGAACGAGCCGCCGCGGTTGACGAAGATGCGGTCCGGGCCGACCAGCGACAGCGAAGGTGTCAGGCCGACGTCGATCGGTCCAAACACCGGGGGCGGCCCCTGACTCAGGAGAGGCGGTCGCGTCAGTTGAACCGCGTTGGGGACGATCGCGCCGTTGAACGTGAGGAGGTTGGTGAGCACGAGTGTTCCGGGAGCACTCAGCGGCATTCGTGGATCGAGAAGTGGATGGTCGTAGTCGAATCCTGCCGTCGTCAGGCCGTCACCTGTCGCGTCGATGACGTAGGTCGAGTTCGTCGCGTAGCGAAACACGCCGCCGGCCGCAAACCCATGACTCTGCGCGTTGAGGTTGAAGTTGAAAAACGCGTCATTGAGGCCGTTCCCGCAGTAGCTGTTCCCGAACAGCCGGCCTTCGAATGAGTACGCCGCCTCAGTTTCAGTGGTCGCCACGCGCTGAGAAACAGACAGGCCGTATCCATTCTCCACGAAGCGATTATGCCGAATATCAGCGTAGATACGTGTGGGCTGGCGCGGATCGCTGTTGCCGCTGTTCATCGGATTGAAGTTCACGGCGGAGTATTGAACCGGTTGCGGATAGGCGGGACCATTCGAATTTCGAAGGAAGTCATTGTGGGTGATCGTCACGTGACCGACGCTCGGCCCTGCCGTGAATATGGGCGTCAGTGCAGCGCCCATGCTGCCCACGACATTCAGCGCGATATTCTGGTGCTCGACAAATCTGTTGCCGCTGATGAAGAAGTGGCTCTCCAGTTCCGGATGCCCAAAGTGTTCGAAGCCGCTCAACGCGAGCAGGCCGAGATTGCTGCGCGCGAAAAAGTTCCCTGTCACGTCCACACTGGAGAGACGCACCAGCACGGCAGCCGGCGTGTCGATCACGATATTGTCGTGGATGAAGATATCCTGGAGCGGCGCGCTGGGGACGCCATCAACCATCAACAGAAGTCCGGTAATGCCCGGCCCCAAGGGTGGACGCGGTGCGCCTCCATCGAGGACCAGACCGGCTATCTCGACACGGGAGGCGTTCACCTGAATGAGGGCGTTGCCGGGGACGAGCGTGCTCAGCGGAACAGCCGGACGCACCTTCACGCCGTGTTCATATGCGCCGGTCGGGAGGCCCGAGCCATCGCGAATGAGGGTCGTGCTGCCGAGCAGCCGGACACCATCGCGGGTGATCGTGATGTCGGGGGTCTCGAGGTAAGTGCCTTGTGCAATACGGATGGTGTAATCGTGGTTGTCCGGCCGCTCATTCACGTCATCGACAGCCGCTCGAATCGTGCGGTAGGCTCTGCTTGGCGTCTTGCCGTCGCCTCCTGGCGCGGCATTCGCGTTCACGAATATTTCGCGGGAGTCAGACCAGCCGCTCACGGCCGCGACCAGGAACGCGGCCAACGCGACAGCGGTCCCAACCTTGAGTGTGACCTTCAGTAGCCTTCCCATCACCGACCTCCAGTTTGATAACGCGTTCCGAGTGCGGGAGCAGACGACCGTCCGGCACACTTAGAAACGTTCAAACGCGGCAAACCGCACACAGCCATTGCGTGCCCGCCATGGCAGAGAGCAATCGAGCGGTACCGATGGGTAGGTGCGCCTCGAGGTGGGAGAATGGCGCCGCGCTAGGGCGCGAAGTCGGTGTGAAGCCTTTCTCGGCGTCTCGGCGCCTCGGCGTCAAAAGACAGCGATCATCTATCTCTTCATGGTCGCGTGCAGCGTTTCGGTGAGGTACTTCCGATGCGCGGTCATCTCCTGCTCGACCGAGACGCCGGGCGGCAGATCGACGGAGTTGAAATCGAGGCTGATCCAGCCGTCGTAGTTGCGTTCGCGTAGAACCTTAATCAGAGCCGGAAAGTCGACGCCGCCTGCACCGAATGACTGATAGATTGCGTGGCGGCTTGGCGCCAGGCCGTGCTGCTTGGCCACCTTGATTTCCTCTTCTTCGTTTGGCGCCGGTCCGCGCCAGCCTTTCGCCGCGCTCCACACAGGCAGCGTGTCTTTGAAGTGGAAATGTGCGATGCGCGAGTAATGGTCGCGGGCGAACGTCGCCGGCTCCATCCCGCCCACGGAAGCGTGGCAGGTGTCGAGGGTCAGGAAGACGAGCTTGGGATCGGTCATCTCCAGGATCATCTCCACCTCTGCCTTCCGTTCGACGATCGTCCAGGCGTGTGGATGAAAGGCAAACTTCACGCCGTGCTCGAGCGTGCGCTTGCCGACTTCGTTCAGGTTTTTTGCGAGAATCTTCGCGTTCGCAGGACTGAGGTTCTCCGGACCGAGCCGGTTATTGAGATTGGCCTTGAGTGCCGTGATGCCGAAATACGATCCGAACTTGGCGTTTGCGCCGTGGTCGTCGAGCGTGGCCTTGAGTTTGGAGGCGTCGAAATACTCGCCGCCGCTTGCGATCGAAGAGATCCCGACGCCGGCCTCGTCGAGCAGTTTCTTGTAAACCTCCGGCGGCTGGGCGAGATACTTCTGCATTTGATTCGCCCACGGCTCGACGCCATGAAACCCGAAGCGCGCGGCCATTTTGAAGCCGGCCTCGGGCTGCGGCTTCAAGGGGGTGAACATGTTGGTGTTGATCGCCCAGCGAAACCGATCGGCCGGAAGCGCGAATGCGTTCGCGGCCGCCACGGCCCCGACGGCTGCACCGATGAACTCGCGGCGAGTGAGCATAGACACCTCCAGGTTCCTCGAATGTGTGAAATATCGTGACGGATATATCATTGATCGCACGTTTCCTGGGAGGGCTTATGCGGCCGCTGTCAATATTGGTCCTGCTAGGGCTCGTCGCGTCTTCTCTCGTGCGCGCCCAGCAGGCGCCAAATACGTCATCGGCGCCGGCGCTGTTGACGGCCGAGCAGGACCACAAACGGATCATGGACCTGCTGAAGATTTCGGGATTCCCGCCAGGGGCCGTGAGCTCCAGCCCCGACACCTACAACGAGGCGACCGCCAATCCGTACCCGAATCTGCCCGATCCGTTGATGATGAAGAACGGCCGCAAGGTGACGACGGCCGCGGCGTGGCGGGCGCGGCGCACGGAAATCCTCGACGATTTCGAGCGCGAAATTTACGGACGGCGGCCGTCGAACGTGCCGAAGGTGAGCTGGCAGGTCGTGAACACGACAAACGGGCGCGTCGGTGACGTGGCGACCGTGACGAAACAACTGCTCGGCCGCGTCGACAACTCTTCGTACCCGGCCATCAGCGTCAACATTCAGGCGACGCTCACGACTCCAGCCGGCGCTCGCGGCCGCGTGCCTGCGATCATCCAGTTTGGGGGTGGCGCGTTCGAGCTGCCTGCGAACGTCTCGACGTCAGCGAATCCCTGCCAGGTTCCGCCCGGAGTCGGTCGAGGCGTAGGGCCGGTACCCCCGATGTCGACCGCTGGAGCTTCGCAGGGACGCACGTGGCAAGAGCAGATTCTCTCGCGCGGTTGGGGATACGTGAACCTCAACACCGGCAGCGTGCAGGGCGACTGTGGCGCTGGGCTTCAGGCGGGCATCATCGGCCTGGTCAACAAAGGTCAGCCACGAAAGCTCGAGGACTGGGGCGGGTTGTCTGCATGGGGTTGGGGTGCAAGCCGTGTGCTCGACTACATCGAGACAGACACAGCCGTGGATTCGTCGCGCGTTGGCGTGCAGGGTCATTCGCGTGCGGGCAAAGCGGCGCTCCTCGCCATGGCGCTCGACGAACGGTTTGCCATCGGGTACATCAGCTCATCCGGTCACGGCGGTGCCAAGCTGCATCGGCGCAAGTACGGAGAGACGGTCGAGAACCTTGCGACCCGCTACTACTATTGGATGGGCGCGAACTACCTGAAGTACACCGGTCGGTGGGATGCGATGCCGGTCGATTCGCACGAATTGATCGCCGCGTGCGCGCCAAGGCCCGTGTTCATCAGCGCCGGGAATGGTCCCGGGCCAGTCAAAGCCGATGGCACGGTGGACATCAATGACGCCTGGGTCGATCCGCGAGGGAGTTTTCTGGCGGCGGTCGCGGCGGGGCCGGTTTATCGGCTGCTAGGCGGAACCGATTTGGGGACGAACGAGTTCCCGGCGATCGACACGGCTGTCATCAGCGGCGATCTTGGATTCCGCCAGCATACAGCCGGGCACACCGCCAACCCGACGTGGCCGACGTTTCTGACATTCGCGGATCGGTATTTCTCAACGGCGAGATCGGCGGCGAAGTAGAAGGCTGGTCCCCACGGTTCTGGGTTCTAGGTTCTGAGTTCTAGGTTCTCAGAACCCAGCACCTAGAACCAGAACCCAGCACCTAGAACCTAGAACCCAGAACCGCTCAATCACTTCGCCGCAGGCGCAGCCGCTGGAGGCGGAGGCGGCGGCACAACCGGAATTGCGGCGCCGCGATGGCAGGTCGCACACTCGACTTTCGCTATCTGATCAGCGGGCTTCTTGATCGCCGCCGCGAGCCTCGCGTTCACATCGGTCGTCATCCGCATCATCTCGCGCGCGACGACCTTCGTCGTCTTCCCATCCGACGCCATGTCGTTGGTGGGATCGCCGGGCTTGGTCCACGTGTGGCAATGATCGCAGTTCACGCCGAGCGCGGTGTTGAACAATCGCATCATCGCGACGACCTGCGGCTGCGGTGTGTCTTTCGGCAGCACCTGCAGGTTCTTCATGGGTGCCGGCGGCGCGCCTGCCCGTTGCCCACCGCCGGCCGGTGCCGGTGCCTGGGCTGCTGCGAATGAACCAGTCATGATGAGAATTGCGAAAGCGCCGACGAGCTGTGTGCGAATCATGCGGTCTCCCTGTGCGCTTTTCATCGCGCCATCCCTTTGAAAACGAATTTCTGCACGCGCCGCCCCGTGTTTTCGCCGGTGTAGATGTTGCCCTTGGAATCGACCGTGATGTCGGTGATGTGATGGAACTGGCCGGCGTAGTGCCCGAGGCGGCCGAAAGAGCCGAGCACTTGAAGGCTCTGCCGGTTGAGAATGCGGACTTTCTGATCGCCGCTCGTCACGTACAGAAATTGCTGGGCCTTGTCCGGTGAAAACGCCATCGTCACGACCGTTCCTGTCGGAGTGCCCACCTCTCTAGCCACGAAGGCTTCCTTGACGAAGGTGCCGTCCGGCCGGAACACCTGAACGCGGTTGTTCGATCGGTCGGCCACGTACACCAGGTCGTCGGTGGAAATCAGCACGTCGTGCGGAAGGGTGAACTGAGCCGGCGGAGGGCCCGCGGTGATCCGGTCTCTCGGCGCCGCATCGTCGGGCCGTTTGCCGTAGGCGCCCCAGTGACGCTTGTACTTGCCGCTATCGGCGTCGAAAACAGCGACCCGCCTGTTGATGTATCCGTCCGAGATGAACACTTCGTTGGTTTTTGCGTAGTAGAACGCCTTGGTCGGCGAAGCGAAGTTCGACTCGTCGTTGCTTCCGGCGCTCTTGCCGGAGTGACCGATCTGCAGAAGGAACTTGCCGTCGCGGTTGAACTTCAGCACTTGCGCGTCGCCTTTGCCGTTTGACGCAATCCAGAAGTTCCCCTTTGAATCGATGAGCAGCCCGTGCTCGTTCTGGGGCCATTCGTACCCTGCACCCGGTCCGCCCCAGCTTTTCAGGAATCGGCCGTCTTCGGTGAACTCCATTACATAAGGAGGCGGCACGCAACAATCGGCGAGCGGTGGATTCTGGGCGGCGTAGTTTTCGTCGGGTTGGACGGTTCTGGGGCGGTTCAGGACCCAGACGTGATCGTTAGCCGGATCGACGAACACGCCGCCGATCGAGCCGAAGATCCAGTTCCCGTCGAATTTGGGCCAGGAGGCGTCGACTTCAAAAATCGGCACACCGCCCTGCGGGCCCTGTGCTATCGCAAACCTGGCCGCGAAGACGCAGACCATCGACACAAGCGCGAAACATGCCGAGACGCGAGCGTTCAGACGCATCCTTGGTCCGGTGCATCTTACCCTGCTTCGGCCCGACGTTCACGAGTGCGATTAGCGCAGTCGGAAGATGATTCCGGCGCTGAACTCAGCCTGCCACACGACATCGACGTGGACGGCGGTGATACATGTGCCCGGCGCACAGGCGAGGAATTTCGCGTCGGCATCGATGAAGGTCGTGTACAGGCGCCCGTCCAGACGGAGTCCAATATGGTTGACGGGAAACAACTTCACACCCCCGCCCGCGCCCACCGTAAAGCGGACTTCGCTGTTTCCTTCCGTGGCGTACCGCGTGAGGCCGAGCACCCCCGTCAGAAAGGGGCGGACACGGCCGTCGGCGAACTCTCGCAATCCTCCGCCTTGCAGGTGGTCGACCGTCATGTGCAGGCGCGCTGCCGGAAAAAACGGCCGGGCGGGCATCGAGAGGTGCGCATTCTGGTGGGTGACCATCGCTTCGACCTGAAGGCCGTCCGACAGCGGCACGTTCAGCACGAAGCCCACCGCCGGCGAACCGTCGAGATCGACGGGACGATCGGCGACGAGCTCGAAGAAATCGCCGCCGAAACGATATCCGCCGAAGGGCATGAGCTCGAGGCTCTGCGCACCGAGGAGAGAAGAGCTCCCCGCGAAACAGATGACAAACGCGATTGCGGCCAATGGCGAGGGTCGTTTCGATGCCATGCGTCGCGTCCTTTCTGGTACGTAGTATCTGGCCGCTGTGCAACACGCGGTCCAGAACTTTATCCAAGCCACGAGCTCGGACCCACCGCGCTGCTCACCATATTTCGTGATTTCGTGGTGAGCACGATCTCACGGCTGCCTGGCGCTGGAGCGCTCTTCGGTATTGCCAGGACTGGAATGCCGACCGGAAACCGGGGCCAGGTCAGTGCCGCTGTTCTGGGAATTGATGGCCTTCTGAAGGCTGCGCCCGCGATGGGCTCGGCGGCCGGTGTTGACGAACCGACGTTTCGAAGACGGGGAGGGGCAGGGTCGGATCGCTGCTGGCTGGCGCGCTCAAGTGAGCAGGCGCGATCCGCCAGGTCGACGCGCGTTGCTGAATGGCTACTGAAGAATCGCGACAGCCGCGTGCAGGTCCTCGAGCGCATCCCGCTCGGCGGCTTCGGCCTTTTCCAGCGAGATCCTGGCGCTGTTGAGGAGCTCGGCGGGACGAGAGTTGCCCGCTGCGCTCCGTGCGCGCCCCGATTGACGTGCCTCGAGAATCGAACGCTGTCGCAGGCCGTCCACTCGCAGCCGCCAGCTGGCGTTGCGCTGCGAAAGATAGCGATCGGCATGCTCGAGCGATGGCCGCTGATCGTCGGGCACCTTGTCGAGCAAATCGAGCCGGTGTTCGGCAGCCTGCAGCTCGGGGACGATCGTCGCCTCGATCATGCGAATCAGATGATCAGCGGAGCTTTTGCCGGCACGGTACCGATCGACCTCTACATCGTATTGCTTGGCGATGCGCGCTTCGAGCGCCGCCATCGCCGCCAGCTCGGATCGGCCGTCGTCGAGGCCGGCGATCGGCACGGCGCACACCACAGCGAGCACCATTGCTGTCGCGAGCACTTTGCCCGTCAGTTTCAGCGATGGTTTGCCCTGATCGATGCCCTTCGACAGCACGAAGCCGCAGACTGCCCCCGCGAGGAGCGCGGCAAACTCCGCTTTCACTGGCAGGCTGCCCGAGACGAGAGCGTAGAGAAGGAACACGCCTGCCACCGGAGCGAGCGGCTTTGCGATCTCCAACGGAACGAGCCAGTCTCGGAGCTTCAGAAATATCCGGCAGGCCGCCACCAGCAGAAATCCATACACGCCCAACACGGCGCCAGAAATGCCAAAGGACAGACCCAATGGATTGAGGTACACGCTCGTCACGCTGGCCGCGAGAGCCGCCGTGATGCAAACCGTGGCGAACGCGATCGAGCCGATCAGCCGCTCGGCAATGATGCCGAACGCCGCAAGGCCGGCAAGATTCAGGAGAAGGCCGAACAGGTTAGCGTGGACGAAGGTGGCGCCGATCAGGCGATGCCATTCGCCGTTGGTCGTGCGTGGTCCGATGTTTCCGCCCCATGCGATCAATGCCTCGTCGCCCGACGCGGTTCCGAGTGCAATTCTGAGAAAGACGAACACGCAGGCCAGCGCGATCGTGGGCGCCACCACCGGCCAGGGCGTGCGGTCCGCGATCGCCTTGGCAAATGGTTCCGTGGCCGGACCGCCGCGCGCCGTCTCGGGGAACCGCTTCGCGGCCGCGCGCAGCTTCACGAGTGCACGGGTTCGTTCTTCCGGCGTCATGAGATACGCCGTGAATCCGACGAGGACGATCAGAATAATGAGGATCCACACGCCGCAGCTGCAGTCAAGATTTGTGCCTGCCGCCTCGTCGAAAATCCGCCAGCGTTTTCAGGAATTTTGGCGGAAAGGTGATCGCGCCGAAGCAAAACGGCTTTCAAGACTGGCAGTGCAGCGTCGAGGTTTGTAACGAGGCAGACCTTATTTGTCGATGTCGACCTTGCCGGCCAGCACGCTGCCGTTTGGTTGCCGCGTGCCCTTGACCTCAACCCGCGTCCCATTTTGAACCGAGCTGCAGGCGCCGTCTTCGTACCGCGTCGCGCTGTTCGTGGCGACTGCCGTACTAGTGACAGTGAATGTGAGAGCGGGACATCCGCCACCCAGCCCCGACACCGCGCCCTCCAGCTTCACCTCTGTTTCGGGTTTGTCAATGTCCACGCTGTTTGCCAGAACGCTTCCGTTCGGCTGGCGCGTGCCTTTGACCTGCACAAGCGTGCCATTCCCAAGAGTGCTGCAGACGCCGTCTTCGTACCGGGTTGCGCTGTTGGTGACGACGTTGGTGCCGGTGACGGTGAAGGTGCGATCGGGACACGCCCCACCCAGGCCGGCGATGAGCCCATCGAGTTTCACGTCGGGCTTCGGTGGCTCGGGCGTGTCGATGTCGATCTCGCTCGCGAGCACGCTGCCGTTCGGCTGGCGCGTCCCTTTGACCTGCACGAGCGTGCCATTCCCAAGAGTGCTGCAGACGCCGTCTTCGTACCGGGTTGCGCTGTTGGTGACGACGTTGGTGCCGGTGACGGTGAAGGTGCGATCGGGGCACGCACCCCCCAGGCCGGCGATAAGGCCGTCGAGGCGCACGTCGGGCCTCGGCGGCTCGGGCGTGTCGATGTCGATCTCGGTCGCGAGCACACTGCCGTTCGGCTGGCGCGTGCCTTTGACCTGCACGAGCGTGCCATTCCCGAGCGTGCTGCAGACGCCGTCTTCATACTTGGTTGCGCTGTTGGCGACGACGGTCGTGCCGGTGACGGTGAAGGTGCGATCGGGGCACGCACCCCCCAGGCCAGCGATAATGCCGTCGAGTCGCACGTCGGGCTTCGGCGGCTCGGGCGTGTCGATGTCGACGTGGCTCGCGAGCACGCTGCCATTCGATTGGCGAGTCCCTTTGACCTCTACGCGTGTCCCGTTCTGAACGGCGCTGCACGGGCCGTCTTCATAGCGGGTCGCACCGTTGGTCACGACCGACATGCCGTTGACGGTGAAGGTCGCATCAGGGCAGACGCCACCCAGACCTGAAACGAGACCCTTCAGTTCGATCCTCTGATCAGACCTGCGCTGATGCGTCGTCACAGTCGCGTTCGCACCGCTGACGGTCACGTCCAGTTCGATCTGGTCCTGTTCGGCGATTCCGGGAATCGCAAGCACTGCCTCGACACCGGCGTTGCTGAAGCGCAACTCGATGTCGCCTGCCGGAACATTTGTCAGCGCGAAACGGCCGGTGCTGTCGATCGTGGTGCCGATAGTCGTCCCGGCGACCGTTACCGTCATGCCGCTTCCGCCAGTCACGACGCCGCTGACCGTGGCGCCGCTCGAAGAAGTCGAAGCCGAAGCACCAGGAGGCGCGGTCAACGGCGAAGGAGACAACGGTGGTGAAGCAGTCTTGGAGTCACTACAGCCCGCTGCTGACAGCGCCACCGTGCCGATGACGAGAAGCCGGAATCCACGCCCTATCATTGTTCAGTGCTCCTGATGAAGAGTCCCACCGCAACGGCGCAGATGGTATCTGACGTCGTACCGAATTTACATTGCCCGTACGGGTTAGTCTTTCGGACGTAATCTCTGGTTTACACTGGCTCGGCGATGACAGAACCGGCGAGCGCGGCGCTGCCGCTGGCGGGACTCCGGGTGCTCGACCTCACACGGGTGCTGGCCGGCCCGATGTGCACGATGCTGCTCGGCGATATGGGTGCGGAAATCATCAAGATTGAGGACCCGGCCCACGGCGACGACACGCGTGGATGGGCTCCCCTGGTCGGCGGATGGAGCACGTATTTCCTGAGCGTGAACCGGAACAAGAAGAGCGTTGCGATTGACCTGAAGTCGGTCGAAGGCAGGGCGCTTCTCGAGGACTTGATTAAGACGGCAGATGTGCTCGTCGAGAACTTCCGGCCGGGCACGCTCGAGCGGCTGGGATTCGGACCGGAGCGCGCGCGATCAATAAACGAGCGCCTGATCTATTGTTCGATTTCCGGGTATGGCGCAACCGGTCCGCGGCGCGATCTGCCGGGCTACGACATGGTGATCCAGGGCGAATCTGGTCTGATGGACGTCACCGGATTCGCCGAGACGGGACCAACCAAGGTCGGCGTCGCGATTACCGATTGCATCGCCGCGCTCTATGCCGTGCAAGGCATCCTCCTGGCGCACATCAGCCGATCGCAAACGGGAAAGGGTCAGTTCCTCGACCTTGCGCTTCTCGATTCGGCCTTTTCCGTGCTCGGATTGCCCGCCGGCATCGTCGCCGCCACGGGCAGCAGCCCGGGCAGGCTCGGCAACGAACATCCTTCGCTCGCGCCGTATGCTCCCTTTCCTGCACGCGATGGTCAGGTGATTGTGGCGGTCGCCAATCCACGCTTGTGGTCGCGCTTCTGCGCCGCGATTGGGGCAGAGAATCTCGAACACGATCCGCGTTTTGCGACAAACGACGCGCGCTTGTCGAACCGGGCGATGCTGAACGAGGCCATCCGCACGCTGTTTGCGGACGAGACCGTCGAATCGCTCATCGGTCGGCTCTCGGCGGCAGGTGTTCCGTGTGGCCGTGTACGGTCGATGGAAGAAGTCCTGGACGATCTGCAACTCGCCGCGCGCGGCATGTTCATCGACATCCCGACGAGCGAGGGCAACGTGAAAATGCCCGGCAATCCAATCAAGCTCTCCGGGATAGCGCCGCTGGCAAGCGCTGCACCGCCTGCGCTCGGCGAGCACACTGACGAGATCCGAAACCAGGTATCCACCCGCAAACCCGTGGGATAGCGAATCGAGCACAGCGCTCTCATTGACACGGTGTGAACGGCGCCGGTAGCATCCTTCGACTTCTCAACATGAAAGCGCCCCCATGCTAAACAGGCTTCAGGCTCTCGACCGGCACATCAGGCTCGGCATCTGCGGAATGGGATCCGTCGGCAAGGGCGTCCTGTTTCAGAGCACCATTACGCCGGCCATGGAGGCGGCAGCCATCGCTGACCTCAACGTTGAAAGGGCGATCGACTGCGCGCGGTTCGTGGCTCGCGAACATCGCGTGGTTGAGACGCTCGACGATCTGCACGACGCTCTTCGTAAGGGCCTGCTCGCCATCTGCGAGGATGCCACTCTGGTGGCGGCTGCGGAGGACATCGACGTCTTCATCGACTGCTCCACGGCGATTGCCGAGGCCGCACGCTTCGATACCCTTGCACTCGAAATGCGCAAGCATGTCGTCATGATGAACGCCGAGGCGGATCTGATTTTCGGGCCGCATCTGCTGCAGGTGGCACGGGCGAACGGCGTCGTCTACACCAGTTCCGATGGCGATCAGCCGGCTGCGATCCAGCGCCTGATCCACGATATCGAGCTGTGGGGATTTCAACTGGTGATGGCGGGCAACATCAAGGGATACATGGATCGGTACGTGACACCGACGTCCATCATCCCAGAAGCGGATAAGCGCGGCCTCGACTACAAGATGTGCACGTCGTATACGGACGGCACCAAGCTCAACATCGAAATGGCGCTCGTCGCCAACGCCATCGGCGCGTCCGCCTCGGTGCCCGGCATGCACGGGCCGCGAGCCGCGCACGTCCGTGAGGTTTTCGATCACTTGCCGTTCAGCCAGTTATGGGACGGCCGCCGACCGCTGGTTGACTATGTCCTCGGCGCGGAGCCGACGGGGGGCGTGTTCGTGATCGGTTATTCCGACAACCAGTATCAGCAAAGTATGTTGGCCTGGTTTCCACCGAAGATGGGCGCTGCGCCCTTCTATCTCTTCTATCGCCCGTACCATCTCTGCCACATCGAAATCATGCGCTGTGTGGCCGAGGCGTTTCTGGATGGTACCGCCCTGCTCCAACCCACCCGTGGTTTTCAGACCAACGTGTTCACCTACGCCAAGCGCGACCTTCGGCGCGGGGAGCAGCTCGACGGCATAGGCGGCTATGCGTGCTACGGGCTCATCGAAAACTGCAACGACACGGAAGACCATCCCGGACTTCCCATCTGTCTGGCGGAAGGCGCCGTGCTGAGGCGCGACGTGGGAAAGGACGAGAAGATTCTGTCAGCTGACGTCGAGATGCGCCGTGATGATCCAGCACTTGCCGTGTATGCGAGAGCCGCGGATCAGTTGCGCGCCGACACGCGATGAACCTCGGCATCGTCGTCATCTATCAAATTCGTGAGGGGAACGAGAAGCTGCTCGACCTTCACCTGAGCATGATCGACAGGCACACGCGCCTGCCTTATACGATCTATGCCAGCGCGAACAAGCTTCCAGCGCCACTGCGGGAAAAACTGGAGGCTCACGCCCACGTGACGATCTGCGATTTTCCCACGACCGACCTGACGGGCTCGATGGAGCACTCGTACTATCTGGACAGGCTGGTGAAAACTGCGACGGATGCCGGCGCTTCGCATGTGGCCACGCTGCATGTCGATTCATTCCCAATCCGATCGGACTGGGTGCAGGTGCTGACCGGAGTGCTTTCCCGCTCCTGTGTGCTGGCCGCTGTGGTCGCCGATGAAGCCAGCGACTTCAAGCCGCACACGTCGTGCCTGCTGTTTACGAGAGAGTTTTATCTCGAGCATCAGCCGACGTTTCGTCTGACTGACGCGGAACGCGCGACCGAGACATACGATCGCTACCGGCAGAGGTTTCCGCATAAATGGGATTCGGGCGTGGGCTACGGCTTCAGAGCCTTCGCGGCCGGACTGACGTGGCATCCGCTGCGGCGATCGAACAAGGGCAGGGATCGATTCGGCATCGCCAACATCTACGGCGATCTGATTTTTCATCTGGGAGGGGCCATTCGCTTCACCGAACCCGGCAAGAAACCGGAAACGCTCTCGAGGCGCGCACGGCTTCTCAACCTGGCCCGTCGGCACGGTTGGAAAACCGTGCTGCAAAGAGCGGTGATGAAAGCTATTCCGAGGCGGCTTGTTGAGAGGACGCACCCGGGGTACTACGAGACACCTCTGGAGGTCCTGGCACGGTCGACGCACCAACTCTTCTTGAACCCCGACGCCTTCTTCTAGATCGATTGCGACACTGACGCCGGCGTGCCCGTTCGCGACAGTCACTCGGGTTTGCGAACGACGGCCTCGAGCTTGATCGGCTCGTCGGCGTAGTCGTCGACCTGCACGCCCGTTTCGCCGCCGGGCTTCACACGCGCGGCCGCGGCCATCGTCCCGCTTCCGGTTCCGGCCTCGTCCACAGTCATCTGAACCAGCGCGATCTCGTATCCGGCCTTCGGCTTCGAGTTCTCGAAGCCGCCACCCACGAAGAAAACGGGCTTGTCGGTGATGACAACGATGGTGCGCCCTTTGGGCGTTGTGCGCTCCCGGGCCAATCGTATGGCGTACTTCTGCTTGCCGAGCGCGAGGTATCCCACTTCGGGTGCTTGCCGCAGCGCCGTGAGAAACGAGGGGTATCCACCATATTTCAACCCGTTCTCCACCGCGACGTAGCTTGTCTGTGAGGTGTACGACTCAATGTGAATCTGGATCGGTGCGACGGACGCGGCAATCGGGCCTTTGACGTGTGCATTGGCCGTGAACGTCTCCGGGGCTGTGCTGGCGCGCTGCGCCTCTGGCCCCGCAGTGATGACGACGAGACAGATGAGCGTGGCGCATGGAATCCGCACGAGGAACCTCCTTGGTGCTCACGGCACCTTCCGCGTGTTGAGCAGTGTTCAAGACACGCGCCACTGTTCGCGGGCGCCCACACACCGGCGAACCCGGCAATTTCCTTCTGACGCAAACTGTGGAGGGGTGCCATCACGGCCTGTCGTGGTGGCTCTATCAATATTTCGAGACCTGGTCGCACCCACAGACTCTCGTGAAGGTCCGGGCTACAATGCGCTGTGACGAAGACGCAGATCGCCGATGGCATCTTCGTGCTGCACTTCGAGACCCAATACGCGCTGGCCTCGTCGTTTCTCCGTATTCAGGAACATTACGAGTCGAGCCGCTTCAGAAAGCGCATCTTCACCCTCGAGCAGTACAAGGAATGGTACGCGGCGGAATTCGGCGCGTTCACCTACTATGAAGACTGGAGCGGTTTCAACGTTCCGTCCAGCGCCTTCGCGCCGTTCTACGCGGGGAAGTTCGATCCGCTTCTGGACAAGGAACAGCGCCTGCTGCGGCTGTTCCACAACGAACGCGAGCCTTTTTACGTCATCGGCATCGCGTCCGCCGCAGACCTCGAGCACGAAGTCGCGCACGCCCTGTTCTACACGCGGCCCGACTACCGCGAGGCCGTGCTCGAGGCCATGCGTCCCTATGACACTTCCGCGATCGAGGGCCGACTCGCGTCGATGGGATATCACCGTCAGGTGATAACCGACGAGGTGCACGCCTATCTTGTGGCCGCCGGGGGATCGTTCGCTGAAGCCTTGAAACCGCTCGCCCCGCTTCAAAGAACGTTGCGTGCGATCTTTCGAAAGCACGCCGCAGATATCGCGGCCCTGAACCCCGATCAGTCCAGCGCCAGGCCGAAGCTGTCGGCGATGTAGTCGATCGACTTCTCCTGGCGGAAATAGTTGCAGTGCCAGACGGTATCCGACGTGCGGTAGTTGCACGAGGCGCCCGCCAGCTTCAGTTTCGGCACGCCGAAGTCGATCATCGATGACGTGTCCACGACCAGATCGTTGTCGCCTGGAAAGACGATGTCGGCCGCGAGGTCGGCCACGCGATCCTTGCGGAAGTTGCGCCAGAAGCGCCAGGCCGGATCCTGGGTTTCGAAGTTCGAGAGGATGGCGAAGTAGGACGGATCCACATCGACGGGACCCATCCGCAGGCGATTCAGCTCGTGATTGTTGCTCACGGCCGATTGTCCCGCGAGCCCTGGAACCAGCGCCGCGATCGCATCGACCACCGGCGTCTTTGCGAGCGCGCCTGTCACCGACACGATCACTTCGATGAGCTTGCCCGCGACCCACAGAAACGGGTTCGCCAGGCCAAAGAGGCTCATGCGTCTTCTCGGCGAAGGTGCCCACGTTCGAGATCAGGCTCATCGCGTGCTGAATCTTGTCGGGCGCCGCGAGCGACGTTCCGTGGAGCGGCGATCCCACCAGCACCGCGCGCACCGGCGATCCTGCGGTCGTCGCAGCGAACTGCCGAATGCTTCGAGCCACCAGCGCACCACCAGTCCGCCGCGGCTGTGCGCAATGACGTCGATGGTGCCGCTCGAGCGTGCCATGGCGCGGCCAAGCTCGAGGGCATTGATGACCGGGCTTACCGACAGCGTCGGATGATCGAAGAACACGACGCGGTCGTACTTCTTCGCGCCTCTGGTCGCGCGTTCCAGGAATCGGAGACCGCGGTCTTTGTCGGCGGTGAATTCCCTGAGCAAGTTGGCGGCGTTCGTGAACGTGCCGTGCACCATCAGCAGCGTCCGGCCCGTAAATGGTCCTGACGACGTCGTCGTCCTGCAGCTCGAACGTCCCGGCCGGGCGTCCGTCGCAGTGCCCTGAGCCGCGACTGCAGCGACTCGCCGATCGCCTGGTTCAGGCGGCGATCGATCTTGCCGACGGCCGCCACGATCTTGTTGGGCGCGAGCGTCTCGAACTCGCGGGTCAACACGAGCGATCCGCTGCTTTCCCCATCCAGGCCGCGACGGCCTCGTCGTCGTCGCCGTTCCGGTGAAGCTGCTGGAATGCCGTCACGCCAGTAGAGCGTGCCGTTTTCCTCCACGAGCGACACCGTCTTGATCGCGCTGTCCGGATTGTTGCCGGCTCGGCGCCGCCGCCGCCGCAAGCCGGCGATCGTCCGTTCCTCGGGCGCCGTCTCGCGAGACAGCCCTTCGAACAGATCGTCCTCGCGCCGGCACGCGGTGACGTGCGACAGGAATCGGCCCGGATCGTCTGTGACGTGGTACGGCATGGTGTGTCCCGTCAGTCGTTGATGATCGGAAGCGGCGTCACCGGCGGCGTCGCCGATCGCGCGAGACGGATGTCGAGCAGGCTGTCGAACTCGCGGCGGCTGCGCATGTTGGCCCGTCCTTCCTCGACCGCCTCGGCAAAGCTGCTGGCCGAGGTGAGGAACGTGGCTTCGAGCATCACGAGCTCGCCCGACGTGACGTACTCCATGATCTCGTCGTAGTGCAGGCGGGTCAGGCGCCAGCCGTAGCGATCGACGAAGCGCACGGCCGCGGATCGCGCGACGGCACTCCCGATCGACGGCACTTCGGCCGGAATGCTTGACGAGCCGTGCGAACGCGTCGTGCGGCTCTTCAGAGCGCCAGTAGCCGACGAAGGCATGCCCATCCAGCAGCACGAGCACCGGATAGATATCGATGTACTCGAGGCATGACGCGAGCAGGAGCGCCAGATCGATGCACGTGCCGGTGTTGGAATGCAGGATGTCGCTGGGCGTGCGCAGCCGCTGGCTCTGCTCCGAGTACGACGGCGGCGGATTGATGTACTGCAGCCGGTACTCGTTCACCAGCGCCGTCCAGATCGCGCGGACCTGCGCGTCGATGCCTTCTGAAGGGTCGTCCGCCTGTTCATCGAACGATTGATAGCCATCGAACCCTGCCGCGGGGTCGTCTTTGATGCCCACGAGATACCGGCGCGACGAACTGATGATCTTGAGAACGGCCGGATCACGCGGCAGCACGAACGACGGCAGCCACGGGTTGTTGTCGGTATCGTCCACCCATTCATCCACCGGAATCAGCGTGACGCGCCGGGTTTCTTCCATGCGCGGTGCGGCCGCCACACGTCACTTTCACGTATACCGTCGACTGCACCCGCTCGCGCAGCGATCGGGGAAGCGCGGCGGTCAGCGGGATCTTCACCATGGGCGCGAGCGCCAGCTGCGGTTCGTTGAGAGACGGCTGCGTGAAGCGGAACGGATAGTTCTGCGAGCCCAGATTGAGCTCGACGAGCACGCTGATGTCTTCGAGACGTTCCTTGACGAGCTTGGTCAGCGTCAGCTTCACGAGCGAGCGGCCGGTCGTTGTGCAGCAGCGAGTAGTTCACCTCGTCTTCCACGTCGAAATCGACTTGAAGCAGTTCATCGATGGGCGTCTGCTGCTGCCGTACGAGCACCGCGTCCCGCTCTGTGTTCGCCGCCGCCATGGCGTTTGCGGCCGCAGCGCCGATCGGCATCTCCTGGAACACACTGTGTCCCATCCAAATGACGATCGCTGTGCCGTGCAGGCCGTCGCCCGACATTTTCTGCCACGCCTCCATGAAGGCTACGGGAATCGTCGTATGGCTTTCCGGCTTGCACCACGCGAGGTAGAACTCCTGGAAGAACCGTTCCGCGAGGTCGTCGTCTATCTCGTCGAGGAATCCGAGCGCGGCATGGGCGCCATTCCTGACCAGCTCTCTGGCGATGCGCGCGCCCGAGTAGTACAAGTTGAGCGTGACGAGCGACGGCGGATGTTTGGGATTGACGATCACGTCCGCGAGCTCGTCGTAAGGAACCGGCAGCTCGGCCACCGGCGGCTCGCGGAGGATCATGCCGTCGCGAATATTCCCTGATACATCGAAAATCCGCTTCCATGCGGGAGAGCTGTCGTCGCGCTCGTAGAAGTCCTCGACGTCCCATGCGGCCTGGTGTGTATCGAGGCCCGTGACGTGGATCGCGTCCCACTTGCCCTCGCGCACGGTCTTCTTCAGTTGACTGACGCTCTGTGTGGCCGCGACCGTGAACTCGCGTGGCGGGTTGCCGGTGGATGGCGCGGAATCCGCACCGGCAGCGGCCTGAATGCGCTTCCGTTCCGGCTCGAACTCGTACAGGTCTTCGATTCGTCCGGGCGCGCTCTCGATGAACAGCACGCTGCTCGGTTGCGGAGGCAGGACTGCCGGCTTCATGTTATTGAAAAGCCGGGTGATCAGAATGGATTGGAAGCGGCCGAGGCCGCGGGTTGCGGCGCTCAGCAGGTATTCCCACGGCAGATCCGCCGCGGCCTCGTGGATCTGGCTGGCGCGCGCGTCGTTCCTGTCCCAATCAAGTAACTCGACTTCGATGTGCCTGCAGGAGGCCATGGCCTTGACGAACTGCCGTGCGATGCCCAGGCGCACGAGATCGTCGAGCGCGCGGCCGCGGAAGGATTGGCGGATCTCGTCGTGGTTGGCCCACCGGGTGCGCGAGCGAAGGATGTAGGTCCATTCTTCGGCGAGGCGCGCGAGCGGTGCGTCGCGGCGGACGGTTTCCGTCAACAGGCGGCGGCCCGCCCGTATCCTGATTCTGACGACAGGGTCCGCGAGCGCTGCCCGGCGTCGCGTGGATCTCGACGCCGCGCGGCCTGCGGCGCGAAGCTCCCGGCCCACGCTTGTCGGCCCGCGTCCGAGTGCCTGTCTGCGTCGGCGTTGTTTCGCCATCGGTGTCCTGCGTGCCTGTGGTTTGCGCGGTGGTGTGGGGTGCGGGGGACACTATACGCCGTTCTCGACAGTGTTCAGGATGTCTGTTTTCGCCGGGCGGCCTGCGGTGCACGGTTTCTTGGCCACGCCGGCGTTACCGCTTTTCCGGTTTGACGGCCCGGGATGTTTCCAGACCCGGCACTTTTGCACCGCGCAGCCCCAGCTGACCCTGTCGTGCGTAGTCGATGGATTCTGCCAGGATGCGTCCCGCCTCTTCTGGCGCATGGAAACCAGTCGAGTTCTCCGCCTCGACAAAGTCCAGCATGAACTGTGCGCGCCGCTGCAGCTTCCGCGGGACATCCAGCTCGGCATCTGACACACCGCGGCCGCGCGCGTCTCTGATGTCGCCAATGAGCGCAACCACTGCCTCCATTGCCCGGTTTCTCAACCCAAACACGCGCTCCTGGATGATCTCCACGCGCGCTTTCAGCTCCGCCTCCGGCCAGTTGTGGCAGGTCTGGCACGCGTTGTTGATGTTCAGCACAGGACTGCGAACGTGATGGTCGCTGATCTTCAGCGCGCCCACACGCATGTAGGGCATGTGGCAATCGGCACAGGCGACTCCCGAGCGTGCGTGGATTCCCTGGTTCCACATCTCGAACTCAGGGTGCTGCGCCTTGAGGAGGGGCGCGCCGCTCTCGGTGTGGGTCCAGTCGGTGTGAGGGTTCTCGTCGTAGTAGTTCAGAATCTCGTCGACCTTGAGCCCCTTGGACCATGGATACGTGAGCCGCTTCTCCGGGCCTTTGAAGTAGTACTCCACGTGGCACTGTCCGCAGACGAACGCCCGCATGTCCTGTCGTGACGCCATGGTGTTGACGTCATAGTCCTTGATGCCCTGCGAGGCCTTCAGCGCCCGCATCCCTTCGATGAACGCCGGTCGAGTGACGCGCAGATGCATCGTCTGCGAGTCGTGGCAATCGATGCAGCCGACCGGGTGCGTAACCTGCTTGCGCGCCTCGAAGTACGGCATCTGGTTCATCTTCTCGAAGCCCTTGAAGATGTCGCCGCCTCCGAGCCTCTTGAACGGCACGTAGACAGACGCGTGGCAGTTCATGCACGTCCCCGGCTGTGGCGTGACGTGTTGCCGCCCGGTGAAGGTCTGATCCTCGAGCATGTAGGCGTGGCCCCGCTCCTCACGGAAGTCCCGCGAAAACGCGTAACCAGCCCAGAAGGTCTTCAGCCGAGGATCTTCCTCGAGGCGTGATTGGGCCACGACGGATCGGGGGTCGGCCTGGGTCGGCGTGCGAGGAATCGCTTCACTGCCTCCGTACCGCGTCCGCTGCTGGTCAACCGTCCGGCGATACCCGTCGTACTGCTGCGGAAAGTTCTTGCCCCAGATCGCGGGATCCTCTGTGTCGTCCGTCAGTTCGACGACGCGGTAGAACGGGTTTCGCGCCTCCTGTTTGCGCTCGAAGATGTTGACAAGCAGTCCCACAACTCCGAGCGTCATCAGGGCAGCAGCGACGGCCGCCAGAATGAGCGCGCGCGCGCGGACGCGGCCCGGCCGGGCTGAATTCGACTCAGCCACGTGATGTCCTTTGTCCGGTCATTCGAGATGCCCCACCGTGGCATGACACCGAATACACGACAGGCGGTTCGTGTGAGGATCCGGCCCTTCGATAGCGCTGACGATGTCCCCGTGGCACTTGCGACACGCTTTTTCAGTGACATCCACATTGCGCCTGGTGATTCTGAGGGGCTCGGGGAATCGACCGGTCGTAAACGCGAGTGAATGGTTGAACCCGTTGAGGGCCTTCGTGATGTATTTCGGCACGATACCCGGCGGAGTATGACAGTCGTTGCAGACGGCAACGATCCGGTGTGAGCTCTTCATCCAGGCTCGGTAGTGGTTCTCCATCACATGGCAGTTCGCGCATGCGCCCGGATCGTTCGTCACGTACGAGTAGCCCTTTGCGTAGATGAATGTGTAACCCCCGGCGGCCAGGAGCATCCCGAGTGTGGCGGCAATGGCAATGGGAATGAGACGCATAGCAAGCGCAGCCGCTTGGTATTCGCGGTGTACGGTTTCTACTTCATCACCGGGTTCGTCAGAATCACCTTCAGCGCGCGTTCCTGCGCGGCGTTCCCGAACGTGTCGTACGCCCTCATGATGTCGCCGAGGGCGAACCGGTGGGTGACGAGCTTTGCCGGCTGCAGCTTTCCCGACCGCACGAGTTTGAGCAGCATGGGTATTGCTGCCGTGTCCACGAGCCTCGTCGTGATCGCGATGTTGCGATCCCAGAGTTTCTCGAGATGCAACTCCACGGGCTTCCCGTGAACGCCCACGTTCGCCAGACGGCCGCCTGCGGCGAGAATGGACTGACAGATATCGAAGGTCGCGGGAACGCCAACCGCCTCGATCGCGACGTCCACACCGGCACCACCAGTGAGTGCCATCACTTGATCGACAGCGGTTCCATTCGAGCTGTTGACGAGCGCCGTCGCGCCGAATTGTTCAGCCAGTCGCAGCCGGTTATCGTCACGGTCGATCATCAGAATCGCTGCAGGAGAATAGAACTGGGCGGTCAGCAGCGCGGCCAGTCCGATCGGACCTGCTCCGACGATGGCCACTGTGTCACCCGGCTCGACCTTGCCGCTCAACACCCCACACTCGAAGCCGGTCGGGAGAATGTCGCTGAGCATCACCATCGCTTCTTCGTCCGCGTCCGGAGGCAGATGGTACAAGCTTGTGTCGGCGTGCGGCGTGCGCACGTACTCCGCCTGTGTGCCATCGATGGTGTTGCCGAGAATCCATCCGCCTGTTCGGCAGTGGGAATACATGCCCTTTCGACACACATCACAGATCCCGCACGCGCTGATACACGAGATGAGCACGCGATCACCCGTGCGAAACGTCGACACGAGCGGACCCACGGTTTCGATGACACCGACGCCTTCGTGTCCGAGAATTCTGCCGGCCGTCACCGTCGGGACGTCGCCCTTCAGGATGTGAAGGTCGGTGCCGCAGATCGTCGTCGTGGTAATCCGGACCACCGCATCCCCGGGATCTCGAACGACCGGCTTGGGCTTCGACTGCCACGTGCGCTGCCCGGGACCACCGTAGACGAGCGCCTCCATCATCTCGTTCGTCTCGACACCAGTGGCAATTCGATCGGCTGTCGTTTCAAAAGTCCGCATGGTTCTCCATCTTGCTTCCGCAACCCTTCAGCCGGCTGTTCCAAACGACACACGCGCCGACTACGGCGCGCGACAACGCATTCAGAGGCAAGGCAACTGAGTGCAGATCGACATCGATGCGCGACGTGCTCGGGCCGGCTGTCGGTGGGCGTGGACGTGGCTATTCGGCCGTAAACACCAAGTACATCAACTGGCCGCGCCGTTCGAGGTGAAGCACGACTGGTGCGCCTGGCTTGAGTTCGTCGAGTGCGGCGCGCAGGGTCGCGAGCCCATCCACACGCGAGCGGTTCACACCGTAAATGACATCTCCCACCGCCAGCCCGCCCTCTCGCGCATCGATAGCCCCTGCGACCGTCGAGACCACGACGACGCCAGAGGACACTCGAACGATTGGAATGATTTCCGCCATCTGCTTGTCGAGCGTCACGGCAAGAATTCCCAGCCTTGGCACTGTGTTTTCGCGCGGGTCCGATGACGGGGCCGCGCCGAAGAATGGGTTGTGCCGTTCGGCGATCGTCACCGGAACGTTCCGTACCTGGCCGTCACGCAGCACTTCCAGGGCGATGATGTCGCCGACAAACCGACGGTAAAGGTTAATCTGCAGCTGACGGCCGTTCTCCATCGACTTGCCGTCGAGACTCAGGACCAGGTCTCCAGGACGAAGTCCGGCACGCTCGGCCGGACTGCCCGGCAGCACGTCGGCAAGCACGACACCACGATCGGGAGGCAGTCCCAGACCGGCTGCGAGCGTTGGCGTGACGGTCTGTGGACGGACGCCGATGTCACCCCGGCGCACACTGCCGTTCTTTCTGATCTGTTCGTACGCGGTTCTGACGATATTGCTCGGCGCCGCAAAGCCGAGTCCTTCATTGCCGCCGGTCTTGCCGGCGATGAGCGTGTTGATGCCGACCAGGCGGCCTTGAACGTCGACAAGCGGGCCGCCGCTGCTGCCGGGATTAATGGAGGCATCGGTCTGGATGTAGATCATCGGCGACTCGGGCTCGAGCTGCCGTGCGACGGCGCTGACGATCCCGAGCGACACCGAGTTGTTGAGGCCGAGCGGGCTGCCAAATGCGAGGACGAGCTGTCCAGAGCTCACCTCATCGGAGTCGCCAAATGCGAGCGTCGGCAGGTTCTTCTCGTCGACCTTGACGATCGCCAGATCGGTCTCGACGTCGAGCCCGACGATCTGCGCGCTCACAGTGCGGCTTCGTGTCGCGAGGATCGACCGCCCGGCTGTCGCTATCGGCAGCTCTACGAGCAACCGCTGAGCGCCACGGACGACGTGGGCATTCGTCACGATGTAGCCGTTGGGATCGACGATAACGCCCGATCCAGAGGCACGCTGGGTTGAGACGAGATCGGACGAGTGCGGCAGCACGCCTTCACCGGGCGTGTAAGACGTCGCGAAGATCTGGACGACGGCCGGAGTCACGAGACGAACCGTGGCCTGGAGCGCGTTGCTGAGCTCGATGCTCGTGGCGGCGCTGCGCGCCTGCGTCTGAGCGGCCGCCGCCCCTGCTGTGAGAAGCACGCAAAGAAGGCCCAGCGCCGGCACAACAGCGCGTTGCGCCGGCCGCCGCGCATTCAGGGATGCGGGCGAAATCAGGATGCCGATCATGGCTGACACAACGATTTTGCAAGCACGATCATAGCCCTACAGCGATAGCGTGCGCGTCTCAACATGGAATTCTCCTTGAAAACTCATCGATGATGGGCCCTTCGCCACCAGTTCGGTCGGCTGTTCGATTCCCACAACATCCACTGCGCCCTTCCTCGCCTCAGAGAGTGACGCGAACGGGCCTGGACCAATGCGGCAACATGGCGTGCGTCGTCTTGATCGAGGCGACGGCGTACCGTGAGCCCGCATCATCGACCGGTCCCCACACCCCATCTGGAATGGACGCGCGCATGTCTGCGAGGTCGATTTCGGCGCCGACTTCGCGTTCGGCGCCCGTCGCGTTGTCGGACTGCGCACCTGTCATTGGTCGGAGTACCGTTTCGCAGCCGCGAGATCTCGCCGTAGTTCGTCGGCAGTACGACGCGGACCGTAGCCGGGTGTATCGCGTTGAATGCGCCACCCCTCCTTCAGAGGTCCCGCGTCCACCGTGTCGAAACCGAACTGGTCGAGCAACTGGGAGACAGTCGCTTTCGCCGTGGGATCGTCACCAGCGATGACCAGCGCGCGCCGGTTCTTCGTCCCTGCTGGCTGACCGTCGGTCGTGAGATGTGCGGCGTAGATATGGTTGAACGCCTTCACGACATGCGAGACCGGCAGGTGCGCCTGCAGAAGCTCGGAGGTCGTCGTCGATTCGTTGTCGAGCTCTGGGATCTGGCCGTCGCGTTGCGGATAGTAGTTGTTCGTGTCGATTACTATCTTACCGGCCAGTGGATCGACGGGTACGGTCCGATAGTTTTTCAGCGGCATTGTGACGACAACGATGTCGCCGGCCTTTGCTGCTTCGATGACGGTCGCGGCCCGAGCCCTTGGTCCGAGCTCGGTAACAAGCGCGCCCAGGCTCTCCGGTCCGCGGGAATTGCTAATCACGACATCGTAATCGTGTGCAACAGCAAGCCGCGCGATTTGTCCTCCGATGTGTCCGGCGCCGATGAGTCCGATGGTCTTCATGGCATCAATGTTAGCGCTGTTGACCACCAACCTTTTCATGCGTCGCCACAGTGTTGGTGATGGAAATCCGGACGTGCTGAGCACCATACTGTGTGTCTGGGAACCCGATAAACGCGTTGGCGCTCAATCTCGAGGGGATCTATGGCAGACGTGAAGAATGCTGCACAACCTGATTTCAGAAATGGATTCGCGCTGCAGAGCCTTCCGGACGGCGGCATAGTCCTCGGCCGTGTCGACACCGAGGACGCGATCCTGCTGCGTCAGGGCGATGAGCTGTTCGCCGTGGGTGCGCACTGCACGCATTATCACGGTCCGCTCGCCGATGGTCTCGTCGTCGGAGAGACCGTGCGATGTCCGTGGCACCACGCCTGTTTCAGCTTGCGAACCGGCGAGCCGCTGCGTGCGCCCGCCTTGGATCCGATTGCGTGCTGGCGTGTCGAGCGCGTCGGCGACATCGCGTACGTCAGAGAAAAGGAGATCGCACCGGTAGCTGCGACTCCACGGCCTGCTTCGAGTCCGCAGAGCGTGCCTGCGTCGGTCGTTATTGTCGGGGGAGGCGGTGCCGGGTTGGCTGCTGCAGATATGCTTCGGCGGGCGGGCTACGACGGTCCGGTGACGATGCTCCGCGCGGACGATTCTCCTCCGAGCGATCGACCGAATCTGTCGAAGGAGTTTCTCGCCGGCACCGCGAAAGACGACTGGATTCCGCTGCGATCAGCCGAGTTCTATGCCGAGCGCCGAATCGACCTCGTGCTGAATGCGCGAGTGTCGTCGCTCGATGCGCGAGAGAAATCCGTGCGGCTCGAGACGGGCAAGACCTATGGGTTCGATGCGCTGCTCATCGCGACGGGCGCCGATCCCGCGCGGCTGGACATTCCTGGCGCGACCGATTCGCAGGTTCACTACTTGCGAACGTTCGCAGACAGCCGGGCAATCGTCGCCAGGGCGGCATCCTCGAAGTCGGTGGTCGTCGTCGGTTCGAGTTTCATCGGTCTGGAGGTGGCCGCGTCGTTGCGTGCGCGCGGAATCGCCATCCATGTCGTGGCGCCTGAAAGCCAGCCGCTGGAGCGCGTCATGGGTCCGGAGGTCGGGCGCTTCATTCGGCAGCTTCACGAGGGGCACGGCGTCGTGTTTCACCTGGGTCAGACCGTCGGTCGCGTCGATGGCCGCACGGTGACGCTGACCGATGGCACTACGCTCGATGCCGACTTTATTGTTCTGGGTGTCGGCGTGCGACCTGCGATTGGACTCGCGGAACGGGCCGGCCTCGCGATCGACCGCGGAATCGCAGTGAACGAGTATCTCGAGACCAGCGCGCCCGGTATCTTCGCGGCAGGAGACGTCGCGCGCTGGCCCGACCCTCACTCCGGCAATCGGATCCGCGTCGAGCACTGGGTTGTCGCCGAACGCCAGGGTCAAACGGCCGCCAGAAACATCCTCGGCTATCGTGAGCGATTCGACGCCGTGCCATTCTTCTGGAGCCAGCATTACGACGTCACGATCAACTACGTCGGCCACGCGGAGCGGTGGGACCAGATTGACGTCGATGGGTCGCTCGAGGCGCGCGACTGCGCGGTCACTTATAAGAGCGGTGGCCGTACGCTCGCCGTGGCGACGATCTCGCGCGACGTTCTGAGTCTGCAGACGGAGGCGTTGATAGAAGGATTGCGCGACAGAGTCCCGGCTCGCGCGCCGACCAGGATCACGTCGGGATCGTCCTAATAAAGAATCTATTTCTTTTGAAGGTGCAATGTGCGTCTAACCCCAGTCCTCGCACGCTCGTATGCGGCTACGCTCCTCGTCTCGTTATCATTCGTATCTCCGGTTGCGGCTCAGACCAGCTCCATTGCCGCCTCGAATGCCGCGAGGGTAGATGGCCCAAGCGTCAGCATTGACAACTTCGGACAAGTCAATGCGAACTACTACAGAGGCGAGCAGCCGGAGGGCCGCGAGTACGCGGATCTTGCGGCGCTCGGCGTCAAGACTGTGATTGATCTGCAGGCAGACGGCGAGAACCAGGAGGAAGAACGCCTTGTCGATGCTGCGGGGATGAAATTCTACCGAATCCCGATGACGACGCGTGTGCCCCCCACACCCGAACAGCTCACGCTCTTTCTGCGGATCGTGAATGACCCAACCCAACAGCCTGTTTACGTCCACTGCGCGGGAGGCCGTCATCGCACCGGCGTGATGACCGCGGTGTACAGGATCAGCCATGATGGTTGGACGGCCGATCAAGCGTTCAGGGAGATGAAGCAGTACAAGTTTGGGGCCGACTTCCTTCACGCGGAATTCAAGAAATTTGTTTACGCCTATCGCGTCACTCTGGCGGCCAAGGCGCCTGCGGCGGCCGTCACCGTAGCGGCGAAGACAGGAGGCTAGACCAGGAATGACCGTACACTGACCGAGCTGTGATTCCGGTCCCGAAACTCATACGGCCTCCGACCGACGCAACCCCCACGGAGGCAGCTGCGGCACGTGGCCGGCCGCGAGCCCTCCCTGACGATTTCCTTCGGGAAGCCTCCGCCCGCCTCGGCATCATGTCGCTCGTCGCCGCCGGCCTGTGGGTCGTCGGAACCATCCTGGGTCGGCTTGCGATGCGGTCGATGCAGGGTGACGCGTCGATGGGGCTTGGCCAGACGATGGGCGATGCGATCGCTGCCGTGAGCGTGGTGGCGTCGCTCCTGCTTTTTGCCTATACGCGAAGGCCCAACCGAGACCCGCAGCGAATCCTGGATCTCGGTCTGGTGTACATGGTCCTCACAGCGCTTGCGCTGGGGCTGACATTCCATTCGGGGCCGATCCTTCCCACGCTGTCCGTCTCTCCACAAATCTCGTGGATTGGTGCAGTCGTCCTGATGTCTTCGGCAATCGTACCGAGCACCCGGACGAAAACGTTTCTCGCGGGCATGCTCGCGGTCTCCATGAATCCGGTGGGGATGCTCTGGGCTCGTGCCCAGGGGTACTGGGATTTCGGCCCGGCGTCGAACGCACTGCTGATGCACTACCCCGACTACCTGCTCGTTGGCGTCGCCGTCGTCATCTCGCACGTCGTGACAACGCTCGGCCGGCAACTAGCGAAGGCGCGAGAGATGGGAAGTTATCAGCTCGGCGAACTGCTGGGGCGCGGCGGCATGGGCGAGGTCTACAAGGCGACCCATCGGATGCTGGCGAGGCCGGCCGCCATCAAGTTGATCCGGCCGGAGATGCTCGGTGGCAGCGACCCAGCCGTGGCCGCGCGTGCGATCGCGCGCTTCCGGCGGGAGGCGGAGGCGGCAGCGCACCTGCGGTCCGCGCACACGGTGGACCTCTACGACTTCGGAGTGACCGACGATCAGACCCTGTATCTGGTGATGGAATTTCTGGAGGGTATGGATCTCGAGTCGCTGGTTCGGCAGTACGGCCCGATGCCGGCACCGCGTGTGATTCATGTCCTCCGCCAGGTCTGTGATTCACTCGAAGAGGCGCACGCGCGAGGTCTAGTACATCGAGACATCAAGCCTGCGAACATTCACCTCGGGCGGGTCGGATGTCGAGAGGATTTCGTCAAGGTGCTCGATTTCGGTCTCGTGAAGACCGCCGCCGTTGGCGCCGCGCAGTCGCTGGCGACGATCGAAGGCGTGATCATGGGTACGCCGGCCTATATGGCGCCGGAGATGGCACTTGGCGACAACGTCGATGGGCGCGCCGATCTGTACGCGCTCGGATGTGTGGCGTACTACCTGCTCACCGGAGAGCAGGTGTTTACTGGCGATACTCTGCTCAAGGTGATTACTCAGCACCTGCAGACTGTGCCGGTGCCGCCATCGGAGCGAACGGAGCTTCCGATCCCTGCGTCGCTCGAACACCTGGTGCTGGCCTGCCTCGCCAAGAAACCGGAAGACCGACCGCAGAGCGCGCGGCAACTGGCACAGTCACTCGCCGCGATCGAGGGAATGACGTGGAGTGAGGAAGAGGCGGGTCGATGGTGGAGCCGGCATCACCCACTGAAGGCCATGGCCACCGACGAGACGACGCTTTGAGCGCAGGCTGGCCTCTCATTTTGGTATCCTTCCGGTCGTGAGCCCGTTCGCGCCGCGCGCTCCTCAAGGCGCGAAGCAGTAGATGCGGCCGGCGCCGCCGCGTGGAGCGGTGTTGGCGCAGTTCTGGTTCGTATGCGCGGCGTTCCACGACGACAGCGCACCCGCCGTGCTCTGGCCTGGCCCCATGCCGTCGGAGTGGCCCACTTGCCCGACAAAATTCGCCGAGTCTGACGTCCAGTCCGAGCAGGTGAGTCCCACCGCAAGCGTACCGTCGGCATTCGATCCCGTCAGGATGTCGTGCTCGACAGGGCTCGGCGATCCGGTCCATTGGCCGTTGATGCGTTGCCCTCGCTCATCGAGAAACACCGCCGCGTCTCCCGTGCGAGCGTGAAGATCGGACAGGTTGTTTGCCACGAGCACCTTGTTCACGTTGTGCCAAGGCCCGGTGCCGATCCGATCGCGCGCGTTCGTCCGCTGGTTGCCGTTCATCGGGTCGCGCTCGACGCTGAGGTACGCGCGCCACGTTCGCGAGCCGTGCCCGACGGCCTGCGCCAACCGCAGGCACAACGCATCCGCCCCGCCAATGCCGCCAAGATTTCCGGTGACGCTGGTCGTGCTCGAGACGAAGAAAGTCATCGACGGTCCAGAGGGTTCCGTAGGCGAGTCCTCGCAGCTTGCGGCCGTGACGACGAGCAACAGAAGAGCAACGCGTTTCATGTTCTCCTCCTGATACTGGGGGCAGACAGATTTCCATGATAGTCCAGCTCCCCTCAGGGAAGTCAGAAGCGTCAGAAAAGTCCAGTCAGTGTGCAGCGGGACGTTGAGTGCGGGCCCTCCAGTCGGCTGACACGGATCGTATGTCAAGCTGCAGGAAGTCCGTCGGAATCGGCGGGGAAGTTCAACGGGTTCCGCAGTTCTTGCCTGCCCACTGTTTGCTCAGCTTCCCGCACGACCAGTCTTCGGCGTCGGCGGATGCGACAGGCCATGTCCAGCCCTGTTCGTATGCGTTGATCTCTGCGTCCGACACATCGCGGAACGGTCGCTTCTGACACGTGAACCAGGTCCGCTTGCCGCGCTCGATGAGATCGTTCTGCAGCGTCAGCAGCCGGGCGAGATCCATGGGTGCATTGGTCCACTCTCCGGGCCGGCAGCCGGCGAGGCTTTCCTCGACGGTGTTGGGAACCTGATCGTGATCCCAGTCTTTCAGAAACCACTCGAGGAGGTTCACCGCGTATGGACCCGCTGCCGAGCCCCACCACGCGACCGCATCGGCGCGATGCTGCAGCTCGTGCCGCACAGTTTCGCCGAAACAATCGAGCCCTTCGGCCTTGCGGCCCGACGGCGCGCCGCCGGCGTCCACCTGGCCCCGGCAGGCATTGCGCCCGAACACGTCGTCGCTCAACAGAATCCATTGCGTCGCATGGTCGTAACGGGCGATGGGGTGCCCCGGCATGTTCGGATCGCTGATGCTCGTCTGGTAGTGGAGCGACGATCGAAAGTCTGCCGGCACAGCCGATGTCTGCTTCCAGTAATAAAACCAGTTCGGTGTCCCATCATCGGGATGGTTGTTGTCGACGTCGGGGTAAAACGTACGGACGATCTCCTCGCGCTCGCAGTCGCACTTGCCTCCGATCTTCGCGGTCAGGCGCTTCGGCCCGAAGTCGGAATTTCGCCGCGGGAGTCCTTCGTTGGTGAACTTGATGCGCTCGCCCTTTTTCTCCGAGGGCTGAGCCGAGACCGATGTCGGTGTGCCCATCTTCTCGAGGTCCCACTCGAGGTCCTGACTCGCGTCGCGTCCCGCGCGCCACGCCTTCGTCTTCGCATCGACGACGAGCTTGCCGTCGAGGTCGAAGGCGAGGTCGTGCTCGTCGCCGTCGGCCAGCTCGATTTTCTCGATGTCGCAGAACTCCACCGTCAACGGTTCGCTCTCGGCAACTGCGCCGTGTCGCCGATAGCGGATCTTCAGGGTCACGGTGCCCGTCTCCCGCGTACCCGCGATCTCGAGGGACGGCTGCTCGCCGCCGGTGTTGGAGAGAATCTCGGGTGGTTGTCCGCTGCTCGTCACGACGAATTCGCTGAACTCACCGCCTGCCGGCGAGGCGCCCGCAATGAACCGCAGCGACTTCTGCGTCTCGCCTGCGTCGATGCATCCACACTCGGATCCGTAGATGCGGACGTGCGGGCGCGCGGGCCCGCGGCGCAGATTCCAGGTGACGGTCGCCGTCATCGGAATGGTGCCGGGGCCGCCCATCGCGTCGGCGCCTCCGGGCACCGTCTCGCTGGCCGAACCAGACAACGTGTTCACATCGGCGGCGCCGCGCGCGGGCACTGACGCCCCTGGCACGCCGAACGTGCCCCGTTCGACCCTGGGCCCGGCGCTTGGCACCGGCTGACCCGTCGCGCGCGCGATTTCCCTCGCGAGCGCGATGATGGAGTGACTTCTCCCACGCCTTGTCCTGCGCCGTGTAGTCGGTCCTGACGAAAAGCTCATCTTCGGCAGAGGCATGAATGGACCACTGGCCGCCATCGAAGCTGACGCTGGCGTATCCGAACCCGGATCCGCTGCCGCTCGTTGGAATGGAGTAGAAGTTCGTGTTCGTGCTGGTCGCGACGCTGCTGTGCCACGAGGCGGTACCGTCGCCGTGCACGCTGTAGGTGACCGTCTGTTGACCGGTGAACTGGATGGTCACGTTGCTGTCGTCGGAACGGAGCATGCCCGAGGCGCGCCGTTCGACGGTGATGATGCCGGTCCACTCCATGGCCGCCGTTTCCCCCGATCGCTGTGCGTCCGCCGGCGTGGTCGCGAGCACGAGCGTCAGCGGTGTCGCGGCCATCGCAATCCTGCGGATGAGCTTGAGAATCTTTGGCATGCGTTCGGGAGTATCGGACCGTTGGGTCGCTCTCGACGCTGCGCCTTGCACGATTCAGGGAAATGCGGTGCAGCTCTGGGAATGGCGTCATTCGAGTAAGCGGAGTCGATCGTCGAGAAACTCGCAGCCGGCAACGGCGTCCACCTTTTCCGCGTCGTGATCACGATCTACCGAGACGAACGACACGCGTGCGCGCGGCTGAACGTCTCGAGTGTCCAGCATCGCGCGCGCGGCCGCTGCACGCTTCGGACTCTCCGCCTTGGTGCGGACCTCGCGAACTCTGCTCATTGCATTACGCGACCTGCCGTTTGCCTTGCTGGCAAAACGCGAGCAGGTCGCGGTTAACGAGGTCGGCGTGCGTGGCAGTGAGGCCGTGCGGCAGACCCGGGAAGTAGATTTCGGAGGAGATCTCCGACGGGTTCTGGGTAATATCTGCCACGACGTGAGCGAACTATTCGAGGGCTTCGCCACAAACAAGACACGTGATGCCGAGTCCGCTTGCATCGAGCGGTTATCGACCGTGTTAGATAAATGCGCCGTCTCGCCGCATACACGCGCGATTGGTAACGCGTGGAGCTCGATACACTATGGCGGCGAGTTCTGCTTGGTCGACCGAGACTCGGAGCGCACCGCGCTCTCGCTGGTGTTCGTCCAGTCGAAGGACGGCAACACTGGCGGAGCCGATCCAAGCGCGCTCGGCGGCGGCGCGACAGACAAGCACCTGATTTACGAAGGTTTATCGCGCGTGGCCGCTGACGCCGTCCTGGCAGGAGCGGGAAGTCTCCATCCGAACGCGTTCTTCTCAGTGTGGCATCCCCAATTAGTCGCCTTACGAGCGGCGCTGGGTTTGCCGCGCCATCCGGCTCAGATCGTCGCCTCCAAGCGGGGCATACTAGACCTAACCGCGCTGCTGTTCAACGTTCCGGAAGTGCCCGTCATCCTCCTCGCCGGCGATGAATGCATCGCCTGCCAAAGCTCAGCACTCCGCTTGCGTCCCTGGATCCGAGTCATTCGCCTCGATGGCGACGACCTTCAGTCGGCCCTGCAACAACTGCGCGAGGACGGCATGCGGCGAATTTCTGCGATCGGAGGGCGTTACACGGCCACCCGCCTGGTCGATCAGAACATTGCTCAGGACATTTATCTCACGACTACCGCCGACAGCGGCGGCACGCCTGGCACTCCGTGGTACTCCGGAACACGCTTGCCGCGGCTCACGCTCATCACCGAGAAAGAATGGTTTGAGAGCGGATCGAGAGTGCTGTTCCAGCACATGCTCCTGTGCTCATAAACCCGTAATCGTCTTCATGGGCGTTTCGACTGCGCGGCGCGTGACGATTGCTTTGACGGCCTGCGCGACACGGATTAAGCGGCTCCGCGGCGGCTCCCAGTAATCCACCCGGTTGACGCTCACGCGAAGCGCAGTGGCCTCACGATCGCCTTTGCCGTCGGGGAACCAAGCGCGATACGTGGGACGCCACAGCCGTCGAATGAGCTCAGGCTCTCGCAACGCCGCGGCTGTGCCTGCCATTACGAGGTAGCAGCCTGCGCTGCTCATGGTCAGGCCGACTTGCGGCCGCGCCATGATCTGGCTCACCTTTCTCGAGTTCTGATGTGTCAGAAAATAGATGCAAGGATCATTGTCAAGCAATAGAGGAAGCATCGGGCGACCGATCGGAGCGGCGTGCTCGTCGATGGTCATAAGCATCGCCACGCCGCCCCGCTGGATCAGCGCTCGCACTCGACGCCGTTCGGAAGCCGAACTGACCATAAGGATCTCCAAAGGAGAGCAGCGGATCTTTCAAGGAGCGATGGGTCGCTCATGGTCGTACGCGCCGCTTCGGATTGCGCTTTGATATCACCCCGCCGATTCCACCACTTCGTGATCAAGATTGCACCTGCCACCGCCGCGCCCAATATGGGCTTTGGCATTGACGATGGAGTCGAAGGAACAGGGGTTTGCGGCACCAGCTCGCCAGACAGCTGCCGCTGCCGGAATGCCCGGGCTGCTCGAGCGCCGATGAGCAATTTGCCCTGAGCGTTCTTCTGCCCGGGTGCCTTTCCATACGGAGACGCATGTTCGATCTCGGCGTTCAACTCGGCGCCAGTCAGAATGGCGATTCCCGACACGTAGAGCCACAGCAACACGACGATGACCCCACCCACAGTCCCGTAGGAACCTTCGTAGTCAGTAAAGTTAGCCACGTATAACTTGAACAGGAGTGAAATCACCAGCCAGAGAATCGTGGCGGCGATCGCACCTAGCGTGATCCACACCCAGTCTTGGTCCGCATCGGGGCCAAAGTAGTAGATCAGGCCGATTCCCGTTGCCACCAAGGCGAACACGAGCGGCCACTGCAGTACGAGCCACGCCCACTCAAAGGGCGCGCCCCAGCCCGTCGTTGTTCCGAATTTTTGTGCGACCGTGGGTCCGACGAGGACCAGTGACAAGGCCACCAACACGATCGCTGCGACACCCAGGGTCAGCCCGATAGCGATTAGCCGTACCTTCCACCATGGCCGGCCTTCCTCAATGTCATAGGCGCGGTTGAGGGCACCTACGATCGACACGAGCGCCGCCGAACTACTCCAGAGCGCACCGGCCACGCCGAATGTGAGCAGACCGCCGTTTTCATTGTTCGCGAGCCTGCGCATCTGCTCTTGAATCAGTTCCAACACCTGCGCTGATACGAACGGCCCGAGCGAGCGACCGACGTCGTCAGTGATGTTGGATAATGGAAAGAAGCTGGCGAGCGCGAGCAGAAAGAGAATGGCTGGAAACAGAGCGAGGAAGAAGTAGTACGACAGTTGAGCGGCGAGCCCGAGGACGTCATCGTCGACGACTTCACGCCATGTGCGGCGCCCGAGCTCAGTCCAGGAGAGAGATACCGTCTTGAGCACAATCTGGCGAAATGCAAATGATGAGCCGCGCCGTCGCGACTGTTCGGTCACGACGGCAGGCCTCTGAGGACCTCGCACCGTACCTGCTCGCGTTGAGCCGAGAATGACCGTCGCCGATCGCTGCAGATTGTTCAATCTGCAGACTGCTTGCCTGTAGTGCCACGGTGAGACATGGACCGTTGGCTGTGCACAGCCGGGCGTCTGGAGAAACACCAGGCACTTCGCGGCGTCAGCGGAGCGTTCGAAACGTCACCGAGTAGCGCAACTGTGTCACCGGCGGAATGTGATGTTCGTATGCGTTTCGCGATTCTTGCGTCATGAGATACGCCGAGCGACGCTTGAGCTCGATCTCGTGTGTCGCCGAGCGACGAGGCGACTTCGGCGCTGCAGACGTAACGGTACGGACGGAACTTCATTCGGCATGCCGACAAGAGCGAGAGGCCCGCGACGATGTCGTATTGCGGTGCGTCGCGATGCCAGCCGATGGGCGTGCCGGGCCGATACTCGTTGATCAGGGCCATAGCAAACGCGTCGGAATCAACGCCAGCCCACTGAGCAATCCTGGCGCGCAACGGCAACAGGAATGCGGGAAGCGGCCCAACGACTGCCCGATCGTACGATTGGCCGAAGAACGCCACGCGCCGCCGAGCCACGACGCCGCGCATCTCGAAGTCCGAGAACGCGACATCGGCAATGGCCTCGAGTAGGACCCGCTCATCGGCGTCCGTAATGAAATCCTCGTCATAGTGGAAGCCGAGGGGCAAGTCGAGCTCGAAGAGAGTTGGCGCCGCTGCCATGGTCCCAGTGTCCCATGGGACTGGCCCTGATTGACGCCGGATTCCGGCGTCCGACGCGGACAGCGAGACTTATGGAACAACTGAAGGCAATGGGCAGGAATGCAGACATTCGAGTCGGGACGGCGGGTTGGTCAATTCCGCGCGCAGCAGCATCTCGCTTTGATCCGGTTGGAACGCATCTCGAGCGCTACTCGCGCATACTCGGTTGCGCTGAGATCAACTCATCATTTCACCGGCCGCATGCCGCAGCCACCTACGCGAAATGGCGCGACAGCACTCCTCCGGATTTTCGGTTCGCCGTCAAGATGCCCCGGACGATTACGCACGTACTGAAGCTGCAGGACGCGCGAGACCCATTTGTCACGTTTCTGGCCCAGACCGACGGCCTGGCTGAGAAACGGGGGCCGATCCTTGTGCAGTTGCCGCCGTCGCTGTCGTTTGATGCCTCCGTAGTGAGCCGATTTCTGGACGTGGTGCGAAAGGTGTACAACGGTCCCTTGGTCTGCGAGCCGAGGCACGCGACGTGGTTCTTGCCAGCGGTGGCATCGCTGTTGGAACGGTATGAAATCTCACGAGTCGCGGCCGATCCGCCACCGGTGCCGGAAGCAACCGCTCCCGCAGGTTGGCCGCACCTCGCATATTTTCGACTGCACGGATCACCTCGGAAGTACTGGTCACGATATGACGAGACCGATATCGCGACGCTTGCGATGACCGCCCGCCGTATTGCGACCGCGGCGGAGGTGTGGTGTGTGTTCGATAACACCGCAAGCGGCGCAGCCATTGAGAATGCCTGGGAATTGCGTGAACGGCTAATCGTCGACCCACCCCTTGGTGAGTGATTGGTGGCGCATATCAAGGTCTCTTCGCGCCTGATGCGGTGCAGCGTATGGCAGCCAAATCGCGGAGCGACACTCCAGTAATTCGCAGACCGGGCGCAAAGGCCGGGCACGCCAGCCGGCGCGCTCCGGTCGCAGGTGATTTGTCCGCGAGTGTCGTCGGAGTTCGGATCTCGCACCCCGGCCGAGTGATCTACCCTGACCTCGGGATTTCGAAGGTTCAGCTCGCTCGATACTATGAGCGCATCGCCGATTGGATCATTCCGCACGTGGCCGGCAGGCCTTTGACGCTGGTTCATTGCCCGGCGGGCATCGCGGCGCCGTGCAACTTTCTGAAGCACGCCAAAGCATGGGGCCCGAGTGCGCTGCGCAGGGTGCGAATCCAGGAGAAGACCAAGGTTGGCGAGTACCTCGTCGCGGACTCGATCGAGGCGGTCGTATCTCTCGCGCAGATGGGAGTCGTCGAAATCCACACCTGGAACTCGACGGCCGATGATATCGAACGTCCGAACCGGCTCGTGTGGGATCTCGATCCGGGTCCGCAGGTGTCGTGGAAGCAAGTCGTCAAGGCGGCCGAGCTCGTGCGCGATGTCCTTGCGACGCTGAAGCTCACATCTTGGGTGAAGACTACCGGCGGCCGCGGGTTGCATGTGGTGGTTCCTCTCAAGCCCAAACGAACCGTCGCGGAGTGCCTCGACTTCTCGCGTGCCGTGAGCGAAGCGATCGTGCGTGCGGATCCCCACGCCTATACGACAGCGTTCGCGAAATCAGGACGCGAGCACAAAATCCTCATCGACTACCTCAGAAACAACCGCACCAACACGTCGGTGTGTGCGTTCTCCCCACGCGCAAGGCCCGGGGCGACCGTTTCGATGCCAGTCGGGTGGAACGAATTGCGTGAACCACCGGAACGTTGGACGATTTTGACTGTACCGAGGCGTCTTGACCGTATCCAAGCGGACAAATGGGTGGCCTATTGGGAAGGCGCGCAAACTATTTCGGCCGCGTCGTTCGAAGCGGTCGCACGAACGTAGCGAGACAGTCATCGAGGGAAATGTCACGTCGGCGTTTCGGTGCGGCGCGCCTCTCATTTTGATATCCTTCCGGTCGTGAGCCCGTTCGCACCGGGCACAACGATCGGCCCATATCGCCTCGATCATCAGCTTGGCGAAGGCGGGATGGGCACGGTCTACCGCGCGACGGACACGAAGCTGAATCGCGCCGTCGCGATCAAGTTCGTCTCCACCGACCTGGCCGACGCGTCAGCTCGGCGGCGCTTCCAGCGCGAAGCGCAGCTCGCATCCTCGCTCAATCATCCCCACATCCTCACGGTCTATGACGCCGGCGAGCAGGACGGGCGTCAGTACCTTGTCAGCGAGCTCGTTGACGGCGGTACGCTCAGAGACTGGATCAAGGCGAGTCCACGGTCGTGGCAGGAAGTCGTCGAGCTCGTCATCGGCCTCGCAGATGGTCTTGCCACGGCGCACGAGGCCGGCATCCTGCATCGCGACGTCAAGCCCGAGAACATCCTGATCACGAAGACCGGCTACGCGAAGCTGGCGGACTTCGGCCTGGCGAAGCTCCGCGAGTCGCCCTCGCTCGTCAGCGAACGCACCGACCGAGACGCGCACCCGGCCGGGCGTCATCGTCGGCACCGTCGCGTACATGTCGCCCGAGCAGGCATCCGGGCAGCCGGTCGACGCGCGAAGCGACGTGTTCTCGTTTGCCGTCGTGTTGTACGAGCTGCTCGCCGGGCGCCGCCCGTTCCGAGGGTCCACCGACCTCGACGTCCTGCACGCGATCGCGCATCAATCCGCCGATCGGTTGCCCGAGTCGATTCCGCTGCCGCTGCGCGACCTGATTGAACGCGCGTTGCAGAAAGATCCGGCCCAACGCGTGCAGACCATGCGGGAGGTCGTTGCCGATCTGCGGCGGCTCGTGCGACAGAGCGGCACCACGCCGATGCCTGCGCAGCGGCAAGGGCGTGCGCTCGCGTGGGCGGCGGCGGTCGCGCTGCTCACCGTCGCTGTGAGCGCGGCCATCGTGATGCGGAGGCCACCCGCTGCCATTCCCGTTGCCACGCAGTACATCCAACTCACGAACTTCGCCGACTCCGCCACGTCGCCAGCGCTCTCGCGGGATGGCCGGATGCTGACGTTCATCCGAGGGCCGCTCACGTTCTTCAGTCCCGGGCAGGTCTACGTCAAACGCCTCCCCGATGGCGAGCCCGTGCAGCTCACCGACGACGACGCTCTATAAGATGGGGCCGCAGTTCCTGCCGGACGGTGTGCGGATTTCCTACTCCACGGGGATTGGCGGCGCGAGCCCGTCGATGGACACGTGGGTGGTGTCTGTCGATGGTGGACCATCGCAGCGGCTCCTGACGAATGCTGAGGGTCTGACCTGGTTCAACGATCGAGCCGGTCAGCTGCGAGTCCTGTTCTCTGAGATGACAGGACTGGGCGGGCAGATGTCGATCGTTTCTGCGACGGAGCGTCGGACCGCACCGCAAAACGTCTACGTTCCGCCACCGCCGGCCGGCATGGCGCATCGCTCGTATCGCTCACCCGACGGGCAGTGGGTCCTTGTCGTCGAGATGGACGACAAGTCGTGGCTGCCGTGCCGGCTGGTACCGTTCGATGGCGGTTCGACGGGAAAGCCTGTCGGTCCAGTGCCCGCGCAATGCACGGATGCCGCCTGGTCGCCGGATGGAACGTGGATGTACTTCACCGCGATGACCGCGAACGGAGTTCACATCTGGCGGCAACGCTTTCCTGATGGGGCGCCGGAACAAGTGACGTTCGGCGCCAGCACTGAAGAAGGCATTCATTTCGCCCCGGACGGACGATCGTTCGTGACTTCAGTCGGCACCAGCCAGAGCACGTTGTGGGTCCACGACTCGCGCGGCGATCGACAGATCACTTCAGAAGGCTACGTGTTCATGCCTTCTCTATCCGCCGACGGCAAGAAACTGTATTACCTGGTCCGCTCATACGGCCTGAGGAGCTGGAATCAGGGTGGTCTGTGGGTGGCCGATCTGGAGACCGGACAGCGCCAGCAGCTGTTGACGGACTTTCAAATCGTCCACTACTCAATCTCCGCGGATGGCCAACGGGTCGTGTTCGTTTCAGTGGACGAACAAGGACGAAACCCGGTGTGGCTTTCGTCCCTGAACGCGCAACTGCCGCCGCGGCAAGTCAGCACGATGGATGCGGCGGCCGCGTTCTTCGGCGCACCCGGAGAAGTGCTCTTTGCGGGACAGAAGGACTTTTACGTGTATCGCATCAAGGACGACGGCAGCGAATTACAGAAGGTCATCACCACACCGCTCCTTCCGCTCGCTGTGTCCCCGGACGGGCAATGGATAGCAGTGCAGGACCCCACCGCCTGGGGTGCGCTGGTCGTGTATCCGGCTGGCGCGGGTTCTCCGCGGCGACTCTGCGATCTGTGCGCACCGCCCTGGGGGACTGAACCGCCAGCGTTTTACTTCGGCTGGGCCCCCAACAGTGAGTTCGCCTACTGGAACTTTGCGAACGCGACCTACGCGATTCCGCTGCAATCGGGCCGACTGCTGCCGGGCATCCCCGCCGGAGGAATCCAATCGAAGGAAGGTGTCGCCGCGCTCCCGGGAGCACGGCTGATCTCAGAACAGGACCGTTCAGTTCCAGGACCGAACCCGTCGATCTACGCGTTCGTCAAGGTTTCAACGCAGCGCAACATCTACCGCGTTCCTGTGCAGTGAGCCGCCGTCGGGTGTGACTCCGTCGCCTTGTCGCATGTAAAATGTCGATCGACCAAGTCCTGATTTCACGTACACTTACGGATCTGCGGTGAGGTGGCCGAGAGGCTGAAGGCGGCGGTTTGCTAAGGCTGCCGGGGATCACAGAACGGGCCTGAAATGGACGATTTCAGGCCCGTTTTTTATTGGAACGTGGTTGGAGTTGGCTGCCGGATGATGGTGCTTGGACCCCCTTCGGGCACACTTGTGGGCACACTGGCAGCGACGCCGGTGTGTGCCTAGGGGCCCACGTCCAAAGCGCAAATTGCGGCCGACCGCCGGGACCTTGACACCGGCTGCAGTGCCTCGCACTACAACCGCAAGTTAGGGCTCAGGGCTTAGGGGTTTGCTCCCTCTTGCCGGTCAGCTGGCGATGAACGTTCCGACCCACGCCAGGCTGTCGTGCGGTCGCCTGGCGTCGATTTCCCAGCAACAAGTCCGATCGGCGGCCGGAAAGCGTTTACGTACTCATGGAGCGCGATGTGTTCGCAACCGCCTACAGGCGTCGGCGGAGATCGGTGCCGCACGTTCTTCTGTGCGTGATGCTTGCGACAGCGTGCGACGAGACCGGCAGCGTGCAAGCGCCAATGCCTTCGGCACCAACGCGGCTGCCAGAATCATCTCGGTACCGCGTCTCCGGCATCGTGATGGACGCCGCCCACGCGGCGCCGATCGCAAACGCCACGGTGATGCTTCGCCACGCGGAAGGCCATCTGACGGCCCAGACGGGTGGGGATGGCGCCTACGAATTCTCGTTCGAGACGTCTCGGCCCTATGCATCGCAAGGTCAAAAGGTCGCTGCGGACATCCTGGGTCTGCTTGTCGTGCGCGACGGTGCGTATTGGGGCGATGTCGGGCGTGGGCGCTGGACGACCGTCCAGCTGCTCCCCTGGCCGACGAAGGACATCGAGCGGAATGTGCGCCTGCGCCCAGTGCGCACGTTGGCAGCTGGTCAGTCGATCGCCCTGTCGGTTGAGTCCGACAGCTCGCTTGCGTGGAATGAGGAATGGGATCCCTGGATGTTCCTGTCGTTTGACACACTCCGGGAGGAGTTTCTTGTTTCCGTGGAGAGGGACGGAGTACTGACTATTGATGCCCGCCCGGAGGCCGGCGGCGTCGTAGCGACACTGACGTGTCGGTACGTCGGATGTCCATCCTCGCAGGTGCGAGGCACCGTCTCAATCGCTGTCCAGGCCCGCCGGTCACCATTCTATTTCAGCCTCGAGATTCCCCGCGCGAGCGCGCCGCAGCGATACGAAATTCAGACGTCGCTGCGGTAGCCGCGGAGATGAGTCGACACGTTCATCGATCTGTCGCGCGCCGGGCGCATCGAGTGGACGCCCGCTCAATGCCGCGGCCCGAGCACTGGACCGCGACGATTACGATCAAGTGAGGCGGTAGCATCGTCTGCTCCGCCCTCCAGGTTCTGTCCGGTCGTCGCTGCCCGAGCGTTTACAGAATGAACGCTACCGGGCAGCCGGTCGGGCGCCAGCAAGGTGGAGTGATGCGTGGGACTCGCCGATCGACATGGATCATCGTGATGTGCCGGGCCGCTTGTGTACTTCTGGCGTCGCTGACCTCGGCGTGTTCGTCTTCAGATGAGGCGTCGCCACGGCCAATTCCTACCTCACCAACGCGGTCCACTCCGCCAACCCCTGCGAACGCCCTCGTGGCTGAGGGAATCGTGCCAGTAGCTGGAAAGCCCGGGGAGCATACGGACGTGCGGATCTGGGGTAAGGGATTTCAGTCCGGTGCGACCGTGACCTTCGACGGTAGCGCGATGCCAGCAACTGTGGAGGGACACTATATCCTCACGACGACGCCTCCTCATCCAGCTGGCGCGATCGACATCGTCGTCATCAACCCGGACGGCCGGACGAGCCGCCTGGAAAAGGCGTTTACCTACGTCGAAGATTTCTCGGCGGGCGGTGACATCACGATCGGGCCAGGCGATTCCGTCACGGCAACGTTTGGAAGCGAACCCCTTGGAAACGACGTCCGAGGAGGGTGCACGGACGAAGGTCTTCCCTGCCGACGACTGTTCATCCGAGCACCTGCTGATGACATGGTCGAAGTCGAGCTGGTCTCGTTAGATCGTCGGCAAAACGTCGGCTTGTACGACGAAAAGCAAGTCTTCACACACCATGCGCCGACTCACTACCCAAAGCAGTTGACAGTGAGGGGCGGTCAACAGGTGTGGGTCATGGGAGAGCGGGCGCTGTTCAACCTGACGGCTCGCCTTGTGAAATGAGCGCAACTAAAGGGGGAGTGATCCGTCGAAACGGATCGAGACCAATCATCGTGATGTGCCGGGCTGCTTGTGTCGTTCTGGCGTCGCTGGCCTCGGCGTGTTCACCTTCAGATGAGGCGTCGCCAATTCCGACGTCGCCAACGATGCCAAGTCCGCCAACCCCGCCGGCCTCCAGCGGGCGCTTCCAGATGTCAGGCCGCGTGCTGGATCAGAACGGCGCTCACGTGCCCGGGGCGCTCGTCGAGGTCGATTACTCGTCCGCCGGAGGAGTCAGCAATCCGCCGTCTCACTGTCCTCTGGCCGATTTCTGTTGGCTTGCGACAAAAACGAACGACCTGGGCGAGTATTCAGTCGAGTTCGACGCACGAACCTGGCCGCCGGGACGCTTATGCGACCTATACCAGCGTACGGGATGCAGATTGGGCTTCGTCTACTCCTTTGACGAAGGCTACGAGGTCGACGTCCAGTGGGTGCCGGCGGCCTCCTCCCCCGCGGTTCGGGACTTGCGGCTCCGTCCCACGCGCAGCATTCCTGCTGGCGCCTCTGTCGTCGTCTCCGTCGACGCCACGAGCTCCCTGTGCACAGACCTCGAGGATCTCTGGGCCATGGAAAGCCGATGCGAAATTGTCGTCATCGAATCGGGGGCGGGCATGCTGAATGTCGAGGCGCGCCCGGCGGGTGGCGGCCCCGCTCCAACGATCTACTGGTATACGACGGGTACCTATGCCGGCTTCATCACGCGGCCCGCGCCCGGAGCCGTCGCAATACCGGTGCGAGGCGGGACGTATCGCGTCCTGGTGGCGATTCCAGAAGGCGCACCGTCACAGCAATTCAACGTCACGACGACGTTGCGCTAGCGATCCGTCAATCCGGCAATGAGTCAGTCTGCGCTCCCGCCGAACGCGATAGGTAGAATGGACGCATGCCTTCCAGACGGATGATCGCGGCACTCGTCGTGATTGCCGCCGCCTGGGGCCCGGCCGCTTCAGCTTCTCAGCTCGCGGGGGTCGGGACAGGCTCGGTCGTCGGGCTCGTCAGAGATGCCGGGGGCCTGCCGGTGCCGGGAGTTGGCGTCACGATCTCCGGTCTCGCGCTGATGACGCCACGAAAGATGACAACCCGGGCGGACGGGGAATACCGATTTCCCTCGCTGCCTCCCGGAGATTATGTGCTCACGTTCGTGTCTTCCGGCTTCGACGGCCTCGAACGTCAAGTCCATGTGAGTCTTGGATTCACGCTGACGATCGATGTCACGCTGACCGTTGCCCCGCAGCGCGAAGAGATCGCGGTTTACGGCGCGCTCGATCGTCAGTCCGCCGCCATCTCGCAGTCGTTCGATGCCAGCCAGCTGGCCAGCCTGCCCGGCTCCCGCAGCATGGGCGGCCTTTTCGCACTCACGCACGCGCTGGCGCTGCCGGTCGCCGAAGTCGGCGGCGGCACAGGCATCATCTCCGGCGCTTACGGCGCGTACGGTCGAAACAATTCTCCACGCCATACGATTGAGGGCATCGTCGTGACCGGTCTGTTTGGCGCCGGCTTCACCCCCGATTACGGAGCGCTCGAGGAAGTCTCCGTCCTGACCGCCGCACACGGCGCCGAATGGCCGACAGCGGGAATTCATACGGATTTCGCGACGAAGTCGGGCTCGAATCAGTATCGAGGCACGATCTACGGCGCGGCCGAGCATCGACGCCTGCAGTCGTCCAACGTCGACGCCGATCAGATCCGGCGGGGCGCATTGGCGGGTGGCGGGCTTCCGCCAGGCCAGGTCAATCAGCTGTGGCACAACGGCGACGTGAATGCCGACGTCGGCGGCTTCGTTCGCAGGGATCGCCTGTGGTGGTACTCGTCGGTCCGCTTTCAGGATGTGGCTGCTCGCCTCGTGAATTTTCCCGTCGAGCCATACGTGACCACGTTGACGAATTACAGCGGCAAGGCAACGTTTCGCGTGTCGCCTCGCCAGACGCTCGTGTTATACGGGCAGCGCGGGCTCAACCATCAACCCAATCGTCTCGACCCCTTCGCGCCCGCGGGCAGCGATCTCTCGTCGGTCACCGCGATCAACGAGACGAGCGATTCCACGGTAGACCAGCGCAATGCGGCGTGGCTGTGGAAGGGTGAATGGAACGCCAACGTCCGCGACTCGATGGTGTTCGAACTGCGCGCGGGACAGTTCGGATGGGATCAGGACTGGACGCCGCGCAGTACGGCGCCACGATTCGAAGATCTCGAAACGCTGGTGGTCGCCGGGGGCAACCGTGACTGGGAGAGCACCGCGCGCCGCAATCAGCTGACCGGCACCGTCGGCTATTTCACGCAGAATCGGAGCGGCCGCCACCATCTGAGGTTCGGCGGTGAAGCGCTTCGGTTCCTCGCGCAGGAGGCGTGGTTCTCGGGATACCCGGGAAACGTGCTGCATGTTTTGCGCAGCGGCCATGAGTCGTCGGTCTTTCTTTTCGAAACGCCGTCGTCGTCCCAGGCCGGCGTGTGGACGTGGTCCGCCTACGCGTCCGATGCGTGGCAGCCGAACCATCGGCTCACGCTCACGCTGGGCCTCCGATACGATCGCTACAGGCTGTTCCTGCCGGCGCAGGAGCATCCGGCTGGCAGTCCGAACGCGCGGCAGTTCGCGGCCGTCTCGAGCCTCGCGGACTGGACCGCGCTCACGCCGCGCCTTGCGGCGGTCTTCGACGTGAAGGGCGACGGCAAGACGCTCGTCAAATTCAGCTTCGGACGCTACCGCGTCGCGCCGAACGCAAGCCTTGGCTTCAACTCGAATCCCAACTCGAATCAATGGTGGAGCCAGCACAACTGGGCGGACCTGAACCAGAACGGCGTCTGGGAGCCGGGTGAGGAGGCGCTGCCCCTGCGCCGCCGGGGCGGCGACACCATCGAGTCGCTAGACCCTGGTTTGAAACTCCCGCTGCTCGACGAAGCCGGCGCGTGGATCGAAAGGTCGCTTCGCGGCGGCGTCGATCTTCGAACCGGCGCGATCTGGCGACTCGAACGCTTTCCGTATGCGCGTCAGAACGTCAACCAGCCGTTCGAGGCGTTCACCGTTCCGGTCTCGATCCGCGATCGAGGCCCGGACGGCCTGGCCGGCACTGCAGACGATGGGCCGATGTGGACGGCGTACGATCTCGATCCCGACTACGTCGGTCAGCCGCCAGTCAATGAGGTGCGGAACGTCGCAGGGGCGAGCAGCGAGTACTTCACGTTGGAGATCGCAGCGACTCGCCACATGCGGGGGCGGTGGACCCTCGGCGCCGGTTTCGCGCACACGTGGAACGGCGACCATGCTTCCGGTTATTCAGGTCAATCGTTGCGGAACAACGCCTATCCGCTGACGCCAAACGATCTCTTGAACGCCGGTGCCGGCGGCCGGTACGAATTCTCGACTTGGACCGCAAAAGTACACAGCACGTTCGACACGCCGTGGCAGCTGCGCATCACGCCGGTATTGCGTCATCAATCTGGTCAACCGTTCGGGCGCACGCAGACGACGAACCCCGGACAACTTCGCTATGGCACGGTGACATTGCTCATGGAGCCCGTCGGCACGCGGCGCCTGGATCACATCACGCTGGTGGATCTGAGGATCGAAAGGTCGATACGGCTGAAACGCCGCCGCGTCTCGGCGTTCCTTGATGTCTTCAATTGCCTTAACGTCAATCCTGAACAGAACGCGATCTGGTCGTCGGGCACGTCCTTCCTGCGGCCGTTGACCATCGTCTCTCCGCGTATCGCGAGGGTCGGCCTGAACGTCAACTGGTAAGTTCGATCGTGGGACTGCCGCCCGACGTTCGCCTGGCCGGTCAGCGAAGGTTGAATCGCTTTCGGAGCTGATCGAATCTCGTGTCGCCGCGAAGCAGCGACATCTCCGGGTACGCCAGGACCGCAGCGGTTCGCAGCGGGGCAACGACGGCGGCGCGGGAGAGTGCCTCGAACGTGCGGTCCTTGTCGCCGAGCGCGGCGTAGTTCAACGCCTGCCGGTACGGATGCGCGTTCCGGGGCACGTTGAGGAGACGATCGACGTCTGCGCGACGGCCCTGTTTCACATAGGCCGGCATCAGCCAGCGCTCCCAGTCGGTCGGCTGCGGCCGGCTTTCCCACAACGCGATGGCTTCCTCCGGCCTTCCGGCAAACGTCAACGCCCGCGCGAGCACGTTCGCTGCATACGTGAAGTCGGGATCGGCCGCGACGACCTGCCGAAGGATCACGATGGCCTCTTCGTAACGCCCGCCGACGAAGTGCGCAATCCCTATTTCCCGTTTCACGGCGAGCGACAACGGGTCCATCTCCATCGCGCCGGCGAGAATGTCGAGGGCCTTCGCCGCGTGTCCCTGCGGCACCAGGGTCGAGGCCGAATAGCTCGTCCGGATCTCACTCAAGTTAGGATTCAGTGTGATCGCGCGCTCGAATGACGACGCGGCGCTTTCCCACTCGAACTCTCGCGCGTAAGTGATGCCCATCGCTGCGTGCGCTTCGGCGAGTTCGGGGTCCATCTGCAGCGCCTTGACGGCGGCCGGTCGCATGCCCGCAAAAGCCGTTTCCGGACCGTCGACCTCCCATAACATGGTGGCGTAGGCGTCGGCCAGTCCGGCGTACGCTGGTGCAAATTCGCGATCGATGGCGATGACCTGCTCGAACAGGCGCGCCGCCTGCTCCGCGCTCTCGGGGCCTCGACGAGCCACGAGCGCTCGCCCGCGCAGGTAGAGGTCGTATGCCGTCAGGTTCGTCTGGTAGCGCCGTTGTCCGCGTCCAAGTGTCAGGCGCAGCTCGTTGACAATCGCCAGCGAGATCTCATCCTGAATTGCGAACACGTCGTCGAGCGTCCGATCGAACCGGTTGGACCAGACGGGCACGTCGTCTGGGACGCGCACGAGCTGCGCGTTGATCCTGAGCTGGTTGCCAATGCGCTGGACGTAGGCCTCGACGACAAGACCGACCTGCAACTGCTTCGCGACGTCGCGCATGTCGCGAGGCCGGTCCTTGAAGAAGAACGACGAGGTCTGGGACCTGACCTGCAGGCCGTCGATGACGGCAAGGTTGCGGATGACTTCGCTCGTGAGGCCATCGATGAAGTCGTCGTTGCCGGGATCGGAACTGGCGTTCACGAACGGCAGCACGGCGATGGTGGAGGTCTTCGCTGCGTGCACCGGCGCTGCCGGCGCATGCATGAGGAGCTCGCGTAGACCAGGATTCCAGCCGATCGCAAGTGCGGCCAGGAGCACTGCCGCGCCGGCGGCGCGATACGCCACGCGCTTGATGGTTGGCGAGCGTTCAAGCGCGGCGGCGAGCGCCGCACCGAACATGTCGGCCCCGGCGTAGCGCCGATCCGGATCCGGATCGATCGCGCGACCGAGGACGCGGCGGAGCCGCACCGGAATCGCGGCACGAGCGAGCCGCGCGTCGGCCCCGTCCCCCGTTGCGTGCGCCCGGCGAAGATCAGCAAGGTCGCCGCCAACCACCGGGTACGAGCCCGTCAACAGGCGGAACAGAACGACGCCGATGCTGTACACGTCGCTCCGTCGCGTGGCGGCCCCGCCCGACAGCACTTCCGGTGCGAGATAGAGTGGTGTGCCCGCGGTCGTCTTCCCGGTCGAGTCGTCGGCCTCGTGGCCGGCGCCGAAGTCCATGAGCACCAACCGGCCGCCGTCGTCGAGCATGACGTTCTGCGCCTTGATGTCGCGATGCACCAGGCCCGCGGCATGGACCGCCGCAACCGCGGCACACAGGTCCACGCCGAGCCGTGTGACTTCGGCCGCCGTGAACGTGCGGCCGCTGCGCAGCGCCTCCTCGAGTGTGCGGCCCTTGACGAACTCCATCCACAGACCGATGCGCCCGTCGATAGGCTCCGCGCCGTAGATCGTGACGACGTTTGGATGGCGGACGCGCGCGAGCAGCCGCCCTTCCTCGATGACGGCGGAACCCGGCCCGTCATCGTCGAGGACGTCCGAGCGCAGCAGCTTCAGAGCGACCTCGCGATCCAGCCGCGGATCCCAGGCGCGATGAACGTCGCCGAACGCGCCGTGTCCAATGCGCTCGAAGACCTGCAGATGACCCCAACGCCACGGTTCCGGCGCCATCGACACACTCGCGCGCCGCATTTTCCGCAACGCGGCGAGTGTCTTGAGCTGCTCGACGAACGCTTTGTCCGGCAGGTCCTCAGTATCGACGCTGCGCCAGTCGATGGGCGTGCCGTCCAGAATGGCGTCGGCGATTCCGTCGAGTGGCGGCTTCGGGTTCACACCTTCATTTCCTTATGCTCCTTATGCGTCCATTCTTCAAAACGTTCGCCGAGGGTGTCCTGGACAAGATCGTCGCCGATTCTACTCCCATCAGCGTGCGCAGGCCGATCCGCCCCTGGAAAGCGTTTAGATACGTAGGAGAACGATATGTCCACAAATCCCATCGCGCACCGGCGCGGATCTCTGCTGCGCGTCCTCCTCGGCGTCATGCTGGCGGCAGCTTGCGATTCAGCGCCGGTGCCGACGTCCCCCACCGGCGGCACCCTGGCGCCGACGCCCTACCGTCCCCCACTCCAACTCCGACCCCGCCGCCCCAGTACACAGCGACGCCCGTGCCCTTCAATCTCACGCAGAGCCGAACGTTCGACATACTGGGCTGGGACTCCTGGCCCAGCGCACCCACGCCATCAGCGATCCAATTCCGCTGGAACGCCGCGATCGGCAAATACGAGGTGCTCGCACCGGGGTACGCCGATTGGAGCCGCCTCGAGGCCCTGCAGGATCTTCGATTTGGCGGCACGCCACATCAGTACGACGTCTTCGGGAGCGGCGGAACAAAACTCCCGTTTTTCATGCTGTGTTGCACCGCCCCATCGGCCGCCGGCGGATGGATACGTCGGCAATGCCCGCATCTGCGAAAGCTCTTCCGCGCGTGCCTACTTCGCCTTCGGAATAGCGACGGAGCCGGGCGACGTTCCCGTCAGCGGAACGATGACCTGCAGCTTCGGCGAGGACGAGATCGGCGAGGGAGGGCTGACCTTCGATCGTGCTGCAGGAACCGTGTCCGGCTGGGCGGAGCCGTTCTGGGGTGGGGGTGTCCGATACCAGCTGGTTCAGACGAGCTTCGCCCCGGGCGCCACGACCTTTGCCGCCACGTTCGGGACCGATGGGGTCCTGGAAGGCCGCTTCTTCGGCCCACGGGCGGTCAACGTCGCGGTCCGGGCAAAGGGCGGCGGCCAAGGCTTCGCAGCCGTGAGTGGAATCATGACAGGGGTGTGCGAGGGATGAGGGAACATTCCGGACGGTCGGGGGCCTAAGGCAGCGATGGTCCCGCCGACGCGTGTTCGTGTTCACGCCTTCATTTCCTCGGCGAGGCGCAACAGGGCACGCCGTGCGGCCTTGCGAGCCGCGTCCGCCGTTGGTTTGCCCAGCAAGTCCGCAAGGTCCGCGTATGAGTACTCCATTTCGACGCGTCCGATGATCGCTTCGCGCTCTTCGGGCTCGAGCCTCGCCAGTGCCGCGACGTATCGGGCCGCGGCTTCGGCACCGATAGCCTCCTCGAGCGGCGATCCCGGTCCCGCCACGTCCAGCTCGTGGACATCAACGAGTGCGGGCGCTCGTCCTTTTCGGCGTAGCTCGTCCCGCAGTCGGTTCATCACCGCCTGCCGCAGATATGCCTGCAGCGCCCCGACGCCTCGCACTTCGAAGGCGTCCATTTTTGAAAACGTCCGCAGTAGGGTGTCCTGGACCAGATCGTCGGTGTCGGCCAGGTCCCTCGCCCACCGGGGCAGCCGGCCGCTGACGTAGCGGCGCAGGGGCGCAAGGTGCCGTTGGATGAGCCGCTCGAGAGAATCCTTGTCGCCCTCACGCACGCGCTGAATCAATACAGCGGTTGAGTCGAGCGGCGTAGACGGCCCGTCGGGCATGGACGCTGTGCTCCTCAGTCCGCCGATTCTACCCTCCTGTTACATCATCATGCGCGCTACCCTCGGAAAATAGTGTCAACGGCCGGCGATTCGGGATGAATGTCACCGGACCACGAGAGCCATTCACTCACAGTCGAAATAACCGAAGCGCATCTATGATCACCCGTTCGCCGCGGTAAGAGCCGAGTTCAGAATTACAGCGATGGTTGGCAAGCCTGCACGACATTCCTACGCGGGTCGCCGCGCCTGACGGAACGTACGAGCCTGCTTGTGCAGATGACTACTTGATCACGCGCGTCTGACTCCGCACACCCGTCATGTCCAGCGCCACACTTCGTTCGCGTTAGTCATCAGTTGTCGGGCTGCAAGAGTGAAGCTGGGCACCTTACAGCGCGCAATTGAAACGCTCGCCCGCGCCGCGCGGTAGCTTCACAGCGTCCACGAACAGAGCGGTACGCGCATCATAGACGAAGAAACTCATCGTCTCGATCACACGTTGACAGGCTCTTCGACAGTGCCTTGTGTCTGGCAGCCCGTACCCCGTGCACTGACGCGACCCACCTACCAGACGCGTCCCGCGCGTACGCGATTGCGAGCGCGTTCGAGTGCGCGAACGGAGCTCGAACCATCGATTAGTGCCCACTTTGACGGGCTTGAGCGACTGTGCCCAAAACTGTGCCCACCTGATCACTGGAAACGCGTCGATTTCCTCAGCATTTCTATAAAGGCGGATTCCAAAAAACCGTCGCCTTCGGAACATTCGAATCGGGATCGTGCAAGTGCTCTCTTCACGTATACTTAGCGTTTGCGGTGAGGTGGCCGAGAGGCTGAAGGCGGCGGTTTGCTAAACCGTTGTAGGGCCCAAAAGCTCTACCCAGGGTTCGAATCCCTGCCTCACCGCCAGCCTTCGCTCGCCTTCGGGCAAGCTACGGCCAGGCAGGCGAGTCTCGCCGTAGCGCGGAGGCGGACCACCCGCTCACTATCGACCTCACCTGATCCACTTGAGATCGCGGACCATCACTCCAAGTTCGCGGGACCCGCGCGGCTTCCACGATGGATTGACGGTGAGGGCAATCCAGAGATTCGACCTGTCTGAAACCACCGGTAAGGTCTGTTTGAGCGTGACCCACCGGTGATCGCTGAGTGTGAGTCGATCGATCACGCGATCGTCGACCGAAACGGTCACCGTCTGCGCTTTGTCGGCGATCGATCTGACGGTCACTTCGAACGACCGTGCCGTGGAGGGAGCATGAAGAAACACGTGTGGGCTCCCCCACCGGTACACAACACCTTGAGCATTTCGTTGCCGCTGATACAGTCCCCGGGCGCGCGCCTCTTCGCCTGTATCTGGCGCATAGAACGATGCTTTCAGACTCCAGCTGTCACCGTCGAGCACACGGCCGTTGATTTCCATCACATCCAGGGCATCGAAGTACGGCGTGGTCCAACCTTCCCAGTCGTACATCGCGAACGTGCGCGTACGCGACGCGTTCTCTGCGAGCCTCAGCGCTGGTTCGCCAGGCAGATTGTGGCGAAATCCGAGGATGTCCATGACGGTGGCCGGAACGTCGCTGATCGTCGACGGCGCGTACGAGATTCGAACGGGCCCGCGGCCGTTGGGCGGCTTGACGATCAGCAGCGCCAGCGCTTTGCCCGCCAACCGTGAAAGCACGCCGGCAGGCACGTGCTGATCGTGGGTGAATCGCGGCGACGTGTGGCCTATCCCGTGGTCCGAAGAGATGACGATCAGGCTGCTGTCGTACAGCCCTAATTCTTTCAGTCGATCGAGGATCGCCGTCACCTTCGTCACGGCGCATCGCGCCTGACCCTTGTACGCCACGCGATCCGGAGAACGAACGGCACCGATGAATTCACAGTTTGCGTTGAGCACGACCGGCAGGTGGGGAATGCCGACGTGCATGAACTTGTACAGCGGGCCGTCCACCGCCGGGGTCAACCGCCGTGCGAATTCGTCGAGAACGGCGGCGCGCGTTTCCCGCGTGATACCGGCGAGCGCTCGTGTCGCGTGGTCCGAATACTTGCTGGAGACGCCACTTCTGATCGTTGAAGATTCGCTCTCGCAGGACGTGAGGCGCATGCCGGAACAACGACAGATCGGCAAGCTCCCAGGCGGCAAACCGAGCGTATTCGCCATAACTCACGTAGGGGCGCCGAATCGGGTAGACGTGGGTCTCCGACGAATTGTCGTACTGCCACGTCGTGATGTTGTCGACACGGTATCCCGCGGCGCGAAGCGATTTGAACAGCGAGCCGTCTTCGAAGCGGTCCCGAAAGTAACTCTGGAGAGGCTGCTCATTCCTATAAGAAGTCTGCCCCGTGAGCATTGCCGGAATGCTGGCAATCGTCGTCGGAAACGCGCCTGCATGATCGGCGAAAAAGACCGCGCCGCTGAAACTGTTGTCGAGTCGCTCGCGATCGTCCCGAAGAATGTCGTCGAACACGTCCGATTGAAAACCGTCGAGCACGATGTGAATCACGTTCTTCGTGCGCGAAAGGTCGAACATCGAGTCCGATGGTCCCTGCCATTTCGCGTGCGCGCGCGCATCATTGTCCAGCGCCGAAGCCAGAAGGACGACCGTCTGCAGCGTCAGCAGTGCCGCGCTGGCGAACGGCGCGATCGGCGCGACATGCCGTGCTGCCGCAATCGACAAGAGCGGCGCGAGAATCCACAACGCCATCTCGTGCGGATTCCTCCATGACTCGATCGTCCAGTCGATTTCCCTGCCATCGAGCACGCCATAGTCCGCGACCAGAAGATTGCCCTGAATCCACAAAGCAAGGCCAACGCTGAAGAGCAGGGCTATGAAGTACCGGGATGACCTGGTGGTCATCCGGAGGCCAACAGCCGCCAATACCAGCACGATTGCGCCGCCAGCGACGACCAGCGGACGAACAAGCGTCCAGAATGGCGCGCTGAATTCGGCCACGTTGCCGACGTAGATCGTCTGCGGCCCGAAGAGACACAGCTGCGCCACAACAAGCGACGCCGGGAGGACGATGTCCTGGAGTCGAACCCGCGAAGGGAGCGAGACCGAAGATGGCGCCGAGCGTGAACGTGTCACAGCGTTGCCACAATGTTGCCAGAACCAGGGTCGATCCGAGCGGGCGTAATTGAAGTGAGCTCGGCCGGCGCGCTACACTGCGACCGCCGCAGGCGTATCGAAATATGACGTTCGAGCGACTGATTCGGAGGGCATCGTGCTGGTGCTGGAGACTCCCTCAGAACGGCTGAGGACCGCGTTCGTCGAGATGGCCATGGATTTCAAGGCGCATGGCAACTCGCGATACGTCCAGGACGCGGACGACTTCGCCGGATTCCTGACGCGCGTTGTCGAGGAAGCCGAAGGACGAAACCTCGCTCCGGGCAGGGTACCTTCTCGCTATTCTGGCTCGTACAAGACATCCGGATCCTCGGCTCGAGTCGACTTCGACACACGCTGACCCCCGAGTTGGAGCACGAAGGCGGGCACATCGGCTACGACATCAGGCCTTCCGCCCGGCGAAGAGGCTTTGGAACGATCCTTCTGCGTCTCACGCTTGAACGTGCCGCCGCGACAGGTCTCGACCGCGTAAGGATCACGTGCGACGCCGACAACATCGCCTCGATTGGTGTCATCGAAAAGAACGGCGGAGTCTTCGATGCCGAAGTGCCTTCTCACGACCGCGGCACATTGATTCGTCGGTACTGGATACCGCTGACTGGTGCGCTGAGCAACCAGGGGGTCGCACTCGGGTAGAATACGGAGTTAGCAGGCTGGTAGCTTTTCAGGAGGTCGTATGAACGCGCGTGCAGTGTTCTCAATCGGTGTCGCGCTCGCACTCGGGCTTGCGGCCCTGCAGGCGCAGCAATCGCAGACCTACGGCACCGGCGTCTCGCTGAAAGAGACGACGCCTCTGGCGCAGCTGATCGAGCGGCCTGGCGATTTCGAAGGGAAGACCGTCCGCGTTGAAGGCACAGTCACCGCCGTGTGCATGCACATGGGGTGCTGGATGGCGCTGACACCCGACAAGGCCTCCGACGCGAAAACGATGCTCATCAAGGTCGATGATGGCGTCATCGTCTTTCCGCCGAGCGCAAAGGGCCGCCGAGCCGTCGCTCAAGGAGTTGTCGAGAGGACTGGTGGCAGCGCAGAAGGACAGGAAGCGGCGTCAGAGCACGCGCGCAGCACAGGCGCGACGAGCGCTCCTGCGACCTATCAGTTGAAGGCAACCGGTGCGGAGATCTTCGATAAGTAGGAGAAAACACACAAGAGATCAGGAGGTCAGGAGAATTCTTCTTCAAAGAAGACCTCCTGTTCTCCTGATCTCCTGTTCTCGTATTCAGTATTAAGCCGCAGTAATCGGCGCGACCCACGCTTCGAGTTTGCCCAGGCGGAACGCCTTCTGGAAAGCCGCCACCACGTGCGGATCGAACTCGGTCTCAGACCCCTTCACGATGATGTCCCGCGCTTCGAAGGGTGACATCGCCTTTCGATAGGGGCGATCGCTCGTCAGCGAATCGTACACGTCGGCCACGGCGATGATGCGCGCCTCGATGGGAATCGCCTCGCCCTTCGTGGGGTGATAGCCGGTGCCGTCGAACTTGTCGTGGTGCGCGAGCACGATGGGGATGACCCGCCGCAGCGAGCCGCCGACCGGCTCGAGCAGCCCGATGCCCTTGCTGACGTGCTGCTTGATTTCCTCGTACTCCTCGTTGGTCAGCTTCGCCGCCTTGTAAAGCAGGTCGCGGCTGATGTCGAGCTTGCCGATGTCGTGCAGCATCGCCGCCGCCTTGATGTCTTCGATGATCTCGTCGTTGAGGTTCATGATTCCGGCGAGTGTCGCCGCGTACGCCGACACGCTGATGGAGTGATGCTCGGTGTAGCTGTCCTTCGACATGAAATGGCGGAGGATCATCAGGATGCCGTGATAGGTATCGCGAAGCTCGCGCACCTGCGCGTTCTTCCGCTCGCACAGCGTGCCCATCATGTAGCCGGTGCACACCAGCGAACCGCCCCACACGATGACATCGAGCCACTTGGTGTACCACGGTGCGGCTGCCATCATGCGCTCGCGATCGGCGCCGAACGCGTCGCCATACATGATGAGCAGCACCACCATGAGCACGCTCGCGAGTGCGGTGAGCGTCGCCTGGCGTTTGCCGTACAGGTACGCGGAGCCCAGCGTCGGCAGCACGTAAAAGCCGAGCACCATCTGCTGCGACGACAGCACGTGGTTCAGGAGCAGAGCGATCGCGAACAGCGAGAGCAGGATCCAGAGCTCCTTGTTCACGCGCTCGAAACGCCGGAAATCGATGGATGTCATTTTTGATGTATCTCGAATATTTCTCTCGCGAGCGCCGCGGCGCGTTCGGCGTCCGCTCGAAGCTGTTCGACATCGTCCACGGCCGTGGCCAGCGCCTTTTCGAGCGAGGTTTTCTGTGTATCCGCGTCGCGAAGCTCGTCTGCGAGGCGTGTGCGCGCCGCGACCGCCTCGTCGAGCTCTGAACGAATGCCCTCGACCACCTTCAGTTGCGTGCGCAATTCTTCCAGTTGCGTGCGCAATTCCTCCAGCTCGCGCCCGTGGCGCTCGTTGTCGGCGCGCTGCAGCTCTGCCTGTTCGGCCCACAGCTTTTCGTGCGAGGCGTCGCGCTCTTTCAACGACTCGACGAGCTGATCGCGCTCCTTCGTGACCGCCTCGAGCTTCGCGCGCAGATCCTGAAGGAAGACCTTCCCCTGTCTCAGCAGCTGTTCGAGCTGAGACACCTTGGCTGGCTGAGGATCGGTCGGCGATGGCGTCGGTGCCGGTTCGGTGATGGTGGCTATAGTGCTCATTTTTTGCCGTTGCTGCTGTTCGAAACTTTCACTGGTCCGCGGCCCACGCGTAGTGCAAACGGGAGTCCTCTGGTGCCGTTCTGGTCCAATGCCGTTAAGTATTTGATTTGTGGGTTGTTGCTGAATGAGGGCGATTCCTCCGTCAAACGGCGTACCGGACGGAATGGTCAGTTTTGGTACGCTGTACGCAAAAAATGACAGAGCGTGGAATGTCTCGTGCATCCGTGGAGGGATGGAGGACTCCCCGAAATGAGACTGCGAAAAGGCGGTGCATTCGCCTATCCCGGCCGTGTCGTCATCATCACAGGCGGATCGCGCGGGCTCGGGTTGTTGATGGCTCGACAGCTGAGAAAAGAAGGCGCGCGCGTGGCGCTGCTGGCGCGCAACCGGGAGGAGCTGTGCACGCGCAAAGGAACAGCTTGGCGACGACAGCAGCGTGCTCACGATCGCGTGCGATGTGGCAGAGCGGACGCTCGTGCGACAGGCGATCGAGATCGTCGTCGCATCATTTCGGCCGCATCGACATGCTCGTCAACAACGCCGGCGTCATGCACGTCGGACCGCTCGAGCACATGGCGTACGGCGACTATCACCAGGCGATGAACGTGCATTTCTGGGGCGCGCTCCACTGTACCGAGGCCGTTCTTCCTTACATGCGGCGACGCCGCTCGGGGCGCATCGTCAACATCGCGTCGATCGGCGGTCTCATCGCGGTGCCGCATCTCGCGCCGTACTCGGCAAGCAAATTCGCGCTGGTCGGCTACTCCGATGCCGTTCGCGCGGAAGTCGCGAAAGACGGCATTCGCGTCACGACCGTGTGTCCCGGGCTGATGCGGACGGGCTCGGCGGTCAATGCGCTGGTGAAGGGCCGGCACGAAGCCGAGTTCGCATGGTTCGGCACGCTCAGCTCGCTGCCGCGTCGTGTCGATCGACGCGCGGCGCGCGGCGCGGAAAATCGTGGCGGCGGCGCGTCGCGGCGCTCCGCATCTGACGATTACGCCGCAGGCGCGACTCGCGGCGATTCTCGATCGGCTGATGCCGAACACGTTCGGCAGAATGATGACGGTGGCCAACGCGCTGCTGCCGCGGCCCGATCGGCGTGTCGGGCGACGAAGCGTGGCCCGGACAGCGAGCGAGACCCGCGAAGCTGCCGCGGCTGTCGACCGTGCTGGGCGATCGCGCCGCCGCTCGCAACAACGAGCTGCTGCTGACGCGATAGAATTCGGCGGGAATGGATCGCCCGCGCGTTCGATTCGCGCCTTCTCCTACCGGATATCTCCACGTCGGCGGCGCGCGCACGGCGCTGTTCAACTGGCTGTTCGCGCGGCGTCACGGCGGCACGTTCATTCTTCGGATCGAAGACACCGATACCGAGCGATCGTCCGACGAGATGGTGGCCGGCATTCTCGAGTCGATGCGCTGGCTCGGGCTCGAGTGGGACGAAGGCCCGGGCGTCGGCGGACCGCACGCGCCGTATTTTCAGACGCAGCGATTCGACCGTCATCAAGGCAGTCGCGCACCAGCTGCTGGCGAGCGGGCTTTGCGTACAAGTGCTATTGCTCGCCGGAACTGCTGAAGGAGAAGCGTGACGCCGCGGAGAAGGCCGGCGGCGGCTGGAAATACGATCGCACCTGCCTGAATCTTTCCGCCGAGGAGCAGCAGCGGCTCGAAGCATCGGGCGTCGCAGCCGGCGCTGCGATTCAAGGTGCCGGCAGGGAAGACGTCGTACACGGATCACGTGCGCGGCCACATCGAGGTCGATCACGAGCAAATCGAAGACTTCGTCATCCTCCGCTCGAACGGCCTGCCGATCTATCACCTGTCGGTCGTCGCCGACGACATCGACATGGGGATCACGCACGTGATTCGCGGCGACGATCACATTTCGAATACGCCGAAGCACATTCTGCTCTGGCAGGCGCTCGGGAGAACGCCGCCGGAATTCGCGCACGTCCCGCTGATTCTCGGCACCGACAAGAAGAAGCTGAGCAAGCGGCACGGCATGACATCGGTGACCGAGTACGAGCGGCTCGGATACCTGCCCGATGCGATGGTGAATTTTCTCGCGTTGCTCGGCTGGTCGCCCGGCGGCGACCGCGAGGTGATGTCGCGCGACGAGCTGATCGCGGCGTTTTCGCTCGAAGGCATCAGCGGCGGCGCCGCGGTGTTCGATCCGGAAAAGCTCGATTGGTTCAACGCGCAGTACCTCGCGCAGCTGCACGCCGGACGATCTCGTGCGGTACGTGAAGCCGCTGCTGCAGGCGCGGGTTATGGAGCGATGAATACGACGACGCCGGCAAGCGCGAATGGCTGCAGCGCGTGTTGCGGCTCGTGCTGCCGCGCGTGCGGCGGTTGCCCGATTTCGTCGAGCAGGCGCGGCCCCTTCCTGACGGCGACGGTCGAGCTACGATCCGGAAGCGGTCCGCAAGCACCTGACGACCGCCGATCTCGACGAGCACGTCGAAGCGCTGATCGTCGCGCTCGAGGCGTGATGCCGAACCCTTCGACGAGGCGGCGATCGAGCGTGTGCTGCGCAGCGTCGCCGACGCGCGCGGCATCAAGGCGGCCGCGCTGATTCACGCGGCGCGCATCGCCGCCACGGGCAAGGCGGTGAGTCCCGGGATTTTCGAAGTGTTGGCGCTGCTGGGCAAGCCGCTGACGCTCTCGCGCCTTCGCGATCTCGTGCGCTACCTGCGCACGCCTCGCACCTGACGCACCTCACGCGACCTACGCACCTCGCGACCTACGGGCCTTCTTCCTCACCGTATATCCGACACCGAATTTCAGCGTCGGCGCCGTGCCGGTGCCGAGCTTGAAGTCGGTGAAGAATCCGTTTTCGTGCGCGAAGCCGAACGTGAAGAACGAGCCGGCGTGCGTGCTCGTGTTGATCGTTCTGGCGCAGGAACACCACGGCGGGCCCGCCGCCCTGATAGACGCTCCACGATCGGCCGATCGGGATGTGATAGAGGAACTCGATGTTGAGGGTGGCCAGCGAGAAATCGCCGCCGAACGCCGCCGTCGATGCCAGGCCTGAACGGAAGTTCTGGAACAGCTCGCCCGTCTCGAAATGGGTGCCGACAAACGCTTGTTCCGGGTCGACGGTGACGCCCCCCTGGAACCCGATGCCCTGCGCCTCGGCGCGGCCGGTTATCAGAAAGAGGACAGCGGCAGCTGGCGACCCGATGAGAAACCGTCTAGTTGAAAGAGGACAAATAGCGCGCATGTCGGCAGACTAGAGCAACATGTTCCAGGTTCCAGGTTCCACGGTCGGTTCCAGGTTCTGAAGTTCCGGTTCCAGCGTTCCGGAACTGGCTCGAACCGAATCTGGAACCCCGGAACTGAACCTGGAACCGGAACCCGGAACCTACTGTCGATTCTGCTCCTGTCGCCGTTTCATCATTTCCGCTCGGCGAGCCTCCATCTCCTTCCGGCGCTCGGCGATCTTCTGCTTCTGCTCGGCCGTCAGCACGTTGAAGATCTCCGACTGCACCTGCGCCTGCGCGAAGGTGAGCTCGGTTTCCGCGTTGCCGACTTCGATGCTGAGCGCCTGAAGATTGCCCTGCGTTGCCCGACATCACCGCGTTGTCGAGCGCTTCACGCGCGGTGTGCGCGCGCTCGAGCGAGCGGCCGGATGCGATCGGCATGACGTTCTCGTGAATCGCCTTCACCTGTTCGCGCTGCGCGTCGGTGAGATCGCGCATCACTTCTCTGAATGCGAAGCCGCCGCCCATCGGGCCGCCCATGCGCCCGCCGCGGCCCACGGGCCGCCGGACCCCCGGCCGCCGCGGCCGCACGTGCTCGCCCTGCGCCTGCGGCTGATCCTGCGCCCAGCCGACGATACGGGCACGGTTGCGCCAAGTCCAAGTGCCACGACGATTGCTCCCAAAAATGTCTTCTTCATTGTTTCCTCCGTTGAGGTCCGGCTACGCCGCCACGGTCCGGCTAAAGCCGGACACTACCTATCGGACACAACTTATTAGACGAGGCGTGCTGATGGCAGTCCTGCGGCGCGAATTGTGAAAAGACAGTGGCAGGCCGGTAACGCGCACGACGCTGAAACTAGAATCTAGAATCGATAAACTGGACTGGACACATGGACTCGCGCAAGAGTGCTCGTCGTCGAGGATGAGAAGAACATCCGCGACCTCGTGTGCCTGCACCTGGGCGTCGAGGGCTACGAATGCGTGCCGGTCGCCGACGGCAAAGAGGCGATGATGCTGGCGGGCGAGAAGAGCTTCGACCTCATCATTCTCGATCTGATGCTGCCGAGCGTGGACGGCGTCACCATCACGCGCGCGATTCGGCGGCATGGGCCCGAATCGCGACGCGCCGATCCTGATGCTGACCGCGCGCCGCGAAGAAGCCGACAAGGTGATGGGCCTCGACAGCGGCGCCGACGATTACCTGACGAAGCCGTTCGGCGTGCGCGAGCTGATGGCGCGTGCGGCCGCGCTGATGCGCCGCGCGCGGGCGCCGCTGACGGCGGCCGACGGCGACAGTCCGTCCGATCATCGATCCGCGGCGTCGAGCTCGATCCGTCGCGCCGCGGCGTGCGCGTGCGCGGCGCAGCAGATCGAAGTGACGCGCCAGGAGTTCAACCTCCTGTACGTGCTCGCGTCGAATCCGGGCATCGTCTTTACGCGCGAGCGGCTGCTCTCGCGCGTGTGGCAGGAGCAGTCGTTCGTGACCGGCCGCAGCGTCGACACGCTGGTGAAGCGCCTGCGCAAGAAAATCGAAATCGATCCCGCCGACCCGCAGCTGATCCTGACCGTCTGGGGCGACGGATACAAGTTTGCCGATGTCTAAGCCCGCCTGGTATCGAGAGCCTCTACTGGCGCATCGGCGATCGGCTTCGTGCTGTTTCTCGCCGCGATGCTCGCCCTGCAGGGCGGCGCGCTCGTCTGCCTGATCGTCGCGCATGGAGGTCGCGCCCGGGCCGCCGCCGCCCGAAGTGACGCGCCTCGTCGCGCGTGAGCTCGAGCGAAGCGCTCACCGCAAATCCGCAGCTCGACATCCAGCAGTTTTTTCGCCAGGAATACGAGGGACGCGTGCCGCTCGTCGCCATCATGAAAGACGGCCGCGTCGTCACGACCGACGGCACGCATGCCGCCCGACGAGCTTGTCGAGGAGATTCGCGCGCGGTTGAACGCCGACCCGGATTCGTTTCATGCGCGGACGTGGCGGCCGTGGACGCGGCCGGTGGGCCCGCGTCCGATGAGGCCGGAAGGCGCTGCGCCGCCCAGGGCTCGGGCAGCAGGCGATGCGCCGCGCGGGTCCGGCGGGCGCCGTCATCGTCGACGGCGTGCCGGTCGGCGTGGTGATTGCGATGCCGCGTTCCGCATTGCGTCAGCTCGGCCCGACGCTCGCGCTGGTCGGCGCTGTGCTCGTCGCTGTCGGCACGACTGCCGCCGCGCTGCTGATTTTCGGCCCGGTGCGCCGGCGGCTGCGAAGTCTCGAGGACGCGGCGCGCAAAGTCGGCGCCGGCGATCTGACGGCGCGCGCACGCGAAGACGGCGGCGACGAGGTGGCGGCGCTCGCCCACGCGTTCAATCAGATGACGCACGATCTCCAGCAGCGCGCGGCGCAGCTGCAGGCCGCCGATCGCACGCGGCGCCTGCTGCTCGCCGACGTGTCGCACGAGCTGATGACGCCGCTGACCGGCATGCGCGGCTATCTCGAGACGCTGTCGCTGCACGCGCAGTCGCTCGATCCCGAAACCCGCGAGCGCTATCTCGCGATCATCCGCGACGAAACGCAGCGCGTCGAGCACATCGTCGGCGACCTGCTGGATCTGTGCGCGCCTCGAAGGCGGCGGCGAGTCGTTCGATGCGCAGGACGTGCCGCTGGAGGATCTGTTCGGCCGCGTGCTGGCGCGCCACGGCCAGCGCGGCCGGAGAGAAAGGCGTGGAGCTGACCGCCGACATCGCGCCCGGGCGCGGAAATCGTCACCGGCGATCCGATGCGGCTCGAGCAGGCGCTCCAGAATCTTGCCGCGAACGCGCTGCGCCACACGCCGCAAGGCGGTCGCGTGGCGCTGAGCGCGGCGTTCGACGACGGCGCAGTCGTCGTCACGGTCAGCGATACCGGTTCAGGCATCGCGCCCGAGCATCTGCCTCACGTCTTCGATCGGTTCTATAAGGTAGATCCAGTCCCGAGCCGGACAGGCGCAGGCAGCGGGCTCGGGCTTGTCGATCGTGAAAGCCATCGTCGAGCGGCATGGCGGAACCGTAACGGCCACCAGCCAGCCCGGCGGCGGGACGACCTTCACGCTCAAGTTCCCGCCGGAACGGCCGATAAATGCATAGCAAGCCATGCGAGACGCACTCGTCGATATCACGCCTGGCGGGCCTGGCAGCGCGGTCCCCGTTCCTGACCTACGAGCCTTACTACGGGCTCAAAGAGAAACCGTTCAGCCTTTCGGCCGATCCCCGCTTTCTTTACAAGAGCCGGGCGCATGCGCCGATGTTCGACGATCTGCGCGCGGGCATTCGCCGCCGCGAAGGCATCATCGTCCTGACGGGCGAGCCTGGCACAGGCAAGACCACGCTGTGCCGCGGCGTGCTGGCGGCGCTCGACCGCAAGACCTTCTGCACGTTCGTGCCCGACCCGTTTGTGTCGCGCGAAGACCTGCTGAAGATGCTGCTGCATCGAGTTCGGCGTGATGTCGGTCGACGATTTGAAGAGCGGCCGGCTGCAACGGCGATCGCGGCCCGAGCTCAGCTATCCGCTGTACGAATTTCTGAAGTCGCTCGTTCCGCTGCAGGCGTATGCGGTGCTGATCATCGACGAGGCGCAGAACCTCTCGTCGCAGCTGCTCGAGGAGATCCGCATCCTTTCCGATCTCGAGGGACCGGAGAAACTGCTGCAGCTCGTGCTCGTCGGCCAGCCCGAGCTTCGCGACAAGCTGAAGGACCCGCGATGCGGCAGGTCGATCAGCGTATGTCGGTCACGCTGCTCGCTCGAGGCGCTCGATCGCGCGGCTGTCGCGCGAGTACATCGCGCACCGTCTGACCGTCGCTGGCGGCGGCGCCGACCGCGTCGAATTTACTCCGCGAGGCGCTCGACGCTGTTTTCAAGCGCGACCAACGGAAATCCTCGCCTCATCAACCTCGTCTGCGACAAATCGCTGCACCACGGGCATCTGGCGCGAACCTTCACGATCGGTCCCGAGCTCGTCACGCGTGCGCTCGCCGAGCTGGGCATGGCTGAGCCGGCACATCGCCGCGCGCCAGCGCCGGTGTCGGCGCATGTGGCGGCGCCTCCAGAACCGACAGACGATCGGTCTCGTGCAAAGTTCTTCGAGCGGGAGCGGCTGCGGCCGGTAGGCGACGTGATATCCCGCCCGTTGTCGAGACCACGGCGCCGCAATTCCTTCTGGGGGACGAGCGACGGACGGCGCCGAGCAGCAAACGACGGACGATCCTGCTCCTCTTTGTGTGCATCCTGCTCCTGTTCTCGTGGCCTGGCTAATCTGGACGTGGCAGCAGCAACCGGCTGAGGGCAGCGCACTGCCGTCGTTGTCGATACCGGCGAACGAGGATGCCGCTGTCACCGAAGCCGGTCGCCACTCTGGCAGGCGACGCCTGTCGGCAGTCTGCATCGATCGCGCAGATCGTGCCGGCAGATACGACGAGTCAGCCTACGAGGTCGGAGTCGCGCTCTTCGCCGGATACGATCGCGCGAATCGTCTCGCCGTGGCGCTGGCCGCCGCCGGTTTCGTGCGATCACCCGGCCGATCGAGTCATCCCAGGGCCGCATGTCGAAGTGCGAACCGGCCCTTACGTGTCGCGCGAGGACGCCGAGGCCGACGCGGTCCTCATCCGCAATTGCCGGGTACGCCGATGCCAGGGTCGTTGCGCCGTCAGCGGTTCCTCCGCCAGCCTCCCGTTAGCTCTCCGCTATACTCCGTCGGCGTGAACCACACCGAACAACTGAAAGCGCTCGACGACGCGCGCTGGCGCATCGCCATCGCGCTGACCATCGCGATGATGGTGCTGTACTTCGGGTTCATCCTTCTCGTCGCGTACGCCAAGCCGCTGCTCGGCACGGCTGGTCGTTCCCGGCCTGAGCCTCGGCATTCTCCTCGGCGCGCTCGTCATCGTCGCCGCGTGGGTGCTGATCTGGATCTACGTGCGGTGGGCCAACACGCACTACGACGCGGCGATCGATGCGCTCCGGGGCCGCACGTGACGGCCGTTTTCTTCTTCATCTTCATCGCGCTCTCGCTCGGCGTCACCTACGTCGCCGCGCGGCGGACGCGCAGCGCGGATCATTTCTACACCGCCGGCGGCAGCGTCACCGGGCTGCAGAACGGCCTCGCGCTGGCCGGCGACTACATGAGCGCCGCGAGCTTTCTCGGCATCGCCGGGCTCGTGTCGCTGTCGGGCTTCGACGGCCTGATCTATTCGATCGGGTTTCTCGTCGGCTGGCCGGTCGTGATGTTTCTCATCGCCGAGCCGCTGCGCAACCTCGGCAAGTACACGTTCGCCGATGTCGTCGCGTTCCGGCTGCGTCAGGCGCCCGGTCCGCGTCGCCGCGTCGATCGGATCGCTCGCCGTCGTCGTCGTTCTATCTGATCGCGCAGATGGTCGGCGCAGGCAACGCTGATCCGGCTGCTGTTCGGCTTCGAGTACGAGACTCGCCGTCGTCATCGTCGGCGTCGTGATGCTGGCCTACGTGCTGTTCGGCGGCATGATGGCGACGACGTGGGTGCAGATCATCAAGGCCGTGCTGCTGTTGAGCGGCGCGTTCCTGCTGGCGGTGATGGCGTTGTCGCGGTTCGCCTTCAGCCCGCTCGCGCTGTTCAGGGCGGCGTCCGATCGGTATGGCGCCGCGGTGCTCGCGCCGGGACGGCTCGTGTCGAATCCGTTCGACGCGATGTCGCTCGGCCTCGCGCTGATGCTCGGCACCGCCGGCCTGCCGCACATTCTGATGCGGTTCTACACGGTGCCGGATGCCAAGAACCGCGCGCACTGTCGGTGAGCTACGCGACGGCGTTCATCGGATTTTTCTATCTGCTGACGTTCATTCTCGGGTTCGGCGCGATGGTGCTGGTCGGGCAGCCGGCGATTCGCGCGATCGACGCCGGCGGCAACATGGCGGCGCCGCTGCTCGCGAAGGCCGTCGGCGGCGACGCGTTTCTCGGATTCATCTCGGCCGTTGCGTTCGCCACGATCCTCGCGGTCGTCGCCGGGCTGACGCTCGCCGGCGCGGCGACGCTCGTCGCACGATCTGTGGGTGAACGTCGTGCGCCACGGCGCGGCGTCGGAGCGCGAGGAGTTGACGAGTGGCGCGCGCGTCGACGGTCGTGCTCGGCGTGCTCGCGATCGTGCTCGGGATCGTCTTCAAGGGACAGAACGTCGCGTACATGGTGGGGCTGGCGTTTGCGATTGCCGCGAGCGCGAACTTTCCTGCGCTGGTGCTGTCGATGTTCTGGCGCAAGTTCACGACGCGCGCGGCGCAGATGAGCATGCTGGTCGGCACCGCGTCGAGCCTCATCCTGATTTACCTGTCGCCGACGATTCAGATCGACGTGCTGAAGAACACGACCGCGTGGTTCCCGCTGCGCAATCCCGGGTCTCGTGTCGATCCCGCTCTCGTTCGTCGTCGGCGATCGCTGTGGCGCTGCTCTGGCCCGAGCCGGAGGCGGAGCGCGGTTCGCTGAAGTCGAGCATCGCATGCACGCAGTTCCTGCACCGCGGACTTGAACAGGTGCGACGGGTGCGATAGGTGCGTCAGGTGCGATAGGTGCGTCAGGTGCGTCAGGTGCGTCAGGTGCGACAGGTGCGACAGGTGCGCCAGGTGCGCCAGGTGCGCCAGGTGCGACAGGTGCGCCAGGTGCGCCTAGGTGCGACAGGTGCGCCAGGTGCGACAGGTGCGCCTAGGTGGCACAGGGCTTCAGCCCTGTCACGCGGGGCGTTCAGCGTTCAAGCGCGAACAACACGACGAGCATGGTGACGTAACCCATCGCCGCGTACGCCGTCAGCGTTACGACTCGCCATTTGATCGAGAAGCGGCGCCAGGCCGCGACGGGATGACGGCACGCCGCAAACGCTCGGCCGAGGAGCACTTCCATTGGATGGTTGATCAGGCGCATGTGCTTTCAGAATAGGCAAGCGTTGTACCCATTACAGATTTCTCCGGCGCTGATAGATTCACTCCGAATTCCGCGAGTTCCGCTTCGGCTCAATGTTCCAAAACAGGAAACGTATGTACACCAGGGCATGACTTCGGCACATTAGTTCGTGTGCGGGGACGCTACAAGGAGGGCAAGATGGGACACTTTTCGACGCGCTGAAGGCTGGCATTAGAGGCTTTATTGACGTGCGCGAAGGGGCGGTGCTATAAGCGCCTCATCAAGTTCCTGCTTGCGGCGCTCATCGCTCTGCCAGCTTTCTCGACGGCGTGGTCTGCGCCGCTGTTCGCGCAGCAGTCCGCTTCGCAAGCCGCGACGTCCTCGAGCCTCGATTTCGAGATGTTCAAGGCTCGTGTCCTTCCGATTCTCACAAGTCCAAGAAAAGGTAACGCCCGTTGCACGGCGTGTCATTCTCGCGCCGGCGGCAACAGTTTTCTCGAGCCGCTGGCGCCCGGTGCGACAACGTATACGGAAGAGCAGGCGAGACGGAATTTCGATCGCATCCAGCGGCTGGTCGTCCCCGGCGAGCCGTTGAAGAGCATCCTTCTCATGAACCCGCTCGCCGAGGAGGCCGGCGGCAGCCATTGGCACGGCGGCGGGAAGCATTGGACGTCGCAAGGCGATCCCGAGTGGCAGGCGCTCGCCGCCTGGGTGAGCACGAAGCCCGCCACGGTTTCTCCGAGTCTCGACTTTGAAACGTTCAAATCGCGGGTGCAGCCGATCCTCACCAGCGCTCGGAAAGGCAACGCGCGGTGCACGGCGTGTCATTCGCGCGCCGGCGGCAACAGTTTTCTGGAACCGCTCTCGCCTGGCGCGACTTCGTACACGGATGAGCAGTCGCGAAGGAATTTCGATCGCATCCAGCGGCTCGTCGTGCCGGGAGAGCCGTTGAAGAGCATTCTGCTGATGAATCCGCTTGCCGAGGAGGCGGGCGGCAGCCACTGGCACGGCGGCGGCAAGCACTGGTCGTCGCAAAGCAATGCCGAGTTTGAAGTGCTGGCCGCATGGGTGCGCGGAAAGTAACGGGACGGGGCCGCGGGTCTCTTTCGCGGCGGGCGTTTCTCGCGTGTATCAGCGTCTTCAGCTTCGCTCGCAGGGTGCTGGCTCAGGCTGCGCGACAGTTGCGGTATCGGCCGCTCGCACGTCCCACCGTGATTCCCCTCGATGATCTCGCGACGATGTGGCGGGCGCGTCAGTTCACGGCCGAGGGCGTATCGTTGCCCAGCGCCGCGACACCGAATCAACCTGTACGCGTGAGCTGGCATGGTCGTTCGGACGCGGCGCCGATCAGTTTTCTGCCGTCTGCCTGCGTTGCCCGCACGAGCTGTGCGATGTCGATTACGTGTCAGATCCCAGCCGCGTTCCGCAGGAAGTGATCGATGCGGTCGGGCATCCGATGAAAGATCCGGTCTACATCTGCCCCTGCCACAACAGCACATTCAAGGTTGAGGATGGCGAGCGGCTCGCAGGACCCGCGCCGCGCGGGCTCTACCGCTTCCGCGTCACGAACGTCAGCGCGTCGGCGATTGAGATCGCCGAAGTGGAAGAAGACGTGCTGATCTTTATCTAGTTCGTTGGCCTCGCCAGGATCGCCGTGATGTTTCGCTTCGGCACCTGGCCCACTTTGATCTGCGCGATCTCTTTGCGCGCGGCCACATCGATGACCGACACGAAATTCGAGTGCGCGTTCGCCACGTACAGTTTCTTGCTGTCGGGGGTGAAGGTCAGCCAGTCCGGGACTTTGCCCACGCGAACGCCGCCCAGGTATTTCAGGTCGGGCATCGAGTACGCGTAGACGTGGCTGTTGACCTTGCTGGTCGACCAGAGCGTCTTGCCGTCGGGCGCGATCTGAATCCCATGAGCCGGCGCGCCTTGAATGCCGTCGCTGTTGCGGTCGGCCGGCGGCACGTCGGGCAGCGTGATGCGGCCGACCTCTCGCTTCTTGTCCCAGTCGACGATCGCGAAGCCGTGGAGGTTGGTCACCTGCACGAACATCCGCTTCGTGGAGCCGTCGGGATTGGTCTCGAAACAGATCGGGCGGACTCCGCCTTCGAAGTGCACTGACCACACCGGCTGTTCGATCGTCGTGTCGATGACCGTGGCCACCGAGCCGCCTGTCGATCCGGCGACGACGAATTTGCTGTCGGGCGTGATGAAGGTGTTGTGCACACCGCGCAGCACGCGGATGAACTTCGACGCGCTCCTGCTGGACGGTATCGATGACGTCGACGCCGCCGTCCGGCGCCTGAATCGCGACATAGACCCGGCGGCCATCCTTGCGGATCGCGACGTTGTTAGGAGGGCCCGTCAGCGGGATCTTCTTCGTAATCTTGAGCGTGCTCGCGTCCGCGACATCGAGGGTCATCGTGGATTCGTTGCTGAGATAAAGCCGACTTCCGTCTGGCGCGGCGGCGACGCCGTGGATGACCTCGGCATCTGGAATCTCTCCCACGATCCTGTCCGTCGCCGGATCGATCAAGTGCACGCTGTCGCCGGCCGAGTTCGTCTGGATGATGATCGGGCGGCCTGTTTGGGCGACGAGCGGCAGGGCGAATAGAACCGGGGCAACCAGGAGACCGAAGCGGCGGAGTGCGGCCATGGCAAATGCCTCCTGGTCGGCGACTCTAGCACGACTCGCCTCGCGCGAGACCAGGGATTGGGGATTGGGGACAGGGGATTAGGGACTGGGGATAGTTCAGGGAAAGAGGATAAGATTCGGCTTTCTCTTATCAGCCCATAGGAGGCTCAATGCGAATTCTCATTGCCGCTACGCTAGGTGTGTTGCTGTCAGCCCCGGCCTTCGCGCAGCGCGGCGCTCCACCGCCGCCGACAGATCGAACAAAGGCCACGCATGTGCCTGCCGCCGAGATAGCCGCGAGCATTGCCAAGCTCCCCAAGGACCGTGCGAATTCCAGCGTGAGGGTGTTTACCCTGCCGCCGTACAACGTCAACATCGAGCATCGGCAGCCCATGGCCCAGGGCGCCTCGGTGCATGCGGATACCTCCGAGTTGTTCTACGTCATCGAAGGTTCGGCGACGATGCTCACCGGCGGAAAGATGGTGGGAGAGACGGGTAAAACGATTGAGGGCGGTGTGGCGCAGAAATTCGCTCCCGGCGACTGGCTCATGGTGCCGTCTGGCGTGCCGCATCAGTTTGTCGACATCAAGAGTCCCATTACGATTCTCTCGTTGCACCTGCCGGACGTGAAGTAGCCTCGAATCGTGCGTTTGTTCGCGGTCGTACGAGCACTGCCGTGATGTTGCGCGGGGCCGGTGTCGCTAAAATTGGATATGGCCCCGCGGCAGTGTTACCACTGTAAACAATGGATCGAAGAAGGCGAAGCGCATGATTGCTGGACGACGACCGAGGCGGCGCTGACCGATGATCTGTCCGAGGATCTGAAGGACGCGTGGGAGCGGCTGCGCGAGACGGCGGTCGAGTTCGGCGACCAGCGCATCTATGCGTCGCACAGCTCGATCATGTTCTCGCGGAAGTCGTGTTACTTCTTCGTGCGGCCGAAGAAGAATTTTCTGGAAGTCTGCGTGTTCCTCGGCCGCGTGGTCAAATCGCCTCAGGTGCGTCGCGCCATTCGTACGTCGCAGTCGAAGGTCGCCCACCTCATTCAGATCCGGCATCGCGACGAAGTGGAAGCGCCCATCACCGACTGGCTGCAGGAAGCCTACGAACGATTTGATGCGCCAGCGCCGAAGGCGAGAAAGGGGCGCAAGAAATCTCGTCGACTGAAAAAAGCATCCACGAAGAAGAAATAGACTGGGGCCAGGGATTGGGGATTAGGGATTGGGATCGGGTTTGGCGATTGCGGCTGATTTGCGACGCCCCGCCACCATGCCCCCCGCCATGCCGCCGGCGATCTTCAGTCCGTGAGCGATCTCGTAGAGCAGCGGCTGCGGCTGTCCCCACGCCAGTGCCAGGTAGATCAACGCGGCCACAAGGCCGACGAGCGCGCCATGCAGCACGAAGCGCGAGTCGGCGCGGAGACCCACCCACATGGCGAAGACGAAGGGCATCACGGCAGAGGCAATGAGAATCGACGCCAGGAAGGCCTGCTGCCCGAACAGGAACAACGCGGGAAACACGACGGCGAAGACGCACAACTCTGCCAGGAACCCGCCAATCAGGATGTTTGCCCACTGGAGCGGCGTGGATGTCATGGCCGCCGTATTCTAGTCATTGCCGGTGCGTTGTGCGCCGCTCTCGACCTCTCATATAATCAGGGTTTCGCTTCACCGTCGCTGCACCCATTGTGCGCAGCTTCGGTGGATAGACCGCCTCGGCATACCCAATTGGGAGGTCGTCCAACGGTAGGACACGTGGCTCTGGACCACGGTATCGGGGTTCGAATCCCTGCCTCCCAGCCAGACTTCGCTCGTCCTTCGGGCGAGCTTCGTCCAGGCAGGCGAGTCTGGTTCGCGCGAGCTTCCCACCAGCGAAGCGAGTCTCCTTCAGGCGAAGTCTGTCTCGCCGAAGCGGCGCAGCCGCGAAGGCGGACCACCGTTTCTTCACCAGTCTCCTGACGGAATACGGAAGAAAACTGCGTACCCATTCAGTCAGCGTTTCGAATCGCAAGTAATCTCGCGCGGTCGCAAACTTGCGCTACGACGCGGGCATGCGTGGAGTAGGAAACCGGTTTGTCTACATCCTTCGTAGTGATGCAGATCCTGCACGCCACTATGTAGGCATCACCAGTAACGTCGACGAACGCCTGGAATGGCACAACCATGGGCCATGCGGTCACACGGTTTCCCATCGCCCATGGTCGGTGGTGGTATCGCTTGAGTTCCCTGACGAACAGTCTGCAGTCCGATTCGAGAAGTACCTCAAGTCCGGTTCAGGCCGCGCATTCGCGAAAAAGCATCTTGGGGCGTGAGAACCGCGTCTCTCGATTTTGAGTCTGTCACTCGAAGGAGCCATAACGCTCCAGCAGGTCCAATCGCTACGGCAGCCTGCTGTAATCAGCGCGGCCGCGCATCGCTGCGACCTCGGCCTGAATCCGCGTGAGCAGCGCGGAAAATCGCGGCTCCTTACCCAATGACGCCAGCAGCGGATCGATGGCCAGCAGGCGCGGGTCTCGCCAACCCGCCTCGTATCCCTGGTCGAGGGCGTCGAGCGCCGCCGGCAGGTTGCCGCGAAGGGCGTGCACCGCGGCATTCTGCATGAACACCATCGGCCAGTTCGCACCGCCGATCACCGCTTCGCGGTTCGCGGCGAGCAGGTCGTCCATGATCCTCGCGGCCTCGGCGGTGCCACCCGCCTTCATCAGGTAGTAGGCGTGAGCGAGCTTCACGGGGTAGGGCGTGGAGTGGAACAGTCCATCGGCCGCGCGCCCCATCAGCGAGCGGACGTGCTCTGGCGCATCCTTATGCCCCGCAAGAAAGGTGATCTCCGCCCGCGTCAGCAGCACCTCGATGTCCTTCGGAGCGGCCTCGGCCGCGCGATAGATCCTGCTCACCGCGGCATCGGACCTGCCGCGCACGACGTCGAGGAGCGCGAGCAAGGCCTGCAACCGCATCGTGCCGGGTGATCGCGCCGCCTCCGCCGCCAGGAATCGCTCGGTCCGTTCGTCATCACCCAGCTGCAGGAGCGCGACGCCAACGTGGTAGGCGCTCCCAGGCACGGCAAGAGACAAGGACCTCGAGGAGTGACCGAGCGCCTCATCGTGCCGCCCGGCCGTATTCTCGCCAAAGCTCAGGTCGTTCAACCCGTCGCCGCCGCCCGGATTCAGCTCGACGGCCTTGCGGTAGACGGGTAACGCTTCACGAAGACGGCCGTTCAGGTGCAGGTTCAGCGCGAGCGCGTGGTAGCCGGCCGCGAGTTGCGGGTCGATTGCAATCGCCCTGTTTGCCGCATCCATCCCTCGAGCCGCGGCCTTGACGTCGCCGTACATCGCGGCCCTGTAGTGGCGGACCGCGATCGCCGCGTACGCCTGGGCGAAGTTGGGATCGAGCGCGACTGCCTCGGTCAGCAGTTCGAGGGCGGGCTTGCTCGGCTGCGTGCGCGCCCTCACGAACCGTTGATAGGCGGCCACCGACGTCGTGGGACGATTGCCGAGCCGGGCCTGTTCGTCCAGTGTGACGCTGGCCTTCAACGCTTCGGCGACTCCAAGCGCGATCTCGCTTTGTGCCGCGAACACGTCCACGCCCTCGCGGTCGTACTGCTCCGACCAGATCACCTGGGCCGTGCGCGCGTCCATCAACTCGACGTTGACGCGCACCCGGGTGCCGTCCTCGCGGACGGAGCCGGCCACGACGCTGCCGATGTCGAGCTCCTGCACCATGGCCGGCAGGTCGGCGCGGCCATTCTGGTACTTCGCCAGCGCCGCCCGCGCGACCACGCGCAGGCCGCTCAACTTCGATAGCTGGTTCGACACCTCTTCGGTCATGCCGGCGCCGAAGGACCCCTCGTCGTTTCCGGGCGCGATGTGCTCGAAGGGCAGCACCGCCAGCAGACGCGGTGGACTCTCGATCGGCGTTGTGACGGCGGCCGTCGCCGTGCGATCGCGATTCACCCACCACAGCCCGCCCGCGGCGCTGACGATCAGCGCGAGAATCACCGCGACGGCCACCCTCCTTCGACGGCGTCCATCACCGCGCAGCGCGACGACCGGAGCCCCGGTCGCATCGCTCACATTCTCGAGCGCAAAGACGAGATCCCGAGCGGTCTGGAATCGACCCTCGGGTGTCTTCTCCAGGCAACGGCGCATCAACCGATCGAGCACCGGCGGAACGAGCCGGCCTCCGGCGGCAAGGTCCGGCGGATGGTCCTTCAAGATCGCGTGCTGAATCTCGATGCGGCTGTCGCCATTGAACGCGCGCTTGCCGGACACCATCTCGTACAACATGCAGCCGAGAGAGAAGATGTCCGAGCGCGCGTCGACTCGCTCGCCGCGCGCCTGCTCCGGGGACATGTAGCCGACCGTGCCCAACACCATGCCAGGCTCGGTCTGCGCTGGCGCCCGTGTCTCGTCCGCCTCGGACGGCGTCGGCTCGGTCGCGATGCCGAAGTCGAGAATCTTGACCTGGCCATCGCGCGTGATGAACACATTGTCTGGTTTCAGATCGCGATGCACGATCCCGCGATCGTGCGCGGCGGCGAGGCCGCGGCCGATCTGCGCGGCATAGTCAACCGCCGTGGCGAGCGCCAGAGGCGCGCCGCCAATGCGCGCGCGAAGCGTTTCTCCTTCGAGCAGTTCGATGGCCGCGTACGCGATTCCGTCGTGCACGCCCACGTCGTGGATCGCAACGATGTTGGGATGCGAGAGCGCGGCAACAGCGCGGGCCTCGCGATCGAACCGTTCGCGAAATTCAGGATTGTCGTTGCCCGCGGGCAGGATCTTGACGGCGACCTGCCGCTTCAAGCGGGTATCCACCGCGCGATACACCTCTCCCATGCCACCGCGGCCAATGGCCGCGATGATTTCGTACGGTCCCAGTCGTGTTCCAGGCTGCATGTTGTTCGGGGGTGCGGGGTCCGCGGACATTGTTCTGCCCGTACGACACCGGTGTCAACGCTCGTCACAGCGCATCTAGCAGCGGCGGTTTCCTGCCTGGCGGAGGCCGATGTCCTCGCTCAGCACCGGCTTGAGATCAAGCACCGGAGTGCCGTTGAGGGCCTCGAGCCTCGATGCGCGATTCTCGTGCGGTGCAGGCCGATCGGATCAGCGCGACCCGGCTGCCGAGACGGACGTCCTCAGCGAGATACACCTCGCCCATCCCGCCCTTGCCGTCGCCTCTCTGAGGTCGTTATGCCGCCCGGACGAACCAAGTTCGAAAATCGTCCTGAGCGCGCCGCGGCTCACTTCGCTCCCTTGGCGATCTTGGCGCGGAGTTCGTTCTCCTGCGCGGCGATCTCGGGACCGAAGTCCTCCGACTCCCAGAGCGGACGAATCTCGAGGTCCGACGGACCCGGCATCGGGTTGGGGCAGCGCTTCGCCCACTCCAGAGCCTCGTCCATCGACCGCACCTGCCAGATCCAGAATCCGGCCACCAGCTCCTTGCTCTCGGCGAAGGGGCCGTCGGTCACCGTCCGTTTTGTGCCGTTGAAGTGCACCCGCTTCCCGAACTTGCTCGGCTTGAGCCCGTCACCGGCGAGCATGATCCCGGCCTTTACCAGCTCCTCGTTGTACTTCCCCATCGCCTCGAACATCTCGGCAGCGCCCTCGACGTCGAACGGGTTGTTCTCGGCCTCGGATTCTTTCGTCGCCTTCACGATCACCATGACGCGCACATCGCCTCCTTATAAGGACAGGTTGGGAGCCCGTCAACGGGCTCTACCACTACGTCGAACGGGGCGAGCTGATTTCGACACGGGGATGAGGAGACACCCGCGGCGGGCGGGCGGCACGTAGACCATCCGAACGGCGCGTTCACGCAGCTCCGGAGAATACCTGCGGGTCGCGACATGGCTCCATCGTCTCTCGGACTGGGCCCTCCGGCAGACCCGGGACGATTCAGTGTCTAAAGGTTTGGCTCATCCGTACCTCACCTCACGCGAAGGCGGACGTTTTCTTGTCAGCAATCCCGACAAGTGTCGACGCTGCAAATTTCGCCCGATCGCCCCTCGATGGTGGACTGTGGGTGGATTCGTACCAGGCCCTGGTCAAGCTCCAATGAAACGCTATTTGCGCGCGACGAGTACCGTCTGCGGCGACGGCAGCGGATGCGCGGTCACGTCCTTGAATCCCGCGCCTTCGAGCTGCAGCTGAAGCTCGGCAAACGTGTAGGCATCACCCGCGTGCGTGCCGGCGAGCATCGTCAGGCTGAATGCGGCGGCCATCGGAGGCGAGACCCGATCAGGATTCGGCACGAACTCGAGGACGACGACGCGTCCGCCAGGTTTGAGCGCACGGTGCACCTTCGCGAGAAATGCAGTGCAGGTTGCTTGGTCGAAGTGATGCAGGAAATTAGTGACGAGCGCCACGTCGTAGCCCTCGCCGAAGTCCACCTTGAACGCATCGCCAGGCCGAGTGCGATATCTGTCATGAACGCCATGCGCTCGCGCGTGTTCCTCCGCGACCGCGAGAACCGGTGCCCAGTCGACCGCGACGACGTCGACCTTCGGGTTGCGTTCGGCGAGCACGATGCCGAACATCCCGTGCCCGGCGGCGATGTCCAGCACCTGAACGGGTCCAGCCGACGCGATCGACAAGAGATCCGCAATCGCAAACGCCGAAGGCATGGCCATCGGGACCATCGCGCGCGCGAACTCGATCCAGATCGGGTTCTCCTCGGCAACCGTATTCCCTTTCTCTGCAACGCCACCGCGGCGCACGGTACTCGTCAGATCGGTGAAGTTGTTCACGACCTCGGGGATCGTTAGAAAGTTCGCGGTGGTCCCCATATATGCCGGAGATCGCCTGTTCAGGAACATCGCCGATTCGGGCGTCAGCTCGTAGGACGGCCCCGATTTGCCGAGCAGTCCGATGATCGTCAGGTAATCACAGAGGATTCGGATGCCGCGCTCAGATGCGCCGCTTTTTCGTGCGAGTGCAGCGGCGGTGCGATCCCCTTCGCCGATGGCCGTGAAGATATCGAGATCGATGCCGGTCTTCAACGCCGCCGTACGTTGAAAGCCCCAAAGTGTGTTGAAGATGTTCTCAGGGGAGACGATGGTCTCAGTGGACATGATGAGTGCTCCGCTGTTTGAGGTCCGCTCGAAAAGCGTCAATCATACAGCTAGCGCCGAGCAGTTGGCTCCGAACAAAGACTTCGCAGTTCGCGGATCATCTTGCGCGCTCGCACCTTCTTCGGGCCTTAGAAGAGCTGAGGTGCCAAAGATTGGCTGAGGGAAGCACTCGAACTATGGGAGTGAACCCCAGATCGACAACCGGAGGTTGGGGATTACGGCGCACCTTCCCTGCGCTCAGCCATCCACACGTTCGACCGGATCTCGAATCCGGCGAAATACATCTGGCCGTTCAGGGAGGCGCGTGTCCTCGATGGACGCAGGCTCCGCTGCCGCGTATGCCTTCGCGAGGCCGAAGTCGAGAATCTTGATGCGGCCGTCGTTCGTGACGAACAGGTTCTCCGGTTTGATGTCGCGGTGCGCGACGCCTTTCGTATGGGCGGCGGCAAGTCCCGAGGCGGTCTGCCGCGCGTACTCGATCGCCTTCGAAACCGGCAGCGCGCCTGCCTCGAGCGACGCTCGAAGCGTCGCGCCTTCCAGGAGTTCGGTCGCAATGAAGGGGTGAGGGCCTTGTGTGCCGACCTCGTAGATGGTCAGCACATTTGGATGGTTCAGCGCGGCCACCGCCTGCGCTTCGGCCGTGAACCGGCGAAGGCGCTCGGGATCGGCTGCAACCGACGCGTGCAGGATTTTGATGGCGACATCGCGGTTGAGCCGCGGATCGCGGGCGCGGTAAACCTCGCCCATCGCACCGGCGCCGACGAACCCGACGATCTCGTACGGACCGAGATGGTCACCCGCCCTCAGAGGCACGGGCGAATTATTTCACGAGCGGGCCCTGCTCGGCTTGCTCGGCGGCTTCGCGGCGGCGCGATCGCTCGCGAGATTTCTGTACGGCGTGGCGACGTCGGACCCCGTCACGTTCACCGGGGCGGCGACTCTCCTGATAGCCGTTGCCTTCGTTGCGTGCATGGTTCCTGCGCTCCGCGCAATGCGCGTCAATCCCACCACGGCACTCCGATCCGATGGAGCGCGTTGAGAGGGTTGCGTGCCGTGGATCAATCGCTGCGGAGCGTCTCCATGGGATCGACGGAAGTGGCACGACGAGCAGGCAGGATGCTCTTGCCGATCGGCATGACGTCCCGAAAGGCTGCACGCGCATCTGCGCGTTCGCGTCCGCGGCGAGTACCAAGCGGGTGCGCGTGCCCCGCGCTTGACGGCTGACGCCCCTCGGGCGGACAATGCGCCTCCCGCCAACGAACTGCAGACACCGGCGCGGCATGACAGTAAGGGAGGCTACGTGCGGAGTCCTGCCCAAGGGTGTGTCGGTCTCGTCGTTCTCGTCGGGGCCGCGGCGCTGGCGCTCGCGGCCGGCTCGCCGTTCACCGCCCCGATCGTCGCGCAGGGCGTGCTGGCTCAGCTCGGTTTGACCGAGGCCTCGGCACGAGACTTTCTGTTCCAGGAGATCAAGTCGGAGCCGGCCGGCGGCAACCGGCGCAATGGCATTTCCGTCGCCGGTCACCGCGCGTTCTACAAGCTGCCGGCGGCGGCACGAGGTCCCGCGGCCACGGCGCTCTTTGCGTGGGCGAAGACCCACGTGAGTTCACCGGCGTTCAAAACGGCGTACGCACAATTCCGGAAAGACGCAGGTCCGGTCGACGAACGCCCGGGGCCGTCGGCAGAGGCTCAGGCGGCCGAGATGAAGACGAACCAGGAGATGGTGCGCCAGATTGTCGAGAAAATGCCACCTGCCGAGCGCGAGAAATTTCTCGCGCAGATGAAGGAGCAGGAGGCGCAGATGGCCGAGACGCGCGCGCGCATCCAGAAAACTATCGAAGCCGGTGAGGCGGAACGGAAGGCGCAGGACAAGGCGCGGGCCATCGAGTTCGAGGTCAGGTTCCCGGCCGATCCGAACCAGCTCGTCGCGCGCCGGCTGCGTGGCTTCCTGAGCGACACCGCGGACGCCGACTTCACGGCGCGCATCATTCGTTTGACCGATGGCCCCGACGGCATGGAGTTCATCACGCCGGCGCACCGCGCGAAATCGGTGACGTGGCAACTGGCCGTGCTCGCCGGACCCGAGGCCACCAAGGCAGCCCGCGCCGCGGCGGAAGCGTGGCTCAAGGAAGTGGCGCCATGACGATGGTGAATCGGCGCGAGGCGCTCGCGTTTCTTCTCTCGGCGCCGCTCGCCGCGCCCGCGGCGCTCGTTCGCGCGCAGACGCGAGCCACCGCGAAACAGCGCGTGGTGCTCGGCGCCAGTCACGGGCTGCTGGTCGAGCCAGACGGCTCGGTGCAGATCTGGCACAGAGGAGGGTTTCAACGGGATCGATGCCATTCTTGGCTTCGGTCCGCAGGGATCGCTCCCGCCCTACACGCTCGCGAAAGTGTCGGGACTGACGGGGGTCGTCGCCGCCCAGGCAGGCGTCGCGTGCTCGTTCGCCGTGCGCGCCGACGGCACGCTCTTGACCTGGGGCATCAATGGCGGCAACGGCAAGCTCGGCACGACACCGCTCTCGTTCTTCGAGGAGCGCGCGTCTTGGGGCCCGGACTCGAACGTGCCGGTCCCGCTCGCCGTGCGGTTCGATGCGGTCGATGTCTCGACGATGAATGACCACGTGCTCGCGCTGACGCGCGACGGGCGCGTGTACGCGTGGGGCACCGGCGACAAGGGTCAGCTCGGGATTGGTCCGATGCCCGTCATCAAGTTCCGCCACCGGTCGCCGTCGGCCTACCCGTACGCGCCGTTCCCGGTCGAGATTGCCGGGCTCTCCGGCGTGGTCGCGATCAGCGCGGGCTACACGCATTCGCTGGCGGTGATGAAGGACGGCACCGTTCGCGCGTGGGGCGAGAACAGCTCGGGCGAAGTGGGCGACGGCACCACCGCCGTGCGCAACGCGCCCGTCGTCGTCTCCGGAGTGAAGGATGCCGTGGGCGTCGCCGCCGGCCAGGGATTCTCCGCGGCGGTCCTGCGGGACGGCACGGTGATGACCTGGGGGAACCGGATCGCAGGCGGGCTCGGCCGCGCGGCGACCGATGAGAATCGCGCCGTGCCGGCGCTCGTGCCTGGGGTGAAAGGCGTGCGGAGAATCGTGGCCGGACACAATCACGTGCTCGCGCTCACCGAGGCCGGCACGATCGTCTCGTGGGGTACGCCGTACCCCGGACGGACCGGCAACGAACGGGCTGCAGCCGTCATCCCGGGGCTCGCCGGCGTCCAGTCGATCGCCGCGCACGAGGCCACGTCGATGGCCGTGCTCGCGAGCGGACGGATCATGACATGGGGTTTCCCCCTCCGGCCCTGGACGCGGCCGCCGGAAGAAGGGTCGTACGACAACATCAGCCACCGGCCGATCCTGCTGTGGCTGGATGGGCTCGAGCAGCCGTAGGAGGCCTGGCGCGCCTGAGTCCTGTCACCTGCCGAGGCTGAGATTCAAGCGCTGACTCGTGACTCCAACCTCGGACGACCTTCACGTCACTTTTCCTTTTCTTGGACCTCCAGGCGGCGCGCGAGAGCGCCCGCCGCCAGTTGCACCTTTAATCTGTAGGGTAGGAGCGAATGGCTATGGAGAATCTCTTGATCGATCTCGACCGCGAAATCGCGTCTACGCGCCGGCTGCTCGAGCGCTATCCCATCGGCAAGGGCGGGTGGCAGCCGCACGATAAGTCGCGGACGCTGTCCGCGCTCGCCACCCACGTCGCCAGCATTCCCAACCACGGCGCGAACATTCTCACCACCGCGGAAATGGACGTTGCCACCCGTCAGCCCCAGCCGCCGAAAGATTCGGCGACCGAGCTTCTGGAGGCCTTTGATATCGGGGTCGCACGCCTGAAGTCAGCGATCGCAGACATCGATGCTGCGAAACTGCGCGAGAACTGGACCATGCGCATGGGTCCGCGCGTGCTCGTCTCGGAGCCGCGTGCGATGCTGATGCGCCTGATGGTGATCAATCACCTCGTGCATCACCGGGCGCAGCTCGGGCTCTATCTGCGGCTCCTGAACGTGCCGATTCCCGGTATGTACGGACCGTCGGCCGACGAACCGGTCTGACCGTGCACACCTGTGGCTCGATGTCGCAGTGCTTGAACGCGCGTCGCGACCTTGCGTCACGCTCGACCGGAAAGACGCCAGACAATGAAACCGCTGCTGCCGCTCGTCGTGGGATTGCTCGTCTCGTTCGGCTGTAAGGCGATTCCTGGACAGGACGTTCGCTACGAGCCAACGCCGATGCCCGTCGTGCGCGCACTGCTGGAGCTGGCTGAGGTGGGACCGCAAGACCTCGTCTACGATCTCGGGTCCGGGGACGGGCGCATCCCGATCATGGCGGCAAAGGAATTTGGGGCGCGTGCCGTGGGGATTGAGATCGATCCCGCGCTGGTGGCCCAGGCGCAAGCGAACGCGCGTGAGGCAGGTGTCGAAGACAAAGTAGAGTTCAGGCCAGGCGATATGTATGCTGCCGACGTCAGGTCCGCTACCGTCGTGACGCTCTTCCTGCACCCGGGACCGAACCTGAAGCTACGGGAGAAGCTGCGCTCCGACCTACAGGCAGGTTCGCGGGTCGTTTCTTACGTCTGGAACATGGGCAGCTGGACGCCGACAGAGGTTCGCCGCGTCAACGAGCATCGGATTTTTCTTTGGCGGATCCCAACTGTCGCAACAGCGCCGGCACGTTGAGGTTGAGCACGACGACGACGGTTCTTCAACGCGGCTTTGGATTCGCGCCAGTCAAACGCGCGCCTGTGGCGGGTACCACCGCCGTTCGCGTGAGCCGAAGCTGTGCGACGCTGATCCTCTTCCGAACGTCCGGATCCGACTCGCCGCTCACACCCTTCAGGGCCGCGACAGCCTCCGGGCCACCGATAAAGCCGAGTGCTGTTGCGATCTGCCCGCGCACGAATGGGTCGGGATCGCTCAGCCGCGCCGCGACAGCCGCGACGTGCGGCCGGCCAAGCTCCACCAGGTACGCCAGTGCTTCGTCACTTCGATCGCGGTCGGTTAGCGCGTCCAGCAGACGGTTCACGCCATCGCGACCCGCCGATGCAAGTGCGAAGGCCATCGCGGTGAGTACGCGCGTGTCATTCTCTGAGACCATTGCCGCCTCGATGCGCGGCGCCGCAGCGGCGGCGCCACCCGAGCGCGCCAGCCCTTCGTACCCTGCCGTTCGGTGGGCTGGATACCCGGACGTGGTCTGCGCTTCAAACAGTGGAATCTTCGAGGGATGACCGATGGCCGCGAGTGCGCTGATCGCGGAGCGGCCCGCCACGCCACGCACGTAGAACGTGAACTGGTCAGTCAGCGCCACAACTGCCCGTTCGTACCGGAGATCGCCAAGCGCACGCATCGACGCGAGCCTGACGTCGAGCACTTCGTCGTTGACCCGCCCGATGAGCGGCACGCCGGCGTCCTGCACTCCTAGGCGACCGAGCGCCAGGGCCGCCGCGATTCTCACCGACGGATCACGGTCGCCCAGTGACGCGAGGATTTCGAACGCGACGGCATTCGTGACCGGCGGAGTCAGGACGATCGCCACGGCGTACGCCGCGTCGCGCCGGACCGACGGTTCCGCGTCCGCGAGCGCCGTGACCAGTGCGGTCGACAGTTCAGGAGGGACCGACCATGGCTGGTCATGGAACCGCGCGGCCTCGAAGGCTGCAGCCGCGCTGGTGATCGAACGCTTCGCGAGTGGCTGTGCATAAACACCGATCACGCCTGCCACGGCGCCTTCGCGGATGTCGATCTCGGCGTCGCCGAGAAGGCCGGCGAGCAGCGGCAGCGTTTCGGGCCCACCGCGTTCGCGCAGTCCTCGCAAAGCCTGTCGTCGAACCTGCGCCGACGGACTGGCGATATCCTGTGCGACCTGCGGTAGCGGCGGGAGCGCGGACGCCTGCTCCGGCGACTTCGGCGCGGCCCATCCGGGAGTACTCAAGGCCAGCGCGATGAGTGATGCCGCCAGGCGGCCATGCAAGTCCAGTCGCAATCTCGTCATTCGAGGCCGAACGATGAAGCGGGGATGGCCTCTGTGTGCCTGCATCAGAACCGCGCTTTCGCGAAGACGCTGACCGGAAGCGACCAGCGGCTGCCCGTGTCGTTGACGTTCTGGAGCTTCGGATCCGTAAAGAGCGTTTCAGCGCCAGGTTTGCCTTGGTACCGAAGCCCGAGCTCCACCCCCAACGCGATCGTGTCGGATACGTCGTAGCTGACACCGGCATCGCCGCCGAAGATCAGCAGCGCCGATCCCTTGAAGTACGGCTGGTTAGCCAGAGTCAGTCCCACCTCGACGACTCTGAAGGTGGCGTCGGTCGCCTGAAGAAAGCGCAGGCCGGCGGCCCCGGCAACGTAGGTGCGAATCGGACCCTCTGGCCGCGGGTAATAGCGGAGGCCGCCTTCGATGTCGAAGGCGTCGGCATTGGACAATCGAGCCAGGAGGGGATAGCCGGACACCGATCCCACCACACGCTCGGTGCCGTTGTACTTGCCGTACGCAAACGTCGCGAAGACTTCCTTGTTGTAGTCGAGTCCCAGGCTGCCGGTGAACCGGAGCCTCAACGCGTCGCTGAAGTGGTTGCTGAGAGCCTGTTCGACCAGGACCGACGGCTTGCCGTCGATCGTCCCGACTCCCTCATTGATCGCGTTGCCGGCCAGACTGATGCCCGTACCCACGGAGAGCGTGGCCGAGCGTGTTCCCTCTACGCCCTGCGCGTGCGCGGCAGTGATCGGGACCATGACAAAGAGGACAGTGGCGGCGAGCAGTCGTCTTATCGTCAAGAGCGCTCCATTGGATGGACCGGAGGTCGATGACGACCGGTGATTCGCGATTTGAGGTCTCCCGCCATCATATTGCGATTCAGCGGGCGTGACTGCCATCCGCAGTACCAATGCGCGAAGGCGGACAGAATCTCTGCTTATCTGATCGTGCGCTCGATCTCGAACGGACGAGCTCAATCAGCGAGATAATGCCGTTCCATGCGACGCGATGATTGGACTCGGCACGCCGCGGTGTTCCTCATGTCCGCGGTTGTGTGTGCCGGTTGCGCGAGAGGCGCCAGACCTGCATCCGAAGCGCGGGTCATGGCGCCTCTGACGTCCATCGACGACCTCAAGGACAAGCGCATCGGCGTGCAGCTGGGGACCGTCTACGACATCTACGCCACCAAAGCCTTTCCCGACGCGACGATCCTTCAGTACCCAACGTATCAAGAGGTCACGCTGGCAGTGAGCGCCGGGAAAGTGGATGCAGGGCTGAGCGACCTCGACACGCTGGTGGAAGTGATGCGCGTCAACAGCGAGCTGGTGCCCTTTGGTAAGCCGATCTTCTCGTCGCCCGTGGCGGCGGGATTCGCAAGGAAGAGCACCGACCTGCGGACAGCCTTCAACACATTTCTTGAAGGCATCCGCCAAAACGGGATCTGGGCCGACATGGTCGACCGCTGGATGACCAGGCGCAGCCAGAAGATGCCGGAGCTCCGGTCAACCTTCACAAATGGCACGCTGGTGGTGGGTGTGTCGAGTGGCGGGTTCCCCTTCGCTGCGGTGCAGAACACCGAGCTGGCGGGCTTCGACGTGGAGCTGGCCAGGCGGTTCGCCGCGCATCTTGGCAAACAGGTCCGCTTCGCTGACCAGGAGTTCTCCGGACTCATCGCCGCGCTCGTCAGCGGCAAGATCGACGTGATCATCGCCAACATGTTCGTCACGGAAGAACGCCGGGAACAGATCGACTTCTCGGACCCGTATTTCGAGCAGGACTCCGTCGCATTCACCCTCAAGTCGAACACGGTAGCGGCAGACGCGAAGGCGGCAGCCGCGCCGGGCCCGCCAAGCCATGTCTCGTTGGTCGAGAGCGTTCTCTCGAGCTTTCAGAGCAACATCATCCACGAGCAACGCTATCTTTTGATCTGGGACGGTCTGAAGACGACGGCGCTCATTGCGGTGCTGTCCACGCTCCTCGGCACCGCGCTCGGCGCGCTGGTGTGCTACATGCGGATGTCGGCTCTGGCGTGGCTTCGGGTACCGGCCCGGATGTACATCTCGATCCTCCGCGGCATTCCGGTTGTCGTGTTGCTGATGCTGATCTTCTACGTGGTGTTCGCGTCGGTGAACATCAGTCCCGTGCTGATCGCCGTCCTGGCCTTTGGGATGAACTTCGCGGCCTATGTATCAGAAATATTCCGCTCGGGCATCGAGGGCGTGGACAGGGGACAGTCCGAGGCGGGCATCGCCATGGGGTTCACCCGGACGCAGACATTCGGCTTCATCATCCTGCCGCAGATGATCCAGCGGATCCTTCCGGTCTACAAGGGGGAGTTCATCTCGCTCGTGAAGATGACGTCGGTCGTCGGCTATATCGCGGTGCAGGACTTGACAAAGGCCGGCGACATCATCCGCAGCCGAACGTTCGACGCGTTCTTCCCGCTCATCATGGTGGCGGTGCTGTACTTCCTCATCGCGTTGGTGCTCATGCAGGCCCTCGAGTACCTGGAGCGGATGACCGATCCCAAGTACCGCCGGCGACAAGCGGTGGCGCGATGATCCGGGTCGAGCATCTCTCCAAGAGTTTCGGCCAGGTTGACGTGCTCAAAGGCGTCAACGCCGAGATCCGTAAAGGCGAAGTGGTCTCGATCATCGGCCCGTCCGGCGCCGGCAAGAGCACGCTGCTGCGGTGTCTCAACCTTCTCGATCACCCGACGAGCGGTTCCATCTGGATCGACGGCGTGGACGTCCTCGCGCGCAAGGCAGACGTCCCGAAGGTGCGCCAGAAGATGAACATGGTGTTCCAGTCGTTCAACCTGTTTGCACATCTATCAGTCCTCGAGAACCTGACGCTCGCGCCGATTCGGTTGCGGGGGATGGACCGGCAGGGGGCCGGCGAGAAGGCACGTGATCTGTTGCGCCTGGTCGGGCTCGCTGAAAAGGCCGAGAAGTTTCCCGATGAGCTCTCGGGCGGCCAGAAGCAGCGGGTGGGGATTGCGCGCTGCCTGGCGATGGAACCCGAGATCGTCCTTTTCGACGAGCCGACCTCCGCACTCGACCCGACCATGGTGAGCGAGGTGCTGGCCGTCATCCGCCGCCTGGCCAAGGACGGCATGACGATGGTGATCGTGACCCACGAGATGGATTTCGCCCGCGATGTGTCCAACCGCGTCTTCTACATGGACGAAGGCACCATCTACGAGGAAGGCACGCCGCAGCAGATCTTCGAGAATCCGCTGAAGGAGAAGACCCGGTCGTTCATTCACCGGATCCGCACCTTCAACCGCCGTATCGCGTCGGTCGATTTCGATTTGTACGCATTTAATAGCGAGGTCGAACAGTTTTGCGAGAAACACTTGCTTTCCCGCTCGGCCACGCACGACATTCAATTGCTCGTGGGAGAGCTGTTGTACCTCCACAAGCCGATCCTGCGCGACTTCACTGTCGACGTGTCGATCGCGTACTCGGAAAGAAACGGTCGCCTGATGCTGGTGGTCGAGACGGAAGACACCGGAAGGGATCCGCTTGAGGTACCCGATGGCGATGACGGTTTGGCGGTCGCGATCGTTCGAGGGCTCCCAGAGACGATCGAGCACCGGCGAGAGAACGGCAAGAGCCGGTTCGAGATCGCGGTTCGGACGCGCTGACGCGACGGCGCGCGCGCACGCCGAGCGCACCGAAATCGGGCGATAAGTGCAATGGGGTACACTCAGCGTCTCCGCGTCAAGGAGGAAGATGACATGCGCATGCGTTTCGCCCCGGGCCTCGTTCTGTGCATCTTGATGGTCATGGTGACCGACGTCTCTGCGCAGCTCACCGCCGCCAAAGATGGACCGATCGTGTATGGCCATCATCACCTGAACACCACAAATGTCGACGCTCAGAAGAAATTCTTCGTCGATACCCTGGGAGGAGTGCCGGTCAAGGTCGGGACGAACAACCTCGAGATCGTGAAGTTTCCCAACGTGCTGATATTGTTCCGCACGGTTCAGGCGGCGCCGGGCGGCACGCGGGGAACGGTCGTGAATCACATCGGATTCTCAGTACCGAACCTCAGGTCGACGATCGACAAGTTGAAAGCCGGCGGATACACGATGATTACGAACACGGAAGCGACGCCGGATCGCCCGGTGAAGGACGATATTGCCGGTCCGCCGCCTGCCGGAGGTTCGTCGATCGCGTTCGTGCAGGCACCCGACGACATCAAGGTCGAGCTTATCGAGGTGCCGAATCAAACGATTCCGATTGCGCTTCACCATGTGCACTTCTTCAATCCGGCGAACACCGAGATGCAGGCGTGGTATGTCAAAACGTTTGGCGCCACTTCTCGTCTTGGTGGAGCGTTCCCTGCGGCGCTTCTGCCCGGCGTGGCGCTGAACTTTTCCTCGTCGCCGGCACCGGTGGTCGGTACGCAAGGGAGGGCCGTCGATCACATCGGATTCGAGGTGAAGAATCTCGCGGAGTTCACGAAAACGCTGGAGGCCAACGGCGTCAAACTGACCACGCCCTATCGCAGTGTGCCGGCGCTCGGCATTGCGATCGCCTTTTTCACCGATCCGTGGGGCACGTACATCGAATTGACGGAAGGTCTCGATAAGATTCAGTAATGAGCACGCAGCCTGAACCGGCCCCCGGCCGGAGCAGCTTCACCTCGGCGCTTCGTGTCTACACCGAGCGGCGCGCGATGGTGATGATCGCCCTCGGATTCTCGGCGGCGCTTCCTTACTTCCTGGTCTTCGACACGCTCTCGGCGTGGCTGCGCGCCTCGAAGATCTCGCTCGAAGTCGTGGGCTTCTTCAGCCTCGTCACCCTCGTCAGCAGTTTCAAGTTCCTCTGGGCGCCGTTCGTCGATCGCGGACGGATCCCGATCCTCACGACCCTGGTGGGACACCGCCGATCGTGGATGCTCGTCTGCCAGGGCGTGATCATGCTCGGGCTGTGGCTGCTGGCGTCAGCCGACCCGACGCGCAGCCTTGGCATCATCGCCGCATTCGCCGTCCTGGTGGGCCTGGCGTCGGCGACGCAGGACATCGCCATCGACGCATGGCGCATCGAGGCGGCGGAGGTGTTGAAACAAGGCGCCATGGCGGCCGCGTACCAGTGGGGATACCGGGTTGGCATCATCACCGCGGGCGCCGTGCCGCTGCTCCTCGCCGACGCTTACGGCTGGAACGTGTCATACGCGGCGATGGCCGCCCTGATGACGGTCGGCGTCGTTGCCGTCCTGGCGGCGCCGCGCGAGCAGCAACACACCATCCGGCCGATCGAGACGGCCGGCATCGCACCCGCTCCAGGGCGCGACGCGCTCGAGTGGGCGGTGCGCCTCGCGATCCTCGGGTTCGCGGCGCTGGTGCTCGGGTCGGGTCTCGCAGCGAACGCCGGCATCTTCGCGAACGTCCTCAGAGGCATCGGCGCCGCAGGCGCAGCAGACGGCGTGCTCGCCTTGTGGGCGTCGGACGCCCGGGTCTTCGTGCAGGTCGGCGCGGTGGTCGCCGGCCTCGTGCTGATCGCCCTCGTCACGCTTCCGCTGCCAGGCATGCGCACGCGGCCTGGCATCTATCTCTCCTCGGCGCTCGTCGATCCGTTGCGCGATTTCTTCTTGCGCTACCGGACGGCGGCCGGACTGATCCTGGCGCTCATCTGCCTCTACCGCATCCCGGACTTCGTGCTGAACATCATGAACCCGTTCTACCTCGATCTCGGCTACACGCTGACGGAGATCGCGGAGGTCCGGAAGATCTTCGGTGTCTTCATGACCATGTTCGGGGTGTTCGCAGGCGGGCTCGCCGTCGCGCGCTACGGGCTGTTGCGGGCGATGGTCATCGGCGCGCTCGCCGGCCCGGTGAGCAACTTGCTGTTCATCTGGCTCGCCTTGCAGGACCACAACCTGTTCGCGCTTTTTGCCGCGCTCGGCCTCGACAACGTCGCCGGGGGCTTCGCGGGGACATGCCTTATCGCGTACATGTCGAGCCTCACGTCCGCGGGCTTCACGGCCACGCAATATGCGCTCTTCTCGTCGCTGTACGCGATTCCGGGCCGGTTGATCGCGTCGCAATCGGGCCGCATCGTCGAAGGCGCGGCCCGCGCGGCGGACGCAGGAGGCATGCTGGCCGGAGTCAAGAATCTCGTCGCCACCTACGCGCCCGACAACTTCGCGACGGCGGTGGAACGCTCAGGCGTCAGCCCGGCGGCGCTCGGTACCGGGTACATGGTGTTCTTCACGTATTCGGCGCTCATCGGCGTGTTCGCTCTGGTGCTGTCGATCGCCGTGCTGCGCAGGCAGGAAGTCGACGCGCACGTGCCGGGCGCGGGAGACGCAGCGGTCAAGCCCGCACACTGACTGAGATGGCCAAGGCAGCTGCCTGACAGGCCGCAGCCGTCCCTTCGCCGCGGTTGACATCGCAACGGGAGTCTCGCAATACTGCCGCCAGCGCGCTGACAGGGCGCCACCAACCCGCGGCAAGGGAACACTCCCACCTGTTTTGGTCTGAGTCGTGTGCGTGTGCACCTTCTTTCATCCGCCTTCGCTCGCATCCGACGATGCGAGCTCCGGCGCGATGTCGCGCCGAAGCAGCGAAGCTGCGGAGGCGGACAGCCTGGTTTCAGCGGGGTACAGGCGATTCATGAAAGAGGGTCTGTATGACTGCTTCGAAGTCGCTCCCTGCTCGTCCGTCCCTCGAGTCCCTCCGTAAACAGGCGAAGAAGGTCGCTCGAGATCACTCCTTGTCGCTGCGCGATGCCCAGCTCGTACTCGCGCGTGAGTACGGCTACGCCGGCTGGCAAGACCTCACCGCCGAGGTGAGCAAGCGCCTTGGCAAAGGTCTGGAGTGGGCGGCAACGCAGGCTCGACGCGTCATTCACGACAACGACGTCGAACGCCTGAAGCAGCTGCTGGCTGAATACCCGGCGTTGCTGTCCTGGCAAGACGACGACGATCGCGGCGGTCTGCTGGGATTCGCCACCGGCGCCTATGGCGATGCGGGCGACCCGGAGAGAGAGCGGTGGTTCACCCGCGCCGCGTGCGCCGAGCTGCTGATCGACGCCGGCGCCGTCGTGACGCCATCGGTGTGCCAGGGCATCCTCCAATCCCGCGCCAGAGGGCTGCTGCAGCTGTTTGCGCGCAAAGGCCTGCTTCCGCGCACGCTCAAGTTCTTTGCCGCGCTCGGTGAGCTCGACGCTGTTCGCGCAGCTCTCGATGAGAACGGGAGCAATCTCGCGATCGTCAATGAAGCGTTCGTGTGCGCCGGCCGCTTCGAGCACGAGGCGGTCGCGTCACTGCTGCTGGAGCGATCCATCACGCTCGATTCCGAGCTCAGCACGCACATTGACGGACACACGGACCGCCTGTCTTTCATCAGGTGCTTCAATAGACCCGACCGATCCGACTTTGCGCAGGTCGCGGCGCTCGGACTGTGGAAGGTGTGTGTCATGGGGCAAGTCCAGCGCGCGCTTGATGAGCGCGACCTGGCGCCGTTCGTCGGGGTGCTGCATCGCGAGCCGTGGCTGCGCAGCGACGCCCACGTGGCGTTTCAGGCCGAGCTCATCGAAACCGCAAGTTTTCAGAACGACCGTGGAGAATTCATCGGCGCCCTTCTCGACCTCGATCCCGCGATACTGCGGCGTCAGCCGCCGCCTCCGTCGAAAGCCATCGAGCACGCAATCACTTACGCGAACACGCACCTCATTCCATTACTCACGCGCATCTGGCCCGTGCCGGACGATCTGCCGCATGCGGCAGGTATGGGCAACCTCTCGCGGGTGAAGCAGTGGTTCGTCGAATCCGGCACGCCAACTACGCCGCAAGTTCTCGACACAGCGCTCGCCTGGTCCGTCATCAACCGCCACTTCGACGTAGCGGACTTCCTGCTCGAGCACGGCGCGGACATCGACACCAACTGGAACTCCCATGAGCCGGCGAGCATCCTGCACCATTTGGTCTTCTTGCCGAACCCCTACGAGTCGATGCAATACCTCATCGACCGCGGCATCGACATGACCCTGAAGGACTACCGTTGGGACAGCAACGCGGTGGGTTGGGCGCGCTACGGCAACAATGACGAGAAGATGGCGCAGTGGCTGGAGGAGGCGGAACGCCAGCGGGAACTGAAACGATCGGACCGAGCGTAACGAGCGGGAGTGAGGTAGAACCAATGTTGCGCGAGGGGCACGATGAGATGAGAGGAGGCCCTTATCAGTAACGTCCGCATCGCGCTTGCAAACATCCGCGTGCCTGAGACACCGGACGACTCCGTCCGCCTCGCGACATCCGCGGTCGCTGACGCGGGCCGTCGAGGCGCGTCTGTGATCTGCTTTCCAGAGTGCTTCATCCCAGGCTATCGGTGGCCGGGCCAGGAGGCACCGGTGCCCGATGCCGCTTTCCTCGAGCGCGCGTGGACCTCGGTGGCAGATGCCGCAAGGCTTGCTCGCGTCGCCGTAATTCTGGGCACGGAGCGTCTCACCGACCGCGGCTTGCAGATCACCGCGTGTGTGATCAATCCGGACGGCGCCATCGCAGGGTGGCAGGACAAGGGCCAGATCGACCCGTCGGAGGAAGGCACTTATCCCGCGCTCGGGACCGAGCGTCGTGTGTTCAGTGTGGGCCCGCTGACGTTCGGTGTGGTGATCTGCCACGAGGGCTGGCGCTATCCAGAGACGGTGCGGTGGGCTGTGCGTCGAGGTGCGCAGCTGGTGTTTCACCCGCACGCGCACGTCGCCGAACCCGGGAGCTATCGGCCAGTGACGTTCGCCGATCCCGCCAACACGTTCCACGAAAAAGCCATGCTCTGTCGCGCGGCGGAGAATACGTGCTACTTCGCGTCTGTGAACTGTGCCAGCGAGGGCTCAGGCACGACATCGGCGGTCGTGCGCCCGGACGGGACGCTGCAGTGCCATCAGCCGTACGGCCAGGAAGGCCTCCTCGTGGCGGATCTGGACCTCAGCACGGCCACAGGACTCCTCGCCTCACGGTGCCGCATCTTGCCTGAGCGGTGAGGCCAGCGCCACCGCATCAACTCTCCTTCTGTGGCGACGCTCTACCGCAGGTCGTCGTAGCGCACTGCGATGATCTCGAGGCGCTCGGGTCCACGGGGCGCGCGAAGCGTCACTGTGTCGCCGACCTTTGCCGTCAGCAGTGCCCTGGCCAGTGGTGAGCGCCAGGACACACGGACATCGCCGGAGTCGAGCTCGTCCACACCCACGATGGTGACCTCACGCTCGTCGCCGGTCTCGTAACGGATCGTGACGGTCGCGCCGAAATGCACACGTTCGTGCGTCTTACCAGAATTGTCCACCACCATGGCCCTGTCGAGGCTCTTCGACAGATAACGGATACGCTTGTCGATTTCGCGCAGCTTCCGCTTTCCGTAGATGTAGTCGCCATTCTCCGAGCGGTCGCCGTTGCCCGCGGCCCAGGCCACGGTCGTGACTATCGGCGGGCGCTCCACCTTCCACAGGCGTGCGAGCTCTTCCTGCAGGCGTCGGTAGCCGGCCGGCGTGATGTAGTTCTTGGCCTCTTCACTCAACGAAAAACTCTTCAATCAATCCAGCGGTTAGCTCAGGGTAGCGCGTCGCATTCGGGGCGGCGTCGACTTCTCCCAGGTACTCACCATGGCCGCCGGGGAGGACGAGCAGGCGTGCATCGGGGATCTGGCGACTCAGGTCCACCGCGTGCTCCAGCCGAACGACGTCCCTGTCACCCAATGAATCCACAACCATACGGTTGTGGATCGTGGAAGCCTTGTCAAGATGCACGCATGAATGTCCCTCAGCTTCCTGCTGTTGACAGCCGACACCAGCCCGCGTTAGTGTCGTCATTCGACACCATGGCGCGACAGACCATCCCTGACCTCCTGCCCGGTACGCTCGACATGCTCATCCTCCGGACGCTGCAGACGGGATCGATGCACGGCTGGGCGATCTCCGAACGCATCCAGCAGATCTCCCAGGAGGTCCTGCAGGTCAATCAGGGCTCGCTCTATCCCGCGCTCCATCGGCTCGAGCACCAGGGCTGGATCGAAGCGGAGTGGGCCGTCTCCGAGCTCGGTCGCCGGGCCAAGTACTACAAGCTCACGACATCGGGCCGGAAGCAGCTGGCGCTCGAAGCCGATGAATGGGAACGTATGGCCACGGCCATCGAGCGCGTCATGAAGCTGGCATGATGCCCCTGCGCGATCTGTTCCTGCGCGTGCACGCGTTGGTCGCCAAGGGCCGTGTCGAGCGCGAGCTCGACGAGGAGCTCTCGTTCCACATCGAGCGCGAGACGCAGAAGCACGTCGCCGGGCAACTAATCACTCAGGAGCGACCATGAAATCACTCGTCGGTGCGGTTATCATCATGGCGATGTCGAGCGGCGTACATGCGCAGAATCCCTCGCGGCCCGAGGACAACCTGAAGAAGCTGGGCATCACGCTCCCCACGCCGCCGACGCCGGTTGCAAACTACGTGACCTCAGTGCGCGTCGGAAACCTTCTCTTTCTCGCCGGTCACGGGCCGACCCCTGGCACGCCGGCGGGGAAAGTCGGCAAAGAACTGACGGTGGATCAGGGGTACCAGGCAGCGCGACAGACGGGGCTCAATCTGCTCGCGACGGCGCGAGGCGCGCTCGGGAGTCTGAACAACGTGAAGCGCGTCGTCAAGGTTCTCGGGATGGTCAACTCGGCGCCGGGATTTGGTGAACAACCACGGGTCATCAACGGGTTTTCCGACCTGATGGTCGAGGTGTTCGGCGGGGCCATCGGAAAGCACGCGCGATCGGCGGTTGGGATGGCGGAGCTGCCCAACAACATCCCCGTCGAGATCGAGATGATTCTGGAAGTCGAATAGCGTGACGGGCGGTCCGAGATTTATGAATCTGCGGATCTCGGGATGGGGGGATAATCCCACTATGTAATCAGGCGTGATCCGAAACGCTGATGCTGTCAACGGCCACAATGGATTGACACTCGGGTTGAGGTGATGAGGAGGCGTATGCGAGCTTTACTGATGATTTTCATGTGCGCCGTCACGCTCGCGGCACAGCAGGCGAGTGCACCGCTGGTCACGAACCAAGATCTGCTTGCCGGCCTTCCGAGCGACGGTTCGAAGTGGCTCATCTATCACGGGAACTACTTCGGGCATCGTTACAGCCCGCTGACGCAAATCACGCCGCAAAACGTCAACCAGCTCAAGGCACAGTGGACGTTCCAGACACGTATCAGTCCAAATTTTCAGTCGACGCCGATTTTCGTCGACAACGTGCTGTATGTCACCGGCTTTGGCGGGTATGTGTGGGCCATTGATGCGCGAACAGGACGGCAGATTTGGCAATATCGCAAGGAAATACCAGGCGACTTCCGTGGCTGTTGCGGACCGAATAATCGCGGAATGGCGGTGCTCGGCGACACGCTGTTCCTCGGAACGGGCGACGCCCATCTCATCGCGCTCGATATGAAGACCGGCACCGCAGTGTGGGACGCGGAGCTCGCCAATTACAAACACGGGTATTCAATCACCGTTGCGCCGCTGGTCGTGAAAGACAAAGTGATCGTCGGCATGGCGGGCGCCGAATTCGGTATTCGCGGCTTCATCGAGGCCTACGACGTCAACACGGGGAAGAAAGCCTGGCGATTCTATACAGTGGCCGGGCCGGATGAACCGGGTGGGCATACGTGGCCGAAAGACACCGACGCGTATTTGCGGGGTGGCGGATCGATCTGGGTGACAGGCACCTACGATCCCGAGCAGAACCTCGTGTTCTTTGGCACAGGCAATCCGGGTCCCGGTTACTACAGTGCCGTCCGCGAAGGCGACAACTTATATACGGGATCGGTCGTCGCGCTCGACGTCGATACCGGACAGCTGAAATGGCACTTCCAGTTCACGCCCCACGACACGCACGACTGGGACTCCACTCAGGTGCCCGTGCTTGCCGATCTGACGATCAACAACCAGCCACGCAAGACGCTGCTGTTGGCCAATCGCAACGGATTCTTCTACACGCTCGATCGGACGAACGGGCGCATGATTCTGGCAAAGCCGTTTATCACACAAACATGGGCGAAGGAAATCAGCCCAGAGGGACGGCCGATTCTGCTCCCGGGCAATATTCCCAACGAAGATGGTACGAGGACGTGTCCCGATTATGGTGGAGGGACGAGCTTCTTCTCCCCCTCGTACGATCCGGCGCAGCGTCTGTTTTTCGTGAACGCGCGTGAGACGTGCGCCATTTACTACACCTTTAATGAGCCGTTCAGACAAGGGGAACAGTACCAATCGGGCGGCACGACACGGGTGCGCGATCAGAAGAGCTACGGCGCTCTCCGTGCGATCGACCCGCTGACCGGCGATCGCAAATGGGAGTTCCGCTATCCGACCGGTTCTTCCTCAGGCGTGCTGACGACGGCGTCAGGACTCGTGTTCTCGGGGGACGGCGACGGCAACATCATCGCGTTGGACTCGCGGAGCGGGAAGTATCTGTGGCATTACCAGCTCGGCGTGGGTCTTCGGTCTACGGGCGGAACGACCTACATGGTCGACGGCCGCCAGTATCTCCTCACGCCGTCCGGCAACGCGCTGACGGCGTTTGCGCTGCCGTAGTGGGTGGCGTCACCGCATGAGCGGTCGCGCCCACTGCGCTTCGTAGAGGTCAGCCGGCTCGAGGCCCGCGACGTGCTCGTACCACTCGCGATCGGCTGTCAGCGCCTCCTGCATGCCCGGCGGCAGCTCGCCAACGATCGTCGCCTGGATATGCCCCCACCACTCCCCCGACTCGGGCGGCACGGCGAAATCGCCGGGCACGTTCCAAAAGGTTGCGCGGGCCCCGCTGTGGGGACCGAAACACAGGTTGCCGGAGCTGTTGAATGACACCGGCACCTTCAGATTCGTAAACAGGTTTTCGAACGGCCATCCGCGATGGTGATCGAGATCGAATGAGGTATCCGCGACGATGGCAGGATTCGGACCGGCTTGCGGATCGTTGGAAAAGCCCGTACCACCGCCGCGATGAAACACGCTGCCGCTGTTCTGGTGCTCGACGCCGAGCTCGTGCTGGAAGTTCTTCTTGAAGATAAAGTACTCGAAGAGGATGTCCTCGCTCGACTCGGAATGCAGGCCGTGATGCCCGTACCAGAATCCCGGCTGGCGCGGAGGACGATTGGCGTCGATGGTGATGCCGGTGACGGTGACCCATTTGCTGCCGGTGACATGTATCGCGGAATCAGCGTTGAAGATGCTGACATTCCGCACCCAGCTGTTTCCCACGTAGTTGCGAAAGTAGATCGCGTTGTAGCCAGGTTCGCGATTGTGTTCGCTGTACGGAACTGGCGGGAACTCGATCCCGAGTTGCTCGATCCCGATTTCGTCGATGTAGGGCGGGCGGTAGATCGTCGGCGACCAGTCGGGCCGTACATCGGCGCGCAGCGGTTGATGAAGGGTGATGGTCTTGCCCTCGACGTCGACGGCATCCACCCGTACCATCCAGTCGAGCGTGTTCATCGGCATGCAGGTCGTGATTTCCGGGTATGCCGCCTGCTCGTTGTGCGCATGGTTCCAGAGCGTATGCGGCGCGTCATCGGTCAGCCGGAGCACGATCATCATTCCTGACTGCACGCGCGACGGCACGCTGACCTTGAGCATGCGATCGCCGCGTTTTGCCGGCGCTGACACCGTGGTGAGGAACCAATCCTTGCCCCACGCGCCCACATCGATCATGCCGCCCGTCCACGACCATTCGCGATTCGGCCCATAGAGATCAGCCAGGCTCCTGGTGAAGTACAGAACGGTCTTATCCGGTCCTTCGCCCCGTAGGACCAGTCGACTCCGCTCGATTCGCAGATCTCGCTGAATGACATAGCGGCCGCGAGGAATGAACAGTGCGCCATCGGGCGCCTCCTGAATGGCGCGGAGAAACGCCGCAGTGTCGTCGGTGACCCCATCGCCTTTCGCGCCGAAATCCCTCTTCATATCCCTGACGGCGCCGACGTCGGGAATCGCTTTTTCGCCGCCCTGGTAGCCGGCGTAGGAAAAATCGGGAAGGCGTCCGCGCGGATCCCACTGGTCGCCACCCGCGCCCCACAAGCGTGAATACGATGGGGTGCGCGCAGCTGCGAGCGAGCCCGGGTCGCCGCCAATCAGAAGCAGCGGCAGCGCGGCGACGGTGACGGCGGCGATTCGACGCGCGACGATCATCAGCGTCCCTCGCTCGTCGCGCGTGGCAGGCCGACTGCGCGGCCAACCTGGCGCCACGTGACGAGATGGATGCTCTGCTCTGCGACGAGCGACTTGAACGCCGCGCTCGTCACGTAATTGAAATCGCGCTGCCGCCACGCGGCGCCCCACGTGGCGCGCTCGGCTGTCCCGGCGATCGTCTCGTCATTGGCATGCGCGAGATGGACAACGAGCAGTGTGAGGCCAGGCTTCATCGCCTTGATCGCATCGGTGTAAAACGCGTTCCAACTCGCCGCGGGAGTGTTCGAGGGAATCGAGATGCGATTGACGACGACGGCGTGGGGCGGAAGCGTGGTTTCGTCGCCGATCCATTCAGCGCCGTGGCCGTTCGTGCGCGACACCATTATGGGGATGCCGTACTCGCCACCCACCTTCAGGAATCTCTCGAACAGCGCGCGGCTCGAATAGAGCGCTCCCTGGTGCGAATCGAGGTGCGTGGGCTTCACGCCGAGCCGGCGCGCGCGCTCGATCTGGGCGCGAATCTCGGTCTCCACTTCGCGCGCATTCAGATCCGCCGGGAAGCGGGATGGGGCCGCGTGGAAGTAGCCCTCCTTGTCGAGCAGCGTTCGCGGCGTGTAGCCGATGGCGACAGGCCCCCATCGGTACGCCGTGCGCTCGCTCGTCAGCGTCAGGTGCAGGCCAAGGTCGGCACCGGGATGGATGCGCGCGAACGCCGCGGCTTCAGGGAACCATGGGCACGGCACCATCATGCTCGCAGATGTCAGCGCTCCCTGTTGGAGGGCTTCAATGGTCGCGGTGTTGACGCCGTGCCACTCCCCGAAGTCATCGCCGTGGACAATCAGCAGCTTGCTGCCTTCGGGGTATCCGAGACGCCTGATCATCGACTGATCGGCCGGCTTCAACACAGTCGTGGCCGGCTGCGCGAGTAGTGACACACACGCGGCAAGAGCGGCTCCCAGACAGGTCAGCATTTGTGTTCCTGAAATCATGTAGTCCTCTACGGTCGGGTGCGATTGTGCAGCGTGGCGGGGGGCCAGGGAATATCCCTTTCGGGTAGGAAAGCGGCGACCCTCCCCTTTCGAGATATTGCGAGCGCGTGTCACGGCGGCCAGACTCGTCACGACTCGGGAATAGTCCCGCGGCACGGAGGAGTAGGATGAGGCAACGATTAATCGCTCTTGGGCTCTTCGCGGCGATGCTCATGCTCGCCCCGCCGGACGCGGCGTTCGCGCAGGCGGCGACGGCGACAATCCTGGGAACGGTCAAGGATTCATCCGGCGGCGTCGTGCCCGGCGTGACGATCACCGTCACGAATCTCGGCACAAACTTTCAGCGTACGGAAGTCAGCAACACCGACGGTCAATATCAGATTCGGTTCCTGCCGCTTGGTGAGTACAGAGTCGAAGCGGTCCTCAATGGCTTCCAGACGTTCCTGCAGACGGGCGTCGTGCTCGAAGTCAACCGGCAAGCCCGCGTCGATCCGCTGATGGCGATCGGGGCCGTGTCCGAGACGGTGCAAGTGCAATCCGACGCGCCGCTCGTCGAGACGATGAACGTGGCGCTCGGGCGCATCGTCAACAACCAGGAAATCCTCAACCTGCCCATCGTCAATCGCAACGTGTACACACTCCTGAGTCTCACGGCCGGTGTTGATTCGAGCAGGGAGAGCAACGACTTCGGTGTGCCTGGGCAGGTGACACTCGTCAACGGGTCGTCGAATGCCGGCGGCGGTGCGGTCAATTACTTCCTGGACGGCGGCAACAACACGAGCGCCCTCCGCAACACGGGCAACGTCGTGCCGAATCCAGACGCGGTGCAGGAATTTCGCGTAGTCACGAACAGCTACGGCGCCGAATATGGCCGATATGCCGGCGGCATCGTTGACGTGGTGACGAAATCCGGCACCAACCAGCTGCACGGCTCCGCGTTCGACTACATACGCAACGATGCGTTGAATTCCAGCCGCTGGACGCCCGACTCAACGCCGGACCAGCGCCTCAAGGATCCGCTCAAGCGCAATCAGTTCGGCGCCACCGTCGGTGGGCCGATTCGGTTAAATCGCACGTTCTATTTCGCCAGCTACTCGGGACTGCGTGAGGAGCGCGCCGTCTATGCGAACACGGCCGTCGTGCCGACCGCACTGGAGCGTGCGGGCAGCTTCTCCGCGTCGGCGCGGGCACCGCGCGATCCACTCACGGGACAGCTGTTTGCCGGCGGCATCATTCCCGCCGATCGACTCGATCCCGCGGCGCTGCGGCTGCTCAAAGAGTGGGTGCCGGCCGCGAACCTGCCGAATAACTTCTACGAGACGACGCAGACCCGTCCGCTCGACACCGACGAGTTCCAGCTGAAGATCGACCATGCGCTCTCGAAGGCGCACCAGCTGACGGCCAGCTATTTCTTCAACACCGGCAAGGACGTCGAGCCGCTGCGAGGCGACCTGCCGTACACCAAACGTGAGTTCAGCTGGCGGCAACACAACATCAACGCGGGCGACACCTGGACTGTCAGCGGCACAATGGTGAACCAGTTGAAGTTCACCTACGTACGCAATTACGGGAGCCGCAACAATACGCCGTCTCTCTCGCTGGGCGATCTCGGATCGAGTTTCGTTATTCAGGGGCCTCCCGCGCTGCCGAACATCAACGTGTCCGGGTATTTCCTGCTCGGCACGGCGATCGCCGGGCCGAGCGCGGGCAGCGACTTCTATCAGGTGCGCGACGTGGTCACGCTGACGCGCGGCAACCACTCGCTCAAAGTCGGCGCTGAGCTGTCGCGCGAAGATATCATCCATGACACGACGCTCAACAACTACGGCCAGTTCACGTTCGACGGCACCAAGACGGGCAACGCGCTCGCCGACTTCATGCTGGGCATTCCATCCGGCAATGTCACGCAGGACGCGCCGACGACGAAGAAGGACAATGGGATGTATGTCGCGGGCTTCGTGCAGGACGACTTCCGCATTCACACGCGTCTGACGCTGAACGTCGGTATCCGCTACGACCTGCAATACCCGTTCACGGATCCGCTGAATCAGAAGCTCACGTTCATTCCAGGGGCGCGGTCGACGAAAGTGCCGTCCGCTCCGGCGGGCCTGCTGTTCGCAGGCGAACAGAACGTCCCGCGCGGTATCGTCAACACCGACTACAACAACATCGGTCCGCGTATCGGCCTCGCGTGGGATCCGAAGGGCGACGGCAAGACGGCCCTGCGCGCGGCGATCGGCAAGTTCTACGGCAGCATCTCGGCCAACGAGTGGAACGTCAGCGGCGATGCGCAGCCGTTCAGCCTGTCGGGCCGCTTCACGAATATCAAGACGTTGTCGGATCCCTACGGCAACATGCCGGGCGGATCACCATTCCCGTACACATTCGATCCGGCAAGCCCACGGTTTGTGAATCCTGTGGTCGTTCGCGGCCCGGATCGCGATTTCGTCTGGCCGTCGTCTTATCAGGCGAACGTCTCGCTGCAGCGGGAACTGGCCACTGGCCTCAGCGTGACGGCCGCGTATGTCGGCGCGCGTGGACGCGGCCTGCGTCTCGATCACGACGTCAACTACCCGGTGTTTGTCGCCGGTGCAACGACCGGCAACGTGAACACGCGGCGGCCGTATCAGCCGTACGGCGCGCTGCTGCTGACGCAGTCGATCGGCACCAACCAGTACGACGGCGCGCAATTCACCGTCGAGAAACGCGCGCGCAGCGTCAGCGTCAAGGCCTACTACACGATCGGCAAGAGCGTCGAGGATTGGGATCTGCAGAGCAACACTACGGGCAACGTCCAGAACCACACAAACCCGACAGCCGACCGCGGCCGCACGGGCGCCGATCGAAGACACAACTCGGTGATCTCCGCCATCTGGAAGATCGACTACTTCAAGAACTCGCGCGCGCTGGTGCGGAGGGTGCTCAACGACTGGACCGTCTCGGCCATCACGACGCTGCGCAGCGGCGAGCCATTCACAGTCACCGCCGGTGTTGATGTGAACCTCGACGGCAACAACAACGACCGCGCCGATCTGATCGGCAATCCGTCCGTGTCGAACCCGTCGCGCACACAATGGTTCGACACCAGCGCGTTCGCACGCCCGGCAGCGGGCGTAGACGGCACCGCAGGCCGCAACATGCTCGAGGGGCCGGGCTATCACAACATCGATCTCGGGCTGTATCGCGACTTCCGCATGGGCCAGCGCTACACGATGCAGTTCCGCACGGAGATCACGAACGTCTTCAACCTCGTGAACTACAGCAACCCGGGCGCGAACCTGAACTCCGTGGCGACCTTCGGCATCATCCGCTCGGCCAGCGACATGCGGCAAGTGCAGCTTGGCATCCGCCTCGGCTTCTAGCCGGCGCCACGCGGAGATGCGTGTGCCCGCAGCAGATTCGGTTGCCACTCGAGCGCCGGCAGGAGCCGTGAGGCCACGCGGCCTTACCGGCGCGCTGCTCCGCCGGCGCCATCGCTGGTGGATTGGCGGACTCCTCTTCGCCTCCACTGTCATCAACTACCTCGATCGCCAGACGCTGAGCGTGCTGGCGCCAATGCTGAAAGGCGAGTTCCACTGGTCGAACCAGGACTTCGCGCTGGTGTTGATCTCGTTCCGCATCGCCTACGCAATGATGCAGGCGGTCGCAGGCCGCATCATGGATCGCATCGGCACGCGCCGGGGTCTGACACTGGCCGTGGCGTGGTACTCGCTCGCAAGCATCCTGACGCCGCTTGCTCGCGGCCTCACTGGCTTCTGCGTCGCGCGGTTCGCGCTCGGCGTCGGCGAAGCCGGCAACTGGCCGGGCGCGACCAAAGCCGTGTCGGAATGGTTTCCGCGGCGCGAGCGTGCATGGGCCGTGGCGCTCTTCGACAGCGGATCCTCGATCGGCGCGGCGGTCGCACCGGCGCTGGTGCTCTGGCTGGCGCTCTCGTTCGGCGGCTGGCGCCCGGCATTCGTCATCACGGGCGTGCTCGGTCTGCTGTGGATCATGGTGTGGCGCCGCAGCTATCAGCCGCCCGAGCATCATCCACACATCGATCCCGCCGAGCGCGCGATGATTCTCGCGGATCGCGCCGAAGAAAGCACCAGCGAGCGCAGCGATGCGACTGAAGAGGCGCGGCCGACCGTGGTCCAGCTACTGGCCTATCGGCAAACGTGGGCGGCGATTGCCGCGCGTGCGCTCACCGATCCGGTGTGGTTCATGATCACCGACTGGTTCGCGATCTATCTCGTGTCGAAAGGATTTCGTCTCGAAGACACGCTGGCCGGCTTCTGGATCCCGTTTCTGGCCGCCGACTTCGGCAACTTCTTTGGCGCCGGAGTATCCAGTGCGTTGATCCGTCGCGGCTGGTCCGTCGGACGCGCGCGGCGCGTGCTGATTGTCGCCGGTGCGCTTGGTGTGCTCGCACTCGTGCCGGCGGCGTTCGCATCCGGCTTCTGGACTTTGGTTACATGCTTTGCCATTGCCACATTCTCGTACGCCGCGATGTCGACGATGGCGCTCTCGCTGCCCGCGGATCTGTTTCAAACGCGCGCGGTTGGCTCGGTCGCCGGCATGGCCGGCAGCGCAGCGGGCATTGGCACGGTTGCGTCCACGTTTGTCATCGGCGTCGTCATCGATCGCTTCTCGTTCACACCGGTGCTCATTGCCGCCAGCGCGGTGCCCGCCCTTGCGGCACTGCTGGTCATCCTGCTCGCCCGCAATACCAATGCGTCGGGCCGCGGGTGGGTCAAAGTCATTTAGGACAACGTCGATGGAACACAGCAATGTCAGCGTGATGTTCGCGGACCGCTTGAAAGTAGAGGCCTACCCGTCCCGGCCGGCGATGGGTGCCGCCGCCGCCGCCGTCGTTGCACAGCACCTCCGGGACACAATCGCGCGCGACGGACGAGCGTCGCTGATCCTCGCGTCGGCACCATCACAGAACGAATTCCTCGCCGTCCTGCGTGACGCCCAAGGGATCCGGTGGGAGCAGGTCACCGCATTCCATCTCGACGAGTACCTCGGTATCTCTGAGGAACATCCGGCATCGTTCCGCCGATTCCTGCTCGATCGATTGATCTCGCACGTGCCGATAAAGGCGTTCCACGGGCTCGACGGCCTCGCGGCCTCGTCCGACGCCGAGTGCGCTCGCTACGCCGCACTTCTGACGCTGGAATCTCCGAGCCTCGCCGTACTCGGTATCGGCGAAAACGGTCACCTGGCATTCATCGATCCGCCAATCTGCGATTTCTTCGATCCGGCCGTCGTGCGAACGGTCACGCTCGACGACGTCTGCAGAACGCAGCAAGTGCATGACGGCTGCTTTCCGACACTCGACGCCGTGCCGCGCCGGGCGCTGTCGCTGACGGTGCCGTACCTCATACAGGTCCCTCGCGCCGTTGCCATCGTGCCCGGCCCGCGAAAGCAGGCCGCAATCGAGGCGGCGGTGCTTGGACCAGTGACCACGGTGTGCCCGGCGTCGATTCTGCAGCGGCATCCGGACGCCACCTTATTCCTCGACACCGACTCGGCCGCGACGCTGGGTGTTAATCGAGGTGGATAATCCCTCGACCGTGAGCGACCGTCACCGCTTCCGTGCGGTCGCTCACATCGAGCTTCGCGAGAATGCTCTTCACGTGCAGTTTCACCGTGCCCTCCGTGACATGCAGGACGGCGCCGATGTCTTTGTTCGTCAGCCCCTTGCTCATCAGCTCGAGCACTTCGAGCTCGCGCGGCGTCAGGGCCAATCCGGCTTCGCGCTCCGCGAGCTTATCGGCAATCGCCCGCGGCATCGGCCGCTCGCCGCGGTTGACCGCACGAATCACGTCGAGCACCTCACTGCTGTCCATGCTCTTGACCACGTAGGAGCTCGCGCCGGCCTGGAATGCGCGATGGATGTCCTCGCTGCCTTCGTAGGTCGTGAGGACGATGATGCGTGCAGCCGGGTACTCGTGGCGGATCGCCATCAGCGTCTGCAGACCATCCATTCCTGGCATCCGCAAATCGACGAGCGCGACGTCAGGCTGATGACTGCGAAACAGCGCGATGGCTTCGTCGCCCGTTGCTGCTTCGGCGACGACCGTCAAGTCGGACTGCGTGCCGATGACCGCGGCGAGCCCGCGACGCACCAGAGAATGATCGTCGACGATGAGGACGCGTATCACGGATGAGTGCGAATCGGCACTCACGGCAGCGGCACCTCGACGATGATTTCGGTGCCCTCGGATGGCGCCGTCCGTACGGTCAGTTCACCACCGAGGCGCCGCGCGCGCTCGCGCATGCCCACGAGTCCGAAGTGTCCTTCGGGCGGTGCGAGCGCGCACGCCGGCTCGAAGCCGCAGCCGTCGTCTCGGACGCTCAAACGCAGCCGGCCATCGCGGCGCGTCAGTTCGACGTCAATCCGCTGCGCCTGCGCGTGTTTCATCACGTTGGTCACTGACTCCTGGGCGATCCGCAGTAACTCATCTTCCACACGGGGCGGGATCTGATCCGGAACGCCGCTGACGCGGACGTTCGTCGCGATGGCCGTGCCGTTTGTCAGCTGTTTGATGACTTTCGCGAGCGCTGTCCCGAGCGCCGCGCCTTCGAGCGCGGGTGACCGCAGACCACGGACCGTGCGCCGTGTCTCAGCGAGGCTTTCGTTGAGCATCTCCTGCGCCGATTTCAGGTGTTGACGCGCCGTGGCGCTGTCGCCAAGTTTCAGCGCGGCCGCCTGCAGCTGCATTGACACGGCCATCATCCCCTGCTCCACGGTATCGTGCAGCTCGCGCGCCATGCGGTTCCGCTCGGCCACGATGGCGCCGAGCCGCTGGCGCACCCGCTGCACGCGATCGCGATGGGCCGCCCACACGCCGCCGGCGAGCACAACGGCCACGAAGACCATGAACGCCGATGTCTGGTAGAAGAACGGCCGAACGCGCAGCGCCAGAGACGCGCCTTGCTCGGCCCACACGCCATCGCTGTTGCTCGCGCTGACGACAAACTCATAGCGGCCGGGCGGCAGGTTCGTGTAGAACGCGGCGCGCCGCGTGCCGGCTGGCACCCAGTCACGATCGAAGCCGCGCAGCATGTACTTGAACTGCACCTTCTCGGGCGCGATCAGACTCAATCCCGTGTAACGCACTTCCAGACTCGCAACGCCGGGACCGACCTCGAGCGATCCATTCGCGTGCTGTGCCGGCCGATGATCGACGAGGATTTGTTCGACCACGACCGGAGGTGCGACCGCGTTCGGTCGCATCTGGTGCGGGTCGACAACCACAAGGCCTCGGGTCGTCGCAAACCACAGTCGGCCATCGGCCGATTTCCAGCCCGCCGGCTGCCCGCCACCGGAGCACTCCACTGTGGGCATCCCGTCGGACGTGCCGTATGCGGTCGCAGACACACTCGACGCCGTCTTGTTATCAACCGCGTCGAAGTCGCTGCGCGCGACGTGGAAGATGCCGCGAGGTGAGCTCATCCACAGGCGCCCTCGATCGTCCTCGAGAATCTGGAAGATGCCGTCGCCGGGAAGACCCTGCCGCGTGCTGTAGCACGCAAAACGGTCATGCACGCGGCGACAGATGCCGCCTGATGCAGTGCCGATCCAGAGCTGACTCTCGGCGTCGACGTACAACGATCGCACCTGCGGATCGACGAGGCCGTCGCCGCTCGTGTAGGCCGCGAACCGACCGGCGGCGAAGCGGTTGAGGCCGCCGCCGTTGGTGCCGATCCACAACGTGCCATCCTGGCTCTGCGCCAGGGCGGTGATGAAGTCGCTGGAGAGACCGTCGCGCGTTGTGTAGGTGCTCACGCGTCCATTCGTATAGCGGTTCAACCCGCCGCCGTAGGTGCCGATCCAGATCGACCCGTCGCGATCCTCGAGCAGCGAGCGCACGGTCTGGTCCGCCACCGCAATGCGAGTGATGCTCTTGCCGCGGATGTAATTCAGGCCGGCATTCAACGTGCCGACCCACACGCCGCCGGTTCGGTCCTGCAAGACCGCCCGAATCGTGTTCCCCGACAGCCCTGTGGACGTGGTGTAGTAGCTGAGCGCGTTGCCGGTGAGACGATGCAGGCCGCCGCCGTCGGTTCCGATCCAGAGATTGCGATTCCGATCTTCATAGACCACGCGCGTCAGGTCGGAGCGGAGCCCTTCGCGCGTGGTGAGCGTCGTGAACTTCGCATCGCGCAGGCGATTCAGGCCGCCGCCAATCGTGCCGATCCACAAGCTGCCTTCACGATCCTCGAGCAATGCCCGGACGCTGTCGCTCGACAGGTCTTGTTCCTGGCGGAAGGAAGAGAGTTCGCCGTCACGATATCGGTGTAGCCCGCCGCCCTGCGTGCCGATCCACAGCGACCCATCGCGATCTTCGACCATCGTTCTCACGAAGCGGCTCGGCAAACCCGTCGCACGCGCGTCGAAGCGGCCGTCTGGCAGCCGCTCGCGCACCCCGGCTCCCGCGGTGCCGATCCAGAGTCGGCCGCGCGAATCCTCGAGCAGCGCCCAAATCGAGTTGTCGCCAAGACCGTCGGCTGCTCGGTAGACCGTGATGACACCGTCTCTCAGCCGATTGAGTCCGCCGGCATCGGTGCCAATCCACATATCGCCGTTGCGATCGCGCAGTAACGCGCGTACGACGTTGTTCGAGAGTCCTTGCGCCGTGCCGTAGACGTCGAAGCGGCCATCGCGGAAGCGCGCGACGCCGCCGCCATGCATGCCGATCCACAGGTTGTCGTCGCGGTCGGCGTGGAGCGCCCGCACCACGTTGTTCGGCAGCCCGTTCGCGGTCGTATACGTTGTCGCGTGACCATCGCGCAGGTACACCAGGCCACCCTCAGTGCCGACCCAGACTCCGCCATGGCGGCTCGGCGCGAGGGCCTGCACGTTGTTATTTGGAAATCCCGGCGTCTCGCGGGTATCAAATGGAGTGAGCGTGATGCCGTCGAATCGCAGCAACCCGTTGGGCGTGCCGATCCATAAATAACCGTCGCTCGACTGTATGACAGCCTGGATGGAGTCCAGCGGCAGATCGCCGCGGCTCTGCCACACATCGTGCGTATATTGCGTTGGACGTTTCGCCGGATCGAGCGCGAGAAGGGAGGTCGGCGCGAGAACAACGAAGAGCGCGAAACGAATCGCCGTTCGCAACCGCGTCACGTACTACAGTCCGAAGCACACGATGGTGGAACCGACAGCAAGCGCGATGAACTGCTGTCCGCCGACGGTGAAGGTCATCGGCGAGGTCTTGATGGTGGCGTTCAGAGGAACGCGCCATAACGTTTTGCCGTCCCGCTCGTCAACGGCGACGAAGTAACCGCTCGCGTCTCCATAGAACACGATGCCGGCCGCGGTGGCCAAGATGCCCGCGTCTCTCTTGCCATCCGCTGGTCCGGCCTGCGGGATCTCCCACACGATTTTTCCGGTCTCGATATCGAGCGCGCGGAGATATCTCGTCGCAGGCTCCGCGCGCGGGCGCTCGGTTTTCCAACTACCGGGCGACGGTCGGACGATGCACTGCTCTGTGGCCTGAACGTAATACAGGCGTGTGACCGGGCTGAAGGCGGTGCTGTGCCAGTTTGTCGCATGGCCAGGACAATTCAGGTCGCGCTCGGGAATCCGAATCGGACGGCCATCTGCGCCAATTCCACTCGCCCACGTCAATCGTCGAACGAATTTCTCGGCGAGCAGCAATTTGCCGTTCGTGCGATCGAAGACGTAGAAAAAGCCATTTCGGTCCGCATGCAGGAGCAGCTTTTGCTCCTGCCCGCGATACGTGGTGTTGACGAGGACATTGGGCTCATTCGCATCCCAATCGCGAACATCGTGCGGTGTGAACTGGTAATACCACTTCAGTTTTCCCGTGGCCGGATCGAGCGCGAGGACACAGTCGGTGAACAGATTGTCGCCGCCGCGCTCGCGATCATCGGAATTCGGCCACGGATTGCCGGTGGCCCAGTAGAGCGTATCGGTCTCGGGATCGTATGAACCGGTCTGCCAGGTTCCGCCCCCGCCAGTAGCGACGGCCGTTCCCTTCCAGGTCTCAAAGCCCGGATCGCCTTTGGCTGGAATGGTCCAGTGGCGCCAGACGCGTTCGCCGGTCGCGGCTTTGTAGGCTGCAAGAAATCCGCGAATGCCCCAGTCGCCGCCCGAGACGCCGGCGATGACCATGTCTTTGACGATGAGTGGCGCCATGGTCCCGCCGTAGCGCTGCGCCTCGTCGGGCATCACAACCTCCCACACGGGCCGCCCGGTGACACGGTTCAGCGCAATCAAGCGTGCGTTGTCGGTGACCATGAACACGTGATCACCCAGAACGGCGACGCCACGGTTCGTGCCGAGTGATGCGTCCGAGACCAGGTCGGTCGAGCGCGGGCGCGAGAAATGCCAGATCTGATGGCCGGTGCGCGGGTCGAGCGCGAACACCTCGTTCGGCCCTGTCACGTACATGACGCCGTCGGCCACGATCGGAACCGTTTCGAGCCCGAAGTACTGCATGTTCTGGCGGTAGTACGGAGTGTCTGGATGGAAGAGCGACCAGAGCGGAATGGAAAACGTCCATTTCACGCTCAGCCTGCTCACGTTCGACTTGTTGATCGCCGTGAGCGGGCTGTAGCGGTTTCCGCTCACGTTTCCGTTGAACGTCGGCCACTCGCCAGCCTTCGGATTGAGAATCCTGCTGAAATCAATTCCCGTGTCGGCACGCTTCGGCGGCGCCACGGCTCCTGGAAGTACCCCGGTCAGCCGGCTCAAATACGCGATCACATCGCGCAGCTCGTCGGCGCTCGCTTTCACGGCGGCCATGTGCGACGTTTTCTCTTCGGTCACGGAGGCGACGTCATCGAGCGACAGCGTGTGAAACACGCCGGTCAGATCCTGGATAGCCAGGTCGAAACTGCTGCGGTTTCGCGCGAAGCCGCGCAGCATTCGACCGTCGCGCTGGCGAACAGAAACCACGCCATAACCGGGAGCGATCCGCGCGTCGGGATTCAGCAGCGCGTCTCGAATTTCGTCCACGCTCAGCGTCAGCGCGATATCCGAGAGATCGGGTCCGATCGCCGAACCCTCACCCTGCGCGAGATGGCACGACACGCATTGTCCCTTCCCCGCAAAAAACCGGCGGCCAGCGGCGGCATCACCGGGAACGCTGGCTTTTGCCGCCACCGCGTTCCACGACGTGATCATCGTAACGAGCGCCTCGATCGTGTCTGCCGGAAGATCGAATGCGGGCATTCCGGCGGCGGGAATCCCATTTCGAATGACATTGAGAAGGCTTTGCGGGGATCGCGCGCGAACCGACGGACTTCCAGCAAGTGCCGGCCCCTGCTCCGTGCCCCGGCCATCGTCTCCATGGCAGCCGCCGCAACGCGTCGAGTACGTCTGCTGGATGTCCGGAGTGTTCTGCTGCGCCCGGAGTACCGGGCTCAAGAGAACCGTGATTACGATGGCGCCCAACCTGGTTATGCCGCTAGCCATACGCAGACGATACTACGGCGCTGGTGCCGCTGACCTATTCACACCGCCATCGGCGATAAACTCCGCCATCCGCTGCTCGAGCACCGGCAATGGAACCGACCCGAGGGCCAGAATGGCATCGTGGAAGTGTCGCTGGTCAAATTTGGAGCCCAGTTTCTCCTCCGCCTCGCGACGATGCCGGCGTATCTGCAGCTCACCAAGCTTGTACGCCAGGGACTGCCCCGGCCACGCGATGTAGCGCTCGACCTCGGTCGTGATCTCATGGTCGGAAAGCGCCGCGCGAGTGCGCAGGTAGTCCATCGCCTCCTCGCGACTCCAGCCGAACGCGTGGATTCCCGTGTCGATCACCAGCCGGCACGCGCGCCACATTTCGTATGTGAGCCGGCCGAAGTCCTCGTAGGGCGTTTCGTAGATCCCCATCACGGTGCCCAGCCACTCGGTGTAGAGTCCCCATCCTTCGCCGTAGGCCGAGAATGAGGTGCTGCGACGAAACGGAGGACGGTCGGGCCCTTCGAGTGCGAGAGCAGCCTGGAAACTGTGGCCCGGCGTGCACTCGTGCAGCGTCAGCGCCGCGAGCGTGTAGAGCGGGCGCGCCGGCAGGTTGTAGGTATTCATCAGGCACGCGTCGAGCCCGCCGCGCCCACCGGTGTAAATGGGCGCCAGCGCGTCGGGAACAGGCCGGATGCCGTGCCTGCGCCGCGGCAGGAATCCGATCGTCTCGCCGAGTTTCAAGTCGGCCTTCTTCGAGACGTACGCGGAGTACGACAGAAGCTCACGCGGAGTCTTGGCGTAGAACTGCGGATCGGTTCGCAGAAACTGGAAGAACTCCGCCATCGTCCCCGTGAACTTCGCCCGCTGCTTGGTCGCCTCCATCTCTTTCTCGATGCGCGCCACCTCCTTCAGGCCAATCTCGTGGATCTGCTTTGCTGTCAGGTTCAGCGTGGTGAACTTCTCGATCATCGCCTGATAGTAGGCCTCACCATCGGGCATGGCGGCCGCCGCGAGCGTCGTGCGAGCCTTCGGCACGTACTCGGTGCGCATGAAGGTGAGGAGCCGCTCGTATGCCGGTGCGATGACCTCACTGAGCACCGTCGCCGCTTCAGCCCGCAGCGCCGTCTGGTCCGTCTCGGAGATGCTCGAAGGCATCTGCGTGAACGGCGCGTACAGAGGATTGGCGGTGTCGCCCTTCACGTACGGTTCGATCGTTTTGTCACGCCCGACGACCGACACGCGCGGCACCGTAAAACCGCGGGCCAGGCCGGCCCGCATATTGGCGACCTGCTCGTCGAAGTAGCGCGGCACGTCGCGAAGGCGGCTGAGATAGGCGCGATAGGCGCTGAGGGTGACGAAGCCCTGGCGCGGCGTGAAGTCGGTCCAGAAGAACGTGTCGCTGTTGAAGGGCGCTTCGTAGATACGGAACTTCACGTCGTTGGAGAGCGCGCGAAGGGAGGCGCGAAAGACCTGCGCGTTCACCTTCTCCTCAGGTGAGAGCTCGTCGAGCAGGATACTGTCCAGCGTCGCCAGCGTTCGCGTCCAGTGGGCCAGCCGCGCCTGTTGCGACGCGGCATTGACCCTGGGGAAGTGATCACTCTCACCCGCCTCGCCAGGCTGATCGCTACTCCGCGCCATCTCCTGCCGCCGCCAATTCCACTCTTCCGTGTAGAGGGCGCGGAGCCTGGCATCAGCAGAGCGGGTATCGCGCTGCGCCACCGCCGAGGCTGACAAAACGAGGACGGAGCAAAGAAGAGAACTGAACGCGCGGCGAATGAAGGATTTCGACATGAAGACCTTTCTCGTCGAACTGGCGCCGATCCTACGCGTACAGCACTTGGTGCAGTCGCACGGCTGCGCGCAACACACGTGCGTCTTCGCCGCGATTGGCGGTCACCTGCAAACCGAGCGGCAGCCCGGTGACCGGCATAGGAATGGAGACGGCAGGTGTGCCAAGCCCCGTCCACGGCGCATTTATGCGTGGGTCACCAGTGTATGAAAGACCCTGAGGAGCGGCGCCCGTCGCTGCAGGTACAAGGATGACGGGCGTTGTCTTGTACAGCTCGCTCAGTCGCAATTGTCCCTCCCGGATCTGCCGCAGCGCTTGCTCGTAGCGCTCTGCCGGCATTTTCAAACCCTTCTCGACGAGGTCGGCCAGCTCGAGCAGGCGCGCGCCGTGTTCCTTCCACCGCTGCTCGTGAAACCGCGCCGCTTCATAGAACGCGATATCGTTGGTCGCCGCATCGAGGGTCTTCAGAAGATCGGCGATATCAATCGACTGCGTGCGGATGCCCGCCCGTCGTAGCCTGTCGATCGCATTCTGAACCGCAGTGGCCATCCCGGCGTCGACGTCGGGCATTGGGTTCGGCACTCCGACGCTCAGCGGTGCATCACTTCCGGACGAGTGGCCCATCGCCTCCCAGAGCGCCAGCATGTCGGCGGGCGTGTGGGTGAAAAACCCAACGGTATCGAGGCTCTTCGCGTACGGCAGCACGCCTTCGATTGAGACCAGGCCGTAACTCGGTTTGAAGCCGGTGACGCCACAGTAGGATGCAGGCCTGAGAATCGAACCACGCGTCTGCGTGCCGAGCGCGAACGGCACCATGCCGGCCGCGACGGCTGCGGCCGAACCGCTGGAACTGCCGCCAGGTGTGTGCTCGAGGTTGCGCGGGTTGCGCGTCGGCCCCGGCGTCCGGTAGGCGAACGCGGTCGTATGCGTCTTGCCGAGCAGAATCGCCCCGCGGCGGCGCAACGACGTCACGATGGCTGCGTCAGTGCTGCCGAGGCGGCCCTTGTAGATCGGCGAGCCGTACTCCGTGGACAGCCCGCGCGTTTCCATGATGTCCTTCGCACCGAACGGAATGCCCGCGAGCGGGCCGTCGCCAAGAGCCGGCTGTGGCGCCACCTGGACCCACGCCTGAATCTTGGGATCCAGCGTCTGGATCCGCTGGAGACAGGCCTTTACGGCGTCTTCCCTTTCGCGCCTCGACACCTGCATCCACTGTGTGAAGCTCTCGATTGGCGCCGTTTGCGCCCACCCGCCGCGCGCGCCAGTGACCGCCGCCGAGAGCCCCGCGAGAAACGCTCTGCGATGTATCACCACAAGAACCTCCGGATCATCTCGGCACCATGTCATCGGGAATGCCGAGGCCAGGCCCGCCGATCTCCCCGGTGCGGATGTATCCGTCGGTGATCGTAAAGATGCCGGGAAAACGGTGCCGCCATGGCTCGTTCGCTGCGGGAACGTACTGTCGCGCGTTCGCTTCGATGCCGGCAACCCCGGGAACGCGAGCGGAGATGCCAGCCGAATGGATGAGCGACGCGCCGGGACACGTAAGATCCTGCACGCACAGGAACAGCTTGTACTTTTGCGCGGCGGCGGCCATCAGCACCGTCTGGCTCTGGCCTTTGCAGGCTTTCAACGCCACACCCGTGTAGCCCATTTCGCGCGCGAGCACGAGGCTTTCGAGATCCGTCAGCGATTCGTCGATGACGATCGGACGCAAACGCGCGGCTTCGTGCATGACGTTCTGCCGGTTCGCTTTGAGATCCCGCGCCGTTGGCTGCTCGATATAGAGAATGCGCTCGAAGGCTTCGGGCGACCGGGCGCGGATCCGGCCGAGACATTCCACGACGTACTGCACGTCGGAACATCGCTCGTTGAAATCCAGGCAATACGCAAGATCCGCGACGCCTTGCTCGCGTTGCACTGTCGAAGAGATCCGATCGATCGCCAGCGTCCGTTCGACGTCCCACGACAGGTCGTCACCCTGCAGCTTGATCTTGATGCGCACGAGACCATCCCGCCGAATCCATTCATCCAGCGTTTCAGGCAAGCCGTCGCGAACGGGCGTCTTGACGTCGCTGGTCTCGAGCGGATCGAGTCCGCCGACGCTGTGAAACACAGGAATGCGCTCCTGCCGTTTCGACAGCATCGCCCGATCGAGCCGCACGCCCTGAAAATCAGGCCCCAGATAACGCGACACGTCATGTGTCACGAGATCCGGGCCGTAGGTGTCGTAGACGTTGCGGCCGTGAACTTTTCCGAACGCATCGTGGAGCGCCGCGTCGAAGGGGCTGGCGACAACGAGCGTGCACAGCTTGGGGATGGGTTCGGTGAGCGTGCGCTCCGCGGAAACCTCCGCAGCGGCCTTCAGGCACTCGGGCTCGAGAACATGCGCGATGTCGAGTGGATGCCCGATCTCGGGGCAGTCGCCCGTCAGCCGCGCGATGCGCGACGCCAGGGCCTTCATGGCCTCGAGCGTCGTGTCGTACGACATCGTGGCCGACGGAAACGCCCACATGTTACCCAGCGTCATCGACGCGAAGCCCCAGGCGGTCTGTCCGTTTCGCGTGGTGACGCGGCAGTGAACGTTCAGTAGCGTGGTGCGGTCGACAACGCGGCCGCCGAACTTGTACGGCGCGCGGTACACGTAGTCTTCGTAGCCGTGAACGACTTCGTCGATGCGGATATCGGTGGGTTTCGGCGAGACGATCGCAGAGCCGAGAGGTGTGGCCGACGCCTGACGCAGAACCTGCCGGCGCATGACGCTCAGATCGTGGAGCTTGAATAGGCTTCGGCGATGCGTGCTTTGACGAACGCAAAATCGCGTTCGGCCGCGGTCAATGTGTTTTTCTCCTGCGCCGCGGGCGTGTCGCCGGCGATCTCATATTCAATATGAAGAGATACCGGACCGTGAAAACGCGCTTTCGCGAGCATGGCGAAGTACCGTTTCCAGTCGACCATGCCGTCGCCCATGGGGCAGTTCCGCTGCTGCCACGAGCCGCCGCTCTTTTCCCAGAAGAAGTCCTTGAGCGCGATCATCGACAACCGCGGCGCCGCCAGGTCGAACGCCGTGCGCCACCCGCCGTCTCCGCCTTCGACCACCGCATGACGGACGTCGAAGTAAAACCCGGCGGTTGACGCGTCGAGCGATTCAATGAAAGACGCAAAATCCCAGACCGGGCCACCGATGTACCCCGCGTGGTTGTGATACCCGAGGCGCATCCCGTGACGGCGGCTCAGGTCCGCAAGTCCTCTCAGTTGCCTGCCGGCGTCTTCGCGCTCTTTGCGAGGATCGACGAACTTATATCGGTAGTAGCCGGGTTTGTAGAACGGAATCTTCAACCGCGCCGCGGTCTCGAGCGTCGGCTGCGCGACCGGATCTGCGTCCGATAACAGCTCGGTCGTGATCATCGGCACCGCCAGGCCCTCGTGGCGGATGGCGTCGACGAACACGGGCAGGTCGTTCGTCACACGCTTCGGATCGACGTGCCCGCCCGGGCGCACCGTGAGATCGACGCCGTCGAACCCGAGCGCTTTCAGCGTCCGGCCGAGCTCGCGGCCGTTCATCCGCGGCAGATGCTTCGAAAAGAAGCACAGCGTACCGCGGAAGCCCGCCTCGCGCTGTGCGCCCCCGGCAGACAACGCAAGCTTGCCCGCCATAGCTCGCGCTCCGTCGTGGGATGCACGAGCGACGGCGGGCCGCAGACCCGCCGTAGCCGCCGCTGCCTGAATGAAACTGCGCCGGCTTAGAGCTTTCATGGCTGCATCGTATGTCAGCACCTTCGAGCCGTCCAGTGAGTTTCCGGTGGCGCCCGTGGGCTGCGGGATGCGGGGATACCGGCACCAGGCAGCGGCGCTCGCAACCCCTCGCTGATCAGGCAGTTGTACAGTGGTTTGACCCGTGCCGTTGGTGATGTATCATCTGGCACTTTCCGCCAGGAATCTGGAACATCGAAAAGGGGGGTTCATCATGACTGCCACCGTCGTCAACAACGGAGTGAACGTCCAGGCGCTGCTTGATGCTCGAGAAGCACTGAAAGGCGCGCCGGAGGCGGCGAAATTCACATGGCGGGCGTCCTGCAAGTGGCAGAACGGCACGCACAGCAAAACGAAAGTCCAGAGCTTCTTCGGGCTCGGGCAGGAACAGAGCCACAAGACCGAGTCGTCACTCGGTGCGGATCATCCGGAGATCTTCGCCTCGGAGGATCACGCGATCACCCCGATCGAGTACGTCCTCGTCGGTCTCGCAAGCTGCCTTACTGCTGGTGTGGCGGCGGTCGCGCAGAATCGCGGCATTCAGCTGCGCTCGGTCGAATCGAATCTCGAAGGCAAGATGGACATCCGCGGCATCCTCGGCATCGACAGCGACGTGCGGAACGGCTACGACGACATCAAGGTGACCTTCAAGATTGACGCGGACGCGTCGAAGGACGAGATCGAGGCGATTGTCGCGCAGTCGCAGAAGCGCTCGGCCGTGTACGACGTCATCACCAATCCGGTGAACGTCACCGTCCAGGTCGTGTAGGGGCATGCGCTCTCCACAGCGCCAGCCCTAGCGGAGCGGGCCATCGAACAGGTTACGACGGTCGTCATCGGGGCCGGGCATATGGGCCTTGCGGCGAGCCGGTATCTCAGTGCCCGCTCCATCGATCACGTCGTGCTCGAGCGCGGAGAGATTGCCAACTCCTGGCGGCGCGAGCGCTGGGATTCACTGCGGCTGCTGACGCCCAATTGGCAGAGCCGGCTGCCCGGGTATCAGTACGAGGGCGCGGATCCGGACGGCTACATGACGATGCGCGAGGTGATCGACTTCGTCTCGCGCTTTGCCGTGTTGTCGAGTGCGCCCGTGCGCACGCAGACCACCGTCACCTGTGTCAAGCGAACCGACGCAGGTTACGACGTCACCACGACCAACGGGAATCTTCGCTGCCGCACCCTTATCGTGGCCAGCGGCGCCTGCAACGTTCCGAGTGTGCCGTCGCTCGCCCAGGCCGTACCGCCATCGATCCAGTGCTTTACGCCGTTCAGCTACCGCAACCCCACTGACTTGCCGGAAGGCGGCGTGCTGATCGTCGGCGCATCGGCGACTGGCGTTCAACTCGCCGATGAAATCCTTCGTTCCGGTCGGTCGGTCATGCTCTCCGTCGGCGAGCACGTCAGGCTGCCACGCACGTATCGGGGCCGCGACGTGCTCTGGTGGATGGATGCGTCTGGCGTGTGGGACCAGCGATACAACGAAATCGACGACCTGACACGAGTTCGCCGTCTCCCCTCACCGCAACTCATTGGCACCCCTGATCACATGACGTTGGATCTCAACGCGCTCAGTTCAGCGGGAGTCGAGATTGTGGGCCGTCTGGCTGCAGTGCGAGACGGCCAGGCATTGTTTTCCGGGGGACTGCGAAATCAGTTCGCGCTGGCAGACTTGAAGATGAACCGGCTGCTGGGCATGTTCGACGAGTCGGCCCTGAGCCACGCTCCCGAGGCCGAGATGGGTTCTCCGGAACGCTTCGAACCGACACGCGCGCCGGCGTCGTCACGGCTGAAGCTCGATCTGCGGAATGGGGAGATCCGTTCGATTGTGTGGGCGACGGGATTCCGACCTGACTACAGCTGGCTGGACGTACCAGTGATTGATGATAAAGGACACCTGCGGCACGACGGAGGTGTCGTCGATGCGCCAGGCCTGTATGCCCTTGGACTGCCGGTCCTTCGACGCCGCAAGTCGACCTTCATCTATGGTGCCGACGGCGACGCCCGTGAGCTCGTGGATCACCTGGCCAACTATCTGGCTACGCCAGCGAAGGTTCGAAGTTAGTCACCGCGAGCGATTCTTTCTTCATTTCATCGCTCAGCGCACGATGGAGCATCTGAACCTTTGGGAGGTCCCACTCGAAGGACGCTATCGCATCGGTGACTTCGAAGTGGTTCACCGCCAGCTTGTCGCGCGCACTCTGATAGCCGGCGAGCGCGGTCTCTGTGCCTGCCGCTGCCGCCTGCGCGAGGAGTTCCGCGTCGATGAGTGCATCGGTGATTCCGTGGGCCGTCAGCGGATCCTTGAAATAGCCGGCATCGCCCACGAGTGCCCAGCCCGGTCCGTACGATTGTCGAAAGAATCCCACTTCGCCCGCAAATGCGCGGTACTTTTCAACCCGTTCCGACCGTTCCACGATTGCCGCCAGGTCTGACCCGCATTCCCTTAAAACGTGTCGGTATCCGAGGTCTGCGCCTTGCCGAAGCATCTCGTGGAAGCGGCTCTGGGGAACCGAGGCGAATATACAAGTCGCTCCGCCATTGGTCGGGATCGCGCCGGCGCTCACACCTGTGCGGTAGTACCAGTGGTATCCGTCGAATCCCGTACCTGACCAGTAGGTAAAGATCACGCCGGTTGCGTGACGACCTGTTCGATAGCATTCCGCGCCGACGAGACGAGCGACCGTGGATCGGACGCCATCGGCTCCGATAACGAGTTCCGCCGACACTTGGCGCTCGCGCTCACGACCATCCCTGAAGCGTACGCCGCAGACGCGGCGGTTGCCCGCGCGGACGAGGTCGACGAGGTGCGTTTCGAACGCGATCTCGGCGCCGGCTCTTCGCGCAGCATCGACGAGCAACCGGTCAATGACGGTACGCCGAGGCGCGTAGAGACCATCAACGTCGTTCTGCGGTTTGATCTGCACCGCGACGACTTCGTCGCCATAATGAAACGACGTCGATCGGATGACGGGCGTCCCTGCCGCTTTGATTCCGTCCAGAACGCCCCAGCGAGATAGTTGAACGACGCCGGCTCGCATGAGAGCGTGGGTCGAGACCGTATCGCCGCCGTATCGACTCCGGTCGATAGCGAGCACTCGGAGGCCTCGTCTCGCGAGGAGCATCGCCGTGGCCGCGCCGGCGCAGCGGGCTCCGACGATGACGACGTCGTAGTCGGACGATGGAGCGGAACCGGTTGTCATGTCGTGTCACCCGGGCCAGGGAGGGGGGTAAGATTAGCATGCCGTGGAGCAGTGGCAGGTCCAGGCAATCGGGGAACTATGAGCAGCGACATCGATCAAGTGTGGCCGGGCGGCATCCCACGCGTGGGGCAGGTTGCGGAACGCTCGCGCACGGTGAATGCGAAGGACATCGAACGTTTCACGGAGATCAGTGGAGACAGGAATCCACTCCATTACGATGAGGCAGTGGCGAAGGCGAGCCGGTTCGGCGAGATTGTCGTACAGGGTGGTGTGACGAGCGCAATCCTCAACGCTGTTGTGGCCGAGGACCTCCCGGGGCCAGGCTCTGTCTTCCTTCAGGTGAATTGGAGTTTCAAAGCGCCGGTTCGGCCCGGCGACACCATTACCGGCCGCGCCGAGGTCCTGCAGGTGCGAACCGATAAACCCATCACGACGCTCAAGACCAGCGTCGTGAGAGACGACGGGACGCTCGTCCTCGACGGCGACGCAGTGTGCTATACGATGCCGATCGCGAGACGCGAGAACCGCTAGCCGCGGATCATCTGTTCTACGCAGTCACCTCGGACAGCTCGTTGAATTTCCCGGTGCTGTCGCCCAGCTTTTCCGCCGGCACGCCGAGGAGGTTCAGCATCGTGAGCTGCAGGTTCGTCAGCGGCGTGTGTTCCGGGTACACGAGATGCCGGCCGCCTTTGAGCGTGCCCGAGCCTCCGCCGACGAGCAGCGTCGGGAGCGGGCCGTGGCTATGGCGATCGCTGTTGCTGATGGCCGCACCGTAAAGAATCATCACGTTATCGAGCAGGGATCCGTCGCCGTCCGGGGTGTTCCGGAGCTTCTCCAGATAATCGGTGAAGAGCTTCAGGTGATACTGCTGAATTTTGACGCACTTCGCCATTTTCTCCGGATCGTTCTGGTGATGCGTCACCGGGTGATGCGGCTCGGGAATGCCGATCTGCGGATATGGCCGCGGACTCTGCTCTCGGCCGTACATGAATGTGATGACGCGCGTGATGTCTGACTGATACGCCAGAAGCTGCAGGTCATAGAGCAGATGCGCGTGGTCGTCGAAGCTGTCCGGAATGCCCGCCGGCCGCGCCACGTCAGTTACTTTTTTCGCGCTCTGTTCCTCCGTCAACTGGATCCGACGCTCGACGTCGCGCAGCGAGGTCAGGTAGTCGTTCACTTTCCTGTTGTCCGATGCGCCGAGCTCCCGCTGCAGCTGCTTCACGCGATCGGTGACTGAATCGAGGATGCTGCGGTCCTGACGCAGACGCGCCGCGCGAACTTTCGGGTCTGTGCTGTCGCTTGCGCCGAAGAGCCGCTCGAACACGACACGCGGGTTGTTCTCGGTCATCAGCGGCAGCGTCGGCGTCAGCCACGAGATCGTGCTGCTGTACGCGCAGCTGTACCCGACGTCGCACGAGCCGACGATGCTGTTGTCGTCCATTTGCAGCTGAAGCGACGAGAGCTGTGTTTCGCGCTCGAACGCCCTGGCCGCAATCTGGTCCATCGAAATCCCGGACTCGACGACCGTATCCGATTTCTTGACATGCACGCCGCTCAGATAGCCGCCGCACGCGCGGGAATGATCGCCGCCGCCGTCTCCCAGCGCCTCTGCGAGGTCCATGAAGAGGCCGGTCACGACCGTCATCTTGTCTCTGTACGGCTGCAGGCCTGCAAGAGTGGGCGAGAGCTCGAAATCTGTGCCGACGCCCTTCGGCAGCCATTTGTCGTAAATGACGCCGTTCGGATGGTAGACGACGCCGAGGCGGCGGATCGGTTTCGCCGCCGTATTGACCTGCGCCGTCAGCGCCGGAATCATGGCGTCGAGCAGCGGCAATGCTACGGTCGCGCCTATCCCGCGAAGAATCGTCCGGCGCGAGATCGCTTTTTTGGTGACGATCATGATCCTGTCCTCCTCATCCGAAACGGTGCGCTCTTCACGAGCGCGAGAATCGTAGACGACCAGCGGTAGTCGTCGGCGGCGGCTGCCCGGACGATTCCGCGTATCGCCGGGGCGTCGTAGTGCTCCAGTCCGCGGCCGATCGCATACGTCAACAGTTTTATCGGCGAACGGTCCTGACGAACTGCTCTTTCTGAGCGACAAGTGCACGGCGCAGCGCCGCAGGGCCATCGACTTTCGTTCCGTCCAGCAGCACGCCGGAGGCATTAATCGGCGTGCCCGCGTCCGTGGTGCGCCACTGTCCGATGGCGTCGAAATTTTCCAGGCTCAGCCCAAGCGGATCCATTCGCGCGTGACAGCTCGCGCACACCGGATTCTTCCGATGCACCTCGAGCATTTCGCGTACCGAGCGAGGTTTGCCGTCTTTGCTGGTCTCCTCGAGCGCCGGTATATTGGGAGGCGGCGATGGCGGTGGCGCGGCAAGAATGTTCTCGAGCAGATATTTTCCGCGGATCGTGGGCGCCGTCCGGGTCGAATAGGACGTCACCGACAGAACGGCAGCTTTTCCGAGCAGACCGAAGCGGTTCTCATCGGTCAGCATGACGGGCCGGAAATGGCTGCCATACACGCCAGAGACCCCATAATGACGAGCGAGCTGTTCGTTGAGAAACGTCTGGTTGGACGTCAGCAGATCGACGATGCTGCGGTCCTCCTTCAGCTGAGCATCGAGGAACAACTCCATTTCCCTGACGAACGCGACCCGCAGGTTATCGTCGAACCACGGGAACTTCTGGTTGAGATCGGGCGTGAGCTGCCAGACGTTTCGCGTCTGCAGCCATTCCTCGAAGAAGCTCTTCACCAGCGCCGTGCGTGCGCGCTTGTCGCCCAGCATGCGCCGGACTTGTCGATCGAGAACAGCAGGCTCGTGCAGCTTTCCACGGATCGCGGTGTCGAGCAGTTCGTCGTCGGGGATGCTGCTCCACAGGAAAAACGACAGACGCGATGCGAGCTCGACATCCGGGACGTTGTAGGCCGTGCCGGGAGCGGCGCCGGCCGGATCGCGCGAAATCCGGAACAGGAAATCGGGGCTCACGAGCACCATCTCGATTCCCGCACGAATGCCCGCGTCAAAATCTCCCTGCGCGCGCGCCGACCGGTAGAAGCCGACGAGCAATCGAACGTCTTCGTTGGTCAGGGAACGGCGATAGGCGCGCCGCGCGAGGGCCGACAAGATCTTCGTCGCGCAGGCCGTCTCCGCCGTATTGCCCCGCGCTGCTGCGCTCGAGGTGCTGGCCGGATCGCAGACGAAAAGCCGCCGCCTGGCGGGGGAATCCGGCGAGACGCGGCCATCGTAAGGCCCGCCAACGAACAGCGCCGAGATGAGCGTCGGGTTGTCGGGTTTGTTCGTGTATTCGCGGCTCCATACCGGGACGGCATCCAGCGCCAATCCTTCGATCAGGACGTTGTCTGCTTTGACGATGGTGGCGATCACCTGCCGCATGCCCGCCTTGACGGCCGTGCGCACTTCTAATCCGTCATCGGCGTTCGCCAGCGGGCTTCCGGATTCTGCATAGTTTCCGAGCCCGACGTTCGCATTCCCCGCAGTGAACTCCGGCGTGCCGCCGACGGTCAACTGGCCGATGCGGACGCCGTCGATGCGAATCTCGATGTCGCTGCGCGCGCGCAGGCCTCGGATGAGGCCGGTGTCGGTGCGGTCCAGCCGAATCTTGAAGACGTACTCGCCGTCCACCGGAAAATAATGGCGCGCCACGATCCCGCCGCGCGACCCGAGAGGAAATTCCTCTCCGAGCCTCTCGTTCTGCCACAGCCATGTGGTCTCGTTCGAGTTGTCTTTCAGCGCGGTGTAGCGCTCGAACCCAGCAGGAATCGTCGGATCGCCGACAACAAGCCGCGCAATCTTCGCGGCCGCGGCGAGGTAGCGGTCCAACAGCGCGGGCTGCATCGACAGGGCGTCGGCGTTGTTGTCGAATCCGAACGCCTGTTCGTCGGGGGGCAGCATGGCCTTCGGGTCGATTTCCACGCCAAGAAGGTCGCGAACCGCATTGGCGTATTCGGTGCGGTTGAGCCGATGGAATTCGGCCGTCCGGCCTGGATTCACATGCGCCTCGGCGGCACGATCCAGCTCGTTCTCGAGCCAGGTCGCCACACGGTCGTAGGTCGCGTTGTCTGGCCGTCGCGCGGCCGGCGGCGGCATCGCGCGGCTTCGGAGTTTCACGACAACCTTTTCCCAGGTGTCGGCCGAGTTGGACACGTGGTCGGCATCCACGATGTCGAGCGCGAGATTACCGGTCTTGACACGCTGGTTGTGGCACGTCACACAGTACGTGGCCACCAGCTCGCGAGCAGGAGTCGGCGCCGTTGCGGATGCCGTTCCGCCCTGCGAAGACGCCGGCGCGGGTGACTGGTCTGCCGACAGCGTCACCGAGATCGTCGCGACGAGCGCGATCGATCCGCACGCCATCATCAGCATCAGCTGTCTTTGTCGTGTTCGCATTGCATTACTCTGGCCGGCATCTGTTCTGCGCCTGGCACGGATGGCCGAGCTTCGGATCCGCGCCGTGCTTGAGCAAGATTTCGGCGCCCGCTTTGTTGAAGAGCACGCCCCCGAGACGATCGCCGAAACCCGAGGCGGCGAGCCACGGCGTCACCCCGGCCTTGTTCACCGTATTCACGACGGCGCCCTTTTCGATCAGGAGCTCGATCATCCTGTTCCAGCCACGATAGGCAGGACCAAACAGCGCATTTTCGTTGTACGTGGTGACGGCCTTCGGGTCGACACCCACGTCGAGCAGGAATTTGACCGCCTCGAGCGCCCGATCCTCGTCGTCGATGATTTCACCGATTCCTCGAGTAAGAGCCGTAGCGGCGAGCAACGCATTGGAGTTGGTCTTCGTGACGAGATGCGGATCGGCTCCCGCGGCCAACAGGATGCGCATCATCTCCACATCGGCAGAATTCGCGGCGACAACAAACGCCGTCGCGCCCGCGGCGTCGTTGTATCCGCCCGTTCCCGTACCTCCGTATCCCGGTGGTCGAGCCGTCATCGGCAGATTCGGCTTCGCGCCGTGCGTCAACAGCGCGTTGACGAGCTGCAGCTTGGCCTCGCGATCCGTAATGCCCCCCACCGGATCGACAAATCCATAGACCGGGTTGGCCAGTCCGTTTTCCCACGTCCCTGCCGCCCAATGAAGCGGGGTGAACCCGGCATCAACGACGTTTGGATCTGCCCCGCGGTCCAGCAGGAACAGCGCGAGCGGCACCTCGCCCCGCACCGTGGCGACGAGCAGCGGCGTGCTGCCGGCAAAGCTCGTGCCTCCGCGCGCTCCGGCTCCACCACCTGCGCCTGCGCCGCGGGCTGCGCCTCCGCGCCCGGGCGCGGCACCCTGTCCCCGGCCACTTTCAATGTCGGGCTGCGATTTGATGTTCACGTCGACGCCGGCGCCCAACAGCAGTCGAGTCGACTCCATGTCACCGGCGCGCGCGGCGAAGTGGAGCGCGGTAAATCCCAGCTTGGTGTGCGCCTGGAGATCCGCACGCGCCTCGATGAGCGTCTGGAGAACCTTCGGATGTTGTTGCGCAGCGGCCCACATCAACGCGGTTTGATTCTGGTTCGGCTCTTTGGCGTTCACATCGGCGCCGTGAACGAGCAGCATGCGAACGGCGTCGGCGCTGCCGCTCCGCGCGCACGTCATCAGAGGCGTCTCGCCCGTTCCGATCGGCGTGTTTGGGTTTGCGCCGGCTTTCAGAAGCAAATCAACGAACTCGGCGTTTGCGTTCGTGCACGCCTGGGAGAGCGGCGTCATCCGAAAATCGTTCGCGGCGTTGGCATCGGCGCCGGCCCGCACCAGCAGCGCCGCCGTCTGGAGATCATTCCAATGCGCGGCCCACAAGAGCGCCGTCGAGCCGTCTTCGGCTCGAACATTGACGTTGGGGCGCCCGCTCAGCAGAGTACGCACCTGCTGCGGGTCCTGATCTTTCGCGGCGTTGACCAGCCGGAGATCCTCGTTTGCGGCGGCTGCGCCGACAACCATGAGCAGCGTCACCGAAGAGAGCCCACAGGACGCCTTGGCGATTACGTTGGTCTGACATATTGAGTCCCCTGTCAGCCGCTAAGAAGCAGAAACGGTAAGGTTTAGTTTACAGGGGTCGACGGCTCCCAGCGCAGGATTCCGCAGATCCCGGCCTATTTCGGCGTGACGCGGAACAGCCCCCCGGGATTGGCGTCCTCGACCATCCATAAGGCGCCGTCTGGAGCGACTGCCACGTCGCGAATACGGTGGCCGACATCCCAGCGTTCGGCAGGGGTGGCTCCGCCCTTGCCGTCGAACGTGACGCGGTTGAGCGTCATGGTCTCCATGCCGCCAATCAGGGCCGAGCCCTGCCACTGCGGGAACATCGCGCCCTTGTAAAACATGAAATTGCCCGGTCCGATGATGGGCGTCCAGTAGATGACGGGCTTGGTCAGATCGGGCCGCGTATCCGGGCTTGGGATCGGCACGCGGTTGTAGTTGGTGGCATACGAGACGAGCGGCCAGCCGTAGTTCTTGCCGGGCTCGATCAGGTTCAGCTCGTCGCCGCCTCTCGGGCCATGTTCAAGTTCCCAGAGGCGGCCGTCGGGCGCGAACGCCAGGCCGTAGGGCGTCCGGTGACCGGTCGTCCACGTTTCCGCCGGCGTCAGGTTCGGCTCGGGGAACGTGTAGGTGCTGATGACGGGCGCCGTCTTGGCCAGTTCCGTGTCGCGCGGCGGATTGATCAAAGGCACACTCGCCGCGCCCGTCTTGCCGGCCATCGGATTGCCCGGCGCCGGCTTGCCGTCGAGCGTCAGTCGGAGGATCTTGCCTAGCTCCTGGTCCGGATCCTGAGCAGGCGTCATGCGCTGGCGGTCGCCAACCGTCAGAAAGAGATACTGGCCGTCGGGAGAAAACGCGATCGCGGCGCCGAACTGTCCGCCCCTTCCCTTGGGCATCTGCCGCCACACTACCTGCAGTCCTTCAAGGCTGGCGGAGTCCGCCCCGATCGCCAGGCGCGCCCGCGCAAGCGCCAGGCTCGATCCCGATCTGTCCTCGTTCGGCTCGGCATACGTGAGGTAGACGCTCTGGTCTTTCGCGTAGTGCGGCGAAACGAAGACGCCCAGCATACCGCCCTGACCCTGGTGCAGGACGGCCGGAACATTCGCGAGCGGTATCTTCGCGCCCTGCTGGGTCACCAGCCAGACCGGGCCGACCTTCTCAGTGATCAGCATGCGTCCATCGGGCAGGAAGGCAATGCGCCAGGGGAGATTGAACGTTGCCACCTGCGTCATCGTGAACGGCAGGCTCGGTTCAGCCGTCTTTTCGCCCGCGTTGGTCTGTGCCCGCGCCGTGGTGGTCACCAAGGTAAGAAGCAGCGCCGCATTCACCAGAGTCTTCATGTATCCCTATCCCTTCCCCTTTTAGCGTTTCACACGTTTTTCGCGCAAAGCATCATGAGCGGTTGGATCTGAATCGTCGTCATGATGCAATCTTAATCCGCATAGTGTGACGAAGTGGATCACGGAGGAAAGATATGGCTGAGAAAGTGCAGAAATGCGGCAGTAAGACCATCAGGTACCCCGCCGAGCGCAGCTATAGCTGCGTGTGCCCGGCAGGAAACTCACCATGCACCTGGAGGGTCAAGTGTCCGGGACTTCCACCGTTCACCGGATCTGGACTTGTGGCCTCAGACCACCACCCTCCGAAGCCCCCACACGTCACGCTCGACGGAACGATGGCGGATATCGCGGAAATGCTTCAGCAGACGTGGCAACGCCGCGTCATCGTTCCGCCGAACTTGCGCGGTCGGAAGATCAGGAAACGCACATTCAAAGGCACACCCGACCAGATAGCCTCTGCTCTTGGATTTAAACTCGGGGCGAAGTTGACGAGGCGCAAGCGTCGCAATCCGAAGGGTGATTACGTCGTGATTGGGTAGTGCAACGGACCGTTGCCTACCAGCGAAGCGGCTCCGGAAAGAACTCCTGCACAAGTTCTGAGTAATACGGCATCAGTTCCGGCACCTGAGGTCGTGGTGCTCCCTTTGAGTACAGATCGTAGCGGTTGAACGCGCGCACCCACGGCAACATGCGGCGGTCCGTGTCATTCGTGAGGTAGCTGTATTCACCGTCTTTGTGCCAGGGATAGAACGAGTGATAGCGCAGCATATAGAGCGCTTCAGCCGGTAGGTGATCCTTCACGACGTGGTGGATGTACTCGTCGTGACCCCATGACATGTGGACGGCGTCGAGCCCGCAGCCCGGTTCGTATACGCCATATTGCGTCTGATACTCCGCGACCTGCGCATCAGGATTGTCGCGGAACAGATCCCTGTGAACGATCTTGGGAGACCAGGCGCAGCCGACAGGGAACGTGTCGCCCACCACTGCCCATTGCGGCTCTCCGAACAGACAGAGAATTTTGCCGAGATCGTGGACGAGGCCGGTGACGATGAACCACCGCGGCTGACTGGCAGCGCGGATGGACTCGGCGGTCTGCATCGCGTGCTCGATTTGCGTGAAGTCGACGTCAGGATCGCTGTCGTCGACGAGCGTGTTGAGAAAATCCAGCGCTTCCCACACCGTCATGACCTTGCGGTTAAGGGAAAGGTAATCTCTTTTCTTCGCGAGCACGAATGCGAGGGTTTGCTGCGCGTGGTTCAACGCATAGAAGCGTTCGACCTGCGGACGCGCCTGTTCGTAGTCGCGGAACTGTCCGGCAGGGTTCGTCACATCCGTCACTCCTCCATAAGATTTTAGCGCAGACCGTCAGTTCCTGAATCGCGTTCCGTAGCGCAGCGGCGCGCCCTCGCGCCACGGGTGATAGTCGTTGCTGAACTCGATGCGCTCGCCGAGCGGCGGGTGACTGGCGCGCCACAGCTTGAATAGCGGTCCCGGCCAGGGATTGGCGAGCGCCTCCTGCTGCAACTTCACGAACGCGGTCCCTGCGCTGTGATTCGTCTGTGTGATTTCGAGCGCGAAACGATCCGCTTCGTGCTCGAGGTGACGTGTGAAGGCGAGCACTGCCGGCGCGATCGCCAGCGAGAACACGCTGGTGACGAGCAGGAGCAGCGGCAGCGACGCGACATCGGCGATGTCGGAGAACCCGAATCGGTCTCCCCAGCGCGTCACGATCGCGCCCATCGTCTTGTAGGCTGCGTAGAGGAGGACGAGGATCAGCAGCGATGAGAGCCCCACCCCCTGCCAGACGTGCCCGAGGACGTAATGCCCCATCTCATGGCCCATCACGAAGAGCAGTTCGCGATCGTCCATGCGCGCGATGATCGTGTCCCACAGGACGATCCGCTTGGTCTGCCAGAGGCCCGCGACGTACGCATTCAGCGTTTTCGTATCGACGCTCTTGTTGACCTCGAACACGCGGCTGCCTTCGATGCCCGCACGATCCGCCAGCGCGAGAATCCTCGTTTCCAGCGCCTTGTCGTGCATCGGTTCGAATTTGTTGAAGAGCGGTGCGATCCAGATGGGCGCGACGAGATTGGCGACGACGATGAACGGAATGGCGGCAGCGGCGGTGTACAGCCACCATCGCCGTGGGCTCTTGCGCAGCAGCAGATACGGCACCCACAGGAACAGCCCGCCGGCTACGCAACCCACCGCCAGTGACGTCAGCGAGTCGGTCCACCATTTCTGCAGTGTCTGATTCGACAGGCCGTAGTCATGCTGGCGCACGAACTCTTCGTAATAGGTGAGTGGCAGCGCGATGACGAAGGTGACGATCGTGAACAGCGAAAAGTAGACAACGATCGTGAAGAACCAGTTGCGCCCGATCCGCTGCGCCCACGCGCGCAGCCTGGCAGACAGGCCACTGAAGAGGATGATTACGAGCAGTGCGATCGACACCACCTGGTCGAGCACCCATAGTCGATTGCCGCTCGCGTAGTAGCGAAGCGCCGTCGGCGTGGCTGGCGGCACCGCCACCGGCGTGGCTTCGCTCACCGTCGGCGGTGCAGGCCTCGCGGGGGGCATGCCGGCAGGCTGCTGCATGTTGAGCGCGAGCATGAGCGCGAAAGCTGGAAACATGCGCGTTAGTGTTGCACACGGTCGGAATGACGGCCAGGGAGACTGTGCCACTCAACGCTTTGCGCGGCGAAGACGTCGACCCCTTCGACGGGCGGATTACTCGGCACTGCCCTGACTCAAAGTTGCCTGAGCGCGGCGACCGGATTGATCCGTGCGGCGCGCAGCGCAGGAATCAGCGCCGCGCATGCGCACGCCGTGACGATGCAGAGCAGGCTTGCGGCGTAGGCGACCGGATCGAACAGGCGCACGACAGAACCGATCATTTCTGCCGCAGGTGTCGCCAGGAGCGCAGCGCCGATGCCGGCCGTCAGGGTGGCGCCGACGAGCATCCCGATGCCGACTGGGCGAGCAGACTGCAACAACACGAGCGCGCCGATGCTTTGCTTCGTTGCGCCAAGCGCCATCCGCACGCCGATCTCCCTGGTGCGTTGCTCGACGAGATAGGAGAGCACGCTGAACAGACCCGACAACGTCAGCAGCAGCGCCAGCACACCAAGCGCCAGCGTCAGCCAGAAGGGAATCCCCAGAAGATACGCGGCTCCACGCGCGATCGTCTGCAGCGAAGAGACCTCGCCCATGTTGGGATCGATCGCCGCCAGCCGATCGACGAGCGCATGGCGGGCGCGCTCGGAATCGCCGCGCACGCGCATCGTCAGCGACGTCCTGGCGGCGTCGGCGCTGATCGGCATGTAGACCCCGGCTCCCCTTAAGTTCATGCCGCCGACTCGAAGGCCCTCGACGTCCCGCGCAACGCCAACGACAACAACGCTGCGCGAAAGCACCGGCGGGTCATCGGGCTCCCGCGTTTGCCTCGTTCCTTCGACGCTGCTGGGAGCGCGCGGGTCCGGATCGACCCGCAGGATCTGCCCGACGGCCTCAATGCCCGGCCACAGCTGGCGCGCAACGGTCTCGGACACGACCGCCACCGCATTGCTTGTGCTGCGTTCAGTCTGCGTGAAGCCGCGTCCGCGCACGATGTCGATGTCAAACACGCCGAAGTACTCTGGCGAGACCAGCTGGTACGTGACGGCTGACTTGCCGCTCGCCTTGTCCGCCGACACGCCGCCAGGCGCGACGGCGGGAGCTTCGGCCAACGCGGGACGCCCGCCGAGCCAGCCAGGCCACGAGGCCGCAACCGAGGCGATCAACGGCTCGCTCCTGACGACTTCGAGGACCGTTGCGCGCTTCTGCTCGTTCAGGATCGTGACGTCGAGATTGCCCTCCATGCGGATACCGAGATCGATCGTCGCTGCCGCCCACGAGCTGCGCAGGAAGACGACGGCGCAGATGAGGAGCAGCACAGATCCCGTCACCTGCAGCGCGACGAGCGCATCACGGGCCCGGCTCGGACGGCCATCACGCATGACCTCGCCGCGAATCGCACGCACCAGCTCCAGGCGCGTGGCTTGAAGTGCCGGTGCGAGCGCGAAAAACACGGTCGAAACCATCGCGCCGGCCACCAGGAACAGCGCGACGCGCCAATCGGCTGACGGGACGGCGAGACGGATGTTGCCGATATCGGCCGGGAAGGTGCTCGTCACCGCGTAGACGACGGTTTCGAGCACGAGCCGTGAAATGCCGAGGGCGAGCGCGGCGGAGACCAGTGCGAGCAACAGGCTTTCGGTGAGCAGCTGCAAGATAACGCGGCGCCGCGATGCGCCCACCGCCAGCCGGATGCCAATCTCCCGCTGGCGGGCGACCGATCGCGCAAGCAGCAGGTTGGCGACGTTCGCGCACCCGATCACCAGGATGAGACCGAACGCAAAGAACAGCGGCATGAACAGCAGCATGACGTCGGTCGACAGCGGGACAGTGCCTTGCCTCGGTTCGAGCACGAGGCGCGTTGCGGGCCTCTCGGCAGAACGTTCAGTCGCGCGCCGCGAGTCCCAGACGAGGAGCTGCGCGAGCGCCTGGCCGCGAGACATGCCGGGTTTGAGCCGTCCGACGATGCCAACGGATTCTTCGGGTCCCTTGTGGCCGGGCCGGAAGTGGCTAAGAGCCGAGAGAGGTGCCCAGTAGTCGGGCGCCGCGAGCGCGGCAAGTCCTCGAAAGCCTTCAGGCGTCACGCCGACAACGTGAAACGACGTTCCGTTGACCCGGACGGTGCGGGTGAGCACGCCCGGCTCGCTCGCAAAATGCAATGACCAGGCGCGATGGCTGAGGACGATCGCCAGCGGGCTGCCGGGCTGGTCGTCTGAGGGTGTGAGCGTCCGCCCCAGCTCTGCGCTGACGCCGAGGAGATGGAAGAAATTCCCCGTGACGAGCGCCCCCTCCAGCCTGTGCCCCTCGATCCAGGCATCGATGTCGCCAGTGCTCGCGAACGCGTCGGAGAACACGTCCGTTTCGCGGACGAGCGAGTCGTATTGCGCGCGCGTGAAAGTCTCGGGCTCTGCGTTGGCCGATCGCTGACGTTCCACGGCGAACAGCTCGTGCGGGTTGCGCACCTCGTCCACACGGAAGACGAATGCATTCAGGATTGTGAAGACGACGGCCACCAGCCCGAGGCCGAGTCCCACCGTCGTCACAATGGTCAGGGCCACCAGGGGAGCCCGGAGGAACGAGCGACAGGCGTAACGGACGTCTCGCGCCACATTCTCGAGCAGTGCCGTGCCTTGCAGGATGTTGGTCTGGTCGCTCACGCCGCCTCTCTTGTAGGTTGGTACAAGGGAAGTTACGGAGCCGACAGGAGAAAAGTTCATTCGAGTCCCAACGCGCGCCGGGAAGTGGCACTTCCTCTTGCTTACCGAGGGGAGTGGGGGTATCCTTCCTCTCGGAAACCGAGAAGAGCCATGAGCCGTCCCGTCGATCTCGTGCAAGGCACGCTGGACCTGCTGATTCTCAAGATTCTCGCCCTTGAACCGCAGCATGGCTGGGCGATCGGCCAACGGCTCAAACAGGTCTCCGGAGACGTCCTTCAGGTGAGCGACGGCTCGCTGTATCCGGCGTTGCACAAGCTGGAACAGGAAGGATGGATCACCGCGGAATGGCGGCCCAGCGAAAACAATCGCCGCGCCAAATTTTATTCGCTCACACGGCTGGGCCGGCGACAGCTGCAGAAGGAAAGCGCGTCCTGGGAGCGGCTCTCCGCTGCCATCACGCTCGTGGTACAGCTTCCGAAGGTGTGACATGCCGTTCGAACGCTGGCTGTATGTGCTGCCGCTGCGTCTGCGCTCGCTCTTCAGAGAAACCGCCGTCGAGCGCGAGCTCGATGAAGAGCTTCAGCACCACCTTCAGCGTCAAATCGAGCTCAACGTCGAACGGGGCATGACGCGGGAAGACGCCCATCACGCGGCGTTGCTTGCGATGGGCGGGGTGGAGCAACACAAAGAGGCCTGCCGCGATCAGCGCAACGTCCAGATCGTGGACCACCTGATCCGTGACACCCGGTACGGTCTGCGCCTGCTCAGACGCGCTCCTGTATTCGCCGCTGTCGCGATCCTGTCGCTCGCCCTCGGCATCGGGGCAAACGCCGCAATCTTTCAGCTGATCGATACGGTCAGCCTGCGCAGCCTGCCTGTTTCGAATCCCCAGGAGCTGGCCGAAGTCCGCGCCGATGGTGTCCATGCGTTCGGCAATCATCACGACGCTTTCAACTCGGAGGCCACCTATCCGTTGTGGGAGCAGATTCGGGCCCGTCAGAGTGCGTTCTCTACGATGTTTGCGTGGGGGAACGACCAATTCCTCGTGGGCCGGGGCGGCGAGGCACGTCTGGCGCGCGGACTCTGGGTGAGCGGAGACTTTTTCCCGGCGCTCGGCATCACACCCGAGCGCGGCCGGCTGCTGGCGGCCGACGACGATCGCCGCGGATGCGGCGCCGGAGGGGCGGTGGTGAGTCACGGGTTCTGGCAGACCTACTTCGGTGGTCGAGAGTCCGTCATTGGAAGCACGCTGACGCTTCGGGGGCAACCATTCACCGTCATCGGTGTAACGCCGGCCGGGTTCACCGGCCTCGAAGTTGGAAGGACGTTCGACGTGGCACTGCCAGTCTGCTCGGCGGCGCTCTGGCGCCCCACCCTCGACCAGGGGGACTACTGGTGGCTGACCGTCATGGGCCGGCTCAAGCCGGATTGGACAATCGCACAGGCCGATGAGCAACTGCGATCGCTGAGCCCAGGCATCCTGGACGCCACGATTCCACCAGGGTATGGCGCCGACCTCATCAATCAGTATCGCGCCTTTCGTTTTGGTGTGATCCCCGCTGGCCGTGGCGTCAGCCGTCTTCGAGAGGCGTATGGAACATCGCTCTCGCTGCTCCTCGGCCTGACCGGGCTGGTGCTGCTCATTACCTGTGGCAACCTCGCCACGCTCCTGTTGGCTCGTGCAAGCGCCCGCGAACGCGAGATCGCCGTACGAGCCGCGATTGGCGCCTCGCGATCACGTCTCATGTCGCAGATGCTCATCGAAAGCCTGCTGGTTGCGGCCGGAGGCGCAGTGCTCGCCGTGCCGGTCGCGCTGCTGTCTGGGAGAGCCCTGGTCGCGTTCCTCGACACGTCGGTCAGTTCGGTGAATCTGAATCTCACCGTGGACTGGCGGCTGGTTTCTTTCGTGGGCGCGATTGCCGTGCTCACGTCGATTCTGTTCGGCCTGGTGCCTGCGCTCCGCGTGTCGATCGTCGATCCGATCGCTGCCATGCGCCGAAGCTCGCGCGGCATGACCGTCGATCGTCATCGGGCCCGTTTCCAGCGCGGACTTGTCATCGGGCAGATCGCGGTATCGCTGGTGCTCGTCATCTCGGCACTGCTCTTTGTCCAGAGCTTTCGGAACCTGGCGGCGATTGACACCGGCTTCGAGCAGAACGGCATCATCGCGGTCTCGTTCCTGGATCTCGCGGCCTCGGCGCTTTCGCCCGAGCAGATCCTTGCGCGTCAGCAACAGCTCAGCGGCGAAATCCGCTCGGTGCCGGGTGTCGCCGCCGCGGCTGCGTCGACGCACGTGCCGCTGAGCGGGCAGATGTGGTCTCATTTCTTTCGGGTCACGGGCGTCGCTGGGAACAATCGCAAGGCGTCACGATTCGCCTACGTCGGTCCCGGTTACTTCGACACGCTGAAGATTCCGATACGGTCCGGCCGAGACTTCCACGATCTCGACAACGCGCGCTCCCAACGCGTGATGCTGGTCAACGAAAGCTTTGTTCGGAGTCATCTTTCGGGATTGAACCCGATCGGCGCCACGCTTCGCACCATTGCAGAAGCGGGTTTTCCGGAGACGACCTACGAAATCATCGGCGTGGTCGGCAACACGAAATACGCGGATATGCGTGAAGAGGATTGCTGGTGCAATGGGGCGGGCGGGTCGATGCCGCCGATCGCCTACGTGCCAATCACACAGAATCCCAGCCCGTACGCATGGGCACCCGTCATCATCCGCTCCACGGTGTCCCGATCGGGAATCACGTCCGCAATCGCGCAGCGTGTGACCAGGCTGAATCCCGGGATTGCGCTGGAGTTTACCGAGCTGAGGTCTCAGGTTCGCGAGCGCCTGCTTGTCGAACGGATGATGGCGTGGCTGGCGGGAGCGTTCGGGGCCCTGGCGATCGTGCTGGTGATCGTTGGCTTGTACGGCATCATCGCGTATCTGACTATGAGCCGCAGAAGCGAGATCGGCATCCGCCTGGCTCTCGGCTCCACTCGTGCGCAGATTGTGATGATGGTGCTGCGCCAGAACTTCTGGCTGCTGGCTGCCGGGCTGGCGATTGGGCTGCCGCTCGCCGCTGCCGCGACGCTCGGCGCCCGCACGCTGCTATTTGGTCTCACGCCGACCGACATCCCGACACTGGCTGCCGCCGCGTGCCTCCTCGCGAGCGCGGCCGCGCTGGCCGCCAGTATTCCGGCGTGGCGCGCCGCGAGAATCCGTCCCGAAGCGGCCCTGCGCTGCGACTGATCTCCCGCCCAGATAATGGCGCTATTCGGCGATGAACGACACGTACATCAGCTTGCCTTCGCGTTGAATCTGCAGCGTGACGGGTGTGCCTGGTGTGATGGCGCGCATGCTCTCTCGGAGTGCCTCCAGCGTCGGGATGCGGCGGTTGTTCACGCTGCGGATGATGTCGCGCGGCTGCACGGGCACGTCGCCGGCCGAGCCTGCCGAGCGCGCGACGACGATGATGCCGTACGGATCCCTGAGACCCGTGGCCGCGGCGGCAATACGTGCATCGACTTCCACGCCGATGATACCGAGCTCGGCCACCATGTTCTTCGCGGGATCGGCCGTCGACGACACCGAATCGAATTCGCTCCTGGCCTCCACCGGCTTCATGCTGATGCTGAGTATTGCCGCTCCCCTCGCCACGACCAGCTGGACGTTGTCTGCAGAATCTCTGAGCCGGAAGTTGTAGCTGACCGTCGGCACGTTCTCGGCGGGCTGGTTATCGACGGAAACGAGGATGTCACCCACGGCCAGACCAGCAGCCTCCGCGGGACCGCCGGGCCAGACATCGGACACGATGACGCCGTAGTCTTTCGTCAGTCCGAGCGCTGCAGCCATGCCCGGCGTGATCGTCTGGATGCTCATGCCCACTTCCTGCCGGCGCAGATGACCGTACTGCCGGAACTGGCGGAAGACGGTTCTGGCCGTCGCGCTGGGAATGGCGAACCCCAGGCCCTCGTTTCCGCCTGATTGCGACATGATGAACGTGTTGACACCCACGACTTCTCCGCGGATGTTGACCAAGGGGCCGCCGGAATTGCCGGGATTGATCGGCGCATCGGTCTGCACGAAGATCTGCGGCGAGTCGGGGTTCACCTGGCGTGCAACAGCTGAGACCAGCCCATGGCTCAAGGTGTTGCGGAGCCCATTGGGGCTGCCGAACGCAAAGACCATCTCGCCCTGGCGGACTTGTGTGTAGGTCGCGAGTGCCAGCGCGGGAAGTTTCAGGCCCTCAACTTTCAACACCGCCAGATCCAGTTCGGTCGTGATGCCCACGATCTGCGCGGCGACCAGCCGCATGCGGCCGGACAACGCCGTCGCGAGCGTCCCGTCTGCGTGGTCTGCGGGCAGCACAATCTGGACCCGCTGTGCGCCCTCCACCACGTGCGCGTTCGTCATGATGTAGCCCTCCGGGTCGATCACGAACCCCGAGCCGGTGGACTGCTGTCTCCCGATGACGACGCTGGCGTTTCCTTGCGGGCCCTCGTTCCGCGCGCCGTAACTGCTCACCAGGATCTGCACAACGCTGGGCCAGACCTTCCGGGTCAGCGCGTCGATCGATTCGTTCATCTTCACCAGCGGATCGGGTGGTGCGACCCGTGGTACCGGCTGGGCGAACGCGGTGGATGCCGCAGCGAGCACAGACAGGGACAGGACCGTCGCCACTCGCGCGAATCGGGACAGCGGACAGAACGATGGTGTCATGCGCAGCTCCTCGGACTCACAGGATGTCGTGACCTGTTGAGACAGACGACCCTGGTCGGCCCAAAATTGCCAGCAAAATGGTTCGAGAATCGGACGGCTACGGTTCAGTGAGCAGAACCTGTACCCGAATCCAAGGGAGGGTGTCAGCGCAGGATGTCTGGAAACCGTGCCATGAATTCCCGTACCCTGCCAAGCTGGTTCCTCGTGGAGATGAACTCGAACTCCGTCGCGCTGATTGCACCGATCCGCCCCTCGAGGGTGGCCGTCAGTGCCGCCGGTATCACCGGACATTCATCCAGCAATCCATTTACGCCGGCCCAGGCGGGCATGTCGAGCATCGCGATCACGTCGAGCGCTTCTCGCGCGTGCCAGGGCGTGCCCGCGTCACGTTGCTTCCTGAGTTTGATCCGGAGGGTCTTCAGCCCTTCCTGGATGTGAGCATCGCTGCATCGCAGGTGCGGCAGGGCGTGGAGAAGTTGCCCGGCCACGAACATGCTGACGTTCTCATGAAGCACGGCCCATCCCACTTCGAACGCAGACACGAGGTCGTGGTCTATCAGAAACGTATCGGGCAACGCCACGTCGAGATCGGCATCGAGCGTCGCGTGGGAGTCGGGCCAACGCGCGGGCCAATGCTCGAGACCCAGATTGCAGACGCCGGCGGCCGCATCCGAAGCCTCTTGCGGTGTAAAGGAGCGTGATTGAATCGAACACCCTGCGACGAGCGTATTGGCGAGGAACGCCAGCTCATGGCTCCGCGCGACGTACGTGGCATCGTCGCTGTCGCGAACGAACGCCAACAGCGTTCGAATACGCGCGAGACGTGATGGTTGGGAGTGGGTACCTTCGAGCAGTGCGCGGGGCCGCTGCGTCGCAACACCCGCCACGGCGAGCATATCAACGACGGCGTCGACCATCTCGGGAGCTCCGGCGGCGTCGTTCTCTGATCCGCTCGTGTCTGTAACGGCTCGAAAGTACGCAGCAACGAGCGGATTGACAGTCGGCTCGCCATTCGACGGGCGGCGCGGAAGTTTCGCCATCAGGAGGAACGCGCGCGCGTCAGCCGGCGTGCTATATCCCTGCCGCGAGCGCCGACGTTCACGGTCTTGTGCGACTTCGTGGAGCAGCTGTTCCGGCGCCATGAGCAGGTCGTCGAGCCCGTCAACTTCGGGCGTGGAGTTCGACAACCGTCGACACTCACGCATCACCGCGTGAAAACAGTCGTGATAGTCGGCGTCGAGCGCGAGGAGCAGCGCGACGATCGCGTCCCAGGCGTCGCTCGTGATTCCACGCACGAGGTAGCCGCCCACTTCGCACTCGTAACCTCGGTGCGGCGTCACGTCGATATCGAGTGATTCACCGTCGAGTGTCGGGGCGATCGCCGCCTGGTCGAAAACGCGTACGTACCGCGAGAGCCCGGCAACGACGAGGTGCTCGTCCATGGCTGCAACCGTCCGCGCCGCCACGGTGCCGCCGGCGTCGACCAACAGTTCCAGCCATTCGCCGAAGCGCTCCACGTCGAAACGCTCGTCGTGACCTGGTTGAGCGCTCCGCCATAAATCGATGTCGAAGACAGACGCCAACTGTGCTGGTGTCGCCGCGGCGACGATCTCTGCACGGACATCGTCTCCGCAGTGCCGGATGAGCTGATGCAGGGTCTCTGGCGCGAGCTGAGGCACCACTCGCACGAGATGCGGCACATCCACCGGGACCGTCAGGGGAGCCCGGCGCCGACTGCGACCGGTGCGTTTTGGCATGAGGTGGCGATGATACGGGTCTGGCGGCTTAACAAACAGTCTCGAACTGCACAAGCCCTTCGACGTACAATTAGAATGGCAAGTCCCACCAACGACATTCCTCACCCCGCCTCACCATTGCGATGCGCTTGATTTCGGGTATTCGAGCTGCATGGCGACAAATCGGCTGTGCGCGTTCCATAGCGGGCGCTGAGCCCACGAAGCGCTTCGTCCAGGGCCCTCACCGGTTGCAGATCCCCGCTCGCCGGAAGCAGATGCTCCGCTGGCCAGCTCGCGGCGACGCGATCGGGGAGAGTCTGGTGTGGCCTCTCCTTCTTACTTAGGCGAGAATCGGCGCGTGCGAGTGATTCAACGTCTGCTCGGCCGAAAAGAGTGGATGTTCTTCGCGGCGCTGCCGAAGGCCGACGGTCGTCTCGCGTTCACCTGGTGGGCCGTCGTGCTGCTGCATGGAGTTCTGCCGGCTTTCTTCGCCATCGCAATGGGCGTGCTGGTGGATGCCGTGCAGCGTGGCGACAGCCTGACTGTTCCGCTCGGCATCATCGGCGTCATCTTCATCCTGCTGCAAGTGCTCACGCCGATTCAGACGGCAGTCAGTCACAACCTCGGTGATCGCACCGCGGCATTCCTCTATGACCGCATGACCGAGGCCTGCGTCCGCCCACAGGGGATGGCACACCTGGAGGACGCGAGCCTCGCGGCCGATTTCACTGTTGCACGCGACTTCGACCTCGGTATGACCGGACCGCCGCTCTCGTATTCGATGGACTTCATTGCCGGAGGGCTGGTCGGCATGATTGGCGGCCTCGCGTCGGCGGTTGTCCTCTTCGGGTTTGCGTGGTGGGCACCGCTCCTCCTCGCAGGCGCGTGGCTCGCCACGCACTGGCTGTTGCGCGAGAGCGCAGTCTGGCGCGATCGCAACACCGACGAGGTCCGCAGCGCCCAGCGGGATGCTGACTACGCGTACCGCCTGGCAGTCGATCCGCCCGCCAGCAAAGAGCTGCGCCTGTTCGGCCTGGTCAGATGGACGATCGATCGGTTCGTCGAGAGGCGCACGCGGCTGCACCAGCTTCAGTACGAGGCGACGCGCCTGCGCGAGCGACCGCTCGCGTGGAGCCTGCTCCTGGTGGCTTCAGCCAACGTCATCGTCCTGTGGTCGCTGGCATCGGTCGCCGCGGATGGCCGCATCGACCTTGGCGACCTCGTGATGTACGCGCAGTGTGCTGTGGGGACATCAGCGATCGCATTCGGAGGATTCAACTGGGCGCTGGATGGAGCTTCGGCGCCGGTTGCAGCCGTCCGCCGGCTGGAACTCGCGATGGCATCTGCCGGCCGGCTTGCCTCCGGACGACGGACGGCAGTCGACGTGCCGGCACGCGAGATCCGGTTTCGCAACGTCACGTTTGCATACCCCGGCGGCGCCACGGTGCTCGACGGATTCGACCTCGCCATTCCGGCCGGCTCTTCCCTCGCGATCGTCGGGCAGAACGGGGCCGGAAAGACGACGCTCGCCAAGCTGCTCTGCCGGCTGTACGACCCGCAGGCCGGCGCTATCGAAGTTGATGGTGTCGATCTGCGCGATCTGGATCTGACCGCATGGCGATCGCGCCTGACCGCGGTGTTCCAGGACTTCGTTCGCTTCGATTTGCCGCTGCGCGACAACGTGGCTCCCGGCGGAGCGCCGGACGATGTCGTGCTCCAGGCACTCGACGTGGCAGGGGCAGGGAACCTCGCAAAACTCGACACCATCCTGGCCCGCGGCTACGACGGTGGGATCGATCTCTCGGGCGGCCAGTGGCAGCGCGTGGCGCTGGCGCGCGCGCTCTCCGCGGTGCGAATGGGTGCCGGCATCGTGCTGCTCGACGAGCCGACGGCGCAGCTCGACGTGCGCGGCGAAGCGGAGATCTTCGAGCGGCTCCTGGCCGCAACGCGACACTGCACGACCATCCTCATCTCTCATCGCTTTTCGACAGTTCGCCACGTCGATCGGATTTGCGTGCTCGAGAAAGGAAAGGTCATCGAGCTCGGTACGCACGACGAGCTGATGGCGCGCAACGGCCGTTACCGGACGATGTTCGATCTGCAGGCGCAGCGCTTCGGCAGCGAAGACGAGGAAGGGAGGAGCTATGACGTCCTCGCCTGACGCCGCCCGCAGATCGACCCTCTGCCTCCGGCGCTCTCGTCGATGTGGCGGTTGTGCAAGCTCGGCTACCGTCACGAGCCGAAGCTGATCGTCGTGGCTTTTACGCTGGCGCTCCTCGCGGCGCTGCCGGATGCGTTGATGGCGTTCTGGTTCAAGCTGCTGGGCGAGGGTGTCCTGCAGGGCGACTGGACTCAGGTGCGCGTCGCGGTCCTTGCCCTCGGCGTGTCTGCCACCGCGACATGGTTCCTCGTCACCGTGAGCACGCGCGTGCAGCGCCGGTTCCGCGACAAGGTGACCATCGCGCTGGAGTCACATGTCGCGACACTGCTGGCGTCCATTGCGACGATCGCGCATCAGGAACGTCCCGACTATCTCGATCGCCTTTCGGTACTGCGCAATCAGGTGTTCATGCTGGACCACATGTACATGTCGCTCTTTTCGACGTGTGGATGGATCCTTCGCCTCGGCGTCACGATCGCGCTGCTCGTCTCCATTCATCCGGCCCTGGCGTTACTGGCGTTTTTTGCGGTGCCGCCGGTCTTCACGTCAACCTGGCGGCCTGCGGTCGAGCGAAATGCGTATGAGCGCGGGGCGCCGGCGAGCCGGCTGGCCCGGCACCTCTTTGACATGGCGACGACGGCGGCAGCGGGGAAGGAGGTGCGTGTTACCGGCATCGCGGATCGCCTGGTCAGACAGCGCCGGCAGGCGTGGGAATCAGGAAACCGGCCGATCGCGGCGGCGCGGTGGGCGTCCGCAGGCTGGCACTCCCTTGCGTGGGCAATCTTCGGTGCCGCGTATGTGGGCGCGATCGTGTTCGTGGTCTCTGGCCTTGGTTCGCCGGCAGGCGACGTGCTTCTGGCTCTGGCGGCCGGCTCGCGTCTTTCGTTCTATGTGGGGGCCACTGTCGGCGAAATTGGTTTCCTGCGCGGCGTCTGGATGGATGCCGCGAGGCGCCTGGCCTGGCTCGAGGACTACGCGGCGTCGCTTGCGGCAACGGCCGATCAGCCGGCTCCTCAGCGCCTGGCCGAGGGCATCCGACTGGAGCACATCTCGTTTGCCTATCCCGGCACCGAGCGGCTCGTGCTCGACGACGTCAATCTCGATCTGCCGGCAGGCAGAGTGATCGCGATCGTCGGCGAGAACGGAGCAGGTAAGACCACGCTCGTCAAGCTGCTCGCGAAGATGTACGCGCCCACAAGCGGCCGCATCCTGATCGACTCGACAGACCTTGCCCGCATTTCCGCCGTCGACTGGCGCGCGCGGCTCGCGGGTGCCTTTCAGGATTTCTTCCGCTTCGAGTTCCGCGCCCGCCAGACCGTCGGGATCGGCGATCTGCATCGTCTGAACGACGAGCGTGCAGTCCTCACCGCCGTCAGCCGCGCAGGGGCCGAAGACGTGATTCTGAAGCTGCCTGCCGGCCTCGACACGCAACTCGGGCCGACATGGCCCGGAGGCAGCGAAGTGAGCTTCGGCCAGTGGCAGAAGCTCGCGCTCGCGCGCGGGTTCATGCGCGACCGTCCACTGGTCCTCGTGCTGGACGAGCCGACCGCGGCGCTGGATGCAGAAACCGAGCATGCGTTGTTCGAACGTTACGCCGCCGCCGTGCGTGAGGACCATGGCGTTGGCCGCATCACTGTCCTCGTGTCGCACCGTTTCTCGACGGTGCGGATGGCGGATCTCATCGTGGTGCTGGATGGCGCTCGCGTCGTCGAGACCGGAACGCATGAGGCGCTTGTCGCGAAACAAGGGCAATATGCGCAGCTCTACAGCATTCAAGCGGCGGCTTATCGGTAAGCGGATCGGCATGAGAGGACTCATAATCATGGCCATGGTGCGAATGTTCGTGACGGCTTCACTGGCGGTGATAGTGGCTGGATCGCCAATGGCGGTCCTGGCGCAGGCCTGCCGGGTGGTACCGGGCCAGACGCTGGAGACGTTCTATCCAGTCATGCCGGGCTGGGAACGGGGACAGCCGAAGAGCGAAACGGATACGCAGGAGTCGGTGTCGAGGACCACGGTCGATTTCGACCGTCAGGTCAGCACCATCAGCGTCGAGATCATGGATTCCTGCCGCAATCCCGACGTGCTCTTGCTGCTGATGGATTCGCTCAAGCAACTGCCGCCGGCAACGAGAGGCACCGTTGTGCGCCATATCACCATCAACGGATTTCCGGGCTACGAGGAATGGACCGCCGAAGCGGGCAACGGTGAGGTGCACGTGCTCGTGGCCGGGCGTTTCATGGTGAAGGTGACCGCGAGCACCACCGACCTGCCGACGCTGGAGAACGCGGCCCGCTCGATTCCGATGCAGAAGCTGGCTGCGATCAAGTAGAGAGTACAGATGCCGATCGTGCCGACACGTCCTCCGCATCGATTGCTCGCGGCATTTGCCGCCGGTGTCGTCGCGATCACTGCGACGCTGTGGGTCGCTGCCCAGGCGCCCGCCCGCAGCGCCCCGGATGCGGTCGCGGGATCGACCGACGGCAAGACGATCTACGAGGTGCGATGCGCAGACTGCCACGGCATCTCCGGCAAGGGCGATGGCCCGGCGTCGGGCCTGCTACGAGTGCGCCCGCGCGATTTCACCCAGGCCCGCTTCAAGCTGAGGAGCACGGAATCGGGCGCGCTGCCCACCGACGCTGACCTCTACACGTCGATCAAGTCGGGGATGCACGGTTCCTCGATGCCGGACTGGGCGCCATTTCTCACGGACCCGCAGGTTCAGGCGGTGACGTCATACATCAAATCGTTTTCACCGCGCTTCGCGACTGAAACGCCACAGCCGATTGTCGTGGGCGAGCCGCCTGTGTCGTCACCAGATCTCATTGCCAGCGGCAAAGAAGTCTACGAGCGGCTCAAGTGCGCGGCGTGCCATGGCACCGACGGGACGGGAACCGGCGCAATCTCGACAGATCTCAAGGACGATCGGGGCCGTCCCACAATCGCGACCGCGTTGACCGAACCGTGGACGTTTCGCGGAGGTGCCGCGGCGCGCGACGTGTTCCTTCGTTTTCGCACCGGCATGAACGGCACGCCGATGCCGTCGTTCAAGGACGCGGCGATTGACGCCGAGCTCTGGCAGCTCGCTGCGTACGTCGTGTCGCTGGCGCGAAAGCCGTCGTGGGAAATGACCGCCGCGGAAACGTCGTCTTTTTACACCGCGCTGGATGCGCACGAGAAGGCCGACAAGGTGACGCGAGGCCGCTATCTGCTCGACACGCTCGGTTGTGCCTATTGCCATTCGCCGGTGAAAGACGACGCATCGACCGTCGAGGAGTTCTATCTGGCGGGAGGTCAACGGGTGTCGCTCTATCCGTTCACCGACGTTGTCAGCTACAACCTCACCTCCGACCGGGATTCCGGTCTCGGAGGGTGGACCGACGATCAGATCAAGAACGTGCTGACGCGCGGCGTGCGGCCGGACGGATCGCGGATGCTGCCGTTTCCGATGCCCTGGCCTTCGTATGGCAGCCTCAAGCCTCACGACCTCGACGCGCTGATCGCCGCGCTTCGCACGGTGACGCCGATCTCCAATGCGACTCCCAGACCGACAGAACTGAGTCTCGTGCCCTATCTCTGGGGTAAGTTCCAGGTCCTCATCCTCGCGCGCGACATTCCTGGCGTCACTTATCCCGGCAATGCCGGGACGCCTGGCCGCGGCACGTCGTGGCAAACAGCGGCGCGTTGATCATGGAGACGATGACATGATGCGCGTACTCAAGTGGATCGCCATCACTGTGGTCGGCATTGCGATCATCGGTCTTCTGGCCTTTCTCTACGTCATCCCGCCATTCTTCTCGGTTTCTTCAGAGGACTACGTGAAGCAGACCGCCGCCCCGGCGGTCTCTCTCGAGAAGATCGCGGATCCGGCACAGCGTGCGATCGCCGAGCGCGGTAAGTACATCGTGATGATTACCGGTTGTGAGGGCTGTCACTCGACGCCCGGCCCGCAGGGGCCGAATCCCGACATGTATCTGGCGGGCGGATTGAAGATCGGCGTGAAAGGGGCGGGCGCGGCCATCACCCGCAATCTGACTCCTGAGCCGGAGACCGGCCTCGGCAACGTCAAGGACGCTGAGGTGAAGCGCGTGCTGCGAAGCGGAGTGTTCCACGATGGCCGGCGAATCAATCATCGCCAGATGCCCTGGAACGCATTTGCCAACTGGACCGAAGAGGATCGGCACGCCGTCGTCACCTACCTGCGCCAGATCAAGCCCATCAAGCACAAGATTCCAGACCCGATGCGCGACGCCACGTTGGAGAATGATGATGCGGTGGATTATTTCTTCGGCCGCGACTACGGCACGGTACCATCGACGATCACGCAGTGACGAGCGTGCGATGCGGACAGTAATAATGTGGTGTTTCGTTCTGCTCTTCGCGACGGTTTTCGTCGGCTTGTCGGCGAACCAGGCCGGCCCGATCGGAAGCGCAGTGCTGTTCGAAGGCGCGCGGCTCATTGCCGGCGATGGCCGCACGCCGATGGAGAATTCCGCATTCCTCGTCGACGGCCAGAGGTTCACGAGGGTTGGCAGGAAAGGTGAGATTCCATTGCCGGTCGGCGCCACTCGCGTCGATCTGACTGGGAAGACGGTGATTCCGGCGCTCATCGACACGCACAACCACCTCGGGTGGACCGACCAGAGGACCAACAAGGCCACTAAACAAAGCTACACGCGAGCGCTGGTGATCGACCATCTGCAGCGCTACGCGTACTACGGCGTCGCGGCTACTATGAGCATGGGCCTCGATCGATGGGATGTCAGCCCGGAACTCCCTTATCAATTGCGTACCGAGATCATCCCGAACGCGGCGCGATTCCTCACAGTGGGTCGCGGGATCGCGGCGACGCCCATGGCCGGGCCGGTGGCCGACTATCGGCTGGGCATTCCGTACGGAGCCCAGACCGAAGCCGAAGGCAGAGCGCTCGTCCACGAGCTGCACGCCAGGAAAGTCGAGATGATCAAGATCTGGGTCGACGATCGACTCAAGACCGTGCCGAAGCTGCAGGTGAACGTCTACGAGGCCATCATCGACGAAGCGCACAAGAACGGCATGCGCGTGGTCGCCCATATCTTCAATCTGGAAGACGGCAAGCAGCTGCTGAAATCTGGCATCGATGGCTTTGCGCACGGCGTGCGCGATCGCGATGTCGACGAGGAATATTTGAGGCTCCTCAAGCAGCATCCCAAAGTCTGGGTAGGGCCGAACCTGCCGGCGCGGACGACGACAGCCGAGGAGGCCGCGGCAGAGATCGCCTGGGTGAGCGAGACCCTTCCACCCAGCCAGATCAATCGGATGCGCGACGAGCTGGCGAAGCGTCCGGCCGCTGCGGCGCCCAACCACCTTGTTTGACGTCCAATGCCGCAACCTGAAGAGGGTGCGCGATGCCGGCATGATCATCGGCCTGGGGACCGACGGCAATATTGATATCGGCTGGGGCGCCCATGTCGAGCTGGCCGACATGGTGTTGTGCGGGCTGACGCCGGCTGAAGCGATTGTCGCCGCCACCCGCACATCTGCCGAAATTCTGAAGCTTGACGATCTCGGGACGGTGGCCCCGGGAAAGAGCGCAGACTTCATCGTGCTCGATGCCAATCCTCTGGAGAACATCACTAACTCGCGGAAGATCAATCGCGTCTATCAGAGAGGGACGGCGATCGATCGCGCCGCGTTGAAACGAACATTGAGCGCAGAAGCTGCGAACTGACGGACGGGCGAGCGCCGTTCGAGGAGGATGCAATGCGGCTGAGATTCCTGCTGTGTCTGACGTTGGCTGGCGGAGCCATGGTGCTTTCGCAAACCCGGGTCGGGCTCCTCCACGCTCAAGCTGGTTCCCAGGCGGCGGTGACGGGCCTTGTGAGCTCCGCGGAAGACGGCCCTCTGGAAGGCGTCCTCGTCAGCGTCAAGAAAGCGGGCTCTCCAATCACGATCACCGTCGTCACCGATGAGCAGGGACGGTATCGCTTCCCACAAACACGGCTCGAACCGGGACAATATGCTCTCCGGATCCGCGCGGTGGGCTATGACCTGGAAGGCGCCGGCACGGTGAAGGTCGTCGCGCGTCAAACGACGATAGCCGATCTGAAATTGCGGAAGGCGCAGGATCTGGCATCGCAGCTTTCCAACGCGGAGTGGATCGCCAGCGTGCCAGGCACGGTCGCGGAGAAAGCGATTCTGCGGCCTTGCTCTCACTGTCACACCCTCGAACGGATCCTGAGGTCGCGACACAACGCGGAGCAGATGGTGTCTGTGATCAAACGGATGGCCACCTACCCGCAACTGTCGTTTCCGCTGAAGGTGCAGAAACTGCCCGCCGCACGCGTAGGCCCGGGACCGGTGTCGAAGGAAGAACGGGAGGCGACCTGGCGGCGTCAGGCGGAATATCTGGCGACGATTAACCTGAGCGCCGGTCCTCAGTGGAACTATGCCTTCAAGCCGCTGCCGCGGCCTAAAGGCAAGGCGACCCAGGTGATCTACACGGAGTACGACTTGCCAGAGCGAACCAGACAGCCACACGACGTCATCGTCGACTCGCAGGGCATGGCGTGGTATGCCAGTTTCGGTGAGCAGATTCTGGGAAGACTCGATCCTCGAACGGGCAAGGTTGCGGAGTACCCAATACCCTTGTTGAAACCGGCCGCTCCGACCGGGATTCTCGGCGTTCGGTTCGATCGCGACGAGAACCTCTGGCTGGGGATGCAGTTCCAGGGCGGCATCGCGAAGTTCGATCGCAAGACGGAGACGTTTCAAACGTGGAGTCTCCCTCCGGAGTTGAACGGCCCGCACGTCCAGATCAATCAGGTGGGTCCAGGCCGTTCTTACCTCGACGGCAAGGTGTGGCTGCAGGATGCCGGCACTTACACAGTGCTGCGCCTCGATCTCGCGTCCGGCAAGTTCGAGGTGTTCGAGCCGTACGAGATCCCGAGGCCGAACGTCTACGATGTCATTCCCGATTCCCATAACAACGGATACTTCCTCGTGCTGGGGGCCGGTGACGTCGGGAGAATCGACGGAAAGACGGGAAAGATCACCATCTACAAAACGCCGACTCCTCGTTCTGGGCCGCGGCGCGGGATGATGGACGCGCAAGATCGGCTGTGGTTCGGCGAGAACAATGGCGATCGGATCGGCATGTTCGACACGCGCACCGAAAAGTTTCAGGAATGGGCGGCGCCGACGCCGGGAACGTGGCCGTACGACGTGACCGTCGACAAGGACGGGAAGGTGTGGAGCGGCAACGAGTTCACCGATCGCATCCTGCGGCTCGATCCGGAGACCGGACAGTTCACCGAGTACATGCTTCCAAGACCAACTAACGTCAGAAGAGTCTTTGTCGAAAATCGAACATCGCCACCGACCTTCTGGGTGGGCAGCAATCACGGCGCATCGATCGTGAAGCTGGAGCCAATCGAGTAGTGTCCGGCTTTAGCCGGACACTACATCATTGCGGGCACGCGGAGTCGTGGCAGAAGTCTCACCGCGTTGTCTCGCTCGACAGCGCGCAGGGCGCTGCCCTCGAAGACACCAACCTCGGCGAGTGCCTTGGCGATCTCCAGACTGCTTCCTCCCGGCGGGAAGTCGGTCCCGAACAACACCTGCGACGAGGTAACGAGCTGCAACAGAGAAGCGAGTGCGCCACGGTTGGTGGCGCCTGCCGTGTCGTAGTAGAACTTCTTCGCTTCGTGGATGAACCCGTCGGGCATGCGATCCGCGGCGTTGCGCGAACCGCCGTCGATGCGTCCTGCCAGAAACGGTGCCGAGCCGCCCGCGTGCGACCAGATGAAGCGGATGTCGGGGAAACGTGCGGCATCGCCGCTGAACGTCACACCGATGATCGCGCGGGTCGTGTCGGTTCCGTACTCGATCGTCCCCGGCGCTACTCCGTAGCTCAGGTTTCTGCAGCAGTTGGCGGCGGTCGGGTGGACGTGGACGACGGCCTTGCGCCGGTTGAGCTCTTCCATCACTGCTCGGTAGGCGGGATTGCCCAGCCAGGTATCGCTGTAGCTGGTGAGCAGGGCGATGCCGTCGGCCTTGAGCGTGTCGCAGGCGTACTCGATCTCCTTCAACGTGTCATCGACGTCCGGCAGTGGCATGGCCGCGAACAAGCCGAACCGGGTTGGGTGATCCTGCACCAGCTTCGCACCGTACTCATTGCACGCCCGGGCGAGGCGGCGCGTGACCGCCGCGTCTCCGAACCACAAGCCCGGATTGGTGATCGACACCACCGCGGCCGCGACGCCACCCCTGTCCATATCCTCAATTGACTTCGCGGGCGTCCAGTTGGTGTTCGCGGGTTGGAGCAGTGGCCGCCCCTTGACCTCGGCGATCCATGCCGGCGGCGCGAAATGATGATGGATGTCGATGCGCTGCGGCTTGGCGCTCGCCGCCGGCTGGGCGAACGTTGCCAATGGTTCGCTGGCGGTGGCCGCGAGTCCAAGCGACGCAAGAGACGTGGTCAAGAAGCGTCGTCGATCAATGTTGGTCACGAATCACCTTCCGGTTCGTCGAATTATACGGGCGTGGGAAGTTCGCGGCTAGAATCGTCCTTTTCGACCATGTCAGTCCAAGAACGTCCGAATGGCCGGAGCGCGGCAAAGGGAACGATCTTGGCCGGCGGCATCGCGCTCGTCGCGGGTGCTCTTGCGTTTCTCGGCGTATTCTCGTACCTGGCCGCTCGCTTCCACTATCCTGAAATTCTCGACGGCAGTGCGCAGGTCGTACTCCCGGCTCTCCTGGCGACCGGGGCCGCGGGTCGGACCGCATGGGCGCTCTACGGAGTTCTTCCACTCGTGTTCATTCCGGCTGGCGTCGGCGCGTTCGAGGCACTCCGTGAGCGTGCGCCAGGACCGATGCGGGTCGGACTGCTGTTCGCCTTCCTGGCCGCCGTCACCATGATGCTCGGACTGATTCGTTGGCCGAGTGTGCATTGGGAGCTCGCGCGCGCATGGGGCTCGGCCGCCGAAGGCGAGCGTCTCGTCCTCGCGGCGGTCTTCGACGGGCTGAACACTTACCTGGGAAATTTCGTTGGCGAGTTTCTCGGTGAGCTCAGCTTCAGCGTGTTTTTCGTGCTTTCGGGCGTCGGTCTGTTGCGGCACGAGCGAGCGCCCACATGGCTCAGTTGGTGGGGCATTGCTGACAGGCGCCTCAGGCCTGATTGGCATGTGGCGCAACGTGTCGCCAGCCGTCGACCCTGTGGCGGCAGCCAACAACTATCTTCTGCCGGCATGGATGATCGGTTTTGGCTTGTGGCTCGTCAGGGTGAGTCGCAGATGAAAGCGATTCTGCACACCCGATACGGCTCTCCCGATCTTCTTCAGTTCCAGGAAGTGAACAAACCCTCTCCCAAGGACAACGAAGTCCTGATCGCCATACACGCGACTACGGTGTCGACCGCCGACTGCAACATCCGCAACTTCACGTTCGTAACTAACTCCATGCGCCCGATGGCGAAGCTCATGTTTGGCCTTGGAAGGCCATGGAGAGCACGCATCCTCGGGACCGAGTTAGCCGGGGAAGTGGAGAGCGCGGGGAAAGACGTAAAGAGATTTAGAAGTGGGGATCGGGTCGTTGCCTCCACCGGCATGGCGGGTGGCGGGCATGCCCAGTACGCATGCCTTCGTGAAAAGGGAGCGCTGGCGTTCAAGCCGGATTCGCTGAGTTGGGAGGAGGCCGTGGCCCTTCCGTTCGGGGCGAACACCGCGTTGTATTTCCTCCGCGACCTGGGGAAGATCCAAGCTGGCCAGAAGGTTCTGATCATCGGCGCTTCCGGGAGCGTCGGCTCGGCCGGAGTGCAGCTGGCCAGACACTTTGGGGCGACCGTCACCGCCGTGTGCAGCGGTGCGAACGTGGAAATGGTGAAGTCCCTGGGCGCGGACAAGGTGATCGACTACACGAAGGAAGACTTCACTACGAATGCAGATACTTACGACCTGATATTCGACATCGTCGGCGCGACGACGTTTCAGCGATGCCGGCATTCGCTGAAGCCCCACGGAATCTTTCTTCAAAACATCATGGGTTTGACTGACATCGTTCGGATCATCTGGACGTCCATTGCCGGCGGTAAGAAACTCAAAGGCGGCGTGGCCCTGGAAAATCCGGAGAGAATGACATTCATTGCAGAGCTTGCCGCGGCCGGCAAGCTCAAGCCCGTCATCGACAGATGTTATCCATTGGAGCAAATCGCGGACGCGTTCAAGTACGTTGAGCAGGGGCACAAGAAGGGGAATGTCGTGATCACGGTCACACCCACTCCCACTTCCACACCATGAATCCCGAGCAGTGGGCGCGCGTCAAAGACGTTTTCCACGCGGCACTCCAACAAGAGGCCGGCGCGCGTCGCGCGTTCGTCTCCAAGCTCACCGCGGACGACGACTCGGTTCGCGCCGAGGTCGAGCGCCTGCTCGACGCGCAGGTCGAGTCTGCCGGCTTTCTCGAGCAGCCGCCCTCCGCGAGTGTGTTGACGGGCCGCGTCATCAGTCACTACGAGATCGGGCGACTCCTCGGCAGCGGCGGCATGGGGCACGTTTATGCCGCGCGCGATGTCGAGCTCGGCCGCGAGGTCGCGCTGAAGATGGCGTCGTTCGACGGTGAAGACGCACAGTCGAGGCTGCGCCGGGAAGCGCAGCACGCGTCGCGGCTGAGCCATCCGAACATCTGCCACATCTACGACGTCGGTCGCGCCGACGGCCAGCAGTTTGTCGTCATGGAGCTCGTGCTCGGGCGATCGCTGGCGGATCTGCTGCGAGAGGCGCCGCTGTCGATCGCGAATGCGAGGCAGTACGGGATCGAGATCGCCGACGCGCTCGCCCACGCGCACGAACACGGCGTGACGCACCGCGATCTGAAGAGCACGAACGTGATGATCACGCCCAAGCGCGGCGCGAAGGTGCTCGACTTCGGTCTCGCGCGGATGCTCGACACGCACCAGATTGATGCGCTTTCGCACTCGCAACGTTCGCTGACCGACGAAGGGATGATCGCCGGCACGCTGCCATACATGGCGCCGGAGCTGTTGCGGGGGCAACGCGGCGACCAGCGCGCAGACATCTGGGCGCTCGGCGTGCTGCTGTATGAAATGGTGACCGGCCAGCGCCCGTTCACAGGCGCGACCGGCTTTGAAGTGAGCGCCGCGATTCTCCACGAACCGCCGGCGACGTTGCCGTCCAACGTTCCTGCATCAATGGGCGCCATCATTCACCGTTGTCTCGCGAAAAATCCCGGCGATCGATATCAGCACGCAGCAGACGTGCACGTTGCCTTACAGGAACTGCAAGGACCGGCCAAGGTCGCGCGCGCACGCGCGCGGATTCCGTACATCCCGAGGCGTCTGGCGGCAAGCCTTCCGCTGTTCGTCATCGGCCTGGCAATCGCCGCAATTGCCTGGTATGCGCTCAGATCATCGCCGGTCGGGAACGCGTTCAGCAACGTATACGGATATTCGTTGCTCGAAGATGGTGAGTTTGAGGAGGCCGTCGAACAGTTTCAGGGTGTCGCGAACAACTCGCCGGGCCAGGCGAACCCCTGGGACAGTCTCGGCGAGGGCTATCTCGCGAACGGGATGCCGGAGAAAGCGCTCGAAGCGTACTCGCGGGCGCTTGCGATCGATCCCGCCTTCCATGCCTCGATCCTTGGCCGCGGTCTCGCGCTCGCCGCGCTTGGCCGGTACGACGAAGCTCTCGATCACGAGTCGCCGGATTTCAGGATCCAGGCGTTCCTGTTATCGCGGCTTGGCCGCTATCGTGAGGCTGGGGAGGTTCTCGACAAGGGGCGACGTGAAGACGACGACGCCGAGATAAATGCGGGGGCGTTGTTGACCTCGGCCTGGCTGTCGATCGAGCAGAAACAGTATGCGCGCGCCCTCGAGGACGTCCGTGCCGCCGAGAAGGCGCTCGCCGAGCGGCAGGGGCATTCGTTGCTGGTGCTTGCGAACCTGTTCGGTGGAGTGGCTGAGATTCGAGCCGGGAACGTGACGAACGCCGTCTCGCGTCTCGCCTCGCTGAAGTCACATTACGACAGCAACGACCGCGTCGAATCGAACTGGGTCGCGGCGCTCGAAGGAGAGGTGGCGCTCGCCCAAGGCCGGTACGATCAGGCGGCGTTGAGCTTCAAATCTGCGCAAACGCCAGCGTGGCTCACGCTCGGACGCGATGCGTCGACGGTCTTTGCGACCAACCTGCCGTCGCGCGATGGGCCGGCGCGCCTGGAGATTACGCGCGGCAACCGGGCGGCTGCCATCGAAGCATACAGACGTCTGACCACTGGCGGGCCCGATAACCGGTCGTCTGCGGCGCTCGAGCCCCGGCACGTTCTCGAGCTGGCGCGTCTACTGAACAAAGAAGGCGACGGAGCCGGCGCTCGGGTCGAGTACGGGCGATTCCTGAAGTTGTGGGCGAATGCAGACGCAGGCCTGCCGGAGTTGACCGAAGCCAAGCAGGGCACTCGCTAGCGCTCGTGCGTTCCGAGTTCCTGTTCCAAGTTCCCCGTTCGTGGTGGCGCTGCGATTGTGCGCGCATCTTTTCTTTAGATCGCTCACCCAAGAGGCTGAACGGCGCCGAGCTGCAAGAGCCAGGCATACATGTCGACGCGCGACCAGCGCTCCACGCATTTTCCGTTCATGAAGCGGAGAATCGTGATGCCGTCCACGGCGATATTGCGTCCTGTCGGCGGTATGCCGAGGAACGCTCCCCGGTGCGTGCCTGTCATCGTAAAGCGAACCGCGAGTCGATCGCCGTTGCTGAACACGTCGTGAAACGTCAGCTTGGGGCCGTCGAACGCATGATGGATCATCTGGTAGAAGCCGCGAACCGAGGCTTTGTCCATCGGCTCGGGCGAATAGCCGTGGAGTTTGATCGAATCGTCGTACAGCGCCAGATAGCTGTCCAGATCGCCTGCGTTCCAGGCGTCGAAGGCGCGCTGAAGCTTGGCTTCGTTGGCGGTTGTCGTCATGCGGTGTGATGATACAAGCGGCCTGACATCGACGTCATGTCAGCGCAGATCGGCGCTGCTTTTCGGCCGCCAATCGAAGGCCAGAAGCAGCGTGCGTTGAGAAGATGAACCGTTGTCGTCCGACATCAGATAAAAACGCGTGCGGCCATTCGGGAACGGCACAGACGCCAGCCCCTCGAAGTTGTCCACGGTCAGCGGGAGCGCCAGCTCCATTTGAGCGATCACGGTCGTGCCACGGAGAATCTGCAGCATGATCCGACTGCCACGAAAAGGATCGTACGCGCGCAGAAGGTAGGCCACCGTGCCTTCGCCGAGGTGATTCATCGCAACGAGGCCGAATTCGCCGGGCTTTTCCAGCGTGCGACCCTCTACGCACGGCATCGTCAAGCGGCACGTCCACGTTTTGCCAGACATCTCCTCGCCAACAACGTAAGCATCGGGTCCGACGTCAGGATCTACAGCAATCGCCTCCATTCCGAAATTCAACGGGAAGTTCGCCTTTGGTGACTGCACAGCACGTGGCGCTCCTCCGGCTGTGGGATACAGCCAGACCCGCTGGTCGCGCTCGAAACTCACGAGACGGTCGCCATTGGCCAATATCGCCAGCCCCTCCGCATCGGCGCGACGCGCGTCGGTCAGGGGCTTTCCGTCCTCGCCGGTCAGTGGCGCCAAACTGGCGTCCGCCACGCCAATCAACCGCTGATCAGCATCGAAAACCAGCCTGGCGCTGAAAAGCACGCCCCCATCTCCAACGGCAATGAGCCTGTCGTGTCCTGTGACGACGATGTCTGAGAGCTCGCGGAAGCGATCGGTCTGCTTGGAAGTGAGCCAGAGGCCACCGGCGTAGAAAAAGTCCCCGAGCGCTGTGACCGACGGGTCTCGAGGATTGAGCGGCACCGACACGGCGTCGACGCGAATCGACTGGGCGGTTACAGACGTGGAGGTGCCCGGCGGCGGCTGAGCTGCCGACAGACCTGCGATCGACCAGAATGCCAGGACGGGCCCGACTCGTTTTGCAGCGCGGCGGAACATGGCGCGGTTAACGAGTATTCACCTTCGGCACGGGCTCGCGCAAGGCGTGGTTCGCCGCGACGATTGTTATAATGCTCTCTGCACGCCACGCACGTCCGCCCCGGGCGATCGTCCCGGAACGCGGGCGGGCACGAGAGGACCCCATGAAGCCCTTCATTCAAGCACTGCTGGTTGTATCGACGATCGTGGCGCTGGTGTCGGCACCCAGCGCCCAGAGCCCCGGCTTTTCTGCCGCCGACAGCAAAGAGCTCGCCTCGTACCGGCTCACGATGGAGACGACGAAGAAGATCTACGCGCTGATGCGTTCCATCATGCAGGACATGGCGGGCGATCCAAAGTTCCAGGCACTCCAGAAAACGAAGGCCGAGATCGAGACGCTCTCGAAGAAAGAGGAGCTCACCGACGCCGAATCCGAACGGCTCGAGAAGCTGCAGATGCTGGCCGAGCAGCAGGAAGAGGCGCTCGAACAGGCGACAGGCGGCGGCATGAACTTGAACAACGCGAAGAACCTGAACGAGATGGAGGCCGTGATCAAGTCGAACGCCCGTTTCATGTCGGCGCTGAATAAGGCGGGCCTGACACCGCGTGACTATTCAAAGTACATGATGGCGTCGATCATGGCCGGCATGGTCGCGGGCTTTCAGAAATCCGGCTTGCTCAAGGAGCTGCCCAAGGATCTCAAGGAAGTCAATCCCGACAACGTGAAGTTCATGCTCGACAACGAGGCGGAGCTCGCGTCGATGCAGAAGGAGATGCAGAAGCTCAGCCCGGAGAGCAGATGAGGATCGTTGGAGTTACGGCTGCGACAGAAAGTCGGCAGCGAGATTGGCGAGCGCCCGAACGCCGAGCGGCAGCACGCCCTCATCCACGTCGTATAGCGGCGAGTGATTCGCCGGCGCGGTCGCGGCGTCCACGCCCTTCCTGGTCGACCCGAGAAAGATGAACAGCCCCGGCGCTCTTTGAGCGAAGAACGAAAAATCCTCGGCGGCTGTTACCAGGGGCGCTTCAGACACCATGTCCGCTCCGGCCACGCGCCGTAGAGTAGACAGCATCGTTGCGGTGAGCGCGGGATCGTTCACGGTCACAGGATATTGCCGGGTGATCACCACATTCGCCGTGGCGCCGGCGCTCGCCGCGATCGACTCGGCGGTCAGCTTGATCCGGCGGTGCATGTCGTCCTGCACGTCAGAACTGAACGTGCGGATGGTTCCGTCGAGCTGCACTTCGTCGGGGATGATGTTGTACCGAACGCCGCCGTGGATGCTGCCGATCGTAATGATCGAGGGGGTCCTGGTCACGTTGAGCTGACGGCTCGCGATCGTTTGCAGCCCGAGAACGATCTGTGAGCTCACGACAATGGGATCCACGCCCGCCCAGGGTGCGGCGCCGTGAGTTTGCTTGCCCTTCACGGTGATCCGGAGCAGATCCGAACTGGCCATCGTTCCCCCGGAGCGGTACCCGATTTGGCCCACATTGCTTGAGCTCCAGACGTGCAGGCCAAAGACGGCATCCGGCCTGGGGTTATCAAAGGCGCCTTCTTTGACCATGAGGGCCGCGCCGCCTTCCTCTCCGCTGGGCGCTCCCTCTTCCGCCGGCTGAAACAGGAATTTCACGGTTCCCGGCAACTGATCCTTCATCCCAGCGAGGATTTCGGCGACGCCCATGAGAATGGCCACGTGGTTGTCGTGACCGCAGGCGTGCATCACGCCGACTTCCTGCCCGTTGTAGGTCGCCTTCACCTTCGACGCAAACGGCAGGCTCACCTGTTCGGTGACCGGCAATCCGTCCATGTCGGCGCGAAGCGCAACCACTTTGCCCGGACGGCCGCCGCGAAGCACACCGACGACGCCGGTGTGCCCGACGCCGGCGCGAACTTCGATCCCGAGACTTCGCAGATGATCGGCCACGATCTTCGCCGTGCGTGTTTCGCGATTCCCCAGCTCTGGATGCTCGTGAAAGTCACGGCGCCATGCGATCACTTTGCTTGCGATTTGCTTTTCGCGACGATCGATTTCTGCCGGCAGAGGACTCTGCGCATCCAGGGGGCTGCTGAGAAGGGTGAGCAGAAAGATGACGCACGTGACGCGTCGCACAGCAGAAGCATAAGCCATTCAAGAGCAGAGCGTGTCGGGAACCTCTCAGAGAACCCGTCAGACTGGAGTGTTGACTGCGGATTGCGGAGGGTGCTACACAACGGCCAAGGTCCAGCAATCCCGTCTAAGAAAGGCACAATGCATGGCAAAGCACACCGGTCTCATCTCGGCGCGCGCGTTCTCTGCGCGGGACTTTCGCGACGCCAAGCGGGCCTGGTCCGAACGTCTCTTGCTGACGCCGGAAGTCGCGAGGGTCACGGTCGGTGCCGTGCGGCGCGCCGGCGCCCATGCGGTGGCGCGAGCGGTGCGTGCCACGCCCGCGCGACGGAACGACAACGTCGTCGGGGTCGGCATCGCCGAAAAAACCGTCAAGGGGAAACCCACCGGCGTGATGGCGGTGAAGTTCTTCGTCAAGACGAAGTTTCCCACCGGCGCCGTCTCACGGAACATGGTCCTGCCCAAGAACATCGATGGCCTGCCGGTCGATATCGAAGAGACGGGCGCGTTCCGCGCGTTCGCGAAGCGCCGGAAACGCGCGCGTGCGGCAGACGCCACGCTGCCGAACCCGCGCGTCCGCATGCGGCCCGCACAGCCGGGCTGTTCAGTCGGATTTCGAATCCCCGGCGATCAGTTCGTGATGACGGGCACCTTCGGCGCGCTCGTCAGGACCTCCCGCAAGATCTTCATCCTGAGCAACAACCACGTCCTCGCAGACGAGAACCGCATGCCGATCGGGTCACCGATTTACCAGCCGGCGCTGATGGACGGCGGCCGGCTCGCCGGGGACCAGATCGCCGAGCTGACGCGCTTCATCAAGCTGAAGGCAGACCGATACAACCGCATCGACGCGGCGATTGCCGAGCCGCTGGCCCGTAACCTGCTGGACCGCGAAGTGCTCCACATCGGCGCGCCGGCCGGCACCGCGGTGGCGGAAATCGACATGATGGTGCACAAGTTCGGCCGCACCACGAGCTACACGGCCGGCCGCATCACCAGTGTCGACACCGATGTGATCGTCGAATACGAAACGGCGGAATTTACGTTCGAGAACCAGATCATCATCCACGGGGCGAGCGGCACCATGTTCAGCGACAGCGGCGATTCTGGTTCGATTATCCTGCAGCGAGGCACGAACGCGGCCGTCGGGCTGTTGTTTGGCGGGTCACCAAGTTACACCATCGCCAACCACATCGCCGACGTCCTGCGCTCGCTCCGCGTTCGAATGGCATGAGGTGCATGTGTCTCAGAAGACAGAGGTGAGTGATCTGAAACGACGTCACGGACGCCGCCTCCTGCAACTTCCCGGCGTCTGCGGCGTCGGGGTGGAGCGAGCCGAAGGCGGCGGCGACGACTACGTGCTGGTCGTTCACGTCGAGCACGACGACAGACCGACCCGGGAGTCGGTGAAGCGGGTGGTCGGAGCCGAACCGGTTCGAATTGTGAAGAGCGGCAGGTTTAGAAAACTGTAACGTACCGGTCGTCGTTTGAGCCGATTCTTGCGCGCGTGACGCATGAACTTATGAGGGGGAGTCATGCGTATCGCTCTACTTATCTTGTTTGCCGTCTCAACCGCTTCTGCGGTCTCGGCTCAGACGCCTCAAGGGGCTGCGCCGAACCTGGAAAGCACTTTGATTCCAGGCAAAACTGTCTGGATTACCGATCCCGCTGGACGGGAAGAAAAGACTCGAATCGTCGGCGTGTCTGGCGACATCGTGACCACGACCGCCGGCGGACACCTTCAGCGGCGCCCCACGGCCGACATCATGCGGGTCAGAGTGCGCCATGCCGACTCGGTGATAAACGGCGCGCTGATCGGGGCTGGTGCGGCGGTGGCGTCGGGGCTCGTCATGTGCCGTCTGACGGAAACCTGGGAGAACTGCCGCGACGACATCGGGCCGATGCTCCGGACCGGCGCGATTGGCGCGGGCATTGGCATCGGCATCGATGCGCTGATTCGCGGACGAAGGACGATCTACGAAGCTGATCGGGGAACAACCCGACTGCGCGCCACACCGATCATTGGCCGTCGCGCGGGAGGACTGCAGATCTCGCTCAATTTCTAACCGGACGGAAACGGCCGAAACGGGGGCCGTTTCGTGCTTAGTCCTGCTTGAGGGAGGCGACCGGATCGACGTGCGCGGCCCGAAGAGCAGGAATCAGCGCGGCAAGTATGCACGCCGTGACGATGAACAGCAGGCTCGAGGTATACGCGACGGGATCGAAGACATGAACGATCTCGCCGATCCCCGAGGCGGCGGGCGTCGCCATGAGCACGATCCCCAGCGCCGCGGCAAGGCCACCACCCGTGATCAACCCGGCGCCGACAGGGCGGACGGACTGTGACAACACCAACGCGCCGACGTTTCGTGTGGTCGCGCCAAGCGCCATGCGCACGCCGATCTCTCGCCGGCGCTGCTCGACGAGATATGACAGGACGCTGAAAAGCCCCGACAACGTCAGCGCGAGCGCAAGGCCTCCAAGCACCAGCGTCAGCCAGAAGGCGATCTGCAGGATATAGGTCTCCATCCAGGCCAGCAACCGCATCGTCCTGACCTCGCCCATGTTGGGATCGATGGCCGTGAGACGTTGGAGGAGCGCGCGGCGTGCCTGCTCGGGATCGCCGTGAATGCGCACGGTCAGCCACGTGTTGGCCTCCTCGGTGCTGGTCGGTATGTACACACCGGCCACCTTGAACTCCGCCAGGTGGAACCCGGCGACGTCGCGGGCGACTCCAACGACGGTCAGGGTGCTCAAGCGCAGAGCCGGCTCGACGCGCCCGCGCGTTTCGGAATCTGAATCAAGCTCGAGATGCAGAACTTGTCCCAGGGCAGTGCCTTCCGGCCATAACTGACGCGCGACGGATTCGGACACGACGGCCACGCCCGCGTTTGGGCTGCGTTCGGCCTGTGTGAAGACACGTCCTCGCAATACCTCGATGCCAAGCACGCTGAAGTACTCCCGTGAGACGAACCGGGAGGTGACGGTCGACGTGCGGCCTGGCTTGCCCGCCGCACCATCGCCAAAGGCTGGAGCATTTGCTACGGCGGGCCGTGCGTACGATGATGCCGCCACCGACGCGACTTACGGTTCGGCCCTCACGGCCTCGAGTATTGGCTTGCGCGTTTGTTCGTTGAGGATCTCGACGACGAGCGTGTCGGCGGTCCGAATGCCGGGATCGGCGGTGGCAGACGCAAGAGCACTCCGCAAGAAGATGGCAGAGCAAATCAGCAACAGCGTCGATGCGGTGACCTGCATCCCGACGAGCACGTTACGAGCGCGGCCCGGGCGCGAATCGCGCGTCACTTCGCCGCGAATCGTCCGCACCAGTTCGAGGCGTGTCGCCTGCAACGCCGGCGCGAGCCCAAAAATGACAGTCGAGGCAATCGCACCGCACAGGAGGAACAGGCCCACGCGCCAGTCCGCGGCGGGCGCCGAGAACCCAACGTTCTCCGCAACCTCCGGCGCCAGGGTACTCGCCACAGCATGGACCGTGGCCTCGAGTACCAGACGCGAGACGGCGAAGCCGAGCGCCGCGGCGGCAAAGGCGAGGAGCAGGCTTTCGGTGAGCAGTTGCCGGATGATGCGCCGTCGGGCGGCGCCCATCGCAAGCCGGATGCCGATCTCGCGCTGACGTGATACCGCGCGTGCCAGCAGGAGGTTGGACACGTTCGCGCACCCAATCATCAGGATCAAGCCGAAGGCGAAGAAGAAGGGACTGAGCACGAGCACGGCCTCTGCCGGGTCCGGGATGGTTCCCAGCCTCGGCTCGAGAGTGACATTCGCAGCACGCCGGCCGACAGTGCCCTCGAGACCTCTCGAATCCCACACGACGAGCCCTGCAAGGGCCGCCTGTCGCGACACCCCAGGCTTTAGACGTCCGATGATGTCGATGCCGATGGTGTCTTCGCGTCCTGCGTGGATCGGACGGAACTGGGCGAGAAGCGAGAGCGGCGCCCAGTAGTGAGGTGCAGTCGACGTAAGTCCGCGGAACCCCTCCGGCATGACGCCCACGATGTGGAACGAGACGCCGTTGACGAGCATGGTGCGTCCGATCACGCCGGGATCGTTTGCGAAGTGCCGGGACCAGCCCCGGTGGCTGAGCACGACGACGGGCCGGGCGGCGAAGCGGTCATCGTCTGCGGGCGTGAGCGTGCGTCCGAGCGCCGCATCGACGCCGAGCACCTGGAAGAAGTTGCCGGTGACGAGCGTGCCCGACATCATGCGGCCGTCGATGCGGTTGTCGACAGAATGCCTGGCGAACGCATCAGAGAAGACGCTGGTCTCGCGGAGCAGCGCTTCGTACTGTGGCCGAGTGAACGGAACAAACGAATTCGCCCCGGATTGCGTCGGCCGCATCACCGCGAACAGCTCGCCAGGGTTACGGACCTCGTCTACCTGAAAGAGGAACCTGTTGGCGAATGTGAAGACCACGGCCACCAGGCCCAGGCCGAGCGCGACCGTCACGACGATGGTGATGGCGGCGAGAGGTGCGCGCCGGAATGTGCGGAACGCGTAGAGCGTGTCGCGCACGCCATCGTCGATAAAGGCGGTGCCACGCGCTTCGCGACACTTTTCGGCGGCTAGCGCCATGGAGCCGAAACGTGCCCTTGCTCGGACGCGAGCCTCGGCCGGGCCGACACCATTAGCGAGGTGCTTCTGCGTCTCGTGTTCGATGTGGGACGCGAGCTCTTCATCCAGCTCGCGCTCTACGCGTCGGGGAGCGAACAGGGCGCGGGCGCGGAGTTTGAGATCGCGAAGATTCATGAGCGTTACGTCGGCTTCATCGCGCGCGCGATTGGCGTGCGGCGTGTCATGATGTCGTCAGTCGACACTAACGCGTGTTGTTGTCGTCTGTCAACACCAACGATTGGCCCTGCCGCCGGGTTGCACTCTCGTGGGTTGGTGGTTCGTGGTTGGTGGCGCAGAACCACCAACTGCCAACCACCAACGAATTGACAACGATAAGTCTCAGGCTGTAGCGTCGGGGTCGACTCATGCTTATTTACGCCGGAATTGCGTCAGTCGGCTTCCTGTTTCTGCTGATCATGCTTTTTGTCGGCGACCTCTTCGGCGCCGACCACGACCTCGTCGGCCATGACGTGGCCGGCGATTTCGGCGGTCCGAGTGTCTTCAGCTCGCGGATCATGGCTGCGTTCGTCACCGCCTTTGGCGTTGGTGGGGTCGTCGCTCGCTACTACGACCTGTCGCACCCGGCGGCCTCGGGCGTTGGGATTGCGTCGGGTGCTCTGATGGCAGGCCTGGTCTATCAGTTTGCGAAGATGCTGTATTCGCAGCAGGCCTCGAGTGAGCTCCAGATGACGCGCCTTGTCGGTCGGACCGCCGAAGTGTCGGTGGCGATTCCTGCCGACGGCGTGGGTCAGATCTCACTCAGCCTGGCTGGAGAGCGCACGGAGCATCTCGCACGATCGAAGAACGGTCGCGCGGTGCCGCGCGGCAGCGAGGTCCTCATCACCGAGCTCAGAGGAGATTCCGTCGTCGTGACCCAGGTTTCGGGAGGTTCGCCATGAATCCAATCAATTTCTTAGGAATCGAGTCTTCCGCCGTGCTCGTCGCGCTCGCCGTACTTCTGGGACTACTCGGGGTCTTCGCCGCGATGGCGCTGTTCGCCCGGAACTACATCAAAGTGCCGCCGTCGACGGTTGCGATCTTTTACGGCCGCAAACACGCGTTCATGGACGAGAAAGGGAACCGCGCCACTGTCGGGTTCCGCATCGTCCGTGGGGGCGCCGCCTTGCGCGTACCGGTCCTCGAGGACGTGGCATATCTCTCGCTCAACATCATCTCGATCCCGCTGCGCATCCAGCGGGCTTATACCAAGGAAGGCGTGGCCGTCACAGTCGAGGCGGTGGCGAACGTGAAGATCGCCAGCGACGACGTATCACTGCGCGGCGCATCGGAGCGTTTTCTCGGGATGACGACCGAACAGGTCAAAGGGGTCATCTTCCAGACGCTCGAAGGACACCTGCGCGCGATTCTCGGCACACTCACCGTCGAAGAGATCAACGCCGACAGACAGGCCTTCGCGCAGAAGATGACAGACGAGGCCGCGGTCGATCTCAAGAAAATGGGTGTCAACATCGACATCCTGACGATTCAACAGATCAGCGACGAGCAGGGGTACCTCGATGCCCTGGGCAAACGGCGGACCGCCGAGGTCAAGCGCGATGCCGTCGTCGGCGAGGCTCTCGCTCAGCGCGACGCGATGATCAAATCGGCGATGGCCGACCAGGAGGGCAAGACCAAGCGCTACGAAGCCGACGTCGCTATCGCGCAGTCGCTGCGCGACAAGGAATCGCGGCAGGCGGAGTTCGACGCAGCGGTGCAAGCAAAAGAGGCGGAGGCCGAGCAGGCCGGGCCTCTGGCTACGGCGATCGCGCGTCAGAAGGTCACCGAGCAGGAAACGCGCATCGACCAGGTTCGCAAGCAGCAGGAAGTGCTCGTTCAGGCGCAGGAAGCGGCGCGCCGCGAGCAGGAACTGCAGGCGACGGTCGTCAAGCCCGCCGAAGCGGAACGACAGGCGGCCATCCTTCGCGCCGAAGGCGAGAAGCAGGCGACTGTCATTCGTGCCGAGGCGACGCAGAGGGAGCTGGAGTTCGAGGGCGCCGGCCAAGCCGCCAAGATCGAGAAGATCGGCCGGGCCGAGGCCGCGAAAGTGCTTGCGGTGGGAGAGGCGGAAGCGGAAGTCATCAAGAAGAAGCTTCTGGCGGAAGCGGAAGGTCTCCAGCGAAAAGCCGAGGCGTGGAAGAACTTCAACGACGCGGCGGTCATCAACATGGTCGTCGACAAGATGCCGGAGCTCGCACAGGCATTCGCCACGCAGCTCGCAGGCATCGACAAGATCAACATCATCGAAATGGGCAACGGCAATGGAACGACCGGCTCGGGGGGTGTGAGCAAAGTCATGGGCACGGTCGGCGGTGGTATGACGGCGATGCTGTCCATGTTGAAGGATCAGTTCGGCATCGACATCGCCAGACTGATGGAGGCGAAGACAGAGGCCGCAGCGATCGAGGCCGAGAAAAGAGCCGGGAAACGGCCTGCAGGTACCCAACCTTCGAAAGAGGCGTAGCGGTCTCACCGGCTTCGGTGAGCAGCCGCGCGATCAGGTAAGTCATGGACCTGGGCAATTCGACACCACGAAAACCGGTTCGGTTGTGGCCCGGCATCGTCGCTGTTGCGCTGCAGTGGCTCGCCTGGTCGATCGTTCCCGCTTTCGCTCCGCAATGGGGCGGCTCCATGATCATCGTCGCGGCCGTGTTCGCGCTGGTCATCCTGATCTGGTGGCTGTTCTTCAGCCGCGCTCCCTGGTTGGAGCGCTTGGGCGCGATCGCATTGATGGTCGTGGCCGTGGCTGCAACCTCACGCTTCGTTCACGAGTCCGTGGCGAACGGGATGATGGGGTTCATGTTGTACGTCTATTCCATCCCGGTGTTGAGTCTGGCGCTCGTCGCCTGGGCAGTCGCCAGCCGCCATTTCTCCACTGGTCTTCGACGTGCGTCGATGGTTGCCGCGATCGTGCTCGCGTGCGGAACGATGACGCTCATCCGGACCAACGGCCTCAGCGGTGACGCCGATTCGGATCTCGAGTGGCGGTGGACGCCAACGCCGGAGCAACAGCTCCTGGCGCGAGCCGTCGACGAGCCCCTCGACTCTGCTCGGGGCGGGTCCGCGGCGCTTCCGTCCGCTCCGCCACCCACTGCGCCGCCTGAGAAAGTACCCGATGAGCTGAGCGCTAAGCCCCTCGACTCTGCTCCTGAAAGCCCCACCGCAAGCTCTGAAGATCCGGCACGCGCGACGACCGACGCTGTGTGGCCTGGCTTTCGAGGACCCGAGCGCGACAGCGTCGTTCGCGGTGTGCGGATCGCGACCGACTGGTCCCGAACGCCGCCGGTCGAGCTGTGGCGTTCGCCGATCGGACCAGCCTGGTCGTCTTTTGCGGTTCGCGGCGATCGCCTGTTCACGCAGGAACAGCGCGGTGACGATGAAGTCGTGTCTGCCTACAACGTGAAAACCGGCAAGCCCGTATGGAGACACCGCGACGCGGCCCGGTTCTGGGAGTCGAATGCCGGCGCAGGACCGCGCGCGACGCCGACGCTCAGCAACGGCCGTGTCTACACGCTCGGTGGCACAGGAATTCTGAACGCGCTTGACGACCGGGACGGCTCTGTCGTCTGGTCGCGCAACGCGGTGGCCGACACAGGCAGCAAAGTTCCTGCCTGGGGCATCGCGAGCTCTCCGCTCGTCGTCGGCGACGTCGTGATTGCGGCGACCGCCGGCGCACTCGCCGCGTACGACGTGGCCACGGGAAAGCCTCGCTGGTTCGGCCCGAAGGGTGGCTATGGTTACAGCTCACCGCAGTTGTCCACGATTGATGGAGTTGTGCAGGTGGTGCTCGTAAACGGGCCAGGTGCGATTGGCGTGTCGCCGTCCGATGGCACCGTGCTCTGGAAGTACGACTGGGCGGGCGACAGCATCGTGCAGCCTGCTGTCGTTGGCGGCACAGATCTTCTCATCGGCAGCGGCTCCGGACTTGCCGGCAAAACCGGCATGCTCCGCGTCACTGTGGCAAAAGAGCCGGGCGGATGGAGCGTGAAAGAACGATGGATGTCGAACGGGCTGAAGTCTTATTTCAACGACTTCGTCGTGCACAACGGCCACGCCTTCGGCTTCGACGGCAGCATTCTCGCGTGCATCGACCTCGCCGACGGCACGCGCACGTGGAAAGGCGGACGGTACGGCCACGGCCAGCTGATCGTGCTTCCCGACCAGGACTTGCTGCTGGTGCTTTCGGAAGAAGGCGAGCTGGCGCTCGTGAACGCACGTTCCGACAAGTTCACAGAGCTCGCCCGGTTCAAAGCCGTCGAGGGTAAGACCTGGAACCACCCGGTTCTGGCCCGCGACATTCTGCTGGTTCGCAACGGTGAAGAGATGGCCGCCTTCCGGTTATCACTTGCGGGCCCCTGACTGTGTACTGGATTGGCACACAATTAGTGATGTCTCGGGCGACTCATCTGCCGCGACAATTCGAGGGAGAGACGATCTCCGCTTGCTCTACAATGGCGGGGAGACGTGCATGTTGGAAGCGCGCGATGTTCGCTCTGCGATCGATGAGGCGGAAAAAGCCGCAACTGCCGGCGATTTCCTGACAGCAGAGCGTCTGTTGCGAGATGTGGCGTCCCGGCAAGAGGAGAGCCTCGGACCACTTCATCCCGATCTCGCAAACACCCTCAACAACCTTGCGGTGGTGTACGAAACCATCGATCAGCCGGCCGAAGCCGAACGCTGCTATCGCCGTGCGTACTCGATTGCCATCGCCTCTCTCGAGCCCGATCACCCCTTTGTCGCGACCAGCGAAAAGAACTACCGCGATTTCTGCGTCGCTCGAGGAATGCCGTTCGAGGCTCGGACCCCGCTGCCGGAGCTGGTGCCCACGAGCGCGCCGGTGGACGTCCCGACTCCAATCGCGGCCGTCGAACATCCTGGCGAGGCGAATGTGCCGCCGCCCATCGCGGACAGCAAGGTGCCCGCGCCGATCGCGGAGAGCAGCGTGTCACCGCCGATCGAGGACGGCGAGGTCTCGCCCTCCCGTGCGCCCGTCATCGTCGGTGTCATTGCACTCGCGGCCGTGATCGTCGCCGCAGGATTGTGGTTCCGGGCGAATGGCAACGACGAGACGGCTCAGACTTCACAGGCTTCTCAGGCGGCTCCTTCGCTGCCGAGCGAACGCCCTGCGCCCGTTGCGGAGCCGGCTCCGGTCGAGCCAATCGCCGTCCCCGCGGCCGAGCCGATCGCCGTCCCTGCGGCTCCCAAAGTTGCGAGCAAAACGGAACGGCCAATCGAATCCGCGCCGCCGAGCAGACGCGCGTCGTCACCGACTGCCGAGAACCCAACCGTAGACGAGGCGAGCCTTTGCAGCGAATTGTCGAGGAGAGACTGGCGGTGCAGTCCAGCCAGTCGCCCGGTCGATTCCGGCGAGTTGTTCTTCTACACGCGCATCAAGTCTCCTTCCAACGTGACGGTCGAGCACCGGTGGTATCGCAACGACCACCTGGAGAGAAATGTACCGCTGCGCATCCAGGAAAACCAGCGCAGCGGGTTTCGCACCTTCAGCCGCACAGTCGTGAAACCCGGTGACTGGCGAGTCGAGCTCAGAACACGGGACGGCGCCGTGCTGCACAAGGAAGCCTTCGTCGTCGCGCAATGAAGAGCGTCGTCGAACTGGAAATCAACGCCCCGCAGTCGAAAGTGGCCAGCCTGTTCATGGATCCGAATAACAATCCGAAATGGATGGATGAAATCGACAGGATCGAAGCCGTCAGCGGCACACCCGGCGATCCTGGCTCGGTTTACCGGATGGTGCCCAAGCGCGATGATTTGGAGTTCGTGGCAACAGTTGTTGCGAAAGACCCTCCGGTCGAATTGAGGCTGTCACTAGTGGGGCACAACACCTCTGTATCGGTCATCGCCAGGCTTCGCAAAGCGGCCGAGGGAAGGACGACGTTGATCTCCGAGGAGACGTTTCAGTTCGAAGGACTGTTCGGCCGCGCTATTGGCCTGATGGCTCGGTTCCCGATCAAGCGCGCGCATCGGCGGCACATGGAGTCCTTTAAACGCTTCGCCGAGCGCCAGGGTTAGCCGCCTCTTTTCTCGGCTCTCTCTTATAATGCGAGAGAAAAGGGGGCTTCTTCATGAAACGGCCGCTGGGTCTCTTCGCCTGTCTTGTGCTTCTTTCCGCGACGCTTGTCGCCCAGACGCCGCCCGCTGCCGCACCCTCGAACGGAGGCGCCGCGCGCCTGCCGTGGCTGTCCACAGTAGAGGGCCAGCCGATCGATACGCGCCCGACGGAAAAGAAGGATAACGCGCCCTCTTTCCCCGAGCAGACGCGCGCCCCCTATCACGCCACGGCGCCTTTCAAGGTGACGACCCTCATCGACAACCTGGAAGTGATGTGGAGCCTCGCGTTCCTGCCGAGTGGAAACATCATCCTGACCGAGCGGCTGCCGGGCAGGCTGCGCATTCTCCACGCCGACGGTAAGGTGTCGGAGCCATTGGCCGGCGTGTCGGTCGTGGCGTCTCCCGGCGCGAAAGGCATCGGGCTGCTCGATGTCGTGCTCGATCCGAATTTTGCGACGAACCAGCAGATTTTCTTCAGCTTCTTCAATTACATCGATGGGACGAACAGCAACACCTGTATTGCCCGGGCGCGCCTCGATGAGAAGACACTCTCGGTAAAGGACGCCACCGTCATCTTCCGCGGTCTGCCCGTCATGCCCTCGAAACGGCTCGGCGCCAAGACGGGGGGCCGTATCGTGATCGCGCCCGACGGCAATCTCCTGATGACGCTCGGCGATCGGTCCGATTCACCGCCCTGGGACGTCGCGCAGAAGATGGACAACCATCTCGGCAAGATTATTCGCATCGCGCCCGATGGGACGGTACCGTCGGATAATCCGTTCGTCGGCAAGCCTGGCGTGCTGCCCGAAATCTGGGCGTATGGCATGCGCAGCCCCGAAGGCTTCGCGCGCGATCCGAAAACCGGCCGTTTGTGGCAGAACGACCACGGTCCCCGTGGCGGCGACGAGCTCAACATCGTCGAGAAGGGTAAGAACTACGGCTGGCCGGTTGTCGTGCACGGCATCGACTACCCGGGCACGCCGATCGGAGAAGGCACGCACAAGGACGGTATGCCGGATCCCATCTATTACTGGGATCCGGTGATCGCGCCGTCCGGTCTCGCGTTTTACACCGGCAACCTGTTTCCGCAGTGGAAGAACAGCCTTTTCGTTGGTGGTCTACGAGGTGCGATGCTCGATCGGCTCGAGATCGTGAACGACAAGGTGGTCGCCGAAGAACCGTTGCTGACCGAGCTGCGTTCGCGCATCCGTGATGTGCGCGTTGGACCCGACGGCGCTCTGTACGTCTTGACCGACAGCGGCACTCCGTCGATGAGCCCGAGCACACCGCCGACGAGCAAGCTGTTGAAGCTGACACCGAAATAGCGGAGGTTCATCTGCCATCGCGTTCCGCGACCCGGCAGCCCCAAGGCCGACTTCTTGGACAGATCGCTCTCGTGGCCGGCGCCACGAGAGGCGCCGGACGGGGGATTGCGCGCGCGCTCGGCGAAGCCGGCGCGACGGTCTATTGCACCGGCCGAAGCGCGACGAACCAGCCATCTCCTTACAACCGTCCCGAGACGATCGACCAAACGGCGGCACTGATCGCCGCCGCCGGCGGAAAGGCGATCGCCGTGCGCGTCGATCACACGGTCGAGGCCGAGGTCGAGGCGCTCGTCGCGCGCATTGTCAAGGCGCACGGGCGGATCGACGTGCTCGTCAACAGCATTGCCGGCGAGGAACCGCTGATGGTGCAGTGGGGATCGTTCTGGCAGGTCAACGTCGAACACGCGGATCGGGTCTTTCGACAGGCGCTGGTCTCACACATCATCACAGCCAAGCACGTGGCGCCGCAGATGATTAAGAACCGGCGAGGGCTCATCGTCGAGGTCACCGAGAGCGACATCCTCGGCGGCGGCGGTAACCCGCTGGCGTGGTCGGTCAAGCTGGCCATCAAGGGGCTGGCGCTGAACATGGCGTCCGAGCTGCACGCCCACAACGTGACAGCGGTCGCGATCACGCCGGGATTTCTGCGGTCTGAGGCGATGCTCGATGGCCTGGGCGTGACGGAAGCCAATTGGCGGGATGCCGGCGCGAAGGACAGCAACTTCCTCGAGTCGGAATCGCCTTTGTACGTGGGCCGTGCGGTCGCGGCGCTCGCACAGGACCCCAACATGATCGCTCGAACGGGACAACTGTGGAGCTCGTGGGAGCTGAGTCGTGAGTACGGGTTTACCGATGTCGATGGCCGGCGGCCGGACTGGGGCGGTCTGAAGACCATCGATTTCTCGATGCTGCCTCCCTCGTTCCTCGAGATGTTTCGCACAGGGCTCGAACTGCAGTCTGGCTGGCTGGCTCGATTGGAAGCACGAACGGGACGCATGCTGAAACAGCTGCCCGCGCCGGCCCCACCTCAATCACGGAAGCGTCGCGCTGTTAAGCGAACGCGACGAAGCCGGCGGCCGGGACGGTAAGCTGCACGGCTTTTCCGTTCCGCGCTTCCACCGTTGCCGTGCTGCCAATCTGGGCGGCGCTGGTGGAATGCAGGCAGGTGAGCTGGCTTCCGGTTGCCTGCAGCCCGTTGTCTATCGTGACCCACGCGGTGCGCGCTGCGCCCGCGTCAGTATTCACGGCCAGCACCACTTCGCGATCGCTGAAAATCCTCGACCACGCGACGAGCGAACGAATGACGCCGCCGACCATTTCGGGTGGCCCGAAATTCTGCCCGTCGCCTGAAATCTGACGGAGAAACTGCCGTCCCCGTCGAATGACCAGATTGCTTCGCCGCAGCTGCAGAATCTTCTGCAGCTCCAGATACGCCGGACGCGTCTCGTCGAAGAAGTGACGGCCGCGCGATTCGAACGCGCCGAACTCGCCGCCGAACATCGCCTCGCGGATGAACCGGTCGTTGTCGCCATGGCCGTCGAACTGCTGCTCGGTGCCGTAATAGATGCAGGGGATGCCCATCGTCGTCGCGAGAAACGCGAGTGCCGCGATCACGCGCTCGATGTTCTGCTGCCCCGCGTCCTCGTCATGTGCAAAGCGCGACTTGCGCCCGCTCTTGCGCACCTGGTCGTGGTCGTCGAACGTCGTCACGACCTTGTTCCTGAACCACACGTGCGACTCCTTGCGCACGAGCTCGGAATTGCGGAACAAATCGAAGTACTCGGCGGGATTCCGGAATCCCTTGATGAGGTACTCGATCTTGTCCTGCACGTCGTCGATGCCGAGCGCGGCGTTCATGCCGGTGATCTCCAGCGTCGTGAACGCCCGCTGCCGGCCCCCGGTGATTTCGGCGATGAGATAAAAGTTCTCCTTGCCGAGACTCTGGGCAAATTCGTGGATCATCGAGGTGAACAGCCGGCTCGCGCCGTCGTCCATATGCTTCACGGTATCGATTCGGAAGCCATCGATATCGGCAAACGCGATCCAGAACTGAAACGCCCGGCACAATGCGAGAAACGCATCCGAGGGGCGGTAGTCGTCGACCGAACCGGTGCCCTGGCGGATGTCCTTGAGTGATTCGAAGTCGCCCTCGCGGAATTCCGGCTCGTAGTCCCAATTGCGAATCTTGCCTCTGCGCGTGAATGTCGCCGGCGGCTGCAACTCGGACGGCCAGACGGCCGCGTCGGGAAAATGCGCGGCGCTCACCGGCCCGAACGGTAACGCCGGATTGCCGGTCGCGTCGCGATAACCCGCCACACCGTAGGTCGTCCCATCCGCCTGCCAGCACGCTTCCTTCCTCACGACGTTGCCGTGTTCGTCGAACACGTCGCAACGCAACTGCTGCGACTGATATTCGAAGACGTCGCCGGTGTGGTTCAGAATCACGTCGAGGATGACGCGAATGCCGTGCTGGTGCGCGGTGTTTACGAGCGAGACGAGATCTGCGCGCGTGCCAAAGCGGGGATCGACGTCGAGAAAATTCTGGATGCCGTATCCGTGAAATGTCTCCTGCGATGGGACCTGCTTGAATATCGGACTGACCCAGATAGCGGAGATTCCGAGGCGCTCGAGGTAACCGATCTTCGATTCGAGCCCGCGAAGCGTGCCGCCGACGAACTTGTTGCCGGCGTCCACCCAGTGCTGCCGGTCAGCCGGCGTAGAAGTGGCGTTCCCCCGGTCTGAGGACTGAAATGGCGGAGTCGTGCCGGTGGTGACGAGCGCGCCTCCATTGTCCCGGTAACCGGTCTCGCGTCCATCCGAGAACCGGTCGAGCATCAGGAAGTAGAGCACCTCGTCTTCCCAAGCGGTGGGTGAACGGAAGAATGACCGGCCTGCGGTGAGCGCGTTGAAATCGATGTCGGCAATGCGCTGCTCCATGGCCCAAGTCTATCCCGCGCGTTTGACCACTCACGCTATCGCACAACAGCGGAAAGCTCGAACGGTACTGGCTGCCCCAGTGTCTGCTGACCCGGCGTCCGACTGGCAACGCCCACGAGCAGGATGCGAGTGGCGGCCGGCACCTGCAGCGACAGACTCGACTCGCCGGGCCGTGTGGGCGGCGATGTGAATTCGTTATAGGGGTCGAACGTCGCTCCCCAGATTGTCAACGGGATCACACCCGACCACTGCAGGCGAATTTCGAGGTCTTGCTGTCCGGTTTGGAGCTCGACCCACTTGCACGGGCTGCAAATGGCGTCTTCCCCCATGATGTAAAAGTCGTCGTAGTACACATCCGCCGAGGATAGCCGTCCCGTTAACGTGGATCCGGCTGAGACCACAATCGTGCGCTGAATGTAGATCGTTCCAAGATTGAGATCCTGTCCTGCTGGCACCGCCACAGTTCTCGCCACATAGCCGCTCTTGTCGATGCTGAAAGTTGTCGCGATTCCGTTGAGAACGAAGAAGCCGTTGGCGTCGCTGAAGGTCTCTGGTCCCTGGAATCCGACGGTGACCCTGGCACCGGCAACCGGGCGGCCCCCATCGACTTCCACGACCCTGCCCGTGGCAGAGCGCAGCCGTTGCAGTCTGAACCTGATGTTGTCATGGCCCGGTGCGCCCGGCTCTGCATTCGTCCTCTCGTAGCCGTCTTTCTCTGCGATCAGATCCACGCAGCCGACAGAGAGCTGCGAGCCGGAATCGATGGTCAGGCGGAACGCGCCTGTGGCATCGGTTTGTGTCTGGCCGAACAAATGGTTGAATGACGGCGAGTCGTCACAGCTTCTGACAGAGACCGTCGCACCCGCCACCGGCCCTGCGCCGATCTCGACGACCGTTCCGCTCATCTCGATCGATACCGGAGCAGTTGCCGGCGCCGGCACTGTCGTCGGGCCGGTTGGCGTCATACGCGCTCCGGTTAGCGGCGACGGGCCTTGTGTACAGGCGACTGCGCACGGCACGGCCAGGCAGACACACAACCAACGCATGTGCAGCCGCCTCATCATCAACTCCCTTGGTGCGGATCTGTGGTCGTCGCAGACAGCAGTCGCCGTGCGAGCGCCTCGACGGCGTCACGAAGCTCGTCGGGCTGTCTGATTTGGAAATCGAAGGGCAGGCGCGCGAGCTCGCGGGCGAACCAGTCAAGATCATCGGTCTGGCTGCGCAGCAACACTCCTCCGGTCATGGATTCGAGCACTCCGAACGCCGCGAAGACATGCCGATGGGCCGATTCCATGTCGGCGTTCAATAAGACTTCGACTGAATATGTCCGGGGTAAAACGGCGAGCGCGTGCTTCAGATACGCGACTGCGTCGAATCGCTCGGGTCGAGCAAACGTAACGTCTGTCGCTCGTATGGACTCCACGCGGTCGAGCCGGAACGACCGAAGGTCGTGGCGCAGGTGACACATCCCGACGGCATACCAGCAACCACTGCTGTAAGCGATGCCGTAGGGGTCGAAGTCTCGCTGAGTTCTGTCCTGCTCCCGATTTCGGTAGACCACTGTCACACGCGTACGGCTCTGTGCCGCTGCCGTAAAGGCGGCGAGATGGCTCCCATGTGACTGGACCACGGGACGCGTGAGATTGAGCATCACCGTGTCGGCGACTGCGCTCATGCGCTGCTTCACGCTCGCAGGCATGACGCGCTCGAGCTTGGCTTCGGCGCTGGCCGCCGCGACCGGCGCGTCGGTGACTCCAAGCCAGCGGCAGGCGAGAAGGCCGATCGAGAGTGCGATCGCTTCTTCATCGGTGAACATCATGGGGGGCAGCTTGAACCCCGAGACAAGCATATAGGCGCCGTCACGGCCGTGCTCCGCCGTAATGGGCACCCCGAGTTCCTCGAGCCGGGCGATGTAACGGCGGACCGTTCGTCGATCGACGCCCAGGCGGCGCGCCAGATCCGCGCCACTGACCCTGCCGCGCACCTGCAGCAACTCCAGCACCGTCAGGATCTGAAGGGTCGGATGCGGCATCGGCTACAGCATCTTAGCGAATTAGGGCGGTTCCTGCCCTATATTCGCGCCAGAGTGCTCAATCATGATTCTGCCAACTGTGCGGCTTCCGCACTTCGCAGCTATCCGCTCAGGGAACGGCGCGCGTGACTTCGATTTCCTCTTTGGCCGGTGGCGGATCCATAACCGGCGGCTGCGAGCAGGCCTCAAAGGATCAGTGGAATGGGACGAGTTCGAAACCGTCCTGGCCGTCCGTCCGATCTCGAATGGCCTCGGAAATGAGGACGAGCACGGCTTCCGGATTTTCGATCCGGCGATGAGGCTGTGGTCGATCTACCAGAACGATAGCCGGCACGGCGATCTCGGTCCGCCTCTCATCGGCTCGTTCACCGGCGACACCGGCGTGTTCGAAGGCACGGACGTGTTCGACGCTCGTCCGATCCGCGTCCGATCTATCTGGTCACACGTCCGAACGGCGTCGCCGCGCTGGGAACAGGCGTTCTCTGAGGACGGCACGAGATGGGAAACAAACTGGGTGATGGACTTCACGCGCATCCGCTCGGTCGAGATCCACGTCATCGCCTGATGTCAGGGGCCGTGATTCCCTCCCTCGCTTGACGGCAGGAAGCTGGCCGCACAAAATCCGGGGTGCCTCATGCACCCCAAAACGGTCCTTGCCTTCGTGGTCTGTCTGACTGTCCTCGGCGGCATCTGGGCGACCCTCGACGCCCAGCGTTCCGGGTCCTTCATGGGGTCGTCTGAGGATCCGGCGATCAAGTATTCAACCACGCCGCTGAGCAATCCCATCGTCGATGTGAACAGAAAGCTCCAGGAAGGGAGCCTTCAGCTCACGTTCGAAGGCCGCGGCGGATTCCTGCGGTCGGCGCTCGAAGCGCTGCAGATTCCGGTGGATTCGCAGTTGCTCGTCTTCTCGCGCGACAGCCTGCAGGGAAAGCTGATCAACGAACGGAACCCTCGTGCGCTTTTCTTCAACGATCGCGTCGCGCTCGGCTGGGTACGCGACGGTGACTTCATCGAAGTCGCTGCGCACGACCAATCCGCCGGCATGGTGTTTTACACGCTCGAACAGCGCGCCGGCCCGACAAACAACGCGCCGCAGTTCATACGAGCCTTCCGGTGCCTTGGCTGTCATTCGACGGGAGATACGCTGGGCGTGCCGGGCCTCCTCTTATTCAGCACGCCACCTTCTGATCCGTCTCTGGGATTCGGCGTACCGCGACGCATCGATCACAGCGATGCGCTGGCACGACGGTTTGGAGGCTGGTTCGTGACCGGCAGCACGGGTTCTGCGCCGCACCTGGGAAACACCGCCGCCGCAACAGACGCACCCGCAGGTCGCCAGCTCGCGTCGACCGAGGGGTTGTTCGACGCGGACGGCTATCGCGCGCTCTCGAGCGATATCGTTGCCCATCTCGTGTTCGGCCACCAGACAGGCATGGCGAACCTCTTGACGCGCGCGGCCTGGGAAGCGCGCGTTGCGGATCCGGCGTTGCACCCGCCATTCACGTCCACTCCGGAAGACGACGGCCGGGTAGCTTCGATGATGGTCGGGATCGCGAGCGAAGTCGTGGACTACCTGTTGTTCATCGACGAAGCGAAGCTGAGCGGCCGCGTCCAGGGCAAGTCGGGCTTCGCCGAGCGGTTCTCGTCTCTCGGGCCCCGCGACCGAAAGGGACGCTCACTGTACCAGCTCGACTTGAATCGGCGCCTCATGAAATACCCCTGCAGCTATCTGATCTACGCGCCGGCTTTCGACGCGTTGCCGCCCGGTGCAGGAGATCCGATTTACAGGCGGATGTGGGAGGTCCTGTCCGGACAGGAACGCGCTGAACGCTACCGGTCGGCGCTGTCGCTCGCCGATCGGCAGTCCATCGTCGAAATCCTGCGCGACACTAAGAAGGACCTCCCGAGCTATTTCCAGAACGTGATCCGGTAGTGTCCGCTTTCAGGCGGACCATTCCTAATTCGGCCCGAACACACCTTTGAGGAAGCCCGGAAGTGGCGCTCCACCCGCGGCGCCGATCGCGGGAATTTCGACCATCACATCGTCGGCAAGGCCGTCGCCATTTGCATCAATCGAGGAACTGGATCCGCCGGGATGTCCGTTCGGCACGAAGATCTGGGGTGATCGAACGGCGCGCGCTGATAGAGGACCCGCTCGTCGGTGAGCGACTCCAGAAACGCCACGATCGCGTCGATCTCATCGGGAGTGAGCACCGGGACGCCTAGCGGTTCGATGACGGTGCCGTCGAGCGCCTGGATGGGGGACACGTTGCCGCCACGGCTGTAAAGCTCGACGACCTCACGCAGCGTGCGCGCGTCGCCATTGTGGAAGTACGGCGCAGTGAGGGCCACATTTCGCAGCGAAGGCACCTTAAACGCGCCTTGGACGCCGAAGCCCTTCGTCACCGCCGCGCTATCGAACGTCGCCGGTAGAGCACCGGGAAACAGCCTTTTACTGAGAGAAAGCGGACCGAAGGCGTCGCTGGCACCGACTCCGAGATCGTCGTCGGTCGGCCGGAGACCGATGTTGTTGAACCCCTTGTCGATGATGTTGCCGTCGCGGTTGCGTACCGGGCCGTTGATGGCCTCAGCAATCCGTCGCACGGATGCATCCGTCAGCTCGTTCTGCTCGTGGCAATTCGAGCAGCGGATGTTGGTAGCCCCGCGCGTGCGATCGTTGAAGAGGTGCGCGCCGAAGAGAGCAAGGCGGCTGATGTGGTTCGGCGTGGCGTTGTTCCAGGGATTCAGGTCGGGATCCGTTTCCGTCGGGTTCTCACGGCGGAAGCGATCCCACGGCGTGTCGTCAGAGACGAGCGTCGTCTGGTAGAGCTGGACCGCAATCCCGAAGAAGAGGGAGAAGTTGTACTGAATGAGCGCGTACTCCTGCTCGTCGCAGCTGCTGTCTTCGCACTCGCCGTCGTTTTTTGAGACCAGTGTTTTCGTTCCGTCCGCGTTCACCCGGATGAGCTTCTTCGACTTCCACCACTTCTCATAAAACGCGGCCTTGATCATCTGGTCGTATCGGTTCACGGAGAGGCCTTGCTTTGGCGACCTGCTCATCGCGCCCAGCACGCTGTCGGTCGGCGACACGATCTGTTTGGCCAGCGGACGGACCTTCGCGATTCTCTTCCCTTGATTGTGTTTCCCTCTGGCCAGCGCCATTCCCACATCGAGACGAGAGCGGCCAGGTGTGGCCATCTCGATATCGCTCACGATAGGAGCGACCGCCTGCGACGCGAGGCTGGCGTTGTCGAGCTCGACCCGCACTTCGATCGGGTTCTTGGGATCGTCGGCGCGAAAGACTCTGGCGTCGGGATCGCGCTGGCCGAGGTGATTGACGCCGTTGAAGATGTTCTCGGCGCGCCCGTCCCAGAACTGGCGGTGGTTGAACACCGCGTTGATCACCGACGGCGTGTTGCGCGGCTCGACCCGGCGTGTGTTCGCCCAGGCACCGACGACAAAGCCTTGTGGATCAATTTCATCCCCGGGATGATGGATGCCCTGCGAAGACACGGCGTCGTTGCTGTCGGCCACCGACGCGAGCCCGCCGCGGACACCGGGATTGGCGAGCTTCGTCAGCGGAAAATCCGCGGCCTGGAGCTGATAGTTCGGACCTGTGCCGGTCGAGTAGAAGAGATCGGCAACGGGTGCGCGTTTCAATCCCGGGCTCACTTGATTCTTCGATCGGGGATCGGCGCCGGCGCGAAAGTGGCAACTGGCGCACGCCTGGACGCCGTCGCTGCCGACCTGCATATCCCAGAAGAGTGCCTTGCCGAGGGCGATCGCCATCGTACCGGTCCTTGACGAAGTCACCCAGGTTTGACGGAACCGGTACCGCGACTGCTCGCAGATCGCCCGGCAGGCTCTTCAGGTCGGCGGCCGGCGGAGGGTTGGGCACGCGCGGAATGGTGGCGCCTGGCGGTGCTTCGGCCAGGAGAATCGTTGCCGCGACGGTGAACACAGCGAAAGTCAGGAACAGGGCAACGATCTTGAAAATGTGTCGCATGACGCCTCCTCCGATTACTTGAGAAAAAACGGTTTCGTCGCCCGAAACGAACAACGACCCGAGAAATCGAAGGGACTGATGCGTTCGGTTTTGAACAATTGAGTGGGCGTGGCATCATGCACGCATGAAGGCGTATCTGAAAAAAGGCATTGCCGAAGAGCAGTCGCGTGCCGCCGACAAGAACGTGCGCGAGACGGTCGAGCGCATCCTTGCCGACATCGAGGCGCGTGGTGACACGGCCATCCGCGAGTACTCCGAAAAATTCGACCGCTGGTCGCCGCCGTCGTTTCGGCTGACGAAGGAAGAGATTGATGCGCTCATCGCCAGGGTCGAGCCGCAGGCGCTCGCCGACATTCGGTTCGCGCAGGCGCAGGTGCGTCGGTTCGCCGAAGCGCAGCGTGCGGCATTGCGCGACGTCGAGGTCGAGACGCTCCCCGGCGTGATCCTCGGCCACAAGAACATCCCGGTGCAGAGCATCGGTTGTTACGTGCCGGGCGGGCGCTATCCGATGATCGCCTCGGCCCACATGAGCATCGTGACGGCGAAAGTGGCCGGCGTGCCGCGCGTCGCGGCATGCACGCCGCCCACCGGCGGGGATCCGCATCCTGAGACGATTGCCGCGATGGCGCTCGGTGGTGCCGATGAGATTTATGTGCTCGGAGGCGTGCAGGCCGTCGCCGCCATGGCACTCGGAACGGAAACCATTGCGCCCGTCGACATGCTCGTCGGTCCGGGTAATGCGTACGTGGCGGACGCCAAGCGGCAGCTTTTCGGCCGTGTGGGCATCGATTTGCTCGCCGGGCCGACGGAAGTGCTCGTCATTGCCGATGAGCACGCATCGGTGGAAATGGTCGTAACGGATTTGCTCGGGCAGGCAGAGCACGGTCCCACGTCTCCCGCCGTGCTCATCACGACGTCGCGTGCGCTGGCCGACGGCGTGCCAGCCGAGATCGACCGCCAGCTTGCGACGCTGCCGACCGCAGATGTTGCAGGCACGGCGTGGCGCGACTACGGTCAGATCATCGTCGTCGACAGCGATCGCGAGGCGGTCGAAGTGGCCGACGAGATTGCGAGCGAGCACGTCGAAGTCCTGACGAGCGATCCCGGCTACTATCTCGAGCATCTCAAGAATTACGGTGCGCTCTTCCTCGGGCCGGAGACCAACGTGGCATTCGGTGACAAAGTCATCGGCACGAACCACACGCTGCCTACGCGCGGCGCCGCGCGATACACGGGCGGTCTGTGGGTCGGGAAGTTCCTGAAGACGGTGACCTACCAGAAAGTGGCCCCCGGCGCATCGGCCGAAATCGCCGAGTACCTGCTCGCGCCTCTGCGCGCTCGAGCGCTTCTGGGCGCACAAGGCGCAGGCGGACCTTCGCGTCCGTCTCTACTCTGCCGCGAGCTCCGGCCCGGCGCCCGAGAACGCGAAAGCCGTCGTTTCGAAGTGAGCGGCGTGTCAGCAGGCAACGCCGCGCTCGCGCACCGCGTCGCAGTCATCACCGGTGCGACTGGCGGAATCGGATCGGCCATCTGCCGGCGTCTCGCGGAAAACGGTGCCGCGGTTGTGGTGGGATTCCGCCGCGACCCCAATGCGGCGGGCAAGCTCGTCTCATCGCTCGCCGGCGCGGCAACGAATCGGCATTGCGCGCTCCAGGTAGACGTCGTCAACGAAGGAACGCTGACGTCGTTTGCCGAACAGATCTCTGCGCGCTACGGACGCGCCGACATTCTCGTGAATTGCGTAGGGACGACACGGTTCGTTCCGCATGCGGATCTCACCGGCCTCGGCGACGAGCTGATCGATGAGATTTTCCGCACAAACTGGCGCGGGCCGTTCGCGACGGTCCGCGCGCTCAAGCCGCTGCTCGAAAAAGCCTTCCGCGAGCCTGTTTCGAGCGCGGAGGCGGACGAGGCGTCCCAGCCTCCTTTCTCGTCGCTCGTCGTCAACATCTCTTCTGTCGCGGCAACCATCGGCATCGGCAGCAATGTCGCGTATTGCGCGTCGAAGGCGGCGCTGAACGCCATGACGATGTCGCTCGCACGCGCGCTTGCGCCGGCCATTCGTGTCGTGTCGGTGTCGCCGGGGGTCGTCGAGACCGAGTTCATCAAAGGGCTCGACGAGCGGTGGAGGCAGGAGCAGCTCAGCCGGACGCCGCTCGGCCGGTTGGCATCCCCCGGCGAGGTGGCCGATGCGGTGCTCGCGGTCGCTACGACGCTTCGATCGGTGACCGGCTGTGTGATTCCGATCGATGGCGGAAGGCCGCTCGCATGAACGACAAGAGCGGCGGCGGGTTTGCCGATCTCGGAGGCAGGCTCTCTCGTTTCACTGAGCGCTGGATCCCGGACTCGTGGGTCGTCTGCATGATGATCACGGTCCTGGTGCTGGTGCTCGCGGTAACGGGCGCCGGCGTCAGCCCGCACGCGGCCGTCATCGCCTGGGGCGGCGGAATGTGGACGCTGCTCGAACTGTCGATGCAACTGGCTCTGGCCCTGGTCGCGGCGCATGCGTGCGTGTCGTCGCCGCCGATTTTTCGCTGGCTCGAGAAGCTGAGCGGTTTGTCGGATCCGAACAAGCCGGTGCAAGCCGTCGTGGTGATGGCGACGTATTCGATCGTGACCGCGTATTTCAACTGGGCGCTAAGCCTGGTGGCTTCAGCCCTGTTCATTCCGTTTCTCTGCAGGAAGAATCCCAAAACCGACGTGCGCCTGCTTGCCGTTGCTGCGTACCTCGGCCAGGGAACGGTGTGGCATGGCGGCCTTTCAGGCTCCGCTCCGTTGATCATGGCGACACCAGGAAATCCGCTGATCGCGCCGGCGGGTGGGACACCCGTGATCGATCATCTCGTGCCGGTCACGCAGACGATCTTTGCGCCATTCAATCTGGTCTTCCTCCTGGTCCTCGCCGCAGTCGGGCTGATCACGATTTCGCTCTTGCACCCGCGGACCAACGTCGTGACGCTTTCACCCGCGCAGGCCGACGCGATCATGCCGCGCATTCCAGAGCTGCCGCCCGATCGATCGACGATCGCCGGCCGGCTGGATCGATTTCGTGGCTGGACGCTCCTTGCCGCGGCGTTGATTGCCTATCCTCTTGGATACGCGCTCGTCACGCGGGGAATGGCGGCGTGGAACATCAACGCGTACAACATGGTGTTTCTCACCCTTGCGCTGCTCTTGCACGGAAGGCCGGAATCGCTCGTGAAAGGGTTCGTCAACGGAGCGTCCACCGCCTCCGGCATCATCCTGCAGTTTCCGTTCTACGCGGGGATTTTCGGCGTGATGAAGAACACGCCGCTCGGCGAGTGGATGGGACATCTGTTTGTCGAGATATCGACACCGCGGACCTTCCCGCTGGTCGTCTACGTGTACTCGGCGTTCATGACGACGTTCGTGCCGTCCGGCGGGTCGAAGTGGCTCATCGAGGCGCCATATCTTTTGCCTGCCGCGCGCGACCTTGGGGTGTCGGTCAGCACCACCGTTCTGTCGTACGCCTATGGTGACGCGACGGCCCATCTGATTCAGCCGTTCTGGGCCATCCCGATTCTCACCGTCACGCGTCTGCGCTTCGGCGACGTCGTCGGGTTCAGCCTGCTGGTGTTCGCGGCATGCTTCGTCGCCTCAGTTGTCGCAATGCTGTTGATCCCCCTGACGCTGTAGCGTTGTAATGTAGGCCTCATGTCATCAACCCGCGCGTACCGCGCCGGCGAATCGCTGGAAGACTACTGCCGCGCATGTAAGACCGATCGCCTTCACACGGTGATGGCTGCCGACAGCGCCGGGCAGCCGCTCCGCGTGGTCTGCGGCTTCTGCGGCAGCGAGCACAGCTATCGTGGCGGTCCAAGAATCGGTGCGCACAGCTCGCGGCCGGTTGTTTCATCGCCCACGGCGCGCAGCGCCGGCCAGTCGCAGGCCGATCGAGAGCCATTTCCCATCGTCAGCGATCGCGAAAGGATCACATCAGCCATGCCCTCTGAGACGACCGCCGACCTCGAGCTGCTCCTGCGCCGGATCATTCGCGAAGAGTGCGGCATCACCGCGGTGACGCCGGCCGACAAATGGCGCGGTGGAACGATGGTGCTTCGGCCGGGCACACAGGGATTGCAGGAGAAGAGCTGGCCGATCGAGACGTTCTTTCACAAAGTCGTGATGCTCCGCAACCGGCTGCGGTCGCTCGAGCAGCAGGTAAACGCGTCCGACCTGCCGGAGGATGCGAAGGTGAAGCTCCAGGGCTATGTCACAGGATGTTATGGATCGTTGACGAGCTTCAACGTGCTGTTCGCGGACGAAGACGATCAGTTCAAGGGCTCGGGAGGGGAATAGTGTCCGGCGGGTCTGAAAAGCAAGACCCGCCCCACGTACCGGTCGGGACCCACCCTACGTACTCGTCGGTACCTGTAGGCCGGGTCTTGTTCTTTAGACCCGGCACCTCTACACGTCACCGGCGCTCGAGCACATACCCGAAGGCGTACACCGTGCCGTCGTGAGTGCCGACGTGAACCTGGCTGTTGCTGGACCAGATATTCCCCGGCGGCACGTACGACGTCATCGTCTTTCCGCTGTTCCACAACTCGCGGCCCGATCGCGAGTCGAATGCGTACAGCACCGCCGCTCCCTGGGGCCGGCCGCTCGACGCGGCGAAGACCACGTCGTTGACCACAATCGGCGCCGCTGGTGCGGCGAGATCACGTGACGTCCAGCCCTGCTGAAGCGCGACCTTGCCGCCCTCCTGGACAATCCTGAACGCGACGATCGCGCGCGCAGTGGGAACGAGAAGCCACGGCGTGCCCGCAGGCTGCTCGAATGCCGCCAGCGCATCGGGGGCGAAGTTGCTTCCGAGCGATGTCGATGCGAAGAGCGGCGTCGTGTGAGTGGCGCCGCCAAGCGACGCCGCGTCGAGAAGGAAGACGCGGCCGTCGCGCGCCGCAGCGGCGACGATCTCGCGCCCGGCGTGGCCGATGACGACGGGCGTGGTCACAAACTCGGCAGACGGACTCGAAAACCAGTCGGTCGGCTGCAACGTCTTGGGATCGAGCGCGACGATGGCGTTTGCGTATCCTCCGGCGCTCGTCGTGCCCGGGCCGATGGCCACGAGAATCTTGCCGCCCGTCGTGAACGCGAGATTGCCGACCGGGCTGCCGCCATTGGTCTTCCACGAGCTGACGACTTTTTTCTGCGCATCCAGCGTGATTGCCCACACGCCATTGGCTGCGCCGCCGCACTCGTTGCTCGTGCTGGTGTACAACATCCCGCCGATCGCAGTGAGATCCGAGTAGCGAGCATTCGGAGGGAGAAAAGGCGCCGGCCTTTCTACATCGATGCCCGAGCTCTGTCCGAGGGCGTGCAGCGTCCCTCCGCTCGAGACCACGTAAATGGGTCCAGCGTATCGGCCGGCCTGGACACCTCCACCGGCACCGCCGCGAGCTGCCGGGATGGGCGACAGCCCGCGCAGGCCGGCGCCTCCATCACGACGTGCGATCTCCATCGGAACGCCCTCACCGGGCAGCCCGATGCCGCCGCGGTATCCGCTGCGCGCAGCAGCCGGCGCAGGCAGTTGCAACGGCTCGCGAACGAGACTGACGACGCGGCCGGCAGCGCCGGTCATTCCCCCTGGACATCGAGCCGTCGGCGCCGGGAGCTGTGCGTCCAAGCGACGCTGCCACACGGGAAATCCCGTGTCGTTGTCGACGGCGAAAAGGTTGTTCGACACGCCAGTGACAAACGATACGGGTGTAAAGCCGATGAGCCCGTTCATGGTGACGCCCTGGTTGAGGGACGCCGCCTGACGAGGGGCGTTCTCCAGTTTCTCGCGCCAGAGAAACTCGAAACCCGGTTTCGACAGGTTCTCGGCCGAGATGTTGGGATCCAGGCGGAGCCACGCAGTTCGTTGCGCATCGGCACCGGTCGCGGGCCAGTCGAAGCCGACGTTGCGTCCCTGAGCCCAACCCGCCGCGCTCGCGAGCGCGCAAATCACGGCGAGCGAATAGCTGCGAACGCTGCGCATCAGCGGGCTCCTCACTGCTTGACCCCGAAGGCGTAGATCATGCCGTCGAATGTCGTAATGAACGCGCGGCCGTTGGCAACAGTCAGGCCGCTGTAATGACTCCAGCCGGCGATCTCGTTGCCGCTGTTCCAGAGCTCGCGCCCTGTCAACGCATCGAGCGCATACAGCGTGGCACGGCGGGAGCCCGGAATACGTCGCTCGATGCCAGTGCTGAGGGCTCCGCCGATCTGGGGGCCTGCCGGGTCATCGAACGCGCGATCCGGAACAATCTGTGACGCGTCTTCGCCGCTGCCGTAGGTGAAGATGACGCCGTTGGCGACGATCGCATGCTCGGCCAGATCCATGTCTCGCGAGAGCCACTGCGGAACGAGCTGCCACTTGCCGTCCCGTTCCTCGAGCGTGTAGGCCGCGACGCCGCCGTTCACCGGGCGCGCATGCTCGATCGGTGCTTTGAACATGCGGCTCACCGGTCCGTAGAACGGAGCGATCACCCATTGACGCCCCTTGGCGTCCTGCCAGGCGGCCAGCGCGCCCCAGATGCCCTTGCCGTCGAACGCCTGCGCGTCGTTGCAGAGCAGCGGGGTGGTCTGCAACGTGCTGCGATTGTCCGATCCGCCCAGGTCATCTCGATCGAGCAGCCACAAGCGGCATTCCTTGCTCGTCGCCACGAGAAACTTGCGCCCTCGATAGTCGAAGGCCATCGGTGAGACGTTCAGGTCGAGGTCGCGCCGGAACAGCCAGTTGGCGTTCGACGGCGCGAAATAATCGACAAACTGCAATTGTTTGTTGGCATCGAGCTTCGCCGCCACGACCGCGGTGCCCAGGCTGTTTGTTTCGGCGACGAACGGCGCATCGCCGGTGCCCATGAAGATGCGGCCTTCCGGATCGATGGCGACACCGCGCCGGCCCCACATGCCGCCACCGGCCGGCGCAAAAATGCTCGACTTCTTCGTGGCGAGGTCGTAGGAGATGAACGCGTTCGTATTGCCCCCGCATCCCTGGGCCGTCGATGTATAGATGACGCCGTTGAACAGGTTCAACGCGTACGGCTTGCCGTTGGGTCCCGCGAATTTCTCCGGAGGCGCGACATCGCCGCCCGTCGCGACGTCGAGCGTATGCAGACGGCCATCCCACGACAGCGCGTACATCGTGTATTTGCCCTGCGTCGGGGTCGTCGTGATGACCGGTGCCGCGGTCTGCCCGCCCGGGCACAACACGCTGCCCACGCCGGTCGTGACCGACGGGTAGATACTGTCGAACTTCTTTTCCCAGATTGTCTCGCCCGTGGCGACGTCGATCGCGTACAGCTGGTCCGAAATGCCGGCAAACACCGCCAGCTCTCGCGCACCCCGCGGCGTCGTGACGCCCGAGACCGTGAGCGGCGCAAACAGGTTGTGCATCTGCCGCGGAGTGCTGTTGACCTTCACTTTCCACAGCAGCTTCATCGTGCTGACGTTACTGGTGGTGAAGACCTTTTCGTTCTTCAACCAGCCCGTGCGTCCGCTGTCGACGCCTTCGGTCAGATAGTCCTCGGCGGAGAGAGCGACGACCGGGATGAGCACGAGAGCGAGCAACCATCTCATGACGCGTAGGTTAGGTAGCGGCAGGGCCGGGTGTCAAGAAAAGTCAGGTAGCTTCCTGAACGTTTCGCCCTGCAAACTTCATCTTGTTCGTATAATCGCCTTCCGAACCAGCCAATGTCCCTGTCTGCAGGCACACGCCTGGGTAGTTACGAAATCCTGTCGGCCCTCGGCGCCGGCGGCATGGGCGAGGTGTACCGAGCCCGCGACACGAAGCTGAATCGCGATGTCGCGATCAAAGTCCTTCCCGAGTCCTTTGCGAACGATTCCGATCGCCTGGCGCGCTTCGATCGTGAAGCCAGCGTGCTTGCCTCGCTGAACCATCATCACATTGCGCAGATCTACGGCTTTGAAGACTCGAGCAGCGTTCGCGGGCTCGTGATGGAGCTCGTCGAAGGACCGACACTCGCGGATCGCATCGCGCAGGGTCCCCTTCCGCTCGACGAAGTGTTGTCTATCGCGCGCCAGATCGCCGAGGCGCTCGAAGCGGCCCATGAGCAAGACATCGTCCATCGAGACCTGAAACCCGCCAATGTGAAAGTGCGCGCCGATGGCGCCGTGAAGGTGCTGGACTTCGGTCTGGCCAAGGCGATGGCGCCCCCACCGGGAAGGGCGGTCGCGAATCTGTCTCAGTCACCAACGATCACTGGCCAGGCGGGGTTGACGGCTGTTGGTGTTCTGCTTGGAACGGCCGCTTACATGGCACCGGAACAAGCGGCGGGAGCCGTTGCGGACAAGCGGTGGTGATTTGTGGATTCAGGATACGGCGCGTGCGACGTTCACGCGATTGACGTCCAGCGAAACAGCGGGGAATTCGTTCCCCATCTGGTCGCACGACGGGAAGCGCGTGATCTTTCGGACACAACTGGGCTTGAGGTGGATTGATGCCGACGGCAGCGGCCGCTCGCAGATCATTCCGGGTACGTCGGTGAACGATTACCCGGGCTCAGTGTCGCCAGACGGCGCCACCCTGGCCATTACCCGGCTCACGCCTGAGACGTCTGCCGATGTGTATACCATCGGGCTCGCGGGCGAGCGACAAGCGACGGCGATCGTGAAGGGATTCGCGTACGAGGGCGGTTCACAATTCTCCCCAGATGGACGATGGCTGGCGTATGCCTCAGACGAATCGGGCGCATCCCAGGTGTACGTGCGTCCGTTCCCAGGCCCGGACCGGCGTTGGCTGGTCTCCACACAGGGTGGAAGGCAACCGCGCTGGAATCGCAATGGGAAAGAGGTGTTCTACCGCGATGGAAACAAGATGATGGTTGTGGAGGTGTCCGCGCGTCCAGACCTGGTGCTCTCGCCGCCCCGGCTGCTCTTCGATCAGCGTTACGCTTTCGGCATTGGCGTGACGACCCCCAACTACGACGTCGGCCTCGATCAGCGTTTCGTCATGGTGAAAAGCGAGTCGGGCTCAGGCCGGCTGAACATGGTGCTCAACTGGTTCGACGAGTTGAAGGCGCGCGTGCAGACCAAACCACAATAATTACGCGAACCACGCGCTCGCATTGCACTCGCCAAGCGTCTTGCCCGGGGACGGAACGACCCTTGGCACGAACCGGCAAGCAGAACATGAAGCGGATCTGCATCTGCACCGTCGCTTCCCGTGTAGAGTTCGCAACAGGCGAGTTGTCCAGTGAAGCACCTAGTAGCGGTTTGCATCTTGTCCGTACTCGGGCCACGTGTCTGTCTGGCGCAGTCGCCGGCAGGCACGATCACCGGCGTGGTGCGCGACGCAGCCGGTGGTGTGTTGATCGGGGCGCAGGCACAAGCCATCAGCTTGATGACACGTCAGGTGCGAACGACCAACACCGGCGAGCAGGGGGAGTACAGCTTTCCTGCGCTTTTGCCCGGCGAATATGAGATTACTGTCGAAGCTGCAGGTTTCCAGCGGATCGTTCGCGCGGTGACGGTCGAAGCAGGTACGACGACGAGGGCAGACCTGGTAATGCCATTGGGAGACGTGCGCGACTCGGTGACCGTGGAGGCGGCCTTGCCGCAGCTCCATTACGATTCGGCCTCTGTTGGCGGCGTGATCACTCACGATCAAATCCAGGGGTTGCCACTGAATGGGCGCAACTTTCTGGAACTCGCCAAACTCGAGCCCGGCCTGCAATCCCCGGCAGGCGCCAATCGCAATCGGACGGTTGTCCCGATGCTGGGCGCGCCCGCGTCAAATATCGGCGGTGCGCGCTTCACGGTGGACGGAGGCAGCGTCACATCGGTGGCACTCGGCGGCGCGCAAATGGGTTTTTCGCAGGAGCTGGTCCAGGAGTTTCAGGTCTCGAGTGTGAATTTCGACCTGTCAGCCGGCATGACCGACGCGGGTGCGATCAACGTCGTCACGCGCGCTGGAGGTAACGAGCCTCACGGCAGCATCTTCTATTTTTTCCGCGACCACAACCTGTCTGCGTATCCAGCCCTCAACCGCGATCGCAACAATCCAGATCCGTTCTTCCAGCGGCAGCAGTTCGGCGTCGCGCTCGGTGGCCCGATCCGCCGCGATCGCCTGTTCTATTTCGGCAACTGGGAGCGCCACGACCAAAGGGGCGTTGGTACCACAACGCTGTTGACACCTGAGTTCATTCACTTGAGCCGGATTACCAGCAGCCCGTTGTCGGTGACCCTGTTCAGCGGACGGCTCGACGCGAGAATCAATAGTGCGCACACGGCCTTCGTCCGCTACTCTCAAGATTCGAGCCGCGCCTTTGGACCGGCGGCAGCAATCACCGGGGGATCGCTCAACGCCTATCCCTCAAACTGGAGCCGCGTCGTGACCCGGGCCGATCAGAGTCTGATTGGCGTGACGAGCGTCCTTCGACCGACGCTGGTGAACGACCTGCGGTTTTCTTCCTTCATCATCAGATCGGGCATGGATGCCCCTGGCGAGCAGGACTGTCAAGGTTGCCTTGGACTTGGCGCTCCGTCGATCAACGTCCAGCAAGCCGGGCTTGTGATCGGACACTCGATCGCGAACGACTTTCGCGGACGCCGATTCCATCTGAATGACTCCATCACCTGGCAGGGCGGCACACATCGCGTCCGCTTCGGTGTCGACTGGGAGCACAACCGCGACCGCAATCTCATTTGGGCAAACGAGCCTGTGGCGATCACGCTTTACTCGCCGGGCCGCGTCCGCGCGTTCAACGCTTTGCCGGGAGTCTCGCCGGAGGAGCGAATCCCACTGCCGGCGCAGTTCCGTACGATCGACGATATTCTCCAGCTCCCTCTTCAGGGCATCGTCGTAGGGATCGGAGAACCGGGCGTGCCGCAGGAGAACGGAGGCTTGGTCCGACGCTGGAACACACTGTGGCTCTACGCTGAGGATCAGTGGCGCCTGCATGAGCGCTTGACGTTCACGTACGGCCTGGGCTGGGGACTCGATGGCAGCCTCAATCACGACTTGCACAAGCCGCCCTTGCTCCAACCAATTCTCGGCATCGACGAGCTGGGACCGACACGCAAGAACTGGACGAACTTCTCCCCTGTGGCAGGTATCGTCTGGACACCTTCATCAGACGGAAAGACCGTGGTTCGAGCAGGCGCTGGCCGTTACTACCGGCCGCAAGGTCTGACCGGCACCATGGACGCAGAGCGGGTTGCCCTCGGCCCTCCCGGTCTCGGCCGGCAGAATTTCGCAGGAAGCTCGGTTGCGAATCCGATCCCGGGCATTTCAGGTGTTCCCCCGGGGACATCGCTCGACTTCCGCAACTCGCCGACACTTTTTACAGGCGCAGACCTGATGGCGGTTCTGCCGGTGATAAGAGCGGGGCTTGCAGACAGCCTTGCGAACGCCGACCCGACGGTGCAGCAGATCCAGATCAGCAAGCAGGCATCGCCGGCCATATTCCCTGCGGAAGTTCGCAATCCATCTGCGGTTCACGCCAACCTTGGCGTGCAGCGGGAGGTTGTCCGAGGCCTGGTGCTGAACGCGGACGTCGTCTACCGTCACTTCGTTCACGTGCCGCAAAACGGTGGCTCCATCGACGTCAACCGTTTCAACAGCGTTCGTGGCCCGGCCATTCCCGTGTGCAGCGCGGCTCAGGCCAACGACGCTCGGGCGCTGTGCTCACGTGGACCCATCAACGTGCAAGTGGCTCCCTACCGCCTTACGTATCGGGGTCTCCTCGTGCGCGCCGAGAAGCGTTTCTCGAGCGGGTTTCAGTTTCTTGCCTCGTACGCCTACTCGCGCAGTACCCGGAACGTACCCCGGCAACGGATTCAATCTCGACAATTGGCTCGAGAATAGAGGTCCGGCAGGTTCCGCGCACATCCTGAACATGGCCGGTACGCTGCGACTGCCATCTCAATTCGAGCTTGGGGTCAACTTCTCGTTCTCGAGCGCCAGTCCGTTCAGCGCGTTCGTGGGCGGAAGCGACTTCAATGGTGACGGCACGATGGACGACCTGCTGCCGGGAACAACCGTCAACGCGTTCAACCAGGGAATGGGGCGCGCCGATTTAGAGAGGCTCGTCACCGAGTTCAACCAGATCTACGCTGGGACGAGGGACGCTCGGGTACAGCCATTCCGCGTGTAACGCTTCCGCCGCGGTTTTCATTTGGCGACAACCTTCATGCGCTGGATATTCGATTGAGCCGGTCATTCGTGATGCGGGGGCGCTTGAGAGTGGCGCTCATCGGCGAGGCCTTCAACGTGTACAACGCAGCGAATCTCATCGGCCACAGCGAAGATCTGACGAGCGCCGCCTTCGGGCAGCCCACAAGCCGAGCTCCACAGATTTTCGGTTCCAGCGGGCCACGAGCGTTTCAACTCGCGACAAAATTGAGCTTCTGAAAACGCTACGGAGCCAGGTTCAGCTCGTTGCGCAGCGTCGCGAAACGCGGGTTCGGGCGCATCCACGCCAGATCAGGCGACTGGACGATCTCCGCAAGATTCGGTTCGTTCGCCTTAAGAGCTTTCTCCAGATATTCGAGCGTCCGGTCGGCATCGCCGAGGCAGGCATAGGTCTGAGCCACGCTACGGGCGCCAGCGGCAGGGGCATTGAGTTGCCGTTGGACGATCGCAAGAACCTCATCGCGTCGTCCTAATCGCGCCAGCACGCAGGAGTCATCGGCCGCCGGTCCGGAAGCGAGTTGCGCTCCCCGCTTGACCGCGTCGTCGAGCACCGTCAGCGCCTCAGCGTTCTTCCCCCGCAAGGACAGCGCGCGCGCCAGCAGGCTGTAAGGTCTGTTTCGACTGGGTTCCAGTGCGATGGCCTTCCGGAACTGGTCGATGCCCTCGTCGTACTTGCCGGCCCAGATAAGCGCACGTCCGAATTCGGTGTTGACGTATGGCGACAGCGGATCCAACCTCACCGCGCGACGAACCTCTTCGAGTCCCTCTTCGAAGCGTCCCTGCACAACGAGAACCGAGAACCCAAGTTCCAAATGTGCCAAAGCATTGTTCGGGTTGAGCTCGATAGCGCGACGGAACCCTCGCTCCGCTTCCTGCCATGCGTATTCGCGTGCCCGAACCGACGCCATGGCGCTTTGGGCTTCAGAGAGCATCGGGTCGAGTTCGACAGCTCGTTCCGCCGCGGCTCTAGCCCGCGCGAGGCCACCAATGGCCGCGCTTGCCGCGCCCATGTTCCTTTCGACTGCGACGAGGGCATCGGCCATTCCCGCGTATGCGATGGCGTAATTCGGATCTTTGGTGATGGCTTGTTCGAAGTATTCGATCGCGGGCCTGGCGATGGGTCGCCCCTGCGTCGGGAACGAGGCCATGATCTGCCGTCCCCGGAGATAAGAATCGTACGCTTCCAGGTTCGCCTCGTACCGCCGCCGACCTGTAGGGAATCTCAACCGCAAAGTGTTGACGATGCCCTGTGAAATCTCGTCCTGGATTGCGAAGACGTCTGTGAGCTTGCGGTCGAATCGCTCAGACCAAAGCCGAAAATCGTCGCGCACCCGGATCAGCGCGACGTTAACTCGCAATTGGTCGCCGGCGTGCTGCACGGACCCTTCCACAAGATAGTCGGCTCCAAGCTGTTTGCCGGCCTCGGCCGGATTCAACGATTTGCCCTTGAGCGCAAACGATGACGTTCGGGAAGGCACCGTCAGTCCGTCAATCATCGAGAGATTGCGGATGATTTCGTCGGTGAGCCCGTCGGCGAAGTAGTCGCTGGCGGGATCGCGATCGAGGTTTTCGAGGGGCAGAACGGCGACGGTCAAGTGGCCTTCACTGGTCCGAGCGCTCCACCAGGTCGCGCCCGCCGCCGCGACGACGGCCGCAGCCAACGCAGCTGCGACCCACCAGGTCCGTCTGGAACGGGTCTTTCCTCTCTCTGCAGGGCCGGGCGCGCGCGGAAGACCGGCTTATACCCGCCCTTCGGCAGCTCAATGATCAAAGGATCCGTGCTGCCTTCGCTCACGTCAGTACTTGTCCAATCGTGCTCGGAGCCGGATAGCCTCGGTCCGCACGATGGCGTCCAATTTCGGATCGTAGCCAGGGTCGCGCCCGAACACCTCGACCCCAATCACCGATTCCTTGAGCTCGCTGTCCCTGCCCTCCAGATGCCTCTCGACAAGGAATCGGAGGAAGTGGGATTGCCGATCGTTCCGCGAAAAACCGGCACTCGTCAGGAGACGCTCCAACTCCTGGCGAATAGCTTGATTCGTTGAGCCGTCGCTTTCCACAGCCTCGCCAGAATACGCGGTTTCCTGCGCCCTGCAACGGTTCTACAACCCTTCTTCAACCCCTTTCCCACTTTTCCTGAGGGTTCCAACAGGGCATTGTCATCCAATGGCCCAAGCGCGAATTCCGACGGTTCTTGTATCTGTGGCGATGCTGTTGGCGACGGCGTGTGATGGCCGAGCACCGACATCGGCGACGAGCCCCGCGGAGTCACCCCTCTCACCGCCGACTACACCCTCGCCCCCCACACCCTCGCCAGATCCGGGCGCGACCCCACCACGACAGTCGATGGCATTTGAAATGACAGGCACCGTCACTGATGACGAGGGCAGACCGGTGGCAGGCGCCAAGGTGACGATCATCCTCGATTACAGCGAGAGTTATGGGGCGGAACCGTGGGTTCTCACCGATCAAGCAGGCCGTTACACCGTCAAATTCATCGGTGTTCCCGGTTCCAATAGAGGACCTGCAGGCACAGAAGAATCCATGGCATTTGCGCAGGTCGAAGTGTCGGGGTACGGGCGTCTCGCCCGCTATCTTCTGGGGACAACTCGAGACCTCGTCGAGAACTTTCGCGTGCATCTCATCAAGCGCATCACTGCAGGAGAATCGGCGCTGCTCACCATTGCGCCGGATGACGGGGTTTGCGCAATCGACACATTGCCTGACCGGGACTTCATTTGCGCGACGGCGCTGCGTGTCGTGGCACCCCGAGACGGCATCATGCGTGTTGAAGCCGTTCCGACCCAAGCCGGCTCAGCGCTTCCCATGCTGGAAGTCTGGGGAGGTCAAACCGGAGCTCCTCGCACTCAGCCCGGTAGCCCCACTGCACTTCGGGTAACCGCAGGAACCCAATACACAGTGGATGTCGCAGTGCCGTGGGGTATCAACGCCAGGCAATCGTTCATCGTGAAGACGTCGATGTAGTGCTCATCCGGAGGTGTTTGTGCGGGGCAAATGTAGTTACTTCCTATTGATGATGTTGGCGTCGGCCTGCGACGGGGGACAAAGGACTCCCACATCGCCGTCGCCTTCGCAGGTGAGGCTGGTGATGGTGCGGGTGAGCGGTCCGGCGTCTCTGGCACCGGGGGACATCGCTCATTACACGGCGACTGGAGAGTACTCCGACGGCTCGTCGAGAGACGTGACAGCCGCCGCGTTATGGTTCCCCACCTACAGCGAGACCTGGGACCCAGTAGCCAGAGCTCAGTTCGCGCTCTCTTTCACGAGTCCCGGCGTGACGGCGGCCGCCACCCGTGGAGAGCGCAACATCGTTGCCAACTACGAAGGCATCACGGGCAGGCTGCATGTGCTCATACTCGAGCCGGGCACGTTCAAGCTGAGTGTGGCTGTGTCCGACTCGAGTGGCGGATTGCTTGACGACGTAACTGTGGAAGTCGTGTCTGGCACCGGGAAGGGGCTGAAGGCCACGACCAACAATATTGGCCGGTCTGAACTCTACGGAGTGGCAGGGCCCGTACAACTGCGTGCATCGTCCGATGGCTTTCGGGCAGAGATTCGCGATGTCGTGGTTGCAGAAGACGACGGATTCGAACGCTTTGCTCTCACTCCTGTAGAGACCCCGGCCGACATCTCTGGCTCCTGGACGATGACGGTGGCATCGTCGCCCACCTGTCGAGCTGGCCTGCCCGACATCGCACAGGGCCGGAGCTACGAAGTGCATTTGATCCAACAAGGCACGACTCTTCATTGGAGGATCAGCAGCCCGACGCTCGAGAAGCACGATGACGCGAGCACGAACTTTGGCAATAGCGTCTTGGGCTCACGCGTGCGGCTCGGTTTCGGCGGGGACAGCGACGAAGGCGACTACACGTCACCCACGCTCCTCGATCGTCTCGGCCCGACTGAGACTTTCGGATTCTCCGGATTGGCCGAGGGCACGGTAAGGGGCTCAGAAATCCGCGCGCTCATGAACGGGGATCTCGTCTATTTGAATACCGTCAGCCCAAACGTGGGTGGGCCGACCTGGTACTGCCGCGCAAAGGATCATGTCGTCACCCTTCGGCGATGACCATGCAGACTTCCAAGTGCGGCTACGTCGCTCTGCTTCTAACGTTGACGTCCGCTTGCGATGGACGAAGCATGCCCAACTCCGCGCCTTCGCCCAGCGCACCAACCATGATCAGGCTGATCGGACAGGTCACGGACAAGACGACCTTAGCGCCCGTTTCTGGTGCAATCGTTCGGCTCGACGGCTGGCAGGGGGTAACCACAGACAGTTCGGGAAACTACACGTTAGCCGGTTGGGGAGCCATGACCTTTGTTGAAGCCGACAACTACGCAAGGGACTATCGATACGTCGGAGGAACGCCTCACAATCTTCATCTGTACCCCATCAAGCGGATTACAGCAGGAGACTGGACGTCTGTCACCGTTGCGCCCGACGACACGCTGTGCGTCAACAACATGCAGGATTCCCCTGGCCTGGGTCCCGACTATGTATGCCGAAGCGTGCGGGTTGTGGCGCCACGCGCGGGCGTCATGACGCTCGAAGCACTTTCCACGACGAATGGTCCGCGCCCGCTTCTTGAGGTGGAAATTGTTACTGGGGGTGATGGACCCTGCTGCTCTGAACGCCTCGAAAACCCCACCTCGATTCTTGTTAGCGCCGGAACAGAGGTCGTGGCGCACGTGGAAATGCCCGTCGGTTCGGCAACCAGCCAATCGTTTACCGTGAACACATCGATGAAACCACGGTAAGTCTTCGGACCCCGGGAACCGAACGTATCGGTCCCCGGGTCCTAACGACTATCAGAACATGAAGCGGAGCTGCATCTGTACCGTTCGCAATGCCTGGGCCGCTGTCGCGGCGCCGAAGCCGGCGTTGGCGGGCGTCAGGCGGGTGCTGACCAACGTGCCATCGGCGTTGTACTGAGGGTTGCGGCTGGTCGTTGGATCGCTTGGGTTGTTCAGCTGTAACTGGCTTTGCCGGGCGTTCAGCACCACGCTGTTGAACACGTTGAACGCGTCGATGCGGAACTGCAACTGTCGTGAACCGCCGACCCTGATGTTGCGCATGACCGAAAGATCGGTCGTGTGGTCCCAGCAACCGCTCAAGAGGTTGGCACCGGACTCGCTGCCCGTGCTGTTGTAGGTCGGCCCTGCAAACGCGGCCACGTTGAATTGCGCGAACTGATTGCTCGAGCAACCCGAGCCGGCTTCTCCCGTCACGCGAATACGCGCCGTGTAGTTCGGCGATCCGGTCAAATTCACGTTCGCGCCGGCCGTCTGGTAGGTATACGTCGCATCGTACGGCGCGCCGGATCCCGCAGTGAAGATCCCCGAAAGCTGCCAGTCGTTCGCGAGGGCACTAATCACTTTCATGGCGCCAGTCGAGGACTCGACGTTGGGAAGATTCCACACGAAGTTGCCCTTGATGAGGTGCCGCCGGAGCCCGACGTTCGACAGCAGCTCGTCGTTGGTTTCCTGATAGCTCGCGAGCCCAATCGTGCCGTCGGTGTTGTGCACGAGATGCTGGGGCGAAAGCGTGTTGCCTTCGAACCTCAGCCCGAGCGTCCAGTTCACGCCCGCCTGCCAGCCGTTGCGATAGCGGCGGTTGTAGGACATCTGAATCGAATCGTAGTTGGTGTGGAACCGCGGAGACGTGAGCACAATCGGGCCGAGGCCGCGGTAGGGCCGCAGCAACTCTGTGGCGACGGCCATCGCGCCCGGAACGGTGCTCGCTGCCGCGGTCGCATCCTGGTTCCGCAAAAGGTACGCGGCGCCGATGTCCGGAGCGTTCAGGTCGAGCGGATTCTGGCCCGCCGGCGTCGAGATCGAACCGAATGCGATCGAGTTGTAGTTGTGGGTGCCGACATACGAGAGGTCCAGCGAAGAGGACCACGGGAGCGCCATCTGGACCCCGGCGTTCCATTGAGTAGCCGCGCCGATCTCGGCGTCGTACTCGTGAATGAGCAGGACGGGAGGCGGCTGCAACGCAGAGGTACCCGACGCGACGTTCTGCAGCGTCGAGTTGATGACGGTCGAGCCCTGGCCGGTCGGCGGGTTGCCGATCTGGCCGAAGATGGCGTCACCTTGCGGCCGATCGTAGAAGACGCCCACGCTGCCACGGATGACCATGGTCTGCGTGCCTGTGAGGTCGTATGCCGCGCCGATACGCGGTCCGAACACGAGCGCGTCCTCGACGTAATTTTCCTTCGCGATCCCACGGCCGGCCTGAATGACACCGTTGGTAATCACGCCGGTGTTCGGGACGATCGTGCCGATGGCGAACGAGGAGCCCGGGCCGAGCGACTGTCCCGTTCGCGGATCGATCGCGACACGGTTGGCGGCCGGGCACGTGCCTCCCGTTGTCGAACATCCAGGCAGGTAGAGCTGCGGCGCTTTGTCCCTCGACCATTGATCAGGGAAGAAGTTCGACGCCTGCTCCTTGATGTCGTACTGCGGTCCGTGATGCGTGAAACGCATGCCGAGATCGAGCGTCAGCTTCGCCGTGAGCCTCCAGTTGTCCTGAATGTAGAAGTCTTTGTTGTGGTAGCGATAGTCGCCCTCGTACAGCTCGTTCTGCTGCTGGAAGTTCTGGAAGACGCCAATCGCGGCGTTCGAGAATGGAAAGCCGGTATCGAGCGGGTTGTTGCTGTCGTTCTGGAAGCTGACCCGGCCTTCAAACGGCAGCGCTCCCTGGGTCACGGTGCCGAGATTCTGAAGCTTCAGGCTGTCCTGTGACTGATAGCCGACCTTGAACGTATGAGAGCCCCACAACTTGGTGACGCTGACCGCCAGGTCCTTGGTGTTCTGCATGCAGAGGAACGTCGGGTAAATCAGACTTGGCGGCGAATTCGCAACGCGTCCGCCCCATGTAAAGCTCGGCGCGAGCACGACACGCCCGTTCTGGAAGAACGGCGCGTTCATTTCCTGCAGCACCTTTTCCTGATAAGTGCCGACCGGCACCACGCCGTTCTGGTAGAGCCGGGGGAAATTGGAGAGCCCGACAGTGGCCGGGTCCGTTCCAGGGCTGCTCAACACGTTGCCCAGCTGATTTCCCTGCGTCAGACCCCAGGTGCCTTCGATGACGGTCGAAGAGTTGAGCGTGTAGTTGACGGTGGCTGACGGGACGAGAATCGCCGGAAACTGGAAGACGTTGTCGTTGTAACCCGGAATCGTTCCCGGGTTTGTCTGCACCGTGGCGTTCTGCCCCGCGTACTTGGCGCTGATCCTCAGCTTCGAGGACGTCTGGTAGTCAACGCGCACGACATGCTGGTAGGTGTTGCGGTCGCTGTCGGGCGCAACCGTCTCGAGGTTGTAGTTCGCACCAGCAAGGTTCACATTGGGTTCGGGGTAGCTCTTCAGGATGTTCATGCCGAGCCCGTAGAGCCGATTCTGCGGAATCCTGCCCAGCACGCCGCCGTCGCGGAAACAACCGCGTTGGTCTGCTGCCACGCACGGCAGATTGGTCGATGGATCGCGAATCAGGTTGAAGAGGGCTCCAGCGTTGTCGGTGGTCTGCGAGAAGTCGCCCTGCCGCTCGAGCAGGGTCGGCACGCGGAAGCGATTGACGGCGCCGCCGATGGTGCGCGGCGAAAACTGTTCGGAGTAGAAGAAGAAGAGGTTGTTCTTGCCGCCTGGCTTGCCGACCGGGCCGCCGATCGTATACCCCCAGTCCCTCTCCTTGGCGACCGCTTTGGCGTTGCCGTTTCGGATGTTCGCCCAGCTGTTCGAATTCCAGTCCGAGTTCCGCTCGATGTCGTAGAAGGATCCGCGGAACTGGTTGGTTCCGCTCTTGGTGACGCCGGAAATCTGAATGCCGGTCGAGCGGCCATATTCGGCTTGATACGCCGACGACACGACCTTCACCTCGGCGATGGCATCGGCATTCAACTCGAGCCCGGGCTGGTTGCCACCGGTGTTCACCGACGAGATGCCGTCGAGCATGTAGTTCGTCCTGGCACCGTCGAGGCGCGCGAACCGGTTGGTTCCGGGTACTGACGACGCCCGGCGCCAGCGTGGCGAACTGTCCGAAATAGCGGAGTGTAATCGGCAGGTTTTCCACCTGCTCTTTTGCCACCGTGAATGATCGCTCACCGGTCTGCGACTGAATCATCGGGGCGTCGCCGGTGACGAGGATGGTTTCGGCCAGCTCGCCGACTTCGACGGTCATGGGCGGGACAGCCACGCGATCGCCAGGACTCGCGGCAACGCCTTTTCTCTCGGACGTCCTGAAACCGTCCATCGCGACCCTGACGGTGTAGGTGTCGCCGGGGACACTCGAAAAGACGAAATCGCCTGCCTCGTTCGATTGTGTTTCGAACGTGGTCCCGCGCGTTTCGCTGACCAGGGTGATCGTGGCCCCGGGAATCACACCGCCCTGCGCATCCTTTACGCTGCCTGCGATCGTCGCGGAAGATTGAGCCGACGCGAACGACGCCATGACCATCACGGTGATGGTGATGGCTGCCACTCTCATGCACGTGAACCTGAACTTCGTCATGGTGCCTCCGGATAGAAAGCTTCCGCACGAGACTCGCGCCAACGAGTGAGATTTTTCAGGAAAGCGGCTAGATGCTGGCACAACTAGTGATGTGGATCAAGACAAAGGTCCAGTAAGAACTGGAGAGATCGATCCAAAAAGTCGTTGCGGAACCGGAGTGACGAACGAATTATTTTCCAGCAGGCGGCGCGGCAGCCGCGGGGGCCGGCGCGCCCGGTATTTTGCCTTGTGACTCGACGATGCGCCGCGCAAGGTAGTTGACGACCTGTGCGTCACCGCGAACCGAGGTGAGATATGCGGCGCGCAGCAGTTGCTCCTTGCGTGCTTTGAGCGCCTCTGTGATGCGGTCGCGCACTCCCGGCGTGGACAGGTCACGTTGACCCGCCGGCTCATGTGCGACAACCAGTACCAGGGTGTAGGCGCCGTTCGAGCTCACTGCGTTGACTGTGCCTGGCGTCTTGTTCACGACGGCGTCGCGCAATTGCGATGGTGCCTGCTTGAGCCTCGACATCGGCACGAGCCCCAGATCTCCGCCACGCGGCGCGGTCTCGGGATCTTCGGAGTAATCCATCGCCAGATCTGTGAACGATGCCCCTCCCTTCAAGCGCTCCATCAGCATCGCGGCCTTCGACGCCGCCTGCTGCGCGGTGGCGGCATCGTCTCCCGTGCGGTTGGCAATTTGCGCGTCGCGCACCGGCGTGATCGCAATCTGCGCGATGTGGTACGCCTCTTCCGCAAGGTTGAACTGCGCGCGATTCGCAATGAAGAAGTCGCTGACCTCCTGCGCCGACACGACGGCCTTCGTTCCAACTTCCTGCTCGATCACTTTCTGCGTGAGGAGCTCGCGACGGAGTCCTTCGCGCATGTCCGCAGCCGACAGGCCGCGTTTCTTCAGTTCCTGCTGAAAGGCTTCGTCCGAGATGTTCTTCTTCGCTTCGTTGAATGCGTTGTCAAGGTCGGTAGCGGGAACCTCGACCTTCAACTGTTGCGCCTTGGCGATCAAGATGTCCTGAAGGATCAGGTCGTTGAGAAGGCTCAGCTTGGCTGTGAGCGTTTCTTCATCCGACGGCGCCTGCGATACGTCCCTCATCCGGCCGTACGCCTTTTCGACCTCATCGCGCGTGAGCTGCCGGCCATCGACGGTCGCCCACACATTTTCCGAAACCGTCGCCGGCGGAGCGGACGTGCCCGGCGTCGATCGGCATGCGGTACCCAGGAAGGCCGACGCAAGCGCGGCGAGGACGACAAACAGGTGGCGACGCTGGCAGGACGGCAGTCTTGGAGTAGACATAATGTCGAAGCCGTCATTGTATGCGCTGACGAGCGAATTTCTTTAGTGGTTTCAGTCTGGCGGCGGCAGGAGTGGCACCCGGCACTCGGCGCAGACCGGGTGGTCACGCCTCGCATCGGACGCGAAGATCGGGACCGGCGGCGGGACGCGGCTCATCGGGTCTCTGGGCTTGTGCAATCGACAGTAGGTTTTACCCTTCCATGCCCAACCGATCACGGAATGAGAGGGTTGGCGAGGCGCCTTATCGTCCATTCCCCCCGATTGTGCGGCGTTGATTATGAACGTTTGATGACATGTCGAGGACCGTCGCTGTCCTTCAGCTACAATCTGTGGCCGCCGGCACGGGTTTCAGTGATCCTGTCATGGCAGATGGCAGATGGCAGATGGCAGATGGATGATGGCAGAGCCTGACGACGTCGCGACCGAGTTCCAGCATGCATGCACGTCGGGCGATGTGACGACGCTGCGCGAGCTGTTGAAGCGCGAGCCCGGCCTTGCGCGTCAGCCGGTCGCAGCGGGCACGACGGGGTTGCATCTCGCCGTTCGACATCCCGACGCGCTGCGGTTGCTGATTGAGCACGGCGCCGACCCGAACGCCCGCGACGAGGGTGACAACGCGACGCCATTGCATTTCGCTGCGGCGCAGGGAAATCTCGAGAGCGTTCGCGTGCTTCTCGACGCCGGCGCCGACGTGCAAGGCGCCGGAGATCTTCACAAGGGCGACGTGATCGGCTGGGCCGCGCGCGACGGCAACGAAGATGTCATTGCGCTTCTCTGCGATCGCGGCGCGCGGCATCACATTTTCTCCGCCATGGCGCTGGGCGATCGCGATCTCGTCACGAAGTTGGTTGGAGAAGATCCGGAATGCCTCTCGCGTCGCCGCTCGCGCTTCGAAAGCGGGCAGACGCCTGTGCACGCGGCGTTCGCGCCGCCCGATGGCCTCGGGTTTCTGGCGGGCGCACCCGACTACGCCATGCTGGCGCGTCTCATCGAGCTGGGTGCCGATATCGAGGCGACAGATGAAAAGGGACGCACGCCGCTCGCGGTGGCGATGCTGCGCGGCGACCGCGAAGCCATGCGCATCTTGAGAGAAGCCGGCGCCGTGCTGCCTGAAAATGTTCCGAACGCCGATCTCGTGGAACGGATCGCAGCCACGGCAGGCTCCATAAAGAAGAGCGACCCGATGTTCTCGGTCCCCGATATGCGGGCCACGGTGCGGTGGTACGAATCCATCGGTTTTACCGTCGCCGATCGATATGAAGATGACGGGGAGCTGACGTTTGCCAGGGTGTCTTTCGGGACGAGTGGATTCAGCCTCAGCCCTGGACCCCCTCCAGGTCCCACCAACGTGAGCCTCTGGTTCTACACCGATCGCCTGCAGGAGCTGTATCAACTGCTGAAAGCCCGACAGTTAGGGGCTGCCCAGGCCTTCCTGGCCGGGTCCGACGGCGAGCCGGAAATACGGTTCGCCGAAGACCTTTATGCCCCTTTCTACGGGGGGTGGCAGTTCAGTATTGAGGACAATAACGGATTGACGCTCATTTTCTGGCAGCCAGAATGGCTGGTGCCGGGGGCGGGGTCCGGCCCCGAAAAGGGGTAAAGGCGGTTTTGACTCAATGAGGGGCCTGAAGGCGTATACTTTCGGGTTTCAGGCCCGAATCCCAGCCTCGAGGAACACGTAATTGTCGGGAGGACCGTCATGGCTGAAAAGCTCGTTGGGCAAAATTACTCAACTGCTGATCTGCGCGCCAAGGTCACTGGTCGCGCGCGGTATGCCGAAGATTTCAAGGCGCCAGGAATGCTGCACGCGCGACTGCTTCTGAGCCCTTACTCGCACGCGCGCGTCGTCAGCGTCGACACGAGCGCGGCGCTGGCTATGCCCGGCGTCAAGGCGATCTTGCTGCCCGAGGAAGTACCTGGTCCGAAAGATCAGGTCAACGACGCGGGCCAGATGATTCGCGCGAACCCTCGCAGCGAAAAAGCACTCACGAACGAGCCCCTCTATCAAGGCGAGCCCGTTCTCGCGGTCGCGGCGATCGACGAGCTGACAGCCGCCGAAGCGATCGAGAAGATCAAGATTCGGTGGGAGCCCCTGCCGTTCAGCGTAGACCCGGTCGCATCGCTGTTGCCGGGCGCGGCGAACGCACGCGTGGAAGGCAACGTCTGGATACGTCCGGCGCCAGTCGCGGGTCAGCCGCCCGGCATTCCCGAGCCGCAGGACATCAAGTGGACACAAGCGGAAGTCGAGGAGTACAAGGCCGGCCGCCTGCCGATGGGGAAGGACACCGATCCTTCCTGGTCGTACGGTGACATCGAAGCGGGGTTCAAGAAGGCCGCGGTTGTTCTCGACGAAACATTCGTGACGCCAAACACCAGCCATCAGTGCCTCGAGGCGCGCAGCTCGATGGCTTACTGGCAGAACGGCAAGCTGCACATCCACTTGTCGACCCAGAGCACCGTTCAGACAGTCATGTCCGTGTCGCGGTGGTTGGGCCTCGAGCCCGAGAACATCGTGCTCGTCGGCGAGTACTGCGGCGGCGGGTACGGCGCCAAGGGAACCGGCACCGTCACCGACATCATCCCTGCGCTTCTCTCCAAGAAGACTGGTACGCCGGTGCAGATGCGCATGAGCCGCGAGGAAGAGCATGCCGTTGGCGGCGCGCGTCCCGCGTTGCACGGCCGGATGAAAGTCGGGCTCACCAAGGAAGGCCGCATCACCGCCATCGACATGTATACCGTCGTCGAAGGCGGGCCGTATGGCCCTGGAGGCGACGGCAACTCGGCGGGGCGCTTCGCGTCGCTGATGTTCCAGCCCGAGGCGATGCGGTGGCGCGGCGTCACCGCCATTACCAACACACCGCCCCGCCGTGCGCAGAGCCAGCCCGGTGGCATGCAGGGCATCGTGCTGATGGAAGCGGTCATCGACAGAGCCGCGCGGAAGCTCGGCATCGATCAGGTCGAAATCCGGAAGATCAATGCGCCCGCCGGCAGAGCGCAGTTCGGTCCACCTAATGCACAGGGGAACCGGACGACGACGACGAGCTGCTTCCTCAGGGAGACGCTCGACAAGGGCGCCGAGATGTTCAACTGGCAGGAGCGAAAGGCTCGCAGCGGCAAGCGCCAGGGAAACAAGGTGCGTGGCAGCGGCGTGGCGATCAGTTCGTACAACGCCGGCTCGGTGGGCTTCGACGGGCTCTTCGTGATCAAGCCTGACGGCCGCATGTATATCCAGACCGGCGTCGGCAACCTCGGCACCGAATCATGGTCCGACTGCCAGCGCGTCGCGGCAGAAATGATGGGCATGCCGTGGGAGAAGGTCGAGATTACCTGGGGCGACACCGCGAAAAACCTGCCGTGGAGCTGCGTGTCTGGCGGCAGCCAGACGATTCACGCGCACACGCGCGCGGCGCACGCCTCGGCGAGCGACGCCATCAAGAAGCTGCAGCAGATCGCGGCGAAGGATCTTGGCGGCCGGCCCGAGGATTACGTCGTGGCGAATGAGAGAGTCGCACGAAAAGGCGGCGGAGGGGGCATGACGTTCGCGAAGGCGGCGCAGCGTGCGATCGAACTCGGCGGCGCCCTCGACGGCCACGAGCTGCCGAAAGACATCAATGCCTTCACCCGGCGATCTGCCACGGCGCTTGCCGGGCAGGGTTTGATGGGGGTGGCGCGGGACTCGTATCCGCGCAACGGAAACACGATGTCGTTCTGCACGGCGTTCGCCGAAGTCGAAGTGGACGTCGAGACGGGCATGTATCAGGTCATCGATTTCATGTGCGTCGCAGACGTCGGCACCGTGATCCATCCGGCCGCGCTCGGCGGTCAGATCCTTGGCCGGTCGATTCTGGGCATCGGTCACGCGATCGGGCAGAAGTGGGTCTACGATCAGAAGTACGGCGTGGCGCTTGCGCGGCGGTTCTATCAGAACAAGCCGCCCACGATTCTCGATGTGCCGCGGAACATGCAGTGGGCGGCGGTCGAGCTTCCTGATCCTGAAACGCCCGTCGGCGCACGTGGGATTGGCGAGCCGCCGGTCGCGTCTGGCTGTTCGGCGGTGCTCAATGCGCTTGCGGCGGCGGTGGGCGACGAAGTGTTCACGCGCGCACCGGTGAACGCAGACGGCATTCTCGCCGCGCTCGAAGCGGGGCATCCGATGATGCAGCCCCTTACTGCGAACGTCTAAAGAACGCGAAAGGTTCCGGTTCCAAGGTTCCGGTGTTCCCGGTTCCTTGGTTCCGGTTCCCTGGTTGGCGACGACGCTGACTGGTCGTCCGCTCGGTGGCATTCCGAAGAAGGCGCCCGTGTGGACAGTACGAGGCGCTGGCGGCCGGCTAACCCTTGGATTTTCGGTACCGACACTGCAGCATCCAGTACGCAGGATTCGCGGTCATTTCGGCCAGGACACGAAAGACCTCATCGTCGAACGTGTTGATGACGACGTAACGCCCCTCTCCTCTGTTCCTGGTGATGTTCTTCGCTGCCGGGTACTTCGCTTCGAGGAGATCAACCGCGCGGCCGTTCTCCAGATAGTATTCCTGCAGCACATCGCCTTTGATTTCGTACCGCTGGATCATCCCATTCGGCTTGTCGTCGTCTCCGCGAGTCATCAGGAACACGTACCGCCCGATCTTGAGCGAGCGGACGGCGAAGCGCACGGCGTTGTCTTTTTTCCGCTGTTCGGCCACGTGATCGGGCAGCGTGCTGTCGATCGGATTGATGGCCTGCATCGCGTACGAGCCGCCATTCTTCGTGAAGAGCAATTGATCCGAGCCCGGCGTGTCGTCGATGTCCTGCCCTGGAATCCCGATTTTCTTCCACGATCCCTCGAGTGAGGGATCGTAGAAGCCCTTGTCCCAATATGTTCCAAAGTCTTCTACTGACGTGCAGGAACACAGTAGAAGAACGTAGATGAGGAGAAGAAGGTGTCTCTTCAAAGTGCTGGAGGAAGCGGAGGCGGCGTGATCGTGTCTGCGCTTACCGCCTCCGAAATCGTCAGCGCACTGACGAGACAAAATGCAAGAAGCAAACGAAATCGAGTTGGACGTGTCACCGTTCGCTCTCCGCTCCCATGGCAAGTTCTATTCCCGCGCCTAAGTTGTTGAAATTGTGTGAAGAGGCAGGCCATCCGGAGAAAATCGCTGACGGTTCTGAGGCTGTGGTAACAAGCGTGGCGAGTTGGTCAGTTGGGCGCGGTCACGTGCGCCGCTGGGAGCTCGCTCGACTATTTGCGCGAGAGATTCTTTCGGATGCGGCTTACGGTCTCTGGCGACACGCCGAGGTACGACGCGAGCATCCACTGGGGCACCCGTTGCACGATTGACGGGTAGGTCTTGGCGAACTCGAGATAGCGCTCTTCAGCCGAGGCACTGAGTGCATTGACGATCCGAGTGTCCTTGGCCGCGAGATGCCGCTGCAAGCCGGTACGAAATCCCGAGGCGTATCCCGGGACGTTGTCGATCAGCTTCTGGTGCGAGGGACCGTCGATCAGCATGAGCTCGGAATCTTCAATGGCCTGGATGAAGTACGGCGATGGTGTCTGGGTCGCGTTACTTTTGGAGTCGCCCACCCACCATGTCTCGGGCGCGAACTGGACGATGTGCTCCTTGCCTTTCGGGTCGATCACGTAACTGCGAAGACAACCGCTCGCGACAAATGCGGCGCATTGCGAGACGTCGCCGGCGCGGTGCAGAAAATCTCCGGCGGAAAGCAGGCGGGGAACGAACATGGCCCGGACCAGATCGATGTCAGCTGCAGTGTATGCCGCCCTGGCTTCGAGGTACGCGCGAAGAATATCGAACGCCGCCATCAGGAGCTGAACAGTGTGGAGGATTGTGAGGCGTTCTACAAGCCAACTCGCCTGACACCGAGGACGATGCGATGAGGCGGGATCTTGGGGGCGACCGTTGCCGTCTGCTGACACCACCAGACGGCAACGGCCTTGCTGCTACTTGAGATACCAATGAGCCGAAAGTGAGACGCCGATCTTGCGCGGCGCGAATCCGACGGTCGATACCTGCGACCATCGGTACCCGACTTCCGCGCTCACCGCAAACTGCGGCATGGCGGCAAATGTCGTTTCGGCGCCGCCGAACGCCTGGATTCCTAACCCGTTCTCGCTGCCGGGGGCTTCGACGTCGGTTGTCACGCGATTAATCGTCGTCCGGTACAAACTGCCGCCGCCGCCGACGTACGGGCGGATCCACAAGCTGCTGCCGATGCCGTCGGGTAACGCATACAGAACGCTCGGTGCGAACTGAAGTGATGTCACATGTCCGGGTCCCTGCAGATTTCCGAGCCGCGAATGCAGGACGTCGAACTGCACGCCGAGCCGATTGCTCCACCATTTTCTGCCCGTGACGCCGAACCCTGCGCCGAATCCCGGCGTGAAGGCGTTCATGCGTGCGCCCATGCCCATGTTGTGCGGAGGCAGCAGGAAGCTCGATCGGTGCGACTCTGACTGACGGTGCGACTCTGACTGGCGGTGCGACTCTGACGGAGCGTTGGCGAAGATTCGATCCGCGAGCGCAGCCGGATTGTCGGGCATCGCCGACCCTTGCGATCCCGGCGCCCGTGACGCGTCGAGTGCCGCGCCGTTTGCGATGGGCGTCGTTCGACGGGCAATCGTTCCCGTATTCACGTGAAGGTACGCGATGCCGCCTTCACCGGCCGGCCAGGGCACTTGTACCCAGGATCCAAGGTTGCGCTTGATTTCGAGCACCGTGCCGATCGGCGCCTTGCCGACCACGGCGCTGGCTGTCGTCGGAGATTTATGAACGTCCGCCGGTGCGGTCTTCACAGTGATCTCTGTCGTCTGAGGTTCGGTGGTCTGAGCGGCAAGCGACACAGTATTGAGACAGATCGCAAGTGCGACGGCCGGAACGTGGCGAATCATTTTCCCTCCTGGCAGCGAACACGATCGTGATGCGTCGATAACGGTTCTGTTATCGCCGGCCGGCGTATCTCGTTGATTTCAGGCACGCCGGGCGATTCCGCTGCGAGGGGAGGCAAACCTCGTGCGCGTGCAAAAACGATCACTTCAACAGGAGTTGCCCCGGACGCGCACGGGTCGCCTGGGGAATCGGCGTATCCCAATATTTAGTCGCCAAGTCACAGCCAGACCCTAGTAATAGTTGCGGGCAACCGCGAGATTTGGTACCCTGCCTGACAAACTGCATCAAAGTGAGACACGCCACGAACCTGCCCGCGTCCGCCTGAAGTCGGACACGGTTTGTTCGGGCGTCGCCATGTACCCGGGAGACGGACCCGCAGGAGGTCCAGAACACGCGAAAGGAGTGCATGATGCGGACGATTGCCGTCGTCAACCAGAAGGGCGGGTGCGGCAAGACCACGACCGCCATCAATCTCGCAGCGTTCCTGGCCCGCGAGAAACGGCGAACGCTGGTCGTCGACATGGACCCGCAGGGACACGCGTCGTTGGGACTGCTGCCCGATGCCGTTCGCCTGACGCAGACGATGTATGACGTCTTCGTGCACCATCGTAACGGCCGCGACACACGGGTAGAGGACGTCATCCGATCGGCGCAGGAGAATCTCGACGTGGCGCCCGCCGACATTCTCTTGAGCGGCGTGCCGGAACATCTTGCCGGGCTGCCGAACCGGGAGGACGTGCTGACGGAAATCCTCGAAGAGGTTCGAGGCCGTTACGACTACGTGATCATCGATTGTCCGCCGCATGTCGGCCTGCTCACGTTCAATGCGCTCTGCGCGGCCTCTGAAGCCATCGTCCCCGTCGATCCGAGCTTCTTCGCACTGCACGGCATCGGCAAACTCCTCGAGACGTTCGATGTGCTCTACAAAAGGACCGGGCACAAGGTTGACGTCCGCGCGCTCGTGACGCTGTATAGCGGTCGGAGCCGGTTTGCGAGCGACGTTGCCGATGAGATACGAAAGCATCTGGCGGGCGCTCACTTCAGCACCATGATCCGGCACAGCATGAAGCTGGCCGAGGCCGCCAGCCATGGGTTGCCGATCGCCGGCTATTGTCATCGTTGTGCAGGCTTTGAAGACTACAAGGCGCTGGCCGCAGAAGTTCTTCAGATGGAGACACGTTCGCCACGGCTGACGGTCGATGGTGTCGTGTTCGAGTTTGAAGCGCCTCACGCGCAGCGAGTGCAGCTCGTCGGCGATTTCAACGAGTGGATGCTCGATGCCACCGACATGGCGCAGTCAGGTAAGGTGTGGACGCAGGTGCTGAGGCTCGACCCGGGACGCTATCGATATCGATACGTCGTCGATGGACGCTGGTGCAGCGATCCGTTGAACGCGGACGTTGAACCGTCTCCGTACGGCGGCGAGAACTCCGTCTGCGTCGTTGGCGAGCTTCGCTGAATGGGGACGCCGAATGACAAACGCACCTCCAGGCCGCTCGGACGCGGCCTGGAGGAGATCTCCCATCTCTTCCTCTCCAATCATGCGTCATCGGCGGCGGGCGATCACATGCGAGATCCTGCATCAGAAAGAAATGCCGTTCGGCCCGCGACTCGAGTCGGGGTCGCCGTGCTTCGCGCGGCTGAGCCGCTCACGAAAGGACAAGTCGCAGCGACGCTCCGAGAATGTCGAAGCGTGCTTGCCGACGACATGCTGGCCATCGGGCCGGGGATCGTCTGCAGTCCGTACGGAGAGATCGATCTGCTTGCCCTCGACCGCAGTCACCAGCTCACGATCATCGACCTGCAGACCACGCTCGACGATGGGATGGTCGCGCGTGGGTTGGGCCACGTGGACTGGGCCGTGCGCAACCTGCGCACGGTGCAACGTGTCTATCCCGGGTGGACCATCGACGCATCGCGGCGACCGCGACTCGTACTTGTTGCGCCTCGATTCTCAATCGCGCTGCGAAGCGGCATCCGGCAGATCAGCACGCCTGCAATTTCCTGCTTCCGGTATTGCGTGGTCGAGCTGGCGGGTGAGACGGGAATACTGGTGGAACGCCTTTAGGGCCATAGTCGAGCGCGGGCAGCATCGCGGGTGATGCAGAGACCTGGCACTAGTTGCCGCCGCTGAACCGCGCCTTCAGGCTGCTGCGATTGATGGCCGTGCCCCGCAGATAAACCGCTGAGATGCGACGCGTGTAGGTGATGTTTTCCAGCGGATTGGCGTCGAGCACGACGAACGCGGCGCTTTTTCCCGGCGCCACCATACCGAGTTCGGTGAGCCTCAGCACCTGTGCCGCGTTCCGGGTCGCGGCAACGATCACCTGCATCGGCGTCATTCCAGCGGCAACCATATCTTCCATCTCGAGGTGATGGCTCCACGGCACCCCGCCGTCTGTGCCGAGCGCGATCAAGATACCTTCCTTGTTCAGCCGTGCCAGATTGCGCGCCTGTATGCCGAAGGCCTGCTGCGCCGCCGGCCGGTCGGTCGACGAGCCCTCCTGCAGCTTCTTCAGTTCCGCTGCAGGAACGGTGTCGCTGAGCCAGCTGAGATCGGTCTTCACTCCGCGATCGGGCAGATTCGGAATGACGAACACGTTCGGACGCTGCTTGATCATCGCGACGAACGCATCGTCGATGTCCCGGTCGCGCACGCTGTGAGCGAACCCGTCCAGCCCCGCGCGTAGAAGACCGTTGGCATCTTCGAGCGTCACGATGTGAGCGGTCACGCGGAGCTTGTTCTTGTGCGCCTCGTCGATCACCGCGCCGTAAAGCTCGGGCGTCAGCTTTTTGTATTTGCCATCGCGATCGTCGACCCAGATCTTGACGATGTCGACCTTGCGGGCGGCGAGCTCCTGCACCGCTTTCCGCGCCTCGGCCTCGGTTGTTACCCAATACGGAACCGTTGTTCGTCCCGGCTCTGGGCTGGTGATTCCCCGGCCTGCCGTTCGCAGAAGCGGAGCGCCGGGAATCGGTTGTTGCCGCACCTCGAACGCCAGATCCCCGGCATCGGAGCCAAGGCTCATCAGTGCACCCACGCCGTAGTACGCCTTGTGTTCCAGAACATTGGCGAGCGCCGGCCGTTCGGTCGGCATGTGCGTGTGGGCATCCACGATGGCAGGTATCACAGTCTTGCCGGTCAGATCGACGCGCGCGGCGCCAGAGGGGACCTTCAGCTGGCCTCTTCTGCCGACCTCGGTGAATCGATCGCCCTGGACGATGAACGCCGAGTTCTCAATCGGCGCGCTCCCGTCGCCAATGATGAGCCGCGCCCCTTCGTAGACGGTGACCCCGCTGGACTGCTGGGCCCCGCCTGCGACAGGGCCGGCACAGAGCGCCGCGACCACGACCACAATCAGCGACAAATGGGAACGGCACATACAGACTCCTTGGGGGTAGACTAGGCGCATTTCATCCAAACGCGTGAAACGCTTCAAGGAGGAATGATATGCGCGCGACCATACTTGGTGGGCTGTTTTTCTGTTTTGTGCTGGCAGCGAGCGTGATGCCTGCGGCGGCGCAGGAGCCGGCGCCGGCCCGCGGCCGCGGAACGCCGCCACCGCTCAGCACCGACCCGTACAATATCTGGCCGGCCAAGCAGTTATCAACGCCGGGACGGCTGGGCAACTACGGCCACTACAGTGCCAGCATCCAGCGCCGCGATGTCGGCGCGGCACCCGAAACGCACACCGGGTTTTCACATTTCCTGATGTTTACGAGCGGTGAGGGGAACGTGATTCTTGGCGGCCAAATCGTCGACGGCCCGGATGGCAAGAAAATCATCAAGGGGGGCGACACGCACAAGATCGTTCTCGGCGAGATGTATCACATTCCGATCAACACGGCGCACCAGGTGGTGCCGAGCGCCGGAAGTTCGGTGACCTACTGGGTGACCAATATCAATGTGCTGAAGCCGTAGATTCTAGGTGCGACGAGACTGGGTGCGACAGGTGCGACAGGTGCGACAGGTGCGATAGGTGCGATAGGTGCGATAGGTGCGATAGGTGCGATGGGTGCGATGGGTGCGACAGGTGCGACGGGTGCGCACCCACCGCACCTATCGCACCCACCGCACCTATCGCACCCATCGCACCCAACGCACCCAGTCTTATTTCGCTCGCCCGGTATATCCCTTCGCAATCATCTGAAGCGAGAAGAGACAAGAAGGCGTCGCGATGTAGAGCGTCTGCTTGTTCGGCCCCGCGAACGCGAGGTTCTGCGGGCGCTGTGAAGTGGGAATCAACCCGAGAGATTTGCCGTCCTTGCTGAAGACCTGGACGCCCGGCTGGATGCCGACATACACGCGTCCTTCAGCGTCCACCGCGATGCCGTCCGCGTGGCTCTCTTTGGCGCCGTTCAGGCCATCGTACTTGCCGAAGTTCCGCTTGTTCGTCAGCTTGCCGTCCGCGCCGATGTCGAACGCGATGAGGTACTCACCGCTGGAGTCGGCGGAGTAGAGCACCTTCTCATCGGGGCTCAGCTGGATACCGTGAGCGCTCGCCGCTTCGCCCATTTTCACCGGCTGGCCGCCGGGGGCGATGTAATAGACCGCCGACGGTTTGTCGCTCGGCAGCGTGAACCAGATCCCGTCTTTCTTGTCGATGACGAGGTCGTTCGGCCGCGTCGGCATCTTGGCAATCACCGACTTGGTGGGCGACAGCACGGCGATGCTCAGGGCGGTGGTCGCGATGAGACGGCCCTTCGAGTCCAGCGCGAGGCCGTTGGCCCGGTCGGTTTCTTCGATGAACGCGGACATCGCACCGCCCTTGTCGATTTTGTGAACCCTGCTGGCTCCCGGTTCGGTCACCAGTGTCGTCCCGTCGGGCATCGCGATCGGCCCTTCGCTGCTCCGCATGCCGTCCTTCACGATGGTGACTTTTGCGCCCTTGGCGACGACGCCGGGAATACCCGGTGCGACGGTCTCGGTTGCCGGCGGCGGTGGTGCACCTCTTCCTCTACCGCCTGGGTCTTGAGCGTACGTCGATGCCGAGCAAAGCGCACATAAGATGACGACCGCAATCCTCATAAACTGGCCTCCATGCAACATCCGGTCTTTCGATGGCTCGTGTGGACGAGATCCTACCGCCGCCCGCACGGGATGTGCAACGGCCATTGTCGAACCGTATAATCCCCAGCGACAGGCGGATTTACAGTCGTGAGAGGTCGTATGAATTACAAGCTTCAGGCAGTCGCGCTCGCCATTCTCATCAGCACCACCCTCTCGGGCCAGACGCCCACGCCAGGCCAGGTGGATGGCACCGGCGGCGCACGGACGTCGAAGCAAACGCGCCCGCCCGACAGCCGCCGGCCCCGCGGCACAGCGGTCGCGCTGCTCGGCTGGAAGGCCGGCATTCGCTCCGACGCATTCGGCGCCATTCCGTTTTCCGAAGCGGCGGCAAAGATCGATGCCGCGGGCGTGGCCTTTGTCGAGGCCGTGAGCACGAACCTGGATTACCGGCTTGGCGCTCCGGACATCGCGACCGCGAAGAGCCGGCTGGCCGAGCTTGGGCTTCGTGTTCCGGCGTATCGCATCGATGCGATACCGGCAGATGCCGCTTCGCGTCAAAAACTGATCGACTTTGTCAAAGCGCTCGAGATCGAGCTGGTCATCACGCGGCAGGCGACCGATCTCGCCGGCGTGAACGTCGCCGTCGAGGACAGCCGCGGCGTCTACAGGCAAGGCGACAAAACGCTCGGAGCCAATCTGCACGATGCCGCCAAGGCCGCGCCGGTTCTGCTCGAGCTCAGCAGGCAGCAGCCGCCGGAGCGCCCCGAGTGGCCGAACAAATGCGGCGACTGCGCCACGTCGCGTCCGTCGACCAGACCGCTCTTCTTCACGATCGATCCAGCCGCGGGCGACAACTACGACAGGGCCGTACGCGTGGCCGAGGGGTATCGCGTCAACGCGATCTCGCGCATGCTGCCGATTACCACAACCGACAAAATTCCGGCCGATGAACGACAGAAGATCGATGCGGCTGTTCCACGGCAGGCGCTGGTCAAGCCGGCACGTGCGCGAAAGCTGCTCATCCTCGACGTGTGTCCGGCCGGCGGGTTCTATCACACGACGATCGCGCACGGAAACCTGATGCTGCAGCTCATCGCCAAGTACACGGGCGCGTACGAGCCGATCTTCGACAACAACCTCGACAACCTGAAATATCCGCACATCAGGCAATACGACGCCGTATTCCTCAACAGCGTCGTCGGTCCGGTGTTCTCGGATCCCGAGGTGCTCGATGGGCTGATCCGCTACGTTCGCGAAGGCGGCGGCGTCGCGGGGCTGCACGGCGTCACCTTCTCTTCGCAGGATGTGCGCGAATTCGGCGAGCTGATGGGCGCCCAGGAAGGTCCGCACCAGTACAACGGCGAGCCCGGGACGCTCAAGATCGATGATCCGGCCAGTCCGCTGACGAAGCACTTTGGCGGCAAGGGATTTTCGATGATGGATGAGTTCTATCACTTCCCGCCGACCGGGCCGTACACGCGCGAGAAGCTGCACGTGCTCCTCAGCGTCGACGCGGAACGGACGGACCTGCGCAAGTGGGAGCACATTCGTCCGGATCGGGACTACGGCATGGTGTGGATCAAGCGTGAGGGGAAGGGACGCGTCTTCAACAGCGTGCTCGGGCACCGTCCGGATTTCTACATGATGCCCGACCTGGTGAAGCTGATGCTCGGAGGCATCCAGTTTGCGCTCGGCGATCTCGATGCCGACACGACGCCCAGCGCCAGGCTGGGAAAGGCGGGAAAGTAAAGCCGACTGCCTTTTGCCCCGAGTCGTTGTCGTTTTAGACGCAGAGGCGCAGAGGCGCAGAGAGTTCACACTCGTATCGCCATCCTGTTATCCGGTTTCTTCGTGCCGTCGTGGCTTAGTGGTTTGCGACTTCCGTATCCTCTGCGACTCTGCGGCTCTGCGTCGAAGCACTGGATCTTCATCGTCTCGGAACGAGGGCGACAATCCTGAGTGGTCCGCCGCTACCGCCTTTGATTTTCATCGGCAGGGCGATGACAAAGCTCCCGCTCGCTGGTAGTCGATCGAGTTGAGCCACATTCTCGAAGGCGGGAATGTTCGCTGAGAACAGAGTCTGGTGCGTGTCGAACGTCTTCGACTGCCCGTAGTCGATGCTGGCGGTATCGATGCCGATCGCGTGAATCGTGCCGCGTGCGGCCACCCATCGCGCCGTATCGGGATGGATACCGGGAAACCGAAGTTCTGCCACTCCCTCGGGCCCGGCCTTGGCGGTGCCCAGATATTTCGTCGGGTCCGGCCAGCGGCTGCCCCAACCTGTGCGAAACAGAACGATGGCTCCATCCGGAATCGAGCCGTTCGCGCGTTCCCATGCCTCGAGCGTATCAGGCGTGATCTGATAGTCGGGATTTGCCGATTGACCAGTCACATCCACGACGACTCCAGGTCCGGCGAGGCGCTGCAGCGGAATCTCGTCGGTCGCCCACTTTCCTTCCGCGAAGTGCAACGGTGCATCGAGATGCGTTCCGCCATGCTCCGACGTGGAGACGTTGTTGGCGGCATAGTAATAGCCCGCCGGAGTACGCCCGGCCGATTCGACTTCCAACGTAAACCGTTTCGCCGTTGGCCAGTAGAGTGTTTCGGATGAGAAGTCGTAGCTGAGGTCGATCCAGGTGCCCGTGCTCATCAGATCCGGTGGCGTGGCACGCTGACATCCTGCGAACGTCAGCACCAGCAAGAGGCCGGCCCTCGGTATCGTCATCGAATTCCTTTCCGTCCTTCGTGCCGCCGAGGTGTCGATTATTTGAACAGCGACAGGTCGATGGCCTCTCCCATCGCTTTGTATCCCGCGTCGGCGGGGTGCAGGTAGTCGCACGAATCGTATTTCTCGAGGAACTTCTTCGGATCGTTCGGGTCGCGTGTCGCCTTGTCGAAATCAACGACGCCGTCATAGGCCTTGCTGGTCCGAATCCACTCATTCAGCGCCTGGCGCTTGGCTTCGCCGGCCTCGGTGTAATAGGCGGCGCCCCAGAACGGCGTGAGTGTCGCCCCGTAAATTTTCACCCCTCGCGCGTGCGCCTGATCGATCAGCTGTTTGTGGCCCGCGATCAGATCTTCGGCGGTGGGTGTCGGATTCTGGCGCGCGTTACCGATGTCGTTGATGCCTTCGAGCACGATGATGTGCGTGATGCCGGGGAGTGAGAGCACGTGCCGCTCGAACCGCGCCAGCGCGTTGATGCCGGCGCCAACCGCGCGAACATCGGTGCCCGGCGGTACGGTCCCTTCCCCCAGCACACGATTGCCGCCGATGCCGGCGTTCAGGACGCCCATCTTGATTCCCTGCGCGAGCAGGCGTCTGGCGAGATGATCCGGCCACCGGTTATTGGTATCGGACGTCGATCGCGCGCCGTCGGTAATCGAGTCGCCGAACGCGACCACCGCGCCGGCGGCATCAGGCGCCACAACGTCGACGCGCGAGAGCAGGAACCAGCTCTGAGTCCTGCCCACGGCCGGGAAGGCCGGCTTGCCGGCGTGGTTGCCGGTTTCCGAAATGTAGTTTGTCTGAAACGCGCCGCCGTGCATCGTGAGCGTCGCCGGACTATTTGTGGTGCCGGGCAGGTACAGATCGATCGCGAGATCCGCAAGTTGCGGAACGGCCAAATCAACCGGGTCGCTGTACACGATGGCGTTTGCAGGAATCGTAAACGTCGGTCTGCCGCTGAAGGTCAGCGGGCGGCCGGACGCCTGGATGACGCTGTCTTTGTCGCGAAGCGCGATGTGGGCGGCGCCAATCGTGACGGGCGCCGTTCCATAGGCGTTGCTGAGCACGACGCGCGCTCTCGAACCGCCAATCGTCGTGCGCACGATCTGCCGCAACGTCTGATTCGTGAAATGTATGTAGGGCGCCGGTGCGAACGTCTGTCCCGGCGGTGCAGCGACTGGCGGCGGCGTGGGCGCCCCGCATCGCGTATTGAGCATGAACGGGGCAGGCGCCGGTCCCGGCGCCGGTGTAAACGGATTCTGCGGCCGGCCGACTTCCGCCGTGGCCCAGGTGCCGACCCAGCGGTCAGGTGCTGCGCGTTGCGCGAACGCGAAGGAATGGAAGGCGACGAGCAAGACGGCTGCAGACAGGATGTTTCGTAGCATTGCGGCCCTCCGGTGGGGCAAATGCTAGCGGCAAATGTCCGAAGCTGTCCAGCCGTGACGCGTGCGGTTACGCCACGCGCGGCGTGTTCGGCGCGGCCTGGGCGCCATGATCGCCCGTCTTCTTGCGTTCGCCCAGCAGCAGCCGTCGCATGGTGCGGAGATCGTTCAGGATGCGGCTGCTCGCCTTGATGTGATGCCTCAACTGCTCGATCTTGTAGCTGAGAAGGTGCACGGCCTCGACACCGCGGCTGATAATCATCGTGTCGGCCAGCACGATGCGTTTGAGCTCTTCTTCCGTGGTGGCCTGGACCTCTTCCAGTACTTCGTCCAGGAGGTTCAGGTACTCGTGCGTGCTCTCGATCGTGTCGAATGGATTCTGGGCCATAGGCTCCTCGTGCCAGTAACGGCGTTTGTGCCGCAAGGGCCATACCAGCCGCAGATATCGATTTCCCTGCAATCCGCAGCGAGGCTCCACACAAAGTCTGCCCAGACGGAGAAAAAGTTCGGCCCCGGACAAAGATCGTCGTCGCGGCCCGCGTTGTAAGATTCGCGGTGATGACGACAGAGTCTCGCGAGGCGCGCCGGCCGGTTTTCGTGCTTTTCGTGTGCGCGGTGCTATGCGCGCTGGCGTTTCCGCTCGCCCAGCGAGGGAGCGTGAGCGGCCGCCAGGTTCCCACGTTTCGCGTGGATCCGCTGTGGCCGAAGCCACTCCCGAACCGGTGGATCATTGGAGCCGTTGCCGGCGTGGCGGTGGACAAGCGCGATCACGTCTGGATCACCCACCGGCCGTCGACGCTGCAGCCGAATGAAACGCGATCGATCTGGAAGGCGGCGCCCCCGGTGCTCGAGTTCGATGCCGACGGGATGCTTGTGTCGTCGTGGGGCGGTCCCGGTAATGGGTACGACTGGCCACAACTGGAGCATGGCATCTACATCGACGGCAACGACAACGTCTGGCTTGGGGCAGGAGGCGAGAAGGACGCGCATGTCCTGAAGTTCACGCGCGGCGGCAAGTTCGTGATGCAGATCGGCCGCCCCGGTCAGGGGCGCGGCAGCAACGACACCGAGAATCTCGGCGCTCCGGCCAACATGGTCGTCGATGCCGCCGCGAACGAGCTCTACGTGGCTGACGGGTACGTCAACCATCGCGTCATCGTGTTCGATGCTTCGACCGGTGCGTACAAACGCCACTGGGGCGCCTACGGCAACGCGCCGGACGACGGATTTTTCACGCGCGCCGGCGAGACGCTGCCGGGCCCGTTTCGTGGCGTGGTTCAGAACGAGAATCGCCCGAGCCAGTACGATCCGAACGGACCGCCCTCTCCACAGTTTCGCATCGTCCACGCGGTGCGGATTTCCAACGACGGTCTCGTCTACGTCTGCGACCGCACGAACGATCGTCTTCAGGTCTTCAATAAGGACGGCCGCTTTGTGCGCGAGACGGTGATCGCCAGGGACACATTGGGAAGCGGATCGGTGTGGGACGTCGGCTTTTCCACCGACGCCAGGCAAGCGTTCCTGTTCATCAACGACGGCACGAACCAGCTCATCTACGTGCTCGATCGGCAGACGCTGCAGGTCGTCAGCACGTTCGGCGGCGCCGGGCACTGGGCCGGACAGTTCTACGGCGCTCACAACCTCGCTGTGAACTCGAAGGGCGATCTGTTCATTACAGAAACGTATGAAGGGAAGCGGGTGCAGAAATTTATCTACGCCGGTCTCGGAGCCGCATCGGCGGCACCTTAGGAAGACGTGTTCTTACAATTCTGATATTCCAGCACTCCGCCGGGCGCCGGAAAAGGTCGCGAAGTTCGCGACTTTCAGCACACAAAGTTTCACAAACATCGAACTATTCATGCAGGGAAGAAAACATCTCCTACGCAGATAAGAGTCTCCTCCTGGTGTGACTTGTGCAAGCTGTTACACACAGATCCCCTTGTGCGGAGGAGCCACGATGGAACGCAGCGTCCGGATCAAGCTGACGCAAGAGATGATCAATCGGATTTGCGGGGAATTTCTCGAGATGCCCGGACTGGGTCTCAAGCGCGAACAGGCGCGACGGTTATGGCAGGTGGACGACGAGTTCTGTGGCCAGGTGCTGGACTTTCTGGTCGAGTCGCGCTTCCTTTGCCGTAGATCGGACGGCAGGTACGTGCGCGCTGCCACAGCCCCCGAAACCATCGCGGTCTGCTCGGCGCGCGAAGCGGTTTGAACGGTCGCTGCTAGCCTGCCCGCGGGGCTCCAAGCCGCGGGCAGATTCGCCAAAATCACCCATTTCCCCACGACAAAACTGCAATTGCGCCGCAACAATCCCGCCCTTTGAGGGTGGTATGCCGATTGCCAACTCGGCATCCGGCACGACCCGGATCAGAACGGGAGACGTGTCATCAGCCGGTGTGTGCGGGCACATATCCGCTGAGAAGCAGACTTTTCGTGAATGCGATGAAACCCTTGGAAACGACCTGCGGCAAAGTCGCCGACGAAATCGAACGGCTTGCGGCGCTTCATCGCCGCTACCGCGACGGGTGTGTCCACGTCCATGTGCCCGCGGCGCTCGCTGAAGACAATCGCTCATTGGACGAGCTCGTCCCGCAACATCTGCCCACATCTGCTGCCGCACTGGAAGCCGCAGCCAGGAATCTGTTCTCGTCGTTGCCGGTCGCGTTCGATCCCTCCAATTCGATCGGTCCGTACCTGGCAACCGTCGATCGCGATTCTGACGGCCAGCCGTATCGCTTTCTCGATATGGGGGCGCTCATCGCGACGCAGGCGTTTGGAGAGAATGAACCCGATGTCATCGAGGCGGTGCTGACCCACCTGCCTTACACGTTCTCGCGTTACGCACATTCGGAGTACCAGACGGCCGTCTCGTTGAGGCTGAAAGCTGAGCTGAATCGCATTGCTCCCGCAGGAACTCCGCGTCACTTCGTGGTGAACACGGGCGCCGAGGCTGTGGAGAATGCCATCAAATCCGTCCTCCTGAATCGCGTGAAGACCTCGGGCGAGCCGGATGGCGGCTTCGTCATCTCGTTTGAAGGGGCCTTCCACGGCCGCACTCTCGGCAGCCTTGCAGTGACGCATCGCAAGCGGGCACGGCTTGGATTTCCGACGTTCGACTGGCCACAGGTTTCGTTCCCGGTTCTCGACCAAAGCGCCAGGCAGACCGCGCGTCGCGAGGAGAGAAGCCTCAAGCAGGTCTGGGATCTGCTCGTCTCGGGCCGCCTTCCGCACGCCGAGAAGAACAAGGAAACATTCCGGCGCGAGCTGGACGCCATCGACGCGTTCCTCGCGACTCCAGGCCAGGATCCGAATGCCTTCATCCTGGCCCAGCGCGCAACGCTGAGCGCCGACACGATCAGGCGCAGCCGGCGCGTCGCCGCCGTGCTGGTCGAGCCCATCCAGGGCGAGGGCGGGGTCCGGACGACGAGCCCGAGATTCATGCAGCGTCTTCGCCTGCTCACGGCCATCTATGACGTGCCGCTGATGTTCGACGAAGTTCAGACCGGCTGGGGCGCCACCGGACGCATGTGGGCGCATGAGCTGTTCGATCTGCCCACGCCGCCGGACGTCGTGATCTGGGCGAAGAAAGCACAGAACGGGGTGCTGTTCGTCAGCGAGGAGCTGGCGACGTTTTTCCAGGAAGAAAAGAAGTTCAACACGACCTGGGAAGGCGATGCCGTCGGCATGGTGCGCCTGCTGGCAGTCGTCGACAAGATCGATCTGGAGCAGGTTCGCCGCACAGGTGATCTTGCCCGCGCGGGACTGGAAGCGCTCGCCGATGCCTACACGGGGCTCATCGAGAACGTGCGTGGTGCCGGCGTGATGCTCGCCTTCGACGTGCCGCGCGCCGACCTGCAGGACACACTGCGCGACCGTGCCTTCCGGCGCGGTCTGGTGCTCCTGCCGGCAGGCGAGCGGACGCTGCGTTTCTATCCTCGTTACGACACCGAGCCCTATGCGATCGCCGAGGGCCTCGCGATCCTGAAAGCAGCCATCGAGGACATCGTCGAAGGGCAGACCGAACCGCTGCCGTCAGCGCCGGACAGCCTCGACCTCCTGTTCGAATATCCGCTCGAAGCGCTCGAGGTGCTCGAGATCACCTCGGCCAACTTTCATGAGCACAGGAATCAGATCCTGGACGTCGAGACCGAGCATTACGGCTCGTTGAGGCAGCACGCGGCCGACACACCGCGCAACGGCGGCGGGCGATTGCTGCAGCTGCCCTGTGAGATGCTCGAGGCGACCCTTTCCAACGCCAGGGCGATTGGTATCGCGCTCCGCGATCGCGTGAGCGGCCGCCTGGTTGCGTATGCGCTCGGCAGCGCGCTCGAAGATCACGATGAAGAAGGCGTGGCCTCGGATCCGTGCTTCGGCGACAACAACACGTTCTATCTGCACGCAACCGCGGCGCGGCCATCGGTGCAGAACGCCCTTGCCATTGAGAATCAGCTCCTCGATGTCATCCGAATTCGCGTGCTTGCTGCCGGGTTCGAATACATCTCGGCGCTCATCGAAGAGCGCGTTCACCAGACGGGCCCGCTGTGGCTGCGCCAGGCGCAGGTGATCCAGGCCGTCGACAACTATCTTCGCAGTGGCATTCGCTTCGTGTACTTGCAGCTGGCGTCCGAAAAACGACAGGGCCCACGAGTGCGCGTGGCCATCGACGTGTCGTCGTAAGAGGGGTTCATGACCGAAGTCGCCATGTGGATCGATCACCGGCACGAAAGCGCCCGAGACGGCGGGACCATGCGCGTCGAGAATCCGGCAACGGAAGAGACGATTGCGCTCGTTCCGCGAGCGCAGGCCGCCGACGTCGCCGCAGCCGTCGAGCGCGCACGCATGGCGCAACGGGAGTGGCGGCGCGTTCCCGGGCTCGACAAAGCGAAGCTCCTGCACGAGGTGGCCGCTCGCATACGGGCCATGCACCGAGTGCTTGCCGAGACCATGACGCTCGAGGGCGGCAAGCCCATGATCGAGAACCTCGACGAGATCGAGTGGACGACCGCGTGCTTCGACTACTACGCCGAGCTTGGGCGCCACTCGCGCGGCAGTTCCATCCCGCCCAGCTTCGAGCATCAGGTCAATTTCACCGTGAAGGAACCGTTCGGCGTGGTGGCGGCGATCGTGCCCTTCAACTACCCGCTGCTCCTCATGGCGTGGAAGGTGGCGCCGGCTCTCGCGGCCGGCAACACCGTCGTGATCAAGCCGGCGGAAGAGACGCCGCTGGCGACGCTCATGCTCGCGCAGGCCTTCGATGTTCTGCCGCCGGGAGTCGTGGGAATCGTGACCGGCACCGGCGCGGAAGCTGGAGAAGCGCTGGTGCGGCACCGGCACGTGGATGTGATTGCGTTCACGGGCTCGACCGCGACCGGCAAGCACATCATGCGCATTGCCGCTGATTCGCTGAAGAAAGTGAATCTCGAAACGAGCGGGATCGACCCGTTCATCGTCTGCGAGGACGCGGATGTCGATATCGCGGCACGCGGCGCGGTGTGGGCGCGCTATCTCAACGCGGGCCAGGTGTGCACATCGGCGAAGCGCTTCTACGTGGTCGATGCGATCGCTGACGAGTTTGCCGAGCGCTTCGTGCAGCTCGCACGACAGGTCGTCGTCGGTGATCCGCGAAGGCCCGATACCGACATGGGGCCGCTGATTTCCAGCAAGGCGCTGTGCGCCGTCAGGCAATCGATTGAGAAAGCTGTGAGCGAGGGCGCGCGGCTTGTGACAGGCGGAGGGCGGCCGGCAGGCTGCGAGCGCGGCCATTTTCTGGAGCCCACGCTGCTCGACCGCGTGACGCACGGGAGCAGCGCGACGCGCGAAGAGATATTTGGCCCCGTCGCCGCAATCATCCGCGTCCGCGACGTCGACGAAGCGATTGCGTATGCAAACGACAGCGACTACGGCCTGGGCGCAAACATCTACACGAACAACCTGCGCTACGTGATGCAGGCGATGGAGGAGATCAAGGCAGGCACGTTCTGGGTGAACGATCCGCTCACCGACAACGAAGCCGGCCCCTTCGGAGGCATGCGCCAGAGCGGCATCGGCCGCGAGCTCGGGGAGGAAGGGCTCGACGCCTTTCGCGAACCCAAGCACGTGCACATCGACTACGTGCAGGAGCGCAAAAGCTACTGGTTCCCGTACTCCGAGCGGAAGTGGTAATGGGCGTGCCGAAGACTGGAAGCATCGAAGGCCGTGAGGCGATACGCATTCGTACGTCTCTGCCTGGACCTCGCAGCCGGGCCCTCCTCGAGGAGCGCCGGCGTTTCGTGGCGGCCGGTATCGCCGAGGCGAAGCACGGCCTCTTCTTCGAACGTGGCGAAGGGGCGCGTCTTGTCGACGTCGATGGCAATGTGTTTCTCGATTTCACCGGTGGTATCGGCTGTCTCAACGCCGGCCACTCGGCACCGCGGGTCGTCGACCGCGTCCACGCGCAGGCGGCAAGGCTGCAGCATGCGTGCTTCATGACGGCACCCTACGAACCGTATGTTGCCCTCGCGCGCAAACTGTGCGCAATCGCTCCCATCACCGGGACGACCAAGGCCGCTCTCTTCAACAGCGGCGCCGAGGCGGTGGAGAACGCAGTCAAGATCGCACGCGCGGCGACCGGCCGTCCGGCGGTGCTGGCGTTCGATCCGGGATTTCACGGCCGCACGCTGCTCGCGCTTTCTCTCACGACCAAAGCGTTCCCATACCGCCACGGCTTCGGTCCTTTCGCACCCGAGATCTACCGCTTCCCGCTTCCCGACATGCTGCGCAGGCCGGCCGGCACATCGGTTGACGCATACGTGACCCATTCCATTGCCGAGCTGCACCGATTTTTCAAGAGCACCGTGCGGCCCGAGTCGATCGCCTGCGCGATTATCGAGCCGGTGTTCGGCGAGGGTGGATTCATCGTGCCGCCGCGAGAGTTTCTGGCGGATCTGGCACAGACCTGCAAGGAACACGGCATCCTTCTCGTCGCCGACGAAGTCCAGACCGGGTTCGGGCGTACCGGAAGGATGTTCGCGTGTGAACGCGTCGGCCTCGACCCGGATCTCATGTGCCTGGCCAAATCGCTGTCAAACGGCTTTCCGCTCTCAGCGGTCGTCGGCCGCGCGCCGATCATGGACGCGGCGCAACCTGGAGGATTGGGCGGGACGTTCGGAGGCAATCCTGTCTCGTGTGTCGCGGCGCTCGCCGCCATCGAAACGATCGAGCAGGAAGGCCTGCCGGCCCGTGCCGAAGCGATCGGGGCGATCGTGGCCTCGCGCTTCGACAGAATGGCGGCACGCCATGCCTTCATCGGCGACGCGCGCGGTGTCGGCGCGATGCGCGCCATCGAGCTGGTAGAGGATCGCGTGTCGTTCACTCCCGATCCGGCGCGCACCGAACGTGTCATTGCTCTGGCATCAGCGCGTGGCTTGCTGCTTCTTTCGGCTGGCTTGCACGGCAACGTCATTCGCACGCTGATGCCGCTTTCCATCACTGACGCCGAACTCGAGGAGGGGCTGACCGTGCTCGAGTCATGCCTGGCCGATGCCGCGTAACGGAACCGCGAAGCAGAGTCGTACCGAAGCCACGCGTGGTCATTCTGGGTGGCGCCGGCGCGATGGGCCGGATCACGGCGCTGGATCTGCTGCGCAGCAGCGGTGGTCAGTTGCAGGTCGTGATCGCCGACCGCGACGTGTCGGCCGTGCGCGGGTTTCCTGTCGAGACCGCGTATGTCGACGTCACCGATCCCGGGAGCCTTCGGAGCGTGCTCGACGGGGCGTTTGCCACCATCGCGTCGCTGCCGTATCGCTTCAACCTCGATGCGATGCACGGAGCCCTCGACGCGGGGGCGCACTACATCGATCTCGGCGGGCTCTTCCACGTGACACGCCGCCAGCTCGAGCTCGCCGCCGCGTTCGAACAGCGCGGCGTGATGGCCATCCTCGGCATGGGTTCCGCTCCGGGCATCGTGAACGTGCTGGCTGTCATGGCCGCCCGCACGCTCGATCGCGTCCGGGAGATCCACTGCCTGGTTGGAGGCATCGATCAGACTCGCTTTCGAAACTCTTCACCGCTCGGGTTCGGCTACTCGCCAGACACGTTGCTCGACGAGTTCACGATGCCCTCGGCGGTCTTCCGCGACGGCAAGTTCAAGATGGTGGCGCCGCTCGATCCGGCTGAGCGCGTTGCGATCAGATTTCCGGTTCCCGTCGGCACCATCGGCGTGGACACAACGCTGCACTCTGAAGTGGCGACCCTGCCGCTCTCGTTCCGCGAACGCGGCATTCGCGAGGTCACCTTTCGTCAGGGTTTCGAGAAGGATTTCCGCGAGAAGCTGAGCTTCCTCGTGCAGCTCGGTCTTGCCGACACCGATGCCCTCCCGTCATCCAATGGGCACGGCGTCGTGCCGCGAGACGTGCTGATGGCGCTGCTGAAGCGCCAGGCGCCCCCTGTGCAGGTAGGGAAGGCCGTTCGCTATGAGGTACTGCGCACGGTCGTTCGCGGGATGTGCGGCCGGCGGCGTGTCACGATCACCGCCGATTGCCACGCGGACAGCAACGCGGGACATGGGATCGGCCCTGACATCGACACCGGCGCCCCGCCGTCGATCGCGGTGCAGCTCATGCTCGCGGGAGAAATGAAATTGCGGCCGGGCGTCTGGGCGCCTGAACAGGTAGTACCGGTCGCGCCCTTCGTTCGCGAGCTTCGGCGCCGGGGCATGGTGGTCACCTGCCATACGAGCGGCAGCCGCGCCACGATGTGAGACGGGCGGCGTCTATAAATGGTTGATATAATAGGATTTACGTTAGCCGGCGTACCTTGGTGCCGATTCCATCCGATACATGATCAGATGGCAGGCACCGCAAGCGAGTTGAGTAGATGCTGAAAGTCGAGCTTCACACACATACCTCGGACGACCCGATTGACCGGATACCGCATACCGCGCGGGAGCTCATCGACCGTGCGGTCTCGCTCGGTTACCAGGCGCTGGCCATCACGCTGCACGAGCAGCAACTCGACATTCGTGACCTCGTGCCGTACACGTCGGAGAGAGGGCTCGTGCTCATCCCCGGCGTCGAAATGTCGATTGAAGGGCGTCACGTGCTGCTGCTGAATTTCAAGAGCGGCGCCGACGAGGTTCGCACGTTTGACGACGTCGCACGGCTCAAACGGCGGCTGGGTGGGCTGGTGATCGCACCGCATCCGTTCTTTCCGGCTCCGACCTGCCTGCGTGGTCACATGGATCGGCACGCGGATCTGTTCGATGCCGTCGAATACAACGCGATGTTTGTGCGATTGGTCAACTTCAATCGCGCGGCCGAGCGTTGGGCGGCGCGTCACGGCAAACCGCTCGTCGGCAATTGCGACGTCCACCGCCTGCATCAGCTTGGCACGACGTACTCCTTGATTGACGCTGAACCGCACCCCGATGCGATTTGTGCGGCGATCGCGGCCGGACGCTCACAGGTTGTGAGTCGTCCGTTGAGTCTGACCTTTGCCGCGCGCGTGATGACGTCACTCTTTGCGAACGATAGTCATGTCAGGGGCCGTCGGCCCTCCCCCGTCCAAGGTAAGCCTCGAGAGCGACTGACACACGTCTGAAGCGCCACCGACGCTCGCGGCCCTAGAAAGAGAGTCTCGCTCCCAATTGAATCCGGCGCATGTCCCGCGCTGCGCGAATCTTGCCGAAGAGCGCCGTCGCGCCCAGGTTCGTGCCGGGGTTCATCAGGTTCACTGTGTTCAGCACGTTGGTCGCTTCCATCCGGAACTGAACGAGCATGCGGCTGGTCAGCCGGATGTCGCGGAACAGGCCCAAGTCGACGTTTCGAAGGCCGGGGCCGTCGACGACGCTGCGCGGCGCGCTGCCGTCGGCGCCAATCGCAGGCAGCGCGAACGCCGTGGTGTCGAACCACTGCTCGATCAACACATCGCGCGCACGGCCGCTGTCGAGCGTGGGGTCGCCCACGAGATCGGCGCGATCGTTGGTGTTGCCGTCGAAATTGCGATCCTGACCGGCCGTAATCGTCAGCGGCGTGCCGCTCTGCAGCGTGACGATGGCCGAGAGCGTCCAGTGGTCGAGAAGCGCATGTGCGATCGGGCCTGAATTGGTGAAGTAATCAGGACGCCAGATGCCCGAGAATGTGAAGCTGTGCGTCCGATCGGCTGACGTCCGGGCGCGCTCGGCATCGATGTCGTTGGAGTTCTGCACCGCCGGCAATCCGCCGCCCTGATAGTCGAGATCCTCGACGGCCTTTCCAAACGTGTAATAGGCCTTCGCCGAGAAACGGCTGCCGCGCTTCTCAGCGGTCATCTGCAGCCCGTGATAGTCGCTCGTGAAAATCGACTCGAGTACGCGCGCGGCCCCGAGCACGTTCGGTTGATACGGCCGGCGTGCGTTCACATTGCCCGTCGAGGCGTTCGGCCCGAAGACCGGATAGTTGCGATCGATGCTGGCCGGAAGGCTGCGCCCGAGCGCGGAGACGTACGACGCGCTCACGCTGATGTCGCGCAACAACTCTTTCTCGACGGTTGCGTTCATCTGATAGGACTTCGGCCAGACGAAATCGAGGGAGGGGCCAAAGACCTGCGCCGGGAACGTGAATCGCGGGTTTGCCGGGTCGTACTCGAACGGGAAGGGGCCGACACCGCCAGGCAGGTTGCGATACGGGTCGGAAAGCGTGAAAACCGTGGGGAAGCCCTGGCGAACCGTGAACGGCTGATTGTCAGCCGTGGTGTTCCACTCGTTGCCGGTGATGCTGCCATAGAAAATGCCGGCGCCGGCGCGAACCGACATGCGTCCGTCACCGCGCGGGTCCCAAGCGACACCCAGGCGAGGCGCGATGTTGTTCTTGTCCCACTCGACGATGCCGCGGCCGATGCCTTCATCGCCGGGGAAGAGCAGCCCCTCGGGCGCGTTCGGGGCGATCTGCGATTTCCGGCCCGGGACGAACGCGAGCTTGCGATCCTGCGGATCGGTCAGCGGCTGCTGCAGGTCGTACCGCACTCCGAGATTCAACGTCACCCGCGGATGGATCCGGAAGTCATCCTGCGCGAAAAAGCTGTAGTAGGCCCCGTTGTCGAGCTTTCGAATCGGCGCATCCTGCGTCATGGTTGCGGGCAGGCCAAGAAGAAAGTCGGCGTAGGCGTTCCCTGTCTTGCTCGCGTTGAACGCGAATACGCCGTAGTTGTCGAGCAGCGTGTCATGAACGATTTGTTCGTAGGAAATCTCGCCACCAAACTTGAACGAGTGATTGCCGCGGCTCACGCTGATGCTGTCCTTTACCGCGAAGAAGTCGCTGCCGGCATCGGGGCCGGCGATCGACGTCTGGCCGGTAAAGAATCCAGTGATGCTCAAACGCGGCAGCGTCGGATCGCCCTGAATCGTGAACTTCGAGTTCAGATCACCCAATGACGTGGTCGGGTTGTTCACGCGCGCACCGAACTGACGCATATACGTGAACCGCAGCTGGTTGATCATCGTCCCGCTCAGCGTCCAGGTATCCGCGGCATTCAGGTTGTGCTGAGTCCAATTGAAGTCGCGGTCAACCCAGGGGATAGGCCCTGAGCCGATCGTGGCGTTGGAGAGCGGCTGCGTGTCGGTGCCGTTCAAATAGAAGTAGCTGACGGCAAATGACCGGGTGGCAGACAGGTTGTGGTCGACCTTCAGGGTCACTTCGTCGGTTTCGAGCGGATCGGGCACGCTCACTTCGTAGAAGTTGTTTGGAAGGTTGGCGACCGGAACGTACCGGTCTTGAATGGCCTTTGCGGCCGGATCGATTCGCCCCGCAGGAATCAGATTTCCGGAAAATGCGACGCCTGTTACCGGATCGCGCGGCTTCACCGCCGACTGCGAGAAATCTCCCGCGCGTTCGAGCGCGGTGGGCACGACGGCAGTGTTCCGGTAGAACGTTTCTTCCTGCCGCAACCGTGAGTAGCTGGCGAAGAAGAAGGTCCGATCCCGGCTGATCGGCCCGCCGGTTGCGCCCCCGTATTGATTCCGGTCCAGCGGATCCTTCGTGGACGGCGTGCCTGGAGGCGCCCAGCGCTTCGCATTCAGGGCCTCGTCGCGGAAGAACTCGAACGCGGCCCCGTGCAGCTGGTTTGTGCCCGACTTGGTGATGACGTCGATGACGCCGGCCGGATAACGGCCGTATTCCGCGGAGTAGTTGTTCGTGATGACACGGAACTCCTGAACCGCTTCGGGGTTCGGCGCGGGATTGCCCGTGCCGCGCAGGCCGGCGGTGTTGTTGCCTCCGTCGAGCTGGAAGTTCACCGTCCCGACCTGGGCTTTCTGGGAACCATTGATCGTGGTCAGCTGCTCAGGGCCGCCGAGAGAGTTCGAGTTCTCGTTGCTGGTGACACCGCCCGTTGCGCTCAGAAGGGAATAGAGATCACGATTGACGAGGGGCAGGTTCAACACCTCGTTCTGGTTCACCGTGCGCGAAAGCGATGACGTGCTGGTTTCGACGAGCGGGGCATCACCCACGACCGAAACCGATTCTGCGACGTTGCCAGGCTCAACGGTGGCGTCGATGCGGGCGCTGCGACCAGCTTCGAGCACGATGCCCGTCTGCGAGACGGTCTTGAATCCAATCAACGCAATATCAACCTTGTAATTCCCCAGAGGCATGAGGCGGAGCGCGTACTGTCCTGATTCGTCGGTCGTCGTCTCGCGCGAGAACTGCGTGTCGACGTTCGTGGCGGTCACGGTGGCGCCGGGAACGGCGGCGCCGCTCGAGTCGGTCACGTTACCCAGGATGATGCCGCTCGCGACCTGTGCGCTTGCTGCGTCTGCGATGAGCGAGATGGCGATCATTGCCGCGAAAATCCAGCGCACTTTCATTTGATCCTCCCAGAACATTGAGATAAGGGAGAAATTATAAGCCTGCATTCGACGTGTCTCTCGCTTCTGTAAAGTGACATGACGACCGATCATCGCGCTGCGATCGGCGAGGAGGGCACGTTGGCCGGGTGATAATAGACGGCTATGGCTATCGAATCCGTCAACCCTGCGACAGGTGAAACATTCAAAACGTACGACGAAATGACACCAGAGCAGACGGCAGCGGCCGTCGCCGAGGCTCATACCGCTTGGAAATCCTGGCGCACTGTGTCTTTTGCCGACCGCGCCAGACCGATGAAGAAAGCCGCCGCCATTCTTCGCGAGCGCAAGGAAGAGTTCGCGAAGCTGATGGCGCTCGAAATGGGGAAGCCGTTCAAGCAGGGCATTGCCGAAGCCGAGAAGTCGGCGCTCGGTTGCGATTATTACGCCGACCACGCCGAAGCGCACCTGGCGCCCGAGACGACCAGGACCGAAGCGTCGAAGTCGTACGTGGCATTCGAACCGATCGGCGTCGTGCTTGCCGTCATGCCGTGGAATTTTCCGTTCTGGCAGGTCTTCAGGTTTGCCGCGCCCGCGTTGATGGCGGGCAACACCGGCGTGTTGAAGCACGCGTCGAACGTGCCCGGATGCGCGCTCGAAATCGAAAAGGTGTTCCTCGATGCAGGATTTCCCAGAGGTGTGTTCCGCACGCTGCTCGTCGGCAGCCGGCAGGTGAAGGCTGTCATCGAAAACCCGCTCGTCAGCGCGGTGACGCTCACCGGCAGCACACCTGCCGGCAGAGCCGTAGCGGCGCAGGCGGGTGCCGTGATCAAGAAAACCGTACTGGAGCTTGGCGGATCGGATCCCTACATCGTGCTCGACGATGCCGATCTCGACTTTGCCGTGAACACCTGCGCGACTTCGCGTCTCATCAATTCGGGCCAGAGCTGCGTCAACGCCAAGCGCTTCATCATCGTCGAGCCGCTCGTGCCGGCGTTTACCGAGAAGCTCGTGGCGGCGATGAAGGCGAGGAAGATGGGCGATCCGATGGCCGCAGACACCGACGTCGGGCCGCAATCACGTCCCGATCTCCGGGACGAGCTCCACAAGCAGGTGGTCGATTCGGTCGCGAAGGGCGCACGGCTTCTCCTTGGTGGCGCGATTCCCCCTGGAACGGGTTCGTTCTATCCGCCGACGGTATTGACCGACGTGCGCAAAGGCATGCCCGCGTACGACGAGGAGCTCTTCGGGCCCGTTGCGGCGATCGTCAGGGCCCGGGACGAAGCAGACGCGATTCGTATCGCGAACGACAGCATCTTCGGGCTTGGTGCGGCGGTGTTCACGAAGGATGTTGCAAGAGGCGAGCGCGTCGCGCGGCAGCTCGACGCCGGCTGCACGTTCGTCAATGCAATGGTGGCCTCCGATCCGCGGCTGCCGTTCGGCGGCACGAAGGAATCGGGTTACGGACGCGAGTTGGGGAGCTACGGGATCAAGGAGTTCGTGAATATCAAAACGGTTTACGTCAAGTGATGACATAAAGAGAGGGCACGGAGTTTCACTTTCTTCAACACGAAGGCACTGAGGCACGGAGTAGAAATTCCACTCTCTTTTTGCATCACGCACGAATTCGCGGAATTTGAGGCGGCGTACCGGTTGCACTTAAGACCGGCTATGACTCCACACCGACTCAACCTCATCTCCTACTTGATAGTCCAGGCGGCAATCGAGGTTCACCGGATACTCGGACCGGGGCTGCTCGAGAGTATTTACCGCGCTTGTCTCATCTATGAGCTGCGAGAGCGAGGATTGACGGTAGTTGCTGAGCAGCTCATGCCTCTTCATTACAAAGGCATGATTTTCGACGCGGCCTATCGAATTGATCTGCTCGTAGAGAACGAGGTGATCGTCGAGCTCAAATCAATCGCGTCGATTCTCGATGTTCACGAAGCCCAGGTGCTGTCATATTTACGGCTGGCCGACAAGCCGCTGGGTCTGCTGATGAACTTCAATGTCCCGGTGCTGGTAAAGGGGGTACGGCGCATCATGAACGGAGCGGATGATGCTGCGCTGAACTCGAAGGGTTAGCTCAGAGGAGCGTCTGGTCCGTCGGCTTTGTGGGCATCGACTTCGTGGGCCGCAGTAGCGGCCCACGAAGTCGATGCGCGCCCTGGGCTTCAGGAAATTGCTTGGAAACTGGCGACGAGTTGAGCAAATCCAGCCGAGTTACAGCTGTAATATTCCGTGCCTTCGTGCCTCCGTGTTGAGATCAGCAAAACTCCGCGATCTCAGCTTCACCAATCCGAGGGCCACTCCCGCGACGATTCCACCAAACACAAACCACCAGATCGCGGGAATCACCGTCGCCATCATGAAGCCGAGGATCACCATCGTCAGCCCACCGATCCCCTCGACGCCGGTGCCGGTGAGGTTCACCGTCTGTTTCTTGTCGAGCTTCTTCGACATCAGCCATTCCGCGACGACCGGATCGACCGGCGTCAGGTTAAGCGCCACGGGAGGGTGCGGCGCGTAGAGCGCCTGCATGGCGAGCGCGACGATCAACTGTCGCCACAACCAGAGCCGTGATTGACGGCGCTGAAACTCTTCGAGGAGGTCTCCGGCGAGCGGCTCGTTGTCGAGCGCGAGCCTGTGCAGGAGCGTGTTGGCGAGCGTGGGCGGCTCCAGGCGAGTCATACCGTCCCTCCCTTCAGTTGAGCCACGCCTTTCCATAGTGCGACCAGAGACTGTTGCGTCTCTTTGACGGCCTTCAGTCCCTGAGGCGTAACGTCGAAAAATCTCTTGGCGCGCCCTCCGCGTTCGGGGCTCGGGTTTCCCATCCGCGAGGATACCAGACCGTTGCGCTCGAGCCGCTCGAGGGCGGTGTAGACAGCGCCGAGAATGACGGTGCGGCGTCCGGTGCTCTCGATTTCCCGGGCGATCGGCACTCCGTAGGCGTGTGCCCCCACGCGGAGGATCGCCAGCAGAATCATGAGCTCGAAGTCGGTCAGGAGGTCTCGTGCCATTTAATTACAAATTATGAACAAATCCCATGGCCCTGTCAACTGCTACCATCAGGCCGAAAAACAGGGGGTCTGTATGCGATTTCTCGCTGGAGTACTGACGCTGGCCGCCGTCATCGGAGCCGGGCAGGTCTCATACGCACAGAGGAAACCCTATCGAACTCTGGACGACGCCTTCGCCTCTCCGCAATTCACCTCGCCGGATGAATGGAACCGGCGTGCCGCGCACATCAAAGACCTGATCCTCGAATCGGCAGGCCTGCTGCCGATGCCGGAGCGCACGCCGCTACGTACGAATGTCTTCGGCGAGGTCCAACATCCCGATTACATCGTGTCGAAGGTGTACTTCGAAAGCCTGCCGGGATTTTTCGTGACGGGGAATCTTTACAGGCCTGTCGGGAACGGTCCGTTTCCCGCGATCCTTTCGCCGCACGGACACTGGGCCTACGGCCGTCTCGAGAATTCGGTGGTGGCCTCAGTGCCGGGGCGCGCGATCAACCTTGCGCGACAGGGCTTTGTCGTGTTCACGCACGACATGATTGGCTACAACGACAGCACGCAGCTCGAGCATCGATTGTTCGGCGGACCGCGGGAGAAGTTGTGGGGCTTGAGCATAGCGGGATTGCAGTTGTGGAACGGCATCCGCGCGCTCGACTTTCTCGAGTCGCTGCCCTACGTGCAACGCGGCGCGATCGGGGCCACAGGCGCATCGGGCGGCGGCACGCAGGTGTTTCTTCTCGCCGCCGTGGACGAACGCGTCGCCGTCGCGGCTCCGGTCAACATGATTTCGCTCCACATGCAGGGTGGCTGTCTGTGTGAGAACCAGCCGGGGCTGCGGCTCGACACGACCAACGTGGAAATCGCCGCGACGATCGCCCCACGGCCGCTGTTGATGGTGTCGGCGACCGGCGACTGGACGACGAACACGATGAAGCTGGAGTATCCGGCGGTTCGCGCGCTGTACGCGTTGAGAGGTGCGGCCGATCGCGTGCACGCGGTTCAATTCGAGGCACCTCACAACTACAACCGCGATTCGCGCGAAGCCGTGTACGCCTGGATGGCGCGCTGGCTGCAGAAAGCGCCTGCCGATGCCCGGCGCGAGGAGAAGCCATTCACGCCCGACCCGTTGCCGGATCTGCTCGTCTTCCATGAACGTTCACTCCCGGCTGATGCCGTCACCGCCGCTCAGCTCACGGAAAACTGGATTGCTGCGGCCCGGCGTCAGCTTTCCTCGACGCCGGTCGAAACACGCGCGCGCGCTCTGCGGCTGTCGCTGGGGTTTGGCGATCCGCCATCAGGCACGGCGAAGGCGGGTAATGCAGACAGGGGCAGGCGCCGGACCGTCATCGTCGCCGGCGTCGAGCCCGCGTTGGAGCGCGAGCTTCGCTCGGCAGGGTTCACGCTCAAAACGATCGACTTCACGCCGTTCGATGCTGCCGAGGCTGAGAAGATTCCGCACTTCGATACCTACAACAGAACTGCGGCCAGTCAGCGTGTCGCGGACATTGTCGAAGCATTGCGCGCGACACCCGATGCCGCGCTGGTGGCCTCCGGCGACAACGCGCTCGCGGGTCTGCTGGCGGCAGCTGTTGAGACGGGGCGGCGGGTCGTGCTCGACGTCGGCGATTTCGATACGAGGAGCGATGCGGCGTTCGTCGATCGGCTCTACATACCCGGTCTGCGCAAAGCCGGCGATGTCGCAACAGCCACCGCGCTCGCGGGCGATCGTGTCGTCATTCACAACACCGGCGATCGGTTCGAGGCGTCCGGCCCTGGCGTTCGCCGCGAGAAACTGACGTCGCGCGAAATCGTGGCGCTGCTTCGCCGGTCGGAATAGAAACAAAACAGGAGGTCAGGAGAAAACAGGAGGAATGCTTTCAGAAAGAATTCTCCTAGCCCCGGTAATCTCCTGATCTCCTTATGTCTCCTGTTGATTTCCGACGTCTGTGTCCCGTTTTGATCCTGCCGGCCCAAACGTGAAAAGTTTGTGACAAGTACGCACGGGCGCCCCTGACGTCGTCTAATGGGTCAGAGGGCAATATGAATTCCACGCATCGTGCGCTCAATGGATTCGGGCTCGGCGCACGCGCCGGTGACGAGCGGCGTGTGAACGACCCACGCGCGTGGCTGCGCTCGCAGCTGCAAGGCGGTCCCCCCATTCTTCAAGTGCCACCCGGCGCGTCACCGGACGCCATCGCCGAGGCTGTGCATGCCTTCCGAACGATCGGGCAGGCAGACGCGCAGGAACAGCGGCAGGCGCGGCAGCAGGCCCGGCGGCGGCTCGTCGAGATTGCGGCGGCCGAGAGCCGCGCGACGCTGACCGCGCGCGCCACGACCGATCGGCCGTTTGTCGAGCGCCTTGTGGCGTTCTGGTCGAATCATCTTTGCGTTTCGCTTGGCGCCAAAGTGCTCGTGGCGCCGTTTGCCGGCAGCTACGAGCGCGAAGCGATCAGGCCGCACGTCCTCGGCCGCTTCGAGGAGATGGTGCTCGCGTCGGCCAGGCATCCGGCGATGCTCGTGTACCTCGACAATTTCCAATCGATCGGTCCGAACTCGCGCGGAGGTCAGTTCAGCGGACGAGGCAATGGGCAGAAGCGCGGTCTGAACGAAAACTACGCGCGGGAATTGCTCGAGCTGCACACGCTCGGTGTCGACGGGGGTTACACGCAGCAGGATGTGCAGGAGCTCGCCAGGATTCTCACAGGCTGGACGGTTGGAGGACTGGTGCGGGGCAGGCAGGCGATGCCGCAGCGTGGCCGGCGTCCCAACGGCTCCGTTCCGGGGAGACCAGCGAGATCGCCTGTGCAACCTGAACAGGATGGTTCGGTCGGCTTCACGTTTCAGGAGCTGCTGCACGAGCCCGGCTCGAAAACCGTGCTCGGTGTGAGATACGGCGAAGGCGGAGAAGACGAAGGCGAGCGTGCGATCCGCGCGCTCTGCCACCATCCGTCCACTGCGCGATTCGTGGCCACGAAGCTCGTCAGGCATTTCGCCGGCGACGAGCCTCCGGCCGCGACCGTCGACCGTATTGCGCGCGTCTTTCGAGAGAGCAACGGCGATCTGCGCGCCGTCTCGCTCGCGCTCGTCGACCTGCCCGAAGCGTGGAGTGACGGGGCACGGAAATTCCGCACGCCCCAGGATTGGCTCGTGGCCGTGCTGCGCGCGTTCAACGCGACAGAGGTCAGCGAGACTGCGATGCCGTTGCTGCGTCAGCTCCGCCATCCGCTCTGGTCGCCGCAATCGCCAAAAGGATTCGGCGACACCACGCAGGAATGGGCCGATCCCGATTCGCTGCTGAATCGTGCAGAGCTGTCCCGCACGGTTGCGCGACGCCTGCGGGCGCAGCGCATCGATCCACGCGCACTGGTCGATCTCGTGGATATTCCAAACGGCGATCCGCTGCGCGGCCTTCTTGCGGACAACTCAATCTCAGCGGAGGAACGCGTCGCGCTTGCACTGGCCGGGCCCGCTTTTCAATGGAGATGACCATGAACCGCCGCACCTTTGTTCGCAACATGTGCCTCGGCGGAATCGCCACGTTTGGCTGTCCCGTCGTCAACTTCGCGCAGGTCAAGCCGGGCGGTCGATTTGTCTTCGTGCTCCTGCGCGGAGGCTTCGACGGCCTTGCGGCCGTGGTGCCTTTCGGCGATCCGTCGTACCGATCCCTGAGAGGCGCGTTTGCGTTTGACGAATCGGAGCTCGCCGAGCTGACCGACACCTTCGGCCTGTCGCCCGGGCTGGCGCCGATGCGCGAGTTGTGGCAACAGAACGAGCTCGTTGTGCTGCACGCGATGGCCATTCCGTATCGCACGCGAAGTCATTTCGACGGGCAGGCCATTCTCGAGACCGGTATCGATCGGCCCGTCGGCTCATCTGATGGCTGGCTGAATCGGCTGCTTCAGGTGATGCCCGGTCAACGTTCTGGCATCGCGATCGCGTCGGGCATGCCTCGGTCCCTTACAGGCTCCTTCAACGTGCAGACGTGGTCGCCGACGCAGCTCGGTGCCGTGGACGATGCCTATCTCGACCGTCTGTCGACGCTCTATCGAACGGACAAAGTGCTGTATGGCCGTTTCGAGGCAGCCGTACAGCAGCAGGATCTCGTGGGTGAAGAGCCGATGGCCGGGGGCGGCGCGCGGCGCGGAGGCATCACACCGCTCATGCGCGCGACCGCAAAGATCCTTCGCCAGGATGGCGGTCCGAACATCGCCGCGGTCGAGTTCAGCGGATGGGACACGCACGCAAACCAGGGAGTGGCCGGCGGTGCGCTCGATCGCCTGCTCGGGCAGCTCGCAGAAGGGTTGATGGCGTTCCGCACGGACATGGGTCCCGCGTGGGCGAACACGACGGTTGTGGTGATGACCGAGTTTGGACGAACCGCCCGCCCAAACGGCACGCGCGGAACGGACCACGGCACAGCGGGCGCAGGGTTCGTAATCGGGCCCACGGTTGCGAAGTCTGCGGTTTTTTCAGACTGGCCCGGACTCGGCGATCGCGCGCTCTTCGAAGGCCGCGACCTGAAGCCGACGCTCGACACACGCGCGGTCTTGAAAGGCGCGATTGCCGCGGCATTCGATCTCACACCGGCCCAGGCCGATCGCGTGTTCCCCGGATCGGCCGCTGTGCGCGGTACGTACGAACTGATGGGCTGAGACAAAGGTAGAGAAATACTGAACAGGAGAACAGGAGATCAGGAGGTTTGTTTCGCAAAAGAATTCTCCTGGCCCTTATGAACTCCTGATCTCCTGATCTCTTGTTGGTATTTCCTCGGTCTTTTTCCTGTCGTAATAAACTCTCAATCGTGTCCGAACGATATCGAGCCGACGAACTCGTTCTCTTTGCGTCTGCGCTCCTCGAAAAAGCCGGGATGCCGCGCGATCGGTCGCGGACGATGGCCGACGTCATGGTCGAGGGCGATCTGCTGGGCCACGACACGCACGGGCTCAATCAGCTCGCCGGATATCTCGAACAGATTCGAGATGGGTTGCTGGCGACGACGGGTGAGCCCGAAGTGATCGCCGATCTCGGATCGGCCATGACATGGGACGGCCATCGGCTTCCCGGACACTGGCTGGTGAAACAGGCGATCGCCGAAGCGCGCAACCGCATCCTTGCGCATCCGGTCGTCACGATTGTCATCGGCCGGGGCCATCACATCGGATGCCTGCAGGCGTACCTCAAAGCCGTCACGGACGCCGGGCTCGTCATTCTCCTGATGTGCTCCGATCCGGCGGCCGCGGGCGTCACTCCTCATGGAGGCGTGGCATCGCGCCTTACGCCCAATCCGCTGGCGGCAGGGTTTCCGACCGGCGGCGATCCGATTCTCGTCGACATCAGCAGCTCGACTTCTACCAACGCGATGAACAAGCGGGCGGCCGCACGAGGCGATCGTTTGCCGGGCCGCTGGCTCATCGATGCCGATGGGCAGCCCACGGACGATCCTCGTGTGTTGACTGCAGAACGGCCAGGAACGATGCTGCCTCTGGGCGGGATCGAGCTTGGGCACAAAGGCTTCGGCCTCGCGCTCATCGTCGAGGCGCTGACGTCGGGGCTGGCGGGCCACGGACGCTCGGAAAAACCGCGACCCTGGACCGCGTCGATCTTTCTGCAGTTGATCGATCCCGACGCGTTCGGAGGACGTGACGGGTTCACGCGCGAGATGCGGCATCTCGTCGAGGTTTGTCACGAGACGCCGGTTGCGTCTGGAAATCCGCCTGTTCGACTTCCGGGAGAAGGCGCGCTGGCCCGCCGTCGCAGGCAGATTCGCGAGGGCATCGCGCTGCACGACGGCATCCTGCCGGCGCTGGCGCCATGGGCCGAACGATTCGGCGTCGCAATGGTCACTCCACGCGCAACATGATCCGCGGATCGATTTGGAGAGCGCGCACGACTGGAGGGGTGATCGCCAGCAGAGTTGCGGCAGCGATTGCGCCGAACGGAATTGCCAGCATCGCCGGATCGGTCGCGCTCACCTCGAAGAACAGCACTTGAAGGTAACGGGCGACGCCCAGCCCCAGGGCGATGCCCGCAAGCGACCCGGCCAACACCATGGCGATGGCGTCGGTCGTCACGATGCGTGCGATTTCAAAGGCGTGCGCACCCAGCGCTAGTCGAACGCCAATTTCGCGACGACGTTGCAGCACTGAGTAGTGGAGCACTCCGTATAAGCCGATGCCGGCGACGAGCAGTGCGACGGCGCCGAAGAACAGTCCCAGCATCGCAAGCAGCCGCTCACGGACGACATCGGCATCGATGAGCTGATCCTGCGTGCGTATGGTGTCGACGCGGAAGCCGCTGTGCGATTCGGCCAGGGTTCGGCGTATCGACTGCGCGATCTGCAGAGGATCGTTGCTCCTCACCTTCACCGCAAAATTGCCGCGACTGACCGGTCGCCAGGCGCCGTTCACGTCCATCGACTGAAAAGGCACATAAGCCAGCGGCAGCTCGGGGTCTCGCAGATGCCGATATCTGATATTCCGAACGACGCCGATAATCTGAAACCCCATGGGCATGCTGCCGCCTTGCTCAAACGAGCGACCAATCGGGTTCCGCCCGTCGAGGAACACGTTCACAAACTCTTCGCTGACAATCGCGACGCCGGGCGTTCTATCATCGTCGCGAAAATCCCGTCCCTCGACGAGCGACATGCCCATGGCATTCAGCCAGCCTGGCGAAATGCTCACGAAGTGGGCGAGCACATCGCCTGGCGGACCGCCGTCAATCCCCACGTAAATGCTGCGTGTGTATCCTTCGAGCATCGCCTGGCCGGCAAGTCCGACGGATTCGACGCCAGGTACTGCGCGCAGTTCTCCAGCGATCTGCTGCCAGACATTCGAAGGTTGTCCGGGCTGAGCCACGACATCGATCGTCAGTAGACGATCGGGCGCAAAACCCAGCGGCTGCTCTGCGAGCCGGACGAAGGTGGCCACCACCAGAGCGGCAATGAAGAGAACCAGCATGCAGAATGCGGCTTGCACTCCGACCAGGGCATGCATCAGAGGGCGTCGCGCTCCGGTCGCGCTGCTCTTGAGAACAGCGCCGGGCATGACCAGCGTCGCACGAAAAGCCGGTAGCAGGCCAAGCACGCATGTCACGATTGTCGTGATGAGGACGCCAAACGCGGCGACCCGCCAGTCCGCCGGCAGAAGGAGCCGTGCCGGATTGTCGGGCGGGCTGATTCGGCTCACGATGAACGGCGCCGACCACCACGCCAGCGCCGCACCGAGCGCCGCCGCGAGGAGCGCCACCCAGGCACTCTCCAGCAGCACGACCTGCACCAGCCGCCCGCGTCCGGCTCCAATCGATACGCGCAACGCCATTTCTCTTTCCCGCGCTGCGGCACGAGCGGTCATCAGGTTTGCGACGGTCGTGCATGCGACGAGCAACACGACGAACGCAAGAATGCCGACCGCGGTGAGCGGCCAGCTGTTCGTGCGTTTGAGCACGGACACGCCGCTCGCGGCGGATTGGATGATCAGCCGCTGATTGATGAACTCGTCTCGCCGGTGCAAAGCCAAGGCGCTGTTCGACAACGTGGCTGCCCGTTCGACGAGGAACGCGCGAACGATGGGCTGCAGTCTGTCACGAACCGATTCAGCCGAGACGCCGGACTGCAACACGACGAACGCGCGTGTCCACTGCGTGTTTATCTCACGGAGGCTCGGATGCATCGCCGACGGGACGAACATATCTGTGATGACGCCCGGATCGGTGCCTGTGAAATGTCGATCGGCGACCCCCACGATCTCGTGTGTGTTCCGGCCAAGCCGAACAAGACGACCGACGATCGTCGGATCCTGCCCGAACCGCCGTGTCCAGAAATCGTGAGAGAGCACCGCAACAGGGTGTGCCCCAGGCGTGCGGTCATCGTTTGCGGTCAGCACGCGGCCGATGGCCGGGGGCACGCCGAAGCTGTCGAACATCCAGCCCGACACGTACTGCCGATACACCTTTTCGATGTCGGCGTCACCCCCGAACGTCACGTCAGTGCGCATCGCCGGGGAAATCGCAATGAGCTCGGCCTTGTCCGCCAGTGCTTCGCGCATGCGCTGGACGAGCGGATATTCACAATTGTCGAGTGTCTGCAACGTTCCAACGGTATTGATTCCTTCGCGCGACAACAGGAACAAGCGGTCTGACGCTTGAACGGGGAGTGCACGCCACAACAGCGCGTCGGCGATGCGAAACGCGGCTCCGCAGGCGCCGATCGCGAGCGCGAGCGACAGAATGGCGGCCGCCGAGGTCACCGGGTTCTTGGTCAGCTGCCGCAGGCCGAACTGCGCGTCTGCCAGCAACGACTCGAGCCAGGACAGCAACTTGACGTCGCGGCTCTCCTCCCGCAGGCGCAGCGGATGGCCGAGGGCGAGACGCGCTTCGGCGGGATCGCGACCGGACTCGATCGCGTCCTGCACGTGCGACTCGAGCTCTTCATCGATCTCCCGGCTCACGTGGTTGCGATGGAACACGTTCAGCGCACGCCAGAGCCAGGACATATCAGACCGTCCTCAACACCCGGTTGACGGCCGACGTCAACGTTCGCCACCGCGACTCTTCCGCAGCCAGCTGTTTCCTGCCGGCGGCTGTCAGCCGGTACACGCGAGCGCGGCGCCCCGTGTCTTTCGTGATCCACTCGGCGCGAATCCACCCGGTTTCCTCCATCCGGTGAAGCGCCGGGTACAGCGACCCCTCTTCGATGCGCAGCGCGTCGCGCGACGAAGCCTGGATGGCCGACATGATCGCGTAGCCGTGCAGCGGAGCCCGCCTGGACAGGAGCTTGAGCACGAGGAGATCGAGCGAACCCTGGAGCGAATCGGGCTTCGGCATACTCAGAGAACTTAGTATATAGACGTCTGGGTATCTGTCAACCGTCACGGCACACGCGCCGATCCTGTGAGTACCAAATGGCGGCCCACGCCCTTGATGTACACTTCCACACCCATGAACCGCCGTTTTGCCGCGTGCATGGCGTTGACGCTGTGCAGCGCCCTTCCGTTGTCGGCTCAGACGACACCTCAGGAGCCGGTTTCCACGGAGCCGCTCGTGAGGTCGACCGCGGTGACGGTCGCGGCAAGCCCGATTACGATTGACGGCGCGCTCAGCGAGCCGATCTGGGGATCGGCTCAGAAGATCGGCGATCTCATTCAGCGCCAGCCGAATGAAGGGGAGGTGCCGACCGAGCGCACCGAGGTCATGGTCCTGCGCGACGACGACAACCTGTACATCGGCGTCGTCGCTCACGATTCCGAGCCGGACCGGACGATCGGCACGCAGATGGCGCGCGACGCGAGCCTGAGCGCCGACGATCGCATCGAGATCCTCCTGGATACGTTCCGCGATCAGCGGAGCGCGTTTTATTTCGGGACCAATCCCGCCGGAGCACTGGTGGACGGGCTGGCGTTCTCGAACGGCCAGCTGAACACCGATTGGGACGCGATCTGGCAGGTGCGAACGACCCGCACCGCCGAGGGGTGGGTCGCGGAGTTTGCGATTCCCTTCAAGAGCCTCAGCTTTCCCGCCGGTCAGGATGCGTGGGGATTCAACATCTCGCGTACCGATCTATCGGAGGCTCGAAGAAGACCGCTGGTCGGGCGCGCGGCTAGAGACCCAGTTTCTGCAGGTATCCGAGGCGGGCGAGCTGAAAAATCTCGGGCAGCCGTCACAGGGCATCGGCCTCGATCTTCGTCCCTTTCTGGCAGGCCGCTGGCTCCATCTGGCGGGCGACATCGACGACGATTTCGATCGCAAGCCCGGGCTCGACCTGTTCTACAGCCTGACGCCCAGTCTCAGGCTGACCGCCACGTTCAACACCGACTTCGGAGAAACCGAAGTCGATGCGCGTCAAATCAACCTCAGCCGCTTTTCGCTGCTGTTTCCCGAGAAGCGCGCGTTCTTTCTCGAAGGCGCGGGTGTGTTCAGCTTTGCCAGCACGGGTCCTGAAACGCCCGGCGGCATCCCGGCAACCGGCGCGGATGTCTTTCCGTTTTTCAGCCGCAGGATTGGACTGCTGGGAGGACGGGAAGTGCCGATCGACGCCGGCGTCAAGCTGACCGGCACCGTGGGGCGGACCGATATCGGCGTGCTGGATGTGCGGTCCGGAGATTTGCAGGCGGATGGTCAGCGGATAGCTGATGACGAGAATTTTTTCATCGGCCGCATCAAGCGCAATCTCTTTCAGCAGTCGTACGTGGGTGCGATCTTTACCGATGGTCATCCGTCCCCGGGCGAAGAGGGCCGGATGTATGGCGCAGATCTCCGGCTGGCGACATCGCGCTTCCTGGGCCGTCGGCGGAACTTCGTCGTGAACGCGTATGGCGTCAAGAGCGAGAACAGCGATGCCTCCGGACGAAAGATTTCCGGGCAGGACTGGTCATACGGCTTCTCTGCGCACTATCCGAACGACCGGTACGTCGCGCAATTCGCGATGCGCGACATCCAGGAGAACTTCAAGCCCGCTCTGGGCTTCGTGCAGCGCGACAACGTGCGCATGCTGCGAGCGGGCGCCAGCTGGAATCCGCGTCCGTCGTTCTTCAATATCCTGCAGATGAATCACGACATTTTCTTCACGCGATTCACGCGGCTCGACAATCACGAGGTGGAGAGCTGGGACCTGTATGTCACCTGGTGGGACTGGCATTTCAAGTCGGGCGACAACATGCACGGGTGGTTCGACTTCAACCCGACGTACGAACGGCTGTTCGAGAGGTTCGAAATTTCGCCGGGGGTCTTTCTGCCGCCTGGCGAGTACCGGTTCACGCGGTTCAGGAGCAACCTGCTCTCGACCGCGACGAAACGTCCCTTGTCGGCCAGCATCAATCTCCAATGGGGCAACTACTGGTCCGGCGAGGCCGAGCAGGTGACGGCGTCGCTCACCTACAAGCTGCCGCCGCGGTTCACGATGAGTCTCTCCACCAATCAGACGTTTGCCCGGCTCCCCGAAGGGGACTTCATCGCGCGCATCGCGACGGCGAACGTCAACTATGCGGCCTCGCCCAGGCTCTCGTTCTCGAATCTCGTTCAATACGACAACCGCTCGAGAAACCTCGGGTGGCAGAGCCGTATTCGCTGGACACTCCAGCCAGGCAACGATTTCTTCTTCGCGTTCAACCAGGGGTGGGTGCAGGAATTTGAGGAGAATCGCAACCTGCGCTTCAGGGCTCAAGACAGCAAGGTGTCGGCGAAATTCCAGGTACCTGGTACAGGTTCTAGCGCGGCAGCCGCATATGGATGTCTCGACGCGTCTGCTCGTGGCGCTCGCGATGGCCGCAGGAGCGTGTTCATCGGCACCGGTACCCCCCTCCAAACCCGTCGAGCTCGTCGTCAGCCGCGAGCTTGGATCCTGGAACGGACAGGGCAACACGACGCTCGGATTCGTCAGCGAGTCCGGATCGTTTCGTATTACCTGGACGGCTCAGAACCAGGATAACGCGCGGCCGGGCACGTTCACGCTGACGCTTCGCAGCGGCATAAGTGGCAGGCCGCTCAAGATGATCGCCGATCACCGCAGCGCCGGGGGCGATAGTGTGGAGTTCGGCGACGATCCGCGCATGTACGAATTTCTCGTCGAGTCGAGTGGGGTCAACTGGACGATCGCGGTCGTCGAAACCTTTGCGCCGCGGCAATAAAGCCGGGTCTACAGAGCAAGACCCGGCCTACGTACCGGGGCCTGCGCACCGATGCCGGGTCTAAAATGCAAGACCCGGCCTACGTATGTAGGGCGGGTCCTGCGGACCCGTCAGCACCGCCCCCGAAGCCCGGATTCAGGCGAATTCCGCTACAATTGAGGGCCTCTCAAAACGGAGTTTTAAGATGACCGTCAGGTCTCAGTTCCCCCAGGAATACGCCAGACGTCTGGCCATTGCTGCGCTGGTCGTATGGCTGCTGGTTCCGGCTGCAGCAGGTGCACAGCAACCTGCCGAGGAGCCTGGCAAGCCGGTCGACGGGCCCGCCGGCTTTATCGACGGACCCCGCCCCGCCAACGTAGAAGGGCCTGCCGCCGATCGCATGGTGGCCGAATGGATGCTGCGCATGGGGGGCAGCATCGTGCTCGAAGGGCAGCGCAAGCCGATTACCGATCTCGCCGATCTTCCTGCGACCGATTTCCGCATTCATGCGCTGAATTTCACCGGCATCACGATGTACGCCGCATCGCTGCAGGATGAGCTTCGAAAGCTGCCGCCGCTGCCGCATCTGAAAGAGCTCTATATCAACGGCCGCCTCTGGTACGACCAGCCGGCGCCGCGCGTGCAGGCGACCATTGCGCTCTTCAGCCAGGCGACCGAGCTCGAGAAGTTCGTGATGAGCAAGCCGGTCCAGACTTACATTCCCTTCAACGATCCCGCGCTGAAAGGGCTGACGACGCTGAGCAGCCTCAAGGAAGTCCGGATTCATCAGACGCGCAGTTCGGGCATGTCGCTCGGGGCGTTTCCGCTGACACACCTTGACCTGAACTACGCGGTGACGTTCAACGACACAGGCATGGCGAGCCTGAAGGGCAAGACGACGCTGCAGCGCCTGTACCTGCGCGGGACGTCGATCACGGACGTCGGCGTTCAGTACCTGTCGGATCTGACCAACCTCGTCGAGCTCGACCTGTCGGACATTGCGATGACCGACGAAGGCCTGTCGGCGCTCTCCGGTCTCACGAAGCTGCGGCGCCTGAACCTGCAGAGCGCCGACATAACCGACGCCGGCCTCGACGCACTGAAGAACATGACAGAGCTCGAAGAGCTCAGCCTGTACCGGACGAAGGTGACCAACGCGGGGCTCGCGAAGCTGTCCGGGCTGAAGAACCTGCGGAGCGTCGACCTGCGCTACAGCCGCGTAACGAGCTCCGGTGTCCGCGAGTTGGCGGCGAAGCTGCCGAAAGCCGAGCTCTTCATTCTCGAGTCGTCGAATGCCGAGCCGAAACGCGCGAAGGCGGCCTCGGTCGTGGCGACGCAGGGAGACGCGGCGATTGGCGAATGGCTGCGAGCCATCGGCGCCAAGGTGCAGATGGCCGATGGCCAGATCGCCGGCGTCTCGCTGAACGCGACGTCGATTACCGACAAAGAGATGGTCGTGCTCACCAAGCTGTCCCGTTTGAAGGATCTCAGCCTGCAGCACACCGAGATCAGCACGATCGGGCTCGAGCAGCTGGCTGCCAATCGCTCGATCGAGCGCCTCAACCTCGGCCACACATTGCTCGGCGACAACGCGCTGCCTACGCTCGCCTCGCTGACCGGCCTGCGTGCGCTCGACCTGCCGAGCACGCTCGTCGACGGCACGGGCCTCGCCGCGCTCAAATCCTTGCCGAACCTGCGCGAGTTGAATCTCGACAGCGCCCCGATTGCCGACGCAGGCATGCAGGAGCTGGCGCAGCTGACCGGGCTCGAGTCGCTGAACCTGCGCTATACCGACATCACCGATGCGGGCATGGTGCATTTCGCGGCGTTGAAGAACCTGAAGCGGCTCGACATTACCTCAGTCGACATCACCGAGAAGGGACTCGAAGGCCTGGCGGCGCTGACCCAGCTGGAGGATCTCGACCTCAGCTTCACCCGCTTCGCCGAGCCGGGGCTGGAAATGATTACGAAGCTGACCGGGCTGAAGCGGCTTGGCCTCGAACAGACGAGCATCACCGACACCGGGATGGCGTGGGTGGCGCAGTTGCCCAAGCTTGAGGTGCTGAATCTGAACTACACGCCCGTCACCGACGCCGGGTTCGATCTGCTGTCGACCAACCATGGCTTTACAGAGCTGAAGCTCGATCGAACGGATTTGACCGACAAGTCTGCTGCGTGGCTCGCGGGCCAGACGAATCTGAAATATCTCGATCTCTATCACACGCGGTTGAGCGAGCAGGGCTTCAACAGCGTCAAGAAGGCCTTGCCGAACGCCAACATCAATTGGAGCCTCGACGCCAGCCGTGTGCGGCGGAGGACATAGCACCATGCTTCTGAAGGGAACGATTGCAGCGGCGCTCATCGCCGCCCTTACGGCTGGCAGCGCCACGGAAGCTGTCGCGCAGTCACGCGCAAAGGATTCTCCCGCCGTGGCGTATGCGATCGAGCGAATCGAGCAGCGCGGCGGCTGGGTGACCCGCGACAAGGCCGGCACCATCGTCGAGGCATCGCTCGAACGTACCTGGGCCACCGACAACGACATCGACTTCATCGTCGAGCTGAAGACCCTGAAGAAGCTCGACCTGTCGTTCACGTACGTGACCGACAAAGGCATCAAGAAGCTTCAGGCGCTTCAACAGCTCGAGGACCTGACGCTCGACACAACCGAATTTCTGACCGACGCTTCGATGGCGCACCTGCGTGCGAATCGCGCGCTTCGGCGTCTTGTCGTGCGGGGTGTCGACATCACCGATGCCGGCATGCCCTACATTGGCGAGATGGCGGGGCTCAGATACCTCGACATCAGCTACACGATGCTCGGCGACGTCGGTCTCGAACATCTGCCCAACCTTAGCGAGCTCCAAACCTTGAAGATCGGCGCGACGCTCATCACGGGGCTCAACCTGAATTTCCTGAAGCTGCTGCCGAAGCTCAGGGTGCTGAGCCTGAAGGGTGTGCAGCGCCGCAACGCGGGCGCGTGCTGGACGCCGAACGTGACCGATCTCGATCTCGAAACGATTTCGCTGCTGGTCGGTCTCGAAGAGCTCGACCTCGGCGTCGGCATCAAGCTCGGCATGGGTGGACAGCCGGCGGCGCCGGGCGGCGGCAACTGCCGGTTGACCGGCGGACTGCAGATCAGCGATCTCGGTGTGGCCAAGCTCGGACGGTTGAAGAACCTGAAGCGTCTCGACATCAGCGGCGCGCGGCTGACCCCGGAGGGCGTGCGAGCCATTCAGTCGCTGCCGCTCGAGCGGCTCAGTCTCTGGGCGTCGGTCTCGCTGGATGATGCGACGGCCGACGTGCTGGCAGGTATGCCGACGCTTGCGGATCTCGACCTGTCGTATACGCAGATCGGTGATCAGGGACTGCAGCGGCTGGGAAATCTGCCGAACTTGAAGCGCCTCTATCTAACCGAAACCAGAGTGTCTGAGGAGTCGGCTCAGGCGTTTCAGAAACAACATCCGGGCACGTTCGTTTCATGGGCCAGGCGTCCGCAACCCCGCGGGGCACCACTGACGGCTGAAAAACCCGTCATCGAGGAATAGCAATGACCGTCCGCATCGCGGGTTTGTCGCTCGCCGCAATTCTCATCGCGCTCGTCGCGTCTGCCCCGCACCCGCAGGCGCAGACAAGCACGCCGGACTCCGTTTTTTTTCAAACCCAGGTGATGCCGGTGTTCGAGGCTGCGAAATGCAGCGGCTGCCACGCCTCGTCGGGTGTCGCGTCGGCGACCCGTCTGCACTTTCCCGAGAAGGATGCGACGGCGGCCCAGATTCAGGCATTTGGCTTGTCGCTCGCGAGCCTGGTCGATCGCAGCGATGCATCGAAGTCGCTCATCCTGGCCAAGCCGACCAACACGATCCGTCACACGGGTGGCGTGCGCATCAAGCCCGGATCTCCCGAAGAGCAGATCGTGGCGAAGTGGGCGGCCGCGCTCGCATCGGCCTCTGACGCCACGCTGGCCGCGGCGACCAGGAAGCTCATCGACAGCGAAGGCGAGGGCGCGCCCAAGCAGCTCGTGCGCCGTCTGACGCACGCGCAATACGACAACACCGTGCGCGATCTGCTGGGCGACTACAGCCGGCCGGCCGAGCGATTCCCGCCCGAAGATTACGTCGATGGTTTCAAGAATCAGCTCACGGCGCAGGGCATGCCGCCGCTGCTCGTCGAGACCTACAGCACGTCGGCCGAACGGCTTGCGCTGAACGCGTTCCGTATCGGCGACGTCAACGGTCTGATTCCGTGCAAGCCGGCGTCGTTCAGCGATATGAAGTGCCGCGACGCGTTCGTGCAGCGGTTTGGATTGCGCGCCTTCCGCCGTCCGCTGACCGACGACGAAGCCAAGCGGTATTCGACGGTGTTCTCGCAGCAGGCGCGCATCAGCCGCCGGTTCAACGACGGCGCGCGCGTCGTGGTCGAGGCGATGCTCCAGTCGCCGAACTTCCTCTTCCACGTCGAAGCGGGGCTGGACGGCAAGTACTCGGACTACGACGCGGCGAGCCGCTTGTCGTACCTCCTGTGGAACACGATGCCGGACGATGCGTTGCTCCAGGCGGCGGCGAAGGGCGAGCTGGGCACCGCCGAGGGCCGCGAGCGCGCCGCGCGCCGCATGCTCGAGAACGCGCCGAAGAGCCGCGATGCGCTCGATCAGTTTTTCGAAGAGTGGCTGCGCTTCGATCGCGTCGTCAACGCCGTGAAGTCGGGCCGCTATCAGGCGTTCACCCCGGAGTTGGCGCTCGCGATGGCGGAAGAAACGCGCACGCTGCTTCATCATCTGGTGTGGTCCGATCGCAACTTCATGGAAGCCCTGACGGCTGATTACAGTTTCCTGACGTCGGAGCTCGCTGAGGTTTACGGCGTGCCGGCGCCGAAGGATCAATTCGAGATGGTGAAGTTCCCCGCGGACCTGCCCCGCGCAGGCATTCTCGGGCAGGGCACGTTCCTGGCCTCGACCGCGGGACCGACAGACACGTCGCCGACCGCGCGCGGCATCTTCATTCGCGAGCGCCTGCTCTGCCAGCATGTGCCGCCGCCGCCGCCGGGTGTCATCACGACGCTGCCCGATCCGTTGACGAGCGGGCCGGCCAAGGGGCGCCGTCAGTTGATGGTCGAGCACGTCGAAAACCCGACGTGCGCGTCGTGCCATCGTTTGATGGATCCCATCGGCTTCGGCTTCGAGCACTTCGACGCCATCGGGCGTTTTCGCGATACGGAAGCGATCCCTGTTCCCGGCCGGCGAGGCGGTGGCGGCGGTTTTCGAGGCGGTCCGCCTCCGATTCAAGTCGACATCGATGCTCAAGGGGAAATTGCGGGGATACCGAACTCGAACTTCTCCGGCGCCAAGGAGTTAGGAACCATTCTGGCGGACAGTTCTGTGTGTCAGAAATGCATCGTCCGGCAGATGTTCCGATATTCGTATGGCAGGCTCGAAACCAACGCCGACGAGAAGACCATCGACCAGTTGTACGGCCAGTTCAAGGGCTCGGGATTCAAGTTCAAGAGCCTGCTGGTTGCGCTGGTGCAATCGCCCGAGTTCCTGAGACAATGGACAAGCTCCACGAAAATGGCGTCTGGCGCCGTCGGACGCTAAAGTGGTGTCCGGCTTCAGCCGGACCTTTGGAGGCAGGCAATGCAGTTCAGCAGACGGAAGTTCCTCAGGGGCATCAGCATAACCGGCGCGGCCGTGCAGGTTGGGCTCCCGCCGCTCGCCGCCATGTTCAACATGAACGGCACGGCGTACGCGGCAGAACCGGGCAAACTTTCCGCCATCGACAAGCGCTTCCTGGTCTGGTGGAACGGCAACGGCATTCCAGAGCGTTACTGGATTCCGCGCGAGACAGGTGAAAACTACGAGCTGACTGCGTGCCTTTCGCCGCTCGGTCACGTGCGCGACTACGTGCATGTGCTCAGCGGTGTCGACAACGTGGCTGCGCGGCTCAACGGACAGGGCAACGGGCACTTCAGCGCGCTGTGCGGCCTGATGACCGGGACAGCCTATACGGGCCGCGGTGCGGCGGGGCCGTCGATCGACCAGATTCTGGCTGCCAAGATCGGCACGAAGACGCGTTTCCGTTCACTGCAGATTGGCGTGGCGCAGGAATCGCACGGCGAGAACGTCCACCGCAACATGACGTGGGCGGGCTTCGAGCGCGCGCTGCCGCAGGAACACATTCCTCACAACCTGTTCGACCGCCTCTTCGGTGTGCGGGACGAGGGCTGGGTGACACGCAAGAAGAGCGTCCTCGATCTCGTGAGCGACGACGTGAACGCCCTGAAGCCGGTGCTCGGGACTGCCGACCAGCAGAGGCTCGATCAGCACCTGACGTCGGTGCGCGATCTCGAGCGCGCCATTGCGAGCCTGCCACCGGACTATGGCAAGGTTGTCAAGGAACCTGAGGACATCACCGACCTCACTGACTATCCGAAGATCGCGAAGATTCAGTCCGACCTTCTGATTCATGCGTTCGCGTCAGGACAGACGCGCGTCGCGTCGTACATGCTGACCAAGTGCCAGAGCCTCACGCGCTTTCCGTGGCTCGGTCACTCGGACAACCGCCATCACGACTACACGCACACGAATGCCGGCACGCCGGCGCAACAGCGGATCATGCGCGACATCTGCCGGTGGCACGTCGAGGAATACGCGTACCTGCTCGAAGGCCTGAGGGCGGTTCCCGAGGGTGCCGGCAACCTGCTCGACAACACGGCAACCGTGTTCGTGCACGAGCATGCCGAAGCCGATCCGCACAAGTGCAACGGGCTTGCGATGCTCGTCGCCGGCGGCGGCATCAAGGGCAACACGCACACCAAGACGCACAACGGCATCGGCGACGTGTACCTGACGATTGCCGAAGAAATTCTCAAGACGCCGCTCGGCAAGGACTTCCCGACGGCAGAGGAGAAGATGCACGAGCTGGTCTAGGTGAAATAGAAAGTCAAAAGTAGAAAGTCAAAAGTAAAAAGTAGGAAGTAAAAAGTAGGGCGGGTCTTGTTCCTTAGACCTGCCCTCTTTTTTTGTGTACGCTCGATTCATGCGAGCCGGGTGTGTCTGTGCGCTGGCGATTGCCGCCTCGACGATCGGCGCCTGCCGTCATGCGCCGCCGAAGACTGCCGCAGCGAACCCCGTGACGATCGAAAGCGTTCGACTCGAGGGCTTTGACGTCCTTCCCGTCGCCTTGCGTGAAGACCTCGAACGCGATCTGCGGTTGCGTGCGGGCATCACGCTGACCCAAGAGATCGAGCAGAAAGCCGGCGAGCGGGCGGTCGAGATTCTCCAGGACAACGGCTATCCCTATGCGCAGTTGAGCATCGCGCGCGAGCCGATCGATCCGAAACGCGCGCGCGTGATTGTGCGCGCCCAGCCGGGCACGCTCGGTCACTTCGGGCGAATCGACATCTCGGGTAATCGACGTGTGGACGATGCGATTATCCGAAGGCGGCTCGCCTATGCGCCTGGCGACCTGTTCCGCCGGAGCGCGATCGAGAGGACGCAGCAGCGGATTGGCACGCTCGGCCTCTTCAAATCGGTCGCGATACGGGCACAGGACATCGATCTTCAGCCCGCGGAGGTTCCCACACTGATCACGGTCGAAGAGCAGAACCCCTGGCAATGGAATCTGTCGATGAGTTATGCGGCCGGCGAGCGGCTTGGTTTCGACGCGCGGGTCAGCAACCTCAACTTTTTCGGGGCTGCGCGCCGGCTCGATCTGCAGGGCCGCGTCTCGCGCATCGAGCTGACCGAGGAGGTTCGGCTGACGCAGACCGAAGCGTGGCACCCTGCGCTGTCGCTGTCGCTGCAGGCGCGCAATCAGGAGATCGACGAAACCTCGTTCTTCGTGCTGTCGCGGGGAGGTGAGGCGGCAGTCAGCTGGCAATGGACGAGGGCGTTCGCGACGACGCTGTCCTACGCGGCGGCGTTGGAGCGAAGCGACGTCGATCAGGACCTCGACGTGCTGCTCGGGCTGCAGGACGGGATGCTCAGCGCCTGGTCGCTCGATCTCGATCATCGTCGCGCGCCCGTCATCGACGCGCCGCCGACGCGAACGATGTCGCTGCACATCGAACAGGCGGGCTGGTGGATGCCTGGCACGTTCAACTACTTCAGCCTGATTGGCGATGTCCGGGATTACCGGCGCGGACCCGGGGATCGCGTGGTCTTTGCGAGCCGGCTTCGTTACGGCGCGATCGATCCCGCCGCCGTCGACGCCGATATCCCGCTGCTGAAGCGATTTTTTCTCGGCGGCCCGAATGAGATGCGAGGATGGGGCCTCTTCGAGTTGAGCCCGTTGTCTGCGTCGGGCGAACCGGTGGGCGGGAAGAGCTTGCTGGCCGCGACTGGTGAACTGAGATTCCACGTCGTGCCGCGCGTGACCGGCGCGCTGTTTGTCGAGGCGGGCAACGCGTGGCAGGATCCATGGAAGATGCATTTCGATGACCTTCTTTATGACGCGGGCGCAGGCGTGAGGCTGCAGACGCCATTCGGCCTCATGCGCCTTGACTTCGCTTACCAGCTCAAACCGCTCGAGGGGCTGCGAATCGACGGAGCGCCGCAGAAGCATCGCTGGCGGATCAACTTCGGCATCGGTGAGGCGTTTTGAAGCCTCTCCTGACAGCCCATCTGCTTCCGGTTGTCGAGGCGCGCCTGATCGAGCTGCTGAAGTCGCTTGCACCTGCGGACTGGGAAACCCAGACGATTGCGCCGGCCTGGAAGGTGAAGGATGTCGTTGCGCATCTGCTCGATACGCAGCTCCGGAAGCTTTCATTGGTGCGCGATGGCTATGCCGTGGGGCCGCCGCCGGCGTTCAAGTCGGAGATGGACTTCGTGGCGTTCATCAACCGCCTCAATCGCGAAGGCGTTCAGATGTACGGCCGCCTGAGTCCGGCCGTCCTGATTTCGATGATGGAGATCGCATCGCGGGAAAGCGCAGAGTTTCATCAGTCGCTGGATCCGATGGCTGACGCGGTTTTCAGCGTGAGCTGGGCCGGTGATGAGAAGTCGCCGAACTGGTTCGATACGGCGCGCGAGCTCACCGAGCGGTGGCACCATCAGCAGCAGATTCGCCTCGCAACCAACAAGCCCGGCATCATGACGCGCGAGCTCTACTTTCCCGTGCTGGACTGCTTCATGCGCGCGCTGCCGTTCAAGTACCGGGAGCAGGACCGGCGAGCCCGGAACGCACCTGCGGTTCAACGTGTCAGGGGAGTGTGGTGGCAGCTGGTATCTCGACCGCGACGGCGATCGCTGGCGGCTGGTTGAGTCGCCGCAGGGGCGACAAGTCTCGGCGACAACGATTCCTCAGGAGATCGCGTGGCGGATCTTCACAAAGGGGATCGACCGGGAAACGGCCGAGCGCCAGGTCACGATCGAGGGAGATCAGAGGCTCGGGCGGCACGTGCTGAGCATGATCTCGATCATCGGGTGAGGAGGACGCGGAGTTTTTCTGATCTCAACACGGAGGCACGAAGGCACGGAGACCCATGCAGCAAACCCCGCTGTACAAAGCCGCAAAAGCCGGCGATGCGATTAGCGTAAGGCGATTGCTATCAGCTGGTTGCGATCCAGACGAAGTGTGTGGTGATCTCGGGAGCCCTTTGTCGGCTGCTGCAGCGCGCGGTAATACGCCGATCATCAAACTGCTGGTGGATGCGGGAGCTAAACCGACGTAGGACGCGCTTCGAATTGCTGCGTTTGGCAACCACACCAAGGCAGTACGGCTTTTGATAGATGCGGGAGCTCCAGTCCATGGTGAACCCGCCGAGACACCGTTGCTGAATGAGTTGAACTCGTCGGCGTTTTCTCGTGAGCAGATGCGACGTGTCCGAGAACTTCTTCGTGAGGCTGGCGGTCGAGAACTGCCGGACTGGTATCTTCGCTGGCGGTGGTCAATCAAGTACGGCTGGCGCTGGCGATTGCGTCGCTTGGTGATGGAGCACGCAAACCTTGAGAAGCGCATAGTCGCGGCCCGTATTCCTAGAACACGACGACTCGACGAAGCGCGAATATTCCGTCGGCTCTCTCGGAGCATCGACTTCGTGGGCCCGCGTACGCGGGCCCACACAAGAACATGAAGAGACGCGAATACAAGAGCCACTTAGTCTCACAGGCTCTTGATATTCACGTCTCTTCTTGTTCTTGTGCGCCGGAAGCGCGAAGTCGATGCGGTGCTCTGCGCCTGTGCGGCTCTGCGTCAAGAATCAATAAAGAGAATTTCCGTCCGTCTCCGTGGCTTCGTGCCTCCGTGTTAAGGCAGAAAAATCCGTGACCTCTAGGTGAGTATTCGTTTTAGCACCGCCATGTTCATGTTCCCTCCGCTCATCACGCAAACCACCTTCTTTCCCTCGAGCTGGCTCCGAAGCGTGACGGCGGCCATCAACGCGGCGCCGCCCGCGCCTTCGGCGAGGTTCTGCGTCGCCCGCAGCGCAAGGCGCACACCTTCCTCCAGTTCCGCTTCGGTCAGCGTGATGATGTCGTCGAGCTCGCGCTTGAGAATGTCGAACGTGAGATCGAATGTGTAACGCGTGGCGAGCCCTTCGGCGAACGTGCGCGTATCTGAGGCCGAGATCCGTTCGGAGCCGCGCCAGGAGCGCGTAAACGCATCGGCCTCTGCGGCCTGCACGCCGATGATGCGGGCCTTCTTTCCAAGGCCGCTGCGCACGATGCAGAGGCCGCACGCGCCGCTGCCGCCGCCAATGGGAACGAGCACGACATCGGGATCAGGAAGCTCGTCAAAAATCTCGAGCGCGTAGGTGCCGACGCCGGCGATGAGCAGGGGCTCGTTGGCAGAATGCACGTAGCGGCGTCCGGTCGTTTCGGCCTGGTGTTCGACCCATTCGCGGGCTTCGTCGAAGTCCTTCCCTTGTTCCACGACGGTGGCGCCGAACGCGCGGATCTTCGCGTTCTTCTCCGGGTTGTTGCCGTGCGGCACGGCGACGATGCACGACACACCCATGTGTTGAGCCGCGAACGCAATCGACTGGCCGTGGTTGCCGGTGCTGGCCGTAATGACGCCGCGCTGCTGTTCGTCGCGGCTCAGCGATGACATCAGGTTCAAACCGCCGCGAATCTTGAATGCCCCGGTCGGATTGTGGTTCTCGTGCTTGACGTAGATGTCGAGCCCGGTTTCCTCGACGAGCAGCGGATGGCGCATCAGGGGCGTGCGTGAGACGAGCCCCGACAGTGCCGCGCGTGCGCGGTAGACGTCGACCAGCGTGGGCGCCTTCATAGCAGAGGCCGGATCGTCTGTACCAGCTGATAACCGCCTGCGAGCGTCATGGACAGCGCCGCCAGCCAGAGGCACAGCACCCACACGGCGCTGCTGTCGATGACGCCCGAAAGACGCTTGTGGTGGAAATACACCGCCGCAAAGCCGATGAACGGCAGCATCAAGGCCTGGCCCACCGCGCCGATCAGGACGAGCACGACGGGCTGGGGGAACAGGAAATAGACAGTCCCTGAGGCGATCGGGAGAACGACGCACCCAATGCGTACGACCCGCAGGCGAGCAGCGTCATTGCGATAACTGGTCAACCCGAACAACCGCGCGGCATCGGCAAACAAACGTGCGTTCGAGGCTGTCGCCACAAAAAAAGTGGAGTACAGAACCGCGAACGCCCCGAGGAGAAATATCCAGGCCCCGGTCGCGCCCAGTGTCTGCTCGTACATCTGTTTGAGGGTGTCAATCAATTCGCGGTCGGTCACCTGCATGCCCCGGCCATGCAGCACGGCTGCACCGAGAATGTAGAACGCGAGGGTGGCGCCGGTGTAAATCAGGAGCGACAGAATCGCGTCAGTGTGAAGCACCCGGAGCCATCCAACGAGACGCGTGCGCCATGCAGCCGAGCCGTCTCTGGCACCGACATGCCGCGCGTAACCTTTTTCCAGGCACCAGTAGGGGTAGTAGATCAGCTCGGACGCGCCGACACCGGTGATGCCGAATGCCGCGAAGGCGACCGTGAACGACGGCGGCAGCGTGAAACGAAACCCATCGGCAATCTGGGCCGAAGACACCCGATACGGTGTCCACTGCAGCGCAATCATGGCGACGATGGTGCTGAGGGTGAACATCGCGACCATGAGCGTCGAACCGACCTCGACGACCTTATAGCGGCCGGTTACCAGCAACACCGCACCGGACGCCGTGATGCCGACAAGCAACGCGTCGTGTGACACGGCGAGGCCCATCGATTGAAAGATGAGGACGCAGCCGCCGATCAGTCCGGCAACCTGAAACACCAGCCCGCAATACATGAACAGCCAGAACCACAGAATCCACGACACCCGGAAGCGCGGGCCGGGTATCGAGTTGAGCGCCTCGAGCGTGGTCATCCGTTCGACGATGACCAGGCGCGCAAGCTCGATCTGCACGAACACTTTGACAATGCAGGCGAAGAGGACAAACCAGAGGAGCGAGAAGCCGCTCGCCGCGCCGACCTTCGGCGTCACGATCAGCTCGCCGGATCCGACGATGGCGGCGCTGATGATGAGGCCCGGCCCCAGGTGCTTCGCTGTTTCCCTCCATCCGCGAGGAGGAGCGAGGACGTCGCCGGCGAGGTGGGCCGGTTGATCGTCTGCCAAACGGTCCGGCTGAAGCCGGACACTACCGGAAGTTGCGTGCGTGTTCGAGCTCGGGGCGATTGGTGTCTGGCTCACTGGCTACCTGGAGCAGCTGTTTGTAGAGCGCGATGGCTCGTGCGCGCTGGCCGGCTGCCTCTGCGGCGCGCGCCGCTCCGTATAAACCCCGGAAACGGTTGGGTTCTTTTTTGATCGTCGCTTCGAACTCGGTGAGCGCGTCGGCCGGCCGGCCGGCTTCGAGCAGCATATAGCCGAGCAGTTCGCGCGCCGGCGCCAGCGGGCCCGGAGACACCGCCGATTTGTCGGTGCCATCCTCGATCGCGGCTGCAGCGCGCAGTTGTTCGATGCCACGCGCCTTGTCGGGTCCGGCAAATGTCACCCAGGCAATCGCAATCTGCCGTTGAATGTCGACCTGTTCCGCCCAATACGCATCGCCCATTGTTTTGAGCGCGTCGCGGAGCGCCGCGAGCCGTTCGACATCGGGGGCGGCCGCGGCTGGATTGCCGGACCGCGCGGCACCAAGGGCACGCGCGAAATGGGTGATGGCGTCGGTGTGCGGAAACGTTGTGCTCCGTGGCGTCAATGCGGCCGCTTCGCCCCACGCGTCGCGTTCGAGCGCGTAACGCGCGGGAATAGCCGCCGACGCATACACGCCGGCCACCCCGGGCGCCGCCCCGCCGTTCGCGTTGACATCCAGCCTCGCAGCGGCAGCCATCGCCTCGCCGACGACACGTCGCGCCGCCGCATCCTGCGCGATCTGAAGGTACGCGTACGCCTGATAGTCCATCGCGTGCAGTTGTTCCGATGTCGCGTTCTCCTTGCGTGCCGCCTCTGCCGACCGGCGATTGGTGTCGATCGATTCCTTCCAGAGTCCGACACGTGTGAACGTGTGCGACGGCATGTGAAGCGCGTGCGGGACATCCGGCGCCAGAGACGCATAGCTGCGAGCCGCGCCCAGCGCCTTCTCGGCGAGAGGCGGATGATCGTAGGCGTGAATGATGTAGTGGGCGAGACCGGGATGTTTTGGATGTTCCTTGAAGAGCGGCTCGAGAATGGCCGCGGCCTTGAGCTGCTGTGAATACTTCTTGTCAGTGGTCAGCGCAGTCTGGTTGACGGCAAGCGCATAAAAGATGCGCGCCTCCATGTCAGCTGGAAATTGTTTCACGAGCCGTTCCATTCCCTGCTCGTAAGCGACGGTCCGTGCACGCTGGGTCGAGGCATCACTGTCGGAAAACAGCGCGGCGGCTGCCGTGATGTAGGCGCGTTCGCGCGGAGTGGGCGAGCCCGTCGTCTGGGCTTTCTGGATAGCCGCCTGTCCGAGTGTGATTTGCTGTGCCGACCGCAGGCCTGCGAACGGATTGCCCCAGCGGCTGAGTGCAATGCCCCAATGCGCCATCGCGCACGAGGGATCCTTCGCGAGTACGCTGTTGAACCCGTCGATGGCCTGCGCAAACCAGAACGAGTGGAGCAGCGCCACGGCGCGGTTGAAATCCTGCCGTAGAGCCGGCGCGCACGACGTCTGGAAGCTGACGCTGGCGGTTCCGACGTTGTCGCCGCCTTGCGCCGGGTGTTCGTGCTGAGCCCGCGCGGGTGTGGCGAGAGCGATGGCGCTTGACAGAGCGAGGCCGATAACCAGCTTCATATCAACCTCCTTGATCCAAAGCGGCTACGCTACCACGTCTACCGTGAAAAATGCAGCTTGATGAAATCGAGCAGCCGCGACGACGCGGCAGAAAGCCTCTCGCCCCGCCTGACGAGCACGCCGGAGTGGATGGGTCGAATGGGTGCGTCGAGCCTGCGCGCTTCGACACGACGGCCGCGTGTGACGGCGCCGCTTGGCAGAAGCGGCACGATCGCGATACCGAGTCCCGATTCCACCATGCTGACGATGGTTTCCGTGCTGGTGGTTTCGAGCGTGACGTGCGGCGGCACGCCGGTTTCGTGAAACGCGTCGAGCACGTGCTGGCGGCCTGTCGAGCCGCGCTCGTAAATGATGAGGGGCTGAGCGGCGAGATCCTGCAGGCGCGCCCGCCGCTTCAGGCTCAACGGGTGTCGTGGAGGCGTAATGAGGCTCCAGCTCATCGCGAAGAGCTCGTGGTAGTCGAAATCGGGCGACGGTTCGTAGGGCGCGGCCACACCCATCGCCACTTCGGGGTCGTTCCGAAGGGCTTCTTCGACCTCCAGCTCGTTCATCGTGCTGATGCGGACGTGAATCTCGGGCGCAGCCCTGCGGAAATCCTTCAGCACATCAATCAACAGGTAACGCGTCAGATACTGGCTGGATGCCACACGAATTTCCTGCGCGCCGGCGTCGACCTCGCACGTGCGGCACAGCTCCTGGGCCCGCTCGAGAAACACGAGGGCATGGGGCAGGAAACGGCGGCCCTGGTCGGTGAGCACGGTCGATCGTCGCGGACCGCGGCTCTTTCGATACAGCTCGACGCCGAGGCGCTGCTTCCAGCGTGAGCAGCCGATTCCGCATTCCCTGCTCGGTGATGCCGAGCACGCCCGCCGCCGCGCGAATCTGCCCCTGGCGCGAGAGCTCGACGAAGGCACCGATCTGATCGGTGCTGAGTGACGGAATCCGGCTCGCCATGAAGTGTCAGCATACACAGATATTTAGATGATTAAATCAATAATTAACAATTTTTTCAGTTGCCACAGGCGTGATTACATGAGCACAGGAGGCACCGTTGATGACCAGCCGCCTGGGTTTGATTGCCGTTCTTGCCGTGTCCGTCATTACCCCCGTGCTTGTGGCGCCGATCTCGGACGGCCGAGTCGAGGGGCTTGTGGCACACGAATGGGGCACCTTTACGTCGGTCGCCGGCGAAGACGGTCGCGCCGTCCAATGGCTCCCGCTCGAGGGACCGGCCGATTTGCCGAATTTCGTCAGCCGCATCGACTGCCGCCTGAAAGGGTCGCTTTCAGGCCTCGTCCGCATGGAAACGCCTGTCATCTACTTCTATGCGCCGCGCGAGATGACGGTGAATGTGAACGTCCGGTTCAGGCAAGGAATCATCACCGAGTGGTTTCCCAGGCCTGCGGGGTTTTCCCAGGACCGTACCAGCAGCGACGCGTTCCGGGGAGAGATCGCCTGGACGAGCGTGAAGGTCGAGCCGGGCGGCCGCGACGATTTCCGGGTCGAGCGCGAACCGAACCACTACTACGTGGCGCGCGAGACCGACGCGGCGCCGCTGACGGTTGGACCCGAGCGCGAGCGCTTCTTGTTCTATCGTGGGGTGGGACGCCTTCCGCCGCACATCGCAGCGAGCGTGAACGCAGACGGACAGGTGGTCGTCAGCGAGACACGCGGGGGGCCGCTTGGCGACATCATACTGTTCGAGAACCGCGATGGTGCGATGGCGTATCAGTCGCTTCAGACGTCATCGACGTCGGTGACCCTCAATCCGCTGACTGTGCGAGCGAACGCCCAGTCGCCCCAGAAATATCTCGAGCAGGTGCTCGTCGCACGCGGCCTCTATCCCAGGGAAGCGAAGGCCATGGTAGAGAGCTGGCGCGGCTCGTGGTTCGAGCACGGCACGCGGCTCTTCTACATCGTCTCGGACGAGACCATCGATACGATGTTGCCGCTGCAGATCGAGCCTCGTCCCGCGGAAGTGAAGCGCGTGTTCGTGGGGCGGCTCGAGATTGCCACGCCCAGGACGCTGAGCGAAGTCAAAGGCGCGTTGGAGAGAAACGATCGAACAGTGTTGACGCAGTACGGCCGCTTTCTGGATCCGATTGCGAAGCGATTGATGGCGAACCTTCCGGTGGTTCAGCGTTCAGCCTTCGCAGAGCGGATCCGGGCTGTTTCTTCGCCATGGACGAGGCCGGGCTTTTGCGGCGCGACAACCAATTGAGGAAGTACGTCTCCTGTTCTCTTGTTTGTATTTGCCCGAATGAAGGTGTCCCTACCACATGCTCCGCAGTTTCCCGGCGACGTTGACGCGGGCGGTGGTCGCCGCGGGTGAATCGGCCTCGTCGGGCGTGTCGGGCCACGTGATCGTCTCGAGCCTGGTCATCACCGCCTTGGTGAGGAAGCGGCTTCTCGCGCCGTACACGTGCCGGTCACCGTTCTTCGGCTGATTCGCGATGTAGTACTTGAGGGGAGCGATCAGGTGCAGATCGTTCTTTGCCCGCGTCATGGCCACATACAGCAGACGGCGTTCTTCTTCGATTTGATCCGATCGACCCGTGGAGAACTCCGACGGGAAATTTCCGTCAGCGACGTTCAGGATGAACACCGAGTCCCACTCCTGTCCCTTCGCCGAGTGCACCGTCGACAGAATCAGATAGTCTTCGTCCAGGTACGGCGGGCCCGAGGTGTCTCCGGTCGCCGCCGGCGGATCGAGCGCGAGCTCGGCGAGAAACTGATCACGGGTCGCGAACTGCTGTGCGAGCCGCTCGAGCTGCACGAGATCGCCCGCTCGCACCTGAGCCGAATCGTAGATGCGCTCGAGGTGTGGCTCGAACCACTCGCGCGTACGGCCCACTTGCCCCTGCCAGGGCCCTTCGGTGATGGCGAGCCCCACCATCAATTCGGCGAAGGGCTCCCACGCATCGGCGACCGCGGCGGGCGGTAGAAATGTCTTGAACGCGATCCAGGAATGGCCCGAACGCTCGAACCGCGCGACGACTTGTTCGGCGGTCGACGGTCCCATCCCCGGCAGCAGTTGTAGCGCACGGAATGCGGCGATGCGATTCTTCGGGTTGTCCGCCCACCGCAGAACGGCGAGCAAATCCTTCACGTGAGCCGCTTCCAGGAACTTCAGGCCCCCGTATTTGACGAACGGAATGTTCCGGCGCGTGAGCTCCAGCTCGAGCGTGTCGCTGTGATGCGAGCTCCGGAACAGCACCGCCTGACGTTTCAGCGGTACGCCGCTCTCTCGCGTGGCGAGCACGCGCGCCACGACATACTCGGCCTGCGCCTGGTCGTCGGTGACGGTGACGTATCGAGGCGGATGGCCCGTGCCTCGTGTCGTCCGGAGGACCTTGCGGTACTGGCGCGTGCCGTCTGCGATCAACGCATTGGCGGCATCGAGCACGCGCTGTGTCGAACGATAGTTCTCTTCCAGCGTGATGACTGTCGCCGCGAGGCCGTTCTCGCCGATGTACTGGTCTGGAAACCCGAGGATGTTGTCGACCGTGGCGGCTCGAAACGAGTAAATCGCCTGCGCATCGTCGCCAACGACGGTGACGCCATGGCCGTTCTGCCGAAGCGATTTCAGAATCTCGGCCTGCAGCACGTTGGTGTCCTGGTATTCGTCGACCAGGATATGGTCGAATTCGCCGCCGATGTCGGCGGCCAGCCGCGCATCGCACATCATCGCGTGCCAGTAGAGCAGCAGGTCGTCGTAGTCGAGCGCCTGGTTTGCCAGCTTTTTCTCGACGTAGGCGCGGTAGAGCCCGGCGAGCTGCGATTCCCACTCGGCACACCACGGGAACACCGTGTCGAGCGTGTCGGCAAGCGGCCGCTGCGTGTTGACGCGATGCGAGTAGATGGCGAGACAGGTGTCTTTGCGGGGAAAGCGCTTTTCGGATTTCGAGAAACCGAGCTCGTGGCGCAGCACGTCCATCAGATCGGCGGCGTCGCCTCGGTCGAGCACGCTGAAGCTCGAATCGAGCCCGACGGCCGCAGCGTGCCGCCGAATCAGGCGATTGGCGATGGAATGGAAGGTGCCGGACCACGGTAATCTGATAGGTGCGTTGGGTGCGTTCGGGTGCGACAGGTGCGTTTTCCGTTGCATTGGTGGCGCAGGGCTTGAGCCCTGCCAATGCGGTACTCACAATCCGCTGAGTTCGACGGGTCATCTCCAGCGCCGCCCGGCGTGTGAACGTCAGCAGGAGGATGCGCGCCGGGTTGGCCCCCGACCCGACGAGATGCGCGACGCGGTGGGCAAGCGTGTTGGTTTTGCCGGTGCCTGCCCCGGCGATGATGAGCAGCGGGCCCGGCCCAAACTGGGCGGCCTGCTGCTGTTGCGGATTCAGTCTCTGAGGAGTGGACGATTGCGCCATTGGCGGTAACTATAGCGCGTCTTTCGCCCTTTTCTTCGCCCTGGTCGTTGTGGCTTCAAGGGCTTGCGGCAAGGCCCCATCCGCCGTATCTTTCTCCTTTCTGGCTACGTTCAATACTCGCAGGGGCTGGTTACGGCCGGCCCCTTTTCTTTTTGGGCTGCTGCTGGTCGTTTCCTGCAAGGACGCGCCGCCAGGTCCTCGCGCCGCCACGCCTCAAGATCCGATTCAGTGGGAACACATCAAAACCTGGTCCGGCCGCGGCAGCCAGTATCTCGATTCGTTTCCGGCCGAGGGGGCGCTGCGAATCGAATGGGAGGCGAAGCGGTCCCCGAACGCCACGACGCCGGGGACGCTGAAGATCGTGATGCACAGCGCCATCAGCGGACGCGCGCTGGCCGCGCCGGTCGTCGATCATCCAGGCGAAGGCAAAGGCACCGCGTACTTCAGCGAAGAGCCTCGTGTGTTCTTCGCGAGCGTCATCTCGGACGACATCGAGTGGAAGATATCTATATCTGAACGAGTTCACTGAACTGGTAGATTGAGAGATTCGCAGATTGTGAGATTAGGAGCAGTTCTAATCTTCCAATCTACCAATCTACCAATCTGCCAATTCAGAGTTCTCTCAAAGCCACCGGTATCGGCAGCCTTGCGGCGCGAATGGCTGGAAACAGTCCGCCGATGAGTCCCATCATCAGCGCGTAGGTCAGGCCCATCACGAGCAGCTGGGGCGTCACGCGAAATGCGAACGCCACCTGGCTGAACGTCTGAAAGTTCATCGTCGAGGTCTGATAGCCGTTGAACGCCAGATAGGCGGCGGCGCCGCCGATCGTGCCGCCGATGAGGCCGAGCACCATCGATTCTGCCAGCACCGACACGAGCACCGAGCCGGTATTGAAGCCCAGCGCTCGCAACGTCGCGATCTCTCGCGCGCGTGTAGCGACCGCCGTATACATCGTCAGAATGGCGCCGAACACCGCGCCGATACCCATCAGCCCGGCGATTCCGAAGCCGATCGTGCTGATCAGCCGCGTCAGCGCCTGCGACTGCGAGGCGTAGTACTCGTTCTCGCGCCGTATCGAGACGTTGAGTTGAGGATTCGAGGTGAGGTAGTCGCGGAACGCGTCGTACGAGTCGCGCGAATCGAGCTGCGCGAGCAGCGACTGATACGTATTGCCGCGGCGATAGGCGCCCTGTAGTACGCGCGCGTCGATCCAGATCTCGGTTTCGGCCACGCCCCCGTCGGTTTCGAACAGGCCGACGACGTTCCATCGGTTTTGCCCCGTCACCACCGTGTCGCCGACCTTCAGGTTCACGAACTGTCCGCTTGCGGCACGCCCCGCGATCACTTCGTTGGTGCCGAACTTGAACATGCGCCCTTCGGTAATCGAGAACTCCGTGCGCATCGGAATGCTCTCGGCGCTGATGCCGCGCACAGGAACGTTCGCGGGAGCGTCTGGCGTCGCCAGCTTTGGCAGATCGATAATCACCATCAGCTCGGCCGCGGCCATCGCGGTCTGGCCGTCGCGCCGTATGCCTGGCGCCTGCTTGATGACGTCCACGTCGGTCCCCGAGAGCCCGCTCGTCATCTCGCTGTCGGCGCCGCTGCGCAATACGAGCGCGCGATCGGGCGACCCCGAGCCCTGCATCGCGGCCTGAAAGCCCGCCGCAATCGACAGCACCGACACGAAGACGACGACGACGCCGGCGATGCCGACGATGGCGACGCCCGACGAGCTGAGGCGCGCTGGAATCGTTCGGATGTTCAGGGCGAGAACGGCAAGTGTCTGAGCGATCCACCGCATGTCAGGTGCGCCTCAACGCGTCGGTAATTTTCAGCCGCATCGCCGCGACCGCCGGCATGACCCCGGCGAGCAGGCCCATGAGCACCATGAGCCCGACACCGATAGCGATGTCGCGTGCAGGCAAGACAAAAATCGGCAGCATGCCCCTGGTGGGATCGCCGCCCTGCACGAACAGCCACGCCAGTCCGAGGCCCAGAAGGCCGCCGGTAAGGGCGATGAACAATGATTCGGTGAGCACGAGGCCCAGGATCGACGGACCGGAAAAGCCGAGTGTCTTCAGCACGGCCAGCTCACTCGTGCGTTCGCGCACCGACTGCGCCATCGTGCTTGCGGCAACCAGGCCGAACATGAACAGCACGGTCGACGAAATCGCGATCATGATGCTGCCGATGTCGCCGATTTGCTTGGCAAACCCCTCGACGAATCCTTTTTCTGTCGTCGTTTTCGTCTCGGCCGACGAGTTGGCGAACATCTCGTCAAACGTGTGTGCGAGGTCGACGGCCTGCGAGGGATCAGAAATCTTGACGACGTACCACCCTACCTGACCCTCTCCCTGAATCCGATTCTCGTCGAGATAGTCGTATCGGAAGAACATCTGGGTCTTGTCCACCATCTCGCCGCCGTCGTAGATGCCGCGGATGTTGAACTCCCACGTCGTCCCGCCTCCCTTCGGCAGCCAGATCGGCGCTGTCAACGGGATGCGATCGCCGATCTTCCAGCCGAATCGCGTGGCGAGATCGCGCCCGATGATGGCGCCCTGGCGATCGTCGAGCCACGCCTTGAGCTGGTCGGGCGGCAGGATGAACTCGGGATAGATCTTCAGGAAGGGCTCCGGCACGACCGCGATGTTGGCGAAGAAGTTCGACGGGTCCTGGTAGATGCCGCCAAACCAGGTCTGATGCGACGCAAGCTCCACGCCCTTGACCTGTTGCAGGCGTGCCTGGTACGAGACGGGCAGCGGCATGATGAGGCTGATCTTGTGGATGAGCACCAGCCGATCCGCGCCGGCGATCTCGACACCGAACGAGAACGAGTAGCGGATGGTCATCAGGATGCCGAACAGCACGAACGCGATGAAGATCGACAGCAGCGTGAAGGTCGTCCGGAACTTCCGCCGCCAGATGTTCTTCCAGATGAGCGGAATGAACTTCATGACGTTTCCCGCATCAACACGCCCTTTTCGAGATGCAGCGTCCGGCGGGCGCGCTCGGCCGCGCGCGGGTCGTGCGTGACCATCACAATCGTCTTGCCCTGATCGCGGTTGAGCGACTGGAGCAGGTCGAGGATCTCGTCGCCTGCCTTGCGATCGAGGTCGCCCGTCGGCTCGTCGCACAGGAGCAGAGTCGGATCGGTCACGATCGCGCGCGCGATGCCGACGCGCTGCTCCTGACCTCCTGACAATTGCCTGGGATAGTGCTTGGCGCGCTCGGTCAGGCCCACCACTTTCAGTGCGATGCCGGCGCGCTTCTTCCGTTCTGCTTTCGACAGCTTCGTCAGCAGGAGGGGCAGTTCGACGTTCTTCTCCGCTGTGAGCACCGGCAGCAGGTTATAGAGCTGGAAGACGAAGCCGATGTTCTGCGAACGCCATTTCGAAAGCTGGCTGCCGCTGAGCGTGCTGACGGGCACGCCGTCCACCTCGACCGCGCCGCCCGTCGGCGTGTCGAGCCCACCGATGAGATTCAGCAGCGTCGTCTTGCCCGATCCGGATGGTCCCATCAACGCCAGAAAGTCGCCCTTGGGAATCTCAAGATTCACGCCCTTCAACACGTCGATGCGCTCGCTGCCGCGCGTGAAATGCTTATGAACGTCTCTGACCTTTACGAGCCCATTTTCTGATGACATATCTGTTCGGCACTCCGCTACCGCGTACACTACGAGCGCGCCCGCCGAAAGTTCCGCCGGCGGCGAGACGACAACCCGTTCGCCGGCACTGAGTCCGGCGACGACCTCCACACGATCGCCGTCGGTTCCACCTGCCGTAATCGCACGCCGATCGACACGGTCGTTGAGCACGACAAAGACGTAGGACTGCTTGCCGTCGGTCTTGATTGCGCCTTTCGGCACGAGCGTCACGGGACGGGCGGCCGGCGTCGCCGCGCTGTCTTCAGAGTCTCTCAGGAACGTGACCTTCACGCCCATGTCCGGAAGAATCCGCGGATCGAGCTGCATGAACCCAATCCGCACAAGGACCGTCGCCTTCTGACGATCGGCCGACGGGATGGTTGTGATGACGCGCGCAGGAATCTGCCATTCCGGATACGCGTCGAGCACCGCGGTGACGGCCTGCTCCGGCTTGACGCGGTTGATGTAGCTTTCGTTCACGTCGACTTCTATTTCCAGCGAGCGCATGTCGACGATCGTGCAGATGCCCGTGCGCGTGAAGCCACCGCCGGCCGAGACGGGCGACACCATCTCGCCCGGCTGTGCGTCTTTTGAGATCGCCACTCCGGCGAACGGCGCGCGGATAACCGTGCTGTCGAGATCGGTTTGCGCGAGGGCAATCTGACGCTCGGCCACACTGACCTGTTCGCGTGCCGCGCTGATGCGCGCGACCAGGGAATCGACGGACGCGCGGGCCGCATCCACTTCCGCCGCCGTCGAGTATCCGACGCTGACGAGCTTCGACACGCGCTCGAGCGTGATCTTCGCCTCGTTCAAGCGGACCTCGCTCTCGTTGACGTTCCTGCGCGCCGCTTCGGCCTGTGCTTGCGCGAGCGCCACCGTCGCGCGCTGCGTCTCGTCGTCCAGACGCGCCAGCACCTGTCCTTCTCGGACCGCCATGCCTTCTTCGACGTACACCTGCACGACCTTGCCGGTAATCTTCGACGACACCGTGGCCCGGCGGCGGGCGGTGACATATCCCGTGGCGTTCAGGACGGAGGCCTGTGCGCCGGCCTGGCGCTGTGTGACCGAAGCGATTTCGACCGCGATGGGCCGTTCGCGTGAGAACCACCACCAGGCGCCGCCCCCCGCTGCAGACAGGAAGAGAAGGAGTACAACCCATCCGATCCAGCGCCGGTTTGTGGGCGTCACCGGTTCGCGTTCGAGCTTGAGCGCGGCAAGATCTTGGAGGTCTGGCATTCGCAGATTCGCAGACTGGTGGAGGGGCAGACGTCCGGAGTAAGAAGAACTCCTACTCTCTCAATCTATCAATCCCCCAATCTTCCAATCTACCAATCATTATGCCCTTCCCGCAAACGCCTTCGTTTCGGTGTGTACCTTTACTTTCTCACCGACCTTGATGAACAAGGGGACCTGAATCGCGAGGCCCGATTCGAGCGTGGCGCTCTTGGTCACGCTGCCGCTGGCCGTGTTTCCGCGCACGCCTTCCTCGGTGTCGCTGACCTTCATCTCCACGTGAGGAGGAAACTGCACGCCGATGGGATTGCCGTTGAACTTCTGCACCTGCACGATCAGGTTGTCGACCAGGAGCAGGCGATCGTCGCCGAGCAGCTCGGGCCGCAGCGTGAGCGTTTCGAACGACTCCTGATCCATGAAGTTCAGCCCGCTGCTGTCTGCGTACAAGTACGCCGCGTCCACCATCACCAGATCCGGCTCCTCGAATTTCTCGCCGGCCTTGAATGTCTTGTCGAAGACCGCCCGCGTCACCAGGTTCCGCATCTTGACGCGGACCAGGGTCTGGCCGCCGCGGGCGGTGGGCCTGGACACCTCGACGTCGATGACGTGGTACGGGGCCCCTTCGTATTCGAAGAACATCTTCCGCTTGATATCAATTGCTTCGATTAGCGATGCCACGTCGGAATTCTATCCTTTTACGGTGAAGCCTTTCCTGGCCAGGGCCTCGCGAACCCTCTCGCGAAGGTCCCCTTGCAGCTCGATGGTGTTCTCGGCGACTGCGCCACCCGTCCCGCACGTGCGTTTCAGCTCCTGCGCAAGATCTTTCAGAAACGCGGCGTTGTTTGGCAGGTCGTAGATGACCGTCACGTTCTTGCCGCCGCGCCCCTTCTTCTCCAGCCGCAGCTTTGCGACGATGCGGCCCGGAACGGATTCGTCGGTGGTCCGCTTGCTGCTGCATTTGCAATCCTTCACCGGCCATCCACAGCCCGGACACACTTTGCCGATACCGGTGGAATAGACAATCCGTCCGTCACCCATCCGATAAGTATCCTCTATTCGTTTTTCTCCGGCCGCGCTAGTATCCGGTCGCCAAAACAGGAGGTCCGATGACCACACCGACGAGCGAAGCGCCGAAAGACCTGATTGGGTTTCTCGATTTCTATCTGGTGAAGAAGGCTCCCTTTCAGATTCCGGACGGCGCCAAGGAGTGGATCGTGAAGTTCGGACCGTGGATCACGGTGGTGCTGCTCATCCTCACGCTGCCGATTCTGCTGTTTGCGCTTGGTATCGGCGCGATCTTCATGCCGGTCGGCGGCGTCGGCTATGCGACCGGTTTCGGCGTGCTCACTTTGTTCGTCCTGGTTGAGATCGGGTTGATGATCGCTGCGCTGCCGGGCCTCTTCAGCCGCAAGATGGCGGGCTGGCGTCTCCTGTTCTATTCACAGATCGTCAACATTCTTTACAACCTGCTGAGCGGCAGCGTTATCGCAGGACTCGTCGTCGGGCTGATTTCGCTGTACATCTTGTTTCAGGTGAGGCCGCTCTACAGCGAATGAGTCTAGGATCTGAAATCTGAAATCTTGAATTTGATCTTCAAGAAGATTCTAGATTCTACTTTTCTAGATCATAGATTCCAGATTTTAGATTCCAGATTCACCGCAGGACATCCGTCATGCGGCGCAGGACCGGCTCGAACTTGCGCGGGTCGTAACCTGAGGGGTTTTCGAGCTGCTGGAACAGGCGATCCAGTGCGGCCCTGGCCGCGGCGGAATCAACCTCTTTGTTCTGGCTGAGCGTGCCGATGAGCGTTTCGAGCGACATGGCGGCCTGCTCGGCGGCACGCTCGCCGGCGATGGAAATGCGTTCTGCATCTTCGGCGATCGCCCGCACGTATTGGATGGTTCGATTGCGGTCGACGGGCGCCGATGCCAGCCGCACCGCAAGGGCATCGAGCGCATTCTGAAGCGTCGCCGTCGCCGCCGCGACGCGTGCGCGATCGGCCTGCAGCTTCGAGACCTCGGCCGCGACGTTGTGAATCTGCGATTCCAGGGTGTCCGCGCTGCCCGGATCGCTCACGCGCAGCACGAGTCGCGCAACGGCAACCCGCGCGTGGTTCCACGGCGGATTGCCCGGACGCCGATCGCGATAGCCCATCTCCTGCCGCCAGCTGTCCTGGGGCCGGGTCAGCGAATGGTGGCACGAGAAGCAATCGAGCTCCGAATACTCGGGCCACATCCCGCCTTTCGCACGCTGCGACAGCCGCTCCAGCCCTTCGCGCAGCTGAACGATCTGGCCCACGCTCCACGCGCGTACGTTCTGATACGGATCTTCGCTGCGCCAGTGTCGCGGCATTGCGGCGCTGAACGCCTCGAGGTCGAAGACCAGATCCGGATGGCCGGCCGCGATCATCTCGTGATCGACGAACTTTTCGGCGCTGCCGATGTGGCACGAGCCGCATCGCTCGGTCCGGCGGATGAGGTCCTTCGTATCGAACATGCCTGCGGCGACCGACTGCGCGTGCGTCCATGTGCGTGTCGTGTGGGGACCGAGCCAGCCGCTCGCCGGACCATGACAGGCCTCGCAGCTCACCCCTTCGGCCGTAAACGACCGTGCGCGCTGTTGCGGCGGCGCGTCGAGCGCGTGGCACGCGAGACATTTCTGTTCCGAGTCGGGACGGCCGATGCCGAGAATCTTCGCCATGCGGAGCGAGACGGGATTGTTCAGCACTTCCGTCGCTCTCGCGTGCTTGTCCTGCACGACCCACGTGGTGTACTCGGTCTGGAGGATGCGGCTGCCGGCCGCCGGCCGCACGCTGCCATGACAACTCGAGGCTGCACACGATCCGGGCCCGGTGTAGCTGCCCGATGCGGGCGCTTGCCTGTCCGCGCCTTGCGCGAAGACGGATGCAAAAGTGGGAAACGTGAGGGACGTCGTGAGGGAAACGCTCGCGACTGCGAGGAGGATGATCACAAAAATCGTCAAGCACGCAGTGCGTCGACGGTTCATGAGGCGGATATAGTATATGCCGGTGACCACGGCGCAGCCGTCTTCCTCAGCCCATCATTCTCCGATCTTCGATGAACTGCGCGCGATCCAGCAACGGCATCGGTATCTGCCTGCCCACGAGCTTCGCGCGCTTGCGGATCGACTCGACGTTCCGCTGTTCTATCTGCACGGTATTGCCAGCTTCTATCCGCACTTCTATCTCCAGCCGCCGGCGCGCGCTGAGGTGCGTGTCTGCGACGACATGAGCTGTCACCTGAACGGCAGCAGCGCCTTGTTGCGATCGCTCGAGGGTCGCGCGGCCTCACTCGGTCCGGAACAGGTGAGCGTGCGGCCGGTGTCGTGTCTCGGCAGGTGCGATCTCGCGCCGGCGATTGTGGTCAACGACGCGATCTATGAGGGCGCAACGCTGGCAGACGCCGATCGGTTGATCGGCAATGCCCTGAACGGCACGCCAACACCGCTGCTTGTCTCGCCGTCGCGGGTTCGCCTCGCCATTGATCCGTACGCGACCGCTGGCCACCGGTACGCCGTCGTCAAGCGGCTCGCGGCGTCGGGCGATCGTGACGGCGTCATCGCGACGCTGAAGGCGAGCGCGCTTCGCGGCCTGGGCGGCGCGGGATTTCCGACGGGCATGAAGTGGGAAACGGTTCGAAACGCGCCGGGAGACCAGAAATACATTGTTTGCAACGCCGACGAGAGCGAGCCTGGGACGATCAAGGACCGCCACATCATGCGCCATGCTCCGCACCTGGTCGTCGAAGGGATGATCATCGCGGGTCTGGTCGCCGGCGCGACGCACGGCATTTTTTACATCCGCCACGAGTATCTCGAGCAGGAACACATCATCGAGGAAGAGATACACGCCTGTTACGCTGCGGGCATCCTCGGCGATCGCGTGGCCGGGTCGAACCTGAAGTTCGATCTCGAGGTGTTCGTCAGCCCGGGCGGATATATCTGCGGCGAGGAGAGCGCGCTCCTCGAAGCCATCGAAGGCAAGCGTGCGGAACCGCGAAACAAGCCTCCATTTCCCGCTCTGCAGGGGCTGTGGCAGAAGCCCACGGTCATCAACAACGTCGAGACGTTTGCGTTTGCCACCGCCATTCTCGCTCGCGGCGCGGAATGGTACAAGGCGCAAGGGGTGAACGGCGCAGCCGGATCGAAGTTCATCGGCGTCAGCGGCCACGTCAAGTCGCCAGGGGTGTTCGAGATTCCGATGGGGATCACCTATCGGCAACTGATCTCCGAGCACGCAGGCGGGCCGCTCGACAGCCACTCGATTAAAGCGTTCGCGCCGTCCGGCCCGGCGGCAGGCTACCTGCCGGCGTCATCGCTCGACTTGCCCATCGACTGGACGGCGATGACAGAAGGCGGGCTCGACCGTCGGATCCGGCGCCGTCGTCGTGTGCGACGATCGCGCCTGCATGCTCGACATGGCGCTGAATGCGGTCCGTTTTTTTCGCAACGAATCGTGCGGCAAATGTGTGCCCTGCCGGGTGGGATCGGCAAAGCTGACCGAGCTGCTGGCAGCCTGGACGCGCGGACAGCATGGGCCGTCTGACGCGGCATTGATCGATGAGCTGACCCACGCGCTTCGGCTGACCTCGATATGCGGCCTGGGCCAGGTGGTGCCGGCACCCATTCAGACGGTGCTCGAACACTTTCCGATCCGAAGTCGATGCGCACGTCGTGCGGTGCGACGATGCCCCGCGGGCGTGTGTGTGGCGATCGGAGCGGGTCAGCCGTAATGCCGATCTCATCAGGCTCACGATCGACGGCCGCGAGGTCGAGGTTCCAAGAGGAACGACGATCTTCGATGCGGCGCGGCTGAACGGCGATACCCATTCCCACGCTGTGTCATCAGCAGAATCAAACCCCCGTCGGCGTCTGCCGCGTCTGCGTCGTCGACGTCGGCGCGCGCGTGTATGCGGCTTCGTGCATCCGCGAGTGCGACCCCGGCATGAACGTCAAGACCGACGTGCCGGGGGTGCAGAAGGCGACGGGCTGCGCTGGTCGAGCTGCTGATGGCCGATCACCCGGCGCCGTGCATCCGCCAGCAGAACAGCGGCGACTGCGAGCTCGAGACGCTTGCGGCAGAGCTGTCCGTGCCTGCCCCCCGCTATCCGCGGCGTCTGTCGTCAAGGGGAAGGGACGACTCGTCGCTGTCCATCGCCGTCGATCACGAGTCGTGCATCCTCTGCGATCGCTGCATCCGCGGCTGCGACGACGTCAAGAAGAACTTCGTGCTTGGGCGCACGGGCAAGGGCATCGGAGCGGGTGTGGCGTTCGATCTCAACGACCCCCATGGGCGCTTCGACCTGCGTGTCTTGCGGCGAATGCATGGTGTCGTGCCCGACCGGCGCGCTGACCAACAAGCGTGTCGTCGGTACGGAGCTCGGCGGCGGCGAGTCGATGGATGCGGAAGCGCTCCTTGAATTGCCGGTGTTCGACGGTGTGTCCGGGACCTTCCTCGAGCTGAATCAGGGTGCTGTGGTCAAGCGCCACTTCAAGGCGGGCGACATCATCTGCCGCGAAGGCGAGTTCGGATCGACGGCCTACTACATCACCGAGGGTTCGGTCGATGTGTTCATCTCGACGCCGATCAAGCATGTCAAGCAGGAGAGCACTTCGAGCGGCTGGTTCAGCCGGATTCGAAGCCTGCTCGCCGATCGCGAGGAACACACGCGTTCGGAAGAGACGGCCAATCGCTGGATTCCGATCGATGCGCCGGTCGACCTGCCGTACGACAATCCCATCGCACGTCTCGGCCCCGGCGACCTGTTCGGCGAGATGACATGCATGAGCTTCCATCCGCGCTCTGCCACCGTGCGCGCGGCGACCGACTGCACGGCGCTCGAGATGCTGCGGAACGTGCTCGACATTCTCCAGAAGAACAAGACGTTTCGCGCGCAGCTCGACGACACCTACAGACGGCGGGCGCTGGAGAATCACCTGCGCAGCGTGCCGGTGCTGACCGGCCTTTCCAGCGAGTTCATCGACTACCTGCGTGCCCGCGTCGAGCTGATTCGATACTCGCCGGGCCAGGTGATCGTGCGGCAAGGTGATGCCGCCGACTCCTTCTATCTGGTCCGTCTCGGCTTCGTCAAAGTGACCGAATCGCATCCAGGTGGCGATCTCGTGCTGGCCTACATTCCGCGCGGAGGGTTCTTCGGCGAAATCGGTCTGCTTGGCGGCGGCGTGCGCACGGCGACCTGCAGCGCGCTCGATCACGTCGAAGCCGTAAGAATTTCCGGTGACGACTTCCGCAGGATGGTTGACGCGTTCCCGGCCATTCGCGCCGAATTCGAGCGCGTGGCCGGCGAGCGTCTCGCACAGAACCGCGAGCGGCAGCAGACGACCGATTCGGTCGAGCTCAACGATTTTCTCGTCCAGGGCCTGATGCAGGCGCAAAGCCTGCTCGTGCTCGATCTGGAAAAATGCACGCGGTGCGATCAGTGCGTGAACGCGTGCGCCGATGCGCACGATGGCGTCACGAGGCTCGTCCGCGAAGGACTGCGTTTCGACAAGTATCTCATCGCGACGTCGTGCCGCCAGTGCCGCGATCCGTTGTGCATGGTGGGGTGTCCGGTCGGGTCGATTCGCAGGCGCAATTCGCTGGAAGTCATCATCGAAGACTGGTGCATCGGCTGCGGTCTGTGCGCGAGCAATTGCCCGTACGGGAACATCTCGATGCACTCGTTCGCGGTCGAAACCCCTGACCCGGAGAAGCCTTCGCGAAGGGTCGCATCGACGCGCCGAAAAGGCGACCGGCTGTGACTTGTGCACCGAGCACGCCGAGCCGAGCTGCGTCTACGCGTGCCCGCACGACGCCGCTCATCGCGTCGAGCCGCTCACGTTCTTCGGGTCGAAGTTCGGCCTGCCCCTGCCCCGAGCGGAGTCGAGGGGAGATAGCGGCAAAGAGGATCAGACAAGCAAGTAACAATGCTGATTGACCGCACACATCGGGCATGGGCCATGGCGAGCGGCGTCACGCTTTCAGTCGCGGCGATTGGCTATGCCGGCTCGATGGCGGCTTCCGATCGGCCGTGGAGCGGTGGGTCGGCCATCGGGCTCACGTACGGCATCGTCGGGTTCGCGATGATGGTATTTGCCGGGCTTCTCGCCGCGCGAAAAAAGGTGCCGATCTGGCGAGTGGGGAGAGCCCAGACCTGGATGCGCGGACACCTGTGGCTGGGGCTTCTGAGCTTTCCGATCATCCTGTTTCACGCGGGTCTGTCATTTGGCGGTTCGCTGACTCGGGTGATGATGTGGACGTTCGTCGTTGTCGTTGTCAGCGGCGTGGTTGGCGCGGCGCTGCAGCACTACATGCCGAAGCTCATGTTCGTGCGGGTGCCGATGGAGACGATCTTCGAGCAGATCCCGCATGTCCGCGCCCAGCTGCTGGTCGAAGCAGATGGCATCGTCTCTGACGCCTGCGGCGGTCTGGCCGTCGTCACCGATCCTGCGGCCGAGCGCAGTCAGGCGTCTGCATCGAAGCTGCAGAGCGCCGTTCGTATCGATGCAGAGGACTCGGCGCCGCTCCGCGAGTTCTACCTCACCCAGATGCGATCGTTTGTGGCCGAGCCGGAAAGGGCGCATCCGCTCGAGGAGAAGTCGCACGCCGATCAGGTGTTTGCGAGATTGCGCACCCTGCTGCCGCCGGCTTTTCATTCTGCGCTGGCCGATCTCGAGAACATCTGCGAGGAGGAACGGCAGTTGATTCGCCAGCGCCGGATGCATGCATGGCTGCACGGCTGGCTGCTGACGCATATCCCGTTGTCGTTTGCGCTGCTCGTGCTGGCGATCGTCCATATCGTGACGGCATTGAGGTACTGAAGGTGGCAGGCCGAACCCGCACGGCGAAGGCACTCGCGCAGCGCATCGACCTGAACTACTTCAAACGTTCCCATCCCTTCAGGCGCTGGAAGTTCGTTCTGTCGATCGCAGTACCCGCACTCGTCTTGCTCTGGCTCGGCGGGATGGCCGCAGGCGGGTCGAAGGCGCCGTACAGCAGCGGCCCGGTTTCGGCGTCTCACCAGGTCTTCGGCGACAAGTGCGAGCGATGCCATGTCACCGAAGCGCGCACGTTCCGCGCGCATGTCACCGACAACATGTGCGTGTCATGTCATGACGCGCCGGCACACAAGCCAAATCAGACGTTTGCGCCTGCGTGCTCGTCCTGTCATCTCGAGCATCGCGGCCCTGTCCGGCTGGCGGCGACGGCAAATCGGGAATGCGAGCAGTGCCATCTCGATCTCACGACGACGGCAGGACGGTTGACGGTTGCGAAGAATGTGGGCGCATTCAATGGCGCGCATCCCGAGTTCGCCGCAAAACGCCAGGGAGCGCGCGATCGTGCGGCGTTGAAGTTCAATCACGACGTTCACATGAAGCCCGATCTACGGAGCCCCACTGGCACCACGCAGCTCGAATGCGCGATGTGCCATGGGCCCGCGCTGCGGCCGGCGGCGGCCGGAGCGCCGCCGCCTCGATGGGCCAGGCCGCGAAACTCGATGTCGGCCGTGTCGTATGCAAGGAATTGCGCTTCATGTCATCCGTTGTACTTCGATCCGTTGATCGAAGCCGTTGCGCCGCACGACACGCCCGAGAAGGTGCATGCGATGGTGACGCAATCGCTTCAGGCGTTCATCGTGAAGAACCCCGATCAGATCGGAAAGCCCGATCCGGTGCGCGGCAGGATTCCGCTGAACTTTCCTCAACCGATGCAGACCGTCAAGAGCCCGTCCGAGTGGGTTGAGGTTCGCACAGCCAGAGTCGAACGGCTGCTCTGGGCGAAGACCTGCGCAGAGTGTCACACGATCGAGCCACGCGCGCCGCTGCCGCGTGTCGTGCCTACGAACGTTCCGTCGAGCTGGATGCCACATGCGCGGTTCGATCACACGGCGCATCAGATGACCAGCTGCACATCGTGTCATGCGGCGCAGACCAGCCGCGAGACGGCCGATATCCTCATGCCGTCCATCTCGACGTGCCAGCAGTGTCACAAGCCCACGCGAGGCGCCGAGTCGCGGTGCTTCGAGTGCCACGAGTATCATGACTGGGCCGCCGCCAGGCCGGTGAAGCCCGGGTTCAATTTGAATCAGTTGGTGAGGTACCCATGAAAGCGATTGTCGTGAAGCCGGGCGTGAAAGACTCGATCCACATGCGCGACATGCCCGATCCCAAGCTGAAGCCCGATCAGGTTGCGGTGAAGATGATTCGCGTGGGGCTCTGCGGCACCGATGCCGAGATCAACCACGGCTTGTACGGAAAGGCGCCCGAAGGCGATGAGTACCTGATCCTCGGCCATGAGAACTTCGGCGTGGTCGAGGAGGTTGGCAAGAAGGTGAAGGGCTTCAAGGCCGGCGACCTGGTCGTCTCGACGGTCCGCCGTCCGTGCAAGTGCTACACGTGCAAGGCCGGCGAGAACGACATGTGCCAGGAAGGTGCATATCAGGAGCGCGGGATCATGGGCCGGCACGGCTTCATGGCGCAGTACTACGTCGAGTCGCCGCAGTGGCTGAACAAGATTCCAAAAGCCGTGGGTGAAATCGGCGTCCTTCTCGAGCCGATGTCGGTGGTTGAAAAGGGCATCGATCACGCGTATCTCCTTCAACAACGGCTCGAGTGGAAGCCGAAGACCGGTTTGGTGCTCGGTGGCGGCCCAATCGGGCTGCTGGCGGCCGCTGTCATGCGGGCGCGAGGGCTCGACACGCATGTCGTTGGACGCGAGGCGGAAAACGATCAGCGCGCTCAGCTGGCGAAGAAGATGGGCGCGAAGTACCACTCTGTGGTGAACAAGACGGTGTTCGAGGTGCAGAAGGAAATCCCGCCGATCGACCTCGCCATCGAGGCAACGGGCGTCGCCAGCGTGGCGTTCGACGGCATGCAGGTGCTGGGCCGCAACGGCGTGCTCTGCCTGCTGAGCGTGACAGGCGGATCGAAGACCGCCGATCAGCCGATCGAAAAGATCAACCAGCAGCTCGTGCTCGGCAATCAGGTGGTCTTTGGCAGCGTCAACGCCAACCCGCGGCACTTCGCGATGGGCGTGAAGGACTTCACGATCATCGAAAAGAAGTGGCCGGGTGTGCTGAAGCAGCTCATCACGACGCGGTTGCCGTGGGATCAGTACAACAACTGGTTCGGTCAGAGAGGATCGGGGATAAAGACGACGCTCGAAATCTCGTAACGGACGAACAGGAGATCAGGAGATCACGAGGTACTGGTCGGACTCTCGCACTTTCAAGACTCTTGGACTCCCGAGACTCTCGGACTCCCAAGACTCGTTAGAACAACAGGTCTACTAGTCTTCTGATCTCCTGTTCAATCATCCCGCGGACCGTTTGAGGCGAGGGTGCCTGCGGTGGTGTGTTGGTCACCGTATACAGTTGGCCGTCCCGCACATACAACCGCCGCTGTTCGTCGCCGTTGAGTGGGCGCGCGCCGCGGCGGCCGAAGACGGCGAGCTGATTGCCGGATTCATCGACCGCGCGATCGCGATCGATCCCTTCAGAAACGGCGACCGCGGCGTGATGAGTCTTGTAGCTTGCGATAAGCGACGGCGTCGGCTTCGGGCTGAAGCCGTAATGGTTCGTGTTGTCGTCCGGCGAAAAGAGCTGCACCACCCGCAGTCCGTTGTGGCCGTCGGCCACGAACGCAAAGCCGCTGGCGTTCACCATGCCGATCTTCACGTCATGCACGTCGTTGAGCTGGCCCCCTGCCGTGAACATCTGCTCGATGCGCGGTTGTTCCGGACGCTCGATGTCGATGATGGCCAGCCCCTCTGATCCCGCAGCAACGTAGGCGTAAGTGCGCGCTGCGTACACGTTGTGCGCATCCTTGAGAGGCACGATGGCGCCATTGACAGGCGACGGCCGATCGAGGCTCGTGACATCGAGGACCTTCAGTCCCTGGCGATCGGCCACGAACGCATAGCGGAACTGGACCGAGATGCCGCGCGGATCGTCAAGATGCGGTGCGCCAATCTCGGCCGTAATCGTTGGCGCGGTCGGCACGTCCACGTCCACGACGACGAGCCCGCGGGGTGTGAGGACGTACGCGTAGTGGCCGGCGAGGATGACGCGACGCGCGCCATTCAGTACGCCGTTCGGATTGAACGTGACGGCGCGCGTCAGGAAATTGTTCGCCGGGTTGCCGTCGAGCAGCGTGGCGGCCCCGACGAGAATGAGACCTTCTTCCGTGTCGGCGACGTAGAGGTATCCGTACATCGGATGGATCTTCTGTTCCTCGTTCTCCGGCCTGCGCGTGCGGACAGGATCGACGCCCAGCGTCGTGGGCGTTGCGACGGCAACGGCATTCCTCGTCTTGACATAGAGCCGCTGGCCGAGCGGCGACACCGGCGCCGTGACGATGCGCTCTGAGAAGTCCTTGTTGTCGATGTTCGCGATGTCGTAGACGCGGAATCCGCCCTCGCCGAGCGCGGCGTACGCGTATTCGCCGCGCACCTGGACGTCGAGCACGTTGCCCGGATGGTGATCGACCTCGCGCAGATTCCGCCCGCCGGTGACGAAGGCCTTGAAATTCGCCGGATACGCGAGCTTGTGGAGGTGGCTGCCGAAGACCGCCGGCGGCTCGTCGCGCTCGGCGACGGTGACGGCTTCGAGGCCGCCTTCGCCGGTGGCCACCCAGGCATAACGGCCCAGATGGTTGACGAAGTTCGTGCCCTGCAGCAGCACCGTCGCCATCCAGGCGTTGTTGTCCTTGCTGTCAGACACGTGGCAGTCGGTGCAGCGCTTCGTCTCGTTCGCGCGGACCGTGTGCGGGACGAACGTGCTGAACGCCTGGCCGCTGAATCCTTCTGCCGAGATCGTCTGCTGCATGTAGTACAGCCAGTCGCGCTGCTGGTTCTGCGAGCTCACGAGAATCGCGCAGGCCGAGCGGACCGGCGCGATCCGGTTGCCGGTGACCGTGCCGTCGCGGCCGAGCATGAACATGTCGTCGCGCAGCACCTGGAAGTTGTATTCGGTCCAGTTGCGCGTCGTCAGCCCCTCGTTGTGGAGCATCGGCATCTTGCGGTTGGCCGACATCGAGAGGTGGCAGCCGAAGCAGCTCGGGGTCCACGAGGTGTGGCACGTGTAGCAGGTCATCGAGCTGTTGGCGTGCGCGAGGTTCTTGTCGTTCGCGGGTGCGCCCCAGGTCTTGCCGTCGCGCTGAATCGTCTTGGCGAGACGGGATTGTTCGTTGTAATGCGAGGCTCCCGGCGTGATCGTGTCGAGCACCTGCACGATCTCCCATTCCTTCGAGGCGTCGAGCATCGAGCGCTGATAGAGCCGTTCGTTTCTCCACTCGAACCGGCGCTGGCCGAACGGCGTGCGAAGCGCAGCGAGAGGCGTGCCACCCGCCGGCGCGGCCGGACCGCTCGTCAGCAGGGTCGCACGTCCGCCGACCGATGCCGTGGCAATCGACGCAGTCGATCTCGACGGCGTTACGCGTCTCGCCGTACAGCTTGCCGTTGCCGTGGCTGTCCTGGTTGAAGTGGCAGTCCACGCACTGCATCCCCTTCTCGAGATGGATGTCCTTCAGGTGCACCGCCTTCCCGAATTTCTGCGGGTCGTCGTGAGGCACGACCTTGTTCCCGGCGTCGAGCAGCTCGCCCTTCCGATCGCGCTTGAAGACGGCGCGGAAGATCCAGCCGTGGCTGTGGAAGTCGGCAAACTGCGTGTGCTCGAGCTTCGCGTTGAACTCGGGCGTGCCGACATTCTTCAGAAAATCGACATCCGACCACAGTCCTCGCTGTGCGCTGGCCTCCGGATTGCGCACGCGCACGCCGTGGCGGAATGCTTCGGACGGATCCCGCTGCTCGGGCGGGTACATGAACTTGCCGTCGGTTTCGTTTTCCCACCACGTGTAGCCGTAGTAGGTCGTCACCATGTTCGTGCCGGGATGCATGTGGCACGTCATGCACTGGCTCGACGGAATCGAACGCGTGAACGTGTGCTTCAGCGGATGGCCCGGCTCCGTTCTTGAAATCGTCGGATCGCTCGTCGTCGATGCGTCCGTCGTTGCCGAACGCGCGTACTGCGCCGCATGAACCGGCGAGCGATCGTTCGCGTAGACGACGTGGCAGGCGGTGCAGCCGCTGCCGCGATAGTCGCCGGGCTGATCGTTGGTGCCCGGGAACGAGAGCAGCGGATCGAGCAGCCGCGTTTTCTGCAGACCGAGGAACACCGGATCGGTGCGCAGCTGCGTGCCGAAGCCGCGGTCGCTCAGCTTCACTTCGGGCCGGCCGGGCTCCTCTTCTCGTGCCGGGATTGCCGATCTCACCCTTCTGCCGGCCGCCGCGCTCGAACACGCGCAGCACGTTGCCAGGCTGCGTGACCTCCCACCGCGGGAGCGGATCGAGGAACGGCAGCACGCCCTTCGTTCGCGTTTCCTCCGCTGTCGGCGGCGGCACGGTTACGAGGCGCTGCGGCGTGCCGTCGCGGCCGTAGCTCTCGCCGAACGCGCGGATTCTTGTCCGGATAGGCGCCGTTGTTGTAGAGCGCCGCGCCCCACAGCATCGCGCCGTGCGTCATCATGCTTTTGCGGACGTTCTGCACTTCGGCCGCGTGGCAGGTGCCGCACGTGCGATCGGCGACGCGGAGATCGCCGGGGTTGACGAACTGGATGTACTCCGGCGACTCTCTCAGCCATTCCGTGTAAGCGCGGACGGGGTTGGCTGCCGACATCCACGCTGGCGCTCAATCGCGGGGACGGGTGGGCCGCCGTTTTGCTTTGACGTATCCGGTATCCGACGACGTGGCGCCCTGGGGCGCACGCACATCAGCGTTGCCGCCGTGACAGTCGGCGCAGCCGAGCCTGACCGTGCCGGTCGGATGCATCGACGCTTCGTCGGTCTGACGTGTGGCAGGTGATGCAGCCGGCACTCTTCCATCGGCTTCAGCCGCGGTCTGGTTGAGCGCGCGTCCCTGTGCGACGACAGTGGTGTCGTGTCCGGAAAAAATCGCATCGGCGGCGACGCAGAGAAAGACCATCGCCGCAGTCAGAATCGTTTTCGATGCCGTTGATATGTACATACGACTCGTGGCAAGGCTAAAGCCCTGCGCCACTGATGCGGACAGAGCTAAAGCCCTGGGCCACCGATACGGGCAGGGCTTTAGCCCTGCCTTCGACTATTACGGTGGCACAGGGTTCAGCCCTGTCCCTCCTCAAAACTGCAACCGCAGGTTCGCGAACAACTGCACAAACCAGTGACGGCGCGACGAAGATGTCGCGCAGGCCCTCGCCGAGCCGCAGCGCCGCAGCGCCCGCGGTGATGACCATATTCTCGCTGAGCGGCGGGCGATACTGCGCGCCGCCGCCGAAGTCGACGCCGATGTTCCTGCCGAACCGGCGACTGAAACAGCAGCGCTTCGAGCGGCGCCGTCGTGTGAAACCGCAGTGAGCTGACGGTGGTGAACAGCGCGCAGCTTCGGCGTGAGCTCCACGTCCACGCCGCCGTGGACGATGAGGATGCCGGGGTTGACGAAGTTCTGCTGTCCTTCATCCTTGTTAGTGCGCAGGTCGGGCAGCAGGCTGAACGGACTACGAGGCCCGGTGCCGGTCTGCGCCAGGCGCAGACCCTGGCGGTTCCAGACGCTGAACGGGCCGCCGGCGAAGACCGGGATGTCGACGATCGCGTCGAACCCGCGCGCCTTGTCCGTCGTTCACGTCGTCGTCGCCGGAGGCCCAGAAGAACGACCCTTTGATGCGCAGCCAGTCCTTGTCGATCGAGAGCTCGACGGCCGCCATCTGCGCGTTGATGTCGACCTCGCGCGCCTCGATCGGGTTGAGCTCGTCGGTGCCGACGACCTGATAGAACGCGTGGCTCAGGTTCAATCGGCCGATGTGGCCGTTGCCGGCCCAGCCGAAATAGGACGACCGCACATGATGCGGCTTCACGAAGCCGATCGGCGCGGGCCGCACGAGAAAACCGTTCGTGTCGTAGTGAGGCTCGCCCTCGTCGCGGTTGTCGTGATAGCTGAACTGCGCGGTGTAGCCGCGCGTCAGGAAATCCTGGACGTAGACGTTTGCCGACCGACATCTGCTGGTGGCGCCGGTGCAGCTCGTTGAAGCCGCTGTTGGTGTCCTTCTCGAGCAAATCGAAAAACGCCGCGTTGTATTCGATGCGGCTCGATTTCAGCGTGCCGAAGACGCGGATGCCGGGCTGCTCGACGACGGCAACGAAGCCGCGGAAGTCGCGTGCTCAACTCCTGGACGCCCGCGCGAACGGAGATGAAGTCGTAGTTCGAGCTGAGGTCGAAGAGCTTCGCTTCGACGAACGCTTCCTGCAGGCCGAGATGAGAGCGAAAGCCTCGTCGTCCCTCTGCGGACGTCGGCGTTGACGATGCCGGTTTCCTCCGTGTGGAGAAGTTGAAGCTGAAGGCGGGCTGCACGCGGACGCGCCAGTCAACCGGGCGGAAGGCCGTGTCGCCGCGAAACAGATCGAACGACGTGCGGATGACGGTGACCGGCAGGTAGATATCGCCGCGGCCAAAGAACGGCTCGCTCAGCGGCCGCGCGCTCGCCGGCACCGCCGGCACGGGCAGGTTGCGTCCTTCGAGCAGCGAATCGCTGACGCCGGTGAACATGAAGAACGTCCGTTGTCCGAAGACGGGGTAGTCGCCCTTCAGTCGGTTGCTGGTTGTAGGGATCCCACCAGCGGCCGCTGACGTACGGATAGTCGCCGCGCACGCCGTAGCGATCCCAGTCGGGCATCGAGAGGTTCCAGCGATCGGGCATCGGCACGAACACTTTCTCGTCCGGCGCGAGCGGCGTCGGCGGTCGTGTCGCTGGAGCTCGCGCGCGGCAAGTCTGTGGGCATGGGCGCCGGAGTCGCAGGCTCTGCGTCGGGAGTGCTCACGCCGGGCGGTCGCGGCACCTGGTTCTCGATGCGGGAGTAAGGGCGCTTTTCGTGAGCGTGAGGTCGATCGCCGTCAGCTGGCCGGCGACGGCAGTGACAGTTGCCGAAGCGGCCGCATAACCCTGTGCCGAGACCTGGGCCGTGAACGTTCCGGCAACACCTGCAATCCGGACGATGCCGTCAGCTGCGCTGGTTCCGTTCGCGATCTCCGCACCTGCCGCCGTCGAAGACTGACGCTGGCGCCCAGGAATCGGCCGGCCGTCACTCGCATCGCGAATGGCGATCGTGACCCCCGCACGCGGTGCCTGCGGAACGCCGACTTGTGCGGCCACCCGCGCCGGCACGAACGCGAGGAGGCACATCAGGTGGCACAGGACTTTAGTCCTGTGCGCCAGCCGCCACGACGACAGGGCTGAAAGCCCTGTGCCACCTTCGGCGGCTGGACCTGCGACTGTCGACAGCCGACTGCCGACTGTCGACTGTCCCGTCACCGTCTCCATTCGTCGATCAGATTCGCGACCAGCCCCGTCCATCCCGTCTGGTGGTTGGCGCCGAGCCCGGCGCCGTTGTCGCCGTGGAAGTACTCGTTGAACAGCAGGCAGTCGCGCCAGTGCGGATCCTGCTGGAACTTCTCGGTGCCGCCGTAGATGCGGCGCCGGCCGTCGGCGCCGCGCGTGAAGAGGCCGATCATCCGGTCGGCGATCTCGCGCGCCATCTCGCCCGGCGTCACCGCAGGCGTGTCGCCGGTCGCCGGCGATCATCACCTGCGCTCGGATGAGCCTCGTCGAACTTGCGCAGCGACTCGATCAGCAGGTACGAGGTCGGAAACCAGATCGGGCCGCGCCAGTTCGAGTTGCCGCCCTTGATCTTCACGTCGGCTTCCGCCGGCTCGTAGCGCACCTCGCTGCCCGCGAACGAAAACGGATGCGCCTCGTGGTACTTCGAAAGGCTGCGGATGCCGCCCTCGGACAGGAACTCGTTGGGGTCCCACACCCGCTCGAGCAGCTTTTCGAGCTGGTGGCGATCGACGATCGACAGGACGTGGCGGCGTTGCGCCGTCCGTGAGCGTCGGTGAAGCACGCCTGCCCGACGAGGTCGGGCCGGTTCTTGATGAACCAGTGCACATCGCGTAAGGAACATCGGCATGTCTCGCACGTCGTGCTCGTCGAGCACGTCGATGGCGTAGAGCGGAATCAGCCCGACGAGCGAGCGCACGTCGAACTTGTGAAAGCGGCCGTCCGGATAGCGGAGGACGTCGTAGAAGAATCCGTCCTCTTCGTCCCACAGCTGGTAGTCGCGGCCGCCCATCTTCTTCATGGCGCCGCCGATGTAGACGAAGTGCTGGAAGAACTTCGTCGCCATCGTCTCGTAGGCACGGTTCTCGTGCGCCAGCTCGAGCGCGATCCGCATCATGTTCAGGCAGAAGAAGCCCATCCAGCCGGTCGCGTCGGACTGCTCGAGAATGGCGCCGTCGGGCAGCCGCTCGCTGCGATCGACCACCGTGATGTTGTCGAGGCCGAGGAAGCCGCCTTCGAAGACGTTCATGCCCTGGCTGTCGACCTTGTTGACCCACCACGCGAAGTTGATCAGCAGCTTGTGGAAGCACCGCTCCAGAAACTGACGATCGCCTTTGCCCGTGCGCGCCTTTTCGAGCGAGTAGACGCGCCAGCACGCCCACGCATGCACCGGCGGGTTGAGATCGGAGAACTCCCATTCGTAGGCCGGAATCTGCCCGTTGGGATGCTGAAACTGCTCGAAGAGCAGCAGCCAGAGGTTTTCCTTGGCAAACTCCGGATCGACGAGCGCGAGCGCGACGCAGTGGAACGCGAGGTCCCACGCCGCAAACCACGGATACTCCCACTTGTCGGGCATCGAGAGGATCCGCATCGAGTTCAGATGACGCCAGTGCGCGTTGCGGATACGATGACGATCGCGCGGCGGTGGCGGCGCCGGCGTCGTCGCCGTCGAGCCACCGCGCGACGTCGAAGAGGTAGATCGGCTTCGTCCACAACATGCCGGCCAGCGCCTGCCGCTGCACGAGCCGCTCGTCCTCGGTCGCCTTCGGCGGATGGATAGCTTCGTAGAACTCGTCGGCCTCGGCGCGCCGTTGAGTGACGATGTCGTTCACATCCTTCAGCGGCGAGCTCAGCCGGTCTGGCGTCAGCCGGAAGTGCCACACCGCTGATGTGCCTGCAGAGAACCTGCGTCCGGTAGTGCATGCAGGCCTTCGTGCCGAACCCATCAGGGTTCGTCGATGGCTCGCCGTTGACGATGAGCCGATGAAACGCATCTTTCACATAGGGTGACGCGCTGGTGGTGGTCGGTCCCCAGACGACCGGACCGTTCGTCTCGTTGTTGGTGAAAGCGAGCTCGCCCCCGGCTGGGCCGTACAGCCGCCGTTCGCCGAGACGGTACTCGAACGGCAGATTCGACAGCGGCTCCGCGCTTCGGTCGTCGGCCACGAGCGAAATGTAATCAGACTTTTTCTCGCGGGCCTGATCGGAGCTGATTCGTGGCTCGACGCCCCGGCTGGCTCCCCATGCCCACGTGTTCCGGAACCACAAATGCGGGATGACGTGCAGATCTGCGGCCTCGGGGCCGCGATTGAACGCCTCGATGCGGATGCAGATGTCCTCGGGCCCCGCCTTGGCGTACTCGATGAAGATGTCGAAGTAGCGATCGTCGTCGAAGACGCCGGTGTCGAGCAGCTCGAACTCCAGGCCGCGCCCGCCGCGCCGCCGGTTTTCTTCCACGAGCCGCCCGTAGGGGAACGCCGCCTGCGGATACTTGTAGAGCATCCGCATGTAGCTGTGGGTGGGCGTGTTGTCGAGGTAGAAGTAATACTCTTTGACGTCCTCGCCGCGGTTGCCTTCGCTCGAGGTCAATCCGAAGAGCCGCTCTTTCAGGATCGGATCGCGGCCGTTCCAGAACACCGGTGCGAATACCAGCAACTGGTAGCGATCGCAGAGTCCGCCGATCGCGTCTTCGCCCCAGCGGAACGCCTTGCTGCGGGCATTGTCATGCGTCACGAAGTTCCAGGCGTCGCCGTTGGCGCTGTAATCTTCGCGGACGGTGCCCCAGGCGCGATCGGAGACGTAACAGCCCCACTTGCGCCAGGAGGGAACCGGCCCATCGGCCGGTTCGGCGAGTCGCAAATGCTCGGCTGTCGTGGTCTGCATTCGGCCGAGGCCGATTGTAACTTGTCGCACCGTGGTCTGCGTAATAAGCTCTGGGCCGCATGCGCGTGCGTTTTTGGGGAGTGCGGGGCTCTGTTCCCTATGCCACTGCGGGCTCGATCGGGTATGGCTGCAATACGCCATGCCTCGAAGTGACCGACGAGCAGAGCGGGCGTCGGCTGATCCTCGATGCGGGCTCCGGGATCGTCGGCGTCGGCGAGGCGTTCAATAGCGTGAGCGAGATTCCGATCGTGCTGACGCACTACCACTGGGATCACGTTCAGGGTTTGCCGTTTTTTGCGCCGCTCTACCGGGCTGGCGCGGCGGTCACGGTCTGGGCACCGTCGCTCGGTCGCGAGGCACTCGACATCGAAGCGATGTTCCAGTCGCCGTTTTTCCCGGTGCCTTACGATCGGCTGCCCTCGCAGCCGGCGATTCACGTGAATCGCGGCGACCGCGTCCAGATCAATGGCTTTGACGTGTCCGCAGAGGCGCTCAATCATCCGGGCGGGGCGTACGCGTATCGCATCAAGGGTCTGAAAGGCGATCTCGTCTATGCGACCGATCATGAGTTCGGCAACGCCGACATCGACCTCGCGCTGGCGCATTTCGCGGTCGGCGCGCAGGCGTTGATCCTCGATTCGCATTTCACGCCCGAAGAGATTCTCCTGCACAAGGGCTGGGGACACAGCGACTGGTCGCAATGTGCACGGTTCGCCGCAGACTGCGGCGCGAAGCATCTGTGGCTGTTTCACCACAAACCGGGGCGGCCCGATGACGAGGTGAAGGCAATCGAGGCGGCTGCGCGAAAGATATTCCCCGAGACGCGTGCGGCGAAGGAAGGGGATGAGTTTGTGGTGTAAAGAGATGGGGGAAAGTAGAAAGTAGAAAGAAGTAGAAAGTAGAAAGTAGAAAGTAGAAAGTATCGGTAGCGCAGGGCTTCAGCCCTGCCTCAATCGAGGACCCCCAGATCGGCCAAAATAGCCTTGGCTTTCGATACCCGCTGGTCGAATAACGATCCGTACTCCTTTCCGCCAAGCTGAAGCGCAAAGTAAAACACGTTCGAATCCCGCTCGACATAGCCGACGTACCACATCGTGGCATCTTCGCCCGCCGGACGGCATGCTCCCGTCTTCGCGCTCAAAGAAGGCGCTGTTCCGTCGAAAGGCCGACTCGCCTTGCGAGGGCGTGATTTACCAAAGCGCCGAAACGCGGTATGCCGAACGAAGTGTGTGATCTCGCGCCCAGGCGCCTTCGTGTTTGAGCGCGGGATCGTATGTCACGAAAACTCAGGTCGGGCGCCGTACCGGTTTCGAGCAGAATCGCGGTGTGCGGAATCTTGAACGTCGAGCACGGCGCAAACCGCTGCGCCGCACGTGCCGGTTGTGCCGTATAAATTCGCCGGTCCGGCTGTTCAGCAGAACGAAGGTTCCAGAGATGCCCTCAAAGTGCCTGCTCAAGTCCTGAGCGAAGCCGGGCGACCACGACAGCTCACCAGCGCCCAGGCAAGACCCGTCTTTGTACCTTTCACTTTTCACTTTTTACTTTTTACTTCTTACTTCTCAAGACTCCCAAACTCCGGATTTCTCGGGAACTTCACATACGGCACGCGCACGTCGCGGCCGTCGGCGTCTCTGATGACGCTGTTATCGACGCGCAGTTCGTTTGGCGGATAGAAACCTTCGCTTCCGAGCTGCGAGACGTAGTCGTCCTGCTCGACGCCGTCGCCGCTGACGCCGAGTCCGCCGACCAGCCGCCCATCCTTATATAGAGGCACGCTTCCCGCGAACCAGACGATGCCGCTCTGGTTGAAGTAGTTGCGGTTGGCGCCACGGCTCGGTCCCGGACCCTCGGTGCATGGATTGGCAGAGTCGTACGCATACAAATCGAACCATGGGCCAGGAGTCGGCCTCACGTCGAGATCGATGCCGGGAGGAAAGAGCGGCTGGCCGCCGAAGTTGAGCGATCGTGCGGTCACCGCCCATCCGCGGCCGGCCGGCGGCTGAGGCTCCCACTCATAGCGCGCGTACCGGTTCGTCATGACGTATTGCCTGAGCACCTCGTAGCCTTCGCGCGAGCTGAAGTAGAACGCATTTCGCGCTTTGCTCATCGCCACGTCGAGCGAAAAGAAAGTCGAGTCGGGCATGCGGTAGGCCGCAAGAATGTTTCCGGCCTCGTCGGATACCGCCATCGCCATTCGCGTCGGACTGATTGATCGGCAGCCTGATGGCCGCACGCGTGCGGAGCGCCACGGCAACCGATTGATCGATGATGCGTGTGACCTCTTCAACCGACAGCGAACCGCTGGCGCTGGCACGCGGCCCGACGAGATACCCTTCGGGCGCCTGCTGACCGCCGCGCGGCGGTACGACGAAGCGCCCGTCGCTCAGCCGTCCGCTCGACGTGCCCGGCGGCGCCTGGCGCAACGCGGCCCGGATGCACGGGATGTTGGTGCAGGCTCCAAAGAACGGAACGCGGATGCCGTCGATGAACACCGCTCCCGGCATCCCCAGCGGCTCGGAAAAATCGAGCCCTCGACCGGCACCGGCTGCGGCCAGCGTCGCCGCGTACTCCGCCGACTCAGGAGGGACACCGGCGACACCCACGCCGCCGATGACCTTGCCGCCGCGGTAGATCGGGATGCCACCGGGGTTGACCGGCACGGAAAGAAGGTCCGTCGCGCCGGAATCGAAGAGGTCGACTTTGCCCGTCGTGATGCCGACCGACGACAGCTCGTTGCCGTCGAGGTCGCGCATCGGACCGCCGCGCGCGCAGCCGCGCGTGTCGGACGGCGTACATGGCAGCGCCTGGGCGCCCGCAGCACCGAACGTGCCGTCAATCGATCGCGTCCGCACGAGAGGGACGTTGAAGATCGCGTCGCCGGCCGGATCGATCGCGCACCCGCGATTGATGTTCTCGACGCCATACAGCGCGGCGTTCGGCGTGTTCGGGACCCCCGGCGGAAAGTGGATGCCGCTGATGTAGCGAACGGTCCGCGACGACAGCGGCGCCTGGTCGAGCGAGAACATCGCGCCGGTTCGGGCAACCGACACCGCAATGTCGGGTGTACGCTCACCGGCATTTCCCCGTGCGTATGCCGCGAGGATGGCACCCGTGCGATCGACCACCGCGACGGCCATCGTGCTGTCGCCGAGCGCCGATGCCGCCACGTTCACGATCGCGAGCACATCGTCTGCATTGAGGATTTCGGCGGGTCCGCCAGCGCGATCGGCGGGAGTATTCTGGGAAAGCACGTGCACTGACAGCCCGGCGAGCACCAGAATCGTAATTGCGACGCGACGCATGCCGCGCCTATATTACCAACGGTGCGAAAAGCCGCCGCAGGGTTAGTTGTCTGGTTGTGCGCCGCCGGTCTCGTGTTGGCGCTCACCAACCTGGAGGCATTCCGGACCGTCGAGCTCAAGACGTACGACTGGCGGCTGGCTCGCACGGCTGTTCCTTCCTCGGCACGCAAAGACATCGCGCTGGTCGAAATCGACGAGTACTCGCTGCGCAATCTTCAAGAGCCTGCGGGCCGATGGCCCTGGCCGCGGGTCATCCACGCGAGCCTCATCGAGTACCTCAATCGCGGCAAGCCTGCCTTGATTGTGTTCGACGTGCTGTTCGCCGATGCCGATCGCCGCGAAGGATTTCCCTACGGCGGCGAAAAATGGTCGGGCGAAGAGTCCGACAAGGCGCTCGCCGACACGATCAAGAAAGCGGGAAATGTGATTCTGCTCGCCGACGCCACCTTCCTGGGTGAGACAGCCGGCGAACAATCCTGGAGAGATCAGGGATATCGCCTCGGCGCACAGGGCATTCTCGAGCGGCGAGTCATCTTCGAGCCGACGCACGTGCTCGCCGATTCGGCGGCCGCATTCGGCCACAACTTTCTCAGCCTTGATGCCGACGGCCCGGTTCGCCACGTCGTGCCGTTTGTCAGGACCGGCGACAAGGCGATGCCCTCGCTCGGGTTTGCCGCCGCACTGCGAGCGGCGAAAATCGATCCCTCGACCATCCGTGTGGACGGCTCGTCGTTGAAGGTTGGCGATCGGCTGATGCCGCTCGAAAGCCGGCGGCTGAACACAGAGGACGGCGTGACCAGCTATCTGTGGAGCCTGATCAACTTCCGCGGTCCTGCCTTTCTGCCGGACATGAAGACCCGGCCCTATCCGCACTACGCATTTTTCGATCTCCTCTATTCGGAAGAACAGCTGCTGGCGAACCAGAAGCCGGATATCGATCCGTCGGTGTTTCGCGACAAGATCGTGTTTGTCGGCGTCACCGCGGCGGGCCTGCACGATGTGTTTGAAACGCCATTCGCAGGCGGGATCATGCCGGGCATTCAGATTCATGCGGCTGTGGCCGACGATTTTCTGTCGAACAGGTTCATGCGTCCCGAGTCGCGCCGCGTGCGGGTTGCGCTGGTGTTGACGATGGCGCTCGTCATCGGCCTGCTCTCGGCGGTGCTGCCGGCATGGTGGGCGGCGGGAGTGTTTGCGACGCTGATTGCGCTGTTCGCGCTTGTCGCGACACGGTTGTTCGCCGACGGTACCTGGATCAACCTGACCCAGCCCACGCTCGCGTCGTCTCTCGCGTTGTTCGGCGGCGTCGGATACCAGTACTTCTTCGAAGGGCGCGAGAAGCGGAAGATGAAACGGTTGTTCGGCCAGTACGTCTCCAGAGACGTGTACGACCAGCTGGTGGCCAACCCCGATCTCGCGCGGCTCGGCGGCCAGCGGCGTCAGATGACCGTGCTCTTCTCCGATATCCGCGGGTTCACGACTGTTTCTGAAAGCGGCCAGCCCGAAGAGATCGTCGCGATCCTGAACGAGTACTTCACGCGCATGGTCGAGATCGTCTTCGCGCACAAGGGCACGCTCGACAAGTTTGTCGGCGATATGGTGATGGCGTTGTTTGGTGCGCCGCTCGACGATGCGAATCACGCGCAGCATGCGGTCGATGCGGCGCTGGCCATGATTCGCGAGCTGAACCGGTTGAACGAGAAGTGGAAGGCCGAAGGACGTCCCGAGCTCGATATCGGCATTGGCATCAGCACGGGCCCGATGATCGCCGGCAATATCGGGTCCGAGGCCATCATGAGCTACACCGTCATCGGCGATTCCGTGAATCTCGGCGCGCGGCTCGAATCGCTGAACAAGCAATACGGGACTCGGATTATCATCAGCGAAGCTACTCGCGACGCGCTGCCCGACCGATACTTCTTTCGGCCCCTCGGCGATGTAGTGGTGAAAGGTAAGACCAAGCCGGTGGCGATTTTCGAAGTGAAGGAGAACCTGGGATGAAAACCTGGATCATCATCATCGCAATGGTCGCGGTCAGCTCGCCTGCCTACGCGCAGCTCGGCGGCATCATGCGCAAGGCTCAGCAGGCGCAGGAGAAGAAGCAGCAGTTCGACGACGTGAACATCACCGAGGAGGAAGAGATCAAGCTCGGGGGTGACGTCAGTTTGAAAGTGCGCCAGCGATTCGGCGTCGTGCAGGACGCCGCGGTCCATAAGTACGTCACGCTGGTCGGCACCGTCCTGGCAGAGCAGACGACCCGGCAGAAGCTGCCGTGGACGTTCATGGTGCTCGACACCGATGGCGTCAATGCATTTGCCGCCCCTGGCGGGTACGTCCACATCACACGCGGCGCGCTCGCGCTCATTAAGTCGGAAGCGGAGCTTGCGGGCGTGCTCGGCCACGAGATCGCGCACGTCGCGCAAAAGCACACGGTGAATGCCATTCGCAAAAGCAAGGGGATCGAGCTCGGCACCAGCCAGACGCTGGCGAACCGCGGGGCGTTCCTCGATCAGCTGGCCAACCGTGCGTACAGCATGGTGCTCGAAAATTCGTTCGATCGCGGTGACGAGCTCGATGCCGACAAGGAAGGCATCATCCTCGCGCAGAAGGCCGGATACGCCGGCACCGGCCTGTCGGACTTTCTCGCACGGCTCGCCGAGCGCAACAAGGGGATGGCGGAGAAGAACGGCCTTTTTGCGTCGCATCCCGAAACCGAGGAGCGCATCAACAAGGTAAAACAGCTTGCGGGCTCGAAGCCCGGTGCAGTGGTTGCCGCACGGTACACCTCGACGATCAAGTACCAGCCAACGGAGCTCACGAAGATTGCCACGGTCGTCGAAGGATCGGCAGGGCTTGCCGGCAGTGAGAAGGAGAAGCCCGAGGACAAGAAAGCCGAAGAGAAGAAAGCCGAAGAGAAGAAAAAGGGTTTCGGCCTCAGCAACCTCACGAAGTCCGTTTCGACCGGCAAGAACGAGCAGCAGGTGGCTGCCTCGGGCGGCGCTCGAGGAGTGGGTGCGGATCGTCTCGCGAAAGGCGGCGACAACCCGAACCCGGTGAAGCCGGCGATTTCGCCGGCCGATCTCGCGGCGTTCAAGAAGGGCATTGCCTAGCCTCGCGTGCCGCGCAGCGTCATCGTCGGTCTCGCGCTCCTGTTGACGTCGCTTGGTCTGCGCCAGGCGACGGTCAACAGGCATATTCGCGGCCGGCTGCTCCTCTCGGCCGGCCTGTTCGCTGCCTACACGCTGGCGGCGATCGCGCTCAACTACTTCCAGCTCCCCGAAGACACGCGGCAACTCGTCGGCGACATCAACCCCCTGGTCGCGGCGTTCGCAATCATCAATCTCGTCGTCGCCCTCGCGCTCAATCCCTGGAAACTCAATCGGCTTCCCGATCGGTTTCCCAGCATCGTGCAGGATTCGCTGCTCATCCTGCTCTTCGCGATCGCGGCCACGCTCATCCTGCGCGATCGCATCCTGGCGACGACCGCGGTCGGGGCCGTCGTGCTGGGATTCGCCCTGCAGGACACGCTCGGGAACCTCTTTTCCGGGCTCGCGATCCAGATCGAAAAACCATTTCGTGTGGGCGACTGGGTGACGATTGGCGGCCAGGAGGGGAGCGTCAGCGAGATCACCTGGCGGGCCACCAAGCTGTTGACCAAAGCCGGCAATTTCGTCGTCGTGCCGAACAGCGTGATGGCCAAGGACACCATTACGAATTATTCGGTCCCGACCCGGCAGATGCGGCTGCACGTGGACGTCGGCGTGAGCTACGACGTGCCGCCGAACGTCGTGAAGTCGGTCATCGCCGAAGCGCTGAAGAACGCCTCGGAGCTTTCATCCGTGCGCCCGGCGGAAATCAGGATCTCGGACTTTGCCGGCTCGGCGATCACCTATCGTGTGTGGTTCTGGGTCGACGACTTCGATCCGGACGATCGCGCGCAGGACCAGGTGAAGGTCGTACATCTACTACGCATTCCGCCGGAACAACATCACGATTCCGTATCCGATTCAGATCGAGATGTCGCCGGAGGAAGGCGGCATGGCGGCTCCACAGACGGTGGTGGACCCGCGGGTCATGGCCTCGGTTCCGATGTTCGCGCCGCTGAACGAGAGCGAGCGCGCCCAGCTTCTCGCCGTCGGGCGCCCGGTCTTGTATGCCCGTGGCGAAGCCATCGTGCGGCAGGGACAAGCGGGTCATTCGCTGTTCATCATCAGGCGAGGGGAGGCCTCCATCACGCTGGCCGGCACGACGGGCGAGGTCGCGCGCCTGCATGCGGGCGACGTGTTCGGCGAGATGTCGCTGCTGACCGGCGAGGCACGAACGGCGACTGTGACCGCCGCAGCCGACTGCGACCTGCTCGAAATCGACGTCGAAGGGTTCCGTCAAGTCGTGCTGGCGAATCCCTCGGTCTTGGAGCGCGTTACAAATGTGACATCCACGCGGCGCGAAGAGCTGGAGCGGCACCGCGAGGCACACGCGATGGCAGCCGCATCCGCCGATGCGCGGCACTCGTTCCTCACCCGCGTCCGCCAATTCCTGCGCCTGTAACTCGCCGCCCGGACTCTCCCGACTCCAGGACTCTCGACTCCCTCGACTCGTTTCGACTCCCTCGACTCTTCGACTCTTCGACTCCCCGGACTCCCAGGACTCCTTCGACTCCCCAGACTCTTTCGAGTCCCCGACTCCCCAGACACTGTTATACTGATCTTCCCTCAGCCCGCGACCCTCCGCCCCAAGGAACAACATGTCTTCGCCCACTGGGCTGTTGCGCCGTCCTGCGCACGCCCTGCTCGTCTCGCTGGCGATCTTTGCGCTGGCTCTTTGGGCTGAAGTTCTGCTCGATCGATGGACCGGCCGCTTCGTGTTCGTCGCGTTCGCGCCGGCCGTGGCGATTGCCGCATGGCTCGGCGGAGTCGTTCCCGCGTCAATGACGATTCTGTTATCGGCGCTCGCCGCTGACTACTTCCTTTTCGGCCCTGGAGAACTGCTCGATTTCGGTAGCGGCGTGGAAGCCGCCGCCCTCGGGTTGTTTGCCGCTGGATGGATGGCTGTGGCGATGCTCACAGGATCGGCGGCGAAGCGCGTGTCCCAGGAACGCGCAGACAGGCTGGCGGCCGAGCGTGTCGCCGCACAGGCGCACCGGCTGGCGCAGTCGACGGCTGCGCTCGGCATGGTGCGCACCTCCGGAGAGACGCTGACGGCCGCCTTGCACGAATCACTGCACTGGCTCAAAGCGGGCGCCGGCGTGTTCTACCTGCTCACCGACGATCGCCAGCGAGTCACGGTCGCTCAGGTTGCCGGCTATCAGCTGCAAGAAGGGGATTCGTGGGATCTGGACGACTTCGGCGACGACTCTCCGTTTGCCGAATCGATGCGGCGGTTGACACCAATCGTGACGGCATCGACGCAGAGCCGCGGGGCCGAATACGAAGAATGGTCGAATGCGGGTCCATGGCGCAACCGCGCCGCCGGGCTCATTCTGCCGATCGCGATCGAGCGGCGCGTGGTCGGTTTTCTCCAGGTCGACTTCGATGAGCCGCGTGAGTTCACCGTCGACGATCACGAATACATCCACTCGATCTGCTCGCGCACGGCTCAGGCGTTGAGCCGTGTGTGGTGGCACGAATCTGTCGAGCGCGCACGTTTCGACGCCGAAACGCTGAAAGCGCGGGCGGACGTCGAGCTCGTCGAACGGCAGAAGACCGAGCTGGCGTTGCGTTCCAGCGAAACGCGGTATCGCGCGCTCGCCACGCGGACGACGCGCCTCCACTCGCTTACCGCGAGCCTGTCGGAATCGGTCAGCGTCACGGCCGTCGCCAATGCGATTGTCGAGCAGGCGCGCATCGTCGTCGGAGCATCCGAAGGAGAGCTCAAATTGCTCTCCGAGTCGACAGAGCGGCCCGAACCCGGGCTCTGCACGACCGAAGCGCTCGAGAGCGGACGGCCTGTCTTCGTGGGATCGCTCGCGGACTCGCACGAGAAGTACTGGCTTTCTGCGGTGATCGCCGCAGACAACGGGTTCGAATCGGTCGCCGCCCTGCCGCTGATGGTGAAGGAAGGACCGCTCGGCGTCCTGGAATTCCATTTCAGCGCGCCAGTCAATTTTGATGAGGAATATCAGGCGCTTCTGGTCTCGGTGGCCCAGCACTGCACGCAGGCGCTCGATCGAGCGCAGGCTCTACGAGCAGGCTGAGCGCGCGCGCGCCGATGCCGAACGCGCGAACCGCGCTCAAGGACGAGTTCGTGTCGACGGTGTCGCATGAGCTGCGGACTCCGCTGAATGCGATTCTCGGCTGGGCCTCCATGCTGCGCACCGACTCGATGGATCCCGACGTGTTTCCGCAGGCCATCGAATCGATTTACCGGAATGCGTCGCGGCAGGCGAAGCTCGTGGACGATCTGCTCGATTTCGCACGCATGGATGGTGGAAGGAAGTCCCTCGATCTGGACACGATCGATGCGCCGAACCTGATTCGAGGCATTGTCGAATCGGTCAGCCCGCTGGCAGCCGCCAGCCAGATCGACATTCAACTGTCTCCGATCCCCGATGCGACCCTTAGCGGCGATGTGAAGCGGCTCGAGCAGGTGTTCGTCAATCTCATCGGCAACTCGCTGAAATTCACGCCCACCGGCGGCCACATCATGGTGTCGGCGCGCATCGTCAGCCGGTCGCTGGAGATCCGCGTTGCCGATAATGGCAGCGGCATCGAGTCGGAATTCCTGCCATTCGTGTTCGATCGTTTCCGGCAGGGAGACGGTACGACGACACGGAACCACTCGGGCCTTGGCCTCGGCTTGTCGATTGCCAAGCAGCTCGTCGAAGCACATAAAGGCACGATTCGGGCAGAAAGCGCGGGCAAGGGGAAAGGCACGGCCTTTATCGTGACGCTGCCAATCAGCGGTCCCGAGGCGTCGAGCGCGGTGGCGGTCGCGGCCGAGCCCCAGGCCGAGGTTCGCCTCGACGGCGTTCGCGTTCTGGTCGTCGACGACGAAAAGGACACGCGCGACCTGATTGGACGGGCGTTGGAAGACCGTGGCGCACGCATCAGCGTCGCCGACAATTCCAAAGAAGCGATCGAGATACTCGAGCGAAATGAAATCGATGTATTGCTGGCAGACATCGCCATGCCTGGCGAAGATGGGTATTCCCTGATCCGTCAGATACGATCGGCTGGAACCAGGCTTGCGTCGTTACCGGCCGCTGCGGTCACGGCCCATGCGCGCGAGGACGAACGCACGCGCGCTTTAGCTGCAGGGTTTCACGTTCACATGGCCAAGCCGGTCGAGCCCAGCGAAATCGTCCGCATGGTGAATCACCTGGCCCACGACCGCCGGATCGGCCGGCGCTCAAGCATTTAACGCGCGGACGCGCTGCATGATGAGCGATCCGAGCTCGGGCTCGGTCATATTCTCGAGACGTGTCTCCTCATCATCCACAAGCGCGTAATCCCGGATAATCTGTCGCAGGTGCCACGCGCGCAGCGCCGTCAATTCCTGGGCGAGCAAGTCGGGGTTCTTCGCGTACACGGAAAAGGGGTTGAGGATCGACTCGTGCCACGTGTGTTCAGGCTCGCGACGGTCTGCCGGGCCGCCGTAGGCTGGCGGCCTGACGGTCACGGGCACCGCGGGCTTCGGCTGGTGGAGCGTTCGCGCGAGGGCGCCCTGCAGGTATACCGAGCTGAGCCCGGTAGCCCAATACCTCAGGTCTGTCAGATTCGGTTGTGTCGTCTCGCGTACCGTTCGCAGCACCTCGCCGGTAGTCAGGCTGACGAACTCAATCCATCCTTCCCACAATGCATCCTCGCGTTCGCGGCCACAGGCACGCGCGGAATACTGGGTGCCGTCGGTATGGACGACGGGCGTGTCGAACTGGACTACTGTTTGCGCCATCGAGCACCTCGCCCGCTTAGATACGCAAGCTCCGTACCGGCCCCGAGAAGCAATGCACATTCCCGGGGCCGTACGGAGTACACTTATGCGTTTAGGGTCAGGAGAAAAACATTTGATCGATCAACGACTGAAAATTGCGGTCTTCATCGATTTCGACAACATCGAAATCGGTGTCAAGACCACGCTGCATACGCAGTTCGACATTGCGGCGATTCTGGACGGCATCAAGGAGCGCGGCGAGGTCGTCACCAAGGTGGCGTATGGCGACTGGAAGCGGGCCGGCGAATACGGCCGGCTGATGTCGCAGCACGCGATCCGGATGGTGCAGCGGAACCTGACGCCGGGCGGAGACAAGAACGGCGCCGACATCAATCTCGCGCTCGACGCGCTCGAGATGGCGTTTACGCACGATCACATCAACGCGTTCGTCATCGTCGGCGGCGACAGCGACTTCATTACGCTCGTCGAAAAGCTGAAGCAGTACGACAAGAAAGTCTTCGTCGTCGGCGGACGGCAGTTCACCAGCCAGGTCATGCAGAAGAACTGCCACGAGTTCATCGCCTACGAAAATCTGGTCAGACGCCGCGAGACTGTGCCCGGACCGCGTCGCGAGAACGGTGCAGCAGCCGGATCGGCTGACATCAGCAAGGCGATTCCTCTCGTCAAGCGCGCGCTGAAGGTACTCGTCGGACCGTGAGGTGTCTCCGCAACTGGGCCTTCTGAAGAGCACGCTGCTGCAGCTCGATTCGGCCTTCTCCGAGCGCGACTACGGCGCCAGCACGTTCCGCGATTTCATCGAGAAGCTGGCAAAGACCGGGCTCGTCACGCTGCGCCATGCGGGCCGCAGCATGATGGTCGATTCCGTTGAAACCGACGAGGGCGGCGAACCGGGCGGGGAGTCAGTACAGATCGCGCAGCCAGTGCCGGCGACGCAGTCCGCGCAGCCTCTGCAGTTCGCACAGGCCACGCAGTCCGCGGCTGCTCCCGCGGCACCAGCTCCGCCGGTTGCCCGCAATCAGGAAGAGATTCAGCAGATTGTCGACTACGCGCGCGACGTCTTCGGCCGTGCAGCACAGCCCCCGAGATGGCCGATGTACGTGCGGCAGTTCAAGCAGTTCATTCGAGGCGTTGACGCGACCTTCGACGAACGCAAATGGGGATTCTCGACGATCATGGAGTTCATGCGCATCCTTCAGCGTGAAGGCATGTTCCGTCTCGAGCGCGACCGGCGAGGCCAGATTCGCGTCTTCCCGGGAGCGGCGCTGCAGCGAGCGGCTGTCACCACGGACGCGTCTGTTGACGTTGAGGCCGATGAAAGTCGCGACGTCGTGGAAATGGAGCCGGTCGAGTCCCACGACGACATTGTTCAAGCCGATGTGATCGAGGAACCGATCCGGATTGAAGCGCAGGCTCCGGAAGTCATCGAAATCGAAGAATCGCAGCCGGAACCGGTGAGAGCTCGCCGCACCAGGAAAACACCGCAGGCAGGCAAACCGGCGGCGCGCAAGGCGACGGGTGTGAAAACACCGAGGCGGCGGAAGACTCTCGTTCCGGCCTAGCGCTACGTCCTGCCGCGCGAATCGAGCTCGTCCCACCGCGCGTATGCAGACATCAGGGAGTCCTTCAACTCGTCGATGCGTGCGAGCGCGCGGGTGATGTTGTCGGGGGACTCTTTGTAGAAATCGGGAGACGCCACCGCGGCGTTCAGGGCGTCCAGCTCCGATTCCATGCCCTCGATGAGGGCGGGAAGATCGTCGAACTCCTCTTGTTCGCGGTAGGAGAGCTTCTTCCTGTTCCCTGCATTTCCTCGTGTTGGCGCTGACGCCGCTTTTTCAGATTGTCGATTGCCAATTGGCGATTCCACCGGGGCCCGCTGGCGAAGCCAGTCTTCATACCCGCCGACTTACTCTTCCACGCGTCCGTCCCCTTCGAACACCAGCGTGCTCGTCACGACATGATCGATGAACGCGCGGTCGTGACTGACGACCAGGAGCGTGCCCGGCCAGTCTACGAGATACGCCTCGACGAGCTCGAGCGTCTCGATATCGAGATCGTTGGTGGGTTCGTCGAGGATGAGCACGTTCGCCGGCCTGGTAAACAGCCGCGCGAGCAGAAGGCGGTTGCGCTCTCCACCCGACAGCGCCTTCACGGGTGAGTTCGCCCGCTCTGAGGGGAACAGAAAATCCCGCAAGTACCCGTGCACGTGCTGCGTCCGTCCGTTGATGGTGATGGTGTCGTTTCCCTGACCGACGGTCTCGAACACGGTTCGCTCGGGATCGAGCTGTTCCCGTTGCTGGTCGTAGTACGCAATCTGCACGTTCGTACCGCGGCGAGCTTCGCCCGAGTCCGGCTGCAGTTCACCCATCAGCATCCTGAGGAGCGTGGTCTTGCCCGATCCGTTCGGGCCGATCAACCCGACACGATCGCCGCGCATCACGCGAAAGGTTGCGTCTTGCAGGATCGGGCGCCCGCCGAACGACTTGGTCACCTCGTCGGCTTCGAACACCATCTGTCCTGAGCGCTCGCCGGCTTCCGACAGGAGCCGCACCCTGCCGACGCGGCTCCGCCGGGCGGCGCGCTCGTTTCTCATCGCCATCAACGCGCGCACGCGCCCCTCATTGCGCGTCCGCCGGGCTTTGATGCCTTGTCGAAGCCACGCTTCTTCCTGCTCGAGTTTCTTGTCGAACTTCTCGTTCAGCACCGCCTCGTTTGCGAGCCATTCCTCCCTCTTGCGGAGAAAGGTCTCGTAGTCGCCGGGCCACGATGTCAGCGTGCCTCGATCGAGCTCGACAATGCGCGTGGCGACGCGCTGGAGAAACGCGCGGTCATGTGTCACGAAGACGACGGCACCTGGATAGTTGTCGAGAAACGACTCCAGCCAGATCATCGATTCGATGTCCAGGTGGTTGGTGGGCTCGTCCAGCAGGAGCACGTCAGGCTGTGTCACGAGCGTCCGCGCAAGCAGCACACGGCGGCGCCAGCCGCCGGACAACGTGTCGACGATCGCGTCGGCCGGCAGGCCAAGCCTGGAGATCACCATGTCCACACCGACGTCGATTCGCCAGGGCTCGTGCTCCGGCGCCTGAGCGAATCCTTCTGCGACGACAGCACGCACCGGTTTGTCCGCTGAGAGAGGCACGTCCTGCACCAGCCTCGCGATGCGCAGCGCCGGCTGCCGCCACACGCTGCCCGCGTCGGGCGTCACCTCCCCGCTGATGATCTGGAGCAGCGTGGACTTGCCCGTGCCGTTTCTCCCGATGACGCACACGCGCTCGCCGGCTTCAATCTGCAGGCTTGCGTCTTCGAGCAGCGGCAAATGGCCGTACGCCATCGCAATGTGATCGAGCGAGACGAGCGGCATGCCTAGGAGTGTGTGCGGATGGCGTCGAGGAACACGCCGCCGAGGTCATCCGCCTTTCGTGCACCGACCCCTTTCACGGTCAGCAATGCGTCGATCGAGGTGGGTCGGATGCGCGCCATTTCGCGCAGGGTGGCGTCGTGAAAGATGACATACGGCGGCACGCCGCGAGAACGCGCGATTTCGAGTCGAACCGCTCGCAGCCGCTCGAAAAGATTGCGATCGACATCCTGCCACGACTCGGCCTCGACGCGAGACTGCACGCGTGGGGCGCCCTTTTGCGGCGGCCGCTGGCGGGCGAGCGCCAGCCCGGGCGCACTCGCGGGATCTTTCAAGAGCTCGAGGCCTTTCCGGGTCAGCGCCACAACCGGGTATACACCGTCGGTCTGCTGCAGAAGGCCGATGCCCGTCAGCTGTTCGATATACCCACGGACTTCAGCCACTGACGCATCAGGGAGCAATCCAAACGTGCTGAGCTCGTCGTGTCGGCGCGCGACCACCTGCTCGCTTGCCTGGCCGCGAAGTACGCTGGCGACGTGCGTCGAGCCGAAGCGCTGTCCGACCCGCGCCACGCACGACAGGATTTTCCGGGCGAGCACGACGGGCTCGGCCGCCGGCTCGAGCTCGTTCAGGCATACATCGCACGCGCCGCATCCATCCTTGTCGTACCGATCGCCGAAATACTCGGCGAGATGACGGTGGCGGCAACCGACGCTCGATGCGTAGCGCTCCATCTGCCGCAGCAGCGTGCGGCTCGCGTCGTTGAGCTCGCCGTTCTGCTCAAGCATCGCCCGCCATTTCATGAAATCCGCGGGCGAATAGATCAGCAGGCACTCGGCTTCGAGCCCGTCTCTGCCCGCGCGTCCCGATTCCTGCTGATAGTGCTCGAGCGACCGCGGCGCGCCGGCGTGCACGACGAAGCGTACGTCCGAGCGATCGATGCCCATCCCGAATGCGACGGTGGCGACGATGATGTCGGCCCGTTCGCTCAGGAACGCATCCTGGTGGCGGCAGCGTTCCTCGTCTGAGAGGCCGGCGTGATAGGGCAGAGCAGGATGACCGATGTCGGTCAGCCACGCTGCGAGCGCATCGACTTCTCGGCGGGATGTGCAGTAAATGATGCCGGCTTCCCGGGCATGCCGTGACAGTACTTCGATGAGCTGCTTTTTCAGCGTCGCGCGAGGCAGTGTGCGATAGATGAGATTCGGCCGGTCGAACGATCCGACGAATTCGAGCGGGTTGTCCAAACCAAGCTGCGTCGCGATGTCACCACGCACGCGACGTGTCGCGGTGGCGGTATACGCATGCAGGCCGATCCCTGGCAACAGCTGCCGCAATCGCCCGAGCTGACGGTATTCGGGCCTGAAATCGTGTCCCCACTGGCTGATGCAGTGGGCTTCGTCGATCGCGACAAAGCTGACGGCGATCGTCGAGAGGAGCGACAGAAAGCTGTCAGAGCCTTCTCCAACGAGACGCTCCGGCGAAACGTAGAGCAGTTTGTAACGTCCCTGACGCAGCCCCGCGACGACGTCGGCCTTCTCACCGGAGGTGAGCGTACTGTTGAAGACTGCGGCCGGCACGCCGTTGCCCACGAGCGTGTCAACCTGATCCTTCATCAGAGAAATGAGCGGCGATACCACGACCGCAACGCCAGAGTGAACGACAGCGGGCGCCTGAAAGCAAAGAGACTTGCCGGCTCCGGTCGGCAGCACGACGATGGAGTCGCGCCCGGAGAGCACCGCGTCCATGGCGTCCTTCTGGAGCGGACGAAATGTTGTGTAGCCCCAGTAGCGGGAGAGTGCTTGCTGAAGTCCGTTGAGCGTCATCTACCGGCAGTCATTATCACCCGGCGGGCTCCGATATATAGTGGCTGTACGGCTATGAACGACCCCGACGTTGACCAAGCGCGGCACGCCGAGAAACTGCTGGGTGATCTGCGCCAGGCGCTGCTGCGCCTGCACAAAACGCTGCTCGACTGGGAGCGCAGCGGTTACGAACGCATACACGGACGTCAGTCGAGCAACGACCTGCTGAAGGCCCTGCTCAACGATCCGCAGTTTGCCTGGCTGAGGCCCATGTCGCAGCTCATCGTCCGCATCGACGAGATTCTGGGCGAGAAAACGCCGCCGATGCGGAACGATGTCGACGCGGTGGTGGCGCAGGTGAAGATCCTGACCTCACCGAACGAGACCGGCAACATGTACGAGCGGCGGTACGATATGGCGCTCCAGGAGCACCCTGACGCCGTCTTCGCGCACCGGGATTTGCTGGCCGTCCTGAAAGAAGAACGCCCCGCAAAAAGTCCTTAGAGCCCGTACTTACGGCTGCGGCTTCGGAACTTCTTTCTTTCCGCTCAGCTCCAACTCCATTTGCTCGATATTCCGCGCAGCGAGAAACTTGAAATACTCCCATTGCCCGTACGTCTTCGCGAGCACGGGCATCACGGCTTCAGACAGCGCGTTGCCCGTCTTGCCCTGGGCGCGAGCTTCGGTGACGAGCTTCAAGAGCGTGGCCAGATAATCCCGGAACGCTGTGACGTCCTGGACGGTTCCCACGTCTCCGTGTCCGGGGACGAAGGTGAACCCGGCTCCGTTCGTGATCATTGAGTCGAGCGTTGCGATCCAGGGCTTGGTAGACCCGTTGATCATGTTCGGCGCCAGATTGCGCCAGAACAGGTCGCCTGCGAACGCCACTCGAGCGTCCGGAATCAGCACGATAGAGTCGCCGCCGGTGTGTCCTGGAAAGCTCAGCACCTGAACAACGCGCGAACCGAGGTGGATCGATGTCGATCCGTCGTAGCCGACATTCGGTGCCGCAATCGCTTCCATCATCGCCTTGAATTCCGGTGGCGAGCCGGGCTCAACGAACTTGAGGTTCTCGGAGTGAATCCAGCTGCGCACGTTCCGCTGAGCCAGCACCGCCGCGCCGGCATCGAGAAACACCCTGTTTCCGACCACATGGTCGACGTGAAAATGCGTGTTGACGGCAAACTTCACCGGCAGCCTCGTGACTTTGCGTATCTCTGCCAGGAGCAGTCTGGCCGCCTCGGCGGCGCCGAACGTATCGATGACGACGACGCCATCGTCCCCGACGACGAACCCGGCGTTGCCGCCGGCCTGCACTTTGGAAGTGGGATTGACGATCGCCGCCCACACGCTTGGCCCGACCTGTTGCAACGTAAATGGCGCGTCGGCTGACGGCTGGGCGCGGGTGTCATAACGAGCGCTGAGAAAAGCCAGATAGGTCAGCACAAGCATCGGGGAGGCACGCATGCCGCATTAGACACCACCAACGGGGGTCGGTTTCACGGAAATGTCGCTTGGTACGTCGGTTGCTCTGATTACTGAAGTGACCGATCAACGACCCGAATTGCCTCATTCGGCTACGTCCCGGCGGGGGCAGTTTTCAGCGGCGCTCGACAGATTGCACATCCGCCTCGAAAACGTGCAGGCTGAGCTTCGGGCATTCACCGGCAGGCATCCAAACACCGTTCGAAGCCTGGTTGCCTTGAACGTCGCTTTCACAATTCTGATCGGATGGTTCCTGTACCAGGTTCTGGCCGGACTTCCCGGGAGAGACCAGCTTCGAGAGCTCGGCGAGACCGTGGAAGGCACCACGTTGTACGATCGATACGATCGGCCAATTTTTTCGATACCGGCGCAATATCGGATGGAAGTTCCCCTCGCGAGCATGTCGCCGCACCTGCGCCAGGCGATCGTTGCGGTCGAGGATGTGCGGTTCTACGACCACGATGGCATCGACGGCATCCGTGTGATTGGTGCCGTCCTGACTGATTTACGCGAGGGTCGCGCGGCAGAAGGGGCGAGCACGATTACGCAGCAGCTGGCTCGCGTCAGCTTCCTCAGCCGGGACAAAACGCTGCGGCGCAAACTTCGCGAAGCGATTCTTGCGCAGCGAATCGAGCAGCTATACGGCAAAGACGATATTCTCGAGATCTACCTCAATAAGGTCTATTTCGGCGACGGACTCTATGGCGCGCAGGCGGCTGCGCTCGGGTACTTCGGCCGGCCCGCATCCGATCTGACCCTGGGGCAAGCCGCGCTGCTCGCTGGAATTGTGAGGGCGCCATCGGCGACCAACCCGACGGTTGATCTGAATCGCGCCCTGGATCGGCGCAACGTCGTGCTCAAGCTCATGCGCGAGCACGCGTTCATCGACGAGACCGCGTACCAGGCAGCTATCGCCGAAAAAGTGGCGCTGCACGACACGCTTCGTCGCGAGGATCCGACGGGCCTCCACTTCAAGGAGGTTGTCAGGCGTCAGCTGATCGACAAATTCGGCAAGGATGCGGTCTACAAGAATCGCCTCCGCGTCTACACGACGATCGATCCTGAAATGCAGAAGGCCGCGGAAGTGGCCGTTGCCGCCACGCTGGCTGAAATCGAAGCGCGCATTCGCGCGAAGGGCGGCGAACCACTGCAAGGTTCGTTGTTCGCGCTCGATCCGTCGACGGGCGAGGTGCGGGCCATCGTCGGCGGGCGCGACGTGTCAGGCGTTGGTTTGAATCGGGCGCTTCAAACGAAGCGACAACCGGGTTCGGCATTCAAGCCATTTGTCTATGCGGCGGCGATTGAGGGCGGGTACTCACCGGCGAGCGTCATCGACAGGCTGAATGAGCCGATCGATACCTACGCAGGCGCGTGGCTGCCGGAAGACGAGCACTCGACGGCGGCCTCCATGACGATGAGGACCGCGCTACGCACGTCGAGCAACCGGGCAGCTGTCCGCATGCTCGAAGACGTGGGCATCGAGCGCACAGTGTCGTATGCGGCCAACCTCGGCGTAGGAACCGTCCCGAATGTGCCGTCGCTCGCGCTCGGGTCCGGCGAGGTGACGCTGGCATCGATGACGTCCGCTTACGCAGCCTTTGCGCAGGGCGGAATCGTCCGGGATCCGATTGTGATCAAACGCGTCGAAGATCAGGAAGGCGACATCATCTTTGAGAGCAACTCCAGGCCGCGACGCGCGATTTCCGAAGCCACGGCGTTCCTGATGGCGACGATGCTGGCCGACGTGATCGACTCGGGCACCGCAAACGCCGCGCGCAGCGTGGGGTTCACGCTACCGGCTGCGGGCAAGACCGGCACGACCAACGATTTTGTCGACGCATGGTTCGTCGGGTTCACTCCGAAGCTCGTGACTGGTGTCTGGGTCGGCTTCGATCGGCCGCGGACGATCGTCAAGAACGGATTTGCAGGACAGCTGGCGGTGCCCATGTGGGCGAGATTCATGAAGGCCGCGACGAAAGGCGATGCCAGCGCCTGGTTCCGGCCGCCGCCAGACATCGTTGCCGTAGAGGTGTGCCGGCTCTCCGGCCTTCTGCCCGGCGCCGGCTGCCATCATGCGGCATCGATGAGCGCAACAGGCGCAATCACATACAAGTCGATGGTGTACACGGACTATTTCGTCCGGGGACGAGAACCGATGAGCACGTGCACGGCGCATGAGGCCGAATATCTGCCGTACCCGGAGCCGTACTTCGCAGCGTCGGCGTTCGACGGCCTTCCAGCCTTGCTGGGGATGGAGCCCATCACTCCAGATCCTCTGCCGGCGGCGATAGCCGTTGCCGGGCCGGCGATGGCCGCACCGCCAATCGAGCCTCTTGTGGCGCCCGTATCGCAGCGACGGCTCCCGGATCTTCCGGCTGCGCCGGAGGAGACGAAACCATCAACGAGCGTTGTGACCCCCGCCGAGAATATGGCGCCCGCTCTGCCTCCGCCGGCGCCTCCTGAGACGTTGCCGCAGGGACCGTAGTACGATCGGTGAGATCAGCGGTTCTAGGTTCTAGGTTCTGGGTTCTAGGTTCTGGGTTCCGGTTCAGCTCGAACCGAGCACCAGGAGCGGGAGAACTGAACCCAGAATTCCGAACCCAGAACCCAGAACTAGAACCCAGAACCTAGCACCTAGAACCCAGAACCGCAGAAAGGTACATTGACCCAGGAAACGTATCCTCCCGCTCGCGTCGTCGCCCCGAAAGCGCACGAACATTTCTCGAAGCATCTCAGCGCCGCTCGTTTGCGCGGGCACAACCCGATCGCGGCGCTGCCGAGTACCGAAGTCATCGAGAAGATGATCAACGCGACGTTCTGGGCGAGCCTTCGGCGCGAGGAAGGCTACGTGCCGAAGATCTCGATGGCCTTTCTTCCGCCCGAGCACAACGAACATCCCATGCTCGTCGAGCGGCCGCTGCCGCTCACGCCGGCCGTGCTCACGAAAATCGCCGCCATCGTCGAACCCGCGGGCATTCACCTCGGCGTCTGGGAGTACCGACGGCGAGCTGTGTATCTGGGGGACGACGCACAACATTCCCACGTTTTGCTTTGTTCTCGAGGTCATCGAGCCCGGCCTGATTGTCATCAAGCACCATCGAGGCGAGCAGTCCGGCAAGTACGTGAACGTGGCGGTGCTCGAAGGCGCTCAGATCAAGCTGGTCGACGAGTCGGCATCGAGTCTTCCGGACTGTCCCGATCTTGTGACGTCGCTCCTCGGCTTCGATTCACCAGCTTCCTGGGTCGACTCGGTCAACGTTCTGGTTCAGCTCGCGGTCGCGATGCGGCGTCACGGGCGAGGGGGATTGCTTCTGCTCGTTCCGTCGGGTGACGAGGCCTGGCGCGAGTCGATCGTGCACCCTATCCCGTACGCGGTGTCGCCTCCTTTCCGCGAGCTTGCCGAATTGATGCGCGAGACGGGTGAGGGGCGGCAGACCGAGATCTGGAAGGAAGGGCTTCGCGAAGCGGTCGACACGATTGCGGGGTTGACAGCGGTCGACGGCGCTGCGGTCATGACCGACCGATACGAGGTTCTCGCGTTTGGCGCGAAGATTCAGCGCCGGCGTGGCGCCGCCCCTGTGGAGAACGTGGCCGTTACCGAGCCGATCGTAGGCGGTGTGCCGTCAATGGCGAACGCTGGGCAGTTGGGAGGAACCCGTCACCTGTCGGCCGCTCAGTTCGTTCACGATCAGCGACACGCCATTGCCCTGGTCGCCTCGCAGGATCGGCGCTTTACGGTGTTTGCGTGGTCTCCATGCGAAGAAACCGTTCACGCGCATCGGGTTGAGGTTCTGCTGCTCTAATCTCGGCGAGCACGGCGAAGTGATCGGACGCCTCGCCGGTGTCGACGACGTGTCCCTCGGCGGTGAATCCCCTGACGAAAATCCAGTCGATCGGATGCCGGTTGCCGGCCGATGTACGGGCGGGCGCGGCACGCTCGAGCGCGTTCTTGAAGCCGCCTTCGGCAAGCGCAGGGAACATCGGCGACTTCGCTGCAGGAATGTTGTTGAAATCTCCGGCGATCAAGGCGTGGCTGCCTTCTGCGCGGCTGTGCTCGTAGTCGTTCAGGATCTGGCGAATCTGTTTCGCTCGCAGCGGCTCGGTTCCCCAGCTCTCGATATGGGCGTTGTACATCTGGACGCCGGCGGTGCGCGCTTTCAACGCGATGCGAGCGCCTCGTCGAGGCTGAACCGGACTCAGCTTCCAGCGCAGCAGAGCCTGGTCCGCGAATCGAATCGTCGAGGTATCGCTGATGGGAAATCTGCTCAGGATCGCCTGGGTCGTCAGGGCGGGGAGGCCGTGCGACGATTCGCCGATCTCCTGGAACTCGCCGGCCGCGACCCAGTTCATTTCGAGCACGTGCGCGAGATCGCGTGGCACGTTTCGATTGCCGCTCCTGCGGCAGGCGATGTCCGCTTCCTGCAGCAGAAGCACATCTGCGTTCATGCGTCGCAACTCGTGGGCGATCTCGCTGAACCGCAGCCCCTGCTCAATATTCCAGGTGACGACCCTCAGCGTGCTGCGAGAAGTACCTCCGGACACGCGCGCGGGCTCTCCGACGACATGATGAATCTGGGCGCTGTTCAGAATCGGATCGGTAAAGTGGCCGATCAGGCGCAATACGGCCAGAGCCCCGACGATAACCGTCAGCTTTCCCATTTTGGGTCAGACGATGGCCGGATTGTGGCGGACGGTGCGGGCGCGTGAAGCAGAGGTGGTAAACAGCAGGATGCCGACGCCTGTCCACGCCAGGGAACGTACCCGGCGCGCGAGCACAAGCGTAAGGCCATTGGCATTTCCCAGCTGGAGCGCCGACGCGAATGTCGAGCCGGCGAGCTCGAGCACGCCGAGCTTTCCCGGGATGAGCTGCGCGGGGGCATTCGCAAGGCGATTCAGTCCTTCCAACGCGATCGAGGCCTCGAGTGTCGGCGCCGCACCCAGCCAGGTGAGCACCGCGTAGGTTTCGAGTACGTTGATTATCTCCTGAAGTGTGGCCAGCGACACGAGGGCGGCGAGCGTGGCCGGGCTCAGCGCGCCAACGCTGAACAGCCTGCCACCTTGAGCGAACAGGGCTAAAGCCCTGTGCCACCGCGATGGTTGGGACCTCTCTTTCGATGGTTGGGACTCTCGCGATGCTTGGTACTTCTCTCGCGATATTTGGAACTTCTCTGGGGATATTTGGTATTTCTCCAGCGATGCCTGGTAATTTTCTTCGGTGGTACAGGGCTTCAGCCCTGTCCTCTGGATGCGACGCTTCACCACCATCCACAAGGCCGCGACAATGATCGCTGCTGCAAGTCCAGGCGCGATCCAATCGGCGCGGTTGGCGCGGACGGCAACCAGCGTGAGGCTGAGAGCCACCAGCCCGGTCGCCGCTCCCATATATGCGAGACGCTCGACGATGGCCGCAGACAGCGACACACGTTCCGGCGTCTGCGCGCTCACCATCAGCGCCTTGACGGGTTCTCGAGAAATCGGCCCCCACGTCAGATACCCGGCCGCTTCGCCCGCAATGACGGCGCGAATGGCCTGAAGCAGGCTCGGCCGGGGCGACGAACCCATCGCGAGCCGCCATCCTGCCGCCTGCAGCGCGAAACGCACGGCGGCGAGCAACATCACCAGCGGCAGCATGACGCCGAGCTGGCTCACCTGCGCGACCAGCGTGCCGACGCCGACGCTGGCGATTGTCCATATGAACAGTCCCACGCCCAGCGCCGCCGCGGCAAACAGCTTCATGCGGCAATCCCGTACCGGGGTCTGACCCCCGTACTTGTACTGGTACCTGTTACGGGGGGCAGACCCCGTTGCGGCGAGTTGCGGAGCGAGCTCCTGTTCGGCCCGCGCCAGATCTTCAGGGAAATCGATCTCGGTCCACGGGATGCCGTGCGTCGACACCGCGACAATCGGCCATTCACGCGTCAACGCACTGAACGCCAGCGGCGCCCATGCGTTGGTCATGCCGATGTGCACGAGGGTGTCGAGATGCTTGACGAGCCGTGTTCCGCCCTCGCGGCTGAACTTCAGGATGCCCACGTTCTCGCCGCTTGCCTTCTCGAGCGGCAGATCCTTGCTGAACTCGGCGATGAAGCCGTTAGAGAGACGCACCTTCATCTCTTCGGCGCCCATGTCATTGCGCGGATCGACGAGCGCGGCATCGTGTGCCTTCGCGGCAAGCAGCCGCGCGATCAGGATGGGCGATACGAGAATGTCCGAGTTCATCACGATGGCGCCGCGACGAAGGATTTCGCGCGCCAGCCACAGCGAGTAGAGGCTGTTCGACTTGCCGTAGCGCTCGTTGTGCACGTACGACACGCGCGAGCCGAGATGGTCGTGAAGCACGTGGTGCTTGTATCCGGTCACCACGGTAATGTTGCTGATGCCCGATATCGTCAGCGCGTCGATCTGCCGATCGATCAGCGAGTAGCCGGCCACGCTCAAAAGGGCTTTCGGACGCTCGGCCGTCAGCGCGCCCATGCGCGATCCGTGACCGGCAGCGAGGATGATGGCATTGGTTGGCGATGACATGTCAGTTCTCCAGGGGGAGCACGTGCGACGGGGATACCCGCACGCGCTGGATCAGGTGCGTCTGCACCGCGAGAACGAGGATGACCCCGGCAACCGAGCCGTAGGCCCAGATCTCCGTGAGCGCGGGGAGGTGGCCGATCAATGCCTGAAAGACCACCAGGTGAGAGAAGAACGATCGCTTGATCAGGTGCCGGCTCCAGCCGGCGAAGCGCTGCACCGGCGTGCCCTTCTTCAGTTCGGCCGCGAGCGCGTCATCAAGCGCGCCGGGATTTTCTGACGCGACCCGCATGCGCAGATAACCGACCAGCGAGACGATCGCCAGACTCGCGATGCCCGCCACGATGGCCGCCTTCGCGTGAGTGCAGAAGCCATTCACGCGCACTTCGCCAAAGACGATTCCACCGAGCACGGCGAAGTACGACAGGTAGTCGGTTATCGTCTCGAGCCACGCGCCGTAGTGCGACTCGCCGAAACTGCCTCGCGCGACCTCGCCGTCGCTGCAGTCGAGGATGGTGCTGAAGAAATAGAGGAATGCGCCGATCACGCCCGCCCAGTAGCCGCCGATGGCGAACAGGATTCCGGCGGCTATCGCGAATGCGAAGCCCGCCAGCGTGACGTGATTCGCCTTGACGTGATGGCGCAGCAGCACGCGGCTGATCGGAATGGAGAAGCGACGCACCTGGCGGGTAAAGAATCCCTCGGTGCTGCCGCCGCTGGTGTGCGACAGGTATGCGCGCTCGAGCCCGGGGATGTCGAGATATGTGTCGATGCGACGGCTGAAGCGCCCCTCGACCGCGCCTTCGGCCCTCAGGTCGAGAATGCCCTTCCGCGTCTTGCGGACGGCCTCGCGCACCGCTTTCGGCTCGATGATCGTTCGCGCGTCGAGCACCACGAGCGTATCTGCCAGCGACGCATAGTGCGCAATGCGAGCGGCGCTTGCGGCGAAGTGCACGCACTCGACTCCCGCGCGCCTGGCGATCGTGGCGGCCCGATCGGTCAGGTCCATTCCAAGGAATCGGCCGTGGTCCACAAGAACGAGCGCGGCAACCTTCGGGTTCATCTCAGTCTCCTCGGAACTTCGCCGCGTCGTCCTCCAGGAACAGCTCCACCTGGAACCACCATTTCGGCTGATACATCACGTGCACCGGCACTTCCTTGAGCTGGCCCATCGTGCCGTAGGTAATCTCGAATGGCGTGCGCTCACGCGTGGCCTGGTTCTCTGTCTCGAACCGCGCACGCATCAGCCTGGTCAACTCGCGTCCGTTCACACGCATCGATGCAGGCTCGACACTCTTGACGTGCAGCCGGTGGAATCGGCCGTTATAGACGTACGTCACCGACTTCAGCGATGGATTGCCGATGAGATCGGAGAGCGCGAGGAGAAAACCGGGCCGGGTCCCGGCCGGCAGATTTACGGTCTTGGTTGTCGTCGCCGACGACCGCTCATTCACCAGCATGAGCAGGGATTCAACGTCGCGATACGTCAGGTCGCTTCCCGCCTGGAGCGTCAGCACGTCGGACGTCGACTGCCCGTTGGCAGACGTCGCGCGGATAGCCTTGAACGCGTGCGTGCCGCCGTTTGTGCTCTCGAGCTTTGCCTTGGCTTCTTCGATCGATTCCTCGTTGCTCTGTTTCATCACGCCGAGCGTGGTCGCGTTCGACCCGCGCAGCTCTTCAGCGATGTAGCCCCAGCGGTTGATCTTCCGTGGCGCTCGTGCCGGATCGGAACCGATGAGAAGGTCGAATCCCCTGGAGCCGCTCGAATCGCCGAGCCAGCCGATGCGCGCGCCGCCGACGTTGTCGCGGCTGACCCAGAAAAGCAGCGGCCGAACCTTCGCCAGCATCCGGTAGTAGTGCTCATGCATGACGGATCGTTTTGGCGAGACCGGGCCCGCCGTCGCGTCGGCTGACGCAGACCGCTCTGGCGCGGCAAGCTCCGCGCCGGCAGACGAAAAGGCGAGTCCCAGGAGGAGAGCAGTGGTGAGCGTCGTGTTTCTGAGATTCATCCTTGCCTCCACACAAGTCCTTCTCTCTTCGAATGCGAAGCCCGTGGACCAGACGGCTCACGTCGATCTGCGGCAGTCCGCAAGGCCGATAGAGCAACGACAGCGCCAGACCGGCGATGCCGCGGGAGCGCACGCGTAGGACTAAACGAGTCAGCGACTTACGATGAACAGCCGCCCAGGGATCGCAATAACAGGCATTGTGTGGAAACAGACAGGCTGCACCGGAAAGTGCACCTGCTCGTTTCTACCAAACGCCGGCGTGCACAGTGACCACCTTCGCCTGGAGCAATCGCACGGCCACGTCTGGATCTACGGACGATGAGTGCCGGCGGTTTGAAAATGAAGGAGTTAGTGCGAGCACGTTGCAGGGCGGATGCGGGCGACACGCCAGTGACGAGACGACAATTCGGCACATTGCCGAAAATTCGGCACGACTGACATTAGGTGCGACGGGTGCGATGGGTGCGTGAGGTGCGACAGGTGCGATAGGTGCGATAGGTGCGACAGGTGCGATAGGTGCGATAGGTGCGATGGGCGTCACGCGCACCTAACGCACTCAACGCACCCGTCGCACCCAACGCACCTAATTTAGTTATTCGCCGTCGACGACGAGCTCGTTCTCAACTGCGAACACGCCGGGAATTTCGCGCGCGCGGAACTCGGCCATCCGCTTGTCGATCTGGGAGTCGACCACCCCCATCAGAGTTGTCCGGCCGTTCTTCACGATGATGTGAATCGGATACGTGCCGAACGGTTGCAGGCCGGGAAAGCGGCGCGACTGAAGAAGCTCGTACCGCGCGGCGGTGGGGCCGCCGGGGGAATACCGCGACAGGAAAGAGTCACCGTAAATGCTGTAGAACGTTGCCCATCTGATGCGATCGTCCATCGGCGACGCCGGCAGAAGCTCGATCTTGTTCTCGACCGTGTCGACACCCGGCACACGCTTCATCGCGCGCGTGGCATGCGACTTCAAGCCGCCGTAGTACGAATACCCCACGAGCGTGACCTTGCCGTGCTCGACACCGAACGCAATGAAATCGAAAACGCCGTAAGTCGGCAACCTGAGCAACTCCTGCTCGACCTCCAACGTCATCTGTTTGCTCGCCACCGACTGAGCGGCGGGCGCTGCTGCTGCCATCATCACAACAGCGAGAATCAACGCGGCGAAACGCATAAAGGCCTCCTCCCTCATCGTCAGAACCGCCACACGACAGCGGAGCTGAACTGTATGTTTTGACTGGTAAAGCCGTCCGAAAGTTCCCCGCTCGACCGATGGGCCTCCTGACCGTACCGCACCATAAGGGTGCCGGCCTCGACGCGCACGTGCACGCGGTCGGCCGTCGCCACGGCAATTCCACCCCCGAGGTCGGTCACAAAAGACGTGTACCCGGTTGCGATCTGACATTCGAGCGGCAGAGGAACGGTCGTTACGGCCACACACACGGCGCCTTCCAACGGAGAGAACCTGAGAAAGCCGGCGCGGGCTCGGCCGAACAACTCGATGCGCCCGCGCCGAATGCCAGATCGCACACCGACGAGGCCGAGCGATCGCTGCTGACGGGCAATTCGCGTGCTCGACGAGCCGTCATTGCCCGGAAACCACGTGAACGCACCATCGACGAGAAAAATTGGCGTGGCGCGCCAGGCCGCCGTGATACCGACTCCTGTATCTGTGACGTCGAATTCGCTGAGCTGGATCACAGTGACGTGCCCGCCGAGCTCGGTATCGGCGCCCGGCGTCTGCGCAAACGCCGGCGTGGCTAAACCAATCAGCATCGCGACGAGAACCCAACCCTTCATGACACTCTCCGAATATCGACGGGCTCCAGCATTTCAAGCGGGCTCATCGTGTCGCGCCGCAGCAGCCATTCACGCCAGGACACCTTGCCGCGCACGCCGAACGGCGCGGTGTTCATGTGTGCCCTGAACGCGGCTGCGACGGCACCCGGCAACGGCACGTGCACGATGCGCTTTCGGATGCCATTGACGCGCATCCACACGGCCGCGGCTTCGGCCAGCGGCAGCACATGCGGTCCGCCGAAATCGGCAAGCCGCCCGCGCGGGCGTTCGTCGAGACACTGCACGAGGCGCGCCGCGACTTCGCGTACATCGACGCTCTGAACCACGAACGCGTGGGGCAACGGCAGGACGAGCGGGACGGCGGCCAAGGCCCGTACTCGCCGCTCGAGGCTGTGATGAAACTGCGTGGCGCGCAGAATTGAATACGGAAGTCCGGCGCCCATCACGATCTGCTCTGCCGCGCGCTTTGCCTTCAAATAGGCGGTCGGAATGTCGTCGACGCCCGCAATCGATACGTGCACGAAGTAGCGCACGCGTTCTTCGCGCGCGGCCGCTACGAGTCGCTGCGTGCCCTCGACGTCGACAGCGGCCGCGTGGTGGCGATCGGTTGCGGTGTGAATGATGGCGTCGATGCCTCTGCCGGCCGTTCGAAGGCCCTCGCCGGTTCTGAGATCGCCCAGCACCCAACCCGCGTCGCGGAATTTCGGAGAGCTGATGCGATGGCTGAGTGCGACCACCGTATGGCCTTTCCTCGCTGCCAGGCGGGCGACCACTCGGCCCAGGGTTCCCGTTGCGCCCGTAACCAGCACCCTCATATGCGATGGCACAGCAACGGCAGGGCCAGCACGCGAACGGATCCTTGCGAGACCTTTTGGAGTCTGAAGAATGAACGACTTAGCGACTATTCAGCTCGACGAGCCTGACGCGACGAATCGCGCGAAAATCGCCAACCTGGCGTTTTTTACGCAAACCTCGTCCTCGCGAGGCGACAGTTATGAGAAACTTTCCGTTCCGATGATCGAAGCCACGGTGGGAAGAGATGTGGCGGCGCTGACCGAGGCGGCCAACGCGATCGCCCCGATGCCGATGTTTGGAACGCTCCGCCGCGGGAGCGACCATCGCATCGTCATGCGCTACTGGCGGCCGAACGGCTTCGGGTCGCACCGGTTCGATGACTCGGAGCTGCCGGCCATGTTCATGCCGGAAGCGACCGGAGTGCTCCAGTCTTCGTCGGACGACATCCGATCTGCCGCAACGGTTTCGCTCGACGCCATCCACCAGTTCATGGGCATCGGCCGCCTCGTGACGATTCCTTCGCATCATTCGGCGTCGGTGCGCTTCTGGATGGGTCTACGCGATGCGCCGGTGCTTGATGACGATCGATTGCACCGCCTCGTGAGCCTCGCCGAGCTCGGTTCGTCGATTCTGACGGGATCGGACGCGCCGGCGTCCGAGCGCGAGCGTCTGCAGCGCCTGGAAGGTGCGGCGGAGCTTCTGCCGGAACTCTTCAGCGTGCTCGACATCAGAAAAGTGTTCGGACGCGTGTCGGAAATCGCGCGCAAGGTCTTGCCGCACGACGTGGTCGGCCTCGGCATGTACAGCGACGATTTGAGCGAGATGACGCTCTACGCGTGCAGCTGCTCGATGCCTGTTGGAGAGCCGGTCATCGTCAAGAACGAGTACCCGGTGGTGACGACCAGGGTCTGGGACTCTCACGTCCATCACGATCTCTCAGCAGACGTCGCCGAACGCGATACTGACGCCAGCCGTGCCGGATACCGCTCGTCGTTGCGCATCCCCATTCGATTCGGCGATCGCCTGATCGGCGGCCTCAATTTCATGACGTACAAGGCAGGGAAGTACTCGCCTCTCGACGTCGTCGTGGCCCGGCGCATCGCCGAGTACGTGTCGCTCGCGCTTTCGCACCATCGGATGGCCGAAGAGAGCCGGCGAACCGCCGCGTTGCGCGAGCGTGCCGCGAACCTTCAGATGCTCGACGGTCTCCTGAAGACGCTGTCCGGCGTGCTCGACGTCCGCGACGTGTTCGATCGCGTTTCCGATATCGCGCAGAAGGTGCTGAAGCACGATGCGATCTCGATTGCCGAGCTGATCGACAACGACGAGCGCGTGCGCCTGTATGCGAGCCGTGGCCTGAGCAACCTGCCGCAACCGTACGAAATCCCGGTTCCCAACCGGAAGCTCGTGACCGATCCCTGGGATTTCGTGCTCGTCGACGACCTGCTTGCCGACCCGGATTATACGCAGAGCCAGGGCGCGCTCGCCGGCATGCGGTCGGTGCTCTTCGTGCCGATTCGCGTCGATGGCCGCCTGCGTGTGAGCTTGAACTTCTATGCAAGGGAAGTCGGCCAGTTCGTGCGAGAGGACGTGCTCGTCGCGCAACGCATCGCCGATCACATGGCGCTCGCGATGTCGCATCAGCGCCTCGCCGAAGAGGTGCGTCTCGCTGAGGAGCTGCGATCGAAAGCGGCCAGCATGGAGATGCTGGACGGGCTTCTGGCGGAGCTGACCGACTCGGCCGAGCTCTCCGAAGTGATCGGCCGCATTTCGACGATTGCGCAGAATGTGCTGCCGCACGACGCGATGCTCGTTCCCGTGCTGCTGCCCAACGGCACCCACGTGCGGATGCTCGCCGGCACGCTCCCGGGCGGCGCGTCGTATCCGGAGACAGCGGAAGTGCCTCCGCATCTTCGAAGCTCGTCATGGGAGCACGACATTCTGGACGACGCCCATGCCGATCCGATTCAGCGCCATCTCCCATCGGCAAAGCTCGGATTGCGGTCGTCGCTGCGCGTGCCTATCAGGCTCGAGGGCAAGCTGGTTGCGGCCGTTGTCTTCTCGTCGTTCACGCCGGGCTTCTACAAGCCGAAAGATGTGGTGATTGCCCGCAGGATTGCCGATCGCCTTGCGCTTGGCCTTTCACGCGACAGCCGCCAGGAGGCACACAAGCGAGCCGACCTGGCGGACGAGCGCGCGTCGCGACTCGAGTCGCGGGTGAGGGCACTGACTGAGGAGCTCGACGCTCGGACCGGATATCGCCGCGTGGTGGGCGATTCGCACGCGTGGCGCGAAGTGCTGACGCAGGCGACACAGGTTGCGCCGACCGACACCACGGCGCTCCTCCTCGGCGAATCGGGCACCGGGAAAGAGGTGGCCGCCAGATTCATCCATCGCGCTTCGACGCGGCGCGACGGACCGTTTGTCGCCATCAACTGTGCGGCGTTGCCTGAACAGCTTCTGGAAGCCGAGCTGTTTGGTTACGAGCGTGGTGCCTTCACCGGTGCCACGCAGACCAAGCCTGGGCAGCTCGAACAGGCCGCCGGCGGCACGCTGTTTCTGGACGAGGTTGCCGAGATGAGCCCGTCGGCGCAGGCGAAGTTCCTGCGCGTGCTGCAGGAGCGCGAGTTCCAGCGGCTCGGCGGCACGCGCGTGCTGCGCACCGACGCGCGCGTCATCGCGGCGACCAATCGCAATCTGCCGCACTCGATCGAACGCGGACTGTTCCGGGAAGACCTCTATTACCGGCTGAATGTCTTTGCGATCAATCTTCCACCGCTGCGCGAGCGCAAAGAAGACATTCTCCCGCTGAGCGAGGCGTTTCTTGGTGAGATCAGCAAAGGGCTGGGCCGTCCGCCGGCGGGCATCTCCCGCGAGGCAAGAGCGCGCCTGTTCGAGTACCACTGGCCTGGCAACGTGCGCGAGCTGCGGAATGTCCTCGAGCGTGCGGCGATCCTGTGCGACGGTGGCCTCGTGCTGGCCGAGCATCTCTCGCTTTCGATTCAGCCGTCGATCCAGTTCCACCCGATCCGGTCGATCGCATCCGCCGGAACTGTTTCGCCGTTGCCGCCGGCGCCGCCATCGCCGGTACTGCCGGCCCGTTCGGCCAACGACATCCGATCGATCGAACGCACGATGATCGAGAAGGCGCTTCAGGACTCACGCTTCAACAAGTCGAAGGCCGCCGCAATCCTCGGCCTCACGCGGGCTCAGCTCTACGGGCGGATGCGGCGGTATGGGCTCGATTGATCCACTCTCGCGCGTCAGTGCAGATGGCTGATGGCAAGGTACTCTTGCCATCTGCCATCTGCCATCTAGCCATCAGCCATCTGCCATCTGCCATGACACTGCTTTTTACATTTACCTGGTAAGGCTGGCTTTCTGAAGGCGGGGATCGATCTGGTCAGCGACTTTCTCCCAGAGGTCGGTGTCGGTAGCGACGATCGCAGCAATTTCGCTCTGACTGAATGACAGGCCCGAGTCGCCTGCGGTGGCGATTGCCCCTTGGGGATCGGCGACGAAACGCCGCCTGAAATCTTCGTCAGTCACGAGCCGCCCTATCAATATCTCGATACATCGCTGCACGGTTGCCTTCCTCCGCGCGTACCTAGAGGCAAGCTATGCGCCAATCTGTCATGTGAGTGTAGGTGCTTGTCGTGGAAGGAATTAGCGAGATCGGTGCGTTTTCGATATGCGTGGAAATCTGCAACCGCCCGGCGGTGTGCGCAAACATCGTCAAGTTGCGTGTTTTCGCGCACAACGCCGCGCGCACCGCGGCGATGACGGATAGGGGTACTAAATAGCTTGAGACAAAGAGTTTAGGTGTGCATTTCGAGCGAGAAAACGGGCTGGCGCGTTGCTTGCGATAGTGTCGGGCGATGTTGATTGCACCTACCGGAATCAACCCGCCTGGCAACGACCTGCGGCGCATCCTGCTGCCGGGGCTTGCCATCAGCCGCAAGTACATCCACTAAGCCAGCGCTTGATCGCCCCCGATCAAGCGCTGTCCTATCTCTGATGTCGGCGCTTACACCTTTACTGTAAGGATGAGCACGCAGCCGCCGCCTTCTGTGCGTCGGGCGTCGAGTGTTCCGCCGTGTGCTTGTGCGATGCGGGCGGCCGCGGCGAGCGCCGTGCCGGCTGGAATGCCGCCCGGACGGTCCGACCACTCCAGATCGGCGAGCCTCGAAAACTGATCGGCCGACAGGCGATACGCATCCTGCCGCATCTCGACGCTTGCCAATCCGTCGGCCGTCCGCGTCGTGATGTGGATGCCACCTTCGACGGTTGAGGCTTCCACGAGCGACACCAGCGTGCCGACACAGGCCTGCAAGGCAAGCGAGAGCATCCGCGCATCGGCGTTCAGCCGAATCGGTGGCTCACCGGGATCGAGCGACACGGTCGATCCCGTCAGGCGGAGCTCTTCGCTGAACCCGTGCACCGTGTGCTCTACGACGGCATTCAACGACATGAGCCTCGGCTCGAGCGGAGGATCCTCGAGCAGCACCCGCAACGCCTGAAACGCACGCAGGTTTCGTTCGACGCCGACCCGTGCGAGCGAGAGGCCCATCCGCTCGCGCAGCGGCCGGCCCTTGGTGGAAACAAGGTTGAAACACGACGCCACACCTTCGAGTTCCTGCGACATGTCGTGCAAGGCAAACGTGACCGGCACGCTCGTCGGAAATGCGAGCGTGGGCGCCGGCACGTCGGACGACCGCCGACGCGATTCGAGCTCGTCGACGTAGTGTGCGTCGTGCCGCATCCGAAATCCGGAAGGAAGGCCTTGCCGGCCTGTCCGCGGTTTGTCGATGGGTGCTGGTGACGGAGACGATTGAGATTCGATGTACTGATCGACGAACGATTCATCCAAAGGATCCGACATAACGCCATTGTGTCACGAAGGCTTCACGCTGAACGCGGGTTTTCACGCGCGCGAAAAATTTTTTCCGTCATTTGTCGGACAAGAAAATCAAAAGGAAGAATTTTTTCTGTGCGGTACGAACATAGGGCGCCTGCCCTCTCGCCGCCTTGTCGTACGGCCGATACATAGGAAGGTCTTTCAGATGACGTTCTGGTTCAAGCCCGTGCCAAAGTCGATCAGCCGGCCGCTGTCATTTGCGGTGATGGTCGCATGGATCGGCGTGATGGTCGTGCTCGTGCATCGATCATATGCACAGGGAAGCGGCAACCTCGCGACCGATCTCGCGCGATATGGATCCTCGGCGCAATGGCGGGGCGTGTACTACCGCGGAGAGAAGCTCGGATTCACTGTCAGCCAGACAGTGCCGTTCGATGGCAACGGCCGCGGGGAAGACAACGACGGGTTCGAGCTGCAGGAAGATGGCCAGCTGCAGATGTCGCTGCTCGGCGCGCACACCTTCACCAGGCTGCGGACGACCGCACGCGTCAACCGATCGTTCGAGCTGCAATCGTTCGAGTTCGCGCTCGACCCGGGCACCGGCCCGATCTCGATTACCGGCGACGTGCGCGACCGCGACCTTTCGATCTCCATCACCAGCGCGGGCCGCACGCGCACTGAAGTGCGCACGCTCGCCGAGCGCCCGATGCTGTCGCTCAACCTCGTGCGGCGTCTGGCGGACAAAGGCCTGGTGACGGGTTCGCGCCACGAATGGACGGTCTTCGATCCGGCCACGCTCCGAAATGCGCCGGTCATCGTCAAGGTGGGCGAGCGCGAGGTCGTGCGCGGAGGAACGGCGCCGATACCGGCGTTTCGCGTCGAGATGGAATTCAGCGGCCTGAAGACGACGGCCTGGATCACCGACACAGGCGAGATCGTCCGCGAAGAGAGTCCGCTCGGGTTTATCACGGTGCGCGAGACTGCCGAGCAGGCGCAAGCGCTGGCGGTGTCTGGGCGCATGCGGCGGGATTTGCTGCAGGCAGCGTCGGTCGTCCCCGAGATTGCAGTCAAAACGCCGCCCCTGCCGCCGATTGACGATCCCCGCAGCGTGCGCTTGCTTCGCATGCGCGTCGAGGGTGCCGATCTGACGTCATCCGATCTGCAGGGCGTCGGGCAGCGCATCAGCGGCGACATCGTCGAGATTGTCGACGCTCAGAAAATCGCCGCCGGCCCGGCTGACACCGATCTCGAACGGTATCTGATGCCTGAGCCGCTCATCGAGAGCGACGACCCGGACATTCGCGCCGCGGCCGAAGAAGCGGTCAGGGGCGTCGAGGCGCCCAGGGCTCGCGCGGAAGCGTTGACGCGCTATGTGAACGCGACTCTTCAGAAAAAACCGACGGTCAGCATCCCGTCGGCCAGGGAAGTACTGCGCACCAGGATCGGCGACTGCAACGAGCACACCGCGTTGTTTGTCGCCATGGCAAGGTCGCTCGGCCTGCCGTCGCGGATTGCGGTGGGCCTCGCCTACGTGCGCGGGGCGTTCTACTACCACGCGTGGCCCGAGATCTACATTGAAGAAGGCGCCGATCGCGGGTACTGGCTGCCCGTCGATCCGACGTTCAACCAGTTTCCGGCCGATGCCACGCACTTTCGCATCGCGCGCGGCGGCCTCGACAAACAGGCCGCCATCATTCCGATGGTCGGCAACATCAAGCTGACGGTGACCGATCTCGACGTCGTGCCCGGCTCGACGCCAATCCTCGTCGGCGCCGATGCGGCCGGTGCAAATGGGGACAGACCCCTTTTTCGCCAGAAGCGGGAGGTCCCAGCGAAAAAAGGGGTCTGACCCCTTCGTGGTGCCTGCCGTGCTTTCTGGGTGGTCATAAATGATTGCGATCCGTGAGTTGCGGAAACAGTACGGCCAGTTCACCGCCGTCGATGGTGTCGATCTCGAAGTGAAGCCCGGCGAGATTCACGGCTTCCTCGGACCGAACGGCGCCGGCAAGACGACGTCAATAAGGATGATCGCCGGCCTGCTGAAGCCGACCTCGGGACAGATTTTCGTCAATGGCCACGATCTCGCGGCCGAGCCCGAAGCGGCGAAGGCATCGCTCGGGTTCATTCCGGATCGTCCCTACATCTACGAAAAGCTCACGGCCGGGGAGTTCCTGCGCTTCCACGCCGGCCTGTATGGAATCGATGGCGACGGGCTCGCGGCCCGCGTCCGCGAGATGCTCGATCTCTTCGAGCTCGGGCGCTGGGAGCACGAGCTCGTCGAGAGCTTCTCGCACGGCATGAAGCAGCGGCTCGTCATGTGCGCCGCGTTCCTGCATCGTCCGCAAGCGGTGCTGGTCGACGAGCCGATGGTCGGCCTCGATCCGCGCGGCGCCAAGCTCATCAAGAGCGTCTTCAAACGGATGAGCGAGCGAGGCGTGGCCATTCTGATGAGCACCCACACGCTCGAGGTGGCGCAGGAGATGTGCGACCGGATCAGCATCATCCTGAAAGGGAAGATCATCGCGCGCGGTACGGTGGACGAGCTGCGAGAGCTTGCCGGGAGCGACGACGATCAGTTGACGCCGGTATTTTTGAAGCTGACAGGCGGATCGGCGCTACAGGAGATTGACGAGATCGTGTAGACACCTTTGGGGTTCCGGGTTCCGGAGTTCCGGTTCCATGGTTCTAGTTCAGCGGTTCTGTTCAGGGTTCTGGTCCAGGGTTTTGGTTCCGCGTTGCGGTCCACGTTCGCGGTGCAGAACCACGGAACCAGAACCCTCGGAACAGAACCTTGGAACTAGAACCGTGGAACCGGAACCCTGGAACTCCCGGAACCCAACAGTAATCGGTAAGTTATGCAGGCATTTACCTACTTACTCCTCCCGGCGTTCTGGTCGTCGCGCAATCGCGTCAGGCAGACGCGGCGCGCCGATTTCGCGCGCGCATGGGTGTTCGGCGGTGTCGGCGTGGCTGTGTTTGCCGCACTGTTCTGGGGCGCATTCTGGATTACGACTCAGCTGGATGCCTATGAAGAGCTCGGCGATTTCCTGCTTCGCATCGGGCTGTCGTGGCTGTTTCTCACGTTCCTGTCGTTTCTGACATTCAGCGGCATCGTCACGGCGCTTTCGACCTTCTTCCTGTCCGACGATCTTCGATTGCTCCTGGCGACGCCGATTGCCGTCCGCCGGCTGTTCTATGCGCGCTTCGCCAAGACCCTGCTGCAGTCGTCGTGGATGATCGTCGTCTTTCTGCTCCCGGTGCTGCTTGGCATCGGCATCGCGCGATGTGCGCCGTGCATGTTCTACCTCACGGCGCTCGTGACCGTTGCGCCGTTCTGCGTCATCCCTGTCGCCGCTGGCACGGGAACCACGCTTCTCCTGGTGAACGTGTTTCCAGCTCGCCGCGCGCGCGACATCCTGATGCTCATGGGCCTGGTCTTTGCCGGCAGCATCGTGCTGCTCCTGCGCTTCATCCAGCCCGAGCGGCTGCTGCGTGTCGATTCGCTGCCCGACGTCACCGGCTTTTTCGCGACGTTACAGTCGCCGGTTACGCCGATGCTGCCGTCGTTCTGGGCCGGCGAAACGCTTTTTGCCGGCTTGCTGGGAGACACCGATTTCCTGCACGCCGGGGCCCTCTGGACGACGGCGTGCGCGTTTACGGTGATCTTGAGTGCGGCGAGCGAGCGGTGGTATTTCGCGGGCTTCAGCAAATCTCAGGAGGCGCGTAAAGCGCGCTTCACGAAGCTGCAGTCGCTCGATACGATCGCGCGGGCGCTGCCGGTATCGGTTGTCCGCCGGAGCCTCCTCGTCAAAGACATCAAAGTCTTTCTCCGCGACGTGACGCAGTGGTCGCAGCTGCTTCTGCTGCTCGCGCTGATGATGGTGTACCTCTACAACTTCCGCGTGCTCGATCTCGACCGCATCCCTTACATGGCCGGCGTCATCAAGAATTTCTATGCGTTCCTGAATCTCGGCCTGGCCGGATTCGTCATGGCGACCGTGGCCGCGCGATTCGTGTTTCCCGCGGTGTCGTCCGAAGGCGCGGCGTTCTGGATCATCCGGACGGCGCCGATCGGGCTGCGCGATTTCCTCTGGTCGAAATTCTGGTCTGGGCTGGCGCCTGTTCTGCTTCTGAGCCTCACGCTTACCGTCGTCGCGAACGAGTTTCTGGCGGTCGCGCCGTTTTTGAAAGCGGTGACGGGCGTAGGCATCGTCTTCATGAGCTTTGCGCTGGTCGGGCTGGCCACCGGCCTTGGCGCGCGGTATCCGAGATTCTCCGCAGACAACGCCACGCAGGTCGCAGGATCGCCCGGCGGTATCGCCTTCATGATTGCGGCCGTCTCGTACATCCTCGTCATCGTCGGCCTGCTGGGTTGGCCATCATCCCTCTACATGTGGCGGATGACGCGCATCCCCTTCAGGCCGTTTCGACCAGAAGAGCTCGCGCTCATCGCGATCTGTTTTGCGGCGGCGGCCGCGGTGAGCATTGCGGTCTTTCTCTACGGCATGCGTACGGGCGTCAAGGCGTTGGAGGAGATGGGATAGATGCAGGCCGGGTCTTGTCATGCAGACCCGGCAGAACAATCATCATCAGACAACACCGACCAGTAGAACGCACCCGAGTACCCTGCCCCGCGAGCGGTGGCGACGATGTTCTCGGGCGTGCGCTTCGATCCCTTGGTGGGAAATTCGCCAAGCAGGACGGGCCGATCGAAGCCAAGCTGCGAGACTGGTGTTTCCAGCGACGGCTGATGCTTCAATCCGTCGTACCAGTGCACCTGATAGAAATCCAATCCAAGAGCCTTGTAACGATCGCGCCATCGCATGCCCGCCGACCCGACGGTGACGAGCTGATTCGTGCTCGATCGGATCAATGAAATGCTCTCGTTGAAAAACCGGAGGATATCCGCCGGCCTGACCAACCTGATCCACTCGGGCTCGTTCATCACGTCCCATGCGAGGATCGCCGGCTCGCGTCCGTATCGTTCCAGCAGCGGCCGGAACGCGACGTCGAGAAGTCTTGACCGATGCGCGTCGTCTTCGAGCAGAAATCCGCGTCCGCCCATCTGCACGCCGCGCAACGCCCTCGCGGCATCGCACCAGAGAAAATCGAGCAGCACGAAGATGATCCGGATGCCGTGACGCCCGGCGGCGTCGAGCGCCGCGTCGACGTCTCTAAAGATGAAATCGTCGAGGCCTTTGGGCCGCCCTCCATCACTGAAGCGGATACCTGCGCGGCCATCGCAGAACAGAAACCATCGGACGTACTGCACTCCCGACTCTGCAAGCTCGGCGAACGTCCTATTCACTCGAGCACGTTCCGCCTCTTCGGCGATCCCGCCCTTGGGCCGCCATGCATTGGCGCCGAAATCGATGCCGTAGTGGACCCACGGTAGATTGGCGCCAATCAGGAACGGCGGCGGTAAACTTGCATCAGGTGGCATACGCATGCAGGACCGTTCTGTACGGGTCTTCGGCCTCGTGTTATCGGCTTGCTACGCGACATCGATCATCTGGTTGTACATCCAGCAGCCACAGTCGGTCGCAGAGGTCACGGGCGGCCTCGCGGCCACCGTCGGCGTGTATCGCATCAATCAGCCGGCGTTCGACGACGGGCTGGCACTGTTCCGGCGGGAGCAGCTCGAGGCGTCCCGCGCGGCGTTCGAGCGCGCGGATCCGGCCGGGCGCGACGCGCGCACACAGTTCTACATTGCCTATTCCTACTATCGATCAGGTTGGGGCCGCCTGTATCAGGATGACAGATATTTCAGACAGGGACTGCAGCGCGTCGACAAGGCCATCGATCTGGCACCCGACGGCCGGCTGATCGTCGAGGATCCCGAGCTCGAGATCCATAACGCCGACGAGCTGCGGGCCGAGCTCGTTCAGGGCCTTCAGACCGACGCATCCGACTTCAACCCGATGCGCGTGTTCAGGAAGCGAAAATGAAAGCCGCCACCGAAGCTGTTTATCTGCCGCTGTTGCTGCTGACGGTCGTGCTGCTCGGCGGCGTGAGAATGTCAGAGCGCCTCACCTTCACGCCGCCGCCGCTCTTCGCACTCGTGCTCGGCATCATGCTGTTCGGGGTTCTCGTGCGCGGGCACGTGCTCGCACCCGAGCGGCTGATGCATGCGTCGCGTTCGCCGGCTGAGAATCTCAACGGTCTCGTGGTCGTGCTCGCGACGTTCTTCGCCTCGACGCAGGTCTTCAACCTCGTGATTCCTGAATCGGGCCTGCCGTTTCTGCTCTTCAACGTGTTTCTCTTCGTCCTGTTGCTCAACACGATGGCGGGCTCGCACGATCGCATCTCGGTGCTGCGCAGCCTTGCGGTTGTCACCGGCGCGGCTTTCGTCCTGAAGTTCATCGTGCTTGCGGCGTTGTCCGGGCCTGGGGAAGGCACGCTCAAGCGTGTCCTTCTCGCGATGCTCGAGGGTGTGACGCTGGGGACGCTGACGCAGCCGGTGCTTCATCCGGCTGCCGGCTACATCGCGTTCGTCACGCTCATGCTGTTCATGATCGGGCTTTCGCTGCTTCCTTCTCGGCCGAGGAGCGTGGCGCTGATAAGATCGGGCGAGTGAGCGCGCGCGTCTTCCTCCTGTCTCCAGCAAATTGCCGTGGACGCCGGGCGCAACAGGTGCTGTCGCCCAAGGCCACGTTTCCGGTCGCCGCGCGGCTTCGCACCGAAGGCGTGCCGATCGGCGACCTGTTCGCGCACATGAGCGGCCTGTATTTCCGCGGCAAGATCACGTACGCCCGGAAGTTCGGACGCGCGTTCGTCATCACGCCGGATCAAGGACTCGTCCCCGCCGAAACCACCATTACCTCGCAGGTGCTGGTTCGCTTTGCAGATGCCGACATCAATCTGGCCAACCCCGGCTACCGCACGCCGCTGGAGCAGAGCGCACGCGAGCTTGCGGAGGCGGCAGGCGACGCGGCAGAGTTCGTGCTGCTCGGCAGCGTCGCATCTGAAAAGTACGTCCAGGTACTGGGTGCCATATTCGGGTCTCGCCTGGTCTTTCCGTCCGATTTCGTGGGCCGCGGCGACATGAGCCGAGGCGGGCTTCTGTTGCGCGCGGCCGCGGCGAGCCAGGAGCTCGAGTACATTCCGGTCATCGGCGCGGTGCGCCGCGGAGCAAGACCGCCGAAACTCGAATCCGAGCACCCGCGTTGCATTTAAGGGGTCAGACCCCTTTTTTCGCTGAAAAAGGGGTCTGACCCCTTTTCTTGTGTGGCTGCGCATATCTCAATGTGCGGATGAATTTTCGGCGGTGGGGTGTGTTCAACCTGGTCGGGTTCGGCGGATTCCTCCTGCAGATCGGCGCCATCGCGCTGCTGACGCGCCGATGGGGCTGGGCCCCGTTTCTGGCAACAGTCGTTGCGCTCGAGCTCGCCGGACTGCAGAATTTTCTGGCGCACAACCGCTGGACGTGGGGTGATCGGCCCGAGACGTCACTCGGCGGCTGGCTGCGGCGATACTGGCGGTATCAGGCGACCAAGACGGCCTCGCTCCTGGCCAACCTCGCGATTACGACGGTGCTCATGTACGCCGGCATGCCACCCGAGATCGCAAACACCGCAGCCGTCCTCCTCTGCGCGATTCCCAACTATCTCGTCTCCGAGCACATGGTGTTCCACCACAGTTCCTGACTTTTTGCTTTCTACTTCTTACTTTTTACTTTCCACTTCTCATCTATATACTCCCCCCATGATCACAAGACGCGAAGCTCTCAAGGCGGGTCTGGCGATGGGTGTGTCCGGGCTCGTTGCCGGCGTGCGGCCGGGATTTGCCTCAGGTACCTCTGCCGAAAACGAAAGTGAACTTCGATGTGCCGCCGGGTGCGTGCGATTGCCACGTGCACGTCTTCGGCGATCCGAAGCAGTATCCGTTTTTCTCGGGCCGTACCTACTCGCCGGAAACCGCGTCGGTCGAGCAGCTCCGGCAGCTCCTGTCCTCGCTTCGCCTCGAGCGTGTCGTGATTGTGCAGCCCAGCGTGTACGGCACGGACAACTCGTGCACCCTCGACGGTATGCGCGCGCTTGGCGAGCGGTCGCGCGGTGTCGCGGTCATCGACGACAAGACGAGCGATGCCGATCTCGACGCGATGGGCAAAGTCGGCATTCGTGGCATTCGGCTGAATCTCGCGACCGCAGGCATCACCGATCCCGCCGTGGCGCGACAGCGCTTCCAGAACGCGGTGGCACGCGCGCAAAAACGCGGCTGGCACATTCAGTTCAACACGCAGCCTTCGATTATCGACGCGCTCAACGACATGTTCCTCGCGTCTCCCGTGCCGATCGTGATCGATCACTTCGGTGGAGCGACCGGCAAGGGCGGTGTGCAGCAGCCTGGATTTAGCGCGCTCGTCGGCCTCGTGAAAGCGGGCAAGGCCTACGTGAAAATCTCCGGCGGCGCCGATCTCGTGTCCACGCAGAGCGATCTTGCCGACGTGGCCCCGCTGGCGCGGGCGCTCGTCGCGGCAAACCCGCAACGCATTTTGTGGGGCACGAACTGGCCGCATCCTGGCTCGAATCCGGTGCCCGGCCGCAAACCGACCGACCTCGCGGTCCATGTTCAGGTGGACGACGGGATGGTTCTGAATCTGTTGCCCACCTGGGTGCCGGACGCGGCGACGCGGCGTCTCATCCTCGTGGACAATCCCGCCCGGTTATACGGCTGGTAGGCACGTCCGCCGGTGGGACGGCCTATCTCAACACTGAACGGCGGGGTCTCATTCCGGCGGATGAGCCGTATTTCGTCGAGCGGCTGAGGCACGCGAATTGAGAGGCTGGCGCCTATGCAGGACTTCACGCTCGCCTTCAAAAACATCGTGCGCAGCCCGGGGTTCGCGATTGCGGGGATAGGCTCCCTCGCCCTGGCCATTGCGGCAAACACCATCGTTTTCGGAGTGCTGAGCGCGCTGCTCGTCCGGCCGCTGCCCATCGAGCGCCCGGAAGAGGTGTTTTTCATGCAGCGCGGGGAGGGGTATTCGCACTCCTTTCCTCTCTACCGGGACATTCGAGATCGGGCCCAACTGTTTTCAGGGTTCGCCGCCTACAGAATTGCGCCAATGGCGCTGCAGACCGAGGCAGGCTCGCAACGGGTGTGGGGATACCTCGCCACGGGCAACTATTTCGACCTCCTCGGCGTCAAACCGGCAATTGGTCGATTCTTCCGCGCCGACGAAGACGTCACGCCTGACGCGGCGCCGTACGCGGTCTTGAGTCACGCCGCCTGGCGGTCGAGATTTGCCGGCGATCCGGCGATTGCCGGGCGGGTGATTCGCCTGAACGGACGCCCGTTCACGATTCTGGGAGTGGCACCGGAGGGATTCCGCGGGACCGAGTTGTTTTACATGCCCGAAATCTGGGTGCCGATGATGATGCAGCCGCACATCGAGGGCCACTCGTGGCTCGAAAACCGCGGCACCAGCAACACATCGGTCCTGGCGCGGACCAGAATCGGAGTCAGCAAGCAGCAGGCCGAAGAAAATCTCAACGCCGTGGGGAGTGTGCTCGGGCGTGAGCTCGGATGGAGCCGTGTGCCGCGCTTCACGCTGGCAACTCCGGGCCTGGCGGGCGACATGCTGCGTGCGCCGGTCACGTCGTTTTCCGCGGCCGTGATGCTGCTGGCGGGTCTGGTGCTGCTGGCCGCATGCGTCAACCTGTCGGCGCTCTTCGTGGTGCGCTCGATCGATCGCGTCAGAGAGATGGGCGTCAAGATGGCGCTTGGGGCCGGCCGCGCGCGCCTCTCACGTGAGATTGTGTTCGAGGTGCTCCTGCTTGTCGTGGCCGGTGGTGCGAGTGGACTCATCGTGGCGCATTACGCATTGGAATTCCTGACGCGCTGGCGGATTCCCGTCGAGCTGCCGGCGCAATTCGACGTTCACGCCGATGCAAGAGTGGTCTTTTTTGTGATGAGCGCGGTACTGGCTGCAGCGTTGATGTCGGCGATTGCGCCTGTCTGGCGTGCGTGGCACGTCGATCCCAGCGCGTCGCTTCGCGCATCGCGAAGCTGGGGCCGTTCATCGCGCTGGCCGCTTCGCGATCTGCTCCTGGCGGTGCAGATTGCCTGCTGCTGCGTGCTCGTGACCTCGGGCATCGTCGCGGTGCGGGGTTTGTCGGCCGCGTTTCACACGCACGTGGCGATGGATGTGAATGAGGTGACGGTGGCCGGCTTCGATTTGGGCCTTGCCGGCTACACGCGCCCGGCGGCCCGCGAATTTCAGCGGCGCGCGCTCGGGACCGTCGCGTCGATTCCTGGTCTGACGTCAGCGGCGTACGGCAATTCCACGCCGCTCTTCATCGATCAGTCGACGACGGGTGTCTCCGCGGATCGGCCGGAGGGTCAATCTCAACCATCAGGACGCACTGCAAGCTATTACCAGGTTTCGCCTGACTACTTCCGCACGATTGGGACGGCGCTTCTCAGAGGCCGGGACTTTTCCTGGCAGGATGACGACGGTGCTCCACTGGTTGCGATCGTGAACGAGACCTTCGCGAGCGCGTTTGACAGCGGCGGCAAAACCGGTTGGCGTTTTCGACGGGGTGGCAGCGCTGCGCCTCCGATCGAAGTCGTCGGCATTGTCGAAGACGGCAAGTACCAGACGGTTACCGAAGCCGCAAAACCAGCGGTCTTCTTTCCGATCCTTCAGTCGGCCAGCATGTCGACGATGATCGTGGCGCGATCAACCCGGCCCCAGCCGGAGATTGCATCCGAGATTCGTGAACGGATGCGACAGTTCGACGCCGACCTGCCTCTCTATTCGCTTGGGGGACTCGACGAGGCAGTGGCGTACGTCTTCGTTCCAGCATGGGCGGCGACGATCACGCTGAACGTCTTCGCCGCGCTGGCGGCGGTGCTGATTGCTACGGGTGTTTATGGTCTCGCGGCGTATACGGTCGCGAAGCGTTCGCGCGAAATCAGCATTCGTGTCGCCGTTGGTGCGAGGCCTGCGCAAGTGCTCGGCGCCGTCCTTGGACGGACTGGCACGTTGATGGTGATTGGTGCGTCGGCGGGCATTGCTCTTGGTGTTGCGGCCAGCAAGGTGCTCTCGAGCGTCGTGTATCAAGCGTCGTCGACCGACCCGGTAGTGTTGCTTTCGGCCGGCGTCACGATCACGGCGGTCGCGTTGTGCGCGACATGGCTGCCGGCCCGAAGGGCACTTCGGATGGATCCGGTGCGTGCGTTGCGTGAGGAATGAGGATTCAAGGGACGTCCGCTCGTGGGACGGCGATCCCATCGACGGACGGCATCCTTATATAGAGGGCCAAAAACCCCTTGGTTTGACCGCCGATTGGTGGCAGGGTTCTTGAGCTTAGTAGACGGCAAATGGATGTAGCCAGGCCCCCGGAAGTTGCTCAGCGGCGGAAGCGGAACCGGATTATCGCCGGCGCCGCGGCGGCCTTGTTGGTTGTCGTGACAACGGTGGCGCTCGCCCGATTGCGGCCTGCCGCGCCGACCGTCGAGGCCGGCGGATTGTGGATTGAACCAGTGAAGCGCGGGACGATGTTGCGAAATGTGCGCGGCACGGGCGTGCTGGTACCGGACGAGATTCGCTGGATCACGGCGATGACCGACGGAACCGTCGAGCGCGTGGTCGTTCTGCCCGGCACCCCCGTCGAAGCGGACACGGTTCTCGTTGAGTTGGCTAATCCCCAGACCCAGCAGGCAGCGTTGACCGCGGATCTCGATCTGCGCACGGCGAAGGACAATTACGAGGTGTTGAAGGCCGATCTCGATCGCGATCTGCTTGCCCAGCGCGCCGCGACCGCGGCGGTTGCGTCCGATGCGGCGCAGGCGCAGATGAATGCCGATGCCGACGAGCAGATGGCCAAGAACGGGTTCATTCCCGCGATTCAGCTCCGCCGCTCGAAGCTTCTGGCCGAGACTGCGGCCAAGCGGCAGAAGATGGAAGAGCAGCGACTCGCCAACAGCGAAAAGACGCTTGCGGTAAAGCTGGCCGTACAGCAGTCGGAAGTACAGAGGCGCGAGACGATGGCCGCTCTGAGACGGCAGGAGGCGACCGGCCTGAAGATTCGTGCCGGCTTCTCAGGCGTTTTGCAGGAAGTGCCGGTGCAGGTCGGACAACGCATTGGGCCAGGCACGAACCTCGCGCGCGTCGTCGATCCGACACGTCTGAAGGCGCAGCTGCAGATCGCTGAAACGCAGATCAGAGATGTCGTCATCGGCCAGAAGGCAGTGGTCGACACGCGCAACGGTGAGGCCAGGGGGCGGGTCGTGCGTATCGATCCTGCCGCGCGAAACGGAACGGTGACCGTCGATGTGGCGCTCGACGAAGCGCTGCCGCGCGGCGCGCGACCCGACATGGGCATCGATGGGACTATTGAGCTCGAGCGGCTCGACAACGTGCTCTTCGTGGGGCGTCCGGCGTTTGGGCAGGAAGCGACGAAGATGAGCTTGTTCAAGTTGTCTCCAGATCGTTCAGGAGCGACGTTGACGCCTGTCGAGCTCGGACGCAGCTCCGTGAACACCATCGAGGTGGTCCGGGGCCTCAACGTCGGCGACTGCGTGGTGCTGACCGACATGTCGCAATACGCGGAGTACGACCGGTTGAATTTATCCGGAACCCCGCCATGCGGAACGCCGTAATAGGTGTATCAGTGGTTGGTGGTGGTTAGTGGTTGGTGGGTTCGGCTCGGTAGTGTCCGGCTTCAGCCGGACCGTGAGGAATCATGGATCAGAATCTGATCAAGCTTGATGGCGTCAAGAAGGTCTTCTACACCGACGAAGTCGAGACCCATGCGCTGGGCGGCATCCACCTGGAGATTGTGCGAGGCGAGTATGTTTCGATTGCCGGGCCATCGGGCTGCGGCAAGTCGACGCTGCTGTCGATCTTCGGGCTGCTCGACACGCCTACCGGCGGCGAGTACTGGCTGAACGGCAAGCCAGTCGCCAACCTGACGATGCGCGAGCGGGCGCGAACCCGCAACCGCGAGATCGGGTTCATCTTTCAGAATTTCAACCTGATTGGCGACCTCACGGTCTTCGATAACGTCGAGCTGCCGCTCACCTATCGCGGCATGCCGTCGGCCGAGCGGCGCAAGCGGGTGCAGGACGCGCTCGAGCGCGTGGGCATGGCGCATCGCGCGAAGCACTATCCCAGCCAGCTCTCGGGCGGTCAGCAGCAGCGCGTGGCGGTGGCGCGCGCGGTCGCCGGCGAGCCGTCCATCCTGCTGGCGGACGAGCCGACCGGCAACCTCGACTCCAAGAACGGCGAAGCCGTCATGGAGCTGCTTCGCGAGCTGCATCGGGCCGGCGCGACGCTCTGCATGGTGACGCACGATCCCCGGTATGCGCGCCACGCCGACCGCACCATTCATCTCTTCGACGGGCAGATTGTCGATGAGCAGACGGCGCACAAGCTGAATCAGGAAATCGGGTTTACGAGGGACTCGTTCCCGAAAGAGTCGTCGACGAAAGAGTCGTTCTCGAAAGAGTCCTGAGAGTCCCCGAGTCCTCGAGTCGGAAGAGTCGGAAGAGTCGGAAGAGTCGGAGAGTCGGAGAGTCTGGGAGTCGAAAGAAGAGTCGTAACAAAAACGAAGAGCGACAAACGAATAGAACTGCTCGCCGACGGATTCTGTCGTTGCAGAAAATATCAATGCAGGCACAGAGGGCTCATCGCGTGTTCTGCGTACCGCGAGATTGAGATAAGCGGGCATTCTTCAGGGACGTCGTCAGCATCGCGATGAATTCGTGGGCTTCCCGAAGGAAAGGCTCCAGTTCTTTTTGAAGTGGAGGGTCGTTCGTCCCTATGACCCAAAGCCCGGCGTGCCGCCGCGAAGCGGCGCGTCCTATTCGTGTTTCGTTCTTCCTTTTTCCTTCCCCTACCTGTCACGTTAATCGATCCGGTTCAGGCGCTTCGATTCGAATAGCTTGAGGCATTGAGACAAATGGAATCTGTTCTTCAAGACCTTCGACACGGGTTGCGATCGCTCGTGCGTGCGCCGGCATTTTCGCTCGCATCGCTGCTGACGCTGGCCCTGGGTATCGGCGCGACGGCGGCGATCTTCAGCGTCACGTACGGCGTGCTGCTCAGGCCTCTGCCTTACCCCAATGCCGATCGCCTCTTCGTGCTCGCATCACCGGGCACGCTCAATCTGAGCGGGCAGGCATTTCATTACGTGCGCGATCGCGCGCGATCATTCGAGAATGTGGCCGCCAGCGGTGGTGTCGGTGGTTGGAATCTTTCGAACGGCCGTCAGGCCGAGCACGTCATCGGCATGACGGTGTCGCGTGGGTACTTCGATGTCATCGGCATCCGTCCTGCGATCGGACGCGGGTTCAACGTCGTTGAGGACCAGTCTGGAGGTCCGCGCGCAGTCATCTTGAGTCATGCGCTGTGGAAAAGGTCCTTCGGCGCCAGCGGCGATATCGTAGGGCAGTCGATTCAACTTGGTGGCGTGCCTCATGTCGTCGTCGGTGTCATGCCTGCCGCATTCTGGCAGACGCCTGCGGTCGATCTCTGGACGCCACTTCGCGCGTCACCGCGAAGCAATGCCTTCAACTACGCCATCATCGGCCGGCTTCGTTCCGATCTCTCGGATGCGCAGAGTGCGGCGGAACTGGACGCGATGCGCTGGACGCTGCAGCGTGAGGTTCAGGACGTGTCTGTGTCGCGCGCTGCGTCCCTGCGGTGGACGCCGCTGCAGGAATTTCTCGGTTTCAGCAATCGCGACCCGCTCGTGGTGCTGACGGCTGCTGTCGGATTTCTGCTGCTCATCGCGTGCGTCAACGTGGCGAGTCTTCAACTTGTCCGTGGCCTTGGGCGACGCCGCGAAATGGCGACGCGTGCGGCACTTGGTGGTGGCCGCGGCCGGCTTGTCAGGCAGGTGCTGACCGAGTCAGGACCTGCTCGCCGTGGGTGGCGCCGTGCTCGGGATGCTTGTGGCGCGCTGGGGGCTCGAGGCGCTTCTGGCGGGCGTTCCGCGCGGCCTGCTCGGCAACTACGAGGTCGCACTCGATTGGCGCGTTGCCGGTGCAGTGCTGACGGTAGCTGTCGGTGCCGGGATATTGTTCGGCCTGGCACCTGCCTTCAACGTCGCACGTCTCGATGTGCGAACCGCGTTGTGGGAGGGTGGGCGCCACAGCGCCGGCAGGCACGCCCTTCGGCTACGGCAGATTTTTACCGCCGCTCAGGTTGCGCTCGCGGTCGTTCTGCTGGTCGGGGCCGGATTGCTCATCCGCAGCTTCGTGAATATGCGAAGCGCGCCGCTGGGGTTTGATGCCGGCAACATCGTGATCGGCAAGATGTCGCTGCAGGGATCGGCCTCGCAGATGCCAGGTGGTGTCGGCGCGTTTTTCGACCGGACACTGGCTGACCTGCGTGCGCTTCCGGGCGTAGCGTCGGTGGCGGTCGCCAACAACATTCCGGTCGAACGTGGCCTCAACCTGCCGATTCACCCTCCCGCGGGAGGCATCCTCAAAAGCCCACGTGCGGTTGACTGGCGCTGGATCAGCACCGACTATTTCGCCGTTTTTGGCATCCGACTGCGAGACGGCCGTGCGTTCTCTACCGGCGACCACGCGCAAGGCACACGCGTCGCCATCGTGAACGAAACGTTTGCCCGGCTGTTGTTCGGACGGCCGCACGTCGTAGGCGAGATCGTTCGGCTCATGGGCAACGATCCACCGCGACAGATTGTCGGCATCATCGCCGATGTCAAAGGTCAATCGGCAGCGGGATGGACGCGTGGGATGAACGCCCTTGGAGCACCGGCGCCTCCCGTCATCTACGTTCCACTGGCCCAGGTGCCCGATAGCGATGTGGTCGGCAACAATTTCTTCCCGATGAGCTGGGCTGTCCGAATGAAGGCGTCCGACCCGAACGTAGCTCAGCAGGTCCGGAAGATCGTCCAGTCCTCCGCGCCGCAGCTTCCTTTCCTCAGATTCGAGACGATGGACGACGTGATTGCGGCCGATCTGGAAACGCAACGGTTCCTCATGACGCTCTTCGGCGTCTTCGCTGCTGCTGCCCTGGGTCTCGCGGTCATCGGGATGTACGGGCTTACCGCGTACGCGGTAGGGCAGCGGACGCAGGAAGTCGGGATCCGAATGGCGCTCGGCGCGACCGGAACGCTGGTCGTGCGCAGGTTCCTCGCAGAAGGCTTGACGATTGTCATCGTCGGCCTGGCGGTGGGACTGGTTGGCGCGATCTTCGCGAGTCGAATCCTCCAATCGATGATCTTTGCGGTTACCCCGCAGGATCCAATGACGTTCGCGGGAGTCAGCGCAACACTACTGACGATCGCTGGTGTTGCGACATTGATCCCGTCGCTGCGCGCGTCGCGCACGAATCCGGCACGTGCAATGCGCGCAGAGTAGGTTTAGATCGGCAACGCCACAATCATCGTCGTGCCCTCGCCCTCACGGCTTTCGGCGCGAAGCGTGCCGCCGTGAGCGGTCACCAGGTTTTGCGCGATGGTCAGACCCAGGCCCGATCCAGTAGATGATGGGCCCTTGTGAAAGCGATTGAAGACGTGCGGCAGCTCGGCCGCTGCGATGCCGGGGCCACGATCGCGAACCCGGATTGACATCGTCTGGTCGGCGGCCAGCGCGTCAACCGAGACGGTGCCCCCGGCGGGTGAATACCTCAACGCGTTCGAAATCAGGTTGATCAGCACCTCGCGAAGCCTCACACCGTCCGCTTCGACAAGAGGCAGCCCTGCCGGCGCACTCACCTGAATCGTGATGTTTCGCGCATCGGCTTCCGGCTGCAGTGAAGCGGCAACATCTTCAAGGAGGACGCCGATGTCGGTCGGCACTCTCGCGAGCGTAAGTGTCCCGCCCTCGGTGTGGGCGAGCGTTCCCAGATCTTCGACGAGCCGCGCCAGGTGTCGTGTGTCGTCGAGAACCTGCGCGACCTGCCGTTCGTCGCGAGGGTACACGCCGTCAAGGATCCCTTCCAGGCGCCCCTGCATCACCGCCAGCGGCGTGCGCAGCTCGTGCGCGATATCGGCCATCATGTCTCGGCGCAGGCGATGCTGCTGCTCGAGCCGCGACGTCATCCCGTTGAACGCCCGCGCCATCGATCGCACCCACGGCGGTCCATGCTCGTGTACGCGCACCGCGAAATCGCCCTCGGCGACCCGATCGGCAGCATCCACCACGTCGCCAAGCGGGCGCCCGACACGGCGCATGACGAAGAGAAACAGCAGCGCGACGAAAGCAACCCGCTGCGCCGCCACCCAGAGTGGCCATCCAGCGCGCAGAAACCACGGCGTCGCGATGCCGAGCTCGACAAGCAGCCACCCGACGAGCCGTGCCGCGCCCATGACCGTGAGAATCAGCAGGGGAGCAAACAGCAGACCAGCGCGGAACACGAAAGGCCGGCGGCCCTTGTGCCAGTCGTGTCGCCGATGTCGATGCGGATGGTTCATGCCTCCGCACATTTGTACCCGACTCCGTAGACCGTCAGCAGATAACGTGGCCGGCGAGGATCAGGTTCGAGCTTGCGCCGGATGTTCTTGACGTGGGCATCGATCGATCGGTCGAAGGTCTCGGCATCGTCGCCACGTACGTCATCGAGCAGCTGCTCGCGCGTGAACACGCGGCCTGGATGCTGCGCAAGCTTTGCGAGCAGGTGGAATTCCGTGGGTGTGAGGTCGATTGACGTGCCCGCGCGAGTCGCGGTCATTTTGGGCACATCGAGCGTCACGTCGCCGATGCGCAGCTGATCGCCGGCTGGTGCGGCCGACGCGCGCCGCAGGACCGCCCGCACCCGCGCGACGAGCTCGCGCGGGCTGAACGGCTTGGTCATGTAGTCGTCGGCGCCGACTTCGAGGCCGAGCAGGCGATCCGACTCGTCGGCGCGCGCCGTCAGCATGATGATCGGCACCGGCGACTCGCGCCTCAGCGTTCTGGCGACGTCGATGCCGTCGATGCGCGGCAGCCGGAGGTCGAGTACCGACCAGGTCCGGCCGCCGCGCACGGGCCAGCGTCAGCGCGTCATCGCCGGTGTGCGCGGTGAGAACGGAGTAGCCGGCATGCTGCAGATAATCGCGCGCGATGTCGGCAATTTTCCGCTCGTCATCCACGACCAGGATTGTCGCCAGACGGCTCCTCCTTCATGCGAGCTCTGTCCTCATAGTACCAATGCCGCCGCCACGGCCCACCCCAGCCCCAGCAGCCGCGGAAGAAGAGAAAGAACAGCAGCAGGAAGAACAGCGGTCCGAATCCGAACCGCCAGGGCCGATGCCAGCCATACGCATACGGATACGGATACGGGTAGGGATACGTCCCAGCGGCCGGCGCTTGCGCTTGAATGGCCGCGACGGCTGCGCCGTGCGAGACGCCGGCGTTATACGCCACGTATCCGGCCACGAGCGCGACGAGCGCAGCCACCATGAAGAACCACCAACGTGAACGATCAGAATACTCAGTCATATAGCCTCCATGCGAACAGTCTGGAGACCGACTGTGAAGCGAATGTGAATGCGCTCGGAGTTTCCGCCATCAGCCATCTGCCATCAGCCCTGACATGTTCGGGCCCAACCCGTCCGATTCCGGGACGGCAGGGCCCAGCACCGGACGAGAGCATGCATGTTTCGCTCAAAATCGGCCCCATTTCACCGTTTGGGCTGGCAGTCTTCTTGAGTCAGGCGAAACGCGTGACCAGAGATCTTCGCTACGCGATTCGCTCGCTGGCACGCACGCCGGGCTTCACTGCAGCGGCCGTCCTCACGCTCGCGCTCGGCATCGGCGCGACGACGGCGATTTTTGCTGTCGTCAACAGCGTCCTGTTGCAGCCGCTGCAGTATCCGGATTCCGTTCGCTTGATTTCTGTTGTGCAACGCCACGTCCGATCCGGTCCCGAGTTCGCAACGCTGCCGGACTACAACGACTGGCGGCAGAGTTCCCGTCTTCAGGAGATCGGCGGGGCATGGGGCATTACGTTCAACCTGACCGGTATCGAAGAACCGGAGCGGCTTCGCGGTGCGTTGGTGACTGCATCGCTGTTCCCGACTCTGGGGACAGCGCCGCTTGTCGGCCGGGTGTTTACTGACGCAGATGATGACCCGCGCCTGGTCGTCCTCTCACATGGCCTCTGGCAGCGGCGCTTCGGCGGTGACAGAGCCGTCGTCGGCCGAAGCGTGGCATTGAACGGACGGCCTCACACCATCGTCGGAATCATGCCGGCAGGGTTTGCCTTCCCCGAGAAGATCACTGAGGTTTGGGCGCCGCTCGTTCCCGAGCCAGGAATGAACCGCGGCTATCACCTGCTGAATGTGGTTGGCCGGCTCAAGCCGGATGCGACCATCGAAGAGGCGCAAGCCGAACTGACTGGCATCGCTGCCCGGTCTGCTGAGGCATACCCGGAATTCAACAAGGAGTGGGGCGTCGATGTGCAGGGCCTCTTGCAGGCGAGCACAGGAACGGTCAACCGGCCGTTGTGGGTGCTCGCCGGTGCGGTCTGCTGCCTGCTGCTCATCGCCTGTGCCAACGTGGCCAGCCTGCTCCTCTCGCGAGTGACCGTGCGCCGGGAAGAGATGTCGGTGCGCGCCGCGCTCGGCGCGAGCCGGGCGCAACTCATCCGGCAGTTGCTCGTGGAAAGCGGCGTGCTTGCTGTCTGCGGCGGTGTATGGGGCTGGGTCTTTGCGTTGGCCGCGATTGGTCCGCTCGTTGCGTTGACCACGATGCCGCGCGCTGGCGAAGTCACGCTGGACATGACAGTCCTCATGTTCACGTTCGTGGTGTCGGGCCTGGCGGTTGTGTTGTTCGGCCTGGCTCCGGCACTGTCAGGATCGCGCACGAATCTGCAGCGGTCGCTCACGATTCGTGGAGCCTCTCGCAGCGGACGGCTTCGTCCATCGCTTCTGGCATTTCAGGTTGCCGCGGCAGTCGTCCTGCTCGTCGGTGCCGGGCTCCTCATGCATAGTTTTCACCGTCTCTTACAGGTGGATACGGGGTTCACCAGCGATCGTGTCGTCACCGTCAGGTTTTTTCTTCCACGGGCGTCGTACCCAATTGAGCGCTGCATTCGGCTGTACGAGCAGATGGTCGAGCGGGCACGTGCAATCCCTGGCGTCGAGACAGCGGCTGCGACGAGCGTATTTCCGTTCTCGGGTGTGAGCGCGAACGTGATGTTTGAAATTGCGGGACAGACCCTGGGGGCCCCAGGAGAGAGACCGGGCGCGGATTTGGTGACTGTGACTCCGGGCTACTTCCAGACCCTGCGCATTCCTCTCTTGCGCGGGCGCGACTTCGAGAGCGCGGATCGCTCTGGCTCGCAGTTGGTGGCGGTGGTCAATCGTGCAATGGCCGAGCGATTCTTTCCGGACCAGGATCCGATCGGCCAGTTCGTCACGATTCTCGGGCCGAAGCCGCGAATGATTGTGGGCATCGTCGGCAACACTCGACAGCGCGCATTGCATTCTGAACCTCAACCGGAAATCTACATCCCGCACACGCAATTTCCGGCCGGCCAGATGTTCCTTGTCGTCCGGACCCGCAGCAACGAAGCGCCTGTCGCGAATCAGTTGCGAACCGAACTACGCACGCTCGACAGTGAGCTGCCCATCGCTGCAATTCGAACGGCCGATGACGTGCTCGAAGAAACACTGTCGCCACGCCGGTTCAGTTTGATCATGCTCACGCTATTCGCGATGGCTGCCCTCGGGCTGGCCATCGTCGGCGTGTTCGGCGTAGTGGCGTTCGGCGTGTCCCAGCGAACGCGCGAGATCGGCATCCGCGTCGCGCTGGGCGCGACCTCATCGAATGTGCTGCGACAGGCGATTTGGCAGGGAATGCTGCCCGTGTTGGTCGGACTGTTCATCGGGCTGGTGGCCGCGCGGTCGATGACTGACATGATGACGACGATGCTGTTCGGGATCCGTCCGTCGGATCCGATCACGATTGCCGGTGTCATTGCGACGCTGTCGGCAGCTGCACTGGCTGCGGCGTGGATCCCGGCACGGCGGGCCGCCCGCATCGATCCGATGGTGGCTTTGCGGTATGAGTAGCGACAAAGAAAAGCGCTTATGATCTCTGACCTTCGTTACGCGTTCCGCACGCTGCTGAAAAATCCCGGCTTCACGATCGTGGCCGTGCTGACGCTCGCCCTCGGTATTGGCGCGAACACGGCGATCTTTCAATTAATCGATGCCGTCGCGCTCCGTCCACTTCCGATTCCGAATCCGCACGAGCTCGTCGAGGTGCGCATTGTCGGAGGCAATCGCGGGTTCGGCGTGAACCCCGGGCAGTACGTGCAGTTGACCCGGCCGGTATGGGAAGAGCTGCGGAAGCACCAGCAGGCGCTGGATGGAATGTTCGCGTGGGGCACGCGCGAGCTTCGCGTGGGCGAGCGAAGCAATTTGCGCGCCGCCAACGGCATCGCTGTCAGCGGGGGGTACTTCAGCACGCTCGGGGTGACGCCGCATCGTGGCCGATTGATTGAGCCGGCCGACGAGATGGCGGCGTGTCCGGCTACGGCTGCCGTGGTCAGTTACCAATTCTGGCAGCAACGAATGGGGGGCATCGAACTACCGGCCCGGCTTCGCGTCAATCTCGATCTCGTCGACGTCGTTGGTGTTGCAGAGCCCGGATTCTTCGGCGTCGCCGTCGGCGAGTCGTTCGACGTTGCGCTGCCGCTGTGCCAGCCGAACGAGCTGCGCCGCGAGCTCTTCGACATCGCCGTGATGGGCCGGCTTCGACCGGGTTGGACGAACGCGCGCGCCTCAGCGCACCTCGACGCGCTCAGCGCCGGGATCTTCGAGGCCGCGGCTCCGACCGGGTACAGCTCGCAGAGTATCGAACGCTTCAAGTCATTCCGCCTCGCGACGTACCCAGCGGCGACCGGCGTGAGCGCCCTGCGGACACAGTATGAGGATGCGCTGCAGTTCTTGCTGGCCATCACAGCGCTGATTCTCCTGATTGCATGCGCGAACCTGGCAAACCTGCTGCTCGCGCGCGCCAGCGCGCGCGATCGCGAGGTGGCCGTGCGCGTCGCGATCGGCGCGTCCCGCATGGCGCTGATTCGTCAATTCGCCGCCGAAAGCTGCGTGCTCGCCGCCGCCGGCACTATCGTGGCGATCGTGCTGGCGCGCAGTCTCGGCCATCTGATGCTCTACGCGATTTCAACAGGCGGGGGCGCGCCCGATCTGACGCTGTCGACCGATTGGCGCGTGCTTCTGTTTGCAACCGTTGTCGCCTCTGCCACATGCGTCATCTTCGGTATCGCACCTGCGGTTCGCGCGGCTCGTATCGACGCGATCGGGGCCATGAAGTCGGGCGGCAGGGGGGCAACCGCCGGCCACGAGCGCATGCTGGTTCAGCGGCTGATGGTGGCCATGCAGATCGCGATGGCCGTCGTGATGCTCGTCGCCGCTCTGCTGTTCGTCGGCAGCTTCAGAAACCTCATGTCGGTCGACACCGGCATGCGGCACGAGGGAATTTCGCTCGCCTTGGTTCGATTTCCCGAATCGATTGTCCCCGGGCGATTCGACGATTTCAGGCGCGAGCTGCTGGCCGAAATCACATCAGTTCCTGGCATCGTCAACGCGGGCACGACGTCGAATACGCCGCTGCTCGGAGGGAGCTGGAGTCACGGTATTCGCGTGGGTGCGGTTCAGGAAAGCGCCCAATTTACGTGGGTCAGCCCTGGCTATTTCGCAACGATGGGCATTCCCGTTCTTCGTGGACGGGATTTCAGCCTGCGCGACACGAGAACGTCGCCTCGAGTCGCGATCGTCAACGAGACCTTCGTGAAGCGGTTCGCCGGCGGGGCCGATCCGATCGGCCAGACATTGCGGACCGGAGAAGAGCCGCGATATCCATCGACGCTGTACGAAATCGTCGGCGTCATCCCGGATACGCAGTACAACGATCTGCGCGGCGAGCGGCGCGCAATGGTGTTTGGCCCCGATTCGCAGCATCCCTCGCCAGGACCGGGTGCCGGCGTGATGATTCACTCGAGTGTCCCGCCGGCCGTGGCCATTGGGAGGGTAAGAGATCACATCGCTCGGCGGTACCCTGATGCCATCAGTGAGTTTTCCGTCTTCGAAACGCGCATTCGAGACGGGCTCGTCCGCGAGCGGCTGCTGGCGATGCTGGCAGGATTTTTCGGCGTGCTCGCGGTCGTCCTGACCGTCGTCGGCCTCTACGGAATGTTGTCGTACGTGGTCGCGCAAAGGCGGCCGGAGATCGGGGTGCGTGTTGCGCTCGGCGCCCGGCGGATCGACGTGCTCGGCCTGGTCATGAGCGAGGCAGGGAAACTGGTTCTCGTCGGCGTCATGGGAGGTCTTGGGCTATCTCTGCTGGCGGGCCGCAGTGTTGCGTCGTTGTTATTCGGCATCAAGCCGAATGATCCGCTGCTGCTGGCCTCGGCCTGTGTGATGCTCGGACTAATCGCCGCCATCGCGAGCTTCCTTCCCGCGCGGCGTGCCACGCGCGTCGATCCCGCGCAGTTGCTGAGAGAGTAACCGTGATTCAAGATCTCCGCTACGCGTGTCGCACACTGCTCAAAAACCCAGGCTTCACTGTCGTCGCCGTGCTGACGCTCGCGCTCGGCATCGGCGCGAACGCGGCGATGTTTGCGGTCGTGAATGCGGTACTGCTGAAGCCGCTGCCGTTCCGCGATCCCGAGCGGCTGATGCTTGTCCATTTGCTCGCACCTGGTCGTGAAGCACAGGCGGGTACGTTGATGGAAGCGGTGTGGTCGTACCCGAAGTACCGCACGTTCCTGGATATCCAGCAGACGTTCGAAAACACGGCGCTCTTCGCCGGCCGCGATCTGAGCCTTTCGGGTGATTCCAATCCCGAGCGCGTGCGCGGCGAAGTGGTCACGGATCGGTATCCGGGAATTCTCGGCATCACGCCCATCCTCGGGCGCGGGTTTACCGGCGCTGAAGCGCATCGTGCGGGCGAACCGGCCGTGGTCATGATTGGTCACGCGCTCTGGACACGCCGCTACAACGCCGATCCCGCGATCGTCGGCCGCACCATCCAAGTCAACTCGGCGCCTTACACCGTCGTCGGCGTGCTGCCTCCCGGCTTCAAGGGGCTGAGCGGTAACGCTGAGGCGTGGGTGCCGTTCGCCGTCTATGAACCATCATTCCTGACTCAGCGCTATGCACACGGTTACTACCTCGTCGCGCGGCGGAAGGTGCATGTTTCGGAGGCTCAGGCGATTGCGGCGGTTGGGGTCGTCGGAACGCAGATCAGCGCGGAGTACGCGGAGATCAGCAACTACGACGGCAAATCGTGGGGTGCGACGGCAGCATCGCTCTATTCATCTCGCGTCGACGGTGATCTGCGTCGTGCGGCGTTGGTGCTGCTCGGTGCGGTCGGACTGGTGCTGTTGATTGCGTGCGTGAATCTGACGAATCTCCTGATCGCCAAAGCGCTGGGCCAGCGGCGGGAAGTAGCCGTGCGATCGGCGATCGGCGCGAGCCGCGCGCAGATCGCGCGCCAGTTCGTCGTCGAGAGCCTGGTGCTTGCCGGTTTCGGATCGGCGCTCGGCATTGTCGTGGCGGGAATGCTGCTCGATGCGGCGTCGATATTGCTGCCTGATGCCGATGTGTTTTTCCGCGCGCCGATGGCGCCAGGCGCACGACGCATCCCCGGTGCCGACGGCCTTGCCCGCGTCGGTGCAGGCATGATCGGTCTCGACTCGGCCACGCTGCTGTTCACCTGCGGTGTCGCGGCCGTCGTGTCGGCGCTCATTGCGCTGGTGCCTGCCATGCAGTCGGCGTCGCTGCGTCCGATCGAGGCGATGAGGACCGGCGGCCGAGGTGGAACCGCAACGGGATTTCACGGGTTCGGCGCGCGCGGCGCGCTCGTGACGGCACAGATCGCGCTCGCGCTCGTGCTGCTGGCTGGTGCCGGACTCATGATCAAGAGCGCCGCGCGTCTACACGGAACCGGAATCGGGGTCAGCGCTGAGCGTGTGCTGACCGCCCGGGTCGATCTGCCCAATGCCGGCTACAACGCCGAGCGGAGAGGCATTTTCTTTACGCAACTCGCCGATCGCCTTCGAGCGCTGCCCGGTGTGGAATCCGTTGGCGTCGCCAACTGCCCGCCGGTATCCGGCGGCTGCAGCAGCACCATCGCGGGCTTCGAGCGTGGCCAGTTCAAGGTGAAGCCCGGGATGCCGAGCATCGGCGTGCACTGGGCAACTCCGGAATATTTTTCGACGGTCGGCATTCAGTTGCGTAAAGGCCGGTTATTTACGGCCGAGGACAGAACGGAGCGTCCGAGAGTGGTGCTCGTCAATGAAACCGCGGCCAAAGCGTTCTGGCCCAACGCCGATCCCATCGGCAAGACGATCACGCTCGGGGCGAGCGGATTCGAGAAGGGCGCCGAAGTGATCGGTGTCGTGTCCGATGTCCGGTACAGCACGATTGAAAGCGCATCGGTCCCTGATGCGTACATTCCATTTCTGCAGGCGCCCCAGGCACGCATGCGGCTCTTTGTCCGCAGCCGGCTCGATCAGGCGAGCCTCGCCACCGCGATCCGCCAGGAAGTCAGGCAGCTCGACTCGAACCTGCCGCTCGCAGAAGTGAAGACGATGGATGAGCGGGTGAGCGATGCCATGTGGAGGACGCGGGTTGCCGCCTGGCTGTTCTCCGCGTTTGCCGGCCTCGCGCTGCTGCTCACGGCCGTCGGGATCTTCGGCGTCATGTCGCAAACGGTGTCGCAGCGCATACCGGAGATTGGCGTGCGTATGGCGCTCGGCGCCGAGCGGACTGATGTGCTTGGGCTTGTCTTCGGGCGGGCCAGCGTGCTCACTGCCATCGGCATCGCAACAGGCATTGCAGCCGCGCTTGGTGTGACACGGGTCATGACGGCGCTGCTCTACGAAACCGAGCCAGGCGATCCTGCGACGCTCGCATATGTCGCGCTTCTGCTCGGCGCCGTGGCACTCGCTGCGTGCTACCTGCCGGCGCGTCGCGCGTCGCGCGTCGATCCGATTGTCGCTCTGCGATATGAGTAAGGAAAATCCTTTTTCCTTTTTCCTTATGTTCTCTGACCTTCGTTACGCGTTCCGCACGTTGCTGAGGAGCCCCGGCTTCACCTCCGTCGCTGTGCTGACTCTCGCCCTCGGCATTGGCGCGACGACGGCGATCTTCAGCGTGTTCGACGCCGTCATGCTGAAACCGCTGCCGGCGAAAAATCCCGACGAGCTGTATATCGTTGGCGCCGGCCACTACCCGCTGTTTCGGGCGCTGCAGAACGACGCCGCTGTGTTCAGCGACCTGCTGGCAAGCGCCGGGATCGAGCAACTTGACGTCGCGATCGATAACGGCGGTCGGGAAAAAGCGCGAGTGTCGATGGTGTCTGCGTCGTATTTTGCGACGCTCGGCGTGCCGGCAGCCATGGGACGCACGTTCGAGGCTGGCGACCAGCAGGCGCCGGGCGCACCGACGATCGCTGTCGTGAGCCACGCCTATTGGCAGCGTCGCCTGGCTGCCGATCCCCACGTCGTCGGCCGCAGCGTCCGTGTGAGAGATGTGCCGCTGACGATCGTCGGTGTAGCTGCGCCGGGATTCCATGGTGAAGAGATTGAAGGATCGCCAGATCTATGGGTACCGCTCACGATGTGGGCCCAAATCGTCCCCGGTCGCAACCTGCTGGAGAGCCCCGGAACGTCGTGGCTGCGCATTATCGGCAGGTTGAAGCCGGGCGTCTCCGTTCGGAACGCCGATGCCGCGTTGACGCTGATCTTTCGCAGAGTACTCGAAGACATCTTTGGCCCGACTCTGTCCGCCGAAACTCGTCGCGAAATCGATGGCTCGGCGATACGTTTGCGATCGGCAGCGCAGGGCGTCTCGAGCCTCCGCGGCCGCTTCGCACGGCCGCTCGAGCTGCTGATGGCCGCCGTCGTCCTCGTGCTGCTGATTAGCTGTGCGAACGTCGCCAACCTGTCGCTGGCGCGGGCAGCATCACGCAGGCGCGATGTCGATCTGCAGCTGGCGCTCGGGATGACGCGCCTGCGTCTTGTCCGACAGGTCATCACCGAAAGTCTCGTCCTTTCCCTGCTTGGTGGCGGCATCGGGCTCGCGATCGCATGGGCGGGCAGGGAAGCACTCCTGCGGCTCATTTCGTCGGATGGCACGCGCCTGCCGGTTGCCGCCCAGACCGATCTCCGGTTGCTGACGTTCGTGGCGGGCATCTCGGTCGCGACGGCAATCCTGTTTGGATCAGCGCCGGCGTGGCGGTCGGCGCGCGCATCGCTCGTGACGTCGCTTGCGGCCAGACACGCGATCGCCGGGCGCCGCGCTCACCGCCTCGGCCCGGCGCTGGTCGTCGCGCAAGTGGCGGTGTCTCTCGTGTTGTTGATGGGCGCCGGGTTGTTTCTGCGCACCCTCACGAATCTGCGAGGTGTCGATCTCGGGTTCGTGCCTGAACGGCTGGTCATGCTCGACGTGAATCCTCGTGCGGCCGGCTATTCAATGGTTCAGGCGGTCGGCGTGACTCATCGCATTCTCGATCGGCTGGCGTCTATGCCGGGTGTCGGCGACGCGAGCTTTTCGGAGAACGGCGTCATGTTCGGACGCGACAGCAGCACCAACCTGATCCGGCCGGAGGGCTTCGCTGCCGGCCCCGGGGGTTTTCCACGCGCACAATGGGATGTCGTGGGGCCGCGTTACTTTTCGACCATGGGCATCGCGCTCGTAGCGGGTCGAGATTTCAGCCTGCGGGACGATGAATCGGCGCCGCGCGTGGTGGCCATCAACGATGCGATGGCGCAGAGATTCTTCGCAGGCATGAATCCGATTGGCCGGCGTCTCGTGTGGGGCGACGAGAAGCCGACAGACTTCGAGGTCGTTGCCGTCGTGCGCGATGTAAAGCCTGCCGGTCCACGCGATGAGCCGCACCTGCGTTTCTATCTGCCCTATGGTCAATTGGCGAACACGAGGCCTTCCTGGGAGCTGGCCAGCGTGCAGTTTCTCGTGCGGACGGCGAGCGATCCGGCCGCCATGCAGCGCGCACTCCAGCCGGCCATCGTCGCCGTCGATCCTCGATTGTCGATCGACGGAGCCAGCATCGGGTCTGACCTCGTCGACCGCACGCTCGTCCAGGAACGCATGATTGCCACGCTTTCGATCGCATTCGGTCTGCTGGGTGTCGGTCTCGCGTGTATCGGCCTCTACGGGTTGATCGCGTATCACGTCGTGCAGCGAACGAGCGAGATCGGCATTCGTATGGCGCTGGGCGCCCAACGCTCGCAGGTCCTGTGGGCGACGCTTCGGCGTGCGCTTTCGTGGACGGCGGGTGGGATCGCGCTCGGTATTCCGCTGGCCGTCAGTGTCTCGTGGGTCGCCGAAAGCCTGCTCTTCGGCCTGAGCCCGACAGACACGGCGACGATGGCTGGCGCTGCGATCGCGATGCTCGCGTTCGGTTTCCTAGCCGCATACATCCCTGCGCACCGCGCGGCGAGAATCGATCCGCTCGCAGCTTTGCGGTACGAGTAAGGAAGAACGAACGACGAAGAAGGAATAGAGATGCTCATGACCGGGCTCGCTCACGACCTGCGCGACGGATTCCGCTCGCTGAGGAAGAATCCTGCCTTCACCTTCGTCGCGTTGATTACGCTCGCGCTCGGCATCGGCATGACGACGGCCATCTTCAGCGTGGTCGACGCAGTGCTGCTTCGCCCGGTGCCGTTCGCAGATATGGATCGGCTCGTCATGATCTGGGAAACCGATCGAGCAAGCGGTACGACGCACGAGCCGGCGTCACTTCCCGACTTTCTGGATTTCAGGCAGCGAAGCCGCCGTGTCGCCGATTTCGCCGCATTCATCGCCGGCGAAGCCAATCTGACCCTCGATACCAGCGACCCGTTCCGCGTTGCGACGTTGAACGTGAGCGAGCGGTTCCTGCCGATGCTCGGCATCACGCCGACGCTCGGGCGTCTGTTTACCCCGGAAGAAGACAGGCCTGGCGGCGGCAGCGTAGTCCTCATCAGCGAGGCGTTGTGGCAGCGTCAATTCCAGCGCGATCCCCGCGTCGTCGAGCGCAATCTTCGGCTGAACGATCGTCGGCGGACGATTGTCGGCGTCGTGCCGGCTGCGGCTGATTTCGGTATCCTGCAGGTGCTTCGCTCGGCCGATTACAGCCGTGGCTTTGCCCAACGAGATGCGAGAACCGTCGTCGACGTGTTCGCACCGCTGCAGGGCGATCCGCAACGCCTGCCGCGGAGCACGCATCCGATCTTCGTCCTCGGCCGTCTCGCACCGGGGGCCTCGCCTGAATCGGCCCAGGAAGAGATAGGCGCCATCGCCGCCGACCTCGAAAAGACGTATCCCGATGACAACGAAGCGCGAGGCGCATCCGTTCAACCGCTTCGCGACATCGTCTTCGGGCCAATCCGGCCGGCGTTGCTCGTCCTGCTGTGGGCGGTTGGCCTCGTGCTTCTCATCGCGTGCGTCAACGTCGCACATCTGCTGCTGGCGCGCGGAGTCGTGCGTGTGCGGGAAATTGCGGTGAGGACCGCCCTCGGCGCTGGAATCGGCCGCCTGGCCCGGCAGCACATCGTTGAAAACACGATCCTCCTGCTTCTTGCGTCGGCGCTCGGTGTTTTTGTTGCGACGGCTGCTCTTCGGGTGCTGCTGCTCGCTGCGCCTGCCGACATCCCGCGTCTGGCCGAAGTGGCCATCGATGCTCGAGTGTTGCTGGTTGTCCTCTCCATCGCCATTACGGTTGCCTTCGTGTTTGGCCTTATGCCGCTCGCACAGACGCGGCGCACCGATCTGCAGACCGTGCTCAAGACCGAACCGGGACGCGGCACGACCGGCGGCCGCGAGGGTTCGTCTGCACGTTCGTTCCTGATGGCGGGTGAGATTGCCCTCGCCGTGGTGCTCGTCATCGGCGCCGGCCTGCTCATCAAGAGCTTCTGGCGGCTGCAACAGGTGAGCCCGGGCTTCGATGCCGAACATGTCGTGAAGGCAGAATTCCAACTGCCTGGGACGCGCTACCCGATGGACTTCACGCTGTTTCCAAATCTCAAGGAGATACAACAGTTCAATGCGGCACTCCTCGAACGTGTGTCCGCGCTACCCGGCGTGGAGTCGGTCACGATCGCGGGCAATCACCCGCTCGACGCAGGATTCACGAACTCGTTTGCCGTCATTGGACGAGAGGCGGAGGCCGGAGACTGGCCGGAGATCTCGGTGAGGCGGGCCACTTCCGGATACTTCCGGACGTTACGCATTCCTCTGGTTCGCGGTCGACTGATTCTGGACTCCGACAACGTGCAGGCGTCGCCGGTTGTGCTTATCAACGAGGCGACCGCTGCGAGATTCTTTGCCACGCAGGATCCAATCGGTCAGCGGATGGATTTGTACGGGGCACCGCGCACGATTGTCGGGGTGGTCGGCAACGAGAAGATTCATGGGCTGATCGAATCGGCGCCGATCGCTGTGTACCTGCCGTTGGCGCAAGCACCCTCGCAAAGTGGCACGCTCCTGGTGCGCGTGACACGCGACCCCGCACTCATCGCTCCATCGCTGCGCGCGGCCGTCCGAGAAATCGATCCGTCCCTTGCCGTCTTCGGCCTCGAGCCGCTTCAGGACACGCTCGCGCAGTCAACGGGCGAGCAGCGGTTCATGATGCTGCTGGTCGGCGTCTTCGCCGCGCTGGCGCTCGTGCTCTCGCTCATCGGCATCCACGGTGTTCTGAGTTACGCGGTCGTTCAGCGGCGCAAGGAGATCGGCATTCGTGTCGCGCTCGGCGCCGAGCCGGGTCAGGTCGTTCGGGTCGTGCTCGGGCAGGGCATGCGGCTGGCGACGATGGGCCTTTGTGCCGGCGTAGGCCTTGCGCTCCTGTTTTCTCGTTCACTGTCGGGGTTGTTGTTTGGCGTCACCGCGACCGACGTCACGATCTTCAGTGTGGTCATTCTCCTGGTCGCCGCCGTGTCGATGCTGGCGATGTGGCTGCCCGCGCGCCGTGCAGCGCGGGTCGAGCCCGCCATTGCGCTGAGGTATCAGTGAATCGACGAACGTTCCTTGCGCTCACCACAGCGGCAGCGTTTCGCTACTCCCCGCGGCCGGCGGCGCAGACATCCGCATCGAGCCCGTCCTGGCCCCAATGGGGCGGTCCGAATCGAAATTTTCAGACTGACGCAAAAGGGTTGAAAGACACGTGGCCGCCCAGCGGCCCGCGCGTCGTGTGGAAGCGGCCGCTCGGTGAAGGCTATTCGGCGACGTCGGTGGAGAACGGCGTCGTCTACACGATGTATGGCAAACCGCGAGAGGAAGTCGTGACAGCGCTCGACGCGGAAACTGGTAAGACGCTCTGGGAGCACACGTCGCCGATGACGTTTCAGAGCGACGTCGCGAGAGAGATGGGAAACGGTCCCTATTCCGCGCCGCTCATCGTCGGTAACAGTGTGTTCACGACCGGTGTGGCCGGCCGCCTCCAGTGCCTCGACAAGAAAACCGGCAAAGTGCTGTGGACGCAGCAACTCTGGGCCGACCATGGCGGCTCGCAGCTGATGTATGGGTATTCATCGAGCCCGATCGCATTTCGACAGCTCGTGATCGTGCCAGTCGGCGGCCGCGGCAAAGCCGTGATGGCGTTTCAGCAGGCAGACGGCAAAGTGGCGTGGTCGCGAAATAATTTCGGCAACGTCTATTCCTCTCCAGTGCTCATCAATGTTGGCGGCCTGGAGCAGATGGCGGTGTTACTGGATGGCGCGCTCCTGGGCATCAATCCTCACAACGGCGATCCGCAATGGCAGGTGCCGTTCACCGCGGATTTCTCTATCGCCGTCGCGACGCCGGTGTGGGGCCCCGACAACCTGTTGTTCATCTCGTCCGAATACAACGCCGGCACGAAGGTCATCGAGCTGAAGAGAAACGGTTTGCAGACGACCGCGACCGAGCTGTGGAGCTCGAACCGTCTGCGGCTTCACCACGGCAACGCGATGCGCATCGGCGAGACGTTCTACTTTTCAAATGGCGGCAAAGGCAGCCAGGCGATTCTCACCGCCGTCGATGCCCGAAGCGGCAAGATTCACTGGCAGCAGCGATCGATCGAGAAGGCGACGTTCGTGTGGGCCGATCAGAAGCTCATCACGCTGGATCAGGATGGCACTCTCATGATTGCCCATCCCTCTCCTCAGGGCTTCACGGTGTCCGCGAAAGCGCCGCTGTTGACACGCCTGTCCTGGACGCCGCCGGTGCTCGTCGGGACGCGACTCTACATTCGCGACAGGAAAACGATGATGGCGCTTGATCTTTCTTAAGGATCAGGGATTCGGGATTGGGGAATAGTCCGCACTGCCATCATCCATCTGCCATCTGCCATCAGTTAATACCACCGCCTCGTCCGAATCCGGGACGGCGATCCCACCAGCGGACGACGCCGCGCAGTTGTTCCAGAAATCGTCAAGATTTTCGGCAATCCTGCTGGCAGTCTTCTTGAGTGATGCCAGGCCATGGACTCCCTCACCCACGATCTGCGCTATGCGCTGCGGAGTCTTCGGCGTGCACCTGGGTTCGCGGCGGCCGCCGTTCTCACGCTTGCCATCGGCATCGGCGCCAACACCGCGATCTTCAGCATCGTCGATCACGTCATCATCAAACCCCTCGCGTACGAGGATCCCGACCGGCTGTACGTCGTGCACGAGGTGATTCCCAGACTCACCCACATGACCGCGGGCGTGCCGGTATCTGCGAATCACTTCCTCGAATGGAAACGCACCTCGCAGTCGTTCGAGGGCATGGCGCTCCTGGAGGGCATCAACCTCAACCTCACCGGCTCAGGAGAGCCTGAACAGATCCTCGGCGCCCGCGCGTCGGCGGAATTGTTTCCGATGCTCGGCATCCGCGCTCAGCTCGGGCGCGTGTTTCTCCCGGAAGAGGATGCGGTCGGCCGCGATCGCGTCGTCGTGCTGGACCACGAGTTGTGGCGTCGCCGGTTCGCGTCGGATCCTCAGATCGTCGGCCGGACGATTACGTTGAACGATCTGTCCTACGAGGTGGTGGGTGTCCTACCCGCCGATTTCCGCTTTCCAAAAATTGCCGATCTGTTCCAGATGACGGTGTATGAAGGACGGCCGCAAATCTGGAAGCCGCTCGCGCTGACGCGTGAGGAAGCGACAACGTCAGAAAATTTCAACTTTTCTTCCATCGTCAAGCTGAAACCGTCCGCCTCACCGGAGGTGGCGCTTCAGGAGCTCAATCGCGCGCAGGCGGAGATCGTCAAGGCGTTTCCCGGGTTCGATCTCTTCGCCCTCATAATCCCGTTGGACGAACAAATTACAGGACGATCGCAAGCCGGTCTGCAACTGCTGCTGGGGGCTGTGGGGGTCGTTCTGCTGATCGGCTGCGTGAACATCACGAACCTGCTGCTCGTTCGCGCGACAAGCCGTCGCAGGGAAATGGCCGTGAGGAGCGCCATTGGCGCCTCCTCGAACCGGCTTCTTCGACAGGCGCTCTCCGAGACCACCGTGCTGTGCATGCTGGGAGGATTGGCCGCGCTTCTGATTGCCCACGCCGTTCTGCAGGGCATTGTGGCGTCTGCACCGGTGGATCTTCCCCGGATGGATGAAGTGCGTCTCGACGCGCGTGTCTTTGGATTCACACTGCTCCTCTCGCTCGTCGCAAGCTTTGCGTGTGGCGTGCTGCCGGCGTGGCAGCTTGCGAAAGCGGATCCGCAGGATGCCATGAAGGCGGTTTCGCGCACGACGACGTCGGGGCGAGCCGCGGGACGTCTCCGTTCGATGCTCGTGGCGGCAGAGGTAGCGATGAGCGCCATCTGTCTCGTGGCCGCAGGGCTTTTGCTCCACAGTTTCGTGAAACTCCTGAATGTGGATCCAGGATTTCGCAGCGAGCGTGTGATCACGGTGGACATCACGCTTCCTGCCGCGCGCTATCCGACCGGGCCAGAGCGCGGAGGGTTCTATCACGCCGCCCTTGATGAGATAGCGAAGATACCCGGCGTCACGTCGGCCGGGACGACGAGTGGCCTGCCGGTGACGGCGCGAGGAGGGAACTCCGCGGTTTTCGTGGAAGGCGTCACGGCTCCGATCTTCGAGCGGCCGCTCGCCGACATTCGCAACGTGAATCCTGATTTTTTCCGGACGATGAGCATTCCGCTTCTGTCCGGCGTCCTGTTCTCTGAATCGGATGGGGACAGGCTGACGGCGGTGATATCGGCATCCCTGGCCGAGCGTGCGTGGCCCGGTCAGGAGCCTATTGGGAGGCGATTCCGTTTCGGATCCGAGAAAGGGCCCTCGTACGAGGTCGTTGGTGTCGTTGGCGACGTGCGCGGCGCCATGCTGACTGGTAATCAGCAGTTTCCGAACGTCTACGTCCCGTACTGGCGGCGAGCGTTCAACCAGGCGACGCTCGTCGTGAAGACAACCGATGACGTCGCTGCGACGTACGCTCTCGTGCGGCAGGCTATCAGGCACCTCGATGCCGAGTTGCCGATTCCCGCGTTGCAGACGATGGACGACGTCGTGATGGCGTCGGTGGCGCCGCGCCAATTCCAGATGCGGCTCGTACTCTCGTTCGGCATTATCGCGCTGCTGCTCGCCAGTCTGGGCATCTACGCAGTTGTCTCGCACTCAGTCGCGCAGCGAACGAGCGAGATCGGCATACGCATCGCGATGGGTGCGGCGCCGCAGCGCATCGCGAGCGCCGTACTTCGCCAGGCCATGTGGCCTGTGGTCGGCGGTCTGACGGCCGGTCTCGTCATTGCCATCGCTGCCGGGAGAGTGCTGTCCGCGATGCTGTTCGGCGTGACGCCGACCGACGCGGCCACTCTCACGTCGGTGACGGCGCTGCTCGTCGGCGTCGGACTGGCCGCCTCATATCTTCCCGCTCGACGTGCCATGCGCACCGATCCCATGGCGGCGTTGAGAACTGAATAGGACCGACTTGGGATTGGGGATCACGGATCGGGGATTAGAAGTCGAACTGTTGCAGGGCTAAAGCCCTGCGCTACCGCTACGGCACTTGCGGCGACGTGGTTTGCCACGCCGACCTTCCCTTGTTTGCGGAACCGGTGCTTCCGAACGCCGTCGCAAGCGGAATGGGTTTCAGATGTGAGGGATCAGTCGCGATGAGCTCTGTGTTTGGAGATATCCGTTACGCCATTCGCGGGCTGCTGAGCCGGCCGGCCTTCAGCATCGTTGCGGTTCTGACGCTCGCGCTCGGCATTGGCGCGAACACCGCGATTTTCAGCGTCGTCAACGGCGTCGTGCTGCAGCCGCTTCAGTATCCGGACCCCGAGCGGCTGATGTTCATCACCAGCCAGTTCGACGGCATGTTCGATCAGTTCTGGGTCTCGGCGCCCGAGTTCATCGAATTCAGAGAACGTAACAAGGCATTCGAATCGGTTGGCGCCTACACCGTCGGCGCCGCCAATCTGGGGACCGAGACACCCAGACGCCCGGTGGCTGCTTCGGTGTCGCACGACCTGATGATCGCGCTCGGCGTGCAGCCGCTCCGCGGCCGCCTGTTCACCCGCGAAGACACGATTCCAAAAACCGAAGAGGTGGCGATTCTGTCGCACGAATTGTGGCGTAGCGGATTCGGCGAAAACCCGAATACTGTGGGAAGCCTCATCGACGTCAACGGTGTCAGGACGCGGATCGTCGGCATCATGCCGCCCAACTACGATGTGCACGACGAGAAGGTCGAGCTGTGGCGGCCGCTTCGCATCGATCCCGCCAGCCCGGGGAATCGCGGCGGACATTTCCTGTATCTCGTCGGCCGCCTCAAGCCCGGCATCACGCTTGCGCAGGCGCGCGCCGATCTCGAGACGCAGCTGACTACGTGGGCGAGCCTCGCTCCTCCAAAGGGGCACGCGCCCAACACGACGACTCATCGCTACCGGATCGATCCGCTGAAAGACGACATGGTCGGCGAAGTGAAGCAGGCGGTCTGGGTGCTGCAGGGCGCGGTCGCGTTTGTACTGCTCATCGCGTGTGCGAATCTCGCGAACCTGCTGCTCGCGCGTGCCGAAGGCAGACAGAAGGAATTCGCGGTGCGCACAGCCATGGGCGCAAGCCGTCGCCGTATGCTGCAGCAGTTCATCACCGAGGGAGTCGTGCTTTCCGTCCTGGGCGGTGCGATAGGCGTGTGGTTTGCGACGGCCGGCGTTCGCGCGCTGCTCGCCGCCAATCCCGAAAGCATTCCCCGCGCCGGCGAAATCACCGTCGATCTCACAGTGCTGGGGTTCACCCTCGGACTGGCTCTCATCACAGGAGTGTTGGTCGGCGTCGCCCCATTGCTTCACCTGTCGCAGCGGTCGATGAACATCTCGCTGCGAGAAGGCGGCTCGCGCACGACCGCAGGCACGGCGAAGGCGCGCATGCGCGGCGCCCTCGTGATTGCCGAGGTTGCGCTGGCGGTCGTGCTGGTCGTCGGCGCGGGTCTGCTGCTGCGCAGTTTCTGGAACCTGATGAAGGTCGATGCCGGGTTCAATCGCGACCATCTCACGACGTTCCAGATTGCGCTGCCCGCGAGTCAATACCCCGACCCCGCCAGACGTGTGTCGTTCTATCGTGAGCTCATCGACAAAGCTCGCGCGGTTCCCGGCGTGCAGTCGGCGGCGGCGATGTCGGGCCTTCCGCCAAACCGCAACGTCAACGCGAACGATACCGAGTTTGTCGGAGTGCCGGGGCCCCCAGCGGGACCCATTCACAACGTCGACTATTACCAGACGGTCACGGTCGGCTATCTGTCGGCGATGGGCATCCCTGTCGTGGAAGGACGAGGATTCACTGACGCCGACGCGGGCAGCGCCGGCGGCGTCGTTCTCGTAAACGAAACGCTCGCGAAGCGGTTCTATCCGAACCAAAGTGCCATCGGGCGCATCGTGAAGCCGTCGATGGCGGGCGAGCCGCCAATGACGATCGTTGGTGTCGTCAAGGACGTGAAGCAGGGAGGCGTGGGCGAGGCTACCGGAACGGAGCTGTACCTCCTGTTCGAGCAGGCGCCGGCAATCACGATGAATGCGCCAGGGTTTTTGAACGTCGTCGTCCGGTCGAGCACGCCGTTCGAGGCGATCGCCCCGACGCTGCAGCAGATCGCGCGCTCGATGGACGCCAGGTTGCCGGTGGTGAACCTGCGTCCGATGGATGAGGTGTTTGCCGAATCGATGGCCCGGCCGCGGTTCCTCATGACGTTGCTGGTCGGATTCGCCGTGCTGGCGTTGTTGCTTGCAGCCATCGGCACGTACGGCGTCCTTTCGTATCTCGTCAGTGAGCGTCGTCAGGAAATCGGCATACGGATGGCGCTCGGCGCGGACCGAGGGACGCTGCTGGGGATGGTGATGAGGCACGGTCTCGTGCTCGCATCGGTGGGGCTGCTCCTCGGGCTGGTGGGTGCCGCCGCAGTGACACGCCTGATGCAGACGCTGCTCTTCAACGTGCGACCCGCCGATCCGGCGACGATGGTGGCGGTGGCGGCCGTGATTGCGACCGTGGCCCTCATTGCGTGCTACGTGCCGGCACGGCGTGCCACGCGCGTCGATCCATTGATTGCATTGCGATCTGAATAACTTCAGGGATGAGGGATTAGTGATTAGGGATTAGCATGACGGCCGGAGGAAATGCTCTATGAGGCGATTGATTCCAGCATGTGCAGCGATGGCCGTGGTCCTCGTTACGACGAGCTTCTACGCGCAGGGCACGACACCCTTCAAGCTCGGCACATTCGAGCAGGGCGGTAAACCTTTTGTCGGCATTGTCGTCAAAGACTCCATCGTGATCGACATGGCACAGGCGAGTGCGGCGCTGAAAAGCCCTGCCGCAAAGGTTCCCGCGCCGTCCGATATGAAGGATCTGATCGCGCGCTACGACACCGGCGTGCGCGCGCGGATTGGCGAGATTCTGCAGAACACCAAGCCGCTCGACGGCGCCGGTCGCCCCGCGTACGTCCACGATCTGAAGAGCCTGAAAACGCTGCCGCCGATCATGTATCCGACGACGATGCTGAATGTGGCCGTGAACTACCGCGCGCACGCGGCGGAAATGGCCGGAGCGCCGGCGGCGGCCGGTGGGCCGGCTCCCGGGGATGCGCTGCCGGGAACGACGAGCGCCCCTGGAATCTGGCAGCGCAGACCGGATGACAAGCGGTGGAATCCCTACATGTTCATGAAGTCGCCGACGATCGTCATCGCGAACGGCGAATCCATTCGCCTGCCGGCCGGCCGCGAACAAATCGACTGGGAATGTGAGCTTGGCGTTGTGGTTTCCCGAACAGCCGACCATGTTCCAGCAGATCGCGCCGGTGACTACATCTTCGGGTACACGCTCGAGAACGACGTGTCGGATCGTGGAGGACGCGGCGATACGAGGCACGGCTCCGACTGGGTGATCGGCAAGAACCACGACACGTTCGCGCCGATGGGCCCGTTCATCGTGCCGAAAGAGTTCGTGGCCAACCCGCAGAATCTTCCCGTCAAGTTCACCTTGAACGGGCAGTTGATGCAGGACGCGAACACGTCGCTGATGATTCACACGGTTGTCGAGCTGATTTCGTTTGGATCGCACATCATCACGCTTCGGCCGGGCGACGTCATCGCCACTGGCAGTCCGGCCGGCGTGGGCTCGGCTCGCAAGCCGCCGATCTTCTTCAAGGCTGGCGACGTATCGGTCTGCTCGTACGAAGGTATCGGGACACTGACCAATCCGATCGTCGCGGCGAGGTCTGCCTCCAAGGATTAATCAATGACCCAGTTCCTTTCCGATATTCGTTTCGGTGCGCGACTGCTTTTGAAATCGCCGATCACGTCGGCGGCGGCGATCCTGTCGCTGGCGCTCGGCATCGGAGGAACGACGACGATCTTCAGCGCGGTGGATGCCGTGCTTTTGCGTCCGTTGCCCTATGCCGGGCCGGAGCGTCTGGTGCTGGTATCAGCAACCTCGCCGATGTTCGACCGCAGGAACTCCAACCGGCGTGGCGGCGATCTGTCGCCCGCCGACTTCCTCGACTATCGCAACAACACCACGTTCGAGGGCCTTGCCGCCATCTCGAGCGGGCCGGTGAGGCTGACCGGCGACGGCGCTCCCGAGCAGGCAGCGGGCGCACAGGTGTCCGGAAACTTTTTCACCGTGCTCGGCGTGAACGCGATTACAGGCCGGACGTTTCTGACGGCCGACGATGCGCCCGGTCGCCCGGCGCAGGCGGTTCTCAGCGAATCGCTGTGGCGGCGGCGCTACGGCGGGCGTGTCGATCTCATTGGCCGTACCATTACCGTTTCCGATCAGCTCGTCGAGGTCGTTGGCGTCATGCCGGCGGAATTCCGATTCGAGCAGCCCGTCGATCTGTGGCTGCTCGGTGACCGCGGCCTTCCCAGATTTACCTCGATTGAGAATCTTTCGCAGAATCGCGATGTGCACATCCTGACTGTGGTGGGAAGGCTGCGCGAAGGGATTTCCATTCCCGAGGCGCAAGCCGAGCTCGACGTCATCTCGGCCCGGCTTGCAATGGAGTACGCAAGTACCAACAAAGGATGGGGAACAGCGCTCGATCCGCTTCAGTCGGCGCTCGTGGGTCACACGAAGCCGATGCTGACGCTGCTCCTGGCGGCCGTCGCGTTGATGCTGCTGATTGCGTCGGTCAACGTGGCCAACCTGATGCTCGTTCGCACGAAAGCCCGCGCGCTCGAGCTGGCGATGCGCAGCGCGCTCGGTGCGTCTCCGGGTCGCGTGCTGCGGCAGATTCTTGCGGAGAGCACGGTGCTCGCGGTCTGCGGCGGCCTGCTCGGCCTTGTCCTTGCGGCCTGGGGCATCGATGTGCTCGTGCAGCTCGCGCCCGAGGGTTTGCCGCGACTCGACGAGATCGCGGTCAACGGGCGGATCGCGGCGTTCGCGCTCGCGGCGACGGCGGCTGTTGCGCTCGCGTTCGGCCTTTGGCCCGCATGGCGCGCGTCGCGCGCTCCTCTCACGACAGCCATTCAGGGCAGCGTGCGAACCACCGACAGCCACGAACGCCGGCGATCTCAACTGCTGCTGGTGTCGAGCGAGCTCGCGATCGCTCAAGTGCTGCTCGTCGCTGCCGGTCTTCTGTTGGCAAGCTTTGCCCGTCTCACCGCGCTCGATCCCGGCTTCGATCCGCGCGATCTCACGGCGGTTGACGTCAGCCTCCCCGGTGCGAAGTATCGCGACGCCGCGACGCGAATCAGGTTCCACGAGGATGTGCTCGAGCGATTGTCGGCGACGCCGGGAGTGCGCAGTGTCGCCATGGCCATGCAGGCGCCGATGAAGCCGACGATTACGCGCGGCGTCTGGATCGAAGGCCGGCCGGCGCCACCCCCCGGCGAATTCAACCTTGCCGCGTTCATGACGGTGAGCGAGCGCTACTTCGACGCGACGGGCATGCGCCTGCTGCGGGGGCGGGGCATCGTGCGCGAGGACACGCTGCGGTCGCCGGATGTGGTCGTGGTGAATGAAGCGTTCGTCCGGCGGTACTTCGCTGGACAGGATCCGATTGGCAAACGCATCGCCTACGGTGCCCAAAATAATGAGCATTACTGGCGCACGATTGTCGGGCTTGTTGCCGACACGCGCGAGCAGCTTGGACAGGCGCCACGAGGCACGATCTACGCGCCGTTCCGCCAGGGGCTGGATCCGTTCACATTTTCGGCATACCTCGTGAAGAGCGCGCTGCCGGTGGCCACAGTCGGCGACGCTGTTCAGCGGGCCGTGATGGCGTCCGATCCGGATCAACCTGTTTCGCGGTTGCGCCCCGTCGAAGCCGACATGCGCGCGTCGATTGCGACGCAGCGGTTTACAACACTCATTGCCGCCTTGTTTGCGAGTCTCGCGTTGATGCTTGCCGCCGTGGGCACGTTTGGCGTGATGAGCCACGTCGTGCGGGGCCGCACGAGAGAGATTGGCGTGCGCATGGCGCTCGGCGCCACACGTCAAAGCATTCTGCGGCTCGTGCTTGGCGAGGCGGCGGCAACGGTGCTTGCGTCAACGGCTGTCGGACTTGCTGTCGCTGCGGCGCTCGGACCGTCCATCCAGGCGCTTCTATACGAAGTGCCACCGCGCGATCCGTCGACGATGGCGATTGCCGGCCTGACTTTGATCGGTGTCGCGATTACAGCGAGCTACGTGCCCATTCGACGCATGCTCTCGCAGAATCCGCTCGCGACCCTGAGAAACGACTAGAGTAGCCGGATGGATCAACTCGCTCAGGACATCCGTTACGCCTTGCGGACGCTGATTCGAACTCCGGGCTTCACGATCGTGGCCATCCTGACGCTGGCGATCGGCATCGGGGCAAACGCCGCGATTTTCTCCGTGGTGAACGCGGTCCTGTTGAAGCCCGTGCCGTTTCCCGATCCCGATCGGCTGGTCATGTTCATGAACGTCAGCCCTCAGGGGTCGGGCCGGAATGCTTCACCTGCGAAATTCCAGCACTGGCGCGAACAGACGCGCGTCGTGCAGGACGTCGCGGCGTTCCGCGGCAACATCGTCAACTTCACGGGGGGCGGCGTCCCCGAACAACTTCGCGCAGGCGAGGTGAGTGCCGATTACTTCCGGCTGCTTGGCGCGCCGGTCTTCCGCGGGCGCACGTTTTCGGCTGAGGAGGATCGACCCGGAGGGGAGCGGGTCGTCGTGCTCAGCCACGCGTTCTGGCGAAGGCGATTCGCGTCCGATCCGAACGTGATCGGCACGACGATGCTGCTCAGTGGTGATCCGCACACGGTCGTCGGCATCATCGGTCCTTCGTTCGATGTCGGAGAGTTCAGCGGGCCGCGGGACGTCTGGACGCCGTTTCAGCTCGATCCCAATACGAAAGATCAGGGTCACTATTTCAATGCGGCGGGCCGTCTCAAGCCGGGTGTGACGCTCGAGCAGGCGAAGGCACAACTCGATCGCTCGTCCGCGGACTACAGACGGAAGTTCCCTCGAACCCTCGACGAGAACGAAAGCTTCAGCGTGACGCCTTTTCAGGAAGCGTTCGTCAGCGACGTGCGGCAGACCCTTCTCGTCCTGTCCGGCGCCGTTGCGTTCGTGCTGCTCATTGCGTGCGCCAATGTCGCAAATCTGCTGCTGGTGCGCGCGACAGGGCGGCGGCGCGAAATCGCCGTTCGGTCTGCAATCGGCGCCGGCCGCGGCCGCCTCATCCGCCAGTTGCTGACCGAGAGCGTGCTGTTGTCGCTCGCCGGCGGAGTGGTCGGCCTTTTCATCGGATTTCTCGGCATCCGTGGGTTGCTGGCGATCAACACGGCCGGGCTTCCTCGACTTGGCGAAGACGGGTCGTTGGTCCGCATGGACTGGCGCGTGCTCGGATTTGCGCTCGTCGTCTCGATTGCTACGGGAATCCTCTTTGGATTGATCCCGGCGCTTCACGGGTCGCGTACGACACTGAGCGAGACGCTGAAGGAGAGCAGCAGCCGTTCCGGTACGGGATTCCGTCACAACAAATCGCGTTCGCTCCTGGTCGTGGCGGAAATGGCGCTCGCGCTCATCCTTCTCGTGGGATCGGCGCTTCTCATTCGCACGTCGCTCGCGCTCGGATCCGTCAATCCCGGCTATGACGTGAACAACGTGCTCACCATGCGGATGTCGCTGAGCGGATCGCGATTCCTGAAGTCGGAAGGCGTCGAGCAGATGATCCGCGATGGCCGCGAACGCATTCAAGCACTGCCCGGCGTCGAGCTGGCCACCGCCACCTGTTGTGTGCCGCTGGAAGGTGGTTACGGGCTTCCGTTCAACGTCGTGGGGCGTCCAGCGGGGAAGGAACCCTTCCATGGCGGAGGTGGCTGGGCCACCGTCTCTCCCGGATATTTCGAGGTGTTCAAGATTCCTGTCAGGCGCGGACGAACGTTCAACGATCGCGACCTGGCAGGCACGCCCCCAGTGGTGGTCATCAATGAAACGATGGCGAAGCGGTTCTGGAAGGACGGCGATCCGCTGAACGATCGCCTTGTCATCGGCCGTGGGGTGATGCGCGAGTTTGCAGACGAGCCCGAGCGTCAAATCGTCGGTGTGGTGGCCGATTCGCGCGATGGCGGTTTGAACAACGACCCGGATCCGAAGATGTTCATTCCGCAGGCGCAGGTTCCCGACGCGGTGAACGCCCTGAACGTCCGGATCACGCCGATGGCGTGGGTGGTCCGCACCCGTGTGCCTCCGCTGTCGCTGAGCGCGGCCATCCAGGAGCAGTTGCGTCAGGCCAGCGGGTTGCCGGTGTCTGATGTGCGGCCGATGACCGAGGTCGTCTCGCGATCGACCTCGCGTGAGCGCTTCAACATGCTGCTCATGGCCGTGTTCGGCTCCTCGGCCCTGCTGCTCGCGGCCATCGGAATTTACGGATTGATGGCCTATTCGGTGCAGCAGCGCACACAGGAGATCGGCATCAGGATGGCCCTGGGAGCGCTGGCCAGCGATGTGAGGAACATGGTCGTCTTTCAAGGCATGCGGCTCGCGCTCGTCGGCGTTGTCATCGGCGTCGCGGCGGCATTTGCCATGACGCGCGTGATTGCCGGGTTTCTCTTTGGCGTGCAGGCCAGGGATCCAGGCGTGTTTGTCGGCATTCCGATTCTCTTGAGTCTCGTGGCGCTCGTAGCGGTGTGGCTTCCGGCACTCAGGGCCAGCCGTGTCGCTCCCGTTATCGCATTGAGGGCAGAATGATCACAGTCAGCAATCTCGAGAAGTCCATAAAATCCGGGGCGGGTGAAACGTTCCTTCTGCGTCGCGTGAACATCAACGTCAAGCCCGGTGAATTCGTGTCCATCATGGGACCGTCGGGAGCAGGGAAGTCGACGCTCCTGCACATTCTGGGGATGCACGATACCGACTGGCGCGGCGAGTACGAGCTGCACGGCCAGCCGATTCATTCATTAAGGCAGAAGGATCGGCTCGCGCTGCAGAAAAAGCACATCGGCTTCGTGTTTCAGAGCTATCACCTGCTCGATAACCTCACGGTGTACGAGAACATCGAGGTGCCGCTCAGCTATCGTGATGTGCCCCGCGCGCAACGCCAGAGCATCGTCTCAGACGTGCTCGATCGATTCCAGATCGTCGCCAAGAAAGATCTCTATCCGAGCCAGTTGTCGGGCGGCCAGCAGCAGCTCGTCGGCGTCGCGCGCGCCGTCGTCGCCAGTCCAGGGCTGATTCTCGCGGACGAGCCGACGGGCAATCTCCACTCCGATCAGGCGAAAGAGATCATGGAGCTGTTCAAGAAGCTCAACGACGACGGCACGACCATCATCCAGGTGACGCACTCGGAAACCAATGCGCAATACGGCAACCGCATCATCAAGCTGCGCGACGGCTGGATTGTCAATGACTGATCGGGTTTTCGGCTATTTCCGCTCCGCGATCAGATCCCTACGCAAAACGCCGATCCTCAGCCTTGCGGCCATCCTCTCGCTTGCGCTCGGCATCGGCGCCAACGCCGCGATCTTTTCAGCCTTCAATCAGTCGCTGTTGCAGAGGCTTCCAGTGTCGGCGCCGGCGCAGCTCGTGACGTTGTCGGCGCCCGGTGAGAAACGGGGGCGCGTGTCGTCAAGCAATTCCGGTGGTGCCGCCGCCGTCTTCAGCCATCCGCTCTTCCGCGATCTCGAGCGCAGCCAGCAGGTGTTGACCGGTCTCGCCGCGCATCGCGACGTGCCCGCCAACGTCGCGCATCGAGGCCGTACGTCGAACGAGATGGCCCTGCTCGTATCGGGCAGCTACTTTCCGGTCCTCGGCCTTCAGCCGGCGCTCGGCCGTCTGCTGTCGCCGGCCGACGACCTGACGATCGGCGCGCATCGTGTCGTCGTCCTCAGCCACGCATATTGGCGCTCTCGCTTCGGCGAGGATCCGTCAATCCTGAACGATACGGTGATGATCAACGGCGAGCCGATGACCGTCGTGGGTGTGGCGCCGCGAGGTTTTCATGGCACGACGACGGAAGACTCGCCGGAAGTGTTCGTGCCTCTCACGATGAGCGCGGCCATCCACTCAGACTACGACGATCTCGAGAGCCGCAGCGACCATTGGCTCTATCTGTTCGGGCGGCTCAAACCGGGAATCGCACGGGCAGCCGCCGAATCCTCGATGCACGCGGTATTTGCCGGCATCATGCAGAACATCGAGAGCGCGGCTTTCAAAGGCGATTCTCAGGCACGTCAGCAATACGTGTCCCGAAAACTGCTCCTCGGCGATGGTGCTCGTGGGGAGCAACCGTATCGCGGCGAGATGATGCCCGTCTTCCTGCTGCTCTTCTGCAGCACCGGCATTGTGGTGCTCATCGCCTGCGCCAATATCGCCAACCTTCTGCTCGCGCGAGGTGTTTCGAGAGCCGGGGAGTTTGCCGTCAGGCTCTCTCTGGGTGCGAGGAGAGGGCAGTTGATCATGCAGCTGCTGAGCGAGTCGCTGGTTCTTGCCTTACTCGGCGGTTTCGCAGGGTTGTTCGTTGCACGAGCGCTGCTCGATATCCTTCGCGGCCTGTTGCCGGGTTCGGTGGAAGCTCAAGGCGCAGGCGTGGACGTGCCGTTGGTCGCCTTCGGGTTCGGCCTGTCGCTCGTCACCGCACTTGTGTTCGGCATGCTGCCGGCACTGCACAGCACGCGCGTGCGCGTTACGACGATGGCCAAGTCGCAGACAGGCGTGAGGTCGGCGGGCAGTGGCGGCGCGCTGAGGTCGACTCTCGTGGCTTCCCAGATTGCGCTCGCGCTGGCTCTCCTCGTGGTGGCGGGCCTCTTCAGCAGAAGCCTCGCCAACATCGGGCGCGTCGATCTCGGCATGCAGATTTCGAACTTGACGACATTCAGGGTCTCACCGGTGCTGAACGGGTATACGGCGGAGCGATCGCAGGTGCTTTTTGAGCAGATAGAGGAACAGTTGGGTGCCTTCCCCGGCGTCAGGTCGGTTACGCAGTCGACGATTCCTTTGCTCGGAGGCAGCGATGCCAGCGCGAATCTCACCGTTCAGGGCTTCAATGCCGCACCGGATGCCGATACCGATGCAAACACTTCGCTGGTCGGTCCTCGCTTTTTCAGTACCCTCGGCATTCCGTTGATAGCGGGCCGCGAGTTCACGGCCGCCGACTCGTCGACGTCGCAGCACGTGGCGGTCGTCAACGAAGCGTTTGCAAAGAAGTTCAATCTGGGGCGCAACGCCGTCGGCACACGCATGGAGCTCGGCCGCAACAGCACGCCAAAGCTCGACATCGAGATTGTCGGGCTCGTTCAGGATGCGAAGTACAGCGAGGTGAAGGGCGAGATTCCTCCCCAGTTCTTTCTGCCGTACAGCCAGCTGAACACCCGCGGCGTGATGAACTACTACGTGCGCTCGTCGCTCGACACGAGCCAGATGAACGCTGCCATCTCGCGCATCGTCGCCGACCTCGATCGCAATCTGCCGATCGAGAATCTTCGCACGATGGAAGATCAGGTTCGTGAGCGTTCTGAAACCGATCTGCTGCTTGCGCGGGTTTCGGTTGGATTTGCAAGTCTTGCGACGCTGCTGGCGGCCATCGGCCTCTACGGTGTGCTCGCGTACTCGGTTGCGCAGCGGACGCCCGAGATCGGCATTCGCCTCGCGCTTGGCGCCGACGCGGCGCGCATCCGCCTTATGGTGCTGCGCCATGTGGGACGATTGACGATCGTCGGTATCAGCGCCGGGCTGGCGGGAGCCATCGTACTGGGGCGCCTTGCCGCGTCGATGTTGTTTCGAGTGGGAGGCTTCGATCCCGTGGTCATGTCTGCAGCTGTGGCAGCGGTGGTCGCCGTTGCCCTCGTGGCCGCGACAATTCCAGCCGTTCGCGCATCGAGAATCGATCCGGCAGCGGCGTTGAGGGCGGAGTGAGGTCCTAGCCGTGTCATCCAGAGCCCCACGTATTCTCGTTGCCGACGACCAGCGCGATATCCTCGAGGCGCTTCAACTCCTTCTCAAAAGCGAAGGATTTCAGGTGCAGTCCGTGACGTCGCCCGCGGCGGTGCTCGCCGCGGTTGACGAAACGGACTTCGACGCGGCCCTCATCGATCTGAACTACGCCCGCGATACGACGTCTGGCCAGGAAGGCCTGGATCTGCTGGCACGCCTGCAGGCAGGAGATCCGACGCTGCCGGTGATTGTCCTGACGGCCTGGGCCAGCGTCGATGTGGCCGTCGAAGCCATGCGCCGGGGCGCCCGCGACTTCGTGCAGAAGCCCTGGGACAACGCCCGGCTGCTCGCCATCGTCAGAACTCAAGTGGAATTGAGCCGGGCCCTGCGGCGTGGCCGTCAGCTCGAAGGCGCCGCCCGTCTGACGTTCGACGGAGCGCCGCCGCTCATCGCGAAGTCGCCGGCCATGAAGCCGGTGATCGAACTCATCGAGCGGACGGCGCCGTCCGATGCCAACGTGCTGATTACCGGTGAGAACGGCACCGGCAAGGGGCTCGTCGCGCAGGCGATTCATGCGCTTTCACCGCGAGCGTCCCGGCCGATGGTGACGGTCAATGCCGGCGGCGTGTCCGAAACCGTGTTCGAGAGCGAGCTGTTCGGCCATGTGCGCGGCGCGTTTACCGACGCACGCTCCGATCGCGTGGGACGATTCGAGCTGGCCGACGGCGGCACGCTGTTCCTCGACGAGATCGCGAACGTGCCGATGTCGCAGCAGGCCAAGCTGCTGCGCGTCATCGCTGCCGGCGAGTTCGAACGGCTCGGTTCGTCGCGCACCCGCCGGGTCGACGTGCGCATCCTTTCGGCGACCAATGCCGCAATCGATGCCGAGGTGGCGGCCGGCCGCTTCCGGCAGGACCTGCTGTTCCGCCTCAATACGATCGAGATTTCGCTTCCACCACTGCGCGATCGCCGCGACGACATCCCGTCGCTCGCACTGCATTTTCTCGAACAGCATGCGCGGCGCTATCGCAAGCAGCTGACGGGTTTCGACGGCGCGGCCATGGACGCGCTGCTGCGGCATCCGTGGCCGGGCAACGTGCGCGAGCTCGAGCACGCCATCGAGCGCAGCGTGCTGATGGCTGCCGGTCCGAACGTCGCCCCGGGCGATCTCGGTCTTCGCCGCAGCCAGGATGGCGCACAGAGCCTCGAGAACATGGGGCTCGAAGACGTCGAAGCGTTTCTCATCCGCAAGGCCGTGACGCGGTACGGCAGCGTGACCGAAGCGGCCAAAGCGTTAGGTCTGAGCCGCAGCGCGCTGTACCGAAGGCTCGAACGATATGGCATCGAGCCTTGAGGAATTGCCCTATTCTCGATTGGCAATTGGCGATTGAATTGGCAATTGTCAATGGATTGGCAATTGTCAATTAAGAATCCGGCAATGCGAAAGACCCAGTGAAACTCCGGTACGACAAACGCATCCTGCTGCTCTCGGTTGCGGCCGGCCTGCCCGGCACGATCGTCGCCGGCGTCCTGCTGTGGGCGGGTGACTATTCCACGCAGACGATCGTCACAGTCGGGTTCGCGATTCTCGTGTTCTGGGGGCTGGCGGCATCGTCGCTGCGGCACCGCATTGTCTTTCCGCTGCAGACGATGGCCAACCTGCTCGAGGCCTTGCGCGAGAGCGATTTCTCCTTCCGTGCGCGCGGCGCGGGGCGCGACGATCCTCTTGGTGAGACGCTCTTCGAGATCAACGCGCTCGCCGACACGCTGCGCGACGAGCGGCTGGGCTCGCTCGAGGCGACCGCGCTGCTGCGGACCGTCATGGCGGAAATCGACGTGGCTGTCTTTGCCTTCGACGAAGAGCACGAGCTGCGGCTGGTAAATCGCGCCGGAGAGCGCCTGCTCGGGCGACCCGCCGAACAGTTGATGGGCAGGACCGCCGATGACATCAGCCTTTCGGCGTGTCTCGACGGGAGCGCACCTCGCGTGCTGAACATCGCGTTTCCCGGCGGCAGCGGGCAATGGCAGGTGCGGCGCGGAGCATTTCGTCAGGGCGGATTGCCGCATACGCTGGTGGTGCTGAGCGACGTCGACGTGCCGCTCCGGCAACAGGAGCGGGACGCGTGGCATCGGCTGATTCGCGTGCTCGGCCACGAGCTGAACAACTCACTGGCGCCCATCAAGTCGATCGCTGGAAGCCTCGACAGCATCGCGGCCCAGGATCCGATGCCGCACGACTGGCGCGACGATATGCGGCGCGGGCTCGGCATCATCGCCAGCCGCACGGATGCGCTCAGCCGTTTCACATCTGCCTATACGGCGCTCGCGCGGCTGCCGCGACCGAACATGCGCGAGGTCGATCTCTCGGCGCTCGTCGAACGCGTCGCACGGCTCGAAATGCGAAAGGCGATTCAGGTGCAGCCAGGCGAGCCCGTGGCCGTCCAGGCCGATCCCGATCAGATTGAGCAGCTGCTCATCAATTTGATGCGAAACGCCGTGGATGCGGCGCTCGAAACCGGCGGTGACGTGCGCGTCGGATGGCAGCAGAACAGCCATCGCGTTTCCGTCTATATCGATGATGAAGGTCCGGGCCTCGCGAACCCCTCGAACCTCTTCGTACCGTTTTTTACCACCAAGCCGCAGGGATCGGGCATCGGCCTCGTGCTCGGACGGCAGATCGCCGAAGCGCACGGCGGGACGCTGACGCTCGAGCCGCGATCGGGTGCGCGTGGCGCCCGCGCGACGGTAACGCTTCCCATGTAAGACCTGTCATGGCAGATGGCAGATGGCAGATGGCAGATGGCAGATGGCAGATGGCGTTCGTCACCAACGTCGAAGGTCAAGGCCGGCGATACGCGGGAAGCTTCGCACGTCTCGGGTCGCGACGACGAAGTCGATCGCGACGGCTGTGGCGGCGATGATCAGGTCGTGGCCGCCGACGGCCGTGCCCTTGGCCGCCAGCTCGGCCCCGAGCCTGGCGTGGATGCGCGCCGCTTCCAGATCGAAAGGGACCATTGGAACCGCCTCGAGCAGACGTTCGACAAAGCGCTCCGCCCTGGCCTGCTTCATGCCGCCCTTGAGCCGATGGATGCCATGCAGCAGCTCGGAAGCCGAGATCGCGGCAATCGCGACCTCTTCGTCGAGCTCCTTGCGCAACATCTCCTCCAGGTCGAGCTCGCCGCGCTCGGCGGCGATGAGACTGCTCGAATCGATCAGGATTCCCATCGGTTCTCCGGAACCGACGGCTTGTTCGACGAGGCGATGCCCGACTCGACGGCCTTGAGATAGGCTTCATCGGCTTTCGGCAGGGTCTTGATGAGCCGAATCGAATCTGCCGCCGTGAAGCGACGGGCCACGGGCACAATTCTGACGGCGGCCGTGCCGCTGCGCTCGACGACGTACTCCGCGCGCTCGCTGCGCACCTGCTCGACGAGGCGGCCGAAGGTCTTGGCCGCCGCGGTGGCAGAAATGGCGCGAACGCGTCCTCCAAGCCGCTTTCTCATATTACGGAATTTACGGAATATCCGCACACTTGTCAAATCGCGAGGCGCAAAATTCAGGCCGTTTTGGGGCATCAAGGCCTTCACCGAGGCTTCATGTCGAGTGCGCGATCCTCTCTCGCGGTAAACCCGGGTTCGACCGGCGTCGTCTTATGTATTCAATGCGAATCCTTCTCGGTCTTTTGTGCGCCGTCGTGGCCGTGCCGGCAGTGGCACAGCCGCGTCCGGGAACGCTTCGCCTTGTCGTCCGCGATGCAACCGATCTCACCATTCCAGGGGTAACCGTCGCGCTGACGTCGTCGACCGGCGCGGCCCACAACATGGTTTCGAACGAACGTGGTGAAGCGCTGTTCGAGGCGCTTCCGCCCGGCGACTACGTCGCGCATATCGAGTCGCCCGGGTTCACGCCGCTGGACGTGAAAGATCTTCGCGTGCGTGCCGGCGCGCAGACCAGTCGCAACGTCGTGATGGAGATCGCGGGTCTCGCCGAAGAGATCGAGGTTCTGCCACCCGACGAAGACACGCAGTTGATGGCGGCATTCACCGAACAGCTGACGGCCGAGCAGCTCGCCGCGCTGCCGGACGATCCGGACGAGCTCGCACAGGTTCTGCAGCAAATCGTCGGCGAGAACGCCGACATTCGCGTCAACGGATTCTCGGGCGGCCGATTACCGTTTGGCACGCAAATCCAGGAAGTACGCGTGACGTACGACGATGCGTCGGGCAGCGGCAATGGCGGTCCGCGCGTCGAAGTGCGCACGAGGCCGGGCAGCGGCCGCTGGCGCAACAGCTTCAACATGAACATGCGCAACGATGCGCTGAACGCACGCAATCCATTCTCGGGCGAGCGGCCGTCGGGACAGACGCGGCAGTACGCCTGGAATGCAGACGGCCCTCTCGTGCGGAACAGAACCGGCATCTCGGTGTCGATCGACCGTAACGAGACGCAAGAGCAGCAGGCGGTGCGTGCGGCGCGGCTCGAGGGCATCTACTCGGCGCTCGTCGCGCAGCCCAGCACCCGGACCGGCGTCGAGGTGGAGCTCGAGCATGCATTGACCAACGCGCAGGAGCTGCGCGCCGAGATCAACTACCGTCGCGGCCGCAGCCTGAACCAGGGTGTTTCGGAGTTCGACCTGCCCGAGCGGGCGTTTTCGCGCATCCAGTCCGATGGTGAGATGCGCATCGGTCATCGCGCCACCATCCGGCGAAAGTGGGTGAATCAGCTCCGTTTCCAGTACGAATGGCAGACCCTGGAGAGCGAATCGGCCAGCAACGAACAGACGATCCGTGTGCTCGACGCCTTCACGATGGGCGGCGCGCAAATCAGCGGCGGCCGGCGAACGCGCGACTTTCAAATCGAGAACGAGCTCGAGTTCACCGTGAAGCGCACGCACCAGATGGAATTCGGCACGAGCATCATCGGCAACACCTATGCGGTGGACGAGGTGCGGAATACCAACGGCACCTTCACCTTTGCCAGCCTCGAGATGTACCGCGACCGCATTCCGACGACCTACACGCAGAGGACCATCAGTCCGGACGGTAGCTACTCGCTGTATCGATTCGGCTGGTATCTGCAGGACAACTACCGCGTCAATAAAAGCCTGATGATCAGCGGTGCCCTCCGGCATGACATGCAGACACACCTGTCGGACTGGACGAACTTCTCGCCGCGCGTGTCGGTCAATTGGACGTTGCCAGGCCGTAAGACGACCGTGCGGGCGAGCATCGGTGTGTGGCCGCAGTTCTTCGAAGGGAACCTCTACGAGCAGACGCTCTGGGCGAACGGTCTGCAGCAGCGCGACATCGTGATCTCGAACCCGGGATATCCCGATCCGTTTCTGGGTGGCATTCCCCTCGCGGCACAACCGCCGGGCATCGTGCGTGCGCACGCGGACATCGTCATGCCGCAAACCAGGCGCGTGGGGTTCGGCCTCGATCGCACGCTGACGGGATGGGCGCGCCTGCGCGCGAACTATTCGCACCAGATCGGCCGCAATCTTTTCCGAAGCCGCGACCTGAACGCGCCGATCAACGGGGTTCGGCCCGATCCGGCCATTCGGAATCTCACACTCCTCGAATCCTCGGCGCGCTCGCTGAGCCGATCACTCGAGGTGAACGTGATGCTGAATCACCGCCCGCGACGGTTCACGGCGAATATCGGCTACACGTTGGGTGAGGCGCTGAACGAAACCGACGGCGCCTTGTCGCTGCCGCCGGACAGCTTCGATCTGTCGAACGAATGGGGGCCGGCGCGACAGGACGTCCGTCATCGTTTGTCCGTGTCGATGAACACCGATCTGAAGGCCGGCTTCCGGATGAACACGTTCGTGCGGGCGCAGTCGGCGTCGCCCTACAACATCACGACCGGCCTCGACGAAAATCGCGACGGCCAGACCAACGAGCGGCCGTTCGGCTTTGTCCGCAACAGCGCCCGCGGAGAGCCGACCACCAACGTCGATCTGGGCCTGGTCTGGGAGCGCGTGCTTGGCAGCCGCGCGCGCGTCAACGCTCAGCGGGGCGGTGGAGGAGGCGGCGGGGGCGGCGGTGCGCGCGGAGGCGGTAACAATCGTGCGACTGAAGGAATCCTTCGCTTCGAGATTTTTGCGCGCGCTACCAACGTACTGAATCTCGTGAATCCTCAGAACTTCAGCGGCGTCAGGACGTCGCCCTTCTTCGGCCGTGCAACGTCGGCCGCAGCTATGCGGCGCCTTGTCGTCGGAACACGCCTCTTCTTCTAACGCTCGAGTTTAACCACAGAGACGCTCACGCAGGATTGAGGAAAAGCAAAGAGGAACACAGAGAGCTCTCTTGGAAAAAGAGATCTGTGACCTCTTTGACTTTCCGCTATTTCAGGGTTCTTCCTCCGTGGTAAACGCTTTCACACGGGCGGCAGGCTGAACGCCTTCGCAAGGACCGGATCGTCCTCAATTCCGAGAACACGCTTGGCAATGTACTCACCGAGCACGGGCCCGAACTTGAATCCCTCCGCAGTGCCGCCGCCGGCAACCCATACGTTCGAGAATCCCGGATAGCGGTCGATGATGAAGTTGCCCGACGCGCTCATGTCGTAATGACACGCGCGCGTCTCGAGCAGCGGCGCCGTGGCCATCTGCGGAAAGCGTTCGGCGAGAAATGATCGCGCGAGCGTGTCCTGACTGCGATCGAATGCACGATCGCTCGTGTCGGGATCGGTGGGTGACGAGCCCCGCAGGCGCACGCGAAATCCGCGATTGTCGGGCGGCAGCGCCGGCCAGCCCGTCACGCCGGGGAAGTTGAAGCTGGGAAGATTGGGAAAGGTAAAACGGTCGCTGCCGGGTGGCGTGCCGAAATAGTGGACGTGGCCGAGCGGCGTCCGGATGCGTGAGGCCATCAGGTCCGGAAACGCTTTCGGGAACCAGGGCCCAAGGGCAAAGACGAACGTGCCGGCCGTCAGCGTGGCAGACGGTCCGGTGGTCTTGATGTTCTGCAACAGTGCGCCGTTTCGATCGCCTGGCGCGGCATAGCCCATCAGAATTTCGCCGCCCGACTGACGGAACGCTTCGGCGACGACCTCGCATGCGCGGCGTGCGCGTACGACGCCTGCTCGCGGGTCGTACAGCGCGAACGCGATTTTCGTCAAATCGAACGACGGGTACTGTTTCTTCACATCATCGATTTTCAGCACCTGAAACGGGATGCCCAGCTTCTTCCAGATTTCCTGCGTGCGATCTGTGAAGACCTCAGGCGCAGAGCGGAAGATCAGATCGCCGGTGTTGAAGAACAGCCTGATCTTCATCTGGCGGCCCCATTCGGCGTCGAACTTCGTCCAGCGATCGATCGCGCGATTCGCCCAGGTCGTCCAGAGCTCGGCGTTGGGGCCCCGATCTCCGTACGAGCTGCGTACGCCGCGTGTCTCGTCGCCCGACGTGGCACGGGAGTTTCCAGGGCCGTAGGCGTCGACAACTCTTACCGCAGCGCCGAGCTGCCTCAGGAAGTAGGCGGTCCACCCGCCGAAGGCGCCGGCACCGACGACGACAACGTCAGCAGGCTTGCGGGTCTGGCGGGCCGCTCCGGCGCTCAGGATGGCGCCCGCCTGCGCCGCACCCACCTTCTTGAGAAAGTTGCGACGGTCGAGGCTCATGGACGGTGATTGTAAACTCAGTCATGGCAGATGGCAGATGGCAGATGGCAGATGGCAGATGGCAGATGGCACGATCTCCAGATTGGATGATCGCTACTGCTGTCGTAATGCCGTCATCGGATCGACGTGCGTCGCCCTGCGCGCCGGGACGTAGCTCGCCAGCAGGCCGACCAGTGTGAGCACAGCGGCTGTCCCGGCGAAAGCGACCGGATCGCTTGGGCTTAAGCCGGCAAGCATCGCGCGAAGGGGCTGCGTTGCGGCCAGCGCGATTGCGCTTCCAATGGCGACGCCGAGTCCCACCAGGTTGAGGCCCCGCCTCAACACGCTCAAGAGAACGGCCCTGGACGAGGCGCCCAGGGCCATGCGAATCGCAATCTCAGCGTGCCGCGATGCCACGGCATGCGCCATGACGCCGTAGAGACCGATCGTCGCGAGCAGCAGGCCGAGACCGCCAACGGCGCTCAGCAGCCATCCGACGACTCGTCTGAAGAGGATCTCCTGGTTGGTGGCTTGAGCCAGCGTTTCCACAAACGCAGGACCATTCGGGTCGATCTCACTCATCGCCAGGCGAATCGACAAGAGCGACTGATCGGCCGGCCGTTCGGTTCGGACGATAACGATGAGCGGCCGCGGTTGCGTCGACATGTTGGGAATCTGCGCGTACGCGCGGTACAGAACAGGCTCCATCGCGCCGCCTCGATTGCGATAGGCATGATCCTTCACGATGCCGATGATGGTCGCCGTCTCTCCGGTGGACAGGCCGATCGTTTTTCCAAGCGCATCTTCGGCGGGGAAATGGGCGCTCGCGAACGTCTCACTGACAATCGCCACCTGCGGTGCTCCGGGGAGATCCGAGGATTGAAAATCGCGGCCCCGCAGCAGTTCGATGCCCATGGTCGCAAAGTATCCGGGGCTTGCACTGTTGACGTAGGTTCGGGGGCTCGGATCAGAGCGGCCCTCGATCCGGAACCGTTCTCCGCGCAAGTCGTTCCCGAGTGGAATCAGCATGGCCGTGCTGACCGATCGCACACCCGCGGCCCGGCGAAGCCGTTCGGTGACGCGCTCGGCCACCAGAGCCTGTTGCCCTGCAGGGACCGATGAGGCCGGGATCCTCACGACGACGCCATGCGCGACGTCGAAGCCCGGATTGACCGACGCAATGCGTACCAGGCTCCGCAGGAACAGGGAGGCGACGACCAGCAGCAGCAGCGAGATGGCGACTTGCGCCACGACGAAGGCGTGGCGCAGCTTGAGATGTCCGGTGGCCGTTCGTGAACCGCCTTTCTGAATATCTGCCGTGATGTGCCCTTTCGTCGAGCGCAGGGCCGGCGTGATCCCGCAGAAAAGGATCGTGAGCAGCGTCACGCCGGCCGCGTACGCGGCCAGCACGAGATCCGGCTGCAGCTCCACGCGGGCGCCGCTCAGTCCAGGCAATCCGAATTCGCTCAGAGCGGGTGCAATCCACATCACGACGACGAGCGCCGTTCCTCCGCCGAGGATTGCGAGGAGAGACGTTTCCGCCAGCAGGCTCTGCATGACGCGTCGGCGGCTCGCGCCGAGCGCAAAACGCACGGCGATGTCCTGCTGCCGCGTGGCGCCACGAACCATCAGCAATCCCGCGACGTTGCCACATGCGACGAGCAGCACGAGACCGAAGAGCCCCATGAGAAAGCTGATGAGAGTACTGGTGTCCCCGGGCGCGCCACGCATCCGCAGCTCGCTCGAGGGAAACACCGCGGCCGGATCGCTCATGCCGCGATTGTCGAGCGGGAATGCCTGCTCGAGCTTCTGGCCAAACGCCGTCAACTGTGCGCGCGCCTGCTCCAGTCCCATGCGTGGACGGAGCCTCGCGATGACGATCAATGCGTCGTCATTGGACCGCTGCGACAGCTTCGTGGCCCCAAGGACATTCAAGGGTACGTAAAGCTCAGGGGATTCGACCGGCGTGATCGCCCGGTAGCTCGAAGGAAGAACACCCAGAAGCGTGTAGGCCTCACCGTTGAGGGTCAGCGTCTGCCCGATGCTGTTCGCATCGGATTGCAGCACGCGGCGCCAGAACGTATGACTGGCAACGACCAGACGCGCGTTTCGCTCGGGCGACGCCTCTGTGTCTGTGAACACCCGTCCGAATTGGGCCTGGATGCCGAGGCCGTCGAAGAAATTTCCTGTCACGGCGAGCCCAGACACGGGCCGGTTCGCGTCGCCGGCGCGCAGGCTGAGCTGGGTCCGGCGATATCCCACGACCGATTCGAACATCGCGCTCTCTTTGAGGTCGCGATAGTTCAAATAGGAGAGCTGATTGCTGTTGCCAGGTTCGATGCCCACGACCTCGATCGGGCGGGCCATCGTCGGCTGAGCGAAGAACATCGCACTCAGCCAGGAGAACAACGTCAGGTTGACGCCGATGCCAAGGCCGAGCGACAGCAGGCATACGGCAACGAGGCCCGGACTTTTTTGCAGCCCTCGCGCGGCCTCGCGGAGATCCCAAATCAGGCTGTTCATGGCCGGTCGCCACTGCCAACGGGCTGCCAACCTTTCTGGAACCGGACTCCGGAGATTGCTGGCTCCCTCAGGAACGTGTGTTCGCTGGTGGGAAGGCGCGTCCCACATCTGAACGACTTCTAATCCCCATTCCCCAATCCCCAATCCCTGGTTCTGGGTATTTCTGCGACGCTGAGGACGGCCTTCCTATTGCAAACCCATACGTCGTCCTGTATAGATAAGCCATAGGAGAGACTGATGGGCGGGGACAAATCGGATGTATGGCAAGGCACCCTGGCGCTGATGGTGCTCAAGACGCTCGAGACCCTGGGGCCGCTTCACGGCTACGGCATCGCGCGGCGCATCGAGCAGACCAGCGGCAACGCGTTGCTCGTCAACTACGGAACGCTCTATCCCGCGCTGCTGAAGCTCGAGCAGGAAGGTTACATCGCGTCGGAATGGGGCGTCTCGGACAACAACCGCAAGGCCAAGTTCTACAAGCTGACGCGCGCGGGGCGCCGCCAGATCGAGCGTGAGGCGAGAGAATGGGAGAAGACGACCGCCATCCTCGCGAAGTTTCTGACGCAAGGGAACTGAGGAATGGCGATGAGACAGCTTCGCGCGTTCGCACTTCGCGTGTTCGGACTCTTGTCCGGGCGCATGGCCGGACACGACCTTGACGCCGGGCTCGACAGCCACATCGATCACCACGTCGCGGAGTGCATGCGTGGCGGCATGCCCGAGCACGAAGCGAGACTGTTGCGCGGGGACTGACCATGCCGAGAATTCTCGAAGACGTTCGCCAGGATGCGAGGTTCGGCGTACGGACCCTGGTGAAGAATCCTGGATTCACGATGGTTGCCGTGCTCAGCCTTGCGCTGGCGACCGGCGCGACCGCGGCCATCTTTGGCGTTGTCAACACCGTGTTGCTGCGCCCGCTGCCGTTTGGCGATCCGGCTCGCGTGGTGCAGATTGCCGGCACCCTGATTCAGCGCGAAGACCTCGAGGCGCTCCGGCTGCAGAGTCACTCGTTCGAATCGTTCGCGGAGTACGCGCCCGGCACGCGGAATCTTCACATGCCATCCGGCGTCGAACGGGTGACTGCGGTCGTTTCCGATCGTGATCTGTTCGAAGTACTGGGTGCACCCCCAATCGCCGGACGCACCTTCCTTCGTGACGATCAGTCGGTTGCCGTGATCAGCGAGCGGTTGTGGCGGTCGCGCATGTCAGGCAATCGGAGTGCGATCGGTTCAACGGTCATGCTCGACGACCGGGCGTTCACGGTGATCGGCGTCATGCCAGACGCATTTCAGTTTCCATACGGGGCGGCGTCCATTCTGCGCAGCGCGATGACCGAATCGCGCGTCGACGTGTGGATTGCCGAGTACCGGCCTTTGCGCAGCCGACTCAGCCGGCTCGTCGCGCGGCTGAGAACCGGTGTGTCGCCGGACTCAGCCGCCGCGGAACTGGCGGCTGTTGAGCGGCGCCGCTCGATATCGAATCCGCAGCAGCAGCGCATCGAGCCGCTGGCCGTCGTGCCATATGCCGAAGCCGTGCTTGGTTCGACGCGCCGCGCGCTGTGGCTGCTGTTTGGCGCCGTCGCGCTTGTGCTCGTTGCGGCCTGTGCCAACGTGGCGAATCTGCTCCTGGCGCTGGCCGGCACAAGGATTCAGGAGGTGGCCACCAGGGCCGCGCTCGGCGCATCGCGCGCCCGACTCGTGCGGCAATTCATGATCGAGAGCCTGCTGGTCGCCGCCGCTGGAGGCGTCGCAGGCGTTGTGGTTGCGCGCTGGACCAGCAGCCTGCTCGTCGCCTTCGGCTCGCAGCGCATTCCGCGCGCAGACGGGATTCGCTTCGACTGGACCGTTTTCGTGTTCCTGTTGCTCGTCTGCGTGGTGACGGCGCTGTTCTTTGGTTTGGCCCCCGCGTTGTCCGCGGGGCGCATTGATGCGGGCATCGTCTCGAGGGATTCCGGACGTGCGACCGCCGGCCGCAGCTATGGCCGGGTTCGGGATGCGCTCGTGATTGCCGAGGTGGCGCTCGCGTTCGTGCTCGCCAGCGGCGCCGGCCTGGCGATTGCCGAGATGGATCGGCTGCGTCACGCAGACAACGGGATGGTCACCACCAACGTCGTAACCGTTCATCTGGGCCAGCCGCTGATGCCGGGTATTGAGAGGCAGTACTACGAGATCGCGGACCGCGTGAGACGGCTGCCGACTGTGACCGCCGCGGGATTTACGCAGGTGCTCCCTCTCCAGAACTGGGGATGGAACAGCGTCTCCACCGACTTTGTCGTCAAAGGTGCGCCGCCCAGAACTGAAACGCCGTTCCCTATCGAGCTTCGATATGTGACACACGGCTACTTCGATGCGCTCGGGATTCCCATCCGCCGCGGCCGCGGCGTTCTTGCCAGCGACACGGGCACCGCACCGCCCGTGATTTTGATCAACGAAACACTGGCGCGGAAATATTTCGGCGACCAGGACCCGGTCGGCGTCGTCATGAACCGCGGTCGCATTGTCGGTGTGGTTGGCGACGTCAGCCAGGTGGCGCTCGATCGGCCTCCGGTTCCGGAAATCTACTACCCGATGGCCCAGAACTGGTCGCAGGTCGCGGAGCTCGGCGTGACGCTGGTGGTGCGCTCGCCGGGCGATCCCGATGCGCTCATGGAAGCCGTCCGTGCTCGAACGCGCGAGGTGAATCCGAACATCGCCATTTTCAACGTGCGGACGATGGAACAGGTCATCACCGATTCACTGTGGAGCCTGGATCTGTATCGATGGCTGCTCGGCTGGTTCGCCGCGCTCACGCTGCTGCTTTCGGCCGTGGGCCTTTACGCCGTGATTTCGTACAGCGTCGCTGTCCGCACGCGCGAGTGGGCCGTGCGTCTGGCGCTCGGCTCTGCGCCGCGCGACGTCGCCCGTCTCGTGGTGCGCGGCGGGATGCGGCTTGCCGCGGTCGGAATTGCAACTGGCTTCGCACTCACCGTGATTGCGGTTCGTATGCTCCCTTCAGATCTGAAAACCATGGCAGACGCGCCCGCGCCAATCCTGCAGGCAGTGGCGCTTCTGATCTTCGGGATAGCGCTCTGCGCGTCGTGGCTCCCGGCGATTCGCGTCGCGCGGCTGGCGCCGGCGGCGGCGCTTCGAGAGGGCTAAGGGCTAAGGGCTAAGGGCTGAGGGATTAGGGATTAGGGATTAGGGATTAGCGTATGCCAACGTTGCAACGCATTCTGGCGCGGCTTTTTCGCCGTCAGAACGATTTCGACGCCGAGCTGCAAAGTCATCTCGACCTGCACATTGCCGACAACGTCCGCGCGGGGATGACGCCCGACGAGGCACGGCGTCAGGCGCTGGTCGCACTGGGCGGCGTGGAGCAGGCCAAAGAAGTCTATAGAGAACAGCGGCGCTGGCGGCTCCTCGACGAATTCGCGAGAGATCTGTTGTTCGCGGTTCGGCTGTTGAGGCGCGATCGCGGCTTCACCATCAACGCGGCTCTGGTGCTTGGAATCGGCCTGGCGGTGACCAACTCATTCTTCATCCTGACAAACGCCATCGTCCTTCGCGGGCTGCGGATCGACGATCCGGATCGCGTGCTGATTCTTCGCGCGCGGGATAGTGCCGAACGCAACGTCGGCATGTCCTATCTGGACTTTCGGGACATTCGAGACGCGACCAAGGCGTTTACAGACACGGCCGCGTTCGCACAGGGCTCCATGATTCTCGGCGACGCCGCGCATGCGGCGGAGCGATTCAACGGCGCCTATGTGTCGTCCGACGTATTCGGCCTCATAGGCGAACGTCCGGTCGCAGGTCGTGGGTTTCAGCCACAGGACGAGGAAGCGGGAGCGGCGCCGGTGGTCATCCTGGGAACCTCGATCTGGCAATCGCGCTATTCCGGGACGCCTGCGACGATCGGTTCAACGGTACGCGTCAACGGTGTGCCGGCCACGGTCGTTGGAATCATCCGGGACCGCTCGAAGTTTCCGACCAACGCGGAAGTGTTTCAGCCGCTTCGGTCGATACCCGGCATCGAGGCGCAGAGCCGCGGGGTGAGAACGCTCATCATGTTTGGCCGGCTCTCGCAAGGTTCGTCGCTGGCCGACGCACAAGGTGAGCTTCAGTCGATCTGGACGGGCTTGAGCGGCCAGTACCCGGCAACCAACTCCAATCTGCGTTTAACCGTGCGTCCGATCAACGAGCACTACGTTGGCGACAGGACGCATCCGGCATGGATTGCCTTCAATGCCGTCGGAGTGCTGGTGCTGCTCGTGGCTTGTGCGAACGTGGCCAACCTTCTCGTGATGCGCGGCACGAATCGCGCCCGCGAGCTGGCCGTGCGGACGTCGCTCGGTGCGACGCGTGCGCGCGTGGTGAGGCAGCTTCTTGCCGAGGCGATGGTGCTCTCAGTCGTTGCCGGTGTGGTCGCGCTCATCCTCTCGACGCTGGCCGTGCGATTGTTGTGGATCAGCATTCCCGATGGAGTGCTGCCGCATTGGATGCGCTTCGAGATGGATCCGCCGATGTTCGGCGTGCTGGCTCTGGTGTGCCTCGGATCGAGTATCGTCTTCGGGCTCGTCCCGGCCTTTCAGACCTCAAAAGGCAACTTGAACGCGTCGTTGAAGAGCGGCGTCAGAGGAACCAGTCAGGGCGTACCGTCCCGTCGGCTGACATCAGCGCTGCTCGTCGCCCAGTTTGCCGTGGCGCTGGGCGCGCTCATCTCGATCAGCGCTGCCGTGCGCGCGCTCGACGACGAGACCGAAAATCCCCGAATCGACAGGCGTGGCTTCTTGACCATGTCTGTCGCGCTACCGGCCGAGCGTTACGGCACTCCCGCCAGCAGGCTCGATTTCTACGACCGGATGGAGAGGAGCTTTGCCGCGCTCGACGGGATCAGATCCGTTACATTTGCGAGCAGCCTCCCCTTCAGCGAGGCGCCGACGCGGCCGCTCGTTTTGGAGGGGCAGGATGCGAGCTCGAAGGGGCCTCGCCCGACGGTCCGCACAATCGACATCAGCTCCGGTTACTTCGACACGCTTGGCGTTCAGCTTCTGCGAGGTCGCGCATTCGTGGAGCAGGACGGCGAAGAAGGTCAGGCAAACGTGATCGTCAATCAGCGCTTCGTCGATCTGCATTTCCCTAACGGTGATCCGTTGGGACGGCAGATTGCGCTTGCCAGCAATGTGGCCGGCGTGTCGGTAGAGCGCTTCACCATCGTGGGCGTATCGCCCAGCATTCCCCAGCAGGTGCAGGGGCTTCCACATCCCGTCGTCTTCTTTCCATTGCGGATGGCCGTTCCGGCGCGCCTATCGGTTCTCGTTCGTGGCCCGGATGACCATTCGGCGACCACCGCCGCTCTTCGCGCGGCAATGCGCTCGCTCGACGCGGACATTCCACTGTACAACGTGCTGAGCCTCGATCAGTCCATCAGGGACGCCACCTGGAACGGAAGACAGTCGAACGTCATCGCGAATGTGACGGGGATGCTCGCCGTGCTGCTGTCCGCCGTCGGAATTTTCGCGTTGACTGCGCACGCGGTGAGCTGCATGACGCCGGAAATCGGCATCCGCGCTGCGCTGGGCGCACGTCCGCATCAGATTCTCTGGAAGGTGCTGCGGCGTGCGGCCATTCAGGTGCTGTTCGGTATCGCCGCCGGCGTCGCGTTTGCGTTTGGGTGGGCTCGTCTCCTGGGTTCGGTGGGCGGTGTCTCGCCGATCGACTTTCTCACGGCTTCGATCATGTTGTCGCTCGTGTCGCTGGTCGCGTGCCTGGTGCCGGCTGTCCGCGCGCTGCGCGTCAATCCAGTAGTGGCGCTTCGGTATGAATAGGGCTAAGGGCTAAGGGCTAAGGGCTAAGGGCTGAGGGCACATGAGAATGCTTCGACGAGTGTCGAGACGCGTGTTGGCGCCGCTCTTTCGACGGCGCGGCGATTTTGATGCAGAGCTCCAGAGTCATCTTGATCTGCACATCGCCGACAACATTCGCGGGGGCATGACGCCCGAAGAGGCGAGACGCCGTGCGCTCGTGGCGCTCGGCGGGGTGGAGCAGACGCGAGAGCGGTATCGCGATGCGTTTCGATTGGCGTGGCTCGACGCGCTCGTAAAAGACATTCAGTTCGGCTTGCGAACCATGCGGCGCAGCGCCGGGTTCACGATGCTCGCCATCGTCACGCTCGCCGTCGGCATCGCGGCGACGAACACGGCATTCACGATCGTGAATACGGTGCTCCTCCGCGACCTGCCATTCGAGCGCGCCGACCGGATCGTGGAAGTCGGCATTCGCGAGCCCGGAGACGATCCGCGCATGTCCTATGCGGACTTTCGAGATTGGGAGCGAGCAGCCCGATCGTTTGCCGGCCTTGGCGCGTTCGATCAGGCGCATATGAACGTGAGCGACGAGGATCGGGCCCCCGAACAGTTCGAGGGCGCATACGTCAGCGCGGGCACATTTCGCGTCCTCAGAGTGCGGCCGGCGATCGGGCGCGACTTCACGATCGAAGACGATCGTCCGGGCGCTCCGGGGGTCGTCATCCTGGGCCATGGCGTGTGGCAAGGCCGATATGGTGGCGATCCCGCGATCCTTGGCCGCACGATTCGCGTGAACGCGCAGCCGGCCGCTGTCATCGGCATCATGCCGGATGGCTTCGAGTTTCCCTTCAACAACAAGATGTGGCTGCCGCTCTCCACGATACGTGGGATCAGCGGCGAGCCCAGGGATTCGCGTTCTCTCGGCGCGATTGGCCGGCTCGTCGACGGTGTGACGCCGGCTGGGGCGGCGGCCGAGTTGAACGTCATCAACGCGGCCATCGCGCGCGACTTTCCGGAGACGAACGGGCGTACGCGCGCCGAGATCGCGCACTTTCGACCGGGGATCGGCGCGCCCTGGTACATCATTCTCGGCGCGCTCATGACGGCGGTGGGCCTGTTGCTGCTCGTCGCCTGTGCGAACGTCGCCAATCTGCTCCTTGCGAGGTCTCTCCAGCGTGCGCGGGAGGTCTCTATCCGCGCATCTCTGGGCGCCACTCGCTGGCGCATCGTCCGTCAGCTTCTGGTTGAAAGCGTGATGCTTTCGCTCGCGGCGGGAGCAGTTGCGCTGCTGCTCTCCACGGCCGGCATTCGGATACTGATCTCGTATGTCAACGAAATCGGCAAACCGGCGTGGATGGACTTCTCGATGAATATGACCGTGTTTCTCTTCCTCGCATCGGTCTGCGTTGGCGCAGGAATCCTGTTTGGTGTCGTGCCGGCCCTTTACATATCGAAGCGCGGCGGCGGCAACGAGATGCTCAAGCAGTCGTCCGGAAGGACGGCCACGGCAGGAGGATGGGCGCGGCGCCTGACGGGAACACTCGTGGTGGTCGAGGTGGTCTTGACGATTGTCCTGGTTGCCGGGGCCGTGGCCATGATGCGCCACCTCCATGCGCAGAGCCGTGCGAGCCGCATCATCGATACCTCCGGGCTGCTCACGTTGAATGTCGGGCTGCCATCGCAGAAGTATCCAGGCGCGGAAGATCGGATCAGGTTTTTCCGGCGGCTCGACGAACGGCTCGCGGCTCTCCCCGGTGCGTCGATCACGATGGCCAACGCGCGCCCATTTCTCGGCGGGGGAAGCGCGAGAGTGTCCGTCGATGGTCATACGCCGGCGCCTGGGGAACTCCTTCCAGGCGTTCAGATGGTCACAATCGGCTCGAGGTATTTTGACGTGATCGGGTTGCCCGTGACTCGCGGTCGCGGGCTCACGAGCGAAGACGGCGCACCGGGCAACGAAAACGTCGTTGTCAACGACGCGTTCGTGAAGGAGTTCCTGGGCGATGGCGCCCCTCTGGGACGGACGATCACGCTGTTCGGGGAGGACAAGGTGCCTCGTCGCGTCACGATCGTCGGCGTTGTGCCGGTTCTTCTGCGGGACGATGTGTTGCGCCCTTCGGTGGTCTACCAGCCGTATCGTGCCAATCCCGCGGACTTGATGGTGCTGCTCGCGCGGTCCGAGAGAGGGACGTCCGCGATGGCGGCCCTGCTTCGTGAAGAGGTCCGGGCGCTCGATTCGGATCTGCCTCTCTTCAACATCCGTACGCTGGACAACCTGTTGAGCGAAGTGCTCTGGGTGAATCGCGTCTTCGGCGGCATGTTCGCGATTTTTGCCGGCATGGCGGTCCTGATCGCGACCGTGGGCATTTACGGCGTGGTCGCCTTCACGACCACGCAGCGCACGCAGGAGATCGGGATTCGGACGGCGCTCGGTGCACCGCGTGGACATCTGTGGTGGACGATGATGCGATCGAAGATCGTGCAGATCGGAATTGGCCTGAGCGTCGGGATCGTCGCAGCCTTTCTGTTGCTGCGTCTCATGGGCGGACTGCTGGTCGGGCGATTCGGCCAGGATCCCGTCACGCTCGTCGCCAGCGCCGGCTTGCTGCTGGCCGTCTCTGTTCTCTCGATGCTGCCGCCGATCTGGCGTGCGACGTCAGGGGATCCGGTTGCGGCATTAAGGTACGAGTAGACAGGGCTTAAGCCCTGTGCCACCTAGGAACCTGGACCGGAACCTTGGAACCGGAACCGTGGAACCGGAACCGTGGAACCGGAATCGTGGAACCGGAATCGTGGAACCAGAACCCGGAACCTGGAACAGGAACCCGGAACCGGTGTCGAAGTACCCAATGCTTCGTGTCCACGATCTCGCCAAACGCTATGGCGGGCTGACCGCCATCGAGCATGTGTCATTCGAGGTCCGTCCGGGCGAGGTGTTCGGGTTGCTCGGGCCGAACGGGTCGGGCAAGAGCACAACCGTCAAAATCCTGATGGGCCTCATCGAGCCGTCGAACGGCCGGGTCGAGCTCGACGGCCGCGATGCGCTCGCGAACCTGCTCGAATACAAGGCGCTTCTCGGGTACGTCCCCGAAGAGCCGCATCTCTATACGTACCTGACCGGTCCTGAGTACCTGCAACTCGTGGGACGCCTTCGCAACATTCCTGAGGCGCTCCTGAGCGAGAAAATCGATCGTTTTCTCGAGCTCCTCGGCATCTACGACGATCGCTATCAAACGCTGTCGACCTACTCGAAGGGCATGCGGCAGAAGATTCTCATCGCGGCGGCCGTGCTCCATAACCCGCGCATCGTCATTCTCGACGAGCCGTTCTCGGGGCTGGACGTCAGCGCTGCCCGCGTGCTGAAGGCGTTCGTCCGTTCGGTCGCGGCCGAAGGCAAGATGGTGGTGTTCAGCTCGCACGTGCTCGAAGTGGTCGAACAGGTCTGTTCCCGCGTGGTCATCCTCAAGGAAGGCCACATCGTCGGCCACGACTCTGTCGACAACCTGCGCAATACGCTGAAGCTGCCGTCGCTCGACGCCGTGTTTGCGACGCTGGTGGAAGAAAACAACGTCGAGAACCGCGCGAGCGCGCTCGTCGCGGCGATGCACCTGCAATGACGCCTGGCACGCCGGCGTTCCGTATCCTCTGGCGCACCTTCGTCGAGCAGTTTTCCGCCAATGAGTCGGCCACGTCCGACCTCCAGATGCGCCGGGCGATCATCGGTGTCTTTGCCTTTCTGATCACGCCCGGCGTCTACATCATGATGTCGTCGCTCGGCAGCTTCGAGATCCTGCGCAGGTTCGCTGAGGCGAGAAACATGCCTCAGCTGGTCGAAACGCGGCTGGCGCAGCTTGCCGTCGTGTTTGTCGTCTATTCGATGGTGACGACCGGCCTCATCACCGTGTTCATCTGGGACACGCTCGTGTTCGACAAGCGCGACGCGATGGTGCTGGGACCCTTGCCCGTGTCAGGGACGACCGTCGTCTTCGCAAAGCTGGCCGCGCTCGCGACGTTCCTGATAGGGACCTCGCTGGCCGTCAATCTGACATCAGGACTGCCGTTCGGTCTCGTCACCGGAGGCGATGAAGGACTGATCATCCGCCACACGGCCGGCCATTTTGCCGGCACGATCGGCGGCGCGGTCTTCATGTTCTCGACGCTCGTGATCGTGCGCGGGCTGCTCGTGCTCTTCGTCAGCCCGCAGTTTGCCGCGACGGCCGGCTCGATCCTTCAGTTCGTGTTTCTCAGCGCCGTTCTCTGTTTCATGATGGTCCCAACCGCCATGGGCGAGACGACGCCGGCGTTCCTCGACAAGAGTGCCGGCGAGTGGATGCCGATGGCATGGTTCTTCGGATTGTTCGAGACCATCAGAGGTTCGAAGGAACAAGGTCTCGGCATTCTTGCCGAACGCGCGATCATCGCTCTTCCGCTTTCGGTCGGCGGCGCCGTCGCCGTGACGTTTGCCGGATATTGGAAACAGATGCGCGCGGCGCTTGCGCCGTCGGCTCGCGTCGCGGCAAGCGCACGGCTCCGCCGCGCTTTTGCGCGTCTCCTCACGGGCAGAGATCGAACGGCGCACGGGACGTCGGATTTCATTCTCACGACCCTGGCGCGCAGCAGGCCCCAACAGGTGCCGATCGCGATCTCGGCGTCGATGGCGGTCGCGATCATCAGCATTGCGGCTTCGTCGCGGCCGGGCGGCATCGAAGCACTGTATCAACCGCGAACGGTCGTGCTCTGGATTCCGATGGTGATCGGGTATTGGATCATCATCGGATTGCGATCGTCCTTTGCGATGCCGACAGAGCTGCCGGCCGCATGGGTGTTTCGTGTTCACTCGCGACAGCAATCGGCGTCGTACTGGCTGGGGATGCGGGCCGCGATGATCGCCTTCGCGCTGTTTCCCGCGCTGGCCGCCAACGCGCTCATCGTCCTGCCGCTGGTGGGATGGCAGGTCGCCGCGTGGCACACGGTGTTTGTCTGCATCGCCATCACCTTCGCGGCCCAGGCCGCGTCGATCGCGATCGACAGCGTGCCCTTCACACGCGCCTACCCACCGGGTCACACAAAGCTCAAGACGCGCTGGCCGCTGTATTTCGGCGGGATGTATGCCGTAGCGTACTGGCCGGTGCGATGGGAACTGGGCGCGCTTCACGATCCGGCGGCTCTGTTGCGTCTGGCTGTCATGGGCCTGGCCGCGATCGTCGCGCTCGACCTGATTGGCCGCCGCGCGGCGCTTGATTGGAAGGTTGAACCCGAGGCCGAGTTTGGTGACGATCCCGAGCAGTTGACGTTCCTGAATCTCGGTCCGGACGCCGGCCACAACGCGCAGCCGGCGGCGTGAGCGGCCCTGCGCCTCATTTGTGAGCAGCAAACCTGCTGCGTACCAAAACACCTCTAGTAGCATCGGCCCCGCTGTCAGGTGCACAAGATGCGGAACATTTGGCGAAGCTTCCGCGAGCCATTTGCGTTTCATTTCACGCATCACTTGGGTAGAGAGGTGAGGAGAGACAGCGTGACCAATTCAACCCGACGATGGTTTACCTGGCTGGCGGCGGCGGTGGCGTTGTGGCCGCCGAGTGTTGAAGCCCAAACGATGGCCCGATCCTGGGAAGAGCTAATGGGAATCGTGAAGGCTGAGGAGACGGTCATCGTCATCGACATGAGGGGTCGCAGGGTCAAGGGCGCGCTAACCGCAGTAGGCACGGACTCGGTTTCGCTGGCGAGGGACGGCCGGACCCAGATGTTCCCGCGGTCCGAAGTCAGCACCGTACGGCTGGCGGACGGCCTCGGTGATGGCGCTCTGATCGGAGCAGGCGCTGGTCTAGGCGCGGCCCTGGGCGTCCTGGCGATCGCCGGCTCCGGAGACGGCTATGTCCTCCCTTCGGCGAAAGTCGGAGCCCCTTTGCTGCTGTCGGGTATTGGTGCCCTTATCGGAGCCCTGATAGATCGGGCTCACGAGGGGGGCAGGGTTCTCTATGTATCGCCCGGGCAGACATCAGAACTAGTCGTCTCTCCGCTTCTCGGGAACGATCGGCAGGGCGTGCTTGTATCCGTCTCTTTCTAGACGGAGGTGCAGGTGTGCCCGCTGGCGTTGTCTTTCAGCGGTTTCGCTCGACGCGCCGTAAAGACGAGATGCGATCATCCCAGCCGATGCTGCGGAGATCGGAGATGCTTCGCGTAAGGATTTGGCAGCGATTCCCGAAGTTGATGTCCTGACAGACCTCCCAGGACTCGCCCGGGGGAATTCGGATGCTCGAGATCTTGTCGTTCAATCCGTACGCGACCAGGTCGGGCGCTTCATCGCGAAATGAGCTCGTCTCGCCGCTGAAATCGCGATCCGTGAAGACCGTCATCCCACTCCGGTTGCCAGGCTCCGGGTAGGACGGCGGCCGCCCACGGCCCGATCGTCCTCCACCGAGACGGCGCAACGACGAGATGCGATCGCCCCAGCCGATGCTCTTCAGGTTCGGGATGTTCCTCGTGATGATTTGACAGCGATTCGCGTAGTTGATGTCCTGGCAGACCTCCCACGATTCACCCGGCGACACGCGGATACTGGAGATCTTGTCGTTCAGTTCGTAATCCACGAGATCGGGCGTATCGTCGCGGAACGACGCGCTTTCCCCACTGAAGTCCGGATTGGTAAAGACCGTGATACCACCGCGAAACTGTGCCGAGGCCGTGCTGTCCGTCAGGACCGAAGCGGAGAGAGCCAGCGTCCAGAGCAACAGACGAACCCGGAATTGGGAAGTGGGCATGAGCTGCTCCTTGTTCTCTCGCTGACTGCTGTGTCGCCCGCCGTTCCGCTCAGCCGGCGACGTGAATGACGATGTAGTCTTTGCCGTTGTAGGTCTTCACGAGCTGGCGCCGTTCGCGCGACCGGCGCTCGGGGCCGCGCGTGTTCGCCATGCGCCGCCGCTGCTTCGTGCGGCGATCCCAAATCACTTCCACGTTCAGGTCGTCGGTGAACTTCTCTTTCAAACGCCTGTAAGTTTCGGGCTTTGAACGATCGACGATGATGAGCTTCATCGGAGTGCGGGCATTGTACCGCCTAACATGGGTAATATAGGAGGCTGTGCCCCGTGCCGGACATCAGCGCCTTGCATGGCTGAAACACGCCTTCGCCGTCGATCCGCCCGGCCCCGCGCAGCCCGATGAGGCACAGGCGCGCATCGTCGAACGCGTGTGCCGGGAGATCGTGAGCCGGCGGCTGGCGACACCGGCGATGATGGCCCTCGAAATGGGCCGGCCCCTCAACCATCTTTCGGCCCAGGTCCTCACGTTCTTCCAGCCGTTCGTGGCGATCGCCGGAGACGCGGGCGCGTACGAGCAGTTCACCTCGTTTCTGGAGCAGCGCGGCTCGATCGACTACATCGGCGCCCGCATCGAGGCGCTCGAAGCCGAGAAGTCGATGCGATGACTACGGACTGATCCCCGGAACGCACGCGTCATTCTCGCCACCGACTGCGGCAGCACCACCACCAAGGCGATCCTGATCGAGAAGGTCGACGGCGTCTACCGCCAGACGCATCGCGGCGAGGCGCCGACCACGGTCGAGGCGCCGTTCGCGGACGTGACGATCGGCGTGCTCAACGCCGTCACCGAGGTCCAGGAGCTCGCCGGCCGGCGCCTGATCGATGACGACGGCCGCATCATCCAGCCGGCGACGGAGCACGAGGGCTGCGACATCTACATCTCGACCTCGAGCGCCGGCGGCGGCTGCAGATGATGGTCGCCGGCGTCGTTCGCGAGATGACCGCCGAGAGCGCCAAGCGCGCCGCGCTCGGCGCCGGCGCGATCGTGATGGACGTCATCGCGTCGAACGACAAGCGCCGGCCGCACGAGCAGATCCAGCGCATCCGCGAGCTGCGCCCCGACATGATCCTGATCTCCGGCGGCATCGACGGCGGCACGACGACGCACGTCGTGCAGATCGCCGAGCTGATCGCGCCCGCCAAGCCGCGGCCGCGCTTCGGCGGCGAATACACGCTGCCGGTCATCTACGCCGGCAACAAGGACGCCGCGCCGCTCGTGCAGAAAGTGCATCGAAGGCGAGGGATTCGACGCTGACGGTCGTCGACAACCTGCGCCCGGTGCTCGAGCGCGAGAACCTCGGGCCGGCCCGCGACGCGATCCACGATCTGTTCCTGGAGCACGTCATGGCGCACGCGCCGGGCTACGACAAGCTGATGAAGTGGACCGACGCGCCGATCATGCCGACGCCCGGCGCCGTCGGCAACATCCTGCAGACGATCGCCGAGCGCGAGAGGCATCAACGTCGTCGGCGTCGACATCGGCGGCGCGACGACCGACGTGTTCAGCGTGTTCGACGGCATGTTCAACCGCACGGTCAGCGCCAACCTCGGCATGAGCTACTCGATCTCGAACGTCTGCGCCGAGGCCGGCATGCCGAACATCCTGCGCTGGGTGCCGTTCGACATGGACGAGCGCGAGCTGCGCAATCGGGTCAAGAACAAGATGATCCGGCCGACGACGATCCCGCAGACGCTCGAGGCGCTGGTCTTCGAGCAGGCGGTCGCGCGCGAGGCGCTGCGGCTGGCCTACATGCAGCACAAGGAGTTCGCGACGACGCTGAAGGGCGTGCAGCAGCAGCGCACGGTCGGCGACACCTTCAGCCAGGAGATCGGCGGGCCAGACGATCGTCGACAACATGAAGCTCGATCTGCTGGTGGCTCGGGCGGCGTGCTCTCGCACGCGCCGCGCATGCATCAGACGGCGATGATGCTGATCGACGCCTTCGAGCCCGAAGGCTTCACCGACGCTGGCCAAGGACTCGATCTTCATGATGCCGCACCTGGGCGTGCTGGCTCAGGTGCACCCGCAGGCGGCGCTCGAGGTGTTCGAGCGCGACTGCCTGATCTATCTCGGAACGTGCGTCGCCGCGAAGGGCAACGGGCAAGCCGGGCAAGCCATGTTTCCGGTTCACCATCCGCTCCACGACGCTCAACGAATCAGGGCAGATGATGGTGGGCGACATTCGTCTCTTTCCGCTTGGCGAAGGCGAGACGGCGACGTGACGGTCGAGCCCGAGCGCGGGTTCGACTGCGGCGCCGGACCGGGCAAGCCGATCGAGCGCGAGGTGCGCGGGCGGCACAGTGGGCCTGATCCTCGACGCGCGCGGCCGGCCGCTGGTTCTGCCGACAGAGCGCGCCGCCGGCCGGTCGCTCGTCGAGACGTGGGTGAACGCGCTGGAGCTCTATCCTCAGCTCGAACGCAAAGGACAACGTGTATGACGGCAACCACAGATGGCTGGCGCATACACGCCCGGGCTCAAAGTCGTCGGCGCGATGCGTTACACCGCTCGACGCCTGCTGCCGATCTCCGGCGACGTGCTGGTGAAGGCGGGCGATCGCGTCGAGGCGCGGCAGGTCGTCGCCGAGACGTTCATGCCCGGCGACATCACGCCGCTGAATCTGGCCAAGCTTCTCTCGATGCCGCCGGACGACGTGCCCGAATGCATGCTCAAGAAAGAAGGGGAGCGCATCGAGCCCGGCGAGGTGCTGGCGCGGACGAAAGGCATCTTCGGAATGTTCCGCCAGGAGTACAAGTCCGAGACCGCCGGCACCATCGAGTCGATTTCCGCCGTCACAGGTCAGGTCATCATCCGCGGCGCGCCGATGCCGGTGCAGGTGAAGGCCTACCTCACGGGCCAGGTCGTCGAGGTCATTCCGGGCGAAGGCTGCGTCATCGAGGCGGACGTCACCTTCGTCCAGGGCATCTTCGGAATCGGCGGCGAGACCTTCGGCCCGATCCGCATGGCCTGCAAGCGGCACGATCAGGAATTCGCCGACGACCTCATCACGCCTGATATGAAGGGCTGTGTCGTCGTCGGCGGCGCGCGTGTCACCGCTCAGGCGATTGAGCGCGCGCGTAAGTCGGCGTGTCGGCGATTGTCGCCGGCGGCATCGACGACGACGATCTCGAAGCTTCCTCGGCTACAACCTCGGCGTGGCGATCACGGGCTCCGAACGCATCGGCCTGACCGTCATCATCACCGAAGGATTCGGCGAAATCGCCATGGCCGAGCGCACGTTCGACCTGCTTGCCTCGCGCGAAGGCGACGACGCGGCGGTGAACGGCGCGACGCAGATTCGCGCCGGCGTCATGCGGCCCGAGATCGTCATTCCCCTGAGACGGGCCAGCGCAGCGGCGAAGTCGCGACCCCGGAAATGGGGCGCCTGGAGATCGGCGCGCCGGTGCGGGTCATCCGCGATCCGTATTTCGGGCTGATCGGGCGGGTGACGGCGCTTCCGCCCGAGCCGAGGATGCTGGAGTCCGGTTCGAAGGCACGGGTGCTCGAGGTGACGTTCGAATCGGGTGAGGGTGTTATCATCCCGCGCGCCAACGTGGAATTAATCGAAGGGGCTGGCGGGCAGGACTCCTGATGCCGAATGTGGAATGGTTCGACCCAACGCGCATCTGGTTCTTCGGCCTGCTGGTCATTCTCTGCGGAGCCGTCCTCTCCTACATTGTCGCGGCGCGCCGCGGGATGCAGATGAAGGTGCGCCGGATTGCCGGACTCGAAGCCGTCGACGAGGCGGTCGGTCGCGCCACCGAAATGGGACGTTCGATGCCTGTATCATCCCCGGCATGCAGGACATGAACGACATCCAGACGATCGCCGGGCTGACCATCCTTTCCCGAGTTGCGAAAACCGCCGCCGAGTACGACGCGCGGATCGAGGTGCCGACGACCCGCTCGCTCGTCATGACGGCGGCGCGCGAGACGGTGCAGGCGGCATACCTCGCTGCCGGCCGTCCCGAGGCGTTTTCGCCCGACCAGGTCTATTACGTCACCGACGAACAGTTCGGGTACGTGGCCTATATCCAGGGCCTGATGGTGCGCGAGAGGCCGGCCGCCTGCTTCTACATGGGCTCGTTTTTCGCCGAGTCGCTGATCCTGGCCGAGACTGGGCAACAGCATCGGCGCCATTCAGATCGCCGGAACCGCCCAGCCGGCTCAGCTGCCGTTCTTCGTCGCGGCCTGCGACTACACGCTCATCGGCGAGGAGTTCTTTGCGGCGTCCGCATACCTCTCCGGCGAACCCGATCAACTCGGCAGCCTGAAGGGCCAGGACGTCGGGAAGCTCATCGTGGCCGCGGGCATCATCGCGGGCGTCGCTGCCGCGACGCTCGCCACACTCACCGGCTCAGCAGGGCTCAGAACGTTCGTCGACTTCCTCATCAACAGATGCTCACCTGAGCGGCCTCCGATAATGAAGCGCACAGTTCCGCTGCTCATTACGGCGGTGGTCGGGTTCGCGCTGATCGGCGCGTACTTCATTCCGTACACGCAGAGCTGGGGCGAGACGGTGGCGATCTGGTTCGACGTGCTCGCCGCGATTGCGTTCATTCTGGGCGGCGGCAACCTGTTGCGGAACCACCTGAAGAAAATCTCGGATCAGCAGCGCGGCTGGGGCATACTCGATCATCGTGCTGGTGTCGTTTCTGGTCACGCTGTTCGTCGGCCTCGGCAAGATCGGCGTCGAGCCCTCGCCGCAATTTCCCGATTACGCGCTGGTCAGGCACCTACCGGCAGACGGGCAGCGCGTTCTGGTTCTTCTATCAATATGCGTTTCAGCCGCTGACCGCGACGATCTTCGCGATGCTGGCGTTCTACATCGCCTCGGCCGCGTTCCGCGCGTTCCGCGCGAAGAATCTCGAAGCGGTCCTGCTGCTCGGCACGGCGTTCATCATTCTGCTCGGCCGGACGTTCGCCGGCGTGCTGCTGACCAGCTGGATCGATCCCGCGAACTGGGAGGGGTTCCGGTACTTCACGGGCCTGCGGATCGAAAACCTGACGGTCTACATCATGAGCGTGTTCAACACCGCCGGGAACCGCGCCATCATGATCGGCATCGCGCTCGGCATCGTCGCAACGTCTCTGAAGGTTCTGCTCGGCGTGGATCGCTCGTATCTGGGTAAGGACTGATCGATGGCCGACTTCCTGCGAGATCAATGGTGGGTCGTGGCGATCTTCATCGGCTCGCTGGTGCCGCTCGTGCGCCGGTTCGTCTCTGCCGGCGTCATGGAGACGCTGCGGACACTCGATCGCCGCTGGATTTTTCTGCTGATGCTCTGGTCCGTGCTGGTGCCGATCTACTACATCGGCGTGACGGGCCGGACGTTCCCAGAAGGTGCCGAGCGCACTCGCGCATGCGACCTTCGACGAGATCGATCGCCTGTCATCCCGGCGATCCCGTCCTGCTCTCGTTCGACTACGACCCGGCCAGCGAAGGCGAGCTGGGACCGATGGCCACCGCCTTCGTGAAGCACTGCGCCGAGAAGAAGCTCAAGATGTACTTCATGGCGCTGTGGCCGGTCGGCCCGCAGATGGTCGACAACACGATCGACAAGGTGATTCGGAGCCGACTTCCCGAATCTGGTCTACGGCCAGGACTACGTCAACCTCGGTTACAAGTCGGGATACGAAGGCGTCATCAAGGTCATCGTGACCAACATGCGCGAGCTGTACACGACCGATGCGCGCGGCACGGCCATCCAGGACATTCCGATGATGAAGGGCATCACCAGCGTGCAGCAGATGAAGCTGATCATCAACGTTTCGGCCGGATATCCCGGCGTGAAGGAGTGGGTGCAGTACGCCGCGACCCCGTACCCTGACAGATTCGCCTCGTCGCCGGAACGACCGGCGTGCAGGCGCCGCTCGTGTATCCGTACATGCCGCGGCAGCTTCCCGGATTGCTCGGCGCGATCAAGGGCGCCGCCGAATACGAGAAGCTCGTGATCGACAAGTACGGCGGGCCAAACCCAGATCCGAAATACCTCGAAGGGCTCCGCCGCATGGGACCGCAGCTTGTCGCCCACCTGCTGATCATCCTGCTTATCGTGGTGGCGAACATTCTGTACTTCACCGAGAAGCGCGAGGCACGCCGATGAAGCGAGACCAGCTCATCTGGACCATCCTTGCTCGTCGTCGGCGCGGCCGCACTGTTGGGCCGGGCGGCGTTCAGCGATCCGGGAATGGGCCGCGAGTACATCCGTACGACCGTCTCGCCGGCCGGTGCCACCGAACAGATGCCAGCCAGCTACGGCGAGTTTGCGCGCGCCGAGCAGGCGCAGCCGGGACAGACGGAATATCGATTCAGCATGGCCGCGCACAATCGGGCTCTGGCTGGCGGCGTTCTTCACGCTCGCCATTTTTTCGTTCCTCTACGGCAGACAACCCGTTCTACAAGGTCGCCGAGTCGGTCCTCGTCGGCGTGTCGGCGGCGTACTGGATGGTCGTCGCTTTCTGGGACGTGCTCGTGCCCAATTTGATCGGGCAGCTTGTGGCCGGCGACTCGTGCAGGGCTGGGCGATGCCTGGGCTCGCGGGTGGCGAGGCGCAGCGCAACCTCTGGTACCTCGTGCCGCTGATTCTGGGCATCATGCTGTTGTGGAGGCTCGCGCCGAAGGGCGCCTGGATCGCGCGATGGCCGCTGGCGTTCATCATCGGCACGTTTGCGGGCCTGCAGCTCATCGGCTTTCTGCACGGCGACTTCCTCGCGCAGATTCGCAACACGATTCTGCCGCTTGCCGTATTCGACGCCGGCGCGTTCGATATCTGGGCCTCGTTCAGAAACCTGCTGATCGTCGGCGGAGTGCTGTGCGCGGTGACCTACTTCTTCTTCTCCTTCGAGCATAAGGGCGTTGTCGGGCGCGTCGCAAAGGTGGGCATCTGGTTTCTGATGATCACGTTCGGGGCGGCGTTCGGCTATACCGTGATGGGCCGCATCGCCCTGCTGGCGATCCGCATCGAGTTCTTGCTCGACGACTGGCTGTGGCTGATCGATCCCTCACGGCGTCGTGCCGTCGCGATGCTTCTCCAGGGTTTACTGGGGATCGGCTGACGAAAAAGGGGTCGGGTGCAATTTTCCGTTGATACACGGGAAAAATGCACCCGACCCCTTTTTCGGTGGTGATCGTACTGCGGTATGATCCCTTCATCGCTCCAACATTCCGTCTAATCTTCATAGCCGCGCTCGTCTGCGTCGTCGAGGGTGCGTCGGCCCAGTCGCCCAGGCAGAATTCCGTGGTCGGCATTCTGCGGGCCGAGCTGCAGCGGAACGTCGACGTGCTGAAAACCCAGGCGGTGCCCGCGTATTTCGCGGCCTATACGCTTCACGATACCCGCACCACTCAAATCATCGCGTCGTTTGGTGCCGTCGATCGCAGCGACGAGAGCCGGCAGCGGTTCGCGACCGTCGAGGTCCGCGTCGGCGACTATCAGCTCGACAACACACACCCGATTCGCGGTGACGCCCGTGCGAATTCGCCGCGGCTCGTTCAGGTCAGCCTGCCGCTGGCCGACGACGAGAGGCCGATTCGGCAGGCGCTGTGGCGCGCAACCGATCGCGGCTACAAACAGGCGAGCGAAGCGCTCACGCGCGTGAGAACCAACGTGGCGGCGAAGGTGCAGGACGAGAACCCGGCCGACGATTTCTCGCGCGAAGACCGGCAGGAGCACACCGACTCGCCAGCCGCCTATTCACTCGACACGCAGGCGTGGGAAGCGCGACTGCGACGCGTATCGGCCGTGTTCGGCGAAGACCCGCTCGTGCTTCGCAGCCAGGTGTCGCTTTCGGTCGAGGCCGACAACCGGTACTACGTCAACAGCGAGGGCTCGCAGATCGTCACCGGAGATGTGGGCAGCCGCATTTTCATTCAGGGTGTGACGAAGGCGGAAGACGGCATGGAGCTTCCGCTGTATACGAGCTACTTTGCGACTTCACCAGACGGCCTGCCCGACGAGCGGCAGCTCGTGTCCGAGGCCCGCGCGATGATCGCGCTGCTCGCGCGGCTCCGCAACGCGCCGATCGTCGATCCGTTTTCCGGCCCGGCCATTCTGTCCGGGCGGGCGGCCGGCGTGTTCTTCCATGAAATCTTCGGCCACCGCGTGGAAGGGAATCGCCAGCGCAATGCCGACGACGGGCAGACGTTCACCAGCCGCGTGGGCCAATCGGTCCTGCCGAGCTTCCTGAGCGTCTCGTTCGACCCGACGATCAAGAAAGTCGGCGACGTCGAGCTGATGGGGCACTACGTCTACGACGACCAGGGTGTGAAAGGACAGCGGGTGACCGTCGTTGACCAGGGTGTGCTGAAAACATTCCTGCTCGATCGCGCACCGTTGAAGAGCTTCGCGCGATCGAACGGCCACGGCAGAGCCGAACCCGGGTTCCTGCCCGTGTCGCGCCAGTCGAACCTGCAGGTCGTATCGGCGAAGAGCGTTTCGCGTGAACGGCTGATGGATCAGCTGCGCGAAGAGGCGTTCCGCCAGGGCAAGCCGTTCGGGTTGTTCTTCGACAACATCGAAGGTGGATTTACCACGACCGGACGCGGATCGGCGAACGCGTTCAACGTGCTGCCGAATGTGGTGTATCGCATCTACACCGATCGCCGGCGCGAGCCCGAGCTCGTGCGCGGCGTCGATCTCATCGGCACCCCCCTGGCGGCGTTCGGGAAGATCATCGCGACCGACGACAAGATCGATGTCTTCAACGGCGTCTGCGGCGCCGAGAGCGGCGGCGTGCCGGTCTCCGCTTCGTCTCCCTCGCTGCTCGTCAGCGAAGTCGAAGTGCAGAAGAAGATGCAGTCGCAGGAGACGCGCCCCATTCTGCCGGCGCCGCCCGTGCGAAGGACACAGAGCTCACAGAGATAAACCGAGGACACAGAGAAAGCTTGATCAGGAGAATGAAAACAAAACTCTGTGCGCTCTCGTTTGTCCTCTGTGGACTCTGTGTCCTCAGTACCCGTCCCGCGGCGCAGGACTCCCCGACTCTCTCCGCCATGCAGGACGAGATGAAGCGCTCGATGGCCGAGCTGCGCATGAAAGGCGAGCCTGCACCCTACTACATCGCATATGAAGTGCTCGACCGGACCATCGCGGATGTCTCCGGCCGCCTCGGCGCGATCATCGAAAATCCGCCGAGGCACACGCGAACGCTGCGCGTCGAAGTGCGTGTCGGCGATTACACGTTCGACAGCTCGCGTTTCGTCGTGCAGGGTTTCGGTGGAGCCGCGCTCACGGGCGAGACCGTCCTCGCGCCCCTCGATGACGACTACGACGCCACGCGGCGGGAGATCTGGATTACGACCGACGCCGCATACAAGCGCGCCATCACCATGTTCGCGCGCAAGAAGGCCGCGTTTCAGAACCGCACCGCGAGCGACCCGATTCCCGACTTCTCTCAGGAGCCGCCGGTAGAGACGATCCTGCCGCTGTCCTCGGGAGAGGTCCGGCTAAAGCCGGACACGACCGGGATCAACACCGGCCGTGGTGATTCCGGTAGTGTCCGCCTTCAGGCGGACCCTGCGATGGTCGCACGTGTGCAGCAATCGTCCGCGGTGTTCGGGAATCATCCGGACATCGATTTGTCCGAGGTGTCCATCGCGCACGTCCGGGGCACGCGCTACTACCTGAACAGCGAAGGCTTCAAAACCGTGGCGCCGATTCAGATTGCCTCCCTCGCGATGTATGCGGAAGGGCAGGCCGCCGACGGCATGCCAGTACGCCAGACTTTCAGCACCGTCGAGCGTTCGATCGCCGACCTGCCATCTGCTGCCGATCTCATCGCGCGTGCGAAAACGCTGGCGGCAGAGATGACATCGGCGCGCGTGGCGCCCATCGGCGAAGAGTTCGCCGGTCCGGTGATGCTCGAAGGGGCCGGCGGCCCTCAGTTCATCGCCGAGACGCTCGTGCAGATGATGCAGGCGCGCCGCCCGCCCGACGCCGAGAACCCGCGCATGGGGCAGGCAGCGGCGTCGCCGTTTCTGAATCGCACGGGTTTGCGCGTCATGGCCGATGCATTCGCCGCGAGTGATACGCCGTCGATGACACACTTCGAAGGCAAGGCGCTTGCCGGCAGCTACGTCGTCGACGACGAAGGCGTGCGCGCGAAAGACGTCAGGCTTGTCGACAAGGGGCGGCTCGTGTCGCTGCTGACCAATCGCGTGCCGCAGAAGCACTTCCTGCGGTCGAACGGTCACGGACGGGCGAATACCGTGCTTGCCGGTGTGTTCCAGGTCGAGAGCGCGCACGCGATACCCGCGTCCCAGCTGAAGGCGAAGTACATCGAGCTGCTCAAGGCCCAGGACAAGGAATTCGGGTACATCGTGCGCGGCGTGCGTTCGGACGGCCAGGGCGGCGCCGTGGGTCCTGGGATCGATTCGATCGTGAAGGTGACGCTCGACGGCCGGGAAACACCCGTGCGGGGCATGCGCTTCGGCGCCGTGTCCGCTGTGGCGTTTCGCGATCTGTCAGAAGCGTCGACCGAGCGGGCTGTCTACTCGTATCGCGCCGGTGCCATTTCGGCCGTGTCCGTCATCGCGCCAGCCCTCATCTTCGAAGAGCTGGAGGTTCTGCGCATTCGCGACATTCTGCAGAAGCCGCCGGTCGTGCCCTCGCCGCTTCGGTAGCGCAGGCGCGCGCGCCTCGCACGTCACACTTCTTCCCAGCGGAACCGGGCGAGCGCGAGCAGCCAGAAGGCCACGGCAAACGCCAGCAGCACAGAAATCGGCATGAGGGCGGCGCCGGGTCCAAGACCGCGCCACGTCATCGCGTCGAAACCATCAACGGCCCAGCGCGTCGGGATGACGATGGTGACTCTCTGCAGCCAGGCGGGGAAAACGAACGTGGGAACCCACGCGCCCCCAAGCATCACCATCAGGAGCGTGGCGAGCACCGATGCGCCACGCGCGGCGTTGGGTGTCTTGCCGAGCGCGGCGACCAGCAGACCATAGGCGGCGGCCATCAGCGCCGACGCGATCGTGACGCCGATGAACCCGGCGATGCTGCCTTCGATGCGGACGCCCCACACCACCATCGCGAAACCGAACGAGACCAGCATGACCAGCGATCCGATGATCGCGCCGCTTCCGATCTTCGAGCCCAGGAGCGTCAACTTCGAGACCGGCGCGCTGCGCAGCCGCTTCCACAGTCCGCGCTGGCGCTCCACCAGGATCTCGATGGCGAAGTTGATGGCGCCCATCAGCATGAACTGCAGGCCCATCCCTGCAAAGGCGTGAGCGAAGCCGTTGTAGCTCGTATTTCGTCGCGCGGTCATGGGCTCTTCGCGGACTTCGTACGGCAGGGTGATGCCGGCGCTGCGGCCCGGCGGCGCGTTGCCGGTTCCCGCCGAATTGAAGCGCTGCACCGACACGAGCATTTCGCGCAGGAGATTCTTCTGGTCGGCGGGCAGCGCCGATGTGTCGAGGTCGCGAATCGTGTCGTCGATCAGCGTGCGGCCCCGCTCGCCGTTGAACATTTCGCGGCTCACCGATTCCATGACGTGCTGGGTGATCAGCCCTCTGATCATGGCCAGTTCCATGCTGCGCGACGGGTCGTACAGCAATTCGAGCCGGGGCTTCCCGGCGCCCGAGAAGAACGCGCGCCCGGCGGCATCGCCGAAGCCGGCCGGAATGACGATGCCGACGGCGGCGTCGCCACGGCGCACGTTGTCGCGCGCCTCGTCGACCTCGGCGTTTTTCGACGAGAGATTCCTGTCTGATGCCACACCCGCCGCGATTGCGCGGGAGATCGCGCTGTTGTCGAGATCGACAACGAGAACGGGAATCCTGGTCTGCGTTTCGCCGGAGCCGTTGCCGGGAAACAGCATGCCGAAGAACGACCCGATCGCAATAGGCATCGCAAAGGCCAGAATCACGGCGCGTCGATCGCTGAGGAACAACTTCAGGTCTTTCGTGATGAGTGCGGTGAATGCGGTCAGCGCCATCAGTCGCGCAGGCTCCTTCCCGTCAGCGTGAGAAACACCGACTCGAGCGTGGTGCGTGCCTCCGGCGAATCGGGATCCTGAGGCACACGCGTGAGACCCGCGAGCGTGTCGTTGGCGATCACGCGGCCGTGATCGATGATCACGATCCGGTCGGCCAGCCGCTCCGCTTCCTCCATGTAGTGCGTCGTGTAGAGCAGCGCCTTGCCCTGCCGCCGAAGCGCGTCGAGGTTGTCGAAGATGGCGTTCCGGCTCTGGGGGTCGACGCCGACGGTCGGCTCGTCGAGCAGCAGAATGTCGGGGTCGTGCAGCAGCCCGGCGGCCAGATTGAGCCGCCGCTTCATCCCGCCGCTGAACGTCTTGACGCGGTCGCGGGCGCGTTCGACGAGGCCGACGATGCCCAGGGCCGTCCGGATGGCGCGGTCGAGCTCCGCGCGCGTCAGACCGTACAGGGAGCCGAAAAATCGCAGGTTGTCGAACGCCGTCAGATCGTCATAGAGCGCGAGATCCTGTGGAACGAGGCCAATTCTGCGCTTCAGCGGATCCGTATCGCCCGACAGCCGCTGCCCGCCGATGCGCACATCTCCCCGATCCGGCGTCAGCAGCCCGGCGACGATCGACACGGTGGTCGTCTTGCCGGCGCCATTCGGGCCAAGAAGGCCCAGTATTCGCCCCGGCTCGAGCCGGAACGACACGTCATCGACCGCCACGAGCGTCCCGAACGACTTGCGGAGCCCCTGCACTTCGAGCATGTATAGCCTCAGTGGACGGCGTTAAGAAGACGAGGATAACAAGGCGCGTGTTTCAATGCTTGAATATCCGACCTTATTAAGGTTAGATTTTCTCGTTTACAAACAACGTGCGGGAGGCTTCCATGAGAATGCTGACACGTCTATTTCTGTCCGCTGCCGCAGTCGCGCAGCTCGGCGGAGCGCCGCTCGTCGCGCAAACCAAAGCGACGGCGGAAAATGTGCCGACTATTCCGCACAGCTCGGTGCCGAATTTCTTCAAGCTGCCGCCCGACCTCTACTTTGGCGAAGGCATCGGCATCGCGACCAATTCGAAGGGCCATGTGTTCGTGTATCACCGCAGCGGCGATACGCGGCTCTTCGAGTTCGACCCGAACGGCACGTTCGTGAAGGAGTGGGGCGTCGGCGTATACGGCATCGAGTTCGCGCACCAGGTGCGCGTCGATCGCGACGACAACGTGTGGGTGGTCGACGAGGGGACGAACATGGTCATCAAGTTCAACCCCGCGGGACGCGTGGTGATGGTGCTCGGCCGCAGGCCCGAGCCCGTGGCCGGCGCGACGCCGACCAACACGCCCGACGGCCCGGTCCTCAACAAGAAGTATCAGTTCGGCCGGCCGACCGACGTGACCTGGGACGCCCAGGGAAACATCTTCATCTCTGACGGCTACGTGAACTCGCGCGCGGTCAAGTACGACAAGAACGGCCGGTTCATCGCGCAGTTCGCCGGCGAGCGTGGTGAAGGACAGAACCAGCTCAATACACCCCACTCGATTTCGGCCGATGCCAACGGCAACATCTACGTCGCAGACCGTGGCAACCGGCGCGTTGTCGTGCTGAACAACGACATGACGCTGAAGACGATGTACACCAACGTGGGCAATCCGTGGGCGGTGTGCGTGTCGCCCGGCCCGCATCAATATCTGTTCTCCTCGAATTCGAACCCCGACTCGAATCCCGCGGCCTCGTGGGCGATCACGGGTGAGATCTACAAGATGGAGCTCGACGGCACGATCGTCGGCAAGTTCGGCAAGGCCGGGAAGGGCCTGGGCGAATTCAGCACCGTGCACGAGATCGATTGCCGGAATCCCGATCAGCTGTTCGTGTCGGAGATCTCCGCGTGGCGCGCACAGAAGATTCTTCTGACTCCACAAAAGCCGGCCACGTCGTCGTCGGCGGGGCGATAAGGGGGCCACATGAAAAGGACACTCATCTTCGTAGTCGCTGCCGCGCTGGCCGTCAGCGGCGGCCTGCTCTCGGGGCAGACCGTGCCGACGATTCAGTTCGACGCGAATCCGTCGCCGCTGACCATGCCGGACAACGTTCACCTCGGAGAAGTCGCCGGCGTGGCGACCAACTCGAGAGGTGACATCTACGTTTATACGCGCACGGGAAACCCGACCATCACCATCGCCACGGCTCGAGCCGTTGCGCACGGGGGCGGCAGGTTGTTCGTGTTCGATCGGACAGGCAAGTACACGCGCGAAATCGGACAGGGCATCTACGGATTTCTGCAGCCGCAGCAGGTGCGCATCGATCCGCAGGACAACATCTGGGTCGTCGATCAGATGTCGACGCAGGTCATCAAGTTCGATTCAAACGGCCGCGTGCAGATGGTGCTGAGCCGGAAGCCCGAGGCGGTGACCGTGCCGAATCCCCGGGTGACGCCGCTGCCAACCGGCATCCCGGTGATCATGCCAGAGCCCGCCGCGGGCGGTGGCGGTCGCGGTGGTGGGGGCGGTGAACGTGGTGGTGGCGCTGGTGGCCGCGGCGGTCCGGCTCCGCTGCCCGGAGCCGGCGTCGAAGGTGAGAGCTTTGTGCGCCCGACCGACGTCGCATGGGACGCGCAAGGCAACATCTATGTGGCCGACGGCTACGGCAATTCGCGCGTCGCGAAATACGACCGCAACGGCAAGTGGATCAAGAACTGGGGCTCTCGCGGAACGGGCCAGGGTCAGTTCAACATCGTGCACGGCATTGCCGTCGATGCCCAGGGCAACGTGTATGTGGGCGATGAAGGCAACAAACGGGTGCAGGTGTTCGACACAGAAGGCACGTTCAAGACACAGTTCGCCAACGTCGGCGCACCGACAGCGCTGTGCCTCACCCGGGGAGCGCAGCCGGTTCTCTACGTCGCGCACACCGGCGACCCGGACGGGATGGAAGATGCGGCGATTTACAAGGTCGACCTGAAGGGTACCGTGCTCGGCAAGTTCGGGAGCGCCGGCAAGCTGCCGAAAGAGTTCGGGCTGGTCAACTCGATCGACTGCCGCAACGACAACGAGCTGCTCGTTGGCGAGCTCGCGAACTGGCGTGTACAAAAGCTGACACTCCGCGCCGCGAAGTAGACAGCGATTCTCCACAGGTGCAATCGGTGCGCTATACACCGATTGCACCTGCCGCACTTCTCACACCTCTCACACTCGCGCACCCAACGCACCCAAGTTCGCGTTAGACTGGATCCATGCGACGAGTTATTTTTCTGTTTCTCCCTGCGCTTTTCGTGTCCGCGAATGCCTGGCCGCAGACGGCGAAGCCCGCCACGTTCAAAGCAGCCGCAATGGTGCTTCAAGTCTCCGACCCGCTCGGCGCGCCACTCAGCGGCGCGATGGTGACGGCGACAGGACCGGTTTCACGCGACGGTGAAACGGCCGCGGATGGAACGCTGCGTTTGATAAACCTCAGGCCCGGCACATACCGGCTGCGTTTTGCGCGCGAGGGCTCGATCACCCTCGAGCGCGATGTCGCGGTGCGTGCGGGCGAGTCGCCAACCGTCGATGTGGCGCTGTCGGCAGCGCCCCCTCCTCCGAAGCCACCTGAACCAGTGGCGCCGCCGCCCGCGCCGACCAAGGCGCTGGGCGCTCCTGGTGATCCCAAGGTGACGCCGGTTCCGTTATTCCTCGAGAAGAACTTCATCGGCGGACGCGAGGCACGCAAGGAATCGCCACTCGGATGCACGTCCACCGGCGGTGCGACGCTGTATCAGCTTCGCGATACGTGGCTGGCGCACACGCACGATGATGCCGACGAGTGGATTTATGTGGTCGCGGGAGAAGGCGTGCTGCGTTTGGGGGCATCAGAGCAGCGCATTCAGGCGGGCACATTCAGCCTCGTCCCGCACACGATTTCGCATGCGCTCGTTCCGCAGGGACGGAATCCGTTGATTGTCATCTCGACGCTCTCGGGGCCGGCCTGCAAGAGCTGAGAGCGGAGTGCTTAGAATAAGGGCTGAGTGCTTAGAGCTAAGGGCTGAGTGCTTAGAGCTACGAGTGCGTAGAGCGAAGAGCTAAGACGCTCGAGTCCGGGGAACTCTTCCACTCCCCGGACTCCTCGACTCCCCGGCCTCTTCGACTCTTAGGACTCTCCGACTCTCCGACTCTCCGACTCCCCCGACTCCCGAGACTCCCGAGACTCTTCCGACTCTCGGGTACGTGTCTTGCTCCTTTCATCTCCATGAAGATACGTCTACTCGTGCTTGCTGTAGCGTTCTGCTGCACCGCTGCGGTTCACGCACAGAAAAAAGACCCTTACAAAAAGGTCGACAACGACGTGCGGCTCGACGCGCTCCGCCATGCGCAGGTCTGGATGCCGGGCGACATCGCCTCGAGGAACCTCAGGGTAGGCCCGCAGGATGAATCCGGGTTTCAGCCAGAGGCCGTCGTCAACTGCGAGTACGTGGAAAAAAAGCAGACGGGCACGCCGAAGTTCGACTGCGCGATTACCCCAGATGACGAGATTCGCGTGAAGTACGGCGAGAAAAACGGGGAGATCTACTCGGAAGTGGCCGCGACACGGCTGCTCTGGGCGCTCGGGTTCGCCGCCGATCGGGTGTATCCCGTCAAGGTCGTCTGCAAGGGATGCCCATCGGATCCGATGAAGAATCAGCAGAAGGTGGACGGCACGCGCGAGTTTGCTGCAGCGGTCGTCGAGCGCAAGATGCCCGGCGATGTCATCGAGTTGCGCAAGGATTCAGGCTGGGCGTGGGTGGAGTTGAGCTTTGTCGATCAGACGAGCGGCGGAGCCCCTCTGGCTCAACGCGATGCGCTGAAGCTCCTTGCGGCGATGATTCAGCATACCGACAACAAGCCTCAACAGCAGCGTCTCGTCTGCCTCGACAAAGAGCATGGGTTGGAAGCCCAGCCGGATGGAAGCTGCAAGCATCCGTTCATGATGATCAACGACCTCGGCAAGACGTTCGGTCGCGCGACGTTGATGAACGGCGACAGCAAGAGCGCCGTCAACTTTGAGGAGTGGTCGAAGACCTCGATGTGGAAAGGCGATGACGGGTGCGTGGCGCAACTCTCCAAGTCGTTCACCGGCTCCCTCGAGCATCCGAAGGTGGGTGAAGATGGCCGGAAGTTCCTGGCAGGCCTGCTCGCGCAACTGACTGACGGTCAACTGGGCGATTTGTTCGAGGTGGCCCGTTTCACGAAGCGCGATCCGAACATCACGGCCGACGATTGGGTCCGCGTGTTCAAGCAGAAGCGCGACGAAATCGCCGACCGCCGCTGCACGAATCCAGAGCTTTAACAGGAGATCAGCAGGTTGGGAGGGTCAATCTATTGCCCTAGTCTCCTGTTCGAATGGCTTGTTCCCACGCGCGTGTCAGGTGTGAGACCACCTCCTCGACGCCTACACCGTTCTTCACCTGCGTGAAAAGAAACGGTCCGTCCCCTCGCATCTTTCGTGCGTCCCGATCCATCACGCCGAGGTCGGCGCCGACGAGCGGCGCCAGGTCCGTCTTGTTGATGATGAGAAGATCCGACTGTGTAATGCCCGGCCCGCCCTTGCGCGGAATTTTGTCGCCGCCCGAGACATCGATGACGTAAATCGTGTAGTCCGCAAGATCGCGGCTGAACTGCGCCGCGAGGTTATCGCCGCCGCTTTCAACGAACAGGAGCTCGGGGCGCAACGACTCCATCAGCCCGTCGAGCGCCACGAGATTGGGACTGATGTCGTCGCGGATAGCGGTATGCGGGCAGCCACCGGTTTCGACGGCGCGGATGCGCTCTCCGGGGAGGGCTTCGTGCCGCATCAGAAACTCCGCGTCCTCCTTCGTGAAGATGTCGTTTGTGACGACGCCAAGCTGGTGGCGATCGCGAAGCCTGCGGCAGAGCGCCAGCAGAAGCGCGGTTTTCCCGCTGCCGACCGGCCCCCCGATGCCCACGGTGAACGATCGCTCGCCGTAGTCACGATGCTTCCGTTTGGCGCGCTGAGTGAAGGTCCCCGGACTCGCCGGGTCGTTCTCGTGATCGTGCGGGTGAGGTGCGTGGTGAAACACAGGGCGCGCCATGAGTGCTCCTTAACTTTGAAACAGCCTCGAATACAGCCGGTCGTGGGTTGACTGGAACAGATCGATGAGCGGCGCCGTCTGCGCGATGTCGCGCGGGCCGAGGTCGCCGCATCGGCGAATCACGGTCTCGAGGTCTTCTGCCAGCGACGCCTGAATGTCTTGCGCTTCGTAGCCGCCAATCAGTCCGAGCCGCACCGCGGCGGACGCCACACCGCGAAGAGCTAAGAACAAGAATGCACGCTGTGTGTCGGCCAGGCTCACATCCAGGGCGTTCATGACGGCACCGAACGTGGGCGCATGATGCGTGGCGAGCTGCTCACGGCGGGCGTGCTCTTCGATCGCCGCCAGCCGCACTTGCGGAAACGATCGGACGACGCTCGTCAGCAGCGCACGCCCTTGCGCGCGGCTGGCGCGGTTGGCGACAGGATTCGAAAGAAAGACGTCCGACAGCCGATCGAGCTCCGCAAGGGTTTGGGGCTGGCAGTGGGCTGCACGAACGAGCGGCAGCGCGCTTCGTCCCGTCTGCGCCAGCGTCTGGCGCGCAAAGGCACGCAGCGTGTCGCTGTCGACGACGTGGCCGTGGTGCACGCTCGCCTCGAGCCCGCCGGAGTGGGCGAAGCCGCCGGAGGGGAACCCCGAGTCGATCAACTGCCACAACAACAGATCCATGTCCTCCTACTCCTGAACTCCTGTTCAGAACAGAAAATAACGCTGCGCCAGTGGCAGCACCGACATGGGTTCGCACCGCAGCTCTTCGCCGTCTGCCGTTACGATGTACGTCTCCGGATCGACCTGCATCCTGGGTGTGGCGCCGTTCAGCTTCATGTCCGATTTCTTCAACCCGCGGCAGCCTCTCACGGCGTACAGATTCTTGCGAAGACCGTAACGCGTCACCGAGCCGTTTTCGAGCGAAGCTGTCGACACGAACGCGAGCGACGTCGAGGCTCCCGCAGAGCCATACCCGCCAAACATCGGCCGCATCACAATCGGCTGTGGTGTCGGGATCGACGCGTTGGCGTCGCCCATCTGCGACCACGCGATGAAGCCGCCCTTGATGACGAGCTCGGGCTTGATGCCAAAAAACGCCGGGTGCCACAGGACGAGATCGGCGAGCTTGCCCGCTTCGACCGAACCGATTTCGGCGGAAACGCCGTGCGTGATTGCCGGATTGATCGTGTACTTCGCCACGTAGCGGCGGATGCGCACGTTGTCGTTCGCGCCCTGTTCGCCTTGGAGCCTGCCGCGCTGACGCCGCATCTTGTGTGCGGTCTGCCAGGTGCGCGCAACGACCTCGCCGACCCGGCCCATCGCCTGGCTGTCGCTCGAGATCATGCTGATGGCGCCGAGGTCGTGAAGGATATCCTCGGCCGCGATCGTTTCGTTGCGGATGCGGCTTTCGGCGAACGCGACGTCCTCGGGGATGTTCTTGTCGAGGTGGTGGCAGACCATCAGCATGTCGAGATGTTCGTCGAGCGTGTTGACCGTGAGCGGTCGAGTAGGGTTTGTCGAGCTTGGCAGCACGTTCGACTCGCCGCACACGCGGATGATGTCGGGTGCATGGCCGCCGCCCGCACCTTCGGTGTGATAGGTATGGATCGCGCGACCTTTGAAGGCGGCAATCGAGTCGTCCACGAATCCAGATTCGTTGAGCGTGTCGGTGTGGATGGCGACCTGCACGTCGTACTGGTCGGCCACCGACAGACAGCAGTCGATCGCCGCAGGAGTCGAGCCCCAGTCCTCGTGCAGCTTCAGTCCGATCGCGCCCGCGCGAATCTGTTCGTGCAGCCCCTCCGGCATCGAGCTGTTGCCCTTGCCAAGGAACCCGAAATTCATCGGGAGCTCGTCGGTCGCCTGCAGCATGCGTTCGAGATACCAGGAACCTGGCGTGCACGTCGTCGCTTTGGTGCCGGTCGCCGGGCCGGTGCCGCCGCCGATGAAGGTGGTGACGCCGCTCGCCAGCGCTACATCGATCTGTTGCGGGCAGATGTAGTGAATATGGGCGTCGATGCCGCCCGCGGTGAGGATGAGGCCTTCACCGGCGATCGCTTCCGTGGTCGCGCCGACGATGAGATCGGGCGACACGCCCGCCATGACGTCGGGATTGCCGGCTTTGCCGATGCCCGCGATGCGTCCGTTCTTGACACCGACGTCGGCTTTGTAAATGCCCGTCCAGTCGATGATGAGCGCGTTCGTGATGACGAGATCCAGTGCGCGATCTTCGCTGACGCCCGATGCCTGTCCCATGCCGTCGCGCAACACTTTGCCGCCACCGAACTTGCACTCATCGCCGTAAACGGTGTGATCGCGTTCGACTTCTGCGACAAGATCTGTGTCTGCCAGACGCACGCGATCTCCCGTGGTCGGTCCGTAGATGTCTGTGTAGTGACTTTTCTTCATGCGGTAACTCACAGCAGTCCTCCCCGGACGACGCGGTTGCCGGCAATCTCGACGAGCGCAACCGTCTTGGTCTCACCCGGCTCGAATCGCACGGCGGTTCCTGCAGGTATGTCGAGCCGGCGGCCGGTTGCTTCGGCACGATCGAAGTCGAGCGCGCGATTGGTTTGCGCGAAGTGGTAGTGGCTGCCGACCTGAATGGGCCGGTCGCCGCGGTTTGTGACTTTCACCTTCACCGGCTCGCGACCGTCGTTGATGACGACGTCGCCATCGGCGACCATGATCTCGCCGGCCGCCGCGAATTTCGTGCCATTGGGGTCTGACCCCCGTACTGGTACTGGTACGGGGGTCAGACCCCGTTTGGGGGGCACCGGCAGAAAACTTCCATACAGCGCCAGATCCATATCGCCATGCTCAGCGGCAATGGGGTGATGAACCGTCACAAGCTTGCTTCCGTCCGGGAACGTGCCTTCGACCTGAACCTCCACAACCATTTCCGGCACATGCTCCATGACGTCGGCGCGGCCGAGCATCTGCCGTCCGAGGTCCATCAACTCCGCCACCGACCGTCCATCGCGGATGAGCTCCATGACCTGCGTGCTGATGAGCGCCACCGCCTCCGGATAGTTCAGCCGGACGCCACGTGCGAGCCGCTTCTGCGCGAGATAGCCGGCCTGATGAAGTGCAAGCTTGTCGAGCTCGTGCGGTGTCAGATGCATAGGCTCACCATTTTCTGCTCCAGAGATCGTCGCCGACGAGCGGCGACAGAAAGGCAAAGCGCTCGCGAAGCGTGCAGCCGAGCTGTTCGACGCTCACGCCGGCCATGCGCATCAGCACGCCGCCATCGCGAAGCCGCGCGGCGGAGACGACGAGATCGCCATGAGGTGTGACGTGCTCCTGTGACGTTCGGGTGAGAATCTCGTCGGTTGCTGTCGAGACGAGCGGTCCAGTGCACACGGCCGTGAGGATGACGTCGAAGCGGACCATGCGCTGGAGCACCGAATCGACGTTCTGCTCGAGCACCAACGTGTCAAAAACCACCGGCTGTGTGTCGCGTCTGATGTCGAGGCGGCTCTCGTACCGCGAGAACGCCCAACGCTCGCCGACGGCATGGCGTCCCGATGTCATCCAGTCGACAACCACGAGGCTCGCATCCGCGCGCAAATCGTAGCGCTGGTGCTGAGTGAAATCAGCGTCTGCGAAACACACAATGGGATCGGGCACGACGGCGAGCAGCCCTCGCTCAGCCACGGTTGCCGTGACGGTCTGCTTTGACGGGCGCAACGATCGATACACTTTCGTCGATGCCTGCGTGGTCAGCAACGCGCGCGCGCCGGCCGCCACATCGGCCGTGAGCTGAATTTCATCGCCGCCCACGAAGCCGCCGCCCAGCGTTGCGGCATAAACCCAACACGTCGCGGCGCGTGCTTTTGTCGCGATCAACTTCGCGGGGCTCGTGGCGAACGCGCGAGTGAGAACGGTCTCGGATCCGTTACGTGTGAATTGCAGATGAGCAGTCGCCACGTTGCGCGCGATTCTAGCTGATACACGCCTGGCACAATCGCGGTCACTGAACGGCGTTCACGATTGTAGGTTTGCACTACAGACACAAAGAAAGGGCCCGGTGCAATTGGTCGAATCCCGGCGTTTTCTCCGGGGAAATGACACCCCACGTGCTTTTTGAGTACCGGCAAGGCTATTGCACTTTCACCACGATCGAGGAGGACTGACATGTTAACCAAGAAATTAATTACTGCCGCCTGTGCGGCGGCAATGCTGACCACGGTGTCGGCAGCGCCGGCGCGCGCGCAGGGCCCCATGGATCAGCGCACGGAATTCACGTTCAATCAGCCCGTAGAGTTGCCGAACGTGACGCTGCCCGCCGGTACGTACATCTTCCGGTTTGTCGACGCGACCACTGGTAAGAAAGTAATGCAGGTGCAGGCCAAGGACGCCAGCAATAAGAACTACGGAATGTTCATGACGATTTCGGCGCAGCGGCCGAAGGCGTCCGACAACGCCGAGCTTCGTTTCCTCGAGACTCCCGCGGGCCAGCCGGCTGCAGTGAAGACGTGGTGGTATCCGGGCAATACGATCGGCCGTGAGTTCATTTATCCGAGAACCCAGGCCCGCCGACTCGCCAAGGTGACCAATCAGACCGTGCTCACGACGAAAGCCGACAACGTGGCGACCGACCAGGCTCAGACCGCCGATTTGAGCTACGTTTCCCCCACCGGCCAGGATACGCCGCTGACCGACGAGCAGTTGGTCGACGTCGCAGCAAACACGCCTCCGGTTGGTGGAGCTGCCCCGTCGAATACGTCGCAGAACGCGACGACGACTTCGGGTGCGTCGCAGGAAGGCACCATGGCGCGAGCCAGCCTGCCGAAGACGAGCACGCCGCTCGCAGGAATTGGGCTGATGGGCCTGATTTCACTGCTGGGCGCTGCAACGCTCAGGTTCCGGGCGTAACATAGGGAACTGATGCACCGATCCATGGCCCATGGGCAATTGTCCATGGTCCATGGTTCTCATCAAATGGTCAGCCGCGAATGACGAGACTCCTTACCCTCGCGTGCGCAGCAGCCCTTGCGGCAAGTCACTCCAGCCACGCGCAGGAACCGGAACTCAAGGCGCACTTCTCGACCGAGTCACAACTGGTTGTGCTGCACGTGGCCGTCAGAGATCGAAAAGGCGGCTATGTCGGCGGACTCGGTCGTGAATCGTTTCGTGTCTCCGAAAACAAACGCCTCCAGGAAATCAGCTTTTTCAACAGTCAGGACGCGCCGGTTACCGTTGGTTTGCTGATCGACAGCAGCGGCAGCATGCAGCCGAATCGCGACCTGGTGATCGCGGCAAGCCTTGGCTTTTCAAAAGCGATGAACCCGCAGGACGAGTTCTTCGTACTGGGGTTCAACGAGCAGATTCATTCGCCTTTGCCGCCCGAACGGCCGTTTACACACGACGAGCCGATTCTGCGGGTGGCGCTCATCCAGGCGATCAAGGCGCGCGGCCAGACGGCCATCTACAACGCCCTCGATGCCGGCCTCGACTACGTGCAGAAGGGCGGATACCAGCGGCAGGTGCTCATCGTCGTGAGCGATGGCGGCGACAACGCAAGCGCCACAACGCGTGCGCAGGTGCTGGCGAACGCGCAAGCATCCAATGCCGTGATCTACACGATTGCGCTCGTCGACCCGATGGATCCCGAGGCCGATCCCGGGTTCCTGAGCCAGCTGTCCGAGCTGACGGGGGGCGTGTCGTTTCGGCCGAAGAACGCAAGCGAGATCGACGCGCTGCTCCAGCACATCGCGCGCGACATCCGCAGCATGTACACGATCGGCTACATTCCCGAGACAGCCGCGGCGCCCGATAGAAAAGATCTGCGGCGCGTCACCGTGGATGTCAGGCTACCCACCGGACAGAAGCTCGCCGTCCGCACGCGCCGTGCGTATCTCCCGGGCGCAGAAGACATCCAGTCCAATGCTCAGTGATGCCCGCCATGGAATGCGGTCATGGATAACATGGGCGCTCCTCGCTTTCGGCCTGGCGTGTCTGCTTTTTTACGCCCTGGTCAATCTCAGTACGTGGCGGTACCAGCGCGAGGCAAAGGTCCGCGTCGAGGAGATGGTCACGATCGAGCGCCCGCCGGTGGTGAAGGAAACTCTTCCTGATGTTTCGCCGCTCAAGACGGGCGAGCTCATCGGTCGCGTCGATATTCCGCGGCTGAAGCTCTCGGCTGCTGTCGCCGAAGGCGATGACGAGAAGACGCTTCGCAAAGCGGTGGGGCACCTTCCGGATACGCCGCTCCCGTGGCAGCGGCGCGGCAACGTCGGGCTCGCAGCGCACCGCGACGGACTCTTTCGTCCTCTCGAGAAGATCAAGATGAAGGACGAGGTGAACGTCGTCACGTCGCGCGGCGAATATCACTATCGCGTCACCAAGACACAGATCGTCAATCCGGACGATGTGTGGGTGCTTGCGCCGACCACGACTCCGACGATCACGCTGATCACCTGCTATCCGTTCTCGTTCGTCGGCAACGCGCCGCAGCGATTCATCGTTCAGGCCGAGCTCATCGGACACATTGCGGGATCGGTACTCACCGGAGCCGTCGTCGATTGACGTCGATCGGTGTGTCGTATTCCGCGACAAAATAGCCCCTCTGTCACCAATCACGACAAGTTGTCTGGCACGGGAGATGCTCCTTCACGATGAAGGAGGAAGGTGCCATGAAAATCACAAGCGGGGTGGCGCTGGTCCTTAGCATGATGGTCGCGGCGCCGGTGGTCGTGCCGTCGAACGCCGCCGGCCAGGGGATTTTCAACAGGCTGACAACGCGCGACGTCACAGTACCGGCAGGCACGCAGCTGCCGATTGTGATGGACACGGGCATCGCGTCGAACACGAGCCATGTCGAGCAACCCGTCCATGCACACCTGTCGCGCGACGTTCGCCTCGACGACTCCATCATCATTCCGGCCGGCAGCGAGCTGCACGGAACGGTCACGTCCGTTCGGCGTCCTGGAAAGGTGAAGGGTCGTTCGTACATCGCCGTGCGCTTCACGACGCTGGTACCCAGAGGGACCAACGAGCGCTATCGTGTCGACACCGGTCGCATTTCGAGGACGGGCAGGGCGACCAAGAAACAGGACGCGATGAAGATCGGTCTCCCAGCCGCGGGCGGCGCAGCGGTCGGTGCCCTCATCGGCGGCAAGAAGGGCGCCCTCATCGGCGCCGGTGCGGGTGGCGGAGCTGGAACGGCAGTGGTGACTCTCAACGCGCGGCGAGGAGGTCGGAATCGGCCGAGGCGCGCCGCTCGTGCTGCGACTCGCATCGCCGATTACGGTGCGAGTCAGGCGGTAGGGGGAGAGTAGAAAGTAAAGAAAGTAAAAAGTAAGAGTGGAAAGTAGTACTTACTTTCTACTTTTCACTTTCTACTTTCTACTTTCACGTATCACCACACCCAGTGTCCTTACAAACGTTCCTCGAGTGGTTCACGCAGGGGTCCATCGTGCTTCTGGCCATCCTCATGGTGGTCCAGTGGTCACGATGGCGCGATCGCGTGTCGCTCGACATCTTTCTCGTGTTCGGATCGCTGGCCATTCTCCTGATCCTCGAGCGATCGTTTCGCCTGGTACAAATTCAAGCCCCATGGATGCGGCCACTTGGCGTCAGCGTGCTGCTTGCGCACCCGTATCTGCTGCTGCGCGTGGTCTCGCATTTCCGTCCGGTGTCGCGCACCTTCTCGCGCGTGGCCACGATCGGGCTGGTGATTTCGCTGCTGGTCACCTGGGTGTCCGTGTGGCCGTTCCAATCGCCGATCCTGGTGCTCTTCTCGTTCCTCTATTTCATCTGGTTGCTGTTCTACGTGGCGTTTGCGTTCCGGCAGGGCGCGAGCGCTGCCGGCGGGGTTACCCACTTCCGTATGCAGCACGCCGCGCTCGGGGCGGTGCTGCTTGGCGCGGTCTTTGTGCTTGCGGTGTTCATCGGTGTGCTGCCGATGTCGCGACTTGCGACCGCCTCGCTGATTCCGATCGCGGCGCTGGGGGCGGCACTGAACTACTACTTCGCGTTCGCACCGCCGTCGTGGGTCCGGCGCCTCTGGCAATCGTCCGAGCTGTACGGGTTTCTCGCCGAGCGCGCGCTCTCGGGCGGCACGCCGTCGCAGACTGATCTGCTGAACCGCCTCTGCACGTTCGTGGTGCCCGCTGTGGGGGCTACCGGCGCATCGGCGGCACTGTGGACCGACGAGCGCCAGCAGCTCGTCGTGGCCGTCAGCCGCTGGGGCTATCTCGAGCCGGGCCGGCTGGTTCCCGAGGGGCGGCTGCTCGACGCCTGGCGGACCAACCGCGCCATGCTGGTCACAGATTACGAGTGGGTTCTTCCCGGAGGGGCGCCGGGCAGCGTCTACGTCGTGCCGATCCCGTGCGAGGTCGGTCCGCGCGGCTTGCTCTTTGTCGTGCTGCCGAAGGCGGCGCTCTTCGTGGCCGACGATCTCTCGCTGTTGCGCGTCTGCTGCAATGAGACCGCCGTGCAGCTCGACAACGCGCTCATGCGGGATCGGCAGCAGACGCTCATCAGCGAGCTGGGCGATCGAAGCGATCAGCTGGCGGCCGTGAACAAGGAGCTCGAAGCCTTTTCGTACTCGGTGTCGCACGATCTCCGCGCGCCGCTGCGTCACATCTCGGGGTTCACGGAACTGCTGCATAAATCGGCCGGCCCCGCGCTGGATGGAACCGCGCAGCGGTATCTGCGCGTCATCTCGGAGAGCGCCGTGAAGATGGGCGAGCTCATCGACTCGCTGCTCGTGTTTTCGCGCATGGGCCGTACCGAGATGATGCACTCGCGGGTGGATCTCAATGCCATCGTGCGCCAGGCGCAACGCGATGTCATGCTCACCGACCCGTCGCGATCCGTCAGCTGGGTCATCGAGCCGCTGCCGACTGTGCCGGGAGATCCGAGCATGCTGCAGCTGGCGTTCACCAACCTGCTGTCGAACGCGCTGAAGTACTCGCGCAATCGCGAGAACGCGCGCATCGAGGTGGGTTCACAGAACGGCTCGGGCGCCGACTCCGTCGTGTTCGTCAGAGACAACGGCGTCGGCTTCGACATGGCATATTCGAACAGATTGTTCGGCGTCTTCCAGCGTCTGCATCGCGTCGAAGAGTTCGAAGGGACCGGCATCGGCCTCGCGAATGTCCAGCGCATCATCGCGCGGCACGGCGGGAGAGTGTGGGCAGAGGCCGAAGTCGGCAAGGGTGCGACGTTCTATGTGGCGCTGCCCAACCAACGGCCCTCTTGAGGCGATAGAATGATCTCTCAGCGGTCACCCATCATGCTGACGCGCCCATTTCCTTTCCTGTTCGGTGTCGTCACGATAGCCTTCGCGGTCGCACTCGGTATTCATGTGACGGCGCAGGCGCCGGCATCGTCGCCCTCGCAGCCGATTCGACTGACGGCAGCGCCGCCGAAGATTGCTACACCTCAGCCGGCCGCGAATACATCCGACGTTCAGGGTCGGTACGTCGGATCTCTGGCGTGCCAGCGCTGCCATGCCGCCACATTCGAGCGGTGGTCCCACACCCGCATGGCGAATGTCATTACCGATCCGAAGGTGAATCCGAGCGCTGTGATCGGAGACTTCAGTAAGCCAAACCCGCTTGTGAATTTCAGACTCGAGGACGTGGCGTTCGTGTACGGCACCAAATGGAAGCAGCGGTATTTCCTCCGGAGCGGCAACGACTACTATCCGGCCAACGCGCAATGGGACGTCACCAACCGCACATGGCGCACGTATCACGTTCAGCCGAACACCGAGTGGTGGCTGCCGCAATATCCGGCGAAGCCCGGCGACAACTCGACACGACCGACCGGCCCCCTCTGTGACGGCTGCCACTCGACCAACTACAACGTGCAGAACAAGCAGGTGACGGAATGGAACGTCGGGTGCGAGCGGTGCCACGGCCCTGGCAGCGAGCACATCGCACGTCCATCCAAGGCGACGATCATCGACCCGTCACGGCTCAACTACGTGGCCGCCAACGACGTCTGTCTCCAGTGCCACACGCAAGGGCGTCCCCTCAAGAATCCGCACGCCGGGCAGTACGACGACTGGCCGGTCGGCTTTCACGTCGGGCTCGATCTGAAGGATTTCTGGTCGCTCGAAGAGCACCATGCCGGCGAAACCACATTCACGCACTTTGCCGAGGGGACGGCAAAAAAGAACCGGATGCAGGCGAACGACTTCGTCGAGAGCCTCATGTATCGAAGAGGCGTCACCTGTTTCAGCTGCCATGACGTGCACGGCACGACCCACAACGCCGATCTCATCAAGCCGCCTCAGCAGTTGTGCCTGACGTGCCATAACCCGAACTCGCCGAACGGCCCGCGATCGCCCACCATCGAAGCGCACACGCATCACGCCGCCGGCAGCCGCGGCAGCGAGTGCGTCGAATGTCACATGTCGAAGATCGAGCAGACGATCGCCGACGTGAACGTGCGAAGCCACAGCTTCAAGTTCATCACGCCGTCGATGACCGAGCAATACAAGATCCCGAATCCATGCACGCTCTGCCACACGACACAAACCAACGAGTGGGCAAAAGAGCAGTTGAGGAGCTGGTCGGGCGTCTCCCCGTGGCGGGTACAGTAGTGCCGGAGTCGCGCTAGACACCATGCTCACATACGCTGCCGGTCTCTTCATCCTGCTGGCCGTTGCTGTTCCGGTTTCGGCGCAGACCACAGCGTGCAGGTTTCTCTGCGAACCCACACTGCTGATTGAGCCGACGATCACGTTCGAAAAAGACGACACGGTGTTCGAGACGATCTTCGCGCTCGATCTCGCCACGCCAATCCCGCGCGTGGGCGTCACGCTCGAGGCCATCACGAAACCGTTCAGCGACGACAACGACATCGAGCTCGAGTCTGAACTGAAGCTGTACTGGCTGGAGTCGGCGCAGACTGGCGGCTGGCTCTCGTCGCATTTCGATATCGTGGACAAACTCAGCCCGGCCGCGCGCGCGGCCGATACGCGGGCGTATACGCACAAGCTCAACTTCGAGCTCGACACCGCTGTGGCGCCCTTCATCCGGCTGCCCGAAGACAACTGGTTCCGCGATATCGAAATTGAAGGCTCGATCGACTACGTGGCGAGCGGCCTGCCGCAGGGTGCCGCGCGTTGGTCGTTTTCTCTGGTCTTTGTGGTGCCGATCGTGAGAGCGCGGTAACGCTAGGATTCCACGAACACCCGGAGCTTCTTCGGCCGTACGTACAACCGTTCGCCAATCTTGGGGTTCAAGGTGTCGTAGTGGTCGCGTGCGACCTCAACCTGCAGCAGCTTGCGCTCGTCGTCCAGTAGTTCGAGCTTCACAATGGCGCCCGCAAGGTTGGCGGTTTCGAGAATCGCCCACAGGCCGTTGCCGCTGTCGGTGCGCGCCACGTCGAGCTCGTGCGGGCGGGCATAGCCAGCCGCAGGCTTGGACTCGGCGGTGGAGTGCTCGGGATAATCGACCGCGAGCGGACCGAGCAGCGCACGCCCCTGCTCGACGCGTCCATGGAAGATGTTCACGTTACCGAGAAAGTTCATCACGAACGGGCTCGCGGGGCGCTCGAACACTTCGACCGGGCTCGCGTCCTGCTCGACTCGTCCCTCGTTCATAATCACGATCCGATCGGCGAGCTCCAGCGCTTCTTCCTGATCGTGCGTCACGAAGACGCTCGTCAAATGAATCTCCTCGTGCAGGCGGCGCAGCCACCGCCGCAGCTCCTGCCGGACCTTCGCATCGAGCGCGCCGAACGGCTCGTCGAGCAGGAGCACTTTCGGCTCTACCGCCAGCGCGCGGGCGAGCGCGACACGCTGCCGCTGTCCGCCTGACAGCTGCGACGGGTACCGATCGCCAAGGTAATCGAGCTGTACCAGCTTCAACAGGTTGGTGACCTTGTCGGAGATCTCTTTGTTCGACGGACGATGCACCTTCGGTCGCACGCGGAGGCCGAACGCGACGTTCTCGAACACGGTCATGTGGCGGAAGAGGGCGTAATGCTGGAACACGAACCCGACGCGGCGCTCGCCCGCCTGCCGGTTCGTGGCATCCTCGCCGTCGAAGAGCACGCTGCCTTCGTCGGGGGATTCGAGCCCGGCAACGATGCGCAGCAAGGTCGTCTTGCCGCAGCCCGACGGGCCAAGCAGCGCCACGAGCTCGCCCGGGCGCACCTCGAAGCTGACGCCGCGGAGGGCGTCAAAATTGCCGAACTTCTTGCTGACGTTCCGGATGTCTATGCCCATGGGTGTTTCTGAATCTAGAACTAAACTGGAATCTAAAATCTAGAAACCAGAATCTGGAAACTGGAATCTGACGACGAGATCATCACGAAGATTCCAGACTTCAGTTTTTAGATTCTAGTTTCTAGATTTTAGATTCTAGATTCTAGTTTCCAGGCTCCACCTCCACCTGCCTCGTCCGGTATTCCACGAGCGTCTTCAGCACCAGCGTGATCAGCGCGAGAAACGCGAGCAGCGACGCGACGGCAAATGCCGCCTGGAACTGATATTCGTTGTAGAGAATCTCGACGTGCAGCGGCAGCGTGTTGGTGAGTCCCCGGATGTGGCCCGACACGACCGAGACGGCACCAAATTCTCCCATCGCGCGCGCGTTGCAGAGGATGATGCCGTAGAGCAATCCCCATTTGATGTTCGGCAGCGTCACGCGGAAGAACGTCTGGAATCCGCTGGCGCCCAGCACGCGTGCCGCTTCTTCTTCCTGCGAGCCGGTCGCTTCCATGACGGGAATAATCTCGCGCGCCACGAAAGGGAACGACACGAAAACTGTCGCGAGCACGATACCCGGGATCGCGAACACGATTCGGATGTCGTGTGCCATCAGCCACGGCCCGAGGTAGCCCTGCCGGCCGAACAGCAGGACGAAGACCATCCCCGAGATGACGGGCGACACGGCAAACGGCAAATCGATCAGGGTGATGAGCAACTGCTTTCCGCGGAACTGAAACTTGCCGATGGCCCACGCGGCGGCCACACCGAAGACGAGATTCGCGGGCACGGCGATGGCGGCTGCAATCAGGGTGAGACGCAGCGCTGACATCGCGTCGGGTTCGGTGATCGCCCTGAAATATCGCGCTCATGCCAAGCCTGAAGGCTTCGGTGAAAACGGCCGCAAGCGGTAGCGCAAGGAACAGGAACAGAAATCCGAGCGCGATCGCCGTCAGCGCCCATCTCACGGCAGGCGGTTCGGTCAGGCCTCTCTTGGGATCCCGTGTACGACCGGTTTGCACGTGGGCCATTGCTAATGCGCCAGCTTCCGGCTGCTCCAACCCTGGAGGGCGTTCACCGTCAGGAGCAGCGTAAACGAGATCAGCAGCATGACGACCGCGATCGCCGTTGCGCCGGCGTAGTCGTATTGCTCGAGCTTCGTGATGATGAGGAGCGGGGAAATTTCCGTGCGCATCGGCATGTTGCCGGAGATGAACACCACCGATCCGTACTCGCCGACCGCGCGGGCGAACGCCAGCGCGAAGCCGGTGAGCCAGGCGGGATACAGATAGGGAAGGATGATGCGCGTCAGCACGTAGGATCGCGTGGCGCCAAGGCTCGTCGCCGCCTCTTCGATCTCGACGTCAAGATCCTCGATCACGGGCTGCAGCGTTCGCACGACAAACGGAAGCCCGATGAAGACCAGCGCGATCGTGATTCCCAGCGGTGTAAAGGCCACCTTCAGCCCGAGCCGCTCGAGCGGTGCCCCCAGCCATCCATTCGGCGCATACAGCGTCGTCAGCGTGATGCCGGCGACGGCCGTTGGCAGCGCAAATGGCAGGTCGATGAACGCGTCGACGATCCGCTTGCCAGGAAACTGATAGCGAGCCAGCACCCAGGCGACGACAAGGCCAAACATCGCATTGACCGCGGCCGCGGCAAGCGCGGCGCCGACACTGAGCTTGTACGACGCGATAACCCGCGGATCGCTGATGGTCGTCCATATCGCGGTCCATCCCATCGTCGCGGTGCGTGCCGGAAGCGTCACCAGCGGCACCAGCACAATCAGGCAGAGATAGAACAGCGTGAATCCCAGCGTCAGGCGGAAACCGGGCAGGACGGTGGGCCGTTTCGGTTTCGGCATCCTGGCTTAGAACAATCCCGTGCGCCGCAAATCCGGCAATGCGTTGTAAGTGAAGATGAGGTTCAAGAGCGTCCGTTGGGGCAGCGTGACGTTGTTTCCGACGGCGGTCGTGATGAACGCCGACGTGGTAATGCGTGGCGAGAGCGTGAAGGTCGTCATGACGAAGACGCGTTTGCCGATGTTGAAGCGGTCGGCATTCAGCCCGCCGTAGAACGGGTCGATCTTCGCGTAACCCCAGTTGAACGCGATCTGCCGGTTCAGCGCCTTGTTGATCGAGACCGCGAAGCCATAGTCGGGATTTCTGTTCGTGCGCTTGTATGTTTCAATCTGAATCGTGTCGGCCATGCGCAGCTCTCGAGTATTGACATTGGCTGCCGACCTCCACGTGCGAGCGCCGCCGGCCGATGTGAAATCTGCGGAGACACCGCCGCGCGTTCCGGCTTTCTTGTCGACGAGGAAGTGGCCGTAGTTCGGCCGGTCGTTCGAGATACTTCACGCGCTTGCTGACGCCGATCTCGGCCGGACTGCCAGTGAAGTAGCCGACCGTTGCCGACATCTCGTCGAAGAACAGGTTCTTCGGCCGCCGGACGGAGACGCGCTCGCCAATCACGTAGCCGTCCTCGTCGTACGTCGTGATCTCAGACGACTCGCCCCTGACGATGTACATGCTTCCGTACTGCCCTTCAACGCCGGCGATTGGTTGTGCCGCGAAATAGAGCGTGCGGACTGCCAGCGTTTTCTGCCAGTCGCCGAGGCCGATGCCGGTATTGTTCCAGCCGCTCGTGAACCTCGATCCCGAGAACGTGCCGAGATTGAGCGCGTACCTCCCCGGGGTGTCGAACTTGACGCGCGCTCGCAGGGTTTCTCGATGCTGAACCTGGTTGGTTATCACCGTGCCCGTGCTGGTGTCGGCGAATCGATACCGAAGGTTCAGGGTCGCATTCTGTATCTCAATCCAGCGGGCCAAAGGCGCAGGCGGCTTGGGAGTCGGCTTTGCGGTCTGGCCTGCTGCGCGTGAGCCGCAGAGCCGGCGGTCAAGACAAACACGATCGAGAAAGCCAATTTGGTCCGCGACATGGTCCGACATTCTGACACGAAGATCACCGGCTTCCCGGCTTGTAGATCTGATCGAAGATTCCGCCATCGGCGAAGTGGGTCTTCTGCGCGTTCTGCCAGCCGCCAAACGCCTCGTCGATCGTGAAGAGCTTCACCGCTGCGAACGTCCCGGCAAACTTCGAGGCGACCTGCGCATCGCGCGGGCGGTAGTGATGCTTCGCCGCCAGCTCCTGCGCCTCGGGCGAGTAGAGATATTCGAGGTACGCACGTGCCACGTCGCGCGTGCCCCGTCTGTCGACCACGCCGTCGACAACGGCGACCGATGGCTCCGCGAGAATGCTGAGCGACGGGGTGATGATGTCGACCTTGTCCTTTGCCTCGGCAATGGCCAGAAACGCTTCGTTTTCCCACGTCAGCAACACGTCTCCGATACCGCGTTCGAGGAACGTGGTGGTCGCGCCTCGGGCACCAGAGTCGAGGACCGGAACGTTCTTGAACAACGCGCTGATGAACTCGCGCGCCTTTGCGTCGTCGCCGCCTGGCTGGGCCTTCGCGTAGTGCCAGGCCGCCAGATAGTTCCACCGCGCCCCGCCCGACGTTTTTGGATTCGGCGTGATCACCTGAATGCCGGGCGTGATCAGATCGCCCCAGTCCTTGATGCCTTTCGGATTTCCTTTCCGGACGAGAAACACGATGGTCGATGTGTACGGCGCGCTGTTCTGCGGCAGCTTCGAGACCCAGCCGTCCTGGATGAGGCCGGCCTTGGCGATGGCATCGACATCGTACGCCAGCGCGAGCGTCACGACATCGGCTTCGAGGCCGTCGATGACGGCGCGCGCCTGGCCACCGGAACCGGCATGCGACTGTTTGACCGTCACACGCTGCCCGCCTGACTTTCCGGCCCAGTGTTTTGCGAACACCTCGTTGAACTCGCGGTAGAACTCGCGTGTCGGATCGTACGACACGTTGAGCAGTGACACCTCTGCGGGAGCGGAGGGCGCCGCTCCCCCCGCATTGCCGGGTTGCGGGCCGCCACATGCCGTCATGGCGGCGCAGATGGCAAGTGCTGACGTGAATCCGGCGAATCGTTTCATACCGATCTCCTCGCAAATGCGCTGTGCATCAATTTCTCGACCCGCGAACCGCCAATCGCATGGTGACGCCGAGCGTTCTGCCATCGCCAGGCTGTCCCACGTAGAGGCCCGTGTTGCCGGGCGCTGCCGTCAACAATTCGAAATAGTTCTTGTCGAGGAGGTTGCGCGCCCACAGTGACACGCTCCAGCCATCAGCCCATCGAAAGCCGACCCGGGCGTTGAGGAGCGCATAGCTGTCGACCACCAGATACTTCGAGGCGGTGGCGCTCGACGAGAACGATGAGCGAGAGCTCGCATCCACCACACCGAAGAACTCTCCGTCCTTACCCAGAACCCTTCCCGGATTGACGTACTCTCCCCCGATCGAGGCCGCCCACCTGGAGATGCCGGGCAGATTCGATCCAGAGATGTCCTTTACCTGTGGTCCACCCGTGTCCTCGAGCGGCGGGGGTGCATCAGGAAACGAGACGTATTTGCCATCGGTGTAAGCGGCGGCGCCGAAGAACGAGAGATGGTCATGCACCCTCACGTTGCCGTCGAACTCAACGCCTCGCACGCGAGCTTTCTCTGCGTTTGCAAGATAGCCCCTGAGCACGCCGACGCTGGCGTTGACAACCTGCGCCTGGAAGTCTTTGATCTCGGTATCGTACACGGTGATATTTGCCGTGGCGCCCGAAAACGGCTCGGTCTTCACGCCGGCTTCGATGTGGCGCACGTCTTCGGGTCTCACGCTCGCCGCGGAGAGGACGGGGCGGCCCAGTGCATCGGTGGGCACGCCGTTCAGGTTGAGGCCGACTGACTTGAAACTCGTGGCATAGGTCGCGTACGTGTTAATTGTGGTCGCGGCTTTGTAGGCAAGAGTGATTTGCCCCGACAGGTTGGTGTCGTCGACGTCCGCCGCGTAAGTCTGCGGCGCGAGAACCGACACCTGCAGCGCGATGAGCGCAGGGTCGGTGGTCTGCAATCCGCCATACACCTGCTGGTCGAAGCTCACGTTCTTCTGGTCATAGTTCCAGCGAAGACCTGGAAGTACGCGGAGGCGATCGGTGACCGACCACTCGACCTGGCCAAACAGTGCGGCGCTGACGTTCCTGAAACTCAGGTATTGATTAAAGCCGTATCCATCGAGCAGTCCAGGCGTCGCCGCGATCGCGCTCGGCGCCAGGAGAAAGCGCGCCGCCGCGTCACCCTGCTCCTGCTTGAATGACGGGTTCGAATCGAGCGCCTGTCGGAAGAAGAATGCGCCGCCGACCACATTGATGCTGGAAGACACGTCGCCCGCATAGCGGATTTCCTGAGTCCACTGTGTCTGGTTTGACGGAGCCGCCGAGACGGGCGTGATGGCGAGGCCGATGAAATCTCGATCGTTGGAGGGCTTCCAGTCCCAGTAGCGCCAGGCGGTGGTTGAGTTCAGGCGGCCCGGACCGATCCTCCAGTCAATCGTCAGGGAGGTGCCTCCGAGATCCTGGTAAGACCGCATGGGCGTGTCAACATCGGTCAGCCGGTCGAAGGCATTGAAGCTCGGTGCCGTATAGCCGAGATCCGCAGCGATCTGCGGGTACTGCCGGTTGGCCGGACGGAGGGTAGGCGCTACGCCCGCGACGACCTGCGTGTAGCCTTCGGGACGCTGCCGGGTATGGTCCACCGCCAGCGTGATGGCAGCCAGGTCCGAGGCGATGAACAGCAATTGACCACGGATACCCAGATTGTTCAGGTCGTTGACATCGTCTTGAGTGGTCGTGTTCAGCAGGGTGCCATCGCGCTGCGTACCGGAGAACGACAGTCTCCCTGCCAGCTTTGAGAGGAGGGGACCAGAGACCGATCCCTTTGCCTGCACGAATCCGATGCTGCCGTAGTTGAGCTCGAACGTCGCCTCGGGTGTGAGGGTGGGCTTGCGGGTCGTGACGTTGATCGCGCCCGCCGTCGTGTTCTTGCCGAAGAGTGTTCCCTGGGGGCCACGCAGCACTTCGATCCGTTCGACATCGAGAAAGTCGAGCGTCGCCGCGGCGGGGCGCGCATAAAAGACGCCGTCGACGTAAAGACCGACGCCCGGTTCGATGCCGTCGTTGGTCAGGCCGAACGGCGCGCCGAGGCCGCGGATCTGCACCGAGGAGTTGCGGGGGTTGGTTGAATAGAACTGAACGGTCGGAATCTGTTCCTTCAAGCGGTTCACGTTGAAGGCGCCCGTGTCTTCAACGAGCGTACCTCCCACGACCGAAACGGGAATCGGAACCTCCTGTGCGACTTCCTCCACGCGCCGGGCTGTTACGACAACCGCTTCGGTGATGCGCGACGGGGTCAGCGTGATGTCCACCTCGAGCGTCTGACCGGCATCGAGCACGATCTTGCGCGCCGGGGTCTCAAAGCCATCGAGTGTCGTTTCCACTCGGTACGGGCCGGCCTGCAGGGCAAGCGCGCGGTAGGAACCCTGATCGTTGGTGATGAGCTCGAGAACGGCGCCCGTGCCCTCGTTGACGACTCGGACCGTCGCGCCGGGGATCGATCCGCCGGATGAATCGCGGACGATGCCCGTTATGACGCTGCTCCCGGGCTGGGCACGCACGATTTGCGGGGTAAGAAGGGCGATGATGACCAGTGCCAGACGAAGAAATATCGATGCATCCATGACCGCTTGCTCTCCAGTAATCGACAGACACAACACGCAGACCGGCGGACGCGAGATCCCCGACGATCCAGAAGTCGTTGTTGAGGCCGGCGGATTGACTAGGAGAAAACAGTGAGGGCTTGCGGGAAAATGTCTTACCTAGCGGACGCCGGCACGATACACGAGCATCGACAACAGGTGGTCGGCGTCGTGCGGCGGTGGCTAGCGGAAGACATCAAGACCGACAGTTATAGCGGCAGACACGGAAATCTGTCAAATCTGGCCGCTTTCAGCGTACGGTGAGTGGTTCATCACGGAGGACGCAGTCGTTTACACTGTTGGCCGTATGAGCGATGACCGGCCGAAGACCGCGGTGGAGCTCGCGATGGAGCGGATGCGCCAGAAAGATGCCGCTGACGGTATCAACGAGCGGGCACCGACTGACGACCAGAAGGCAGCCATTGCAGAAGTGCGCAGCCTGCATGCCTCGAAAGCCGCCGAGCTCGAGATCCTGCACCGCTCGAAGATGGCCGGTGTGTTCGATCCCGCTCAGCGTGCACAGGCCGAAGACGACTACCGGCGGGAGCTCGTGCGGATAAACGAGGATCTCGAGCGGAAAATCGGGAAAATACGCGAAAAAGGGTAAGAATTTCCCTGTCTCCCCGGGAAACAATGTGCTATCACATATGCTTGGATGAACGTGAAAAGGAGGGTTTCGGCTCGACTGACGATCCTGCAAAGCTTTTTTACCCAGAATTGCTCGGAAAACTGCGGCCAGGCACGCCTTGTGCAAGTTGGCCGTAGGACTTTGCTCATAGACGTGTAATACCCTGCAGGAGGATACACATGGCGCGACGATTTGGAATCCTGGCCCTTGCCGGTGCATTGATTTTGGTCACCGGCGAAGCGTGGGCACAGGGCCAGGCGGGGATGGAAGCAACCGTTCGCCCTGCCACTACCAGTGTTTATGGCGATACCGGCCTTTGGTTCGTCCCGACGGGCGAAGTGCTCCGCGACAAAACGTGGTCGGCCAGCGCTTATCGGCTGAACTGGGACGTACGTCAGGGCTTCACCGACATTTCCCACTTCGAAGGCACCTTCGCATACGGTGCGGGCGGCCGTGCGGAAATCTTTGGCGCCGTGCGGTTCATCACCCGAATCGATCGCGATACGCGGCCCATCTTCGGCCTTGGCGGCGATCGGTTCGGCGGTGTCGACAACAACTACCCGTTTGTGCGCCAGGGGTGGAGCGGTAACGACTTCGGCGACACGTTCCTCGGGGGCAAGGTGAACCTGCTCTCCGAGTCGCGCATGCATCCCGTCGCCCTCGCCTTGCGCGGAATGGTGAAGCTGCCGACCGGCTCTGCCGACACGGGCGCAGGCACCGGCAAGCTGGGCGCCCAGATCGACTTCATCGTCAGCAAGGAAGTCGCGAGCGTCGCGGAAGTGTCAGGCAGCATCGGCTACAGACACCGCGGCGATCCGGACGAATACGATCTCTCCAACGGCATCCCCTTTGGCGTGGGCGCGCAGTTTCCCAACCGCAGCCCGCTGAAGTTCACGGCTGAGTGGTTTGGCGAGATCTTCAGTGACGACGTCGTCACGAGGACCGTCAGTCCGGCGCCAGCGAATGTCATCGGCGACGACCTCAGCGTCCCGCCAGTCACCTCGAATCTGCCGCTGCAGTCGACGTTGATGTTTGGTGCGACCTGGCAAACGCGCAAGGGCGTGTTCTTCGGCGCGGGCATCGATTGGTCTGCGAAGGCCGAAGATCGCGAAGACCTCGGCATCGACAGCGACGACAACTTCGGGACGAAGTTCGGCTGGCAGTTCCGCGTGGGTTACCATCCCGGCGTCGCGGGCATTCCGGTTCCGATCCCGCCGCCCCCGCCACCGCCGCCACCACCCCCGGTGGCGCCGACGCACACGCTCGTGATCGATGCGCAGTGCGACCCGTGCACGGTGGAAGTGGGCGCGACCTCGAATGTGACGGCGACCGCCAAGGATTCGATCGGCTGCGTCCTCGTCTATCAGTGGAGCGCGCCGACAGGCAAGCTCGCGAATCCGGCGCAGCAGAACACCACGTGGACGGCGCCGAACACACCAGGCTCCGTGCCGGTGACGGTCACTGGCACCTGCCCGAGCGACAACATGAAGGCAACCGACACCGTGAACATCAACGTGGTGCCACGGCCGGTGAAGACGATTACCTTCGAGGACGTGTACTTCGACTTCGACCGCTACACGCTGACCGACGCCGCGCAACGCATTCTCGCGCAGGCGGTGGAAGCGCTGCGCGCGGATCCGACGTTGCGCGTGCGCATCGAAGGCCACACGTGCAACATCGGAACGGCTGAGTACAACCTCGCGCTTGGCGATCGTCGCGCACGCTCGGTGCAGCAGTACCTCGCGTCGAACGGCATCGGGGCCGATCGGTTGACCACGGTCAGCTTCGGTGAAGAACAGCCGAAGTACGACAATTCGCGTGAGGAAACCCGCCGGCTCAACCGCCGCGCGGCCATGACGGTACAGCTCGTCGCCGGCAACTAAGGGGGAATGTTTATGAACCGTTACGTAAACATCGGCCTGGCGTGCATGATGACAGGCTTCCTTGGCGCCGCGATCGATCTCTCGGCGCAAGCGAAGCCCGCCGCGGCACAAGAGGCAGGCACGTCGGTCAATCTCGGATCGGTCAACATACCGCGGGCCGTCAAGGCCGACGGCAAGGCGCTGGCGGCCGGCACATACCAGGTACGCGTCACGGAGACACCGGCAGCGCCTGCCGCTGCGGGGCAGACGCCGCAATACGAGCGCTGGGCGGAGTTCCTTCGCGGCGGCAAGGTCGTCGGCCGCGAAGTGGTGACGATTGTCCCGGCAAGCGACATCAAGCAGGTCGCTGAAATGACGCCGCCTCCCGCTGGCGGGGCGCGCTCGGAAGTGTTGAAGGGTGGCGATTACCTGCGGCTGTGGATCAACCGCGGGGGCAATCACTACCTGATTCACTTCAACATCTGACGCTCGCGGGCTTCAGGCTTCGGACTTCGGGCTCCTGGCCCGGAGCCCGGAGCCTGTAGCCCGTTTTTTTCCTGCTGTCGCCTTTCTGCATCACTTTCCATCACTTTTCTGCGTTTTTCCGCGTAAAACCCCGGCGTACACCTTGCAAACGTGCGTGGCGCCATGCCTCGAGCAATCTGGAAAGGGTCAATTGCGTTCGGCCTCGTGTCGATTCCTGTCGAACTTCATACCGCAGTGCGCGATCATCGACCGAAGTTCCGCATGCTGCACGCGCGGGACCAATCGCCTGTCCGTTACGAGCGCGTCTGCCAGCGCGAAGGGAAACCGGTCGCCTGGGAGGATCTCGTCAAGGGCTACGAATACGAGAAGGGCCGGTTCGTCGTGCTGACGAAGGAGGACCTCAAGACGGCCGCGCTCAACAAAGATCGCGCGATCGACATCATGGATTTCGTCAAGGCCGATGACATCGACGATCGCTATTTCGAGACGCCGTACTACCTGATACCGCAGAAAGGATCGCAGCACGCGTACGCGCTGCTGCGTGACGCGCTCAAGGAGTCGGAGCGTGTAGGCATAGCCAAGGTGATCATCCGCGAGGCGCAGCACCTCGCCGCTGTCGAAGTGATCGACAACGCGCTCGTGCTGACAATGTTGCGTTACTCGGACGAGCTGGTCGATACGTCGCAGCTCGAGTTCCCGGCGCGACCGACTGTCCGGAAGGCAGAGCTCGATATGGCCAGGATGCTGATCGAGAATCTCGCGGCCGAATGGGATCCGTCGAAGTACACCGACGAGTACCGCGAGAACCTCATGAAGTTGATCAAAGCCCGAATCAAGGGCGTCAAGCCGAAGCTTCCAGCAGCCGACGCTCCGCCCGAGGGCAAGGTCGTGGATCTCATGGAGCGGTTGAAGCAGAGTCTCGAGGCCAGCAAGGGCACGAAAAAATCTTCAGGGGCCCGCAAGAAGAAGGGCAAAGCGCGACACGCCGCGTGACCTCAATGCTGAGCCCGCGCAGAGCCATCATCTTCACCGTGCTCGCTCTCGCCATTTCGGCGTGCCGCGAAACCGGCGACGTGCAGGTCACCTCGATCAGTTTCGACGGCGTGACAGCCATCAAGGCGGATGAGCTCAAGGCCATCATTGCCACCCGTGAAAGCGGGTTCCTGCCGTGGTCGCGCAAGCGATTCTTCGATCGCCCGGAATTCGATCGCGACGTCAGCCGCATCGTGGCCTATTACGCCGATCGCGGCTATCCGAAGGCGAAAGTCGTCGGCGTTGACGTGAAGTTGAACGACGCGAAAGACAAGGTGGCGATTACCGTTCAGATCAACGAGGGCGAGCCCATCATTGTCGAGCTCGTCGAGTTCGAGGGCCTCGAGAAGGTCCCTGCCGAGCATCTCGAGCAGCTGCGGGCGCGGCTGCCACTCGCGCCCGGCAAGCCGCGCGACCAGCGCCTCATCCTGGCCTCGCACGACATGGCCGTTGCCGAACTGCGCGATCACGGCTTTCCATATGGCAGCGTTCGCATGCTGGAGCGCCCCGGGTCCTCCGAGTCGCGTGTGGTGCTGGCCCTGGCTGCGGAGACAGGCCCCGAGGCCGTGTTCGGTCCGATCACGATCGATGGCGATGTCTCGGTTTCTGAAGATGTCATCCGGCGCGAACTGGCCTTCAACGAGGGCGAGCCGTACCAGCTGAGCCGCATTACCGAGAGCCAGCGCCGGCTCTACGGCCTCGAGCTGTTCCAATTCGTCAACGTCGCGCCACGTCTCCCGGAAGACCAGGCGCGGCAGGTGCCCATTCTCGTGACGGTGGCGGAAGGGAAGCACCGGCGCTTCCAGCTCGGAGCAGGATATGGCTCCGAAGAGCGCGCGCGCGGGCGCATCAACTGGCGCCACGTCAATTTCTTCGGAGGCGCGCGAACGGGCGAAGTCGAGGCGAAGGGCTCCTCGCTCGAAAAGGGCGTGCGCGCCAGCCTGACCGAGCCGTTTTTTTTCCAGCGGGGGTTGTCGCTTCGATTCACGGGGTCCACCTGGTGGGCGAACGAGCCCGTCTACGAATACCGTAGCAGCGGCGGCCGCGTGGTCGTCGCCAAGGATTTCAGCCGCGCCGGGTTCGGCGGCGTGCGCGGCGTGCGCAATACGGTGACCGCGTCGCTCATTCAGGAATATGAGGACTACGTGGTTGCCCAGTCTGTTTTGGAAGATCCGACCTTCCGAGATGATTTGATTGCGCTCGGCTTGAACCCGGAGACCGGGCGCGGCAGCGGTACGGTCGCGGCGATCGAGCTCGATTTCGAGCGCAACACCTCGACGCAGCCCCTCGATCCGCGTCAGGGATACGTGGTGTCCGGCCACCTCGAGAAAGCCGGACAGGTGCTCCGCGGCACGTTCGTTTACACGGAACTGGTTGGCGAAGTGCGCGGATATCTGCCCCTCGGACCGCGCATAACATGGGCGAACCGTGTCCGATCGGGAACCCTCGCCGGTCCGAGCGCGGCGCTCATTCCGTTTTACAAGCGCTATTTCGTCGGCGGATCCACCAGCGTGCGCGGATGGGGACGATATCAGGTGAGCCCGCTGACCCCTGCCGGAGATCCGATTGGGGGACGCACGATGCTCGACGCGTCGACGGAGGGGCGATTCCCTATCCGTGGCAAGATCAGAGGGGTGCTCTTCGTGGATGGCGGCAATGCGTGGGCCGATGCGTGGAGCGTCCGGCTGCGCGACCTGCGATGGGCGGTAGGCGCGGGCCTCCGGTATGACACGCCGATCGGGCCCATGCGATTCGACTTCGGCCGTCAGCTCAATCCCATCGACGGTCTGGTCATCGACGGAAAAGAGGCAACGCGGAAGTGGCGAGTACACTTCAGCATCGGTCAGGCGTTTTAGGCGTGCGCAGCTCGGCCAGGCGGGCGCTGCGACGGCTCTCGACCTATGTGGCGATTGCCGTGCTGTCGCTCGTCGTTCTGCTGGGGGCCGGTGTCGCGGTCACGCAGACGAGCTGGTTCAAGAACTGGCTGCGCCAGAAAGCGGTCTCCCAGGCCGCCCAGTACCTGAACGGCGAGCTCACCATTCAACGAATCAGAGGCAACATTTTCACGGGCGTGGAGCTGGAGGGGGTCGCGCTGCATCACGAGGGGCAGACCGCCGTGGCGATGGACAGGTTGATCGTCGCGTACAGCCCGCTCACGATGATTTCGGAAGGTGTCATCCTCGACGCGATGACGCTCGAAAACCCCACGATTCTGCTGCAACGCGACGATCGCGGGTGGAACTTCAATCGGTTCGTCAAGACGCGCCAGAACACCGGCGGGCGCGGCGCGCCGCCGATCACGATGGAATCGATCACGATCAAAAACGGCCACGTGATTGTGAAGGATCGCGACCGGCTCGTTGAAGATCTCACTCGCTTCAACACGCGGCTTCGCTTCGCGTACGAGAAGCCGGGCGTCGCCATCTCGATTGCAGAGCTCTCGGCGAACGCGGCAGAGATGAAAGTGCGGCGTTTCGCCGGCGACTTCCGGTTCGATCGCGGGTCGATTCTGGGGCGCAATCTCGCCATCGCGACCGATCGGACCAGACTCGTGACGACGGTCACCTACAGCGGGCCGAAGGAACGGCTGCTGGACATCAAACTCGACGCCGAGCGTCTTTCGCTTCCAGAGGTCGGCCGCTATTTCCGGCCGCTCGCCAACATTCGACTCGAGCCCGCCGTCGACGTCACGGCGCGTGGAACACTCGACGCGCTCAATATGGACGTCGACGTCGTCTCGTCTGCCGGTTCGGCGCGCGGGCCGCTGGTCGGTCATTTTGGTGACGGGTCCAAGAGCCTGAAAGGGCGCCTGGACGTGCGCGACGTCGACATGGCGCCCATCCTGAACCGTGAGGAATGGAAAACCAGGGTGACGGGGCGGGCCGATTTCGACTGGACATTCAGCCCCGCCGAAATCGATTTCACCTTTGCGGGACCGCAGGTCGAAGGTCTCGGCTATCGCGCCGCCAACGTGCGAGCCAAAGGGGTGTATCAGCCCGCGCTGCTGCGTTTTGACGCGAGCGGTTCCGGCTACGGCGCCGCCGCGAACACGCGGGCGACCTTTCGCTTTGCGACCCCCTCACGTCCGTTGTCTTACACCCTCGAAGGTACATTCCGCGAGCTCGATCTCCGTCGATTGCCCGAGCGCCTCTCGATGCCCAAGATGGAGACACAGGCCGCGGGCAACTACCAGTTCGAGTCGAGCGGGCGGAACTGGAGCGGCCGCGCCGAACTTGACGCCTCGACCGTCGAAGGCGCGCGCTTCGAGCCTGGCACGCTGCTGGGCATCGAGTCTCGCGACCGTCAACTCAGCTATTCGGCGAGCGGCAACGTCTCGTGGCTGAACCCGCGGCATTTCGCGGCACCCCTCGATGTGAAGTGGCTGGACGACGAACGTCTCGGCGGATCGCTCAATGGAGCGTTCACGTTTGAAGGGAGCGGGCGCACGGTCGACGAGCTCGTCCTTCAGACAAAGGCCACGCTTGTCGACTCGACGCTCGCAGGCGCGCGCTTTCCGCACGCGGACGTCGACTTCCGGATGGAAAACCGGCAGATTCGAACGAACTTCGCTGGCGCGTTCGAAGAGCTGCCGGGCACGCTGTTCACCGCGCGCAAAGAGCTTGCAGATACGACGCTGAACGGATCGGCGGACATGTCCGTCGCACTGACTGTTCCGAAGGTCGGCTCCACGGAGCTCGTCGAGGTGACCGGGAAGACAACCCTTGCGCCGTCGACGATTGCGGGCATTGCGATCGATTCGGGCCAGGCGACCGGGTCTTTCGCCAATCAAACAGCCGACATCAAAGAGCTCGTGCTCACAGGAACCGACACACACGCGACCGCCGTCGGCACATTTGCGTTTGGCGAGACAGGCGAGTCGAATCTCGAGTTCGATGTGGCGGTGACGAATGTCGAACCGCTTGCGAAACGTTTCAACAGGCCGTTGACAGGTGCAGCACACCTGGTCGGACAAGCGACGGGGCCCGCGTCGAACCTGACGATTACCGGGGCGCTCGGCGCCAATCGGGTGCGCTACGGCACCAATCTCGAGGCGCTCACGGTGAACAGCAAGTACACGATTCAGCTGCCGAGCTTCGACATTGAGCAGGCACGGATTCAGGCGGACTCAGGTGCGACCTTCATGACGATCGCGGGGACCAACCTGCCACGCGTGACGGCGAAGGCGGTTTACGAAAAAAAACAGCTCGATTTCGACGCGATGTTCGAGGAAGAGCGCCGGTCTCTGGGTCTCGGCGGGAATGTGGTCTTTCATCCGGAGCACGACGAGCTTCATCTTCGCGCGCTGGATTTCAAGGTCGGCGAGACGCAGTGGGCGATGCCCACGGGGCAGGAAGCGACGGCACGCTACTCGGACAACTCGGTGACGCTCGACAATTTCATTCTGCAGCGCGGAGAGCAGCGCCTGACGGCGGCCGGGACCGTTGCGGTGGGTGCCGGCTCGGCGAACCTTACGAACGACCTCAACGTGCGCCTCGACAACGTCCAGGTGCAGGACGTCAACGAGTTGCTCCTGGGCAACCGATCGCTCGCCGGCGTGCTGAACGCCACCGCAGAGATACGCGGTACGCGCAACGACCCGAGCGTCCAGTCGGATTTCGCGATCACCGGCGGAACGGTTGAAAACGTGACGTTCAACTCCTTCGTGGGCAAGGCCAATTATTCCGCACGCGCCGTCGACGTGGACGTTCGCCTCGAACAGAGCCCGGCGGCCGTACTCACGGCCGTCGGCACCATCCCCGTGCCCAAGGGGCCCGGCAGCGCCACGAGAACCGAGGAAATCGATCTGGCGGTGAAGAGCTCGCCCATCGACATCGCGTTGTTGCAGCCGGCAACGACGCAGGTGACGAAGTTGAGCGGTCAGTTCAACGCTGACGTGCGCGTCGGCGGCACGCTCGAGTCGCCGAAACTGAACGGGCTCGTCGAAACCACCAACGGCGGGTTCTCCGTTGCGGCGACCGGCGTGACCTATATGAATGCGATTGCGCGACTGGTCTTCGAAGGCGATCGCCTTCTCGTCGATCGGTTCGAGCTGAGCGACGACGATCGGCATCGCCTGGTCGCGATCGGCCAAGTGGGCATCGAGCGCCGCAACGTCGGCGAGATGAACATGCAGGTGTCGGCCGCCACCGGCTTCAAGGTGCTCGACAATGAGTTTGGCAGTCTCGAGATTCGAACCGATCTTCGCGTGACGGGCGATGCGGCGAAGCCCATCATCACCGGCGAAATTCAGACAGAGGCGGGCCGGCTCGAGGTCGACCAGATTCTCGAGCAGCTTTCGAGAAGCCCATACCGCACCGAAGCGACCGTCGCAACGGAATCGGGGTCCGAAATGCCGGCGAGCACCGAAGTGGGTCTCCTGGGCGACGATCCGCGCGCGGGCCTCTACGACACGTCGACCATCGATGTGCGTCTGCGGCTGCCCGACGATCTCGTGCTGCGTGGCCGCGACATGCACGCGAGCTTTTCGCGCATCGGCCTGGGCGACATGAACATCACGGTCGGAGGTGACCTGCAGATTCGGAAGGCCCCGGCAGGCCAGCCCGACCTGGTCGGCACCGTCTCCGTCGTGCGCGGCTTTTACGATTTCCAGGGACGGCGATTCGACGTGCTGCGCGACAGCCAGATTCGCTTTCAGGGCACGCGGCCGATCGATCCCGCGCTGCAGGTTGAGGCGCAGCGCATTATTTCGGGCGTGACGGCCATCGTCAACATCCGGGGAACCGCGCGCCAGCCACAGGTGCGCCTGTCGAGCCAGCCGCCGCTCGACGAAGCGGACGTGCTCTCGCTCATCCTGTTCAATCAGCCCATCAACGAGCTTGGCGAAGGCGAGCGATTGAACCTGGCCGAGCGCGCCGGGGGTCTGGCGGTCGGCTACCTCGCGTCGCCGCTGGCCAATTCGATTGCCGACGCGCTCGACCTCGATATCTTCGAGATTCGCGCCATCGGAAACGAGAGCGGCCAACCGTCGATTGCCGTGGGACAGCAAATCGGGTCGCGTCTTTTCGTGTCGTTCCGGCAGGAATTCGGGTCGGACGATTTCACCCAGCTCTCATTGGAGTATCGGCTGAATGAACTGCTGCGTCTGGTCAGCACAGTAACCCAGGGTACGCAGCGTTCCCACCGTACACAGCGGCTCGACACAACGGGTGTCGATCTTATTTACACTATCAGCTACTGACTGGGCGGGCTGGGGGACAATAGGGAGGACTGTTAATTTTCGCGACAGGGTGCCCTGGCGAGTGGTCAGTCCGGCGTCGCACAACGTTGTAATCGGGGCATTCGGCGCCGTTTCGGGGCATCGAAAAACGGCGCGTCCCTTGCTATACAAGACGGCGGGAGCGTGCCATGGTTTTCGATAACGTTTTTGCAATCAACAACAAGCAGTCGCGGGACGATGCAGGGGTGAGCTTGTTCGCCCGCGGCGTTGCGGCGATTTGTCGCCAGGTTGCCCAGTTCTGGTGCGGAATGCATGGGCACCTCATCATGCTGCATTACGAGCCCAACAAACTGTCGCTGCACTGCTCGCTGTGTGGTTATAAGACCGAGGGCTGGGAAGTCGGCCGTCCAATGACCGCCCGCCGGCAGGCCAACAACCCGCAGGCGCGCCCCGAGCGGCGCCGCACCTTGCGGCCGCTCCCGACCAACGCGAGGCTGGCGTCATAAAGGGTTCCACGGGTTCGGGTTGTGGGTTGGCGGGAGTTCGTGCGTTCGGAGGGCCGTAATGGTTGATTTGACAACGACTAATGTCTGGCTGGGCATTCTCGCCATCGTGGGACTCATCGAATTTCTGATGATCTGCGTCGCCGGCGTGTTTGCTTACCGCCTGTACCAGAAAGTCATGACAACTCTCGAGAACGTTGAGCGCGTGCACCTGGCGCCGCTGCACGCCCGCGCAGACGGCATCCTCGACGACGTGCAGAGAATTGCCGACAAGGTCAGAAACGCCCAGGAATCGGTGTCGGACGCGTTCAAGCACGTCGCCGGCACCGGCAATGCCGTGGCGTGGGCGGTGAAGGCGAGAACGTGGCCCATCATGGGTGTTCTCCAGGGCCTGAAATCGGCGGCCAGCATCGTCATGAAAAACGGCCGCAAGGATCATCCCGACAGTTCTTACGGCGCACTGTAGTTTTTTACTGCACCTCCTTTTCGACTGATCCTGAAAAACCTGTGTTTTGCATAGGTACGCGCGTTGCAGCACTCCGCGCGACCGGATTCCTTTCCGGATCCTCAGCCTCGCTCCCCATCTGTGCGGAGCAACCACAAGCTCGGGAGGCGCCTGAACGGCGCCTCCTCTCGCCTTTTATACGGAAGAATTGATGACGAGAGGTGGCAGGAATAGTTAGCATGAAGGGAATAGATTCCAGAACAATGTCGGGCCGCACAAAAGCGAATGGGCCATCGACGCGGCCCGCGGATGACAACAGGAAAGATCCCGTCAAACGACAGATGCTCGAAGTCGACGGGTTCTCTGACGATTACCTGAGCGTCGTTGCGCACGATCTCCGCGGATCGCTGAACAGCATCATCGGATGGGCGGAGCTCATCAAGCGCAAAGCGCTGAACGAAGCCGGCAACGTCCGCGCGGGCGAGACGATCATCCGTCAGGCGAAGCTGCAGCTCGAGCTCGTCAACGAAGTCGTCGATACATGGCGCCTCCTTTCCGGCAACCTCCAGTTGAAGCTCGCGCCCGTCGATGCCAAAGAGCTGGTGAATGCGGCGGCCTTTGCTGCGAAGGAAAGCAACACCAAGGGAGTCGAGTTCGACTTTCAACTCGAAGCCCTTCCTGGACCGCTCCTCGCCGATGGCGCGCGGCTCCGCCAGGCGCTCGTCGGGCTGTTGAACAGCGCGATCCATTTTGCGCCCGAGAAGGGAACGGTCGAGATCTGCCTCAGGCCCGGGGAGAACGGCATGGCCGAGCTCACCGTGCACGATTCGGGCGTCGGCGTCGATCCTGAAGCGCTGCCGTATCTGTTCAGCCGCCAGCGGCCGAAAGATCCGGGCAAGCATTCCGCGCGAGCGAAGTACGGACGCGGGCTCGGACTGATTCGCGACATCATCGACCTGCACGGCGGCACCATTAAAGCCGAAACCGACGGCCAGACCGGCATGACGTTTCGCGTCACGCTGCCGCTGCAGGCCGCCCCGCGAGCCGTGCACGTCGAGAAAGTGCGCGAAGTGAAAGAAACTTCGCGCGCCGAGCTGCGATCGCGACTCGCCGGCACGCGCGTGTTGATCGTCGACGACGATCCGGACGCACGCGAAGTCGTGGCCGCGATCCTCCGCCACTATGGCGCGTCGGTGATTGTCGCGACGTCGGTCTCAACCGCGCTCGTTGCGCTGCGGCGCGAGCAGGTCGATGTGATGGTCGCCGACCTCGGTATGCCCGTGGAAGACGGCTACGATCTCATCCGCCATGTGCGGAGCTCTGAAATCGACAAGATTGCCCGGTTGCCGGCTGCGGCGCTGACCGCGTATACGACGGAGGAAGATCGCGACCGGGTGCTCGCGGCAGGCTTCCAGTTCCATCTTGCAAAACCGGTGGATCCGGCTGTGCTCGTAGCGACTGTTGAACGGCTCAGAGGAGAGACGCTTTCGGTCCACTAGTCATCGTATTGGTTTTGTACACTTCCCCGGTCGAATCTCGGCTTACCCGCGGCCATTCGTGCCCGCTATTAAACCTACCGATATCTTTAGCGTATACTGCCGAGCCGCATCAGTAGGAGGCACATTTCATGGCGGTTGAACGGGCTGCTGGGGGCTCAAGTCTTATCGACGTCCTGGATCGCGTCCTCGACAAAGGCATTGTCATCGACGCATGGGTGCGGGTGTCGCTTGTCGGCATCGACCTCATCACCGTCGAAGCGCGCGTCGTGGTGGCCTCAATCGATACGTATCTGAAGTACTCCGAGGCGGTCGGTCAATCGGTGCCGGTGGCGCGTCCGGCCCTCGAATCGCGGCCGTACGACGAGCTTGCGGCAGAGAATCAGGCTTTGCGCGCAGAGTTGAACAGTGCCGGCGGTGCCCGGCAGCCGGCAAGACGGCGGCGGCGACCGGGGGTATAGCGTTCCATGGCGAAAAAGACCACCAAAACGAAAGAGCGCCGCGTGGTGAAGCGCGCCGTGCCGGCTGCTGCAAAGGCCGTGGCGAAACCACCGCGCGAGAGGGCCGCGTCGCGCCGGGTCGACGACTCGCAGGCCGCCGCGCACGACAACGTGCGGGGCAAGTACGTGTACTGCGTCATTCAGTCGGCCGATCCGCTCAGGTTCGGCGCGGCGGGCATCGGCGACAACGGCTCGGAAATCCACACGGTGCACTATCGCGATCTCGCGGCTGTTGTCTCGGATGTGCCGCTCGGCATTCTCGACTCGACCCGGGAGAACGTGCTCGCGCACGAACGTGTCAACGAGATCGTCATGCGCGATCACACGGTCATCCCGATGTCGTTCGGCACGATCTTCAAGACGAAGGACGACATCGTGCAGCTGCTGCGATCGGCCTACGACGCGTTCGGCGACGTGCTTTCGAAGATGCGCGACAAGATGGAGTTCGGCCTCAAGGTGCTGTGGGACCGTGATTCCATCGTCAAGGACATCGAGGACGAGGACGAAGGCATCCACCGTCTGAAGAACGAGATCGCCCTGCAGAAAGGCTCGACCTACTTCGCGCGCATGCAGTACGGCCGCGCCATCGATGCGGCGCTGCAGTCGCGCTCGGAGCGGTACGGCAGCGAAATTCTCGATCGCCTCAGGGATGTCGCCGTCGCGTCGCGCATCAACAAGCCCATTGGCGATAAAATGATCATGAACGCCGCATTTCTGGTCTCGCGCGATCAGGAAGCGGCCTTCGACACGCGCGTGAAATCCATTGCCGCGGAGCACGACAAACTGACGTTCAAGTACACCGGCCCATGGCCGCCGTACAACTTCGTCAACATCAGGTTGAAACTGGAACGCGTCTGATGTTTCTGCTCGACACTCTGCTCGTCAACGGCATTTCGTTCGTGCTCGACAAGGTGGCGTCGATCGCCGACCAGGAGCTGAACGATCCCGATCGGCAGCGCGAGCGGCTGCTCGAAGCGCAGTTGAAGCTCGAATCGGGTGAAATCACCGAGGACGACTTCGCCGCCATCGAGACCGACGTGTTCGAGCGTATCCGCGAGATCAAGGCACGCACGAAGTCCGGGGAAGCGATCGTCGACGACCAGCATCGCGTGGCGGGAGTTGAAATAACCGTCGACGACGACGCGTCGTGACCCCTCGACAACCGAACCCGCGCTTGGGGCAGGCCCCTCGACAACCGAACCACGGCTCGGGGCAAGGTACCGCGACCTACGTGTTCTGCCTTCTCCAGTCCAGCCGCGCGCCGTCGCTGCGCGGTGTTCCCGACAGCGTTCCCGGCGCCGGCGCCGCCCGACTGATGTCGATCGATCGGGATCTGTGGGCCGTCGTTGCCGATGCGCCCCTCGATCGCTTCGCCAGCGATGTGCTGCAGAACGAGCTGCAGGACGTCGAAGCGATCTCGCGGCACGCGCTCGCGCACGCGTCTGTCATCGAGTTCTTCTTTCGGAGCGCGCCGGTCATTCCTCTCAAGCTGTTCACGCTCTTTTCCAGCGACGAGGTCGCACGCCGCCATCTGCTGGCGCGCCGTGCGGCGTTGACGCGGATGCTTTCCGGGCTCCGCGGCCTGGAAGAGTGGGGCGTGCGGATTGCGGCCGGCGAGGTCGAGGCCGAATCAGCCCGCACCCTCGCGAGCGGGCGTGATTACCTGCAGGTGAAAAAGCGGCTCCACGAGGAAACGGCCGCACCACCGCGAGCGACGCTGCGCGCCGTCAATGGTGCACTGTCCACGCTCCGGAAGGCTGCGACGAAAACGCGGAAGGAATCGTTTCCACCGCCCGGCAAGGGGCGTCCGTATGTGACAGGCGCCTCATTTCTCGTGAAGGCCAAACGCCGGGACGCGTGGAGGAAACAGATCGCGAAGACAACCGCGGCGCTGGCCAGGCAGGGACATCAGCTCGAGATGAGCGGGCCCTGGCCGCCGTATCATTTCGTCAGCAGATAGATGGCCCGCCGGAAACGACCGCAGCCTTCCGGGGACTGGCTTTTCCCCAATGTCACCTCATCGCATGAGATCGAGGAACAGTCGTCGTTGCTCGATGTCGTCGACAACGTCCTGAACAAGGGCGCCGTTCTCAACGGCGACTTGATTCTCGGCGTGGCCAATGTCGATTTGATCTACGCAAAGCTTTCGGTTCTCCTCGCGGCGCTCGACAAGGTGAGGAAACACCCTGTGTTCAAGCCTATCGCCGCCGGGCCGCGCCCCAGACCGCGAAGGCTCAAAGGCCACAAGGCCACCAGCAAGCGAAGGGCAACCACGAAGGCACGAAAGCACTAACCACGAAGGCACGAAGGCACGAAGCCACGAACCACGAAGGCACGAAAGCACGAAGGCACGAAAGCGCGAAAGGATAGGAAGTTTTTCTCTTCGCATTCTTCGTCTCTTCGTGTCTTCGTGGTTATGCCTTCGTGGTCGTGTGTTCGTGGTCTCGGTATCGATTGTGCAGTCGTGCGGCTCATGACTGCATACCAGAACACACCAGAAAAACCTGCTTCAGATCCCCGCGACCGCGAACCCGCCGACGAAGCGCCGGCCACGCCGACTGACGAGCCTTCGCCGGTACCGGTCCAGGATCCACCAGTGTCCGAACCGAAAGCGCCGTACACAGTGACCAAAGACGACATCAAAAGGTAGCGGGCTGTAGCGCTTCTGTACGCTCGACGGAGAGGTGTTTGTGCCGGGCCGGCAGCGTGAAGGCGTTCGAGGCAGCACGCTCACTGTGCAATGGCACACGCCGTGCTTTATTAACCCTCAGTAACTCTCTTTGGAGGATACGATGCTTTGGACTATCTTTCTCGTCTTAGTCGTTCTGTGGATGCTCGGCGTGGTCAGCTCGTATACGCTTGGCGGCTTCATCCACGTGCTGCTCGTTCTCGCGATTGTCGCGCTGCTCGTCCAGTTGATTCAGGGCAGGCGAGTCGTTTAGCCGGCCGTTCGCTCGCCGGCTGAGGCGAGCTTCGGCGGCTCAAAAGGAGAATGATCGTGGACAGTCAATCGCAGCTCTCGAAGGTGCTTGCAGGGGCGGCTATCGGCGCGGCATTCGCGTTTCTGTTTCTCACGTCGAAGGGGCACCGGTTGCTCGACAACGCCGAGCCGTGGCTGAACGACGTGATTGGCGATCTCCAGCGGTTGCGCAGCGCCGCGGGCAAGGCGCGCGAGGCCGTGGACGAAGGACGGCGTTCGTTCGCTGCCATGTCCGATGCTGTTCCGTTCGGGCACCAGAAGGAACGGACCTGGACGGAAGAGCCGCATCACTAACAGGGCTCAGGCCTGATGGCAATGGCAGATGGCCGGGTGCGACGCCATCTGCCATCCGCCATGACTGATTTCTAGTATTACTCCTCCTCTACGTCTTCTTCGTCCTCAACCTCGCTGTCATCATCCACATCTTCTTCGTCTTCGAAGTCTTCATCATCATCGGCCATTTCCAGCTCGTCGTCCGGGCCCTGTGGGACTGAAGTGGCGCGCGGGTCGTCTGTGGGAGCGTTCGTTTTCTGCGGCATACCGGTACCTCCGCGCGACGGTTTGCAAGAACGCTGCCTCCGAGAGGAGGAACGCGCCTTGCTGATTTCTCATGCAGGAGGACCAATGCTCAAAGGTGCCGCTGTCTTTCTGCTGATCGGCCTCGTCGCCGCGCTGCTCGGATTCACCACCATCGCAGGCGCGTCGTTTGCCATCGCGAAAGTGCTCGCAGGAATTTTCCTGTTCATGTTCGTGATGCTGCTGGTGCTCGCGCTGTTTGCCACCCGAGCCGCGTAATGACCACCCTCGCGACGCTTCCCACGCGTCAGACCCTTCGTACGTTGAAAACCGCCGCACGCACCTGCCGCGCGTGCGATCTCTGGCGCAATGCCACGCAAACCGTCTTCGGGGAGGGCCGCGCCGGCGCCGACGTCATGCTCGTGGGCGAGCAGCCCGGCAACGACGAAGACCTGGCGGGCTACCCGTTTGTCGGCCCTGCCGGTCGTATCCTCAACGAGGCGCTCGAGGCGGCGGGTATCGATCGCGATCGGGCTTACGTGACCAACGTCGTCAAGCATTTCAAGTGGGAGCCGAGAGGCAAGCGCCGCATCCATGCGAAACCAAAGGCGGGCGAGATCGGCGCATGCAGACCCTGGCTCGACGCGGAGATTGCCGTCGTGCATCCGCGCGTCATCGTGTGCCTGGGTGCGACGGCCGCGAAAGCGCTTCTTGGCGCGTCGTTCAAGGTATCGGTCGAGCGTGGCCGGTTCGTGCCGTCGGAACTCGCGCCGTTGGTGACGGCGACCGTTCATCCCTCCTCGATTCTCCGGGAACCCGACTCGAACGCGCGCAGGGAAGCGATGCGCGCGTTCGTGGATGATCTGAAGAAAGTCAAAGCAAAATTGTGAAGACGCTACAACAGAAGACCAAAAGATCAGAAGGCTTCTGGTCTTCTGATCTTCTGTTTTGAAGCGCTAGAATCGGAACGCGGCGCCCACGTCCCACTTCCAGAAGTCGAAGTCGGTCAGATCGAAGTCAACACCGCTGCCGGGATTGTCGTCGGTCAGCGCGCGGAAATAGCGGATGTCACCGCGGAGGCCGACGTGCTCGTTGAAGAACGCCATGATGCCGCCGCCGAAGTTGATCGCGAAGTCATTCGAGCTGAATCGGTCGAACAGCTCCGATTGCCTGGCCGAGGTGCGGAGCAGCCCTGCGCCGCCCGTGACGTACGGCCGTACCTGGCCGCCCTGGTCTGCATTGCCCATTGGAATGCCGATGATGAGGTTCCCCATCAGACTGGCCTGCGCGATATCCGGAGACGACACCGTGTCCTGAAAGAATTCCGGCGTGAAGTTGAATCCGATTTCGGCGCCGAAAATGCCGCCGCCCATGAACGCGGCCGAGCCGCCGTACGACACTTTGTGTCCAGCCGTACCCTGAAGATCGCCGCCGAACAGTGACCCGACGTATGGCGTCAATACGACATCGGCCCGCGCCGGCGCTGCCGGCACGAGAAGGAAGATTGCTAATATCGCCGCACTGGCTACTCGAAGTTTCATAATGGCTTCTCCTCTGTGTTGTTCTCTCAACGGTCGCGATCGAACCGTGGCCGGTGGCCGGTTTTCTTCGGATCAACCGGCGTGTCCATCGCGTCGTCGCCCTGTGCCTTCCGAATGTTCTCGTTCGCTTCCCTGAGATCCGTCGTTGTACCGTCTGGATGCTTCGGCGAATGCGGCGCGCCCGGCGTTTCGTCGAGGATGTCTTCGTCGATGTCGTCCCGTGAATTCACGCTTCCCTCCTACTGTGAAATTCGCAACGCGTTCGCGACGCTCTTCACACCGGTGATGCTCATCGCCAGCTCGTTGACTTTCTTGCGCTCACCCTCGGTGCTCACGACGCCTGTGACGCTGACATCGCCGTTGCTGACGAGGAAGCTGATCTGGCGTTCCTTCAACGACGGGTCCTGAGCAATCGCGAGACTGAGATCGCGCCGGATGCCACGATCCTCGGCGTTTTCTGGCACGACCGCGGCGACGGCGGTCGGATGATCGGCCGGCGCCAGCGCGCCCGCCTGGGGTGCTGGAGGCCGTTGCGGCTCCTGCGTGACCGCGCCAGGGCTACAAGACGCCGACACGGCGAGCACAACCCCGACACCAAATGACGACCGCAGCATGGCTGCTCAACTACGTAGCAAACTCCGGTCCTTGCATGAGCACGGTCGATCCAAAAACAGCCGCGGTATATAACAGAGGTGTGGGCGCATGTCCGGAATTTGTCCGGTTTGCGTTGAACATTGTGCGGGAACGGCGCAGAGTGTTCTGGCACATGACTTGTAGTAGTCACTCGGAGATCATCGTCATTTGAAGGAGGAGTCGGCAATGTACGAACCACATTACGAGGAAGAATCAGGCGGTGGCGGGTTTGTGATCGGGCTGCTGTGCGGGACGGCGCTCGGCGCCGCCCTTGCGCTTATGTTCGCGCCGAAAGCTGGCTCCGAGATGCGCCAGAAGATTTACGATTCGACGGGCGACATCCGTCGCAAAGCGTACGAGACCTACGGACAGGCGAGCGAGCAGGTGAACAACATCGTGACGAAGGGACGTCAGGCGGTCGACCGCGGGCGCGAGGCGTTCGAAAGCGCGCGTCAGTCGGCAACCACAGGCCAGGGCGGCGGCAACGGCAGTACGACGGATTTTGGCAGCCAGCCGCGCTCGGGTGTTTCAGACTTCAACACTGGAACACGGCCTACCGGCGGCGCCTAGCCACACCCAGACGGGCGAAAGGTGCGGGGGTGCGCGGGGGACCTGGGGTCCCTCGCCCCGTCGCACCTTCGCGCTCCCCCAGCAGGGTCGCGCAAGACCCAGCAATGCCCAAATTGACGGCATAACAACTGCATTTTCGGTCCCGTCTACCCTGATTTGAACCAAAAATAGTATTGATTCAATACAGGTAGTAGTTTAATAATACACTCTTGACGGGAGAATGAACAAAATGGCGACTCGCGTATTGATCGTCGACGACGACCGGGATACCGCTGAGTTCCTGAAATTATTGGTGGAACCACGAGGGGATCTGGCCAGGACGGCGTCCGATGCTTCCCAGGCCCGCGAGATTCTCCGGTCCTGGAGACCGGAAGTTGCCCTGATGGATTTGATGCTGCCCGACGCTGACGGCATCGATCTCCTCAAGGACTTCAAGGAAGCGAGCCCCGAGACGCAGGTCATCATGGTGACCGGCTACGGCAGCGTGCCGAAAGCCGTCGAGGCGATGAAGGCCGGCGCCTTCAGCTTTATCGAGAAGCCGGTGGATGCCGACGTGTTGCTGGTGATGCTCGACAAGGCCACCGAAAAGCTGCAACTCTCGGCCGAAAACAAGCGGCTCAAGGAAGAGCTGCGCGACCATACGAGCTTCGCCAACATCGTCGCGCGCAGTGACAAGATGCGGCAGCTGTTCCATCTCATCAAGTCGGTCGCGCCGACCGATGCCAGCGTGTTGATTCACGGCGAAAACGGCACGGGCAAAGAGCTCGTGGCGAGCGCCATCCACGAGCACAGTAAGCGGAAGAAAGGCCCGTTCATCAAGATCAACTGCGCGGCGCTGCCAAGCGAGCTGATCGAATCCGAGCTGTTCGGCCATAAGCGCGGTGCGTTCACCGGCGCGGTGTCCGACAAGACCGGTCTGATGGAACTGGCCGACGGTGGCTCTCTGCTGCTGGACGAAATCGGCGAGATGCCGGCCAGCCTGCAGGTGAAGCTGCTTCGCGTGCTGCAGGACCGCGAGTTCCGTCCGGTCGGGGGCAGTCGTGTGATTCAGCCGAATTTCCGGCTGGTCTGCGCGACCAACATCAACCTGGATGCGGCGCTCGGCGAAGGGAAGCTGCGCGAAGACCTGTACTTCCGCATCAACACGGTAACGCTGGCCATTCCAGCGCTGCGCGACCGCACCGAGGACATTCTGCTGCTCGCCGAGCATTTCCTCGATCGGTTCTCGGGACAACATCAGCGCAACATCCGGTCAATCAAGCCTGAGGCGGCCAAGGCGCTGCTGCGATATCGCTGGCCCGGCAACGTCCGCGAGCTCGAGCACGTCATCGAGCGCGCCGTCATCGTCGCCGAAGGCAACGACATCACGCTCGACGATCTGCCGCCGACGATTCGCGATGCCGAACGGCTGCCGAATCAGACCGGCTTCGTCATCCCGCCGCATCACACACTCGAGGAGATCGAGAAGCTCGCCATCCTGCAGACGCTGGAGCGGACGCGCGGCAACAAACGGAAGGCTGCGAGCATCCTTGGAGTCTATCGGCCGACCCTCTACAACAAGCTGAAGAAGTACAACCTCATCGAGACGCAGGAGCGCGCGCCGAAAGTCGCGGCCCAGGCCCCGGGTTCCAACGCGGCGACGCCGTTGGCGACCCCGCCCGTGGCGCCGGCCCCGGCGTTCAAGCCGCCGGTACCTGAAGCCTGACGATGTTATGGCAGATGGATGATGGCAGAGAGTGCGGTCTGCCATCTGCCATTCGCCCTCTGCCATGACGGGCTTCAAGCGGCTGTCGTGTCACCGCCCAGCAGCGTGAGCACCTCGCCGGTGATGTAGCTGGAGTCGGCGTTCGAAGCGAAGAACACAAAGGCCGGCGCGATCTCTTCTGGTTGCGCCGGTCTTTTCATTGGCCTGTCTGCACCGAACTTCGCGACTTTCTCTGCCGGCTTGTCCGACGGGTTCAACGGTGTCCAGACCGGTCCCGGAGAGACGCAGTTGACGCGGATCTTCTTGCGGACCAGGTTCTGAGCGAGCGATTTCGTAAACGCGTGAATTGCGCCCTTCGTGGCGCTGTAGTCGAGCAGCTTCTCGCTGCCTTCGAGGCCGGTGATCGAACCCGTGTTAATGATCGCGCTTCCGGGTTTCAGATGCGGCAGCGCGGCGCGGGTCAGGTAGAAGTAGCCGTAGATGTTCGTACGAAAGGTACGGTCGAGCTGCTCGTCGGTGATGTCCTCGATCGACTCCTGGTGCTGTTGATAGGCGGCATTGTTGACGACAATATCGAGCCGGCCGAATTCGTCCACGGTTTGTTGCACGGCTTCCGCGCAGAATGCCGACTCTTGTACGTCGCCGGGAATCAGCAGCGCCCGGCGCCCTTCTGCTTCGACGGCAGCCCTGGTCGTCTGCGCGTCCGACTCTTCGACAGGAAGGTACACGATTGCGACATCGGCACCTTCCCTGGCAAACAGCACAGCCACGGCTCGTCCGATGCCTGAGTCGCCGCCGGTAATGAGCGCTGCAGAACCCTTGAGCTTGTCGGCGCCGCGGTACTCGGGTGCTTTGTATCTCGGCCGCGGACGAATCTCCGATTCGATACCCGGCTTGGGCTGGTGCTGAGGTGGAAATGGGGGACGCGGTTGTGCTTTCGTGCGAGCCATGGAGCCTCCGCAGGTGTAGTCGCAAGAGTCGCGCCGGGATATACTCGCTTGCCGCTCCGCAGCTGCGAAGCGACGATGCAGGCTTTAGCTGACGCACTCTATGCCTAACGATTCCATTCAAGTTGGCCACGCCCGCGCGAGCGGCCTCGTCGATGTGCTCGATCGCGTACTCGACAAAGGGCTGGTCATTGCCGGAGACATCAAGATCTCGATCGCCGAAGTCGAGCTGCTGACCATCCGCATTCGCCTGATGGTCTGTTCGATCGACAAGGCCGAACAGATCGGGCTGGACTGGTGGCGTCACGATCGCCATCTGTCGATGGGCAGCGACGAGCTGGCGATTGAGAACGAGCAGTTGAAGGAACGTATTCGCCGGCTCGAGCGGCAATTGGAAGCAGCGCCCGGCACGGCGCAGCGCGCTCCACGGTTGCGCGCGAAACGGCTCGACCGAAGATGAACGCAGTGCTCAGTTATCAGTTCTCAGTTCTCAGCACTGAAGACTGAAAACTGAAACCTGTCGATGTAAACCGATTACGGAGGCAATTAGATGGCCGTAGAACGCGCCGCAGGCGGTTCGAGTCTTATTGACGTTCTCGATCGAGTGCTCGACAAAGGCATCGTCATTGACGCCTGGGTACGCGTCTCGCTCGTGGGCATCGACCTGATCACCGTCGAGGCGCGCGTGGTCGTCGCCTCGATCGACACATACCTGAAATATTCGGAAGCCGTCGGCCAGTCGGTGCCCGTCGCACGGCCCGCGCTTGAGTCGCGGCCGTACGACGAGCTCGTTGCGGAAAATCAGGCGCTGCGTGCCGAGCTCGACGGCGTCCCGGCGAGCGGCGCACGGCGCGCCTCCACTCGTCGTCGCGCTCCGCGCGCCTAATGCATGGCCATGGCCCGGGAGTCGGCGACGGTTGCGGCGCGATCGACGGTGTCAGCCGAAGCGAAGCTGGCGCTGCTCGAAGAACTGCAGCGGTGCGCGGATGCCGCGACGGCGGCGCAAAGCGCCACTGAGTGGCTGCTCGCGCACTCGAGCGCAGAGCGCACTGTTTTTGCCGCGCCCGATCATGCCCGCGGCAACCTCATCGGCATCGCGGGAGCCGGCGTCACGCCGCGCCAGGTCAAGAAACTGGCGCTGCCGCTCGACGACGCCAACCATCCCCTTATCAGCGCGCTGACCAACGGATCGGCTGTCTCCTTTCACAGCGCGCGCGACGGACGTGTTCCGCTGCTCGGCGAGAACCCGTTCACGTCGGTCAAGGTCGGCGGTGGCGCTGTCGACGATCCGGCGCTTGGCCTGATCCTCATCAGCCCGGCGACCGACATGCCGCCCGCCAACGTGAAGTGGGTGGCCGAGGCGCTGGGCCGCTGCCTGTTGCGCGTGGGTTCTCCCACCGTCGCATTTGGCGACGAAGATCCCCGGCTGCGCCGGGAGCACGCGCTTCTCTTCAACATCATCAACGCCGCGACCGACCCCATCCTGTTCACCAACATCGACGGCCAGCTCATCATCGCGAACGCACGAGCCGAGATGCTCTTCACGGCGCCCGACGATGTGAGCGAGGGGCGGCGACGGGCGGTTCAGCTCAACAACATGTTCTTTTCGGCGGCGCTGTCGCGCACGGCGCTTGGCGAAGGCGAGGCTGGCCGGCGCGAGCTGCTGCTGGTCGATCCGACCGAAGGGTCCGACCTGCTGTTCGAGCTGCTCAGCACCGTGGTCAGCGATCCGCGCGAAGGCACTGGCGTCGTCTCGATTCTGCGCAACATCACCGACCTGCGAATGGCGACGCGGCAGATCGACGAGAACTATGCCAAGCTGCGCGCGGCCGAAGCCGAAGTGCGCGCGGAGCGCGATCGGCTGAACCTGCTGATCGATTCGGTGGCCGATCCGATCATCGTGACCGATCAGGAGGGCGAGATTTCGCTGATGAACAATCCCGCCGAGCGCCTCTTTACGGTGGTGCCGGGATCGGGTGAAGACGCCCAGCGGATCGTGCGCGCCAACGACGCACACTTCACCTCGTTCGTGTCGGGCCTGCTGTCGACCGGCTGGGAAACGACGCGGCGCGGCGAGATTGCGCTCATCGATCCGAATACGGGCAAGCTGGTGCCGGTCGAGGCCCTGGCGGCCAAGATGCTGTCTGAAGTCGGCGAGCTGACGGCGATCGTCACGATCCTGCACGACCGCACAGAGGCCATCGAACGAAATCAGTTGTACGAGCAGTTGAAACTGGCGTCGGAAGAGCTCGAAGGGAAAGTTCGCGAGGCCACGGCCGAGCTGGCGAACCAGAACGAGCTGCTGCGCCGGCAGGCGCTCGAGCTCGAGCAGGCGTCGGCGGCAAAGTCGCAGTTCCTCGCGAACGTGTCGCACGAGCTGCGGACGCCGCTGAACGCGATCCTCGGGTATGCCGCGATGACGCTTCAGGGCGTCTCAGGCGAGCTGAGCGCGCCGCAACGGCGCAATCTGTCGCGCATCGACGCGAACGCACGGCATCTGCTGACGCTCATCAACGAGATTCTCGACATCACGCGCATCGAGGCCGGCCGCATGCCCATCCAGGTCGTGGCCTTCAACCTCCCCGAGCTGGTGCGCGAGGTGACGACCGAGCTGGAGCCCATCATCGCGAAGTCGGGACTGCAGGTCGTCTGCAAGCTGCCCGCAGATTTGCCGACGCTGCGCACCGACCGTCAGAAGGTGAAGCAGATCCTGGTGAACCTGCTGAGCAACGCGCTCAAGTTCACGCAGAAGGGCAGCGTCACCATCAAGGCGCAGATGGTCGCGAAACACACCGTGACGACCGCCGTCATCGACACCGGCATCGGTATCCCCAAGGGGGATCACGTCAAGATCTTCGAGGACTTCCGCCAGGTCGACAGCACGCCGCGCCGGGCCTACGGCGGCACGGGCCTTGGGTTGTCGATTTGCCGGCGGCTGACGACCATGTTGAGGGGAACCTTGAAGGTGGAGAGCCGGTTGGGTCATGGTTCGACGTTCACACTGACGCTGCCGACCACGCTGAAGAAGTAAACGCAACGATTGACCTAGCGAAGGCGAATGGACGAGATGGCGACAAAAAACAAGAACGAGCCGCTGGTGCTGGTGGTCGACGATTTTGCCGACGCGCGCGAGATGTACGGCGAGTACCTGAAATTCTGTGGCTTCAGAGTGGCCGAGGCGCAGAACGGCGTCGAGGCGATCGAGAAGGCGAAACGGCTGAAGCCCGACCTGATCCTGATGGACCTCTCCATGCCCGTGGTGGATGGATGGGAAGCCACGCGGCGCCTCAAAGCCGATGCCTCGACGAAAGGCATTCCCGTCGTGGCGCTCACCGGCCACGCCATGGCCGGTCATTCGGAAAGCGCGAAAAGCGCCGGATGCGATGTCGTCATCACCAAGCCGTGCCTTCCGCATGACTTGATCAAGGAAATCAAGAAAGTCATTGGCTCCCCGGCCGGTGCGGGCGGGAAAACCAAGCGCCCGAGCGCGTGAAAAAACGGACCCGCCCTCGCCCGAAACGAACCCGGCACGCGCGCCCCGCGGCGCGCAGGCGGGGCGCGACACGAACGTCACGAACCGGACGAACCAAACGAACCCCTCCTGCCGCCGTTCGTTGGAATCCGGACCCCGAAGACGTGCAACGCTCGGTCGTCAAGCTCGTCCTCAGCCTGATTGAATTCATCCGGAAGCTCATGGAGCGTCAGGCGATCAGGCGGCTCGAGGAAAAGACGTTGACGCCCGGAGAGATCGAGAACGTCGGCGTCGCGCTCATGAAGCTGGAACAGACAGTCGTTCTCATCGCCAAGCGCTTCAAGCTCGATCCGAAGGATCTGAACCTTGACCTTGGCCCGGTCGGGCGCCTGCATTAACCCGCGTCAGTTCGTCATCCCTCGATACATCGTTAGTAAGAAGGTATGACGGGTCCGGAAGGGCACATTAGTTGCTGTGTAATCGGCAGCATGAATCGGAGCGCGGGAATTCTCCTTTTGTTTGCCTGTCTGGCCAGCCTTTCCGTCCAGGGGCTGGCGGGCGCGCCCGCACCCGCCGTTCCGGCATCTTCGTCCGACCATGGCGCAATCGAACGGTTCCTTACTGAAATCGAAAAACCACCAGTGGCTTACCGGGCGCATCGGCGTCTGGAGGCCTCGAGCAGCAAGCTGAGCGAATCGGCCTGGATGGAGGCCGTCACTGAATACGATCCGGGCGCAGGGTTCCGGTATTCCATCCTGGCGCAGGGTGGATCCGAACGGATCGCGAAGCGCGTCCTCAAGAAAGTGCTGGAAGCCGAACGGGAAAATTCCGTGCTTGCGGAGTGGCAAAAGGGAAATCTTTCGCATGCCAACTACGTGATCGATTTCGGTGGCTACGCAGGGACCGGCATGCTCAGGATGCGGCTCACGCCTCGACGGCACGATTCGCGTCTGGTGATGGGATCGGCGCTCCTCACCGCAACGTCCGGCGATCTGGTTCGGGTCGAAGGGCGCCTCTCCAAGTCGCCGTCGATCTGGGTGCGCTGGGTAAACGTGTCGAGCAATTACGCGCCTGTTGGCGGTGCGATGATGCCGGTTGCCATCGAGTCGACGGCCGACGTCCGGATTGCCGGAATGTCGACGTTCTCGATGACCTACAACTACAACATGGTCGACGGTCAGGCGATCAACGCCGCGCCGAAGCTCCTGGTCGCCCGCTGAACCCTCCACCAACCCACCGCGGCCCGTAAGTCGTATGCTAGAGCCGTGAGCGCCATCGAGTTCCTGCTCAACGGCAAAACCATCCGCGTCCAGAATCCGGCAACACAGATGACCCTGCTCGATTTCGTGCGGGCGCGCGGGCTGACGGGCGCAAAAGAAGGCTGCGCCGAGGGCGAATGCGGCGCGTGCGCAGTGGCCCTGGTCGAGCCGGACGGGGCTCGGTCGGATACCGCGTCGTCAACAGCTGTCTGATGTTCCTGCCGATGGCCGCCGGCCGTGAGATCTACACGGTCGAAGCGCTTGCAGCCGGAGGAGAATTGAGCGACGCGCAGCGTGCGATGGCTGCCGGCGGTGGATCGCAATGTGGTTATTGCACACCAGGATTTGTCGTAAGCCTCTTTGCCGAGCACTATCGAAGCGATCGCACGGGCCGCTGCGACACGATGGCGCTGGCAGGGAATCTCTGCCGCTGCACGGGGTATCGTCCGATTCGTGATGCCGCCCATTCACTGGGCCCGGCGCCCGACGATCAGTTTCGCGAGCGCTTGAGCCAAGGGACGCCGCGCCTTGATGATGTCTCGGTTTCCGGTTTCTCGCGGCCAACAACCGTTGACGCGTGCCTCTCGCTCTTGCGCGATCATCCTGGGGCCAGGCTTGTCGCGGGAGCCACCGATCTCGCTGTGGAATCCAACCTGTTCTCGCGCCGCTGGCCGCATCTCATCAGCCTCGACGCGATCGACGAGCTTCTCGAGTTTTCCAGCACGGCTGACCGCGTCATGATTGGATCGGCGCTTTCCCTCAACGAGATAGGCCGCCGCTGGTCTGACGCTCCTGAAGCGTTCAGAGAATGGCTGACGTTGTTTGCCTCTCCGCTGATTCGCAACCGCGCGACGCTCGGCGGCAATCTCGCTACCGCGTCTCCCATCGGTGATGCGGCGCCGCTGCTGCTGGCGCTCGACGCCCTCGTCCATGTCGCGGGACTGCCGGGTCGCCGGACGATTCCGCTGTCGTCGTTCTTCACGGCGTATCGCAAAACGGCGATGGTGGAGGGCGAGATCATCACCGCTGTCGAGATTCCGAAACCCCTGCCGCAGTTCGTCCGGTTCTACAAAGTCGCCAAGCGGAGGCTCGATGACATCAGCACGGTGGCGGCGGCCATGTCTCTGGACCTGGATGCCCAGGGCAAAGTACGCCGTGCGCGATTTGCGTACGGTGGTGTCGCGGCCACACCAATCAGGGTGATCGAGGCCGAGACGGCGATCGCCGGCCAAGCCTGGAACGACGCGGCGGTCGAGCGGGTGCAGACCATTCTCGATCGCACGCTACAGCCGATGAGCGATCATCGCGGCTCGAAGGAATATCGCCTCGAGGTGTCAAAAAGTCTGGTCGAGAAGTACCAGTGGGAGCACGCGTTGTGAAAGTAGCGGGCACACCGGTTCCGCACGAGAGCGCTCACCTCCACGTGACGGGCGAGGCGCTGTATGCCGACGATCTGTGCGGGCGGTTTCCGAATCTTCTTCACGCATGGCCAGTGTGCGCGCCCCACGCGCACGCGATGGTCACCGATCTGGACGCATCGCCGGCACTCGAAGAACCCGGCGTCGTGACGACGCTGACGCAGGCGGATGTGCCGGGGGAAGGCGACACTGGAGCGAATCGTCACGACGAGGCGCTGTTTCCGGCCGAAGTGCTGTTCTACCACCAGCCGATTGCGTGGGTTCTGGGCGAATCGCTGGAGGCGGCGCAGCGTGGCGCCGCTCGCGTGGCGGCTGAGTACACGCCGCTTCCGGCCATCCTGACAATCGAACAGGCCATAGAGGCCGGCAGCTTCCTGACAGAAGAGCACCGGATCCTTGATGGCGACACCAAAGCCCTCGAATCGAGCCCCGTGCGTGTCAAAGGCGAGCTGAGAATCGGCGGGCAGGAACACTTCTACCTGGAGACGCAAGCGGCGCTCGCGTGGATGGACGAAGCAGGATTTATCGCCGTGCACTCGTCGACGCAGCATCCATCGGAAACGCAGGAAGTGGTCGCGCGTGTCCTTGGCGTGCCGCGCAACCACGTCACCGTGGAATGCCTCCGGATGGGCGGTGCGTTCGGCGGCAAGGAAGTTCAGGCGAATCCGTACGCGGCCATCGCGGCGCTCGGGGCGTGGAAGACGAAACGTCCCGTTCGCGTTCGGTTGACGCGCGAGCTCGATATCGCGATGACGGGAAAACGGCATCCGTACCTCGCAAAGTACGTGGCAGGGCTCAGGCCTGACGGCCGGCTCAACGCCGTTCGCATCGAGTTGTACTCGGACGGGGGCTGGAGCCTCGATCTCTCCGATCCGGTCATGTGGCGTTCGATGTTTCATGTCGACAACGCGTACAAGCTTCCGGCGGTCGACGTGACCGGCCGCGTGTGCCGTACCCACAAGACATCGCAGACCGCGTTTCGAGGATTCGGCGGGCCGCAAGGCATGCTGGTCATCGAGGAAATCCTCGGGCTCGCGGCCCAGGCGCTGAACCTGCCTGCAGACGTCGTCCGGCAGCGCAACTTCTATCGAGAGGGAGATGACACGCACTACGGCGAGCGCGTGCGTGATGCCGGGCGCATCGAGACGATCTGGAACGCCTTGAAGACGTCGAGCGACTACGACAATCGGCGGAGCGACGTCGCGGCCTTCAACGCGCGAAACCGCCATCAGAAGCGTGGACTGGCCATCACGCCGGTGAAGTTCGGCATCTCGTTCACGGCCACGTTCTACAACCAGGCCGGTGCGGTCGTGCTTGTCTATCGCGACGGAACGGTGCAGGTGAATCATGGCGGCACGGAGATGGGCCAGGGCCTGTCCACGAAAATTCTGCAGGTTGCGGCCGACAGCCTCGGGGTGCCTTCCTCGCACGTGCGCGTAATGTCGACGCGCACCGACAAAGTCCCGAACACGTCGGCGACCGCCGCCTCGTCGGGCAGCGATCTCAACGGCGCAGCGGTCGAGGATGCGTGCGTGCAGATCAGGACGCGTCTGTCGTCGGTCGCGGCCGCCGTCCTCGACTGCGAGGAGCCGGAAGTGCGGTTTGAGGACGGCATGGCTTCGGCGCGTGGCAAATCGATCGAGTTTGGAGCGTTGTGCGAGACCGCGTACAAGCAGCGCGTGTCACTCTTCGCCGAAGGGTTCTATCGGACGCCGGACATCCACTTCGACTTCAAGACCGCACGCGGCAGCCCGTTCCATTATTTCGCGTACGGGGCGGCAGTATCGGAGATCGAGCTGGACGGCTTTACCGGTCAGTTCCGCCTGCTTCGCACGGACATCCTCCACGACGTCGGCGATTCGATCTCGCCCATCGTCGATCGCGGCCAAATCGAAGGCGGGTTCTTGCAGGGCGTGGGCTGGCTGACGATTGAGGAGTTGTTGTGGGACGACAAGGGCCGCGTGAGTACCGCTGGCGCGTCCACCTACAAGCTGCCCTCGTGGTCGGAAGTGCCTGACGTGTTCAACGTCACCATGCTCGATCGTGCGACGCAGTCCGATGTGATCATGGGCAGCAAGGCCGTGGGCGAGCCTCCGTTGATGCTGGCGTTTTCCGTGCGCGAAGCGATTCGCGAGGCGATTGCCGCGTTCGGCCGCGGTCACGTCGTGGCCTTCGACAGTCCGGCGACGCCCGAGCGCGTCTTCTTTGCCGTGCGACAGGCGCGTCAGGTTGAGCTGACCCTCAAATAATGCGAGCTCTTTCGGGCAACCATCTTTCATACTCCCAAGAACCCGTTCCTGCTCGACATCGGTGATGATCGATCGGTCATCTGTCATCAGGACGGCGGTCTCCTCATTGATGACGGCCGCGTGCTGACGTGCGGCGATTACGCGGCCGTCAGACACGCGAGCCCCAGCGCGACGACCGTGGATTGGCGTGGCGGCTTCATCCTTCCCGGATTCGTCGACGCCCACGTGCATTTTCCCCAGGTGCGCATCATCGGTGCGATGGGGCGAACCCTGCTCGACTGGCTCGAGGCCGTTGCGCTGCCCGAAGAAGCCAGGATGGCAGACACGGGCTATGCCGCCGAGACGGCGCGGCTGTTTCTGCGCGCGCTCGCGTCGCATGGCACGACGACGGCGCTCGTGTTTGGTGCGCATTTCGCGGCGGCGACCGCCGAGCTCTTCGAGGCCGCGGACGCGTCGGGACTGCGGATTGTTTCCGGTCTCGTGTTGTCGGATCGCCTGCTGCGGCCCGATCTCCACATCACACCGGAGCACGCACTTCTGGAAAGCGCGCGGCTGATCGAGCGGTATCACAAACGTGGGCGTCTCCTCTACGCTGTGACCCCTCGTTTTGCCTACTCGACGACCGAATCGATGCTCGAGGTGTGCCGGCAGTTGATGGAACGAGCATCATGATGTGCGCCTGCAGACGCACATCAACGAGAACCCTGCCGAGATCGAGGCCATGTCCCGGCTGTTTCCATGGGCCTCCGACTATCTGGCGATCTATGAACGTTACCAGCTGAGCGGTGATCGGTCGGTGATGGCGCACAACGTCCATGCCACCGACGTCTGAGCTCGAACGGCTTGCAGAGGCCGGCACATCGGTGGCGCACTGTCCTGGCAGCAACGCATCTCTGGGCAGCGGGTGCTTCCCGTTGAAGCGCCATGTCGAAGCGGGTGTGACGTGTGCGCTGGGCACCGATGTCGGTGGTGGCCTGGGGTTTGGCATGATGAAGGAAGGGCTGCAGGCCTACCTGATGCAGCGGCTGGCGCCCGATCCCATCGCGCTCGACGCGCCGCGGCTGCTGTATTTGTCAACGCGCGCCGGCGCCGAGGCTCTCGGGTTGAATGCCGAGATTGGCGATTTTCGCCCGGGAAAAGCCGCGGACTTCGTCTACCTGCGGCCCCCAGAGGGGAGCGTGCTCGAGGCAGCCGTCCGGCGCGCCGACGAGCCCCGTGCAGGCGCTCGCCTCGTTGTTCATGATGGCCGGCGCCGAAAGCGTGCGCGAAGTACGCGTCGAAGGGGATATCGTATTCTCGCCACAGGAGCGGGGGGCCCCCCGCGACGAGCGATGACTCTTGCCGACTTGAACGAGAAGGATCGCGCCGGCTTTATCGAGGCTGTCGGGTGGGTGTTTGAAGATTCGCCCTGGGTGGCCGAACGTGCGTGGCAGCGGCGGCCGTTTGCCTCGCTTGACGCGCTGCACGAAGCGATGACGGCCACGGTCGCAGGCGCAACGCTGGCTGAACAGCTGGCACTGCTGCGTGCGCATCCGGATCTCGGTGCGCGGATGGTCCGGCTAAAGCCGGACACTACCGATGTTGATAGTGCGCGAACGGTCCGGCTAAAGCCGGACACTACCGATGTTGACGGTGTGTGTACCGGTAGTGTCCGCCTTCAGGCGGACGAGATGTCGGATGCATCGAAGCGAGAACAGGCCGGCGCGGGGCTCGACAGTCTGACTCGGGAAGAGTTCGATCGACTTCGCGCGCTGAACGGGGCGTATCGTGAGAAGTTCGGCTTTCCGTTTCTGTTTGCCGTGAAAGGCAGCACGAAGCAGGACGTCCTCAATGCCCTCGAACGTCGTCTGACATCGACGCGTGACGCTGAACAACAGGAAGCGCTGCGGCAGGTCTATCAGATCGCGCGATTTCGATTGGCAGAAACGGTCGGGCAGCCCTGAAGGGCTGCGCTACCGATGGTGAGATTCAGCAGCAGCGGTAGCGCAGGGCTTCAGCCCTGCCGGGAGCGGACTTGAATCGATTTGCAGCGGGCGCAAAGCGTCACTACTACGGCAAAGGCGATGTCATCGTCGTATCGCCTCAACCGCGACGGCCGCGCGCCGGAGGGGAAAAGCCCGGTATTCGGCGCCAACGTCCTGCTGCTCATCTACGGCGATGCGTTCTGGAAGACGTACACGAAGGAGACAACAGCGGTCTGGTCGCCACCGACTCGATGAAGAACTTCATCCAGCGCGAGACGATGAACTTCGACGGGGACGATCTCGAGGAGTACTGCAGGTTCCTCGGCGGGAAATTTCTGGCGACCTACGCGCAGGTCGAAGGACTGCAAATTTCCGCGTCGGCGAAATTCCTTACACGGCGCTCGGACGAGAACGTCGGCGTTTGCGCCTGTCAGGTCCTGAACGTGCCGCGGCGCGCCTCGAAATGACACGACAGGGGATCGTCGAAGCGGCGTCGGGCATGCGCGGGTTCAAGCTGCTGCGTCTCGGCGGCAGCGCGTTTCAGCGGCTTCGTGCGCGACGAGTACACGACGCTGCCCGATCTCAACAACCGCCCGCTGCACATGTGGCTCGATCTCGAGTGGAAGTACGTGACAGCCGGAAGCCGCATTCAGCGACGGCGCCGTCACGGCGCAGGTCCGTCGGACAGTCCAGCGATGTCTTCACATCCTTCGAATCGGGGAGCATCCAGCAGGTCATCTACCAGATGGGGACGAAAATGCTCGACGAGATCGCCGCGATTGCCGAAGTGCGCCTCGAAGCGAACAACCGCACTTGGGATACGATTGCGGAGCGAGGCGAGGAGTTGGGCGTGTACACCGACGCGAGGCCGCCGTATGGATGCCTCGGGCTGACACTGAAACGTGCCTGAACAATACAAGAGATCAGGAGTTCAAAGAAAATTATTTCAGAAAGAAAAATTCTCGTCTGATCTCTTGAGCTCCTGTTTCTAGACTATGGCCAGAATCTCGACACACGTTCTCGATATCACGCGAGGCACACCGGCGCAGGGCATTGCCGTCGAGCTCCACCTCGTCAAGGGTGCTGAGCGAAGGCTCATCGCCGCCGTGACGACCAACGCCGACGGCCGTACCGAACAGCCCCTCATTTCAGGCGACCAGCTCGAGACCGGCATCTATGAGCTGTCGTTTCATGCCGCAGACTACTTTCATCGTCTGGGCGTCACGCTGACCGATCCGCCGTTCATGGGCGTCATCGTGATTCGGATCGGCGTTGCCAGCTCGGCCGGCAACTATCACGTGCCGCTGCTGCGTTTCGCCTTACGGTTACAGCACGTATCGCGGATCATGACGTCGATCGAGCAGGCCCGCGAAGTCATTCGCTGGTGCCGGCAGCTGGCGAAGCTGTCTGAAGATCGCGACGCGACAACCCGGACTTTTCTCTCCAAGACCGATGCGCGACGTCCACACGGCGCTCGCCGCGTGGATGGCGCGCATGGGAATGACCGTGCGCGTGGACGCCATCGGAAACATCCGCGGCGTCTACCCGTCCGCGGTTTCGCCGACGCCGCCGTCAGACGTGCCGCGGCTTTTACATCGGCTCGCATCTGGACACCGTTCCCAATGCCGGCGCGTTCGACGGAGTGCTTGGCGTGGTGCTGGCGATCGCGCTGGTCGAGCTGCTCGGCGACGAAGCGATTTCCGTTCGCCATCGAAGTCGTCGGCTTTTCCGACGAAGAGGGCGTCAGGTTCGGCGCGCCATTTCTCGGAAGCCACGCGCTGGCCGGCACGTTCGATCAACGGCGCTGCTCGATCGACCGACCAGCGGGCAAGACGCTGCGGGACGCCATCCGCGAATTTCGGCCTGGACCCCAGCCGTATTCCTGACGCGCGTGCGGCGGGCCATGCGCTCGGCTATCTCGAATTTCACATCGAGCAGGGGCCCGTCCTCGAGAACCTGAATCTTCCGCTTGCCGTCGTCGACGTCATCTCGGGCCAGACCGTGCCGAACTGACGTTCGTCGGCATCGGCAGCGCATGCCGGAACGACACCGATGAAGATGCGCAAGGACGCGCTAGCATGCGCGGCCGCATGGATTGCCGAAGTCGAGCGCGAAGCGATCGACGACACCCGGGCTGGTCGCCACGGTCGGGAGAATCGCATGTCGAGCCCGGCGCGGGAAACGTGATGCCCGAGCGCGCGGTGGTATCGCTCGACGTCGACACCCGGCCGATCGGAATGCGAAAGACGGCAGCGCGAGCGGCTGGTCGAAAGCCGCCGAAGAGATCGCGACGCGCCGAGGGTTGACGATGACGTGCGAGCCTCGCCTCGATCAACCGTCAGTGGCGATGGATTCGTCAATCGTGGCCATGCTCGAGCGGGCGCTCGGCGAGACCGGCGTGACTGCGCATCGCATGTCAAGCGGCGCCGGCCACGACGCGATGGTGCTGGGCGCCAGGATGCCGGTCGGCATGCTGTTCCTTCGATGTGAGGGGGGCATCAGTCATCACCCGGCAGAAAACGTCCGGGAGGATGATGTCGCTGCCGCGCTTGAAGCCGGTTTGAAGTTCCTCGACAGGCTTGCGATGGGTGACCATGACTGATTCGATTGTCCGCGGCGGCACACTCGTCTATCCCGACCGCCGTGAGAAGGCGGACGTGCGGATTTCCGGCGGCCGTATTGCCGAGATCGCGCCGGAACTGAGCGGCGCTGGTCACGAGATTGATGCGCGAGGGCTTCATGTTTTTCCCGGCGTCATCGACGTGCATCTGCACTTCAACGAGCCGGGACATACAGAGTGGGAGGGCGCCGGCACTGGAAGTCGCGCGCTCGCCGCAGGTGGGGGCACGCTTTTCTTCGACATGCCCCTGAACTCGATACCGTGCACCGTGCGCGCCGATGAGGTCGATCGAAAGCGCGAGGCTCTGGCAGCCTCGTCGATCGCCGACTTCGGCCTCTGGGGTGGTCTGATTCCAGGGTCGGTGAGTCAGATGGCGGCAATGGCCGAGCGCGGCGTAGTGGGCTTCAAGGCGTTCATGTGCGACTCGGGCTTCCGGAGTTTCCCTACGCCGACGAGACGACGCTGGCAGAAGGCATGCGCGAGGCCGCGCGCCTGAATCTGCCGGTCGCCGTCCATGCCGAAGGCCAGGAGATGACGCAGGCGCTCGCGGCGGGGATGACGGGGTCGACTGCGCGCGATTTCCTGGACTCGCGCCCTGTCGCCGCGGAGCTCGAGGCGATTGCCCGCGCCATCGAGATCGCCGGCGAGACTGGCGCCAAGCCTCCATATCGTTCATGTCAGTACGGGCAGCGGCGTCATGAAGGCCGTCGAAGCGCGTGCGCGTGGCATCGACGTGTCTGTCGAAACGTGTCCGCACTATCTGTTTTTCACCGAGGACGATCTCGAGCCCATCGGCGTGGCAGCCAAATGCGCGCCGCCGCTGCGCGATGAGGACGAACACGCGAAGCTGTGGGAGGGGGTCCTGGATGGCCAGGTCGATCTGATTGCCTCAGATCACTCGCCGTCCGATCCCTCATTGAAGATACAGGGTGATTTCCGAACGTCGTGGGGAGGCGTGGCCGGAGTCCAGTCGACGCTTGCCGTCCTTCTCGAGCGCGGGCTCGACGGCCGCCGCCTCCGGTTCGAGCACATCGCCGGGCTGCTCGCGGCAAACCCGGCCGCGCGTTTCCGGATTCCTTCAAAAGGCACGCTGACCCCCGGGAATGACGCAGATCTGTTGCTGCTCGATCCCTCGCGTTCGTATACGCTTGAGCCGTCACAACTATTGCAGCGGCACAAGGTCAGCCCGTATCTTGGGTTCGAGTTCACCGGGGTCGTCGTCAGGACGATTCGTCGTGGTGAGACAATTTTTCTCGACGGGAAGATTGTGGCCGAGACCAGGGGCGCGTTCGTTCGTCCGCAGCGGTAGCGCAGGGCTTTGGCCCTGGCAAATATCACTATGTCTGACTTGCTGATCGTCGCCGGGCCCTACAAGCTGAAGGGCCGGCTGGAGACTGAGAAAGCGCCCCTGACGTGCGCGGCGTTTCTCGAGTTGCTGCCGTTCAAGGAGAACCTTCTGCACGTGAGATGGAGCGGCGAATCGATGTGGGTTCCACTCGGCAATTTGTCCGTACCAGTGCCGCCCGAAAACGCGACAACGTATCCGTTGCCCGGCGAGATCCTTCTGTACCCGGGAGGCGTCAGCGAGACAGAAATTCTCATTCCCTACGGCCGCACACAATTCGGCAGCAAGGCAGGCCTGCTCGCCGGCAATCATTTCATGACGGTGGTGTCGGGTGCGGAGCACCTGACCGACCTCGGCAAGCTGGCGCTGTGGACCGGCGCACAGCCCATCATGATCGATCGCTTCGATGACTGACGCGCGCTGGTTCGGACATCCCCGCGGTCTCTCGACTCTCTTCTTCACCGAGATGTGGGAGCGCTTCAGCTATTACGGGATGCGCGCCATTCTCGTGCTCTTCATGACCAACGCCGTCACGACAGGCGGCATGGGCCTGGACGACGTCACCGCGACCGCAATCTACGGGCTCTACACTGCCGCCGTCTACGTCGTTGCGCTGCCAGGCGGCTGGATTGCCGATCGCCTGCTGGGTCTTCGACGATCCGTGTTCTGGGGCGGCGCGATCATTGCCGCCGGCCACTTCACTCTCGCCATTCCCAACATCCTCGCGTTCTACGCCGGGTTGTCGCTCATTGTCATCGGCACCGGACTGCTGAAGCCGAACATCAGCGCCATCGTCGGCGACTTGTATCCCGAGGGCGGCGCGCGTCGTGATGCGGGGTTCTCGATCTATTACATGGGCATCAACATCGGCGGCATGATGGGGCCGCTGATATGCGGATATCTCGGCGAAATGGTCGACTGGCACCTTGGATTCGGCGCCGCCGGCGTCGGTATGGTGCTCGGGCTCATCCAGTATTCCCTCGGAGGACGGTATCTCGGCACGGCAGGCGAGCTGCGGCCGGAATCACAGTCTCCCGCGGCTCGTGCTGGAGCCACTCGTGCGTTGGTGCGAGCGCTCGAAGCCGTCGTGGGGATCGGTCTGATTCTCTGGGTGTTGCAGGCGATCGGCGCCGTTCACCTGACGCTCGTCGGCTTTGTCGACTCGGCCGGCATCTTCATCGTGTCGCTTGCAGCCGCCTACCTGCTTTACGTGGTGATGTTCGGCGGGTTGACGCCCGCCGAGAAAAAGCGCATCGGCGTCATTGCCGTGTGCTTCCTCGCTGCGGCGTGTTTCTGGTCGGGATTCGAGCAGGCCGGCTCTTCGATGAACCTGTTTGCCGATCGGTTGACCGATCGCATCTTTGGCGGTTGGGAGATGCCGGCAAGCTGGCTCCAGTCGGTGAACGGCCTGTTCATCATCCTGCTCGCTCCGCTCTTCAGCGCGCTCTGGATCTGGCTCGGATCGCGCAATCCGTCAATCCCCGCGAAAATGGGCTTCGGCCTGATTTTCCTGGGCGTGGGGTTCGCAGTACCTGGCGTGGGGTTCTGCGAACGCAACCCTGGAAAACCCGGTCAGTCCAAGCTGGCTCGTCGTGACTTACTTCCTGCACACCGTCGGGGAGCTGTGCCTCAGCCCCATTGGCCTCAGCAGCATCACCAAGCTCTCGCCCGCGCGTTATGTCGGCCAGATGATGGGCATCTGGTTCATGGGCGCTGCGCTCGGCAACCTCGTCGCCGGCCGCGTGGCGGGTCTCATCGAATCGCTGCCGCTTCCGCAACTCTTCGGCGCGGTGACGATGTTCTCGGCGGCGGCGGGGTTAGTGCTGCTTGTCTTTACGAAACCGCTGAAGACCTGGATCGGCGATGCGAAATAGTCTTCGCTCCAGATAAAGCTTAGGGCTTGCCCTCCTGAACTCCTGATCTCCTGTTCAAAATTTCAGGGCAGAGAGTACGCGAGGATTGCATCGCCAGAGCCGAACTCGTTCCCTCCACCAGCAGCGATCACGACAAACTGCCGTCCGCCGGATTCATAGGTCATCGGTGTTGCGCGTCCACCGGCCGGGAGCGGAACTGTCCACAGTTCCTTTCCGCTGTCGATGTCGAACGCGCGGAACATGCGGTCGAGCGTGGCCGCGATGAACACCAGACGCCCGGCCGTGACAATCGGTCCGCCGAGGTTCGGCATGCCGAGATTGGCCAGCGGTTTCGGAATCTCCGGCGGTAAGGGTGGAGCACCGAGAGGGACTTCCCACAGACGCTGTCCGGTTCGGAGGCTTACCGCCACGAGAGCGCCAAAAGGAGGAGGCGAGCACGGAATCTGGCCCGGACCCAGCAAGAGCCGCCGGCGCATGATGTAGGGGGTGTCTTCCATCAGCGTGTATTCGTAGCCCTGGCCGAGACGGCTCGACTCCTGTCGAGCCGCGGTGAGATCGAAACCTTTCGCTGGAATCAGTTGCACGACCGCTGCAATGCGGTTCACCGGCACGACGACGATGCCCGATTGATCGTCGGCCGCTACGCCGCCCCAATGCGCACCGCCGATGTTCGACGGGATCGCCAGCGTACCCTCGAGACTCGGCGGGGTGAAGATGCCCTCGTTGCGCAGTCCTGCGATCTGTTGTCGGCACGCGGCTATTGCGTCGGGCCCGATGCCGAACGCCTGATCTGCACTCAGGCTGTGCGGGCTCAACGGCGGTGTCGTCGTCGTGAACGGCTGCGTGGGAGACGCTTCTTCGCCTGGAATCGTGCTTGCCGGAACTTTGCGCTCCTCCACAGGGAAGATCGGCACGCCGGTCTCGCGATGCAGCACGAAGAGCTGCCCGGTCTTGGTGGCCTGCACGACGGCCGGGATGGTTTTTCCGTCGCGCGTCACGTTGACGAGCGCAGGCGGCGACGCATTGTCGTAATCCCAGAGATCGTGATGCACGGTCTGGAAGTGCCACACGACAGCGCCTGTCGACGCGCGAAGAGCCACAATCGAGTTCGCGTAGCGGTTGTCGCCGAGGCGAAGCGCGCCGTAGTAGTCGGGCGCGGCGCTCGAGGTTGGCAGAAAGACGAGATCGCGTGCCGGGTCTGCGGCCATCACCGACCAGACGTTGGCCGCACCGGTGCGTGCCGCGCTGCCGTTGCGCCACGTTGGGAACGCCGGATCCTTCGGGTTCTGCGGTATCGGATCCCATGTCCATCGAAGCGCGCCAGTTCGCGCGTCGAACGCGCGCACCTCGCCGCTCGCGGGCGCGGGCCGCGAGTTGTCGGCGATGGCCGACCCCGTGATGACCAGATCGTTGACGACAATCGGCGGCGACGTGACTTCGTAAGCGGTCGGAAAGGCCGGGCGGATGCGCAACGCGTCGCGCAGACCGATGGTCCCTTCCACGCCGAAGACGACGCAGGGATAGCCCGATGCGGCGTCCAGCGAGATGAGCCGCGCATCCATCGTCGCGACGAAAATCCGACGACGGCACGGCGCTCCGGGCTTCAGCGTGCTGTCGACCCAGGTCGCCACGCCGCGACTGGCGAAGTCGCCATATCCAGCCTTCGGATTGACTCTGGCGTCGTACCGCCAGATTTCGCGGCCTGTCGCCGGGTCGAGCGCCATCACCTTTCCAAGCGGCGTGCTGATGTACATCACGTCGTCGACAACGATCGGCGTCACCTGGAGCGACGGCTGCCGCGCGAGCTCGAGAACGGGCTCGCCTGTGTGGTAGCGCCAGGCGACAACGAGCTTCGACACGTTGTCGCGTGTAACTCTTGTCAGCGGCGAAAAGCGTGTTCCGCCGGCAGTCCGTCCATAAAACGGCCAGTCCAGTTGCGTTGGAGCTTGCCCGGCTGAAACCGCTCCCAGGGCGATGAGCACTAACACCAGGCCTGTGATCTTTTTCATTCGCCTATTTGTCACGCGGGTTCCCGAAACTCGATCCATATTCCATTTGCCAGCGTTGGGGGGATGAAGACGCTGACTCCTCGTGCGCTCGGCACATTCGGCAGGCTTTGCCCGAGCCGGTCTGCGATCACGCGTCGCACGGCGTTGAGCGATCGCACCCGAACGGTGACGCCGACGATTTTGCGTCCCGGCAATACCTGGCGTGCGGCCGGCAGAAAAACGATTTCACCATCGGGAACCCGTGCCACCGTCGCCCGGGCGGTTTCAGGAACATGTACGTCTTGCTCGACGAATGTCGCACCAGACGACTGAAGAAGGCGTCGTTCAGCCGAGAAGTCGGCCGCGGCCAGCCAGACGCCAATCAGCGAGTCTGCGGTGTTCACGTGCGCGAAGTGTTCGGGGCGATCGGTCGGCGAGTGATTGCGCGGTCCGAAGAACACATAGGCGAGCTGCAGCTCTTTCAACGTCGCTGTGGTCGCCTCCGATCGCCGACCGAACAACGCCAGGAACGCTCCGGCATCGCCCTGCGCAATGTAGCGCCGGTAAGTCGTTGTCAGCGCGTCGGTGGCAGACGGCGCGGTGATGAGCTCGATCTCTGTTCCATCCGGGAACTTCGCATGCTGATTCTGGATTCCGTTGGCGTGTGGCACGCCAGGCTTCAAGGAAAATCCGAGCTCGCGAAAACGGACCGCGGCGGCATCCAGATCGGCCACCGCAACGTTGACGTGATCGAGTCCGTTGATTTCCGTGGCGGATTGGGCCGTGACTGCCACGGCCATCGCCAGCAACGCAACGCTGAAACAGCTACGACGCCGCATCGATCGTCATTCTAGATCGTAGCGTTAGCTCCCGGTATATTTACGCGAATGACTTCTCCCGATCGCGCCATCTGGCAGCAGCAGCACGTCGTCGACGTCCGCGATGCCGCTTTTGCGACGCGAACATACCTTGAACAGGCAGATGTGCGAGCCTTCCTGACCCGCGTCGCCGGCGTTGGGCGGCTCCGGCTCGCGTGCGACGTCGGGTCGGGCTACGGTCGCATGAGCGCCGTGCTGGCTGAATTTGCCGATCGGGTCATCGGCATCGAACGCGAGCCACACTTCGTCGGCGAAGCCTCACGTCTTCTCCCCGCCATCGGTTTTGCCCGTGTCGCTGCACTAACCGAGCTTCCTGTGCAGACCGCTGTGGCGGACTTCATCCTGACCTTTACCGTGCTGCAGCACCTGATCGACCCGGTTGTGCAGGCAACCACACAGGAGATCACCCGCGTCTTGAAGCCGGGTGGCCATCTGCTCATCTGCGAAGAGACCGATCCACGACATCGACATGGTGCCATCGACGACCCAAACGGCATGTGTACGATCGGCAGACCCGTGACCGGTTATCAGCGGCTCTTCGCCACTCTCGATCTTCTCGCAACCCAACCACGACGTATTGAACCAACGTATCCACGAGGCGACGTTGGCACCTATATGCTGTTCCGCAAGCCACAAGACTAATCCCGGGTTTTATGATCCGGTATAGTCCCTGCTATGCCGACAGCCGTCGCCGACTTCGTCGAGCTCAAAGAAGACGTCTCGAAGAGCCCCCTTTGGAACGCCGATCTTGCGCCGACTCCGCTGTCTCGCCGAACCTGGTCCACCTATCACATCGCCGCACTTTGGATTGGCATGAGCGTGGTCATCACGACCTACACGCTGGCGTCGGGACTGATGCAGCAGGGCATGACGTGGTGGCAGGCGATGATCACGATCCTGCTCGGCAACACAATCGTGCTCGTGCCGATGATCCTCAACGCGCACGCAGGGACCAAATACGGCGTGTCGTTTCCCGTGCTGTGCCGCGCGAGCTTCGGCGTGAAGGGCGCGAACGTTCCCGCCATCCTGCGGGCGCTCGTCGCGTGTGGATGGTTCGGCATTCAAACCTGGATAGGGGCGATTGCGCTGAACACGCTCATCGTGGCTGTGTGGCCGGCCTGGAGCGGCTTCGCCGCCGGAATCTGGATCTCATTTGCCGCGTTCTGGCTCGTGCAGGTGTGGATCATCCTGAACGGGCTGGAAGGGATCAAGAAACTGGAAGGATGGTCGGCGCCGCTGCTGCTCGCGGGAGGTGCGGTGCTGCTCGGATGGGCGATCGTGCGCGGCGGAGGGCTGGGGTACATCCTTGCTCAATCATCACGATTGCAGCAGCGCTCTGTGCCGTTCTGGCAGCTGTTCCCGGCGGCCGTTACGGCCAACGTCGGCTATTGGGCGACGCTCAGCCTCAACATCCCCGATTTCACACGCTACGCACGCAGCCAGCGATCGCAGGCGCTTGGGCAGGCGCTCGGCTTGCCGGCGACGATGACCGCGTTTGCGTTCATCGGTGTCGCCGTCACAAGCGCGACGATCGTCTTGTTCGGCGAAGCCATCTGGGATCCAGTGGTGCTCGTCGCTCGAATCGGCAGCCCGGTTGTGGTGGTGTTCGGCGCGCTCATCATCATGCTGGCGCAGCTGACGACAAACATGGCCGCGAACGTCGTTTCTCCTGCCAACGACTTCTCGAGCCTTGCGCCGAAGAAGATCAGTTACGTGACCGGTGGCCTGATTACCGCGGTCATCGGCATCGTCATGATGCCTTGGAAGCTCTACGCAGACGCCTCGGCCTACATCTTCACCTGGCTCATCGGCTACTCGAGCCTGATGGGCGCGATCGGCGGCATTCTGATCGCCGACTACTGGGTGATCCGGAAAAAGCAGCTGGCGCTCGACCATTTGTTCAAGGTGAACGGCCTCTACACTTACGCCAATGGGGTCAATCGTCGCGCCATGATCATTCTCGTACTGTCGATCCTCCCGGTCGTACCGGGCTTTGTCCGTGCCGCGCTGACGCCGGGCGGGCAGGTCGCCGCTCCCAACGTCTGGGACTTGCTCTACACCTATGCGTGGTTTGTAACCTTCGCCCTGAGTTTCGCGTTGTACATTGCAACATTTAGAGGGGTTCGGCCGTCTGATACTGGGTGGGAATGAACAAGTCCGGGAAACGTGCCGTTTACGGCGGGGCCGTCATTGTTCTCGCCGCGGTCGGATGGGGAGCGTCTTCATACTTCGGCGGTCCGGCAGCCATTCCAGAGTCCAGAATCGCCACGGTCGAGCGGGGCACCATCGCCCGATCGGTTGTGGCTACCGGCAAGATCGAACCGATTACCAAGGTCGAAATCAAGTCGAAGGCCAACGGCATCATCAAGCTGCTGCCGGTTGAAGTGGATCAGGAGGTCGAGCCCGGCACGGTGCTGGTGGAGCTCGACCGCGAAAACCTGATGGCCCGCGCGCGCGAGGCCCAGGCGACGTTGCAGGGCGCGCGTGCGGCACATCTCGCGGCCGAGGCGAACTACGAGAAGAGCCGTGTCGAAGCCGAAGGTCCGGAAGTCGATTTCGCCAGGCGCACGCACGAGCGCGCGAAGAGCCTCTTCGAACAGAAGCTGATCGCGCAGAACGGACTCGAAGAAGCGCGCACGCAGCTCGACCAGGCCGAGAACCGGCGGCGCGCGGCGGAATCTCAGCTGGCGGTGTCGAAGGCACGCGTGTCGGAGGCATCTGCCAACGTCGCACAGGCGCAGGCGGCCGTCGAGCGCGCCGAAGAAGAGCTGGCGAACGCCACGATTCGCGCGCCGATTCGCGGACGGATCCTCGCGCGCGACATCGAAATCGGCAGCCCGGTGTCCTCCATTCTCAATATGGGCGCCGCCGCGACGTCGGTCATCACGATGGGCGACATCTCTCATGTGTTTGTTCGCGGGCGTGTCGACGAGACCGAAATCGGCAATCTGCGTCTCGGGCAGTCGGCCCGGATTCGTGTCGAGACGTTCAAGGAGCGGACGTTTCAGGGCAAAGTGACGCAAATCTCGCCGATGGGCGTCGAGCGGGACAACGTGACGAACTTCGAAGTGCGCGTGTCCATTGACAACCCCGGCAATGAGCTCAAGGCGAACATGACCGCCAACGCCGAGATCGTTCTCGAGGAACGGCCGAATGTGCTGCTCGTTCCCGAAGCCGCGATCAGCTACGACGCGACGCGCAAGCCCTCGGTGGACGTGCTCGATGCGAGCCAGCGCAACGGACGGCGGCGCGTGCCAATCAAGGTCGGTATCAGCAACGGTACGCGTACGCAGGTGCTCGAGGGATTACAACAGGGAGATCGAGTGGTATTGCCGAGCTAGGTCCGGCTAAAGCCGGACACCACCGTTGGCGGTAGTGTCCGCCTTCAGTCGGACCGTGACACGCATGAAAGAAGCCCTCAAACAGTCGCTCGACAACCTCCGCACGAACAAGCTGCGAAGCTTCCTCACCATGTTCGGCATCATGTGGGGCGTCATCTCCATCGTGATTCTGTCGGCGATGGGCGAAGGGTTTCAGCGCGGCAACCAGGCGGTTCTCGAAGAGCTCGGCAAGAACATCGTCGTCATTCGAAACGGCCGCACCAGTGTGCAGGCCGGAGGGGAGCGTGCCGGCCGCGTCATTCGCCTCAACATCGGCGATGTCTACGAGCTCCGGAACAAATCGCGGCTCATCGAATATCTCAGTCCAGAGCTCATGCGCGGCAGCGTGTCCATCAAGAGTGCCTACAACGCAGCGGCGCTTCAGATGAGCGGCATCTGGCCCGACTTCCAGGCCATCCGCACGATTGAAGTGTCACACGGCCGCCTGATCAACCAGGAGGACAACGAGCAGGCGCGGCGTGTCGTCGTCATCGGACGCGAAGCCGCCACGCAGCTGTTTGCCGACCGGGATCCCATCGGCGAAGAGGTGAAGCTGAACGGTCTCAACTATACGGTCATCGGGAAGATCCGGCAGAAATTCCAGGACTCGAGCTACAGCGGGCGGGATGAGCTGCGGTTGTTCATCCCTTACGAGGCGATGCGCCGTGATTTTCCGCTCATCGGGCCGAACGTCACAGCCGACTCGGTCTCGGCCATCATCGTGGCGCCTTATGCCTGGGTCGCGGAGTCTCTGCGCGAGCAGTTCGACAGCAACGCGAACACCAGCGTATTCGGCATCTTCGGCCAGACGATGGTCGAGAAGGAAATCAGGCGCGTGCTGGCTCCGGTGAAAGGATTCGATGCCGACGACAGGGAAGCGCTGTCGCTCTGGAACACGGCGGTCGAATCGGTCATGTTCAGCAAGATGATGCGGAGCATGAAGAACTTTTTCCTCGGCGTCAGCCTCATCACGCTCGTGCTCGGGGGTATCGGCGTGATGAACATCATGCTCATCGCAGTCCGTGAGCGGACGCGCGAGATCGGCCTTCGCAAGGCGCTCGGCGCGACGAGCCGAAGCATCCATCGCCAGTTCATCGTCGAAGGACTCGCGCTCACGTTGCTCAGTGGCGCGATGGGTCTGGCGGCCGGTTGGGGGCTCTGCCGGCTCATCAACCTGTTGCCGATGCCGGCGCGTTTTTCAGGAATGATCATCACCCCGGCAACGGGCTTTGTTGCCGCGGGTGCGTTGAGCGTCGTCGGCCTTCTGGCCGCCCTCTATCCTGCTGCCCGCGCTGCGGCGTTGCCGCCTGTCGAGTCGCTGCGGTACGAGGCGTGACATGAGGCTGTATCGCGAGGTCATCACGCAGGCGATCGCGTCGCTCATCGCGCACCGGTTCCGCGCAGCGCTCACGATGCTCGGCATTTCGTGGGGCATCGTCGCGGTTGTGTTGTTGATGGCGTACGGCACCGGCTTTCAGCGCGCGATCATGTACGGCTTTCGCAACGCCTTCTCGCCCGGCACGGTGCTCGTCGGCAGCGGGCAGACAAGCATGCAGGCAGGCGGCGAGCGGTCGGGCCGGCGAGTCGTCCTCAAACAGGCCGACGTCGAGGCCATGAGCGAGCTTGGCGCGCTGAAGTTCGTCAGCCCCGAGTACATGCAGTCGGTGCCGATTACCTACGGGTTGCGCCAGACGACCGCCGGTGTGCGGGGAGTGTCGCCCGAATACGCGATCATGCGGTCCGAAACGGCGGAATTCGGACGATTCCTGAATCAGGACGACGTCGAGAACCGCCGGCGGGTCGCGTTTCTCGGCTACGAGGTGGCCCGGCGGCTCTTCAGCAATGTTCCGGCGGTGGGAGAGACGATCCGGATCAGCGGCGTGGCGTTCGAAGTGATCGGCGTCATGCCGAACAAGGCGCAGATCTCGAACTACTTCTATCCGGACAAGCTGTCGGTGTTCGTCCCGTACACCGTGAACCAGCGCGAGAACGTCGACAATATCCTGTTTCAGGCGATCACGCCTGAGCTGCACGAGCAGGCGATCCGGCAGGTGCGCGAGCTGCTCGCCACGCGACACCGCTTCAACCCGCGCGATACGCGGGCGGTCAACGTTCGCGATACCGGCGATTCGGCGGCGATGATCGCGGGCATCACGGATGGGTTGCAGTTCGTGTTGTACTTCATCGGCACGCTCACCCTGATGATCGGCGGCGTCGGCGTGATGAACATCATGCTGGTGTCGGTGACCGAGCGGACCAGAGAGATCGGCGTGCGCAAGGCGCTCGGCGCACGCCGGCGGCACATCCTGACTCAATTTCTTCTCGAGGCGCTCACGATCACTTTCCTCGGCGGGATCATGGGCATCGCGATGTCGTATGCGCTCGTCTGGCTCATCGGCACGAGGCCGTTCCTTGCGACGTTGCTCGACGATCCCACGAGGAACACCGACATCCGGCTCGTCATGTCGAGCAGCATCCTGCTGACCTCGAGCGGCATTCTCGCGCTGGCAGGGCTTCTCAGCGGGTTGTGGCCCGCGGTGCGGGCGTCGCGGCTGGATCCGATCGAGGCGCTCCGTTACGAGTAGCGCCGATATTGAACAGGAGATCAAGAGATCACGAGACAAAAAATAAATGACTCCTGATCTCCTGTCAGAAGTTTACGAATATCGATTCTTCGACAGCTGGAAAATCGACGTCGAGCGGTTCGCGACATACAGGCCCGGCTCGACCTGCGACGCGTTCTGCACGCGCGACTTCGGGGCCGCCCTGGCCGTTTCCGTTTTGACATCGCCAAACCGTACTTGCACCCCGATGAGCAGCAGCGCGAGAACGTCGCCGAACTGCTGCAGCAGCTCCGCCGATTCCGGCTTGTTGAATCCCGCTTCTTCGACGGTGAGATCGCTGTCGACCTGCAGCGATCCGAGCAACGGTCCATCGATGTCTTCGGGATTGAAGATCGGCACGCTCAGGATGCTCTTCAATGTGGGCCGGACGCGCGACTGTTCAGACGACTGAAGGCCCCAGGCCGGAACGGCCGTAATCTGCAACAGCACGAGGTCGGCCACCGCCGCGCGTCGCTCGCTGACGGCTTTGCCGCTGGCGGCGGCGGTCGCGCCGATCTCGAGGTCGCGATCCGGATCGGCGTCCATGTTGTACGCCGTCTCGGCGTGCACCCGGCGACGCGTGCGGTCGGGTGAAAACGTCATCATGTTCGCGCGCACATGCCTGTCCCGTGCGACAAATGATCGCGCGCAGCTTTCCAGCAGCTCACGGATGGCGGTTTCCTTGCTTCGCGACGGCAGATCCATGGCTTGCGGCTCGTGGCTCTCGACAGACGCCGACACCGGTGGCGGATGGATTTCCACACCCTTGCCGGGGACCGGCAAAAACATTCCAAGCCGCCGTCGCAGTTTCATAAAGCGGGGCATTCTACAGTAACCTACAGCCTCGACGACTCCGATGAGCGCTACGATTTCGATCACCATCACGGTTAACGGCGTTCGGTATCAGCGCGATGTCGAGCCTCGCCTGCTCCTCAGCGATTTCATCCGCCAGGACCTTGGGCTGACCGGCACGCACGTCGGCTGCGAACACGGCGTCTGCGGCGCATGCACAATTCTGTTAGACGGTGACGCGGTTCGCTCTTGCATCATGCTTGCCGTCCAGGCAAACGGACATGAACTCCAAACCGTTGAATGTCTCGCTGGTCCCGCCGGAGAACTCAACCCGCTTCAGGCAGCGTTTCGGACTACGCACGGCCTGCAGTGCGGCTTCTGCACGCCCGGTTTTTTGATGACGTTGACGGCGTTCCTGCGCGACAACCCTCACCCGTCTGACGTCGAGCTTCGTGATGCCCTTTCGTCGAATCTCTGCCGATGCACGGGCTATCACCACATCTTCGAGGCCGCCAAGCTTGCCAGCCAAGCCCCGCTACCTTAGCGCCCGCGTCGTCCGGAACGAAGACGCGCGGCTGCTGACCGGACGCGCGCTGTTTGTCGATGATGTCCAGCTTCCGGGAATGCTGCACGTGGCGTTTGTGCGGAGCGAGCACGCACACGGGCGTATTACAAATGTGGATGTGAGTGCGGCAAAACGGCACACGGGCGTACATGCCGTCTACACCGCCGCCGACCTCGGCGACTATCTGAAGCCGGGACCCGTTCTGGTCTCTCCTCCACCGATTCCAAATCTGATATTCCACGGCTGTACGCAACTGCCGCTCGCAAAAGACAAGGTGCGTCATGTCGGCGAGCCGATCGCGATGATCGTGGCCGACAATCGCTACGTGGCCGAGGATGCCGTTCGCGACGTGATCGTCGACATCGACCCGATTGCTGCCGTGGTCGATCTCGAGAAAGGGCTCGCCGCAGATGCGCCGCTCATTCACGAGCATTTGAAATCGAACGTCGCGGCCCACGTCGTGCAGCGCAAGGGAGATTACGCATCGGCCAGAAAACGCGCCGATCTTCTCGTCAAGCGGCGGTTCCTTTACGATCGCGGACTCTCGGCGCCGATCGAGAACAGAGCCGTGGCGGTCGAGTGGAACGCGCAGGCGGAGGAGTTGACCATCTGGGACACCACGCAGGCGCCGATTCCGATTCGAAATGGGCTGGCGGGCATGCTCGGGCTGCTCGAGTCGCAGGTGAACGTCATTGCGCCGTTCGTCGGCGGCGGCTTCGGGCCCAAGATCATGATGTTCTACCCCGAAGAACTCCTGCTGCCATGGGCCGCGATGCGACTGAACAAGCCGCTCAAGTGGACCGAGGATCGCCAGGAGAATTTCTACGCCACGACGCAGGAGCGGGGACAGGTGCACGATGCCGAGATGGCGCTCACGAAGGACGGGCGCATCCTCGGCGTGCACGACGTGTTCCTGTTCGACACGGGCGCGTACGATCCATATGGCTTGACGATTCCGATAAACAGCCAGTGCACCTTGCTGGGCCCGTACGATATTCGCGATTACGAGAGCGAGTTCACGGCGGTCTTCACGAACAAGACGATCGTGACGCCGGTTCGCGGCGCCGGCCGCCAGCACGGGGTCTTTGTCAGCGAGCGGCTGATCGATCTGGCGGCACGCGAGCTGGGAATCGATCGCGTGGAGATTCGCAAGCGTAATCTGATTGACCCCGACAAATTCCCTGTCAATCACGAGATCATGTTTCAGGACTCGGCGCCGCTGATTTACGACAGCGGCGATTACCTGCCGACGCTCGAACAGGCGGCCGAGATGATCGGTACGACACATTCCTTCGAGACCAGCAGCCAAAGCTTCGAGCCGAGGGGCGTCACGTCGGCGTGGGTGTGGCCTGCTATGTTGAAGGGACGGGCATTGGTCCATATGAAGGCGCGCGTGTGACCATCGAGCCGAGTGGAAAAGTCCGCTGCGCGACTGGCGTCGGCACTCAGGGGCAGGGGCACTTCACGGTGTTCGCGCAGCTGGTGGCCGATGCGCTTGGCGTCGATGTCGTGGACGTGCGCGTCGTCACCGGCGACACACGTGAATTCCACTGGGGCACCGGGACGTTTGCAAGCCGGGGCGCCGTGGTTGCGGGCAGCGCGTGCCATGCGGCGGCGATGGCCGTGAGAGAGAAGGTGCTGAATCTGGCCGCGGCTCTTTTGGATGTGCCGAAGGAGCAGCTCGAGCTGGCCGACGGCCGCGTCTACGTGACTGACGCGAAGGATCGAGGCTTTTCGCTGGGCGAGCTCTCGGGAAAGGCGAACCCGCTTCGCGGAGCGGTCCGGCCGGGCACCGAGCCGGGCCTCGAGAGCACGGCGTATTTCGGCCCCGATCGCGGAAGCACCGCCAGCGGTGTTCACGCAATGATTGTTGAAGTCGATCCCGAAACGGCGATGGTCGAGATCAAACGGTATCTCGTGGTCCACGACTGCGGAACGATCATCAATCCGATGATCGTCGAAGGGCAGATTCACGGCGGCGTGGCGCAGGGTATCGGGAACGCGTTTTACGAACAGCTCATCTACGACGAGCAGGGCCAGCTGCTGAACGCGTCGTTCATGGACTACCTGATTCCAACGGCCACCGATGTGCCGCAGATCGAAACGGCGCATCGCGAGACTCCGTCACCGTATAACCCGGTGGGAATGAAAGGCGTCGGCGAGGCGGGCTGTATTCCGACCGGCGCGCTGTTCGCGCAGGCGGTCGAAGACGCGCTCGCAGGGTCGGGCGTCGAGATTACCGAAATTCCACTGAGCCCCAACAGATTGTTCGAGCTCATCGAGGCGGCGAAAACAAAATGATTCTCAGCGGTACGTTTACGTTCGATGGGCCTCGCACGCGCGTGTGGGAGATCCTTCAGGATCCGGCGGTTCTCGCCAAGGCGCTCCCGGGCACCAAGACCCTGACGCAGGTCGGCGAGGATCGGTATCAGGGCGTCATGAAGGTGAGCGTGGGACCCGTCAACGCGGCAGAGTTTGCGATGAACGTCGAGTTGAAAGACAAAGTGCCGCCCGAGAAGTTCGCCCTGGTGATCGACGGCAAGGGAGGCGTTGGCTTTACGAAGGGGACCGCGACGATTACGCTCGACGAGCAGCCCGGCCCCGTGACCGTCATGACGTATACCTCGGACGTTCAGGTGGGCGGCAAGATCGCCGCCGTCGGGCAGCGCCTCCTGGAGTCGGTGGGAAAGATGATGACGAAGCAGGCGCTCGAGGCCCTGAACAAAGAATTGAAGTCACGATTGTGAAACCAGCTCCGTTTGAGTACTTTCAGCCGCGCACGCTCGATGAAGCCCTGTCGCTGCTGGCCGAGCATGGCGGCGACGCGAAGCCGCTCGCCGGCGGGCAGAGCCTGATTCCGGCGATGAATTTTCGGCTGGCGACGCCGGCGGTCCTCGTGGATCTGAACGGGCTGGCCGACCTGAGCGACATCAGCGACGGTGGTGGCAACATCACGATCGGTGGCATGACCCGCCAGCGGGCGATCGAACGGAGCGGGCTGGTTGCGCAGCGGTTTCCACTGATTGCCGAGACGATGCCGCACATTGCGCATCCGGCCATTCGCAATCGCGGCACGATCGGCGGCAGCCTGGCCCATGCGGATCCGGCCGCCGAGCTGCCGGCAGTGATGCTGGCGTTGAACGCGACGATTGCCGTTACCGGCAAAGCGGGAGTACGCGAGATCGCCGCGTCCGATTTTTTTGTCGGGCTCTTCTCGACCGCGCTCGAGCCTGGTGAGCTGCTGACGCAGGTGCGTATTCCGACAGCGGCGAAACGCAGCGGTTTTGCGTTTCAGGAGATCTCGAGGCGTCACGGCGATTTTGCCCTCGTCGGTGTGGCGGTCGCCGTTCAGCTCGACGACAGCGGCCGCTGTGCGGGCGCGCGCATCGCGCTCCTCAGCGTCGGCGATCGACCGGTGCTGGCCGAACAGGCGAGCCGGGCGCTCACAGGTCAAGTGCCGTCGGGTGAGTCGATTCGGGCAGCGGCCGATGCAGCGGCGACGCGTGACATCGACCCCTCGAGCGACATCCACGCATCGGCGCGATACCGGCGGCAGTTGGCGAATGTGTTGACCAGGCGTGCATTGGAGCGCGCGTTTGAGCGCGCCGCACTAAGCAGATAGGCGTAGCGATGTTGCGCCGAGCACGAAGAGGTATCAGCGAGTGCGAGGTGGCAGGTCGTGGGGGTGGGGCCCCACGACAAATTAAAAGAAGATGACCAATGAAAATTTACGATTTGTCCCAGCCGCTCAACGAACAATTCCCGTTCTGGCCGTACTATCCGCCGTTCGAGGTCAAGTACATCAAGCGCAAGGCCGAGCACGGCGTTAACGCGCAATACATCATGACGTCCAACCACATGGGCACCCATCTCGATGCCCCTCGTCATTTCGTGACCAATGGTCGCACCATCGACGAGATTCCCGTCGAGTGGCTCTGCGGCCCCGGCGTCATCGTCAACCTGTCCGATGCGATGGACGAGCTTGAGCTCTACACGCCAAAAATGATCGAGGACCGGGCCGAGGTGCGCAAGGGCGACCTGTTGTATCTGCACACGGGCTGGCACAAGCACGCGCAGTTCGGCGACAAGGCCGACGAGGAGAAGTACATCCATCGGCATCCCGGAGCGCATCCCGACCTGGTGCCGTGGCTCCTGGAGAAGGAGATCCGCATCTGGGGCGTCGACTGCGTCTCGACCGACCATCCGATGAACCTGCCTATCGGCCGTTTTCTCGGCAAAGGTGCGCACGGCCACTGCGATCGCGTGCGGAAACAGGCCGAGGACAAGTTCGGCGGCAAGGAGGCCGTCGACAAGCTGTTCCCGGACTCTGCCTATCAGCTGACGCACAACGCGCTGTTTCCGAAAGACTGCATGCACATCGAGAACCTCGGCGGCGACATTGCCGCTCCTGAGCTGCAGAACAAGCGGCTGATTCTCGGCTGCTTCCCGTGGAAGTTCAAAGGCGGCGAAGCGGCGTTCTGTCGCGCGGTTGCGTTCGTCGGCGACTGGAAACCGTGAGCGCACTCCCCGATCTTTCGGCAACCGAGATCGCCGGACGGATTGCGAGGAAGGACCTCTCTGCCGCGGAGTACGTCGAGGCCTGCCTCGAGCGCGTCAAGAAGCTCAACCCCACGCTGAACGCGATCGTGACGCCGAATCCCCACGCAATCGATGAGGCTTTGCAGGTCGATCGGCGCATCGCCGCGGGCGAGGATCCGGGTCCGCTTTGCGGGCTGACCGTCGGGATCAAGGACGTCACACCGGTTGCAGGATTGAGGACGACGTTCGGGTCGCCGATTTACGCAGACTACGTGCCCAAAGAGGATGCGCTCGTCGTGCGCCGGCTCCGCGAGGCCGGCGCGATCATCCTCGGAAAGACGAACTGCCCCGAGTTTGCCGCCGGCGCCAACACGTTCAACGACGTGTTCGGGCGCACGCGCAACCCGTGGGATACGAGCAAGTCGGCGGGCGGATCGACCGGCGGGGGAGCGGCCGCGCTGGCGACGGGCATGATCGCGCTGGCCGAGGGCACGGACCTTGGCGGATCGCTCCGCATCCCGGCGGCATTCTGCGGAGTGACCGGACTACGGCCGTCGCTCGGACTGGTACCGACGCATCCGACAGACTGGGTCTGGGACACGTTGCAAGTGACCGGACCGATGGCGCGAACCGCCGAGGATGTCGCGCTGATGCTGCAGACGATTGCCGGCCCGAGCGAGTGGTCGCCGTTTGCCCAGCCCATCGACGGAAGAGATTTCGTCCGCGCTTCGAGAGGCTCGAAGAAAAACCTGCGTATCGCGTACTGTTCCGACATCGCGGGCATCGGCGTCGATCCCGACGTCGAGCTCGTCTGTCGCGAAGCGGCCTTCGCGCTCGAAAGCAAAGGCGCCACCATCGAGGAGATCGACCTCGATTTGTCGGCGGCGAGGCCCGCGTTTCTGTCGGTGCGCGGCTTGTGGTTCTGTCACGCAGATGTTCCCTCGCCTCGACCAGCAGCATCGCTTCGGTCCAAACGTCGGCAACAACGTCCGTGCAGGGCTCGAGGTGACGTCGAAGGAGATCGCCGCGGCAGAGAACTATCGCGGTCACCTCTGGCACCAGTTCCGGCAGTTCTTTGCCAGAGTACGACCATCTGCTGACGCCGTGCGTGGCGGTGCCGCCATTCCCGGTGGAGCAGAACTACCCCGACACGATTGCCGGCAAGCCGATGAAGACCTACATCGACTGGATTGCGCCGACCTTCGTGCTCAGCCTTACTGGTTTGCCGGTGGCGTGCGTTCCCGCCGGACTGGACTCGAACGGCATGCCGGTCGGGCTGCAGATTGCCGGAAAACAGTTCGGCGAAGAAGGGGTGCTTGCGCTGGCGGCGCAGGTGCAGAAGTTGAGGCCGATCGCCCTGCCACGGTCCGGCTGAAGCCGGACACTACCGAGGTTGCGCGCGCTCCAGCCGCCGCTTGCGGCTTCGGTCGGGATCGGGCCGCGGCACGGCCGCGAGCAACGTCCGCGAGTACGGATGCTCGGGGTGCTGATAGATGCTGCTCCGCTTCGCCAATCTCGACGATCTCTCCTTTGAACATCACCGCAATGCGATCGAGATATGGCGCACCACGGAGAGATCGTGCGCGATGAAGAGGTATGAAAGCCCGAACTCCTCCTGCAGATCCTGCATCAGGTTGACGACCTGCGCCTGAATCGACACATCGAGCGCGCTCACCGGCTCGTCGGCAATCACGATCTTCGGATTCGTCGCCAGCGCGCGCGCGATGCCGATGCGCTGCCGCTGGCCGCCGGAGAACTCGTGCGGATAGCGGTGGATGTATTCCGGCGACAGGCCGACCTTCTCCATCAGCCACACGACGCGATCCCTGCCGCTCGGCCGGCGACTGCTTCGTGTGGATCTTCAGCGGCTCTTCGACGATCTGGCCGACGCTCATGCGCGGATTCAGCGACGAGTAGGGGTCCTGAAAGATCATCTGGATGTCCGTGCGGTACGGACGCATGCCGCTGCCTGCTCGAGCGGCGCCAGATTCACGATGCCCGACGGGTGGTGGTAGAGGATCTCGCCGGAGATCTCGACGCTGTAGCTCATCGCGCGGAGGATGTTGATGATCGCGCGGCCGACGGTCGTCTTGCCGCTGCCCGATTCGCCGACCAGGCCGAGCGTTTCGCCCTTGTTCGAGCGTGAAACGACACGCCGTTCACCGCATGCACTTCGCCCCGTCCGGCGAAGCAGCACGCCACCGGATACCGGGAACCTGACGTGCAGGTCCTTAACTTCGAGAATGGGCGCTGCATCCGGTCAGGCGGTCGTCGGTGATTCCGTAAAGGTGGCAGCGGACAAAATGCCCGGGCGCCCTCTCGACCAGCGCGGGCTCGATGTCGGGGCACGGCTCGAATCGATCGGGGCAGCGGGTCGTGAACTTGCAGCCGATCGGCAAGTCGAGAATGTCGGGCACAGAGCCGGGAATGGTCGTCAGGCGCTCGGCTTTCGGGCCGTCGACGCGCGGCAGCGATCCGAGCAGCCCGCGCGTGTACGGGTGCATCGGGTTCTTGAAGAGCTCCTTGACCGGCGCGAGCTCCTGAATCTTTCCGCCGTACATCACCGCGACGCGATCGCAGGTTTCGGCGACGACCGCGAGGTTGTGCGTGATCAGCAGGATCGCCGAGTCCTTCTGCCGCATCCTTCATCTCGAGCATCAGATCCAGAATCTGCGCCTGAATCGTCACGTCGAGCGCCGTCGTCGGCTCGTCGGCGATCAGCAGATCGGGCGTCAATGCCAGCGCCATCGCGATCATGATCCGCTGCCGCTGCCCGCCTGAAAACTGATGCGGGTACTGCTTCATGCGCGGCGGGCGCGTCGGCGATGCCGACCAGCCTGAGCATCTCGACGCTGCGGTTGAACGCTTCCTTCTTCGAGATCTTCTCGTGCTGGAGGTACACCTCCATCAGCTGCATGCCGATGGTGAAGACCGGGTTCAGCGACGTCATCGGCTCCTGGAAGATCATGCTGATCTCGTCGCCGCGCACGTCGCGGATGCCTTCGTCGTCGAGCTTCAGCAGATCGCGGCCCTTGAAGATGATTTCGCCGGCCACGATTCGTCCCGGCGGATCCGGGATCAGCCGCAGCACGCTCAGCGCCGTGACGCTCTTTCCCGATCCGGACTCGCCGACCAGGCCGACGACTTCGCCGGGATAGATGCTCGAGGTCGACGCCATCGACGGCCTTGGCGACGCCGGCCTCGGTAGAGAAATGTGTCCGCAAGCCCGCGAATGTCGAGCAGCGGGACCTGTTCGCCGAAGCGTCTTCGCGAAGGCCGGTCATTGGAGCTTGAGAACTCCTTCGGATCGAACGCCTCGCGAACGGCTTCGCCGATGAAGACGACCAGCAGGAGAGTGAGGAACAGTGCGCTCAGGGGAAAAAGCACCAGCCACCATTTCGTGAGGTTCTCGGTTCCCTGGCCGATGAGCTCGCCCCAGCTCGGTGTGGGCGCCGGCAGGCCGAATCCGAGGAAGTCGAGCGCAACGAGAGCGCTGATGTTGGCCACGATCACGAACGGGGCGAACGAGACGACCGGCGTCAGCGCGTTCGGCAGAATGTGCCGGAACATGATCTTCGGCTCGGACTGACGCCTGTGGCGATGGCGGCCCCGACGTAGTCCTTGCTTTCTCCCGGTAAAACTCGCCACGGATGTAATAGGTGATCGCCACCCAGTCGAACGCCGCCAGAATCACAACGAGCAGCCAGAACGAAGGCTGGAAGACGGCAGATTTGCCCGGCACGTAAATCGGGACGATGATCGAGCTGATGATGATGATCGTGTAGAGAAACGGAAGCGACGACCAGATCTCGATGATCCGCTGGCCGATGATGTCGATCTTTCCTCCGAAGTAGCCCAGCAGCGCGCCGACGGCCACGCCCAGCCGATTCGCTGAAGAGCGTCACCATGATGGCGAAGGTCATCGAGATATTGAACCCATACGCGAGCCGCACGAACACGTCGCGTCCGCGATCGTCTGTGCCAAACGGATGCGCTCGCGATGGGGCGTTAGGTGGCGATTCGGTCAGATCGAGCAGTGCCTCGTTTGGTCCATACGGGTACGGGGGCATCAACACCCAGTCCCCTTGTCCCGCCTCGGCGAACTGCTTCTTCAACACACGATAGTCGGGCTCGCCGTACCCTTCCACGCCGAAGTCGGTCACGCTGTAGAAGTTGAACATCGGGAAATAGAATCGCCCCTGGTGCCGGACGACAAGCGGCGTGCCGCTCATCAGAAACGGCAGCAGGAACGAGATCACGTACACCGACAGGATCAGCACGAACGAGTAGTATCCGCGCTTCAACCGGCGAAATTTGCGAAGACGCTTGCGGAAGATGGTCTCAGAACGGCCCGGAATCATTTGAAGCGGATGCGGGGATCGATGACGGCGTAGATCATGTCGGACACGATGTTGCCGATGAGCAGGAGCAGCGAGCTGACGACGAGTATGCCAAGCGCCACAGGGTAGTCCCGCTGAAGAATCGAGGTGTACCCGAGGTATCCCATGCCGTCGATGTTGAAGACTTTCTCAATCAGAAAGGAGCCCGCCAGTATGAGACTGAAGACCTGCCCCAGCCCGGTGGCAATCGGAATCAGCGAGTTGCGCAGTGCATGGACGAAGATGACGCGGTTCTTGTGCAGGCCCTTCGCGAACGCCGTGCGCACGTAGTCCTGCGACATGTTCTCCATCAGCGAGTTCTTCGTCAGAATCGTCAGCGTGGCGAAGCTGCCGAGCATGTAGCAGAACACCGGCAGGAACATGTGCTCGGCCTGATCCGCGATTTTCCGGGAGAAGGTGAGGTACTCCCAGTTGTCCGATCGAAAGCCGCCGAGGGGAAAGACGTTCCAGAAGCTACCGCCGCCGAACAGGACCAGCAGCGCCGTTCCGAGGGCCCATCCCGGCGCCGCGTACCCAAGGAAGACGAGCACGCTCGAGATCAGGTCGAACTTGGATCCGTGCTTCACCGCTTTCAGAACGCCGAGAGGCACGCAGACGAGGTAGCTGAGTATGAATCCAGTGAGGCCCAGCGTCAGTGAAACGGGGAATCGCGCCTTGATGACGTCCCAGACCGGATCCTGATAGACGTATGAATTACCGAGATCGAGACGAAGAACATTCCAGAGCCAGTTCGCGTACCGAACGTGCACGGGTTTGTCGAATCCGTAGTACCTCTGGATCTCATCGATCGCTTCCTGCGGAATCTCGACGCCCCCACGCATCGCTGAGGCGCCCTCGCCGCCGGCAGCAGCCATCTGGAAGCGGAGGATCTGCCGTTCCACCGGCCCGCCCGGCACGAAGTGCATGATGACGAAGACCGCCAGCGTGATCCCGATGAAGGTCGGGACGATGAGCAGGAACCTTCGAAGAAAGTAGCCGCTCATTGCCCCGACGTGGCGGGAGCGGCGCTTCGTTCCTTCTTCGTGAACTCCTCCCAGTAATGGTCTTCGACGGGCGATACGTCCATCTTGATCGACTTATCGCGAAGCGCCCGATCAACCTGCTGGGAGCTCGCGGGATCGATCCACCACATCTGGGTAATGCCTGGACCGAGCGAGCCCAGCGCGTCGCCGATTCTGGAGAGGGTTCCCGTGGGCATGCCGAACCGATTCCAGTATGCGAATCTGTGTGCCGGCTGCCACCATTGCATGATGTAGTGATGCTGATTGGTGAGGACGCCGTCCAATTCCCTGAGGATGGCGGCTCGCTTCGCCGGATCGAACTCCCGGTCGTACTGTCCCGTCAGTTGGTCGATCCGTTTGTCCTTGAAGCCGGAAATATTGTTGGTGTTGTTCACATCAGCGGTCTCCGAGCGATACTCGGCGCTGACAGTGGGGAAGACGCTACCCGATCCCCAGGCGCTGTAGACGAGCTCGAACTGTCGCTGCATCTGCATCTTGAATTGCGTTTCCGGATTCACGAGCCGCAGGTTCATGCCGATGCCGACCTTGCGCAGATCCTCCTGATAGACGGTCAGGAAGCGCTCGCTGCCTTTGTCGCTGTAAAGCAGCTCTATCTGCAACGGTTTGCCGTTTTTCACAAGGCGTCCCTGCTGATCCCGGTTCGTCCAGCCGGCCTCGGCCAACAGCTTCAGCGCCTCCTGCGGGTTGTAGGGGTTCTTGGGATTGTCCGGATTCTCGTAGATCGTCCCGGGGAGGTACGAGTTCAGGGGCCTGTATTCGTTGAAGAACAGCGTCTTGATGAGTTGCTCTCGATTAAAGAGCAGCGCAAACGCCTTGCGGATGCGCACATCGTCCCAGGGCTGCCGCCGTGTATTGAAAGCGAAGAACTGTGTGCTTGAAGGATAGTTGTTGAACACCTTGCGCTTGACGAGTACACCGCGCTGGAAATCGTCGAAGTTGAGATCTTCCACCCATTGTTTCGAGATTCTGACGTTGAAGAAGTCGAGGTCTCCTCGCTTGAACATCTCGAACGCGAGGTTTTCATCGCGGACAACGGTGAAGCGGAATTCATCGAAGTTGTACTGTCCGACGTTGACCCTGTTTTTCTCGCCCCAGTAATTCTTCCGCCTCCGAATCGACACCGACGTGCCTTTCTTGATGTCACTGTCTGCGACAGTGTAGGGACCGGTGCCGGGAAGAAACTTGAAGTTGTAATCGCTGAGATAGCTCGCGCCGGTGAGCGTCTTCAGCACCTCGGCGGGAAAGACCCGCAGACCGGTCGCGGCCATCAGGAAGTTGCTCCACTGCAGGTCCTTTGCCTTGATGCGCACGATGTATTTGCTTTCGGCGACAGGCTTCTCGAGCTTGTTGAACTCCGTGTAGTAATACAGATCCTGCAGGCTCTTGTCGGTGTGAAACACCCAGCTCGCGACCACGTCTTCGGCCGTCACCGGTGATCCGTTCGAAAACCTGGCATTCGGATCGAGCCGGAATCGATACGTCAGTTTGTCCGGGGAGATTTGCCAGTGGGTTGCAAGCAGAGGCACGTATTGCAGTGTCGTCGGGTGTAAGGTGAGGAGCGTCTCGTAGGTCAGCGAGGAGATGACATAGTTAACGTTTGTGTTCCACTCGGGGCCGGCCATGCGCAGCGTCCCGGGGAAGCTCACTGTGAAGGTCCGAAGCGCGCCGCCTTTGAGGGCTCTTGGATCACCGATCAGGTCGAAATCGGTGCTCGTTTCCCACCCGTCGCCCTTGAATCCTTTCCCACCTTGCTCGGCAGGTACTGACGGATCCGCTCCGGCGTCGGCGTTCGGAAACACCGGATACGAATTCTTGTCGAGCGACACGTTGCTGGATGTGCCAGCAGACGGTGATGGGCCCGTGCCGCCGGCCGGCGGCGGGGCCGAGCCTCCACCACACGCTGCTGTCGCGACCGTCGCGACAGCAAGACCGGTCAGCCATACATTCAGTCGTCGTCTCACATCACCCTCCCAACCTTCGATTCTATCAGGGGATCAAGGCTTGCAACGTGGCAGCCATGGCCGATTCGCCCGCCGTTTTATTGGACGATCTCGAGCGATACGTGCGCGAGTGCGGCATCGAGGTCCGCACGCAGAACATGGACGTCGAGAAGCCGGGAGAGTTCGACGGCCCCGGCATCACCATCAATCCCAAGCACGATCCCGAAACGCTGTCCTTCTACGTTGCCCATGCTCTGGGCAGCATCTATCAATGGAGTACAGACTTCGAACACTCCAAAAAAGTCTTTGATGACCTTAGGGAGGCGAAAGGTCACTCCGGGAGCCATTTCGAGGAGGCTCTCGAGCAATGGCGAGCGTTCGAGCAGGCGTCGTCAGACCACGCGGTGTGGGCGCTGGCCCACATCGGTCATCCACAGGCGGTCGATCCGTATACCGTATTCTTCAGGGCCGATATCGAGGCGATGACGATCTTTCATCAAACCGGCAAGGAGCCTCGCTGGCCGGACTTTTTCGCTGACTGGCAGCAGAAGGTCGCCAGAGGTGAGATTCAGATCGTTCCTTTCGCGCCTAAGCCGATTCTTCCATTCAAGCCGGTCACGATCCCGAAGCAAGAGGTCCTTCAGGAACGAGACTGAAAGAAAAAGAGCCGGCGCTTTCGCACCGGCCCTTGAGAATTGCTACGAGCTACCAGCTACGAGCTACCAGCTAGTTAAACGTATACCGGAAACTGAGCATGATCTGATACACGTCGCTGAGAGCGGTGGCCGTCTCGAACGACCTGCTCGCGAGCTGGTTGTTCACCACGGCCATCCGATAGATTGAACGACCTTGCGCATCGATCGGCCCAGTTGGAGCCGGAGGCGTGGTCAGAAGCTGGACGCCGCTTGCGCCTGTCGTGGCAACGACCGAGCGTTGGCTGACGCCCCAGTTGTGATTCAGGAGGTTGCTGAAGTTCGTGATATCGAGCCGGAACTGGCCCAGATTGCGCTTGCCGCCGATGTTGTGGAACACGTCCTGGATGAGGCTCAGGTCCATCCTGTTGAACATCGGGAAGAACAACGCGCCTCGCTCGGCGTACTCGCCCCGGTGCTTTTTCAAGTAGGAGTCCTGCTGTATGTAAGCCTCGAATGCCGCGGCCTGCTCCGCCGCCGTGAATACGCGTCCGTTCGTGTGGGTGAACTCCTGAAAGTTCATCTCAGACGCGTCGCGCGGGATGTAAATGAGGTCGTTTCCGGAGTAGCCGTCGCCGTTCATGTCGCCCGCGAACACATAGCTCAGGTTCGAGGCGGCACTCTGAGTGTTCGGGAACGACGGTTTTGCCTCCCAGAAGGCGGAAATGGTCGTTGCCCCGAAGCCGAAGTACGAGCGGGTGTACGAGGTGGCCACGAAAAGCCGGTGTCCCTGCGAATAGCCCGAGAATCCCAGCCCCGGGTTGTTGGGATCGCCTGCGTGCTGGTTGTTGGCAAACGTGGAGAACGCGGTCGAGCCGGGGTCGATGGTGTTCCTGGATTCGCCGTAGCTGTAGGCCCCCCGGATTGACAAGCCGTGGAACAAGGTCTTCGTCAGGCTTCCCGACATGTTCCACGACGAGCCGACGCTCTGGTTCTTCATCACGAACGCGTTCGTGATGACATTCCCAGCGGTGTTGTTGATCCGGTTGGCCGTCCAGCGCGGGCGGTTGTCGACCCCGCTAAATGTGGCCTGAGCCGCGGGCAGATTCGCGTTGATGTAGTACACGCCGTTGACGTCCTTGTTATAGAGGAACTCGACCGTACCCGTGACGCCGCCGGGCAGACGATGATCGACGCCGAAGTTCGTGCGCCAGACCTGCGGAAATTTGAACTCCGGGTCGGTCACGTTCAATTCGAAGCTCGTCGCGCCTTCGCCAGTGACGTTCGCCGGCTTGTACCGATCGATGTTGGGGTTGAACGGAAACGCCGTGGTGTTTGCCGGTGACACAATCTCCCCGATCAGCACGCCGGTGTTGCCGAGCTGGTTCGAGATCCACACATACAGCGGGGGACCGGTGAAGAGGCCGGTACCCATGCGTACCTGAGTGCGTCCATTGCCGCTGACGTCCCAGTTCGCCGCAACACGCGGCGACCAGAGGAACTTCGTATCCGGCAGCGAGCCCGTCTGGTACTGCACGGCGGCGCCGGTTTCGTCGCGGAACGTCAGCGCATCGGCTCTTGGGTTGGAAAACGCGGTGTCGCCGAAGACCGACGCGTCCATTCTGATGCCCGCCGTAACCGTCAGATCCTTTCGTGGCCGCCACTCGTCCTGAGCGTAGGCGCCGCTGTACCAGACCGTCAACGGCTGAAGCGGCTTCTCGAGGTCCGGCACGTTCGAATAGCGCACCTTGAACAGCCTCAGCGCGATTGGCGAGGTCGTCCTGTTCGGGTTCGCCAGGTAGTCTCTCGCGTCGGTGTAAAAGTCGGCGAGCGAGTTGTACGTGTAATTGCTCTGCGGGCAGCAGCTCCAGAACACGTTCTCCGATTCATACCGCTGGGTGGTGGCGCCGAATGTCAGCGTGTGCCGCTCGCCGAACTTCGTGAAGCTGTCCTGCAGCTGAAATGTCTTGTACCGCAGTTCGTTCTGCACGCTGAACGCCTCGGAGCCGAACGTGACGTAGGCGGTGTTTTCCTGCAGGATATCGACGTACGGGAACAGCTTGCCGATATCGTCACGGCTCTCGTCGTTTTTCGTGAGGCCGACGATCAGGCTGTTCGACATGCTGGTGCCGACGACCGAGTTCCACTCGCCGATGCCGGACTTGATGTTCTCGAGAACGGCATACGTGGAACCGCCGAACGCGAGGTGGTTGGTCGTGAACGTCTGCCGGCCGATTCCTGCCGACGAGGAGCTCGACGGATAGCTCTGCGACTTCGAATCGAGCTGGTTGTAACGGAAGCTGATCTTGTTGCTGTTGGTCAGGTTGAAGTCGGTCCGAAGCAGATACCGCTTGGCCGGCGTCAGGTCCTGAAGATTGTCGAACGGGCCGGTGTCGTACTGGAAATTCTGCGACAGGAAGGAGCTGAGCGCGGTCAAGTCGGACGCCAGCACCCGGGTGATGCTTCCGCCAACGGGTTCACCACCGGCATTGGCGCGGAAGGTGTTGAGCGGACGATCGTCTTCTTCGTTCTCGTAGTTCCCGAACACGAAGAGCTTGTTCTTGACGAGGGGGCCGCTTCCCCACAAGCCAGTATCGCGGAACGTGAACACCCCTGGATTGACGACCTGTCCTTTGGCGTCGGTGCCGACGAATCCTTCGTTGCGCATCCGGTGATATACCGACGCGTTGAGCCGGTTCGTGCCGCTGCGCGTGACGCTGTTCACCGCGGCCCCGATGAAGCTGCCCTGGCGCACGTCGTACGGCGCGACGCTCACCTGCACCTGCTCGATCGCTTCGAGCGAGATCGGCGCGACGTTGGTGCGCTCGCCCGGCTGGTTGCCGAGACCGAAGGAGTTGTTGAAGTACGAACCGTCAACGGTGATGTTGTTGAGCCGGTGGTCCTGGCCGGCGAACGAGTTCCCGCTGGCCTGCGGCGTCAGCCTCGTGACCGACTCCAGACGTCCGGAGATCGTCGGCAGGTTCGCGATGTCGTCGCGGTTGACCGCCGTGGCGGCGCCGGTTCGGGTGGACGCGAAGACCGGATCGCTCTGACCCGTCACTTCGACCTGCTCGGCGACCGTGATGGCTTCGACGCTGACGTCCACGTCAATACTCACCCCGAGGTTGACGTTGACGTTCTCGACCGTCTTCGGCGCGAACGCCGCTCCACCGCCTCCGACGTAGACCACCTGCACGGTATACGGGCCGCCGACACGCATGCTGGGAATGGAATAGTGTCCGTCGGCGCGGGTCGTCGCTTCATACGTGCTGCCCGACGGCTCATGGATCGCGATGACACTGGCGCCCGCGACCGGCTGACTCTGGGCGCCGGTGACGACGCCGGCGATGCCCCCGGTCGTGACGCCCTGCGCGGAAACACCGAGAGGGAACGACGCCGTGCACAACGCGAGCACCGCGACCACGGCGATCCACGTACTGCGGCCTGAATTCATATGTGTGCTCCAAAGAAGGTCCGACTGCGACCGTAGAACAGTACGCCCGGGCGGCAACGGACGTGTGACGGAAGTTGAAACGAAGGATGAAGGGCGTTGAGGCTCAAAACGTAATCGGAATGAAGGTGAATCTAACGGAAAAGCACGACGGAGAGCGCGCTGTCGCCCGAACTGTACAGAGGATATTTTGACCCTCTTTCCCCCTGTCGTGCAATGGACAAAGTTGTCCAGCACGACCTAAGGTTTTTTGGATCGTCAGGCAGATGTCGCTTGGTCTGTGAGCGTCTCGACGTCGCCGTGCCGATCCAAATTATCGGCGAGCAGCGACAGCACCTCGCGGGTGGCTTTGAGCTTGGCAGGTGACACGCGTGACAGCGTTCTGGAAACGGCCGCTTCGATGGCGCCGACCGCCATGTGGCTCATGCGCCGTCCTTTGGTCGTGAGCTGAATGCGCAGCCGGCGCCGATCGCGCATGTCGGGCGACAGCTGCAGCAGGCCGCGCTGGCCCATTTGCTGGAGCACGCCTGTCAGCGTGCTGGGATCCAGGTGCAGCACCTTGGCGAGGTCGCCCGCGGAGATGCCCGGAAATTCGTTGACGACTTGAATGATGAGACGCTGGCGTCCCGTCACGCCGTACTTCGATTTCATGTAGCGTGACGTCGTGGCGAGACCGTGATTGATCGCCCACAGCACGCGCAGAAAGTCGAGGGCCTGGCCGAGCGGTCGTGATTCATACGGCGCGTTGGCAGTAGGGGCAACGCTTGTGGCGGACTCATCAATGGGCTTCATTACCTGCTTATAACGACGCGCCATACACTGTTGCTTACCCTATCATGGGAATTGAAACTTTTCTTCAGGGTCCGAGCCGGAAATTCGTCCAGACGTTTCGTTTTTTGCGATATAGGACACGATCGTGCAATCGATGCGGCTGTCCCTGCCAGAACTCGATACAACTTGCGACAATTTGGAAGCCCCCCCAAAAAGGGGGGCACGGAATTTTTCGATCGCGGAATCGCGCGTCCACGCGTGCGAACTCTCCTTCGAGAAACGATCGGCCGGAGATTTTCGCGCTCTGCGGCGACGCCCACGCGCTGAGCCGGCTCTCGCGCGGCCGGCTCTGAAAATATCGATCTGATTCCGCGCGCGACAATTTCTCGACGCGTCCTTCGACGCGCACTTGCCGCTCGAGCAACGGCCAGTGAAACACGAGCGCGGCGCGCGGGTTCTCGAAAAGATCCGCGGCCTTGCGGCTGTTGTAGTTGGTGTAGAAGACGAACGCGTCGCGGCGCACACCGCGATGCAGCACCATGCGCACCGACGGGCGGCCGTCGCGCGTGGCGGTCGCCAGCGCCATCGCTTCGACCAGCGGCCCGCCGGCGCGTTCGGCCTCGCGATACCACTTTTTGAACAAAACAACAGGATCGGCGGGGAGGCGTTTGAGCGCCGTTCCGCCGGATTCACGAGAGCGCCCGCCTCTCGCCGCCTTTTCGCCCCGCATTGGCCTGCAATTCTGCCATATGCGAGAATTGTCATCACATGTCGAGCCCCAGCGCCGAGAGGCGTCCTGAAGCACCGCCGCGCGATTTCATTCGCGAAATCATCGCGCAGGACCTCGTCTCCGGCAAAGACGGGGGAACGATCGTCACGCGGTTTCCGCCCGAACCCAACGGGCGTCTGCACATCGGCCACGCCAAGGCCATCGCGATCGACTTCGGCATCGCGCAGGAATTCGGCGGGCGCTGCAACCTCCGCTTCGACGACACCAACCCGGTGAAGGAATCGCAGGAGTACGTCGACGAAATCGAGCGCGACATCCGCTGGCTCGGCTTCGACTGGGGCGAGCACCTGTATCACGCGTCGGACTATTTCGAGCAGCTCTATGCGTGGGCCGAGCAGCTGATTCGTGACGGCAAGGCTTACGTCGACAGTCTGACGGCCGATGAGATTCGCGAGTACCGGGGCACGTTGACCGAAGCCGGACGCGAGAGCCCGTACCGCAATCGCTCTGTCGACGAGAATCTCGATCTGTTCCACCGCATGCGTGCCGGTGAGTTCGAGGACGGTGCGCACGTGCTGCGCGCCAAGATCGATATGTCGTCGGGCAACATCAACATGCGCGATCCGGTGATGTACCGGATCCGCAAGACCCCACATCAGCGCACCGGCGACAAGTGGGTGATCTATCCGATGTACGACTGGGCGCACGGACAATCCGACTACATCGAGGGGGTTACCTACTCGCTCTGCTCGATCGAATACGAAGATCATCGTCCGCTGTACGACTGGTATCTCGAGGCGCTCGGCCTTCGCCCCCCGCGGCCGCGACAGATCGAGTTCGCGCGCCTCAACCTGAATTACACGGTGATGAGCAAGCGCATGCTGCTCGAGCTCGTCGAGGGCGGACACGTCAACGGCTGGGACGATCCGCGCATGCCGACGCTGTCGGGGTTGAGACGGCGCGGCTACACGCCCGAGTCGATTCGCAACTTCTGCGAGCGCATCGGCGTCGCGAAGCGCAACAACGTCGTCGACATCGCAAACCTCGAGCATGCGATCCGCGAAGACCTGAACGTGCGCGCCCCTCGCGTGCTCGCTGTGTTGAGACCGGTGAAGGTGGTCATCGAGAATTATCCCGAAGGCCAGGTCGAAGAGCTCGACGTCATCAACAACCCGGAAGATCCGGCGGCGGGTACGCGCAAGGTGCCGTTTGGGCGGGTCCTCTACATCGAGCGCGACGACTTCATGGAGACGCCGCCGAAGAAGTTCTTCCGCCTCTCGCCGGGCAACGAAGTGCGGCTTCGCTGCGCGTACTTCATCAAGTGCACGGGCGTGGTGAAGGATCCCGGCACGGGCGAGATCGTCGAGCTGCGTGCGACCTACGATCCGGCGACGCGCGGCGGCGACTCATCCGATGGACGCAAGGTGAAAGCGACGCTGCACTGGGTTTCGGCCGCGCATGCGATCGACGCCGAGGTGCGTATTTACGACCGGCTGTTCAATCACGAGGACCCTGCGGGAACGGACAATCACCTCGATCATCTGAACCCGGACTCGCTCGAAGTGATCGGCGCGGCGAAGGTCGAACCGAGTCTCGCGACGGCGACCGCCGGGTCCCGCTACCAGTTCGAGCGTCTCGGCTACTTCAGCGTCGACCAGGACTCCAGGCCCGGTGCGCTCGTCTTCAACCGCACGGTCTCGCTGCGGGACACGTGGGCCAGGATCGCAGAGAAGGACATGAAATCTCGAAAGTAGAATCTAAAAACTAAAATCTCGAACTGAACCTCGCAACCTGCGACAGTCTCGGTTCCCGCCGTCAGATTCCAGATTTTAGATTCCAGATTTTAGATATCCAGGTTGAGTTCGCATATAGTTCTAGGCTCCGATGAAGCCATTCCAGGGTGCCCAGATCCCGTTCGAGCCGGCGGATCCGAAGAACTTCGTGGGTTCGGCGCGCGTCAAGCGGCTGCCGATGGTCGACCAAGGCGGTCAGTCGGTCATCGTGTATCTCGTCGATTTCGAGGCCGGCGGACGGACCAACTGGCATCGCCACAGCGCTCCGCAGCTGCTGCTCGTGCAGCAAGGCCGCGGGCTGGTGCAGAAATGGGGCGAGCCGGTGCGCGAAATCCTGGCCGGTGACGCAATTTGTATCGAACCCGGCGAAAAGCATTGGCACGGCGCCACCCCTTCGACAAGAATGGCGCACTTCGCCGTCAATCTGACTCTGACCACTGAGTGGCTCGAGCCCGTGTCGGACGACCAATATCGTGCATCCTGAGCTGCAAGAAGCCATCGACTTTCACGAAGCCATCGTCGCCGAAGCCGGCAAGGCGCTGGTTGGATACGAGACGGAGAAAGCGCTCGCCAACGTCGTCCTGATGTCGGAGATTCCGACGACCTACGATCAGGACGAGCAGCGGCAGGTGAATGCCGGCAACCTGCTGCTTCGCGGCGTCCCCGGTATCGGCAAAACGTTCTTCGGGGTCATCATCGCCGCCATCAGCGACGCGAAGTTCGCGCGGATCCAGGGACGGGCAGACCTGCAGCCGACCGAGGTCGTCGGTTTTCAGATGATCAATCCCGCGACGGGGGCGTTCATCACGGAGTTCGGGCCGCTCGCGTCGGCAGAAGTGATCCTGCTCGACGAGATCAACCGTATCCCGCTGAAATCGCAGAGCGCGTTTTTAGAGGGCTTGCAGGATCGCAAGATCACCCTTGGAAAGACGACCTACGACCTGCCGGCGTTCAGCTTCGCGATTGCGACGATGAACCCGGTCGAGCTGGGGCAGGGCACGTTCCCGCTGTCCGAGGCGGCAACCGACCGTTTCGCGATTCTGGTGAACATCGGTTACCTGCCGCCCGATGAAGAGCAGAAGCTGGTGAATTTCGATTTCAAGCAGGTGCGCCTCAGATCGCTGATGTCGAAAGAGCGCATCGTGCAGCTGCGGGGCGTCATCGGCCGCGAAGTCTTTCTGCATGAAAAGCTCGGGAAATACATCCGGCGACTCGTCGGCGCGACACGGCCGTACAACGAAGAGACCGACTGGAGGTTCCATTCCCCGTCCGAGATGGTCGAGCAGCATGTCGATCTGGGTGCGTCGCCGCGCGCCACCATTGCCTGGGGACGACTCGTAAAAGTGTGGACGGTGCTCGTTCGCCGGCGTTCGGAGGTGTATCCCGAGGACGTACAGGATCTCGCAAAGTACATCCTCGCGCATCGCATCTGGCTGGGCCCGCACGCCACGAGTCACGGCATTACTCCAGAACAGGTGATCGAGGACATCATCGCGAGGGTGCCGATTCCGTGAAGACCGAATCCGCCGATTTCGTCGATTTCGCGGAAATCAGTGAAATCGAGCTGCGTGTGATCAAGAGGATGAAGGAGTACACGCTCGGCGATCATGGGAGCGTGTTTCATGGCACGGGCGTGGACTTCGTCGGGTTGCGCGACTGGCAGGCGGGCGATCGGCTGTCGTCGATAGACTGGCCGCAGTCGACGCTGACCAATTTCACGCCGCTGGTCGTCCGCGACTACGAGCAACCCGGCACGGCTCCGATTGTCGTGGTGGCCGACCTGTCTCCGTCGACCCGTTGCGGCATAACCGGTACGCCGATCGCCGCCGGCGTCGCGCGTGCCATGGCGACGATCGGGCTTTCGGCGGTGTACTTCCAGGACATGTTCGGCATCATCACGTTCGACAAGGGCTTCGCCAGCATGGCTGCCGTTCGTCCGCGTGTCGGCCGTGGCCACGTCATCCATTGTCTCGACGCGTATCAGGGCCGCGTCGGCATGGAGGAAGTGAGAGCCGGTCAGCGTCTCGCGACCACCATCGGCGGCCATCTCCGGCGCACGACACTGCTGCCGGTGATTTCGGATTTTCTGTTCGAGGATGCACCGGAGCGGATCAAGGAAATCGCCGAGCTCAACTCGGTGCACGATGTGTTTCTCGTCATGATCGACAGCGCGTTTGCGTTCGAGCTGCCCGACATTTCGGCCGGATGGATCAGCGCGTTCGACATCGAGACGGGAGAAACACGGCTGATGTCGCGACGCGAGCTGCGCAATCTTGCCGGGCGCGTTCGTACCTGGCAGGACGATCTCGAACGTCAGGCGCACGATCGCGGCATCGATGTGCTGCGGCTGAGCGTCGACCAGGAAAAGAGTCTGCCCGCGCTGCTGGAATTTGTCATGGTACGGAGGCTTCGCAAGGGATGATGACGGCCACCCGAACAGGGATGAGGGATTCGGGATTAAGGATGGGTGCAGCGACGGGTATCACGCTGATGCTCGCCATGCTGACGCCATGCTCGCTCGTCGCTCAGGCCGCTGACCCGACGCGACCGCCGCTGCCGACCCCCGTCGCGCGACCGGCAAGCCCCCCGAATCCGGCCGATGTCGCCGTGCCGCCGATTGAGTGCTGGTGGAAGACCGATCGCAGTGCCGTGACGATCGGCGAGAACTTCCAGCTCACGCTGACGTGCGCGGTGCTCGCCACCGAACGTGTGTCGGTCGTGATCGATGAATCGAGCCTTGATCCGGCGGCCCTGCATCTGACGCCGTTCGAGATCGTCGGGGGTCAGCGGTTCCGCGACATTCTCAATTCACCGCGGAAGTTCTTCCAGTACCAGTACACGATGCGTGTCCTCGGCGAAGAGTTCTTCGGCAAGGAAGTCCCGCTGCCGCGGCTGCAGATTACCTATCGCGTGCAGAACTCGCTGCAAGGGGGCGCGGCGCTGCAGGGCCGGGAAGCGCAGTATTCGCTCGTCCCGGTGCCTATCCGTGTGTTGTCGCTGGTGCCGCCCGGCACAGCCGATATCCGGGACACGCCGGTCGAGACGTTCGGCGACGTCGAGACGCGCCTTTTCCGATCGAACCTCCTTCTCATCGTCGCGGGCGTCGCGTTCGTCCTTGCCGGTCTCATGGCGTTGATGCTCGTCGCACGCGCGGCCGTCAAGCGCCGTGCATCGGCGGCGACGCGCCATCGAACGGTCGCCCCTATCACCGTGCTGCAGGCGGCGCTCCGCGAGCTCGGGACCGTCCGCGGCGAAAGCCAGCGCGAGGGTTGGAGCGGCGAGCTGGCCGGACGGGCGGCCGCTGCGATGCGTCTTGCCGGCGCGGTCGCGCTGTCGCGCCCGGTGAGCCTGAAGGAAGTCGATCGCCGAACGCCGCCGACCGAAGGACAGGTCGCCGCGTTCGCGGGATTCGGGGCCCTGCGCGGAAAGACGACGATGCTTTCAGCCGCCGTGACGCCGGAAAGCGCCGTGGCGAACGGCAACGCGCCTTCGACGAGCTCGGGTGCCGAAGGGCGCTCGTCGGAGCTGTGGCGGGCGCTGAGCCAGTCTCTCGGAGCGTTCACTGCCGCACGATATGCGCGCCCCTCGACAAGCTCGGGGCGCCCTGAGGCGGTCGACGGGCGCAACGGCAATCTCGATGGAACCGCGCTCGATGCGGCTCTTGCCGAAGGCGAAGACGCCATCAAACGTCTCCGTGTCCGGCAGGTGCTCCGTTTCGGCCGCAGGAAGCCGCGCGCCGAAACCTCGGGCGCAAGGCAGACATGGGCACGCTGAACGCGCTCATCGAGCTCGTTGCCAGAACGTTGAACGAGTGGCGCACCGCCGGCATCGGCGATCTGGTCTTCAACGCGAGAAACGGGGCACTGCTCGCGGCCGCGCTGCTGACGGTCATCGCGGCGACCGTGTTCGTCTGGCGATCGATACGCGGGCGCCTGGCCGGCCGGACGGCGATCACGCTTCCGGCGGTGCTGCCGCGCATCCGCCGTTCGCCCCTCGCGTTTGTGCGCCACGCGCCGTTCGTACTCTTTCTGGCAGGGCTTCCGTTCTTCTTCCTGGCCCTCGCCGATCCGTACTCGTCGTTGTCGGCGCGCCAGACGTCGTATCCGGGACGGCGCATCGCCGTCATCATGGACGCGTCACTCAGCATGCTGTCGCCGTTCAGCGGCCAGCAGCTGAAGACGCAGAGCGACACGGCGTTCTCGAACACGATGGCCGCGGCGGAGTACTTCATCCGCGTCCGCATGAAGGGACACTATCGCGATCTGATTGCGCTCGAGCAGTTCGGCAACGAGGCGTATGTCATCACGCCGTTCACGACCGACTACGAAAACCTGCTCCTCAGCCTGAAGATGATCAGCGACGTCAACGAGTGGCAGCGGTTTCCCGATCAGGGCACCATCATCATGAAGGCGATCGACGAGGGGGTCGACCTCTTCAACGCGTTCGACTTTCTCGATTCGTCGGGCAACATCATGGTGATTTTCAGCGACGGGCAGGACAACAACGTGCAGATCGGGACCATGTCGCTCGATCAGGTGCTGAAGAAGGCCGTCGACAACAAGGTGCCCGTCTACATGATTCGCACGGCCTATGCGCGCGGTCTGTTCGACGTCGTACCCGATCAGGTCTGGAAGAAGGCGATCGATGCGACCGGTGGGAAGTTCTACCCTGCAGCGAGCCAGGAAACGATCATGCAGGCCATCAAGGAAATCGACGCCGCGGCAACGGGCCGCGTCAACGTGCGCGAGTACGCCGTCAAACAGCCCCGGTATCAGAAGTTTGCGCTGGCAGCCGTCATGTTGTGGATGCTCGCGCTGAGCCTGCAGATGAGCCTGCGCGTGTTCAGGACGTTCCCATGACTGCGGCCGGAAACCTGGAGGAGTAGGAAATGCGTCGCGCTGTTCCAATTCTTGTCGTTGTTGTCGTTCTCATCCTGATTGGTGCGGTCTCCCTCTCTGCCGGGCTGTTCGAGCGCCGGATGGCCATCGCGCAGGAAGACATGGCCGTGCTCGACTTCGCCGACCCGCAAATCGAATACGCGAAGCTCGAAGAAGAGATCGCCGGCGTCCCGCTCATCTCGGATGGCGCGCTCAAGGACATTCACCGGCGCCGCGCGATGCTCCAGTATTGGCAGGGTGATTACAAAGACCTGATTGAAGTCGCGCGCGAAGCCGTCGGCCAACGAGGAGACGGCCGCGATCGATCCTGAATTGCGGGTGCTTGCCGCCAATGCGCTGTATCGCGTCGCTCAGCGCGGTCCGCAGGATCGCGTGACGCTCTTGAAGAACCTTGATGCCGCGATTCGCGCGTATCACGAGGCGCTCCGGTCGGGGGTCGATCGGCGGGACGTGGCCTTCAACTACGAGCTGGCCGTGCGTTTGCGCGACGAGGTCGGCGCCGGCAAGCGGAAGGCGCTGCCGAATGTGAAAGCCGAAGACACTGAGAGCGATCCGAACATGCACGGCGATCCAGGCGAGCCGCCGAAGGACATGAAGGTCGAGCAGTTCCAGATTCGCATTCCGATGGATCCGAAGGAGATCAAGCAGAGCCAGGAGCAGGCGGCGGGCACAGGGGCGGCACGTAGGAAACGTGGATAACTGTCATGGCAGATGGCAGATGGCAGATGGCAGATGGCAGATGGCAGATGGCAGAGAGAATAGAGAAGTGCTGGTGCTGGAACGCCTGATTGATTTCAAATCCGTTCGGTTTGGCGAGCCGCTGTATTTGTGGCTGCTCGTCGTGCCGGCGCTGTTGTTCCTCTTGTGGTGCTGGCAGGTCGTGCGCCGCAGGGTCGACGCGCGCAGGTACCGCACGGTCCGTCTCATTCCCGTTCACGAGCGGTTTTCGGCGTTTGGCGAGCTCACGTTCTGGCTGGCCCTTATTGCCGCCCTGTCGCTGACCATTCTCGCGCTCTCGAGGCCGCAAGGCATCACGGCCATCGTCCGGAGCCCCGGCGTCGATATCGTGCTGCTGCTGGACGGCTCCACCTCGATGCGCGTGCGCGATATGGGCACCGATCGCTGGCAGCGCTCGATGCAGTGGGTCCGGACGCTCACCAAGACGCTCAGCTGGACGGGCGATCGGATGGCGCTTGCCACGTTTGCGGACATCGCGGTGCCGCAGGTGCGCCTGACGCGCGATCCGAACACGATTCTCTTTTTTCTCGATCACCTGGACGATGCGCCGACCTTCAGGCTGGAGAACGAGACCAGCTGGAACACGAACGTCGAAGATGCGATCTACTGGGGCGTGAAGCTCGTCGACACCGACCTGCAGATGTACGGGCCCAGCAAGAACGCGCGCACCTTCGTCGTGATCTCTGACGGCCAGGTCTGGAGCGGCAACGTGCAGCGGGCCATCAACGAGGCCGCCAAGCGCGGCATCGCCGTCGATGTCATCGGCATCGGCACGTCGAACGGTGGCATCATTCCGCTTCCGCGCGACGATAAAGGTGTCGTGCTCGCCGGTTTCGAGCCGATTCGATCGATCATCGACCGGACGTCGCTTCGCGAAATCGCCCGCGCGGGCAATGGGGAGTACTTCGAGATCGGGACGGCGGCCGACGAACAGATCGCGGCCCGCATCATCCAGAACGCGGCGCGCCGCTCGGGCAACCAGCAGGTGGATCAGTCGCTCGATGAGCTGTACTGGTACCTGCTCGCGGCCGCCGCGGGCTGCATCGGGCTCGGCGTGCTGTTCCTGAAGCAGAAGCTCCAGCTCGGGTTTGGATTCGTCGCCGCGCTCGCGCTGCTCGCGCTCATCTCCGGTCTGCGATCGTAGAGTCAGATTCCTACAGGAGATCAGGAGATCAGGAGATCAGGAGACCAGGAGCGTTCTTCGTCGTTCTGCTGGCGGCCGCTGGATGCTCGGCGCTGGCGCAAGGACCCAGCGAGCGGCTGGATCCACGCATCGGTCCACCGAATCGCAGGTTGTACGAGAACATTCGAGATGGACAAGACTGGCTCAATCCATACCTGGCCGTTTGTTCAGACGGCGTTCATCTGGCCGCGCGCTCGATCAAGAGAGAATCGCTGACCGCCATTCGAGAACTCCGAGCGACCCTGGTCCAGTTACCCATAGGCGCCTGGCCCTATGGCCGGATCGTTGCGCTGCAGGATTGCTCCATACGGAGCAGCGACGACCAGGATCGCGGTGAAAGAGTCGCTGCAGTGGAAGCGGTTCTGAAAACGCTTGGGTTGCGGATCAGTCGCTGGCCGGCGTGACTCATACCCATCCTATTCTCCTGGTCTCCTGATCTCCTGTCTGCCTTTCCTTGCCAGAAAGTACATCGTGGCCGGCCTTGTGCCGTGTTCGACCATTTCGAAGCCGTTCGCGTCGATCAGGGAGACCCAGCGATTGATGTCCTGGGGCCGGCCGAAGTAGCCGTGCCCGTGCATCCAGGGAAACGCGGTGCGAATCCAGATGTCCACGTTGACGTTGATGAGCAGGAGCTCTCCATCCGGCTTCAGCACGCGCGCCGCTTCCCCCAAGGTCTTCTTCACGTCGTTCACGCGAAGATGGTCGATCGCGGCGACGCTGACGATCGCGTCGTAGCTGCCGTCGGGCAGCGGCATACGCCGCATGTCGCCGATCTTCACGTCGACACGGTCCGCGACGCCGGCGATGCGCGCATTGGCCATCAGCCGTTCCGGCGTGTTGCCGACAATCCCGAAGTAGCCCGAGTAGAGGTCGAGTGCGGTCACGGTGGTGTGTGGTCGTGAGAGCAACACCATGAGGGCTGAGCGACCTGACCCGGCGCCGAGATCGAGCACGCGTCCCGTCCCCGATGTCAGAAAGCGTCCGGTCGGAAGAGCGTTCGGCCGGTTGAATCGCGCCACGTGATGGACGATGAAGGAACCGGTGAGCGCCCAGAGCGCGAGCACGCCCACGATCAGTGTTTTCCAGAAGCGCCAGCGATAACGCCATCCCGCGAGCGCCAACAATCCGAACAGCACGGCGGCGATCAGATGACCGTACGCCCAGGGCCAGGAGTAGCCGAAGTCGTAGATGAAGGCATCGAGCATGCCGGGAAGATATGCCAATGACGCTGAACCGCCCATGAACCGGCCGTTCAGCCGCCGTTCAGCTGAAAGTGCGCTATAACGACAGCGGGAAGCGGTCCTTTTGCGAATACTCGTCGTCGAAGACGAAGCAGCACTCTCGACGCAACTGGCCGGCGCGCTGGGCGCAGCCGGCTACGCGGTCGACTGTGCAGCCGACGGGGAGCGTGCAGACTTTCTCGTGCGCACCGAGCGATACGACGCCGTCGTTCTGGACCTTGGTCTCCCGCGCGTTGACGGGTTCACGATCCTGCGCGGATGGCGCGAGTCGTCTGTCGATGTCCCGGTGCTGGTGCTGACCGCGCGCGGCAGCTGGCACGAGAAAGTGCAGGGCATCGACGGCGGCGCCGACGACTACGTGGCGAAGCCGTTCAGGATGGAAGAGGTGCTCGCCCGCATACGCGCCCTCATCCGCCGCGCAAGCGGACACGCGCACCCGGAGCTGCGCTGCGGCCCGGTGACGCTGGATCCGCGCCTCGCGAGGGTGACACGCGATGGCGTGGCGGTGAAGCTCACGAGCCACGAGTTCCGCGTGCTCTCGTATCTGATGCATCATCGCGACCGCGTCGTGTCGCAGGGGGAGCTCACCGAACACATCTACGCGCAGGATTTCGATCGCGACTCGAACACGGTTGAAGTGTTCGTCGCACGGCTCCGGCGAAAGCTGGGCTCGTCGATCATCGAAACCGTGCGCGGAATCGGCTACCGGCTGGGATCCTGATGCTGTCGCTCCGCGCGCGCGTCACGCTCGGCGCCGTCCTGTGGACGATCGGTCTTGGCATCGTGTCTGCGGCGGTTCTCGCCCTGGTCTGGCGGCATTTCCCGGCGCTGCCATTCCTCGGCCGCTCCGGCGCCATTCACTACTGGGTGCTTCATACCGGACCTGTTCTCGCGTTCGCGCTGTTGTTCATGGTCGCCGGCGCACTCCAGGTGCGAAGCGGATTGTCGGGCATCACCCAGCTTCGGACGCGCCTGGGCGCCGTGCACGACGGCCGTGACACGCGCGTCGAAGGGCGGTATGTCGCGGAAGTACAACCGCTCGTCGACGACCTCAACGCTCTGCTCGATCAGCGGGAGCAGGCGGTCCGTCGCGCGCTGGCCAAAGCGGGAGATCTGGCCCACGGGTTGAAAACGCCTCTCGCGATTCTGGCTCACGAGGCCGATCGCGCCGAATCGGAGGGCAACGTCGATCTCGCGGCCGCGATTGCGCAGCAGGTCGAACGGATGCGCCGGCAGGTCGACTACCACCTGGCTCACGCGCGCGCCGCGGCTTCGGGAGGAAAAAGCGGCGCACGCACATCGATTCGGGAATCAGCCGATGGCCTCGTTCGCGCGCTGCTGAGACTGCATGCCGCCCGGGGCCTCGCGTTCGATGTTCATGTCGATCCGTCGCACACGGTTCGCTGCGAGCGGGAGGATCTCGACGAGATGCTCGGAAACCTGCTCGACAATGCCTGCAAATGGGCACGCACGCGCGTCGTCATCACGTCGTCTTCCACCGACACGGGGCATGTGATTACGGTGGACGATGATGGGGCAGGTCTGGCCGCGGAGATGCGAGAGGCCGTGCTCCAGCGCGGCGTCCGGGCAGATGAGGCCGCCCCAGGATCCGGACTCGGTCTTGCCATCGTTCGGGATCTTGCAGAGCTGTACCGGAGGAAGTATCAGTCTCGGCAATTCGCCGCACGGCGGATTACGTGCAGAGCTTCGACTAAGGTGATTCGGGTTCCAGGGTTCCAGGGGTTCCAGGGTTCCAAGGTTCCAAGGTTCCAAGGTTCCGGTCCGGGTTCTTGTTCGCAGTTCTGTTCCTGGGTTCTGGTTCCGGAGTTCCCGTTCCCGTGGTTCTGGTTCTAGGGTTCTGGTTCCAGGCCTGAACTCCCAACGTGAACGTCGGAACCCTGGGAACCAGTAGCGAACGATCGGAACCAGAACATGAAACAGAACCAGGAACAAGAACCCTGAACAGGAACTTGGAACCCGGAACCCCGTCGGTCCTATCTGATCGCCGGCGTTGAGGCGGGCGGCCTCCGATGATGCGTGGCCTGTTCGTATGAGTAGGCGAGCTTGATCAGCGTCACCTCGTCCCATGCCCTTCCGAAAAACGTGATGCCAGCCGGCAGCGTGTTGTTCCGCGTGTAGCCCATCGGCACCTGGATGGCGGGGAAGCCGGTGGTCGGGGAGAACACCTGGCTGTTGTCGCCGTGCGGCGTATTGAGATCGCCGATGAGCCGGGGCGGGTTGCTCCATGTCGGGTACACGAACGCGTCGAGCTTTTCAGCGGTCATCGTCTTCATGACCGCGGCCCGAAATGCCTCGCGGTAGTCCGCTTCCGCTTTGCACGCCGGCGTGTCGTGGCCGTTCTCCGCGCTGTCCTGCGCGCGTATCAGGCGAAGCTCGACCGACGGGTGGAATGCGCGGCTCTTGATGATCTCCTCGACCGAATGGACCGGCACGCGATCGCCTTGCGCGGCGAGGTATCGATTCATGTCGTATTTGAACCCGCCGCACGTCGCGCCGCCCTGCGGCCGCTGCGCCTGTGACAAATCGACCGCCGCCGGATCGACGATGGTCGCTCGAGCGCGTTTCATGGCCTCGACTGCCCTCGTGAAAACAGCAACGATTTCCGGATCGGTCGACTCGCGTTCGTAGGCTTGTCGCAGGACGCCGATGCGCGCGCCTTTCAGTGCGTCGCGGACGAGCGCGGACCGGTAATCGGACACAGGTGCAGGCCGACCATTCGGACGAAGACCCGGCTGCACGTACTCTCGCGCAAGCGTGACCGGGTCGTCCGGGTCCTCGCCAACGATGACCTGGAACACTGCGACGGCGTCTTCGAGCGTGCGCGCCATCGGTCCCGCAATGTCGGCGAGCAGGTTCAACGGTGCGACCCCCGCCCGGCTGGTGAGTCCCATCGTCGATCGGATTCCGGCAAGGCTCTGATGCGAGGAGGGACCGCGAATGGAGTTTCCTGTATCGCTGCCGAGACCGACGGCGCCAAAGCTTGCAGCCACTGCTGCCGCCGTGCCACCACTCGATCCAGCCGTGACGCGATCGAGCGCGTACGGGTTCCTGGTGTATCCGGGCAGGATCGAGCTCAGCGTCTCGTACGGCGTAAACGCGAACTCGGCCATGTTCGACTTTGCGAGCACGATCGCGCCCGCGTCTCTGATGCGCTTCACCTGAAACGCATCCTTGTTCGAGACGAATCCCTTGAGCGAGAGCGAGCCATCGGCGCTCTGCAATCCAATCGTTTCGAAGTTGTCCTTGACGATCGCTGGAACGCAGTGGAGCGTGCCGACAGGTCCGGTTGCCTTGTAGCGGCGATCGAGCTCGTCCGCTTGTGCCAGCACGCCGGGATTCGAGATGACGAGCGCGTTGAGGGCGGGACCCCTCCTGTCGTAGGCGTCGATGCGGCGAAGGTACTGCTCGACGAGCGCCCGGCACGTCAGGCGCCCGGCCTTCATCTCTGCGTGTATGCCGGCAATCGTTGCTTCTTCGACAGCGAACCGCGGTTGTTGAGCGCCAAGAATGGCTGCTGACAGGACGATCAGCGAAACGATCAGGCGCTTCACTTCAGGTTCCGGGTCCCGAGGGTCCGGTTCCCCGTTCGCGGTGGCGCCTGAATTGTGATGCGCATCTTTTCAAGGTGGTTCAGGTTCGTGCGTCTACGCGAACTCGGAACAGAACGAAGAACGGCAACCTCGTAGCCTGGAACCGAACCGGAACCAGAACCTGGGAACCAGAATTCTGGAACCGGAACTCTGGAACCGGAACCTACATGTGTTTGATCATCGCATCCCCAAACTCTGAACACCTGACTTCCTTGGCGCCCTCCATCAGGCGTGCGAAGTCGTAGGTCACCGTCTTCGCCGAGATCGCGCCTTCCATACCCTTGATGATCAGGTCGGCGGCCTCATCCCATCCCATGTAACGGAGCATCATCTCGCCAGACAGCACGACCGATCCCGGGTTCACTTTGTCCTGATTGGCATATTTCGGCGCCGTTCCGTGAGTGGCCTCGAAGATGGCGTGACCGGTCAGGTAGTTGATGTTGCCTCCCGGTGCGATGCCGATACCGCCCACCTGCGCGGCGAGCGCGTCCGAGAGGTAGTCGCCGTTCAGGTTTGGCGTCGCGATGACGTCGAACTCGTCCGGGCGCGTCAGCACCTGCTGCAGCGTGATGTCGGCAATCGAGTCCTTGATGACGAGGCCGCCACCGGGCCTGCCATCGGGAATGCGGCACCATGGTCCACTGTCGATCTCGACGGCGCCGTAGAACTCCTTCGCGACTTTGTAGCCCCAGTCGCGGAAGGCGCCCTCGGTGAACTTCATGATGTTGCCCTTGTGCACCAGCGTGACGCTCTTGCGCTTGTGCTTGATCGCGTACCCGATCGCGCTGTGCACGAGACGCTCGGTACCGAGATAACTGATCGGCTTCAGGCCAACGCCCACCTGCACGGCGACCTCGCGCCTGGGCGCGCCGATCGACTCGAGCATCGCCTGCCATTCGCGACCGGCTTCGGACGTGCCGAACCGGATCTTCTTGAACTCCCTGGGGAACTCCTTTGCGAAGAAGTCGAGAACCTTCTGCGCCTCTGGCGAACCCGCGGCGTACTCGATGCCGGCGTAGATGTCCTCGGTATTCTCGCGGAAGATCGCCATGTCGACCTTCTCGGGATGCTTCACCGGCGAGGGCACGCCCGTGAACCAGCGCACGGGACGCAGGCAGACGTACAAATCGAGAATCTGGCGAAGTGCGACGTTCAGCGACCGAATGCCGCCGCCGACCGGAGTCGTCAAGGGGCCCTTGATGCCGACCAGATAGGTCCGGAAGGCATCGAGCGTTTCATCCGGAAGCCAGGTATTGAGCTGCTTGAAGGACTTTTCGCCTGCCAGAACTTCACGCCACTGCACGCGGCGCGTGCCGCCGTACGCCTTGGCCACGGCGGCGTCGAAGACGCGCACGCTTGCACGCCAGATGTCTGGCCCGGTGCCGTCGCCTTCGATGAATGGAATGACGGGATTGTCTGGAACCTGCAGCCTGCCGTTGCTGATGGTGATTCGGGCGTCCTGCGTCATAGACGTGTCGTGACCTCGTGAACGGATAGTCGAACGGAACTGCTAATCCTATCAATCGGTACAGGAATCGCAAAGGAACGCGGCCGAAGCCAGGAAACCCGGAACTGTGTCAACCGAACGGACATTGATGGCCGTCGTTGTAGCGGAGCGCGTCAAAGGCGCGCGCGAAGCCCGGAGGGAGCCATGCTTCTAGCGAGTGCAGCGAACACTTCAATTACAGAACGCGTACGCGGAGAATTTCGCGAGATGCCAGGACTCACGCTCACCGTTGCACAGGCCGGACGGCTATGGAGCCTCGATCCGCACACGTGCAACGAAGTGCTGGCAGAGCTGGTCGCAACCGGATTTCTCTGCCGGAAAGCCGACGGCGCGTTTTGCCGCGCCTCTGACCTGTCGGGGCAATCGCTCCGCCTTCTCCAGGCGTAGGTCGGGGAAGCATCCGCCAAAAAGAAAAGGGCGCTGACTATCAGCGCCCTTGACTCCTACCCAATCCCTGCGTCTATTTGACCAGCGTCCTCACGTAATTCACGATGTCGGTAATCTCCTCGGGCTTCAGGCGCTTGCCGAGCGCGGGCATGTTGCCGATCTCGGTTTTCTTGCCGTTGGTGATCGCTTCGTGAATCTGTGCGTCGGTCAGCTTCGACGTCACGGCCTTGTCTGCCAGGTTTGGAAGCTTGCCCTTGAGGTTCTTGGCCGCCGGACCGTCGCCAAGCCCGGCAGCGCCATGGCACATGACGCACTGACGCTTGTAGAGCGCCGCGCCGTTGGTCACCGATTCCGGGCTCGCGGCCGCAGCGGCAGGCGGTTTTGCCTGGCCCGCATAAACGGCCGTCATGCAAAGGAAGGAGAAAATGCCGGTCAATGAGAGGAAGTGTCGCTTCGTCATAGTTATACCCAGTTTACCTTAGTCGCACCGACGGCGTTGAGCGCAGTTTCCACGGACGTGCGCGAGCCGTCTGGACAGGCCACCGCAAGTACGACCCCTCCGTCGATGACGCTCGGATCGTAAGGCAGGCTTTTGAAGTTCGGCAACCCCAGCTCGACCAGCAGCCCCACCAGAGTGGCCAGCACCGCCCCGAGCATGGTGGTTTCGTACGTAATGAGCCCCACCGTCCACGGTGCGACGATCGGCATGCCGCCCTTCACCAGTGGATAGTTCAGCGCAGTGATTGAGGCCAGCGACGCGCCGGCCACGAGACCGATGCCGGCGCCGGTGAGCGCCCACCTGCGCAGCTTTGTGGGCTTCTTCTCAGGAACAATCGGCTCGCCGTGAATCGGCTGCGACGACATCACTTCCATCGTCCCCGGATCGATACCGTCCTGAATGAGGCGCCGCACGGCGACGCGTGCTTGCGTGTGCTCGGCGAATTTAACGAGGCAGGTCTGTGCCATTTCATGACCCTAGTGAGCAGGATGGATATCGCCGGACACGCGCGCCCCGAGGCTTGCCGGATGATGCGATTCCACCGAATGCTTCGCGACCGTGTAACCCTCTTCGAGCTCCCAGATTGAAATCATCGGACTGAATTTCGCGAAGAGGAAATAGAGGAGGACGAAGAGGCCCAGGGTGCCCGATGCGATTGTCGCTTCGGTCAGCGACGGCCAGTACGTCCCGTAGTTGTACGGCAGAAACGGATGTGTCAGCGTCGGCACGATGATCAGGAACCGTTCGAGCCACATGCCGACCAGGATGCAGCACGACGCGAAGAAGATGGCCGGAATCGTCCGCAGCTTTTTGATGGCGAGAATAGGGAACGGGATGACGAAGTTGCACATCACCATCAGCCAGAACAGCGGAGCGAACCTGCCGGAGATTTTCGACCAGAAGACGGGCATCTCGGCCGCCTCGTTGCCGTACCACGTCACGAGGTATTCGGTGAACGTGAAGTAGAACCACAGCAGGCTCATCGCGAACAGCATTTTCGCGAGGTTGTCGAAGTGGATCGGCAGCAGGTAGTACTCGAGCTTGAAGTACTTCCGGATGAGCACCATGGCGATGAGCAGCGCCGCGATGCCCGAGAAGATCGCGCCGACGACGAAGTACGGCCCGAAGATCGTGCTGCGCCACATCGGCATGACCGTCATGGCGAAGTCCCACGACACGATCGTGTGCACGGAGACCGCGACAGGAATGATGATGAGCGCCATGATGGAGATGGCCTTTTCGAGGCGCACCCATTCGCGTTCGGTTCCACGCCATCCGAGCGCCAGCACGCGATACATCTTCTTGCGCCAGCCGGTAGCCCTGTCGCGCGCAACCGCCATATCCGGAATCATTGGCAGGTAGAGATACGTGACGCTGCCGGTCAGATAGGTGTTGATCGCGATGAAGTCCCACATGAGCGGCGACTGGAAGTTCGGCCACAGGTAGCGGCTGTTCGGATACGGCACCATCCAGTAGAACAGCCACGCGCGTCCGAGGTGGACGATGGGGAAGAGCGAGCCGGTGCACAGCGCGAACGTCGTAATCGCTTCGGCGCATCGCGTGATGGGCCGGCGCCATTCGGCCTGCACGACTCGCAGAATCGCCGAGATCAGCGTGCCGGCATGGCTGATGCCGATCCAGAACACGAACGTCGTGATGTAGAGGCCCCAGAACGACGGCCGGTTCTTGCCCGCCATCCCGATGCCATAGGCGAGCTGGAAGAACCACGCGACGAACACCATGCCGGTGATGGCGACGAGCACGGCGAGCGCGACATCGTACTTCGGCCCGGTTTTGAAGAGCGGGCCCAGCAGATCGTCGTTGATCTGGGCTTCTGATGGATGAAAGGGTGCCGGAGTGTAAGCCACGTTAGGCGTCCCCTTCTTTCAGATACACGACGCGCGGGCGGGTGCCGAGCTCTTCGAGCAGCCGGAAGCCGCGCCGTGAATGCGCCAGTTGTGAAACCCGGCTGTCGGGATCGCTGAGATCCCCGAACACGAGCACCTTCGCCGGGCACGCCTGCGCGCACGCCGGCTGAATCTCGCCGTCGCGCACGCCGCGGCTTTCATCTTTCGCGGTGTCCTGCGCGCGCCGAATCCGCTGCACGCAGAACGTGCACTTCTCCATGATGCCGCTCGTGCGGATCGAGACGTCCGGGTTGAGCTGCTCGTTGAGCGGGCTCGGCCATTCGGGCGTGAACCAGGTGAAGTAGCGCACCGTATACGGGCAGTTGTTTGCGCAGAAGCGCGTGCCGACGCAGCGGTTGTACACCTGCGCGTTCAGGCCTTCGGGCGTGTGATAGGTCGCGTTGACCGGGCATACCGGCTCGCACGGCGCAGCATCGCACTGCTGGCACATCACCGGCATGAAGCGTGCGCGGATGTTCGGGAACTCGCCTTCCCAGTAGCGCTCCACGCGAATCCACTGGTGCGTCCGGCCGATGGCCGCCTGCTCGTCGCCGGCAATCGGCAGATTGTTCTCGGCATGGCACGCCACGACGCAGGCTTCGCACCCCGTGCAGCGATCGAGATCGACGGTCATGGCCCACTGCGGCATTCAACCAATCTCCGGTTCTAGGTTCTACGCTGTCATCGATGCAAAGGATGCTCATGATGCGCCCGAGCATCTGATGCGCCAAACCGTATCAATCGTTCGTTCCGCCCGGTCTTCGTCACGCTGACTCTGACACCCGTCAGCAGCACGGCACCCGATGCCGCATCACTTGACGACTGGAGGATACGGAGCGGATTCGCCCCGCGGTTCTGTGCGTAGCGGCCCAATTGCGTGTGACCCTGACCCGCGGGAATCGCAATGACGTCTGGACGCAGGCCCGGATACACAAAAGCCGGTCCCTCGAGGATTCCGTGCGGTGACCGAATCGAGAGGACGTCGCCCTCGTGAATGTCGAGCTTGTGCGCCGTTTCGGGATTGATTTCGACCCACGACCCCCACATCACGGTTGTCATCGGATCCGGCATCTCCTGCAGCCACGGCAGGTGCGCGGTACGCCCGTCGGCGAATGCGGCCGACGGATAGACGTGAAGCACGAACGGCATCTGAGAGGCATCGCCGGTAAACGTACGGGCGACGACCGGCTGCTGCGGCACCACAAAATTCACACGGAGCGCCGGCTGCTTGCTGTCTGCGCTCTGAGCGGGAGGGGCAGCGGATGACGCCAATGCCGGGTTCCACCACCCTCCGGCAGCGGTAACTTTGCGGAAGAACGCATCGAACTCGGCATCAACGGTTGAGCCGGCCTGCAGCGCGTGCACCGATCGGAACGATTCCTTCACGGCCGCCGCCATGTTTTCGAACGGCAGCGCCTCTGCCGCTTTGCCGCCGAGCGCCCTCGCGGTCTCGATCAGCACGTCGCCCGGGTCGCGCGTATCCCATCTCGGTTCCACGACAGGTTGGCCGAGACTGCGCACAGGGAAACCCACTCCCGGTTCGGGCACATCGTCCACCCAGCGCTCGAGCGTGACGTGGCTCGGAAGAATCACATCGGCCATCACCGATGTTTCGTCGAGGAACGAAGCCAGGCTCGCGATGAATGGGACGCTGCCGAGTGCCGAACGCAGGTTTTCGGCTTCGGGCAGCGTGAAAAGAGGATTGGTGTCGAGCACGAGCAACGCCTTGATCTGGCCCTTGCCCATCACGCCTGTCAGTGAATGAATATCCTGGGGCTCCGCGACAGCAGGCGGCACGGGGCCGCTGGCGTCATCTGCCGCAAACAGCACTCCACCTGCCTTGCCGTATGCGCCCACCAGTGCGTTCAACGCGTAGATCGCCGTGAGGGACGCGATGTCGCGGCTGTCGCCGACGGCCACGCTCGGGCGGCGCCCGGCAAACTCACGTGCGATGCGCTGGATCGCGGCGGAGGGCACGTCGACTTGAGCGGCGATCTTGTCCGGCGCGTACTCGCCCAGCGTTGCCGACCATGCCGCGAATCCGTTCGTGTTCTGATTCACGAAGTCTGTGTCGTACAGCTTCTCGGTGACGATGACGTGGGCCATGGCCAGCGCGAGCAGACCTTCGGTGCCTGGCTTGAGTGGCAGCCACTCGTCGGCGCACGCCGCCGTCTGCGACAACCGCGGCTCTGCATGCACGAACTTGCCGCGACGGCCCGGACGTCCCTGACGGAACTGGCCGTATGAATAAATGTGGCGAACAGGCGAGAGGAACGTTTCGAACAGGTTCGCGTTGAACGAGAGCAGGTAGCTCGCGTTTGCGAAGTCGACGGCAGGCAGACGCGAGACCCCGGTGACGAGCTCCATGGCCTTGCGAATCGGCGCCGGATCGAACGGGTCGTACGAAACGACATTGGTGGCGCCGATGCCTGCCGCAAAGCGCTCGATCACGGTGCCCATCGCGCCGCGATTGCGCCGGCCGGTCATCAGCGCGACGGCCTGCGGCGTGGCCAGCTGCTGCTGAAGCTGCGTGACCAGCAGCTGTTGCGCTTCCTTCCAGGTAATGGGCTGGTACTGCCCCGAGCCACGCGGGCCCAACAGCTTGAGCGGCGTCTGAATGCGATCGGGGTGGTAGAGCGCCTGCACGCCGGCCTGCCCGCGCGCGCAGGTGCCGCCCATGCTGATCGGATGGTCCGGATTACCTTCGATCTTTTTCGCTTGTACCGCCTTCACGCGCCTTTCCTGCCCGTTGACGGTCCGGATCGACTCGCCCTGCATCACGCGCGCGGTAATGCCACATCCTGCCGAGCACTGCTGACAGACCGTCCGCACCCAGCCTTCCTCGCCGGGCACGAAGCGATCGTCAGAAATCAGCAGAGGAATCAGCTGCTGCGGTTTGCCGCATCCGTCGAGGATGAGGCCCGCCGTGCCCGCGATGCCGCCCGTCTTGAGGAAATCTCGCCTTTTCATCTTTTTATTTGTGGCAGACGAGGCAATCGATGCTCACTTGTCTTTCCTTGTGGCAGTCGATGCACTTGCCCATCGTCCATTTGACGTTCTCGCGAATGTCCATCGCGTGAGCCATGTCACCATGACACGTCGAACATTCAATGCCGGCTTTGACGTGCCGCTTGTGGGTGAAATTCACGGCGGCTTCCGGGTGAAAGCCGTAGACGCGCACCCAGGGCGGTTCCACACCATCTTTGGCGAACGCCGCGAGCTTCTGGATTTCCGGGCTCTCGGGCTTCACGTTCTCGTGGCACACCATGCACTCGGTCACGCTCGGGATGGTGGCGGCGATCGAGCGGTCGGCATTCACGTGACACGTCAGACATTCCATCTGGTTGTCGGTCACGTGCGTCTTGTGTGGATAGGCGATCGGCTGCTGCACGGGGCCCGCCGGCCAGAATGCCGCCGCTGCTGAGGCAATCAGCAGAGTTAGCACAACACCGCCGAACACGTATTTGCGCATGCGTAAAAGTCTGTAGTGGGAAGGCCTGCCGCGCCCCTCGACCAAGCTCGGGCGGGCGGAAAACCGCGAAAGTCTATCCCGCTTTGAGTACGCAAAGTCTAGGGAGCGGGCACCACGGAGGCGTCGTTTTTCGCGGGAGTCGGCTCCGGTGTGTAGGGGAGATCGCGGGCGTGCTTGTCGACCCACTCCATCTCCATGTTCATCTTGTAGAGCTGATGCACTGGCTGCACCCAGTCGTGACCTTCGCGGGCCGCAATGTGGACCTCGGTCGGCACGCCCTGCGCCTTGATTGCGCGGCTCAGCTCCATCGCCTGCGACATCGGCACGCGCGGATCGTTTTCGCCGATGAAGAACAGCGTGGGCGTGCGCACCGCAGTGACGTACTTCAGCGGGAGAATGCTCCCAGTACGTTTCGAGGGGAGCGTTCTTCTGCCACAGCGTGCCGCCGAACCACAGATCGCGATCCGAGCGCGTGTCCGACACGCCATAAAGAGAGATCCAGTTTGCGACGCCCGCTCCAGATGAGGCGGCCTTGAAGCGGGTCGTGAACGTGATCAGCTTGTTCGCGAGATGACCGCCGGCGCTCCAGCCCATCACGGCGAGGCGATTCGGATCGGCCACGCCCATGGCGATCACCCGATCGACGCCCGCCAGCACGTCGTGATGGCTGTTCTTGAAATAGCCGCCCACTGGCTCGCGATAGAACGCGTTGCCGTAGCCGGAGCTGCCGCGATAGTTGGGCCGCAGAATCGCATATCCGCGCGCGGCCCAGGCCGGCTGGTAATAAAAGAAGATCGACCCCCAGCCGAATCGGTCGGACGCTTCCGGCCCGCCGTGCAATTGCACGACCAGCGGGTAGCGCGTACCGGGTTTGTAGTCGATCGGATAGGTCAGCACGCCCTCCACCCGGACGCCGTCGACGCCCTTCCACTCGACGCGTTCCTGCTTCGGCAGCGCGAAGTCCCGATCGAGGTAGTCGTAGATGCTGGTTACGCGCGTGGGCGCCGTGCCAGACGCCGGCGTCCAGGTCCAGATATCGCCGATACGACGTCGGCTCGTCGATCATGAACACATGCCGTCCCGCAGCCGTGCTCCATGAGGAGGGCACCAGCGCGTGGTCGCCCTGCGTCACGGGCTTGAACGCGTGCGTGGAGAGATTCACCTGAAACAGTTCGAGCTTGACGCCGGTATTGACGAGCATCCAGATCGACTTGCCGTCAGCACCCCATCCCGCGCGCTGGACCTCGTACGGAAAATCCGGAAACGGCGTGCGCGCGGGTCCGCCTGTCGCCGGCACGAGGAACAGGTTTGCGTTGTAGTACGGCTCCTGCCGGGCGTTGGCCCGGGCGATGAACAGGACCTGCGACCCATCGGGGGCAAGCTCGCCGTCTTCCTCCGGCACGCCGTTCTGGTCAGCTGAACGGGCGTGGAGCCATCGGCGCCGATGCTCCAGAGCTCCATCCTGTCTGTGTCGGCTGGAAGCGACGTCGGGCGGCGGCTGACGATGATACGTTTGCCGTCTGCGGCGATTTTGTAGGCGAAGATGGAGTAGTCGCCTGTCAGTGACACGTGTTTCTGCGCCGTCGGCGACCGCCATCTTCCACAGGTGACGTTGCCTGAATTCGTCGAGCACGCGGATGTCGCCGCGCAGCCGCTGCCGTTCGCGCTCGGCGTCGGTTGGCGGATCGGCGGCGAGGAAATAGATGAGCGCGCCGTCGGGGTGCCAGGCGATGTCGACGACGCCGGTTCGCTTGCGAAAGCTGGCGCGGCGGCGCCACCGGCGGCGGGACAGGCAAACATGTTGCCTCGCATGAGGAACGCGATGGTCGATCCGTCAGGCGACCACCGCGCGTTGTACGCGCCTGCGTCCTGCACGTAGCCTGGCGAAGCCCGGTGCCGTCGATGTTGATCTGCCAGATCTGGGGCACACGCTGATTGCCCGGCCAGTCGGTCGTCGCCAGCTAAACGTCACGCGTTTGCCGTCGCGGGAGAGTTGCGGGTCGCCGACGCGCGGGATGTTCAGAAGATCGACCAGCGTCATCGGACGTTTGCCTGCGCTGCGTGGCGACGCCTGGCGCGAACCCGAGGCAGACCGCAACGAAGCAGCACAGAACAAGCAGAACGAGGCGGCTTGGCATGGGGTGAACCGAGTATAACCTGTCAAAATAGGCTTCGGACTTCTGGCTTCGGACCTCAGGGCCTGAAGCCGGCAGCCAGAAGCCCGAAGTCAGGAGCGGTCCAAGTGTCTGATCGTAAATATCGGCAGCGCGGCTATCAGGATTCAGACCGCGAACGCCGCCCATCGCAGGGCGGCCCGAAGGCGCCGCAGGCGCCGAAACCGCCCGCCGATCGCATCGAAACGCGTGCCGACAAGGCCGAGCGCAAGCGCGCTCGAGGGCCGCGCGCCCAGCGTGCCGGGCTTCCACGAAGTGATGCGCTGCGCCCGATGCGGCAACGTCTTCTCCGAGGCGATCACCGCCGATTCGCGGTGCAAGCGCTGCGGCGCCGACCTGCGCACGTGCGCGCAGTGCGAATCGTTCGACACCGGCAAGCGCTTCGAATGCGCGCAGACCATCCCGGTGAGAGTTTCGCCGAAGGACGCCCGCAACACGTGCGAGTTGTTTGCGCCACGCGTGACGATCGAGCGCGAAACGCATTCGCAGGCGCAGCCGCAGGCCCCGTCGAGTGCGCGCAAGGCGTTCGATGACCTCTTCAAATAACGTACGAGCTGATCTTTTTTGAGCAAGTCGATCGGATGCGAGACATGCGCGCCGACGAGGCGTGCGCTCGAGGAGATCGCCGACGGCAACGAGCACATCACCCTCGAGACGCTCAACCTCGTGCTCGACAAGGACAAAGCCGCCGAGTACGGTGTCGACCGGGTACCGGCGCTCATCATCGCCGCGCCTGGACGCGATCGCATTCGCTACTACGGCGCACCGCTCGGCAACGAGCTGCCAACCATGCTGGACGCGGTTCGCATGACGGCAACCGGCGAGACGAGCTTGAGCGAGCAGAGCCGCGCGCAGTTGAAGACGCTCGCGGGCCCCGTGCATCTTCAGGTGTTTTTCACGCCAAGCTGCATGTACTGTCCTCAGATGATCTCGCTGGCCAACCAGGCGGCGATCGAAAGCGCGTTCGTGACGACCGTTGCGATCGATGCCACCGAGTTTCCCGACCTCGTTCAACGGTACCGTGTGAACGGCGTGCCGAAGACGGTGATCAATGATTCTGTCGAGCTTCTGGGTGCGGCGCCCGAAGAAGACTTCATCACGGCCATCACCTGATAGATCAACGTGACATCGGTAATAAACCACAGAGGTATAAGAGGCACGCTGCGCCCCAAATCAAGAGGCATGTGCCTCTTTGTATTTCCTCCGTTCAGTGTGGCAGCCTCTGTGGTGACCGTCTGTGTTCTTGGCCTATTTCTGAGCATCTGCTCACCGGCGGTCGCTCAATCACCAGTCGTGTATCAGTTGAGTTTCCCGGAGGCGCAACATCATCGAATGCAGGTGGAGGTGACCTTTCCCGATGTGCCGCCGGGCACCCTCCAGGTGCTCATGTCGCGCACCTCTCCCGGACGGTACGCCATTCACGAGTTCGCCAAGAACGTCTACGACGTCCAGATCGACAACGGCGCCGGAAATCCCCTTCCGATCGAGCGTCCGAATCCGTCTCAGTGGAACGTGACGGGCCATAGCGGCGCGGTCCGTGTGCGCTACAAGGTGTTTGGCGATCGGCTGGACGGCACCTTCCTGGCGATCGATGCCACGCACGCGCACCTGAATATTCCCGCGTCGCTGATGTGGGCGCGAGGCTTCGAAGAGCGGCCCGTGCGCGTCACGTTCGATGCGCCGGGTGACTGGAAGGTGGCGACACAGCTGCGGCCCACCAGCGACCCGCGCACGTTTACGGCGGCCAATCTTCAGTACCTGGTCGACAGCCCGGTCGAGCTGAGCAACTTCGCAATGCACTCCTTCAACGTCGATCGCGAATTTCGGATTGCGGTGCACCACGATGGAACCGATGCCGACGTCGAGCGCTTCGCGGCCGCCGTCGAGCGGATCGTTCGGGAGGAGCGCGCGATCTTCGGTGAGTTGCCCGCCTACGAGGTGCCCTACACCTTTATCGCCGACTATCTTCCGTGGGCGTCCGACGATGGGATGGAGCACAGGAACAGCACGATTCTGACGGCACCGTACGGCATGCGAGTACCTGATGAACGGCTGGCGCTCCTCGGCACTGTCGCTCACGAGTTTTTTCACAGCTGGAATGTCGAGCGCATGCGGCCCGCATCGCTCGAGCCGTTCAAGCTCGATGCGCCGAACCCGTCGGGAGAGCTGTGGTTTGCCGAAGGGTTCACGAGCTACTACGCTCCGCTGACGATGCGCCGGACGGGCCTGTGGTCGGTGGAAGAGCTGGCAAATCACTTTGGCTACACGCTCGATGGGATCATCCGGAGCCCGGCGAGAAAATACAGAAGCGCCGAAGAGGTGAGCCGGCTGGCGCAGTTCGTGGATCAAGCCGAGTGGAGCGATCCGACGAATTTCGGCAACCACTTCGTTTCCTACTACGACTGGGGAGCCGTGATCGGACTGGGACTCGACCTGTCGCTGCGCGCGCGAACCGATCACAAAGTCACGTTGGATCATTTCATGCGCAGGATGTGGCAGGAGTTCGGGCGCCCGCCGTCTCCGGTCGAAGGCGCGGTCGGCCGGCCGTACACGATTCAGGATCTGCGGAATGTCCTCGCCGAGGTGTCAGGCGATCGCGCGTTTGCCGACGAGTTTTTCAACCGGTTCATTCAGGGGCGGGATGTCGTTGACTACGCGTCGCTCGTCGCGCGCGCCGGCCTGGTTCTGAGGAAACGAAATCCGGGCCGTGCGTGGATTGGTCCTGTGTCGCTGGAATCCGGTGCCACTGGCGCGCGGGTGACCCAGCCGACGTTCGAGGATACGCCCGTCTACTCGGCCGGACTCGATCGCGATGACGAGCTCCTCTCGGTCGACGGGATCGCCATGAGCGGTTCTTCGCGCCTCGACGAGATCGTCCAGCGGCGGCGGCCGGGAGACACCATCCGGCTGGCGATTCGCCGCCGTGGCGTGGCGCGCGAGCTCATAGTCACGGTCGCCGACGATCCTCGTTTACAGCTCGTGCCTGCGGAGCAGGCCGGGCGCCAGTTGACAGCCGCCGAGCGCGCGTTTCGCGACGCATGGCTGGCCTCGAAGCAATAGCATCTATACTCCGAGCCCAGATGTCCGACGAATCCGCACGCAACTGGACGCGCACCTACATCTCGGTGATGGCCGTCGAGGTGCTCGTGCTGCTGGGCCTGTTCTGGCTGCAGCGCCACTTCGGAATCTGAGCCGTGCATCTTCTCGACTGGGCGGTGGTCGCCGCCTACATCGCATGGCTCGTCTGGGACGGCGTCAAGCGAACCAAGCTCGAGCGCACGACCGAGTCGTACTTTCTCGCGAACCGATCGATGCCATGGTGGGCTGTCGGCCTCTCTGTCATGGCGACGCAGCTCAGTGCCATTACGCTGGTCGGCACGACGGGACAGGGCTACAACGACGGGCTGCGCTTCGTGCAGTTCTACTACGGGCTGCCGCTCGCGATGGTCATCCTGTGCGCCACGCTCGTGCCGTTTTTCTACCGCGCCAGGGTCTACACCGCATACGAGTACCTCGAACGGCGTTTTGATCTGAAAACGCGCACGCTGACGAGCGGGCTGTTTCTCGTCTCGCGCGCGATGTCGTGCGGCGCGATTGCCGCCGCGCCGGCCGTGGTGTTGTCGGTCGTGCTCGGATGGAGCGTCACCATGACGACGCTGCTGATTCTGGTGCCGGCCGTGATCTACACCATGCTCGGCGGCGTGCAGGCGGTCACCTGGACCGACGTCAAGACCATGGGCCTCACGGTGTTCGCACTTGTGATCGCCATGGTCTTTCTCGTGAGGGGACTGCCGGATGGCGTCGGAGTCGTCGACGCGTTGTCGATCGCGGGCGGCACCGGCCGCCTCCAGGCGTTCGACTTCAGGTTCACCCTGACCGAGACCTACACCTTCTGGTCGGGCATGCTCGGCGGCCTGTTCCTGATGCTGTCGTACTTCGGCTGCGATCAGAGCCAGGTGCAGCGCTACCTCACCGCGAAATCGGTGGACGCGGGGCGGACATCGCTGTTGATGAGCGCGTACTGGAAGATTCCGCTCCAGTTCCTCGTGCTCATCGTCGGCGTGTTCACGTTTCTGTTCTACCTGTTCAACCAGCCGCCGCTGTTGTTCAACCCGGTGCACGACGAGCGGGTGCGGTCGGGGGAATCAGCGGCAGCCTACGATGCGCTGCAGCGTGAATTTCAGGTCACCTTTGAAGAGAGGCGTACGGCAGCGATTGAGATTGCGGCCGCCCGCCACGCGCACGATGTGCGTGACGAGGCGCGTGCCACCGACGAATTCAGGCGCAACGACCAGGCCCTGCGATCGATCAGGACGAAAGCCGCGGCCCTCGTGAAGCAGACGACCCACGATGCGTCCTACAACGACATCAACTACGTGTTTCCGACCTGGATTACCACGGCGCTGCCTGTCGGTATCGTCGGGCTCTGGATCGCCGCCATCATTACCGCCGCCACCGATTCGATTGCGGCCGAGCTGAACTCGCTCTCGACGGCATCGGTCATCGACTTCTACAAGCGGATTTTCAGGCCGTCGGCGCCAGATGAGCATTACCTGACGGTCTCGCGGGCCGCCACGGGGTTCTGGGGCGTGTTCGCCGGCATCGTGGCCGTATACGCAAGCAGCCTCGGGCCGCTCATCGAAGTGGTGAACCGGTTCGGGTCTTTCTTCTACGGGTCGATTCTCGGTGTGTTCATGCTGGCCATCCTGACACGCCGTGCCGCGAGCACCGGTGCGTTCGTCGGTCTGATTGCAGGCATGACGACTGTGGCGTCGGTGGCGTTCTGGCGCCCCGACATCTCGTTCCTGTGGCACAACGTCATCGGAGCCGTGGTGGTGTTCACCGTGGGTATGGTTCTGAGTACTGAACAAGAGCTCAGGAGATCATCAGGAAAGCTCCCTGACCTCCTGACCTCCTGATTTCCTGTTTTCTTATTGAGAACCGAAGAGCAATGTTCGGATAGATTGGGTTTGCGGCGTGAACTATCGTCGTCTGTATGACCACACAGATTGAACAGATACAACGAGCGTGCGAGATCATCCAGGCCAATCCGGAGGAGCGCCACACGCTCGGCGCGCTGGCCGGGCGCGTGGGGCTGAGCCGGTTCCACTTTCAGCGCGCGTTCACGCAGGTCGTCGGCATTTCGCCGCGCGCGTTTGCCGAGGCGTGCCGCCTGGGCCAGGTGAAAACGGCCCTCAGAAAAGGCGAGCGTGTGACGCCGGCGCTCTACGACGCGGGCTATGGATCGAGCAGCCGCCTGTACGAGCGGGCTGATGCGGCGCTCGGCATGACGCCGGCGACCTATCGCAAGGGCGCGCCCGGCGTTGCGATCGATTTCACGATTGCCGACTCGCCGCTTGGCCGCCTCTTGCTCGCGGCGACCACGCGCGGCGTGTGCCGTGTGATGATCGGCGACACTGATCGCGCGCTCGAGAAGGACCTGCGCGAGGAATATCCGAACGCGGCCGTGCGGCGCAACGACCACATCCTCAGCGTGCAAGTACGCACGCTGCTCGACCATCTCAAAGGGAGATCGCCACACGTCGAGTTGCCGCTCGACGTGCGTGCCACCGCGTTTCAGTGGCGTGTCTGGAAGCATCTTCAGGCCATCCCCTACGGTGAGACGCGCACGTATCAACAGGTGGCGGCCGCCATCGGCAAGCCGACAGCGACCCGCGCGGTGGCCCGCGCCTGCGCGACCAACCCCGTCGCGCTCCTCATCCCGTGCCATCGCGTCATTCGGACTGACGGGTCCATGGGCGGATACAGATGGGGGATCCCGCGTAAGCAGACGCTGCTGAGACAAGAAAGAGAACGGATGGGGAAGCCTAGCCTCTGAGGCTCGTTCGGATAGTTGAAGAAAAGCTGGTTGCCGTCGAGATCGTCGACCACGAGAAGCCTGTAGCCCCAGTCGCCGTCTTTGACCGGAACGCCGCGGCCTCGGGTGCAAGCGTCGAGCGTCACGACGGCCTCGGACGTTCAGAGAAATGAACATCAGACCCTTGCCGACCTTCTCCCGGCGCGCCCCCTCCCTTTGCCCTTTCGCCCCTGCACTCAATAGAATGACTTCACATTGGCAAAGACACATTACGGCACCAGCTTCTGGCTGGACCGCTTCCCCTCCTCCCGGCGTCCGTCGTATCCACGGCATCGAGGCGACCTGCATACCGACGTCGCCATCGTTGGTGGTGGCGCGATGGGCTGCGCGACGGCATACGTGCTCGCGGCCGCCGGTGTCAACGTCGCACTGTTCGAAGAGGGACGCATCGCGCAGCGTCAGGCCGGCCGGGGGGCGGGCATCGTCCTTCACGAGCCCGAGCCGTTTTTTTACAAGCTGGCGAAGCAGCACGGCGTTCGCGATGCGCGCTATATCTACCAGGGCGCCCGCCGCGGATCGCTCGAGTATCTTGCCGCGCTGAAACGGCTGCGGATCGAATGCGGCCTCGAGATTCGCGACGCGGTGCATTTCAGCACGACGCCCGACGGCATTCAGGAGCTCCAGAAGGAGTACAGCGCGCTCCGCGATGCGGGCCTCGAGGTGGCGTCGCTCAAGGGTGCGCCGTTCGCCCGGCGGATCGGCGCGAACGGCTTCGGCCTCATCACGCACGGCAATGCCAGCGTCGACCCTTACAAGGCGACGCTGGGTCTCGCCAGGGCCGCCGTTGCGCGCGGCGCGAAGGTGTTCGAGCAGTCGCCGGTCACGCGCATCCGCCCGAGACGCCGCACGGCCGAGATCAAGACTGAGGGCGGGGTGGTCACGGCTTCGAAGGTTGTCGTGGCAACCGGTTATCCGATCGACGACTTCAAGCCGCTGCGTCGTCGCTTCGTTCGCTGCGACAACTATGTCGTGCTCACGCCCGAGTTGCCGGCCGCCGTGCGGCGCGAGATGACGCCGCCGGATTTGATTCTCCGCGACACGGCTTTACCCGATCATTGGACGCACTGGACCGGCAACCGTGTGCTCTTCTCCGGAGCCGATCAGGTCAGCGTTCCCGATCGCGCCAGAGAGCGCGCCCTTGTGCAGCGCACCGGGCAATTGATGTACGAGCTCTCGGTCTTGCGTTCGGCCATCTCCGGCATGATGCCGGAGTACGCCTGGGACGTCGAGCACTCGCGCACGATTGACGGCGTTCCGTACTACGGACCACACCGGAACTATCCACACCACTATTTCGCGTTCAGCGGCGGCAGCGGCGGGCTGGGCCTGTCGTTCACCGCGGCCCGCATCATCCTGCGGCACTATCACGATGAGCCCGACAAGGCTGATGAGCCGTTTTCCTTCGTCCGGATACGCGAATGAACGCGGTGGATCTGCTTGCCTTTGGTCCGCATCCAGACGATTTGGAGATCGGCCTGGGGGGGACATTGGCCAAGCACGCCGCGATGGGACACACCGTCGGGCTGTGCGATCTGACCCGCGGCGAGATGTCGAGCAACGGGACGCCGGAAGAGCGCGTGAGAGAGGCGGATGCGGCGTGCAAGGTGCTTGGAGCGGCCTGGCGAGAAAACCTCGGATTGCCTGACAGGGCGATCGGCACCTCCGAAGATCACACGCGTACGGTCGTCGAGTTGATTCGGCGCACGCAGCCACAGACGGTCGCGATTCCGTACTGGCGCGACCGGCACCCCGACCACGAAGCCTCTGCGGCGATGCTGCGGAACGCCGTGTTCAATGCCAAGCTGCGGCGATATGCGGCAGCGGGCAATCCCTGGCAGCCCGGGTGGGTGTGCTACTACTTCATCAACGACTCGGGGCCGGTCTCGTTTGTCGTCGACGTCTCGGATTACTACGAAGTCAAGCGGCGGGCGCTGGCGTGCTATGCGAGTCAGTTCACCCGTGCAACCGAGTCCGCGCAAACGCGTCTAAACTCTGCCGGGTTCAATCAGCTGATTGAGAGCCGCGACGCGCAGTTTGGCGCCCTCGCTGGCGTATCCTTTGCTGAGGGCATCGTCGTGGGCGAGCCGGTGGTGCGCGAGCATCTGCTGAAAGACAGGGGACGCGACAGGCAATGAATATCGGAGTGGTGTGTTACGCCTCTGTGGGCGGCAGCGGCATTGTCGCCACCGAGCTGGCGAAGTCGCTGGCGCGTCGCGACCATAAGGTGCATCTCATCAGCACCGAGCCGCCGTTCCGTCTCGGCGAGTACGAGGCGGGTCTGGCGTTTCACCGTGTGCACACGCCGAGCTATCCCCTCTTCCGCGAGCCTCAATATCTGCTGTCGCTTGCGAACGCCATCGTGCTGCTGTCACGCGAGTTTTCACTCGACATCGTCCACGCGCACTACGGCATTCCGCACGCGACCGCCGCGTATCTCGCGAAGCAGATTCTGGCCGCCACCAACGGCGGTCCCGATTCCAAGGTGCCGAAAGTCATCACGACGCTTCACGGCACCGACATCACGCTCCTCGGCAGCGATCCCTCGGTACTCGGAAACGGTCGCCTTCTCGATCGATCAGTCTGACGGCGTCACGGCAGTTTCCGACAGCCTCAGGCGCGATACCTACGCGGCGCTGCCGATCAAGCGGGACATCCGCGTCATTCCGAACTTTCTCGAATGCGACGAGCACAAGCGCCGCGATCTGCCGGACCTGCGCGCAAAGTTGTGCCCGCCTTCCAAATACGACAAGCTGATCATTCATCTCTCGAACTTCAGGCCCGTCAAGCGCGTGGATGCCGTCGTGGAGATCTTCCAGCGCGTGCGCAAAGACGTGCGAGCCAAGCTCATCCTCGTCGGCGAGGGCCCCGAGCTCGGCCGGGCCATGCGGATGGTTCACGAATACGGTCTGGCATGCGACGTCGAAGCGCTCGGCGAACAGGACCAGGTGGTGCCGCTGCTATCGGTGTCGGATCTCTTCCTGCTCCCATCGGCTCAGGAGAGTTTCGGGCTTGCCGCGCTCGAAGCGATGGCGTGCGAAGTGCCCGTTGTGGCGTCTCGGGTCGGCGGCCTGCCGGAAGTGGTCGAGGACGGCGTATCGGGACTTCTGTGCGACCCCGAGAATATTGACGGCATGGCGAAGGGCGCCGTCTCGCTGCTCAGCGATCCCGTCATGCACAAACGCTTCGCGCGAGCGGGCCTCGAGCGCGTCAGGCGCCACTTTTGCGCCGGCCGCGTGGTCCCGCAGTACGAGGCGTACTATCAGGAAGTCATTCAGACCTCCAAATGACGCTGAAGCGTGCAGGCCTCATCGGCACAGTGTCGGCGATGCTCGCATGGAGTCTGGCCCCCGCGGCGCAACTGCGCGTGCGGCCCATCGATCTCGAAGATGGGTCAGTCGCACTCGGATTGGTGCTGCGGCAGCTCAGCACCACTGCAGTCTTCATGCAGGCGACGGCCCACCCGGATGACGAGAACAACGCGCTCCACGTGTATTTGAATCGAGGCCGCGGCATCCGCACGGTTCTTGCGACCGCAACTCGCGGCGACGGTGGCCAGAATGAAATCGGCCCCGAGCTCAACGATCCGCTGGCGGTGCTGAGAACCGGAGAGCTCGAAGCCATGCACCGCTTCGACTCGACCGAGCAGTACTTCACGCGAGCCATCGACTTCGGCTATTCCTTCAGCATCGAAGAGACGCTGGAAAAGTGGGGCAGGGACGAAATTATCGGCGACTACGTGCGGCTCATCCGCATGACGCGTCCCGATGTCATGGTTGGGATGAACCCGACCGGTACCGCCGGCGGGCTTCATCATCAGACATCGGGCCTCCTGAGTCGCGAAGCCTTCAAGGCGGCCGGCGATGCCTCGCGCTATCCAGAGCAGATCCGCGAGGGGCTCATGCCCTGGCAGCCGCGCAAGTATTACTACACGTTCGGTGGTCCCGGAGGAGGCGGACGCGGACGAGGCGCGGCCCCTGCCGGTGGCCCGTTGCCCCTCGGTGCGTTGAATGCCGCGTCCTTCGACATTTCTGGATTCGATCCGCTGCTCGGCCGCACGTATGTCGAAATCGGTACGGAAGAGCGCGGCATGCACAAGAGTCAGGCGATGGGACAGCTCCTGGCGTTGCCGTCGGGACCGTCCCAGCAGCGATTTCTCCTGATGGATTCTTTGGTGCCGGCCAACTCCGGCGAGGAAGCATCGCTATTCCAGGGGATCGACGCGACTATTCCAGGTCTTGCGTCCTTTGCCGGAGGAACACCCCCCGCGGCGCTCGTCTCAGGCCTGCGCACGATCGCCGATCAGGTATCTGCGGCGCAAAAAACGTTCGAGGCGGGCGATCCGTTCGCGGTCGCGCCATCAATCCTTGCAGGATTGAGTGCTGTGCGTGCACTCAGGCAACAGCTTGGCACGATGGAGCTGTCGCGCGAAGCTCGCTTCAACATCGATGAGCGGCTCAAGACCAAGGAAGAGCAGTTTAACGAAGCCGCCCTGCTGTCGCACGGGCTTCGTGTCGAAGTCCTCGCCGACGATGGCATCGTCGTTCCGGGACAGGACGTTCGTGTGTCGATCACCATCGGCGATCGCGGCCGGCCGGTCACCGTGTCATCTGTCACGTTGAATGGGGTTTTGTCTCCGTCTGCGTGTCAGTCTGGAGACCTCGCGGTGGCCGCGGTTTATCGATGCGACGCGGCGGCCCGCATTCCCCCCGACGCCAGAATCACGAAACCCTACTGGAAGCCGCTGCCGAACGCCGCGAGATACGCGTTCGAGCCCGACGCGCCGTTCGGCCTGCCGTTCCGGCCCACACCGTTTCGTGTGTCATTCGCGCTGGCGGCTGGCGGCACCCAGCTGAACTTCGATCGATCCGTGCAGTTCAGATACGAAGGGCGCGAGCTCGAAGGTGAGAAGCGCATGGAGCTCGCGGTCGTGCCGCGCCTGTCGGTGCGCGTCGCGCCGTCAATCGCGATTGTTCCCGCGGGCCGTGGGGCCACCACGGCTGTCGATCGCGAAGCGCGGGTCACGGTTGCCAATCACGGAAAGGGTGCGGCGCAGGGCCAGGTGCGCATGGACGTGCCATCGGGATGGACCGCCACGCCGGCGCAGGCCGTGAACTTCACGCGCGAAGACGAAGCGCAGACCGTGCGATTTACGCTCCGGCCCGCTGCGAAGACGGCACTGGGCCAGTACATCGTGAAATCGGTGGCCATTGCCGATGCGCAGACGTTCGATAGCGGATTCCAGGTCGTCGAATATCCGCACATTCAGCGACAGCAGCTGGAGCTGCCTGCCACGGTAGCCGTCAAGGTGATGGACGTTCGTCTCGCGCCGAATCTCAACGTCGGCTACGTGATGGGCACCGGCGACGAGGTGCCTGCGGCGCTTCGCGGACTGGGCGCAACCGTGCAGCTGCTCGATTCGGACGAGCTCGCGTGGACCGACCTGAGCCGCTACAACGCCATCTTCATCGGCGTGCGCGCGTACGACAGCCGTGACGATCTGCGCGCCAACAACAAGCGCATTCTCGACTACGCCGCTGCCGGCGGTACCGTCGTCGTCCAGTACAACCGGAACAACACGTGGACGCAGTACGCGCCGTTCCCCCTTGGCTTCAGCAACACGCGAGTGACCGACGAGAACGGTCAGGTCCAGATTCTTTCGTCGGACGATCCCGTTTTTCACTTTCCGAACGAGATCGGCGACGCGGCATGGCGCAACTGGGTGCAGGAGCGGGGCACGTACTTCGTCGCCGCCGCCGACGAGCATTACACCGACCTCATCCAGATTCAGGAACCGTTCGAGCACAACACGGGATGGAAGAAGGGCGCCCTTGTGAACGCGAATGTCGGCAAGGGGCGCTGGATCTTTGTCGGCCTCGGACTGTGGCGCCAAGTGACCGCAGGCACCGACGGTGCGTATCAACTGCTCGCCAACCTCGCCAGCCGCGGAAAGCTTCCAGGAAAATAGTCGATCACAAATCTGAAATCTGGAATCTGAAATCTAAAAACTAGAATCTAGATCTCAAATCCGGTCGTGAAGACTGTAGATTATAGATTCCAGATTTCAGATTCTAGATTTCAGGTTTCAGGATGCCTCCTGACCCACGGATCCAACACCTGTTGCGTCGCGCAGGTTTCGGCGCATCGGGCGCCGAGGCGGCGGCGTTCGGCCAGCGCGGTTTCCTGGCCACACTCGAGGCGCTCGTCGACTATCAACGTGCGCCGGAGGATGTCGATCAGTTCATCGGCCAGGGCGGCTATGCCGCCGTCACGCCCTCGTCCGGAGGGATGGAGCCGTTTTCTCCCGGCACGATCATCAACGATGCGCGGCAGCGGTGGCTCTTCCGCATGATCCATACACGCCGGCCGCTGCAGGAAAAAATGGCGTTGTTCTGGCACCAGCATTTTGCGACGGCCTACAGCAAGATTGCGAACGCTGTGGGCGGCGTGGCCGCGACGCAGATGATGGCGGCGAAGCGGTCCGAGCATCCTGCCGGGCTGCCCGGCCAGCTGGAGCTCTTTCGCGCATACGCGCTGCCGAACTTCCGCGATCTGCTCTTCGAAGTCGCCAGAGATCCCGCCATGCTGTTCTGGCTCGACGGCCGCCTCAACACACGTGTACGCCCGCAGGAGAATTTCGCGCGAGAGGTGATGGAGCTGTTCACCATGGGCGTCGGCCAGTTCACCGAGAGCGACGTGTATGCCGGTGCGAGGGTCTTCACAGGCTGGAACATTCAGCGCATCGGCGAGGCTCGCGATCCGGGCACGTTCTATCAGTTCGTCTACAACGCGGCCCAGCACGACACAGATCCGAAGACGTTCAGCTTTCCCGTCTATACCAATGGCCAGAAGACCATTCCTGCGCGGGCGTCGTCAGGCGGCATGCAGGACGGTATCGATCTGATTGCGGCGCTGGCCCGCCACCCGGAGACGGGCCGCAGGCTGGCGCGAAAGCTGTGGTCGTTTTTTGTCAGTGAAGTCCAGCCCGCCAACGAAGGATTCGTCGCGCGCATTGCCACGATTTACGCACAGAGCGACTGTCACATGGCGCCGGTCGTGCACGCCGTGCTGTCGTCACCAGAGTTCGACTCGCCGTCGAGCTATTTCGCCAGGTTCTCGTGGCCCGTCGAGTACGTTGCACGATCGTTCAAAGAGGTGGGATACGCCGGCTTCACGCTCAACAGAGCGTTGAATCCGTTATCGAACATGGGACAGCAGCTGTTCGAGCCGCCGGATGTCGCCGGGTGGGAGCGAGGTGCGGGGTGGTTCTCGACCGCATCGATGCTCGCGAGGATGAACTTCGCGGCATCGCTGACTTCGAGTCAGCGAAACGACATTGCCGCCGCCGCCAACGGAAACGGCGCCACGCCGGAAGCGCTGCTGTCGTTTTATCTCGACAGACTGACGCCGTCGCCCTTCGAACCGCACGCATACAACAGTCTTCTCGATTACCTGCGCAGCGGCGGTGCCTGGACCGGAGGCGCATCGCAGCTGCGTGTGAAAGCGCCTGGACTGCTGCACCTCATCGTGGGCTCTTCGGAGTATCAGCTGGTATGACATACACCAGACGCGATTTCGTGCGCGGCGGCGTGGCCGCATTCAGCGTCGGGTTTGCCGCGCCGCGATTTCTCTGCGACATCGCGCTGGCGCAGGGTGCCTCATTCAGGAATCTTGTCGTGTTGTACCTCGGCGGCGGCAACGACTCGCTCAGCATGCTCGTGCCGTACCGCGATCCGTTCTATCAGACCCGTCGCCCGACGCTGGGGATTCCTGCCGGCCAGGTGCTGCAGATAGGCAGGGATGGCGCGGGCAACGAGCTTGGACTCCACCCGCGTCTCACCGGCCTGAGAGCGATGTTCAACGAGGGCCGGCTCGCATTGATCCAGCGCACGGGTTATGAAAACTCGAGCCGCTCGCATTTCGAGGGAACCGATATCTGGTCGACAGCCAATCCGCTTTCACCGCAGGGTGCGGGATGGATCGGGCGATATCTCGACATGATTCCACCACCAGTCGACCCGCTGTTCGGCTGGAACACCAGTTCCGAATTGCCGCACTCGCTGCTGTCGCGCCTGGTGGCCGTGCCGTCGATTACCAATCCGGCTTCCTACGCGTTTACCAGTCCGAATGGCGCCGCTGAGGCCGAGCTCGAGCGCGCGGCGGCCGCCCGTATGTCCTCGCATCTCCCGCTGCATCGCCCGCATCTCGCGTTCGTCAACGCGAGCATGCAGTCTGCGCTCGCCACCCTCGATCGGGTGTCTACGGTTGGCGCATACGAGCCGGCGGTGGTGTACCCGAACAACGGGTTCGGGCTGGCCCTGCGCACTGTCGCTGGCGCCCTCGTCACGCAGATCGGCACGCGGATCTTCTGGGTGCAGACGGGTGGATACGACACGCACGCGGCCCAGGGCGGCACATACGCCGCCCTGATGACGACATTGAACGACGGTCTTGCCGCCTTCTACCAGGATCTCGGCAGCCATGGTCTGCTGAACGACACGCTGATTCTTCAGTTCTCCGAGTTCGGGCGCCGCATTGTGGAGAACGGAAGTGGCGGCACCGATCACGGCGCTGCCAGCGTGATGATGGCCATCGGCGGCCAGGTGCGTGGCGGTATCTACGGCACGGCGCCATCGCTCTCGCCCGATCCCGGCAATCCGACCCTCGAGAACAACGCCACCGACGTGCGGCACGAAACCGACTTCCGATCGGTGTATGCACGCGTCATCGATCGCTGGCTCGGCGCCGATTCGGCCGCGATTCTTGGAGGTGACTTCAGGAATGGCTCGCCGGAGTTCCTGTAGACTGCGGCGTCGTGTCCACGATCAGCGTCAGCACCATCCTCTCTGCGCTGTCATACGCGCTCGACCTGACCGAAGGGCATCCGTGCGGGCACTCGGCGAGGACGTGCCTCATCGGCATGGCGCTCGCGCGACACATCGGTGTGCCTGAGCAACAGCAGCAGGATCTGTTCTACGCGCTGTTGCTCAAGGATGCGGGATGCTCGAGCAATGCCGACCGTATGTTTCAACTCTTCGGCGGCGACGATCAGGCGGCGAAGCGAGGCGCGTGGGAACAGGACTGGCGGACGCTTCGCGGCAAGGCATCGTATGCGTTGCGATTCACCGAACCGGGCGGCCCGATCGGAGCGCGTGTCAGGAAGCTGATTGCGCTTGCAACCGGAGGCCGCGCCCTCGGCCGTTCCATCTATCAGATCAGGTGCGAGCGTGGCGCAGAGATCGCGCAGGCGTTGGGATTTTCTCGGGCGACCGCTGAAGCCATCCGTTCGATGGACGAGCACTGGGATGGCGGCGGGTATCCCGGCGGCCTGAAAGGGCAGAACATCCCTCTCCTCGCGAGGATCGTCGGCCTGGCTCAGGTCGCCGAGATTTTTGCCGAACAGGATGGTCCGACTGCCGCCCTCACTGTGGTGCGCGAGCGGCGCGGCCGCTGGTTCGATCCCGATCTCGTCAAGGCCTTCGCCGGCGTTGCCGCCGATTCGACGCTGTGGTCGCAAGTGGCATCGACCGAGCTCGAGACGGAAGTCTCGGCCGTCGAGCCGCAGGCCATGCAATTTGCCGTCGACCAGGCGCGGCTCGATCAGATCGCCGTCGCCTTTGCGTGGGTTGTCGACGCGAAGTCGCCGTTTACCTACGACCATTCCCGGCGCGTGGCCGATCTCGCCACGTCGATGGCGGCGCACTTCGGCCTGACGGACGCCGAGTGCGTGCGCACGAAGCGCGCGGCGCTGCTGCACGACATCGGCAAGCTGGCCGTTCCGAACCGCATTCTCGATAAGCCGGGGAGTCTGACCGACAGCGAGTGGGGCGTCGTGCGGCTTCACCCGTACTACACCTACCAGATTCTCGAGCGTGTTCCTGTGTTCGGCGAGTTCGCGTTCGACGCGAGCGCCCATCACGAGCGGATGGACGGGCGTGGCTACTATCGCAACCTGCGCGGCGATCAACTGTCGCTCTGCGCCCGAATGCTCGCCACGGCCGACAAGTTCGATGCGTTGTCTGCGGACCGGCCGTATCGAAAGGGCATGCCGCTCGATCGTGTGTACGGCATTCTCGCTGGCGATGCGGGTTTCGATCTGTGCCCCGACTGCGTGACGGCGGCAAAAGCCGTAGTGGGTGTGTAATACTTGCCTGTTTACATGAACCGCCTGGGTTTTGTCCTGATAGCTGGCCTCCTGGGAATGACGGGATCGCCCTCCATCGCGGCTGCTCAGCAGCGTCCGGCCGACCTGGGTGCGGTGCTTCTTCAGCAGGCGCCGGTTCGGGCGGCGGTCGAGTTTGCGCGAACCGACGAGCTGCAGACGATCGACGATCAGATCCGGATCTGCCAGGTCGAAGCGCCGCCATTTCAGGAAGCAAACCGGGCAGAGCTGTATGCGTCGATGTTCCGCGACGTCGGCCTGAAGAACGTTCGCATCGATGCCGAAGGCAACGTCCTCGGCGAGCGGCCTGGTGCGAGCACGACGCCGCACGTCGTGATGAGCGCTCACCTCGACACAGTGTTTCCGCGAGGTACCGACGTCACGGTTCGCCGGCAGGGATACGTCCTGCGAGGCGCAGGAATCGGCGACGATTGTCGCGGGCTTGCGGATCTCGTCGCCGTTGCGAGGGCGCTGAACAAGACCAGCGTGGCGACACCAGGCACGATTACCTTCGTCGGCACCGTCGGCGAAGAGGGGCTCGGCGACTTGCGTGGGGTCAAGCGTCTCTTCAACGAAACGCTGAAGGACAGGATCGATCGCTTCGTGTCCATTGACGGGGAAGGTCTCGGCATCACTCACATCGCCATCGGCAGCGCGCGCTTTCGCGTCACCTTCAAAGGGCCGGGCGGGCACAGCTTCGGCTCCTTCGGTACGGTGAGCCCGGTTCACGCGCTTGGCCGGGCCGTCGCACGCATCGGCGATTTTCAGGTGCCGGGCTCGCCCCGCACGACGTTCAACGTGGGCAGGATTGGCGGCGGCACGTCGATCAATGCCATTGCGAGCGAGGCGTGGATGGAAGTGGATCTGCGCTCTGGCGATGCCGTGTCACTGCGCGCGCTCGAAAAGCAGTTCCGTCAAGCGGTGCAGGACGCGGTGGCGCAGGAGAATGCGCGGTGGAACAGCCAGGCGCTGACCGTGACGATAGAGACGGTCGGAATGCGTCCGGCAGGACGCGTGCCTTCAACAGCGCCCATCGTCCTGGCCGCGATCTCGGTGTCGAAGGCGTTGAACCTGCCCGTCTCGTTCGCGGAAGGCTCGACTGATTCCAATCTGCCGCTCAGTCTTGGAATTCCCGCGGTGACGATCGATACAGGCGGCCGCGGCTCGGGAGCCCACACCGAACACGAGATGTTCGATGCCACCGATGCGTGGAAAGGCACGCAGCGTGCGTTGCTGCTTGCCGTCGTCCTCGCTCAACCGTGAATTGTTTGGATTACACTTACTATTTCGATGGCCCAAGCCAGAGCACGAACCCCAATCAAACGGACGAAATTCAAGCTCAGCACCGAAGAGCTCCTCGAGATCTACTACTGGCTCAAGTTCATCCGCGCGTTTGACGAGCGCCTCAGTCTCGGCGTGCGGCAGGGCAAGGTGCGAAGCGGTGTGTACACAGGCATCGGCCAGGAAGCGATTGTCGTCGGCACCTGCTTCGGCTTGCGGCAGGATGACTGGATCTTTCCGCTCCATCGCGATCTCGGCACCTTCCTCATGAAGGGTGTCAGCGCGCGCCAGATGATGGCGCAGATGTTCGCCAAGGCGACCGGCCTCTCGAAAGGCCGCGACTCGGCCCTGCACAGTGGCGTCAACGAGCTCGGGATTTTCGGGAACACGAGCATGCTCGGCGCGAACCTTCCCGTCGCTGCGGGCGTGGGCCTGACGATGAAGATGGAAGGGAAGGACAGCGTCTGCATCGCCTACTTCGGCGAAGGCGCCAGCAACACGGGCGACTTTCACGAAGCGCTGAACTTCGCCGGCGTTAATAAGCTGCCCATCCTCTTCATCTGCGAGAACAATCTCTACGCGTACTCGGTGCCGATTGAGAAGAGCATGGCCGTCGAGGATGTCGCCGTCCGCGCCGAGGGGTACGGTTTCGACGGCGTCGCTATCAACGGCAACGACGTCCTCGCGGTGTATCAGGCGGTCAAGGGTGCCCGCCGGCGCGCTCGTGCGGGTGAAGGTCCGACGCTCATCGAGTGCAAAACCTACCGGTGGCACGGCCACTCGGAGCACGACAAGGCGTTCTACCGCACGAAGGAAGAGCTCGCGATGTGGAAGAGCCGCGATCCGCTCATCACGTTCACCTCGTACCTCGAGCACTTGAGCGTGCTGACCGCCGAGAAGGGGCAGGAGATCGACCAGCGCATCAAGGACACGCTGGACGATGCCGTCCGGTTTGCCGAGGACAGCCCGGACCCGGCACCCGAAGAAGCCGTCACCGACATTTACGCGTAGATTTCCGCATCATGGCGAAGGAAATTTCCTATCTGGAAGCGATTCGCGAGGCCCTCTTCGAAGAGATGCGCCGCGATCCGAAAGTATTCGTCCTCGGCGAGGACGTGGGCCCGTATGGCGGTGCCTTTGGCGTGACGGCTGGCCTGGTGGATGAGTTCGGCGAGGCTCGCTGCCTCGATACACCCATCTCCGAATCGGCCATCGTCGGGGTCAGCATCGGCGCGTCGCAGCGCGGCTATCGTCCTGTCGCCGAGATGCAGTTCGCCGACTTCATCAGCTGTGGCTTCGATCAGATCGTGAATCAGGCAGCCACGCTGCGGTACCGCACTGGAGGCCGCGTCACCTGCCCGATCGTGGTGCGCGCTCCAGGCGGCGGCAACGTGGGCGGCGGGCTGTACCACTCGCAGAACCCGGAGGGATGGTTCATCCACCGTCCCGGCCTCAAGGTCGTGGCGCCCGCGACGCCGTGGGATGCGAAGGGTCTCTTGAAGGCGGCCATCCGCGACGACAACCCGGTCATCTACTTCGAGCACAAGTATCTCTACCGCCGTGCGAAGGGTCCGGTGCCGGAGAACGATGAGATCGTTCCGATTGGGGTCGCGGCGATCCGGCGGCCCGGCAGCGATGCGACGCTGGTCACCTACGGTGCGATGGTGCAGCCGTCGCTCGAGGCGGCCGATCGGCTGGCGAAGGAAGGCGTCGAAGTCGAAGTGATCGATCTCCGCTCGCTGATGCCGTACGACAAGGCGGCGATCTTTGCGTCGGTCGAGAAAACAAGCCGGCTGCTCATCGTGCACGAAGACGTGAAGACGCTGGGAATTGGTGCAGAGCTCGCGGCAGTGGTCGTGGAAGAGCGGTTCGAAGCCCTGGATGCGCCGGTGATGCGCCTCACATATCCCGACACGCACCCGCCCTTCTCGCAGGTGCTCGAGCATTACAACCTGCCGAACGCGGACAAGATTACGGAGGCGCTCCGTCAGCTCTCTGGATACTGATCTCGACCACGTCGCGCGATGTCATGGCAGAAGGACGATGGCAGAGGGCACCAGTACCCTCTGCCATTTGCCAACTGCCCTGACAGGTTTATTTATCTTCCTTGAACCCCGCCGGCAGCGCCACGTCGGCAGCCGTGACGTTGGTCGCAATCTTCAGGACTTCGTTGTTGATCGTCATGAAGGTTGCTCGCGCCGGATTGGCGTTCGGGGCAGCGGCTGCAGGCTTTTGTTCCTGCTGTTGCGCCCGTTTGCGCATGAATCCGCCAAGCGCTCCCCCAATCGACGTCGGAGCCGCAGGCTCATTGGTCGAGGCTGATGACGAGCTCGACGAGCTCGATGCCTCCTGCTTCATCTGCTCGGCACTCTTTACGGCGTCGACCGACGTCGTCGTTTGAATTGCGGTGCCGCCCAGGTCTTCCTTGCTGAGGCGGGCGAACGCGTCCTTGACTCCCGGATACATGGCCATCGCCGTTGCCATCTGCTGCATCTGCTGTGCGTTGGCCGCAACCATCGGGCCGGCGAGCTTCTCGTAATAGCGGCGCTCGAAGTCGACGATCTCCTTGAGGTCGACCTGTTTGGTGAGCCACGTGTCGACGGTCATGACGATGCCGCCGCTGTCTTCGATCTTCTTGCCTTTCTCACGAACAGTAATCGTTGCCAGGACCTGGCGGGTGTCGAAACCGCTGATCGATTTTGTCTGGCCGGTGCTCTTGATGTCGAGGTCGACCTCGACTTCCTTGCCCTGTTCCTGCTTCGCCGGCGGCTTCTGCGTCGGTTCGGGGCTCGGCTGCTCCTTGGCGGCGGCTTCACGGGCCTTTGCCTCGGCCTCGCGCATCTGACGCCGAAGCTCTTCAAACGTCGTGACCTTGTAGGTCTTGCGGCGGATGTCGATGTCGTAGATCTTTTCTTCGCGAAGGTCGACGATCTGCGCAGTGCTGTCGCCGTTGGTCGTCATCTTGCGATCGCCTGAAACTGCGACGGAAGAGACGACGCCTTCACGGGCGGACTTGCCGCCGAAGAAGTTGACGACCTTGCCGAGCATGCCGGCGAACGAAACCTGGTTGCGTTCTTCTTTCTTGACATCAGCCCGAGCCGGCGAGGCTGCGAGCGCAACGGCCAGAACAACTGCCGCAATCGAGAGTTGGCGTGTCATCGATGAAATCTCCTTCGTCAGAGGGAAGCCGCCCACTATTTTAGGCCAGGACGTTTGCCAGGGCTTCGTCGATATTTGAATATCGGAAGGAGAACCCCAGATCAGTAGCACGGACGGGCAGCGCGCGCTGACCGCTCAAGATCAACGCGTCGGCCATTTCTCCGAGTAGAATTCGCAGAGCAAACGGCGGTGCCGGCAGCAGGCTCGGCCGATGCAACGCACGTCCGAGCGCTTTTGAAAATTCCGCATTGGTGACCGGACCCGGGCTCGTCGCGTTCAGGGCTCCGCGCGCACCGTCGTGCGTCATTGCCCATGTCACCATCCGTACCCAATCGTCTTTGTGGATCCACGGCATGTATTGGCGTCCCGATCCGATTGGTCCGCCCGCGAACATCTGAAACGGCGTCAACATTCTCGGCAGCGCGCCTCCTTTGCGATCGAGCACGATGCCCGTGCGAATCAACGCGAGACGTGTGATGTTCGCGACGTCGCGTGCGGCCGCTTCCCATTCTTTTGCGAGTCCGGCGAGAAAATCATTTCCAGGAGGCGACGCTTCGGTGATCGTTTCGTCGCCTCGATCGCCGTAGTAGCCGACGGCAGACCCGCTGAGGAGCACGGAAGGCACGCGGGCCGCTTCTTGTATGGCGGTTGTCAGGCTCTTCGTCGCGCCGAGACGGCTCTCGCGGAGCAAGGTCTTCTGCGCAGAGGACCAGCGCTTCTCTCCGATGGATTCGCCGGCAAGATTAACGACGGCGTCGGCGCCGTTGACGACGGTGGCCCATGGGCCGCTGCGGCCGTTCGGGTCCCAGGAGGCGTATCTCACCTTCGGTTGGGCTGGCAGGGCCGACGGCGGACGCCGGGTGAGGATAGTGACGTCGTGGCTGTCGCGGGTAAGGGCGTGGGTCAGCGCGGTGCCGAGGAAGCCGGATCCGCCGGCAATGACGATGTGCATGGAACAAGGATAGGCCCGGCGTGGCGCGATGCGCTATGCGGGGCAGGCGGCTTGACAGGGGCGCCGTACTTGTATTAACTAAACGTTCAGTTAATTAAATGGCGCGCCCCAAAACCCGCCACTCGGACACCCGGCAGCGCATCCTCGCCGCCGCCGCCGACGAGTTCGGCGCCCACGGCTTCGCCGCCGCCACGATCGACCGCATCGCCAGGCGCGCCCGCGTCAACAAGGCCATGATCTACTACCACTTTCCGAACAAGCGCGCCCTCTACACCTGCATCATCCAGGACGTCTTCACCCCCATCACCGACCGCCTTCGCGCGGTGATGGCCGAGGATGCCCCCGCCGACCGCAAGCTCGACCACCTGATCGAAGCGATCGTGGGATCGATCGACGACTCCACGCTCTTCCTTCCAATCTTTCTCCGCGAGATCGCGGATGGTGGTGCGCATCTCGGGGCCGAAGAGCTGGCGCTCATCGCCGGCATCTTCGGCACCGTGAGCGGCGTCATCGCCGACGGCGCACGGCAGAAGTTGTTTCAACAGGTGCATCCCGCACTTGCGCACTTCACCATTGTCGGACCGCTGTTGATGTTCCGCGCGTCCGCGCCGGTGCGCGCGAGACTCAAGAGCGTTCGGAACGTCGACATTCCCGATGCCGATTCGGCGACCCTGGTGCGACATCTGCAGATGGTGGCGAAGCGGATGCTCGCATTGCAGCCCGGCGGCGTAGACAGCGCGGCGAGCCACGAGCAACGAGCGAAGAGACATCTATGAAAACGATGAATGCGTGCATGGTGGTTGCGGTGGCCCTGCTGAGCGGCGCCTGCCAGGAGAACGCGCCGGCAACGGGAGCGCGCGTGTCGGGACAGGCAGATGCGACCGAGGTGCAGGTCGCGCCGGAAGTCGGCGGGCGCGTCATCGAGCTGACGATCGAAGAAGGCGACCGCGTCAAGCAGGGCGACGTCGTCGCGCGCCTCGACTCGCGCGATGCCGACCTTGCGCTGCGGCGCGCACAGGCCGAGCGTTCGCAGGCCGATGCGCAGCTGCGGCTGCTGCAGGCCGGGTCGCGCCCCGAGGATATCCGGCAGGCCGAAGCGCAGGTGGCCGCTGCTGCCGCCGACGTCGCCGCCGCACAGGCCGACCTGTCGGCCGCGGAAACCGACCTTCAGCGATTCGAGCGCCTGCTCCAATCGAACTCAGGCTCTCAGAAGCAGCGCGATGACGCAGCCACGCGACGGGACATGGCAAGAGATCGTCTGTCTGCCTTGCGTTCGCGCGAGATCGCTGCCCGCGAGGCCGTCGCCCGGCTCAAAGCCGGCTCACGCCGTGAAGAGATTGATGCCGCGCGCGCGCGCGTGGCGGGGGTCGATGCCCAAATCGCGACGCTGGAGAAATCCAAAGCCGACGCCACCGTCACAGCCCCCATCGAAGGCATCGTCACCGAGCGCCTGCTCGACAAAGGCGAGATGGCGGCGCCGCGTGCGCCCATCGCGGTTGTGACCGATCTCGACCACGCGTGGGCGGAGGTGTTCGTCGACGAGCCGATGATTCCGCGCATCAAGCTCGGACAGCCGGCAACCGTGTTCACCGACGCGGGTGGCCCGGGGCTTCCGGGAAAAGTGAGCTTCATCGCGTCGAAGGCCGAGTTCACCCCTCGCAACGTGCAGACCGCAGAAGACCGGTCGAAGCTCGTGTTTCGCGTCCGCATTACGGTCGACAACCGTCAGGGCATCCTCAAACAGGGCATGCCTGTTGAGGCGGAGATACCTTTTCAGTAACAGGGCTTAGAGCTGAGGGCTGAGGGCTGAGGGCTGAGGGCTGAGGGCTGAGGGCTGAGGGCTGAGGGCTGAGGGCTGAGGGATTACAAAATGCGTGCCCTTGAGTTGGATCGCGTGACGAAAAAGTACGACAAGGTCGTGGCCGTGCGCGATCTGTCGCTTTCGGTCGAGCCAGGTGAGATGTTCGGGCTCATTGGACCTGATGGCGCCGGCAAGACGACGACGATTCGACTGATGTGCGGGCTGTTGAAAACAGACGGCGGAAGCGTCCGGGTGCTGGGCCGCGATCCGGTCAAGGAGCACCTTGCTGTCACCCAGGACCTCGGCTATCTGTCCCAGCGGTTCAGTCTCTACGGCGATCTGTCCATCGACGAGAACATCGCTTTCTTTGCAGAGATTCACGGCCTCAGCATGGGTGATCGGGCGATTCGCGAACGGCGCGAGCGGCTGCTCGAGTTGACGCAGCTTACAAAGTTCCGCACGCGGCTCGCCGATCAGCTGTCGGGCGGCATGAAACAGAAGCTCGCGCTGGCCTGCACCCTTGTTCACGAGCCGAAGATCATTCTGCTCGACGAGCCGACAACCGGCGTCGACCCTGTTTCCCGCCGTGAGTTCTGGAAGCTGCTCTCCGAGTTTCTCGCGCAAGGCATCACGATTCTGATGGCCACACCGTATCTCGACGAGGCAGAGCGGTGCTCGCGCGTTGCGCTGCTGCACGAAGGTCAGCTGGTCGCGCTCGACACACCGGCCAATCTTCGAACGTCGCTTCCGGGGGTGGTGCTCGAGGTGATTGCGCCCGAGCGCGATCGCACGACGAGCGTGCTCGAACGACTGCCCGGCGTTGCCGACGTGCAGCTGTTCGGCGAGCGGGCGCACGTGAGGCTCGAGTCGGGAGCCGAGCTGAGCGAGCCAGATCGGATGACGGCGGCCCTGCAGCGCGCGGGCCTGAAGGTGGAAGGCGTGCGACGCGTCCCGGCCTCGCTCGAAGACGTGTTCATTGCGCGTGTATCGAAGGAAACCACATGAGACGCCTACCGCCTGTCGCGCTCTTTGTTTTGCTGCTTGGCACCGTCGACGCCGTGTCTGCTCAAACCGGACCTGTTCGTCTCACCCTGGACGAGGCGATCGCCCGCGGTCTCGAGGCGAGCGAGCGGCTCGAGGAATTTACCGCGCGTCAGGAGGCCGCACGCGCCGTCGAGACCCAGCGGGAGGCCGCGGCTCGTCCGCAGGTCGCGGCGATTGCCGGCTACACGCGCACGAACCACGTCGAGGAATTCGGAGTCGCGAACGCTGCGGGCGAAATCCGAGTGCTGTTCCCCGATGTCCCCAACAACTTTCGTTCGCGCATCGACCTGCAATGGCCGATCTACACGGGCGGGCGCGTCAGCGCGCTGACCCGTGCAGCGGGAGCAGAGGCCGAAGCGATCGGGCACGATCGCGATGCGGCGCGAGCGGATCTCAAGCTCGAGATCACACGATCCTTCTGGGCCGTGATCACCGCCCGCGCGTCCAGCGACGTCGTGCGGCAGGCTCTCGATCGAACCAGTGCGCACCTCGACGACGTCCGCAATCAACTGAGCGTCGGCCTCGTTCCGCCGAGCGATGTGTTGACGATTGAGGCGCAGCACGCCCACCAGCGCATGCTCAGCATCGAAGCGGAGAACATCGTCGAGACGACGTCCGCCGAGTTCCGCCGGTTGGCCGGATTGGACCCGGATACGCCGTTCGAGCTGGTCGCCGATCTCAAGGCCGGTATAACTCCAGGTAGGCCGGGTCTTGTTCCCCAAGACCTGGCGGCGTTGGCGGTAAGTAGGCCGGGTCCTGTTCCCCAGGACCCGGCGGTATCGGTTGCGGCCCAGACGGCGCGGGAAAATCGGCCGGAGCGAAAGTCTCTTCAATTCCGAATTACCGCGGCGGCCGAGCGCGTGAGTGCGGCCGAAGGCGGAGCGCTGCCAGTGCTGACGGCAATCGGCGGGTACGACGTATCGCGGCCGAACCGCACGATTTTTCCGATTGAGGACCGGTGGAAGCCCTCGTGGGATATCGGCATCAACTTTCGATGGTCGCTCTTTGACGGGGGACGCAGTCGAGCTGAAGCCGCCGAGGCGGTCGCGAATCGACGCGGCGCCGAAGCTCGACTTCGTGAATTCGACGAGCTCGTTCAGGTGGAGATACGCCAGCGAATGGCGGACGTGAATTCCGCGCAAGCATCGATCGAAGCGGCGCAATCGGGGGTGCGCGCGGCCGCCGAAGCGCGCCGGGTGCTTGCCGAGCGCTTCAGCGCCGGTGTGGCCACCAATACCGACGTGCTGAACGCGCAGGTCGCGCTGCTCCAGGCCGACCTGGATTTGACCCGCGCTCTGGCAACCGCGCAGCTCGCTGCTGCACGCCTGGATCGGGCGCTGGGACGCTGATGGCAGACCAGGCAATCGTCGTTCGGGATCTGACGCGCAAGTTCGGCGCGTTTACGGCTGTTGACCGCATCAGCTTCGCGGTTGAGCGTGGTGAGATCTTCGGCTTTCTCGGCGCGAACGGCGCTGGCAAGTCAACGGCTATCCGGATGATGTGCGGTCTGCTGAAGCCCTCGTCCGGAACGGCCATCGTGGACGGTGTCGACGTGAGCCGCGATCCGGAAGAAGTGAAGCGGCGCATCGGCTACATGTCGCAGAGGTTTTCGCTCTACGAGGCGCTGACGGTCGAGCAGAACATTCGATTCTTCGGCGCGTTGTACGGTCTCTCAGACGACCGGATTGCATCGCGGATGAAGTTCGTCGTCGAGATGGCAGGCCTCGCGGGCCGCGAGAGCACCAGGGCACGCGATCTGGCCGGCGGCTGGCGCCAGCGGCTTGCGCTCGGCTGCGCGATTCTCCACGAGCCCCGAATTGTGTTTCTCGACGAGCCGACGGGTGGCGTCGATCCGATCTCGCGCCGGCAGTTCTGGCGGCTCATCGAAGACATGTCCCGCGACGGGGTCACGATTCTCGTGACGACGCATTACCTGGATGAGGCCGAGCACTGTCATCGAATTGCGATTGTCAATGCCGGCAAGCTCGCGGCGATGGGTACGTCGAGACAGCTGAAGGAGATCTTCGCTCAACGCCCGATCCTCGAGATTCACTCCACTCGTCCGGTCGATGTGATGCGCGCGCTGGAAGAGATTCCCGAGATCGAAAAGACCACGGTGTTTGGCACGGCGGTGCATGCTGTCCTCAGGACGCCAGACGTCGACCTGGAAAACCTGACCAGCCGGCTGCGTTCGCGCGGCCTCGATGTGGCGGGCATCGATCGGGTGATGCCCTCGCTCGAAGACGTGTTTCTGGACGTGGTTGAGCATGCGTAAGACCCTCGCCGTCGGCCGCAAGGAATTCCGGCAGATTGCGCGCGATCGCCGCTCGCTGATGGTCCTCCTGTTCGTGCCGGCGTTCTTCCTGCTGCTGTACGGCTACGCGCTCAGCTTCGACGTGTCGAATATTCAGCTCGCGGTGCAGGACAACGATCGCACGACGGCCAGCCGCGATCTGGTGAATGCATTCGTCCAGTCGGGCTATTTCCAGCTTGCCGCCACGGTGTCGAACAGCCGTGCGTACGAAGAGCTCATCGACAACGGCGAGGTGCGCGCCGTCCTCGTGATTCCTGCGGGCCTTGAGACCGATCTCATCACCGGGCGGCGGGTGCCGGTTCAGGTGATCATCAACGGCGACAATTCGAACACCGCGTCGACGGTCATGGGATATGCCCTTCGCATCCTCCAAACGGCGTCGGCGCAGTATCAGCTCCGGTCGGCCACGCGTCAGGCTGTGTCGCCGATCACGATTGAGTCCCGTGTCTGGTACAACCCCGAGCTGCGCAGTGCCTTGTTCCTCATTCCCGGACTGATTGCCTACATCGGCATGATCTCGGCGGTCATCTCGACGTCGCTGTCGGTGGTTCGCGAGAAGGAGCGCGGCACGATGGAGCAGGTGCGCATGGCGCCGCTGGGCACCGGCGCGTACATCATCGGCAAGACGCTGCCGTACTTCGTCATCTCACTTGCCTCGTCGGTGTTCATCGTGCTCGCCTCAATGGTGCTGTTCGATCTTCCGATGAACGGTTCCTGGCTGCTCCTGCTTCTGGCGTTGTCGCTGTATCTGGCCGGTGCCCTTGGCCTCGGGCTGATGATCTCGACCGTGGCCGAATCGCAGCAGGTGGCGTTTCAGCTCGCCGTGCTGGCGTCGTTTCTACCGACGATGATGCTGTCGGGCTTCGTGTTTCCGATTGCGAGTATGCCGGCGCCGATTCAGGCGATTACCTTCATCGTGCCGGCGCGGTATTTCATCGTGGCGCTTCGCGCAATTGTCTTGAAAGGCGCCGAGCTGTCGACATTCTGGACCCAGCTGGTGGCGCTCGCGGTGTATGCGGCCCTCATGCTGACGCTCGCGGCGAAGCGTCTGAGCCGGCAATGGACGTGATCTCGTGAGACGCATCCTGTTTGTGATGTGGAAAGAGGTGCTCGAGCTGCGGCAGGATCCGCGCATCTTCGGCATCATCTTCATCGCGCCCGTCGTGCAGCTCGCTGTCCTGGGTTATGCCGCGACGACAGACGTGCACAACGTGCCCATCGTCATCGCCGACATGGATCGCAGCACGGGCAGCCAGGATCTCATCAGCCAATTTGTCGGATCCGGCATTTTCGAGATCGTCGACGTCGTGTCGAACACGCAGGACGTGGATCGCTATCTCGAGTCGGGTCACGCGTGGATGGCACTGGCGATACCGGCCCGTTACGGCGAGAGCGTGGCCACGGGCCGGCCGGTGACGCTGCAGATCGTGGCGGATGGATCGGATGCGAGCTCCACCAGCATCGCGATGGGGTACGCGGCGAACCTGGTGGCCGGCTACACACAGGAGCTGGTGGAGCAGCGCATGCGGGCCAGCGGTCTGCCGCCGCAGCAAGGCGGCGGCTCCGGCATCGAGCCCCGGGTGCGCGTGTGGTTCAACCCGACGCTCGAGAGCCGGTACCTCATGCTGCCCGGCATCTTTGCGTTGCTGCTGCTGGTCGTGACGTCGAACCTGTCTTCGATGGCGATCGTGCGTGAGCGGGAAATCGGGACCCTCGAGCAGCTGAACGTCACACCGCTCGGGCGCCTCGAGCTGATTCTCGGAAAGCTGCTGCCCTACGGCGCTATCGGGTTGATTGACGTGCTCATCGTGCTGGTCGTCATCGTCTTCTGGTTTGAGGTGCCGCTGCGCGGCAGCTTCTGGCTGCTGTTTGCGATGAGCCTCATCTACCTGCTGACGACGCTGGGCCTCGGCCTGTTCATCTCGACGATTTCGCACACGCAGCAGCAGGCAATGATGACGTCGACCTTCTTCTTCCTGATTCCGATGATGTATCTCTCGGGTTTCGTGTTTCCGATCGAGAACATGCCCGCTGTGATTCAGCCCATTACCTATCTGATTCCGCTCCGCTACTTCGTCGTGATTCTCCGCGGCATCTTCCTGAAAGGCGTCGGCCTTGAAACGCTGTGGCCACAGGCGCTCGCGCTGCTCGCGTGGGGGACGGTAATACTGGGCCTCGCGGTGATGAGGTCGAGCAAGCGACTCGCGTAATGACGGGCTGTCCCGCGCCTTCCGATACCTGATAGGCTGATCGGGATGTCAGCAACAGAGATCCTTGACAGGCTGCGTTCGACGACCGAATTTCTCAACTCGATAGCCGGCGATCGCTCGGTGCTCGACGGCATCGCCCCTGAAGCGCGTCAACGGTTCCTTCAGGCGGTCGCGCTCGTCTACAGCCCCGACCGTGTGGAGCGGCGCCGCATGGCCAAGGCGGCGGCGCGCAATCGCAAAGCGGCGCGCGTGAAAGACGACCAGGCCAGGCGGACCCAGACCGGAATCCAGTCACTCCGCCGCAAGCCCGTCTTCCACACACCGAACGTGTTTCCTCCCGAGAACTTCCAGCAGCAGGATGTTGCCGATGAAATCGCTGCGAATGTTCCGGTAGTGTCCGGCTTCAGCAGGACTGAGGAACTACAGCACTGCTACGTCTGCAAGAAGAAGTACACCGACATTCATCACTTCTACGATCAGATGTGCCGATCCTGCGCGGAGCTGAATTTCGCCAAGCGAACGGAGCTCGCGGATCTTCGTGGCCGTGTGGCGCTCCTGACCGGAGGCCGCGTGAAGATCGGCTATCAGGCCGGTTTGAAGCTGCTGCGATCGGGAGCGCATCTCATCGTGACGACCCGCTTTCCGCGCAACTCGGCTTCGCGCTACTCGCAGGAACCGGACTTCGAAGAATGGGGACACCGCCTGGAGATTTTCGGCCTCGACCTGCGTCACACGCCAAGCGTCGAAGCCTTCTGCAGCGAGATGCTGAAAACGCGGGGACGCCTCGACTTCATCATCAACAACGCGTGCCAGACCGTACGCCGGCCCCCGGCGTTCTACTCGCACATGATGGAGGAGGAGGCCGTTGCGCTCAGGGCTATGCCCGAGCACACGATGAAGCTCGTCGGCGAGTACGACCGGACACCCGGGACAGGCTTGGTGCACGCGCCGGCCCTGTCACAGGTGCCGCTGATGGTCGAGGATCTCGTGTCACAGAACGAGATGTTTCCGTCAGGCTTGCTCGATCAGGACCTGCAGCAGATCGATTTGCGAGGCCGCAACTCGTGGCGGCTGCTCCTCGATGAAGTCTCGACGGTGGAGCTCCTCGAAGTACAGCTCGTGAACGCGATCGCGCCGTTCATCCTCAACGCGCGGCTCAAGTCGCTGATGACGCGCACCCCCGAGCGTGACAAGCACATCGTCAACGTGTCGGCGATGGAAGGGCAGTTCTATCGGCGGTTCAAGACGACGCGCCATCCGCACACCAACATGGCGAAGGCGGCTTTGAACATGATGACGCGCACATCGGCGACCGACTATCACGCCGATGGGATTCACATGAACAGCGTCGACACGGGCTGGATTACCGATGAGGATCCCGTGGAGATCGCCGCGCGCAAGGAGGCCGAGCAGCGGTTCAGTCCGCCGCTCGACAGCGTCGACGGCGGTGCCCGGATCGTCGACCCGATCATCAGCGGGTTCAACACCGGCACGCACGTGTGGGGGCAGTTTCTGAAGGACTATCAGCCGACTGATTGGTAGAAAAAAGGAGTCGGGTGCAGAAGAAGCCACTGGTTGTCAAAATCGCCGCCGGCGTTGTGCTGGTCGGTGTGTTTGCGTTTCTTTTCATGCGGTCGCTTCAGGACACGCGATCGGCGCCGTACACGGTCTCGGCGCAGCATCTGCAGAGCTGGACCCTCGCACTCGAATCCGCGTCGACGCCGAACGATCCTGTTCTGGTGCTGCGGCCCGCGCCCGAGCTCGTCAGCAATCTCTTCAAACAGATCTTCGCGAGAAACATGGAATCACTGAACACTCCGACAGTCGGCTCTGTTCCACTCGTCTTGAGGAGCGAATTCGATCGAGTGGTCGGTGACCAGCTGACGCAGGACGCGTTGCTCACCGCGGCACGTGCCGCCGGCGTTGAGTCGGCTCCAACATTGCGCTGTCTGGTGCACCGTCATGTGAGTGAGCCGGGGGGCGTCCGCCAGGTCTTCTTCGTTTTTCTCGACAATCCGGCCATTGCTCAGTTCAGGAAGCAGGTCGGACTGGATCCGGAAGCGTTGTCGCCCATCCTGCCCGTTGCCGGCGCCGGTGCCGATTTCAACAGCTGGCTGCCTCAGCGCGTCGACCCCGATGCCGACTGTCTGGCGCCAATCGAAGTCACAAACTGACCATGGCAGGCCCTCCGCTCGAACCGTGGCTGCGTGGCGCGATGCCCGGCATTCCGGCGCTCTTGCAGCCCGCCGCGCACGCGCTCGTCATGGCACTCGAGAGTGCTGAGGAGGCCGTCGCCGATCTGACTGGGGACGAGGTGTGGGCGACACCTGGTGGTGCCGCATCGGTTGGCTTTCACCTCGCGCATCTGTCGGGCAGCACGGACAGGCTGCTGACCTACGCGCGAGGGCTATCGCTCTCAGCGGATCAGTTTTCAGTGCTCCAGGCGGAGCAGCGGCTTGACGCGACGCGGCCTGCGGTCGAGCAGCTTGTCGCCACATGGCGATCGACCGTGCATCGTGCCCTGGAGCAAATCGCCCACACATCGGAAAGCGACCTGCTGCAGCCGCGCACGGTTGGACGCAACAAGCTGCCCTCCAACGTGCTGGGGCTGATGTTTCATGCGGCCGAGCACGCGCAGCGCCATGCAGGACAGATCGTGACGACGGCGAAAATCGTTCGCGGTGCCCATCGGACATGAGCCTGTTCGATATCCCGGTGACGACCATCGATGGCAGTGCCACGACGCTCGACGCCTATCGCGGCAAGCGGTTGCTGATTGTGAACGTTGCCAGCCGCTGCGGGTTCACCCCGCAGTACAAGGGCCTGGAAGAGCTGTATCGGCGCCATCGCGATGATCTCGTCGTCCTCGGGTTCCCGTGCAATCAGTTCGGGAGCCAGGAGCCGGGAAGCGAACAGCAGATCCGCGAGTTCTGTGACGAGGTACAGTGTGTCGTTTCCGCTGTTCAGCAAGATTGACGTCAATGGCGCGAACGCGCATCCGCTGTATCAGTATTTGAAAGCCGCGAAGAAAGGATTTCTCGGGCGCGAGGCGATCGCCTGGAACTTCACGAAATTCCTCGTGAGCGGGGAAGGAGAAGTCCTGAAGCGCTACGGATCGCGAGTCAAACCAGAAGCCATTGAGAAAGAACTGTATGGCTGAGGAACAGCTTTTCCGCGCGATTCTGATTGTCTCGGCGCTCCTGCTGTTTCCAGTCACGATCTATCACCGCATCAAGTCGCAATTGACGGGTGAAAGCCTCGACCGCTGGCAGGAAGGTCCTTTCATTCTCTTCACGCTCCGCCCGATCGGCTTCGCCACAATGCTCGGGCTGCTTGCCTACATGATCAATCCCGGGTGGATGGCATGGTCGTCGATGGGTGTTCCTGTGTGGTTGCGCTGGACCGGCGTCGGCGTAGGCGTCGTTGCCGGGTCGCTCCTGGTCTGGACGCTCCGCAGCATCGGCAAGAATCTTACCGATACGGTTGTGACCCGGCGCGATCACACGCTCGTAACGAGGGGGCCGTATCGCTGGGTCCGCCATCCGTTCTACGATGCAGTGGCGTTGATGGTGACCGCGAACGCCCTCGTGGCGGCGAACTGGTTCCTTCTTGCCGGCGGATTCTTGACGCTGGCGCTCATTGTGCTGCGCACCAGAAGAGAAGAGGATCGCCTCGTCGCACGCTTCGGCGATTCCTATCGCGATTACATGAACAGGACAGGACGCTTTCTGCCAAAGCTGGGGTGAAGCGATGATCAGAGAAACGCTGGTTGCGGCGATGATGTTCTCGCAGATCGCTCCTGGCGCCGGCGGCACGTCGAGCAGTCTGCCGGTCTCGCCATCGGTCATGGCGACGATCATGTGCCGGATCGAGCAGGACGGTCGCGGCGAGCTCGAACTCCTTCTTCTCTGGCGCGGACGACCGGGCTGGATGAGATCGGGTGACGGCAATACAGGTGGAGCCAGTGCCTCGGGAGGAGGCGGCTCATTGGGCAGCGGTAGAGGAGCCCCGTTGACTCGCACCGCATGGTTTTCGCAGGGAGGTGTCAGTTTTCAGATCAGGTTCGAGCCGCAGGCCGGACGACTCTGGATTCAGGATCGCGAGGTTGCGCTCAACGGGGGCAACGCCGTGCTCGTTGACGATGTCGATAGCGCAAACGGCCCGCAGGTCGTGCGGACGCTTCGCGTCGATCCGGCGTTCGTTCCGAGCCGTGCACCAACACTGCCTCAGGAATTCATCCGCCGATCGCCAGAGCTGGTCGAGTTTCTGCGATGCGATGTTCCGCTGACCGGCCTGCAGCCATACGAACAGCAGGTCTTCGAAATGATGTGCGCGGCGGTGCGACAGCCATGAACAAGACGCGGCCGTCGACGGTCGCCGCGTACCTGAAACAGGTGCCGGCAGGGCAGCGCGATGCCGTCACGAAACTTCGCGCCCTGATCCGAAGGAATCTGCCGGAAGGCTACCAGGAGGCCATGAACTGGGGCGCCATCACGTATCAGGTGCCGCTCGAGCGGTGTCCAGACACCTACAACGGGCAGCCTCTCTGTTACGTGGCGCTCGCCGCGCAGAAGCATTACCTCTCGCTGTACTTGATGACGGTGTATGGAGATCCCGCTGCGAAAAAGCAACTCGAGAGCGCCTTCAAGAGTGCCGGCAAGAAGCTCGATATGGGGAAGGCGTGCCTCCGCTTCCGCTCGCTCGACGATCTGCCTCTGGACGCCATTCGGCGAATTATTGCCGCCACGCCGGTCGATCGCTACGTCGCCGCGTACGAAAAGAGCCGAATGAAGCGGGCACGCCGCGCGTAATGCCCTCATCCGGTCACACAAAGGGTGGGTGGTACGTCGGGTTGGCGTATACGCTATGGGGCTTCTTTCCCATCTACTGGAAAGCGCTCGCCGGCATCTCGTCGCTGCAGCTCATCTGCCACCGCATCGTGTGGTCTCTCCTCCTGCTTCTCGTGATGATCGGGCGATCGAAAGAGTGGAGTGCCCTGTGGGACGCGATTCGGACGCCACGAGTGCTGGCCGTTTACACCGTTGCCGCTGTCGCGATTGCGGTGAACTGGCTCATCTTCGTGTGGGCGGTCGGCATCAACCAGATCGTGCAGATCAGTCTCGGGTATTTCATCAACCCGCTGTTGAGCGTGGTGCTCGGCATGCTGGTCTTTCACGAACGGTTGCGCAAACTGCAATGGGTCTCGGTGTCGTTGGCGGCGGCCGGGGTGCTGTACCTCACGGTTACGCTGCAGGCACTGCCGTGGATTTCGTTGACGCTTGCCGCGACCTTCGCGACCTACGGCCTCATGAAGAAGCTCGCACCGCTCGGGCCGGTGCAGGGATTGGCGCTCGAGACCGGTATTTTGTTTGCGCCGGCTGCGATTTACCTGGTCGTCGAGCAGCTCGCAGGGCGTGGTGCCTTTCTGCATTCGGGCCCGTTGCGCGATATGTTGATGCTCGCTTCAGGACCGACCACAACGTTTCCGCTGCTGCTCTTCGCCGCGGGGGTTCGCCGCATTCCGCTGTCGCTCGTCGGGATGCTTCAGTACATCAACCCCACGATGCAGATTTCCATTGGCGTCCTTTTGTACAAGGAGCCATTTACCCGCATCCAACTGGTCGGATTCGGCCTTGTGTGGAGCGCGTTGGTGCTGTTTGCGATCGAAGGTTACGCCACGCGACGTTGGCCCCAGCTGGGCGTAACGGACGTGTCTTGAGCGGGTACATCGCTCCCGTTCGTGTGGTATCGTCAACGGCTGCACCAGAAAATTTGAGCTCAGGAGGAAGAGATGGATCCGAAGCGAACGGCGGTAGTCCTGATTGAGTACCAGAACGACTTTACGTCAAAGGGCGGCACGCTGCACGATGCGGTGAAGGGCGTGATGGACAGCAACAACATGCTGGCGAACACCATCGACACGGTGAAGAAGGCGCGCGCCGCGGGCTGCACGATCGTGCATGCGCCCATCACGTTCGTCGAAGGCTACGGCGAGCTCAGCAGCGAGCCCTACGGCATCCTCAAAGGCGTCGTCGACAGCAAGTCGTTCCGCAAGGGCAGCTGGGGCGCCGAGATCGTGGATGTGCTCAAGCCGCAACCCGGCGACATCGTTGTCGAAGGCAAACGCGGTCTGTGCGGCTTCGCCAGCACGAACCTCGACTTCATTCTTCGCAGCCGCGGTATCGAGACGATCGCGCTCGGCGGATTCCTCACGAACTGCTGTGTCGAGTCGACGATGCGCACGGCCTACGAAAAAGGTTACAGGGTCATCACGCTGAAAGACTGCACGGCGGCGCTCAGTGAAGATGAGCAGCGTCTCGCGACGGAAAAGAACTACCCGATGTTCTCGCGGCCGATGAACCACGACGAGTTCCTGACCGAGCTCGCGGGCGAGAAATCGGCTGCCGCCGCGGGCGGACGCGGATACAGCGCGTAGTCGAGACAGCGCTAAAGCGCTGTGCCACCGGTAAAAGAGAACAGACGGCTGCGATGACCGCAAGGTCACGCAGCCGTTTGTCATTTGCGCTCGCGGATCGAAGCTGCCGTGAGCGATCTGGAGCTCTAACGATCTAGGGATCTACTGATCTAGACGTGGTTCCGACATGAGCGCAAGGACGTTCCCCTCGCTGTCGTCGAAATCTGCCAGCCACACCTCGCGGTCGGCGAGCGTCGCAATTTTGTGGGGCGCCGTTCGAAAGGCGACGCCGCGCGACGCGAGCACGCTGTGCGCGTCGCCGATGTTTTCCACGTGGAAGTACACGACCGAACCTGGGTGATCGAACCCGGGTTCCGGTCTCGACAGCATCAGCCTGACGCCGTCACAATTGAAAAACGCGAGGCCTGGAGGCGCGACGAACAGGAGCGGCAGGCCGAGCGTGTCGCGATAGAAGCGCACGGCCCGCTCAATGTCGTGCGCCCGCATGGAGATTTGGTGAATCCGTCCGAGTCCTGTCGCGGCCATCGATGCCTCCATCCAATAGTTAGCCAAGGCTAACTAAGTTATGCTATACCAATGGCCGCAGCCGCAACAGAAAAACGGGCGGTCGCCGTTGCCGATGCCCTGCATTCCGCCGCCATTCACCTGCTTCGCGGCGTGCGGAAGGAGGATGTGCGTGCCGGCATCGGCCCGGCACGGCTGTCCGTGCTGTCGGTGCTGGTCTTCGCAGGGCCGACACGGCTGTCGGATCTCGCCCGGATCGAACAGGTGAGGCCTCCGACGATGTCGAAGATCGTCTCGGGTCTGGAGCAGAGAAACCTGGTAAGGCGCCGGGCCGATCCGGGCGATGCCCGCGCCTCTATCGTCGAGGCGACCTCACGCGGGACCAGGCTGCTGCAGGAGGGCCGGCGCCGGCGGGTGGCGCGCCTGGCGAAGAGTCTTCAATCACTCGCGCGCGCTGACATCGAATTGCTGGCCAGGGCTGCGGCTGTCATCGAGCGCGTATCTGCAAAGATTTAGGAAAGAGGCCCATGCACTACCTGCTGTTCTACGAAGCCGACTCCGACTATGCCGAGCGGCGTAAGCCGTTTCGCTCGGCGCATCTTCAGCATGCGCGTGAGGCTGTCGCGCGCGGCGAGCTTGTGCTCGGCGGTGCGTTTGCGAATCCGATTGACGGGGCCGTGTTGCTGTTCCGTGGCGACTCGCCGGCCGTGCCGGAGCAATTCGCGAAGAGCGATCCTTACGTCGTGAACGGAATCGTCAAGCGCTGGTATCTACGCGAGTGGACAACGGTCGTGGGGCGCGACGCAGAGACCCGGCTCGATGGCTAGCAGGCAGGAGTGGTTTGCTCGCGCCAGGGCTGCGCGGCAATCATGCCGCCGGCGGTCGTGAGATCGACGGCGTGCGAAAAATAGAATCCCTGCACGCGGTCGCATCCAAGCGCCTGCAGCTCGAGAACCTGTTCGATCGTTTCGACGCCTTCGGCGACGACCTCCATGCCCAGATTGAGCGCCAGCCCCATGATGACGCGAATCATCTCCGATCCCTTTGCGTCGGTCCCGATGCTGCTGACAAAGGAGCGATCGATCTTCACCGTGTGTGCCTGGAGCCGGTGGAGGTAGCTCAACGATGAATAGCCGGTGCCGAAGTCGTCGATGCTCCAGGTCACGCCCAGGGCCTGAAGCCGCGCCAGCGTGGCCTCGGCGGCCCCCACATCGCTGATGAATGCGCTTTCGGTGATTTCCAGCTTCAAATTCGACGGGGCGAGGCCGGCCTCGTTGAGGATCTGTTCGACTTCCGCCGCGAAATCGTGGCGTCCGATCTGGCCGGCCGAGACATTGACGCACATGACGCCTGGCGCCGACCGGCCGAACTGCCGCTGCCACTTCGCCATCTGCCGGCACGACTCCGTGAGGACCACGCTGCCGACCTGACGGATCATGCCCGTATCTTCCGCGATCGGAATGAATTCGCTCGGGCTGATCGTGCCGAGAACGGGATGGTGCCAGCGCGCCAGCGCTTCGAATCCCTCGATCGCCCGCGAGCCGAGAGACACGATAGGTTGATAGAACACGGCCAGCTCCCCGTGGTCGAGCGCGTTCTGCAGGTCGGTCTCCATCTGCAGGCGCATCATCGCGGGCGCACGCATCGCCGGATCGAAAAGCTCGAACGGGGTGCTGCCGCCTGCTTTCGCGCGATGCAGGGCGATCGACGCGTCCTGCAGCAGCTCTTCCGGACGCTGGTAGCCGCTGGTGCTGAGCGTGATGCCGATCGTTGCAGACGTGAATATCTGCCGGCCGTCGATCTCGAACGGTGCGCGCAAGGCGGCCTGGAGACGCTCGGCCACACGTATCGCGTCACTCGCGTCGGTGATGTCATCGAGCAGGACGGTGAACTCGTCTCCCCCCAGCCGCGCCAGCGTAAATCCTGCGCTGTCACGCGAGACGATGTCGGTGCCGCGCAGGCTCGATTGAAGACGCCGCGCGACGGCAACGAGCAGCCGATCGGCGCTCAGGACACCCAGGCTCTGATTCAGCACCTTGAAGCGATCGAGGCCGACGACAAGCAGTGCGAACACGTAGTCACGCCGGCGTTCGGTGCGCTTGATGGCGCGATCGAGCACATCGATGAAGAGAAGGCGGTTCGGCAGCCCCGTGAGCGCGTCGGCAAGCTTCGCGTCCGTGATGTCGGTGAGCGATCCAGCGAGGCGCGTGATGCGCCCGGATTCGTCAGCGACGGCCGCGCCGCGGCAGCGCATCCAGCGGTAGGTGCCGTCGCGATGCAGCAGCCGGTGCTCGCTTTCATAGTGGCCTTCTCCACTGCCGAGATAGGTGTTCAGCGAATCTTTGACGCGCTGGACATCGTCGTGATGCAGGCGAGAGAGCCATTCTTCCGGACTTGTGCCCACTTGCCCGTCGTTGTAACCGAGCAAGGCCTTCCAGCGCGGTGACCAGTACACCTGATTCTTGGTGATGTTCCAGTCCCAGAGCCCATCATTGGCCCCGCGCATTGCCACTGCGTACCGCTCTTCGCTCTCCTTCAGATCCGCCACCGTCCATTTGTGCGAGAGATGTGTGTGGATACGGGCCAGCACCACCGCGAAGTCGATCGGCTTGGTCACATAGTCGTTGGCGCCAAGCTCGAGTGCTTCGACGATATCCGCGCTTTCGGTCTTGGCGGTGACCATGATGACGGGCAACTCGGCTTGCGAACGGCTCTGGCGAAGACGGCTCAGCACCTCGAGGCCGCTCATGCCAGGCATCCGCACATCGAGCAGAACGAGATCGTATTGACCGGTCGCCGCGCACTCGAGCGCCGCCGCACCGTCGGCGGCAGTGTCGACCCAGAAGCCCTTCTGTATCAGAAGGCGCGACAGCACGTCCCGGTTGAAGTCGGTGTCGTCGACGACGAGAATAGAACCAGTACGGCTCACGCGACGGCCACTCTTCCACTGAGGAGCGATTCGATCTTCCCCAGAAGGATCTGAAAGCGTATTGGTTTCGTGTCGAAATCGTCGCCACCCGCGGCGAGCGCCATGTCGCGATCGTTGGTCATCGCGTGCGCGCTCAGTACCGATGATCGGAATGTGCCGCGTGACCTCGTCCTGCTTCAGCAGCCGTGTGGCGTCCCAGCCGTCGAGCACCGGCAGTCCGAGATCCATCAGGATCAAATCGGGGCGGGAGTCGTGCGCAATGGTCACCGCCTGACGGCCATCGGCCGCGGGCAGCACCCGATACCCCCGCCGTTCGAGACGGCGCGACAGGGCATCTCGACTGGCTTCGTTGTCTTCCACAAGCATGATGGTCTGCATTCAGTGCTCCGTGCCAATCATCGAGCGCCGGCCGCAGCGGTCAACTCGACCGCGGCATCCATCGGAAGCCGGACGGTGAACTGGGATCCTTCTCCCGGACGGCTCTCGACCGAAACCGTTCCGTGCATCAGCTCGCAGAATCGCGACACTAGGGCCAGCCCCAGCCCGGTTCCGCCGTATTTCCGGGTCGTCGTGACATCGGCCTGAGTGAAGGCGTCGAACACCTTCTGCGTCTGCGCGAGGGTCATGCCGACGCCGGTGTCGGCTACTGAGAACTCGACAAAGTGCCGTCCGGCCTCGGTTTGGCGGACGACTCGCAGGGCGACGGCGCCATTGCGCGTGAACTTGCCGGCGTTGCTGAGCAGATTCAACAAAATCTGCCTTGTTTTGGTCATGTCGGCGCTCATGATGCCGACGTCGTCACCGCACTGGACCGTCAGCACGTTGTTGTTTTTCCGCACGAGCGGTCCGGCCGTGTCGAGCAGTTCGTCGATCATGCCCCGGACGTCGAAGGAATCGACCGTGAGCGTCATCTTACCGGCCTCAATCTTCGAGAGATCGAGAATGCCGTTGATGAGCGCCAGCAGGTGATTGCCCGCAGACTGGATCCTCTGAAGATCCGTAATGAGTGTTCCGTCCCGGCCGTCCCTGTCGGCAGCCTCCTCCTGTAAGAGCTCGCTGTAGAGGATGATCGCGTTGAGGGGCGTCCGCAGCTCGTGACTCATGCTCGCCAGGAAATCGCTCTTGGCCCTGGTGGCGTCTTCCGCGCGGCGCTGCGTGAGGCGCAGCTCGGAAACAAGCGCCGCCAGCTGCTCGCTGTTCTGACGCTGTGTGTCGTGGGCCTTCTCCAGGTCGCTGGTGTATTCGGAGAGGGCCGCCTCGTTGCGACGCCGCTCGGTGATGTCGCGCATGTAGCCCGCAAACATCGGCGCGCCGTCGGACGAGATCGGCGCAATCGCGACCTCGACAGGAAACACCTCGCCATTCTTCCGGACGGCATTGAGCTCGAGACGCCGGTTCATGACAGCGGCTTCACCCGTTTGGAGGTACTGCGTCAGGCCCTCTCGATGCGCATCGCGCTGGTCTGGCTGAATGATCAGCTCGGCGAGCTGATGGCCCACGGCTTCCGAAGCTTCATAGCCGAACGTGCGCTCGGCGGCCGGGTTGAACTGGACGATGCGGCCGTCGGCATCCATCAGAATCACGCAATCGAGCGCCACATCGAGAATGGCGTCGTTGCGTGCCTGGCTGTTTCTGGCGGCGATTTCCGCCTGCTGGCGCGTCCGGACTTCCTGCTCGAGCGTCGCCGTGCGCTCAGCCGTCTCGCGCATCTCGACCATCCCGCGTCGGCACGACACGACCAGAAAGATGTCTTCGAAGATCACCCACGCCGCGTGTTCCAGCCAGCGCCAGTGACTCGCCACCAGCACGCCGTACACCGACTGCGGCCAGAAGATGCCGCGCAGCATGTGATCCAGTGCGACGACGATGGTAGCCGGGACCAGGACCCGCCAGTCGCGATAGAACGCGAGAAACGCGAGCGAGCCGAAGACGTGAAAGTGCGTTTCGATACGACCGCCCGTGAGATGGATGAGCAGCGCGCCCATCAGCATCTGCGCCGTTGCAATCGTGTAGCGTGTCGAGGGCCGGCCCGGCCGCAACAGACCGAGGATCGCAGGAAACAGACTGATGAGGCCGCCAAGGACAACCGCGGCCCAGACATGCACGTGCATGCGGCTGGTCGAACCCGCCCAGGCCAGAGGCGACACCCAGAGAGCGAAGGCAATCCCGCCGATCCACTGCACTCCCATGAGGCCCGCGAACAGCCGATCGGTGCGCTGGTGAATGCTGTGCTGCGATGAGGCGAACAGCTCGTCGGTGCGCTCAGGGACTGAATTCACGATTTGATTTGTCTCATGCGAAGCCATTGGGTTCCTTGGAAGTCTCAAAGACCGGAGTCAAAGAGCGCACAGCCGAAGACCTTGGTGGCTGAGGTGGATGACGAGTCGCGATTGAGGAGCTCGACGATGGCTCGGCGCCCGTCGTTATCGCCACGATGCGATCGCGCGCCTGTAATGCCGCCGGTGAAAAGCAGGGTGCCTGCCTCGTCGTAGAGCAGCGTCTGCCCCGATGTCGACGCGCCGAACCGGCGCGCTTCCTCACCGTCGTCGTCTCGCACGACGGTGACGTCGGGCAGAGCGGCCGCTGTCCGCCACAGATCCGATTGAGCCCACTCATCGGAAAAGCCGGTGGGCTTCATGAAGAGGACATACGTCTTCGGCCGGACGACAGCCCGGGCAAGCGCTTCGGCCAGTTCGTCGATGCTCGCGCGCGTGCACGAGCATTGCGGATGCGCAAGCAGGACGAGAGTGGGCCGCTTATCTGCGCGGACGAGGGACGTGCCGGCTGGCCAGGTTGCGGGCGCCTCCGCGCCCTTGCCAGGCTCGTTCTGGTACGCCCACAGCACGGCCAGTCCCGACGCCGCGGCTATGAGCCAGAGTGCGGCTGCAAGCCAGAACCAGGGACGAGCCGTTGCTTCTCGGTGTGCTGACGTGTGAAGGTCCGGGATCAATTCACGGACAGATGAGCAATGTAATCGCCAACTCTCAATCGAGCGAGAGAGTTGGTCTAAATTCCAGGTAACAAATGAGTTATGAAAAAAGAGCGCTGGGATGGAGAACGGCGCACGCGTGCCAGGTTAGAACACGAATGGCCGTTTTCTCTGTGTCGAAAGGGTGGAACTCACACAAAACAAAACAGATCCTGGCCCGAGCGCGAATTTGGAACATCGGTACCGAATACAGGGCAGCGCCGCGAACTCCGCAGTTGCACGTTGTTTTTACCGAATCGCGACGCCCCAGGGACTTCTTCCCGCAGGCACGGTCGCCACGACGGTCATCGTTTCCGCATCGATCACCGAGACATCATTGGATGGGCCGTTCGCGGTGTAGAGTCGCTTGCCATCGGGGCTCATGGCCACGCCCCACGGGCGCGTTCCTGCCTTCACCGACGCGACGACCTCGTCTTTCGCGGTGTCGATCGCGAGCAGCATCGTGCCGCGGCCGGTCGTCACGTACACCCGCTTGCCGTCTGACGCTGCGATGACGCCCATCGGTCTGGCCATTTCGCCGGTAATTTTCAGCGTTTTCACGACCGAGTGATTCTTCGTGTTTATGACATGCACGGTCCCGCCGTTTTCGGCCGTGATGTAGGCCTTCGAGCTGTCGGGCAGAAACGCCGACGAGCGCGGCCTTGCCCCGACCTCGAACATCTTGATGACCTTGTTGGTCGCCGTATCGATGACCGCAATCTGGTTGTCTTCTTCGGACGTGACGTACACCCACTGACCATTCGGGCTCGTCGTCACACCCTCGGGCTCGCCGCCGACCTTCACTTCGCCGACGATCTTGTTAGTCGCCACGTCGATGATGCTCGCCACGCCCGCGTCCTCGTTCGACACGAACACCTTCGACCCGTCGGCGCTCAGCGAAATCTGCTCGGGATCGGATCCGCTGGTCAGCACTGTGGTGACTTTCCGTGCTGCGATATCGACCACGCCGATACCATCCGCCGTCCTGTCGGGGGGCGGCAGCTTGCTCTCGTCCGTTCCCGGAGGTGCCATCGGCGAGCCGCTCAGTGCGACAAACAGCTTCGTGCCGTCGGGGCTCAGCTTGATGCCTCGCGGGCGCTTGCCAAGCGGAATCGTCGTCACGACCTGGTTTGTGCCGCCGTCGATCACCGTCAGATCGCCGCCGATTTCATTGGTGACGTAGACGTAATAGGGCGCCTTTGGCGGCTCTGGCGCCGGCGCCGCGGGCGGCGGCGCGGCAGCCTGCTCCTGCTGCGGTTGACCGCCGCCGCATGCCGAGATCGCGACGAGCAACATCAGCGCAGAAAGCGTGATACGTGCGTTCAGTCCAAATCCCCAATCCCTGATCCCAAATCCCTTCACCATCATGAACTCTCCTAAAATCCGGATGGCTTGATCCAGAAGCTCTCCTGCCATGTGCCACCGGGCTTGATGTCCTGCAGCTCTTTGTAGACACCCTTGTGGCCGAGATTCAGTGCGTTTGTGATGCCGGCCATCGGCTCGAAGCAAATGAAGTTCGGCGTCGACAGTGGATTCCCCTGACCCGTGCCCTGCCCTCGAGCCGGCGCCGGCGCGGCTGCCGGTGGCGGAGCATTCGGATTAGGTGGCGCGATCTGACTGCCGAGGCCGGTGTTCAACGGATTCGGCGAGTAAATCACCAGCGACCTGTAGTTCGGGCCCTGACTAATCTCGAGCTGCTGTTTGCGTCCCTTCAACACCACGGTGGCTCGGCCCTGCGAATCCCTGATGAGATCGCCGAACACGTCGTCGAGGTTGTAGTCCTTCAACGTTCCCCGATTGCTGGGGAAAAACTTTGCTGTCGGCTCGGTCACGCCGGTTGGCACTTTCCGATAGTCGAGCAGCCAGCGCGTACGGGCAGGAATGGTGACCGTCCATTCCTCGCGCGGCGAATCCGTCAGCTGGTGGTACGGATGCCATCCGAGCGAGACCGGCATCGGATCGGGCGCGTTGTTGGTCACCTTCGTCAGCACCTCGAGCGTGCCGTCCTGCAGCCGATAGGTGACGTCCATCGTGTGCGCGAACGGCCACTGCTTCATCCAGTCCGGCTGCTTGCTCGTGTCGAGCCGGCTCGTGACCCACGCCGCCTTGCCATCGGCCTTGACGTCGATCACCTGCCACTGATCCGTGCGGCTCATGAAGCCGTGGATCGGAATGGCGCCGTTCACGTTGCCGAGCGCCATGTCGAACGCGTATCGCTTGCCGTTGGCGTAAAACGCCTGCTCGTCGAGGCGGTTGGCCCACGGCGCGAGCAGCGGGATGCCGTGAAGGCCCGCCGGCTTGGCCTTGAACTCGTCTATCGACTTGAACGGAAACCGCAGAACGTTCTGGCCTTTCACTTTCATCTCGTACGCCATCATGCCGACCGACGTGATGATCGAGACCGTGGTCTCGTTCTTCTTGTCTTCGAGCTGCACGATGTCGCCGTTGCGGCGCGCATCGTACTGCTGTGCCGACGCCGGAACGGCCGTCGTACAGGACCAAAGCATGACGCCGACGACAAGCACGCTTCTGGTGCGCATTGGGCTACTCCTGCAAGCTGAAGCTGAACACTACGTTGCCGGCTGCGAGCGCGACGTACTGCTTGCCGTCGATCGCATAACTCATCGGCGACGCCTGATGATTGCCGCCCGTCTGGAAGTGCCAGAGATACTTTCCCGTTTTCGCATCGAGCGCGAAGACGTTTCCGTCGCGGATGGAGACGAACACCACGTTGCCCCCGGTGGCAAGCACCCCGTTGGTCAGCGAGCCCTGATAGATGGGATATGACCAGACGGTCTTGCCGGTTTCCGGATCGATCGCCTTGATGCCGGCGTTGGTTGCCGGCTGATTCGGACCGCGTGCCGGCGGCGGGCCTGCCGCACGACCTCGACCGAGATACTGCTGACCGCGCGTGACCGTCTGCGTCGAGCTGGTGTACACCTGACCACCTTCGCCAAACGCGAGATAGAACCACCCGGTGAGAGGGCTATACGAGGGTGCCTGGAAATTCGTTCCGCCTCCGAGGGTCGGATACACGAGCATACTGCCCTTGGGGCTGGAGTTCGTGCCGGGAAGGGGCTGCGGCCGCCCGTTCGCCTCGAAGCCGGCATTCCAGTTCTGATAGATGAAGGGACTGCCGGACAGGAACTTGCCGTTGGTTCTGTCGAGCACGTAGAAGTGACCGTTGCGATCGGCGTGCATCAGAAGCTTGCGGTTCTGGCCGCGCCACGCGCGATCGACGAGCACCATGTCCTGCACCGAGTCCCAGTCGTGGCCGTCATCGGGCGTGAACTGGTAATGCCATTTCATCTTGCCCGTGTCGGCATCGAGCGCAACGACGGAGTTACTGAACAGATTGTCCATCTCCCCGCGCGCGATGCGATCGAACTCGGGCGCCGGATTGCCGACGGCCCAGTCCACGAGGTTGAGGTCCGGATCGAAGCTCCCGGTCAGCCACGTCGGGCCACCGCCGGTCTTCCAGCTGTCACCCTTCCACGTGTCGTTGCCGAATTCGCCCGGGCCGGGAATGGTGTAAAAACGCCAGCGGCGCTTGCCGGTGGCGACATCGTACGCGTCGAGGTGCCCTCGCGTCGCGTACTCGCCGCCCGTCATCCCAGTAATGACCATGTCCTTCAACACGAGCGGCGGACTCGTGATGCTCGATCCCTCCATCGTCTCGACCACTTGCTCTTCCCATAGTGACTGGCCGGTGCGCGCGTCGATCGCGATGAGCCATCCGTCGAGCGTGCCGACAAAAATCCGATTGCCGAGGATGGCGACGCCTCGCGCGAACGGGTTGATCTCGTACGGGTTCACGACTTTCTGTTGACGTGTCCAGCGCCAGATCTGCCGTCCCGATCGCGCGTCGATCGCGGTCACGGTCGCAGGATTGCCGCTGCCGGTCGTGTACATCACGCCATCGACGACGATCGGCGTGGCTTCAAGTGTGGAGTTGCCGCCGAGGATCGGGAAGCTCCACGCCGTCTTCAATTGACGCACGTTGTTCGCGTTGATCTGCGTCAGCGGGGAATAGTGCGTGCCCTGATAATTGCCCCAGTACATCGGCCAGTTGTGCGGCTCGGTGCTCGTCTTGATGAGCCGTTCATAGCTGATGCCGCCGCCAACCTGTTGCGTGACCGTCCTGGTGAAATCGCGAGCCTGCTGCGTCTGCAGGAAGCTCACGATGTTGGTGATGTCGTCCGCCGAAAGCCGCTTCGCGTAGTCATTCGGCATCAGCGATTGCGTCTCGACGGTGACGGGCGTCTTCAGTTTGTCGATCAGGTGAAGCCGTCCGGACGCGTCGACGACCTGCGCGGAAAACGTATCTTCGTTTCTTCTGACGCCGCGTATTTCGCGGCCGTCGGCCATCTTCGCGACCAGCGTTACCGGTGGCGCACCGCCACGGCCACCACCGCCGCCCCGGGCGCCCGGCGCCGGCGGCAACGGCTCGTTCGGCGAGACGATTTTCTGACGGAGCGTTGCCGCCGAAAGACGGCCGGCATTCGACAGATCGGGGCCCGTGACGCCGCCGCGCGCGTTGATCTCATGGCAGCTTGCGCAAGCGGCGCGGCCGAAAAAGAGCGCTTCGCCGGCCGCCACGTTGCCTTCAGGCGCCACTGCGCCGCGTGAAGGGCCGGTCGACGCTGCCGTGTTCTGCAGGCTTCGGATGTAGCTCACGAGCTGCCAGACCTGCTCGTCGCGAAGCCCCTTGTAAGGCGGCATCTGCGTGCCCGAGACGCCCTGACGGATGGTGCGGAAGAGGTCGGCATCGCCGTCGCCCTGTTTCAGTCGCGTCACATTGAGTGCAGGACCGCCGCGGCCGGGGTCGCCGATGCCAGCGGCGCCGTGGCAGGTCTGGCACGTGCCGTCGAAAATGCGCTGGCCGTCGGCAGCAGCCGTCGCGCTCGTCGCCAGCGGGTTGGTCACCGTATCCGACACCGGCGGCTGCTGCGCGAAAAGCGCACCGGTGGCAACAGCCGCAAGCAAACATGCGACGAGTTTGATTCGGTTGTTCATAGTGTCAGAAACTATACCCCATGGCTCGAACGCCCTCGTCGATGAAAGAGCTGGGAACCACAGCGCCCGATTTCAGCCTGCCCGATGTGGTGACTGGCAAGACCGTGTCGCTGGATGCCGCCAAAGGCCCGAAGGGAATGCTGGCGATGTTCATCTGCCGCCACTGCCCGTTCGTCAAGCATGTTCAGGACGAACTGGCCAGGATCGGCCGCGACTATGCCGGCCGCGGCGTTGGCGTCGTCGCCATCAGCGCGAACGACGTGACATCGCATCCCGAAGACAGCCCCACCAAGCTGGCATATCAGGCACGAGAGCTGAACTTCAACTTTCCATATCTCTTCGATGAATCACAGGAGGTCGCGCGTGCATACGACGCGCAGTGCACGCCCGACTTCTTCCTATACGACGGCCGGGGGAAGCTCGTCTACCGCGGGCAGCTCGACGACAGCCGTCCCGGCAACGAGATTCCTGTGACGGGCAAGGACCTGCGCGCGGCACTCGACGCGTTGCTTGCCGGTACGCCGATCTCCAGCGATCAACGCGCAAGCATCGGCTGCAACATCAAGTGGAGATGAGCGGCGCACGGTCGACGTTGCGGCTTGTTCAACTGCAGAACGGCTCGACGCGGCGCGTCGCCCGCGTCGATGAGCCCTCGTTGCGCCTGCTTGCCGACGCTGATTCGGTGTTCGCGCTGGCGAATGACGCGATCGCTGCGCGCACGTCGCTGACGGCGCTTGTCGAAAGCCGCACGACATCCGAACGTCTCGACTACGATCCGATCTATTCGGGATCGTCACCCTGGCGGCTGCTGGTGCCGATCGACCACCCCGAGCCCGCCCGATGCCTTGTGTCGGGTACAGGCCTGACGCATCTGGGGAGTGCGGCGAGCCGGAACGCGATGCACGGTAAATCCGACTCCGAACTGACGGATAGCATGCGGATGTTTCGCCTCGGCCTCGAAGGCGGGCGGCCCGAACGCGGCCGCTGCGGTGCTGCGCCGGAGTGGTTCTACAAGGGGAACGGCATGGTCCTGCGGACCACCGGTGAGGTTCTGCAGGTGCCTGGCTACGCGGAAGATGGTGGCGAAGAGGCCGAAGTCGCCGGGGTCTACGTCATTGATAGTGGCGGCCGGCCGCGCCGGCTCGGGATGGCTGCCGGCAATGAGTTTTCCGATCACATATTCGAGAAGCAAAACTATCTGAACCTCGCAGGTTCGAAGCTCCGCACGTGTGCGCTCGGACCGGAGCTCGTCATCGATCCCGACTTCGACACGGTGCCGGGACGCGCGAGCATCGAACGCCTGGGCCGGATCATCTGGGAGCGCGACATCGCGACGGGCGAGCGCGAGATGTGCCACAGCATCACGAACATCGAGCACCATCACTTCAAGTTCGAGGCCCATCGGCGTCCCGGGGATGTGCACGTGCATTACTATGGCGCGCACAGCTTGAGCTTCGCCGATGGCGTGCGGCTCGAGGATGGCGATGTCATGACCGTTCAGTTTGCCGGATTCGGCCGCCCGTTGCGGAATGCCGTCAGCATTGCAGCACCCGTGACCGAGCCGATTGGAGTGTTGTCAATTGCCTGACGCCGCGAAGATTTGCCGTTTCGTCGCAGCCGCCAACGACGTTCGGATTGGATTGGACGACGGCGGCACGCACGTACTCGATCTGAGCGCTGCAGGTGTCACGAAGATCTCAGGACTCTTCGAGCGCGACGATCCGGCCGGCGAGCTGAGGAAGATCGCTCGCGAGAAGCTGCCGCGGATCGCGATCTCGCAGGTGCGGTTCGCGCCTCCCGTCGAGCAGCAGGAAATCTGGGCGGCCGGAGTGACTTACCTTCGCAGCAAGACGGCCCGCATGGAAGAGTCCGACTTCAGCGCGACCGCGTACAACCGGGTGTACAGACGCCGATCGCCCGGAGATTTTCTTCAAGTCGATCGCCGAGAAGGTTGTGACCGCCGGCGACACCGTCGGCATCCGTCGCGACGCACGCTGGAGCGTGCCGGAACCCGAGCTTGCGCTCGTGCTGAATTCACGCGGCCAGGTTGCGGGCTGCACGATCGGCAACGACATGAGCTCGCGCGATATCGAAGGGGAGAATCTGTTATACCTTCCCCAGGCAAAGGTCTACGATCGTTCGTGTGCGATTGCGCCCTGGGTGCATCTCGGCGCATCCGAGTCCGAGGTGCGGGAGTGGACCATCCGCATCGCGATTCATCGAAACGGGAAGCCGGTGTTCTCGGGCGAAACGCGCATCGGCAACATCAAGAGAAGCTTTCACGAGCTCGCATCGTTCCTGTGTCGATCGCAGAAGTTTCCTCACGGCGCCGTGCTCCTGACGGGAACGGGCGTCGTGCCGCCGGACGATTTCACCCTCGTCGAACATGACGTCGTCGAGATAGAGATTCCCGCGATCGGAGTACTGCGCAACTCCGTCGTCATTGTGTGACTTATGGCTGAACATCCAGTTCTGATTGATGGCAAGTGGCGTCCCTCGAAGGCGGCCTCGACCTTTCAGGCCGTGAATCCGGCCACCGGGGAACGGCTTCACGAGGCGTATCCGATGAGCTCGTGGGACGACTGCGATGCCGCGTTGACCGCGGCTGCGCACGCGGCCGATGAACTGCGCCGTACATCGCCCGAGTCGATCGCACGCTTCCTCACACGCTTTGCCGAGCGTCTCGAAGCGGCCAAAGCCCCACTCGTCGAACAGGCGCACCTCGAGACGGCGCTGCCGAAATCGCCGCGGCTGGCCGATGTCGAGCTGCCGCGGACGACGAATCAGCTGCGCCAGGCGGCGGATGCGGTGCTGGAAGGATCGTGGGCTCTTCCCACGATCGACACGAAGAATCAGATCCGGTCGTGGTTCGAGCCTCTGGGTCCGGTTGTGGTGTTCGGCCCGAATAACTTTCCCTTCGCCTTCAATGGCGCCGCGGGCGGAGATTTTGCGGCGGCGATTGCCGCCGGAAATCCGGTGATTGCGAAAGGCCATCCACTGCATCCCGGAACCTCGCGGATGCTGGCCGAGGAAGCGTTCGAGGCTGTCAAGGAATGCGGTCTGCCCGCCGGAACGGTGCAGCTGATCTACAAGATCGATCATCAGTCGGGTGAGCGCCTGGTGTCGGACAAACGGGTTGGGGCGAGCGCCTTCACCGGCAGCCGCACCGCTGGAATGGCGCTGAAGGCTGCGGCGGATCGCGCCGGGAAGCCGATCTATCTCGAGATGTCGAGCATCAATCCGGTCGTCGTCTTGCCAGGTGCCCTCGCAGAGCGAGGAAGCAAGGTCGCGGGAGAGTTTTCGTCGAGCTCTCTCATGGGCGGAGGACAGTTCTGCACGAGCCCGGGCCTTGTGCTGCTCTTCGCCGGAGAGCGAACCGAGCAGTTCATCGACGAGGTACGGCAGGCACTCGAGACGGCTCCCATGCCGGCACTCCTGTCATCTGGTGTTGCAAAAGGCCTGGCCGCCAGCGTGAAGACGCTTCGCAGCGCAGGCGCGGCGCTCGCGACCGCCGAGAAACCGGCGGCATCGGACTCCGGTTATCCAAACACGCTTCTTCGCGTCAGCGGGAAAGACTTTCTTGCGAAGCCCGAACAACTGCAGACCGAGGCGTTCGGCTCGACGTCGTTGTGCGTCGTCGTACGCGATGCCAGCGAAGCCGAGGCGGTGCTCTCGCATCTCGAAGGCAATCTCACCGGGTGCATTTATTCGGATACGCAGGGAAGTGACGAGGGGCTCTACAAGCAGCTTGAACCCATGGTTCGGCAACGGGTGGGCCGCCTCCTGAATGACAAGATGCCGACTGGCGTGGCCGTCAGTCCCGCCATGAATCACGGAGGACCGTTTCCGGCGACCGGGCATCCGGGGTTTACGGCCGTCGGCATCCCCTCATCGATTCGACGCTTCGGGATGCTCTGCTGCTACGACAATGTGCGCGAACATCGGCTGCCGGCCGCGCTTCGCAACGAAAACCCGAATGGCCGGATGTGGCGGCTGATTGACGGCCGTTATACGCAAGCCTCTTGCATCTGAACGCAATCTGAAACAGAGTTTCACACTCCGACATGACAATGACCCGGCTCGATCCCGCGTTCGACAGCCTCGTGCCAGGCGACGCTCGCGTTGAAAAAGTCGCCGGTGGCTTCACATTCATCGAAGGACCGCTGTGGCGCCCGTCAGGTGCACTCTGGTTCAGCGACGTCGTGGGCAACGTTGTCAGGCAGTGGTCGCCCACCGGCGGCGTCGTGGAGTTGCTCAGGCCCGGCGGCTACGACGGAAACCATCTGCCCGCGGGGGGCTTCGTCGGGCCGAACGGCATGACGGCGGGCCCGGGCGGCGAGGTGCTGCTCTGCCAGCACGGCAACCGCCGAATCGTGCGAATCGGCAGTGATATGCGCGCGACCACGCTGGTCGACACGTTCGAGGGCAAGAAACTCAACGCGCCCAACGATCTCGTGTTTCGATCTGACGGCACCTTGTTCTTCACCGATCCGCCATACGGCCTTCCGCTTCAGGATGACGATCCATCGAAGGAGCTGCCTTTCAACGGCGTCTACAAGCTGAGCAAGGGCAAGCTCGACGTCATCATCACGAATCTCACTCGGCCCAACGGGATTGCGTTTTCACCCGACGAGAAGACGCTGTACGTCTCCAATTCGGACGAGAAGCAGCGCATCTGGATGCGCTACGACGTCGCCGCCGATGGAAGCGTCAGCAACGGGCGCGTCCTGTTTGATGCGACGGGGCACAGGGAAGGCGGCGTGCCCGACGGGATGAAGATCGACGTGCACGGCAATATCTGGGCAACCGGACCGAGTGCGGTGCTGGTGCTGTCGCCGGAAGGCAGGCATCTCGGCACGATTACTCCGCCCGAGGACCCGGCCAATGTCGGATGGGGTGACGACGGGCGCACCTTGTACATCACCGCAGAAACCGGTCTCTATCGCGTTCGGACGTCTGTCATGGGACAGAAGCTGGTGTACTCGTAACTAGAAACTAGAATCTAAAAACTAGAATGTAAAAACTACGATCCATTCGTCAGATTCTAGATTTCAGATTTCAGATTCGGAGATTCTCGATGATCCAGGTTCACGTTGATCTCGCCATCGATTCGGCCAAAGAGCAGGAGATGCGTCATTACTTCCAGACGGTCTTCCGGCCCGCCGCGATGAAGTTTCGCGGTTATATCGACGTGCGTATGCTGAAGCTCAGCGCGGTACCAGTCGGCACCGCGCCTCCCGGCATCAACTATCGATTTGCCATCACTTACGAGAGCGAAGACCTCCGGCAGAAGTGGGTGGCTTCGGACATTCATCAGGAAGTCTGGGGCGGCATGGAGAAGATGTTGTCGTCGCCGGATTACACGGTGCTGCTTTTCGACGTGATTTGAGGTGCTTCAATGAAAAGGATTCTGCTTACGCTCGCATCGATCGTGGCAGTCGCCGGCGGCGTGTCGCTGGCCCGGCAGGCGGCGCCCGTGAGTCCCCAGGCGCTGCCCCTGGCAGATCGGATCGCGCATACCGTGCCGGAGAAATATCGCCCGTCGCCGAGCGTGCATGGCGGACCAGGTCAGTTGAACTACATGGGCCTCTTCAACGCGACCTCGCTCGACACGAACCTGTACTTCCTTCACCGCGGCATCATTCAGCCGAAGAGCGGAATCGGTGCGCACTTCCACAACCAGTGCGAGGAGATGTTCGTCATCTTCGACGGTGAAGCGCAGTTCACGATCAACGGCCGCACCTCGGTGCTGAAAGGACCGGCCGGTGCGCCCACCCGCATGGGCAGCATGCACGCGATTTACAACCACACCGACCAGCCGGTGCAGTGGATGAACATCAATGTCTCGGCACGAAAAGGCGTCTACGACGCGTTCGACCTGAGCGACGGCCGCGTCGGCGTGCCCATCGATCCCATCCCGGTGTTCATGACGATGCGACTGGACCAGGCATTGCTGCGTCCGATCGACGCACTGAACGGCGGCAAGGGGACGGTGCAGTATCGGCGCGCGCTTGCGCCGAGCGTCTTCGTGAGCGGATGGTCGTATGTGGACCATCTCCTCCTGCCGCCCGGCACCTCGACCGGCCCGCAGGCCTTTGCAGAGGTCGGCGAGTTCTATTACGTCATGAACGGCCAGGGAACCGTCACCATCGGCTCTGAAACTGCTCCGATCAAGGCCGGTGACGCGGTGCCGATTCAGTTGAACGACAGGAAGTCGTTTGCGAACACCGGAACTGCGCCGCTCGAGTTCCTGATTGTCGGGGTTGCCAAGGATGCCGAGCGCAAGTACAACGTGGTGACGGCGCCACCGATGCCGGCGCGTGGCGGTCGCGGGGGTCGCGGTCAGTGAACAAACAGAAGCTCTTCGTCACCAGCTGTCTTTCGATTGGGACGGCGGCCGCAGTGTTCGCCATACGCGGCGACGTGGCAGGCCCGATGAGCGCCGCGTTTCAGATCACGAACGAGCAGATGGGGCTCATCTTCAGCCCCGCGTTCTGGGCATTCACGATCGCGATTTTCATCAGTGGCAACCTCGTTGACGTCATCGGCATGCGTACGCTTCACATGCTGTCGGCGTTGGGCTTCATTGTCGGCGTGTCGATGATCATCCTGGCGCCGCGTCCCAGCGCGCCTGTCGCGTCGCTGCTCGATCACCCGGGCACGATGATGCTGTACGTCGGCTTCTTTCTTTTCGGTCTCTCTCACGGGCTGGTCGAAGGGGTCATCAATCCATTGATTGCGACCATCTACAGCACCGAAAAGACGAAAAAAATCATCGCCGTTCACGCGTGGTGGCCCGGCGGCCTCATCATCGGCGGCCTCCTGGCCCTTACGCTGTCGGCGGCATTCAACGCCAGCTGGCAGCTTCGGCTGTCGTTGATTCTCCTTCCGGCGGTCACCTACCTGGTGATGGCCATGTCGCTCACATATCCGCAGACCGAACGGGTGACGTCGAACATCTCGACCGCAGAGATGTGGAGGCAGACGATGCAGCCGCTGTTCATCGTGCTGTTCGTCTGCATGTGGATGACGGCCGCGACCGAGATGGGACCCGATCAGTGGTTCCCGACCGTGATGGGAGAGCTCGTGCCGCAGCTCAGCCCCGGCGCGGGCAGCGGCGTTCTGTTTCTCGTCTACACGGCGGGACTGATGTTCGCGCTTCGGCAGTGGGCCAGCGGCCTCAGCCACAAGTCGCCGCTCGCAACGCTCATCGTCAGCTCGGTGCTCTCGAGCATCGGCCTGTACTGGCTCGGCGGGCTCGACAGCAATTCGAGCGCTGCCGTGGCCTTCGTCGCCGCCACGCTCTTCGGGATCGGCAAGACCTTCCTCTGGCCGACGATGCTGGGTGTCGCCGCAGAGCAGTTCCCGCGCGGCGGCGCCCTGGTGCTCTCGCTGCTGGGCGGCGCGGGGATGTTGTCTGTTGGGCTCGTGGTTCCGCTGATGGGCGAAAGGATGGATCACTTCGGGCCGGGAGCCGCGCTGCAGACGGTCGCCATGCTCGGCGCCATTCTCGCCGTGATCTTTGCCGGCGTCTGGTTCTACTTCAAGGCGCGCGGGGGCTATCGCGCGGTTGCGATTTCGACGGTGATTAGCCGATAGCCGCTTCCTTGTTCAGGCCAAGATTCCTGACGATCGCCGTCGTCGATGTCGCCTTGTTCAGGGTGTAGAAGTGCAGGCCAGGCACCCCCTCGCGCAGCAGTTCCTCGCATTGCTGCGTCGCATACTCGATCCCGAACTGCGACACCGCCTCGTCGTCATCGCCGCGTCTGTCGAGCTCGGCGACGAGCTTCTGTGGCAGTCCGGCGCCGCATAAAGCCACGAACCGTTTGATCTGCGCCGCGCTGAGAATCGAAATAATCCCCGGCACGATGGGCACCTTGACGCCGAGCGACGTCAGATGATCCCTGAACTCGAAGAAGTCGCGGTTGTTGAAGAACAACTGCGTGATGACGAAATCGGCGCCCTGATCGATCTTGTGCTTCAGGTGGCGCCAGTCTGTGTACTTCCCGTCGGTCTGCGCGATGTGTCCCTCGGGGAAACCGGCGACGCCGATTGAGAACGCGCCCGTCTCCTTGATGAAGCGCACCAGTTCGTACGAGAACTCGAACCCGCCTTCGGTTTTCTGAAAATCCCCGACACCGCCGGGCGGGTCGCCGCGCAACGCCAGGATATTGGTGATGCCGAGTGCGCGCGCGTGCTCGAGCACCGCCGCCGTTTCTTCGCGCGTGGCGTTGACGCACGTCATGTGCGCCATGGCGGTGAGGCCCTGCTCGCGCTGAATGCGATCGACGATGGCGAGGGTTTTCTCACGCGTGCTGCCCCCCGCGCCATAGGTCACCGAGCAGAAATCCGGCTTCAGCTGGCCGAGCGCCGGAATCGTCTTTTCCAGGAGGGTTCGCTCGCCCTCGGGCGTTTTTGTGGGGAAAAACTCGAAAGAGACCACCGGCCGCCGCGTGCTGCGTGCGTCAGCAAAGATGTCGCGTATGAACGGCATGTGCAGATATCCTATCGCAATGAGAATCCTCGCGTGTCTGGTCGCCGTGCTCTTCGCGGCGCCGCCGGCGTACGCTCAGGGGACGATCGACTGGTCTGCCGAACGCAGGCTCACAAAGCTCGACTTCCAGGGCCGTGTGCCGGCGCAGGCCGTCAACTCGTCCATGAGCTGGCTCCATATCGAGGCGTCGTGGGAGTGCGTCATCGGCGAGTTGATGGCGACCGTGCGCGCCACCTTCGACCCGTCACGGTCGTGGTGGCGGACGACGTACGGGAACGTGTGGGGGAACGCCGGGGAGCGCACGAGCGCGACCCAGGCGCAAAGCCAGGCGCGCCGCAACGTGATGATGATGGATGCGCAGCTGCTGGACCACGAGCAGCTGCATTTCGATCTCGCCGAGCTGGCCGCCAGACGGATCAGGAAGCGCTTCGAGGAGTTCAAGGACGCGTGCCAGGATCCGGGCGGCACCGAGCCGATTCAGGTGATGGTGGCCGAGATCGATCAGGAGCTGCAGGAAGAGCAGATGCGGTACGACCGCGAAACGAGCCATGGCATCAACGTCCGCGTCCAGGATCAGTGGTCGCGACGGATTCGGAAGCTTCTGAGATGACGACTCCGCATGAGGTCACTGCTCTTCTGAAGGATTGGCGGCAGGGGAATGACGAGGCGCTCGAACGTCTCGTACCGCTGGTTTACGATGAACTGCGAAAGGTAGCGCGTGGGCAGTTGCGACGCGAGCCTGTCGGCCATTCGCTTCAAGCCACCGCGCTGGTTCACGAGGTCTACCTGAGACTCGTGAACGTAGACCAGCTGACGATCGAGGGGCGTGCTCATTTTCTCGCGGTGGCCGCCCGGCTGATGCGGCAGATTCTGGTCGATCACGCACGGCGAAAGAGAGCCTCGAAACGCGGAGGCGACGTCGGCGTAGTGAGCCTCGAAGGTCAGGCCGCAACCGTCAGCCCCATCAACGTCGATATTCTCGCGCTCGATCGTGCGTTGGACGAGATGGCTTCTTTCGATACCCGTCAGAGAGATCTCGTCGAGTTGAAGTTCTTTGCCGGCCTCACGATCGACGAGGCTGCGACGGCGCTCGGCATTTCCCCAGCAACGGTTGAACGCGAGTGGGCTCTTGCGAAGGCATGGCTCCACCACCGTTTGTCTACCTCCTGCGCGTAATCCTCACAAAGCTACGTAGTGTTTGGCACTAGCCGGATTTAGCTCCATATCAGAAGGCAGCTGGGTTGACGTTGCTCCAGCGCGAATCCGAAGTTCCGGGGCCGGACCGCGCTGCGAGGCCCGCTAGACGCCGCAGGACGCGAGGTCCGTGACCACGCTCGGGTCCCTCAGGCTTCTCGCGCGGTCAGGCGTCTCGTGTCGGCCGCCTTCACACGGCTTCGCGCTGGAGCAACGTCAACCCAACTGCCTGTAACCGGACTTTTGAGGGAGTTCGCGGTCGCTTTGCGCTACTACTCATGAAGGCTCGACGTAACCCTATTCCGCCACTCAGAAAGGACTGAGATGTCCACGGGCCAGCTTTTGCAACCTACCGAGACAAACGTTCATGCACTGAGGGACCGTGTGCGAGGACGCCTGTTAACGTTGCGGACGTGATCGAAGCCGTGCGATTTTCATGCGAAGCGGACCTCACCGCCGCCGTACGGGGTGCCATCTTTCGTGTCAACGCGAATATCAGGCCTCAGGGCCAGGAGTCTGAATCATGCAGCGATTCTGCCTTCGCTTCAGCCTGTTAGGAGTTCTCGCAATTCTTCTCACGACGTCTTCCGTCGGTGCACAGAACAAAGAGGTGGTTACTTATCACGACCTGTCCGTGATGTCGAAGTGGGCGCTTGGCAAGATGCAGGTGAATGGGGCCATGGGACAACTCGGTTCGTTTGCGATCGCAGAGCTGCCCGATGGTCTGCGAGGCAACCCCCACCATCACAACCAGGAGCAAATCGTCCTCGGCTTGGGCGGAATGACGGAAATGACGATCGATGGCACGACCCATCGGCTCGGAGTGCGCGGCGCAGTGGTCACTCCTCCCAATACCCAACACAGCAACAATAACGGCGGCCCCGGCGCTGCCACATTCATCGAGTTCCAATCGGTGCAGCGTACCGATTGGTTTCCACCTCACCAGAAATTCGTACCGACGGTGGCCGCAGCTCCAGCACCCGTGCCGGTGCCCCAGGGGCGACAAGTATTTTCGGATTTCGCCATTTCTTCCGATGCCTGGCGCGCCGACCCGAGTGGCGCGCGTTCGAAGGTCATGCAGGGTCAGACGATTCGCTTGACGATCTGGGATCTGTCTGCAGCGACCGCCTCGGCGGTTCTGGATTCTCAAGGCACGGAGCCAGAGCAGTTCGTGTACGTCCTCGAAGGTCAGGCGCAGATCGCCGTGGATGGCAGCCCTCGTGATATGACAGCTCAAACCCTTGCGGTGATTTCTCCGGCGGCGAAGACCGTGCAGTTGCGCTCGTCAGGGAAGGGCCGTACGCTCGTCGCGGTGTTCGAAACGAGCGTACCGTAGCCGGTTACCTAACCAATGCCGATTGCCAGTTCAACGCGACGGCAATCGGCGGTGCGGCGGCGCCTTCGACGGCAGCGTTTATGAGAAAGCGGCCGTCGGGACCCACGTCATACTGCGCGCGCGAGCCGACGGCCGGTGGGACATTCGTACCGCTGGCCAGTTGCGTCGAAAACAACGGCACGGGGGAACGTGGACTCAGGGCTTGTCCGGATGGCTCGACGTCGATGGAAACGGACATCAGACGACTGTCGGGAGCGACGTAGAACAACTCCTTGCCATTGGGTGCCCAGCGAGGCTGGCTGCCGCCGGCGGATGAAACCTGCTGCTGGCTGCCACGCTGCGGAAACGGCGTGACGTAGACCTCGAGCCGCCCCGACGCGTTGGATTGATAGGCGACCCACTTTCCGTCTGGCGAAAACTGCCCGGCCATCTCGTCAAAGGAGGATTGCGCGACTGGAAGCGAAGCGCCGTGGCCCGTGAGCGGTTCCGCCCATAGGTCGATACCCGACTTCAGTGCCTTGACGGCGAAAAGAAGGAATCGGCCATCTGGCGAAACATCCATCGGCAGTGGAACGTTCAGGTCGGTCGAATGTACCACGGCGCCGATCATCGCCGGCGCCGGTCACCTGGCGCTCGAAGATGCCGTAGTGGCCTTTCACGTTGGTGGCGAACAGAATCCGTTGCTCGTCTGAAGACCAGACTGGAAACCCGTCCACTTTCGGATCAAATGTGAACCGGCTGGGAACACCTCCAACGGTCGAGAGCAGCCAGACATCGGCGTTGCCGTCCAACGTCCGAAAAATGGCGATCCGGCGTCCATCGCGCGTCAATTCCGGCGACGCCATCGCATGATCATCAGGTGGGCCAACCGTTCCCTGTGACTTTCCAGCGCGATCGACCCACATCAACTGACGACGTTCCGCAATGCCCGTCCTGTGCGCGAGCACGCCGCTTTCGACACGGCAAACGCGCCACGGACAAGCAGCGAGTCAAACCCGATCGGTTGTACGAGGGAGGTGGGCTCACCACTGACGACCCCTCGAAATGGATCGAACCGCAACGCAACCAGCGTGCCCTGACGGACCACGAGGATCGTGTCGGGCGCTGCGAACACGCCCGGCGTGTCATCGTCGAGCAACTTTGTCACGTTCTCGCTGTCGAGCGTGCCGATGTAGACGCCCTGCGTGCCCTGCACACCTTGTGTCGAGAGGAACAAAAAGCGGCGCGCGTCTGGCAGGAACTGCGGCCAACGGTGGCTGTTCTCTCCGGGCATCAGGCGTGTCACTGGAACCGGCGTTCCACCGTTTGCCGGCACACGCATCAACGTGCTGGCGGTCGTGGGCGAGAACAGGATGACGCCATCCTGGCTCCAGGTGCCTCCACGGCCCGTTGGCGCATCGGTAATGATCTGGGGCAGGCTCCCGTCGAAGTTCAGCCGCTTGAGTTTGCCGTCAGCGAAAAAGGCTATCGAGCGACCATCGGGCGCCCAGAATGGATAACTCGCTCCATCGGTGCCGACAAATGTCTGCGCCGTAATTTGATCGATGGGTCTTACCCAGAGTTTCGAGACGCCCTCGGAGGCTGAAACGAACGCGAGCTGCCGGCCATCGGCCGAGAGCGCGAACGACATCGGGTCGCTTGTCGGTGGCGTCAAAACCTCGAAGCGCGCGGGGAGAGGCGCGTGGAGAGGCTCGGGCGCGGAACCTTTGAAGTACAGATAGCCGGCGGCAAATGCCGCCGTCATGACAAGCGCCATAATCGCGGTGCCTACCGTGACCATTCGTGACGCGCGCGACTCGACGCCCGACGCGGCGCTTGGCGCATCAGGCCGGGCGTCGGCGACCCATCTCAATTCGCGGAGCAGGTCGCGAGCGGTCTGCCAACGATCGTCCGGATCCTTCGCGAGGCAGGTGCGCATGATGCGATCGACCATCGGGGGCAGCCCTGCAAGCGGCGAAGGCTCCTGCTCGCGGATCGCGGCCCTCACGCTCGAGAGACTGTTCCCCTCGAACGCTTTGGCCGCCGACAGCATTTCGTAGAACACCGCGCCAAACGCGAAGATATCGGCACGTGCATCGGCGGGATTGCCTTCGAACTGCTCCGGCGCCATGTATTGGACGGTGCCGAGGATGATGCCGGCAGACGTGATTTCGAGTGAAAGCCCTGGAGATGCCGAGTGTGCTCCGGCAAGTGACGCGGTTGCTTTGGACAATCCGAAATCGAGCAGCTTTGCGCCGGCCTTGGTGAGCATGATGTTGCCGGGCTTGAGATCGCGATGGACGATACCGGCTCGATGGACTCGGTCGAGAGCCGACGCGATCTCCGCTCCGTACTGCAGCGTTTGAGTGAGCGTCAGCGGTCCTTTTCCAGTCGTGCCGCCAGCGTCTCGCCTTCGAGATACTCCATGACGAGGAAATCGATGCCATCCTGGGTCCCGATGTCGTGAAGTGTGCAGATGTGCGGGTGATTCAACGCGGCGACGGCGCGCGCCTCTCGCTCGAACCGGTCGCGTGCGAGTGAGTCAGCGGCGACGTGTGTCGGCAGCACCTTGACCGCAACCATCCGGTCGAGCCGCGTGTCGTGCGCTTTGTAGACGTCGCCCATCCCTCCTGCACCGATGCGCGAGGCGAGCTCGTACGGTCCGATGCGCCGGCCCTCGAGCGTCCGGGCATCGATCGCGTCTATAAGGTCAGGCGGTGTCTCGAGAAAGGTCGTTGTTTGTTCGTGTGACAACAGTAGGTCTTCGATCTGCTGCCGCAGAGCGTTGTCGTCGCCACACGCCTGAAGGAGGAAAGCCGGTCGCGCGTCTGCCGGCAGCGGCAACGCAGCCGCGAAAACTTCTTTAACGCGGGGCCAGTCGTCCGGGCGCATGGCGGTTCTATTGAGCTCGAGGTGGGTGACGCTACCTCAAGCGTCCCAAATGTTCAACAATCAGCCCTCGCCAGCCCTCAGCCCTCAGCCCTCAGCCCTGAAGGTCGTACTGCCTCCTGACCCGCCCTGACGTTGACGAACGACAGCACCGCCGCACCGGCGATAAAAAACACCATCACGCTCAGAATCGCTCCTCGGCTCGAGCCGGTCGTCCGGCTCGCCATTTCGAAGGTCGCCGGGCCGGCGATCGCGCCGAACTTCTCGAAGATCGAGAAGAACCCGAAGAACTCCGACGATCGGTCCCGTGGAATCATGCTGGCAAAGAGCGATCGGCTCAACGCCTGGCTGCCGCCCTGCACCGACGCCACCATGAGCGCGAGAATGTAGAAATCGCGCTCGGTCTTCATGTAGTACCCCATCACCGTGATCAGGATGTACATGCCGAGCGCCACGAAGATCGAGGCCTTCGCGCCGATCCGGCCTGCGAGCAGGCCGAACAGGAATGCGAACGGAATGCCTACGAACTGCACGAGCAGAATCGCCGTGATGAGCGCGCCCTGATTCAACCCGAGCTCGGTGCCATAGCTCGTGGCCATCCTGATGATCGTGCCGATGCCGTCGCTGTAGATGACAAAGGCAATCAGGAGGAGAAGGGCATGCCGATACCGCCGAAGGTCGCGCAAGGTGTGGATCAGGCCGGTCACTGACGCCCGCATCAGCTCGCGCGTCGACCGCGCGCCGCTGTCGATGCGGCCCTTCGGCTCGGGGACACGCCTGAATAGCGGAATAGAGAAGATCGCCCACCAGACAGCGACGCTCAGAAACGACAGCCGCGACGCCTGGCCGGCATCACGAAGGCCGAAGGTCGAGGGCGAGAGGATCCACGCCACATTCAACGCGAGGAGAAGGCCGCCGCCGAGGTATCCAAGGCCGAACCCGGCGGTCGAGATGCGATCGATTTCGTCTTCGCGCGCGATGTGCGGCAGAAGTGAGTCGTAGAGTGTCAGGCTCGTGGTGACGCCCACGTTGCCGATGCCGAACAATACGGCGGCCAGAAGCCAGTCGTGCCGATGCACCATGATGAGGCAGCCCGCGGCGATGCAACCGATGGCGGTGAACACTCCGAGCAGGCGCTTCTTGATTGGGGCATGGTCGGCGATCGCGCCAATGAATGGCGCAAGGATCGCGGACGTTGTCAGTGCGATGGTCGTCGTTCGGGCGAGAAGCCGCGTGGCTTCTCCGGGAGGCAGGTCCGCGGCGGCCACAGACGTGAAATAGACGGGGAAGATCGCGGTGATGATGGTGGTGAAGAACGCCGAGTTTGCCCAGTCGTACATCGCCCAGGCGCGAAGCTCGGGGCGGTTGAGTCCGATCCGCGCTAGAAGGTTTTTCGTGCGATCCATTCGCGCATCAGCGAATCGACGACGACGTAGCGTTCCCCTTCGCGGGCGGTGAGATCCTCACGCGCCAGCGCCTGCAGGGCCGTCTGGACCGTGGACGCACCACCCAGCCTGTAACGGGTACGCAGGTCCGCGGAAAGCAGCTCGCGTCCTTCGGACAGGACGACCGCGCGCAGTGTGGCGCGCTGGGCGAGCGTGAGGCGCTGCCACATCGCTTCGAACATCGTTTCCTGCTCTGCGAGCAGCCGATGGAGCGTCTCATGCAGATCTTCGACCCCGATCCGGCGTTTGCCCGCGGCGCGGGCGTCGTCCCAGCTCTCGTGGGCCAGCCGCTGCACGTCGTACGGCATGTTGCCCGCCAGATCGACGATCGCTCCTCCGAGCCCGGGTTCCGGTTTGATGCCCGTCTTCGAAAATCGCGCTTCGATGAAGGCGGAAAAAAGATCCGAAGGAATCTTCTCGAGCCGCATCACGGGGCCGGCCTTGTAGAACGGCCGCTTGGGGCCCAGCATCCGCTCCATCAGGCTGGGCTCGGAGCCGGCGAACACATAACCGACGCTTCGCTGATGCTGTACCGCCGCGCGCATCGCATGCTCGACGCTGCCGCCGTTGAAGCCGTTGATGGCCTGGAACTCGTCGAGCGCGACGACAATGCGCGTCTTGCGCACCTCGCTGAGACGGCCTGGCAGCGCAAACACATCGGTGGCGAGGCGCGAGATGTCGCGGTCGGTACGCACGGACGGAAACCTGACCGACATGCCCATCGCGCCGCCAGAATCGGCTTCGAGGCGCAGCTCGGGCTTCGCGGCGTCGATCGCGTCCCTCAGCCAGCTCCGCGCCTTGTCCCAGCCGCTTTGCATGGCGAGGAGCGCGCGCGTGTAGCCTTCGAGAAAAGCGAGGTATGAGCTGTAGCTGCTGACCGTGACGTCGGTGGTGAGGGCGCCGCCCCGGGCGACGGCGCGCAGCGCCTGGCGGATGAGGGACGATTTGCCGTACCGCCTCGGCGAGATCAGAAACACCTTCTGTCCCGACCCCAGGTCGCGGACGAGCCGGTCGAGCTCGTCGATGCGATCGACGAACGACGCCGCGGGCACGACCTCGCCGTACACGAACGGATTGTCCATTACGTCACTTTACGTAACCGTTACGTATTATAACGTAATGGAAGGTTTGCTGGGTGCGACAGGTGCGACAGGTGCGACAGGTGCGACAGGTGCGACAGGTGCGACAGGTGCGACAGGTGCGATAGGTGCGACAGGTGCGATAGGTGCGATAGGTACGGCCGACCTATGGCGGCGACTGCCAGACGGCCCGGCCCACGAAGAACGGCCCGAGCCGATCCAGGTAGAGCGACGTCTGCTGCGTCTTTCTCATCGCCTGGACGATGTGCGAGAGGGGAAAGAGCGCCTTGCCGAGAAGGCCGATGACGAAGTCGTTGTCGCTCTTGTCGAGACCGTAACAGGCGAGGCGGATGTCGTGCGCGTAGTCGCCGGCGCCGTACGACATGCCGATGGCGCCGTGCTCGGCGAGGATGACGCGCTGTTCCTCGTGCGGCAGCTGCGCAAACCGTCCGCTCCGCCGCAGGGGGTACCAGACAGCCCACGGCCAGTCCTTGTTGAGCACCGTACGCCTCGGGCGATGCAGGATCGCTTCGGCCAGATCGGGCTCGTACCCCAGCGCATACGTACGGCCGAGCATCGTGAATTCTGGTTTGGCGATCAAAGACTCGAAGGGCCGGCTGTTCAGCAGCGGCCGGATCGAATCGAGGAAGAAATTCGGATCTTTCGTGAGAGAGAGCAGGGCGATGCCCTGCGGATCGTTGGCGTCTTCGTAGAGCGCACCTTCGATTCCCGCATTCGACAGTGCAGTCGACAGCGCCCGTGAATCGCGACAGCCGCCGTAGACCAGAAGCTGCATGAACAGCCGCTCATCCGAGCGCTGGGGTTGTCCGTTCTTCATGCCGCCGCGCTCGGCGATATCCGGCGGTTCAGGGCCCCGGCGAGTCTGTGTCTCCTGTGTCATTTCTTCAACTCCAGCGTCCCAGTATAAATGGCCATCCCGACGACAGCGTCGATGCCGAGCGCGTCGAGCTCGTCGATCTCTTCCTGCGTGGTCACACCGCCCGCTGCAATGATTGGCCGGCGGGTGGCGTCGCGCACGGTGCGGATTGCGGCGATGTCGGTGCCTTTCATCAACCCTTCTTTGTCGACGTGCGTGTACAGAAATTCGCCACAGTAGGGCTCCAGCGCGCGAACGGCATCGGCCGCGGTCGTTCCGGTCGACGACTTCCAGCCGTGCGTGACAACACGTCCCCCTTTGCTGTCGACGGCGCCGACGACGCGCTCGACACCGACAGCGTCGGAAAACCGTTGCGCGCTGGCGGTATCAGCCTGGCCGTCCTTGAACAACGCAGAACCGACGATGACCTTCTTCGCCCCGATGGAGCAGAGCTCGACCGCGCGTTCGGGAGAACGTACCCCGCCGCCAACCTGGCAGGGGAGCCGCCGGCAGATCTCGCGCACCAGCCGATCGTTCGAGCCCGAGTTCATGGCGGCGTCGAGATCGATGACGTTCACACGCCGGAAACCCGAGAACCGTTCGATCCAGTAGTCGAGATCGGTCGTTTCAATCGCGAGCTTCTCGCCCTGTATCAACTGAACGACCTTGCCGTCCTTGAGGTCGATGGCCGGGATGAGCATAGCTAGAGCCGAACGGGAATGCCGCGATCGCGCAGCATTTCCTTGAGGTCGCGCACCGCGTGCTCGGAAAAATGAAAGATAGATGCTGCGAGCGCCGCGTCGGCGCAGCCGTCGATGAAGACTTCGGAAAAATGCTCGAGCGAGCCCGCACCGCCGGACGCAATCACCGGAATCGGTACCGCCCTCGACACCGCCGCCGTCAGCTCGCAGTCGAAGCCTTTCTTGGTGCCGTCGCGATCGATGGACGTGAGCAGAATCTCGCCCGCCCCCCGATCGGCGGCTTCTTTCGCCCACTCGACAGCCTCGCGCTCGGTGCCGGATTGCCCGCTTCGCACGTACACGAGCGCTTTGCCGTCGACCCACTTCGCGTCGATCGCGACGATCGCCGCCTGGCTGCCATATCGCGACGCGAGCTTCGTAATCAGCGACGGATCGTTGAGCGCCGCGGTGTTCAGGCTCACCTTTTCGGCGCCGGCGTCGATGGCCGCGGCCGCGTCATCTTCCGCGCGAATGCCGCCGCCCACGGTCAGCGGAATGAAAATGCGCTTCGCCACGGCAGCGACGGTCGCGGCGAGGGCGCGGCGCCCTTCGATCGTCGCGGTGACGTCGAGAATCACGACCTCGTCGATGCCTTCCTGGTTGTAGCGTGCGGCGAGCTCCGCCGGATCGCCGGCGTTTCGCAGCCCTTCGAAGTTAATGCCTTTGACGACCTGCCCGTTTCGCACGTCGAGGCACGCGATGATTCGTTTAGAGAGCATTGAGAAAATTTTTCAGGACCGCAAGGCCGACATCGCCCGACTTCTCCGGATGAAACTGGACGCCAAAGACATGTCCCCGCTCGACGGCGCTCGCAAAGGGCACGACGTGAGTGGTCACCGCGATGGTGTCGTCGGTGACGGGCGCCGCGTATGAGTGAGTGAAGTACACCTGCGACCGGTTCCTGATGCCCGCGAACAGTCGCGATCGGCGTGGAAACTCGAGCTCGTTCCACCCGACGTGCGGCACCTTGTTCGGCCACTCGGCCTTCAGAAGCTGGCACTGTCCTGACATGAGAGACAACCCCTCGCATCCGGGCGCTTCGGTGCTGCCCTCGAAGAGCCACTGGAGTCCGACGCAGATGCCCAGCAGCGGCCGTCCGCGCTCGATCACGCCGATGATCGCTTCCCGCCACTCGCGGTCGAGCGCTGCCGTCCGCGCAAAGTTGCCGACTCCCGGGACGATGACACCCTCTGCGTCGTCGAGCTCGGACGGACGCTGGGGAGTCCGCACCTCGGCCCCGACCGCCGCGAGCGCTTTGCGCACCGACGTGAGGTTGCCGGCTCCGTAATCGACAAGCGCGATCACAACAATCCTTTCGTGCTGGGAAGCGTGCGGGCCAGCTGCCGGTCGCGCGAGCACGCCACGCGCAGCGCCCGGCCAAACGCCTTGAACACGGCCTCGACGTGATGATGGCTCGAGCGGCCGTACAACACTTTGACGTGCACGTTGCCGCGGACGCCCAGCGCAAACCCCTCGAAGAAATCATGAACGAGCTCGCTCTGCAGGTCGCCGACACGGTCGACCTTCAGCGCCAGATCGACAACGGCATGCGGACGCCCGCCGAGGTCGATCGCGGCAACCGCCAGCGCTTCGTCCATCGGCATCACGAAGTAGCCCGCGCGGTTGATGCCGCGCCGCGTGCCGAGTGCCTTCGAGACCGCTTCGCCGAGCGCGATGCCGAGATCTTCGACGGTGTGGTGCTGATCGACGTCGAGATCGCCGGTCGCGCGAACCTCGAGATCGAACGCTCCGTGCCGGGTCATCAGCTCGAGCATGTGATCGAGAAAACGGATGCCTGTTCGAACATCGTAACGGCCCTTGCCCTCGATGCCGAGACGGACGCGAATCTGCGTCTCACGGGTTCGCCGGTCGATTACGGCACGGCGCACAGCCCCTCCAGCGCTTCCACGACGATTTCGGTGTGCCGGACGAGCCCCGCGGTCACCCGGATGCACCCGCGGCATCCCGGCTCGCGCGAGCGATCGCGCACGAGAATGCCGCGTTCTGCGAGCGCTCGAACGATCTCGGTCGGCTCGCCTGCGCGGCTCACGTCGATCAGCACGAAATTGCCGGCACTTTTCCAGTACCGAAGCCTCAGCCGGTCGCACGCGGCATACATCAGCTCTCGTGATTCCGATACCTGCGTGCGGTACCAGTCGAGGTACTCGCGATCGCGAAGCGCAGCCCGCCAGCCGGCGGCCGCGAAGACGCTGAGGCTGTATGGCGGAACCGCCTCGCGCACCGCATCGAGCCGGGCAGGATCGCCGATGAGGCAACCCGCGCGCAGGCCCGCCAGGCCGTGGGCCTTGGCAAACGTCCGGCCGATGACGACGTTCGAATGGCCGCCGAGCTCGGGGAGAAATGTCTCGCCGCAGAAATCGTAGTACGCCTCGTCAATCACGATCGTGACGTCCGGCGGTGCACATCGGACGATTTCGCGTATGCCGTCTCGCGGTGTGAGCTGGCCCGTCGGATTATTCGGATTCGTCAGAAAGATGATGCGCGTGCGATCCGTGATGGCGCCGCAGATTTCCTTTGTGGGGAACTCGAAATCGGGTTTGGGGGCGACAGCGACCAGGCGCCCGCCGGCCGCCTTCACAAATACCGAGTACATTTCGAACGCCGGTACCGGCACGATCGCTTCGGGCAGCCCGCCTGCGGCGGGCGTCGTCCGAAATGCGCTGACCGTGAGAGCCCACAGGCCCTCATCCAGCCCGTTGGTCAGCACAAGTTGAGACTCTGTCACACCGAGGTAGGCGGCGCATTCGCGGACGAGCGCGGTGTAGTCCGGATAATACGCGACGTCTTCGGTGGAGATTTGCTTGATGGCTTCGATGACGGCTTGAGAACACCCGCCCGTGTTCTCGTTCATGTGGAGCCTGAGCGCACCTGCCCGATCCCCCGGACGCACATAGGTCATCGTGCCACCTCGACGCGATGACGACCGGGACGCAGCCGCACCTCGATCGATCGCGCGTGCGCCTCGAGCCCTTCCTGTCGCGCGAGCGTGATCACGGTCGGCGCCAGGGTCTTCAACCCCTGACGCGTCATTCTCTGAATCGTCGACACACGGACGAAATCTGACGTATGCAAGCCTCCGCGGAATCGCGCGGCGCCGTTGGTCGGCAGCACGTGATTCGATCCGATGGCATAGTCGCCTGCAACCTGTGCTGTGTAGGAACCGACGAAGATTGCGCCGGCAGCCCGGACGGCGGCGGCAAATTGATCGTCATCACACACAAGGTGCTCTGCCGCTGCCCGATTGGCAAGATCCGCCGCTTCGGCCCGGCTGCCGGCGATGATGATACCGCCGTGACGCGCGAGCGATTCGCGCGCAGGCCCGGTCTTCGGCATCTGCATGGAGACCGCGCGGGCAACCTTCGCCGCGATCTGCCGGCTGGTCGTGATCAGGAGCGCGCGCGCCTGGGGATCGTGCTCGGCCTGCGCAATCAGATCCGCCGCAATCCACTCCGGATTGCCCTTGTCGGAAACGATGACGATCTCGGTCGGGCCGGCATAAAAATCGATCGCGCAGTCGGTCGCGACCAGCGCCTTGGCCGCCGCGACGTATTGATTGCCTGGCCCCACGATCTTGTCGACCCGCGGTACCGTTTGCGTCCCGTACGCGAGTGCGGCGATGGCCTGCGCGCCGCCCATCCTGAAGAGCCTGGTGACGCCCGCGGCACGAGCAGCGGCCATGACGACGGGCGCCGGCTTCGGGCAGGCGACGATGATCTCGCGCACACCTGCCGAGCGCGCGGGAATCGCCGTCATCAACAAGGAGGAGGGGAGAGGATACCGTCCACCGGGAACATAGCAGCCGACGCTATCGAGCGGCGTGACGCGCTGTTCGACGCTGACGCCGCCTGTCGTCGTGACTCTCCATCCCTTCGGCCGCTGACGCCGGGCGACCTTCTCGATGTTCCGCGAAGCCGCGGCGATAGCCGCCCGCACTCTGGGAGGGACGCGCGCGGCCTGCTCTTCGATTTCATCGCGCGAGACTTCGAGATCCTCGTCGAGCCGATCGAAGCGCTTTGCGTACGCGACGAGCGCCGCATCGCCCCGCGTCCGGACCGCCGAGACGATGCGTGCCACCGCCGCCGCGGTGCTGCGATCGCGTTCACTCGACGGGCGCAGCAGCCGCTCGACGGCCCTTCGGTTACGGGAGGAAAGGATTCTCATCAGACCACGATCTTGTTCAGCGGGTACTCGACGATGCCCTGCGCGCGTGACGCCTTGAGCCGTGGAATGAGATCGCGAACGGTTCGCTCCTCGATAATCGTGTTTACGGCCACCCAGCCGTCTTCGCTGAGCGGCGAGATCGTCGGGCGCTGCAGTGCCGGCAGCAGGGAGAGGACCCCCTTCAAATCCTCGTTGCGCACGTTCAACATGATGCCGACCCGCCCCTGCGCTTCGATTGCGGCTTTGAGCAGCAGCGAGATATTCTCGATCTTCGTCCGCTTCCACTCGTCGCTCATGGCCGTGGCATTGGCGATGAACTGCGTGTTGCTTTCCATCACCGTGTCGAGAATACGGAGCCGGTTGGCGCGCAGCGTCGATCCCGTCTCGGTCGCTTCGACAATGGCGTCGGCGAGCACGGGCGGCTTCACCTCTGTGGCTCCCCACGAGAATTCGACGTTCACGTTCACGCCGAGCCGGTCGAAATACGCTTTCGTCGCCCGCACCAATTCGGTCGCGATCGTCGCGCCTTCGAGATCCTGCGGTTTCTTGAATCGAGAATCCTCTGGCGCTGCGAGCACCCATCGCACCTTGCCGAAGCTCTGCTTCGAGTAGATGAGATCGGCCACGGGCACAAGCGGCGCTGGCGTTGCCAGCCCGCTCTGATGTTCGGCAATCCAGTCCTGACCGGTCAGGCCGCAATCGAGCACGCCGTCGGCCACATAGCGGGCCATTTCCTGTGCGCGAATCAGCATGCACTCGATTTCGGGATCGTCGATCGACGGAAAGTACGACCGCGTGCTCACGTAAATCGTGAACCCTGCACGCGCGAAGAGCTGCACGGTCGAGTCCTGCAGCGATCCCTTCGGGAGGCCGAGCTTGAGTGTGTGGCTGGTGGTCATGAAGCCAACTCACGAAAGCACGAGCGCGCGCCGGTGTGGCAGACGTTACCATCGCCGAGGCGCTTCACTTTGACCAGCACGGTGTCGTCATCACAATCGACGAGAATCTGCTGGACGGCGAGCTTGTTCCCCGATGTTTCGCCCTTCGTCCAGAGCTTGTCCCGCGACCGGCTGAAAAAGGTCGCAAAGCCGGTTTCCCTGGTCCTGGCCAGCGCGGTGTCGTTCATGAAGCCGACCATCAGCACTTCGCCGCTCTCTGCGTCCTGAATCACCGCGGGCACGAGCCCGCCAAGCTTTGTGTAGTCCATATTTAGTTTGTCGTGGGGCCCCACCCCCACGACCTGTGCCTTCGCGACCTTCGGTCGCTCGGCGTTGTTAGCGGCAATCATCTACTTCGTGTCACGGCCGGGGGCTGCTGCCGACCCCACGACCTGTGCCTTCGCGACCTTCGGTCGCTCGGCGTTGTTAGCGGCAATCATCTACTTAGTGTCACGGCCGGGGCTGTTTGCCGACCCCACCGACCTGTGCCTTCGCGACCTTCGGTCGCTCGGCGTTGTTAGCAGCAATCATCTACTTAGTGTCACGGCCGGGGCTGTTTGCCGACCCCACCGACCTGTGCCTTCGCGACCTTCGGTCGCTCGGCGTTGTTAGCGGCAATCATCTGCTTCGTGTCACGGCCGGGGCTGCTGCCGACCCCACGACCTGTGCCTTCGCGACCTTCGGTCGCTCGGCGTTGTTAGCGGCAATCATCTGCTTCGTGTCACGACCGGGGCTGCTGCCGACCCCACGACCTGTGCCTTCGCGACCTTCGGTCGCTCGGCGTTGTTAGCGGCAATCATCTGCTTCGTGTCGCGGCCGGGGCTGCTTGCCGACCCCATGACCTGTGCCTTCGCGACCTGCGGTCGCTCGGCGTTGTTAGCGGCGATCATCTGCTTCGTGTCGCGGCCGGGGCTGCTGCCGACCCCACGACCTGTGCCTTCGCGACCTTCGGTCGCTCGGCGTTGTTAGCGGCAATCATCTACTTCGTGTCACGGCCGGGGCTGTTTGCCGGCCCCACGCCTTGTGCCTTCGCGACCTTCGGTCGCTCGGCGTTGTTAGTCGCAATCATCTGCTTAGCGTTGCGTTCAGCCGTCTGCTTTCTACGCGCGTTAAAGTGTCCTGAAACAAAAAACCCCGCCGGTTGGGGCGGGGCAGTCGGTGCTCGGTGTGTGATCGCGTCGATCTATCCGCAGCTCCGCCGGCCCGTCACCCTGTGGTGATGGTGGTGATGGTGGCGCAGGTGCGAAGCAGGCGTCATGCGGCTTTTAGCCTACTGCACGCTTGCGAATGGTGTCAAACTGTCGCGCATGAAAGCGATTCGCGTCTCCGAATTCGGCGCTCCTTCCGTCATGAAACTCGAAAGCGTTCCCGATCGGCCGGCTGGAGCAGGTCAGATCCTCATCGATGTGAAGGCCGTCGGCGTGAACCCGGTCGATACATATATCCGCAGCGGCGTGTATGCGATTCTTCCGCCGCTGCCGTACACGCCGGGCTCAGATGCGGCCGGCCTCGTCCAGGCGGTCGGCGACGGCGTCCAGGACTTCAAACCGGGAGACCGCGTCTACATCAGCGGCACGATCGATGGGCGCGCGTCCGGCTCGTACGCCGAGAAGGCGGTCTGCAGCGTCGATCAGGTTCACCCCCTCGCGAGCCAGGTGTCGTTCACTGAAGGAGCCGGCGTCGGCGTGCCTTACGTCACGGCATGGCGCGCGCTGTTCGACAAGGGCAGTGCGATCCCAGGAGAAACCGTTCTGGTGCATGGGGCAAGCGGGGCGGTGGGCGTCGCGGCCGCGCAGATGGCGAGCGCAGCCGGGCTGAAGGTCTTCGGCACCGCCGGCACCGAGCGCGGCCGGCAGCTTGCGCGCGAGCAGGGCGTGGCACGAGATTTTCGATCACACGGCGCCAGGCTACGAAAAAGAGATCCTTGCCAGGACACACGGGCGGGGTGTCGATCTGGTCATCGAGATGCTCGCCAACGTCAATCTCGTGCGCGACCTCGAGCTCATCGCCAAGCGCGGCCGCATCATCGTCGTCGGCAACCGGGGCGCGCTCGAGCTGAATCCGCGCGCGATCATGGCGAAGGACGCGGTCATCAAAGGCATCACGAACTGGAACGCCACGCCGGCCGAGCTCGCCACGGCGCATGCCGCGATTGTCGCCGGCATGCAGCGGTCGGGATTCAAACCGCAAGTCGGGAAGGAAATGCCGCTGGCCGACGCACCGCGCGCGCACGAGGACGTCATGAAACCAGGCGCGTACGGGAAGATTGTGTTGCTCCCGTAGGCCGGGTCCTTCGGACCCGGCATTGTACTAAGATCGCTGCATGCCCCTGTCGGAGCTTTCCATCGCCGTCGCCGCCCTGCTCATTGGACTGGTTGGAGGGGCCCTGGCCGTTCGCGCCCTGAAGGCCGGCCGCCAACCCGACGAGGCGTCTGTCGCCGTTCGAGGGCTCGAGCAGAGGCTCGACGTGATCACGGCCGAGATGAACCGCACGTTTGCGCAGGCCTTGCAGCAGGCGACGCAGTCGCTGACAGGCACCATCGGGACGGTGCGTGACGAAACACGGGCGGTACGAGAAGAGACGCGCAGCGGCCATCCAGCAGCAGTCGCTGCAGGTGGCGCAGACGCTTGGCGATCTGAAGGCGACCAACAGCCGCATTCTCGAGCAGAGCCGGAGCCTGGACGAGTTCCAGCGGATGCTGCAATCACCGAAGCTGCGCGGCGACTTCGGCGAGTTCACGCTCGAGCAGATGCTGCGGGACCTGCTTCCTGCCGAGCAGTACGAGTGCCAGGCGTCGATCGGCAGCGGGCGTGTCGACGCGCTCATCCGAACGCCCTACGGAGCGCTGTGCATCGACTGCAAATTTCCGCTCGACAATTTCCGCCGCGCGCTGCAGGAGACCGAACCGAGCGCGCGCGACGCGTCGATGAAGCAGTTTTATTCGGACGTGAAGGGGCGCATCAAGGAGATCGCAGATCGGTACGTGCTGCCGCCGCAGACGCTCGATGTGGCCTTCATGTTCGTGCCCGCGGAAAATGTCTACTACGAAGTGATCGGCCGGCCCGAGATCCTCAGCTACGGGCGCGAGTTCCATGTCGTCCCGGTGTCTCCCAATACGATGTACGCCTACGTGCAGGCGCTGGCCGTCGGCTTCCGGGGCATGAAGATTCACGAGGAAGCCAAGCGCGTTCAGGAGATCCTCGCGCAGCTCTCGACACGGTTCGACAAGTTTCAGGATCATTTCAACATGGTCGGCAAGCACCTCGACAACGCGAAGAGCCAGTTCGAACGCGCGATGCGCGATGTGGAGCGCTTCGACGCGACCCTCCAGGGCGTGAAAATCGGCCGCCTCGAGGAGACGCAGCCTGAGCTTGCCGAGATCGGTCCTCTCAAGCTCGAGTAGCCGTGCTGTATCTGGTGCATCACGGCGACGCGGTCGGCCCAGACGTCAACCCGATGCGTCCCCTCTCGGATCGCGGCCGCGTCGAGGTCGACATGCTCGCGCAGAAAGCCGCTGAGCGAGGCGCGAAGCCCGACATCATCTGGCACAGCGGCAAGCTTCGCGCGAGACAGACTGCCGAGGCTTACTGGAAGCGCTGCAATCCGCTCGCGACATTTTCAGCGGCGCGAGGGCTTCAGCCGACCGATCCCACCAACTGGATCGTCGATGCCATTGCCGGCGAGACCAGACACATCATGCTTGTCGGACACTTTCCCCATCTGCCACGCCTGCTGGGCAGATTGCTGACGGGCATTGCCGACGCCGCGCCCGTCGAGTTTCCGCTGAACGGTGCTGTGGCTCTGGAGGAGGTGGATCGGAAGTGGGTGGAACGGTGGAGGTTGAAGGCTTGAATAGGGCTAAGGGCTAGGCTAGGGCTCAGGGCTGAGGGCTCAGGGCGAATAGAATGACCGATCCCTGAGCCCTGAGCTCTAGCCCTAAGCCTATCTCTCCACCGTCACCGTCGCCGGCGAGCCCATGCGGACGGTCACGGTCGAACCTGCGGGAAGCGTGGCTGCGTTCGGCTCGCTCGCCGCGACGGCGACGCCGCCGCCGGCGGCTCCGACCGTGCTGCCGATGACCGCGCCTTTCTTGCCGCCGAAAATTGCGCCCAGCACCGCACCGCCAACCGCGGCGCCGCCGATTTTCGCCGCGCTCTCTCGCGCCGGCGATTCGCCCTCGCGATAAATCGTTTCGGTGTTGATCGGCAGGCGAGTGCCGTCGGCCAGCACGATCGTGTGGAAGCGGATGCCCAGGCGTGCCTGATCCTTCAGTCGTCCGCCGCGCTCAACCAGCGTGACCGACCCTTCGGCGCGAGCGCCCGCGGGAATCGCGACCTGATCGCGCACCCTGACGTCGCGCGTCACTCGCGCGCGCAACTTTGTCTTCGATCTTCGCCCGCTCGGTGCGTCACCGCGTTCTCGACCTGCAGCCCGATCACGGAGTCGGCCGGAATGACCAGCTCGTCGTACATCTTCCTCGGCGGTTCCTGCACGACTGGCGCACGTTCGACCGTCGTGTTCTCGAGCGGCTCGATCGCAGGCGAAACCGGCGGATCGAGCGGCGTGTGAGACGGCGCGTAGACGGGCGCTGACGGGCTGCTGTTGCCGCCGTAGGCCGGCGACGTGCGCGCGCGTTGCGGCGCAGGCGCCGAGGTGCGCGGCGATGGTGCCGGTGCGCGACGAGCGGCACGCACTGGTGCGGCTGGTGCTGGTGCCGGTTCCGGCGCGGTCACTGAGGGTGCCGGTTCGACGGCCGCCACGGGCGCGCTGGTGATGGTGTTCTCCGTTTCCGTCACCGCGCTGCCTGCAGGAGCCGCATGCATCGGCGCCGGCTGCACCAATTCGGCCCCGTTGTGGCGGTTCGCCATATATGCGCCTCCGCCCGCTGCCACGATGCCGACAACTGCCAGGGCTCCAAATGCGGCCCGATTGATTTCCATGGGACTGACTCCTCGCTTCACTCTAACAGCAAGGCCCGTACCCACATAGACCTCGCAAAAATGGTGAAAAACGGGTGTTTCCGGCCGTTCGCCGCGCCCCAAATGTCCCCTTCAGACCCGGATTGTCCTTCCAAGGGAGCAGCAGGGCTGCGTGAGATGATAAGCAAGTTATGCCAGATTGTGACGTTGCGGTCATCGGCGCAGGAGTGATTGGCGCAGCCATCACCTATGAGCTGGTGACGCGAGGCGCATCTGTGACGCTCATCGACAGCCGTGGGGCAGGTCTCGGCTCGACGCAAGCGGCCGCCGGCATGCTCGTGCCGTATCTCGAGGGTTTTGGCCGCCCGATTCTGCCGCTCGCGGCGCGAAGTCTCGACATGTACGACGGGTTTGTCGATCGCCTTTCGCGCGATGCCGGCATCGGCATTGGCTATTGTCGCACCGGCTCGCTGCAGGTGGTCACCGCCGATGAGCCGTTCGACACGCTCAAGCAGATTGTCGCCGACGCGCGTGATGCGGGAATCGAGTGCGAGATCCTCGATGCACAAGCGGCGCGGGAAGCCGAGCCGCAGCTCACGCCTGACGTTGCTGCGGCGCTGTTTGTGAAGTCCCACGGCTTCGTCGCTGCCGCCGATCTCTCCGGCGCACTCGCCGCCGCGTGCCATCAAGCATGGCGCGCGCGTTCGCGTCCCTGCGCGAGCTCGACGCATCGAAAATCGCGGAGAGCATCTCGAGCTTCATCTCGAAAACGATGCGTCCATTACGGCACGCCACGTTGTCATCGCTGCGGGCAGCTGGTCGGGACAGATTGACATCGACGGTGTCCCGCCGCTGCCGGTGAGGCCGGTCCGTGGCCAATTGCTGCAGCTCGCATGGGACGGTCCGCCACTCCATCGAATTGTGTGGGGTGCGCGATGTTACCTCGTGCCCGTCAGCGCCGGCTCGATCCTTGTTGGCGCCACGGTCGAGGATGCTGGCTTCGACGAGCGGACGACCGTTGCCGGGGTTCGGGATTTGCTCGACGGTGCGTGCGATCTCGTGCCGCACCTCTGGCAGGCTGCGTTCGCCGGCGCGCGAGTCGGCCTGCGTCCCGCGACCGCCGACGAGATGCCGATTATCGGTCGCTCAGCAAAGATGCCGGGCCTCGTGTACGCGACGGGTCACTATCGAAACGGCATTTTGCTTGCACCGTTCACGGCGCGTGCGGTCGCCGATCTCGTTCTCGACAATCGTGAGGATCCGCTGCTGGCCGCGACGACGCCTCAGCGGTTAGGGGAGTATTGACATGGCCATTCTGTCTGACGAGGAAGTGCAGCGGCAGCTGAAGAATCTGAAGGACTGGTCGATCGAAGGACGCGCGATCAGGAAACAGTACACGTTTCCCAATTTTCCTGCGGCCGTGGCGTTTGTCGGCCGGCTCGTCCCCGATGCCGAAGCCGCCGACCATCATCCGGACATCGTCATCAACTATCGAAGGGTGACGCTCTTGTACAGCACGCACAGCGAAGGCGGCCTCACGCAGAAGGACTTTGACGGCGCTGCGATGGCCGACCGCAAGGCTTCTCAATTGTGAATTCTCAATCGACAATTGTGAATTGATGCGTCCCGATCTAAAGAAGAACTACAGCTCGCGCGAGGTCGCATCGATCACGGGCCTGTCTGCCCGCCAGCTGCAGTGGTGGGATGCGCGCAGGCTCATCAAACCGTCGATTGCGTCGCATCGCACTGAGGCCGGTGGATTCACCGAGCGCCGTTACTCGCCGGTCGACCTCTTCGAGCTTGCCGTGCTCGCCGATCTTCGCCGGAACGGTTTTTCTGTATCAAAAATGCGTCAGTTGGTCGACACCCTTCGACGGCGATTCGGCATCCGTCTGTTCGATGCCATCGGCGGCGGAGGCGCGATTACACTTCTGACCGACGGCAAAGACATCTACGCGCGCACCGACAACGGCCAATTTTTCAATCTGTTGCGCGCCCCCGGCCAGCCACTGCTCGTCGTCGGCAACGAAGGTTCGTTGAAGGAGCTGAAGTTGCGCATGCGATCGAAGAGCCGTCGAAAGAAGAAGGCTGCAAGTACGTAATCGGTCGTAGGAAATCTACCGATTGTGTTTTGCGTGTGACGGTGGCATGTTCGTCCTAGACAAACATGTCCAACCGATCCCGCCGTCAGGATCTTGCCTACGGAATTGGAAGACGGCTGTCTTCGCCTCTGGCGAACGGCCACGACACGCTCGTTCGTCGTCTTCACGCGGCGCTCGACGAGCATGTCACGTCCAGGTGCCTTGGCCGATCGTGGGCCAACATGGAGGTCGTCCTGGATCAGCGCGAAGGCCTCATCCTGCAGCCCGATATCAGCTTCATCGTCGACGGCCGCGAATCCATCGTCAGCGATCGCGTGTGGGGTGCCCCCGATATGGTGCTCGAGGTGACGTCACCGTTCGAGCATTCAGGCGAGCTCGAAGAACGCGTCGCGTGGTTTTCGCTCTATGGCGTGCGGGAGTACTGGCTGGTGCAGCCGGAGACCGACATCGCGATTCTCGAGCTCGCGCACGGCGGCGTTCGCCGGCGCACGCTCTTCGACGACATCACGCCGATTCACTCTCCGCTGCTGCCGGATTTCGATCGCTGTCTGGGCGAGCTGATTTAGTGTCCTAGCCGATCGGAAAGATTTTTTCGAGATCTTCTGCGGGCCGGGCAATCACGTGCACGCCGACGAGCTCGCCGACGCGCCTGGCCGCCGCCGCGCCGGCGTCGGTTGCCGCCTTCACGGACGCGACATCGCCGCGAACGATGGCCGTCACGAGCCCCGCGTCAACTTTCTGCCAGCCGACGAACACGACGTTCGCCGCTTTCACCATGGCGTCTGTCGCTTCCACCATTCCGACGAATCCGCGCGTTTCGATGAGGCCGAGCGCTTCGCCGAGCTCAAATCTGGAAGGTTGGTTGTTCTTGGGGCGATCGGCAGTCATTGAAAGGCGGCCTCATGCTATCACGGTTAGCGCGGCGGCATTTCGAGATTCAGGTTCAACGTCTGTCCTTCCGTGAGCGAGAAGTTCGCTGCGCCCGCGCGAAGTTGCTCGAGCACCGCGGGATCGTTCTGCATGCCGTTCTCGAGAGCAGGAACAACGGCGGCCAGATAACGGCCGGGCGGCAGACCTTTGATCGTGAACGCGCCGTTCTGATTCGGCCTGGTCGTCTGCACGTATCGCGACTGGGCGCCCCAGAGCTTGTTGTCTTCAGAAAACGCGACGAGCACGTAATCGGCGACGGGCTGTCCCCGCGAGTCGCGAACGGTCCCCGCGATCTCGCTGATCCGATCGGTCAGCGTAATCACCACGCCGGTGACGTTGTTGCCGGGCCTGAATTCGAAAGCCCTGTCGGTGGCGTCGGTGCCATCGATCGTCACGCTCTTGAGCGTCCAGCCCTGCGGCATTCCCTGCACCCGAATCACGCTCGGACCGGCGATGCCGCGAAGCTCGAACGTGCCGTCCTGATTCACGCGTCCACCGCCAAGCGCACGCGCGGCCGCCATCATCGCCAGTGGTGACGACGAGCCACCCGAAGACGCCGTGGCAGTGATCTGCACGTTCGCTTTCGGCGGATTCTGTCCCTGAAACACGACGCGCCCCGATACGGTGGCGCCGGCCGTCGTCACCAGCGTGAGGTTGTCGATGTCACCAGACACGGTCAGCGGCATCGAGGCGAACTCGAGCTGCGACAGATTGATGTCCTGAAAGTTGCGTATGTTCTGCGGCCGCTGCTGTACCTCGAGCACGTAATCACCAGGGGGCACACCGCTCAACTGAAAGGTCCCGTCGGCCCGAACCTGATTGCCGCCGTTCATGGCCGCCCGAAGCGGGCCGATGCCCGCGCCTCCACGGGGCCGCAACATCACCATCGCGCCCGAAAGCGGACGCCCGTCGGAGCTCGTCACGGTCCCGGAGATGCGCGAAAGACGCGCCGGGACAAGAGGAAACGCAACCGAGCTCAGTTCCTGACCGAGCGTCACCGCGACCGATTGGGCCTGGCCGACGTCGAGGACGCCCGGATAGTACGTTCCGGGATACCCCATCGGATCTGGCTCAGCGGCGTTCGCAGGGCCGGCCAGGTTCTGCCGCAGCGACGCCCGGACGACGTAATCGCCAGGCATCAACCCGAAGATGCGGTACTGCCCGAGGTCGTCCGTCTGGGCCACGCGCCCGGAATTCACGAGCTGGCGCTCGCCGTTGACGAACTGATAGCGCATGGCCTGGACTTGCACGTCGGTGATCGGATCGCCGAACTCATCGGTGATGCGCCCCGTGATGACGCTGCCGCGCGGCAGGCTGAAATCGAGCTTTTCCACTGCCTGGCCGTTCGCGATGTCGAGCGGCTTTCCGCTTTCGAAGGGCCGCGCCTGCCCATACTCGAGCGCCACGTAACCCGCGCGATTGACGAACAGGCGATAGCGTCCGGCCGGAAGGTTCAGCAGCTCGTATCGGCCGTCGCCGTCGGTCGTGACGACGCGATTGAGGCGCGCCTCGCCCGACGTGACCCGGATTTGCGCGCGCCGAATCGGGGCGCCTGTATCGGCAGCGATCACACGGCCGGTGATTTTCGCGGTGCCAGTCGGCGGTGGTTGAGTATTGTCGCGCGGCGGTATACCGAGCCGGCCTCGACCGCCAGGTCCGCCTGGGAACGGCGCCTGCCCGCCGCGGCCGAGAGGGCCTGGGCCGGGTTCCTGCGCTGCCGCGATCGAGGCGGTAAGAATCGCTAAAAGAAAGGTGAAGAGTCGAAGCAAAGTCATATTCGAGTCTTGGAGTCTTGGAGTCTTCGGAGTCTTCGGAGGCTCGGAGTCGTAAGAGTCGTAAGAGTCTTCAGAGTCCTCGAGCCTCCGAGTCTTGGTCGTTTGTTCGTCGTGCCGTCGCGTTCGTCGACCGTCGTGTGTCTTCGTCTCTTCGCTTCGTGCCTTCGTGGTACTACGTTACTCAATCAGCGAAAGTTCTAGCTTCGCCGTTTCGCCAGGAGACAGCTGAAACGGTGTGGCTCGCGCCTTGAGGGCTTCATGAAACTCCAGGTCGTAGTGCGCATTCTCAGGCACAGACGCCAGTGCGGCGGCGAAATAGTCGCCCGGAGGCAAGTTCGTCAGGCGGAAAGTCCCGTCCGACCCGTAGGTTGCGCTCGTGCCGAGGTATCGACCGGGCACCGAGCCGGCTTTCAGGTTTCCTGGAAATGCGAGAACGACGAATTCGGAAGGGGGCTTCCCGAGAGCGTCAACGACTGTTCCTGTCAATGCCTGGCGCTGATCCGTCACGATGATCTCGAGTCTGTTGGTGCCGCCGCGACTGGCATCGTACGGCACGTCTGTAATGTCGACGCCATCGAGCGTCACCGACCTCAACTCCCATCCAGGCATCGTGGTTCTGAACAGCATCTTGCCGTATGTGCCAGTAATGGTGAAGGTCCCATCGTCCGCGATGACGCCGTTGTTCTGGTCCCTTGAGGGCGGCCACAGTCCGGATGGCCCTTCGAGGAGAGATGCAATCACGCGCGCGCGCTGCCGCGGCGTTGCGATCCTCGCTGCCGTTCCGTCGTAACTGACGCGCCCGCCAACGGTCGTGCCGTGGCCCGTTGTAATCAGCAATCCGCTGATATCCTCGTCCCCGACTTCGATCGGCACCGACGCAAATTCGGTGGGCTTCCTGAGATCCGGCATGTAGTCGCCCGTCGTGCTGACGTCGAGCGTATAGGAGCCGGGCGCAATGCCCGCAAACTCGAACTTGCCCGTGCCTTCCCTGACTTGCGCGCCCTTCGTGCCAAGTGACGTCTCGGTCCTGAGTAGTGCGCGAAAGCCCTGCAGAGGTTCACCCCTCGAGGATTGCACCTCGCCGGTGACGCGCACCTGACGCGTCATCATCATGGAAAAGTTGGCGGTCACCTCGTCGCTCAAGCCGATATGAAAGCGTTGCGCTTCGCTCAGGTTTCTGGTTCCTGGATAGTAAGTGGTTGCGTAACTCTCACCAGACACATCGCTTTGAATCTGCGCCGCGACGACATACGTCCCGGGCGTCAACCCGGCCAGTCGGAATGCGCCGCGATCGTCCGTCCATCCGCCGAACGGTGAATACCAGGGCTGCAGACGTGCACCGCTGCTCGAGTAGAGCACGCGAAGGGTCGTTACTTGGGCTCCGGCAAGCGGCTCGCCTGCATCATCGGTGAGCCGGCCCGCGACGACGCTGCCCCGAGGAAGCGCAAAATCGAGCTGCTGAACCTGTCCGGGAGAGACGTTCCAGAACTGAGTGCGATCGTTCGGATGCTTTTGGCCGGCCTGCATTCCGACAAAACCCGCACGGGATGAGTGAATCATGTAGCGGCCGGGTGGCAGGTTGTCGAAGCGGTAACGGCCATCCTGATTGGTCAAGGTCTCTCGCCTGAGTCCCGCGTTCGCGTTGCCTGTTCCGCTCAGCCGAACCCGCGCACGGTGCAGAGCTCTTCCTGTTTCCGCGACGATGACGCGCCCCTGCAGTGTGGACAAAGCGTCCGGTGGCGTCGTTTTGACCGTTGGCGCCATGCCAGGCATCGATGTGGTGGTCGGCATCTGGGGCGCCTGAGTCTGGGCGGGAGCGTTCACCAGGCCGCACAACAGCAGACTGGCGATACCCGCGAAGCGTCGTACGCAGCTCATCTTCTGGCCATCTACTGGGTCAGTGGCAACTCGATCGTCGACGAGAGCCCTTCGGTGAGGCGGAACCGTTTAGCCGCAGGTTCGACTTGTTTGCGAAATGCCGGATCCCATTGACCGCCCTGTTCCAGCGATTCAACCGCCACGGCGAAGTAGTCACCCGGGGGCAGACCTTTCGTTTCGAATCGTCCCTGTTGGTCCGGCCGTACGACGCGCACGTAACGCGCGTTCACGGCGGCGTTTCTCGGCGTCTCGGGGAAGATCGCGACGGTGTAGTCGCTGACTGGTCCCAGCGGACCCTTTACGGTGCCTGACACCGTCGTCTGTCTGTTGGTCAGCACGATCTCAATGCCGGTAGCGCTGCCAACCGCAGAGATGTCGAGCGGAGCCTCGGTGATGTTGGCGCCGTTGAACGTCACGGACTTGACCGACCAACCCGAAGGCGGAGGATTGAACCCCTCTCCCCCGGCCGCAAAGAGGACGCGCCCAAATACACCCTTTATTTCGAACTGACCGTTTTGATCGATCGTGCCCTGCGTATTGTCGAACATCCGTATCGTTGACGAGCCGAATGGATCTGCTGGAGTCACCATGATGCGAGGCGGTTTGGGCCCCGACGTGCCTTCGAAGACCACCTGGCCGGAAACCGTCGCACCAGGACTGGTCGTAATGACCAGGCCCGTGATGTCGCTCCCATCGGCCGTGACGGCGACCGACGCGGCCTCGTCTGTGCCGGAACGCGGCACGACCTCGAGCCAGTGATCGCCAGGCGGCAAATTGGCGATGCTGAAGCTTCCATCCGGCCCCATACCGGGCCCGCTGCGCATGGAGATGCCGCCTCCAGATCGTGTGCGCAGGGTCAGCATCACATTCGATACGGGTTTCCCCGAAGAGCTGCGCACGATGCCGCTGATCTTCGTCATCCTGGCTGCGACCATTGCGAACGATGCGTGGGCTTCTTCAGCAAGGCCGACCGTAACGGCCTGGGCCTCATCGGCATTGAGCGTGCCCGGATAGTACATCGTACCGTGTCCCTCGTAATCTGAAGCCGCTGCTCCGGCACCGGGCATCATCACCATCGTGTCGGACGAGCTTCCACTGATGATGTAGGCGCCAGGCATAAGGCCGTAGAGTCGGAACTCGCCGAGATCATTGCTGACGACGTTGAAGAAGCCTGCTCCGCCCGGAACGAGTTGCCGCTGGCCGTTCGGCAGGTATTGATGCCGCATGGCCTGCATCCGAATCCCCGCGATCGGTTCGCCAAGCTCATCGGTGATGCGACCGGCAATCACACCGCCGCGCGGAAGCGCGAAGTCGATCTTCTCGACCGTCTGTGCCTCTCCGACATCAAGCGGTCTGCCAGACTCGAAGGGGCGACGCTGACCGAACTGCAGCGAGACGAACCCGCTTCTCGAAACGTAGATGTTGTAACGGCCTGCGGGCAACTCGGCCAGTTCATATCGGCCTTCGGCGTCAGTATTGACGCTTCGATTGATCCGGAGCTCGCCGGCCGCAATGCGCACGGTCGCACGTCGCAGCGGTGTGCCCGTATCGGCAGAAACGATTTGCCCTCGAATGCGTGCGGTGCCGGTCGGAACGGCGGAATTGTCACGCGGCGGTACCTGCGCGCGCGGAGCAGGAGGCCCGGGCATCGGTGCCCCCGGTGTCGACGGGACTTGTGCGTTCGCCGCGCCAGCACACAACAGAACGCAGAGAGCGAGTCGGCTGGTTCTTCGCATACCTCTACTCCACGTAAGGAAATTCCAACTCGAGCGTTCCATCTTCCTTGACCGTGAATCGCCTTCCGAGCTGGTCGCCGGGCTTCAGGTTTGCGTCCGTGACGACGCGTCCCCGAAGCCGGGCTGTGCCGGTTGGTCTTGCAACAGATGAGCTGTCGCGCGGTGGAGCGCCAGCCGGCGGCTGAGTTTGTGCCGCGACTGCAATGGCGAAAAGAAGGATGCCGGCCGCGAGACCCAGGGGGCGCACTCTCAAGCGACCTCCCGATGGCGGGCCCTAGGACCCGCCCTACGCACTAAACGTCCGATGTAGGCCGGGTCTTGCGTTGTAGACCCGGCTACTTAGACGCCGCGAACCCTCACTCGGCTCTGTTCGCGCATGAATTGCTGCACGTAATAGGGCCCGCCCGTGCCCCGCCCGGTCGAGCCGCTGGCCTTCCAGCCGCCAAACGGATTGATGCCCGGCCACGCTCCGGTTGTCGCACCGGCGCGGCGATTGGCGTAGGTCACCCCGGCCTGGATTCGCTCGAAGAACTTGTTCAGATCGTCTTCGGTCTCCGAGTAGATGCCGGCCGTCAGACCGTATTCCGTGCGGTTGGCAAATTCCAGCGCCTCGTCGACCGTGATGACATCGGCGATAACCGTGATCGGCACGAACAGCTCTTCCGAAAAAAGGGCGTGCGTGGGCGGCAGTCCGTCGATGATCGTCGGCTCGACGAAATAGCCACGATCGAATGGCGGCTCGGTGATCTGCCTTCCGCCGACCAGAATCTTTCCGCCGTCCTTCTTCGCCCGGTCGACTGCCGAAAGGTACGTCTTGAGTGCAGCTTCGTTGATGACCGGTCCCATCCACACGTCGCGCTCGAGCGGGTTGCCCACCTTGATCCGCTTTGTTTTTTCGACGAGCAGCTGCACGAACTTGTCGCGCACGTCTTTCTGGATGTAGACGCGCGAGCAGGCCGAACATTTCTGCCCCTGCGCGCCGAAGGCCGATCGCATGACGCCGTCCGAGGCCTTATCGAGGTCGGCCGTGCTCGCGACGATCGCGGGATTCTTTCCGCCCATCTCGATGATCAACGGGCGAGGCACCGGACGCGCCGCGTTGTCGCGCATCAACTTCAGGCCGACTTCCTTCGATCCCGTGAAGACGATGCCGTCGATGCCGGCGTTGTCGATCAGCTCCTGCCCGACGGTTGAGCCGGGACCGGTTACGAAATTGAAAACGCCAGCGGGCAAGCCGGCTTCCACGACGATGTCTGTGAGCTTCGCGCCCAGCAGCGGGGTGTCGCTTGCCGGCTTGAAGACGACCGTATTGCCTGCGGCGAGCGCGCCGCCCGCCGGCCCGGACGCGAGCGCGAGCGGGAAATTGAACGGCGAGATGACGGCCCACACCCCATAGGGACGCAGCACGCTGACGTTGTCTTCGCCGGGTCCGAGCGATCCCATCTTTTCGACGAAGCCGTTGTGCTGCTCGATCTGATCGCAGTAATAGGCCATCAGATCGGCGCCCTCTTCGACATCGCCCACGCACTCGAGCCTGTTCTTGCCGACCTCGTAGCCCATGAGCGCCGAGAGCTCGTAACGATGATCGCGAATCCCTTCGGCGATGCGGCGCACGAACACGAGCCGCTCCTGCCACTTCAGCGCGGCCCATGCGGGATACGCTTTGCGCGCGGCGGCGACGGCCGACTTCACATGCTCGCGGTTGCCTTTCTGAAAATGTCCCAACGCGATGTTCGTGTCGATCGGGCTGCGATCGTCGAACTGCTCGTCGGCGCGAAGGTGCTTGCCGTCGATGTAAAGCAGGTGCTCGCGTCCAAACGATCGCGGAGCATCGGCGATGGCGTTGTCCAGCTCGCGATGAAGGTCTTCGAGAGACTCCCCACCGAGCGTCGAGTAGGTGATTTTTGTAGCCATAAGTCGTTGGTGCAGGGCTTACAGACAGGGCTGAAGCCCTCTGCCACCGATGTCCTTCTTGGCAGCGGTGGCTCAGCCCTTCAGGGCTGTCTAATCATTTGAACTTGCCGCGGGCGGGCGTTGATACACGATCTTGCCGTCGAAGATTGTCACCGTGACCGCGGTCTCTCGCAGCGCGTCTGGACGTGCCTCGAAGATGTCGTTCGACAGGATGACGATGTCGGCGAGCATGCCGCGCGCGAGCGTGCCCTTGCGCTGCTCGTCGTAGGACGCATAGGCCGCGTGGGTCGTATAGGCGTCGATCGCGTTGCGCAGGTCACCGGGCGCCGAGACGGTATCTTCGATGGCGTCTCTCGGATCGAACGACGCGGCTGGCCAGTTGCTGCCGAAGAGAATGCGCGCCTGACCGTCGCTCAACAGGCTTTCGTCGAGCCGAATCCGCCGGCCGCGCTCGGGCGTCGCGTTCACGTCGGCGGCGTGCTCGAACGCGTTGACGGCGGCGTGCACGTCGGTGCCATTCACCGTGCGCACCATCACATGCCAGTTGTGTTTGTCGAGCAGCGCGACCGCGCGCTCGATCTGCTGGGGATCGCACGGGCAGGTCACCATGACGCCGCCGAGCTTCAACGCGGGATCGTCGGGAAACTGCTCGCGCAGCTGGTTCAGCGCGAGCACGCCGGCTTCGTTAATCGTTGGCGCGACGGCGATAGACGCCGAAACGCGAACCTCGAGCGCGCCGTCCTTGCGGATTTCGTCGAGCAGCTGCAGTTCTTCTTCTGTATGGCTGACGGACTGCACGCTGGTGATCCCCAGCCGGTGCGCCTCGCTGATCGCTGCACGAAGCGCCGCGAGTTTCTGAGTGCGCGTGGGTTGCGGGACGATCCGGGTGACCAGAGCCACCGCGCCGTCCCTGAGGACGCCGGTCGGCTCGCCGGTGTGTCGATCTCTGATGACGATCCCCGCCGGGCGATTACGCGTCTTACGAGTGATGCCGGCGAGCTCGAGCGCGCGTGAGTTGGCCCACGCAACGGTTCCATCTTCACTCGTCACCACGACCGGTCGATCCAGGACGGCCTCATCGAGAATCTTGCGCGCGGGCGTATTGACTGCCGCGAGCAGGTCGGCGTCGCCATTCCGGCCAACGAGCCACGGTACCTCGGGCCTGTCTTCGGCGAAATGACGAAGTTCGGTTTCGATGTCGTCGATCGTTGTAGCGAGTGAGAGGTCCAGGTGCTCGAGCGTGAGCGCGCCGCTCATGAGCTGAACCTGTGCGTCGTTCAGGCCGGGGAGCACCGTGGCACCATGCGCGTCGAGCACAACCGTCTGCGCCCGCCGCAGGCGTTTGACTTCTCGATTCGAGCCGACGCGAAGGATCTGGTTGCCGCGAACGGCAACAGCTTCCTGCAGGTCGGCGCCGGCTCCCGGATACACCTTGCCGTTGACGATGATCAGATCGACCGGACCGCTCGCATCGTCGCGCTGCGCGCCCACGATGAGCCCGGCGATGAACGTCGCCCCGACAATGACCGCCACCAGAATAGTCGTGAGTCGCGTCGCCATTTTTGACGTTATAGCGTAGCATCTAGGGCGCTTTTAGAGGAGGCGAAAGATGAGCATGCTGGTCAGTACGGATTGGGTCAAAGATCACCTCACGGATCCCAAGGTTCGGATCGCAGAGGTCGACGTCGACACTGCGGCCTACGATCAGGGTCATGTGCCGGGCGCCGTCGGCTGGAACTGGACGACGCAACTGTGCGATACGCTCGTTCGCGACGTGATTCCAAAGAACAAGCTGGAAGAGTTGCTCGGAGCTTCCGGGATCGACAACGGCACCACGGTCGTTCTGTACGGCGATAACAACAACTGGTTTGCCGCATGGGCCTTCTGGCAGCTCAAGCTGTACGGCCATGAGGATGTCCGGATTATGGACGGGGGGCGCAAGAAGTGGCTCGCCGAAGGGAAAGAGCTGAGCACCGACGCGCCGAATCCGCCGAAGAAGACGTATAAGGCGAAAGACGCCGACAATTCACTCCGCGCATTCCTCCCCGAAGTACAGGAAGCGGTGAAGAGCCGGAGCGCGTCGCTCGTCGACGTGCGCAGCCCGGCGGAATTCACTGGAGAAATTCTGTCGCCTCCCGGCCTTCCGGAAACGTGCCAGCGCGGCGGCCACATCCCCGGCGCCAAGAGCATGCCGTGGGCGAAGCTTGCGAATGACGACGGCACGTTCAAGAGCGTCTCGGAAATCAAGGCGCTCTATGACGGTGTCGGTGTGAAGGGCGACAAGCCGATCATTGCGTATTGCCGCATCGGCGAACGGTCGAGCCACAGCTGGTTCGCGCTCAGGTACCTGCTCGGCTACAACAACGTGAAAAATTACGATGGCTCGTGGACCGAGTGGGGCAACCTGGTCGGCGCGCCGGTGGAAAAACCCTAAACAGTCGGCAGTCAGCAGTCAGCAGTCAGCAGTCGGCAGTTAGCAGTCCGCAGTCAGCAGTCGGCCGTCGAGAGTTGGAGCGACTGCGTGATTGCTGACCGCTGACTGCCGACTGCTGACTGTTGACTGCTGACTTGAAAACCATGAAAGCCGAAGATTACACAGAGCGGCGCGAAACGATGGACGGCTGGCCCATCAATATCGTCACTTACCGCATCGGCGATAAGTACTACTGCACGATCGACAACGTCGACCCCGGCGCGCGCATTGCGCGCGCCGAGGGGACGACGCGCGAGGATGTGGAGCGGGTGGCGCTCGAGAAGGCCAAAAAGTACCTCGGCCAGACGCGCAGGTTTCCGACCGCCAAGTAGTTGGCAGGGCTAAAGCCCTGCGCTACCGGTGACTGCCCGGGGCCCGGGGAATCATGCCTGCCTGGCCATGGCGCTTGCCAGGGCTCGCTCTGTAAAAACACGAACCATCGCCTGCCGGTACTCCGCGCTCGCGTGGATATCCGAGAGCACGTCTTCCTTATTGGCGCCGGCGAGAGCGGCCGCGGCCTCGATGCTCGACATCGAGAGGGGCTTCCCCACAAGGGCTGTCTCGACATCGGTCAGCCGCGTGGCGTTGGGGCCCGCGCCCGTCAAGCCGATGCGCGCGCGGCGAATCACTCCATTGGCTGCGTCAATCGCGGCCGCCACTCCGACAATCGCAAAGTGCGAGGCGCGCTGGTACAGCTTGGCGTAGGCCGCTGCCTTGACGGGAGTGAACTGCACGCTCACGATGATTTCGTCGGCCGCAAGATCCACTGTGAACAGTCCGCGAAAGAAATCCTTCGCCTCAACCGTTCGCGATCCATTCGGGCCTTTGACATGAATTTCTGCGTCGAGGGCGAGCAACGCGGCGGGGTAGTCGGCAGACGGATCTGCATGTGCGATGCTGCCGCCGAGTGTGCCGCGATTGCGGACCTGGGCATCGCCAATCGCCGCCGCTGTCTCCGCAATCATCGGGCACTCCTGCCGGAGCACTTCGGATGTCGCCACATCGTGATGTACGGTGCCGGCACCGATCGCGATCCGGCCGTCTTTCCTGCGAATCCCGGACAGTTCCGGAATGCGCGCGATGTCGATGAGCGCGGCCGGCTGGCTGAGGCGGAGCTTCATGACGGGAATCAGACTGTGCCCGCCGGCGATCAGCTTGCCTTCGCCGTTGGCCGCGCGCAGCTTCGCGAGCGCATCATCCACCGACGTGGCGCGGCTGTACTCGAATGCGGTCGAAATCACGACTGACCTCCCTGAATGATCCGCCACAGCTTCTCGGGCCGCAGCATCATGTCGACGTGTTTCACGCCGAACTCGCTGAGCGCATCGACCGCGGCGGCAACGATGCTCGGCGTCGAACCGAGCGTACCGGCTTCGCCGATGCCCTTGGCGCCCTGCGGATTGACGGGCGTCGGTGTGACGGCTGCGGTGAGCTCGAAGCGTGGAAAATCGATCGCGCGAGGAAACGCGTAATCCATGAACGAGCCCGTCAGAAGCTGACCCGATTCGGAGTAGACGACCTCCTCGATCATCGCCTGTCCGATGCCCTGGGCCAGGCCCCCGTGGATCTGCCCTTCGACGATGAGGGGATTGATGCGATTGCCGGCGTCGTCGACGGCCACGAGCTTGAGCAGCGTCGGCTCGCCCGTTTTGCGATCGATTTCGAGCATCGAGATGTGGCAGCCGAAGGGGTAGGTGAAGTTCGACGGCTCGAAAAATGCTTCGCCACTGAGTCCCGGTTCCAGCCCTTCCGGAAGGGGAGCCGGCACATAGGCATACGCCGCGATGCTGGCAAACGGCTTCGCCGAAGCCGGCGATCCTTTCACGGCGATCGTGCCGTTCTCGAACACGAGGTCGTCCTCGTGTGCCTCGAGCATCGAAGCGGCGAACTTCGCCATCTTCGACTTCACCTTCGTTGCGGCCATTTGCAGCGCGGCGCCGCCGACCGCCTGCGAACGGCTGCCGAACGTGCCGATGCCCTGCTTCACGACCGCGGTATCGCCGTGCAGGATCGTGATGTGCTCGATCGGCACGCCGAAATCGTCGGCCAGCATCTGGGCGAACGTCGTCTCGTTGCCCTGGCCGTGCGGTGACGCACCGGTCGCGGCAGTGATGCGGCCGTCGCGTTCGACGGTCACCTGCGAATATTCCCATCCGCCCGTGCCCATCGCTGAGGATGGACCCATGCCGCAGACCTCGACGTACATCGCCAGGCCGAGACCGACCAGCCGGCCCTGGGCGCGTGCCGCATCGCGCTCGGCTTTCAGTTGCTCCCACTGAGCGCTCTCGAGCGCGACGTTGAGCGCCTTCTCGTAGTCTCCCGAGTCGTATTCGGCGCCCATCTGCGTCTTGAAAGGAAACTGCTTCGGCTGGATGAAATTCTTCCGGCGAAGCTCGGGAGGGTCCATCTTCAGCTCGCGTGCAAGCATGTCCATGGCACGCTCGACGAAGTACGTGGCCTCTGGCCGGCCGGCGCCGCGATACGCATCTGTTGGAGTCTTGTTCGTGAACACCTCGGTGAGCGTGGCGCGAACAGCAGGAATGTTGTACGTCGCGCTCGCCATCAGCAGCGTGAGCGTCGGGATGTCCGCCGTGAAGAGCATGTTGTAGGCGCCGATGTCTGCGATCAGGCGCAGCTTGAGTCCGAGGACGGTACCGTCGCGCCTGGCCGCAAGGTCGATGTAGCCCAGAATGTCGCGCCCATGAACCGTGGCCGTGAACGCTTCCGAGCGGTCTTCGATCCACTTGACGGGAATACCGAGACGCTTGGAGATCGCCGCGGCGACGTATTCCTCTCCGTAGATGTTGATCTTGGCGCCAAACCCGCCGCCCACTTCGGGCGCGATGGCTCGTACCTGATCCTCGCCCAGTCCGATCTGCGTCGCGATGAAGGTGCGCAGGATGTGCGGGTTTTGCGTCGATGACCAGATGGTCAACGTGCCTTTGCCGGGCTCGAAGTGCGCCACGACACCTCGCGGCTCCATGGCATTTGGCGCGAGACGGTGGTTGATCATCCGTTGCGAGATGACGACTTCGGCTTTCGCGAACGCCTCGTCGATGGCGGAGTCATCGACGACACGTGAAGCACCGCTGCCGCTCACTCCGGTGCCACTTGGGACCTGCAGCGCAATGTTGTTGGGGAAAGCAGGGTGAAGGATGGCCGGCTGTCCGGTCAGCGCCATTTCAGGGTCGACGACGGCCGGAAGCATGTCGTAGGTCACCACGATGGCGTCTGCGGCATCGCGTGCGATGTACCGATCGCGGGCGACCACGACCGCGACCGGCTCGCCCGCATAGCGAACGGTATCGACGGCGACCGCCCGATGATCCGGCGAAGGGGAGGGCGTGCCGATTGGCATCGGTTTCAGAAATTCGGCGATGTGCGCGCCGGTGAACACGGCCTCGACGCCCTCGATCGCCTCTGCCGCGCGTGTATCGATCTCGAGAATGCGTCCATGCGCCACGTCGCTGCGTTTGAAGGCGAGATGCTGCATTCCCGCCAGGGCGACGTCATCGACATAGGTGGCTCGGCCTTGAATCAGGCGCGGATCTTCCCGGCGCTTGACGCGTTGGCCGACGAGCTTCGGCAGCACAGGAGAGTTGGCCATGGCGTCAGCTCCGTTTGGCGGCGGTTTGAATGGCGTTGACGATGTGCTGGTAGCCGGTGCAGCGGCAGAAGTTACCGGTGATGCCCTCGCGGATCTCACGCTCGGAGGGATTCGGATTGTCCTCGAGCAGCGTGACCGCCGCCATGATCATCCCCGGGGTGCAATACCCGCATTGAAGGCCGTGTTCGTCCCAGAAGCCTTTCTGAAGCGGATGCAATTGACCCTCGGGCGCGAGTCCCTCGATGGTGGTGACGGTCGACCCATCTGCCTGAACCGCGAAGACCGTGCAGGATTTAGCGCTGCGTCCATCGATGAGCACGGTGCAGGCGCCGCACTGGCTCGTGTCGCACCCGATGTGTGTGCCGGTCAGGCGGAGCTGCTCGCGAAGGAAGTGAACGAGAAGCAAGCGAGGTTCGACGGAGGCCTTCCGGACTCTCCCGTTGACGGTGATCGAGATCTGCGCCATAGGCTCCCTTTCTCGTGTTGAGGCGCCTTAGCCTACTAGAAAAGGACTTCGCGGCGGAATTCTTCGAGCGCCGTGCTGCGCTCGGACTGGTCTACGAGCGGAAATGTGCTCAGCACATGCGCGAATTCCGTGGCCGTGAGACCGTAGCACCCGGCGGCAAGCGCCTGGAGGCGTGCGTGATCACTCGCGGCGTACGAGTGCCTGAGCGCGTGCGCCAGCTCGACAATCTCTTCGAACGACGGCGAATCGTAGAGCGGCTTCGGCACCCGCAGCGCTTCCACGGTTGCCGATCCGAGATGGGTGGTCATCACCTGCCGCACCAGGTAGTTGGCTACGTAGCTGTTGAGCATGGCGCACAGAAACGCCTGGCTGTCTCCCGACAGTCGCGTCTTCAGGCAGAACAGGGAATGGGTCGTCACGACGCCCGGCGGCAGGACCGCGGCGATGAGCGAGAGACGATTGGTCGAGCTCGCAACGTCGCGATAAGCGAGGCGTGCGCGCGAGAACGTGGTTGCCGGGTCGAGGAGCCGGCCGGCGGCGCGCTCCGAGATTCTGAGCGCGGCGCGTTCAGCCCGCACGCTGAACGGCTCGATGTGCTTACCCTCGAGTACCGGCATGCCGGATCGTCCGGAATGAAAATGCGCACGGTCGTCGGTGGCGTTGAGCTCGCGACCGAACTTCACGTTCCAGCCGTTCGCCGCGTCAAGGCGAGGGATGGCGTGAACGATGCGGTCGAGGATGCGCAAGTCGGCCTCGGAGCGCAGCTCGGGAATCGCAAGCTTGTCTTGGTCGAGGGCCGCAATGAATCCCGGCGTGAGGGCGATCGGGTGCGACGGGTTGAGCGTTCGATCGCCTGCATCCGGAATGGTCTCGAGCTCTGTTGCTTCGTCGATCCCGAACCGGCACGCGATTCGTGTCGTCGGCGCGCCCACGGTCGCCGTACAGACGAGAAAGCGGAGGCTGCGGTGAATAGGGAAGATCGCCTTGCGATTGTCGAAGCCGCTGATCGTGTCGACGTTCGCATGGGTCAGGAGCTCGCGCCGAAGGTGCGCGGAGGTGTGATCGGTCGCGAATCCCGCCGGGAGCACGAGGCCGATGCGTCCGCCGCGCCTGGTGAGCGCCAATGCGCGTTCGACGAACATCTGATACCGATTGAGATGGCCGGACGCCTGATGCCGGTACACTCCGGAGCCGCGGAAGAAAGTCCTTTCGGCTCCGCCGGCGCGCAGCATGTCCCAGGGAGGGTTTCCAAGCACGGCGTCGAAGCCGCCATTGGGCGAGGGCCGTCCCGCCTGGTCGAACCAGGCTTCGGGAAACTCGAACATCCAGTGGAAGAACTGGTGCGTGCGCACGACCTGACCGGCCTCGTCCAATAGTGCCGACGACAATTTCTCCGGAAGGCCGCAACGATTGCCGGCGAGCTTGTCGGCGAGCGAAGCGAAGACGGCCGGATCCGGCGCTCGATGCGGGTCGGGCCACATCCAGCACGCACACCACAGATCGGCAATCGCCTTCCATCCAGGGGCGGCGCGCAAGCGATCGAGCCGCTTCTCTTTTTCGCGTACCACCTCGGCTGTGTCGTCACGTGTCTCAGCGAGCCATCGGCGTGCGGCGACAGCGTGCGCCAGAGAGGGCTCGAGATCGGCATCGGCAAACAGCGGCATCTCGGCGCGACGGTGTCGTGATCCAGCGCCCGGCGGTTGCCGCGACAGATCGACAGGAGAAGCCCCGAGCAGGCTGTTGCCGCACATGAGGTGATGGTCGAGAAACGTCAGGGGCTTGTTGGCCGACAGCGTGGCCAGCCAGAGCGACAAGCGCGCTAGCTGCACGGCCGTTGAGTTCAGATCGACGCCGAACACGCACCTTTGCGCGACGAGGCGTCTGAAGGTGGCGCGATCGGATTGGTCGACATCGGTGTCGTGGTACGTCCCTTCCGCGATGAGGGCACGTTCGTACGCGCGCGCGAGGTACCGGCAGGCCGATACCAGAAACGCCCCGCTCCCCATCGCCGGGTCGACGACGCGAAGGCTGAGGATCGCGTCACTGCCTGCGCCGTCGACGAGCGGATGCAGCGTGCGGCGCACGACGTAATCGGTAATCGTTTGCGGTGTGTAAAACGATCCCGTCGCTTTTCGAGCGTCACCGCCTCGCCGAAGAACAACGCGATCGCGTCCCGGCCCTTCGAAGGCCGGCACGTAGTCGAGGATGCTCTCGTAGACAGCGCCGAGCTGCTCGACACCAAGATCGCGATAGTCGATTCGGCCGTATGCAGGTCGGCCGCGTGTCCCCGAGGCTGTCGTCGACAATGCGAGCAAGGCACGCCGCGCGGCCTCGTCATCGACCGCGCACGATTCGGCGATGGGCGCTCGCGCGGGTGAGAACAGCCGGCCGTTGAATGGCGGCACGACGAGGGTCCCGGCATGGCAACCCTTGTGGGCCAGCCGGGCAATCGCCTGGAGCGTTTCCCATAGCCCGTGCGCCATCCCCCGGCGCTCCACGCGATCGCGCAGTGATTCCACTGTGTAACTGTCCCGGTAGAGTGGATGCCAGCCAGGCACCAGGCCGCGAGATTCCGCGAACATCAGAAACAAGATCCGATAGACGATCGTCAGCGACTCATCGAGCAGCTGCGTAAGTGGGTGCCGCCCGCACCTGTTGAGGGCACCGAGCAGATGCTGAACGGCTTCGATGACGCCGAAGCGCAGCGACCGGGTGACCGCATGCCCGTGGCGCGCTGACGATCGAATGATCTCGACGGCCAGCGAAGCTTCGCTGGCACTCGCGCGAAAGGCTTCTTCGCGCAACACGCCCCAGAAGACGCTGAATGTGGCCAGGTGCTGGATCGTCTGCTGAAGGTCGAACTGGAGATATGCGCGCGAGTACGTCCGATGCGTATCGACCAGGCGCCATTCGTGGCCGTTCGTGCAGAACACCCACGGCGCATCGAGACCAATGCCGCTGCGAATCGCATCGCGCCACAGGCGATCGAGCGATGCGCTCCACGTTGCGGCGACGAGAACGAGCCGGTCGCCCGGGCAGTCCAGGCTGGCGTACCGCGTGTCGTGGAGACCGCTGCGGCTCGTGCCCACCGTAAAGCCAAGGTGCTCGGCAAGAGGCGCGGCGGCAATGTCCCAGATGGCACGCACGCTCGAAGCCGGGCCAAGCTGCGAACACTCACCGTGCCACCATCGCATGAGCGATCGATGGGCTGCGCTGAGTGACGCTTCTCCGAGCCGGCCGGCGAATTCCTCGTGGAGAATGCGCTCCGCGAAATGATGAGAGACGAGCGATCCGCTCAGCCCGATCAGCATGTGAAAAGCAGGAGCGCGATCGCCGGATCCTGCGCAAGGACGACACCCGAATCAGCCTCGACGAGGGTCGCTCGACGATCGCTTTCGCTCCGGATGGCGTCGCGATGTTTCAGGCCGTCCAGCTTCTGCTTCAATGCTCGCGTATCGAAGAGCCCGGCCTGCACCAGCGGGGGCGGGCTGGAAGCCGCGCACTGTGCGATCTGGCGTTCGCGCTCGAGGGCCCGCGTGCGCCAGTCTGCGGATTCACGCGAGATCGCTTGCCCTCGCCGATGCGCGTGCTCAGTGGCAATGCGGACGAGATCGCGATGGACCTCCGCAACAATGGCTTCGCCAGTTGCGCGAATTTCTCTGCGCTTGAGGCGACGGACCGTCATCCGCATTGGCACCAGGAGCGGCAGAAGCGTGTCTTCGATCAACCGGCCGGCGGCTGTGGCAAGTCGTACACGCATGAACGCGACGAGACAGCGTCGCCGCTCGCAGGGGGTTTCATCTGGCCGACGTTGCAAAACCGTGACGGGTACCACGTTCTCCGGAAGAACGACTGGTGCGGCGACGACGGTTCGCGCTTCCGCAATGCGCTGCGCCTCGACCCTGGCCGCTTCGCGCAGGTCCACGGCATTGGTCGCCGGCGTGTCTGCACGTTGTCGAGGAATCGGCTCGGATCGAGTGATGACACACGCCGCCAGCTCGATCTCGCTCATCCGGATGCGCTCGAGCCGCCGTTGCAGTCTCGCCAGCACGTCGCCCTCTGCGGTACCCGCCGCATACAGATTGATCGCGTGCACGGTGCGAGCCTGGCCGATGCGATCGACGCGGCCGATGCGTTGTTCGAGCCGAATCGGATTCCAGGGCAGCTCGAGATTGACGACAAGCCGGCAGTTGTCCTGCAGATTCAGACCTTCCGAACCGGCGTCGGTTGCGAGCAACAGGTTCGCTGCACCGCTCGTAAAGGCCGCGATGGACCTTCGTCGCTCCTGCACCGTCTGACCGCCGTGAAGCATCGTCGTCGCTCGGAGCGCGCCGATAGCTGTGCCAATGGATTCGAGCGTGTCTCGATACTCGGTGAACACGATGACGGGTTCGTCAACTCGCCGGAGGATTCGGCGGAGCGCGTGCAACTTCCGTTCGCCCGTTTGTGCGCGGTGTGCGATCTCGATGAGACGCCGGAGGGTTGCGCGTTCATCGTCGACATGGTCGAAGGCCGCGTGGGTCGGAAGCAGCGGCTCGTCCGAGTCGTCGTGGTCGTCGAACGGCAGCGCCGGTTGCGCAGGCGCACCAATCTGGCCGGCCAGGCCGGCCAACCTCCGTTCCAGCGATCGCGCGAGCGAATGGGCGCTCGAAAACGCGCGCTTTGCGAGCACCATGGCTACCAGCTGTGCGTCCGGCCTGCCCGCCTCGCGTGCAATGCGCCAGAGCTGCGACAGATAGACGTCGAGCCGCCGATGCATCTCGATCGCATCGGCAGTCGGCCGCACGGCGAGCAGATGCGCGCGACGTTTGCGTGGGAGCCCTGCCTGCTCGCGTGTTCGGCGAAACAGCGCAAGGCGGTCCGGGCTCTCACACTGTCCCAGATTGCAGAGCGCTCGATAGGCCTGCTCGTCGCCCGCGTGAGGCGTGGCGGTGACGAGCACGACGTGTCGTGCGCGAGACGCGACGGCCTGAACGGTCTCGTTCCGCAGCGAGGCGGCGGCAGCCTGATGGGCTTCGTCGACGATGACGAGATCCCACAGTTGTGAGGCCAGCGCCCGCAAGACCTCGGGTTGTTTGATGAAATCGATCGACGTGATGGTGACCGGCTCGAAAGTCCAGGGATTGACGTCGAAGGGGAGCGAGGCGGCGAGCGAAGACAACGACGCGGCGTCCACGACGACCGATCGAATGTCGAACCGTTGTCGCAGCTCGTCGGCCCACTGCTGCCGCAGCCCGGGCGGAGTCATGATGATCGCGCGGTCGCACCAGCCGCGGTGGCGCAGTTCCGCGAGCATCAGCCCCGCCTGTATCGTTTTGCCGAGGCCGACTTCGTCTGCGAGGAGAAATCGCGAGGCGTCTCCTCGAATCAGCGCGAGCGCGGGCTCGAGCTGAAACGGCAGGATGTCGATCGCCGCACGCTGAGCCGCGCGCAGGCGTCCGTGAACGCGGCTCTCCGCGAGGTGAGCGCGAAAGTGATGGCCCCAGCGCCGCGGGCCGACCGCGCGGATTCTCGGGACTCGCTCGGCAAGGACAGGCCGGTCGAACGGAAGGAGCAGCCTGCAGCGATGCTGTGCGCCTGGGACGCCGGCCTTCGACAGGTCGAGCAGCGTTGAATCGGCAAACGCGGTTGCTTCTTCAACGACCCATCGTTCTCCCCGCACGGTGACGCGGTCGCCTGGCGTGAAGCGCACGACCGGCCTGAGGCAACGCGCGTGCCGGGCGGCGCCGGACACAGCGCCAACTGAGGAACGAAGAGAACGCGGAGATTTTCGACCGAATTCCTCTCTGTTCTCTGTATTCTCAGTGGCCTCTGTGTCCTACGTCTCCGTGCCCTCCGTACGCAGGATGGCAATTGTTGCTCCCAGATGCGACGCCGGATCGTCAAAAAATTGCACGACGAGCGCATGGCGTTCGAGCGCCTGCTGCACGATGCCGCGCTGCACGCCGCGGCCGCGTCCGTGAATGAGCCGCACCTCGCGCAGGCCGGCGGCGTGTGCCTCGTTGACGTACTCCTGGACGACGGACGGGATGTCGGAGGGCGCAAACGCGTGGAGATCGAGCGCGCTCTCGATGGGGATCCGCAGCGGGTCTCGATCTTGCACCGTGCTCAGCTGGATGCGGGCTTGTCGTACCGCGCCGTCACCTCGGTTTTGATGCCACCGCGCACGGAGAAGTCGCCCACGACCGTCATCCGGCGCGGCTGACACACCTCCACGAGATCGTCAAGGATCTGGTTGGTCACGTTTTCGTAGAAAATGCCTTTGTTGCGGAACTCAACCAAGTAGTATTTAAGGGCTTTCAGTTCGATGCAGAGTCGGTCGGGCACGTAGGTGATGCGAATCTCGCCGAAATCGGGCAGTCCGGTTTTCGGACAAAGCGATGTGAACTCAGGACATCGGATGGCGATCTCGTAGTCGCGGTTCGGCTGAGGGTTGGGAAACGTCTCGAGGGTCGAGCTTGACATGATCAAAAAATTCTAGCATCTACGGGCCGAAACCGGCCGATTCCACGCGCGTCACATTTGACAGCCCAGAGAGCGCGCGCTAGGATACGGCGTTTTTTTCAGTTCGTAATCCGCACGTGCCTCCGCGCGCATTGGCACCTGCGGCCTTACCACGCGCGCTCAAGTCAGGGGGACGCCGATGGCGGACGCCCGCAGAATGGGCAAGTCGGAACTCTTCTCACACTTCGCCGAGCGGTTCGAAGTGAAGCGAACGCAGGCTCGCGAGTTTTTCGATGAGCTGACGACGCTTGCCGAGAAGGAATTGAAGCGGTCGGGCGAATTCGTGCTGCCCGGGATGGTGAAGCTGGTGAAACAGCATCGCAAGGCCCGGATGGGACGCAATCCCGCGACCGGCGAAGCCATCAAGATCCCGGCAAAGACCGTCGTCAAGGCCAGGATCGCCAAGCAGTTGAAGGACGCCGTTCTGCCGCGCAAGTAGCGCACCAGAAACGACGGAGGACACAGAGAGCTCCCCCTCTGTGTTCTCTGCAGTTCTGTGCGCTGGCCGCCCGAATCAGGCGGCGTCGCTGCGCGCGAGGGTCCGGCTGTAAATCGTGGCCGGCATCAGGCGCGCGACTCGCCACTCCAGATCACCCAGCGAGCTGCCATCGACAATGATGCGATCGCCGGGACCGAGCACGAGCTCGGAGCTGTACCTCTGCGTGCCTCGCGGGGTCGTCTCCTCGAAATACTTGATGGTGTACGGCCGTCCTTCGACTTCGATTTCATCCGTTTTGACGAGCTTTCTCGCGATCATGATGACCTCCTTCAACTAACCTGCAGCGGCGGCGACGGCCACCGGACGCTGCGCAACGGGGAACCGCATCGTGAACGTCGTGCCCTTGCCGAGCTCGCTGGCCACGGTGATGGTGCCGCCGAGCTGTTCGACGATGCGCTTGGTGATGGCCAATCCGAGCCCGAGTCCGCGCTTCTTCGTCGTCACGAAATCGTCGAAGATGGCGCCGAGGCGCTCGGCGGGAATGCCGGAGCCGGTGTCGCTGACGGTCACTTCCACCTTGTCGCGATCTCTCACAGTGGCAATCGTGACGCGGCCGCCTGATTGCGTCGCCTGAATCGCGTTGGTGAGGAGGTTGCGATACACGCGGCCGAGCGCGAACACATCGCCTTCGATGACGACGGGTTCGGTGGCGAACTTCGACTCGAGCGAGATGCCCGATTCTTCGGCGAAGCCGCGCATCGACTCGACGATATCGGCGACCGAGCGGTTGACGTCGAGCGGGAAGCGCTCGACCGGCGCGGGCCTGGCGACGTTGCGCAGGTCGTCGAGCACGCGCTTCAGCGTCTCGATCTCGCGGTCGATCGTGCGCGTGAACGTCTGCCGGTATTCGGGGTCGTCGAAGACGCGCACGATCAGCTTGCAGCTGTTCCCGATGTTCTGAACCGGGTGCGAGAGGTCGTGCACGAGGCCGGCCGCCATGCGCCCGAACATCGCCTGCCGCTCTTTTTTCCGCACGTCCTCGGTGAGCTCGACGAGCTTGTCGGCCATGCTGTTGAACGCGTCGCCCAGCTGTCTGAACTCGTCCCTGGACGTGATCGTCACCCGCTCATCGAGCCGTCCTTCCGCGACCGCATGCGTTCCGCGCATCAGCTCGAAGATGGGTCTGATGAACGATCGACCGAAGAAGTAGCCGACGCTGACTGTTACGAGCAACGCGAGGCCGATGATGAAGACCAGCTGGCGCGTCAGTTGCTCGGCAACCGCGTACGCTTCCTCGCGCGGCTGCTCGACCATGACGGTCCAGCCCAGCGGTTCCAGCGGTGCGGCGACCCCGAGCATCTGGACGCCGGCGTCGGTGGGGTATTCGAGCGACGCTGGACCTGCATCGCGCTGCCCGTGGACGAGACGCACGAGCGGCTGGTTCGCCAGATTGTCACCGCGCGCGACGCGCGGCTTCTCGTTCGAGTTGCCGTGTGCGATCAGGTGACCGTCCTTCGCGACGACAAGCGCATATCCCTGGTCGCCCACGCGAATCCGATCGACCATCCGCCACATTTCTTCGAGGCTGATCTCGCCGACAAGCGAACCCGCAGTTTGTCCGACCTGGGTCAGCTTGATTCCAACGACAGCAGTCGGCAGGAAGTCGTCATCAATGCCGATTGGAGATAACGTGATGTTCGAGCCGAAAATCCGTGCCGGAATGCGGAAACTGAACCTTAGACTGACCAACGCGACTAGATGCGACTTGCACGCCCGCAGCGTTGTACAGAGTAATCTCGCGGAACTCGTGGAAGTCCAGGACGGCATTTTTCAAAATGCGATCTTGCTGCCACTGAGCGAGATTGTATCTGCGAGATTGCCCGCTACAGATTGAAGAATATCGACATTCGTCTGAACGTACAGGCCGATCTGTTCCGCAACACGACGTGCGACATTTTCGTTGCCAGTGATCACTGAATGTCGTGTGGCGTCGCGAAGCGAGTAAATCGACATGGCGCCATAGACCAACAGCGGCAAAATACCTGCAGCCGCGAGGAGCAACACGAACCGAGAGGTAATCCGCTTCAATTCTCCGCCTCGGCGTGACTGGCCAGGCTGCCAATCCGCAATCGTCGGGAGAATGTCGCTTCCCGAGCGGCGCCACGACGTCAAAACGTCGGCTTACTGCTCTCGTGTTACTGACTGAGAGCCAGGAAGATGGCCGGAGGATCGTCAGCGGTATCGATTTGAAATTGGCGAACAGCTTTGCGATACTTAGTCTCGTTCGCGGCCCTGCGAATTCTATCGAGCGAAGTATCAATTGCGGCGTTGCGATATCCCCACATGTTTTGCTTGCTGTTTGAGTACCAGAACGTGTACGGACGTGCTGGGGCTGTTTCCAAAGATAAACTCGAGGGTGACTGCGTCAAAGTTGCCGGTTGCGATTCGCCGATTGAATTCCTCGAACGGGACACTTTCGATCTGCATGTCTATGCCGATCTTCGCCAGATCGCGTTGAACGATCAGTGTCATGCGTTCCCACAGTGCGAAACTTTCAGGAATGAGGCACGTGAACGCGAATCTTGGAGGGGATGGTTGCTGCATTCGCCACGCGGACGACGTGGGGAATATTTACTGAATCCAGAAGAGCGATTGACCTGGGCGGATCATACTAATAGCCAGTTACCGATCGGTCGTATGCCCAGTGCAACGGCCATACGGGGCCATTCGCCGCAATTGACCATTGCCGTTGAGCGCATTCTCAACCAGGTGACTTCGATTGATAGCGTAGTTCAGCGCCCGGCGGACCTCGCGCTTATCAAACGGTTTTTTTTTCGAATTAAGAACCATGGCGAAATTGTAGTTTCTCAGAAACGGAAAAACTCGAACCGACGCTTCGGCTCGATAAATTCCCGTGCTTCCGGTCCGACTTCGTAGAGGAGATCTATCTCGCCCCGCATCATCGCAGCCCATGCCGTGCGAACGGTCGGGTAGGCACGCCAAAGAATCTGATTTATTTGTGGCGTTCCACGGTAGTACCGCTCGAAAGCTTTCATTACCAGTTCATTCCCAGATCCGTGACGGTGACATAGGGTCCCGTACCAATCGCGGGCTTTCCTTCCTGGACTTGAGAATGGATACGCCTAAGTCATCAAGCAGAAAAGTCGAGCGCTGACGCAACCGAATAACAACTTCAAGAGGACCAGGTGTTTCGATATCGAACGATGTCCGTGAGCCCAGGGTAAAGATCTATGTCAGAACTAGCCAGTGATCGTTCTAACGAGCGCTTTACGGCAAACGAATCAACAGGCGTGTCGTCATGGAACAAAGCATTCGCCCTGAGCTTGAAGGTCCATGTCAGTCCGTCGGCCGACTCGGCCCAACTCTCCGCAAGCCTAGGCAGGGCCTTGCCGTCCCTATTTGGAAGTGTCAATCCTTCCCGGCTGATCAGCCTAGAACCCTGCTGGATGCCGTGTAATTGGCCCTCTCCTGTCATGTGAGGGTAGCCAATCGTCAGGGTGACATTTGCCGGGATTGGAGGCTGTGGCGGCGACTGTGAACACCCGAAGACAGAGAACAACGACAAAAGGACGGAGACAAGGCCAGCACGAGGGGTAACCCCTCGCCGACGCTTGTATCCGTCCTCTTTACACCGCAACATTCGCCGGCTCCCCACCGAAATGCCGGACATAGGTCAGCAGAACTCTACCTACACGAGATGCCCGGCCGTCGAATACGTTTTCGGCGGAACGGCGTAAAACGTTTAGCTAACTCTACTTCTGAGGAGCGGGATCACCCGAATCCACAACCCACGGGCAGTAATTCACAGGCTTCGCGCTCTCTTTACCCGACTTGATGACCTTGATCTTCGCCATGATGATTCTCTCCTAAGATGCGCTGGCCGCCTCATGCGCCAGCGAAATGAGTGCCGATTCGAAAGCCGGCTTGTGACACGTCGGCATATTCATGTCGCCAAGCTCGGTATGGGAGGCGACCGAGCAGCCGCCCGCGCAAACCGGAATAAACGCGCAATCTCCGCACTTGTGCCACGCTGCCAGGTGCTCGAACCGCTCCGCCGCCGACATCCGCCAGCTCTCTTTCCGATCGTCGATATGTCCGGTCGACAACGTCGGTTCTCCCGTAAACCCCGGGCAGGCGTATGTGGAGCCCTTCGGGCCGATCGTGTAAGCGTGGCGCTTGTGGATTTCGCACGGGCCCATGTGGACGCCGTCCACCGTCGGGAACCCGCGCTTCTTGGTTTCGTCCCGCAGATAGGAAAGCTGCTCGTCCACGAACTGGCACGTGTCGCAGATGCTCGACCCGCCAGAACCGGCCGCCGTCATGCACGTGCCGTTGAGCGGCTTGTCGCTGATGACGGTGAGCGGAATGATGTTTTTCGGCACCTGCCGCTCGCGCACCACGGGCTTGAACGCCACCTTGGCGAGCTTGTCGGCGAATTCCTGTTCCTTGAGAAAGTCGAGCAGCGCCGGATAGCTCGCGGCCGAATCGGCGTCGAAGTTGCCGCCAATGGCAATCCGCACCTTGCCGGCCACCTTCCGGACGTTCTCGATGATCTTGTCGAACGTGCCCTGTCCGCCTCGCAAGGGGCGCATCTTGTTGTGCGTGTCGCGATCGCCGTCGAGCGTGACCTTGACGTAGCCAAGTCCGTACGGAATCAAACGATCGACGAGCTCTTCACTGAGCAGCAGGCCGTTGGTGATGATCCCCAGCGCCAGCGTGACACCGCGCTTCTGGCAGGCGGCAAACGCGCGCTCGGCCTGGTCGTAGACGACCGGGATGTTCAAGAGGGGCTCGCCGCCGAAGAACGTCAGCGTCAGGCGCTTGGGCTTCAGCTCGTCGAGGCGCTGCTCGATCCACGCCGACAGCCGCGCGCTGTCATCGAGCGTCATCCGGTCGGCGTGCTTGTTGTAATCGCCGTGATCCCCCTGGAAGCAGTAGTCGCAGGCGAAGTTGCACTGCAGGGTCGTGAGCACCGTCACCCGCATCTGCTCGGTGTCTTCGCGGTAGTCGGTAAAGAACTTGTTCAAGGCTTCCGTGTCGGTCGCCCGGCTGGGCACGATGAAGCCGTGCTCGGTCAGCGTGACGAGCGCTTCGCGCTGGTCGTCGTCCAATCGCTCGGAGGCCAGCGAGGCCGGATCGTGCGAAACCCGATCGAGAAGCGCGGCGACGTCGTCCGACACAATGAGCTGCGCATCCGTGAGCGTGTTCATGAGGAACACTTCGCCTCGGTCCGGAAGCGGGACACGAAGGTTGAACATCGACTGCTGCATAATTCGTCTTGTGGGAAACGTCGAAAACGCGTCAGGCGGTGCCGGGGGTCGCGTTCAGACCCGTAGCGTTCTTTCGTGTCGCACTAGAGCAACGCTCGTTCCAGCCTTCCTTCACACAAAATTGAGTTGGGTAAATCTCTGTGAAATAAAGACTTGTGAACGGCATTGGAATGCAGATGGAGTGGCGTCCCACGAAATAACGGCCAATGATTTGGCCGAGCGTCTCCTGATTTCGCGTGATGCGAAATGCTAACTGTCTAGAGAATCAGTTGGTTATCTCACTCGCCAGCGATTTAGCCGGGGTGGTCAAGTTCTTGGCCGGATGATTGGGCGAGCAGCCGCTGACGAGGGTAGGTTTCTTACGCGCCGCGAAGTTTTTTTGCGAGCTCGCGGATATCGAGTCGATCCATTTTGAACTTTAGAGTGCTCAATGGAATTCCGAGATACCGCGCCGTGGCCGTGACGTTCCAACCCGATTTCTCGAGCGCCCGCAGAATGAAATTCCGCTCGAAGGTGTTCGTCGCTTCCTGAAAGAGGCTCTCGCCGGCCGTTGACGCCCGGTCGAGCTGCGCGAAGTGGAACTCGAACGGTAAATCCTCGTCGGTAATCCACTCCTTATCGCTCACGGCGACGAGCCGCTCGATGAGGTTTTCGAGCTCCCGGATGTTTCCGGGCCACCAGTAACTTGACAGAATCTTGACCGTCGAGTCTGAAATGCCCTGGATGTGCTTCCTGAAGCGCCCTTTGTAGCGGTTCAGGAAAAACCGCGCCAGCTCGGGCAGGTCTTCAATCCGATCGCGCAGGGGCGGCAGCTTGATGGGAATGACGTTGATACGATAGAACAGGTCCTCGCGGAAACGCCCTTCCTTGACGGCCTTTTCAAGATCGACGTTCGTTGCCGCAATCAGGCGAAAGTCGGTTTTGATCGGCTTGGCGCCGCCGACCCGCTCGATTTCGCCTTCCTGAATCGCGCGCAGCAGCTTCGCCTGCAGCTCGACCGGCAGGTCGCCGACTTCGTCGAGAAACAGGGTGCCGCCCGAGGCCAGTTCGAACTTGCCGAGCTGCTGCTTCAGTGCGCCGGTGAACGAGCCGCGCTCGTGGCCGAAGAGCGTGCTCTCGACGAGCTCTCGGGGAATCGCGGCCAGGTTGACGGCGATGAACGGTGCGTCGCTGTTCCCGCTTTCGCGGTGGATGAGGCGCGCCAGCAGCTCTTTGCCCGTTCCGCTCTCGCCCAGTACCAGGACCGTCGCCGACAGCTTCGCCACCTTCTGGACCAGGTCGACGATGTCGCGCGTCAGCTTGCTCGGCCCGACGACGAACTCGCGGTCGCCCTGGTCGGCCACCTGCGCGCTCAGCGTCATCACCTGCCGGTTCAGATCCTGACGCTCGCTGGCGTTGTGCACGAGCGAGCGGATCGTCTCGTATTCGAAATCCTTCGTGGTGTAGTGATAGGCGCCGAACTTCATCGCCTGCACGGCGGTCTCGATCTCGGTGATGGCCGAGATCATGATGACTTCGACGAGGCTGTAGTTCTCCTTGACGATGCGCAGGACGTCGAAGCCGCCTATGCCCGGCAGGCGCACGTCGAGCAGCATCAGATCGACGTCTTCGCGGTTGAGAATCGCAAGGGCCGCTTCGCCCGTCGCTGCGCGCAGCACGCGATAGTCCCGCCCGAGAATGGCGTTCAGCGTGTCACGCATCCCCTCGTCATCATCGACGATGAGGACCGCCTTCGGCTTGGGATTCATGGTGGAGAGCGATGGACATTGTATCCCGTTTCCCTTGCTTGACACCCTACGGTGGCTCCAGTAATTTGCCCAATTCGGGCCTGCGCGTGTAGGACCCGATGGAGATCACATGGCGAACGAGTTCGATGTGGTTGTGATCGGCGCGGGAACCGGCGGCTACGTCGCAGCGATTCGCGCGTCGCAACTGGGTTTGAAGACGGCCGTCGTCGAGAAGCAGAAAGCGCTCGGCGGCACGTGTCTGATTTGGGGCTGCATCCCGACCAAGGCGCTGCTCGAGCATGCGCATGCGCTCAAAGTCGTGCAGAACGTCAAGGAATGGGGCGTCACGATCGGCGAAGGCGCCGTCGGCATCGACATGAATCAGGTGCAGGCGCGCAAGGACAAAGTCGTGTCGGGGCTCACCAAGGGCGTCGAATTTCTTTTCAAGAAAAACAAGATCGAGTGGATCAAGGGCACGGCCACCATCGCCGGCCGCGGGAAAATCGATGTCGTCGATGGCGACGCGCAGAGCCTGACCGCGAGCAAAGAGATCGTTATCGCGACCGGCTCGGCGCCGCGCAGTGTGCCGGGTGTGGAGATCGACGGCAAGCGGATCATCACGAGCGACGAAGCGATCGCGCTGCGAGAGGTGCCGAAATCGATGGTCATCCTCGGCAGCGGCGCGGTCGGCGTCGAATTCGCCTCCATCTTCCGGCGCTTCGGCAGCGAGGTGACGGTTATCGAGCTGCTGCCGCGCATCGTGCCGGCCGAAGACGAAGCGATCTCTGCCGAGCTGGCGAAGTCCTTCAAGAAGCAGGGCATCGTCGTCCATACCGGCACCAAGGTCACGAAGGCCTCCGCCGGCGCCAGTGGCGTGGAGATCGAGGCGCAGCTTCCGGACGGCACGATTGAGAAATTGAAGGCGGACTATCTGCTCGTGGCCACCGGTCGCGGCCCGGTGACCAAGGGCCTCGGCGCCGAAGGGCTCGGCCTCAATATGGATCGGGGCTACGTGGCGGTCGACAATCTCTTTCGCACCGGCGTTCCAGGATTTTCGGCTGTCGGCGACGTCATCTCGTTCGGCGCGGGCGGCAGGCCGCACCCGCAGCTCGCGCACGTGTCTTCTGCCGAAGGCATCATTACCGCCGAGCGCATTGCGGCCCAGGACACCAGGCCCATCAACTACGATCATGTGCCCGCCTGCACGTACTGCGACCCCGAAATCGGCAGCGTGGGACTGACGGAGCGCGAGGCGCAGGAACGCGGCTACGACGTGCGCATCGGCACGTTCCCGTTCTTCGTGCTTGGCCGCGCGAAGATGGCGGGCGAGACCGAAGGGTTCGTGAAAATCGTGGCCGACAAGAAGTACGATGAAGTGCTCGGCGTGCACATGATCGGGCCGCGTGCGACCGAGCTGGTGGCGGAGGCGACGCTGGCGCTCAGGCTCGAGTGCACGGTGGAAGAGCTCATGAGAACGATTCACGCGCACCCGACGTTCTCGGAAGCGGTTGCCGAAGCTGCGCATGCGACGCATGGGGCGGCTATACACATGTAGGCTCGTCATGGCAGATGGCAGATGGCAGATGGCAGATGGCAGATGGCGCGATGAACGGTAACTGGCGACGGTGACGGAAAATGGCCAAACAAGTTGTGATGCCGCAGATGGGCGAGTCGGTGGCCGAAGGCACGATCGTCCGATGGCTGAAGAAGGTGGGCGATGCCGTCGAGCGCGACGAGCCGCTGTTCGAGATATCGACCGACAAGGTTGACGCCGAGATTCCGTCGCCCAGCGCGGGCGTCTTGAGGGAAATCAACGTTCAGGAAGGGGAGACGGTTCCCATCAACACCGTGGTTGGCGTCGTGGATGAAACGGCCGTCGCGCCCGCGAAGCCCGCGGCCGCACCTGCGCCGCCCGCGAGCGCAAAAAGTCCTGCCAAGACCGCCGAGGCAAAGCCCGCACCCGCCTCCGCTCCCACCGGTGCAGAGGAGCTTCGGCGCGGCAAGCCCAACGCACCTGTCGCAGCAGTCGCACCCGTCGCACCTAACGCACCCGTCGCACCTAGCGCACCCGTCGCACCTAGCGCACCCGTCGCACCCAACGCACCCGTCGCACCTAACGCACCTGTCGCACCCCGTGCACCCGCCTCCGCTCCCACAGGTGCAGCGGAGCTTCGGCGCGGGAGGCCCACGGCACCTGGCCCTGCTTTGGCGAAGCCATGGTCTGCGGCCGAGGCACGCGAACTGCGGCTGTCACCGGTTGTCCGGAAGATCGCTCAAACGCATCACGTGGATGTGCGAAACATCGCCGGCAGCGGCGCCGGTGGCCGCGTGACGAAGAACGACATCCTTGCGTATCTCGACGCGGGCGCTCCCGTACCCGCACCCGCCTTCGCACCGCCGCAAGGAGACGGTGCTTCGGCGCGGCAGGCCCCAACACCTGCTGCCCCTTTGCTGGCGCCGAATCCACTGGCCATCGCCGGGCTCGACGCCGCCAGATACGAGCGCACGCCGATGAGCGTGATGCGCCGCAAGATCGCCGAGCACATGGTGGTGAGCAAGCGCACCTCGCCACACGTGCACTCCGCCTTCGAGCTCGACTTCACGAAGGTCGACGAAATTCGCAGGGCGAAGAAGGAAGAATTCGAGAAGGCCGGCGGCAAGCTCACCTACATGTCGTTCATCACGAAGGCCTGCGCCGAAGGCCTCAGGAAAGTGCCCATCGTGAATGCTTCGGTCGATGGCACCGACATCATCTATAAGAAGGACATCAACATCGGCATCGCAGTGGCGCTCGACTGGGGCCTGATCGTACCGGTGCTGAAGAGCGTCGACCAGATGAGCCTGCTCGACATCAGCAAAGGCATCGCCGATCTGGCGGCGCGGGCGCGAGACAAGAAGCTGAAGCCCGAAGACGTGCAGGGCGGGACGTTCACCATCACCAATCCTGGCGTATTTGGCGCCCTGTTCGGCATGCCGATCATCAGCCAGCCGCAGCTCGCCATCGTCGGTGTCGGTGCCGTCGAGAAGCGGCCGGTTGTGCTGAACGATGCGATTACCATCCGGCTTCGGGCGTACATGACCATCGGCTACGACCACCGCGTCATCGACGGCGCGGTCGCCGACGAGTTCATGCAGGTGGTGAAGAAGACGATCGAAAACTGGGATCCCGCCGCCGTCTAACGACCCACGCTACCATTGAGGGGTGCGTGAGCTAGAAGTCCGGAGGCTCGGTCTCGTTGCGTACGCCGCTGCCAGCGAAATGCAGCGCGCGCTGGTCGAAGAGCGCCGGGCCGGCCGCGTGCCCGATCTCCTTCTTCTCCTGGAACATCCGCACGTCATCACGCTGGGTGTCAAGGTCGATGCCTCCCGATCGCATCTGGTCGCCACGCCCGAGCTGCTGGCGTCGAGACAGGTCGAGCTGCACGAGTCGGGTCGCGGCGGCGACATCACGTATCACGGGCCTGGCCAAATCGTCGGGTATCCCATCCTGGACCTGCGGCCCGATCGCTGCGATGTGCACAAATATGTGCGCGATCTCGAAGAGGTCATGATTCGGACGGCTGCCGATTTCGGCCTGCAGGGGGCCCGGATTCAAGGCCTCACGGGCGCGTGGGTCGGGGCCGATAAACTGGGTGCGATTGGCGTGCGCATTTCCCGGTGGATTACGAGCCACGGCTTCGCATTCAACGTGTCCACTGATCTCGATTACTTCAGATTGATCGTGCCCTGCGGCATCGCGACCGGCGGCGTGACGTCACTTTCGCACGCGCTGAGCCGTCGTGTCTCCACCGGGGAGGCCGAAACGTCGCTCGTGCGCCACTTCGGCGAGGTCTTCGATCGTCAGGTGGTGGAGGCAGTGACGCTGCGGAACGATGCGAGGACCGTCTGAATGACCAAAAGGATTTATCGCCCGACGTCGTTGACGGTGTTTGGGGTCGCCACCATCATCGCCTCAATCTCCGCCACAGTCGGCTACATCATCGGGAGAGCGCCCGCTCTGCCCCGGGTGCTTCCCATCCACTTCGATTACGAAGGTGCCGGCGATCGGTTCGTTCGGGCGTCATATCTCATCGCGCTGGTGCCGGTCTGGATTCAGCTGACCCTCGCCATCGTCTTCGGTGCGATCGCGGCGGTGCTGCTGTATCGCACGCAGCCACGCCGGCACGCGGTGGAAGACAAGATGATTCGTCAGGAGCGCGAACGGATGCTCATGACGGCCGAAGCGATCAGTCTGCTTGCGGCGATCTGGGTATCGTTCCAGGGGCTGCTCGCGGTCCGCTTGATCATCATGTGGCAGGCCATGTGCTGCGGTCTGGGCACCATCTACTACCAGGCCCTGTTCGTCTGCGTCGTCCTCACAGTGCTCGTCGGCATCCGCGCGGCCGTCTATCTGCAGTATCCAAAGCCGATTGTGCGGCCGACCGACGATGCCCACTGGAAGTTTCGCGGCCTGTATTTCAATCGTCAGGATCCGGCCCTGTTCGTCCCTCTGAGAAGCGGCGTGGGGTGGACCATTAATTTCGGACGCCCGCAAGTTATTGTATTTGTTGGGGTTTTTATCTTCGTCAGCATCTTCGCTCCCCTCATTATCTTCAGGGTGCTCCTCGGGGAATAAAACCAGCCCCCCAGGTGTTCTATACAACAGAGGACACCATGGCACATGTCGCAACCACACGGGATTTGGTCGAGCGCCTGAAGGCGCACGATCCGACGGCAGTGGCCGACCTGTCCGACTCCTACGGGGCGAAGATTTATCAGCTCGCATTCCGGTATCTCCGGAACCGCGAAGATGCCGAGGAAGTCGCGCAGGACGTGCTGCTGAAAGTGCATCAGAAGATCGACGCATTTCGCGGCGACGCGGCGCTTTCATCCTGGATTTATCGCATCACGTTCAACGCCGCGATGTCGCGGCTGCGCGAGTTCAAGCAGAACCTGCCGAACCTGTCAGAGAAAGCGACCGACGAGGAGGTGGGCCAGCCGCAGAAGCGGGAGGTCATCGACTGGTCACCGCTTGCTGATGAAGAAATGCTGCGCACGGAGATGCGGCAGGCGCTCGTGCGCGCGCTGAAGGAAATGCCGCTGCTCTATCGGGCGCCGGTCATCCTGCGCGACGTGCAGGGATTGACGACCGAAGAGGCGAGCGCGGTGTTGCACGTCAAGGAGCAGACGCTGAAGTCGCGTCTGCATCGTGGCCGGCTCATCCTGCGCGAGCAGCTTGCCGACTTCGCCGGCGGATTGTCGATGCACTGAGTACGCTGAGGGGGCAGACCCCATTTCAGCTTCAAAACACGTCGCGGAAGAACGCCACGGGCACCGTTCCCATTCGCATGAACCTTTCGTGAAAGGCTCGTGCCGAATAAGCGGTGCCCGTTTTCTTTTTGAACTCCTCGCGCAAGGCGATGATGGCGTCCTTGCCCAGGTTGTAGGCGATCGCCTGGGTCGGCCATTTCGAGTAGCGGAAGATGGCCCCGTCTGCTCTGTCGCAGGCGGCACGCGCATCGGCGTTGGTCAAGGCGCAGGCGCCAGGATAAAACTCGGCGTGCTCGACGAAATAGTCTCGAGCCTGGTCGAATGTCATGCGGCCTGTGTGAATGCCGACGTCCACCCGTACACGTACCGCGCGCAACATCTGGCCCTGCAGCTCATAGAGATATTCCGGAGCAGAGTAGAAACCGTAGGGGCGTCCGGCGATCGGCTCGGCCATCAGCTCTTCCGCGTACAAGCCCCAGCCTTCCGTTGCGAGCGAATCGCTCCACATCGACGATGAATCTTCCACCGCGCCCGGTGTCAGCCACCGGATGTTGGAGATCTCTGCCGCGTGTTGCGTGATGTACTTGAAGTGCCAGTCGTGACCAGGGAAACCCTCATGGATGGCCGTGTCGGCGATCGAGGCTCGATCATTCAGTTTCAGCCTCGCAGGGTCATTTCCCGTTGGCGCGAGGTAGAAGCGCCCGACGCCGGCCTTCTTGAACGGCGGCGCTGGATAGTAGGCGGCGCCAAAGCTGCCTCTCAGCACCGGCGGTGCCGGCAGAACATCGAGCTTGTATTCCTGCGGGATGTCGAACATGGCCTGCTCGCGGCCGAACGCCACGGCGCGTGAGCCGGCTTCCCGGTACCATGCGAACAGCTCGTCGTCATTTCGCGGCGAATCCTTGGAGAGGTGCTCGACGACGTCACGCGTCGTCGCCGATTTGAGGCCGGATTCCTTTGCGATCTCGGCGACGACGGCGCGAATGAGCCGCGAGTAACGGTCCACCTGCCGGCCGCCGTGTTCGTAGAGCTCTGCCGCACTGCGCGCATCGCCGAACACATTCCGCACCCGCCATTCGTACTCTTCAATGCCGGCGGCGAACCGATCGGTCTTGTCTGTCTCACCGTATGTCGAGCGCAGCACATCTGCGAATGCCCGCCAGGCGACGCCCGCTTGTTCGCCGGCATCCCTCAAGCGGGGAAGCAGGGCCTGGCCGAACGGACGGCTGCCGATGTAGGCGGTTGCCGTCTCCGGCAACGTGCGGCGGAAGTAATCCACGCTCGACAGGCTGGCATTGATGCCGTTCTGCTGCACCAACCGCCAATCGGGCACATTGCCCGCCTGTCGCCCGGCAACTAGATTTGTGCGAGCGTTGTCGAGGTAGGCTGGAATTGCCGCCACTCGCGACACGAGCTGCTCCCATTCGTGTTCCGTACCGCGCAGACCGTTGCCCGCATCCTGCATCTGCTGTATCTGCCAATCGACCCCACGAAACGGCTCGGCAACATAGGTGTCGACGGCGCGCTGGTGATATTTCCTTTCTCCGATCAAACGGATCAGGAATTTCAACTGCGCGTCCATGACGCGATAGTCGACCTTCAGCTGTGGAGGAAGCGTATCGAGCGCCAGCCCCTGCAGTTCCTGGTGGGTTTCCTTGTAGAACGCCAGCTCTCTGGAAAGCGCGGCCTCTGAGTAGTCCTTAAGCGCGCCGTTTGTGGACTGGAGGGCATCGCTGTAGCCGTCGGCGCCGAGATAGGTCGATGTGACGGGGTTGTAAAGGAGATGCCGGACGAAATAGCGATCGCGCAGCGTTTCGAACTGCTGGGCCGCGCGCGGCGCCACATCGGTGCCAAACCCCACCGCGCACCCAGCGCCGCTTCCGCCGTCCGCGCTGTAAAAGCAGCCGTTCACGAGCAGGCAAAAGACGAGCACGCACTTTCTACGTTTCACTTTCCTTACGGCCGATTCGTCAGCTCGACGGTCGCTTTCACTTCCTTGCCGTCACGTAAAACGATCACATCGACACGATCGCCGGGCTTCTTTTCGCGAAGCGCGAACGTGAAGTCGTAGAGTGTCTTGATCGGCATGCCGCCGAACGAGATCATCACGTCGCCCCCGCGGAAGCCGGCTTTGGCCGCGGGGCTATCGGTCCGCACTTCGGCGAACTTTACGCCCTGCCCCTCGTTCGCGAAGTCCGGAACCGATCCGAAATACGGGCCGTACCCGGAGACGGCGCCGACATTGCCCGTCGAATGCGGGTCTTGCTCCTGCACGGTGTCGACGAACCCGGGTCGCTGCTGACGGTTCGAGAGTTGTCTGGTCAGCGCCAGCGCGAGGTCGGCGACGGCCGCGCCGCCCCGGGCATCGATCTTGTCCCACGTGTCGGTCGGACGGTGATAGTCGGAATGGAATCCCGAGAAAAAGTTGATGGCCGGAATCTTTCTGAGCAGGAACGTGGCGTCATCGCTGGCGCCGGCGCCCGGCCCGCCGCGCAGCGCCCTCAGGTTGAGAGGACTGACGCTTTCGGCGGCCTTCAGGTCTTCCTCGATCGACGGCGCATTCCCGAGGCCGTCGACCATGATTCGGCCGCCGGCACGCCCGACCATGTCGAGGTTCACCATCGCGATCGTCTTGTCGAGCGGCGCCGTCGGATGGTTGACGTAGTAGGACGAGCCCAGCAGGCCGTGCTCTTCGCCGGCGAAGGCCATGAAGATGACGCTCCTGCGGAATTCCTTGCGCGCTTCGACGGCAGCCCTGGCCATCTCGATCACACCTGCCGTGCCCGACGCGTTGTCGTCGGCGCCATGATGAATCTGGCCTGTGGTGTTCTGCGACATCGAGAAGCGCCCGCTTCGGCCGAGATGATCGTAGTGGGCGCCCACGACCACGGTTTCCGCCTGAAGGGACGGATCGCTGCCTTTCAACAGGCCGATGACATTACGGACGGGCCGTCGCACTTTCGACGTGCGATCGACCGCTCGCACGGTCAAGTCGCCGAGGTCACGCGATTTGGGCGAGAAATCGCGGTCGATTTCGTCTGAGACCACGTCGAGGCTCAACCGCGTTCCGAGCGCACGCTGCACGAGATCGCGGGAGACATAGAAAACCGGCAAACCGTAGTCCTCGGCCTGCGGTTCGCGCAGCCAGCGGCGGAAGCGCTCGAGTGCCGGCCGGTGATTGGGATCGTCGACCACGAGCATCGCCTTCGCGCCGTGACTGCGCGCCACTTCCACCTTGCGCATCATCGTCGAATGCGTGGTGTTGGTCTGTCCTTCAAAGGCGCTGCGCGCGTCGTTTTCCTGGGGCTCGTGCGTGAAAATCAGCACCGCCTTGTCGGCGGCGTCGATTCCGGCGTAGTCATCGTACCGATACGACGGCGCGGAAATCCCGTAGCCCGCGAAGACGACGGGCAGGGTTGCAGCCGGAGATGACGGGTCGCGTGACGTGGATACGAGCTCGTAGTCGCGGCCGATGTCGAACGTGACCGAGCTGCGCCCTGCCTGCAGCGTGAAGGCGTTGCCGCTCTCGATCGACAGACCGGTCGTCATCTCAAAACGTTGAAAGAACGTGCCGTTGTCGCCTGCGGGCTCGAGGCCGGCTTCCTGAAATTTCGCGGCAATGTAATCGGCGGCCGCCTCGAGTCCGGGTCCGCCGTTGCCTCGTCCCTCGAGCGTATCCGACGCGAGAAACTTGACGTGCTCGAGATAGACCTTCGGATCGACCCGGCGCGGATCGGCGCCGGTGGAAATCGCAGACAGCGAGATGACAAGCGCCACGACACAGACACGTTTCATTGCATTACCTCATCGACGACAACCTTGTCACGACCGGTCAAGACCGGCGACGTGACACGCTCGAGCCCGGCCGCTCCAATTGCGACGGGCCAGGCACACACCGGCGCTTTCGTTCCATTATCGCGGTCCAGCGACACGAACGCACTGAAGATGCGGCGCGAACCGCCGACAACGGCCTCGCAGAAGAGTGCCGCTGCAGTGCCCAGTGCGCTCGGGCCCGGAGGCCACAACCCATTGAGACGCCGTTCGATCTGATTCAGCTGCGGCTGGCTCAGAATCGCGAAGATGCTGTGACCTCCGACGGAGGCTTCGCCCCAGGGGATCGCAAACCGGCCGGGAGGCCTGCCGATGACTGTCAACGCGACCTGGTTGGACGCGGCGCGTGCGTCGATCGCGACCAGGGCCCGGGCCGTTGCCGCGTACGACTCTGGCGCCGAACCGATGACGCGGCGCCGCGAGATGCCCAGCTCATCGAATCCCTGCTGCATCAGCATGCGGTGTTCGGCTCCTGCACAAATCAGGACTGATCGATCGAGAACGCCGCTCTTGGCCAGTCGCCGAAGCAGTGCCAGTCCCGCCTCGCCGCCCCATTCGGCGCCGCTGCCGGCGCCATCGGCCAGCACGATAGCCGCTGCCCCGTCGGCAGCCGCCAAATCTGCGGCACCTTCGATCTGCGTATCCGACCGGGAAATGGGTCCGGACTGCATGAGATCGAGCGCTTTACCAGCCGCGATCGATGCCTTCTCGTCGATCAGCCGGACGAGGTCGACACGCGCCCGCGCCGCGAGGGCGCGAGCCACGGCTCCGCCAATCTCGCCCGCGCCGATGATCGCAACCAGGGACATTCGGCCGACATTATTACTCGCCTTGGCGAAGGCGGCTCTGTACTGCTCGCGGCGTCGCTAGTGTCCCTTGAGCCATTCGGGCGGTTCTGAGTTCGTTCGTCCGCCACGCTTCAATTCCTCGCGCATGTCGGGATTGCTCAAAGGGTTGCTGAGCGAGTGGTCGGTGAGGAATTTGTGATCGGTCAGCGTTTCCAGAAACGCGACGAGATCATCGACATCGGACGGCCTGACGGAAAAGCCGCGCACCTTGTCGCTCTTGGGCCGTTGATAGCGTCCGCCGTTCGCATAGTGCATGACGACATCCTTCAACGTCTCCATGCTGCCGTCGTGCATGTAGGGCGCGGTCACGGCGATGTTGCGAAGCGTGGGCGCCCGGAACTTCGCCGGCTGCGCGGCCACGCCGGTGTCGTGAAAGAACGCTTCAGGATCTGACGGCATCGCACCGGTGAAAATCGTCGGTCCCGAGATGTTCACGCTGCCATGGCACTCGCTGCAGTGGAAGCCCGGAGAGAAAAACAAGGCGGCACCACGCTTCGCCGCAGGCGACATGCCACTGTGATCGTCCTTGTAGAGATATCGATCGAACGCCGAGTCGGCTGACACGAGCACGCGCTCGAACGACGCAATGGCTTTGACGATGTTCGGCAGCGTGATGGGCGAGCCCTCGCCGGGGAACGCCGCGCGAAAACGCTCGCCGTACGCAGAATCGAGTGAGAACCGGTTCAGCACTTCCGCTTCGTTGCCCTTCAGGCCCATCTCGACCGGGAGCTCGTTGTACATCGGCACCTCCATCTGCGACTCGAGGCTCGACCGCCGATCTTCCCAGCCGAACGACGCGTTGTACGCGACGTTGGCGAGCGACATGCTCGAGCGTGGATGCACGCTGCCGGTCGATCCGATTGCCTGAGCGAGGCCGTCTGTGAAGGCGAGCGCCTGCTGGTGACAGATGGCGCACGAGTAGGTGCCGTTACCCGAGAGCTGCGGGTCGTAGAAGAGAAACCGTCCGAGCTCGACCTTCGCCTCACTCAGCGGATTGTCGACGGGAACGTTCGGGACCGGGAACCATCGCGGCAGCCGGTTCGAGAAGAATGCCGACGCGGAAGACTGTGCCGATACAGGCCATGCGATGACGACGACGAGAATGAGCCCGGCCAGGCCCAGCCAGTACTTCACGCGCGCTACTTCCAGTCGGGCGAATTGTGCCCGAGGTTCACGACTGATGTGGCAAGCGCGTCGCGTTCCTGCACCCATGCTTCGAACGCGGTCAGCGTGGCGGTATCGAGACCCGGCGCCGGCTCCGCGCGGCGCTTCGCCACCCACGCCTTCATCGCCTTCATCAGCACGGTGCTGGTCGTGCGGTCGTTCACGAACAGCTGCATGTAGGCCTGCTTTGCGTCGTCGAGACGGTTCAGGCCGAGGTAGGCTTCGGCCCGGTACTCGATCGCCTCGGAAAACGACGGCTCGAGCTTGAGCGCGCGTTCGTAGCTTTCAAGGGCGCGTTCGTAGTTGCCCAGCTTCCGGTATGAATAGCCGATGTTGTTGTGCGCGCGGTAATTGTCCGGCGTCAGCCTGGCGGCGTTCTGAAAGTCCTTGAGCGCACCCTCGTAATCCTTGCGCGCCTGCTTTGGATTCTTCATGTCGACCTGGTCCGCTTTCGCGAGGCGCTTCAAGCCGCTGTTCATGGCGTCTGTGGCCAGCGCTTCAGGCGATTTCTTCGGCGCCGGCGCGGATGCCTCTTCGGTTTTGGGACGGATCGCCAGAAGATCGGCGCTGGAAAGGACGACCGACGCCAGCACGACGAGGGCGGCCATGTTTCGTGACATTCCGGACTCCATACTGTGATGCTATTGTAGCCGTTTGACAAGGCTCCGCCGCGTTTCTTGCTGGCTTGCGATTGCGGGGTTTTCCGTAATTTTCCCGCATTTCGGGGAGTCTCGGGCCACACAGCCGGACTCGTCGCAGCCACCGGACCGCCTCCAGGAATGGCTCGCAGCGATCGACGCGCACCAGGCCGGCGACCCCGGGAAGGCTGCGGTCGAGGTCTCCACCTGGACCGGCCGCGAGCTCGAGACCGTGGTCGTCGAGGCGAAGCAGTACGCGAGGGGGTTCGCGAAGCGCGACCCGGAACGGGCCAATCAGATCCTTCTCCGTGGCGCTGCGCTGCATGCCGATATCGCCAAGCTGATTCCCGATGAAGCGACGCGGCGATCCGAAAGGCAGCTGAGCGTCTACACGATCAAGGACGGCCGATGGGAGGGCGTCAAATACCTGAGCATGCACTGGCAGCTCGGCCGTTCCCTCCTTGATGCGGTCGTGCCAGCGCCAGCGACAAATCCGGACGTGCGCGCGTGGTATCGCGAAACGTCGCTGGATCTCTTGAAGCTGCGATCGCTCGTCGAGGCGCAGGCACATTTCATTCGTGCGTTGCAGCTTTTTCCGAAGGACGGCGTGCTGTTGTTCTGCAGGGGCGCCCTGAGCGAGCGGCACTCCTCATCGCTCATGCAAGCCGGCTCGGACTCGCTCACAGAGGCGAATCGGGGGGCTTCGACATTTGGCACCAGGCAGATGGAGCTGACCCGAGCCGAACGCTACTTTCGCGATGCTCTGGTCGATCTGCCGGCGCACGTCGAGGCGCGGTTGCGGCATGGCCGCGTGCTCGGCGACCTTGGCCGCCACGAGGAGGCCGTTCGCGAACTGAACCGCGTGATCGAAGATGGCGCCGCCGGTGCGCTGCTGTATTTCGCGCATCTGTTCCTGGGGCGCGACTACGAAGCGCTTGGAGATCGCGACCAGGCACGGTCTGAGCTCGAACGTGCCGCAGCGCTCTACCCGAACGCACAAACGCCGCGCCTCGCGTTGAGCAACCTCGAGCGGCGCGTCGGTAACCGCGCGGCTGCGCAGCGGCAGCTTCAGCTGCTAGCGAAGCTGCCGGACGCCGAGAGACAGCGGGAGGATCCCTGGTGGGGCTACTACGACATCCGCTGATGGCGCTTGGCGGCGTCCTGCTGGGTGTCGCCGCGCCGTGGGCCCAGACGTTCTCGAGCCGCATCGAGGCGGTGCGCGTCGACGTTCTGGTGACGGCAGGCGGCAGGCCCGTGGAAGGGCTGGCGCCCGCCGACTTCGAGGTCATGGACAACGGCGTGCGCCAGACCGTCGACCTGGCCAGCTTCGAGGAGATTCCCCTGAATGTCGTCCTCGCGCTCGATATGAGCGCGAGCCTGCAGGGTCTCAGGCTCGGGCACCTGCAAACGGCGGGCAGCACCGTGCTCGACGGCCTGAAGCCGGGCGATCGCGCGGCCCTCGTCGCGTTCAGCCACGTCATCTCCGCGAATCAGACGCTGACCGACGATCTCGATCGCGTGCGCGCCGGGCTGTTCCAGAATCGGGACGAAGGGCTCACCTCGCTCATCGACGCCGCGCACGCCGCCATGCTCATCGGCGAGTCTGACGTCGGACGATCGCTGCTGATTGTGTTCAGCGACGGCGTCGACACGTCCAGCTGGTTGACGGCTGAATCGGTGATCGAGACCGCGCGCAGAGGGGACGTGGTCGTGTACGGCGTCGAAGTGGGCGAGCGCCGCGCCAGCTTTTCCCGCGAGCTCGCCGACGTCACCGGCGGAAGGCTCTTCGCCGTCGAGTCGACGAAGGACCTCTCAGCGACCTTCTCGAAGATCCTCGAAGAATTTCGAAATCGTTATTTGATCAGCTATTCGCCCCAGGGCGTCGGTCCAGGCGGATGGCATCGCCTGGAGGTGCGCGTGCGGAATCGAGGTGCCACTGTGAAGGCCCGTCCGGGCTATTTTGCTGGACAGGGCTGAAGCCCTGTGCCACGGATACTGTCGGCCCGTGGCGTTAGTGGCACAGCCCTTCAGGGCTGTCATATAGTTCAGGCATGGCGCCTCTCGAGAACAAGGTCGCAGTGGTCACCGGCGGCTCGCGCGGCATCGGCCGCGCGGTGGCCGCGGCGTTCGTGCAGAACGGCATCCACGTCGCGATTACCGGCATCAACAAGGATCACCTTCAGAAAGCGGAGGCCGAGCTGGCGAAGATCGCGGCCCATGATGCGCGCGTCCTGACGTTTGCCGCCGATGTGCGCGATCAGCTCGCCGTGCAATCGCTCGTCGACGAGACGGCGCGCCGGCAGGGCGGGCTCGACATTCTCGTGAACAATGCCGGCGTGGGGTGGTTCGGCAATGTCGAGTCGCAGGCGCACGACGAATGGCGGCGCGTGTTCGACACCAACGTCACCGGCATTTTCAATTGCTGCAGGGCCGCCATTCCACACATGCGCCGCCGCGGCGGCGGCTACATCATCAACATCAGCAGTCTCGCGGGGAGCAACCCGTTTGCGGGCGGCGCCTCCTACTGCGCGTCGAAAGCGGCGGTCGACGCCTTCAGCGAGGCGCTCATGCAGGAGGTGCGCCACGACGGCATCCGGGTCAGCTACATCAAGCCGGGGTCGGTGAATACCGATTTCATGGGTCACGCCGATCCGCAGAACGACTGGAAGCTCAGCGCGGACGATGTCGCCCAGGTGGTGGTCGATCTGGTGTCGCACGACCAGCGCAGTCTGCCCAGCCGCGTCGAGATCAGGCCGTCGAAGCCTCCGAAGAAGTAGCCCCGCGCATGCCCGACGCGATCGCACATTACAAGATCCTCGAGTCGCTCGGTTCCGGTGGAATCGGCGAGGTGTATCGCGCGCGCGATACGCGTCTTGGCCGCACCGTGGCGGTGAAAGTGCTGTCGCCGGCCGTCGTCTCGGATCCCGCGAAGTTCGACGCGCTGGGCGCTGTTGCCGTGCGCCTCACCAAGCTCTCGCATCCAAACATCGCGATGCTGTTCGAAGGCGGGCAGGAGGCCGATCGGTACTATCTCGTGTTCGAGTTCGTGCAGGGACAGCCGCTGGCGTCGTTGATCAACGGCCGGCCCCTGCAGGTCAGGAGAGCGCTTGAGTTCAGCATCAACCTCGCCGACGCGCTGGCGGAGGCCCACGCCGCCGACCTGATTCACGGAGACATCAGGCCCGAGACGATCATGATCACGCCAAAAGATCGCGCGAAGTTCATGAACTTCGGCCTGGCGCCGTTCACCGGCGGCGGCATCAGCCGGATGAACGCGAGCTCGCCGTACGTCTCGCCGGAGGAGCTCGCCGGCAAACCTGCAGACGCGCGCAGCGACATCTATTCGCTTGGCGCGGTCATGTTTGAGATGCTCACCGGCCGCCAGCGCGCGCGAGGGCTCGTGCTGAGCGGGCTGAACCCGAACGTGCCGGCCGAGATCGAACAAATCATGGCGCGGATGCTCACCGCGACGGTCGAGAACCGTGCGCGGAGCGCCGCGACGATCGCGGCAGAATTGCGGAGCGTCGCGGCCATCCTGGACACGCGCACCGAAGCCGCCGAAGCCGCTGCCGCCGTCGAACCGCTCCGGCATCGCCCGCGCCGGGGCCGCGGCGTGGCCATCTTCTTCACGTTGCTGCTGTTGGCTGGTCTCGCTGCGGCGTGGTACCTGTTGAGGCCCGGTTAGATGCTCGTCGAAACGCGCGCGACTCCTCCGTTCGAGAAGAACGGCTACATCGTCGCGTGTGAAACCACCAGACAGGCCGTCCTGATCGATCCCGGCGACGAAGTGCAGATGTTGCTCGATGTCGTCACCCGGCAGACGTTCGACGTGCGGGCCATCCTGTTGACGCACGCCCATGTGGACCATGTGACGGGCGTTGCGCGTGCCAGGAAAGCACTGGGCGTGCCCGTTTACCTTCACCGGGACGATCAGTTTCTGTACGATGCCGCGCCTCAGCAGGCCGCATTCTTCGGATTGCAGTGCAGCGAGCTGCCGCCCGTCGATCGGTACTACGATCTGCAGACGCCGTTGTCGTTTGGTGAATACGAGATCAGCGTGCACCACACGCCGGGACATTGTCCCGGCGGTGTGTGCCTGGCCATCGGCAAGACGGGCTCGCCGAAGCAGGATCTGTTCGTCGGCGACACGTTGTTTGCCGGGTCGATTGGCCGGACGGATCTGCCCGGCGGGGACTACGCGACCTTGATTCGCTCGATCACGCAGGTCCTCTTTGCATTCGGTGATGAGGCGAAGGTGTACTCCGGGCACGGGCCGCAAACGACGATCGGCGCGGAGCGGCGCACCAATCCATTCCTGCGTTAATCGGCCTGCGTGACGTTCAACTCACACCGGCCCACCGAGAGCGTGTCTCCGTTTCTCAGCAGCGCGGTCTGCACGCGCTTCCCATTGACGAACGTGCCGTTTGTGCTGTCGAGATCCTTGACCTCGAGCGAATCGGCCGTTGCCGTCAGCTGGCAGTGAAGCCTCGAGACCAGCGCCGCATCGACAATGAACTCGGCGCCGGTCGAGCGCCCGATCGTCTTGATCGAACCGGCGGGAAGTCGGAACCTGACGCGTTCACCCGACGGGTCGTGTGTCTCGAGAATCCACATCTATTTTGACGGCGGTGGACGCAGCGTCTTGTCGAGCCAGGAGGTCAGCTCCGACGTGGCTGCAGGGCTGACGGCCCGCTGCGCGAGCGTGCCGTATTCGGCGGCATCGCCGGTGACGGCCTGCGCGAGCAGGTGATTGACACCGGGCACCTGAACGAAATCGTTCGACTTCGCACGGGGGCGCGCCCGCGCGAGTTGCGCGAGCTGCTCGCCGTGATGCACGGGTATCTCGCGATCGAGCATCGGCTGTACGACCAGCAGAGGCTGCCGGATGCGCGTCATCGTCTTCGAGGGATCGAAGAGGAGAAAACTGCGATACAACGGCGTGTCGACGCGGCGCCGGACGTCGAGCGTGAGCTCTTCCCACCCCTTGCCTGTGATCACGGCGTCGAGGATCTTCTTCTGCTGCGCGATGGCCGCTTCCTGTGGAGGAGCGTTGGCCGCGCCGGCACGCTCGAAAAACGATCGCTGTTGTTCGAGGACAAGCTCCGTCCCTGGAATCGATGCCGTGGCGACCAAGGCGATCGCAGCAACCTTCTGCTCCTGCTCGCCGACGAGCAGCGAAATCCAGCCGCCCTCACCGTAGCCCATGAGGGCGATTCTCGCGGGATCGACGTCGCGCCGTTTCGAGAGGTACGTCACGACCGCACGCGCGTCGGCCGCGAACTCCTGCAGCGTCGCTGATTCCTGACGCCCGCCACTCTGGCCCGTACCCCGTTCGTCGTACCGGACGACAAGATATCCAGCGTCGGCGATCGCGTTTGCGAGCTGCGCAAAGATTGGAATGCCCGCGACGAACTCGTCGCGGTCGCCTGGCGCTGATCCCGACACCAGCACGACGGCCGGAAGCCGCACCGGCGTCGGTTTCCTGCCGGGTGCAGGCGGAGGTTCGTTGACGGCGGCCGGCCGGGAAACTGTTGCGGCGAGGCTGAAACCGTTTGCAGGAATCGCGACCTGCTCGTCGTTCGGTCGCGCCATGGTCACCAGACGGGCCGCGACGCTCGCAATATCGTCGCGCACGACGCTGACCATCTGGGCCGGGATGTCCACCCGAAGCAGCCGGCTGCCATCGGTCCACACGTCCATGTCGACTTTCGAGGTGGGGCCGCCCACGCGCATCGTCCACCGCCGCGCGGCAATCGTGCGCCCAGGGACCTGAATGGTTTCGTCCGTGACGTTATTCAACGTAACCGGTACGGAATCTTGCGGTCCGATAAACAGCTGAAGCTGGCCACCGGGCTTCTGTGTCGCGAGCCTCGCGGCCAGTGCTTCGTACGCGCCGAAGACAAGATCGGGCAGCACGACCGCATCGGCGGCTACCGTGTTCGTGCGGCGTTGAGGCTGTCCGTCTTGCGTCACCTCGCTCGAGGCAGTTGTACCGTCGAACGTGGTGCGAATCGTCCATCGCTTGGTGTTTTCGGACAGATTGACCGTCAGCTCGAGCGGCTTCCAGGCGCGATCGTAACGTGCCTCCCAATAATCCATCGACAGGTTGATGGGGGCGCGCAATTTGCCCGATCCCCGCAGCGTCCAGCCGTCAGGCAACTCGAACACCGTCACTTCTTCGACCCCCACGTCCACACCTCGAAGGAACACACGGAAGGTGCTCGCTGCCGTCTGTGCATCGGCCCAGCGACCGCCGGCAGCGAGGATGAGCCCCGCAAGAACACAAGTAAAATATTTGAGAACGTGCACGCGTCATCAGGATAACAGATGTTTTCTCTCGATCAGTACAACGCCGCCCACACTTCGGCCGTGATGTTCGACCGGTTGCCACAGGGAACGATCGCGCTGACCGGAGCCGATCGCGCGTCGTTTCTTCACGCGCTCGTGACCAACGACATCGCGAGGCTGACCAAGGGGATGGGTGCGTATGCGGCGTATCTCACGCCGCAGGGTCGGATGATCTCCGATATGGTTGTCATCGAGACCGGTACTCGACTGTTGGTGGGTGTCGAGCGCGAATTGGCCGCTGCGCTCGCCGAGCGGCTGGACAAGCTGATCTTTTCAGAGGATGCGCAGGTAAAAGATGTCAGCGGCGAGGTCGATGTCATCGCCGTGCACGGACCATCAGCGGCGGCAATGATTCAACGTGCGATGGGTACATCGGTGGCGGGCCTGGCGGCGCAGTACGACAATGTGACGATCGAATCGCTGACGATTGTTCGGGACGACACTCTCGGTGTGCAGGGATTCGACCTCTATGTGGGAGGAACGGAAGGGGATGAGGTGCGTGCGAAACTCGCCGCCGCGGGTGCGGTGAGCGCAAGTGCCGAGACGTACGAGACGCTGCGCATCGAAGCGGCACACCCGCGATTTGGCGTCGACATGACCACCGACACGATTCCTCTGGAGGCTGGCATCGAAAATCGCGCCATCAGTTTTACGAAAGGGTGTTATGTCGGACAGGAGGTGATTGTGCGCGTGATGCACCGCGGACATGGCCGCGTCGCGCGTCGCCTCGTGTCGCTGGTACTGGCGGCTGGGAACGTCCCGGCGCACCGCGACGGCATTTTCCACGGCGATCGTCAGGTCGGCGAGATCACCAGCGCGACCGAGTCGCCAAAGCTCGGGTCGGCGCTGGCGATGGGCTACGTTCAGCGCGACCATGCCGCGCCCGGCACCGAGCTGACGGTCAACGGCTCACAGGCTCGCGTGTATCAGGCCGTCGATTAGCTCCGCGTCGGCAGGCGGAAACTCCATCGATGCAAATTCGTCGCGGGTAATCCAGCGCAGCTCCTGCCCGAGCGTGGCGTGGGGCTCGCCCGTCAACGCGGCGCGGAAAAAATGCAGCTCGACGGTCCGTTCGGCGTACTGATGCGCCGTCTGGAAGATTTTCTGGAGCTGTGTCAGGCCCGCGTTCAGCTCCTCGGCTATCTCACGCTGCAACGCCTGTTCGTGCGTTTCGCCTTCATGAATTTTTCCGCCGGGAAATTCCCAGTATCCGGCGAGATGCGTGCCCTCGAGGCGTCGCGCAACGAGGAACCTGCCGTCGCGCTCGATCACGGCCGCGACGACGACGACGCGCTCAGGCATGTTTCTCGTTCTCAGGATTGTGCGGGTAGGCCTCGCACAGCGATGCCATGGGGCAGATGAGGCACTTTGGTTTTCTCGCTGTGCACAGCGTTGCGCCAAAGTCCATCAGCGCCTGGTTGAAATCGAATGCGCGGCGCTGCGGAACGAGCACGGCGGAAACGCTCCAGAGATGCTTCCTGGTCTTGTGCGCTTTCGGCGTCCCCTTGCCGATGAACACACGAAACAGCACGCGCGCGACGTTCGTGTCGAGAATCGCGGCGCGCTCCCGGAACGCGAAGCTGCGGATGGCGCCGGCCGTGTAGGCACCGATACCCTTGAACGACAGCAGCGTCGCTTCGTCAGACGGCAGCTTCCCGCCGTAGTTGGCGACCGCTTCACGCGCGATCGCCTGCAGCCGCCTCGGTCGGATGTTATAGCCGAGCGGATACCAGGTGCGGGTCACATCCGTTTCGGGCGCCTCAGCCAGCGCCTCGAACGACGGGTACTTGTCGAGCCACTCCTGATACTTGGGCAGCACGCGATCGACCTGCGTCTGCTGCAGCATCATTTCGGAGACGAGGATGTGGTACGGATCGGACGTCTCACGCCACGGCAGCGTGCGGCCGTGGCGATCGTACCAGCCGAGAAGCTTCCGGCGGAACGTACGGCGGGCCGACACGGCGGGAACGTCGCCCTTCGCCGTGTTCTTATTACGTATACTGACGGCCATGAAGATTTACACGCGCACCGGCGATGCCGGAGGGACGGCGTTGTTTGGCGGCACTCGCGTGTCGAAAGCCGATCCGCGGGTCGCAGCCTACGGCGATGTCGACGAGCTGAACGCGTGTCTCGGCGCCGTGCGCGCGCAGAGCGAGCTGTCCGGCGATGTGGCGGCGCTCATCGAGCAGCTTCAGAAAGATCTCTTCGCCATCGGCGCGCGACTGGCCGACCCGGCCGAGAAGATCGCCGAGCGCGTCACCAAGGTCGCCGTCACCGATCTCGATATCCAGCGCCTCGAAGAGTGGATCGATCGGTTCGAAACCGAGCTGCCGCCGCTGCGCCGCTTCATCCTTCCCGGCGGCAATCGCGCCGGCGCGCTGCTGCATCTGTCGCGCACGGTCTGCCGCCGCGCCGAGCGGTCGATCGTGTCGCTCGGCACCGAGCACGTGGAGCCGCATCTGCTCGCGTATGTGAACCGCCTGTCCGATCTGCTCTTCGTGGCCGCACGTGTCGTGAATCATCGCGCGGGCCAGCCCGAAGTGGAATGGTAAGCCTTCAACATCGCCCCTCGAGGTCCATTCGCACGGCGTCGAAGATTTTTCGCGCAAGCTCCTGAGAGACGCGCTCGCGTACGGCGCCGCACTCGACGAGCACGGTGCCGGTCACCGTCTCGATCGCGACGTCCCAGCGATCGCGCGCGATGCCGTCGGGCCGGTCGTCGAATGAGGTCGGCTGTGCGTGCTCCGCGGAGCTCCAGCGGGGCGAGACGAAGGCAGCAATGGGTGAGCCGTTGATCAGCACCCGTACCGCCATCACCTCGTTCTTGTCGATCGGCGTGGCACCGTAGTAGAAGTGTTCGGCATCTTCCGTGAACAGCGTCAACTCCGGATCCGTCGGCAGCTCGACAATGATCGTTCGGCCCCGGGCAAGCTCCTCGTCACGTGCCGTGCGGTGACGCTTCCGGTAGAAATGCAGGGTCGTCAGCAGGCTCAATGCGGCGAAGATGAGCGCGGCAGCGACGAGCGCGGCTACGACATCGCGCATGACGGTGAGTCGTGGCCCGTTGCAGCCGGACAGCTACAATACCCGTCTTGCCGATACGTCATCATGTGACCGGACCCGAGGCGGCGGCGTTGCGGGCGGCTTACGCCGAGTGCGAGCGGCTGGCGCGGACGCACTACGAAAATTTTCCCGTGGCGTCGTGGCTGCTGCCTCCGCGCATGCGCCCGCATGTTGCCGCGCTGTACGCATTTGCGCGCACGGCGGACGACTTTGCCGATGAGGGGCAGCGTCCCGCTGAGGAGCGGTTTCGGTTGCTGGATGACTGGCAGAATCGGCTGCACGCGTGCGTGACTGACACTGATGACGGAGGCACCGACCGTCCTGGCGACCGCATGTTTCTGGCGCTCGGTGCCACCATTCGCGCCTGCGACCTTCCCGTCTCGCTCTTCGACGATCTGCTCAGCGCGTTTCGTCAGGATATCACGACGCATCGCTATGCCACATGGAGCGGCGTGCTCGACTACTGCCGGCGATCGGCCAATCCCGTCGGGCGGCTCGTGCTTCGAATTGCGGGCCACCACGATGCGCGACTCGACCACTCCTCCGATGCGCTCTGCACGGCGCTGCAGTTGACGAATTTCTGGCAGGACCTCGATCGCGACTGGCAGAACGGCCGGCTCTACGTTCCGCTCGACGATGTGGCGGCCGAGAATGCCTGCATGCAGGACCTCGCGGATCGTCGCCTGACGGAGCCGTGGCGGCGTGTCCTTCGCCGCGTCGCGGCGCGCACGCGCGAATCGTTCGAGGCCGGCCGAGAGGTGTGTGACGGAGTGCGAGGCCGGCTTCGGCACGAGCTGCGCATCACGTGGCTGGGCGGCACGCAGATTCTCGATCGGCTCGAAGCGGCCGGCTACGACGTTTTCACCGACAGACCGACACTCGGCATGGCTGACGCGCCGGCGCTTCTGTGGCGGGCCATGTCGTGGCGCGGAGCGGGACGGGAGACCCCCGTCACACGACCATGAGCGGGCGTGCGACGAGCTTTTACTATTCATTCCTCGCGCTCCCCGCCGACAAGCGCAACGCGATCGTCGCGGTGTGGGATTTCTGCCGGGCTGTGGACGATGCGGTTGACGAGCCGGGGGAGAGCGATCCGCGCGCTTCGCTGAACCAGTGGCGCGACGAAGTCGCGCGGTTGTACGAGGGGCGCGAGCCGGCCACCGCTCAAGGCAGGCGGCTGGCGCCGTACATCTCGACATTCGGGTTGCCGCGCTCGGCATTCGAAGACCTGATCGACGGCGTCGCCATGGATCTGCAGAGCACGCGCTATGCGACGTTTGAAGAGCTGCGGCAGTACTGTCTGCGAGTGGCGTCGGCGGTTGGGCTGATTTGCGTCGAGATCTTCGGCTACCGTGATCTGCAGACCCGGGACTACGCGATCGATCTCGGGATTGCCCTGCAGCTGACCAATATTATCCGCGACGTGGCGACCGACCTCGAGCGCGGCCGCCTCTATCTTCCAACGCAGGATCTCGAGCGCTTTGGATGCACAGAAGCCGATCTTCGGGCCGGTGTGGTGACAGACAGGATCAGGAACCTGCTCGCCTTCGAGGTCGATCGCGCGCGCCAGTTTTATCGGAAGGCCAGCGGGGCCCTGCCGCACCACGACGAGCGCCGGGTGGTCTCCGCACGCATCATGGGCGCGATCTACTACGACCTCCTGCGCGCGATCGAGCGGGCGGGCTATGATGTTTTTCGTCAGAACGTGCGCGTCTCGCGGCCCCGACAGGCGCTCATCGCCGCGTTCACCTGGCTGAAAGTGATGGTTCCGCTGAAATGAGATCGCCCGACGTCCTTGTCATCGGTGCCGGCATCGCGGGCCTGCGCGCCGCCGTCGAGCTCGCGGCGCGCGGCGCCCGAGTCGCGGTGCTCGAAGCCAAGTCTGTGCTCGGCGGCCGTGCGACCGCCTTCCACGATCCCCGAACCGGCGAACGTGTCGACAACGGCCAGCACGTGATGATGGGCTGCTACAGCGAGACGTTCTCGTTTCTGCGGCAGATTGGCACCGAAGAGCGCGTACGCGTTCAGCCGAATCTCGAGGTCGACTTCGTCGATGGCGCGGGAGCGCGAAGCCGCCTGCGGCTGCCCGCCTTTCCGGCGCCGATGAATCTTCTGGGCGGCCTGCTCGACTGGAGCGCGCTCGGATGGCGCGATCGGCTCTCCGCGATGCGGTTGTCGGGACCCATTCGCATCGCGCAGGCAGGGCTGAAAGCCAGGGCCAGGGGGCAGACGCCCACACGCATTGCCGCGTCACCCGGCGAAACCGTCGAAGAGTGGTTGATCAACAACGGCCAGACCGCGCGCATCAGGGAGATGTTGTGGGAGCCGCTGGCGCTTGCGGCGCTGAATCAGTCTGTGCGCACGGCCTCGGCACCGCCCTTTGTGGCCGTCCTGGCGCAGATGTTCGGCGGAGGACCAAAAGATGCCTCGCTGGGGCTGCCTTCATGTCCCCTCGATGAGCTGTACGCCGAGCCGTCGCGACGTTTCCTCGAATCGCGCGACGGTGAGGTGCGCATCGGTGCGCCCGCACGAGTCCATCTTCAGAAGGGATACGTGACGCACGTCGAAGCCCGTGGAATGCGACTCGTGGCCGGCGCTGTCGTCGTCGCAGTGCCCTGGTATGCGCTCGACGAGCTGTTCGACGGCGATACGGGACCGGTAGACGTCCTGCGGAAGGCGGCCGCGGGCACGCAGGCTTCCCCGATCGCGAGCGTCAACCTCTGGCTCGATCGGCGCGTTCTGCAGACCCCGTTCCTCGGACTACCGGGGCGATCGATGCAATGGGTGTTCGACAAGGAGCAGATGTTCGAGTCGGAGACGTCGCACCTCACCCTTGTCTCGAGCGGCGCAAACGACGTGATGGGATTTCAGAACGAAGATCTGATCGCGCTTGCGCTGCGAGAGCTGCGAGAGGCGCTTCCCGATGCGCGTGCGGCGAAGGTGCTGCGCGCGTCTGTCGTGCGCGAGCGGCGCGCCACGTTTTCGATCGCGCCGGGCCAGCCGAAGCGTCCCGACACTGTGACGGACGTCGAGCGTCTGGTGCTCGCAGGGGACTGGGTCGAGACCGGATTGCCCGCGACGATCGAGGGCGCTGCCATCAGCGGGCGGCGCGCGGCCGAGGCTCTTTCATGAAATCGGTCGTCGTTCACTACCAGGAAATCGCGCTCAAGGGGCGCAACAGGCCGTGGTTCATCGGCAAGCTGGTACGGAACATCAAAACCGCGACGAGCGATCTCGATGTGACTCGTGTGGTGTCGAAGATGGGGCGCATCGACGTGACGCTCGGCTCGGCGCAGGCATGGGATGAGGTCGCCGAACGGCTGCGGCATGTCTTCGGCATCGCGAATTTTTCACAGGCCGCTCTGGTGCCGCTGGATGTGGATGGCATTGCGAACGCGATTCTCCACGATCTCGGCGGCCTCGAGGTGGGGACGTTTCGCGTCTCTGCCCGCCGGGCCGACAAACGGTTTCCGCTGACGTCGCCCCAGATCGAGCGCGAGGTCGGCGGACGCATCAAAGAGGCGAAGGGATGGCACGTCAACCTCGATGATCCGGAGTTCACGATTCATGTTGAGGCGTTGACGGACGAAGCGTTCTACTACTTCGGCAAGAAGCCTGGGCCCGGGGGGATGCCCACCGGTGTCAGCGGCCGGGTCGTCGCGCTGTTGTCCGGCGGCATCGACTCGCCTGTCGCCTCGTATCGATTGATGCGGCGAGGCTGCCGCGTCATCCCGGTCCATTTCCACAGCTATCCGATTCTGTCGCGCGCGTCGCAGGAAAAAGTCCGCGAGCTCGCCGCGCTGCTGACGCGCTATCAGCAGTACACCCGGCTCTACATGGTGGCGTTCGGGGAGATTCAGCAGCGGGTGATGCTCGCCGTTGCGCCTCCGCTGCGCGTGGTGATCTATCGGCGACTGATGCTGAGGATCGCAGAGGCGATCGCGCACCGGACGCATGCCGGCGCCCTGGTGACGGGTGAAGTCATCGGCCAGGTGGCGTCGCAGACGCTCGAGAACATGACGACAATCGGATCGGTCGTCACGCTCCCGGTGTTCCGGCCGCTCATCGGCATGGACAAGGACGAGATCACAGTGGAGGCGCAGCGCCTCGGCACGTACCCCATCTCGATCATCGAAGATCAGGATTGTTGCCAGTTGTTCACACCAAAGCATCCCGCGACAAAAGCGCGGCGGGAGGAGATCGAGGCGGCCGAACGCTCGCTGCCGATCGACGATTTTGTCCGCCAGGCCGTCGAGGCCGCCCAGGTCGAGGAGTTCAACTACCCGGCGACGCGCGTACGTTGCTAAAATATTGCTTTCTCAACGGAAGGAAATCATGGCAGTTCAAACTATCGGTTCGAAGATCGAAGAGATTCTCGGCGACGAAGCGGCGGGCTTGCTTCAGCACCAGTGCAAAACGATTCCCAAAGAGACACTTCACCTGCCGGGTCCCGATTACGTCGACCGCATTTACAGTCTGGCCGATCGCCAGACACGTGTGCTCGGCAGCCTTCAGTCGTTCTTGAGCCATGGGCGCCTCGCGGGCACGGGCTACGTGTCGATCCTTCCAGTGGACCAGGGGATCGAACATTCAGCGGGCGCGTCGTTTGCGCCGAACCCGATGTATTTCGATCCCGAGAACATCGTGAAGCTGGCGATCGAGGGCGGATGCAACGCGGTGGCGTCGACCCTCGGCGTGCTCGGATCGGTGGCGCGGAAATACGCGCACAAGATTCCCTTCCTGGTCAAACTGAACCACAACGAGTTCATCTCGTACCCGAACTCGTTCGATCAGATCAGGTTTGGGAGCGTGCGTCAGGCGTTTGAAATGGGAGGCCAGGCGGTCGGCGCGACCATCTACTTCGGCTCGGAAGAATCGAAGCGGCAGATCGTGGAAGTGTCGGAGCTCTTCCAGCAGGCGCACGAGCTCGGCATGGCGACGGTGCTGTGGTGCTATCTGCGCAATCCGGCGTTCAAGACCAAGGAAAAGGACTATCACGTGGCGGCCGACCTTACCGGTCAGGCCAATCACCTGGGCGTGACGATCGAGGCCGATATCATCAAGCAGAAGCTGCCGGAGAACAACGGCGGCTACAACGCGATCGCAAACTTCGGCAAGACCCACAAGAAGGTGTACTCGGATCTGTCCTCGGATCACCCGATCGATCTGACGCGCTATCAGCTCGCCAACTGTTACATGGGGCGCGCGGGCCTCATCAATTCGGGTGGCGCGTCATCGGGCGAGAGCGATTTGAAGGAAGCCGTGAAGACCGCGGTCATCAACAAGCGCGCCGGCGGGATGGGCCTCATTTCCGGGCGGAAGGCCTTCCAGCGGCCCATGAAGGAAGGCGTGCAGCTGCTCAACGCGATTCAGGACGTCTACCTGAACAAGGACGTCACGATAGCCTGACCGTTGCCGTTCACCGTTGGCCGTTCACCGTTACGGTAAACGGTTGACGGTCAACGGTACACGTCTTTAGCGCTTGATGGTTTCCGAACCGCTGACCGGCCCGTTGCACGACGTGCCGGAGTAGTTGACGACGATGTTCGACGTGCCCTGGAACGTGCCGGTGCCGGTCATGTTGAAGGGGCAGGTCGTCGCGCCTTTCGTCGCCGTGCCTGTCGCCGCCCATGGGATTGACGTGTCGCTGTGGGTGGCCGTCATGGTACCGGCGAGCTTCACATCGTCGGCGCAGTTTGCCGCGAAATCGCCGCTCACCTGATTGCCCGTCTGCGATGTGACCTTCCACTGCAACCCACCGCAACTCTGTGCGACCGGCGCGACGGTCGGCCCGGTCCAGGTGCCGATGTACGAGCGTACGGTCCCGTCGCCGCCGTCGGTCGGTTTGGTCGGCGAGTTGAAGATGTTCTTGAACATGTCGAAGCAGGCGGTTGAACCGACTGCGAGCGCGATGATCAGCGCAGTTCTGAGAAGCTTCATGACAGTGATATCGGGTCAGAGGGTAACGGCCTTTAGGCCGCAATCTTCCAATCTTCCAATCTGCCAATCTCCCAATTCAGTAAAATCTCCCCATGTCGCTTCTCAAGGTCGCCCGGATGGGGCATCCCGTTCTTCGCTCGCGCGCCCGGGCGATCGAGCGCGCGGAGCTGAAGCAACCGTCGATGCAGAAGCTCATCGACGACATGATCGACACCATGCACGAGTATCACGGTGTCGGCCTTGCGGCGCCACAGATTCACGAGGCGCTGCGCATCTTCGTCGCAGCCATCGCGCCGCAGAACGAGGAACCGCTCGCCCCGGGAGACGAGCCGATGGTTTTCATCAACCCGGTCATCACGCCGGTCGGCAATGACGTCGTCGAGGATTGGGAAGGCTGTCTCAGCATCCCCGATATCCGGGGACGCGTACCGCGGGCGCGATCAATCACGGTGAGCGCGTTCGATCGCCATGGCGGCAGGATCGAGATCGCGTCGCACGATTTTCCTGCGCGCGTCATTCAGCACGAGACCGATCACCTCGACGGTGTGCTCTTCTTCGATCGGATGCGAACCTTCGAATCACTGGCGTTCCTGGAGGAGTATGCGCGGTACTGGTCCAAGGATCGCGGGGACTGATGCTGCACGATGTCATGGCAAATGGCAGATCGCAGATGGCAGAGGATGCCATCTGCCATCATCCATCTGCTATGACGCGAAGCTACTCATGGTCGGGCTTCGCGTTTCCGCTCTGCCGTGCGTTCCGCTTTCAGCCGCTCGAGCTCCACTTCTGAGTGATCGGCGTACCGCATCGCATCGGCGATGAGGCGATGGCCCGCCTGTTCGGCGATGAGCGTGTGCATCGCCTGGCAGATGCGGCGGTAGGCTGGATGGCCCTGCGGCGCGGTGCGCAGCTCGATGAGGTGCATCGCCTCGCGCGCGTTCATGTCCATGTAAAAGCGGATGCGATAGGCCATCGACACGGCATAAGGCGCGACGGCCGACAGACCGGCGGCGTGCAGCGCATCGTGCAGCTCGGCTGAGGCGTCCATGACGTCTGTCCAGTCCTTGTGGGCGCCCGCGGCTTCGATTGCGTCTGGTTCGACATAGCCGTGGAGCGCGCCGAGCGGCTGCCACTCGAGACTCAACAGCCGGTGACGCTGCAGGTCGCGAAAGGCGCCGTAGTCTGCGAGGATGTCGAAGCGATACGTGGTGCGCTCGAAGGCCCGTCCCGGCTTATGCCGTCGATTCTGCCGATGTCCGGTGTACGCACGAAGCACGGCTGCGCGATCGTCGGCCGACATCCGCCTCGCGACATCGAACAGCTGATCGTCCGGGAGATCGGAAACCGCATACAGGGCGGCCGCGACCACCTTGATCTCGCCGTCAGGATCGAAATCGGTGAGCGCGACTTCCGGACGCGACTCGCGTTCGACATCGGCGAGAACCTCCCCGGCGATTCCCTCTGTAGCGGTTCTGGTTTCGGTGAGATATTGGCTCCATCGGCCGCCACGTTCCGGCTGATCGACGCGGGTCAAAAACGCCGGGATCACTTTTCGCAGCTCGCTCAATATCAGATCGGCGTACTCCTGACATTCTGCGAGCGGGTTGGCGCGCATGCGGAGCAGCAGCGCTTCATATGCCTGACCTGTTCCGTACAGGCCAAGGTTCGACTGCACGGCCGCCGGCAGCAATCCGCGGAGCGTGTCGAGCGCCTTTGCGCGAATCGCGGCGCGATAGACCCCGTCGCTGTCCGACGGATCTTTGGGAAACCGCGCTCGAAAATACTCCTGCATGGGCTCGAACCAGCGGGCATACGTTTCGAACGTTCGATCGAGCGTCGCCTCGTAGCGGGCCAAAAGGGGCGTGCCCTTGAGCTCTGTCGGCACGTAGTATTTCCAGCGACCGCCAGGGCGATCCGTATAGGGCACGTACCGAGTGGACTGTTCGAGATAGGCCATCAGCCGGCCCCACTCGAGCACTTTTGTCAGCACGTTCGATGCACCTTCGCAGGCCAGATGCACGCCTCCGAGTTGCGCGACCGAATCATCCCCGTAGTCGGCAAACACTTTTGCGTACAGCTTCTCAGCGCGCTCGACACCGACCGTGCTTTCGCTGACGGGTCCGGCCTGCACGTCCCTGGCAAACTCGTCGAGAAACAGCCGGCGCAGCGACTTCGCCGAACGCGAGTAGCGCGCAAACAGCGCGCCTTTCACGGTTTCGGGCAGGTGTGTCAGCGCGAACACGGGACCGTCGAGATTTGAAAAGTACGGGGCAAGCGCGCGTCGTTCGTCGGGTGTGAATTCGGACACGGCGTCAGAGTACACTACGTAGTCGGGCTAAAGCCGGACATTGAATGCCTGCATTCCGTTTTCGCCATCAGCTTCGGGCGCGGTTTCGCGACTGCGATCTGTTCGGCCACGTCAACAACGCCGTCTATTTCACGTACATGGAAGAGGCGCGATGGGCGTACTGGCGCGAGCTCACTGGTGATTTTCCACACGGCCGCCTGCCGGGCCTGATTCTCGCGCGCGCCGAATGCGACTTCATCCGGCCGGTGCAGCCAGGCGAGCGCATCGACATCTGGCTGGGCACGACGAAGATCGGCCGTACGAGCATGACCCTCGACTGCGAAATGCTCGACGAGCACGGCACTGCGGTCGCGAAAGGCACAGCAGTGATGGTGGCCTACGACTACGCCTCGGCCAAACCCGTTCCTGTGCCGGACTGGGCGCGGGCGCGCATCGAAGAGTACGAGGGACGCCAGCTTTCCCGCGCGTAATCCCCCCAATTATGACGCGTTGTGAAACTATTCACATAATCGATTTCATCAGCCGGTACCGCCGGAACTCCCACCTCATCGGAACGCTAAGATATAGTTTCTGAACGATGTCTCTCCTCGTCACGCCGGAAGAGCTTGCGCGCGAGATCGGGTCTTCGCAGGCTCCGCTGCTTCTGGATCTGCGAACTGTTGAAAGCTATTGCGAAAATCATCTACCCGGAGCGGTTCATCTGGATCTGTTCGGTATCAGCAGCATCGATACCGATCCGGCACCGCTGAGGGCGTTCTTCTGGATCATCGAGCATCTGCTGGCGTCACGTGGCGTGTCCAATGAGGTTCAGGTTGTCGTCTACGACGAGACGTCCGGTATCAGGGCAGCCCGGGCCTTCTGGTTTCTCGAATTTTTCGGCCACCCGAGTGCGCGTGTGCTCGACGGCGGCTACAACGCCTGGGGGAAACAGGGACTGCCGGTCACGCAGGAGGCACACAAACCGACGCCAACCGAATGGACCGGTCTGCGCGACCAGGAAATTCTCGCAGGGTGGCGTGAGGTGAAGGCTCGTCTGGGAAGTCCCGACGCCGTCATCGTCGATACGCGAAGCGACGGCGAGTTCTGTGGCACAACTGTGCGCGCGGCGCGCGGCGGCGCCGTGCCCGGCGCGGTGCATCTCGAGTGGACGAACAACCTCGGACCGGACGGCGCCTTCAAGCCGCTGAACGAGTTGAGGAAGATGTACGAGCGCGCCGGGGTGACGCCCGATCGCGAGGTCGTCACCTACTGCCAGGGCGGCTACCGTGCGGCGCATTCGTATCTCGCGCTGCGGCTGCTCGGCTACCCCCGCGTCCGGAACTACATCGGATCGTGGAAGGAATGGGGCGATCGTGTCGATCTGCCCATCGAGCATCCGAAGGAACCGTGATGGAAAACATCGAAAAGGTCGTCGACTACATCAACGTGCAGCGCGATCGCTATATCGACGAGCTGAAGCAGTATCTGGCGATCCCGAGCATCAGCGCGCTGCCGCAGCATCAAGGCGACGTACGGCGTGCCGCAGAATGGAGTGCCGATCATCTCAAGAGCGTCGGCCTCGAGAACGCGCGGCTCATCGAGACGCCGGGCAATCCCATCGTGTACGGCGACTGGCTGAACGCACCGGGAGCGCCGACGATCTTGTTTTACGGCCACTACGATGTGCAGCCCGTCGATCCGGTCGAGCTGTGGGAGTCGCCGCCGTTCGAAGCCACCGTCCGCGAGAACGAAATTTACGCGCGGGGCGCCGCCGACGACAAGGGACAGGTGTTCATGCACTTCAAGGCGATTGAAGCGCATATGAAACAAACCGGGCGCCTGCCGCTCAACATCAAGGTGTTTCTCGAAGGCGAGGAGGAGGTCGGCAGCCTCCATCTGGACGAGTTCGTCCGGCAGAACAAGGAGCTGCTCGGTGCCGATGTCGTCGTCATTTCGGACTCGGCGATGTTCGCCCGCGAGATTCCGTCGATCTGCTACGGGCTGCGCGGCCTTGTGTACTACCAGATCGACCTTCGCGGCACGAAGAGCGACCTGCACTCTGGCGTGTTCGGCGGCGCGATGGCGAACCCCGCCTTCGTGCTGTCGCAGATTCTGGCGCAGATGAAGGACAAGAGCGGGCGGGTGAAGATCGCCGGTTTCTACGACGACGTGAGAGACCTCACCGAAGCTGAACGCGCCGAGTGGAAGAAGCTGCCGTTCGATGAAAAGAAGTATCGGAAGGAGTGGGGTGCTCCGAAGCTCGCGGGCGAGTCGGGTTACTCGGTGCTGGAGCGTGTCTGGGGAAGGCCCACTTTCGAGGTGAACGGGCTGCTGTCCGGCTTCACCGGGGAAGGACCGAAGACGGTGCTTCCGGCTGTGGCCATGGCGAAAGTCAGCATGCGGCTCGTGCCCAACCAGGACCCGGACACGATCGCAAAACAGTTCGAGGAATACGTTCAGAAGATTGCGCCGGCGAGCGTCGAGCTGAAGCTCACGCGGCTGCACGGCGGAAAGCCATGGATGGCCGAGTTCGACAGCCCGTATATTCGCGCGGCAGGGCGTGCGATTGAAAAAGGCTTCGGCAAGGCACCTGTGTTCACGCGCGAGGGTGGCTCGATTCCGGTCGTGGCGACCTTCCAGGAAGAGCTCGGGATTCCGAGCGTACTGTTCGGCGTGGGTCTGCCCGACGAGAACGCCCACGCACCCAACGAGCGCCTCGACCTCGGCAATTTCCACGGCGGCGTCATCGCGTCGGCACACTTGTACGAGGAAATCTCCAAGCTTCGCGCATGAGGCTGAGCGACGTCGTCTGCCATCTGCCATTTATCTGCCATGACCGACGTCAGAATGATTGACGTCATGGACCGCCTGGAACGGTTCTACGGCCCGCTGCCGCAGCCGCCCGAAGATCCGTTCGCGCTGTATGTCTGGGAGGTGCTTGGCGTGCATACCACGCCGGCACGCCGCGATGCGGCGATGAGCGCGCTGCGCCGAATTCCTGCGCTCACGCCGGACTCGATGGGTCGCGCGGCCCGCGCGAAGCTCGAAAATGCCGTCGCTCTGGCAGGCCCGTATCGCGAAGAGCGTCTTCGCGCGCTGGTGGCAGGCGTCGACGTGTTCAGGCGCAATCGCGACTTTTCGGACAGGCTCCGTGGTGACGCCGCGGCGGCGAAAGGCGCGCTGGCGCTGCTGCCGCACCTGACCACGATATCCGGACAGTGGCTGCTGCTGTTTGCCGGCCGTCAACCGTTGCTGCCAGACGACCCTCACGTGCAGCGCGTGCTCGGGCGGCTTCAAAGCCAGAGTGTGGAGGTGACGCGCGAGCTTGGTGGAGTCTTGACGGCCATGCAGCGTGCAACGCTGTACCTCTCTCATCACGGTCGTGCCACGTGTCTCGAGTCGGATCCGATGTGCCACATCTGCCCGTTGCGATCGGAATGCCCGTTTCCCGACCGGGTCGCAGCATGACGAGAGCCCTGAACGTCGTCAGCGGCCTGGGCACACTGTGCGTAATGGTGATGCTCGGCCGGGTTTCGGCTGCCGGCCCGGCGTTTGTCGACATCACATGGATGTCGATCTCGAACATGTTTTATGAGATCGGCCCGGTGCGCATTGTGACCGACGGCTATATCAGCCGGCTGCCGCAGAGTGCGTTCTCCGGTGGCGGCGGCGGGCTCGCACAGACGAGCAGGCCCTTCACATCAGACGTCGCCGCAGTCACTCGCGTCGTCGATGCGCTCGGAAAGCCGTCGCGCATCAGCCTGCTCCTGACCGGTCACAGTCACTGGGACCACTCCTTCGATACCGGAACGTGGTCGAAGCTGACCGGCGCGCGAGTCATCGGATCGCAAACCACCTGTCTGCAGGTGCGAGCCCAGGGGCTTCCCCCGATCGCTGCCGATCTGTCGACGGTGGCGAAGCGATTCCGATCGCAGAAGGCGTGACGATGTGGGTGGTGCGATGGAACCACAGCGGCGATCCGGCGGTCAATCCGGAGCAGCACAACCCTGTAGAGCTCGACGCCGTCCCGGTGCCGGATCCAAAGACCGGCGGATTGCGCGCAGGCGTGGCCGAGGACTTTCCGAACGGGGGAGGCAATCGCGCGTATCTGTTCACGGCTGATAGCCCTGACGGGCGATTCAGCTGGTTCTTCAACAACTCAGCGAGCGCTGTCGACCTGCATGTGCCCATTGTGATCGATGCCGTGGATTACGGCGCACCGATCGACAACCTGAAGCGCGCGATGAGGAGCGCTGGAGTGTCGTCGGTCGACCTGTGGATTGGATCGGGCGCCGTGGCCGTGGCAAAGCTCGTTGTACCGGTGCTCAAGCCCAAGGCATTCATACCTGTACATTGGGATGGCCTGTTTGCCGCGTTTGAGGCGGGAGTGCCCAAGCCCTACGCGGACGCGGCGCTCGAAGAGTTTCTGAAAGCCTCGCGCGTGTCGGTCATCAAGCCGGCGCAATACATGGACAAGTGGCGGCTCGATCGCAAGGGCGTTCGGCCGATCGCCAACACTGAGGTGAAGAAGGCGCTTGGGTTCAACTAGGAGCAATCTCAAGGCACTGATTTTCGATTTCGACGGGTTGATGGTTGACAGCGAGAGTCCGGGGTTCCAGGCATGGTCGGAGCTCTACGCCTCGCATGGATGCTCGCTACCGTTCGACAAATACGCCGCCTGCATCGGCACGATTCACGGATTCGACTTGCACGGGTATCTCGAAGAGCAATCGGGCCAGTCGTTCGATCGCGGAGCGCTCGAGGCTGCGTGCAACAGCCGATGGCTCGAATTGATGCACGCCCAGCCACTGTTGCCGGGCATTGCCGCATGCATCGCATCGGCCAGGACGCGCGGCCTGAAACTGGCGGTTGCGTCGAGCTCGACGCAGAAGTGGGTGACGGGGAACCTCAGGAAATTCGCGCTGCTCGATCACTTTGACGCCATCTGCACGCGCGATTACGTCAAGGCACCCAAGCCCGATCCGGCGTTGTATCTGCTCGCACTCGAGCGCCTCAACGTGAACGCAGACGAGGCGATTGCGTTCGAGGATTCTCCGAACGGCATCCTCGCCGCAAAGCGTGCCGGTCTCTATTGCGTTGCCATTCCGAATCAGCTGACGAAAGACCTTTCGCTCGAGCTCGCCGATCGCCGGCTGAACTCGCTCGAGGAATTCAACCTCGACGATGTCTGACATCATCGCCATCGGCGGAGCCGGATTTTTCTCCGATCCGGAGAACCTTGCGCTCGAGAAGTACCTGCTCGACCAGTCGCAGCAAGGATCGCCCGAACGTGCTGATGATCGCGACCGCGCGCGGCGACGATGCGACATACGTCGGGAAATTCCACGAAACGTTCGGCGCGCTTGGCGCCAACACTCAGGCATCTCCCGTTCTTTCATCGAACACCTGACCTGCGACGGGTGGTCCTGGCGCAGGATGTCGTCTATGTGGGAGGCGGCAACACCAAAAGCATGCTGGCGGTGTGGCGGGAATGGGGCCTCGTGGAGATTCTCAAGGAGGCGTCACGAATCGGGCATCGTGCTCGGCGGCCAGAGCGCCGGCGCGATCTGCTGGTTCGAACAGGGTGTGACGGATTCGTGGGCCGATCGCCTCCGGCCGCTTGACTGCATGGGATTTCTTCCAGGCAGCTGTTGTCCGCACTACGACGGCGAAGTCGAGCGCAGGCCCGCGTACCATGCGCTCATTCAGCAGGGGCAGATCAAATCCGGGTACGCGATTGACGACCGCGTCGCCGTGCATTTCAGGAACGGCCGGCTCGAGCGCGTCGTGTCGAAGAAATCAGGGTCGACGGCGTATCGTGTTTCGATGGACGCCGGACTCATCAAGGAGGAAGCTCTCGCTGCGACGCTGGTGTCATGATCTTTACCCTCGTTCGCGCGCGGGAGCGTACGGCGATGGTTGCCTCGCTTGTGATACTCATTATTTGATGTCAAGACATCAGAGACGATGAACGTCACCAGGTACGAGACGGCGCAGGCGTTTCTCGATATCGCCCAGCCCGTGCTGATGATGGCCGAGGCCGAAAACAATCTGATGCTCGGTGTCGCGCAGGGCATCGCGCGCAATCCTGGAGCGGCGGCCAACCCATATCTCGCCACAGTCAGCAATAGCGCCGGTGTGCTCGCCTGCGCCGTGCATCTTGCACCTTTCAAGGCGGTCATTACCCGTGCGAACCGCGAGCCGATTGCGGCGCTTGCGCAGGACCTGTTCGAAACGGTTCCCGATCTCGAAGGTGTGACCGGTCCTTCACGCTCGGCCGGCGATTTCGCGCTCGCCTGGCGAAAGCTGTCGGACGTCGAGCCCAGGCTCGGAATGCAGCTGCGTATTCACGAGACGCGCAAGATCGTCGACTCAGGTCTTCCTGCACCGGCCGGGCGCTTTAGACAGGCCATGCCAGACGATCACGATCTGCTGGCGGCATGGACCGGCGTCTTTGTCGGCGAGGCACGGGTGCCCGAGCCGATCGATGCCGATCGTGTCGTGGCCGACGCGATCGCGCGTGGACGTCTCCACGTCTGGGATGACGGCGGTCCGGTGTCGATGGCGGCGTGGACGGGAAAAACGCCGAATGGCGTTCGCATCAACTTCGTCTACACACCGCGGGAGCTGCGCGGCAAAGGGTACGCAACCGCGTGCGTGAAGGCCCTCACCAGGCAGCAGCTCGAGCAGGGCAACGCGTTCTGCTGGCTGTATACAGACGTCAGCAGCGCCGCCTCGCCGAATATCTTCAAGCGAATCGGCTATTGGCCGGTTTCGGACGTGAGTGAGTATTACTTGAAATAGTCGGCAGTCGGCAGTCGCAGTCGCAGTCGCAGTCCGCAGTCGGCGGTCAGGCGTCGGCAGTCAGTTCAACGACGCGACGCGCCGGCGCAGCGTTTTGACGTGCTCCCACAGCTGTTCGTGATCGCTGCGAGCTTCTTCGTCGACCTCAGAGCCGGCGCTGAAGTGCAGGTATTGCTGCAGGTCGCGCAGCGCGGCGGCGAAGTCGTTCATGTGGTAGGCCAGCAGCCCGCGATCACGTAGTTCCGCCAGCGCCGGCGGATCGACCGCGAGCAGCAGCTCGGTGACGTTTCTGGCTTGCGGGAACGAGTGCAGCCGCACGTAGATGCGCTTCAGGTTCAACAGCATGCGCGTCAGCATCTGCGGCTTCGTCGCGGGCGCGAGCAACGCCGGATCGAACGCGGCTTCTTCGCCGACGTGTCGCTCCAGCAGCCGCCGGCAGTCGGTTTCGGACAACCTGGCGCCGCGGTGAAACGGATCGAGAATGAGCGGCGTGAAGCGCATCAGGAAGTGTCCGGGAAAATTCACGCCCTCGATCTGGATGCCGGCGCGGCGGGCGACCTCCATGTACACCAGCGCCAGCGTGATCGGGATGCCGGTGCGGCGCTCGAGCACTTCGTTGAGAAAACTGTTGCTGGGATCGTCGTAGCGATCGCGGTTGCCCGAGAAGCCTTCCTCGTCGAAGAGATACGCATTCAGCACGTCGACGGCCGTCTCCGACTTGCGCGTGTCGTGTAGACAGCCGCTGGCCACAAGGCGCTCGCGCGCGGCGGTGCCCATCGCGTCAAGCCGTTCCAGGGAGGGAATGGGATCGAGCGAGGGACACTCGAGCTTCGCGATCATCAGAGCCGGTGTTGCCAGATCGCGATCGGGGCTGGCCGCCAGCTTCGAGAACTCGCTGATGAAGGAGTCTTTCATCCGGTACGATCATTATCGCGCATTTCCTCTGAGGGTTGGGGCCGGTTACGTAAACGTTAGTGCGAGCGCTCCTGCGAAAAAACGGGCAGCTCCGTGCGGAAGGTGTAGATGAATCCATTCGGTTGAGTGTGATTGCGCGCGCTGAACTAAGATCGTTCGAAGTGAGGTCGTCCATGACATCCCTCCGATGGTTGTTCCTCATCGCGGTAATGATCGCCCCTTCGCTTGGAGGCGGCGCGAGCAGCGCACAAGCGCCGAGCCCTGTTCAATCTTCGAGTCTCATGGTGGGTGTCGTCCGCGGCGACGGTATTCTTCTGCCGCTCGCGTCCAGGCAGAACGAGGCGTGGACGCCCGTGAGGTCCGACGACGGCATGTTCAAGCTCGAGGACGCGCAGGGCGTCCCGCGGGAAGGATGGATCTATGTTCCGTGGGACGCTGGTGCTCCTCGTCCGCTTGGCATCCGCGACGTGGTCACGACCGACGCCTACTGCGGCCGTCAGGAGGGTTTTGCCACGAACGCGCCACCGCCGGGTCCGAAGCTGGATGCACCACATCTGATGGCTGGAATTGCGGTTCATGGCGACGTCTCCACCGTGCGCATCGAGGACGTGGTTAACCAGCAGGACGCCGCGAGCAGGCGCGTGGCGCAGTTCGTGGTGCAACTCACTCACGCACTGGAGGCCGAACGCGCTTCGGTACCAGCGAGATCGCCACGAAGCACGATTCCGTCGACCGGGCGCGAAGGCGTCCCCGTCCAGATCACAACGTTGGCGCGGGATCGAGTCGGAGAAGTCGACTACTACTATTTCGAAGCGCACAAACGCTACGGCGCTATCGAATCCTACGCAAATGGATGGCTCGCGTCGTCGCCGTTCTCCGTCACGCTCGTGAGCACGAGCGGCGGGATCTACAGAGGTGGCGAGACCGCGCGACGCAGGGGGCGGGTCCTCGGCGTGCTGCGGATAGGGCGAGCCAGCGTCTGGGTGATGGAAATGCGGGGCTATGAAGGCGACAGCTACGACATCGTCGAGATGCCGCCTGCGGGGCGAGTGTTGAGCGTTGGCGGCGGTGGGTGCTAGCGCAGAAGCCCTTCGATCTTCGACAGCGTCAGATCGCCAAGCCGATCGACAACGAGATCGGCCATTCCAAGCTCGGCGGCCGGGTAGGTGTTGGTCACAGCCACGCAGCGTAATCCAGACGTGCGGGCAGCCTCGAGGCCCCAATGGGAGTCTTCGATGGCAATGCACGATGCCGGATTGACGGCGACGCGATCACGAATCTTGGCCATCGCCAGGAGATACAGATCTGGCGCCGGCTTGCCGCGCACGCCGTCGGAAGCCGACGCGATGGCGACAAAGCATTCCCGCAAACCGGCATGCATGAGGACCATGTCGATCTCCGGTTCGAGTGCGCCGGAAGCAATGGCAAGCGGAACACGCCCGGCCAGCATCCTGACGCAGTCGGCCGCCCCCGGGAACAAGAGGGCATCGCTCGACAGCAGCTGCTCGACGACGTGCGACTTCGCGTCTACCCACTCGTCAATTTTCTCAGTCGTCAGCGTGATACCGCGATCCTTTGCCAGCGCCTCAAACAACCCGACGTCGTCATATCCGAGATACCGGGCGTAGTAGTCGTCTCTCTGCAGATCGATGCCTTCGGCGCCGAGGACGGTCTGATAAGCCCTGAGGTGCAGAGGCTCACTGTCGGCGATGACGCCGTCGAAGTCGAAGAAGACGGCTTGAAGCCGCTGATCGCTCAAGGCAGGCGCTCGCCGGCGCGAATGGGGATCTTCAGCACGCTTTCGCGAGGAGGGTACGGGCAGTCGAATGACGCGTTGTAGTAGCAGTACGGGTTGAACGCCTTGTTGAAATCGATCGTGTAGACGCCGCTCGCCGTGCTATCGAGCTCGAGATAGCGGCCCGCTGCATAGGTCTCCGTCCCGCTCGTCATGTCTTTGAACGGCACGAACAGGCGATTCAGGCTCGCACCTTCCTCGACATACGCGCCAAGCGTCAGCGGCTGGCCTTTCAGGGTGAACTCGAGTACGCCCACGCGATGATGCCTCCGGATCTTCCCGGCGGACGTCACCATCTCGACGAGGATTCGCTCGGTTGAAGGATTCAGCGATGCCGGTACCGCGTACTCAGGATCCGGCGGAAAATACTTGAGCGGCAGGAACTCGTTTACCCTGCCTGGTGGCACCGGCTCGTTTGCCTGATCCTTGAATGCCTGATCTTTGGCCGCGCGCTCGACTTGAATCCGACTGACATAATCACCACCGGTTTCTTCCGGAGGTGGATTGCCCGCATTGCAGCCGGCTCCCGCAGCCACGAGCACGACGATCAGCGTATTTCGCAGGTACTTCATTGAAAGATATAGCTTCCCCGGCGGACCGTCTCCTCCGCAATACGCCGCCGTCTGCTTACGGTATCAATCGGCGCGACCTTGAGCAACCGCCTCAATGCCGCCAGATGGGTTCGAAGGGTATCCCCCTCGGCCATCACCGCAAGCACCTGCCTGGCCGACACCTCAATTCGTGATGCCGCATCGTTAACGAAGACAGACGCCGCATCGACATGGTACTGCGCCATGGCGCCGCCGGCGACCGAGGCTCTGAGCAGCGCGCTCTCGGCGCATGCGACCGCGATGACGATGTCGGCGATGGCGAAAAGCACTTCCTGCTGATCGCTCAGTTCCTCGCCGTAACGTTGCATCGCGAGGCCGAGCGACATGAGCGCGACCTTCTTGAACGCCTGAACGGCGGCCGTCTGGTCGCCGAGCGGGTCTTCTCCTCGCGGCTCGATGGCGCCCGGCCCTGCGAGAACCTCATCCTGAAGCCGGCGCGCGGCGGGAATCAGCGCGAGGTCGCCCTTCAACGCACGGCGAATCAACATGCCGGGAATGAGCAGGCGATTTATCTCGTTCGTGCCTTCGAAGATTCTGTTCACGCGCGCATCGCGATAATGGCGCTCGGCAGGGTAGTCACTGACGAACCCATTGCCGCCGTGAATCTGCACGTTCTCGTCCAGCACGAACTGCAGCATCTCGCTGCCGGCGACTTTGGCAATTGAGGCTTCGATCGCGAACTCTTCCAACGCCGCCAGCACCGCATCGGATCTGTCGCTCCGGGCGATCGACGTGTCGATGAGACCGGCCGTGCGGTAAAGGAGGCTTTCGACGGCGTAACACTGCACGCTCATCTCGGCGAGCTTGTGCTTGATGGCGCCAAACTCGGCGATCGGCTTTCCAAACTGCCGGCGTGCCGCCGCATACCGCGCACTGTCGCGGATGGCGCCGGAGGCGCCCCCGACGCACATGGCGCCGAGCTTGAATCGTCCGAAGTTCAGCACGTTGAAGGCCACCTTGTGGCCCTTTCCGATCTCACCCAGAAGGTTGCCCGCGGGTACGTGAACATCCTGCAGAATGAGCGGCGTGGTCGAAGAGCCGTGCAGCCCCATCTTGTGCTCTTCGTGGCCGGTGCTCAGCCCCGTGAATCCACGCTCGACGATGAAGGCGGTAAAGTGTTCGCCGTCGACTTTGGCGAACACGACGAAGACGTCAGCGAAACCACCATTGGTGATCCACATTTTTTCGCCGGTCAGCGTAAAGCCGCCGTCGGACGTCCGGGCAGCACGGGTCGAGGCACTCAGGGCATCGGAGCCCGACCCCGACTCGCTGAGGGCATAGGCGCCCACCAGCTCGCCGGAAATGAGCTTTGGCAGATAGCGCGTCTTCTGATCGTGGGTGCCGAAATAGAGGATCGAGCTGAGCGCGAGGTTGCTCTGCGCGCCGAACGTCGAGCTGAACGATGCGCTGCCGGACGTATAGCGGCTGACGACGAGGGCGGCCACTTTGTCGAGGCCGACACCGCCGAATTCTTCGGGTGCGTCGACACCAATGAGTCCGAGCGCTCCGGCACGCTGGAGCAGCTCGCGCGCGAAGGCCCAATCCTTCTGCTCGAGGCGTTCGATGCCCGGGACAACTTCCTTTTCGGCAAACTCACGCGCCGTCTGCGCGATCAGACGATGCTCGTCCGAGAGGCGCTCGGGGGTCAGAACGGAGGTCGCATCGCCTGGCTCGAGCAGCCAGGCGGCCCCTTTTAGAGCGCCGACCTGAAGGTCGGGACTACGCGCGCCAACACTAGGCACGTTGCCGCTCATGCGACACGCTCCAGAATGCCCGCGGCGCCCATTCCTCCGCCTACACACATCGTGACAAGCCCATAGCGCACCTGGCGCCGCTGCATCTCGTAAATCAGGCTCGTCGTCAGCTTCGCGCCGGTGCAGCCGAGCGGGTGGCCCAGCGCGATTGCACCGCCGTTGACATTGAGGCGGGCTTCATCGATCGGCAGCTCCCGCAGGCACGCCAGCACTTGCGCGGCAAATGCCTCGTTCAGCTCGATGAGATCGATGTCGTCCATCGAAAGGCCCGATCGCTTCAGCACCTTCCGAATCGCCGGGACCGGTCCTGTGCCGAATCGCTCCGGAGCGACGCCGGCCGTCGCGTAGGCGACAAAACGCGCAAGGGGCTTCAGGTTGCGCTCGCGCGCGAATTCTGCCGATGTGACGACGACCGCGGCGGCGCCATCGCTCGTTTGCGATGAGTTGCCGGCCGTCACGGTACCGCTGACGTGGAATGCGGGACGTAACTTGGACAGCGCGTCGAGCGACGTGTCGCGACGCGGCCCTTCATCTGCCGCGAATGCGCCGATCGCCACAGTCTCGTCGCGAAACTTGCCGGCATCCATCGCCGCGAGTGCCCGTTGATGGCTGCGCAGCGCGAAGGCGTCCTGCTCCTCTCGAGAGATGTGGTGATCGCGGGCGTGGTTTTCGGCGACGAGGCCGGTTGTCAGATACACATCCGGATAGTGATCGACGAGCGCCGGGTTCGGTGCGACCTTGTTGCCGCCCATCGGAACGAGGCTCATGCTTTCGGTCCCGCCTGCGATGATGACGTTCGCCGAACCGGCGCTGATGCGATCGGCGGCGAACGCGATGGCCTGCAGGCCCGACGCGCAGAATCTGTTGATGGTGACGGCCGAGGCTTCGACGGGGAATCCTGCTCGAAGGCTCGCGATGCGGGCGATGTTCAGCCCCTGTTCCGCTTCGGGCATCGCGCAGCCGACAATGACGTCTTCGATATCGGATGCGGTCAGGCCGGGCGCCCGATTCAGCGCTTCGCGCATCACGACGGCTGCGAGCTCGTCGGGCCGCGTCGTCCGCAGCGATCCATTCGGCGCCTTTCCGACCGGCGTGCGTACGGCAGAAACAATGAGTGCCTCAGCCATCGAAATCCTGCAGAAGATCTTCGACGGCATCGCCGACCTCGGACACCTTGCCGTCGAACAGATGGTCGGCGCCGTCGATCACCACGAGCTCCTTGGGCTCGGACAACTGTGCGTAGAATTTCCTGACTTCCTTCACCGAAATCACCTCGTCGCGCTCGCCATGGATGAGAAACGTCGGCTTGGCGGCGCTGACGACCGCCGAATAATCGTATCGGTCGACAGGACATGCGACGCCGATGAGCGCCGTTGCGTGGGGATCCTCGGCGCCAACGGTGATGCCGACCCACGAGCCGAACGACATGCCGCCGGTCCAGACGCGCTTCACGTCAGGATACCGCGCCTGCATGAAGTAGAGCGCCGCACGAAAATCATCCTGCTCGCCGGGACCGCCCGAAAACGATCCAGCACTGCGCCCGACACCACGGAAATTGAATCGAAGGACGGGCACGCCGATGCGAGCCAGCGCCTTGGCCGCGTGAAACAGCGCTTTGGTGTGCATCGTACCGCCGGCGGTTGGCAGCGGATGAGCGAGCACGGCAACGGCGCGAGGCTCATGTTCGGCGTTCGCGTTGATCAATCCCTCGATCGGCCCTGCCGGACCTGGAAAGTCGACGGTCGTGACGCGGATGTCTTGAGTCATAGCGTCCGGGAGAATGTCGACACGATCGCGGCAAAACGATCGGGGGCGAGCACGGTCCCAAGATGGCCGGTCTGCTCAAAGAGCTGGAAACGTGATCCCGGTATCAGATCAAGATAGCGCATGGTCTCGTGAGACGGCACAACCTGATCGAGCTCGCGCTCGCCCGTCACGACGAGCGTCGGTACCTTTACGCAGGCACAATCGGCTTCGAAATCCTGCCGGTCCGCCAGAAGCGCTCGATGGCTCATCCGGCGGGGCACGGCGGGTGCCCTCGCGACACGCCAGCCTGTCTCCACGCAGGCACTCAAGCGGGCTCGCGGCGACGGAAACAGCACCTGCAGCTCTCGCCATCCGCGCCGGACCGCACCGAGCGCGAACATCGGGCTCGTCAGCGTTGGCCAGGCCGCATAGCGCCTCTGGCTGGGATTCAACTTCCAGCGCGGACCGGGCGTCGACACGAGAATCAGCCCGCGAACCCGGTTGCTGCGCCTGGCAGCGTATCGCAGGGCGATGAGCCCACCAAAGGAGACGCCGCACATGATGGCGGTCGACACGCCTGCCGCGTCCAGGACAGCGTCGAGATGCCGGACGAACAACTCGAAGTCGGCGTCGTCGCCAAACGACATCGATGCGCCGGGCTCGCCCGGCAATGAGGCTGTGATGACTCGATATTCGCGCGCCAGCGCTTCCACTGACGGCTCCATCCATTCCCATCGTCCCTGAATGCCCGGGACCAGCACCAGCGGAATTCCCGCTCCTCTGTCGACCATCAGTTTCTCAGCGTCTTGCCCGTCTTCAACGTGTACTGGATGCGCTCGAGCGTCTTGCGCTCGCCGCACAGGCTGAGAAACGCCTCGCGTTCGAGATCCAGTAATTGATCTTCGCTGACTATTGCTGAGTGAGGCAAGGCGCCGCCAGACAGAATCCACGACAGCTTGCGGCCGATCGTCGCGTCGTGGTCGGAGATTCTTCCCGCACGCCATGCGAGATGCACGCCGAGATCGAGCAGCGCGCGAACACCATCTCCGCCGACATGAATGGCTGTTGGCTTCGACGGTGGACGATATCCCTCCTGCACACGCTTGAGCGCTTCCTGTTTTGCGTCGAACACCAGTCGATCGCGGTTCATGGTCACGCTGTCGACGCTCCGCAGGTACCTCAGCCGGAACGCATCCCTACCTGAGGTAGACGTCTTGCCGAAGCCGATGGTTTCAAACGCCTTTTCCGGACCGAGGCGCAGCAGCATTTCCTTCGTCCCGCCCGCTGCAGGAATCAATCCGACGCCGACTTCGACCAGCCCGATGTAGCTTTCGGCGGCGGCCTGTACGCGATCGGCGTGAAGAACGACCTCGCAGCCGCCTCCGAGCGTCATGCCGAACGGCGCGACGACGACAGGGACTTCGGCGTAGCGAAGACCTGTCGTGGTTTTCTGGAACGATCGAATCATCGCGTCGATGTCTTCCCAATTGCCTTCCTGCGCTTCGAGCAGCAGCAACATCAGGTTGGCGCCGACGGAAAAGTTGTGGTCCCTCGGCGGCGACGACCAGCGCCGAAAAGTTCTGCGAAGCCTCGCGGATGCCCCGTTGGAGCATATTCAGCGCGTCACCGCCAATCGCATTCATCTTCGAATGCAGCGAGACAGCGAGCACGCCATCGTCGAGATCGATGAGGCTGGCGCCTGGGTTCGACGCAACCACTTTGTGCCGATCGCGCGCACTTCGCAGAATCTCGAGCTCCGGCCCCGCCGGTGGCAACGGCGAGGTTCGAAATGGCTTTTCGCCGAAGCCGATGGCGTCGGCCAGTTCGAACGGGCCGAGCGGCCACCCGTAGCCCCATTGCATCGCGCGGTCGATGTCGTCGATCGAATACGCGATCTCGGATGCGATCTCTGCCGTGTATCGGAGAGAGGAGGGAAGCGTGGCCTGGAAAAACGTCGCCGACGCGATCGGATCCCGAAAAGAGCTTCCGCATCCGCTCTGGCAGTGGAAGAGAGGCTGCCGTCTCGAGCGACGGCAATTTCACCGGCTGCCTGGGGCGATATGTCATCGTGCGCGGATCGAGCGCCCAGATGTCGGTCTCTCCGGCATCGTTCTTCCGGCGTTCGTAGAAGCCACGTCCCGACTTTTCGCCGATCCATCCGCGTGCAAGCATGTCATGCACGAACGGTGGAAATGTGAACTGCGACCCGCGTCCCTGCGGGAGCCGTGCGGCGAGGTCGTTCGCCACGTGAACAAGGATGTCGAGGCCGGCGATGTCGACAGTCCTGAAGGTCGCGCTCTTCGGCCGTCCGATTGCCGCGCCGGTCATCGCATCGATCTCTTCAACCGTGTAGTGTCCCGCGGCAAGCGCTTCGAAAATCCGCACAAGGCCGTGCATGGCCACGTGGTTGGCGATGAACCCCGGCGTATCTTTAGCCACGACGGCGTTTTTCCCCAGACGGCGATCGGCGAAATCACGAACGGCTGCAAGTACTGCCGGGTCGGTTTCCGGCGTCGGAATGAGTTCCAGTAACGGGAGATATCGAGGTGGGTTGAAAAAGTGCGTGCCGAGCCAGTGACGCCGGAAATCGTCGCTTCGGCCTTGCGACAATCCTGTGATGGACAATCCAGATGTGTTGGAACTGACGATCGAACCAGGCCGGCGCACCGCGTCGACGCGTTCCAGCAGCGCGCGTTTCGCGTCTGGCTGTTCGATGATCGCTTCGATGATCCAGTCAGACTCTGCGATACGTTGCAGATCCTGGTCGAAGCCGCCCGTCTGGATGCGATCGAGGCCATCGGGCGTGAAAAAAGGATCGGGTTTGAGCTTTCGCGCGCGCTCGATCCCCTCGCGCGCGGCTTGCGGCGATATGTCCAGCAGCACACACGCCGTAACCCGCGTTTGCCAGGTGTGCGCTGATCTGCGCGCCCATGGTTCCCGCGCCCAGGACGGCCGCGGATCGAATTCTCGGTAAAGCGGACGGCATCAATCGCCATGTTACACACTTTCCGCATGACGTAATGGTTCCGTCGTCTAGTCGACCAACCCGTGCTGGATGCCGTAGTGCATCAGCTCGGCCGTCGTTTTCATGTTCATTTTTTCCAGCACGCGTGCGCGGTACGTGCTCACCGTTTTGACGCTCAGCGAAAGCCGGGCGGCGACCTGTGATACGGTCAGACCGGACGCGATCATCCGGAGCACCTGATATTCGCGATCGGACAGCACCTCGTGCGGCCGGTGCCCGTGCTCGGGCTGCTGATGAATTACCAGCTCTTCGATGACCGCGGGATTCAGATACCGCCGGCCTGCCATCACCTCGCTGATAGCCTTGACGAGCTCGGTTGGCGCGCTGTCCTTGGTCAGATAGCCCGACGCGCCGGCATTCATCGCCCGGCGCGCAAACTGGTCGGGCGGGTGCATGCTCAAGACGAGCACGGGAAGCGTGGGCCGCTCGCGGCGCAGGTCCTTCAGGAGATCGAGGCCGCTGATCCCGGGCAGCGTCAGGTCGAGCACCATGACATCCCAGTCGGTGTTCCGGGCTTCATTGAGACCCTCTTCGGCGTTGGCGGCTTCGCCCACGAGCGCTGGATGAAATGCACCCGACAGCACCTGCTTGATGCCCTGCCGGACGATGGGGTGATCGTCGACGAGAAGGATACGCGTCATGTTTTTGCTTTGTGCACTGTCGGAACGTTAACGGTCACTGTGGTTCCCCGGCCGGGCGCGCCAGTAATCGCCACACGGCCGCCGAGCAACCGTGCGCGCTCACTCATTCCCAGCAACCCGATGGATTCGACGCTCGCGAGCTCGCCTTTCGTAATGCCGCGTCCGTTATCGTGAATCGTCAGCGTCAGCATCCGGCCGCGCTGGCGAACGCCGATGCGGACCGCCCCAGCGTGCGCGTGCCTGGCCACGTTGGTCATGGCCTCCTGCAGAATTCTGAACATGGCGAGCTGACGCGTGCGATCGCCCGGTTCGTTCTTCAGTGCCCACGCCAGCCGGCAGCGGATGCCCGTCCGCGCCTCGAACTTCGTGGTCTCCCACTCAATCGCTTCCTTCAACCCGAGATGATCGAGCACCGCGGGCCGAAGATCGCTGGAGATCTGACGGACCGATTGAATGCTGAGCTCGATGAGGCCGGTCAGCGCCTGCAACTTGTTTACGAGCTGGATGCCGGGCTTCGGCTCGTTCTTGCGCAGTTCATCGACGAGCCACATGAACTCGAGCTTCAGACTCGTCAAGACCTGGCCGAGCTCATCATGCAGTTCCCGTGCGAGGCGCGCGCGCTCCTCTTCCCGCGCGATCTCCATCCGCAGCGCGAGCGAGTCGAGTCCCTCGACCTGTGATGGCCGTCTTGCTCGCCGAGCCGGCCGCCGGCGCGCAGGCGCTTTTCTCATGTGCCGCCCGCGGTCCTGACAAACGCGACGCAGGCAGTGTCGAGTAAGTATAGCCGCCGCTTGGAGACCTCAGCCATCGATCACGCCGGGAATCCGACATGCTGTCGGATAAAGACCGACACTCCGATATGCATACGGGTGCACATTAGATCCGAACCAACCGATAACCCCGGCATCGACGAGAACTCGTTCGTCCGGTAGTGTACCTTCGGACAACGAGTTCTTGACAGCATCAATTCGCAAACCGGATATTCCATCGAGGTGTCATCGTGATGGCCGACCTGAAGCGGATCGTGCTTGCTGAAGACAATCCGAACGACGTCGAGCTCACGCTCGCGGCGCTCGGCGAGATCAACCTGGCGAACGAAGTGGTGGTCGTGCGCGATGGCGCCGAGACGCTCGACTATCTGTATCGCCGGAACGGCTATGCCAATCGCCCCGAGGGGAATCCCGCGGTCCTTCTGCTGGATCTCAAGATGCCGAAGGTCGACGGCCTCGACGTGCTCCGCGCGCTGAAGGCCGACGAAACGCTCAAGACGATTCCGGTCGTGATGCTGACCTCGTCGCGCGAAGAGCAGGACCTTGTCCACAGCTACAAGCTGGGCGCGAACGCGTACGTCGTAAAGCCCGTCGACTTCCGGGCGTTCATCGACGCGGTCCGTCACCTGGGAGCGTTCTGGGCGATCGTCAACGAGCCCCCTCCAGGAGGAGGAAAACTGCAGCGCGGCTAATAAGCCGTGACCTTCTCGATCGCTCTGAGAAGGTCGTCGGTCTGAGGCAGGATCACTTCTTCGAGCTCGGGCGCGTAAGCAACGGGCGTATCCATCGCACCAATACGAGTCACGGGCGCATCCAGATACTCGAACAAATCTTCAGAAATCCGCGCGGCGATTTCGGCGCCGAAGCCGCACGTCAGCTGATCTTCGTGTGCCACGATGACCCGGCTGGTCCGCTTGACGGCCTCGGCGATCGTCTCGAAGTCGTACGGGACAATCGTGCGCAGATCGATGACGCCGACGCTGATCCCGTTTTTCTCGGCCATCTGCGCGGCAAGGAGCGATCGCTGAACGAGCGCGCCCCACGTCACGATCACGACGTGGTCGCCGGGACGACGCTCGACGGCACGGCCGAACGGAATCATGTAGTCGGGGCCGGGATACACCGACTTGTTGTACGTCTGACGATACAGGTGCTTGTGCTCGAGGAACATCACCGGGTCGTCACAACGGATGGCGGTCCGCAGGAGGCCGGCGGCGTCGTTGGCTGTCGACGGGAACGCGATGCGTAGCCCCGGACAGTGGGCGAAAATGCTCTCGCCCGACTGGCTGTGGTACACGCCGCCACCGCGCAAGTACCCTCCAATCGCCACGCGAATAACGACCGGCGCTTTAAAGGTATTGGCCGAGCGGTACCGCAGCATCGAGAGCTCGTCCCGAATCTGCATCATCGCCGGCCAGATGTAGTCGAAGAACTGAATTTCGACGACGGGCTTGATCCCGCGCACGGCCATGCCGATTGATCGCCCGACGATATTGGCCTCGGCCAGCGGCGCATTGAACACGCGGTGATTGCCGAACTTGCGCTGTAGCCCGTGGGTAGCCTTGAACACCCCGCCTTTTCCCGGCACCTTGTCGAGGATGTCGCATTTGCTGGCGTCGGCGACGTCCTGACCGAACACCACCATCAGAGAGTTTCGCGCCATCTCGTCGTGCAACGTCCGATTGATGGCCGAGACCATCGTGACGGGCTCGCCTTGCGGAGCAGGAGGTGTGTCGAATGCGTCTGAAGTGGGATCGACGTCCGGCGAGTAGACATACAGGCCGGCCGATTCAGGGGTCGGGCGCGGCGCTTTCAAGGCGCGGTCGGCAGCTTCCGTGACTTCAGCGTCGACCGCCTTGCGAATCTCCTCGAGCTCCTTCTCGGTGGCCAGGCCATCCGCAAGAAGGAGCTTCGTAAGGTTCAAGATCGGATCCCGTGCGGCTTCGAGCTCGCGCTCTTCGGCCGGCTTGTAGAGCTTTTCGTCATCCGTGTGCGAATGGGCGTACGGGCGAATCACCTTGGCATGAACCAGGGCGGGTCCCTTTCGCGCGCGGGCATAGGCAACCGCCTCGCACATGGCGCGATAGCTCTGGACCAGGTCGGTTCCGTCGACGCGGATGACCTCGAGATGAGGGAACGATTCGACGAGTCGCGAGACATCCCCGCCGGCCGTGTGATATTCGGCGGGGCAGGAGATGGCATAGCCGTTGTCTTCCACCAGGCACACGACCGGCAGCTGTTCGGTGCAGATCGTATTCATGAACTCCCAGAATTCCCCCTCGCCGGTCGCTCCATCTCCGATCGACACGTACGTGACTTCGTCGTGTTCGACAGTGGGCGGCGGCGCCCCAAGCAGGGGCAACTTCTTCGAAGCCTCGGCGCTGCCGGCGCCCTGCAGGCACTGCATGCCGGTCGCGCTCGAGCGGTTCATGATGTGCAGCGATGGCTTGCTCCAATGCGACGGCATCATTCGGCCGGCAGAAGACGGATCCTCCGACGATCCGACGGCGGACAGAAACATTTCGTACGGGCTGAAGCCGAGCATGAGCATCAACGCCCGGTCGCGATAATAGGGGAAGAACCAGTCGTAGCCGGCTTTGAGGGCCATGCCTGCGGCGACGAGCACCGCCTCATGTCCGGCGCCGCTAATCTGGAAAAAGATCCGGCTCTGGTTCTTGAGCTGAATTTCCTTGTCGTCGAGACGTCTCGACAAGACCATCCATCGATAGGCTTTGAGGAGATCGTCGCGGGTGAGGCCTTCGTAAGAGCGCGTGGCTCGGGCAGGCGTCTTGTGTCCGTTCGTCACCGTCGACTTCATTCACGCTCCCGGATCGCCTCTGTCAAGCTATGGTGGTCAGCCAGGGCTTTCAGCCAAGGCCGAAGCCTGCAGCGAAGGTGGAACAGCAAATTATACATCGGTACCGGGTGGTATAATCGCGTCCCAAGGCCGCCGAGGCAAGCGGTAAAACTCCCAAAACAATTGCAGCCGTATCGTCTGTTCCGCTGGGACGAAATCGCCCTCGAGAAAGTCACCGAGATGGTTTCCCGGAAATTCGTGTCCGGAGAACGGGAGACGATGGCTCAAATCTACCTGAAGCGCGGCGCCGTCGTACCGCAGCATGCGCACGACAGCGAGCAGATGACCTACGTGCTGCAGGGGGCGTTGAAGCTGCTCGTGGCTGGTGAGGAAGTCACGCTTCGCGAGGGCGAGGTGCTGCATATCAAGCCCGGTATCGCGCACCAGGTGGAGGCGCTCGATGACACCTTCGTCCTCGGCGTGTTCAGCCCGGTGAGGCGCGACTGGGTGGAGTAGGGGTCATGTTCATCTGGATTCTGCTTGCGATCGTCGCCGTCATCATCTTCTGGGCCGTCGCCCTGTACAACCGCCTGATCGGGCTCCGCAACCAGGTGCTCAACGGCTGGCGGCAGATCGACGTGCAGCTCAAGCGCCGGCACGACCTGATTCCCAACCTGGTCAACACGGTTCGCGGCGCGATGGAGTTCGAGCGGGACACGCTGACGCAGGTCATGGAGGCCCGCGCCCGCGCCGTGTCGGCCACCGGCCCCGCCGATGCCGCCCGCAAGGAAGGGGAGTTGTCGCAGGCCCTCGGCCGTCTGTTTGCGGTTGCGGAGAACTATCCGACGCTCAAGGCGAACGACAACGTCAGGATGCTGCAGGAGGAGCTGACGTCGACCGAGAACAAGGTCGGCTTTGCCCGGCAGTTCTACAACGACATCGCGACGAAGTTCAACACCGCACAGCAGACGTTTCCATCGAACATGTTTGCGTCGGCCCTTGGCTTCAAGGCGGCTGAGCTGTTCGAGATTACCGACGCTGCAGAACGGCAGGTACCCGCCGTCGATCTCTCGATGAGGAAGTAGGTCTGGCGGGCAATCTCTTCGAGCAGCAGGCCTCGAACCGCCGGCGTACGTGGGCGGTCATGTTTGTGTTCGTGGCATTTCTCCTGTTTCTGGGGCTGGGCTTCGATGTCTTCTACATCGGTGACGGCCAGCTCACGTTTCCGATCGGCAGCCTGGCGGCGCTCGGTGGGGGAACCGTGTCGGCCCTGGCCAGCTACTACTCCGGAGACCGGGCGGTTCTGCTGTCGACGGGCGCCGTTCCGATGGAGCGCGCCCTTTCCGCTGCGGCCAGCGAAGATGAGACCCTGAAAATCAGGCAGCTCGACAACGTGGTCGAGGAGATGAGCATTGCGGCGGGCCTGCCCAAGCCCAGGGTGTATCTGATTCCCGACCCGGATCCCAATGCGTTTGCCACCGGCCGCGATCCCGAGCATGCGTCCATCGCAGTCACACGCGGCCTGCTCGATGCAGTATCGCGTGACGAGCTTCAGGGTGTGGTGGCGCACGAGCTGAGCCACGTGCGCAACCTCGACATTCGCCTGATGACGGTGATCGCGGCGATGGTGGGCACCGTCGCGCTGCTGTCCGACTGGACCAGCCGCGGCATGCGCCATGGCTCGAGTGGCCGCCAGAAAAGCAGCAGCAAAGACAAGGACGGCGGAGCCGGTGCGATCCTCTTCGTCTTCTGGATCGTGGCGATTGTGCTGGCGCCCCTCATCGGGCAGACGCTCGCGATGATGGTGTCACGACGGCGCGAATACCTCGCCGATGCGTCGGGCGCCGAGCTCACGCGCAATCCCATCGCGCTTGCGAACGCACTCGAAAAGATCGACCGGGCGGCCGCACCGACGACCTCCGTGAAGCGAGGCACTGCGCACCTGTGTATCGCCGATCCCATGGGCCGCATCGTCGGGTTGCGCCAGGGATGGCTGCCAGATCTCCTTGCGTCGCATCCACCGATGGCCAATCGCATTACGGCGCTCAAACAGATGGCGTATCACGCGTAATGTCCAGTCGCACGTCGCAGCTCGCCGGAACAGGCCAGGCGCCTGGGAAGAGGAGCGGCAGCCGGTCGCAAGGCGCCGCGTTGCTCCTTCTCCGGGTTTCCATCGGCGTCTTCATGTTTTTCTTCGGCCTCGAGAAAGCGTCGTGGCTGACCGACTCGACGCCGCTGACGAGGCAGCTGGCGTTGTGGGTGGCAGACGCGCCGCCGCTCAGCCGCTGGTACCTCGAGCGCGTCATTCCGGGCGCGCCCGTGTTTGCGCGGCTCGTGCCGATCGGCTCGATGATGGCCGGTCTTGCGCTGGCGCTCGGATTATGGACGCGGATTGCAGCCGCCGTCGCCCTCGTGATGGTCATGAGCCTGCAGTTGGGCGCCGGCGCGATGTTCAGATATGCGTATCTCGCGGACGCGAGCGGATTGCCGCTGATCGGCGGGTTGCTGGCGCTGATGATTGGCGGAGAGGGGAGGGGGAAAGTGAAAAGTAGAAAGTAGAAAGTAAGAAGTAAAAACACCCTCTTCCTTCCTACTCCTTTATTTCTTACCTTCTACTTTTCCACTTTCCACTTTCCACTTTCTAATGGACCCGCTTGTCCCAATCGTTCTTTCCGCCTGAGTACACACCGAACTTCTTCCTCGCTCGATCCATCTTCCACCGCAGGTAGCGATAGCGCACTTCGTTCGCCGGGCTGAGACGTCGGCCGCGCAGCATCACGTATCCGGCAATCAGCCCGCCGAGATGGGTGATGTGTGCGATACCTCCTCCGCCGTCCCCCATGGCCGAGAGCAGCGAGATGGCGCCCATGATCATCACGAAGTACTTCGCCGGGATGGGAAACACGAGATACACGTAGATCGGTCTGTTCGGGAATGTCAGCCCGTAGGCGAGTAACAGGCCGTAGATGGCGCCCGACGCGCCAATCGTGACGGCATGGAACATATGCGCCGTGGCGGGAAAGGGCATGAGCGAGACGACGATGGTCGTGATGGCGGCGACGATGCCGGTAATGAAGTAGTAGCGCAGAAAAGCCCTGGTGCCCCACATCCGCTCGAGCTCGGTGCCGAACATCCAGAGCGAGAGCATGTTGAAGAAGATGTGTCCGATATTCCCGTGGAGGAACATGTAGGTGACGGGCTGCCACACTCGGAATGACTGAAAAATGGCCGCAGGGCGGAGGCCGAGGAATTCCTGGACAGCCTCCTTCAGCAAGGGCGGCATCAGCCACATCGTGACGAAAATCGCGACGTTCACCGCGATCAGGATCTTGATGGCAGGCGAAAGAGGGCCGGGCCCGAACGAGAATGACGAGTAAGAAGGACCGCGCGACGGGTTGCGGCGCATTGAGTCGAATCTACCACGTTCAGGAGCGCAAAGCCCGGCGTCTCAGCTGGGCAAACTCCTCGACACCCAGAACATGGCTCGAGAACGCCAGCACCACCACCGCGACCGCAATCGCGCCGAAAACCCGCACCGCCTGCGCCACGACGTCGCGCCCTCCGAATGGGATGTGCAGGAACCGTTCGGCATAGTACGCCGCGAATGCCATGGCGATTGAGGCAATCGAGATCTTCGTGACGGCATTGAACAGCCGGCCGCCTTCAAGGCCGCCAAGGCGTGCCCGCAGCAGCCAGATGAGAATGCCGGCGTTCAGCAGAGCCGCGGTGGCCGTGCCGAGCGCGAGACCGCGATGGCCGAGCGATCGGACCAATAACAGGTTCAGGGCGATGTTGAGCGCGACGCTCGCGGCGCTCGCCATCACCGGAATGCGGCTGTTGCCCATGGCGTAGAACGCGGGGGAAATCAGTTTCACCGCGGAATATCCGATGAGCCCGGGCGCGTAACACGCGAGCGCGGCCGCGGTCGCGGCCGTGTCTGCCGGTGTGAATCGGCCGTGCTCGAAAATCAGCGCCACGATCGGTGTGGCGAGCACGATGAGGCCGACCATGGCGGGTATGTTGAGCATCACCATCAAGCGCAGACCGCGTGAGACCCCATGGCGGACGCCGGCATCATCGCTCGTGGCCGCGTGCGCGGAAATCGTCGGCAGCGATGCGGTCGCGATGGAAATGCCCACAAGACCAATCGGCATGTACATCAGTCGGAACGCGTAATCGAGCCACGACACCGCCCCGGTGCCGAGACTGGCGGCGAGCCAGCTGTTGACGAACAAATTGATCTGTACCGCCGCGAGTCCCATGACGCCCGGCACCATGAGGCGGCCGATCTCGTGCAGCCAGGGATCGCGCAAATCGAGAACGGGCCGGTAACGGAATCCCTCGCGGCGGATGGCCGGCCATTGCAGGAGGATCTGCCCGAGACCGCCCGCGAGCGTGCCGGCGGCTATCGCGACGATCGGCTCAATGCCAAGGCTGGACGCCAGGGGTACGACGATCACGGCGCTCGCAATCGTCGCCACGTTGAACATCGCGGGCGACAACGCCGGTATGAAGAAGCGGTGCAGCGCGTTCAGCATGGCCATCAGCACTGCGGCGATGGCGACCATCGCGACAAACGGAAACATGAGCCGCATCAACCGGATCGTCAGTTCGATCTTGCCCGGTACTTCGCGAAATCCTGCGGCGTACAAATTGACGAGCGGCTCTGCGAACAGAATGCCGGCGGCCACGATCGCGCCGGAAATGAGGAGCAGCAGCCCGATGACGTTCGAAGCCAGGCGCCACGCGACGTTTCTGTCGCCCGCCACCAGTGCGCGTGTGAACGTCGGCACCAGTGCGGCGCTGAGCGCGCCTTCGGCAAAGAGATCGCGGAGAATGTTGGGAATGCGGAAGGCGATGCGGAAGGCGTCCATGGCATCGCCGGCGCCGAAGTAGTACGCGAAGACCTGATCGCGAAGGAGGCCCAGGACGCGGCTGGTCATCGTGGCGATGCCGATGACCCCGGCCGAGCGGACTACGCCCATCGATGAGTCATGCGCACGCGGGCCGCTCGCGCGTCATGCGAGCTTGCGGCGGACGAGCTCGTTGACGGCCTTTCCATCGACCGTCTTGCCGGCCAGCTCTGCCATGACGGCCTTCATCACTTTCCCCATGTCCCTGGCAGACGTGGCGCCGCTCGAGGCAATGGCCCCGTCAATCACGCGCTCGAGCTCTGCCGCATCGACTGCCGGCGGCAGATAGCCTTCGAGAATCACGATCTCCGCCGTTTCCTTGTCGACGAGATCCTGGCGGCCGCCTTTGAGAAACTGTTCGATCGAGTCCCGGCGCTGCTTGACCAGCGCCGAGACGACCTGGAGCGATTCGCCGTCGTCGAGCGCGCGACCGCGCTCGATCTCGCGATTCATCAACGCGGACTTCAACATGCGCAGTGTGCTGAGCCGCGGTTGATCCTTCGACTTCATCGCGGCGGTAATCCCGCGGTTTATCTCTTCTGCGAATGCCATTGGTCAGTCCCAGTCACGAATCCCGACGTCCCGGTCCGAGTCGCCGAGCGTGATGTGCCAGTCATCGGTGTCCTTGTAGAACTTCGCGGGCACCGTCACCGCATTGATCTTGGCTGCCAGCGTCAGCGGATGAGGCCGCATCTGAAAGTACCCCGAGTGCCGCATGATGCGGCGGAAACCCAGGTGCGAGGCGTAGCAGCGGATTTTGTCCGACCCGGCCTGGCGTGCTTCGGCATCCACCCAGCGCAGCAGGGTCTTGAATCCAATGTCGTCGTGGGTGTCTGCGAGGAAATCGACGAGCAGCGTGACGCGCCCGCGCGGTTCCTGCGCGTGGCGATACACCGCGTACCCTTCCGCGCGTCCATCGCGCTTGAGCGCGGCAACCGAATAACGGACGTGTGGCGGCTCGATGAATTTCCAGTTCAGGTACGCCGCGTCGCGGCGGACCGCCAGCTCGAATCGATCGGCGAGCCGCTCCCACAGTTCCGTAAACGACGCGTCGAAGCGGCGAATCGGCTCGACGTCGGCCCGCAGCGGGCGCACGCGCGCCGCGACGCGGACGATCGGCAGCGTGACCGCCGAGACGAAACGGTTCAGCGTGTTCGGCCACTGCGGGACGCGCACCGCGCGACGCGTGAGCGGCTTCACGAGACCGGGAATAGACGGGACCTCGGGGAAATGCATTTTCTTGATGAGCCGCGAAGAGGCGCTCGACAATCCCAGGCCGAGCGCGGCGCCGACGCTGCGATCCCAGACGCGAAACAGCTCTTCGCCGAGACCGCGTCGCTGGCGCTCGGGTGCCACCATGGCGTCGGTGCCCCAGGCCGCCTGGATTTCCTTCCCTCCGAGCGACAGGCGAACGGGCATCGTGGCGTAGTGGCCGATGATCGTCGGTCCTTCACGCACGACCCAGAGAAGCGGTGCGCCGTCGGGGTTGTTCGGATTGCGGCGGTACTGCCAGTCCCAGCGCAGCCGGCTCGCGGCGGCGGCGTCGGGTCCGAACACACGTCGATACAGCGTCTCTATGCCGCGCTGGTCCTCCGGCCGGTAGCGATCAATTTCTGGCATTGTGCTGAAAGCTTGCCGCGCCATGGCTCGCGAGCTCAAACGAGCGAAGGTGAGCGGAATTTAATTGTAGCGCGACGGCGAGCTTATCGATCCGGTTGTGGCGGACGCGGACGCGTGATCGGTGCGTTCGTCGTCGCGGGTGCCGCGGGCGGTGGTGTGAAGGTTGGTGCAGATGTGCCCACCGGCGCGAACGGATTCGAGGGAGCGGCGTAGGTTCCCGGCGGCGCTTGCGACGATGGCGGCTGTGTCCCGCCGGGCAGCACAAGCGGTGCCGAAATCCCTGGCTGCGTTGGCGAGGGCGCGGCCACAGGAATAAGGCCGGCGGCGGCCGCGGCGGCAATCGCCGGATCATCCTCTTGCTCTTCAGGCTCGGGAGCGGGCAGCGCGCCGGGCATGAGCCCGGGCTGCGGCGCCGGTCTCAGCTGTGTGAGATTGCTGCCAGGGAACCCAGGCGTCGGCTGGGGCCGAGTCGCCGCAACGGCGGTCGTCGTCGGCAGGACCAGAATGCGATCGTAAATAGACGCGTCGGCGACAAACGTGGCGCGGGGTACCGCCATATATCCCGGTACGGTGCGCAGGATGATCTCGAGTGCCTGTTTTTCGGGAATGCCCTCGAGCTTCAACGTGATCGGGCCGCCGGTAATCCGTTCGACGTTGAGGATCTGCGTTTTGCCGATACGCGCCCATTCAGTCAGGATCTGACGGACAGTGACATCCTGTGCGTCGAGCGTGACGCGACCGTCTCGAATCGACAGCTGGAGACCCGCCGCCAGGAGAGGCGATGACATCCACCCGAAGAGACAGAGCGCGAAAACAAGCCTTTTCATAGGGTTAGAAGCGAACCCTTATTATAAATCAGAACCCGTGTGTCCGGAAATATTCGATGACTTTCGTGATGATTTCGTTCAACTGCACTTTGGGCTCATAGCCCACGAGCGCGTGCACCTTGGTCAGGTCGGGCACCCGTCGAGGCATGTCTTCGAACCCTGCCTCGTACGCCTTGTCGTACGGAACGAATTCGATCGTGGACGCCGAACCGGTCAGCCCCTTCACGATCTCGGCGAGCTTCAGAATCGTCACCTCTTCTTTATTACCGATGTTGAAGACCTGTCCAACCGCCTTCGGCTCGGCGGTCAGCTTCAGGAGGCACTCGATGACGTCGCCGACATACGTGAAGCTGCGCGACTGCGTGCCGTCGCCAAAAACCGTGATGGGTTCGCCCGACAGCGCCTGACGCACGAACGAGGGCAGCACCATTCCGTACTGGCCCGTCTGTCGCGGCCCGACGGTGTTGAAGAACCGCACGATGATGACGGGCAGTTCGCGCTCCTTGTAGTACGCGAGGGCGAGAAACTCGTCGATGGCCTTGCTGCAGGCGTAGGCCCACCGATGCTTCACCGTCGCCCCCATCACGAGATCGGCGTCCTCGCGGAAGGGCACATCCGCGCTCTTTCCGTACACCTCGGATGTCGAAGCGATGATAACTTTCTTCTTTTTCTTGTTGGCGTGCTTCAGCACGACCTCGGTGCCATGCACGTTGGTCTCGATCGTGTGCACCGGCTCCTCGACAATCAGTTTCACTCCGACCGCTGCGGCGAAGTGGAAGACGACGTCGTTGCGATCGACCAGCTCGGCGAGCAGGGGCTCGTTGGTCATCGTGTCGATCACGTACTTGAAGCGCGGATTCGACTTCAGATGGCCGACGTTGCGGATCGATCCGGTCGAAAGATTGTCGATGATGTCGACGTCGTGACCGGCATCCAGCAGGGCCTCCGCCAGATGCGAACCGATGAACCCTGCGCCGCCGGTGATTAACGCTCTCACGATGATTCCTTTCGTACGACCTCGGCCACCGATTTGACCGCCTCGAGCGTCAGACCGGGATACAACGGAAGCGACAGGACCTCGGTCGCTGCCCGCACAGCTTCGGGGCAATCGGCCGGATCGATTGACGCAAAGGCCGCTTGTTGAGAAATCGCGATGGGGTAATGCACGAGTGTTTCGATGCCGGACGTCCGCAGGCGGTCCTGCAGAGCCGTCCGGCGCTGCGCCCTGACGGGAAACAGATGATACACGTGTCCCGGATCCATTTCCCGCGGAACCGCGATCGCGGCGCCTGAAAGAAGCGATCGATAAAGGGCCGCGAGCGCTCGCCGCTGTGCCGTGCGCTTGCCGAGCAGGGGCAGGCGCGCGCGAAGGATGGCGGCCTGCAATTCGTCGAGGCGGCTGTTCACGCCCAGTTCCACGTGATGGTACCGGTCGGCTTGTCCGCCATTTCGCAGCCGCTTGATTCGATCGGCGAGGGCCGCATCACCCGTAATCACGGCGCCGCCATCGCCAAGCGCCCCGAGATTCTTGGTCGGGTAAAAGCTGAACGCGCCGGCCCGGCCAAACGTGCCGACCGGCCGCCCGTTGCAGGTGGCCAGATGCGCCTGGCAGCAGTCTTCAATGAGCACCAGGCCGTTTCGCTTGGCGAGCGCAGCGAGCGATGTGGCGTCGGCCGGCTGGCCGTACAGATGCACGGGAAGCAGTGCGACGGTCCGTTCGGTGATCGCGCGCTCGGCTGCGGCAGGGTCGAGCGTCATTCGCTCGGGATCGATGTCCGCGAACACCGGCCGCGCGCCCGCCATCACGATCGCCATCGCCGTGTAGGCGGCAGACAACGGCGTGGTGATGACCTCGTCGCCGGCGCCAATCCCCAGAGCGCGCAGAATCAGCGCCAGCGCGTCGGTCCCATTGCCGACGCCGACGGCGTGCGCGGCCCCTGACGCCAGCGCAAACTCACGCTCGAATGCCTCGACTTCGGGGCCGAGCACGAACCATCCACGATCGGTGACGCGCTTGACGGCGTCGAGGATCTCCGCCGATTCCTCGGCGAGATGAAGATCCAGGAAGGGCACGTTCATGCGACGGATGCGGGCGTGGGGGCCGGGTCGTCGAGGTATTCGCGCGCGTGTGCCCGGTAGTACTCGAGTGTTCTGGCGAAGCCCGACCTGAGCGCAACGCGCGACTCCCAGCCGATGGCGCTTCGAAAGCGCGTCGAGTCGGCGTAGAAGCTGCCGATGTCGATCACCTTCTTGTCGGCCGGCCAAGGGACATACCGGACCGTGCCGGCGCCGGCGACGTCGATGAGCAAGGACACCAGATCCGTGTGTGAGATCGGCTCCGAGCCGCCGACGTTGAACACCTGTCCGTTGCAGGCGTCGGACGCGCCTGCACGCAGGAACGCATCGGCGGCGTCATCGACATACACGAAATCGCGAATCTGCGAGCCGTCGCCGAAGATTTGAATCTCCCGGCCTTCGAGCGCGAGACGGATGAACCAGCCGATGAATCCCTGGCGGTTGTGCTTGATGAGCTGCCGCGGACCGTACACGTTAGTGAGCCGCAGCGAGCACGCGCGCACGTTGAACACATTGTTGTAGAGCAGGTGATAGTTCTCGCCGGCGGCCTTGTTGATGCCGTTGACGTCGACCGGACGTACGAGGTGGTCTTCGGTGACCGGCAGCGAGTCAGGCTTGCCGTACACCTGGCGTGTGCCCGCGAACACGACTTTGACGCGAGGATTGAATTTCCGGCACGCCTCGAGAATCGAGAGCTGGCTGCGACAGTTGATTTCCAGATCCGTGTACGGATCTTCATGCTGTCGGTATGGCTCACCTGGCCCGCGAGGTTGAAGATAATCTCGCGATCGCGGACGAGGTGGTTCATCGTGCTTTCCTGCCGGACATCGGCGATGTTCACGCGGACCTTGTCGGCGATGCCGTCGATGTTGAAGAAGTTTGCGCCCGAATCAGGGATGAGCGAATCCATCAGGAGCACATCGGAGCCGAGCTCGACCAGACGCCGGGCGATGTTGCTGCCGATGAAACCGAGGCCGCCCGTGATCATCACGCGCCGGCCGCGGTAGAAATCCTGATACGGCGCGCTCATCAGAGCACCCGCGTTCTCTGGCCGGCAGGTTCCGTGTCTTCGACCGGCTTCCGATGCGTCTGCCGCACGACGAGCGCGACCCAGAGCTTCATCACATCGATGCCCGTTCTGAAGACGCGGCGGAAATTGAAGAACTGCGACTGGCCGTGCGCGCGATGGTAGTGATGAACCGGCACCTCGACGATCGTGAAGCCGGCGTCCTGGATCTTCTTCATCATCTCGAGGCAGATGACGCCGCTGTTCTTCTCGAGCCGCACGCGGTCGAAAATCGATCGGCGGAGCAGCCGGAAGTCGCAGTCGACGTCCCGTACGTGCAGGCCGAAGAGCGTCTTCACCGTATGGTGATAGATCCGCCCGATGACGATGCGGTGCCACGGATCCGATCGGCTCATCTTGTAACCGTTGACCAGATCGACGCCGGGCGCCATCATCGGCCACAACGCTTCCATCTCCGACGGGTCGTACTGCGCGTCGCCATCCGTGTAGAAGATGAAGTCCTTCGACGCGTGGGCGAACCCGCTGCGGAGCGCGCCTCCGTACCCGCGATTCACTTGATGCGTGACGATCCTGACGTGGGAATACACGCGCGCGAGCTCTTCGAGAATCTGCGCCGTCGAATCGCTGCTGCCATCGTCGACGACGATGACTTCGTAGTCCGGCGTCAGCTTCGATGCGGTCTGAATGGCCGTGATGACCAGGCTCGCGATCGTCCCGCAGTCGTTGTATGCGGGAAAAAAGACACTGAGACCTGGAGGAGAGTTCCGATCAGACCCTGCCATCGTCAAAGTTGGGGGAAACGTTAATACACTAAGGCTTCAGGCGCAATCGCCACGGCACGATGACCGATTCGAACAGCACGCTCGATGAAATTTTCGACGCGCCCTCGCGCCGCTCGACGAAGATGATGGGAACTTCCCGGATCCGGCAGCCCAGCCGCCGTGCGAGATACAGCTGCTCCACCAGGAAGGCATAGCCGTCGGAAATCAGCGATTCGAGCGGTAGCCTGGCGAGGGCCTCGCGGCGCCAGCACCGGAATCCGGTCGTGCAGTCCTTCTGTTCGAGTCCCGTCACGGAACGGACGTATTCGTTGGCAAAACTGCTGAGGATGAGGCGGTGGAGCGGCCAGTTCACCACGCTGACGCCGTGCAGATACCGCGATCCGAGCACGAGATCGGCATCGGCCGCAGCGGCCGCCATGGCCGGCAGATACTTCGGATCGTGCGAGAAATCGGCGTCCATCTGAAAGATCAGGTCGGCGCCATCGGCCAGCGCGCGCGTCAGTCCCGCCACCAGCGCACGCCCCAGGCCCCGCGCACCCGTGCGATGAATCACCGACAGGCGGCCCGGGTATTTCGTCGCAAGCTCGTCGGCGATGCCACCAGTTCCGTCAGGCGAGTCGTCATCGACGACGACGATCCGGTACCCATGGTTCTCGAGAATCGCCGACGCCAGTCCCGCCAGATTTTCACGCTCGTTGTAGGTGGCAATGACGACCGAGGCATTCATCGCGGTCCTTCCGAGCGCATCGTTGAAATCTGCTCGGAAACGAGTCCGACGAGAAAGATCACGACCGCAAGCACGAGGAGCAGGACCGACGAGTCGGTGATGTCATGGTGCGTGAACGTCGTCCAGATCGCATAACCCGCGCCAAATATGAAGAATATGCCGGCAATCGGAAGAAAGATTCGCAACGGACTGAACACGGTGATGACCCTGAGCAGAATCATCAGGAATCGCGCGCCGTCGGAGACCAGCTTGATTTTCGATTTGCCGAGCCGTGGGCTCACCGAAATCGCCTCAAAGCGCACGTTGTACCCGGCCTTGACGAACGCGAGCGTCGTCGTGGTCGGTGTCGAGAACTTGTTCGGCAGCAGATGCAGGAATTCGCGGAGGCCGCTCGTCCGGGCCGCGCGCATGCCCGACGTGAGATCCGGGATGTTGCGGCCGGTGAGATACGTGGCGAGCCAATTCAGCACGTTGTTGCCGGCGTAGCGGGCCGCCGACGCCTGTTGAGCCGATCCTGCCCTGGCGCCAACCACGAGATCGTAGTCGCCCAGAAAGGCGACGAGGCGCAACGCATCGGTCGCGGAGTGCTGGCCATCGCCATCGATGATCAAAATGTACTCGCCGGCCGCGTTCCGGATGCCGGTCTTGACGCACGCGCCGTTACCCTTGTTGTAGGGGTGCTTGATGACGCGTGCCCCAGCGGTTGCGGCGACCTGCGCCGTCTGATCGGATGACCCATCGTCGATGACGAGCACTTCGCGCCAGGCGGCAGCCGCGCGGAGATTCTCGACAACAGTGCCCACCGCCTCCGCCTCTTCGAACGCCGGAATCACCACGCTGACAGTGGAGGGATCAGCCACGTGTGCGAAATCGTATCATGGTGTAAATGAGGGGGCGAAAATTTAGCGTAACTCTTTAGAAATCTATATTTTACCCGTTGACATCCCCATACCCGTCCTCTACTATCGCCGTGGACTTTTTTGGAGAGAAATGGAGTAGCCGAGCGTGCTTCGGGGCAACTCGCCGGCGAAAATTGACGACCGGGGGAGACTCAAAATCCCTAACGGGTTCCGCTCGTTCATCGAGGATGAACACGGGCGCGAACTGTTCGTTACCAGTCTGCACGGCGACTCGGTGCGGCTCTACCCCATGGCGGTGTGGACGGACATCGAGAAGAAGCTCTCACAGATTCCCTCGACGCATCCATCCCGTTTGAAATTCCTGGACCGCGTGAATTTCTACGGCCAGGTCTCCGAAATCGACAGCCAGGGCCGTGTGGTGATTCCGCCGCGATTGCGCGAGTCGGCCACGATGGTCGGCGAAGTGGATGTGTTCGGTCAATACAACTATCTCGAGGTCTGGAATCACGAACGGTTCATCGCGAAGCTGCAACGCGAGCCGTTTACCGACGACGACGCTCGGGCGCTGTCCGATCTGGGTCTGTAAGGCGCGCATCCATGCCCTTGCACGAGCCGGTGATGACGCGCGAGGTACTGGCGTTTCTGCAGCCCGAAAACGGCGGGGTGTTCGTGGATTGCACGGTTGGCATGGGCGGGCACGCACTGGCGCTGCTCGAAGCGGGCGCGACGAAGGTCATCGGCCTCGACCGCGATCCGGCAGCCCTCGCGATTGCCGCATCCACGCTGAACGCCTTCCGCGATCGCGTAGAGCTCGTGCACTCGGATTATCGGGCGATCGAATCGGTACTTGATGCCCGCGGCATCGACCGCGTCGACGGTACGCTCACCGACATGGGGATGTCGTCGTTTCAGCTCGAGGCAGAGGGGCGGGGGTTCAGTTTTCAGCGTGAGGATCCGCTCGACATGCGGATGGACACAACGACCGGTGTGACCGCCGCCGAGCTGCTGCGTGACTCCGCAGAGTCGGACATTGCGGATGCGATCTACCAGTTCGGGGAAGAGCGCTTTTCGCGGCGCATCGCACGGGCGATCGTCCGGACGCGCGAGTCGTCGCCGCTCGAGACGACGTTGCAGCTTGCGGCGATTGTGAGGCGAGCGGTGCCGAGGCGCGGATTTTCCCGGATCGATCCGGCGACGCGGACATTCCAGGCGCTCCGGATCTGGGTGAATCGCGAGCTGGAGCACATCGATGATTTTCTGAGGGCCGTGGCGCGCCGGCTGAATACCGGAGCGCGTCTGGTCGTGGTGACGTTTCACTCGCTCGAGGATCGGATCGTCAAGCACACGCTGCGAGCGCTCGCGCAAGCCGACGACGCGCGTATCCGGGTGCTGACAAAGAAGCCGATGACCCCCCAGCCCGACGAGCTAGAGCGGAATCCACGAGCGCGCAGCGCGAAACTCCGCGCAGCAGAGGGTGTGTAGGGAACCAGCGGTTCTGGGTTCTGGGTTCTACGTTCTAGGTTCCGGTTCTGGGTTCTGGGTTCTTGCCACCGACCGGTGAACCCTGGAACCGGAACCTAGAACGTAGAACCCAGAACCTAGAACCGCAGATCTCGATCGTCTCGATCGTGCAGGGGGACAAACATGAGCTCATCCACAGAAGCATTCGAATACGCGATCAAGAAAGACGTGCGGAACAACCCGATCGTCCGCGAGGTCGACGAACGGCGGGTGCAGGAGCAGTGGCGATCGGTTGCCGTCGGTGTCGTGTTTGTCGGCGTGCTCCTCTTCTCGGGCTGGCAGCGTGTCGAGCTGCTGCAGCACGGTTACCGGCTCGAGCAGATGCAGAAGGATCGCGGCGACGAAGAGGCGATCAACCGGCATCTCCGCCTCGAGATCGAGACGCTCAAGTCCCCGCAGCGCATCGAGCGGCTGGCGACGAGCGATCTCCATCTCGTCACACCCGACACCGGTGCCGCGGTCGTGATCCAGCGTGTCGTACCCAATGAGCCGCCCGCGGCGTCTGTCGTCGCGCGCGTCCGGGAGTGAAGACGTGAGCGAGACGACCCAGGACAAATGGCGCGGCACGATCCACAGCCGCCTCGTGCTCGCGGCTGCGATCTTCGTGCTGTGGGCCGTCGGCATTCAGGCGCGCCTCGTGTATCTGCAGGTCGTCAAGCACAGCGACCTCCAGATGCGGGCCGAAAATCAGTCCGAGCGCACGATGGACATCTCCGCCAAGCGGGCGGAGATTCTCGATCGCCAGGGTCGCGTGCTGGCGTACAGCGTGGATGCCGACTCGGTGTTCGCGGTGCCCAGCGAAATCAGAGATGCGCCGAAGACCGCGTCGATGGTGTGCGACGCCCTGACCGACTGCGTCCCGAAAGAAGAGCAGGCCCTGACGGCCAGAATGCGGCAGAGGCGGGCGTTCGTGTTCATCCGCCGCCGGGTGACGCCGCATCAGGCCCAGCGGATCGCGGCGCTGAATCTCGAAGGCGTCAGGTTCGTCAAAGAAGACCGCCGGTTCTATCCGAAGAAACAGCTCGCCTCCCAACTGCTGGGATTCGTCGGCGTCGACAACAAAGGACTGGCAGGCATCGAGGCCGCCTACGACAACCAGATCAGCGGCGCCCAGGGCAAGCTCCTCTATCAGACCGACGCGCGCGGTCACGCGTTCAGCCGTCTCGAGCGTCCGCCGACCGCGGGCGCAACCATCGAGCTGACGATTGACGAATATCTGCAGCACGTCGCCGAACGCGAGCTGCGTGAGGCCGTGATCCGCAATCGCGCCGCGGGCGGCACCGTGCTGGTCATGTCGCCGAAGACGGGCGAAATTCTCGCGCTGGCGAACGAGCCGACGTTCAATCCGAATGCCTTTGCGAGCGCAGCTCCAGAACATCGCAGGAATCGTGCTGTACAGGATCTTTACGAGCCGGGCTCGACGTTCAAGATTGTCACCGCGAGCGCGGCGATCGAAGAGCACGTCATCGGCGTCAACGACATCATCGACGTCTCCGGCGGAAAGATCCGTTTCGGATCGCGCGTGATCGACGACACGCACGACTACGGCAGGCTGTCGTTCACCGACGTCCTGGTGAAGTCGAGCAACGTCGGCGCCATCAAGGTCGGCCTGAAGCTCGGACCGGAGCGCCTGGGACTCTATGTGCGCCGCTTTGGATTCGGCCGCGCCCTGTCGCCGGATTTTCCGGGAGAGACGACGGGAATCGTCTGGGATCCGAAGCACCTCGACAACAGCGCGCTTGCGTCGATGTCGATGGGCTATCAGGTGGGTGTGACGCCCCTCCAGATGGTGGCAGCCGTCAGCTCGGTCGCCAACGGCGGCGATCTGATTCAGCCGCGCGTCGTGCGCGCGCTCATCAGGGACGGCAAGCGGCAGGAAGTGAAGCCCACCGTCCTTGGACGGACGATTTCGAAGGATACCGCCGCGACGCTGACCGACATCATGGAGCAAATCGTCAAACGCGGTACCGGGACGCTCGCGCAGGTGGAGGGCTACACGATTGCCGGAAAAACAGGCACCGCGGCGAAGCTCATCAATGGACGCTATTCGAAGTCGGACTACTTCGCCTCGTTCGTCGGGTTCTTCCCGTCCCGCAATCCGATCGCGACGATCATCGTCGTCATCGATTCGCCGCACGCGAACGGCTACTACGGAGGGCCCAACGCCGGGCCGGTGTTCCAGAAAGTTGCGGCCGCGACCCTTCGACACTTCGGCATTCCGCCCACGCTGAATGCGCCACCACCGGTGCTCGTGGCGCGGCACGTCGGCCGGCCCGAGATTCAGCCGGCTCAAAGCCATCGTGACGCGGCGATCGTTCCCGTCGGTGCCGACGGTGGCGTGGTGCACGACCTTCCCGATTTTCGCGGGCTGAGCGCGCGCGAGGCACTGCGTGTGCTTACGAAGATCGGATTGACAGCCCGGCTCAAAGGCAATGGCGTCGTGATGAGCCAGTCGCCGGCGCCGGGAACCCTGATAGAGCCCGGCATGGCCTGTGAACTTCGCCTGGAACGTACGCCGCTCGCCGTTGCGTCGCTCGAGCCATGAGAGTGTCGTCGCTGCCTGGAATTGACGTTCACGGCGTGGCCTACGACTCGCGGCGCGTGCAGCCGGGCGACGTCTTCATCGCGCTGCAGGGTCTGAAGTCGGCCGGCGCCGAGTTCGCGGCCGATGCCATCAGCCGCGGTGCTGTGGCGATCGTGGCCGATCAGCCGGCGTCTTCAACCACGGCGGTACCGTGGATAACGGTCCCCGACGCACGCGGGGCGATGGCGTCGATTGCAGCCGAGTTTTACGAGCATCCCAGCCGTTCGATGCAGGTCGTCGGCATTACCGGCACGAACGGCAAGACGACGACCGCGTATTTATTACGCGCCGTTTTCGACGCGGCTGGTAAAAAGTGCGGCCTCCTCGGGACCGTGACGTACTCCGTCGGCGACCAGGAACTGCCGGCGTCGCGCACGACACCGGAGGCACCCGACGTGCAACGGATGTTTCGACAGATGGTCGACACCGGCTGCAAGGCGTGCGTCATGGAAGTGTCGTCGCACGCGCTGGCCCTCCGTCGGGTCGATGAAACACGGTTTGCGGCGGGCGTGTTCACGAACCTGACGCGGGACCACCTCGACTACCACGGCGACATGGAATCGTATTTCGCCGCAAAAAAGCGCCTGTTCGAAATGCTCCCCGCAGGCGCACCGGGCGCGATCAACCTGGATGATCCTCGCGCCGAGGCGATCCGGAAGGTGACCGCGACCCCGGTGACCTTCGCCATCAACAAACCGGCCGATGTGACGCCGGGTCCCCTGACCCTGGCATTCACCGGCCTCGAGTTCGAAGCGCGCACGCCGAAGGGAAGCGTTCGCGTGAAGTCGAGGCTCGTCGGGCGGCCGAATGTGTCGAACATCCTCGCGACGATTGCCGTGGCGACATCGCTGAATCTCCCGGTGTCGGCGATCGAGCGCGGGCTCGCCAACCTTGCCGGTGTGCCTGGCCGTTTCGAGGTGGTGTCCGACGCCAGCGACGACATCACGGTGGTCATCGACTACGCGCACACCGACGACGCGCTCAAGAACCTGCTCGAAACCGCCCGGCCTCTGGCCCAGCACCGGGTGATCACGCTCTTCGGGTGCGGAGGTGACCGCGATCGTACGAAGCGCCCGCTGATGGGTGCCGTCGCCGCCCGGTTGAGCGACGTCGTCGTGATCACATCCGACAACCCGCGCACCGAAGACCCCGCGCGCATCATCGAGGAGATCAGGCGCGGCGTGCCGCCCGATCGGGACGACATGATGGCGTTGGCCATCATCGATCGCAAGGAAGCGATTCAGTTCGCGATCAGAAAAGCGGAGCCGGGCGATCTCGTGCTCCTCGCCGGGAAGGGGCACGAGAAGTCGCAAACCATCGGTAAGGCGGAACTGCCGTTCGACGAAGCGGCAATCGCGCGCGAGGCGCTGGAGCGGAGACGCTGACGCCGGCATCGATCGCTGCTGCGACAGGCGCACGCGTTTCCGGGCCGGGAAGTGAGCGGGAGATTTCGGGCTTTTCGATCGACACGCGGACGATTTCCCGCGGCGACGTGTTCGTGGCCATTCGCGGCGATCGTTTCGACGGCAACGCCTATGTAGTCGAAGCGGCGCGCAAGGGCGCAGCCGCCGCAATCGTGAGCGATGCGGGCCTGATCGACTCGCCCGAGCTGGCGTCGATACCGCTGCTCCTCGTGCCGGACACGGTTGTCGCCCTGCAAGCGCTGGCTCATCACGTGCGCCGCGAGTCGGGAGCCGCCGTCGTGGCGGTGACCGGCAGCGCGGGGAAGTCGACGACGAAGGAGATCACGGCGGAGTTTCTGTCGGCGCGGTACAGAGTCTTTCGGAACAAGGGGAACTTGAACAATCACATCGGGCTTCCGCTCTCGCTTCTCGAGCTGAGAAAGAGGCCCGACATCGGGGTACTCGAGCTGGGAATGAACCATTTCGGAGAGATCAGCGCGCTCGTGAAGATTGCCGAGCCCGAGGTGCGCGTGTGGACCAATGTCGGTCCGGCCCACCTCGAGTTCTTCGGAACCGTGGAGGCGATCGCCGAAGCCAAGGCGGAAATACTCGAGGGCGCCGACAAAGAGGCCTTGCTCGTTGCCAATGCCGATGACGACCTCGTGATGCGTCACGCGAAGACATTCGCCGGCCGGGTGCGGACGTTCGGCGTAGAGCGGCCGGCCGACGTCCGGGCGCTGGCGCTGCGTGATCTCGGCATCGACGGCACAGCCGCTCTGGTGCGGACGCCGATCGGCGAAGCGGAGATTCAGGACGCCGCTGCCGGGAACCGCAAACCTCTCCAACATCCTTGCAGCCGCAGCCGTGGCGATCCGCTTCGACGTGCCGCTCGGTGACATCGTCGAGCGTGCGGCCGCGCTGAAACCTATTGGCGCGGCGGGGAGAGGTCAGCCGTACACGCCGGGTGACGATCGTCGACGACTCGTACAACTCGAATCCGAAGGCTCTCTCACGCGCCTTGTCGATGGTGGCGGGCGAGACGCGGTGCCAGCGGCGCGTGGCCGTCATCGGCGAAATGCTCGAGCTCGGCGATGCGTCGCGCCGATCTGCACCGCGCGTCCGGACAGGAAGCCGCGCGTGCCGGCATCAGCGAGCTCGATTGCCGTGGGCGGATGCCAACGCACGTGCGCTTGCGGAAGGCGCCACCAATGCCGGGATGGCGGCGGCGAATGTGCACTACGTGGCCAACAGCGAGCGACGCGGCGGATCTCGCGGTGACGCTGGTGAAGCCGGGCGACCTCGTTCTCGTGAAAGGCTCGCGCGGCATCAGGACCGAGGTTGTGGTCGATCGCCTGAAGGCGGAGTTCGCCTGATGCTCTACAACCTCCTCTATCCAGTTTCACACTCAGGTTCCGGTCCTGAACGTCATTCAGTACATCACCTTCCGCACGGCCGCCGCGAGCCTGACCGCGCTGGTGATCAGTCTGCTCCTGGGACCATGGCTGATCCGCAAGCTGCGTGAGTTTCAGATCGGGCAGATCATCCGCCACGAGGGTCCCGCGTCGCACGCGCCGAAGGCCGGGACGCCGACGATGGGCGGTCTGCTTGATTCTGACGGCGGCGCTCGTTCCGACCGCTGTTGTGGGCCGATTTGCGCAACGTGTATATCTGGATTGCCGTGCTCTCGACCGCGGCGTTTGGCGCGATCGGATTCGCCGACGACTACCTGAAGATCGTGCGCCGGTCGCACCACGGCCTTCTGCCGCGTTACAAGTTGCTCGGCCAGGTCGGGGTCGCGCTCATGGTGGGAGTGCACGCTCATCTACCTCGCCGACTACGTCCAGCCGCCGATGTACACCACCCGGCTGATCTTTCCGTTCTTCAAGTCGCTGATTCCTGATCTCGGCTGGGGGTACATGCCCGTTTGCGGTCGTCGTGCTGGTTGGTGCCTCGAACGCCGTCAATCTCACAGATGGCCTCGACGGGCTCGCCATCGGCACGTTCGCGATTGCTGCGGCCGCGTTTACAGCGCTCGCCTATGTGACGGGTCACGCCGTTCTGGCCGAACTATCTACTGCTCGTGCACTTTCCGCAATCGGCCGAGCTGACGATCTTCTGCGGATCGCTGGTCGGCGCGAGCCTCGGATTCCTCTGGTACAACTCGTACCCGGCGGAAATTTTCATGGGCGACGTCGGATCGCTCGCGCTGGGCGGAGCGCTGGGCACCGTCGCCATTCTGATCAAACAGGAGCTGCTCCTGCCGATCGTCGGCGGCGTGTTCGTGCTCGAAGCGGTCTCGGTCATTATCCAGGTTGCCTCGTTCAAGCTCACCGGCAAGCGTGTGTTCAAGATGGCGCCGCTGCACCACCACTTCGAGCTGATTGGGTGGAGCGAGCCGAAGGTCATCACGCGCTTCCTGATCGTGGCGATCATCTTTGCGCTGTTCAGCCTGACGACGTTGAAACTGAGATGAGCTTCTCTGTACAGGGCCAGAACGTGACCGTCGTGGGAGCTGCGCGCAGCGGCGTCGCGGCCGCGCTATTGCTCGCCGAGCGGGGCGCGCGTGTCACGCTGACCGACGTGCGGGCCGAGCTGGAGCCGGCTGCGACGAGTCAATTGCGCGGGGCTGGTATCGCATCTCGAGCTGGGCGAGCATCGGCTGGAGACGTTCGCATCGGCCGATCTGCTCGTGCTCAGTCCGGGCGTGCCGCTGGATCAGCCGGCGATTCTCGCCGCGCGCAAGGCCGGTGTCCCGATCATTGGTGAAATCGAGCTCGCCTCGCGATGGCTGAGCGGGCGCATCGTCGCGATCACCGGGACCAAGGGCAAGTCGACCACGACGACGCTGACGGGCCGGATGTTCGATGCGGGCGGGCTGAAGGCGATCGTCGGCGGAAACATCGGTACGCCGCTCAGCTCGCAGGTGGCCGATTCGACGCCGGAAACGTTTCACATCGTGGAGGTCAGCAGTTTTCAGCTGGAGACAACCGAGACGTTCCATCCGTGGATCGCGGTGCTGCTGAACCTGTCGTCCGACCATCTAGACCGGCATGGCTCGATGGAAGACTACGCCGCCGCGAAGGCGCGGATTTTCGCGAATCAGACGGAAGACGACTGGGCCGTCGATCAATGCCGACGATCCGCAGACGCTCGCGCTGGCGCGAGCGGGTCGTGCCAGGAAGGTGATGTTTTCGCTGAGCACGCCGCTCGTACCGCTGTCGTCGATTCGATTGATCGGCCGGCACCTCTTCAGCTGACGTGATGGCCGCCGCCACCGTCGCACAGATCGCCGGCGTCTCCGCAAGACGCCATGGTGCGGGCGGTCGAATCGTTCACGGGCCTCGAGCATGCGCTCGAGCCGGTTGCCGAGATCGATGGCGTCCGCTTCGTCAACGACTCGAAGGCGACCAACGTCGAGGCGGCCAAGCGCGCGATCGAGAGCTTCGATCGCAGGCGCTCGTCGTGATCATGGGCGGCCGCTTCAAGAGCGGAGATTTTTCGCTGCTGCGAGAGCCGCTGCGGGCGCGCGCAGCGACGGTCGTTGCGATCGGAGAAGCGGCGCCGCTGATTCGAGAAGCGTTGGAAGGATGCCGTGCCGATCGAGGATGCCGCGACGATGGAGGCGGCAGTTCATCGGTCGTTCGAGCTGGCGAAAGCGGGTCGTGCAACGGCGCGGGGCGAGGGGTCTTCGCGACCGCAACACGCGACGGTCGTGCTGGCGCCCGCGTGCGCGAGCTTCGACATGTTCCGCGACTACGCGGAGCGTGGTCAGGTGTTCAAGAAGGAAGTGATGAAGCTGAGCAAGGTCGCGGAGCGGCGCGGGGCGATGGGGTCCCCGCGAGCACGAGCGGTGAACAGTCGTCAGTCGGCCACAGGCGGATAGGGAGCTGGCTGCTGGGAACACAGGCTGCCCCGGTCTGTGAAGCTGGTGTCCCAACCTCTGGGCTGACTGATGACTGTTGACCGCTCGTTTGGCCCGCCTTCGCGCCCGGATTCCGGAGCGCTGAGGCGCGTTGCGAACGATGTTCACCCTCTTTCTCGGCGTTGCGCGGAGAGAGCAATAGGGGTGGCCAAGCTGCCCAAGACGGATAACTATGGCCCGAAAGCTTAAGTCCGACAAGGTCCTGTTCCTCGCCACCCTGCTCCTGGTGTGCGCGAGCGTTGTGATGGTCTACAGCGCCTCGGCGGTGCTGGCCATGAACCGGTTCAACCAGCCGTATTTCTTCCTGATCAAGCAGGCGATGTGGGCGGCTCTGGGTCTGGCCGCGATGACCATCGCCATGCGCTTCGACTATCGCAACTACCGCGAGCCGTCCTTTCTCTGGATGTCGCTCGGGCTGGTCGTGCTCGCGCTGGTGGCCGTCCTCTTCAGCACGCCGATCAACGGCAGCCGGCGATGGTTCGGCGTGGGAGGCTTCGGCGTCCAGCCCTCAGAGCTGGCGAAGCTCAGCGCCATCTTCTTCATCGCCGCCCTGCTCGAGCGGCGAATGGATCGCGTCGATGACATCCCGTACGCGTTGGTTCCGATCGGCGTCGTCGTCGGCGCGCTCGTTGGCTTGATTCTGCTCGAGCCCGATCTCGGCACGGCGATGACGCTGTTGCTGATCGCCATCGCGATGGTGTTTACCGCGGGCCTCAGCTATCGCTACATCGCCGGCGCCATGCTGTGCGGGCTGCCCATTATCTATTTCATCCTGATGAGCGCCGCGTATCGGCGGCGGCGGCTCATGGCGTTCTGGGATCCCTGGAGCGATCCGCTTGGCGATGGATTCCAGGTGATCCAGTCGCTCATCGCGGTGGGATCGGGCGGCCTGATCGGCCGCGGATTCATGTCCGGCGTGCAGAAGCTCTTCTATCTGCCGGAGCCTCACACCGATTTCATCTTCGCCGTCATCGGCGAAGAGTTCGGCCTGCTCGGCACGACCATCGTGATGGCGTGCTTCATGGTGATTGCGTGGCGCGGATTGAAGATTGCGATGGAGGCGCCGGATCGCTTCGGCGCCTTCCTGGCAGTCGGCCTGACCACGATGATTGCGGTGCAGGCGTTTTTCAACATCAGCGTGGTGCTCGGCCTGGTGCCGACCAAGGGCATTCCGTTGCCGTTGGTGAGCGACGGCGGATCCTCGCTGCTGATCAGCCTGGTCGGGATGGGCATTCTGCTCAACGTGTCGCAGCACGCGGCACCGGAAGCGTGAGTCTGGGCGTTTTGCATGCGCGTAGTCATTGCAGGTGGCGGTACGGGCGGCCACCTGTTTCCCGGGTTGGCCGTCGCGCGCGCACTGAAGGCGCGAATGCCGGGCGCGCAGATCTCGTTTGCGGGAACCGCCGCTGGCATCGAGGCGCGAGTGATTCCCGCGACGGAATTTGCGCTCGACCTGATTCGCAGCGCGGGCTTGAAGGGCAAGTCGGTCGTTGCGCGTGCGCGGGGTGCGGCACTGCGTGCCGCTGGGCGGGGTCGATGCGTGGCGGTTGATCACGCGGCGCAAGCCGGACGTCGTGATCGGCGTGGGCGGATACAGCTCTGGTCCGGTCGTGGCGATCGCCGCGCTGCGCGGAATTCCGACGATGGTGCTCGAGCAGAACGCCGTGCCCGGGCTCACGAACAGAATGCTCGCGTCATTGGTGCAGCCGCGCGGCAGTGACCTACGAAGCGTCGCTGAAGTATTTCGGTGGAAAGGGTTTTGTCAGCGGCAACCCGGTTCGGCAGGAGTTCCTGGAGGGCAACGATGATCCCAGTCGCGACGCGGCACTCAACGCTTCACGGGTTCGGGTCCTAGTCTTTGGGGGCTCTCAGGGCGCGCACGCCATCAACGTGGCCATGGTGGAGGCGGCGCCGCGGCTGGCGGCCGCGGCCGCAACCCTCGATCTCGTCTGCCAAACGGGGACGCGAGACTTCGACATGGTTCGAGAGGCTTTCGAACGGCACGGCGTGCAAGGCCGCGTCGAGAGGTTCATCGATGCGATGGACCGAGAGATGAAAGCTGCAGGGCTGGTCGTCTCGCGCGCGGGCGCGACAACTCTGGCGGAAGTGACGGCGGCGGGCCGCCCGTCGATTCTCGTTCCGCTGCCGACGGCGACCGACGATCACCAGCGCCACAACGCGCGCGCGCTCGAGATCGCGGGCGCCGCCGAGCTGGTGGAGCAGAAGGATCTGACCGGCGAGCGCCTCGCCGATCGGATCATCGCGCTGGCAGGTGATCGCGACAAACGCCGGCGGATGTCGATTGCGGCACGGCAGCTCGCCAGGCCGCGGGCGGCGGAAGAGATTGTGGATGCAGTGATCAATTTACAGGTGACGAAGCCGGGCGGGGCGGGGGCCCGCTGCGACTAGGGATGTCTGGAGTGCTTGGGCAAGCCAAGCGAATCCATTTCATCGGGATCGGTGGAATAGGCATGAGCGGAATCGCCGAATTGCTCGTGAATCTCGGCTACCAGGTCAGCGGGTCTGACGTGCAGCGCACGGACATCACTGCCCGGCTCGAGTCGCTGGGCGCACGCATTGCCCAGGGGCACGACGCGCGCAACGTCAGCGACGCGGAGGTCGTCGTGTATTCGTCGGCCGTGCGGCCCGCGAATCCGGAGATGGTCGCGGCGCGCGAGCGGGGACTCACTGTGATTCCTCGCGCCGAGCTGCTGGCCGAATTGATGCGCCTTCGTCAGGGCATCGCCGTTGCCGGCGCGCATGGAAAGACGACAACGACGTCGATGATCGCGCTGGTGCTCGACGTCGCCGGGCTCGATCCAACCGCCGTGATCGGCGGCCGCGTGAGCTCGTTCGGCAGCAACGCGAAGCTGGGACGCGGCACGTACCTCGTGGCAGAAGCCGACGAGAGCGACCGGTCGTTCCTGATGCTCGCACCGCGCTTCGCGGTGATTACCAACCTGGACCGCGAGCATCTGGAAGCGTATCGGGACTTCGACGACCTGAAAGCGTCGTTCGTGCAGTTCGCCAACGGCGTCCCATCGAACGGAGTGGTGATTCTGTGCTGGGACGATCCGCATCTGCGGGAGATTCGTCGAGAGATCAAGCGCCATGTCGTGACCTACGGTTTCGACGATTCCGCCGACGTGACGGCGACCGGTGTGCAGTTGAAGGGGTTCGAATCGGCCTGCACGGTCCGGGCACGCAGGCCGGGCGGCCGGGTGGTCGAGCTCGGCCATCTGCAGCTTTCAGTGCCGGGCCGACATAACGCCCTCAATGCCCTCGCAGCCGTGGCGATGGCGCGCGAGCTGGGCGTCGCGTGGAGTGATATTGCGCGGGCGCTCGCAGGCTTCCAGGGCGCCGAACGGCGTTTTCAGCGGCGCGGCGAAGCGAATGGCATCGAGGTCATCGAGGACTACGGGCACCACCCGACGGAAATTGCCGCCGTTGTCGCGGCGGCAAGACCGATCGCGAGCGGTCGTTTGATTGTCGCGTTCCAACCGCATCGCTTTACCCGCACTCAGTTCCTGATGAACGAGTTCGGCCGTGCGTTCGCGGGTGCCGATGTCGTCATCATGACCGACATTTACGCAGCCGGTGAGGACGCCATCCCGGGCGTCACGCTCGAGACGCTCGCGACCGCGGTGAGGTCCGAATTCAAAGGCGAGCTTCGCATCGTGCCCGCGCTGGGCGACGTGGCGGACGCGATCGCCTCGCTGGCGAAGCCCGGCGACCTGGTCGTTCTGCTCGGTGCGGGCTCGATCGGTGCGATCGCCGAGTCGGTGGTCAGCGCGCTGGAAGGCGGCGACTGAGATGCCCGTTGCCGCACCATCGGACAGGCGCTTTCGCCGGTCACACGTCAAGCCGGCGCGTAAACGCACCGGAGTGTGGTTGCGCCGCTGGCGCATCGCGATGGCCATCGTCGTGCTCGGCCTTGCGCTCTACGCCGGCCGCCGCACCGTGGCGATCGTCGCGGGATCGGAGATCTTTCACGTCGACCGGATCAACGTGCGAGGCAATCATCGGCTGTCGGACGGCGAGGTGCTGTCTCTGGTGGCGGGACTCCGCGGCCGAAGCATTCTGGCCATCGATCTCGAAGAGTGGCGGCGCGCGCTGCTGAATTCGCCCTGGGTGTCCGATGTGTCGCTCCGCCGCACGCTGCCGTCGACGGTCGATGTCGTCATTCTGGAGCGTACGCCGCTGGGCATCGGCCGCATCAACGGTGCCTTGTATCTGGTGGATGAGCGTGGAACGGTGATTGACGAGTACGGACCGAATTATGCCGATCTCGATCTGCCGATTATCGACGGTCTTTCGGCGGTGGCGGGCGACGAGAACACCGACCTCTATCGCGCGATGCTTGCGCGGCGGCTGCTCGATGCGCTGCGCGTGGGGAACATGGCCAGCCAGATTTCGCAGATCGACGTCAGCGATTCGCGCAACGCCGTGGTGCTGCTCGAGGGCGATCCGACGCTCATCCGGCTGGGGAACGAACGGTTCGTCGAGCGCCTGCAGTCGTACTTCGAGCTGGCCCCTGCGCTGCGCGAGCAGGTGCCGGACATCGATTACGTCGATCTGCGGTTCGATGCGCGCGTGTATGTGAGGCCATCCAAAGACCGACCGTCAACAGGGAACAAAGCACCGAAGACGAGCGACGCAGACGGGCTAGGGGGGATATGGGCAATAGAGAGCGATATCTGGTCGGGCTGGACATTGGCACCTCGAAAGTGGCGGCCATCGTCGCAGAGATGATGGATGACGGCAGCCTCGAGATCATCGGCATCGGCGTCTCCGAGGCCAAAGGCATCCGGCGCGGCGCCGTCGTCAATCTCGAAGCGGCCGTCGATTCCATCAAGCACGCGGTCGACGAAGCCGAGCTGATGGCCGGTGTCGAGGTCGACTCGGTGCACCTGGCCATCTCGGGGCCGCACATCAAAGGCTTCAACAGCCGCGGGGTCATCGCGGTCGCGGGCAAGAACCGCGAAATCACCCGCGACGACGTGCGGCGCGCCATCGACGCCGCCAAGGCCGTGGCCCTTCCGACCGGGCGCGAGATTCTCCACGTGCTGCCGCAGGACTTCGTCGTCGATGACCAGGACGGCATTGGCGCGCCGGTGGGGATGACCGGTGCGCGGCTCGAAGTGAACGTCCACATCGTGACGGGGGGCACGACGGCCACGCAGAACATTGTCGCGTGCGTCAATCGCGCCGGCATCAGCGTGGTCGACACGGTCATCGAACAGCTCGCCGCGAGCGAAGCAGTGCTGATGCCCGATGAGAAAGAGCTCGGGGTGGCGATTGTCGACATCGGCGGTGGCACGACCGATCTCGCCATCTTCGAGCGCGGCAGCCTCTGGCATACGGGCGTCATCGGCATCGGCGGCGACCATTTCACCAACGACATGGCGGTCGGTCTTGCGCATGCCGATTCCCGACGCCGAGAAGTTGAAGCGCAAGTGCGGATGCGCGCTCTCGTCGCTCGTCGACGAAGACGAGACGATGGAAGTGGCGAGCGTCGGCGGGCGAAAGGCCAGGCTGATGGCGCGCCGCGTGCTGTCGGAAATTCTCCAGCCGCGCGCGGAGGAGATTTTCCACCAGGTCTGGGACGAGATTCGCCGCGCGGGTTACGAGAAGTCACTTAACTCGGGCATCGTGCTGACGGGCGGCGGAGCGATTCTCGAAGGCATGCCCGAGATCGCCGAGCAGATCTTCGATCTGCCGATCAGACGCGGAATGCCGGCGGGGGTGGGCGGCCTCGCCGATCACGTGAGCAATCCGGAGTTCGCGACGGCCGTCGGTCTTGTGTTGTACGCGCAGAGAAATCATGTAGGCGAAGCCGGCCGGATGGTCGGTGCAGGTGCTTTCGGACGCGTGGCCGGGCGGCTGCGCGGGCTGTTCAAGGAATTCTTCTGAAGTGGAGGTCCCATATGGCTGAAGTGCGAGACATCCCGTTGCGGTTGAAGCTGGCCGACGAAATGCGCGCCGGGGCGCGCATCAAGGTTGTGGGCGTGGGCGGCGGCGGCAGTAATGCCGTAAACCGCATGGTGCAGGTCGGTCTTGAGGGCGTCGAGTTCATCGTCGCCAACACCGACAGGCAGGCGCTGGATCAGAGCTCTGCGCCCCTCAAGATTCAGATTGGCGCGAAGCTCACGAAAGGGCTGGGAGCGGGGGCCGATCCGAACGTCGGCCGCGAGGCTGCGCTCGAAGACACCGACAGCCTCATCCAGGGGTTGACCGGTGCCGACATGGTGTTTGTCACAACCGGTCTCGGCGGCGGCACGGGCACGGGCGCGGCGCCCGTCATCGCGAGCCTGGCGAGCGAGCTCGGCGCGCTGACGATTGCGGTCGTCACCAAGCCGTTCAAGTTCGAAGGGAAAAAGCGGCTCGCACAAGCCGACCGCGGCCTTGCGGCACTTCGCGAGTGCGTCGATACGATCATCACCATTCCAAACGAACGGCTGCTTTCGATTGTCGATCGCGGCACGACGCTGCCCGAAGCGTTCGCGACAGCCGACGATGTGCTGCGACAGGCGATTCAGGGCATCTCGGATCTGATTCTCGTGCCGGGACTGATCAACCTCGACTTCGCCGACGTCAAGACGATCATGTCGGGCATGGGCCTCGCCATGATGGGTACGGGCATCATGTCGGGCGAGAACCGCACGCTCGAAGCCGCAAAGGCGGCCATCTCGAGCCCGCTACTCGAGGGTGCGTCGGTGCAGGGCGCACGCGGCGTCATCATCAACGTCACCGGCGGCCACGACATGTCGCTGATGGAAGTGAACGAGGCCTCGCTGCTCATCCAGGAGGCCGCACACGAAGACGCGAACATCATCTTTGGCGCTGTTGTCGATCCGACGCTCGACGGGCGCGTCAAGGTGACCGTCATCGCAACCGGGTTCGAGCTTGCGGTCGCACGTCCGTCGCCGACATCTGGGAGCCAGACGCCGGTGGATCTGCAGCATTACACGACGCATCTGAAGGAAAAGACCGAAATGCCGGCGCCGGCGCCCGCGATGGACATGAACCGTATGTCGATTGCGAGAAGACCCTCACTGGATCTTGGCGCCGCGGCGCCTGCACCGGCCGTCGTGACGCCACCGGTGAAGAGCGCGCTGGGCGACCCGGAGGATATCGACCTGGACGGGTTGACGGCGTTCGACGTGCCCGCGTTTCTGCGTCGGGAGATTTAGAATGGTAAACTGAGTAGATCCACGGTAACCGAGAGCGCCTTCGACGCAGGGTGAGCCACCTGCTGCCGGGATTGTCGTCATTCAGCATCCATGAACTCCTGGCAGCAGAAAGAAGCCGCAAAGGCCGCTCTGGCGAAGGAAGTCGGCTATATTCGCAAGCCGCACATCGACCGGCTGCGGGTCGCGCTGGCATTTCCCAACACCTATTACGTTGGGATGTCGAACCTGGGGTTTCAGACCGTCTATCAGCTCTTCAACGCGCACGACGACGTCGTGTGCGAGCGGATTTTTCTTCCGCCCAAACAGCAGCTGAAAGAGCAGCTCACTTCGAGAACGCCTGTGGTGACGCTCGAGTCGCAGTCGCTCGTCCGCGACTTCGACATCGTCGCCTTTTCGATTTCCTTCGAGTGGGATTACACGAACATCCTCACGATGCTGCGACTGGCCGGCGTGCCCGTGCGTGCGGCGGAGCGTACGCCGCGCGATCCGCTCGTCGTCATCGGCGGTGCCGTCACGTTCGTCAATCCCGAACCGCTGGCGCTCTTTGCCGATGTCATTGCGAGCGGCGAAGGTGAAGTGCTCGTGCCGGGCCTGCTCGATTCGTATCGCGAAGGGGGCAGCCGACCCGAGTTGCTGAAGTCGCTCACACGGAAGCGCGGGTTCTACATTCCGTCGTTTTACGACGTCGAGTACAAGCCGAACGGCACGATCGCAAAATTCATTCCGAAGGAAGGCACTGGCGCGCCGGCTGTTGTGAAGAAGGCCGCCGTGCCCGCGGCGGAGGCCCTCGAGCCGCCCTGCACGCGCATCTTCACGCCCGATACCGAGTTCGGCTCCCGGTTCCTGGTCGAGGTGGTCCGCGGCTGCGCCAACCTCTGCCGCTTCTGCTGGGCTGGATACAACTACCTGCCTGTCCGCGCGTTTCCCGCCGACCGCATTCTCGAGCGGGCGCGCGAGGCTCGCGCCCACGCGAAGCAGGCGGGTCTCGTTTCGATCGCGTTGTGCGATCACCCGGAAATCGAGCGCATTCTCACGGGCCTGGCCGACATGGGCTACTCCATCAGCCCGGCCTCGCTGCGGCTCGACGATCTGACAGAAACGATTGTGCGCCAGCTTCGCGCGAGCGGAGAAAAGACGCTGACGATCGCGCCCGAAACCGGATCCGACCGCCTGCGCCGCGTCATCAACAAGACGGTGACCAACGACGAGATTCTCGATCGGGCCGAGCTGATCTTCTCGAGCGGCATCGAGAACCTGAAGCTCTATTACATGATCGGCTTGCCGACCGAGACCGACGACGATCTCGTCGCCATTCGCGACCTGACGCTGCAGATGCGCGATATCATGATGAGGCACGCGAAGAGCAAAGGGCAGGTCGGGCGCATCATCGGCAGCGTGAATCCCCTCGTTCCCAAGCCGTCGACCGCATACCAGTGGCTGCCGATGGAAGATCCGGGAACCGTGGAAGAGAAAGTCCGGCGGCTTCGCGCGCTGACCTCCGACATCGACAACGTCTTCTTCAACATCAAGTCCGAGCGTCATTCTTTTTACCAGGCGCTTCTCTCCCTGGGCGATCGCCGTGTCGCGCCGGCGATTGAAGCGGCTGAGGCCAACGGCGGAGACTGGCGCCGCGCCGTTGCCGACACCGGCGTCGACGCCGACTTCTTCGTCTTTCGCGACCGCACTGCAGACGAGGTGCTGCCGTGGAGCATCATCGACGGCGGGATGAAAGAGACGTTCTTCCGCAGCGAGCTCGACAAGAGCATCCGGGAGGAGTGGACGCTGCCGCCGAAGCGCGCTGCGGAGAACGCGAAGCTGCTGCCGATGGTGTAACGGGGTCAGACCCCTTCTATTCGGCCACCGCCAGTTGCTCCTCGTGCTCGCGGTATGCCTGAAGAATCAGGTCGCGAAGGCGATCCTGAGCCGTTGAGTCGGTAATCGGCCGCAAGAGCGCGAAGCTGCGCCGCTCGCCGTTGACCGAGTACTGGCGCGCCGGGAACGTGACATTGCGACCGGAACCGCTGCGGCGTTCCCATACCGCAAAGCCAACCAGCTTCAAGCCCTGCAAAAAGCCGTCGTCGAAGTGAATCTCTGCTTCTGCGAGTTTGCCCGGAGGGGTGCCTTTGTCGTTTGCCGTGATTTTTACGGTCATGATCAGCTCCTTGTCCCCGACCAGAGGGCAAGGCCGATACCAGCAGTGTCCCGCCGGTGCCGTCACGCGAAGGTGCTGACCCGGAAGATGTTGCCGGCGGCGGGCGTCTGCGTGTGATTTCGCAGGCGATTGCTGCGACAGGAATGACAACTACAGGAGCAGCATCACCTGGGCGATCGCGAGCGTTTCCGAGTGAGTAATCGTCAGCAGCGAGCTGTTTGCCTTCAAAACGGCGAATCGACGGGCCGCACCGCCATGAAACCGCAGTTGCGGCGGTCCGCCTGGTGCGCGCACGACTTCGATATCGCGCCAGAGCACGCCTTGAGAATGCCCGGTTCCCAGTGCCTTCATCGCGGCTTCCTTGGCGGCGAACCGGCCGGCAAAATGGGGGACGGGATTGCGGCGGCGTGTGGCATACGCAATTTCTCCGTCGGTGAAGATGCGGCGGAGAAAACGATCGCCGTAGCGTGCGATGGTCGCCTCGATGCGATCGATTTCGGTCGCATCCATTCCGATCCCGATAATATTGGTAGACATGACTGGCTCGAGCCTTCCCAAGCCTAGCGGCGACTTCGAATGGGCGCAAGCATCGTGGGGCGCCATTCTTCGCTGCGGGCCCCTCGCCGACGTTGCGTCACACTGCTTCAGCACGCGCGATCTCACGCTGGAAGGTGTGCGCGACGACGATCCTGAGGAGTGGGAAATGCTCGGTGGCGCAATGGGTGTCGAGCTCGGGGCGCTCGTCCGCATGCGGCAGGTGCATGGCGCGGATGTCTTCGTGGCCGGCAAAGGGGTCGGGCGGACCCCTTTTTCGGAGTGGCCGGAGGCGGATATCGCCATCAGCGACGATCCGTCTGTTGCGCTCAGCGTCAGAGCGGCCGACTGCGTCCCCATTCTTCTAGCGGATCGACGTCGCGGCGCAGTGGCGGCCGTTCACGCGGGATGGAAAGGCACTGCGGCAGGAGCGGTGATGGTGGCCGTTCGTGCGCTCACCTCAGAGTTCGGCACGCATCCGGCTGACGTTGTGGCGGCCGTCGGCCCGAGCATCGGCGCGTGCTGCTATGAGGTCGGCACCGATCTCGCCGGACACTTCTCAGCGCATCCAGATGCGTCGCGCTGGTTCTCGCGGCACGAGAAGCCGCAGCTCGATCTGTGGCGCGCTACGCGCGATCAGCTCGAGCGCGCCGGCGTACCGGCGTCGCAGATTCATGTATCTGCGCTCTGCACGTTCGACCATCCCGAGTTGTTCCACTCGTACCGGCGCGACGGCAAGCGTGCCGGCAGACTCGTGGCGGCCATCAGAAGTGGACCCGGTAAGACGCCTTGAAAAAAAACGCGCGCGCCGTCGCCAGATAGCGTTCGAAGTCGAAGCTCTTCGTGCTCTTTCCCGAACAGCGATCCGTAACCCGCGTGCACGACCGTGCCCGGCGACAGCTCGTAGGAGGCGAGAAAGTCGGTCAGCACGCGCTCGCGCGACGAGTCGAACTGCGCGACCGCGCGGACGAAGAAGCGCGAGCTGAACTGATAGGTGTTCCGCAGGTTGACGATATGCACGTCGTAGACATGCTCGCCGGTGCTGCGGTTGTTGAACGTCACGAAGCTGTACGACGTGTTGCTGTTGATGCGTGAGTTGGGCTGCAGGCCGACGCGGAAATTCGCCGACCGGCGGTGCCCCTGGAACGGCGCCTCCTCGTCGTAGAAAATCGCCGGACCTTTCTGGGCTCCGCCACCGATGTTCAGCCAGCGCATGAATCTGCACGCCGCCATCCACCATCACCCTGCCGACGTCGAACTCGCCGTGCGGCGAACGTCTCGTGCCCGTTCGCATAATCGACCCGCAGAAAGCCGGCGCGCGTGAAGTTGAACCGCACTGCCGGAAGGTAGAACGTTTCCGTCCCGCCCTGCAGGCGATCTTTGCCGGCCGACCATCCAGAAAAACGGGTTGATGCGCTTGATCCAGCGAAACCGTGGATGCGACGGGTAGAAGTTGAGATCCTGATACTGCCATCCCCGCGTCAGCCCGACGCGATTGATGAACGCCGTGTCCATCCGGAATCCGCGATCGTAATGCTCGAGCTGTCCGGCGATGTCGTAAGCGGCGCGTGTTGTAGGAATAGGAGCCCTGCGTGCCGATCCCGTCGCTCGTCTCACCTGTCAGCGTCTGGGAGTGTGACGAAAGGAAGGATCCGTTGGCCGAAAAGCGCTCGCCTCGCCTGAAGGCGACATCGCCCCCGGCGACGCGATTGTGATCGGCGCCGAACTCGGTATCGGACAGCAGCAGCCCCGCGTACTGCCCGCGGCCGAAGTTCATGACTTCTCGAGCGACAGTGAAGACACGCTGACGCGTGCCTGCGGGAGCCGCATCGGCCGATGACAGCACGCCGAAGGTATGCCTGCCGGCCGCACCGGTCAGTTTCAACGCCTGCGCTGGGATCGAGGATGCGTCCGCGTGTGGACGGCAGTGCGCATCGTGGCATCGCCGCCGGTGCCGGCGATGATTGAACAGCCCGAGACCTTCCATGAAGAACGGGCGCTTCTCGCTGAAGAACATCGGAAAGCGCTGGTTGACCTCGACTTCGAACGCGTCGCTCTCGACCTGGCTGAAATCGGGGTTGATCGTCGCGTCGAGCGTGACCGCCGACGTGACGCCATATTTCACGCTGACGCCGAAGTCCCCGCGCGCGCGCGAACCGTCCCAGAGAGACTCGTCCCTTCGCGCCTGGTTGCTCGAGAATGTCGAGCTGGGAATCACCTCGAGCAGGCGCCGTGACTGAAGTTCGTCGAATACCACTGCGGCATTCGCGTCGAATACCCATTTCCCCGGCGGCATCTCCGGCCACGAGGTCGACACGCCGGTGCGGCTGAGACGACGCCAGAAGAGCACGCCCATTTCCACGTCGGGGTCCGCTGCGGAAGCGGATGTTTTCGAGCGGAACGCGAATCTCGACCGACCAGCCTTCCGCCCCGACGTGGCCGGCGCTCTGCCAGACCCAGTCGGGCGCGAAGTCCTCGCCGTTGCTGCCGCTCTGAAGCGCGTCCATCTGAATGCCGCTGGGATTGACGAACAGGTGATACGCCAGCTGCCCGGCGCGGCTGGAATCGAGGCTCAGGCCCACCCAGTCGTCACTGAACGCATTGTCGCGGCGGCTGATGTTGGTGCGGATTCTGTCGGGCTGCGTGTCGAGGCAGCGGAACGCGAAGTAAATGGCCGAATCGTCGTAGGCAATCCAGACAGAGGTCTGTTCGGCCGCGGCCTCCCCGCGCATCGGGTTGTACGACATCCAGGTGTTCAACGGGAGGGGATCTTTCGCCCAGGCCTCGTCGTCGAGCACGCCGTCGAGCTTGGGAGGGATGCTGACGCGGTGGGCGGTCAGGTTGACCGGCGTGGGGGTCTGGCCCCGGGTTTCGCCCGGAATGGCGGCAAAGATCAGGCAAATTACGAAGAAAACGGCGGCCAAACGCATGAAAGCTTAGACGGAACAGCACAATTCAGGGTTGCAGTAGGCTGTGTGAAACCCGGATCGCCAAACCTTCGTAGAGAAACAGAGAGCGTGCCTGCCACCGACGTCGAATTGGTTCGTGGAGCGCTCGATGGGGCTGAATCAGCGTTTCGCGAGATTGTGCAGCGGTATCAGCGGCCGATTTACGGGCTGATCGTGCGGATGGTCAGGGACCCTGCGCGGGCCGAGGAGCTCGCGCAAGACACCTTCGTCAAGGCATTCCGCGCGCTGCACACCTATGACGTGCAGCGAAAATTCTCGGCGTGGCTTCTGACGATTGCGCACCATGTCGCGATAGACGAGCTGAGGAAGGGTTCGCTCGCGACCGAGCCTCTGGATCAGCCCACAGAGGACGGCGAGCGCATCCGCGAGTTCGCCGATACGTCGGCCGCCACGCCGGCGCTGCTGGCCGAACGTGCCGAGCTCGCATCGGTTCTGCAGCGGGCCATCGGTCGGCTGAGGCCCGAATATCGTGAGGTCGTATCGCTGCGTTACGAACGCGAGCTCGACTACGACGAGATCGTTGAGATAACGGGGCTGCCGATGGGCACGGTCAAGAGCTCGCTGCATCGTGCGCGAAAAGAGCTGGCGGAACACTTGGAGAACCTGGGATGGAGCGCGACAACCCACTAGGCCCGCAGGGCCCACTCGGTGATGAGGAGCTCGTCGCGCTGTTCAGGCGCGTGGATGGGCCCGCGCCCTCGGCCGGGTTCGTCGCGCGGACGATGCAGGCCGTCAAGCGCGAACCGCTGGTGGCGGGCAGAAAGCCGCTTCGCGATCCGCTCGCGTCCCTGCTCGGATGGGCCGCGCTGATTGCTGCCGTCGCGCTCTCGGCGTTGATGGTTGCGGTGACCTATCCGGTGGTCAGCTCGACGTTCACGACGCTTGTCGGCCACAGTGTCGGTGTTGGCGTGTGGTTGATCCAATTCCGCGGCGCCGCATGGGCGCTCCTTGAAGTATTTGAAACAACCGGCCTCGCCGTCGCGAGGGTGGCCGCGACGAGAGAAGGAACGGCGGGCCTGGCGCTGATTGCCATCATGGGTGCGGTCTCGCTCTCTGCACTCCACCGGCTGCTGATGACTGAAGGGGAGGACTCGCAATGGCAAGAACTTTCGTAATTGCACCGATTCTCATCGTGCTGGCCGTGATGGGCGCATCGGCGCAGTCCGATCCGGCCGGCCTGCGCTCGAAGCTCGAAAAGAGATTCGAGATTCTGCCAATCGCCAACGGCGTGGTGCTGACACCGCGCTTTCGCACGTCCGTCAAGTCCATCGAGCTCTCTGGTTCGACGATCGCGATTGATGGAATGCCGGTGACAGGTCAGGAGCTGCGCGAGCGGCTCGCCGATGATACCGAACTCGTGCTGCAGCTGACCTATCTCGATGCCGATACGCGTCGCGCATTGGCCCGCGGTGAGTTGCCCGCGCCGAAGCCGGTCGATCCGACGTCCCCCACGCTCGATCCTCGCTCTTCAGAACCCGAAACGCCTTCCATCCCTCGCGCGCGCCGTCGAGGTGAGATCGTTCGTATCGGCGGCAGTGTGAGCGTCGAGTCAGATGAGTACGTGCGTGGAGACGTCGTCTCGATTGGAGGCACCGCCACGATCGACGGCGAAGTCGACGGCGACGTCGTCGTCATCGGTGGAGGGGCGAGGCTGGGGCCGCTCGCCTACGTTCACGGTGATGTGACGTCGATCGGTGGAGGAGTGTTTCGAGACTCCAAAGCCGTCATTCGTGGCGGTATTCAGGAGATCGGCATCGGCGGGCCATGGGGCAGAGGCTGGGGCCGGAGCGGCAACTGGGATACGGACTGGATGGGCGGGTTGTATCCGGTCGCGCGGCTGACGGGCACGCTCGTGCGCATCACGCTGCTGACGCTGCTGGTCGCGCTGGTGCTGTTTGTTGCGCGGGAGCCGGTCGAGCAGATCGCCGATCGTGTGGCGGCCGATCCGGTCAAGTCCTGGTTCGTCGGCTTCCTCGCCGAAATGCTGTTCTTCCCGGTCCTCATCATGACCGTGGTCCTGCTTGCCATCTCGATCATCGGCATTCCGCTGCTGATTCTGGTGCCGATTGCCATTGTCGCGGTCCTTCTGGTGATGCTCGTCGGCTTTACCGCTGTTGCGTTCCAGATTGGCAGGCTGCTGCAGAACAAGATGGATTCGCTCCGCACGCGTCCCTTTGCGGCAACGTTTGCGGGAATTCTGTTGATCGTCTCGCCGGTGCTCGTCGCGCGCATCGTCGGTCTCGCCGGCGATTTCTGGGTTCTCGTCTGGCCCATCGCGGTTGTCGGCTTTCTCCTCGAATATGTCGCCTGGACCGCGGGCCTCGGCGCTGCGGCCCTCGCGCGGTGGAATCGGCCACCTCAGCCGCCAACGGCGGCGATGACGACGACAACGGGAACGATGGCATGACGCTGATTCACGGGTTCACGGCGTCACCGTAGACGCCGCGATATTGGGGCGGGAGCAATTGCGCGACCGCGTATGCAATTGAATCCATCATCAGCCGCCGATCGCCGCGCGTGCGCTCGCGCAGCGCATCGGCGGGAATCGCCCGTCCGAAGGTGACGGCGATCGGAGCCGCGTTCAAGCGTCCTCCATCGATGGGAAACAGTTGCTCGGTACCGGTGAGGGCGACTGGCAAGATCCAGAGGTTCTTCGCCCCGAGATAGCGCGCCGTTCCCGACAGGAACTGCTGCATCTCTCCAGAACGGCTTCGGCTGCCCTCGGCAAACACCAGCAGTGCGTCTCCAAGGCCGAGCCGCTCGTGCGCGATCTGAATCGATCGGCGAGCCAGTCGACCGACCTCGCGCGGGCGCATGACCGCCTCGTCAGTCGACCGCTCCGAGTTCTGGGGAACTTTGATCGTTCCGAAACAGAGGCTCGAGAACCGGCGCGTGACGCTCGAATACACCTTTGGCCCGGCCACGACCGTCAGCCGATCGGCCAGCGCGCCCGCCCCGGCGTTCTGCAGCACCACGTCGAGCACGTTGGCATCTGAATAGGAAAGGTGGTTTGCGAAGATCACCACGGGCTTATCGATCACTTCACCCACGTGATCGGTGCCCGAGACCATGGGATCGCGAAGGACGCGTGGCGCCAGCGCATGATGGATGCGCCGGGCGAGGAGATCGCGAGGGTAGTAGATCCATTCGGCGCCTGTGCCGGCCAGCCGCGCGCTCAACGCATCGATCGCGCCGGGACCGGCCTGGTCGATGGCCCGCTCGAGGCAGGCGCGAATCTCATGCGACTCCGTCGCATGCTCATGCGCAAGAAATCGCACGATGGCGTCGACGAGCGGATCTCGTCCGCAAGTGGCTTGACTCACTGGTCCCCAATCCCCAATCCCTAATCCCTAGATTTGGATTTGGTTCCTTCGTCCATCGCGAGGTTTGCGAGCCGGTCCGCGTCCTTGTTCTGCTCGCGTCGCACGTGCTCGTACACGATGCGTTCGAGGCCCAGCGCGATCGCGCGCGCCTGCTGATAGAGCGGTTGCAGACCCGCATTCTTGACGCGATACTCGCCACGCATCTGCTTCACCAGCAGCTCGGAATCCGACTTGATGTGCACCTTCCGGTGGCCGTGCTGCGCGGCATATTTCAACGCGGCGACCAGCCCGTTGTACTCCGCCACGTTGTTGGTGGACGTTCCGAGAAAGCCGTTGAACTCGTCGATCAACGTGCCCCGCTCGTCTTCGATGCGGACGCCGTAGCCGGCGGGACCCGGATTGCCGCGGGCTCCGCCGTCGATGTAGGCGACGATGGCCATTTACACCTGGGAGACGGGCGTCGAGGGTTCGGTGCTGCCCGCGAAATAGAGGATTCGGCGACAACTATCGCACTGGATGATGGATTCGTTCTTTCGAACTTCGTTGAACACCTGTGGGCGGAGCCGTACGTGGCAGATGGTGCACAGCCCGTCGCGAGCTTCCGCGACCGCGATCCCTTTCCGCCCCCTGGCGGTCGTCTCAAAAATACCCAGCACTCCGCGATCGATCTCGGCCACAAGCTTCTGGCGGTCAGCACTGGTCCTGTCGATGACCGCCTGAAGGCTGGACATCTCGGTTTCCAGAGCCGTGCGCGCGGCGGCGATCTCCTTTTCGGCGACTTTGAGCTCTGACTCGCTCTTCTTGACGCCGGCGTTGAGCTCGTCGGATTCCAGCATGATCTCGAGGATGCGATCTTCACGCGTGCGGATGTCGTTCTGCGCGGTCTCGATCTCATGGAGCATCGCGGTGTATTCGCGGTTGGTCTTCACCTCGAGCAGCTGATCCTTGTACTTGGCGAGCCGTGTCTGAACCGTCGCCACTTCCTTCTCTTCCGCCCGCCGCTTCTCGGACGCGGCCGTCAGCCGCGCCTTGACGTCCGCGAGCCCGTCGCGTGCCGATTGCAGCCGGACGTCGAGCACCTGCGTGCGCGCCGGATGATCGGCAATCTTCCGCCGCGCGTCCTCCGCGGCTGTTTCGAGCTGTTGCAGCTGGATAAGGCGGGTGAGATCAGCGTTCATAAGAGCTTCGCCACTAACAAAAAAAGCCCCGTCGGGGGGCTTGGCAGAGAAACAGAACGTAAAAAGTGAAAAGTAAAAAGTGGGTTCGGCCGGCCCGAACCCACTTTCCACTTTCTACTTCTTACTTTGAACTTGCGTGTATTCATCAATTAAGTGGGCCCACCAGGATTCGAACCTGGGACAGGCCGGTTATGAGCCGGCGGCTCTGACCGCTGAGCTATAGGCCCGTAATAGTCGACAGTCGCAAGTCTCAAGTCGACAGTCGCCAGTCTACAGTTACGACGTGCGCCCTTCGAGGAACGCGCGCAGCTTCCGGCTCCTCGAAGGGTGGCGGAGCTTGCGCAGCGCCTTGGCCTCGATCTGGCGGATGCGCTCGCGCGTGACCGCGAAATTCTGGCCGACTTCCTCGAGCGTGTGCTCGCTGCCGTCGCCCACGCCGAAGCGCATCTTGATGACGCGCTCCTCGCGCGGCGTCAGCGTCTTCAGCACCGATTCGGTCTGCTCTTTCAGGTTCAGGTTGATCACCGCCTCGGCGGGCGAGACCACCTGGCGATCTTCGATGAAGTCGCCAAGATGCGAATCTTCCTCTTCGCCGATCGGCGTCTCCAGCGAGATCGGTTCCTGCGCGATCTTCAGGACCTTGCGGACCTTCGACACGGGAATATCCATCCGCTTCGCAATCTCTTCCGACGTCGGCTCGCGGCCGAGCTCCTGCACGAGCGCGCGCGAAGTGCGGATCAGCTTGTTGATTGTCTCGATCATGTGCACCGGGATGCGGATGGTGCGCGCCTGGTCGGCAATCGCGCGGGTAATGGCCTGGCGAATCCACCACGTCGCATACGTCGAGAACTTGTAGCCGCGGCGGTACTCGAACTTGTCGACCGCCTTCATAAGGCCGATATTGCCTTCCTGAATGAGGTCGAGGAACTGCAGCCCGCGGTTCGTGTACTTCTTCGCAATCGACACGACGAGGCGGAGGTTGGCTTCGACGAGCTCCTTCTTGGCCTGCTCGGCCTGGACCTCTCCTCTGTAGATCGTGTCGAGCGTGGCGCGGAGATGCTCGGTGGTCTGCTCGAGCTCGTCCGTGCGCACCTTGACTGCCCCCCTCAGTTCCTTGATGCGGCGCACCATGGTCTTCTTGTCGTCGTCCTTCAGCTTCGGCGGCTTCTTGCCTTTCGGGTTCATCTGCCGCTCGATGCCTTCAGCTTCGCGCTCGATCTTGCGGACCGACTCGACCTCGTCCTTGATCTGCTCGATGAGGCGGCGTTTAACCAGCTCGGTGAACTCGACTTCACGGACCAGCTGCGAGAGCTCGACCTGCGCGCGCATCACCGCCCAGCGGGCCCGGCGATACTTCCGCTTCTGGCGCGTGTCGGTGCCCTTCGCCGTCTCGTTGAGCTTTTCCTCGAGCTTCTGCACGATCGCACGCTGCTTGCGGATGGCGTCGATCTGCTTCAGCACTTCCTTGGCGCGCTCTTCAACCCGTTCGTCGGTAATCTCGTCGTCCTGGAAGATGACGAGCTCGCGGATGGTGCGCGTGCCGGCCTTCAGCTGGTCACCCATCGCGATGATCATCTTGGCGACGGTCGGGGTGCGGGAGATCGACTTGATGACGGCGAGCTTGCCGCGTTCGATGCGGCGCGCAATCTCGACTTCGCCTTCGCGCGTGAGCAGCGGAACCGTGCCCATCTCGCGCAGGTACATGCGGACGGGATCGTTGGTCTTGTCCAGAGCACCGGGCGTGAGGTCGAGCTCCATCTCCTCACTGCCCTCGGCCGTGCGGTCGAACTGCTTCTCCTGCAGGTACGTCTTCTCGGAATCGACGACTTCGATGCCCGCGCTGCCAAACGTATTAAAGAGGTCGTCGAGCTCGTCGGACGAGGTAATCTCGGCCGGCAGCAGTTCGTTGACCTCGTCGTACAGCAGGTAGCCCTTTTCCTTCCCGATGGAAATCAGCTGCCGTACTTCGTCGTATTTTTCTTCAATCGACAAGTATTCCTCCTACCCACGTCACTCGTGCCCGTGTGCACGCCTGGGACCCGCCTTGCTCGAACCCGAAATCATACCCGATTAAGGGGTCGGACTCCCTTTTTCGCGCGCGAGCGCCTCTATCTGATGCAGCAACGCGCGTTTGCGCTGCCACAACGCGTTAATGGCCGAATCGTTTTCTCCACCGAGTTCCTGTAGACGATCGATTTCACGCTGGACGGCCGCCTGTTCCCGCTCGCACCGCAGCCGCTGAATGGCCCGAATGCACTCTGTCGCCGGGGCCGGGGGTGTCGTGGCCGCGGCAATGCTTGTGACCAGTTGAGCCTCCACTGGATTTAGACGCTCGAAAAGAGCCGAAGGCAACACCGCGGGGGCGCGGTCGGCCAGCGCACGAGCCAGTTCGAGGACGCTGCGTGTCGGCAAGCCTTCTAAGTCATTATCCTGCAAAACGTTGAGGGCTGCCAGCCCCTCTTCGGGCTCGTGAATCAGGGCCCAAATCAGCCCTTTTTCCGCCTGTTTCACCTTCCCGAAGTTCGGAAGCTCTCGAACCACCGATGGATCGACGCGTTTCTGGACGGCGGCCTTGCGAACTTCAGCACGAATCGCCTCTTGAGTAATACGAGCCTTGTGGGCCAACCGTTCACCAAATTGTTCGCGGCCGACTTCGGTGGGAATCCGAGCCGCCACCGGCAGCATCGCCGTCAGGAACTGACGCCGGCCTTCGTCATGCGTGAGGTCGTGCGCGGCGGCGGCGCGGTCCAGCAGATACTCAAGGTACGGCTGCGAACTTTTCAGCAGCTCCAGATACGCATCCTTGCCGCGCTTCTGAACGAAGCTGTCCGGATCTTCGCCGGCCGGCAGAATCGCGACGTTTACCTCGAAGCCTTCGGCCACGAGCAACTCACATGACTTTGCCGCCGCGCCCTGGCCTGCGGCGTCAGGATCGAAGCTCAGAATCACCTTTGAGGTGAAGCGGCGAAGCAGCTGCGCCTGTGAAGACGTCAAGGCCGTCCCGCACGATGCCACGACGGGCGCAATCCCGGCCTGCACGAGCTGCGCAAAATCGAAATACCCTTCTACTAAGACGGCATAACCGAGCCGTCGGATGTCGGCTTTCGTCAGATTCAGCCCGTAGAGCGTTCGGCTTTTTGTATAAATGGGCGTTTCGGGCGAGTTGAGATATTTCGGTTGCTGGTCCTTCTCCATCGCGCGGCCGCCGAAGGCGACGATGGAGCCCGCGTCGCGGGCGATGGGAATGATGAGGCGGCCGCGGAATCGATCGACGGTTTGGCCGTTGTCGCGCTCGACCGCGAGGCCGCCGCGGACGAGCAGGGGCAGCGCCAGCCCTTCCTTGTCGAGCGCGGTCTTCAACCCGTCGGGGGACGTCGGCGCATAGCCCAGTCCCAGTCTCTTGATCGTTTCGGCCGTTATTCCGCGATCGTGCAGCATGCGCATCGCCCGACGGCCGGCAGGAGTGCTCAGTTGTGCCTTGAAATATTCAGCCGCGCGCTCGTGCACTTTCAGCAGCGCCTCGCGCTCGGCGGCATCGGCGTGCGGCTCGCGGCCGCCAACCTGTTCCGGAATCGGCATGCCGAACTTCGCCGCCAGGTGTTTGACCGCATCGATGAACCCGAGCTTCTCCTGCAGCTCGAGGAACTTGAACACATCTCCGCCGGCGCCGCAGCCGAAGCAGTGAAAAAACCCTTTGTCGCGATTGACGGTAAACGACGGCGACTTCTCGGAGTGGAACGGGCAGAGGCCCTTGTAGTTGACGCCCGACTTCCGGAGCGACACATACTCCTGCACGACCTGCAGGATATCGGCCTGCATGCGCAGGTCATCTATAAAGGACTGCGGGAAACCCACGAGGTGATTCTGAACCTGAATCTACAATCTAAAATCTAAAATCTGAAAACAATCTTCCAATCTTCCAATCCATCAATCTTTCAATTCTGCAATAGTCACCCCGCCTCCGCCTTCCTGCGGTGTCGCCGGGCGAACCTGCGTCACGAGCGGATGCTTGTGCAGAAACTCGACGACGGCTTCCTTCAGGCGGCCTGTGCCGAAGCCGTGGATCAACCGGATGGTCCGCTAATTCGCCGAGCAGGCTTTCGTCGAGAAACTTCTCGAGTCGATCGAGCGCCTGGTCGACAGTATTGCCCACCAGCATGAGCTCGCTCGACGAGACACCGTCGCGCGGCTGGAGCTGCACGTTCACGCGCACCGCCGGCGGCTCGGGCTTGGGTGGCGCCCCGCCGAGCACGCGCAGCTCGATCGTGTGCGCGCGGAAGCGCTTGCCGCGCACTTCCACTTCCGCTTCGCGATCGTGCACGTTGACGACGACACCTTCGAGACCCAGCGGGCCCAGCATCACACGATCGCCGACGGCGACGGCGCGTGAAGGGGCCGTCTCAACCGGCGCAGCCGGTGCTTCGTCCTTGCGATATTTGTCGACGAGCGCGTCGATGGCGGCTCGCGCATCTCCCCGCAGCCGGCCGGTATCGCCCGTTGACGGTGAGGCGGCGGCGTTCTTCGCGGCCTGCTCGGCAAGCGCCGCGGCCTGCTTCTTCAGGTCTGCCACAACGGCGTCGATCTCGGTGCGCGCCTCGCGCATCCGCTCCTCGAGTTTTTCGTTCAACCGTCTGTTTGAAGGTTTCTTCCCGCTGCCGCAGCGCTTCTTCCCGGACACGCGCGCGGCTGTCGGCCTCGCCAAGCGTCTCGCGCTCTCGCTTCACGAGCCGCCGTTCGTGTTCGAGCGCGCGCAAATCGGTGTCGACTTTCGCGAGGTGCTCGGCGAGCTGTGCCTCCCGTTCTGAGAGATTCTTTCTGGCACTGTCGACGATGGCGGGGTTCAGCCCCAGCCGCCCGGCCATTTCGAGCGCAAGGCTTCGGCCCGGCGATCCGTATTGAATGTGATAGGTCGGCTCGTAGGTATCGGGAGTAAAGCCGAACGCGGCCGCGTTGACGCCCGCTGTGGTGGCCGCATAGGTCTTCAGCGCTTCGTAATGCGTCGTGGAAATCACCGTCGCGCCCCGCGTGCGGAAGTGCTCGATGATGGCCACGCCGAGCGCGCCGCCTTCCAGCGGGATCCGTTCCTGCGCCGAGCTCGTCGAGCAGCACCAGCGCCGGCATTGCGAGCGACCGGTCCATGCCGGCGATGTTGGTGATGTGCCACGAAAACGTGCTCAGGCTGGCGGCGATCGATTGCTCGTCGCCGATGTCGGCAAAAATCGACCGGAAGACCGGAAGCCGCGCATCGGCCGCAGGCACGAACAACCCCGCCTGCGCCATCAACGCCGCACAGGCCGGCGGTCTTCAGCGCGACGGTCTTGCCGCCGGTGTTCGGACCGGTAATCAGCAGAACGGTGGTCGGCGGAATCACGAGAATGTCGACAGGCACCGGGTCTTTCGCCGGGCCGTCTCCGCGCTCGCGCGGTCATCGAGGCGCGCAACGACGCCGGGAATCAGCAGCGGATGACGCGCGGCCCGCAATTCCAGGCGGCCGTCGGGCGAGACGATGGGCGCCACGCCCGACGATGAGGTGCGCGAATCGCACTTTCGCCTGAATGACGTCGAGCTCGGTGGCGGCGTCGACCGCCTGCCGCAGCTCGACAGGCTTGCGTTCGGAACATGTCGGTGAGCTGCCGGAGGATGCGGTGCATCTCTTCGCGTTCCTGCTGCTCGAGCGCGACGATCTCGTTGTTGATCTCGACGGTGCTCAGCGGCTCGAGATAGAGGCTCGCGCCGCTGCCCGAGCTGCCGTGAATGATTCCCGGAATCGCCGTGCGATGCTCGGCCTTCACGACAAGCACGTAGCGGCCGTCGCGGTCGCTGACGACCTGGTCCTGCAGGTAGCGCGACGTGTCTTTGCCGCGCAGGTAGGACTCGAGCGTCGAGCGCAGCCGCGCGCGCTGCTTGCGCAGCTGCGTCCGCAGCCGCGCGAGCTCCGGGCTGGCGTTGTCGTTCACTTCGCCGGACGGATCGATCTTGCTGCGCACGTCGGCGATCTGGTTCTTGAACGATCCGCAGCTTTCTGCGATGTGTCTTCAGCGTCGGGAAAGGCGCCGCTGACGCGCCGGATCGTCGGCGCACGTCAGCGCCGACGGAATCGAGAAAATCGGCAAAGGCGAGCAGCCGCAGCGGTTCGAGGGCGCGCCCCTCGACGGCCAGCGCCGCCAGCACGGCCTCGAGATCGTCGGGCGCGTGCAGCGAGAACGGAGGATTCGCGTCGAGATACTTGACGCCTTCGGTCGTCGCCGCGAGCAGCTGCGACGACGCGGTGCGGGTCCGATTGAGGCTCGAGCTCGGCGAGACGGGCTGCGCCCAGCGGCGTGAGCGCAAAGCCGCGCACGACCTCGACGATCTGGTCCCACTCGAGCGCGCGAAGGGCTCCTGGTCATGAACTGTTGTTCGTTCGGTTCCACGTTCAAGGTTCGGTTCTCGCGCTGGACCCGGAACTCAGAACTGAACTCGAGAACCTAGAACCTCAGAATGATTAATCCGACTTGCGATCGCCGCCGCGCCGAATCCGTTGTCGATATTCACGACTGACACGCCGGCCGCGCAGCTGTTCAGCATGCCCAGCAGCGCCGCCAGCCCGCCGAAGCTGGCGCCGTACCCGACGCTCGTCGGCACGGCGATCACCGGCACCTTCACGAGCCCGCCAATGACGCTCGGCAGGGCGCCTTCCATGCCCGGCCACGACGATGACCACCCGTGCGGCCGATCAGGCGCGCGTGCTCGCCGAGCAGGCGATGGATGCCGGCCACACCGACATCGAACAGCCGGTCGACCGTGTTGCCCATCACTTCGGCGGTGACGCACGCCTCCTCGGCCACCGGCAGATCGGAGGTGCCCGCCGCGGCGATGAGAATCGTTCCGCGGCCCGGCTGTACGTCTGTCTGGCGATAGGTAATGGTGCGAGCGACGGCTGAAACGCCGCCCCGGGTACACGCCTGCTGCACGGCGGCGAACGCATCCTCGCTGGCACGCGTGACCAGCAGGGTATGGCCGCGCGACCACAATCTCTGCCGAGATCGCCGCGACCTGTTCGGGCGTCTTGCCCAGCCCGAACACGACTTCCGGAAAGCCCTGCCGCAGCTCGCGCTGATGATCCACCCGCGCAAAGCCGAGATCCTGAAACGACTCGACGCACTGAGTATTAACGAGTTGCAGGACCTGTTCGGCGGCGGCCTCGGGGGCGACATGGCCGGCCGTACGTGGTCCAGCAATTGCTGTAAGTCGGCCAAAGTCATGGATCTGGAGTATAATCTGCGGACGTTTTGCCGCCGGCTTTGCTCACCGAATGACTCCTTCTGACACAATCATTCTCGTCAGCTACTTCTTTGTTCTGAGCATTCTGGCGGTGTACGGCTGGCACCGCTACTACCTCGTGTATCTTTACATGAGGCATAAGGATTCCCAACCCGTCGAACCGCCGCCGCTCGATCCGCTGCCGGTCGTCACCGTCCAGCTTCCGATTTACAACGAAATGTATGTGGCCGACCGGCTTATCGAAGCCGTCTGCCGCACTCGATTACCCTCGCGAGCTGCTCGAAATCCAGGTGCTGGACGACTCGACCGACGAAACCTGCGAGATTGCCGAGCTGGCCGTGCGCCGCCACGCCGCGCAAGGCATCGACATCAAGTACTTCCACCGTGACCGATCGCACCGGCTACAAGGCCGGGGCGCTCGAAGCCGGGCTGAAGGTCGCGCGCGGCACCTTCATCGCCATCTTCGACGCCGATTTCCTGCCAGGCCACGACTTTCTTCACCGGCTGCTGCCGCACTTCGGCGACCCGAACGGTCGGCATGGTGCAGGCGCGCTGGGGCCATATCAATCAGGACTACTCGCTGCTGACGAAGATTCAGTCGATGCTGCTCGATGGTCACTTCGTGCTCGAGCACGGCGCCCGCAACCGCGCCGGCCGCTTCTTCAACTTCAACGGCACGGCCGGCATGTGGCGGCGCGAAGCGATCGACCGACGCCGGCGGCTGGCAGCACGACACGCTGACCGAGGATCTCGACCTGAGCTATCGCGCCCAGCTGCGCGGCTGGAAGTTCGTCTTCCTGCCCGACGTGGTGTCGCCTGCCGAAGTGCCGGTCGAGATGAACGCGTTCAAGTCGCAGCAGCACCGCTGGGCGAAGGGCTCGATTCAGACGTGCAGGAAGCTGCTGCCGCAGATTCTGCAGGCCGATCTGCCGCTCGCAGGTGAAGGCCGAAGCGTTCTTTCATCTGACGGCGAATTTCAACTACCTGCTGATGTCGGTGCTCTGCGTCCTGATGTTCCCGTCGATGGTGATCCGCTACAAGATGGGCTGGTACGAGATGCTGCTCATCGACGTGCCGCTGTTCTTCGCGGCGACGATGTCGTTCTGCAATTTCTACATCGTCTGCCAGCGGGAGATTCACAAGGACTGGATCACGCGGCTTCGCTACATGCCGTTCCTGATGTCGATCGGCATCGGCCTTTGCGTGAACAACACGAAGGCGGTGCTCGAAGCGCTCTTCGACAAGAAGACGCGAGTTCGCCCGAACGCCGAAGTACCGCATTGAAGGCGACGGCGACGAGTGGGTCGAGCAAGCGGTATCGCCAGTCGGTCACGGTTCAGCCGCTGATCGAGCTCGGCCTCGGCTTCTACTTCACGGCGACGGTGTTCTACGCGCTCGCGCAACGGCATCTACGGCACGCTGCCGTTCCTCGTGCTCTTCCAGATCGGCTTCCTTTACACGGGCCTGCTCTCGGTCGTTCAGCAGTTCGCGGGCGACAGCGTCGTCCTGAAGACGCAGGTCTCGGATAGTCAGTAGCTAATCGACAGTCGGCAGTCAGTCTGTCTCAGTCATGGTCAGCCGTCTAGTCGATCTGCCGGAGTCGTGCTCGACTGCTCGACTGCTGGACTGAGACCGACTGCCGACTGCTCGACTCGAGTACGTTATCATCCTCATGTAGATGGCCGTTGACACTCCCGTCAAAAGCCGGACTCGAAGACGTCGTCGTCGCGTCGTCGTCCATCTGTTATCTGGACGGCGAGCGCGGCGTGCTGGCGTATCGCGGCTACGACATCCACGATCTCGCCGAGCATGCGACGTTCGAGGAAGTGTGCTACCTGCTGTGGCACGGCCGGCTGCCGAATCGCGCCGAGCTGGGCGAGCTGCAGTCGCAGCTGGCCGCGTCGCGGCCGCTGCCGGAAGGTGTGCTGCGGCTCATGCGGTCGCTTCCGCCGTCGAACGGCGATGGACGCGCTGCGCACGCTGGTGTCCGCGCTGTCGCACTACGATTCCGGCGCCAACGACATGTCTGCCGGAGGGCCGCTACCGCACCAGCGTCAAGCTGACGGCGCAGATTGGTACCGATCGTGGCGACCTTCGGCACGGATCGCAGCGGGCGGCGGCGTCATCGAGCCCGATCCCGCGCTCAGCCACGCCGCGAATTTCCTGTACATGCTGACCGGCAAGCGGCCGAGCCAGCTGGAGGCCCGGGCGCTCGACGTGGCGCTCGTGCTGCACGCCGACCACGAGTTCAATGCGTCGACGTTTGCCGCGCGCGTGGCGGCCGCGACGCTCACCGACGTGCATTCCGCGATTACCGGCGCGATCGGCGCGCTGAAGGGGCCGCTGCACGGCGGCGCCAACACCGACGTGATGAACCTGCTGCTCGAGATCGGGCAGGATGCGACCGATCAGAAGATCGAGGAGATCATCCGCGCCAAGCTCGGCAGGAAAGAGAAGATTCCCGGGTTCGGCCACCGCGTGTATCGCACGGAAGATCCGCGCGCGACGCATCTGCGGAAGATGTCGGAGGAGCTGTGCCGTCGAACGGGCAACCTTCGCCTGGTTCCAGATGTCGCAGACGATCGAGCAGGTCGTCAAGGCCGAGAAGAAGCTGAACGCGAACGTCGATTTCTACTCGGCGACGACGTACTACGCGCTCGGCATTCCGGTCGACCTGTTCACGCCGGTGTTCGCGGTGAGCCGCATCTCGGGCTGGACCGCACACGTGCTCGAGCAATACGCGAACAACCGCCTGATCCGCCCGCGCGCCGAGTACATCGGGCCCGCAGTACCCGCAGACGTACATCCCGCTCGATCGACGCTGACTCGCGCATCGGCTCCGGCGTCCGGCTTCAGGCTCCGGGCCACACACGATACAATTGATGCACTCGGCTGCAACTCAGGCCCGAAGCCTAGAGCCTGAAGCCTGAAGCCATTCATGGATCCTCAGCGCGTCCGAAATTTTTCCATCATCGCGCACATCGATCACGGCAAGTCGACGCTGGCCGACCGCCTTCTCGAGGCGACCGGGCGCCCTGCAGGCCCGCGAGATGGAGGCGCAGGTGCTCGACTCGATGGATCTCGAGCGCGAGCGCGGCATCACGATCAAGGCGCATCCGGTCCGGCTGAACTACACCGCAAAAGACGGCCAGAGCTACGTCGCTCAACCTGATCGACACGCCAGGGCACGTCGATTTTTCGTACGAGGTCACGCGATCCCTTGCCGCGTGCGAAGGCGCGCGTGCTGCTGGTGGACGCCTCGCAGGGGGTGGAAGCGCAGACGCTCGCGAACGCGTATCTTGCCGTCGAGCACAATCTCGAGATCATCCCCGTCATCAACAAGATCGATCTTCCCGGCGCGCAGCCCGAAGAGGCGCGGCGTCAGATCGAAGAGATCATCGGCCTCGACGGCTCGAACGCCATCCTGACGAGCGCGAAGGAAGGCATCGGCATCACGGACGTGCTCGAAGCCGTCGTCGCGCGGCTGCCGCCGCCGAAAGGGGATTCGTCGGCGCCGCTGAAGGCGCTCATCTTCGATTCGTGGTACGACCCGTATCGAGGTGTCGTGATTGTGGCGAGAGTGCTCGAAGGCATGCTGAGGAAGGGCACGAAGATTCGCCTGATGGCGCGGGGGCAGGACTACGAGATCGAGCAGATCGGCGTGTTCTCGCCCAAGCCAGAGCCGATCGACGAGCTGGGCCCGGGCGAAGTCGGGTTCGTCGTCGCGAACATCAAGACGGTGAGCGACGCCAAGATCGGCGACACGATCACCGAGACCCATCGGCCGGCGGAACAGGCATTCCCCGGCTTCAAGGAGCTCAAGCCGATGGTCTTCGCCGGACTGTATCCGGTCGAAAGCCACGCCTACGCTGAACTGCGTGAAGCGCTCGAAAAGCTGCGCTTGAACGATGCGTCGTTTTTCTTCGAGCCGGAGACCTCCGCGGCCCTCGGCTTCGGATTCCGCTGCGGGTTCCTGGGGCTCCTGCACATGGAAATCGTGCAGGAACGGCTCGAGCGCGAATTCAACATGGATCTCGTGACGACGGCGCCGGGCGTGCTTTACCGCGTCGATGACGACCGATGGGCAGGTGCTCGAGATCGACAGCCCTTCCAAGCTTCCCGAGGCCAACGTCGAGAGGATCGAAGAGCCCATCATTACGGCGATGATGCTGACGCCGGTCGAGCACGTGGGCGCGATCCTGCAGCTCTGCCAGGAAAAGCGCGGCGTGCAGAAATCGCTCGAGTATCTGAGCTCGAACCGCGTGCTCATCACCTACGAGCTGCCGTTCAACGAAGTCGTGCTCGATTTCTACGACAGGCTCAAGACGCTGTCCCGCGGCTACGCGTCGCTCGACTATCATGTAACCGGCTACTGGGCCTCGCCGCTGGTGAAGATGGACATCCTCGTCAACGGGGATCCCGTGGACGCGCTTGTCCGTCATCGTGCATCGCGACAACGCGTATGCGCGCGGAAGGGCGCTGGCGTCGAAGATGCGCGAGCTGATTCCGCGTCAGATGTTCGAGGTGGCGATTCAGGCCGCCATCGGCGGGCGGATCATCGCCCGCGAATCGGTGAAGGCTCTGCGCAAGAACGTGCTGGCGAAGTGTTACGGCGGCGATATCTCGCGCAAGCGCAAGCTTCTCGAAAAGCAGAAGGAAGGCAAGAAGCGGATGAAGCGCGTCGGCAAGGTCGAAATACCCCAGGAGGCATTTCTGGCCGTGCTGAAAATGGGCACGGAAGGCGAATGACTCAGCAGGCGTTCAAGAAATCGGTTGCACGCGAGTATTTCGAGTCGCTGGTCATTGCCGTCGTGCTCGCGCTGTTCATCCGGACGTTCGTCGTCCAGGCGTTCAAGATCCCGACCGGCTCGATGGAGCCGAATCTGCTCATCGGCGATCACCTGCTCGTCAACAAGTTCGTTTTCGGCTCGTACTTGAGCGGCGTCGGAGAGCGCATTGCTGCCGATGAGCGACATCGCGCGTCGCGAGGTCATCGTCTTCAAGTATCCGGAAGAGCCCGAGCGCGATTTCATCAAGCGAGTCATCGGCCTTCCCGGCGACCAGGTCGAAGTGCGTCACAAGCGCGTGTACGTGAACGGCAAGCTGCTGGATGAGCCGTATGCTCATTATCTGGAGGAACCGCCGCCGGTGCCGGACGAGTTGGAGCCGGGCGACCGCCAGCCGTCGAACGGCGATCCGCGCGAGAGCTATGGCCCGTTCACTGTTCCGCCGAAACACTATTTTGTGATGGGCGATAACCGGGACAACTCGCAGGATAGCCGGTACTGGGGCTTTCTCCCGCGCGATTATGTGAAGGGCAGAGCGCTCGTGATTTACTGGTCGTACGAGGCCGAAGCGGGCAACATCCTGACCGGAACCCGGTGGAGGCGGCTGCTTCACCAGGTGCGCTGATGAGGCGCGAGCCATGAAAACCATCATCAAGCTGATCGTCGCCGCGCTTGTCGTGCACGCGACCTATCGTGCAGGCACAGTGTATCTGCGGTACTACAACTTCCGCGACGATGTGCAACAGATCGCGCAGTTTGCGGGTCGCCAGAGCGATGGTGAGCTGCGCAACAAAGTACTGGAATCGGCTCAGCAACGCGGGATTCCACTCGACCCTGACGCGGCGACCGTGCGCCGGCAGAACAACCACCTTCAGATCGACGCCACGTATACCGAAAAAATTGAGCTGCTGCCGCGCTACTTCTATCCCTGGGAGTTCAAGATGAACGTCGACGTGCTCACCATCAGCCTCTAGGGGACGGAGAGAGCACGCGCGATCTGCGCTGGCGTGATTCCCGCAATGATCAGGTGTTTGTTGCGGCTCCGGGCGCCAGCCTCGAGTCTGATATTCCGGGCTGGCACCTTCAGCATCTCCGACAGGAACGCGATGAGGGCATCGTTGGCGGCCCCGTCGACTGGGGCCGCTGCAAGGCGGATGAGGAGCCGGCCTTCGCGAGTGCCGGCGACCCGGGTGACGCCGGCGCGGGGGATGACTTTGACCAGCAGCGAAACGCCGTCAGGCGTTTCCTGAACCCACGCGCCGGATCTCATTGGTGGCCTCGGGCTGCGACGGCGCTTCGGAGGCGCGCGGGCGGTGCAGGAGAATCTTGTCTTCGCGCTCGCGCTGTTCCTGCTCGCGCACGAACTCGAGCGTGCTGCGCAGGGCCGTCACCGACGACTCGAGCGTCGCCTCGACTTCGCGCCGCTTCATCTTCATGCCGTCGATCTCCCGTTGCACGTCTTCGAGCCGCGCCTGCGTCTTCTGGAGCAGCAGCTCTGACCGGCCCTCGGCTTCGCGGACGATCTGCTTCGCCTGCGCCTCGGCGTTCGAGCGGATGTCGTCGGACACGCGCTGAGCGGTGACGAGCGTGTCTCGCAGGTCGCGCTCGTGCTCGCGGTGCTGGTTGAGCAGCGCTTCCATTTTGGAGATCTCCTGCCGGAGGCGATCGACCTCCCGCAGCGCGTTTTCGTAGTCGTCTGCGACTTCGAGGATGAGCGCCTGCACTTCGGCGCGATCGAAGCCCCGGAAGGCCGATCGGAAACGAAGCTGACGAAGATCGAGAGGACTGACTTTCATACCGTGGTCTCCAGTTTTCTAATCTTCTGACCTTCTGTTTTCAAACAGGGCGCTTCCCGAAAATGGCCGTGCCGAGCCGCACGATCGTGGCTCCTTCCTGCACGGCGACGTCGAAATCGTGGCTCATGCCCATGGACAGTTCCCGCAGCATCGCCGGCTCGAGCCCCTCTTTCAGAAGCGTCGCACGCAGGTCTGTGAGCTGAGCGAAGTACGGCCGCGCATCCTCCGGCTGTCTCGAAGAACGGCGGAATCGTCATCAGCCCGACGCACCTGGCGGAGCGGCAGCGCGCGGCGGATCTGACGATGTCTTTCGCCTCGGCGGGCGGTGCACCGTGCTTGGTCGCCTCGCCTGCGAGGTCGACCTGCACCAGCAGCTCCGGTCCGGCTCCGGCGTCGGCGGCGGCCGCGTCGATCGTCTCGAGCAACCGCAGGCTGTCCACCGAATGAATGGCGCTGAAGCGCGAAACCGCCCTGCGAACCTTGTTCGACTGGAGCGTTCCGATCAGGTGCCATCTGATCTTAAGGTCGGCTGATCCATCGATTTTCTGTAGTGCTTCCTGCACCCGGTTTTCGCCGAAGTCCTCCTGGCCGGCCGCTACAGCGGCCCTGATGTGCTCCAGGCTGAATGTTTTAGAGACGGCAAGGAGGCGGACGTCCTCGGGCTGCCGGCCGGCGGCCTGGGCCGCTGTCTGGATGCGCAGCCGGGCCTCGGCCAAGTTGCGAGCGATGTCGGTGTGGAGGGCCATCAAAGAAAAAAAGGCCGGGTCTTCCACCTCGCGCGACGGTGGACGAGAGACCCGGCCTGAACGTGGAACCGGAAACCTAGGAACCCAAGCCTATTTCAACATTGGCTTGAGTGCTTCGTACGTCGTCTTCGCCTCTGCCGCGTTCTTGCCGTTCGGCTCGAGCTTCAGGTACATCTCGAATTCCATGGCCGCTTCCTTCAGCTTGCCAAGGTTCAGATTCACCTTGCCGAGCATGAAGTGCGAGTCGGCGTGATTGGGATTCGACCTTGACCGCCGCTTCGAATGTCGAGCCCGCCTCGGGGAACTTGTTCGCGTTCCACAGGCCGACGCCGGCGCTATAGAGCGAGTCGGCGTTGCCGCCGCCACCGGCAGCCACGCTCAGCTCCGCCGCCTTGGCCGAAGCGGCCGCGGCGTCGTCCATTTTCTTGTCTGCCGTGTAGAGGGCAGCAAGCGCGTTGTACGCTTCGGGGTAGTTCGGCCGCAGCTCGATGGCCTTCTTGAAGGCGGCCTCGGCGGCTGCCGAATTCTTCAACATCTGCTGCGAGACAGCGACGTTGAAGTAGCAATCGGCGCAGGTCGGCATGGCATTGGCGGCGCTGGTGAACGCCTCGACGGCACCCTGGTGATTCCCCGCCTGGGCGGCGGTGACGCCGGCTTCGAAGAACTTCTTGATCTCGGCGTTCTTCTTGGCCTGTTCCTCGCTGACGCGCGCGGCGCGCGACAGCTTGAAGTTGGTCGTCGTGAAGTTGCCGATCTTGACCGCCACGCGCGCCTCGTCCTCGCCGACCCCGTCTTTCGAGGCGATGACGAGATACTGGCCCGACTTGGGCAGCGTGCCGATGATGTAGTTCCCGTTCTTATCGCTGGTCGCCTGCCACTTCTGGCCGCCCTGATCAGGAATCGCCGTCACCAGAACCTGGGCACCCTGAACCGCCGCGTCCTTGTCATCCACGACCTTGCCCTGGATGCGACCGGTCTGTGCAAGGGCAGGCACGGCGAGGGCGAGAATCGCGCCCGCGATGCACGAAGTCAGCGTCCGCCGTCCGAGTTTTCCGGAAAACATGTCAGTCCTCCACAAAGACCTTAATATCGGCTAATTACAAGGAAAACTAGTCATTAGTTTACACGAACCTGCCCTTACGCTTCATTGGGCCCGAAAAAGCGGCGAATGTCGTCGAGCTCGCGGGTGATGGCCGCCGGTGGCAGCGACGCCAGAAATCGGCGGCCATAGCCCATCGTCTGCAGCCGCGGATCGAGCACGGCCAGTACGCCGCGATCGTCTCGATGGCGGATCAGCCGGCCGAGCCCCTGCAAAAGCGTCAGGATTGCCAGCGGCACCTGGTACTCGCCGAACGGCTGACCGCCCCGCTCGGCTATGGCCTCGATGCGTGCGGCCGTAATCGGATCGCCTGGCGAGGCAAACGGCAGCTTGTCGATGATGACGCAGCTCAGTGCCTCGCCCATGACGTCAACGCCCTGCCAGAAGCTGGATGTCGCAAGGAGCACGGCGTTGGGCGTCTTTCTGAATTGCTCGAGAAGCGCCGACCGTGGCGCCGATCCCTGCACGAGGATCGGATAGGACAGCTCGATTTCGGCGATCGCCTGAATCGCGCGCATGGCGGCATAGCTCGTGAACAGGACGAACGCGCGGCCCCGGCTCGCCTCGAGGATGCCGATGATCTCGCGTCCCGCCGCGGCCGGGAAATCGCTCGAGCGCGGATCCGGCATGCGGCGCGGCAGATACAGGATTGCCTGCCGCTTGTAATCGAACTCCGACGCGAGTTTGACAAACTGTGTGGCGCCCGATTTCTCGAGGCCCAGGCGGCCGCGGATGTAGTCAAACGCGCCGTCCACCGTAAGGGTGGCCGACGTGAGCACCGTGGCCTTCATGCGATCGAAGAGGACATCGCGCAGGATCGTCGAGACGTCGATCGGGGCGGCCCGAAGGAAAGTTCCGCGGCCCCGCGTTTCCAGGAAGTACACGTAGTCTCGTTCGTTCGCGCGAAGGATGAATCGCAGTTCGTCACGCAGTTCGCCCGCCCGATTCGCGAGCCCTGCGAGATCCATCTTCGTTGCTTCCTGCGGCTTGTCCGCGTCAGGAGGAGGGGGTTTGATCAGCGCCGCGGTCGATTCGAGCACGTCGAGCGCTCCCATGACGAGCGCGGCGTCCTCGTAAAATGGTTCGAGCGTCTTCGAGGTGACGCGGACCCGGTTCTCAGTCCCCTGCTGGGTGCGCGCGGGCAGGTTGCTGCCGACGTTTCTGAAAAAATCGTGCGCGCGCTCTCGTGCGCGGTCGAGCGCATCCCGCAGCTCCGGCCCTCTCTCGCCGGCGATACCGGAGGCAACAAGACGCTCGCCGTCCCGCGCGAGCTCGTCGAACCGGTAGTTGCTGACCGAAACGCCGAAATACTGCGTGGCGACGTCCTCGAGCTGATGCGCTTCGTCGACGATGGCATAGCTGCATTCGGGGATGACTTCGCCATACGCGCTTTGCCGGACGGCTGCGTCGGCGCAGAGCAGGTGATGGTTCACGATGACGAGATTCGATTCCGCCGCCCGCGCGCGCATCCGAGTGACGAAGCATTCGGTGTAGCGCGGGCACTCGGTGCCGATGCAATTCTCCGATGTCGCGGCGATCTCTCCCCAGAACGGCAGATCCTCAGGAAGATCGGCGATCTCTGCGCGATCGCCCGTCTCGGTCTGCCTGGACCATTCTTCGATGACCGGGAGAAAGACCTGCGCCGCAGACTCGCCGAAGAGCTGCAACGTGCCGTTCGTGGCATTCTCGCGAAACGATTCGAAGCGGTGGAGGCAGAGATAGTTGCCGCGGCCTTTCATGTAGGTCGCGGTAAACGGCACGCCCAGCGCCTCGCGCAGAACGGCGAGATCCTTGAAGTAGATCTGCTCCTGGAGAGTTTTCGTTCCGGTCGAGACGAGCACGCGCTGCGTGCTCAGAATCGCCGGGGCGAGATACGCGAGCGTCTTGCCGGTTCCTGTGCCCGCTTCGACGAGCAGCACGCCGCCGTTCTGCAGTGTGCCGGCCACCGCCTCGGCCATCTCGCGCTGGGCGGGACGGCTCTCGAACGACGGCAAGGCCTGTGCGAGCGATCCCGAATCGGCGAAGACGCCGGCGACGCGGTCGACAAGTGTGGTGTGCCTGGGGTCTGATCCCCGTGATGTCTCGGGGGGCAGACCCCGATGAGCGGGGGTCAGGCCCCGTACAGCGGGAACATCCGGCACAGCTTCTCGACTTCCACCTTCACCATGCCGAGCGCGGCGGCGTCATCGGGGGTCTTCAGCGCGCGTGCGATCAGCTCGCCAATCTTGTCCATCTCGCGCTCGCCCATGCCGCGCGTGGTGACCGCCGGCGTGCCGACGCGGATGCCGCTCGCCGTCATCGGCGGGTTCGGATCGAATGGGATCGCGTTCTTGTTTACGGTGATGCCGGCTTTGCCGAGGGCCGCTTCGGCGGCCTTGCCCGTCAGCCCGCGCGAAAAGACGTCGACGAGCATCAGATGATTGTCGGTGCCGCCGCTGACGAGCCTGAATCCGCTGGCGACCAGCGCCGATGCGAGCCGCTTCGCGTTGGTCACGATCTGCTTCTGGTACTCGACAAATGACGGCTCGGCGGCTTCTTTGAAGCACACGGCCTTGGCCGCGATGATGTGCATCAGGGGTCCACCCTGCAGGCCGGGGAACACGGCCTTGTCGAGATCCTTCGCGTATTTCTCACGGCAGAGCACCATGCCTGCCCGTGGCCCCCGCAGCGTCTTGTGGGTCGTCGTCGTGACGAAGTCTGAGTGCGGCACCGGGCTTGGATGCTGTTTTGCCGCGACAAGCCCCGCAATGTGCGCCATGTCGGTGACCATGGGTGCGCCGACGCGCGTGGCCGCTTCGCTGATGCGGGCGAAATCAATGACGCGCGGATAGGCACTCGCGCCCACCATGATCATCTTGGGTTTGTGCTCGTCGGCGAGGCGGGCGAGCTCGTCGTAGTCGATGCGCTCGTCGTCTTTGCGCACGCCGTACGGAACGATCGTGTAGAGCTTGCCTGAGAAATTCAGTGGGTGGCCGTGCGTGAGGTGCCCGCCATGCGCGAGGTTCATCCCCAGCACGGTGTCGCCCGGCTTCAACAGCGTGAAATAGACCGCCATGTTGGCCTGCGCGCCCGAGTGGGGCTGCACGTTGGCGTGCTCGGCGCCGAAGAGCGCCTTCGCGCGGTTGATGGCCAGCGTCTCGGCCACGTCGACGAACTCGCAGCCACCGTAGTAGCGCTTCCCCGGATAGCCTTCAGCATATTTATTCGTCAGCACGGAACCGGCCGCTTCGAGAATCGCCTGACTGACGAAGTTTTCAGAGGCGATGAGCTCCAGGCCCTCGTTCTGGCGATGCCGCTCGTTGCGCACGGCCTCGGCGATCTCGGGATCCGACTCCGCGAGGCTGAGCGAGCGTGACGGAGCGTCGGCTTTCAGCGTCATGTGTTTTCAATCTCCGCAATTTGATCGAGCCGCTTCTGGTGCCGGCCGCCCTCGTAAGGCGTGTCGAGCCACAGCTTGAGAATCTCATCTGCGAGGCCGAAGGCGACGATGCGCCCGCCCATCGACAGCACGTTCGCGTTGTTGTGCTGGCGCGAGAGGCTGGCCGTAAAAAGATCGTTGCACAATGCGGCGCGTACGCCACGTACTTTGTTGGCCGCAATCTGCTCGCCCTGACCACTGCCACCCAGAACGATCCCTCGATCGGCGTGTCCCGACACCACCGCCCGTCCGACGGCCGCGCAGATCGGCGGGTAGTCGACAGACGCCTCGCTGTCGGTGCCGTGATCGTCGACCTGATGTCCGAGCGTCGTGAGCGTTGCTTTCAGGTGTTCTTTGAGGGCAAAGCCTGCATGGTCTGCGCCAATCGCAATCCGCATGAGGGTGGAATGATAATACGGTTCGGGCCTGGGGGTTCCATGTTCCGGTTTCAAGTTCCCGGTTCGAGGAGCGCGATGGACTCAGTACGCGGTCATTCTTAATTCGTGTAGCGCGCTTTTGACGTGAACAATGATGCGCTGCTGAACTCGAGGCGCCACCGCGAACTCGGAACTGGAATTTGAAACCGGGAACCGTCCAATATGGAACAAACCATCACCGTCACCCCGCGGGGTGAGGAGCGGATCCGCAACGGCCACTTCTGGGTCTACAAGGCCGACGTGGCGAGCGGCAGGGGCGAACCCGGAGCGGTCGTTCGCGTTGTCAGTCCAGGCGGGCGTTTCCTGGCCCGCGCTTTTTTCAGCGATCGGTCGCAGATCACGTTGCGGATTCTGACACGCCACGACGTGCCCGTCGATCGAGGCTTCTGGAGGATGCGTCTCGAACAGGCCTTCTCGTTTCGAGAACGGATCGGCATCGATGCGACCGCGTTCCGTCTGGTGCATGGCGAGGGCGATTTGATCCCCTCGCTGGTCGTCGATCGGTACGGCGACTACCTCTCGCTCCAGGCGCTGTCGCAGGGAACCGATCGCCTGCTTCCCGAGATCACCAGCCTGCTTTCCGAGCTCCTGGCGCCACGCGGCATCATCGCGCGGAACGATCCGAGGGTGCGGTTGCTTGAAGGACTGGAGCAGACCGTCGCCGTGATGCAGGGGGACATTCCTGACAGGGTGCCGGTACGCGAAGGGAAGATCGAGTACGACGTCGACTTGCGGCACGGACAGAAAACCGGCGCATTCCTCGATCAGCGTGAGAACCGCATTGCGGCGGCCCAGTACGTCCGCGGGCGGGCGCTCGATTGCTTCAGCTATGCCGGCGGATTTGCCTTGCAGCTCGCGGCGCATGTGGCCGAGCTGACGGCGCTCGATATTTCAGAGGATGCGACCGCGCTTCTCAGCGCGAACGCGGCGCGCAACGGGTTGGCAAACGTACACGTGCGGACCACGAACGTGTTCGACGAGCTTCGCACGCTCGAACGGATGGGCGAGACGTTCGACTCGATCGTCCTCGACCCGCCGGCATTCGCCAAGAGCAAGACGGCCATCCCGAAAGCGCTTTCCGGCTACAAGGAAATCAACCTGCGAGCGTTGAAGCTGCTGAAGCCCGGCGGGTTCCTGACAACCTGCAGCTGCTCGTATCATGTCAACGAAGCCGCATTCGCCGAGGTGATCTTCGATGCCGCGATCGACGCGAGAGTCGACGTCAGCGTGGTGGAGAAGCGCATGCAGGGGAGGGATCATCCGGTCGTGCTCGGCATGCCGGAGACGTATTACCTGAAGTGCTTTATCTTGAGGAAACTTGCGTGATGCTGTTACCGGCTACCGGCTACCGGCTACGCTACCGGCTACCGGCTACCGGCTACCGGCCTGAGGCACACAAACACTTCGTGCTTTCCGGGCTCCGAGATCTGAATGCTCGAACGGCAGGACCTTGTGCTCGAATCCGGTCTCCCGGAACAATCGTATCCACGAGTCGCGTGGAAACACGCCTTCCAGATGCCGATCGTGTTCGACATGCACCGACCCGTCGTTCTCACGAAGCAGGCAGGCATAGTCGACGAAGTACGTCGTGTCGTGTAGATCGCGCTGCCATTGCCACGATAGCCACCTCATGCCTCGCGCCCCATCGTCCTCACCGCCGTGTTCGGCCCCGGCTTCAAAATTCTCTCGAACGTAATCGGGGCAGAACAACGCGACCCCGCCCGGCCTGCAGTGTGCAAACGCCGTGTCGATCGCCTGGCGCAGATCGGACTCGGTCGTCATGTAACAGACCGCATCGTGGACGAACACCGCATCGAATTGCCGGCCGAGCCTGACCGTGCGCATGTCGCCCTGTTGATGCTCCAACTCTGGATTCAGCGCGCGGCTCATCGCGAGCATGCCGGGGGAGACGTCCACCAGCACCAGTTCCTCGTAGTGGTGCTTCATGTGAGATGCGTTGTTACCGCCGCCGCTGCCAAGCTCGAGAACCGTCCGAATCGGTTGCGTCGAAGCGTTATGAAGAGTGTTGCGGTAGAACGTCGCTTCCTCGATGTATTCGTTCGCGGGCGACATCAGCTGCCACCACGACGCGAGCTCGTTGTACAGTTTCATGCTTCCACTTCATATCTCTCCCGCAGAATCGCCACGTGATGCCGGACATGTCCCGCCATGATGTAAGCGATGGCGCGCGCCGTAACAGAGTACCCGTTCGCATTGCCGACCCGGCTCCAATGCTCGTCGGTCCACCGACGAATGGCCCAGAGGTTTGCGTGACGAACCGCAGCGAACTCGTGCGCGAGCTCCTTGACCGGATGGTCCTCTGAATCGGCTCTCGAGACGTACTCCTTTTCATCGAACCCGGGCAGTGCCTTCACCTCGCCGCGTGCGATGCAGAAGGCGCGATAGCCCATCACGCGTTCTGTATCGATGAGGTGGCCGAACAACTGGCGGATGCTCCATTTGTCGGGCGCATACCTGAACAGTTCGTCTTCGGGTGCGATTCGGTCGGCGATCGTCAGAAGTTCGGTCGGCTGCGCTTCGAGCGCCGGAAGTGGATCAGTTTCAGGCACGCGCGCGATATAGGCGGCGTAGAAGGGTGCGAATTCAGTCGCGGCAGGACGTGTCATGGGACCCTCGCTGAAAGAGCAAGATTATCAAAAGAAAGACCTGGTGATTGAGTGGGGAGAACGAGGAAGGGGTCGAGATCAAAAATGGCCGTGATGGCATTGCTGCCATCACGGCCCCGGAAGTGCGAACGGACTAGAAGCCGAACTTCACGCCAACCTGCAGCTCGCGCATCGGCTTACGCGTGGAGGTGATCTGCCCGTACTGATTACTCGTCACCGCGGTGTTCGGATCCTGCCAGACGGGCTGGTTGAACGTGTTGAACGCTTCGAGCCGGAACTGCAGAGACTTGCTGCCGCCGAGCGTGAAGTTCCGCAGAATCGACATGTCGAAGTTGAAGATCCCCGGTCCGTAAATACTGTTCCGCACAGCGTCGCCGTAAATTTGTCCCGGCTGCAGCACAAATGCGGCGGTGTTGAACCACTGCTGAATCGTGTTCGGTCCAGTGTTAGCATCCTGGCCACTTACGGCCATAGGTCTCTGATCGCCGTGGCCCAGGTTCGCGCGATCCTGTCCGACGTTCGGGTTTCTCGCGAAGCCGCTCGACAGGCTCAGGATGTTGGTCAACTGCCAGCCACCGAGAATCGCGGAACCGATTCCCTCCTGTGCCCATTTCTTGCCTGCGCCGAACGGCAGCTCGTAGAGGACCGACGAGACGACGCGGTGCCGGACGTCGAAGATCGAGAGGCCCCACTCGCATCCGCTGCCGACTTCGTCCGCCACGCAGTTGCTGTTCTGCGGGAACAGCTGATCGCCGTTGAGCGTGCGGATACCGCTGCCGTTGTCTCTGGATTTCGAGAGCGTGTAGCCGATGAGCGCCGAGAACCCGTTGTTGAGGCGGCGCGTCAGCTTGGCGGTCAGCGAGTTGTAATTCGCTTCGGCGACGTTGCCGATCGTCTGAACCCGGGTGAGCTCCGGGTAGGGCCGTTTGTCCTGAACGGCGCCCGGTCCCGGCAACACGTCGTTGCGATCGAACATGCGCTCGAGGTGGTAGCTGCGCGAGCCGAGGTAGCCGATCTCAATCGCAGAGTTCCCCCCGATCTCGCGCTGCACGTTGAAGAGGTACTGCAGCATCCGGGGGGTGGTTCGCTCGAAGTCGTTGCCGAGTACGTAGTGGTTCGAGATGCAGACGATCGGCGGCTGCACGCCGCAGGCATTGGTTCCCGAGCCCACAAAGGGGGCATTCCAGTTTTGACTGAAAAACTGATTCGAGGTGTCCTGACGACGTCCTGCCGCGTTGCGCGCCATGTCGAAGCGCGGGTTGCCCGTGTCCTGCATGTAGAACATGCCGACGCCGGCGCGAATGGACGTCAGCGGGGTCGGCGTCCAGGCCCACCCGGCCCGCGGCGCGAGGTTCAGCTTGTCGTCGTTGACGAGGCGGTTTCCGAGGCGTCCGTCACGTGCCGTCTGAATCGCCGGATTGAAGCGGATGTTGAAATCCTCGTAGAACTCCCCTTCTCCGATGCGCACCAGGGTTGGATGCCGCGACTTGTCGGCCACCGGCAGACCCTGATCGAAGAACGGCATGGAGGCATTGATCAACGTGCCGGCTTTGTCCTCGAACGGCGGGACGTATTCGTACCGCAGGCCGAGATCGAGCGTCATGTTGTCGCGCATTCTCCAGGTGTCGGTGACGTAGTAGCTCTGGCTGACCGCGCGGAATTCCGTCACCGCCAGCTGGACCGACAACTCGGAGAGACGCTGGTAGCCGAGGAGGAAGTCGGCAAACGATGGCGCCGGTTGCGCGGATCCGCCGATCGTCGGTACCGAGCCGTCCAACGACCCGGTCGCCCGGCCGTCGAACTGGAACCCGCCGCGCGGGAACTGGTTGCCGACCTGGTTGTAGTGGTCGATGCGGAAGTGCGGCGCCGACCTTGAACGAGTGCCGGCCTTTGATCCACGACACGTTGTCGATGATCTCGAACACTTTGTTCCGGTTCGGTGTACGGCCCCTCGGTGCTGTCGCCAAAGCCGGACAATCCGTTGATGCCGATGCTCGGAATGCCCCAGGCGGTTTCCGGAAGCGTCGACATGCCAGGGATGCCCAGTTCCGATGTGACGTCGCGCACGAAGGCCAGCTCGCGCCCGAACGTGTTATAGAACGAGTTGTAGCCGAACCGGAATTCGTTGACGACCGTCGGCGAGAGCGTCCGCGTATTGCCGACCATCGCCTGATGAATCCGGTTGACCAGCTTCGTGCCGTTCAGCTTCAGCGCAGGGTTGATTTCGTCGTCGCGGCTGTGGCTGTACCGGCCCATCCAGGTCGATGCCGAGCTCTGGACGAAATCGAAGCGCTGAGTGAACTGGTCTTTGTCGATCACGCGATTCTGGATCCCGGTGTAGTTGTTCACGGTACCCGTGGCGTCGGTGCCCGTGGCGTTCGGCTCGGGATAGAACTCGAGCAGCTTCAGCGAAGTGGGATGGATGCGGCCTTGGGGAATCCGGTTGCCGGGGAACGTTGCGCACGTCCTTACTGCAGACGCACTTGCGACGGTGCAGGTGGCCGGATCGGTACAGCGGCCCCGAGTAGGACGAGAAATCGCCGGTCCTCCAGGCGGCCAATGGCAAATGTGTAGTTCTGCTGATTCTGCTTGCGGTCGCGGTACCCTTCCCAGTTCGACATGAAGAATACCTTGTTGCTCCAAATCGGGCCGCCAAGCGTGTAGCCGTACTGATTCCACTTGAACGGCGGCTTTCGGCAGGGCGGCCTGCGCCGCTGAAAACGAAAACGGCCTCGAGTCCATCGCGTCGTTGCGGAGGAACTCGAACACCGTCCCGTGGAACTGGTTCGTGCCGGACTTGGTTACGACGTTGACCTGGCTGGCCGCGCGGCCGAACTCGGCCGAGTAAATACCAGTCTGGACCTTGAACTCTTCGAGCGCGTCAACCGACGGCAACAAAATGTAAGTATTGAAGTTGACGTCCGTGTTGTCCGTGCCGTCGAGCGTGTAGTAGTTGAACTCGCGGCGCTGACCCGAAATCGAGAGCTGCTGGTTCGCGCGCGAGCCGCCCTGCCGGTCGCCGGCCTGCCCGGCGCCCGCGAACTCGGCGCTGACGTTCGGGCTGAGCGCGACGAGCGAGAGGAAGTTGCGCCCGTTCAACGGGAGCTCGACGATCCGCCGGTTCTCGATGACCGTGCCGACCGTGGCATTTTCCGTCGTGATGAGAGGCGCAACGCCCGTGACCTGTGCGGTCTCGGAGAGCGTCCCGACCGAGAGGGTGACGTCCACACGGAGGGTCTGCTCGACGTGCAGCTCGACTTTCCTCTCGAACGTCTGGAAGCCCTGCAGCTCGGCCTTCACCGAATAGGGGCCGGGCGGCAGCGCTGGAAAGCTGTAGGCGCCCGCTTCGTTGCTCTGGGTTTCGCGGGCTGCGTTGGTGCCGACGTTCGTCACGGTGACGCTCGCGCCGGGCACGACGGCGCCCGACGTATCTTTGACTTCACCAGTGATGGTGCCCAATGTCTGGGCGAAACTCGGAACGCACGCGATAAGCCAAACCAAAATCGTGGGAAAAACACGTCGCATAGCTCTGCTCCTTTAAGGCGAGAGAATCAGCCCGGGACTTAACCGCACGCGATCAAGGGATCCTGTACCGGTGAACGCCGGTCTCCTTTCGATAGTCGATTGACGGAGGTTTGAAGTCCACAGAGTAGGCGCGCCAAGTCCCGAAATCAATCGAATTCTGTGGGAGTTCCCACTTGTTTTTCGGACCTGAAACATTCCAAAAATCCGGACTGACTTTCGCCTCTACTCCAGTAATTTGTATTGGCGGTACTGCGAAGGATCGCGAAAGATCGCGAACGTGCGAGACGCCGATCAGCTCGACGCTGGGAACGAGACGGACCGACGGGACACGACATTTCGATACAAATTCATGGGAGTCTCAAGGAATTTCTAATCCAAAAAACAATTTCAATTATTTGGATCATTTTGAGCGCATTCCGAGCTTGACGAACCCCTGAAGCGATCCGTAAATAGTTGGGTCTACACCCAATGACAACATCGCGCGCTTTTTCTTCTCGCTGCGGCCGCCGTTTTACAAACGCCCACCCTGCGGGGGCAGGATCCGCGGGCGCCGGGCGTGACATTCGAGGTCGAGGTGAACTACGTCGACGTCGACGTGGTCGTCACCGACGACCAGGGCAATTTCGTCACCGGTCTCACGCGCGACGACTTCGAGGTCTTCGAAAACGGCAGGCCGCAGAAGATCGACACATTCTCGCTCGTGAATATCCCCGTGGAAAAGTCGACCGAGATCGTCTACGAGGGACGTGCGGTCGTCGCCGACACACAGACCAACCGCAGGCCGTTCGACGGCCGTGTGTATGTGATCGTGCTCGACGATCTCGATGTCAGCGCGATGCGCAGCGTGCCCGTGAAGGACGCGGCCCGCCGGTTCGTCCGCGAGAACATGGGCGCCAACGATCTGGCCGCGGTGGTGTATACGAGCGGCCGCAGGGATGCGGCGCAGGAGTTCACGACCAATCGCGAGCTCTGATCGCCGCCATCGACAAGTTCAGTGGGCCGGCGCTTGCGATCGCTCACCTGGACAGGCTCGACACGTATTACCAGCGTATTGCGTACGGTTTGAACCTGAGGAACGACGCCGACCCGAATACCGGATCGATCAACTCGCCGGATGCCTGCGGGCTACGGCCGGACGTCGGATCTCACGGAGCTCGAGCGTGGCACCCGCGCGCTCACCGTGCTCGACACGTTGAAGAATACCGCGGAGTTTCTGGGCAGCATCCGCGGTCGCCGCAAAGCCCTGCTGTTTTTCAGCGAAGGGCTCGACTATCCCATTCGCGACGTGTTCGGCGCGCACGATGCCACGACGGTCATTCGCGCGAGCAGGATGCGATCTCGATGGCCGCGCGCGCCAACGTGAATTTCTACACGATCGATCCGCGCGGCCTGGCGGGGATGACCACCGATTTCATGGAAGGCGGCCGGGATCGGCAACGGGGTCGGCGCGACCGGCCGGTGCTATTCGTGCCGGGCACGAACACGCCCGAGCAGCGGCGTCACCGGGCGCGTCCGGCGGCGTTTCAACGTGCAGGATGAACTGCATGCAGGAGTTCCGAACGTCGCAGGATACGCTGCGCGAGCTGGCCGAGCAGACGGGCGGGTTCGCGTCGCTGAACACCAACAACGTGGCGCCGGCATTCGAGCGGATCGTCGACGCCAACAGCCGCTATTACGTGCTCGGCTACTATCCGCCGACCCATCCGCGCGACGGCCGGTTCCACAAGATCGAAGTGCGCGTGAAGCGTCCGGGCCTGCGCGTCGAAGCACGCAAGGGTTACGCATCGCCGAGAGGCCGCACGCCCGAAGAGCGCAAGCGCGACGAAGAGGCGCGACTCGCGCGCGACGCGCGGCGTCCCGACGGAAAGAGAACGTCGACGCCGTTGCTGACCGCGCTGACGAGCCCTATTCCTCAGAGCGGTCTCACGTTCACCGTGCAGGCCGCGCCGTTCAAGAACACCGCGAACGAGGCGTCGATCGCGCTGGCCATCGAGATCGACGGCAGCCGGCTCCCGTACAGCGCAGCCGAATGCGAAAGGGATGGTCTCCAACAAGATCGAGCTGTCGTTCTTCGGCCTCAACGACGCAGGGAAAGGCGATCGTCGCCGGCCTGGACCGAGCTCGATCTCAAGCTCCGGCCCGAAACGCGCGAGCGCGTGACCGCGCACGGCGTGCGCGCGAACCCGCGCATCAGCCTGCCTCCGGGGCGGTATCAAATGAAGGTTGGGGCGCGCGAAACGGTGGGTGGCCAGGCGGGTTCGGTGTTTTACGACCTCGAGGTGCCCGATTTCCGCAAAGAGCGGCTCATGCTGGGCGGGCTGCTGATGACGACCCCATCGGTGCAGCAGACGCCGAGCATTCAGCCGGATCCGAACGTGAGCAAAAGCTGTTGCCCGCGCCAGCGACCAGCCGCCGCGAGTTTCCGCGCAGTCGATGTGCTCGCGCTCTACACGGAAATCTACGACAACGACAGCTCACGCCAGCCGCGCCATATCGACGTGACTGTGCGGCTCGTCTCCGAGAGCGGCACCGAGGTGCATCGTCAGTCGTGACGAGCTGGAGAACGGCACGTCGGGCGAGAAGCCGTGGGAGATTTACGGGTACGCGAAACGGATTCCGCTGAAAGAGCTTGCGCCCGGCCGTTATCTGCTGCGCGTGGAGGCCGCCGTGCGCGGGAAGGATGGGGCTACGGCGACGCGTGAAGCTCCCATCACCATACGTCCGTAGCAGCTACACCTCGAGGCCGTACCGCTCCCGCAGCAGCGCCATGTGATGGCGCACGTGGCCGGCCATGATGTACGCAATGGCGCGCGCCGACACGGCTTTTCCGTTCGCGTTGCCGATGCGATCCCAGTCTTCCGGTACCAGCGCCGGATGGCCCAGAGGTTCGCGTGGCGGACCGCGGCAAACTCGTGCGCCAGCTCCTTGACCGGTCGTTCGTCCGAATCGGCGCGCGCGACGTACTCGTTTTCGTCGAATCCCGGAGCGGCTTCGCTTCGCCGCGGGCGATGGCAGAACGCGCGATAGCCCATCACCCGTTCGGTGTCGATCAGATGGCCGACGATCTGGCGCACGCTCCATTTGCCGAGCGCGTAGCGGTAGATCTCGTCGTCCGGGTGATGCGGTCGGCGAGCGTGTGCAGCTCGGCGGGCTGCGCTTCGAGCGCCGGCATCGGGTCCGTTTCAGGGACGCGCGCGATGTAGCTGGCATAAAACGGCGCGAATTCGGTGTCTGCAGGACGCATGGGCTCCTGTAACGAAAAACGAAAAACGAAAAACGAAACGCTACAGCAGCCCTTCGCTGACCAATCGCTCGCGCAACTGATCGACGCCGCGCACCTGATGGGCGCGCAAGCCGGCCGATTTCGCCGCCTCGACATTTGCCGCGAGATCGTCGAAAAACACGATCGCGTCCGGCGACGAGACCTTGGCGCGGTCGATCGCGACCTTAAATATGCCGGATGCGGTTTGCACAAACCGACCTGATGCGACGAAATCGCGAACTCGAACAGCTCGATGATGCGCAGCTCGTTCGTGTTGCGCTCCCAGTGAAGCTCGTTCGAGTTGCTCAACGCCGCCAGCCGATAGCGCGCGTCGCAGTTGTTCGAGCAGCTCCCTCGCGCCCGGCAGCACGCGGCGCGACCACGTCGTGAATTTCGCCAGGAACTCGTCGGGTGGCAGATCGACGTCCCAGTCCTTGATGAACCGTTCGGCCCAGTGCGTCCGGCGACAGCTGTCCGCGCTCGAATTCATCAGTGTGCGGACACTCGACCCAGCGCTCAAGGATCACGTCGGGCGTCGACGGCCATCGGAGGTGCTGTCCGAGCTCCTTCGGTCCGGCAAACTCCACCAGCACGCCGCCGAAATCGAAGAGCAGCAGTTCAGGCGTCAGGCCCGGCGCTCCTGACGTCAGAGGACACCACGCGGCTGGGCCCAGTCGAGGGCGGGCAGACCGTCAATGCTTTCGCGGTTGTTTTTCTTCTGGTACTCGATCAATCCATCTTCGCCCTTGCGTTCTGCCCAGGCCGGGAGCTGGCGGCGGTGGCCCTGAAACTCATAGAGAGGGACGCCGTAGCCGCACGAATCGGAAATTCTTTCCACGTGCACCCGAATGACCGCCCGTGCCTGAACGTCCCGGGCAAACAGCGACGCAGGCCGGCGTATTCGACATGCGTGGGTTCGATGGCATCGCCGCGGCCATGCAGGCGGAGGATCTTCGGCGAGCCGTCAAAGGCACACAGCATCAACACGATGCGGCCGTTGTCCCTCAAGTGGGCAATCGTCTCGGCGCCACTACCGACGTAATCGAGATACACGATCGTGCGGCTGTCGATGATGCGCAGGGTGTCGAGCCCTTTCGGCGACAGGTTGACGTGGCCGCCAGTCGAGGGCGCCGACGCCACGAAAAACATGTGCTGAGCTTCGATGAAAGACCGGAGGCCGCCATCAATCGAGTCGTAGAGTTTTCCCATGGTAAGCGGATGTTAATCCATCGGCCGTAGCCAGCACCGGCGTAAGACTGCTATAGTGGTGAAACCGCCAGGGGTATCCCGCTGATGACAGCGCGATTGAGACAAGACCCTTGGAACCTGATCCGGTTGACACCGGCGAAGGGAGCGCGGTCCTGCCAAGTTCCGCCCTCCCAGTAAGGAGATCCCGAATGGCCGCGCACAGAAACGCATCCGAATTCCCGCAAAGTGTATGTCGGGCCGTACAAGGTCCCGATGCGCGAGATTTCGCTGTCCGGCGGGGAGCCGCCGCTGCAGGTGTACGACTCGAGCGGACCGCAGGGACACGACGTGCGTGAAGGGGTCCCGCCGCTGCGCCGCGACTGGATCGCTGCGCGCGGAGACGTGCAGACCGTGCCGCGCACCTACATCCCCGATTCGAAGAGGCGCGCCGAGCTGCCGAAGACGCTCTTCCGCGCGGTGCTGCGCGGCAAAGACAACGTCACGCAGCTCCACTACGCGCGCAAGGGCATCGTCACGCCGGAGATGGAGTTCATCGCCGCGCGCGAAGGGTTCGATGCCGAGCTTCGTGCGCGTCGGAAGTCGCGCGCGGACGCGCGATTATTCCGGCCAACATCAATCACCCCGAGCTCGAGCCGATGATCATCGGCCGCAATTTCCTGGTGAAGATCAACGCCAACATCGGGAACTCGGCGGTGAGCTCGTCGATCGACGAAGAAGTCGAGAAGCTGCGCTGGGCGATTCTGTGGGGCTCGGACACGGTCATGGATCTCTCGACCGGCAAGGACATCCACGAGACGCGCGAGTGGATTCTGCGCAATTCGCCGGTGCCGATCGGCACCGTCCCCATCTACCAGGCGCTCGAGAAAGTCGGCGGCCGCCCCGAAGAGCTGACGTGGGAAATTTATCGCGACACGCTCATCGAGCAGGCCGAGCAGGGGGTGGACTACTTCACGGTCCACGCCGGCGTGCTGCTCCGCTACATTCCGATGACGGCGCGGCGTGTCACCGGCATCGTGTCGCGCGGCGGGTCGATCATGGCGAAGTGGTGCCTCGTCGCATCACAAGGAGAACTTCACCTACACGCACTTCCGCGAGATCTGCGAAATCATGAAAGCCTACGACGTCTCGTTCTCGCTGGGCGACGGGCTGCGGCCTGGCTCGATCGCCGACGCCAACGACGCGCCGCAGTTTGCCGAGCTCGAGACGCAGGGCGAGCTGACCAAGATCGCGTGGGAGTACGACGTGCAGGTGATGAACGAAGGCCCCGGCCACGTGCCCATGCACCTGATTCGCGAGAACATGGAGAAACAGCTGGCCTGGTGCGACGAAGCGCCGTTCTACACGCTCGGTCCGCTCACGACCGACATCGCGCCGGGATACGACCACATCACGTCAGCCATCGGCGCGGCGATGATCGGGTGGTACGGCACGGCGATGCTCTGTTACGTCACGCCGAAGGAGCACCTCGGCCTGCCGAACAAGGACGACGTGAAAGCGGGTGTCATCGCGTACAAGATTGCCGCGCACGCCGCCGACCTCGCCAAAGGCCATCCGCGCGCGCAGGCGTGGGACGATGCGCTGTCAAAGGCGCGCTTCGAGTTCCGCTGGGACGATCAGTTCAACCTGTCGCTCGATCCGGTCACCGCGCGCGCGTATCACGACGAGACGCTGCCGGCCGAAGGCGCGAAGGTGGCGCATTTCTGCTCGATGTGCGGCCCGAAGTTCTGCAGCATGGAGCTCACGCAACAGGTGCGCGACTACGCGAACAATCATGGCGTGGCCGAAGCGGATGCGCTGCAGGCCGGCATGCAGGAAAAGTCGGAAGAGTTCAGGAAGAAGAAAGAGATCTACGTAGAAAAGGGGTAGGTTCCGAGGGTTCCGAGGGTTCCGGTTCCGAAGGTTCCGGTTCCCGGTGGCGCCTCGAGTTCCGTAGCGCGTCTTTCGCGTCTTTCTTTAGATGACCGCGTCCTGAATCCAGCGCGCTCCACGAACTGGACATGGAACAGGAATCGGAACCGTTCCGGTTCCCAAGGGTTCCGGTTCCCGGTGGCGCCTCGAGTTCCGTAGCGCGTCTTTTTTATATGACCGCGTCCTGAATCCAGCGCGCTTCACGAACTGGAACATGGAACAGGAATCGGAACCGTTCCGGTTCCCAAGATTCCCGGTTCGCGCTGGCGCCTCGAGTTCCGTAGCGCGTCTTTTTTTAGATGCCCGCGTCCTGAATCCAGCGCGCTCCACGAACTGGAACATGGAACAGGAATCGGAACCGTTCCGGTTCCCGGTGGCGCCTCGAGTTCCGTAGCGCGTCTTTTTTAGATGACCGCGTCCTGAATCCAGCGCGCTTCACGAACTCGAACATGGAACAGGAATCGGAACCGTTCCGGTTCCCAAGATTCCCGGTTCGCGGTGGCGCCTCGAGCTCCGTAGCGCGGTCTTTGTGTTAGATGCCCGCGTCCTGAATCCAGCGGGCTCCGCGAACTGGAACATGGAACAGGAATCGGAACCGTTCCGGTTCCCAAGGGTTCCGGTTCCCGGTGGCGCCTCGAGCTCCGTAGCGCGTCTTTGTGTTAGATGCCCGCGTCCTGAATCCAGCGGGCTCCACGAACTGGAACATGGAACAGGAATCAGAACCGTTCCGGTTCCCAAGATTCCCGGTTCTAGATGAAGGCGCGCTACTGGATCGAGGCGCCACCGCGAACTCGGAACCGGAACGGGAACACGGAACCCCTCACCGGGCGCCTGGTAATGCGGGCACGATTTGAATGACAGACGGGAAGCGTGCGGGCGTTCCGTTCTTCTTCGGGTTGATATAGCCGGCGCTGCCGTTCCACGTGTAGTCCTTGATCGTCACTCCCGGCGGAAACGCCATCGTCTCTTCACGGAAACGACCGACCTCGAAGATGTGAACCGGCGGCGCGTCGAACACGATCGTGCCGCGGGTCTTCAGCGCGCTCTGGTAGTACTTGACGAGCGCCGCGAACGGCATCTCGCTGCCGAAGAGGTGATAGCACTGCCCGCGGGTTGCGTCGTAGGAAGCGATGAATTGAGCGTCGGGGTAGATCGGGAAGCCCAGCGTTGCTTCGGTCGGCACGGCGCCTGACGGCATGCAAATGTTGCTGACCGTACGCGCCGGCGCCGGCGCGGTCGGCGGCGCTGGAGCCGTTGGAGTCGGCGGGGGAGGCTCTGGCTTCGCCGGTGCCGGTCGGGGAGGAGGCTGACGGCCCGGAAATGGTTGAGGGACCTGGGCAAAGGCGCTCAGCCACCCGGCTGCCAGAAGTGTCATCACGGTCGAGCCGACGCGCAGCATCCGTCCCATTATATCGAGTACCGATAGGGGGAATTCGCAACCGAACCGGGCTGAAACACGTCTAAAACCATATGAACAACTCGTTGAAAACCGTCCTGTTGCTGGGCCTCTTAAGCGGTCTGCTCCTCGCCCTGGGTGAGGTGCTGGGCGGCAGCCAGGGACTGGTGATCGCCTTCGGCTTTGCGGTCGTCATGAACTTCGTCTCGTACTGGTTCTCCGACAAGATCGTGCTGAAGATGTACCGCGCTCAGGAAGTCGGGCCGGATCACAAGTTGTCGGTCATCACGCGCCGGCTGGCGATGCAGGCCGGCCTGCCGATGCCGAAGGTCTACGTCATTCCCGACATGTCGCCGAACGCGTTCGCGACGGGGCGCAACCCGAGCCACGCCGCGGTCGCGGCCACTCAGGGGATCATGCAGCTGCTCGACGATTCCGAGCTCGAGGGCGTCATCGCTCACGAGCTGGCGCACGTGAAGCATCGTGACATCCTCATCAGCTCGATCGCGGCCACTGTCGCCGCCGCCATCATGATGGTGGCGCGCATGGCGCAGTTCGCCGCGATGTTTGGCGGCGGCAGCCGCGACGAGCGCGGTGGCTCGAACCCTATCGCGATGCTGGCGACCATCATCTTCGCGCCCCTCGCGGCGATGCTGGTTCAGGCCGCGATTTCGCGGTCGCGCGAATTCGTCGCCGATGCCGGCGGGGCGAAAATCGCCGGCTCACCGTATGGTCTGATGAACGCGCTGCGCAAGCTGGAAGTGGCCTCGAAGCGGATTCCGCTCGACGCGAATCCGGCCACGGCGCACATGTTCATCATCAAGCCGTTTTCAGGCGGGGGACTGATGAGCATGTTCAGCACGCATCCGTCGACCGAGCAGCGGATTCAGGCGCTCATGAATCTTCACTAGCATTGCCGATTCGCAATTGCCGATTGAAAATTCGGCAATTCAATATTCGAAACAGCCCTGATCGCCCGACGGGTCCTTCTCGTCGGGCGTTTTTCTTTCGTCCTCGTCTCTCTTCGTGACGCGGTACTTCTTCTGCAGCAGCTTCACCATCCCGCGCACTTCTTTCGCGTAGGCCTCAGGTGCGTACGCGCCGCGATACAGCTTCTGATATTTCGTCGCCAGTTCGGGAAAGTGCTGCTCCAGGAACTTCATGAAGTGCACGCGCGTGCCGTCTTTCAGGTAGAGCAGGTTCGTGCCCATGAACGCGGCGCCGTGATCGGCAATGGCCTTGATGGTTTTTTCGAGTCTGGCGGGTTGCGACGTCAGGCCCGGGACGATCGGGTTCATGAGGACCCCCGCGCGCACGCCGGCATCGTTCAACTCGCGCACGGCGCGCAGCCGCTGCAGCGGATGGGCGGTGCCGGGCTCGAGAATGCGCCAGGCGTCTTCGTCGACGGTCGGCACGCTCACGTAAACCGTACAGCCGGCCCGGCGTGACAATTCCAGCAGCACGTCTTTGTCGCGAACGACCATCGGGCCCTTCGTGATGATGCCCGCAGGCGTTCTCGCAACCGCGAGCGCTTCGAGCGACTTACGCGTCAGCTTGTAGTGCCCTTCGATGGGCTGGTACACATCGGTTGCGGTGCCCACCGCCACGTACTCGCGCTTCCACGACGGCTTGTCGAGCTCTTTCCGGAGCACGTCGACAAAATTTCGTTTCACCAGAATCACCGAGGAGAACGCATCGTCGCTGTCGAGCTCGAACTGTGCGTGGTAGCGGCGGGCGAAACAGTAGTGGCAGCCGTGCGTGCATCCGCGGTAGGGATTCAATGTCCAGCTGAACGGCATGCCCTTCACGGGATTCAGCGCGGACCGGCAGGTGACCTCCTGGTAGCTGGCGCCGTCGGCCAGATGCGCGGCATCGGGCAGTCCCTCCGAAGGGCCGCGTTCCTTGACTTGCTGGGCGATATCCCGAGTGGTGGGTTTCTGCGGAGCGAGATCAAAGAGGAGGGGGGACACCTTCAAGCCCCAGATCTTCGCTATTTCTTCGCCAATAGTCAAGGAGGTCGGTAAGGGTCTGAGCCAAGGGGATTTCCGGCTTCCAGCCCAGCTCGCGCTCGATTCGGCTTCGGTCGCCGAGCAAAATCGGGTTATCCGCCGGGCGGTAGCGGCCCGGATCGACTCGAACGGTGACCGGCGTGCGGCTCAGGGCGAGCAGCCGATCGAGCACATCGCGAATCCTGTAGGTTTGCCCGGCACAGACGTTATAGATGCGCCCCGGCGTGCCTTGTTCGACGATCGCCGCGTACGCACGAACGGTGTCGCGCACGTCGTGCAGGTCGCGGGCGGTGTCGAGATTGCCTACCACAATCTCCGGTGCCGAGCGCCCGCGTTCGATCAACGCGATTTGCCGGGCAAATGACGGTGCGGAGAACGACCAATCCTGACGAGGTCCCGTGTGGTTGAAGGATCGCGAGAAGAGCACCTGCTGGCCGTCTTCCTTGATGCCGCGCTGGCCCAACATTTCCTGCGCGAGCTTGCTCATCGCATACGGGGTAGCGGGACCGATCGGATCATCCTCATTGAGCGCGCGCTCTGACTGGCGGTAAACCAGAGACGAGCCTGTGATCAGAAGGCGAGCCTCGACGCCGGCGCGGCGCAGGGCATCGAGAAGGTGATGCGTCCCGAGGACGTTGGCGGCGAAGGTGTCGCCGATATTCGTGAACGACTGGCCGACGTGTGAGACGCCCGCGCAATGGTAGACGGCGCTCGGCTTCAGATCGGCGATGGCTCGCGATACCGCCCTGGGGTCGAGCAGGTCGACATCCTGGCGTGTCCAGCCTGTGACCGCGACGCCTGATTTCTGCAGGTGCTCGACGAGATGGCTGCCTGCAAAGCCTCGCGCCCCCGTTACGAGAACGCCGCTCACGGGCGCGAGCCGTATTGTGTCTGGTAAAACGCGCGGAACGCGGGATCTTCCTCTTTAATCGGGCGCCACCACCACTCGTTCTCGCGGTACCAACGAACGGTGTCCTTCAAACCATCTTCGAAGGGCACCTGGGGCTTCCAGCCGAGCCCCCGAAGCTTCGTCGTGTCGAGGCTGTACCGCAGGTCGTGACCCTGACGATCCTGCACCTTCTTGATCAGCGACTCGGGCCTGTCGGCCAGACGGAGCAGCATGTGCGTGAGGTCGACATTCCGCACTTCGTTGCCGCCGCCGATGTTGTACACCTCGCCGGCGTCACCCCGTTCGATGGCGACATCGATGCCGCGGCAGTGATCCATGACGTGCATCCAGTCGCGGATGTTGAGGCCGGCGCCGTAAAGGGGCACCGAAATGTTGTCGAACGCGTTCGTGATAAAGAGCGGGATGACCTTTTCCGGAAATTGATATGGACCGTAGTTGTTTGAGGCGCGCGTGATGATGACCGGAACGCCGTAGGTGGCCCAATAACTGTAGGCGAGCCGATCGGCGCCCGTCTTGCTGGCTGAGTATGGGTTGCGCGGCCGCAACTCGTCGGTCTCGACGCTCGATCCCTCGGCCACGCTTCCATAGACTTCGTCGGTGGAGATCTGAATGAACCGGCGCAGGTTCGACGAGGCACGCGCCGCCTCGAGCAGCACGAACGTGCCGATCACGTCGGTTCTGATGAACTCGCCAGCTTCCAGAATCGACCGATCGACATGCGTTTCGGCTGCGAAGTGCACCACGATTTCCGACGCCTTGACCAGTGGCCCGGCGACCTCGGCGTCCGCAACATCGCCGCGCACGAACCGGTGACGCGGATTGTCGATGAGGTCCTTGAGCGTCTCCATCCGTCCGGCGTAGGTCAGCTTGTCGAGCGTCGTGATGCGCCAGTCCGGATGAGCCTGTAGCGCATGCCGCACGAAATTGCTGCCGATGAAGCCGGCGCCGCCTGTTACGAGCACTTCGACCATTAACTGTCTCCAGAGGCACGGCCCGACGTCGCCCGCGGCAACACGAGCGGCGGCCAGTTCCTGTCGCGCTCGGACACGATCGGGTTCTTTATCGGCCAATCGATGCCCAGAGCCGGATCGTTCCACATCACGCCGGCTTCGCACTCGGGAGAGTACTCGGCCGACGCGTGATAGACGACCTCAGCGCGATCGCTCAACACGCAAAAGCCATGCGCGCACCACGATGGGATGTACAACAGGCCCCGATCGTCGGCCGACAGGTTCATTCCGACCCAACGGCCGCTGGTCGGGGAATCGGGTCGAAGGTCGACGACAACGTCGAAGACCTTTCCCGTGATGACGCGCACGAGCTTGCTTTGCGCGTGTGGCGGGCGCTGATAGTGGAGTCCGCGCAGCACATGACGTTCGGAGCTCGACTGGTTCTCCTGCACGAACACGTCGGTCACGCCGGCGGCAGCGAATTCCGAGCGCTTGTACAGCTCCATGAAATGGCCGCGGCTGTCCGGCACGGTTCGCGGCTGAATGAACAGCACTTCTGGAATGGCGAGACGTTCGAATCTAAACGGCATCTTGTTCGATGACATCGAGCAGATACCGTCCGTAACTGCCCGTCATGGCCTGTGCGAGACGACGCACGTCGTCTGAGGAAATGTATCCCATGCGGTAGGCGATTTCCTCGAGGCACGCCATCATGAGGCCCTGCCGTTCCTCGATGCTCTGCACGAAGTTCGCGGCATGGAGAAGCGCTTCATAGGTGCCCGTGTCGAGCCACGCGATGCCGCGTCCCAGCCGTTCGACGTGCAGCGCACCCCGCTCGAGGTAGGCGCGGTTCACATCCGTGATCTCGAGCTCGCCGCGACCCGAGGGTTTCAGCGAGGCGGCGATATCGACCACCTGATTGTCGTAGAAGTACAACCCTGTCACGGCCCACGGCGACTTCGGCGGGTTCGGCTTCTCGACGATGTCGATGGCACGCCCGTCGCGGCCGAACTCGACGACGCCGTACCGCTCGGGATCTTTGACGGTGTAGGCGAACACGGTGCCGCCCGATGTGCGCGCGCTCGCCGAGCGCAGCACCTCCGTCAGCCCGTGACCATAGAAGATGTTGTCGCCCAGAGCGAGTGCCACGGGCGACGATCCGATGAAATCGCGCCCGATGACGAACGACTGCGCGAGTCCTTCGGGCCGCGGCTGCACGGCGTACTCGAGGTGCAGCCCGAGGTGGCTGCCGTCGCCAAGCAGCCGCCTGAAGCCTTCGAGGTCGGACGGCGTCGAAATCAGCAGAATGTGCCGGATACCCGCCAGCATGAGCGTCGACAGCGGGTAGTAGACCATCGGCTTGTTGTAGATCGGAAGGAGCTGCTTGGACACGACCAGCGTAAGCGGATGCAGGCGGGTTCCGGCCCCGCCGGCCAGCAGGATTCCTTTCATTGCGCCAAAGTTTAGAACATTTCGGCTGGCCGGCCCCGTAGCAGCGCGTTCGGCCGAGGCGGCACTAGCGCGGGTTGGTGCCGCCGAGCGCGCCGAAGATGTTCGACACGTTTCCGATGCCGCCGAGCGTCACCGAAAAGTGAAACCGCGAATCCTGCGGCGCGGCGGCCGAGGAGAGGTAGGTGAGATCGATGAACTGGTACTCCGCCGAGAACCCGCAGCACTGCGCATTGTAATAGCTGGCGATTCGATGCTGGAGCAGCGACTGGGTCTTGATGTCCCAATTGAGCTGGTGGATGAAGCCGTATCGGTTCTGCTGAAACCGCAGGTTCGTGCTGGAATTGAAATACTGGCTCGGCCGGACGGCGTTGTTCCCCAGCGCTCCTGGACGGAAGCGCACGTTGCTCCAGCCCGCCAGCAGCGACACGCGTTGTTCTTCCCACCCGGCGTCGGCGCTGAACTGCCTGAAACGACTGTACCGGCCGTCGTAGTCGGTTCTGAACGTGCCCGTCACTCCGTTGAACGGTGCCGTGCGGACGAGCAGCGTCACCGGTGAAAACTTCGAGGGCACGAGGACCGCGTTACGCTCGCGCTGTTCCGTATCCGATGCGATGGAGTTTGCATCGCTGTAGTAGGTTTGCCGCAGCGAAGCCGTGATGACCTCGCGAGGGATCGCGCGCGGGCCGTCGACGGTTCGCTTGGCATAGAACCTGGAGTTCACACCGTAGCTGAGTGAGGTGGCATCGCCGACGATCCTGTCCGAGCTTTCGAGCTTCGGGATCAATCCAAAGTTGTCGATCGGGCTGCGATAGGTGACCGACGCGAAAGGCTCGACCGAATGGCGGAATCGCTGGGCGTACGTGCTCTTTGGTGCGTCCCAGATGTGTACCAGCGTGGGCCCGTTCACGCTCGCGCCCAGCTCGAGAAACCGCCGCGTGATCGGCCTGTCGAGGCGCGTGATCTCGCCGGCCGCGGCCTGCACCGGCAGGCTGTCAGACCAGAACGTGTTCGGAAAACGGGCCGTCGCATTGACGGCGAGGAATGCCAGCTTGTTGAACGGAAACCGGATGGCAGGCACGATGTCGATGCGATGCAGACCGTCCGATCGGAGCAGCACCCTCTCCTCGTCATATCCGCGGGAATCGAACTTGACGTACTCCGAGGTGAGCGAGGCGTAAATCGGCAGCTTTCCAATCAGTCGATCGGGCCGAACGATGTTGACGCGAGGACTGTTGCCGCGTACAGAAGAGGTGCCGTTCTCGGCGAAGTACTCGTTGCGGTCGTACGTGCCCGTGATGCGAATCCCTTTCGTAGTGCCGCTGACAGAGCTGCCGTACGACCGCGTGCGCTGTGACGCTCGCGCGATGTCCGTGCTGTATAGCTGATTCACCGTAAGGTCGGATGAGTAGTCGGCGCGCGCCTGCGCGTACCACGACCCGCCCAGGGCCTGGCTCAGATTGCCGTACGCACCGAATGCCCGCCGCCCGGGCTGCTCGATTTGGTCACCGTCGAGCTCGTAGGTGATCGCATGTTCGTTGAGAAGGTTGGTGCGGAAGTTTCCCGACCCGCCGAGCGACACGTACCGGTATTCCCCGGAGACCGCCTGGCCAGTCTTCGAGTACCAGTCGTGCAGGATGGTGGCGTCCTGGCTGCGGTTGATCGCCCAGAAAAAGGCATTGCTGATTGTCTGCCCCTTGTAGGTGGACGAGCCGTAGGACGGCATCAGGAAACCGGTGCTGCGGTTGTCCTTGCTGAGGGGGTAATACATGTAAGGAAGATAAAGGGCAGGGACCCCTTTGACCTTCAGCATCATGTTGCTGAGCAGCGCGTAGTGATCGACGCGCAGCCTGAGGGAGCCCGACGTCATTTCCCAGCGCGGGTTGGCCTGGGCACACGACGTGAAGCCGCCCTTCGAGATGATGTAGGTGTCTTCGCTCACTTTCTCGAGCGTCTCGCCGTAGAACTGCACGTCGGGGTCGAGCGTGGCGAACGCGCTCGGATCGACGCCCGCCTTGCCAACGTTCTCGGCCGCGGCCTTGCCGAGGGCGGCAAACCCTCGCGCGTTGTAGAACGTGCCGAGACGCGTCTTTGCGTTGAAGTCGGCGCGATCGGCCGCTATCTGATGATCGGGCTCGATGAGCAGCACATTCCCTGTCGCCACGAGTCTGTTCGTATCGGTGTGGTATTCGACAAGGTCGGCGTAGAACCTCATGTCGCCCTGTGTCATCTCGACGGCTTCTTGAAAGAGGATGCGGTTGTCCTGGAGGCGTTCCTGTATCTGCGCCAGCACGTTGTCGAAGCCGGGAATATCTGTCAGTTGAGCAGCGGCGAAACGGGGCGTCGCAAGAAGCAGTGTGATGGCGACCAGGGAACCCCTGAACAGCTTGATCATCAGAAGGAAAAACGAAACAGCAGGCTTCCCGAAGGATACCCCGCGGACCGCGACGAGGCAAGCATTAGAACCGTGACAATGGGGTTAGAGATCGCGCACCGACGGCCCGAGACTGCCGAGAACATTGCCGACGAGAAAAATCGATCCGGCGACGCACGCCACAGGACATCGGCTCCACGCGCGCTCGAGTGCTTTTGCCGGGTCGGGCTCCACTTCGATCTTCGCCCTGGGTGCGACCTTGCGCGCGATTTCCGCCAGCTCGGATGCGCCGTACGCGCGTGGTGTCGCGGGTTCAGTCATGACCATCATTGAGGCAGCCGGCAGCAGATGTTTCAGCATGAGCGCGACGTCTTTGTCGCGCATCGCACCGAAGACGATCGGAAGCGGCTCGGGAAACTCGCGCTTCAAATAGCTGGCGAGCGCCCACGCGCCAGCAGGATTGTGCGCGGCATCGAGCAGGACGCGCCGCCCGCCCGGCAGCTCAATCATCTGCAGCCGTCCGGCCCACCGCACGTCGCGGATGCCGGCGATGATCGATTCGGCCGGCACCGGCATGAGCCGTCCCAGCTCTTCGAGCAGACGGACCGCGACTACCGCGTTTGGCATCTGATGATCGCCGCGCAATCCCAGCGGTACCCATCCGTAGTCGCGAATCGGGGTGACCAGGCGGACGATCGTCCGGCCGTCCTCGATTTTCGAGTCGATCCTGCTGTCGGCGTCCGCCTCGATGAACTCGGCGCCTGCGAGGTCGCACATCGCCACGAGCACGTCCCGTGCTTCCATAGGGACCGGCCCGACGACGACGGGAATGTCGCGCCGGATGACGCCCGCCTTCTCTGCCGCGATGGCGGCGAGCGTATGGCCGAGGTACTGCTCGTGATCGAAATCGATCGACGTAATCGCCGCGGCAATCGGCTGGACGATGTTGGTCGAGTCGAGCCGTCCGCCGAGACCGACTTCCAGCACCGCAATCGTGACCCCTGCACGTTTGAAGAGCTCGAATGCAATAGCCGTCGTGACTTCAAAGAATGTAGGTGGAGCTTCGAGCGATCCTCTCGCGATGAGGTCGTCGATGAGCGCACGTATTTCCTCGATCATCCCCGCCAGTACCTCCGTCCGTACTGGAGCGCCGTCGATGGTGAACCGTTCTTCCAGCCGGACGAGGTGCGGCGAGGTGTAACGGCCAACCCGTAACCCGGACTTGCCAAGCGCGCAGTCGACCATGGCCGTTACGGAGCCCTTGCCGTTGGTACCGGCGACAAGGATGCTCTTGAACGCCTCCTGCGGCCGGCCGAGCGCTTCGGTCAGCGTCTGGATATTGGCGAGGCCGAATTTAATCCCGAATTTCTCGAGCGTGAGGAGGTACTGAAGGGGATCCATAACGTTCCGGGTTCCGGGTTCCGGGTTCCTGGTTCCGGGTTCTAGTTCCGGGTTCTAGTTCCAGGTTCTGGTTCCAGGTTCTGGTTCTAGGTTCCGGTTCTCTGATTCCAGCATTCTTGTTCAAGGTTCGTGGTTCCGGCTCGCAGAACCCAGAACTGGAACCGAACCCGGAACCAGAACGCGGAACTAGAACGCGGAACAGGAATCGGAACCAGGAACCCTAGGGTTCGGTGACCGCCTCAGGCATTGGCTGAGCGGCCTCCACTGGCTGCTGTCCCATGAACCGAAGCGCCTTGGCGATGGCGCCTTTCATCTCGCGACGATCGATGATGAGGTCGAGCATCCCATGCTCGAGGAGGAACTCGCTGCGCTGGAATCCCTCGGGCAGCTTCTGCCTGATCGTCTGCTCGATGACACGCGGTCCGGCGAAACCAATCAACGCGCCGGGCTCGGCAATGTTGAGATCGCCCAGCATCGCGAAACTGGCGGTCACGCCCCCCGTCGTCGGGTCGGTAAGAATGGAAATGTACGGAATCCGCTCCTGATCGAGCCGAGCAAGCGCGGCGCAGATTTTTGCCATCTGCATGAGAGACAGCGCGCCTTCCATCATGCGGGCGCCGCCCGAGCACGACACGATAATCATCGGCCGGCGTGTGGCGAGTGCCCGCTCGATGCCTCTCGTGATTTTCTCGCCGACGACGACACCCATGCTCCCGCCGATGAATCCGTACTCCATCGCCGCGACGATGGCTTCGTAGCCGTCGATGCAGCCGCGCGCCACGACGACGGCGTCTTTCATGCCGGTCGCCTCGGCGCTGGTTTTGAGCCGTGTCTGGTACGGCTTCGTGTCGGTGAAGCGCAGCGGATCGGTGGAGACCAGCCCGCGGTCGTATTCGGTCCAGGCGCCGTCGAACAGCGTGCGCAGCCGGTCGAGCGAGCCCATGCGGAAGTGATAGCCGCATTTCGGGCACACGCTCATGTTCTGCGAGAGATCTTTGTTGTAAAGAATCTGCGAGCATCCGGTGCACTTGACCCAGAGCCCCTCAGGCACCCGGCTTGGCTTCGCGGTGTCAGCGGCAATGCCCTTGCGCGCTTTCTTGAACCAGGCCATATGTGGCGACTTTACCTCAACCCGGTGCGTGGCACGTAGTACCTGGTGCCCCGGCCCATCGTCTTGATTTGCTTTACCAGATCGTCGAGCGCCTCGTCGTCGTCCTGTGGACGGAACTCCGATCCTTCGACGACCAGCAGCGAGGTCCCCGTGTAGTGAAAAAAGAAATGATGGTACGCCTCATTCAGCTCGCGCAGGTAATCTCCGGCGGGCAGCAGCGCCGGCCGCTCGGGATCGCGCTCACGGGCCTGCAGGCGCTTGAGCAGGACGTCGCTCGGCGTCTGGAGGTAGATGACCAGATCCGGTGTTGGCACGTCCTGCGCAAGCAAGTCGAACAAGCGCTGATAGATGAACAGTTCGTTGTCGTCGAGGTTCAGATACGCGTAAATGCGATCCTTTTCAAAAATGTAATCGCAGATGGCGACCTGTGAAAAGAGATCGGCCTGACGTCGATCGACGAGCTGACGGTGCCGGTTGAGCAGATAAAAAAGCTGTGCCTGAAGCGCGGCTCCTGGACGGTCGGCGTAGAAATCGGCCAGGAACGGGTTCTCCTGGTCCTCGCGCACCAGCGACGCATCGAGTCTCGACGCGAGCCGTTCGGCGAGTGCGGACTTGCCGGCGCCAATGGGGCCGTCGATCGCGATGTAACGAAAGTCCAACCTGTGGCGCAGTGTACCAAATTTTTATGAGGCCTCGCGGGGCCGAACCCCGCCGGCCTTCGTCGGGCCGCAGGCGCCTGAGTCTTAAGTTAAGATGGCCGAGGTCCTCTCATGTTGTGCCGTTCTTCATGTCGCGTCCCGGTGCTCTTCGTCCTTCTCGCGGCCGCGGGTTGCGCGACAGCCCCGCTGCCGCCGCCGCCAGTGGTCGTGCCATTCGAGACGAAGATGTCATGGATCATCCGTCTCGAAGATCAGCGGGTTCTGCGCGACGCGCGCGCACCCGTTCTGCCGGCACCGGTGACGCAGGCAAGCCGCGTTCCGATTCCTCCACCACCGCCGCCACCCGATCTCGTTCTCCTGTTGAGCGATGGCGAAGCGCGCATCCGGCGCCGTGCGGCGATTGCCGTCGGCCGCGTGGGATTGCCCGAGGGTGTGCCTGCGCTCATCAGGCTGCTGCAGACCGACACCGATCAGGAAGTGCGTCAGATGGCGGCCTTCGCTCTGGGATTGATCGGCGATCCCTCGGCTGTCGAGCCGCTGCGGGCAGCGGTGGCCGATCCGGTTCCGCTGGTTGCGGGTCGCGCGGCGGAAGCCCTCGGTCTTATCGGCGACACGGCGTCGGCTGGTGAGATCGGCAAGATGGTTGCGGCCCACGCCGCGGCGGCTGTGGCCGTGCCTGTCGACGACGGCCGCGCCCAGATCGATCCGGCTGCTGATGCATTCAGGCTCGGCGTGTATGCGCTGACCCGTTTGAAAAGTTATGACAGCCTTGCCGCGTCGCTGCTCGGCCCGGATGGCGCGCCACGCCTCCAGTGGTGGCCCGTCGCATATGCCTTCCAGCGCGTCGAAGACAAGCGCGCCCTTCCGGCCTTGCTGGCGCTCGCGCGGAGCAATAGCGCCTACACGAGGGCATTTGCCGTCAAAGGACTGGGAGCTTTGCGCGATGCGTCGGCTGTTCCCGTCCTGCTGCCGCTCATCGATCCGGCGCACGCCACGAGCGGCGTGACGATCGAGGCCATCCGCGCTCTGGCGCGCATCGGCGACGCGCAGGGTGAGCCCGTGCTGACCAAGCTGCTCTACACGCGGGGCCTGAACCCGATGGCGCGCGCAGAAACGCTGCTCGCACTCGGAGAGTCCGCTGCGAACGTCAGCGTCGATGCCTTCGTCGATTTCATGGGCGATCCCATGCCGACGGTGCGGCTCGCGGCGCTGCAAGGCTTCGCGAAGCGGGACGACGATACGTTTCTCACGGTACTCTCCGGTCTCGATCCCGACCCTCACTGGAGCGTACGAGCCGGACTTGCGACGATTCTCGGGACGAAAGACCCCGAGCGATCCCTTCCGCGGCTGATACCGATGCTTGGCGACACCGACATGCGCGTGGTTCCATCGGTGCTGAACGCGCTGACGAAACTGAAGGCGCCAGACATTGCGAAGATTCTGATCGATCATCTGGGCAAAGATGACGTCAGCGTCCGTGCGGCCGCGACGACCAACATCGGCGAGATCAAACCGGAAGGGGGCGTGGAGGCGCTCGTTGCCGCGTACAAGCGCGGCGAAGCCGATGTCGTCATTGACACGCGCGCGGCCGCTCTCGAGGCGCTCTCGAAGTACGGCGCCGCCGAGGCCGTGCCCACGCTGCGCGTGGCGCTGGGCGACAAGGACTGGGCCGTGAGAGTGAAAGCGGCCGAATTGCTGAAGACGCTCGATCCCACAATCGAGACGGCGCAGGCGATCAGGCCGGCGCCCTCAGCACGGGCTGTCAACTACGAGACGCCCTCGCTGATTAATCCTGCCGTTTCACCGCACGTCTTCATCGAGACCGAGAAGGGCACGATCGAAATCGAGCTCGACGTCCTCAATGCACCCCTCACGACCGACAACTTCGTCACGCTGGCGCGCAAGGGCTATTTCGACGGCCTCACGTTCCATCGTGTGGTGCCGGATTTCGTCATTCAAGGCGGCGATCCGCGCGGTGACGGCGAAGGTGCCCCGGGTTTCACGATTCGCGACGAGCTGAATCAGGAGCCGTATGTGCGCGGCACGGTCGGCATGGCGCTCGCCTGGCGCGACACCGGCGGCAGTCAGTTCTTCATCACGCATGGCCCGCAGCCGCACCTCGACGCGCGTTACACCGTGTTCGGCCGCGTCGTTGCCGGCATCGAAGTCGTGGATGCGATCAATCAGTGGGATGTCGTGAAGCGGATTCGCGTGTGGGATGGGGCGCAGTAATGGGAGGAACACAGGAGGCGATCCTGTGAGGACCGCCTCCCGTAAGGGACGTTAGCGCTTCTTACCGCCCTTTTTCTTTCCGCCTTTTTTTGCCATCGAGCTCCCCCCTCTCATAAGTAAGGTTGCGAGCACCGTTCGGCGCGTCTACCGCGGAGCCTCTGCCGCCTGGCACGTCAGCTGCGCGCGTAACGGAACGGGGCTCGACTGCTCGCAGTTAGGATTAAAAAAAAAGAGGGGGTGTCATTTCTGAGCACCCCCGGAACCGGTCGGACGGCTACTACCGCTTCTTGCCGCCCTTTTTCTTTCCACCCTTTTTCGCCATTCTTCCTCCTTGAAGTTATGACTCGCTCAGCTGAAAAGCCGGACCCGAGGTCTCACTACGGGTGGTCTGAGCCATCCACCCTCATACAAGATGTAGATTATGGATGAGAATAATTTCATGTCAACAAAAAAATGATTGAAAAGCCAAAAAATTTGATCTAATGCCGCTCCGCGGGTGCGTTCCGCTCACCGACACACGCGCGTTGCAGGTGCGCGTCTGGTCGCCGCACGCACATTCTCGCTCAAGTGCAGACGATCGTCGCGCGGAATCGCACTCTGCGCGCGCTGATATGCGGCGATCGCATCCGATCGTCGTCCCGATCGATCGTGAACGACACCGAGTTGATAGTACGCGCGTGCGAGCGCGCCATACGGCGCGGCCGGCTTCTGCGCGATCACCGCGTTCAATTGCTCGATCGCTCCCTCGCTGTCGCAGAGCGCATCCATCTCCTGGGCCATACCGAGCCGCGCGTGCACTTCCGACATCACAGGTGAGGCGATGCGCCCCGCTCGTGCGGCGTCGAGCATCGATCGATACGTCTGCAGCGCTGACTGGTGGTTGCGGACGTAGTTGCCCTGCACCTCTGCGAGTCGAAGAGCGAAGACCGGATTGTGCGGATAGCGGGTGCGGAGCCCTTCGATGAGCCGGAGCGCGGTCGAGTGCTGGCGTTCGTACCACAGGTAGATGAGGTGCAGTTGATAGTCGGCTTCGCCGCGCAGAAGCATACCCCTGCTGCGCGTCTGCTCCATCTCACGCAGCCCGCCCGCTCGATCCCCTCCGGGCAGGAACATCAGCATGCTGATGATGCGGGCGGCGCGCGGCGCGATGGCCGCGTAGTAGTGATACAGGCCCAGCCCGAAATAGGCGTCGCCGAGCGACGGATCCATCTTGATCGCGAGCTGCAGCGAATCGTGAATGCGCTTGCCGTCTCTGGCTGCCGAAAGATATTGCCCGCGAAGCCCGCGCAGCAGCACACGCGTGCCATACGCCCCGCCGAGGTAGAACCAGGCTTCCGCCCGGTTCGGCTCCTTCAGGACCCACGCCTCGCCCGATGCGATCGCCGTATTGATGCGGGCCATCAGCGCGGTGTCGCGGGACGTGTCTTCCGGATTCAGCATCAGGCGCCAGTAGTCGTTGACCGCCGCGAGCACCTGGCATGCGGGCCCGGGCGCCGGGGGACATGCCGTGGCCAACTGCCGATCTGCGTCGTCGAAGCGTGCCTCGAGGATCAGGTCGTAGGCTTTGACGAGAGGCTCGGGCGAGGTCAGGCCCGCCTCGGCGGCGTGTGGCACCACCGTGGCGGACAGCGCAAGCGCGAGCGCCGCCACTCTCACGGCAGGGTCGTGCGGATCTGCTGTTTCTCGGCGTGACGCTCCCGTGCGAGCGTGATCAGACGGTCGAGCAGTTCCGGGTACGGCACGCCCGACGCGGCCCACATCTTGGAATACATGCTGATGGTGGTGAAGCCCGGGATGGTGTTGATCTCGTTCACGAAGAGCGCGCCCGTCCCGCCATCCATCAGGAAATCGACGCGGGCCATGCCGGCGCAGTCGACCGCGCGATACACGTCGATGGCAAGGCGCTTCACCTCGGCCGCGACGCCTGGCGACAGCTGCGCGGGAATGATCACCTTCGAGTCGTCGTCCAGATACTTGGCCTGGTAGTCGTAAAACTCGCGCGATGGAATGACCTCGCCCGGCACCGACGTTTCGGGCGTGTCGTTGCCGAGCACGGCGATTTCGATTTCACGCGCGTTCGGCACTGCGGCTTCGATGACGATCTTGCGGTCGAACTCTGCGGCCGTGTCGATCGCCGCAGGAAGCGCCGCTTCGCTCTTTGCCTTGGAGATGCCAACGCTCGATCCGAGATTCGCCGGTTTGACGAACACGGGATACGCGAGCTGTGTGGTCACTTCGGCCGTCACCCGGGCCGGCTCGGCCATCCATTCGCTGCGAAGGACAACCAGATACGCTGCAAGCGGAAGACCGCGAGCCTTGAAGGCCAGCTTCGCCACGGCCTTGTCCATGCCGAGCGCCGAGGCGAGCACGCCCGCACCGACATACGGGATGTTGGCGAGCTCCAGCAGCCCCTGCACCGTTCCGTCTTCGCCGTAAGGACCATGGAGAACAGGAAACACGACATCGAGCGCCAGGCCGGTGATTGCCGGGGTCGATCCGCGCTCGATTGTCATGATCTGTTCGTCGCCGGGATGCGCCAGCAGGTGCGCTTCGCGCCCTCCGCGCCCGAGCCGCTTCGCGGCCTCTGCGCGGCTCTGCTCGATCACTTCAGCCGCAGACGACGACGAAGGGAGGCGATCGGCGATGATCCACCGGCCGTCTTTCTCGATGCGGATCGGAATCGGCTCGTAGCGCTGTTTGTCGAGGTTTTGAACGACTGCGGCGGCAGAGGCGATGGACACTTCGTGCTCGCCGGATCGGCCGCCGTAGATGACGCCCACGCGAAGTTTCTTCAAGGTAGCTACTAATATAACTGGCTTCCGGCTGCAGGCTTCCGGCTTCCGCCGAAGTCTGAAGCCCGAAGTCCGAAGCCTTTCATGTCCACATTGCGTTTCAGCATTACCCATACACACGGCGCCGCGAGGCGCGGCGTGCTGACCACCCCGCACGGCATCGTCAACACGCCGGCCTTCATGGCAGTCGGCACGCAAGGCGCGGTGAAGGCCGTCACGCATCGCGATCTCGAAGATCTCGGCGCCGAGATTGTGCTGGCGAATACCTATCACCTCTACTTGAGGCCCGGCGCCGATCGGATCGGGCGATTGGGCGGGCTGCACAAGTTCATCGGATGGAGCAGGCCGATTCTCACCGACAGCGGCGGCTACCAGGTCTTCAGCCTCGCCGAGCGCCGGAAGATTCACGAGGAAGGCGCGACGTTCCGCTCGCATCTCGACGGCAGCGAGCATCTGCTGACGCCGGAATCGGCCGTCGACATCCAGGCGCAGCTCGGATCCGATGTCTCGATGGTGCTCGACGAATGCCTCGAGTATCCGGCCGCACACGATCGCGCGCGGGAGTCGTTGGAGCGGACGCTGAGGTGGGCGAAAAGAGGACGTGATCACTTCGTGGGGCTGCGAAGCCGGATATCGGGGTCTGACCCCCGTGTTGGCGCGGGGGGCGGACCCCTTTTTAGAAATACAGGACAAGCGCAGTTCGGCATCATTCAGGGTGGCATCCATCCTGACTTACGCCGACGCAGTGTCGACGAGACTGTGGCGATCGGATTCGAGGCATATGCCATTGGCGGGTTGAGCGTCGGAGAGCCGATCCCGCTGATGTATGACCTCACCGAGCAGACCGCGCAGTGGATGCCTGCCGATCGCCCTCGGTATCTCATGGGCGTCGGTACACCTGCAGACCTTGTCGAGTGCGTCGCGCGTGGTATCGATATGTTCGACTGCGTGCTTCCGACCCGCAACGCCCGCAACGGACAGCTGTTCACCAGTACCGGGCGTCTGAACATCAAGAACGCCGAATTCGCGGACGATGAAAATCCTGCCGACGCCGAGTGCACCTGCTACACGTGCCGCCACTTCTCGCGCGCCTATCTCCGCCATCTTTTTCAGGCCGGCGAAATGACCGCAGGCACCCTTAACACGTTGCATAATCTCCACTTTTACCTTGACACCATGCGGCGGGTAAGGGAGGCTATAGTGTTCTCCACATTGGAGGAAGTCAGGCAGAGATACCGTCGGATTTTTCCTGCCTAGACTCGACCCGCTTGTTGATTATGAATGTCGGTGTGCACAACCTGGTGCTGGCCATGGGAACGGCTCCGGGCCCTGGCGTAGCTCCTTACGTCCAGCTGATCCCGATCGCGCTCGTGTTCGCGATCTTCTATTTCATCATTCTGCTGCCGACCAAACGGAAGCAGAAAAAGCTGCAGGAGTTTCTCGATGCCCTCAAGGTCGGCGACCGCGTCGTCACCAACGGCGGCATCTACGGATCGGTGACCAAGGTGAACGGCAATACCGTTCAGCTTCAGATTGCCGACAAGGTCCGGATCGAGCTCGCCAAGAACGCCATCGTTGGCTATCAGGGACAGGAGTCGCTGGCCGACAGCAATTGACACCATGTCGAACTTACGCTGGAAAATCACCCTCATCGCTACCGTCTTCGCCGTGTTCTTCGGGGTCGGCATCTATCCGATCCTTGCGGCGCGCTACAACCTGCCCGCGCCGCAGTGGCTGCGCGACCGCCAGCTGAAGCTTGGGCTCGACCTGAGGGGCGGCGTGCACCTCGTGCTTCGCGTGCAAACCGACGACGCACTGCGCGTGACGACCGAGCAGGACAGCGCCCGTCTTCAGGAAGAGCTGAAGCGGAGCAACGTGCCGGCCACGGTGGCCATTCAGGACGTGCAGACGTTTCGCGTCGACGGCGTGCCGCCGGCGCAGGACGGGGCCTTTCGACAGGCCGCCGAACCGCTGACGGTCAACTTCGAACGCAGTTCGGGCACCAACGGCAGCTACACGTTCCGCATGCGCCCGAACATCGCGCAGGCGTTGCGCGAAGAGGCCGTCGTGCAGGCGCGCCAGACGATCGAACGCCGCGTGAACGAGCTGGGGGTGACCGAGCCGAGCATCGCGCAACAGGGGGCCGATCAGATTCTCGTGCAGCTCCCCGGCGTGTCCGACGTCGACCGCGCGAAGGAAGTCATCGGGTCGCCCGGCATGCTCGAGTTGAAGCTCGTCGAGCAGGGGCCGGCCGCGAACCGGGAAGATCTGCTGCGCTCGACCGGCGGCGTCGTCCCGTCGGACATGGAAGTGCTGACCGGTTTGGGCGATCGCACGGGCGGAGGCGGACCTGTCTACTACATGGTGCGGCGCGTGGCCGCGGTTACCGGACAGAACCTGCGGACCGCCCGCGTGCAGCTCGACCAGAACAATCTGCCTGCGGTCGGCTTCACGTTGAACTCGCAGGGTGCTGCCAGCTTTGCGCGGATTACGGGCGAGAACATCGGCCGGAACCTCGCGATTGTGCTCGACAAGAACGTGCAGTCGGCGCCGGTCATCGAGGGGCGCATCGCGAGCGACGGTCAGATTGCGGGAGGATTTACGCAGGAGGAAGCGCAGAACCTCGCCCTCATCCTGCGGTCGGGTGCGCTGCCGGCCACGCTCACCTATCTGCAGCAGCAGACGATCGGCCCGACGCTCGGAGCCGACTCGATTCGCGCAGGTGTTCTGGCATCGCTCGCGGGCCTGATCCTCATCGTCACGTTCCTGCTCTTCTATTACCGGCTGTCGGGTATCAACGCCATCGTGGCGCTGGTGATGAACCTGATCATCCTGCTCGGCATGATGGCCTATGCCGGCGCGGTCATGACGCTCCCCGGCATCGCGGGCTTCATTCTTACCATCGGCATCGGCGTCGACTCGAACGTGCTGATCTTCGAGCGCATCAAGGAGGAGCTCGAAGCGGGGAAGGGCGTCAAGGCCGCGATTAATTCCGGCTTCAGCCGCGTGTTCCTCACGCTGGTGGATACACACGTCGCCGGCTTCATCGCCGCGGCGTTCCTGTTTCAGTTCGGAACCGGCCCGATTCGCGGGTTTGCCGTGACGCTCACCTTCGGGTTGATTTCCAACCTGTTCACCTCGACGTTCATTTCCAAGGCGCTCTTCGAGGCGGTCCTGTCGGGACGCCGGCAGGTGCAGACGCTTTCCATCTAGCCATGCATATTTTCAAGAACACGAACTTCGACTTCCTCCGCTGGCGCTGGCAGGCGATGGCGCTGTCGGCGATCTTCATCGGCGCCGGCTTTTTCATGATCCTGACGCGCGGCATCCCGCTCGGCGTCGAGTTTTCGGGGGGCACGAACCTGATCTACAGGTTCACGGCGCCGGTGACTGAAGATCAGATTCGCACGGCGCTGCAGTCGATTCCCCATGAAGTGCAGCAATACGGGGAGGCCGGGGCGAATCAAATGCTGATCCGTCTCCCGCAGACGCAGCAGGCCGAAGAGGGCGGAAACCTGTCGGCCGACGTACCGAAGGTCGAGCAGTTGTTGAAGGCCGGCGGCCTGCCGGCGTTCAAGGTCGAAGGGACGGAGATTGTCGGACCGACGGTCGGCGCCGAATTGAGGCGGCAGGCGATCTACGCCACGCTCCTGTCGATGCTCGGCATCACCGCGTGGATCGCGTGGCGCTTCCGCGTGTCGTTCGCGATCGGCTCGATCATCGCCACGTTCCACGACGTGTTCGTCACGCTCGCCTTTCTGGCGTTCTTCCGCTACGAGATGTCGCTCAACGTCATCGCCGCCATGCTGACGATGGTCGGCTACTCGATGAACGACATGATCGTCATCTTCGATCGCGTTCGCGAGAATACCCGCCTCTCGAAGCGCGAGCCGCTCGAGTCGGCGATCAACACCAGCTTGAACCAGACGCTGACCCGCACCGTGATTACCTCGGGCACCGTGTTCATCTCCGTCATGGCGCTGTATCTGTTCGGCGGCGAGGTGCTCGAAGGGTTTGCGTTCACCATGCTTGCCGGCACCATCGCGACGACCTATTCGGGCTGGTTCATCGCGCCGTCACTGGCGATCATGCTCAGCCGGAAGCCGTCGGGCGCGCCGGTGCGCGCCGCGGCAGACGCCGGTGCCGTGGCCGAACAGACCGCACGCAAATCGAAGTCGCAGCGCAAGGCTCGGGCGACGTAATCCGTTCCAGCGCTCTCTGGTGACGCTCTTAGCCGCGGCGCTGCTCGGAATCGTGCAGGGGATCACCGAGTTCCTGCCCGTGTCGTCGACCGCACACCTGCTGCTTGTCGGTGACGCGATCGGCCACGAGGATCCCGGTGGCGTCTTCACCGTCATGATCCAGCTTGGATCCATCCTCGCAGTCGTCTGGCTGTATCGTGAAAAAATCATCAACATGGTCCGGAATCTCCGGACCAGTCCGGACGCGCGCCATTTCGCCGCGGCCATCATCATCGCGACGATCCCGGCGCTTCTGGCCGGCGCGCTTCTCGCCGACTACATTCAATCGGTTCTCTACAAGAGCCCGCGCGTGTTTGCCGGCGCGTTCATCGGCGGCGGCATCGTGATGCTGCTGGTCGAACGCCTGCGTGCCGCGCCGGTCGTCATGGATGCCGAGCGCACGCCGCTCGTGCGCGCGTTCGGCATCGGTCTCTGCCAGATGCTCGCCCTCATTCCCGGCGTGTCGCGGTCGGGCGCCACCATCGTCGGGGGGCTCGCGATGCGCCTCGATCGGGCCGCGGCGGCGGAGTTCTCCTTCTTCGTGGCCATGCCCACGATGTTTGCGGCGTTCGCGCATGAGTTCCTCGAGGTGCGGCATCAATTGACAACCGAACGCGGCGCCGAGATTCTTGTCGGCCTGGTGATGGCCTTTCTCTCGTCGCTCGTCATCATCAGACCGTTTCTCGGGTTTGTACGGCGCACGGGATTTGCACCGTTTGCGTGGTACCGGATCGCCCTCGGCATCGCGCTGCTGGTGGCCCTCACAGCGGGGTGGGTACGGGGATGATCCACTGGCTTCGCAGCCGGTTCGTGACCGGCTTTTTCGTGCTGGTGCCCCTCGTCATCAGCATCGTCGCCCTCATCTGGGTATTCGAGTTCGTCGATGGGTTCACCGCCCCGCTGTACGAGCGTTACTTCTCGACGATTGACCGGCAGGTTCCGCGGGGGCTGGGGATCGTGACCACGGCGGCAGTGGTGCTCCTGGTCGGGGTCGTGGCGACCAACGTCCTGGGCAAGCGCGTGCTGCAGCGTGCAGAAGGGTATCTGCTGCGGATACCGGTATTTCGCACGGTCTACGCCCCTGTCAAGCAGCTGGTCCTGGCGTTCTCGCCGGACAACGAATACGGGTTCAAGCGGGTGGTGATGATTCGGACCGAGTCCCGCGGCTATATACTTGGATTTCTAACCAAGGAGTTTTCCATCCAGTCGGCCGGCCAAACCGAGTCGTTCATTGCCGTCTATGTGCCTACCAATCATCTCTATCTCGGTGACGTGGTCATCTGCCGGCGCGACAACGCATTCTTTCCAGACTTGAGCGTCGAGGAAGGCATTCGCGTCTTTCTAACCGGCGGCATGACGCTGCCGGCTCAGATCGCAGACAAGAGCTTGGATAACGTGACGGGGAGATCATGATGAAGTGGTTCGTACTCGCTCTGTTTGTCGTGATCGCGACGACGACGGACGCCTATGCGAGACAGCAGCCTGAAACGGCACCGGTACACGCGGGCGGCGGCGAAGCCAGCCTCGTGCTGCCCGACCTTGGCCAGGTCAGCATGCTCGGCTACAACTCGAGGACGCTGCTCACCCTGGGCATTGGCATCTGCTTTCTGGGGCTCCTGTTCGGTCTCGTGTCCTATTCGAGGCTGCAGAAGCTGCCCGTGCATCGATCCATGCTGGAGGTGTCGGAGCTGATCTACGAGACCTGCAAGACCTATCTCGTCACGCAGGGACGCTTCATTCTGATTCTCGAAGTGTTCGTCGGCGCGATCATCGCGCTGTATTTCGGCTTGATCCTCCATTTCCCGCTGTGGCGCGTCTTCATCATCCTGCTCTTCAGCCTCGTCGGCATTGCCGGCAGCTACGGCGTCGCGTGGTTCGGCATCCGGGTCAACACGTTTGCGAATTCGCGCACCGCGTTCGCGAGCCTGAGAGGAAAGCCGTTTCCGCTCATGGCGATTCCGCTCGAGGCGGGCATGAGCATCGGCATGCTGCTCATCAGCGTCGAGCTCTTCATCATGCTGTGCATCCTGCTGTGGGTTCCGCGCGATCTGGCAGGCTCGTGCTTTCTCGGCTTTGCGATTGGCGAGTCGCTCGGCGCGTCGGCGCTGCGTATTGCCGGCGGCATTTTCACCAAGATTGCCGACATCGGCGCCGATCTGATGAAGATCGTGTTCAACATCAAGGAAGACGATGCGCGAAACCCCGGCGTCATCGCCGACTGCACCGGTGACAACGCGGGCGACTCTGTGGGTCCGAGCGCTGACGGTTTCGAAACGTACGGTGTGACGGGCGTTGCGCTGATCACGTTCATCCTGACCGCCGTCACCGAAGAAACGGTGCAGGTCCAGCTGCTCGTGTGGATCTTCATGATTCGCGTGATGATGGTGGTCGCCAGCGGCCTGTCGTACCTCATCAACAACGTGGTTGTGCGCGGGAAGTACAGCGAAGCCACGGTGATGAACTTCGAGACCCCGCTGACCTCGCTCGTCTGGCTGACCTCGATCGTCTCGGTCGCGTTGACCTACCTGATTTCGTTTCTCCTGATTCGCGAGCTGGGCGACGGCACGATGTGGTGGAAATTGTCGTCCGTCATCACCTGCGGTACGCTGGCGGGCGCGATCATCCCGGAGCTGGTGAAGGTCTTCACGTCGACCGAGTCGGCTCACGTGCGCGAAGTCGTCACCTCGTCGCGAGAGGGGGGCGCGTCGCTCAACATCCTGGCCGGCCTGGTCGCGGGAAATTTCAGCGCCTACTGGCTCGGGCTGAGCATCGTGGCACTGATGGGCGTCGCCTACTCGGTCAGCCTGATGGGCTTCGAGGCGCTGATGATTGCCTCGCCGGTCTTCGCTTTCGGCCTCGTGGCGTTCGGGTTTCTCGGTATGGGGCCGGTCACGATTGCCGTCGACTCATATGGCCCCGTGACCGACAACGCGCAGTCGGTATTCGAGCTGTCGGTCATCGAGCAGATGCCGGGCATCAAGGATCAAATCAAGCGCGACTACGGCTTCGTGCCCGACTTTGCGAGGGCCAAGCATCTGCTCGAGGAGAACGACGGGGCCGGTAACACCTTCAAGGCGACCGCCAAACCGGTGCTCATCGGCACCGCCGTCGTCGGCTCGACGACGATGATCTTTTCGATTGTCGTGCTGCTGACCGCGGGCCTGACGCAGAACGTCGAGAAACTGTCGATCCTTCATGCGCCGTTTCTGCTCGGGCTTATCACAGGCGGCGCGGTGATCTACTGGTTCACGGGCGCGTCGACGCAGGCGGTGACGACCGGCGCGTATCGCGCCGTGGAATTCATCAAGGCGAACATCCGGCTGGACGGGGTCGAAAAGGCGTCGGTTGCCGACAGCAAGCGTGTCGTCGAGATCTGTACGCAATATGCGCAGCGCGGCATGTTCAATATTTTCCTCGCCGTGTTTTTCTCCACGCTGGCCTTCGCGTTCCTCGAGCCGTATTTCTTCATCGGCTATCTGATCTCGATCGCGCTTTTCGGATTGTTCCAGGCGATTTTCATGGCGAACGCGGGAGGCGCTTGGGATAATGCCAAGAAGGTCGTCGAAGTCGAGTTGAAGGAGAAGGGGACACCGCTTCACGCCGCCACCGTCATTGGCGACACGGTCGGCGATCCCTTCAAGGACACGTCTTCGGTCGCCATGAATCCGATTATCAAGTTCACGACGCTGTTTGGACTCCTCGCCGTGGAGCTGGCGGTGCAATTGACCGCCAACCAGGGGCCAACGGTCTCCCGCGTGCTCTCGGCGCTCTTCTTCGGGGCCTCGCTCCTCTTTGTCTGGCGGTCGTTTTATGGCATGCGGATCAAGTCTGGGGGCGCCGCGTGACAGAACCGTCACAAACCATCGAAACCTAGGGATTTCTGCGACGGAACCGTACCCTTTTGCGGGTTGACATTGGGGGTACCGGGTCATATGATTCGCGGGTTTTCCTAAAACGGCAGGCTATTTTGGGTTGTCTACTGAAGTCCGAGGTCCCTCGTGCCGAGGGGCGCCTGGAGGACCGACGTGGATGAAACGTCGGTCAGGCGATACCGGCGTCTCGGGACCTTCGGACCAGAATCGGATTTGCGGTGTCTAATCCGAGTGCCCGGCTCATTGCACTCGTTTTTGGGACGTTAGTAATCGCCGACCCCTCAATATCGGCAGGAGGATAGACGTGGCACGCGAGATGTTCGGTGACGTCGTGAAACCTTCGATCACCGTCGGGAGCAAGCAGTGGTATACGCTCCCGCTGTCGATCCTGGCGCACGTAGCGGTCATCGCCATATTAATTGTTATCCCACTCCTGGCGGCCGATGTGCTTCCCACGCCGCCGGAGATGATGGGTGCGTTCGTGGCCGCTCCGCCGCCGCCGCCCCCACCGCCACCCCCACCGCCGCCGCCGCAGGCCGCTGCGCCGAAGCCGGTGATGGAAGTGAACCCCTCAGCCGCCCCCGTGCAAGCGCCCACTGATATCAAACCTGAGACGGGAAGGATTTTTGCCGAGCAGGTGGCCACGGTCCAGGGCGATATCGGCGGCGTGGTCGGCGGCATTCCCGGCGGCGTGCCTGAAGCGCCTCCTCCGCCTCCGCCGCCACCGGCGCCGGTGCGCGTCGGCGGTGCGATTCAGCCGCCGAAGAAAGTCAGAGATCAGAATCCGGTGTACCCGCCGATCGCGCAGTCAGCGCGCGTCCAGGGCGTCGTGATTCTCGAAGCGACCATTGGCCCGGACGGCCGCGTGCAGGACGTGCGAGTCCTGCGCTCGATTCCGCTGCTCGACGCGGCGGCCATCGAGGCTGTGAGGCAGTGGCAGTACACGCCGACGCTCTTGAACAACGTGCCGGTGCCGGTCATCATGACGGTCACCGTCAATTTCACTCTGCGCTAAAACTGCAGGGCGGTCTGGCATCCAGACACGCCCTGCGCAATCTGAACTCTGACTAGTTTTCTTTATTAAGGAGCGGACGATGGAAAGCGGTTCACTTGACTTAATTGAAATGTGGCATCAGATGGGCTTCGTCGCGAAGGCGGTGGCCTGGATTCTCTTCTTCATGTCGATGTGGTCGATCGGCGTCGCCGTCGAGCGCATCTACACGTTCATTCAGGCGAAGAACCAGTCGAAGGTTTATGCCCCGCAGGTCGCGAAGCACCTCAAGGACGGCCGCCTGAAGGACGCCATCGCCATCTCGACCAACAAGAACTACCGTTACAGCCACCTCGCCAAAGTCGTGCTTGCCGGCCTGCAGGAATATCAGTTCCAGCAGGAGAACGCGGGCGGCCTCAGCCGTGAGGAGCTCCTCGACACCGTGCGCCGCTCGATTCAGCGCGCGACCGCACTCACCGCCAACGACCTGAAGAAGGGCGTCAGCGCCCTCGCGACCATCGGCGCGACCGCGCCGTTCGTCGGACTGCTCGGCACGGTCGTCGGCGTCATCAACGCGTTCACCGGTATCGCGTCCACCGGCTCGGGTGGTATCGGCGCCGTCTCGGCCGGTATTGCCGAAGCGCTCGTCGAAACCGCGCTCGGGCTGCTCGTGGCGATTCCGGCGGTGTGGTTCTACAACTACCTCACCGGCCGCATCGAGTACTTCAACGTCGAGATGGACAACTCGTCGTCGGAGCTCGTCGACTACTTCATCAAGAAGACGGCGTAGGCCGCCGGAGGGAGTAACAACATGTCAATGGATGTTGGCGGCTCAAAGGGCGGCCTCAAAGCCGATATCAACGTGACGCCGCTCGTCGACGTCATGCTCGTGCTGTTGATCATCATGATGCTCGTCGCGCCGATGCTTCAGAAGGGCGTCGACGTGAAGCTGCCGCAGGCCGCAAATACCACCGACAAGCCCGAGACACAGGGGCAGACGGTCGTCGGTATCCAGGCCAACAAGGCGGTGTTCCTGAACTCGGTGCCGGTGCGCGCCGCCGACCTCGGCAGCCGTGTCGCCGATCTCATGGAGACCCAGACCGAGAAAGTCGTCCTGATCAAGGCTGACGAAGACGTCGATTACGGCACGGTCATGGAAACCATGGACAACCTGCGCGCGGCAGGCATCGAAGACATGGGCCTCATCACCGACCCGAAAGCGCGGACGGTGGGAGGAGGCAACTGATGACTACTAAGCACGGACACGCCCACAAGCACTTCGGCGCGGAACTCAACGTCAAGTCGAAGAGTCTGCAGGCCAGCGCGGACATGAACGTCACGCCGATGATCGACGTGCTGCTCGTGCTCCTGGTCATCTTCATGGCGGCCCTGCCGCTCACGCAGAAGGGGCTCGACATCAACCTGCCGGCCGAGACGCAGCAGGCGCAGCAGCAGCAGGTCGACAGCAGCCAGATCGTGCTCGAGATGTCTGCGGACCGCCAGATGTCGGTGAACAAGCAGATCGTGAGCAACATCAGCGAGCTCGAGACGCGGCTTCGCAGCATCTTCGAGCAGCGCCAGGAAAAGACGATGTTCATCGCCGCGGCCGGCTCGCTCCGATACGGCGAAATCGTCGCCGTCATCGACGCGGCCAAGGGCGCGGGCGTCGAGAAGGTCGGCATCGTCACCGAAGGCATGCGCCGCGCGGCGGGCGTGCAGACGGGGAACTAGGGAAAGTAAGAAGTAAAAAGTAGAAAGTAAAAAGTAAAAAGGCTGGTGCCCGGTGGTGCCGGCCTTTTTTTTACCCTGCCTACCGAAACAACCGCGCAACATAATCGCGTTCGTGGGCGCCGAACCACGGTGACCCACCTGCAACAGCATTCTCGGCGGCACGCTCCGGGCGCGACGTGGCGGGAATTGTCGTGTGGCAGCGCGCGTCGCTGAGAATCCATTTCAAGAGCGCCTGCGCCCATGTCGTGACGCCGAACGCGCTCAGCGGCTCGAGGCTGGCCGCAGCCGGCGGACGCCGGAGCAGGCTGCCCTCGCCGAACGGGCGCATGATGATGACGCCCAGTCCGAGATCGGCCGCGAGGGGAAGGATCGTGCGCTCGACCTCGCGCTCGCGCGGATTGTAGGGCACCTGAATGCGCCGACACGGCCGCTCTTCATCACGGTCGCGAGCTCATCGAACGCGCTCCGGCTGTAGTGCGTGGCGCCGATGACGCGCACGCGGCCTGCCTCCCGCTCCGCTTCCAGCATGGAGAGGTGCTCACGCCAGCTCAGGAGGTTGTGAACCTGGTAGATATCTACCCGGCCACCAAACAGCCGCATCGCACGGTCGACCTGCTGGCGGCCTTCACGAGGCGAAGAGGCCCACACCTTGGTGGCGACGATCGCGCCGGCGCGCCGGGCAGACAGCGACTGGCCGAGCACGCGCTCCGCTTCGCCGTACATGGGCGACGAATCGAACAGACTGGCGCCGGATGACAGTGCCTGGTCGACGACGGCCCGAGCGCCGGCTTCGGCCGCCTCGCCCCGCACATCGAACGTGCGCCACGTCCCGAGGCCGATGACAGGGACACTCAGGTCAGTCGAGCCAAAACGTCGCGTGTTCATGAGGAGACGATGAGTGGCGGGTCAACAAAAAAAGGCCGCTCAGTCATGCTGAGCGGCCTTCGTCGAAGGGCTAATCTCCAATCCCTAGTGTCTCATCACTGTCCCGAGGCCTGCTTCTTCTTCAGCCCTGCCGCCCTCTCTTGAAGTTGCTGGGCTTCATTGAGCATCTGTTTCTGTCTTCCCGGATCCTTTTCGATGGCGGCCTGATTTCTCAGCAGCAAACCTTTGTAGGCGACGGCGTCGACGTAGTCGGGGTTCAGCTTGAGTGCCTTCTCGACCGCTTCGAGGCCCTTGCCCGCATATTCTTTTCGCTGACCTTCATTGAGGCGGGTGTTGCGATAGCCTTCGTCCCAGTAGTAGCTCGCGATCGCCTGGTGGGCTTCCGGATTTTGCGGCTCGAGGATCGCACGCTGCGAGACCGCCTCGATCAGCTTGTCGAATTCCGCCTGGCGCTGATAGTAGCCGGCGAGACGCTGATAGACGGATGGGTCCTTTGGCTGCGCTTCTTTCGCCTTCAGCAGCATCGCCTCGGCCTGGGCAAGCTCGCCCGCGTCTTCGTAGATCTGTGCGAGGACGAAATAGTTCGTCGTGTCGCTCGGATCGAGTTGAATCATCTTCTGCACGATGCCCTCGGCTTCGGCAGGATCGTTCAGCTTGTCGGGGCCGTACGCTGCCACGAGATAGTCCATGGACAGCTTCTTCATTTTCGCGTCGGTCTCTTTTTCGGCGGCGAGCTTGTAGTTCTCGATCGCCTTTGTCAGCAAGCCGTCGTTCTCGGCCTCGCCTTTCCGCGCCGGCTTATAGAGGTTGTCGTAACTGTTTCCGAGAAAGAAATATGCGTGTACCAGGTTCGGGTCGCTGGCGGCGCTGGGATCCGCGACGACCTCCGAGTATCGGGCCGCGGCCTCGACATAATTCTGAGACTGGTAGGCCGTGTTGGCGTCTTTGAACGCCTTCCGCGCCTGGAGATTCCCTAACTTGCCGCAGGCAGACAACGCCACTATTGCGATGATGGCTGTTGACGCCAGAATCGCATTGCTTCGCACACGCATCAGATCCCCCTTCAATTACGCTACCGCGGGAATTTTGGAGAAAAACCCGCCAAGTATATGAACGGCCAAAACCCAAGTCAAGGATGCTTTAGAATGTCCTAACCGTCTGCCGATACTTAACTTAGACACCGTTTTCGGCGATTTAGTCCTGCACGGCCGGGGCGGCGCCCTTCGAGAGAAACTCGGGGCGTCTCTGGCCTGGTCGAGGGGCGCAACCATTCGATGATTCGATTCGAAGACCTGCTCGAGCGGGTGAGGGCCTATACCTCCGACGAAGAACGCGAGTTCCTTCGGCGGGCCTACGTGTTCTCCGCCCTGGAGCACAAGGGGCAGGTCCGGCATTCGGGGGAGCCCTACCTGGTCCACCCGCTCGAGGTCGCCAGCATCCTATCCGACATGCGGCTCGACCCGGTGGCGATTGCCGCCGGGCTCCTGCACGACGTCGTCGAAGACACGCTGACGACCATCGAGAAGATTCAGGAGCACTTCGGCCCCGAGGTCGCCCACGTCGTCGAAGGGGTCACCAAAATCAGCGCCATTCCGTTTTCGTCGAGCGAAGAGCGGCAGGCCGAGAACTTCCGCAAGATGCTGCTGGCAATGGTCGACGACATCCGGGTCATCCTCGTCAAACTGGCCGACCGCCTGCACAACATGCGTACGTTGTCGCACATGCCCGAGGATCGGCAGATGCGAACGGCGCAGGAAACGCTCGACATTTACGCGCCCATCGCCAACCGGCTGGGCATGAGCAAGATCAAGAACGAGCTCGAGGAGCTTTCCTTCAAATACCTCGATCCGGCGGGATACCAGACGCTTACCGCAAAGGTGGAAGGCAAACGAAAGGCGGCGGACGTCGAGATCGACTACCTGAAGAAAACCATCACCGCCAAGCTCAGCGAGGCCCAGGTGCCCGTCAAAGAGGTGGACGGGCGGCTGAAGCGCCTTTACAGCATCGCCCAGAAGCTCAAGCGCCAGCGCATCGAGCTCGACCAGGTCTACGACTTCGTGGCCCTGCGCATCATCACCGACAGCGTGAAGGACTGTTACGCCGCCCTGGGCATCATCCACCAGACATGGTCGCCGGTGCCGGGGCGCATCAAGGACTTCATCGCGATGCCGCGGCCGAACGGCTACCAGTCGCTGCATACCTCCGTGATCAGCGAGCGCGGCGTGCCGTTCGAGGTACAGATTCGCACCGAAGAAATGCACCGGCATGCGGAGGAAGGCATCGCGGCACACTGGAAGTACAAGGAAGGACGCATCGGCGATCACCGGGACGAGCGCCATTTCCAGTGGCTTCGCCAGCTGCTCGAAGTGCAGCAGGAAGTGCGCGACCCGCACGAGTTCATCCAGAACCTGAAGGTCGACCTGTACCCGGAAGAGGTGTACATCTTCACGCCGAAAGGGCAGGTGAAGGCGTTCCCGCGGGGTGCGACGCCGGTCGATTTCGCCTACGCCATTCACACCGACATCGGGCATCAGTGCGTCGGCGCGCGCGTCAACGGCAAGATGGTGCCGCTGCGCACGAGGCTGCGCAATGGCGACATCGTCGAGATCGTGACCAATAACGGCCACAAACCCAGCCGCGACTGGCTCAACTTCGTCGTCACGGCCAGGGCGCGCAACAAGATCAAGCATTTCGTTCAGGCCGAAGAGCGCGCGCGCAGCGTCGAGCTCGGCAAGCGGTTGCTCGAGAAGGAAGCGCGCCGATTCGATCTGAATCCCGCCACGCTGTTCGAAAGCGACGCGTTCAAGAAGCTGGCTGCCGACTACGGCGCGAGCGACGAGATTTTTGCCGAGATCGGCTACGGCAAAGTCGCGCCGAGAAAACTGCTGACGAAGCTGGTGCCGCAGGAAGAGCTGAAGGAGAAGCCGCCGGAAACGGGGGTCGCCTCCGTCGTGCGCAGGGTGCTCGGCGTCGCGGGCGCAGGGGCGGCCGAAGACAAGATTAAGGTGCGCGGCATTGACGACCTCATGGTGGTGCGCGCGCGTTGCTGCAACCCGATTCGGGGCGAGAAGATCGTCGGTTACATCACACGGGGCAAGGGCGTCTCCGTACACTCGGCGTCATGCCCGAATGTCATGAATCTGCTGTACGACCCCGAGCGCCGCATCGATGTCGAGTGGGACACCGCGGCGGATACCTCGCGTTACATCGTCCGGCTGACGATGCAGGTGGAAGATCGGCAGGGGATTCTCGCCGACGTCAGCTCGCGGATTGCGGCCATCAACACGAACATCACCAACGTCGAGGCCACCGGCGCCGACAGCGATCACCTCGGCCGCATCAACATGGCGGTCGAAATCAAGGACGTGAAGCACCTCGAGAAAGTCATCAAGCTGCTGAGAGGCGTCGAGGGCGTCCTCGACGTTGAGCGATCCGCCGCCCGTCCCTGACCGTCGTCCCAACACAAAGACGCGAAGCCGCAAAGAAAAAGCAGAATTCTTCTGCAAGATGCTTTGCGTCTTGGCGGCTTGGCGTTGAGATACGAAAATCAGCCGAGGAAGGCGATGACGTCGACCTCGATGCGGGCGTCGCGGGGCAGGCGTGCGGCTTGTATCGTCGATCGGGCCGGCTGGGGCGCCGTAAAGAACGTCGCGTAGACCTCGTTCATGGCGGTGAAGTCCGCGAGGTCGGCAAGGTAGACCGTCGACCGGACGACGTGCTGGAACGACGCGCCGCCCGCCTTGAGGATCGCTCCGATGTTTTCGAGGGCTCGCCGGGTCTGTTCGGCAATGCTGCCGTCAACAAGCTGGCCAGTTGCCGGATCGATGGGGACCTGGCCCGACACGAACAGAAATTGCCCAGCCTGGATCGCCTGCGAATACGGCCCCAGCGCCTTCGGGGCCGAACCGGTCGAGACAGAAGAGAGCGTGCTCACGCGGCTTTGGTGACTTTGTTCGAGCGCAGGCAGCGGGTGCAGACGCGGATGCGGCGGACGCCACCGTTAATCAGGGCGCGGACCACCTGCAGGTTCGGCTCGAAGCGGCGCGGACGCACGTTGTGTGCGTGGCTGACGGTCCGGCCGACGACTGGCTTCTTCCCGCAAACTTCACAACTCTTGGCCATTACTTCCTCCAGAAGGAACCTTGGATTATAACCCAGTCACGGAATGATGATCGACGGGGCCGGCGCTGCCGGCGCTTCCTGCTTTTCGGCGCCTGTCGGCGGTGCGAGGACGCGGACGAGCAGTTGCTGGAACTCGTTCGTGTCGGGTCGCACGGAGTGCATCATTTTTGCGGCGTGCTCGATGCGGCGCAGCGCAATGGCAGCGTCGCGTTCGAGTGCAGAGCCGGCATTTTTTACCACCTCGTCGACCATGGTCTTCAGCTCGGTCATCAGTCGTGATGCCACAAGTGACGCGGGCCGGTGTTCGTAGACGATGCCGCGGCCCGCTGTTTCGAGCGTCGACGCCAGGGCCCCTGAGGCCTGGGCAATGTCGTCATCGACGAGCTTCTGAAGCCCTTCGGCCTGGTGCTTTGAGGTGAGGGAAGCCAGCATCAGAAACAGCCTCGCCTGCCGTTCCGACAACCCCTCCAGAAGTGGCAGCAGCATGGCGCGATCCATTTCCTGCTGGCGCTGAACCACAGCGGGTGGATGGCTTCGGGCCGTTGACAAATATCCACAGTCTGACGGGCAGTTGATTTCTACGAGGCGTTTTGTGCCGCAGCAGACAGCGCAAATCTGGCGGTTCAGCGCGGGACATGCGCGCTTGGCTTTACGGAGGTTGCAAAGGGGACACAACATCGTGTGGCAAACCGTCCTGAAAGGCTAAACGCAGATTGTCCTCTATTAACGACCCTGTCGCCCACTGTCTTTAAAACGAACCGCCAGCGGCAGTCGGGCGTCTAATTAGTTACGAGTTACGAAATACCGTGGGGACGGTGGTCGTGGCGCGGTAAGTCAAATGTAATGAGCGAGATGACTGCGGGAGGAGCGAAGGACTGGAGCCCTTGACAGGGGCGATTACGTTGAGTATTTTCTCAGTCCCGCCCCATTTTACCCTGCGAAAGTCCCCGATTCACCAGGTCATCTCGACGCGACGCTTAGGCATTATGTTTGCAATAGGGCGAGAACGACGGTTTAGACGAGTGGCTAGATTTGAGACATCGGCGGAAGGAGTCGGATCATGAAGACGACGACAGGCAAAGAGACCTCCTCAATGAACGAGGCGCGCTATTCCGATCTGAAGCGGATGCTCGAGGAGCGCCGTAAAGAGATCCTGAGCGAGGTACAGGGTCGTATTCGGGACCAGCGAGAGGCCGACGCGTGGGGCAAGGTGCACGAAGTCCTGGACGCCGGCGAGAGTTCCGAGGCGGATATTCAGGAAGACATCGAGTTCGCGTTGATTCAGATGAAGGCGGAAACGCTCACCAAGATCAACGACGCGCTGCACCGGCTCGAGGAAGGCACTTACGGCTACTGCGCAGACTGCGGCGGAGAGGTTTCCGACAAGCGGCTCCGCGCGCTGCCGTTCGCGGTACGATGCAAGGACTGTGAAGAAGGCCGCGAGATGGCGGTTGAGCGAGCGAAGGTTATTGCTCAAAAGCGCAACGGCCCGGCGTTCTTCTTCGGAGACATGTCGAGCTAATCGGCGTCCCTTCAAACAGGCTCCGCCGTGAAGGGCGGAGCCTGTTGCCCCGCCCGCAATAACAAGAAATACCGACAAGTAATAAACTGCAGGACCATACGGGGGTTGTCACATGAGCCGTGAAGACGAACGTCTCGACATCGGCGATGCGTCTGCGGAACACCCGGTCGCCATACCGAGCGAGCTGCCGATTCTGCCGCTGCGCGACACGGTGCTGTTTCCCAATTCGTTTCTTCCGCTGGCTGTCGCCCGCGAGAGCTCGGTGCGCCTCATCGAAGAAGCGATCAGTGGAACCAAGCTCGTGGGCGTGTTTACGCAGCGCGACGCTTCGGTCGAAGAGCCGACCCAGGACGATCTCCACAGAATCGGCACGGCGACCCATATTCACAAGATGTTCAAGCTGCCCGACGGCAGCCTGCGCCTGATCGTTCAGGGGCTTTCCCGCCTTCAGCTCGAGTCGGTCACCGCCGTGCGTCCGTACCTGCGCGGCCGGGTGAATCCGGCCGAGGATGCGATGCGGGAAGAAGATCGCCTCGAAATCGACGCGCTGCAACGGAACATCAAGACCAATTTCCAGCATGTGGTCTCGCTGTCTCCGCTGCTGTCGGACGATTTGCAGGCGCTGGCGATGAATATCACCGAGCCCGGCCGGCTGGCCGACTTCATTGCATCGAGCCTCGCGACGCTGACCACGTCGGTCAAACAGGAAGTGCTCGAGACGGTCGACGTCCGCTCGCGCCTCGATCTGCTGAACCGCCTGCTCATCAAGGAAGCCGAAGTGCTCGAGCTCGGGTCCAAGATTCAGTCGCAGGTGCAGTCGGAAGTCGGGAAGAACCAGCGCGAGTACTTCCTTCGCGAGCAGATGAAAGCCATTCAGAAGGAGCTCGGCGAGGGAGACGATCAGACCAAAGAGGTTGAGGAGCTTCGCGAAAAGATCGAAGCCGCGGGCATGCCCGACGGTGTGAAGAAAGAGGCCAAACGCGAGCTCGATCGCCTGTCGAAGATGCCGGTCGCGGCCGCGGAATACACCGTCTCACGCACGTACCTCGACTGGTTGATCGCGCTGCCCTGGGCAAAGCGTACCGACGAAGTGATCGATCTCGCGCGAACCAAGGGCGTGCTCGATGCGGATCACACGGGTCTGGAGAAGGCCAAAGACCGCATCCTCGAATACCTCGCCGTACGGAAGCTGAACCCGACGATGAAAGGGCCGATTCTATGCTTTGCAGGCCCTCCCGGAGTCGGCAAAACGTCGCTGGCGAAGTCGATTGCCAACTCGCTGGATCGCAAGTTCGTCCGCGTGTCGCTCGGCGGGATGCGCGATGAGGCCGAGATCCGCGGGCACCGCCGCACCTACATCGGTGCGCTGCCGGGTCAGATCATCCAGGGGCTGCGCCGGGCCGAATCGAAGAACCCGGTGTTCATCCTCGACGAGATTGACAAGCTGGGCTCGGACTTCCGCGGCGACCCGAGCTCGGCGCTCCTGGAAGTGCTCGACCCCGAGCAGAACAACTCGTTCCGCGATCACTATCTCGACGTGCCGTTCGATTTGTCCGAAGTGCTGTTTGTGACCACGGCAAACGTCCTCGATACGATTCCGCCTCCGCTGCGCGACCGAATGGAAGTGCTCGAGCTGCCGGGCTACACCGAGGAGGAGAAGCTCAAGATCGCGCAGGAGCACCTCGTCGCGAAGCAGATCGCCAATCACGGGCTGTTGCCCGAAATGGTGACGTTCACCGACGAATCGATCCGGCTCGTCATTCGCGGGTACACGCGTGAAGCGGGCGTCCGCAACCTGGAGCGCGAAATCGCTTCGCTCATTCGTAAGATCGCGCGCCGGCGTGCTGAAGGACGTGAGGAGCCGGTCACGCTCACGCGCGATACGGTCGTGGAGCTCCTGGGCGCCCCGCGCTTCCTCGACGAAGAAATCGAAGAGCGCACGAAGAACCCTGGTGTCGCCATCGGCATGGCGTGGACGCCCGTAGGCGGCGAGGTCCTCTTCATCGAGGCGTCGCGCATGCAGGGCGGCGGCACGCTGACGCTGACCGGCCACCTCGGCGACGTGATGAAGGAGTCGGCGCGGGCCGCCCTCTCGTGGTTCAGGGCGCATGCCTCGCAGTTCAACGTGGATCCCGATTTCTACAAGTCGTCCGAGATCCATCTGCACGTGCCGTCCGGCGCCATTCCGAAGGACGGGCCGTCGGCGGGTGTCACGATGGCCGTGGCGTTGGCATCGGAGCTGACCGGCCGGCCGGTTCGCGGCGACATTGCGATGACGGGAGAAATCACGTTGTCCGGCCGAGTGCTTCCGGTAGGCGGCATCAAGGAAAAGGTGCTCGCAGCGAAGCGGCTCGGAGTGAAAGAGATCATTCTGCCGCGGCAGAACGACAAGGACGTGAAGGAAGACCTCAACGAGGAACTTCGCCGCGACCTCACGATTCACCTCGTCTCGACGATCGACGAAGCTGTGCTGCTCGCCCTGACGCCGCCCAGCACCAGTCATCGGGAGCGTCGCACCGCGACGAGAGCGCAGGGGACGGTGCAGTAGAGCTGCGAATGTATCACTGGGCTGGGCCGAGGGTGGGCTTTCTCGGCAGGCGCTCCGGACAGTCCAGTCCTTGACCGTGAAGTACTCCTTCTCGATAGCGCGTCGCTTCCGCGAAGCCACGCCGCTTCATCGACCGCCTGTCTTCCCGACGTTCAGGTTTCGCTGACGGATGGATTGTAGGATTCCGTACGCTTGCGACATCGCGTGAAAATATGGAAGCGAACCCATCACTGATCGACTACCATCGAGTGCTCCTCGTCCGAGAGAGAGTCGTTTGATGTCGCTGTTTGACGTGATCGGCGCCGCGGGTTCGAGTGTTCCGCGGATTGAGGAACGCAGAGCCCTGTTGCGCGTGGTCGCTTGCGGCAGCGCTGGAAGTGGAATATCCGCGCTCACCGCCGCCCTCGGCCCGTCGTGCCTTTCCAGTAGCGGAACACTTAGAGCAGCCGACCTTGGCCAAAAACACTACACGCCCGACACGATAGCCGTCGCGTCGCAAGCCGACCTTGCCGTGATGCTCGTTGACGCCAGGACCGGCGTCGATCCGCAGACGCGTCGCGACACTTACCTGTTCTCGCGCCTTGGCATTGAACGCCTGGTGCTGGCGGTGAACAAGATGGATCTCGTCGGGTACTCGGAGGCGGTCTTCGAGCGAGTCGCGCGAGACTACCTCGAGTTCTCGAACCGCGTGCGCCACACCCAGATCACCTGCATCCCTGTCTGCGCTCTGGACGGCGGCAACATCGCCGAGGTATCCGAGAAGACGTCCTGGTACGCGGGGCCCACGCTCGCGCAACACCTGACGTCGGTCAGTGTCGCGCTCGGGGAGCAGCTCGACACCCTCCCCGACACTCTCATCGCCCCCGCCACTGCTCCCGCCGACCGCTTCGAAGCCACGATCATCTGGATGGACGACCATCCCATGCTGCAGGGACGATCGTACGTGCTGAAGCTCGGGACGAATACGGCCACCGCGACGATCTCACCTGTTAAGTACAAGGTGAACGCGAACACACTCGAGCACGTGGCTGCAAAGAAGCTCGACCGCGACGATATTGGTGTCTGCGCCCTCCAGCTCGACCGCCCGGTGCCGTTCGAGCCTTATGAGAAGAACCCCCGCCTTGGTGCCGTTTCCCTGATCGATCCCTTGACCGATGCGACCGTCGGAGCGGGGCTCCTCCATTTTGCGCTGCGCCGGTCGCAGAACATCCCCTGGCAGACGCTCGACGTCGACAAAGCCGCGCGTGCTGCGCTGAAGGCACAGAAACCTTGCGTCGTCTGGTTGACGGGGCTCTCAGGCGCCGGCAAGTCGACCATCGCGAACTTGCTCGAGAAGAGGCTGCATGCGCACGGGTACCACACGGTACATGCTCGACGGAGACAACGTACGGCATGGCCTGAACAAGGATCTTGGCTTCACGGATGCCGACCGGGTGGAGAACATCCGGCGGATCGCCGAAGTCGCGCGCCTGATGATCGATGCCGGATTGATTGTGCTCGCGTCGTTCATTTCTCCGTTTCGTGCGGAGCGTCGGATGGCAAGGGAGCTGCTGGAAGAGAACGAATTCCTGGAAGTATTCGTCGATGCGCCGCTGGCGGTAGCCGAGTCGCGCGATCCAAAAGGCTTGTACAAAAAGGCGCGGCTGGGACAGCTGAAGAATTTCACAGGCATCGATTCGCCGTACGAGCCACCCGAGCGGCCGGACGTGCGATTGGACACGACGCATCTCGCGCCTTCGGAAAGCGCTGAGCTCATCCTCCAGAAGTTGCAGGAGATGGGCATGGTGGCGGTGAGTGAGTCCGCGGGCGAGACGGCTGTGGAATGGGTTGGACAGGGAAGGGAAGGGACCTCGTGATGAGTGCGACTCAAGTTCGATCCGTTGTGTTGATGTTGACGGTGTTCTGTCTTGTCCCGGCGGCAGCCTCTGCCTACATCGGACCCGGTTCGGGCCTGACGGTCATCGGCGCGGCGCTGGCATTCGTCGGAGGACTCGTGCTCGCGATCGTGGGCTTCATCTGGTATCCCATCAAACGCTTGCTGCGCTCCAGGCGTCACAGCCGGCCAGGCGCGGCGAGCGCAGGCGTGGACGCCCTGCACCAATGACATACGGCGCGGCGCTGGTCTCCGTGATTTGCCTCGCGGTCGCCTTCCGGAAGTTTGGCATCGTGTCCGTTGCCGGCAAAGCGATGCAATCAGTGCGTGAAGCAGTGGGTGTCATGCGTAACGCCGTCATGCCGGACAGCGCGAAGGAGCAGGCGGCACGCGCATCCTCTCAGGTGCTCATGTGGTGTTTCTGTTCCATTGCGCTGCGAGCGGCCGCAGCCCTCGGCGTATCGCTGCTGCCGCTTCTCATCCTCGACATCGCGGGCGTGGTGCGGCTCTCCGCGGTCAACCAACTTCTCACGTCGTGGAACGGCCTCGTCCTCGCGTGCGCGGGCATGGCGCTGGCTCACGTGATGACGTCGCGCCGTGAGCGAACCGAGTAACTACTCCTTCCTGGACCGGGCGATTCACCGCCTGGCATTTGCCAATCCCGGGGTGCAGGCCACCGCGGCGGATATCGAGTCGCTTCTCTTCGGCCGCCGATTCCGTCAAGTCGCCGTCGAACGCCCGGTGTTCGTCACTTCGTTGCCGCGCGCCGGGACGACGCTCTTGCTCGAAATTCTGAGCCAGGTACCCGGAATCGCGACGCACAGCTATCGCGACATGCCGTTTGTGCTGGCGCCCGTGCTCTGGGATGCGATGTCCAAAGTGTTTCGCAAGCCGCCGCAACTGCTGGAACGTGCGCACGGCGACGGGATGACAGTGGGCTACGACAGCCCGGAAGCCTTTGAAGAAGTGCTGTGGCGGTCCTTCTGGCCCGACAAATACCATGGCGCATGCATTGCGATCTGGTCTGACCGCGACGAGTCGAGCGAATTTCGAGACGCCTTTGCCGACCACATTCGAAAAATCATCACGCTCCGGGCGGCCGGACAGTCACCGCACCGCTACGCGTCGAAGAACAACGCGAACATCGCCAGGATCGGACTGCTGAAACGGCTGTTTGGCGACTGCACCGTTCTCGTGCCCTTCCGCGATCCCATCGGGCAGGCGGTTTCAATGCTGCGCCAGCATCGCCGTTTTCGCAGCGTGCACGAACGAGACGGGTTTGCGCGGGGGTACATGAATGACATCGGCCATCTCGAGTTCGGCGATCTTCACCGGCCGATCGCGTTCGAAGGCATCGACGAGGTGCGTCGTCAGTACGACCCGGACACGCTGGATTATTGGGTCGGATACTGGGACTGCGCGTTTCGCCACGTGTTGCGGCACCGCGACGACGTGGCGCTGGTGTCTTATGAAGCGCTGTGTGCGTCGGGATCGAAGGTGATGTCAGGCATTGCTGAACACCTGACCATACCCGTGAGTCAACTCAACGAGGCGGTGGGCGACCGTATGCGGCCCCCGCGCGAGCTCGCGCAGGATGTGACGATGCGCGATGAGGCGCTGGCCCGGCGCGCCCGCGCGACCTTCCAGGAACTGGTGCAGCTGGCTGGCGGCTGCGACGACAATCCCCGCTCGTGACATCGGCCGGCGTTACAACAGCGTCACTCCAAATGCCGTTTTCAGATCGCAGATCTCTCCCGCCTTCACCATCCGCCGTACGTCTTCGAGGGTAAATTCCTGCACGTTCAGAATCTCGTCCGGATCCTGATGAGGAGCCGGCTCGTCGGGCCGTCGATCGCGCAAATCGGTCAGCAGAAAGAAGTGCATCGCTTCGTCGCAAAAGCCGGGTGAGGGGAAGAACGTCGCCAACTTGTCCGCCCGCCCCGCGATCTTCCCGACTTCTTCATGGCATTCGCGGAGCGCTGCGGCCTGAAGGCTCTCGTCCGGTTCGAGCGTACCGGCGGGCAGTTCCCAGAGCCATTTGTTCACGACGTAACGGTACTGGCGGACCAGCAGGAGCCGATCCGGTGCGGTCATCGGCAGCAGCACCACCGATCCGCTGTGGCGCACGACCTCCATTTTCACGATCCGCCCGTCGGGATACGCGACCTGATCCACGGTAATAGTGAAGACGCGTCCGTTATAGATCGCCTCAGACTGCCTCAGCTCAGCGCCCGACGGTTGTTTGCTCACGCGAATAATTCCTTTATTCACGAATTTCCGAGGCGCGATCTGGCTCGATCGAGTATGGTAGTCCGCGTACAGACCATTGTCTCATTGCGCACGCTCCTTCAGCCGCTCGGGAATCGGCCCGCGATTCGACTGTCGCGCGTGCCGGGAAGTGTTGATCGACTCCGACCTTGGATAAGAATCTCGACATTTCGAAGGTTCTCTTTCGACTTTCGTGCGTTCTGGGTCTCTTTGTCTATGGGATTGCCGTTGGAGCCTATCACGTGTTCCCGTACTCGATCCTCGACTTCGCCCAACAGTCCGTGGCGCAAGTCTTCAAAGAGAAGGAGGTACTGACAGGACTAAAACCGACGAATTTCCTGAAGCCGGCACGCTACGAGGGCAACGGCGTCACGATCCTGAAGAAAGGCCGGGCGGTACCTGGATTGACGTTCGTTTCCGGGTTCTTCTCTGATCACCACGAAATGCGGCTCGTGCGGCTGGATGGTTCCATCGTCCATCGCTGGCCGGTGAAGTTCTTCGATCTGTTCTCGACCACGACGCACATACCGCCGTTCTTCGTTCCCAAGGCCGACTGGAACACCCAAATGCACGGGTCGCTGGTGTTGCCGGATGGGTCGGTGATCCTCAACTTCGAGTACATGGGAACGGCGAAACTGGATCGTTGCGGCGCGCTGCAGTGGACTATTCCGCGCGTGACGCATCATTCCGTCGAGCGTTCGGAGGATGGCGGGTTCTGGATTCCGAGCAGAAACTACCGCGCCGATGCGTCCCCATTTCCGCTCCTCAAGCCTCCGTATTTCGAGGACACGATTCTCAAAGTCTCAAAGACCGGCGACGTTCTCAGCGAAATATCGGTTCCTCGCCTCTTCTTCGAGAGCAATCTTCACGCGTTGCTGTTTTCAAACGGTCTGGACGGGATCGAGGTGGCCACCGGCCCGCAGCAGAGCATGACTCACCTGAATGACGTTGAAGAATTGAATCCCGCGATGGCCGGCGCCTTTCCGCGGTTTGCGGCTGGAGATCTGCTTCTTTCGATGCGCAACCTGAACCTGATCATGGTCATCGACCCGCGGACGCAGAAGGTCAAATGGCATCAGACCGGGCCGTGGCTGAGTCAACACGATCCTGATTTTCAATCCAACGGGCGGATCAGCGTGTTCAGCAACAACAACGACGGAACGGCAAACGGATCTCTCCTGGGAGGCAGCACCATCCTGGAAGTCGATCCCGTCAGGGGCGAAACAACCGTGCGCTATGGGGCCCGCCCAACGCAACGGATGTACAGCGACTATCGAAGCATGCATCAGAACGTTGTCGACGGTGCCGGTCGCACGAGCCTCCTGATCACCGAGTCGTATGCCGGCCGTGTGTTCGAAGTCGACAGCGACGGCGAGGTCGTCTGGGAGTTGATCAATCGCTACGATGAAGACGAGATCGCCGTCGTGAACGAGGCGTTCAGGCTGCGCGAAGACTTTTTCACCGTGCCGGATTGGTCGTGCAATTAGTTACCTGCTTCGCTCATATTCTTCAGGGAGGATCTGATCGAGAAGGACCTGCAGATCGTGAGGCAATGGCGCCTCGAATTCCATCTTGCGTCCGTCCGCCGGATGGTGAAACACCAGGCGGCCCGCATGCAGGAACGGCCGATCGAGCGCCAGCAGGGGGCGCAGGTCGCCGGGTACCCGCCTTCGCAGTCCGCCATAGGCGGCATCGCCGACAATCGGATGTCCGATTTCGCTCAGGTGCACGCGAATCTGGTGTGTACGGCCTGTCGCGATGGCCACATGAATCAGCGTCACGCCGGGGATGTGCAGAGCGGCTGTGATGCGGGTGGCGGCCGACCGGGCACGCCGCGCACGCGCCGACATCTTCTTGCGATCCGCCGGGTCGCGGCCGATCGGAAGATCGATGCGGCGGCCCGCCTGCACGACGCCCCACACGAGCGCCACATATTCCTTTTCAACCTCGCGGTCGTGGAACTGCCGGGCGAGCTCGGCATGGGCGCGATCATTCTTCGCCACCACCATCAACCCCGATGTTCCGCGATCGAGACGGTGCACGATGCCGGGTCTCAGCTCGCCGCCGATGCCGCTGAGATCCGTCACCTCGTGGAGCAGCGCGTTCACGAGCGTGCCCTGCTCATGTCCGGCGGCCGGGTGCACCACCATCCCTGCGGGTTTGTTGACCACCACCAGATCCGAGTCCTGGTAGACGATGTCCAGATCGAGATCTTCGGGCTGCGGCGCCGGGCTCGTGGGTTCGGGGATTTCAAGGGCGATCGAGTCGCCCGTGCGGACGACCCGATTGGCCGACACCGTCTGGCCCCGGACCGTGACCTTCCCGTCCTTGATCAGTCTCTGAATCTGCGAGCGTGATTGGCCGGCCAGCACGCCGGCGAGATACCGATCGATGCGGACGCCTGCCTCTTCGGCAGAGACGATCAGATCGTGGCTCGTAGACATGTTCAGACGTGCCGGGTCCAACAGGCAGGATCCAGCCTACGTATCATGGCGTTGCTTCGTAGGGCGGGTCCTGCCTTTTGGACCCGCCGCGATTGCCAGGGTCATCTCAGGCGGCGCGTCTGGCGGCCTTGGCCGGCTGCGGTAAGAAGCCACGCCGCAGGTAGATCAGCATAGCGAGGCTGAGCGGCGCAAGCATCACCGAGATGAACTGCGACGTCGACAGGCCCATGACGAACCCGCGCTCGTCGGCGCGATAAAACTCGATGATGAACCGCGAGACCGCGTACAGGAGCATATAGCCCCAGAAGGTACGGCCCGGGTACGGCCGCCCTTTTCGCTCGGTGACGAGCAGAAAGATCAGAATGATGAGCTCGGCGCCTGCTTCGTACACCTGCGTCGGGTGGAGCGGCACGTTCAGCGGCGTGCCGACATTGGCGGCCGCAAACGGATCGGTGAACGTGACGGCCCACGGCACATCGGTTTGACGTCCGTAGCAGCATCCCGCCATCAGGCAGCCAAGCCGGCCGATCACATGGCCGAGCGCGATGCCCGGCGCAAACATGTCGCACGTCGTCCAGAAGGGGAGCTTATGACGTCGGATAAACCAGAACGCGACGAGCGTGGCGGTGATGAGGCCGCCGTAAAACACGCCGCCCGATCGGGCGAGGACCAGAACCTCATCCGGGTTGTTCCGGAAGTAGTTGAAGTTGACGACGAGCAGCAGCAGCTTCGCGCCGACGAGCGCCGCAATGACGATGTAGACGCCGAGATCGAGCATGCGTCCCGGGTCGAGCCCGGCCTTGCGTCCGCGCACGATGGCGAGCTGCAGCCCGGCCAGATAGGCTGCCGCCAGCATGACGCCGTAGGTGTAGATCGTCAGCGGGCCGACGCCGAAGATTTGCGGGATTTCAAACAGTCTCGGGTACACGTCCTACTCCCACTACATCGAGCAGCATCAATACCACGCCAACTGTAATCGCGGAGTCGGCGACATTGAAAGCCCAGAAATGCACGCCCCGCCAGTAGACGTCGACGAAATCGACCACATAACCGACCGTCGCGCGATCGATGAGGTTCCCGACGGCGCCGCCAAGGATGAGCGCGAGCCCATATCTCGCGACGTGCTGCGTCGAGGGCAGGGTCAGCGCGTAGCTGGCCACCGCACCCAGGGCGATCAGCGCGACGAGGACCATGATCACCGGTTTGTAGGCGAAATCAACGCTGTTGAGCATGCCGAATGCCGCACCGGTGTTGCGCACATGGGTCAGATCGAAAAACCCTGGAATGACCGTCAGGCTCTCATTCAGGGGAAGATTGGCCCTGACCAGTGCCTTCGTCGCCTGATCGAGCACCACGATCGCCATCACGGCGACGAGCTCAGGAACGCGTGCGAGCCCGGACGCCGAAGGTGGCGGTTGCGCTGGCCCTCCAACGGCCATCACGAATTCATGCCCTTCGGCAGGCTCAGGGCGTCCTGAGCGTGTCGAGGGACGGTCTCGGCCAGCGCGCCCTGGCAGCGCTCGCAGATGCCTGGTCGGTCCGGGCCCGACGACAGTGCCGGAACGTACCGCCAGCAGCGCTCGCACTTGACGCCCGATGCACGGTCGATCGAAATCGTCAGCGCATCGCCGGCCGTCGTCTCCCGTATCTCGACCTCGGAAACGATGAAGAGCATCGGAAGCTGCGCGGCGTGCGCTTTCAGCAGATCCAACTCAGTGCCCGCGGCAGACAGGATGACCTTCGCCTGGAGCGAGCTGCCGATCTGCTTGTCCTTTCGCAGAGGTTCAATCCGCGCCAGGACCTGGTCGCGAATGGCGATCAGCCGCTCCCAGCGCGCGACGAACGACGCATCGTTCAGCTGATCGAGTGACGCATCGTCGGGGAACAGGGCCAGGTGCACCGAGTCTTCGCGGTCGCCCGGCAAATACCGCCAGAGCTCGTCGCTCGTGAATGACAGGATCGGCGCAAGCAGACGTGCGAGGCCATCTGCCACGATGTACATCGCAGTCTGGGACGACCGCCGCTCCTTCGATCCTGAAGCAAAGGTGTACAAGCGGTCTTTCGAGACGTCGGCGTAGAAGGCACTCAGATCGACCGTCGCAAACGCGTTCACAGCCTGGAAGATCGTGCTGAAATCATAATCGCCGTATGCGCGCAGCGTCTGCCGGGCCACGGCGCTGTATCGAGCCAGGATGTACTTGTCCACGTCCTCGAGCGCCTCGAGGGGCACCCGGTCACGCGACGGGTCGAAGTCGTACAGGTTCGCGACAAGATATCGAAGCGTGTTTCGAATCTTTCTATACGCTTCGGCGGCGCGCGTCAGAATCTCCTTGCTCACACGGATGTCTTCCCAGTAGTCGCTCATTGCGGCCCAGAGCCTCAGCACATCCGCGCCGCTCTGCTTGATGACATCCTGCGGAGCGATGACGTTGCCGACCGACTTCGACATCTTCTGTCCGTCGGTGTCGATGACGAATCCGTTTGTCACGACTTCGCGATAGGGCGGCCGTCCTCGCGTGCCGAGGCCGAGCAGCAGCGAGCTCTGGAACCAGCCGCGGTGCTGATCGCTGCCCTCGAGGTAGATGTCGGACGGCCAGGTCAGTTCCGGACGCACCGACAGCACCGCCTCGTGGCTGGACCCGGAGTCGAACCACACGTCGAGGATGTTCATTTCCTTCTCGAACGTCGTTCCCCCACATTTGGGACACGCCAGCCCTGCGGGAAGAAAGTCTTCGACGGGTCGCTCGTACCACGCGTCTGCGCCATGCGCTTCGAACACCTTTGCCGCATTCTCGACGAGCGCCGGCGTCGTGATGGCCTCGCCGCACGTCGTGCAATCCAACGCCGGAATAGGAACACCCCAGACACGCTGGCGCGAGATGCACCAGTCCGGCCGGCTCGACACCATGTTGTAGATCCGGTCGTGTCCCCACGACGGAATCCATTTGACGTCGTTGTCGATGGCGGTCAACGCTGCGTTGCGCAGCGTCTGCGGCGCCTGTCCGGCGGAGGCGATCACCGGGTCGCCGTCCATCCTGATAAACCACTGCGAGGTCGCAAGAAAAATGACCGGGTTATGGCACCGCCAGCAGTGCGGGTACTGGTGCGAAAAATTTGAGCGATGCAGCAGCCTGCTGCGGCGCTTCAACTCCTGCTCGACTGAGGCGTTCGCGTCCCACACCCGCTGTCCCGCAAACAGCTCGACCGTATCGAGGAACTGTCCCCCCGGCCCGATCGGGGCGTAGATCTCGAGGCCGTAGCGCTGGCCTGTCGTGAAGTCGTCGGCGCCATGCCCGGGCGCGGTGTGAACGGCGCCTGTGCCGGCGTCGAGCGTAACGTAGTCGGCCAGCACGCCGATGGAATCGCGCGCGTAGAGCGGGTGCCGGAACCGGATCTTCTCGAGCTGCGCCCCCTTCATCTTCGCGACAGGCGCAGAGAGCGTGAGTCCCGTTGCCTCCGCGACTCGCGGGGCAAGCGCCTCGGCCATGATGATGGCACGCCCCTCGACGTCGAATGCCGCGTAGTCGAACTCGGGATGGAACGCGATGGCGAGATTCGACGGAATCGTCCATGGCGTGGTCGTCCAGATCACCACAGACACATCACGGCCGGCCAGGGCAGGCACGCGCGACCCGAGCTCGGCCTGGCTCTCGGGTGCCAGGGGAAACTCCACATAGATCGACGGCGAGACGTGATCGGCGTATTCGACCTCGGCCTCGGCCAGGGCTGTGCGGCAATGGATGCACCAATGCACCGGCTTCTTGCCCTTGTAGACGAGTCCTTTCTCGACGAAGCGGCCGAACGTTCTCGCGATGGCGGCCTGATACCGGTAATCCATCGTCAGGTAGGGTTCGTCCCATGTTCCGAGGATCCCCAGCCGCTGAAACTGCTCCGTCATCGTGCCGATGAAGCGCTCGGCGTACGAGCGGCACGCGCGGCAGAATTCGGCCACCGTCATGTCCCGCTTCTTGGGGCCGAGTTCTTTGTCGACCTTCAGTTCAATCGGGAGGCCGTGGCAGTCGAACCCGACGACATACGGTGCGTCGAACCCCGACATCGACTTCGACTTGACGACGAGCTCCTTGAGAATCTTGTTTAACGCGGTCCCGATGTGAATGCTGCCGTTCGCATACGGCGGGCCGTCGTGGAGAACGAACTTGGGCGCACCGCTTCGGGCCGTGCGTAGTTGTCCGTAGAGGTTCATCTGGTTCCAGCGGTCGAGCATCTGCGGCTCGCTGGTTGGCAGATTCGCCTTCATCGGGAAATCGGTGCGCGGAAGATTGAGCGTGTCTTTCCAGTCGGACATGGAAGGACAAATTGGTACTGCAGGGCTGAGGGCTTAGGGCTGAGGGCTGAGGCTGAGGGCTTAGTGGAGAGGCTAAGGGCGAAGAGCTGAGGGCTGAGTGGAGGTCGAGGGTGGAGGGCTCTTCACTAAGCCCTCAGCCCTCGACCCTCAGCCCTGTCAGCGAGGGAGCCTAGGGCTCCCAGATCTTGACGACGAAATTCCCGCTGTTATCGCCGACGTGGTCGTCGTTGATGCCGAACACCAGGCGGCCGTTCTCGGGCATGGTGATCGGGTTGTTCGTGTCGCCGATCGCAAATGGCGGCCCGTTGTTGATGCGGCCTATGAGCGCACCCGCAGGGAAACTCGGAACCGGCGCGTTTCCGGCGAGACGCCCGCTGTTTGCACCCGACGGACGGGCGACGTCGTCGCCATTGACGCTGATGCGTATTTCGCCCGACGACTCGAAGCGGAGCTGTTGCCCGCGCCTCACGTTGAGGCCGGTGTTCGACCATGCGACGTTGGCCGGCACCACGACCGTACGGGCATTACCGGGTGCGTTCGGCGTGTTGCCTGAATTGCCTGATGTGCCCGCGCCCGCCTGGTTGCCGGGCTGGTTCGGGAATCCGGCGACGTTGGCCACCGAACCGAGATAGATGCGCGCGATCTCTCCGATGTTGGCACGGCGGCCGTTCGAAAAGACGGCGATCAGCGGCTTGCCGGTGAAATCCTGCAGCGATGCATTGAACGTTTCGCCGTTTCTCATCACGACGTACCCGTTGGCTGCATTCGCGCGCGAGATTTCTTCCGACGAGACGTCGCGGCCGTTGCCCGTGAAGTCGAGCAGCACGATCTCGCCAATGGGCACGCGGCGAGGCGCACCGTTAACGGTGAGCGAAAAGTCACGACCCATGTCGATGATTTGGGCCGGCACGCGATCGCCGTTCCGCATCACCACCGTGGCGGACTGGGCGAAGGCCGGCGCAGCGCCTAACGCGAGAATTCCCACCAGGACGGGAATGAAGAATTGTTTGCGCATGACGTCCTCCAATGAATTAACTATCGTCGCAAGAGCCATCTACGATGCAGTGATCTCGGCCTCTCATAATGCAACGACCTTGCCACCGCACGCTGTTCAAAATGACACGTTTTCCCCATAAATTGCGCGGTTCCGCCCCTCAGGCGCCCAGGAAGCGGCCGGTATAATGGACAGCAATATGACATCGAGGGTTCTCGACAACGGGTTGACGGTCCTTGTGCAGGAGGTGCACACCGCCCCCCTGGCGTCGGTTTGGTGCTGGTACAAAGTGGGATCGAAAGACGAGGTGACCGGCCTGACCGGCGTGTCCCACTGGGTCGAGCACATGAACTTCAAAGGTACGACCAATATCCCCCGCGAGCAGGTGAAAGGGATCATCGAGAAGTTCGGAGGAAGCTGGAACGGATACACCTGGATCGATCAGACGACGTATATGGAAACGGCGTCGACCGCCGGGCTCGACCGGATGCTGTTCATCGAAGCCGAGCGGATGGCCAACTGCCTTTACGATCCCGACGATTGCGAATCGGAGCGCACCGTCATCATCTCCGAGCTGCAGGGCAGCGAGAACGATCCGGATACGCTGCTCGAGCAGGAAGTCATTGCCGCGGCTTACAAGGTGCATCCATATCGCCATCCGACCATCGGCTGGCTGTCCGATCTCCGGACGATGACGCGCGATGATCTTTATCGGTACTACCGCCGGAATTACGTTCCGAACAACGCCACCGTCGTGGTCGTGGGCGATATCGAGACCGATGACGTGTTGCGTAGGGTGGAGAAGCAGTTTGGCAGTATTCCGTCGGGCACGACGCCGAGGCGCGTCAGCGTTGTCGAACCAGAGCAGCTCGGCGAGCGGCGTGTCGAGGTGTCCCGAGAGGGCACCACTGCTTACCTGAAGCTCGCGTATCACGCGCCCGCGGTAGGCGATTCGGATTTTTTTCCGATGCTCGTGCTCGATGCGATTCTCACGGGCGCGAAGGGCATCAACCTCTGGTCGAGCTTCCGCACACCGCCGCCGCAGCGCAGCGCCCGCCTGTACCGCGCGCTGGTTGAACGCCGCCTCGCTTCCAGCATCGGTGCGGGCTTGCTGCCGACTGAGCATCCGTTTCTATATCTCGTGTCTGCGACAGCCATGGAGGGCGTCGGCCTGCACGACGTCGAATCGGCGGCCACCGACGCGCTGAACGAGGTCGTGAAGAACGGCATCACCGAGCGCGAGCTGGTCAAGGCCAAGAATCAGCTGCGTGCGCGTCTCGTATTCGAGAACGACAGCGTGACGAATCTGGGTCATCAGCTTGGCTACTTCCAGACGGTGGCAAGCATCGACGTCTATCAGGACGCGCCGAACCGCATCGCGGCCGTCGACGCAGAACGACGTGAATCGCGTTGCCCGGAAGTATCTGCGAGGCGATCAACGGACAGTCGGCTGGTTCAGTCCGGCCGGTGGAGCTGAGGAATGACGACCGCCATTCAGAAGGGCCTTGCGGCTGCCAGACACGCCCTCGACAACGGCGCGGTCATCATCTCGAAAGAAGCGCATACGGTTCCGGCCGTCACCATCCAGGTGGGCGTGAGGGCGGGGAGCATCTACGATTCGAACGATCGGCTCGGCTTGAGCCATCTCACGTCGCGTGTGCTCGACCGCGGCACGCAGACGAAAAGCAGCGACGATATTGCCGAAGCGTTCGATGAGCGCGGCGTGTCGCTGAGCATCGGCGCCAACCGTCACGTCATGACGGTGAGCTGCACGTGCCTGTCTGAAGATTTCGAGACGATGCTCGCCCTGGTCGGCGAGATCGTGATGCAGCCGGCGTTTCCGGAGCAGGAGATTGTGAAACGCAAAGGCGAAGTGCTGAACGCCATTCGCCAGGACGAAGACAATCCGGCGGCGATGGCGATGCTGGCGCTGTTCGAGATGCTCTATCCGAACCAGCATCCATATGGGCGGCCGGCGAAGGGCATCGTCGACAGCGTCACTCGCATCGAGCGCCGCGATCTCGTCGCTTTTCATGACCTGCGTTTTGCGCCCGCGCTGACGACCGTCGTCATCGTCGGCGATGTGGACCGTCAGCGTGCCGTGGCGGCCGGAGAACGGGTGTTTGGCGGGTGGCGAAAGGATGCCGCGGGAGAGATGACGCTGGCACCCGCGCCATCCGATCGTACCAGGCAGGAACGCGTCATCTCGATGATGAACAAGGTGCAGGCCGACGTCGCGTACGGCTTCACCACAATCGTTCGCAGCGATCCGCAGTACTACGCGTACACGCTGATGAACAATGCGCTCGGACAGTACGGCATCGGCGGACGCCTCGGCGACAGCATTCGAGAACGGCAGGGAATGGCGTACTACGTGTTCAGCTCGTTCGATGCCAACGTCGTGGAAGGCCCGCTCATCGTGCGCGCCGGTGTGAATCCAGCGAACGTCGATCGCGCGATCGCATCCATTGACGAAGAGATGCGACGAATGGCCAGCGAGGGGTTGACGCCTGACGAGCTGGCCGACTGCAAACAGTACCTGATCGGCTCGATTCCACGCCTGCTCGAAACCAACGGCGCCATCGCGACCTTCCTGCAGACGGCAGAGTTTTTCGGCCTCGGGCTCGACCACGATCTGCGGCTGCCGTCGCTGCTCAACTCGGTGACACTGGACGATGTGAATGCCGCGGCGCGAAGAACCCTCAACACGGATCGTGCGTCGGTGGTCGTGGCCGGTCCGTATCAGCGATAAGCCATGACCCGCGCGCAGGCAGTGTTCTTCGACGTCGACTTTACGCTGATCTATCCGGGTCCCGCGTTCCAGGGCGAAGGCTATCAGGCGTTCTGTGCGCGACACGGCATCGAGGTCGACCCGGCGAAGTTCCCCGGCGGCGGTGATCAGCGCATCGCACATCCTCGATCGCGAACAGGACGCCGTCTACAACCCGCAGATTTTCATCGACTACACCGCGCACATCATCCAGGCGATGGGCGGTGCCGGCCCGGCCGTCGAGCCCTGCGCTGCCGAGATTTACCGGGAATGGGCCGCGTGCCAGCATTTCCTTCTCTATGAAGATGTGCCCGAAGCGCTCCATGCGCTCTCCGGCAGGACATCCTGCTCGGCCTGATCTCGAACTCGCACCGTTGTCTGGAATCCTTCCAGTAGCACTTCGAGCTCGACGGCCTGATCGACGTGGCCATTTCATCGTCTCAGCACGGGTACATGAAACCGCACCCGAGCATTTTCGAAGCGGCACTGAAGCTGGCGGGCGTGCCGGCAACCGATGCCGTCATGGTCGGCGACAGCCTGTCGCAGGACATCGAAGGCGCCAGACGCGTCGGGATGAGGGGGGTGCTGGTCAGGAGATCGGAGTGGGTGAGTGGTACACCCGATCCTGATGTGCCGGTGATCAGGAGTTTGAGGGAGTTGACAGAGCTGTTGTAACAAGAGTCCTGGGAGTCCTCGAAGTCGGGGAGTCTGCAAGAGTCTCGAAAGTCGAAGAGTCTCGAAAGTCGAAGAGTCCCGGAGTCACGAGAGTCGCGGAGTCCGTCTCCAGACTCTTCGACTCCGAGACTCTTCGACTCCCGAGACTCTTCGACTTTCGAGACTCTTCAGACTCCCCCTGACTCTCAGACTCCCCCGACTCCCAGACTCCCCCGACTCCCAGACTCCCCCGACTCCCAGACTCTCTCTAGGGACTTTCGTCAGGGATGATAATCCGCGTGCGCCTCGGCACTACTCGAGACATCCTCGCCGCCCGCCTGCTTTAGCAGGTCCGTCGCTTTCTTCGCCCACTTCGAATCGTCGCAGTGCACCGAGAGCAACAGGTGGCCCTTGCGAAGCCGGCCCTCATAGTGTTTCGCCTCGTACTCGGGAATGCCGACGCCGACCAGCGCGCCAATCAATCCTCCGGCCGCGCCGGCCGCGCCGACACCCGCCAGCGCCGCGACGATCGGTCCGGCTGCGATGAACGGGCCGATGCCCGGAATCGCCAGCGCGCCGATTCCGATCAGCCAGCCCATGACACCGCCGACGACCGCGCCAGCCGCGGCTCCTGCTGTAGCGCCTTCAGGCGCTTTCGTGTGCGCTTCGTGCGCGAGGACTTTCGTTCCCGGCGTTTCCTGCATCAGCATCGATACATCGCCGTTTCGAAAACCAGCGTTGCGCAGCAGGCTGATCGCGCGTTCCAGGCTTGTGCGATCGGGAAACAGGCCAAAGGTCGCGATATCTCTGTCTGCCATCAGTACACCTCCTCAGGTCTCCTGAGGAGAATGCAAAGGGCGTACTACCCGGGCGGCCAGCTCAGCGTGCGGCCGGCGAGCACGTGAAGATGGATGTGAAAGACAGTCTGTCCGGCTTGGGGATTGGTATTGAAGACGGTCCGGAAACCGCGATCGGAGAGACCGCGCTCCTGTGCGATGGCGGCCGCGCGCCGAAACATCAGGCCGACGAGCGCATCGTGCTCAGTGGTGAGATCGTTCAGTGTCGCGATATGTTTCTTCGGAATGATGAGCGCGTGCATCGGCGCCTGCGGATTGATGTCGTCGATGGCGATCACGCGGTCATCTTCGTACACGGGTTTCACCGGAATCACTCGCGCGATGATCTTGCAGAAGAGGCAGTCGTCCATCTAGGTCACGCGGCTTCTCTGGCGACGACCGTGCGGGGAATGTCCTGAAGATCGTCGCGAATCTTCACGACGTCGATACCGCGGCGACGCCGTCGACGAGCGACTCCGACCGAGCTCGTCCTGACCGTAGCCAAATTCCACGACGAGCCAGCCGCCCGGTGCAAGCCGCGCGACGGCGCTCCTCCAGCACGCTGCGCAGCCCGTCCATCCCATCGTCGCCAGCCGAACACGGCGACACGCCGGCTCGTAGTCGCGCACTTCCGGCGTCAAGGCCAGGCTGCGACACCGCCGGCACATACGGGGGGTTCGAGACGATGACGTCGGCCGCCTCCTCGAGGCCGTCGAGGAAGCTGGTTTCGACGAACGTGATGCGGTCAGCCACGCCATGGCGTGCCGCGTTTCGCCGGGCGACGCGGAGCGCATCGGCGCGAGACGTCGGTGGCGATCGACGCGCGCGCCGGGAAATTCGCGCGCCAGCGACAATCGCCATGCACGCCGCTGCCCGTGCCGACATCGATGATAAGCGGACGGGAGCCTTTCTCGCCGTGCAGCGCCGAGCGCCTCCTCGACGATGAACTCGGTCTCGTGCCGCGGGATCAGCACGTCGGGGGTGACTTCGAAGTCCAGGCCCCAGAACTCGCGCGTGCCGAGGATGTAGGAAATCGGCTCGCGCCGCTCGCGGCGGGCCACGAGAGGCTCGTAGTTCAGCAGGAACACGCTGGTCGCCGCTTCGTTGCGGTCGGTCGAGGAAGCGCGCCTGATCCCACCCCAGCACCTGACGCGCGAGCACCTCGGCGTCGAGCGCCGCGAGAGTGGCGCTGATGCCGGCCTGCACAAAGCGGTCGCGCGCGCCCTGGACGAGATCATGGATGGTCATCATCGGCTTTCGTCGGTCGCCTCTCTTGAGTTTCTCCGACTGGAAGTGCGTCGAGACGTTGTCCAGCAGCTCGGCGAGATCGCCGTTCAGCACCTCGGCGAGCTGATGCGTCGTGAAGTCTACCCGATGGTCGGTGATGCGGTTGTCGCGGAAGTTGTAGGTGCGGATTTTCTCCGATCGTTCGCCGGTGCCCACCTGGCTGCGGCGATCTTTGGCGATGGCTTCCTGCTGCTTGCGCATTTCCATTTCGTAGAGACGCGACGCGCAGCACCCTCATCGCTTTCGCGCTGTTCTTCACCTGCGATTTCTCGTCCTGCTGGGAGACCACGGTGTTGGTGGGGATATGCGTGATGCGCACGGCTGAGTACGTCGTGTTGACGCTCTGGCCGCCGGGGCCGCTCGAGCAGAACGTGTCGATGCGAAGATCTTTCGGCATCGATCTGCACGTCGACTTCTTCGGCTTCGGGCAGCACGGCGACGGTGACCGTCGAGGTGTGGATGCGGCCGCTCGCTTCGGTGGCCGGCACACGCTGCACGCGGTGCACGCCGCTCTCGTATTTGAGCTTGCTGTAGGCGCCGTTGCCTTCGATCATGGCGATGACTTCCTTGATGCCGCCGACATCGCTGTCGTTCGTCGACATCACCTCCACACGCCAGCCCTGCTTTTCCGCGAACTTGCTGTACATCCGGAACAGCTCGTACGCGAACAGCGCCGCCTCTTCGCCGCCGGTGCCCGCGCGAATTTCGAGCACGACGTTCTTCTGGTCGTTCGGATCCTTCGGGACGAGCAGGAGCTTCATGTCGGCCAGCAGCGTGTCGCGCCGCGCTCGAGGCCCGCGAGCTCTTCCTTGGCCAGCTCGCGCATGTCGGCGTCGCCGCCTTTGACCAGCTCTTTGTCTGTCGCGGTCTCCTTGAGGACGCCCTTGTATTCGCGGAAGCGTCTCGACGAGCGGCTCGATTTCCGCGAGCGCCTTCGCGTGCTTGCGGTATTCGTTGGAGTCCGACTGGACAGCCGGGGTCGCCAGGAGCGCCATCAGCTCCTCGTAGTTCGCTTCGACGGAATTCAGTTTATCAAGCATGCTCTCTGAAACAGGAGGCCAGGAGATAGTCGAAAAAATTCTCCTGGTCTCCTGATCTCCTGCTCTTCTCAGCCGCCGGATACCGGCGGCAGGAACGCCACCTCGTCGCCGTCGGCCACCACGGCGGTCATTCTTCGCGTAATCGGCGTTGACCGCCGACGAAATCGACGAATCGTAGCGCGCCATGTCCGGGAACTCGGCCACGAGCCCGCGCCAGACATCGGCGACCGTGGCGCCGGTCGGCACATCGCGCGACAGATCGCCGGCGCTCGGCGATGTCGCGCAGCCTGGCGAACAGCCGCACGGTCACGCGCATGCGCGCCGCACCGCCTCCAGGCGCGCCGCCTCGTCGGCGGGGTTCGCGGTCGCGCCTTCAATCCACACTTCGCCGCCCTCGAAGAACTCGTGCTTCCAGATCGGCACGATCTGCTTCACGCGCTCGATCACGTAGCGGCTGGCGGCAAACGCGTGCGGCGCGATGGGCGCTTGCGGCGGCAATCACGATGCTGGCTTCGCCGATCGCCAGCCGTCCGATGCGATGATGCACGGCCAGGCGCGTGCCCGGCCATTCGCGCGTCGGCTTCCTCGCAAATCTGCTCCAGCGCTTTCACGGCCAGCGGCTCGTACGCCTCGTATTCGAGGTGCGTGACCCGGCGGTCCAGATTGTTGTCGCGCACGACGCCGACGAACGACGCAACGGCGCCATGACCGCCGCCCGTTCGACACGAGGCGAATCAGCGACATCGAGTTCGAGCGGGTGCGCCGTCACGGCTATCGCGTTCATGCCGAACCCTACAATTATAAGGACAATTCCCAGAAGTGGTTGAGCAGACGCGCGCCATGCCCGATCTCGAGCGATCGTTCGATCGCGCCGGTAACGTAGCGCTTGGCACGCCGGACGGCCCCGGGAATGTCGTCGCCCAGCGCAAGACCTGCTGCAATCGCAGACGCGAACGTGCAGCCGGTGCCGTGGACATCTGTAAAGTCGGCGCGAGGTGATGCGAATTCGGTAAACCCGCCTTCGTGCAGAAGCAGGTCGATAGCCTCGGCCCCGCTCAGATGGCCACCCTTGATGACGACCGCCTTCGGTCCAAGCTCGAGGATGCGGCGTCGCCGCGTGACGCGCGCCGTCGAGCGAGCTCGATCGGATGCCCGAAAGCGCCTGCTGCCTCTGCCACATTGGGCGTCACGACGGCGGCGAGCGGCAGCAGCCGCGTCTTTAATATTGAGACGGCCTCGGGCGCCAGCAGGGTGCGACCTGTCGGCCCGGATGCCGCCATGACCGGATCGACGACGAGATTGGGATACTGGAACCGGCCCACGCTTTCGGCGACCACTCCAACGATGTCGCCCGTGGCGAGCATTCCCGTTTTGACGGCCGCGATGTCGGCATCGCGGGCCACCGCGTCAATCTGCGCGCGCACCGAAGTCGGCGGAGAGCGCAAAGATGTCGGTGACCCCGTCGGTATTTTGCGACGGTGATGGCCGTGACCACTGAGATGCCATACACGCCGAGCGCCGCAAACGTTTTCAGGTCGGCCTGAATACCGGCGCCGGCGATCGAATCGCTGCCGGCGATCGTGAGCGTCGTCCGCATCGAGGTCAGCTACTTGCCGAAGATGAGGAAATACTGGTACGGCAGAAACTTCGTGCTGGTCCACGAGCTTCAAGCCGGCGGCCGCCGCCTGCGCGATGACGACGCCCGGCGCCACACGTTCTTCCGGTGGCGGCCCTGGGCCGCCTTCCCCTTCGCGGTAGTCGATCATGCCGATGCGGCCCTGCGGTTTCAACGTCCGCGCGACATTGCGAAGCAGCACGACCGGATGGTCCATTTCGTGAAACGCATCGACGATGAGGACGGCGTCGGTTTGTGCGTTCGGACGGGAGGTTGGGGTCATCGTACGGCGCCGAGCAGCGGAGTCACCACGTTCGCAAAGCCCTTCGCGCTGCATGCGGCGCACGATCGCCTCGAATCATGAGCCGCTGCACGTCGACGGCGTAGACCCTGCCGTTCTGTCCCACGCGCCGGGCGAGCCGGAGGTGAACCAGCCGCCACCGGCGCCGAGATCGGCGACCGATGCTGCCTTCAGCGATGTGGAGCGCGTCCATCACCTGATCGGGTTTCTGCCAGGCCTCGCGATCGGGAGGCTCGAGCAAACCGAGATCCTGTGGCGCGAACAGACGAGGGCTGCGTGGCGGTTTTTGCGCGGCCGGCTTCTGCTGGGCCGACAGGTCCATCACGGCAGACAACACGAGAAAGACGGCGGCGATGCGCTTCATTCGTGTCGGGCGTCGTCATCCGTTCGGGTGCAAGCAGCGTATCGAGCTCGGCGTCGCGTCGAGTACGCCGCGCTCTTTGGCGATCTGTCGAATGGACTTGCCGGTGCGTACGGACTCTTTCGCGATCTCCGCTGTGGCTGCGTAGCCGATGTGCGGGCTCAGCGCCGTTGCGACGGCCGTGCTGCGATCCAGCAGTTCGCGGGCGCGCCCGGCGTCAGCCGTGATCCCCTCGACGCATTTTCGTTCGAAGCGCGGTCATCGACTTCCCGCAGAATCCGCGATGAATGCAGGGCGTTCCAGGCGATCACTGGCATCATGACGTTCAGCTCGAGCTGTCCGGCCTCAGCCGCCATCGCGACCGTTACATCGCACCCCATCACCTGATAGCAGACTTGGTTCACCATCTCGGGAACCGACGGGTTCACCTTGCCCGGCATGATGGACGACCCGGGCTGCACGGCAGGCAGCGCGATCTCGGACAGCCCGGCGCGTGGTCCCATGCTCAACAGCCGCAGGTCGCTGGCAATCTTGCCGAGCTCGATCGACAGTCTGCGCATAGCGCCTGAATACGCCGCGATGTCGCCCATGCTCTGCGTGACGCGGAACAGATTCCTGGCGCGTTGCAGCGGCAGCTTCGTGTAAGACCTCAGGTAGTTGACGGCCGCTTCCGCGTAATCGCTGCTGGCATTCAGTCCGGTACCGACCGCGGTTGCCCCAAGATTCAGCTCCGTCAGCTGGCTCGACGCCGCTTCGACATCGTCAGCGCCACGCTCGATGCACGCCGCGTAGCCGCCGAAGACTTCGCCCATCGTAATCGGCACCGCATCCTGCAGGTGAGTGCGGCCGACTTTGAGGATAGACGCGAACTCGCGCGACTTCTGTTCGAATGCCGATTGCGAGATTCCGCGCACTGTCGACGAGCGGTCCGTGGCTCAGCAACAGCGCAATGCGGGTGGCCGTCGGGAACACGTCGTTGGTGGACTGCGACATGTTCACATGATCGTTCGGGTGCACCTTGGTCGTACGTGCCCTTTGGCGCGCCAAGTAACTCTGCCGCGCGATTGGCGAGCACCTCGTTGGCATTCATGTTGTGCGACGTGCCGGCGCCGGCCTGATACACGTCGACGATGAACTGATCGCGCAGCTTGCCGGCCAGCACTTCGTCGGCCGCCTCCATGATGGCGCGGCCAACGTCTGGCGGCAGTTGTCCCATCGCCTTGTTTGCTGCTGCTGCCGCTTTCTTGACGAGCACGGTGGCGGTGACCAGCTCGTCGGGTGCATGCAGCCCGCTGATGGGAAAATTCTCCGCGGCACGCTGAGTCTGGATGCCGTAGTACGCATCGGCAGGGACTGCGTGTTCGCCGAGTGGATCGCGCTCAGTGCGGTCCATACCATCCACTATACTACCCGGATGCCTGCAGGGTTTTTCGATAGTGTCCTCGAGCTGATCGTCAGGACGTCGACCGATTTGCCGCCAGATGTCCGGGCCGCCATGAAGGGCGCCATGGGCGCCGAGCAGCCCGGCACGCGGTCGGCGCAGGCGCTGACGATCATCGCGCAGAACATCGATCAAGCCGCGACCGGCGAAGGCGCGATCTGTCAGGACACGGGCATGCCGACGTTTGAAGTGCACGTGCCGCGCGGCAGCGATCAGATCTGGATGCGGAAGCAGATTCGGGACGCGGTCGCCAAAGCGACCAGCCTCGGCAAACTGCGGCCGAATTCTGTCGACTCGATCACCGGCGAAAACTCCGGCGATAACCTCGGGCCCGGCACGCCCATCATCCATTTCGATCAGTGGGAAGAAGACGACATCGAAGTGAAGCTGCTGCTGAAGGGTGGTGGCTGCGAGAACATGAACATTCAGTACTCGCTGCCGGCAGAGCTGGCCAACCTTGGTCGCGCCGATCGCACGCTCGAGGGGGTGCGCAAGTGCATCCTGCACGCGGTCTGGCAAGCGCAAGGCAAGGGGTGTGCGCCGGGCGCGGTTGGCGTGTGCATCGGCGGCGATCGCACGTCCGGATACCTTTATGCGAAAGAGCAGCTCTTCAGGACGCTCGACGACGTCAATCCCGACCAGCGGCTTGCGGATCTCGAAGCGAACATCATGGGCACGGTCAACTCGCTCGGCATCGGCACCATGGGGTTTGGCGGAAACGTCAGCCTCATCGGCTGCAAGATTGGTGTACTCAATCGATTGCCGGCGAGCTTCTTCGTGTCGGTGGCGTACGACTGCTGGGCGTTCCGCCGGCTCGGCGTCAGGCTTGATGCGCGCGACGGCTCGATCACCCGATGGCTGTATCGCGATCCCAGCAATCCGATCATTCCGATGATCGATCAGGAAGGGTTTGCGCGCACCGGCAGAGAGATCCGCCTCGCCGCGCCACTCGACGAAGCAACGGTCCGGTCACTGAAGGTGGGTGATGTCGTGCTCGTGTCGGGGCGGATGTATACCGGCCGCGACGCCGTGCACGCGCATCTGATGAAACACGAGCCGCCTGTCGATCTCAACGGCTCGGTTCTGTATCACTGCGGTCCCGTTGTGAAGAAAGAACGGGAGCAGTGGAAAATTACCGCGGCCGGCCCGACGACGAGCATCCGCGAAGAGCCGTATCAGGCCGAGATTCTTCGCCGTTATGGCGTGCGTGCGGTCGTCGGAAAGGGCGGCATGGGTGCGAAGACCCTGCAGGGGCTCAAGGATTCGGGCGCCGTCTACCTCAACGCCGTCGGCGGCGCGGCGCAGTTTTACGCGCGCTGCATCGAGCGCACGGATGGCGTCTCGCTGACCGAATTCGGGACCCCAGAGGCGATGTGGCACCTGTGGGTGAAAGACTTTCCCGCCATCGTCACGATGGATGCGCACGGCAACAGCCTGCACAGGGATCTGGAGGCCGAGTCCGGTCAGAAGCTCGCGGCACTCAACACGTAGAGATCCTCGGCTCGATGGTGTCGAGATCGAGCAACTCCGGGCGGCGATATCCGCGATCCATGGCGCCGCTATCCAGGTCGATCGTCGCGAGATCCTCGATTGCCAGAAGCGGAAATGGCGTGGACGCGGCGAGGTCGATGATTTTCGTGTAGCCGCTGCACGTGCCGCAGAGCTCGACCCGGCGTTGGGGTTGGTTGACGTCGGGGGCCGCAGAGATGAAATCCTCGCCCGAGTTTCCACAGTAGATGCAGCGCCGGGATTGCAGAGACCAGCCCAGCGCGCAATACGAGCAGCGCAGCAGGCGCGTGCCCTCGATCGATTCGATCAACACCGGCCAGGATCCGCAAAAGGGGCAGTACCCGTGGTCCCAGTCCTGGGGTCTGACCCCCGACCGGTACGGGGGTCAGACCCCACCACATGATGTTGTAGGTGGTGTGCCAATGGGCTACTTCCGAGCTCGCCGATCAGCCACACCAGGTCTGGCGAGAAGCCCATGTGCAGAGCGCTGGTGCGAATGGCCGCCTGATTTCTCGCCAGCGAAACGTTGAGCAGCGAAGCTGCGTCTATAGTCCTGGAGGCGATCGCGTCGCCGATATGCCGGGCGCTGTCTCCGGCGCCACCGTCAGCCAGTGCCGCGCAGATCGGCGGCAGGATGTCTGTAAGGCGTGCCGGAATGGCGATTGTCTCGTTCCGCATCACCGGTATGCCACGTTTCCATTTGTCGGCGATCGCTGTCCCACTCAGGTTGAGTGCGGCAGCCCCGTCGAGGCCGGCCGAGGCGTCCAGAAGGAGCCTGAGCAGACGTTTCTGAAGCGCAAGCGCGGGCGCAAGATCGGGCAATTTCGCCTCGATTTCGGCCCATTTTGCCGTCGCAAGGCTCCACAGGGCGTCTGGATGAAGGGGCGGCACGAAGGGGCAGTATTGTATAATTTCCTCAGCAGGATCCGGCGTTTTACCAGGAGAATCAAATGATTAACGTCTCGTCTTCGGCAGCCTCCAAAATCACGGAGCTTCTCGCGGAAGAACAGAAGCAGAACAGCGGTCTTCGCGTCTTCGTGCAGGGTGGAGGGTGCTCGGGTTTCCAGTATGGGCTCATGATCGAAGAGAACGGCGGCGACACCGACCAGGTCTTCGAGTCGAACGGCGTCAAGTTGTATGTCGATCCGATCAGCATCCGGTATCTCAAGGGTGCCGAGGTCGACTTCGTCGAGACGGTGACCGGTGGCGGGTTTACGATCAAGAACCCGAATGCCACTTCCACGTGCGGGTGCGGCTCGTCGTTTTCCACCGAAGAGGGCGGCGGCGGACACCATCACTAGACAACGTTCAGGGTTCAGGGAACCCACCTCGCCCATGCCGCCCATTGATGTCGATCGCGTACGCCCGGCTGGCGGCAAACGGTCCAGCAAGCGCGATTTCATCGTCAATGCCTTTCTGCGCCAGGAAGGGCATCTCAGTGCGGACGATCTCGTCGACCTCATCCGCAAGGAAGATCGAGGCATCAGCCGCGCCACCGTCTACCGCACGCTGCAGTGGATGATGGACGCGGGCGTTGCCCGCAAGGTCGATTTCGGCGAGGGCCGCTTTCGTTTCGAGCATTCATATCGGCATCCGCGCCACTTCCATCTGATCTGCAAGACCTGCAATCAGTCCTTCGAGTTCCTGAGCTCGGATATCGAAGCGCTGATCGAAGAAGTCGCCGCCGCGCGGAAGTTCGTCGGCAAGCAGAGCGTCGTGCAGATTTACGGTACGTGCGAAGACTGCCAGACAGGCAGGCCCGCCGAATCGAAGGGCGGGACCACGGAGATGATCTTCGCCCGCGATGCCCTTCGTATCGCGATTGCGACCGAGCGTAGCGGGCTCGAGTTCTATACGCGTGCCGCGCGCATTACGCAGGACGCACGGGGCCGGACGATCTTTCAGAAGCTGGCCGAAGAAGAGAAGGAACATCTCAGCACGCTCGAAGCGCGCTATGCGCAGTTGTTGAAGACAGACCCCCAGCTGGAGGCGCGGCCCGCGTTCCTCTTCTTCAAGGGTGCCGCAAACGGGCTGTTCGCCGAGGGCGCAGACCGGCTCAGCAAGGGCGTGAACGATCAGCAGGCATTGTTGATTGGCATTCGGTGCGAGCGGGGCTCGCATCGCTTCTTCAAGAAATACGGCGAGCGCTTCGAAGACTCGGAAGGCAAGCAGATTTTCATGGAGTTTGCCGACGAGGAAAAACAGCATCTGGAGCTGCTCGTCCGTGAGTACAAGAGCCTCATCAGCCGGAAGGGGCGCCGCCGGCCGGCGCGTCAGCCGAAGCCGGTCAAGGCACGCCGCCGTGCCAACGGCTGACGCGTGATCGATCTCCACCTCCATACGAACGCATCCGACGGTCTCTGCGATCCCGCAACCCTCGTCGATCTCGCCTGGCGAGCCGGCATCCGAACGATGAGCGTGACCGATCACGACACGGTCGCGGCGTTGCCAGAAGTCGAGCGTGCGGCCAAGGCATCCGGCATTACATTCGTTCCGGGAATCGAAATCACGGCGGTGCACGAGGGACGCGACGTCCACATGCTCGGGTACTTCATCGATCGAGAGGATCTCGCCCTCGACGCCTTTCTGGAGGAGCAGCGGATCGATCGCGTGCGTCGTGTGACCGAGATGGCCGACAGGCTCGCCGAGATTGGGAAGCCCGTGAATCGTGCCGAGCTGCTCGCCGTGCGTCCGCGGGGGCAGTCCCTCGGCCGGCCGGTCCTTGCAAAGGCGCTTGTCCGGGCGGGGTACGTCGCAGATACCCGCCAGGCATTCGAGACCCTCCTTGGCGCAGGCAAGCCCGCGTTCATTCCGCGTCGCGGAGCCAGCCCTGCCGATGTCATCGGCATCATCGGTCGTGCAGGGGGCGTCGCGTCGCTGGCGCATCCAGGGCTGTTGAAGCGCGATGACTTGATTCCCGCCATGATCGACGCCGGCCTGACCGCCGTCGAGGCCTACCACAGCGAGCACGACGTTGCGAGGACCGAGCACTATCTCGAATTTGCGGAGCGTCACGGCATTCTCGTCTCCGGTGGCTCCGACTATCACGGTGAAAAGGAGCGGCGCCGGGCGGCGTTCGGAACCGTCGGGTTGCCGCCCGAGCGATTCGAGAAGCTGAAGGCCCGCGTGACGAGGGAGAGCTGAATGGCGGCGGCACTGCTGACGGCAATCTTTGCGTCGATCACAGGTATAGCCGCTTCGCTGTATCTCGGCTATCAGAGCGCGACGATCGACTCGCTCGGACAGCACATCTCGATCGGCATCTTCAGCACGATGATCACCCTGCTGGCGCACTCGATGACGATGTTTTACTTCCTCGGCAAGGGGAAGGCCGTCCGGGAAGCGGCCGCCGAAGGAGGGCTCTCGAAAGACTTCGAGCGGCGCATTGCCGTCGTGCGCGCGCCTGTCTTCTCGACGGCGACCCTCGCGATGTTCGCGACGATGACGACGGCCCTCGTCGGCGCAAGCGTCGACACCGGTATCGTGCCGTCCTGGGTGCACGCGATCCTCGCGATCTCATGCCTCCTGGCGAACCTGCGCGCCGTCCAGCTCGAGATCAGGGCGCTCACGGAAAGCGCGCGTGTCGTTGCCGAAGTAAACCGGCTGCTCGAGTAATGGGGTCTGACCCCGTCATCTTCAAGGAGGTCGAGAAGCAGTACGGCGGCCTTCGGCCGCTGCGCGTTCGAGATCTGCGTATTCCCGCCGGCCGCGTGACGATGCTCCTCGGGTTCGATCGGCCCGCCGCCGAGATCTTCGTGAACCTTGTCATGGGCGCGACGCTTCCGGACAAGGGCGAAGTCATCACGCTCGGCCGTCCAACGGCTGGTATTGCCAATAGTGACGAGTGGCTGACCTTTGTCGAACGCTTCGGCATCACCAGCGATCGGATCGTGCTGCTCGAAGGGATGACGGTTGCGCAGAACCTGGCGATTTCGTTCGATTTGAATCTCGAGCCGGTACCGCCGGCGATCATGCAGCAGGTCGCGGCGCTCGCCGCCGAGGTGGGCATCGACGCCGCAGATCTCGAGTCGCGTGTCGCCGAAGCGACGCCGCTTGTTCGTTCCAGGATCTACCTGGCGCGGGCGGTGGCGCTCGATCCGGCGATTCTTATCCTGGAACATCCCACGGCGAACCTGTCTCCCGGCGAGGCGGGCCAGTTCGCCGCGATCGTGAAAGCCGTGGCCGAACGGCGAGCCCTGACGACGATCGGTCTGTTGATGGATGAGAAATTTGCGAAAGCGACCGGCGGCCGGCTGATCTTCTGGCAGCCGGCCACCGGCGAAGTGCGTGAGCGTTCCGTCCTGCGGTTCTGGTAGATTACTTTTCGACGTTCACAGTAATCGTCTGGCAGAAACCGTCGATCGTGCGGTGGAGGTCGTCGCCAAGCTGCAGCGTCAACTTGTGCGCGCCGGGCGTGAGCTGCACGTCAATCTCTGTTGCGCCCGTTCCGAAATGCACCCACGACGGCGTGCCCTTGACGATTTCCGTTCCGGCCGGCAGGCAATCCATGTCGATGCCGAGATGGTGATGGCCCATGCCGGCGCGCACCTGCTCGGCGGTGATGGTTTCCTTCGGAACCGGTGCGAGCTCGTAACCTTCGAGTCCGAATCTCGCCTTCACCGGGCTCTTCACCGTCGCCTTGTCCTGCGGTTCGATGAAGAAAACACGGCGGGCGGGTGCAGCCGGCGCGGGCGCCGGAGCCGGCGCGGCGGCCGGTGCCTCAGCAGCCGGTTGCGCGGGCGGTTCCGAGCCTCCACAGGCGCTTGCCGCAACCATGAACGCGGCCAGTGGCATCGATTGAGCGAAGGTGCGAAGACGTGACTTCTGCATTATTGATTCTCCTTAGAGTGGGGCAGGGCTAAAGCCCTGCGCTACGTTATACCGGAATCCAGCTGCGATGACCGGAATACCGGTGCGATACCGGAATACCGGTAGCGCAGGGCTTTAGCCCTGCCAGCTTACTTCACGAGGATGCCGCAGGCGATCGCGTTCCCGCCTCCGACCCCCTGACCCTTGGTGCCAGTCTGGTTCGTGTCGGGGCCCTGATGAATGATGATCGCTGCGCCATCGGCATCGATCGGCGACAACGGTCCGCCGAGGTTGAATCGCGTTGTGTAGCTCGTTGCCTGCACAGCGCCCGTTGCGTTTGCCACGATATTCGGCAGATCGCCTGAGTGATAAGGATGGTTCAGATCCGGATCGGGATTTCCCGCCGGCCCGGGATCGAAATGTCCGCCGGCGCTGGCGAAGCTGGGTGGATCGCAGCGACCGACCGTGTGAATGTGCACGCCATGGGTTCCGGGCGGCACGCCTTCCAGGCTGTAAACGACCTGAATCAACCCGCCGTTGGCGACCTGGTACTCGTTGAACTCGATCGTGCCGCTGATTTTCTCGCCGCTGATCTTGGCCGATGCCTTCTGAATGACGTTCTGGTTAATGGTGACTCCACGCGCAGGCGCACCTGTACCGCCCCCTTGACCGCCACCGCCTCTTCCCTGACCGCCACCACGACCACCGGCTGGCGGAGCGGGCGCCTGTCCTTGCGCCGCCACAACGGCTGCCGCCAGGCTGAAGGCGATTGCCATCGCGATCGACTGTGCGCTTCGCATGAATTCTCCTAACGCTCGATCACCCCGCACGCGATTGGTGTACCGCCGGCCACGCCAGAACCGGTCGGTCCGGGTACCATCGGATCGAGATTCTGATGCACGACGATTGCTGATCCGTCCGCATCGAACAGTCCCGTCGGCCCGCCCATCGTGACGCGCGTCGAGTAGATGTTGAACTGGCCCGCGCCCGTCGCGTTGACGGTGATGTTCGGGAGGTCACCCATGTGGTACGGGTGATTCACATCGGGATCGGGATTGCCGGCAGGGCCGGGATCGAAATGGCCGCCGGCACTTTTGAAATCGGGACCTTCGCAGCGGCCGGTTCCGTGAATGTGGACGCCGTGGATTCCAGGCGGCGCATTCTGGACGGTCAAGACGATCTGCACCATGTGACCGTTGCCGCCGTTCGCAATCTCATACAGCGTCGCCTCGCCGGTCATCCCGTTGGTACCTTTGATTGCGGCTCGCGCCGCCTGAATCGGCGATCCGCCGCGTCCTTGACCCTGTGCCAGCGTGGGATCGGCGCCGACCGGTGGCGGATTCGTGGGTGCCTGTCCCCCGCGGCCCTGTCCTCCCGGGGCCTGTCCGCCAGGTGCCTGTCCTCCCCGGCCCTGACCCTGCCCCTGACCCGCGATGATCGCGGTGGCCAGACCGAACAACGCGGCAGCAGCAACCGAAGTGAGACGTGCTCTTGCCATGTAACCTCCTCCGACCCCCTCGAGAGCGCGGGCATTGTACACCGCGAATGCACATGCAGCGCGACGCCGAACTCTCGCTTTTTTTCGGCGCAAACGCGCCACCAAATGGCTGAAGATTGCTGGTATTGTAGAGCAAGACCGGCTAGGTAAGGAGTGCGTCATGCCTAAAGGCACGATCAAACGACTCGTACGAGATCGCGGCTTCGGCTTCATCCGCGACGAGGGTGGACAGGAGTGGTTCTTCCATCGCAGCGGCGTGCAGGGCAGCTTCGATCAACTTGCTGAAGGGCAGCGCGTTTCGTTCGACGAAGAATCGTCTCCGAAAGGCCCGCGCGCGGGCAACGTGCGTTCGGAATCCTGATCTGACGATCGTTCTCTTCGACATCGATGGGACGCTGATTCGAACGGGCCGCGCGGGCAGCCGCGCGATGAATCGCGCGTTCGACGATCTCTTCGGTATTGCGGGCGCCTTCGACGGCATCGAAATGGCGGGCCGCACGGACAAGTGGATTCTCGACGACGCCGCCGCACGCGCCGGCGTCAACCTGAACGGCAGCAACGTCGACCGCTTTCGCGATCGGTACGTCGCGCGGCTGCTCGAGGCGCTTCCCGAACCCGGGCCGTCGAAAGGTGTGCTTCCGGGCGTCCAGAATCTTCTCGCAACGATCGACCGGCGCGCGGACGCGTTTCCGGGACTGCTCACCGGAAACTGCGAAGAGGGCGCGCGCGTCAAGCTCGAGCATTTCGATCTCTGGAAGTTCTTTCGCTGTGGTGCCTACGGCGATGCGGTGACGGATCGCAATCACCTCTTCGACGTCGCGGTGCAGCGCGCCGAGGCGTGCGGCGCCCCCAGGGTTCGGCCCGAAGACGTCGTCATTGTGGGCGACACCGTGCTGGATGTGGCATGTGCCCAGGCGGCGGGTGCTCGTTCCGTGGCGGTCGCGACCGGACCGTCCGATGTAGAGACCCTTCGCCGAAGCGGCGCAGACCTCGTCATGCGCGACTTGAGCGATACCGATGCCTTCCTGGGATTTGTGTTCGTACAGACCTGAAGTACGACGACGTGTCGGGATGGCCGCCGACGAGGCCGAATGAGCCCGGCGCCGGGTGGCGCCGGCGAGGAAGAATCTAGCTTTCTACGAGACGGACGTCTCCGGCGCGCGGTCCCTTCTGAGATTCCTCAGGAGTGAACTCGACACGCTGACCTTCGCGGAGCAGCTCGAAGACGGCGCCGCGGACGGAGCTGCGATGGAAGAAGTGTTCGATTCCTCCCTCGTCGCGGATAAACCCAAACCCCTTGTCAATTAGAAGACGTGCGATCGTGCCGGTCGGCATACCCGTGTCCTCCGAATGTTCCCTGCCGTTTGCTGAAAGCCGCGTAACTTCTTTGAGATGCGGCCTTTGGGAGCTTCTCCGGTCGAGAACGGGGCCAGTGTAGGTGCTCTACCCTACGAAGTCAAGAAGGGAGGACTTGCCAGGTTTCTTCGTCCTCGCCCTCCTCGGGGTCGAGATCCTCGTCGGTTTCGTCGAGCTCGGCATTCTCGTCAAACTCTTCATCCTCAAGGATTTCGTCGTCTTCGTCGTCTTCGTCGTCACTGTCTGGGCTGGTGTACATGGGGCCTGCGGAGAGAGTTATTCGGCCGCCGGCTTGGCGGCGGCGGGAGGCGAGGCCGCGGCGGCACCGGGTTGCGATGGGTATGTCGTCCAATAATGGCGCCCGCATCGCTGGCACACCCAGAACTGATTGGGTTGCCAGGGCGTACCTGGTGCGGGATCTCTGAGATCCATCTGATCACCGCAGCGTTGGCACCGTACCTTTACACCCACATCGCTCATGCAGCGATTCTATAGTAGTTGGCATTCGGCGGTCGTCAGTTATGCCCAGCATTACAGGAATCATTCTCGCCGGTGGCAAGTCCTCGCGCATGGGGCGGCCGAAGGCATTGCTGCCGATCGGACCTCGCGAAACGTTTCTCGATCGTGTGACGTCGACGCTCGCTGCCGCCGGTGTTGACGACATCGTCGTGGTCGTTGGGGCAGATGCCACTGCTATCCGCGCCGTGTCACGACATGTCGTGGGTGTTCGGATTGTGGACAATCCCGATTACGAGCAGGGACAGTTGACCTCGCTGCTCGCAGGATTGCGCGCCGTCGATACGACCCGCACCACCGCGGTTCTCGTGACGCTCATCGATGTGCCGCTCGTCAGTGCTGCCACGGTCAGCACACTGATCACGACGCAGCACGATCGCGGCGCCCCTATCGTGCGTCCAGTCTCAAACGGCCGGCATGGCCACCCCGTGATTTTCGGGCGCGCGTTGTTCGCAGAGCTTGAGCGCGCCGATCCGGCATTCGGCGCGAAGCCTGTCGTTCGAGCGCACGCGACGGAAATGATCGAAGTCCCCGTCGACGATGAAGGTGCGTTCATCGACATCGACACGCGCGAAGACTACGAGCGCTTCATCGGACCGCTCGAGTAAGATGCCCGGGTTTCTCATCATCGGACTATAAAAATGAAGTTTGGCGTCAACACGCTCATCTGGGGAGCCAGCTTCGGACCTTCGGACTTTCACTTGCTCCCGCGAATCAAAGAGAGTGGATTCGACGGCATCGAGGTTCCCATCCTCGATCCTGGTGCCTTCCAGGCCGGCGCAGTGGCGGGCGAGCTCAACAGGATTGGACTCGAGTGCACTGCAGTGACGATCGTCCCGCTTGGCTCGAGCCTGGCCTCGTCTGATAGCGCCGAGCGCGAGCGGGCGTGCGCGCATCTGAAGGATTGCATTGCCGCCGCGCGCGACGCGGGCGTGACGCTGCTTTCGGGACCGTTCTATACGCCGGTCGGCTACCTGACCGGCGTGCGGCGCACAATTGATGAGTGGAAGTGGGTGGTGGATTGCTGGCAACGGCTCAAGCCCGCCGTGCATGCCGCCGGCATCGAGATCGGCATTGAGCCGCTAAATCGGTTCGAGACGTATTTCCTGAACACCACCGCCGACGCGGTGAGGTTGTGCGAGGAAATCGGCGATCCCGCGATCGGCATTCTGTTCGATACATTCCACGCCAACATCGAGGAAAAATCGCTGAAGGCCGCGGTGTGGCAGGCGGCGCCCTATCTCAAGCATCTGCACACGTGTGAGAACGATCGCGGCGTGCCCGGCTCCGGCCATGTCGCATGGCCGGAGTTTTTCGCCGCGGTCGCCGAAATCGGGTATGACCGCTGGCTGACGATTGAAAGCTTCGGGTTTGCGCAGGGCGCGTTGTCGGCGGCGGCGGCCATCTGGCGCGATCTCGCCGCGACACCAGATGCCATTGCGTTCGAGGGTGTGGCGTTCCTTCGCGCGCAACTCTTACGTGCGCAGAGCGCCATCCCGTCGCCTTGACTGCCGACTGCCGACTGCCGACTGCCGACTTACATCCCGAAGCGGATTCCTCCATTCAGAATGCGGCCTTCGAGCGGGCCCCACGCATCGACGGTCCATGTGCCGAGCGGCCCGGGCGAAGGCCTGACGAGCGGGTCGTAAGTCGTCTGCCTGATGTCAGAGAGATTCTCGACGTTGATGAACAGCCGCGCTCGCCCAACGCGCCATTCGGCGACCGCTCCCCACAACAGGTAAGGCACGCTCTCGTTCCGGAACGGCGACTCGTCGATCTGCTGTTTTCCCGTGTAGAAGAACTCGACGCCGAGGCGCACGCGTTCTCTGATGCTCCACAACCAGTCGACACCCGCCGTATGACGGGGATTCAGCGGCACTTCGCGGCGGCCCGCCGCGTCCGGATCTGGTTCGGTCGACCACACGAACATGTGCGTCGCGATCAGGTCCATTCCCTCGACGTGATAGCGCGCAATCAGCTCGGACCCCTGCGTCCGCACCGGGCCGCGCGCGTTGACGATGTCGTGACCGTGGAGCACCAGCGCATCGGTGATGCGCGATCGAAACAGTGTTGCGTTCAGTTCGAGGACGCTGCCCTTCCATCCCACGTCGAACGACAGGCTTCTGCCGCGTTCGGGCTCGAGATTGCCGAGCGGATCCAGTTGTGAGAGGCCGGCGGCTTCGGTTTCTTCGATGAAGGGCGTTGGCGCCACGAAACCGGTGCCTGTTGAAAGCCTGGCAGTCCAGCCGGTGGTCGAACGGACCAGCGCAGAGACTCGCGGACTGAAAAAATTTCCGTATTGGTTGTGAAAGTCGCCGCGCGCGCTGGCCGACACCGCGAACCAGCTGGTGACGGGGAAGTCGTCCTGCGCGAACACGCCAGGCACCACGTGGTTGTAGCTGAACGCCGGCAACTCGCGCGGAGAGTACCCATCGCGTTGCAGGGCTGTTCCCAGCACCCACGTATGACGGCCGCTCTGACCTGTGATCGCGCCTTCGCCGAACCATGTGTGATGGATGTCGTGCTCCTGCGTGGCGCCGAACGTGTGCTGATGCCACTGGCCAAGTCCCGAGCTGCGCAGCGTGAGAAAGCGCGTCGATCCGAGCGGCAGGCGCGCAACGATGCCTGCGTCGAAGCGCCGCGTTGTCAGGTTTTCTGGAAACGGCTGTCCGTCAGGCGCGGTGCGCCCGGGCATACTGCCGCCACGGCGCTCTTCCGCCATTCCGCCGACGGTGAAAAACACCGAGCGGCCCGATCCGTCTTCCCACATGACGCGCGGACGCGCCGTCGCGCGGCGATAGGACGGAAGATCGGTCCACCCGTCGTCATCGATGTCGTTGCGACTCTGAAAATGTCCGCCGCCGAGGAACGTGTAGCCCCAGTTCCCCTCGCCGCGCTTGGAGAGCCACAACACGCCGTCTGTGCCGCCACGCGACGTGCGGTTGAACAGCACTTCGCGCTCGGGCTTGTCTCGGTGAGGCTGGCGAGTGATGAGATTGATCACGCCGCCGAGGGCCGATCCGCCGTACAGCGCCGACGCGACGCCTTTGATGACCTCGACCTGCGCGAGATCCATCGGTGGAATCTGCAGGATGCCGATTGTGCCCGGCGGCCCGTAGAGCGGCAGGCCATCTGAAAGCACCTGGGTATAGCGCCCGCGCAATCCCTGCACCCGTATGCTCGCCGCGCCAAGCGATGGCGAGGTGACCTGCACGCGGAGGCCGTTGGTCTCGGTCAGCATCATCGAGACGTCGCCCGGCGTCATGAACACTTTTTCGTCGATTTCTTCCTGGGGCACGACTTCGACACGGATCGGCTCGTCTTCCACTCGACGGCCCGTGCGCGTCGTGGCGATGACCGTGACCTCGTCTTCGAATGACGGTTCCGTTTCTTCGTCCTGGTCCGGCTTAGGCTGTTCCTGCTGGGCCGGCTTGGCCGGTTCGCCCTGCGCAGCCGGAGTTTGTGCCGCTGGCAGAGCGCTCAGCAGGGTGAGCAGACAGAGGGCAACACAAAATCGCACCAGATGAATTATCGCGCCTGGATCGAAATCACTTCAACGATTGGGCCAACCATATGTATACCGCCCATATCGTTGCGTACTTTGGCGACGAGCGTGACCGGCAGGTTGTCGCGCCGGAACTGCGCGTCGAGGCCATTCATCGGATCGTAGGTGACGCCGTCTTCACCGCGGATTGCCCAGAAGCCGCCCTCGAGGAGGACGTACTGGACTGTGCCGTTCACGCGGATTGCGCCGCTTGGGACCATCGGCGCCGTCGGCGATGCGCAGGATGTGACGAAGAAAAGCGCGGAAACGAGGACGAGCGCGCGACCCGGACCAAGCATGACTTCGAGTATAAATCTGCGCTACCATTAAGAGTTAGCGATCTTCCCAAAGTGGGCCAGTAGCGCAGTTGGGAGCGCGCATGAATGGCATTCATGAGGTCACCGGTTCGATCCCGGTCTGGTCCACCAACTCCAAGTTACTGATTGAGCTGAAATCGGCGACCCACTCCGTTAATCGAACCGGCGGTCGCTCGCCGTCAGTCTCGCGAGCCGACAGCCTCGTTCATGTGCCACAAGCCCTGAAAACGGTCACTCGCCACTTCGCGACCAGAACGCTAACGACTTCGAGGCACCTCCGATAACGCTAACGACTTTTCGTTACCGATGAGCGTCACGTTGCGGTGCGCAGCCGAGGGCTATACGTCAGCACGACTGAGATCGGCTGGTGACTGTTCGACCGCCACTTTCAGCGGTAAGTGAAGTCGAGTGTTGAAGCGCTTGGCGAGCCAACGACGCTATCGGGCAGGCGTGCGCAGGTGCATAACGCCGGTGGTTGCAAAACAGGTCCAGGCGGCGTGGCGACGTTGGAATCCCGCGCACGTCGCCAATGAAATCGCGAATGTCCCTGTCCAACCACCGTCCGCCAAAGATCATCTACAGCGCTTCACGCTTGGCCCTCGTTGGTGCGTTCGTCGATGACCATCGAGGCTTTCGTCTGTCCATCCCAGGTGTTTCCTTTGAAGGTGCAGAGCGCCATCACGCTAAGCCCGTCAGTCGCACGTAGGTTCAAAGGGTCGGCCGTCAGGCAACCGGGCGGTGAATGGTCTGAGCCCAGAGCGCTCTTAAGCGGTCCACTCCACCTGACGAACAGTCCCTCCTTGGCCGAGACTTTCCCATGAGCGCAGGTCAGGATCGGAGAACTTCGTCCCTACCGCAAATGCGAGCTCCTCTTCCACCATACCGAACGCGCTGAGGATGGGGGCATCTATGAGTCTCGTGGGCTTGCCGTTCTCGGTCTTGATCGGTTGCAGCGCAATCTTGCCGACGCCTTCCACAGTCACGGTGGGCGAGTCACCCTCGGTCATCTCGACCTTCGCGACCGTCGAGGGTAGCCATGTCTTAATCGTCCCGCGCATCCCGCCCCACAGGCCGCCCTTCTCACCATGAAAGATCAAGTCGAGCTCGCGACGCTGCGCGGTTGAGAGGCTCGGGTCGAGATAGAGCTTTGCCTTGTCGATGCCGCCCAGAAAGTCGCCGGGCAGCTCGAACTGCATCACCAGCCTGGCACCCGACAGATCAACACCGTCTGATGAACCTTGGAGGATCTTGATGCCGAACGCGCCCGAGCACCATCCCTGGTCGGGCTTGGCCGGACCTAGCGTGCACGGACACAAAGCCGCGCAGCTGCAGGACTCGAAGATCTTCGCTTTCAAGGACCACGCCATGAAGCATCCTCCTTTGTTGTCTAATCCTTTCCGCCGTGAAGAGCACTGCTCAACCAATCCGCCATTTCCATCATTTGCGCTTCCGGATCTCGGGGTTTTGGGAAGGAACGCCTCTCGAGATTATAGGTTTCTCAGCGCACGAGCGTCCAGAGGGCCGCGGCAATGAGCAGGACGCCGCTGATTTTCGCGCCTCGCGCGCCGAACGGTGTCAGTTTTTCGAACGCGACCAACGCGGTCAGCGCCGCAATGACGACCAGATTCATGACTCCGCCGACAAACAACAGCAGCATCAGCGCCCAGCAGCAGCCCACGCAAACAGCGCCGTGCTCGAGACCCATACGAAACGCACCCGCCAAGCCGCTGCGCCATCGGCTCATCAGAAATCCGAGGGGCGACTGACACGTCTGCAGGCAGGCATGCTTGATTGGTGTCAGCTGATACGTCCCCGCCATCAGCAACAGCGCCGCGGCGACGACGGGACTTGTGACCTCCATCATCGGCGAGACGAACAGAAGCGTTGCCAGGAGACGCTGGAGGGCCGTTGCGGCGAGGCTGAACGAGGCCCACACCACCAGGTAACCGGCCGCGAGAGCGTAAATCTGACGTGACGCTGCTGATGCTCCGGTTGCTGAACGTCGCGCGACGCCGCCGTACAACAGCAGCATCGGTGATGCGGACGGCAGCATCATGCCCACCATCATGACTGCCCACATCGCCCAAAGGAGCGCTAGATGCCGGACGTCCCAGACAGCTGTCATCATCCAGGCGCTGGCGCCCGTCATTGGGCCGTACATGTCGCGCGCCATCACCGCAATCCACACCCAAGAGACCATCGGCAGCAGGACCAGCAGCACCACTACGGGGGTACGCTCGTACCGCAGGGCGGATTCGAGGAGTGTCGGCGTACGCGTCTGGGGAGCGGCAGCACCTTCCATCGAAGGATCAATACCCGACAATATCTCGGTTCGCCAAGTCGCGAGCTTGCGTTCCCTGCGCGACATTCGCCGCGAATGGCGATCCCGAGGAGACTCAACAAGACCTATCGTATTAAATCGATCAAGTGGTACTCAGCGCGGTTGTCGAAACGCCGGAACCCTCCCGAGCTCGCGAGTGACGCCGCACTGACTCTCGATTGGCACGCACGTCAGTCGCCGAAACGCGACCACTTGGGAGGAATCGACTCACTCGATGGCCTCTCGTTCTCGCAGCAGAGTAACGGTTCTCCTCTGAGGCGGGCCGCCAAATAGCAGCGCGTACCCCAAGGCCGTGCACTCAACGATTGCACCCGGCCGCTCGTAGTCCGGAAGCTTCACGCGAACTGCGTGGTCTGCACCGCGATCTACGGTCGTTCGCCCACCACCCAGAGGAAGACATTCTCGTAGCGGATACTCCCATTCGGGCGCGTGTGGGCGCGGTCGGCCTCCCCGAAGGCGGCGCGGACCGCGGCTTCCCCGCGGACCGACGCCCGCGCGGCTCATCCATTGTTCCGATGGCGGTTCACTACACCGGCGCCCCGCTCCATCAATGACGCCGGCTAAGTGCGTTTCGTGCGCGGGCACAGAACGCCGCGCTCGTTGTTCTGCCTCTCAGCTTGCAAGTCGTCGCTGTGGAGAGACTTGCAAGAGAAGCTCTCACGGACACTGGGTCATCGACCACCGGTTTCCACTCACAACTTAGCGTTCCCCGAACTGCGCTAACCACCGCTCTTTGTCGCCCCTCGCGGCGTCACCCGTTCCGGCCAGACCCCACTCGCCAAGGGCTGGGAGATTGTCGCCGGCTGGCGCAGCCTGGTGCAATCTGCTCGTCCCCCGCGCGGTTAGAGAGCCGCCGAGCAGGCGTGATCGATGGCCTTGAACGAGTCCACAACGGCGCCCTCACGAGAATCGCCCCAGCTGCGACGAGCTGATCACTCCAGGTGAACGCCACATATAATTTGGCACTCAGGCCGATGGATCCGCACGGGAGCACTGGTGAACGAAGGCGGGGCGGCGATGCCGTCGAGGACGGCCGCGATCCCTTGATCGGTCAGACGCTCTCACACTACCGCATCGTCGCCAGGCTGGGCGGCGGCGGCATGGGCGTCGTGTACAAGGCCGAAGACACGCGGCTGCGCCGTGCGGTGGCGCTCAAGTTCGTCTCCGAAGAGCTCTCACGGGATCCAGAGGCGTTGAGCCGGTTCGCGCGCGAAGCGCAGACGGCGTCGGCGCTGAACCACACGAACATCTGCACGATCTACGACATCGGCGAGCAGGACGGGCGATCGTTCATCGTCATGGAGTATCTGGAGGGGACGACGCTGAAGGATCGGCTCGCCGCCGGGTCCGCTGAGCCTGAACACGCTGCTCGACGTGGGCATCCAGATCGCCGACGCGCTGGACGCCGCGCATAGCGCGGGCATCATCCACCGCGACATCAAACCCGCCAACATCTTCATCGCCTCGCGCGATCGCGTGAAAGTGCTCGATTTCGGCCTCGCCAAGATGCGAGCGCCGGCCACACCGCAGGCGGACGTGACCACGATTGCCGGCACGCGGCAGGGTGTCGTGATGGGAACAGCCGCCTACATGGCGCCGGAGCAGGCCCGCGGCGAGGCCGTGGATCACCGCGCCGACATCTGGAGCTTCGGCCTGGTGCTCTACGAAATGGTCAAGGGGACGCGGCCCCCGCAGGCCGTCCGGCTGCGCGTCGAGGCGTCGCCGGAGTTGGAGCGCATCGTCTCGAAGTGTCTCGAGACTGAGCGCGAACTTCGCTATCAGCACGCCGCCGACCTGCGCACCGATCTCGAACGTCTGAGGCGCGGGCAAGGCGCAACGGTGGCGCCGCACGCGGCGCTCGGGCGTCTGCCGCGCGCGGTGGCTCTCGATCGGCGCGGCCGCCGTCGTCGTCACCGCCGCTGTCGCGGGCGCGATCTATAGCCGCCGTCCTGCGCCGCTCACCGACAAGGACACGATCGTGCTCGCCGAGTTCACGAACACGACCGGCGACCCGGTGTTCGACGATACGCTCCGACAAGGACTCGCGATTCAGCTCCAGCAGTCGCCGTTCCTCAGCCTTGTGTCGGACGACCGTATCCGACGAACGATGCTGTTGATGAACCAGCCGGCGGATGCACAGTTGACTCCCGACGTTGCGCGGGCCGTGTGCGTCCGGACCGCCAGCGCGGCGGTCCTGGAAGGATCGATCGCGGCGCTTGGCAATCAGTACGTCCTCGGGCTGCACGCAACCAACTGCGCGACTGGCGACATCCTCGCCGACGAGCAGGCACAGGCCGCGCGAAAAGAAGATGTCCTGACCACGCTCGGCCAGATTGCCACAAGCTTCCGTACCCGAGTTGGAGAATCACTCGCCACCGTCGAGAAACACTCGATGCCGCTCAAGGATGTGACGACGCCGTCGCTCGAAGCGCTGCAGGCCTACAGCGCCGGATTGAACAATGGCTCGCCGGCACGTGCCGTGCCGCTTTTTCAACGTGCGGTCGCGATCGATCCCGATTTTGCGATGGCCCATGCGTTTCTCGGGTTCCGCTACGGCGTCTTGGGAGAGTCGGCGCTCGCGCGACAGAGCTTGCTCAAGGCCTACCAGCTGCGGCATCGGGCGAGCGACGCCGAGCGCTTCTACATCGAGACACTCTACGATCGCGACTTCACGGGAAATCTGGAACGGGAGCGACGAACGCTGGAAACGTGGGCCGCGAGCTACCCGCGCGATGCGCGGGCCCACAACTTGCTCTCGGGTCTCGCCCTGTCGAGCACCGGTCAACATGAGTTGGCGATTGCCGAAACCGAGAAGGCCATCGCGCTGGATCCCGACCTGACCCCGGCGCATGCCAACAAGGCATTCAATCAGCTCATGCTGAATCGCCTTGATGATGCCTTGCTGACGGTCCGTCTCGCGTCGGAGCGCGGGCTGGAATCCGACAATTTGGTTCAGACACAGTATTTCGTCGCCTTCCTGACCGGTAACGAGAACGAACTCAGACGGATCGCGACAGCGGCCAGGAAGAGTCCTGCCACGGAAGAAATCATCTCCCACATAGAGGCGCTCGCCCTGGCTCGCTCCGGCCAGTTGCAGGAGGCAAGACGGATGGCCGCGGTCGCCGTCCAGATCGCGCAGAAGTCTGGTCGACGCGAACGGGCCGGCTTGTTCGAAGCGGCCACCGCCGTGTGGGAAGCGTTTTATGGGAATGCGGCCGCCGCCAGGCAGAGCGCCACCAGGGCGCTCGAGCTCGGAAAGGGCGGTCGCGAAGTGGAATATGCCGCGGCGTTCGCGCTCGCCCTCGCTGGTGATCTGCCGCAGTCGCGCGTCCTCGCCCAGGAGCTCGCGCGCGAGTTCCCAGAGGATACGTCGGTGCAGTTCATGTATCTGCCGGCGCTTCGGGCGCTGTTCTCATTGAACACTCCCACTCCTGATGCGGCAGCGGCGATTCAAGCGCTGCAGACCGCCTCGCGCTACGATCTCGCGCTTGGGCGTATCGGCTTCGTCGGACGTTTCGGCGGCCTGTATCCCATCTATGTTCGCGGACTGGCGTACCTCGCCGCACGTCAACCCGCCGAAGCCGCCGCCGAGTTCCAGCGGATTCTCGATCATCGAAGCATCGTGCTCGTCGATCCCATGGACGCGATGGCGCGCCTGCAGCTGGCACGAGCGCTCGCGCTCTCGGGCGACACCGTGAAGGCGAAGAGCGCCTACACGATCTCTTGACGTTGTGGAAGAACGCCGACCCGGACATTCCGGCGCTCAAGGACGCGCGCGCGGAATACGCACGACTGCCGTAAACGGCTAGAACTCGAACTGCAGCGACAACTGAGCCGTGCGAGCGGCTTGGCGATTCTGGCCGCGGAACGTGCCGTCGGGCCCATACGCGAAATTCGGACTGCCGATCTGATTGTGTCCGCCCAGGAACTCTTGTAGCGCGTCGCGGTTGGTGATGTTCAAGAGACTGAGAGCGATCTCGGACGTACGGTTGCCGAGCGCGAACCGCCGACCGACGCGCGCGTTCCATTGTGCCAGGGGGGGAGCTTGAAGCTGCCCCTCGCCGCGACTGGCGTATGCGAAACGCACAGTCGTCGCCAATGGATTCGAGACGGTTCGCCCATTGGACAGCACCAATGTCGCCGGACCGAACTGCAGGTCAGGAGCTGGCAGCAAGCTGACGATCGGGCCGGTGTACGGTCCCGAGAAGATGTTCAGAGTGCTGGAGAGCGTGAGTCCCCACGGGGCGTTGTACGATCCGGCGAGACGCAGCGCGTGCTTGATCCACATGGGGTTTCGCGCCTGCGCCGTGCCCGACAGGCTGTTGTTTTCGTTGCCACGAATGGTGCCGATGCCACCATCGTTGGCAAATGCCGTGGGTTGGATGAACGACGCCGGGTCGTTCGGTTGCCATGTCCCCTCGAGGTGCTGAAACCCGCGCGTGTACCCGACGATGAACTGCGAGCGGCGCGTCCGCTGAGAGCCGACGACCTCCACCCCCGTGTAAATCGGCGTATTCCACACGTTGTTGGTCTGCAGCAGGATGGCGTTCTGCGACTCATCCTGGTACCCGCGAAACACGCCGCCGGTGTAGACGCCGTTGACGTCGATCTGGGCGGGCATGTCCTTGTAGGCACGCCGAATGAAGGTTGCGTCCAGGCTGATCTGGCCGGGCAGCTGGCGCCGATAGCCGAGCAGGATCTCGTCGGTGAACGACTGATGCCGATCCGGATCGATGCGGCGGTTGGCCGCCACCTGGGTCTGGGCGGGCGTCACCAACACCGTCGCAAAGCTCCCGTCGCCGCGGGTGTCGTAGCTGTCGGTAGTCGTCACCGTGACGCCACCCCCAAAGAAGCCACCCCCCAAGGTCGGCAGGTAAAGCCATTCCGGCTTCGCGGCGAGGCGGCTGAAGCTCCCGTGGACGACATTCCTGCTGTCGGCTGTCAGGGCGTAGATCACGCCCGCCCGCGGGCCGATCTCCAGGCTCGACTGCGTTCGGACGCCGAACAACTCGTCATCGTCCACCACGCGATCGAATCGCATACCCCCGACCAGGGTCAATCGCGGCACGGGCTTCCAGGAGTCCTGAACGTAGACGGCGTAGTCCTGGGAGTTTCTGTTCTCAGTGGTAAACACCAACCGAGATGGATCCACGAACTGACGGTGGAAGGGAATGTAGCCCGAGCTCGGGTCCCCTGGAACGCGCAGTCGGACCTCCTCGAGGATGAATCCGCCATTGAGGTAGTTCGCTTCGGTGCTCAACCGCATCACCGGCTGAATGAAGACTCCAGTCTGGAACTCATGGGAGCCCATCCAGCCCGTACGGAACCAGCTCGCGTCTGCTTGCACGGTGAGCTTGCTGGCTGGCGTGACATTGAAGCTCTGGTTGTTGCCAATGGTGGCGACGAGACCGTTGCCCATCAGCCGTCCCGCCGATGTGTTCGCCGAGTCGTAGACGAGCACCCGCGGGCCGCCGTAGTCGAGGCCCTTGAATGCGTCGAGCGACGTCCTGGCGCCGAACGTGTTGAACGAGGCGCCAATGGTCGTCGTCAGCGTGTTGGTCCAGGCCGAATAGAGCCGTCCGGCAACGCCGTTGCCAGTGGTGCCGCTCGGGCTGAAGCGCCGGCTGTCGGTTGAGGCATTGGCCTCTTCGGAGCCGCGCGGTTTCAGGAAGAATCCGTGCAGCTGATGTCGAGAGCGCACCTGAGCGTTGACCTTGATGAATCCCGTGCCGTGCCGGCTTCGATTGTCGAACGGTACCCACCCGGGAATCGACGCTCGGAGGTTGTTCAATTGGGTCGGGGTGCGTGAAATCTGACTGTTGCGATGGAGATAGAAATACGAGGCGAAGAACCACGCGCGATTGGCCCGAATCGGTCCGCCCAATGACGCCTCGACTTCCGAGCTCTCGGCAATCGCGGGCACGCCGAGCGGATCGTTGTCGGCGTTCCACGCGCGGTTCTGATGATGGAATCCCACGGTCCCTGAGAGCCGGTTGGTGCCCACCCTCGTCGTCACGTTGAACACCACGCCCAGCCCTGCCGGTGACGACGCATCTGCGCCGCCGGTCTTCACCTGGGAATCGGCCACGGCGATGGTGGGCAGCCTGACTTGTTCCACCCGTCCTTGACGCGACGTCACCATATCGGCGCCGTCGATCTGCACGACGTGCTGTTCGACATCCGTGCCGCGCAGCATGTAGGTCTGGGTCCCATTGTTGGCGGTGAGGTTGCGGGCCGTCACCCCCGGAGTGGCTTCGAGGGCGTCGGTCAGGTCGCGTCGGGCCGACAGCGGCAGCTGGCGCAGGAAATCGCCGGCGATGTTGACGGCCTGAATCGGCTTCTGCGTTTCGAGCAGCGGCGAGTCGCCGCGCACGATCACGTTCTCTTCCACGCTCCCGAGCGTGAGGACGATATCGAGGGTGAGGTTGAGCCCGGCCCGGACTTCGACGCCCTGCCGCGTGTGTTTCGCGAAGCCCGCCAGCTCCGCGACGACGTCGAAGGCGCCTGGCGGGAGGTTCAGGAGGCGGTATTGTCCGTCGGACTCGCTGACACTGATGTGCGTGCCGGGAAGGGTCGGGCTCACCGCGGTGATGGTGACCCCTGGCAGTACTCCGCCTCCGGCGTCGCGGACCACACCCCGCACCGTGCCTTCGCTGGTGATCTGCGCGTCCACCGGTCCTGCAGTCAGGAACACCAACAGGGCAACCAGCTTCAGTCGTTGTCGCATCGCTGCACCCTCGTGCGTTAGTGAAGGTTCGCCGCTTCTGTTTGCGCCTGCTTCAAGATCGGAACGTCCGGGTCGGCCTGCTTCCACAGTGTGAGGAAGTCGTCGTAGCTCGCGCGGGCGCGTGGGAGGTCGCCGCTGGCGGCCAGCGCGCGAGCCAGTTGCAACCGCGCGAGGGCGTCGACGGGATCTTCCGTGACAAGACCGCGGTGGCTGATGATCTTCCGGAATTCGACGGCCGCGTCCGCCGGCCTCTTTGCGGCCAGATACGTCTGGCCGCGCACGTACGCTGGGTAGAGGCTTCCGAAGTTGGCGACGAATGCCGTGCCGGGCAACGCGAATTCGTTCGACAGAGCGGGCTCGAGCTTCTGGAGTGCTTCCGCCAGTTTTCCCTGCTGGAGTGCAATCACGCCACGGAGTGCTGGCAGATAGCTGATGTTCACGGTCGTGTCTTGCGGAAAGCGCGCTTCGAGATCCTTCAAGAGCGCCTGCGATCGCGACAGCTCACCGCTCAACGCCAGTGCGAAGGCGGCGGCATATGTCACGTCGCGGCCGGGTGACAAGTCCAGGGCCATCCCGGCAGCACGACGCGCCTCGATCACATTGCCGAAGAATGCGTGCCACACGGCTGGCGCCGCCTGAAACACCGCCGCGCGTTCATGCTGGCGGGCGTTCTGCGTCAGCTCGATCGCGCGACGCGCGAGCGAACCAGCGAGCTGCACCCGTCCCGATCGTGCCAGCGCGAGCGCCTTCAAATGGGTCACGTCGGGCTCGCGCTCGTTTCCTTGGGCCCGCGCGAACGCCCGTTCCATCTCGGTGTCGTCCCCTCTGAGGAACGCGAGGTGAAAATACATCTCGGCGGATTCGGGCGGCGATACCTTCCGGTCCGCGGCTCGCTGGAGCGCCGCCGCAGCTTCGTCGAGCCGATCGAGATACATGTAGCAGGCTGCGGCATTGAGATATCCGAACGGCGACTGCGGATCCGCAGCCTCCGCTTTCGCGGCGCGTTCGATGCAGCCCTCATACCGGCCCGCTCCCTTCGTCACGAAGCCGGAGGCCAGACCGTACATGTTGAACGTGCGCGGATAGGTCTGTGCCCACAAGTCGAACGCCTGGAGCGCCTGCTCGAGATTGCCGGTGACCTGGCGATGATAGGTCGCGGTGATGAAGAACTTTTCATCATCGGTGGCCCGCTCGCGAAGCTCGAACGCCCGCGTGGTGTGTCGAACCCCAAGCACCAACTCGCCGCCGACGCTGTACGCGGTTCCTAATCGTGCGTGCGCCACCGCAAAGCCGTCATCGATCTCGACGGCGCGCTTGAACTGCTCTATCGCCGCAAGCCGCCCCTGGGTCGCGCGCAGCTGCAAACCTGCGCTGTACGCTTTCAACGCATCGAGCGATGCCGTGCTGACGTCGGGAAGCGGCCGGTTGTGCTCATCGAGCGTCGAGAGTGACTCACCGAGTCGCACTCTCAACCGGCTCGGCGATGTCGCTCAACGCGTTCAACACGTCTTCCTTCTTCGCGACCTGCGCCTGTTCCTCGCCGAGCACCTCGCCGCTGCGGCATCCGGTGGCGCGCACACCAAGAACGTATTGAGCGCCCAGGCTGGCGATGCTCCCGTCGAGAATGGCGCCGCCGCCCATCCGCTCGCAGATGTCACGGGCGATGGCCGGAGTGAGCTTCGCGCCCGCGGGCTGGCCCATCAGCCGCAGCAGCTGCTGGATGCGCGTGTCCGAGGTCAGGCTGAGGAACGTTGACTGCTGCAGCTGAATCGCCAGCCCTTGTCGCAGAGTGCCGTCGAACACCGGATCGCCAGTGGTGTTGGCGAAGTCGGCGAGGACCACGGTTTCCTTGTCGGTGAGCGGCGCCGGGCGGCGCGAGTACGACGAGGACAAATAGCCGCCGCCAATCGCCGCGATCGCAAGCAGCGCTCCCGCGGTCAGCAACAGCATGCCTCGTCGTGCGGGCGTGGGCGCCGCGCGACCGACACCGGCAGTCGCGGTTCCGTCTGTGTCCCGCTTCAGCCGCTGCAGGTCGGCACGCAGATCACCCGCCTGCGTATAGCGCAACGTGCGATCTTTTTCGAGCGCCTTCAGAACGATCTCGTCGAACCGGACCGTCAGCTCGGGACGCAGCGTCGATGGCGTCTGTGGCTTCTCGTGAAGGATCGCGGCCGCGACGACGGCTCCTGTCGTCCCAGCGAAGGCGGGACGTCCGGTTGCCATCTGGAAGAGGACAAGCCCGAGCGAGAACACGTCCGATCGTGCGTCGACCTCGTCGCCGCGCAGCTGCTCCGGCGACATGTAGGCGAGCGTGCCGACGGCCGCCCCTTCGGCGGTCAACATCGTCAGTGCGGCGTCGGTCTGGGTGACGGCGTTCGTGGCGGCAACCGGCCGCGCCGTCTTGGCGACGCCGAAATCGAGCAGCTTCGGGCCCCACGCCGTCAGGAAGACGTTCGCCGGTTTGATGTCGCGATGGATGATCCCGGCGCCGTGCGCGTCGGCGAGCGCGTCGGTGAGCGCAAGCGACGTCTCGAGCAGGGCGGGAATCTCTATCGGCCCCTTGCGCAGCCGCACCTCGAGCGTTTCGCCCTGGAGGAACTCCATGACGATGAACGCCTGGTGCTCCGGTGTTTCGCCGACGTCGTAGATGGCGCAGATGTGAGGGTGGTGCAGCGCGGCGATCGCCCGTGCCTCACGCTGAAACCGCTCGCGCGCGATCTGGGAGCTGGTCAGATCTCGCGACAACACCTTGACCGCGACCTCGCGTTCGAGTCGCGTGTCGCGCGCGCGATAGACCTCGCCCATACCGCCGGCGCCGACGGCGGAGACGATCTCGTACGGGCCGAGCCGAGTGCCAGCGGACAAAGACATTCGAACGGCTGTAGCGGGAGCCTCGCGGCGATTCTATACCTGTCGCTGGAATAGCCCCTTCATTCCCGCCCTCAATCGCCGGCAAGTCGCACCTGAGTCACGAGCCTTCGGCAGTGCACCTACAGCCTGTCGTGATCCACCGACACCTCATCGTCAAACATGGGACACCCCCTTGATTCCTTAAGGCTTTTGGTAGTTCCGAAGATGCTCCCCAGCCTTGACTGGCTCTCTTTCTGCAGTGGAGGCGTCTCTAAGGGTGCAGCCCTCAGCCACCGTCGTCGAGTGCCAGCCAGACTTCGTAGTCCATCCATCGGGGCCGCCGAAACCTGACGCGATCGTAGGAGGAAGATTGATTGGCTAACACTTTGCGGCGTGCGATTGCGCGAGTTTCGGTTCTTGCGGCCGGGCTTGTCTCCTCGCTGGTGCTCGGGTGCGGGACGCCGACAGCGGTCGTCGATTATCGCTCCGCGACGCCGACAGCGGTCATCGATTATCGCTCGAGGATGCAGTCGGTCGATGCGTCCGCAGCGTTCGAAGCGATCGGCACGCCGGATGTCTCGCATCTGCCGACAGGGCCGGAATGGATCACGCACATCCAGGCCGACCTGCTGCCTTATTGGACGACGCCGGTCGCGCTCGGAAACCCGATCGGCAATTTTCCGACCTTCCGCGCCAACAACGGTTCGGTCGTCGATCCGAAAAACCCTCCGCAGGACGTCAGGAATATCGCCGCTGGCGAAACCTGGCTGCTCAACCGCACGGGCAGGCAGTACACGCGAACCATGTCGAGGCAGATCTACGCCTACTGCGTCGCGTACCACATGACGGGCGACGAACGATACCTGCGATACGCCCGGATGGGCCTTGATTATCTCTTCACGAAGATGGTTGACCGAGACGGCGTGTTCTACTCGTGGAGGGAAGGCGGCGTGCCCGGTCCCGAAAACGCCAGGCAGCGGACGAGCCAGGACATGGCTTACGCGCTGATGGGACCCGCCATGTACTACTACCTGACTCGCGATCAGGCCGTCCTGGCTGTGATCCGCAAGACGGAGAAATACATCTTCGACAATTACAGGGACGGTAACGGACTTCGCTGGATTAACGAGGCATTCACGGACCTGGAGGAAACGCACCTGCCGACCCAGAAGGAGCTCGTCGCGCAGCTCGATCAGATCAACGGCTACATGCTCATCATGACCACGGTCCTGGATGGCGAGGAAAAGGCCGCGTGGCTCCGCGACATGGTCATGCTGGCGAACGCCATGAAGAACGATTATTTCGACCCGGAGCTCGACCAGTTCTGGGGACGCATCGACAGCGCCGAATACAAGAAGCTCGGCCAGCCCCACGTCGACTTCGGCCACACGATCAAGACGCTGTGGATGATGCTCGAGATCGGCCTGCGGTTTGACGACACGGATCTGCGCGACTTTGCTCTGCGCAACATGCCGCGGGTCTTCCGCGAGGCCTACAGCCAGGACTACGACACCTGGATCGAGAAGAAGCTCGACGCCGGCAGTCTGGGCACCGACCGCATCTGGTGGCTGCATACCGAGCTGGACCAGGCGGCGGCCACGCTCAGCCTGACCGACCTGTCGTACGTCAGGTACCTGATACCAGCCTATCGGTATTGGTTCTTTGAGTTCGTGGACCAGAAGGGCAAGGACGTCTGGCACGGGCTGACCGGAGAACCAGGCAAGCCCGGCAAACCGATGTACCTGAAGGCCCACTTGTGGAAGAATGCGTTCCACGACTTCGAGCACGCACTCGTCGGATACATCACCTCCCAGGCCGTACGAGGCGAACCGGTGAGACTTTATTACGCCTTCGAGAATCAGCCGGCCAGCCACACGATCCAGCCATACCTGTTCGCGGCGAAGATCAACAGCATCGAACAGACCGGCCAGCAGATGCTCGGCAAATACAGAAAGGTGGTCGTCGCTTTCAGCGACGTGGAACCCTGACGCGGTCGGCCGTCAGAGAGACAGATACTTCACGCGAATCACTGGACCTGTCGCCAGGATGCGTCCGGATTGTAGACCGTCATCTTTCGAGCAATGGCGTCAGTTTGAGGGCCCAGGTCTCGCTCCCGCACGGTGCCGTCCTGATTGACGATGAACGTCATGACCCCGGTCGCGTCGTACTGAGCTGGCCAGGCGACAAGTGCGAATCCACCAGACATCTCGCCCTTGACGACATAGCTCCTGGCTCCACCTGGCACCGCAGCTCCCTGGCCGGTCAGGATCTTGAAGTAGTAACCATGAAAGGGCGTAGGCTGCGTGCGATCCCCGCCGAGCGGACGTCCTTCCTCCGCTGCCTGTGCCACCACGTCACCAAGTGGACTTCGCTTCTGGCCGCGCGCGGCCGGCCAATACAGGCCGTTCTCCTTGCCGGGATCGCTCTGGAACTTCGTCGCGTGCACGCCTGCGGGCTTGCCGTCGTGTCCCTGTTGCGCGTAGCGCTGCTGCGCGGTGACGTAGGCATGGCAGGTCGCGATCGCTTCCAGCTCGTTGCGTCCGATCCGCCGCGCCAGCACTTCTTCCTTGCCGGCCGCTGTGTCGAATCGCCATCCGTCTGGCTCTTTGACGAGCGGCACCGGGAAGGGCCAGTCCTCGTTGCCGACCACGAGCGTCTTTCGAGTGGGCGTCGCTTCCTCGAGACGCCACTGCTCTCTGGCCGCGACAGTGAAAACCTGTCGGTTCATACGAGCGGTCGCGGGATCGGATGACGCGCTCAGCTCCCGTCCCTCCGGACCGAAAATCGCCAGCAGCGCGTCAAGGTTCCCGGCCTTCACCGCGTCGAAGAGCGCCTTGACGGCGTCTTCAGGCGCCGCAAACGTGCGCGGCGTCGCGGTTTGTCCCGCAGCGGTCGCCAGTGAGCCGAGAAGCGCCAGCAACGCACATGCGAACACGTGAGCGCTGAGACTGCGGCGCATGGATCCGAGATCGTTGCCTGATCGATTCGTGCCGATCTTCTTGGTCATGTGTGTCGACCCTTCCGAAGCGCTCACCGGCGGCGGCCGCCGCCCCCGCCCCCGCGCGAGCTGCTTCGGCTCTTTTGTCCACGTGCACTGGACGAGCCCGTTGATCGTCCGTTCGAATATCCCGAGAATGCGTCCGAGCTGCCGCTGTTCCGTTTGGGCGCTGCCTGACTTTTGCTTCCGTCGCCGTAACCGCGGGCTTCGGCACTTCCTGTGCGACCCGAACCTTGTGCCTGTGCCGTCGCGCTCGGGGTCGAAGCGGCTTTTGCCTGCGTGCTCCGCTCCGTTCGCTGCGCCTGTGCCTCAGGTCGATTTTCCTGCCGCGTCTGTTGACGGTCCGTGCGCTGCTCCTGGGTCGTGCCAGCGCGCTCGGTCCGCTGTTCCGATCGGTTCTCGGTGCGATCGCCGCGCTCCTCGGCGATGTCCTGGCGGTTATCCTGCCAGTCCTCGCGAGCGTCTTCCCGATTGTCGTAGTAGTCGTCCCAGGCGTCGTTGTACATGTAGGCGCCGCCGCGCCATCCGTACGGACCGTAGTAGTAGTTGTTGTCCATCGCCGCGCCAATCGCGATTCCCGCAGTGAACCCGATGAGGCCAGCCGCGACGGCCTCGTCAGCGTTATCGTCTTCCTGGACGACGACCACCGTCGTCGGAGCCTGCGTATACACCACCTCGGTGTTGTATTGCGGGACATAGACGACCTGCGGATTGGTGGGCTCGATGACGATCACTTCCTGGCCAGATGACGTGGTCTTGGTTTCGACCTCCTGCTGTGGCGAACTTTTCAGAGTCCCGACCTTCTTCGCCTGCTGCCTCAATTTCTGAATGCTGGCAAAGACCGCGCTTCGATCGGACGTGAACGCCTGGCCCAGGACCTTCGTCCACGCGATCTGGTCCGCCATCTGCGTTACGACTTGAGGGAAGAGCACTAACGCCACGAAGCTCGCGTCGAAGCCGGCCTTGACCGCGGCGTCCTGAAGCGGCGTGCCTTTCAGCTTCTGGTTGGCCTTCAGCCAGGTGTCGAGCTCCGTGATTTTCGCGGGGTCGGTCGCGCTCATCAGCATCTGCGCGAGCAGTTGGTCTGGGTAGAGCGCAATCGGAGCGAGCAATTGGTCCAGCGTGCCCGTCGGTAGTGGTGAGGCCTGTGCGGCCTGCGCGCCCGCGGCGAGCTGATTCTGCGGCGCACTGCACGCCACGAACAACACGACGGTTGCGGCAATTAAGCGTGTAGTCATAGTCCACCCTTCAGTCGCGCGGAACAGCTTCGCCGTCAGATCACAGCGGCTCGTGGCACAGTCACGAAATACCGTCGTACCGCCGATGGAATCGAGGCGGTTTCCGCGGACATTCGTAGATCCGTAGAAATCTTGCGGACTGCTGAGGCAGAGATCGTGCCGCTTAGCTTCTGTTAGTCTCGCGCCTCCGTTCGATGCTGATGACGGTGCCACCAGCAGGCTGGAAACCGGCGGCAGATGTGGTCTGAGTTGTGCACGAGGTTGCCACCACGACGCCGAAGCTGGGCCACTGACATGACAACACCGCGTTACCCGCTGCTGCACCAAATCAACACCCGCGTCTGGTTGACCGACCTGTCGCGCGGCCTGGGCCGGAAAGCCACACTCGATGACATTCCCGACGCAGAACTCGATCGCGTCGCCGGCATGGGCCTCGACTGGGTCTGGCTCCTGAGCGTCTGGCAGACGGGGCCCGTCGCGCAGCAGATCTCGCGGGCGAATCCCGAGTGGCGCCACGAATTCCAGGAGACGCTGCCTGATCTGCGAGACGACGATATCGCCGGCTCGGGGTTCGCGATCACCGGGTACAAGGTGCATGAAACACTGGGTGGGGACGACGCGCTTGCACGAATCCGCGAGCGGCTTCGCCGCCGCGGGTTGCGGCTGATGCTGGACTTCGTGCCGAACCACACCGCACCCGATCATCCGTGGGTGATCGATCATCCGGATTACTTCGTGGCCGGGACCGCCTCCGATCTGGCGCGCGAACCGCACAACTACACGCGTGTTCACGGCCCACGGGGTGACCAGGTGCTGGCTCTCGGACGTGATCCGTACTTCGCAGGCTGGCCGGACACCGTCCAGCTTGACTACAGCAATCCGGCCGCACAAGAGGCAATGGTCGGGGAGCTCCTCAGAATCGCCGGCCAGTGTGACGGCCTGCGTTGCGACATGGCCATGCTCGTGCTGCCAGATGTCTTCGAACGAACATGGGGCCGCCGTGCGCCACTCTTCTGGCCGGACGCGACTCGACGCGTGCGCGAGAGGGTTCCAGGCTTCTGCTTCATGGCGGAGGTCTATTGGGACCGTGAATGGACCATGCTGGAGCAGGGTTTCGACTACGCCTACGACAAGCGTCTGTACGATCGGCTCCGCGAGGGTCACGCCAGGCCGGTGCGCGAGCATCTCCACGCCGGGCTCGACTACCAGGGGAAGCTCGCGCGCTTCCTGGAGAATCATGACGAGCCACGGGCGGCCGCCACCTTTGCGCGCCCCATGCACGAAGCCGCGGCCATCATCACCTACCTGTCGCCCGGTCTGCGCTTCTTTCACCAGGGTCAGTTCGAAGGACGCCGGAAGCGCATTTCGCCGCACCTCGTCCGGGCGCCGCTTGAAGCCACCGACCAAGCGCTGCAGCAGTTTTACGAACGTCTGCGAGCGGTGTTGCAGCATCCGGCGTTTCGCGACGGTGAATGGCGGCTGCTCGAGTGCGCGCCGGCGTGGGATGGAAACTGGACCGCCGACTGTTTCGTGGCGTGGTTCTGGAAGGGCGCCGCTGGCGACCGCTGGCTGGTGGCTGTCAATTACGTGGCGAACCAGAGCCAGTGCTACGTGCGGGTGCCGCTTCAGGATCTCGGCGCCAGCGCGGTGCGATTTGACGATCTGATGGGCGGCGGCCGTTTCGATCGTGAGAAGAGCGACCTGGACACGCGCGGTCTGTACCTCGACGTGCCCGCCTGGGGCTACCACGTGTTCGGCGTCAGCACGCCTGACGGCGCGCGCGCCAGCGAACGCGCGCCGGCCAAGGCGTCGAGCGATCGCGCGCTTGCAGTCCACACGACGTGACGCAAGCGGGGCCGACGGCGGTGCAGCCAGAGCCTGCAACGGGAGAGTGGCGCGAGAGGCGAACACTACATGGGCTCAGTCAATCTCAATTACTTCATCCACGCGGCAAACATCCTGTTGCTGGGGGCGTACAGCGTACGGGACATTCTGTGGCTGCGGGTGCTCGCCGTGGCCTCTTCACTGGCGGCCATTCCGTATTTTCTCCTTCAGCCGACGCCGCTGTGGGCCGCGTTTGGGTGGAGTGTCCTGTTCACCGTCATCAACATCTTTCAATCGTGGCACCTTCTCGTCGAGCGCCGACCCGTCAAGCTGACCGCCGAAGAGGACGAGGTTCGCCGGATGGTCTTCAGCGATCTGCCGCCCCGGAAAGTCCTGCAGGTGCTCAACATTGGATCCTGGGTGACGGCGGCGCCCGGCGAGCGATTGATTGAGCGCGGCAAACCGGTGGAGTACATCTCGCTCCTCGTTCACGGCAAGGCGCAGGTCGCCATGGATGATCATGTTCTCGGTCGACTGGGAGCGGGAGATCTCGTGGGCTCGGCGCTGCTGATGACCGGTGCGGTGGCTGACGTCGATGCGTTCACGGTCGAGCCCGCCCGTCTCGTCCGGTGGGAGGCGGCCACGCTCGAGCGCTACCTCAACGCGAATCCTGAAACGAGAAACCTGTTCCAGCGGCATCTCGCCCGGGACCTGGCCGGGAAAGTCCAGCGGCTGGGCACGGAGGTGCCCAGGCGCGCAACGCCGCACCCGGCTTCGCCGCATGCCGACAAGACTGCAATGCGTTGAACATCGGCTCATCGCCTGTGGTGGGTCATAAGGGTGAGGACTGTCTCCAGTATTTGGGAGCGTCTCCATCGAGATGGAGGAATCAGCACGACGGCCGACCGGCGCTCGTACGACTGAGGTCCGTCAACTGCCTCGCATTCCGCCACTTGCGGTTCCAAGGCCTGTGCGGGACGTTCGGGCACGGCACGTGCCCTGATTTTTTAATGTTACGACTAACGCGATCGAGAGAGGTAGCTCATGACTGCTGAACATGTCCGTCTTGAAGAGGCCCGCGAGCGGAAGGCGTTGTGGAAGAAATGGGGACCGTATCTGAGCGAGCGCCAGTGGGGAACGGTTCGCGAAGACGCCAGCGCCGACGGAAATGCGTGGGACTACTTCACCCACGACCAGGCGCGCTCACGCGCCTACCGCTGGGGAGAAGACGGGCTGGCGGGGGTCTCCGATGACAAGCAGTTCGTGTGCGTTGCCCTGGCGCTGTGGAATGGCCGCGATCCGATCATCAAGGAGCGGCTCTTCGGCCTCACCAACAGCCAGGGGAATCACGGCGAAGACGTCAAGGAGTATTACTTCTACCTCGATTCCACGCCGACGCACTCGTACATGAAGTATCTGTACAAATATCCACAGGCGGAGTACCCGTATGTGGATCTCATCGAGACCAACCGGACCCGGGGCCGTGGGGGGATGGAGTACGAGCTCCTCGACACCGGGGTGTTCAACGGCAATCGCTATTTCGACGTGTTCGTCGAGTACGCGAAAGCGTCACCCCAAGACCTTCTCATCGAGATTACGGTCCACAACCGCGGGCCCGAGCTGGCCACGCTTCATGTGCTGCCGACGATCTGGTTCCGGAACATCTGGTCGTGGGGTGGCGATGGCCTCCGTCCCGAGCTGACTCAGGTCGGAGACGCCACGAACACGATCGCCCTCACGCACCCATCGCTCGGACAGCTGTTCTTCCACGCTGAAGGCGCGGCGGATCTGCTGTTCACCGAAAACGACACGAACAACGAGCGCGTCTTCAACAGTCCGAACCGGTGTCCGTACGTCAAGGACGGCATCAACGATTTCATCGTCCACGGCCGTCGTGAGGCGGTGAATCCGAACAAGACGGGTACCAAGGCAACGGCGCACTATCCGTTGACCGTCGGGGCGGGGGAATCGCAGGTCGTGCGGTTGCGATTGAGCGACGCGGCGCCGCCCGCGAAGGGATCGACGAAGAAAGCGTCCGCCGGCTCATTCTCGAAAGACTTCGACGCTGTGATGAACGCCCGCCGGCGGGAAGCGGACGAGTTCTACGGCACGGTGATCCCCCGGTCTCTCGACGAGGATCACGCGCGCGTCATGCGCCAGGCGCTGGCCGGCATGATGTGGACCAAGCAGTTTTTCTACTACGACGTCGACACGTGGCTCTCGGAGCGTGGCGCCGATCCGTTCAAGCCGAAGCGACACGGGCTGCGCAACCAGAGCTGGCACCACATGCACAATGCCGACGTCATCTCGATGCCGGACAAGTGGGAGTACCCGTGGTACGCCGCGTGGGACCTGGCATTCCACATTCTGGCGCTGACGCTGGTGGACGAGGACTTCGGCAAGGGGCAACTCGATCTGATGCTGCGCGAGGATTACCTGCACCCGAGCGGCCAGATTCCGGCCTACGAGTGGAACTTCGGCGACGTGAACCCGCCGGTGCACGCCTGGGCGACGATCTTCACGCATCGTCTGATGAAGAGCAAGCATGGCGAGGGCGACGTCGAGTGGCTGGAGCGGTCGTTTCACAAGCTGCTGCTCAACTTCACATGGTGGGTGAACCGAAAAGACCCCTCCGGGCGCAACGCCTTCGAAGGCGGGTTCCTGGGACTCGACAACATCGGGGTATTCGATCGAAGCTCACCGTTGCCCACGGGCGGATATCTGGAACAGGCAGACGGTACGGCGTGGATGGCGCTCTTCTGCCAGAACATGCTCGAGATCGCCACGGAGCTGGCGTTGGGGAAACCCGCATATGCAGAGATGTGCGACAAGTTCTTCTCGCACTTCCTCTGGATCGCCCTGGCGATGACCCAGGGGGGAGAAGATGGCGGCGGGATGTGGGATGAAGAGGACGGGTTCTTCTACGACGTGCTGCGGCTGCCCGATGGCAGCTCAACACGTCTCAAGGTCCGCTCCATGGTCGGGTTGCTGCCGCTCTGCGCGGCCACCGTTTACGATGGAAAGCTCATAGCGCGGTACCCTGAAGTTGCGGACCGCCTGAAAGCCTTCATGTTGGCGCGCCCGGAGTTGAGAGGTTCCATTCACGACCCGGTCGCGAGGGGGAAACAGAATCGACTGATGGCATCTGTGCTCGATGAGAGGAAACTCCGGCGAGTCCTCTCACGCATGCTCGACGAGAACGAGTTTCTCGGTGCTTATGGAATTCGAGCGCTGTCGCGGCATCACGCCGGGCACCCGTTCGGGTTTCGAGTCGGAGATCAGGATTATGGCGTGGGATATCTACCCGCCGAGTCCGACAGCGGCATGTTCGGCGGCAACTCCAACTGGCGCGGCCCCATCTGGATGCCGGTCAACGGCCTGATCATCCGGGCTCTCCTCAATTACTACACCTACTACGGGGACGACTTCAAAATTGAATGTCCGACCGGCTCGGGAAACATGATGACGCTGTATCAGGTTGCCGAGGATCTGTCGCGTCGCCTTGGCAGCATCTTTCTTCGAAATGAGAACGGTCAGCGACCCGTCTACGGTGGCACCGAGAAATTCCAGAACGATCCGCACTGGCGAGATCTCATCTTGTTCTTTGAGTACTTCCACGGCGACAACGGAGCAGGGCTTGGGGCGAGTCACCAGACGGGATGGACCGGCATCGTCGCGCGCATGATGCATCTGTTTGCCACCACGACGCCGGAGCAGGCCCAGGAGGTCGGCAAGCTCTTTGCCGTAAACCAGGTCGAGCGGCCGGTCAATGCCTGAAGCCAGAGTGGCCTGAGGCTCGTAGATTGACAACGTCCCTGCGGGCACGACCCTCCGCGTGCCCGCAGGGAAATGCATTGAAGCAGCTCTGGCATGTGCTCGTGCACTATGGTGCCCCTAGCCGCGGCGTGCATCAACGGTAGCCGAAGAGCGGTGGGAACAAGATAACCACCAGCGCCGCCCATACGGCGTACACGGGCAGATACGCAATCTGCCATCGCTCCAGGTCGGCAAACGAGCCCCGGTGACGCGCGAATCGCGCATAGAGCCACGCCGTCCACGCCAGGTTGACGAGCAGAATGAGATTCTCGCCAAGGGCCGCCACTCGATTGGGAGTGAAGCCAAACTCGGAGATGCGCTGTGCGATCGCGGTGAGCGCCACCACATCCACCACGAGCGCGCTGACCACGAGCAGCAGCTGCAGGCCGTCGAAGAAGTCGGGCGCTGCCTGCGGATCGCGCGCGGACGCCGCGTAGAGCACGAGTCCGACGACGACGGCCAGGAGCAGATCGAAGCCGATCAGGATCTCCCGCTTCACGTTGATGGGGTTGCCCGTCCACGCCATCGTCGCCAGAAACGCGAGAAGCAGAATCGTGAACAGCGGCGTGAACAGCCTGGTCAGCACCGGCGCCATGTTCTCGATGACGCTTTGCTTCGCCTCGACCAGCCAGGATCCGATGATGACGGCCCCCGCCGCCCCGCACGGGATCAGCCAGCCCCCGATGAACCACGCAGGATTCATATCGATGGCAGAGAACAACATGGCCGTAAAGGCGGTGACGACGCCCCCGCCGAGCGCGATGAGCACGTAGTAGATGGCCAGCTCGCCCGAGAACCGCACGAAGTCCATCCGTCGGCCGGAAGAGAACCACCGGCCTCCCACGTACGCGACGCCGACGGCCATGACCCATAACGCGATTGGCAGGTGCAGAACGGTCAGCAGTTGAGTGTCGCTGCCCCCCGGGAAGTTGTCGAGCCGTTCTGGATTGTTGAAGGGGAAGACGTTGGCGAACACGGCCGCGGCTGCGAAGGGCAGCGCGAGCCAGAGGCCGCTGACAGCATTCAACCCGCGCTTCCACATGAAGTAGATCGTGAGCAGCGGGAAGACGAACAGGCTGGCGTTGCGGAAGTAGAAAGGCGGCACTTCTTCATCAGGGCCGAGCGGAAGTCCGAACAGTACCCGGCAGTTTGACCGCTAATCCCGCCGCGACGGCAAGGCTCAGGACGACGAGGATCTCTGTCCGTGAGGTGTTCGCCGGTGCGTCAGCCTCCGGCGCCACGACCAACTGCTTCCACAACCGCTCGGAATGCGCGCGTGCGAACTCGCGCGACAGCGCATCGAGGTTGCCCATGCGCTTGACCGCGACTAAGAACGCTTCATCACCGGCGAGGCCGGCCTCGGTGAGCGCCGCCAGCTGATCGCGCAGATGTCCCTCGAGTTCCTCCACGTCGGGACCATGAACGGCCTGCCGGCGGCGCAAGTACGCCCGCCACTGCGCGATTTGATCCTCGATTGGCTGATCGGCGAAGGTCGTCATACTGTGCATGCCTGCATCCAGATGCCCCGAAGGGTGCCGTCCACGGCCTTCCACTGCTCCCGGTGGGCGGCCAGCTCCGCCCGGCCCTCTTTCGTGATCCGGTAGTACTTGCGCCGGCGCCCGGTCTCGGACGCGGCCCACTTCGCCGCGACGAAACCCTGGCGCTCGAGCCGATGCAGCACGGGATAGAGCATGCCGTCGGTCCACAGCAGGTGCCCGCCCGACAACTCGGCGACTCGCTTGATGATGGCGTAGCCGTAACTGTCGCCTTCGGCAAGGATGGCGAGCACGAGCGGCGTGGCGGAAGCAGCAACCAGGTCCTTACTCATGTCCATACGTAGAACTATGATACATTGCAGTTCTATGTATGTAAAGAGCCTCGAATTACTTCTCCATCACCCAGGTCGTCATACACCGCCGGTTCTGCACGTTCGTGGTCTTGAGCGGATCGGCGAGCCTCCCACCGAGTGTGGACGTCCAGGCCAGAATGGTCTGCTCGTCGACGACGAAGCGTTCGGAACCGTCGGGCAGACGCATGCGTCCCGTGGCAGACGAGAGTTGGCTTTCCAGGCCGATGCTCGTCGCCAGACGAGCGAAAAAGAGGCCATCAGGCGCCAGGATGCGCCACATCTCTTTGAGCATCACCGCGAATTCGCGCTCGTCATGCGCAAAATGTAGAACGGCACTGCAGATGACGGCGTCCGCCGAGCCGTCCTCCCACGGAAGGGAATCGAGCGGACCGCAATGAATCTGGCCGGGCGGCACTGACGGATTCAACGAGGCCACGAGCTGCCGCACCGCGCGAATTGCCATGGCATCGGCATCCACCGCGCGCACATCGAACCCGCGTCGCAGGAAATACGGAAGATTACGCCCGGCGCCGCAGCCGGCGTCGACCACACGCGCACGACGGTCGAACCGGCCACGCAGAAGTTGATCGAACAGATAGATGTCGATCCCGCCGAACTCCGTTTCCAGTTCGGCGGACACGCCAGAGATATCGGAGAGCATGGCCGATGATACCGCGCTGCCATAAAGGCTGAGGGCGGTGAGCATTCAGGCCTACGGGCTCAACGTGATGCGTATAATCCAGGCAATCACCCCGTGACAAATGACGCCTGAAATGACGCCTGAACGGCGGCGGCGGCTCGAGGAGATTTTTCATGCGGCGCTTTCGCGCGTCGAGAGCGAACGTATAGCCTTTCTCGCTGACACGTGCGCCGGCGACGATGCGTTGCGGCAACAGGTAGAATCGCTGCTGGCGCAGCAGGCGTCGACGGGTGGCATTTTCGATCGTCGGGCTCTGGCTGCGGCAGCGCAGATGCTCAGCGATACCGGAGCTTCAATTTCAATATTGACCGGCAGGCGGCTTGGCGCGTATCAGGTGCACGAGCGCATCGGTGTGGGTGGCATGGGGGAGGTCTACCGCGCCCGCGATACGAAGTTAGGCCGCGACGTGGCGATCAAGATCCTGCCAAGGCTCTTCACGAGCGATCCCGATCGGTTGGCGCGGTTCGAACGCGAGGCGCGCGTCCTGGCATCACTCAATCATCCACACATCGGCGCCATCTACGGATTGGAAGACGCAGACGGCGTGCGGGCGCTGGTGCTCGAGCTGGTCAACGGTGAGACGCTGGCCGCGCGCATTGCACGCGGCGCCATTCCTCTGCCCGACGCGCTGACCATTACGCAACAGATCGCGGACGCGCTCGACGCCGCGCACGAGAAAGGCATCGTCCATCGCGATCTCAAGCCCGCCAATATCAAGATCACTCCAGACGGCCACGTGAAGGTTTTGGACTTCGGTTTGGCCAAAGCGGCAATGACCGATGGCGCAGGCGATCTGTCGCGGTCGCAAATTGTCACGGTCGCCGGATCGTTCGAAGGCATGATCCTGGGGACAGCCGCCTACATGAGTCCAGAGCAGGCGCGCGGCAAGCCAGTCGACAAGCGAGCCGACATCTGGGCCCTGGGCGTGATTGTTTACGAGATGCTGACGGGCAATCCGATGTTCACCGGGGAGACGGCGTCGGAAACGATGGCGCTCGTGATGACCAAGGCACCGGACTGGAGCGCCCTGCCTTCGAACACTCCCCGGCGGGTTCGCGAACTCCTTCGCCGCGCGCTGACGGTCGATCCTCGCGCGCGCCTTCAATCGATCGGTGAGGCGCGAATCACGATCGAAGAAGAGATTGCCCACCCACAGACCGAATCCGGGGCACTGTCCAAGCCACGCGGACTCGGCAAGACGGCGCTGCCTTGGGCTGCAACCGCGCTCCTCGGCGTCATCGCTCTCATTGCGTTTTGGGCTCCGTGGCGTACCGCCTCGCATCCAGCGCGAACCGTCCGGTTCGATGTTTTCGCACCTGACGGCGCGAGGATCGCTCCTGGGCACCCGCTCTCACCAGACGGACGCACGCTCGCTTTTGTGGCCGACTCGGAAGGCACGCCCCTGATTTGGGTTCGACCGCTCGACTCTTCCGTTGCGCAACCGCTTCCCGGCACCGAAGGCGCCGCGGGCATCTTCTGGTCCCCAGACAGCCAGTACATCGGGTTTTTCGCGCAAGGCAGACTCAAAAAGGTTGCGACGCGCGGCGGCCCGCCGCTCTTAATTTGCAATGTTGAGCGAGGCCCCGAGGGAGCATGGGGCACCGACAACGTGATTTTGATCGGAGAGATCGGCGAGCAGCCTAAGGGGCTCATGCGGGTTGCCGCGGCCGGCGGCCAGCCCACGCCTGCAACGGAGTTCTCAGGTAAGGAGAGCCATCACTTCCCGTCGTTCCTTCCCGATGGCCGGCACTTTCTGTACTTGGCTAGGAGCGGTCCCAACTATCAAGAGCATCTTTGGTACGTCGGCAGCCTGGATGCGAAGGAGCGGTACCCTCTTCCTGGCCTGACCGGCCAACTTGGTGCCGTCACATACTCTCCGACCGGTCACGTGTTGTTCGTGCGGGGTGTCACTCTGATGGCCCAGCCCTTCGACCTCGGCCGTTTGGAATTATCCGGCGACGCGGTTCCAATTGCAGAGCAGACGACTCAGACGTTTCCGGAGTTTTCAGTTTCCAGCAATGGCAGCCTGGCGTACCTCAACGGAGGAGTGGACTCCGAGCTGGCATGGTTCGACCGAACCGGCAGGCAGCTCGGGCTTGCTGGCAAGAGGGGCCAATATCGCAATCCAGAGCTTTCATTGGACGGCAAGTTCGTGGCCTTCAGTCGAGGCCAGCCGCCAGACCTTTGGGTGCGGGATATCGAGAGAGGTCTCGATACCCGGCTGACGTCGCATGCCGCCGCCGACCATACGCCAATCTGGTCTCCCGACATGCGGAACCTCGCATTTTTTTCGGCGAGACAGGATGGAACTCTGTTTGTTCTTGCGGTCGGCGGTATGGGGGAAGGCACAGTGCTGTTGGAAAGCCAGATCGGACCAATTCCCGCCGACTGGTCTCGTGACGGACGCCACCTCATCTATCAGTTTGACGGCGACGTATGGGCACTCCCATACCCAGCCAACAACGCAAAGCCGGTACGCGTAACCCAGACTCGCTTTCGGGAAAGCAATCCACGCCTTTCACCCGACGGACAATGGATCGCCTATACATCGGATCAGTCCGGAGAGCGAGCGGACGTTTACGTCCAGCCGTTCCTGCAATCGGGTCCTCAACAGCAAGTGTCCATCGCAGGAGGACAAACACCCCGATGGAGCGCTGACGGCAAGGAATTGTTCTACATCGCGCCCGACTTCGGGTTGATGGCCGTACCGATCGCACGGGCCGGTTCCTCGCTGCGCGTGGGCACTCCGATTCGTCTGTTTCAAACCCGCATGAGCACGGGCGGCCTCGGGCGGAACTACAATGTGGCAGCTGACGGCCGTTTCCTCATTAATGTGACCACGGATCTGGCGGCTGCCCCCCTCACGGTCGTCCTCAACTGGGACGCGTTGTTGAAGTAAGTTCTTACCGCACGCTTCGGGAATGCGTCAGAAGGTGTAACTGGCAACAACAGCCGTCACGTTGTCCCGACCGCCTGCGGCCAGAGCGAGATCGACAAGACGGCGGCACGCCTCCGCCGATTCGCGGCAGTCGACGAGCACCTGACGAATGGCATCGTCGTCAACGAGATCCGTGAGGCCGTCGCTGCACAGAAGCAGCCGATCTCCACTCATGAGCTGCAGCTGGTCGACGTCGACTTCCACGTCCTCGCTCAAGCCTCCAAGTGCATTCACGAGCAGATGACGCGAAGGAAAGGTTGCCGCTTCCTCCTCCGAAAGCTGTCCGCTGTCGACAAGCAACTGCACATAGGTGTGGTCTCGGGTCAGGCGAAACAGGCGGGACTCGCGAAGCATGTACGCGCGTGAGTCGCCCACGTGGACGACGTGCAGATGGCGGCCCATGCTGCGGGCAACCGTCAGCGTGGTCCCCATGCCACGAAAATTCGGATCTTGCTTGCCATGCTCGAGGAGCAACGTGTTCAGGTCCTGAAACCGTTGTTTGGAGCGATCTGTCGCGCTGCCGGCGACCGTCGGGTCCAGGCGGAAGATCCAATCAGGCATCCCAAGAGCCAACTTCATGAGCCCGCTGATGGCCATCCGGCTCGCAAGCTCACCTCCCGCGTGGCCGCCCATGCCATCAGCGACGATGATGGCGTAGCCGGCTTCCTCCGACCGTTCCGGTACCTCGCCGGGTGGAAGGTTGGTTTGCACGGTCTCCAGGTAGCGCCCAATGCGGGTGACGATGAAGTGGTCCTCGTTGCAGGCTCGCACCTTCCCCACGTGAGACAATCCGCTCACATCGATATGCCCGGACGGGAAGGTCGGATTGGTGTGGTCCCGGACGTTTGGCCGTTTTCCGACGGCATGACGTGACTGTTCTGTTGCCATACTGGGACCTCGCGAGTGACTTGGAAGTGGCAATACTAAAGGAACCGCTCGCGGCCTACCAGCAATTAGCGCGCCGTCCGGAATCAAACAATGCAGGCATTTGTTCGTTTTTCTGCGTGTCAGGGCAGGTTGAACGACTTGCGGAGCGCGACGACTCGTGGATAGCCACGAAGCGGCCGTCTCATGCCGCTCGATCACGGCATGAGAGAGTGCTGCGTCGATGACACAGATCGTTCGCCGCGCTTCGCCAGTCGGGATATTTGAACTGGAAGCCGTGCTCGAGCAATCGGCCGGGAACGACCCGCCGGCTCTTCAGAATGAGCTCGGTTTCCGTGCGCATGAAGACGGCGCCAATCTCGAGCATCCATTTGCGTTGCGGGCAGGCCGAACGACGCTCCACACGCCTCGCGGAGAAGCCGCATGAACTCCGCGTTCGGCAGAGGATTCGGCGACGCGACGTTCACGATTCCGTCGATGTCGTCGCGATCGATCAGCCAGCGAACCGCCGCGACGAAGTCCTCGTAGTGAATCCACGACATGAATTGCCGGCCGTCGCCGGCGCGTTCCGCCGAGGCCGCGGCGAACCAGGCCGAGCAGCGTGTCGAACACGCCTCCGCGGTCGGGGCTCAACGTCATCGCTGACCGAAGCGCGACCTTCCGGGTTCCGTCGGTGACGGCCTCGTCGAATGCCCGCTCCCACGCGCGCGCGACGTCGATGCTGAATCGCCAGGAGCTCGGCGCGTTCGGTTCGCTGCCGCCGAGAATGCCCGAGTGCTCGTCGTTCGGCGTGTCGTATCGGTGCGCGTAGATCGTCGCGGTGCTCGCCTGCAGCCACACGCGCGGCGGGCGCCTCGCCTCGCGCGATCGCCTGTCCCACGACGCGCGTCGACGAGACGCGCGACTGCAGGATCTCTTCTCGATTTGCGGCGGTGTAGCGGCAGTTGACGCTGCGGCCGGCCAGATTGATCACGACGTCGCAGCCGTCGATCTCACGTTGCCAATCGCCGAGGGTCGCGCCATCCCAGGCGACGACGCGCCATGGGCGAACGGCGGGACGGCGGCTCAGGACGACCACGTCGTGGCCGTCGCCGTGAAATGCGCGCGCGAGGATCGGTTCCGACCTGTCCCGATCCGCCTGGGATGACGACCTTCATCACGCTCCTCCGTTCACTCGATGAAGCGGCTTCGGAATTCAGGGCTCGGCACCAGGCACTGTTCGTACCGGCCGAACACGCGATACCGGTTTCGAGCGATGACGTCGTACAGCGCGATCGCGGATCGCCGTCGGCACGACTCCGCACGACGCGCAGCGCCTTCCAGGGCCACCCGAGCTGGCCGGCGACGAACAGCGCGGCGTCGCTCTTCGTGACGATCCGGGCGTCTCGGCGTTCGAAAGTCTGCGACGACGTAGAACGACGTCAGATCCTCAGGGTCGCCGCCCCAGCGCTCACCATTGCTCTGCCGGTTGCGCTCTGGAGCGAAGCGAAATCGAAAACGCGCGCGGCGATCGTGCACGAGGAGAAATTGCAGGAGGCCGTTGCACAGTCCGCAGACGCCGTCGTAGAGGACCAGGTGAGCGCCTTCGGACGCCGGACGGGCCTTGCGCTGACGAATCGAGCCATGTTCTAATATTAATGAACATGTTCACTCAAAATGTCAAGCCACGAAAACGCGGCCGGCCGCCGGGGCAGACCGCCCAGGGCGCCGCCGCGAGGGACCGCCTGTATGCCACGGCGATGCGCTTGATCGCCGAACGCGGGTACGAAGCGACGACCCTTCGCGATATCGCCAAAGAGGCGGGCGTCAGCGTCGGACTGCTCTATCGCTACTTCCCGAGCAAACAGGCCGTCGTCATCGCGCTCTACGACGAGCTGTCGACCGAGTACGCGCGGCAGGCTGAGGCGATGCCCCGCGGGCAAATGGCGCGACCGCTTCATCTTTGCCCTGAACACGAGCCTGCACGTGCTCGAGCCGCACCAGATGGCGCTCCGGGCGCTCACGCCGGTGCTGGTTGGCGATCCCGAAGAGGGCATTTTTGCCGCCAGCACGGCGTTCTCCCGTCTTCGCGTGCAGCGGGTGTTCGAGCAAGCCGTGACCGAAGCGACCGATGCCCCGAAACAGCCGCTGGCCGAGGCCCTCGGCCGGCTGCTGTACCTCGTTCATCTGGCCGTGCTTCTCTGGTGGCTGCTGGACAAGAGCTCAAATCAGCGCGCGACGGCGGCGCTCGTCTCGCTGACGCAGCAGCTCCTTCCGTCTGCGGCGCTGGCGCTTCGTGTGCCGCCGGTTCGACGGTTCGTGATTTCGGTAGACGAGTTGATCCGTGAAGCGCTGTTTGGCAATCCAGCTTCTGCCTGAGGACCTATGTTCCTGATACGACGCCCGTCGCAATCCGTCATCGACCGTTTCCTCGACGACTCGCGGGAGCTGCCGCTCTCGTATGGCCCCATCGGCATCATCAATGGCGACACCACACTCCGGAAGCTCGACGAAGAAGTCGTGCCGATCGGACGCGGCAAGGCCGATTTCGACCGGGCGCGACACGCGCTCAGGAGGTGGAAGCAGTTCGACATCGGCTGGGTCGCGGCGTTCCCGCGGTACACGCGCGTGGCGACCGGGACTGTCGTGGCCGTTCTCATCCGGCATCTCGGGTTCTGGTCCTTGAATGGCTGCCGTGTCGTCTACTCCGTCGGCGGCTTTGACGGCGAGGCTCGATTCGGGTTCGCGCATGGAACGCTGACAAACCACGCCGAAGGCGGGGAGGAGCTCTTCGAAGTCTTCCTCGATCGCCAGACTGAAGACGTGATGTACAGAATCCGCGCGACCTCCTGGCCGAGAGTCCCGCTGGCCCGACTCGGCTATCCGGTCGTGCGCGCTGCTTCAGGCGCGTTTCCGTCGCGATTCGGCAGCGGCGATGAGGCGTGCGATACGTGCCGATAGTGTTTAGCGATGGGCATCTACGTCGAGATTCTTGTTCGCGCGCCGATGGACACGCTGTGGACTCATACGCAGACGCCGGCGCTGCACGAGAGATGGGATCTCCGCTTCTCGCGGATCGAATATCTGCAGAAATCGCACGAGAGCGAGGTGCAGCGATTTCGCTATACGACGCGAATCGGTTTCGGTCTTGAGGTGAGCGGAGAGGGTGAAACCGTTGGACAACGGGATCTGCCGGACGGTAGCCGTTCCTCCGCACTAAGATTTGGATCCGGCGAACCCTTGTCGATTATTCAGGAGGGCAGCGGGTACTGGAAATACATCCCGACGGCCGACGGCGTCCGGTTCCTGACGTGGTACGACTACCGCACGCGCTTTGGACCCGCCGGTGCGCTCTTCGACCGATTGATCTTCCGTCCTCTCATCGGGTGGGCGACCGCGTGGAGCTTCGATCGCCTGCGCCTGTGGCTCGAGCGTCGCGTGGATCCAGCTCAGGCCGTGCGACAGACGCTGGTTCACGTCATCGCGCGCACGGCGCTGGCTGTCATCTTCGCGTATCAGGGTCTGGTTCCGAAACTCATGGCCCGACACATCGACGAGATTGCCATGCTCGGAGATGCCGGCGTGTCAGGCGATGTCACAAGCATCGCGCTCAACGCGCTGGGAATTTCGGAGCTGGCGTTTGCAGCGGCGCTGCTACTCGCATGGCGTAAACCCTGGCCGGCCCTGCTGTGCCTTGTCTTGATGCCGATCATCACGGCCGCTGTCTGGCTTCGCTCGCCCCAATTCTTCGAGGCGGCCTTCAATCCCTTCACGTTGAACCTGGCCGTCGCGTCTCTGGCGGCGATCGATCTTCTCGTGCTTGCCGGCGTTCCTTCTGCGGCACGGTGCCTGAGAAGTCCGTCTCCGGAAAAGGCATGACGTCGATCTACCAGCGTGCGCTCGGTGCCGACTTCGACCGCCTGCATCCGCAGATTCAGCGGCGATTCGGTTTTTCGAGCTCCGACGGTATCGCGTCGATCGGACGTGGAGTGATGGACGAGATCTGGAAGGGTCGCTTCTACACCGAGCCGTTCCTTCGCGTCGGCACCTGGCGTCGCATCATGTTCCCCGAAACAGGGCGAAACGTGCCCTTTACGATCGAGAACTACGCCTTCGTCGATCGATTTGGCCGTGAGAACGTTTCGTGGATCCGGACATTCGAATCGCGTCGAACGCGCCGGTTCGATGCCTACATGGTCTACAGCGACGCTCGGCGCCGGATTATCGACTACCTCGGATCGCACGAGCACCTGGCCGTCGACATCGCGCTGTCGGTCGATGAGGCCGGCGGTCTGCGGCTGCGTTCGGGCGCGCAGCGATTCTATGAAGGCGCGATCGGGTTCAGCTTTCCGATGCTGTTCAGCGGCGTCGCCGACGTGCGGGAATGGTACGACGATGCGGCGCAGTGCTTCCGGATCGTGGTGGACGTGCACAACAGCATGTGGGGACCGTTGTTCGGCTATCGCGGCAGCTTCAAGGTCGAATGGCGGAATGTGCCGGCAGGCGAGGTTCCACATCACATCCTGCCGAGGCGGCAGGAACGTCGAGATTGAGCAACGCGCACCACTGTGGCACCATGCGCCATGCTTTTCGCCAGCGCGTCTCTCGCCAGACGAATCGAGCGGGCCGAAGCGACGTTGATCGCCGAATTTGGCCGCACGGCGGCTCGTCGTCCTGGCAGTGAGCACGTCGCCATCACCGATCTTGCCGGCGGCATCGCGGTCGCGGCGGGGCCGGGCGCACCGTTCAGCAAAGTGGCCGGTCTCGGGTTCGAGCCGCTCGAGGCATCGAGGCTCGATGCGCTGGAAAAAATCTACGCACAACAGAAGACGGCGGTGCGCGTGGAGCTGCCTTCGCTGGCGAACACCGAGATAGGCGAGTTGCTCACAGGCCGCGGCTACAGGCTCGCGGGATTTGAAAACGTCCTCGGCATGTCTCTTCCGGCCGCAGAACCACCGATCAGCGATCTTTCCGTTGAGAAGGCCGCCGGCGCGGAGTACGCGTCATGGGTCGATGTGCTGGCCTCATCGTTTGCCGCACCTGATGTCTACGACGGTCCGTCGCTCGAAGAGAAGGTCGATCGTGCCGCGCTGGACGCAATCTTCGAGCAGATCAGCGAGATCGCCGGGTTTGTCCCGTACATCGCCCGGCGAAACGGCGAAGTCGCCGGCGCGGGAGGTATGCGCATCGCAGACGGCGTCGCGCAGCTCTGCGGTGCCGGCACCTTGCCCGCTCACCGCCGCCGCGGCGTGCAGACAGCGCTGCTGCAGCATCGCCTTGCCGACGCTGGCCGCGCGGGGTGCGACGTCGCTGTCGTGACGACGCAACCCGGCTCTGTATCACAACAGAATGTTCAACGTCAGGGATTCGAGCTGCTCTATACCAGAGCAATTCTGGTGAAACCGCCTGCCTAGCCCGCTCGCCGTTTGTGTTCCGAAATCTACCCGGACCACAACATCGCAGCTTTTCGTCACTGCTCTGGCAGACTTCTCGAGTGCCTCGTGTGTAAAGAGCAGCATCCGCAATCCCGGACCACTGGTATGGCATTTGCCATGTTGTCTGATCACCTACTGCGTCCGGCGGCATCCCTAAATGTGGTTCCCAGTCAAAGCCCCTCTCGTCGTTCGTCAGGTCAAGGGCGATTTCATCCTTCACGATCCCCGCAGCAACAGCGTACATCGTCTTAATTCCGTTGCTGCCGTCGTCTGGCAGCTTTGCGACGGCACAAGAGATCGCTCGATGATCGTCTCGGACGTCGCGGCGCTCTTTGGTAAAGCCCCACAGGAGGTGGCTGACGACATCAACGAGATCCTGGCGCGTTTCATCGATGGCGGATTGATCCATTCGTCTGCGGGACGCCGTGAAACCGACGTTCTGCTGCACTGTGTCCAGACAGCCATCGGCGGCAGAAGTGTGGATCAGGTCGCGCCACAGATCTGGCGCGACGTCGATTGGGCCTACCTCGAGCAGACAGCGCTTCATCACGGCGTTCAGCCGCTCCTGTATCGAGGTTTGTGTGACATTCAGGGCGTGACGGTGCCCATAGACGCGATGCACCGGCTCGAGCGAAATTTCAGCATCAATGCCGATCGGAACCGGTTTTTGTTGCAGGAACTTGTCGAACTACTCGCCTTGTTCGAATCGAACGACGTTCCGGCTGTGCCGTTCAAAGGCCCGGTGTTGGCGATCCAGTTGTACGGGGATGTCGCGCTGCGTGAGTTTGGAGACCTCGACATCCTCATTCCGGCCGATCGCGTCGCTCGCGCACAGGAATTACTGAGAGCCCGAGGTTGTCGGTTCCGGTCATCCAGCGCGGTCCATGTCATGGCGGAGTATCGCACCAGCAACGGCACCGTGAGTGTCGACCTTCAATGGGCATTCGCACCGAAGCTGCGCTTTCCCGTCAATCTGGAAAGGCTGTGGGCTGGTGTCGAGCGCGTGGACATCGGGATCTCCAGCGTGCTGCAGCCGTCATCTTCGGATCAGCTTCGCATGTTGAATGCCCATGCGGCCAAGCATTGTTGGAGCCGGATGGTATGGATTTGCGATCTCGCCGTCTTTATCAACCGGCACAAACCGACCTTGGACTGGTGCGAAGCCATTGATGCGGCCCGCCACTTCGGGGCCGCACGGATGGTGTGCGTGGGCGCATGCCTCGCCAACGGCCTGCTTGGCACCGTCATTCCTGAACAGGTGACGGCTGTCGTGCAGTCGGATCCAAGGGTTGGCCCAATCGCCACCGAAGTACGTCTGAGGATCTTCGCTCCGGTCAAGGGCCACAACGTACGAGGTTCCTATGGCGTTTTGGAAGGGGCCCTGTTGTACATCCGGACGCGCGAGCGCCTACGCGACAAGCTGCCGTTCGTGTGGCATCTTCTAGGTCTACCTTTCAGGCGTTTGACCACCATCATTACACCCAACCGACACGATAGAGCGGTCGTCGCGCTGCCGCGCTCTGTCGCGTTTCTCTATTACCTCGTTCGACCAGTCCGTTTGACGATCAGGGTACTGCGTCGCGCTTAGGAACCGCGCACGTTATTGAGCCCGATGACGCGTTCTGTGCCGTTATCGCCGGCACGTTTTGCGAACGTCTTCAGCTTGGTAGACACTCGAAGGAGTGATCGGTCGACGTTACGCCAAGTTTCATGCTGGCGCCGTCTCACTCGCGCGGCACGGCATTTTGTTACCTGGCCCAAGGCGTTGCGGCAAGTCGGTTCTGACTCTGGGGCTGCTACTGAAGGGCGGACGGTACCTCTCAGAAGATGTAGCCGTTCTCGAGTATCCGTCGCTGAAGTTGCTGCCATTCGGAGCCGGCGTTTCTCTCCGCCGCGACGGGATTACGAAATTCCCTGATTTGAGGGACCGCTGGGCGCCGATACCGCCGGTACCCGACGGAGATCCGTACCAGCAGGTCGCCTTCACGTCGCCGGATCTCGTCGGAAGCGACGTTGCCGACGCGTGCAACGTGACAATGATCGTATTTCCCACCTACGACACTTGTCCTGGCGCTGCGCGACTCGAGCCGCTCTCGGCCGGCCAGGCGGTACTGAGATTGCTGGAGAGTTGCATCAGCCTTGGCGCGAACGTCGATCGCGGACTCGACATCGTCATCGCACTTGTCGATCAAGCGGAGTCGTTCACTCTGCATTATCACGATGCGCCCGATGCGCGGGATCGGATTGTCGAGAGGGCGAATATCTGACAGGCGCGCCTTGGACCCGGACAGTGACCACGGACGCTTCGAGGGATCATGAGCGAATCAACGAAACCAGAACGTCTAACCAAACGACAGTTTCTTCGAAAGATGGTTGTCGGCGGCGGGACAGTCGTGTTTGTCGCCGGAGACTACCTGAAGCCCGAGCTCGAGACATTGCTCGGACCCCAGGTCGCACACGCTCACGGTTCCGGCCAGGGGGGCCCGCCATACGGCAGGGGCGGGGGTCCGCCCGATGGAAATCCGCCGTACGGCAGGGGACGCGGGAGGGGCCACTGACGTCTGCGGGCCTGCGTCGCAGCTCACCGCTTTGACACTTCGAATGCGCGCAGGCTCGAGGCCAGCCCGGCCAGCTTGATGAACTCCGAGCGATAGCCCTCAGAGTCCGGGCCGCGGAACTTCGAGGCGCGAGCAATCGCCGATGCGAAGCTGCCGCTGCCCGCGTGCTTCGACCCACGAAGCAGCATGCCCACCTCTGCGACCGCCGAGGCGAAGCCAAGGTTGGCCGTCAGCGGCGTCGGCTGGCTCCGCAACGTCATCGAGACGAGACGGCTCGTGTCGCCGTCGGGAGCTTTGTAACGCAGCTTCACAGTGACGAGCTCGTCGGGCGATGCCGACCGCGTGGGCTGCGGCGGTGTCTGGTATTTCAGCGGATCCACAGCGGGCGCGTCGACTTCCGCGCCGGCCGGAACGATCTCGTACAACGCTGTCACCGAATGTCCGGCCCCGATTTCTCCGGCGTCTTTCTTGTCGTCGTTGAAGTCTTCGTTCTTCAAGATCCGGTTTTCATAACCAATCAGCCGATAGGCGGCCACGGCGGCGGGATTGAACTCGACCTGGATTTTCACGTCCTTGGCGATCGTCGTCAGCGTCGAGCCGGCCTCTCGTACGAGCACCTTGCGGGCCTCGTGCAGCGAATCGAGGTACGCGTAGTTGCCGTTCCCTTTGTCGGCGAGCTTTTCCATCGTCGAGTCTTTCAAGTTCCCAGTGCCGACGCCGAGTACCGACAGGAAGACGCCGGTGGCGCGCGCTTCCTCGATAAGGCGAACCAGCTCGTCCTGGCTCGTCACACCCACGTTGAAATCACCGTCGGTTGCGAGCACGACACGATTCACGCCGCCCTTGATGAAGTGTTCCCGGGCGATGCGGTAGGCGAGCTTGATGCCCGCGCTTCCATTGGTCGAGCCACCAGCCTCGAGCTCGGCGATAGCCCGATGAATGGTCGCCTTCTGATCGCCAGTCGTGGACGGGAGCACGAGACCGCTGGCGCCGGCATACACCACAATGGCCACACGGTCGCGCTCTGTAAGCACGTCGGTCAACATTCGCATGGCGGTGCGGACGAGCGGAAGCTTGTCTGCCGGCATCATCGAGCCCGAGACATCGATCAGGAACACAAGGTTGCGAGGCGCCGCGTCTTCCTCAGGAATCTCACGGCCCTGCAATCCGATGAGCGCGAGCTTATGCTTCGTGTTCCATGGGCACACCGCGAGCTCCGTCGTTACCGAAAACGGCTCATTGCCGCGGGGTTGCGGATAGTCGAAGCGGAAGTAATTGATCAGTTCCTCGATGCGCACGGCACCCGCCGGCGGCACGGTGCCCTGGTTCAGGAACCTGCGCACGTTGGCGTAGGAGGCCGTGTCGACATCGATCGAAAACGTCGACAACGGGTCGTTCGCGACTCTGCGAAACGGGTTTTCGTCCAGGTGATCGTACGCTTCCGTATTGAAGTTGGGGTCGTACCTGCCTGGCAGGTAAGGTGCTGGCGGGGCTGAAGGGTAGAGACCGCCGGCAAATCCACCGCTCGCCGCTATTCCGCCGCCCGCGCCGTATCTGGCGTCGGGGCTGCGCATCAGCTTCTCTTGGAACATTTGCGCGGGAGCGGCTGGAGCGGCTGCCACGCTCATCGTCATTTTCAGCTGTTCCACGCGATTAGAGACATTGACCTTCGCAAGTGAGATATGGAATCCGGTCAGTCGAAACTGGAGATCGTAGGAACCAGCACGCAGATTCTGAAATGCGAACGCTCCGTTTTTGTCGGTGGTCGTCGAACGCTGCTCCGGTCCCGTCAGCGTGACCAGCACGCCAGGTATGACCGCGCCAACTATCATCAGTCACGATGCCCCGAATTTCTCCCGGACGCGATTGCGCGAACACGAAAGCGACGACGAGGGACACGACGAGGATCGAGAGCGCGATGCGCGTTCGCATAGCTGTACCTCCGTGGAGCAGGCGAGGTCGCCGTTTGGCGATGGCTGTCGTGTCGAGCACAAACGCTCGTGCCTCCGACAGTTCTTGACAATTGCTTTAGACACCTGCGGAGGGGATTCGGCCGGGTCGTCGACGACGATTGCGGTTCGCTATCGGTCGAGCTGGGTAAGGAGCGCCGCCGAGTCATTGTCGAGGAACAGAGTTGTCTGTCCGTGCATGCGCAAGATCGACGCAGGGGCGAGCGGAGTCATCTCGCCTTCGACGCAGGCTTTCACGGCCGGCGCCTTTCGCGTCTCGGGCACGACACAGATAATCTCGCGCGATTTCAGAATCTGCCGGACCGACATCGAGATCGCATGCGTCGGAACATCATCGACGGTGGCGAACCATCCCTCGCCGACCTGTTGCTGCCGGCACGCCATATCGAGCGCGACGATGATGTAGGGCTGATCGGTTTCGAAATCGGCCGGCGGATCATTGAAGGCGAGATGGCCGTTCTCGCCGATCCCGACGAAGGCGACATCCACAGGCGACGCAGCGAGCTCGCGTCCAACATCGTCCGCGACGCGCACGGCATCGCCTTCGCCGTCCAGCAGGTGATACCGCGTGATCCCGGCTTTACTGATGAATCGATCCAGCAGATACCGCCGGAAGCTGGCGGGATGATCGACGGAGAGGCCGACATACTCGTCGAGATGGAACATCTCCACGCGCGGCCACTCGATGTCGGGGGCGGCGACCAGCATGTCGAGAAATTCGATCTGCGAGACGCCTGTCGCTGCAACAATCCGTGCGTGGCCGGTTGCGCTGATGGCGTTGCGGATGGCCGCCGCAGCTTTCCCCGCCGCGGCTCGACTCATCGCGCGGCGGTCGTGGTGGGTCTGCAGTTGCATCGAAAAATACGAACAGGAGATCAAGAGATCAGGAGAAAAGAGGGAATGCTCGTTAGTACTCCGTGAACATCCGCTGAATGTCGCCGGGAGACTGCGTTCTCGTCAGCGCGAGCATCAGGAGGATGCGTGCTTTCAGCGGGGTCAGGTCCTCGCCGCCGATCATGCCGTCTCGCACGCGGTTGGCCGACTGTGCGGCGATGCGACCGCTTCCCGTTCTGGTTGCCGCAACGACGATAACGCCCTGCCGCTCGGCGTAGTTGATGCCAGACGCCAGCGATCCCCCGGTGAGGTCGGCGCCTGCCACGGCGATGACGATCCCTTTTGCGCCGGCATCAACGGCGGCACGCAGCAAGTCGCTCGACGCGCCCTGATAGAACATCATGATGTCGACCCTTGGCAGCGCCGTCAGCATCGACACGTCGAACTCGGCCTTCTGGGTGTGACGTTTCAGCGGCTCGCGGTAATACACGACGCGATCCGGATCGACGACGCCGAGAATGCCGTACAGGCCGGCTCTGGAACGTCTGCACACGCAGCGCATCAGTCTTGCTGACCTCGCGGGCCGAATTGATTTCATCGTTCAGAACGACGAGCACGCCCTTACCGCGGGAATCGCCAGCGGCCGCCACGCGAAAGGCATCGAGCAGGTTCGCCGGCCCTTCATATCCCAGGGCTCCCGCGTTCCTCATGGCGCCGACCAGGACGACGGGTTTGGTCGTCTTGACCGTGAGGTGAAGAAAGTACGCCAGCTCCTCGAGCGAGTCCGTCCCAGAGGTGATCACGGCCCCGGTGAGACCCGGATCGCTGTCAAAGACATCGTTGATGCGCTTGGCCAGCTGAACCCATTGATCGAGCGTCATGGCGGTGCTGGCGATGTTGGCGAACTGTTCCGGTTCGGGCCGGGCGTGGCGTTGCAGGCCCGGTACGAGCTGCAAGACTTCTTCGGCGCTCATCCGGGTACCGCCGCGAGTGGCGATGGTGCCGCCGGTGGCGATGAAGCGGATCCTGGGCAGCTCGTTGTCGGCCCAGGTGTTGATGCCGCCGACGGCACCCAGCACCAGAGCAGATACAAGAAGGGCTAGAACGGGAGGTTTCTTGAGATGAAACATGCCCGAGGCGTGGAAACTACTATACCGTATTCGCCTGATGCTGGTGGGCGCGGTCGAGCCAGTCGCTGAGGTGGGTTGCGGCTTCGTCCGGTGTTTCGCCATAGAACGGCATCATCGCCGTCGGGACGCCCGGAATGCGCACAATATGGGCCCGCCAGCGTTTCTCGGACACCCACGTCACTTCAATGACGAAGGGGCGCCCGGCAATAATTCGTTCAAAGCAATGCCGCACGACTGTTCAGCCGATAAGTTGATCTTGAAAAGTGAGAACGAGGAGCAGTGAGATCTTACGTAACGTGCGGCGAGAAACAAGCGAAACGAAGCACGAAGGCGGCTTGTGATCGCGCGGTTGCCAGGATTCGCTCAGAATCTCGCGAAAAAAAAATTTTGCTGTCGCTTGCTCAACAGGAAATTCACTACTCGTTAACAGTTTTTCCACACGCCTTCGCCCTTCGGGCTTCGGCGATGCAGGCACGCTTCGCGCTACGCGCTTCGGCGATGCAGGCACGTGACGTCTTTCGGGCTTCGGCGGTGCGGGGACGAACCCTTTCTCGCGTCATTCTTGCGCATTTCGTCACACGCTTGACGGACTGCGTACGGCCAATTACTCTGAGCTCCATCCATGCACGGTAGAAGGCGCATTTCGCTGGTCGCCCTGATGGCGCTCATGGGCGCGGCGCCTGCATTTGCAGAATCCGTCACGCTGCTGCGCGTGTTCCTGAACGATGGCACCGCCATTGTCAGTTATGGCGAGTATGCGCGCGTCGGCGATCGGCTGGTGTTCTCGATGCCCATCGGCAGCGTCGATCCCGGCGCGACCGCAGACCCGAACCTTCACGTGGTGAATCTGCCTGTGTCGGCCGTCAACTGGGTCGCCACCGAGAAATACGCTGAGTCGGCGCGATATTCGCACTACATGGCCAACAGCGCGCAGTCCGACTACGCGGCGCTGGCGGGCGAGGTCGCCGCGGTGCTGAACAAAATTGTTCTCACCAAGGATGCGAAGGCGCGCCTCACTCTGGCGGTTGACGCGCGAAAGCGGCTGGCGTCATGGCCGAAGAATCACTATGGCTATCGCGCCGATGACGTCCACGAGATGCTGGGCATGCTCGACGAAGCGATCTCTGACCTGCGATTGGCCGCCGGCGAGACGAGCTTTGCCATCGATCTCGTCGCCGACTCGCCTCAAGAGCCGCGTCCGGACCCTGTGCCGATGTTGAGGGCGCCAACTCCTGCGGAGGCGATCGCCCAGGCCATTACCGTTGCGAAGGCGACCGACGTGGCCGCCGATCGCGTGTCGATTCTTCGTACTGTCATTTCGGCGATCGATAACCCGCGGACCGGGCTGCCCGCCGCCTGGGCGCGGCCGACGCGCCAATGGGCGATACATGCCATTGGCGAGGAAGTCAGCGCGGGAAAAGCCTACGCCGAGCTCAACGCCACCATGCTGAAGCGCGCATCCACTGCGGCCGGGCGTGCCGACGTGCGAGCCGTGCAAGGTGTGCTGGACGCCATCGTTCGCAGGGATCGTCAGCTTGGCCGCAAGCGTCCAGATGAAATCAACGCGTTGATTGAACAGGTGAGGGTGCAGCTCGATGCGGCCCGACGTCTTCGACTGGCTCGCGACCAGTGGGCGGAACGCGCCGGCAGCTTTCCAGGCCTACACACGGGGCGTGGCGCCAATCGTCGACGTGATGACGAAGGTGGAGCGTACCCTCGACGACATCAAGAACCTGGCTGGATCGGATGCGGCGTCACTGGTGGCGTGGGGCGCCCGGCTTGCGGCGCACGGGAAAATACTGAACGCTCTTTCGGTGCCCGACGAGCTGAAGCCGGCCCATGCGTTGTTCTCGAGCGCCATAAACCTTGCCGAAACCGCCGTCAAAACACGAAGGCAGGCCGCCATTTCCGGCGAGCTTCAACTCGCCTGGGATGCGTCTTCTGCCGCATCAGGATCAATAATGTTGTTGAGCAAAGCAAAGGAGGACATGGAAGCGGCTGTTCGCCTCCCCGAGATCAGGTGATAACTCCCCGTCAGACGCGCCTTTACAGAGTCCCCGACCTTCGGAGCTTTCAGCGCACAATCCGACGCCTGGTCCACCATGCCGATGTGTGGCGTGCGCCGAACTGCGCCGTCATCGTGCCGAGCTCCGCGGCAGCCGACCAGCTTCGCCGTACGCTCGAGAACCATCATCTGCAGACGAAGTCATCGTCTGACCGCGCGCTGTGGTTGCCGCAGATTCTGACGCGATCGGGCTGGTACGACGCGATGCATTCGCGCCTGCCGGCACCGCCTCGCCGGCTGGGCGAGCTCGAACGGGAAGTGTTGCTCAACGCCGCCGCGCGAGACGTCGCCAAAGACATCGAGCCGCCATTCCGCCTTCGGGCTGGCTTGCTCGTCGAGATGCTCGGTTTTTACGACGACTTGCGCCGGCGCGACTCGTCGGTTGACGCCTTCGAGCGGCTGGTCGCGCGCGAGCTCGAGCGCGATGCCGATGTCGATCGCGGCGCCGAACGCCTGCTGAAGCAGACGAAGTTCCTTGCGGCGGCGTTCCGCGCGTACGAGGGGCGCCGTGATGCGACCGGAGCGGTCGACGAGTACGCCTTGTGGGCGAAACTGCTCGATACAGTCCCGGCCCGACCATTGCGTCAAGTTGTTCTCACCGTCGGGGAGCGGTCCGTCGATGGAGCGGGGCTCTGGCCGGCCGATCTCGCTCTGCTGACGCGTCTGCCGCACCTCGAGCAGATCGATATCGTTGCGACGCACGCGACGATCGCTGTCGGCTTGCTGGATCGACTCGAGAAGTTCATGCCGGGCTTCGAGGAAGGGGAGCTGTCGCCTGATCCGGATGAGGCGATCGATCACTCGAACCGTCCCGCGCTCGTCGTGCCGTCCGATGGCCAGAGATTCACCGTCAGCCGGGATCGGGAAGACGAGCTCTCGTCCATTGCGTCGACCGTGAAGACGGCGGGCGGTTCGGATCTCGATCGGCGGGCGGTTGTGTTCAAGCGGCCGCTGCCGTATGTGTATCTCGCCCGCGACGTGTTCGCCGACGCGGGGATTCCGTATCAAACCTTCGACGCTCTTCCGCTTGCGGCCGAACCGTATGCGGCTGTGCTTGACCTCGTGTTCGAGTTCGTCACGTCGAACTTCACGCGTGAGCCCGTTGTCGCGCTGTTGAGTTCGCCGCACTTCTCGTTCGAGGTCGATGGTGAGCCGTTGAACCGATCTGATATTGCCGTGTTCAATCGGATGCTGAGCGACGAGGGCTACTTCGGCGGTGCCGATCGGCTTCGCGCATTTGCCGAGTCGGGACGATGGAAGGCGGCACACGCAGCCTCCGGTGCGGCTCAGGAGCTTCGCCTGCTCATGGAAAAAGAACAGCCGTCGCTGCAGCTCGACGCCCTTCTGGCGTTCCTCGCGGTGCGCGATCGCATCCCGCCGGTCGGCGATCCGCTGCGCGAACGCCACATGCGTGCACGAAGTGCGGTGCTTTCGGCCATTTATGGTTTGCGCCGGGCGCATGAATATCTGGACGACTCACCGGTCGAGCTCGCCACGGTGGCTGCCATGATTCGCCGGTGGATCGAAGGGCAGACGTTCGCCCCTCGCGCAGGTGCGGCCGGCGTGCAGCTCCTCGACGCACAGTCGGCGCGGTACGGGGAGTTCGACGAAGTGTTCCTTGTCGGGCTCGTGGAAGGAGAGTGGCCGCAGCGGTCGAGCAAGAACATCTTCTACCCGGCGTCGCTTTTGACCCAGCTCGACTGGCCCGACTCTCGGATGGGGCTGGCCGGCGAGCGCGCTGCTTTCCAGGATTTGACGGGGCTCGCGCGGCGCCGCGTGCATCTCTCCACCTTCGAGTTGGAGAACGACGCCATCATCGGACCGAGCGTGTTTCTCGAGGATGTCGATCGGCTTGGGCTCCGGTACCGTTGTGTCTGAATCTCGGGCGTCAGGCCGGCTGCTGATCTCGGAGGCGCTCACAAGCGATCCCGTTGCGCCTTCGGCCGTCGGCGGAGAGGCCGCAGACTGGTTGGCCCTTCGCACCGGAAGGTCGGAGGCGGCCGCGGCACGGTTTCATGGCACGGCCGCGTCATATCAGCCGGCCGCTTACAGCGTCAGCTCGCTCGAGCGCTATCTGCAATGCCCGTTCAGATACTTTGCCGAGCGCGTGTTGAGCCTTCAGGAAGACCCGGAGGACGAAGCCACGCTGAATCCGAAGGAGCTCGGCATCTTCGTGCACGAAGTGTTTCAGAAGTTCTTCGAAGAGTGGAATCGCCGGGGACATCGCGGCATCACCCCGGAAAATCTTCCCCAGGCGCGCGAGATTTTCGGCGAAGTCATCGAGCCGTTACTCGCGAAGCTTCCCGAGGACGAAGCCGCAGTGCAGCGCACGCGCCTTGTCGGTTCCGCGATTGACGACGGTTTGGCCGAAGCGGTATTCCAGGCGGAAGCCGAGTGGGAGACGCCGGTGGTTGAGCGCCTGCTCGAACATTCCCTCGAAGGGGAGTTCGAGATCCAGGATGAAGCAGGGACACGGCGCATTGCGCTGCGAGGCAAAGCGGATCGGATCGACCTCCTCGAAGACGGGACATTCCGCATCATCGACTACAAGCTGAGTCGCGCGCCCGACCGCAAGCAGGCACTGCAGCTGCCGATCTACACGGTGTGCACCGTGCAGAATCTTCGCCGGACGCGAGGCCAGGAATGGGAACCGGGTCAGGCGGGGTACATCGCCTTCGGCCAGGAGCGGCAGTTCGTGCCCATGCTCGCCCGCGGGAAGAGCAAGGACGCGATGCTCCTCGACGCCCAGGCGCGCCTCATCGATGCGGTCGACCGGATTGAGCGCGGCGAGTTTCCGCCAACGCCCGTCGACACCATGATGTGCACGCGATGTGCGCACGCCGCCGTGTGCCGGAAGGACTACGTTGGCGACGTCTGACTGGCTGCCGTTCGGGGATGAGCGCACCGAAAAGGGGTCGGGTGGAATTTCCGAAGGGAGTTCGTCCGGAAATTCCACCCGACCCCATTTCGGAGAGCTCCCCGACGCGGCCGCCCGTGACCGCGCGGTCGATCCGGCCCACAACGTCGTGCTCGAAGCGTCGGCCGGTACCGGCAAGACGCACGTGCTCGTCGATCGCTACCTCAACCTCCTGAGCAGGGGCGTCGATCCGGCCAACATTCTCGCCATCACGTTTACCAGGAAGGCGGCGGCCGAGATGCGCGGCCGGATTCTTCAGGAGCTCTCCAGGCGTGCGGAGTCGGCCGGTCCGGATCTCGAGCTGTGGCGCGATATCCGCGAGCGGTCGGGCGACATCGCCATCAGCACGATCGACGCGTTCTGCCTGTCATTGCTCCGTGAGTTCCCGCTCGAGGCGAATCTCGATCCCGGCTTCGACATGGCAGACGAGACGCAGGTTCCCCGCCTGATGGAAGAGGCGCTCGATCGCGCGCTCGATATCGGTCGCGGCCTCTCACGAAGCGATGACTATCTGCGGCTGCTGTTTGCCGAGTTGCGCGAGCAGAGGCTGCGCGACGGCCTGGCCAGCATGATCGATCGGAGGCTCGTCGTCGATGAGGCGCTCGATCGCGCCATCGCCAGGGGTCCGCGCGACTTGACCGCCGAGCGTGCCTGCGAGCACGCATTCGAGCGCCTTCGCAGCGTCTTTCGAGGGCTCACCGGCGGCGTCGAAGGATTCCTCGCGAATGGTCCGATTCATCATCGGCGCTGGGCCGTGTTTTCAGGCGGGATGCGGCTGATTGCGAGCGGTACGGTCCCCGCGCCTGGCCTTGCACGCGGTGTGCTCGACCGGGTCCAGGGACACTTCCTCAACAAGGACAAACAGCCCCGGCAGCGGTTCGACGGCTATTCCGCGAAAGACTGCAAGACCGCAGAGGCATGGAGGATTCACCGCACCGACGTGCTCACCGTTGGACCAGACGTCGCTGAGGCGTTGAAGGCGTTCAGGCGCGATCTGAATGCCGTGCTCTCGCGAGGGGTCCGCCGTGTTTACCAGATCGCGCTCCGGGAGTACCGAGATACCCTCGATTCACATGGCGTGCTCGATTTTTCCGAGACGCTGGCGCAGGCCCTCTCGCTGCTGGCGCAGATGGAGGAGTTCGCGCGCAGCCGATATCGCCTGGAAGGGCGCTACCATCACGTGCTGCTCGACGAATTTCAGGATACGAGCCGGGCGCAGTGGATGCTCGTGGCGCTGCTCATCCGATCCTGGGGCGAGGGCCGTGGCGTTGCCGACAGCGCCCCACTCGTCCCGTCGATTTTCATCGTGGGCGATCGGAAGCAGTCGATCTACGGCTTTCGCGATGCCGACGTCGCCGTGATGGACGAGGCCGGCAACTTCGTGGATCAGTTGCGGCCCGACCACGATTCCCGCCGGGCGATTTCCAGGAGCTTCCGCGCCGTTCCTCAACTGCTGGCGTTTGCGAACGACGTCTTCGCAGACATGGAAAAGGACGAGACGCGCCGCGATGCATTCCGGTTCGCAGATGAAGACCGGTTCCCGGTGCAGCTGCCGGTTCCGCGGGCCGACGCGCTCGGCATCGTTGCCGCGCCAGGCGTTGCCGATCACGCCGACGCGGTGGCGGCCGAGATTCGTCGCCTGCTCGATTCGCAGACGGTCGTGCGTGACCCCGTCACGGGCGAACCGCGTCCCATCACTCCTCGTGACATCGGCATTCTCTTCCGCACGAAAGACAGTCATCAGGACTTCGAGAAGGCGCTCGAGCGCCGCCAGATTCCGTCCTATGTCTATAAAGGGCTCGGATTCTTCGAGGCCGACGAAATCAAGGACGTGCTGGCGCTGCTTCGATACCTCGCCCTGCCCGAGTCGAATCTGCGCGCGGCGGCCTTCCTGCGCTCGCGATTTGTGCGATTGTCCGATCCTGCGCTGCAGGTGCTGGCGCCCAATCTGGCGAAATGGCTCCGGGAGCCTTGTTCCACCCCCCTCGACTCCGAGGACCGCCTCGTGCTCGATCGCACACGTCACAGCGTCGTCCGGTGGCTGGCGCTGGTCGATCGTCTGCCGCCGGCCGAAATTCTCGAATTAGTGCTCGACGAGACGGCATATCTGTTCGAGACTCGCGGCCCGCGCGCGCGCCAGGCCCGCGAGAACCTGAAGAAGATTCGCGCGATGATTCGCCGCGTGCAGAATCGCGGTTACGCGACGATGTCGCGGCTGGCCGAGCACCTCGAGCGATTGACGGCAGGCGATGAGTCGAACGCCGTCATCGACGCCGGCGACTCGGTGAGCCTGATGACGATTCATGCGGCGAAGGGGCTGGAATTTCCTGTCGTCTTCGTCGTCAATCTCAGTCGGGGGACCGGCGGTGCTCGCCGGGCGATTCGCGTCGTCTCCGACTCCGAGAGCGGGCAGGCGTGGCTGAGCATCGCCGATTTCCAGTCGGAGGCCGACGAAAACGCCAGGGCGAAGGATCGCGAGGAGACCAAGCGCCTGTTGTATGTCGCCCTGACTCGTGCGCGCGACCGGTTGTACCTCGCGTCCGAGGTCAAAGATGCGAAGTGGAGGGCCTTTGGCGGCAGCCTCGGCGACATTCTCCCCGCCGGTATCAAAGCGTGCTTCGAAGCGGCGAGTCTGCTGCCGGCACCAGAGACGACAGAATGGACTGCCGAATCCGGCCAGACCCATCGCTTTCGCGTCTGCACCGCCCCTGCAGCACCAATAAAGGGGTCAGACCCCTTTATTGACCCAAAAATGGGGTCTGACCCCTTTTTTGGTGCTGGCGTCAGCCCGGCCGACAATTTCGAGCCGCTCAGCGATCCGCTTGCGCTGCCGCGCGTCGCGGTAACCGCAACGCTGGCTCCGATGGAGCAGCGACCCCGCAGTCAGATCGACACCAGCAGCCCAAGCCTCACGGGCACGCTGGTGCATCGGCTGTTCGAGCGTTTTGGCACGACGCTCCGCGGCGGACCCGGCAGTCCGGCGATTGCCGACGAGCTTGCTCTTCTGATTCGGGATGAAGAGGTGATCGACGCCGACGACCTGGATCAGGTATTCGAACACGCCTGTGATGCGTATCTCGCATTGTGCGAGCAGCCGGCGCTTGTGCAGGCGCTCGAGTCGGGCGACGCGATCTTCGAGGTGCCATTCTCGGTGCGGCCCGCGGCTGCGCAGATGATTCTGCGCGGCACCTTCGACTGTCTCGTCCAGCGGCGAGACGGCGGTGTGACCGTTCTCGAGCTCAAGACCGGCAGGCCGGCGCCGGAGCACGAGCAGCAGCTCTCGACCTACCTGACCGCCGCGCGCGCGCTCTTTCCCGGCACGGCCGTTGAAGGCAAATTGGTGTATGCGCGCCACTCGGATCTGGACAATCGGCCACTCGACCAGAAGCGCTGATGAATTCCTGGCGCTGCTCGGCGCCACCGGGATCACCGGACTCGCCGACGTGCGGACGATTCCAAAATCACGGCGGCACCCGCATTTCGCACGCGAGGCGCTTGCCGCGCGTCTCACACAGGAAGGCATCGAGTATCGGCATTTCCCGGCGCTCGGCGGTTTGCGAAAACCGCGCCCCGATTCGCCCAACGGGGCATGGAGAAACGACGCGTTCCGCGGCTACGCCGATCATATGCAGACGCCTGCGTTCTCAGGCGCCGTTGACGAGCTGCTGGCGTTTGCCGGACGTCGGACAGTTGCGGTGATGTGCGCCGAAGCCGTCTGGTGGCAGTGCCATCGCATGCTGTTGTCGGATGCGCTCGTCGCGCGCGGCGTCGACGTTCAGCACATCATGAGCCGGCGCGGAGAAGCCGCGCTGCAGGCACACCGCCTCACGCCGTTCGCGCGGATCGCGTCGGGCGATGTTTCCTATCCGGGGCTGATTTGAGGGTTCGCGTCGAAACCAAAATGGGCAAGTCGGCGTCCAATATGTACGGAGGACACATGCCCATCGCACATAGTCAATCGCACGCGCCAATCACGGCGCAGTTCGAGTTCGAGGCGTTCAAGGCGTTGCCTTGCGGTTGTGTGGCAGCGGTTCACCGCACGCTCGATCCGGGATTGTCCGTCGTCTCGCTCGAGGCGAAGGGAGCGTATTGCGGCTTGATGGATCACGTGATGGGACGCGCCGCTGCAGTGCCGGCGGCCGTGACGAGCGAGATTGAAATGTCGGAACTCGGAGAAGACTAGCGGTGCTCGGCCCAGTGTCGCGCTTTCGCCTCGGCCTCGGCTTGCGTTTCCCCGATGATGAGCACGGCGTACTCGGGCGGGGCGTCGGCCGTCCGGGCGAGCCACGCCACCCAGTGAGGGCCATGAGCCTCGCTTCGGATCTCGAACGTACCCTCTTTGGTGGTCACGGTCTCGGCCATCTTGGGTTCATTTTATAACCAGATTTCCCGATTTTCGTGCTAAGTCCGCAAAAATCCTAAGTTTTCGTTGCGTTCTTGAGATCCCATCCCATACAATCCCTGCGCCAGGTTTCGCACGCGGCTCACGTGTGCGGCGCCCGGTCGAGGAGGAGAAAGATTTGACCCTGACGTGTCCGAGTTGTGGAAACAGCCAGAATTTTCTCGTGAAGACTCTGCAGATGCATGTGGTGCATCTCGAAGATTCGCGCGTGGAAGTGTCTGAGGAGAGTCGCCCGGCCGTGTTCGAAGTGCTGTGCGACGAGTGCGAGACTGCGCTGAACTTCGAAGAGTTCGAAGACGCGCTCCGCAAAGAGGTGTTGTTGACGCTAGGCGCCCGCTAGGCGCCCCCTTCTTTTCGACCCCGCTCCGGGGCCCGCTCTCTCTTTCAGATTTCTTCGGCTTCTTCGAAGTGGTCGCACTCGGGACAGACCCATTCCCGCAAGGGTCTGGTCTTCACTTCCCGTGTGCCCGGCACACGATCGACTTGATCGCGCGTCTGCAGGCGCATACGCTCGCCGCAGACGGGACATTCTTTCTGCTCCATAGACGTGAACAGGAGCGCAGGAATTCGCGCGCGCTCCTGTTTTTTCGGATGCTAACACCCGGCTCGCGCCTTGACAAGCCGCAGTCGCGAACCTATCGTACGTGAAGTCGATGCGGAACTATTCGATTCGCCCTCGTGATGATGGACGCGCCGCGCGCCACGTGCTTGCCACACCGCTTCAGCGGCGAAACGGCTGGTTCGACGACGAAGTGGCGATCGATTTCCCATCGCTGCACGGTGCGGTCGAACGCATGCGGGCAAGCTTCGTCGCCGCGTCGAATGAAGGCGATCATCGGCGGCATCTCTCCGCCGAGCTCATCTTGTCGCCGCGGGAAGCGTTCGACGGCGTCATTGTGCCGCTCGACGTTCCCATTCGGCGGATGTGTCTCGCGTGCGGCGGCCGCGGAGAAACGTGGCCCGATCCCTGCGACAGCTGCGACGGCAGCGGCGAAGCGCTCGGCCGTCATCCCGTGCGTCTCGTCGTTCCGCCACGCGTACAGCACGGCGATCGGTTTGCCCTCTCGGTCTCCGCTCCATACGCTCCGCCCACTCGCGTGGAAGTCCGCGTCATCCTGGGCTGAACCAGGAACCCGGAACCCGGAACCAGGAACCTGGAACCTGGAACCGGAACCCGGAACCCGGAACCCGGAAGCGGCTTACGCCGGAAACCTCATACAATAAAGGGATGGTCACTGAACCGTCCGTCCTCGGCGCGCTTATGGTCGTCAAGGATCCCGATCTGCACCAGGATATCGTCACGCTGGGGTTCATCAAGAACCTGCGCATCGACGGTGGCCGCGTGGCGTTCAGCATCGAACTGACGACTCCGGCGTGCCCTGTGAAAGAGCAAATGCGCGATCAGGCACACGCCGCGGTGTCGGCGTTGCCGGGCGTGACCTCCGTCGAGATCGAAATGACCGCCAGCGTGCGCGCCGTGTCGTCGCCCGAAGCCGGGCGCGCGCCGGTTGAGGGCGTGAAGAACGTCATCGCCGTCGGAGCCGGCAAAGGGGGCGTCGGCAAGACGACGGTCGCAGTGAACCTTGCCATCGCGCTGGCGAAGTGCGGCAGCCGCGTGGGGATGATCGACGGCGACATCTACGGGCCGAACGTGCCGATCATGCTGGGCATCACGACGCAGCTGACGACCGACGGCAAGAAAATCATCCCTGCAGAGAAGCACGGCATCCAGGTGATCTCGATGGGGTTCATGACATCGGACGACTCGCCGGTCATCTGGCGCGGGCCGATGCTGCACGGGGCCATCCAGCAGTTTTTTCGCGACGTGCGATGGAACGACCTCGACTACCTCATTGTCGACATGCCGCCCGGTACCGGCGACGTGGCGCTGAGCTTGAGCCAGACCGTTCCTGTCGCCGGAGCGATCGTCGTCACCACGCCGCAGCAGGTGTCGCTTGCGGACAGCCGTCGTGCGATTCGGATGTACCAGAAGCTCAACATCCCCACGCTCGGCGTGATCGAGAACATGAGCCACTTCGTGTGCCCGAACTGCAGCCATGAATCCGATATCTTCGGTCACGGCGGCGGGCAGACCATGGCCGAGGGTATGAACATCACCTTCCTCGGGCGAATACCGATTTATCAACCGATTCGCGAAGGCAGCGACCACGGCGTGCCGCTGATGCTGAGCGAGCCCGAGTCGATCGCGGCGAGGGCCTTCATGGCAACGGCCGAACGCGTTGCTGCCGAAATTTCGATCGCGAGCTATAAACGGGCGCCAATTCCGCTGACGCCAGTACGGTGAACATTCCATTCACTCAGGTCAGGCTCGAGAACGGCCTGCGCGTGATCATTCACGAAGATCGCCGGCTGCCGATGGTAGCCGTGAACCTCTGGTATCACGTCGGTTCGAAGAACGAGCACCCCGGGCGCACCGGCTTTGCGCATCTCTTCGAGCACCTGATGTTCGAGGGCTCGCAGCACTACGACAAGGGCTACTTCCATCCGCTGCAGGAAGCGGGTGCGGCGCTCAACGGATCCACGAACCCCGATCGCACCAACTACTGGGAAGTCCTGCCGACCAACGCGCTCGACCTCGCGTTGTGGATGGAGTCTGATCGGATGGGCTACCTTCTGCCCGCTCTGACGATGCAGAAGTTCGAGACGCAGCGCGAGGTGGTGCTGAACGAACGTCGCCAGAACTACGAGAACCGTCCGTACGGCCTCGCGACCAGCGCCATTCTGGCGGCACTGTTTCCCTCTGATCACCCGTACCACTGGATGACGATCGGCGAGACGGCAGATCTGAAAGCGGCGACATTTGACGACGTCCGCGAGTTCTTCAGTACGTACTACCACCCGTCCAACGCGTCGCTGGTGGTTGCGGGCGACGTCGACACCGCCGATGCGCTCGAGCGCGTTCGGGCACATTTCGAAGAGATTCCGCCGGGACCGGTGCCTGGTCCGCTCGAGCCGCAGGCGGAGCTGACCTCCGAGCGGCGGCTGCTCCTCGAGGATCGCATTGAGCTGCCTCGGCTTTATCTCTCGTGGCATTCCCCGGCGATGTTTACCGACGGCGATGCCGAGATGGATCTCCTCTCGGACCTGTTCGCAAACGGCAAAGTCTCGCGCCTGTACAAGTCGCTCGTCTACGAGCGGCGGATCGCCAGCGAAGTCATGGCCTTTCAAAACTCTCGCGAGCTCGCGGGGTTCTGGCAGGTGATTGCGACCGCCGCGCCCGGACACACGCTCGAAGCCGTGCAGCAGGCGATAGACGAAGAGCTCGACCGGCTGACCGATGAGGGTCCGACGTTGGACGAGGTCGAACGTGGGCGCGCACAGATCGAAGCCCAGTTCGTCTACAGACTGCAGACGCTCGGCGGGTTCGGTGGAAAAGCCGATCAGCTGAACGCGTATGCCGTGTTCGTAGACGACCCAGGATACTTCGAACGCGATCTTGCGCGCTACGAGGGCGTCACCGGCGCCGATCTGCATCATGCGGTGCGAACACATCTTCGCAAGGACAACAGGGTCGCATTGAGCGTCGTGCCGAAAGGCAAGTTGTCGCTTGCGCTGCCGCACTCGACGCCGGCGGTTGTGTCATGAGCGACGAGCCACGTCGAGCGAGCGTGCCTCTGAGAGCAGACCGTTCTCGCCTCCCGGACGTCGGTCCGCTGCTGCCGTTCCGCTTCTCCACGATTCACAAGGGCCAGCTTCCCAACCGGCTGTCGTTGTGGTCGGCCGAACATCGCAGCCTCCCTGTCGTCACCTTCATGCTCGTGCTGCCAATCGGATCGGCCGCAGATTTCGAAGGCTTCGAGGGGCTCGCCGCGATCACTGCGGACATGATGGACGAGGGCACTGGCAACCTGTCGGCCATCGACGTCAACGCCGCCTTCGCGCGTCTCGGCGCCCATCTCGACTCCGACGTTTCTGCGGATGCGACCGTCTTCACGGTGACGGCACTCGCGAAGTTTTCGCGGCAGACGCTCTCGCTGCTCGCCGACTGCGTGATTCGCCCACGGCTCGACGTCGCCGACTTCGATCGCATCCGTCAACTCAGGCTGACGCGCCTCGTGCAGATTCGCGACATGCCGTCGGCGATTGCCGATCGCGCGTTCATGCAGGTGGTGTACGGCACGCATCCGTACGCACACATGGCGCTCGGCACAGAGGAATCGCTGCGTCAGTTGACCATCGACACGGTCAGCACGTTTCATTCGCGTCTGTATCTGGCGTCAAATGCCACCCTTATCGCGTCAGGCGACATCGGCGCAGCAGAGTTTGGTCAATTGGCGTCAGATTTCTTCGGATCCTGGATTGATACCCATCCTGACGTTCCCGAAGACGCCGCGATCGTTCCGCCGCCCCTGGTCCCCGTCCATCGCTTTGTGCTCGTCGACAAGCCCGGCGCCGCTCAGAGCGAGATTCGCATTGGCGAGGTCGGTCTCGCGCGAAACACACCTGACTACCATCCCCTGATCGTTCTGAACATGATCCTCGGCGGGCAGTTCGTCAGCCGCATCAACATGAAGCTGAGGCAGGAGAAGGGGCTGACCTACGGTGCCAGGACGGCATTCGACTTCCGCCGCGGGCGCGGGCCGTTCATCCTGCAAACCAGTGTGCAGAGCGACGGAACCGGCGAAGCCATCAAATCGTCTTTGCTTGAAATTCACGCGATTCGCACCGACCGACCGCCGACAGCGGAGGAGGTCGAGGTGGCGAAGGCGGCCTTGACGCGCGGGTACGCGCGGAATTTCGAGACGGCAGAACAAATCGCCCGGGCACTCGCTCAGCTCGTGTTGTATGCCCTTCCAGACGACTATTTCGACACATTTACGTCAAAAGTGAGTGATGTAACGGTTGAAAGCGCCCGGCAAGTGGCCTCGACGCACCTCGATCCGGACCGGCTTGCAACCGCCATCGTGTCCGACTCGTCTATCGTGTTACCGCAGTTGGCGGCTGCAGGACTAGGGGAACCCACTCCGCTATTGCCCAGATTGTGAACACCATGCGCTCCTCGCGTCTCAGTGTCAGCCTTTCGGCTGGAATCGCCGTGATCGCGGCGATTTTCGCCGGGGCCCTCATCTGGCTGCTATTGTCAGACCCGGTGACGGTGGCCGACGCGGTCGAGACCGGCGAGGTGGCCCCTCTGTTCATGGCGCTTGCCGGTGTCATCTACCAGGCCTTTCTGAACCTGCTGGATTATTTATAGAAGGGTCCAACGAACAGGACCCGCCCTACGCAAACGTAGGCCGGGTTCTGCGTATGTAGGCCGGGTCTTGCTTTTTAGACCCGGCTACAAATTCCTGTCGAGAAATCGCGCCAGCAGAAATCCGTCCAGAAACTTGAACGGTGCAAGGCCGGTGGAATAGTGGCCGCAGGGCAGGACGGCGACTTCATGGGGAATGCCACGGCGGGCGAATTCGCCCACGAGCTCGCGCGACAGGTCGACCGGGAACGTCAAATCGTACCGGGCGTACACCAACAGCGTCTTCCGGTCGCGCACCCGATCCAGGTACATGTGCGGGCTGATCGGCAGCCACAGCTGTCTCAAGCGCTCGAGGTCGATGGACCCTTCGAGACTCTCGCGGACATGTGTGGTCGAAAGCCCACGCCAGACGACGTCGGCAAAGTACGGTGAGATGTGATTCAGCGCCTGCGCCCGGACGCGGGGCTCGTGCGCGGTGGTCAGAAGCGAAAGGCACGACCCGAGGCTGGTTCCAAGGATGCCGATGCGGTCGTATCCCTGTTTGTCGAGCCATGCAATCGCGCGCCGCGCATCCATGACCGCCTGCCGGCAGGCTTGCACCGTGCGGCCGATATTGGCACTGACGATGTAGTCGGCGCGTGTCAATTCCGGCGGCCGTCGCGCATCGTGATAGGGCAGCGTCAGGCGAAGGGCGCTCAGGCCGAAGCGATTGAGAAGGCGGCAGAGGCCCACATGGCCGTCCGGGCCCGAGTTCCATTGCGGCAGCACGAGAACAGCGCGCCGGCGGGGCAGGCCCTGGCGGGTCCGAAGAACAGGACCCGCCCTACGCACGTGGGCCGGGTCTTGTTCTTTAGACTCGCCGCGAAAATACAACGCGTGCACCGTGTTGTTTTCCGGATACGGCGTGCGCATCGCACTTTGAAATGACAACGCGCCGGTCGCGCCGTGAACGCCTGGGTTGAATGTGTAATCCGAAGTCTCGGGAGTGTCGAAGAAGCGCTGGCTGTCGGCAACGGCGTGCGAGGCCCAGTCGAGCAGGATCTTCTCCGGAGAGGCATCAGGCGGATGACCGTTGAGCTCGATCCAGTCAAGTCCCCATTCGAAGGGCCGCACCACGCGATCTTTGCTGATGGCGTGAAGACGGCGCTCCCAGGCGTGAAACACCTTTGCGAACACGATATCTCTATAATATTTCAAAGATGTCCTTTCTCCTGCGATTGCTGATCAATGCCGCGGCGCTGTGGGTCGCGATCCAGCTCGTCGATGGCATCGATCATCGCGGCAGCTGGTGGTCGCTGCTGTTTGTGGCCCTGGTGTTCGGCGTGCTGAACGCGAGCGTGAGACCACTGCTGAAGCTCCTGTCGCTGCCGATCCTCATCGTGACGCTCGGCCTGTTCATCTTCGTCATCAACGCGTTGATGTTGCGGCTCACCGGTTGGGTGTCGGGGCTGCTCGGCCTCGGCTTCTACGTCGAAGGCTTCTGGCCGGCGTTTTTCGGCGGCCTCATCGTGAGCATCGTCAGCATGATGCTGTCGATCTTCACGGGTACCCAGAAGATGAAGGTGCACGTGGAGTCACATACGTCTCACATTTGAGCGCCACGCTCAAAAGCCCGGCTGTTTCCTGTCGTCGTCCCACGAGCTGAAAACCGCAGGGCAGTCCTTCCGCTGTGTCTCCACATGGCAGCGAGATGGCCGGGTGTCCGGTCAGATTGAACAATTGCGTCAGTCGCAACGTGATTGGCCGGAGAGGTTCTTCGGCCGAGCCAATCGTTACCGTCGTGGCGCCAATCTTCTGCGCCGGTAAAGGCAGCGTCGGCAGCGCGAGCGCATCACAACCAGAAAGAGCGGCATCAACGGCGGCGCGCATCAAGGCTCGATCGCCTTGTGCTTTGACGTAGTCGTCGCGGGAGATCCTGCCGCCCATCTGCAGTCGCTCGCGGGTGCCCTTCGAGAATGCGTCAGGTACTTTCTCGAGCCGCTCGGCGTAGAACGCGAATGCTTCCGTGAGGGCCACGTTCAGGTAGGTTGTTGCGATGTCCGGTATCGGTCCAAGTTGAACGTCCGTGATGATGGCGCCGGCGGCTCTCAATCGGTCGAGGGATTCGTCAAAACGGTGACGGACGCCTGTATCCAGTTTTTCGAGAAAATACCCGCCCAGCTTCCCGATGCGCAGCTGTCCCTTGTCTTGCGGCAAGGTTGGATTCGAAGGCGCGCCGGCGAGAGCGGTGTAAATCGCCCATGCATCGCCGACCGTTCGGGCGATCGGGCCCACGTGATCGAGCGACACCGAGAGGGGCACCACACCTGCGGTGGGAATTTCACCGAACGCTGGCTTCAATCCAACGACACCGCATGCGGCGGCCGGGATGCGAATTGAGCCGCCGGTATCCGTGCCGATCGACGCCCATCCCATGCCGGCGGCGACGGCCGCAGCGGATCCGCCGCTCGAGCCTCCCGGAGATCGACTTGCGTCACGAGGATTGTGAACGGGCCCGAATGCCGACTCGTCGCTGGTCGTACCCAGCGCAAGCTCGTGCAGGTTGCACTTGCCAATGATGACGGCTCCCGCCTCGCGCAGGCGCGACACAACCGGCGCATCCTCACCTGCGATGTGCCCTGCGCGGACACGGGACGCCGCTGTTGTCGGGGCGCCCTTCACGTCGATGAGATCTTTGATGGAGATCGTGCGTCCGTGAAGGGGACCGCGCGAGCGGCCCTGCCGCAATTCATCGTCGAGCACCTGCGCCTCGGCCATCGCCCCTGCCTCAAAAACCGTGATGAAGGCATTGAGCGCCGGATTGAGCGCGGCAATTCGCTCGAGTGCCTCGGCGACACTCGTCGAAACGGGACCCCGATTCCTGTCACTCTCCGGCATCGGTAATCAGCACTCCATTCGGGGCCAGCAGTTTCTCGAGGCTCTCACGTGTGGAGAGGTATGGAGCCGCGCAGAAAATGACGTCGAACGGTCCCGCAAGCTTGTACAACATCCGCCGGGGATCGCCGGCGATCACGGTGGCTCTCGCGGCGAGTCCGGAAGTGGAAACATGCCGGCGCGCCGCTTCGGCGCGCGCCGAATCGCTCTCCATCAGAATCAACATGCCGTCTGGAGCGAGCGCCGCCACCGGCGACATCGCCGCGTCGTCAAGAGCGACACCAATCGCGAGCACGCGTTTGGCGCTGCCGCGAACATTTTCGTACATGCGGTGTGATTGTACGATGTGGCGGTTCGGTTGTAAGCTTTGTCAGCCCATGCGTCAGACAAAAATCATCGCGACGATCGGACCTGCAAGCCGGAGCGTCGAAGTCATCGAACAGCTCATCAGTGCCGGCGTCGATATCTGCCGGTTGAATTTTTCCCACGGCTCCCACCAGGCACACGAAGAGACGTTCCGCACGATCCGCGCCGCAGCTGCACGCGCGAGGAAAGTGGTCGCCATTCTTCAGGACCTCAGCGGACCGAAGATTCGCACGGGCCGTTTGAAAGGCGGGCGAGCGATCGATCTGAAGGACGGACAGACGATTCGCATCGTGGCGGGCGATGGCGAGGGCGACCAAGATCACATCTACACCACGTATGCCGAGCTCGTGCGCAAAGCCAGGCCCGGCAGTGAATTGCTGCTCGACGACGGGAAGATTCAGCTCGAGATTGAGAAGGCGGATGGCCGTGAGATCGTCGCGCGCGTGCTCGAGGGCGGGTTGCTTGAAGAGCACAAGGGTATCAACGCGCCCGGCGTGCAGTTGTCGGGCGATGCGTTGACGCCGAAAGACGTTGAGGATCTGAAGTTCGGCGCGAAGCTGGGCTTCGACATGATCGCCTTAAGCTTCGTGAGAAAAGCCGACGACATGTGGCAGGCGCGTCAGATTCTCACCGAGCTCGGCGCCCCCAACATTCCGCTCGTCGCCAAGATCGAGCGGCCCGAAGCGCTCGATCATCTCGAGGAGATTCTGAAAGTCTCTCAGGGTGTGATGGTGGCGCGTGGCGATCTGGGCCTCGAGATGCCGCTCGACAGGGTGCCGACGTCGCAGAAGGAAATTACGCGAAAGGCGCGGCGCTCGGGCATTCCCGTCATTGTGGCCACCCAGGTGCTCGAATCGATGCGGACCGAGCCACGGCCGACCCGTGCGGAGGTGAGCGACGCCGCCAATGCCGTCGACGACGGCGTCGACGCAATCATGCTGGCTGGTGAAACGGCAGTGGGCTTGTATCCCGTGAAGACCGTGGAGACGCTTGATGCCGTCATCCGCGAGTCCGAGCGCATCGGGTCGGTGCACACCAGCGCGATGGGTCTGACCCCGATTATCGAAGTGCCGCGCGTCCCGCATGCGCAGGCCCTGTGCGAGGCCGCCGTGACGCTCGCCGACCATTGCAACGCGTTTGCGATTGTCGCGATCACCCGCCTTGGCAATGCGGCACGGGTGCTGTCGGCCCTGCGTCCGCGAACCCCGATTTTTGCGGCCACCGAGACCGACGTCATTGCGCGGCACCTGGCGATGTATCGAGGCGTCGTGCCCTTGACCACCGGCATCGGAAAGGACGTCGACACCACCGGCACGCTCCTGAAGCAGGAGCTGAGCACGAGGGGACTCGTGCCGAGCGGATCGATCGTGGTGTTCATCAGCGCGAATGCCCGCCTCGAGCGCGCCGATCAGAATTTCGTGAACGTGCAGAAGTTCGAATAGCGCAGGACTTCGCGTCCGTGCCGACCTTCAGGTCGGCCCCACCGTACTTTCGAGGTACTTCTTCAGCGACTGCAGCGCGCGCTCCCAGCCCGGCGCGATCACTTCGTAGTAGCGCTTCCACCGGTCGCCGTCTTCGGATGCACGCTGGGTCACTTTCACCAGCGTGATCTGGGGGTTGTTGGCCCGTTGCAGCTCGCAGCTCACCTCGAGCGCCATCGGGCCGATGGGGTTTCCGTCGGGCGGCAGCCAGAACGCATCGGCGACGAAGAACTCGCGTTCCGGCTTGTAGTCCATCACCGTTCCGTGAAGCGTACCGCCCAGCCGTCCGAGTACTTCGTCGACAAACTCCGTAGGCTCCCATTCCACCGCGTACGAGCCGAGCACCCGCGGCACCGTGACGGAACGGGTCGCATGCCACCAGGATGCAAGCGCCCCGGGATCGAAAAACGCCCACATGACGCGCGCGGGCGACGCGATGACGGAAATCGAGCTGGTGAAGGAGGGGTTCATGATGCCGAGGCGCGCGCACGCCGGATCTGATCGGCGTGCTTGTGAGCGTGCTCGGCGTAAATCTCCAGCCAGCGCTCCACGCCGTAGCTGCCGTGTTCCGGATGAGTGCCCTTCTTGGCAAAATCGGCGTCCGTCATCCGATCGAGGAGATCACCGGTCGAGCTGCGCGCCGCCTGGAAGGCAAGGAGCGAGTTGGCAATCGGCCGATCGTAGTGGAGCCGCTGGGCGAACTCCTTTTCGTCGTACGCACGAATGGCGGCGTTCTCTTCGGCGACGAGCAGGCGCAGGCGGACCGCCGAGGTCATCTCGCTGTCGGCGAGGTGATGGACGATCTCGCGCGCGGTCCACTTGCCAGGCGCGGGCCGTGCGTCGAGCTCGCTGTCGGTTGCGCCGGCGAGAGCCGCAGACACTTCGCGATAGCCGTCCTTGTATCTGGAAATGAGCTCTGCACGCCGACCAGGATTCATGGTGCCTCCTCAAGGTCCGGCTAAAGCCGGACACTACCGCTGCGGCTAAAGCCGGACACCGCTGCGGCTAATCCGCGATCCGGTAGTGTCCGCCTTCAGGCGGACGTCAATACATCAAAAACGGCGCCCGCTCGGTGCGAAACCGCTCATGTTCCTGCAGCCAGCTGTAATAAATCGTGCGAACGGGAAGTCCCGCCTCGATCTGTTGACGCAGTTCGCTGGAACCGGCGAGGATGTCGAATGGGAGCTTCTCGCGCTCGTATTCATACGGCGGCTGGCGCCACTGAAACTTCGACGGATTTTGCGCCCGCATTTCGGCGAGCATGGCGACTCCCGTTTCGACGCTGCAGAAGTCGTCACGGTTGACGACGTGTATCTGGCAGCCGCCGCACGGCTGCTTCGCATGCTTCTGGAACGTCGGCTCGAAGACGACCGGGCGGAAGTGCACTCCCGTGAGGCCGTGCGTATTCAGCTTATCGGCGAGCGCATCGGGATCGATCCAGGGCGCACCAATCAGCTCGAACGGTCTCGTCGTGCCGCGACCCTCCGACATGTTCGTGCCCTCGAAGAGAACCGCTCCCGGGTAGACGACCGCCGTGTCCACTGTCGGAATGTTGGGTGACGGCATGACCCACGGAAGGCCCGTGTCCTCGTAGGCCATGTCGCGGCGCCAGCCCTCCATCGGCACGACCGTCAGGTCCGCGCCGATACCACACGCTTCATTGAAGTACCGGGCGAGCTCGGCGATCGTCATTCCGTGACGCAGGGGGATCGCGAACTGCCCGACGAACGACTCGAACCCTTTCAACAGCATCGGGCCCTCGATCTTGCCGCCGATGGGATTGGGACGATCGGTGACGACAACCGGCACGCCGTGCTTCTTGCCCGCGCGCAGGCAATTGGCCATTGTGTAGACGAATGTGTAGATGCGCGAGCCGACGTCCTGCAGATCGACCACCAGCACGTCGATTCCCTTGAGCATCTCCGCGGTCGGCTCGCGGGTTTCACTGTACAGCGAGTAGATCGGCACGCCACGTGTCGGGTCGTGCGCGTGAGCGGTCTCGACCATGTTGTCCTGCACATCGGCGCGATAACCGTGCTGTGGTCCGAAGATGGCGCCGAGCGTCACGCCAGGCTCATGGACCATCGTCCGGACGATGTGGCGGAAGTGCGCGTCGATTGAGGCGGGGTTCGAGACGATGCCGACCCGCTTGTTCCTGAGCGCGCCCGATGAGAGCAACTGCTCGGAACCGAGCCGAACGTGTGTTTTCAGAACGTCTGTTTTCGTCATCATGTTTGCGCCACCTGCCGTCCGGCTCTCTTCGTAATCACGACGATCAGCAACGGAATGAGTGAGGCGAGAAAAAATGTGAGCCATCGTGGATCCAGATGAAAGTGCCCCACTCGGACGGAGTCTTCGATTGTATCCAGCACGAGAAACGCCGTGCCAATCGCGCAGAGTCCGTGCGACTCCTGTATGAGGACCCTGCGCGTCTGAAAGGGCACGTCCGAAGGCTGGTATTTGCCGAACGCGGGGATCATCGCCGGCACCTCGCTTGCCCAGGCCCTGAAGCTGTCGCCGAACGCGTTCAGAAGAAACGCTTCTTCCCGTGCGGCGATACGCTCGTGATAGATGAAGCTGAGCAGCACCACAATTATCGGCAGGTACCACGTGCCCGACAGTAGCGAGCACCCGAGCGCGACGAGCGTGTTGGCGAGATAGAGAGGGTGGCGCACGATCGAGGTACGCACCACGTCTCGATAGCGAGTCCGCCGTCGGCCGTCGCGTCCCTCGCGAAGAGGTGCCATGGGGCGCGGTGCCGATCACGAAGGCCCGTGCAAGCAGCCCCGAAAGCGCGACCAAAAAGCAGAAGAGCTCCCAGGCAAACGGCGTCGCCGGACGGTCGTCGGAGACGCTGAGGATGAAGAGCGGAACGAGCACGAGGGGCATATAGCTGCGCCAGCGGAATAGGACGTCACCTGTTGTGGGCAGCTCTTCGGCGATGGGGCCGCGTGCGCGGCGCGCGTCAGTCATCCAGAAAGACACATTTTACAGGAACGATGTTTGCTCTCTTAGGAGGCATGAGAAACAGGACCGCTCCAACTGTACACCTGTCATACATGTTTGTTTTTGCACTAATGCTTGTTCCCGCGTCCGCGAGCGCTCAGAAGCGGACTCCGCCCGCCATTGATGCTCAGCAGCAGCTGGCCGTCCAGGTTGCGCTCGATCGGGCAGGATTCTCTCCTGGCGAGATTGACGGCCGCGGCGGCCCGAAAACGCGCCAGGCGGTCGCAGAGTTCCAGAAATCGGGTGGTCTGCGGGCCAGCGGCATCGCGGATGAAGAGACGATCGCCGCGCTGCACCTTGCGACGGAGTCCGTCGTGAGTTACACGATTACGCCGCACGACGTGGCGGGACCATTCATCGACAAGATGCCGCAGGACATGATGGAAAGCGCGAAGTTGCCGGCGCTCGACTACACGTCTGCGGTTGAAGGCCTGGCCGAGAAATTCCACAGCAGCCCGGCGCTGCTGCGTACGTTGAATCCGAACGCCACGTGGGCGGCGGGTGAAGAAATCAAGGTGCCGAACGTTGCGCCGTTTGAGCTGCCGTCGCGATCGGCCACGCCGGCAGCGAAGGCGACAGCCGGTGCAAAACCCACAGCCGGTGCGAAACCCATCGCCAATGGGAAACCTGCAGCTGCGGCGCTGGAAGTGGTGATCTCTGGCGCCACGAAGTCGCTCGTGGTGAAAGACGCCGGTGGCAAGGTGCTGATGTACGCGCCGGTGACCATTGGCAGCCAGAAGGATCCGCTTCCGGTGGGCGAGTGGAAAGTCGATGGGGTCTCGTGGAATCCCACGTTCAACTACAATCCCGATCTTTTCTGGGATGCGGATCCGACGCACGCAAAAGCGAAGATTCCCGCCGGGCCGAACAACCCGGTCGGTGTCGTCTGGGTCGATATCAACAAGGAACATTTCGGATTGCACGGCACGCCGGAGCCTTCGACCATTGGCCGTACCGAATCGCACGGGTGCATTCGCCTGACCAATTGGGACGCGACCAAGCTCGGCACGCTCGTGGGCCCTGGGACCAAAGTTACGATTCAATGACTATCAGGCACCGCCGTCGATCGGTTCCGGTGGAAGCCGTTGCGCCGTGGGTGACGCTGTCGGTGATTCTGCTCGTCTGGTGGGCCGGCGCGAAAACACTGAACTGGGTGAGGCCCGACTATCCGGTGTCGTTCAACGCCGGCGTCGATCGATCTGCGCCGAAGGCCAGACCGGTCGACGCCGGGACGCATGACCCGCTTGTCGCGCGCAATTCAGGACCGACGATTTCTGCCAACACGATGGTGCTGGGATCTGATGTCAACGATTTGCGCGGGCGGTCGCTCGCCGTGCCGGTGCGCGGGCTCGACGCAGACGCTCTCGTATCGAGCTTCCACGACGCACGCGGCAGCCGGCGTCACGAGGCGATCGATATCCTTGCGCCGCGCGGCACCGATGTCCTCGCGGTCGAGAACGGAACCATTGCGAAGCTCTTTACGAGCAATGCGGGCGGGCTGACGGTGTATCAGTTCGATCCGTCGGAGAAATACGTCTACTACTACGCACACCTCGACAGCTACGCACCTGGAATGAAAGAGGGTGTGACGGTACGGAAGGGTGATGTGCTGGGAGCGGTCGGGACGACAGGCAACGCGCCGGACAACACGCCGCACCTGCACTTCGGAATCTCGAAGCTCGATCCCGACAAACGATGGTGGGGAGGGACCGCGCTCGATCCATTTCTAGTCTGGCGCGATCCCTCCGACGAAAACTGACTCCGGAAAACAGGAGATCTCCTGTTTCACTTCTCCTTACTTTTCAGCGAAGCAGTAGAAGTACCCGTTGCCGCCGGTCGAGACGAGGTTCGGGCCGCTGCAGCCCTTGCTGCCGTGCGCCGAATTCCACGACGCGTTGCCGCCGCCGGTGCGATCAAAATGCCCAACCTGGGCGCTGCCCGCCGCGTTGCTCGTCCAGTTGGCGCAGGTCTTGTCTTCGCCTTCGGGGAACGCACGGCCGGCTGACGTCGAGCCCGTCAGAATGTCGTGCTGGTTCAGCGGCTTGCCATCCGGGCCCATATCACCGGCGCCGAGCACCATCGTCTGCTTCTCGGTGAGCGCCGTGGTCTTCGACAGGTTGCTGCCGAGCTGCGCGAGCTCGACCGTGTCGCCATGAAGGTGTGCGACATCGCGCGCGACGACGCCGCCGCGTGAGTTGGCCCACGGGCCGGTTCCGATGCGATCGCGTGCGTTGACGCCCTTCGGCCCTTGCGTGCTCAGGTAGGCGCGCCACACCCGAGCGCCCGCGCCTTCACGGCCCGATGCCGCGGCAAGCTTCTGGCAATGCGCGTCGGCGCCCTGAAGACCGCCGAGGTTCCCGCCGTCCATTCCGACGCTGGTGACGAAGAATCCCATCGGCGCTGGCGGTGCCCCGCCCTGACGGCCCTGTTGTGCAGCGAGCAATGAGCCCGCCGCGATTGCCGCTCCGGCGGCAAGAACAAAAACACTTCTCTTCATCGCGATCTCCTTTAGCTGTGGAATTGCTCGCGTGAATTTAGCACAAGGCGTATAACATCCGCAGCTGGAGGTCACCGTGGTCAAAAAGCGCTGCTCGTCGCTGTGCGCCGCCGTACCGATCGCGATGACGTTTGGTATGTCAATCATTTCGGCCCAGGCCCCCGCCAACCCGGCTCAGGCGCATATCGGTCATGTCATGACGAGCTGGAAAGACACTCCGGATGCCAAGGGGTTTCTGCCGACGGCGATCGCCGACGCGCAGATCGCGCTCGAGCAGATCGAGCGCGCCGATCTCGAGGGGCGCATCAACGACTTCGTGCTCTACGGCGGCTACGTGTTGAACGCGCTGGATCCCGGCGCCGAGACGCAGGGCCTGTTGAAAACGGCATACGCGCGTCTGCCGACCAACTACGTGACGATCGAGGTGCCTGGAACCGGATACGGCATCAAGCGCGCCGTCGCGGGGGCGTTGCAGCACGTGCAGCTCGCGGCAAAGTCCGACGGAGCCTCGGAGAACGTCAAGACGCACGCCGGGCACGTTACCGCTTCGCTCGAGAACGTCGCGAAATGGACGGACGAGGCCATCGCGACCTCTCGCAAGTTGATTGCAGCAGCCAATGTCGGTGGCGGCCAGATTCTGGTCGACGAGCTTACCGCGCAGATCAATCAGATTGCCATCGGCACAGACGCGAATGGCGACGGGCAAACGGGCTGGCAGACCGGCGAGGGCGGTTTGCGCCAGGCGAACACGCATATGCGTCTGATGATGAAGGGTGAGGGAATGCCGTGAGAAGAGTCGAGGGAGTCCTGGGAGTCGGAGAGTCGGGAAGACAGGAGACTCTGGGAGTCGAAAAAGACGGGGAGCTCGAAAGACTCGAAAGAGTCGGAGGAGTCGGAAGAGTCGGAGAGTCCGAAGAGTCCGTAAGAGTCTGGGAGTCGTGAGAGTCGAGTTCGTTGCGGTGGCGCAGGGCTTTAGCCCTGCCATGAATTCTGAAGTGGTAGCGCAGGGCTTTAGCCCTGCCGTGAATTCTGAACCGGTAGCGCAGGGCTTTAGCCCTGCATTACGGCGTGGCTGGCTTCAGCCGGACCGTTCTGAATTTTGACCTTCGCTGACTATCGTCCACATCGTGGCGAGGGCTACGAGACCACCACCGACGACGAGCAGCGCCGGGACGAGCATACTGGTGCGGTGCAGCCAGGCAAGGTGCAGGCGTGTGATGCCGACAAACCCAGCCGCCGCTGCCGCGAACAATGCCCAGGTCCTGACCAGGCCGAGATGGCGTCCGGGCGTGGATATCGACGATGGCAGCAACGCGCGCCAGCGGTCGTAGTCCCAGCAGAGGAGAAAGACGTTTCCGAGTAAGAGGAGACCCGCGATTCCAGTGGTATTGCCGAAACCAATGGCAAGGGTGATGGCAAAGATGTTGACGATGATCGGCAGGTACAATGCGGCTCCGAGTGCCGCGGTGGCAGGGAAGAGCAACAGCGCCGCTGCGACGAGCTGCATCGCGCCGACGAACCGGTAGTACCCGGATGCCTGGAAAAACCCTTCGAAGAAAAAACCGACCGGCGTCGTCACCGGCAGCAGCGTGAACCGGTCTCCGCGCAGTTTGACCAGTCCGGATGGCAGGAAGGCCAGAGCGAGCAGTACGCGGACGATCGCGGCAAACAGCACAAGCAAGGGAATCCGCACGATCCGCGCGTGCAGACGATCCAGGCGGTTTGCCACGCCCGATCTGACGAACGGGCCGGCGTTGAAGTTCCACCAACGCGACGCGAACAGTGAGGTGATATGAGTGCGGCACTTTCTCCCATCCGTCGTCCCGACGATGAGCGCGAGGAAGACTCCGGCGGCGTGATGTCGTTCCTCGAGCATCTCGACGATCTTCGCCGGCGCCTCATTTATTCATGTGTGGCACTGGCGGTCGGGATGGTGTCGTCGTTTGCGTTCATGGACCGGCTGGTCTCGTTTGTGTTTGCGCCGACCTATAGAGCGCTGCCGGCCGGGACCGCCCTCATCTCCAGCCGGCCCACAGAAGGGATCGCGGTGTACTTCGATATCGCGTTCATGGCGGGCCTCGTTGTTGCCGCGCCGATCATCATGTACCAGGTGTGGCTGTTCGTGGCGCCGGCTCTCTACGCGAACGAGAAGAAATTCGTGATTCCGTTCGTCGGGCTCACCGCTGTCGGAAGCGTGGGTGGTGCGGCGTTCAGTCATTACGTGCTGTTCCCGTCGATGATGAGCTTCTTCGCGACCTTCACGTTCGCCGGCATACGGTTCGAGCCACGCGTGGAGTACGTCTTCGAGCTGTACGTCAGGTCGCTGGTCGGCATGGTACTGGTGTTTCAGATCCCGACGCTGGCGTTCTTCCTGGCAAAAATGCGCGTGATCACGTCGAGATTTCTCTGGCGGCATCTCAGATATGCCATCCTGATCATCTTCATCGTCGCGGCCGTGCTGACGCCGTCGCCGGATCCGTGGAACATGACGATCTTCGCGATGCCGATGCTCGGGTTGTACCTCATCGGCATCGTCGTCGCCTGGCTTGCCGAGCCCAGGCGATCTCGAACGAATCATGCGGGCCTCCGTCTGGTCTTCGCGGCGGCTGTGCTCGATCAGGCGTGGAAGCACCGGACGCTTCAACGATCGCGGTGAGATAGTCTGCAGTCGGCAGTCGGCAGTCGGCAGTCTGCAGTCGGCAGTCGTGATCATGCCATCTGAGTCAGCGATCGTCGTCCCCGTTCCCGAGGCAGAGAGGACCGTCGGCCGTTGGCGAATGCAGTTCGAGCCGGTGGCGAGCCGCGGCATTCCTGCGCACATTACGGTCTTGTATCCGTTTCTGCCGCCATCGCAGCTGAGCGGCGAAGTTCAAAGGCTGCGGCAACTCTTCGCGACAGTGCGGGCGTTTCAGTTCTCGCTGACGCAGGTCCGACGGTTCCCGGCAAATGCGTATCTACATCCCGAGCCAGCGGACCTCTTCGTTGAACTGACGAAGAAAGTGGCTGAAGAATGGCCGGAGTTCCCACCGTATGGCGCTATGTACTCGTCAATTATTCCGCACCTCACAATTGCCGACCGCTGCGAAGATGACGTGCTCAATCGCGTGATGAAGGACGTGGAGACGGCGCTCCCGATTGCCTGTGTCGCATCTGAGGTGTGGTTGCTCTCGAGCGATGTTCAAGGAGAGTGGTCCGTCCGCGAAACGTTCAGGCTTGGTGGGGCGACATGAGTTCATCGCATTTGCCAGCAAGTGACCCCGTGTATCGCTCGCGGGCCGTTCGAGCGCTGGTGATGCTGCACGACGATCACCTGCGGAGCTTTCTCGACACCTGGAAGCGTGCCAGAGCTGCTGCGGTTGTGCTGCCGGTAACTGATGACCCTGCGTATGCGTCGCTGGATACGTTGCTTCGCCACGTCCTGGGCGCCGCGCGCGGCTACATGACATGGATGTGCGAGATGCTCGAGCTGCCAGATCCCGGGATTCGCGTGACACCAGATGCGCCCGTGCTATCGGCGGAAGCCGACACCTACATGGAGCACGTGCTGGAGAAATGGCGCGCACCGCTGCAGAACGTGTCCGACGATCAGCTCGAGAGACCTGAATATCTGTCGCGATGGAAGGTGCGATACTGCATCGACGCGATGCTCGAGCACGCGGTCATGCATCCTATCCGTCATGCGTTTCAGCTCGAGGAGCTCATCCGTTCTGTCATACCGAAATAGCTTCCCCTGATTACATTCTTGAGCCTTGGTGCACGCTCACGCGTCGCCCGGCGGTGAGTGCATCTCGCTGACGCCCCTGGACTTGGTAGTGGCCTGCACATCGGGAATGCCCTTTGCTCCAGGGAGACCCCCAGAACATTCCTTCAATCAGGGGAGCCTCCTGATGATTCGTTCACTCATCGATATTCTTGTCGTCGCCTCTCTGGTTCTGGGTGCATCGGCGTGCGGCGGATCGACGCCCGGCGGGAACGGATCGCCGACCGGGCCATCCGGCTCGTCCGGCCCGGTCGTTTCGGGCGCCGTCATCAGTGGGACCGTGATCGGGCGGCCGCTCACGGCGGCGAAACTCGGACCGACGCTCGACTCCGCATCCACGCTCACGGTGACGGTCGGCGGCACCAATCTGACCGTCGCGGTCGATGCCACAGGCCATTTCGTCATTTCCGGGGTTCCCGCGGGCAACATCGAGCTCATCTTCCGTGATGAGTCATCTGCGTGGATAGTCGTCATTACCGGCGTGGCGTCGGCGGAACAGATTGACATACAAATCAATCTGAGCAACGGCATACCGACGGTCGTCGCAATCAACCGATCGACGTCAGCGTGAGGCTTCGGCGAAGCAGAACGGGTGACCGCAATCACGGCAAATGTACTCCGTATAGCCGCCGCGTCTGGTGACGTACCTGATCCGGTGACCGCTCACGACGCAGATTGCAGGATGCGTGATGTGCCTGAGGTTTTCGCGCGCCTTCAGAAAAGTATGCCCGCAGTGGCACGCGAACTCGCGGTACCCATCGCGATCGGCAACCAGATGCACATCGTGGCCGAAGATCCCGCAGAGATACCGCACCTTCTTGTTGAAGATGGACGACTGACTGTACGGATCTCTGCTTGCCTCGAAGAGCAGGGGATGGCCGCACTGCACGCACACGTATTCTGTGTGGCCGTCACGGTCGATCAATTTTCTGTAGGTGTGGTGTCCGAGAAAGCACGACAGCGTGTGTCTGACATGCGTAAGTGATCCATCCCTGCCGAGATACGGGGCGCCGCACCGGCATCGCCGCTCGTCGCCCGATTCCCCGCAGAACCTGTGGTTGTTGACCTCGTGGCCCCAGACCGCACACCAGAGTTGAGACATACGTCCTCCTGTACCTGAATGTGCAGGTCCAGGAGGAAGCGGCTCAGGAAAATGGCTCTAATTTCTGAGTTATAATTTCGGGTCACCCCACGCGGAAGTGGCGGAACTGGCAGACGCACCAGCTTGAGGGGCTGGCGGTAGCAATACCATAGGAGTTCAAATCTCCTCTTCCGCACCAATCGCTGAATTGCCCAGCTTTTTGCTGGGCTTTTTGCGTCTAAGGGCGAATCTGGCTAACGGATCGCTAACGAACCTGCGGACTGCCACGATTGTCGGATAAGCAGTTTCCTTACTGATGCACCTTAAGAGCGGCGTGGAACCAGATGGTCCGCGGTTTGCTCTGCGAGAGTCAAACATCCAAGTGAGGTGCTGCGATGATCATAGAAACTGGAAGCCTGGCGCCCGACACGACTGGAACTATTTTCCATGACGGAATTCTTTACCGGGAAGGAATGCTCCACCGGGTTTGGAGTTTCGGCAGACAGTTCTCATGTGCTCTGCTGGGCCATCGTCACGATCTCAAACTGGGCTCCGCGACGCTGGCACTCAGGTGCGAGCGGTGCGGATGGACATCGCCAGGCTGGGACGTCGGGCACGAACGATAGTCAGCGCTTGCATAGTTGTGCAGACCTGGCAAGTTTGTGCATCGTTCGCATAACTAACCGGACGCCTACCTCCGCTCCCCCCTCGGTAAGCGTCAAGATCGTTCAGTTCAGTTTGAGCATACGGAGGATGTCCGCCGAAGCCTGGGCGAAGGCGGACCTCAGTGCTCGCAACCGAGCTACGGCTGGCAAGCCACCTTGAGATTTCACAGGGCATCCGGGTGGCGCACTGGACAGCCAGCTCATCTTGGTTGCAGACAACGCTTGTTAGCACCCACCAGTTCCACTCCGACGATGCAACCGGCGTCGAAATTCACAATGAACATTTCAGGAAAGCATGCTGATCAAACAGCGGTGTGCTGTTTTGAACGGTCACAAGATGAGAACGCCGATACCGTATGACACTCATGAATGGAGGCTGCGCGCTGTCGACCTCGGTCAGGTCGATTCCGTGAAACGTCGATGAACGAGCCGCAGATGGGACGTTCCCCGCTGGTTGTGAAGGCCTTCGGCATCAGCGACACCGGCCGAGTGCGACCGTCGAACGAGGATCAGTTTCTGATCGCGGAGCTCACCAAGACCATGCGCATCTGGCAGACGAGCCTGCCTGAGCCAAAGGCGCAGTTCGGAAACGACCGCGGTCATTTGTTTCTCGTCGCCGACGGTATGGGCGGCCACCGTGCCGGCGAACAGGCCAGCGCCATGGCCGTCGTCGCGATCGAGCAATTCACGCTTAATACCTTCAAGTGGTTCTTCCATTCGGACAAACCCGAAGCCCTGACGGCCCTCAAGCAGTTTCAGACAGCGCTCCACGAGGCCGACTATCAGATCGTCGAGGAATCGTTGGAGCATGCGGAGCTGAGCGGCATGGGCACGACCTTGACGCTGGCATATCATCTCGACGGCCGGGTATGTGTCGTCCACGTCGGCGATAGTCGCGCGTACATCTTCGAAGGCGACCAGTTGCGCCAGATCACGCGTGACCACACGCTCACGGCGGATATGGTCCGCCGGGGCGAGCTTCGGCCCGAACAGGTCGCCCAGCACCCGCTCCGCCATGTGATTACGAACGTGGTGGGTGGCGCCGAAGCCGGCGTCCATGTGGAAGCGCACGCACTCGACGTGCATGCCGGCGATCGCCTGCTGCTGTGTTCCGACGGGTTGACCGAGATGGTGACCAACGAGGCGATTGCAACGGTTCTTCGCGCGGAATCGGATCCAGCAGCTGCCTGCCAGAGGCTGGTGGCTCAGGCGAACGACGCGGGCGGCAGCGACAATATCACCGCGGTCATCGTGAGGTTTGATTCGGCGTCGTCGTAGGGCGCGACCGCCAGTCGACAGGCGCTGGCAGTCGAAATCACAAAATCCTCGATGATTCCGCCATTGCGCGATTGACACACCACCGCCGCTGTGGAAGGATGCCGCCACAAAATGATCACCGACGCTCGCACGCTCGCCGACGGCGAGACGCTCGAGGCCGACGTGTGCATTGCCGGCGCCGGCGCGGCGGGAATAACGATCGCGTTGGATCTGCGTGCGTCCGGACTGTCGGTCCTGCTTCTCGAGAGCGGCGGCGCTGAACGAGATCCGGATGTGCAGGCGCTGTCCGAGGGCCGGATGACCGGCATCGACACCTGGAATGTTCGGACGATGCGGATTCGCGCGCTCGGCGGCACGACGGGGCACTGGGCCGGCTGGTGCCGTCCGCTTACCCCACAGGATTTCGAAAAGCGAGACTACATTCCGTTGAGCGGCTGGCCGTTCAAGTATTCCGATCTGGTTCCGTTTTACCGCCGCGCCTGTGAAACCGTTCAGATTGGCGAGTTTGATTGGAACTCGGCTGCCCGCGCGAAGGCGACGGGGAAGGCACTGCTGCCGTTGGGCGACGCTATCGACCAACGCTACTACCAGTTCAGCCCGCCGACGCGGTTCGGCAGCTTTTATTCAGATGTCTTGGGACAGGCCGACGACGTTCGCGTGATCACATTCGCGAACGTGCAGGATATCCGCCTGGATCAGCGTCTGGGACGCGTCGAGTCGTTTGCGTGCCGCACCCTCCAAGGGACCACGTTCAACGTTCACGCCGGCCGGTATGTGCTCGCGCTTGGGGGTATCGAAAACGCCCGCGTTCTGCTGGCGTCGCGATCCCAGGAATCCGACGGCGTGGCAAACGGCCACGGCGTGGTAGGCAGGTATTTCATGGAGCATCCCCACTATTACAACTCGGTGGGCGTGGTGCACCCGTCATCGGTCGACCTGTCGTTTTACAAGCGCGGACCGTCGGATCTCAAGCGGGCAGACGGGACCGTCGTGGAAACGCTCGGAGCGCTTGGCCTCGCTGCCGAGATTTCGCGCCGGGAGAAGCTTCTGAATTTCTCGGCGACATTTGCGGGGCCGGGTGCTGGGCGCGCCACTTCGGTTCAGGCGCAGAGCGAGGTGCTCCCCGCGAGCACCGCGCAGGCCCTGTTGACGCGCGGCGACGGCGACTTCAATGCCACCCAGTTGACGGTGAGGTCGGAGCAGTCGCCATTTCGAGAAAGCCGCATCACGTTGACAGAGGATCTCGATGCGCTGGGGATGCCGAGGGTGGCGCTCGACTGGCGGATCGCTCCGGAGGATGACGTGCGAATGCGCCGCGCAATGGTGATTCTGGCGCGCGAGTTGGGTGCGGCAGGCCTTGCGCGCACGTGGATTCCTGGCGATGCCTCGCGCTTCGTGTGGCGGCAGGATCCCGGAGGGCATCACATGGGTGCGACGCGCATGGGAACCGACCCGGCCGTGAGCGTCGTCAATGCCGATTCCCGGACGCACCAGGTCGAGAATCTCTACATCACCGGCGGTTCGGTCTTCACGACGGGGGGAGATTCCAATCCGACCCTGACTATCGTGGCGCTGGCCCACCGACTCGCGGACACGCTGAAGCGGGGCGCCTCGCCGATGAAGAAGAGCGTATGAACAGCTATCCCAGACGCGAGTTCCTGTTGCGGGCGCTGGCGGCGTGCGGCACGCCGTTCCTCATCCCTTTGGCACCTGTTGAAGGCTTGCAGAAACCGCAGGCGGGCACCGCTGCCGCTGGCTATTTCGGCGGCCGCACCGACGCAGCGCGTGCGATTGGCGAAGCATACCTACGGCAACTGGGGCTCGACACGAGCGCAGAGTCGATTCGCAAGGCGTCGATGGGTGCGCTCGAGGTCATCGAACGGGCCCCAAGTCAGCAGAATGCCATCAGCGCGCTGGGTCTTGCCGTGCGTCGTGACTTCCAGAAGGGACGATCGGTGCAGCTGGAAGGCTGGATTGTTTCCCGCACAGAAGCGGAGCTCTGTGCCCTCACCCTCCTTCCGGCGACGAACTGACCCCAGTCTTTCTCTCGACGCAGCAATACCAACCCGCATCCTCGTCGAGACTGTAACTTCTATCGATAATCGATTATAGTCGTCGCACTTTTCCTGGAGGCGCATATGTCCCGTCGACTTCTTGGCCTGGTAGCAACGCTCGCCGCGGTCTTGACTGTTCCTGTTGCCGGCACGCGCAGCACGTTCGTCCCCGACTGGACATTCAAAGGCAGCACGCTGGCCGGGTGGCACGTGCTCGGCGCGGCCGACTGGAAAGCCGTCGACGGCGAGCTGGTGGGCACGCCCAAGTCGGCAGATGGCGGCTGGCTGGTACTCGACAAGTCGTTTCAGGACGTCCAGTTCGGCGCTGACTTCAAGTGCGTCGGCGCGTGCCGCACCGGTGTGTTGCTGCGCGCCGAGAAAACGGCGACGGGGATGAAGGGTCTCTTCCTCTCGCTCGACGCAGGCGAGGTAGGCGGCTATGCCGTCACGATCGATACCAACGGCAAAATATTGACGCGCGAGCGCCTGCGCCCCGGCGGCGGACTGATGCGCATCGCGCCATCCGCGGCCGAGCAAGCGGCCGCAGCCGCTGCGCGCGGTGCCGGCGCGGGACGCGGTGCCGGTGCGGGACGAGGTGCGGGTGCCGGGCTTAACCAGGACCGCCGTATGTTGCCCTCGGGCGCGATGCTGCCCGATGTGGTGGAGCCGTCCTCCTCTGAACTGAAGCCAAACGATTGGAATGACGTCGATGTCGTCATCGACGCGAACATCTTCCGGCCATGGGTGAACACGTCGGCCAACGGCGGCGGCGCGGCCGACGACGATCTGGGCACGTTCGGTCCCATCGCGATCTATGTCGGCGGCTCGGGTGAAGTGCGCTTCCGCGACGTCTCGTATCGCGATCTGAGCCTGAAGCGCGTGGTGCCGGAACAGCTGTCCTCCAACTACCGCATCCTTCGGCTCAACCCCTTTTATTATTCGTTCGCGTCGGGCGCGGCCGATTTCGATCGCGACGGCAACATGGACATCGTCTCGGGCCCCTTCATCTTTCTGGGACCGGATTTCACGAAGGTCCGTGAGTTCTACATGGCGCTCTCCACCAATCCCTCGACGAGCTTCTCGTCCAATTGGCTCGAGTTCGCAGGCGACTTTACCGGCGACGGATGGCCTGACGTGCTGCTGGCGTCTACCTCCAATACCCGGCTGTATGTGAATCCGAAAGGCGAGCCGAGACGGTGGGACTTTTACCCCGGAGTCGTGCCGCCGGCGCCCAACGTGTCGGAAGTGTCGGCGATGAAGGACATCGACGCCGACGGCAAACCCGATCTCGTGTATGCGAGCGCCGGCGCAATGCGATGGGCGAAGCCCGATCCGGCCAACCCCAATGGACCATGGCTTTCGACGCAGGTTGGCGAGCCCGGCACTTACGCGGCGCACGGCATCGGCGCCGGCGACATCAACGGCGATGGGCGCGTCGACATTCTGAATGTCTACGGATGGTGGGAACAGCCCGCGAAGGCTACGACCGAGATGTGGCCGTACCATCCTGTAGCTTTCGGCCGTCAGAACGGCCGTGGAGCGCCCGGCGGCGCCGAGATGTGCGTGTACGACGTCAACGGCGACAAGCTCAACGACGTCGTGACGTCGTTGCAGGCGCACATATTCGGGATCGCATGGTTCGAGCAGAAGCGCGATGCCGGCGGGAAGATCTCGTTCGTGCGTCATATGATCTCGGATGACTTCGCCTCGAAGAACGCCGGCGGCGTGGTTTTCTCCGAACCCCATGGCTCGGCGTGCGCCGACATGAATGGAGACGGCACGACCGACTTCGTCATCGGCAAACGATTCTTCTCGCACAACGAAAGCTACACCGATCCCGATCCGTACGGCGCAGCGGTGCTGTACGTCTATCGGACCGCTCGCAACAAGCAGGCGCCCGGCGGCGCCGAATTCGTGCCGGAGCTGGTGCACAACCAGTCGGGTGCAGGCTCGCAGGTGCTCGCCGTGGATTTGAACAAGGACGGCGTGATGGATCTGGTGACGTCGGGCGAGCTGGGCGCGTTCGCGTTCCTCGGCCAGCCGCGTGCGAAGAAGTAGCACGTTCCTTGAAGCCGTAGAAGGAGCTCGTGAATGTCTCAGACTGTCTTGCGATTCCGGCGATACCTCGTAGCGGCTGTGGGAGCCGTCGCGGTCCTTGCAGCCGTCACGACGAGCCTGGCCCAGTCCTCCACGGGCAAGTGGTGGCCTGGATACGGGAATGGTGCGGATAACTCGCGCTACTTCGCGTCGAAACAGATCAACAAGTCCAACGTCAATCAACTCCAGGTCGCGTGGAGCTACCCTCACGGCGAGACCGTGAGCAGTCCTATTGTCGCGCGCGGCGTGATCTACGGTCGCGGCCGTAACGGATCGATCGTCGCAGTCGACGCAAAGACGGGCCGCGAACTATGGGTCCGCGAGAATATGAACGGCATGAGCAACCGCGGCATGATGTACTGGGAAAGCCGCGACGGCCGCGATCAGCGCCTCATCTTCCCCATGAACAGCCTGTTGCAGCAGCTGGACGCGAAGACCGGGAAGTCGATTATGTCGTTCGGCATTAACGGCGCCGTCGACTTGAGGGTCGGCATCGACGGACGCGACCCGGAAACGATCGGGAGCATACAGTCGCAGACTCCCGGTGAGGTGTTCGAGAACCTGATCATTGTCGGCAGCGCCCCGGGTGAAGGGTACATGTCGCCGCCGGGCGACATTCGGGCCTACGACGTGCACACCGGCAAGCTCGTCTGGACCTTTCACACAGTACCGCGTCCAGGTGAGTTCGGCTACGACACGTGGCCGAAAGACGCCTGGAAATACATCGGCGGCACCAACAACTGGGGTGAGATGACGGTCGACCCGCAGCGCGGGATCGCCTACATACCGACCGGCTCGCCAACCTACGATTACTACGGCGCCGACCGCATCGGCGCCAATCTCTTCGGCACATCGATCCTCGCGCTCGACGCGCGAACGGGCAAACGCCTCTGGCATTTCCAGATGGTGCACCACGATCTCTGGGATTTCGACAACAACGCGGCGCCGCAGCTCACGAGGATCCGGCACAACGGGCGCGACCGCGACGTCGTCGCCGTTGCCAGCAAGACCGGGTGGCTCTACGTTTTCGACCGCGTGACCGGCGAGCCGATATGGCCGATTGAGGAGCGACCGGTTCCGCAGACCGACATGCCGGGTGAGCAGACGTGGCCCACCCAGCCGTATCCGACCAACCCGCCGCCTTTCGCCAAGCAATCGTTCGGCGTCGACGACATCAATCCCTATCTCGAGCCCGCGGAATACGAGCGGTTCAAACAACGAGTGCTCGCAGCCAATAACAAAGGGCTGTTCACGCCGATCAACCATACCGACACCGTGCACATTCCGGGCAGCAACGGTGCCGCCCTGTACGGCGGTACCGCGGCAGAGCCGAACACCGGCGCCGTCTACGTGATCACCCAGGACAATCCCGGCATGCTCCGCCTGTTGAGACCGAGCGAGACCGCGGCCGCGGACGGGGCATTTACCTCTCCGGGGCAGCGGCTTTACCGGCAGCACTGCCAGCAGTGTCACGGCGCAGATCGTCTGGGAACGGGTGAGGGTGTGCCGCTGGCCTACGCGGACGCCGATCCGGCGAACGGTATCGTGGCCGGGGCGTCGCGTTTCAGTGCGGTGGAAATCCGCACGATCCTCGAGACAGGGCGGGGACGCATGCCCGCATTCCCTCATCTCACCGCCGCCGATACGGACATTCTGATCAGGTTTCTGACCGCGGTGCCGGGCCCGGCACGCGGTGCTGGTGCAGGGGGCCGCGGCGCCGCACCGGTCCCATCCGGCGCGCCGCCCGAGCTGATTGTCGGCTCCGGTTCGGTGTGGACGCGTCCGGAATCCCCAGGTGGACGCGGTCGCGGTACCCCGCCGCCGTATCCGGAGGGGGTGCCGCAAATGGAGCGCCTGGTGATCAACGAATACGGCACGATCGGCAACCGCATGAAGCCGCCCTTTACGACGATCGTGAAATACGACTTGAATGAGCCCGCCATCAAGTGGCGCATCGGTTTCGGCGACGATCCCTCGCTCGTGGATCGTGGTGTCACCGGAACGGGCGTTCCGCAGATGCGCAACAGCATCATCGTGACCGAGTCGGGTCTTGTGTTCGGCGCCGGGCGTGACAATCAGATCCGCGCGTGGGACAGCGAGAGCGGCAAACAGTTGTGGTCGTCGCGCTTCGGAGGCAACTTCGTGGGTTCGCCGGCGATGTACGAGATGGACGGCCGCACGTACTTGCTGGTGCCAGCGGCCAGCTCAGCACCCACTGGACGCGGCGGCGGTCCTGTGCCAACGCCGGCTGGGGCACCAATGGGCTGGGTCGCGTATTCCCTGCCGCAGAGATAGCGAGGTCACTATGGGAGTCACGATGATGGATCGGCGAACGTTCAGCCAACTCCTCGCCATGTCGGTCGCGGCAGCGACGACGCGGGCCCTTCCGGCGTGGGCGCAGGGGAAAAAGCGCAATGTCGCGATCGGGCATACGGGCATCACGTGGCCGGCTCGCAGCGGCGGCGGGCGTCGAGGCGGCGGTCCGCCGCCTCCCCCCGATCCGGCGCTCAACGAAACGATCTTCACCGACGTTTCCGGTCTCGGGTTCTCCGGTCTCGAATTGTTCGACTGGCAAATCAACGGCCTCGAGAGTCAGGGAGTGCTCGGCGGATTCGTGGAGAAATACAAACTGCCGCTCGTCTCGAGCTACACGAGCATCAACCTGACCGACCCGGCGCAGCGCGCCGACACGATCGCCGCGGCCGTTGGCGTCGGCAAGATCCTGAAGAAGTACGGCGGCAGGACGATCGTCATCGGGCCGAGCGGCCGTGTTGGTGGTCAGAGCTACAACTACAACGACCACAAGCAGAACATCATCACGACGCTGAACGAGCTCGGCAAGGCCATCACCGGCATCGGTCTGATTGCGGCGCTGCATCAGCACACCGGCACCGCCGTCGAGACGCGCGATGAAACGTACGCGACGATGGAGTCCGTCGATACGCGTTACGTGAAGTTCGGTCCTGACATCGGTCAGCTCCAGAAGGGCGGCGTCGATCCGGTCGCGGTCGTCAAGACGTTCCTGCCGGTCGTGCAGCACATGCACTTCAAGGACTGGGTGGGCGGCCCGTCGATGGCCGGCTACTGCGCGCTGGGGCTCGGCAAGGTGGACCTCGTTTCCATTCTCGACCTCATGGAAGGGCGCAAGCTCGAAGGCATGATTATGGTCGAGCTCGACAGCGGCGGACAGATGCCTTACACGCCGCGCGAGGCCGCCCAGATCGCGCACGACTGGCTCGTCAAGAACGGCGTCGCGATGAAAGCGTAGCCTCCGAGATCAGTCGGTGATCTGCCACGAGAAGACTTCGCTCGACGAGAGCGAGCCGCTCGAAGCTGTTACCGTCACTTCATACGTAGCGGTGTTGCTGCCGGTGAGTGTTCCAGAGACCAGCCCGGTGCCGCCGTTCATGGTGAGGCCCGGCGGCAATCCGACAGCGCCATAAGAAACCGGATCGCCATCGGGATCCATCGCTGACACCTGCAGCGCGATCTCGTCGATCCCCGGCGAGGTACGCATCGCGTAGTGCGCAAGGATCTGGGCGGCATTGAGGGCGACTGGGTAAGTCGCCACCTCGTCGAGCCGGCCGTGCGCCCACTGGGTGCCGTTCCTGGCCCGGCCGATTGACACCGGTGTGGTGCCCGTGGCCGGCAGGATCGTATACGGGCCCGTGCCCTTCGCCACGCCGTTGACATAGAAAGCGATCGTCCTGGTCGCCGTCGAGCGCGTCACGACCACGTGCTGCCAGACGTTGGGGTTCACCGCGCCATTGGCCGACCGCACGTTGCCGTAGGTCCCCCCGTCACCGTGATAGAAATTCAGCTGGCCGTTGGTCTCCAACGTCAGCTCGAATTCGCGAGCGTAGTCCTTGGAGATCAACGTCTGTCGCGTGGCCAGCGACACGTTGACCCACAGCTCCAGCGTCAGATTGCCCGCCAGCGGCAGCGCCGTGCTGCCGGGCACCGGAATGTATGCGCTCGATCCGTTGAACAGCATGGCGCTGGTGCCGTCGGCGAGTGCACCCGGCTGGCCGACGATCACGCCGCCGAGGAGATTCCCGTCACGGCCACCAATGCTGTCCACTGCCGCCGTGCCGGACATCTCACCCAGGCGCCAGTACGCAAGCGGCGCATCTCTCACAACGGCCCGAGGGAAACTGGTAATCAGCCGACTCGTCTGCGCACCGGGATTGGCCAGCACAGCGCGCCGGTCGGTATTGGCCACGCTCCATGTGAACGTCTGGGCCCGTGACACGCGCCCGTCCGACACCATCAGCGTGACGTCATAGGCACCGGCGCTCGTGTACGACAGCGTTCCCTGGATCAGCCCTGTGGCCGCATCGATCATCAAAGGCGAGGGAAGACCGCTGGCGCTGTAGGTCAGTGCATCGCCATCCGGGTCGATAGCAGGGACGGGCAGCGAGATGTGCGCACCTTCCGCGCTCGTCTGAGGAGCGAGGCTCGCAACGATCGGAGCGTGATTCGCCTCTGTGACGGTCCAGGTAAACGTCTGGCTGTGCGAGAGCGCGCCATCGCTCGCCGTTGCGGTGACTTGATGTACGCCCGCGCTCGCCATCGTGAGCTCACCAGAAATCAAGCCGGTCGCATCGTCGATCGAGAGTCCTGCCGGCAGCCCTGTCGCGCTGTAAGTCAGGACGTCATGATCGGGATCGACGGCCGACAGCGGCAGTGCAACCTGGTCGTGGCCCGGTGAGGTGCGCAGCGCGTAGTGGGCAAGGGTCTGGGTGGCGGTGAGCGCAACGGGGTAGATCGCCACCTCGTCGAGCCGCCCGTTTACCCATTGGGTGCCGCTCTTCGCCCGGCCGATCGACACAGGGGTCGGGCCCAGGGCAGGCAGGATGGTGTACGTGCCGGCGCCCTTCGCCACGGCGTTGACATAGAAGGTGATCGTCCGGGTCGCCGTCGAGCGCGTCACCACCACGTGCTGCCAGACGTTGGAAACAACCGCGCCGTTGGCTGACCGCACGTTGCCGTAGGTTCCGCCGTCACCGTGATAGAAATTCAGCTGGCCGTTGGTCTCCAACGTCAGCTCGAATTCGCGAGCGTAGTCCTTGGAGATCAACGTCTGCCGCGTGGCCAGCGACACGTTGACCCACATTTCCAGCGTCAGATCGCCCGCCAGCGACAGCGCCGTGCTGCCGGGCACCTGAATGTAGGCGTTCGATCCGTTGAACAGCATGGCGCTGGTGCCATCGGCGAGTGCACCCGGCTGGCCGGGGACCACGCCGCCGAGGAGATTCCCGTCGCGGCCGCCGATGCTGTCCACGGCCGCCGTACCGGACGACTCACCCAGTCGCCAGTACGCGAGCGCCCGGTCTGCGATCACGACCGGTGGGTACTTCCAGCGGGTCTCGTTAACCTGTGCGCCGGGATTGACCAGCGTCGGGGCATGATTTGGCTGGACGACGATCCATGTGAACGTGCCGGTACTCGATTGCTCACCATCGAACGCTGTGACGGTGACCGAATAACTGCCTTCGCTTCCGACAGGGAGTCCGCCGGAAATGAGACCGGTCGCAGGATCGATCGTCAGAGTCGGAGGCAATCCACTCGCGCTGAACGTTAGACCGTCGTCGTCCGGATCGCTGGCCGACACTTGAAGCGTCACCGGCGTGTTCACGATGTGCATCTGTGCCGCAGGTGCCACCAGTTCGGGAGGGCCGTTCACGTGCGTGACGGTCCATTCGAAGGTTTGACTGTGCCAAAGGAGGCCATCGGAAACCGTGGCGACGACGTGGAACACGCCTGCGCTCGTCTTTGTCAGGAAACCGGAGATGAATCCCGTGACCGGATCGATCGTGAGCCCGGGAGGGAGATTCGTCGCACTGTAGGTGAGGAGGTCGCCATTTGCGTCGCTCGCCACGAGAGGCAGTTCGACCGGTCTGCCCGTGCCGTTCGCGAGCCTCATCGTGTAGTGCCTGGTTATCTGCATGGCGCTCAGCGCGCTGGGATACAGCGCCACTTCGGCAAGCCGGCCGTTCACGTATTGATTATCCGATTCGCTGCGACCAATCGAGAGCGGTTTCGTGCCGGCGATCGGATCGACGCTGTAGCTGGCGGTGCCCTTGGGCTGACCGTTGACGTAGAACCGAACCGTCCTGGTCGCGGTCGATCGCGTGACGACCACGTGCTGCCACACGTTCGCGCCGACGGCAGCGGGGGCCGACAGCACGTTTCCGTACGTCACGCCGTTCCCCTGATAAAGATTCAGCCGGCCGTTGGTTTCCAACGTGAGCTCGAGCTCGCGCCGATAGTCCTTGGAAAGCAGGGTTTGGCGTGTGGCCAGCGACGCATTGACCCACAGCTCGAGCGTCAGATCGCCGTCCAATGCGAGCGTGGCGCTATGCGGTACTTGCACGTAGCTGGTGGCCCCGTCGAACGTGGTCGCGGAGGTGCCGATGCCGAAGGCGCCGGGCTGCGTGTGCGTCAAGGATCCGAATCGGCCGCCTGGATGTGCCCCGGCACTATCGGCCGCGACGTTCCCGCCCTGCTCGTCGAGCCGCCAGTATGCGATCGGCAGATCGGCGAGGATCGCGGCTTTGTACGACCGCACGTTGACGCTGTCCACCTGGTCGCCTGGGTTGACGAGGATCGGGGCAGCCGCGAGCTGGACGACGAAGCTCATTTCGGCCGACCGATCGCACATGCCAGTCGTCCCCTGATTGCGCACACAAACGAGAACTGCGTATGAACCCAGGGGCGCGCTCGACTTGTCGAAGCTCCAGGTGTTCGCCGCCTGATAGTAGCGCGCGATCGACCAGTTCCCGGATGGATCGCGCAACATGAACATGTACTCGGTACGAACCGCTCGCTCCCGAGGCTGCCCCCGCGAAGACCGCCGTTTGACTGTTCGCGCCCATGAGCTGCACCTGCGCTTGCTGCACAGGGGGGGCGTAGGTTCTCATGTTCTCCTTGTTCCCGAGCTGATCCACGGCGAAGAACTTCACGATCGCGCCGGTCGACAGGGCGATTGGAGCGGTATAAGTGAGTGACGCTTCAGAAGGCGTGCTTCCGTCGGTCGTGTAATAGATGGTTGCCGGTTCGCTCGTCGTCAGCGTGACCGGTTCCTGCGAGTTGTAGGCCCCGGATGGCTGCCTCGCGACCGTGAATGGACGCTCTGCATCGACGACCCAGGACGCCACAGTCGGCTGCGCGTCCCAGTTCCCCGCTGCGTCTTTTGTGAGCACGCGCAACGTCGGGCGGTTCGACCATCCTATCGACTGAATCACGAGAGGGAGGCTCAACGTACCAGAGAAGCCCGCCGGCACGACGAGACGCGCGTTCGCATACGAAGGCACCTGCGTCCCATAGACTGTGGTCAAGGGGCCGTCGTACAGGTCTGGGAACTCGAACACTCCGCCCGGCGGAATCTCAAACGTCATCGACGAGTCGCCGACAGCAGGGACCCAGTTGTACCAGTCGAACGGGCTGTTGTCGTCGCGACTCGAGTACAGGTCCGCAGTGGTCTGGTCGTAGGCAGCCCAATTTGCACCCGGCACCGCCACGAGCGGATGCGTAATCAAATCCGGGTCGGTGGCCAGTTCCTCCACACCAGCCACCAGGCCGCTGTGATTGACATAGCTGACCTGCAGATCGGGATCCCACATTTCCCAGCGATTGCCGACGAGCACCTCCGGCACCACGTGCCCGTTCAATGCCCAGACACGTGAGGTGAATCCCATGGCGGTCATGAGGTGCCGGAACAATGACGCGCTGTCGTCGCAATAACCGAATCCAATCGAGCTGAAGAACAACCCGGGTGAATGATTCCATCGCGCCGCGGTGAGCGGGTCGAAGTGGTAGCGGTTGTCGCGAATGAAGCGCCACACCTTTCGTTGAATGGGCTCATCCGGGAACTCGGGCTCCATGTCCTGGATGGTCCGAACGATTTCCTGCGTGGTCACACCAAATTTCTGATTGAAGGCGAGTTGGTAGGCGATGACTGCCGGGCCGGTGTTGCGAATGCTGACGTAGGCGGAAGCGGGCGTGAAGGTCCGCAGATAGTAGCTGCGGTACTCAGTCGGCTCGAGCGAATCGTCGTGCTGGACTTCGATGACATACGACGCGACGTTGTTGCCGGGCCCCACGGTCTGCAGCGGGATTGATTGCCCGTCTTGGAACACCGGCACGATGATGGCGTGGCCGGAGGGTGACAGCTGGCCGTCCACGAAGATTTGCGTCGCTCCCGTGTCGACCTGCGGGGTCAGCGTCACCTGCGCCGTCGTCATTGGCACCCGGAGCGTGAAGTGTCGCGCGCCGCCTGCCATCGATGGCCCCAACAGGTGCCCGCCACCGATCTCGAGCGCCCTGAGCTCGAAGCTTGGTGCGATCACCGTCTTTTCCTGCAAGGTGACCCCGAGCGCCGACACGCCTGCGCCGCGAAGGTTCAGGACGTTCTCAGGCGCGACGACCGCACGCTTCCTGTTGATCATGTAGGTCACCTGCAACGGCGAGTGCAGCTGATCAAGGGTGAGGCGATCCAGAAAGTCGGTGAATGCCGCGTCGGTGGTTTTCAGCTTCAGGAACTCGATGAGCTCGCTCGTTCCCGCCGTGAACCGCAGCCCGCCCAACTCGACCTCGCCCGACAATTTGATTGGCGACGCGATCGGAAGCTCAGGAGAGTACGGCGCTCCATTCAGGCTGAATCGATATGAAAGCTTGCCGGGAGCGACGACGAAAATTTCGGGATTGGGTTCGTTCGTGGTGCCGATGGGCACCGAGACCAGAGTGACTCCGGTGGGCCCGCCTTGCGCCCACGCGAGAATCGGCGTGACCAGGATGCAAATGAGCACGAGTGCGGGACGCGATTGACCTCCCGCCAGTGCCATTCGCGTGCTTTAGAGCAAACCGGCTGCCAGCGCTCGGGCGTGACTTCAGCCCCGGTGGTCGTCAATATGAACGCTAGGCTTCCCAAACGAGGACTTTTGTCTCCGTAAGAGATCCCCCAAGAGTGTCCGGTTTGAGCCTGTCTGGATGCAGATTTCGCAACCAGAGATATGCCGCACCCTATCGTCCATTCCATCGACCCGATTCTGGGCTCGATCGGCGGGGTTCATCTCTGGTGGTACGGGCTCAGCTACACCCTCGGATTCCTGAATCTTCATTGGTATCTTCGGCGTGCCCGTCAGCGGCTCGGCCTCACCCTCGCTGAGGTTTATTCCCTGACCTTTTACATCGCGTTCGGCGTCCTCGCCGGCGGGCGCGCCGTCGAGGTCGCGTTCGACGAATGGCCGTTCTACCGCGAGCACCTGTTGCTGATTCCTGCGTACTGGCTGGGCGGCATGGCCACGCACGGACTGCTGCTCGGAGCGGCGGCCGGCAGTGCGATCTTCACGTACGTGTATCGCAAACCATTTCTGCAGCTCGCCGATGCCCTGGTGATTCCTGGTGCGTTCCTGATGGGTGTTGGACGGATTGGAAACTTCATCGATGGCACGATCGTCGGTGCCGTCACCGACGTCTGGTGGGGCGTGCAGTTCCCTTACGCAGCGGGGATTCGGCACCCGGTCGTGCTCTATGACGGTCTGAAGAATCTTCTGCTCATCCCCTATCTACTGTCGGTGCGCAAGACCAACGCGACGCCGGGAGCGACGGCCGCACGATTCGTTTTCTGGTACGCGTTTCCGCGCATCTTCATCGATTTGCTCCGAGACTACCCGACCCATCGTCTGGCGCTCGGTACTGGCCAGACGCTGAACATCGTCATGACGTTTCTGGGCATTCTCCTGCTTGCGCGCTCGCGCCTGCGCCGCCTGGGTCGTTTCGGCGCACGAGCGCCGTTTCCCGCGCGGTCGAGCCCTGTTGCCGACGTCAGGCCGTCGCTCCTGCAGTCCTTCGCGCTTGTGTCCCTGCTGGCGTTCTGTCTGACGATGGCCAGCAACTGGACGCAGGATGTTCCCGCGCGATATGGGAAACGTCATCCCGGGCTGGAGCACTCCTGGATGTACCCGCAGATCGATACGGCCCCTCGCGCGGCTCGTTCACGAGTGTCGCGTTAGCGCCTCGAGCTCAGCCTGTAGCCAGTCGTCGACATCGGCTCCATCGGTCCCACCTCTCGACTCGAAGATCTCATATGCACGGCGTGCGACGTCGATCATGCCCGGATCGTGCGGGACGCTCCACGGAGGCAGTTCTGCCTCCACCGCTGTGAGCATCCTGACAATCTCTCTGGTGCGACGGGTTCCCACGATTCACCTCCGTTTTTGCTCTCTCCAGCTTCTACCATCGATCGGGAGATGCGCTGTATGAATGGAACAGGGCAGGACGTCGTCATCGTTTGACGTGGGCCACGAGCTGACGCGTGAGGTCCGCTTTGACGGACTCGTAGTTGGAACCCGAGGGCCAGCGCACGCAGATTTCGAATCTGTGATGAGGTTCTGACGGTGTTGGGTCGGCGAATTCGCAACACCAGGTCCACGATTGGTCGGGCGGCTCAAAGATTCTTCTGGCCTGATAGGGTAGATCCTGCTCGCGAATGACTTCGTCAACCATTTTCATCATGATCGAACTGTTGAACATCGGTCCGCCTCTCAAATAGTCTCAGCCGCTGGATTCTGCGAACGGTGTCTAACGCATGTGCCTGGACTTCGCGACGGTCTCGCGCCACCGGCGTACGAAGCGGCGATCAAATTCCGCGCGGTCCAGCCCGAACGCGTCAGCGAACACGCGTTCGTGCTCGCTCGTGGCGCTGAAGCGTTCGAAATAGCCGATGACGGCTGGAACGCCGTACATTTCGATAAGCAACTCGACAGCGATGAATGCCTGGGGATACAGCGGCGCCTCATACCGCCGCTGGGCGTCGACCCATTGCGGAAACGTCACGAGGTCTTCGAGCGGCGCGGGAAGGAGCCCGAAGGGCGCGCGCGCCAGAGGGCTCAGAAGGTCCTCACGAAGTGAGTCGAACGAGGCAAGGCCGAGATGCGCCGTGACGCGGTAGGACACCCAATCGGCGAACCCCTCTCTCAACCACTGCTCAGAGGCGCCTCGGGTTCCACCGCTGAATTGATATTGGAGCGAGTGGACGAGCTCATGTGCGACGAGCTGGACCCGCCTCGTGCAATCGAACCGGTCGACCACACCAGCATTCACGAACACGACGCGCGCGCCGCCGATGGCGGAGAAGGACGACGCAGAGCGGGCGAGCGCGGGCGGATAGCCTGAGGCCAGCAATCCCTGTTCGAAGCTTCGGCGGTCGGAAAACAGGATCAGCCGCACGTCCGCTCGCGGCATTCCAAGCTGCTGCAAGGCATCGACGATGGCCGCGAGAGCGGCGGCGTAGCCGTCAAGCTCGCGTTCGGTGTTCGCCGGAGCATTCGATGGTGGGGGAGCAATCTCGATGGGCGCGCGGCTTTTGGCGCAGCCGGCCGCAGTTATTGCCATGAGGATGACACCCACCGCGAACGGCGCGTTCATCGATCGAACAATAGCATGGCGGCAAACGTATTGGCTTCTGCTGAGCCATAATCAGCCGTCGCGACACCCAAAACTGGAGGCAGGATGCATCGCTCGAAGGTGTTAAGGATTGCCGGATGGATTTTCGTCATCCTGATTGCGCTGCTGGCTATCGGTATCACGGCAACGATTGGTTGGCGTCCATTCATTGGCCCGAACGCCCGGGCCCTGACCGACCGTCGTTTTGATTCAACGCCCGAACGGCTGGCGCGCGGTCGCTATCTCACCGAGAGCGTCGCCAATTGTTTCGCGTGTCACAGCGACAGAGACTGGTCTCGCGATGATGCACCGGAAGTGCCGGGGACGCATGGCGCCGGGACACCGAAATTTCCATTGCAGGATCTGCCTGGCGCCGTTTACCCGCCCAACATCACGCCCGACAAAGAGACCGGAGCGGGGAACTGGACCGACGATCAGTTGGCGCGCGCGATTCGCGAGGGCATCGGCAACGACGGCCGCGCGCTGTTTCCGTTCATGCCGTATGAGAATTTCCGCTATCTGTCGGATGAGGATCTCGCCTCCGTCATCGTCTACCTGCGTTCGATCCCGCCCGTCCGCCGGGCGGTGCCGAAGACCGAGCTGATCTTTCCCGTCAAGTACCTGATTCGAAGCGCACCACAGCCGGTGACCGAGCCGGTGGGCGAGCCCGACACGTCGACAGCTTGTGAAGCGTGGGGACTATCTCGTGACGATCGGCGGCTGCCGCGACTGCCATACGCCCATGGCACACGGGCAGCGCATGGAGCAGCTCGATCTCGCCGGCGGTTCCTGCTGCGCGGCCCCTGGGGAGAAGTGGCAAGCGCCAACATCACGCAGTCTCCTTCAGGGATCCCCTACTACGACGAGGCGCTGTTCCTCGACGTGATGCGCACGGGATGGGTGAAGGCGCGGCAGCTGAGCCAGATCATGCCGTGGTGGTACTTCCGCAACATGACCGACGAAGACCTGAAAAGCATGTTTGCCTATTTGCGGACGGTCCCGCAGGTCCAGCACCGCGTGGACAACAGCAAGCCGCCGACCGCGTGCAAGCTCTGTGCGGCTCACTCACGGCGCCGGCGATCAGAATTGAACTGCGGCCAGGACGACGGGCTGCGTCGACAGTCAGTGCAGCGGGACTCGAAACAGATTTCGCTGCAGGTCCGTCTTGGTGAACACGTAAACCGTCGGGCTGGGTCCTGACACTGGGCTGTGGTCCACGTGCGTGCCTTTCACATTAAAGCCAGTGGCAGTCAGGTTTATTCCGGACGCGGGTAAATCCGGCAGTGACCTCCCGACCGGCACGGGAATCGCCAGCGTCTGCCCCGGCGATGTCGCCGTGGCGCGTCCGTGGAAGGCAACGTAGAAGTATCGCCCATCGGAAGACCAGCTCGAACTGCAATCTCCGCAGATCCTGACAGGAACGCCGCCGCGGACGGGGATCGCGAAAACACCGCGTTCACGAGAGCCACCTTCGCCGCTCCCGGGTAAGGTCGCAACCACCCACTCACCGTCTGCGGATGCGGTCCCCTTGTCGAGAATGGGTGTGGTCGTGACTGCTTCTCGTGAAGTCCCATCTTTCTTGATGCGAGCCAGCAGGTTCGTCGTCTCATCCAGCGATCGAAAAAGCAGATCTCCGTCTGGGCCGAATGACACATGATCGCCGCCTTGAGCGACCCGGCGGGGTGCCGTGCGCCGGTCGAGCGACGCCAGCCATACTTGCGGTGGTCCACCCGCCTCCCTCGTCGTGAAGGCCACTTCCTTCTCGTCGCGAGAAACATCGTAATCACTGACGGATACACCCGGCAGCACGGTGTCTGTCTTCCCAGAGGCGAGATCGACCGAGCGCAATTCGGATGACGCAGCCGTCCAGCCGGCTGCGGAGAGCGTCCAATCCCGCGCAAGAAGGTAAAAAACGCGCGTGCCATCCAGGGAAAGGCGCGGCGCCGCGCCGTAACCTTCCGAAGAAATCGCCCGCTCGCCGGACGCGTCGTGAATCCAAATCGCGCTCCGCCGCATCCCGATCGATGTCACCAGCGATCGGCCGTCCGGGCGCCACGGCAATACCCTCCTCTTCGGTCGGGCCGAACGTGATTTGTTCTGGTGTGCCGTCCGGGAATTCCTGGCGCCACAGGTGGGAGGTGCCTCCAACGACCGCGCCAAAGTACATCCACCTTCCATCCGGAGACCACGCGGCCGCTGTGCACGTGCCCCGAGGTCCGACCTGTCGCCCGGCCGAGCTGCCATCAAACGGGATCAGCCTGCACGGCTGCTGAAACGCGTGCGTCTGATCCATCTCGACGACAAGCACCGATCGACGATCCGGTGAAGCGTAGGCAGTAGTGCGCCATCGCGTTCTCGTGCGCCGGGAAGTAGATCTCGCGCGACTCGGTCCTGCTCTCGGTCGAGGTCACAATCCCCATGTGAAGGCCGGTCTTGATCTCGGCAAACAGAACCAGCCGATCCGCAATCCACGTCAGTCCCGACGCATTGGGCAGGAATAGTGTGGGTCCGCCACCGAGAACCGGAACAGTCCAGGTATCCCACAACATGGAGGTCCCTGCGGCCGAGACGTCGGTATACGCAATTCGCGACCCATCCGGTGTGAACACCGGCCCGTATTTGCGACCTCCGGCGCTGGTGAGGCGCACCGATTCACCATTCGGGAGCAACTTGACGTAGATCTGCCCGACGCTCAAGAAGCTGTCACCGCCTCGAATGAATGCCACCATTCGGCCATCGGGAGACAGGCTGGGCGCCACAACAGAGTCGGTGAAGTTCGTGATCTGCGTGTACTCCGCAGGCGAGGTCAGGGGCGTCGAGGATTTCCACACGTAGTGCACTGCGGCCCCTGCGGTCAGCAGGAGGGCGAGGACGCTCGTCGCAATGACTGGAGCGAACCTTCGCCGCCGGCGGACCGGGACGCCGGTGTGTCTGCCGCGCGCCGCGGGCATGACCGCATCGCTCAGCTCTATTCGCGCATCGCCAATGTCCCGCAGCCGATGTTTCGGATCTTTTTCGAGACACCGCTCCACCAGTCGTTGAATGCCTGGGGATATGTTCGCTGCCAACAGCGTCCAATCCGGCTCGCGTTCGAGGATCGAGACGATGATGTCTGAGAAGGTGCTCCCGTGGAACGGTGCCCGGCCTGTGAGCATTTCGTACAGCACACATCCGAATGCCCAGATGTCCGTGCGCTTGTCGACCGGATTTCCGCGGGCCTGCTCGGGACTCATATAGGCGGCGGTGCCGACGATCAGTCCTTCGCGCGTGTCGCCGATCGTCACCGTCGGCGATTGCGAAAGATCGCCGGCCGACATCGTCTGCGGCCGCTTTGGCCAGGCCGAAGTCGAGCAGTTTCACCGAGCCGTCAGGCGTCGTTTTGATATTGGCGGGTTTCAGATCGCGATGGATGAGGCCCTTGTCGTGCGCCACTTCAAGTGCCTCGGCTATCTGGCGTGCGATGTTCAGTGCCTCGATGGAAGGTAGGGGACCTTTCGCCAGCCGATCGGCGAGCGTTGGCCCTTCTACGAGCTCAAGCACCAGTGCGCACACCGAGCCTTCATTCTCGAAGCCGTAAATCGCCCCGATGTGCGGATGGTTCAGCGTCGCCAGCATGCGGGCTTCGCGCTCGAAACGAGCCAGCCGGTCGCGGTCCGCTGTGAACCTCGCGGGCAAAACCTTGATGGCGACATCGCGGCCAAGCTTCGTGTCGCGCGCGCGATAGACCTCGCCCATCCCGCCGGCGCCGAGCAGGGACGTGATCTTATGAACGCCGATCCGCTGCCCGATCAGATCGAGTCCCGAGTCTCCGCTCTCGAACTGCGATGGAGGCTTCAAGAGACTCTCTGCTGCGTGGTGTTCATCGACGGTCTCGACGACTATACGCCGAACGATTCGCGGCAGCTGTTCCAAACAGTACGACGTAGTTGAGGTACATCCCAGTTGATGGTCCGTAAGTAGCTGATTCTAAAGACACGCGAGCCACCATGCCGACCGTCTTCATGTCAGCCGGCATGGTGGTGACATCAGTACAGAAACTCATGTCCGCTGGTGTCCCCGGCTGCGTACCACGCGTTGATGCGACGTGGAACCGACGGATTCGCCTCGCTGAAGACGATCGCGGCGTCGAGTCCTTTCGATGGCTGCCGCGACGTCCGCCGCGTCAGTGCACCCAGATACACCTTCGAACGCGTTCGATCGAAAACGCGGACCACATCGGCAGCGCTGCCCGGATTGGCGATCTCGAAGATGTAGGAGCCTGGCGGCAGCACAACGCCCGGCAATCCTACCGGCGAGTTGAACGTGAAATACGTCGTCCGGTTTGCGGTCGTCGCGGCGCCGGTCATGGTCGCTGCGAGCACACATGCCGCCGTCACAAAGCTCGCGATGAAAAGGGGTCTTGAAAAAGACATATGTTTACCTCTGCTATAGATAACGTTCCTGCAGACGAGATGAAACAAATGCTTCAAAAGACGGGCTATCGAATCGAACTCGACCGTGGCACAATCGCGGCGCCATGAAACATCTTTCCCTCGTCATCTGCCTTGCGGTTGCGGCGTGGACCATCACGGCTACAGCTCAATCACCGAACCCGTTCGGCATCCCGTCGGCCGATCAACCGTCGCCGGCCGCGACCATTGATACCGTTCCCGGTTCTCGGGCGCAGGGATGGCTGTTTCAAGGGCGCTCGGAAGTCCTTGCCCGCAACGGCATCGTGGCGACGAGCGATCCGCTGGCGGCGCAGGCCGGTCTGGAGATCCTCCGGCAGGGCGGGAACGCGATCGACGCAGCCGTCGCAACGGGCGCGGTGCTCGACGTCACGTCACAGAACGACACGAGCATCGGCGGAGATCTCTTCGCGCTGGTATGGTCGGCGAGCGACAAGAAACTCTACGCGCTGAATTCCGCTGGATGGGCGCCGGCCGGGTGGACGCCGCAGTTCTTCACCGGCAAGCTCGGTCTCAAGAGCGTGCCCGGCTCAGGCGTGAACTCGGCCACCGTACCTGGCGCGATCTCCGGGTACGACGCGTTGCTGAAGCGTTTCGGCAGCATGACGTTCAAGGAGACCTTCGAGCGAGCCGCAAAAATCGCAGAAGAAGGATGGGGGCTCGCCGAACGCCGGCACGGCGACCTGCGGAGCGCCACCAACGGCCTGCGTGGAGATGTGGACTCGCGGCAGATTTTCCTCGAGGGCGATCGCACGCCGGATTTGTACAGCATCCTCCGCAACCCTGCGCTGGCGAAGGCGCTGCGTCTCATACAGAAAGAAGGCCGGGACGCGTTCTATCGCGGAGATATTGCCGCTGCCATCGTTCGCAAGATACAGGACAGCGGCGGCGTGATGAGCCGCAGCGATCTTGCGGAGTTTCAATCGGAATGGGTCGAGCCGATCTCAACGAGCTACCACGGCTTCGACGTCTTCGAGCTGCCCCCGCCGGGACAGGGATTCGCCGCGCTGCAGATGCTCAACATTCTCGAGGTGTGCGTGCCGAAATTCGGTACGAGCCTCACAAAGCTGGGCCCGGCCGACCCGATGTACTGGCACTTGATGGTCGAAGCCAAGAAGCTGGCGTACTCGGACCTGTATGCCTATAACGCCGATCCGAAATTTGCCTCGGTGCCGTTGAAGGATCTGCTTTCCAAATCGTACGCGACGACCTTGTGCGACAAGATCGACGCGAACGTGGCCGCGAAGCCGCGTGTGGGCGGCGGCCTCGATGGAGGCACGATCTATCTGACCACGGCCGATCGCTGGGGCAACATGGTCTCGCTCATCCACAGCGTGTTCAGTGTGTATGGCAGCCGCGCGAGCGTCGGCCCGTTTGGCTTCGTGCTGCAGAATCGGGGTAGCGCGTTTTCACTCGATCCCAGAAGTCCAAACATCGTCGCTCCCCGCAAGCGCCCGTTCCACACCATCATTGCGGGCTTTGTCATGAAAGACGCCCGGCCGCTCATGACCTTCGGCAACATGGGCGGCAGCGTCCAGCCCGAAACGCACGCGCAGCACATCGTCAATCTGATCGACGTGGGGATGAATGTCCAGATGACGACCGACGCGGCTCGGTTTACGCACAGTCAGACGTCGAATGCGCTGTCGCTGGAAGCGAATCTCTTCAACCGCGTGGGCGCCGCACTGAAGGCCAAGGGGCACGAGGTTCGGGCCGTGACCGGCGGGTCCGTCGGGGGCTATCAGGGCATTCTGTTCACACGCGATCCGCGACTTCCAGAGCCCAGCTTCGATCGGAGCAGCGTAGAAACCCCGGTGAACGGTGTGTATCGCGCAGGATCGGACCATCGCAAAGATGGTCAAGCGGTTGGTTGGTGAGGCTACGACAGGGCTGAAGCCCTGTGCCACCGGTGGCTGAAGCCCTTGAAGTTACTTGGTGGCGGGCTGCGTTGCCGGCGCAGGTGCCGAGGGCGCCGTTGATCCAGAAGGCGCAGGTGTCGGTTTCGGCGCGGGTAACGTTGCAGGCCGAGCCGGAGCCGGCGTGCCGCTGACGACCGAGCTGCCCCCGCGCTGCCCAATGATCGACAGTGTCAGCGCGAGCAACATGAACAGCACCGCCGCTACCGTCGTTGCCTTGGTCAGCAACGTCGCGCCAGCACGCGCGCCAAACGCCGCCTGACTGCTGCTGCCGCCAAATGCGCTGGCGATATCGCCGCCCCGCCCCTGCTGCAGAAGAATCACGAGCGAGAGCACCAGACACACGAGAACGTAGAGACTGATTAGGAGATAGTACATAGAACCATCCATTATACAGCTCGGCGCCGGCTCCTGACGATGATGTCGTAAAAGGCGCGGACATCGAGGCTTGCGCCGCCGACCAGCGCGCCGTCGACGTCTGGCTGAGCCATCAAATCGCGGATATTGTCCGGCTTCACGCTGCCGCCATACAGAACCAGGCCCTGATCGGCTGCCGTCGCGCCGAACCACTGGCGCAGACGTGAGCGGATGTGCGCGTGCGCTTCACCCGCCTGCGCCGGCGTGGCGGTGCGGCCAGTGCCGATGGCCCACACAGGTTCGTAGGCAATGACGAGCGCGGCCACCTGATCGCCGCTGAGACCGTCGAGGCCCGCCTTGATCTGCCGATCGAGCACACCCATCGTTTCGTTACGCTCGCGCTCGGCGAGCGTTTCTCCGATGCAGACGATGGGCGTGAGATTGGCCGCTATGGCAGCCATCACTTTCCGATTCACGTTGACGTCGGTTTCGCCGAACAACGTGCGCCGCTCGGAGTGGCCGATGATCACGTACTCCGCGCCTGCTTCCTTGATCATCCCGGCGCTCGTCTCGCCCGTGAACGCGCCTTCTTTTTCCCAGAACATGTTCTGCGCCGATACCGCGACGTTGCTGTTGCGTGCAGCTTCGCTGGCCGCATGTACCGACGTGAACGGTGGTGCGATGACGACGGTCACGTCGTTGACATCCTTGACGAGCCCGCGCAGTTCCTTGACGTACACCGTCGTTTCGCTGACGGTCTTGAACATCTTCCAGTTGCCCGCAATGAAGGGTGTGCGCATATTCTCACTTCGCTCTTGGTTCCGGATTCCGGTTCCGAGTGCCCGGTTCGAGGAAGCGCCTCGAATTCCGAGCGCGTCTTCTATTGAATGGCGTCAGGCTCGAGCGCCCACCGCGAACACGGAACCGGAACGCGGAACCGGAATGCGGAACAGGAACGCGGAACAGGAACCTTAACGATCACTCAGGGCTTCAACACCTGGCAGCTTGCGGCCGCCAAGAAACTCCAATGACGCGCCGCCGCCGGTGGAGATGTGAGTGATGCGATCGGCAACGCCGGCCTGATTGATTGCGGCGATCGAATCGCCTCCGCCCACGATGGTCGTCCCTTTTACCTCGGCAACCGTGCGTGCGATGGCGTTGGTACCGTTCGAGAACTCAGGGATCTCGAAGACGCCCATCGGGCCGTTCCAGACGACGGTCTTCGCATCCGTGATCATCCCCGCATACGAAGCGATCGTTTTGGGGCCGATGTCGACGCCCATCCGGTCGGCGATCTTCAAGTCACCGACATCGAGCGTTTCGCTCGGTGAGCCGGCTTCAAGCTTGGCGGTCACGACGTGATCCACCGGCAATCCAAACGGCAGCCCGCGCGCGCGGGTCTTTTCCTCAATCTCGCGCGCGACATCGAGCTTGTCGTCCTCGACAAGCGAGCGCCCGATGGGAACGCCCCGTGCCTTGAGAAATGTGTAGGCCATGGCGCCGCCGATGATGAGCCGATCGACGCGTCCGAGAAAATTCTGAATCACATCGAGCTTGTCCGACACCTTCGCGCCCCCAAGAATGGACACAAGCGGGCGATCGGGCGACGTGAGCACGCGGCCCAGATATTCGAGCTCTTTCTCCATCAGCAGTCCGGCAGCAGCCTTGGGCACGAAACGCGTGATGCCTTCGACCGATGCGTGTGCGCGATGGGCGGCGCCGAATGCATCGTTCACGTAGAGATCGGTGAGCGATGCGAGCTGTTTCGCGAATTGCGGATCGTTCTTCTCTTCCTCCGGATGAAAACGGAGGTTCTCGAGCAGGACGACACCGGTGCTGTTCTTGTGAGCGGCATCGACGACGCTCTTCGCGGCGTCGCCGACGCAGTCGGAAGCAAACGGCACCGCACGGCCGAGGAGCTCTGCGACCCGGCCAGCGACTGGCTTCAGACTGTACTTCGGGTTGACCTGACCTTTGGGCCGTCCGAGATGCGAGGCCAGGATTGCCGTGGCGCCTTGCTCGAGCGCGTAGCGAATCGTCGGAAGCGATGCGCGGATGCGCGTATCGTCGGCGACCTCGCCGTTTTCGAGCGGGACGTTGAAGTCGACGCGGACGAACACGCGCTGACCCTTCAGCTCGAGGTCCCGGATCGAGAGCTTCACAGCCCCTTCTTCACCATATAGCTCAGGAGATCGACGCAGCGGCTCGAGTAGCCCCACTCGTTGTCGTACCACGAGAGGATCTTGACGAAATCGCCCTCCATCACCTTGGTGTAGTCGGAGTCGAGGATCGACGAGTGTGGATTACCACGGAAGTCGACCGAGACGAGCGGCTCCGTCGAATACTGCAGGATGCCTTTCAGCGGTCCCTCTGCGGCCGCGCGGAAGGCGCCGTTCACTTCGTCGCTGGTGGTCTTCTTGTCGACCAGCACGGCGAGATCGACGACCGAGACGTTCGGCACCGGCACACGCATCGCGATGCCGTCGAGCCGGCCCTTGAGCTCGGGCAGCACTTCGCCGACCGCCGTCGCGGCGCCGGTCGTCGTCGGGATAATCGACAGGGCGGCGGCACGCGCGCGCCGCAGATCCTTGTGCGGGAGATCGAGCAGCTGCTGGTCGTTGGTGTAAGCATGAACCGTCGTCATCCACCCTTTCTTGATGCCGAAGGTCTCATGCAGCACTTTTGCAACCGGCGCCAGGCAGTTGGTCGTGCACGACGCGTTCGAGATGATCTGATGCTTGCCGGGATCGTACTTGTCGTGATTCACGCCCATCACGACGGTGATATCAGGGTTCTTGGCGGGTGCGGTAATCACGACGCGCTTGGCGCCGGCCGCGACGTGCTTGGCCGCCGAGTCGCGATCGGTGAAGAGGCCCGTCGATTCGAAGACGACGTCCACGCCGAGGTCCTTCCAGGGCAGCTGGGCGGGATCGCGGAAGGACAGCACTTTGAATTGGTCGCCGTCAACGGCGATGCCGTCGCCCTGCACCTCGACTTTTGCCTTCAGATTGCCGAGGACGGAGTCGTACTTGAGCAGATGCGCGAGCGTGGCCGCATTGGTGAGGTCGTTCACCGCGACAAAGTCGATCTCCTTGTTGCCGAGGGCCGCACGCATGATATTGCGGCCGATTCGTCCGAACCCGTTGATCCCGACCTTCACAGCCATCGCTTCCTCCGGATTCCCTGTATTCTTGCCTCGCCGAAGCGCGACGCGCGAAAGCGCGACGCGCGCATCGGGGCTGCCTCGCCGAAGCGCGACGCGCGAAGGCGGGCCGAAAAATGACGCGGAACCAAAAGGGAATTCTAATGTACGATCAGCCCTGCACGAAAATCCCACATCCATGTACGTTGTCTACAGCCTGCTCATCCTGATCTTCGGCGCGCTTGCATCGCCCTATCTGGCCTATCAGGCGATCCGGTACAAGAAGTACATCGGCAGCCTGAGACAGCGGATGGGTTACCTGCCCGTCTCGTTCAACTTCGATGGCGACGAGTCCATCTGGATTCACGCCGTGTCGGTCGGCGAAGCGCTCACGGTGCGAGCGCTCGTGGCCGATTTGAAGCGGCGGTATCCGAATCTCAAAATCTTTCTCTCGACGACCACCATGAGCGGGCAGCAGGTCGCGCGCCGCAACGTGCAGGATATCGACGAGGTGTTCTACTTCCCCTTCGATCTCGCGTTTGCGGTGCGGCGCACGTTGCGGCTGGTGAAGCCGCGGCTGTTCATCATGATGGAGACCGAGATCTGGCCGAACCTTCTGCGGCAGTGCCGGCGGAACGGCGTGGCGACGATCATGGTGAACGGGCGTATTTCCGCGCGCTCGTACCCGCGCTACAAGCTTGCGAGGCCGTTTTTCCGCAAAGTGCTTGCCGACGTCGACCGGTTCTGCATGCAGACCGAAGAGTCGGCCCGCCGCATCATCGACATCGGCGCAGAGGCGTCGCGCGTGGTGGTGACCGGCAGCCTGAAGTTCGATTCGATCAGCAGCCCTGTCGCGCCCAACCTCGAGGCTCGCGGCCAGAACCGCGTGCTGCGGTATTTCCGGATCACGTCGGGCCGGCCGGTGATCGTTGCCGGCAGCACGATGCCCAACGAAGAGCCGTTCGTGCTGGAGGCGTTCAGAAAGATCAAAACGAACGTGGCCAACCCGCTCCTCATCATCGCGCCGCGGCACCCGGAACGTTTCGCCGAAGTCGCGCAGATGGCGCGCGACCTGGCGTTTGTCACCGTCAGGCGATCGGACCTTCCCATCGACGCCGAGCCTCGCGCCGACGTCGTCGTCCTCGATACCATCGGCGAGTTGCCGCAGGTCTATCAGATTGCGACGGCAGTGTTCATCGGCGGCAGCCTGGTCGATACCGGCGGGCACAACATCCTCGAGCCTGCGGCTTTCGGGAAGCCGGTCGTGGTGGGATCGTACGTGCACAACTTCAAGGAAATCACCGACGCGTTCATCGCCTATGACGCGGTGATTCAAGTGAACAGTGCGCGCGGCCTCGAGGAGGCGCTCCTGGCGCTCCTCACCGATCCGGTTCGCCGGGCGCGGCTCGGTGCCGCTGCGCGTGCGCTGGTGGACTCGAATCGCGGGGCCAAAGATAAGAGCCTCGCCATCATCGCGCAACTGCTGCCGCTGCGCGGCGGCTCGATGGGAGTTGTGCGGCCGTTCCGCGTGGTGCACTGAAGCCGCCGGGTCTGCAAACGCAAGACCCGGCCTACGCACGCACGTAGGGCGGGTCCTGTTCTTTGGACCCGCCAAAGCCAAGACTTGCTGCATATTCTGTACAGCCAAATCGCACGCGCGCGGCGGCGCTATTATCAGCGCCGGCCGCATCTCAGGCGCCGTCTCGCTGCGCCCGTCATCAGCATCGGGAATCTCACGGTGGGCGGCAGCAGCAAGACCCCGCTCGCCGCGGAAATCGCGCGCATGCTGCTGGCGATGGGCGAGCGTCCGTCAATACTGAGCAGGGGATACGCGCGCGAGATCGTCCAGGAAGGCGCCGTGATTGTCAGCGACGGCCATCAGGTGCTCGCCGATATCGCGCATGCCGGCGACGAGCCGCTGATGTTGGCGCGAATGGTGCCGCAGGCGGCCGTGCTGGTGGCGTCGAGCCGATATATTGGAGGACGCGTCGCTGAAACGACGCTCGGATGCACCGTGCATGTGCTGGACGACGGCTTTCAGCATTTCGATCTGATGCGCGACGTCGATCTGCTCGTGGCGCCCGACACGCTTGACGACACGCGGACGCTGCCCTTCGGCCGATTTCGCGAGCCGCTCGATGCTGCCGCGGCCGCCGATGCGTTGCTGGTGGATACTGACGACGTACGGAGTGCTGACGTTCAGGTCAGCCCGAGCCTGCAGGTGAGCCAGGCATTTGCATTTTCACGGCGCATCGCCGGGCCGCCGCCCGATCGGCCGGCGTTTGCGTTTGCCGGCATTGCGCGGCCCAGCCGTTTTTATGACGATCTCGAGAAGGCCGGCTGGCGACTGACGGGCCGTCGTTCGTTTGGCGATCACCATCATTATTCAGATCGTGAGATCCAAGAGGTGACTCGCGCCGCAACGGATTCTGGAGCGCAGGTGATGCTGACGACCGACAAGGATTTCGTGCGCCTGGGGTCTGACCCCCGTACCAGTACGGGGGTCAGACCCCAGATTGTCCCCGTTCCTCTGGAAGTGGTTATCGAGCCGTCGTTCAGGCCGTGGCTCGCCGAACGGCTGACTTTGGCGCGCGCGCCGGGTAGCCGCGCATGAGGCATGTTCTCGAATACGTCGCGGTGAAATCGGTGGCCGTTGCCGTGCGGCCGTTTCCGCTGGCGGTGGTGCGTCGAGCCGGCGAGATTTTCGGGCTCATCTTCTATCTCGTCGATGGCGTCCATCGGCGGATTGCGCTCGTGAACCTGCAGGTCGCGTTTCCGAAACGGTCGGAGGAACAATGCCGCGCCGTCGCCCGGTCGATGTTTCAGCATTTCGGCCGGCTTCTACTCGAGCTGCTGAAATATTCGTCGCTCTCGAAAGAAAAACAGTTGTCCCTCGTCGAATGGGAAGGCGAAGAGCGCGTGCGGCTGGCGCTGGCGCAGGGGAAAGGCATACTGTTCTGCACGGGCCATTTCGGCTTCTGGGAGCAGCAGGCGCTCGCTCATGCGTTGAAGTTCGAGCCGATGGCCGTGATGGCGCGGCCGCTCGATAATCCGAAACTGCACCATTTGCTCGAGAACATCCGCACGTCGAACGGCAACCCGGTCCTCTACCGCCGCGGCGCGGTGCGGAAGGCGCTGCGCCTGCTTGCAGAGGGGAAGGGCGTGGGCGTGCTGATCGATCAGCACATGACCAGTCCAGATGCCATCTACGTCGATTTCTTCGGGCGGCCCGCGGCCACCACGTCGATGCTTGCGGCGCTCGCGATGCGTACTGGTGCGCCCGTGATTCCGTTGTTCGCGTTTCCCCTGCCCGGCGGACGCTATCGAATGATCTACGAGCATCCGGTCGAGCCGCCGCCGACGGATGCTCCCGACGCCGTTCGAGAATTCACGCAACGGTGTACCTGACGTGCTCGAGATGCACGTGCGCCGCCATCCCGAGCTCTGGCTGTGGATGCATCGCCGATGGCGCGACGCACCGGGCCCGGCGCTCGACGCCGCACCGGGTATGTTCCCTGCGGCGAAAGCCGATCTGGAAACCGACGCGTGAGCATCGTCATCCTCGCCCCGAACTGGCTCGGCGATGCCATGTTTGCGCTGCCGGCCATTCGCGATGTACGCCGCCACTTTGCCGGGCGGCCGCTGACGGTGGCCGCGCGTGCCTCAATCGCGCCGGTGTTTCGGGCCGTGCCGGGCATCGACCACATCAAGGTGCTCGAACGGAAGAAGGAAGCGTCACAGATTGAAGCGGACATTGGAATTCTCTTTCCGAATTCCTTCCGATCCGCATGGATCCTGAAGCGTGCGGGGGTGAAGGAGCGGTGGGGGTACGGCAGCGATTTTCGCAGCCTGCTGCTGACGAAAGCCGTTCGCCGGCCGAGACGACGAGGCACGTTCTCCGAGTACTACTCGAATCTCGTTCGAGGACTTGGCATCGAGACGGGGCCTCTCACCGCCCACCTGCAGTTGTCCGCCTCGACCAGGGCAGCCGCGCTGAAACTTCTGCGGGAGCGCGGATGGAATGGGGATCGTCCTCTCGTCGGCATCGCGCCCGGCGCTGCCGGCGGCCACGCAAAGAGGTGGCTGCCGAAGCGCTTCGCCGAGCTTGCAGCGTCGTTGACGAGCGAGGCCGGAGCAGCGTGTGTCATCCTTGGCCGTGGCGAAGATCGCGACGCCGCCCGCGACGTGCAGGGCCTCGATCTCATTGGTGCAACGGATCTGACGATGCTGATGGGTGTCATCTCGCACTGCAGCGTTGTGGTCGCCAACGACTCGGGCGCACTCCATCTTGCCGGAGCGCTGGGCGTTCGCGCCGTCGGCATCTACGGGCCGACCCACGAGCGTTACAGCATGCCGGTCACGCCGTTCGATGATGCGCACAGCATTGCGACCCTTTCAGAAGACGTGTTCTGCCGGCCGTGCTTTCTGGCCGACTGTCCGATCGATCACAGGTGCATGAAACGAATTCCCACCGAGCGGGTCTACGACGCCGTCCGCCGGTTGCTTCAGGAGACTCGCGCGTGACGCACAACCGGGCCGTGTTCCTCGATCGCGACGGGACGATGATCGAGGATGTCGGATATCTCGATCGTCTCGAACGACTGAAACTGTTTCCCTACACGATCGACGCCGTTCGGCTGCTCAATGCCGCAGGTTTCAAGGTCGTCGTGGTCACGAGTCAGAACGGCGTGGCGAACGGCGTGCTCACCGAGGAATTTCTGGCCGAGGCCCACGCGCATCTGTCGGAGATGTTCCGGGCAGCCCGTACGAAGGTTGATGGGTTCTACTACTGTCCGCATTCGCCGCACGCATCGGTCGAGCGTTACCGCACCGATTGCGAGTGCCGCAAGCCGAAGCCCGGTATGATACTTGCGGCAGCGCGGGATCACGGCATCGACCTGTCGACGTCGATCGTGATCGGCGATCGGTGGCGTGACATCGAAATGGGGCTCGCTGCGGGAACGAAGGCCATGCTGGTAGAGACGGGGTACGGCCGGACCGAAGCGACGAGACGTCCCGGCTACCTTCCGCCGGTGCCCGTGGCCGGAACATTGATTGAAGCTGTCAGCCTGGTGCTCAAAGGGGTCTGACCCCTTTATTGGTATGTATGGCTATTCCGAAATCGATTCATCCTCTACCTGGTGAAAGCGAGCGCGAGGCGCGGCTGCTGAAGCTCGTCGACGCCTTTCACGGGCGCCGGGTTGCCGTCATTGGCGACCTCATCGCCGACGAATTCATCTACGGCCGCGTGGCCCGCGTGTCGCGCGAAGCGCCCGTCCTGATCCTCCAGTACGACTCGACGCAGATTGTGCCGGGCGGCGCGGGCAACGCGGCCAACAACGTCGCCGCGCTCGGCGCGCTCGCCCAGATCATCGGGCTCACGGGAAACGACGAGCCCGGCAAGAGGCTTCACGCAAGCTTCAGTCACATCGATACGCGCGGCCTGTTCAGCCCGCCGGGATACTTCACGCCCGTCAAGACTCGGATCCTCGCCGGCGGCGTACACACGGCAAAGCAGCAGATCGTCCGGATCGATCGCGTCGTCTCCAGCAACTACGACGACAAGACCCGCGAGGGCATCGCCAGAGCCGCACTGGAAGCGGCGGGGCAGTGCGATGCGATTCTCATGTCGGACTACGGAACCGGTCTCATCACGCCCGAGCTCGCGTCAGCGGTCAGCAGGAAGCTGAGCGAACGCACACGGCGGCGCCCGGTGCCCATCCTGATCGATTCGCGTTACAACCTGCTCGAATATCGCGCCCTGACGGCCTGCACGCCGAACGAGTCGGAAGTCGAGCAGATACTTCAGACGAAGATCGGCGACAACGTCGAGGCGCTCGAGGAAGCCGGCCGCGAGCTGCTGCAGCGCACGCGCATGAACGCGGTCCTCATCACGCGAGGCAGTCGAGGCATGGCCGTGTTCGAGCCGTCGAAGCCAACCATTCACATCCCGATCTACGGATCGGACGAGGTTGCCGACGTCACCGGCGCCGGCGATACGGTCATCGCCACGATGACGCTGGCGATTGCGGCGGGCGGATCGTTTTACGAGGCGGCGATGCTCGCGAACTATGCCGCCGGCCTGGTGGTGATGAAGCGTGGCACAGCGACGGTGTCGCCGGAAGAGTTGCGCGAGGCGATACAGAGCCATCACGCAAACGAAAAACGAACGGCGAAGAAGGAATAGAGACCTGGTGGGACGGGTTCTGAACGAGCGCGATCTCGAGGAGGCCGTTCTCGCCGAACGGGCTGAGGGACGCACGATTGCCTTCGCGAACGGATGTTTCGATGTCCTGCACGTGGGTCATGTGCGGTACCTCGCAGGTGCCGCGGCCGAAGCCGACACGCTGGTCGTCGCCATCAACAGCGATGATTCTGTGAAGACATTGAAGGGACCCGGCCGGCCGATTTTGAACGGCGCCGATCGCGCAGAGATGGTGGCGGCGCTCGAAGACGTCGATTACGTCGTGCTGTTCTCCGATCCGGACGTGCACCGTCTGCTTCGGCTGCTCAAACCCGACGTGCATTGCAAGGGCACCGACTACACACCCGAGACCGTCCCTGAGCGAGAGACCGTGCTTGCCTACGGCGGCCGCATCGCCATCGTCGGCGATCCGAAAGATCATTCCACCCGCGATCTGCTCGCCCACATCAGGACGAGCGGGGCGGGGGGGCCCCGCGGTTGAGCCGCCTTCGCGCTTCGCGCTACGGCGCCCAGGGCCGCCCAGGGGCTTCGCGCGACGGCGCCCAGGGCCGCCCAGGCGCTTCGCGCGACGGCGCCCAGGGCTTGTCCATACTCATCGTCCGGCTCGGCTCGCTCGGCGACATCATCCACGCCATTCCAGCCGCCGCCGCGATTCGACGCGCCTTTCCAGACGCCACAATCGACTGGCTCGTCGACGTGCGCAATACCGAGATCCTGGATCTGGTGCCGATCGTCAACCGCAGAATTCCGATCAGGACCGCTGGAGTCGGCGCGGTCGTCGATGTCGTCCGCGATCTGCGCCGCGCACGCTATGACACGGCGCTGGACCTTCAAGGGCTCTTGAAATCGGCCGTTCTTGCGCGGCTCTCCGGTGCGGCACGCGTCGTCGGATTTCCATCTGAGTTGTTGCGCGAGCGGGCGGCGGGCATGTTCTACACGGAGACGGCCGGCGAGGCCGCGCCTCACGTCATCGACAAGAACATGTCGATGTTGAAGGCCGTCGGCATCCGGGTACCCGACCTCGAGTTTCCGATCGACGATCGCAACCCGAGGGTCGCGGCAGATGCACGCGCGCGGCTCGGCGTGCCGGAGGGGAAGCGCTTTGCGCTCATCAATCCCGGAGCCGCGTGGCCGAACAAGCGGTGGCCTCCTGTTTACTTTGCAGAGGTCGCGCGCGCGCTGGCGGCACGGCACGATCTGCGATCGCTTGTGCTGTGGGGACCGGGCGAAGAACAGCTTGCCCACGACATCGTCGCGGCGTCCGACGGCACGGCTGCCGTGTCGGCGCGAACAACGGTGGCCGATCTCGTCTCATTGTCGAAGGCCGCAGCGCTGATGGTTTCCGGCGACACGGGACCGATGCACATCGCCGGTGCGGTGGGCACGCCTCTCGTCGGGATTTTCGGGCCGACCGATCCGCAGCGGAACGGACCGTGGGCAGAGCATGACCTCACCGTGTCGCGCTATCGCGCATGCGTCTGCCACTACGAGCGGAAGTGCCGCATCGCGGGCTGGTGCCTGCTCGACATATCGCCGCGGGAAGTGATGACGCTCGTCGATCGACGCCTGGCGCATGCCTGAGACCCTCACCGCGGCGGTGGCGCGATTGCGGGTGCCGCTCGGATTCCTCTGCGCGGCTGTCGTGCTGTGGCTGTCGCAACCCACACCGCGATCGCTCACGATTGGTGGACTGATTGCTGCCGTCGGAGAAATCGTCCGCATCTGGGCCGCAGGCCATCTCGACAAGGGGCGCGAGGTGACGCAATCGGGACCATATCGTGTGACGAGACATCCTCTCTACGCGGGGTCCGTCATCATCGCGGTGGGGGCCGCCATCGCGTCGGCGCGCGTCAGTGTCGCGATCCTGATTGGCGCCTACATGGCGATCACGATCGTCTCGGCGATTCGTCACGAAGAAGCGAGCATGCGGGCCGCGTTCGGCGACGAGTACGATGCCTACGCGGAGTCGCGCGCCAGGGCAGTGGACAGGCCCTTCAGCTTCACCCGTGCGATGAGCATCAACAAAGAGTACAAGGCCGTTGCCGGGCTCGCTGTCGTCGCCGCTCATTCTCGCCGCGAAAGCCGTTTTCAACCCGTAGTGCCGACCTTCAGGTCCGCTATTCTCTCGTCCACTTCTTCCTTCCCGGCCCGTCACCGCCTGGTTTGCTCGACCCGATTGACTTGTTTCCGCGGGGCCGGTACTGATTGGTCGTACCTTCTCGAGAAGTGCCTTGATGCTTCTTCTTCTGGTCTTTCCGGCGTCCAGCCTTCTTTGCCATGTAAACCTCAGCATAGCTGAAGCTGTCTCGGTCTTGCGCTGTGGCACGCCACAACGCGTCTGATGTAAACTCAGAGTTCGTCTTCAGCAGTGACAGCGCTGAAGAATCAGGTTGTTCAACCAGTAACCCGGGAAATTAGTGAGACGAGCTAACCCCTCGGTTTGAACAACTTAACGGGCGGTTAGCTCAGCGGTAGAGCACCGGCTTTACACGCCGGCTGTCGGGGGTTCGAAACCCTCACCGCCCACCAGCCTTCGCTCGTCGGGATTTCCGAACGAGCTACGGCTGGCAAGCCAACCTTCACTCGCTTTGGAATGAAGGGGTACGGTTGGCACGCCAGATTCTAGATTCTAGTTTTCAGATTCTAGATTCCGGTTTCAGTTGACCCATGCGGGGTCGTAGTTCAGTTGGTTAGAACGCCGGCCTGTCACGCCGGAGGTCGCGGGTTCGAGCCCCGTCGACCCCGCCATCCTTCGCTCGCATATCGGGCGAAGGACTGTCTGCTGTGTGCGAGCTTCGGATGGCAAGCCAATAGATCCTTCGCCCTTCCCACTACCTCGATTCGATCAACGCGCTACGATACGAGTTGGGGGCGAGCCATCCTGCCGAGGAACGTCCCTATGATCGCAATCATGTGGCAATTCGACGTCAAGAACGGACGCGAGACCGAGTTCGAAGAGCTGTACGGGGTCGATGGCGAATGGACCGCGATGAATCGTCACACCCGGTCATATCTCGGCAGTTCCTTCCTTCGTGACCAGAACCGCTCGTCCCGGTACATCGTCATCGAATATTGGAGCGAGATGATCGTGTACGAGCAGCACCGGGCGTTCAGCTCTGGCGCGATCGCCGCCCTTGAAGAGCGCAGTCAGATGTTGATCGACAAGGCCGAGCCGCTGGGAATCTTCACGGCACTGGATGTGCCCGAGCGTTCGGGGCCAACCTGGTCGCAGCGATGATGACCCGGCGCGTCCTGATCCTCGGCGTACTGGCACCGGCCATGGCAGCGTGCGCGGTGAAGGTTCGGCGGTCCAGCCTTTCCGGGCCGCACGTGCAGCGCGGGCTCGCGAGTTGGTACGGCCACGACGACGGATACGACGGCAGGATGACCGCCAGCGGCGAACGCTTCGACAAGAACGGCCTCACCGCCGCGCACTTCAACTTACCGTTCGGAACGCGGATTCGTGTTCGAAATTTGAGAAACGATCGTCATGTGGATCTGACGGTCACCGACCGGTTTCCGCTTGAGACACTGAACAAAGGCCGGATTCTGGACGTGTCCTACGGCGCCGCCAGGAAGCTCCGCATGGTGGAGGAAGGGGTCGTCCCAGTCGAACTTATTGTCCGAGGTAGTCCTTGAAATTGGCGTGATTGATCCGCACCTTGACGGTCTCGCCTGCCCGCCCGAGCGATTTGGCGGCGGATCCGTTGAGAGTCATGATAATGGCGCCTCCGTTGCCCGCCGTCAGAACTAACTCGCTGCGTGCTTCGAAGGTTTCCTCCTCGCCAACGTCCAACAGACGGTTGACGGTCTTCTTGCCGTCGACCGATGCGATCACCCAACTCGGCGACGTCGCCGACACCACCACCTTCAGCGGTTTATCAGTGGCGGCGGTGGCCGGCGATGGGTCACTTGCAGGAGGCGGGTTGGGCGTGACGACAACGGGCGTTTTCGCGGCGGCGACCCGCGTCTGAGCGTGATTTTTTGGTGCACTCGACGTCGCAGCGGAACCCGCGGGCGCCTTGACCACAGCGGGCAGTTCAGGTGCCGCAGACTGGGCAGGAGGCGGGGAGGGCTGCTGCACCGGCACGGCTCGCTCATTCGACCCTGCCCCCGCGGCAGCCTTGTCGGGCAAACTTCCCGCTGCCGTCGCCACCTGGTCTGTAATCGCGTCCCACGGAGGCCATCGCCTCGGCGTCTCAAACGCCAGGTAGATGACGAGCATGGAAGGGACAACAACCGCAGCGATGCGCCGCATCGAGGGCATTTCCCAGTCACGGACCTTGAACGAGCTATCCGCAATTCGTGCATCAGCCAGCTCGCTGCCCTCGACGAGTGCCGCAGCCGGGTAGCCGTCCTTCAACGAGCCAAGGGGAAACTGTTCGACGAATTCTGCGACGATTTTCTCGGGATCCAGATTGACCGCCGCCGCAAACGATCGCACGAATCCGCGGCCGACGACCCCGCCCGGCAGATAGGAAATATCGTCGCGTTCAAGCGCCTGCAGGACGGGAACTGAAATCTTCGTGGAGTCAGCAACCTCCCGAAGCGAGATGCCATGGCGTTCCCGCGCCTTCTTGAGCTTGGCGCCGACACGCGCGCGTGTTCGATTTCTAGTCATCGAACTCCGCTGCGCGTAAGACCGCTCTGTCTCCCTGTTGAAGCCACGTGTAGTTATCGGCACGGGCAACCGGGATGAACAGCAGGCGAACAGGCAGTGGATGAACGCCGATCAGTGCTTCATGGCTCGCCCGCCCCGTAAGGTTTGGGCATCTGCACAACGTTTCTCACTGTGACCGGCGCGGTCGCATAGTTCGACAAGGTGACCGTTCCATCGCTCGGATTCATCGTGAAAGGCGTCCCCAGCGATGTTTTGCCCTCGCCCTTCCCATCCTTGTTCAGGTGCAGTTCCACGATGGTGAAAGGATAGGCCTTCGCTCCCTCCGCGGCCTTCCACGGCCCGGGCGGGTTCACACTGCCGAGCGGACGGTCGGTGACGACAACGACCCGCTCGCCGCCATCGGGAAGGCTGATTCGATGCGCGTATTTCAGCGCGTAGCCCACCGGCCTGGGTGTCCAGATCTGACCCACGGAGGGAACGCCCGCGAGCTGCTTCATGAGATCCGGAGGCGCGTTGTCTTCCGCCGCTACGCTGGTGAGGACCGAAAGCACGCGTTGGCGGTCGCTCTCGGACGACCAGTTGAGAATACGGATCGACAGGTCGACACCTGAGCCCGGGGTCAGGTTCGTCGTAACTCCCGTGAACTCGGTTAACACCGGTGGCTTCGCCGTTGTCTGTCCAACGGCCGCAGAACCGGCGAGCAGAACGCCCATCACTATGGCCAACCCTTCCTTCATCATGACGATCACCTCCGGAATCTGAGGGCAGAGGTCAACTGTTTCTAGTACTTACAGGCACCCGCCCCCGGTTTGCAAGATTTCCTGGCTCCTCCGTTCTAAGACCAGGAGGATTCATGGCCCACAATTTCGCATCTCTGACGATCGCCGCCCTCGCGTTCATGATTGGTCCCGGTACCGTGATGCTCGCCGAGACCGTCCGTCATCCGGTCGCAGGGGTCGACATCGTCGTCAACGGTGCTCCTCAGCGACGCTATCTGCATGATGGGCGGTGGTACGTCGAAGCGATCAAAGGACGCGAATATGCCATCCGGTTGCGTAACCCTTATGGCGTTCGCGCCGCTGTGGCGCTTTCGGTCGATGGCCTCAACACGATTGATGCCCGCCATACAACTGCCGCTGACGCCCGCAAATGGGTGCTCGATCCATACGAAACCGTCACCATCAGCGGATGGCAGACAAGTCAGATGGAAGCACGCCGCTTCGAATTTACAACCGAGGCGCGCTCGTACGCCGAAGCCCTCGGAAAGACTGCCAACCTGGGCGTGATTTCCGCAATCTTCTTCAGAGAGCGCGTGCCCGCCGTTGTCGCTGGAGAGACATTCGGCAACGAAGTCCATCGCGGCGATTCGGTGCCCGCGCCGAGTGCGTCACCATCGGCCCCGCAGGAGCGTGATTCGGCATCGAACAAGCGGGCACTGGCAGACGACGAGTACGCCGCCACCGGTATGGGCCGCCCAACCGGGCATGCCGTCACGCAGGTGTGGCTGGACCTTGAAGACACGCCTTCGCAGACCGTGAACATCCGTTACGAGTTTCGTACGCAGCTCGTCAGGCTCGGTATTCTGCCGGCCGCGCCCACGGTCGATCCGTTGCAGCGTCGAGAGCGCGCGCACGGCTTCGAACCGGGCTTCAGCCCGGAACCTCCGCGCCGGCGGTAGATACTTCCGTTGTCTGAGAATTTATAGCGTCGGTGGGGAGCGAGTTCAATAACCTCGCTCTACACCTGGCCCGGCAGCGCACGCGGTCGAATCAGCGGCCGGACTGCCGCCATCACAATCAGTGCGAGTCCGAACGTGCAGACGATCGTCGCGCCTGTCGGGAGATCGAGGAGCACCGAAAAATACATCCCCAGGATCGAGACCAGGATGCCCATGACCCATCCGATCGCCAGACGCGTGCCGACCGTGCGCGCATACAACATCGCGCCCACCGACGGCACGATGAGATAGCAGAAGACGAGCAGCACGCCGGCAATGGCCACCGAGCGGGTCACCACGAAGCCAAAGGATGCGTAGAACAGGAAGTCCCAGAAGCGCACCGAAATCCCACGTGCCGCGACGGCCCGCGGGTCGACCGAGATCTCCAGAAAGCGCTGGCGAAACACCCAGTGAAAAATGCCGATGACCACGTAGATGGCGGCGGTCATCCAGACTTCGGGCCACTGCACCGACAGGATGTTGCCGACCAGCATGTCCCGCAGATGCTCCGCCTCTCCCGTTGCCTTGCTCATCGCCAGAATCACGGCCGCCGAGGCCACCGCGTACGAGATGCCGATGATGGCTTCCTGCGGGATGTTGGCTTCGTGGCCCTTGATGATCGCGAAGATGAGCGCGCCGATGAGCGTGAAACGCCAGACTCATCCAGTAGATCGCGGGCTCGTGCGGATCGAAGCCCTGCCAGACGGCGATCGCCGCGCCCAGCGACGCGATCTGTGCGAGCGAGAGATCCACGAAGATGATGCCCGCGCTCGACGACGTGCAGCCCCAGATAGGCGTGGATGCCCGCGATGATGAGCGTGGCGGCGATCGCCGGAAGCAGGAACTGAAACGATCGTCCATTCCATTCCGTTCCTACTTTCCCGTCGTCCGCTTGAGGGCCGCCACAACCGTGCTGACGTCGTAGTCGAACAGCGCCACGTAGTCGGTCGCCTCCTTGCTGCCGCCGACCGACGGCGCCAGTACCAGCACCTCACCGCCAACCTGTTTGCTGATCGCCTGCGGCGTCTTCAGGTCGAAGTACGGCTCGACGACGATCAGCTTGACGCCCTGCTTCTTCATCTCGTCGATGAGCTCGACCGTGTGCGAGGTCGTCGGCGGGATGCCCGGCTTCGGCTCGACATATCCGATCACGTTCAAGCCGAAGCGCTCCATGAAGTTCGGCCACGAGCGGTGATAGGTCACGATTTTCGTGCCTTTGTAAGGCGCCATCGTGGCGTCCCACCGGCTCTCGGCGGCGGCCAGCCGCTTGTCGAAGTCTGCGTATCGCTGGTCGAAGTAGGCGCGATCGGCGGGCGCGAGCTGGCCGAGCTTGTCCTTGATCGTCTGGGCGATGCGGCGGCCGTTGGCCGGGTCGAGCCAGTAGTGGGGATTACCCTGCGGGTGCACGTCGCCCATCGCGCGCGTGATCTGCCCTGTCGGGAATCTCCAGAATCCTCACATTGGCCGACGCATCGAGATAGCCGTTCCCGCCAGGCTGGATCTTCGCATTGCGGCTGCTCGTCATGAGCGGTGGCAGCCAGCCGATCTCCAGCTCGCGGCCGACCACGATCAGCAGGTCTGCGCGGCTGACCTCGAGGATGAAGCTCGGTTTCGGATCGACGAAGTGCGGATCCTGGTACCCCTTGGCAAGGGCGACGACGGTGATTTTGTCGCCGCCGACCTCGCGCGCCAGCGAGGCCAAATCTTCCGTCGTGGCCACAACGCGCAGAGCCGCGGCAGACGGCCGTGCGGTCATTGCCGTGATCGCGGCGGCGAAGAGCATGAGTCGAATGAACACTCGCATGGCTGACCTCATTTAGAACGGATGCGCGCCGTGCGCGCCAATCGCGAAATTGATCTGAAACAGGACCTCGTTTGCATCAGTCCCGTCGGCATAGTTCGTTCGCCGGTACTGTCCGCGGACGAGGCTGAATTCGCTGGGCCTGAACGTCAGGTGTATCGATCCACCAGAATCGTTGGCGTCGCTCTCGAGCGCGCGGCCCGATCGATCGCCGCGGACACCCACGAACCAGCGGCGGGCGAACTGGTAGTCTCCACTGCACATAAAACCCCGACGCATGCTGACGCACACCTGCAGGCATCGCCTGCCGGCTCCACACGATCTCGGTGCGACCGACGAACTGGCGGTAGATGGCGCGCCGGAGCGGACGATATCGGAACGTGGCGTCGACGCCAATTCGCTGTGCGTTGAGATCCGGGACCAGCGCGCTCGGTCCGAACGCGTATGAAGTGCCGAGATCGAGATTGGTTCCCTCCGTCAAGTCACGGTATCCCCGCAGCCGGCCGAGATAGTTCAGCTCCGATCGTGCGTCACTTTGAAAGACGTCGGAATCGCCACGATAGACTTCGCCGATGGCGTCGATGAACATGAAGCCGTTGGGAATCAGCTTCGAGACCGAGACGCCGGTATCGGCGACTCCCTCGTCCCCGCCGAAAAGGTTGCGCAGCACGAGAGGCCGATCCACCCATGGCAGGATGTGCGTGTGCATCGTGTTGACTTTGCCGAACTGCTCGCGCATCTTGCCGGCCTTCAGCAGCACACCTGCAGGCAACGCCGTAAAGGTGATGTAGCCCTCTTCTACTTCCAGCCCTTCCGGTCCCGCCGACAGGAAGAAATCCGCACGCGCATACGGATCGACCACAGCCTGAAAAGCCGTCTCGACCTCGGTGAGCGACAACGACGGCTCGTCGCTCAGCGGATTCTTTCCAGCGGCGCCGGCGAAATTGCCCAGCACCGAGATGTCCGGGTTGAACACCTTCGAGCTGCCCGCCGCGGGGCCGGGCGCCTGAACGGGTTGGGCAGCCGCCGACGTGTCCGGCGCAGGGGAAGGTGTAGGCGTGGGCGCAGGCGTGGGCGTCTCGTTCGCACCGGCGACGCGTGCTTCCAGTGCTGACAATCTGTCTTCGTATTGCTTGCGCAGCACCTCGAAGTCGGCCCTCAGTCGATCGATCTCCTGTCGCAGGCCTGCCTGATCGGCGGCCTGCGCCGACGCTGTCGCAGGCATCGCCACGAAGCACACCGACGCGATGCAGACTTGCGCCAGATGGATAGGCTTCACGTGAGTTCTCCCGAGCCACTTAATCGCTATGAACGTTCGCGTTGCACGACGTGAGCCATGCGATCGCGAAACGAATGACGAAACGAGGGGGATTACGCAGCCGGCGGTGCGCGTGCCGGACGGTGGACAGCCGCCACGAGTTGCGGTTCGACGACAGGCGCCTTCGGGACGAGTCCGGAATAGGTGGTGGGGGTGTGCGCTGCAGGGAGACTGGGTCCGCTGAATTTCCCTCCGGACATCCAGAAATGGCAGATCGCGCAGTGGGGCGAGCGGGCAGGCGCCCCGCCGGCACGGATACCGTGCCGTGCGGCGTCATGCCGGACGGCGCTTTGACTGCACGCGTCATCGTCGTCCGACCCGTGCACCAGCTGCGCCGATATCGGCACCGCGGTCAGCAGGGCGACAGCCGCAACCACGACCGTGAGCCGGAAGCGCCGAAGCACAGAGCGCATCAGTTCCAGAGTACGTAGTGGCGCGTGATGAGTCAACTGTACGACCGATTTGCCTGCTTTTGCACCCGGCTAGCGGGACGGCCCGATCTTTTTTGACTCGATCAGATCGATCAGCGCCCGAGAGCGTAAGAGCACGCTCGTCAGCTCGAGCAAGGTCTGCCGTTCGGCAAGGTCGAGGGGAAGATGCTGCGCAACCATGTTGACCAGCTCTTCGTCGGTCATCTCTGGCGGGATCTTCGACGTCCCTCCCTTTGTGATCAGGGCCTCCAGCCGCTGACGCTCTGTGCGAAGGGCCGCCTTGTCTGCGTCGTCAAGCACTTCGGGCATGGCTTCTACACGCGCGAGTCGGTAGGGCCGGCTGCTATCTTCGCCGGTCACGCGAAACTTCACGAGCCCGTCCAGCACGATGTTGAATCGCCCGTCCGGCAGCTCCTGGAAGTCGGTAATCACTCCGGCGCAGCCGATCTCATAGATAGGCGGCCGTCCTGCATAGTTGGCTTCATACCCGGGTTTCAGCGTCGTCATCCCGATGATTCGGTCACCCTTCAGCGCGTCAGCGACCATCGCGCGATAGCGCGGCTCGAAGATGTACAGCGGCCGGGACACGCCCGGGAACAACATCGTCACCTCGAGCGGGAAGATCGGAATCATTGCCGGAAGCTTGTCAGCACGGGGCGCATTCGCCGCCGGAGCGGATTGCGCGTGAACAATGCCGGCGCACAAGAGACTGGCTACCGCAATCGCGCCGCCGAGTATCCTGGCTGGCATTCGCTTCTCCATTCGGTACGCGATGTCCGGTCCTGTGGGGATGACAGAACTACTGAGAACTGAGAACTGAAGACTGAGAACTGTCTGCCGGTTCAAGTGTAGCCGACACTCGCGCGCGACGCCGTTGGGGAGAGATCGTCGCCTGTCGAGTGACGCTTGCGTGCCCTGGGTGAATAAAACGGATGGTGTAGGAACCGGGGGCAAGATGCTGCACCGTCAGCGGCGTAGACCCGCGCCCGATGCCGTTGACCAGCACGCGCGCGCCCTCGGGCGTCGACGTAATGACCAGCTCTCCTTCGATCTGTTCGACGTCTACTGCCGTCACGGCACCGGGCAGCGGTGCCGCCGGCTCCTTCGGTGACGTCTCAGCCTTCGGCACATTTACCGGATCGACCCCGACGGGCGCTGCGGTCGTCGCTTCAGGAGCGGCATCGGCGGGCGGCTTCGGCACGCTCGCCACAGGCGCGAGCCAGCGCGCCAGCGAGTACGCGACGACGAACGTTACGGCAAGGATGATCGGAATCGTGACGGGCGTCAGACGGCGCGGTCTCGAGGACGGGAGCGCGGCGTTCGATGACCCGCGCACCGCGATCTCCCGGCGGAAGCCGTCGATGACGTCCCGCGGATTCAGGCCAATCGCTATCGAATATGCGCGAAGGTAACTCTCGCAGTAAAACTGGTTCGAGGGCCATTTCGAGAGATCGTCGCGCTCGAGATCCTGGAAAAACGCACGGTTGATTTTCGTGTGCGCGGCGACGGCGTCGAGCGAGATGTTACGGCTGAGGCGGGCTGCGCGAAGCGACGCGCCAAAGGTCGGCGAAGGTACGGCGTCGTGCGAATGATCGACCAGTTCCACCTGGGGGCCCGTTCGATCCATCGTACACCGAACGCCCCTCAACCGACGATCCGATCCTGACGACTATGCGTCCGCCCTCAGCGCCTCACTGGCCTGCATGCGAACGCCTCGCCGGGCTGGTCCTAACGCTGCAAGCAACCCGACAACCACCATGATGGCGGCCACGGTGAGCCAGAGAGCTGCCGCGCGGCCGGGGCCGAGGTCCGTGTTCATGACCACCGCCGCGGACAACACCGAGCCCACGAGCATCCCCAACCCGAGCTGGCGCGCCGCCCGTCCGAAGATGCTGATGAGAAGGCGGTTCGGAGTGGCGCCAAGCGCGGCACGAATGCCGATCTCCCGGGTACGCTGCGTAACGGTAAACGACATCAACGCGTAAATTCCTGCGGCCGAGAGCATCAGTACGCTCGACGTCACAAGCGCGAGGCCCCAGGCCAGGTGACGCCAGGCCGATCGCACCTGATGGTAGAACTCAGACAGCGGCACGGCGCGACGCAGCTGCAGCGCCGGATCGACCTCCGCGCCGATTTCGCGAAAGCGGTCGATGAAGCCGGCAGGAATGCTGCCGCTGAATCGCACGGAAAGCACGACGGGAGATATGTCTCCCGGCGCGGCAGGATGATAAACCGTGGGCTTTCCATCCGAGCCTGGCGCAGGGGCAAAGCTCGGGAAGTCGCCGACGACTCCCACGACCTGATACCAGTCCGCCGATTGAGTGCCTGGCTGCGTTTGCGCTCGCAAGTACCGGAACCGCAGGCCCAATGCGCTGCGATTCTGCAGAAACTGCTCTACGAACGTCCGGTTCACGATGACGGCGTTTGTCGCTCCCAGATCGGCCACGTTGAACGCACGCCCGGCAATAATTTCGGCATCGTATGTGTCGAACATCTCGATGGCCACATCGAGCGTGCTGGCCTCCGGTATTCGCGCTTCGTTCAGAAGCTTGTCCTCGAATTGGATCCGGCGGTCTGGCGCAAACCCGGGGACACTCGAGGAGAACGTGACGGCGGAGACTCCAGGCTCCGCCTCCAGACGCGACACCAGCTCGACTGGCCATCGCCTTGCCGTACTGGAATCGACGTCAGCTTCATCGCTCAAAGCGATCGTGGCGACGATGAACTTTTCCGCGGAGAATCCTGGCCCCGCCAGCTCCATTCGTGCCACCTGCCACGCCATGAAAACCGCCGCCGGCAAGACAGCCACCGCCACTGCCACTTGCGCCGCCACTAACGACGTCCACATCGGTCCCAGTTGCGTGCCCGTTCGGCTGTTCAACTCGCGCAGGTTTGCGTTCAGCCGGCTGCTCGTGGCCTTGAGGCCCGGAAGTACGCCCATGATGACGGCGGCAAACACCGCCAATCCGAGGGCGTACATCACCGTGCCGGCCGATAAGTCGAAATCGAGCCAGAACGGTACGCTGCCATTCAGGGGGACGAGCGACTGGATACGGCCGAGCGCGAGAATCGCCAGCACCAACCCGGCGGCCGCACCAACGACCGACAGCGCCAGGGCTTCGATGAACAGTTGCACGAGGATGCGGTGACGGCTCGCGCCGAGTGCAGTGCGCACGGCGATCTCGCCGAGGCGTGTCACCGTGCGCGCATAGAGCAGAATCGCCAGGTTGACGGCAACGACGAATGAGAGCGCGCCGATGAGCAGCTGAGCGATTCGCAGCGCCCACACGATGTTGGGATGCGTGAGGTCGAGATGCTCTCGCGTGTAGGGAAGCACCACCGCGCGGAGTCGCCCGTGTGTCTCAGGATATGCGGCTGCGGCGCGTTGAGCGACGGTGGTGAGCTCTGCCTGCGCTTGTTCCAGCGTGACACCCGGCGCCAGACGCCCGAACATGTAAAGCTCGGGTCCCTGCATTCGTTTGTACTGCAGCGGATTTGCCCGAAGAGGAACCCAGAACTGGTGATCCACTGGAAACTTGAAACCGTCAGGCATCACGCCGACCACGGTGTGGGGAGCTCCAGCGAGATTGATGTTCCGACCCACGATTTGCGGGTCACCGCCCAATTGTGATTGCCAGGTCTGATGGCCGATCACCACGACCCTCGAGGCGCCTTCGCGCTCGTCGGCCGGAAGCAGGTATCGGCCGACGAGAGGCGGCGTACGTGCAACGGCAAAGCCCGACGCCGTGATCTCGGCCACCCTTACGGGCTCCGCGGGAGCATTGCCCAGGACGAGGTTGTGCTGAACGGTGCGGAATGCCCCCAGTTCGTCGACCGACACCAGCTCGTCGCGCCAGGCGACGAAGTCGTGCAGCACTCTGCGCTCGGGGTTTCCGGAGTCAGATGTCGTGTACTGCAGTGCGACCACGCGTTCACCATCTTCCAGAGGCAGCGCGGGATTCAGCACCTCTGAGATGACTTCGAAGAACGTCGCGCCGACCGCGATCGCAATCGCCATCGCGAATCCACCAACCAGCGTAAGCCCGCGGTGCTTGACGAGCATGCGGATGCCGAGGCGCGCATCGAGCGAGATCGCGTCGACCCATTGCCGTCCTTGCGTGTCGCGTCCCTCTTCCCTGTACTTCTCGACGCCGCCGAACGCGATGTGCGCCTGCCGACGCGCCTCCTGCGAATCGAGTCCACGCTCGCGCATCAGTCGCTCGGCCTCCATGTCGATATGGAAGCGCATCTCGTCATGCATGGCCGCATCGAGCCGATCCCGACGCCACAGCGCCCGCCATACCGGGGGCACGCGGCCCCACACCCGTCTCATTTCAGATCTCCTTCGTGCTCTCCTAAGCAGAATAGGAGACTATGAAACGCTCTCCTAACCTGTCAAGGAGAATCGGGGGGCCTGGCGCCGCCTTTGCAGTTTTGACACGACCTTTCCCAGGGAAACGTTAAGATCACTCACTCGGCAGGGCTGAAGCCCTGCGCCACCGATAATCGTGGGGAGGCTGGATGCGAGTGTCGCGGTGGGTTTCCATTGGCGCCGCTGGCTCCCGCAGACTACATTGTCGAATCGACAGCCGGCTCCGAGCGGACCTTGGCCGGCTTCAGGGTGGTGCCGTGACGCGTACACAAAGATTGTTCGCCCTGCTGTTTGTTCTGGTGGCCATCCCACGCTGTAGCGCCGGGCAGCCGGTCGCTCCTCCGCAGCCACTCGTCCCTGCGCAAGGAGATTTCATCATCAAGAATTTCCGGTTCACATCCGGTGAAGTCCTGCCCGAGGTGCGAGTCCACTACCGCACGCTCGGAAAACCTCAGCGTGATGCCTCTGGAGTAGTTCGCAACGCCGTGCTCATCATTCACGGCACAGGTGGAAGCGGTGGCGGGTTTATAGGGAACCCGGTTTTCGGGGGCCAACTGTTCGTCTCCGGCGGAGTGCTCGACGCCAGTCGTTACTACCTGATCATCCCGGATGCGCTCGGGCACGGGCAGTCCAGCAAGCCCAGCGACGGGCTGCGCGCGCGCTTCCCGAAATACGGCTACACCGACATGGTTGAGGCGCAGTATCGCCTGCTCACTGAAGGACTGCAGGTCAACCATCTGCGGCTGGTCATGGGCACCTCGATGGGCGCGATGCACGCATGGGTCTGGGGCGAGCGATACCCGGATTACATGGACGCGTTGATGCCGCTGGGGGGTCTGCCCACGCAGGTGTCGGGACGAAACCGCCTCTGGCGCCGTGTCATCAGTGATGCGATCCGGAACGATCCTGAGTGGCAGGGCGGAAATTATACGGTCCAGCCGCAGAGCCTCAGGACGGCTCAGCAGATGCTGTTTCTCGTCAGCAGCAATTCCGTCCTGCGGCAGCGAATGATGCCCACACAGGCCGAGAGCGATGCCGTGATCGATGCTGTCGTGGAGAACGGGATCAAGGTTTACGACGCGAACGATCTGCTGTATGCGATTGAAGCGTCCAACGACTACGATCCGGGACCCCAGCTCGAGAGCATTCGCGCGACGCTATTTGCCATCAACTCGTCCGACGATCTGATCAACCCGCCCGAGCTCGGTATTCTCGAGCGCGAAATCAAGCGCGTGCCCAAGGGGCGCGCGATCATGATTCCGGCGGGTCCTCAGACCCAGGGGCATCAGACTCACACGGTGGCGCCGCTGTGGAAGGATTACCTCGCAGAGCTCCTGAAGATCTCAGAGCACTAAAGGTCGGAGTGTCAGGCCTCCAGGACCTCGATGCCCATGTCATCGGCTTCGACACGGAAAAAGAATCCGTCGGTCAGGCCGTGCTGGGCGACCCAGCTGTGAATCTTCAACGCCACGGCCTCAGCTTTTTCCCCGTCGTTGCGGCCTGGCATTCGCTCGTGTGCCGCCGCCGTGAACCGCAGGCCTCCGGTAATAGGCTGGGAACCCGCGCGGTCGACACGCAACCGGACGACGTAGGCCTGGCGGCTGCCGGTACTCTTCTCGCGATCGAAGCTTTCCTGATGGATGGTGCCGTCCGATCCGTCCGGCCAGCGCAGCATTCGTCCAGTGATGTCAAATGTCATCGGTTGTAGTCTAGATTATCTTCAGCATCGCCGATGCCGTGGTGCTGCGCCCGCGAGAGTGCCGGACGTGCTCACGAGCGTTCTCGGCAGCACGGTGCGCCTGACGCTGGCGGCTCGTGGCGCTCAGATACGGGTAACTCCCAGCTCACGCACGGTGAGCGCCGACCTTCTCAGGCCGATCCCGATGCGGCTTCGCAGGCCCGCGAAGTCGTCGTTCCAGGTATGCCGCAGGCGGCCGTTGACGAAGACTCGTTTTTCGCGCTCGTCAATTTCCAGCACGATCTGCGTCCAGGCGTTGACAGGAATGCCGTGCCCCTCCTCGGTGGCATGTGCGAATCCGCGCAGCGCCGGGCTTCGCATGAACCACGGGGCAAGGTCCTGCACGTTCCCCTGTTCGTCGAACGCGAGCACGCGATTATGCCCGCCGAACACCAGACGCAGCTCATCGATCGGTTTGACGTCGAGCTCGATGCGGAGCGGCAGGGCGAACGCCTCGCGAGTGAGCACGCCAATCCAGCGCGTGTCCACACCGGGATCGACCGACAGCGTGAGGCCGTCATCTGCAAACGCACAATGCAAGCCGAAGCACGCGAGACCAGACACGATGCCCGTGACGACAGGGATGCCCATGACCGTCTCCGCGTTTTCGGGTACCGCCATGTCGGGATAGTCCATCAGCGTCTCAGCGCGATAGCCTGCCGATTGTTCCGGGGGCGCGCCTTCGGACTTCACTTCGATTTCCGGCGGCGCAGACTCGGTCCACGCACCTTTCACATTGATACAGCTCCACGCCGAGAGATGGCGCAGCTTCGGCAGCCGCGTCAGCGCCCGCAGACCTTCGTCTGTGATGCCGACGCAGTTCTCGAAGTCGAGTCTCTCGAGCTGCGGAAACCCCGCCAGGATGCGAAGGCTCTCGTCGGTGATCTGCGTTCCGAACGCAGCGTATTGAGCCAGGGTCTGATGGTTGCGCAGGTACCGTGTGGCGGCATCAGTCGTTGCGCGGTTGTACATATTGGTCAAGCGCTGGAGATTCGGGATTCTGGCGATATGTTCGAACGCCGCGTCACCGAACAGAATGGGGCCGAGATCTTCCAATGTCGGCGAGTCCGACAGAGACGCCATTGCGTCATCGGTCAGCCGCGATCCTCCGAGTCCTAGACTTCTCAGACGCGGTAACCGTGCAATCGAGGCGAACCCGAGATCGGTCACTCGATGACAGGTGCGACCACTCAATACGGCCAACGTCGTGCACGTGCCCAAAGCGACGAACCCTTCATCGCCCGACACCATGTCCTGACTGTGAAGGTGTCGCAGCCGCGGGATAGCCGCGATCTCGCCGAGCACTGCGTCGGAAACAAGCTGGCCATGGAAGTTGAGCTCTTCCAGCGACGTCATCTCTTTCAAATGGGCCGCGCCGCGTTCCGTGTAATGCGGGCTGCCAAATGCCGACGTGTGGACATCCAGCGCCGCCACCCCTTTCAGGTGTCCAATTTCCGCAAGAGCCGCATCGGTCAGCTCTCGTGCGCTGCTGATCGACAGAAAAGTGTCCGCCCCGCTGGCGAGCGCAAGCGCGGGAAAGTCCCGGAGTCGTGCGGCGCCCCGGTCGGTGAGGCGACTTCCGAGCAGCACGCGAGAGAGTGCGGGTTTCCCGGCCAGCAACGCGACGGCTTTATCACCGGTGCGTGTCCAGTCGAGATTGATTCGCTCGAGCTGCCGATGGTTACGAAGGTGCATGATGGCGGCGTCTGTCAGTTGATGACACCAGTTGAACGACACCGCCGTAAGATCGGGCAGATCCTCAAGGAAACTGACGTGCTCGTCTACGAGATCGCGGCGATTCGAGAAGTCGATGCGGCGGAGCGTCCGTACATCCGCAAGATGCACCAGCGACTCCACAGCCACTGACTCGTCGACCCTTACACCGCTCACGCCCTGTTCAGCCAGTTGCTGCGCTACGTCGCGGGTCAGCGGTCCACGCAACACGATGACGTCGTGGATGGGGTCGCCATAGTCGAGCCCGCGACGGGTGGGCGGCGGCTGGATAGTTCGATCCGTCATGGCAGATGGCAGATGGCAGATGGCCGATGGCAGATGGCCGAACTCCCGCATTTTATTGGCGATTGACGGACTCGGAGTCTGCGATATGTGTATTATCACACCCGCATGAGCGGGAGTACGGCACAGCCGATCGCCCTGTCGCAGAAACACGTGGACGAGGGGGCCCGGCGCCTGACGACGTTCGCCGTGGGCCTGGCGATTGCGTCGTGACATGGCACGTGGTCCAGCGTCTGGCGCAGCCCCAGATGGCGGCGGTCCTTGACGACCCCGTGAATCGGCTCAGCGCGCTGGTCGTGGTGCTGATGGCGATCGCGCTCGTCGCACTGCAACGTTACGGCGTCGTCACATCGCGTACGCTGCTTGGCCTCGGCCTGGTATTCGAGGTTGCCGTCGCCTTTTCGATCGCCATGGTCGAGACCTCATCATCCTTTGATGCCACCACTCGCGTGCTTGGAGTCTCGGCCGTTGGTCCGTTGATTGCGTTTGCCGGCGCATTCATTCCTGCTCGTCCGAACGTCAGATTAGGCGTGGCGCTGGCGGCAGCGACGACATGGCCCGTGGCGTACGGGATCAACGCGATGCGCTTCGATCTGGTCACCGAATCGTGGTGGCAGGCATTGATCTGGCCGGTGACGAACTATCTGTTCGCTATCCTTGCCTACGTGGTGGGACGCCGGTCGTATGGCGTCGTTGAAGACGCGCCAGCGTCGGAAGACCTGGGCAGCTATCAGTTGCTGCAACTGATCGGCGAAGGAGGGATGGCCGAAGTCTGGCGCGCGCGCCACAAGATGCTCGCACGCCCTGCTGCGATCAAGCTGGTCAGGCCCGACGCCGGCCGGCCGGAGATGTTTGCGCTGCGCTTTCACCGCGAGGCCAACGCGATCGCGTCACTCCAGTCGCCACACACCGTCTACCTGTACGATTTCGGCACGACACGGCACGGTCGGCTGTACTACGTCATGGAGCTGCTCGACGGCATCAGCCTGCAGACGCTGGTGACGACCTTCGGCCCGCTGCCTCCATCCCGTGTCGTGGCCATTCTGCGGCAGATCTGCCGGTCGCTCCAGGAAGCCCACGAAAAGAAGATCGTGCACCGCGATCTGAAGCCGTCCAACGTGATGATTTGTCAGGTGGCGCAGGACTTCGATTTCGTCAAAGTGCTCGACTTCGGACTCGCAAAGCCATTCGGCACCTCCGACGCTCCGAACCTGACGGCTATGGGCGTCACGGTCGGCACGCCCGAATACATGGCGCCTGAAGTCGCCCGATCGAGTCGAAAGGTGGATGCGCGCGCGGATCTGTATGCGCTCGGATGCGTCGCCTACGTACTGGTGACGGGGACGCTGGTCTTCCCCGAAACGAATCCTGTCGGCACCGTCATGAAACACATGCGCACGCCTCCGGATCCGCCGTCACGACGCACCAACCAGCCTGTTCCTCCCGACCTCGAGCGCCTGATTTTGAAGTGCCTGGAGAAAGAACCTGATGCACGCCCCGGGTCGGCGGGAGAACTGGAGCGGATGCTCGCCGCGTGCGACGTGCCGGCGTGGACTGAGGAGGACGCCGCTGCCTGGTGGGAACAACATTTACCGCGCACATCCTCTCTGCGCTCGTCCAATCAGACCGTGTCACACGACCGTACGGCCGTGAAGAAAGCCCGATGATGAAAACATCTGAGCCGCGCACTCTCGTCACCCATCCCGAGCTCAAGTCGCATCAGTCACTGCCGTACTTCAAAGCGGTTGGCGAAACCCCGAAGAACGCCCTCGAGAAGCTGTTGTCGCTCTTCGCCGACGTGCGCGCCGGCGAAGGTCTCGGAACGCTGCTCCTCGCCCTGAACATCTTTCTGTTGCTGGCGGGTTACTCGGTGATGAGGCCGGCGCGCGACGGGCTTATCCTTTCCGAGGGTGGCGCAGTGGTTGCGTCGTATGCCGCTGCGGCGCAAGCGGTTCTGCTGATGGTCGTCGTGCCTTTATACGGATGGCTTGGCACACGCGTGGATCGTATCCGGCTCATTGCGATCACGATGACGTTCTTCGCAGTCACGCTTGTGGGGTTCTACGCCGGCGGCCGTGCCGGGCTCCGCGAAGGGGTCGCGTTCTACATCTGGATTGGTCTCATCAATGTCTTCATCGTGTCGCAGTTCTGGGCCTTCGCGAACGATCTGTACACGGAAGGGCAGGGGCGCCGGCTGTTTCCATTCATCGGCGTCGGACAGTCGCTGGGCGCCTGGGTCGGCGCAGCGGCGGTCACCCCGCTCGTGCGAGGGCTCAACTACACGCCCTACACATTGATGCTCCTCGGCGCGGCCGCGCTGATGGTGGCGTTGTCGATCACCCTCATCGTCAACAAGCGCGAGACCCGGCGTGCCGACCCCGACGGCGTTGCGGCCAGCGTGGCGACCCTGGGCGGGCAGGGTGGGTTCGAGCTGGTGTTCAAGGATCGCTATCTGTTCTGGATTGCCGTTCTGATCGTGCTGCTGAACGTCGTCAATACGACGGGCAACTACTTGCTGAATTCGCTCGCGGTGGGCGAAGCCGTACGCCAGTTCGGGACCGGTGAGAGCGCCATCGTCCAGTCCCGTCAGTTCCTCACCACGTTCTCGGGCTCGATTAGCGCGACGGTCAATCTGCTGGGTTTTCTCGTGCAGCTCTTCGTCACGTCGCGTGTCATTCGATTCATGGGGGTCCGCGGCGCCCTCTTTATCCTTCCCGTGCTTGCCTTGATCAACTATTCGATCATCGCCGTCGCGCCGATTCTGGCGGTCGTGCGAATCGGGAAGATCCTCGAGAACAGCACGGACTATTCGATTCAGAACACTCTTCGTCAGGCCTTGTTCCTGCCGACGTCGCGCGAAGCCAAATACAAGGCCAAGGCGGCGATCGACACGTTCTTCACACGAGGAGGAGACGTGGTCTCCGCGGGGTTCGTGGCGCTCGGCCAGGTAATCGGCCTGCCGACCGCCGGGGTTCGCCGCCCTCAACGTGGCGCTGACGGGTGTGTGGCTCTGGGTCGCCGGCCAAATCGCCAAAGAGCACCGCAAGAAGACGGTGTAGGCGCACCGCGCTCGCGCTGCGGGGAGAGTGGTAGGATGGGATCGCCGTCGATCTTTCTCCTGGCAGCTGCGTGACACCATCATCGAAGTCGGAATCGTCGTCGGCCGTTCTCACCGCGATCATCTGCGCGGGTGTCGTCACCGCGCAGTTCGTGGGCGGCAAAGCTGCGCGTGACGCGCTGTTTCTCGACGCGCTCGACGTGACCTCGCTGCCCGCGATGGTCATCGCCACATCAATCTTTTCCATCGCCCTCGTGGTCGTAAACGCCAAAGGGGTGACGCGGCTCTCTCCGGCCAGATTCGTCCCGTGGGCGTTCGCCGTCAGCGCCGTGCTGCTGGTCGCCGAGTGGATGCTCACGAAGACCTCGCCGCGGATCGCCGCCATCCTCGTGTACCTCCACATTTCGGGGCTGGGCCCCATTCTCGGGCTCGGGCTTCTGGCTCGTCACTTCAGAGCGTTTCGACCCGCGCACGGCGAGAAAGAGTTTCGGGCAGATCGTCGGAGGCGGCACGTTCGGCGGGCTGCTCGGTGGCCTGCTGGCCGAGCGCGTGGCCGTCATGCTCGACGTTGGCGCAATGCTGCCGGTGCTCGCCGTGTTGAACCTCGTCTGCGCCTGGCAGGTCAGGCGTCTGGCGCCGGTACCGATGTCACGGTCGCACACCCAGGAGTTCTCGCCCGAGCTGACGCCCGAACCGGCGTGGGCGGGCGTGCGCGTGCTCGCCGAAACGCCCTATCTGCGGCATCTGGCCCTGCTGGTTCTGCTCGGGACGACAGGCGCCGCGCTGATCGATTACGTCTTCAAGGCGCAGGCGGTCGCCGCGCTTGGGACCGGGGAAAGCCTGCTGAGATTTTTCGCGATCTACTACGCGGGCACGAGCCTCGTCACCGTCATCGTGCAAACCTCGATGAGCAGCGTCGTCCTCGAGCGGATGGGGCTCGCATTCACGAGTGCGACCCCTTCACTCGCGCTGTTTGCAGGCGGAGTCGGAGCGCTGTTCGCGCCCGGACTCGAAAGCGCGATTTTTGCCCGCGGCGCCGAATCCGTATTCCGCGGCTCGTTGTTCCGCTCGGGGTACGAGGTGTTCTACACGCCCATTCCCGCCGCCGAGAAGCGCGCCGCGAAATCGATCATCGACGTGGGCTTCGATCGCATCGGCGACGCGATTGGCGGTGGCGCCATCCGCTTCATTCTTCTGCTGGCGCCGGCCGTACAGCATTCGGCACTCATCTTCTCGACGCTCGTCTGCTCGGCCGCTGCGGCATTCGTCGCCAGCCGGCTGAGCAAGGGCTATGTCCAGACACTCGAGCGGAACCTGCGCGGGCGCGCCGTCGAAATGGATCTCTCAGATGTCAGCGACCTGACCACGCGGACGGCAGTGCTCAACACGGTATGGCGGCCGCGGCCGGCGCCGCGGGATCTCTGAAGGTGGAGCCACTGCCGGCGGCTTCCGACAAGTCCACAAAAACTGCGACCGGTCTCGATCCTGAGATTCAGGACATCATCTGGCTTCGATCGCGCGACCGCGATCGGGTGCTCGCCGTGCTTCGGCGCGAAGAGGAGCTGGATGCCGCGTTGATTCCGCACGTCATCCCGCTGCTGGCGTGGGATCCGGTCGCCGACGACGCGATCGCGCGCGTTGCGCAAGATCGCTCCGAGGCACGTCGGCGCTCTGGCTGATGCGCTTCTCGACCCCTACGAGGATTTCGCGGTGAGGCGCCGGATTCCGCGAGTGATGGCCGTCTGCCGCTCGCAGCGCGCAGTCGACAGCCTGCTCCTGGGACTGGAGGACATGCGCTTCGAGGTTCGCTTCCAGTGCGGCCGCGTCACTGGCGGCGATTGTTGCGAAAGAGCCGAATCTGCGGGTCGATACCGCTCGAATCTTCGAGGTCGTTCAGAAGGAGGTCGCCGTCGGCCGGCCGGTATGGGAAGGCCGGCATCTGCTCGATCGGCCTCGACGACAGCGAAGCGCATTCGTTCGTCGACGAATTCATCAGGAGCCGCGCGAATCAGAGCCTGGCGCACGTGTTCACCGTGCTGTCGCTGGTGCTGCCGGCCGAGCCGCTGCAGATCGCCCTCCGCGGCCTGCACGTCGACGATCCACAATCTTCGCGGCACGGCGCTCGAATATCTCGAGAGCGTGCTGCCGCCGGCCATTCGGGAGCCACTCTGGCCGTTTCTCGAGGATCACGCGTGACGTTGTCAGAAACGACCGCGCCCGCGATGACATTCTGGCCGACTTGGTGCGTTCGAATCACTCAATCATGCTGAACCTCGAGGAGATCAAACGCGCCGACGCGCACCCGGCGAAAGAAAAGGAGAGCCGACGCGGGTCACGGAGACCGCATTGAAGACGATGGCCGACAAAAAACAGCGCATCGTGCCGCGCGAGCACACACCTGCTCCCGGGAGGGCCGCACGACCGGCCACGGGGCAGGGAACCTTCCCGACGATCTGGTTACCGAACAGGTCGCAGCGGCTCGCGCTGTTCAGCTTTCTCGGGATGGTGCTCTGGACGATCGGGCTGCTGATGGACCAGGTCATCGTGAGGACCACGCCAGTGGCCTTCCGGATGGATACGTGGAAGCACGGCGTCGTCGAGGTGACTCGGCATTACCGTTTCGGGTCTGATGTTTCTTTACGTGCGCTACGCTCGCCACACACCCCAGACCAAGACCGATGTGAGCCTCGTGTTCATGATCTTCAATGCCGCGGCTGATCGCGGCGATGAATACATGGGTGGCGCCGCCGCCGCTGCGGGCGCAGATGGTTCAGGTGTCGTGGATCTGCATCCTGCTGCTCGTGTATTCGATGGTGGCGCCTGCCAGTCCCGGCAAGATACTTGGCGCGGCGCTCGCTGGCGGCCTCGCTTGATCCGCTCGGCGTCTGGCTCGCGCATCTGCGCGGCGTCCCGGTGCCGTCGCCCCTTCAGACCTTCGTGCTCTTCTGGCCCAACTATGCGTGCGCGGGGCTGGCGACGATTCCGTCGCCGTGACTGCGTCACATCGGGCGCAAGCTGCGCAAGGCGCGCGAGCTGGGCAGCTACGAGCTGCTCAAGCTGCTCGGACATGGCGGCATGGGTGAGGTGTGGGAGGCCAAGCATCGCCTGCTCGCGCGCAGGGCCGCCGTCAAGCTCGTCCGGCCCGAGATGCTCGGCGCGACCGCCACCGATGCCGAGACCGGTCTCGTGCTCAAGCGCTTCGAGCGCGAGGCGCAGGCGACGGCCGCCTTGAGCTCTCCGCACACGATCCAGCTGTTCGACTTCGGCATCACCGATAAGGGCATCTTCTATTACGTCATGGAACTGCTCATGGGACGCGACCTCGAATCGATGGTGCGCGAGTTCGGCCCGCTCCCGCGCCGAACGAGCGGGTTATCTGCTTGCGGCAGGTCTGCCATTCGCTGGCCGATGCGCACGCGCGCGGGCTGGTGCATCGCGACATCAAGCCGGCAAACATCTATGTGTGCCGGATGGGGCTCGAGTACGACTTCGTGAAGGTGCTGGATTTCGGTCTCGTGAAAGTGAACGGCGATCGCACGCAGCCGTCGTTGCAGACCTGATGACCGCCGAACAGCGGACGACCGGCACGCCCGCCTACATGGCGCCGGAGATCATCCTTGGCGAGACGAACGTCGATCGGCGGGCCGATGTGTATGCGCTCGGCTGCGTCGCGTATTACCTGCTGACCGGCCAGCTCGTCTTCGAGGCCGACACGCCGATGAAGATGCTGCTTCAGCACGTGCAGGCGGAGCCGGTGCCGCCATCGCAGCGAACCGAGCTGCCGATTCCGCGCGAGATCGACGAGCTTGTCCTGGCGTGTCTCCAGAAGGACCCGACCAAGCGGCCGCAGAACGCCGAAGTGCTGCTCGAGATGGCCTGCGGCTGCAAGATGCGGCGAATGCTGGACGTCGGATCTCGCGAAGGCATGGTGGGACAAGCATTTGCCAGAATTCACGGGCCCGCTTTCGCTCGGTGATTCCCGCTCTGATACGACTGGCAGCAGAGTGGTCATGCACAACTGACCCTTGGCGCAAATCCTCCGCATCTCGCATCGACATCATCGGCCAACGAGATCTGTTGCGAACGCGATTGTCAGGAATCTTGCCATTGCGCGACATCTTCGTGCGCTCGTCATTTTGTGTTGTGCGCGCGTGGTCGCGGCACTACGCTCAAACGCGGAGGCCACCGATGGCGAGAGTCCTGTTTCACCTGCTGATTGTCTGTCTTGCGGTCGCAACACCCCTGGCGGCGCAAACGCAGATTACGACCGGTGTCATTCAGGGGTTGGTGATGGACTCGACAGGAGCCGTGCTGCCCGGTGTGGACGTTACGATCGTCAACACTGGGACCAACCTTTCGCAGAGCCAGACGACGAACTCGGAGGGGCGGTTTGTGTTTCTGCAGCTTCCGCCCGGCCGCTACACCGCGACGTTCAGGCTGTCGGGCTTCTCGAGCATCGTGCAGGACAACATCGACCTGACGGTCGGGCAAACCGTCAATTTCAATCTTCGCCTCGCGGTCGGCAACGTAACGGAAACCGTGACGGTCAGCGGGACGCCAATCGTCGAGACGACGCGCGCCGCCGTCGCGACGACGCTCAATGAGACGACGATTGCGACGACGCCGATCCTGGGGAGAAAGTTCGAGGATCTCCTGACGCTGACACCGGGTGTGAGCATCGTGCAGGGACCCGATGGCGATGAAATTACGTTCGCCGGCCAGCGCGGTGTCTTCAACAACATCAGCCTCGACGGCGGCGACTTCAACAACGGGTTCTTCGGCGAGCAGGCCGGCGGCCAGCGGGCCCCGATCGACATCACGCTGGATGCCGTGAAAGAGTTTCAGGTGATCGCGAGCGGTGCGCCGGCCGAGTTCGGACGGACGGCCGGCGGGGTCGTCAACGTGATCACGAAATCGGGCGGCAACGATCTCAGCGGGTCGCTGTTCCATTTCCAGCGGATTGAGGCGCTGACGGGCGATCTCTCCGACGATACGAAACTCGAGGATTTTCATCGCGAGCAGTTCGGCGGCACGATCGGCGGGCCGATTCGGCGTGACAAGGCCTTCTACTTCCTGGCCGTCGAAGGCATCACCGGCGATTTTCAGCGCCAGAACCTCGGGCGCGCGATCGGCACGCCGTGCCCGATCGCCGCGCCGACGATCCCTCAGAATGCCGCGCTCATCAACGCCGAAGCAGACTGCCAGCGGGTCGCGCTCCTGAACTTCTTTCAGTCGAGGCTCGGCATGGACGAGGGGGTGCCCGTCAACCACCCGCTCAAGACCTTTGCGATGCTCCTGAAGGCCGACGCGAACGTCGGTGCTCAGAGCCGGCTGTCGACGTCGTACAACTTCAACCACTCGCGCAAGGAGAACGAGACGTTCGACGTGGCAAGCTACGGCGCCTCGGCGAACGGCACGGAAGGAGATCCGGCCCACATCAACGTCCTGAATACGAACTTCTTTTCGACGTTTGCCAACAACAAGCTCAACGAATTCCACTTCACGTACTCGCGCGAGACGCGGCCGCGCACGGCCAACGCGTCGAATCTTGCCGCCGACACGGGCATGGGGTTCGCGCCCAGCTTCCGCTTCGGCAATCCGTTCTTTCTGCAGCCGAACGTCGACGAGCTGATCTGGCGCACGCAAATCAAAGACAACATCTCGATTGTGCGCGGCGGCCACACGTGGAAGATGGGCGGTGAATGGATGCACACGCTCAACGACCAGGTCTTCCGCGGATTCTTCACGGGCCGGTACCTGTTCGAAAGCGTCGAGGGGTTCCTCCGCTACACGTCAGCACCCGCGGCCGGCGGGTTCGGTCCGCGCACGATGGCGTGCAGCGGAGGCGTCTACGTGACGCTTCCGACGTTGTGTCCGGCCGGTACGACGACGACCGGAGGCCCGCTGTTCTTCTATCTGCAAGGAGCCAGTCGAACAGGTCTGGCCACCGATGAGACCGGCGCCTCGAAGGTCGCGAACGAAGAGTTCTCGTTGTTCATTCAGGACCAGTGGCAGATACGAAGCAATGTGACGCTGCAGTACGGACTGCGATGGGATGCGCAGTTCATGCCTGAAACCGCGGATCCCCAGACGACGGCCTTTGGTCCCTTCCTGAGCAATTCGCGGTTCCCATCCGATGGCACGATCCCCGATCAGGTTGCGATGTGGCAGCCGCGGGCGGGTGCGACGTGGGATTTTCGCGGCGACGGACGATCGGTGCTCCGCGCGAGCGCCGGCATTTACTTCGCCCGACAGAACATGCTCAGCCAGGTGGGGTCGGTGACGACCAACGGTCTGCAGCAACAGACGATCTTTGTCAGCACCGACAACGTGAGACAGGGCTTCGCGACGCCGCCGACCTGGCCCGGCGTGATCACGCCGACACCCGTTGCTGAAGGTCAGTTCCCGCTGTTCACCGGCGTCCGGGTATTCCACCGCGACTACGCGAATCCGCGTACGACGACGGCCAACGTGGGGTACGAGCAGGAGGTCGTGCCAGACGTGGCGGCGTATGTCGACTACACCTATGCCCGCGGACGCCATCTCACGCGGTTCATCAACTACAACCGCGCCGACGCGGGCACGTCCGTTCAGCCCGCAGCTCGACGAAACAATGGTGACCACGAGCTTTGGCAAGTCGGACTATCACGGTCTCACGCTCGGGCTGCGCAAGCGCTTCTCGCGCGGGTATCAGCTCGAAGCGAACTACGTCCTCGCACGCGACAAAGACGACGATTCGAACGAGCGCGACCCGTTTACCGATCGGGTGTTCAACTTCAACGATCTCTCGCTGGATTACTCGTATTCGGATCGAGACATCCGGCACAAGTTCAACTTCTTCGCGTACGTCCTGGCACCGGCCGGCATTCAGGCGAACACCCGCGTACAGGCGCGCGGCGCGCAGCCGATCACGCCGAACCCGCGTGTGGCCAATGGCGTCGACCAGGGACGCAATACGCTGCGCAAGGACAACGAGTACTTCAGCCTCGACTGGCGCGTCTCGCGACCGTTCCGCCTCGGCAGCGACATGGAGCTGATTCCGACGATCGAGATGTTCAACACGTTCAACAACGCCAACAACATCAACCCGCTGTCGACCCCGGCGCTGTTCAATTTCGACGGGTTCCTTCGGACCGGCGTGGGCGATCCGCGCCAGGTGCAGCTGGCGGTGAAGCTCACGTTCTGAACGGCTCGTGAGCTCATTCGGGTGACGCCGCCTCTGCCACGCGTGGACTATAGTTCACGGGCGCACAGGTGGCGTCATGACATTGATGGAATCGCTGGCGAGAGAGTTCGAGCGCGAAGCTCGAAGCACGCGGAGGCTCCTGGAACGTGTGCCGAATGACAAGCTCGGCTGGCGGCCTCACGAGAAGTCGTACACAGCCGGCGCGCTCGCCTCGCACATCGTCGATTGCATCAGATGGGCCGATGAGATTTTCAGCCGGGACGAATTCGATGTCGATCCGGCCGAATTCAAATCGTACCGGGCCGAATCGGTGGCCGACCTGCTGGCAACGTTCGATCAGAAGGTCGCGGCCGCGCGCCGGATCCTGGCGTCGGTCCCGGATGCGGCCATGATGCAGCCGTGGCGCTTCAAGGTGCGCGGCACGCTGCGGTTCGAACGGCAGAAGGCCGAAGTCTTTCGAGACTTCAGCCTGAGCCATCTGATTCACCATCGCGGGCAGTTGTCGGTCTACCTGCGTCTGCTGAACGTTGCCGTCCCAGGCGCGTACGGACCCAGCGCCGACGAACAGTTCTGAGTTATCGCCGCCGCGGGCAGGGCTAACCGCCTTCGCCAAAGGCTACGGCGGTCAAGAAGCCCTGCGCTGTCGCGTCTGGGGCAGGGCTGAAGCCCTGCGCTAGCGCTTCCGGGGCAGGGCTGAAGCCCTGCGCCACCGCTCGCTGGACAGCGCTAAAGCGCTGTGCCACCGTTACGGCGTACAGGCGAGGTGGCACAGGGCTTTAGCCCTGTCCTGCCCGCGTCCTCCAACATTAGTTTCGGTAGGCAGGGCTTCAGCCCTGCCCGGATGTCGGCGTACTAACCACCGTGAAGGTGATGCGCGCATTCCCTCTGTTCACTGTGCCCATGTTGGCCGTGGTGCTCGTGCACGGTCAGCAGCCACAAGAGCCGCGCTACGTAGAGCGCGTCGATGTCGAGCGTGTGCTCGTCGATGTCCGTGTGCTCGACGGTCAGGGGCAGGCGGTGGTTGGCCTCGAAGCCGATGACTTCAGCGTGAAAATCGGAGGAAAACCGGTACCGATTGAATCGGCCACTTGGGTCGGCGGCGCAAAACCGGATACCAGGTCCGCCGACGCAGAAGTTGCCGGGCGCTCGGGTGCCAGTGATGACCAGCTCCCTGGGCGCCTCATCATTTTCATGTTCCAGAAAGATCTCGAGCCCTCGCGAATCGTCGGCCTCATGCGAATGCTCATGCAGACCCAGAGCTTTCTCGACGATCTGACGCCTCAGGATCGCGTGGCCGTGCTCTCGTTCGATTCGCGGTTGAAGATCTGGCTCGATTTCACCAACGACAGCGAAGCCGTGCGGCGCGTGCTCAAGCACGGGATTCTCTTCGACGATCCACAACCGGTTCCGCAGTCGGCGGGTGTTTCGCTGACGGAGCGGCTCGATTCCGTGACGGCATCGAAGACCTATACCATCGAAAAAGCGCTGCGCCTCGTCGCCGAGGCGGTGCGCGATCTGACAGGCTCGAAGTCGATTGTGCTCGTCGGCCACGGCTTCGGCCGCCTGGGCTGGACCGGCGTCACCATGGAGCATGGATATGAAGAGGCGCGCGACGCGCTGCTGGCGGCTCGCACCTCGGTGTTCACGCTCGACGTGACCCAGGCCGACTATCATTCGCTGGAGGCCGGGCTTCAATCCGTGTCGAGGCACACAGGTGGCCTGTTCGCCCGTACACATTTATTTCCCGATCAGGCGATGAAGCGCCTGGCAGGTGCGCTGGCCGGCTACTACGTGCTCTTTCTCGAACAGCCGAATGTCGAACCCGGCACGCACGCCGTCAACGTTCGCCTCACGCGCCGGCAGGGGACGGTTTTTTCGCGGGATAGTTACACAAAGCCCGCGCCGGTGCGCTAGCGGCTCTGTTGGCTGACAACCGCTGAGATTGGATGCCGCGGTGCAATCGCCTGGCGGATGCGTTTCACGTGCGAGCCGAACTGAAACGAACGCTCGAAGATGGCGCCGACGCGAATTCCTCCGGGAAGCTTGTGGCGGGCGACCGCGGCGAGCGCGGCCGATGCGACGCAGCCGCAGTTGGCGCAGTCCGGATTGCCTCCGAACTGGCACGGCGTGATCAGCTTCTGGAAATCGGCCGAGACGCAGGCCGTCGTCAAGGCGAAGACGCACTCCTTCGGCGAGTGGGGTGGCGTCACGTAGGAGTCGATCATGCCATTCGGCATGCGGAGCTTCGGAAACTGCGTCCGCAGCCGCCTCAATTCTTCAACGACGTGCTGACGGTCTTGTTGCGTCAGGCGCTCGGCCGAGAGCTCACCCACCTGTGGCGTGTACAAGCTGATCCACAGCTGCGACACAGCGGCGTTCGCCGACCAGAACCGGACGAACTCTTCGAGATATCCAGGCCGCCGTACCTGCTGGCGCGTCACCGTGCAGTGCACGGTGATCTGATGCCCTTCGATGTGGTCCAGGATGCGCTCGTAGGTGGCCGGTTTCCGCCGCGCGTCGTGCTCGGGTTGCAGCCCATCGATGGAGACGACAATCTGCAGCCGCGGCATTCGCGCCCATGCGAGAGGGATCTGGCGAACGGCGCTCGTCACGAGTTGCGTATGGATGCCCATCGCGGTCATCCGCGGAAGGATTTCGTGCAGCTCGCGGTAGCGGACGAGCGGTTCGCCGCCGACGATTGACACGTGGAGCGGCCGGTACTTGTCGAGCAGCGCGAACATGGCCGTGACGAGCTCGGGTCCCTTATAGTCCCGAAGCTCGCGAAGGGTCACCTGGCCGCCAAGATGATCACCGCCGTACGCGTAGCACCCCGGACAGGTGAGCGGGCACTCGCGCGTAATCTCGATCGAGAGATTCGGTTGACGGCCCGCCAGGATCTTCCCCCAGCCGCGAATCATCCCTTTCATTGATGGCTATGTGGCGGTTGTGATTCGTACCATCTCGGTGCCGAGCTCGTAAAAATCGGGTACCCGGCAACTCGGGCACAGGACGCGCCAGCCCCGTGAGGAACGCTCGCCGGGTCTCGATCCGTTCGCCGATTGATGCAATGCCAGCGGCGCGCCGCATCCAGTGCAGATGAAACCGACCCACACCGGATCGCTGGCTGCGGCCGTCGTGCGCCCGCCCTTTTCGGCCTCTCTCATCGTCGTGACAACGTTACGCATCGGCCGGCCTCCCGCGTCTAACCGTTCGGCTGTGGCGGTCGTGATGATCCTCGATGATGCCTTTGACAGAGCGCGCCAGCGGTTCGCAGGCCGCGGCGTTCGGCGCCGGGTCCCGATGCGCGATCCATGAAGCAAATCCGCTGGACGAGTCGCCCAGAAACTGCGGCCGCGGCCAGAACGAGAAGGATGGTTGAAATCGGAGCATGCGCAAGTGTCCCGTACCGCTGACCAGGGGTCTGTCTCCGATTGAACACCTGATCATGCGCTGTATTGGACAGACATGGCTGGTCGTCAGCCACTAAGGTTGAACCGAGATCAATGAATGAAGTCGAAACGCGAGGACATCGTCTTCGAGCGAGGCGGGATTTCTCCTGCCAGCGTCGGCGTCCTGAAAGCGGCGCTCGCCCGGCACAGCAACTAACTGGAGCACATATGACTGATGCACGAGATGGACGAGCATTTGTGAAAGGGCTGTTCGGCGGCGCCTTGATCGGCGCCGTCGGAGGCGTGTTCTTCGCACCGGAGATCTATGCGGCGTTCAAGAACCTCCGAGGACCGTTGGCCGACGCGGCGGCGGACGCCGGCGATCTCGCAGCCGACGCCTATCGCGAGGCGACGACGCGGGCCGCCGGCGCGGTCGGGGATCTTCAGCAGAAAGGGCAGGCCGCCTACGGAAAGGCGCTGAGCGTGGTTACACGTGGCGCCGACGAGGTCAAGGAGCGGGCAAGCGAGGCTCAGGCCGAGCTCGAGCAAAGCGAAGCCAAAGCCGGGTCGCGGCGAACGTTGTGAGGAATCGGGTCGTCGCGGTCGCCGCGTTCATCATGTGGGCGACGGTTGTGCTGGCGCAGGCTCAGGCGCCGCCGGCAGCGCCGTTCGTCCTGGATGTGGCGCTCGATCCGACGACCTATGCTCCTGCGCAGCAGCTCGGATTCAAGTAGGCCAACCTTGTTACGTTTGATTGCCAGAATCGTGGCCGCCGCGTCCGCGGTGGCCATTGCGCTGGCACTCGCCGAATGCCGACACGTCTATTTCAGCCGCCACAACCTGCCCGACCTCGGTCCCTTCACGCGGTTTGAGTTTCCCACGATCGGCCGCGTGTACGACGCGGGAGGCCAGCCGCTCATCGAGTTGGCCCACGAGTACCGCGAGATTGCGCACTACGAGGACATTCCGCCAATCGTGCGTGACGCGATTCTGGCCGCTGAGGACAAACGCTTCTTTTCTCACAACGGGATCGACTACTTCAGTCTGCCTCGCATGTTCGCGAAGGTCAGACTCGGGATGCTCGCGGGCCGGCTTGCGAGGGGCGGTCGTCACGACGAAGTGAAGGGGTCGGCGCTGTTTCCGCAGGGAGGATCGACGATTACCCAACAGGTTGTGCGCGGCAATTTCCTCCGTCGCGCGACAGCGCTGGAAAACAGCTATGAGCTTCGCCACACGGGACACCTGGCCCGGCTGCTGTCGTGGGTCATGGGTGCGCGAAGCGTCAACATGCTGGCTCGGAAGCGTGAGGAGATTCGACTCTCGGTGTGGCTCGAACAGGAGATGCGGAAGCGGTTCGGGTCGAAGCGCCGCGGGAAGGAAGAGATTCTCGCCCGGTACGCGAGCGCCGTCTATATGGGCAACGGCCAGTACGGGTTCGCGAGGGCGGCGGAATACTATTTCGGCCGGCGACTCGCGACCTTCACACCCGCTGATGCCGACATAGCTGCATTGCTCGCCAGTATTGCCAAATCGCCGCGCGACTACGCGCCGAGCGTCAAGCACGCCGGCATCGTCTTACGCCGGCGAAATCAGACGCTGACCTTGATGCGGGCCAATGGGTTCATCACGCTGGAGACAACCGCGCGTGCCAAAGGGCGCAGCCTTCAGATTGTGCCCCGCAACAGGCGCGAGGCGCTGCAGGCGCCTGCCGTCGTCGAACATGTCCTTCAGGAATTCAAAACCCTTCGTCCTGATCTGGGCGTGGAAGATCTTCTTCAGGGACGAATCCAGCTGCATTCGACGGCCGACGGTCGCGTACAGCGCATTGTGAACGACGCGTTGGAACACGGCCTCGCGCGGTACGAAGAGCGACACCCGAAAGCCCTCGGAATCATCCAGGGCTCGGTCGTCGTCCTGGCGAACCAAGATGGACGCATTCTGGCCGAGACGGGCGGCAGGCGCCTGTTCAACGGTCGTTCGACCACCTATAGCGACTACAACCGCGTCACGCGGTCGCTGCGCCAGCCTGGATCGGCGATGAAGCCGTTCGTCTACCTCGCGGCGTTTCGGCGCGGTGGGTTTACGCTCGAGACGTTGGTGCCGGATGAACCCATCAGCGTGCCGGATGGCGCCGCGCGTCCGCCGAAATGGATCTCGAACTACGACGGCCAATTCAAGGGCCTGATTCCAATCCGTCAAGCGCTCGCCGAGTCCAGAAACGCGGTGGCCATCTGGATCACAGAGCAGATTGGGATCGACAACGTTCTCCAGACTTCCCGGCGTCTCGGTGTGGTGACAGCGCTGGCCCGATACCCCACGACGGCGCTGGGGGCGTCGGAAATGAACCTCCTGGAGCTGGCCAATGCGTACCGGACCATCGCGTCCGGCATCCTTGCCGAGCCATATGTGATCCGCGCCATCGTGCAGGAATCGGGAGAGACAGTGGTCGTTCGTCGACGTGAACCATCGCCGGCTGCAGTCGATGCCGCTGCGCTGTCGCTCATTCAGGAAGGCCTGCGCGGTGTCGTGCGCCTTCCGACAGGCACCGCACATGCCCTGGCCTCGCGCGGATTCCCGATCGCCGTCATGGGGAAAACGGGAACGACGAACGAGTTCAGGGATGCGATATTCGTGGGCTCGACATTCGGTCCCGGAGGCATCACCGTCGCGGTCCGGATCGGCTTCGACGACAACCGTTCTCTCGGGCCGAGAGAGACCGGGGAAGGCTCGCGCTGCCGGTGTTTCAGGAATTGATGCTGGCCGTTTACAACGCAAAGGTCCTCGGCACCGCACCGGCGTTTCCTGCCCGGATGGAAGAGCGTATTACGGCCTCTCTGCTGCCGACGAATCCCGTTCCCACGACAGACGTCGACGGCGCTGCCGTCGACGTATTTGATCAACGTGTTCGGCACGTGAACACGGCCGGTGAATCCGATTGGCTCCTAAAGAATGGCTTTCCGCAGCTCATTCCCCGGTAGAGATCACCCTCAGGGGTTGAGGGTTGGCGCCGTCTCGAGGAATCTGGCGAGCTTGTGATTCTCAGGGAAGTCGCGCGCGAGCCTGCGTGCAATCGTGGTGGCCTCGTTCAGTTGCCGATCGCGCACCAGCATTTCCCACAGCGCGAATTCGGCTTCGACGCGGACAAAGAACTCCGATTCGGCGGCTGCGGCTTCGCGCGCGCCGAGAAACGCGCGCTTCTTGCTGCCGCCACCGAGCACCCAGCGCGTGCCTCTCGTCATCTTGGTGTCGACGATGTAGTCGACCCAGGCTCTCGCGACGCGAGCGCGCATGTGGCGTGGATTGTTCTTGAGCGCCGCGTCGAGCGATCGTCTCGCTTCCCAGTACTCGCTCCAGCCGGTCTTGCGGCCGAGGGTTTCCACGTGCAGCCACACATAGTTCAGGTTCAGCTTCCCAAGAAAAAACAGCGCATCGTCATCGCCAGGGTCTTGAAGGAGTCTCGCACGCGCAAGCGCCTGGCCCTTTGCGGTGTCGTGGAGAAAAACCTTCAGCAGCTCGGGGCAGGCCACGCACAGCTTGAAGGCTTTCCCTTTGTCGGCCTCAGGGCCGAGCGCGTCTCGCAGTTGGAAGTGCAGCGCAGACGTGCGGACTTCATATGCGGCCAGGGCTTCGGCCTCAGACGTTTGCAGGGCGAGAGCCAAGTCCGCCGCCGCCTGGTATCGCGCGTTGAAAAACGCGCGCTGCGCGTCGGCCAGTGTAGGGCCACTGGCGTGGGCAGAGACGGCTGTGACCACCGTGAGGATGGCCGCCAGAAAGACGGGAAAAAGTGTGCAGATCAATGAACCTGGATTGTATGCCGCGAAGCGCGCGCGGCGCTGTCTCGAATGGAACACCTGTCCCATTGTGAACAGCGTTGGTGCCGCATACCTGTCACGCTGATCGGTAGTTCCCCCAGCTCGAATCCCGGCGATGGAGACCACGCAGGACACACAGTCGATTCGCGGGAGGACAAACCATGCTCCATGAATTCATTGCCACAAACCGCGCCGAGATCATCACGCGGTGCCGGGCGAAGGTCGCCACGAGGTCGATTCCACCGCCGACAGACGCGGAGATCGATCACGGCGTACCGGTGTTCCTGGAGCAGCTCGTCAACGCACTGCGCCTTGGTCTCACGTCCAATCCCGAGATTGCCAACAGCGCGCTCCAACATGGGCATGACCTGCTGGCTCAGGGGTTCACGGTGTCGCAGGTCGTCCACGACTATGGCGACGTCTGTCAGTCCATCACGGAGCTCGCCGTGGAAATGAATGCGCCCATCCCGACGGATGACTTTCGCATGCTGAACTGCTGCCTCGACGACGCCATCGCGGGCGCCGTCACGGAGTATGGGCGCGAGCGAAATCAGTCCATCCTGGATGAGGAGATCGCGCGCGGGAGCGAGCGTCTTGGATTTCTGGCTCATGAACTGCGAAACCTGGTGAATACCGCGATCATGGCGTTCGAAGTGCTCAAGTCCGGGGGGGTGGGAGTCGCGGGCAGCACGGGAAGCGTGCTCAATCGCAGCCTTCTGGGATTGCGGGCGCTCGTCGGCCGGTCGCTCGCAGAGGTTCGTCTTACACGCGGCGTCCAGAATCGGGAGCGATTCCTCGTGTCCGAATTCATCGACGAAATTGTGCCGCAGGCAAAAATGGAGGCGAAGGCCCGCGGCATCAAGCTGATCGTGATGCCGGTCGACAGCAGAGGTCACGATCGAGGGTGACCGCCAGGTGCTCGCGTCGGTGATGGCAAACCTGCTGCAGAACGCCTTCAAGTTCACGCGGCCTCACAGCACCGTGACGCTGCGTGTCGGGGCCGGCGTCCAGCGTGTGCTCATCGAGGTCCAGGACGAATGCGGCGGCCTCATGGCTGGAAAGGTCGACGAGCTGTTCCGCCCGTTCGAGCAGCGCGGTACCGACCGAACGGGCCTGGGCCTCGGCCTCGCGTTCAGTCGCTGGGGCGCCGACGCGAACAATGGCCGGATTTACGCGCGCAATCTGGCCGATCGCGGGTGCGTGTTCACACTCGACCTGCCGCGCATGGCGGGTCCGTCCGTCGTCATCATCAATCATTAGGAGAATCTCATGGCACCTGCACGAGGCGATTCGAAACCCTGCACGCACGCGGGGTGCGTCGGACAAATGCATTTCAAAAGAGAAGCGGAGAGCGAACTTCGCTGGGTGTGCGACAAGAATCCACAACATTAGTAGCGCCGGCATCAATCTCCCGGGCACAATCGCCTAGAGGCGATGTGCATGACTGAGACCCGCTTCCGCCAGGCCTTCCTGCTCCTGCTCGTGGCGGCGATTTCGATCGCATTCGTCGCGATGATCCGCGCGTTCCTCCTGACGATCCTGCTCGCCGCCATCTTCACCGGCCTGAGCTATCCGGTTTATGAATGGCTTTTTCGGCGGTTCCGCGGCCGATCGGCGCTGGCCGCGATCGCCACGCTCGTGGTCCTGCTGGCGCTGGTGATCGGGCCGCTGCTCGCGGTGCTGGGCGCCGGAGCGAACGAAGCGCTGCGAGTCACTGAGACCATTCGCCCGCGTCTCGAGCGGCTTGTGGACCAGCCCGGCGAGTTCAATCGCCGGCTGCGCGTGCTTCCCGGCTACCACTACATCGAGCCGTATCGCGCGCAGATCTTCATGAAGGCGGGCGAGCTTCTCGGCAGCACGAGCGCATTCTTCTTCGCCGCGCTCTCGGCCACGACACGCGCCACGGCGCTCTTCGTCTTCCACTTCGTGATTCTGCTGTACACGATGTTTTTCTTTCTCACAGACGGGCCGCGCCTGCTCAACGGCATTCTTGCGTACCTGCCGCTTACCGACGCCGACCAGCAACGCATGCTCGACAAGTTCGTGTCGGTCACGCGCGCCACGCTCAAGGGCACGATTCTGATCGGCGCCGCTCAGGGACTGCTTGGAGGGCTGGCGTTCTGGGCCGCAGGGATTGATGGTGCGATTTTCTGGGGAACGGTGATGACCGTGCTGTCGATCATCCCCGGCATCGGCGGCGCGCTCATCTGGGTGCCGGCGTCGATGATCCTGATCTCGTCGGGCGACGTCTGGCGTGGCATCGCGCTGGCCGCGTTCTGCGCGCTCGTCGTGGGAAGCATCGACAACCTGCTGCGGCCGTTGCTGGTTGGCCGCGACACGCAGATGCACGAACTGCTCATCTTCTTTTCCACGCTTGGAGGGCTGCTGATGTTCGGCGTGATGGGCTTCATCGTGGGGCCCATTCTGGCGGCGCTCTTCGTGACCGTGTGGGAAATGTTTGCCACGGCGCTCCGCAGCGCCTTGGAGGAACCCGCGTCCGCGACGTCTGACGAGATAGTCCTCTAATTGGACTCGAGCTTGCTCGCGTCCCGTAAGTCGCGGAGATCGCGCCGCATCTCTTCGACGCTCTGCATGTTTTCCAGCGTCGCCTTGAGCGTCTCGGCGGTCGCTTGCACAGCCTCTATCGTGGCATGACGCGCAGCATCGGCGGCGTGCCGTGCCTCCTCGCCGGCCGATCGCGCCGCTTCACCCGATTCGCGCAGGCGCTCCTGCTCCTGCCGGACGGTTTCGAGCGCGTCACGATGCTGGTCGCGAATCTCGCGCGCTTCTTCTGCCTGCTGCCTGAGTCGTTCCGCCTCATTCCTGGCAGACTCGGCTTGTTCCGCGGGACTTGTGATCAGTGGTCATGTTCGTCGTCGATAGTAGGCCATGCGCCTGAGTGAGGTCTGTGCTCTTGTGCACACGCCGTGCTGTGCAATCGGGCACACACGGCACTCGCACACCTGACCTACGATCGTTCCTGTCGGCCGTCGTCCTCGTAAGGAACCTCCAAGTCGGCTACTTCAGAACGTCGAGACAAAAGGCAGGTGCAAAGTGAAAAGAATCGTCATCGCTGCGGCGATGTTGGGCATGGTGTCGCTGGCGGCAATCTCGTCAGCGGACACACTGATCATGAGAGATGGCACGCGGGTCGAAGGCACTGTCGTGGGTATCGAGTCACGGACCATCACGTTTCGGCACGCGGACGGCGTGACGCGTCGATACACGACCAGTCAGGTCGAAGCGCTGGAATTCCTGTCGGCTGAGCGCGCGAACCCACGCGCGGTCAACGGTCGCAGGCTCGACGCGCCGGCGGGAACCGCGCTCGTCGTCAGAACAGTGGAAATGATCGACTCCCGAAACGGTGGGGCGGATCAAAACTTTTCGGCCATTGTCGAAGAGGACGTCACAAACGCAGGCCGCGTGATTGTTCCGGAGGGGTCGAGCGTGCAGCTCGTCATCCGGCAAGTGTCGTCGGGCGGCACGACCGGCAGCCCGGAGATGGTGCTGGACGTCCACTCGATCACCATCGACGGGCGCCGATACCTGGTCAGCACGACCGACATGACGATCGAGACCGGCACCGGAATCGGCAGGAACAAGCGTACGGCTGAGACGGTCGGTGCAGGCGCTGTGCTGGGCACGATCATCGGTGCGATTGCCGGCGGCGGAGAAGGCGCCGCGATCGGGGGCGTGGTGGGCGCAGCCGGCGGCGCAGGCGTGCAGGTCCTGACGAAGGGACGCGATGTTCACGTCCCCGCAGAGACGGTTCTCACGTTCCGGCTGGACAAGGCCGTCACGCTGCAGGCCGAACCATGAACATGAGCCGGACGCGCCGCCATCCACGCCGTGCCGCCAGAGCGTTTCTGGCGGCCGGCTTGCTCGCTCTGGGATATGTCGCGTATGTCGTCGTCGTAGACGCGAGGATGTATCAGGGGATTGAGCAGCAGCGATTTGAGAATTTGAGAGGGAACGCAGCGGCGTCACCCGAGCCGAACGTCGCACTGAAGGCCGCGATGTGACGCGCGGCCTTGCCTAGTGGACGGAGGCCTGGCGCCGATCAGCACGAAACGTTTCGAGATACTCGAGCGTCGTGAGCTTGTCCGCCGTATACCAGAGGTCGCCGCCCTTTCCTGCAGCCAGCCGCGCGCCCTTGGCAACGGCATACTGAACGTTCCAGCCGTCGCCTCGGTACACCAGCGACATCTCGTCGTCCGGCATCGCGGTCACGATGAACAAGTGATATCCATCGTCGACCTGCGACACCACGATGTCGTTCAGTTTCAGAACGGTTCGATTCACCAAGCGCAGCCTCCTCACGCGTCTGCGGGCTTCGGGCATCACGCGAGCTTGACGTTCTCGCCTCTCGGCCCTTTCGCTCCATGGCCAACGTCGAACGTCACCGACTGACCCTCGCGGAGCTGGTCGAACGCGGTCTGCACGCACGCCGACTGGTGGAAGAAATATTCGGTCCCGTCGCCCGCGGCGATAAATCCGAACCCTTTGTCACTGACGAGACGTTTGATGGTGCCATTCATTGCCATTTGCGGTATTCCTTGTCGTGTGCGTTGATTCGCCGAATGAAACGTTGATGTCATGCGCGCCGCGTAATCAGCTTGTGGTGTTCGTTGGAAGAGTGCCCGTCGCCGCGAAGCACCTCCTGGACGCAAGCACGGCGCGCCCCGAACACCCACTTCAAGTTCTCGATTGCCTCGAGCACGTTCACCCGCGTCGAGCAGGCGAGGATGTCGACATTCACAGTGCCGGTGTCGCGCCACGCGTGAAGCACGGCGTGCGACTCACTCAATATCACGATGCACGTCAGTCCTCGCTCCGGATGGGCATGCGCGTGGGAATGCACAACCGTGGCCCCCGCACATTGCAGCACCATCACGAAAAGCTCGGCGATCTCGCTTTCTGAGATCTCCGAGATGGCCGCACACTCGTTGAGATCGGCGGAGTAAAGCACCGGCGGTATCGGACCGGTCATCACAACAACCATACCCGAGCATCTGCGCCCGGGCTGTTCAATTTGGAACAACCTGCTCAGAAGAGATTGTTAAGGTGGCTATCGGCGGTCGTCGTGCAGGACGACGCTGAGCAGCGACGTGTTGATCTTGAGGCCGCCGTTGTATTCGATGAAGCCGAGCTTCCTGAACTTGTTCATGAAGAAATTCACGCGCGATCGCGTCGTGCCGATCATTTCCGCGAGCATTTCCTGGGAAAGCTTGGGCAGCACGCCCTGGGGTTTGTCTTCCTTGCCGTAGCGCGCCAGGAGCAGGAGCGTCCGGGCCAGACGTTTTTCACTCGAGTTGAACAGCTGATCGACGAGGTCCTCTTCGATGCGGATGTTGCGCGACAGCATGAACTCGATGAAGTGGTCGGAAAAGCCAGGTTCATCGTGCAGAAGCCGAATCATCTGTTTCTTCGGCACGACGAGCAGGGACGTCGCCGACACCGCCGTCGCCGTTCCCATCCGGATCGGCTGCCCGGCAAGCGCCCCTTCGCCGAGGAAGTCTCCCGGCCCCAGCACGCCGACGATGGCCTCTTTCCCGGCGTGCGAGAGCACCGACAGCCTGACGGCGCCCTTCTGGATGTACATGACGGTGTCGCTGGGATCGCCCTGCGCGAAGATCACCGCGAGCGGGCGATATTCGACGGTTTTCTTGGTAATACCTGCCGATGCGAGAAATGCGTCGGCATCAAACGCCGGCCTGACCGGCTTGGCAGGGGGCGGCTTCCTGGGTCGCGGCATTTCAAGAAACGAACGACTCTAACAGTATAGCCGGTAGCGTACCAGGGCAGGATTGCGTGCGGCCCTAAAAGAACCTCATGCTGATCACAACTGCTGACGAGAGCAGAAGGATGGCGGCAAAAACGAAGAGTTTGCGCCGGGTCGCCCGATCGTTTGCCGCGCCGCGCGCCTGCCATGCCGCCCAACGCTCTGGGAATCCGTCGTCGACGAATGGTTCTGGTGCCATGCCCCGACTGTAGCGCGTCGCCGGAATGCGGGCTGTGCTGTTCAGGACAGCGCCCGTCACGCCTTGCCGCATATCGTCAAGAAGTGCTGTTGCTCATTTCCGGCCTCGTCGTCACGGCCGTGGTCGCGACCCTCGGCTTGTCGCGCTGGGTGTACCGCGAGGATGAACTGGGTTCGGTCAGCGGGAAGTGGCTCGCGGAGTACCGGCAGGATCGTGAATCGTGAACGTCACGATTCGTTCTGCCTCTCGAGCTGCGCGATTTGCGCGATGGCTTGTTTCCTGAGGGCGGCAGAATCGGCCGCAATCTGGCTCTCGCTGGCTCGCTCGGGCCGAGGCGTCCGGCGATCAAGTGCGGCGATGAGCTCGCGAAGTCGATTAGTAAGAGACACGGCACTTCCTGTCCAGTTTGACGGCGGTTCGTGTCTGTGGGGTTCAGCACGGCGCGTATGCGCGAGTAACAGGCATTGAGTGAACTGACGACTCTCTCAGGAGCGGCGCTGGTGTATATGGCGCTCGCGATGTGGGCGACGCAGCCGTCGTCCTCGTGCCGGCTGATAGAAGAACCGCGCCGACGCCTGAATCTGGAACGCCAGCTGGACCGCGAACATCTGCAGCGGGATGCCTGGAAGATAGGCCACGCGGCCAGACGCTACGCGTCCGGCCTGTCGTCGTCCGAGCCCGATGATGGCGCGATCACGAAATGCGAGGAGACGCTGGCTGGCCAGCTGGCAGCCGCGCATGACGTGACGCTCGAAGAGGTACGCGCCGCGATGTCCGGCGCGCCCTGATCGTCGATCCTCTATGCGGGCTTGACGTTCTCGCCCCTCGGTCCCTTGACGCCCTGGCCGACGTCGAAGGTCACCGCCTGACGTTCGCGCAGCTGGTCGAATGCGGTCTCTGTGCAGGCTGATTGATGGAAGAAATATTCGGTGCCGTCGGCCGCTGCGATGAACCCGAAGCCCTTTTCGAAAACGAGTCGTTTGATCGTGCCGTTCATTGGTGTGTCGATTCCTTCGTTTGCCGGTTGACGTGAGGCGAAACCACTATCATACCCGAAAAGGCCTTACGATTCTTCATGCCTTTCGAGTTGGGCGAGCTTCGCGACCGCTTTTTCCCTGAGTTCCGCAGATTCGGCGGCGATCTGACGCTCGCCGGGTCGCTCTGGCCGGGGTGCGCGGCGATCGAGCGCGGCGATGAGCTCGCGGAGGCGGGTAATGGCCCTCATGGACTAACTCTACTGGTTAGACCAGATCCGGGCTGTGCTGTTCAGTACAGACCGGTCTACTCAGGACTCACCGGCCCTGGGTGAGTGACGACTCGTTCGCTTAGGGCTTGAAGAGCGCCTTGTTCTCGGATTTGGCCTTTTCCTGCGCGGCGACCAGGTCCTCGGCTTCCTTCTTCTGTCGCGCGATTTCGCGCTGCGGTGCCTCGGCGGCGTCAAGCTGGATCGCTGTGGCGCTGGCCCGCCTCGCGAGCGTGTCGAGACGCGTGGACGTCACGACGAGCCGGAACGCTTCCGGATAGGCGACGCGCAGCAACGTAATGGAGTACTCCGTGTCTCCCCAGGTTGCGAGCGGCGTATCGGGGAAGCCATACTCGCCGGTCTTGGCGCCGATCGGCCGCGACGCCAGCTGAGAGGTCGGCCCGTAGGTCGCCGTGATCGCGGCGATCATGTCCGCCGAATTCATGCCTTGCGTGCGGCGGCGGTCGTAATCAACGACGACCGCGAACAGTTGGTTCTCGTAAAACCTGAACACCATCAGGTCTACCGGATCCGTCAACGGCGCTTCGCCCCGGGAGGAGTATCGCGGCCGCCATTCCAGTTCCTCGATGACGGCGGGGCGGGTGTGGATGACCTTTGCGACCGCAGCCGGGTTACCTGTCAACTTTCCCACCGTGGCGAAATCGCTCTCCAACTGGAACTCGCGATAGCGGAAGAGCTCCTGTGCCGCGATCGTCGACGAGGACAGAAGAACAAGGCACGTGCAGTACATAAGTACGCGGGTATTGATGACCATGTCGCAACACTATCTGAACCCCGAGCCGTCTGCTGTGCTGAACAGCACAGACCGGGTTGTGGTGACGGTTCATAATCCGGCCATGTCACGAGGTCGGCAAACCCGGCACGATACGTCCTCGTCAGCCAGTGCGGCTGCCGGCAGTTGTGCGACGGCAGATCGAGGATATTTATCTGAAGCTGGACATGCAGTTGACGCGCCTGGCGGAAATTCAACTTCAATTCGACGCGTTGCGTTCGAAAATCAGGCATCTGTAGCCGCATCAGCGATTTGCGGTAACATCTCGGTCATGCCACGGCGCAGGAAGAAGCCTGCCGCGAGCTCAGAATCGTCCGAGTTCGATGCGCAGCGGTTTCTCAACTCATCAGGCGTGACCAAGAAGGTTGTCGAATACCGTCCGCGTTCCGTGATTTTCGCGCAAGGGGATCCCTCCGACAACGTCATCTACATCCAGAAGGGGGCCGTCAGGCTCTCGGTGTTGTCGCGCGGAGGAAAAGAGGCCATTGTCGCCATGCTCGGGCGCGGCGATTTTCTCGGAGAAGGTGCCCTGGCCGGCCAGCGTGTGCGCATGGCGACCGCGACCGCTGTGTCGTCCACGACGGTGCTCGTCGTGCCGAATAAGCAGATGATTCAGCTGCTTCACGAGGAAGCGGGGTTCTCGCACCTGTTCATCACGTTCATGCTGTCGCGCAACATCCGCATCGAAGAGGATCTCGTCGACCAGTTGTTCAACTCCAGCGAGAAACGGCTGGCCCGCACGCTGATGCTGCTGGCCCGCTACGGCATGGAGGACAAACCGCAGGGCGTGCTGCCGCACCTGTCGCAGGAGACGCTCGCGGAAATGATCGGCACGACACGGTCGCGCGTGAACTTCTTCATGAACAAATTCAGGAAGCTGGGGTTCATCGAATATAACGGCGGCCTCAAGATCAACACGGCACTCCTGAGCGTGGTCCTGCACGATTAGCGCCTGTCTCGCGGGTGTTCAATCGGATACAGCGTCGGTCTGGCTGGTACGCGACGATGAGATACGGAGGTTCGGCCCGATGGATCGTAACTCAGCGACGACAGTGAAGAAGGTTGACGACGCGTCCGGCGATCAGGCGTGGGTAGGGTTCATCTGTAAAGGCTGCGGCGCGCCTCTGGCGCTGCATCGATCGGCGAACGGGTCGAAACCCGGCGAGCGGTCCACACGAGGCTGGCGCGTCCTGTGCCCGAGCTGTGGAGTTCCCGACTTTTACGAGCTGGGCACCGCGATGGTGCGCATTACAGCCGCGACTTAGCGATCAACGTATTCCACGTATCCGCCCGGAGCTTCATCGCGCACGATCATGACCTTGAGGATGCGATCCTCGCGCAGGAGCTCTGTCGCACCGGCGCGCGCCGACTCGATCGACGGATAGTCGCGTCGAGGCCTGGGGCAGAGCGGTTGCTGAGCCGCGCCTCATGGTTGGAACCAGTCTGAACATCCCCCCACTCTAGAGCGTCTGAGTCCGTTCGGCTGTGCAATCGGGTACAGCGGTCCCCCACGCGTGCGCGGGATAATCCGGCATATGAATGTCAGACCGCTTCACGATCGAATCATCGTTCAGCGCCTGGATGAAGGCGAACAGCAGATCGGCGGGATCATCATCCCCGACTCCGCCAAGGAAAAACCGCAACAGGGGAAAGTCCTCGCCGTCGGAGACGGCAAGATGACCGAGGAAGGCACGCGCATCCCGCTGGATGTCCGGTCGGGCAACCTCATCTTGTTCGGCAAGTACTCCGGCCAGGAGATCAAGCTCGACGGCGAGGATTACCTCATCGTGAAAGAGGATGAAGTGCTGGCCGTCATCGACAACGCCACCGAGAAGCCGGAGAAGCAGACCTAATGGCAAAACAGATTGTCTACGGCGAGCAGGCCCGTCAGACCGTTCTGCGCGGAATCAACCAGATGGCGGATGCGGTCAAAGTCACCCTCGGACCCAGGGGGCGCAACGTGATTCTCGGCAAGGCATACGGATCGCCGACGATTACCAAGGACGGCGTGACCGTCGCGAAGGAGATCGATCTGAAAGATCGCCTCGAGAACATGGGCGCGCAGATGGCGCGCGAGGTCGCGAGCAAGACGTCCGATCTTGCCGGCGACGGCACGACGACCGCAACCGTGCTCGCGCAGGCCATCTTTCGCGAAGGGGTGAAGCACGTCGTCAGCGGCGCCAACCCGATGGACATCAAGCGCGGCATCGATCGGGCGGTCGAGGTCATCACCGGCGAGCTGAAGAAGATGTCGAAGCCGGTGAGCGGCAACATGGTGGCGCAGGTCGGCACCATCTCGGCCAACAACGACGAGGCCGATCGGCAAAAGTCATCGCCGAAGCGATGGAAAAGGTCGGCAAGGACGGCGTCATCACCGTCGAAGAGGCCCAGACCATCGACACCACACTCGACATCGTCGAGGGGATGCAGTTCGATCGCGGCTACCTGTCGCCCTATTTCGTGACCGACTCCCGAGCGGATGGAAGTCGTGCTCGAGCAACCGCGATTGCTCATCTACGAAAAGAAGCTGTCGAGCCTGAAGGATCTGCTGCCGGTGCTGGAGAAAGTCGCGAAGAGCGGCTCGTCGCTGCTGATCATTGCCGAAGACGTGGAAAGCGAAGCGCTGGCCACGCTCGTCGTGAACAAGCTGCGCGGGACCTTGCGGGTTGCCGCGGTGAAAGCGCCGGGCTTCGGCGATCGCCGGAAGGCGATGCTCGAAGACATCGCCGTTCTGACCGGCGGCCGCGCGATCACCGAAGACCTCGGCATCAAGCTCGAGAGCCTCGACCATCGAAGATCTCGGCACGGCCAAGAAAGTGACGATCGACAAGGACAACACGACGATCATCGAAGGGGCTGGCGAGCGGAAAGCCATCGAAGGCCGCGTGAAGCAGCTTCGCACACAGATCGAGGACGTCAGCTCCGATTACGATCGCGAGAAACTGCAGGAGCGGCTCGCGAAGCTCGTCGGCGGCGTGGCGGTCATCAAGGTCGGGGCGGCGACCGAGACCGAGATGAAAGAAAAGAAGGCGCGCATCGAGGACGCCATGCACGCGACGAAAGCGGCCGTCGAAGAGGGCATCGTGCCCGGCGGCGGTGTCGCGCTGCTTCGCGCCGCGAAAGCGCTTGCGACGTTGAAGCTCCCCGGCGATCAGCAGATCGGCGTCAACATCATCGCGCGCGCCGTCGAAGAGCCGATGCGGTGGATTGCGAACAATGCCGGCGAGGAAGGCTCCATCGTCGTCGCGCAAGGTGAAGAACGATGGAACCCGAGCACGGCTTCAACGCGCTGACCGGCAAATACGAGAACCTCGTCAATGCGGGCGTGATCGATCCGAGCCAAGGTCGTGCGGTCTGCGCTGCAGAACGCCGCGTCCATCGCGTCGCTGCTGCTGACGACGGAAGCGCTGGTGTCGGAAATCTCCGAGGAGACCGAGATCCCGGCCGCGTAAGGAGGCCGGGGAACGTCTCCTCGACGTTCGCTATTTCGTGATGACGGCAGACGCGATGGATTCCGATACCGTCTGCACAAGGGGCGTCAGGAGATCTTCGCCATCAACTGACGCCTTCGCTTTTTCCTCCTTCGGCTTCACCACGACGCGGCCGTCGGTCGCGACGAGCCGGTATTGCAGGCGGACTTCATCCTTGGCGCGCGTGTTCGACGCAATTTCCGAGGCCGCCTGCGCGCCCGCAATCACCGCCCCTCTCGCGACCGATGCGCCGACACTGCCCACAGGCGCATACCACGCCGCAGTGCTGCCGGCCTGACCGAGCACTTTTCCGAGACCCCCGCCGCCCCCGCGCTTGCGGACGACTGACGCGACGAGCATGTAGTCGCACGATTTCTGCTTCGCTTCTTCGTTTGCCTGGATCGACAGTCTGGCGTCGAGCGCCACGACTCTGATCGACGGTCCCTGCAGGTAACTGGTAAAGAGCTCGCGGACGGCGGTCGCGACGTCGGTCGCGTTTCCTTCGGCGCCCTGGACGGAAGGCAGCGCGATCGCGATGCAGGTTCCGGGCGACTGAGAAACAGGCGCGGCGGGCGCGTCCTGCGCATCAAGTGAAGACGCGCCGAGCACACAGACACCGGCGAGAGCAAGACGTGCGACCAGGTTCGTCATTGTGCATGTCTCCTGTGACTTTTGTTTTTCAAGAAAACCGCCTAGCATTTGCTGTTATGTCACTCATCGAACCCGGGAAAAAGGCACCGGCATTCACGCTGAACGATCAGGACGGCAAGACCCACAAGCTTACCGACTACGCGGGCAAGCCCGTGGTCTTGTACTTCTATCCGAAAGACGATACACCCGGTTGCACCAAAGAGACCTGCGACTTTCGCGATAATCTGCCGCGGTTCAAAACCGCGAAGGCGGCCGTGTTCGGCGTCAGCATTCTCGACGAAGCCAGCAAGGCCCGCTTTGCGAAGAAATTCGACGTCACGTTTCCGCTGCTCGCCGACGCCGATCACACGGTGGCCGAAAAAGTACGGTGTCTGGCAGCAGAAGTCGCTCTACGGACGCAAGTTCATGGGGAACGTCCGCACGACGTACCTGATCGGCGGCGATGGCAAAGTCGCCAGGCGCTGGGACAACGTGAAGGTCGATGGACACGCGGACGAGGTGCTCGACGCGGTCAAGGCCCTCTGAACTGCGGCGTGAAGTTTGCTATCGTCCGCCGCATGGATGGACCGGACACACGCCGCGGTAGAGCGCCCGAGATTCGTCTGGAAGAGGACACGATCGCGTTCCGCCTCAAAATTGACCTTCCCAGGGGCGTAAAGGGCCAGTTGGTCCTTCGCTGCGAGCGGGACGGAGAGATCTACGCGTCGATCCTGTCCTCGGTTTTGAGAGAACGCGGCTAAAGCGTTCCTCGGAACTCTCCCGTTCGATAGACAAGAATCCCCCGCCGGGAAGACTTCTGTCAGCTAGGCAGCCGCTCCTTGGGGATGCCCAACGCAGCGGCGATATTGCGAAGCGCCTGCTTGACGACCTCGACGTTGGCCGGTCCGAAACGCAGAAGATGCTTTTGGGCCGGCGTCAGTCCTTCAATCCGCGGGTCCTCGAACCCATAACCAATTCCCTTGGGTACGACGTGTACAGGGTCGCGAACCGTCGGCGTCGCGAGCAGCTTGACGATGGCACGCTCGAGCGTCGCGTCGAACGGCGTGTTGCCATATCCAAGATCGCGGTGCGCCTGTTCGATAAGAGGCTTGAGCGTCGCATACAAACGCGCGCTGCCTTGCGCATCGAGCGCCGACACGGCCGATGCCAGCGGCGTGTACCGCTCGTAGCTGCGCGGATCGATCGTCATGGTCCCGTTTCGCTCGAGCACCTGGAAACGGCCGGCTGGGCGGAGCCGTGAGACATGCACCGCGGGCCGATCGTCTTCAGCGATGTTCGAGACGACCACGGTGAAGTTGCGGACGAGGCCGTCGGTCGCGAGCCATGCGGCCACGCTCGGATTCGACGACAGCGCAGAGACGAGCTTGCGTACGATCTCATCGCTCTGTTCGAGCGGCGGGAGGGTGACCGCCATCGGATCGCCTCCCAGCGCGGCGCGCGGGTTCGCGCCGGCTGCGGGCTTGGGCGCGCTGGTCGAGGCCTCCGGGGCTCGTCGCGTGGTGTTGAAGAAATAGACGGCGATGCCTGCTGCGGCGAGCAACACGACCGCCACGATCCACAGCTTCGCCATGTTCGGCCGCTGGGGTGGCGGGAGCTCGCTAGACGGACGGAACTCATAGTCCGACAGGTTTTCAGCCATCACCCATTCTAACTACTGATCTGGGGATCTAGGGATCTAGTGAACTCAATCCCCAAGACCCTCTAGATCTCCAGATCTTTAGATCCCAGATCCCTAGATCCGTAGATCCTCAGATCTCTAGATCCCTGGATCTCTGGATCCCGAGAGGAATGCTACGATCCTGCCCGAATGATCCCGCTCGAGCGCCTGGGATGGAGCGACTTCTTTGCCGGGCAGGTTGCGAACGATTCGCCGGCGCCGCCTGTCGCGCGCATCGTTGAAGAGCAGCGCGGCGCCTATCGCGTTGCGGGCGATTTCGACGGGTGGGCCGAGGTGAGCGGCAAGTTCCGTCATGACGCGCGAGACACGGCCGACTTTCCAGCCGTCGGCGACTGGGTGTGCATTACGGCCACCTCGGGCGCCGAGCGGGCCGTCATCACACGCCGTCTCGAGCGTCGCAGCACCATCTCGCGAAAGGCTGCCGGCCGGGCCGTCGAAGAACAGGTTGTCGCTGCCAACGTCGACACGATTTTCCTCGTGAGCGCGCTGGCCGAAGATCTCAACCCGCGGCGCATCGAGCGCTACCTGACCGTCGTGCGGGAAGCCGGCGCCGTGCCGGTCGTCATTCTCAACAAGACAGACCTGAGCGGCGACCCCGAGTCGGAGGCGGCGGCCATTCGCACACGTCTGCCGTTTGTCGACGTGCTGGGCATCAGCGCGAAGCTCGGCGAAGGGCTCGCCGAATTGAGCGCATACCTTGCGCCGGGGCAGACCGTGGCCCTTATCGGCTCGTCCGGCGTCGGCAAGTCCACGCTCGTCAACCGCCTTCTGGGCCAGGAGCGTCTCAAAACGGCCAGCATTCGCGAGGCGGACGGACGAGGGCGCCATACCACGACGTCCCGCCATCTGGTCGAGCTGCCGGGTGGTGCGCTTCTGATCGATACGCCCGGCATGCGCGAGCTGCAGCCGTGGGTGGACGAGTCGGCCGTCGCCGACACCTTCGAGGACATCGCCGAGCTCGCGCTCGGCTGCCGATTCAGCGACTGCGCCCACCAGACCGAGCCCGGATGCGCGGTGCTCGCCGCTGTCGAGCGCGGTGAGCTCGCCTTGGAACGGCTGGAGCATTTCCGCCACCTGGGACGCGAGATCGCGTTCGAAGAACGCAAGCGCGACAAGGCGGCGGCCGCGGCACAGAAGAAGCAGTGGAAGAAAGTGCACCAGGCCGCGAAGCAGCTCTACAAAGAGCGCGATCGCGGTTGACAAGCTTGTTCCTGGATTTCTTCAGCCCGACAATTTTGTCTCCTGTGTGAATGGGAGACGATGGAATGCGTGGCGGCGCTCGCAGGCTCGTGATCGCTGTTTTCCTGCATCAAATTGAACTCCGACATTTCTGTCCCTTATTCGGGGAGGCTCCTACCTGATCGTCAGATATTGACGAACCGGTCGAGGCCGGCCGAGCCCACGGTTTTGACGATTTTTCCTAACAAAAACGTCCAGGATGGGCGTTCGAGTCACGCGCAACGCAGTTGGCGCTGATCTTGATATTGGGAACGCTGGAAATTGTGTTTGCCCGCGCGCAATTTTGAGTCGGGAATTGTCGGCGGCTGCTAGAATGCACGGCCTGCGCGGGTAGCAAAGAAGGAAAACCTACACGACAACTCAAGAACGATCAGGAGCGGGGACCGGGGCACCCGCGACGAAGGAATAAGGAGGGCGACAGCATGGGGTCAGCGGTTTTGGGAGAAGCGATCAGCGCGATCCGCGACTGGTCTGAAACGAAGCGGAAGGAAGCGCCGAATGGCAAGGGCACGTTCGGCAGTCTCGTGTTCGATGACTCCGAGCAGCAGAAGCGGCTTCCGAAGAATGTCTACGACGCCTTGCGGCGCACCGTGAACCGCGGCGAGTCGCTCGATCCGTCGGTGGCCGACGCCGTCGCCTCGGCGCTGAAAGACTGGGCCACCGAGCATGGCGCCACGCACTACACACATTGGTTTCAGCCGCTGACCGGCATCACCGCCGAAAAGCACGACTCGTTCCTCGCACCCGTCACCGACGGCCGGGCGGTCTACGAGTTCTCGGGCAAGGAGCTCGTCAGGGGCGAGCCCGATGCGTCGAGCTTTCCGTCGGGCGGCATGCGTTCGACCTTTGAAGCCCGGGGCTACACGGCGTGGGATCCGACCAGCCCGCCGTGGCTGCTGAAGACCGGCCCGGCGACCACGCTCGTCATCCCGACCGCGTTCGTCAGCTGGACCGGCGAAGCACTCGACAAGAAGACCCCGCTCCTGCGCTCGATGGAAGCCCTGTCGAAGCAGGCGGTGCGCGTGCTGAAGCTCTTCGGCTCGAAGGCCGATCGCGTCGTCACGACCTGCGGTCCCGAACAGGAATATTTCCTCATCGATCTCAACTTCTATCTCTCGCGACCAGACCTGATCAACGCGGGCCGCACGCTGTTCGGTGCGAAGCCGCCGAAAGGACAGGAGCTCGAAGATCAGTATTTCGGCGCCATTGCCGAGCGCGCGATGGACTTCATGTCGGAGGTCGAAACCGAGCTGTATAAGGTGGGCGTGCCCGTCAAGACGCGGCACAACGAAGTGGCGCCGAGCCAGTACGAGATCGCGCCGATTTTCGAGAACGCCAACCTGGCCACCGATCATCAGATGATGACGATGGAAACGATGCGGCGGACGGCGCCGAAGTTCGGCCTTGCGTGCCTCCTGCACGAGAAACCGTTTGCCGGCGTCAACGGCTCGGGCAAGCACCTCAACTGGTCGATGAGCGACAGCCTGGGGAACAACCTCCTGACCCCGGGCAAGAGCCCTCACGACAACATGCAGTTCCTCGTGTTCTGCGCCGCCGTGTTGCGGGCAGTCAACAAGTGGCAGGGGCTGCTGCGCGCCAGCATTGCGAGCGCGGGAAACGATCACCGGCTGGGCGCGAACGAGGCGCCGCCGGCCATCATCTCCGTGTTCCTCGGCGACATGCTCACCGACATCTTCGAGCAGATCGAGAAGGGCGGAGCGAAGAGCACCAAGCACGGCGGCGAGCTCGACACCGGCGTCATGGTGCTGCCGAAGCTGCCGCGTGACGCGGGCGACCGCAACCGCACGAGCCCGTTTGCCTTCACCGGTAACAAGTTCGAGTTCCGCGCGGTGTCGTCGGGCCAGAGCATTGCCTACCCGAACATCGCCCTCAACGTCGCCGTCGCCGAGTCGCTCGATGCCATTGCCACGGAGCTCGAGAAGGCGACCAAGGGCGGCAAGTCGATCGAGCAGGCCGCGGCCGATCTGCTGCCGAAGATCGTCAAGGAGAACAAGCGGATCATCTTCAACGGCAACAACTACTCGGCAGGAGTGGGAGAAAGAAGCCGGCAAGCGCGGGCTCCTGAACCTGAAGAACACCGTGGATGCGCTGCCGCAGCTCACCACGAAGGAAGTCGTCGCCGCGTTCGAGAAGTACAAGGTGCTCAACGAGCGCGAGCTGCATGCGCGCTACGACATCATGGTCGAGACCTACAACAAGACCGTCAACGTCGAAGGGCAGTTGATGGTGTTGATTTCCAACCGATACGTGCTGCCGGCGGCGCTCGAATATCAGAAGAGGGTGGCGCAGAGCGTGGCGGCGGTGAAGCAGGCGGGCAGCAAGTCGGTCGAGGGGAAGAAGCTGCTCGACAAGGTCACCAGGCTGACCGACAAGCTGAAGTCCGGCACCGACAAGCTCGAGAAGACGCTCGGCGCACGAGAGCAACGGGTCGGCAGAGAAGCACGCCAAGCACTACCGTGACAGCGTGATACCGGCGATGGCGGCAGTGCGCGAGACGGCCGACGAGCTCGAGTGCGTCGTGCCGCACGAGCTCTGGCCGCTCGCGACCTATCGGGAGATGTTGTTCATCAAGTAAAGACGAGACAGGAGTTCAGGAGATCAGGAGGGCCAGGAGAATTCTTTCAAAAAGAGTTCTCCTGATCTCTTGATCTCTTGTTTGCTTTTTCACATCGGATCGAGATCCACCGTGTAGATCACGTCGCCGGCCAGGTTCCTCAACTCCACCGTCATCACCTTCGACTTCGCGGAAATCCTCACCAGCCCGAAGAACTGGAGACCGTCGCTTGGCGGACGGTTCGCCGGACTCCCGGGAGGCACGCCCGAGAATCGCAGCTCGGGTCCGAAGGTGCCGTCGAGTGCGGCCGGCCCGAACGTGCCGGCGTTGAGCGGGCCTGCCACGAATTCCCAGAACGGGTCGAAGTCTTTGAACCGCGCGCGCTGCGGATCGTAGTGATGCGCGGCGGCATAGTGCACATCGCCGGTCACCCACACCACGTTGCGAACGCGCTGCTGCTGCATGAATCGAAGCAGATCGGCGATCTCGAGCTCGCGCCCGAGCGGTGCGCCCGCATCGGCGTTGGCAATCGCCTCGAACGTCGTCTCGCCGTCGCGAACGACGAGGCCGATCGGCAGATCGCTCGCGATCACCTTCCAGGTGGCCGTCGATGACTGCAGAGCGCGTTTGAGCCAGGCCATCTGCTGACGCTCCGGCGTGGATCGTCTCGACGCTCGCCACCGGCTGCCTGTTCGGTGAGTTCGGCGATCGATACGTCCGCAGGTCGAGCGCAAACACATCGAGGAGCGGGCCGTACGAGCACGATCGATAGATGGGAGGCACGGCGCCGGGCCGCAGCCGGATCGGTGAGTACTCGAGAAACGCCCGCCTGGCGTTCGACGCCAGGACGCGCGAGTCCTTCACCGTGTATCGATCGTCGGCGTCGAGGCTCATGCCCGGAAACCAGTTGTTCTTCACCTCATGGTCGTCCCAGAGCACAAGCTGAGGGATCTCGGCGTTGAACCGGCGCACGTTGTCATCGAGCAGGTTGTAGACGTAGTTCCCACGGAACTCGTCCAGCGTCTCAGCAACCTTTGATTTCTCGGGCGTGGTGACGTTCCTCCACAGCGTTGCCATCGGGCAGGCGGATCTCCGGCGGGCACCGGCGAGTCGGCGTAGATGGTGTCGCCGCAGTGTGAATGAACACGTCGGGTCCTGCGCGGCGGATCGTTTCGTACATCCGCATGCCGCCGAATTCCTTGTTGATGCCCCAACCCTGTCCGACGGTATCGGCGGACCATGCCATGGTCACGTCGCGCGGGCGCGCCGGCGCGGATAAGAAACTTCCCGCAGCCGGCACACTGAGGTTGCGCGAGTCGCTGAGATCTTCGAACTGGACGCGGTAGAAAATCCGCTGAGCACGGGGCAGCCCGGCCAGGTCGATGCGCGCGGTGAAACCGGCGGCCTCCCGGTCGCCGGTCCGCGGACGCGCCGGGCGCTCTGAAAGGATTCGGTGGTCGACCATTCCACGAGCATCCGCGCGGGGCGATCGGTGCGGCTCCAGATAATCGCGCGATCGCGCGTGACGTCGCCGCTGGCGGCACCGTACGGGAATTCCCGGCCGGGCCGCGTCCTGCCGACACGAAGTGCCAGGCGCACCGCCGCCGCTTTCAGCGTCGTCGACAGAAAAGCACGCCGCCCTCGCTGCCACGGTTCATGGTGGCACTTTAAGGTATAGTCGTCTGCCATCCAAGCCGCGACGCGGCGATTCAAGGAGGACCCGTGGATACCCACGTCAAGGTTCTCGCCGTCCTCTACATCATCTTCGGCGTCGCTCGGCACGCTCTTCGGCCTCGGCATGATGGCGCTCCTCAGCTTCATCGGCGTGGCCGGGGCCGCCTCCGACCCGGATGCCTGGATGGCGCTGCCCATTCTCGGCTTCACCGGCGCGGCGCTCGGCGTGTTCATGCTGATTCTGTCGTTGCCCGGCATCATTGCCGGCATCGGCCTGCTGAAATACCGGCCGTGGGCGCGGATTGTCACCATCGTGCTCTCCGCGCTCAATCTGATGAACATTCCGTTCGGCACCATCCTCGGCATCTACGGACTGTGGGTGATGCTGTCGGACGAAGGCTCGCGGCTGTTCGCACGGCCGCCGGTAAGTACCTGAAAAACAGCAGATCAGGAGGTCAGGCGAAATCTTCTTCAAAAGGTACTCCTGGCCCTCCTGTTCTCCTGAGCTCCTGTTGAAAAGGAGGGCACATGTCCACCCCATTAAGCCGACGAGACCTGCTGCGCGGAGGGCGCGATCTTGCCACGCTGCTGAGCCTGTCGACGCTCGCCGGGTCGGAGACGCCGCTCTGGTGGCGTCGGCCGAAGCGGCGCAGGACGCGTCGCGTGCCGCCGCCGACGTCTATCGATCGATCGGCGTGAAGCCCGTCATCAACGCGCGCGGCACGTTCACGATCATCAGCGGATCGCTGATGCTGCCGGAAGTGCGCGCGGCGATGGACGCGGCGGCGCGCCAGTACGTGCATCTCGATGAGCTTGCTGAAGTCGATCGGCGCGCGACTCGCGGCGCTGACGGGCGCCGAATGGGGGCTCGTCACAGCCGGATGCTCGGCGGCGTTGACGCACGCGACCGCCGCGTGTGTCGCCGGCGGCAATCCCGATCTGCACGTGCGTATTCCAAACCTGGCCGGCTTCCCGAAGGACGAAGTCATCATCCCGAAGCCATTCGCGGAACGTGTACGACGCGGCCGTGCGCGCCGTCGGCGCACGCATCATCGAGGTCGAGCTCGGTTGACTGAGCTCGAGGCGGCGCTCGGCCCGCGGACGGCGATGATCTACGTGCTGGCGGGGCACGAGCGCCGATCAGAGCGTGCTCAACCTCAAAGCGATCGCGCAGATGGCGAACCCGAAAGGGGTGCCGATTGTCGTCGATGCGGCCGCCGAGATTCTCACGATTCCCAACGTGCATCTGCAGAGCGGCGCCACGCTGGTGGCATACAGCGGCGGCAAATGTCTGCGTGGTCCGCAGACGGCGGGGCTGCTGCTCGGGCGCAAGGATCTCGTTCGCGCCGCGTGGGTGCACAGCGCGCCGCATCATGGGCCCGGGCGCGCGATGAAGGTCGGGAAGGAAGAAGCCATCGGCATGCTGACGGCCGTCGAAGATGTGGGTGAAGCGCGACCACGACGGCGGAATGGAAGCAGTGGATGGCGTGGCTCGATCACATCTCGCGCCGCGCTGTCGGCGATCGCCGGCGTGACGACGAACGTGACGCAGCCGATCGGGACTGTCGAATCGCACGCCGATCACTACGCATCTGGTGGGATCCGCAGCGCTTCGGGGTTTCGGGTGAGAGCGTCGCGCGGACGCTGTTCGAAACCGAGCCGCGAATCTACGCTGACTCCCGGACGGCAGGCCAGGCCCGCCCGTGGAAACAGGCGTCAACGTCACGCCATACATGATGTGCGTCGGGCGACGAAACGATCATCGCCGATCGGCTCCATGCGCTGCTGTCGTCGCGCACGCTGCGCGATCCGGTCGTGGCAACCGCCGCGCCTGCCGCGAACCTGACGCGGCCGCTGGGAAGTGCGCATCGAGTACGCCGCGGGCTCGTCGACGCACGTGCTGCACCTCAGACAGACGGGCAACGAGATCGACGGCACGCATCAAGGCGATTTCGTCGCGCGCGATCTGGCCGGAACGATCAATGGGAGCGACGTTCGGCTTCGCAGCAATTACGGCGGACAGACCGGCGATTCGCTGTCGTTTGCGTTCACCGGAACGATTTCGGGAAACGAAATGTCTGGCGAGCTCGACATGGGCGAGTATCTGGGCGCCCGGTGGAGTGCGCGCAGGCGCGCTTGAGTCGTCAACCACAGAGGGTGAGCACTGAACCGAGGAAAATACAAAGTGGAACACAGAGAATGCTTCTTCAACAGAATCTGTCCCCTCTTTGTGTTTCCTCCGCACCATTCGCCTCTGTGGCTCTTCGTGCTGATCGCTGCGGTCTGCAGTGCGCACGTGCTCGCGGCGCCGAAGTACGACCTCCTGCTTCAGTGGCGGCCATGTCATCGATCCTCGAAACGGCATTACCGCAGTAAGGGACGTGGCGATCGCTGGCAGGAAAGATCGCGGCGATCGCGCCGAAGATCGATCCGGCGGATGCCGTGAAAACGGTCGATGTCCAGCGGGCTGTTCGTCAGCCCCGGCCTGGTCGACATTCACACGCATGTGTACGCCGGCACCGGCGAGGCTGGATCGTACGCCGGCGACAACAGCATCTACCCGGACGTCGTCGCGCCCCGCTCGGGCGTAACGACGGTCGTCGATGTCGGCGGATCCGGATGGCGCAACTTCGAAGACTTCAAGCAGCGCATCATCGATCGCGCCTACGACCCGCGTCCTCGCCTTTCTGAACATCGTCGGCCACGGCATGCGCGGCGGCAAGTTCGAGCAGGATCTCCAGGACATGGCCGCGAAGCCGACCGCCGAGATGGCTCGCCGGTATCCAGGCGTCATCGTCGGCGTCAAGACCGCGCACTATTCAGGGCCGGAGTGGGCGCCCGTCGAGCGTGCGGTCGAAGCGGGCACGCTGGCCAATATTCCCGTGATGGTGGATTTCGGATCGCGCCGGGCCGAGCGTCCGCTTTCGGAGCTCGTGACCGTAAAGCTGCGGCCCGGACGACATCTACACGCACGTGTATTCCGGTCTGCGCGGCGAACAGGATCCGTCGGGCAAAGTGAACCCGGCGCTCTGGGCGGCCAGAAAGCGCGGCGTCCTGTTCGATGTCGGCCACGGCGCTACCAGCTTTGCGTGGCGCATCGCGGTTCCCGCGATCAAGGAAGGATTCCTGCCAGACACGATTTCAACGGATATCCATGTCGCGAGCATGAGCGGCGGGATGAAGGATATGCCGAACGTGATGAGCAAGTTTCTCGCGCTCGGCATGTCGTTTGACGAAGTCATTCAGCCGAACGACATGGAACGCCGCGCGCGCGATTCGTCAGGAGGCGCTGGGACACCTGTCGATTGGCGCGAACGCAGACGTGGCCGTGTGGCGCATCGAGAAAGGTCACTTTGGATTTGTTGATGGTCCGGGCACGCGGCTGGACGGCACGCAGCGCATCGTCTGCGAGCTCACGCTGCGCGACGGCAAGGTTGTCTACGACCTGAACGGTCTCGCAGCTACACCACGGTAGTGTCCGGCTTTATCCGGACGCACGGTAGTGTCCGGCTTTGGCCGGACCCACGGTAGTGTCCGGCTTTAGCCGGACCCTCATGGAGGCATCCGATGAAATCGAACCGCCGCAAATTCCTCTCGAAGTCGACTGCTATCGTCGCCGCCGCCGTTGCGCTTCCCGCGGCTGCGCAACGCGCAGACGACCGCCGGCGAGAAGCCCGTGAAGAGCGTGCACTGGCCCGGCGGCAAGCCGCCGGAGAAGCCGCCGCTGTTCAGCGGGATCGTGACGTTCGGCAACATGGTCTTCATCGCCGGCATCGGCGCCCATTTCAAGGGCGACATCAGGGAGCACACCAAGCACGTGCTCGACGAAATCGAGAAGCGGCTGCTCTCTGTCGGCTCGTCGATGGACAAGGTCTGAAGGTGAACGTCTACCTGAACGACCTGAAGGACTACGCGGGGATGAACGCCATGCCTTCCTCGGCCGCTTCGGCGCGGAGCCGCCGGTCAGGACGACGATTGCTGCGGCCGGTGGCATTCCGGGGGACTCGCTCGTCGAGATCGATTGCATCGCGTCGATCTAGTCCTGGTAAAACAGAAGGTCAGAAGATAAGAAGACATTCTTTACAGGAGATCAGGAGGATCACGCTCGATCTCAGTCAGGGCAGATGGCAGATGGATGATGGCAGAAGACGTCATCTGCCATCTGCGATCTGCAATCTGCCCTGACTAGTGTAAAAGGATCAGTTCCACTTCAAATCGCGTGTCATGACGCCGAGGCGGCGGCCGTCGCCTCGCGGTTTCCACATGGGGTCCACCTTCATCACCACCCACTCGGCGTCTGGTTTGGCATCTTTCGGTCGTGGGCCGAACTGATAGCTGATCGTGTGCCACTCGTGATCGCTCAGCTTGAATGTGTCGACCGTCTTGCCCTGAATCTCGACGGTGACGGTTTGCGGTGTCGGAGCGGTCGAACGCACCGCCATCTCGACTTTCCTCGCGTCGGGGGGCGCGTGCAGGTACGCCGTCGGGCCGCTCCAGCGAAATGTCGTGCCAGCGCCACCGCGCTCGGGCTTGTAGAAGCCGCGAGAGCGGCCGCCGATGTCGATGCCCGGTGCGTAGATCGGCTCTTCCGTCTTCCAGGCGTTGCCATCGATCATCGACCCGTTAATCGTGAAGATGTCCATGTAGCGGAAAGTGATCGGCGTACCAATCCGCGCTGCTCCATGGGTAGACGGCAAATGATCGCGGCCGCGCCGCATGTTCATCAAGCTTCAATGCGGAGGTTCCAGGAAACGGGTTCTTCAACCCCATCGTGTCGACGATCGTCGCCGGAATATCGCTGATCATCGTCGGCGCCTGCGAGATGCGAACGGGACCGCTGCTGTTGGGCGGCTTCACGACGAGCAGCGCGAGCGCGCTGCCAGACAGCGCAGACAACGGGCCGCCGAAGATATCCCGATCGCCGGTGAATCCATCGGGCGGCAGCGCGATGCCGTGATCCGATGAAATGACCACCATGCTGCTCTCGTAGAGGCCGAGCTCGCGGAGCCTGTCGAGGAACTCCGCCGACGCGCTTGACCGCGCATCGCGCCTGCCCGCTGTACAGCTCGCGCGATGCACGATTGACGCCGATGTACTTGCAGTTGGCGTCGAGCGTCATCGGCCAGTGAGGCATCCCGACATGCACGTACTTGTAGAGCGGCCGATCGTGAGCGACGTGGACTCTCGGCGTGAAGTCTCTGAGAAACGCCTCGCCGTTGACGGGCAGGTGCCGCCGGCCCGCGGTGTCCGAATTCTCCTGGCCGAACGTGTTTTGCAGCCTCCACGATTGGTCGTTGTAGATCGCCGGCTTCGCCAGGTGCGGCGCGTGCCGGAACAGCGAGAGGTCGGCGAGCTGCCACGCCGTGAATCTCACATAGGCATCGTAGGTGACGTACGGCGTCGGAATACGGTAGTAGTTGGTCGCCGACGCCTTGTCGAACTGGAGTCCTGAAATCGCGTCAACCTGGTAGCCTTGCGAGCGCATCACGTTGTAGATCGACGCGCGCTTGAACTGCCGCGCCATGAACCGGCGCATCGGTTCCTGATTGCGGTATGCCTGTCCGGTCAGCATCGTGGGAATGCTGACGATCGTCGTGGGAAAGGCGCCGGAGTGATTGGCGAAGAACGTGAAGCCCGAGAAGCGCCGATCCATCTCGGCGCGATCCGATTCGACGATGTCGAGGAAGACATCGGACTGGAAACCGTCGAGCACGAAGTGAAAGACGTTCTGCTTCGACGAGAGCTCGAAGATCGCCTCGGGCGGCCCCTCCCATTTCGCGCGCGCGTCCGGATCGGCTTTCGCCGCCGTCACAACGAGCAGCACGATCTGCAGAGCGATGAGGATGCGGCTCGCGAACACCGCCACTGAAAACAGCTGGCGCGCGAACATGCTCAACACTACGGGTACCGCGATCCAGAGCACCGGCTCATAGCGGTTTCGCCACGCGTGGCTGCTCCAGTCGATCTCGTCGCCGTTCAGCACGCCGTAGTCGCCGACGATCAGATTGCCTTGTATCCACAGGACGATGCCGACGCCCACCAGGCCGGCGACGTAGTGCCGATACAGTCTTTCCGGAAGGGCGAGGCCAATCAGGACCAGCGCTGTCGTGATGGCCAGAATCATCGGCACCAGGTGGACGGCGATGTTCCAGAATGGCGCGCTGAACTCCTGCTGGTTCCCTGTGTATAAGGTGTACGGGCCGAAGAGAAACAGTTGAAGAGGGGGGAGAAGCGCAGGAAACAGGATGGTCAGGGCGCGACGCCAGCGCGAATCGGGCATTCCTGGACGCGGATTATAGCGTGTCCATGCTTCCCACCCCGCGGGAATTGAGTACAATTCAAGAAAATTCAGAGTAGTTCGACGGTTTCACCATGGCCAAGAACGCCCTGCACGCGTGTCGCCGCTCAGCACTCGTCCTGCTGACGCTGATGCTGTTGGCGCCGCTGAAAACGATGAACGGCGTCGCCGCGCAGGAGCGTCAGGGCGTGCAAGGTCCGCCGTCGGCGACATTCCAGGTCGACGTCGACTACGTCGATGTCGATGTGCTGGTCGTCGACGAGCGCGGCAATTTCGTGGGCGACCTCACCGCCAGTGAGTTCGACGTGTTCGAAGACGGGAAGCCCGTCAAGGTCGATACCTTCACGCTGGTCGACATCCCCGTGGACAAGCAGCGCGCGTCGTATTTCGGCGGCCGCGCCATTCGCCCGGACGTTCACAGCAATCGCGCCACGCTCGAGGGCCGCTTCTACGTCATCGTGCTGGACGACATCGGCACGAGCGCCCTGCGATCGCCATTCGTCATCAGAGCGGCGCGCCAGTTTGTCGAACAGCACGTGGCGCCGAACGACACCGCGGCGGTCGTGTATACGAGTGCCCGCCGCGATCGTGCGCAGGAGTTCACGACGGATCGCACGCTGCTCCTGGCATCGATCGCCAAATTCACCGGCACGAAGCTCAGATCATCGACACTGGACAGACTGGACGGGTATTACCAGGACAAGGCGCTTGCCGAGGGGCTGGCCGCCTCGACGGGTGAGCCTGGTGATACGACCAGCGCAGCGGCGCGTGCGCAGAGCCCATTCAGCCGGGGTGAGGGATACGCCAACCGAAGCTACGACCTGAACGATATCGAGCGCGGGCAGCGCGCGCTGGGTGTCCTCGGGCAGTTGAAGAACTATGCGGATTTCCTTGCCAACGTGCGCGGCCGGCGCAAAGCGATGGTGCTCTTCAGCGAAGGCATCGACTATCCCATTCACGACATTTTCGGCTCGCACGACGCGTCGGCGGTGCTGAATGCCATGGAAGACGCTATCAGCGCTGCCGCGCGTGGCAACGTGAATATCTTTGCGGTCGACCCGCGAGGGCTCGTCGGCATGACGAGCGAGTACATCGAGTTGAACCAGTCGAATGCCGACCTCTTCAACATCGGAGCTCGCGATCCCAGGTACGGCATGCAACCGCAGACGGCGCTGCTTGCCGAGATGCGGACGACGCAGGACAGCTTGCGCATGCTCGCCGAGGAGACCGGAGGATTGGCGGTGGTCGACACCAACGCGTTTGCACCCGCGTTCGGACGCATCGTGCAGGCGAACAGCCGCTACTACATGCTGGGATATCGTCCGCCGACTCACCCGCGCGACGGAAAATTCCACAAGATTGAAGTGCGGCTCAAGCGGCCGGGGTTGCGCGTGACGGCGCGGAAGGGATATGCATCGCCGCGCGTCCGGGCTCGCGACGAGGCGGCGCGGCTCGAGCGCGAGCGCGTGGCACGTACGAAAGGCGCCGATCAAACGTCGTCCCAGTTGCGCGAGCTGCTCGACAGGCCGCTGCAGAACAGCGGCATCGCAATGACCGTCCAGGCCGCACCGTTCCGCCGGACGGCAAAAAGCGCGTCGGTCGCACTCGCGATCGAGATCGATCCCTCGCGGATGAAATTCTCCCCGCAGCAGAACGACAGCGTGTTCGCCAACAAAATCGAGCTTTCGCTGTTCAGCATCAGCGAACAGGGCAAACCGCTCCAGGGCCTGCGGACGGAGCTCGATCTCACGCTGCGGGCAGACACGTACGCGCGAATCAAGACCAATGGCATGCGTGTGAACCCGCGTGTGGAGCTGCCGCCGGGCCGTTACCAGATGCGAGTGGGCGTGCGCGAAGCCGGTGGAGGCGAGATGGGCACGGTCTTCTACGATCTCGAGGTGCCCGATTTCGCGCGAGCGCCGATCTCGATCAGCGGGTTGTTATTGACGACCGCGTCGGCTCAGCAGGTGCCGACGTTGCAACCGGACGAAACCGTCAAGGGCGTTTTGCCGGCTCCGGCCACGAGCCGCCGTGTCTTCAGCCAGTCGGATGTGCTGACGGCGTTCGGGGAAATCTACGTGAATGCCTCCAGCAATCCATCGCGCGTGGAAGTGACGACACGTCTCGTCAACGAATCCGGGACAGACGCATCTGTGTCAACGGACATCCTCACCGAAAAGGTTCCAAACACGAACAACGGCGCCACCACTTACAACCTCACCAAGCAAATTCCCTTGCAGGGCGTCGAGCCTGGACAGTATTTGCTGCGCGTCGAAGCACGCGATCGCCGGGATCTGAGAGTCGATCCGGCGGCTCAGAATGGCGCTCCGTTCGTCGCCGAAACCGCGCTCACTGTCGTTCGCTGATCTGTGCTCCCGGTGACCGGCGCAACATGCTGAATCCAAACGATTTAACAGCTTTACAGCGGCTCAGAAGTGTACAGGTCAGCCAGTAAAGATCTAGCTGCGGATTCACGGTAAAAACCTTCATAATTGAAGGCAGTCGACGTGACGAACATGCGATTTGTGTGTGTCGCTGTGGGTGGCATGCTGCTCTGTGCCCCCATGTACAACTGGCCAGCTTTCTCACAGGCCCAGAAACCGGCCACAACCGACGTGGCTTCCCATGCGGCGCTCGTCAACCGGACGTGCGTCAGCTGCCATAACGACAAGCTCAAGACGGGCGGCCTATCGCTGCAGCACGTCGATGTCTTCGGACGTTCCGGCGCAGGAGCCGAGGTCTGGGAGAAGGTGCTCCGGAAGGTGCGTTCCGGCGAAATGCCGCCGTCCACCGTGCGGAATCGTCCGCAACCAGAGGCAGCCGAGGCATTTGCCAGCTTCCTCGAGACCAACCTCGATCGCGTTGCGGCGGCCAGGCCGAACCCGGGACGAGCGCCAGTTCACAGGCTGAACCGCGCCGAGTACAGCAACGCCATTCGCGATCTGCTGGCGGTTGACGTCAAGCCTGGCGCGTGGCTGCCGGTCGACGATTCCGGGTACGGGTTCGACAATATCGCGGCCGTTCTGTCGACATCGCCGGCGCTGCTCGAACGCTACATGACGGCGGCGCGCCGAATCAGCCGGCTTGCGATCGGCGACCTTACGCTGAAGCCGGTCGAAGACATTTACGACTCCAAGCGCGACCCGATCAAAGGCATGCGCAACGAGCGGATCAGCGACGATCTGCCATTCGATTCGCGCGCCGGCATTTCGATTCAGCACTATTTCCCGGTCGACGGGGAATACGTCTTCAAGATTCGCATCCCCGGCGTCAGCCGATCGGCGAGAACGATCCGGAGATCGATCCCTACCAGGTGCGCATCCCCGTGAAGGCCGGGCTGCATTGGGTTGGCGTCACATCTCCGCGCGAGAACCTGAAGGTCGAGAGCGAAGGGCCGGGTGCGAGGCGGCGGTGCTGGCGGAGGCCGGGGCGGCGGCGTTCCGCAGGTGCCGTATCCCGTCGATCTCCGATTGAACGGCGCGCGCGTCAAGCGATTCGACGTGCCGGGCGGGACGCCCGACGTCAGGCAGCTCATCATCGGCGGACCTTACAACGCCACCGGCCGCGGCACGACGCGCGAGCCGCTCGAAGATTTTCACGTGCAATCCGAAGACGGCAAAAGAGGAAGTCGGCCTGCGCGCAGCACGATTCTGACAGCAGCTCGACGCGCCGCGCGTTCCGGCGCCCGGTCAAGGGCGCCGACATCCAGCCGCTCCTCGCGTTTTACGAGAAGGGGCGGGCCTGCCCGCCGGAGCTTCAGCGAAGGCGGGCGACTTCGAAACCGGGATTCAGCGCGCGCTCGAAGCGCTGCTCGTGTCTCCCGATTTCCTGTTCCGCATCGAGCAGGATCCGGCAAGGCTACACGCCCGGCAAGGCCTATCCGGTGAGCGACGTCGAGCTGGCCTCGCGACTGTCGTTTTTCCTCTGGAGCAGCATTCCCGACGATCAGTTGCTCGACCTGGCCGAGAAGGGCAGGCTGAGAAATGCCACCGTGCTGCAGCAGCAGGTGCAGCGCATGCTCGCCGACCCGCGGTCCGACGCGCTTGATTTCGAATTTCGCCGGGCAGTGGCTGCATCTGCGCAACATCGAGACGGCCACGCCCGATCCGGTCATCTTTCCGTTCGACGAAGCGCTGCGCGCGTCGTTCATGAAGGAAACGGAACTGTTCGTCGCGAGCATCATGCGCGAGGATCGCAGCCTGCTCGATCTGCTGACGGCCGACCATACGTTCGTCAACGAGCGGCTCGCAGAGCACTACGGCATTCCCAAGGTCTACGGGTCGCAGTTCCGGCGCGTCACGCTGACCGATCCCAATCGTCGCGGCCTGCTCGGCAAGGGCAGCATCCTGACGGTCACGTCGTATCCGAACCGCACGTCGGTCGTGCAGCGCGGCAAGTGGATTCTCGAGAACCTGCTCGGCACGCCGCCGCCGCCCCCGCCGGCCGATGTGCCCGAGCTGGTGGCGAAGAAAAGACGGCAAAGCGCTGTCGCTGCGCGCGCAGATGGAGCAGCATCGCGTCGAACGCGGTGTGCGCGGCGTGTCACGCGCGCATGGATCCGATCGGGTTTGCGCTCGAGAATTACGACGGCGTCGGCAAGTGGCGCGACGAGGACGCCGGCATCCGCATCGATGCGACCGGCAGGCTGCCGGACGGCACCGAGTTCAGCGGGCCGGCCGGGCTGACGCAACTGATGGTCGGCAAATACCGCGAGGACTTCGTCCGGACGGTCACCGAGAAGTTGATGACCTATGCGCTTGGGCGCGGCGTCGAGTATTACGACAATCCAACCGTGCGCGCGATCGCCGGCAGGCGGCGCTCGACAACTATCGGATGTCGTCGCTGATAATTTCAATTGTGAAAAGCACACCATTCACAATGCGGCAAGCGGCGCGGGGCGATGGGGTCCCGCAAGCGAGCCGCATGGAGCGGGTGTTGGGGCCCCGCCACCAGATGAGGAGGGCTTCGGAGTCATGATCATCACCAACAAGACCTTGCCCCGGCGGACGTTCCTGCGCGGCGTGGGCGCGACGATGGCTCTGCCCGTGCTGGATTCGATGTTCTCGCCGTTGACGCCGTGGCGCAGACGATGAAGAAGGCGCCGGTCCGGCTCGGTTACGTCTACACGCCGAACGGCATCATCGGCTGCAACGACAAGAGCCCGAAGAAGTTCATGTGGACGCCGACCACGGCCGGCGCCAACTTCGCGTTCAGCCCGACGATCAAGTCGCTCGAACCGTTCCGCGACAACGTCATCGTGTATCAGCGGACTGGCGCAGGTGACCGGCCGCGCGCTCGGCGATGGTCCCGGCGACCACGCGCGCGCGACGGCGACATGGCTCACCGGCGTGCATCCGTACAAGACCGGCGGCGCAGACTTCAAGCTCGGCATTTCGGCCGACCAGATCGCCGCGCAGGAGTTCGGCAAGCAGACGCAGCTGGCGTCGCTCGAGCTGGCGCTCGAACAGCCGGCCCTCGCGGGCAACTGCGACTCGGGCTACACGTGCGCGTACATGTCGATGTCGTGGCGCGCCGAGACCAGCCCGCTGCCGGGCGAAATCAACCCGCGCATGGTGTTCGAGCGGCTGTTCGGCGACGGCGAGAGCACCGAGCCGACGGCGCGCATGGCGCGGCTCGAAAGCCAGAAGAGCGTGCTCGACTACGTCACCGTCCAGCCTGACGCGCCTTCAGGGCACCCTCGGCGCCGGCGACAAGCGGAAGCTCGACGAATATCTCGAAGCGGTCCGCGACATCGAGCGGCGCATCTCAGCGCGCCGAGGAGCAGAACATCACGATGAAGCTGCCGCACATGGAGCGGCCGAGCTGCGATTCCGGACGACTACGAGCAGTACTGCAAGCTGATGATGGATCTTGCAGGTCATCGCCTGGCAGACCGACATGACGCGGGTCACGTCGTTCACGATGGGCCGCGACGGCAGCAACCGCGCGTACCGCGAGATCGGCATCTCCGACGGCCATCACTCGATCTCGCATCACCAGCAGGATCCGGAGCGCGTCGAGAAGCTGATCAAGATCGACGAGATGCACACGCAGATGTTCGCGTACCTGGTGAAGAAGCTGCAGGACACCCCCGACGGCGACGGATCGCTGCTCGATCATCGATCACCGTCTTCGGCAGCAGCTTGAGCGAGTCGAACATTCACACGCACGACGATCTGCCGATCGTGGTGGCGGGCAACGCGAACGGCCAGATGAAGGGCAATCGCCACCTCGTGTACCCGAAGGAAACGCCGCTGAACAATCTGTTCCTGAACATGTTCGATCGTGGCCGGCGTGCCGAACGTGGCTGGATTCGGAGACAGCACGGGAAGGCTCACGGATCTCTAAGGTCGGGTGCGTAGGTGCGAAGGTCGTGGGTGCGAGGGTCGTGGAACGGTGCGAACAACCGTAGTGTCCGGCTTGAGCCGGACCGTGATCATTGGACTGGCGCTGACGATCTCAGCGCCAGTTCTCGCTCAGAACAAGGATCTGCGCGTGCTCGACGCCGTCAAGCGGCGCGATCAGAGAGCCTTCACGTCGCTGCATTCGCGCGAAGGCCGACCTCAACGCCACGCAGCCCGACGGCGCCACGGCGCTTGCGTGGGCGGTCCATCTCGGCCAGCGGTCGATGGCCGAAGCGCTGCTCGACGCGGGCGCCAAGGCCAATACCGTCGACGAATACGGCGAGACGCCGCTCACGCTCGCCGCAGCGAACGGCGACGGCGTGCTCGTGCAGCGACTGCTCAAGGCCGGCGCGAAGGCGACATCGACGCGATGGAACGGCGAGACCGCGCTGATGATCGCGGCCGGCGCCGGAAGCGTCGAAGCCGTGCGGCAACTCGTGCTTCACGGCGCCGATGTGAACGCTGCCGATCCCCGGCGCGGGCAAACCGCGCTCATGTGGGCGGCCGCCGAAGGGCACGCAGACGTCGTCGAGCGCGCTGCTGGAGATCGGCGCCAACGCGAAAGCGGCGTCGAAGACCGGCTTCACTCCGCTCGTGTTTGCGATGACGAAGAACGACGTCGAGTCCATTGCGGCACTGCTCAAGCGCCGGCGCCGATCCCAACTACACGCTGCCGTCGGGCAACAAGCCGCTGCTGGTCGCGATGGCGTACCGGCACACGGACGCGGCGCTTGCGCTGCTGGAGCGCGGCGCGGACATCAATCCAAGCGCGATCGTGCGGGCAACACGCCGCTGCACCTCGCGGCTCAGGTGGGCAATGTGGAGGTCGTCAAGGCGCTGCTGGCGAAGGGCGCTGATCGCGAACGTGCGGACGCCGCGATCGATGCTGCCGGCCGGCGGCGCGGCGGTGGCGGCGGTGGCTTCCGGGGCGGTCCGAGCGGCGAGCAGACGCCGCTGATGATGGCGGCCCGCGGCGATCACGTGGAGACGATGCGCGCGCTCGTCGCAGGCGGCGCGGATCCGAAGCTGAGGGCGCAGGATGGATCCAACCTGTTGATGGCCGCCGCCGGGGGCGCCCGGCTGCGGCCGTCAAATACGCATACGAGCTCGACCCGGACGTCGATGTCGTGACTGCAAACACGCAGAATACAATCATGCACGCCGCGGTGGGCATGGACGGCCGCACGCAGCCCGAAGTGGTCGAGGTGATGCAGTTTCTCGCCGACCACGGAGCGAAGCTCGACGAAATGAACGCTGCCGGGCGGACGCCTATTGCGCTGGCCGACGGACTGCCGGTCGATCTGGCCGTCGATCTGCTGACCAAGCTCATCTCCGAGAGCGGCGCAAGCCGAAAATTCCGTCGAAACGGTGAGCGCGGATGAGAACGCGTACGCTCCTTCTCAGCGTGGTGATGGTGACGCTGCTGGTGATGCCCGGCATCGCCCAGCAGCCGCGCGACTTCCGGGTGCTCGAAGCCGTGAAGCGCCGCGATCACCAGGCCTTGGCCGCGCTGATTCGCGCCAAGGCCGACGTGAATGCGGCCCAGCCTGATGGCGCGACCGCGCTCGCGTGGGCGGTCCATCTCGGCGAGCGAACGATGGCCGAGCCGCTTCTGGTCGCCGGCGCCAAGGTGAACGCTGTCGACGAGTATGGCGAGACACCGCTGACGCTCGCCGCGGCGAACGGCGACAGCGCGATCGTTCAGCGACTGCTGAAGGCAGGCGCGAATGCCCGGGTCACGCGCTGGAACGGCGAATCGGCGCTGATGATTGCGGCCGGCGCGGGAAGCCTCGAGGCCGTGCGTCAGCTCGTTCTTCACGGCGCCGACGTGAACGTGGCGGAGCCGCGACGAGGTCAGACCGCGCTCATGTGGGCCGCCTCGGAAGGTCACGCCGACGTCGTCGAGGCGCTGCTCGAGATTGGCGCCAACCCGAAGGCCGTCTCGAAAACCGGCTTCAATGCGCTCGCCTTCGCCGTCGCAAAAAACGATGCGGCGTCGGCGAAGGCGCTTCTTGCCGCCGGGCTCGATCCGGATTTCACGCTGCCGTCAGGGAACAGGGTTCTGATGATGGCGATGGCCTTCGGCCACACCGAGGCCGCGGGTGCGCTGCTCGATGCCGGCGCCGACATCGCGGCAACCGATCGTGCCGGCAATACGGCGCTCCACATCGCCGCGCAGGCTGGCAACCTGCCCCTCATCAAACAGCTTCTGGAAAAGGGAGCCGATCCGAATGTCCGCACCGCGAGAGCGACGATGATGGCCGCGCGCGGCGGGGGAGGCGGCGGACGCGCCGTGGCCGGCGGCTCGCTGACGCCGCTGATGATTGCCGCGCGGGCGAACCAGCTCGAGGTGATGAAGGTGCTCGTGGCCGGCGGCGCCGATCCGAAGTTGCGCGCAGACAATGGCACCACAACGCTGATGTATGGTGCTTCGGCCAAGCTGGCGACGGTCATGTACGCCTACGAGATCGATCCGAACGTCGATGTGGTCAATCAGTCGGGGCAGACGCCGATCCACGCCTCAGTCAGCGGCGGCGTGCAGCGGACGCAGGACGAGATTGTCGAGGTCATTCAGTTCCTGGCCGACAAGGGCGCGAAGCTGGACGAGCTCGATGCCGCGGGACGCACGGCCATCACCCTTGCCGACATCGGGCCGATCGACAAGGCGGTCGATCTGCTGACCGCGCTGATTCTGAAGTCCGGCAGTACGCCGAAAATTCCGTCAAAGCGTTAAGTCATGGTTCATAAATCTGCGCTCTTCGCCGTTCCTGCCTGGTGCTGGCAGCCGTACTGATGGCAGGCATTTTCGGTCGCACCGTTCGCGCGCAGGAGACGGCAAAGACCGTCGCCGACGGCGTGTATTCAGGAGGAGCAGGCGACGCGCGGCGCGGCGTCTTATGACAACGCGTGCAGCGGATGTCATCGCCCCGATCTCGGCGGCGCCAACGGCCCGGCGCTCCGCGGCGAGCGGTTCGCGCGAATCTTCGCCGGCAAGGATCTGAAAACCTTCTACACGAAAATTGCGACGACGATGCCGCGCGGCGCGGCGGCGAGCCTGGGCGACGCCGTGTACCTCGACATCGTCGCGCACGTGCTCAGGGAGAACGGATTTCCTGCGGCGAACGCAGGAATTGTCAACCGAGGCGCTCTCCGGCATCCAGGTGCTTCCGGGCAGACCGAAGCCGCCGCCGCCCGTCGGCGATTTCTCGTACGTCGAGGTGGTGGGGTGTCTCATGCCGGGGCCGGAGAACACGTGGCTGCTCACCAGAGCGAGCGAGCCGGTAGGCCTGGCGATAACCGGATCGGCAGAACGAGAAGACAGCGATGCCGGCAACAAGCCCCTTGGCACGCAGGTATTCCGGCTGCTGGATGCGATGGCGTACAACCCGAGGCGCACAAGGGCCAAAAAATGTACGTCAGGGGCCTCCTGATCAAGTTGCCTGGGGAACAGCGGATGACGATCAGCTCGATCGAGACGGTGTCGCCAAGCTGCAGCAATTGATGAAAACGAGCGTATTGCCGGCGTTCATCCTTGCGTTCAGCGTCGTCGTGCGGCGCAATCGACGGATTCGCACAAGACCGTGTGGCAAGGCGTCTACACAGAGGCGCAGGCCGCGCGCGGTCAGAGCCAGTACGCGACGCACTGTGCGAACTGCCATCGCGACGATCTCAGCGGCTACAGCGGCCTCCTCCGAGGCAACCGCTTCATGGAGAAATTTCGCGAGGCGAGCCTTCATCTCTTCTTCGACAAGACCAAAACGACGATGCCGCGAGGCGCGGCCGGCACGCTCAGCGACGAGACCTACGTCGACATCGTCAGCTATGTGCTGAAGATGAACGAGTTTCCCGCCGGGTCCGAGGAGCTGCGCATCGAGGTGCTGCCGAAAATTCAGGTCGTCTGGAAAACCGGGCCGGAGCCGGTGCCCGACTTTGCGCTCATTCGTGTGGTTGGCTGTCTGACGCAATCGGATCGGGCATGGATGCTGACCAACACCACCGAGCCGGTTCGATCTGGAAATCCGCAGCCCACGGAAGATGAGCGCCGCCTCGCCGAACAAATGCCGCTCGGCTCGGAGACGTTCGGCCTGATGGTATCTGCGGCCTACTCGCCGGAGCGCGTCAAAGGCCACAAGGTCGAGGTGAGAGGGCTTTTGATCCGGCGCCCGACGAGAGCCGAATCAACATCACGTCGCTGGAGACTCTCCATCCCACTTGCGGCGGCTGATCGTCCTTCTTTCCGTTCTCCTCGTCGCCGGGCCGCTCGCGGCCCAGCAAACTCGACGGCTGTTGTACGTCGTCGTTCCCGGGCCGGGAAGTCTGGTCGAGTATCAGGGCGTCGGCATCCTCGTCTTCGATATCGACAACGGACACAAATTCGTCAAGCGCATCCCAACATGGCCGGTCGCGGAAGGACAGCAGCCCGAGAACGTCCGCGGCATCGCCGCGAACGCGCAAACGCGGCGTTTGTTCATCAGCACGGTCAAGCGGCTTGCGGCGTTCGATCTGGTTACCGAGAAAATCGTCTGGGAGAAAACCTACGACGGCCATTGCTGCGATCGCTTCGCGCTGTCTCCCGACGGCCGAACGATTTACGCGCCCTGCATTCGGCAGCCCGAAGTGGTACGTGATCAACGCCGAGAGCGGCGATCTGGTTGCGACGATCGACGTCACGGGGTGGCCGCGGCAAACGATCTTTTCGCGCGATGGCGCGCGTGCGTTCCTCGCGGCCTGGGAATCGCCGGTGTTGACGGTGGTCGATACGAAGACTCACAAGGTCGTGCGCGAGGTTGGGCCGTTCTCCAACTTCATGTGTCCGTTCACGATCAACGGACGGGCGTCGCAGACATTTGCCAACGTCGACGGACTGGTCGGCTTTGAGGTGGGCGACCTTCAGACCGGCCTGATTCTCGATCGTGTCGTCGTCGAAGGGTACCAAATGGAGTCGGCCGGCAAGTTCGAGTGTCCCAGTCATGGCATCGCCCTCACGCCGGACGAACGCGAATTGTGGGTGGCCGACGGCGTCGACAATCGCATCCATATCTTCGATGCCACGATCTACCCTCCGGTGGCTTCCACGACAGTTGAGGTTCGCGCACAGCCGCGCTGGATTACGTTCGGGATCGACGGGCGGTTTGCCTATCCTTCGACGGGTGATGTGATCGATCGAGAATCCAGAAAAGTGGTTGCCACTCTCGAGGATGAGCGGGGTGCCTTCGTGCACAGCGAGAAGATGCTGGAAATTGATTTCACGGGACGCGAGCCCGTGCGCGCGGGGGACCAGGCTGCAATCGGCGACAGACGGTAGAGTAATTCAACGATACCCAGAATTTTTCAGCCAACACTCAAGACGTTTCGATTGAGCAGGTCCATCCGGGCGAACTCGCGCGATTCGGCAAGCGCGATGTTCTGCAGCGCGCGCTCGGCCATGCGCCGGTTGGCTTCGACGGTGTTGCTGCCGTCGTGCGGGGTCAGGACGACGTTCGGCAGCGAGCGCAGGTCGCCGCTGCCACTGGCGGGGACATAGGGCTCGCGTTCGAACACATCGAGCGCTGCGCCCGCCAGGCGGCCGCTGGTTAGGGCGTCGAAGAGGGCCGACTCATCGACGACGGCTCCGCGCGCGGTGTTGATCAACCAAGCCCGGCTGTCCAGACAGGCCAGACGCTCGCGATTGATAAACCCGAGGTTGTCACTGTTGGCGGGTATGTGGAGGCTGACGAAGTTCGCCGCGCGGACCGCAGCTGCAAAGTCGTTCGTCACAACGTGAAAGTGCTCGATTGCCGAAGGCGGTGCGGCGTTGGGTCTGGTACACCCGACGACCTGCATGCCGTATCCGAGAGCGGCGATTCGCGCGACCGCGCGTCCGATTCCGCCGCAGCCAACGACGGCCAGGCTCTTCCCCTGAAGCTCGATGCCCGTCATCGGAACCCACGTGTTGCGCGCCATGCTGGCCGACGCCGGGATCAGTCCCTTCGCCGCAGCGGCTATGAGCAGCATCGTGTGTTCAGCGACCGACTGGTCCAGAACACCCGGCGTGTTGGTGCAGAGAAGGCGCGCCATTGTCGCCCGTCCAATGTCGATGCCGTCATAGCCGACACCGAATCGCGCGATCACGCCACCAGGCGGCAGCGCATCGTAGAGAGCACCAGAGAACTTGCGGCCGCCGACAATCACATACCGGCTCTGCGACGCTTTGACGGCTGCGGCGAGTTCCTGCTCGTCACCAGGCGCCGAAAGGCATTCGAACTCCTTTACGCCCGCGAAGAACGCTTCGGCTTTGCGATATTCAGTGTCGGTGATGAGGTACTTTCGTTCTCGTATCGGACATGCTGAAGAGAACTTATCATTTGACAGCGCTCTCCGGCAGCCCGTAATCTTCGAACCGACTTCCCTTTAGTGGCTTTGCCCATCGCCTCCTCCGTGGCGGCTTCCGGTGACACCCGCGTTCGGCGAAAAGTGCTCGCCATGACGGTGACGCTGGCCGCGATCACATACCTCGATCGCGTCGCCATCGGCGTCGCCCGGCCGCACATCGCTCGTGATCTCAACCTCAGTCCCACACAGATGGGCTATGTGTTCAGCGCGTTCTATCTGTCGTATGCGCTGTTCGAGATACCGACGGGCTGGTGGGGCGACCGGGTCGGCACGCGAAAGGTCCTCACGCGCATCGTCTGCTGGTGGTCCGCATTTACCGTGCTGACAGGCTTTGCGTTCAACTATTCATCGCTGTTGGCCATCCGGTTTCTGTTCGGAGCGGGAGAAGCCGGCGCGTGGCCGAACGTTGCGCGTACGTTCTCGCGCTGGTTCCCGCGCCGCGAGCGAGGGACCGTACAAGGCACGTTTTTCATGGGCGCGCACCTCGCGGGCGGATTGACGCCGCTCCTGGCCACCACACTTCTTGCGTACATGGATTGGCGCACCCTGTTCGTCCTGTTCGGATCGATCGGGTTCGTCTGGGCGTTCGCGTGGTTTCGGTGGTTTCGTGATTCCCCGTCGGAACATCCAGACGTCAGTGCGGCCGAGCGTGCCGTCATCGAGAGCGGCGCCGCACCTGATAGCGGCCATCTGCTCGGAGCGACAGACTGGAAGAGGCTGCTCGCGAACCGGACGGTTGTGTGCCTCTGCCTGATGTACTTCACGCAGACGTTCGGCAATGCGTTTTATGTGACATGGCTGCCGACATACCTCGCTTCGCGGGGCCTCACGGGAACCACCGGAAGTATCCTCTCGGGGCTGCCGCTGATGTTCAGCGTTGCGGCTGATTTTTCCGGGGGCGTCGCGACAGATCGCGCGGTGAGACGGATGGGTCTTCGGCTCGGCCGGATCATCACCGGCGGGGGCGCGCTGGCTGCGGCCGGCCTGTTCACGATTGCGGGCACATTCACGGACTCGCCTGTTGCCGCAGCGCTGCTGATTGCATTGGGGGGCGCCTCGTCGAACTTTCTGCTGGGGTCGGCCTGGGCCACGTGTCTCGACATCGGCGGCCGGCGGGCCGGCTCGGTGAGCGCGGCGATGAATACATCGGGGCAGGTCGGAGCGATCTTCAGCCCCATTCTCGTCGCTTTCGTGATTCAACGTGTTGCAGATGGGAGCGCCCCGCTCTATCTCACGGGAGGGCTGTTCCTGCTGGGTGCGACGTGCTGGCTTTGGGTCGATCCGACAAAACCGGTTTCCGACTGAACGTACGGCTGGCCCGTGATATCGGCGAGCCGACTTTAGGTCGGCCCTTGCTGTTGGAAGGAGCGAACATGACGAAGGACTTGAAGAACAGGCGGGAGTTCCTGCAATCGGCGCTGGTGATCGCGGCGGCCTCGCAGCTGAGCGCCCAGGCTCCATCTGCGAATGAGTGGGGCGGACCCGTTATTGATATCCACCTGCACCTGAGACAGACGGCAGACGGAAATGCCAACCATCTCGACGGGGCTGGCGTCGCAAAAGCTGTGATCCTGGCGAACGTGAACACTGAAGATCACGCGAAGGCCGTGGTGGCGGCGTATCCCGGCCGGTTCGTGCGATTCGCCAGCATCGACGTCACACAACCAGATGCCGCCGACCGGCTGCGCAGAGCGGTTCAGAACGGTGCCATCGGTTTCGGCGAAATCAAGTCGCAGGTCGCAGCCGCGGGTCCGGAGATGCAACGGATGTATGCGCTTGCCGCCGAGCTGAACGTGCCCATCACGATTCACTTCCAGGAGGTCACCCAGCCGGGGAGCCAGGGGACGTTCAACACCGGGTTGAAAAAATTCGACGCGATGCTCAAGGCGTTTCCCAAGACGACGTTCATCGGGCACGCCGATGCGTTCTGGGCCAATGTCAGTGCCGATTACGCTGAAGATACTTCCTATCCAAAAGGTCCTATCAAGCCAGGTGGTGTGACCGACAGGTTTTTGAGCGACTATGGGAATTTGTACGCCGACATGTCGGCGAACTCGGGCAACAACTTTCTCAACCGCGATCCCGAGTTTGCCGCGGCGTTCCTCGAGCGGCACCAGGACAAGCTGATGTTTGGAAGCGATTGCCCCTGTGCCGACGGACGCGGGGGGACGTCAGGCCGGTGCGTCGCGCGCGCCACGCTGACCTCGCTGAAGAAACTCGCGGCTCCCCGCGTGTTCAGGAAAATTACCTGGGAGAACGCCACCCGCTTGTTGAGACTTTGATCGAACAACGAGCATTTCAACACGAAGACACGACGACACGAAGGAAGCCGTCCAGAAAAAAAGGGCAGGAGACAAGGAGTGCAGGAGCGCGTGCACCCGCATCGACTTCGCGTCTGTTCGTGTGTGGGCCGCAATACGCGGCCCACGAAGTCGATGTCTCCGGCCGAGTTTGCTGACGCGATCCGCGACTAAACTCCTAAAGCTCTCAATCGCGGAAACAACGCGAGGGCGTTATCACGACCGATCATCCGCAGGTCTTCGCCAGACAATCCCAACGTCATCATCCCGTCTGCGGTCACTCCTGTGGGCACGAACGGACAGTCGGTTCCGAACATGATCTGTGACGTGGGAACCAGATTCATCAATGCCGACATGGCAGATCGATTCGCCGAGTTGGCAATTTCGTAATGGAGCCTCTTTAACTCATATTCCACGCCATCGGGCACATTCTTGCCGATACCGAATAGCGCACCACCCGTTTGGATTATTCGACCTGCCAGCATGGGTATCGTTCCGCCCGCATGCGAGAAGATGAAGTGAATGTCTCGGAATCGCGCGAAGGAGCCGGAATAAAGCAGGCTGGTTATGGCTCGGGTCGTATCGTGCGGAAACTCCGTTAGTGCGTCGGGAACATCAGCGATGAGGTTCTGACAGCAATTCGGAGCGGTCGGATGGAAATACACGACAGCCTTGCGACGATTGAGCTCATCGAACACCCGGGCATACGCCACGTCCCCAGGCCATTTGTCACCATAACTGGTCAGCAAGCCGATGCCGTCCGCCTTAAGCACTTCCAGCGCGTATGCGATCTCGCGCAGACTACCGTCCGTGTCGGGCAACGGTACCGCGGCGAAGAATCCGAAACGGCCCGGAAAGTCGCGTACCAGCTGTGCCGAATACTCGTTGCAGTTGCGCGACAGACTGCGCGCGGCCCGCACATCTCCGAACCAGATGCCGGGGTTCGTGATCGAGACGATGGCGGTTGCAACGCCATTATCGTCCATCTGGGCGAGCGCCTTTTGCGCCGTCCACTCTGAGACCAGTCGCGCGCGACTTACGGGCGTGCTAAAGGCATCTCTTGCTGCCGCGAGAAATGCAGGCGGGAAGATATGGTGATGTACGTCGATCAGCTGCGGCCTGGCGTTGCGGGCTGTGCTCTGTGCCGACGAGCCGTTGATTACGGCCGTCATCATCCCAAATGCCGCAATCGAGGCAAGAAATTCGCGTCTTGATGGTTCTTGGCCACCGACGTGGCCGGCCGATCGCCTCGATACGCCTGTCGCTATATCACGCTCATCATCGCGACTCATATTGATCCTCGCCAGATGGTCCGTGATCCTTTTAGAACGACCGGGATCTTATTCGAAAACACTACCAGAGTGCTCTTTCTGTACTACGATGCTCTCGACGTCTGGAAGTCGCACTGAATCGTCGAATGTCAGCACCCTGCTAGAGGCCGTTACGCTGCGATCTGTCGTCGCGCTCGTCGCGTCATCGTGTTGTCTTTCAGCAGGTGAGTCTGTTTTTTGCTCGATACGTCAGGGTATACTCCGCCGAATATGAAGCGCGAGTGCTCGGTGGTTGGCGTTTGTTTCGTGTCCGTGTTTCTCGCGTCGAGCTCCTTCGCTCAAACACCGCAGGCGGGCAACGCCCGCGCGTATCAAAACCGCTGCGCCGCGTGCCACGGTTCCGCGATGACCGGAGGAAGCGGACCGGCCATTCTCGGCTACGTGAGATATCACACCGACGCAGAAGTGACGGCGGCGATTCGCGGCGCCCATCGCAGCGTGCCCGCGATGACGCTGGCTGGTGACGAACTGCGAGAGATTCTGGCCGGCGTTCGCGCGATGGCCGGGACAAATCCGGCCATGGCGACGGGTGGTTTCACAGGGCGCCGTGGCGGCGGTGCCGGCGGAGGGCGTGGCGCGGGTGCCGGCCGTGGCGCCGGCGCAGCGCCGGCAGTTGCGCCCACGGCTGCTGGTCCGCAGCGCGGAACGCCAGCGTCCGCTCCACCCGAGACGGTCACCATCAAGATGGCGGATGGCCGTTCCAGGACGGGCATCCTGTTCGCACAATCAGAGATATCCGCCGTACTTCTGGAGAACGGGAAATACACGCCGCTATCGAAAGACGGCAACGTCTACCGCGAGAAGGCGATCACGCCAAAGGCAGACTGGACGCACTACGACGGCAGCCTTACCGGCAATCGCTACAGTCCGCTCGAGCTCATCAACGCGTCTAACGTGCAGCGCCTCGGCGCGGCATGGATTTTTCCGATCGCCAGCAATCCGCGAGCGCTCCAATCGACGCCCGTCGTGCAGGACGGAATCATGTATGTCACGGGCGCGAACGAGATCTACGCGCTCGACGCGACGACAGGCCGTCAGATCTGGACCTACAGCCAGCCTCAAAACGAGGGCATTCTCAGCGAGGGCGGCATCGGTACCAATCGCGGCGTGACGATCAGCGGCGACAAGGCGTTCATGGTGACCGACCACGCACATCTCCTGGGGTTCAACCGATTCACGGGAGAGAAGCTGTGGGACTCCGAAATGGGCTCGCATCTCGAGTCTTACAGCTCGACGTCGCCGCCACTTCCCGTCGGCGATCTGCTCGTGGTGGGCGTCGCCGGCGGCGAGGAAGGCGCGCGCGGCTTTCTCGATGCGTACCGCGCATCCACCGGCGAGCGCGTGTGGCGCTGGTATTCGATTCCGAAACGCGGCGAGAAAGGATCGGAAACATGGATCGGCCAGGCGCTGGAACATGGTTGCGGCGCGACGTGGATGCCGGGTTCCTACGATCCCCAGCTGGATTTGATCTACTGGGCCATCGGCAATCCCTGTCCCGATATCGCTGGTGAAGAACGCATCGGCGACAACTTCTACACATCGAGCGTCGTCGCACTGAACGCGAAGACGGGCGAGATGAAGTGGTACTACCAGTTCACGCCGCACGACACACACGACTGGGATGCCGTGCAGCCGATGCTGCTGGTCGACGAGATGTGGCGAGGCAAGCCGCGCAAGCTGCTGATGCACGGCGATCGCAACGGCATGTTCTACGTGCTCGATCGCACGAACGGGGAAGTGCTGCTCACCGCGAACCTTTCGACGAAGGTGACGTGGCACAAAGGATTCACGAGCGACGGCAAGCCCATCGTCGATCCGGGCTCGATTGCGACGAAAGACGGCATCGCGGCGTGTCCGGCGGGCGGCGGCGGCGCAAATTTCCAGGCGACCTCGTACAACCCGACGACCAAGCTCTTCTACGCGCGCGTCAGCGACAGCTGTGGCATCTACACGTCGCACGAAGACCCGCTGGGTGCTCAAGGCAACAGATGGTTCGGCCGCGGCACTCCCTCCGATCAGGCGCGCGCGCAGCTGGCCGAGCTGACGAAAGGTTATGAGACCGGCGTATTCATTCGCGCGATCGATCCGTTCACCGGCAAGAAAGTCTGGGATTTGCCGGCGCCTGCGGGTCGTTCGGGTGTGCTGTCGACTGCCAGCGGTCTGATTTTTCTCGGCGGCGGCGGCGGCGTGCTGGTCGTCGACGCGAAAACGGGCAAACCGCTGTGGAACGTCAACATCGCCCAGACGACGCAAGGATCCCCGATGACGTTCATGGTGGGGGGGAAACAGTACATCGCGCATGCCAGGGACGAGCTCGATCACGGCGTACGTGTTGTACTACTGACGCTTTCAGGATGCGTGGACTCCTAGTGGTCTGCGTGGTCTGCCGCTGAACATCGCATGCGCACCAGACTCGTCGGCATTTCTGCGGCGGCAATGGTGTTGGCGATCATCGCGGTGATCGCTCAGCAGCCGCCACCTGCCGCGCCAGGCGGCGCTGCCGCCCCGGCGGCCGGGGCCAGGCCCCACCGCGCTACGAGATGACAGCGCAGGATCGCCAGGCACTGCAGGCGAAGCTCGATGAGCTCGATCCGCTGGTGCGCGCGCTGAAGGCGAAGCGCGGAGAAGACGATCTGGTCGCCGACGTCGAGATTCACGCGAAGGCTGGACATTGGATCCTCGAGTTTCCGCAGGACGTCACCGTTCAGGACGACGTGACGTTTGCGCTGAAGATGCTCGATCGCGGCATCGAGCGGGCGAAGCAGCTGCAGAACGGGCAGTCGCCATGGACGTCGCAGAAGGGCAAGGTTGCGCTCGGCTTTTATTCGCCGCTCGATGGTTCCGTTCAGCCGCTGCTGCTCACGATTCCTGCGGGATACGACGGAACGCCGACGCGGCTCGATATCGTGCTGCACGGCCGATCGCAGCGACTGATCGAGAGCAATTGGATTTGTTACGACTCGTCGCCGGCCAACGCGCAGACCGGCGAGCGCCTCTTTACGCATGCCGCGGGATCGTGCCTCCAGCCCGCGCCCAATCCCGCGGCAACCGGCGTGTGGAATGCCGGGCAGTTCCAGCTCGAAGATCTTCGCCCGCGGGAACAACGCCAATCACTGGGCCGGCGAGGTCGATGTGTTCGAAGCGATCGACCGCCGTGCAGCGCCGCTTCAAGATCGACGACGTCGCGGCTCGTGCTGCGGGGGTTTTCGCTAGGCGGCGCAGGCGCGTGGCACCTTGCGCTGCATCATCCGGATCGCTGGGTCGCCGCGGAAATCGGCGCCGGCACGTGGCCGCGCCGCTACCTGATGATGAACGAGTTTCCGGCGCATCAGCGGCCGACGCTGCGCATCTGGGAGAACATGACCGAGTGGGCGCTGAACGCGTTCAATATTCCGATTGCCGGACACGACGGCGACAGCGATACCGCAGGTCGCGTCGATTCCACGTCCGCCCGAAGGCGAGCCGACGCGCGGCCAGCTCGAGTCGTCGATCAGAATCCGCGAGCAGCTCGCGAAAGAAGGCTTTCCCTATGAAGGGGAGCCCAACGAGCTACGTCGCGAAAGGCACGCCGAGCATTTTCCTGATTTCTGAAAATACCGGCCACAGCACCAGCCCGAAGGTGCGCCAGCGGCTCGACGCGTTCCTGAAGGAGTGGACCGATCGCGGGCTTCAGTCGCCCGACCACGTTCGGTTTCTCACCTACACGACGCGCTACAACAAGAGCTTCTGGGTGACGGTCGACGGCCTCGGACAACATTACGAGCGCGCCGAGGTCGATGCGCGGCGGCAGCTCGGGCGGAACGTCCTACCAGATCAAGACGAAGAATGTGTCGCGGCTGGTGTTGCGGGAAACCGACAAGGCGACCGAGATTCAGATCGACGGCCAGACGCTGCGCGTGAAGCCGGGCCGCGAGCTGGCATTCGAGAAGACCGCCTCCGGCTGGCGATCGGCGCCGGCTGGAAAATGGGCGGGCCTGCACAAGACGCACGGGCTGCAGGGACCGATCGACGATGCGTTTCTCGATCCGTTTCTGCTCGTGCGTCCGACCGGCACGCCCTGGAATCAGGCCGCGCATCAGCACGCGCTGAAGCGGCTCGAGCGCTTCGACCAGACCTACGCGCGCTTCTATCGCGCGCACCCGCGCGATGAAGAACGATACCGAAGTGACTGAAGCCGACTTTGCGAAATACAACGTCGTGCTGTTCGGCGATCCGGGGAGCAACCGCTGGATCGGCCGGCTGGCCGGCAGGCTGCCGGTGCAATGGAGCCGCGAAACGATTGGCGGTCGGCGACAAGTCGTTTCCGGCGGCCAGCCACCTGCCGGTGCTCGTGTATCCGAATCCCATCGCGCCGTCACGCTACGTCGTGCTTGAACAGCGGGCTGACGATCGCCGAAAACTCGTACACGTCCGACTACAGCATGCCGACGCTCGGAGATATCGCCGTGCTGCAGGTGCAGCCCGACGAGACATTCACCGTTCCATTTGCCGGGTTCTTCGACGAGTCGTGGCAGCTGCCATGAAGTTGCGCGGAGGTTAGTACGCGTGCCAATTTACGAATACGCGTGTCGCGCATGCGGTCATCGATTCGAGGCTATCGTGCGCGTCTCTGAATCACCGAATTGTCCATCGTGCAACGGGCGAGAGCTCGAGCGGCTGATCTCTTTGTTCGCCGTCGATTCCGGCGGCACACGGCAACGCGCACTAACGCGATTCAGAACGCGAACGCCAAAGTCACCCGCGACAAGAACATGGCCGACCACGAGTACGACAAGAAGCATCGCAACGAGGTGGACTGATGGTGGATAGGTGTCATGGCAGATGGCAGATGGCATGATGGCAGAGAGTAACTCTCTGCCATTTTCCATCTGCCATCTGCCATGACGGGATCATTTCATCGGCGCCGTCGCGACAGGCCCAACTTCGACTTTCCCCTGCGTATCCTTATCCTTGCCCAGCTCCGCGGTGACGCCGTTCGCGATGGCGGCCGTCTCGCTCGCGTTCTGGAAGCAGGTAAAGTCGGGGCGATCGCGCCATGCGAACGGACCGCACAGTTTCTTGCCGCGCGCCGATCGCCGCGTCGTGCACGACGTTGATCAGGCGCTCGTAGTCGGGCGAGCCCTGCGGGAAGCCCGAGAAGTTGCCGAGGTCGCCGCTCGCCGCAAACAGCGCGTCGACGCCCGGAATCTTCGCGATCTCGTGCGCGTTCTTCACGCCTTCGATCGTCTCGATCATCAGGATGAGCACGATGTTGTCGTTGGCCGTCTGCGCGATAGCCGCCGGGCACGCTGCCCCACATCGCCGCGTCGAAACCCTGGCCGCCGCCCTGGCTGCGCTTGCCGAGCGGCGGGAAGTAGGTCCAGTCGCGCGCCGCGATCGCTTCCTGCACGGTGTCGACCGTCGGCACGACGATGACGAGCGCGCCGGCGTCGGTGGCGCGCTGAATTTCGCGCTCGTCGGCGTAGGCGATGCGCGCGCCGGGAACCGCTTTCGCGTGCGGGCAGGTGCGCCACATGCGCGCGGCCTGGTTCCAGTCGCGATCGTTGTGCTGCATCTCGGTCCAGATGAAGTCGTAGCCGGCGTTGGCCATCGCGCAATAGGTGAGCGGATCGGTCGCGCTGAACACCGTGCCGCCGGTCACCTTGCCGCCCTGCCTTCAGCTTCACCTTGACCGGATTCCACAGCTTTGGCGCCCGCCGGTGGCCGCGGTGCTCGGTGCCGTATTTCCAGGTCGCCGGGTCGATGGCGCCGGTGTTGAGTTGCGCCGGCAAGCGGCTTCTCCTTCGCGCCGCTGTCTTTGCCGGCCGGAGCGGCGAGCGGGAACTTCTGCTTGCCCGCGTCCGGGTTGTTGGCGTACGGGTCGGCGCTCGCGGGTTTCTGTCCGCCCGCAGGCGCCTGCGCGTAGAACGTCACCATTCCGAGAGCTGCGCACAGGGCCACAGCGAAAAGCATGCGTTTCACGTCGATCCTCCTTCGTTCGTTTACGGCGCGCTCACGCTGATGGGCGTGCCGTCCCTCAGCGGCGAGTGCCCTTGAGTGATGATCAATTCACCGGATTTGAGCCCCGATAGTATCTCGATATTTTCTGCATCCACAAGGCCGATCACGACCGGCCGGCGTTGGGCGACATTCCCGACGGCGACGACGACCACAGGCTGGCTGGGATCGTCTTTGAGCACCGCAAAGGCCGGGACGAGCGGGACGTTCGATCGCTGTTCGGCGTCGATTTCGACGCCAACCTGGGTGCCTGGCTGCAGCGCGGTCGGCGTGTCGAAGGCGAGAGTCACCTCGACTGTTTTTGCGCCCGTTTCCGGAATCGGCCGCGGAGACCACTCTGAGCAGTTCCGAGTTGGCAGCGCTGCGCCGAAGCGTGGGGTCGCCGCGCGTGGCCGGGCCTTCGGCGGTCGCGCGGGCGGACGTGCCGACCGTAAATCGGCTTGCATCGGCAACCGGCACCGTGGCGGTCACCTGCACCTGTTTCGGATCGATCAGTCGCAGAATCGGATCGGTGTCGTCTGCGCGCACCTTATCGCCAGGATTGTGCAGACGCTCGGTGACCGTCCCGTCGAACGGCGCGCGGATGGTGGTGTTCTGGCTCTGGCTTTCGGTGACGCTGACCGCCGCCTTGACGGTAATCAGCTCTCCTTCGGCCGTGGCGAGCTCGCGATCGGCGTCGTCCATCTCGCTCCGCGACGCGGCGCCCTTGTCGACCAGCGTCCGGATGCGGCCCTGCGCCAGCTGCGCCTGCTTCACGCGAAGCTCTGCGGCCTTCACCGCGGCCTCGTTGACGACGGTTTGCGCGCGAAGCGACGGAAACTCGAACCGCACGAGCACCTCGCCGCTTTTCACCGGGTCGCCGACGTTCTTCGTGATCTCGGCGATACGTGCGGGCTGGGGGGCGACGACGGCGAATGTGGCGCCAGGCAGAGTGGCGACGAGTCCGGTTGCGCTGACGGTGCGCGGATGTTTCCGAGGCGGACCGGCTCGGCGATGACGGGAATAGCCGGCTCGGCTTCGGTTTCCCGCCCACCGCTCCGCCGGCACGCAGGAAGGCTGGTGAGAATGACGAGAATGGGGATCAGGGATGCGCGCATTGGTAGATTGGCAGATTGGTAGATTGGCAGATTAAGAGCATTCTGCCTAATCTACCAATCTGCCAATCTACCAATCTACCAATTCAGCGGAGTCACTAGGTGGCTGCGCGAACCTTCGGAACGCGGCGGCGCGGCCCGCCAGCGGTGCGACGATTTCGGCCAGGCGGTTGAACACCCGCTCGTATCCTTCCTTCTTGTGGAGAAGGTGCGCGCGGTTGCGCCGGATGCTCTCTTCTTCTTCGCCGGTCAGACTGAGCCCGGTCAGCACCACAACCGGCAGGTTGACGAAGCGATCGTCGAGGCGCATCAGCTCGAGCACCTCGATACCCGAACGGTTGTCGTCGAGGCCGATATCGAGAATGATGGCCGTCGAGCGATGCGGCAGACTGCTTGAGCCGCTTGAACGCCGTGTCGGGATGCGACGCGACCAGGACGTCATATCCGTACAAGCTCAGAAAATCTTCGAGCATGTTCCGGACGGCAATGGCGTCCTCGACCACGAGAATTGTCCGTCGAGTCCGCTGCGGAGTCACACTTCGGTTCCTCCAATTCGGATGCCAGAGGCGGCAGGCGGGACGGAGGCAAATCCGAGCGATTTCAGGCGCATTGCCATAGAGTTCGTTCGCCGAGTGTTCCGCGCCGGCACACGAGCCGGCGAGATCTGTTACGCCCGTTACGGTAGTGATAGGATTCGGCGAAGTCATGGCATTCCAGGAGGTTGTGGGGCATCGGCGCATGCTGAGCCTGCTGTCGCGCGCGATCGCGCGCGACACGCTGACGCCAAGCCTTGTCCTGTCCGGCCCGGAGGGTGTCGGCAAGCGTCTGACGGCAATGGCGATCGCCCAGACGCTGAACTGCACCTCGCTGGCAAAGGGCACCTCGGCAGCGCAGGGCGATTCGGTGAGCGCAGGGAGCGCGTGCGAGGGTGGACTTGCATTCTCGCGACGCCTGCGGAAAATGCTCCTCGTGCCTTCGCATTACGCGCGGTGCGCACCCCGACGTCGAGACGATCGAGCCGGGCGACAACAACTCGATCAGGATCGATCAGGTACGGCAGGCGATCGAACGCGCCGTGTTTCGTCCGTTCGAAGGGCGCAGGCGCGTGACCATCATCGACCAGGCCGACGCGCTGGTGGGCGCGGCGCAGAACGCGCTGCTGAAAACGCTCGAGGAGCCGCTGCCTGCGTCGGTGTTCATCCTCGTGACGTCGCGGCCCGATACGCTGTTGCCGACCGTGCGTTCGCGCTGTGCGCGATTTGCGTTTCGGCCGGCTGCAGGTGGCCGAGGTGGCCGAGGTGCTCGAGCGCAGGGAGGGTTACTCGCACGCCGATGCGCTTGCGGCGGCCGCGGCGTCCGACGGCAGCGTGCGGCGCGCGCTCGACATCGAGGCAGGGGAGTTCTCTGATGCGCGTACCGACGCAGAGGATCTCCTGCAGGTGGCAGGACGGGATCCGAGAACCCGTCTGGAACACGCGAAAGATCTTTTGAAAGGTGGGGGAGCGGCATCCCTGGAGCGCGAGCATCTGACGGCGCGCCTGCAGGCGCTCGGATCGGTCTTGCGCGATCTCGGGTTGCTGGCAAGCGGTGCCGATGCGCGTTTCCTCGCGAATCTCGATCGGCGGCCGGCGCTGGATGCGCTGTCGCGGTCGCTCGGCGGCGATCGGGTCGAGCGGGCGTTCAATGCGGTGACACGTGCGCAGGAGGCGCTGGATCGCAACGTGAGTCCCAAAGTCGTCGCAGACTGGCTGGCCATCAATGTCCATTAACAGCCCGGTCCGCTACGTTTCGGTCAAGTTCTCGCCCATCGGGCGTCCCCAGACGTTTCTCTTGGACGATCTGTTGTTTGCCGAAGCTCCTCCCGTTGCGGGCGACAAGGTGGTGGTGCAGTCAGAGACCGGCAGCGCCGTCGGCTCCGTCGTGTCCACTCCGTCGACGGTCATGGATCGGCGCCAGCCCGCCAGCGGACACGCCGAATCGGGTCGTCCGGAAAGCGACGGCCGAAGACGTGATCGTGAAGCTGAAGCGGCAGCAGCGCGAGCAGGAAGCCCATCGCGTCGCGCTGCTTGAAGATTCGCGAGCGCGGCCTCGAGATGAAGCTGACGCGCGTCGAGCTGCTGTTCGACGGATCGCGGATGATTTTCTATTTCACCGCCGAAGGGCGCGTCGATTTTCGCGAGCTGGTTCGCGAGCTGGCGTCCGAGTTTCACACGCGCATCGAGATGCGGCAGATCGGCGCGCGCGACGAAGCGAAGATGCTGGGCGGATATGGATCGTGCGGGCGTCCGCTGTGCTGCACGACATGGCTGAACACCTTCGAGCCGGTGTCGATCAAGATGGCCAAGCAGCAGGATCTCAGCCTGAATCCCTCACGCCTCTCGGGGCTCTGCGGACGATTGAAGTGCTGTCTGCGCTACGAGCTGCCCAACGCGAAGGGTGTGAAGGGCGGCGGCTGCGGCGACGAGGGCGGCTGCGGCAACCCCACCGGCTGCGGCACGGGCGGCGGCTGCGGATCGTGCGGCGACGGCGGGTGCGGATCGTGCCACACATAGACCTGACTTGTTTTCCTGAACATGTGGATTGACGCTCACGGCGGCGGTCAATCCAGACTCCGAGACTCTGTCGACTCCGAGACTCTAACGACTCCAATGACTCGCAGACGCTTTCGACTCCCAGACTTTGTCGACTCTCAGACTCCTCCCAGACTCTTCCCAAGATTCTCCTAATCTCCTAATCTCCTGTTCCAGGCCATGTCCCTACCACGCATTGGCATCACCGCCGGCGATCCGGCCGGTATCGGCCCCGAGATTGCTCGCAAGGCGATGGGCGATCCGCGCGTGCTCGCGGTGTGCGAGCCGCTCTTCTACGGACCACAGCACGAGTTCAAGCCCGGAGTGCTCTCGGCCGACTGCCGGATACGCCGCCTACGAGACCATCGTCCGCGCGGTGCGCGACGCGCAGGCGGGCGGCATTCAGGGGATCGCCACCGCGCCTATCAACAAGGAGGCGCTGGCGCTGGCCGGCCTTCCATGGCGTGGGCACACCGAGATGCTGGCCGCGCTGACCAATGCAGCCCGAGTGGCGATGATGTTCTGGTCGGAGAAGCTGCGCGTCGTGCTGGCGACGATTCACATTCCGCTCGCGAAAGTGCCGGCCGCGCTGACAATCGAGTCGGTCACCGATATCATCGAGCTGACGCACCGCGAGCTGCCGCGGTTCGGCATCGCGCATCCGCGGATCGCGCTGGCCGGTCTCAATCCGCACGCCGGCGAGCACGGCGTGCTGGGCGCGGAAGAAACAGACGTGCTCGAGCCCGCCGTCGCACGCAGCGCACAAGCGGGCATCGATATCGCGGGCCCGTTTCCCGGCGATACGATTTTCTTGCGCGCCGTGCGCGGAGAATTTGACGTCGTCATCGCGTGCTATCACGATCAGGGCTTGATTCCGATCAAGATGATCGCGTTCGGCCAGGCGGTGAACGTGACGCTGGGGCTGCCGATTATCCGCACGTCGGTGGATCACGGGACGGCATTTGACATCGCCGGCAAGGGCATTGCCGATCCCGAGAGCATGGTGCAGGCCGTGCTGCTGGCGGCGCGACTGGCGTCGGCATCAGATGACTGAAAAAACCGAGCGCGAAGCCGCCCAGAAGAACATCGCCGAGAACCGGAAGGCGTTTCACGACTACCATGTCCTCGAGACGTTCGAGGCCGGCGTCGCGCTGCTCGGCACCGAGGTGAAGTCGATCCGCGAGGGGCGCGTGAATCTGCGCGACAGCTACGCGCAGGTGAAAGACGGGGAAGTGTTCGTCCACAACGTGCACATCCAGCCGTACAGCCACCGCGGGTACGCGGATCACGAGCCGATGCGCGCGCGGAAGCTGCTGCTGCACAGCCACGAAATCCGAAAACTGATCGGCAAGACCATCGAGCGCGGCATGACGCTCGTGCCGCTTGCGGATGTACTTCAAGAACGGCCGCGTCAAGGTGGCGCTGGCGCTGGCCAAGGGCAAGCAGGCGCACGACAAGCGCGATGCGATCAAGAAGCGTGAGGTCGATCGCGAGACACGCGCGGCGGTGAAGAGAGCGAGGACGATGAGGGTCCTCGTCACCGGCGCGCGCGGCCAACTGGCCGGCGCCATCATCGAGGCGTACCAAGACAGCGCGCAGGTGTTCGCGTATTCGCGCGAGCGAGCTCGACATCGCCGATTTCGATGCGGTCATGGCGCGGGTGCACGCCGACCGGCCTGATGTCATCATCAACTGCGCCGCGTACAACCACGTCGATGCGCGCCGAGGACGAACGCGGACAAGGCGCTGACGGTCAACGCCTTTGCCGTGCGCGTTCTGGCGCGTGCTGCGCGGGAAGCCGGCGCCACCCTCGTTCACTACAGCACCGATTTCGTCTTCGACGGCAACGGCGACGCGCCCGTATTCGGAAGACGACGTCCCGAACCCGCAGAGCGCGTATGCGCAGTCGAAGCTGCTGGGGGAGTGGTTTGCGCTGGAAGCGCCGCGAGCGTTCGTGCTGCGCGTCGAAAGCCTGTTCGGCGGAGCGAACGCCAAGAGCTCGATCGATCGCATTGTCCACGCGATCGCCGAAGGGCGAGGAGGCGAAGGTCTTCGAGGATCGGACGGTGTCACCAAGCTATGTCGTCGACGTCGCCGCTGCGACCAAGGCGCTCGTCGAGCGCGGCGATCCGGGCTTGTATCACTGCGTCGGTACGGGGCACGCGACCTGGCACGACGTCGGTCTCGAAATCGCGCGCATCATGGGCAAGGAGCGCGACGCGCGCCTGCAGCCGGTGTCGGTTGCCGATGTGTCGCTGCGAGCGCCGCGTCCGCAGTTCGCGGCGCTCGCGAACGACAAGCTCAACCGCGTTGTGCCGATGCCGACCTGGCAGGATGCACTGCGGAGGTACCTCGCCCGCGCCAGCCCTGCCCTGTCGCGGTCCTAGTGTCCGGTTTCCCTTCTCTGTAGTGTCCGGCTTCAGCCGGACATCAGTTGCGTCGAAGTGCGGGTCCAGTTGCGATGGAACTCTCTCAGCGTGACCGGCTGCGCTCCGAGCTCGCGGACGGCGAACTGCAGGAACTGCGTCAGGCGCGCCAGAAACGCGTCAAGCTCGCCTTCAGTCTTGTTGTACGGACTGCCCCCCACGATGGCTTCGCTCGAGTGGAACATGACGTTCAGGACCGGCGCGCTGCGTCGACCATCCGTCGTGCGAGGTGCTTCATGTCATCGAGAGAAGAATACGACGGGCGAAGCCAGCAGGTCTTGACGATGCGTGCCAGGCGGAGAACGCGTTTGGTGTGGTACGGCGACGGCGCGCGGCCGTACGCGCGAACCAGCCCAGCTGGGAGCGAGCGATTCGAGCCTGCCGAGATCGGTACTTCGAGCAGCGAGCTGCCGCCTGGGCGCGTCGCAGAGTCGTAGGCGAGGAAATATGGCGTGAGCGGCGCGTCCACGAAATCCGGACCACCCTTGATGCGTTTCGTAGAGCAGCGGGTGCACGCTCGTATCCACAAGATACCCCGCCCTTTCGAGCACCGCCGTGTGCGCTGCGTCAAATCCATAGCGTCCGGATCGGTACGACACGGGCGCGGTATCCAGCGGCGCCGTCGATCGCCTGCGTCAGATTCGCGAGCTGACGTTCGAATCGATCGATCGGAATCTGCAGTGCGTACGGCAGGCCTTGCGCTTCGTCCGGATCGCACGGTGGCGTTTCCCACACGTGATGATGCGCGCCGATCTCGCAGTCGCGCGAATCCGCGAGCCCTCGAATCGTGCTCGGCCGACCGCGTCTCGGTGGCGACCGGGTAGGTCACCAGGTACGTCGGCCGGGCTCCGCACTTCCTGAAAGAGATCGTCAGACGAGGCAGCGCGTAGATATTTTCGTAGGTCGGATGCAGGCGCGCGTCGGTCGACCACTGGTTATCGCTCTCGGTATCGATGCCGATCGTGAGGTACAGCATCAGCGATCCTGATCGGAGTCGCCGAACGTCACGTGCCACCGGGATGTGTCGGCGTAGTAGTCCGGACCAACCGGCACGGCATTCACTTTGGCCACGAGCTCGATGGTCGACGCGCACGCGCGAATAGCCTCAGCGCCCGCATCTGCCGGCGAAAGGCGGCGTTCATGACGAACACGCGGATCTTATCCGAGCCCGCCTTGCGCGCTTCCCATTCCACCGCTCTCAGGAGCGACGCGAACGTCTGAGGATCATCCGGATCGGCAAGAAAATCGACGAGCGCCGTCACCGGCCACGTGCGTCGTCCACGTGCCGAAACACGGCGTATCCCAGAAGGGCGCCTTCGCGCTCGATCGACAGAATCTCATAGCGGAGATGCGGGAGTGCAACGTATTTCCATTGCAGGTACCTGCGCATCACGACGCACGGCGAAGCCGAATTTCGACGCGACTCGCTGCCACAGAGCGCTGTGAAGCGCGCGTCGAATGATGTGAGTGGCGCACGTCGACGTTCTTCGCGCGCCGGCGCGCGTGAAGAGGAGAGAACGGCCGTGCGGCGAGCGAGATCAAAGCATTGATGAGCGAGGGCCAGCCCGGCCTTGCAAACGCTCGCGGGGAGAGCAGCTTGACGAGGCATGGCACCGGGCCGACTTCCGGCCATTGCAGCTTCCGGAACAGGCGATGAGAGGCGACCGACAATCCCAGGCCAAGCGATGCACCGGTGTGACGGTCCCAGGTCCGGAAGAGCACTTCTCCAAGACCCTGTCTCTGCCGTTCCGGTGCGACCATCACGTCCATGCCCCACGAGGCATCCATTTCCTGGCCCTTGACGCGCAGCTTTACCGGCATGGTCGCGTATTGCCCGACAATCCGCCCCTCGTCGCGGGCAATCCAGATCTGCGGGCTCGGGCGCATTGGGATTCTGGCGGTACTGCCACTCCCATCGCGCGGCGCTTGCATCGGCCCACGCCGCACCGAACACCCGTCTCGAGAGCGCATCGACTTCTGCGCGATCCTCGGGTCGGTACTTGTCGACGATCACGCGCGATCATTCTCGATGGCGTAAAATTCCAGCTCACATGGCGAAACGCGCGCTCATTACCGGCATAACAGGGCAGGATGGCTCCTATCTCGCCGAGCTTCTGCTCGAGAAGGGCTACGAGGTCTTCGGCGTCGTCCGGCGGTTGAGCGCGCCGAACGACTGGCGCATCGATCATCTGCGCGATCGCGTCACGTTGTGCGCCGGGCGATCTTCTGGATCAGCTTGTCGATCATCCGCGCTGCTCGAACAGCACAAGCCGGAGGAGTTCTACAATCTCGCGGCGATGTCGTTCGTGCCTGCGTCATGGGATACGCCCTTGCTGACGGGCGAGTTCAATTCGCAGGGGGTGACACGTGTGCTCGACGCGATCCGCACGGTCAATCCCAAGGATCAAGTTCTATCAGGCGTCGTCGAGCGAGATGTTCGGGAAGGTTCGCGAGATTCCGCAGACCGAGGAGACCCCGTTTTACCCGCGCAGTCCGTACGGCGTCTCAAAGGTGTTCGGCCACTACATCACGGTCAACTATCGCGAGAGCTACGATCTGTTTGCCGTCTCAGGCATTCTGTTCAATCACGAATCGCCGCGACGCGGTCTGGAGTTCGTGACCCGCAAGGTGACCGACGGCGTAGCGCGCATCAAGCTCGGCCTGGCCGATTCGCTGGCGCTCGGCAATCTCGACGCGCAGCGCGACTGGGGATTTGCCGGCGATTACGTCCGCGCGATGTGGCTGATGCTGCAGCAGCCCAAGGCGGAGGATTTTGTGATCGCGACCGGCATCAGCCATTCCGTTCGCGAGCTCGTCGAGATCGCCTTCGGCCGCGTGGGTCTCGACTGGCAGAAGCACGTCAAGACAGACCCGCAATTCCTCCGCCCGGCAGAGGTCGATCACCTCATCGGCAATCCCGCGAAAGCGAAGAAGGTGCTTGGCTGGGAGCCGAAGGTGAACTTCAAGCAGCTCGTCGAGATGATGGTGGATGCGGACGTCGATCGACTTGCCTCCCAGCCGCGCCAGACGTCAGTCGTTCGCTGACCTAGCCAGTACGCTCGATCTTCGCTTGACATTCGTACGTACCCCGTCCAGAATCGTTAACGTTCACGACGTGAACGCACTCCCCCTAAGTACCAGCCTGTCCGTAGGTTCCCTGTAACTGAGAGGCACGAAGTGCCTCCCCCTCGTTTTGCCCTCCCACGACCAGCACACGCACAAGCTTCTTGCGGCTATTGAGGCCAGCGAGCAGGTCTCGCAGCGATCCCTCTCGAAGAGCCTGGGAATAGCGCTTGGGCTCACAAACCTGATTGTGCGGCGAGTTGTGCGAAAAGGCTGGGTTCGGGTCATTCATATCAAACCGAATCGCGTGCGGTATCTCCTGACGCCTACAGGGATTGCCGAGAAAGCCCGGATGTCGCGGGACTCGCTCCAATACTCGCTGCGTTTCTACTCGGAAGCGCGCCAAAGAGTCGGTGCCCGGTTCGCGGAGCTCTCCACCGAGTGGCCGTCAGGTGTGCCTGAGAAACGCATACTGTTTTTCGGAACGGGAGAGATTGCAGAGATCGGTTATGTCTGCCTGCAAGAAACGGATCTCCGACTCGTCGGGGCGATCGATGATCAGGGGCGCAAGCGTTTTTTTGACGTGCCGCTGCATCGCCCGGAATGGTTGCGAGAAAGTGGTACTGACGACGCGAAGTCCACTCGATTGGTTGTGATGTCATTCGGCGACGTCGATCGAATCGGACATCAGCTTTCTGACCTTGGGATTGGTGGCGAGCGACTGTGCTGGCTCTGACACATTGAATCGATGACACTCGAGCTCATTCGGCGCGTAAAAATCGTGGGCGCTGGCAGTATAGGAAACCATCTGGCGCACGCGGCTCGAACATTGGGTTGCGAGGTTGTGGTATGCGACACAAGCGCGGACGCTCTGAACCGGATGCGGGACCTGATATACCCCTCGCGCTATGGTGCATGGGATCCGCAGATCGAACTGTGGCCTTCTTCTGAAGCTCCAACAGGCGGCTTCGACCTTATCTGCATCGGCACTCCCCCGGACACACACATTGACCTGGCGTTCACAGCACTCGCTGAATCTCCGCGAGCGCTGCAGATCGAGAAACCGCTATGCCCTCCAGATTTGGCGGGAGCTGCTGAGCTACTTTCTGCCGCCGCCAGCCGCGCGACGCCGGTATTTGTCGGTTATGACCACGTCCTCGGAAAAGCGGCTCGGCGTCTTGAACAATTGCTCGGCGATCGCGTGATCGGTCCTGTCCTGACGTTTGATGTCGAGTTCCGGGAGTTCTGGGGCGGGATCTTCCAAGCACACCCCTGGTTGAAGGGCCCCGACGATTCCTATCTCGGATTCTGGAAGCGTGGTGGCGGTGCGAGCGGCGAGCACTCGCACGCGGTGCACTTCTGGCAGCACGTCTCCCATATGCTGGGGTTTGGGCGGGTTGAAGACGTCTCTGCGTTGGTTCGCTATCGACAGGATGGGGCGGCTCTCTACGATGACTGCTGCTTCTGGCAGCTCCGCACGGAGCAGGGCATGATCGGCAGGGTCGTCCAGGATGTGGTTACACAACCGGTTCGGAAGATGGCGGTTATCCAGGGCGAGGAAGGCACGCTTCAGTGGATCAACGGTTATCGCTCCGGGGTTGATGCCGTCGTTCTTTCAAGGGTCGGGTGCGAGAGCGAGACAATTGAGATACCCAAGACACGCCCTGATGATTTCATCGAGGAGCTCCGTCATCTCGACTCAGCCATCCAGCCGCACGCCGGCGAGTCGCCAATCTCACTGAGCCGGGGTTACGAAACAATGCTTGTTGTGGCCGCCGCGCATCAGTCTCACGATGCCGGTCGCCGCATTCGCGTGAGCTACCCAGGTGGGGTCCGGAGCGGAGCCTCGGACTAGTCGACAGGAAGCAGACATGGACACGTCATTCGACTTTCGGAATCTCTTTGTCCTGGATCTCGCTAACAACCATCAGGGGGATTTTGGGCACGCGCTGAGAGTAATCGAGGGGTGCGGCCGCGTGGTCGGCGAGCTGGGCGTCCGTGCGGCGCTGAAGTTCCAGTTCCGTCACCTTGACACATTTGTCCATCCGCGTCATCGCGTTCACAGCGACAACAAGCATCTCCCGAGATTTTTGAGCACGGCCCTCACACGATCGGACTACGCGCAGCTGGCAAAAGCCGTTAGTACCGCCGGAATGCTCACGATGGCGACACCATTCGATGAGGAATCCGTGGATCTCATAAATGTCCTCGACATCGAGATTATCAAAGTGGCGAGTTGCTCAGCCGTCGACTGGCCATTGCTTGAACGCATTGCACTCGAGAACAAGCCGGTCATCGTGTCTACTGGTGGTCAGTCCTTGGAGTCGATCGACGATCTGGTCAGCTTCTTCGATCACAAGCGCGTCCATTTTGCGCTAATGCACTGCGTGTCCGTTTATCCTACGCCGGACGATGATCTGCAGCTCGCACAGATCGAAGTGCTCCGACGTCGATATCCGGACAAGGTGGTGGGGTTTTCCACGCATGAATCACCGGACAACACCGCGGCCGTCATGATTGCCGTGGCGAAGGGTGCGGAGATTCTCGAGCGTCATGTGGGCATCGCGACGCCGACGATACAGTTAAATGCGTATTCCTCCACGCCTGACCAGCTTGCCGCCTGGCTGCACGCGGCACGGAGAGCGAAAAGCATCAGCGGCACCGCCAGACGATCCTGCACGGCCACGGAGTCAGCGGCGCTGCGATCGTTGCAGCGCGGCATTTTCGCCCGCGCGCCGATCGCGCCCGGAACGGTCGTCCGGCGCGAAGACGTGTATTTCGCCATGCCGCTGAGCAACGGCGGCCTGCCGTCGGGCCTGTGGCGTGAGGGCATGACGGCGAAGACGCTGCTCGAGCAGGACGCGCCCCTCTCGCCCGACAGCGTCGAGTTGCCGTCGGCGAGTCCCAAGGTCGTTCTGTTTCAAACCATTCACGCCGTCAAAGCCATGCTCAATGAGGCGCGCATCGCCTTGCCAACCGATTTCAAGCTCGAATTTTCGCATCACTATGGCATCGAGCGTTTCCGGGAGGTCGGCGCTGTCCTCATCGAGTGCGTGAACCGCGACTATTGCAAGAAGCTCATTGTCCAGCTTCCGGGGCAGAAGCACCCGAATCACTACCACAAGAAAAAAGAGGAGACGTTCCAGGTCCTCAGCGGCATTCTCGAGGCGGAGATTGAGGGCCGCAAACGTCGTCTCTATCCGGGAGACACCATTGTCGTTCCTCAGGGGGTGTGGCACTCGTTCTGGACGGACGGCGGTGTGATTTTCGAGGAGATTTCGAGTACGCACTTCAACGACGATTCCTTCTATGAGGACAAGCGTATCAATGCCACGCACAAGGGAGAGCGTAAGACGATCGTGACGCAGTGGGGACGTTATCAATTGTGAGCACATGCCGATAGTCGGTGCGGTCGTTTTTGATTTCGACGGCACGCTCGTCGACTCCAATCACATCAAGCGCGAAGCCTACGACGCCGCGTTCCAGCTCATCCCGGGCGCTCGATCGCACATCGCCAAGGCGCTGGCCGGGCATCCTGGCAAAGACCGTCATTTCATCATCGGGCGCGTGGTCACTTCGTTGTCGCGTGGGGGCGCTTTGAAGCGTGGCGACGCCGCACAAGTGAAACGGCGTGCGCTGAGGGCCTATTCCAGCTACTGCCGAACAGGCGTGGCCCTGGCCAGGGACTTTCGAGGCGTTTCCTCGACCCTACGGGCACTTGCCAACCGCTACCGCGTCGCGGTGAATTCCGCGACGCCCGAAAGACAGCTGCGTCAGCTTGTGCGGGCGCGTCCATGGGGGGCTTACTGCGAGCTCGTTGTCGGCAGCCCCGCGACGAAGGTCACAAATCTGGAACGGATCGCCCGCCGCTTCAAGCTTCGCCCGTCGGACATGATGCTCGTGGGCGACTCGCGGGTCGATCTCGAGGCGGCCGCGCGGTTTGGATGTGGGTTCCTGCACGCAAAGCATCTGCGCTCCAGCACTGGCCCGAAAATCCTTCGCCGGATCACGACCGAACTCAATCGTCGAAGCCGCGATCGTGATTGATCAGAAGCGCGTTCTTGCGATCGTGCCGGCGCGCGGTGGCAGCAGAGGGCTTCCCAGGAAGAACCTTCAGCCTATCAACGGAGTGCCGCTTGTTGCACTGGCCGCGCAGGTAGCCCTTACGGCTTCGTACATCGATCGGGCAGTGGTCTCAACAGACGATGAAGAAATCGCCCGTGTGGCGCAGGACGCCGGGATCGGATTCAACGGATTCCGCCCGCCGGAGCTGTCTGGAGATTACGTCGCGGATTGGCCGGTGCTGATTCATGAGCTGCTCACCGCCGAATCCCGTGAGCACACGACATATGACATCGTTGTGATGCTGCAGCCGACGTGCCCCCTGCGGCGCGCGATTCACGTGACGAGCGCACTGGAGACACTCGTCCAGGGGCTCGACTCTGTCTGGACAGTGTCTCTTTCCGATCCGAAGTTCCACCCGTTCAAGCAGCTTGTCATCGATAGTGACGGAGGCTTTGACTACTTCGATCAACGCGGTCGTGGGGTGATTGCGCGTCAACAGCTGTCGCCGCTCCATCACCGGAACGGTGCGGCCTACGCAATGACCCGCGAATGCCTCGTGAACCAAAAATCCATCAAGGGAGCCCGTTCCGGAGTCGTGACGATTGAAGAACCGATGATCAGCATCGATACCCTTGACGATTTGCGACTCTGTGAGTTTTATCTCGCGGAGCGTGAAACGAGACCCGGCCGATGAACGCATGTGCCATCTGCGGAAGCGAAGATCGACGTGCCGTTTATACGGGCCGGATTCGAGAGGGCCGATTTGGAGAGCTGTCCGCGGACGATTGCCTGATTCTCCAGTGCCATGGATGCGGCGCTCGCGCGTTGGAAAATTCACGGCAGGACATGGCGCGATTCTATGAATCCGACGCGTATCGCGGGCTCGTGGACGGAGCGGTCGAAGAAGCGGAGTACTACAGGAATCATGACGTCGAGCAACTGAGGCATTTGACGGCCACGGGAACGGGCGGGTTTCGGGACAAGGTGATCGCGGACGTCGGCTGCGGCGCAGGGTCGTTCTTGCACTGTGTGGCCGGTATGGCGCAAAAGGTTGTCGCCATCGAGCCGTCAAACACTTTTCGCATCGCTCTGGCCGCGCGGGGATATGCGACCTACCCATACGCGGCAGATGCACTGGTGGACCTCAAGGGGCAGGTAGATGTTGCCGTGAGCTTCAGCGTCGTCGAACACGTCGAACATCCGGATCAGTTCCTTGCGGAAATCCGTCAACTCCTGCGGCCAGGAAGCGGGAGGTTGACAATCAGCACGCCCAATGCGGACGACGCATTGATTGGAATGTTGCCGACGGACTATGCCCCATTCTTTTACCGGCGTGCGCACCTGTGGTACTGGACGCCCGAAGCATTGAGGTCTCTCCTGCTGCGTGCCGGTTTTGTCGACCCCATCGTCGTGCCGATGCAGCGTTTCGGTTTGAGCAATTTTCTCGCCTGGCTGCGGGATCGTTCTCCCCAAGGACAGAGGGCATTTCCGTTCGTCACGGCTGCAGTGGACGCGGTGTGGAAACAGGAGCTTCAAAGGATTGGCGTCTGCGATTACTTATTCGCTTCAGCGCGAACGTAAAACGGCAATGAGTGGCCGCTCGATTCAGGTCTTTCTGCTGACGGCGCTAGTGGTCACTTCCTTCCTCATGCCGTTCCGGCTGCCGCTTCTCGGCATTACCTTGCATGGGCTGCTCTTGCTGATCGCGATCGTCCACTATGCGGTCACAGATGCACGGCCTTCGCAATTGCGCCAGGATTGGCCGCTTGCGGCCATCCTTGGGGCCATGGGATTGTCTTGGATCTGGGCGCACGGCGCCGCAGACACGAACATGATCAGGGCGGTGGGCTTCGGTGTGCTTACGGCCTTTCTCATAGGCCGTTATCTGGATGGGACAGCCGGCCTGCGCGCTGTACGATTGCTCACGTGGTGTGTCGTGCTCACCGCGATGATGACGGCCGGCCTGTATGCGGCAGCCATGCTCGGTGCGAAGGTCACCCAGTTCGATCCATTCAGGCTCGTCGGTCAGTCCAGTTATCACTCAGCGATGTACTTTCTGGTCGCCCTTCCTGGCGTCCTTCACCTTTCGCTTCCCGACGGCAGGCGAGGGTTTCTTCTGCTTCTGTTTCCGCTCTGGGCGGCCCTGATCATCACGGGCATTCGAGGCATGTGGGTTGGGGCGCTGGCTGCGATCCTCATATTCGGCTTTGTATCCAGGCGAATCACCGAAACCGGTTTCGCCCTAGCAGCGGCAGTCCTTACATTTGTGATCCTCACGGCATCCACGGAGACCTATCTGGAGCGTGTTGATGACCGCACCTTGGTTAGCACAGGCCAGGCCTCCGCGATGACGCTCGCCGCCGCGAGTCTCTCTGCCAAAACACGGGCCACGCAGGGCGGTCAAAAATTTTCTGAGGAGCTGACGAGTGCGGGGAGGCTCGGTTACTGGATAGCCGGCGTCAGGATGTGGCTGTCGTCGCCGATTTTCGGGGTAGGGCCTGGAAACTTTGCCGCCCGGTCGGAAGCCTTCTCGCCCAAGGGCGGGCCGCGCCGGGACGCGGAAACGACGTTCGACGCACACAACATGTTTATCTCGGTCCTGGCGGAGTTTGGCGTGCTCGGCTTCGGTGCGTTGCTAGCTGCCATGTTCATCCCCGTAAACAGCGGCCGCGCGTTTCTGCGCCAGCCGTGGACGTCACGCGAGGCGCTCGCCCTGATGGGCGGCGTTTTCGTCGGCCTTACGGTGGCGGGTTTCACGTGGGACATACACGTTCAACGCGTCTGGTGGATCTCGCTAGGGCTCCTGTGGGCTATTACCGTTCACGCTCGTCTGCAGGAGTCCGACCCTTCCGCGTTGCCCACCAGCAGCGTTCAAACAGTCCTCGTGACGCTGCGTTACGGACTGGTCGCCAGAAGTTTGTTTCGCACCGGCTTTCTCGAATCACTCCGCGCGGCGGGTCTCAATCTCGTTTTCGTCTGTCCGGCCGCTCGCGAAGAGTACCTGATCAAGGAAATCGCCGGTCCCAACGTCACGCTTGAGCCGTTCCCACAGATCAGAACAGGAGCCGCCGAGTCAATCTTCGAAGCGGCGACCGATACTCTTCTCTTTGACCATCCGGGAACGACGTCAACGATGACTGTGAAATGGCGCAGGTTGTTCGCGGACCGGCAACTGAGTTCCTTTCTCTGGAAAGCCGTGGCTGCGCCTTTTGGGCTGCATCGTTCGAAGCTGCTCCGCCTGCTGGCCGAACGTCTCGATCGCCGGATGTTCAGGCATCCTGAAGTGGCTGCAGTCCTTGATCGGTACCGCCCTGACGTCGTCGTCACGACTGATTTGTTCAGCTCGGAAAATCATTTCGTCCGTGAAGCCGCGCAACGAGGACTACCATCTGTGTGCCTCGTAAAGAGTTGGGACAACCTCACCAGCAAGTCACGGATCCGCGTGCATCCAGACTGGATGGTCGTCTGGAGCGAACGCCAACGCACCGAGGCGCAGCAGCTTCATTTTTATCCACCAGAGCGCGTGAACGCCCTGGGCGCTCCAAATTTCGATCTCTTCAGGCAGGTCCGGTTCCCACAAATGGGCCGCGCAGAGTTCATGCGGAGCATCGGGGCCGATCCGGCCCACAAGCTCATCGTGTATTCTCCGGGCTACAAACTCACGAATTCCGATGACGCCAACCTGCATCGGCTTCACTCCATTTTTCACGGCGAGAGGCTGCCGTATCGATGTCATTTGCACGTGCGCAAATATCCGAAATCGCCGCAGGATTTCTCACACTTGCTGCACCTCCCTGGATTCAGCGTCGAGAGTGCCGGACACGTTGTCGAGTCGTGGGGCGACCGCGTTGATCAGCCACGCGAGGAGATGCTGCATCTTGGAGAACTGATGTGCCATGCGGACGTGCTGATTCACATCGGCTCGACGATCGCAATCGATGCATGCTGTTTCGATACGCCAATCATCGGCTATTTCCTCGACAGCACCGACCGTGCGTCGTCGCGCAACGATTATCCGCCGCACGTATTCAATCTCACTCATAACCGTTATCTCGTGGATCTCGGGTGCCAGCGGGTTGTCACGACCGAAGAAGAACTCGTCCAGGCGCTGTCCATGTATCTGGCATACCCGGAGACAGACGCGGAAGGGCGCCGGGCGACGGTCGAGACGATTTGCGGATGCTTTGATGGACGCTCGGCACGGCGCGCCGCCGACTTTCTCATGAGCCTGCTTCCGCCGCGGGACCCCTCGCAGACGGTCCCAAGAAGCGGGCATGTTTCGTTGACGTCAACGGCATGACCAGCTCGGGCTGCCGGTGATTCGATGCCTGCTCATCAGTGGGATTTTCCCTCCCGACATTGGTGGTCCGGCACGCTACGTTCCGGCGCTCGCGCACGCCCTCCAAGACCGTGGTTTCTATTGCAGCGTGCTGACGCTCGGCGAGCTGGGTGAGCGAGCGCCCGACCCATCACTGCGTGTCCATCACATTTCTCGCAGGCATCGAATTCCGGTCCGGATGGCGCTTACTGTGCGGGCCCTGCGAGAGCTTGCTGCCGATGCGGATATTCTGCTGTCGAACGGGTTGTACGTCGAAGCAGCGGTCGCCGCACGCCTTTCGAAGCGTCCGCTCGTCACCAAGGTCGTCGGTGACGAAGTCGGGACCGTGCCTCGCGGCTGGGATGGACGAGCCGCACCCTCGACGATTTTCAGGACGCGCCTGCCGATTTCACCATCCGCGCCTTGAAGGCTCTCAGGCGTTACTCGCTTGCTGTAAGTAAGACAATCATCGTTCCGAGCCAGGTACACGCGCGACCTCGTCTGTCGGTGGGTTCCCGGGACGCCGGTCACGGTCATACCGAATGCCGTGGCACCTAGGAGCGTCCCCGGGCGTTTCCCGCTGAAACCTGAACTGCGCACGATTCCGAAACTGGCCTTCGTCGGACGGCTGATTTCGTTGAAGCGGGTTGATGCGCTTTTGTCATTAATCTCGAGCATGCCCGGCGTCGGCCTCGTCGTCGCGGGTGACGGACCGGAACGACCGGCGTTGATGCGAATGGCTTCCGAACTCGGTGTCCTGGATCGCGTTCAGTTCACGGGCGCGATCGATGAAGAGGCCGTTTGGTCTCTCTTACGCGAGTGTGAGCTTCTCGTCTTGAATTCGACGACGGAAAACTGTCCTCATGTACTGCTTGAAGCGATGGCTATTGGACTACCGGTTGTCTCGACGCGTGTCGGAGGAGTGCCGGAGATCGTGCAAGACGGCGTGACGGGCGTTCTTGTCGATGCGCAGGAGCCCGCCCAACTCAAATCCGCGATAGCACGGCTTCTCGGCGATCGCCAACTCAGAGAAAGGCTCGCAACTGCGGCGAAAGCGTCGATGGCGCGATTCTCGTGGAGCTCGACTGCTGACGCGGTCGCGTCTGTGATGCGGCAGGCATGCACGTCCTGATGATCGGGCTCGGTCCAGACGTCTTAACAGGACGTGCCGGAGACACGGGACGGCGTCACCAGCTATACGGGCAGTTATGCGGCCACCTCACGATGATTGTCAGCGCGTGGAAAGCGCAGGCGCTGAGCCCAACCCGCGTGTCGGCCGAGTTGATGGTGTATCCCACGAACTCGCGTTCGCGGGTGGCATTTCTCTGGGATGCCTGGAAACTGGGCTCACGCGTCTGCCGCGAGCAGCAGATCGATCTGATTGTCACGCAGGATCCTTTTTCGACGGGGCTCGTCGGCTGGCTTTTGAAGCACCGATTCCACGTACCACTGCTCGTCGGCAATCACAGCTTCTTTTTCGACAATGCCTATTGGATCGCGGAGAAGCCAATCCAGTATCGGGTCTTCAACTGGCTCGGTAAGCGAATCATACGCAGAGCTGATGCTCTCCGCGTGGTGAACGTCGCCGAACGCGACAAGTACCTGAAGCTTGGTATTTCACCGCAACGTGTTTCGCTGCTGCCGACTCCGGTGCCGCTCGAACGGTTTTTCGAGCCTCAAGATGCGGGGACAGTTGATACCGTCAGATCGCAACTTCGCCTGCAGGGAAAGAGGATTCTTCTGTGGGTTGGCTCTGTGCACGAGCCTGTGAAAGACCTCGACACCCTGATTCGCGCAGCCGCGATCGTCGTCAAACACGTACCGGATGCCGTGCTGATCCTGGTTGGCGATGATCGCGAGGCCGGTCAGTGGAAATCGCTCGCTCGGTCCCTAGGTATTTCTGAGTCGGTTCTTTTCGCCGGGCGCGTGCCGCACGACGACCTTCCGCCTCTTTACGCTCTTTCTGAGTTCTACGTTCACTCGTCGCGTTATGAAGGACTGGCCAAGGTAATGCTCGAGGCCGCGGCGTCTGGTCGAGCCATTGTGTCAACGGCCGTTCCGGGGATCGAGGACATTGTCGACAACGGCCGCACCGGACTGCTTGCCCCGATCGGCGACGTTGACCAACTCGCGCTGAATGCAATTGAGTTGCTCAGGAGTCCTGAACGCGCGCGTGAGATGGGTTGTGCGGGACGAGATTTGATTCGAGCCAGATTTTCAGGACCAGCTATGTCACGCGCGGTCGTCGATCTGTGGCGGAGCGTCGCCAGAGCTGAACGCTGATGTGCGGCATTTTTGGCGGTGTGAGCTGGGGCGATCCGTTTCGGATGGAAGATCTGACGCGAATGGGTGATGCGATCCGACACAGGGGGCCGGACGATTCAGGTTTGTACGTTTCGCCAATCGGTGACGTGGCGATGGGACATCGCCGACTATCGATCATCGATTTGAGCGCACGTGGACGTCAGCCGATGTGGAACGAGCGCAAATCATTGGCATTGGTGTTCAACGGTGAGATCTACAATTTCAAGGCCCTGCGACTCGAGCTTGAGAGGAGCGGTCACTGCTTTCAGTCAGACACGGATAGTGAAGTGATCCTTCATGGATACGAGCAACATGGCCAGGGTGTCTTCGATCGGCTGGACGGCATGTTCGCGTTTGGACTGTGGGATGCCGACCAGCGCACGTTGCTTGTGGTGAGGGATCGTCTTGGCAAGAAGCCGCTTTACGTGTGGCGCGGTCCCCATTCCATTCTGTTTGCGTCCGAATTGAAAGCGCTGCTCGCGCATCCGCAGGTATCGCGCACGCTCAATCCCACCGCGGTAGCCGACTATCTGACGCTCGGATACGTTCCTTCGCCGTCAACAATGTTTCTCGATGTGCTGAAGATCCGTCCTGGCGAAGCGGTTCGAGTGACGATGCGGGGCGAATCCGAGTCGCGCTTTTATTGGACGCTGCCCGCGTTGGGGAGCCACAGGCCCCGCCGGAAGGAGGCCGTCGAGACAATCCGATCCCTCGTCACGGCGTCGGTGAAGAAACGGTTGGTCGCCGACGTGCCCGTCGGCGCGTTTCTCAGCGGCGGGATCGATTCAACGGTGGTGGTTGGCCTCATGACGCAGCTCAGCGGCACAGCCCCACAGACATTCACAGTGGGATTTGAGGCTGGGCCGAGCACTGACAAAGTCAACGAGGATCTGTACCGCGCGCGGACAACGGCCCGTCGGTTCGGAACGCGACATGCCGAGCTGATCGTTGGTGGCGGAACGGATTTCGACCGTCTCCTCGACATGGCCGTCCACCATCTGGACGAACCAAACGCAAATCCAACCGTCCTTTCTACGCTCGCTGTCTCAGAGCTCGCACGTCAGAACGGCGTGAAGGTCGTGCTGACAGGCGACGGCGGAGATGAGCTATTTGCTGGCTACCGACGATATCTGTTCGACATATATGCCGAGCGAGCATCTCGGATTCCACCGTTCGTTCGCAGAGCTGGCGCCGGCGTTCTGGGGCGCGTGCGAGCCCAATCGGCGCAGGCTGCCACTCGTTTTCTGAAGAAAACGCTCGACATGGATGGCGCTTTGTTACCAACCCGATATCTTCACTGGCGCCGACAGTTTGAGGTGGGGGAGCAGCGCCTGCTGCTTGCCCCCGCATTAGTCGAGTCTGTTGCCGAGAGCAGCGCCGAAGCACTGCTCGGACGCCACCTCAATACGTTTCCGGGTGCTTCGCGTCAAGACTGTCTGAGCTATACCGATTTGCATTTGTGGGTGGCCGATGAATCGAATGCAAGGGTCGATCGGACGACCATGGCATGTTCCCTCGAGGCACGCTGTCCCATGCTCGACCGGGCTCTTGTCGAATATGCGATGGCTATTCCTGTGCGACAGAAAATCGTGCGCGGGCAGACAAAGTATCTCCTGAAAGAAGCCTTCGAGGATCTGATCCCGGCCGAGATTCTTCATGGCAGAAAGAAGGGATTTGCCTCGCCCGTGCGATGGTGGCTCAGTTCGAATCTCGCCGCGCACGTTGACGCAGTACCGTCGCCTGAGCGCGTGCGGCGGGTCGGGATTCTGGATCCGGCCGGTATTCAATCACTTCGGCAAAGTCATGCGTGGAAACGCGTTCCATTGAAGTTGTGGTCTCTCATCGTCTTACAACTCTGGGCAGAGATGTTTTTGCGTGCACCTGCTGGTTCTTAATCAGAAGCTCGATTCTACCGACAGCGGTCTCGAGGTGGCATGGGAGTGGGTTTGCGAACTCGCGGCGCGAGTCTCGAAAGTCACCGTCATCACACATGAAAAGGGTGCCGGCCCGCTGCCGGCGAACGTGCGTGTCCTGTCGCTTGGCAGGGAGCGACAATTTGGACGGCTGCGCAAAGTCCGAGAATTCTATCGGGCATTGTTTGGCGTCCTGCGCGAGAGTCGTGTCGATGCGTGCTTTGTGCACATGGTCCCGCTGTTTGCGGTGATGGCCGCACCGGTGCTCAGGATGCGAGGTATTCCAATTGTTCAATGGTACATGCACGGAACCGTCACATTGACTCTCCGAGCGGCCGTGTTAGTCGTCGATCGCGTAGCCACTGCGTCGCCGGAAAGCCTGGCATTGCACAGCCGGAAAATCGTGGTGACTGGGCATGGCATCAACACGGCACGATTCCGTCCTTGCCCACGACAGCAAAACGCCGATTTCCACGTTGTGACGGTCGGTAGATTGTCTCCCTCGAAGAGGCACGATCGACTAATCGACGCGATCGCTCTACTGCGCGATCACCCGCGACGAATTTACCTCTCTATCATCGGGGAGCCGAGAGGTCCGAATGCTGCGACCTGGATGGATCAACTGCGTCAGCAGGTGCAGCGCCATGGGATTGATGAACTCGTCAGCTTTATGGGCCCGGTTACGCGGGAACGGGTTGTGTCCTGTACCACAGCGCTGACGTCTGCGTCAACCTCTCAGAAACAAACAGTATCGATAAGGCGGTGCTTGAAGCGATGAGTTGCGGCGTGCCCGTGGTGACGTCGAATCCGGCATTCCGTTCGTTGCTCAATGACGTGGCGCCTCACCTTGTGATTCCTGATTCACGGCCTGACACCGTAGCGACAGCGATAAAGGCTGTCATGGGGCTCGACGGCGAGGCGCTTGCCTCGCTACGCGACCTTCTCAGGGCGAAAGTGATTGAACAGCACAATCTGCAGATCTTGATCGACCGGCTCATCACTCTCTTTGACGAACCGCACACATCATCCTGAAACGCCTCCAAGGGTTTGGAGAACGGCAGCACCCTGCCCGATGAAACTGGCGGTCAGTGAAACGTGGGCAGGGAAAACCCTAGCGCGCACATTCATGAACTGCGAACTGTTGCGCCGTGTGAAGCTCAGCGGACACGTCCTCGATATCGGTGCCGGAGATCGACCGAGCTACTGGCGATTTGTTGAGAAACCCGTGCGCCTGACGACCCTTGACATCGACCGGTCGTCGCGTCCGCGAATCGTCGCCTCGTTGGAAACGGCGCTTCCACTCCGCAGCGGATGCGTCGATTCGGTGGTGGCGCTGAATGTGTTCGAGCATGTTTACGGAGGGGCACCTCTCGCCAGTGAGATCGCACGCGTCCTTCGGCCAGGGGGGCGCTTATTCTGGAGCTACCCTTCCTCATGCCTATCCACGCTGACCCGTATGACTTTCTGCGTTACACAGGCTGGGCGCTCCATCGTCTGATGGATGATGCAGGGTTCATCGCCGTGGACGTTGTTGCTTACGGCGGGTACTTTTCGACGCTCGCGGAGCATCTGAACCGTTTCAACCGTATCGCGATCTTTCGGGCCGCAACGGTCGTTTTCACCACGGCGCTCGACGGCCTGTTGGATCGTGTCGTAGGCCGCGATCGGAACGCTGGCCGCTTTGTGCTCGGCTATTACGTTGAAGGCATCAAGCCGGAACATGCGCTCTGACTGGATCGCAAACCGATTGCCCGGCACTGGCCGGGTACTGCGACGTCGGTTTTGCAGGCGAGAAGAGCTCGGCCGTTCACGAGCGCTTACGGGAACGCGCCCGCCATGTCACGCTTGTGGGTGTTGATCTGAACGTCGACCGTCTCCGTGCTCTGAGGCTGCCAAACACCCTGGGCGGTGATGTCACGGCGCTGCCGTTCGCGGATGGCGCATTCAGCGCCGTTATTGCGGGCGAACTTCTTGAGCATCTTGATCTGCCTCACGCGGTGCTGCCTGAGTTCGCCAGAGTGCTTTGTCCGGGCGGCCGGCTCATCGCTACCACGCCGAACCCATATGAGCTGCTGAAGTGGCTGAGGTTCTGGGTGTTTGCTGGCAAAGTGACATCGACGCAAAACGTCCAAGGCTTCCTCGGCAACGCAGACCACAAAGGCTTTGTCGAGCCGATTTCGTTCTGCCAGGCGCTCCGACGGAACAATCTGGAACCGATCGAGTTGCGGACGATGAAGTTTCAGGTTCCGCTCAGTGGCAGGGTGATGAGAAAGCCGGTATTCCTCGAGGGGAACTTCTTTCCGGCAAACCGACTGGGTGCGTACCTTTGTATTGTGGCAGTAAGACGGACCTCCCTTGAGTAGGCTCGTTTATTTGTCGAATGCGCGCATTCCGTCGGAAAAGGCGAACGCCAAGCAGTCGATGTCGCAATGCGAGGCGCTGGGGAAACTGTGTGATGTCGAATTCTGGCACCCGAAGCGTCGGTCGGCCCTCGTGGTGCAGGATGTGTACGAGTTCTACGGGCTCGCGCCGACGTTCAACTTGAGGCCGCTTCGATGCGTCGATCTTGAGGCGCTGCGGAGGGTGAGTGCGCGAGCCGCATTCATTATCCAATCACTCTCCTTTCTCGTAACGTGTGCGGCCGGGCTTCTGCGCGTCCCTCAGGTACGATCGTCTATTCGCGCAATCCGTTCGATCTCCTGATTGCGCCGCTCATGCGCTTACTGAGGCGCGACGTGCCCTTTTTTTTTGAAGATCATGATGGTGTGCTCCGACGGTTCGCTGCTGCCAAGATGCCTCTGTTACGTGGCGTCGATGGCATCGTCGTCACGACGCCGTTTCATGCGACATCATTGACAATCGCGGGGATCCGACCGGACAAGATTCTGACTTGTGAGAACGGCGTTCGCGTCGATGATTATGTGTTTTCCAAGCCGAAGTCGCATTCAGAGATATTCCGCGTCGTTTATGCTGGAAATCTGTTTCAGTGGAAAGGCGTTTTCGTGCTTGCAGAGGCATCGCGCGAATTGCCAGGAAATTACCAGGTCGAGTTTATAGGTGGGTCGCCGGAAGCCGAGAGACCTTTTCGAACTTACCTTGCCGAGAGGCATCTTGCCGGTCGAGTCTCGCTCCGCGGGTATATACGACCAAGTGATCTCCCCAATGCCCTCTCCACGGCGGACGTTCTTGTCCTGCCCAATTCCGCTGCCAAGGTCGTTTCGAATACCTACACGTCACCGCTGAAGCTGTTCGAGTACATGGCCGCCGGTCGGCCCATTGTGGCGTCTGACGTGCCGGCCATCCGTCACATTCTGTGCGACGGCCACAATGCGATCCTCGTGACGCCTGACGATCCACGTGCGCTTGCCGAAGGCATCCGCCGAGCGTGCGAGGACCGTGAATTGGGGTCGGTCCTTGCCAACCAGGCACGGCTCGACGTGCAGCGCTACACGTGGGACAAGCGGGCAGCCCGCATCGCGCAGTTCATGTCCGAAAAGAACATTGCCGCTCGCTGCTAACCTGAGTCCGCGGGAACGCTGGCTGCTTTCTCACGTTTCTGGAAGATATCTGCTGGACATCGGGTTTGCCGGTCAAAAGCACGTTCTGCCCGAGTATTTCCACCTGATACGATCGCAGAGACCCGACGTGAGGGCGATTGGCATCGATTGGAACTCAGACGCGGTGCTGAGCCGTCAGCAGGCAGGATCACTGGTGGGTGACGCATCACTGCTCCCGATCTTGAGCGACTCATTCGATTGCGTTGTGATGGGGGAATTTCTCGAACATCACGTGGCGATTGAGAAGTTCCTGAAGGAAGCTCGCCGGGTGCTCAAGCCGGGTGGCTTGCTGTTGATCACCACTCCGAATCCATTCTTCTTCAATCGGTTCGTACGTCACTGGTTGGCGCCAAACGTAACCAGGCTCGGCCGCCATGGTAACGTTGCGGCGTCCATGGGCTATCACGATCATCGGGTGTTGTGGGATCCATTGTCGTTGGCAAGTATCCTCGGATCTACAGGCTTCATCGTCGACGAAATGTGCGCACTAGGAACGTGGATTCCGGGACTCGGGAGACTGATTCCGCGTTTTCGGCGGAGCGTGCTACTCGACTTCTGGCCGGCGAATCGTCTCGGGTATATCACCTGCATTAGATGTCGCAAGACCGATACATGACAGAATTCGACAATCGTTCACAGCTTTCTCGGAGCCGTGACTATTTCAATAAGACAGTCAGTTCGCTGGAGCAAGGCTATTTCGCGCACAGGTGGGACGCCACTCCGATGCGCCGTGAGCACTATCGCCAAACGGCGGAGACGCTTCAACGCCAACTGGGACGTGTGCGGTTTGATCGTCTCGTCGAGGTTGGACCGGGGGCCTGCATATGGACTCCATTGTTCGCCAAGTCAGCGAGGCGCGTTGTTGCCATCGACCTTTCCTGGGCAATGCTCCAGGATGGCCGTCGTCGCAGCGGAGATTGGGACCTGTCATGTGGAGACGCGGCTGCGTTGCCGCTACGGTCGGCTTCGGTCGATGCACTGTGTTCGAGCCGTGCGTTCGAGTATTTCCCGGATCCCGGTGCCGCCGTAGCAGAGTTCAAGCGCGTGTTGAAACACGGCGGGTTCATTCTGATCATCACGAAGAATCGCGACTATGCGGGATACCGTTCGCGTAGGGGCGAGACACGATTAGAAGGGCAGAAAGCAGATGTCCACAGCGGGAACCTCTCACCAGAGGAGCTCGTCGCGCTGTTTTCGTCTCACGAATTCCAGAACATTCGCCTTCGACCGGCTGTGATCGGTCGATCGCGGATCACACTCGCCTGGACAGCCATTCGCTTGCTGCGGCGTTTCATCGATCCTTCCTGGGTGCAAATGCCGGGCGCAATCGCTGGCGCTTGCGAAAGCGTAATGCTCACCGCTCGCTCTCCACGCGAATAAGCCGTGGATTTCTATAAAGAACTCAATCGGCAGCGTTACGAAAGCCATTCCGAGGCGCGTAAGTTCGACGTGTCTCCGTCGCGTCAGCAGGCGAGCGCCGAAACGGCGCACTGGGCTGTCGAGCAGTTGCGTCAGTTGGGGAGATTCCCACTGCGAGTGCTGAGTGTTGGAGCAGGTGCGGGATTCAAAGATCGATTCATGGCCGACTTGCTCCCGGAGCTGCAGGTCTATTCCATTGACATCGGCCTGACGCAATTGAGGGAACGGAAGGATGTCTACGGCATGGGGCTGAACGTGCAAGGGGATATGGAGATGCTCTCGTTTGGTCCGAACGCGTTCGATGCGGTCTGTTTTTTCAGCGCACTGCATCACTCCCGATACACTCTCAGAACGCTCTCCGAAGCGCGATCCGTTCTGCGCGCTGGAGGACTGATCTTGCTCGCAGAACCTTCGTCACTCGCGCTGCGGCTGAACGGCGCTGGTTTCGACGCGGTCGGAGACGGTGTGAATTTCCGTTTTTCTTTAGCGTTTCTCAAGGCCCAGCTGGTGCTGGCCGGCTTTGTCGTCACATCGCTCGAGACGCGCACAATCGCCGCCCGGGCCTTGGTGCCGCTTGCGGGGCGTTCCGAATCTGTGCTGAGTGCAGCGCACGTTCTCGATCGGGCGCTGTGCCGTCTGCCATTCGTGCGCCATCTGGGCGGGACAGTGTTGATTGCGGCGACAGCGGCTTGATGGACGGCCGTGAAACCCCCGCCTTCAACCAGACGGCCTATCTCGTCTGGACGCCGCAACGCGCCAAGCGCGCGGTTTGCCTCGCGTACGGAGGCCACCTCTCGTCCTCATTGCTCGACGGCCTCGCTGAACACGTCGAGATCGAACTATCGGGCTCGTGCGCGAATGGATCGCTGGACACTGTCATGCTGATCGGTCATCCGGACAAAAGCGCCGCAGCGGGCGAACACACCGTTGAGGGCTTCATTAGCACCATCAGACGAGCCTGGGGCTGTCTGCGCGAATCCGGGACGCTCGTAGTTGCGTTCGATCCGTCGAGCAGGCCGGCGCTCACCCCTCTTGCGGTGGGGGCGTGGTTCCGCCCGGAGACGTGGTTTACCCTCCGGAGCATCGAGAATGCGGTTCAGTCACTGCGGCCTCAACACACCTCACGACTGCACGTATTTCCGAGTGTGTGGCGGCCGGTGATCCTGCAGGCACCCGAATCCCCTTCGTCCCTAAAGCGCCTGGCGCTGGCACATTCAGGCGGGTGGCGTGCCGGGGCCCTCGGTCGCTTTCTCGTAGCTGGAGGACGTAGCTCGATCGTCGACCTGTTTCCAGGGGGCATCGTATGGGTAGCGCGGCGCTAGCATCGGACGCGCCCGTCGACGTCCTGGCCGATGTGCTCGGATGCCCGCTTGCAGGTGTTGTCGTGTGGGCTGGGAAACCTGCCAAAACCGACCGACGCACCTTCGTGCATGTGAGCACGCCGGACGGCCGTTTGTGGTTCGCGAAGTTCTCTGACGATAGAGACGTCGCGCTTCGTGCCGAGCACGAAGCACTACGGTATGTCCAAGCATTGCTCGCGCGCAGCCCTTACTTGGATGCATGTCGCCAGCGCGTTGAATATCGCGACGGCCTCCTCATTCAAGAGTGGCGTGATGGTGTATCGCTTCGCGAGATGCTCATCTCGAGTCATGGAAGATTCTGGCATCGCGATCGTATCACCCACCGTTGTGCGGCGATCACCTCCTGGCTTGCAGGATTTCATGACGTGGGCTGTTCGACTGAGCGCTCGGCTCGCACTGTTCACACGAGAGGCGCGACGCACGGCGACTTCAAGCCGGCGAACATCCTCATTGGTCCCGGCGATTCACTGGCGATTGTCGACTGGGAACTCTTCGAACGGGAGGGCACGCAGATTCACGACCTGTTTCATTTCGTTCTCTATCTGGGAATGACGTTGACGGCTCCGGATCGGATCGAGGGCCTGCGCCGGACCCTGTTCGAGCGCAGCTGGATCTCGGACATCGCTAGAGCCAGTTTCCGCAGGTACCTTCACGACGTGCCGACGACGTCCGAGTCGCTGCTCGCGGCATTTGAAACCTACATCGAAACGATGCTGGAGCGCCGCGCCGCGCTTGGACTGTCGAATCAGGGTTACTTTTTGACCGAGGTGCAACGGTTGACGTCAGGCTTAAGACACGCGCCGTACGCGTTCGAGTCGATTGAGGACAAGACGATCACATGAACTTCCGCCTGGCTGGAGCCGTGCGTCACCTGATGCAGGGGGCCGTCGTCGAAAAGATTTCGAGCCTCGCTAATGGGGCAATCCTGCTTCGCGGACTTCCTCTTCAGGAGGTACGGTCTCCTTGTGCTGATTATAGCGTGTACGCGCTCGTCGATTTCGTCATCGGCCTCGCTCTCGGCGAATTGATCGTCTCGCGATGTTCGGAGATGCGGCGCGAGGAGGGTGGTCAGGCGAAAGCGGCGGCGATATTTCGTTCGTACCTCCTGTTCACGCTGTTGATGATGATTCTCGTTACGTTCGTAGCGGCGCTCGCCATCAAGCGCGTGGCAAATGCCGGGATGCTTCCGGGAATCAGTTTTTGGATGCTCACCATCGCTGGTGCGACCGCACCGTTTCGCAGCCTCGTTCTGACCGATCTGCGTATCCGACAGGATTTCAGACGGGTGAAGCAGGTGGACATCGTCCGCTGCTGCGCCCTGACGTTTGGGTATGTCGTGTTCATCTGGCCGTCAGGGCTGGGCGTGAACGGGGCGCTTGGGGCCTACGCCCTCGCCAATGCGCTCGGAGTGGCACTCGTTGCACGTGAACTAGCGCCGAGCGTCGCAGCGTCGATCTCACACCCCGATTTGAGTCCAGTCGTTCGTCTGATGGGTGACGAGGGAAAATGGCAGACGCTGCGGTACGGTGTGACAGCCTTGCACGCGAGTGCCCGTCCCTGGCTTATCGGTGCGGTCGCCGGCATCGAAGCTGTTGCGGTGTTTGACGCCGCGAAGACAGCGACCGGTGCATCACTCGACTTGCTGCCGTTGAAGGAAGCGCTCGTTCCGATGATGAGCGAGAGTGTGAAGGACCCCCGGGCCTTGCGCATCCTTTATCTCGACAGCGTACGGTGGGGCGTCGTCCTCTTCGGTGCGATGGGAGCGGCTGTGGCGATCGCAGCGCCGGTCGTTTTTACATTTGCCTTTCCGCAATATCAAGCTGCGATCGTCGTAACCGAAGTCCTTGCCCTCGGATTTCTCGTGAGCGGGTTTGCGGCGCCTCAAACGTCATTACTGTACGCACTACGAATGCAGCCAACGTATCTGACGACGACGCTTCTGAATTTCGCTCTGATGTTTCTGTTGGGTGTGCCGCTCATGTTGGTATGGGGACCATCCGGAATGGCTGTAACGCTCATCGTGACTTCGGCGATCGTCGCTGCGATACGGCATCGCGCAATCTCGAGCCAGCTTCCGGCTTTGCGAATTACGCGGAAGGAATGGCTGTCCTGGCGTCGAGCTGACTCGCAGTTCCTCTGGTCGCTCCTTACAAGACGCTCCAAATCCTTTCAGTCTGATGAGTCGTGGAATGCCGCAGATGCCTGATGCTTGTCGAATGGACGCCATTGAGCACGACGATCTGATTTGTCCGGACTGCCGGACACCATTAACGCCGATTGGCACATCAGTGCGTTGTTTAGGCTGCTCGCGCGAGTTTCCTCTCGTGTTTGATCGCGTGCTGTCGCTGGTTCCGGAACGCCAGGAAATGTTGAAGTCGCAAATAATGGAGTGGTGGAGCGCCAACAACATGGATATGGACTGGCGGCGCGCGCACCCAGAATTCGAGAAAGGAAGCTGGGAGTGATTTCCGCGAAAGCGATCGCCGATGGTTCAATTGGCACCGTCCGTTCTTCCACACCACGTATCCGATGCTGCACAAAGTACTTGATTGCAAGCAGTTTCGAGGCAAGAAGGTGCTCGATCTCGGGTGTGGTCTCGGGGGGATGTTCGAGCAGTTTTGCGCGTTTGGTGCCGACGTGACCGCACTTGATTTGGCGCCGAAGCACGTGTACCTGACAAGTGAGCGTGCTCGGCCTTCGGCCTGAACGGACGTATCCTGCATGGTGATGCCGAATCGCTGCCTTTAGCGGCCGGCTCCTTCGATTTTGTTTATTCGTTCGGTGTGATTCATCACTCTCCCAACACACAAAGATCTTTCGAGGAAATCCATCGCGTGCTCCGGCCCGGCGGTCGCTTTTTTGTGATGGTTTATCACCGTCACTCGTACCACTACTGGAACAAGATGATTAAGTGGGGTGTGTTCCGCGGTTACTTTCTAGGATGAACCGCGAGCAACTGGCCAATCGCACCTCTGACGGCGTATTAAAGGGAGGAAATCCGCTATCACAGCATTTTTCGGAAGCAGAGTTGCGCGACATGACGCGCCAATTCGCTGACGTCCGCGTGACCTTCCACGGGCCTGAAAATACCGTGCGCTCCTTTCCAATAAAGCGGTTTCCGATAGGGAAACTCTTTATTCCGGTGCGAGTAGCCTCCTGGCTGATGAGCCGTTACGGCCATCTCGCCATCATCACAGGGGTGAAGACTTAGACTGTTGACGCCTCGCAGAGTTCTTCACATTCAAAAGGCGACAGGAATGGCCGGCGCGGAGCGCCACCTCCTCACCCTGCTCGAGCGCCTCGATCGGACGCAGTTCTCGCTGGAATTCCTGCTTCTCGTCGAGAAGCACGAGGACGTCCGCAGGTACAGGAGTCGGCTCGAGAGCATCGGTGTCCCGACGATCGCTCTGAGAATCAGACGCAATGTCGATCCGCTTTGCCTCTGGCACATGATTCGAATCCTTCGCCGAGGCCGGTACGACCTTGTGCATACACACCTCGTGCATGGCGATCTGTACGGAACGGTGGCATCGAAGCTGGCCGGAGTGCCATCCGTGGTGACGTCGAAACACGGCTACAACGATTTCGAGGCGAACAGCGCCGCTTATCGCCTCAACGGCCTTCTGCAGCGATATGTGAACGTGGTTATTACGATATCGAATGCGTTGCAGGACAAGGTGCAGCTGTTCGAAGGCATCTCGGCGCAGAAGATGCGAACGATTCATTACGGCCTGCAACCGGAGGGCGCGGCCATTGACTCGCGGCCCCGTCTCCGGCGCGAGTTTGGTATCCAAGAGGATCAGCTGCTCATCGGGTGCGTGGGCCGCTTCGTCAACTTCAAAGGCTTCAAATACCTCATCAGAGCCGCGGATCGATTGAAACGTCGTCTGCCAGGAACGCTGTTTGTCGTTGCCGGGGATGGCCCGCTTCGTGCGGACCTCGAGAGGGAAATTCAAATGCTCGGTGTAGATGACACCGTGCGGTTGATCGGATGGCGCACCGACATTGCTGACCTCATGGCTGCTTTTGACATCTTCGTGATGCCCAGTCTGGGTGAAGGGTTCGGTTTGGTCCTTCTGGAAGCGATGGCACAGCGGACACCCATCGTCGCCACCCGATCGATGTCGGCTCCTGAGATTGTTGTGGATGGCGTGACGGGCTGTCTAGTGAACCCGGCGGATGATCTCGATCTGGCCCGTGGCATTGAGGAGCTTGCCGAAACCCCGAGCGAAGACATCAGATGGGTGACGCTGCTTACCAGCGTTTGCTTCACGATTTCTCAGTCGAAACCATGGTGAGCCAGACCGAGCGCGTATACCGCGAACTCGCCGGAGGCGCCTGACGTGTGTGGCATTGCCGGCGTCGTGAACCTGTCATCCGATCGGCCGGTCGATCGTGAGCTGTTGACTCGCATGACTGACGCGATCCGTCATCGCGGGCCGGATGACGGCGGTGTGTGGGTGGACGGTGCGGTTGGTCTGGGCAGCCGCCGGCTGGCCATCATCGATCTGTCGGCCCACGGTCATCAACCGATGATGAACGAAGACGGCTCGCTCGTCATCGTCTTTAATGGAGAGATCTACAACTTTCAATCGCTTCGTTCCGATCTCCAAGCACGCGGCCATCAGTTCAAGTCTGAGACCGATACCGAAACGATCGTTCACGCGGTACGAGGAATATGGCGTCGACTGTTTACCGCTGCTGCGAGGCATGTTCGCATTTGCTATCTGGGACCGCCGCACGAAATCGCTCTTCATTGCACGCGACCGTGTAGGTAAAAAGCCTCTCTATTACCGGGTTGACGGCGACCGTTTTTCGTTCGCGTCGGAGCCTAAGGCGCTCCTCCAGGATTCCTCGTCCAGGCCGTCAGCCGATCCCGTTGCGATTGACGCATATATGAGCCTTGGCTACGTCCCTGGCAACAAGTCGGCGTTCACCAGTTTTTCGAGGCTGCTGCCTGGACACTGGCTACGACTCGACTCCGACGGCCTGACGGTGAAGTCGTACTGGCGCCTGCAATACGTGCCCAAAACGAAAATAAGTGAGGACGAGGCGTGTGAGCGGGGAGAAGAGCTGCTGTCTGAGGCGGTTCGTCTTCGGATGATCAGTGACGTTCCCATCGGGGCACATCTGAGTGGCGGCATCGACTCCAGTTTCATTGTCGCGATGATGAGGAAGCATTCTGGCGGGCCCGTGCGCACGTTCTCAATTGGCTTCGACGATCCCGATTACAGCGAGCTCAACTACGCGAAGCAGGTGTCGCAGCTGTTTCAAACTGAACACCACGAGCTCATCGTGAAACCTGATGCTGTTGCCGTACTGCCGCGGATGGTGTGGCACTACAACGAGCCGTTCGCTGACTCGTCTGCGCTGCCGGCGTTTTATCTATGTGAGATGACCCGTGGGTCGGTTACTGTCGCGTTGAACGGCGACGGCGGCGACGAGGCTTTTCTCGGATACGACCGGTATCGCGCCATGATGGTTGCCCAGAAGTGGAGTTCTTTGCCGCGCCAAGCCCGCAAGGCCGTTGCCCGCGTGGCCCGGCATATCACGGCAGGGCCGCAGAAGGCGTCGAGGGAACGGGTCCGGCGATTTGTTGCGGGGCTGGATCTGATGCCGGCAGACAGATACACGGCGTGGATGACGTTGTTTGATGCGCCAGCAAAGGAGGCACTTTACTCAGCCGAGTTCCTCGCTCTCGTTCGCGGGGCCGACCCGACTCGCTTCGTGACGTGTCCGTTTGAGTGTGTCGACGTGCCAAACGTCGCGGAGCGCGCCGCGTACGCGGACACGAAGAGCTACTTGCCGGACGACTTGCTCGTGAAGATGGATATTGCAAGCATGGCGCACTCTCTTGAGGTGCGCTCGCCACTGCTCGACCATGTTGTGCTCGAGTTTGCCGCATCGCTTCCGCTCGAGCTCGAAGCTTCGCGGGTCGATTCAGAAGTATCTGTTGCGGCGCCTGATGAAACCGATGCTTCCCGAGCGCCTGTTGAGGCGCCGCAAGATGGGATTTGCTGTCCCGATAGACCGATGGTTCCGGGAGGAGCTGCACGGCATGGCCGGCGATGTGCTGCTTGACGCCACTGCCCGGAGCCGAGGGTACTTCCGTCCCGAAGCGGTCGCACGACTATTGGACGAGCACGTCCGTGGCGTCTCCCGAAACCACGCCAAACTATGGGCTCTTCTGAATTTAGAGCTGTGGCACAGGACGTTCATCGACAAGCCTTGCCTCAACCCATGACCAACCTCGAAGTCGGGCAGTGGCATCAAATCGTCGTGCCGATCGCGGACCGGGATATCGATGCCTTTGCTGAGTTGTCGGGCGATCGGGCGGCGATCCACATGGATGCATCTTTCGCGCAACGGCATGGTTTCGAAGGACGTGTCGTGCATGGGGCATTCCTCGCATCGTTGGCCTCGAGATTGATTGGCGCGGAGTTTCCGGGCAACCGCGCCGTGTTGGAGCGCATGGAGCTCGCGTTTAGGAACCCCTGTTACGTACCGTGTAAGGTCGTCATCCGTGCCGCCGTACGCCAGGTCAGCGAAGCGGTATCCAGCGTGTATCGATATATTATTAAGGAGACCGGAGGCCGTATCCTCGTGACGGGAAAATCGTGGCACCGGATCTTCGATGCTTGAGACTCGCATGACGGCAGAACAGAAGTGGCAACTGATCTGTGACGAGATGCTAAAGGTGTATCCGGTCCTTGCGTCTATATGGATCCAGGCCGCGGATCGCTTCGGCGACGATTGGCTGCCCGAGTCGGTGCGCAACATCGAGTTGATGTACGGACCGGTTCAAGATCCGATGCCGGACGCGATCCGACGCGCGCTTGACGGTTATGCCGAGTTTGCTAACGACTCGATGCGGAATCAGGTCTTCTTCGAAAAAACCGGGCGCTACCGGGCGTCAAGTTACGAAGAGGTCCGGCGTGAGTGCTACTACAACGAAGACCACATGACCCGGCGGTATCTTCCTGGCATGTGGCTGTCGCATTTCGTCTGGCCGCAGCACTTTCACATGCTGCGTGCGTTTGAATCCGGAGTGTTGCCGCGCGTGCGGCGCAGTCGCCTGTTCTTCGAGGTGGGTGTCGGCTGTGGAATGTACTCCAAGCGGACGCTAGAGATGTTACCGGAGATAAGAGGCGTGGGATTCGATATCAGCCAGTACGCGCTTGATTTCACCCGCAATGTGCTCGATGCCTTCGCCGTACGCGACCGATACACGCTGGAAAACCGAGATATCAGCCTGGGATATCGCACCATATGCGATTTTCTGATCTGTCAGGAGGTCCTCGAGCATCTCGAGAACCCAGCTGAGTTCTGCCGATGGTTGTTCGATCTCGTCAGGCCCGGTGGACACGCCTATATCACCGCTGCGCTAAACGCGGCTCATTCGGACCACATCTATCTGTTCCATACACCCGCAGAACTCGAACAGATGCTGCGCGACGTAGGGTTCCAGCCGCTGCACGCGCAGGAAGAGTGTGCTCCAGGATTCAAGCCGCGTCACAAGACCCCGAGCTTGTGCGGCTACGTCTGCGTCAAACCGACATGACCGACACTCCGAATATCCAGGCGTGGGAGATAGCGGACCTGCCGCTTACACGCCTACTGAGCCTGGGCCGTCGTGTGGATCGTGCACGTTGCCGGAGTGTTCTGAGGCTTGCGATCCTGGGAGACGCGGCTACCCAGCACTACGCCCAGGCAGTCGAGGCGGCGCTCAAGCTTCGTGGCTGGTGGCCCGAGATGTACGAGGCCGAGTACGACACGATTCGTCAGGAGATTCTCGACGTCGAGAGCCGCCTTTACCAGCACAGCCCGGATTGTGTCGTGCTCTTCATGACGACTCAGGCATTGATGATGCGGCACGGCGCCAGCGCGAACAAAGCCGCGGTCGCACGAGAGATTGTCGACGAGATATTCGCGCTCTGGGACCAGCTGTCCGCACGTCTCCCCAACGTCAAGATTCTTCAACACACGTTGGCGGTTCCAGTGGATCGGCCTGTACGGAAATCAGACGCTCGCACAGGAGGAGACCTTCGCTGCGTGCATCGCGGCGATCAATGCTCAGCTCTGGGCCGCCACCAAAGCCGGCCGTGTGGCTCTCATCGACGTCGAGACGCAAGCGGCCTATTACGGTAAGAAGCAGTGGTTCGACGAGCGATTGTGGTGTCAGGCGCGGCAGGCGTTGTCACCCTCATACTTGCCGCCACTTGCGAAGGCCGCAAGCGATGCGATTCTCAGCCCGCACAGCGTCGGCGTAAAGTGCGTCATCCTCGATCTCGACAACACGCTCTGGGGTGGAATCCTCGGCGACGACGGTCCCGATCTAATCGAGCTGGGCGCTGTGGGTGTGGGCCATGCATTCCAGCGTGTGCAGCAGTCGCTGGCCGAGTTGAAGAACCGCGGTGTCTTGCTCGCTGTGTGCACCAAGAACGATCGCGCTGCCGTCGATGAAGTCCTCAAGACGCATCCCTATCTCATCATCAAGCACGGAGACTTTGCCGCAATTTCAGCAAACTTTACCGACAAAGCCACGAATATTCTCGCGATTCGGGACCAGTTGAACCTCGGTCTTGATGCGTTTGTGTTTCTCGATGATTCGGCATTCGAACGGGATCAGGTCCGCCAGATTCTTCCCGACGTGCAGGTGCCCGAGCTGCCCACAGATCCGGCTGACGTGATTCAGGCGCTGGCCCGCTGGAACCTCTTTGAAGGGTATGCGGCGACGACCGCGGAGGACCGCGAACGCCATCGCTTCTATCAGGCCGACATGAGCCGCGAGGTCCTTCGCGTCGGCAGGACCGATCTCGAGTCTTATCTTGTCGGTCTCGAGATGGAGGCGGAGGCCCTTCCGTTCGACGCGTTTACGTTGCCCCGCGTCGTGCAGCTCTTCCAGCGAAGCAACCAATTCAATCTCACGACGATTCGCTACTCGCGGGAAGAGCTGGAAGCACTCGTTGCTGACGGGGCCGTCGGTTTTTCGATACGGCTCGTCGATCGGGTCGGAGATAACGGCATCATCGCCGCCGTCATTCTCCGCACCGCCGGACAGGAAACGCTGATCGACAGCTGGGTGATGAGCTGCCGCGTGCTCGGCCGCGGCGTCGAGCAGTTGACGCTGACAAGGATTGTGGAGGAAGCGAGGCAGCGAGGAACCCAGAAGGTTGTCGGACGCTACATTCGAACGGCGAAGAACGCCATGGTGGGGGACTTGTACCCGCGGCTGGGGTTTACGGACGTTCGAGATGCGCCTCACGCTCGGTTCGTCCTGAACGTGCCGTCGTTCGTTCCATCGCCCGTAAAAGATCCGGCTTCGCACGCCGGCTGCGCAGGAGTAGACATGACGGACTTTCGAACACAGGTCGAGTCTGTTTTCAGGGAGGTGTTCGACGACAGCCGGCTCGAGATCTTCGATGCGATGCAGGCCAAGGACGTCGAGGGCTGGGATTCGCTCACGCACATCACGCTCATCATGGCCCTCGAAGACAAGTTCGGCGTCAAGTTCACCACGCGTGAGGTCATGGGATTTCAGAACGTCGGCGAGATGCTGCAGTGCCTAAAAAACAAACTGCCCGAATAGCTCGCCGCCAGGCGGTGACGTTCGCGCTAAGCTGCGCCTTTTACGCGACCTTCAGCCTGTACTATGTCGTGCTCCTTCTGGGAATTACCGGCATTGCGTGTACGCAGGCACGAATGCGATGCGAGGGCTGCCGGTCGGCCGCACGCGGGCCACACTCTTCTGGTCGACGCTCGGGGTGACGCTTCTGCCGCTGGCTGCTTTTAAGTACCTGGTGACGCTGTCGCCTGGGCCATGGTCCGGCTTTGCTCTGCCGGTAGGCCTGTCCTTCTACACATTTCAAGGCGTGGGGTACGTGATCGACAGCTATCTCAATGACAACGCGATTGAAGGCGACTGGCTGCGCTTTGCCACGTTCATGTCCTTCTTCGCTACTGTGACCGCGGGTCCGATTGAGCGCGGCAGGCATTTTCTTCCGCAGCTCGATCGCCTCGGCAGCGTCGACTACCAGCGCGTGGTCGCTGGCATGCGGGCGATTCTTGCCGGCCTCGTGATGAAGGTGGTCATGGCGGACACGCTTCTCCCTATCGTCGAGGAGGTCTACAGACAGCCCTCCTGTTCGCAGGCTGGGGACCTGGCGCTCGCGACGGTGTACTTCTCGTTTCAGGTGTATGCGGACTTCGCCGGGTATTCGTTGATGGCGATCGGTGCTTCGAGAATTCTCGGCATTGAGCTGTTTCCGAACTTTGCGCAGCCCTACCTGAGCCGCAGTCTGCCCGAGTTCTGGCGCACCTGGCACATGACGTTGCGTCGCGGTTTGCGATTACGTCCTGACTCCGCTGAACTTCGAGTGGAGACGCTATGGCGCACCCGGACTGTTCGCGTCAATTGTGACGACGTTCGTCATCGTGGGAATATGGCACGGCGCGGGCTGGAAGGACTTTCTGTTCGGCCTCATACATGGCCTGCTCGTTGCGGCGTCAACGCTGACCCAACGGTCTCGTGATCGCTTGAGACACCGCGTCAGACTGCCCGCCTGGCTGACCGACAATACAAGGCGCGTCGTGACGTTCGGAGTCGTTACGCTTACTTTCGTGTTGTTTAGGGCTGCGAGCAACCGAGGCACTGACCGTCTATAGGAAATTCGCGAGCTTCGACGTTGGTGACATCACAATTCCTGTCGCGTTCCCGCTTGCGATCATGATCGCCCTCGTGTGTGGTGACATATTGGCGGTCCGCAACCCTGTCGTCGATCGATGGCCTGCATCTGCGCGGTGGGTGCTCTACCACGCGGCGACGAGCATCGTCGGTGCAATAGTTCTCCGGAAAGTAACTCGCCGGCACGCCCCGTGCGACGGAGTTTATTTACTATCAGTTCTGATCCTTCCGGCCAGATGACGCCAGCACGGTCGTTCGCGCGGAAACTCGGCTGGTTCGTGTTTCCGTATGTGCTCCTTGCCGCGGCTGCACTGGCCTTTCTCCAACGCTCAGGCGAGCTCGAGTCCGTGCGGCGGGTGGCGGCGCGACAGAGCCGCGGAGAGCCGTTTCTGTACGGAGTTGCCTTGTCCGACCGTGCCTATCGCCTGAAAGTCGAGGCCGCGCGGATGATCAGACCCGACGTGCTCGCCATCGGGCCTTCGCGCATGAATCAGTGGCGAAGCGCAATGTTTGCACCTCATCGTTTTTACAATGCCGGAAACTGCATTTATGTTCAGCGCGATTTTCGTCGTGTTCTCGAAGAGCTCGACGCGGACATCCCGCGCGTTGTGCTGTTCTCGGTCGACTTCTACACATTCAATCCGGCCTGGGACAAATGGTTCGACTACGTGTCGCGGGAAGACCTCGCACCGTGGGGAACCCGCGAGCGAACTGTATTGGTGCGGCGTTTCGCCGAGACGCTCCTGGCGAACCCGTTACTGGGACTCCGTCGGGCCCGCGATCCAATCTACGGCCAGCCCGCCGTTGGGTTGAGGGCGATCGAACTCGGCAACGGATTCCGTATCGACGGCTCCATGCAATATGGCACCGCATTGACAAAATCCGAGCCTCCGGACACGGTCGAATCGGTCGTCGGGCGAGTGCAGCGCAGTGAGGCCCCGTTCATGGCGTCACCCGGGCACTCGACGACGAACGTCGGCGTGAGCTCGCTCGCTTCGTCGAGTTGGCACGCAGCAAAGGCATTGCTCTGGTGGGCGTGACCATGCCCTACGATCCCGCGGTCGTTCGCGCACTGAACGAGTCGCCCGGCCATGGGAGCTGGAGAGAATTTCAAGACAATGCGTTTGGCGAATGGCTCCGCGGGCTCGGCGTCGTGTATTTCAATTTCACGCGGCTCGAGACCTTCGGCGGCAGGCCAGATGAGTTCGTGGACCCATTCCATCCGAGCGAGACTGCCTACCTGCGGATGCTCCTCAACATGCTGAGCACGCCTGCGTTTCGGCACCTGCTGCCCGAGCTTAGGCCGCAACCGCTGATGCATCGTCTACGGTCGGCGTCAGCTCTTGAAGTGTTCAGGAATGAGTTCTAGGAGGATCCGCGTCATGCGGATCATCGCACGGCTCAACATAGGCGGCCCCGCCCTGCACGCGACTCTGCTGACCGAAGCGCTGGACCCTGCGCGGTATGAGTGCCTGCTGGTTTCGGGTGACGTGGAGGCGAGTGAAGGCAGCTATCTGCAACTTCACGACCGAAAGCTGGCGCGATTGGTGCGTGGACCCGCGTCGGGGCGAAAAATCCAAGGTTTCCGTGACCTGTCAGCGTTCACTGAACTTGTCAGACTCATGCGCGAGTTCAAACCCGATATCGTGCATACGCATACCGCGAAAGCGGGAACACTCGGACGTCTGGCAGCACGCGTCGCCGGTGTGCCCGTGGTGATTCACACGTATCACGGCCATGTGTTTCATGGGTATTTCTCACGTCTGGCGACGCGCACGTTCCTGGTTGTCGAGCGTGTTCTCGCCAGAATCTCCAGCCGCCTTCTCACGGTTAGTCCTACTGTTCGCAGGGAGCTGCTCGAACTTGGCATCGGCACTCCCGAAAAGATCAACGTCGTGCCATTGGGGCTGGATTGGAGCCGTTTCGCGAATGCGGTGTCTTGAGAGGAGAGTTGCGACGGGAACTCGGCTTGGACACAGACACAACCCTCGTGGGAATTATCGCGCGCCTTGTTCCGATTAAGGCGCATGACACATTTCTGAAGGCCGCCGCCATCATCGCGCGTGAGATCGCAACAGTACATTTCGTCGTCGTTGGGGATGGAGAACGGCGTGCCGAGCTCGAGGCAATGAGCCGACAACTTGGTCTCGCAAACCGGGTGCATTTTCTGGGCTGGCGCGCGGATCTAAACCGCATCTATGCCGATCTCGATATCGTGGCATTGACATCGGAAAATGAAGGCTCGCCGGTTTCGCTGATTGAGGCCATGACGTGCGAATGCGCCGTTGTGTCGACGCGAGTCGGCGGCGTGCCTGATTTGGTGGAAGACCGAGTCAGCGGTCTGCTCGTCCCGCCGCACGATCCAAGCGCATTTGCTGCCGCGCTGAATGAGCTTCTCAGCGATCCGCAGATGCGGCGGCGATTCGGGACTGCCGCAGGTTCGAAAGCGTACCCGGCATACTCAGCCGGACGCCTGCTGAACGACATTGACCGCTTGTACACTAGTCTCATACCTGTTAATTTGATGCGGGCATGATCCAGGCGCCACTCGTTACGGCATTTATCGCCAGTTTTATCGTCGCCGCCGTTCTGGTGCCGATCGTCCGTCGGCTCGCTACGTTGACGGGCGCGGTGGCTGAAACGCGCTCCGATCGTTGGCATCGGCATTCGGTCGCCGTGCTGGGCGGGATTGCCATTTTCCTGGGCGTAATGACGTCGGCAGTCTTCGTGCTCTCATGGGATCGGTTTTTGGTGATTGCCGTCGCCGGCGGCGGAGCGATGTTCCTGCTTGGTCTCGTCGATGACTACGTCAACCTGAAGCCTGCGGCGAAGTTCGTCGGCCAGCTGGTCGTTGCGTGTCTGATCGTTGCCGCCGGCTTGCGGCTGCATTGGGTTCCGTCACCGGCACTGGATGCTCTGATCACGATCAGCTGGATCGTCGGCATCACGAACGCATTCAATCTGCTGGACAACATGGATGGCCTTTCGGCCGGCATTGCGCTCATTGCATCACTTTCGCTCGGCGTCATTGCCCTCAAAGGCGATGTGAGCGCAGCGATGCTGGCGGCGCTCGTGAGCGGCGCGTGTGCCGCGTTTCTCGTCTACAACTTTCCACCTGCGTCGATCTTCATGGGCGACAGCGGCAGCCTGTATCTCGGCAGCACCCTCGCGATTCTGACGCTCTCAGATACGCCAGGCGGCGGACGCGGAGTGATGTCGGCGCTCGCCGTGCCCGTTCTGCTCATGTTGATCCCGATTTTCGATACTACTCTCGTCGCGGTTTCCCGCCGGCTGTCAGCCAGGCCCGCATCGAGCGGAGGATGCGATCACACCTCTCACCGCCTTGTCGCGCTTGGGTTTTCCGAGCGGCAGGCGGTGCTGGTGTTGTGGGCGTTTGCCGGAACCGGAGGGGCCGCCGCCGTGATGTTCGACCGCCTCGTAGGAGTCGAGTCGAATCTCATTGTCGGGTTGCTGTTGATTGCGATGGTTTTGCTCGCGATCCGGCTCGTCCGCGTGCGTGTCTATCCGGAAGGCGACTTTCGGTACGCTGCGCGACGGACGGTATACGCCCTTGATTGCCCGATGGACGTATCGGCGGCGGATCTTCGAGATTGCGCTCGACCTGCTGATCGTCGCGTTTGCCTATTACGCGTCATATGTCATACGGTTCGGCGAGGACTTGACCAGTCACTACGATCGCTTTGCCGAATCTCTTCCGCTGGTGATTGCCTGCTCATCAGGCGCACTGTGGAGCGTTGGCGCGTATCGCGGGTTCTGGCGTTATTTTAGCTCCCCGGACCTATGGGTCTACGCCAAAGGTATTGCCCTCGGTTCGCTCAGCAGCATCGTCGTACTCTCCTATTTGAATCATTTCGCGGGATACTCACGCGGGGTCTTCATTGTTTTTGCATTGCTATCGGCCGTTCTCGTGACTGGCTCGCGCCTTTCGTTCCGTCTCGTGGGCGACCTCGCAAGGAGGCAAGGAGCGAACGGTCCGCGTCTGCTGATTTACGGCGCGGGTGACGGTGGAGCCCTGGCACTGCGCGAAGTGCGGCAGAATCGCCAGCTCAATTACCGCATCGTCGGGTTTGTAGACGATGACGCCCTGAAAGTCGGTAAGCGCGTGATGGGCGTTCCAGTGGTGAGTTCAAGTGAGGGTCTCGCCGAACTCATCGCAAAGCTACAAGTCGAAGTCTTGCTTCTGGCCACCGACAGTATCGACGCCGATAGAAAAATCGCCGTCGAACGTATCTGTTTCGCAAGTGGAACAAAGCTACTTAGCTTACGGTTCGCGTTTGAACCGGTCACGGTTGAAGTCCCCAGAAACTAGCCTGGCCCTCGACCTCCTCAGATGTCCAGAGTGTCACAACCGGCTCACTCTGGCGTCGCATGCGCTGACATGTGGAGGCTGTGACGCAGCTTATCCGATCGATGCCGGCATTCCACGATTTGTCCTCGCTCGACTCGATGAGACAGCGAAGCGAACGCAGGATAGTTTTGGTTACGAATGGTCTACCTTCAACGATTGGCGGCATTCTGGCGAAGTCAATTTTCAGCAGTATTTTTCTGATCTCGATCAGGCATGGATAGCAGGCCGCACCGTTCTTGACGCGGGTTGCGGAATGGGACGGCATGCCCGCCAGATTGCGCCGTATGCCGCAAGCGTGGTTGCGATGGATTTCAGTCGAGCGATTGATCAGGCTGCGCGGAACACTGCAGACCTCGGCAACGTGCTGTGTATCCAGGGCGATATCATGAGACCACCGGTAGCAGACGAGGCGTTCGACTTCGTCTATTCAATCGGCGTTCTGCATCATATCGCCGACACTGAATCGGCTGCGCGTAGCCTGGCTGCGAAGGTGAGGCCTGGCGGGCGGCTCCGTATCTATTTGGACTGGAAACGGCAGGGTATATCCGCGGTCCTCCTGCGTCTAGTCGACGCTCTACGTGTCGTGACGACAAAGCTGCCGTTTCCGTTGCTAAAGGCGCTCTGTTGGATCCTTAGCGTAACTCTTTGGTTCGGAATCGTGCTTCCGTATCGAGTCATGTCGGCCCTTGGAATAGATCGTCACGCGAAATGGCCTTTGGCGGTCTATGCCCGATATCCATTCAATGTTTTGTTACAACGACCAGTTCGATCGTTTTTCAGCACCAATCGAGCAACGATGGAGCGAGCCCGAGGTTAGGCAGTTGATGGTGCGATTAGGTCTCTGCGATGTCCAGATCACACCGTCGTTCGGATGGGTAGCAGAAGGCACCAAGCCGTCAGCTTGACTGCCATTGACGAAATTATTTAGGCAGGGCGTACGATTTCTTGCAGTTGCCGCGGCACTCACGGTTGCGGCATTCGCATTCCGAGAACCTCTACTCGCTTATCTCGGTAGCTGCCTTGTCCGAAGCGACTCACTCGTGCGCTCAGACGCCATCGTCGTGCTATCGGGTGGTACTCCCCAGCGCGAGGTCGAGGCCGCCGATCTGTATCTCGCCGGCTGGGCACCACGCGTACTGATGACGGTCGAAAGCGAGACGGACGCGGTCGATGTCTTGCGAAAACGAGGTATCCCGGTTGAGACCCATATCGAGCTCCGGCGCCGGATATTGCACTCGCTTGGCGTGCCAGACTCGTCGGTGACGATGCTCGATCAGACGCGCGCGACATCGACAAAAATGGAAACTGAGCTGGTCAAGGACTGGGTCGTGGCAAACTCGGCGCGTCGAATTATCGTCGTCACCTCGCCATTTCACACGGCCCGCGCGTCGCTGATTTTCCGCCGTTCGCTCAGGGAGCAAGGCACAGAGGTTCTCGCCCGTCCGGCTTCGCACGAGGCCTTCGAACCGAATGGGTGGTGGAGGCATCGCGAACAACTCCGAAATGGGTTTTTCGAATGGCAGAAGCTTATGTTTTATTACGTCGCGTACCGATGATAGTGTTGTCTCCTCTGCATGCCACGAATCGCGTGGTTCACACCCCTTCCTCCCGTTAGATCAGGCATCGCCCGGTACAACTGGGAGCTTCTGCCGTTTCTCGCCCACGCTCATCAAATAGATCTCTTTGTCGACGGACGGCCCGATGAATTCCGGGCGCCCGGCGGCCAGATGCGCGTGTTCAGCGGCTATGACTTCATCTGGCGGCATCGCGAACACGCCTACGATTTGATGGTGTATCAGCTCGGCAATGCACCATGCCACGACTATATGTGGGCGTACCTGGCCCGGTATCCGGGCCTCGTCGTCCTCCATGACGGGCAACTGCATCACGCACGCGGACGTATGCTGCTGCAGCAGTGGCAGCCCCGGCAGGACGACTACCGCCACGAGTTCTGGTTCAACCATCCCGATGCGAATAAAGACGTCGCAGAGCTTGGCGCAGTCGGATTGCTCGGATCGCTGACCTATCTGTGGCCCATGTTGCGCGTCGTCGTCGAGACCAGCCGCCACCTTCTCGTGCACAACGAATGGCTCGCCGGCGAGATTCGCGACGCCTATCCGGGCGCCGCCGTGAGCGTCGTCGAAATGGGCGTGCCGGCGGCGGTTCCGCGTTCGGACGCGCGTGAACGCATTCGATCGCGGCATGGCATCCCGGATGATGCAGTTGTATTTACGGCATTCGGCAAGATCACGCCGGAAAAGCGCGTTCGAGAAGTGGTTCAGGCGCTGTCAGAAATCAACGAGGTCATCCCGAACGCCCACATCCTCCTGGCCGGCGACACCGTCGAGTACTACGACATGGCACACGAGTCGTCTTTGCGTGGAATCGATCGCAAGGTGACGATCGCGGGATACGTCGATGACGAGGAGATGGAGGACTATCTCGCCGCGTCAGACGTCTGCCTGTGCATGCGGTGGCCCACTTCGCGCGAGACGTCCGCGTCGTGGCTGCGGTGTCTGGCCGCGGGCAAGCCGACGATATCTACAGACCTCGTTCACACTGTAGACATTCCGACGCTCGATCCGCGCAATTGGTCGGTATTGGACCGCAAAACCGAAGCAAAGCCGGTGGGCGTGAGCATCGATATTCTCGACGAAGATCACTCCTTGAAGCTGGCCATTCGGCGCCTCGCAACCGACGAGAAACTGCGAACAACCCTCGGCATCAACGCGCGTGCGCTATGGGCCGAGCGGTTCCACCTCGAGGGCATGGCTGCGGGTTACGAGCGTGCGATTGATCACGCCCTGAAAACACCGGCGGCCGGTGTTGGCGGGCGAGAACGGTTGCCCTTGCACCTTCGGTCGAGCGGGACCGAGCACGCGGAATCGCTGGTAAGGGAAATCATTGGGCCGGAGTACCATCTGCGCGATGCCGATTGAGGAAAAGGGGAGTACCGAAGAGCTGGCCCGGCTCAGAACCGAGCGGGACGAGGCCGACCGGCGCTATAACGAGGCGCTCACCAAGCTCGACGCCGCGATTCAGAAGCCGCGCGAGATTCCCCATCCGCCGCCTCTTTACGACGAATTTCAGATCACGCCGCTCAACCAGCGGTGGGAACTGCTGTCGCTCAAGCCCGATGAGGGTCGCGGCTGGCTTCGGCGGCTGCGGGTTCACGCCTGGGCGATGGTGGCGCCGCTCTTCGAGCGGCAGCAGGCCTTCAATTCGGCTCTCGTCGATCACGTCAACCGGAACATCGTCGTCCACCGCGAAACGGCGCGCGCGCTGGAAACCACGATCGCGTTCGTTCGCGAAGACCATCGCCTCATCATCGAGTACCAGAATCTGCTGATTCTGTTCTTCCAGCAGATCACGCCCTATGTCGACACGAAGGATCGGCATGTGGCGGGGTTGATGCACGGGCTTGCCGCCGGCCTGAGTGCGCTTGGTGACGAGCTGCAGAAGCGATGGGAATCGATGGTCGCGCGCGAGCGTCGGTTCGATGCGCAGGTCACGGACGTTCGGACGACGCTCAGCGTCATGCAGAGGGCCGTGCAGACGCTGAAACGAGAACTTGAGAAAATGCTGGGTGCGACGGGTGCGACGGGTGCGATAGGTGCGACGGGTGCGTCAGGTGCGATGGGTGCGGTAGGTGCGCCAGGTGCGGGAGGCTTGCCGCGCCGAAGCGACGAAGTCGCGAAGGCGGGTGGGGCGCTCGATTCCTATAAGTACGTCGGCTTCGAGGACCAGTTTCGTGGGTCCGAGCACGACATTCGCGAGCGGGTAGCCGTCTACGTGAGCCTGTTCGAAGGTGCGAGCGACGTGCTCGATGTGGGATGCGGGCGCGGCGAGTTCCTCGATCTGCTGCGCGAGCGCGGGATTTCGGCCCGCGGCGTCGATCTGAACGACGAAATGGCGGCGGTCTGCCGCGAACGGGGGCTCGAGGCGACCGCAGGCGATGCGCTCAGTTACCTGCTCGCGCAGCCCGATGGGTCGCTCGGAGGGTTGTTTGCGGCCCAGGTTGTCGAGCATCTCGAGCCGGACTATCTGATGCGCTTTCTCGAAGCGGCCTACCACAAGCTGAGGCCAGGCTCGAAAATCGTCCTCGAGACGATCAACCCGGCGTGCTGGTACGCATTCTTCTCGAGCTATATCCGCGATATCACCCACGTGCGGCCGCTGCATCCCGACACGCTGCAGTATCTCGTCGGCGCGAGCGGCTTTCAGAAGGTGACCGTTCGCTTCAGCGCACCGTTCCCTGACGAAGACAAACTGCAGCCGCTGCCCATGAAATCAGGAAGCGGGCAGGAGGCCGAAGTCTTCAACGAGAACGTCCGGAAGCTGAACGCGCTGCTCTTCACCTATCTCGACTACGCGGCCATCGGCGAGCGGTTGTAAATGCGAGACATGTGGCGCTACATCCACGCCAGGACGGTCGTGCGTGTGGTGGCGCGTCTCAAGGGGCCCATCTCCGACCACAGCGCCGACCTCCAGAAATTCCTGCGCCGCACGATCGAAACACGTGGCGGCACGTTTTCGATTCTCCAGGTAGGCGCATATGACGGCGTGTCGAACGACGCCGTTCACAATCTGCTCGAGAAGTACCAGCACGTGCGCGCCGTGCTGCTGGAGCCACAGCCGGGCCCGTTCAACGAGCTTCAGAAACGTTGGGCCGGATCACCGCGTGTCGTGACCGTGCGCGCGGCGTTGTCCGACTCGACAGGAGAGCGGCCGCTGTACGTCATCGCCGATACCTTCAAATACGCGCATCCCTTTCCGGATCAGGTTGCGTCGTTTTATCGATCGCGGGTGGAGCAGGCGTGCAGCCGGTATGTCTGGCGGCCCACGTCCGACTACATCACGTCGATACCGGTGCCGACGATCGACTGGTCCACGCTCGTGCAGCGATACGGCCACTTCGACTTCGTCGCGGTCGACGCCGAGGGCTACGATGCCGAGATCCTCGACCAAATCAACCTGGGCGAGAGTCCCCCGGAGATCATTCTTTACGAGCACGTACTCCTGCCGCGGCGCGTGCGAAACCGCTGCGAAACGCGCCTCAGATCGAACGGATACGCCGTGACGCGTGTGAACGTCAACGACACGCTCGCGACGCGATCCGGCTCACCCGGTTTCTGACTTCCTCTCGTAGATGACGTGAAGGCGCGACGGGTCTTCTGCGCCCAGCCGCGTCGGCCTGTTTCTCGCAACTTCGACGAAGCCGGCGCGTGTCATCAGCGCCTCCACCATCGGGCCGTCGGCGCCGAATTTCGGAAGCTCGTCGAAATGAAGCTCGATGCAGACCAGCCGTGCGTGTGCGAGGCAGCGATGCGCCCCGCTCAGCACCTGATGCTCGGCGCCTTCGACGTCAATCTTCAGCACGTCGGGAAGAATGGGCCGGCGCGCGACAAAGCTATCCAGCGTCTCGACCTGCACGCGCGTGCGCGACGGCTTGTGCTGACCGGGACGCAGGCTTGCACCGCTCCCGGTTCCCCAGAAATCTGCCTGACTCGACTCGCCCGCGATGGCAACCGGCCAGGCCGAGACGTTCGGCGAGCGATTGACGGCAATCGTTTCCTGAAGCACCGCAAAGGTACCGGGGTTCGGTTCGAACGCCACCACTTCGCGCGCATGGCGCGCCAGAAGAATGGCCCAGACGCCGTGATACGCGCCGATATCAAAGACGACGTCCTCTGGTCTCATTCTCGTCACGAGCACGTCCATCACGTCGTCTTCGTTGAAGAACGGCGAGTAGGTCGGATCGAAAAGCAGCGACCTGAGCTCACCCATGGCGAGAGGAATCTGAAGCGGGGCACCGCGGATGGGCCTCGCGACAGATCTGTAGCCGGATGCCCGCAGCATGCGGCGCGTGAGATTCGCGAGGACCTTGCGAACTGCCATCCTCAGCTCTTCTCGTCGTCCCGAACGAGGATGTATTGCATGTTGGTCACGAAAATGTCGCGCAGTAGCGGAATCCCTGGAGTCAGCCGTGCGATCGGCGACAGCATTCGGGTAAGAAACCGGCTGACGGCGAGGTCTTCCCGCCGTGGTTTCAACCCTGCATCGCGGATGTTTCTCCGGAGGTTGCCGATTGTCGCGCGATAGAGCAGATCGTCGACCTTCTTCTCGCCGCGCTGGCCCGCGGTCACATACGACGAGCTTTGCGAATCGGCGTCGAACCAGTGCGGCTTGTGCCGGCCGACCCAGCAGGCCGCGGCGAACGCGACTTTTCGCCCGGCCAGCAGGTGCAGAGGAAGCGGCACCGGCAGGTTGTACTTTGGCAGATGCGATCCAGACGACGAAAGGTACGGGGCCGTGTTGAGCAGCATGGCCCCGCCCGGCGCGAGCACCCGCCGGGCTTCCTTCAAATACGAGAGGGGATCGGAGACGTGTTCGATGACGGAATGGGAGAGGACGAGATCGAATGCGCCGTTCCTGAATGGGAGCGAGGTGCCGTCTGCCTGCGTGAAGCTGACATTCGTGACGTGCTTTTCCGATGCCAGACGCATTCCCACGTCGCGAAAGCGATCGCCGGGCTCCAATCCAATCACCGCGCGCGCCTCTTCCGCGAACGAGACGCACATCCCGCCTCCTCCGCAACCATCGTCGAGGACGCGATCGAACCGCCTGATTCCAGCACCTGCGAGATAGGCCAGCACCTTCGCGCTGCGCCAGTACTCGAACAGCGCGTAGTCGTACTCGGACCGGAACCGCACTAACGCGTGCTTCCGGATGGCTGCATCATCGACGGTTCGCATGTCTAGGGAGTACCGACGACAGGCTCGGCCGGCCGACGGATACTCGCGAGGAGCTTCTTGATGTCGGCAAGCTCGTGCGGCTGCAGAAAACGCAGCAGCAGCAGCCCCGCCGGAAACAGCGCCAGCAAACCGATCCGCACGGCGACCGTACGCCACGTCGAGCCGGAGACGGTCACGATCATCGCCGCATAGGTGACTGCACCGACAGCGGTCGCCTTGATCAACCGGCCGACCTCATATGGAATCCGGTAGGCCCGCTGGGCGAGATAGATCATCAGCGCTGTTGTAAGCACCTGGCTGATGAGGGATGCGTACGCCGCTCCATACATCCCAAATCGCGGAATCAGCGCGAAGTACGCGGCGACGCTGATGATGGCGCCCGCAGCCGTGACGGTCGGGTAGACGCCGGTTTTCTTCGCGAGATTCAGGGAAGTACCCGGAAGGCTTCTGACTGTCTGAATCGCGAGTGCCAGCGCGAGGATCGGCACGAGCGGGCCGACCGCTCGATAGTCGGCCGGCAGCATGAGATCCATCAAAGGAGGCCCCAGCCCGCACAGCACGACGAGCGAGGCAACGAGGACGGCAAACGCGTAGGTGGCCATGCGTGCGAACAACGCCGGGGCATCTCGCCTCTGCATTGAATCGTAGGCAAAGGGGGTCCACGCGACGTCGAAGGCTACGGGAAAATACTTGATGAGTGCGGCCACCGACCCGGCGATCAGATAGAAGCCGACCTCACGCAGCGGCATGTAAATGCCGAGAATGAACCGGTCGCCCATGCCCATCACGTGCGTCAACACGCCGTTGGGCACGAATGGGAAACCGTAGCGCAGAATCTCACGAAGCTGCGCGGACGAGAACGTCCAGCTCATCATCGAGCGCATGACGCCGCTCAACGCCACCAGCATTGCCAGTGTCATGAGCACGTCGGCCAGCAGAATTCCAAAGAGTCCCCACCTGAGTGCGACAACCAGGAGAAGCCTGAGCACGATTGTGCCGAACGACAGGCTGAAGTTCAGCGTGGCGAACAAGCGCGCGCGCTCCTGAATGCGCAGCAGCGTGAATGGCAGGACGAGGAACGTCGACAGGAACAGGTTGACTACGAGAAGCCGGTACGGCCAGATGAACTCGAGAGAATCGAACAGCGCGCGATTGAGCGGCGTGGCGAAAATCAGCAGGAGCGCTGCGAGGGCTCCATTTGCGAGCGCGAAAAATCCGGCGATAGTCCCCGCAAGCGTTCCCCGCTGCTCGGGTGGGCATTCATAATAGAACCTCAGAAACGCAGCGTCGAGTCCCCAGCGATTGACGATCTTGAGAACGGCTTCGACAACCAGCAGCAGCGCCAGCGCTCCGTACTCGCGCGGCGAGAGCACCCGCGTGTAGATTGGGAGCAGAAGAAAACTGATGCCGAGAACGAGCACATCGGCGGTTCCATAGGCGAAGAGTTGCCTCGAAATCCGCCTCACGTTGGTAAACACTGACCGAGATTATATAGTCCTCATCTATCGATGCGTGTCTGCATGGTCAGTCCCCATCTGCCGCCGATGCAGGCGGCCGTTGCCCTGCTTCCTGTGGTTCTCGGCGATGCGCTCGCCTCGTCAGATGTCATGACTTCGTACATCTCGCATCCTGCGGATGACAGCGCGACAGGTCACACCGGGCAGGTGACGTACATTCCTCGGCGGGGCAGCGATCGATTCAGTCGCTCGCGAGCGGGCGCCGTGTTCACCGGCACGCGCATGATGATGAGCGCGAAAGAGGCTGTGGCACAGAGCGATCTGGTGCACCTTCACAGCAACGGGTTTCTCATCGAGGTGGGTGCCTGGCTGGCGAAACGGTTCGGCAAGCCCTATGTGATGACGCTCTACGGTACCGATATTTCGGCGCACGATCCGTCGCGAAATGCGCGGTACGGCAGAGTCGTGCGGGAGGCATCGGCGCGGGTCTTCTACAGCAGCGGGTTACTCGATCATGCATCCCGCCTGGGACTGGCTGACGAGCCATCTCGTGTGATCTATGCGCCGGTGAATGCCGAGTTCCGGATGGTTGACGAATCAACACGCGCGGCAATCCGGCAGGAGCTTGGCGTTGGAACGGGCCGGGTTCTACTGACGGTGAAACACCTGCGTCCGGTCTGTGGCCATGACACGCTGTTGAACGCGATGCCGGAAGTCTTTCGAACGAATCCGGAAGCCACGCTCTGGCTTGCAGGCGACGGTGATTTGCGACCGTCGCTCGAGTCGATGTCTCGCGATCTCGGCATTGCCGGGCGCGTCCGTTTTCTCGGTCGTCTTGGCAACGACACGATCTGGAAGTACTACGCAGCGGCGGATCTGTTCGTGCTACCGTCGCACGTGGAGTCGTGGGGCACGGTGATGCTCGAGTCGATGGCGTGCGGCACGCCCGTTGTGACGACAGACACGGTCGGTGGCCTGGAAGTGCGTGAGAACTTTCCGGACGAGGTGACCGTGGTTCCGAGAGGCGACCCGTCACGATTGGCGGCGGCGGTGACACAACTTCTGATGCGGCCACGACGTACATTACCGGTCACGCAGGATCGCCTGAAGCAGGACTTCAGCGTGGCTGCGTGCGCATCCCAATATCTCAACGTGTACCGACAGGTGTTGACCACACGACGATGACGGGCTCCCTGTTGGCGCACGCCATCGGCCTCGTTCACGGATGGGCCGCCGCGCTCATCTTGCTCTCAATTTTCTATATTGCCGGTCTGCTTCTGACGCCTCGACGGTGGCAGGACCGCATTCGCTGGCCAGATAGCGTCGTTCTTGGCTTCGCGTTGTACGTCTTGCTCTGCTGGATCGCGATCACCTCACGCAATATCCCGCTCGTTTACGTGTTTTTTGTTTATGCCGCCCTGCTCTGGGCTGTCGCGTCGATGCAGCCACGACTCGAGCCCGGCCTTGTCGCTCGTGTGCGCACGCGGGCAGCACGTCAGTGGGTTGTTGACTTCAGCATCCTCTACCTTCTTGCGTACGTGCTGATTCGCCCTGCGGCAGGTTCTACGTTCCTCCCTCTGGGGCCTGACGGCAATCTCGACCTGGTCACCTACGCGCGATACGCGAGACATCTCCTGAGTTTCGGCACCGCGAACGTCGATCTCGCCCCGTTCGACTATCTAAGGAGTCCGGCAAGCGCGTACGTGCTCGCCGGTGAATCGATGTTGTTCGGACGCGATCCTCTGAACGCCGCCATGCCGACGCTGCTCATGCTGGCGGCACTCTTTGGCATGGTCGCCTCCGAAGCTGCACGCCTGGTCTTCGGCCTCTCGCGCCGCGTGGCCATGGCGATCGCCTGCATTGCGTTGTGCGGGCCGCTGTTTCGCTGGATGCTGACATCGTACGGCCTTGCCGAACTGCTCGCGGCGACAGCGGTGCTGTACCTGTTGATGGTCCTGGGCAGGGCTGTCGCAAAGCGTGCGATTGCTGGATCAACCGCCCTGGGTGCCGTGGCGGGAGTGACTCTGCTCGCGTTCGCGGCGCCGCCGTGGGCGGGCTGGGTCAGCGCTGGTCCCGGCGGCCTGGTGGACCTTCTGTCGAGAATGTCGTTCGTGTCTCTCTTCGGTTCGCCGAGGAACACCCCGTCGGCGGCGGATCTCTCCGATCGCATCGGGGCTGCGGCCATTGTCGTGCTCGCAATCGTGCCTCTGCTCTGGGCAGGCGCTGTCTATGTCGTCCGCCGCTTCGGTCTGCTCGATCGCATAGGACCATCAGAGAGCGATCGTCGTCTCGCCACTGCGCTCGGCTTCTATGTTGGAGTTGCGCTGATTGTCGGCAATGTTGCGGTTGAGGCCGTCAGAGGACCCTCCGCTGTTTCCAGATCGGGCACGTGGCGGCAGCTCGATGAGGTCGGCGCGTCGTCGTTCCGAAGCATGACGCTGAAAGTTGCCGACGAGCCGAATGGATTGTCCACGGCGCTCGCGATGTACTACCTGCCCGGGAGAAAAGCTGAGGTCTTCGGGCGAGGCGTGTCGGCGCAGGACTTGTCCTTCGACAATGTATCGAAGGAGCAGCCGATGTTCATTCAAAACTTCGGGTGCGCAGGTGTTGGACACACCGATGCCGTTTCGGTGCCTCGTGTCGGCTGCGTGTTGATGGCGCCGCCCAGTATGACGATCGGCACGTCATATCCGTTCAATCAGACATTTCTTTTTCTCAACTTCGACTATATGACCCCCCGAGAGCCCGGAGGGCGATGGAATACGCGCCCGACGCTTCATCTACGGGCGACAGCCGACCCGCAAAGGGTACGTCTCGATCGGGATCTCTTCATCAATCTTCTCGTGGACGCGTTTCTCACTGAAGGCGCGAAACCACGGCGGCTGGTTGTGACATGGGGAGCCGATCAGCGAGGCGAAACACTGCTTGGCGTACGCAAGTGGTTCAGTCTGCCCGTTCGAAGTGGCGACTGGACGGGCAATCGGCTGTGGACACTGCCGATTACGATCGACTTTCCAGATCGCCGGGCGATCCTGTTTCAGTCGATGGAAATGACGGAGTCGCCCCGCGGGGATGTCGTCGTTCGGGAAAACACAACCACCGGCGCTAAATGACGATGTCCGGACGCAGCTCGCGGATGAGCTGAGCGGGCGTCCGCTCGGAAAACAGCGTCACATAGTCCACGAATCGCAGCGCCGCGAGCATCTCAGCGCGCTGAGGCCCCGTCGCCGGATTGCCGTTGATGCCGACGACGAGCAGCTCTCCACGGGCGCGCGCTTCCTGAAGGTTTCGCAAATCGCGGACGTCGAGCGATTCGAACGACCCGCTCGTGAATACAACATTCGCCCCGTGCCCGCGTGCCTCTCGAATGCGCGCCGCAAGCGCGGGTCGTGAGAGAACTTTCGAACGCGCCTGCGAGGCTTCACCGCCGACCATCCTGGCCAGAGTCTCGGATTCGGCGACGGCGGTGCCGACCATCCCCACCACGATTCCCGCTGCGGCGTTTGCCACACGGGCAGCGTCTGGGAACGCCATCCCCGCTGCCGCTGCCATCGTCAGGACAGCAGCCACCGTATCGCCCGCTCCGGTGACGTCAAAGACCTCGTGACGCTGCGCTGCAGGGATGTGCGTTCGTTGAATGGCACGACGCTCGCGCTCGAACAAGTCCATTCCGTTTGCGCCGCGTGTGACGAGAAGGGCTCGAAAGCCGAGCTTGCGGATGAGGGTCTCAGCGCGCCGCTTGATGGCGGTATCCGTTGACGAGCCTGGACTGCGCTCGGCTGACGCTTCTGCGAGCTCCTTCTCGTTTGGTGTCAGCAGGTCGGCCCCGCGGTACTTTCGAAAGTCGCGGCTCTTCGGATCGACGACGACGAGCGGCTTTCGTGGACCGTCGACAACCGCGCGAACCACTCGCCGGCTCAGGACACCCTTGTCGTAGTCAGAACACACCACGGCGGCAACCCGCTTACGTATTGTTCTGATGGAGGCCATCAGACGCCGCTCGTCCCGATTAGCGCTCGCATCGCGTGTTTCCCGATCGATACGAAGGATATGCTGGCCGCGGGCCATGACGCGCGTCTTCACCGTCGTTGGTCTCTCGCTCGACACGACGATGCCCTGCGTGTTGATCCCGTTGGCCTTCAATGTTCTCAGCAGCCAGCGGCCGGGCTCGTCTCGTCCCACGATGCCGATCAGGTGAACACGGCAGCCGAGCGCAGCAAGGTTCATTGCTGCGTTTGCCGCCCCTCCCGGCTTGTCGGCTTCGCGCTCCCATCGCAACACCTGCACCGGTGCCTCAGGAGAGATGCGCTCGACGTCGCCCCAGATGTAGTGATCGCACATGATGTCGCCGACGACGAGAATCGGCGCGGTGGGAATCGGCAACTTAGCCATTGGGCTTCGGGATTATCTCCCAGTTGCCGACTTCGACGTCGTCGCGCCGGGGATCGTAGGCCGGGTCGTCGGACTCAGGCGGTCGCACCCGGAGCTCGAGCCAGTGGAATTTCCCGAACGATTGCATGGGCAAATCAATTCTGATGCGTTGCCATGTACGGTCAGTCATGGTGATGCTCTTGGTCATCGTGCCGTCGACGAACAGATCCAGAAGGACCGGCAGGTCCTCGCTCGCCGCTCGCGCCCGCAGAGGAAATTCAATGTGCGTCCTGTCAGCGGAACGAAGAACCGCGCACGCGCCGCCGTCAGCATTCCCTTGGATAAACCGTACTGAACGCGGGAAAAGTCGATACCTTCCGCCTTCGCATGGACACGGAACGGGATGGAAATCAGAAGAATCGCAGCAGCGCCGACGTAATCAGACCTTCGCGCAATCCGACTTGCGGCGGTCATTGGGATCAGCGCCGCCGCGGCTCCGAGCGTGATCCAGAACGGATAGGCGGCTTCCGGAACCAGGAGAGGATGCCCACCAAGCCATGTCAAAACAAATGCCGCCAAGGCCAAGCAGGAGCGGCATCGAGACGCGCGATCGTTGTCTGTAGCATCGGACCGAAACCAAAACGAAGCACTACAAGACGACAGAGAAACGCCGCCAGCCCGATGCAGGCCAAGCTCACCCGCAACTTGCGCGAAATTGTTGTGGGCGTTTTCGCGCTGGTAATAGACAAGCAGCTCGGGGATGCGAAGTGATATGACCACAGACCGTACTGACCGATTCCCACCCCAAAGAGCGGCTCAGACAGCAGCATGCGCCACGTCGCTTCGAAGAAACAGCCAACGGATTGTCACGGCCTCCGATGGAGTAGCGCCGGCCGTTCGCGACACGGTATAGAGCATGATCGCAAGTCCGATCGCCATTGCCACACCAGTGGCGAATCGCAATACGCGGCTGTGAACTCGAAAGCATCAACCTCACAGTGGCTGACAGTCCGACGATCGCTGCCGCGACAGCGGCGGTTCGCGAACCTGTCAGCGAGCATTGCCAGCGAGCCAGTGCGGCTGCAGATAGCCACATGAGGGACCTTGCTGGATTGGCAAACGCGAGTCCCGACGCGATGAACATGATCATCACAAAGAACGATCCGGCTGCATTGACGTCGCGCGATGTGTGCACTACGCCGTTGCATCAACAGCGTAAACAGTCTTGTCCGTAGTGTCTCGCCAGTCTGAAGCAACTCAGGCACTGCGCCCGCAATCATCAGAAAGGCTGTACCTATCGGCACCAGAAAACCATCATGGCACGCCAGGTGATGCGCGAAGTGCGCCGACGATCTTACATGCCGCACCGCGAGCATCAGCAGCGCCAGCCCTTCCAAGCAGCAGCATGGCATTGAAAATCATGCCGAATCCGCGGAACGAGGTCAGGTAGTTGCGGCTTGCGTATGTCGATGAGCTCCTGGAGCAAACGGCCAGGGAAAGTCGCGTTGAATCTGAAGAAACCAGATCTGCTCGAGGCACGAGGCGGCAACGATGAAACCAAAAATCAGCGCCGCTGTTTCGAGCCGCGTCGACGGAAACGAGCGGAACTCGCGCAGCGTCCACCCGCTGACGAGCGCACCAGCGAGAAAGGCAAGGACGAGCGCTTCGGCGCCGCGCATTTGAGAGTCGAGCGTGCCGCTGCCAATCCTCCCGAAGGGCACGAGAGCTGCGAGCGCCAGCAACCCATATTGCGGACGGAAGTAGGAGAGCAGAGCTGTCGCTAGGAGAACAATCTGCATCCATCCCGAGACCCGGTTGCTCCAGAAGGCCGACTGCAGCAGCAGAAGAACGATGGCGGTGAAGAGCGCGAGCGAGGCGCGGACGAGCAGTCGCGACACTGCCTGTAGGTGATTGAGCATGTTATACTTCGCGCCTGCTGAGGTCCTCACATACTACCTGAATCTGTGACGGCGCGCCCGCTTCCGTGGGTCGCGCTGACGTTGATCTTTCTCCTCTCCCTGCCGGCCGTTACGGTTCGCCTCTACGCGTCTGACGAAATTCAGTACTTCGCCTATCTCAGGTCGGCGTGGTTCGACCATGACCTGTCGTTCGACAACGAGTATCGCTATTTCTACGACCGCAACATCGCTCGCGCGCACCGGTTCAAGGAAGCGTTTCTCGACGCAACCTCTGTCACCGGCCTTCGGAGGAACTTCGCACCGATGGGTTCGGCGTTGCTGTGGTCGCCGTTCTACGCAATCGCCGATGCTGGTGTCCGCGTTGCACGCATGTTCGGTTCAGCCACCCCTGCCGATGGATTCTCGCGTCCGTACATCGCTGCCATCACGTACGGATCGGCGCTGTATGGCTTTCTGGCAATTGTCCTCTCCGCGATGGCGGCTCGACGTCTTGTGGGCGGAGGCGCGACCTCCCTCGCCGCCGTGTGGCTCGGAACGCCTCTGCTGTTCTACATGTATGTGGCGCCAGGCTTCTCCCACGCCTGCTCGGCGTTTGCAGTGGCGGCGTTCGTCTTCACGTGGCTCCATGTGCGGCGCTCGTGGACGCCATCCGGCGTCGTGGCTCTTGGCGCGCTCGCCGCGCTCATGGGCATGGTGCGCGAGCAGGATCTGTTCATCTCTATCGGCCCCGCCATCGATTACGTCGTCACAAATGCGCGCGAACTGAGAGAGGGGCGCACGTCCGTCAGTGAAGCGATCGGAAAGGCGGTACTTGGCGCGATCGCAACAGCCGTCTGTTTTCTGCCGCAGGCGCTGACGTATCTGACGTTGTATGGACACATCGGGCCGTCACCAGAGGTCCAGCAGAAAATGACGTGGACGGCGCCAAACGCCTGGCGGGTGCTGGCATCGCCCGACAACGGCTGGTTGTTCTGGACGCCGTTGGCGCTTCCTTCCCTCGTCGGACTGATCGCGCTCGCGGCGGGTAAGACCGAGGCTCCGGCGTTTCGATTCGGTGATCGTAACGAGCGGGACGATCGCCACTGGATTGGCCTGCTGTGCCTTCTGATGGTGGGCACGCAGATCTACGTCGCCGGCAGCCTCGATACCTGGGCTGGGGCAGGATCGTTCGGGCAGAGGCGGCTCGTCGGGTTGACGATCTTTCTCGTCATCGGGCTCGCGGCGATGTTGCAGCTGGCTCGAGGTCTCGTGCCGCGTGCGGTACTGGTAACGTTCATTGCTCTTTCCGTGTGGTGGAATATCGGGTTGACGGCACAGTTCGGCATGAACCTGATGGATCGGCGCCGCGTTGAGCCGGCGCGCAATGCGTACAACAATTTCGTGACCATTCCGCTCGAGCTGCCGCGACTCGTCTATCGATACACGCTCCATCGCGAGTCCTTCTATCAGTCCCAAACACCGCCGCCACCGTGATTTCGTCACGGCTTCTCAACCTCGTGCGGTGCCCAGACTGCCATGGCAGCCTTAGAGGCGACGTCGCTCAGCTTCAGTGCGAATCGTGCGGGCGTCGTTTCACTCAGGCGACCAGCGATTACCTCGTGCTGCGCACCGCCAGCGCCTACGATGAAACGACCAAGTTCGCCGAGGAAGGCTTTCATGCAGACGGACGTGACGAGTCGGTCGCGCCTCCGCTCCTTTCGGCGGCCGTCCGCAACAACATGCTGCGGAAATTCCTGCGGCCGGGTCCGGACGACGTGGTGGTCGACCTGGGGTGTGGAAGCGGACGCTTTGCGATCTGGAACCTCGATTCCGGCGCGCATTTCGTCGGCATCGACACAGTGACGTACTTCGCCGCCGAATCGCGTGCGAGCGTCGATCTGGTTGTGGGCGAGCTGCGGAAGCTACCGTTGCCCAATGGCGGGATTACCAAGGCGTACGCGATAGACGTTGTTGAACATCTGTCAACGGAAAGCCTGACCGCGATGCTCCATGAGGTTCATCGCTCGCTGGCCCCCGGGGGCGCGCTGTTTATCTACACACACGTCATGCAGCTGTCACCGTTTGCGCCGCTGCTTGCTGGCATCGCCGCCCTGTCTCGCGCCATCGAACGGCTCGGCCTGGCGGATTTGACGGTCGATCGACTGCGTCCGACCGATCATCTCAACCCGCTGGCCAGCCGATCACATTTCGATGAGGTCGCTGCCCGCACCGGTTTTCGTGTCGCTCGATTTCGGTATTACACACCCATCCTCTCGCGAATCGCCGAAAGCATCCTCGTGCCGCTGGCCGCTCACGCTGTTGCGCGGCGCAAGTCGAGCGCCGCCGTTGACAGCGGAGCGCTTCGAGAGGCTCGGCTGTCGGCAAAGCGGACGCTCGCCAAACGGGGCATCATGTACCGCGCTCTGCAGGCCATGACCTGGGTCGTGATGCTCGACGTGCGACTGCTGGGGCGAATCCGATCGGGCCCGTTCTTCGCGCTGCTGATCAAAAAGTCCGGCTAAAGCCGGACACTACCGAACCAAGGACCGGCGAACGTCGAACCGGCGAACCCACGAACCGGGCGAACCGACGAAGTGACGAACCCACGAACCGAGCTATGAGGATTCTCTACTCAGCCATCGACCAGGCGGTGCCGGCCGCACATGGCGGCTCGGTGCACGTGATGGCGGTGGCTGAAGGGCTCGCCGGCCTCGGACATGACGTCGAGGTGCTTGTCTCGCCCGGTGATGGCGGGACGGTGCCGACGGGAAAGGCAAAGTGGGTACGGATGGCGCCGCCGCTGGGGAACAGGCGACTGCGCCTGCTGCGCGCTCGCAGCGTTGCCGAGAGGGCGCTCACCTTCAGGCCGGACGTCGTCATCGAGCGGTACTACAACTTCGGGGGCGAGGGAGTTCTTGCGGCCAGAAAAATCGGAGCGCTCGCCGTGCTGGAGGTGAATGCGCCGGTTGTCGATCATCCCGGATCGATGAAGCGCCTGCTCGATCGTGCGCTGGTCATCGAACCGATGCGACGCTGGCGCGATTGGCAGTGCAGGAACGCGGATCTGATCGTCACGCCGAGCGTGCGCATCATCCCGCCGGACGTACCCCCATCGAAAATTCACCGGACCGAGTGGGGAGCTGACACCGTGCGCTTTCACCCGGGCGCTTCCGGGCCTGTGCCGTTCGCACGAAAAAGCGGCGATGTCGTCGCAGTGTTTTCCGGCGCGTTCCGGGCGTGGCACGGAGCGATTCATCTTGTCGAAGCCATCCGCCGCTTGCGCTCGCGCGGACGAGCGGACATTTTGGCCGTGCTCGTCGGCGACGGTCCAGAGCTGCCGCGAGTGCGTGAAGCCGCCACTGCGGTGGGCGGGATTACACTCACGGGTGCCGTGCCGCATGACCAAATCCCGGCGGTCCTCGCAGCAGCCGACATCGGCGTGGCGCCGTTCGACGTCGGTGCGCACCCGACGCTGGCGCACGAGTTTCACTGGTCCCCACTGAAAATCTTCGAGTACATGGCATCGGGCCTGCCGGTGGTGGCCCCGCGTATTGAGCGGCTCACGACAATCGTGGAGGACGGCAAAGAGGGCATCCTCTACGACGCTGCCCAACCCGACGCGCTGGCCGGCGCACTCGAACGTCTGAGCACGCCGGATATCCGGCGCGCGCTCGGAGCAGCGGCGCGCGAGCGCGCGGTCATGGAGTTCAGCTGGGAGAGCCATTGCCGCCGCCTCGACGAAGCCATTCGAGCGGCCCGCGATCGCCATCGATGCGCATCCTGATCGCGACCGACGCGTTTCCGCCCAGGTCGGGCGGGAGTGGCTGGAGCACGTACGAGCTTGCGAAAGGGTTGCGCGCGCGCGGCCACACGATCGTGCTGCTGCAAACCTACACCGAGCGCGATCCGATTCCTCAAGGCTATGACGAATTTGCGGTCGAGGCCTTTCCGGCATTCGCGCCGCAAATTCCTTTCGTGCGCAACTATTTTCGAAACGAGCACCTGTATCCGCGGCTTGGCGCACATCTCGAAACGATCATCAAGCGCGAAAAGATCGACCTGATTCACGCCCAGCACATGTTGACCGGACCTCCCTCGGTGATGGCGGCTCGGCTCGCGGGTATCGCATCGGTCTGCACCGTCCGCGACTACTGGCCACTCGCTTACTGGGGCGACTGGCTCGGCGATCTGCAGGGTGGTCAATCGACGACGTCGAGCTCGGAAATTATTCGATCTCTGCGTGCGCGAACGGGAGCCGCCTGGCCTCTCGGGCTTCCCGCCGTCCCGTATATGCAGATGAACCTGCGCAACAAGCAGGCGAGCATTGCCGCCGCCGATGTCGTTGTCGCGGTCAGCCGGTATGTCGCATCGGTGCTTCGAGAGCGCGTCCCGGAATTAGCGGAGACGCGCATCGAAGCGATTCCGAATGCCGTCGACATGCAGAGCGTCCGCTCCGCGGTGAAAGGCATGGATCGTCCGATGCGCGAGCCGTACGCGCTGTTTGTCGGCAAGCTGGCGAAGAACAAAGGTGCCGGCTCGCTCGGCGACGTTGTGACGCAAGCGCATCTGGAAATGCCGCTCGTCGTTATCGGCGAGGGCTCCGAGCGGGAAACGATTGAGCGAGACGCGCGCGGCGGCTGGACGAGACGTGCGAATGCTGGGATGGCTCGACCGTCGGGAAGTGTTTCGGTGGTTGAGCCACGCCACGCTGCTGGTTTTTCCTTCGAGCTGGCCCGAGCCGTTGAGCCGTGTGCTGATCGAGGCGAGCGCGCTGGCGGTCCCCATCGCGGCGATGAATACAGGAGGCACGCCGGATATTGTCGTCGACGAGGAAACGGGATTGCTTTCGTCCTCCGTGGACGAGCTGGCTCGCGACGTTGCCCGGCTCGCCTCGGATCAAGCGCTTCGCGATCGCCTTGGCAGCGCTGCGCGCCGCCGGGCCGAATCCCACTTCGACGTGCCCGTGGTGATCGACCGGATGGAGAAGCTGTACGCCGATGCCCTGGCGTGAGGGTCATGCGCTCCGCGTCGCGGTTGTCGCCCGATCTGTGTACCCACTTCACCGTTACGGCGGCCTCGAGCGGCACGTCTACGATCTCGTTCGGTCGCTCCTTGCCCGCGACGTTCACATCACGCTCATCACGCCGCCGGCTGCGGCCGATCGACCATCGGACACCCGGGCCGATGCGGTGTTCCGACATCCTGACCTCACGCTTGCGACGGTGCCCTACACGACGTTTCCGTTCGCGAACAGGCGAGGCACCACGATCGTCGATCGGAGTACCGCCTATCCGCTGTTTGGCTGGCGCGCCGGACGACTCGCGGCGCAGCTGGTTGCTGCAGGACAGATCGATCTCGTTCACGGGCTAGGTGCGAGCGCGCTCGGGTATGCAACGACCGGCAACCATTCGCGAGACCAGGCGCCGCTCATTCTGAATCCCCAGGGCATGGAGGAATTCGGCGCGACTGATCCATCGCGGGCTCCGTTGAAGCGCCTGGGATACTGGCCGCTCCGCGCGGCGGTTCGCCGTACGGCGCGTGCTGCCGATTGCGTCATCGCCACAGATCGATCGCTTGTCGCGCCCGTTGTGACGCATCTTCGCGTCAGCCCAGACGTCGTGCGCGTTATTCCAAATGCGATTGAGCTGGGGGAGTGCGACCGGCCCGATTCTCCGGATCGCGCGCGGGACCTGCGCGCGCGTATCGGCGCGGCTCCGGACGATCCCTTGCTCGTCAGCGTCGGCCGGCTGGAAGCGAACAAAGGGTTCGGCGTTCTCCTTGATGCGCTCTTCAGCCTCGAAAATGCACATGCGCTGCCGAAAGGATGGCGCTGGGTGCTCGTCGGCGACGGACCGCTGCGCGACACGTTGTCCAGGCAGTTGGCCGCGGCGAGTCTTGCGAACCGCGTTGTCCTGTGGGGACGCGCCGACGCTGCAGATCTGCACGGGTGGTATGAGGCCGCGACGCTCTTCGTGCATCCGACGCTCTACGAAGGCAGCTCGCTCGTCACGCTCGAAGCGATGGCCCATCGTCGTGCCGTCGTCGCGACGAGGGCCGGTGGATTGCCAGACAAGGTCATTCCCGGAAGCAATGGCTGGTTGGTTCAGCCGGGCGACGTGGAGGCGCTGGCAGGAGCGATACGCGAAGCCCTGCGCGATCGCGGCCGGCTCCAGACGATGGGCGGTGCGAGCCGAGCGCTTGTCGAGAAGGAATTTTCCTGGCGTGCCGCGGCGGATCGGACGATGGAGGTCTACCGGGAACTCCTGGCGCAGCGGAATTCGTTGTAGGCTTCAGTCGTGTTTCGAGCGTTGCGACAGTCACTCTGGCCCCGCATCCCCACGCTGAAGATCCGTTCTGTCAACCGGTTGTCGCTCGAACGTGAGCTCCGCAAGCAGTTCCAGCGTCTGTCACCCGGAGTCGTACTTGACGTCGGAGCCAAAGCCGCACCGTACGAGCAATACGTTCGAGCCCTGCGCTACGTGCGGCTCGACATCGATCCTGCCAAGAAGCCGGATATCTGCTGCGATTTGCACGAGCTCGAATGGCATGGAGACCCGTTCGACATCGTCCTCGCCATCGAGGTTCTCGAACATCTGTACAACCCCCAGCGCGCGATTGACCGCATTCACGATGTGCTGAAGCCCGGCGGCACCTGCATTCTGTCGACCCGGTTCTTATACAGATATCATCCCGATCCGCAAGACCACTACCGCTTCACCTGGGATTCCTTGAAATACCTTTTCAGGAACTTCCGTCACGTCGAAGTCATTCACCACGGCAATCGCCTGCAGGTGATTTGGGAGATCATCAACGCCGGCGGTCGGAGCCGCGTTGTGCTGAATCTGTTGAACCCGCTCATCGCCCGCGTCAGTTCGAGCCGCACGAAGTTTCCTCTCGGGTTCGTTGTCTACGCACAGAAGTGACCGGAACGAGCGACAACGCCCCACGTCACGCGGTCGAGTGCGAGCTGACGCCGCAGCTGCCCGATGCGCGGGTGCGTGCCGCCATGGCGGCGTTCTACAAACACAGCGAAGGATACGCACAACAGCAGGGTTCGCACGATGCCCGCTACTTCACAAGGCTCCTCGGCGTGATGGAATCGGTTCTGACGCAGCCGAATCTGCGACTTCTCGAGATCGGTGCCGGCTCGGCCGGCGCGATGCGTGCATTTCTAAGCCGGAAACCAGACGCACGGGCCATAGCGATGGAGCTGTCGACCTCGTCCATCGCTTCCGAGCCGAAACAGTTCTTCCGCGCTCCACGCCGTTGCTGGTGACGCCCTGCAGCTGCCATTTCGGAATCGCTCGCTCGATGCCGTGGTTGCATTCGAGGTGATGGAACACATTCCCGACGTGGCTCACGCGCTGGAAGAGGCGCTGCGAGTGGTACGGCGTCCGGGATACATCATCATCGGCCTTCCGAATCATGCGTCCCTGTGGACGCCCGTCGAAGATCGGCTTCGAGGCCGTCAGCGTCTCGCGTTCGGCGTCAATCGCGGCCGGGGTGCGTGGCCGTGGTGGAAGCGGAATGCCGGGCTGGCCTGGCGTAAACGGCTCTCGCCAGAAGCGGAGTTCCTGTATCGCCAGCCGATCCTGCACGCGTCCGCCGGTGGTGATGCCGATGCCGTTTACTACGCGGCGCCGATCGACCTGCTGCGCTTTTTCCGCCGGCGACGGGCCGAGTTTGTCACCAGCAGCGCGCGTGTGCGGTTGGGTTGGTTCGGGCGGTTTCTGCCAGTCGAGCTCCAGGGCTCGACGGTGATGGCGTGGCGTGTGACAGACGCTAGCGAATAAGTATTCGATCGAGCTTGAACAGCGGTACCGCCTCCTCGCCATTCTCGAGATGAAGTGTAATTTCACTAATCGTCGGCCGAGCCGAATTGGCTGGAATTTTCACCGACAGATCGCGATATCCGGTGCCCTCCGTTGAAAGTCGTGTGGTTTCGTTCCCATCCACCCAGACCCTGATCGATTGCGGGGCAGGGCCCGGTGACGTTGATGCACGAAGAACGACCTCAACCGCCTCCTTCGGCAGCGAGGCAAAAATCACGGCCTTCGGCGTGACCGGTCGCGCAAACGTCACCTCACCGCCACCACTCGCGGGCTCGCGTTGTTCGAACGACCATCCCGGTCCGAGATAGCGATGGGCCTCTCGCGGTCCGACATCGATGTCGCGGCTGTCCAGCCTGGCGCGCGGATTCCAGATCGATCGCTGAACGTGCCACGACGCCGCAGCGGTTACGTGACCGTCGATCGAAAGCAAATCGAGACGGTCGAGATACTCCTTGGGAAAACGCTGACGAGGGTCGTACATCCCGTAGGTTCGAATGCGAGGCTCTTTGGGATCGCGTCTGAGCATCGAGCTTTCAGCAGATCCTCCCGGCATCTTGAGGACATCCAGAATCGTCGGTTGCAGATCGATATGTGTCGTAGGCGCGTCCGAAATGGAAATCGGGCCCGTACTTTGCGGCGGTTTGATGAACATGATGGCCTTCGCGCTTCCCGCAGTGGCCGGCAGTCGCGAGGTGGAGGGCCCTGGAACGAGCGAGAGACTGTCGCTCTTTCCGGCGAAGCCCAGAGGCGTCAGGTCGGTTCCGTGGTCGGAAGAGACGATGATGAGGCTGCTGTCGTAGATGTCGAGCGAACGCATCCGCTCGAGAATCGCCGATACGAGCCTGATCGCGCATCGCGATTGCTCCGCATATGTCTGCCTCGACATGTCGGTGAGGCCGAGAAAGCGGCATTCGCGATCGACGACGATCGGACGGTGCGGGACGCCAACGTGAACGAGCTTGTAGACGGGCCGGTCGCGGCCCGCGCTCATCATGCTCGTAAAGTGTTCCAGGAATGCCACCGAGTTGCTGGCTTCGTGCCGTCTGATTTGAGCCGGCGAGTCGCCGCGATCCATCCAGATGGCGCGATAGAACGTGTCGGGCCGGTCTACGCTGAATGCCTTCAGCGAGTGGGGAACGTGACGGAACAACGACAGCTCGGCGAGTTCCCGTGCCGACACTTCCCGGTAGTCTCCCTGGCTGATGAACGGCTTCCTGATGCGAAAGCGCGCGCCTTTCCAGTTCGGCGCTGTTTCTGGACCCAGCCAGTCTTCGAACGAGGCAATCGGGACGATGGACATGGCGTCCACGTTGTAACCGGCGCGACTGACCTTGTCGAAGATTGAGGACTGCTTGAACGCTTCTCTGACGAAGTCGGGCGCCGGTTTCTGATTCCGGTACTCCAGGCCGGTCAGCATCGCCGGCATGCTCATCGATGTCGTGGGAAAGGTGCCCGAGTGATCGGCGAAATAGACGAAACCGCTGAACTGCTTGTCGAGGGAAGACCGGTCCTGGTCGAGAATCTCGGTAAACACGTCCGATTGAAACTCGTCGAGCACGATGTGAAGGATGTTCTTCTCGGATGAGAACTGGTAAAGCTCCGGAGGCGGCTCGACCCAGCGCGCCTGCTCGGCCGCCGGTCCAGCGCTGTTTGCTGCCGCTCCCGCGGCCTGCACGCCGATGAATGCGAGCGCGGCAAACGGCGCAATCCGGCTGACGGGGCGGAAAAAGACGGCAGCGGCGATCAGCACTCCTGCGAAAGCGCCCAGTTCATAGGGAGCGCGCGAGGTGTGTTCCGCGAGATCGACCTCACGGCCGGCCAGCACGCCGTAGTCGGCGTTCCATAAATTGCCCTGGCCCCACACCATGAGGCCGAGCGCGAAGAGCACCGCCGAGTAGAACCGGGCTGACCGCTCCGACAACATCGCCACGACGCACCCAACGCCGAGCAGGATGAGCCAATTGAGTGCGGCTGTTCGCAGCAGCCAGGGCGCTGCGAGCTGTCTGAATGGCACCGCGAACTCGCCGGGGTTGTTCGTGAAGATGGTGTGCGGCCCGAGGACGAAGATGACGAGCGGCGCCAGCAAAGCCGGCGCGGCGACCAGCCAGAGCCGGCGCGCGTATTCGCGAGCACTCTTCGGCGCACCGGTTTGTTGCCAGGATTTGAAGTTCACGGCCGAGAAGGTGCCCACGAGCAGAACGGCGAGCCCCGCCAGGATGAGTGGCGTCGCGCGACGGACCCACCGCGCCGCGTCGAGCGCCCGCACATGGCGGAATTCGACGTGCTGCTGGAACAACTCTGCCGGGAGAAAGGGACCTGGCGGCTGTCCTTCGAGCGATCGCTGAATGTTCAGCGACATGCCGCCGCCGAAATTCTGGAAGCTCACCGACAGCTCATGCGCGCCGGCCTCGAGCGCGAGCCGGCGGCCCTGCGTTCTCATACCTTCGCGTTGATTGCGCCTCAGGAGGAGCTGGCCATCGACGCTCAGCTCGACCTCGTCGTTGCCTCCCGCAAAAAATTCAACGGTCTGCGGTTCGGACACGAAGAAGAATCCCTGCCACCGCGCGCTGATCTGCGTGCGCGGCAGCTCGGGTTGGTCGTCGAGAAATCGCAGGTCGATGGCGGTGGTTCGCGACTCGATCGGCGGACCACCGAATCCGGGCAACGCGTAGAAAGACCGGGTGAGGCCTGCCTGCGGTGTCATCCACTCGACGATCGCCGGAAACGCCGGCACACCGATGGCCAGCGCCACGCAGATCGCCACGAACGTGACCCGGGGCGACTTCATGAGGCGTCGAGCATCTCGTTGGCCACACGCAGCACGTCGGCCGACATGATGCCCGCGAGGCAATCCGGCACACGGCCGAGACACCGCGTCGGCGGCCGCCGCATCAGATTGCACGGGCTGCAGTGAATGTCGATGCGCACGATTCTCGACCGTGCCGACAACGGCGCATACCGCGTTGGAAGCGACGGACCGAAAATGGCGAGCACCGGGGTCCCGACGGCGGCCGCAAGATGCATGGGTCCGGTATCCCCGGTGATCAACAACGCGAGTCGCTCCAACACCGCCGCCAGCACCACGAGGCCGGTCTCCGTCGGCAGCTCCATCAACGGCACGTCGGCAGGCCATGCGGCGCGCACCGCATCAAGGACGGGCTTGTCTCCGGCAGCGCCCAGGAGCAACACCGAGGCGCCGCGAGTGCGCGCAAGCTCGGCGCCGACCTCGACGAAACGCATCGGATCCCATTCCTTGATTCGGCGGCCGGCGGCCGGCTGAATGCCAATCAACGCGGCGCCGTTCTTCGGAACGCCCACGAGCTCGGCAGCCCGCCGCCGTGCTTCGGCGGGAATGTTCAATTGAGCAGACGTTCGCGGCGCCGTCGAATCCGAGCGTCCCAGGGCCCGTTCGACCAATGCTTTGGCGTTGTCGGCAATGTGCGCACGCGGATCTGGCGCGATGGCGTCGGTGAGCACGGAGCCGCCGCCGCCCGACAGAAATCCGACGCGCCGAGCCGTGCCCGACAGTGCCAGTAGAAGATTGCTTCGAATGTCGGGCTCGAAATTGATCGCCAGATCGTAGTGGCGATCGCGCCAGCCGCGCGCGTGCCGGATGAGTGCCGGCCACGTCAGCCCCGCGCCCTCGCGTGCCATCCATGGCACGTCGAGCGTTTCAATCGAGTCGACGCCGGGAATCAGCTCTGCGAGCGCTCGATTCCAGCTGCCGACAACCAGATCGATACGTGCTCGTGGCGCCAGCGATCGGACGAGCGCGATCGCCTCGAGTACCATGAGCAAGTCGCCGATCCGCTCGAGCCGCAGCAGCAGAATTCGTTGGGGCGAGCCATGAGGACCGCGCGCCCGGCGCGGCCATCCGAGCGCCGCCGCCGTGCGCAGGCCCGCGTCGGCCATGCCCACCAGAATCCGCTCCTGGCGATAGGGAATCTGCAGGTGTTCGAACACTACCTGATCTCTGCCCGATCGATCATCACGCCGAGCATACGATCATCGCCGCCGCCAAGCACGTCGCGCGGCGTCCACGTCGTGCTCTCCACACGCACCTCGATCGCTCCGCTCTTTCGAGACAATTCGTCCGCGAGCTCGGGCGGAATCGCAAACGTATAGTCACGGAACTGCGCGTCGGGATTGGCGCTGCCAATCCCGGTCTCGGCGAGAAAGACCGTGACCCGGGCGGGCGGGGCGTTTCGCGGCCGCCCGCTGTTCATGCGCAGGACGATCTCGCGGTCGGTCTTTTTCACGACCGGCACCGAAAAGAAGGAATGATCGCGCGTCCACCTGAAGGTGATCTCCTCGCCTCCGGTGCGTTCTTTCGCATGAAAGCGTACCAGCTGAAGATCGTCGGCACCTCCGACGTCGATGCTGAATCCCCCTTCGCCGGCCGAGCCGTCAACGAACCGATACACCGTCAAATCGAACGGCTTCATCCGCGATCGTCTCGGATAAACGGGGTACGGCGTCATTTCATACTCCGGCACGGCAAAGCGTTCCGTCTTGACGGCTTCGACGCGCATGCCTGGCGACAGCAAATCGGTACCCCCTCCGCCGATAAAAAACACGTTGTCGTACCTCTCTCTCGCCCATCGCAGAAATTCGACAAACATCGGCTTCTCGGGTCGAGGGCTGTACAGCACGAGCGAGTTTCGCGCCCAGATGTAGGACAACGGAAGAGCGAGCGTGTGCAGGTCCGAGGCGGCGCGCGCCTCGACCAGGACGAGATCGTTGTCGCCAAAGCCGGCCGCGAGCTGTTCGATTTTCGGGATGATGCCGGCGTATTCGATGTGCGTGCGGATGGCCTGCGAAGCCTCGAGGTAGTGCTGGCCCAGGAAGATCACGGCGAGCAGGCCAATAGCCCACAAAAGGGGTCTGACCCCCTTGATATCACGGGGGTCAGACCCCACTGTTCGCGATTCGGATCGTTCAATCCACACCGGCGCGAACACGGCCGCGGCGGCAAAAATGAAAGTCCCCGGCAGAAGTTCCGTGAGGAACCGCCGCGCCAGCCAGAAGTGCTCGGGCCAGATCCTCATCTTGTAAAGGAAGAACAGCGAGAGCGTCGTGACGGTCAGGATGAGCGCCGGCGCACGCCAGAACGATCGCCACACGACCAGGCCGTAGCCGACCATCGCAAGGCCGAACACCAGGCGCCAGACGTAGAGATCGGTGAAGACGCGAAGAGCGTGAGCGTCGTGTGGAGCGAGCCGGCCTCCAGGCTCGCGGAAGTAGAGCGCATAGATTCCGCCGACCCACACAATAGCGATGAGTGCGATTGGCAGCCCCTTTCGGGTAGCCGAGGCGACCTGAGGTTTTCGTATGGCCCAGAGCAGCACCAGAATTGCCACAGCCGCGGCGGCAAGCGGTACAAGGTGGATGAGCTCGAGCGACTGCACGTAGCTGATTGGCCTGCTGAAGTACGGCCGGAGCTGGGTTGTGTAGTACACCCCGGCGGCGGCGAGCCAGGCCGTCAACGTGATGAGAAATCCCACGCGAAGTCGATGACCTGTGATGTGCACGAGCAGCGATGCCACGACGATCGGAGCGAGCGCGATCGCGACAGGGAGCCGTGTGAAGAGCGCAAGGCCGATCAGAGATGCGGCGATGGGTCCGAAGAACGAATCCTCGTCTTCGTGCGCATACGCATGAGCGAGCAATGCGGGAAACATCAATGCCTGCGTGACGATTTCGGAATTCGGATATCGCGCGTACCACGTCTGAATGACATGCACGCACAGCAGGCCCGCCGCAGCCGCAGCCGGGATCGGTCCGATGAGACGCTTGGCCGCGTAGTAAACCGCAAGGACGCCAAGAATCGCCCACCAGGCAATTACGCGCCGTGTCCCTGTGACGCCGTCAACGCCGTACGCAATGGCGATCCACACCGGGTATCCCTGCGGAAACTGGCCGCTGACCGTGCCGGTATCCGGATCGCGCAGATGAAACCCCATGAATCGGACGCTGTAGTAGCCGGCCTCACCGTACGGAGGAAAGAAAAGGTCTCTTGTGGACGCGGGCACGGCGGCCGCAACCGAATCGACAGTGGCGAGCGATCGACGTTGTGCGATTTGGATGCCCTCACTCACGTAGACGCCGGGATCGCGTCCGCCGAGGACGTATTCGGCTGCGGGAACTCCAAAGTACATCCATACACCCAGAGCGACCAATGCGACAGGCAACACCGCAGTCCAGTTCGGCGTGTTGCTTTTTGGCGAGAGGCGCAAATTACCGCCCGAGGCGATGGCCAGGCCGATTGCCAGGAGAGTATTGAACAGTGCGAGCCGCTCGAGCGTGTAGGCGCCCATCGCGGCCAGCACGAACGTGACGGTCGTGGAAATGATCACGCTCGTGACCACCATCCAGAACGCCCGTTCATCTATTGTCAGCGCGGCACGCCTGGAACGGTCGGCAAACGGGAATCGGAAGATGACCGCGCCCGGCAGAACCGTGATGGCAAGGAGCAGCCAGATCGTCAGCATGGACTACGTGCTGCTCCTCGACGCCCGCTCGTACACCGCCTCGAAATCTTCGGCCACGCGAGCCCAGCTGTGCTGTCGGCAGACCAGATCGCGTGCCTGACGTCCGAGGGCGAGCGCGGCCGGCCGTTCGCGCAGAAGATCGTCGATGGCTCTCGCGAGGGCACGCGCGTCTCGCTCGGGAACGACACGAGCGGTCGCGCCGTCGGTCGCAATGGCGCCGATTCCGCCGACTGGAGTTGCGACGAGCGGCGTGCCCGACGCCATCATCTCCATGACGGTATTCGGGAGCCCGTCGACATTGCCGGCGGCATCGTGCACCGATGGGGCGATGGCGATATCGGCCGCTGCAAGCAGCGCAGGAACTTCGTGGTGAGGCACGACGCCGAGAAACCGGACGATATCGCCGACCCCTGACTGTTGCGCGCGGGCGCGAAGCTCGCCTTCGAGGTCGCCGTCTCCGGCGATGGCAACATGGAGGCTCGCATGCTGCGACTTGAGAATGGCAGCGGCGTCGATCAAATACTCGAATCCCTTTTTTCTGACGAGGCGGCCGACGGCGAGGACCAGCGGTACATTATCGGCGATGCCCAGCTTCTCTCGGACGGCGATTCGCGCCTGCGCGTCGGGTTTGAAGCGCTCGCTGTCGACGCCATACGGAACGACGCTCGACTGCGTCGCGTCCGCGCCGATGGTGACACCACGGGTGCGCAGGTCTTCGCTGCAGGCGGTGACCCATCGTGCGCGCGCAAACGCGCGGCGTGCCGCCAGGCGCGCTGCCGCGTGACGCTCGGCGACAAAAACATCCGAGCCGTGCAGGCTGATGACGAGCGGGACTGATCCCGCGGCCGCAGCTCCAATCACGCCCCCCGGCACGACCCAGTGCGCGTGCACGATCGTCGCGCGCTTCTTCTGAGCCACGCGAAGCGCCTTGAACCATCCCGCAAGAACCGCAAGCGGTGCGACGGCAATCGCCGACGCCCGCAGCCGCACGTCGGCCCGCATGCCTTCGGCGTAACCGAATGTGTTGAGGCTGGCCAGAGGAGCGTAATGAAAGAGATGGAAATGCACGCCGCCATCGACCTTCGGACGGTCCCACTTCGGGTGCCACGGTGCAACCAGATGCACCTCGTGCCCGCGCAGCGCGATGCCCTGAGCGATCGGTTCGATGAAGCTACCGACTGAATCCCCATGGAACCGTGGATAGGACGACGAGATCATGACGATGCGATGCGGCGAACGCGAGGGCACGCCGAATGGTACGTCAATTACATCGGCCGCGTCAGCGAGGCACGATGGTGACATACCACAGGCGGAACGCGACGGGTCGATCGGGCGCCATCGTCGGGAACGGTTCGCGGCCGTCGCGCACGAGCATCATCCTCTCGGATCGGAAAGCCAGTTCGTTCAAGCCGGGGCGGACAACCGCCGCGGGCACTTCAAGCCGGTAGTCGCCGATCCGCTCGGCGTTCCACGTGAGTGTCAGGGCTCCCAGCGTTCGACCGTTGATCGTCACGTCGATCTTCTGTTGTGGCAGGTTGGCTGCGTCGAGCGGCTGAATCCGCATCACGAGGGCGTAGGGTCGAATATCGGGAAGGAGGAGGCGCGCGGTGGCCACCGGCTGCGTGGCGAACCGGCTCACGACATTACCGGTCTTCACCATGCGCGACCATCCCTGGTCGAAGAACCACCAATCGCGATGTCCTGCCGGCACGGTGGCCGACCCGCCATCTTTCAGTGCTTCCCGCACAACAGCGTATGGCATCGCGTACGTCCAGCCCGCAAATACCGTCGTCAATGCCAGGAGCGTAAGAAGGGGCTGCCTGATTTGCCTGCGCGAGAGACTCCGCCACTCAGGCGCATGACGCACCAGCCTGTCGACGAACCAGAACGCCGCCAGCAGTTGGAACGCATACGCGAACAGGGTGAGTCGCCATTCGGCACCACCGATCACGGTCCATGTCACGCTGAACGGGACAAGAGCGCTGATCAACAACAGCAGGAGCATGCGTCCATCACGCTGCCACAGCCACGTGACCAGGCCGGCAATGGCCAGGCAGGCGAGCAGCGCACCGAGGCCTTGCTGCCACATGTCGAGGCCGTCCCACTTGTTCGCGAACGGATACAGGAAGACGCCGGTCGCGACGGTGTCGGCGGCGGCAATCGGGCGGAGCTTGAATTTGTCGATTCAGGTACCGAACCGCGCTGGTCGGTGCTGGTTCCGCGGTGCCCTCGCGATTCAGATAGAAGGCTGTGTGGTTATTGATGGCATAAAACGGGTCGCCAGTCGCGATTGCGCAGTTGATGAAAAAGGGTGCCGTAAGAGCGACGAGGATGCCGACAGCGATTCCAACCTGTCGAACAGGCCGGTTGGCGTGCTGTCGGCGAGCGAGCAAATAGATGATGGCCGGCACGAGAAAGCTGAGCGACGTGATTCTGGTCAGGAGTGCTCCCGCGCTGACGAGCCCCGCGACGACAGCCCGCCGATCGGTGGCGTGCTGGGCCAGGCGAAGCCACGCCCATGCGCTGAGGACGGCGAAGAACGCAAACATCTCGTCGCGCCATCCACCGATCGACCAGTACACCGCACTGTTGTCGATGCCAAGCGCGGCAGCGGCGGCGAGTCCGGCAGCGGGCGATCCGATGGCACATCCGAGCGCGAACGTTGCCACGAGGGTCAGCAATGCGAACGTGATCGAGGTGAGGCTGACGGCGACATCGGCGTCGCCCGTCAACATCAACGCGACCCGTGTGGCGCCAGGGAATCCGGGCTCGCGCACATGCGCGGCATAGAAATTCCGCATCTCGCGTGCGAACTTCAGGTAATTCACCGGATCGCCCCCGACGTAGGGCACCTCCACGTGGCGCCACCGCCAATCGGGCGTCAGCGACGAGGCAGCTGACGTGACAAGAGGCTGCAATGCCGACAGCCACGCCGGATGATCGTAAGGGCCATAGGATTTGAAGAGCGCGTCGAGGCGCAGCAGCCCGGCATACAGCAGAACGCACGTCAGGAGTGCGATGGCGACCAGCCTCGACGTCCGGGTTTCCGTCACGGAGCCGCATCGTACAGGAGTGCGCTGCCGCGATACAATGAGGCCGCCCTCGACCGAAGATGACCATTCGACGCGTCATAGTCTGCGAAGTTCAGGTTCCGTTCGTACACGGCGGCGCCGAGTACCACGTTCGCGCTCTGCATCAACAGTTGCGGCGGCGCGGATACGAAGCCGAGCTCGTCAGCATTCCCTTCAAGTGGACGCCGAAGCGCGAGATCCTTGCCCATGCTGCTGCATGGCGCCTGATCGATCTGAGCGAAAGCAACGGAGAGACGATCGACCTCGTCATCGGAACGAAGTTCCCGTCTTACTTCGTCCGCCATCCGAACAAGGTGGCGTGGCTGATCCATCAGTACCGTGCCGCGTATGAATTGTGCGGAACGCCGTACAGCGACTTCACTCACAGTGACGAAGACGTTGGCCTGCGACAGTCGCTCGTCGATCTCGACACGAAGATGCTGGGCGAATGCCGCCGGCTCTTTGCCAACGCCCAGAACACGGCAAACCGCCTCGCGAAATACAACGGCCTCACTGCGAAAGCGCTGTATCATCCGCCTCCGTTTGCAGATCGTCTCGGGCCCGGTCCTTACGGCGACTACATTCTGTTTGTGGGCCGCCTCGAATCGATCAAGCGGCCCAATCTGGTTGTGCGCGCAATGGCGCATGTCGATCGTCCAGTACGTCTGGTGATCGTTGGGGACGGGACTCAGCGACGGCACATCGAGGAGCTGGCCAGTTCGTTGGGCGTCGCCGACCGGATTGATTTTGCAGGGTCGGTCGGCGAGGAAGGTCTCATCGAGTTGTACAAAGGCACCCTCGCGGTTGTTTACGCGCCGTTCGACGAGGATTACGGGTACGTGACCCTCGAGGCGTTTCTCGCCCGCAAACCGGTGATTACTGCCACCGATTCCGGTGGGCCGCTCGAATTCGTGAACGACGGGGTCAACGGGATCGTCGTCGAGCCGGCGCCAGAGGCGATTGCGTCGGCGATCAATTCCCTTGCCGCCGACCGGGCACGGGCGGCGCGTTTCGGCGAGGCCGGCTGCGATCGCGCCCGGCTGGTTACCTGGGATGGTGTCATCGAAACGCTTGTCGGCTCGGCTGAAGTGCCCCAGGCCACATGAAGAAACTGATCATCCAGATTCCGTGTCTGAACGAGGGCCAGACGCTGCCCGACACCGTGCGCGATCTGCCCCGCCACATTCCGGGTATCGACAAAATCGAAGTGCTCGTCATCGACGATGGATCGACCGACGACACGGTTGAAGTGGCGCGGCGCAGCGGCGTCGAGCACATCATCTCGCTCAAAAACACGCGAGGTCTTGCAACCGCCTTCACCACCGGCATCGATGCGGCTCTGAAGCTCGGCGCAGACTTCATCGTCAACACCGACGGCGACAACCAGTACGCCGGTGAGGATATCTGCACGCTCGTCGCCCCTCTGGTAAACGGCTCCGCCGATATGGTGATTGGTGATCGCAATGTCGCCGCGCTCCAGCACCTCTCCTGGACCCGGAAACGCCTGCAGAGGCTCGGCAGCTGGGTCGTGAGGCAGGTCTCGAATACACAAGTGCCGGATACGACCAGCGGGTTTCGAGCCTATACGCGCGAAGCGGCGCTTCGGATGAACATCGTTTCAGACTTCACTTACACGCTCGAGTCGATCATTCAAGCCGGCAAGAAGCGGATGGCCATCGCTCATGTTCCCATTCGCTCGAATCCAAAGACGCGTCCGTCGAGGTTGTTCGATAACGTCTGGACCTATCTCAACAGGTCCACTTCGACCATCGTGCGCATCTACGCGATGTACGAACCGTTCAAGGTGTTTACGAGCATCGGGTTCCTGACATTTGCCGGTGGTCTCGCTATTTCGTTCAGATTTCTGTATTTCTATTTCAACAACGATGGCCAGGGGCACCTGCAGTCGTTGCTGCTGGCGGCGGTTCTCATGATCGTGGGCTTTCAGGTCATGCTCATCGGCCTGGTCGCCGACGTCATCTCTGCGAACAGGAAACTTCTCGAAGACCTGCTCTATCGCGTCCGGTCGATGGAACTCAACACGCCGAAAGACTAAATCAACACGAAGGCACGAAGGCACGAAGGATCCTGCCAACGCGACGACGCGACGAGCGCGACGGGGTTCTGTAGATACGAATCGACTTCGTGGGCCGCGTTGGGGTCCTCGCGCGCCAGGGCGCGAAGTCGATGCAGTCTCGTGATGTGGTTGTGCTCGTGGTAGCCGGATCCTCGGGGTTGCCCGCAAGGCAGGGCTAAAGCCCTGCGCTACCGTGACTACCGTGATGCTTAATTCGTCGTTCCCGTCGTGTCTTCGTGTCTTCGTGTCTTCGTGTCTTCGTGGTTTTGCCTTCGTCGCGTCATCGCGCTCGTCGTGTCGTCGCGGTTTTGTCTTCGTGGTCAAGAATCCCACAGATGAGCGACCATATCGCCGATTGCAAGGCACGCCGTCAGACCGGGCGATTCGATGCCCGCCACCTGGATCACGTTCTCGTTCTGTGCATCCCGCTCGATCAGGAAGTCCGCAAACTTTTCCGTCGGGCCGTGGAGCTTTGCCCGGATGCCCGTGCCGCCCGGCTGCAAGTCGGCGAGCGCAATCTCCGGCAGCAGTGCACGGGTGGGCTCGAGAAAGGCCTCGAGCGGAAGGCGGGCTCCTTCGTAGTCGTCTTTTGAATCCTGATACTTCGCCGTCGGCCCGATGAGGACGCTGCCCCATGTCGTCTTGGTGAGATGCACGCCCAGTCCCGAACCGTCGGCGTGCGGCAGGGGATAGACGAGACCGTTTACCCAATGGCGCTTCGCCGGCGCGAGCTCCGCGTATTCTCCACGACAGGGCTTTATCCGGAAACGCCTTCCGCCGAGCATCGCCGAGACCTCATCTGCCTGCAGGCCGGCGGCATTCACGACGGTGCCGGCGACGAAGCGCTCGTGCGGCGTCACGATCTCGACCCCGCCATTTGAAGCGGCCGCATCGACCACCGTCGTGCCGACGAGCATCGCGACGTCCGCTTCTCGACAGAGACGGCTCAGAGCATTGATCAGCGCTTCGGCTTCGACGATGCCGGTATCGGGCGACCAGACCGCCGCCGCTGCACGGACGTGAGGCTCTTTGCGCTGGACGAAATCAGCCCCGACCATCTCGAGCGACGTCGCGCCATTTGAGAGACCTCGGGCGCGCAACGCTTCGAGTTCTGGAATCTCACCGTCGTGTGCGGCAACGAGAAGCTTTCCGCAGCGCTGGTGTGGCACATTGTGCCGCTCGCAGAATTCGTAAAGCCGGTTGCGCCCTTCCAGACATAATTTTGCCTTGAGCGAGCCCGGCGGGTAGTAGATGCCTGCGTGAATCACCCCACTGTTGTGCGTGCTCATGCCGCGGCCGGGCTTCGACTCGCGCTCGATCAGACAGACGCGCGCACCACGTCTGGCAAGCGTCAGCGACGTGGCAAGCCCGACGATACCTCCACCGATCACGGCGACATCGATTTCACTCATGCGATTCCATACGGTAGGATACGAAGCTTATGTCCGCGCCGTCCAAGCCACCAGGAGACGCCCCGAGCGTCAGTCGAGGGGCGCAGAAAGTCCCGCTTCTGGATCTCAAGGCGCAATTCGCGCCGATTCGCACCGAGGTGCTCGAAGCGATGACGCGGGTATGCGATGCCCAGCAGTTTATCTTGGGGCCGGAAGTCGAGGCGCTCGAGCGCGAGCTGGCCGCGTTTCTCGACGTTCCGCACGCGATCGGCGTGTCGTCGGGAACGGATGCACTGCTTGCGGCACTGATGGCGCTCGATATTGGCCCGGGCGATGACGTCGTGACGACCCCGTTTTCGTTCTTCGCGACAGCGGGCAGCATCGCCAGGCTCGGGGCGCAGCCGGTGTTTGTCGACATCGATGCGGCCACGTTCAATATCGATGCAGCGGCGATTGAATCGGCCATCACGCCCAGGACCAAGGCGATCATTCCCGTGCATCTATTTGGACAGAGCGCGGACATGGATGTCGTGCTGGACGTTGCCGCACGGCGATCCGTCCCCGTCGTCGAGGATGCCGCCCAGGCCATCGGTACGAAGTACCGACACCGAACCGTGGGAGGATTGGGAGCGATTGGATGCTTCTCGTTTTTCCCCACGAAGAATCTTGGCACGTTTGGCGACGCAGGTCTGGTCACGACACGCGATGCCGGGCTGGCGCGGAGACTGCGGGCGATTCGTCAGCATGGCGGCGAAGTGAAATATCATCACGATTCGGTCGGCGCGAATTTCCGGCTCGACGCGCTGCAGGCGGCGATCCTGCGCGTGAAGCTGCCGTACCTGAACGGGTGGACGCAGGCGAGGCGACTGAATGCCGATCGGTATGACGCCATGTTCCGGAAGGCCGGCTTGACCGACGTCGTGAAACTGCCCGTCCGGGCCGTGAACAGCACGCACATTTTTCATCAGTACGTGATTCGGACGTCAGAACGCGATCGGTTGCGCGCGCATCTCAAGGATCGGGAGATCGGTTCTGAGGTTTATTATCCGCTGCCGCTTCACTTGCAGCCATGCTTCCGGGGCCTCGGCTATTCGGCAGGCTCGTTTCCGGCCGCCGAAGCCGCCGCCAACGAAGTGCTGGCGCTCCCGATCTACGGTGAGCTGACCGAGGCGCAGCAAGCGTGGGTCGTCGAGGCGATCCGCGAATTCTTTCAAGAGAGAGCGTGACATGGATTTGTTGCAACGAATCAAAAGTGGAGAAGCGCGCGTCGGCATCATCGGCCTCGGCTACGTCGGCCTCCCGCTGGCCGTCGAATTTGCGAGGGCTGGACTGCACGTGATTGGCTACGACGTCGACCAGTCGAAAGTCGACGCGCTGATGGCCGGCAATAGCTACATTCCGGACGTGCCGTGCGAAGAGCTGCTCGAGGTCGTCAAGGCCGGCACGTTCAAAGCCACCACCGACCAGCGAGCGCTTGCCGACGTCGACGTCATCGATATCTGCGTGCCGACACCGCTTCGCAAGACACGCGATCCGGATCTGTCGTATGTCGTCAAGGCCATCGAGGCCACGGCGGCGGTGCTTCGCAAGGGGCAGCTCATCATTCTCGAGTCGACAACCTACCCTGGAACGACAGAAGAAGTTGCCCAGCCCGCCCTCGAGGCCGGCGGCCTGAGGGTCGGCAAGGATTTCTTCCTTGCGTTCTCGCCAGAGCGTGTCGACCCGGGCAACAAGACGTACACGACCAAGAACATTCCGAAGGTCGTTGGCGGAATCGACGAGAAGAGCACCGAGCTCGCCGCTGCGCTATACGGAAAAGTCGTCTCCACGGTCGTCAAGGTCGGCAACACGCGCGTGGCCGAGATGGTGAAGCTGCTCGAAAACACGTTTCGCGCCGTCAACATCGGCCTGGTGAATGAGATTGCGCTGATGTGCCACCGGCTCGACATCGACGTGTGGGAAGTGATCGACGCGGCCGGGACCAAGCCGTTCGGGTTCATGCCGTTCTACCCGGGCCCCGGCCTCGGTGGACATTGCATACCAATCGACCCGTTCTATCTGTCGTGGAAGGCGCGGCAGAACGGCTTCGAGTGCCGGTTCATCGAGCTGGCCGGCAACGTGAACGGAGCGATGCCCGAGTTCGTGATCGAGCGGGTGACCGAGGCGCTCAACTCTGCACGGAAGAGCATCAACGGATCCAGAATCCACATCCTCGGAGTCGCCTACAAGAAGGATGTGGGAGACGTGCGCGAGTCGCCGGCGCTCGACATTCTCGAGCTTCTCCATCGCCGCGGCGCCACGCTCAGCTACAGCGACCCGTTTGTGCCCACGCTGAAGATGACCGACATGACTCTGCCGTCGACCGATCCCGAAAAGGGCAGCGTCGACTGTGCCGTGATCTGCACGAATCACTCGGCGTTCGACTACGATGCGATTGTGAAGACGTTTCCGCTCATCGTAGACACGCGAAATGCGCTGCGGGGGCGAGACTCGTCGGCGATATTCCGACTGTAGACGTCAGGAGGCTTTTTTTCGGAGTTCCGTGCTGGCAGCCGCGCCCGTCCCGGCGACGCCGAAGACGTACACCCTGTTCAAGCCCAGCATGAAGCGCTTCTGCGAAGAGAGCGTAAAGCCGGATCGGCTGAACATGTCGACGATTTCGGCCGGCGTGAAGCCGTAGACTTCGCCCGCCCGCATGCCACGCTCGCGCTGATCGGCATCCCACGGGGCGCGCAGCCAATGCCAGACTCGCGACGTGACCGGCGTCAGCATCGTGATGACGACCTGCCCGTCCGGCCGGAGAAGGCGCCGGCATTCCTGAAGCACGGCTTCGCGATTCGGGATGTGATTCAGTGCGGCGATGATGGTCACGGTGTCGAAGGAGTGTGATTCGTACTCCAGCGAGGCCGAGTTATTCACGATGAAATCGGCGCCCGGCCACGGGTGCACGTCTACGCCGACCCCGTTCACGTACCTCCGCACCAGCTTGTTATCGCCGCAGCCTAGATCGAGCAGGCGTCCGCGTACGTGCGGCAACACGGCTCTGATTCGCCGGTCAGCAAGCGCCTCGCCGAGAGCGTCGTGCATAGACAGGTCGGACGTAAGGTCTTCGGGGGAGAAACGCGGCGAATATACACCGTCATCCGGTCTCAGGACAACGGCCGATTTAGGGTGTCAAGGTTGGAGCGCTGTGGCGGCGGTGAACGCCGTACTTGCACAGAATTACGCGGCGATCCGCCGCGCTCGGCAGGAAGCTATTTGAGCGTTCCGGCCAGCGGGCTGCTCGCGCTTGCGTACATGCGCCGGGGCATCCTGCCCGCACGGTAGGCCAGGCGGCCTGACTGCACGGCAAGCTTCATCGACATCGCCATTGCCACGGGATCCTGCGCCTCTGCGATGGCCGTGTTCATCAACACGCCGTCGGCCCCGAGCTCCATCGCGATGGTCGCGTCGGACGCCGTACCGACCCCGGCGTCAAGAATGATCGGGACGCGCGAGAACTCGCGAATGATCCGGATGTTGTTGGCGTTCTGAATACCGAGGCCCGATCCGATGGGTGCGCCGAGCGGCATGACAGCCGCGGCGCCGGCGTCTTCGAGCTTTCTGCAGACGATCGGATCGTCGGTCGTGTACGGCAGCACGACGAACCCTTCCTTCACGAGCACCTTCGTCGCGACGATGAGCTCTTCGTTGTCGGGAAACAGCGTGCGCTCGTCGCCGATGACTTCCAGCTTCACCCAGTTCGACAACCCCGCTTCGCGACCAAGCCTCGCGGTGCGCACCGCGTCGTCGGCGGAGTAACAGCCGGCCGTGTTCGGGAGCAAAGCGATCTTGTCCGTGTCGATATAGTCGAGGAGCGATTCCTTCGTCCGATCGCTGATGTTCACCCGCCGCACCGCCACGGTCACCATGTCGGCGCCTGATGCTTCGTGCGCCCTCTGCATGACGGCAAACGAAGAGTACTTACCTGTGCCGACAATGAGGCGGGATCTGAATTCCCGCCCTGCAATCACGAGAGGATCTGGATTGGTCATGAGCTGCCACCACCTACAAAATTCACGATCTCGATCTCGTCGCCGTCCTCGATCTGCGTGCTGTCATACTGGCCGCGCTTGACCACGGTCAGGTTGTGCTCGACGGCCACGCGGCGTGGGTCTATGTTCAGTTGCGCGAGCAGAGCGGTCAGCGTCAGGGGTCCGGCGACCTCCCGCGGCTCGCCGTTCAACGAGATCTTCATTTTAGCTCACGAAACCGATTGGTAATCGGATAGCGGCGATCGCGGCCGAAGTTGCGACGGCTGACCTTCACACCGGGCGGCGCCTGGCGGCGCTTGTATTCGGCGGTGTAAAGCATCTGCTGCACCTTAGTCACCACTTCGCGAGGCGCCACGCTGGCGGCCAGCTCGTCGACAGACTTTTCCTCTTCAATCAGGCCGCGGAGAATCGCATCGAGCTGGTCATACGGGGGAAGCGAGTCCTGATCGGTCTGATTCGGGCGAAGCTCGGCGGTCGGCGGGCGCGTCAGCGTTCTCTCAGGTATCACTTCTCCGGTCGGGCCCTTCGCGAGACCTGGCCTGGTGGCATTGCGCCATCGTGACAATCGATACACTTCGGTTTTGTAGAGGTCCTTCAGTACCCGAAAATCCGCCGCACATATCGCCGTACAAGGTCGCGTAGCCGACCGACATCTCGGACTTGTTGCCGGTCGTCAGCAACATGTAGCCGAACTTGTTCGAGAGGCCCATCAACAGCAGCCCTCGTATTCTCGCCTGCAGGTTTTCTTCGGTGACGTCGCGCGGCCGCCCTTCGAAGACCGGAGCCAGCGTGTCCTCGGCGCCTGTCATCACGCGCTCGATCGGCAGGGTCAACAACCGGATCCCGAGCCGGTCGGCGATAAACTGCGCCTCTTCCGTACTGACCTGACCGGTAAACGGGGAAGGAAGCCTCACGCCGAGCACGCGTTCGGCCCCGAGAGCGTCGACCGCGACGGCGGCGCTCAGCGCGGAATCGACGCCGCCCGACAGCCCCAGGACGATTCCGGGGAATCCGTTCTTGGTCACGTAGTCGCGAAGTCCGACGATCAACGCGCTGTACGTGTCGTCGAGCTGTTCTCCGGGCGGCTCGATGTGACCCACTTCGCACGTCCAGCCATCAGCGGTCCTGGCCCATCGCGTCATCTCGATCGATTCTTCCCAGCCGGCCATCGAGCGCACCAGATTTCCCTTGGCGTCGACAACGAACGATCGTCCGTCAAAGACGAGCTCGTCCTGGCCACCAATCTGGTTCACGTACGCGAGCGGGCGGTTCGTTTCAGACGCGCGTGCCCGGGCAAGCTCGAGTCGTGTCCAGAATTTGCCCGCTTCGAACGGCGAGCCATTCGGCACGATGAAAAACTCTGCGCCCGCACGCGTTAGATGCGTGGTGATGGCCGGCGTCCAGATGTCTTCGCACACCGGCACACCGATCGTGATGCCGCGGAAATTCACGGGGTCGGGCAACGGTCCCGCCGCAAACACGCGCTTCTCGTCGAAGACACCGTAGTTCGGCAAATCCGATTTGAAGCGCGGCGCGATCGTCCCCTTGTCGATGACGATGGCGGCGTTGTAAACACGACCGCCCTCTCGCCAGGGTGTCGTGGCGATGAGTGCAGGCGCACTGTGGCTTTCGCGGACGAGACAGTCGATCGCCGCGTGACACGCGTCGACCACCGAGGGGCGCAGAACCAGGTCCTCGGGCGGATAGCCGATGACAGCGAGCTCCGGCAGCACGACCAGATCTGCGCCGGCCGCCGCGGCACGCTCGCGCGCTCCACGAATCCGCGCGAGGTTGCCAGTGATGTCGCCAACGGTGGGATTGAGCTGAGCGAGCGCGATGGTTAAGTGCAAGAGTGATCCTGCGGTTCTTGGTTCTGGAACCCATCCGCAGTCTAGCATGCACTAGAATCTCCGCATGCACGTCGGAGTCCCCACAGAACAGTTCCCCGGCGAGCGCCGGGTCGCGCTCGTGCCCGCGTCGATCGCGCCACTCAAGAAAGCCGGATTTGAGGTACGGATTGAGCGCGGTGCCGGCGACCGCGCCGGCTTTCCTGACGCGGCGTACCAGGATAAGGGCGCTCAGATCGCAGCGAGTCGCGCCGACGTATTTGCCGCAGATGTCGTGCTGCGGGTGCGGGTGGACGATTTCTCGAGCATGCGAGCGGGGCAGATCGTCATCGGCATGGCCGATCCGCTCGGCTCGCCCGAAACCGCGCGCGAGATTGCGTCGCGAGGCGTCACGGCATTCGCGCTCGAGTTGATTCCGCGCATCACGCGCGCGCAGAGCATGGACGTGCTGTCGTCGATGGCCACGATCGGTGGTTACAAGGCCGTGCTGCTCGCCGCCAACACCCTTCCTCGCATGTTCCCGCTTCTGACGACGGCGGCCGGCACGATCACGCCGGCACACGTGTTCATCGTCGGTGTGGGTGTTGCCGGACTGCAGGCGATTGCGACGGCCCGCAAGCTGGGCGCGGTCGTCGAGGCTTATGATGTCCGTCCCGCAGTGAAGGAACAGGTCCAGAGTGTCGGCGCCAAGTTCGTCGAGCTCCCGCTTGAAACCGGACAGGCCGAAGACAAAGGTGGATACGCGAAAGCGCAGGACGAGTCGTTCTATCAGCGGCAGCGAGAGATGATGGCGCGCGTGGTCGCTGCCAGCGACGTTGTCATCACGACCGCGGTGGTGCCTGGCAAGAAGGCGCCTGTGCTCGTGACCGCCGACATGGTGCGCGGGATGGCGCCGGGTTCAGTTGTCGTGGATCTGGCCGCCGAGCGCGGCGGTAATTGCGAATTGACGCGACCGGATGAAGTCGTCGTCGAGCGCGGCGTCACCATCCTGGGCCCCACGAACCTGCCGTCAACAGTGCCCTACCACGCCAGCCAGATGTACGCGAAAAACATCACGACGTTTCTGTTGCATCTCGTGAAGGACGGGGCGGTGAAGCTCGATCTCGGTGACGAAATCACGCGAGATACGCTGATTGCCCGGGATGGCGAGGTCGTGAATCCGAGGGTCCGTGCGGCACTGGGGTTACCCGAGCTCGTTGCGTCTTGAACTCCTCATCTCCTGTTTACTGGCCGAGGTTTGCCTCGCGCAGCGTAAGGTGAAACGCTCCCACCGCCAGCTCTGACTGCACCTGCACGGGCACGCGGCTGGGCGTATCGCTAATCCAGAGATGGATAGGCCGGCCGTTGGGCTGCCCATCGTCGCCGTAGAGCATCGTTCGCAGCCGGAATGCCTGGTACGGCCCGGCCGGCGTCTTCACCGCTTCCGTTCCGACAACGCTGACCTGGGCGCGATAGCTGCGCCCGCCCGTGGCCACTGGAATCGTTTCCTTGACGCCCACCTTCAACGGCAGCGCGCGCATCACGTAGACGGCCGACAATGCATCCTGGGTCAATGCAGGAATCGCAAATTCGCGCTTGCCGCTCTTGGCGGTGACGTTTTCGAACGTGGCCTTACGCGTCGTGTCGTTGTACGTCGTCACCTTCATCTGGTGCCGCTGGCCCTCTTCGCTGTACACCCCGCCACGCTGCGGCAACAGCGTGTAGACATCCATCAGGACGTCGGCCTTGTAATACAACGTGTAGAGCTTCGACATCAGCGGCGTTGGCCGCGCTTCGGCGACGACGTAGTAAGCGACCGAATTGAAGGAAGGGCGCTTTGCCTGCACGTGCATCGTGACCGTGCCGGCCGAGACGTAGTTGGAGTACGAGACGTCGAATGTCAGTCTCTCGCCGGGTCGAAACGGCACACGCACTTCGCCGCGGGGTTTGGCCGCTCCCGCCGGTGCAGCGGGCGCTGCTGGCGCCGGGCGTGCGGGTCGTCGCGGGGACTGCCCGAGTAGAACCTGCGCGCACGCCAGGCAGACGAGCACGAGCACTGAAAATTGTTTCATCCTACCTTCCAGCCGTCATCCTGAAGCTGACGCATCTGTTCGGTGCAGCGCTCGATGAGCTCGGTCGGATGCGAGATGCGGTCGATGCGCTTGTGCCCGCTGCTCGACGTCATGACGAGCAGAAACCCGTCGCCGGAGTCGTCCCGGCAGATCTCGTATCGGATCTTTTCGCCGTTCCGATCGAAAAGCCACACCACATTCCTAAAGTACCACTAGTGGTAGCTGTAGTGGTAGCTACCGGCTAAGCGGCATATGCAGCGGCGCCCAGAAGTCCCGCGCCGGGATTCAGGATGACTTTTACGGGGATGCGTGAAATGAGCGCGTCCATCGGTGATTTGTCCAGAAATGAACGCATGAAGATCGGCCAGCGCAGCGCGGGAAGAATCCGCGGCGCGATGCCGCCACCGAGATACAGGCCGCCGGTCGCCAGAACAGTGAGTGCGAGGTTGCCCGCAGCAGCGCCATAGGCCGACACGAACAGGTCGAGCGTGCGAGAGCACTCAGGGCAGCCGGCTTCGAGCGCCGCGCGCGAAATGGCCGCAGGCAGGTCATCCACGGCAGGCATGGGCGTCAGCGTCGCGCATTGATGCGCATGCAGCAGCCGATGAATGTGCGCGAGTCCCGGTCCCGACACGACGCGCTCGACATCGACGCGGCCAAACTCTCTTGCCAGCAAATTGGCGAGCCGCTGTTCCGCGTCGTTGCGCGGGGCGAAGTCGACGTGGCCGCCTTCGGATGCGCGGGGCACCAGCCGCCCGTCGACGTTGGGAAGGATGGCCATGCCGAGGCCGGTGCCGGCCGCGATCAGCCCCATGTTTCCATGAGAGTCAGGCACGCCTTCGTGCAGCAGTTCGATCTCGTCCGGTGAGAGCACCGGCACCGACCAGGCCAGCGCTTCCAGATCGTTCAGGAGATGCGCATGCGGAACCGGCACGTCCCGTCGAAACGCGTCGACGTCGACACTCCAGGAAATATTCGTGAGCTTCGCGCGCGTGCCTTCAACCGGACCGGCCACGCCGAAACACGCGGCTTCGATGTCGGATGCTTTCGTCGCTGTGTCGCGCAGAAACTGCTGAGACAGTGCCCCCAGACCTGGATGGTCGATCGTTCGATAGGTACGCGTGCTGACAAGGGTGGGTCGCGCGGCGTCCCGTGTGAACAGACCGATGATCGTTTTCGTTCCACCTACGTCGCCGGCGAGCAGCATGACTCAGCGATTGTAAGGCCCGAAGCGCTTGACTTCTACTCTGGCCTCCTGCATCCTCGCCGAAACGTTGGCTTCACAGTCCTCCCAGCTTCCGCTCGCCGATCAGGTCGTTGTTTTTACCGGCAAACTTTCATCGCTCGGCCGCAAAGAAGCCCAGGCGCTCGTCATCCGGCTCGGCGGCTCCGTTGCCGATGAAGTGACGGCAAAAGCGACGCTGGTCGTCGTGGGCGCCGAAGGATTTTCCGGATCAGAAAAAAGCGAAAGACTGCGGAAGGCCGAAGATCTCGGCATCCGGACCATCAGCGAGAACGATTTCTGCCGCATGGCGGGCATCCAGCCGCCCGAGGATCTCAAGCAGCAGTACTACGGCCAGCGCGATCTGCTGAGCATGTATCCGGGCCTGCGCCAGGACCATCTGCGGTATCTGCAGAAGTGGGGCCTGATTCGGCCGGTCATGCGGACGCACACCGAAACGTACTTTCCGTTTGCCGATCTGTTGCTCATCCGGCAGGTGAGCGCCGATCTCGCAACCGCTCCCTTCCGCGCCATCGTCAGATCGCTTCAGGCCGAGCGCAGCGGGCAGTTGACGTTCGACTTCCGCATCGATGCGGAGCCGGCGCGCATCATCAAGCTGACGCGCCTGAAGCCGAAAGAGCCGAGCAAGGAAGCCGGAAAAGAGGCGGTCGTGCCGATGCTGCCGCCGCAGACGCTCGCGGAGGAGTACTTCATCAAGGGTTCGGCGCTCGACATGGACGAGTCACGTCACAACGCCGCCGCGACGTGGTACCGAAAGGCGCTCGAGATCGATCCGTATCTGGTGCCCGCGCTCATCAATCTCGCGAACATCCATTACGGCAAGGACGAACTGGCCGAGGCGCAGGCGCTGTACGAGCGCGCCATCGGCCTCGATCCGGATTTTTTCGAGGCGCACTTCAATCTCGGCAACATCTACCACGACCTCGGCCGCTTTCAGGAAGCCGCGACGTGTTACCGGACTGCGCTACGCCTGAACAGCCAGTACGCCGACGCGCACTTCTACCTTGCGATTACCCTCGAGAAGACCGGCCACTCGGCCGAAGCCAAGCCCCACTGGCGCGCGTACCAGCTGCTCTCGCCGAATGGTGAATGGGTGGAGTTGGCGCGGGAGTTTTCTGAATAGAGTATTGGTGCCTCAGTACCCATAGTCTTCCGGCGCCCTCTTCTTCGGGACCCGCCGCACTTTGTAGAACTGGCAGTCGGGACACCACGCTTCGGGGTCGAAGCCGGTCGTGCCGGCCATAGGCAGCACGTCACGATGAGAGCAGAAGTCCTGCGGGTTGTCGTCCTCAGGCGCTTTACGCCAGCGGCAGCTGTGATAGCGCTGCACAGCCGCTGATTTCGTCGACGTCTCTTCGGGCGTCGCGACGGCCGCCGGTCTCACTGGGGAGCTGGAATCGTCAAACATGTATGTGCTGGCCTAACGGGCTCGGAATGTGATGATGCCGCGGACGGGATCGTATGGAGATACGCCGACGGTCACCCGGTCGCCTGGAACGACCTTGATACGAAAACGCCGCATGCGCCCACTCAGCTGAGCGAGCACCTCGTGCCCGGCGTCACATTGAACGCGATAGAGACCTCCGCTGTGCACTGCTACGACGGTTCCCTGCATGTCGATTAAGTCGTCTTTGCTCAAACGGGCTCGAAATCCTTTCGAGCGACCGAACCCACACTACGTCGCGGCTTCGGCTTCTCGCTCGCAATGATTGTGCCACAAATAGGGCTCAGGTGCCCAGTTTTCGTACGGCCTCTTCCACCTGAGCCGTTAAGTGCGCGTAATCATCGCCATTTAGCTGCATCGGCGGGCCAAACGTCACGCTCACCGGACCCGGCTTCGCCATCTTCCATTTCTGATGGAGTACACGATCGATGCCATCGAGACGGACGGGAATGACCGGCACACCCAGCCGCGCCGCCATCATCCCGATGCCCGGGCGAAACGGCGCGATCTCGCCGTGGTCGGTGCGTTTGCCCTCGGGAAAGATCAGAACAGAAAAGCCCTCGCTGATGAGCTCGCCGGCGTAACGAAGGGTCTGGAGCGCACCCGCCTCACGCTGGGGCAGCGGAAACGTGTTGAAAAACGCCGCCGACAGGTAGTACTCGAGGCTCTTTGCGAATCGCTGCCCGCGCGTGTACTGCCCGGGGAAGAAGTGCGCCTTGAAGAATTCCTTGGCCATGGCGGTTGCGACACGCCGGCGCCATCGGCCCGGAAGCGCCGCGAGGATGACGGGCACATCCATGTGGCTTTGATGATTGGCCGCGAAAATCACCGGACCTTGCAGATTGTGCAAATTCTGCGATCCCTTGACGCGAATCCAGGCAAAGACCCGGGTCAACGGGATCAGGACGCCCGGCTGGCTGATGGCCCTCAGGGCGCGAAACGGCAGCGCGCGATTCCAGGACGGGAAATCGACCGGTTCCACCGTCTCGACAGGCGCCGGGGCAGCGGCAAGGCGTTCGAGATCGGCGACCGTCGATGCATTCGAGAAGGCCCCTTCGTCGATCGTGGTGTTGAGCGCGTCTTCGAGCGCCACCATCATTTCGATGCGTTCGAGCGAGCTGAGTCCCAGCTCCTCGAGCGTCGCGCCGGGTTCAAGCGCACGGCCGCCCGTAAATCGCGCAATCACCGACTCCACACTGTTGTCGCGCGAGCCGCCGGCCGCAGGTGCCGCACCCGTCTGCAGCCAGGCGCGAATCTCGTGGCGTTTCAGTTTCTTCGTACCTTCCGTGCGCGGCAGTTGCGCACTGGGCCACACGCGAGCTGCCCGGATGCGCTGATGATCGGCAAGCTGCGCGTTCGCTGCTTTCAGCACGTCACCGGGACTCGTACCCGGTTCGACGATGAGCGCGACCTGGACCCGTTCTTCGCCGTTCTGCGTGACGCCGACGGCGGCAGAGTCTTTCACGCCCGGCACGGCATTCACCACGCGCTCGACATCTTCGGGAAAAACATTGAGACCTTCGGGCGTGACGATCATTTCTTTCTTGCGCCCGCGGATGAACAAGCGTCCCGCCTCATCGAGCTCGCCGATGTCGCCCGTATGGAACCAGCCTCCTTCGAAGGCCGCGCCTGTTGCTTCGGGCGCGCCGTAGTACCCGGTCGTGACGTTGTCGCCGCGCACGAGAATTTCCCCGTCAGGTGCAATTTTGATATCGACACCCGCGATCGCTTTGCCAACCGATCCTTTGCTGGTGGAGAACGGATGGTTGAGTGTGACAATCGGTGCAGTTTCGGTAAGGCCGTATCCCTGAACGACGACAAATCCGAGGCGTCCCCAGAATGATTCGAGCGCGCTCTCGAGCGGAGCAGCGCCCACGACAAACGACCAGAACTTCAAGCCGAACAGTCGATGCACTGCGCGATAGCGCCACCATCGCTTCGCGACCCCCTCTTTTTCCGGAGGAGCTTCTCGAATCTCCGGATGCAGACGCGCGACATGGTCGGCGAGCACGTCGAGAATTTTCGGCACCGACACGAGCACAGAAATTCGGCGTTTTTTAATCTGCCGGACGATTTCGTGCGGGTTGTATCCGCGAATGAACACGACGGTGGCGTTGAGCATCGGCGGCACGAACGTCGCCATCGATTGTCCGAATAAGTGACTGAGCGGTAAGAGGTTAAGAAAACGGATGGGCGAGAAAGGCCAGGCATATTTCCTGTATTTCCGGACTTCCTTTTCAACCGGGATGATGTTGGCGAGCACGTTGCGGTGGGTGAGGAGCACGCCTTTGGGTTCTGCCGTCGCGCCCGACGTGAAGATGATCTCGACGACGTCGTCGCTCGTCACGGAGACCGGCTTGAACGACAACGCATCGAGCGTGCGGAAATCGATGTCGGAGAGTTTCCACACGATTCGGTCGTCTGCCTTAGCGTCGGGTTTTAGGTCAGCTAACTCAACATCGTCTCCGAGCAGAAGCAACTTCGCTTCGACGATGCGCGACACACTGGCCAGAAAATCCGGAGATGCGCGGAAATCAATTGGTACTGCGATCGATCCGTTCAGCAGGCATCCCCACAACGCGATGATCCACTCCGGCCGGTTCTCGCTCCAGAAGACAACTTTGTCGCCTTTGCCGAGGCCCGCGCTTTGCAAGCGCGCGGCAAACCCGCGTGCCGCGTGCGCCGTTTCGGTGTACGTGTATGATCGCGTCCGAAATCCGTCGTCATAGACGAAAAAATTTCCGCGCCCCGCGGAGACATCATCGAAAAAATCGAGTAAGGTATCCCGACGCATCGACTGAATTATGATGTAGGAACCTTCATGCGAATCTTCCTCACAGGCGCGACAGGATACATCGGCTCCGCTGTACTCGATGCGCTGTTGCGCGCCAATCAGCAGGTCACCGCGCTCGTACGCACGCCGGCGGCTGCCGACGCTCTCGCGTCGCGCGGCGTCACGCCCGTGCTTGGCGACTTGAGGACGGTGAAGTCGTACCGGCCCGCCGCCGATGCTCATGAGGCGTACATCCACGCGGCGGCCGACGCGAGTCCGAGCCGCGAAGAGGTCGATCGTCTGGCGATCGACACGCTGATGAGCGCCGCGCTCGAGGCCGCAAATTTTTCGCCGGTGTCGTTCGTGTACACGTCGGGCCTCTGGGTTCTAGGATCAAATGCGCAGCCGATGGACGAAACGGCTCAGGCCAATCCCGGGCACCTGCTTGGGTGGCGCGCGGCGCACGAGAATCTGGTGCTGCAGGCGGCGACACGCAACCTGCGGACGGCGGTTATCCGGCCGGGCATCGTCTATGGCGGAAATCGCGGAATCGTCTCGGATTTATTGAAGAATGCCCTCAATGGGCTGATTCGCGTCATCGGTACGGGGGAGAACTACTGGCCCCTGGTGTATGACCGCGATCTCGCCGATCTCTACGCGCGGGTGACCACGCTGCCGGCCGGTTCCGGCATCTTTCACGCGAACGATGAAGGCGATGAAACCGTCAAGGCGATCGTCGAGGGCATCGCAGGCCACCTGTCGATGACGCCCGATGTGCGGCACGTACCGCTCGAAGAAGCGCGCAAGAAACTCGGTGCCTATGCCGATGCGCTCTCGCTGAATCAGCGTATCCGTGGTCCGCGCGCGCGTGCGCTCGGCTGGTCGCCGATCCTCCATTCCGTCGGCACGAACGTGCCCCGTCTGCTCGAAGAGTTCCGCCGCGCGCAGGAACGCGCAGCCTGATTCTTAAGAACTTTGCGTCTTTGCGTCTTTGCGTTGGGACACGAGAAGCTGCGAAGCCAGTGCGATCCCCTCTTCAGCGGTTTTGATCTCGCCATCCAGCTGCTTCTCGTAGACCTGTTTCAGCAGCGCGCCCATCTCGGGGCCTGGCTTCATGCCCAGCTCGAGTAAGTGTCGACCGAGGAGCAGCGGCTTCGGCGGGCTGCGATCGACGCCGAGCTCGCGAGCGCGCATCAGGAACCAGTCCATGGCCGTGCAGTCGAAATCGCCGGTTCGACCAAGGCAATCAGACTTCGCCAGGCGCGCGAGCAGCTCGAGGTTGGCCTTTTGCGCGAGACGGCGGAACGCGCCGTCGGTGAGCTGTTCGCGCACCTTGTAGAGCATTCCAGGCTTCAGGTGGTGCGCGACGAGTCCGAGCACCTGTGCGCGTACGTCCTTGCCGTCGAACGAGTGAATGTTGAGGCGGTCGAGAAAAGCGGTTGCGGGAGCGACGCCTTCTTCCTCGTGATTCAGCGAGCGGATCCGTCCATCGATGAACGCGGTCGTGGAGGGCTTGCCGAAGTCGTGCGTCACGGCGCCCAGCATGACGATCAGCTGATCGGCGTAATCGAGATCGTCGACGCGCCGCCGAGCCTGGTCGATCACCATCAGCGTATGCACCCACACGTCGCCCTCCGGATGCCACTCTGGTTCCTGCTCGCACCCAACGAGCGCCTTCAATTCCGGAAACAGCTGATCGACGACGCCAAGCTCGAGCGCAAGCGCGAATCCGATTGACGGACGATCGGCGCGCAGCAGGAGTTTTTCGAGCTCTCCCCAGATTCTCTCTGCCGGAAGATCGTCGAGGCGGATCGCGCGGCAGAGCGCTTTTGTTTCCTCGTCGAGGGTCAACTCGAAGCGAGCGGCAAACTGCAGCGCTCGGAGCACGCGAAGACTGTCGTCGGCAAACCTCGTCCGGTCGACGACCTTGAGAACTTTTCTCTGGAGATCGTCCCGTCCGTTGAACGGGTCCTCGTACGTGTCTCTAAGCGGATCCCATGAGATCGCGTTGACGGTGAAATCCCGGCGCCGAGCCGCCTCCTCGATCGACATCGTCGGGTCGCCTTCGACCGCGAAACCTTTGTGCCCGCGTCCAGCCTTCGACTCGCGGCGCGGAAGACCGATGTCGATCGTGCCGATTTTGTAGACGGGAAAACTTTGACCGATCGGCTCGACCCGGCCGAACGGTTCGAGCAATCGCGGAAGCTCGGCGGCAGGAATGCCGAACACCTCCATGTCGATGTCCTTCGAATCGATCCCGAGGAGTCGATCGCGCACCCAGCCGCCGACGATAAGGGCGCGACCGCCGCGCGCGCGGACCGCACGAGAGATCTCCGCTGCCAGAAGGGCACCGTGAGCCGTTTCGCCCATTTCGAGATGATAATGGCGAATCATGCGCAATCGAATTTCTGCACTCGCCGCCGTGGTGCTGGCTCTCTCCGGAATCGGGATGCAGGGGCAGTCTCCTCAGCCCGAGCGTCACCTTGCGAATATCAAACAGCTCACATCCGGCGGTGAGAATGCCGAGGCGTACTTCTCGCCAGACGGAAAACAACTGATCTACCAGACGACCCCGGGCACTCCGGGCACGTGCGATCAGATTTTCACGATGAACATCGATGGCTCGAACAAGAAGCAGTTGAGCAAGGGCGGTCGCACGACGTGCGGCTACTTCTTTCCCGACGGCAAATCGATCATCTACGCATCCACGCATCTCGGCTCTGCCGAATGCCCGCCGCGCCCGAGCTTCTCGCGTGGTTATGTCTGGCCGGTTTATCCCGACTACGACATCTTCCGCGCGTCGCCGGACGGCTCGAGTCCCCGGCGTCTGACGAACGCACCGGGCTACGACGCGGAGGCCACGATCGGCCCCGACGGACGCATCGTCTTTACGAGCGTGCGCGACGGTGACATGGAGATCTACTCGATGAACGGCGACGGTTCCGACGTGCGCCGGCTGACCAACCGCGCGGGCCCTGACGGGGGACCGTGGTTTTCGCCCGATGGAAAGCAAATCGTTTTCAGAGGCCGTCCGATCAGCGAGGCCAAGGAGCTTGCCGACTATCAGGGGTTGCTCAAGGAAGGGCTCTGGCGCCCCACGACGCTGGAGATTTTCGTGATGAACCGCGACGGCAGCAACCTGCGCCAGGTGACCAAGCTCGGCGGCGCGAACTTCGCGCCCGCGTGGCATCCCGACGGCAAGCGCATCATCTTCGCGTCGAACATCAAAGATCCGAAAGGCCGCGATTTCGACATCTTCATGATCAACCTCGACGGCACCGGCCTCGAGCAGATCACGTTCAACAACACGTTCGACGGGTTCCCGATGTTCTCGCCCGACGGCAAGACGCTGGTGTTCGGATCGAATCGGAACGCAAAGTCGGAAGGCGAGACGAACGTGTTTGTGGCGGAGTGGACTGAGTAGTCGACAGTCGACAGTCGACAGTCAACAGTCGCTAGTCGACAGTCCAGTCGGCATGCTCTGTGCCTTTTGCACAGGGCATGAAGGCCAAGAAACTCGACGATGTATTGGTCTATCGCAAGGCACTCGCCGCCGCTGATGAAGTTTCTGCAATGCTCGAGCGGCCCATGTTTCGCAAAGATCTCGAACTTAAGGATCAACTCTCGCGATCTTCGGGTCGTGTCGGGCCGCTGATTGCGGAAGGGTTTGGACAAAACACCGACCGACAGATGGCGGACTATTACGGCCGCGCTCGTGGTTCTGCTCTCGAGTCGCGCGGACATCTCGCCAAAGCCGCCGGGAAAAAGATCATCACGAATGGGGAATGTGCCGACATGGGAGGCAAGTACACCGAAATCAGCAAAATGCTCACACCGTGGATCAACTATCTGCAGCGTTGTAGCTGGAAATCGCGCGGAGTCCGGCCGGAAGCCGTGCCGACAGACCCGCCCGGTCCGCCGCCGGACGAGTCTCCGAACGCCGATTAGGAGTGTCGACTAGCGACTGTCGACTGGACTGTCGACTAGCGACTGTCGACCGTAGACTGTCGACTATCTCAGGCCGAGCAACTCGACTTCAAAGATCAACTCTGCATTCGGCGGTATCACCCCTCCGGCACCGCGGGCTCCATAGCCGAGAGCTGAGGGTATCGTCAGGCGCCGCTTGCCCCCGATTTTCATGCCCTCGACCCCCTCGTCCCATCCTTTAATGACCTGGCCGGCCCCCAGGGTGAACTCGAACGGCTCGTTGCGATCCAAAGAGGAGTCGAATTTCTCGCCCGTCTTCAACCAGCCGGTGTAGTGGACCTTCGCTTTTTGTCCGCTCTTCGCCTCGGCACCCGATCCGGCCTGGATATCCTCGTATTTCAAGCCTGAAGCGGTCGTGACCTGCTGTGTCATAGTTGCATCTCCTAAATCGTTGATGTTATATTCGTCAGGTTGTATCGGAGTTAGGAAACCCTATCTAGCTTCGAACCGCACGAAAGAGGCGTCAGAGCCACTTTCCTAAGAACGGCCTGCGGAAGGACCGCGGCGCAACACGACAACTATCAATAGGGTATTGCATCGGGCGCCAAGCCACTTGGCTTCTAGGCCCGACGCCACTTTGAGCCTGCCGTCGCGGCTAACGCCGGATGGCGAGACGCAGGAGTTTTTTCTCGTGCCGACTATTAGCCAGCTTGTCCGCCACGGTCGGATGAAGATCGTGAGCAAGACCAAGAGTCCTGCGCTGCAGAACAGCCCGCAGAAGCGCGGCGTGTGCGTGCGCGTGTTCACGCAAACGCCGAAGAAGCCGAACTCGGCGCTTCGCAAGGTCGCGCGCGTGCGCCTCACCAACGGCATCGAGGTGACGACTTACATTCCCGGCGTCGGCCACAACCTGCAGGAGCACTCGCTCGTGCTCATTCGCGGCGGACGCGTGAAGGATCTCCCTGGCGTGCGCTACCACGTGGTGCGCGGCACGCTCGACGCCGTCGGCGTCCAGGGCCGCAAGCAGGGACGGTCGAAATACGGGGCCAAGCGGCCTAAGGCCTGACGAGGGCTGAGGGCTGAGGGCTAAGGGCTAAGGGCTGAGGGCTAAGGGCTGAGGGCTGAGGGCTAAGGGCTGAGCCGTTAGATTTTAGTTTCTAGATTCTAGTTTCTAGATTCTAGTTTTCAGATTTCAGAGATTCACCATATGCCGCGACGAAGAGTCATTGCGAAACGAGAACTGGCCGCGGACCCGCTCTATCAGAGCCCGCTGGTCACCCGCTTCATCAACACGGTGATGAGAGACGGGAAGAGAAACACGGCAGAGGGCATCCTCTACCACAGCTTCGACATCATCAAGGAAAAGACCGGCGACGACCCGCTGAAGGTGTTCAAGAAGGCGGTCGACAACGTCAAGCCGAGCCTCGAGGTGAAGTCGCGGCGCGTCGGCGGCTCCAACTATCAGGTGCCGGTCGAGGTCAACCCGAACCGCCGGCTGTCGCTCAGCATCCGCTGGCTCGTTGGCTTCGCGCGCGCGCGCGGCGACGGCAAGACGATGCAGGAAAAGCTGGCGAACGAGTTGATGGATGCGGCGAACCTGCGGGGCGGCGCGGTGAAGAAGCGCGAAGACACGCACCGGATGGCGGAAGCCAACAAGGCGTTTGCGCACTATCGCTGGTAGCGGAAAACGAAGAACGCAGAACGAATAGAGAAACTCGAGTAAAGCAATGCCACGGTCACATTCATTAGAAAAAACGCGGAACATCGGCATCATGGCGCACATCGATGCCGGGAAGACGACGACGACAGAGCGGATTCTGTTCTATACCGGGATTACGTACAAAATCGGTGAGGTCCACGAGGGCACCGCCGTGATGGACTGGATGGAGCAGGAACAGGAGCGCGGCATCACCATCACGTCGGCCGCGACCACGTGCTTCTGGCGCGATCACCGCGTCAACATCATCGACACGCCCGGCCACGTCGACTTCACCGCCGAGGTGGAGCGCTCGCTGCGCGTCCTCGACGGCGCGGTGGCCGTATTCGACTCCGTTGCCGGTGTCGAGCCGCAGTCGGAAACCGTGTGGCGCCAGGCCGACAAATATCGCGTGCCGCGCATCTGTTTCGTCAACAAGATGGACCGCATCGGTGCGGACTTCAAGCGCACCTTCGATCAGATTATCTCGAAGCTCGAAGCCAACCCCGTCGCCATTCAGCTGCCGATCGGATCAGAAGAGCATTTCACGGGCGTCATCGACCTCGTCAAGATGAAGTCGATTACCTACAAAGACGAGACGATGGGCGCCGACTACATCGTTGGTGACATTCCCGCCGACATGCTGGACGAGGCGAAGCACTATCGCGAGCAGCTGATCGAAAAGGTCAGCGAGGCCGACGACAAGATCCTCGAGAAATACCTCCACGGCGAAGAGCCGACTGAGGCCGAAATCAAGGCGGCGATTCGAAAGCGCGTCAACAGCTCGGTCCGCGAGCAGGGCCAGGGGGCGTTCGTGCCGGTCATCTGCGGATCGGCCTTCAAGAACAAGGGCGTCCAGCCGCTGCTCGACGCGGTTGTCGACTTTCTGCCGTCACCGCTCGACGTGCCGGCCATTGCCGGCATCGACCCCGACAAGAAGGTCGACCCGGACCATCCAGAGACCGCGCTCATCGAGCGCCCGGCGAGAGACGATGCGCCGTTTGCGGCGCTCGGATTCAAGATCATGACCGACCCCTTCGTGGGTCAGCTCACGTTCTTCCGCGTCTACTCGGGCGTGTTGACCGCCGGCTCGACCGTCTACAACGCGACCAAACAGAAATCCGAGCGCATCGGGCGCCTGCTGAAGATGCACGCCAACAAGCGCGAGGAGATCAAAGAGGTCTATTCGGGCGATATCGCGGCGGCTGTGGGGCTGAAAAGCGTCTCCACCGGCGACACGCTGTGCGACGAGAAGCATCCGATCGTGCTCGAGTCGATGGATTTCCCGAAGCCGGTCATCTCGCTGGCAATCGAGCCCAAAACGAAGTCCGACCAGGAAAAGCTCGGAATCGGCCTCCAGAAACTCATGGCCGAGGATCCGACCTTCCAGGTGCAGACCGATCAGCAGACCGGTCAAGTCATCATCGCCGGCATGGGCGAGCTGCACCTTGAGATCATCGTCGACCGCCTCAAGCGCGAGTTCAGCGTCGAGGCCACGGTCGGCAAGCCACAGGTCGCTTACAAGGAAACGCTGACCCGGCCGGCCGACGGCGAAATGAAATACTCCAAGCAGACCGGCGGCCGCGGCCAGTACGGCCATGTGAAGATCCATCTGTATCCAGGCGAGCCGGGCACCGGGTATGTCTTCGAGAACGAAACCACCGGCGGTTCCATCCCGAAGGAATTCATCAAGCCGATCGATCAGGGCATCAAGGAAGCCCTGACGCGCGGCGTGCTCGCGGGCTATCCGGTCGATGACGTGCGCATCGAGCTGTACGACGGCTCGTTCCACGAGGTCGACTCGTCGGAAATGGCGTTCAAGATTGCCGGGTCGATGGCGTTTCAGGATGCCGCGAAGAAAGCCAAGCCCGTGCTGCTCGAGCCGGTGATGCGCGTCGAAGTCGTCGTCCCGAAGGAACACATGGGCGACGTCATGGGCAACCTGTCGAGCCGGCGTGGCCATATCCACTCTCAGGAAGACCGGGGCGGCACGCAGATCATCCAGGCGCGGGTTCCGCTGTCCGAGATGTTCGGCTACGCGACCGATCTGCGGTCGCGCACGCAGGGCCGCGCCACCTACTCGATGCACTTCGATCGGTACGAGCAGGCGCCGTCGAACGTCAGTGAAGAAGTGGTGGCGAAAGCTCAGGGTAAATAGGGTTCAGGCTGCAGGCTTCAGACTCCGGGCCGGAAGCCCGAAGCCCGAGGCCCGAAGCCCACGAGGTTCAGAAGAATGAGTGCGATGTTCAGCGACAAGATCCGGATCCGGCTGAAGGCCTACGACTCGCGCGTGCTCGACCAGTCGACGACCGAAATCGTCGACACGGCCAAGCGCACCGGCGCCCGCCTCGCAGGCCCGATTCCGCTTCCGACTTCGATCAACAAGTGGACCGTCCTGCGCTCGCCGCACGTCGACAAGAAGTCGAGAGAGCAGTTCGAGATCAGGACGCACAAGCGTTTGATCGACATCTTCGAGCCGACACCGCAGACGGTCGACGCGCTGATGAAGCTCGATCTTCCCGCCGGCGTCGACGTGGAAATCAAGGCGTTCGGGAAGGAACACGTCAAGTAGTCTCCGGGCTGCAGGCTCCGGGCTGCGGGCATTGCCCGACGCCGGAAGCCGGACGTCCGAAGCCAAGAGGGTTCCATGGTCACAAGCATCATCGGAAGAAAAGTCGGCATGACGCAGCTGTTCGCCGAGGACGGCTCGGTCGTACCGGCGACGGTCATCAAAGCCGGTCCGTGCGTGGTCGTGCAGCGTAAAACGACGGCCACCGACGGTTACGAGTCAGTACAGCTCGGGCTCGTCGACGGCAAGCCGCCAAAGGCACGAAAGCCGCTGGCGGGTCACTATCAGAAAGCCAATGTGCCGCCCACGCGCATTCTGCGTGAGGTGAAGCTGGCGAAGGACGCCGATCCGAAAGTGGGCGATCAGGTGCTCGTCGACATCTTCGAGAACGGCGAGCGGGTCGACATCATCGGCACGAGCCGCGGCAAAGGGTTCCAGGGCGTCGTAAAGCGCCATCACTTCGCCGGCGGCGCGGCGACGCACGGGTCGATGTTTCACCGCGCGCCTGGCTCGATCGGCGCCTCGTCGTTCCCGTCGCGTGTCGTCAAGGGTATGCGTGCGGCCGGCCGCATGGGCGGCGACCGCGTCACGGTTCGCAACCTGAAAGTCGCGAAGGTCGATGCCGAGAACAACCTGCTGATCGTGCGCGGTGCAGTTCCCGGCGCGCCGACCGGATATGTCCTGATTCGCAAAGCGCTCGCGGCCAAGCGGATCAAGGTGGCACAGGTCGAGAAGCCGAAGGGGAAGAAATAGGGCTGAGGGCTCAGAGCTGAGTGCTCAGGGCTGAGGGCTAAGGGCTAAGGGCTAAGGGCTTAGTTATGAAGGTTGATGTCGTAAATACGGATAACAAGAAAGTCGGGTCGCTCGAGCTGAACGACGACGCGTTCGGCGGCCGGGTCAACGACGCGCTCATCTGGGAGTCGGTCGTGCACACGAACGCGGCGAAGCGCCGCGGCACGCACATGACGAAGAACCGCGCGCTCGTCGCCGGCTCGGGCCGCAAGCCCTGGAAGCAGAAGGGCACCGGCCGCGCGCGCGTCGGCAGCGTCCGCAACCCCCTGTGGCGCCACGGCGGTACCGTGTTCGGGCCCCAGCCGCGCAGCTACGATTTCCGTCTGCCCCGCAAGATGAAGCGCGGCGCGATTGTCGCGGCGCTTGCGCAGCGGATTCAGGATGGCGCGCTCGTCGTGGTCGACGAGCTCAGCGCGACCGACAGCAAGACGAAGGCGGCCACCGAACTGCTGAAGCGCCTCGGCGCCGATGGCAAAGCCCTGCTGATTGACGTGCAGCCGAACGAGAAGCTCGGCCTGGCCGTGCGCAATCTTCCCGGCGTGCAGTTCCTCCCGAGCGCCCGCGTCGGCGCGCGCGACGTCATCAACGCGTCGCGTGTCATCGCGACGAAGGCGGCTGTCGAGAAGCTGCAGGCTCTTTAACCGACGACTCTAGACTGCTGACTGCTGACTGCTGACTGCTGACTGAAGACTGTTATGAAACTCACAGACGTTATCCGCCGGCCGCTCATCACCGAGAAGACGTCCATCCTGCGCGAGCGCGATGGCCGGACGATCGTGTTCGAAGTAGCGACCCATGCGAACAAGACCGAGATCAAGCGCGCGATCGAAACGTTGCTTGGCTCGAAAGTAGAGCACGTCCGTACAGCCATTTCCCACGGGAAGGTGAAGCGACAGGGCCGCTTTGCGGGCCAGCGCTCGGATTGGAAAAAGGCGTACGTGAAGCTGCGCGCAGGCGAGAAGCTGCCTGAGTTCTTCGAGGGGGCCTAATTCAATGGGCATCAGAACCTACAAACCCACGTCACCCGGCCGGCGCTTCCAGACGGTGCAGACGTTCGACGACATCACGACGAGCGATCCGCACAAGCCGCTCGTCGAGAACCTCCACCGTTCGGGCGGCCGCAACAATCACGGCGAGCTCACGTCGTGGTTTCGCGGCGGCGGCCACAAGCGGCTGTACCGCATCATCGACTTCAAGCGCGACAAGAAGGACATTCCTGGAAAAGTCTCGACGATCGAATACGACCCCAATCGCTCGGCGCGCATCGCGCTTGTGACGTACGCCGACGGCGAGAAGCGCTACATCCTGCAGCCGCTTGGCGTGAAGGTCGGTGACAGCGTCATCGCCGGCGACAACGTCGACATTCTGCCGGGCAACGCGCTGCCGCTGAAGAACATCCCGCTCGGCACGATGCTGCACAACGTCGAGTTGAAACCAGGCAAGGGCGGGCAGATCGCGCGCAGCGCCGGATCGTCGGTGCAGCTCGTGGCGAAAGAGGGCGACTACGCGTCGGTGAAGATGCCGTCCGGTGAAATTCGCCACATCGCGATGGTGTGCTACGCCACCGTCGGACAGGTCGGCAACCTCGATCACGAGAACGTCTCGATCGGCAAAGCCGGGCGCAGCCGCTGGCTGGGCCGCCGCCCGCACAATCGCGGCGTGGTCATGAACCCGGTCGATCACCCGCATGGCGGCGGTGAAGGCAAGACGTCGGGCGGACGTCATCCTGTGTCGCCCTGGGGCCTGCCGACGAAGGGATACAAGACCCGCAATCGCAAATCGACAGACAAGTTCATCGTCCAGCGCCGGCCGAAAGGCGTCAGGTAACAGATAGTAAGAGCCGCGAGCGGCGCGGGGCGTAGGGCCCCCGCGAGCGAAGCGGCGAGGAGCGGGGCGAGGGGCCCCCGCGACAAATTATGAGCCGATCACTGAAAAAAGGTCCGTTCGTCGATACGCCGCTCCTCGAGAAGATCGAGGCGATGAATCGCGACAACGAGAAGAAGGTCGTCAAGACATGGTCGCGCCGCTCGACTGTCGTGCCCGAAATGGTGGGGCACACGCTCGCGGTGCACAACGGCAAGAAGTTCATTCCGGTGTACGTCACCGAGAACATGGTCGGCCAGAAGCTTGGCGAGTTTTCGCCGACCAAAACGTTCAAGGGGCATACGACGAAGACGGAAAAAGCCGCACAGATGGCCGCTGCTGCGCCCGCGCCCGGCGGGGCCGGTGCGGGCGGTGGCGCCGGCGCCGGCGGGGCGAAGGCGGGTAGTTAGTCATGACGATTGAAGCTCACGCGACAGCTCGTTACATTCGCACGTCGGCCCAGAAGGCGGGCCTCGTGATGAACCTTATCCGCGGACGCGACGTGAACCGGGCGCTCGCGACGCTGCAATTCACGCGCAAAGGCATCAGCCACGACGTGGCCAAGCTGCTTCGCTCGGCCATCGCCAACGCGCAGCAGAAGGAAGGGTTCGGCGGAGACGTCGATCGCCTGTTTGTCTCGGCGTGCTACGCCAATCAGGGGCCGTCGATGAAGCGGATTCGTCCCGCCCCGATGGGCCGGGCGTTCCGGGTGGTGAAGCGCACCGCGCATTTGACCGTGCACGTTTCAGAGCGTCCGTTGGAAATCGCTGCCGTCGAGGCGCCCGGGGCGACGCCGAAACGCGGGGCCGCGAAGGCCGAGGCGAAAGCGAAGCCGGCACCGAAAGGGGCTGCCAGGAAGGCCACGGCGCCTGCACGCAAGAAGGCCGCGCCGGCAAAGAAGGCCTCGGCGCCCAAAAAGAAATAGGGCTGAGGGCTAAGGGCTAAGGGCTGAGGGCTAAGGGCTGAGGGCTTAGCTAAGCAAGCAGACCAGGCAGATCGCCGTCGTAAGCATTGCCGAGCGACCGAAGGTCGTGAAGGCGCAGGTCGTGGGGGTGGGGCCCCACGACAACTAAATGAGGTTTGACTGTGGGTCAGAAAGTACATCCGTACGGATTCCGGCTCGGGTTCAACAAGACGTGGAAGTCGCGCTGGTTCGCCGATCGCGACTACGCGAAGCTGCTCCACGAAGATCTCGCCCTGCGGGCGGACCTGAAGAAGCGGTTCTCGCACGCGGGCGTCGCGAAGATCGAAACCGAGCGCGCGGCCAACAAGCTGAAGATCGACATTCACACCTCGCGCCCGGGCATCATCATCGGCCGCAAGGGGACCGAAGTCGAAAAGTTGAAGGCCGAGATCCAGAAGCGGACCAACCGCGAGGTCTTCATCAATATTCAGGAGATTCAGAAGCCCGAGCTCGATGCCCAGCTGATTGCCGAGTCGGTCGCGATGCAGCTCGAGAAGCGCGTCGCATTCCGGCGCGCGATGCGCAAGGCCGTCGAGTCGGCGCTGCGGTTCGGTGCGCGCGGCATCAAGGTGCGTGTCTCCGGCCGTCTGAACGGCGCCGAAATCGCGCGGTCCGAGTGGTATCTGCACGGACAGCTTCCGCTGCAGACCCTGCGTGCCGACATCGACTACGGCTTCGCCGAGGCCAGCACGACCTACGGACAGATCGGCGTGAAGACGTGGCTCTACAAGGGCGAGCGCATCACTCCGAAGAGTGCGAGGGAAGAGCAGGAGTTCAGAGAGCGCGCGCCGCGCCGGCCCTCCGGGCCGCGGGATGCGCGCCAGTAATTCCCAATAATTCAGGGATTGGGGATGAGGGATTAGCGGCGCACTAAGCAGTTAGGCGTCGCAACCATGGCCGAGCGACCGAAGGTCGCGAAGTACAGGTCGCGGGGGTGGGCCCCCGCGACAAGTTCAGAGAAGACGTGCAGTTATGTTGATGCCCAAGAAAGTGAAATACCGGAAGCAGCAGCGCGGCCGTATGAAAGGCAAGGCGTGGCGCGGCTCCGACGTGTCGTTCGGCGACTTCGGTCTGCGCGCGCTCGAGCCGTGCTGGCTCACCTCGCGGCAGATCGAGGCCGCGCGCGTGGCGATGACGCGGTTCATCAAGCGCGGCGGCAAGATCTGGGTGCGCGTGTTTCCCGACAAGCCGATCACGAAGAAGCCGCAGGAAACGCGCATGGGCAAGGGCAAGGGCGCGCCCGAAGAGTGGGTGTGCGTGGTGCGGCCGGGACGGATTCTCTTCGAGATGGAAGGCGTGACCGCCACCGAGGCGCGCGAAGCGCTGACGCTTGCGGCGTCGAAGCTGCCCATCCTCACGAAGTTCGCGACCAGGTTTGCCGAGGAGAAGGCGTCATGATGGACGTGGCGGAACTGCGCGACCTGTCGGTGGACGATCTGCAGGCGCGCGCCAGGGAGCTCGAGGATCAGCTCTTCCGGATGCGCATCCAGCAGTCGCTCGGTCAGCTCGATGCTCCGGTCAAGCTGCGCTTCACGCGTCGCGATCTCGCGCGCATCAAGACGGTGATCACGGAAAAGCAGAGGAAGGCGTAATGGCGGACAAGGCTGAAAAAGAAGGGGTCGTCGTCAGCAACAAGATGCAGAAGACCTGCGTGGTTGCCGTCGAGTGGCAGGTGCGTCACGGGCTCTATGGGAAGTCCGAACGGCGCACATCGAAGTTCGTCGCGCACGACGAGAACAACACGGTGAAGATGGGCGACCGCGTCGCTATCGTCGAGAGCCGTCCGTTGAGCAAGCGTAAACGGTGGGTCGTCACGCGCGTGGTACGCCCCGCGGCGGTGTAGTTATCAGTCGTCAGTCGTCAGTCGTCAGTCGTCAGTCATCAGTCGTCAGTCATCAGTCGTCAGTCGTCAGTTGTCAGTGACGCCGCTGACAACTGAGAACTGGGAACGTTGGAGAACAGTCATGATTCAGATGCGATCGATCCTCGACGTGGCCGACAACTCGGGCGCGCGCAAGATCGCCATCATCAACCCGATTGGCGGATCGACCGGCCGCTACGCGCGGCTCGGAGACATCGTCACGGCGTCGGTGAAGGAAGCGATCCCGGACGGGACGGTCAAGAAGGGCCAGGTCGTCAAGGCCGTGATCGTTCGCACCGTAAAGGAGCAGCGCCGGAAGGACGGCAGCTACATCCGCTTCGATCGCAATGCGGCGGTGCTCATCAACGACCAGCGCGAGCCGATTGGCACGCGCGTGTTCGGACCGGTTGCGCGCGAGCTGCGCGAGCGCCGGTTCATGAAGATTATCTCGCTCGCGCCCGAGGTGCTGTAGAGGCGTTCTGATATGTCCCAACTGCAAAGTCCGATTCGGAAAAACGACAACGTCCTGGTTATCGCGGGCAAGGACCGCGGCAAGAAGGGGCGCGTGTTGAAAGTGGAACCGCTGAGAAACCGGCTCGTCGTGGAAGGCGTCAACATGATCAAGCGCCACACGAAGCCGAACCCGCAGCGCAACATCAAGGGCGGCATCGTCGAGCGCGAGGCGTCGCTGCATGCGTCGAACGTCCAGCTGGTGTGCCCCGAGTGCGGCGCCCAGACGCGCATCGGCCACAAACTGCTCGGCGACGGCCGCAAGGTCCGGATTTGCCGCAAGTGCGAGGGAGTGGTGGACAAATGAACCGGCTGAGAGAGCGTTACGAGAAGGAAGTCGTGCCGGCGCTCACGAAGGAGTTCGGCTACACGAACCAGATGGCCGTTCCGAAGATCAAGAAGGTCGTCGTGAACATGGGCCTCGGCGAAGCGACGTCGAACGCGAAGATCATCGAGGTCGGCGCGGCCGAACTGGCGAGCATCACCGGGCAGAAGCCGGTCGTGCGCCGTGCGAAGAAGTCGATCGCCGCGTTCAAGGTGCGCAAGGGCCAGCCGGTCGGTACGAGCGTGACGCTGCGCGGCGAGCGGATGTACGAGTTCCTCGATCGCCTCATGGCGATCGCGCTGCCCCGCGTCCGCGACTTCCGGGGCGTGTCGCCCAAGGGATTCGACGGGCGGGGCAATTTCACGCTCGGGCTCAAGGATCAGCTGCTGTTTCCGGAAATCGATTACCTCAAGGTCGACAAGTCGCGCGGCATGAACGTGTCGGTCGTGACGACGGCGCGAACCGATCAGGAAGCGCGGAAGCTGCTCCAGTTGATCGGGATGCCGTTCAGGCAGAACTGATAGGGAAGTTCACCGTTTACGGTTGACCGTTCACCGTAAGAACGCGGTAAACGGTACACGGTAAACGGTCAACGATAACGAAGGAACGAGAATGGCCACCACTGCAAAGATTGCGAAGGAACACAAGCCACCGAAGTTCAAGGTCCGTCTGCGCAACCGCTGCCATCTGTGCGGCCGCCCGCGCGCGTACCTGCGGAAGTTCGCCCTGTGCAGGCTCTGCTTCCGCAAGCTGGCGCTCCAGGGCGACATTGCCGGTGTGACGAAGAGTAGCTGGTAGCCGTCGTCGTCAGTTTTCAGTTGGCAGTTCTCAGTAACGATGAGAACCACTGAAAACTGAGAACTGAAAACTGAGAACGCAGAGAACAGAAACTATGACAGATCCAATCGCCGATATGCTTACGCGCCTCCGCAATGCCGTCATTGCGAAGCATCCCCGTGTCGATGTGCCCGCGTCGAAGCTGAAGGTTGAGATTGCGCGGATTCTCGAAGCCGAGGGATACATCCAGGGCTTCAAGATCGTCGACGAGAAATCGCCAGAGGCCGCCAGGGCGGTCGCGCCGCGGCAGGTCATCCGTATCTTCCTGAAGTACGGACCGCACGGCGAAAAGGTGCTTTCGGGCGTCGAGCGCATCAGCCGGCCCGGCCGCCGCGTGTATTTCCGGAGCACCGAGGTTCCTCCGGTGCTGGGCGGTCTCGGCACGAGCATTCTGACGACGTCGCGCGGGGTCATGACGGGGCGGGCGGCACAGCGTGCGGGCGTCGGCGGCGAAGTGCTTTGCAACGTGTGGTAGCGGAAGTTCTCAGTCGTCAATGTCAGTGGTCAGTTCTGAAAACTGAAAACTGAAACTGAAGACGACAACGAAGGAACCAGATGTCACGTATTGGAAAAAAACCAATCGCGCTGCCGAAGGGCGTTTCGGTCACGGTGGGCCCGGACGCGCTGGATATTCAGGGACCGAAAGGCAAGATGACCCAGCGGATTCCGCCGGGCATCGCTTTCGAAGTGGTCGACGGTCAGCTCAAGGCGGCGCCAATGCGGCAGGACCCCGAGCTCGGCAAGTTTCATGGTCTCGCCCGCAGCCTCGCGGCCAACGGTGTGCTTGGCGTCACTGAAGGTTTCAAGCGCGAGCTCGACATCGTGGGCGTTGGGTATCGCGCCGAGGTGAGGGGCAAACAGGTCGTATTCGCGCTCGGGTACTCGCACCCGGTCGTGTTCGACGTCCCGACCGGCATCGACATCGCGATCGAGAAGCAGACCCATCTGACGGTGACGGGCGTCGATCGCCAGCTCGTCGGACAGGTCGCCGCCAACATCCGGCGTCTGCGCAAGCCCGATCCTTACAAGCAGAAGGGCGTGCGCTATACGGGCGAGCAGCTGAAGAAGAAGGCCGGCAAGACTGGTACGAAGTAGATGGCAGATGGCAGTCGGCCGATGGCAGCAGCCTGACGCCGGGAGCCTGAAGCCCGACAGCGAAGAGAACATATGCGTATCAAGACTCGAGAAGATCGTCGTGAGCGAATCAAGCTTCGGTTACGCAAGCGGATTGCGGGCAACGAACAGCGTCCCCGCTTGACGGTGTTTCGCAGCCTCGCGCATATCTACGTGCAGGTCATCGACGACATGACCGGCAAGACGGTGGCGTCTGCGGCGACGACCGAGGCGGCGCTGAAGTCTGGCTTGAATGGCAAGACGCGCGGCGGCAACAAAGCCGGCGCGGAGTTCATCGGTCAGACCATCGCGCAGCGGCTGAAGGACAAAGGCATTACCAAGGTCGTGTTCGACCGGAATGGCTACCTTTATCACGGCCGGATTCAGGCAGTGGCTGACGCCGCCCGGAAAGCCGGGCTGGAGTTCTGAAAAATATGCAGCGCATTCGCGAGAAGATCGATCCATCGCAGCTCGACATCAAAGACACCGTTGTCTCGATCAACCGTGTCACGAAAGTCGTGAAGGGCGGCAAGAACCTGAGCTTCAGCGCGCTCGTCGTGGTCGGAGACGGCCATGGCGTGGTGGGCTTCGGCGTGGGCAAGGCGAAGGAGGTGCCGTCGGCCATCAAGAAGGGCATCGAGTCGGCCAAGAAGGGGCTGATTCGCGTGCCGCTCCAGGGCACGACGATTCCGCACCCGGTGGTCGGCAAGTTCGGCTCGGGCAGCGTCATGCTGAAGCCGGCGCCGGACGGCACGGGCATCATTGCCGGCGGCGCGGTGCGCGCGGTCGTCGAGTCGGCGGGTCTGCAGAATGTGCTGACCAAGTCGCTCGGATCGGCCAACCCGCACAACGTCGTGCGTGCCACGTTCAACGGCCTCATGTCGTTGAAGGATCCGGTCATGGTCGCGCGGCTTCGCGGCAAAGACATCGAAGACTTCGCGAACACGAAGTAACCATAACCACGAAGACACGAAGACACGAAGAACGCGAAGATACGAAGGCGAAGTCACGAAGGCGGATATGGCGAAAAGAGCAGCAAAGAAGTCGGCCGAAACCAAGCGCGTCAAAGTGACGCTCGTGAAGAGCACGATTGGGTTCGGCAGCAAACAGGCAGCGGTCGTCGAGGGGCTGGGACTCCGCCGTTTGCACCACACGGTCGAGCTGGCCGATACGCCCTCGATTCGCGGCATGATTCACAAGGTTCGTCACCTTGTCATAACGGAGTAGCGTCCGGCTTCGGCTGGACCGTGCAACGACATGGACTTATCAAACTTACGGCCCCCGAAGGGTGCCAAGCATTCGAAGAAGCGCGTCGGCCGCGGGCACGGCTCCGGCCAGGGCACGCAGGCCGGCCGCGGGCACAAGGGCGCGAAGTCGCGCTCGGGATTCAAGCGCAAGGTCGGGTTCGAAGGCGGCCAGATGCCGCTCAAGCGCCGCGTACCGAAGCGCGGGTTCCACAACCCGTTCCGAGTCGAATACGCCGTCGTGAATCTCGATACGCTCGGCGAGCGTTTTGACGCCGGAACGGTCGTCACGCTTGATCTGCTGCGCGAGCGGCGCCTGATCCCGGCATCGGCCGAGCGCGTGAAGGTGCTCGCCCGTGGCGAGATCTCGAAGGGGCTGACGGTGCGCGTGCACAAGTTCAGCGGCGAGGCCGCAAAGAAGATCGCCGCCGCGGGCGGCGCGGCAGAGACTCTCTAAAAAATGTACGCCTATGGCAATTGACAGCGTCAAGAATCTGTTCGCGATCGCCGAGCTGCGCAAGCGCCTGCTCTTTACGCTGGGGCTGCTCATCGCGTATCGCATCGGCAGCCACATCACGATTCCCGGCGTGAACCTGGCGGCGCTGCAGCAGCTCGCCGAACAGGCGCGCGGGACGATGTTCGGCCTGTACGACATGTTCTCGGGACGGAATCTGTCGCAGATGACGATCTTTGCGCTCGGCATCATGCCGTACATCAGCGCCTCGATCATTCTGCAGCTGTTGACGGTGGTGTGGCCGTACCTCGAGCGTATCTCGAAGGAAGGCGAGCTCGGCCGCCGCAAGATTACGCAGTACACGCGCTACGGCACGATTCTGCTCAGCGTCGTGCAGTCGCTCGGCATTGCCATCTGGCTCGAGCGGTCGACGCAGATCGCCGGCGGGCTGCCTCTGGTCTACAGCCCGGGCTGGGGCTTCCGCCTCATGACCGTGCTGACGCTCACCACGGGCACGACGCTCATCATGTGGCTGGGCGAGCAGATTACCGAGCGCGGCATCGGCAACGGCATGTCGCTCATCATCTACGCCGGCATCGTCGTCAACGGACCGACGGCGATCCTGACGACGTTCGATCAGCTGCGAACCGGTCAGCTGGGCCTGATCCGGCTGATTCTGCTTCTTGCCGTGATGGTGGCCGTGATTGCCGCGATCATCTTCGTCGAGCGCGGCAGCCGGCGTATCACCGTCCAGTACGCCAAGCGTGTTGTCGGCCGGCGGATGTACGGAGGGGCGAGCACGCACATCCCGTTGAAGGTGAACACCGGAGGCGTCATCCCGGTGATCTTCGCGTCATCGATTCTCGCGTTTCCAGCAACGCTGGCGCAGATGTTTGCCAACGACCCGACGCACTGGATGACGCGGGTGACCGATCAGCTGCAGATGGGAATGCCGCTGTACAACCTTCTGTACATCAGCCTCATCATCTTCTTCGCATACTTCTACACCGCGATCATCTTCAATCCCGATGACGTGGCCGAGAACATGCGGAAGTACGGCGGGTTCGTGCCGGGTATCCGGCCGGGCAAGCGGACGGCAGAGTACATCGACACGATTCTGACGCGGATTACGCTGGCCGGCGCGATCTACCTGGCGATGATCGCGATCCTGCCGGAATTTCTGATCACCGGTTTCAGAGTGGCGCCGTTACCGTTCATCGGCGAGTGGCTGGACGCCAACCTGCCCAGGTTCATCACGCAGGGCATGGGCGTGACGTTTTATTTCGGCGGCACGACGCTGCTGATCATCGTCGGCGTAGCGATGGACACGATTCAGCAGGTCGAGTCGCAGTTGATTATGAGGCACTACGACGGCTTCATGAAGAAGACACGCATACGGGGCCGGCGCGGATAGATGGCCCTCAATGTCGTGATGCTCGGCCCGCCGGCGTCGGGTAAGGGGACGCAGGCGGTTCGGCTGGCGCAAGCCCGGGGAATCCCGAAGATTTCCACGGGCGATATCCTGCGCGAAGCGGCGCAGAGCGGCTCGGAGCTGGGGTTGCGCGCGAAAGCGCTGATGGACCGCGGCGAGCTGCTGGGTGACGCGGAGATGATCGGCATCGTCAAGGTTCGGTTGTCGCGCCCTGACGCCGTGAACGGCTATATTCTCGATGGCTTTCCGCGGACCGTGCCGCAGGCGCAGGCCCTCGACCGCATGCTGCAGGGAGAGCCGCTGGTCGTCGTTGATTTGACGGTGCCCGACGCGGAGCTGTTGAAGCGGATGCAGACCCGTCGCGTCTGCAGCAAGTGTGCGGCGATTCCGGAGCCGGGCTCGAGCACGGGCACGTGCGAGCGCTGCGGCGGACTGTTGATGACGCGAGCCGATGATGAGGACGAAGGGGTGAGACAGCACCGCCTCGAGGTTTACGCGCGAGAGAGCAAGCCGCTTCTGGACTATTACCGCGGGCGGGCGACGTTCCGCTCGATCAACGGCGCACAGTCGCCCGATCGTGTCGCGAAGGAGCTGGCCGCGAGCATCGACGCGATGGCGCCGGTGCCATCGGAGCGCCGCTTATGATCGTCTGTCGATCGGCCGCCGAGCTGCAGCGGCTGCGCGATGTGAATCAGCTCGTCGGGCACGTGCTCGAACAGCTCCGCGAGGCGGTGGCGCCTGGCGTGACGACCGAAGCGCTCGATGCGCTGGCCGAGCGGGAGATTCGCGCGGGCGGGGCCGTGCCTGCGTTCAAGGGGTACAAGGGCTACCCGGCGACGATCTGCGCATCGGTGAACGAGCAGGTCGTTCACGGCATTCCATCGGCGAAGACGGTGCTGAGCGACGGCGACATCATTTCGATCGACCTCGGTGCCAAGATGGGCGGCTTCTACGGAGATTCGGCGGTCACGGTCGGGGTCGGGAACATTTCGCCGGGGGCGAGCGATCTGCTGCGCGTGACGGAAGAGTCGCTGTGGAAGGCCATCGAGGCGGTTCGGCCCGGCGCGCGGATATCGGACATCGGGCACGCGGTGCAGAGCCACGTGGAGAAGTTCGGGTTCTCGGTCGTGCGCGAATTCGTTGGCCACGGCATCGGATCGGAGCTGCACGAGGAACCGCAGATTCCAAACTACGGCGAGCCCGGCCGCGGTCCGCGTCTGGCCGAAGGCATGGTGCTGGCGATCGAGCCGATGGTGAACATCGGCGACGCGGGCGTCAAAGTACTGAGAGACGGATGGACGGCGGTGACGTCGGATCGCAGCCTGTCGGCGCATTTCGAGCATACTGTCGCTGTCACGACCGATGGCGTCGAAGTGCTCTCGCTGGTGAGAGCAAAGGAACTCAATAATGAAGGTACGAGCGTCAGTCAAGCGCATTTGCGATAAGTGCAAGATCGTCCGCCGGCGCGGCGTGGTTCGGGTGATCTGCTCGAACCAGAAGCATAAACAGCGGCAGGGCTGAAGGCACAGGGCTCAGGGCTTAGGAGATTTGTAATGGCACGAATTGCTGGCGTCGACCTTCCGCGGACCAAGCGGGTGGAAATCGGCCTCACCTACATCTACGGTATCGGACGGCATCGTTCGAACACGGTTCTGACCGAAGCGGGCGTGAGCCCGGACATCCGCGTCAAGGACCTGTCCGAAGACGATGTGCGCAAGATCAGCCGCGTGCTCGAAGAGCAGGGCGGCGTCGAGGGCGATCTCCGCAAGGAGATCTCCATGAACATCAAGCGGCTGATGGAAATCGGCAGCTACCGGGGCGGACGCCATCGCAGGGCGCTGCCGGTTCGCGGCCAGCGGACGCGCACCAACGCGCGGACGCGCAAGGGCCCGCGCAAGGGTGCGGTGGCGAAGAAGAAAGTGGAATAGACGTTTACCGTTGACCGTTTGCCCGTTTACCGTTCGTCCGCGGTGAAACGATCAACCGGTGAACTGTTGACGGAAAACGGTTAACGAAGAGCGAAGGAACACAATGGCAAAGAGTGACGCAGACAGCGCCGCACCAGAAAAACCTGAAAAAGGCGAAAAGGGCGCGGCGAAAAAACCCCGCAAGACGTTCAAGAAGCGGGGCGAGAAGCGGGTCGTGCACAGCGGGTACGCGCACATCCACGCGTCGTTCAACAATACGATGATCACGATCACCGACACCGAGGGGAACGTGATTGCGTGGTCGAGCGCGGGCGGCGTCGGCTTCAAGGGCTCGCGCAAGGGCACGCCGTTTGCCGCGACGCAGGCCGCGATTGCGGCCGGCAACGTGGCCAAGACGCTCGGTCTGCGGTCGGTCGAAGTGCGCGTGAAGGGGCCGGGATCTGGACGCGAGTCCGCCATCCGGGCGCTGCAGACGATTGGCATCGAGGTGAAGTCGATCCGCGACGTGACGCCGATTCCGCACAACGGTTGCCGGCCGCCGAAACGACGACGGGTTTGAGTCTGGAATCTAAAATCTACAATCTAGAATCTGAAGATTTCAGATTCCAGATTCTAGATTACAGATGAAAAGGAACAGTGAATGGCACGTTACGTAGGTCCGGTGTGCCGGCTTTGCCGGCGAGAGGGAATGAAGCTCTTTCTCAAGGGCGAGCGCTGCTACACGGAAAAGTGCGCGATCGAAAAGCGCAACTTCCCGCCGGGACAGCACGGCAAGACGCGCAAGGCCAAGCTCGTCGGCTATGGCGTTCAGCTGCGCGAGAAGCAGAAGGTCAAGCGCATCTACGGCGTCCTCGAGGATCAGTTCCGCCGGTATTTCGAGGCAGCCGAGCGCCAGCGCGGCATCACGGGGGAGACGCTGTTGCAGCTGCTCGAACGCCGGATGGACAACGTGATTTACCGGCTGGGCCTCGCGACGTCGCGGCCGCAGGCGCGCCAGCTCGTGCGTCACGGCCACTTCCTCGTGAACGGCAGGAAAGTCGACGTGCCGTCCTACTCCGTGCGCGTGGGCGAGATCATCACCGTGCGCGAGTCGAGCCGGAACACACCGTCGATTCAGCACGCGATTGAAGAAGTGAAGGGCCGAGGCATTCCCGAATGGCTGTCGTTCGACGCCAACGGCCTGTCCGGCAAGGTCGGGTCGCTGCCGACGCGCGAGCAGATCAACCTGCCCGTGCAGGAGCAGCTCATCGTCGAGTTGTATTCGAAATAGCGTAGGCCGGGTCTTGTTTTCCAGGACCCGGCACCCAGTCACCGGCCCGCAGCCTTACAGACCTGCGGTGGGAGGCCGGTGATCACACTTGCAGGTCTGGACCCTGAGCGATCCTGACACGAGCGCATCCGCGCGAGTCTCGGGAAAGTCGAAGGGCGTAGGGAGGAATAGATATGTTGTGGAAAGGCTTTCAGCGTCCAAAGCGGCTCGAGTTCGAGCGGGAAACCTTAACCGAGCGGTTCGGCCGGTTCTACGCGCAGCCGTTCGAGCGCGGGTTCGGCACGACGATCGGCAACGCGTTGAGGCGCGTGCTGCTCTCCTCGGTCGAAGGCGCGGCGATTACGGCGGTGAAGATCGACGGCGTCCTGCACGAGTTCTCACCCATCCCGGGCGTGGTCGAGGATGCGACCGATATCATCCTCAACCTCAAACAGGTGCCCTTGAAGATGCACACCGACTCCACCAAGACGCTGTATCTCCGCGTCGAAAAGGCGGGCGAGGTGAAGGCGCGCGACATCCAGACGGATGCCGACGTCGAGATTCTCGAGCCGGATGCCCGCATCGCGACGGTGTCGGAGGGCGGCAAGCTCCACATGGAGATGCGCGTGAAGCGCGGCCGCGGCTACATTTCGGCCGACAAGAACTTCGATGAAGATCTCGGCATCGGCTGGATTCCGATCGACTCGGTCCACTCGCCGATCAAGAAGGTGAACTACCTGGTCGAGGCGGCGCGTCTCGGACAGACGACCGACTACGACAAGCTGACCGTCGATATCTGGACGAACGGATCGGTGACGCCGCGCGACGCGATTTCGCTGTCGGCGAAGCTCGTCCGCGATCACCTGAACATCTTCATCAACCTCGACGAATCGACCGACGAACAGACCGACGCACAGGTCGAGACCCAGCAGACCGGCTCGCTGAACGAGAACCTCGACAAGAGCGTCGAAGAGCTCGAGCTCTCGGTGCGGTCGTACAACTGCCTGAAGAACGCGAACATCAGGACGATTCGCGAGCTCGTGCAGAAAACCGAAGGCGAGATGCTGAAGACGAAGAACTTCGGCCGCAAGTCGCTGAACGAGATCAAGGAGATTCTGCACAGCATGGGGCTGAGCCTCGGCATGCGGATCGATCAGCCGGCGGGCAGCCGGGCGGAGTAGGGTGGAACTGGAATCTGGAATCTGAAAACTAGAATCTAAAATCTAGAATCTGAATCTAGATTTGAAGGTCCTGGTTTCAGATTCTACTTTCTAGTTTCTGGATTCTAGATTCAGGTACAGAGATATGCGTCATAGAGTTGCACATCGAAAACTGGGCAGGGTCACCGAGCATCGCGTTGCAATGCTCCGCAGTCAGGCGACCGCACTCATCCGCTACGAGCACATCGAGACGACTGTGCCGAAGGCGAAGGAGCTGCGGCCGTTCGTCGAGCGGCTCATCACGATCGCCAAGCGCGGCGTCGCTGCCGGTGACAGTAACGGCAAAGCGCTGCACGCGCGCCGGCTCGTCGGGCGCGAGCTGGTCGACGGTGAAGTCATCGGCAAGCTGTTCGACACCATCGCGCCGCGGTTTGCCGAACGGCCCGGCGGGTATACGCGCATCCTGCGCCTCGGCTATCGCCGCGGCGACAGTGCCGAGGTCGCGCAGCTCGAGCTCGTCGGCAGCGAGTACGATCCGAAAGCGACGCCGAAAGACGGCAAGTCGGCCGAGGCGCCGAAACCGAAGTCGGGCGTCGGCGGCCGGTTGCGCGCGGCAGCCGATCGGCTCCGCGGCAAGAAGGACGAGAGCGACAGCAAGGCGGCGAAAGGTGGCCAGACGAAGGGCCGGGCCGCTAAGCGGACGACACCTCAGAAGGCTGGCTAGCCGGGCACGACTGTGTCATGGCAGATGGATGATGGCAGATGGCAAAGTGTAACGTGTGCCATCCGCCATCGGCCATTTGCCATGTCTGAGTTCCCACCCCTGTAACGATTCCGAACACAATCCATCGCAAAAGCCTGGTACCGCACGTGCAGTATCAGGGCGCGTGGCTGTACGTGGTGAGAACGCGGGCAACAGAGCGGCGGCAAAGGCGGCGGGCCTTTACTACGTCAGCGACGGCGAGCCCGGCCTTTCCCGAACGGCTCACGGCAAGACCTTCACCTACCGCGACGCAAAAGGACGGCAGGTTCGCGACGCGCGAACCCTCGACCGAATCCGGTCGCTGGTGATTCCTCCCGCGTGGACCGACGTGTGGATCTGCGCGCGCGCGACCGGGCATCTTCAGGCGACGGGCCGCGACGCGCGTGGACGGAAGCAGCATCGGTATCATCCCGAGTGGACCACCGCGCGAACCGGCGCGAAATACGATCAGATGATTGAGTTTGCGCAGGCGCTGCCTGCGATTCGCAAGCGCGTGCACGCCGATCTGAGGAAAGCGCCGCTCTCGCGCGAGCACCTGCTGGCCGTGGTCGTGACGCTGCTCGAGAAGACGCTGATTCGCATCGGCAACAAGGAGTACGCGCGCGCCAACAAGTCGTTCGGCCTGACGACGCTGCTCGACGAGCACGTGCAGATCAAAGGCCCCTCGCTGAAATTTCACTTTCGCGCCAAGAGCGGCGTCATGCAGACCATCGAGCTCAACGACGCGACCCTCGCGCGCATCGTGAAGAAGTTCAGGGAACTGCCCGGCCATTCCTTGTTTCAGTATCTCGACTCCGACGGGAGGCCGCAGTGCGTCGACTCGGTTGCCGTCAACGCGTATCTCCGCGGTATCACCGGACAGCCGTTTACAGCGAAGAATTTCAGAACCTGGGCAGGCACGGTGCTCGCAGCCAGGGCCGTGTGCGCGTTGCCGGAGCCGGCATCAGACGCCGCGTTCAAGCGCCACATCGTCGGCGCGATCGATTCGGTGGCGGCGAAGCTGGGAAATACGCGCGCGGTTTCGAGGAAGTGCTACATCCATCCAGGGGTGTTCGAAGGGTATCGCCGGGGCGTCACGATCGCCGCCGCCAACTCGGGTCCCCGGCTGGCTCATCTTTCGATGGAAGAGGCTGCCGTGATTGCGCTCCTGAAGGGGCGGAATCGCCAGGCAGGACGTGAGAAGAAAGCCGCTTGATAGAGCTAAGGGCTGAGAGCTTAGAGCTAAGTGAGGGCTTAGGGCTGAGGGCTGAGGGCGAGCTGAGGGCTGGCGAGGGCTGAGCTAGGCTGATTCAGGCCTTCAGCTCTCAGCTCTCAGCTCTTAGCCCTCACTTAGCTCTAAGCCCTCAGCCTTTAGCCCTCAGTCTTTAGCCCTATTTCATCGGCCCGTAATCGGTCGAGTTCATGAACACCGACTGGACGGCGGTGCCGACCTGCATCTCCTTGGTGACTTTCGTCCATTCGGGATCGGTTCGAAACGCGGCCCAGGCGGCGTCGCGGGCGGCGCCGTCCTTGTACGCGAGCAGGTAGATCAGCGTGCTCTCCATGCCAGGAGTGACCGGTTGCCAGAAGCCGACGATCGTCATGCCGTGCTTGCGGAACAGGCGGTTGGTGTGCTCGCGAAAGCGTGAATGGAGCAGGTCGATCGAGCCCGGTCCCTCTCCCTTTACCGTATAAGTGCGCAGCTCGAAGCAGCGCGAATCGGACGCGATGTTCTTGCCGGTGACGCCAGGGCCGCACGGGGGGGTGGGGGCCGCTCCGCCACGCTGGGGTGCAGCGGCCGGCGCCTGCGCAGCGGCGGCGGCGGCCATCGCGACGACGAGCCCGCCGGTCATGAGAATCGAAGAAATATTACGAAAATGCTGGATCATTAAGAGCCTCCTGAAGGCCGGAGTCTAGCAGAATTCCTGAGAGTGGAATATCCTGAGCGCATAGATAGAGCGATGCTGGCGACGCTTGCGGCGTTCGTCCTTTCGGTGGCGGCCCTGTCTGCGCAGGGACCGGTGGTCAACCGTATGCCTGCCGACCACGATGCGGGGCACCATCGTCGAGATGACCTGTTTCAGGCAGCAGGGTGCGGCCACCGTCGGCAGCCCCGAGCAGATTGCGTGCGCCAAAAAGCGCGTCGCCGCCGACGGCCGGCTCGGCCTTCTTACCGAAGGCGACGGACTGTTTCAGATCACCGGTGCGCTTGCCGCCAACAAATACGCGAAGCTGGCGCCCTTCATCGGCCAGCGTGTCGACGTGAGCGGCTCGGAAGTCGTGATCTCGAACAACTACGACTACAAGAACTTCGAGGCGGAAAAAATCTCACCCGTCAAAGGCAAATGAGATAAGCGGGAGGCTGACATGAGAGTTCTATCAGTCCTTGCGGCGGCGGCGCTGGTAACGATGGTGGCGATCGCGCCGAGCGCGCCCACTTTCGCGCAAGGCGCGGACAAGCCGGCAGCGGCGGCGGTCACCTTCACCAAAGACGTCGCGCCGATTCTTCAGCGTTCCTGCCAGAACTGCCATCGGCCCGAGTCCAACGCGCCGATGTCGTTGTTGACCTACGAAGACGCGCGGCCGTATGCGCGATCGATCAAGACGAAGACGACCTCGCGGCTCATGCCGCCATGGCACGTCGAGCGCAACATCGGCATCCAGAAGTTCAAGGACGATCCGTCGCTGACCGAGCAGGAGATCGCGACGATCGCCGCATGGGTCGACCAGGGCGCCCAGAAGGGCGACATGGCGCACATGCCTCCGCCCCGGACGTTTGCTGATGAAGACGTATGGCACATCGGCAAGCCGGATCTGATCGTCGAGATTCCGCAGCCGCACGTCGTTCCGGCGAGCGGTCCCGACGTGTGGATCGACTACATTGCCGACAGCGGTCTCATGGAAGACCGCTACGTGCAGGCGGTCGAAACCAAGCCAGGGCCGGGCGCCCGCACGGTCATGCACCACCTGCTGACGTACCTGATCCAGGAGGTGCGATGACAGCGAGAAGCTCGTCGGCCAGGAGGACGTCCGTCAGCAGCAGACCGAGACCTTCCTGAATGAATATGCCGTTGGCAAGAACGGCGACATCCTGCCCGAAAACACCGGGAAGCTGATGAAGGCCGGCGCCAAGGTGCGCTTCAACATCCACTATCACTCGAGCGGCCAGCGAGACCGCCGATCGTTCGCGCGTCGGCATCAAGTTCTATCCGAAGGGCTACGTGCCGAAGTATCACCAGATCTCGATGCAGATCGCATCGGCGAACAGCGAGTTGGACATCCCGGCGGGCACGGTTAGCTCGCAGCGAGGGCTACTACCGCTTCGACAAGCCGGTGCAGGTGACCGCGATTCAGGCGCACATGCACAACATCGGCAAGCGGATGTGCGTCGAAGCCATCCTGCCCACTAACAGCACCCAGCAGCTCAACTGCGTGGGCTGGGACTTCAACTGGCACAAGGTCTACAACTACAACGACGACGTCAGCCCGCTGCTGCCGGCCGGCACCGTCCTTCACTCGACGCTCTGGCACGACAATACGAAAGCGAACCGGGCGAATCCCGATCCGCGCAACTGGCGCGGATACGGCCAGCGCACGGTCGACGAGATGGGGTTTGCCTGGATCACGTGGACGAACCTCGAAGAAGCCGACTACAAAGCCAAGGTCGCAGAGCGCAGCAAGATCCGCGAGACGAACTAGGGAACGTCGATGACCACGCGGACGAATCTGGAGATCGCTGGCGCCGTCTTCGTATTCCTGGCTCTCGCGATCGTCGGGCGCGGGCAGGAAGTCGCGATGGGCGAGATCAAGTTCAACTCCGGGCAGAGCGTCCAGCCGGCTTACGAAGGCTGGACGCGCAACAAGGACGGCTCGCGCAGCATGTGGTTCGGCTACATGAACCGTAACTGGGAAGAGACGCCCGACATTCCCGCGGGGGCGGGCAACGGCTTCGGCGCTGCGTCCGAAGATCTCGGGCAGCCCACGCACTTCCTTCCACGGCGTCAGGCGTTCGTGTTCAAGGTGAATGTGCCGGCGGACTGGCCGGCAGACAGAGATCTCGTCTGGACGGTCACGGCGAACGGCACCACGCTGAAGGCGTACGGCTCGCTGTGGCCGGTCTGGGAAATCGACGAACAGACCATGTCGGCGAACAACGGAGGGCGCACCGCCCGAACGTTCGGCGAGCCCGTGAACCTGGCGCCGACGATCGTCTCGCAGATGCCGCCGCAATCAGTCGCCGTCGGCCAGACGCTGACGCTCGTGCTTCCAGTGAAGGATGACGGGATGCCGTCGCCTGAGGTGCGGGCGCGAGGAACCGGCGGGCCGCGCGGACGGGGGACTCCGGCGCCGAACGCGCCGCCGCCCGATCCGTTTGCGGAAGCCGCGCGTGGCCAGTTTCGTGTGAAGTGGGTTCAGTACCCGCGGTGCGGGAAAAGCCAAAATCACTCCGTCGGAATCCACGGTGCTCGGGGCAGACGGCAAGGCATCGCTCGTCGAAGGCAAGTCGTCAACAAAGGTCACCTTCGATCGCGCCGGCACCTACACGCTGCGCGCGTATGCGCTGGACGGAGACGCGTACATGGCCACGCAGGACGTCACCGTTACAGTTACGAACTGACGCTGGCCTCAGTCATGGCAGATGGCGGATGGCAAATGGCAGAAGGTACCCTCTGCCATCATCCATCTGCCATCTTCCATGACAGCTATTCAGCTTCTACGCCATCTGCCCTGACACCTATTCAGCCTCAACCTCGGCGCCGCGTTCCGCCTTGCTCGCGGCGATGATCTTCGCCTGCAGCGGCGTGGGCACTTCCTCGTAGTGCGAGAACTCCATGTGATAGCTGCCGCGGGCGCCGGTGGCCGACGTGAGGTGCTGCTCGTAGGTCAGCATCTCTGACATCGGTACCTGCGCCTTGATGACCGTGGTCGCGCCGCGTGTGTCCATGCCGCCGATACGGCCGCGGCGGCTGTTGAGGTCGCCCATCAGATCTCCGGCGAAGTCTGACGGCGCGTACACCTCGACGTTCATGATCGGCTCGAGAATCGTCGGCCGTGCGCGTGTCATCGCGTCTCTGAAGGCAAGCCGGCCGGCCATTTTGAAGGACAGCTCGTTTGAGTCGACATCGTGGTAGGAACCGTCGAACACGGTTACCCGGAAATCCACCATCGGGAAGCCGGCGAGATAGCCCCGCACGCGGGTTTCCTGGATGCCCTTCTCCACAGCCGGAATGAACTGCCGCGGAATCGACCCTCCGAATATGTCGTCCACGAACTCGAAGTCGGTGCCGCGCGGCAACGGCTCGACTTTGATCTTGCAGTCGCCGAACTGGCCGTGGCCTCCGGTCTGCTTCTTGTGCCGGCCATGCGCCTCGGTGGCGGCTTTGATCGTCTCGCGATACGGAATGCGGGGCGGCTTCAGGTTGACGTCGACGCCGAAGCGCCGCTTCAGCTTGGCCACCGTCACTTCGATGTGAAGCTGGCCCTGACCCGAGAGCAGCAGCTCCTTCGTCTGGGGATCGCGGCTGTAGCTGATCGACGGATCTTCCTCTTCCAGCCGATGCATCGAGGTGCTGATCTTGTCTTCGTCGCCGCGGCTTTTCGGCTCGATGGCGTACGACAATACCGGCTCCGGAAATTTCGTGGCAGGAAACACCGCCGTGTCGCTCTTGTCGCCGAGCGTATCGTTGGTCAGCGTGTCCTTCAACTTCGGAACAGCCCCCAGGTCGCCCGCGTGCAGCTCGGGCACGTTCGACTGTCCCTTGCCCTGTAGCAGTACCACGTGGCCGAGCCGCTCGCTCGTGTCGCGCGTCTTGTTGTGCACTGTCGAGTCGGCTTTGAGCACGCCCGACATGACGCGGAACATCGTGATGCGGCCGGCAAACGGATCCGCAATCGTCTTCCAGACGAATGCGGAGGCCGGGCCGTTCTCGGCGAACGGACGCTCAATCTCCTCGCTGGTTTTCGGATTCATCATCGTCAACGGCCGCTCAGCGGGCGACGGCACGTAGCCGACGATGGCGTCGAGCAGCGGCTGAATGCCGATGTTGAGCAGCGCAGATGTGCAGAGCAGCGGAGAGACTTTCCCGGAGGCCGTCGCGCTTCGCAGTCCCGCGACAAGCTGCTCCTGCGTGAGCGTGCCGGCTTCGAAGAACTTCTCCATGAGCGACTCGTCGTTTTCGGCGACCATCTCGATCAGCGCGTCGCGCGCCGCGGCGGTCTCGGTGGCCATTTCCGCCGGGACGGCAGATTCGCTGAACTTGCCGCTGCCGTCGGGCAGAAACACATACGCCTTCAGCGCCACGAGATCCACGACGCCGCGGAACGATTTTTCCTCGCCTATCGGCAGCTGCACCGGCACGACGGTGCGGCTGAGCGCCCCGTGGATCGATTTCAGCGTGCGTTCCAGGCTGGCGCGCTCGCGATCGAGACGATTGACGACCACGAGCCGGGGCAACCCCATCTCCGCGGCGGCCTGCCAGGTTTTTTCCGTCTGCACCTGCACGCCGGACACCGCATCGACGACCACGATGGCTGCGTCGGCCACGCGCAGGGCCGCACGCGCGTCGGCCAGAAAATTCGCCATGCCCGGCGTGTCGATGAAGTTGATTTTTGTCTTGTTCCACTCTGCGTAGGCGAGGCTGGCCGAGAGTGTGTGCTTGCGTAACACTTCCTCTTCGTCGAAGTCGGTGATGGTCGTGCCGTCGTCCACCTTGCCGAATCTGTTGATCGCGCCGGCATCGAAGAGGGCGGCCGAGGTGAGCTGAGTCTTGCCGGAACCGCTGTGGCCGACCAGCGCGACATTCCGGATGTTCGCCGCGTCATAGACCTTCATAGACGGTAGTCCTCCGTCCCAGTGCGGCAGCCGCGCCGGGTGACCTGAAAGGGATGAAAGGCCATCATACCCCGACCAAAACCGGTACGGGAGCTACCTTGTTCAGAATTGGTCTGTCAGACGTTCTTCCCTGTAGAACCCGATAATTTCGTTCAAACGTGGAGAACCGCACGATGATTTCCGAACCTGCCACGGTCAGAAACGGGCGGATACAGGCGCCTGAAACGTCCGACGATCCTTTGCTGAGCGACCAACCGACCATCGAACTGGTGGTGAAGGCACGGGGGGGAGACCGGGTGGCGATGGAAGCCCTGCTGCAGCGGTGCCTGCCGCCCCTGAAGCGATGGGCGCATGGCCGCCTGCCCTCCGCGGCTCGAGGCCGTCTCGATACCGGCGACCTCGTGCAGGAGGCCGCCCTGCACGTGCTCGGCAATCTGGCCACGTTCGAGCCCCGGCATGTCGGTGCGATGCAGGCCTATCTGCGGCAGTCGGTGATCAACCGGATCTGCGACGAGGTGCGGCGTATCGGACGTCAGCCTCCGCCGCTCGAGCTGCCCGAGGATCATCCGTCTGACGTCACATCGCCTCTCGAAGATGCGATCCGCAGCGAAGCGTACGAGCACTATCGCGACGCGGTCTCCCGGCTGCTGCCGAAAGACCGCGCGCTCATCGTCGCGCGCATCGAAATGCAGTGGAGCCTTGCGGAGATCGCGCACCGCTATGGGATGCCAACGGTCGATGCGGCGCGGATGGCCGTCAATCGCGCGGTCAAGCGCCTGTCGGCCGATTTTGCGGCGCGCCGTAAATAACCAAAAGCAACAGGAGATCAGGAGAAGGGCATTTGGATTCTAGCCGCCTGCACTCCTGAACTCCTGTTTCTCTTACGCAGAAGTGTGAAGGGAACGCAGCCGGATGCACGAAAGTGCTCCGGCTGTCTTTCTGTACGGCAACCGCCCCGCGTTCGCCCGCGCCTGTCAGTGCGTTAACTACACCAGAGCGGCCGGCGCATACCGGCGCTTGACAGTCATTCAAGGAGGCCACAATGCTTGCTCGCAAAATCGTTCATACCCTGTCCGGCATCGTTCTTCTCGGCGTGCTCGCGACTACATCCACCGGTGCCATGTGGAACGTGCGTCGTACGACGACCTTCACGTTCAAGTCGGCGGTCGCACTGCCCGGCGTCACGCTGGCCCCGGGATCGTACGTGTTCGAGGTGATGAACCCGGACGCCGGCGCCGATCTCATCCGCGTCATGAACCGCGATCGGAACAAGACGTACAGCCTGCAGTTCACACGCTTCACGCATCGTCCGCAGACGGGGAACCTGAAATCGACCATCAGCCTCGGTGAAACGCCGAGTGGTACGCCTCAGCCCATCAAGACGTGGTTTCCCGAGTACGAAACCACTGGCCGCGAGTTCATCTACTACTAGCTCACCTCATGCCCCCGCCGTGCCTTCGCGGTACGGCGGGGCCCTGCCAATAGTTGACGTCGTTTACCGTTCAGTTTACCGTTCACCGTTTACCGTTCACCGTCTACCGTTTACCGTCTACTGTTCGTCGTTGAGTGACGCCTTCACCGACTTGAGGAAACCGGTAACCACAGCCTTCACATCTGAGATTTCTTTCCCCAGTGCCTTCCTGTCGGTCTCGGAGATGAGTTTCAGATCGCCAGCCAGAATCACGTAGTACTCCAGCTCGCCCGCAGAACCCAATGCAATTCTCAGCGATTGAGCGAGTGACCGCTGGCCGCGATAGCACCCCTCGGCAATATTGGCGGGAATCGAGACAGCCGCGCGCCGCATCTGAGACGTCAGCCCGAACAATTCTGCCTTGGGAAAGTCTGCCGTTGTTGCGTATGTATGGAGAGCCATGGAGTGCGATTTCTGCCACGCCTCGAGCTTCCTGTAGTCCTGCATGTGCATTTTTCCTTAAGTAGACGGAATCATGGCCGACGAGGAACGGCAAACGGCAAACGGTGAACGGCAAAGGGTAAACGCCGTCCTACTCGTACCTCAACGCATCAATCGGATCCAGGCGGGCGGCTCGAATCGCCGGGTACATGCCGAACGCGATGCCGACCGTGGCCGAGAAGCCCAGGCCAAGCGCGAACGACCAGATCGGAAGCGACACCGGGAACCCGGTGATGAAGTGTGCGCCGAGTCCGATGGCGCTGCCGAGAACAATGCCCAGAACGCCCCCGATCGACGTCAGCACGACGGCTTCGGTCAGGAACTGAAAAAGCACTTCACGTTTGCGTGCGCCGAGCGCGCGGCGCACGCCGATCTCGCGCGTGCGCTCGGTTACCGAAATCGACATGATCGCCATCACGCCGATCCCGCCCACCATCAACGCAATCGACGAGATGACGACCAGCGCGAAGAACGTCGCCCTGCTGATCTGATCCCAGAGCTTCAGGAATTGATCCTGGGTCTCCATGTTGAAGTCGTTCGGCTCGTCGAGCTTGAGGCCGTGACGGCTGCGCATGATGCGCTCGATCTCGGCCATGGCCTCGGGCACGGAGACGCCAGGCCGCGGCTGTACGGATATCTGGACCGGCGACATCGTCGAGTTGCGGAAGACGCGCACCGCGCGAAGACCGAAAATGCGCTGGTAGCTCGTGTACGGAATCACGACGAAATCATCCGCGCCCGATCCAAACCCGCCGGCGGCCCGTTTGGCGTACACGCCGACCACCTCGAACCGTTCCGATCCCACGCGTACAAACTTGCCGATCGGATCGATCCCGCTTGCCTCGAAGAGCAGGGTGTAAGGCGTGTTTCCAAGCACGACCACGTTCTTCCGATACTGCACCTCGGTGCCGTTGAAGAACCGGCCGCCGAGGAACGGGATGTTGGTGCCGTCCTGGAATTTCTCGGTCGTGCCAAAGATGAGGATCGGCTTCGTGCGCTGATCCCGGTAGAACACGCGCTGCGTCACCGACCCGGGGCCGCCGCCTCCCAGCTCGACGTCGACGGTCTGGAGCAGCGTGGCCTGCTCTTCGATTGCGCGGCTGTCGGCAATGGTGAGATTCGGCCTGCTCAGGAGTGTCTTGAACTCGTCGCCATTCACGAAATTCGTGAAACTGAATCGCGAGATGATGATCGTGTTGGGGCCCAGCTGCTGAATGAGGCCGCGCAGGGACTGGTCGAATCCACGGATGAGCGATGTCATCGCGACGATCGACGTGATGCCGATGACCACGCCGAGTACCGTCAGCCCCGAGCGCATCTTGTTGCTGCGTACGGTCTCGAAGGCCATGATGATGACCTCGCGAATGAGCCCGTAGCGAATGGTGGGGGTTTTCATTCGCGTCGCAGCGCCTCGATGGGATCCAGCCGTGCCGCCCGGAGGGCTGGATACAGGCCGAAGAAGAGCCCGACCACGGCCGTGATTCCGATGCCCAGTGCGACCGACCAGAGCTCGACGGATGCCGGAATCGGGGTGAAGCTCGCGATGGTCGTGGCGATGGCCGCACCGAGGAGGGTCCCGATCACGCCGCCGAAGATCGACAAGACCACCGACTCGGTGAGGATCTGCGACGTGATGTCGGACTTGCGTGCGCCAAGCGCCTTCCGCAACCCGATCTCGCGCGTGCGCTCGGTCACGACCATCAGCATGATGTTCATGATCACGATGCCACCTACAACGAGCGACAGGCCGACGACTCCGACGAGCACCGCGAAGATGCCGTTCGTGGCCTGATGGTAAATGTCGAGGATCGTGTCCGAGGTGAAGATGCCGAAGTTGTCCGGCTGCCGCGGCTTCAGGCGCCGCGCGCTGCGCAGCGCCAGCATCGCTTCGTCTGTCGCCTGCGACATCTGCGAGACATCGCGCGGCTTCACTGAAACGGACAATCGCGGGCGCGATCCGAAGAGCATCTGAAACTGGCCGAGCGGCACGACGGCAAATTCGTCCTGCGAACGCCCCAGCACCGTTCCACGCTTCGCACTGACGCCGACTACACGGAAATGCATCCCCTCGATCTGGATGATCTTGTCAATCGGATCGATATCGAGTCCGAACAAACGGTCGGCCGTCCCCCAGCCGATGACGGCGACAGGACGCGACGTCTGGACCTCGGTGGGGCTCATCAGGCGGCCGCGCTCGGCGTCAAAGCTCGAGAAGTTGACGTATTCCTCGGTGACCCCCTGTACGCGCGTCTGATCGATCGATCTCTCGCGGTATGTAATGCGGCCGCCCGAGCTGGCATCGGCCATCACCGACGCGGCGAGCTCGCTGCTGCGCCGAATCGCCCGGGCGTCGCCAAGCGTGACGCGCGGGTTGTTCCGCACCTTGTCGAACTCCTCGTCGCTGCGCGTGATCGGGTATTGCTGGATGTTGAACGAGTCGGAGCCCGCCTGATTGAGGATCGCCGATTTGACCGAGGCGTTCAGCCCCTGGATCAGCGACACGACCGCAATGATCGACGTCACCGCGACGATGTTGCCCAGCACCGTCATGAGCGAGCGCAGCTTGGCCGCCCAGATGGCGCTCAGCGCAATGCCCGCCGCGTCGAGATATTTGTTCATCGTGCGTTCAGGACCCGGCGGTGGTGTTGCGATTGGCGCCCGGCGCCGTCTGCACTCGAACCTGGTCGCCGTCGCCCATGCCGCGAACGCTACTGTACGGACCGGTGATCACCTGGTCGCCGGGTTTGATGCCCGACAGCACCTCGAAGTACCGATCGCCGGCAATGCCGATCTTGATCGGCACGAACGCTGCCCGGCCATCACGAATGACGAAGACACCTTCCGTCTCTTTCCGCGTCTGTCCGGCCTCGAGCTCCACCGGAGCGGGGGGAGGCTGATTGCCACGCCCTTTCTCGATGCGCGGCTGCTTCACGATGCTCCCTTTCGCATCGTAGATCAGCTCGCGCACGGCGACCGCCGGGATGGGCGCGGCGACGACGTGCGTGCGCGAGGCTGTCGTGATGTCGGCCGTGCAGGTAAACCCCGGCCGCACGTCCGGCACCTCCTCGTCCAGCACGACGACCACCTTGAAGTTGGTGGCTTGCTGCGTCTGCGCCTGCTGGCCACCGGCCGTCTGAATCGGGCTGTTGCCGATTTCCGTGACATGTCCCTTGAAGGTGCGATCCGAGATCGCGTCGATCGTGATCTTGGCCTGCTGTCCGATCGACACGTTCGGGATGTTGGTTTCGTCGACCTCGACCTCGGCCTGAATGACCGACATGTCGGCGACGGTCAGGAGCACCGTGCCGGCATTGTTCATCGTGCCGACGACAGCCGTTTCTCCCTCTTGAATATTCCGTCGCGTCACGATGCCGGCAATCGGCGACTCGATGCGCACCTTGCTGAGATCGAACTGGGCGCTTTCGAGCTGCGCGCGATCCTGTCCAAGGCGCACTTCCTGAGTACGCACCTGTTTTTCGCGCTCGACCAGCGCCGACTGCGCAATCTTGACGTCATTTTCTGCGCGCTCCAGGGCTTCGCGCGGCGTCAGCTGCATCTTCCACAATTCCTGCTGCCGGTGAAGGTTCTGCTGCGCGACCTGCAGCTGTACGCGCGCCGTCTCCACGCCCTGTCTCGCCTGGTCGAGCGCCGATTCCGCGCCTTTGAGCGCGGCCTGGCCGCTCTCGACGCGCGAGCGCAGCGTCCTCGGATCGATCTGCATCAGGAACTGACCGAGCGTTACGCGATCGCCTTCGTTGACGGCCAGATCGACCACGCGTCCTGATGTGTCGGCGCTGATGTTGACGAATCGCTTCGGTTGAATCTTCCCCGACGCCGAGACGACTGCGTCGAGGTCGCGCGTACGGATCGTTTCGACCGTTACGCTCGGCGCCGTCGTCCGGCGCGTCCACCACGCGTAGCCGCCGGCGGCCGCAATTGCCACGAGAGCCACCACGGCGATGATGATCTTTCTTTTTCGGGACAACTAGATGCCTCCTCGAAGGGCCTGCGTCAACGCGAGCGCCGCCGCGCCCACGGCATACACGCCGAACATCCAGCGCGCAATCGGCAGCGTCCGGGTCTGGTAAAGCATGCTCAGTCCCAGCGCGACGAGCACGACCCACCACAGCGCGAAGATGTCGATCGCGCCCAGCAGGCGGGCTGGAAACGTGGACTCGCTGAACGACGGCATCACCATGCTCAGGCTCGTCGCGCCGCCAATCGACTCTCGCGCGTAATTGATGGGCGCAGCGATGAGCGCGCGAACGGCGAAAATCGCTGACGCGTGCACGATGATCGTCAGCACTTGTGCGAACGTCGCATGACCGTTTCCAGTCCGGTTCCCGAGCGCCTGCAGGATCCCGGCCCCCGTCAGCCAGAGTATCGGCCAGCCAGCCAGAATGATAGCCGCGCTCATCACCGGCCGGTAGGGCACGATACGGCGCAGCTCTGCATACGTGTCGTCGGTGATGACCGTGCCGAACGATTCGAGTTGACGCACCTGCTGATCGAGTGCGGCCAGTTGTCCTACACGTGTCATCAGAAAGCCGGCGCTGCAGACGGCGGAAATTGCGACGATGAGAAGCGCCAGCTCGAACGATTTGGGATCGGCGATCGCGACGGCGAGCGTGGCGCGCGGCGATCGCACCATTCCGACCAGGCGTTGCACCGCACGTGCGGGCGATGGCGTCAAATAGTCTCCGTTATCTCAGTTAAGACGTGCGCGAAAGACCCGGGGTTCCGTGGTAGCATCCGGCCGTGTTCAACGTCGTGCCGAAGGAAATGTTCTTCACGAAGGGCGTTGGCAAACACCGCGAAAAGCTTACGTCGTTCGAGCTCGCGTTGCGCTCCGCCGGCATAGCGGCGTGCAACCTGGTGCGCGTCTCGAGCATCTTTCCGCCCGGCTGTCGCATCATGTCTCGCAGCGAGGGTATCAAACGCCTCAAGCCCGGCCAGGTCACCTTCGTCGTCATGTCGGAGGCGGCGACACGCGAACCGCACCGCCTGATTGCCGCCACGGTGGGCGTCGCCATCCCCAGAGATTCGAAGCTGTACGGCTACCTTTCAGAACACCACAGCTTCGGAGAGAACGAAGACACCGCCGGTGACTACGCCGAAGAGCTCGCCGCCGAGATGCTGGCGACGACGCTCGGTCTCGAATTCGACCCCGATAAGAGCTGGGACGAAAAGAAAGAAGTGTACCGGCTCTCCAACCAGATCGTGCGCACGCAGAACGTCACGCAAACCGCCGTCGGCGACAAGAACACACTGTGGACGACCGTCGTCGCTGCCGCCGTCCTTGTCGGATAGGGGTTCCGGGTTCCGAGTTCCGGTTCCAAGGTTCCGGTTCCGGGGTTTCGGTTCTGTTCCGCGTCCAGGATTTAGAACCCGGAACTTGAAACTCGGCACGCGGAACTAGGAACTAGGCACGCGGAACTAGGAACTAGGAACCGGGAACCCCTAAGATGCGCGCATGCGCATTATCGCCGTCTTCGCAGTTCTGCTCTCTCTTTCACTTCCATTTTCGGTCAATGCCCAGACGTTTGGTGAGGTCGGCACGCGCGCCGAAGGAATGGGCGGTGCTTTTGTCGCCATCGCGGACGACTCGAGCGCGGTTTACTGGAACCCGGCGGGCATCGCCACGGGAACGACCTTCGATTTACAGGTCTCGGTGGCCAAGGGATCGACCGTCTTCGTTGGCGCCGCCATGCCAGTGTTCGGATTGAGCTATTACCGGATACGCGAGACCGCCGGTTTACCTACAGTTTCCTCCTCCGGAAGCCGACAAAACGAAGGATCGGGAGAGGTACGGGTGCGCCCTTTCACGACCTCAAACGTCGGCGTTACCGTCGTGCAAACCGTTGTCCCTGGGCTGGTTGTAGGAGCGACGACGAGGCTGGTCACGGGCGGGGTCGAGACATTCGAATCCCGAACGACCGGCGATATCGACGCTGGGGCCATGGTGTCGGCGTGGGACATCCGGTTCGGTTTTACCGCCCGGAACCTGCGGGAACCGGAGTTCGAAACCGAATCGGGCGTGGTGAGGATGCAGAGGCAGTTCCGGGTGGGAGCGGCGCTTGCGCCGCGTTCGCTGCCGACCGGCGTGCACGGTCCCTACTCGCTGGCGCTCGACGCCGACCTGACGACCACGATGGGGCCGTTCGGGAGACGCCGGGGAGCCGCAGTGGGTGGGGAGTACTGGTTGGCGCGGGGACTGGTCGGGGTGCGAGGCGGGGTTCGATGGAGCACGTTGGGTGACTCGAGCCGTGCGTTCTCGGGCGGAATGACGGTCAGGTTGCCTCGTTCTGTGTACATCGAGGGTCAGATGACCAAAGCAGACGACTCTGATGAGACGCGTTGGAATATTGGCGGACGACTAACATTTTAGGTCAGTAATTGACAATTAATGTCATAATCGCAGATTCGACATGGCCGTTCGCATCGGCGAACTTCTTCTAAAAGAGAAGCGCATCACTCCGGACCAGCTCCAGGAGGCCTTGAACTATCAAAAGGCCAATGGGGGGAAGCTCGGCTTCAATCTGGTGAAGCTCGGGTTCGTCAAGGACGAAGAGCTCACGGCGCTGCTCAGCAAGCAGTACGGCGTTCCCTCCATCAACCTCGCCCAGTTCGAGATCGACCCGGCCGTCATCAAGCTGATTCCGGCCGAAACCGCGCAGAAGTACCAGATCATCCCCCTCAGCCGATCGGGCGCCACGCTCACGATCGCGATGACGGATCCGACCAACGTCTTCGCGATGGACGACATCAAGTTCATGACGGGCTACAACGTCGAGCCCGTCGTCGCGTCGGAGACCGCTGTCAGCGAGTCGATTACGCGGTATTACGCGCTCGGAAAACCGGTAACGGGCGGCGGGACCGGCGCCGTGGGCGGGGCCAGCGCGCTCGAGATGGCCGCCAAGTCGATCGAAGAGATGTCGATCGCTGGTGCCGAGGACGTCGAAGTCCTTGCCGATCTCGAGGAGATCAGCGCCGAGTCGCTCGAGAAGCAGGGCGGTGAAGCGCCGGTCATCAAGCTGGTCAACGTGGTGCTGATGTCGGCGATTCAGAAGGGCGCGAGCGACATCCACATCGAGCCCTACGAGAAGGAATTCCGCGTCCGTTATCGCGTGGACGGCATCCTCTACAACATCATGGCGCCGCCGATGAAGATGCGCGACGCCATCACGTCGCGCATCAAGATCATGGCGAAGCTCGACATCGCCGAGAAGCGCCTTCCCCAGGACGGCCGCATCAAGATTCGATTCGCGGACAACGGCAACTCGAAAGACATCGACTTCCGCGTCTCGTGCCTGCCGACGCTCTTCGGCGAGAAGATCGTCATGCGTCTCCTCGATAAGGACAAGCTGATGCTCGACATGACGAAGCTCGGCTTCGAGCAGGAATCGCTGTCGCGCTTCGAGGTGGCGATCGGCAAGCCGTGGGGTATGGTGCTCGTTACCGGTCCGACCGGCAGCGGCAAGACCAACACGCTCTACTCCTCCCTGGCAAAGATCAACACGCCCGAGACGAACATCATGACGGCCGAAGACCCGGTCGAGTTCAACCTCCCGGGCATCAACCAGGTGCAGGTGCGCGAGAACATCGGCTTGAATTTCGCCGCGGCGCTTCGCTCATTCCTTCGCCAGGACCCCAACATCATTCTCGTCGGCGAAATCCGCGACTTCGAGACGGCGGAAATCGCCGTCAAGGCCTCGCTCACCGGCCACCTCGTGCTGTCGACGCTGCACACCAACGACGCGCCGAGCACGATCAACCGTCTGATGAACATGGGCATCGAGCCTTTTCTCGTGGCGAGCTCGGTGAACCTGATCTGCGCGCAGCGCCTCGTGCGGCGCATCTGCGCCAACTGCAAGGCCGATCACCCGCAGCCTGCGCAGGCACTCGTGCAGGCAGGTTTCTCGGCCGAGGATGCGAAAACCGTCGTGCCCCAGAAAGGCAACGGCTGCGAGAAGTGCAACAACACCGGATACAAGGGACGCGTGGGTCTGTACGAAGTGATGGAAGTCACCGACGAGCTCCGCGAGCTGATTCTCGTGGGTGCATCAGGCCTCGAGCTCCGGCGCAAGGCGATTGAGGAAGGGATGCTCACGTTGCGCATGAGCGGGCTCCGTAAAGTCAAGGCCGGTCTGACGACGATAGAAGAGGTAGCCAGGGAGACCGTGAAATAAGAGCGTGTCAGGGCAGATGGCAAATGGCAGATGGCAGAGAGTATTTCTGCCCTTTGCCATCAGCCATCTGCCATGACGCGCCGAGGCTGAAAACAGCGAGGAAACCAATGCCGCCAACATTGCCTGAATTGCTCAAGATGACGGTCGACCTGGAGGGATCCGACCTCCACCTCTCGATCAACACGCCGCCGCAGGTGCGCGTCCACGGCAAGCTCCGCCGCATGGAGATGCCCGATCTGAACCCGACCGAGACCAAGCAGCTCGCCTACAGCGTCATGACCGACGCGCAGAAGAAGCGCTTCGAAGAGACGCTCGAGCTCGACTTTTCGTTCGGCCTCCGCGGCCTGGCGCGGTTCCGTTCGAACGTCTTCAACCAGCGTGGGGCGGTTGGTGCCGTCTACCGGCTGATCCCCGAGCAGATCAAGGGCTTCAAGGATCTCGGGCTGCCGCAGGTGCTGGCGACGCTCTCCGAGCGGCCGCGCGGGCTCGTGCTCGTCACGGGGCCGACCGGCAGCGGGAAGTCCACGACGCTCGCGGCGATGATCGACAAGATCAACAACGAGCGCAACGAGCACATCCTCACGATCGAGGATCCGATCGAATACATCCACCAGCACAAGGGCTGTCTGGTGAATCAGCGCGAGGTGCACAGCGATACGAAGGGTTTCAGTGAGGCGCTGCGTGCGGCGCTGCGCGAAGACCCGGACATCGTTCTCATCGGCGAGTTGCGCGACCTCGAAACCACCGAAGCGGCGCTTCGCATCGCCGAGACGGGACACTTGACGTTCGGCACGCTGCACACGAACTCGGCGGCGCAGACGATCAACCGCATCATCGACATGTTCCCGGCGCACCAGCAGTCGCAGATCCGGACGCAGTTGTCGCTGGTGCTCGAAGGCATCGTCTGTCAGGCGCTCCTGCCGAAAAACGGCGGCGGCCGCGTCGTCGCGCAGGAAATCCTGGTGCCGACGCCCGCGATTCGCAACCTGATTCGCGAGGACAAGATCCACCAGATCTACTCGTCGATGCAGGCCGGACAGGAGAAGCTCGGCACGCAGACATTCAACCAGTCGCTGGCGACGTTGTACCTGAGCAAACTGATCACGCTCGAGACGGCCATCGGTGCGTCGTCACTCAAGGAAGAGCTCGAGCAGATGATTGCGCGCGGCGTTGGCGTCGTGCAGGGTGCGGGCCTCGGGCCTCGTCCCGGCATGCCGAATCGGCCGACGGTCGGGACAGTGAGGAGATAACTGTCATGGCAGAGGGCAGATGGATGAGGGCAGAGAGCACCGTCTGCCATCTGCCATCCTCGATCTGCCATGACTGCGAAGTCAGCGAAGAGAGCGAAGGAACATAGATATGCCCACATTTGCCTATTCGGGCCGCACGCGCGGCGGAGAGACCGTGAATGGCGAGCGCATTGCGGACAATGCGGATGCCGCCGTTGCGGCACTGCGCCGCGAGCAGGTGCTCGTCACGCGTATTGCACCGACGAAGGAGAAGGCCGCTGCAGCCGCCGTAAAGAAAGGGAAGCTCGGCAAGAAGGTCAACTCGAAGAACGTGGCGGTGTTCGTCCGCCAGTTCTCCGTCATGATCGACGCCGGTCTGCCTCTGGTGCAGTGCCTCGAGATTCTGGGCAATCAGGAGGAAGACAAGAATTTCGCCGAGACGATTCTCGCGACGCGTTCGGACGTCGAGAGCGGCGCATCGCTCGCCGACGCCATGAAGAAGCACCCGAAGGTCTTCGACGCGCTCTTCACGAACATGATCGCCGCCGGTGAGGCGGGCGGTATTCTCGACACGATTCTCAAGCGGCTCGCGACGTACATCGAAAAGTCAGTCAAGCTGAAGGGGCAGGTCAAGTCGGCGATGATCTACCCGATCGCCGTCATCGTCATCGCCGTGCTCGTCGTCGGCGTCATTCTCTGGAAGGTCATCCCGACCTTCGCCTCGCTGTTTGCCGGCCTTGGCGCCGTGCTGCCGCTGCCGACGCGGATCGTCATCGGCCTCAGCAACTTCCTCGTCAATTTCATGCCCTTCATCATCGTGGGCATCGTCGCCGTCTCGTACGCCTTCAAGACGTACTACGCCACCACGAGCGGCAAGTACAATATCGATGGCATCACGCTGAAGATGCCGGTACTCGGACTTCTGATGCGGAAGATCGCCGTCGCCCGCTTCTGCCGGACCCTGTCGACCCTGCTCAGCTCGGGCGTGCCCATTCTCGACGGCCTCGACATCACCGCCAGGACGTCCGGCAACTCGGTGGTCGAAGAGGCGATTCTGAAGACCCGCAAGAGCATCGAGCGCGGCGAGACGATTTCGGCGCCCCTCAAGGAGACCGGCGTGTTTCCATCGATGGTGACGCAGATGATCGCCGTCGGCGAAACGACGGGCGCGCTCGACACGATGCTCTCCAAGATCGCGGACTTCTACGAAGAGGAGGTCGATACAGCGGTGGCCGGCCTGCTGACGCTGCTCGAGCCGATCATGATTGCGTTCCTCGGCGGCATTGTCGGCGGCATCGTCATCGCGATGTACCTGCCGATCTTCGACCTGATCAGCCAGCTGGCCGGGTAGGGACGAGCGGTGGGCGAGCGCGACCTTCGTCGCAAGCTGTTCTGGCTGATTGCCATTCGTGTCGGCATCAGCACGCTGCTCCTTGGCTCGGCCGTCTTCGTCCAGCTGACGGCTCCCGGGACGTTTCCCGGCGAGCCGCTCTTCCTGCTCATCGGCGCGACTTATGCGCTGAACATTCTCTGGTCGCTCACGCTGAAGTGGGCCGAGCGCTACAGATGGATCGTCGACATCCAGCTGGCCTGCGACGCGCTCATCGTCTCGGGCTTCATTACGGTCTCGGGCGGTATCACGAGTTACTTCGCGGCACTCTACGTGCTGCCGATTGCCGCCGCCAGCAGCGTGCAGTTCCGGCGCGGCGGCATGATGATCGCCACGCTGAGCGCGCTGTTGTATGTCGGCATCGTCGTCACGCAGTATTTCGGGCTGGCCGATCTCATCGGCGTTCCGTTTCTCGAGCACCAGGGCACGCTGCCGCCGCTCCGCATCGTGGCGTACATGACGGGGCTGAACGTCTTCCTGTTTTTCTCGATCGCATTCCTGAGCGGATCGCTGGCCGACCGGCTGCAGCGCGCCGGTGTGCGGCTCGAACGCGCGTCCAATGAGCTCGCCGACCTGCAGGCGTTCAACCAGCACGTCATCGACAGCCTGGCGAGCGGGCTGGCGACGACCGATCGACAGGGCCGGATCCTGACGTTCAACCGCGCCGCCGAAGCGATTACCGGTCACACATCGCTGTCGGTCGTCGGCCGCCAGATCGAAGAGGTGCTCGACCTGCCGCCCAGCGTGGCGTCCGAGCTGACGAGCAACGCCGGACCCGGCCGTGGCCGTCGCGTCGAGAGCCCCTATCACACTGGTGATGGTCGCCAGATCGAGTTGGGCTTCACCGCCACGAGCCTGCGGACGCCGGGAAACAACGCGGGCCTGCTGTTCGCGTTCCAGGATGTCACCGACATCAAGAAGCTCGAGCGCGACGCCCGGTTGCGGCAGCGGCTCGCGGCCGTCGGCGAGATGGCGGCGGGCATTGCGCACGAGATTCGCAATCCGCTCGCCTCAATGTCGGGATCGATCCAGATTCTGCGCCAGGAGCTTCCGTTGACCGAGGAGCAGGCGCAACTGATGGACATCGTGCTCCGCGAATCGGAGCGCCTCAACGACACCATCCGATCGTTCCTCGCGTACGCGCGGCCGCAACGTTTTTCGATTGCGCGGCTTGACGTGCGGCGTGTGCTGAACGACGCGGCGCTCCTGCTGCGGAACAGCTCGGAAGTGCAGGAAGGGCACCTCATCGACGTCCGCGTCCCCATGGATGAAGTCGTCTTCGAAGCCGACGAGAACCAGATCAAGCAGATCGTCTGGAATCTCGCTACCAACGGCCTGCGCGCGATGCGAAACGGCGGCCGGCTGACGCTCGGGGCGCGGCTCGAAGCGGAAGGCGAGGATGGCGGGGATTCGGTCGTGCTCGATGTGGCCGATGAGGGTGTCGGGATTCCGGCCGACGAGCTCGATGCGATCTTTCAGCCGTTCCGTGGCAACTTCGCGAAAGGCACCGGCCTCGGGCTGGCGATTGTCCACCGCATCGTCAGCGACTATAACGGCGAGATTCATGTCAGCTCGACGCCGGGCCAGGGAACGACCGTCAGCGTGCGGCTCCCGGTCAGAGCTGTCGCGGCAACCGCGTAGACATTTATCGTGTCATTGAACAAGGAACTCGAGAACGCCGAACTGGGAACGGGGGCACCGGAACCAGAAACCCGCGCCGCGCAGGCGCGGCTGCTCGTCGTGGACGATGAGCGATCGATGCGCGAGCTGCTCTCGATTGTGCTCCGTCGCGAGGGTTACGACGTGACCCTCGCCGAAAACGGCAAGATGGCGGTCGACCGCCTCGAGCGCGGGCGTTTCGACCTGCTGATCTCCGATATCAAGATGCCCGACATGAGCGGCGTCGACGTGCTGCGCGCCGCCAAGCGCATCGACCCCGACCTGGTCGGCATCATGATCACCGCGTTCGCGGCTGCCGACACGGCCATCGAGGCCATGAGGCTGGGCGCGCACGACTACCTCAGCAAGCCGTTCGACGTCGACGAGCTCAAGATCAAAGTTCGCAATGCGCTCGAACAGCGGCAGCTTCGGCAGGAAAACGTGCTGCTCAAGCGCGCGCTCGGCTCGAGCCATCAGTTCGCCAATATCGTCGGGCGCAGCGAGAAGATGCTCGCCATCTTCAAGCTGATCGAACAGATCGCGCGGACCGACAGCACGGTACTCGTCACCGGCGAGTCGGGCACAGGCAAGGAATGGGTGGCACGGGCCATCCATTTCTACTCACTGCGGCGCGACCGGGCGTTCGTCGCGCTCAACTGCGGCGCGGTGCCGGAGACGCTGCTCGAGTCAGAGCTCTTCGGGCACATGAAGGGCTCTTTCACCGGTGCGAGCGCGAACAAGAAAGGGCTCATCGAGGCAGCGGAGAAGGGCACGCTGTTTCTGGACGAAATCGGCGAGATGAACCCGTTAATGCAGGTCAAGCTCCTTCGGGTGCTGCAGGAGCGCAAGTTCCGCCGCCTCGGCGGCGTCGAAGAGCTGGAAGCCGCGATCCGCATCATCGCGGCGACGAACCAGGATCTTCCGAAGGCCGTGGCCGACGGCAGGTTCCGCGAGGACCTGTTCTATCGCATCAACGTGATTCCCATTCACCTGCCGCCGCTTCGCGAGCGTGGTGAAGACATCCCGCTGCTCGCGGAATACTTCCTGACGAAGTACCGCGATCAGATGAGCAAAGACGTCCACGCCCTCTCGCAGACGTCGATGGACCTGCTCGAAGCCCACGACTGGCCGGGCAACATCCGCGAGCTCGAGAACGTCATCGAGCGCGCCGTGGCGCTCGAGAAGAGCCAGACGATTCTGCCCGAGAGCCTGCCCGAACACATCGTCCGGCGGGTCCCGAAAGGCCCCGCGGCTGCCGGCCTGCTTCCCGAATCCGGCTTCAACCTCGAGGAGCACGTCGAGGGACTGGAGAAGGAGTACATCGCGCAGGCGCTGGCGCGCGCGGGTGGTGTGCAGGTTCGTGCGGCCGAGCTCCTGGGCATGAGCTTCCGGTCCTTCCGCTACTACGTCAAGAAATACAACCTCAAGTGATGAACTCCCTCATCGCGCCTGCCGTCCAGGCGCTGGCGGCGGCCTTTCTCGTGACGGCGGGCGCCTGGATCTCATACACGGTTGCTGCGGCGATGGCGCCTCGCCAGCCGACACTGTTGCGCTGGCTTGCCGGCGTCACGACCGGCGTCTGGATGGCCACAGCCGCATTCCACCTGCTTGCTGCCGTTGAGCAATTTACGTTGCCGGTGGCATGCGGAGGCGCGGCGCTGTTGTTTGCGGCCGCCATGCATCCCGGCCTGTTTGCCGCCACTCGCGCGATGTACGGCCGAGATCGACGTGTCGTGCGCTGGCTGAGGGCGGCCCGCGTGCCTCGTTGGCGCCGTCTCTTTATGGGCGGCCTTGGCGTACTGGCAGCGGTGCTCGCTATCCGAACGCTGATTCTGCCACCGCTGGCATGGGACACCTTGACGTATCACGCGGTGAAGTCGGCGCTCTGGGCCCAGAACGCCGGCGAGTTACCGTTGCACGCTCCCGGGGGCTGGTCGGCGTATCGAAACTACTTCGGCGGCGCGGAGATCCTGACGGCCTGGGCCATGCTGCCGTTCCGTCAGGACACCCTGGCGCTTTTGGTTGACGCCGTCGAATGGATCGCGCTCGGGCTGGCCATCGTGTGTCTGGCCCGTGAGCTCGGCGTGCGCGAGCCGTTCGCGTCAGCCGCAGCGGGATTCGTCCTCGCGATTCCGACGTTTCAACTCCTGGTGGGAAGCGCGTACGTCGAGCTGCTTCTCAATCTCGCGTTCGTGAGCGCCCTCGCGTTCGCCATTCGGTTCGTTCGCCGTCCGCAGCCCGCGTTGATTGTCTTTGCGTTGGCGGCCCTGGGCATTGCGGCCGGCGTCAAGGTGACCGCTCTCCCGCTGGCTTCGCTTGTCTCTGCCGGCATCGTGATCCGCGCGCTCGTCCAATGGGACGCCGCGCGGAAACATGCGGCAGCTCTTGTGTTAGGAACTGCGGCGGCAGCGGCGATGGTCATGCCGTGGCTGTGGAACAACCTCGGCGAGACCGGGTATCCGTTGTCTCCAATGCCCGTGTCGGTCGCGGGCATTACGCTCGGACGAGCCAACGACGCCATGCTCTGGTATGTCGAGCGGCCCGATCTCGAACAATCGTGGAGCACCGAACTTGGTGCGCTTGGCAAAGTGTTCCGGTTTCCTCCAAACCGCAATGAGAATCTGGGTGGGTTGGCGGCGGTCCCTCTTCTGCTCTTTCCGCTCGGCGTGCTGACGATCGCGCGCCGTTCTGTTCCGGCGGCCGCGATGCTCGCGGCGCTGGCCGTCACCATTGCCGTGCTGTTTTACGCACCGCCCTTTCGCACGGTGCGCCTCGGCTGGTCGACAAGCAGTTCCAGATTTCTGCTGCCGCTCCTGTGTCTGGCGGTGCCCGTGAGCATTGCCTGGTGGCGTCTGGCGCCGAACGCTGCGCGTTGGTATCTGATGTTCCTTTTCGCGAGCATGGGGTTCCACGCGGTGCTCGTGACCGCCGGCGGATGGTCTGCCGGCGACGCCGTCGCCACGATCTTCGCGTGTGTCGTGCTCACCCTCATCATCGCGGTCGCGATCACACCGCAATTTCGGCATGCACCGGCACCAGCGCGTGCGGCCGTCGCGGCGGCAGTCGGCATCGGCCTGTTCGTCGCGCTGACGGCCTGGCGCGATACACATCGATATGGCGTTGCCGGTCCGGGCCAGGTGCTCACGGGCATTCCGAAGTACTGGATGAATGCCGCGGCCCTTGCCGACGATACGAGCACGTCGCGGAAGATCGCCGTCACGGCCGGACCGTTCCAGAACGCAGACAACTGGCTCGTTTACTACTTCCTCGGACGCAAACTGCAGAACGAGATTACGTACGTGTCGGTCGCCGGCGATGGCCGCATTCCGGAATTTCGGGAATCTGCGAGCCTTGCGCGTCATGCAGACGAGACCGTGTGGACACGCCGGTTGCTCGAGCAGCGGGTGACCCATGTGATGAGCTTCATGCCGCCTTCCCTCGAACTTGGCTGGATGGAACAGAGACCGGATGTGTTCGAGCGGGTCGCCGGTGAATCCGGCCGGTGGGGTTTCTTCACCGTCAAAGGCGCAAAGGACGAAGAGTGACGTCAATGCGCACGATCGGCGTCGCGGTCATAGGGGCCGGCCACTGGGGGCCGAACTTCATCCGCAATTTCGAGAATCCGCCGGTAAGCCGCGTCGTGGCCGTCGTCGATCAGGACGCCGGCAGGCTGGCTCAAGTGCAGAAGCGATTCCCGCACATCGCACTGACGCAGGATGTCCAGCATGTGTGGGCCGATCCGGACGTGAACGCGGTCGTGATTGCGACGCCGACCAGTACCCACTACGCGCTCGTGAAGGCCGCACTGCAATCCGGCAAGCATGTGCTGGTCGAAAAACCTATCACCACTAACGTGGCTGATGCAGAGGAACTGGGTACGCTGGCGGCGGCGTCGGATCGGGTTCTGATGGTTGGCCACGTCTTTCTCTACAACGCCGCCGTTCGGCGCGTCAGGCAGTATGTCGAGTCGGGCGATCTCGGACGCGTGTACTACGTGTCGATGGTCCGCACCAACCTCGGGCCGATCAGGATGGACGTCAACGCCGCGTGGGATCTGGCGTCGCACGACATCTCCATCGCGAATTACTGGCTGGGTATGAGCCCTGTGGCGGCGTCGGCCATTGGCGGAACATGGATCAATCCCGGCATCGAAGACGCGGTGTTTGCGACGCTCCGCTATCCGGGTGGCGTCCTCGTCAATCTTCACGTGTCGTGGCTGAACCCCCGGAAGGCACGCGAGATTACCGTTGCCGGCGAAAAGCGCATGCTCACGTTCGACGACATGAACCTTTCGGAACCGGTGCGTGTGTACGACAGGTCCGTCACTGACGATCGCGTCAAGCCGAAGTTCATCGATTCGTTTGCGTCGTTCCGGGCGAGCATTCGTGATGGCGACATTACGATTCCGCGCGTCGCCACCGGCGAGCCGCTCCGCACGGAATGCGAGCATTTCCTCAACTGCATCGCGACCGGCGATGCTCCGTTGACCGGCGCCACCGAGGGGCTGGCGGTTGTCCGGACGCTGGAGGCGATTGAACGTTCGATTCGCAACTCGGGGAGGGAAGCCGACGTATGAGCCTCCCGTCTATCCCGCTCGTCGATCTCGCGGCTCAGCACGAGGAAATCGCCGACGAGGTGACCCGCGGCTTTGCGCGCGTCATCGAGAAGACGGCGTTCGTCCACGGACCCGACGTTGCACTGTTCGAAGGAGAGTTTGCGGCATTCACCGGCGTGAAGCACTGCATTGGCGTGGCCAATGGCACCGACGCCCTCGAGCTTCCACTTCGCGCGCTCGGCATCGGCCCTGGCCACGAAGTCATCGTGCCGGTCAACAGCTTCGTCGCAACGGCACTCGGCGTGGCGCGGTCGGGTGCGACCCCCGTGTTCGTCGACTGCGACGAGGAGTATCACCTCATTGACGTCGAAAAAGCCTCCTCCCGCATCACACCCCGGACCCGCGCGATCGTGCCCGTGCATCTGTACGGTCAGATGGCTTCGATGGAGTGCCTGAAGGCGCTTGCCGACAAGTCGGGTCTGTTGATTGTCGAGGATGCCGCCCAAGCGCAAGGTGCAACGAGAAAAGGCGCCGGTGTCGCGGCGATGACCGCCGCGGCGGGAACCAGCTTTTATCCCGGCAAAAATCTTGGCGCATACGGAGATGCCGGAGCGGTGCTGACCGGCTCGGACGATCTCGCCAAGAGGATTCGGGCGCTCGGCAATTACGGCAGCGAGGTGAAATACCATCACCCGGAAACCGGATTCAACTCACGGCTCGACACGGTGCAGGCGGTTGTGTTGCGCGCGAAGCTCCGACATCTCGCTCGCTGGAACGAAGCGAGACGCGTGGCAGCGCGTCGGTACGATGAGCTGCTGCAGGACGTCCCGTTCGTACAGCGCCCCTCGACGATGCCCGGCAACGAGCACACTTTTCATCTGTATATCGTGCGCGTTCCCCGACGAGACAACGTGCTGAAAGCGCTTCACGACGCCGGCGTGGGCGCGGGTGTGCACTATCCGGTTCCGATGCATCTCCAGGGCGCGTTCCGCAGCCTCGGATACAACGAAGGAGCGTTTCCGGTGGCCGAAAAGGCGGCGAGGGAGATTCTGTCGTTGCCTCTATATCCGCAAATCACCGCCGAACAGCAGGAGCGTGTCGTCGCCGCTCTGAAGCACGCCTGATTCGAGGAGCCCAGCGTGTACAGGGGCTCAAATTGGCGCTCGTTGTGTGCCCGCCGTCGGCGCGGCGCTTCAGAGGGACTGGGTACAGAGCCGGGGCTTCGACGTCGTGGTGGTGTGTGCTACGGCCTGGTGACGATCTGAAATTCTCCTGATCGCTTCAGGCCATCGAGATAGTTCCGGTCGTACCACGCAGCCAGCGCCATTTCCCCTTCCGGCGTCACCTTGCGAACCTCGGCCAACTGGTATTTCCGGCGAAACTGTTCGTCGTTGAGCAGCCCTTTCAGCATGAGCGTCAGCGCCACGCCGGTGACCGGGTTGCCCGCCTCCAGCGTGGACAGATCGCCGCTGAATTGCACCAGCGGAACGAGCAGCATCGGCTCGAGCTCGTAGAACGTGTGCTTTTCGAAGGCGGCGTGCGAGCGAAGGCCGATACGCGCGCCGCCATTGTGGGCCATGCGGGTGTTGTTCAGCCCCATCAGGTCGATTACGTCGCCGTCGTAGGCGTACTTCAACCCCCCGACTGTGATCGTTCCGATGGTCGGCAGGTGCTCGTCGCCGTCGAACAATCCGTTCGCCTCGCGTCCGATCACACGGCCTACTTTCGCGATGTCGAATTCGTATCCCAGCATGGCGCGATGATCGACAAACATCCACTCGACGACTCTGAGCGAAAGGAAACCTCCGAGCAGAACGGCAACCGCCGCCAACCGCAGCGCCGGCTGATACGGAATTCGAAGAGTCACGCGCGATGCATATGAGGGAACAATCGTGCGTGCGCAGTGCACCAGGTTCAGCACGAGAAGAGGATAGGCGGATTGATAGAAGCGGAATCCGTCGAAGTGATCGCCGCCGCTGACGACCGGAACCAGCAATCCCATGAACGCCAGCACTCCCAGCGCAAGGCTCGTGTGGTCCTTGAAGCGCACGTGGAGGACATGAAGGGTTGAAATGACGATGGCCACGGCAGACGCAAACGGGATCGGCCCTGACAGAATGTACGACTGGAGATACGTGCTGCCCCCACTGAGGCTGTAAACCAGCGATGGCGACACTTTCGCGTAATACGTATTTGGCAGCGGATAGCCGAAGTACAACACACGGAAGATAGTGAGCGCCATCGCAGTCACGACATAGGCGATGACCGCGGGTGCCGGAGACCCATACCTGAGGTAGAACAACGCGATCATCACCGGCGCCCAGATCAGCGCCTCTGGCCTCGCCAGCACCATCAGTGCCACGATCGCGGCAAACACCCATGTACGCCTGCCGCGCTCGCGTTCTTCGACGATGATGAGTGAGGCGAGAGTCAGCAGCGCGCCCCACAGGGCCGTTTCCATGAGCGTGACCGTGTTCCACGCGACGTAAGAGAAGTCGGTGAGGAGCAGCGCGACGAAGAGCGCCGCCCAAGCGGCGGGGAGCCGGCGGATACATGCAACCACGGTGAGAGAGACAAGCGCCACGTTCAGCGCAAGCAGCAGGCGCTCTGGTTCTCCAGCGATGGTCACCGCCGCGGAGCAGATGAGGACCCAGAGCAACGACGTGAATCCTTCAACATGCTCGCCGCCCGCGTTGAAGACGAACCCTTTTCCAGCCGAAATATTGCGTGCATACGCGAAAAAGATGTTGGCATCGTCAATTCCGGTGGCCGGGGACTCGAACGTGAACCAGACGGCGGACGTGACGAGGCTGACCAACCCAAGGACAATGAGCGTGCGGCGCAGCCTCATGCCCCTGTTTATCGGGTTGGCAGCGCTGCCAATTTACCTGCTCAGGCTCGACGGCACGGCCGGCATGATGGGGGACGATGCCTGGTACATTCTGCTTGCGAAGAGCCTGGCCGACGGAAAGGGCTACTGGCTGACGAACGCGCCGCTTGCCGGCATCCTCCCACAGTACCCGCCAGGATTCCCCGCGCTCCTGTCGCTGGTGTTTCAACTCCATCCCCAGTTTCCCGGCAATGTGTGGCTGCTCAAGAGCGTGTCGATTGCCGCCATGCTGGGTGTGGCGTCGCTGACCTATTTCTACCTTCATGCACATCGACAGCTTCCGCGTCATCTTGCGGCGCTTGCATCGGTGGCGGTCGCCACGACGCCTGCCCTCGTGTTTCTCGCAACCTCGACAGTGATGTCGGAATGCGTGTTTACGCTGACGCAACTCGCCACTCTCGTTGTTGCGCAACGCACGGTAGAGGCTCCGTCGGAACGCCGTTCGCGCGCCGTCGTCCTTGCCGGACTGCTCGGTGCGGCGACCGTGATCATTCGCTCAGCGGGCTTTGCCGTGGTCGCTGCGGTGTTCTTGATGCTGCTGAAGGAGCGATTGTCGAAGCGCGCTGCACTGTTCGCCGTGGTGATATTAGTGTGCCTGGGACCGTGGCTGTTGTACTCGCGAGCGCATGCGCCAACGGCAGCGCAGCAGGAGGTGCACCGGGGATCGATCGTGTACGGATACGGCGAACAGTTCTGGATGCGCTGGGCCGGATCGCCTTCAACGGGACGAGTGTCGATGGCAGATTTACCTGCGCGGGCCGGTCGAAACGCCGTCGACCTGTTCGGCCGGGGGATAGGTGGCATCTTCGCGCCCGCGCTCTTGCGAGGACCCGAAGAAAGCGGTGAGGAAGTTGTGTCGCTGGGCGGCGATATCGGATGGATGTTCGCCGGTCTGGGCGGAACGCCGGCGAACATGGCCGTCTCGTTTGCCTTCGCGGCAATCGTCATTTGGGGATTCGTTCGATGCATACGCGAACGAGCGACGGCAGCGGAGCTCCTGGTGGCGTTGTCGCTGGCGCTGACGCTGACGTGGCCTTTTCACGTGTTTCGATTCGTTCTTCCGCTCACGCCGCTTCTGTACTTGTACTTGGTGAAAGGCCTTTCGTCTCATGCGATTGCTCGCATCGCTCTCCTTGTCATCATCGGCCTCAACGTATTCGATCATGCCGGCTACGTCGTGAAAGCGCGCTCGAATCCCGACGATATCGATTGGATCGCGCGGTACCGTCAGGTTGATACGGCCGTCGAGTGGATGCGCTCGCATTTGGATGGTGCAACTGTTGTTGCTGCAACCAATCCCGCGCTTGTGCATCTCAGAACCGGTCGTCAAACGATCACGCTCGACACGCTGACCGAGAACTGGAGCGTCTGGAAGGGCCGCGGTGCGGGTTATCTGGCGTGCCTTGTCCCGCGAGATTTGCCGAGCCATGCGCGCGGGCCCTACAAAGTGCTTTACCAGAGCCCGGCAGAAGGGTCACCGCACGCATGGGTCATAGAAATTCGGTGACAATTTGTGCCCCTTCAAAACTGACAAAGTTTGTCAACCAGAGTTGTCGGCTGCTATACTGATGATCCGCACGATTTCAGCAAATAACTGCCTTTCAAGCACTTAGATGTCTGAATCTTCCCGGGGGCTGTCTGGTACGGCGGTTGCTCTATGACCGGCGTCCCGACGGCGCGCTTAGCCGTCGCATTCAATCAACGGCTGAGCGCCGTAACAAGGAGAGAGACATGAGAACCGGAAACAACAAGGGCTTTACACTGATCGAGCTGCTGATCGTCGTGGCCATCATCGGCATCATCGCGGCGATTGCAGTACCCGGCTTGCTCCGCGCACGTATCGCGGGCAACGAAGCGTCGGCGATTGGCTCGATGCGCGCAATCAGCTCGGCGAACCTGAACTGGATGACCAACTGCGCGGGCGGCCGCGGTTATGCGGACGGCCTCGACGACCTCGGTATCGCGCCGAGCTCCGGCGGTCAGCCGTTCATCAGCCCCGACCTCGCGGCGACCGGCACGATCAGCAAGAGCGGCTACAACGTGACCTATGCCGCGATCGGCACGGCGATCACGGGCATCACGACCTGCTCGTCTGTGACGGCAGCGACGCCGTTCTACGAGGCGTTCGGAGCTCCGTCGGCGCCGAACACGACGGGCGTCCGGTACTTCGGCATCAACGAGAACAACACGGTGTTCGAAGATGGAGACTCGAGCCCGGCGGCGGTCACGTTCAACGCGACCTCGCGCGCGGCCACGAACGGCACGGCGCTGAAATAACAACGACGTCACGCAACACTCGGACGGGCACTGCGGCGGTCGCAGTGCCCGTCCTTTTTACGGGCGATTAATCAGGAGCGAGGACATGACAGCCGGAAACAACAAGGGCTTCACACTGATCGAGCTGCTGATCGTCGTGGCGATCATCGGCATCATCGCGGCGATTGCAGTGCCCGGCTTGCTCCGCGCCCGCATCGCGGGCAACGAGGCGTCGGCTGTCGGCTCGATGCGCGCGATTAGTTCGGCGAATCTCAACTGGATGACCAACTGCGCGAGCGGCCGCGGGTACGCGGACGGCCTTGATGACCTCGGCATCGCGCCGAGCTCGGGTGGTCAGCCGTTCATCAGCCCGGACCTGGCGGCCACGGGCACGATCAGCAAGAGCGGTTACGACATCACGTATGCCGCCATCGGCACGGCGATCACGGGCATCACGACCTGCTCGTCTGTGACGGCGGCGACGCCGTTCTACGAGGCGTTCGCGGCTCCGTCGGCGCTGAACACGACGGGCGTCCGGTACTTCGGCATGAACGAGAACAACACGGTGTTCGAGGATGGTGACTCGAGCCCGGCGGCGGTCACGTTCAACGCCACGTCGCGCGCGGCCACCAATGGCACGGCACTGAAATAAGTGATACAAAACAGTCTGGCGGGCATTGCGGCAGTCGCAATCCCCGACCCTAACGACGGGCGATTCCCCGCCGTCGAGACTGTTCATCAGGAGAGAGACATGAGAACCGGAAACAGCAAGGGCTTCACACTGATTGAGCTGCTGATTGTCGTGGCCATCATCGGCATCATCGCGGCGATTGCAGTGCCCGGCTTGCTGCGCGCCAGAATTGCGGGGAATGAGGCGTCGGCGATCGGCTCGATGCGCGCGATCAGCAGCGCGAATCTGAACTGGATGACCAACTGCGCGGGCGGCCGCGGCTACGCGGACGGCCTTGACGACCTCGGCATCGCGCCGAGCTCCGGCGGTCAGCCGTTCATCAGCCCGGACCTGGCAGCCACGGGCACGATCAACAAGAGCGGTTACGACATCACGTATGCCGCCATCGGTACGGCGATCACGGGTATCACGACCTGCTCGTCCGTGACGGCGGCGACACCGTTCTACGAGGCGTTCGCGGCTCCGTCGGCGCCCAACACGACCGGCGTCCGGTACTTCGGCATGAACGAGAACAACACGGTGTTCGAGGATGGTGACTCGAGCCCGGCGGCGGTCACGTTCAACGCCACGTCGCGCGCGGCCACCAACGGCACCGCACTGAAGTAAACGCAGGACATTGCTAGGAGCGAGCGACAGGAGGCTGGTGCATGCGAGGCCATGGTGACGAGGGATTCACGCTAATCGAGTTGTTGATTGTCGTGGCCATCATCGGCATCATCGCGGCCATCGCAGTGCCGGGCCTCTTGCGCGCGCGTATCGCGGGGAACGAAGCGTCGGCGATTGGGTCGCTGCGTGTCATCAACAGCGCAAACCTCAACTGGATGACCAACTGCTCGGCTGGCAGGGGATATGCGGACGGGCTCGATGATCTGGGCATTCCGCCGACGAGCGGCGGCCAGCCGTTCATCAGCCCCGACCTTTCGGCGACGGGCACCATTGGCAAGAGCGGCTACGAGTACACCTACGCGGCCGTCGGCACGGCGATTTCGGGTATCACGACCTGCTCTTCGGTCACGGCGGCCACATCGTTCTACGAGTCGTTTGCCGCGCCGGCTGCGCCCAATACGACGGGCTTCCGCTTCTTCGGTACCAACGAGAACCAGACGCTGTACGAAGACGCCGATACCAGCCCGTCGGCGGTCGCCTTTAACGCCACCACCCGTGACCCGACCAACGGCACGGTCGTCAAGTAGCCCCGCGGGAGCCTTCCCGATCCGCACGACTTTTCTGGCGAGCAGCCGATAATACTAGGGGCATGCTGGCAATTCGAACCGAGAACCTCACCAAGGATTTCCGGATCGGGTTCTGGCGGCCGAGGCCGTACCGGGCCCTCGACCACCTGAACCTCGAAGTGGTCCAGGGCGAGACGTTCGGGTTCCTCGGCCCCAATGGCGCCGGCAAGACCACGACTCTGAAGCTGCTGATGCAGCTCATCTTTCCGACATCAGGGTTCGCTGAAATTCTGGGCAAGCCTGTCGGCGATATCGACGTCAAACGACGGATCGGCTACCTTCCCGAGAGCCCCTACTTTTACGACTACCTCACCGCGGAAGAGCTTTTGCACTATTTTGCCACCCTGATGGGCTACTCCCGCGCCGAGCGGACTCGGCGCGTGTCGTCGCTGCTCGACGAGGTCGGCATCGCCGGCGAACGCCGGTTGCAGCTCCGGAAGTTCTCGAAGGGCATGCTGCAGCGCGTCGGCATCGCGCAGGCGCTGCTCAACGAGCCCGAGGTGGTGTTTTTCGACGAGCCGATGTCGGGCCTCGATCCCCTTGGCCGGCGCGAGGTGCGGAATCTGATCTTGAGCCTGCGGGACCGCGGTTCCACGGTGTTCTTCAGCTCGCACGTGCTTTCAGATGCCGAAGCGCTCTGCAACCGGGTCGCCATCATGGCAGGTGGCAGGCTCGTCGTGAGCGGGCGCATCGACGAGCTCCAGGCGTTTCAAGTGCGCGGGTGGGAGCTCGTCGTCGCCAATGTGACCGTCGAGTCTCTCGAGCGCCACCGCGCGCGCGTGCGTGCGGTCACACCGCTTGGCCACGATCGGTACTCGTTCGAACTGCCGCTCGAGCTACCGCCGGAAGTGCTGTTGCGTGATCTCGTCGCGGCCGGCGCGCAGCTCGTCTCGCTGAATCCGCTGCGGGAGACGCTGGAAGACTTCTTCGTCAAGAAGGTCGGCGAGCAGACGGGCTCGCGCTTCGTCGACGAGACTGCGGCAAAGGCGGCGTCGTAGATGAGAGTCATACGAGCCATCGCCGTCAGCGTGTTCAAGGAGTCGGTCCGCGACAAGGTGCTCTACAACCTCGTGTTCTTCGCCGTGCTCCTCATCGGCGCGTCGTATCTGCTGAGCCAGCTGACCGCCGGCCAGGACATCAAGATCATCAAGGACATCGGACTGGCGGCGATGTCGCTGTTCGGCTTGTTCATCGCGGTGTTCATCGGCATCGGACTGGTCTCCAAGGAAGTGGAGAAGCGCAGCATCTATGCCCTGCTGGCGAAGCCGATTCGGCGGCAGGAATTTGTCGTCGGCAAATATCTGGGCCTCGTGCTCACGCTCTTCGTGAACCTGTCCATCATGGCCGTGTCCTACTACGGTGTCCTCGGCGCCGTCGCATGGGTCGACGGCGCCTGGTTCCGCCCGCACTGGGGTGCACCTGCGCTCGATCCTGCGCTGCTGAAAGCCATCGCCATGATCTTTCTGCAGCTCGCGATTGTGACGGCGCTGGCGCTGTTTTTTTCAACTTTCTCGAGCCCGATGCTGTCGGCGGCGCTGACGTTCGGCCTCTACGGGGTGGGCCACTTCAATGCGGACCTGAGAAATTTCGACGCGGTCGTCGATTCGAAGCCCGTGGTGTACATCGCCCGCGCTCTGTACTACCTGCTGCCGAACCTCGCGCCGCTCGACATCAAGAATGAAGTCGTCCATGCGGTGCCTGTCCCGGCCGCCTACCTGATGCTGAACACGGCGTACGCGCTCGTCTACATTGCCGCCCTCGTCTCGTCGGCCACCTTCATCTTCATGCGGCGGGACTTCAAATGAGCGGCGAGCGAAGGCAGAGCGTCACGTTTGTCTGCGCCCTTGCGGCGATGCTCGCGCTTATCGTGTTCGTACAGGTCATCCGGGAGCGGACATTTGCGTACAACCCTGCCGAAGAGGATGTCCTTTATGTCCGGTCGGGTGAGGTGATGAAAAGAGCGGCGCTCTCGTATGACGCGCTGTTCGCCGACATCTACTGGATTCGCGCCCTGCAGCACTTCGGTCGCGAGCGGCAGAAGGCACCCAAAGACCGGCGTTTCGATCTGCTGTATCCCCTGCTCGACCTGTCGACAACGCTCGATCCGCTCTTTACGGTTGGATACAGGTTCGGCGCCATCTTTCTTGCCGAGCCGCAGCCGGGTGGCGCCGGCCGTCCCGACCAGGCGATCGCGCTCCTTCAGAAGGGCATCGCGTCCAATCCAGGGAAATGGGATTACTACCTCGACATCGGCTTCATCTATTACTGGAACCTCCACGACTACGAAAAGGCCGCTGAGTGGTTCAACCGGGGCGGTGAAGTGCCCGGCGGTCCATGGTGGCTCAAAACGTACGCCGCCGTGATGCTGACGCGCGGCGGCGATCGCCAGGCCTCGAGAAGCCTGTGGACGCAGATCGGTCAGAGCGAGGACCAGTGGCTGCGGCGGACATCGCAGTTGCGACTCGCACAGCTCGACGCGCTCGATCAAATCGACACGCTGAAGAAGATTGCCGACGACTTCACGAAGAGGACGGGCCACCGCGCCCAGTCGTGGGAGCAAATCGCCGCCGCCGGCCTTATTCGCGGCGTGCCCCTCGATCCGTGGCGCACCGCGCCTTACCGGATCGACCCCGAGACCGGCGAGATCGGTGTTGCGCGCGAATCGCCGCTGTGGCCGTTGCCGACTGAACCGGCGGCCGCTCCTGAATTGAAGAACGCCACACCGCCGGTGCCGAAATGAGCTCGGTCCTGGCCATCTACGTCACGATGCTCGGCACGGCGGTCGGCAGTTTTCTGAACGTCTGCATTCATCGGCTGCCGCTCGGATTGTCGCTCGCCTGGCCGGCTTCACACTGCCCGAACTGCCGCGCTGCCGTGAAGCCGTACGACAACATCCCGATTGTGAGCTACATCTGGTTGCGGGGCCGCTGCCGCCATTGCAGGAAGCCGATCTCGATCAAGTACCCGATTATCGAGCTCATCACCGGAGCTGTGTTCCTGGGTGCATTCGTGATGTTCGATACACCGGTGCTGATTCAACGCCTCTTGTTTGCCTGCGCGATGATTGTGCTCTTCGTCATCGATCTCGAGCACCGCATTCTGCCTGACGTCATCACGCTGCCCGGCATTGTCATCGGGTTTCTCTTCAGCTTCTTCATGCCGCCGGGATGGCTCGACTCGCTCATCGGCATCATCGTCGGCGGCGGATCGCTGTGGCTGCTGGGCGAGATCTACTTTCGTGTCCGCCATGAAGAAGGCATGGGATTCGGCGACGTGAAGATGCTCGCGATGATTGGCGCGTTCCTGGGGTGGAAGCTGATGCTTCTGACGCTCGTGCTCTCGTCGTTGGTCGGCTCAATCGTCGGCGTGACGATGATTGTGCTGCAGCGCGGCGACATGAAGTACGCGCTGCCGTTCGGCACCTTCCTGGCCATCGGCGCCATCGCGGCGAGTACCGTTGGCGTGTACATCGTGGACTGGTACGCGTCGTTTTTCATATGAATCCTTCCGTTGCCGTCGTCATCGTGCTTACGGCCATCGTGGCGGCGCTGATTGGCGTTCTCGTGTTCGCCATGCTGAGGTTTTCGGCGGCCGCGCGAGATGCCAGGACGAACCTTCGCGAGAACAAGACCGAAACCGCGTTTGTCACCGCGGCCCTGCACGAAGCCCTGACCAGGGTCAAAGCGCAGGAACGTGAGATGTCGGCGCGCGCCGAGGCGTCGGAGCGGCTCAGTCTCGAAATCGTTGAAAGTCTGTCGTCGGGCCTGCTCGTCGTGGGCAGTGACGGACTGCTGCGTATCCTGAATCCGGCGGGCCGCCGCCTGTTGCACCGTGACGATGCGGCATTGGGGTGCCGCTATCGCGACGTGCTGCCCGAAGCGCTGGCGCAGGTCATCGGAGAATGTCTCGAGGTTGGCACGCCCGTGTTCCGGCGAACGGTGCAGGTCGAACAGGCCGATCGGCCGCCTGCCTATTTCGGTGTGAGCGTGTCACCGTTGTCGGGCCAGCCTCACGGCGCGATCTGCCTCTTTACCGACCTGACGCCGGTGGTCGAAATGGAAGAGCAGTTGCGTTTGAAAGAGAGCCTCGCGCGCGTCGGCGAGCTGACGGCGGGCATCGCGCACGAATTCCGTAATGGCCTGGCCACGATTCATGGGTACGCGCGGCTGCTCGATCTCAAGGCGCTGCCCGCCTCGTATCATCCGCATGTTCAAGGCATCCGGCAGGAGACCGAAGCGCTCGGCCAGGTGGTGACGAACTTCCTGAACTTTGCGCGTCCTCAGCAGCTGATGCTCTCGCCGATCGATGTCCGCGCAGTGGCCGAGCGTGCCGCCGACGAGGTTCGAAGCGAGGCCCGCGCGCATGGCGGCGACGTGGTCGTCAAAGGGGAGTTTCCGGTCATCGAGGGGGACGATGTGCTGTTGCGGCAGGCGTTCAGCAACCTGTTGCGGAATGCCGTTGAAGCCTGCGTTGATGCGTCAACTGAGCCGAGAGTCGTGATCGATGGTCGTCTGGAGCCAGGTCATGTCAGGGTGGTGGTCGAAGACAACGGCCCGGGCGTGGCCGTCCCCGATCGCGAGCGTATCTTCAGGCCGTTCGTGACGACCAAGGGGCGTGGGACGGGCCTTGGGCTGGCGCTGGTGCAGAAGATCATCGTCACGCACAATGGCCGTATTCAGGTTGCCGCGGCGGCAGGCGGCGGCGCGAGCTTTCAGATCCTCCTGCCGATTGCGACCGCCGGGTAATGACGGAAGGGTAATTTCATGTCCAGATCTGGCTCCTGCCTTCGAAAAAACAATTCTGAAATTTCAACCGTAAGCCATTCCACAGCTGACAGATAGTCCGGCTCGGTCACATGCCTTTAGTCGGCCCTGCTTTTGCGGTGTAGGGGGCCGTGGTCAACGCAGTTTCCAAACAACGCGGCTTCTCGCTGGTCGAGCTCATCGTCGTCGTGGCAGTGCTCACGACGCTGATGGGGCTCGCCGTCGGCGTCACGATGAACGCGGTCGCCTCCGCCAGGGCGGATAACTCGACCGGTGCGCTGATGAACGTGCTCGAGGTCGCCAGAAACCAGGCGACGTCACAGCGGCGCGACTTCCAGCTCGTGTTCACGTTACCCAACAAGATTGAGGTCTTCCGCGTGGAAATCCCGAGCAACGCGACCACGCTCGTGATGACCGCCTATCTCGAGATGGGCCAGACCTACAAACGTTGGACGACCATGGGCGATCCTGACGGGTTCGGGCATTCCGGCGAGATCGCGTTTGGCTCGACGCCGACGATTCGGTTTACCAGCGACGGATCGCTGATCGACTCGAGCGGAGACGTGCTGAACGGAACCGTGTACGTGGCGACGGACGACAAGCAGGCATCGGCGCGCGCCGTCACGATTTTCGGTGCCACGGGCCTGATTCGATCGTGGACGTGGAACGGCCACGCATGGGTGAACTGATGACGCAATCACGCTTCAGGATACGCGCGGCGTCCTCCGAGGGTTTCTCGCTCATGGAGGTCATCATCTCGACGGCCATTCTTGCCACCGGCCTGCTCGCGCTGGCCGGCTACATGGCGTACGGGCTGGCCTACGTTTCGGGGTCATCGTTCGCGGTGCTCGCTCGCGAAAAGGCACGCGAGGCCGTCGAGAGCGTGCACACCGCACGTGATACGGGGCGGTTGACCTGGGCGAAGATTCAGAACGACAACCAGACAGGCGGCGTGTTCAAGGTCGACTTCACCGATCTCACCACGCCCGGCGTCGACGGCCTCGTCAACACGTCCGACGATGGCGCGGTTGAGGAGCTTCGAACCCCCGGTCCGGACGGCATTCTCGGGAATTCGGACGATACCCGTCAGCCGCTGACCAACTTCAGGCGGCAGATCACGATCAGTAACTTGACGAAGGATGGCTCATCGGAGATCAACCCGAACCTTCGCCAGATTACGGTCACCATCAAATACACAGTGCAGGGGATTGAGCGCTCGTACGTCATCACCACGTACGTGTCCTCGTATTCATAATGAGAATCTTGAATCGACTCATTCGTGCGACGAATCGCCAGGCCGGCTACAGCCTTGCCGAGATGATGGTGTCGATGGGCATCATGACGGTGGTCATGGGCGCGACTGGTGCAGCCCTGAACCAGGCCTCGAAGATGCGCGACGCCGCCTCATTGATGACCGGCGTCAACAACTCGCTCCGTACAGGCATGGACCTGATGATTCGCGACATGCTCCAGATCGGGTCGGGTCTCCCGCCGGGGCACGTGGTTCTGATTCCGTCTGGCACCGGTTCGGTTGTGATGAACATCCCCGGGCCGCCGACAACGACGCTGACCACGCCGACCGGCGACCTCGATTGGGCCGCTGTGATTCCGGGCAACGGCCTCGGGCCGTCGATCAACGGCGTGGCGACCGACACCATCACGATGCTGATGGCCGACAACAATTTCGTCGACATGCCGCTGACCGCGATCACCAACACGAGCATTGATATCAAAGCCACGCACCCGTCATCCGGCGCGGCCATCAACATTCAGACCGGTGTCGATCGCCTCCAGAACGGCCAGTTGCTGATGCTCGAGAAGGGCTCGCAAACCACCCTCGTGCAGATCACGACCATCGATTTTCCGAATCGCCGCGTGAATTTTGCCAACGGCGACTCCCTGAAGCTGAATCAGACGGGCGCGGCTGCAGGCAATGTGGTCGCCTTACGCGCGGCCGCGCCGACCGATACGCTGACCAATGGCGTGATCCCCACGACAGCCACTCGCGTGCGGATGATCACGTACTACCTGGACAACACGGTGTCCGGGCACCCGAGGCTCGTGCGGCGCATCAACAACGGCCACCCGACGTCGTTCAACAACGCGCTCGGGACCGCCGTGGCGATTGACGTCGAGAACCTGCAGTTCACGTACGACCTGGTGGATGGCGTCAACAATCCATCGAACGTGCAGTTTGTCGCGGCCGACTACCTGACGACCGGCGCCTGCAGCCCGAATGCGTGCTCGCAGGTGCAGATTCGAAAAATCAACATCGTGCTCATGGCACGTTCGACCAACCCGCTGCCCGGAAAGACCAGCGTGTTTCGAAACACGCTGACGTCGCAGGTGAGTTTGCGCGGCATGGCGTTCGTGGACGAGTACCTGGCGCCGTAACGACGACCTGGTGTCCGGTTCAGCCGGACCAGCACTGACGTAGTGTCCGGCTTCAGCCGGACCGTGGGAGATAAAGATGAGAACGGCTTCACATCGCTCCGGAGAATCCGGCGTCGTCCTGCTGACGACGCTCCTGATCTTGATGATCGTCACGGCGTTGATGGCCGGGTTCTTCGCGGCGGTCAACTCCGACGTGCGCGCGACCGCCATCGACCGCGATCAGACGCAGGCGTACGCGGTTGCCCATGCCGGTCTCGAGAAGCTCACGTCAGATCTGGCGCAGTTGTTCCAGGCCGACTTCAGCCCCGAAAAGGACGAGATTCTCGACCTCAACAACCACGTCCCCGACATTGATGGATTCGAGTTCAGAGAGCCCGGCGGGACGGACGATTCAGGTTACAAGGTGTCGTTCAGCAAGGTCGACGGTGGCGGCAATCCTCTGCCCGAGGACGTCAACGGCAGCAACATCACGAGCGGTCCGTACAAGGGGATGAAGGGCATCATCACGAAGTACCCGATCACGATCACGGCGCGCTCGATTACCGGCAACTCCGAAGTGCGGCTGCGGCGCGAGCTGCAGACCGTCGCCGTGCCCGTCTTTCAGTTCGGCGTGTTTTCAGAGACCGACCTGACGTTCTTTGCCGGCGACGACTTCGATTTCGGCGGTCGCGTGCATACCAATGGCAACCTCTTCCTGTCGAACGTGTATGGGCACACGCTGACGTTCACCGATCGCATCACAGCGGTGAAAGAGATCTTCCGCGCCCATTTCTCGAACGCGCAGTCCGTCTCGACCAACTTCTTCACCGGCAACGTGATGATTCCGACGGCGATTGGCTCGACAGGGCGAAATCTGAAGTACACAGGGCCGAACGAAGCGAGCATCACGTCGGCGCCCGGCGCGACGCCGACCCTGAACACGAGCTGGACGTCGATCTCCACGGGTACGTACAAGAGCATCATCCGAAACGGATTGACGGGCGCGAAGGTGCTGAACCTGCCGCTCGTGTCGCAGGGCGCGACGCCGATTGACATCATTCGCCGTGCGCCGGCCAGCGAGAACACGACAAACTCTCAGGTGTATGAACAGCGCATGTACTCGCAGGCGAGCCTGCGCATCCTGCTGTCGGATCGCGCGGCTGATATCTCGACCTTGCCGGAAATCGACACCACCGTGGCGCCGTTGTCGCTCGACTGGGCGGCGGGTGTGCCCGTGGGCTATACCGTCGATGCGACGCATCCGCCGCTCGCGCGCGCCGTCGGGCCGTTTGCGTTCGACCCCGACGTTCGCCTCGAGCAGCTCGATGAGCGGCACCGCGCCGAATATCCAGATTACCGTTGGCATCGAGTCCAGGTATCCCAACGAGCTGAAATTGAAGAGTCTGGCGGACTTGACGTTGACGGTCAGGGGCGACGCCTATCACGTGCACAGGAAAGACCTCCACGCAGTTCATCGGCTGCAGCGGCTTCACCACAATCAGCGCGCTGATCTCCGAACAACCGTGCCGTCACCGGGACGTTCACGGACGGTACTCTATTCGCAGCTCGTGTCGACGACGACCAGCGGATCTGTCAGCATCACGTCGTTGGTGACGCCGTCGCGCGCTCAACGTCGTCGTCGACGCTCGCGTTCACGAAGCGGTACTTCTGGGCGAATAGCACCGATACCAATCCGACACCGCAGAACAGCGTGCTCGTGTCGTGCACCGGGTATTCCGGCACCGACGTTGTTCACAGGGTGCTCGTGGTCGGGCAACTCGGCGCCCGGCAACAACTACACAATCTCGACCAACTCGGTCGTCACCCAGGGCGCGGCGCAGATTGGCGGCTTCATCAAGATCGAGAAACAGGATGAGGATGGCGTCTGGACCGACGTCACCCTGGAGATCCTCAACCTGGGCATCGCCGACAAGAACCAGGAAGGCGCGGCGTGCGGAGACCCGACATCCACTGCGATTCTCCGGTTCCAGCACCATCGCGACAATGGCGGCGGCACGTGCGACTACTTCCAGAGCCTCAATCCACACGACTACTGGCCGAACCAGCTGTATGACACGCGCGAAGGCAACTACCGCGACGTGGCGACGACCGGGTCAGGATCGGGCATGCGCGTCGGCGGCGTCATGGGCTACGTCACGCTCGATACGACGAACCTGGCGCAGTGGTTTGCCGGCACGATTGGCACGACCGGCGACGAGGCATGGAACAACAACGGCTACATCGTGTACTTCTCGGATCGCCGCGGCGACCACAACGAAGACGCGACGCCTACTGCCAACGTCGAAACAGGCGAGTACGGCTTCGAGGATTTCGTCAACCCGGCCGAACACCGACGGTGCGCCGAACAACGCGCTCGACGGCGGTACGACCGGCGCCGAGAACGTCAACGAGTTGAGCATTCCGCTCAACACGACGCGTGAAACGTATGGTGAAGATCCGGCGAACTGCGTCGGCTGTAACGTATACGACGCGGCTTGGACATCAACGCTCTATAACGCCAATGCGCGGCCGTGGCTCTTCTTCACGTCGACCAACAACGGAAACCCGGGCATCGCCCGCATCAACCGTCCGGTGCTATTCCGGCGCGCGCTCAAGTTGATCAACGGCGGCATCGTGGGCTCGACCAACCCGCTTCCGCGTCGGGCTTGACGGTCGCGTCAGAGAACCCGGTGTACGTGCAGGGCAACTACAACGCGACGACATCGAACAGCGCCGAGCCGAACGTCGCCGACCGCAATCATGGCCGACGCCGTCACGCTGTTGTCGAATAACTGGAGCGACCACAATTCGTTCCGCTATCCAAACTCTGCGACGACGCGCAATGCGACGACCACGGCGTTCCGTTTCGCCGTCGTGGCGGGCAAGGGCAAGTCGTTCGCGTGGCCCACTGCCGGGTACGCCACACTTCCTGTTCGGTACTGACGGCGGCGTCGGAAACTTTCTGCGCCTCCTGGAAGACTGGAACATCAGCGGCGTGTCGATTAACTATCGCGGCTCGATTGTCAGCCTGTATCACAGCCGGCAGGCGGTCGGCACGTTCAAGTACGGCCCGAACGTGTATGACTACGGCGATCGAAACTTCGCGTTCGACTCGGACTTCCTGCTTCCGTCGCTGCTGCCGCCGGGAACGCCGATGTTCCGCGACGTGAACACGCTGACGTTCCGGCAGATTCTCCGCCCGACGCAATAGCGACCGCATTGAACTTTCTGCCCGCGACGTGGCACTTCCTGCCACGTTGCGGGTCTACCTGCACAAATCCCTGAACAATTACGACGCATCGCTGGAGCACGCCTTGCACTAACCGATCGCGTGCAGCGCGGGTTCTCGCTCATCGAAGCCATCATCGCCACGGGTCTGCTGGTCGCGGCGGTCGTGACGCTCGCCCAGCTGGCCGGCATGGGCGTCCAAATCGGCCTCGCGGCGAGGACGCGCACGACGTCGACGTTGCTTGCGGGGCGGAAGATGGAAGAGCTGCGGGCGCTCACGTGGGAGGGCCTTCGCGGAGATGGCCGTGAGTCGATCGAGTATTTCGACAGCCAGGGCACCCGTGTGTGCGGAGGCTCGACGACCCCGTGTGCGGAAGCGATGTACGTCTGCCGGTGGTCGGTGGCCCCCGCGGCGTTCAACGCCGCGGTACTGCTCGTCGACGTCAACGTCGCATTCCACGGCACGCTTGCCAACAGTGTCGGGTTCATCACCGCGAGGGCGCGCAAGCGATGATGACGGGCCACCGCGGGTTTTCTCTCATCGAGCTCCTCGTGTCGATGGCTATTGTGCTTGCGGTGACGGCCGCGATGTTCGGACTGGTCAATCCCGCACACGGTGTGTTCGACCTCGAGCTCGAGAGGATCGACATGCAGCAGCGACTGCGCGCGTCGGCCGATGCCATGTTCAAAGAGTTGCTCGTGGCGGGCGCCGGTCGAGCGAACCCTGCGGTTGCACCGTTTCGCAGGGGAGAGCGCAATCCCGATGCCGCCGGTTCGGCGTTTACCGATCGCCTGTCGGTTGCATATATCCCCCGCGATGGGACTGCTGCCGATCGGTCGACGATCACGTACTGGCTGCGGACAGACCCGCAGGAGGCATCTCAATTGATGAGGTACGACGGACGGCAGAGCGATCTGCCGCTGGCAGACCACGTGTCGGGTCTTCGCTTCGAGTACTTCGGCGCCGACGGGCAGATGATCGATCGAGGGCGGTTCGCGGATGGTCCCTGGCTGTCCGATGGCGCGTCCGCGGATCCGTTCGATGCAGATCTGCTGGCCATACGGCGAATCCGGATCACGCTCCGCGTGGAAGCGGTCCGCGTCTTGTTGCGCACACCGCTGCCCGATCACGAGATCGCGCTGGATATTTCACCTCGTAACCTGAACTTGCCATGATGCGCGATCCCTCGACTTCGCTCGGGACAGGCGAACGAGGGGCCGCGCTGGTGATTGCGCTCATGGCGGTGGCGGTACTGTCGGCGTTGGGTGTGTCGCTTGCGATGGTCATCAACACGGAAACGAAGATCTCGGGCAACTTCACCGTGGCACGCGAGGTCATGTATGCGGCGGACGGGGCACTCGAGATTGCCGCGCAAGAGCTGGTCGCCGTCGGCGATTGGGATCTGCTGCTGGCCGGTAGTGTCCTGTCCGCTTTTGTCGATGGCGCGCCGAGCGGCCAGCGACCGCTCGGCGACGGCCGGTTTGTCAGCCTGACGGGTGCCACCAACCTCGCCAACAGCGAGCCGCGTCCGTGGGGTGCGAACAATCCACAGTGGCGTCTGTTCGCGTTTGGACGTCTCACCCCTGGCGCCTACGTCATCGCATGGGTTGCCGACGACCCGTCGGAAAACGACGGGGACGCGACCAGGGACGGCACGGACGGGAACAATCCTGGCTCGGGCATTCTGGCCCTCCGGGCTGAGGCGTTCGGTCTGGAGGGCGCCCATAAGGTGCTGGAGGCCACCGTACGGCGGTCCGTGGCCGAGTCTGGAGAACCGGCGATCGAGATGCTTTCCTGGCACGACATCCGCTAGCTCACGGGGCCGGTTGCACCCTGAAGAGTCCTGCGGAATCAGCCGATAAGAAGTGAGAATGCTAAAGTCCCCTTTCATCCTCGGCCCGGCGTTCGTCCTGCTGTTTGCCGGAACAGCGGCTTCGCAAAATCTTGCGGATGTCGCCCGCGCGGAAGAGGCGCGACGCAAAACGATTAAGAGCTCAGGGAAGGTCTATACGAACGACACGCTTCGCGGTGTCGACGGCGGGGAAGCGCCTGCGCCTCCGCAGCGTCCTGCAGGGTCGCCGACCGGCACCGATGCCAAGCCCGCGACCACGCCCGGGGCGCCGGCGGCCGCACCGGATCGCAGCAAGGACGAGAAGTACTGGCGCGACCGCATGACGGCGGCGCGCAGCGAGCTTCAGCGCAGCCAGGCGTTTCACGACGCGCTGCAGAGCCAGGTGCAGGGACTCTATACCGAGTTCATCGCGACCGATGATCCGGCGCAGCGCGCCGTGGTCGAGAAGAAGCGCCTCGCCGCACTTGCCGAACAGGACCGCGTCAAGTCCGAGATCGCCAGGCTGACGAAAGCCATTTCCGACATCGAGGACGAAGCGCGCCGCGCGAACGTGCCCGCAGGCTGGCTACGCTGACGCCGCGGTCGCCAGCCGTGTCACCCTCCATTCTGCTCGTCGAAGACAAAGATTCGCTCCGGACGATGCTCAAGCTGGCCATCGAAGGCCAGGGACATGCCGTCGTCGAGGCCAGGGATCAAGGCGAAGCGATGCGCGCCATGCAGCAGGATCGTCCGGCGCTCGTGCTGACCGATCTTCGTCTGCCCCAAGGTGACGGCTTCGGCGTGCTGCGTGCCGCGAAAGAGCTCGACCCCGAGCTGCCGGTGATCGTCATGACCGCGTACGGAAGCATTCAGGATGCGGTCGCCGCCATGAAGGAAGGCGCGCTCGATTTTCTCGCCAAGCCGGTCGAACCCGATCACCTGCTCCTGATGGTCGATCGCGCGCTGGCGCAGCGGAAGCTACTGACCGAATACATCCTGCTCAAAGAGGAGCTTGGCGCGCGGCGCGGCGCGCCGCAGATCATCGGGGATGCGCCGTCGCTCAAACACTCGATCCTCGCGCTGCAGCGCGCAGCGGGATCGGATGCCACCGTGCTGCTCGAAGGCGAGAGCGGGACGGGCAAGGAGCTGTTTGCGCGTGCGCTGCACGCGTTGAGCCCGCGGTCGGACGGCCCGTTTGTCGCGATCAACTGCGCGGCGATTCCCGACAACCTGCTCGAGACCGAGCTCTTCGGCCACGAGAAGGGGGCCTTCACCGGCGCAGTCGCGCGCAAGCCCGGCAAGTTCGAGCTGGCCCACCGCGGCACGTTGTTCCTCGACGAGATCGGCGACCTGCCGCTCGGTCTGCAAGCGAAGATTCTGCGCGCGCTGGAAGAGAAGCGCTTCGAGCGCGTCGGGGGCACGCAGTCGCTGCAAGTCGACGTGCGGATTGTCGCGGCCACCAACAAGGCGCTGCGAGCGGGTGTCGCGTCCAAGCAGTTCCGCGAAGATCTGTACTTCCGGCTCTCGGTCTTTCCGATCGCGATTCCACCGCTTCGCGACCGCCAGGTCGACATTCCGATTCTCGCGCGGCACTTCGTCGAGCGGTTCTGCCGCGAGCTCAAGAAGACGCCGGCCATGCTGGCGCCGTCGGCGATCGAAGAGCTGCAGAAGTATCACTGGCCGGGGAACGTGCGCGAGTTGCAGAACTGCATGGAACGCGCGGTCATCCTGTCGGAGAGCGACACGATTCACGCACGCCATCTGAATCTCTCTCTGCATGCGCCGAACCTGCCCGAGCCGCCGAATCCATGGGCGACGTTCGACTTCTCCGGAACACTGGCCGACGTCACCAAACGTGCCCAAGCCGAGGTCGAGCGGAAGAAGATTGAGCAGGCGCTGAAAGAAGCCGGTGGCAACGAAGGACGGGCGGCAGACCTGCTCGGTATGGCCTACAAACCGCTTCTGGCGAGGCTGAAGGAGTACGGGCTTAAATAGATCTCAGTCATGGCAGATGTCAGATGGCAGATGGCAGATGGCAGATGGCAATGGTGCATCTCAGTCATGGCAGATCGATGATGGCAGATGGCAGAGTGCGATTAGATGTGGCCGCCTCTGTCGGGTGACGATCGCGCTGTCAAAATCGCGCTTCTGATCATTGAAAGAAGTTGTCTCGCCTCACTGAGCTCCCATTTCACTTCCTCGGCACGGACGATCTCGTTCTTCACGGCAAGCCTCAGCCAATAACTGGATTCCCTCGCCTCTTTGCGCGAGACGCTCAATTTGGCGATGAAGTCGGCCTTCGACTGGGCTTCTTCTGCTTCTTCAACATTCGCGCCGACGGAAGTGCCGCAATTCATGAGCTGCGTCGCCACGAGCCGGCCCGAGGGGCCTTGCTGATATATCCGATCGCCAAGCTTCAAGATTCGAGATCCGAATTCGAACGCGCGCTCGCTAATGATCGGTGTGCCATTCATGCAGATCACGGCATCAACAACCATGCCCACGAGACATCGCTCTGTTTATGAGAATTTTGTGGGTGAGATGCGACTACGAGGCAATTTGTTCAAGGCCTGGCACGCGAGCAGTGGCAGGTTCTGCCATCCGCCATCATCCATCTGCCATGACGGAATTCTGCCATTAGCCATCTGCCATCTGCCATGACAGGTGTTTATTTCTTGAGCCCTACTCGCTTCAGCGCTTTCGTCAGCTCGTCCTCGGACACGTCGGTCACGGTCGTCCAGCTTCCAATCCCCGTGCAGAGGACGTAGTGGAGCGTTCCGCTCACGATTTTCTTGTCGTGCCGGATCGCTTCCATCGCTTCCTTGATTGAGAGATCGCCCACAGGCGGAAGCGGGCCGAGCTTCATGATGATCTTCCCCAGCGCCTCCCGATCGGCGTCCGGCAGGACGCCGCGCGCGACCGCGATTTCGGCAGCCACGAGCATTCCGTACGCGATGGCTTCGCCGTGACGGAAGCGTTTGTATTTGGTGACCGCCTCGAGCGCATGGCCCGCGGTGTGGCCGAAGTTCAGCATCCGGCGCGGACCGGACTCGCGCTCGTCCAGGCCGACGACCTTTGCCTTGATCGTGCACGACTCGCCGATGATCGGCACGAGCGCTTCGGCTTTGCGGGCAAAGATCGCGTCGATCTCGCGATCGATGCGCTCGAACAGATCGCGGCTCGAGGTCATGCCGTACTTGATCACTTCGTACAGCCCCGCGCGGAATTCGCGCCGCGGCAGCGTTTCGAGCAGCGCTGGATCGATGGCGACCAGAGACGGCTGATGAAATGCGCCAATCAGGTTTTTCCCGAGCGCGTGATTCACCCCCACCTTGCCACCGATGGCGCTGTCGACCTGCGCGAGCAGCGTTGTCGGCACCTGAACCAGCTTGATGCCGCGAAGGTACGTGGCCGCGATGAAACCCGCCATGTCGCCGATGACGCCGCCGCCGACGGCGATGATGCCGGCGCCCCGATCGGCTTCGAGCTTGATCAGCGATTCGTACGCGCGCGAGGCCGTGGCGAGCTGCTTGAACTTCTCACCGTCGGGCAGGAGGATCGTCTCGGTCTTCGGTATCGCCCTGGCGATTGTCTTGCCGTGCAGCTTCCAGACGAGCGGGCTCGAGACGAAGAACTGGCGCGATGCCGGACTGGACGACTCGATAAGCCGCCCCAGCTGTGCGGTGACTCCATGTTCGATGTAGATGGGATAGGACTGCGATGTGGTCTGGACGTCTACGCGTAACATCGATGATCGAGCGGCAGGTGAGTGCGCTGCATGCGCTAGTATACGTCCGGTGGATGTACGCGGCGACTTCATAATCGTCGGCAGCGGAATCGCCGGGCTCCGCGCGGCGGTTGAACTGGCGCCCGCAGGCGACATCGTCATCATCACGAAAGCCGACCCGACCGAAAGCAACACCGAGTACGCCCAGGGCGGCATCGCGTCGGCGATTGGCCCCGACGATTCTCCCGCGCTTCATGCTCGCGATACGAAGATTGCGGGCGATGGTCTCTGCGACGATCGCGCTGTTGCGGTGCTCTGCGAGGAAGGGCCGCGCTACACGCGCGAGCTCGTCGAATGGGGCGCGCAGTTCAATCGAGAGGCCGACGGCAGGCCCGCGCTGGCCTCGGAAGGCGCTCACAGCGTGCGGCGTGTGCTGCACGCCGCGGATGCAACCGGCCGCGAAATCGGCCGCGTGTTGTGGGAGCGGGTATCTTCGACCCGCATTCGAGTGTTGAAGAACACGCTGGCGGTCAGCGCGATCGTCGAAGACGGACGATGCCTTGGCGTGCAATTCATCGACGCCGGCGGCGAGCCCGGGCGTGCCGTCGGCGGCGCCACGCTGCTGGCGACGGGCGGCGCCGGCCAGGTCTTCGAGGAGACGACAAATCCGGAGGTGGCGACCGGCGACGGTGTCGCGCTTGCGTATCGCGCCGGTGCGCGGGTGGCCGACATGGAGTTCGTGCAGTTTCACCCGACAGTGCTCGACGTCGAGGGCGCGCCGAGATTTCTCTTGTCCGAGGCGCTCCGCGGCGAAGGCGCGCAGCTTGTCGATGCCAGGGGTGAGCCGTTCATGCTGCGCTATCACCCTGCGGGCGAACTCGCCCCGCGCGACATTGTCTCGCGGAGCATCGTCCTCGAATCCCGGAAGACGGCGGGCCCGATCTTTCTCAGCCTGAGGCATCTGGACGCCGACCAGGTGCACTCGCGGTTTCCGATGATTGCGGCAACCTGCCTGAGGGCCGGGTTCGATCTCGCGCGCGACCTGATTCCTGTCGGGCCGGCTGCACATTACGTGATGGGCGGCGTCGAGACGGACCTCGAGGGGCGCACATCCGTGCCCGGGTTGTTTGCTGCGGGCGAAGTGGCGTGCACGCGCGTGCACGGCGCAAACCGCCTTGCGAGCAACTCACTTCTCGAAGGACTGGTGTTCGGAGCCCGCGTCGGCCGCGCGATGACAGGCGTGCCGCGCGATGCCAACCTGCCGCCGGCGGTCGCTGGATCGATTCCGGGGTCGGGAGGGGTTTTCGAAGGCGTCGGGCGAAAACCCCTCCCGACCCCGGGACAGGCCGCCTTGAACGAGCGCGAGATTCGCAAGCTTATGTGGAAGTCGGTGGGCTTGTTCCGCGAGCGCTCGAGCCTTCACGATGCCGCCCGTGTGTTACACGGGCAGCATATGGCGCTCGACGAACAACTGGCCACTCATCCTGTGCTCGACCACGAGGGTTGGCGCAGAGCGAGCATCCTGACGGTCGCGTCCTTGATTGCCCGAGCGGCTCTACGACGAGAGGAGAGCCGTGGCGGCCATTTCCGCACCGATTTTCCTGGCCGCGACGATTTAAAATGGAAAGTTCACGTGTCCGACGTACGGCCGACCTGAAGGTCGGCACTACGGATGAGACCAACACCTGTAGTGCTGACCTTTAGGTCAGCCCAAACCACGATGAGACAATCAAAACTCCTCTTACAGACCTATCGCGAAGCGCCTCGCGACGCCGACGTCATCAGCCAGCAGCTGATGATGCGTGGCGGCATGATTCAGAAAGTCGCTGCCGGCATCTACGACTATCTGCCGCTCGCGCTTCGCAGCATCCGCAAATTTGAAAACATCGTCCGCGAAGAGCTGGCGCGCGACGGCTGCCAGGAGCTGCTCATGCCGACGGTGCAGCCTGCAGAGCTGTGGCAGGAAAGCGGTCGATGGCAGTTCTACGGACGCGAGCTGCTGCGCTTCAAAGATCGCAAGGGCGCCGACTTCTGCCTCGGCCCTACGCATGAAGAGATCATCACCGATATCGTGCGCAAGATCGTCAAAAGCTACAAGCAGCTGCCGATCAATCTGTTTCAGATCCAGACGAAGTTCCGCGACGAAATCCGTCCGCGGTTCGGGTTGATGCGCGGCCGCGAGTTCATCATGAAGGACGCGTACTCCTTTCACGTGGACGATGCGGATGCGGACAGAGAGTATTGGCGCATGTTCGAGGCCTACAAGCGCATCTTCACGCGTCTGGGCGTGAAGTTCCGGCCCGTCGAGGCCGACAGCGGCGCCATCGGCGGCAGTTTCACGCACGAGTTTCACGTGCTGGCCGGCAGCGGCGAGGACGCCATTCTCAGCTGCAACGCCTGCGAATACACGTCGAACGCCGAGAAGACCGAAGCGCCGGGTATTGCCTATCCGTATGCGACCGAGCCGGTGCTCGAGTTGCAGAAGGCGCATTTTCATACGCCCGGTATCGTTCAGATGGAGGAGCAGGCGAAGGCGTTCAAAGACGCCGAACACGACGGGCTCCCTCTCGACCATGCGTCGAAGTTCTATCTCTATCGTGCGACAAAGGGCGAGACGACGTGGGACGTGGGCCTCGTGCTGCGCAGCGATCACGAACCGAATACCGTGAAAGTGAAGAACCTCATTGGCGCCGACTCGCTCGAGCTCGTCCCGCTGGAGGAAGCCGAGCGTCGCGCCGGGACGAAATCGGGATTCATCGGCCCGGTCGAGTTCGACGTGCCGATGTATGCGGACAAGAGCCTCGAAGGCGCCTGCAACCTGACGTGCGGGGCGAACAAAGAGGGGTACCACCACTTCGGCTTCAAGCCCGATCGAGACCTGAAAGACTTCAAAGGCTTCCACGACCTGCGCATGGCACGCGAAGGCGATGTCTGCACGCGCTGTGCGAAAGGGAGCTACGAAGCGTTTCGCGGTATCGAAGTGGGGCAGGTCTTCAAACTCGGCACGAAGTACTCGACCGCGATGGGCTGCGTCTATCTGGACGATGCCGGTGTCGAACGTCCGATGGTGATGGGCTGTTACGGCATTGGCATTACGCGGACCGTCGCCGCCGTGGTCGAGCAGAACTACGATGCCGACGGCATCATCTGGCCATGGCCGGTTGCGCCATATCACGTGCACCTGGTCTCGCTCGACTCTGCGAAGCCGGAGATCGCCGCCGTCGCCGATCAGGTTGAGTCAGATCTCGAGGGCGCCGGCTTTGAGGTGCTGCACGACGATCGCGAAGGGCTGAGCCCGGGCGTCAAGTTCAAGGACGCCGATCTGCTGGGCATGCCCTTGCGTCTCACCGTTGGCGCGAAGGGTCTGAAGGACGGGGTTGTGGAGTTGAAGGATCGCCGCACGAAAGAAGTGCTGAAGGTGAAGCCCGAGGATGTGCTGGCGACCGTCGCTGCCGCCGCGGAACGCATGAGACAGCCCTGAAGGGCTGTGCCACCGGTAGGAGGGCTTTAGCCGCTACGGTGGCACAGGGCTTTAGCCCTGTCTAGACTTCCTCGGCCTGTTTCTTTTTTCCAAAGAGCCACGCGATGGCGATGCTCAGGATGTACAGCCCGATCATCGGGAACGCCACGATCATCTGGCTCGCCATGTCGGCGCTCGGCGTGATGACTGCGGCGATGACAAAGATCACGAGTATCGCGTACTTGAATTGACGCGCCATCCAGCGCGCCGACACGACGCCCATTCGCGCGAGAAAGAACACGAGCGCCGGCATCTGGAAGATCGCCGCCATGCCCAGCAGCATCCGCATGTACAGGCTGAACGAGTCCTCGATGCGGGGCATGAACGAGACGAGCTCGTTCGAGAAGCTCGCGAAGAACCGCCACATGAGCGGAAACGCGACATAGTGCGAGAACGCGGCGCCCGCGAGCACGCCGATGCTCGACAGCAGCACGAAGGGAATCGCGTACCGGCGCTCCTTGGCATAGAGTGCCGGCGCGACAAACAACCACACCTGCCAGAAGATCAACGGGGCCGCGATGAACAGGCCCGCAATGACGGCAATGCGGATGTACAACATGAACGCTTCGGTCGGGTACGTGTAGATCATCGTCTCGCCCGGCCGGAGCGCCTGCCGCAGGGGCAGCATTACGAACGCATAGATGTCTTCGATGAAGAACGCGGCAATGGCGATGCCCGCGCACAGAGAGAGGAGCGCGCGGATGATGCGCTTCCGGAGCTCGTCGAGGTGCTCCAGAAACGACATCTTCCCGCCGCCCTCGGAATCGTCGTCGTCGAACCAGCTGTCGGACACGTCGGCGCGTTAAAGAGTCAGTGCTGCGGATCGCGGCGGCGAGCTAGGTCGCGCTCTCGCGCGGCGTCGCCTCACCCTCGGGAGCCGTGGTGGCGACCGGGGCCGGGGTTGACGGTGGCGTCGCGGCGGTCGGCGGAATCTGGGCCGATTTCCGCGCGTCTTGCAGCTCTTCGGTGCGGATCTCTTCCTCGAGCGTGTTTTTCAGCTCGTTCGACGCTCGCTTGAACTCGGCAATGCTCTTCCCCAGCGACTTGCCCAGTTCCGGTAATTTTCGAGGGCCGAAGATGATCAGCGCAATTACCGCAATGACCACCATCTCCGGCATGCCTATCGGGCCCATAAAGTTCGCGTGCTCCTTAGGATTTCGAGTCTTAGATTATACCTCCTTTCGTAGTAACATTTTACGTATCTATGCGTACCTATCGCTCGGTGTCCATGGCGGCGTTGGCCATCGCCCTCTCGGCGGTGGTCGGAGGCTTTTTCGGCGGTGGCGTGCTCGCCACCCAGGACGGCCTGCCGGAACGCATCAACACATTCAGCACGGCGCTCAAGCAGATTGAGCAGAAGTATGTCGAGCCGGTCGAGTCCGATCGCGTCGTCTACAGCGCGATCAACGGCATGCTCCAGACGCTCGACCCGCATTCGAGCTTCATGGATCCGAAGGCGTACGCCCAGCTCCGCGAGCGGCAGGAAGGCCACTACTATGGCCTGGGCATCAGTATCAACGTGATCGACGGCGACATCACCGTCATGTCGCTCTTCGAAGAATCGCCGGCCTACCGGAAGGGCATCCGCCGCGGCGACGTCATCGCGAAGATCAACGGCGAGGACGCCAAGGGCTGGACGAGCGAGCAGGCGGTCCTGAAGCTGCGCGGGCCGCGCGGAACCTCCGTTGGCGTGTCGATTCGCCGCGCCGGCTACGACAAGCTGGTGGACGTCGATGTCGTGCGCGACGAGATCAGAATCAAGAGCGTGCCTGCGGCGTTCATGATCAACGAGACGACAGGCTACATTCAGTTGCGCGACTTTTCCGAAACGACCGATCGCGAGCTTGGCGTGGCGCTGCGCGATCTGACCAAGCAGGGCATGCAGCGGCTGCTGCTCGACATTCGCGAGAACCCGGGCGGCCCGCTCGATCAGGCCATCAAGGTGTCGAACCGGTTCCTGCGCAAGGGCGATCTCATCGTCTATACGCGCGGGCGCATCTCGAATTCCGATCAGAATTATCACGCCGTCGAGAACAGCGACTATACGAACCTGCCGATGATCGCGCTGGCAAACCGCCGTAGCGCGAGCGCATCCGAGATTGTGACGGGAGCGCTGCAGGATCACGATCGGGGACTCGTGGTGGGCGAAACGACATGGGGCAAGGCGCTCGTGCAGTCGATCTATCGCCTCAGCGAAGGCGCCGGGCTGGCGCTGACGACGGCGCACTACTTCACGCCGGCCGGCCGGCTGATTCAGCGGCCGTGGGATGAGAGCTTCGACGAGTACCTCTCCTACACGACCCGCGACCAGGAAGCGAACGTGACGCATACTCCGTCGCAGCTGAAATACACGTTGCGGCTCGGCCGGAAGGTCTACAGCGGCGGCGGCATCGAGCCCGACCACCGCATGGCGGGGCCGATTGAAGGGTTCAATCCCGGAAAGTTCGCCCGCCGGCTGCATCCGACGATGTTCGCGAACTACGCGCAGCGATTCGATCGTGAGGGCGATAACCGTTTCGGCAACGCAACGGATCAGAGAGCGCGTCGTACGCTGGGGCGCGAGTTCACGATCGACGATGCGATGCTGCAGGACTTCAAGGCGTTCGTCAAATCGCAGCTGCGCGATCCGAGCCAGTTCGACGAGGCGGGCTTCACGGCCGACGTCGAGTTCGTCAAAGCGATGCTGCGATATGAGATCGACGTTGCGCTGAATGACGTCGCCACGGCGCGGCGGCATCTGCTTGAAAAAGATCCACAGGCGCAGTACGCGCTGACGCTGCTTCCCGAGGCGGAGAAGCTGCTGAAAGCCGCACCGGTAAAAGGCACGCAGGTCGCCCAGAAGTAGTGCCGACCTTGCTGCGCGTTTAGGTCGGCTTCCCTACTACGCGTAGGGCCTGAGTTTCTCCTTGCCCCTATATTTGGGGCTTGTTACACTGACGACCGTCCGGGCCCGGGGCAGTGGCCCGATTCGGTCCCGTTGCACACCTCATCCGGTTTCATCCAGGGCGTCCCAGCCGCTCGCTGCTTTCCGTTCACCGGAAGGTGTCGTGCGGCTTTTTCTCTGTACTTTGAACCGTAAACGGTCAACAGTTAACGGTAAACGGTTAAACGAATTATGCGCCTTCAACAGCTCGAGATAGCCGGTTTCAAGTCGTTCTCCGATCGGTCCCACTTGTCGTTCGATCGAGGGGTCACCGCGATCGTCGGACCGAACGGGTGTGGCAAGAGCAACGTCGCCGACGCGATTACCTGGGTGCTCGGCGAGCAGAGCGCCAAGAGCCTTCGCGGCGACCGCATGGAAGACGTGATCTTCAACGGCAGCGACGCGCGCAAGCCCACCGGCGCCGCGGAAGTGCGGCTGCGCCTGAGCGACGTGCTTTCGGCGTCAATGGCCGCATTGCCGATCGCCGAACCGGCGGACGCGGAAGACGAGCGGCCGTCGGTCGCGCGCACCATCGAGGTGACCCGCCGGCTCTATCGATCGGGCGAAAGCGAGTACCTGATCGACGGCGAGGTGTGCAGGCTGCGGGACGTGCACGAGCTGCTGATGGATACCGGGCTCGGAGCCAAGGCCTACGCCATCATCGAGCAAGGCAAGATCGGCATGATTCTCAGCTCGCGCCCGGCCGATCGCCGGCAGCTGATCGAGGAAGCCGCAGGAATCACCAAGTACAAGGCCCGCCGCCGGGCCGCCGAGCTCAAGCTGGAAGCGGCGCAGCACAACCTCACCCGCCTGGAAGACATCATCTTCGAGCTCGAGAAGCAGTTCGGATCGCTCAAGCGGCAGTCGGCCAAGGCGCGGCGCTATAAGCGGCTGCGTGACGAGCTGCGGCATTGGGAAAAGCTGCTGTTTGCGCGGCGATATGAGGAGTCGGCGCAGAAGATCGAGCAGGTCCGCATCCGTCTCGCCGACGCGCATCTTCGCGATGCGGCGGCAGCTTCGGCGGTGGCGGAAGCTGAGGCCGATTTCAGCCGCGTTCGCATCTCGCTCGTCGAAGCCGAAGACACCGCGACCGGCGCGCGCGAGGCGGTCCACGCCTGCGAGCTCGACATCAACCGGAGGCAGCAGCAGATTGAGTTCAATCGCGAGCAGATTGGGGCGCTGGCTGCGCGCGCCGAAGAAGTACGTCTGGAGCTTGCGTCGCTCGAGGCCCGGCGCGAGCCTGGCCGCCTCATGCTGGCGGAGCGCCGCGACTCGGCGGCCCGCGCCCAGGAGGATCAGCAGCACGCCGCCAGCGAGCTGGAGCGGATAGACAACGAGTATGCCGACCAGAATCGGCATATCGAAGGGCTCGAGGGCGACGTTGAGGCAGCCCGGTCGGAAGTGTTCTCGGCGCTGAACGTGGCGACCACGCTGCGTCATGCCATTCAGCACGCGGAGGAAGCCACACAGCGCGTGTCTGAAGAGCTCGCGAAGCTCGCCGTCGAAGACGCGGAAATCCGGATGGAGAAGGAGCGGCTCGAAGACGATCGTACGGTGACGTCTGACGGGTTGCGCCGTGCGAAGGAGGCGGCGGAAGCCTCGCTTCACGCCAAGACCGCCCGCGAGACCGAGCTGGCGACCGCCCGCATCGAGCTGGAGTGGAAGTCCAACAATTTGCAGGCTCGCGAGCGCGAGCTCGCCGGGCTGACCGCGCGTCTTGCGTCGCTGACGGATCTGGAGAAGGCCCGCGCAGGCTACACCGAGGCGGCGCGCATCGTGCTGCAGCAGGCCAACGGTCACGTCGGGCAGCAGGGCTCGGTGGCCGACTACCTGGACGTCGAGCCGAAGTTCGAGCGCGCCGTGGAAGCGTGCCTCGGCGATTTGATCCAGCACGTCATCGTGTCGAGCCACGAGCAGGCGCAGGCCGGCCTTGATTTGATTCGCCAGGAAAACGTCGGCCGGTGCGGCTTCGTCGTGCTCGAAGGAGCCGATGGCATGTCCGGCTTCAACCAGACCGGGCACGAAGCATCCGAGGCTCCCGCTGGTTTGACGCCGCTTCGTTCGGTGCTTCGCATCAACGGCGCGCACGCCTCCGTCATCGATGCCGCCATCCCTGAGGGCTTCGTCGCCGACGATTTGAGTGCCGCGCTGAACGCGGCGGCATCGACGTCGGCGTGCATCGCGACGCTCACCGGCGACGTCGTGCGCGGGCGCATGCTCGTGTCCGGCGGCAGCAAGGACGAAGGGCTTGCCATTCTCGGAATCAAGCGCGAGATCAAGGAGTTGCGCGATCGCATCGCCGGCGAAGAGGCCGAGCGCGATCAGTCGGTATCGGAGGTCGCTGCGCTCGAAACACGCATCGCGCAGGCGTCCAACGCGCTTTCAGCGGTGCACGCCGACCTGCATCGCGAAGAGAAAGCCATCCTTGCGCTCGAGCTGCAGCTGCAGCGGTCTGCCGACGACCTCCAGAGAGTGCAGAAGAAGTTCGAGCTGCTGGAAATCGAGCGGCGAGGGGCCGAGGAGCAGCGCCAGGGTCTCGAGGCGCGGCAGCGCGAGGCGCGCGAGTCGATTGCGCGGCTCGAGGCAGAACAACGCACGGCCGATGAGAAGCTGTCACACGCACAGCATCGCCTTGGCGATGCGCGCGAGGCCCTGCAGGCGCTGGCCCGCCGGGCTGCAGAGGCGAAGGCGTCGTACGCGACGCTGGTGGAGCGCGCGGGCGCGCTGAACGCCGACGTCGCCCGGATCGAAGAGAGCAACCGCGATCTCGAGGAGCGGGTGCGCGTCTCGCAGGCGAGCGCTGCCGACATCGAGACCAGGAGCGCAAGCCTGAAGCAGCTCGTCGAAGAAACGCTGCAGATGCTCGATCGCGAGGGCGAGCGCCTCGAAACGCTGCGCGGCGGCGTGCGCGCGGCGGAGGATTCGCTGACGGAGCTGAGACAACAGGCTGATTCCATCGAGAAGCGGATGCGCGAAGTCCGCAAGGCGCTCGAGGCGATCCATACCGAGCTGAGCGAGCTCGAAGTGTCGCGCGCGACCGAAGAGAGCCATCTCACGCACCTGGCGCAGTCCTGCGTCGACACACTGCAGCTGACGCTCGATGAGGTCGTTGCCGAGGTTCAACAGGCCTCGCCCGCGGCTGGTGACGCCGTCGTACGCGGTGCCGACGAGCAACGTAGTGCCGACCTTCAGGTCGGCCAGGTCAGCCAGGACGACGAAGCCGATGAAGCCGACGAAGGGGCCGACACCACTCCAGAGCCTGTCATGGCGGCATCAGCCACTCCCGAGGAACACATCCTGCGTCTTCGCCAGAAGATCGATCGGCTTGGCCCGGTCAACATGATGGCCATCGACCAGTTCGACGAGCTGAGCACACGTCATCTGTTCCTGACGACCCAGCGCAAGGATCTGACCGACTCGATCGCGGCGACCGGCGACACCATCAAGAAAATCGATGAGACGAGCAAAGTGCGGTTCCGCGAAGCGTTTGCGGCGATCAAAGAGAACTTCCAGGGCACCTTCAGCACGCTGTTTGGCGGCGGCCACGCCACCATTGCGCTGCTCGACGAGAGCGACGTCCTCGAGAGCGGCATCGAGGTCATCGCCTCGCCTCCGGGAAAGCGGCTGCAGAGCGTTCAGCTCCTGTCGGGCGGAGAGAAGGCGCTTGCCGCCATCGCGCTGATGTTTGCCATCTTCAAGTACAAGCCCAGCCCGTTCTGCGTGCTCGACGAGATCGACGCGCCGCTGGACGACGCAAATATTGGCCGGTTTGTCGAAATGCTCCAGGGCATGCAGGAGCACACCCAGTTCATCATCATTACCCACAGCCGGAAGACCATGGAAATTGCCGATCGGCTCTACGGGGTGACGATGGAAGAGCCGGGGGTGTCCAAGCTGATTTCCATCGAGCTGAATTAGGGCTGGCCGCCCGGAACCTTCCGGGCATCAGGTTCGTCAGGTACCACATGCCTTCTGCCCTGCGCCCTAAGCCCCTGGCTTACTTTGTGGCCGCCGTGAGCGTCCTGGGCGGTTGCGACATCACCATCAAGGATGGAGACGTCTCGGTCCGCGAGACTCGAGGGCGCGCCACCCAGGAGTTCACTCGGACGTATCCTCTCGCTCCCAGCGGCCGCGTCGAGATCGTCAACATGAACGGAGACATCGATGTGGCGGTGGGCCCTCCTGGCACCGTGGGCGTATCGGCGATCATGTCGGCGCGTGCGATGACCGATGACCGTGCGAAGGCCCTGCTCAGCGAGTCGAAGATAGAGGAACAAGCGACGCCCGAACATGTGCGGCTGGCGACGGTCCGTGCCGGCCGAAGCGGCGGATTCGACGTGCATTACAAGCTCACGATGCCGGCTGACGCGCGCGTTGACGTGACGACCAGCAACGGCACCCTCAAAGCAGACGGCATGACCGGGCACGTGAAGGCGATGGTCTCGAATGGCGGTATCGAATTGACGGGCCTGCGCGGCACGGTCGACGCGGCCTCGGTAAATGGTCACGTGTCCGTGAAGATGGCCGAAGTAACCGGACGCGTCCGCGTCGAGAGCACCAATGGCCGTATTGCGATCGAGGTGCCGAAGGACTCCAAGGCCACGCTGAACGTGCGATCGGTCAACGGTGGAATCACGGTCACCGGGCTGACGGCGCAGGAGGCATCAGGCCGGCGCATCCGCAGCCTCGAGTCGCAGCTGAACGGCGGCGGGCCCGAAATCGATGTACGCGTGACCAATGGTCGCATTACGATCGAGGGCAAATGACGTTGGAGCCGTGAACGGCAAACGGTGAACGGCAAACGGTGAACGAAGACAAAGCCACTCGATACCATCGCCTCGGCCGCCGCGCGGGGACTCTTTCGACCCTCTGGACCGGCGTCATTCTCGTCGGCTGGCTGCTCACCGGCTCATCTGCCGCGCTGCGCGACTGGGCTTCGACCCTCGCAGACGCGCATCCAACCCTCACCGTCGCGTTCTACATTCTCGCGCTGTCCTTCCTGTTCGATCTCTTCACTCTGCCGTTCAGCATCTATCGCGGCTTCCTTCTCGAGCGCCGCTATGGCTTGTCTACCGAGACGATGGGCCATTGGTTGAAGGATCACGCGAAGGCGGTGTGCATCGGCGTGCTGTTCGCCGAAGCCGGGGGCGTGTTCGTGTACTTCACGCTCCGTCAATGGCCCGACTACTGGTGGGTCCTTGCGGGCGTTGGCTATTCGATCGTCACGATCGTCCTTGTCAATCTCGCGCCTGTCCTGCTGCTGCCGTTGTTTTTCACGTTCAAGCCGCTCCAGAAGGACGCGCTGCGCGAACGCCTCACGGCGCTCGCGTCAAAAGCCGGCACGCGCATCATGGGTGTGTACGAGTGGACGCTGAGCGACCGGACCAGGAAAGCGAACGCCGCCCTCACAGGCATGGGCAACACGCGGCGGATTCTGCTGTCCGACACGCTGCTTGCCGAATACTCCGATGACGAGATCGAAGTGATTCTCGCGCACGAGCTCGCGCATCACGTGTACCGGGATATCCGGACGACTGTGCTGTTCGACATGGCGCTGACGTTCGCCGGATTTTTTGCCGCGCACCAGGTGCTGCAGTGGGCGGTGCCGCTGTTCGCGCTGCGAGGCGTTGCCGATCCGGCAGGCGTGCCGGTCCTGCTGTTGACTGCGGGTGCGATCGGCCTCTGTGTCAAACCCGTTCTGAATGCGGTCTCGCGCTCGCACGAGCGGCGCGCCGATGCGTATGCGCTGCAGATGACGAACAATCCGTCGGCCTTCATCACGGCAATGAAGCGTCTGGGCCAGCAGAACCTGGCGGAAGACAGTCCGTCGCCGCTGGTCCAGGCGTTCTTCTATACGCACCCGCCGATCAAAGAACGGCTGCACGCGGCCCAGCGATGGAAGGCCGCTTAGGACGTGCGGGCGTTGATGCCGATCGCGACGATGATGCCCAGCAGGATTCCCGGAAACAACGCCGAGGCGGATCCAATCTGCTGGAAGATCCGGATCCAGAACGGATCCGAAAATCTCAGAGGTCCGAGTCCGAGGAATGCCACGCTGACTGCGATGCGTGGCACCCATCGCGCGATGAGGCCGATGCGGTCGGGCGTCCGCTCGGCGGGTAGCTCGAACATCGGTATCTACTTTCGTCTGTAGATCCGGATGGCGATCCTGGGCCGTTCGTGGCTGCGATGCTCGCGGAACTCGATCACCAGCCGTCCTTCCTGATCCAGCCGCCAGATGGACCCGTGCCCCGAACTGAGGCGAATGCCGTCGGCGTCCGGTGGCTCCTGTCTGGTTTCGGAGATGATCAACTGAGTCCCGAAGAACCCGACCCCCCGGGTGATTTCCGCATCTTGAAGGCCATTCGGAATCCCTTCCATTCGGCCCCGAACCCCGAAATCGAAGGTGCCATCTGCGGGATGATTGCCGGATTTGGACACGCGCTCGACGGCGATGAACCGCATCGTTTGTGTAATGAACAGCTCTTCGGCGGCTGCAATCTCGAGGGTGTCAGGTTCATCCGGCTCAGGACGCAGTGTCGTCAGCAGCCAACCGCCCGAGAAGTCCGTCGCCCTGGACTGCGTTGCTGCGAGGGGAGTAAGCAGGACGACCGTAAGCACGCTGCACCACCGGAGTATGTCCCGCATGAATCCGCACTTCGTTTGACACGCGTTTGCGCGTTTTGTTCTCAGGCGTCATGAGTTGACAAAATATAAGTAACTAACTTATATTAGTAATAACTTACATATGACGCACGAACCCACGGTCGCCGAACGCCTTGCCGTGCTGGGTGATCCGACCAGGCAACGGCTGCTCGAGCTGCTCCGTGAGAAGCCGCAGCGCGTGGGCGATCTCGCCGCCAGGCTGCCGGTCAGCGGCCCGGCCGTGTCTCAGCACCTCAAGGTGCTCCAGAACGCCCAGGTCGTGCGCGACGAATGGCGCGGCACCAGCCACTATTTCAGCCTCGATCCGCAGGGGTTCGAGGCCGTCAGGCAGTATGCCGAGCTGATGTGGCGGGACGCGCTCAACGCGTTCGCTGAATACGTCAACGAACAGGTGAACCCGCCGTCTGCGAAACGGCGCAAGGGGAAGAAGCGATGAATGCGGAGCCGCAGCTCAATCTCTCGCCGGTGGTGAAGCGCGTCGTCGTCAAGTGCAGTGCCGAAGATGCATTCCGGTATTTCACGGCCGACTTTCAGAAGTGGTGGCCGGCTCACACGCATTCGGTCATCGCCATGTCGAGCGAAGGGGCCAGGCGCCCGGCATCGTGCACGCTGGATCCACGAATCGGCGGGCTCATCATCGAGCACGGCGAGAACGACGAGCGATACGTGTGGGGCACAGTTGTCTCCTGGGATCCGCCGCGCAAGGTGGAGTTCACCTGGCATCCCGGCAGCGAGGCGCATCTCGCACAAACGGTTCAAGTGACATTCGCGAGTGTTGCCGGTGGCACTGAAGTCGTGCTGACGCACGGCGGCTGGGAACGCCTTGCCGGGCAGGCGGCAGCGGCCCGCGAAGGCTACGACAATGGATGGGAAGGCGTGTTCAGAGGGGCGTATCGGGAATACGTCGAAGCCCATGCGTGAGGGGTTCGTGGATCTTCAGCTGCAGCGTCTCATTGAGTCTGCCGACGAATGTCAGATCGTTCCGGGCGGCTATCGTCGGCGCTTTGCCGGACGGAGATTCCCCGCTATGCGCGGGCGCCTGCGCGCTTGTCGCGCCCGGCGAGCAGCACCGCGACGAGCGTCACGAGCACCAGGCCCGACCACATGGCATTGAGAGGGTCTTTCAGCACGAACGTCCATGCGAAGGTCGCACCCAGCATCGTGACGGCAAGCAGAATCGCGCCGGCCGTCTGCGTGCGAGGGATCAGGATGAGGATCGCGCCGAGGAGTTGAAGCGTGCCGGTGACATAACGCCCGGTCTGTGAGCCCCCGAGCCGGTCGAACGTGGAAATCCAGACCGCCGCGCCGAACAGCTTCCCGGCGGCGACATTCAGAAAGTACAAGGCCAGAAGTACTCGAACGACGCGCGCAAGCATCGCACTTTTTTACTTTTGACTTTTTACTTTCTACTTTCCACTTCTTACTTCTTCCCTTCCACAATCAACTCCCCGATCATCTTCTTGCACCCTTCATCAGCCGTCAGGTTGCAGTAGATCGGAAATCGCCCGGATTGATCCGCCCTGAACTCGAAGACAATCGGCTTGCCGGGCTCGACGCGCTTCGCGATGCGGTACTTGTCGATGGTGAAGCTGTGGGGGATGTCGTCGGTGGAGAACGCGACGCGCACGAGATCGTCCTGCCGGACGACGAGGCGCGCGGGGCTGAATGCGTATTTGTGGGCCGAGACCGTGAACTTCTGCTCGCCGCCTTCCTGCGCCTGCACCAGCAGACCGAACATCGCCAGTGCGAGCACGCACGCCGATCGCGCCGTCGTCGCCCCAGCGGAGGCCGAAAGTGAGGACGTCATGATGTTCTCCTTGCTGGGGGGCAGGTTACGAACCGGACTGGTAGATCGGCAGATTGGAGGATTGGCAGATTGGAAGGGCTCACGCCCATTTCCCAACCTCCAATCATCCAGCTGCTCTTTCTAGTTTACTCCGATTTGCGGGAGGGACCGCCGCCGGCGGGCGCTCCGGCCGCAGCGCCTTCGTCCTGCAGCAGGGCCTTGCGGCTCAGGCGAATCTTGCCGGTGGGGTCGATGTTGATGACTTTCACCAGAACCTGTTCGCCTTCCTTCAGCTCGTCACGCACGTCCTTGACGCGATGGTTGGCGATTTCCGAAACGTGCAGCAGGCCGTCGGTGCCCGGCATGATTTCGACGAACGCGCCGAAGTCGGTGATGCGCTGAACCTTTCCCATGTAGGTCTTGTTCAGCTCGGCGGTTGCCGTCAGTTCCTGGATGATGCCGATAGCCTTCTGCGCGGCCGCTTCGTCAGCCGACGCGACATTCACGCTGCCGTCGTCCTCGACGTCGATCTTCACGCCGGTGCGCTCGATGATGCTCCGAATCATCTTGCCGCCCGGGCCGATGACGTCGCGGATCTTGTCGACCGGAATCTTGATGGTGATGATGCGTGGTGCGTAGGTGGAAATGTTTCCGCGCGGTCCCGAGAGCGTTTTCTGCATCTCGCCGAGAATGTACATACGGCCGCGGTTGGCCTGCTCCAGCGCCTCACGCATGATCTTCGCCGTGATGCCGGTCACCTTGATGTCCATCTGCAGGGCCGTGACGCCGCTGGCGGTCCCGGTCACCTTGAAGTCCATGTCGCCGTAGTGATCCTCGGCGCCCGCGATGTCGGAGAGAACCGCGTATTTGCCGGTCTTCTCGTCCATGATGAGCCCCATCGCCACGCCGGCAACCGGCGCGCGGAGCGGAACACCGGCATCCATCATCGACAGCGTACCGCCGCAAACCGACGCCATCGACGACGATCCGTTGGACTCGAGAATGTCGGACACGACGCGAATCGTATAGGGGAAGGATTCTTCCGGCGGCAGCACGGGGAGCAGCGCGCGCTCGGCCAGCGCGCCGTGTCCAACTTCGCGCCGGCCGGGGCCGCGCAGGAACTGCACTTCGCCAACCGAGAAGGGCGGGAAGTTGTAGTGCAACATGAAGCGGCGATACATCTCGCCCTCGACCGTCTCGATTTTCTGCTGATCGTCGGACGTGCCGAGCGTAACCGTGACGAGCGCCTGCGTCTCGCCGCGCGTGAAGACGGCCGAACCGTGGGTCCGAGGCAGGATGCCCACCTCCGACCAGATCGGCCGGATTTCGTCGAACTTGCGGCCGTCGAGCCGCACGCCCTTCTCGAGCACTTCGTCGCGGAGAACTTTTTCCTTCAGCTCTTTGAAGATGGCCTTGGCCTCGACCTTCCGCTGGACTTCGCCTTCGGGAATGTCCGCGATGAGATCATCGAGCACCTGATCGACGGTTCCGTAGCTTTCGAGCTTGTTCCGCACGCGCATTGCTTCGCTGAGCGGGACGAGAACCTTCTCCTCGACCTCGCGGTAGAACGCGTGGTTCACTTCTTTCGCAGGCGCCTGTTTCTTCGTCTTGCCTGCCTCCTTGGCGAGCGTGTCGATCGTGTCGACGATGCGCTTGATCGCGGCATGACCGGCTTCCAGCGCCTGCACGATCTCTTCTTCGGGGACTTCTTTGGCGCCCGCTTCGACCATCACCAGCCCGTCTTTGCTGCCCGCGATCACCAGGTCGAGGCGGCTTTTCTTCCGCTGCTCATAGGTCGGATTGACGATGTACTGCCCATCCACCTGGCCGACACGCACGCCGGCGATCGTCTTCTGGAACGGGATACTGGAGAGCGCCAGCGCCGCCGAGGCGCCGCTGATGGCGAGCACGTCGGGGTCGTAGTTCGCATCGGCCGACAGGACGAGCGCGATGATCTGCGACTCATGGCGCCAGCCGGCAGGGAACAACGGCCTGATCGGCCGATCGATGCAGCGGCTGGTGAGCACTTCCTTCTCGGAAGGCTTTCCTTCGCGCTTGAAGAAGCCGCCGGGGATCCGGCCCGAGGCATAGGTGTATTCCTTGTAGTCGACCGTCAGCGGAAGAAAATCGATGCCTTCGCGAGCGTTGGCCGCGGCGCACGCGGTGACAAGGACAACCGAATCGCCCATACGAACGAGGACCGATCCATCCGCCTGCTTCGCGTACTTGCCGGTTTCAAAGGAAAGGGGAGTGCCGTTGATTTCAACTTCTTTTCTGTACATTTGTGCCTCAGGAACGTGCGTATGTCTGAGAGTCGTGCGTCCGGTTTCAGCCGGACCTACCTCTACTTGCGGATGCCCAGGCGGCGGATCAGCTCGCCATAGCGCTCGGAGTCCTTGCCCTTCAGGTAATCCAGCAGGCGCCGGCGCTGACCGACGAGCTTGAGGAGACCGCGTCGCGAGTGATGATCTTTCGCGTGGGTCTTGAAGTGCTCGGTGAGATAGCCGATGCGTTCGCTGAGAATCGCGACCTGAACTTCAGGGGAGCCGGTGTCGGTGTTGTGCGTGCGGTACGAGGAGATGAGCTCGGTCTTTCGGTCTTTATTCAAAGCCACGGGTGGTTACCTCCGCGTGCGGCCCAGCAGATGCCATGGTCGTTCCGGACCAATGGTCCCCGGTCCGCCGCAATGTGTGAGTCCCAAACGAGTAATTTTATTCCAGTACCACGCCCGGATGCAAAAGTCCGGCGACCCCGCCGGCGCGGGGCTCGGCAATCGCAACGAGGCGGCCGTCTGGATGCAGCAGACGTACACGATCGCCTTTTGACAGGCCCGTCAGCGCCGCGGCCCCTTTCACGTGTGCAGGGCTGATGAACCCGCCACGCGCAGCGAGGGACGCGCCTTCGGCGGTCAGGGTAATGGCGGGAAGCGAAGGCAGGAGGTTTCCGAGCGGAATCACGCGCGCGGCTGCCTCCTCCGGCCGGCGATCGACGACATCCAGTCCGACCGCGTCCTCCATCGAGAAGTCGCCGCTTCGTGTACGGACGAGAGCCGCGAGATGAGCGCCGGTTCCGAGCTGCGCGCCGATGGCATCGGCAAGGGCGCGAACGTAGTAGCCGGCAGAGCAGACCAGTCGCACCCGAAGCAGGCTGCCGCGCCAGTCGAGCACCTCGAGCACCGTCGCCGTGACCTTCACCGGTTGCAGTCGTACTGGAGCATTCCTGCGCGCGAGGTCGTACGCCCGGTCGCCATCGATTTTCTTGGCCGAATACGCGGGCGGCTGCTGCAGGTAGGTGCCGCGAAATTCGGCGACGGCTTCTTCGATGAGCGACGATGTCAGGTCAGACACCTCACGCGTCTGCGCGCGCGCGACGATCTCGCCGCCCCGATCGAGTGTCGTGGTGGTGACGCCCAGCTCGATTTCGGCCTCGTACTCCTTTTCAGCCGCCGAGAGAAACTGGGCGAGCCGCGTGGCCTTTCCGAGCACCAGCGGCAGCACGCCCGCGGCGAGAGGATCGAGCGTGCCGGTATGTCCGACCTTCTTGCCCCGCACCGCGCGGCGCATCACGGCCACGACATCGTGCGACGTCGGCCCCGCAGGTTTGTCGATGACGATGACGCCGTCGGGAAAGATCGGTGCAGTGCCCATTTTCGTGTCAGTGCCGTACCGGTCGCCGCCGAGCGGCAGTACAGGGCTACAGGCCTTACGCAAGCGACCGATTCAGCTCGTGGACGAGCTTGCGGCGGACCTCGGCGTAGGTGCCGTTCATTGTGCAGCCGGCCGCGTTCTTGTGCCCGCCGCCGCCAAACTGGTCGGCCACACGGTTCACGTCGACGTCGCCCTTCGATCGCAGGCTGATCCGGAAGCTGTCGGGCGCGATCTCCTTGAAGAACGCGACTGCCTGAATCTCCTTGACGGTCAACGGCACGTTGATGAGGCCGTCGGAATCCTCGTGGGTTGCGCCCGTCTCCTGGAGCAGCTGCAGGGTGAGCGCCGCGAGCGCGGCGCGGCCGTTAGCCTCGAATTCGAGGTTGTGCAGCACCGCACCCATCAACCGCAGACGGCCCATCGTGCTGCTGTCGAACACGGCGCGCGCGATCGACTCGGGCTGCGCTCCCGCCTCGGTACACCGCCGGCAGATTTCGAACGTCCGCGGCGTGATGTTCGAGAAGTGAAATCCGCCGGTGTCGGTGAGGATGGCGACGTAGATGTGCGAGGCGATCTCGGGCGTCAGCCTCACGCCGAGCGCGTCGATGACGTCGAACACCATCTCGCCGCAGGCGGCTGCGCGCTCGTCGAACCAGTTGATCGCGCCGAAGTTCCTGTTGCCGGGGTGGTGATCGATGTTGATGATGAAGTACTTCTCGAATCCGTCGACGCCGGTGCGCGACAGGTCGCTGCACTCCATCACGATCGCGGCCTCGAACTGCCCGTGCACCGTCGGCGATATCTGGATGTCCCGGATGCCGGGAAGTGTCTGGAATTGAGGCGGCGTGGGATCCTTGTCGACGAGCTGCACGTCCTTGCCCAGCTGGCGCAGCGCGTGCGCCATGGCGAGCTGCGAGCCGATGGCATCGCCGTCGGGACGGGCGTGCGAGGTGATGACGAAGCGCTGCCGCTGGAGAATGGCATCGCAGATCTCGGCAATCGGGTTAGCGGTCATCAGTGTCCGGGGCGTCGGGTGTGTCCGGCGGGGTCGTTTGCGTGTCGGCGATTTCCTTCAGCAGCTGCTCGACGCGATCCTGGTGCCCGATGCTCTCGTCGAACTCGAAGAGAATCTCCGGCGTCCGCCTGAGACGGAGCCGCTGGCCGATCTGGCGCCGCATGAAGCCCGAGGCGCGTTCGAGCGCACGCGCCGTGTTCCTGCGCGCGGTCTGATCGCCGAGACTGGTGTAGTAGATGCGGGCATGCTGCAGGTCGGGCGTCACCAGCACGCGCGTCACGGTCACGAAACCGACGCCGGGATCGTGCAACTCCCGCGCGATCATCGTCGTGACCTCCGCGCGAATCTGATCGGCGACGCGCTCTGGTCTGGAACCCTGGCCCATAGCAACTTTTGATCTGGTGAAGTACTGATCTCGTGATCGTCAGGTCGTTACCCCAGAAACTCTACTTCAGTACGCGAGATCAACCCAGGCTCGACCCGTTCGATTTCGTTCACCACCGCCGCGAGCTCGCGATCGGCGTGCTTTTCCTCGTTCGACACCGTGACGACGCTGAGGCCCGACCGCTGCCAGAGATCGTTGTATTCGACCTCGGCAACGGCCACGTTGAATTTCCTGATGCGATCTTTGACGCTTCGCAGCACCATTCGCTTCTCTTTCAGCGACCTGGCGCCCGGAATATGCAGCTCGATGGAGAGATGGCCGATGACCATGCCCGAAGCCGGCAGCCCGAAGCCCCTCTACGCCGACACGGCGACGCGTTCCACCGTGAAGACCTCGATCACGTCGCCCACCTTGACGTCGTTGTACTTGTCGAACGCGATACCGCACTCGAAGCCGGCCTTCACTTCGCTCACATCGTCCTTGAAACGGCGCAGCGAGCCGATCTTCCCTTCGTGCACGACGGCGCCGTTGCGCACCAGCCGCGCCTTCGTGTCGCCGCTGCGCGTGATGCGGCCGTCGACGACATAGCAGCCCGCAATCGTCCCTGCCTTTGGCACCTTGAAGATGTTCCGCACTTCGGCCGCGCCGAGCCGCACTTCCTTCAGCGTCGGCTCGAGCATGCCCGCCATGGCTTTCTTCATCTCGTCGGTCACGTTGTAGATGACCGTGTGATGGCGGATGTCGACCTCTTCCCGTTCCGCGAGCTGTTCCGCGTTGCGATCGGGGCGGACGTTGAATCCGATGATGACGGCATTCGAGGCCGACGCGAGCAGCACGTCCGACTCGTTGATGGCTCCCACGCCCGAATGAATGATCTTGATGCGCACGCGCTCGTCGCTCAGCTTCGAGAGCGTGTCGGCCAGCACTTCCGCCGAACCCTGCACGTCTGACTTGATGACAATCGGCAGGTCCTTCATGCCGCCTTCGGCGATCTGCTGCTGGAGTGACTCGAGCGTCAGGCGGCTGCCTTTCGCGCCGAGCGCCTTTTCCTTGGCCATGCCCTGGCGGTAGGTGGCGATCTGCCGAGCCTTGGCCGCATCCGCCAGTGCCTGGAACGCGTCGCCCGGCTGCGGCAGGCCCGTCAATCCGAGGACCTCGACCGGCGTCGACGGCGGCGCCATCTTGATGGGTTTGCCGCGATCGTCGATGAGCGCGCGCACGCGACCCACGATGGGGCCCGCGATGAACGTGTCGCCGACCCGCAGCGTGCCGTCCTGGACGAGGATGGTCGCCACGGGGCCGCGGCCGCGATCGAGCTTCGACTCGAGCACGGTGCCCGACGCATTGCGCTTCGGATTGGCCTTGTATTCCCCGATGTCGCTGACGAGAAGAATCATTTCGAGCAGCGTGTCGAGGCCGGTCTTCTTCTTGGCGGAGACCGGCACCATGACGGTCTGGCCGCCCCAGTCTTCCGGCACGAGGTTCAGGTCGGACAGCTCACGCTTGACGCGCTCGGCGTCTGAGCCCGGCTTATCCATCTTGTTGATCGCGACGATGATCGGCACGTTCGCCGCCTTCGCGTGATCGATGGCCTCGCGCGTCTGCGGCATGACGCCGTCATCAGCGGCCACGACCAGGACGACGACGTCGGTGACCTTTGCACCACGCGCGCGCATGAGCGTAAACGCCTCGTGGCCCGGCGTGTCGAGGAACACGATGTCGCGGTTGTTGGCGGTCGTCACATGGTACGCACCGATGTGCTGCGTAATGCCGCCGGCCTCGCGTTCGGCAACCCGTGCCGTACGGATGGCGTCGAGCAGTGTCGTCTTGCCGTGATCGACGTGGCCCATCACGGTGACGACCGGTGCGCGGGCGATCGTGTCTTCAGGCTTCACTTCTTCCGCTTCGACTTCGAGCATGTCCTGCTCGAAGGTACGAAGCTGCACTTCCGCACCGAACTCACGCGCGATCATCGACGCGGTTTCGGTGTCGACCGTGCTGTTGATCGTCATCATCAGCCGTTTGTCGAGCAGCTTCTTGAGGACGTCCTTCACACGCTGATCGAGCTTGTCGGCAAGATCCTTCACCGTCATGCCTTCGACGAAGGTGACCGTGCGTGTGATTGGTGGAGGCGCGGCCGCTGTCTGGGACTGCGGGCGGAAGTCGCGGCGCTGCTCGCCGTCGGGACGGCGCGCGGCCCCGGCCGGCGGACGCATGGGCGGCGGCGTGAACCTCGGCGCGCCCGGACGCTGCTGGCCGACCCCGCCTGAGGGACGCATACCCTGCGGCGTTTGCGGCGGACGCACCGGCGGCGTTGGCAACGGTCGCGGACCACCCGGAGTCATGTTGGGTCGCATCGGCGGCGGATACGAAGGTCGCTGCGGTGCCGGACGAGTCGTAGTTCCGCCAGGGCCGCCCCCAGGGCCGCCAGGTCGTGCCAGGTTGCCGGTCGCCGGAGGCAGCGGGGCCGTCGGGCGCGGTGGCACGACCTTGTCGGATGGACGAAGGCGCGGGCCGGCCGGACGCGTCGGCATCGCAGGCACGGCTGATGTTCCCGGCGCATTTGGCTCTTCGATTCGCAGCCGGATGCTCGGCGGCACCATGCGACCCGGCAGCGGCGCCTGTCTTGCGGGCGCGACGGGTGCGGCTGCCATCGGCGGAGCAGGTGGCGGCGTTTGCACCACAGGCGCCGGCGGCGGCGGTTCCTCGACAATCGGTGGAGGCTCAACAGCTTTGGCGACCGGTGCCGGCATTTCGACCGGTTCTTCTGAGGGTGGCGGCGCAGGCGGTTCCTCGGGCTCCGGCTCTTCGAAGACCGGTTCGGCCGCGACCGGCGCTGCGGCAGGCGCAGCTGGTTTGGCGGTTTTGACAAGACGAGGAGGTGCGAGCGTCGGTGCAGCCGGCTTTGCGGGCTCTGCCTTCTTGCCACCAGCCGTCGGCTTCTTTGCGCCGGGCTTGGCCGGCGGTCCTTCGGCGAACATGTCGCCGCCGGGCAGTGTGATGCCACGCTCGCGGGCGAGCCGCTCGACGAACTGGCGCGCCACGACTTCTTCGATAGTGCTCGAGGCGCTTTTCAGCTCAATGCCGTGCGCGCGCTTCAGCAGCGCGAGCACCTCCTGGCTGCTCGTGTTGAGAAGCTCCGCGACTTTGTAGATACGAACTGTGGCCAAATAGCTCTCCCTTATTACTCTTCCGCGGCAGGTGCTTCCCCGCGCACGGCGGCGAGAATTCGTTCTGCCGTCTTCGCGCCGATGCCCTGCACCTCGGACAGCGCGTCAACGCTGGCAAGCGCAATCTTCTCGGTCGTGTCGAACCCCGCCGAGATCAGTCTCTTCAGGGTCTTGTCGCCAACGCCGGCAATCGTGAACGACGGTGGCGTCTCGTCGGATTCCGCGGTGTTCTCGGCCGCCGTCTCAGAATCCACCGCCCCGGAGTCCACCGGCTCGGATTCCGCCAGCTCGGGTTCCGCCGGCTCGGCGGCTTCGCTCGAATCGCCCACGAAGCCCTCGAACTGCGCCTCGATTTCGCGGCGCTTCTCTTCTTCGCTCTTGATGTCGATGCGCCAGCCGGTCAGCTTTGCCGCAAGCCTGACGTTCTGTCCCTTCTTGCCGATCGCCAGCGACAGCTGTTTGTCCTCGACGACGACCTCGACCACGCGCTCCTTGTCGTCGACGATCGACACCCGCTGCACTTTCGCGGGGCTGAGCGCATTGGTGACGAGGGCAATGGGATCGTCCGACCACTCGACGATGTCGATCTTTTCGCCGCGCAGCTCGCGGATGATCGCCTGCACGCGCGTGCCCTTCATGCCCACGCACGCGCCGACCGGATCGACGTCGCGCTCGCGCGAGAACACCGCGACCTTCGCGCGATCGCCGGCCTCGCGGACGGCACCGCGAATCTGCACGGTGCCGTCGTAGATCTCCGGCACCTCTTGCTCGAACAGCTTCACCAGCAGCGCGGGGTCGGTACGCGACAGAACGATCTGCGGCCCCTTCGTGCTGCGGTTGACGCCCTTGATGACGGCGCGCAGGCGCTCGCCCGGGGCGTAGCTTTCGGCGCGCGACTGTTCCTTGCGCGGCAGGCTGGCCTCGATGCGGCCAAGCTCGACGACCATGTCGCCGTTCTCGAAGCGCTTGACCGTGGCATTCACCACCTCGCCGATGCGCTGGCTGTACTCGCCGAAGATGTTCTCGCGCTCGGCTTCGCGGACCTTCTGAAAGATGACCTGCTTGGCCGTCTGCGCGGCGATGCGGCCCAGCACTTCGGTGGGTTTCGGAAACTCGATTTCCATGTCCACTTCGGCTTCATCGCCGTAGAGCTGCTGCGCCTCTTCGAGCGAGATCTCGGTCGCCGGGTTCTGCACGTCGAGCACGATCTGCTTGACCGCGAAGAGATCGACCTGGCCGGTTTCCTGGTTGAAGCGGGTCTTCAGGTTCTCGCTCGTCTTGTAGTACTTCCTCGAGGCGGTCAGGACGGCGTCTTCGATGGCGGTAATAACGACGTCGGCCTCGATGCCCTTCTCCTTGGCCAGCGCCTCGATTGTCTGCATCAACGGGTTAGACATCTGCGTCTGTTCCTCTGCTCCAATCCCTAATCCCTAGAACTCGACTTCGAGGCGCGCGCGAGTGACGAGCGCGAGCGGGATCAACTGCCGTTTCCCTGGTGTCGTCTCTATGACGATTGAATCGTTCTCGAACCCGCCCAGGCGCCCCTCGAAATGCGTCTGGCGATCGACGGGCCGGGAGACCACGATTTTTGCGAGCCTCCCCGCAAATCGCCGGTAGTCGGCGGCGCTCCGCAGTGGCCGATCCAGTCCCGGCGACGAAACCTCGAGGGTATAACTTTGGTCGATCGTTTCTTCGACGTCCAGAATCGCACTGACGTCGCGGCTGACGCGCTCACAGTCCTCGATGGTCGGCGACACATCGGCCGGAGCTGGCGTCTCGCCGCTGCCTGGAACATCGAGAAAGACGCGCAGCACCCAGCCTCCCGACTCGCGCCGGAACTGCACGTCGAAAATCTCCAGATTGTATGAGCGGGCCACCCGCTCCGCGACCTCGCGAATTCTGTCAATGAGCTGCGTAAAACCACCCTCAAAAACAAAAAGTGGGCACCGGCCCACTTTCAGGTCTTGCAGGCTCAAACCGCTTCATCGCATCGAGCCTAAGCCCGACGTATTCAACGGTTTCGTAACACATAACTCTATCACAACGGAACCGAGTCGAGCAGAATCGGCTTTGTCCGTGGGTGACCCGCCATCCGGAACCGGCGCCCGTCCAGGGCTTGCCAGGCCGGCCGCGTCAGCGGCGGGACTTGTCGCGCCGAAGCCGCGTCAGCGGCGAAGGCGGACCACCAGATCGGTACTCGCGAGAGCCCACGATTTCGGCCTGAAAAACCGCTCCTGGCCGCAGCGAGTCGGGGTCTGTCTCGGTGAAATACACCACCGGATCGATCTCGGGCGCTTGTCCGGCGAGCCGCCCCCGCCACACGAGATCGTGCTCCGGGGAGGGCCCGTCCACCATCACCTGCACGTGCGTCCCGACGCGCTTTTTCTGCACGCGCCGGACGATGCGCTTCTGCTCGGCCATGAGCGTGTTGCGGCGCTTCCGCTTGGCCGCCGCGGGCACGTCGTCCTGCAGGCCATAAGCCGTCGTGCCTTCCTCGTGCGAGTAGGTGAAAACGCCGACGTGGTCGAACTCGACATTCCGGACGAACGCACGGAGCTGGCTGAACTCTGCGTCGGTCTCGCCCGGGAATCCGACAATGAAAGTTGTTCTCAGTGAGACGCCGGGGACGCGCTCGCGGATCCGGCTGAGCAGCTTCTCGTAGTCTTTTCCGGTGCCCGGACGCTTCATGCGTCGCAGAACCGCGTCGGACGCGTGCTGCAGCGGCAGGTCGATGTACTTGACCACCTTGTCGCATTCGGCCATGGCATCGAGGATGTCGCTGGTGATCGTCGTCGGATACAGATAGAGCAGACGGATCCAGTCGATGCCGTCGACCTCGTTCAGCGCCCGCAGCAACGTGGGGAGTGCGGCGCCTTCTCCCAGATCGCGGCCGTAGAACGTCGTGTCCTGCGAAATCAGGATGAGCTCGCGGACACCCCGAGCGGCAAGCGCGTGCGCCTCGCGGACGATCGCGTCCACCGGCCGGCTGCGGTAGTGGCCGCGCAGCGTCGGAATGATGCAGAACGAGCATTTGTAGTCGCAGCCTTCGGCGACCTTGATGTAGGCGAAGTGTCGCGGCGTTGCGAAGACTCTGGGCTCGGCGTCATACAGGTATGTCGGCAGTTCCCGGCTTCCGGGCCTGGGCTCCGGGCTCACGGCGGGAACGAGCGTCAGGGGAATCGTGCGTTTCTTGCTCGCGCCCTCAATAGCCCCGACAATCTCCGGCACGTCGCCGGTTCCCAGCACCGCGTCGATTTCAGGAATCTGCGCCTTCAGCTCGTCGCGATAGCGCTCGCCGAGGCAGCCGGTCACGACCAGCCGCTTGCAGCTGCCGCTCTTCTTGAACTCCGCAAGCTCGAGAATCGTGTTCACCGACTCTTCTTTCGCCGAATCGATGAACGCACAGGTATTGACGACGAGCACGTCGGCGTCAGAGGGATTCGGCGTCAGCGTGTGGCCGCCCTCTTGTGAGAGCCCCATCATGACCTCGGAGTCGACGAGGTTCTTCGGGCAACCGAGTGACACGAAACCGATTTTCATAAGCTAGCGATCTGGGAATCTAGTGATCTACTGAACTGGGACTATGGTGTTACACGGTACATCATGCGCGGGAAGGGCGTCGCTTCGCGGACGTGCTCGAGGCCGCAGATCCAGCCCACCACGCGCTCGATGCCCATGCCGAACCCGCCGTGCGGGACCGACCCGAAGCGGCGCAAGTCGAGGTACCACTCGAAGGCTTCCTGCGGCAGGTTGTGTTCCTTGATCCGTTGCAGCAGCAGGTCGTAGCTCGCCAGACGCTGGCTGCCGCCGATGATTTCGCCGATGCCTTCCGGCGCGAGCATGTCGACGCACAACGCGAGCTCCGGACGCTGCGGATCGGGCTCCATGTAGAAGGGCTTCACGCTGGCCGGATACCGGTGAATCGCGACCGGCCGATCGAAGTGCTGCGACAGTATGGTTTCGTCGGTACCGCCAAGATCGCCGCCCCATTCGAACGGCTGACCCTTCTCGTTGAGAAGCTTCACCGCGTCGTCGTACGAAATGCGCGGGAACGGCGCCTTCACATTTTCAAGCTTGGACGTGTCGCGTTCGAGCACCTTCAGCTCGCGCTGCCGCTTGTCGAGCACGCGCGAGACGACCGTCGCGACGAGCCCTTCGGCCAGATCGATCACGTCGTCGAGCGTGGCGTATGCCATTTCAGGCTCGACCATCCAGAACTCGGTGAGGTGTCGGCGCGTCTTAGACTTCTCGGCGCGGAACACCGGCCCGAAGTTGTAAACGCGGCCGAGCGCCATCGCATTGGCTTCGGCGTAGAGCTGCCCGCTTTGCGTGAGGAAGACCTTCTGATCTTCGAAATAGTCGACAGGGAAGAGCGTCGTCGTGCCCTCGCACGCCGCCGGCGTGAAGATCGGCGTATCGGCGAGGATGAACCCCTGGTCGTTGAAGAAATCGCGCACGGCGCTGATCACTTCGTGGCGGACGCGGAGGATGGCCTGCTGCCTCTCCGAGCGAATCCACAGGTGACGCCGGTCGAGCAGGTAGTCGACGCCGTGCTCTTTCGGCGTAATCGGGTAGTCGGTCGACGGCGACACAATCTCGAAGTCCGAAACATCGAGCTCGTACCCCCCGGGCGCCCGGCTGTCGGCACGCACGGCGCCGTGGACGATCACCGCGGTTTCCTGCGACAGATGGTCGGCGCTCTTGAATTTCTCGTCGCCGACTGCGGCCTTCGACACGATGGCCTGGATGAATCCAGTGCCGTCGCGGATCGACAGGAAGTGAATCTTCCCGCTCGAGCGCCGGTTGTGGAGCCATCCGCGGATGGTGACCTGCTTGCCTTCGCTTTTCGCGATCTGGTCTATGTAGGCAATCATTCGATTTCGAACGCCGTCACGTGCGACGTATCCATCATCAGCGCCTCGAGCCGCTTGCGCGCGCTCACGGCCTTCGCAAGGACGGCGGTGGGTGACTCGGCGTTCCTGACCTCGTACATCAACACTCCATCGTAGCCGATCTTCTCGAGGGCCATGACGGTCGCGGCCCAGTCGATGTTGCCCTGAAACGGGACGAGGTGATCGTCGCTGTCCCGGCGGTTGTCGTGGATGTGCGTAGTTACCAGAAATTCCGACGTCGTTTCGATGGCTTCGGCGGTGTCGCCCAGCATGTGCGCGTGGCCGACATCCATGCAGATGCCGAGGTCGGCGCCCTCGAAGCTGCGCTCGATGATCTCGACGAGGTCCGGTGCGGTCGACAGCGCGTTGCCCATCACCTCGAGCGCGACTTTCACGCCGGCCGCTTCGGCCATGCCGTGAATGTCCTCGACGCTGCGGATCGCCGCGTCGCGGTTGTTGTCGTCTGCGCCGGGTTTCCAGGCGACCGGGACACCAAGATGAACGACCAGGAATTTGAAGGGAACGACCTTCGCGACCTGCAGTGCCGCCGCGATCTCGTGGAGCGTCGCCTTGCGCGCATCAGGATCCCGGAGCGCGGTTGAGAAATTGCGCTGGCCGCGGCCGTTGGCGAACACATCGGTAATCGGCGCGTGAACGGAGTGCAGCTCGAGGTTGGCATCGGTCAGCCAGTCCTTCAACGACCGAATCGCAGCCTCATCGTGGTAGTCGAAATGGCTTCGAGTCGCGAACAGCTCGACGGCGTCGAATCCATTCGCCGCAAGTTCCACGAGATGCGCCTTCTCCAGCGTTTGTTCGTGGTACAGGTGAGTCGACACGCCAAATCTCTTCATACACACCAAAAAAGCGGTCCGACCCTTACAGCGCCAGAATCTCGCGTAAACGGGCGAACCGGGGATAGCGTTCCAGGTTCGTGCGGACGTAGCTGAGCGTGCGCGGGATGTACTGGATGTACACCGGATTGTTCCGCGAGGTCGTCTGATGACCGAAGGTGCCGAGCGCTTTCAGGTTGCGCTGCACAGACATGAGATCGAAGCGGCGCCGGTACTCGGAGAATGCGTCAGGCGTCGCCTGCGCCGCGCCTCCGAGCTTCAGATACCCCCGGATCAACGCGTCGACGCGCTCCTCTGACAGGTCGACATAGGAGTCCCGTAGCAGCGAGGCCAGATCGTAGGTGTCCGGTCCCATGCGCGCGTCCTGAAAATCGATGATGTACAGATTGCGCTCGTGCAGCATCAGATTCCGGCTGTGGTAATCGCGATGACACAGCACGCGGGGCTCGCCCGCAAGCTCGTCGACGATGCGCAGCCACTCCTCGCCGAGGGCTTCGCGCGCCGCCGGTGTGATGTTGACGCCTTGATACGCCTCGAGGAAATGCTTCACGAAGAAGTTCATTTCCCACATCAGCTTGTCGCGATCGAACGCGATCCGGTACGGGATGAAGTCGTCGGACTGCAGTTCTACGCCCTTGCGCTGCATCCGAAACACGAACTCCACGGCCTGTTTGTAGAGCGCGTCGTGCTCGGCGGGCTGTGTCACGCCGAGATGCGCCTGCAGCGTTACGTCACCGAGATCCTCGAGGATGAGAATGCCAAGGTCGTCGGCATGACCGGCGATCGCAGGAATCGGCAGCGGGATGCTGGTAAACAGCCGGCACACGTTGACGAACGGCAGCTCGTCGAACACGAACGGCGCTTCGTAAACGGCGAGTACGACCGAAGGATTGTCCGGACGCAGGATGCGGAAATACTGCCGGGTGGACGCGTCTCCGGTAAGCGGCACCACACGCACTTTCGGGTCCGCAAGCCTGGCGCGCTGCAAGCACTCGTCGATTCTGCCCCGTGTCTCCTGCAATGCCGGGGATCGTGTGTCCATTATCCGATGTCCGTCGTGACGACCGTTCCGTCTCTCTGAATCATGGCGCAATTACGGAACCTGGCTCCAGAGAGAATTTTCACCCCATCGGCAACGACACAGCGGTCGAGGACTGCGCCTTGCCCGATGACCGCGTCGTCCCAAACCACGGTGTCGATGAGGCGTGCCGTCCGGTCGACGATTGAACCTCGCCCGATCTGAGGAAAATCACCCTCGGCCTTGCCGATTGAGAGGCACGCGGCGAGATAGTCTGCCGGCGTGCCCACGTCCAGAAAATCGGTTCCGCAGAGAAAGGCTCGAACGTGCCCGAGGTTCTCCCTGACGAGATCTTTGTAGAGGCTGCTGATGCTCTCGGCCGGCTGATCGAGCGCCAGCCTGGAGAACGCCGACGGATGCGCCATCTGCACGCCGACGACGTGATACGAACGCACCTGCGAGCCTGCGGGCACCACGCTGTGAAACCGGCCGGTGGAATCCACGATGAGGCCGCCGTAGCGATTGGGCCACTGGTTCGGAATCACCGCGATCGTGACGAGCGCGCCCGTTTCGCGATGGTTCGCTGCAAGCGCGTGCAAGTCGACGTTGGTGAGCGTGTCGCCGTTGATGATGAAAAAATCGTCGTCCGGCAGAAGGGGCAGTGCCTTGCGGGGCCCGCCGGCCGAGCCGAGTACGGGCGACTCGAATGAGTAACGCACACGCACGTTCAGATCGCTTCCGTCACCAACCTGCGCCGTGATCGTTTCCGGCAGATAGTGAAGATTGAGGACGAAGTCGCGGACGCCCTGCGCCGACGCGTAACGGATGATGCGGCGCACGAGCGGCTCGCCCGCCAGAGGAACGGCGGGCTTTGCCCGCACATACGAGAGTGGCCGGAGTCGGGTGCCGAGACCCGCCGTCAGCAGAAGAGCAGCGTACGGCAGCTAGGATTCCTCGAAAAGCATGTCGGCGAGCGGCAGGCCGTGCTCCTCGCAGTGCTTCACGTAGAGGCCGCGATAGGAATCGGTGACGTAGTCGGTGGGCTGCCGTGCGAGTGCCTCGGCCATCTGACGAATGCCGTGCTCGCTGCCTTCGATCTCGACGAACGTGCCGACCGGCGTTTCGTCAATCGCGACGGTCACGTCTTCATGTGCGAACTCTTCGCGGTACTTCTCGTAACGGAACCACACGTGAAAGCCGAGCTCTTCGAGCACGTGCATCAGCAGCAGCCCGTCGGCGACGACCGTCTCCATCTCTTCGCGGAGCTTCATCGGCGAGTTCTGGACCGGGCCTTTGAAGGTGAGCAGTGTCTTCCCGCACTCCATGCGGACGCGAAGCACGCACCGCCGCTGGCGCAGCTGATCGTCGTGCGTGTCGAGCAGGTAGTCTTCCTGCAACCGTCTGCCGCGCAACGGCGTGGCGCCCGTTGCCAGAATCGCCTGCCTGGCCTCGTCGGCATCGCGAAAGCCCAGCTTGACCTCTCGCTCGAGGATGACTGCCATAGAAGGCATTCTATACGTCGGGTCGGGCGATGGTCTACGGTCATGGGTCAATGGTCGATGGTCGGTCGTGGGCGGCCTTTCAGAGGCCAATCGGCCGGTGCGGTCGATGCCAGAAGAGGCGGCGTACGAATACATACATGGCGAAGCACTCGAGCGCGAACGGCGGGAAGCCGAAGTAGCCGAGCACCGGCATCTCGAAGATCTTGATATCGCCCAGAATCGGCACGGTATAGATCCACTTCGCTCGAGCCCAGAAGTTCCAGAATTCCCACAGGCCGCCGCAAATGAAACCGGCGATCAGGAGGTTCACCAGCCGCTCGTACGACCCGTTCCGCTTGTCACGCAGCAGGGAATCGTCGCCCGACCAGGCATTGAACGGGTCGATGAGAAAAATGAACGCGAGGAAGAGCGGCGCGGCCAGATATGGAGACGGCCAGATGATCGGCAAGAGCAGCATGGCCATGCCGACGAAGAGGCTCAGGTAGTCTCCGGTGGACAGCTCGACGCTCACCAGTCGTTTCGCGCCTGTCTCGAGTCGCGCTGATCGTGATCGCGAACCACGAAGGATCGCCACGACCTCGGCCGTCAGAAAAATTCCCGGCAGGATCGTGGCAAAGGCCCACGCGTAGCCGGCGTAGCGGACGATCGGATTTTCGGGAAGATTGATGTAGTGCCAGTTCCTGATCAGCAGGTTGTATATCTCGAAGACGACCCAGATGGGGATCGACACGAAGGCGAGAAAGAAGAACTCGCGAAGATTGGTCGTCAGCCACGACGAGCCGCGCTTCTGGTAGATGATGCCGTCGAGAAGAAGGATGTACCCGGTCCACGCGAAGGGCGTGTGCCACGTCCAGAATGGTTCGACGTGCGCGAGCATGGCGGCTTCCGAGACGAGAAGGAGGCCGAGCCCGATCCAGAAATGAAAAGGCAGCCGTCGCATCATCGACTCATCAGGTGAGCCGTACCCGATAGGAGCATCCTTTCAACGCCGGTTTCCCGACGCCTCTGGCGAAGATGAGAACCTTATGCGTGCTGCCGAGACCGCCGGGCAGCAGCAGTGTTTTCAAGGCCAGGCGCTGCGGCAGCGAAAGTCCCTCGAGCTCCACGATGCCGAGACCCAGCATGAAGTATGTCTGATCCAGACGCGCGACGACATCGAGACCTGCGTGTTCGGCCGCACGTGTGACGGCCGTGAGATCGACATGCGCGGTGATGTCGGTCTCGCCTGGCTCCTGAAGAAAATCAGCCGACTGCGAGTGCTTCTTGAACGACGTCAGCGTGCCTGCCGCGTGTGAGGCGCTGTAGAGCTCGCCCTCCTCGTGGCCGTAGTCGATCACGAGAAGAAAGCCCTGCTGCAGAGAGTCGGATGCGCGCTTCATCCAGTCTTCGGCCGCCAGGTTCACCTCGGCGCGCCACCCGGGGCGCATCTCCGCGCCGGCGCGCGCGAGGTACTCTGCGACGCGCGGTGTTGACAATGCTTCGAAGCGCTCGACGAACTGATCGCGAGACCAGTCGACGAAGACCTCTCGCAGTCCGCTGTTGGCCATCACGATGACATGCACCGGCAGCGCATCGAGCAGCTCATTGGCGAAGATCACCCCGGTGACGTGCTCGGGGAGTCCCGTGCCGCTGTGGCGGAGCAGGGCCGCGTGGTGGCCCAGCGTGTCAACCTGTGCCGCGCGTGCGCTGTGTGATTGTTCGACGAGCGAGAGACGGATGGCGGCGTAGAACTCGGGGTCCTTACGTTCTGCCGCGTCCAGGATGTCGCGTGCCAGCCGGCCGTTGCCCGCGCCCGCCTCGACGAGATCGAAATGGGGTCTGACCGCCGTACCGGTACGGGGGTCAGACCCCAGCCCTGCGATTAGCCGCCACATCTCGGCGAACTGCGTGGCCAGCATCTCGCCAAAGATCGGCCCGACGTCGACGCTGGTAAAAAAATCGCCCGCGCGTCCAGTCTTCTGGGCCGCGCGGGCGTAGTAACCGAGCTCCGGATGATAGAGCGAGAGCTCCATGAACTCCGCAAAGCTGATGGCGCCGCTCGTCCGAATGCGGTCGGCTATCAGCTCGCGGAGTCGACTCATTACTGCTTGCGAACCGTCACGAACTGCTCCTCGCCGTGTCGATTGATCAGCATGCCGACCGCCCGTCCCGCTTGCACGGCCCGCAGGGCCGCGCTCGCTTCGTTGGCGTTGGTCACCGGACGGCGATTCACCTGCAGAATCACGTCGCCGGGCTGCAGCATCCGCGCCGCTGGGCTGTCAGGATCGACTTCGGTCACCACCGCGCCCTTGATGTTGGCCGGCAACTCGAACTGCCGGGCAATCTCCGGGGTCACGTTGTTCAGCGTGACGCCGAAGCCCGCCCCCGTATCGCCGCCGCCGGGGCCGCCGGCATCGGCCTGGCGCGCCGTCTCGGTCTCGAGGTTGAGCTCTTCGACCCGCACGTTGAACGTGCGTTCTTTGCCCTCACGAATCACTTTCATCGGAACGGTCGTGCCCGGTGCCGTGGCGGCCACCATCGCCGGCAGATCGTCGCTGCGCGTAATCGGCTTGCTGTTGAACTCGACGATGACGTCGCCGGGCTCCACGCCGGCCGTAGCCGCCGGGCCCGGGGGCACCTGTGCGACGATGGCTCCACGCCGATCCTTCAGGTTCAAGGCTTCGACTTCATCCGGCGAGACCCCGCGCACCGAAACGCCAATCCTTCCGCGCGTGATCTTGCCCGTACGGAGCCCGGGTAGCACATCACGAATCGTGTTGATGGGAACTGCGAAGCCGATACCGATGTTGCCCGCCGTGCCGAACGCAGATCCACCGCTGTAAATCGCGGTGTTGATGCCGATGACCTCGCCGCGCACGTTCAGCAGCGGGCCGCCGGAGTTGCCGGGATTGATCGCCGCATCGGTCTGAATCAGCGGCTGTTTCCGTCCGGGCGTAAAGTCGAACGCATTGCGACCCGTCGCGCTGACCACGCCGACGCTCACCGTGTGAGCAAGGCCGAACGGGTTCCCGATCGCCATCACCCAGTCGCCCGGCTCAATCTGGGTCGAGTCGCCGAATTTCGCCACCGGCAGATCGCGGCTCGGCTTCTCGACAAGCTGAATGAGCGCGCTGTCGGTCAGCGGATCGCGGCCGACGACCTTTGCTTCGTAGTACTCCTCGTCGCCGTCGAAGAACTGCACTTCGATCTTCGTCGCACCCTCGACGACGTGATTGTTCGTCAGGATGTAGCCGTCCTTGGCGATGATGAAGCCGGAGCCCGCCGCCTGCGTCGGACGCTCGCGCGGCTGCTGCCGGCGCGGTGTCTGTTGCTGCTGCTGTCCGCGCGGATTCTGATTCGGCGCGCCCGTGCCCGGACCGCCGAAGAACCGCTCGAAGAGATCGTCCCCGCCGAAGAACTCACTCAGGTCCTGCGTCCGCTGCCGCGACTCGGTACGGATGCTAACGACCATCGGTGACTGAGTCTTCGCGATGTTGCGGAACGTCGTGGCGTCTACCGGCCCGCTGAGCGGGGCGGTGTTGGTCGCCGGTATCACCATTGACTGTGCAGACGATGTCGGCGACAGATCGAGCCGCGAGGCGATGACCATGCCCACCACCAGCGACGCCATGGCGATGAGGACGACATAGAAGATCGTCGTTTTGCGTGAAGATGAACCAAACCAAGACATATCTGAAACCTCCGCTACCACGTCCGGAAAACCGGACACTACGTGAGAGCCTTACACGAGCCTCACAATTTCCGTTTGCGCGGGCCCGGTAATGAGCGCCTCGCGCTGGCCGTAATACATGTTGATTTCCGTACGCACACCGAAAGACTCGAAATACAGCCCCGGCTCGATGGTAAAGCCAGTGCCGGGAATGAGCCGCCGATCGTCGTGACTTTCGTAGTCGTCCATGTGCACACCGTTGCCATGCACGTCGCGCCCGAGGTTATGACCAGTGCGATGCAGAATCCGTTCCCCAAACCCTGCGCCTTCGAGCACGTTCCTGGCCGCGCGGTCGACCTGCCATCCACGCAGATCACGTTCGTCGCGGGCTGACTCCTGCACCAGGCTGGCGGCCGCATCGCGCGCCTGGCGTATGGCCTCGAACGCCCGGGCCATCTCGGGGGGGACTTGCCGGCCCGTGAACCCTACCCACGTAATATCGGCGTATACCGCCTGCGGGTTCTCTTTCTTCTTGGCCCACAAATCCAGCAGAACCAGCTCGTCCCTGCCAATCGTTCTCGTGCGGCGCGCGGTCGGCAGATAGTGCGGGTCACCCGCGTTTTCCTGGGCGGCCACGACCGGATGCGAGTCGCTCGTCAACCCTTCCTCGTCGAACCACGCGGCCATCTGCTGCTGGACCGAAAATTCCGTCATCGCCTCGCCGTCGCGCGCGCGCTTCGCGACGAGCTCGAACGCGCGATCCTTCACGCGATAGAGCGCCTTCGATGCCTCATGATGCGTGGCGAGCGCCTGCTCGTCCCACACCGCCTCGAACCGCTGCACGAGATCGCCCGACGATGCCACCTCGACACCGCGTCCGCGCACGAGCTCGAACGTGCCGGCGTCGATCCGCGAGATATACGGAATCGCGCACTCGTGCGAATACTCCATGGCCACGCGCTTGACGCCGCTCAACAGTTTCGTGAGCCCCGCATCGAGCTGCTGCCGCCCGGCATACACGGCTTTCTCACCCGGCAGCGCATCGAGCGTCTTGCGCTCGATCGCGTGCACGAGGCCGCGCGGTTCGCCGGTTGCCGGAATCAGATAGAACCAGCGGCGCGTCGTCATTTTCGCGCCGTTGTTCGTGCCGACGAGCCGTGCGGCGATGGGATTCGAGCCGTGAAAATCGTAAAGCAGCCAGCCGTCGAGCCCTTCGGCTTTCAGCGACTCCTGGACGGCTGGAACGTTAATCGCCATAAAAAATCAGTATAGCCGCTCCCACTACTTGGACGCCCGGTCTCCCCTAATGGTTTGTTTATAATGAGCAGATACAAGGGAGAGCCATGAAGATCACCGCCGGTCCGGCTAAAGCCGGACACTACATTACGGCTACGACTGTCGGTCTGGTAGTTGCGACCGCTTTGGCCGCGGCGCAAGCTCCCCGCCCTGGCGGCGCCTCGGCGTGGCAGGCCCCGCCACCCGCGCAAACCACGACGCCGCCAACGCCGGAGGTCACCTTCAAGGTCGAGGTGAACTACGTCGAGGAAGACGTGCGGGTCGTCGATCGGGACGGCAATTTCGTCCGCGGTCTGAAACGGGAAGATTTTCAGGTGTCGGAGGACGGCAAACCACAGAAGGTCGAGGCCTTCGGACTGGTCGACATCCCCAACACACGGCCGCGGAAGCCGTTGTATTTCGGTCCCGAGGCGCTGCCGATCGAACCTGATGTCGCCGTCAACAAGCAGGTGCTCGACGGACGGCTGTACCTGATCGTCCTCGACGACTACCATGTCGCGCCGCTGCGCACCCAGAACGTACGCAATCTCGCGCGCCGCTTCGTGCTCGAGAAACTGGGTCCCGACGACCAGGCTGCCGTGGTCGTGACCAGCGGCCTGCTGCGCGCGTCGCAGGACTTCACACAGAACCGGCGCCTGCTGCTCGAAGCGATCGACAATTTCCTCGGACAGAAAATGCCGTCGGCCGGCGTAGAGCGCAACGAGAAGATGTCGCGCGAAATGAACGCCGCCGGGGCGCCCATAGACGACGCCGGCGATCCCATTCAGATTGATCCGGCCAACCGCTACGTCGGAGACGACAGGGCCGCCGAGCGCACGTTCCAGGCGCGGCAATCGCTGAATTCGCTGCGCAGCATCTCTGAATGGATGTCGGCCATCCAGGGCCGGCGAAAGGCGATCATCCTGATCAGCGAAGGCGTCGACTACAACCTGTTCGATATTTTCACCGGCGGCGACCCGTCGAACTTCAATTTCGAAAACTTCAACATGATCCAGACCGAGACGTACGACACGATCTCGGCCGCTTCGCGCAGCAACGTCCAGATCTATTCCGTCGATCCGCGCGGCCTGACCACCATGGGCCAGGAAGACATCGAGATCGGCGGGCTCGCGGCTGGTGCATACAACCTGGGACCCAAGCAGCTGATGCAGGAGCTGCAGTCATCGCAGCAGAATCTTCGCCAGCTCTCCGAGGAAACCGGCGGCGTGGCCTTCGTCGGCCGCAACGATTTCAACCAGGCGTTCGATCGGATCGTCCTTGAGAACAGCCAGTACTACGTGCTCGGGTATTACTCGACCAACGACAAGCGCGACGGCAAGCTGCGCAACATCAGCGTGCGCGTCGCAGGATACCCGGATGCGCAGGTCACCTATCGCAAGCGGTATGCGGCGCCGCGCGGCCGCGCACCGAAGAACACGGCGGCCGGGAAGCCGCTCGACCCGACCAAGAGCCTGAATGCCGATCTCGTCAACGCCATGGCGTCGCCGCTGCCGAAGACGGGCATTCAGCTTCGCGTGAGCGCGATCGCGAAGAAAGGCACCGCCAAAACCACCGATGTCGAAGTCCTCATCGACACGCTCGGCAAGGATCTCAACTTCACCGAGAAAAACGGCACGTTCGTGAACAGGCTCTCGATGCAGGTCGGTGTCTTCAACAAGCAGGGCAAGTCCGTTTTTGGCGAGCGGCCCGATGTCGACCTCAATCTGCGGCCCGAGAGCCATGCCCGTGTCTTGCAGCATGGCGTGCGCATCCTGCGTCACCTGTCGCTGCCGCCCGGGCGCTATCAGCTGCGCGTGGCGGCGCAGGACACCGGCAAGGTGAAGCAGGGCAGCGCACATCTCGACATCGACGTTCCCGACTTTACGAAAGAGCCGCTGGCGCTCAGCAACATCGCGCTCGCGTCAACGGCAGATCGCGCGGTGTACTCGCCGCCGAAGCCGGGATTCGATCCCTTCAACGGATTGCTGCCGGGGGCGCCGTCGGCGCTTCGCGAGTTCCCGAATCAAAGCGAGATGGCCGCTGCGATCGAGGTGTACATCAACAAGCCGGTGCCGGTGCATCGGTTCGACGTCATCACCACCGTGAAGGCCGATGATGGCCGCGTGGTCTTCAACCACAGCACCGAACGCTCGACCGAAGAGCTGCACGGCACGCCGGGCGGGTTCGGTTTCACCGCGCGCGTGCCGATTGAGAACTGGGCACCCGGGCTGTACGTGCTCGAGATCGCAGCGAAGTCGCGGCTCAGCGACGTCGCGCCCGTATCGCGCATCATCCAGTTCGAGGTGAAATAGATGAGGTTTCTTGGGACTCTCTGCATTTTCTCGGTGCTATCCGTGTCTCACGGACTCGCCCAGACTGTGATGTTTTCGACCGTCGCCAGGGGCGATCTCAGCGAGCAGCAAACCGCGAAGCAGGTGACCGTGCGGACCGACGCCGAGTGGAAGGCCGTCTGGAAAGATCATGCGCCGGCCGAGAAGATGCCCGTCGTCGACTTCAACAAGGCCATGGTGGTGGGAATTTTTCTCGGAACCAAGCCGAGCGATGGCCACGAAGTGGAAATCGTCGGCGTGCGGACCGAAGAGAAGGATCTGGTCGTCGAGTACGTCCAGAAGCAGCCTGGCCGCGGCACGGTGGCGGCGCAGATTCTTACTGAGCCCTATCACTTGGTCTCGGTACCGAAGCAGGCCGGCACGGTCAAATTCGTCCACGTACCCGGCACCCGCAAGTAACGCGTCATCGCAGATGGATGATGGCAGATGGCAGAAGCATCGTGTGCCATCTGCCATCTGCCATGACAGCGTCAGAACCTAGTCAGTCGCGCCCGCTTTGATCTGCTTCAGCTTGACCGGCTTGACGCTCCCGTTGTTCTGCTCGAACTTGTACTGCGGGGTCGTCATGCCGGCGACTTTCGGCGAGCGCAGGGTAATGGTGGCCACATCGAGCGGCTGAAGGGGCGTCTTCAGGCGCTGCCGGTCGCCGGTACCCTGCAGAGGAGAACCGGCCTTGTCGTACCAGAACTCGCTGATCTGCAGGCCGACGATGGCGTTGGTGGCCGACATGTTCTTGACCTGGAACGTCGTCACGATCGTATTGCCGTCGAGCTTCGCTGTCTGAACGAAGCCGAGCTCGGCCGTGCCTCGAAGGGGCGGCGCCGACTTCTTCAGCGTCGAGGTCGTCGGGGCCGGAGTCTGGGCCGGCGCCTGGGCCTGCAGGGACATCGACGCGGAGGCTGCGAAGGCAGCCGCTACCGCGATGGCAATTGCAAATCGCACACGCATCTTCAACTCCTTGGAAAACTGACTGGTCTGCGGCGCATTATACCGATTTTGCCCCGAACCCGCAGGTTCACATCTCCCCGTTCCAATCCTCCGGTTCGGGATTGATGGACCGGATGATTTCGAGGTGCCATTTCCCGCCCCCCCAGGGCTCGATCACCTCGGTTGCGACCACGTCCACGAGAATTTCTGCGAAAGTCCGCCCCTCCGGATCCCCCTCGAGGTGGTAGGCCGGCTCGTCCCAGCCGAAGTTGGGGTACAGCACGATCGTGAGGAACAGGTCGTACCCGTCGTCGACGACGATCAGCTGGCCGCAGGGACGCTTTGTCGTGGAGTGATAGATCAGGTATTTTTCCGCGCTGTGCGCGCGGATGTATCGCTTGAGCGCGAACTCGCGCGCGACAATTTCCTCGATCGCGATCTTCTTGTCCCAGCAGTCGCGACAGTACCGCTCGTCACCGCGAGGCTCTGAGACCTCTTTCGCGCCGCACAGCGCGCAGCGCGTCTTAGCGGTGGACTTGCGGGGCACCTGAATCCTTTGCCTGTTGGGCGGCAGGCGCGTACATCTCTTCCATGTACTGCTTCAGCATCCGCGCGCCGCAGAAGTGCGGCGTCACCGTGCGAATGCACTCCTTGACGATCTGCAGCCAGGCATGGGGCACGCCGTTGTGATCGCGCTGGTAGTAGGTCGGCACGACCTGCTCCTCGAGCAGCCGGTAAAGCGAATCGGCATCGGCCGCGTCCTGCGCCTCGGGGTCGTCCATGGTCTTGCCGCCGTCAATCACCCACCCATTCGAGCCGTTGTAGCCTTCCGCCCACCATCCGTCGCCGATGCTCAAGTGCGGCACGCCGTTGATGCCTGCCTTCATGCCGCTCGTCCCGCTCGCCTCGAGCGGCTTGCGCGGCGTGTTGAGCCACACGTCGCAGCCTTGCGACATGAAATGTGCGACGTGCAGGTCGTAGTCATCCACGAACGCGATGCGGCCGCCATAAATCGGATCGATCGCGTGGCGGTAAATCTGCTGGAGATGCCGCTTGCCCGCATCGTCGGCAGGATGGGCCTTGCCGGCAAACACGATCTGCACGTGCCGGCGATTGGACGACAGCAGGCGGATCAACCGCTCCGGATCCCGGAAAATCAGCTCCGGGCGTTTGTAGGCGGTGAACCGCCGCGCGAAGCCGATCGTCAGCGCCCCCGGATCGAGCAGCGGGCCGGCGGCGACGACGGCGGCCGCACTGACGTTTTCCTGCGCCCATCGATCGCGCGCGCGCTGCCTGATGAACGTGAACAGGAAACGCTTCAGCGACGTGCGGGCGTCCCACAGCTCGTCGTCGGGGATTTCGATCACACGATTCCAGAAAGCGGGATCGTCCTGGCGATCGCGCCAGTCGGCGCCGAGATGGTGCTCGAAGAGCTGCGCGATCTCGAGCGACAGCCACGTCGGCACATGCACACCGTTGGTGATGGTCGTCAACGGGTGCTGTCCCGTCCGTTCCCGTTCCTGGAGCAGCGGTTCCCACATCTTCCGCGTCACTTCGCCATGGAGACGGCTGACGCCGTTCGCGAAGTCCGATGTCCGGAGGGCCAGCGCGGTCATGTTGAACTGGCCGTGGTACTCGCCGAGCGCAAGAAAGCGGCCGCGGTGTTCCGTCAGCGGGCCCCACGCGCCCTGCAGATGATGCTCGACGCGGTCGAAGCCGAACGCGTCGTGGCCGGCAGCGACCGGCGTGTGCGTCGTAAAGATGGTCGCGCGCCGCACCGCCGCGAGGGCGTCGTCGAAGCTCATGCCCTCGGCGATGAGCTCGTAGATGCGCTGCAGCACGACGAAGGCCGCATGGCCTTCGTTGAGATGCCACACGGCCGGTGCGATGCCCAGCGCGCGAAGCGCGCGAACACCCCCAATGCCGAGAATGATCTCCTGCATCAGGCGTGTCTCGCGGTCGCCGCCGTAAAGACGGGCCGAGAGGTCGCGGTCCTCCGGCGCGTTTTCCTCGAGGCCTGTGTCGAGCAGATACAGATTCACGCGGCCTGCCGACACTTTCCAGACATTGGTGAGCACCGCGCGATCGCCGAGCGGCACGGCGACCACGCAGGGTGATCCATCCGGCTTGCGCGCCTGCTCGATGGCCACATCGGGCCAGTTCAAGCGTTCGTAAATCTCAAGCTGCCATCCTTCGGGCGACACCGTCTGGTGGAAGTACCCCTGCGGGTACATGAAGCCGACGCCCACGAGCGGAATGCCGAGGTCGCTCGATTCCTTGCAATGATCGCCGGCCAGCACGCCCAGACCGCCCGCGTAAATCGGCAACGACTGGTGAAGGGCGAACTCTGCGGAGAAGTACGCGATGGGCGTGTTTTGCAGATCGGGGAACCGCCGCGACATCCAGGTGTTCTTCGCCGCGTACGCCGCGTCGAGACCTTCGAGCGCGCTGTCGTAGGTTTTCAGGAACTCCTCGTCCTGCGACATCTGCTCGAGGCGCTCGCGCGTGACGAGCCACAACATCCTGACCGGGTTGTGGGCGGTGCTGCGCCAGAGCTGGTAATCGAGGTCGCGAAACACCTTCCGCGGGACGTACTGCCAGCTCCACCAGAGGTTGGCGGCAAGTTCGTCGAGGCGCCGGATGCGTTCGGGGATGGGCGAAAGGCCAGCGTAACGAGTCATCGAACCATCGATCGTAGTCGGCCTCCTTCGCTCGCGTCAATTAACCTGCGCCGATAGCGCCTCAGCGCCGGCGTTCGCGCCGCGATCCAGGCCGTGGCGATGAGACATCCGAAGCCTCCGGTGACGACCGAGGCGCGTGGACCCAGCCATTGCGCTACCGCACCGGCCTCGAGCTCGCCGAGCTGGGGGCCGCCTTGAAAAAACACCATATTGATTCCGGTCATGCGGCCCCGGAGATGGTCGGGCGTGCCGAGCTGACGGATGACGTTGCGGAGAACCATGCTCACGGTGTCGGCGGCACCGGTCGCCGCAAGACACAGGAAGGTCAGCAAGAACGAGTGTGAGAGGCCGAACAGGATCGTCGCGACGCCGTATACACACACGGCCCAGAGCAGCACGATACCCCGTCGCTCGATGCGCTCGATCGAGTGCACCATGATGAAGCTCGTCAGGACCGCGCCCAGCGACGGCGCGGCGTAGAGCCAGCCGTATCCCTTCGGGCCGACGCGCAGCACATCCTGCGCAAAAATCGGCAGCAGGGCGGTGGCCGACGAGAAGAACGTCGCAAAAAAGTCGAGAAGCATCGTCGAGCGGATCATCGGCGACGAGAACACGAATCCGAAGCCTTCGCGCACCGCGCGCACGCTGATGTCGCCAGTGTCCGTGGTGCCGCGCGGCGGCACATCGCGCATCATCAAGAGCGCCGCGATCACGCAGATGAACGTCAGCGCGTTGACCGCGTAGACCCATTGGACGCCGAGCGTGGCGATGACGAGGCCGCCGGCGGCCGGGCCTGCCACCGAGGCGACCTGAACCATGATCGCGTTCAGGCTGATCGCGTTGGGCAGATGGTCGCGCGGCACGAGCGTCGGCATCAGCGACTGCCGCGCCGGGGCGTCGAAGGCGCCGGCCGCAGCACCGATGGCCGCGAGCGAGTAGATCGGCCAGGGGTGATCCAATCCCGTGTGCGTCAGCAACGCGAGGACGCCCGCGGTGATGCACATCGTCGTCTGCGTGAAGAACATCACTCCGCGGCGATCGGAGGCGTCTGCGACGGTCCCACCCGCGATCGAGAAGAACACAATGGGCATCAGCCTCACGAGACCGACCATGCCCAGCGCGATCGGCCGGCGTTCCGGCCGGACGAGCAGCGCCACATGCCACAGAATGGCCGCGGTCTGCATGGTCGAACCGGAAAACGAGATCAGCTGCCCGATCCACAACAGGCGGAAGTTTCGATGCTGAAGCGCGATGAAGGGCGACGACGCGTTGGTGGCCACGGACACGCCAATCTTATGATGTAAGATTTCCGCCGTATGCAGTTTGATTTTATCGACGGGTTGTTCGTCCTGATGCTGGCGGCATTCATCGGTCTCGACGTCATCCGGCGTGTTTCGCGGCTGCTGCACACACCTCTGATGTCGCTGACCAACGCCATCTCGGCCATCGCGGTCGTCGGCGCCATTCTCCTGGCCGGCGAGCAGGAATCCCGGCTGAGCACCGTGCTCGGCGCCATCGCGGTCTTCGCGTCGACGACCAACATCGTCAGCGGATTTCTGATTACCGATCGCATGCTGAAGATGTTCAAGAGGCGGGAACCGGCAAGCGCGGGGCAGGCCAAATGAGCCGCGAGCGGCGCGGGGCGATGGGGCCCCGCAAGCGAGCGGCGAGGAGCGGGTGTTGGGGCCCCGCGACCAAATGATGGACCAGCTGATACAGCTGGTCTATCTCGTCGCGACCGCGCTGTTCATTTTTTCCCTCAAATGGATGAGCGATCCGTCCACCGCGCGCCGTGGTGTGTTTGCCGGCGTGGGAGGCATGGCGCTCGCCATCATCGGCACGCTGCTGCATCCGCTCATCATCGGCTACAGCTGGATCGTCATTCCGCTGGTGCTGGGCGCGCTCGCAGGCGTTCCGCTCTCGTGGGTGCCGCTGACCGCCGTGCCGCAACGAACGGCGCTGTCGCACGCGTTCGGCGGTCTCGCCGCGGGGCTCGTCGGGACGGCCAAGTACCTTCCTGTGGGCCGAGCACGATCAGCTCACCACGTTTCGCATGGGCGCGATCGCGCTCGAAGTAATCCTCGGTTACCTGACGTGCACCGGCAGCCTGGTTGCCGCCGGCAAGCTGCAGGAAGTGATTCCGACACGGCCGATCATGTACCGCGGCCAGAACGTCATCAACTTCGGGCTGCTCGCTGCGGCGGGTGTCATCGCCGTACTGTTGATGATCAACCCGGGGCTCACCTATCTGTTCCCGGCGCTCATCGTGCTGGCGCTGGCGTTCGGTGTCCTCCTGGTGCTGCCGATTGGCGGCGCCGACATGCCGACCGTCATCTCGCTCTTGAATTCCTACGCCGGTCTCGCCGCCGTCGCGATGGGATTCGTGATGGAGAACAAGCTTCTCATTACGGCCGGCGCGCTCGACGGCGCATCGGGCCTGATCCTGTCGATTGTCATGTGCAAGGCGATGAACCGATCGTTTACGAACGTCTTGTTCGGCGCGTTCGGCCAGGTGAAGACCGGCGCCGCGCAAATCGAGCAGCGGACCGCGAAGAGCGCGACTGCCGAAGACGCGGCGCAGCTGCTCGAGAACGCGTCAAGCGTCGTCATCATTCCGGGCTATGGCATGGCGGTGTCACAGGCGCAGCATCGCGTTCACGATCTCTACGAGCAGCTCGCCAAGCGAGGCATCGACGTGAAGTTCGCGATTCATCCGGTTGCGGGCCGGATGCCCGGCCACATGAACGTGCTGCTGGCCGAAGCCGAGATTCCTTACGACCGCCTCGTCGAGATGGACGATATCAATCCTGAGATGCCGCGAGCGGATGTGGCGCTCGTGATTGGTGCCAACGACGTCGTCAACCCTGCCGCGCGGCTCGACAAGGACAGCCCGATCTTCGGCATGCCTATCATCGACGCCGACAAGGCCAAAGTGGTGCTGGCCATCAAGCGCTCGATGAACCCCGGTTTCGCCGGCATCGAGAACGAGCTCTACTTCGCCGACAACACGCTCATGCTGTTTGGTGATGCGAAAGGCGTGATTGGTGAAATCGTGAAGAACCTGAGCGGTCAGAGCGGCATTCACTGAAGAACAACTTCGCTGATCTTCAACACGGAGGCCCGGAGGCCCACGCGTCGATTTTGCTGGCCGCAGCGCGGCGCAAAATCGACGCGCCGCCCACCGAGGCTACTTACGCACCCCACAGAGAAGAAAGCTGGAATTCGCGCTTCGTGCCTTCGTGTCTCCGTGTTGAGACAGCAGGTCCTGCGGCAGTGGTTCGGCTGCGTAAAGCCTGCGCGTATTGCCGATGGCCGAGACGACGGCAGTGATCAAGAGCCCGACGGCGCCCACGATCCCGCCCACGTCGAACAACTTCATCTGCACGCCAAACACGGTGACGACCGGCTTGACGGCCAGCATCAACGCGCCGATCGCGAGCACGATGCGCAACTCGGTCGGTCCGAGCCCCCAGAACGACATCTGGAATCTGCCCACGCAGTAGGTTGCCAGGTAAATCTCAATCGAGAGGATGTAATACGCGATGAGAAAGGCGGCCGCCACGATCGGCGTCATGTCGCCTGAGAGCGCCAGCCCGCCGATGACGAAGAGCGCGCCGAACGTGTCGAGAATATGGTCCACATAAAAACCGTACCGTGGCCGTTGATGGCCGCGCACCCGCGCCAGCGTGCCGTCGAGGCTGTCGCCGAACCAGTTGAGCGCAAGGAAGAAGACCACGCCTCCGAGAGCGGCGGGTACCTCCCGCCAGATGGCAAAACACACCCCGACCAGCAACATCGAGACGAGCCCCAGCCCGGTGAGGTGGTCGGAATTGATGCGTGCCGGCAGGCGCCCGGCCAGCCAAATCAGGACGCGGCGTTCGATGCCGGTCAGAAGTCCTGTAGAGTTGCGTTGCGCCTCGAAAAATCCGTTTGCCATTCGGCCTCCTGGTTAGAAATGCGACAAAGGGAGGCCGAACGGCTCATCCGCCAGGCTTTATCTCTTTTTCCGGCCCTTTCGCGATCCCTTTCGGGGCACCTTGCCACCCGCGCGACGTGCTTCCGACAGCCCGATGGCGATCGCCTGCTTGCGGCTTGTGACTTTCTTGCCCGATCGGCCGCTGCGAAGCGTGCCGCGCTTGCGCTCGCGCATCACCTTTTCGACTTTCTCCGACGCCTTCTTGCCGTACTTCGCCATGAATCCTCCCTCATGTCCGCTATCTGTCCACGTTGTCTAAGTCCGCTCCCAGAACTGTGTGCTGCTGGGCATATCTCACAGGAAGCAAGGCGCAGGCCGAAAACTTGCAAGAGCACGCGCGACCTATCTTCATGGAGGAGCGCAAAATGGCTGACGACCAAAAGAGCAGCGGTCAGGTGACGCGCGATGAGTTGATCGATTTGCTCAACGAGGACCTTGCAAGGGAATACCAGGCGATCATCGCCTACGTCGTGTATTCACAGGTGATCAAAGGTGCCGAATACATGGCAATCGCCAAGGAGCTGGAGAAGCACGCCGGCGAAGAGCTCGAGCACGCGTTGATCGTTTCCAAACTGATCGATTACCTCGGCGGATCGCCGACCGTCGCCACCAAGCCTGTGAAGACGTCGGAAAAGGCCGAGGACATGCTGCGGTTCGACCTCGACAACGAGAACGACACCATCAGGAATTATCGCGAGCGCGTCAGGCAGTGCGAGTCGCTGGGCGAGTACGCCATGGCCGAGCATCTTCGCGAAATCCTGAAGCAGGAGCAGGAGCATCAAATCGATCTGGCGACGGCGCTGGGCGAGGACGTGCCCGACGTGTCACGGATGAAAGCGGAAGAGCCGAAGCGCGAGAAGGGCGAAGCAAGGCTTCACTGAAACCGGCGGCCGCGCGTCTCCGGCCCGAGCCAGATGAGGATCGATACGGCGAGTCCCGACAGCGCGATCGAGATTGTCATCGCTTCGGGCAGCGTCCACCCGGAATCGACCAGATGGCCGATGGCAAATGACGTGACCGATCCCACGAGCGCGCCGGCGTGATAGCAGAATCCCGCGCCGGCGCCGCGCACGTCGCTGGGAAATCGCTCGGTGATGTACGAGGGAAACGCGCCCCACATGCCGTGCGCGCCGAACCCGACGAGTAAGGCGCCCAGCAGCAGAACGCCAGTATCCGCGCTCATCAAGTACAAGGGCGACACGACGACACCGAGCGCCGCGGCGCACGTTACGGCTCCACGCCGGCCGAGACGTCCCTCGGACACGCCTCCCCAGAATGCGGATCCGACGATGCCGCCCACATTCAGCGCGACGACAAAGGGCAGCGTGTTCAGGGCGCGGCTCTGCAGGAACGTCGCATACCAATACGTGACGGAGTAGTACGACACCATGAAGCAGGCCGCCAGGAACGAGCAGTGGATCGTCGTGCCGATGAGGTCGGGGCTGAAGATGCGCGTCAGCGACACCCGGGCCTTCCGCGCGGCCGCTTCACCTGACGGCTGTTGCAACGCCAGCCACACCGGGCTTTCGGCCACGCTGGATCGGATCCAGAGCACGAGCATCGCCGGGATGGCGCCAATCCAGAACATCCCGCGCCATGCTTCAGTCATCTCGTTGCGAAGCAGGGGATACAGGATCTGAAAGGCCAGGGCCGACGAGATATACCCCCACGCCCATGCGCCTTGCAGGATGCCCGCGGCCGCGCCCCTGAGCCGATCGGGGAGATGCTCGAGCGCGAGCGGCATTCCGGCTGCCCATTCGCCGCCCATGCCGATGCCGAACAGGGCGCGGCAGGCAAACAGCATCGCGTAAGACGTTGAGAAGCCGCTGAGCACGGTAAACAGCGAAAACCAGATGATCGAGAGCATCAGCGGCAGCTTTCGGCCCCATCGATCGGCGGCCGTGCCCGCCGCGGCCCCTCCAACCAGGCGGAACATCAGGGTGACGGTGCCCAGAGCGCCGGCCAGCGCGTTGTCGATGGTGAAGCTTCGCTGTATATCGGCGAGCACAAATGTGAGGATGGTGAAATCGAAGCCGTCGAGCATCCAGCCGAAGAACGCGGCGGCAAAGGCGCGCTTCTGCTGGACCGTCAGCCGTCTGAACTCGTGAAAGAACTGAATCACTGTCGTCTAGTAATACACCATGCCGGCGATTCTCGAAGGATTTCGGGCCTCCCCGGTGGCGAGCCTCTTGCTACCGTCAGTGGCCGTACGATGCATATGTATACGCGCTCGATGATTCTTGCCGCTTTCCCATGGCTCATCCTGCTCTGGCTGGCCGCGATGCCGCTCGGGGCACAGGTGCTCTCACAGGCGCCCGCTGCGCCGCCGCCCATGCAGGGGCCGCCAGCAGAGCAGTCGCTACCCACTGAGGCACTCGAGCCTCATCGGCAGTCGCTCGGGTCCTGGGAAGTGGATCTTCATGCATTCGTCGCCCTTCCTCTCGCAACGGCCCTCGGCGCGGCGCTCGCGCTGCGGCCGCGCAGGCGAGGCACGCCCAAGCGATCGTCGCAGGTGGTGCAGACGCAGATCATTCTGTCGATCATCGGCGCCCTGGTGATGATCGTCGTCGGCACGAGCCTGGCGCGCGCATTCGGCGTGGTCGGCGCCGCCGGCCTCGTGCGCTACCGCGCCAAGATCGACGATCCCAAAGATGCCGGCGTCATGCTGACCACGCTGGCCGTGGGCCTGGCGTGCGGCATCGGCGTCTATGGCCTCGCCGTGGTTGCAGCCGTATTCCTGATGGGCGTGCTGTGGGTCATCGAGTCGTTCGAGCCCAGCGCGCGCAAGGAGTTCATCCTCGAGATCAAGTCGAAGGATGCCACGAAGCTTCAGCCGACGGTGGAAGCGCTGTTGCGTCGCCGCCGGGTGAAATACGAGCTTCGCGAATCGAAACCCGAAGAGTTTTCCTACCTCGTGCAGCTGCCGATGGAGATGAAGACCGACGGCATCTCCGCCGAGATTATCGCGCTCGATCCCGATCCGGGCACGGGCGTCGAGTGGAGAGCGGAAGGCAAGAAGAAGGCAGCGTGAGGAGCGCATGGAGCTGATCATTCAACCCAAGGACGGCCTGACGCCGCTGATTGTGGCGATCAAGAAGGCGACCAAACGGATAGACATCACGATCTTCCGGTTTGACTTGAAAGAGCTCCAGCGCGCGCTCGAGAGCGCTGTCACGCGCGGAGTGAAGGTGCACGCGCTGATTGCGCACACGTCTGGCGGCGGAGCTAAGAGACTCCGCAAGCTCGAGCTCGAGCTGCTTGATGCCGGTGTCACGGTGACGCGCACCGACGATGACCTCGTGCGGTACCACAACAAGATGATGATGGTGGATGGCGAGACGCTCTATACGCTTGGCTTCAACGTCACCAGGCTCGACATCGAAAAGAGCCGCAGCATGGGTGTGGCGACGAAGAACAAGGCGGTGGTGGCCGAAGCGTGCAAGCTCTTCGAGGCCGACTGCTCACGCCAGCCTTACACGGCCGGCCACGACGCGTTTCTTGTGAGCCCCGAGAACGCCCGGACGGGGCTCGCCAATTTCATCAAGAACGCAAAAAAAGAGCTGCTGATCTACGACATGAAGATCAGCGATCGCCAGATGCTCAAGCTCCTGCAGGAACGCGTCAAAGCCGGCGTCGACGTGCGCATCATCGGCAAGGTGGCGAAGAAAGGCGAAGGCCTGAAATCAGAAAAGATGCCCGGCATGCGGCTGCATCTGCGAGCGATGTTGCGCGACAGTCAGGAGATGTTTCTCGGAAGCATGAGCCTGCGTGCCCTCGAGCTCGACAAGCGGCGCGAAGTCGCCGTCATCGTCAAGGAGCGCGCGGCCGCCAAACAGTTCCGCGAGATTTTCGAAGAGGACTGGGCGAAGACCGACAGCGGCAAGAAGGCTGAGAACGGCAAGAAGACGGAAAAAGAAGAAAAGAAGGAAGAGGCGGCCATTGCCGCGTCCTAAAAAAAGGGGTCACCCGACCCTTTTTCCGGCAGATCGAAAACTCCTCCAGACCCTTCTCAGTTCTGAAACGATCCAAAGCTCCAGAACATCTGCACGCCCTCGCCGCCGCCGAAGCCCACATCCATCCGTCCAAGTGTTCGGCCCTTCCGCACCAAACTGAGGCTGAAGCCGGTCGACGTTCTGATGTCGCTGAACAACGCTGACGTACGCGGTGCCACCTGGCCCGCGTCGATGAACACCGTCGACTGCACGTGGCGGGTAAGCGGGATGCGATATTCCGCCTGCATTAGCAGCAGGTTGCGGTCGCGGAAGCGGTAGTTTCGATAGCCGCGCAGCGTCGCGCGAGTACCGTCGCTGCCAAGCATGTCGGGCCTGAAGGCCTTGAGGCCGCCGCTGCCGCCGAGCGTGTAGAGCATGTAGTACGGAACATCTGCGTCAGCGTTGGTGGCTGCGAGCAGACCGTGGAGTGTCAGGCGCTGTCCGGACCCAAAGCCTGGTATGCGCTGCTGCAGTTCCGTTTCCCATCTTTGAAAGTTGTGCCGGCCACGGCTGTGATCGCGAACGGCTTCAACAGCCATTTGATAGGTACCGCCATAATTGTCCGTGGCCTCGAGACGAGGATCCGCGAGCGCCGGGTGCGTAAATTCGACATATCCACGGTACCTGCCGAATACTGGCTCTGCGGAGAGACCGCCGGGCACGCTCGATTCTGAAAATCGTTGCTCAATTGACGGCACGGAAGGGTTCGCGCCTCGACCCAGGTCGGGCAGATAGGCCGCCACCATGCCACCAAGTTTGACCGCCGGCGCCAGACGATGCGATCCGCGCAGGCCAAGCGTGCTCTCGCGGAGACGGAACGCCGAGCGATCGTCGAACAGCGTGCGCGATCCGATGCCGAAGAAGTCAATCCGGTTCAGGTCGCGTACAGCGCCGAACACCCCAAGCTGCGAGCGGCGCGACGATGAACGGCGTCCAATTTCGCCCTGCAATGCCCAGTAGCGGCGGACGGTGATGATGGCCTCGCCTTCGCGATACCACTGCGTATCGTCGGGAGATTCGTAGCCAACGCCGAATCCGAGGCCGCCGCCCGAAACAATTCCGCCGACGATGGGATGAAGCGGCTTGTCGAACGAATCGATGACTGCCTTGCCCCATGAAGGGACGGGAAGATTTTCAAAATCCTCTGCAGTGTTGCCTGAGGTCTGAGCGTTCTGCGCCGCCGCGGTGAGAGGAAGAAAAGCGGCGATGAAACAGGCGATCAGGATGATGGCGGCTTTCATGCGAGGTAGATAATGCATGGCGCGTGCCCGTCTGTACGTTTCGTGGTGTTTCGATCGCAGACATCTTCGGCGCGCCGAGCGGGCAATGCCTTAACGGAGAAAGCAAACGCGAAGTGGTACGGCCCTTGAAGCTTCCCTGGTGCAGGCCCTCCGCCTTCGCGGAACGCGATGGCGGACCACCGTAGCCTTGGCGGAGGTGGTCAGGTCGGCCAAAGGAGACAACTGTGAAAGCTAAAAAAAATCAGAAGGAACAACCTGGTGATGTTCTCGGTATCAGCAACCCGGGTGGGCCGAAGCTGGCGCATCCGCCGTCAGATGGCAGCACGCCGCGCGGAATCGACGTGCGCGGCGAGCGGCCTCGTCACTGGGGCAACGAAGATATTCCGCAGAGTGATGGTGTCAGCGGGATCGATATGGGCGGTGCCGGCGAAGGGACGCAGATTGCGCCGGAACATCCGCGCCCGAAGGTAGAAGAAGAAATCTAGGCGGCCTCTCCAAGCAGCGCGAGGAACTCCTCGCGCTCGAGACTGCCTTGTATGAGCAGAGCCTCCGCCATGCCGTCGAGCACGGCGCGGCGGCGGCTCAGCGTCTGGACCGCCTGGTCGAACGCCCGTGTCAGCAGCGCCTCCACTTCGGCTTCAATCCGGCCCGTCGCTTCTTCGCTCCACTCGCGCGACACGGCATCGCCCGTGCGCCGGCCTCGATTCTCGTTGCTCTGGAACGCACCGATGGTCGACGACATGCCGAACTCGCAGACCATTCTGCGCGCCAGCCCGGTGGCGCGCTCGAGATCGTTGGCGGCCCCCGTCGAGAACTTTCCGAATGCGATGTGCTCTGCGGCCCGCCCGCCGAGCAGCACGGCGAGACGATCCATCAGCTCGTCTTCCTGCAACAGATTGCGATCTTCGGGTGTCTGCTGCATGTAGCCGAGCGCGGCCAGCCCGCGCGGAACGATCGAGACCTTGTGCACCGGCTCTGCGCTCGCGGCGAGCTCTGCCACGATCGCATGGCCGGCCTCGTGGAAGGCGACGATGCGGCGCTCCTTGGTGTTGATGAGGCGGTTCTTGCGCTCGAGGCCGACGACGACGCGATCGATCGCGGCGTGCAGCTCGGGCATGCCGACTTCGCTCTTCTCATGGCGCGCGGCGAGCAGGGCCGCTTCGTTGAGCACGTTCTCGAGATCGGCGCCGACCATGCCGGGCGTGCGGCGTGCCACGTACTCGAGGTCGACATCGCCCGCGAGCTTCACCTTGCGGGCGTGAACCTGGAGAATCGCGTGGCGGCCCATGCCGTCGGGACGATCCACGAGCACCTGGCGATCGAACCGTCCGGGTCGCAGGAGCGCGGTGTCGAGGATCTCGGCGCGATTGGTCGCCGCCAGCACGATGATGCCGTCGCGCGAGTCGAAGCCGTCCATCTCGACGAGCAGCTGATTCAGCGTCTGCTCCCGCTCGTCGGTGCCGCCTCCGCCGTGCGAGCCCGAGCGGCTCTTGCCGATGGCGTCGAGCTCGTCGATGAACACAATCGCCGGCGCTTTCATCTTGGCCTGCTCGAACAGCTTGCGGACGCGTGACGCGCCCACGCCGACGAAGACCTCGATGAATTCCGACGCGCTGGCAGAGAAGAACGGCACACCGGCTTCGCCGGCGACCGCGCGTGCGAGCAACGTCTTCCCGGTTCCCGGCGGGCCGACGAGCAGCGCCCCCTTGGGCACGCGCGCACCGAGCGACGCGAACTTGGCGGGGCTGCGCAGAAACTTGACGATCTCTTCGAGCTCTTCCTTCGCCTCGTCCACGCCGGCGACGGCATCGAAGCCGGTTCGCGGGCGGACGTTCTTGTCGCGCGCGCGCAGGCGCCCGCGCGTGAGCGCCGACATCGACTTGACCGGGTTCATGCGCTTGTACGACATGCCGAGGATCACCACGAAGGTCAGCCCCGCAAGAATGCCCAGCACGAGCGCGACGTGCGATTCGTCGGACCTGATGCCCTGGTAGGTGATGTTCTTCGACTCGAGCAGCGGCACGATCGCATCATTGGGAATGGGCGTGGCCACCCACATGGCCGGAGCGCCTGCCCGCCGCGCGCTTTCGGTCGGCGTCGCCCGCATCTCGGTCGGCGACATGCGCACGTCGCGCACATCGCCTTTGGCGATGTGCTGCTTCAGCGTGCTGTAGGGAATGTCGACTTTCTCATTCGTGCCGCAACCGGCGACGACGAGCGCTACGAGCAGTGAAAGAGAGAAATGACCAATCCAATGCATCTGCAATCTATGTCCATTGTGCCCGGCAAGGCCGAACGTGAAATCTGCGGGACCGGCAGGCAGGAGCGAACCCAATCGATAGTTTAGCAAGGAATCCGCCGTTGAACATCGTTCAATGCGCCAACTCCTTCGCGATGGCTCCACGTAGTTCCGCCGACTCAGGAGTCACCGCGCTCGGAAAGAACGCCGCGACTTTGCCGTCTTTTCCGATCACGTATTTGGCGAAGTTCCATGACGGCAGATGGCCGCTTGCGCCGAGAAACGCATAGATCGGCGATTGATTCGGCCCCGGACGGGTTGAAAGCTTCGCAAACATCGGGAAGGTGACGCCATAGTTCTTTCGGCAGAAGTCGGCGATCTCTTGAGCCGTGCCGGGCTCCTGGCCGCCAAAATCGTTGCTGGGGAACCCCAGCACCGACACTCCCTTTGCCGACATCTCCCGATGCAGTTTCTCGAGGCCTTCATACTGTGGCGTATAGCCGCACTCGCTGGCGGTGTTGACGACCAGCAACACTTTTCCACGGTAGCTTGCGAGATCGGCGGGCTGGCCCGACAGGGTTTGTGTTTTCAGATCGTAGAAGGACGCAGGTGCTTGTGACATGAGCGGGGCCGCTGCGAATGACACGATGACGAGCAACAGCAGAATGAAGCGGATGTGCATGGTGATTTCAGAGTACGCGCAAAGGCGCGAAGGCGCAAAGAAATCTTGCGGATGCGGGTGCGGCTAGGCGACGCCCGACGAGGGCCGCCCCTGCACGGGCGCTTCCTCGCGGAAATCGTTCATGAAGTCTTCGATGAGATCGGCGTCGACATCGGAGAACTTGATCCCCGTTCTGTAGACCGAGAGGCTGGTGCCCGGCTGCTCGTAGACGACCCAGACGATTCGGCCTTTGCAGATGACCTGTCCCGCGGCGGTCAGCAGCACCAGCCGCACAAGCTGGTTCGGCTTCACGGCCTGTCTGAGAATCGCTTGCGCGCCGCCAATCGACAGGTCGACGAGCTCGCCCGGAATGCCATCAGCGTTCACGTCGATGCCGCGGCGGATCTTGACCCGCTTGGCGTCTCGTGCTTTTTCCGAAAACTGGAGAGGCTTTTTCTGGACGCTGACGTGCTCTGCGGGCGCGGGACTCGCTGGTGCGGGGCTCTTGGCCAGTGCCGGCTTCAACGGGGCGGTCTTTGGCGCTGCGTCCTTGATATGAGCGGCGATGGGCTGCGCGGGACGATCAGAGACCGCGGGACGACCGGGTTCACGGTCGCGCAGCATCTGTGACAGCGCGCCGGAGAGTTTCTGACTGACGGCCTCGAGCTGCCGGCACTGCGCTTCCGCCGCCGATTTCGCTGCGCTGACACTCTTGACCTGATCCAGCAGGTCGGCCCGTTCGGCAGAGAGCTCCAGCACCTGCTGCTGCGCTGCGGCCAGATGGACGCTGTTGCCCTCGGCCTCGCGCTGAGCGTTTTTCCACTTCGCCTGCAGCTCGACAACTTGCGCCTGAGCGCTCTCGAGCGCCGTCGTCAGCTTGTTGTGGTCGTTCAGCGTTTCGTTGTGCTGTGCTGCCGTCGCCCGTTGCGCGGCTTCGGCTCTGGCCACCTTGTTCTGCGCCGATTCGAGCGCCTTCTTCGCTTCCTCCAGGGCGGTGCGAAGCGAGGTGCTGGTCGCAATCTCGGAACTGATGCGCGCGCGAAGCTCCGTTTCGATCGCCGCAAGCGCCTGTGACGCCGCGGCCTCGGCCTGCTTCCGCGCATGATCGGCGCGCTCGGCCGCGGCATGAGAGAGATGCTTGATCGTCGCGTCGACGCTCGCGCTGTTGCCGGCTTCGTCAAGCGCAGCTTCGATCGAGGAGAGCTGGCGGTCCAGCGCGGCGCGAAGCGTCCGGAGCTGCTGGTGCCAGTTCTCGGACACCTGGTGTGCCAGTGTCTCGAGCGAGGCGCGGATTTGAACGTCTTCGTCTTGGTGGGCCATCACAGCACAATGGTTGAGAGCACCTTTTTCAATCAGGCGCCTCAGCAATTGTGGTACCGCGCGTGAACCGCGGATTTTGTCGTCATTAGACGTTTTCCGGCGCACAGTTTTGAAAGCCGGGAAACGATTCCTGTAACGGAGACCGGACCCTACGGGCGGCTTAACGGGCTTTCACAAAGACATTCTTGCCCATCGAGGTGTTCGGGGCGTTGGACGACCGGACGACGCCGGTGCCGCCGGTTTGATACCCGTGCTGAACGACGAGACTGATGTCGACCGCCATTTCAGTACCGGCCGCATTCAGACTTCGGCTCTCTTCGACGGTGACCGCTTGATTGTTGATATGGGTCACGAGGTAAGTGACGAGCCGGGCACCATCCCAACGGAACGTTCCGACCTGTCCGCCCGCTGCTGCCGGTTTCATGGCGGCAGGCAGATATCTCACGACCTCCGTCATCCCGTTGCGGGTGGTCTCCACATGCACTTCGTCAGGTGTCTGCCGAATCGCGACCGTTACTGGACCAATTGGTGTGCCCTGGGCGGCGGCCTCACTCCGCGTCAAGTCCATGGTCCAGGTGCCCGAGAAATCGGGGATGGCCTGGGCGCCAAGACCGAGCGAACCCAGGGCCATGACGAGCGAGCTCAATATGAAGTGTTTCATGTCCGGCGATTGTGCAACGGCGATACCACTGAACAATCGAGCGATCGCCCCAGAACGAGGTGGTTTGCCAGGGGGCGTGCATCGATACGCGTCACATCGAATGGCGATGGACGATGTGAACATGGGTTGCCTTATCTGGTATCCTCATCAGCCTCGTCCGGCATCATCACCTTCAGGAGGAACGCGCATGAAGAAGTTGTTATCCCTCTTGGCGCTCGTGGCCATCGGCACCTCGATCGCCGCGCAGTCGGGCCCGGCCAACACGCTCACCGCAAAAGAAAAGGTCGACGGCTGGAAACTGCTCTTCGACGGCACCACGTTGAACAACTTCGTGCCGCAGGGCAAAGCCGTGTGGAAGGTTGTCGATGGCACCTTGCGGCCCGAAGCGGCGGGCGGCTGGCTCGCCACCAAAGAGGACTTCACGAATTTCCAGCTCCACGTCGAATTCCGTACCAGCGCCCCTGACATCAACAGCGGGGTCTTCCTTCGTCGTGGGCGCCAGGACGGCGACTCACACCAGATTGGCTATGAGCTGCAGATCCGGAATTCGTCAGCCACCGACAAGCCGTACGACGGTAAGAGCGACAACCACAACGCTTACTACACCGGCAGCTTTTCGGGCCATCTGAAGAGCAAGAACGAGCCGAAGGTCATCATGGGCCAGTGGCATGCGTTTGACGTAACGGCCCAGGGCGATCACTTCATCGTGATGTTCGACGGCAAGAAAGTGCTGGACGATCGTCACGCGGAATTCAAGTCGGGGGCGATCGGGCTGCAGCGCACCGGCCAGGACATCGAGTTCCGCAGCGTCAAAGTCAAACCGCTCTAATCACGATTCCCGCCATGCCGAACGACGTGTGCGTCCGGCATGGCGAGTGAGTCGCAGTCCTTACTTGGGCGGGTCGACCGCGCCTTCCTCTTCGGTGACGAAGACTTCCGCAATGATGCTGACGCGCGCCTCCCACCAATGGCCGCCTTTGACAGTGCCGTCTGAAAGCGCGACCGTCCCGTGCGCGTGCACGTTGGACTGCCCCTGCGCGTTGACAGAGATGCTGCCCATGAGCGACACGATTTCCGCTTCCTCGTTGAGCTCGATCTTCTTCTGACCGATCCCGCGCTCGACATCGGTCCACCCGAACAAGCCTTTGTTGATCGCGCCGAGCGCCGTGAAGTGGCCGTTCTTGATGTGATACTTTTCGGCGAATTCCGTCAGGCCCGAGAGAATGTCATCGCCTTTGATGAGGTTGACGCGGTAGGTCCTGGCGCTCTTTCCGAGGTCGGTCACCCGCAATCCCGGAGCGAGTCCCTTCGCGGGGCGCGTCCCTCGCGGAACGTACCCTTCAGGGGTCGGAGCTTGTGCCGGCGCCTGCTGCGCCGTCACCTTCGGTCCACCGGCCAGCACGAATCCGCCGATTATCAACACAGAGAGGACGCGGACGATTCCGGAGCGATCGCTCATGGTGCACCTCGCCTGCACACTATCGGGGGAGCGCTGCGCAGTGTCAAGCGACCGGTGCTTAGAATGCGTCGGCGCCCGCCATACCGGACCACATCATGTCCGCATGGCGAGCGTCGATTGCGTGAGACTAGTAGATGAACGCGCGACCGATCGTCTCGCCATGCGGAAACCACGACGTCACCGGAGGCAGCTGTCCGGCAGAAGCCTCACCGAGTACGATCCGCGGCTCCATGTCTCGCGACCGCGAACGTTCAACCGGGATGGTGACCTGCGTGAGATACACCCGCTGACGATCGCGGCTGGCCACGCGAACGACGTTCCCGCTCGTTTCGGGGTTGAGAACCTCGAAGACGTAAGTGCCGGCGGGAAGCGCGACGCCGGGGAGCTGCACAGCTTTGCTGAACGTGAAGTAGGTCGTTTTCCCCGCGTTCGGCATGGCGCCGATCGAGGAGGTTGCCATCACGCCGACGAGCGCCACTCCGAACAACGTGGGAAGTACTTTTCGAGCAAGCATTTTGTCCTCCTTGATATTTCCGATGCGGCGGCAGCATCAGCCATCCGCTCTGTTGTAGTTAACGCGCCTACACGGGCGGGTGAACACATCGAGAGAATCGCGGGTGCACACTGGAGGAGGAGCGATGAAGGGTATTGGCGCCTCTCTTGCTCTGTTTGATCTCGTACACGCCCGCCCTTGCGATCAGATTTTTCTCCTGGCGATGATCGAATCGGATGTGCCGTACAGGACGCGCTTGCCCCGGATTATTCCCGAGGCGTCCTTGAAGATTGGTGCACTCGACGTGCGGCGAACGGAGCTTTCGTTGAATGAGACCCCGGCCTATTGCGCCGCTGACGAACGCGATCTGCGTTGAGCGCGCAGAGTAGGCCGATCACCTTTTGGCTTTTCTCTCCACTTTCCAACGAATTGACTAGGCGCACGCCAAATTGAGTCGTAGCATGCCATTGGCTTTCGTGGGCCTTGCTGCGCCAAGCAACCCTCATTAAAGCAATGCGAGGGTTGCATCATGACGCGAACACGAACGTCGGCGACAGTTGCCACTCTAGGGTTGACCATTCTGATGTCCTCATGTGATCGCCAGATGAGCGGCGGAACGCCCACAACTCCCACAACTACGTTGTCACCGACCGTTCCACCGCCCGCCGCCCCACGCGGTGAAATTACTGTAAGGTCGCAAACGCCTGCCTCACCAGCCTCATTGATTGTTCGCGAGTGCACGTATCCCAACACCACATACACGGAGATGTGTTCTAGCCAATTGAAAGTCGCATTCGACGTGCAGTTTCAGAACGAGATTTCAAACGCCGTTCTCACGGCCACCTTCTACGCCGGCTCGCAACGTTGTGGGTTCGCTGGTTCCGCATCACGACCGTTCGCCGCAGGCGGACATGCGACGTTTACCATGTCAGATATCTCGGCCGCAAATGAAGGCACGCGACTGCTTTGCTCCTTGCCTGCCGTGACGACGCGAATGGTTGTGCAGCTCTGGGAGGTAAGCCGCCCTCGCGAAGCATTGCTGACCCAGGAGTTCGTCAACACCTACACGTTTGTCGAGCCGTAATCATCTTGAGGAGTGTTTGCGGAAAGCAGCTACATCTGTCGAACGGGGAGCGCGCGTGATGCAGTGGCGCTGCCTCAACGAGAGCCAAAGCACTTCCGGCTCCGCCCAGCCACTGTCCCACAAAAGGGTTTACGCCAGACTTACGGCAAATGCTTGTCTGCGATTTAGATTCTTTCCTATGAGTTAGATCCTGCTTTTCTTCTCTGCGCGGTGTTCCTCAATGATCTGCTGAAAGACGTGATGCGGAAGCTTGGTGGGAGCCGCAATTACCATCGGACCGACGCCGCACTCAATGTCACCGAGAATGGCCTTCGCCGCTTTCAGACGCTTCCACCTCAGTTGCGCCGTGTACGCCTGATACTGTGGTGATTTGATCGGCATACTGTTGCTCCTTGCTGGGGCATTCGCCTGTTGCACTCGTGAGCTGGGGAGCCGGGGGAGCTAAACCCACTCCCACACTATGTGAGGGTCAGAAGGCAGACTGTTCTGAACAGCACACCGCAGCGAAAAACTTCTGGTGAAGACAACTCCCCCAATAGGTTGCACATTGCGGCACTCCAAACTCTCAGGGCGAGCCTGGACAGGGTGATCGGCTCAGCACCGGGGCTATCAGGCCGATCAACGCGCATTTTGAGGCATCCGTCGAACAGAAACGGTTGATCGAGAGCGGGCTCCACTTCCCGTCGATTCTGACTGTTCCGGGCGTCTCGGCTAGATGCATTTCCATATTGTTCCCATAGAGGGCTAGTCCTCTTCCTGTTCCTGTTTGGCCGTCAGCACGTCCAACCCATCTCAGCGGTCAGGGGACGGGCGTAGAACGTATCGATCATCGCCACAGAGCTTCCAGCGTTTCGAGCGATCATCAGCAGGTTCGGCGACGGGAGCCGTAGCTCGGTGCGAGTTGAGGTGGTCTGCCTTCGCCAAGGCTTCGGCGGACAGCCTCCGCGAGAAGGTTGGCTTGCCAACCGAAGCTCACGCTCGATACACGATGAGCGAAGGTTAGTGCGGAAGCGGGGATTTGAACCCCGATGAGATTGCTCCCACTAGCTCCTGAGGCCACTATAGCAAAGGATATAGGCCCGTATTCATTGGTTTAAACAGGGGTAGGTAGGCCAACAGATCGGCAAAGTAGGCCAATTGTCCTTCGCTTTCCAAAAACAAACCGCCCCAGAAGACTCGTAAACGTTCAGCTTAGGCCCAAGGCGTCAAAGCATATTGCCCTGAGTAGTCTGCGACAGGTGTTTATCGGACCGACCACTTACGTGAGTTGGTGCTATCTTTAATCTTCCACTTTTCAATTTTCCACTTTTTGAGGACCGCCATGCCCTTGCGCGGCGGAGCCTTGCTAGGATGCTGCCACTTGAAGCGTGCCGATGCTCACCGATTGAAACGGCTGGCCGACCTGACTAAGCAGATCGAGACGATCACGAAGAAGGCAACGGATGTTGCGGACTCATGCACGGACAATCTGCAAAAGGCTCGTCGTTCCGGTTTGAGCGAACGCCGCAAGGTCCAAACAAATAAACGTGGGACAGCGGACCAATAAGGTTCACACCAATGACTACTAGGCTTTCAAAATTCCTTCACAGGGAGAAATCTGTAAAAGAGCTTCAAATTGCTTAAGGATTTTGAGGCTGTTTAATGAATGGCTCCGAACACTTCTCAGCCCATAGACAACCCCACAAAGCAAAAAGGACCATACCTCCGCAGTGGAGATATGGCCCTTGACGGTCTATCGTGTTGCTTCCTTCAAAAGAAAAGCGGTATTGGGATACCGGTATTCGGGCCGGTATATGTTTTTCAGGATATTGAAATTCCCTAATGAAAAGCGGTATTTCCTACCCCGGTATCCTAGAGATTCACACATGACCGTTCTACGAACACCGCTGAAGCGGGTGATTCGGAGACGGGTCGCCTGGACAACATGCCCTGCGAATCATGCAGTTGGGTGAGACGGGAAACTATGTGCCCGCTGTTGTTCGTCGGTTCGCTCAACGTGTGACTGATCCGAAGAAGGCTGCACTCACCTTCGAAGAGGCACGCGACTACGCGTCAACGATCTCGAAACTCTCTGCCAATGAGTTCGGCAAACTCGCTCCTGTGGTGCAGCTTGAAGTCGGCGCGATGCGACAAGCGCTCCAAACCGCGCTCACAGAAGCTGCGGGCACAGTCAGTAAGGCTGACGAATACACCAAGGGCCTGCGGGAGTATGCGCGGGCGTCAAAGGCTGGCCATTTTGCTTCTGAGTTGACCCCTTCCGCATCAGACGCAATGAAATTTCTTGGGGGCGGATATCTCTTGAACCGGCTTGCCCAGTCATTCGAACGGCGATAACCGAAAAGCTACGAGCCTGTCAGGGATTCGTCCTTGGCAGGCTCTCACTTTTTGGGGACATGAGTCTTGGGCGTGACTGTCCATTCGTGCCCACACCACGGACATCGAAACTGAAGAATGGACGGGCCTTGGACGTTACCGACGAATACCGGCTTGGCAACCCCGTCGCACTTCGGACACCGATGGATTTGCGGCTTGCCCTCGCTCACTTGCTACCGCAGCAGCAACCGCCGCGTCATGCGGAACAGCGTAGACCCTGCGGCGAGTTGAGAGTCAAGAGGTTTTTAGGATGAGGGAGCAGGGTATGAGGCTATCGAGCTTCATCCCCCTTTTTTTTGTGAACGCGGCGCTATCTTCTGGCTGACATTGCGTAATAGCCCGCACGCGTCCGCGCCTGAAGATTTGGCTGTCGCACGCGGACGTTCAGTCGTCGCCATCCACCTGTGGCGTCGGAGAGAAACCCAATCACGTACTGATTTCTCAGTTCGTTCGCAATCTGGGTGTAAACGTCGAGAAGATCCGCTGACACTTTCGGCAGAAATAAACGCCCACCCGTTTCATTTGTTAACTGCCGCAACGTAAACTCGGCCTCAGATCGTTTGCTCAGAGAGTCTTCCAAACCCAAGCCGATGGCATAAATAACGGTTTGCGAACGTTTCGCCGTCTCCACAAGTTGGTCGAAGCTCACGAGGCTGGACGTATCTTCGCCATCCGACAGCACCACAATGACCTGCCGACGAATGTCATCCGGCTCGGAGGGTTTGTTCTTGGCGAGTTGTTGCAGCACGATGTATACAGCGTTGTAAAGGGACGTTGCGCCACCTGGCTTCAGTCGGCGAATAGCCGACTCCAAAGCTGGACGGTCACTCGTCAACGGTTGCAGAATTTCAACGCGGCTGTCAAAACTGACTACTTGAGCCACATCACGGGGACGGAGCTTTCCTATGAAATCTAACGCCGCCTGCTGCGCCCCCGCCATCTCTTCATCCATACTGGAACTCGTGTCTATGACGAGTGACGCGGACAGCGCCGCATCCGCGTGGGCAAAGAAAGTGAGTTCTTGTTGTTGCCCTTCGTCGAAGATTTCAAAGTCATCTGCCGATAGATTGCCTGCAAATCGACCACCAGGGCCGAGCACCGTGACGTGCAGCAACACCAAATCAATGGCGCTACGAAACGAGGGTCGTTGGCCGGATAAAACTGCGGTGATGCTCAGCAGCAGGAGAATCCCGACGAGTGCGGTCCGGCCACGAGCATGAAGCATGATGACAACCTGTAATTATCCGACAGGCTCTGTGTTCTGCGCTAAGAATGTTTGTCGAGCCCTGATGTGTGCAACGGTCATAGTCCTGCTGGCATGTGGAGCTTCCCCTCGCCGCATCGAAATGCGCGCACCAAATCCGAATGGCTGTTACGTCATGTTGTTCGCACAGCCTGATTTCGTGTCCCCCGCCGATCTTGTGAACGGGCCGGGCCGTTGGGCGAACCTCAAATCTCTGCGGGAGACAAATTATCCAGATTGGGCGAATCGTATTCGCAGTCTTCGGGTCGGGGTGACGGCGACGGTTACGGCATTCACACAGACGGAGTTACGTGGAGTGTCTGCGCGGTATCTTCCAGGCAGCGAGCATTCCAGCCTGATTCCATCGTTGTCTGGTGAAATAGAATCCTTCGAAATAACTTGTCAGCATGCATCTCGTTAACGCGCCCCCAAATCCATTCGCGCGCCGAGAGAACTTCTTACTTGACCGGCCGAATCCTTTTCGCAGGCGTGTCCGCCGCGACCACGGGATAGCGGTCGGACGCCCAGCGGTATTCACAAGCGCTACAGAAAAACGTCGTGCGGATGGTTCGCTCGATGGTGATCTGGCCGAACCGGACGGGCTTGTGCCCGCATTTCGGGCATTGCGCTTTGTTTGGCACTGGGAGCTTACAGAATACCTAAACCTCCTTATTCCGTCCATTCGTGGTGGCAGCTCCGGCACAGCCAGAGATAGATCAGCACACCACGCTTACGGCGAGTGACTTTTAGGAGACTCACCCAGACCGACGAGGCGGAGCATTCGCGGCAGCTTGGGCGGGAGCCGTAGGGCATGGATTGATTTGTAACGTAGATCGACCGAAGCCAGTCCTCCAAGGCAGGAACAGGGCAGCGTTCCGCATGCTCGTCGTCGCCACACCCGCACAACTCGCAACACACTGTTGTACCGTTGCTCACGACGGTCATGTTGAGCAGTTGCACCACAGCCTCTTCGACTTCTGACAAGCGCTCATCTCCAATGAGTTCCGCCAAACGCTCCTCCACTGACGCATCGCTCTGTTGTGACACCAAGAGTTCCTGTGACATTGCGCTAGCCTCCTGCGAACACATTTCCTGTGCTCGCGTGTGGCCTCGGCGGAAGCTGATCGGAGGGGTAAACGGGAATCGTTTACACTCGGGCAGCCCGCTTCGGCAGTCATCCCTGCTGACGGGTGAGGGGGCCGGTTCACGTCTCACTAACGTGGCCGGTCTCCGACTGTATGAGCAAAGCGGTCGCCACTAGAGCGTCATCTCAGTATCAGGGACCGATGTTGATGATAGCGATCGAGCGGAAATATCCGTGCCTGATGTGAGGATAAAAAGGGTTTCAGTTCTGGGACAAGTTGTTACGGATTCGTGAGCCTAAGAAAGACGTTGCGGGGCTAATCGTCATCCTGCTTGGCCGTCAGCACGTCTTTCCCCATCTCCGCCGTCAGTCGCTTACTGTAAAAGGCGTCGATCATCGCCACTGACGTTCCCGCATTGCGCGCGATCATCATCAGATTCGGTGACGGTGCTCCACGAAGGATCTCGAAACTAATTGCTGTTGCTCTCAGACTCTTGAAGTTCCGTTCAAAACCTGTGCGCTTGTCGATATGGAGGTTCGCCGCCTTCAGCAGTTCGGTAAACGCTTCCCGGTGGTGGACAGGAAAAATCAGATCGTCTTTGGATGGCTTCAGACGCTTCAAGCGGTCCTTATATACCCATGCCGCCATCCTACGGCCAACGACCGTGCGGCCTCCACGCTTGCCCTGCACCTGACAGATCAGAATCGTTTCACCCTTCTTGTTCTTCTCAACGCGGCAATCCCGGTAACGCACGTCGAGCATTTCGCCCACACGCATCATGGTTCCGATCATCCAGCGTATCTGGGCGTCAAGATCATCCCGCTGTCTCTGAGAGCGCTTGGTCGGTGCCTTCTCGATCCGCGTGGTTGACTCTGCGTCCAGATGTTCCCATTCCGCCTTTGTCAGCCAGGGGCGGGGATTGGCCTCAATCTGGCCGGGTGAGGGGATGGTCGGGAGCTGCGACAGGTGTCCTTGCTCCACCGCGTGCTTGAGGATCAGCCGGAGCAGGATCGCGTCCTTTTTTAGCGTGCTATTCGAGGGCGGCTTATCGTATTGGGTGCTCTCTCGCCCTCGTTGCACGAAATAATCGCGGAACAGTTGCGGTGTGACTTCGCTGACGAGCCGTGCCCGCCAAAAGGGACCAACCGCCCCCCATTTCGTCTCATGGTAGGGCCGCTTCACTGGGGGAAGTGTCGCCTTCCATGACACGAATAGCTCCCCAATCGTCGGGTCACTGGAGAGCCGGTCAAACTTCCGCTTTTTGTCCTCTGCCAGCGTGGCTCGTTGCTGCGCCTTCCATTCATCCGCTGCAAGAACGAAGGCTGTCGTTAGCCGGTCTGTCTTCAGCGATTTCCGCGTTTTCCGACCTTGGACGCACATCTCCATGTGGTAGAAACGGCTTGTGGGCCGCTTGAAGACGTAGAGCTTCGGATACGTGGGATGCGGGTGTCGATCCTGTGTCGGCTGGGTCGTCGCCACGCCTTCGAGTATAGGCGAAGGTAGGCCAATCGGGTAGGCCAACCGGGCACGCCCGCCCAGCTTTGGTGAAATCGCAAGAATTGCTAGCTAATTTGGTGCGGAAGCGGGGATTTGAACCCCGATGGGATTGCTCCCACTAGCTCCTGAGGCTAGCGCGTCTGCCAGTTCCGCCACTTCCGCAGTGGTGAGCGTGCCGGACAGAAAAAAAGCATTATACCCGACGCGCTCTGGAGCGCTGGATTCTGCAGGTGCGCGACGACGATGTTCTGCGGCGCGGCGAATCCGGGGCCTCAATGCCGCAGCCGCGTTGGGGTGGGAATGGATCCTCGAAAAACACGTGAGCCGCGAGCAGAACGTCGCCGTCGCCCGCCTCATACCAACACCACGGTCCGGCTGAAGCCGGACACTACCGCCGTAAAACGCGGTCCGGCTGAAGCCGACACTACCGCCGTAAGAACACGGTCCGGCCTGAAGCCGGACACCACCGTAGTGAAAGAAGAAAGCCGTGGCATGACAGACTGATCGGTATGCCGACAGTGCTTTGGATCCTGCTCGGTCTCTTTGCCCTCAGGGTCCTGGGACAGCTGCTCGTCGTCGCCGGCCTCGCGCCGTTTCTGCCGCCAATGGATGATTGGCAATCCGGCCTGTTGCCGTATCCGGTCCTACTGGCCTCCCAGATTCTGATCCTCGGTGTCTTGTCCGCCGTGTGCGTGCAGTTCACGCGCGGCCGCGGCTATTTTGTTCGGCACCACGGGTGGCTTGCGACGCCGTTATGGATTGTCGGATGGATCTATGCGGTTGGCATGGTCGTGCGATATGCCCTGCTCCGGAAAGACGTGATTCCGGTGGCGTTCCATTTCGTCCTCGCGAGCTTTCTGCTCGCCGTCGCGCACCATCATCGCGCGCGCAGAGAGACTGCATAACGAAGCACCCGCGTGCAGAACCGGAAATGCCGTTTTAAACCGTACTGTCGATCCGGCAAGCACATAACCGTTCGAATGACACCGAAAATGGAACAAGTTCGCGAAGCGTCGACAACAAGTTCCTCGATACGCGTCACAAGTCCAACGCCGAGAGCTATCTACCTGCCAATAAGCAGTCACCTCTTGGTCTGACTTGTGCATATACCCCCGGCAGGAGATGAAAATGGAGGGACCAGACACCCGGCGCGGCAAGTTACCCGAAATCCGTGCGGAAGAGGACACGATCACGTTTCTTCTGACGGTCGGTTTGCCTACCGGCGTAACCGGCAGCTTGCTGTTGCGCTGCGACCGGGACGGCGAAATCTACGCTTCGATTACCCCGGTGCCGACGAAGAACCGCCGCTAGGTCCTGCCGCCGGTAGCGACTTCCCGCGCAGCGTCTTCTGCAGCGCGCGGGCCTTCCGAAACCATGGCCGCTCGCGACGGCGAATATAGTCGGGCATGGTGGCCTTCTTCCGAAGGATGCGCTCTGCCCATTCGCGAGCCTCGTCGTACCGCCCTTCCGCCGCCAGAAAACACGCATAGTTGTACCTGAGTTTCGGACAGCGTTGACACCTGCAGTGTCTCCGCAAACAGCGCGTCCGCTTTTTCACGCTCACCAATCTTGACCAGTGCGTGGCCGCGCAGGCCCGCCGCACGCAGGTAGTCGTACTTCGGCTCGCGCGTGATCACCTCGCCCAGATCGGCGGCGGCGGCCGCGAAGTCGTTGAGCGCAAGCTCGGCGAGCGCCCGCCGGTAGAACGGATCGATCGATCGGCTCCTCGCGAGTACCCTTGTCAAAACACTCCCGCGCCTTCGCAAATTTCCCATCGTCAAGATAGAGGTCGCCGAGCTCTTCGTAGTTGCCCACCGACGGATTGTCGAGGATGAGCGCCTCGAGCTGCTTGATGCGTTTGCGCCGGGGGAAGACTTGAAACGTGCCGCGCAGCAGGCCGGCATCGGGGATGACTTCGACCAGGATGTAAAGCAACGCGCCAACGCCGCCGAACATGAGGATGATCCAGAGCCAGTAGGTCTCAGGCCGGCGGCGCACGAAATGCAGGATCGCAATGGCCTGCAGAATGACGCCGTACGGGTAAATGAGGCCAAACATGGAGCGCGACTATAGCAGAGGCCCGGAACTGGGTGCGATAGGTGCGATAGGTGCGATAGGTGCGGGGGGTGCGATGGGTGCGATGGGTGCGATGGGTGCGATGGGTGCGATGGGTGCGATGGGTGCGATGGGTGCGATAGGTGCGATGGGTGCGATAGGTGCGATGGGTGCGATAGGTGCGACAGGTGCGTAGCGAGCGGTAGGGGTTCGGTTGTTCGTGTAATCTGTCCGTAAGGAGTTCCTGCCATGGCCATGCGCCGTCCCGTCAAATTTTTCATTGGCTTCATCCTCTTGTTCTTCGTCGTGGGCGTGCTGGCCCTCGCCGGCGCATGGATGATGATGCTCAGAGGGCCGTCCGTGCCCGACCATTCGACCCTCGTCCTGAGAATCGGGGGCGATCTGGTCGAGACGGCGCCGAACGACGTGCTGGGCCAGGTGACGGGCGGCGCGAAGGCGCAGACGGTGCGCGGCTACGTCGAGGCGCTGCGTCGGGCGAAGGACGATCCGCGCATCGAATCGGTGCTCATCGTGCCGTCGCCATTCGAGTCGCCGTTCTGGGGCAAGGTGCAGGAGATCCGCGACGCCGTCATCGACTTCAAGAAGTCGGGCAAGCGCATTTCGGCGTTTCTCGAGTACGCCGGCGAGCGCGAGTACTACCTTGCGTCGGCCGCCGACCGCATTTACCTCCTGCCGACGAGCAGCGTCGATGTGACCGGCGTGGCGACCTACGAGGTGTTTCTGAAAGGCGCGCTCGACAAGATCGGCGCGCAGGCCGACTTCGAGAAGATTGGCGACTACAAGACCGCTCCCAATCAGCTGACCCAGACGACCTTCACGCCTGCGCATCGCGAGATGACCGAGTCGCTGACCCGCGACATGTACGACCAGCTCGTGCGTGGCATCGCCGAGGCGCGCCGGAAACAAGTGGAGGAGGTGCGCACGCTGATCGATCAGGGACCGTTCCTGGCCGAGCACGCGCTGAAGGCCGGCCTGGTCGACACGCTGGCCTACGAAGATCAGCTCGACGATCACGGTGCCGTCAGCAAGAGCGGAAGCATTGAAGGCGATCGTTACAGCCGCGCGCGCCGCAGCTTGCCGTCGCGCAACACGCCGCGTGTGGCCGTCGTCTACATCACCGGCGTCATCAACTCCGGTGACGGCGGATTCGATCCGCTCAACGGGGATGTCGCCGGATCGATGCGCCTGGTCAAAGCCATTCGCTCGGCTCGCGCAGACGATAACGTGCGCGCGATTGTCGTGCGCATCGACAGCCCGGGCGGATCCAGCATCGCCTCCGACGTGATCTGGCGCGAGCTGACCGTGACGAAAACCGAAAAGCCCGGCCGGCCGCTCGTCGCGTCGATGTCAGACCTTGCGGCCTCTGGCGGTTACTACGTGGCCATGGCGGCGTCACCGATCGTGGCGCAGCCCGCGACGCTGACCGGCTCCATCGGCATTTACGGCGGCAAGTTCGTCACCGGCGGCACGTTCGAGAAGCTGGGCGCCAACATCGAGGCGGTGACGATTGGCCGTAACGCCGGCCTCGAATCGCCGGAGCGGCCGTTCAACGAAAGCGAGCGTCAGAAGCTGCGCGAGCAGATTGGCGCCTTCTACAAGGGCTTCGTCGAAAAAGTGGCGGCGTCGCGGAAGATGCCCGTCGAACGCGTGGAGCAGATTGCGCAGGGGCGCGTGTGGACCGGCGCACAGGCGCACCGAAACGGGCTCGTCGACGCGCTCGGTGGCCTCGATCGCGCCATCGCGCTCGCGAAAGAGCGCGCCGGCATCTCGCCGGATACCGCCGTCGAGGTCGTCACCTATCCGCCGCGCCGCACGCTTGCCGAGTTGATCATCGAAGAGCTGACCGGCGGCGGCGACGACCGTCAGATGGAAGCGCTGATTTCTGTTTTCGGGGGAATGCGGACGGCCGAGCGCCGCGCGCTGGGGTTGCTCACGGCTCCCGCGAGATTGTTCAATCCCGGGGAGCCGCTTGCGCTGATGCCTGTGAGTTTCCTACGCTGACTTTGAAGAAATTTCTTGGCGGCTTAGCGTCTTTGCGTTGAGACGACGAGCTAGCCGATGGCCCTCTTCAGCGCGTCGGGATCGACATCGATCTTCATCTTCGCGCGCGCTTTTTCCATGTACGCCTGATAGAACCGGGCGCGGCGCTCGCTCAGCACTTCGATGCGGAACTTGTCCTTCGCCATCGCGTAGTCGGCGGTGTTGACATCCTGCTTCGACGCCACCTTCACGATGGCCGCACCCTGCGGCGTATTGATGGCGCTGCTGACCGAGCCCACAGGCGAGGAAAACGCTACGGTCTCAATCTCGGGGCTGCGGCCGATGTTCGGGATGACCGCCTCGCGCGCAATCGGGTTGGTCGTCACCGCCTCGAGCCCCGCAGCCTTCGCCGCGGCCTGGAAGTTCGGCGCGGTCTTCAACTGTCCCGCGAGTCCCTCGGCACGCTGCCGGGCGAGCGTCATCGCGCGTTCCTGAATGACGTCGTCGCGCACGCGGCTCCGCACTTCGTCGAGCTTCGGCACGTACGATTCCTGTTTGCCCGAAACGTAGAAGAGGACGGTTCCCGTCGGTCCCGGGACCGGCTGGCTGACCGTGTTGTCTGCCAGTTCGAACGCGGCCATCGACACCGGTGACTGCGGCCCAAGTCCGGCGATCATGCCGCCAAGCGGGAAGAATCCCGATTCTTCGACCTTCAGCGCGCGCGACGCGGCCGCCCGGTCGAGATCGGCCGGCGTCTTCGCTGCCGCCGCAAGCGCTTCGGCCGTCTGCATCGCCTGGCCCTCGGCCTGCTCGCGCATCAGCGCCGATTCGATTTCCTTGTAGACGTCGGGGTCGGTCACGGCACGGACGATGGCGGGCTTGCGATCGGTCACCTTGATGATGTGATAGCCAAACTCGGTCTTGACAAGATCGCTCACCTCGCCGGGTGCGAGCGCGAACGCCGCGGTTTCAAAGGCGCCGACCATGCGGCCGCGCGAGAAATAGTCGAGATCGCCGCCCTGCTGGGCATTGCTCTCGTCCTGAGAATATTTCTTCGCCAGCGCGGCAAAATCTCCGCCAGCCTTGGCTTCCTTCTGCACTTTTTCAGCCTGCGCACGCACCGTCGCATCGTCTTTGCCTTCGGTCGTCAGCAGGATGTGGCTCGCGCGAATCTGCTCGGGCGTCGTGTACTTGCCGAGCTGGGCGTTGTAATTGCGCTCGACGTCTTCCTTCGACACCTTGATCGTCGTGGCGAGCTCGGCGGGATTGACGCGCACGAACTTGATCTTGCGCTGATCGGGGATGCGGTAGCTTTCCTTGTTTTTGTCGAAGTGTGCAGAAATGTCCGCGTCGGTCGGCGTCACCTGCGTCTTGAAGTTGTCGGCGAGCACCGAGACGACGTCGAGGGTGACTTTTTCATTGCGGCGCTTGTACTCGCGCTCCAGATCGGTCTCCGACACCGTCATCCATTCGGTGAGGCCGGCCCGGAACTTGTCGAGGATGAGCCCTTCGCGCACCGACACCTCGAAATCGGATGGTGTGATCGGCGGTCTCTGCTGCGCCAGCAGCTGGCGGTAGCGCTCTTCGCCGATGAACTGCCCGTTTTCCTGCAGCCCGGGAATGGCCATGATCTGCGCGCGCACTTCGGCATCGCTCACGCTGATGCCCGCCCGCCCTGCCTCGGTCAGCTCGGCTTTCTCCTGGATCATCTGCTGCAGCACCTGCTGCGGCACCTGCATCTGCTGGAGGATCTCGTCGGTCACCTTCCCACCGTACGACGAGCGGTAAGCCTGCACCTGAGCCATGTAGCGGCGCCGGAAATCGGCCACCGAAATTGCCTGTGAATCGATGGTGGCGAGCCGGTCGCCCGTCGGCCCCATCGACTGGTCCGGACCGAGAAAATGTGGGATGTAGAACACCGCAAAGGTGAGGACGACCAGCGCCAGGCTCCATTTGAGCCATGCCTTATGGCGCCGCATCCGATCGAGCATCGTCATTTCAGGTCAAACCCCTCAGAAAAATTTGTCAATGGCCGATAAGACAGAGAGTTGAAGCTGATTATCGTAGCATCGCCATTGATACGACGAGCAATTCCGTGTTTTGGTTGGGCGACCTACCCCGCCGAAAACGCCGTCTGCGGCGCCAGGGCGGGCAAGGGCCCTATGGTAACATTTACGTAATTTAGAAGGACTTAGCGGGAGTTTGCCTTCTCACGAAGATGCCGGGAGCACCGCGCACCAATCCAGCCGCCCCCCGCGGCGCTCAGGCAGATCTGGCCGCCCGTCTTCGCCAAGGGGCGGGCGATCTGCAGGACCGGCTGAACCGCCGGGACACGCTCATTGAGCTGATCCGGTCGGTCAACGCCACGCATGATCCGCATAAAGTGGCGGAGGCGCTGCTGGGGCAGGTCCAGGCATGGTTTCCCGCCGCGTGCCTTGTCGTCGCCGTGCAGGACGGATCGCAGCATGCCTCGCTCATTGCCGAGCGCGGCCCGTGCGAGCCGTACGGCGAAGGACTCGAACGGGTCGCCCGCTGGATCACCGAGCACAACGAAGAGTTCATGACCGCGAGCCTCGCGGGCGACGAGCGGGTGTCCGAGGGACCGGCGGCCAGCGTCATCGGCATTCCGCTGCGCTGCCGCGCGCGAACGATCGGGGCGCTGATTGCGCTCGACCCGGCGCCGTCGAAAGACACGCCGACGCTGTCGCGCGAGGTGATGACTGCGCTGCGAACGGTGCTCGAAGGCCCGGTGCTGGCGCTCGACACCGCGCTGCACCTGCGGCGCACCGAAGAGCTGTCGGTCACCGACGATCTGACGAGCTTGTACAACTCGCGGTATTTGAACCAGGTTCTGAGGCGGGAATCCAAGCGGGCGTCGCGCAGCGGCCGGCCGCTCTCGCTGTTGTTTCTCGACCTTGACGGCTTCAAATCGGTGAACGACCGGCACGGGCACCTCTGCGGAAGCCGGGCGCTCGTCGAAGCCGCCGGCGTCATTCGCGGCTGTGCGCGTGAAACGGACGTGACGGCGCGCTTCGGCGGCGACGAATTCGCCCTGGTGCTGCCCGATACGGGCAGCGAGGGTGCGGTCGCGGTCGCCGAACGCGTGCGCGAGCGGATTGCGGCGCACTCGTTTCTGAAGGCCAGCGATGGCCTCGACATCAGATTGACGGCGTCCGTCGGTGTGGCGACGCTGCCCGATGTCGCGGCCTCGGCTGAGGAACTGATCAAAGCGGCCGATACCGCGATGTACCGCGTGAAAGAACGCGGTAAGAACGGCGTCGTGCTGGCGACCGAGCCGGTTTAGCGATTGTTCAAGAGTTTATTAGTTCGTTAGTGCACTAGTTACAGCGTAAGGAGTTTATGAGCCTTCGTTCGGTATTTTCTCTCTTCTCGAGCGATCTCGCCATCGACCTCGGCACCGCCAACACGTGCGTCTACGCGCGCGGGAAGGGCATTGTCGTGAACGAGCCGTCGATTGTCGCGATCAACAAGCTGAACGGCCGCGTCGAAGCGGTCGGACGCGACGCCAAAGAGATGCTCGGGCGCACGCCCGGCAACATCGTCGCCATCAAGCCGATGAAGGACGGCGTCATCGCCGACTTCGAAGTCACCGAGAAGATGCTGACGTACTTCATCAAGAAGGCGCACAATCGAAACGTCTGGGTCCGGCCGCGCATCGTCATCGGCGTGCCGTCCGAGATTACCCAGGTCGAGAAGCGCGCCGTGAAAGACAGCGCCTATCGCGCGAAGGCCAGCGAAGTGCACCTGGTGGAAGAAGCGATGGCCGCGGCCATCGGCGCAGGCATGCCCATCACCGAGCCGTCGGGCAACATGATCGTCGACATCGGCGGCGGCACCACAGACATTGCCGTCATCTCTCTTGCCGGCATCGTCTACAGCAAGGCCGTGCGCGTGGCGGGCAACGAGATGGACGAAGCCATCATTCAGTACATCCGCAAGACCTACAACCTGCTCATCGGCGAGCGCACCGCCGAGCAGATCAAGATTGAGATTGGCTCGGCCTATCCCCTCGAAGAGCGGATGACGATGGAGATCAAGGGACGCCATCTCATCGAGGGCGTGCCCAAGACCATCACGATTACCGACGAAGAAATCCGTGAAGCGCTCACGGAAACCGTCAACGTCATCGTCGACGCCGTCCGCGTCGCGCTCGAGCGGACGCCGCCGGAACTGTCGGCCGACATCGTCGACCGCGGTATCGTGCTCACCGGCGGCGGGTCGATGTTGAAGAACCTGGACAAGCGGCTGAGAGAAGAAACCGGCCTGCCGCTGGCGATGGCGGAAGATCCGTTGTCGTCTGTCGTGCTCGGAGCGGGAAAGATGCTTTCGGATTTCAATCTCCTGCGGAAGATCTCGATCGACTAGGCCACCTTGCAAGCCATGGCCACCGATTTTCGTCAGCGCACGGCGGTGCTTTTCATTGCTGTGATGCTGGGTCACATCATCCTCATCTCGGCACAGGTGAACTCGAAAGCCGGCGTGCCGCTGCTCGAGGTCATCACCTTCGGCGCGTTCGCCGAAGTGCAGCGGGGCGCCGCCGGCTTCACGGGCGGCTTCAGCAACTTCTGGAGCGGGTATGTGAGCCTTCGCGGCGTGCGCGCGGAGAACGAGCAGCTCAAGAGGCAGCTCGGCGCCCTGCAGGTGCAGTTTCAGCAGGAGCGCGCACGGGCCGAGCGCGCCCGCCAGCTCGAGCGCCTTCTCGGCTTCAAGAGCGATCTCAACATCGAGACACTACCGGCCGTCGTCATCGGTGCCGGCTCGACGAACGAATTTCGCGTCATCACCATCGACAGGGGCTCGAAGAACGGCGTCGTCACCAACATGGCTGTCATCGCGCCAACCGGCCTCGTCGGGCGCGTCGTGAGGGCAACCGGCCACGCATCGAAGGTGCAGCTGCTGATCGATCGCAACGCCGCGGCAGGCGCGCTGGTCGAGCGCTCGCGGGCGCAGGGCATCATCGTTGGCGCCGGCCTGGAAACCGTGCGCATGGACTTCGTTTCCGCGACGGCAGACGTGAAGATGGGCGACACGATCGTCACTTCGGGGATCGATGGGATTTACCCGAGGGGCTTCGTCATCGGGAGAGTCGAAATGGTCGGCAACGGCAGCGGCATGTACAAGGCCATCCGCGTGCGCCCGTCTGTTGACTTCAACCGGCTCGAAGAAGTGCTCGTGGTGAAGACGCCCCCGTCACAGGCGACACCGGAGGAGGGCCCCTCGTGAGGGCGCTCGGCATTGCGCTCTCCATCGGAATTGCGCTGGCACTTCAGACGTCGATTGCACGGTTTGTCGCTCCCGGTGCCGGGCTGGTCGACCTGGTCTTCGTGGCGGTTGTCTACATCGCGTTGAGCGGCGGGCCAACGGCCGGGCTCATAGCGGGCGCTGTGGCGGGGCTGTCGCAGGATGCGCTTGCCGCTACGGGCTCGATGACCATCTCCATCGGGGCCGGCACGGTTGCGACCCGCAGCATTATCGGCATCGGGGGGCTGGCCAAGACGGCGGTAGGGTTTTTTGCGGGAATTGTGGGCAGCCAGTTCATTGTGGCGCGGCCCCTGCCGAGGGCGCTGGTATTCTTCACAGCGACGGTCGCCCATGCGATCATGTTCGTAGGGCTTTATCGGGTAATCGACCGAGGATACGAGTTGACGACGTTCGGGGCGATCTTCCGCCAGGCCGGCGCCAATGCGCTGGTCGGCGTGCTGTTGTTTCAGATTGCCGATTTACTGCCGGGCTTCGTCGATAACCGGCGGTCGATGGGCGGGCACATGCGCATCAACCGCCGGCTCGATTGAGGGCTAAGAGCTTAGGGCTAAGAGCTTAGGGCTGAGGGCTGAGGGCTGCAGGGCTGAGGGCTCAGGGACTAGGGATAAGGGATTGGGGATTAGGGTTAGCCGAGATGTCTGATTTCACCGGACCTGTCGAGGATCGCCGAAGCGTCACCATTCGGCTCGGGATTCTTCAGGTGGGGTCTGCCGTCGTGTTTACGCTCATCGCGTTCAGCTTCTGGTACTTCCAGGTCGTCCAGCACGAAAAATTCAAGGAGCTTGCCGAGAACAATCACCAGCGCACGCTTGCGCTGCGTGCGCCGCGCGGCGTGCTCTACGATCGCGACGGGCGACCGCTCGTCGAAAACCGCAGCTCCTTCACGATTTCGATCGTCCGCGAGCACACCAAGGACATTGGCCACACGATTCGCGTCTTGTCCGAAGTCACGGGGCTCGATCCGAAGTTCGTCACCGATATCGTCAATCGCCATCGTCGCGAGCCCACGTACCGGCCGATTGTGATCGTCGACGATGCGTCGCTCGCGCAGGTGGCTGCCGTCCTTGCGAGGCGTCTCGAATCAGAGTTGCCTGACGTTCTCGTCGAGGAAGTGCCGACGCGGTTGTATCCAACGGAAGCGTTTGCGGCCCACCTGTTTGGCTATGTCGGCGAAGCCAGCGAGGGGCAGGTCGAGGCCGACGGGTTGCAAAGCGGCGCGATCGTCGGCCAGGCCGGCGTCGAGAAGATTTACAACAAGCTGCTGATGGGCGAGGACGGCGCGCGCCAGGTGAAGGTCAACAGCATGGGCCGCGAGATCGAGACCATCAGAGAGATTCCCTATCACGAGGGACGGCGCGTGCAGTTGACCATCGACATGGACCTGCAGCGTGCTGCTGAGGAGGGATTCAAAGCCGGTGGGTTCAACGGTGCGGCTGTTGTCATGGATCCGCGAAGCGGCGAGGTGCTCGCGTTCACCAGCCGTCCGGGTTACGACCCGAATGATTTCGCTGCGGGCATCGATCGCACGACGTGGGCCGGGCTCAATACCGATCCGTTGAAGCCGCTGCAGAACCGCGCGATTCAGGGCCTCTACTCGCCGGGATCCACCTTCAAGATCGTGGTGGAGGTTGCCGCACTCGAGGAAGGCATCATCCGCCCCGATTTCAGGGTGTTCTGCGGTGGCAGCGCCGTCTTCTTCGGCCGCCCGTTCCAATGCTGGAAGAAAGGCGGGCACGGCAGCGTCGACATGCGTCACGCGCTGGAGGGGTCGTGCAACGTGTACCACTACACGATTGGCAACATGGTCGGCGTCGACAAGATTCACAAGTGGGCGACCTTGCTCGGTCTCGGTGAAAAGACCGGCATCGATCTGCCGAACGAGATTGAAGGGCTCGTGCCGTCGACCGAGTGGAAGCGAAAGCGATACAACGAGAAATGGTACGCCGGCGAAACCATTTCCGTCTCGATTGGACAGGGGCAGGTCTCGATCACGCCGATCTCTCTCGCCGTCATGATGTCGACGGTCGCGAACGGCGGAACGCGCTACGTGCCACACCTGTTGAAGGCGATTATGGACGAGCGTGGCGGCTGGAAGCCCGTGCAGCCACCTGCCCCCAAGTCGCGAGTTCAGTTGAAGCCCGAAACGATTGCCGCGCTGCACGACGGCCTGTACATGGTCGTCAACGGGGCTGGCACCGGCGCGCGCGCACGCATTCCAGGCAGGGACGTCTCCGGCAAGACGGGAACGGCTCAGGTCATCTCGCTGTCGGGCGGCAGGAAAGCGGCCGGCCGTACCGAGCGCGACCTTCGCGACCACGGCTGGTTCGTCTTTTTCGCGCCGCGCGACAATCCCGAAATCGCCGGTGTTGTTTTCGGCGAGCACAACGAGCACGGTGCCACCTCGGCGCCTATCGCCAAGCACGTGATGGAAACGTACTTCGCCAAGAAAGACGGCCTGCCGCTGCCGAAGCTGTCGATGCCGGCCCCCGAACCCAACCTCGAGCGCGAAGAACCCTCCTTGCCGGAACTGGCGGCCCCGGTCGTTCAGGCGAATCCGGGCGGCCGAAGTGGTCGCGCAGGCGGGAACTGATGCTCGAACGACGCCTCTTTCTTCACCTCGACTGGCTGCTCATCGCCGCGATTTTCTGCCTGTCGATGATCGGCGTCGCCATGATCTACAGCACGACGGGTGGCTGGAGGCTGCCGGTCGTCCAGTTGTACGCGGTCATCATCGGCGCGGTCGCGTTTGCGATCTGCCTTTCAGTCGACTATCGGGCCCTCACGGACAAGTCGCATTTCATCTATCTCGCCTTGCTCGGTCTGCTGCTTTACGTGCTGGTCTTCGGCACGACCGCCGGCGGCGCCCGCCGCTGGATTTCGTTTGGAGCTTTCAACCTGCAGCCCTCGGAATTCGCCAAGGTCGGCGTGGCGCTCGTGCTCGCGAAGTTTTTCGGCGAGAACCGCCGCGGCGCTCCGACCTCGGGCGACCTTGTGATGGCTGGATTCCTGGCCGGTCTTCCGCTGATTCTGATCGCGCGCGAGCCCGATCTCGGGACGGCGGTCACCTTGATTCCCATCTATCTCGGTATTGGTTACGTGGCCGGAATGCGCATGCGCATCCTCGGCGTCCTCGCGGCCGTCGCCATCGTCGCGGCGCCGATCGCGTGGGAGTACGCGCTCAAGCCCTATCAGAAAAGCCGGGTCGAGACGTTCCTCGATCCGTCACTCGATCCGAAAGGCGCCGGATATCAGCAGATCCAGGCGCAGATCACCGTGGGATCGGGTGGCTTGTGGGGCAAAGGGTATCGGAAGGGCACACAGGGACAGCTCAGGTTCCTGCCCGTCGCCCACAACGACTTTATTTTTTCGGCGCTCGCGGAGGAGCAGGGATTTGCCGGTGTGCTGTTCGTGCTGAGCCTGTATCTGATCGTGATCTGGCGCTCGCTCGAGGCCGCCCGCCTCGCCAAAGATCGGCTGGGCGCGTATCTCGTGATGGGCGTGCTCTCCAGTTTCATTTTTCAGGTCATCTACAACATCGCCATGTCGGCCGGCCTGCTGCCGGTCAAGGGTTTGACGCTTCCGTTGCTGAGTTACGGCGGGTCGTCGATGATCGCCACGCTGGCGAGCTTCGGCCTGGTTCTCAGCGTACGGATGCGGCGATTTACTAACTAGTCAAGAGGATCGGAAATGAGCAACGCCTTGCGAAACTTGATCATGGTCATTCGCGCGCTCTGCTCGGCTTTTACCGCCGATCCGCAATGGAGCTTCGCGAATGCAGAAGGAAATGATCATCTCGGCCAACGGGCACGAGACGATGGTCGCTATTCTCGAGGAGGATCTCGTCACCGAGATCTTCGTCGAGCGCGAGCGGCATCGGGGAGTTGTCGGGAATATCTACAAGGGCCGGGTCTCCAAAGTGCTGCCCGGCATGCAGTGCGCGTTCATTGACATAGGCCTCGAGCGCGACGGGTTCTTATACGTGTCGGACGTCGTCAACACAATCGAGGAGTTCGATCGGCTCGACTCGGGCGACGACGACGAACACGAGGCGGCCGGTGGCAATGGCAAGGCTGGCGGCGACCGCGGCAAGGGCCGCGACCGGGGGCCGCAGCCGAAAATCGAAGATCTCCTCAAGGAAGGCCAGGAGATCGTCGTCCAGGTCGCCAAGGAGCCGCTGGGCACCAAAGGCGCGCGGCTGACGTCGCATGCGACGCTGGCAGGCCGCTTTCTCGTCTTCATGCCGACGGTGGACCACGTCGGCGTTTCCCGCAAAATCGACTCGCGCGACGAGCGCAATCGCCTGCGCGGCATCGTCAAGAAGTTCCGCGAAGAGCACGGGTTCGGCGGCGGTGTCATCATCCGTACGGCGGCCGGCACCCGTCCCGAGGCCGACATCCTGAGCGACCTCGACTACTTCAACGACATCTGGAAAGAGACACGTCACAAGTTCGAAACGTCACGCGCGCCGTCGGTGATCTATCGCGAGCAGAGCCTCGTCGCCAAGCTCCTGCGCGACCTGCTGACGGAAGAGTTCTCGGCGATCCGCATCGACAATCCGCAGGAACACCGGCACGTGATGGATCTGGTCGCGCGCATCATGCCGAACCTGTCGCCGCGCGTGAAGCTCTACACGAAGGACTATCCGATCTTCGAGGAGTACGGCGTTCAAACCGAGATCGACAAGGCGCTCAAGAGCAAGGTGTGGCTCAAGTCGGGCGGGTCGATCGTGATCAACCAGACCGAGGCGCTCGTGGCGATCGACGTCAATACCGGCCGCTACGTCGGGAAGCGCACGGGCCGGCTCGAAGACACGATCGTGAAGACGAACCTGGAAGCGGTGAAGGAGATCGTGCGCCAGATCCGGCTGCGCGATCTCGGCGGCATCATCGTGCTCGACTTCATCGACATGGAAGAGCGGAAGAACCGCCAGAAGGTGTTTCAGGCGGTGGAACTTGAGCTCAAGAAGGATCGCTCGCCGTCGAAGCTGCTCCAGGTGTCGGATTTCGGCCTCGTCATCGTGACCCGCAAGCGCGTCAAGCAGAGCCTCGAGCGCGTGCTCACCGAACCTTGCCCGTATTGCACGGGGACGGGCGTCATCAAATCGACCTCGACCATCTGCTACGAGATTCTTTCAGAGGTCAGAAAGATCGGCGGCGATCTCAACGGCGGGGGAGTCGTGCTGCGCGTGAATCCCGAGATCGCGCGCGCCCTCAAGGAAGAGGAGCGCGCCGTGATGGCCGATCTGAAGCAGGCGCTGGGCAAGGACGTGACGATCAGGCCGGACACGCACCTGCATCACGAACAGTTCGATCTGATGGCGCTCAGCGATCGATATAGCCGGGCGCAGTAAGAACAGGAAACGCCTCTGGGGTCACGGCGCTGATGCCGAAGTCTGAACCGGCCCAAGATGCTTATCCAGCCACGCCAGCACCTCGCGAATCATCTCGCTCCGCGGGAAGTTGCCGTGTCCGGCCTCGAACACAACATGCCGCTTCAGCTCGGGTGGAGTGCCCAATCGCTCGAACATCGGCTTCTGTGAGGTTTCGAGAGGAAAGACGTAATCATGGCGCCCCCCCACCATGAGGACAGGCAGTTTGACATGCGTCACATAGTTGAGCGCGTCGGCCTCCGGCGGCAGCTCCCGATAGGTGAACCCCGCGGGCGCGAGTATGGCCGTCTTCAACCGCGGCTCGAGCGCGATTAACGGGAAAGCTGTTGACCCGCCGAAGCTGCTTCCGTAGTACGCGATGCGGGTGGCGTCGATGTCCTGCCGCGCCGAGAGCACGTCGATCGCGCGGCCGAGATCCTGCCGCCAATGAGACATCCGCGCCCGGAATGTCCGCATGTACTCGTCGCCCTGCAGGCTGATGAACGGATCCCATCGCTCGAACGAGCCCTTGTACACCGGATAGGCGAATGCCCGACCGCTCCTGACGATGTAATCGTGTTGAAGCGGCTGAACCTCGGCGCTCGACGTTCGGCCTACGAACGGCCCGACGCCAGGGAAGTAGACGACGAGCTGGTAGGGCGGCTTTGCGGTGCGAGGAACGAACAGATACATGCGCACTCTGCCGTTCTCGTATCCCGCATCGAATGAGATCGTCTCTCGAGACCAATCCTTGCCGCTGTCGTCTTTTGCCTCCACACGTTCGTTCAACGGCGACTTGACGTTCTCGTGCTGACGCTTGAACACCTCGAAGATCTCATTCGAGACCGGCTTTGCGGCCCTATGGTCGCGACTGTATGTTTCGACATGCGCGAGCAACGCGTCCGACAACGGCGCACTGCCATAGTCGGCGCAGCGAAAGCCGTTGGTGAGCGAGCGATCGAACGGCGGCAGGCTGCTTGGCACTGTCAACATGTGATCGTAATCGTTCCAGGCGCCGCCGAGAATCCATCGCCGGCCACCGGCCGCCTCGTTGAATACCCATTCGCGCGCGTTGCCCGCCATGTCGAATGTGCCGTACGGCCCAAGCCCGCGGAAGCTTCCGGCCGCGGCAAGGCTCTTGCCGGCGAAGTTGCTCAGAGGAATAATCGACGGCGCAAGCGGCGATCCGATTTCAACAGGTGAAAGCGCCGCGCGGCCCCAGTGGAACAGGGTTGGGAGCGTTTTTCCGGCGGCGCGACAAAAGGCCACCGCTTCAAACCAGCTTACTCCGGTGACAGGGTGATCGGCCTGAGTCGAAGGGTATGCTCCGAGCTCCCAGTCTGCCGGCCCGGGGCGGCCAGTCGAGTCAACGAATTGCCGAAGGGCCTCCTGAGCCGTGATCGCCTGACCGTCCCTGACAAACGGCAGGTCTTTCCAGAACGCGGCGTCGGTATATCCGCCACGATCAATAAACCCCTTGAACTGTTTGTTTGTGACTTCCAGTCGATCGATCGCAAAGTCGCCGATGTCGACACGCTGATCTGAATTGAAGCCGGTCAGTCCGACCGGAAACGCCCCGCCTGGCACCTGCACCATCTCTGTTCGTGGATCGTCAACGGGGCGAAGGACGATCGTGACCGCGCCCGGCGACCGGGTGGCAACCGATGTTGCCCCCACGGTGCCCATGTTGCCGAAGAGACTGCCAGGATTGCGGGCCGCCAGCAAGCGGGTTTCGAAACCTGCCTTTTCGATTCGGAATCGCAACGCCGCCCGCGGAAGGCGGACGGCCTTCAGAGGCGTACGGCCGAGAGACTCCCACTCGTTGGTCGCGGCACTATACGGCTGCACAAAGACCTCGGCGTCAGCGGGCGTCGTCACCATATTTGCGGCGACGGAGAATTGCTCCCACAAGCTCGCCAACAACGGGTCGCCGGAAGGATCCCGCTCCACTTCTTTCGCCAAAGCGAACGCGGCGACGTTATCGGCGGTTCCCGCGAGTCGGACGATTTCAGGAATCGCCTGCTCTCGAACCCATCGCATTCTCGCGCCGCGACGGTAAGCCAGTATCGCTGGAACCGCCGCAAGCAACAGAAGCAACACGAGAGGAACCATCACGACTGGTCGACGCAACATGCGCAGCAGGTCTGCGCCTCCAGGCGCGCTGGTTCTCAGCGTCGCGCGGCAGGCCAAAAGTTCGGCCAACAGTTCCGAAGCGGAGTGATATCGCGAGGTTCGGTTCTTGTCGAGACATCGTGCGACGATGCGCTGAAGATTCGGAGGCACATCCTCGCGAGTGTTGCCAATCGGATCGGGCGTGTGATTGAGAATGTTGGCCAGCACCGCAACTTCGTCTTTTCCGGCAAATGGGCGCCGGGCCATCAGCATTTCGTAAAGCACGACACCGAGTGCCCATACGTCGGTGCCAGCGTCGACATGATCGCCTCGGGCCTGCTCGGGCGACATGTAGGCCACGGTCCCCAACGTCGCACCGGTGCGCGTCATATCGTCGCCGACGGATAGCTTTGCGAGGCCGAAGTCGAGAATCTTGACGAGTCCTTCGCCGGTGATCATCACGTTCGCGGGTTTGACGTCGCGGTGCACGAGGCCCGATTGGTGCGCGCGGCTGAGGCCCTGAGCGATCTGCGTGGCGAAGTCGAGTGCGGCCTCGATCGGCAGCGGCCCGCGTGCAATACGTTTGTCGAGCGTCTCGCCCGTGTAGCACGTCATCGTGAGGAACAACCGATGGTCGGCCGTCTCGTCGATCTCGTGAATGGTGCAGATGTTGGGATGGTCGAGCGCGGAAGCGGACTGCGCTTCATGGCGGAAGCGCTCGTTTGCCTCGGGATCGCGCGTGAGATCGGGCGCGAGGAACTTCAGGGCGATAGGGCGATTCAGGCGCAGGTCAATCGCCCTGTAGACGACACCCATGCCGCCCGCGCCCAGGAGCTCGACAATGCGGTAATGCGAGACGGTCTGACCGACCATTATTTCATTGGCGGACGAGAGCTCGGATTATACCGGACACACGGCGCGCGGAAGAGATTTTCGAAGGCTCGGTCGCGTAGAAGAACCGCTCGCGGCAACGTGTGTTCGAGTATCCATTACGTAGAACGCCCGCCTTATCCGGCCGTCGCAGCGCTCCTGGTGCTCACACACCCGGCGTCCTAACGCCGCGCACTTATTATGTAGACAATCTACGTAATATTGCGTAGGCTGTCTACATAATGAACGGACCATCGCGCGTCGACCTGCTGCAGGGGACGCTGGACCTGCTGATATTACGCACTTTGCTGTTCGGGCCGACTCACGGCCACGCCATTGCGAAACATATTCAACGCACATCCGAGGATCTGCTTCAGGTTGAGACCGGGTCGCTGTACCCGGCGCTGCATCGCCTCGAAGCGAAAGGGCTGATTGCAGCATCCTGGGAGCTCTCAGACAAGGGCAAGCGGGCCAAGTATTACCGCCTGACACCTGCCGGCAGGAAACACCTGACGGTTGAGCAGAACCGGTGGGACGCGTTTTCGCGCGCCATGGGCCTGGTGCTCAAACCTGCTGTCGAGAAGTCGTGATGAGGACATTTCTCCGCAAGCTGACGTGGATGTGGCGGCGGCACACGCGGCAGGCCGAGCTTCGCGAAGAGCTGGCGTTTCACCTGTCAGAAGAAGCGGACGAGCGCCGTGAGGCCGGGGTGACGGAGGAGCAGGCACGCCATGCCGCGCGCCGCGAACTGGGCAGTGTCGCGCTCGTCAGCGAGGACGCGCGAGCCGCATGGGGCTGGCCGCTCGTCGAGCAGTTCGCCCAGGATCTGCGTCACGGAGTGCGTTCACTGTTCCGAAGTCCCGGCTTCACCGTCGCGGCCATCGTGACGCTCGCGCTCGGCATCGGCCTGACGACGGCAATGTTCACAATCGTCTACGGAATGCTTCTGCGGCCGCTTGCGCTGAACGACCCTGATACGTTGATGATGCTCCACACCGTCCGCAGTGACGGGCATGCCGAACCGGCACTGTCGCCGCCGAATTTCATGAGCTTTCGCGAAAGCGTGCACAGGAGAGAGCTCGATGCGTTCTCGAGCCTCGCGGGCTTCATGGAGATTCAGGTGACGCTGACAGGAGCGGGCGAGGCGCGGCGTGTTTGGGCGGCGCAGGTCGCCGCTGAGCTGTTCGACGTGCTTCGCGTCCACCCGATTCTCGGGCGCACGTTCACTCCTGCCGAGAACCTGCCCGGCGAACATCGCGTGGTTGTGCTCAGCCACGCGTTATGGCAGCAATTGTTCGCGGGTGATTCCAGCGTGCTCGGCCGAACGATGCAGCTGAACGGGCTGTCTCATACGGTCATCGGCGTGATGGGGCCGGGCTTCGATTTTCCGAGTCAGCGACTGTTATGGATACCGCTGCGATATGGCGGCTATTTCTCGGCGGATAGTGCCGTAAGCAGGGACGGCAACGAGTATGTGAGCGTGATTGCGCGCCTGACGGCCGGCGTCGGCATCGATGCGGGACGCTCCGAGCTGCATGCTGCCGCTCGGCGTCTCGAGGAGCGGTTCCCGGAGAGCAATGCCGGGATGATCTTCGCCGCAGTGCCGCGTCACGAGCACCTTGTCGGCGAAATCCGGACACTGCTTCTGCTGCTCTTCGGGGCCGTCGGTCTCGTGCTCCTCATTGCGAGCGCAAATGTCGCGAGCCTGCTGCTCGCGCGTACCGCGACCCGCGGCGAGGAAATTGCGGTGCGGTCGGCTCTCGGCGCCAGCAGCGGACGTGTGGTCCGGCAGCTCCTTACCGAGTCGCTGGCGCTGGGCGCCGGAGGCATCCTCCTCGGCTTGCTGCTGGCGTTCTGCCTGAGCCGCGCCATTCAATCGGCCTATCACGGAAGTCTGAGCGGCCTCGGTCTTGCGGATGCACTTCGGCTGGACGCTCCGGTTCTGGCGTTCGCCGTGGGCATTACGCTTTTTTCGTCCCTTGTTGCGGGGGTGTTCCCGGCGCTGCGTGCGGCTCGCGGGCGTGTCTCCGGTGCGGTTCAATCCGGTGGAAGAAGTGGCCTCGCCCGGCATCGCGGCGAGCGGTTCCGCAACGGACTCGTCGCTGCGCAGCTTGCCCTGGCGGTCGTGCTGCTCGTTGGCTCGGGATTGCTCGTGATGAGCTTTCTGCATCTCACCTCGGTTGATCCCGGATTCCGCACCGCAAACGTCTTGTCATTCCAACTCGACCTGCCTGGTGCCGTGTACCGGGGGGACTCGACGCGGCGATTTCTATCGCGACTTGCTCGAGCGCATCGAGCGGCAGCCGGCCGTCCGGTCCGCCGGGGCGATCTCGCGGCTGCCGATCAGGAGGACCGGAAGTTTCAGGAGTCAGTTCCGCGCCGAGAGCGGCGCGCAAGCCGGCGTCCGCGAACTGTCCATCGGCGTTCGCATCGTGACTCCGGGTTTCTTCGAGACGATGGGGGTGCCGGTAGTGAGGGGACGCGCGATCGGTCACGAGGATCGCGCCGGCAGCGCACCGGCGGTCGTCATCAACGACGCCGCTGCGAAATGGCTGTTCCCGGGCGACGATCCCATCGGCCGGCGGCTGCTCGACTTCGGCTACGACCCCATCGAGCAGGCCGCCGCCGCGTTCACGATCGTTGGTGTGGTCGGCGACATGCGAAGTCGAGGTCTGAGCGTCGCGGTGCAGCCGGAGGCCTACTTCGCGCACTCGCAGGTGGCGCTCGGCACGATGTCGGTCGTCGTTCACAGCGCCGGCGACCCGCTTGCGGCCGCGGGTGCGATTCGGCGTGAGGTCGGGGCTCTCGACCGAAACCTGCCGGTTACCGAAGTGCTTCCGATCGAGCAGGTGTTGACCGACTCGCTAGGCCGCCAGCGCCTGCTGACAGGCATGCTCACGCTCTTTTCGACAGTCGCGCTGGTACTCGCGGCCGTGGGTATTTTCGGGCTGGTCAGCTTTACGGTTGCGCAGCGCACGCACGAGATCGGCGTCCGCATCGCACTCGGCGCGGCGCCCCGCACGGTTGTGGCAGGCGTCGTTCGCCACGCCTCGACGCTGGTGCTTGCAGGGCTTGCGCTCGGCTTGGCGGGGGCGCTCGCGCTGACACGTGTGCTCCAAAGCGAGCTTTACGGTGTGACGCCCACCGATCCCGGCGCATTCGTCGGTGTGACGATTGTCCTTTTCACCACGTCGCTCGTGGCAAGCCTGATTCCCGCATATCGAGCAGCAACGGTCGACCCCCTCGTTGCACTACGTGCGGACTGACCCGTCTAAACATGAGATCAAGAGGTCAGGAGCTCGTGTTTTTTGAAAAAATTCTCCTGATCTTCTGATCTCCTGTTTGCATTTGAATTTCCTGTTTGAATTTGCGTTTCACAAGCTCAGCCAATAGTTGAGCTTCACCACGAACACATGATTCCCCGGTGCTCCGAACGCAGTGCCCAGATCCCGCCGGGGTGAGAAAAGACCCGCCCGCGATTCATCCTCTGTCGCCATGTTCCAGACGACGAACAGCGTGCTGCCGCGCAGGTATTCCCAGCGAAGGACGACGTTGCCGCGAAGGGATTTGCGGTTGAAGTCGGGATCGTCCTCGAGCGACACCGGCGTGAACAGGAACGAACTGGGCTGCGCCAGCTTGCGGATGTCGTGGTAGTCGCCCACCGCCACGAACGGCTGCAGGAACACTTCGAGCGTCATGTCGCGGGAGAACGCGTACGTGCCTCGGCCCGTGATGTTCAAGACGTTGCGTTTGAGCCGGCCGTAGACATGATCGTCGGTGCCGTCATCATCGGCGTCGGTGTTTTCAATCCACTGCGCCGAATCGTCGGCACGCGTGTAGTTCGCGCTGATGTTCGCCTGAAACCGGCCTGACGGCTGAAGCCGGACATTCATGCCGATGTTCCGTCCCCAGCCCTGCTCCGCGTCGTGATTACCGAAAAGAAAAAATCCCAGGCCCCATCGCTTGCGCGAGTCGGTGCTGATATTGAAACTGTGGAAATCTCTCACCGGCTTGATGATGGGCGGCCCGTCGTCGCGCGTGTCGAGATCGTCGAGGAACTCGAAGTTATGGTCGCCGCCATAGCTGACGTTCCAGTAATTCCACAGCCGCATGCCGGCCCACCAGTTGATGTTCTCGAAAATCGTCATCCCGTCTTCGGTCCACTGTTTGTTGGCGAAGAAGTACGCATCGAAATTCCTGGAGAACTTCCACGGATCGGGCTCGCTCACGCGAAAGCCGCCATACAGCCAGTTCTTATTCACGCGGCCGTTCAGAAATCCGAGATCCGTGTTGCGGAAGTTCTTGCCGAAATGGTCGAAGTGGCCGGTGACGCCGACGTGCTTTCCGTCGTAATCGAAGTTGGTGACGCCGCCAAGGTCGGTCTTTTGCTCCCCGTCGATGGGCGCGTGGGTCACGACCCAGTGCCCATTGAACGTGTAGAGATTGTTGCTCCAGCGGATGTTGTAGTCGCCGCCGCCGGTAAACGCATCGAGATCCTTCTCGCGCACGACGGCGGTCGCAATCGCGCCGACATTTGACGTCCCGTTCAAGACGTCCCGCTGCACCCGTCCCACGCTGAACATCGAAGCCGGCTCGATCACGCGGCGGCTGCGCGACTTGGTCTCGTTGCCGTCGCCGTCTTGCGCCGTCGTTTCGACGATGCCGTATTCGCGTGCGGTCCAGGCGGCGAGCCCGCCGTACGTCCACCGGTTTGCCTTGCCTGTGACCTTCGTCGCGCCGAGAATCGTCGTCTGGTCGGGCCTGCTGACGATCTCGTCATCGTCACCAAGCTCGAGGCGTCCGGGCGTTGCGCCGATGCGGCGCGAGTGAAACATCGGCATCTGGTTGTAAGGCAGGACGAACACCCGGCTGTCTTCGAGAAAGAACGGGCGCTTTTCGGGAAAGAACGTCTCGAACACCGACAGGTTCAGCACGGCCGGATCGAGCTCGACCTGCCCGAAGTCGGGGTTGATCGTAGCCGACAGCGTGGTGGATGTTCCGAGGCCGATACGCATGTCGAGTCCGCCGTCGAAACCACCGGAACGTCCGTCTTCGTGGTCGTGCTCGCTGCGGATGAGGCTGAACGGCATCAACTCGATGCGCCGCGGCGGCGCGAGGCGATCGGCGAAGATGAGATGGCCGAACCGCGAGACCAGTCCCTGTGTGCCGCGCGGCGTGGCGTTCCAGAGATCCCATTCCCCCGACTCGCGCACGTCGCGCCTCACCTGAAACCCCCAGACACTCTGCTCGCCGTCGGAGACGGCAAATCGGATCTGTGAGAACGGAATGCGGAATTCGGCGTTCCATCCTTCACTGGTGATGCTCGTCGCCACTTCCCACACCGCCTCGTAGTCGCTGTCTTCGCGCGTGTCGTTGAAGTACGAGGAATCGCTTTGCACGCCCGACGGATTGACGATGAAGTAATACCCGGTGAGGTGATCGTGCCGGGGATCGAGACCGATGCCGATCTTGTCGCTCGCCGGAATGCTCCCGCGGCGCCCGAGTCCTGAGCTGATCGTTGCCGCCTCGCGCGCGTAGCAGCGCACTGCGACGTAGAGAAATCGATCGTCGTAGGCCACCTGCACGACCGTTCGCTCGCGCGGCGCGGCCATGTTGTCGGGTTCCTGCTGGGTGAAGTCGTCTATGGCCTGAGCAGCGGTCCAGAGCTCCTCGTCGAATCGTCCGTCGATGCTGGGAGACTCGCCGTTGATGCGATATGCCCGGATCTCTTTATTCGGGCCGGCATCCTGACCGAATGCCGGGGACGTGGTCAGGAGGGCCGCGAGAAGAATTGGGAGATTGGCAGATTGGACGATTGGCAGATTGAAGTGCCTCACGAAGTCGCGCAACGGGCTCTCCAATCGGCTATTCGTCAGTCGTCAGCAGCTTTTCAATCTGCCATTCTACCAATCTTCCAATCTCCCAATGGTGAGGTCACCATTACCTTCGCGTCACAGTCAGGTTGCCGTTGAAGGTCTGCAGCCTCAGGCTCGAGCTGCCATCGCCATAGGTACCCCGCACCGAACGAGGCCCGCGGTCGCCGTCGCGGATCGGTCCCTCGCTGCGAATCGGAAAGTCGATGCGGATTCGGCCGTTGAACGTGTGCGCCTCGAGCTCGAAGCCCGGTTGCTCGGTCAACGAGAGATTGATATCGCCCGAGTGCGAGTCGATCTCGTAGCGGCCGCCCTTGGTGAGGCTCGTCTGCAGATCGAGATCGCCGTCGAGCGTGCGGATGTGGGCCCGATCGCCCGACCATCCGGCAATGCGGACGTCGCCGTTGATGGTGTCCACGTCGATCGTCCGCGCCGTAAGACCCTGCACCTGGAGATCGCCGTTGACCGTCGAGAGCGACACCGGCATGTCGGATCCCGTGTTGGTGAGCGTGACGTTGCCGGATACCGTCTTGACGGCGCCCACACGGGCCGTCCCTTCGAGGAAGAGATTCCCGCTCACGCCCTGAATGCGGATTTCTCCCTTCACATTGGTGATCCGGACATCGCCCGACACGGTGCGCAGATCCACGGCCGCGTCGGCCGGCACCTTCACGTTGAATTCCACGTCGATGCCACGCGCATCTCTGCGTACGCCATGTTCGACCCGTACCTCGACGCGATTTGCCGTGGCGTACGTCTCGATGATGGCGTCGGCGAGACGCGTCTTCGCCTGTTCGGCGTTGGGTCCCCAGGCATGTTTCAGCGCTTCGACTTCAATGGTCGCGGCGGTGCCCGGCACGACCTGGATGTTTCCGGAGATGTTCGACAGCATCAATGTGGCCGCTTTGCTGACCGGAAACGACCGCGTAAAGGGTTCGGTTGATTCGACCCAGCCCTCCGGGATTCGTCGGCGTTCGGGCTGACGCGGCTTCTGCCGCGGATCGCGCGGTGGCACCGGTGGGACGGGGGGCACAGGGAACTGCCGGCTGAGCTCGGCCATCTGCCGTTCGATCTGAACTTTCGCGTCCTTCTGGAGCTGCACCTGGAAATCCTTGCTCTTGAACTGCTGCTCGAAGGCCTTGGCCTGGCCTTTCAGCTCCTTCACCTGCTCTTCGAAATCGAAATCGAAATCGATGTCCACGTCCACATCGATGTCGAAGTCATTGTCGAAATCGCCGACGGCCGGCGCGGGAGGAGCGGGCTTGGCCGGTCGCGCCGGGACAGGCGCGGCTGGCGGCACGGAAGGCACTCCTGGGGCCTGCCGCGCCGGAGCGTTCGGCAAAGTCTGTGCGGAGGCGGGAGCTTGCATCACGGCGCCAGCCAGCAGCAGCGTAGCGATAGAGTTGATCATGTCTGCGATTCCTCTCAGGATCGTGCGTTCATCAGCGAGACGGTTTCCTGCAGCAGCGCCACTTTCATGCGGAGCGCTTCGAGCAGGCTGGTTTGCGCGACGAACGAGCGCGGGTCGGCTTTGAGCGCGGCCCGGCTGTCGTCAATGGCGCGGTCGATCGATTTCAAGCTTTCGGCGATTTCCGATGCGATGCCCGGGTCGAGGGTGCTGTCCTTCTGCACCGTCAGTTGTTCGAGCGATGCGATCGCGTTCAGGTAGTGCTGTTCGGCGAGTTGCAGCTCCGACGCGGCGCGGGCGAGCTCGGCCACCGATTCGCTGCCGCCATTGGTCGGCCGGGTTGAAAGGCCGAACCACGCGGCGGCGCCGAGCATCCCCACGAGTGCAGCGGCAGCCGCCAACTGCATCCATGAGGGTGCCCGTCTTTCCCGGCTGACCGACGAATCCGCGAGCGATCGCGGGGAGTCAATCTTCGCCGAAATAGCCTTCCACACCGCCGGAGAAGGGGTATGCCGGTTGAGTGTGGCCGCCGCCGCGCGGATTTCCATCAAGTCGCTCAACAGCTCGCGGCAGTCGGCGCATCCACGACAATGCGCGTCGAGCTCTGCCCGTCTCGCCGTGTCGAGCGTGCCGTCAACCGCGTCGCCGAGCCATTCGCTGTATCGTTCGCAAGTCATACAGATGCCGTCAGAAGCGCCCGCAGCCGGAGGCGGGCTTTGTGAACCTGTGATTTCGACGTTCCCTCGCTGATGCCGAGGATCGATGCGATTTCACCGTGCTGAAATCCCTCGACGTCGTGGAGCACAAACGCCGCCCGCGCGCCGTCGGGCAACTGTGCAATGGCGCGTTCGAGGTCGAGCCGCTTGATTCCGCCGTCGCTGACGTGTCTGGGGCCGGTCATGACCTCTTCGTCCAGGGTCGTCGTTGCGCTCGAGGCGCGTGTCTGGCGGCTCTTCAGGTGATCGAGACACCGGTTCATCGCCAGGCGATACAGCCAGGTTCCCACCGAGGAGTCGCCGCGAAATTCGGGGAGCTTTCGATAAGCCTGCAGAAAGATCTCCTGAAGCAGATCCTCGGCATCGGCCCGGGTCCCGCACATCCGCCACGCAAGGTTGAACAACCGCGTCGAATGCTGCTGATAGAGCTCCTCGAAAGCTGGGACATCAGCTCTGCACACTCGGCAAGATTAGACGACTCTGCCCCCGGAAGGGTTGCTCTGGGTCGGAAGGCCCTTCAGAATTGGAAGATCTTTAAATTGTTAGATTTACAGAGTGTTGGCAGATTGACGATTGGGGATTGGTGGATTAGAAGGACGAGGGGGCTCACCGGGACGCCTGCGCTGACCGAGAGCCGTCCAGTTTGCCGCCACCGACGTGCCGGCATCGATCAACTGCCCGGCAATCTTGCGTCCTGCGATGGTGTTGGGGAGGGTCTCACAGAGCCAATCGTCATTCAAAAATCTGCCAACAATCTCCCAATCTTCTATCTCCCAATCTTCAATGCCCGATTTGCGGGACGTTTCCAGCGCTTGGCTGCGAAGTCGCGGACCCGCCCATTGGCGACGATCACCCCCTCAGCCAGCAGCAATGCGCGTTTCGCATAGAGATCGCGTCCGTATCCACCGAGCTTTCCGCCCGCGGCAATGACGCGATGGCAGGGAATTGACGAGTCGTTGCAGTGGCGCATGATGTTGCCGACGGCGCGATGTGCGAGCGGGCGCCCGGCCGCGGCGGCGACGTCGCCGTAGGTGGCGACGCGACCGTGCGGAATGCGACGAACCGCGGAGCGGACGCGGGAAGTGAAATCAGACCGGCGCACCATTGATAGAATCGCAGAATCCATGCAGAGGCGCAAAGTCGCACAGAAAAACGCAAAACAGGAGTTCAGAGATCAAGAGGACTAAGAATCATCCTCGTCATAGATCACGTGGACGGGTTCGGCATACCTTCTTCGATCCAAAGACTCCTGAACTCCTGATCTCCTGTCGAATTTTCTTCCGTGACTCAATACCCTGCTCGAGGCGCAAAGGCGCAGAGATTTTCTTGTCTTTTGAAACTCTGCGTCTCTGCAGACAGAATGTCAAAACGCAAGGCGCAGACCGCCACCTGCATGCAACCCGCCGACTTCGACCTCAAGCGGCGCACCCCCGGTGGGTGTGAAGTCCTTCTTGCCGGCCGTGTAGCGAAACAGCGCTCCGACGCCGATGTGGTCCGTGAAGCGCCAGGTCATGTCGACGCCGGCGTTGTATCCGGTGACGTTCTCGCGCTGCGTTTCGGTCTGTACCCCTGGAAACGCGAGCTGATCGAACGGAAACAATTCTTTGTCGAGCGACATCGTCAATCCGGTCACGAACGTCTGTTCCGTCGTGAAGATGGAGGGGCCGCCGAAGACCGTGAAGTCGATCGCTTCGGTGGCGGCGATGTTCCACCCGATCGTGATGTGCTGGCCGAGTTCGCGCCGCATCACATCGGTAAGGTCCGATGCCGTGGTGCGCGGCTTGTTGAACTGCAGCGGGTGAGGCACTCTGGCATCGATGTGCCCAGGACCGATGTTCTCGAAGAATGAAACGGCCATGCCCGCATGCAGGCCGCGCCACAGGCGAACCATGACGCTGCCGTCGTAAAAGATGTCCTGCGGCGTTGTCCGCTCGAAGGTGAACGATCCCTGCTCGAAATACTGCGGGAACGTCTGCTCCTCCGTAATGGTTGTGTCTGTGGCCTGCCGCCCGACGTTGACGGCAATCCTGATTCGCTCCTGAGCCTGTGCCGCGCCTGAGCTCGCGACACAGAGCGCACAGAGAAGAGCCAAGCGCAGAACCGCGCGACCCATCAGTTCACCCCCACGGCGGTCCAGGCGAGCTCGACTTGCGCGCGCTCGTTGCTGCCCGGGCCGAACAGGTCGGTTGCGGCCTGAATTGTGGCGTGCCGTGCATCGGAGAACCGCGAGTTGGGTCCCATCAGCAGCGTGAACGCGCGGTAGAAAACCCGTTCCATCCGCTCGAGATTCGCCATGCCGACGCCCGGTACGGTGATCAGCGAGGTGCGATTCTGTCCCCCGGCGACGGCCAGGTAGAACGCGTGGGTGGCGATGGTCAGATTGAAATGCACGCCCCCGTCATCAATCGTCGTGCCGATGAGCTGCCGCTGGCGGTAGTGATCGGGTTCCCCGCCGGCGTTGGGGTTGTTGGCCGATCGCAGATACCCGGGTGCACGCAGGTAGACGTCTTCCCCGATCAACCAGTCGGCCTGATCGCGCCCGGTTCCAACCGGCTGGTAGAAGAACTCCATGGCCATGCCCATGATGTCGGAGAAGGCCTCGTTCAACGCGCCGGACTCATCCTGATAAATCAGCTGCGAGCTGAAATCGGTCACGCCATGCGTCCACTCGTGCGCCACGACATCGAACCCGCCGGCGAGAAATGTGAACGCGGTGCCATCGCCGTCGCCGAAGACCAGCACGCCGCTGCAGCAATAGAACGCGTTGTTGATGTACTGGCCGACGACCTCCGGGGACTGCCGGCTGGCTTCGGATCGTGCAAGCGGGTGCACGATGCTGTCCACCTCCACGTTACGATCGTCCATCCCGTTTCGGTTGAAGCGCTTGTAGTAGTAGTCGTACACCCATCCCTGATACGCGTGCGCGTCGACTGTCGGTCCGTCGCTCCACGTGTTGTCGCTATCGGTGGAGATGTCCGAGGTGAACAAGACGCCGGTGTTCAGGAACAAGTTCAGACGGCCTGGCGTGCCCGGAAAGAGCAGCGTGAACCCTAGAGCAGGGCGCAGCCTGTCGGCCGCCTGATAGGTGGCTGTGGTCTGATTGGTGCTCAACTTTCTCATGACGCCAAACACCCCGGTGCCCTGACCGATGGCGCCCTGTGAATGGATGCCATTAATCGATCGCACGATCGTTCCGGATTGCGCGTCGACGTAGACCTCGCGAATCGTCCAGTCGCTTCGTACAGTCATTCGATAGGCCAGGCGGTAGCCATCCTCGACCGGCACGATGCCCAGCGTCGTCTCGCCGGGGATCTGCGCGCCGGGAGGCGCCGCCGCCACCGCGATGTCGTTCGCGCGCTGCGGCGAGATCGACGGGGCCGCGTTCAGTTCCACTCCTTCGTACAACCGTCCGGTCACGCTGATGACGGATCGTCCGTCCATCTGCCTCACCACCTGCGAGCCGAAGACCGGGAGCCCTTCGTAAAACTGTCCGAGGCGTTCGATGGCGCGTCCGGGAATCATTCTGTCGTCGTGCACGGAAGCTGTGTCGAGCTGGCCCGCGCCCAGCATCGCGTCGATCCGATCGAGCGCCTCGGGCAGTGCGTCACCTGACGCCGTAAGCGAAAACGATCGGCCAATCTCAGTGGGCGTCTGGCCGGTAAGCCTCGAACTGCCTGCAAACAGAACCGCGGCGACGGCCGCGAACGGAACAATTCTGCCGAAACGGGACATGCACACTCCTAGGCCGGGGGAGGCAGGAAGACTCAGAATATCAGCAATTAGATGAACGAAAGCGGATCGATGCCGTAGTCGGCGGGATTGAGAGGGGCGATGACCGAGGATGCGCGATCGCCTTTCGTCTCGGGTTCGACTTCCCACAAGTTGATGTCGCGCGGCAGATCGAGCCGCGCGCCCTCGTTTGTGAACAGCACGCGCACTTTCGGGCGATAAGGATCGGGCGCGTGCACCTGCATGACGATGGCAATGTCTCCGGAGTCGAGTCTGACGAGATTGCCCACAGGATAGATGCCGAGCAATTGCACGAAACGCCGGATCAGATTCTGATCGAATTGCTTGCCGTCGTTTCTCTGAAGCACGGCAAGGATGCGTTCCGATGGAAATGCCTGCTGATACTTGCGCTGGGATCGCATCGCATCGTACACGTCGGCAATACCGCACAGCATCGTCGCAAGGTTCAGGGTCGGCCGCGACACCCCATGCGGGTAGCCCGTGCCGTCGAGCCGCAAGTGATGCTCGAAGGCGACAACCGGCGCAAGCGCGGGAATCTCGGGCGTGGCGCGAAGCATCTCGGCACCGTCGACGACGTGCCGCTTCATGATGGTGAATTCTTCGTCGGTCAGCTTGTCCGGCTTGTTCAGGATCTCGGCCGGCGTCTTCACCTTGCCGATGTCGTGCATGAGCGCGGCAAGCCCGAACTCGCGCAGCATCGGACCGTCGACGCCCAGGCCGCGCGCCTGGGCCATGGTGAGGATCGACACGTTCACCATGTGCGTGAACGTGTAATTGTCGTAGTCCTTCAACGCGGTCAGCGCCATCAGCGCCGAGCGGTTTTGAACGACCGCCTGCGCAAGCCCTTCGATCATCTGCTGCGCCGCAGACGGATCGGGGCCGGCATTGGTGCGCGCGCTCTCCCACAACAGGCTCGCGACCGACACCGCCTCGGCGTACATCTTGCGGATCGTCGCCGAATCGGTGGCTTCCTGGGGCACGGTTTCGTCCACCGTCACGCGGCCGACGCGGATATTCGGCGACTCAAGTTGCGCCGCGGCTTCCTTGAGCGCGTCGCCCGAAAATGTTTTCTCGAGCTGTCCGAACTTTCCTGCAAAGTCCTTCAGCTCGTCGATCGTGACCGCCCGCGAAATCGTGACGCGCTCGATGCCGAGGGATCCGAACCGCCGAATCAGCTCGCCCATCGAGCCGCTGGTCTTGGTCATCGGCATATCGCCGACGATCACCTCGTCGCCGAGGATACCGATGACGACGGTCGCGTCGTGCTTGTGCATCAGGCGAAGCGCTTCGGCAAGCCCCTCCAGGTTGCGGAGGACAATCGGATGCGAGGGCGCGTAGAGCTGGATCCCGCGCAACGACGCCCCGAACCGGCGGAGCAGGTCATCGGACAGTTGATAGCGCGTCGTAGAGTCAATCATGGTTTTACTGCCCTGGCGGCCGAGCGGACGCCTCTCGGACCCGAGTTGACGGCTTCCTCCAGCACGCGCTGTGCGGTCGGCGTCCCGATCTGGTGAAGTGCCGTGGCCGCCGTACGGCGCAGTTCCGCCGTCCTGAAGGGCGCCCACCACTCGCCGCTATAGAGTGCTTCCCTCAAGAGCTCCACCGTCTGTTCCGCCTTCAGCGCGCCCAGCGATTCGAGGGCGCGCAGATACACCGCGCGGAGCGGGCCCTTCCGATCGATCTTTCGGACGATGTACTCGAACAGTGGAATGGCGCGCTCGCTCCGCATGGCCACGAGCGCACCGGTCAAGGCTTCGCGCGTCTGGTTCGTGCCGGTTGCGAGGGCGCGCTGGAGCTCGGCGTAGGCTTCTTCCGTTCCAATCGACAGAATCGCGCGGACGGCTTCGCGCTGTACCTGCGGCTCGGCGTCGTCGAGCAGCGTCGTCAGGTCGGGCAACGCTTCGGTTCCACCGAACTCGCGCAGCAGGTGAATCGCGGTCCGCCGTACCGCCGGATTGGCCGATCCGCGAAGCTGTTCGACCGCGTTGCGTCCGGCCGACCCGAACCCCAGAAGAATTTGTGTGAATCGCTGGCGTACGGCGGCACGTTTTTCGATCGCCAGCGCTTCGGCGAGCGCTTTGAGGACCGTGGGGCCGGCGAGGTGAAGCAGCGCGTCCAGCTTCTCGGCGACCGTGTCGTCTACGGATCGCAGATGCGAGACGACGTGCGACATCATTGTCCCGTCCACCAGGCTGGTCAGTGCGCTCTCCGCCGACGGTTTTCGAGGGCCGTCGCCTTTGGCTTCTTCTGCAAGGATGCTCGTCAGTTGCACCGCCGCGTCGAAGTCGCCCACCAGCAGGCAATCTTCAATGTGGCTGACGACCGGCGTCATCATCGTCTGCCAGCGCTCAGGATCCGCTTCGATCGTCAGCAGATCCAGGAGCAGCCGCAGGTCGAGCGCGCGCACTTCAGACGCGCCGACCGATGACACCCATCCGCCGATGCGCTCCGGCGGGTCGTCCGATACCCGCTCGACCTCGATCGCCTGGGTGCGCGCTTCCGACAATTCGCGCGCATATGATTCAGACACGAACTGCTCGTCGGTGTACGACGTCAGCATGTCGGCCGCATTTTTCCAGAGATCGACAAAGTCCTCCGCCGAGCCGAGCGGCGATTGCGCTACCTGAGCGCGCGCAATCTCGAGCAGTCCGGGACGGCGGTCCGGTTCCGGCACGAGGGCCTGGAATGCCTGGGCGAGGCGTGTTGTGGCGCCGCCTTTCGACACGACGCTCTTCGCCACGAAGCCGCCGAGCGTGGCGTCGGTCATGCGGCTCGCGACCTGCAGAACGAGATCCGCGGCTTTGTCGGCGCGACCCTCCTCGGTCGAGAGCAGCTCGAGCAGCATCTCGGGGGAGATACTTCCGAATCCCTGCGCGATGTTCCTGAGAATCGGCTCGAGCTTGGCCGGATCGGTGCGCGAGACGAGGTCGACCACGCCGCGCAGCATGCGAAGCAGCGCAGCCGCTTTCGAGCCCATGCCGGCTTCGCCGTTCTGCTCGAGCGCCAGCACGAACTCGTTGAAGCGCTCTGGATCGCCGCAGACCTCCATCAGGCCCTTCAACGTGTCGTCGTCGAGCGGGGTTTCGACGTTGAGGCAGGCCCGGATGATGTCGTCCCATCGCGACTCCAGCACGCCTGCGCGCTCGCGGAGAATGTCGGCATAGTCGATTTCCTCGAGCTCCAGATGGCGCTGACCTGTTGCCCTCCAGAGCTGCGCCACGCCTCCCGCCGCGCGCACTTCATCGAACGACTTGGCGAGGATGTTCAGGAAGGGCAGCCACGCCTCGGGATCGGGACTCGAGTGGAGCGTCAACAGGCCGATCATGTGGTCGTGGAGCAGTGTGCCGGTTTCGCGTACCGCTTGATCCGGCTTGGCCGCCGCCGCGCCGTCCATCAGGAGATTGTCGGGAACGACGCCAAGAGTGACCGAGCCTTGCGTGGTCATCCGCGAGCACGCATCGACGAGCCGTGCGAGCGACAGGCGAATGGCCGGATGCGTCGACGGATACAGCGTGACGGCGCGCGCCGCAGCCTTGATGGCGCGCGCGAAGTCGGTGAGCCTCGCGGCACGTTCCTGATCGAGCAGTGGAACTTCCTTTTCTTGTGTGCTCATTTCTCGCTCATAGCAACGTCAGCGGATCGATGTCGATCGAATCCGGATCGATGGCCTCGACGACCGCGCGCGAGTACTCGCCGCGATCGTCGCGCTCCCACGTGTTGGCCAGGAACGGCTCTTCGAGCCGCTCGCCCTTGTCGTTGAACACGATCTTCACCTGGGGCCTGAACGGGTCCGCCGGGTGCTCGGCGGTAATCACGCCGACCTCGTCAGTGTTCAACCGCACGAGGTTGCCCACAGGGAACAACCCCATGATGTTCACGAATCGTTTCAGCAGCTTCTGGTTGAACGCCGGATTGCCCTGCTCGCCCATGATCGATCTGATGCGATCGGTCGCCAGGCCTTCGCGGTACGGGCGGTTGCTGCGGAGCGCATCGAAGACGTCGGCAATGCTGACGATCATCGTGCACAGATTGAGATCGCGATGGCCGATGTTCTCGGGATAGCCGCTCAGATCCTGTTTCAAGTGATGCTCGAACGCCACGATCGGCGCCAGGGCCGGCATTTCCGGCGTCTTCCGCAGGATGTGCGCGCCGTCGATGACATGGCGCTTCATGACATCGAACTCGTCTTTGTCGAGCTTGCCGGGCTTGTTCAGCACTTCGAGCGGCGTGTTCACCTTGCCGATGTCGTGCATCAGCGCCGCAAAGCCGAATTCGCGCAACAGCGGGCCCTCGAGGTTGAGCGCCCGCGCCTGCGACATCGCCAGCACCGACACGTTCACCATGTGGGTAAACGTGTAGTTGTCGTACTTCTTCAGCGCCGTCAGCGCCATGAGCGACGTGCGATCCTGCGTGACGACCTTCGCGAGGCTCTCGATAATCTTCCTCGCCGCGTTCGGGTCGGGTTTGTCGCCGGCTTTCGCCTGATCCCAGAGGTTCTCGGCCGTCTCGACGGCGGTGTTGTACACCTTCTTCGCCATCGCGATGCCCGTGTGCTCGCCGTCGTCGGCTTCGACCGAGATCTTGCCGATCGTGATCCGTTTCACGCCCCGCGCCGTCAGCCGTTCGGGCAACGGCACAGGGCTCCGGCGATCGGCAAACTGCTCGATGAGCGTCCGCACTTCGTCGCGTGTGACGCCCTGATCGAACGAGATCTTCTCGATTTCGCGCTCGTGCATGTCGCGAACGAAGCCGACGAGCTGCGCGGAAAACTTTCCCAGCCGCAGGTCGTTGACGACGATGTCGTTGCCGAGGAATCCGACGACGGTGTTGCGGCTGTTCTGAAGGTTTCTGGTCGTCACGGCGAGCAGCGTGTCGATGCTGCGCTGGACGAGCGGATGCGTCGACGCGTAGAGCTCTCCCGCCCGGATGGCCGCCGAGAGCCGTCGCACGAAATCCTCACGCATCACGATGTCGCTCATGATGCCCTCGACCGATCGAGCCTGGTCTTTGCAAGACTGCGCAAGACCCGGTCACCTTCCTGAGCGGCTTTGGCCAGAGCCTTCCGCGATTCCTCGGTGCCAATCGACGCGAGGGTTTCGACCGCCGTCTGCTTCAGGGCCCTGTTTTTCGAGAACGCAAACCACCGCGTTCGCCCGGCAACCCTGGCAATCGGGCGGACGGCGCTGTCGGTGTGCACGACCTGGAGCGCGGCCAGCGTGTCGAGCACGACCGAGTGGTCCTTGCCGAGCGGCTCGCTTTCGTCGAGGATGCGAATCAGCATCGGCACCACGCGCGTATCGCGTTCGGCCACGAGCGCGTCGATGACCGCCCGGCGCTGCTCGCCGGTCACCGCGCGCAGCACGGTATGAATGGCGCGTGCGGCCGCGGGGTCGTTGATGCCGGCCATCGCTGTCACGGCCGCGCGTACCACCCTCGTGTCGCTGCGGCGGAGCAACGGCTGGAGCAGCGGGACCGCATCCGGTGCACCGATGCGGCCGAGGAGCTCTGCGACATTGCATTGCACGAACCCCCGCTCCTCGTCGATGTACATCGCGAGCCGCGACACAGCCGGCGCGCCGAATCCCACAATGATGTCCGATGCCCTGACCCTCGCGGCCGTCCGGTCCTGTAGACGCAGCGTCATGCCCAGGACGTCGACGACCGGCACACCGACGAGCCGGCAGATGTCGGCAAAGATCCCGAGGCTCTCGTCGTCAAAATCGCCAATCATCGCCACCGATTCGTGCATGGCCGCTGAGGTGGCGAGACGGGCCAGCGCCTCGCGGCAGGCGCCGGGCGCGACGAATTTCTTGTCGGTGGCCGTGTCGGCGAGCGCTTTCGCGACGCTGCGTGCGTCCGAGTAGTCGCCCGCCATGAGCAGGTCTTCGGCGAGCCCGGTCATGTCGTCCGCAATCTCGGCGGCACGCTCGGCCTGGCGCTCGAGCCTGAGCAGGTCGATGATGAGCACCACCGACAGCTTGCGCACGTTCTGCTGTCCGAGGCTCTCGGCCCATTCCGGCATCTCTTCCGGCAGGTCCTTCAGCGCGATCGCTTCGCCCCGAGCTGTCGCGCCGTCGAGCTGCGACCGGTAGTGTTTCGACACGAACGGCTCGTCGTTGTAGGCAATCAGCAGCTCTTCCATCGACGACCAGATTGCCTTGAACTGCTTGGTCTGCCCGAACGTGCTTTCCGACAGCAACGTGCGTGTCATCGTGAGCACGCGCTTCTTTCGTTCCGGATCGGGCGCAATCGTGTCGAACACTTCCGCAAGCCGGCCGGTCGCCTGACCGTCGTTCGACAGGGCTGTCGCCAGAAGCTGGGCCACCTTCATGTCGTCGAAGGCGCCCGAGAGCCCTTGTACGACCTGCACGGCATCGCCGGGGTTGTCGTCGCTCTGCAGGATCTCGAGGACGACGTGCGGATCCAGGCTCGCGGCCGCTGTCGCGAGATTCCGCATGACCGCGTCTGACTCGATCGGCCTTGACCGAGGCGAGGCTGGCCAGATGGCGGAAGGCGGCGAGCACGGTGGCGGCCTGTGTGGTAATCATCGGCGCGCCGTCCGCCGTGCATTTCGGCGCCATCACGGCCATCGCGAGCTCGCCGATCTCGAACGGATCGCCCGCGATGGCCAGCAGGCGCTGCTGCGCCATCTCGTCCATCGTTTTCTGGCCCGACACAATCGAGTGCACGATCGACTTCCAGAGATCGTCGTGCGTGCGCTCAGAGTGCTGTTCCTTGTCTTCGAGGACCTGAGCGAAATCGATTTGCTCGAGGGTGATCGACGTGTGTCCATCCTTGCTCCACAGGCCCTCGGGTCCGCCATGCGTGCGGAGCGTTTCCCGATCGAGTGCCAGCATGTGCAGCAGCTTCGAGATCGCCTCGGCCGGCACGTTGCCGGAGAACGTCAAGCGAATCAGGTCGCGATCGTGGAGGAGCCGGGCCGCCTCGACGATCTGGGGGTTCGAGGGAACCGGGAAGCTCTCGATCATGAGGCTGTCGGGCGTGATCCCGATGGAAAAGACCTCGTCGTTGGTGACCTCCTGGATGGTGCGGGCCAGGCGATCGAACGACGCGCGGACGGCCGGGTGCTGCTCGGGATAGAGGGTCCAATGCCGGGCGGCAGACACGAGCGTGCGGGCCAGGCTGGTGACGCCTTCCACGAGCTCGGGTGCAAGTTTGGCGACCTCGGGTTGAGATGACACGATTCTTCGGTATTATCGGACCCACACGGTCCCCGGATGCGTGCTGTCGACATCATCCAAAAGAAGCGAGACGGCGGCGTCCTCACCCCCGAGGAGATCCGGTTTTTCGTCGCCGGGGTTACCGATTTTTCACTTCCTGACTATCAGATTGCGGCGCTGCTGATGGCGATGCTCCTGCGCGGGATGACCGCGCCGGAGACCTCGGTGCTGACCGACGCCATGGTGCGATCGGGCTCCCGGCTCGACCTGTCGGACATTCCAGGCGTCAAGGTCGACAAGCACAGCACCGGCGGCGTCGGCGACAAGAGCTCGATTGTCATCGCGCCGCTCGTCGCGGCCTGCGGCGGCATCGTCCCCATGATGTCGGGACGCGGGCTCGGTCATACCGGCGGCACGCTCGACAAGCTCGAGTCGATTCCGGGATTCCGGACGAATCTGTCGATTTCCGAGATGCGGGCGGCGCTCTCGGCGATCGGCTGTGCCCTGATCGGCCAGACCGCGCAGATTGCGCCGGCCGACAAGAAGCTTTACGCGCTGCGCGACGTGACGGGCACCATCGAGAGCGTGCCGCTGATTTCGGCGTCGATCATGAGCAAGAAAATCGCGGAAGGCATCGACGCGCTCGTGCTCGACGTGAAGTGCGGCAAGGGCGCGTTCATGAAAACGGAGGCCGCTGCCCGCGCGCTCGCCGAGTCGCTCGTGGAGATTGGAAAATCGGCCGGCGTCCAGACACAGGCGGTCATCACCGCGATGAACTGGCCGATCGGGTTTGCGGTCGGCAATGCCAACGAGGTCGTCGAGTGCATCGAGCTGCTGAAAGGCAACGGACGGGCCGATGTGGTTGAGAACGCGCTGGAGCTGAGCGAGCGCATGCTCGTCGTCTCCGGCGTCGCACGCGATCGATCGGAAGCGGCTACGATGTGCCGGCAGGCGCTCGATTCAGGACGGGCGCTCGAGCGCCTGACGGCGATTATCGAGCGCCAGGGGGGCAATCCGCGGGTGATCGACGATTACAGCCTGTTGCCGCAGGCCCCCGGGGAGCACATTATCAGGGCCGCGACCGACGGGTTCGTTGCCGAATTGGACGCCGGTCTCATCGGGCGTGCGTCGGTGCTTCTGGGCGGCGGCCGGGATCAGGTTGATGATGAGATTGATCCGGCCGTCGGTATCATGATTCCGGCAACCGTGGGCGATCGGGTGCAGGCCGGCGATGCGGTGCTGCGGGTGCTCTATCGTTCGGAGGAGCGGCTCGAGAACGCGTTGCCGCTGCTCATGCAGGCCGTTCGCATAGGTGAGTCGCCAACGCCGTCCGTGCCATTGGTGATCGACGAGGTGCTTTGATGCTGCGTAGGATGGCCGTACTGATTTCCGCGGTGCTCGTGTCCGCTTGCAGCCCGCAGACCTACGCCGTCAGCAATCCGGCGGTGACCGAAGCCGGCATCGTCTTCGACATCGGCGGGAAAGACGATCGCTCGTTCAATGCGGCGGCGTGGAACGGCGTGAAATGCGCAGAGACGGGGAAGTGGCCGGACGGCACCAGCTGCGGGAAGCCGGCGCTCGGCATCGTGCTGCGTGACGTCGAGCCTGGCTCGCCGGTGAACATCGAGCCCGCCATGCGGGCGTTCGCCGAGCGAAGATACGACCTCATCATTGGAATCGGGTTTGCCCAGGCGCCCATTCTCGATACGGTTGCGGCAGACTACCCGGATATCCACTTTGCGATCGTCGATGGCGTGAGCGAGCGTCCGAACGTGGCCTCACTCGTATTCAAGGAGCACGAGGGCTCGTATCTGGTCGGCATCCTCGCCGCGATGACGACAAAGACAGGCACTCTGGGATTCCTTGGCGGCATGGACATCGGGCTCATCCACCGCTTCGCCAAAGGTTTCGAAGAGGGCGCGAAGTCCGTGAACCCCAACATCCGTGTGCTTGCAAACTACGTCGGCGTCACCGATGCCGCCTGGAACAATCCGGGCCGGGGCAAGGAACTCGCGCTCGCTCAGATCGCAAAAGGCGCCGATGTGATCTTCACCGCTGCGGGAAATTCCGGTCTTGGCGCATTTGACGCGGTCGAGGAGATGGGGCGCGATGCGAGCGGCCGCGCCACGCACTTCGTGATCGGCGTCGACTCGAATCAGAACATGGTGAAGCCGGGGTTCGTGCTGACGAGCATGGTAAAGCGCGTCGACAACGCCGTGTATCAGATCGTCAAAGAGGTGAAGGACGGGCAGTTCAAGACGGGGCTCCACGTCTTCGGGCTCGAGAGCGATGGTGTCGGCTACTCCGTCGACGAGTTCAACCGGGATCTGCTGGCGCCCGAAGCCATCAAAGCGGCCGAAGAGGCAAAGCGGAAGATCATCGCAGGCGAAATCAAGGTGACGGATGCGATGTTTCAATGATCGAGCTTAGAAACATCGCCAAGCGCTTCGGCACCGTCCTCGCCAACGATCGCGTCAACATCCAGGTTGAGCCCGGCACCATTCACGCCATCGTCGGCGAGAACGGCGCAGGGAAGTCGACCGCCATGCGTATTGCGTATGGCTTCTACACGGCCGACAGCGGCGAGATTCTGATCGACGGCCAGGTCCGCCGCATTCAGCGGCCGCTCGACGCCATTGCGCTTGGCGTCGGGATGGTCCACCAGCACTTCATGCTCGTCGCCACGATGAGCGTCGCCGAAAACATCGTGTTGGGGGCGGAAACCGGTACTGCGTTCGCGCTCGACCTCGAAGAAGCCACCGCACGGATCAAGAAGCTGTCCGCGGATTTCAAACTGTCGGTCGATCCCAACGCCCTCGTCGAGAACCTGTCGGTCGGCCAGCAGCAGCGAGTCGAATTGTTGAAGGCGCTGTACCGAAACGCCCGACTCCTCATTCTCGACGAGCCGACCGCGGTGCTGACGCCGCTGGAAGTTGAAGAGTTTTTTGCGATCCTGCGGAAGATGCGCGAGCAGGGGAAGACGATCGTCATCATCACGCACAAGCTCACCGAGGTGTTGTCGATCTCAGACGACGTAACGGTGATGCGGGATGGGAGAGTCGTCGGCCGTGTGAAGACGAGAGAGACGACTGCGGCCGAGCTTGCGCGCCTGATGGTCGGCCGCGACGTGCTGCTGCACGTCGAGAAGCCACCCGCCAGGCCCGGCGACGTTGTCCTGCACGTTCGAAATCTCTCCGTCGGTCACGCGCTCGAGAACGTGAGCTTCGATGTCAGAGCGGGCGAGATTGTGGGCATTGCCGGCGTCGAAGGCAACGGTCAGCGCGAGTTGATCGAAGCGATCGCCGGTCTCGTCAATCCGGCGCACGTCTCCGGCGAGCTGTCGCTCGAAGGCCGGCCGCTGGCCGGCCTGAATGCACGGGCGCGGCGCGAGCGCGGCATCGCGCACATCCCCGAAGACCGTCATCGCCGCGGACTGCTGCTCGAGTTCGGCCTCGACGAAAACGCCATTCTCGGCGTGCATTACCGGCCACCGGTCACCTCGGGCGTCCTCGTCGACGAGCGCGAAGTGCAGCGGCGGACCGCCGACATCATTCAGCGATTCGACGTGCGGCCGCCCAATCCGGCACTGCCGGCGCGTGCGCTTTCGGGAGGCAACCAGCAGAAGCTCGTCATCGGCCGCGAGTTCGAGCTGCCTCCGAAGCTGTTGCTGGTGGCTCAGCCCACCCGCGGCGTCGACATCGGCGCCATTGAGTTCATTCACCGCAAGCTCGTCGCGCTTCGCGACAGCGGCTGCGCCGTCCTGTTGGTCTCGGCAGAGCTCGAGGAAGTGATGTCCCTCTCGGATCGCCTTCTGGTGATTCACGATGGACGCATTGCCGGCGAGGTGAATCCGGCAACGACCAGCGCGACGGAGATTGGATGTTTGATGATGGGAGCGCAACCGGGCTGACCTGACCGCCTTCGCCAAGGCTACGGCGCGTCCGCCGAAGTGTTCCTGGCGGCGGAAGGTCGGCACGCAAATATGCAGCTACTGTTTCCATGTATCGCGGTCATCGCGGCGTTTGCCGTTGGCAGCGTCTTCGTGCTGGCCATCGGCGGCAACCCGCTCGAAGCCTACGGGCTGCTCGTTGGCAGCGCGCTCTGGTGGCCCGATGGCATCGGCTACACGCTGTTCCTGGCCACCCCGCTCATCTTTACCGGACTGGCCGTTGCGGTGGCGTTCAGGGCAGGGCTGCTGAACATCGGCGCAGAAGGGCAGTTGTACGTCGCTGCATTTGCGACGGCCTGGACCGGAATCGTTCTGGGAAATCTCCCAGCGGTCGTGCTGGTTCCGCTTTGCATGGTTGCAGCCGTACTGGCAGGCGGGGTGTGGGGCGCCATTCCAGGGCTGCTCAAGGCCCGCTTCGGCTCGCATGAAGTAATCAATACGATCATGATGAACTTCATCGCGGTCGCGCTGGTGAGCTACTTCACGCAGTATCACTATCGCACTCCCGGCGATCCCATTCTGCAATCCGCGCCCATCTCTGCCAGCGCGCACATCCCGCGGCTCGGCGCGATGATTCCGGGCCTGCCAACACGTATCCCGCTGAACGTCGCATTCCTGCTGGCGCTCGTCGCGTGCGGGGCGGTGTACGTATTCCTGTGGCGCACGAAGTGGGGCTACGAGATTCGCGCGACCGGCAGCAACCCGTCGGCGGCCGAATACGGCGGCATATCGGTCCGTCGTCAGATGGTGGTGGCGATGGCCATTTCGGGCGGATTGGCCGGGATGGTGGGCATCAACGAAGTACTCGGGTATCGCCATCGCTACTATGACGGCTTTTCCGACAACTACGGATTTACGGGCATTGCCGTCGCGCTGCTCGGAAGAAATCATCCGGTCGGGGTCATCTTTGCCGCGCTGCTCTTTGCCGTTCTGACGCGCGGCGGCATTCCCGTCGATGCGTTCACGGAGCACGTCACCAAGGACATCGTCCAGATTCTGCAGGCGACGATCATCCTGTTCGTCGCCGCCGAGGCGTTTTTCCACGAGCCTGTGAACCGCCTTCGCCGATGGCTTCAGCGAGGCCGGCATGGCTGACCTCTTCACGATCTCGCTGGTCTTCTCAACCATCCGGCTGTCGACGCCGCTCATCCTGGCAGCGCTCGGCGGGATGTTTTCGGAGCGATCGGGCGTCATCAACATCGCGCTCGAAGGCATGATGCTGGCCGGCGCGTTTACGGCAGCGGCCGTCACCTATACGACCGGCAGTCCCTGGATTGGGCTGCTTGCCGCCATCGGTGCCGGTGTCCTGGTGGCCTTGATTCATGCAGTCGCCTGCATTCGCTACAAAGCCGATCAGGTCGTCGTCGGCACCGCCATCAATATTCTGATGATCGGCTTGCCAGGATTTCTGAGCGGCGCGTTCTTCCTGTCTTCGGGTTCGACGCCGCAGATTCCGATCGAACAGCTGATTCCGCGCGCGCCGATCGTGATGGCGTTCGCGTTCGTTCCCCTCGCGTGGTACGTGCTGTATCGGACCCCTTTCGGTCTCCGGTTGCGCGCCGTGGGAGAAAATCCCGAGGCTGCAGATGCCGCCGGTATCAACGTTGCGAAGATGCGATACAGCGGGGTCCTGCTATCGGGGATCCTTGCCGCGATCGGTGGCGCCTACTTGTCGATAGGGCAGTCGTCGCTCTTCACACGCAACATGACCTCTGGCCGGGGCTTCATTGCGCTCGCGGCGCTCATCTTCGGAAAGTGGCGGCCGCTGCAGACGCTCGTTGCCTGTCTGTTCTTCGGGCTCACGGAAGCGATTACCATCCAGATGCAGGGCGTTGTTAAACTCCCGTCCGGCGAAGACATTCCTGTGCAGTTCATTCAAATGGTGCCCTACGTGCTGACGATCGTCGTGCTCGCCGGGTTTATCGGGCACTCACGGCCGCCGGCCGCGCTGGGCCGGGCCTACGAGAAGGAACGGTGAGCGAGCGTTCGTATTTCGACGAGGTCCACCGCGCCGCGGAGCTCGTGCGATCGAAGTCGCGCGTCATGCCCGACGTGGCGGTCGTGCTGGGATCGGGGCTCGGTGATTTCGCGTCGAGCCTCGAGCACGCGACCTCCATTCGGTACGAGGACATCCCCAACTGGCCTGCCGCGAACGTCGTGGGCCACGAAGGCCGCCTCGTCATCGGCGATGTGTCCGGCCGTCCGGCTGTCGCCTTGTCGGGCCGGGCGCACTTCTACGAGGGACACGATCTCCAGACCGTCACTTTTGCGACGCGCGTGCTCGGTGCGATGGGCGTCAAGGTGCTGATACTCACGAATGCGGCTGGAGCCATCAACACCAGCTTTACGCCTGGCGACCTGATGGTCATCGACGATCACATCAATCTTCTGGGCAGCAATCCGCTCGTGGGGCCGAACGACGAGCGCTTTGGCGTCCGGTTTCCAGACCTGACGAACGTGTACTCGCCGCGGCTGCGCCGGATTGCGGACGAGGTGGCACACACGCAGGGGCGGACGCTGCGCCATGGAATTTATGTTGCGTGGCACGGCCCGTCGGTACGAAACTCCCGCAGAAGTGCGATATCTGAGGTCGATCGGTGCCGACGCCGTGGGCATGTCGACCGTGCCGGAAGCCATCGTCGCGCGCCACATGGGCATCGAAGTGCTGGGCATCTCGTGCATTACGAACCTGGCCGCCGGCGTGCTGCCGCAGCCGCTGAATCATGAAGAAGTACTTGAGACGGCCAAGCGAGTCCGGGGAGAATTCCTCTCGTTGCTGAACGCTGTCATTATGAGGATTTGAGTGGCCGAACAGTCTGTCGTTTCCGTCGTCGCGTTGGAGATTTCGGACGGCAAGGAGACCGAGTTCCTCGCGCTGACCGGCCAGTTGCAGGGGCTGGTCCGGCGAAAGGGCTACGGCACCAACCAGCTGTTGCGCGACGGGTCGCATCCACGCCGGTACTACGACATCCGTATCTGGCGGAACGCGGAGTCGGCTGCGCGGGCGGAAAGCGACCGCGAGATCAAGAGCCTGCGGCACGACCTGCAGCAATATCTGCACGCGGCACCGCTCGTCGACGTGGCGTGGGCCGTCGAGATGGGACTGGCCGCTGCGGGGCCGTGGCAGGAGCGGCGCGTCCTCGGCGATCGCCGGGTGCGCGAGCGCCGGTCGAGCGCGCTCACGTTCAACGGTCCGGACAGGCGGCTCGGGAAAGATCGTCGCGTGGGCCTTCGCCGAGTTGACGAGCCATCACGCGCGACTGAGGGGTTGAACGGACAGCCGACGATCGTCTATGCCGCGAGAGTCGCTCGCGAACGTGCGAGGGCGGTGTTTTCCGACTTCAAGGTCGGGGCGGCTCTTGAAACCGAGGATGGCCGCATCATCACCGGCTGCAACATCGAGAATTCAACCTACGGCCTGACGATGTGCGCCGAGCGCGTCGCGATCTTCAAGGCCTTTTCCGACGGCCACAAATCCTTCAAGCGCATTGCTGTCGTGGCCGACACCCCTCAGCCCACAACACCATGCGGCGCATGCCGTCAGATTCTGTGGGAGCTGGCCGGCAACATCGAAGTGATCCTGGCGGATCTCACGGATGTCAAAACACGCCATCAACTGAAGGATCTGCTGCCCCATCCCTTCGACGCACGATTCATTGAGTGATGGGGGGAACTACTGATCGAGATCTCTCAACGCCGTCATTGGATCGATGCGTGACGCGCGCCGCGCGGGAAACAGAGACGCCAGGGCCGCCACTGTCAGGAGAATGAGAGACACCACGGCGATAGCCGGAACATAGTCGGGCTGGAAGCCGTAGAACAGCGTCGTCATCAAGCGCGCGGCAATGACGGCCAGGACCGCGCCAATGGCGAGCCCGGCCAGCGTCAACGTCAGGCCGCGTCGGCTGAACGAGAGCAGGATGTCGCCGGGACGTCGCGCCCAGCGCCATGCGCACGCCGATTTCGTTGGTGCGCTGCGTGACCGCGTAGGAGAGCACCCCGTACAGTCCGAGCGACGCGAGCAGCAGCGCGAGCAGCGCGAACGCGCCCAGGAGCGCGGTATTCTGCGACGGCACGGACAACTGGCGAGCCACGATGTCTTCGACGGTTTGAACGCGCGCGACCGGCTGGTTCTTGTCGACGGACCAGATCGCCTGCCGGACCGCCGGAACAATCGACGCCGGCTCGACCGCCGTGCGAACCACGATGCCGCTCGGCTGGTCCCCGCTCTGGTCCGCCTGTTCGTGCACGCGATAGACGGCGGGCCGCAGCTCTTCCGCCACGCCGCGATCGCGAATCTCCTTCACGACGCCGACGATCGTGTACCAGTAGCCCTTCTCTCCGAGCCGCCCGAACTTGAATCGCGCGCCGAGCGCCGACCGTCCGGGAAAGTTGCGGTCGGCAAAGGATTCGTTGACGATCGCCACCGGCGACTGCGAGCGCCGGTCGGATGCCTCGAAGAAGCGGCCTTCGCGCAGGCGCGCGCCGACCGTCGAGAAGTAATCGCGCGTCACGACGCGCGAGAGCGCGACCTGGTCGATCGCGTCCCTGTTGGACTGGCCCGCGAGCAGGTAGAACGTCGCCTGGTCGTTCACCGTCAGCGGAATTCGCGAAATCGCGCCGGCGCTGATGACGCCGGGAATGGCGCGGATCTTGTTCCAGCTCCGCGTTGACGAACGCCACGCGCTTGTCGAAGTCGCGATAGCGGAACAGCGGCGTCACGAACGTCAGCAGCTTTTCGCTGCGGATGCCGAGATCGAGCTGCCGCAGATGCTGAAACGTCTGCAGCAGCAAGCCGCCGCTCGTCAGCAGCACGACGGCGAGCGCCGTTTCGACGACGATGAGCGAATGCTGGAACCGGTGGCTGCGGCCGCCGGCGCTGCCGCGGCCGCCGTCGCGCAGTCCTTCCTGCAAGGCGAGCCGCGAGCCGCCGAGAGCCGGCGCAAGTCCGAACGTCAATCCGGCGGCGATGGCGATCGCCGCGGAAAACGCCAGCACGCGCCAGTCGAGCGTCAGCCGCACGGCGGCCATGGTCTCGGGCACCAGCGTCTCCAGAAACCGCATGACCGGAATCGCGAGCGCGAGTCCGGCGATGGCGCCGAGTCCGGCGAGCACCAGGCTCTCGATCAGAAACTGCGTGATCAACCGGCCGCGTCCTGCGCCGAGCGCCGCGCGCACCGCCACTTCGCGGCGGCGCACGGCTCCGCGCGACATCAGCAGATTCGCCAGGTTGACGCACGCGATCAGCAGGACCGCCGCCGACGCGCCGAGCAGCACGATCAGCGACGTGTACGTCTTGCCCGCCAGCTCTTCCCGCAACGAGCGTCACCACTGCCGAACGCGGTCGCGGCAGATGTTCCGCCGTCACGCGCAGGCTCAACGCCGCCATCGCTTCCTGGGCCTGCTCGAGCGTCACGCCGGGCTTGAGCCGCGCGACGCAGTGCACGTCGTGCCACCCCCAGTTCGACAACATCCCAGCGGAGAACGAAGTCGGCATCCAGATGTCGATATCGCGCGCGGGCATGAAGTAGAACTCGCGCGGCATCACGCCGATCACTTCGTACGGATTGTCGTTCAGCGTGATCGTGCGGCCCACCACGTCGGGCGACCCGCCGAAGCGCCGCTGCCAGAGCCCATGGCTGATGACGACGACGCGCACGCCGCGCGCGTCTTCGTCTTCCGTGAAGACGCGTCCGAGCAGCGGTTGCGCGCCCAGCACGGTCCAGAAATTGGCGGTGACTTTGCGGGCCGGCAGCTCTTCGGGCTCGCCGTCGCCGGAGAGCGCCGCATCTCCAGGCTGGCTTGCCGCGATGTCCGTGAACACCGTGTTGTGGCGCCGCCACTCATCCCATTCCGGCGGCGTGGAGAAGAACTTCGGGAGCCGGTCCGACTCTGGTCGTCGTCCCAGACCATGACGAGACGGTCCGCGTCGGCATAGGGCAGCGGACGAATCAGCACCGCATCGACGGCGCTGAACATCGCCGTGTTGACGCCGATGCCGAGCGCCAGCGTGGCGATGGCGATGGCGGAGAACGCCGGATTGCGGCGGACCTGGCGCAGTCCGTAGCGGACATCGCGCGCAACTTGCTCCAGACGCGTCCAGCCCCAGGCGGCGCGAACGTCCTCCTTCACGAGCGTCGCGTTGCCGAATGCCCGCTGAGCGCCGTACCGTCCGGACTCCTCCGCCTCGAGGTCCAGGTGGCTCCGGATCTCGCGTTCGAGGTCGCGCTCTTTTTGCGCCCGCGCCCGTGATGCGCCGCTCTTGATGCGTGCCCAAAAGCCCATATCAGCCCTGAGCCTGGGCCGTCACCCGGGCGATGGCGGCAATCAGTCGTTTCCACGTCGACTCTTCGACGGCCAATTGCTTCCGGCCGGCCGCGCTCAGCCGGTAGTACTTGAACTCCCGTTTGCCTTCGGCGCTCTCCCATTTCGATATCAGCCACCCCTTTCGCTCGAGCCGGTGCAGTGCCGGATAGAGCGACCCGTGCTCGACCTGAAGCACCTCGTCAGTGCTGCGCTGAATGTGTTTGGCGATCTGATGGCCGTGAGCCGGGCCCGCCATGAGCGTCCGTAGAATCAGCATGTCCAGGGTGCCGCGAAGAAGCTCGATTCTGTCGCGCCGTCGATTCATGGTCGACATTCTACCCTCATGGGATCTAGAGATCTAGAGATCTAGAGATCTAGAGATCTAGTGATCTAGGGAACTCAGGGAACTAGGGATCTAAAGTTCTGAAGAACACAGCCGCTCGCCGAGCGACTCCAGATCTCTAGATCCCAGATCCCAGATCACTAGTTACGTGTATCAGTTGCGGGTATCATTCACTTCGTGCTTCCGACAATCGAGTGGAACGACGCCGGCATCGTCATGATCGATCAGCGCAAGCTGCCGGGCGCTGAGATCTATGTCACCTGCAAGAGCGCGAAGGAGGTGGCGAAAGCCATCAAGACGATGGTGATTCGTGGCGCCCCGGCGATTGGTGTCGCCGCGGGCATGGGGCTCGCGCTTGGCGTGAAGCAGAGTACCGCGACGGGAACGACGAAGCTGGCCGCGGAGTTCTACCGGCTCTGCGAGATGATGGCCGATACGCGGCCGACGGCGGTGAATCTCTTCTGGGCGATCGATCGGATGAAGCGCGTGTTCGCCGAAGCCGCGTCATCGGGACAGTCGGTCGATCAGATCAAGGACCGGCTGGACGTTGAAGCCCGCAGAATTCACGACGAGGATGTCGAGAGCTGCCGGGCGATGGGCGCGCACGGCGCGAGTCTCTTGCCGGACTCCGCCCGCGTGCTGACGCATTGCAATGCCGGCGCGCTGGCGACCGCCGGGTATGGTACTGCCCTCGGCGTCATTCGGGGCGCTGTCGAACAGGGAAAGACCGTCGCGGTGCTTGCCGACGAAACGCGACCGTTTCTGCAGGGCGCGCGCCTGACGGCGTGGGAACTGACCCGCGACGGCATCGACACGACCGTCATCACCGACAACATGTCGGGGGCGTTGATGCGCAGCGGTCAGATCGACCTCGTGGTGGTCGGGGCCGATCGCATCGCAGCCAACGGCGACGTCGCCAACAAAATCGGCACCTATACCGTTGCGGTTCTCGCGAAGGAGCACGGCATCCCGTTCTATGTGGCGGCCCCCGTGTCGACGATCGATTTGGCGACACCGGACGGCAGCCAGATTCCCATCGAGGAGCGAAACGCGAAAGAGGTGACCCATCTCGGCCCCACACGGCTGACGCCCGAAGCTGCCAAGGTGCGGAATCCGGCATTCGACGTGACGCCCAGCAAATACGTCACCGCGATCATTACCGAGAAAGGCATTGTGCGGCCGCCTTACGAGGAGTCGTTGTCAGAGGTCGTAAAAAGGGGTCAGACCCCTTTTTTGGCGAATAAAGGGGTCTGACCCCGTTTTTGTATGTTGATGCTCGGCATTGAAACGTCGTGCGATGAAACGTCAGCGGCTGTCGTGTCGGATACCGGCGGCGCGTGGACGATTGGGTCGAATATCGTCGCCTCGCAGGTGAACATTCATCGCGAGTGGGGCGGCGTGGTGCCCGAGCTCGCATCGCGGCAGCACATCCGCGATATTTGCGGGGTCGTGCGCACGGCGCTCGACACCGCAAAGACCGACCTGACGCACCTCGACGCGATTGCCGTGACGCAGGGGCCCGGGCTCGTGGGATCGCTGCTTGTCGGCGTGTCCTTCGCCAAGTCGCTTGCACTTTCGCTCGATCGCCCCCTCGTCGCAGTGCATCACCTCGCGGGCCACATCGAGTCCCTGTTCCTCCAGCACGGCGAGATCGCGCTTCCTCTTGTCGCACTGGTTGTCTCGGGCGGGCATACGAGCCTCTACGTCGTGAAAGAACCTGGACACTACGAGCGCATTGGACGAACCCGCGATGATGCGGCGGGCGAGGCCTACGACAAGGTCGCGAAGCTGCTCGGGCTGGGATATCCGGGCGGGCCGATCGTGGACAAGCGCGCCCGCGACGGCAACGACGCGGCGATCGCGTTTCCCTCGACGCGCATGACTCACGCCGATCGGAATGCGCCGCAGGTGAAGGGGGATCTGGATTTCAGCTTCAGCGGACTGAAGACGGCCGTCCTACGCTATGTGCGGCAGCGCTCGGAAAGCGGAGTGGGGCTCGGCGACAAGGAGATCGACGACATCTGCGCCAGCTTTCAGCGAGTGGTCGTGTCGACCCTGTTGGATCGCGTGTTCGAGGCTGCCGATCGGCACGGTGCGCAGAGCGTCGGGATTGCCGGTGGCGTGTCGGCGAACGCGCGCCTCCGAAAAGACTTCGCCGACCAGGCAAAGCGGCGCGACATTCCCGCCTACGTCCCGCACATTTCGCTTTCCACCGACAACGCGGCCATGATTGCCGCCGCCGGCCTCAGAAACTTTTACGCGGGAAAGAGGGCAGGGCTGGATCTGAATGCGGACCCGTCACTGCCTCTATAGGTCTGGCTAAGCCCTTCAGCCCTCAGCCCTCAGCCCTAAGCCCTATTCACCAATCACCTTAATGAGAACCCGTTTGTTCCGGTTCCCATCGAACTCTCCGTAGAAGATTTGCTCCCATGGTCCGAAATCCAGTCTCCCTTTCGTGATCGCCACCACCACCTCGCGGCCCATGATCTGGCGCTTGAGGTGTGCGTCCGCATTGTCTTCGCCGGTGCGGTTGTGATGGTAGTGATTGGGATCGGGATTGAACGGCGCCAGCTCTTCGAGCCATTTGCCGAAATCGTGGTGCAGGCCGCGCTCGTTGTCGTTGATGAACACCGACGCCGTGATGTGCATCGTGTTCACGAGGACCAGCCCTTCCTGAACGCCGCTGGCACGCACGGCTTCGTCCACCTCGGGCGTGATGTTCCGGAACGCCATTTTTGACGGAATGTTCAGCGTCAGATACTTCGTGTGTGCTTTCATGGTTTCAGTCCGATGATCTTTTACCACAGAGGAGTGATCCTCTTTGCTTCTCCTCTGTTCGGCTTTCTCCTCTGTGGTTAGAATTCTGACGTGCCCACCGACCCTTTCGAGCTCGTCCGCCGATGGTTCCAGGCGTTCAATGCCGGCGATCTCGACGGCCTCACCGCCCTGTATCACGACGATGCAACCAACGACACCGGAGCGGTCATTGCGAGCGGACGTGATGAAGTACGGCAGCAGATGGCGGCTGCGTTTGCGCGCCGTACGCAGCGGAACGTCCGGATGATTGCGCGCGTCGAGACCGGAGCGATGCACGCGGAATGGCGGGGCCGCGAGCAGAACGCCGACGGTGACGTTGCCACGAGCGCCGGCTACGACGAGTTCTGGATCGAGAGCGGCCGCATCCGGCGCCAGCGCGGCGTCAGGCACCCGCTCAGCTTTCAGGCCGAGGAAGAGGTGGTGCCGGTGAATGCCTCGCGGCCCTCGCGGCAATATCCCGGTCAACCCATCGTCGGTGTCGGCGCGGTCATCATCGACAACGGCAGAGTGGTGCTCGTCAAAAGGCGCTTCGAGCCGCTGGCCGGCCAGTGGAGCCTGCCGGGCGGCCGTCTGGAGCTCGGCGAAACGCTCGAGGCGGGGCTTGCGAGAGAAATGCTCGAAGAGACAGGGCTCGAAGTGGAAGTCGGGCCGGTCGTCGACGTGTTCGACCGCATCCTGCTCGATCCCGAGCGAAAGGTACGGTATCACTACGTGCTTATCGATTACTTGTGCCGGCCCGTTGGCGGGCATCTCAACCACGGCTCCGACGTCGCCGCTGCGGAATTGGTCGAACCCACCGACCTCGATCGGTACCGGCTCACTCCCAAGGCGACATCCGTCATCGAGAAAGCGGTGGCCGCGGCAAGGACGCACAAATGGCAAAACAACGCGCGCTGATTACGGGCGGCTCGACCGGGATCGGCGCGGCGCTCGCCGAGGTGTTTGCCGGGTACGGGCACGATCTGATTCTCGTCTCGCGCAGGCGTGACAAGCTCGAGGCGCGCGGCGGCGAGATCCAGAAGAAGTACGGCGTGGACGTCGTGTGCCTGCCCGAAGACCTCACAGATCCGGAGGGTCCGCGCCGCCTGCACCAGGCCGTCGCGGGCCGCGCTCTCGACGTGCACTTTCTGGTCAACAACGCCGGCACCGGGCTCTACGGGAAGTTCGCGACGACGGATCTGAATGCCGAGTTGAAGATGATTCAGCTGAACGCGACGTCGGTGGTCGATCTCACGAAGCGATTTCTGCCGCAGATGATCGAACGCCGCAGCGGGCGCATCCTGAACGTCGCGTCGACCGCGGCGTTTGTGCCGGGCCCCTGGATGTCGGTTTACTATGCGAGCAAGGCGTTTGTTCTGTCGTTCTCGCTGGCGATCGACTACGAGTTGAAGTCGCAGGGCATCACGGTGACGACGCTGTGTCCCGGACCGACGGAATCGGAGTTCAAGGTCCGGGCGGGCTCGCAACGGTCGCGGCTGTTCGAAGCGTTCGTCATGGATGCGCCGCGCGTGGCGCGCGTCGGTTACGACGCGATGATGAAGGGGAAGGATGTGGCGATTCCGGGACTTCGGAATAAGCTGATCCCGGTCGCCGCGCGCCTGGCGCCCCGCTCGTTGATTGCCGAGCTGTCGCACCGGGCGGCGCGGCCGACGGAGCGCTGAGGGCTAAGGGCTGAAGGCTAAGGGATAAGGGCTGAAGGCTAAGGGCTAAGAGATTAGGGATTGGCGATTGGGGATTAGGAATGTTCGAGCTGACGCGCGAGAACGCCTGGAATCTGCTGACCGAGTACACCAAGAGCGAGAGCCTGCGGAAGCACGCGCTCGCGGTCGAAGCGGCGGTGCGCGGCTACGCGCGCAAGTTTGGCGAAGACGAAGAGACCTGGGGCGTCGTCGCGCTGTTGCACGATTTCGACTACGAGCAGTATCCCGATCTGAAAGACCATCCGTTCCGCGGCGCGGAAATTCTGCGCGAGCGCGGCTGTCCGGATTTCGTGATCCGCGCGATCCTCTCTCACGGCGAGCACACCAGCACGCCGCGCGAATCCCAGCTGGAGCACACGCTCTTTGCCTGCGACGAGATGGCAGGATTCGTCACTGCCGCGGCGCTCGTGCGGCCGTCGAAAAGCGTTCAGGATCTCGAGCCTTCGTCTGTCATCAAGCGGATGAAGGACAAGGCCTTCGCGAAGGGCGTGAGCCGCGACGACCTCCGAAAGGGCGCCGAGGAGCTCGGCCTGCCGCTCGACGAGCATATTGGGAATGTGATCGCGTTCATGCGGGAGCGGAGGGAGCTGCTGGGTCTGTAAGGAAGCAGCGGTTCTAGGTTCTGGGTTCTAGGTGCTGGGTTCCGGTTCTTGGTTCTCGGTTCCAGCACGGATACCTCAGAACCAGAACCCAGAACTGGAACCGAGCACCGAGCACCGAGAACCGAGAACCGTAACGTTGGGAACAGCCCCTCAGTCCAGTTCGTATAGACCATTAATGTCCGAATTCGTCGCCATTCTCGAGAAGGTCGGAGTGCGCTACGGCACGCAGTGGGCGCTCTCTGATGTCTCGGCGGCGTTTCCGGCCGGCGCGGTCGGGCTGCTCGGCCCGAATGGCGCCGGGAAGAGCACGATGCTCAAGGCGTTGCTCGGCCTGATCACACCCGACTCCGGCCGCATCAGCGTGCTCGACCTCGATGTCGCCGTGGCGCCGCTCGAAATCCGCGCCCGCGTCGGGTACATGCCTGAAAACGACGCGCAGATTCCCGGCATGACTGCCGTGTCGTTTGTCGCCTACTGCGCCGAGCTCTCGGGCCTGCCGCCGGCCGACGCCATGCAGCGCGCGCACGAGGTGCTGTATTACGTCGGCCTGGGCGAAGCGCGCTATCGCAACGTCGAAACGTATTCGACCGGCATGAAGCAGCGCATCAAGCTCGCGCAGGCGCTCGTGCACGATCCCGACTTGCTGCTGCTCGACGAGCCCACCAACGGCATGGATCCCAAGGGGCGCGAGGAGATGCTCGCGCTCGTGCGCGACATCGCGCACAACAGGCACATCAGCCTGATTCTGTCGTCGCACGTCATGCCCGATGTCGAATCGGTCTGCGACGTGGTGGTCGTCATGAATCGTGGTCAGGTGGTGATGCAGGGGCCGATCGCGTCGCTGAAAAAACCGGCGGGCCACATCTTCGAAGTTCGCGTAAAGGGCGACAGGGAAGCGTTCGTCGAGCGGCTCCGCACGCAGGCCTTTGAATGCCGCGAGACCGACAGCGACGTGTTCCGCGTGCTGATGCCCCCCGGGGCCGCGACAGAACAGCTGTTCTCCTCCGCCGCCCAGGTCGGCGCGCAGGTGCGCCATCTGAAACAGAGCGTTCCCACGCTCGAAGACGTCTTTGCCCAGGCGATGGGAGAGGAATAGATGCCCATTCACCGCGAGCGGTACAGGAGGCGTGAAGGTGGAAGCGATCTCCGGGGCCGCGCATGGATCGTCATCGCGGCAAATGGCCTCCGCATCCTCGCGCGCAAGCGCGCGTTTCTGTTCCTGATGATTCTTGCGTGGATGCCGGTGGTCGTTCGCGGCGTCCAGATCTGGGCGGCGGCGAACGTGCCAGGCATGTCGCAGATGGGAATGCTCGCCGTCACGCCGCGGACGTTCCGCGACTTTCTCAACCAGCAGGACGCGCTGACGTTCTTCATCACGGTCTACGCGGGCTCGGGGCTGATTGCCGACGACATCCGCGCAAAAGCGCTTCAGCTCTATCTTTCGCGGCCGGTCACCCGGTCGCAGTACATCGCCGGGAAGGCGGCGATTCTGATGGCGTCGCTCGCCGCCGTCACCTGGCTCCCGGCGTTGTTGCTGCTGTTTCTGGTGCCCGCGTTCATGGGCAGCATGGCCTTCGTCCGCGACAATCTGTCGCTCATTCCCTCGATTTCGGCGTACTCGGTCATCAAGATCACGCTGTCGACGTTTCTGATCCTCGCGCTCTCGTCGCTGAGCAACAGCCGCTGGTTCGTGGCCGTGATGTACGCGGGCATTGCGTTCTTTACTCACGCCGTCTATGGCGTCATCGCGGGCGTCGGCGACAGCACGATGTTCTCGTGGGTATCGATTTTCTCCAACGTCCATCAGGTCGGCGACGTCCTGTTCCGCATGCCGCCGCGCTACGACACGCCTCCGCTCATCTCGGCGGCCGTCATCGGCTTCGTCATTGCGATCTCGGCGTTCGTCCTGAGCCGCCGCATTCGGGCCATCGAGGTGGTGACGTGACGGAAGCGGCAGTGGTGCAAACCGACCACTTGTCGAAGTGGTATGGCCAGGTGATCGGGCTGAACGACGTCACGCTCACCATCGGCGGCGGCGTCACGGGACTGCTTGGTCCCAACGGGGCCGGCAAATCGACGCTGCTCAAACTGATTACCGGTCAGCTGAAACCCAGCAAAGGCTCTCTAAAAATTCTCGGCGAGCCGGTGTGGGGGAATCCGGGCATCTACCTCCGTATGGGCGTCTGTCCTGAACAAGATGCCTTCTACGACCGGATGACCGGCCACGAATGGGTGACCGCGCTGCTTCGTCTCCACGGGTACTCCGAGAAGCAAGCCGCCGACGCCGCAATGGCCGCGCTCGAGCAGGTTGATCTGCAGGAAGCGGCCAACAAGCGCATAGGGGCATACAGCAAAGGAATGCGGCAGCGCGTGAAGCTCGCCCAGGCGATTGCGCACCAACCCGAGCTGCTGGTGCTCGATGAGCCGCTCTCGGGTATGGATCCGCTGGCGCGGCGCAAGACGATCCGCCTGCTCCGCAACTGGGCGGCAACGGGGCGCAACGTCATCGTCTCGAGCCATATCCTTCACGAAGTCGAAGCGCTGACGTCCGACATCCTGCTGATGCATCACGGCCGCGTGCTGGCCGAAGGCAACGTTCATCAGATTCGCGATCTCATCGACGAGCATCCGCACACGGTGTGCCTGCGCTCGAAGCACCCGCGCGCGCTCGCGACGACGCTCGTGGCGAACGAGGATGTGTTGAGCGTTCGCTTCGAGGAAGACGCGGTGTTTGTCCAGACGGCGAAGCCCGACGTCTTTTATGCGCGCGTCACCGAGATGGCGGCCAATAACGGCGCGGGCGATATCTACGAGATCACCTCGCCCGACGACAACCTGCAGGCCGTCTTCGAGTATCTGGTGAAATCATGACCCGGCCACCATTCTGGAACGCCGTGTTCCGCGTATTCGAGATGTCGATTACGCAGATGCTGTGGTCGAGGCGCACGGTCTTCATGGTGCTGGCGACCGGCGCGCCCGTTGCCATCGCGGTACTGCTGCGCGTCATCAACGAGATGGGCATGTCGTCGTTCAGGGTGAACGGCGTGCCTGTGCCGGGTCCGGTTATTTTCGGCGGCATGATCTGGCTGTTGTATCTCCGCTTCGTGGTGCCCGTGCTTGGCGCGTTTTACGGCACCTCGCTGATTTCAGATGAAGTCGAGGATCGAACGATCACGTATCTCTTCACCCGCCCCGTCCCTCGCGGGGCGATCATCATCGGCAAATATCTCGCCTATCTGGTTTGCACGGGCCTCGTGGTGCTGCCCTCGGTGACGACGGTCTACCTTCTCATTACGCCGGTCGCGGGCGGCAGCATCGGGGCGACCTTTCCGCAGTTGCTGACCGATCTGGGCCTGCTGGCGCTGGGGCTGGCCGTATATGGCGCCGTGTTCGCGCTCATTGGCGCGCTGGTGCCCCGTCCTCTCGTGGCGGGACTCATCCTGGTGTTTGGATGGGAGCAGGTGGCGCTCTTTGTGCCCGGCTACCTGCGTCGTTTCACTGTGGCCCACTACCTCCAGTCGCTGGTGCCGCACTCGATGCCGCAGGACGACACGGTCACGGCCATTCAGTCGCTGTTCTCGGACCCTCCGTCGCCGCTGACGAGCCTTATGTGGCTGGCGGTGATTCTGGGGGTGGCGCTCTGGTTGGCCGCCAGAACCGTCGAAAAACGGGAATACATACTGGATCAATAGGGTTCGTGGTTTGTGGTTTGTGGTTCGTGGTTCGTAGGTTCGGGCCTTAAAGGCGGGCCTGCCGCGCCGAAGCGTTGGGCGTCAGAGGCGCGCAGGCGGGAACCGTCGGGGGAGCGGTTTCGTCTACTTCTGTAACAGCCATGACCAAAAAGACGCGATATTTCCTGATCGGCGCCGTCGGTGTGCTGGCCGTGGGCCTTGGCGGCGGGTTGATTGCCTATCTCGCCTATAACCGGGTCGCCGGCGTGCCGGCCGGGCTGCCGCCGGAGGTCAGATATGTCCCCGCCAATGCCGAGGTCGTGGCCTTCGCCAACGTCGAGGCGCTCATGAACTCCGAGCTGCGTCGCGAGCTGATGCCCACGATCGACGCAGGGTCCCACAAGGGCCGGCAGATGATGAACGACTTCGCCGGCGTCGATCTCGAGAAACAGGTCCATCACGTCATCGCGTACGTCGAGCCGTACACGGCGCCCGATCCGCAGAAGCAGGGGCGTCCCGAAATTCCGAGGGTGTTGGTGCTCGTTCAGGGATCGTTCGACCAGGCGCGTATCGAGCAGGCCATGCGCAATCATGGCGGAGCCGTCGAGGATTACAACGGCAGGAAAATGTTCGTGCATCGTGAGGACGGGCACGACGTCGCCGTCGGGCTGGCGGGCGCCGATTTGATTGCGATTGGGCAGGCCGATCTGGTGCGCCGCGCGATCGATCGCACGCGCGACGCGTCGAGCGGCGCGGAGAACATCACGACCAATGCCGAGATGATGAATCTCATTCGCGACACGGCGGGCAGCACGGCATGGGTGGTCGGCCAGTTCGACGCGATCACCCGTCGCATGCGGCTGCCGAGCGAGGTCACAGGCCAGGTTCCGCCGGTGCGGCTCGTCTCGGTGAAGGCGAACGTGAACGGCGGCATGAAGGCCACGATTCGCGCAGAAACCGGCGACCAGGCGGCCGCCGATCAGCTGCGCGACGTGGTGCGCGGCTTCGTCTCGCTCGCCCGCCTGCAGGCGAGCGGAAAACCGGGCTTCGAAAACACGCTGAAATCGATCGAGCTTTCGGGCACCAACAAGACGGTGCAGATGTCCTTCGCCATGGCGCCCGACACCCTCCGCATGCTCGCCCCCCGCGGCGGCGGACCGCCGCCCAACCCGACGAGCCCACCCAGCCCACCGCCCGCCGGACGGTAAGAGCCTGGACACCGAGCTCACAGAGACTGACAGAGAACACGGAAAAGGCTTGCAGCATTAACACGGAGTCACGAAGGCACTGAGGCGAGATCGACTTCGCGCCGATGGCGCACAGAAGGAAGAGCAGCGCGCAATATTCAAGAGCCTGAAAACACGCCGCTCTTGAATATTGGCGCCGCTCTTCCTTCTGTGCGGGCCGCGTAGCGGCCCGCGAAGTCGATCCGGTCATTTTCTCCGTGGCTCTGTGCCTCCGTGTTGAAAGCTTCGTATTTTCTCGGTGATCTCTGTGTCCCCGAATCCCCGCCGAACGCATGCTAGACTCGTTTGCGTGCGGCGAATCGGCCCACGACGTACCCATTCATGCCTGAACAGATTTTTTTCTACGGCACACTCCGAACAGGATTCAACCGCACGACGCGTGCGGGGATCGACGACTTTCTGAAGTTTGCCGGCCGCGGCTGGATCAACGGAAAACTGTTCGACCTCGGAATCTACCCGGCGGCCGTCCCGGCAAGCGACGCGCGCGTGTGGGGTGAAGTGTTCGAGATCACCGACGCGCCGAAAGTGCTCGCCGCGCTCGATCGTATCGAAGGCCATCGCCCGGCAGAGCCCGAGAGCAGTCTCTACAACCGCGTGCGCGTGTCGGCCACGCTCGACGACGGCCGGACCGAAGATGTGTGGGTGTATTTCTACAACGCGCCGCTCGGACGGGCGCCGCGGATTACCTCAGGCGATTACCTGGCGCATCTGAAGAACCGGTAGGCCACAGGCTTCAGACTTCGGGATTCTGGCCTGCAGCCGGAAGCCGGCAGTCAGGAGCCTACGCTAGACGCCTTCCAGCTTTAATCGCTTCGATAAATTCGACAATCACCTCGTGGATCCGATCGGACGGCTCGATGAACTCGATGCCCGAGCGGTAGTGCACGATCTCCTGATCGACGTCGCTGATGCGGCAGTGGGCGACCCGGCCCTTCAACACGACAGACCGGTCGCCAAGTGTCAGCCGGATGTCGTGCAGGGAATTGAGGTGAAGCGGGAATGCCGTTTCGACGAGACATCCACCCTGGCTGATCTCCCGGATCGACAGGGGCTGGAAGACCATGATCTCGCCGTGCAACTCTCCGAGAATTTCGACGCGTTCCCGGTCGCGTTTTTCTGGGGGCGTCGTCACGGCCGGCTACGGTATCAGACTTTGGCGACTCTGTACAGACAGGAGCGAACAGGAGTAGGGCTCAGGGTGCTGGGTTTAGGGCTCAGGGCTTAGGGCTTAGGGCTTAGGGCTTAGGGCTTAGGGCTTAGGGCTGAGGGTTTAGGGCTGAGGGCTTCTCGGGCTGGGATGTTTCGCTAAGGAGGTCTGGGAGCAAAACAAAAGGGGCGGGAGCTATACGCTCCTCGCCCCTGGCCCCGACATGTTGAATTAATTCAGCTGTAATGCCGCCGGCTGGCTGAATACGTCGTCCGGCAGGTCGAGCGATTCGTCGCGTGTCACTTCTTCTTCCTGCGTCACCGTGCAGGTCACGACAGGGATATCTTTGGTATCCGGATCGAGCTTCAGCATCGACAACACCTGGAAGCCGTCGATATCGTCGATATCGAGGCACACGATGATGAGATGCGGTGTCAGCCGCTTGATATGGCTGTAAGCGCGCTCCGTCGATTCCACGAACACGACATCATACTGGCCCGCGTCGAGCACAGTCTCGAGTAACCCGTTCAGTTGAGACTGCTTGCTGACCACGACAACCTGCTGTGAGGTAGATCTCATCGGCAGTGGCGTTCCCGTTGCGGTGGTGGTCATCATGGTCTCTCGCCTCCCGTCCTGCCATCACCTAATACAAGAACCAGGCCAAAACAGGAGCTTCAAAACGGCACAGGAAAAGCTCATGGTACTTCAAGCATTTGCGTGGAATGTCATTGGATTTGGAGCCAAAAGGGGTCTGTACAAAAAACCGGGGGAGCAAAATGCTCCCCCGACATGCACGAATGTAAGCGGAGTGCAGGGCGGGTCTTGCCGTGCAAGACCCGCCCTACTGATTAGAAGAGGAACTTCACCGACACCTGACCCTGCGTGCCCGGTTCGAACAGATCCGCCATGCCGTAGCGCGGATCGAACGCGTTCTCGCCGTCGGGCGTCGCCCGAAGCAGGGCGTTGTAGTCGTAGCCGTTGACGAGGTTGACGTTCGTCAGGTTGATCGCGGACGAGGCGCGCGCCACGCCGCCGCCACGGTTCAGGAAGTTGAAGATATGCCGCGACGTCTTCTGGTTGAAGAGGTTCAGCACGTTCAGCTCCAGCCGCACACGCTTGTTGCCCGACATCGGAAGCTCATGCGAGAGAAGCAGGTCGGTCTTGCTGAAGAACGGGGTGCGACCCATGTCGCCGCGCCCTTCGACGAAGAGCTCCGTCTGATTCACCGTGTTCACGTAGGTGGTCATCGGGGTGCCGCTGCCGCCGTAGAAATTCAGGCCCACCAGTGTATTGCGCGTCAGGTTGTACGCGCCATACAGCTTGAGCACCACCGGGCGATCGGTTGCCAGGCGGCCGAGCGTGTCGAGAGTGCCGTGCGAGTCGTACATCTGTTCGTCGGAGTCCCACGCACGATTCACGTTGCCGCCCTGGCGGAACGTCGATGCCGCCTGCTGTTGCGCCGTGGCGGAGCCGACGCCCAGGGTTGGCGTACGGATTTCATCCGAGCTCGCGATGCCCGCGTAGTTCCCGTAAAGTCGGCTGAAGGTGAGGTTGCCGCTCGCGAACCAGCGGTCCGCGAACCGGCGACTGAGCCCCACGTCGACGGCGTCGTATTGACGCTTCGGCTTGGGCGTGACGAACGTCGGCGTCAGCGGAGCAAACGACGTCGGCGTGAACTCGGCCTGACCCTCTCCGGGATTGGCAATCAGGTACACCTCGTTGCCGCCGACAAGCGCGCCGAGGTCTTCGATCGTCCGGTTGAGGTTGTTGTGCACGTAGTGGACCGTCGCCACCGTGCGTGAATTGACTTCGTAGTCGAAGCCCGCGCTGAAGCTGTCCTGCGACATCGGCTTGATCGCGGGGTCGACCGTGTCGAAGTTGGGTACGCGGCGATCGCGGCAGTTACCAGTGCCTTTCCAGAGGTCGCGACCTGGCGCGTTGTCGAACGTCGCGTTGACAAAGTCGTTCGGGTTATCGAGCGCCCGATACTTGATGCACCAGATGTCGCCGCCGAACGAGCCGCGCGGCAGCTCGTACTTCGTCCAGTCGAAATAGCGGCCCCAGCTTCCATACAGTTTGGCGCGGCCATTTCCGAAGAGGTCGTAGCTGGCGCCCAGGCGTGGCGCGATCTTGTCGGCCATGCTGAACTCGAGCGCGTTCTCCCGAAGCTCCGTTCTGAACGACGGAACCTTTTCGTCCTCTGCACGGACGCCAATGCTCAGTGTGAGTCGATCCGCGATCTGCCACTGATCCTGAATGTACAGGGAAATGATGTTCGCGCCGGCCACGCCGACGGTGCCGTTGTCGTTCACCGCGTAGTAACCGTACGCGCCTCTGTCGTTCGCCTGTCCGGCCAATGCCAGAGTCGAGCCCCAGAAGACATCGACGTACCCGCCTGGATAACGCGACTCCACGTCGTTAATCGTTCTCTGATAGCCGAACCCGCCCTTCAGCGTGTGCCAGCCACCGCCCTGAAACGTGTGATTGTAGTCGGCGTTGAACGTGCGGCGCTTCGTCGTGTCGAAGTCCGTGATCTTCGCGCGCGGCGTGTTGACCGTGTTGACAGGACCGGCCAGGTTCGCCGGCACGACGCAGCCCGCGATGAGCCGCGCACAGTCCGAACTTGCGGTCTGATACGTGTAGTTCGTCGTCGTTGGAATACCGGTGTCGCTGTATCGATCGTGGAAATAGCCGGCGCGCAGCGTCAAGTACGCATTGTTGCTGACCACCAAATCCACGTTCGCGGTCGTATTGACCTGCATCTGCTCCGTGCCACGATCGATGTTTGGCGCGGCCGCGGCCTTCGAGCTCGACACGATCTGGGGGCCGATGCCGTTGTAGGACAGCAGGGTGCCTTTGACGTAGGTCGGAGTCGCCAGCCCTGTCACGTAAGCGTTGACCCGGCGGCTACCCATGCTGACCTTGCCGAACGCCTGCATCAGTTTCGTCGTTCGCTCGATCTCACCGGTTTCGGTGCCCGACGAGAAGTTGTAGTCATTGGTTCGCGTGTTAATGCGGGGAGAGAACGATCCGAAAAAGAACAGCTTGTCACGCATGATGGGGCCGCCGATGGACCCTCCGAACTCGTGACGGATATCCGGTTGCTTGTCGTCCTGCACGTAGCTGACGGTCCTGTCGTCGATTGGACTCAGCACCAGCCGTTTGATAGGACCGGCGCTCAGGACGCTGCCGTCGAAATAATAGTGACTTTCACCGGTAAAGATGTTGCCGCCCGACTTCGTCACCGCACTGATGACGCCGCCCAGCGCGCCGCCGATTTCGGCCGGAAGCCCGGTCGTCTTGACCTGCACTTCCTGGATGTACTCGAACACGGTGTTCTGTCGCGACGAGCCGTTCACGAGACTGTTGGTGACAACGCCGTCAACGGTGAAGGCGTTTTCGGCGCCGCTGGCGCCGTTCACCTGGAAGCCGCCTTCGATATCGCCGGAATTGACCGAGGGCGCGGCCAGGGCGATCGACTGGAAGCTGCGACCCTTGGGCATCCGGTCGATTTCCTCGGCTGTCACGTTATGCGCGATGATGGTGCTGCGCGTGTCGACGAGAGGTGCGTTTTCAGCCGTCACCTGCACAGCCTCGCTGACGTTGCCGACCTTCATCTGCTGGTTGACGTCGTAGCTGCGTCCGAGCTGCACTTCGAGGTTGGAAACCTCCTGGCGTGCAAATCCACTCAGTTCGAACCGGACCGCATACATTCCGGGTTCCAGCTCTGCCCGGTACGTTCCGGCACCGTCTGTTTGCACCGTCGTTACCCGTTGGTTTCTCTGATTGGTAAACACGACCGAGACGCCGGGCAGGACGCCCCCGCTCGCATCTGTAAGTGCACCTTGCACGGTTCCCGTGGTTCGCTCCTGAGCCTGCACGTTGAGCGCAGGGCCGAGGAGCATGCCGAGCGACAACAGAAAGCACAGCAGCCATGACGCTGCCTGGCTCTGTTCACGTCGTCCCGTATTCATAGCCTCTCCTTGAAAATGGCCGTGGGCGTCACAATTAACGTCCAAGGTAGAACTCCTAGCGAGAAAGATGCCTAAAGTAACAACCGTTCAATTTAGCAAATTCCTAACAATTTAGAGAGGCATACGGATCAAATTGTATGCAGATCCAAATTGTCGGTAGGCGAAATCCAAAATCATGAAGTAGGTCATTCACTGACACGCGGAACGCCGCAAATATCTGACTGCTTAAGGGGTTGTCCTTCTACAGGGAACGGCGCAAAATCCGATAAAACCCTAGTATGGCAAAGCTTCGATTAGCGTCGTTTCTACTCGCGGCGGCGATCCTGGCTCTGGTCTTGCCGGTCGGAGCGCAGGCGCCCACTGGAAATATTTCGGGCCGCGTGATGTCGAACGATGGTCAGCCGCTGCCCGGTGTGACCGTGGAAGTGACATCTCCGAGCGCGCCAGGATCGCGAAGCGTCATCACGTCGGAGACGGGCGATTACCTCGTCGCGCTCCTGCCACCCGGGACCTACACGATTTCATTCGTGCTCGATGGTTTCCAGACACAGCAGCGCACGCTCAACGTCGCAGGGATCCAGAACGCGCGGCTCGACGCGAACATGTCGCTCGCGGCGCTGACCGTCTCGGTCGACGTGGTCGGCCAGGCGCAGCCGTTTGTCGAGACCGCACAGGTCGCCACCAATTTCACGCAGCAGCTGATGGCCACGCTGCCGTCGAACCGCACGATCGATGCGGTGCTGCTGATGGCACCGGCGGTGCATCCCACCGGTCCTCGAGGCGCGTACACGATCAACGGATCGCAGTCATACGAAAATCTCTTCATCCTGAACGGGGCGGTCATCAACGAGAACCTGCGCGGCATGCCGATGACGCCGTACATCGAGGACGCGCTCCAGGAAATCACCGTGGCGAGCGCCGGCGTGTCTGCCGAGTACGGACGCTTTGCCGGCGGTGTCGCGACGGCCGTCACCAAGTCCGGCGGCAACACGTTCAGCGGCTCGTTCCGCACGTCGTTTGCCAACGACAACTGGCGGTCGCTGACGCCGTTCCAGACGACGCAGTTGATCACGGTGCCGGGAATGACGCGCTCCCTGCTCAAGGCCGACAAGGTCGTGCCGACCTACGAGGCAACCTTCGGCGGGCCCGTGTCGGAAGACCGGTTGTGGTTTTTCGGCGCAATGCGCTCGCAGAAACAGGTCGAGCAACGCAGCACCGTCGGCACCAACATCGCCTATCAGCGACGCAACGAAGAGCAGCGCTACGAAGGGAAGCTCACCTACACGCCCCGGACGGGGCATTCGCTGCAGGGGTCGTTCTTCAAGCTGAACCAGACGCTTTTCAACTCTACGGCACAGCAGGTTGCCGATCTCAAGAGCCTGACGCCACAGGGGCAGCCGCAGAGCATGATCTCGACGCAATACACAGGCGTGCTGACGCCGAACTTCTCGTTGTCGGCGCAATACGCCGCGCGCAAGTTTGCGCTCACGGATGTCGGCGCGAATACGAGAGACCGGATTGAGGGAACGCTCGTCCTCGACCTCCAACGGAACTGGCGTTTCTGGAGCCCGACGTTCTGCTCCGGCTCTGTCTGCGACGGCGACGAGCAACGCAACAACGAGAACGTCATCCTGAAGGGTTCGTACTTTCTTTCGAACAGCGCATACGGCTCGCATCAGATCGTCTTCGGGTACGACTATTTCAACGACAACATCATCGCCAACACGCATCCCTCGGGCAGCGACTACCGAATCCGCGGCACTTCGTCCATCGTCCGGGGCGAGCAGATATTTCCCGTTCTTCTCCCGGGCTCCACGACGCTCGACCGCAATCCGCTGGTTGCGTTGAGCGAGGGCTCGAACCTGCGCGTGCACTCGCTGTTTGCCAACGACACCTGGCGCCTCAACGAGCGGGTGACGTTGAATGTCGGTCTGCGTGCCGACAAGAACGATGCGACCGATGGAGACGGGACGACGGTTGGCAACGATGTGTCGGTGAGCCCCCGCGTCTCGGTCGTCTGGGACCCGACGGGCCGCGGCGCCTGGGCGGTGAGCGGCAGCTACGCCCGGTACACGATGGCGTTGACGAGCAACCTCGCGGCGTCGACCGCGAAGGCCGGAAATGCCGCGACATACCGATGGGTGTATAGCGGCGCACCGATTAACGCCAACCTTAACGATCCGACTGAATCGCTCGTCACGACCGAGGCCGCGGTCAGGCAGATTTTCGCGTGGCACGATGCGCTTGGCGGCGATGGACGCGCGACCCAGTCAGCGACCCTTCCAGGCGTGAACATGACGATCGACGACCCGCTGACCTCGCCGTACTCAATCGAGTACTCCGGCGGTGTGAGCCGGGCGCTCGGCCAGCGGGGCACCCTGCGCGCCGATATCATCTACCGCGATTTCAGGAACTTCTACAGCCTCCGCACTGATCGCGGCACCGGAACCGTGACGAGCAACGGAAGTACCTTCGACAGGAACGTTGTCGAGAACTCCGACCGGACCGACCGGCAGTACATCGGCTTGACGACGCAGGCGAGCTACAACTTCGGGGCGCAGATGATGGTGGGGGCCAACTACACGCTCTCGCACGCGCAGGGCAGCCTCGAAGGCGAGACCGCAGCGGGCGGACCGAGCGGCGCGTTGGCGAACAACTACCCGGAATACCGCACGGCGTCGTGGAACTATCCCGAAGGCGACCTCGCGATCGATCAGCGGCATCGGGCGAGGATGTGGGCCACCTACAACGTGCCCATGAGCGTGACGTCCGGCACAATCACGATTGGCCTGGTGCAGCAGTTCGCCTCAGGCGTGCCGTTTCCGGCGATGGCGCTCGTTCCGACGGCCGGTCTGCCCAATCCCGGCTACCAGACGCCCCCGCCGCAGGTCGAGTATTTCTTTCTCGGCCGCGATCCGTTTCGCACGGACGCCACGTATCGCACGGACCTGGCCGTCAACTACGGTTATCGATTCGGGCAGTCGGGCGGATTCCGACCCGAGCTTTTCTTCCACGGCGAGGTCCTGAACGTCTTCAATCAGTACCAGGCCTGTGGCTGCGGCGAGAACGTGTTCCGGAATGGCGGCATTACCGATCTCACCAGCATCTCGCAGGCGGTGCAGATGATGGCGCCGTTCAATCCGTACACGACGCAGCCGGTGGAAGGGGTCAACTGGCAGCGGGCGTCCAGCTTCGGCCAACCGCAGAATTCGTTCGGCTTCACCTCGCCCCGCATTTTCAGATTTTCAGTCGGCGTTCGATTCTAGGCGGCGGGTCCAAAGAGCAGGACCCGCCCTACGTCCCACATACCGCGCCCGCCCTACGTACCACGTAGGCCGGGTCTTGCTTTGTAGACCCGGCAACTAGCCTGTACAATTCCCGTAATGCAGGAGCTCATCAGGCAGCTCCTCGCCGAGCTTGGCGAAGATCCGAGCCGCGAGGGGCTTCTCAACACCCCCAAGCGTGTCGACAAGGCCCTCAGGTTCCTCACGAGCGGCTACAACATGGACGTCGACGAAGTGCTCAACGACGCGCTGTTCACCGTCGATTACAGCGAGATGGTGATCGTCAAAGACATCGACTTCTACAGCCTGTGCGAGCACCACCTGCTGCCGTTTTTCGGCAAGTGCCACATCGCCTACATCCCGCGTACCAGGGTCATCGGCCTCAGCAAGATTCCGCGGCTGGTCGACATGTTCAGCCGCCGGCTGCAGATTCAGGAACGGCTGACGAGCCAGATTGCCGAGACCATCCGCGAAAAGATCAACCCGCTCGGCGTGGCCGTCGTGATGGACGCGACGCACCTGTGCATGTCGATGCGCGGCGTGGAAAAGCAGAACTCGTTCTGCGTCACCAGCTCGATGCTCGGCGCGTTCCGCGACAGCGCGCGCACGCGCATGGAGTTCCTCGAGCTGATCAAGCTGCGCACGACGATTCGGACGTCTCCCGAGCCAATGGCGGCGTGTATTGATGATTAACGGGCTGGGCGCTGGGCGATGGTCGCGGGGCCACGGTCGATGGTCGGTCTACCGTCGATGGTCTGTGGTCGTGGGACTCGTCGCCATCCTGTCCACCGCCGGTTCGCTCGATGCGCAGACTCGCGGCTCGACCCGCAAGCCGGCACCACCACCGCGGAAACCGACGGTGGCACCGGCCGAGATGACGTGCCCCTCGCCGCTTGGCGCCGGCGTCAAGACCAAGCGCGAGTATTGCGACGTGCTGACGGGGCGCGACCCGAAAGAGGGCATCCTCATCAAGCTGCCGCCCCACCGTGGACCGCTGACGCTGCGATTCAACCTCCACAACCGTCACACCTACTCTGAAGAAGAGGTGCGGCTGAAACGAGGATTTGCCTCGTACATGGCGGGCATCGGCGTGCTGACGCTCGACAACACGCTGCTGGCACGGGCGGCGGTGGCGACCGAATTCCGCACGGCCGCCGATCTCCTCGAGCGCATCACCGGCGGCGCCGGTCCGGGCGGCGTGAAAGCGGTGGCGCCTGTCGGCAGCGAACCGATTTCGCTCGAGATTCCTCCCGAGCTCACAGAAGTCACCATTCTTGGCGAGAAGCTGAACGTCGTGCGCGCCGACGGCCAGCCGGCGAACTATTCGGCGACCGGCCGCCCGATCGCGATCATCAGCGATGTGACTGTGGAATACACACCGGCGCCTGCTCCTCCTGCAAGGCGCAAGTGAATCACCATTGGGAGATTGGCAGATTGGAAGATTGTGAGAATGTTGCCGGATTGAGAGATTGCAGATCACTCTGACAACAATCTGACAATCCTCCAATCTGCCAATCTATCAATGCAAGCGTCTCCCCAACTCATTTCGATCATCGTGCCAGTGTTCAATGAAGCTGGCACCGTTCGTCAGGTCATAGACCGGCTGCTCCAGATTCCGCTTCCTGCGGCTCGTGAAATCATCGTCGTGAACGACGGATCGACCGACGGCACCGCAAAGGTGCTCGACGGCATCGCGCCGGTCGACGGCGTGCTGTCGATCGTGCACACCCCCGCGAACGGCGGAAAGGGCAGCGCGATCCGCATCGGGCTCGGGCATGCCCGGGGCACGATAGTCGCGATTCAGGATGCCGACCTCGAGCTCGATCCGGTGCAGCTCGGCAGCCTCGTCCAGCCCATCCTCGACGGAGAGGCGGAAGTGGTCTACGGCTCGCGGTTTCTGACCGGCCGTCCGCCGGGTCCCTGGGTCTCGGTTGCCGCCAATCGCAGCCTGACGTGGCTGACCAACGTGCTCTTCGGCGGCCGCCTGACCGACATGGAAACCTGCTACAAGATCATGGCGACGCCGGTCGCGCGCAGCTTACAGCTCGAGTCGAATCGTTTCGACATCGAGCCGGAAATTACCGCGAAGCTGTTACGCCGCCGCTGCCGCATCCTCGAGCGGCCCGTCACGTTCGATCCGCGCAGCCGTGCGAGCGGCAAGAAAATCGGCTGGCGCGACGGCGTTCATGCGATTGTGGTGCTCCTGAAGTACAGATTCCAGCGGTTCTAGCACCCAGAACCCAGAACCGTATGCATCGGATCCCTGTTTTCATCGCGGCGTTGTCCGCCATCGTCGTCGCAGCGGTCGGATTTCGCTACGGCACGTACGCCGCGGGTGGATCCGATTCGTCGTGCTACGCCTTGATGGCCGACGCGTTTGCGGGCGGACACCTTCAGCCTGTCAGCGATCTCGTCACGCAGGTGCCGTGGCCCGACGCGCAGAAGACGTTCACGCCGGGTGGATTCGTCCCGTCCGAGACGCGCGCGTCAGCGTCCTCGCCTGTCTGTGCCCCCGGATTCTCGGTGCTTCTCGCACCGCTCGCTGCGCTCGGTGGTCCCGATGCGATCTTTCTGCTCACGCCGATTGCCGGTGCGTTCCTCGTCTGGTTCACGTTTGTGGCCGCAAGCCACTTCGCGGGCCCGCTTGCGGGTGCGATGGCTGCCGTGCTCATTTCGGTGAGCCCGCCGATGCTGTTTCAGGTGGTGCAGCCGATGAACGACGTGGCGACGGCCGCGCTCTGGATGGCGACGTTCGTGGCGCTGCTTAAGAAAAGGTGGGCGCTCGCCGGCGTGTCGTGCGGGATCGCGCTGCTTGTCCGGCCGAACTTACTCCCGCTCGCACTCATCGCCGGGCTGTTCGTGGCTGTCAGGGAAAAACAGATTCCACCGGTCGTTCGATTCGCGTTCGGGGCGATTCCGTCTGGGTTGTTGGTTCTCTGGCTGAACAGCGGCCTCTACGGAAGCCCCTTCAGGACCGGATACGGTCAGCTGGGCCATCTGTTCGGGCTCGCAGCGGTAAGGGTCAACGCCCCGCGCTATCTCTTCTGGCTCGTCCAGACCCACACGCCGTTTCCGTTGCTCGGGTTGGCAGCGCCCTTCATCGTGCCGGCCGAAAAGCGCGGTCAGGCGTGGCTGGCTGCAGGGTTGATTCTGTCGACGTGCCTCGTCTACTTCATTTACACCCCATTTGACGATTGGTCGTACCTGCGCTTTCTGCTCCCCGCGATCGCACTGATGCTGGTGCTTGCGAGTGCGGTGGTGACGCAGATGGCGACGTACGTCGTGTCCGGCTTCAGCCGGACCGTGATTGCCGGAGTTGTGACCGTGGGTCTTGCCGTGTTCTGTCTGAAGGCGGCCGACGAACGTCTCGCTTTCACCTTGCGCCACCTCGAGCAACGCTTTCGAAGCGCCGGCCTCGTGGTTCGCGATCGTCTTCCCGCAAGCGCCGTGGTGCTTTCGGTGTGGGACAGCGGAGCCGTGCGCTTTCACGGCAGGAAGGAGGCGCTCACGTGGGGAGGCCTCGATCCTGCGTGGCTCGATCGCAGCCTCGCGTGGCTCGACGAGCACGGTCACCGTCCGTTCATCATGCTGGAATCGTGGGAAGAGCCGGACTTCCGCCGCCGGTTTGGTGATCACAGCGATATCGGCAAGCTCGACTGGCCGCCGAAGTACGACATCGATCGTAAGGTGCGGATTTATGATCCGAAGGATCGCTCGCGCTACGATCGCGGCGAGCGCATCGACACCGAGTACCTGTGGCCGCTCCGCGATTAGTTGTGCGACGCGGAGACGCGGAGACGCAGAGGAAACCTGGAACACGAAGACACGAAGAAAACGAATAACGCGATGACGCGACGAGCACGACGACGCGATGTCCTGACAGATGTGTGGTCATTTCGACGTACAAAGAGGAGACGCAGAGGATTTCTCTTTGAAATTCCTACCCTGCGTTTTCACGATTGTTGCGTCGGCATCCTGTCGTCCTGTACCAGCCCGTGCGGGCTGAAATTGCGGCAGCACGTCTTTCTGCCGGCGCGATTAGTCGTGCGACGCGGAGACGCAGAGGAAACCTGGAACACGAAGACACGAAGAAAACGAATAACGCGCTGACACGACGAGTACGACGGAACTGCGATCGGTGGCACAGGGCTTCAGCCCTGTCCTAACTGGACATTCTGAGTGCACATGGAATCCCTTCGCTCCGTGATTGCCGCCAGGCGACACGCGATTACACAATCTCTTTTCACACCACAGACGTTACAGGGCGCGATCGATCGGCTGGGCTTCGTCCAGGCCGATCCGATTCGCTCTCCGGCGCGCGCGCAGGATCTGATCCTGCGCCACAGGGTCGAGGGTTATCGCGCCGGCGATCTCGAGCGGCACTACGCGGCGCTCGACATCGAGGAGGACTACCTCTACGCGTACGGATTCGTGGCGCGCAGGGTTTGGAACCTGCTGCACCCGCGCGCACATGGCCGCATGCGGGGGTTCGAGCAGAAGGTGCTCGACGTCGTGCGCGCGTCAGGCGAGGTGCATCCGGCAGCGCTCGAAGCACACCTCGGGCGAAAGCGCGTCGTCAATGCGTGGGGCGGCTATTCGAAAGCCACGACTCAGGCGCTGGAGGAACTCCACTACCGTGGTCTCGTGCGCATCGCACGCCGCGAACGTGGAATCCGGATTTACAAGCCGGCGTCGCCGCCCGACGAGAGCACCTCGCCGCTCGAACGGCTGAGAGCGCTGGTGATGGTGAGCGCCACGATCTTCGCGCCGTCTCCACTGAGGAGCCTGCAAGCCGTCATCGCGCGCTATGGGCTCGGTAGCCCGCGAGGCATGATGGGCCGCCTCGTAGAATCGGGAGAACTGCGGCAGGACGTCGTCGATGGTGTCACCTACGTATGGCCGGAGGAACAGCCGGAAATCGGTGAAGTGCCGGGCGTGGTCCGGTTCCTCGCCCCGTTCGATCCCGTCGTATGGGACCGCGCACGCTTCGAGCATCTCTGGGGGTGGCAGTATCGCTTCGAGGCCTATACGCCCGTGAAGAAGCGCGTCCGCGGGTACTACGCGATGCCGATGATGTGGGGTGACCGTTTCGTCGGATGGGCCAATCTGAGTGCGAGGGGTGCGTTGGGTGCGTTAGGTGCGACGGGTGCGCTAGGTGCGTCAGGTGCGGCGCGGCTCGATGTGAAGCTGGGGTTTGTCGACAAACGCCCGCGCGGGCGCGAATTCACGCGCGAACTGGATGCAGAGATAGCGAGGGTTGCAACGTTTCTGACGATGCCATGGCAGATGGCAAATGGATGATGGCAGAGAGTACCGTCTGCCATCCGCCATCTGCCCTCTGCCATGACGGGGTACACTCGTTGCATGCCGGCAGCGCATGAGCAGATGCCTGCACGTCGTCGCGACCTTCTTCCTGACCACTCTTCTCGCCTCAGACATCGCGTTCGCCCAGCAACCGCCGCCGCCTCCGAAGGCCCGGGAAGGCAAGGCGGAGTTTGCGCTGGTGTCGACGACTGGCAACGCATCGACACAGTCGATTGGCGCAGCGGGCGAGGTCATCTTCAGGCCGTCTCAATGGGTCGTCGAGGCGAAGGCCGCATTCGTACGCAATGAAGCCGACGATGTGGTGAGCGCCAAGTCGTTTGCGGCCCGCGGCCGGGTCGCCCGGGTGCTGACGCCGCGACTGCAGGCGTTCGGGCAGCACTCCTATCTGCGCGATCTGTTTTCAGGCGTCGAGCAGCGGAATAACACCGAGGGCGGCCTGTCGTATCTGGTGCTCGAAACGGCGAGGCAGACCCTGTATGGCGATGCAAGCCTCGGATATCTGAACGAGCAGCGCACGGTGGGCGACAACCTGTCGACCGCAACCGCGGGCACCGGCGCGCGTTACAAACTGAAGTTGTCCGAGACGAGCGACATCACCGACGAGATGTCGTTCTCGTTCGATTTGTCAGAGGCAGGCACCTGGCGGCTGTTCCAGGCCGCGGCACTGACGGCGAAGGTGGCCGCGCCGCTGTCACTCAAGCTCTCGAATGTCATCCGTTACGTCGACGAGCCGGTGTTTGGATTCGAGCAGACCGATACCATCACGTCCGCCGCGCTCGTGCTGAGCTTCTGACGCGTCGCATATGATTTGTGAATGCAGACCGTCCGATGGGGAATGATCGGCTGCGGCGACGTCACCGAAGTGAAAAGCGGCCCCGCGTTCCAGAAGGCCGATGGGTCGGCCCTGGTTGCCGTCATGCGTCGAGACCGGGCAAAGGCAGAGGACTACGCCCTGCGGCATAACGTTCCGCGCGTCCATACGACCGTCGATGAGCTCCTCGACGATCGTGACATCGACGCTGTCTACATTGCGACACCTCCCTCGAGCCATTGCGACTTCGCGCTGAAGGCGGCCGCCGCCGGCAAGCCGTGTCTGGTCGAAAAGCCGATGGCAACCAGTTACGGCGAGTGCGTGCGGATGATCGACGCGTTCCGCGAGCGGCAGTTGCCCCTCTGGGTCGCGTACTACCGGCGTGCGTTGCCGCGTTTTCTCAAGGTGCGCGAGCTGCTGCGAGACCGCGCCATCGGCGAGCTGACGTCGATTCACGTCAGCGTCACCGACCCTCTGGCCACCGGAGAGGGAGCCAGCGCCTGGCGAGTCAATCGCGAGATTGCCGGCGCCGGGCTGTTCCTCGACCTGGCCTCGCACTACTTCGACATCATCGACTTCGTCGCCGGGCCGATTACGTCGGCGGCGGGATTCGCGGTCAACAGCGGCCGGGCATACGAGGTGGAAGATGTCACCGCGGCTGCCTTTCAGATCGGCGACTCGGTCGTCGGCACCGGTGTGTGGAATTTCAACGCGCCGGCGTCGGCCGATTCCATCGTCTTCACCGGTTCCCAGGGAGAGATCGCGACGACGGTGCGGGCCGACCAGGATGTCTTCGTGACGCGTGGCGGGCTGCAGAACAGGTATCGATTCCGCAACCCGCCGCACGTGCATCAGCCGCTCGTCCAGACGATCGTCGACGAGCTTCGCGGGCAGGGAAAATGCGAGTCGCCCGCCGAAACCGGCGCCCGCGCAAGTTGGGTGATGGAAAGGTGTTTAGAGAGCTACTACAAGTAGAAAGTAGAAAGTAGAAAGTAAGAAGTAGAAAGTAGGCTACTTCTTACTTTCCACTTACAGATTCGCGAGGCGACTGTCTGCGTCGCCGAAGCGGTCCAGCTTCAGCCCCATGCGGTCCATGATACCGAGGAACAGGCTGCACATCTTGCGGTTGTCGTCGCCGGCGTTCAGGTAGTCGAGCGACCGCCCGGTTTCGAGTGTTCCGCCGAGACCGCCGGCCAGCACCACAGGCAGTTGCGTGTTGATGTGCTTGCTGCCGTTCCACAGGTTCGACAGGAACATGAGGCACGAGTTGTCGAGCACCGTGCCGTCGCCCTCGGGCATCGAGTCGAGTTTTGTCGCCAGGTAGGCGAGCTGGCTCAGGTGGAAGCGGGCGATGCGCTCGTAGCCATCCGACAAGTTGTCGTGCGAGGCGGCGTGATGCCCGTTGCGCACGTCGAGGAACGGGTAGTAGAGCGCCGACAGATCGCGGGCGAGCAGCAGCGATGCCACGCGGGTCTTGTCGGTCTGAAACGCGAGCGCGATGACGTCGCACATCAGCCGCGTGTGCTCGCGAAAATCCTCGGGCAGGCCGTTCTCCGGCCGCTCCATCGTGAACACGGGGCGGTTCTTCAACTTCGCGAGGTCGGCGGCTTTTTCCTGATTCTTCCGCATGCTGTCGACGCGCGTTTCCACCTCGCGCACGCTCGTCATGAACTCGTCGAGCTTGTGCTGATCGGTCGAGCTGATCTGGCGGCTCAGCGCCGCGGCGCTTTCCCGGACGCGATCCAGGATGCTCAGGTTGCGAACGCTGCCGCGATTCTCGAACAACGTGTCGAACGCCAGCGCGGGGTAGACCTCGTTGGGCACCGGCGAGTCGGCGTTCTGCCACGAAATGTGGGAGCTGTACGCCATCGAGAAGTTCGTCTCGTGGTACCCGGTCATCGGCTGCTCGCATGCCAGCACGATGCTGGGCTGCAGCGTTTCCTGGCCGATGTGGTTGGCGATCATCTGATCGACGGTAATGCCGGCATGGATGACCGGACCTCTCTGAATGGGTGCGCCCGAGAGCAGGCTGCCGGTCTGCGCAGGATGAATGCCCTGACCGGTCGAGTGCTTGTTGAACAGCCCGTTGATCGACGTTGATCTTTTTCTTCAACGGCTCGAGCGGCGACAGGCTCAGGCTGAGCTTCATGTCGTCTCCCGATCCCGTGGCGCCCCAGTGGTTCTCGTTGACGCCGTTGCCCATGAAGAGCACCGCGAAGCGCTTCGGGAAGGCCGCGCTCGCAGGCGTTGCGGCAAACGCAGACAGCGATTCGAGCCACGGCGAGTGCCATCGTGACTCCCGCTCCCCGAAGGACCGTACGACGGGTCAGCTTCATCTCGCTAGCCGCCTTTCTGGACTGGCAGTTCGTTTCTTCAGGAATTGCGGGCTCGTCACGATCGTTTCAATCAAGGTGCTCATTCGAAAACCGCCAGCCCCGAGCCTGGTGTTCATGCGCTGGATGAGCGGCTCGTCCGAGAGCATCAGGGACCGCCCCAGCGCGTAGACCAACATTTTACGGCAGAGATTGTCCACGAAGTCCTTTTCCCGGTTCGCGCGGATATAGCGCTGCAGGCCTTCGAGGCCGGCTCCCTGGCTGCCTCCGGGGAAGGTCGCGTTGGTATCGACCGCGTGGCCCGCCAGATCTTTCGCTCGAGTTTCGCCGACCGGGCCGTAGCCCTCGAACGTCAGTCCAAAGCTGTCGAAACGCGCATGACAGCCGGAACATGCGGCATTGTTACGGTGTTTCGCCAGCACGTCCCGTAGCGGCATGTCGAGTTGAGCCTCGTCCTTTGGCAGCTCCGGGACGGTCGGCGGCGGCGGTGGAATGACTTCGCCCAGCACGCGCCGCGCGACCCAGTATCCGCGCTTCACCGGACTGGTGCGCAGGCCTGGTGAGTTCTGCGTCAGAAAGGCAGCCATCGGCAGCAGTCCGCCGCGCTGGTACTCGCGGGCGTTGTCTACTCGAACCCATTCATCGCCGGCGCCCTTCACCGGCGGCATCCCGTAGTGCTTCGCCAGAATGGGATTGGCGAACGTGTAGTTCGCGTAGAGCATGTCCAGCACCGACCGGTCGTTGCGAATCACATCGCTGATGAACCGGATCGGCTCTTCGAACATCGCTTCGCGCAGCTCGTTGCTGAAGACGGGGAAGCGCTCGCGATCGACCGCGTTGTGCTCGTCGAAACGCCGGAAATCGAGCCAGTTCCCGGCGAACTCCGTCGCCAGGCGGCTCGCGCGCTCGTCCTTCAACATCCGGCGGACTTCGGCCACGAGCACCGATTCCTTCCGCAGGTCGCCCGCAGCCGCCCGCGCCGTCAGTTCTTCATCCGGCATCGTCGACCAGAGGAAATAGCTCAGCCGGCTGGCAAGAGCGACGTCGGTCAGCGGCGTCGAGGGGACGGTGTTGCGCTCGACGTTGCTGAGGGAGACGCGATACGAGAAGTGCGGCGACATCAGCACGTTGACGATGAGGTCGCGCATCGCCTCTTCGTGCGACAGGCTGCTCTTTTCGCGAAGTGATCGGTAAAAGGCCCGCAGGTCTTCGCGCTCGGGCTGCGTCAGCGGCCTGCGATACGCCCGCGCGGCGAACGCGACGAGCGCGTCGAGATGATGGGGCTCGGCGTCGAGCCTCTTGCGCTCGATTCCGCGAATGGTCGCGTTCACGCGATCGAAGTGATCGACGATTGCGCCCCTCGCGATCGGATTGTTGGTCTGGTCCGCTTCGGCCTTGGCGAGATACGTCTTCTTGAAATCCAGGATGACCGATTCCTCGGTAATCGCCTTGTCTTCCGGGCGATAGCTGCCGGACTCGCGGCCGTTCCCCATAACCTCGCCGCTCTGGTTGAAGAAAAATTCCGTGTACGTGCGAGCCGTGTAGTCGGCGACGAACTCGAACTCTTCCCAGAGTGCCTCCAGCTCTTTCTGCCCGCGTTCGTCGAGCAGCAGCTCGCTGAGCGGCGTGTCGTCGCGGGTGTAGCCCATCACGTTGTGGAAGCCGGCGCTGAGGAGGCGCCCTTTGTCTTCCGTATCGTCTGGATAGAAACGCCCGCGTTCGCGAACGTAGAACGTGTCGGGGAAGATCGAGCTGAACTTCGCGAACGCCGCTTCGTACCGCGCGCGCTGTCCCGCAGGCACGACGAGGTCGGGATTCGCCATACGCGACTGATACTGGTCGGCAAGCGCGCGCAGCGCGTTCAGATCTTCGCCGTTGAGTCCGCCGCCGATGAGCCCAAGCTTAGCGTCCGGCCTCTTCACCTCGACCGGTGGCGGTTCACCCTCGACGCGCAGCGCGGCCCGTTCGAAATCGCGACGGTGGGTCGCGTACATCCGGTTCTTCCAGTTCATGAGCGGCTGCGTGGCCACGCTCAATCCCTTTACGACGGGGCTCGCGAACTTCAGCGACGTGTCCTTGCGCATCCGCACGACGAAGTCGCGCATCTGCACCGCGCCTTCGCGCGCGAGCTCGGGCTGATTCGTTTTCGGAACAGGGAGTGCGTGCCACATCGCTTGAAGCTTCGCGAGCGGCCCGACGTCCTCCTTCTTCTCGAGCGCCTCCCAGATGGTCGCGAGATATCTGGCGCTCACCTTGTTCTCGGCGGCGATGTCGGCGACGCTCGCCCTGGATTTGCCGAACACGGCGCGATGCTTGTACACCCACGCCGCGCGGAAGTAATCCGCGAAATCGGTCGCCTGACGATCGTAGAAGTCGACGATCTGCTGGATGCAGAACTTCTCGCGGTCGGTCTCGACGAGCATCGGGTGCGGCGCGAACTCGAACCTACTGGGGTTGAGGTACATGTGATCGGCCACGCGCCGTGCCGCCTGCAGATATTTCGTCAGCAGCGCGGGCGACATCGTCAACGACTCGCCGGAGTTGTCGAAGCCCGCGAGATTCGCCGGATCGACCGGGAACTCGCGCGCCGGACGGATGTCGACGCCCGTCAGGTCATGAATGGTGTAGTTGTATTCCGCGTTGCTGAGACGCCGCGCGAGCACGACGCCGGGATCGCCGTCGTTTCTGCGCGCCTCCGTCTTCCAGGTGGCGTCGATCCAGTTGAGCACCTGCTGCCGGGCCCGGTCGTCGGGCTGCCTCGCCTGCTTCGGTGGCATCTGCCGTTCGGCGAGCTTCTCGCGCAGGCGATCCCACCTGGAGAAATCCTGCACCACGGATTCGGCCGAGGAGTACTGACGCAGATCGAGCTGAGCGGCCGCCTTCTCGCCGCTGTGACAGCTTGTGCAGTACCAGTTGAGGAAAGGTTTCACCGTCTCAGTGAATTCCCGTTCCACATCGGCGTCTGCCGGCGGTGGGGCAGCAGTGATGCCCGGCCCCACGATGCATCCAAACACCAGCAGAACCGTCAGAAAGCGGCGTCGCAGCATGATTTTCAGGTCCAACAAATTTAGCAGAAATCAGGGGTCCCACCTAGCAGTTCGGACGATCGGATAGGATGTGCGGCGAGGGAGGCCATATGAAAAGTCTGCTCGGATTCATGATCGCTTTTATCGTCGCGCCTGTCCTTTGCGCACAGGCTCCTGCGGCCGCCAAACCCGCGCCCGTTTCGCAGGGCACCTACGTCGATCACGACAAGGTGGCGGCGGCTCTGGCCAAGGGGGGAGCCCTTGTGACGGCGTCCGACGTCCTGGTGTCTGGCTCTCATCGCGACAAGCCGGGCCAGGTCGAAGTGCACGATCACGAGATGGATGTGCTGTACATCACCGACGGCACCGCCACGTTCGTGTACGGCGGAAAGATTGTCGGCGGAAAAAACACGAGGCCCGGCCAGTGGCTTGGCACCGACATCACCGGTGGTACCACGCAGAAGCTCGTGAAGGGTGATGTGGTCGTCGTACCTGCGGGTATGCCGCACTGGTTCAAGGAAGTGCCGGGACCGCTTAGCTACTACGTGGTCAAGGTGATTAAGCCCTAGGACCTCAGACGGGTGTCATCGCAGATCGCAGATGGCAGATGGCAAAGGTACTCTCTGCCATCATCCATCTGCCATTTGCCCTGACACGTGCGGCCGGCTCGCCGCTCAGAACTCCAGCCGCAGCTTGATCTGCCCGACGCGCGGGGTGTTGAATTGCGAGCTCACGCGCCCGAAGTTGGCGTTCGTGATGTTGGTCTGAATGCCGCCGAACACCACGTTGTTGAACAGGTTGAACACGTCGACGCCGAACCCGAGCCTGGCTCGCGAGATGCGGAAATCGCGACGGATGCTGATGTCCTGGTTGAAATAATTCGGATTTCTCAGATCGTGCGCGAGCGTCCGCGGCGTGTCCCCGAAGGTGAAGGGCGCGGGCGACCGGAACGCGGCCGCATCAATATAGGTCGGTGGGCTCGTGCCCAGCACGTCGCCGTCGCCGTAATCACCGTTGATGCGCACGGGGCCGCTGAAACCCGGGTTGAAATCCGCGTAACAGGTGCCGGCATTCGGCAGATTGCATGCGGCGAGGATCGAGCCGAGCGGCCGGCCCGATCGGAACTGCGTGATGCCGGAGATTTGCCAATCCTTGACGATCGCTCGAACGACGGGATTGGCGCTTCCCGGTTTGCCTTCCGCGCCGAACGGCATGTTGTAGACGACCGTGGCGTTCCAGACGTGCGGCTGATCGTTGACACCAACGGCCCAGTCCTGCTCGAAGTCATAGCCCGTTCGCGCAGACAGATTGTCTTTCGTGCGGCTGAACGTGTAGTTGAACCCCACCGTCAGGCCATCGCCGGCGGGGCGCTTTTCGGCCGTGATCTGCAGCGAATGATAGGTCGACCGCGCGACGTTGCCGTACACGTCGGTGACCGCTGAATACTGCGGAAACGGCCGCAGCATCTGTGAGATCGTGCCCGAGAAGTTCGCGTAGGGGAGGCCGATGCCCGGCACGATCGCCTGCGCCGCCGCAATGTTGGCGGGTGTGGCCTGCTGGGTCAGCAGGTTTCCCAGAACGAGGTACTTCGGCTCGAGTTGGTTCGCATAGACACCGCGCCCGCTGCCGCCAAGAAAATCTCCGCGGCTCCCGGCGTAAGACGCACCGACGGTGAGGTGGCTGAGCACTGCGCGTTGAACGCCGGCGTTCCAGTTTTGATAGCGCGGCATGCGTCCGCCGATTTCGGGGTCGCCGTACGTGACGCCGCCTCCGGTCGCACGGCCGGTCACAAAGCCGGCGTTGAGCGACGGATCGAAAAACGGCGGCGGGGCATAGCCCGGCACGCCATCATTCCAGTTATAGGCCGGCGTGAAGCTGGCGTTCGGGCTGGGGAAGCTCGCGTTTGCGGAGTAGCCGAGCAATCCGGTGCCGTTGCGCGCGCCGGCGCGACCGCCAACCGCGCCTCGCCGGGAATAGTTGATGCCATAGGCGGTCCGCAGCACGGTCCGCTCGTTGAGCGTGTACGCCAGGCCGAGCCGAGGCCCGACCGCTCCGTAGTACGTCTTGATCGGCGTCCGGCATTGGCAGCTGTTCGGACCGTCTCCGGCAAACACGATTGCGCCGGGCCGTCCGCTCACCGCCGGGTTCGGCACCGTCGGATCCATGAAGGACCAGCGGTCATAGAGCTCGGTATAGGGCTTCATGATGTCGTAGCGCAGGCCGAGGTTCAGCGACAGGTTGGGCCGCAGCTTGAAGTCGTCCTGCGCCCAGAACGCATAGGTGTAGAAACGCCCGCTGGTCGCCACCTGTGAATCCTCGATGACCGTGGTGGCGTTCAGCTCGCCCAGCAGAAAGCTCGCGTACGCATTGCCGCTCGCGGCATCGACCGTGCCTGTCGGACCGAATCCGGCCGTCTGCAGATTGCTGAAGCCAAACATGGCGAGGCTGCCGTAGGTGCGTTCGCGCTCGTCGGCATCCATCCGCTGTGCCTGCAGGCCAAAGGTGATCGTGTGCTTGCCATGCGTCCAGTTCAGATTGTTCTGCAGCGTGTAATTGTTCAAGTACTCCGTAAACGCCCGCGCATCCGTCCCGCGCCACTGCGTCGGCGCGTTCGGGCCGGCAAACGAGATTTCGGGGAACGATGAATCGGCCTCGCCGGCCGGCAATCCACGCAGACCCGCTTTGATCGGATATTGACCGTCGATCGTGGCATTGAAGATCGGCACCGAGAGGCGCGAGAACCCAAAGCCGACCTGGTTGACCCACTGCGAGCCGAGGACGTAGGTGTGCTTGATCTGCGCGCTCGTCGGAATCTCCTCAACGAGGCGCGTCTCCGTGTAGGGCAGCGGCAGTGCCGTCTGCGCATTGGTGCCGCCGCGGAACTCGGTCGACTGGCTGCGCTTTCCGTGCGAGAAGAGCACCGACCCCTGCTGCTGCTCATTGATCTTCAGATCGACCTTGGCCGTCACGCTCGTGTTGTTGAATCCCGTGGGCAGCGACCCGCCCAGATAGTTGTTCTGCAGCGACGAGCTGGTGGGGTCTGGCAGAAAGGACTGAAAGCTGCGCGAGATCGGAGAGATGCGATCCTGCGGAATGATGTTGCCGGGGAACGGATCGCGGACAAATCCGGTGCCGCTGGGGTTCGGGCGCGTCGTGCGCGGATCGTAAATAGTGACAGGCAGTGCCGAGAAATTGCCGTTGCGTTGCGCGAGCGTCGGAATCGATGTCAGCGTCGACGGCGTCTGGCGACGGTCGCGGTATCCGTCGTAGGCGACGAAGAAGAACATCCTGTTCCTGCTGATGGGACCGCCGAGCGTACCTCCGTATTCATGCTGGTTGTCGTCCGGCTTGGTCCGCGCGAAGTACGCCTTCGCGTCGAGCGCCTTGTTCCGGAAATATTCGAACCCCGAGCCGCGGAACGTGTTGGTCCCCGACTTGACGACGTAGTTGGATGCGCCCTGGCCGTTGAACGTCACGGCGGTGCCGCTTGTCTCAACCTGAAACTGATCGATCGCCTCGACCGAAATGCCGAACGACAGGTTCCGGCCTTCACCCTGGACCACGGCGTTAGTGACCGGAATGCCCTCGACATACATGTCGGTCGTGAAGTCCTGGCCGCCCATCACGTTGCCCCAGCGTCCGATCGACTGGACGCCGGGCATGATGAACATGAAGGCGGTCGGATCGCGCGGGCCGCCGGTGTTCATCACGAGCGGCAGCGCGGTGTACACCTCGTTCCGGATCGTCTGGCCGAGGCGCGCGTCTGCCGTCGCGAGTGGAGGCGCCTCGGCCGTCACCAGGACTTCCTGTGTGATGTTGCCGATCTGAAGCGTGGCGTTGAGGCCGACCACGCCGAGCGCATCGACGATGATGCCGTCGCGGGCGAAGGTCTGAAAGCCATCCAATGCCACCGTCACGCGGTACTCGCCTGGCTGCAGCGGCATCAGTGCGAAGACACCGGCCTCCGTTGTCTGCCTGACCGTCTGAATGCCCGTCGCCGTATTGGTCGCTGTCACCGTTGCGCCCGGCACGGGAGCGCCCGACGTGTCGAGCACGGTGCCCTGAATAGACCCGCCGCCTCCAATCTGAGCGCTCGAGAGAGTGGGCGTGACGAGCAAGAGTGCGGTCAGCAGCAGCAATCCGGCAACTCTGGACATATCGTCTCCTTGCGCAATGTGTACTTCTGGGCACGCTACGCCGTGCGACAACCACTGTCAAAACCTTACGCGGCAAGGGGTGATTTGGGAGGGAGCGCGACCAGTGAAGTTTCGCAGAGCGAAACAGGGGTGGGAGAAATGAGAAAGTAGAAAGTTCAAAAGCAGAAAGTCAAAAGTAGAAAGTAAAAAGTAAAAAGGAATAAAAAAAGGGCGGGTCTGAAGTGCAAGACCCGCCCTACTTTCTACTCTTTACTTTTTACTTTCTTCTACGCCAGCGTCTTCTCTCGCGACCCCTTCAAACCCTGGATCTGGATGACGGGCGGCTTCGGCGCCTCTTTCAGCACGTGCTGCCGATAGAGGTCGGCCATCTGACGATGATGCGCGTCTTCCTTGACTTTCTCTTCGAGCGACTTCTCGTGCGCCGCAGCGCGTGCCGCGATCTTCTCTTCGCGCGCGTTGCGGGCCACGCCGGCGAGCACCAGGTCCTGCTGCTCGCCCTGGGCCACCGCTTCGGCGTTCAGCTTCAGCGCGTGCTGCGTGGTGGGCAGCGGGACCGCCTTGTTGCCGGCGAAGATCTCGTGGCGGCCGTGCTCCTCGTACCACTTCGTGAGCGTGGCCGTCATGTGCATCTTCTCGATGATGTTGCGCCAGCCGATGCCGGTGTTGTACGCGCAGAAGGAGATTTCACCCTGCTGCGTGGCATACGGGATGATGCACATTTCGGTGCGTCGGAAGTCGTAGTTGAACAGATCCTGGAACCACATGCCTGCGATGAACAGGAAGTTCCAGCGATCCTGACGCCGGACGTCGATGTCCTGCATCGTCCGATCCTTGCCGACCTTGCCGTAGTCCTTGCCGGTCGCCCCGAAGGTCTTGTCGAACTTCTTCATCAGGTCGAGGAGCTTGAAGTGCGTCGGCGCGTTGAACGGGTTGTAGTTCCGCATCAGCGCGAGCGCCATGCCCACGACCGAGAGGAACCGGCCCCGGCCCGCGTCGTTGACCGCGGCGACGTCTTTCGCCAGCTGCTCGGCGTTCAGGAACGCCGTCACCGGGACGGCTTCCTTCGTCTGCTTGTCGATCATCACCGCCATGCCGACGCCGCAGTTCGGGTGGCAGCCGCACGTCAGGTTGCCCCACTGCGCATCGGGCCCGTGAACCGTGTCGGCCCAGTCGGTGAAGGTGCCCATGAACGAGATCGGGAACCAGTCGCGCACCGGCTCGCCGAGACCCGTCTGGTTCTTCACGTCGTGCGCCAGGTGCGACAGCGTGTAGCGCTGCGCCGCGCGCCGCTCGGGCGTCACTTCCTCGTCGCGGCCGGTGAACGACACCGGCTGGAACGAGAGGAAGTTGATCTTGCGCGGGTTGTCGAGCGCGAACTCGATGATGCGTCCGACCTGCTCGTTGTTGACACCGTTGACGATCGTCACGACCGGCACGATGTCGACGCCGTTATTCCAGAGGTTCTCAATCGCCTGGAGCTTGACGTCGAACAGGTTGCCGACGCGGCGGTGAGAGTTCGCGGCGTTGCCGATGCCGTCAAACTGCAGGTACGCGTAACGGAGACCCGCCTCGGCCGCCGCCTTCGCGAACTCCGGGCTCTTGGCGAACTCGATACCGTTGGTAGCCGCCTGCACCGAGTTGTAACCGACCTCGCGCGCGTAGCGAACCGCATCGAGGAAGTACGGCGACATCGTCGGCTCGCCGCCCGAGAACTGCACCGACATCTGCCGGCGCGGCTTGATGGTGATGGCGTTGTCGAGCACCTGCTTGATGTCTTCCCAGCTCAGCTCGTGGACGAACCCGACCTGGTTCGCGTCCATGAAGCAGGGGTCGCACATCATGTTGCAGCGGTTGGTCAAATCGACGGTCAACACCGAGCCGCGGCCGTGCTTGATCGTGCTGCTGCCGTGGTTGTGCAGCTTCTCGTCGTTGTGCGCCTGGATGTCGCGGCCGGGGAACACCTGTTCGAGATGCTTGAAGAAATCGGTGTCCATGGCCATGACGTCTTCGAAGTGCCCGTGCGTCGGGCAATCCTTGACCATGAGAATCTTGCCGTCGCGCTCGAGAATCGTCGCGGGAATTTCGCCCACCTTCTCGTTCAGCAGGATCGAGACGTCCTGCTTGCCATCGAGAATGGCCTGGCGCGCCTCGCGGACGCACGTCGGGCAGAGCGAATCGGTCTTGCGGGGCCAGCCCAGGGGTGGCTTGGTCTTCTGCCACGACTTGAGCAGTGGTTTCTCGGACCACTTGGGAATAAAGGATGGAGCAGGGTTGATGCGATTGACGGTGTTGAACACCGACCAGGCGCCGTTGGCCGCGACGGCCAAGCCCTTTTCCAGATACTTGATTGGCGAATGCATGCAATAACTCCTTTGGATCAAATGGTCCGGCGTTGAGCCGGGCACTACCGATAACGGGGGACGAAATCGGGACCCAAGATCAGCCAATAATATCGGCAAGTCAGCAACTTACGGGCGTTTTTGCCCTGTACGGGCGCTGGAAGGGCTGAGTTGGCAAACTGGCTGCCCGAAGGGCCAACGCCGAGACGCCGAGTCGCCGGGATCAGAGGGAAATCCGGGGGGCGCGCGGCGTCCCGGCGGCCCGGCGTTGAGAAACAGTGTGGCAAACTACGCAGAAATGCAGGTTCGCGACATCACCATTGTGGGCGCCGGTCCGGCCGGTCTGGCCGCGGGCATTGCCGCCAAGCGCCTCGGCCTTAACCATTCGATTATCGAGAAGGGCGTGCTCGTCAACTCGATCTACAAGTTTCCGGTGAACATGGTGTTTTTCACCACGCCGGAGCTGCTCGAGATTGGCGGCCTTCCCCTCGTCTCGCCGTTCGAAAAGCCGACGCGCATCGAAGCGCTGCGCTACTACCGCCGGGTCGTCGATACCTACGACCTGCAGATCGATTTCGGCGAGCAGGTGGTGAGCGTGGCTCCCGCCTCTGCGCTGACCCGCTCGGGCGAGGTTGCGTCCGACACCCTCTTTGACATCGAGACGCGCTCGGAGAAGGGCGTCCGCCGCATTCGGCACAGCCGCAACGTCATCTTCGCGATCGGGTACTTCGATCATCCGAACTTCATCGGCGTGCCGGGAGAAAGCCTGCCGCACGTGTCGCACTACTACAACGAATCGCACGGCTACTACCGGAAGAACGTCGTGATTGTCGGCGGGGGAAACTCGGCGGCCGAGACGGCGCTCGAGCTGTATCGGTCGGGTGCGCAGGTCACGCTCGTGCACCGCCATCCGCAGTTGAAGCCGAGCATCAAGTACTGGGTGCGTCCCGACATCGAGAACCGCATCAAGGAAGGATCGGTCCGAGGGCTCTTCAACACGCGGTTATTGGAAATACAGGCCACCCAGGTGATTGTCGAGCGTGACGGATCGAAAGAGGAGATTCCGGCCGACGCCGTCTTCCTGCTGACGGGCTATCACCCCGACTGCGATCTCTATCGTCGGGCGGGCATCCGCCTGCATCGCGACACGATGTCGCCCGAGTTCAATCCCGAGACGTTCGAAACCAACGTGCCCGGCATTTTTCTGGCGGGCGGCGCCATCTGCGGCAGGGACACGTCGAACATCTTCATCGAGAACGGCCGGTTCCACGGCGAGCGAATCGTCAGCGTGATTGCCGAGCGGCGCGGGAAGCATGCGCACGCTTGAGATTCATCCGCCTTCAGTCCGTACTGAGACACTCAACGTTCTCAGGGCTGCCGCCGGCATCATTCTGATTGTCGCGGCCTACATTTTCCGGCCGTCGCTCGGCACCCCATCGTCCAACGCTCTGCGCCAGCCGCAAGCCGGCTTGCTGCCGTACCAGCAGTTGATTCGCGACGCCGCGCCAGTCGAGCAGCGTCTGTTCCGTGAATTGCAGGAAGGGTTGCTGGAAGCCGAGCGTATCCGTGCGCAGTCGGGGAGGTGGCCCGATGTGACGACGCTCGAGGCCGAGGGCATTCCACCGTTTGCGCCCGATCCGACGAGGAAAATCGCGTACAAATGGACGTCGGTCCGGCAGGACTGGGCGACCAATTACCTCGGCGTGCCGTCGGATTCATCACAACCTGCCTGGGTGCTCGTCATCCTGGAGCCCGAGCCGGGCGCATTGCCGGATCCCGCGCCGAATGACGAAACACATCATCGCCTGCCTGACGGCACGACGCTGCATGTGTCGATCTGGAATATCCCGGAGGCGAAGCGCCGCAGCGGTTTCGCCGCGCTCCGGCTTCCGCAGAATGATGGTTGGACGAACTGGCTGGTAGGACCCAATGAGCAATGACGTCAGCTGTCTCAACACGGAGACACGAAGGCACGAAGACGCGATGTTCTTCTCTGTGGAGTGCGTGAGTCAGCTCTGCGGCGGCGCGTCGAATTCGCCGGCCGCGAAGCGGCCGGCTTCGCAAGATGACACCGGCACGAATACAAGACCTGCTGGTTTTCTCCGGGTCTTGTATTCGGTGCCGGTGTCATCTCGCGAGGCGCCTTCGGCGCGAATTCGTTGCGCCGCCCGTGCCTCCGTGTTGAGATTCTTGCTCTTCCTCCTCGTCGTGGTCTTCGCCAGTGACGCGACTGCACAGACTGCCAAGCCATCAGGGCCATTGAGGATCGGTGTCACGCTGCATCCGTATTATTCGTGGACGGCCAACGTCGTCGGCAATCTGCCGGGCTACGAAGTGCGCGCGCTCCTGCCTGGCGACATCGATGCCGGCGACTATCAGCCGCGGCCGCAGGACATCAAACGGTTGACCGATCTCGACGTCGATCATCGTGAATGGCATCGGCCATGACGATTTCATTTTTCCGATGCTGAAGGCGTCGGGCAACACGCGCGCCACCATCGTCAGAGTGAACGCCGAGACGCCGATGATTCGCGCGGGGCGCGGCACTGGCGTCAATTCGCACACGTTCATTTCGTTCTCGAACGCCATTCAGCAGACCTACTTCATCCAGCGCGCGATCGCGCGGCTGCGGCCGCAGGATGCGGCGGCGCTGCAGCAGAACGCCGCGGAGTATGCACGCCGTCTGCGCATGATCAAGGCGAAGGCCGCGTCGCAGCTCGCCGACGCCAGAATTACCCGCGTCGTGACCGTGCACGATGGCTATGGATATCTGCTGCAGGAATTCGGGCTCGAGGTCGGGGGAGTCGTGCAGCCATCGCACGGGCTGACGCCGTCGGCCGCCGAGCTGCGCGACATGGTGGCGCTTCTCAAGCGGGAGAAAATCACCGTTGTGTTCAGCGAGGCAACGTTTCCCGAGCCGCTCTTGAAGGTGCTGCGCGACGAGGCCGGTGTGAACGTCCACATCATCAGCCACATCGCGTCGGGTCCCTTCACCGCCGACAAGTTCGAGCGGGAAATGCAGCAGAACGCCGACACGATGATCCGCGCGCTCGTGAAATAAACAAACAAGAGATCAGGAGACATGGATCATCTCCTCGAAATATCCGGCCTCACGCTGCGACCCGCACGCGAGCCGCTCCTCTCCGGGTTTTCTCTCACCGTCGCACGCGGCACGCTTCACGCCATCGTCGGTCCGAACGGTGCCGGCAAAACGACGCTTCTCTCTGCGATTCTGGGGCTCATCCCGTTCGAAGGCCGCATCGTTGCGCACTGGGCCGGCCGCGGACGCATGGCGTACGTGCCCCAGCAGTTCCAGGTCGATCGCACGCTGCCGGTGACGGTTGCCGATTTCCTCGCGCTGACGCGGCAGCAGTTCCCTGTATGCCTGGGCGTGACGAGCCCTGCGCGCAAACGGATCTCGCTGCTGCTGGATCGCGTCGGCCTCCACGGTATTGAGGATCGCCCGCTGTCGGTGCTGTCGGGAGGAGAGCTGCGACGTGTGCTGCTGGCCAACGCGCTGGATCCGCTGCCGGAGCTGCTAGTTCTCGACGAGCCCGGCGGCGGCCTCGACGCCGACGCCGCGCGTTGGCTCGACGAGACGCTGATGTCGCTCAAGGGCGAGGTGACCGTGCTGATGGTGTCGCACGATTCTGAACAGGTGCGGCGGATTGCCGATCGTGTGACGGTGTTAGCTGGCCTGTCCGCCGCCGTTCGCCAGAACCCAACGAACTCTGGCGCGACCGCGCCGAAGCTTCGCGAAGGCGGGAACGCCAGCACTCCGTCGAACTCCACGAACTCCACGAACCTCCGAACCCACGAACCCCAAGTATGAGTTTCCTGAGCTCTCTCTTCGAGTATCCGTTTCTTGTCCGCGGGTTCCTCTGCGTCATGCTGCTGGCGCCCCTGCTTGGCGGCATCAGCCATCTCGTCGTCGCCCGGCGGATGGCGTTTTTCAGCGCGGCGCTGGGGCAGGCCGCCATCACCGGCGTGTGCGTCGGCCTGCTCCTCGGCGAGCCACTGAATGCGCCTTACGGCGGGATGTTCGGATTCTGCCTGCTCTCGACGCTGGCCATGGTGTACGCGAAGCGGCGCTCGAAGCTGCCGCCCGATACGCTGATCGGTGTCTTCCTTGCGCTCACGCTGGGCCTCGGTCTGTGCCTGCTGGTTGCGGTGACGCGTCAGTTCAACGTCCACCAGGTAGAGGCCATTCTCTTCGGCAGCCTGTTGACGGTGACCGACGTCGATCTCGCGCTGCTGGTGATTGCTGCGATTGGTCTGGCGGTGTTGCTGTTCCGTCACTACAACGATCTGCTGCTCGACAGCCTCAGCACGCCGCTTGCCGCCGTGCGCGGCATCAATTCCGCCTATCTCGAATATGGTTTCGCGATCGTGCTGACGATCGCGATTCTGGTGAGCTTGAAGGTGATCGGCGCGCTGCTGGTCGAGGCACTGATTGTCGTGCCTGCCGCTGCCGCGAGAAACGTCGCCACGGGCACGCGGTCGTACCTGCTGTGGAGCGTGGTGATCGCACTCGTGGCCGGCGCTGGAGGGCTGCTGATTTCCACGCGCCTGCTCGTGCCGACCGGTGGTGCGGTGGTGCTCGCCGTTTCGTTGATCTTTTTCTTCACGCTCGCGATAGGGTCATTTCGCAGACAGGCATGAGGACAGGGCTGAAGCCCTGTGCCACCGACACGATAGGGCAAGGCTGGAGCCCTGCGCCACCGGTGACGGCACGATGAGGCAGGGCTAAAGCCCTGCGCTACCGGTGTCCAGACTGCACGGCAAACTGTGCTGATAGCCTGTTGTAGCGGTAGCGCAGGGCTTTAGCCCTGCCCGTTGAGCCGGATTGACACTCGGTCGTCAGACGATATAGTATCTATCGTTAGACGATACAGATGGCGAAAGCGGGCATGCGAAGTCTTCACGCGGCGGCTGTCACCCCGGCCGAGTTCTACATTCTGCTCGCGCTGGCCGGCGACGATCGGCATGGCTACGCGATCATGCAACAGGTCGAAACCGACAGCGAAGGCGCCGTGACGCTCGGCCCCGGCACTTTATACACCGCCATCAGGCGGCTGCTCGCGTATGGGTACATCCGTGAAGTCGAATCGCGCATCGATCCCGATCTGGATGACGCGCGCCGCAAATACTACAGGTTGACCGCCGCGGGACGCGCGGCGGCGGCGGCCGAAGCGGAACGGCTGGCCGGCCTCGTCCGGCTCGCGCGTGCGAAACAAATCATTGCACCCGCAAGAGGGGACAGGTCATGACAAACCGGGCGAGTCACGCCGTTTGCTCGTTGTCGATTACCGCCTACGGTGTGATTGTGCAGGCGTACCCTTACACATTCAGGCGCGAATTCGGCCAGTCGATGATGCAGGTCTTCGGCGATTCGGTGCGAGACGCCTGGAACCGCTCGGGTATTGCCGGTCTGGCCACGCTGTGGATGCGTACGATTGGCGATGTGGTCGTCAGCCTTTTCAAGGCCTACTCGTCCGAGCGGCCTGAGCGCATGTTCAAATTTGCCATGGGCGCAGGCGCGCTGTACGCACTGGCGCTCGTGCTTGCCATCGCCTACGGTGCCATTCGATTCGGCGAGTACTATCAGCCGCCTGGCTTTACGCGCTTCGGTGCGCCGCAAGCACACGAGGACGTGCTGCTGACGGCGTACGACGAAGCGCTCGTCGGGAAGTACGGCGCCTACATAACCTACGCGCGAGGCGTCGGACTGCTGTTCTCGCTCTGGCTGGGCGTTGCGGCGGCCCTGTTTGGTCTGTGGCAGCGAAGCGTGCGTCACGGCGCGGCGTTGTTCCTCCTCGGCACCGGCGGGACGATCGCTGCGCTGTCCCTGCTTCCGACGATCTGGTTCCCTCTCGATCGCTATCCCGTCGGTGCGCTCTGGCTGATGGGCGGGCTTCCTCTCATCGGTGCCCTCGTCTGGTTGCTTGTTACGTTTGTGGGCCGTTCAATCCAGGCGCGCACTGCGTCATCCGCTGTCTGAGTACGCCATCCTCTCTCTGATCTGAAAAATTCGGCTCACGGATTTGGGTCTGGACCTCAACCCAAGGCCATACAATGACAAGTCAGTATGGCGGAGCGTCCTCCTCATTCCGTAGCGACGGCAACCGGCGAAGCCCTGTCGCCTCAAGACTGTCTGGCCGGCGGTGGCGAGATGGGCGCGCTGATGCGCTCGACCGACTGGAGCCAGACCGTCTTTGGCCCGGTGGCGGTCTGGCCGCAGAGCCTGCGCACGGCCATCAGCATCATGCTCGAATCGCGTTTTGCAATGGTGGTGGCGTGGGGACCCGATTTTCGCTTCTTTTATAACGATCGATATCGCCCGATTCTCGGAACAAAGCATCCGGCCGCGCTCGGCACTGGAGCAGCCGAAATCTTTCCCGAGGTCTGGCCTGCCGTTGGCCCGGCGTTCGAAGGCGTGCGCCGTGGCGAGGCGTTTGCGATTGACGATTGGCTCCTGCCTCTCGAGCGCAACGGCTATCTGGAAAACTGCTGGTTCACACTGTCCTACAGCCCCATCCGCGACGAAACCGGCGGCGTCGGAGGCCTGCTCGCCATCGTCGCCGAGACCACCGGCCGCGTGGAGGGAGAGCGGCGGCTTGCCACGCTCCGAGAGCTGGCGCGGCGTGCCGCCGATGCGACGACGTCCGACCAGGCGTGCGTCAACGCGGGTCGCGTCTTCGAGGCGAACCCCATCGATGTCCCATTCGCGCTTGTCTACCTGCTGGAACACGATGCGGCCGTCGCCCGGCGCGTGTGCGCCACCCGCATCGCGCCCGAGCACCCCGCCAGCGTTGAGATCGTGCATCTCGATACGGGCGCGAACGATGTCTGGCATCTGGGCGAGGTGGTTCGCACGGGAAAAACAATCGTGCTCTCCCACCTTCCCGAGAGCGTGGGCGTCTTGTCGGGCGGACCTTATGAAGAACAGACGCACACCGCCATCCTGCTTCCCCTGACGCGTCCCGGTCTCGAGCATCCGTACGGCGTCCTGGTCGCCGGTGTCTGTCCACGCCGGGCGCTCGACGACAGATATCGCGACTTTTTCGAGCTGACCGCCGACCATATCGCGACAGGCATCAGCAATGCCGTGGCGCTGGAAGAGGTGCAGCGGCGCGCAGACGCGCTGGCGCAGATCGATCGCGCGAAGACCGCATTCTTCAGCAACGTCAGCCACGAGTTCCGGACGCCGTTGACGCTGATGCTCGGACCGACAGAAGCGGCGTTAGGCCGTTCGGACCGGACATTGGGCGCCGACGACCTCGAGATGGTGCACCGCAATCAGCTGCGGCTCCTGAAGCTGGTGAATACGCTGCTCGATTACTCGCGAATCGAAGCCGGCCGCGCGCAGGCAAAATATCAGCGCACTGATATTGCTGCACTCACACGCGAGCTGGCAGGTGCCTTTCGCTCGGCCATCGAGCATGCGGGTCTTGATTTCGACGTCGCATGCGACCCGATCGCCGCGCCCGTCTATCTCGATCGCGATATGTGGGAGAAGATCGTGTTGAATCTTCTCTCGAACGCGTTCAAGTTCACATTGGACGGCTCCATCCGGATCGCGCTGACTGACGAAGGCGGGTGCGTGCGGTTGACGGTCGAAGACACGGGCTCCGGCATTCCGGAGGCGGAAGTGCCTCGCGTGTTCGAGCGCTTTCACAGGATCGAAGGAACGAAATCGCGCACGCACGAAGGATCCGGGATCGGCCTGGCCTTGACCTACGAGCTCGTGCACCTTCACGGCGGCAACATCTCGGTGTCGAGCCGGCTCGGAGAGGGATCTGTCTTCACCGTGCAGATTCCCACAGGGATTTCGCACCTGCCTCACGAGCGTGTGGACGATGCGGAGTCGCAGTCTGTGACGGCTCTCGGAGCGGCGCCCTTCGTGCAGGAAGCGGCGCGCTGGCAAACGCCGACACCACACCCTGGCTCCGATGCGCCAGGCTCGGTGTTCGCGGCCGCCGGCACCGGGAGTGCTGCGACACTGGCGAAGCGCGAACGCATTCTGGTCGTCGATGACAACGCCGACATGCGCGACTACGTCAGCCGCCTGCTGAGCGACTGGCAGGTGGAGACCGCAGCCAACGGCGCTGTTGCACTGGAGCAGGTGCGCCTCTCGCCACCGGATCTGATCGTCTCGGATGTCATGATGCCCGAGCTCGATGGCTTCGGGTTGCTCACCGCCCTGCGCGGGAATCCCTCGACCAGCAACATTCCCGTCATCCTCGTGTCGGCGCGGGCCGGCGAAGAGGCCACGCTTGAAGGTGTTGCCTCGGGCGCCGACGATTACCTCGTCAAGCCGTTCAGTGCGCGCGACCTCGTCGCGCGTGTCGAAGCGCAGTTGAACCGCGCGAAAGAACGTGAGGCGCTGCGGCAGCGCACGGCGCTCATCGAAAGCGTCATCAACAATGCTCCCCTTGGCGCCTATCTCGTGAACCAGGATTTCACGATTGCGCATGTCAACCCGATTGCGCTGCCGGTGTTCGGCGACATTCCGAACCTGGTCGGACGGGATTTCGCCGAGGTCATGCAGCTCCTGTGGGCGAAAGACTACGCGGACGAAGTGGTCCGGCAGTTCCGGCAGACGCTCGACACCGGGCAGCCGTACGTCACGGACGAGCGCGCCGAATTTCGCATCGACCGCGGCATCACCGAGTACTACGAGTGGCGCATCGATCGCATTGCGCTACCGGGTGGGGGCTATGGAGTCGTCTGCTATTTCAGAGACATCTCGGTCCAGGTGAAGACGCGGCTGGCATTGGCCGCGTCGGAATCTCAGTTTCGTGCGCTGGCCGAAAACCTCACCGAGGCGAACCGGCTGAAGGACGAGTTCCTCGCGCTGTTGTCCCACGAGCTTCGCACGCCCCTCAATGCCATCCTCGGCTGGTCACATATGCTGCGCAGCGGCGCGCTGCCGTCCGACACGCAGCGGCGCGCGCTCGAAGCCGTCGATCGCAACGCCAAGGCGCAGATGCAACTGGTGGAGGATCTGCTCGACGTCTCGCGCATCATTTCCGGCAAGCTGACGATCAAGGGTGATGCGGTGGACGTGTACACCGTGATCGCCGGAGCGATCGATTCGGTACGTCCAAGCGCCTCCGCGAAAGGTGTGAGCCTGAATGTCGGGATCGATCCGGAATCTCAGATTCTCGTGACCGGCGATGCCGATCGATTGCAGCAAGTGGCGTGGAACCTGCTCTCGAACGCGGTGAAATTTACGCCCGAGGGCGGGCGCGTGACTGTGGACGTGCGGGCGTCTCACTCGCAGGCGGAGATCATCGTGACGGATTCCGGCGAAGGCATCGACCCGGCGTTCCTGCCGCATGTCTTCGAGCGCTTCCGCCAGGCCGACAGTTCTCCCTCGAGAGTGCACGGTGGATTGGGCCTTGGCTTGTCTATCGTCAAGCATCTGGTCGAGGCGCATGGTGGCACCGTCCTCGCCGAAAGCGGCGGCAAGGGACAGGGCGCAATGTTTGTCGTCAGGCTTCCGATTCGATCCGTCGCGCAGCGTGGAGCCCCGGTCCGAACGCCACGCGGTGGAAGCGAGTTGCGTGGTGTGCGGGCGATGGTGGTCGACGATGAGCTCGACGCCAGAGAGCTGGTCCGATTCATTCTGGAAGGTGAGGGAGCGAGGGTGACGACGGCGGAATCAGCGGGCGTGGCGCTCCGCCTGTTCGAGCCACGCAGCTTCGACGTGCTGGTGGCCGACATTGGCATGCCGGAGGAGGATGGGTATTCGCTCATTCGCGCCATCCGGCGCCTGCCGGCAGCCGGCGGGCGCGCCATTCCGGCGGTGGCCGTGACGGCTTACGTCAGCGTGTGGGAACGGGAGGAAGCGCTCCGCGCCGGATATGACCGGCACCTTTCAAAACCAATCGAGCCGCGGCAACTGATCGCCGCGGTCCTGAGTGTGCTCAACCCTCGATCGACCGCGGTGAAGCGGAAAGCGGGCAAGACGAAACCGAAGCGCGCGAGGAAATAGACCTAGTGCATGTGCGACTTGCCGCCATGAGTCGGCATCATGCGCATCTCGAGGAGCTCGACGAGCGCTTCGCAGCGCTCGAGCAGGCTGTTGCATTCGAGTAGCGCCTGCTTCTCCAGCGGCTCGAGGTGCTGCGCGATCGCATGGACGAGATCGGCGTCGGGAACATCCTTGGGAATGAAGTCGTGCTCGTTCTTGTGCAGCTTGCGCGCGATGAGCCGTTCGAGGCGGCGGCGGGCATCCTGAATGGCGGCGCTCGCGATCGACTTGGCTTCCCTGATCGGCTCCACGTGCGCCATGCGGTAGCGCTCGGCGCCTTCGCGCGCGGGCCGTTCTCCGGCAATCCGGAACTTCTGGAGGCCCTGCAGCATGATGTTGTAGCGCCCGTCAGGGAGACGGTCGGCGTGCGTGATGAAACCGGCGCATCCGACGGGATAGACGTCGGGTGTCTGCTCGTACCGCGGCTCCCATCCCGGCCGGAGCATGACCATTCCGATCAGGCGCTCGCTCTCGAGCGCATCGGCCACCATCGCGCGGTACCGGGGCTCGAAAATATGGAGCGGGAGCAACGCGCTCGGAAACAGCACCACGTTCGGCAGCGGGAAAATCGGGATCTCTGATGGAAGCATACGTTGTTACGTGAATCTCATTCTCTCTTGTGCTCTATATTCTATAGATCAGTAGATCCCTGGATCTCTAGATCCTTCGATCTCAGTGGATCGTCCGCGTCTTCTTGTCCATATAGTCCATCAGGACGTACTGGCCCAACGTGTAGGGCGTCGTGAAATAGGCCTTGCCGCGGCAAATCTCGGCGACGCGCCGGACGAACGCGACGAGCTCGTAATCTCGCGCGAGCATGAACGTGTTGATCATGATGCCGCTCTTCCGGCAGGCGGCCACCTCGGCGATCGTCTCCGAGACGATGAAGGGATCGAGACCGAAGGCGTTCTTGTAGATGCGGCCGTCCGGCTGCGTGAGCGCCGAGGGCTTGCCGTCGGTAATCATCACGATCTGGCGCATGTCTTTGCGCTGCCGATCGAGAATGCGGCGTGCGAGCCGCAGGCCCTCGCGGGTGTTGGTGTAATACGGCCCGACGCGCACGCGCCCGAGCTCGCGCAGAGGGATTTCCTCGGCCGAGTCGTGAAAGAGGACGACGTTCAGCGCGTCGCCGGGTACTGCAGCCGGATGAGGTTCGCGAGTGCCAGCGCGACGCGCTTTGCCGGCGTAAAGCGATCTTCGCCGTACAGAATCATGCTGTGGCTGCAGTCGAGCATCAGCACGGTCGCGCAGGACGATTGATACTCGCCCTGCGACACCATCAAGTCTTCATACTGAATATCGATGACGGGAGTGACCGGTCAGAGTACTGGTCAAGGGATTCGGGATCAGGGATCGGGGATTGGGACGGAACGTGCCTGAGTCCCTGTACGCTCGTTGCACCGCGTTGAGAACAGTACCGCTGGGGTCGAGATTCAGCGCGTCACCGAACTCGTACGGCTTCGGTGCGGCGATCGTCTCGATGCCGGTGGCGTTGTCGCGCGTGTCGTGACGGCCGAGGCTGCTCTTGCCGAGCGACCCGAGCAGATCGCGCAGCGCGCGATAGCCGAGAAAATCCAGGCTCTTGTCGGTCACTTCGAAGCGTGTTGGTGGCGCATCGGGGCCGAACCCGCCGCCCGTGCCGCGCGATTGCCGCTGCGCGCGCTCGGACTCCAGATCGGGCGCCGGCGTGATGAACCCTTCCTGCATCATGCGATCGATGATGTCCTGGATCAATTTCTCCAGCTTCGATCGCGCGTCGGCCTGATCGGCGTCGGCCGGATCGCCCAGCAACCGTTCCAGCGCTTCCTCCGGCAGCACGCCGCCGTTGAACAGGGCGTCCATGATGGCATCGTGCAGCGCCTGCATCGTGCGATCGTCTTCCGACTCGCCGTACATGCCGCCGTAGGGCGACTGAAACCCGCTCGACAGCAGAAGATCCGACAGCTTCTCGATCAAGTCATCGAGATCCAGATCGTCCAGCGGATCGCCCGTGTATTTTGAATATTTGTAACGCAAGCCCTTAGCCCTCAGCCCTCAGCTCAGTAAGCCCTAAGCCTAAGCCTAAGCTCTAAGCCATCTGCCATCCGCCATCTGCCATGACTCAGTTGTAGTACTTCTTCTTCCCTCCGGGCAGCGGAAACCCTTCCTCGATGTCCCGCTCGGCCGCGCGCGTCGCCGGGCGCCGCTGCGGCTGCTCGGCGGCGTGGTAGCCGCGGTCGTCGCTGCGGCTGATCTTTTTCTGCGCGTAAAGACCCTCGAGCACGAAATCGATGGCCGACGCCAGCGCCGGTTCGGACATCTTCGTTCCGGGCTGCAGGTGGTCTGCGAGCTCGACGAGTCCCTGCACCCCTTTCGCCTGCGCCAGCAGGTCTTTCGCCGACGAGGTATCGGACGACTGCAGCGAGCCGCCGAGGTCGAACCACTCGATGACGCGGCGCAGGTCGGCGTTGTCGAAGTGCTCGGCGAACACGTTGGCCACCGAGGCGCGGATGAGATCGCGCGCGACGTTGTCGGCGCCCTTCAGCTCGCCTTCGTACTCCATCTCGAACTTGCCGGTGATCGACGGCAGCGCCGCGTACACATCGGTCACGCGCGGGACGATCGGCGTCTCGTCGTTGGTCAGCGCACGCCGCTCGGCATTCGACAGCACGTTCTCGAGGCAGGTGATCGCCAGCCGCTGGCTGACCCCCGATCGCCGATCGATCTTCCGGTCGGCACGTGCCTGAAACGCAATCTCCTCGACGACCTCACGCACGTAGACCGGCACGTCGATCTTTTTCGCGTCTCTTGCGCGATCGAGCCATGCCTCTTGTGCGGTGATATCCATCGCGTGCTGGCGGGTCGCCGCGTAGTGCGTCCTGATTTCCGAGCCGATGCGATCCTTGAGCGGCGTGATGATTTTGCCGCGCGCCGTGTAGTCCTCCGGATTGGCCGTGAAGACCATCAAGAGGTCGAGCGGCAGCCGGATGGGATAGCCCTTAATCTGGATGTCGCCTTCCTGAAGGATGTTGAAGAGGCCCACCTGAATCTTGCCGGCAAGATCGGGCAGCTCGTTGATGCCGAAGATGCCGCGATTGGCGCGCGGCAGCAGCCCGTAGTGGATCGTGAGCTCGTCGGACAGCTGCAAGCCGCTCCGCGCCGCCTTGATCGGATCGATGTCGCCAAGCATGTCGGCGATCGTGACGTCCGGCGTGGCGAGCTTCTCGACATACCGCGCCTCTCGCGGCAGCCAGGCGATGTTGGTGTCGGCGCCTTCCGCGGCGATGCGCATGCGGCAGGCCGAGCAGATCGGCTCAAGAGGGTCGTCGTGGATCTCGCAGCCGGCGACGACAGGCAGATGCTCGTCGAGCAGCGACACGAGCGCGCGCAGAATACGGCTTTTCGCCTGTCCCCGCAGCCCGAGCAGAATGAAGTTATGACGCGACAGAATGGCGTTGACGAGTTGCGGAATGACCGTTTCGTCATAACCGATGATGCCCGGGAACAGCGGCTCGCCGCTCTTCAGCTTTGCGATCAGGTTGTCACGGACCTCGTTCTTCACCGAACGGCGCGGAAAGGCCTCGGGCGATGCCGCGTGGGCGCGCCGCAGCTCGCCGAGAGTCTTGATTGTCGAAATAGATGCCATGCCCGATTCTATCCCAGCTAGAATCGCGCGGTGCACCCGGCGATCGGGTCGTCGCGACCCCTCGTTTTCGCGCACCGAGGCGGCAGCAAGATAGGCCCGGAGAACACGATAACCGCGTTCGATCGCGGACTGGCGGCGGGCGCCGACGGCCTCGAGATCGACGTCCATCTCTCCCGCGACGGCATCGTCGTCGTCCACCACGACGACCGGCTCGACCGCACGACGCGTGCGACGGGTCCGCTGGCCCACCGCACCGCCGCCGAGCTTGCCGAGCTCGACGTGCCGGCGCTGCACGACGTGCTGGCGCGCTATGCCAGGACCCGCATCATCATCGAACTGAAGCAGCGGGGATCGGCGCTGGCACGCGCGGTTGTGCAAGACGTGCGCCGCGCCGGCGCCGAGGGGCGCGTGTGCCTCGGATCATTCGCCGTGACGTCGTTGCGGGCTGCGCGCGCGCTGGCACCCGACATCGCGACGAGCGGCGCGCGCTTCGAGGTGCGAATGGCGCTCTATCGCTCGTGGCTGGGCCTCTCGCCCGGCCGCGTGAAGTATCAGGCGTTCCAGGTGCCCGAAACGAGCGGCGACACGCGCGTCATCTCGCCGCGCTTCGTCCAACTGGCGCACAAAGCCGGGCTCGCGGTGCAGGTCTGGACCGTCGACGAGCCGGACGACATGCGGAGGCTGCTGGATTGGGGCGTCGACGGGATTATTTCAGACCGGCCGGACGTGGCGGTGGAGGTGGTCACGGAATGGGTGCGTAAAGGGCTGGAGGCTAAGGGCTGAGGGCTGTTAAGCCCTAAGCACTAAGCTCTCAGCCATTCTTATGCAAGGCCTTAAGGCTTCACGCCGCAGTCGCATGGCGGGCACCCCTTGTCGAAGATGATCTTCCACGACCCGTCGCGCTGCCGCTGCCAGACCGAGTTGAAGGTGCCGATGCGGGTGCCCTTCGGATCGTAGACCGGTCCGCTCGTGAAGCCGAGCGTGCCCGACGGGAGTACTTCGACCTCGGCAGGTGCCCACGAGAAGGGCGCGGAGGGCCCATCGAAAAACCGCTTCCATCCCGCGACGACTTCGGCCTTTCCGTGCATCACCGACTTGCCCCCGAAGAACACCGCTTCGTCGCCCAGCAGCCCGGCGAACGCCGACGCGTTGCGGTCGGCCATCGATTTCGCGAACGCGGTCTCCGCCGCACGCACCTCATCCGTGGGGCTGGCTGCACCGCGCTGCGCATGCGCGGGCGCGAGTGACAGGATTGCAAGCGCCACCGCGGTCTGCAGAATCAATTTGTTGAACATGGACATATCCTGACTGCCGACTGCCGACTGCCGACTGCCGACTGCCGACTGCCGACTGCCGACTACCGACTGTCGACTATGGATTTCTCCGGCACCTCGGGCGTTTCCGGTTTGCGCTTCAGCAATCCCGCCAGGAACCACACGGCTCCTCCAACCACCGTCACGGCAAGAAGCCAGCGAACCACAGTGAGGAGCAACTGCAGGTCCATCACCGGCCAGCCAGACAACTGCGCAATCGTGAAGCGCTCGGTCATCCAGTGCCAGCCGACGTGACCGATTAGCACCGACGACACGATAACGCCGGCACGTTCCGAGACGACCTGGGTGAACAGCAGGTTCAGCGCCGGCACCACGATGGCCAGGATGATGAGCGTGCCCAGCTCGAGGCCGACGTTATAGGCGACCAGCGCCGCAATGTGATGGGACCCCGCGAACTGCAACGACTCCTGCAAGGCGATCGCGAAGCCGAGGCCATGAAAGAGACCGAACACCAGCGCCACGATCCATCGCTGCGCAAAAGGGGGTCGGGAGGGGTTTTCCGCGGAGGTGAATGGAAAACCCCTCCCGACCCCGTTTTCGATGGCGACATAAACGAGCGAGAGCGCCATCAACGCGCCAATCGTGGGCGCGAACCAGGTGCCCATGGGCGCGAGCCCGAAGGCGGCAAGCGTCAGCGTCATCGAATGCCCGATGGCAAACGCCACGATGGGCTTCACCAGATCGCGCGCGCGGCGGAACGGAATCGCCAGCGCGATGACGAACAACAGGTGATCGAGGCCGTCCAGGAACCGATAGAAACCTGCCGTCAGGAACACCCAGGCAGCCTGGTGCACCTTCGGGTCGAGATGAACGAGCGGCGTATCGTCGTGAATGCGGAACGCGCGCACGGCGCCGTCTGGCCGGATGAAATTGATGAACGTGGCCGTACGCTGCGCAAGACCGCGCCCGAACAGCACGCGTATCGCGAAGGGGGAATCCTGGGACTGAATCGGGAAATTCAGCTCGAGATCGAGGAACCCCTGGTTGTAGTAGATCTGCGTCGTGTCGGGCAGCTTCGCGCCGCGTACTCTTCCGAGGGCCCGCTCGTAACTCTCGAACGATCGGTCAGACGGCAGCGAGATGCGCGCGTTCGCCATATCGTAGCCGGTGAGCCTCTGGTCTCCTTCGAGCAGGACAACACCGTTCGCGATCTGGTTCGCGGCTTCGCGTAATGCCGGATCCAGATATTGCATCGCGAGATAACCCGTTCCATCCTTCGGAAGGCTGGCCTCGGTGATGGCAATGAGCGGAACGCGCAGCAGCACCTGCAGCTGGTTCTGCTGCGGCCTGACGTAACTCTGAACGACAATTTCGTCGGGGATATCGTGTGCGCTGAGCGTCGCGTGCAGCGAGAACACGACGAGCGCCGCGGCGAGCGCGCAAAAAACTCGGGCTTTCATCTGGTAACAATGAAAATTGTATAATGATCCTTTCTTTAGATACCAGCGAGGCCTTATGACAACTGCCAGTAAGAAATGGTCGCAAGCGGTTGGGACGGCGGCGGTAGTGTTTGCGGTGAGCGCGGGCGCCGCGATCTCGTCGAGTGCGCGCGTCTCTGCGCAGGATGCAGCGCCCGGCGCGAGCGTCCTGGCCGGCGTCTACACCGACGAGCAGGCGAAGCGTGGCGAAGGGGTCGCCGGGAAATATTGCACGAGCTGCCACGGGCCCGATCTGTCGGGTGGTGAAGCCGGACCGACGCTGGTCGGTCTCGAGTTCATCGGCAACTGGACCAACCTCACCCTCGCCGATTTCTTCGACCGCGTCCACTCCACGATGCCTGCAGACGCACCGGGTACGCTGTCAAACCAGCAGACGAGCGATGTCTCCGCCTACGTGCTGAAACTCAACAAATATCCGGCCGGGAAGACCGAGCTGCCGTCGGATATGGCCGCGTTGAAAGGGATCAAGATTGAGGGGCCCCGCTAACTAATGAGAAACATCGCCGCCGGGAATCTCGCCGACCTGGAGTCTATCGAAACCAAAGAATGGCTCGACTCGCTCGACTACGTGCTGCAGTCGAACGGGCCCGCGCGGGCAGGTCAGTTGCTGCTGCAGGTCAGCGAGCATGCCCGCCGGCGCGGCATCCGGCTGCCGTTCACCGCGAACACTCCCTACATCAACACGCTGACAACCGACCAGGAAGTCCCGTTCCCGGGCAGCCAGGAAATCGAGCGCCGCATCAAGAGCCTGATTCGGTGGAACGCGATTGCCATGGTGCTGCGTGCGAACAAGCACGAACCCGGCATCGGCGGACATATCTCGACATTTGCGTCGGCGGCCACACTCTACGAGGTCGGCTTCAATCATTTCTTCAGGTCCGGCAACGCCGGCGACCGCGACGTCGTGTACTACCAGGGGCATGCCGCTCCCGGCGTCTATTCGCGCGCGTTCCTCGAAGGGCGGCTCACCGAGAAGCACCTCGACAACTTCCGTCGCGAGCTGGCTCCGGGCGGCGGCCTGTCGTCGTATCCGCATCCGTGGTTGATGCCCGATTTCTGGGAATATCCCACCGTCTCGATGGGCCTCGGCCCGATCATGGCGATCTATCAGGCGCGCTTCATCCGCTACCTCGAAGATCGCGGGCTGAAGAACCCGTCGAATTCCAAGGTGTGGGCGTTCATCGGCGACGGCGAGACCGACGAGCCCGAGTCGCTCGGTGCCATCACGCTGCCGGCGCGCGAGAAGCTCGACAATCTCATCTTCGTTGTCAATTGCAACCTGCAGCGGCTCGATGGGCCGGTGCGCGGCAACGGCCAGATCATTCAGGAGCTCGAGGCGGTCTTCCGCGGCGCGGGATGGAACGTCATCAAGGTGCTGTGGGGCAACGACTGGGATCCGCTGATTGCGAAAGACAAGGACGGCTTGCTCGTCAAGCGGATGGGCGAGATCGTCGACGGCGAGTACCAGAAATACACGGTGGAATCCGGCGAGTATCTGCGCAAGCACTTCTGGGGCAAGTATCCGCAGCTGCTCGACATGGTGAAGCACCTCTCGGACGATGACCTGAAGAAGCTGAAGCTGGGTGGACACGATCCCGTCAAGGTCTACAACGCCTACAAAGCGGCCGTCGATCACAAGGGACAGCCGACCGTTCTGCTGATTCGCACCATCAAGGGCTACGGGCTTGGTGACGCGGCGGAAGGGAAGAACATCACCCATCAGCAGAAGAAGCTCACCGAAGACGAGCTGCGTGCCGTGCGCGAGCGCTTCAGCATTCCGGTGCCCGAAGAAAAGATCAGCGACGCGCCGTACTATCGTCCCGACGAGAAGAGCCCCGAGGTGACCTATCTGAAAGAGCGCCGGAAGGCGCTCGGCGGCGCGCTGCCGTTCCGCAACGCCAAAACGACGCCACTGCCCGCACCGGCCAATCCGGACATCTTCGAGGAGTTCACCAAGGGCACCGAAGGACGGCCCGCCTCGACGACGATGGTGTTCGTGCGCCTGCTGTCGAAGCTGTTGCGCGACCCGGACATCGGCAAGATCGTCGTGCCGATCGTGCCCGACGAAGCGCGAACCTTCGGGATGGAAGCGCTGTTCCGCCAGGTCGGCATCTACTCTCACGTCGGCCAGCTGTACGAGCCGGTCGACATGGACACGCTCCTTTATTACAAGGAATCGACCGACGGCCAGATTCTCGAAGAAGGCATCAACGAGGCGGGCTCGCTGGCGTCGTTCATAGCCGCCGGCACGGCCTATTCGACCCACGGCGTCAACACGATTCCGTTCTTCATCTATTACTCGATGTTTGGATTCCAGCGCGTCGGTGATCTCATCTGGGCCGCTGCCGACTCGCGGAGCCGCGGGTTCCTGCTGGGTGGAACGGCCGGACGCACGACGCTTGCCGGCGAAGGGCTGCAGCACCAGGATGGACAGTCGCACGTCTTGTCGCTGCCGGTGCCGAACTGCCTGTCCTACGATCCCGCGTTTGCGTACGAGCTCGCGATCATCATCGAAAACGGCATCAAGCGGATGTACGTCGATCAGGAGAGCATCTTCTACTACCTGACGGTGATGAACGAGCAGTACGCGATGCCGCCGATGCCTGAAGGCGACGACGTAAAGGCCGGCATCCTGAAGGGTCTGTATCGCTTCAGCAAGGCGAAGAACTCGGCGGCGAAGTTGAAGGCGCAGCTCCTCGGAAGCGGCGCGATTCTGCCCGAAGTGATCAAGGCTGCGGCGCTGCTCGAGCAGTTCGGTGTGGCCGCCGATGTCTGGAGCGTGACCAGCTACGGCGAGCTGTATCGCGACGGCAACGCCTGCGATCGGTGGAACATGCTGCACCCGTCGCAGAAAGCGCGCGTGCCGTACGTCGCCGAATGCCTCAACAAGACCGAAGGGGTTATCGTTGCCACATCCGACTATCTGAAAGTGCTGCCCAACGCGATCGATCGCTGGGTGTCGCGGCCCATCGTCTCGCTGGGAACCGACGGGTTCGGACGCAGCGAGGGACGCAAGGCGCTCCGTGACTTCTTCGAGGTCGACGCACGGTTCGTCGTGGTCGGCGCATTGTCGGCGCTCGCGCGCGAGAAACAGATCGACGCTAAGCTTGTCGAGAAGGCAATCAAAGACCTCGGAATCGACCCCGAGAAGAAAAACCCCGCAATTTCATAGGCGGGTCCAAAGAACAGGACCCGCCCTGCATGTGTGTAGGCCGGGTCTTGCTCTTCAGACCCGGCGAAAGCGACAAAATGTCCATAGACATGAAACTGCCCGAGCTGGGCGAGAACATCGAAGGTGGAGATGTTCTCCGCGTCATGGTGAAGGCAGGCGATGCGATCACAAAGGATCAGCCTGTCCTCGAGCTCGAAACCGATAAAGCGACAATCGAAGTGCCTTCGTCAGCCGCCGGTGTCGTCAAAGAGATCAAGGTGAAGCCGGGTGAGAAGGTGAAGGTCGGTCAGACGATCTTCACCGTTGACGAGGCGCCGTCAGGCAACGGCCAAACGGCGTCGGCGGCCCAGGAAACGGCGCAGCCAAAGGCCGAAGCCAAGACCGAAGCCAGGGCTGAAGCGGCGAAACCGGAAACAGCGAAACCCGAGGAATCGAAGGCAGAACCGCCGAAGCCAGAGGCGCCCAAGCGCAAGGCCGACGTCGTCGAGATGAAGCCTTCGAGAACGCAGGCGTCCGCGGAACAGGAAAAGAAGCAGACCGCAGCTCCCGCGCCTGCCCAGGCTCCAATGGCGGCGGCCGATCCTGCATCCATCCCGGCAGCGCCATCCGCTCGCCGGCTCGCGCGAGAGCTCGGCGTGAATATCGCCGAGATTCAGGGATCCGGTCCTGGGGGCCGCATCTCGATGGACGACGTCACGGGGTACGCTCGGCGGTTGTTGTCCGGCGCCGGCGCCGGCCGTGCGACGGCCGTGGCCGCAGAGCCGCTGCCGGACTTCAGCAAGTGGGGTGCGATCGAGCGCAAGCCCATGAGCGGCGTCCGCCGCACGACCGCGCACAGACTGACGCAGGCGTGGAGCACCGTGCCGCACGTGTTCCAGCACGATCGCGCCGACATCACGGGTGTCGAGGCGCTTCGCAAGCGCTTGTCGAAGAAAGCCGAGGCCGACGGCCGTGCGCCGATCACCATTACTGCGTTCCTGATGAAAACACTGGCTGCGGCCCTGCGGAAGTTCCCGCAGCTGAACTCGTCTGTCGACATGCAGAGCGACGAGATCATCTACAAGCAGTACGCGCACATCGGCGTGGCAGTCGATACCGATCGCGGCCTGCTCGTGCCGGTGATTCGAGACGTGGATCAGAAGGACATGTTCCAAATCGCCGACGAAATCGCACAGGCGGCCGAAAAGGCGCGGAACCGCAAGCTGTCGCTCGACGACATGCAGGGCGGTTCGATCACCATTTCCAACCTGGGCAGCCTCGGCGGCGGGCCGTTTACGCCGATTGTCAACTGGCCCGAAGTGGCGATACTCGGCGTCGCGCGGGCCCGCATGGAGCCAGTCTACGGCGACGGGGAGTTCGTGCCGCGCTTCATGATGCCGCTGACGCTGTCCTACGACCACCGCGTGGTTGACGGAGCCGACGGCGTCCGCATCCTGCGCTGGATCGTCGAAGCGATTGAACAACCGGCGTTGATATGGCTCGATACCTAACAGAGCTTAGGGCTTAGGGCTGAGGGCTTGTCCCTTCCCTGAGCCCTCAGCCCTCAGCCCTCAGCCCTCATCATGAGTACACGCTTAACAGTCATCGGCGCCGGCCCGGGCGGCTACGTCGCAGCGTTTCATGCCGCCGATGCAGGCATGCAGGTCACGCTCATCGACGCCGATCCCAATCCGGGCGGCGTCTGCACGTTCCGCGGGTGCATCCCATCGAAGGCCCTTCTGCACGCGGCCAGGGTGATCGACGAGGCAAAGCACTCCGACGCATTCGGCGTGTCGTTCGGTAAGCCGGCGATCGATGTCGATAAGCTGCGGGCCTGGAAAGACGGCGTCGTCAAGAAGCAGACGGGCGGGCTCGGGCTGCTCGCGAAGTCGCGAAAAGTGAACTTCATCCAGGGCCGTGCGTCGTTTGTCGACACCAGGACGCTCAGCGTCGAGACGTCGGGCGGACAGCAGAAGGTCGAGTCCGACTACATCATCATCGCCACCGGCTCGCGGCCGACGACGGTACCGAATGTGTCGATCGACAGTCCAAAGGTGCTCGACTCGACGACGGCGCTCGAGCTGCCGGATGTGCCGAATCGGCTCCTTGTCGTCGGCGGCGGATATATCGGGCTCGAGCTCGGAACGGTTTACGCGGCGCTCGGATCGAAGGTCACCGTTGTCGAGATGACCGATGGCCTGCTGCCGGGCGCGGATCGCGATCTGGCTGCAGTCGTTGCCAAGCGACTGGCGAGCTACGCCGAAGCGATCCTGCTCGAAACGAAGGTCACCGGCGTCAAGGACGACAAGAAAGGCCTCGCCGTCACATTCGAAGGCAAAAACGCACCGGGCGGCGCCCAAGTGTTCGATCGGGTGCTGGTGGCGGTGGGACGCAGGCCGAACTCGGCGATTGCCGGCCTCGACAAAACGAAGGTGAAGGTGAATCAGCGAGGCTTCATCGAAATCGACGCCCAGCGTCGAACCGCCGAGCCGTCGATTTTCGCGATCGGCGATGTGGCAGGCGATCCGATGCTGGCGCACAAGGCGTCGCACGAAGCGCGCGTCGCGGTCGAAGTGATTCACGGTAAGGATGTGGTGTTCGACCCTCGCGCCATTCCGGCGGTCGTGTTCACCGATCCCGAGCTGGCGTGGACGGGGCTCACCGAGACGGACGCAAAAAATCGCAACATCCCGGTCGAGATCGCGAAATATCCGTGGGCGGCCTCAGGCCGCGCGACGACGCTCGATCGGCCCGATGGGTTGACGAAGCTCGTCATCGACCCGGAAACAGAGCGCATTCTCGGCGTCGGCATCGTGGGGGTGGGCGCCGGCGAGTTGATCTCCGAGGGGACGCTCGCGATCGAGATGGGCGCACGGGCGTCGGATCTCAAACTGACGATTCATCCTCACCCGACGTTGTCGGAGACAGTGATGGAGGCGGCAGACGTGTTTTACGGAGAGAGCGCGCACGTGTACAAACCTAAGAAGAAGGCTTAGGGCTCAGGGCTCAGGGCTTAGGGATTGGGGATTGGGGATTAGTCTTGCCAGTGTCACTCAGCAAGGTCCATCAGGAGATCGTCACATGTAATAAGTGCGAGCGGCTGCGTTCGCACTGCACGGAGATCGCGCGCGTGAAGCGCGCGGCGTTTCGAAACGACACGTACTGGGCCAGGCCCGTTCCGGGTTTTGGCGATCCCCACGCACGAGTGCTGATTCTGGGTCTTGCTCCGGCGGCGCATGGCGCCAATCGAACGGGCCGCGTCTTCACCGGCGATGGCGGGGGAGGCTCTGGCGATTTCCTGATGACCGCGATGCATCGACACGGCTTCGCGAGCATTCCGACATCGCAATCCATCACCGACGGCCTGACGTTGAACGACGCGTACATCGCTGCAGCGGTGAGATGTGCGCCGCCGGATAACAAACCGACGCCCGAGGAAATTCACGCGTGCCGGCCGCACCTCCACGCCGAGCTGGAATACCTGCCGAACGTGAAAATCGTCGTTGCGCTCGGAAAGATTGCATTCGACGTCTGGTGGCGGGTGATGCAGGAGAAAGGCGTCGTGACCAGACCGCGACCTGCGTTCGGCCACGGCGTCGTCTGCAAGGTGCCAGGGTCGCCGATCGTCATCGGGTCCTATCATCCAAGCCGGCAGAACACGAATACCGGCAAACTTACCGCTCAGATGATGTCAGGTGTGTTCCGCAAGGCTACGACGCTGCTTCGGTCGCCCGCTTGAACGAGTCTGCTTGTTCGTGCGCGTGGTACGAGCTGCGCACCAACGGCCCCGACTCGACGTGCGTGAAGCCCATGTCGAGCGCGATCTCTTTCAGCTGGCGGAACTCCTCGGGATGGTAGTAACGCGTCATCGGCAGATGAGCCTGTGACGGGCGCAGATACTGGCCCAGCGTGAGGATGGCGCACCCGGCGTCGCGCAGATCGCCGAGCGTCGCGAGAATCTCGCCCCATTCCTCTCCAAGCCCCAGCATGATGCCCGACTTGGTGGCGATCGCCGGCGCATAGCGGCGCGAGCGGTCGAGCAGCTCGAGCGTGCGCTCGTATCGGCCGCCCGAGCGAGCCATGCGATAGAGGCGCGGCACGGTTTCGGTGTTGTGGTTCAGGATGTCCGGTCCCGCATCGAGCACCGCGTAGAGCGGCTCTTCCTTTCCCTGGAAATCGGGAATCAGCACTTCGATGCTGGCTGAGGGGGTGCGCTTGCGGATCTCGCGAATCGTCTCTGCGAAGATCGACGCGCCGCCATCCTTCACGTCATCTCGATCGACCGAGGTGACAACGACGTGCGCAAGATCGAGCGTGGCCACCGCCTCGCCGACACGTCCCGGCTCGGCTTCGTCGACCGCCTGCGGGCGGCCGTGCCCGACGGCGCAGTAGCCGCACGCCCGCGTGCAGACATCGCCGAGGATCATGAATGTCGCCGTGCCGTGCGTCCAGCACTCGCCGATATTGGGACACTGCGCTTCTTCGCAGACCGTGTGAAGGTTCAGCTCGCGCATCAGGCCCTTGAGCCTGAGATAGGACGGCGAACCGGGCGCTCGCACCTTCAGCCATTCAGGCTTGGGCGTGCGAGGGGTGACTGGCGTCAGCGGAATGACTCGGGACACGTCACCCTGATTTTAACGGATAAATCACCGCGATCGGGGACGGCGACGTAGGGGAGACCGGTCGGCCTAGGTGGCGGAGTGCGGCTTGCGCTCTCCGCTTCGACCCGCCGGGTTGGGCGTGGAGACCGCCTCGGCCCAGTTTTCCTTGATCAAAACGGCCGCTTCCTGGTCGGGTAGATCGATGACGTCACCAACACGACAGCCCGAGACGTCGATGCCGTCGAGCGTATTGGCGAGTTTGTGAGTGAGACGAACTTGCACGGGAGACCGCCTTTCGATTGATAGAGCTTGAAAGGCGGCATTCCTGGATGACACCTGCCAAGGGAGTATTCGAGATGTACGCAAAGACGGGACCGTGCAAGGTTCGATGAATTATGGAACAAAACTGAGGTGGCGTCTGGAAAAGTTGTCAGATAGATGACAACTCGCGGCTTCGTTGCAGTGATATGCTTGTGGCCGTTCCGCTTTTTTGCGCTGCCGCCGCCTCGCCCAACGCGAGAGACCTGGCCAAGCCCCAGCCCGAAAGGCCTTCATAGGGGTTAGGCATGGTCAAGTCGTCATCGATCGCCGTCAATCGGCCGCTGCCACGATCGCCGAACAAACTGCTGGCGGCTCTGCCCGCCGCCGACTACCGCCGAATCCTGCCATCACTCACCAGCGTGTCGCTGAAGTCCAGAGAAATTCTGCATAAGAACGGCGCGAGGATCGACACGGTGTATTTCATCGGCGGATGCGTGGCATCGGTCACCAATGTCATGAGCGACGGCCGCATGGTCGAAGTCGCCACGATTGGCAACGAGGGCATGGTTGGCAACACGGTGTTCTTCGGTGGGCGCACCGCTCCCGGCGAAACGTTCATCCAAGTGGGCCCTGGTGACAGTCAAGCCATGCGGGTCGAACACTTCAAGAAAGAACTGGAAAGACGCGGCCCGATGTACGATTTGATAGGCCGGTACTCGCAGGCGCTCCATGCCCTCATCATGCAATCGACGGCGTGCAATTCCTTCCATTCTGTCGAAGAACGGTGTTCACGATGGCTGCTCATGACCCACGACCGGGTCGGCCGCGATGAATTCCCGCTGACCCATGAGTTTCTCGGATTCATGCTCGGCGCGCGGCGTCCCACGGTGAGCCTCGTGCTGGGAACGCTGCACAACGCCGGGCTGATCGCCATCGGCATGAAGAAAATCACGATTGTGAACCGCAAAGGCCTGGAAAAGGCGTCGTGCGAATGCTATAGAGTGGTCAGGAGCACGTTCGAACGGTTGTTGCCGCAATGACCTGATGCATTTGCGTAGTGCCTAATGTGCAAGAGTTGTCATCCAACGGACAACTTTTCTGGCCGTGACGCTCTACGCTAACGTGTTGCATCATGTCGAAGCACTCTCACTCGACCCCCACCACGAATCGTCTCTTAGCGGCGCTTCCCGTCGAGGAGTACCATCGCATTTCTGCCGACCTCGTGTTTGAACCGTTGAGGCCGAGGCAAATGCTTCAACGACGCGACGAACCGCTTCGCGTCGTGTATTTTCCCGATCGTGGCAGCCTGTGTTCGCTGGTCATGTCGATGCCCGATGGCGCCACCGCCGAAATTGCTCTCGTGGGGTCGGAGGGACTCGTCGGCGTCGAGGCTGCGCTCGGGCTGCGGCAGGCGATGTGCGATGCGACCGTCCACGTCCCGACCCTCAATGGTGTGCACGCGATGAGCGTGGACGCCTTTCGTCGTGAGCTCGATCGCCGAGGTGCGTTTCACGCGTGCATCACGGCATACGTGCAGGTCTTGATGGGTGTGCTGACGCAGTCGGTCGCCTGCAACGGATTGCACTCGGCCGAGGCCCGATGCTGCCGCTGGCTGCTCCATGCGCAGGATGGGCTCGAGACGGCGACCATCCCGCTGACGCACGACCAACTCGCGTCGATGCTTGGAGTCCGCCGTCCCACGGTGAGCATTGTCGTCGAGGCGCTCGTGCAGCAGGGCATTGTCTCCACCGAACGAGGTGTCGTGCGAATCGACGACAGAGACGCGCTGGCGCTTCGTTCGTGCGAATGCTACAGCACCGTGCGGAAGTCGTTCGACCGGCTGATGCCCTCTCACACCGGGGTGGAGGAACGCGCACTGACCCCGCCGCACGTTGACTCCGCGCTCGCCTAGGGCGACAACACTCGTTACAGGCCAGAATCCTTCGACTTTCCGCGAGCGAAATCTTCAGGGATAATTCGCTCTTGATGCGATTGCCGGCAGCCGACCCGAATTCCGTTGCTGCGCGCGCGGCGTTGAGAGACCTGAACGTCACGTGGCTCGGACATGCCACGCTGCTCGTCATCTCGCCCAAGGGCGTGCGGGTGCTGGTGGATCCGTTTCTCGCCAACAACCCGTCATGTCCGGCTGCCGCAAAACGCGTCGGCGCCGTCGATCTGATGCTCGTCACGCACGGTCACTCCGATCACTGCGAAGATGCGGCCACGATTGCACGCGAATCTGGCGCGATGGTCGTGGCGTCGCCGGAACTGGCCGGATGGCTGGGGCGTCAAGGCGCGAAGCATCTGCGGCCGATGAATATCGGTGGGCGTCAGACGCTGTCAGGTCTCCAGATTGCGATGGTACCCGCCGTGCACAGCAGCAGCGCGCCGGATGGCGCCTATCTCGGCCCCGCAACCGGGTTCGTCGTGCGATTCGAAAACGGGCTGTCGGCGTACTTTGCCGGCGACACAGCGCTCTTCGGCGACATGCGTCTGGTCCGGGACCGGCACGCGCCGGAGGTGGCGTTTCTGCCCATCGGTAATCGATTCACGATGGGGCCTGAGGACGCGGCGATCGCCGCCGAGTGGCTGGGCGTGAAGGCGGTCGTGCCGATTCACTACGGGACGTTCCCGGAATTGACGGGGACACCGGACGAGCTGCGGCGGCACTGCGCTCCGAAGGGGATCGACGTCATTGAGTTGCGGGCGGGGGAAACAGTTGGATAAGCGCCTGACGACAATCGTGCTGGCGCTTCTCCTGTGTGCGGCGCCAGGCTCGGCCCAGATACTGGAGCCCATCCGGTACACCCTGTCGTTCCCCGCACCTCACACCCACTACGTCGAGGTCGAAGCCTCATATCCCACGGAAGGCCGCGCGAACATCGAGTTGATGATGGCGGTGTGGACGCCGGGCTCATACCTCGTCCGCGAGTACGAGCGGAATGTCGAGGCGCTGACCGCTGCCAATCAGGCGCGCGCGCCGCTCGTGGTGGAGAAGACGCGGAAAAACAGGTGGCGCATTACGACCGGCGGTGCTCCTGCCGTGTGGGTGCGCTATCGCATCTACGCACACGAGATGAGCGTGCGCACAAACTGGGTCGATGACGAGCTGGCGGTCATCAACGGCGCTCCGACGTTTCTCACGCTTGTCGAGTCGCCGGCCCCGGCGCGGCGCGCGCACGAAGTGCGAATGGTGCTGCCGCGCGCGTGGAAGGGAAGTTTCTCGGCCATGGCTTCGGGCGCCGGAGAGAATACCTACACCGCGCCCGACTACGACACGCTCGTCGATTCGCCTATCGTGGCCGGGTCGCCGTCGGTGTACGAATTCAGTGTCCAGGGCAGGCCGCATTACCTGGTGAACTTTCGCGAGCGCGGCATCTGGAACGGGCCGCAGGCCGCGCGCGACCTGGCGGTGGTGTCGGCCGCCATCGCGTCGTTCTGGGGGCAGGTGCCGTTCGACCGTTACTACTTCTTCAACATCATCGGCTCGGCAAGAAACGGTCTCGAGCACAAGGGCTCGACCATGATGAACACGCCGCTCGAGGCGGACGCCCGCGATGGGTATCTGCAGTGGCTCAGCCTCGCGAGTCATGAATATTTTCACGCCTGGAACGGCAAGCGGCTCCGTCCCGTCGAGCTTGGCCCGTTCGACTACGAGAACGAGGTCTACACACGAGCGCTCTGGCTTGTCGAGGGAGTGACCGACTACTACGCCGACCTCATGCTCGCGCGAGCCGGCGTGGTGACGCCTGACGAATTTCTGGGTGCGCTCTCCGCACAGATTCGCAACCTCCAGACGACGCCGGGCCGGCTCGAACAGTCGGTGGAAATGGCTTCCTACGACGCGTGGATCAAGTACTACCGGACGGATGAAAACACGCCCAACACGTCGATCAGCTACTACGTGAAGGGGGCGGTGGTGGGATTCCTGCTCGATGCCAACATCAGGCGCCTCACCGATGGCGCGCGCTCCCTCGACGATGTCATGCGATTGATGTTGAAACGGTTTTCGGCGGAGAAGGGATTCACGCGCGAGGACGTTCGCGCCGCCGCCGCAGAGATCGTGGGACCTGCGCACGCGCAGGACATTCGCGCGTGGCTCGAAAAGGCGCTGGAGACGACATCTGAGCTCGACTATGCGGCCGCGATCGAGTGGTTCGGCCTGCGTATGACGTCGCCTTCGAGCGCTCCCCGCGCCTGGTTGGGCGTCACGACGAGAACTGAGAATCAGAAAACCGTGGTCTCTGGAATTCGGCGCGGTTCGCCCGCGGCCGCAGCCGGCCTGTCTCTGCTTGATGAGATTTCTGCCGTCAACGGTGTGCCTCTGCAACCGGGCCAGCTGACACAGCGCCTTGCGCAGTTCGCGCCCGACACAAGGGTGACATTCTCAGTCGTGAGACGTGATGCCACGACGCCGATCGCGATCACGCTCGGCACCGATCCCGGTCATGGATGGGTATTGAGTCCATCGCCCGGCGCCACGCGTGTCCAATCACAACGATTGGACGCGTGGGTGAACCCGCGGTAGTGCCAACCTTCAGGTCGGGCCTAATGATGATGTTCGACGCCGGCCTGAGACGGCGTGCCGAAGCGATAGCGCAGAAACCCATGAAACGATAGCGGCCCGCCATACGTTTCCTGCAGCTCCTGCGGCACGTAATACATCGTCGCGTCGCCGCCGAGACCGAGCCGTCCGAACGCGCCTGTCAGAAGGTCTCGTGTGTACCCCAGGGTGAACGCGCCGATATTCATCAGCTCGTGAGAAGGCTGAAGAAGCCCGCCATGCGTGTGAGGAAGTTCTTTGCCGACGAGCTCGATGCGCGAGTACAGGTAGTTTCGCTCGAGCCACGACATGGTGCTCTCGATGAGAACGGCGTTCGATACGCCGTGGCTCTCACGGTTTTGTCCCCACGCCGCCATAACCGCCGTCGAGATTGCGCCGGTGCGTGTGTGCGCGATTGACGCCATGATGCGCGTCATGTCACCGGGAATCAGCGGTTCAGGCTCATTGACGCGCGCGCTCGACAGCTGCGCGCTCCACGGGCCGCGCGTCCACGACCCGCGCACCGACCATGAGTCGAGCGCGCCGAAATCGATGTCGGTGCGATCTTCATCGGGCTCGCGGCCGCGAAACCAGGATGTCTCGAGCCCGTACCCCTGTCGTGACACGCCTACGGTGATGACGCCGGGGGTGATGTGAACCGAGTCGAGGTGATGGTGTCCGAGCGGCGCCTGCGGATTCTCCGCTGCTGACGGACGGTGCATAAACGGCGGCGGTCCGAGCGCCGGGGAGCCGACCGCAGCGCCCGACGTCGTGACCGTCCACGATCCGATCGAACGCGCGTAGGCAGCGGTCAGCGTCATGAACAGATCGTGAGGATGCTGATAGTTGACGAGCGGAATGTCGTTGAACGTTTCTCCCGTCTGAAAGACCTGCGGCGAACCGATGTCCTTCAATGTGAAGGGCTCGAGTGAGAGCATCGTGTGCACGGTGAGGCGGCCGGTGCCGAGCAGCCGCTCGCCCATCCCCATTGCCCAGTTTTGCGATTCAAATGTCGTGGAATCGCCCGATTTCCGGGTCTGCTGGTTCACTCCGGCGAACACGTTGCCGTTGAACGTCCAACGCCAGGCATCTGCCGACGATTGCGCCTGGGCGCTGTTTGCGCACGACAGCATCGCCACCAAGAAAATGGATCTCATCACCTTGACAGGGTTAGACATACGAGACGACCATAATGGTTGATTATGCGGCTCATTCGCAATCGCGCCGCCCTCGTCGCCGCGATTGCCCTCACCTGGCACCTGGTGGCGATTGCCGCCGTGTCCGCGGTGTTGACCTACGAGCTCCGCGCAATGGAACACGCGGGCATGGAAAACTGCCCGCTGCACACCAAGCCCTCGTGCCCGCTGCACGGCGAGAGGCACGGCACACACGATTGCGATTGTCCGACGATTGGATGCGCGCGGACCGACACAGGATTCATCGCGTATTTCGGCACCGTCGGACTGCCGCCTGCCGTGACAGACATGCCAGTGCCGCTTGGCGCTGGTGAGTCTGCTGTGGCGATGTCGCCGTCGGTGATTCTCCTCGCGTCCGTTCCTCTTTCTCCGCCTCCGCGAACGTAGCGTCCGCCTTTCAGGCGCAACGTCGGCGAAATCCACTTTCCGTCCATTACGTAAGAGCGGAGGATGACCCATGAAGTTTGTGGGAACTGTCTTCCTGGCTGTCACGTGCGTCTGCCTGTCGGCAGGTGTGCTCACGGCACAGGAGACAATCAACTACGGCACCATCAGCGGGCGCGTCACCGATCCGCAGGGTGCAGTCGTGCCCGGCGCGAGTGTCAGCGCCCGGCAGACCGAAACGAACCTGACGCGCGAAAGCGTGACTGATACGGAAGGACGCTTTCGCTTTCCGTATCTCAGGGTCGGACGCTACGAGATTTCAGTGCGGCTGTCGGGTTTCTCCGAAGCGAAGGCGACCGTGACGGTCACGGTCGGGTCCGCCTTCGAACTCCCCGTCAGGCTTGCGGTCGCTGGCGTTGACACCAGCATTACGGTGTCGGGCGATGCGACCGTGCTGGAGTCGGCGCGCACCCAGATTGCGGGCACTGTCCCGCAAGCAGGAGGTGGAATCGCTGCCGATGAACGGCCGCAACTTCCTGGATCTTGCGCTGCTTGTCCCCGGCGTGTCGCCAACCAACATCGGCAGCACGCAGCTTTTTGCGGAAACCTCTGCCGTGCCAGGGCAGGGCATTTCCATCGGCAGCCAGCGGAATTTCTCGAATAGCTTCATCGTCGATGGCCTGTCGGCCAACGACGATGCCGCCGGGCTGAGCGGCATTCCGTACGGCGTCGATGCGGTCGAGCAGTTCCAGGTCGTCACGTCGGGCGGCCAGGCCGAGCTGGGACGCGCGCTGGGCGGGTATATCAGCGTCGTCACCCAGAGCGGAACGAACGTCGCTCAGGGCGATGTGTATGGCTACTTCCGCGACGACGCCATCAACGCGGAAAACGCATTGTCGGGCACGAAGCTGCCGATGAATCAGAAGCAGTACGGCGCCAGCATGGGCGGGCCGCTCGTGCGCAATCGGACGTTCTATTTTTCAAACGTCGAACAGCGCGCGCTCGATCAGACCGGGCTCGTCACGATCACCCGGCGAATGTGGCTGTCATCAACGCGCGGCTGGCGGCCGTCGGTTATCCGGGCTCGCCGATTTCGACCGGCGATTTATCCGAATCCTGTCGACTCGACGCACTTGCTCGCGAAAGTCGATCATCAGGTGAGCAGCCGCGATCAACTCAGCGTCCGTTACACGCTGTACAACGTCACATCCGAGAACTCGCGCGGCGCCGGTGCGCTGAATGCACCCAGCGCGTCGGCCGGCCTCGACAATCTCGATCAGTCGCTTGCGTTCAGCAACACGCTGACGCTGTCGTCGACGGACGGTCAACGAAACGCGTGTCCAGTTCACGTAAGGCGATCTGAAAGCGCTGCCCAGCGATCCCGTCGGGCCCGCCGTCAGCATCGCGGGTGTGGTGCGTCGTTCGGCACGCTCTCGGGGAGCCCGCAGGGACGCGTCAACAGGATGTTCCAGGTGGTCAGCAACCTGTCGCACCAGGCAGGCGCGCACGCCCTGCGTGCAGGCGTCGACTTCATCTTACAACGACGACTCGATCACGTATCCGCGCTCGATCCGCGGCGCCTACACGTTTTCGTCGCTCGCGAATTTCCTGGCGGGCGTCTACAACAACTCTGGCTTCACCCAGACGTTCGGAGACACCGTCGTCTCGCAGACCAATCCGAACATCGGGCTGTATGCGCAGGATGAGTGGAAGGTCAGTCCGCGGCTGACCGTGAACGCCGGTCTTCGATACGACCTGCAGTTCCTCGAGAGATCAACACCGACACCAACAACGTATCGCCGCGGCTCGGGTTCGCATGGACCCCGTCGCGACTCGCGGCGGACGGTCGTCCGCGGCAGCGCCGGGCTGTACTTCGATCGCGTGCCACTGCGGGCGGTTGCAAACGCGCTCCTATCGGCAGGAAACACGACCGACCTCAACCAAGCTGCAGTCAGATCGGCATCAGTCTTTCGCCCACGCAGGCCGGCGCGCCGGTCTTTCCGAACATCCTGCCGGCGGCTGTTCCGTCGGTCACATTGGTCAACCTGACGACAATGGACCGCGATCTCCAGAACGCACATTCCGCGGCAGGCCAGCGTGGAAGTCGAGCGTCAAATCGGCCAGCACGGCACCGTGAGCGTCGGTTACCAATACGTGCGCGGCGACGAACCTCATCATCCAGATAAATCAGAACGTTCCGACCTGTGCGGCGGCCGGAACCAATAACGGGTGCCGTCCCAATCCGAACTACGCCAACAACAGTCAGTACTCGTCGGAGGCCCAGTCGAACTATCACGGGCTGCACGTCTCGTTCGTGCAACGTCCGGCCGCATGGGGCCACTATCGCGTGTCGTATACGTTCTCGAAGTCGATGAACAACGTGGGAGAGGACTTTTTCAGCTCGCCCATCGATCCGACGGATTTGTCGAAGGACTGGGGCCGATCGGATGACGACCAGCGCCATCGGCTGGTCGTGAACGGCGCGCTTCGGATGCCCTACGAGTTCGAGCTCGAGCAGGACGCTGCAGGCCTACTCGGCGCTGCCGTTCAACATCACGTCGGGCGTCACACCGATACAGGCCACTGCCGGGCGGCCGATCGTGAACGGCGAGTTCATCGAGCGGAACGCGGGAGTGGGCAGCGATTTCTTCAGCCTCAGTTTGCGCCTCAGCCGCTCGTTTCATGTCCGTCGGGTCGAACTGCAGGGCATCGCGGAGGCGTTCAACCTGACGCACCAGCGAAACGTGATCACCCGAAATACGAATTTCGGCTCGGGTGCGTATCCAGGCAGCCCCTTGTCGAATTTCGGACAGGCAACGGCCGTTGGCGAGCCGCGCTCGGTCCAACTCGGCTTCAGGGTGAGGTTCTGATGGCTCGAACAGCGCCAGAATGGGCGCCTGAGCCTCGCTACGAACCGCTTCGTTGATCTACGAACAGGTTCGTAATAAGATGCGCGCCTCGTGAAGCCGCCGAAACCGACCGAAGGGGAGCTTGCCATCCTGCGGGTGATCTGGGACCGCGGGCCGAGCACTGTCCGAGACATTCACGAAGTGCTGGGCCGCACCCAATACACGACGGTCCTCAAACTGCTACAAATCATGGCCGAGAAGGGGCTGGTCAACCGCGAGGATTGGGGGCGCACGCATCTTTATCGCGCCTGCCGCTCCGAGTCGCAGACGCAGCGCCAGCTCGTGAAAGACCTGCTCGCCAAGGCGTTCGACGGATCGGCCGCGCAGCTCGTCATGCAGGCGCTGGCCGCAAAGCCCGCGACGCCGGCCGAGCTCGACGCCATTCAAAAGCTCATCGATCGTTCGCGCCACACTCGCCATGGCGACTGACATCGTGGCGCTGCTGAACGGCCGGTGGCTCGCCGCGCTCGGGCTCGGCATGGTGCACTCGCTGTGGCAGGCGACGCTCATTGCCGCCGTCGCCGCACTCATCCTCCGGGAAATCCGTGGGGCATCGAGATACGTAGTCGCTTACACGGCTTTGATGCTGATACCCGGCGCGTGCGCGCTCACCGTATGGCGAATTTCCTCAGGCGTCGCGTCGCCGCTCGCAATGCCGTTCATCGGCCTCGAATCGATGGCTTCATGGCTCGGATGCGCCTGGATTGCGGGCATCGGCGCAGCCTCGCTCAGGCTTGCCGCCGGGTGGCTTCGCCTTCAGCGCCTGCGCGCGAGCGCCATGCCGGCACCTGAAACATGGCAGTCAGCCGTCGATGTCATGCGCCGCCGTCTCGGGATCGCTCGGGCCGTGCGGCTTGTCGAAACACGGTTGGCCGACGTGCCAGGCGTCATCGGATGGGTATCGCCGATGTTGCTGTTCCCCGCGGGGCTTCTCGCGGGCCTTCCGTCCTCACAGGTGCAGCTCATCGTCGCTCACGAGCTGGCGCACGTCCGCCGCAACGACTATCTGTGGAACCTTGTTCAAACGGCGATCGAAACCGTTTTCTTCTTTCACCCGGCGGTGTGGTGGTTGTCGAACCGTGTACGTGCCGAGCGCGAACTCTGCTGTGACGATGTCGTCGTCGCTGAATTCTCCGATCGGCGGCTTTATGCCGAAGCGCTGATGAGCATCGAACAGCACAGGGCGCGAGGCCAGGCGAATCTGGCAGTGGCCGCGGGCGGAGGCGATCTCCTCGCCCGCATCCAGCGGTTGATCGACAAGCCGCAGCAGGTATCGTCTCGCGGGATGTCACCGGTTGGCGCCTCCTCGGCGTTGCTGATGGTGATCGCAATGGTTTCGGTTGGACTTGCCGCCACCGGGTCACCGGCCGCGACGGCGGCCCTTTCGTCGGCATGGGTTGGCGCTGTCCTGGGTCTGATGGTTGGAATGCGGCACGCGCTCGAGCCGGATCACCTGGTCGCGGTATCGACGCTGGTAGCCGATGAGCGGGGCGCTGCTCAGGGTGCGCGGCTTGGATTGGCGTGGGGATTGGGACACACCCTGACGCTCCTGATTGTCGCAAGCGGACTTGCGCTGGTGCGGGTGACCGTGCCCGATCGCGCCCTCGAATTTCTCGAGGCCGGTGTCGGCGTCATGCTCATTGTTCTTGGCGTGCGCGCGTTGCACTCGGCCCGCGCGATGGCGACAACAGGCCCGCGCACGGCACACGCGCACGGCTTCACCATTCACACGCACAGCACATCAGCCGATCACGTTCACCTGGGTCCACTCGCTTTGGCGCGACGGCCCTTGTTCGTAGGCATGGTCCACGGCCTCGCCGGGAGCGGCGCGCTGGCGGCTATGGCGATGGCGACGCTTCCGACGTTCGACGTGCAAGTCGTCTTCATCGTGCTCTTCGGGTTGGGCTCGACTATCGGGATGGCCGCGTTGTCAGGGCTTGCCGGACTGCCGCTGGCGCATCTCGCGCGCAGGCCTGTCGCTTTTGCGCTGGCCACCGCTGCCGCCGGCATCATTTCCATGATTGCCGGGGCGATCTGGATTGGTGGCGGCTCTCGACTTGCCCAGGGAAATACCGGGAGCATGGCCGGAAGCATCGTCGATACGACCGGCGGGAGATTGCCGGGTGTCAGCGTTGTGTTGAGCCGTGATGGAGTGGCTCAGATGACGGGCGTAACCAGCGCCGCCGGCCGATATGAGATCACGTCGATTCCTGCAGGACGCTACGACGTCACGTTCAACCTCTTCAACTTCGGTCCGCACGTCAAGCGTGGTGTAGACATTGCCGCAGGGCAGCCGGTCACGCTCGACGTCGCCCTGCACCTGACGCTGAGGGCAGACGTAACGGTGACCGGCAAGCAGAGTTTATGCAATCTTGCGGACGTCGCCGACCCGCGTCGAGCCTCGTTGGCATCGCCGGCGCGGCCAGCGAAGGGGCAATCACATCGCAGACAGATTCTCGAACGACCGATCATGCGTGCGGGCGAAGTGCTCGAGACTGTGCCCGGTCTGGTCATCAGCCAACACAGCGGCGAGGGCAAAGCGAATCAGTACTACCTGCGGGGGTTCAATCTCGATCACGGCACCGACTTCGCGACGACGATCGCCGGCATTCCGGTCAACATGCCGACGCACGGCCACGGCCACGGCTACACCGACGCGAACTTCCTGATTCCCGAGCTCGTCAGCGGCGTGCAGTTCAAGAAGGGTCCGTACTACGCCGAGGAAGGGGATTTCTCCGCGGCGGGCGCCGTGAACGTGAACTACGTGAACTTTCTGAGCGGCCGATCGTCGAAGCCAGCGGCGGCGGGCAGGGATGGGGGCGCGTGCTCGGCGCCGCGTCGCCGCGCATTGGACTGGCCGCCTGCTGGCGGCCTTCGAGCTGAATCACAACGACGGTCCGTGGACGCTTGCAGGACGACTACCAGAAAGTGAACGGTGTCGTGCGATACAGCGAGGGCGACGCGGCGGCCGGATTTTCGGTAACGGGCATGTTTTATCACGGCGAGTGGAACGCCACAGATCAGGTGCCGGAGCGCGCGATCGCGGGGGCGTGATCTCCCGTTTCGGCCACATCGATCCGACCAACGGCGGCGAGACGCATCGGTATAGCCTCTCGACCGATGCGCAATGGGCATCGGGCAACACGTCGACCACGCGCCAACGCGTACTGCCGTGAACTACGCGACTGAATCTGTTTTCGAATTTCACCTACTTCCTCGACGATCCGGAGAACGGCGATCAGTTCGAGCAGGAGGATCGCCGCAACGTCTTCGGCGGGCGCGTCACGCATCGCCGACTGACCACGTGGGGCAATCGTGCCGGCCGAGAATCTGTTCGGCGCGCAGGTGCGCCACGACCGCATCGGATCGGTCGGGACTGTATCCACACCAGCGCCGCGAAGCGGTTGTCGACGACGCGCGAAGATCGCGTCGGACAGAGCGTCGGCTGGGCATTGTTTGCGCAGAACGAGTATCAGTGGAGCCCTGTGGTCCGCACGACGGTCGGGCGTGCGAGGAGACATCTTCAATTTCGACGTTGACGGCGACGATCCGCTGAACTCCGGCACGAGAATCGAGCGGCCTGATCAGCCCAAAAGCGTCGGTCGTGCTTCGGGCCCTGGAGCGGAACGGAGCTCTACGTCAACGCCGGCATCGGCTTCCACAGCAACGATGCGCGGGGCTCGACAACGACGCGCGACCCGGGTACCGGCGAACCCGTCGGAGCCAACCACGCCACTCGTGCGTGCGAACGGCGCCGAGTTCGGCGTCCGCACGGTTAAAATTCCGAAGGTGCAGACGACGGTCGCCGTGTGGTGGCTTGGCATCGACTCGGAGCTGCTGTTCATCGGCGACGCGGGAATGACGGAGGCGACGCGGCCGAGCCGGCGTGTCGGCGTGGAGTGGACCACCTATGCCAGCCCGCATCCGTGGGTGTCCCTCGACGCCGACGTCGCGATCTCGCGCGGGACGTTCACAGACGAGATCCCGCCGGCGATGACATTCCAGGATCGGTCGAAACGGTCATCTCGCTGGGCGCTGTCATCGACGATGGACAAGCGCGCGTTCGGCGGCTGTCGATTGCGACACTTTGGCCGACGCTCGCTCGTGGAAGACGACAGCGTGCGGTCAGAGGCGACGAGCCTCGTGAATGCGCAGCTCGGGATCCGACTCGGGCGTAACGCGAGCGTGGTACTCGATGTCTTCAATCTGTTCGACGCCGCGGCGAGCGACATCGACTATTTTTATGCGTCGCGACTGCTCAGCGAGCCAGACGAGGGCATCGACGACATCCAACTGCATCCCGCGCTTCCACGTTCCGTGCGCGTGTCGCTTCGGCTGGGGTTCTAGTTATTTTTTCGTTTCGATCGCTTGGGTCCAGACGTCGATTTCTTCCGGCGTCATCGTGCCGAGCGGCACCTCCCGGGCGTCGACGTAATTCCATCGCTCGACATCAATCAGATATTGCGCACGCGAGAGCAGCGGTCCCCGGCAGAGCCTGATGCCTTCGTCTGCCTTCGGCTCGTGCTTCGCGCGATCGAGCAGCTCGTTGATGACCTCCACGGGCGCAGGATCGTTCGGGTAGACGTAGGGGAACAGCACGAGGTGGGCGAGCAGCACGCGCCAGTGCTCACCGAACCGCGAGAGCAGCCGGGGCCAGTTGATCTCTTTCTGGCGCGCGCGGACGAGGTGCAGCACGTCGGCGCCGTCGAAGCGCTCACGCTCCATGAGAAATGCCTTCGACCAGAGCATTTCCTCGATAGGCATCAACCGGACGGGGAAGCCGAGCGACTCGTCAGGCACCGCATTGGCGAACCATTCGTCGTCCACTTCGGCAACGCCGTTGCCGCCCGAGAAAATCACATCGACGAAAAACTCCCGCTGACGTCCGCCAAACGCCTTGCCGAGCCAGTGCGGAAACGTCAGCTCGGCAAAGATACCGTCCTCCCCGAGTGCCAGCGCCGCCCGATCCCAATCAGCACGGCGGATGAAGAGATCGAGATCTTTTGTGTCTCGCCCGATCCCGGTGTAGTGCACGAAGGCATAGGCGCCTCCCACCAGGAACTCGATGGTGTTGTCCTGAAAGACCTGAATGACCCGCTTGAAAAACTCCGAAGCGTGCCGGCTGGGGGCTTGAACAGTCGTGGGCGTCACGACGTGGGAGAGGCAAGACAGATGCCAGAAGGCACGTATGTTGCTGCAGGACTCGGCGTGCGAATCGCCGCTACGGCAGACCTGCATTTCGGCAAATCGTCCACGGGTCTGCTGCAGCCTTTGTTGTCGCAGATTACGACAGGCGCCGATGTTCTGGTGCTGGCGGGTGATATCACCGACTATGGTACCGCCGACGAAGCCCGCGATTTCGTCAAGGACCTTCTGTCTCGGTCAGGATTCCGGTCGTGGCCGTCCTGGGAAATCATGATTTCGAGGCCGGCGCAGAACGCGAGATTCAACAGATCCTCCGCGACTCCGGTGTGTGCATGCTGGATGGCGACACGTGTGAAATACAGGGGGTGGGGTTCGCGGGCGTCAAAGGGTTTTGCGGGCGGCTTCGGCCGCCGTGCGCTCGGGCCGTGGGGCGAGCCGATTATCAAGCAGTTCGTCCACGAAGCTGTGAACGAAGCGCTCAAGCTCGAGTCGGCGCTCGCGCGGCTTCGCACAGACAAGAAAATTGTCGTGATGCACTACGCGCCCATTCAGGGGACGGTGGAGGGCGAGCCCTGCGAGATCTATCCGTACCTTGGGTGCAGCCGCCTCGAGGAACCGCTCAGCCGCTACAGTGTGACGGCCGTCGTGCACGGTCATGCACACAATGGCAAGCCGGAGGGGCGAACGTCGACAGACGTCCCCGTCTACAACGTGGCGTATCCGCTGATGCGAAAGCTGACGCCGGAGCAGCCGTTCCTCCTGCTGGAAATCTAGACGTCATGGCGCGGCAGCCAGTCTTCAGAGTCGGCTGTTCGGGCTGGCAGTACACGCACTGGAAGGGCGACTTCTATCCGGCCGACTTGCGCCCGCGCGAATGGCTCGAGTACTGCGCGAGCCGGTTCGATACCGTCGAGGTGAACAACAGCTTCTACCGGCTCCCGGGCGAAGGGATCTTCGAAAGCTGGGGCGCGAGAACACCTCCGAATTTTCTGTTCGCAGTGAAAGCGAGCCGCTTTCTGACACACATGAAGAAGCTGAACGACCCGGAGGAGCCGATCGATCGGCTGTTCGCGCGCGCGTCAGAGCTGCGCGGCAAGCTCGGCCCTGTGCTGTATCAGCTTCCAGGCCAGATGACGAAAAACATCGAGCGCCTCGGCGGATTTCTCGACGCGCTGCCCCCACGGGTGAAGCATACAATCGAGTTTCGCCATCCGAGCTGGTACGACCAGGACGTGATGCAACTGCTGCGCAAGCACAACGTCGCGCTCTGCCTGCACGACATGTCGGGATCGGTGGCGCCACGGTGGCTGACGGCTCGCTTCACCTACATTCGCTTTCACGGCGCGCTGCGCCGCTACGGCGGCGCGTATCCGCAGGAGCTGCTGGAGGATTGGGCTGAGTGGCTGGGGGCCAACGGTCATCCCGCATTCGTGTATTTCAACAACGACATCGGCGGCCACGCGCCCCGGGATGCGGCGAGGTTGAGTGCCCTCTTGGGCCTCAGCCCTCAGTCCTTCCCCCCCAGCCCCAAGCCTGGGCGTCAGCGTCCCGGCAAAACCTGGATCGATCCGGGATGGATCGACACGTCCCAGTGACGATCGGCTGAGATGTTCAGGCGCTCGTAGACGAGCTTCGGAATCTCGATCTCGAGATCGTAGGTGCCCTGGCTTGGATGGCCCGGCGTCGCCAGGCGAAAGAACAGCGCCCACGTCGTGCCCTCGTCGCGCTCGCCGACGATCGCGCCATGAAACAGGTTGGTGAGACGAAGCCCCTCGGTGACCGGGCGATTCTTCCGAATCAGCCGCACGTACTCGGGACGAACGAAGAACGCCAGCTCGTCGTGCACCTGCGCGTGGAGTGAATGGGTTGGCGAGCGGGCGGCCACGAGCCGCTGGCCCCTCCAGTCGAGCACGATCGACTCGCTGGTCGTGTCGGCGATCGGCGCGCGCAGGATGTTTCGGGCGCCAATCAGGCGCGCGATCCGCTCGGACGAAGGATTCCACAGCAGGTCGTTCTTCGAAACCGCGTCGGTGGTCTTGCCATGTTCGTACAACACGACCATGTCCGCGATCTGATACGCCTCGAGGAGATCGTGCGTCACGAGAATGGCGATCTTGCCCCACTCCCGCAGCGTCCGGCTGAGGTCGCCCGCCAGCTCCTTCCTGAGCGGCGCGTCGAGCGCTGAGAGCGGCTCGTCGAGGAGCAGCACATCGGGATCGGTCGCCAGCGCGCGAGCCAGCGCGACACGCTGCTGCTGGCCGCCCGAGAGATCGGCCGGGTAGCGCGACGTGAATCCATCGAGCCCCAGCCGTTCGGTGATTTCCTTCGTCCGATCGATCCGCGCTCGTCCCTGAGCGCGCAAACCGTATGACACATTCTCTTCCACGGTCATGTGCGGGAAGAGCGCGTATCCCTGAAAGACATATCCCATTCGCCGCTCCTGCGGCCTGAGGTTGACGCGACCGGCACCGTCGAACAGCACGCGACCGGCGGACACGATTCGGCCCGTGTCGGGCGTGATGAGGCCGGCGATGCTTTGGAGCGTCAGCGTTTTTCCGGAGCCCGATGGTCCCACGAGCGCCACGATCGGCTGGTCGCTCGTCCATGCGGCATCGAGCGTGAACCCGTCGAACTGCTTGAAAAGCGTGACGCTCAGCATCAGAACCGGAGCCGTGCCACGCGGCCCAGCGCGATCATGAGCAGAACGACGATCGCGATGCTCACGAGCGATAACGTGTGCGCCTGGTCGAGCTGGTTGGCTTGCACGTGGTCGTAAATGGCCAGCGGGAGGGTCTGGGTGCGGCCCGGGATATTGCCCGCGACCATGAGGGTGATACCGAAATCGCCGAGCGCCCGGCAAAACGCCAGCACGGTGCCCGCCAGAATCGCCCGCCACGCCAGGGGAACCGAGATGCTCCAGAAGATGCTGAGCTCGGAATGCCCCAGCGTCGCGGCCGCCTGCTCGAGCCGGCGATCCACCGCTTCGAACCCCGATTGCGTCGTCTTGATGAGCAGCGGAAACGACCCGATGGCGGCCGCAAGCACGGCGGCGCGCCAGGTAAACGCCAGCTCGACATTCAGGCGGGCGAGGAGCCGGCCCACAATTCCGCGAGAGCCTATCAGCGTCAGCAGGTAGTAGCCCAGAACGGTCGGCGGCAGCACGAGCGGGGTCAGCAGCGCCGCGCTCAAAAGATCGCGACCGGGAAAGTGCCGTCGCGCCAGCAGCCAGGCGAACGGCACACCGGTCATGACGGTGAGCATCGTGGCCAGGGCGGCAACGCGCAGAGACAGCGTGACTGGAAACCAGTCCATCGATGTCGGATTATCTATCGAACCCGAATTGCTTCAACACAGCCCGCCCCTGGCTGCCGTTGATGAACTCGATGAGCGACCGCGCCGTCGCCGCCTGTTTCGTGCGTGCGAGCACGACAGCCTTCTGATTGAGGGGCTGGTGGAGCCGCTCGTCGACGAGCCTCCAGATCAGGTCGGGAGTGCCGGCGACCGAGCGCGCGACGATGCCCGCTTCGGCGGAACCGCTGCGGACGAACTGCACGGCCTGCTGAACGTTTTCACCGAAGACAAGCCTGGACTCGAGCCCACTCCAAAGTCCCTGGGTTTCGAGCGCCTGCTTCGCGGCCAGACCGTACGGCGCGTGCTGTGGGTTGGCAATGGCGATCCGCCGGATCTGCGGGTTCGCGAGATCCTTCAGGTCGTTCACGCGGAGGTTGCTCGATTTGAGCGTGACGATCGCGACGCGGCCGCGCGCGTATATCGCATCGGTCCCCGGAACGGTGAGCGATTCGGCGACGAGGTCGTTGACGAAGCTTTCGTTCGCAGCAAAGAACACGTCGGCCGGAGCGCCGTTGCGAATCTGCTGCGCGAGCATGCCGGTGGAGCCCAGCGCGAGCGTCACGGTCGTTCGAGCTCTGGCCTCGAACGGCGGGACGATCTGCTTGAACGCCGGCCCAAGGTCGGACGCGGCGAACACGGTGAGCGGGGCCGGCTGCGGCTGCGCGAACGAGAGCAGCGCCATCGCAGCAAGCGCAAGAAGCCTCATAGGCGATTCACTATGATACTGTACGATTTTTCGAGTCAATCCTACCGATTCAGGAGGCCTGATGGCGGATGAACTGATTCGCGTACGCGATGCCGCTCGGCGCCTCGGTGTGAGCTACGCCACGCTGAAGCAGTGGATCTACAAGGGCTCGCTTCGCACGGTGCGGACTGCCGGCGGCCATCACCGGCTTTCCGAAGCCGAGCTCGAGCGCTTCCTGGCGCGAAAAGGGACGAAGCCGGCGAAGCGGCGCCGCTCGTCGCGCCCGCCGACGGTGCTCGCCGCGCTGAGCGGCCGCAATCAGCTTCGCGGCGTGATTGAGGAGGTGCGCACCGACGGCCTCATGGCGCAGATCCGTCTACGGATCGGCGACCAGTCGCTGACCGCCATCATCACGCGCGACGCCATCGACGCGCTTCGCCTGCGCCGCGGCGACGAAGCGCTCGCGGTGATCAAGTCGACCGAAGTGATGATTGCGAGGGAGACTCGGGGGTGAAGAGTCTCGGGAGTCGGGGAGTCAGGGAGTCCTGGGAGTCTGGTACAGAGTCGGAGAGTCGGAGAGTCGGAGAGTCGGAGAGTCGGAGAGTCGGAGAGTCGGAGAGTCCCAGGAGTCGGCGAGTCGTGGCCCGACGGCACGCCTTGTGCCCTGATGGGGGCATGAAGGCTAAGAAACTGGAGGATTTACTCATCTATCAGAGGGCGCTTGAAGGGATCGATGCAGTTTCTCCGATCCTCCAGGGGCTTCTGCGTTGCAAGGATTTCGAACTCCACAAGCAGTTGTCGGAGTCGTCTGGACGGATCCCGGGTCATATTGGAGAGGGTTTCGGCCAAGGCACCGATCTGCAGTTCGCCCACTACCTGTGCATCGCTCGGGGATCCGCCCAGGAGACCCGCGGCCACATTGCGGCCGCTGCTCAGAAATATCGCGCCATTCACGCCGAGGAGGCGATCCAAGCATCTGGAATCTATCAGGACCTCACCGACATGCTCAAGGCGTTCATCGATTACCTTCGCCGGAGCAACCGTCGCCGGCGTTGAGACGCCGGTGTGAACGTCGGGACTCTCCCGACTCCCCGCCTCCGAGACCATGACTCCAAGCCTCTTTCGACTCCGATGCCTCGGGGATCAGACTCCAGACTCCGAAGACTCTCGAGACTCTCGAGACTCCCCTGACTCCCGAGACTCCTCAGACTCCCAAGACTCCTAAAAGTCCCAGAGTCCCGTTCACACCTTGCGCGTAAGAATTTACGTAAACGGTAAGGTTGCAGCCCGACGAGTGCAATAGAATCACTATTTCCCAAATGGTCCGGTGATTGCACGAATCTGCCACCTTGGACTCCGGGACTTTTGGGACTCTCGGATACCTCGACTCATTTGGACGTATTGGACTTTGACTTACGGGAGGCTACCCATGAAGCGTTTTGCGATGTTGGCCCTTGTGCTCGTCTTCGGCATCTCCTGCGACGATTCGCCGACCAGTCCGTCGGATCCGAACGTCGCGAAGTTCACAGCCATCCTGCTGCCGGCCAATGAAGTGCCGCCGGTCACCAACGCCGACGCCGGCGCCAGCGGCACGATGCAGCTGACGATGACCGTTACGCGCGATGCTGCCAACAACATCACCGGGGCCACCTACGATTTCGTGGTGAACATCACTGGCTTCCCGGCGAACACCACATTGACGGGTGCCCACATTCACAACGCAGGCGCAGGAACGAACGCGCCGGTCGTCGTCGGCTTGCCGATGCCGTTTTTCGCTGATAACTCAGTCCCGACCGGTCAGGCCACCATTACCAAGACCGGAGTGCAGAGCACGTCTGCCACGGTGCCGGCGGCGCAGGTGGCGCAGGGGGTCTTCAACAACCCCGCGGGCAACTATTTCAACGTGCACACCACCGTCAACGGCGGCGGCGCCATTCGCGGACAGCTGGTCAAGTCGAATTAGTAGAACTTGCGGGAGATATTGAACCCGAGGAACCAGTCGCGGTCGTTCGACGCTCCGCGCGCCATCTCGGCCATCGTCGTGCCGAGCGAGTTCGACACATTCAGCTGAAAGACGTGCCCGCGCAGCCGCTTCTCGATGCCGAACGTCTTCAACGAGACGCCAGGCCGGAAGCCGGTTGCGCGGGGCGTCCACGAGCCCACCAGATACACGCTTGGCCGCACGCGTACACGCGTGCTCAGCCCCACCATCAGCGTGTTCGACTCGATGCCTGTCGCGAGATCGGCGCATCCCGGAATGTCGTGACCGTGCTCGATGTGCTCGAGGCATCCTGCGGTGCTGTAGGTGTTGGAATGAAAAATGTACGACGGCTGAAGGTAAAAGGCCGCCCAGGTGCCGACAGTGCGTGAAAGGAGTGGACTGAGCGCGGTCGCATACGCGGCGTCCTCCTCCTCGACCAGGTCGCCGCGGTGAAAGTTGTTCAACCCTTCGATACTGGCGACGACATTCAACGTGAACGGCACAGAGGGGCTTTGCCGCATCGCGTCGTATTGCCCGAAAAATTGAATCGTCTTGCCGCTCGTTCGGTAGATCCCAGCCTGCAATCCGCGCATCAACCCGAATCGATATTCCAGCCCGATGAGCGCACCACTGTCCAGACCAAAGAGATTGCTCGCGAGCCTGCCGAAGTCTGGATCATTGAGCGTCCGCGCAAACCGATGTGTGATGCGGAAGGCGCTCTTGTACCGCGGCAGTCGCAGCGTCGTGGGCAGGTTCACCGTCGTGAAGTCCGGCTCGGCGAGATTCGGCCGGCGATCGGCAATATCCCGAGGATCGATCGCGGCGGGCTGTGGCGCGGCATCCGCCTCTTGTGCCATGGCCCGCACGGGCACAAGCACAAGAACGAGGGCTGCAAAGACCGCCGCTCGGGCAAACGTTGGAGTGTGGCCCTGAACGCTACCGCATCGCTGCACGAAATCTCCGCTGAAGAGCCTACCGCAAGTAGCCGGGATCTGGCGGCGGAGGATCTCCCGAGCCGAGACCGACAAGCACCTGGCCGCGGAATTTGTTGTCGTCGGGGTTGAGGTGATCGTGAAATCCGCAACCGCGAGCCGTAGTCAACGGCTCCGACATGCCGCTTTGACCGGGGCCGAGCGAGCCAATCGCGTTCAACCCGGGACAATCGGTGTGAACCAGATGTGGCGTCGACATGATTTGATGCGCTCGCGAATCGTTGTTGGTCACGCGCAGCCGCTCGCCGGCCGAAATCCGTGGCAGCGCATTGTCTGCTCCGGTTGACGACAGGGTGATCGTCGCGCCGACGACGCCCGAGCCACCAGCTCCGCCTGAGGGCCCTCCGGGGTTGGGGTTGCCGCCTCCAGCATTGCCGCCACCACCGCCGCCACCACAGCCGAGCGCCCACAACACAAGGACTGAGAGCCCAATGGAGAGGAGGAGCATTTTCTTCATGCGCCTCCGTAAGGCAAAGGCAGTGCCGCAAAAATCCGCAGCGTTTCACGCCACTTCCAGATGCATGGATTACGGCGGCCGTAACCCGTTACGCTTTATTGGAATTTGTATTTCGCGAGGTAGTAGCTGAGCGCACGCTGGCTGATGCCCATCAGGTCGGCGGCGTCTTTCTTCACGCCGCCAGCGCTGTCGAGCGCGCGGCGGATCGTCTCCTGCTCGATCCATTCGATGTTGGTGCGCAGCTTCAGCGACGGAATGGCGCTCGATTGTCCGGCCGCGACGCCCAGCACCGAAATCAATCCGGCGGTGATGACGCCGTCGGTCGACAACACGACGGCGCGCTCGATCGTGTTTTCGAGCTCGCGCACGTTGCCCGGCCATTCGTAGGCCGACAGCTTCTCGTGCACGCCGTCGTCGATGCGCTCGACCCGCTTGCCCGTCCGTTGCTGGTGCTTGCGAACGAAGTGGTCCGTCAGGATGGGAATATCCTCGCGACGGTTCCTCAGCGGCGGCATCTCGATGGGGATGACGTTGAGCCGGTAGAACAGGTCTTCCTGAAACGTGCCATCCAGCACCATCTGCCGAAGGTCTCTGTTGGAGGCGGCAATCACGCGGACATCCACCTGCTGGCTGCGCTCGGACCCGAGCGGCTCGAATTCCCGTTCCTGAAGCACGCGGAGCAGCTTTGACTGCAGCACCGGGCTCATCGTGCCGATCTCGTCGAGCAGGATCGTGCCGCCATCGGCCAGCGCGAATTTCCCTTTCTTGTTCGTGGCGGCACCTGTGAAGGCGCCGCGCATGTGACCGAACAGCTCGGATTCGAGCAGCGTCTCGGGGATGGCCGCGCAGTTCACCTTGATGAGCGGCATGTTGTGCTGGGCGCTGCGCGCGTGAATGGCCCTGGCCACGAGCTCTTTGCCGGTGCCCGTCTCGCCGGTAATGAGCACCGTGCTCTTGGTTTCGGCGACGAGCTCGGCCTTGCGAATGACGTCCTCCATGACGCGGCTGCGGCCGACGATGCCGTAATGATTGAACTCTTCGTCGCGCTCGTTCAGCAGGTAGCGCTGGTGCGAGCTGAGGCGCTGGTGCTCGAGGGCACGCCTGACGACGACGAGCAGCTCTTCCACCTCGAACGGCTTCTGCAGATAGTCGAGCGCGCCCAGCTTCATCGCTTCGATGGCGCTTTCGATGGTGGCGTGCGCCGTCATCATCAGAATCTGGGGGCGATCGGTTTCCGGGGTGGCGGCGACGAGCTCTCGAATCAAATCGAGGCCGGTGGCATCGGGCATCAGATTGTCGACGATAAGCACATCGACCGTGCGCTCGGTCAGCGTCCGCTGCGCCTCGCGCACGCTGCCGGCTTCGAGCACGTCGTGACCTTCCAGCTTCAGGGCCTGGCCCAGCGTTCGACGGATCTTCTGCTCATCGTCGACGAGAAGGAGGGTACCGCCCCTAGGCGCCATGTCCCGCCTCCACGCGGCTCGCTTCGTCGTGCACGGCGGCCTCATGCGATGGTAAGTCGATGCGGATCTCGGTGCCGCTGCCGGGACGGCTCTCGATCACGATGGCGCCGCCCATACCCTCGATGATGTTTTTGGCGATGGCGAGACCGAGGCCCGAGCCCGTGCGTTTGGTCGTGAAGTACGGATCGAACACGCGCGGCAGATCTTCGGCTTTGACGCCGATGCCGCGGTCACGCACGAAGAGCCTGACGGATTCCCTCATGGCTGATGTCTCGATTTCGATGTCGGGGATAACAGGGCTAAAGCCCTGTGCCACCGAGGAGACAGGACTGGCGGCTTCGCGCGCCGCCACGGCGTGGCGCGCGTTGGTCAGGATATTGACGAGTGCGATGCGCAGCCGCTCGGCGTCGATGACGATGGGCTTCAGCGCGGGGTCGGGCTTGATGACGACGGACATGTGCTGATTGACGCCGCGCGTGGCCTGCTCGACATCCGCGCACAACGCGTTGACGTCGGCCGGCGCGTAGTCGAACCGGATGGGCCGCGCGAAATCGAGCACGTCGTTCACGATCCGGTTGAGCCGGGCAACCTCTTCGTCCACGTCGGTCAGCGCCTGTTTGATTTCCCCCCGGCTCACATGCTCGTTCGACAGCGTCCTCAGCGACCCCTTGATGATCATCAACGGGTTCCGAATTTCATGCGCCACCACCATCGACAGCCGGCCGAGCGCCGAGAGCCGTTCGCGCTGCGTGGCCTCGCGCTGAAAACGCGCGATCGAGTCGGTCAGGGTATTGAACGTCGACGCGAGCAGCTTGGCATCCTCATCCTCCCAGCTGGCTGCATGCCTCAACGAGATTTTCCGGGTCAGGTCGCCCGTGGCAGACATCTCGCGCATGACGTTCGTGATTGTGGCGAGCGGCCTGGTAATCGTGCGCGCGACGGCGTAGCTGAGAATCGTCGCCGCGAGCACGGCGAGCATGCCGACGACGCCAAGTCCCGTGTTGATCGCGTTGAGGAACTGCAGCTGCTCTGTGCGCGAGCGGAGGAGCAGCACGCTCGGCGCGGTTTCGCCCTTCATCGCCGCCGCGGCCGGACCCAGCGGCCGTTTCAGCGCGACGTACTCGCCGTATTCGAGCGACACGGCCTGCACATCGGCGGTCTTCAACAACGGCGCAAGCCGCAGGCGGTCTTCGGGCGGCAGCGTCGACGCCCGGATCTCGCCGTCGACGGCAAATACGATGTCGCTCTCCGTCGCGCGCTTGAAGATCTCCGCAAGGTTGTTGTCGAGGCGCGATCCAACTGTCAGCGTGCCCAGGATTTCCGGGCGGTCGAGGCCGATCGTGGCAAGCGTGATCGGCACCGTCATCACCTGAAGGACTCCCTCGGCGTGGGGCCAGAATCCGCTGGACTCGCGTCCGGCCAGGGCCTGCTGAATTGCGGGCAGCGTGCCGATCGCGCCTTCGGCGATGTCGAGATCGCCCGCCTCGGCGAGCACGTTTCCGGTCTTGCCCGTCAGCACGATCAGCGCCGCGCCGACCTGCTTCTGATATTCGCGCGCAAAAGGTTGCACCGTTGGCGGGTCGCCCGTGTCGACGGCCGCCTTCAGGCGCGGGTTGTCGGCCACGAGCCTGGCCATGACGGTGAGCGTCTGCAGAAATGTCGCGCACTGCTGATCGACGAGCGCGCCGGCTTCGATGAGCCCGCGCTGCAGCCCCGCCTCGGCCTGTCGTGTCGTGGTCGTGCTGACGAAGTACACCGCGGCGCCGATCGACATGACGGCGAGGGCCGCGCTGGCCAGAAAGATGCGATTGGTGAGCGATCCAAGAATCTTCACGCGTCGCTACCGCAGGCTGAAATCCGCTTCCACCGCGCTGCCGTCATCCGAAATGACGATGGGCCGCGACTCGCGAATCGCGCCCTCGTTCCACGCGACCAGCGTGTAGCGGCCCGCAGGCACGCGGGCGATCTGGTAGCGGCCGTCTGCCGCCGTGACGGCGAAGTAGCGGTGGTTGAAGACCAGAATGAACGCGCTCATGTGCGAATGGATTTCGCAGAACACGCGCACGATGCCGGGGCGATCGAAGCGGACCGATTTCGATCGGCCGGCCGCATAGCGGCCCAGGTCGAAGGGTTTCGGCCCCCGCAGTGAGAACACGTTGTGATAGGTGTTGTCGCTGTTCGGAAAATCCACCGTCGTGCCGACGGTAATCGCCAGCACGTGGGGCACGAAGGTCTCGTTGCGTTGATCCATCGTGGCGCGCTGCGGCTCAACGTCGGGGAAGGCCAGCGAGGGCGCCGATTCGAGATAGACGACGGAGCGGCGCAAGTCGGGCGCGTCGTGACCGGCATGCATGCCGAGATCGTTGACGTTCGGCCGTCGCTCGACTTGAATCTGCGCGCGGCGAACCTCGACACGGCCGCGAACCACGCCCATGGTGCCCTGGGCACGGATCGCAGTGGCAGGGCTCAAGCCCTGCGCTACCAGAATGGCGCACGCGGCAACGGTAGAGCAGACCTTCAGGCCTGCCCGCGCGACAGCGGTGGCACAGGGCTTCCCTGGCGCGCCGAAGCGCGGCCAGCGCGAAGGCGGCAGCCCGGTCCAGGACCGGCGAACGAAGGAATGTTTCATCACAGCCAGAAATGCAGCTGCAGGGCCACCAGGCCACGGCTGCGAACGGGTCCGCCGTCGCGCCAATTGTGCTGGTACGTCATCTTGCCGAGAAAATTCCGGCGAAGGTAGTAACCGACCCCGGTCTCGAGCCGTGTGACGGACGCGTCCCACGTCGCGTTGCCGAGCGAGGAGGGCAACTCGCCGAAGCCGAGACGATCGATGCGGCCGGCCACGAAGAAACCTGGCGAGACCTTGTAGCTGCCCTCGACAAACGCGCTCATCGCATCCAGATCACTTGAGATGGTGGGCACCTGCCATTGGTTCCAGATGAGCTCGCCGCGCACGAGCCAGTAGTCACGGGAGTACTCCGCGTCGGCACCAAGCGCCAGTTGTGTCGAGCGTGCGGTGCCGCTGAGGATCGTGGCGGTGGCGAGCGCGGCGTCCGAGACGTAGGGACCTCTCGCCGCCGAACCACCCAACATCAGCCCGGGCGCCGGTTGCCACTGCATGCGGCCCGCGATCTGTTTGCCCGCGTTGTTGTCGCGCGTTCGTGGATCGGATGCCGTGCCGTTGGTCACGGCCACCGTCCCATTCAACGGCGCGGGCCCGATCCGCACCTGGACCCCTGTGTCCCATCGGAATGCGGTGATGAGCGGCATGCCCGTCGCGATGTCGAGCGACCCGATTGGGTAGCTCGGCCGCCAGCCGCGCGCCCTCATGCGGAGAACGTCTTCGTTCGACGAGGGCAGGGCGTCGGGTCGGACCGCCGTCAGGTATTGATACGCGAGCGGATAGCCGATCAACGGATTACCGGCCCCGTAGTCGCGCCGCGAGAATGCGCCAAACGTCGGAGGAATCCGCCCGCCCTGAATGTCGATCGGTCGATCGCGCCATGGGCGCACGCGCACGTAGAGGGCATACGGCTTGACCCCGTCGCCGTTCTCGCTGCGGATCTCCGTGAGCACCGATACGCGGTCGGTCAGCCGCACGTCGGCGGTCACGCCGATTCTGAACAGTCGAAGCGCGTTGTGCTCGTAGTCGGTGTAGTTGAACCACGCGCCGTCGCTGTCGTCCTGCGGCGTGCCCGAGACCGAGATGTCTGTGCCGATGGTGACGAGGCCGTCCCCGAACGAGATAGGGCCCGAGGGGAGGTCCTGGGCGCGTACAGGCGTCGCGGATATCACGAGAACGAGCAACGCCGCAGTTCTCATCGGTATGTCCATACTATAATCGCGACAGTCCGGCTAAAGCCGGACACTACCTACAAAGCTCAATGGCTTACATCATCACCGAGCCTTGCATCGGAACCAAGGACACTGCGTGTGTCGATGTGTGTCCGGTCGACTGCATCCACCCGCGCAAGGACGAGCCTGCGTTCGACACGGCCGAGATGCTCTATATCCACCCCGACGAGTGCATCGACTGCGGCGCCTGCGTGCCGGCATGCCCCGTCGAGGCGATCTACTCGCTCGACGAGACACCCCGAAAATGGGCCGATTTCATCCATTTGAACGCAAACTACTATCAACGATAGAATACGAACTAAATGGGACTCATCGACCACAAGTTCGAAGATAACTTCATCACCACCAACGTCGACAAGCTGCTCAACTGGGCGCGTCAGAACTCGTTGTGGCCAATGGGGTTCGGCCTGGCCTGTTGCGCGATTGAGATGATGGCGGCTTCGGCATCGCGGTTCGATATTGCGCGCTTCGGCGCTGAAGTGTTTCGCGCGTCGCCGCGACAGTCGGACCTGCTCATCGTTGCGGGAACGGTCACCAAGAAGATGGCGCCGGTCCTTCGCCGGCTCTACGACCAGATGCCCGAGCCGAAGTGGGTCATCTCGATGGGCAGCTGCTCGAACGCCGGCGGCCCGTTCCCGACCTACAGCGTGCTGCAGGGCGTCGACAAGATCGTGCCGGTCGACGTGTATGTGTCTGGATGCCCGCCGCGGCCCGAAGCGTTGCTCTACGGATTGATGCGGCTGCAGGACAAGATTCGTAAGGAGAACACCGTGCTCCGCAAGGAACGCGTGATTATGGCCGGCACTTCCGAGCCGATCCTGGTGAGCGAGCGCTCATGATCAAGCTGCTGCGCACCATCTTCCTGGTCGACCTGCTCAAGGGCCTGTGGCTGACCTTGAAATACACGCCGCAGCCGGCCTTCACGTTCCAGTATCCGGCCGAACGACGTCCGGTCGCGCCGCGCTTCCGCGGCGTGCTGCGCCTGCAGGTCGAGCCCGAATCGGGCGCCCAGACCTGCATCGTCTGCGATCAGTGCGCGAAGGCATGTCCGGACGATCTCATCGCGCTCGGCGGCCATCGCGAGCCGGGGCAGAAGATCAAAATCCTCGATTACTTTGACTTCAATCTCTCCCGGTGCAGCTTTTGCGGGTTGTGCTCCGAAGTGTGCCCGACCAAACCGATCAAGGCGCTCATCATGAGCGAGGATTACGAATTGGGTACCTACAGCCGCGAGACGCAGATACTCCGGATCGACGAGATGTACGACGGAGTGCCTATCGAGCAGTACACGCGCTAGCGCGCGTGTAGGTTCCTTGGTTCCAAGTTCCTGGTTCCGGTTCGCGTGGTTCAAATCTGACACAGGCGAACCTGAATAGATCCAAAACCATGGAACCAGAACCGCGAAACTAGAATTCGAAACTAGAATTCGGAACTAGAACCCGGAACCGGAACCCGGAACCCGGAACCGGAACCGAGCCCCTTTCTTCTTGCCCCTAGGCTCTGGGGCTCCTACAATCCAAGGTAATTCACCTGGTCAATCCGAGAGGGGCTAATGTACTCAGTCCTCAGGCTGGTTCCCTTCGCCGCTGCCGTGGCGGCGGTCGTTGCGCTTTCCCCGACGGCTTCGGCCATTTCGACCGATGCCGCCGACGTCCAGCTGCAGCTGGCGAGGCTGTTGTTTACAGACGGGCGGTACATCGAAGCCTTCACCGCTTACGAGCAGGTCAAAGCCCACGACGATGTCCGCATCAAGCGCGAAGCGCTGTTGGGCACCGTCAAGACAGCCTTGCGCCTGGGTGATTTCTCGCACGCCCATGCTGACGCGCAGCTTCTGGTGCGCGTCGCTCCCAGAAACTCCGATGCGATTGCGACCTACGCCGATGCGCTGTGGGCGGTCGGGTTGTTCGAAGAGTCGGAACAGAAGTTTCAGGACGCTCTTGCGATTCAGAAGGACAACGGCCGCGCGCTGCACGGGCTGGCCCGCAGCCTTGCCGCACGGAACCGGTTGACCGAAGCGCTCGACACGGCGCAGGCGGCCCTCAACAAGGATCCGCGCGATGCCGAGTTCCACCACACGGTCGGGTCGGTGTACGAGGGAATGCGGCGCTACGAAGAGGCGGCCAACGCGTACTCGAGCTACATCAACCTGCTGCCCAACAAGGATCGCAGCGCCAAAGCCGCATGGGCCCGCGCCGAAGTGCGGTTCCTGCGTGCGTTCGGTGCGCGGCCGCCGGTGCACATCGATCCGGGCTCTGCCGGCAAGCTGCACACCGTGCCGTTCCGCGTCCTCAACGAGAAGATCATCGTCAAGGCGAGGGTGAACAAAGGGCCGCAGATGGACTTCGTGCTCGACACCGGGTCTGAGCAGACGGTCATCTCGCGCGAGACGGCCGCCCGCATGGGCATCCGTCCGATCGTCAACATCCTGAGCGCCGGCGTCGGCGATCTCGGCGTGCGCGAGCTCGAACTGACGCGTCTCGACGAGCTCGAGATCGGCGGGTCGCTCAAGGTGCAGAACGTGCCGTCGATCATCAAGAACCCGCCGCTGCATGGGCTGCCGACGCGCGAGATGGAGAGCTTCTCGCCGCTCGCACTCGGCCTGTCGGTCGTGATCGACTACGACCGGAACCAGCTCCTGATTGGCGACAAGTTGCCGGACGAAACGGCCGACGTCGAATTGCCGCTGCGGATGCATCGGCTGGCGATGGTGCCCGGCCAGGTGCAGGGCGGACCGGCCAGCTTTATTCTCGACACGGGCGGCCAGGTCATCTCGATCAGCACCGACACCGCGAGTGGGCTCGAGCGCGGCGAGATGAGGAACATCCCCCTGAAGGTGTACGGCGCGTCAGGCTGGGATCGCGACGCGTTCCTGATGCCCGGAGTGGACCTGAACTTCACGAACAAGATCGAATATCGCAACCTGTCTGTGGTGGTGCTGAACCTGCGTGCGCCAAGCGTGCTGCTCGGCTTCCGGCTGGGCGGGATCGTCGGCTACAAATTCCTGAGCCGCTACAGGGTGGCGATCAATCTCGACAAGAGCATCGTGCAATTGCAGGCGCGGCAGAGTCTAAAGCGCGCCAACTAAGGGCCAACAAGAGATCCAGGAGATCAAGAGGGCCAGGAGAATTCTTTTTCGAAGAATTTCTCCTGGTCTCATTTTTTATATTTACAACCGGGCGCGACGGGCGAGGTGTTGCTCGCGGCGCACCTGGGCATCGGCCTGCAGCTTCCTCTCCTGGTCGGTCGTCACGATCAACTGAGGAATCTCCTCGCGCTTGCCCTCGCGTTCGAGCGTGACGAACGTCAGGTAGGCGCGGCTGGTCATCTGGCGGCGTCCGGTCAGCGCTTCCTCCGAGTACACCAGCACTTCCACTTCGAGCGACGTCCTGAACGTCGCCGTGACACGGCCCTTCAGCACCACGAAGTCGCCCACCCTGATCGGGTTGAGAAACTCGAGGCCGTCGACGGCCGCCGTCACCATGAGCGCGCGGGAGTGGCGGAACGCCGCAATCGCCGCGGCGATGTCGATGAGATGCATCACAGCGCCGCCGAGCATGAACCCCATCGGGTTCGCGTCGTTCGGCAGCACGACCTGCACCATCTCGGTGATCGATTCTGAAGGAGGCTTGGGCGGAGCCGGCATGGATGACGGGGGAATCAGTTGGTGGAGCGTTCGTCGAGAAAGGCCTTCAACCGTACCCGCAGCTCCTCGGGAAGATCGTCGTCATTGAGCGACTGCAGCAGCGTCACGGTCGATCGGAACGTCCCCACGAACGTCGTGCAGTCGGAGCACCCACTGAGATGCTGCTCGAGGTCGCGCCGCACGTCATCGGGCAGGCGGCCGTCGACGTAGTCCGAAAGGAGCGACACGAGGCGCGGGCAGTCGTCGGACACGCTGTAACTATAGACCTATCAGGGCAGATGGCAGATGGCAGATGGCGGATGGCAGAGAGTACGTTCTGCCATCTGCCATCATCCATTTGCCCTGACGTGTTATTTAGAAGTCATAGCCGATCCAGGCGGTGAAGCGGGCCTTGCGGAACTGCTCGCTGCCGCCGCCGGCGGCGTACAGGTAGTCTTCCCAGTCCTTGTTGAAGAGGGTGCGATACGACCAGTCGAAGTGCACCGGGAAACCGAGCGCGAAGGTTTCGAGCCCGATGCCATACGAGGCGCGCGAGTCGACGAGTCGGAATCCTTCGATTCTCTGGGCCGGCCTCGTGATGATGCCCGTATCGGTCCGTTGTGCCGGAATAATCTGCGCCTTGTTATCCCAGACCTTGAAGGGCTGCCCCTCGAGGGCCGCGCCACCGATGTTGAAGAAGAAGACGCCGCGGATGCCGCCGAGGATGCCGATGGGCGTCGCCATCGCGTTGATGAGCGGGAACCGAAGCTCGGCGTTGGCGTAAAACGCCTGGTGGCCGAGGAACTCGCGGTATTCATAGCCGCGCATTTCCGAGTTACCGCCGAAGAACGTGTAGCCCGGCGCGTCGCCGTAGCTCTTGAAGCCGACGGCGCGCAGCGCGAACACGCCATTGGCCCCGAGGCGGATGTACGAGCGCGCATCGAGGTCGAAGGTCGAACGTGACAGCGTGTTGCCAATCTTCGGCGCGCCCTCAAACGACAGGCGCATCGTGCTGCCCGAGAGCGGCCCGTACTCGCGGAACACGGTCGTCTCCTGAACGAACGAGACGCCGAGCGGCACCATCATGCCGCGGTTGAACAACAGCGTGCCGTACTGTTCCTGCTGATACTGGTCCGCTTCAAACTGCAGGAGAGGATCAGCGTATTCCTCCGCGAAATGCACCAGACCGCCGGAGAATTCGACGCGGCGATAGGTGCTGAACGGGTAGATGCCGAACATCGATCCGCCGCGCACCGTCTGAGTGGCGAGCGCGTCTTCGCGCGTGATGAACGGCGCGAGTTGCGGGTCGTAGAAGTAGTTCGACAACTGTCCGTAGAAGAACTGCGTCTGCGAATAGCCCTGGAGCGCAAACTGGAACCGTCGCGACAGGTTGACGTACGAGAACGACAGCGTCTTGTACTGCTGCACCGACGATGCATACATGCTGAACTGCTGATCGCCCAGGACGTCGGTAAACGACACCATCGAGCCGCCGAAGATGTCGCCGCCGCTCGTCACGCCGACGTTCACCGGCGGACGGCCGTCGAGGAACATCTTGTCGAACCGCCCCTTCTTGACCTTGTTCTCGGCGACCAGCGTGTGTTGCAGAGGCGGCTGGAAGTCGGCAATCGGTCCCGGCGATCCGAAGTCGGCCGAGGCTGCGGTGTGCAGCGGCTCCTTCAAATCGAAGGTGTGCAGGCTGTAGTTGCCTTTGTAGTAATCGACGAACGCCAGGCGCGGCGTTGCGGACTCTTTCGACAGCACAACCGGCGAGAGCACGCCGCCGAGCGCGTCGGTGAACTGGCGCAGCTCGCCGGTCTTGAGGCTGAGCGACCACAGATTGAAGATGTTGCCGTTGCGCGCCACTTCGGGCGTGAGCGGCGTCGTCGGATCGGTGGCCGTCGACGAGAAGATCAAGGTATCGGCGTTCAGGAACTTTGCCGACGCCTCGTCCTGCGTCCCGAAGGTGAGCTGTGTCTTCTTCCCCGATTCGACGTCGAGACGGAACAACTTCTGCGAACCGCTGATGCGCGACAGGTAGACGACGGTGCGACCGTCGGGTGAGTAGGTCGGGCCGTAGTCGCCGAACTCGTCGTTGGTGAGGTTCGTGATGTCGCCGCTGCTGAGATCGAGCCTGAAGATGTCGCCGACCGCGGTGCGGAGCCCGCTGAACAGCACCGTGCGGCCGTCGGGCGAGATGTTCGGCGATTCCGGGTTGTCGACGCTGGGCAGGCTGACCCGCTGTTCGATCTTGCCGGTCAGCACGTTCTGCACGATGAGCGTCTTGTATTTTTCCTGCCGCACGAAGTACGCAATGCGATCGCCCACGGGCGACCACGACATCCACGACACCATGTTGCTGAGGCTCGGGTACGCGAGGTATTCGAATCCGCGATCGATGTCGAAGCCGGGCGTCAGGTTACGCACGACCGAGCCGTCTTTCGACGACACGAGGATGATGTCGAGCTCCTGGTCGCGGCGGTTGCCGGTCGCCATGGCGATGAGGTCGCCCGATGGCGACGGCTCGATCGAGATCGCGCCCGTGTAGTTGCTCCGCTCGGGGTCGGGCGACAGATCCTGTCCGTAGTCGGCCGGCCGTTCCTTGTCGCGGAACGCCTTGAAGCGGTCTTTCAGATATTTCTCGAACTGCTGATCGAATTCGCGCGCCGACATCTGGAACGCTTCCTCGTACGGGCTCGAGCCGCCGCCGATGGCGCTCTTGCGCAGCGAGAAGAGGAACTGCCGAACCCCGTCTTTGTTCCACCGCGCTTCGATGAACTCGTACAACGCGTGTCCGAGGTTGTAGACCAGGCGTGGGCTGCCGAAATCGCCGTAGCCCTCCATCTGGCTCATGCGCGGGATGATGTCGGCGACAGCGGCGTCGCGCACCGTCATCAGATCGAGCGGATCCCAGATGCCGCGCTCGTATTCGGCGCCGCCTTCGTGCACCCACAGCGGCATGTTGCGGCGGATGAGCGAGGTCGGGATGATGTCGTACTGGAACACGTGCGTCAGCTCGTGCACGATCAGCCCGTAGAGCAGGTCGGAGGGCAGATCGATCGGCAGCACCATGCGGTGCCGCTCGCCTTCGGCGAAGGCGAGCACGCCTTCCGTCGCGGCGCCGGGGGCGATGTTCTGCTGCTCGAACTCGCTGTGCGTCTTGAAGATGATGAGCGGTACCCGCGCGGCCAGATCGTGGCGCAGGTCCGAACTGACCTGCTGATACGCGCTTTCGGCGTAGCTGGCGACGCGCTCGAGATGCTGCTCGTTTTCCGGGTAGTAGTAGATCTCGAAGTGATCGGTCTTGTAGATGTGCCAGTCGAACTGGTCGTAGTGAATCTGGTTCTTGCCGTAATAAGGCGCGAACTGGGATTGCGCGTTGACGCTGGCCCCGGGCGCATGCGTGTGAGCCCAGGAGCACAGATCGTAGGGAGTCAGTCTTTGCGCGTTCGACTCACCAGCGGTCGCCAGGATGAAAGCCATGGTCAACAGCCAGATAGAAGCACTGCGCGGGACGCGCATGCGCATACGATCACCTCGTGAATTCAATGGGGCGGCCACCGGTGAAGTTCCCGCGATCTTACTGTGATCACACAGCTATCGCAACGATTGCGGGGCAGCAAGAGGCATACCACGGAGACGACGCAGATTCGTTCGAAAACCGGCAGACCGCACATCGTCATTTACGTATTTCGGCCTGATTTGGACACAGAACGTCGACCGCTCGTGGGGACACTTTTCGAAGCCCGTATACTGCACGAAGGTCCGCAACAGATTCGCCATGGCTTCCGCCTTCGAAACCGACGCGCTGAAACATCTCGACAGTCTGTACGGCACGGCGTTGCGCCTGACCCGGAACGAGGCCGACGCCCAGGACCTGGTGCAGGACACCTACGTCAACGCGTTCAAGTCTCGGAAGCAGTTCAAGGCGGGCACCAACCTGAAGGCGTGGCTGTTCACGATTCTCCACAACGCGTTCCGCAACCGGCGGCGCGATATCGGCCGCGATCCGATTGAGGTCGACAGCGACCGCGTCGATCTGGCGGCCCCGGCCGACCCCGCCGCCACGCCTGAAGAGCACCTGTTGCGGGAAGCGATGGGCCCCGACCTGCAGGCGGCCCTGGACTCGCTGCCCGAGGCCTTCCGCGAGGCCGTGTGGCTGCGCGATGTCGAGGAATTTCCCTATTCGGAAATTGCAGAAATGTTAGCAGTCCCGGTGGGGACGGTCATGTCCCGGATCTCGCGTGGTCGTCGTATGCTGTATGACAAAATGGTGGCAAAGAATGTTGAACCGGCCCGGCGAAAAGTCTCGTCATAAAGGCAGCACTCATGCCTAGTTGCCGGGAAATCGACCCGCTGTTTGCCGCTTACGTCGATGGCGAGGCGACCGTCGACCAGCGGGATGCCGTCGACGCGCACTTGAAGGCGTGTCCGAAATGCCGGCATCAGACGGCCCTGCAGGCCATGGTCCGCGACACGGTGCGCGAGAAGCTGTGTCGTCCGTGCGCCCCCGACGATCTGCGCGCGCGCTGTCGCGCGGCGGCCCACACGGGCATCCTTCCCTTTGGCATGACGCGATCCACGATCGCGTCGATTTCGATGGCCGCCGCCCTGATGCTCGTTGTGGGCGGCGTTTTGCTGTACACCCTGACGCGCCTTTCTCCCACCGTCCTTGCCGCGCAGCTCACGCTCGACCATGTGAAGTGCTTTGCCGTCGACAGCCCCACGGCGCCAGTGGACGTCGCCGCCAGCGAAGCGCAGTATTCGCGTGACTACGGGCGCGAGGTGCAATTGCCGCGCGCCGATATCCCGGGTCTCGAGCTGGTCGGGATGCGCCGATGCTTTTGCGGGGAAGGTACCGCCGCGCACGCGATGTACCGCCTGGACGGACGGCCCATCTCGCTGTACGTGATTCCCGACGCGCAGCGCGAACGCGCATCGACCGATGCCTTCGGCCACGATGCGGTCATCTGGTCGATGAAAAACGTCACCTACGTGCTTGTCGGCAACGAGCCGCGCGCGACGCTCGAGGCGATGGCAGCCGTGATGGAACAAAGGCTGAGGTGATGACGACGAGAGTGCTTCGACTCGCGGGGTTTCTGGGAGCGCTGACGCTTCTTTCGCTCGCCGTGCCGCTGCCGCACGTCGACGAAATCAGGGGCGCGAACGTGGAGGCGGCTCAGTCGCCGGTCTGTGACAAGGATCCGAAAGTTGCGAACCTGAACTTCGTGCTCAAGGATTCGAGCGGGAAGGACTTCAATCTCGCGTCACAGAAAGGAAAAGTGATCCTGCTCGATTTCTGGGCCACCTGGTGTCCACCCTGCAAGGTCGAGATTCCGTGGTTCGTCGAGTTTCAGCAGAAGTACGGACCGCAGGGCCTGGTCGTGCTTGGCGTGTCGGTGGACGATCCGGCGGCGAAGCTCAAGCCCTTCGGCGATCAATATAAAGTGAACTATCCACTGCTGGTTGGCGATGGCCGCAACGACATCAAGGGGCCCCGCGGCTACAACGCGGCGTGGGGCCTGCCAAAAACGTTCGTGATCGGCCGCGATGGAAGAATTTGTAAGACGCACATCGGTTTGTCCGTTAAAGAACATTTCGAACAGCAGATCAAATCCCTCTTGTAGTAAGCTCAGATGGTGAAAGGTTTCACCCACGCGCGTCTGGCCTGTGGTTGCCGCGTGACCTTCCGCGAAGGCCTCGACGGCAGTCCGTACACGGTCTTGGTCGCCGACAAGGCGCCGTCGTGCCAGATCTCCCTGCACGTCCGCGATCTGCCAATCTACGACTACCGCGAAGCGCTGCGCCCGTCGACGCGCATCAGCCTCACGGAGCACGAAGACTTCGAAGAAGAAAACTGATCGAACTCTTGATCGAGGGAACTACGGATCTGTTGATCTGGGTGCTCGATTTACGCTCGTGACTTCCAGATCAGTAGATCAGTAGTTCAATAGTTATTCGAATCCCACCCTCAGCTCTGCGAGAAACGGCAGATGATCTGACGCGATAAGGGATTTCCGCGTCCGCGGGATCTCGACGCCGGAGATGTCGACCTGGCCCTCGTAGTAGATGTGATCGAGGTGGAGCAGAGGCAAAAGGCCGGGATAGGTGCGCCGTCGTCTCAGGTGCGTCCTGAGATCGATGGCTTCGAGTTTTTTCGTCAGCTCCGCCGTGGCATAGCCGCCGCTCCACTCGTTGAAATCGCCCAGCAGAATCTTCGGCGGCTGCACGCGGCCGTCGTGCACGATGGCCGCGAGCCGATTGGCCTGATCTTTCCGCTCGCGATACGCCGTGCCGAGGTGCACGTTGAAGAGGTGCAGCGTCTGGTCGTCGATGACGATGTCGGCGCGCTGGCAGCAGCGCGGCTCGCAGGTGCGCCAGGACAAGTCGGTACTGGACGTGCTGCCGAATCGGAAAGTGCGAGAGGATCATGTTGCCGAACTGATGGCCCCGCAGATGACGCACTGAGGCCATCACCCATCCCATCCCGAGGGCCGCGCCGATTTCTTCGGCGTGTCCCGAATCGTTCGGGCCGGCGCCAATCACTTCCTGCAGAGCGATGACATCGGCATTCAGGCTGCCCAGCACCTCGATGGTGCGTTCGGGCACGGTCCGTCCGTCCATGCCTCGGCAACGATGAATGTTGTAGGTGACGATGCGGAGGGTTCTACGCTGCAAGTCAGTCGAGGTCGAAGTCGCGCGTCGGCTTTGTGATCGGTTCTTCCTTGGCCTGCTTCAGCGCTTCCTCAAAGCGTCTGGAGAGAGCATCGCCTTTCGTGCGTTCGGTGTTGAACGACTGTTCGAACGCGGCCTCGCGGCGGGCCTTTTCGTCGGCCAGTATCCGCTGAGCATCCGACAGCTCGATATTCAGCCCCGATGCCGGTTCTTTGTGCGAGATGATCCGTCCAAGATTCAGATCGACCACCAGCGTGGCGCCGCAACACGGGCATTGCACCTCGCGTTCCGATTGGAGCCGAGCGGTTTCTTTCTTAGCCACGGAATCATCATACCCCGCCGCACCTGACGCACCTAGCGCACCCGTCGCACCTGACGCACTCGTCGCACCTAGCGCACCCATCGCACCTATCGCACCTATCGCACCAAGAAGTGCTTGGGGATCGGCGTCCACGCGCTCCGCCCTTCGTAAAAGAGCGGCTTTCGATCGGGATGCTTCTCCTTGAACGCGCGGTACCGCTTGCGGAACGTGCGGAAGCGCGCGTCGGGCATGCGCAGCGGCCGGTGTGGCGTCTCGAGCAGCATGCGCTCCACTTTCCACACGTTCTGTTCAGACAACCGCCAGTCGTAGTTGCCCATGACGCGCAGATCGACGAGCGCGAACGCTTTGATGCCACCGGTGAGATCGACGTACGCGTCGAGATAGCTCGCGGCCAGCGCGCGCGGCGTCGCGAACACCGGCTTCCGTCCGTGCAGCCCGGGATCGCGCGACCGTGCCACGGATCCCCAAAGTCCCGAAAGGGGTCTGACCCCTTTTTTCGTCGAAAAAGGGGTCTGACCCCTTTTTTGATGCTGGTAGACGAAGATCACGTGATCGAGCTCGTCGATCGACTCGAAGCTGATGACGAGCGGCGGATAACCGTGCTGCTCGAGCACCGTCGCTGCGAACAGCGCGGCTTCCAGGCAGTGCGCCGTGTGATGCCGGACGACGCCGCGGAAGCTGCGCAGCGTGGCGCGCCCCGGGGGCGGCTCGGTGTTGTAGGGAAGCGCGTTGAGGTAGCGCTGCACGGCCAGCGGCGTACGCAGCCGCGCGACAACGCGCCGCTCGGCTGGGGTGAGGTCTAGAGCAGGCGTTCGAGCTCGGCGACCAGATCTGCTGGTGTCCAATCGGCTCCAGAATAGCTCTTGGCGATCTTGCCGTCGCGACCCACGATGGTTGTCCGCAGGGTATGACCGATCTCGTCTGGGTTGGCGGCCTCGCCGCGCACGAGCGTGACGAGCATGCTCGTCGCGAACCCATCGATTGCCTGGCGATCGCCGGTGACGAACGTCCACACACGCGGATCGAATCCAAGCTTCTGCGCGTGCGTCTTCAACACCGGCGGCGTGTCGTTCTTCGGATCGAAGCTGACCGACAGCAGTGCCGCCCTGTCGTCGAGCCCTTTCTCCTTGATGAGCGCCTGCGCCTCGGCGAACTGGCGATCCATCGCAGGACAGAACGTCGGGATGGGGCACTTCGTGTAGATGAAGGTGACGGCTATCGGCCGGTTCGCGCGAATCGTGTTGAAATCGCGCGTGCGTCCGTCTTGATCGACAAAGACCTGATTGGGCACTGCGTCGCCGGGCATCAGGTACTTGACGCCGGGCTTCGCGGGATCGGCCGGCGCAGGCGTGTCTGGTTTCGCCGTGCCGAGTTTCGTGATTTTTGTGACGACTCCCTGATTGTTGTCGACTTCGATTTCGCTCGTGATAACGTCGCCGGGCCCGAGGTTGTCGAGCATGTTCGCCGTCCGCACCTTCCACGGCATCGTCATCGCGGGCATGAGGCCCTTGATGTCCTCGTGCTTGACGAGAATTTCCATCTTGTCGCGGTTGACGCCGAGGATCTGGCCCCGCATTTCGTAGGTTTTTGCGCTGCTGCACGATGCAGCAGCGGCGAGCGCCGCCACCAGCGCAACCCCCCGGAATTTCATACGTTAATGCTATGCTTTCTCAGAAGATATGAGCAAAGGGAAAACTCGTCGTATCGAGATCATGGATACGACGCTTCGCGACGGCGAGCAGGCCGAAGGCATCTCGATGATGCCCGAGGAGAAGCGGACGATCGCGCAACGCCTGCTCGAAGCCGTGAAGGTCGATCGCATCGAAGTGGCGTCGGCGCGCGTCAGTGAAGGCGAGCGCCGTGCGGTGAAAGCCATCGTGGACTACGCCGAGTCGAAGGGGCTCGGCGATCGCATCGAGATTCTCGGATTCGTCGACGGGAACCGGTCGGTCGACTGGGCGAAGTCTGTCGGGGCGCGTGTCATCAACCTGCTGACCAAGGGGTCGCTGCATCACTGTCGCGAGCAGCTCAAGAAAACGCACGAGCAGCACCTCGACGACATCAGGCGGACCGTCGAGTACGGCGTCAAGAACGGCATCATCTTCAACGTCTACCTCGAAGACTGGTCCGGCGGGATGATCGGCGACGCGGACTACGTGGACGAGCATATCGAAGCGCTGTGCGGCATGCCCGTGAAGCGCATCATGCTGCCCGACACGCTCGGGTTGCTCTACCCGGTTCAGGTGCGCGAATTCCTGACCCGGATCATCGGGAAATTCCCGGATCCGCATTTCGATTTCCATGGCCACAACGACTATGGGCTGGGAACGGCAAACACGCTCGAGGCCGCAATTTCGGGCGCGCACGGTGTGCATGTCACGGTCAACGGCATGGGCGAACGTGCGGGAAACGTGACGCTCGACGAGGTCGTCGTCGCGTTGCGCGATCACGCCGGGATCAGGACGTCGGTCGACGAGCGGTCGTTGTCGGAGGTGAGCAGGCTCGTCGAAGTGTTCTCGGGCCGCCGCGTGCCCGCGAACAAGCCGATCGTCGGCGAGAACGTCTTCACGCAGACCGCCGGCATCCACGCCGACGGCGACATGAAGGGCAATCTTTACGAGAGCCGGCTCACGCCGGCGCGCTTCGGCCAGCACCGCACGTATGCGATGGGCAAGCTGATGGGAAAGGCGAGCCTCGATTTCAACCTCGAGCGCCTGCACATTTCGCTCACGCCCGAGCAGAAGCAGCAGCTCCTGGCTCGCATCGTCGAGCTCGGGGATCAAAAGAAGCACGTGACGCAGGCCGATTTGCCGTTCTTGATTTCAGAGGTGCTGCAGACCCGCGAGCTGCGCGTCTTCGAGGTGAAGGACTACTCGGTCGTCACCAACCGTGGCTTGCGGCCGACCGCGACGATCCTCGTACGCTTTCGCGACAGGGAGCTGCACGCGACCGGGTTCGGCGACGGCGGCTACGACGCGTTCATGCAGGCACTGAAGAGCATCGAGAAGCAGCTCGGGTTCGCGCTGCCGAAGCTGCTCGATTACGAGGTTAGAATTCCACCGGGTGGCAAGACCGACGCCCTGGTGGAGACCACGATCAAGTGGGAAGGGGGCATGAAGACCCGCGGCGTGCACAGCGATCAGCTCGCAGCGGCGATTCAAGCCACAGAACATGCACTGAACATGATCGCGTTGCGCAGCGCACCCTCGGCCAAGGGGCAAGATGGGAAAGGCAAGAGGCGAGGGGCGCTCAGAGGGATGCATGGCACAACTCAGCACAAAAAAATCGCTCAATCTCGACGCGGCTAAGGCCATTGGCCACGCCGCCGAGGCAAAGGCCCGCGAACTGAACTTCACCAACTGTGTCGCCGTCGTTGACGACGGGGGCAACCTGATCTATCTCGTGACAATGGACGGCACGCAGGTCGGCAGCATCCACGTTGCGCAGGAAAAGGCGCTGGCGGCGCTGCGGTTCAAGCGGTCCACGAAGCTCTTCCAGGACATGGTCGTCGGCGACAAGCCCCACATGGCGTTTCTGCCTGGCGCGGTGCCGGTGGAAGGCGGGCTGCCTCTGTTCGTGGACGGTCAGATCTACGGTGCGATTGGCGTAAGCGGCATGCCGTCAGACAAAGACGGTATCGTCGCGCAGGCGGGAGCCGATTTCGCAGCCACGTTGAAGTAAAACGGTTGACAGCCCCTCGGAACCGGTCTATTTTCACGCCTTCCTGATAGATGCAGTTCCAACCATCTCACTAACCGGTAGTGTCCGGCCCCGGCCGGACCGAGGAGCGGACTAACCATGGGTCGTAGGCTGTATGTCGGCAACCTTCCCTACAAAGCCACTGATGAAGACCTGATGTCGCTGTTCAGCACTGTCGGCGACGTGGCCAGCGCGCGCGTCATGCGGGACATGGCGACGGGCCGCGCACGCGGTTTCGGTTTCGTTGAAATGACGACCGACGATGCGGCGGCGAAAGCCATTGAGAAGCTCCATCAGCATCAGATGGAGGGCCGCGCCATCGTCGTGAACGAAGCGCAGCCGAAGCCGGCCGGTGGCGGTGGCCGCGGTTTCGGGGGCGGTGGTGGTGGCTTCAACCGGGGCGGCGGCGGCCGCGGTAGCGACGACTATGGCGGCGGGGGCAGCGGACGCCGGGAGCCTCGCTGGTAGAGCTAAGGGCTAAGAGCTTAGGGCTGATTGGCTGCGCCATTCTCTCAGTCCTCAGCATAAGCCCTCAGCCCTAAGCTCTAAGCCATCAACTGATGATCTGGGTCGGGACGTCGGGCTACAACTATCCTGAGTGGAAGGGGAGCTTTTATCCGGCCGATCTTGCGGCCGCGAAGATGCTCCCTTACTACGCTGCACGGTTTCCCACCGTCGAGATTAACTACACCTTCTACCGAATGCCGTCGGAGAAGCTGCTCGCCGGCTGGACGAAGCAGGTGCCGGGCAACTTCAAATTCACACTGAAAGCTCCGCGGCGCATCACGCACGACGCGAAGCTGGTGAACTGCCAGGATCTCACGGCCGAATTCTGCCGCGTGGGAGGCACGCTTGGCGGCCAGCTGGGCGCCCTGTTGTTTCAACTGCCGCCGTCGCTGAAGAAGGATCTCGCGCGGCTCGACGCATTCATCGACACCCTTCCGCCAAAAGCGCCTGCCGCGTTCGAGTTTCGTCATCCATCGTGGTTCGACGCCGAGGTGTTTGACCGCCTGAAAGAGCGGGGTCGAGCGCTGTGCGTGGCCGACAGCGAGAAGCTCGAAACGCCGCTCGAGGTCACTGCCGACTTCGGCTACTTCCGCCTTCGCGACGAGGGGTATCAGGCAAACGATATCGAGGAGTGGGCGCGCAAGATCGGCGCGCTGCGGGATCGATGCACGGAAATCTACGTGTACTTCAAGCACGAAGAGCAAGGGATAGGGCCGGAGTTCGCCCGACAGTTAATGACACACCTCGGGCTTTCCTGGCCCTGACAAACGGGAGCGCAGGGCTTTAGCCTGCCTAGAACGGACAAGTTTTCTTCAAGAACTCCACGATTTCCCGCTCGGCCCAGTAGCCGTCATACCCATCCCGCGCTTCCTCGACGAAACCGCAGTGGCCGCCATGAGGCGTGAGCATGACGGTGATATTGCGGTTACCGGCGACCGCGCGATCGGTGAAGGGAGCGGGGGGCACAAAAGGATCGTCGGCGGCCGTGATGATGAGCGCTGGGACACTGATCTTGTCGATGACCCGCATGGCGCTCGCGCGATGGTAGTAGTCGGCCGCATCCTGGAATCCATGGAACGGCGCCGTGTATGTGTCGTCGAATGCGCGAATCGACCTGATGCCCGGCAGCGCGTCCAGCGACCACTTCCCGGGAAAGGCCCGCGCCTTGCGCCGCATGCGCCGTTTGAGATTTCTCACGAAGTGCCACTGGTAGATCGCATTCTGCCGTTCCTCGAGCGCACCCACGCACACCGCAAGATCCATCGTCGGTGAGACGGCGCAGACGGCGCGCAATTCCTTCGGCGGGTGTGCGCCAAAATCGCCCGCGAGTTTCAGCGTCAGGTTGCCGCCGAGCGAGTAGCCGGCGATCGCAAATTGCGTAAGGCCGTCCACGTCGATTAACTCGCGCATGACGGCGAGCGGATCGTGCGTGAGGCCGGAGTGGTACAGGCCGTCGGAAAGGTGCTCTGTGCCGCCGCAGTTGCGCTGATTGAGACGTACCGCGTTGAAGCCGGCGGCAAACGCCTTGTCGGCGAGACCCCGCACGTAGTGCGCATCGCTCGAGCTCTCGAGGCCATGCAGCGCGATGAGCGTGGGTCGTTCCCACGGCTTCGGCTGCCAGTGGCAGTGCGCGAGGACCCGCGTGCCCGGTGCGACATCGAAGTAGCGAGGCTGGGCCGGCGGAAGCGTGGGGAAGCGCCGCGGGTTTCCCCACGCGTACAGCGTCATCCAGTGGCCCCCCTTCCAGCGGGGGAGCGGAACGAAATGACTCATTTGACCGTGGGAGCCTGTTGCAGCGCGTACACGCGGAACTGCTCGTTGCGATAGGCCATGGGAAGATCGACGTCACGATCGACCACGAGGTAGTCGAGATCGTAGCGACCGGCCAGCGCACGCAGCTGGTCCGGCGACAGCGCGTCGAAGTTCTGCGCGTCGCGAATCCGCTGCAGCGACTCGACGGCGACCTCGCGCGAATACAGCGCCAGCGCGAGATCCTTCACTTCTTCGAGATACACATCCCTCTCGCCCGATACTCTCACACTCGTGCCGTACTTCCACGCATGACCGGGATCGGCCAGCACATACGTGTCGGCGGGCGTCCGGGAGATCCACCTCATCACATCGTTCCAGTTATCCTGTGGCAGCGTGATGCGTGCGACCGGGCTTCCCGCGTGCTCGACGTTCCACACCACCCAGCCACGTGCGAGCGCCGCGCCAATCGCGAGCACGACGATCGCGCGGGCGAGAGCGGCCGCCGCCATCCCTTCGGCGAGGCGCCAGGCAATATAGATGGCCGCCAGAAAATCGAGCATCCAGAAAATGCGCGAGGTCTGGAGTTGCAGCGCCAGCGCAACGCCGCGCATCATGAGCAGCCACGAGAGCAGGAATACCGCGAGCAGAACGGCCCCTCCGGCGAGCAGTCCGGCTTCGCGAGGTGTCGCAACACCGCGACGTCGACGTGTCAGGTAGAACGCTGCTGCCACAGGCAGGTAGCTGAGATTCACCAGCCAGAACGACGAATTCCAGTCGGACGGAAAAATATAGTCCTTGCCCGCCAACGCCGAGGCCCAAAGCGGATCCATCTGCACGAGGTGACCGTGCAGCGGCCCGAGGGTAACTGCCCAGATCGCCGCGAGCGCGGCCGCGCCAGCGAGCGCCATCATCGGCACCCGCCACGTGCGATCCGACACAGCGAGCGCGGCGCCAATCCAGATGCCGAACCAAAGCGCCGTCGTCGGATGGATAGCGAATGCGCAGGCGACCAGCGCAAGTGCCGCCGTGTCTTTGCCCCGCAGGTAGGCGGCAATCGCCCACGCGCCCAGCGCAAAGGCGAGCATCCTCGGTTGAAAGTACGCCTCCAGCGAGTTCGCGCCGGTCTGCGTGATGCGATGCCGCAGCGTCATCAGCGCGGCAAGCAGGGCAATCGTCCACCACGAGCGGTACAGGACCCGCCCGATCGCGACGATTGCGCCGAACAGCAACGCCATGCCCGCAACGTACGCGATGAAGAACTGCACGGGAACCGAGACACCCGTCGTGCGCCGAACGGCCGCGATCGCATCGTCGTAGAGCATGAAGCGATCCTGGGCGTGCAGGAGCTGGCGATCCCGGGGAAACAGACTCGGATCCAGGTGCTGGACGACGGCGGGGATGTAGAACGCCTGATCGCCGATGCCGTAACGGTATCCTCCGCAATTGAGGATGGCGACAAGGCAGAACGCTGCTCCGCCCGCGGCCAGCGCCAGGTTTTTCTGGATCAACGAGCGAAGATCTTACTCGACCAGATGACAGTGATAACAGCCGACCGCAGCACGCGACCGGTTGTAACCGTATGATCTCGCGAAGTCGTACGCGGGACGGTTCATCAGTTTCGCCATGCCGGGCATCACGACCTGGCGCATGTAGGCGGCCGTCGACTGGTTGTCTTCTTCGGCGAGATAGCCATACACGGCGTTGCGCATCTGCGGGTCGAGCCACAGCCTGGCGCGCTCGAGCCCCGCGAGCCTCAACTGCGGCTCTGGAAGCGCACGCACACCGGGCATCCTCCAGTTCCGCTTCACGGCATCGTCGCCGTGGCACGTCTCGCACGTCACGTTTTCCGCGCCGCCGACCAGCGGTGCGAGCACGCGTTTCGCGAACGGCATCACCTCGCGTTCCATGAACGCGGCGACTTCTTGATTGGTCCGATGATGCCCGTTCGGTGAGATGGGGTCATCGGCCGCGTAGACCACCGGCGGAAGCGTCGTGTGTCGCGCAAGGCCGATGATGCCGAACACCACGGCCAGCATCACGGTTGCGGCAAGTGCGAGCCCCTGATGGGGACGAAGAATGGACGGCGCACCCGGGCCGAGCGCGCTTCGAAAGAATTCGGCGTCGAGATTGCGCGCGTCATCGCCGAAGAGCTCTGTCGCGCGAAGTTGAAGGATGAGCGCGAGCTGCGGTCCGTGGTGAATGTTGGCGAGCTCCAGCACACTGCCGTCGCGCCGGGAACAGATCTGGACCGTGCTCGTGCCGGACGCGCGTTGCCACCACGACTGCGACAGCCTGACGCTGTCGATGTCGTCGAGTGCGAGCTCATGGACGGTACGATTTTTACGTCTGACCAGCAGGCGAAAATCCGTGAATGCGTAATACGTTCGTGGTCGAGAGAGCGACGCGGGAAACGCCGGTGACGACGACCAGAACACCTGTTCCCACGGTAGCGGAAAGGTTTCGTCGGTCTTCATGGTCATTTCCAATTTACGCCACACCTGAAAGCCTGACAAGGCGCGAAAAGTGAGAAACGCTCACTGCAGTTCTTTGGAACACTGCCCGATAGAGCTTTGTGAGATGTTGTGGATTTTCGAACGCAAGGGCGAACAGATGCGATGCGAAATCCGCCGAGAGGGTGTTGGCGCGGGTTATGAAATGATTGTGACGAGTCCAGACGGATCGCAACGCATGGAGCGGTTCGACGACACCGGCGATCTCATCAAGCGCACGCTCGATCTGCAGCGCGATCTGCTTGAAACCGGCTGGCGGCAACCCAAGCCGGCCGCAAGCAAGCCGTAGTGCCGGCCTTCAGGCCGGCTTAGAACGCCACCTTCGGTGCCTGACGGGCCGCCTCCGGCGCTTCGAACAGCGGATAATCCTTAAAACTGAAAACCTTCGCCGTGATCACGCCGGGAAACTGGCGGCGGCTCGTGTTGTACTCCTGCACGCGCTCGTTGTACCGCATCCGCTCAACCGCGAGACGGTTCTCGGTGCCCGAGAGTTCATCCGAGAGGCGGTTGAACTGCTCGTTGGCTTTCAGGTTGGGATAGTTCTCGACGATGACGAGCAGGCGCGCCAGCGCCGCGCTCTGCTGATTGGCCGCGGCCATCGTTTCGGCGGGCGTCTGCGCACCCGACAGCTTCGACCGCGACTCCGCGATCTGCTGAAACACTTCCTGCTCGTGCGACGCGTAACCTTTCACAGTCTCGACAAGGTTGGGGATGAGATCGTTGCGCCGTTGCAGCTGGTTCTGGACCTGCGCCCACTGCGTCTTCACCGCTTCTTCCTGAGAGACAAAACGGTTATAGGAACAGCCGGAGAAAAGCGTAGCTGCCATGAGTACCGAAAAGAGCGCGATGCGCCGAGTCATTGTTGCCATCCCCTGATTCTACTCACCAACTTGCTCCACCACCACCACCCCCCGAACGTCCGCCACCAAACCCTCCGAAGCCTCCGCCGAAGCCGCCACCGCCGATGCGTCCGCCGCCGCCGAATGGACCGGCGCCGCTGTTCCAGCCGCTCCATGAGCCGCCACCCCAGTAGGGCGGACCTCCACGCATCCGCGTGCGACGGCCGCCGCCGCTGCCACTGTTGCTGATCGCAATGATGATGATGATGATGAGAAGGATGAGCCACGGGCTGAACACCACGCTCGGCACGTCCGTCACCGGTTGCGGCATGCCGGGAAGGGTGACGCCGCGTGCCTGCGCAATCCGGCCGATGATGCGTGTGACACCCGCCTGCAGGCCCGGCCCGTACTCGCCGCGCACGAAGTACGGCCTCATGTCGTTGCGGCTCACCTCGCCCGAGAAGCCGTCGGTGATGAACTGCTCGAGGTCGTAGCCGACTTCCACCCACACATCGCGATCTTTCACCGCGAGCAGCACGAGCAGCCCGTTGTCTTTTCCCTTGTCGCCGATGCCGCGGCCGCGGTTCTCGAACAGGCGAACGGCGTATTCGCGGACGTCCGCATACGGCGCGAAGGTATCGATCGTCGCGACCACGACCACATCGCCGCTGGCCTGCTTCAGCGCGAGAATGCGGCGTTCGATTTCGGCTTCGCTATTGGCATCGATCACGTTCGCGAAGTCATTGACCGGCCTGGTCAGCTCCGGTGGAGGTTCCTGCGCGTACACGGACGCGAGAAATGGAATAGGTGCGAGGGGTGCGACAGGTGCGTTGGGTGCGATAGGTGCGATAGGTGCGATGGGTGCGATGGGTGCGATGGGTGCGATGGGTGCGATGGGTGCGATGGGTGCGGAGAGCGCCAGCGTGATCAACGAAATGCGTAACACGCGTCGCCGCGCCAATCCCCAATCCCGAATTGCAAATCTCGACAGCGTCACTTAGTGGCTCCACCGATCGACGTAATCGACGATGCGCTCCGCTGCGCGAAGTGCCTCGGGAAAGGTGCGTTCGAAATTATCCAGGCTCAGTTGAGTCACGAGCGCCTTCGGCGAGATGCCTTCCAGCCGGGCCACGTTGGTCACCAGCGCGCGAAACGTCGGCACGGCCGCCGCCACCAGATTCGCGACGGCCCTGGTATCGCCTGCCGCTTCGATGTAGCTCTCGCGAAGATGCAGCACGTGGCCGCGGGCCTGCACCTCACACGCGCGCCGCAGGTCCTGCTTGGGAATCGTGAGGTCTGCGAACACATCGGTGCCCGACACCACGCGGCGTGTGGCGATGATTTCGCTCAGCTCCAGCGGGAAGACATCGAGCGCGCGCGGCAGCTCGCCTTCGACGATGAACAACGGCGTGAAAAGCCCGAGTGTGTTCCATTTCGATCCATAGGCCGCGCAGCGATCGAGATCCTCGAGCGTCAAATTCTGGACGACGGCGCAGGTATCTGTCTGAGCGCCGAAGGCCGCGACCATTTTGAGTCGATCGCCGAAAATCTCCTTCAACTGCGCAGCAAGCGTCTCGATGCTCATGAATCAATGTTAACCGTTCACGGATAGAATGTTCCTCCGATGAAGATGCGTCAGTTGAACGTCGGCTGCTTTGGCGGCGGCACCGGTCTGCCCAGCCTGCTTGGCGGTTTGAAGAACAATCCCTGGCTGCGGCTGAATGCGGTCGTCACGATGTTCGACAGCGGCGGAAGCTCGGGTCAGCTTCGCGACGAGCTTGGCGTGCTGCCGCCGGGCGACGTGCTCAAATGCGCGCTGGCACTCGCGCGCAACGAAGCCGAGGCGCGCCGCGTCCTGCTGTCACGCGTGCCATCCATCGATCCTGTCGGCCAGCCCAACGGAAGCATCGCGGCGCGTACGCCGCGCCTGGCCGGACACACCGGTGGCAATCTGCTGTTGTCGATGATGGAGCGATACAGCGGCGACTTTCTTGCGGCCGTCGACGGTCTGCAGGCGCTGCTGGAGTGCACCGGCAATGTCTGGCCGGTCAGCGTCGAGCGTGCCAGCGTGTGCGCCGAGTACAGCAACGGCATGCGGACCCGGGGAGAGGTCGAAGTCGATCGCGGGCAGAGCAGCGGCCAGTTCGTCAAACGCATCTGGCTCGAACCGCCGGCGCAGATCCATCCAGCCGTCGATGCCGCCATTCGCGAGTTCGATGCCGTGCTCATCGGGCCCGGCAGTTTCTACACGAGCCTGATGCCCATCTTCCTCGTCGAGGGTGTGCGCGACGCGCTGCAAAAGATGCGCGGGCCGGTGATCCTGATTTCAAACCTCCTGACCGAAGGCAGCGGCATGAATGGGTTTACCGCCGGCCATGCGGTGCGTCAGATTGCCGAGACCATCGGCCGGCCGATTGACGTCCTCATCCAGAATGCCGCGGTGCCGTCCTCAGATGTGCTGGCGCGGTACGCGGCCGAAGAGAAACGCCCGCTCCAACTGGGTGATCTGCCGAAAGAAACAGAATTGATCGAAGGTGACTTCTGGCAGGATGAGATTGCGCGGCACGGTCGAAGAAGGCTCGCGGCGGCAGTATGGCTGGCGTTGGGGAAGAGGTTGTTGTAACTGAAAGTGAAAAGTAGAAAGTAAAAAGTGGAAGTAAAAGGTAAAAAGTGTCACACGTGTCGCGCGAACGTCAGGAGCGGCGTTTCGTGCTCTTTGCCTGCTTCGTTCCTCCTTTTGCCTTTCTACTTTCTACTTTCCCCTTTTTACTTTTTACTTTCTCCTTCTCACCTTCACGATCTCCCTTCAGTGCCGCCGCCTTCTGAATAATCTCCTCCAGCATCTTGCCGGTGGCTCCGCCTTTCGCCGGACGATTCGACTTCCAGATGGCCGGCGTGTCTGACGCGAGAATCTCGTCGAAGTCACCGCCGCTCTTGACGCTGAGCGGCGCAAACTCCGCGATGTCGACGGGGCCCGCCCAGTCGTCGCGGTGCTTGATCAACAGCCAGCTTCGTCCTTCGCCATAGGAAGGACCCTTGGTGCGCACGAGCACCCACGAGCCCTTCAGCTTGTAGCCGTCGAGGGTGAACTTGAGGTCGCCCTTCTTGAGCGCGGCGTCGATGTCATCGCTCTCCGGCTTCCAGGTGCCGCGATCCCACAACATGACGATGCCCGCGCCGTAGCCTTCGGGGATGACGCCCTCGAATTCGCCGTATTCAATCGGGTGATCTTCAACGTGCATCGCGAGCCGCTTGACGGCCGGATCGAGCGACGGCCCCTTCGGCACCGCCCACGAGAGCAGCACGCCGTTGTGCTCGAGGCGGAAGTCGTAGTGAAGATGGCTGGCGAGATGTTTCTGAACGCAGAAGAACCGGTCTGTCTTTTTCTCTGCGGCCCTGCGGGAAACGGTGAGGGAGCCAGCGGGCTCGGGGGTCTTCTGAAAGTTGCGCTTCTGTTTGTACTTCTCTAAAGGCATGACCGAACTGGGTGCGTTGGGTGCGACGGGTGCGTCAGGTGCGACAGGTGCGTCAGGTACGACAGGTGCGTCAGGTACGACAGGTGCGTCAGGTACGACGGGTGCGCACCGAACGCACCTATCGCACCCAACGCACCCATCGCGCCTAAATTACCAGCGGGGTTCGCGCCGGCCGCCACCGCCGCCACCGCCGCCGCGGTTGCCGCGCTCGAAGCCGCCGCCGCCACCACCGCCACCCATGGGCTTGGGCCGCGCTTCGTTGACCACGAGCGGGCGTCCTTCCATCTTGAATTCGTTCAGCTCCGAGATCGCACGCTGGGCTTCTTCGTCGCTGGCCATTTCAACGAAGCCGAACCCCCGTGCCCGGCCCGTGGCCATGTCGCGCATGATGCGCGCGCTTTCCACCGTGCCGGCTCGGCTGAAGAGCTCGGTGAGCTCGGTTTCCCCGGTTTGATACGGAAGGTTTCCCACGTAGAGCTTGCGACCCATAGCACTGACTCCTCGGTCCCGACTGACGGGACCCACACAAAAAAACCCGGTGCCGGCCGGATGGCCGCACCGATCGTTTACCTGCCGCCTTCGCTCGCCTCATTCTCCACCGAGCGTTGGCGAGCCTCGCAGACGCGCTTCGCGCGCAGCGAGAGGGAGTAGTTATGCGGAGTGGCGGGAAAGAGTCTGGGGAATCAGCTCGATCGGCACTGCGCAGAAGCGGTCGGTCAGGCGCACGACAAATTCAAGTATACGCCCGTCACGACGTTCTGGCTTCCAGGTTCTCGGTTTTCTGGGTGCAGGGGAGTGTACGAACAAGAACCGAAGGAATGGGGCTTATTCCGGCTTGTACTCCGGAGGCAGCGCCTCGGTGCCGCCGAAAAAGAAGTCCTCCATCTGCTTGGCGATCAGCTGCTGCGCTTCTCTCTGCCACGGCATCAGCCGATATTCATTGAGGATCATTTTCATGCGGTCTTCCCACATCTTCCAGGCCTGCGCCGAGATGTTGTCGTAGATGCGTTTGCCGAGCTCGCCCGGCCACGGCACTTCGTCGAGAGCGGGCAGATCTTTCTGTAATTTCGCGCAAAACACGGTGCGTGCCATGGGTGTAATCCTATCAGTTCCTTGCCCTGTCTATAATCACCGTATATGACCGCTTCACCGATCGTCGTCGACCGTCGTCGCCGCCGCAACTTCGAAGAGAACGTCAACGCGTACTTCGACCACGCCGCGAAGTTCTGCGCGCATGCGGCCGGTCTGCTCGATCAAATCAGAACCTGCAACTCCGTCTACTCGTTCGCGTTTCCCGTCCGGCATGTCGACGGCACCATCGAAGTCGTGCATGCGTGGCGCGCCGAGCACAGCCATCACAAGCTGCCCACCAAGGGCGGCATTCGCTACAGTCCGCAGGTCGACGAGTCCGAGGTCAAGGCGCTTGCCGCGTTGATGACCTACAAATGCGCGCTCGTCGACGTGCCGTTCGGCGGCGCCAAGGGCGCGGTGCAGATCGATCCCACGCGCTATACGGTCGAGCAGCTCGAGCGCATCACACGCCGCTACACCCACGAGCTCGATCGCAAGAGGTTCATCGGCCCCGGCATCGACGTGCCGGCACCGGACTACGGAACCGGCGAACGCGAGATGTCGTGGATCGCCGACACGTACGGCCAGCTTCACACGGGCGAGCTCGAAGCGCTCGCGTGCGTCACCGGCAAGCCGGTGACCGAAGGCGGCATTCACGGACGCCGCGAAGCGACGGGCCGCGGGTTGATGTACGCGCTCTCCGAGGCATGCCGCTCGGCGGAAGACATGCAGGCGCTCGGTTTGTCGGTGGGCCTCGAGGGGAAGCGCATCGTCGTCCAGGGCCTGGGGAACGTGGGCTTTCACACGGCGAAGTTCTGCCGCGAACAGGGCGCGATTGTCATCGCGCTGGCCGAGCGCGAAGGCGCTATCCATAACCCCAAGGGATTGAACGAGGACGACGTCTTCAACTACAGGAAACGCACGGGATCGATCCTTGGGTTTCCCGGCTCAACCGACATGCTCAATTCCCGCGATGCGCTCGAGCTCGAATGCGACGTGCTCGTGCCGGCCGCGCTCGAGAACGTGCTGACCGGCGAGAATGCCGCGCGCGTGAAGGCGAAGATCGTCCTCGAGGGCGCGAACGGCCCGACCACCCCCGACGCCGATGAGGTGTTCAAGCAGAAGGGCATGCTCGTCATTCCCGACGTGTATGCGAATGCCGGCGGCGTCACCGTTTCGTACTTCGAGTGGCTGAAGAACCTTTCACACGTGCGGCTGGGGCGCCTCGACCGGCGCCGACAGGCCGCGACCGAGAACCGGCTGCTCCTGGCCATCGAAACGGCAACCGGCCGCAGGTTCAGCCCGTCGGAACGCGAGTCGTTCGTGAAGGTGACCGACGAGCTGGCCATCGTGAACTCGGGGCTGGAAGACACGATGATCGTGGCTTATCAGGAAATCCGCGATACCCTGCGCCGCGACCCGAGGATGGGAGACCTGCGCACGGCCGCCTTCGTCCTCGCCATTAATAAGGTCGCGATCGTGTACGAGGAACTAGGGATCTTTCCGTGATTCAACGCAAAGGCGCGAAGACGCGACGTTCCTCATCAAGATGAAATTCTTTGCGTCTCTGCGTCTTTGCGTTGAGATACACCAGGTTCGAGACGTGCCACCTGCACACGGGCGTCGTTGAAGCACGCGCCCGCGCCGAGATCGGTCAACGAATCGGGCACGAGCACGTTCGCGGTCATCTGATTCCAGGTGCTCTTTCGCCACAATCCCTTCGGCAGCGAGACCGTCCCTTCGCGGATTGAGGCTTCGATCTTCACCGCGCACTGCACCTCGCCCAGCTCGTTGAACACTTTGATCGGATCGCCATCCTTCAAACCACGCGCGGCGCCGTCGGCCGGGTTCATCAGCAGCCTCACCGCCGGGCGCGGAAGCTCGCCGAGCGTCGAGCTGATGGTCTTGTCGCTGGCCGGTGAAATGAGCGCGAGCGGGAATCGTTCGGAGGCCGGATCGGGCTGAAACGTGTACAACCCGGAAGGTGCTTCGGACTCGAGCGCGTCTGGAAACAGATCGACCTTCTCGTCGAACGTCCTTGGCTTTACATCGACGAACTGGATGGGCCTGAATCCGCACGGCGGGGCCGCGCGGCCGGTTTCCTCCATTTGCGCGCCGATCTCGCCCGGCAGCGTCTTGAAGAGGTGCAACAGCATGTCGAGCTCGTTGTCGCTTTCGCCCTCGCCGAGCACGTCCAGTCGCCGCGCGAGCTCGCCGAACACTTCCGGATTCGGCCGCGATTCGCCGACGGCGTCGATGACGGGCCGCACAAGCTGCAGGCTCAGCGGGCCGTATCCTTTTGCGAAATCGTACCCCTCGAGAAATGTCGTGGCCGGCAGAATGACATCGGCGAATGCCGCCGTGTCGGTCATCACCTGATCGAACACGATCGTGAAAAGATCTTCGCGCGCCATTCCCTGCAGGACGCGCTGCTGATCGGGCATCGTCGCAACGGGGTTGCAGTTGTAGACGAACATCACCGCGATCGGCGGATCGCTGAGCTCGGTCAGCGCCCGTCCCAGCTTGTTCATGTTCACCACCCGTGTCGCGGGTTCCGGGCCGAGCCATGGCCGAGTGATGTTCCACGCCGCCGAGTTGCTCATCGAGTAGCCGCCGCCGCGCACGCCGAATTTCCCGGCCACCGAAGGCAGCGCGAGGATCGACATTGCCGCATTTCCGCCGTTGCGATTCCGCTCGAGACCCCAGCCGCAGCGAATCAGCGCCGGAGATGCGCCCGCGTAGTCTTCGGCCAGCCTCTCCAGCGCCGCTTCCGGAACCCCGGACGTCTCAGCCGCACGCTGAAAGGTCCAGCCGGCCGCACGCTCGCGAAGACGATCGGCGCCCTTCGTGTGCTCTGCAATGAAGTGCGCGTCGGCCAATCCTTCTTCGAACAGATAGCGATGGATCGAAAGCGCGATGGCGACGTCGGTGCCGGGCTTCGGCGCCAGGTGCAAGTCGGCCTGGCGCGCGAGCGGCGTCGCGCGTGGATCGATGACGACGAGCCGGGCGCCCTGTTTCTGCGCCTGGCGCACGTACGGCACGAGGTGAATGCCGGACGTGGACGGGTTGACGCCCCAGAGAATGATCAGCCTGGCTTCGGGATAGTCCTCGTAGGTGACGCACGGCATCTTTCCGTACATCGCCTGCGCGGCGGCGCCGGTTGGCGCGGCACACACCGTGCGCGCAAGCCGCGACGCGCCGAACCGGCGGAACAGCATGGCGTCGAGCGTGTCCTGCGTCAGCAGCCCGTTCGAGCCGCCATACGAAAAGGGCAGAATCGCTTCGCCACCCCACTTGTCTCGGGCCTCGATCATGCGCGTGGCGATGAGCTCGATCGCTTCTTCCCAGCTCACACGCGAGAAGCGTCCCTGGCCCTTCGTGCCGATACGGACGGCAGGATGCTGCAGCCGCGCCTCGCCGTAAACGCGCTCGCCGAAATTTCGGACTTTGGCGCAGATGTAGCCGCCGGTCGGTGCGTTCAGCGTGGAGCCGTCGATGGTGACGAGGCGTCCGTTGCCGACGGTCACCGCCAGGCTGCACGAGTCGGGGCAGTCGAGGGGGCACGCGGTATCGACGACAGATTGAGTGCCGTACGGGGCCTCGCCCCCTTGACGCTCGCGGTGGTCAGAGCCCATTTGGCGGTTCATCCATGTCAGCATAAGACAACATCACGATGCCGCGCCTCCTCAAATTCGCGTTGATTGCGTTCGCGGCGATCCTGGCGCTTGCGCCCCTGCCTCGCGACGGGGTCGAACGCATCTATTCGCGCGGCCTGTATCCGATGGTTCAGCCGAAGCTCACCGCGCTCAGCAATGCCGCGCCCTTCGCGCTGTTCGACGCCGTCGTGCTCGTCGCCGTGCTCTCGACGGTTGCGCTCTGGGCCATCCGCCTGCGCGGAATCACACGCCGAAGCGGAAAGACGGCATGGCTCGGTTGGCTGGCGATCGACACGGCCGCCATCGCGTCGGTGTTGTATCTCTGGTTTCTTGCCGCCTGGGGGATGAACTATCAGCGCGAGCCGCTTCGCGATCAGCTGGATTTCAGCGAGGAGCGCATTACGCGCGAGGCGTTGCGCGATCTCGCGCACAGAAACATCGACGCGCTCAACGGACTTCACGGCGAAGCGCATGCCGGCGGCTGGCCTGAGCTCTCCGCGACCGCAGGTGCGTTGCAGCCGGCGTTCGCGCGCGCGCAGCGCGATCTCGCGATGGCATGGACGGCAGAGGCCGGACGCCCGAAGCGCACGCTGCTGAACTTCTACTTCACGCGCGTCTCGATCGACGGGATGACCGACCCCTTCTTTCTCGAGACGCTCGCCAATCAAAGCCTGCTGCCATTCGAGCGTCCAGCCACGGTGGCACATGAGTGGAGTCATCTGGCCGGGTACGCCGACGAGTCGGAGGCGAATTTCGTCGGGTGGCTGGTGTGTATGCGCGGACCGGCGTCCGTGCAGTACAGCGGATGGCTGTCGCTATATGGCACGGTGTTGAACGCGCTGCCGCGATCCGAGCGCGACGATATGGCGCGCCGGCTCGATCAGGGGCCGCGCAACGATTTGCTCGCCATCTCTGAGCGCGTCAGGAGGCAGACCATTCCCATGGCGAGCCGCGCCGGCTACGCGCTCTACGATCGTTTCCTGAAAGCCAACAGAGTCGAGGCGGGCATTCGCAGTTACGGCGAGGTGCTGCGACTGCTGCTCGGCACGCGCTTCACTGAAGACGGCGTGCCTCTGCGCCGATGATGACGCCGGGAGGCCGTTTGGGGTTCCGAGTTCCGGTTCCGAGTTCCCGGTTCGCGGTGGGCGATGGACTCAGTAGGCCATCTATTTGAATAAGAGCGCTCGGTAATTCTGGCGCCACCGCGAACCCGGAACTGGAACCGGAACCCTGGAACGTCGAAGTTATGAAGGTAATTGCACGTCGTCGAGTGGAAGCGTCTGTTCCATGTTGGTGTCCATGGGCGAGCTTTCCGCCGCCGCCGCAGCCGGCGCGCGCCGTGGAGCGCTGCGTCGCGGCGACGCTTTTCGCTTGGCGGTCCGCGTGGCAGTGCGCTTGGCGGAACGCTTCGCGGTGCGCTTGGTGGAACGCTTCGCGGCTTTCTTCTTCGACGCTTTCTTGCTCGTGGACTTGCGAGACTTTGCCATCTTCTTTGCCATCTTGCGGCGTTTCTTGGCCATGCGCGCTCCTCCAGGTAAATGGGCGCGCGTATTCTAATCTGATATCGTCGCCAATCCCACGTGTTTGATGCGCTTCAGACGGGTTTAGCGGGTTTCGCCTGCAGAAAACCTTCACTCCCGTGCCGGCTGGTGGGCGGGGAGCTTCGTTGGTTTGGCTAGTGTTTTAGGCAATCCTCAGACTTCTCCAGCCAAGGGCACGCCGAGAGGGAGGGATACCCGCGGGTTAAGCATCATCGCAAATCCGCCTCACGGGCTTGAGCAGCACGACTTACGCGCCGGGGTAGGGATTCATCCAGCCATATGGGCAACGAATTAGAGTCTCGCCGGCGTATGACCCCAACTACGTCAGGACGCATCGAGCGATGTTATCCTCATTGGCGACAATTGCTCGACCAACGATGCACACTCGATTGGCAATTGCGTTCCTGCTGACAGGCATCTCGGCCGTGGCCGCGCAGGAAACGCCGGTGTTTCAGGCGAGAACTGACGTAGTGGTCATGCCGGTGACGGTGACCGATCCTTCCGGCCGTTTCGTCCAGAGCCTCAGCGCAGAACAGTTCGAAATTACAGAAGGTGGGACACGGCGTGGGATCGTGCAGTTCAGCGCCGGTCGTGTCCCCGTCAGCCTTGGCATCCTGCTCGATATCAGCGGCAGCATGACGGAGAGCCCAAGTGCGCGCGCGGAGAATGATGCACGATGGGCCGACACGCGCCGTGCACTCGAACTGCTCCTGACACGACTCGACGCGGCCGACGAAGTGTTCTTTGCGGTCTTCAACGATAGGGTCACGGCGGCTTCCTGGACCCAGGACCATATCGGCCTTCTGCGCGAGTTCGATGCGCTCCGACCCGGTGGTGGCAGTGCGTTGCTGGATGCCGTACCGTCGGTCTTACCCACCTTTGAACTCGGGCGATACCAGCGCAAGGTGCTTTTGCTGATCACTGATGGGAACGATGTGCCCACTCCGGGTGTCACGCCTTCGTACCACACTAGCGACATTGGGCCTCCGGGGCATGATTCGCTCACGATAATGGGCGAATCACCGGAGATGTTGCGGCAACGGCGTATCTCCACAACCAAGAGCGCGGTGCGGAGGTCGGACGTGACGCTGTATGCCATCGGCATGGGCACGCGCAAGGGGGCGGTGGTGGATAAGGTTCTGCTTGAGAGTTTGACGACAGAGTCCGGCGGTTACGTGGAGCCGCTCCGCGATCCCGCGCAAATTTCCGCGGCGGTGACCCGAATTTGCGACGATCTCCAGTCGCAGTACCTGCTGGCATTCGAATCGGGACCTGCCGATGGCAAGTATCACGGCATCAGGGTGACGATGAAAGACCGGCGGCTGCGAGTGCGAGCACGCGCTGGCTACGTGGCGCTGCCCGCGTCAACCAGGTAAACACCCGGTCGCGCCTGGACACGGTATCTCTGCGGTGCGAACTTGGATTGGCGTTGCGGCCGCGAGACTTCTCGATCCGCAGAGGTGCTGTTCTTCGAAGCGCTCATGCCGATACGTAATTGCAACGGGCTGTGCATCTCAATGCTGATGACGTGCGCGAACTCGGTGCGGTAATGCTGCGAGTGCGAAATCTCAATCTGATAATCTTCTTACACGCGTGTTGATTCTTCGTCTGGTCCTGTCATTCCTCCTCCTGGGAGCGGCTGTCCAGCCGGCATTTGCACAGTCTGGCGACGGCCCGATGCCCTTCCAGAAAGGCACTGTCGAAATCAGTGTGATTGGCGGCACGTCGCTGCCCGTGTCGCTGTTTCGAGCCAACGACGATCACCAGCTGACCATGGTGTCGCTGTCGGTTGGCCGTGTCATGGCCGGCAGCCCGGGGCACGGCAGCCTGGAGCTGATGGTGGACATCACCCCGTTCGTGCAGGTGCGCCAGCCCGATCCGGTAAGGGGCTGGTCGGTGTCACCACTGTTTGTCCGCTGGAATTTCCCGCCGATCGGCCAGGGGGGGCCCCGCATTTTCGGGGAAGTCACCGGCAGCCTGCTTTTTACGAGCAAGCCCGTCCCGGTCCGCACGACGACCTTCAATTTCAGGGATGAGGCAGGATTTGGCGTCCGCTTCGAGGAAAGCCATGGCCGCGCCTGGCTGGTGGGCTACCGATTCCAGCACATTTCGAACGCGGGGCGCGTGAAGCCGAATCCGGGTGCGAATTTCAATTTCGTCTACGTCGGCCTCAGTTTTCTCCGATAAAACAGAAACTGTCGGTTCTCACCCGGCGGGAGACAATCCTGTCGACGCCGTGCTAGCGCCGACTTGAAGATCGGCACTACGCGGTACGTGGGGCCAGCCCCGCGGGGCCGGTAGGCGGTTTTTTCAATCACCCTATATCGACACGGTTGTGCCCTCCACACGCTGGACGCACACGATTGTAGGACCGGCCGGGAGCGATGGAACGTCTGACGCGTAATTCGCGTCAAATCCTTCAGAAAATCACGTGAATCAGCGTGAGGACGTTCAGCCACCTTTGGTACGTCGCTTGCTTTGATGTCTGACGTGAATAAGAGGCACCCCGATCTTTCCCGTGTGACAGCGCCGACGTGCGCCGTTTCCTTCCAGGTTCTGCTACTTTGGAAACCCTGCACGCACTTATACCTTCCCTCGTAACGCTTCTCTCGGTTCCGCGCTCGATGCGACTGACACGGGAAAGATCGGGCTAAGGCCCGCCTCGCCAAGGCTACGGCGGGCAGGCTGCCTTGCCAAAGGCTTCGGCGCGGCAAGCGCCCATCTTTCTATAGAATAGGCCGCAGCCGGTGACATGCTGTCTGAGGCCCTGTGGCATCCCAGTCTACGACTGCGTATTCTCGCCCCGGCCGCCCTCGTCGCCGTCCCAGCCATAGCCCTTCTCCTGTTCATCAGCTTCGATCGGCGGCAGCAGGCTGAGGGTGCCGTCACGCAGGATGCCGAGCGGCTGTCCAATCTCAAGGCACTTCAGCAGGAACGTCTCGTCGAGGCTACCCGTCAGCTTCTGGTGGCCGTCTCCAACAGCCGGGATGTTCGCGAAGGCAACAGTGAAAGTTGTTCCGCGTATCTGCGGCAAATCGTGCCCCAGTTCGGCAAGGCCTATACGAACGTCGGGGTGCTGAACGCCAAGGGCACGCTGATTTGCAGCGCCTATACGGCGGTGTCGGTCTCGCTCGCCGACCGCTCGTATTTTCAGCGTGCGGTCGCGAAGAAAGACTTCGTCGTCGGCGAGTACATCGTGGGCAGACAGACCGGCAAGGCTGCTCTCCCGCTGGCCTATCCGCTGTTGAACAGCGCCGGCGAGGTTCAGTTCGTGGCGTTTGCGACCGTCGATCTCGATAGCCTCGCGGCCGGACTCGCCGGCGACGATGGGCCCAGGGACGCTGTCGTCATCGTCACCGATCGCGATGACACCGTCGTTGCGAGGCATCCGGACGGCCGTAAAAGGGTCGGCCAATCGCTGAAGAATGAGCCGCTCACCGCGAAGATCGGCACGCAACCGAAGGGTTCGTTCGACCACGACGAAGGCAACCAGGTCGAAGCGGTTGCCTTCGAGCGCGTGCATCCGTTGGAATCAGGGTTGATGGTGCGCGTTCTCATCTCGAAGACGCACGCACGGACCGCCGCAAACTGGGCGATGTATCAGAACCTCGTCGCCTTCAGCCTCGTCGCGCTCATCGTGATCATCGGCGTAAAGGCGGCGTCCGAACGTCTTCTGCTGCAGCCCCTTGCGCAGTTGACGAAGGCGAGCCGTCGCCTCGCGGCAGGAGACCTGGGCGCGCGCGTGGCGTCGAGCACGACCATTCCCGAGCTCAACGAGCTCGGGAAAGGGTTCGATGCCATGGCCACTGTGCTCGAAGAGCGCGAATCGGCGCGGCTGCGCGTCGAGATGGAACGCAAAGAGCTCGAGCAGCAGTACCATCAGGCGCAGAAGATGGACGCCGTCGGACGGCTCGCGGGCGGCATCGCTCACGATTTCAACAACATGCTGACGGCGATCCTCGGATATTGCGAGCTGCTGCTCGACGATCCCGACCTGAAGGAGACCAATCGAGGCGATATCCACGAAATCGAGAAGGCCGGCAAGACCGCGGCGCAGTTGACGCGACAGCTCCTGGCATTCAGCCGGCGCGGAATCGTCGAGCCGGTAGTGCTCGACTTGAACGCGATCGTCAGCGCGATGGACAAGATGCTGCATCGGCTCGTCGGCGAGCACATCGAGATGGAGACGAAGCTCGCGTCGAATCTGGACGCCGTGAAGGTGGATCCCGGGCAGATCGAGCAGGTGATTCTGAATCTCGTCGTGAACGCGCGCGACGCAATGCCGGACGGCGGCCGCATGTCGATCGAAACGGCAAACGTGTATCTGCGCGATGGTGTGACGAGCGCGTACCTGACGGCGCCGCCCGGGAACTACGTGATGCTGGCCGTCAGAGACACCGGCAGCGGGATGACACCTGAGGTACTCGAGCATCTCTTCGAGCCGTTCTATACGACCAAAGGCACGGGCAAGGGGACCGGCCTCGGGCTGGCGACCGTTTACGGCATCGTCAAGCAGAACAACGGCGCCATCATAGTCGGCAGCGGTGCCGGCGGCGGCAGCGTGTTCAGGATTTATTTCCCGGATTGCAGCGAGCACGCGACGGCTGCGTCGCAAGCCGCATCCTCAGCGAGGACGGTGGAACGGCCGGCAAACGGCAAAGCCACGGTTCTGATTGTCGAAGACGATCCCGGCATCCGCGAGCTCAGCTCGAAAATCCTCCGACGCTATGGTTACAAGGTGTTGACCGCCGACGGCGGCGAAGAGGCCCGCAAGATCTGCGAGCGCCACGACGGCAGCATTCACGTGCTGCTCAGCGATGTGGTGATGCCGGGCATGAACGGACCGATGGTCGCCGAGATGCTGACGAAGATGCGACCGGGAATGAAAGTCCTCTTCATGTCGGGCTATACCGACGACGCAATCGTGCGGCATGGCGTGATGGAGCGCGACATGCCGTTTCTGCAGAAGCCCTTCACGCCCGAGAGATTGGCGAACAAGATCGTCGAGGTGTTAGGATAGGCGCTCGTTTTTTACGGGAAGATCAAAAGGAGCTGATCGTGTCGAGCAAAATCGGATTCATCGGTCTCGGTATCATGGGCAAGCCCATGGTGAAAAATCTCCTGAAAGCCGGTCACCAGGTGACGGCGTACGACATCGTGCCCGCCGGCCTGGACGACGTGGCTGCCGCCGGCGCAGAGAAGGGCTCGTCGCCGAAGGATGTGGCCGGCAAGACCGACATCATCATTACGATGGTGCCGGACGGACCGGAAGTGGAGCAGGCGGTGCTCGGGCCCAACGGCGTGCTCGAAGGCGTGAAGAAAGGATCCACCGTCATCGACATGAGCTCGATCAGCCCGATGGTGGCGCAGAAAGTCGGCGCCGCACTCGAGGCGAAGGGCGTGGACTTTCTCGATGCGCCTGTCAGCGGCGGCGAGCCGAAAGCGATCGACGGGACGCTCGCCATCATGGTCGGCGGCAAGAAAGAGGTCTTCGACAAGATGGAGCCCATCCTGAAGACGATGGGCGCGACCGTGACGCTGACGGGCAAAATCGGCGCGGGCAACGTGACGAAACTGGCCAATCAGATCATGGTCGCGGTCAACATCGCGGCGATGAGCGAAGCGCTTGCGCTCGCGACCAAGGCCGGGCTCGATCCCGAAGTCGTGTTCAACGCCGTCAAGGCGGGGCTGGCGGGCAGCACTGTGCTGAACGTGAAGGCGCCGATGGTGTACTCGCGCAACTTCAAGCCGGGCTTCCGCATCCGGTTGCATCAGAAAGATCTGCGGAATGCGCTCCTGGCGGCCGAGTCGTTGAAAGTCTCGCTGCCTCTCACCAGCACCGTGCAGAACATGCTGATCGACCTGATGAACAACGGCAAGGGCGATCTCGACCACTCGGCGATCGTGCAGGTGATTGAGCAGGCTTCGGCAGTGGAAGTCAAAAAGCCCAGTTAGATTGGGGATTAGGGAGTCGTTAGACGCGCTCGTGGCTGCCTTCAACCGGGGCAGCCTCGACGTGCCCGCACATTTCTTCACGCCTCGTACGACATTCTCGCTGAACGGCCGGTCGTACGAATCCCTCCTGGGTGGATCGCCGGACGATGCGCTGATTCGTCTCCTTGCGCGGGGTGCTGCGGGTTACAGAACAGCGGCGAAGGCGTTGCAGTATGCACTGCAACGCCCCGTCATCACTGTCGAGTCGCTGTCTGGCCCAGACGCGTCAGGCTTTCAGACGGCGTCGATTCGCGTGCTGGGGGAGCTGCGCGATTCGAGCCAGCCATTTGTCGCGGACGCGACGCTCCGGCTCGGGTGTACCAAGGGCGAGCTGACGTCGGTCGATGTGCGTTGCGCTGAAGGCGATCTGGATCGGATCGCCAAAAGCCGGCTGGCCTAACAGGGCCCGTTGCAGCGCGCGTTGTTCCCACATGTATGAGATAACGCGCAGAGGGGCACTTTCGAACACACGGTTCCGGGTTCCCGGTTCCAGTTCCGTGTTCGTGGTGGGCGCTGGATTCAGCACGCCGGCTTATTTAACTTGAAGACCCGGATTCTGGCGCCAGTTCGAACCCCGGAACTTGAACCCGGAACCCAGGAACCGGAACCTGGGAACCGGAACCTCGGATGTCGCTAGGGCTTCATGTCGGCAATGTAGCAGCCGACGGCCTGCGTGCGGGCCGGCGCGATGGTCTTTCCCGCGACAAGTGCCGTCAGGGCATTCCTGAGGTCTTGCTGCGTCGCCGCGGGACGCTCCCGTCCGAGCTCGACGAAGCGATCGTCGATGCGGCCGAGATAGACCAGGCGATGATCCTTGTCGAAAACGGCGGCTTCGGGCGTAATCGTCGCGCCTGCCAATTTCACCAGCGTGTGATCAGGATCACGTTCGGCGATACGTGGAAGCGCGTACTCGGCGCGGTGCTTCTCGATAGCGGCCGGTGTGTCGAGTCGATTTGGATACACCAGCCGGAAGCGGACGCCTTGCGGCGAAAACTGCTCGTAGAGGCGTGTGATCTCGGGTGCGTACCGGTTCGAAACGGGACAGTCGGTGCTGACAAAGATCAGAACGGTGAAGGCGAGCGCACCGATCACGGCGTCCTCCGTCGCTGACAGACTGTCGCGCACCGGCGACGGCCGGGCGATTCATCGAGGCGATTTCTGCGGCATTTCGCTATGTTTGACATGGTACAGGCGTTGCTCTTGGCCTTTTGGTGTCTGTCATCCGGAGGCTCCCACCCGTGCGTCACACATCCTCAGTCATAGTCGGCTGCGCGATTGCGATCTGCGCGCTTTCAACGGTTCCGGCCGAGGCCCAGAGGCACCATCGAGGCGGCCGCGTCGCGGTCATTCATCACTCGCCGCTTTTGTGGGGCGGCGGCTTCTACGGCGGCGGTTTCTACCATCCTTATTATCTGGGTTTCGGCCAGTGGTACCCCTATCCCGTGTACGGGTTTCCGCCCGGCGGCTACATACCCGACAATGCCGTGTCGGTGCGCCTTCAGGTGACGCCGCGCGACGCGTTCGTCTACGTCGACGGCTATGCCGCCGGCACGGTCGATGACTTCGACGGCGTGTTCCAGCGTCTGCGTCTCATCCCCGGGCCGCACGAGATCGTGATCTATCATCGCGCGCATCGCACGCTGCGACAGAACGTCTATTACAACCCGGGGTCGTCGCACACGATTCGGTATACGCTCGATCCGCTCCAGCCAGGAGATATCGCAGAACCGCAGCCTGTGCCGCGACCCTTGCCTCAGGCGCCGGGCATGCCACCCCCGCCGGGAGATCCCGGCTACGAGACGTCGCGCACGGGTACGCTTGCGCTGCGTGTGCAGCCCGGTGATGCCACGGTGCTCGTCGACGGTGAACCGTGGAAAGGTCCGCCATCGCAGGATCGCCTCGTCATTCAGCTCCCCGAAGGGCCGCATCGCGTACGCATCGAGAAGCCGGGATTTCAACCCTTCGCGGTCGACGTCGACGTGCGCGCCGGCGAGACGACCAGCTTCAACGTCAGCCTGATTCCGTAACGCATCTCGACGTGCGCGGAATGGAGAAGTCAAGTGGTGGCATATAATTCCACCACTTTGACTTCGACCGCTCAGCACGTCTCCGGCCGCGACCTTCTCGATGACTGCGTCCACTGTGGGTTCTGTCTGCCGACCTGCCCGACGTATGTCCTGTGGGGGCAGGAGGCGGATTCTCCCAGAGGACGCATTCACCTCATGAAGCTGCGGCGCGACGGTCGCGATACCGCCAGCGACAGCTTTGTCCGGCACATCGACGCGTGTCTCGGATGCATGGCGTGTGTCACCGCCTGTCCGTCCGGCGTGCAATACGACTCGCTGCTCGAAGCCGCGCGTCCGCAGGTTGAACGTGAAGCCAGACGAGGCTTCGGCGACCGGGCCTTCCGCCAGATGATCTTCGCGATGTTTCCACATCCGGCGCGGCTACGCCTGTTGTCGTGGCCGCTCGGCTTGTACCAGAAGCTTGGCGTGCAGCGGCTCCTTCACAAATCCGGCCTTCTCAAGGTGCTTCCGCAGAGGCTTCAGGCGATGGAGCGGTTGCTGCCGCCGATCACATTCGGCAGCCGCAGCCTGCCGGCCCGCATTCCCGCACAAGGATCGCAACGCAAGCGCGTCGGCCTGCTGCTCGGCTGCGTCCAGCGCGTCTTTTTCGCAAACGTCAACGAGGCCACCGCGCGCGTCCTCGCCGCCGAAGGATGCGAAGTCGTGATTCCGCAGACGCAGCAATGCTGCGGCGCGCTCGCCGAGCATGCCGGTGAAGAACAAGACGCGATGGAAGCCGCGCGGCGTCTCATCGACGCGTTCGAGGCGAGCGATGTCGACACCATTGTCATCAACGCAGCCGGCTGCGGATCGGCCATGAAGCGCTACGGTCACTTGCTTCGCAACGATCCGGCCTATGCCGATCGCGCGAAGGCCTTTGCCGCCAAGTGCAAGGACATTTCAGAAGTGCTGGCGGCTCTCGAGCCGCGAGCACCGCGCGGCGCGGTGCCGTTGAAGGCCGCGTACCACGACGCCTGTCACCTCCAGCACGCGCAAGGCGTGCGCGCGCAGCCGCGGCAGCTGCTGCAGGCCATACCGGGCGTCGAAGTGCGTGAGATCGCCGAGTCGGAAATCTGCTGCGGATCGGCCGGCATCTACAACCTGCTCGAGCCGGAACCCGCCACCGAACTGCGGGACCGTAAAGTCCGAAACATCCTGAAAACCGACGCCGACGCGATCGTTTCGAGCAATCCGGGCTGTCTGCTGCAAATCGCCACCGGCCTCGATGCCGCGGGCCGTCCGCTGCGCATCATGCATCTCGTCGAAGTGCTCGACCAGTCCATCCGTGAGGGGCAGCGAGTCAACTAAGCCGATCGTGCTCGCCGCGATCGTCACGATCGCGGCCTGGATTTACACCATCGACACGGCTCGCGACATGTCGTCGGCCATGCCGATGCCTGGCGGCTGGTCGATGTCGATGGCCTGGATGAGCATGGGCCATCAGTCGGCCGTCGCCCACGCCACGATGTTTCTCGTGATGTGGACGGTGATGATGATTGCGATGATGCTCCCGTCGGTGTTGCCGGCGGTACTGCTCCATCGCGGGCTGCTCGGCGCTCGTGTCGGCCGCGGCGACGCGGCCGGGGGATCGCAGCTGCTTCTGCTCGCGGGATATTTTGCCGTCTGGGTTGCCTTCGGCGCCCTCGCTTATGCGATCGGTATGGCGATCGCTTCAGCGGCCATGCGGTCACTGGACATCGCGTTGCTCGTACCTGCCGGCGCAGGACTCGCGCTTGCGGCTGCCGGTATCTACCAACTCACGAGCTGGAAGCAGATCTGTCTGCGCCACTGCCGCTCGCCGCTGGAATTCTTCGCGCGGCATCAGATTCGCGGACCCTCAGATTCGTGGCGATTCGGTCTCCATCACGGCGCCTATTGCGCCGCCTGCTGCTGGGGATTGATGGTGATTCAACTGGTGCTGGGCGTCATGAGCGTGCCGTTGATGGCGCTCGTCGCCCTCGTGATCCTGCTCGAAAAACAATGGCGGCATGGCGAAGCCCTCGCCCGGCTTGTGGGGGTCGTCACGATTGCCATCGGCATCTGGCTCACGCTTGGCGCTACAATCCACAGATGACGCCCTGGCGCATGGTGGCCGATGAAGTGGGCACGTGCAATTGCGCGTGGGGATGTCCGTGCCAGTTCAACGCGCTGCCGACGCACGGCCGCTGCGAAGCGCTGGTTGGCCTGCGTATCCGCGAAGGACATTATGGCGCCACCCGGCTCGACGGTGTCACGATCGCGATGGCGTACTGGTGGCCCGGTGCGGTTCACGAAGGGAATGGAATCCGGCAGCTCGCCATCGACGAAACGGCCACCCCTGATCAGCGCGCGGCTCTCGACAAGATGACCAGCGGCAAGGAGGGCGGCACGATGTTCGAAATCTTCGCGTCCGTGACGCCCATGGTCCTCTCGCCGATCTACGCAAGGATTCATTTTGAGTTCGATCAGGAGCGACGGGTAGGCCGGCTCGACGTGCCGGGCCTGGGAGAGTTTCGCGCCGAGCCGATCAGGAATCCCGTCACAGGTGAGGAGCATCGCGCGCGCATTGATCTTCCCAACGGCTTCGAGTACAAGCTCGCCGAAATGGCTAACTGCATCGAGTATCGGGCGACGCTCGGCGACAAGGTGATCGCTAACAGGAATTGCTACGCGCAGTTCGCGTCGATCGACTGGACCAATGTCTGAAACTCTCGTTTACCAGACCGCCGCCGCCCTCGTCGGAAGCGGGGCCGTTCGTCCTGGGACCCCCTCGGATGCCGTCGAAGGTGTCGTGCCCGGCATCGTCATCGAGCCCGCGTCTGCCGAAGAGGTGGGAAGCATCCTCGAGTGGGCGTCAAAAGACAGGCTGTCGGTGGTGGCACGCGGCTCGGGCACGAAGCTCGGCTGGGGACCGGCGCCTCGAACGATCGATGTGCTGTTGTCGACCGTGCGCCTCAACGCCGTCATCGCGCATCGACACGGCGATCTCACCGCGACGATTCAGGCCGGCGCCACACTGGGGGACGTGAACCGGAGGCTCGGCGAGCACCGCCAATGGATTCCGCTCGATCCGCCGTCGGCCGATCGCGCCACGATCGGCGGGCTTGTCGCGACCAACGACAGCGGCCCGCGACGTCACCGCTATGGCGCGCCGCGCGATTTGATCATCGGCATCGATTTTGTCAGGGCCGACGGACGGCTCGCCAAGGGCGGTGGCATCGTCGTGAAGAACGTCGCCGGGTACGATCTGCCGCGCCTGCTGACTGGATCGTTTGGCAGCCTCGGCATCATCGTGTCGGCGACGTTCAAGCTGTATCCGCTGACCGCGGACTCGGGCACGCTGGTTGTCGATCTGTCGACTCCGGCAGATCTGGCGACGTTGACCGGGCGCCTCATGGCCAGTCACCTGACGCCGACCGCGCTCGAGTTCACGACGCATCCAATGCGGTTGATTATCCGCTTCGAATCGATCGAAGCCTCGGTCCGGCAACAGTCCGAGACGGCGGCACGGGTCATCATGGGAGCAGGATTCAGCGCGCGATCGGTCTCGGGTCCCGAAGAGGTGCGGTTCTGGTCGGAACACGCGCGCTTCGCAGAAGAAGACCGATGCGCGCTGCTGAAGGTGAGTGTGCTGCCGAGCGAGTTGGCGGCCACGCTGACGCTCATCGAGCAGCTCGCCGGCAAGCGCGGCTACGCGGCCGCGGGTCGCGCAGGTGCCGGCGTCTTTCACGTGTGCATCATCGATGATGTCCAGCTGCAGAAACGGGTGATCGACGGGCTGCGCGACGCGCTGCCGCTTGGTCGAGGCAGCGCAGTGGTTGTGAAGAGCCCGCCAGAACTGCGGACGCACGTCGATGTGTGGGGGCCGATGGGTGATGGCCTCGCGCTGATGCGGTCTGTGAAGCAGAAGTTCGACCCGGCCGGGGTGCTCAGTCCGGGGAGGGGACCTGGGGGTCTGTGAACTGACGCAATTCACATTCTCTCTGCCAGCCCCGCTCTTTCCGCCGGATGCTGTCGATATGGCCCTGGCACCTCGCCGCAGAGGCGCGGCGTCGGAAATACCTTCCCTGGATTGCAGATGCTCGACGGATCGAATGCGCAGCGCAGCATCTGCATCGTGTCGAGATCGGCTTCCGAGAACATCTTCGCCATGGACGCCGATTTGTCGGCGCCGACGCCATGCTCGCCGGTAATGGAGCCGCCGGCTTCGATGCAGTACATGAGGATCTCTGACGCCACTTTCTCCGCCAGCTCGCCCTGTCCCGGAATCTGCTCGTCGTAGCAGATCAACGGGTGAAGGTTGCCGTCGCCGGCGTGGAAGACGTTGCCGATTCTCAACCCCGAGCGCTGTTCGAGCGCGCGGATGCGGCCAAGCACTTCAGGCAGTTTGGTGCGTGGAATGACGCCGTCCTGCACGTAGTAGTTCGGCGAGACGCGTCCCATCGCGGCAAAGGCTGCCTTGCGGCCTTTCCAGATGCGCGCACGCTCGTCGTTGTTGCGCGCGATCTGTATCTCCGTACCGCCCGTCCGGCGGCAGATCGCTTCGACCAACTGGAACAGTCCTTCGACTTCAGACTGCGCTCCGTCGAGCTCGACAATCAGGACCGCTTCGGCCTTCGGGAAGTTCGGATGAACGGCCGCTTCGGCTGCCTCAATCGTCAATCTGTCCATCATCTCGACGGCCGCAGGGATGATGCCGGCCGAGATAATCTCCGAGACCGCAACGCCCGCGGCTTCGGTCGACTCGAACGCCGCCAGAATCGTTTTCACCGACTCGGGCACGCGCACGATGCGCAACGTCACTTTCGTGACGACCGCAAGCGTCCCTTCCGATCCAACGAGCGCCCCGACAAGATCGAGACCCGGCGAGTCGAGCGCCGAACCGCCAAGGTGCACGACCTCGCCATTGGGCAGCACGGCTTCGAGGCCGAGCACATGGTGCACGGTGAACCCGTACTTCAAACAGTGCGCGCCTCCGGAATTTTCGGCCACGTTGCCGCCGATCGAGCAAATCTGCTGGCTCGACGGATCGGGCGCGTAGTAGTAGCCGCTCGGCGCGACCCGTCGCGTGACATCGAGGTTGATGACGCCCGGCTCGACGGTAATGCGTTGATTGGGAATGTCGACCTCGATGATGCGGTTCAATCGAGACAACCCGATCAGCACCGCGTCGGGTCGCGGCAGGGCGCCACCAGAGAGGCCGGTGCCATGCCCGCGTGCGATGAACGGCACTTTGTGCGCGTGACAGAGGCGAACAATTTCCTGAACTTCGTCAGCGGTGCTGGGCAGCACCACGCAGCCCGGCTTGGCCCTCAGGCGCGCGAGGCCGTCCGATTCGTAGGTGAGCAGCTCGTTGTCATCGCGCAAGATGCCGGCCGGCCCGACAATGCGCTCGAGCGCGCTGGTGAAGTCGATGTTCAACATGTCTTGACCGGCCGATCGTAACATGGCCGACGGCACTCTCTGCCATGTGCCATCTGCCATGACGTGTGCTCTTGATTAGCGCTTGAGCTCAGCCAGCCGCCGCTCCGCTTCTCTGAGCGCCTCCTCAGCCTTCTCGATCTCCCGCTCGCGCTTCTCGCGCTCCTTTCGGGCTTTCTCTTCCGCCTGACGCGCATTCCGTTCTGCGGCCTTTTGCATCCGTTCGGCCTGCTTTTCAGCAACCTTCTGACGCTTGAGCTCGGCGGCAGAAGGCTTCGCCGCGACGGCCTCCGGCTTCTTCCCCTGACCAGCCCGCTTCTTCTCCGGCTCGGCCGGTCGCGGCTTTATCCCGGTGAACAGGCTGAATCCGGCCGGTGGCGGTTCGCGCGTGATCCGTCCAGCGGGCTCGTCGGTGGGGAGCGCCGCAAGCGTGCGCCGAACCGCCTCGCGCGCGGCGTCAGTCAGCCGAACGCCGTGTTTCTGAGCGGCACTCACAGCCTGCGCAAAAGCCTTTTCCAGCGTCGTCTTGTGAAGGTCGTCGGCCTTCCGCGTGTCGACGGGGCGCCCCGTCAAGGCCGATCGATGGGCGGCGCGCAATTTCTCTGATGCATCGACGAGCGCTTTGTACGCTGGAGCGTTATCCCAATAAAGCTGGTTGACCACCCACATCGGCAGCGAGGGCTTGACGAGCGAGGCAACCTCTTTTTTTTGATCGCCGGCGAGCGTCCTGGCGAGCTCGTTGCGGGCCTTCGTGAATTCGTCGAGGGGAAGTTTGTACAGCTCGTCGATTTGAGGATCGAGGCGCGGTTTCATCGGGTCACGCGTGTGACGGCGCGTCGGCCGTCTGTTTTCCGAAGAGCTCGCGGTGCGCGCGGTCGCGCTCGCGGTCGATTTGTTCAGCCGTCGCCCCAAGACGGTCGAGGATGCTTTCCGTCAACGAGAGCGCCACTTCGCCTTCGCCCGTGAACACTTGATCGGCGCCGGCGTTCGTAAGGTCCGGCAGGTCGCGCAGGTATTGCGCGCGGGCGAGCACATGAATACCCGGACTGCTTTCGCGTGCCATGCGAATCACCTCGGATGCGTTTCCCATGCCCGCCGACGTGAGAATCAGCGTATCGGCGTTGCCCACACCTGCCGCGTCGAGCGTGTCGCGCTGCATCACGTCGCCGTATACGGCATCGACGCCGAGTTGTCGGAGATGCCGCACGCTTTCCATGTTCAGCTCGATGACCGTCGGCTCGATGCCGTTGTCGCGAAGCAGCCGGACGACCGTGCGGCCCGTCGGCCCATAGCCCACGATGATGGCGCGCTGGCGTCGATCGGCAGAGCGTGTGGGCCGGTCGGTGGGTGCATCGCGGTCGACAAGCGGCGGATTCAACAGTTTCCTGAGCGCCGGATAGGCCACCGCCCATTTTTCAACGCGAGGCACGAGTCGATAGAGTATCGGGTTGAGCACGATCGAGACAATGGACACGGCCACAAGCGTGTTCGTCGCTTCGGCGGGCAGGATGCCGAGGTCTGCGCCGATGCTCGAGAGGATGAACGAAAATTCGCCGATCTGTGCAAGCGCAACGGCGATGGCCAGCGCGACTTTGAACGGATAGCCGAGCACACGCACGACTACGAGGGCAATGAGCGGCTTTCCGAGCATCACGACCGCCAGCGTCGCGAGGATGAGACCGGGTGCTTCCAGCAGATAGGCCGGCGACAACAACATGCCGACTGAAACGAAAAACAGCACAGCGAACGCATCGCGCATCGGCAGCGCTTCCGATGCGGCGCGCAGGCTGTAATCCGATCGGCCGACGACAAGGCCCGCGAGAAACGCACCGAGCGCCATCGAGACGCCAAAGACCACAGCCGAGCCCACGGCAATGCCCAGCGCGAGCGTCAGCACGCTGAGCGTAAAGAGCTCGCGCGACCCGGTGTCGGCAATGTGGTCGAGCACATATGGAATGACACGGTTGCCGACGACGATGGTGAATCCCACGAGCGCGGCGACTTTCAGCGCCGTCACTGCCAGTGCAGCGACGATGCTCGTCTCTGACCCGCCGTCAACAAAGATCACTGGCAGCAGCACGACGGCGAGCACCGTGAACAGGTCTTCGACAACCAGCCAGCCGACTGCGATATGTCCCGTCGGCGTATGAAGGTCGCGATGATCGGCGAGCACGCGGATGAGCACGACGGTGCTCGCCACCGCGAGCGTCATCCCGAACACGATCCCCGCCGGCCAGCTCCACCCGAACCACCGTGCGATGACGGCGCCCATCAGCGTGGCGACGGCGCTCTGCGCGACGGCCCCGGGAATAGCGACGCGCCGAACGGCGAGCAGCTCTTCGATATGAAACTGCAGGCCAACGCCGAACATCAGAAGGATGACGCCGACTTCGGCGAGCTGTTCGGCGATTTCCGCGTTGGCGACAAATCCCGGTGTGTGCGGACCCACGAGCGTGCCGGCGAGGAGATAGCCGACGATGGGTGAGAGCCCTGCGTGCTGTGTGAAGTAGCCGAGGACGAGCGCGGCGGTGAAACCGCCGGCCAGCGTCAGGATGAGGTCGAGATTGTGCACTCGGCGATCGGTACTACGCGAGGTCGGCCTCGCGCGGCGGCATCGATTCGCGCAGTTCTTGTTTGAGGAGCCGCTTGTACCACCAGGAGGTGAGGACCGGCGTCAGAATGGCCGTGACAATCACCGATGCGGCCACCTGAACCGTGGCGGCCTCGGCGACGGGCATGTACGTCTTGTCGGCCAGTGCGACAGCCTGCGGCACCGCCGCAGAATTCCCGGCGGTGCTCGACGCCGCGGCTCCCGCGACGCCGCTGCCCCCGAGCAACTTGTCCGCCAATATGCAGACAAAACCGGTCACGGTGACGACGGTGAGGCCCAGGATGATGCCAGGCACACCGGCGGTCACAACCGATCTCAAGTTAATCGTCTGGCCAAGCGTGAACGCCATGAACGGCACGATGATCGGCTCGTGCGAGCCGAAAAATTCCTTGATGTCCTCGTCGAGGTTGCCGAGGACGGCGCCGGCGAGAATGGGCGCAATCACCGACAGCATCGTGAGCCACGGAATCACCGCCAGCCCGGCACCGACGAAGATCAGCATCGTCAGAAACGGGCCGGTTTCAACGCTCTGGACGACGTACGTGCCCGAGTCCTCCTTGTTGCCCATCACGCTGGTCAACGCAAGGAACATCCCTCCGTTGGTATCGCTCATGGCAACCATCACCGCAAGCGTGCTGAGCCCGAGGATGCTGCCCTCGAAATAGTGAGCGATGACCAGTGCGAACAACGTGGCGGTGCCGACCTTGGCCAGCAGGATGCCGCCGCCTCGGAGCAGCATGCGCGGCGCTGCACGAAACGTCATTTTTGTACCCACGGTGAAGAGGTACATCCCCAGTACCGGTGGGGTAGCCGGCTCCCGTCAATGCCTGAGTGAAGCCGCCAATCCTTAAAAGGTTGGGAAAGAACGTGTTGAGGACCATGCCGAGGAACAGGGGCACGACCATGAGGCCGCCAGGCACGCGATTGACCGTTTTGAAAATTTTCATGCGGCCCTATTCTACTTGCGCAAACCCCGCCAGAGCGCTATAACAACGGGCCTTCTTGGAAAATCGTCTAGCCCGTCCTCATCATTGGCTCAGCTTCGCCATGTGGGCGGCAGTGTGCTGGATTGTCGTGTTCTGGAAACTCGGCGCGCCGGCGCTGATGGATCCCGACGAAGCACATTACGCGCAGCTCACTCGCGAGATGCGGCACGCGGGCAACTGGATGATTCCGTTGCTCGACGGGCTGCCCTACATCGATAAGCCTGTCCTGTTTCACTGGTTGCAGGGGCTCGCGATTGCCGTGCTCGGCGAAACGGAGCTCGCAATGCGGCTGCCGAGCGCGATTGCGGCGATCGCGCTCTTCTGGATCACCCGCTGGATCGGTACGCAGTTGTTCGACGATCGAATCGGGGCGCGGGCGTGGTTGATGCTGGCGACCATGCCGATGACGTTCCTGCTCGGCAGCATCGGCGTGTTCGACATGGTCTTCACGGCGTTTCTGTTCGGCGCCATCGCGTTCGCCCTCGTTTCGGCGTTCCGCAATCGTCCGCGCCTGCAGTACGCGTCGTATGTACTTCTGAGCCTGGCGGTGATGACCAAGGGGCCGGTGGCGCTCGTGCTTGCGGGGTTGTTTTTTCTCGTCGGGCTCTGGTGCGGCAAGCCGGCCCGCACAGCCTTGCTGTCGCTGCGCTGGATGACGGGCGGCGTCATCGCCATCATGCTGTCGCTGCCGTGGTTTCTGTGGATGTACCACGTCCTCGGCTGGCAGTTCGTTCATCAGTACGCGCTTGCCGGCAACTTGTACTACCTCACGCAGCCGGTGTCATTTTCCAGCCGGCAGCCCAATCACACGCTCTATGTTCTGACGTTTATCGCGGGCTTCTTTCCGTGGAGTCTGGTCGTGCTCGGCGGCGCTGTGGACACGATTCGACGCTGGCGTGCCCGAGTGCAGATGCCGCCGGAAGAAATGCTGCTGTGGGCGTGGGTCGGCGTGGTGTTCATTTTCTTCAGCATCGCGCGCTTCAAAGTCGATCGCTATGTGTATCCCGCCGCGCCGGCCTGTTGCTTACTTGCGGCACGAGCGTGGATGAGCCTCAGCATCACGAGGCCCGATCTTTCGCTGGCGCGCGACAACACATTCGTACGCTGGTCTGTCGCGGTCCTCGGCGTCGTCCTTGTCGTCGCCGGTGCGATCGCGGCCTATTCGGTGTTCGACCTGGGACTGGAACTTCCTATCGCCACTCTCCTGATCCCCGTCAGCCTCGCCGCCGGGGGAGCCGCACTGACGGTGACCATTTTCCGGCGTTCTGCGGTGTCGCCGGCGCTCTTTGGTTCTCTCGTCGCGACCCTGCTCGTGATCTATGCCTGCGTGGCGGCGTTTGGTCTGCCTGTGCTGGAAAGCACTCGCCCCACTGCCGTTGTCGCCGGGGGCCTGCGGCCGAAGCTGGCCGCAAACGAGCAGGTGGGGCTCTATCGCCTTGAAAAATGGCGGTTCAGCCTGCGGTACTACCTCGAGCGCCCGGTCAGCCGGTTGCAGAGTTCTGGAGATGTCAGGGAGTTTCTGAACACCAAGGGCGGTTACATCCTGATGCTCGACGAAGACTTCGCGCGGCTGCGGAATGACGGCGTCAAGCTGCGCGCGGTGGCCGAGCGGCCGGCCGTCGTCGGCACCACCGGTAAGGGCCTCCGCCGGCAGAAATGGGGCGCGCTCGTCGTGGCCACATCCGACGATACGCCACGAACCGTCGAAAAGCCCCGGTAGCGTTCTCCTCTTCGGGGGCGTACCATAGACACATGACCAGGCGAACACTGCTTGCATTCGTCGTTTGCGCGTTGGTTGCCGGCGCGACGGCCGTGGCCGCCGAACGTGAGTGGCAGAACGGCACCTGGATCGACTACACCGTCGAGCGGCCGAGAGTGTTGTTCAGTGCACAGCCCCGCGATCCCAACAACAACCTGCCTCGCACGACGACGCCTGCCAAAGAAGTCCGCACGTTCGTCGTCGAAACCAGCACCCATCGTCTCGAATTTCGCCAGGACGCAACGGTCGATACGCCGCGCATCGACGTCCTCATCGGTCAGCCGGTACTCATCGCCATCGAGAAGAAGACCGTCTACGTGAAGGACGGCGACGGTAAAGAGCACAAGCTGAGCCTTCGGAAACAGACGGCGCTGAAGTAACCTGAATCTAGAATCTGAAAACTAGAATCTGGAATCAGATCACTTCAGATTCTAGATTTCAGATTCTAGTTTCTAGATTTCAGTTTCACCGTTTCCCTCCGCGTCGCCCGTACAACGCGATCCGGATAAAAAACAGAATCATGAAGATGGCCATCAAGGCCAGGACGGCTCGACCCAAGGTTAGGTCTTGCCGCCTTTCTCGAGCTCTTCGTGAATGTGCGCGAGAATCTGCCGCTCTTCATCCGAGACTGCGTGGAAGCCGACGATGCCTCCGGAGGCCGAAGCGATGGCGGTGGCGAGTGAGAGGAGATCGCGCTCGCTGGCCGTGCGCGCTTCGGGCGACTGTGCCTGAAGAATCGTGCGAATGGCGCGAAGCGTTTTCTCGAAGAGATCGTCAGACGGCCGCTGCGCGAGCCAGCGATTCAGTTGCTCGTCGGCCGCCGAGCCCGCTGCGATGCCGCGTGTGCGCGCGGCCTTGATGACGAGGTCGCGCTCCTTCTGTGTGACGCCGCCTTCCGCCCACGCCGTCTGGATCAGCGGAACGAGATGCAGAAGCATGACGGTCTCGGGTGTGTAGCCCAGCTCCTGCAGATCGCGCAGGACGTCTTCGTCTGCAACGCCGGCCTGTTCACCAAGCCGTTTCCGTTGTGCGTCAGCCTCGGCCTTGCGGCGCATTTTCTCGATGACTTCCTTTTCCTTCCGCCGGAAGTAGTCCTCCTCCAGCGTCCGGCCCCGTTCGGCAAAGGCGTCTTTATCGGTCACGTAATCCTCCGTCGGGAGCTCTAACAGGAGTTCAGGAGATCAGGAGAAATTCTTTTGGAAAGAATTCTCCTGGCCCTCCTGATCTCCTGATCTCCTGTTCATGCATTCTATGGCATGAATGCCGACAACGGCTTTCTCTGTGTCCCGGAGTCATCGAAATTGTCCGGCCCGAGCCAGGCCTCGAATGCCGCCCTGCGCGCCGGCCACTCGACGTCGGTGATGGAGAACCATGTCGTGTCGCGAGTGCGCTGCCGGTACACGGTGGCCTGTCGGAACAGGCCTTCATACGTGAAGCCGAACCGGGCTGCGGCCCGCCGCGATGGCGCATTGAAGCTGTCGCACTTCCACTCGTATCTGCGATAGCCGAGCTCGTCGAATGCCCGCCGCAGCATCAAGTACATCGCTTCTGTTGCCGCCGCCGTTCGCTGAAGATGGCGCGAGAAATTCAGGTGCCCGATTTCAATGACGCCGTGTGCGGCGTCGATGCGCATGTATGCCGCGACGCCAACGGCGCGCCCGCGCCGATCGACGATGGCAAAAAACAGCGGGTCTTCGCCGAGAGCGACCTTATCCAGCCAGCGCTGAAAGCCCTCGCGATCGTCGAACGGACCGTACGGCAGGTACGTCCAGCGGCCGTCGTGGTTCACCGGCGCGCCGATGCATTCGTACAGGTCGTCGCCATGCGCGACCGGGTCGAGCGGGTCAACGCGACAGAAGCGCCCCGTGATCGAGGTGCGCGGCGGATGTTGACGGGCGGTCCAGTGGGGAAGAGCAGCCCCGGTCGGCTGGCCGAACTCGTTTGTCGGCATCGAGCAAGGCTAGCATTTCGGGCGAGATGACGATCACGGTCACCGCCGGCGGACCCGGTTGCACAGGGATGGCCACCGGCTGAGCCTGGGCCGCAAGCGCGGGCCCGGCAGCCGGTGGCTGTGTGTCGAGGGCCGTATATCGGTGAAGCACCATCACGCCCAGCGCGACGGTCGCGACGGCGCCAACCAGTTGCGCCACGATTCGGCCGGTAAACGAGATCCAGGCCGATCGGACCTTGTCCTTCTTCTTCTTCCCGCCGCCGGTGTTCACGTCTGCGTTCGCCGGAGCTTGTATGTTGTCCACACCTGAGTAAACGAACAGATCCCGGGTTCGAACATGCCCTCCGCGGCGTTAGAGCTAATGTGCGCGCGATTCCCATCCTGTTGTTCGTCCTGGCTACCGCAACTCCAGCCGCCGCCCAGCCTCTTTCCGTCAAGGCCGGCGATTGGCTGCAGGTAGATTTCCGTGCCAGGTTCCAAGGCGACGTGCGCCGGTCGGAAGCCCCGATGGCCGACGACGATACGGGCCTCGACATCGCGCGACGCCGGATTGGTATCGAAGGCTTTCTGGGCCGCGGGCGCCTCTTCGAATATCAGGTCGAGTACGAATTCGGCGTGCACGAGTGGCGAGATCTCTACATCGATTACCGGCCGTCCAAGGCATTGCAGGTGAAGGGTGGGATGTTCAAGCTGCCCTTCGGGCTGGAAGAGAACACCAGCTCGACCAGCCTCGACTTCGTCTATCGGGCGCGCATCAGCTCGCGGCTGGCGCCGGGCCGCGATCGCGGTGTGGCGGCACATGGCCGCGTGTTGCGCAATCTCCTGACCTATGAAGCCGGTGTGTTCCGCCACGATGGTGACAACGCGCGGCCGTCGGCGAGCGAGCGTGTCTTCGGCGGCCACACCCTCGCGGCGCGCGTGGTCGCGAGGCCGTTTCGCGAATCAAAGACGCCGTTCGAGAGTCTTCAAGTCGGTGGCGCACTCGCGGGCACGAATATTCCTCTGGGATTCCCGGCCGTTCGCGCTCGAACGGTTTTCGGCGAGTCGTTCTACGACTCGCGCGTGTGGGTGCGCGGGCGTCGGCAACGCACGGGGCTTGAAGCGCGATGGCGGCCCGGCCGGATGTCGCTGCAAACGGAGTACATCAGGCTCAGCGACGAGCGTCGCGGACAAAGCGTCGAAGACGGCGACCTGTCTCCGCTCGTCGCGCAGGGCTGGTATGTCAGCGGCACCTACGCGTTGACGCGAAAGCGGAACCGGCTGGGCGTCGTCGAGCTGGCGGCACGCTACGAAACGTTGAGCTTCGGCAGCAGCGGAGCGGAAGGCGAGCGATCGACGAGCACACGTGCCGACGCGGTGCTCGGCAACACGGACCGCGCAACGACGATTGGCGTGAACTGGCACGTGCATCGATGGGTCAAGCTGCAGGCGAACGTCATTCGAGAGGACATCCAGCGTCCGTTGATGGGCCCGCTGCCCGGCCGCGCCGCCTTCTGGAGCCGGGCATTCAGAATTCAGTTCGCTATCTGAGGTGACTGCATGATCGTGCTGCTTCTCGTCGCGTTGCTTGTCGCGCCCGCCGTTGCCGGTGCGCAGACCTCGGACGAGTTCTTCGACGCCCGGACGCTCCATGAAGCGCGGCTGTACATCCACTCGGGAGACCTTCGTGAGATGCGCGAGCGCTATCAGCAAGACACCTACTATCCCGCCGATTTCGAATGGCGAGGCATCCGCATACGCAATGTCGGCGTGCGCGTGCGCGGGCTCGCGACCCGCAGCGCCATCAAGCCCGGCCTGAGAATCGATTTCAACCGGTATGTCGCGGACCAGACGTTTCTCGGCATGTCCTCGGTCGTGCTTGACAATGTATTGAAAGACGCGTCGATGATTCGCGAACGCGTCAGCATGGCGTTCATCAAACGGATGGGTCAGCCGGCGCCGCGCGAATCTTTCGGCCGCCTTTACATCAACGGTGCGTACGAGGGCCTCTATGCCTTCGTCGAAACGGTCGACAGCACCTTTCTTGCGCGAGAGATCGGTGATGGGCTCGGATATCTGTTCGAGCACAAGTATGCCGGCGGCTTCTACGGCGAGTACCTCGGCGAGGACTATGCGCCGTACAAGCTGCGTTTCGACGCGCAGACACATCGGCTCGAGAGCGACTACACGCTGTATGCGCCGATACGCGAGCTGTTCCGCGAGACGAATCAGCGCGTGGATCTCGTGTGGCGCGAGCGCATGGGCTGGTTCATGGATCTCAACCAGCTGGTCACGCATGTGGCCATCGAAACGTTTCTCGCCGAAGCCGACGGTTTTCTCGGCGAATTTGGGATGGCGAATTTCTATCTCTACCGGCCGGTGGCGAGCAATGTGCACCGCCTCATCACATGGGACCGGGACACGACGTTTCAGGGAATCGACGCGCCGATTTTTGCGCGTGTCGACGAGAACGCCCTGTTCCAGCGGGCGTTGATGTTTCGGGATCTGCGGACCGTGTTTCTCGACGTGCTCGATCAGTGCGCTCGTGCGGCGGCGCAGGACCGCTGGCTCGAGACCGAGATTCTGTGGGGGCATCAGCTCATCCGTGACGCTGTCATCCAGGACACGAACAAGCTGTTTTCCAACGAGGAGTACGAGCAGGCCATTGGCCACATTCTCGCGTTCGCCGAACGGCGCCCGGCGTTCGTGGCGGCCGAGGTGGCGAAAGCACGATGAGAAAGTATTGTGTTGCGCTTGCGATCGGCATTGCGGCGTGCGGCGCGGAGATCACATCACCGTCGCCGCCCGGAATCGCTGATGTTGCGGTGCTCGTGGGCGCCGGCGATATCGCGGTGTGCGGCGCCGGCGGATCGATGGAGACCGGCAGACTGCTCGATAGTCAGCCAGGGACGGTCTTCATCGCCGGCGATATTGCCTACACTGACGGCACTGCGGAACAGTTTCGCAACTGTTACGACCCGGTCTGGGGGCGCCACAAAGACCGCACGCGTCCGGCTCCGGGGAATCACGAGTATGGTTCCCCCGGGGCCGGACCGTACTTCGCATACTTCGGGTCGAACGCCGGCCCACCCGGGCTGGGTTACTACCGCTATCGCAAGGGGGCGTGGCTGATCTACTCACTCAACAGCAATACAGAAGGCGCCGAACGAATGACGCAGCTCGAGTGGTTGCGCCGGGAGCTGGCGGCGCAGACGTCTGAGTGCACCGCCGCCTACTTTCACCACCCTCTCTTCAGCTCGGGTTCGCACGGCACTGTTCCGCCGATGGCGGTTGTGCCTGATCTCTGGCGCGAGCTCTACGCGGCAGGCGCCGATGTCGTGATCTCTGCGCACGAACATTTCTACGAGCGCTTCGCACCGCAAACTCCTGATGGTGTGACCGACCGGCAGTTCGGGCTTCGGCAGTTTATCGTCGGCACCGGTGGCGCGCCGCTGACACAGCCCGTGCGCCGGGTCCCGAACAGCGAGGCCACGGTGCTGGCTTTTGGCGTGCTGCGGTTGACCCTCGACACGCAATCGTACCGGTGGGACTTTCTTTCTGTGGACGGCGGGGCCGTCCTGGATTCAGGGACGGGGAACTGTCACGGGAAGCCGTAACACCACAGAAGATCAGAAGAATGCTGGGCAAAGAGCCTTCTGACCTTGTGATCTTCTGTCTTGGTTTCTTTGTCTTCTGAAAAAGACTTCTCCTGATCTCTTGATCTCCTGTGAGGATTCCGTCGAGGGTTCCGTCAGTTCCAGCCGACGTGCCGGGGCTTCCAGTGCTGCGAGACGTGCGCGGCGACCCGATCGCGACGCTCGAAGAGCTTGATCAGGACGACGCCCGCGATGAAGCCGCCCAGGTGCGCCCAGAACGCGACGCCGCCTCCCTGTTCGTTGACCACGCTGGTGAAACCTCCCGCAATCTGCAGAACCATCCAATAGATGAGCATCGCCCAAGCGGGGAGTGCGAAGGACATCGGGTAGAAGCCAAGCGGGATCATCGTGAACACACGGACGCGCGGAAAGAGCACGAGGTACGCTCCCATCACGCCGCTGATCGCTCCCGAAGCGCCGACCATCGGTACGGCCGACTGCGTGTCGGCCGCAACCTGGGCGAGCGCTGCCGCGACTCCACACAACAGATAGAACAACAGGAATCGAGGCCGCGTGGTCGAATCCTCGATGTTGTTGCCGAAGAGCCAGAGGAACCACATGTTGCCCAGCAGATGCATCCAACCGCCATGAAGAAACATCGACGTGAAAATATGGAGCGGCTCACGGCCCGGATCGGTGACGCAGACAAGACCCTCGCCCATTGGAAACTGGGCGCCAGGCGGAAGCGAGGCCGTCAGCTCAGCCGGAATCAATCCCAGATTGCAGACCGACGCGGCAACCGTTTGCTCTGCTCCCGCACCCTGCACGACTATCCATGCGAGGACGTTCAAACCGATGAGCGCCATGGTGACCACTGGCGTTCGCACGGTCTCGTTTTCATCGTGATAGGGAAACATCTCAACCTCGCGTCAGCCAACCACGCACTCGCTCAGCCAGCTCTGCCGTTGCGGCAAGAATCGTGAGCTGGTTCGGAGAGAGTGGAGTATACGGCTCGCCGTTCAGATGCATCGCGACCCCGCCCGCCTCGGTGACAGCCAGGGTTCCGGGCGCGTGGTCCCATGGCAGCAGCCGGTAATAAATGACGAAGTCTTTGTCGCCTCGAAGAATGGCAGAGTACTCCGTGGCTGCCGAACCCGTCGAGGGAAGGTCGTCGTACTTTCCACGGAGGCTGTTCTCCACGTCGCGAGCGGCGTCCGGAGGCATCATCCTCGTATGGACCGTGCCGCGCGGATAGACAGAGACCTGCCTGGTCGTCGTGACGGGAACCCCATCGATCGTGGTCCCGCGACCTCGAGCGGCAACCACGAGATAGCCACCGGATTGCGCGGCCGGAACCGCCATCCATGAGGCGCGCGTGAGTCCGTCCTCAACCAGCGCCACCATGATGCCGAAGTCTCGGTTGCCGCGGGCAAAATTCTTCGTGCCGTCGATCGGATCGATCAGCCACGCCGGCATTGGTGAAGACAGCGCCGACAGGAGCTCGGGATGCTCGGAGACCGCTTCTTCGCCGACAAACGCCGCGTCAGGCACGATGCCGGTCAACTGCTCGATGAGCGCGCGTTCCGCTGCCTTGTCGACGATTGTGACGAGATCTTCGGGATCGCCGGGCGTGTCTTTTGACTGAATGTCTTCGGGCCGCAGCATCTGAAATGACGGCATGACGAGCGAATCGACGACATTCTGGATGATGGCGGTGACGCGATCGAGGTTCAATCACCCATAGTCTATCAATCCGACCTGAGCGCGACTACGATGGCGGCCTGTCAGGGCAGATGGCAGATGGCTGATGGCACGACCTCTCTTAGTTGGCCTTGAGCACCTCGACCGGATTGACGATCGCTGCACGCCGTGCCGGGAGATAGCCGGCCAATAACGTAACCACGCCCGACAGGATGACGACTCCGAGATAGACCGGGATGTCGAGCGGCTGCACTTCGAACAGCACGGTCTCCAGCAGTCGCGTGGCGGCAATTGCGCCAGTCAGCCCGAGGGTCAATCCGATGGCGGCCAGCACCAGCGCCTGTCCAAGAATCAACCGCAGCACGGAAGCCCTGCTCGCGCCGAGCGCCATGCGCAAACCGATCTCGTTGGAGCGCTGTGCCACGGAATACGCCATCACGCCATACACACCGGCCATCGCCAGACACACCGCTAAGGCGGCAAACCCCGTAAACACAAGAGCCCGGAATCTCGGGTCCTCCACTCTCTTCGCGACGGTGTCTTCCATCGTCGTGAACGCAACCGGCACATCTGGTGAGATCTCCGCCGCGAGACGGCGCACCGTGCCCGCGAGCCCGGTTGGATTGGCGGCTGTTCGAATGACCACGTTGAGCGTGCGGCCGTTGTAGCTGTGCTGTTCGTGCGGCATGTAGCAGTCGGCTCGCGGCTCGAGCGCTGGATTGATCTGACGCACGTCGCCCACGACACCGACGATCGTCATCGGTGGTGCCCCAATCGAATGGACAGAAGATCGTCCGGCCGAGCGGGTTCGTGCCCCCGAGTGACTTGCGGACGAGCGCCTCGTTCACGATGGCGACCATCGGCCTGTCTGCGACATCGCCGTCGTTGAAATCGCGGCCGCTCTTCAGGGGAATGCCCAATGCGGTAAAGGTGCCCGGCGCGACAAACGTCATGAATGTCTGCGGCTCGATGGCACGGTCGCGTTTCTCAGGCATGCGATCGATGAAATACGCCCCGGAGCCGGCGAGGGAGAGATCGCCCGGCGGCGTCGATGTGGCGCCGGCGGCGACGACGCCAGGCAGCGCCCCGACTCGTTCGAGGATCTCGCTGAAGAACGCATCGTGTTCCTTCTGCGTGCGGACGCCGGTCGCCTTCATGACCAGCACGTTTTCGGGCTGAAACCCCAGTTCGACGTTGTGCAGGGCGATGAGGCTCTTCATCAACAGACCCGCGCCGGTGAGCAGCACGACGGCGAGCGCGATTTCAGACGACAACGAGCAACCCGCGTGTTCGGATGACGCGGCCGCCCATCACGGACCGCGAGCCTGCCTGCTTGAGCGCGTCGATCAGGTCGACCTTCGACGCGTGAAGCGCGGGAATCAGGCCGAACACCAGGCTGGTCGCGACCGAAACGCTCAGGGTAAATGCGAGCACACCAGCGATCGAGCGTTGTGTCGCTGATTCGGACCACGTCGAACGGTGCGATGGCGACGAGTGCAGCCGATCCCCAATACGCCAGCAGCAGCCCCGCCGTGCCGGCGACCAGCGCCAGGAGGAGGCTTTCGGTAATCAATTGCCGGACGATGCGGAAGCGATTGGCACCCAGCGCCGCACGCACGGCGACCTCGCGGGTACGCGCTGTGGCCTTGCCCAGGAGCAGGGTGGCGGTGTTGGCGCAGGCAATCAGGAGCACCAGCCAACGACACCCCATAGGAGGTAGAGGGTGAGACGCGCATCGCCCACAAGCTCGTCCTGAAGCCGCACGGCCGTCACGCCGCGGCCTTTGTTGCTCTCCGGGTACTGCCGCTCGAGGCGCGCAGCAATGGTTGTCAGCTCGGCTTGCGCCTGTTGCAGTGATGTTCCCGGTTTCAGCCGGCCGACCGCGAAGAAATTGTGCCCGGTGCGGCTGGTGGACTGTGTCGTCTGCGGAAGCCACACATCGGTCTGGCCGGGAAACTGGAAGCCGGGTGGAAGCACGCCGATGATGGCCCGCGAATCGTTGCCCACGCGAATCGTCCGCTCGAGGATGCGAGGGTCTCCGCCAAAGCGGCTTTGCCAGTACGAATGGCTGATGAGCACTTGTGCGGGTGCGCCGGGGCCGACTTCCGCAGGGGTGAACGTGCGGCCGATGATCGGTTCGACCGCGAAGATACGAAAAAACTGGGCATCGACGCTGGCGGTGCGCCCGTACTCCGCCGTTGCGCCCGGCGTGACCGATGTTTCCCCCGGCCGGTAGGTGGCCATCGCCTCGAACGAGGCGCTCTGGTCACGCCAATCCCGAAAGTTGGCAATGGTGACCAGAGAACTGTTGCCGCCTGTCGTCAAATACGCCGTGGAAAGCGACACAATGCGATCCGCCTCGGGGTAGGGCAGCGGTTTCAGCAGCACGCCGTTGACGACGCTGAAAACAGCCGTGTTGGCCCCGATGCCGAGCGCCATGATGACAATGGCGAGCACAGCGAAGCCTGGATTCCGGCGCAGACCGCGTCCGGCATATCGGAGATCGCCAACGAAATCGCTGACGAATTTCGCGCTCCACAGATCGCGAGACTCTTCTTTGCTCTTGCCGATCGCGCCCATCGCGCGCAATGCCGCGTACCGCGCCTCCTCCCGTGGAAGTCCGGCGCTCAGCCCTTCGTCGATCTGCCGCTCGAGATGGAACTGCATCTCTTCGTCGAGTTCCTCCTCGACGCGCGTTCGGCTGATGAGGGATCGAAGTGCGACGCGAAGCCCGGCGAGCCAGCGAAACATCTCGAACCTCCTCGCTACGTTGTGCGCACGATGCCGGAAATGGCCGCAGACAAGCGCTCCCAGTTGGCCGCTTCCTCGGCAACAGCCTTGCGTCCTGCGCGCGTGAGCGAGTAATACCTCGCGCGCCGGTTCGTTTCAGAGGTTTTCCATTCCGATTTAATCCAGCCGTGCCGCTCCAGTTTGTGCAGGGCGGGGTAGAGTGCGCTCTGGCCGACCTGCAAGACCTCGCTCGACATCTGCCGAATCCGTTGCGCGATGGCCCAGCCGTGCATCGGCTCCAGCGCGACGACTTTCAGGATGAGCAGGTCCAGGGTGCCCTGCACGAGATCGGTCGGTTTGCTCATTTCCTTCCCTCACCGACTGACATATCAGTTACTGACAACAGTAGGTCCGGACCGGGCGCGAACGCAAGCGAAAAACAGCACCAGGACGGATGGTTTAGAATGCACGCCGCATCCGCAACCGCTTAGGAGGTCACGTGAAACTGAGTGTTCTTCTCGTCGTCGCGCTCTGCGCCACGCCTGCCTCGGCCCAATCGAATTCCGAAGTGATCTACTGGCCGGCCTCTAAGTTAAGCGGGTATTCGCCCACCTTGAAGGATCAGCAGACGGCGAAGAAGACGACCAGCGCGTCGCAGATCCTCTCTGACCTCGGCAACCACAAGTTCGAGATCCTGCGGCGCGACGCCAGCGGGGCAGGAGAGCTCCACCAGAACTGGACGGATGTCTTCGTCGTTCAGGGCGGTGAAGCGACCATCCTCTATGGGGGTACGATCGAGGACGCGAAGGATACCGGCAACGGCGAGATCCGCGGACCGCGCCATCTCGGAGGCAAATCTCAGAAGGTGGCTACCGGAGACGTGCTGGTGATGCCGCCGGGCGTCGCGCATCAAACCATCGTCGAGCCCGGCAAGAATTTCTTCGTGCTGATTGTGAAGGTTCAGCGCAAGTAGGTCGAGCCAGGCAAAGCGGAGGAACGAGCCTCCAGACGATTGCCGCATCGTCGTGCTCGTCGCGTCATCGTGTTCTTCGTTTTCTTCGTGTCTGGGTGACAGGGCTAAAGCCCTGTGCCACCGATGCGCGGGCAAGGCTAACCGCCCTCGCCAAGACTACGGCGGGTCAAGAAGCCCTGCGCTATCGATGCACGATACAGACGGTAGGTTACCGCCGCGTCGTCGTGCTCATCGCGTCGTCGTGTTTGCGCTAGAACAACTTCAGGCCGGCTTGTTCCAGATCGAGCAGAAACCGCTTGCGCTCAAGCCCGCCGCCGTAGCCGACGAGGGTGCCGTTCGTTCCGATGACGCGATGGCACGGCACGATGATGCTGATGGGGTTTTGCCCGTTGGCCGCCCCGACAGCCCGCATCGCCGATGGTTTGCCAATTGCGTTGGCCAACTGACCGTAGCTGCGCGTTTCGCCGTACGGGATCGTCTGAAGCTCTGTCCAGACTCGTTGCTGAAACGCCGTGCCCATCGGCGCGATCGGGACCGTGAAGACCGTTCGCGTCCGCTCGAAATACTCCGTCAACTGCTCCACGACGTCATCGAATCCCGAATCCACACTCGGGCCCAGGAGTTCCGCATGAGCGTCAACAGGGTTGCCCATATACAACCCGCTGAGGACTCCGTCGCGTTTTATGAGCGTCAGCATGCCGATCGGCGACTCCATCAGGAAGTGGCTGTGCATAACGCTGACGCGATCCCTCGTGTTACCCGACTTCAGGCGACCGCTTCGGGCAGGACGGCCGTTTGCACTTCGGCGGGAAGTTCCACGTACACGCGCTCGCGGTGTCGCGTTTGCCTGTAGCGTTCGAACACGATGCGCGGCGCTTCCAGGCCGAGAATCGATCGAAGGCTCGTTCCGGCAAACGTGTGCTTCGTCATGGCGGGCCACTGGCGCAGTACGAACGACGGGCTGTGGAGAAACGCGGCCGGCAGATGCTTCAGCTTGATCCAGCGTTCCGCGCGCCAGCGCAGGAACTCGACGTCGGCCGCCTGCACATGTTTTGTTCGAACCACGGCAGTCGTTCCATCGTAGTGAGACATGTTTTCGTCGATGATCAGGTTCTGCTCCCTGAACTGCTGCGTCATTGGCGTCCGTGGATATGGCGTCGGGTGCTGAATGTAAGGCCAGTCGACGTATCGTCGCGCAAATTCCAGATTGGTTTCGATAGACTCGCGCGTGTCGTCCGGGTTGCCGACGATGAGGCCGCCGACCACGAACAGGCCGTGACGATGAAGATGATCGATGGCTTCGATTGTCGCGTTGCCGCCGCCCTCCAGTCCGTGCCGCGCATTTTTCGCACGCGCCTTCAGGAAGTCGAGATCACTCTCCAGAATGTTCTCGATGCCGAGGAAGACATAGCGGAACCCTGCCCGCTTCATCAGCGGAGCGAGCCTCTCGCCGTGTTGCGCCAGGGGAGACGTCATGGCCTGCACGAGATACTCGATACCGTTGAGTCCGGCTTCGATAATGGCCTCGCACAGCTCTTCGAAGCGGCGGATGTCGAGCGTGATGTTGTCGTCGACGAGAAAGATGGCCCTCGCGCCGTGGCTTCGCGCATCGACGATGTCGGCAATCACGCGCTCGATCGAGTAGGTGTGGAAGTTGCGGCCGCGCATCTCGATGATGGAGCAGAAACTGCAGTCGTACGTGCAGCCCCTCGACGTTTCGACAACATCGACCTGGCGTCCGAGCATCGTATAGCCTTTGAAGACACGAGCCGCGCGGTTGGGCAGGCGAAGCGGATTCGATTTCAGGGCCGCGATCGCACGCTCGGGACCATGAACCCACGCGTTGTATGGCGGGTCTTGTCGTGCAAGACCTGTCCTGCTTCTGCAGGACAGCCCCGCGATCGACGGAAGAGATCCGCCGGCCTCGAGCGCCCGCAACAGCTCTGAGAATGTCTGCTCACCTTCGCCGCGCACCAGAAAATCCACGTCGTCACATGCTTCATAGGCCGCCGGCGCCAGGCTCGGGTCGTAGCCGCCAACGACAACGCGCGTCTGAGGCCGGAGATGCTTGACGAGCCTCGCGATCTTGAACGCCGTTGCCCGTTGAAACGTCATCACCGACATGCCGACGACATCGGGCTCGTACTCGCGCATCAAGTCTTGGACAGCCGGGACGACCTTCGACTGCACAAGGATGAGGTCGGCGATGGCCACGCGATGGTGCGGATCGATGTTGCCCGCGATCGACGACAGGGCGCCGTTGGGCATCCTGACCACGATCGGCGGCATATGCTCGAAGGAATCGGGCATCGAAAGGAGCAGGACGTTCATGTGCGCCTCCGAGCTGACAGTGTCAACGTCGTGCGGCCGGCCATACGGGACTCGTGAGCTCGATTCGCCATAGGGGCCCTCCGTAGAACAGTGGTCCTTCAGACTTGACGAACGCCGGCGCGGGTCCCTCGGAAATCCACACGTGTGTGTCGGGCGGTTGTTTGCCGACGAGCGGCGCCAGCAGTCCACTGAGGCCGCCGATCTCCGCCTTGATAATGTAATGTGTGGCGCGACGAGTGGAACCCCCAATCGAAAATGACTCGGAACCCCCGCTCGAAATGGCGAGCTTTACCGCGCGAGGGCCGGGCGTCGCGGCCACGAACGAGGCTGCCGCAGGAACAGTTTTGGCGCTGAGATTTTTCAATACCGTCACCATCATCCCGTTGGCGACGTCGGGAGCAAGGTCGAGCTTCTCGTCCTCGACGTCCTCATCGTCGCCTTTCTCTCGATGACGCACGACGACGCGACCGGTCTCGGTGTTCATCGTCATGTCGAGCGTCCAGCGAAACGATGTGCCCTTCTGTATCAAGTGATAGCTCAGGAGGCGAAACACGTCGTTCTGTGAAAAGACGACGGTCTCATCGTGGATCGACCCGTCTGCGAAATGAAAGACAATCTGGCTGGTCACACGCCCCGCACGGACGGTTTGAATCAGATCGCCGTTGGCGAGAATTTTTCCGTCGAGGCTGCGCAGCACGAGAAAACCATGAGCCAGGCCCTCGGCGAAGCGCACAGGCGTCGGCTCGGCTACCACGAAAGCGGGGCAGGCCAGCAACAGACAGAGGACCCATCCCGCGAGCGACGAAATCTTCAGCCGCATACCTGCTTGCTGCATTCTACTGCCCCCCTTCCTCCGGCTGACGGTTCGCGACATAGAATTTTCACGCAAGGAGCTGGTGAACTGATGAGCGAGGATCGAGCGCGTACATTGGAAGGGAAAGTTGCGATCGTCACGGGTTCCAGCCGCGGCATCGGCCGCGCCATTGCCCTGAAGCTGGCCGCCTGCGGGGCGGCAACGGTGCTTTGCGCGCGTAACGCCGAGCTGCTTCAATCCGCCGTTCAGGAGATCGTTGCCGCCGCCGGACAGGCCGATGCCATTGCGCTCGATCTTCGCGCTCCGGACGCGCCGTCGAAGGTCGTCGCCTTTGCCCTCGACAGGTTCAAAAAGCTGGACATCGTCATCAACAACGCCGGCGCCACCAGGCGCGGCGACTTTCTATCGTTGACCGATGACGATTTTCTCGACGGCTTCGCGCTGAAGTATTTCGGCGCTGTCCGGCTGGTTCGCGCCGCATGGCCGCATCTGAAGGGGACACAAGGATCGGTTCTGAACATTGCCGGCATCGGCGGCCGAACGCCCGGGGCTGCATTTGCCATCGGCGGATCGGTGAATGCCGCGATGCTCTCGCTCACGAAGGCGCTCGCCGCGACGGGCGTGGCCGATGGCGTTCAGGTGAACGCCGTCAACCCCGGATCGATCCGAACCGATCGGTTGAGAAAGCGACTCGCCGATCTCGCTGCGCAGGATGGCACCGGCCTGCTATCTGCGGAGCATCGGTTCGTGGCAGCGGAGCAGGTGACGCGCATTGGCGAGCCGGCCGACATCGCCAACCTTGCCGCGTTCGTCGTCGGACCCGAAGGAAGGTTCCTTCAGGGGGCGCTCATCGACATGGACGGCGGCGCCACCAGGACGATCTGATCTCCTCCGTCCGTGTCTCGCAATGGGCCTCGGTGTGTTCTGCGATGAAACAAGAGATTCAGGGCAGTTGGCCAGTTGCCCAAAAATGCGCGGTCTTAAGGGCAAAAAAGCTGGCAACGTCATTGCTGTAGAACTCTGGATGACCCCAGACGCTCAGCTTGATGACCGCCGTGACACGGCAATGCGGGAAGCGCTCCTCAATCGACTCCGCAGCGAGATACGGCACGTGCCCGGTCTCGCGCTGACACCCGATCAAGCGTCGCGCTTGTTCCAGGTTCCGCCTGATGTGTGCGGCCGCCTGTTGACCAGCCTGGCGCAACAGGGCGTGATCCAGATGAGACCGGACGGCCGCTTCGTTGCGATCGGCTTGTCCGAGCCTCCAAAGCAATAGGCCGATCTTCATCGCAAGCGCAGATCCGACGCCGGCACGTCCGCGCGTGGGAACCTCGATCCCGCAATTGGTCAAAAAAGCCGCCAAATCGCCCAAACACACATGAATTCGCGGCACGCGTGTTGATACATGCCGCTCGATGAGCGGTCTCGCACAAGACATTCGCTATGCGCTTCGAGGACTGATAAGGAATCCTGCCTTCACCCTCGTCGCCGTTTTCACGCTCGCACTCGGCATCGGTGCCAACGTCTCGATTTTCAGCCTTGTCTACGGCGTCCTCTTGAAGCCTCTTCCGTTCGACGAGCCCGAGCGGCTGGTCGGCGTGTATCACCGCGGGCCGGGAATCAATGTGGCCCTGATGAATCACGGCCCGCACACGTATTTCACCTACCACGACAACCATCGGGTGTTCGAGGGAATGGGCGCATGGGAGTCGGACGAGGTTTCGATCACCGGGCGCGGCGAGCCAGAGCAGGTCGAGTCGCTGTCCGTTTCCGAAGCGGTGCTGCCTGTGCTCAGAGTGCGGCCGCTGCTCGGCCGGCTCTTCAACAAAGACGATGATGCGCCGGGCGCTCCGCGGCGAGTGATCCTGACGCACGGCTACTGGCAGCGGCGATTCGCCGGCGCGGAGGACGTCATCGGTCAAACGCTGCAGATCGACGGAAGATCTTCCGAAGTCATCGGGGTGTTGCCCGCATCCTTCAAATTCCTGCGCAGCGATGCTGCCGTGTTGCTGCCGATGCAGCTGCAGCGTCCGAACGACGGCGGAATCAGCTTCGACTTTCAGGTGGTGGCACGCCTGCGTCCAGGCATCATGCTTCCTCAGGCCAATGCCGACGTCGCGCGCATGATCCCGCTCCTCCCTCGGACGTACGCCGTTCTGCAATTGGCGCCTTACGTTCGGCCATTGGCTGGCGATGTGATCGGAGACATCGCCGAGGTCCTGTGGATTCTCCTGGCTGCTGTCGGCATCGTGCTGCTGATCGCCTGCGCGAACGTCGCGAACCTGTTTCTCGTCCGCGCCGAAGGACGCCAGCAGGCGCTCGCGCTGCGTGCAGCGCTCGGCGCAACCCGTGCCCGCATCGCGCGCGAGTTGCTCTCGGAGAGCGTGATGCTCGGGCTCGCGGGCGGCGCGCTGGGCCTGCTCTTCGCACAGAACGGGCTCAGCCTGCTGCGAAGGATGGCGCCTGCAGAGCTGCCCCGCGTGGACGAGATCGGCATCGACCCGACTGTGCTGCTCTTTGCGCTGGCCATCTCGCTCGTGACCGGTGTGCTATTCGGCCTCATTCCGCTCTCGAGATTCGGCACACCTGACGCCACGGCGCTGAAGGAAGGCGGCCGATCGGCCAGCGATTCGCGTGGGCGACATCGCACGCGCAATTCGCTCGTCGTCGCAGAAGTGGCGCTGGCCGTTACGCTGTTGATTGTGTCGGGCCTGATGATTCGGACGTTCGTGGCCATGCGAGAAGTCCATCCCGGCTTCGTGCGCCCGGAGGAAGTGCAGACATTCCGCCTGGCCGTGCCGGGAAATGTCATCGCTGACGATCAGCAATTCGCGCGCACGCACGAGCAGATCGCGCAGCGTCTTCAGCAGTTGCCGGGTGTTGTTTCCGTCGGTCTCTCATCCTCGATCACGATGGACGGCGAGGACAACGGGAACCCGCTCTACGTGGAGCACATCGCGGTTCGGGACGGCGAGATGCCGCCATTGCGCCGCTTCAAGAGTTTCGCCCCTGGCTATTTCGAGACGATGGGCAACCGGTTGGCCGCAGGCAGATCCGTTACGTGGACCGATATCTATCAGCTCAGGCCCGTGGTGGTCATCTCCGAAACTCTGGCACGGGAATACTGGCACGAGCCATCGAGAGCGCTCGGCAAGCGCGTTCGAAGCAGTCCCGCCGACCCGTGGCACGAAATCATCGGGGTCGTCGGCAACGAGCGTGACGATGGGGTGAATCATCTGGCGACGGCAATCGTGTACTGGCCGCTGTTGAATGACACCTATCAGCAGCGAACGATGGCCTACGCCGTGAGAACGAACCGTCTGCACGCGCCGGGCTTCCTGCGCGAGATTCAGCAAACCGTCTGGTCCGTCAATTCGAATCTGCCACTCGCCGCGGTACAGACGCTCAACGAGATTCGGGCGCACTCGATGGCGCAGACGTCCTTTGCCATGGTCATGCTCGCCATTGCCGCCAGCGTGGCGCTGCTTCTCGGCGTCGTCGGAATCTACGGCGTCATCGCGTACGTCGTCACACAACGGACTCGTGAAATCGGCACGCGCATGGCGCTCGGCGCCGAGACCGGAGACGTGCGCCGCCTGTTTCTCCGTCATGGCCTCATGCTGACGTTGACGGGCATCGCATTGGGCATCGGTGTGACCGTCGTGGTGACGCGTGTCATGTCGGCGTTGCTGTTCGGCGTCGGCCCCATGGATCCCGTGACCTACGCCTCAGTCGCCGCGGGTCTGACGGCCGTTGCCCTGGTCGCGACGTATATTCCCGCCCGCCGTGCGTCGCAGATCGATCCGATCCTTGCGTTAAGGTCAGGTATGTGACCCCTTCCGGCAAATCCCTCCTATGAGTTGCGGCTGCCTGTAAAATTCGGTCCCCAGAAGACGGGAGGCCGTGCCCGGGCGGGGCCTGGGTGACCCGGCCCGGCTTCCTGTTCGAAAACGGCGGTTCGCACGTTTTGAACAGTGGACCGGTCTATCTTGAGTATGATCGGCGATGTTGGGTTTCGCGGGCGCCTGAAGTGTCCATGATCGGACGGACAATTTCGCATTATCGCGTGGTCGGGCAGCTGGGATCGGGCGGCATGGGCGTGGTGTATCGCGCCGAAGACGTCCGGCTCGGACGACCCGTTGCGCTCAAATTCGTTTCCGAAGATCTTGCGCACGATCCCCAGGCGGTGCAGAGGCTTCGCTCAGAAGCCCGCTCGGCCTCGTCCCTGAACCACGCGAACATCTGCACGATCTACGACATCGACGAGTTCGAGGGGCACCCCTTCATCGTCATGGAGCTCATGAAGGGGCGGTCGCTGCGCGAGTTCCTCGACGCGGGGTCGGTCAAGATTCACCAGCTTCTGGACATCGGCATCGAAACCGCCGACGCATTGCACGCGGCGCACAGCGAAGGCATCATCCACCGCGATATCAAGCCGGGAAACGTCTTCGTCACCGACCGGGGTCACGTGAAGATCCTCGACTTCGGGCTTGCGAAGCTGACGGCGGTCGACATGGAATCGGGCACGACCCAGGACGGCGCGGAACAGACCGTTGCCGGCGTCACGCTCGGGACCGTGTCGTATATGTCGCCTGAGCAGGCGACCGGCGAAGAGCTCGACGCGCGCACCGATCTTTTCTCGCTGGGTGTGGTGCTTTACGAGTGCGCGACGGGCCACCATCCATTTCCCGGCAAGACCTCGGCCGTGATTCTCGCGTCGATTCTCAACCGCTCACCAGTGGCGCCGGTTGTGCTGAATCCCGAGCTGCCGATCCGTCTCCAGGAAGTGATCAACAACTGCCTCGAGAAAGATCGCGAGCTGAGATATCAGTCGGCGGCGGACCTGCGGGCCGACCTGAAGCGTGTGAGGCGGGACATCGAATCGGGGCACTCGCGCGCAGTTGAAGTGTTGTCGAGCCGGTTCGGCCTTTCGACGGCATCGAGTCCGGGTTCGGGGTCGCGGAGTGTGCGTCCGTTGGGCGGCGTTTCGCTCGGGTGGCCTATCGGCGTTGGCCTTGCGCTCGTTGCCATCGTCGGGGCGGGCCTGTACACAACGTGGCGCGAGCCGTCCATCACTCCGTCGCAGGCGCCACCCGTGGAAACAGCGCCGGATCCGGCGATTCCGAGCCGATTGGCACTCGCCTCAGCGAGCCTGGAGGCGCGGAACTACCGCGCGGCGCTCGCGTACGCGGAGCAGGTGCTCGCGCTCGAGGCGACCAATGCCCAGGCGACGAAGATCCGTGCCGAGGCACGCGCGGTCCTGACGCGGTTTGAGGAGGCGATTGCCGATGCGCGCCGCCGGATAGCGGCGGGCGACGTGCAGGGCGCCGCTCAGGCGCTCGACACCGCGCGCGGCATCGACGCGAGCGCGCCGAGCGTCGCCGAGGTTGCATTGCGCCTGAGCGAGCTCTCTCGTGCACGCGAGCAAGTTGCCGAGGCGCGAGGCGCTCGACCGAGGACCTTCGAACGCGAGGTGCCGCCGCAGACACGGCCACCCGCACCGGCCGCCGCTCCGGCGGCGGTACCGCAGTCACAACCACCGACGACAGTGCCACCACCGACGACGGCGCCACCGCCGCCGCGAGCAGAGCTGCCGCCCGCACCAGCGCCTCAGCCAACGGCTCCACCGGCAGCCGCTGCCACTCCTCCGGCTTCGACGCCTGAACCGGTCGCACCTCCGAAACCGGCGGCGACCTCGGCCGCAGCGGAAAGTAAGCGCCCTCAGCCGTCATCGCAGGCACCGTCTGCCGAAGAGGATGAGGCGGCCATTCGCAACGTGACGGCGATGTATGCGCGCGCGATCGAGAGCAAGGACATCGGGCTCTTCCGATCGATCAAACCGAATCTCTCGCGTGAGGAAGAGCGGAGGCTGAATGATGGATTCCGCGCCGTGACATCTCAGCGCGTGGAGCTCACGATACTTTCGATTGACCGGCGCGGCGACGAAGCGACGGTTCTGGTGCGCCGGCGCGATACCATTCAGGCGGGTGGACGACAGCAGACGGGCGAAAGCCGGCAGACCATGACACTGTCACGGACTCGCGACGGCTGGAAGCTTGTCGACATTCGCTAATACAACAGAGGAGAAGACTACATGGTCCGCCGCATCGCTGGACTACTCGTGTGCATGATCGTCGTCGCGCCTGAAGCACGTGCCCAGGAACCTTACGACCTGACGGCGCCGGTCAGGAATCTCGCAACGCTCTTCACTGATCTTTATGGACCCGAAGGACTCATACTCGACAGCGAGGCCACGTTGCCCGGCGAGCAGCCACACCGGGCGCACTTCAACAGCGATTTCCAGAGCAACTTCAGCCAGTTCGGCACGGCGCTGGTGGGGCAAATCGTCAGCGTGCCGCTGCCGTCGCCCGCCTCGGGGTTCACCTATCAGTTCGATGCCAGCCTTGGCATCTTTCAGCGCACGACGCAGAGCTTCGGACCGATTCTCGCCGAACGGGCCGAGACCATCGGAGCGCGTCGTGTATCGGTGGGCTTCGCGTTCCAGCGCTTTACCTTCGACACGGTCGAGGGGCTGGATTTGCGCACGGTTCCCGCGGTGTTCACCCACGACAACGCGGCGCTTCGCGGCGGCCGCGAAGACGTTGTGGCGACGACCAACGCGATCGAAGCCAGCGTGGCCCAGTCGACGACGTTTCTCACGGTCGGTATCACCGACCACTTCGATATTTCGGTCGCACTGCCGATCGTGAGCACCAACATCAAGGTCGTCTCCGACGCCACGATCCATCGTCTCGGAACGACGAATCCTCTCACGCATTTCTTCCGGCAGTCGGACGGCGATGTCGGAGAGGAGCGCGTGTTCACCGCCGTGGGCAGCGCGATGGGGATGGGCGACGTGATGGTGCGCATGAAGCACTCTCTCCGGAAGACCGCAACCAGTGGCGTGGCGGTCGGGCTCGATCTGCGAATTCCCACGGGCGACGAGATGAACCTGCTCGGCAGCGGCACGGCCGGCCTCCAGCCGTTCGGCATCTGGTCGGGGACGTTTCAGCGGGTATCGCCGCACGCGAACCTCAGCTACAAATGGAACGGCTCGAGCGTGCTGGCCGGCAACCCGGCGAAGGGCGAGTCGGCGGATTTTCCGGACCAGGTCGGCTATGCGGCCGGCGCGGACGTGAGCGTGAACTCGCGCGTGACGCTGGCGTTCGACCTCCTGGGCGTCTACGTCATCAACGCCGAGCGGCTCCGGCGCGAGACGTTTCACGCGCTCGATGGCACGTCCACGTTTCCGAACATCGTCTTCGAACGCGACTCGTTGAACGCGCTCAGCGGTGCCAGCGGCCTGAAGGTGAGCCTGTTCGATCGATTGCTCGTGGACTTCAACGTGTTGTTCAACCTCGACGATAACGGCCTGCGCGACAAGGTGACGCCGCTCATCGGCGTCGAGTATGCCTTCTGAGATCGTCGCATGGCGATAGCTCTTCACGACGCGCACTGCCACTTCCTGTCGTCGCGGTTCTACGAGACGCTCGGTCGTGAGAAGTACGGCGCAGGCAGCAACAGAGCTGCCGAGCGAACGATCGAGGAACTGGGTTGGGAGGCGCCGGGCACGACCGATGCGCTCGCCGCGCGTTGGATTACCGAGCTCGACAAGTCACATGTGTCGCGAGTGGGCCTCATCGCCAGCATGCCTGGCGATGAAGAGTCGGTAGCGGAGGCTGTCGGTCGATACCCGACCCGCTTTGTCGGGTTCTTCGTCCTGAACGCCACAGCGGCCGACGCTGAGGAACGCGCGAGACACGGCTTGACCGCCCTCGGTCTGCGGTGCATCTGCCTTTTTCCCGCGATGCATCGGTACCGGCTGGACGACGAGCGGGTCGCAAAGATCTTCGAGGTCGCGGCCGCTCACGGCGGTGCGATCTTCGCCCACTGCGGGTATCTCTCAATCGAGGCACGCGCGAAGCTCGGGCTCCGCAGCGCCTTCGACGTACGCTTCGGGGATCCGCTCGCGCTTGCCGTGACCGCCGCGTCGTTTCCAACAGTACCTGTCATCGTGCCGCACTTCGGCGGCGGGTTCTTTCGCGAGGCGCTGATGGCGGCCGAATCGTGTCCGAACATCCTGTTCGACACGTCCAGCTCGAACAGCTGGATCCGGTTCGTGCCGGGCCTCACACTCGCAGAGGTCTTCCATCGCGCCCTCGCCATCGCCGGACCCGACCGGCTGCTGTTCGGCACAGACTCATCATTTTTCCCACGCGGATGGCGCCGGGTGATTCACGGGGCGCAACAGGCGATCCTTCACGAGATCGGGGCCGAGCCGAACGTCAGCGAGAAGATCTTCAGCGGGAACTTCGAGCGGATTTTCGGTTAATCAGCGGAGGTAATGACGCGGCCCCTTGCTCCAGATGTGAGCGCAGTGGCGACAACGAAACCAGCGGAATAGGGAGTTGGCTGATACTTCAGGAAGGCGGTTGGCGTTTCCCCGGCCGCATCTCGGGCAGTCAGGAATTTCGCGGCGCTCTATCTTCGGTGGTGCTACAGACACGGGGTCAATCGTCCTTCATAAAGCCTTTCGGCCGATCCGCCGGTGGACTCCATATGGGCTCGCAGCTCGCGCACAGGAGCTTCACACTTCTGCGCTCAGAGTGCGGGCTCGAAATCTCCTCACGGGCAGACAAATGTCCCTCACACGGATCTGTTGAAAAATCGCCGCATCAAGAATCGTTAAGAAAACAGCCGGTTCACGGCCGATCGCGACGAGACGCTCGTGGGCATTGTCTTTGCCTCGCGTCAATGCCCTGAACCTATATGGAAGGTAAGGAAAGCAGCTCTCGCGTCCCCGACGGCGAGTCCCTGGATCCGATTTCCAACGGGCTGATTCTCTGGCGTTTCTCGTCAGAGGGGCGCTCGGACCTCTGGTTCATGGTCTTCGAGCTCCCAGAGGGCTTCTACTTCGTGGTGGACGATGACCCCGAGGGCCCGCGGCCCTATGTGGTCCATGAGCGGCACCCCGACATCATCGGGTTGCTGGACCGTGCCGAAACCCTCAGGTGCTCGCTTCGCCGATGCGGCTGGGAGGAAATCGATGTGGAGTAGACGCAACCGCATGCGGTTCAGTTCTCCGCTCCCCGTGCCAGCGCCCACAGCTCTTCCATCCGTTTCATGACCTGCGGAATGTCGGCGGCCAGCAAGTAACCACCTTTGACGAGCGTGTCGGCATGCTGCCTGGCCTGGCCGAGATACTGCTCCTTCGACGCGTAGCGCGACGTCAGCGAGTGGCGCGGATCGCCGGGCTTTCTGGTTTCGTCGGTCGCGGCGAACGGAATCGACGATCCCATCAGCGAGACCAGCTCCTTCGGAGCCCCCACCGCCGGGCTTCGGAAGTTCCAGCCCGCATAGGTTGCGACGGGCACCGCCTGCTCGACCGACCTGATGCCGGCTCGTTCGTTGCCGTCGCCATCGACCTGGGGCACAAGGAGCGGCAACGGTGTCGAGCCCTGACGAGCGGATTGAATCAGCTGTGGCGACTGCACACCGGGAATCGCTGGAAACGTGAGGGCCTCGCGGCGAACGAGCGTGCCGTCGATCAACTTCGGGTACTGGCTGGCGGGAGGTGCACTGCCTTGCCGTACCCAATGATCCATGGCCGTGAGCAGGGCACGGAGCGTCCACCAGGTACTGCACAGGGTTGTCGAGCTGCTGCCCGGTGAGTCGTCTTGGAGGGAACTGCCCCGGTGAATGCTGTGTTCCTGTGAGGAAATAAATCCGCGTGTTGTCGGGAGGCGCCACGTCGGTTTTGCCATCGGGCGTGGTGTGTGTGAGCGCGGCCGCACGGGTGTTCCAGGTACTCGACCGCGCTGTTCGTGAAAAAGACCTTGGGCTGGTTCTGCCGTGCGCGATCGTTGTCGAGCAAGCCGTCTGACCGGCCGCTCAGCGGATCGCGTGCGGACGCGTTGGTGAACGGAAAATTCGTCACGTTGGATGCCGAAGCCGCATTGGGCGTGGCGCCGCGCTCGTTGATCGAAATCTTGCCGGCTCCGGCGATGTGCGCCATCACACCGTCATAGACCATCCTGTTCTTCTCGTCGCTGTTGAAGCCGTAGTAGAGGAACGTGCGCAGGAACCGTCCCGATTGAGACGAGCCGAAGGCGTACGCGTGGCGCACGCGCGCGGCCGCGTCGGGCTGATGCTTCAGCCAGGAGGCGGTGTCGCGGAACGCCACGAGACCCGTCCCCGTCACGCGAAGATCGTTGACGCGGTAGGACAGCTGGTAGGTCCTGCCGGGCTCGAATCCTGCGGGCATGGTCACCGTGTTTCCGCGCAGCTGCCATTCGGCGCGCGCGACGACATCCGGCTTGCCGTACGCGCCATCGCGAACCGTCAAGGCGGTGTCGGCGGCGGAGATGTCAGCGGGCGCGTAGCGCGAAAGATCGACGAAGACCGCCTCGGTCTGGCGCTCGTTCGGCGTGAAATCGGCGCGAACGATGCCGCTGGTGCCGACGGCGACCGGTGCGTGAAGCTTTATGCCGCCCTCGCTCGCCACGTCGAACTGCCAGCCAACCCAGACCAGCGTGTACCCCTGCGCCGTGAGGAAGCCATCGCCGAGGTGACTGTCTGTCGCCGGATCGAGATTGCCCCCCGCCGCGCGGGCGAATCCCGAGAGCAGCCCCTTGTTGCCGCGATTCGAGACTTCGACCAGCGCGACACCGTTGCGGCGAGCCGCGTCCTTCGGCTGCAGGATATAGAGGTCGGCAGAGAACTCGACGAGTCCCTGGCCGTTCTTCTTCGCCTTGTCGAGATCGACCACCACCGAGTTCCGCGGGTGCGCGGGATCGACGGCGAAATAGATCGTGCCGACGAGTTTCTCGTAGCCGGACGCGCCCACATCGGCACGCCTGGCAATCTCGACGCGGATGACTTCGGCCCCGGCAGCGGGTGCCAGGCTCATCAGAATCGCGAGGGCGCAAACTGTTTTCTTCATAGTGCGGCAAGTATAGTGCGGTAGCATCGGCGACATGACAAATCGGCAACTCGGCACGAACGGCCCTCGTGTTTCCGCGATCGGCCTTGGCTGTATGGGCATGTCCGAGTTCTACACGGGTCGCGACGATGAGGAGTCGATCAGGACGATTCATCGGGCCCTGGATCTGGGCGTCACGTTCCTCGATACCGCGGATATGTATGGTCCGTTCACCAACGAAGTCCTGGTGGGCAAGGCCATCCGCGATCGTCGAGCCTCGGTAGTGCTCGCGACGAAGTTCGGAAACGTGCGCGACGCGGCCGGGGCGCACCTGGGAGTGAACGGCTCGCCCGAATACGTGCGCCAGTGTTGCGATGCGTCGCTGAAGCGGCTGGGCATCGACGTCATCGATCTTTACTATCAACATCGTGTCGATTTGAACGTGCCGATCGAGGAAACGATCGGGGCGATGGCAGAGCTCGTCCGCGCGGGAAAGGTGCGTTACCTGGGGATGTCAGAAGCCGCGCCCGCTACGCTCCGGCGAGCAGCGGCGGTCCATCCCATCGCTGCTCTTCAGAGCGAGTACTCGCTGTGGACGCGTGACGTCGAGAACAACGGCGTGCTGGCCACCTGCCGGGAGCTCGGCATCGGCTTTGTCCCGTTCAGTCCGCTGGGCCGGGGATTTCTGGCAGGCCGATTCAAGGCGATGGCCGACCTGCCCGAAGACGACGTCCGTCACACGTATCCCCGTTTCCAGCCGGGCAACTTCGAGAGCAACATGTCGCTGGTCCGGAAGGTCGAGGAGATGGCCGCGCAGAAAAAATGCACACCTGCGCAGCTTGCCCTGGCCTGGCTCTTGGCGAAGGGTGACGACATCGTGCCCATCCCCGGATCGAAGCGTCGTTCGCGCGTCGAAGAAAACGTGGGTGCTGCGGCGGTCGCTCTCACTGCGCAGGACGTCGCCACACTGGACGAAATTGCGCCGCCCGGAGTCGCCGCCGGCGAGCGGTATCCGCCGCGGTCGATGTCGACCGTCTACCGCTGAACGAGGACACATCATTCCAACTCGCGCACGTCTACCTCGTCGGCCTCGACCGCGTCGAAGTACATGCAGCGCCCATCGGCCGGCGGCATCGAGAGACTCGGCGGACACGACAACGTATCCACCAATCAGCTCCTTCGACTCAGTGAACGGGCCGTCGAGCACGCTGACGCCGTTCTGCGAGTTCTTGTAGCGCCTGCCCCTGGCGCTGGGGCGCATGGTCTCTGTGACGAGATGCACGTTCGCAGTCGTGGTCTCCTCGACGAGCCGCGACAGCTCTGCCCGCTGTTCCGCCGACGGCGCCGCTCCGGCTTCCGTCGCGGCAGTGGCCTTTCGCAGCACCATGTATCGCCTGGTCTCGATGTGCGCGGGTCTGGAATCCGATGCCGATGTCCCACGGTTCGGTGACGGGCCGGATGTCGACCTCACCGTCGCCCAGCACCTTGGCCTGGCGCGAGGCCCACTCGATGGCCTCGTCGAGCGACCCGGCGCGCAGAATGCTGAACGCGGCAGGCAACTCGTTGCCGGTCTCGAAGGGACCGTTGCTGACACTGCGCGTGCCCGCCGAAAATTTGAGCCGCACACCTTCCGAGCTCGCGCGGAGACCCTCTCCGGCAAGAAGGACCCCAGCCTTCGCAAGCTGGCCGAGCAGCCCGCCCACACGCGCAAGCAGCGCCGGCGTCGGAATCGCGCCTGCTTCCCAGTGCGCGTTGGTCTTGTGCATGATGATGAACCGCATACGCGTCAGCTCCGGATTGATGTCGCGCCGATCGGCGCAGTGAGGAACTCCACCACCGCCGGCGTCAGCACATCCGGCTTCACGTTGTGCGTTTGTCCGGCCAGCTCGCCGTGCTGCGCGCCGGGAATGACCGCAGCGATCGCCCGCGCGGCTTCCTTCAGTCTCGGATCGGTTTTCGATCCGTTCATGACCAGCGCTGGCACTGTGATCAACACGAAGCGCGATCGTGGAATCCTGAAGTCGGTCATCAACGCGGCGTCGTACGGGAGCGTATGAGCGACCGCCTCGAGCTTGCGCCAGATCCACGGCATCAGCCGCATCAAGACGACGAAAGGAGCGGGCACGCCAACCATGTCCTTCATGAAGTACTTCACCGCGCCGCCGCGATTTCCACTCGCCACGAGACGTTTGAGCTGGGTTTCGAACGCGTCGCCGCCGCGCTGACCGGCATCGTCCACGTATGGCGGCTCGTAGGCAACGACCTTGTTGATGCCAAGGCCGGCGGCTGCGGCCTGCAGGGCCAGCGCTCCTCCGGATGACAGGCCGAGAAGATTCGCCGACCCGCCGGCTTCCTGGATGAGCGCCGCGATGTCTTCGATCTCGCGCGCCGGGGAATATGGTTGCGTGTCGCCGCTCTGCCCGCGGCCGCGGCGGTCGTACGCGAACACGGTGAAGTGTTGCGCCAGCAGCGGGGCGAGCTTCGGCGAGGGGCCGAATGCGCGGCTGCACAGAGCACCGTCTATCAGAATGAGCGCGGGGCCGCTGCCTGATCGTTGGTAGGCAATGGGCGTCCCGTCTTTCGACCTCACCTGGCTCATGACGCCCTCCGAATCGGGAGCAGCGCGCGCAACCGGGCGTCGCGGAGCATGAGCCCGCCCCAGAGGAGCGCGGAAACGTAGATGGGGAACAGAACGTGGCTGAAAAGCGGGTTCTCCACGCGCACATGAGTGGCGACGGCGCCGCCCAGATAGCCGGTCAACAGCAGCGCGCCCAGCACGGACGTGCGCGGAATTACATAGGCCACCACGCACGAGAGCAGGATCACCCCTAGCCTGAACACGCTGTCCCGAGGGTACCCGAGCTGCAAGGTTCCATCGATAACGGGCTGTACCTGAAGGAGTTTGCCGGCGCTGTCAAAGAGAAGAAAGAGTACGGCGAGCCAGCTGAGAGTCAGACCGGCCGACCGTGCGTTCGCGAATGTCCGCATATGTCGCCTCCATCAGCACGTCGAACGGGCGTGACGGAGATCGACAAATTCACGGGAGGGATTATTATGGACGAGTGACGGGATGTTCAGAGAACACCTCCGCCACTCGTTAAAGCTAAACGCTAACGGTCCCCAGGGCCTTCCGCGTCGTCATCGTCCTGCCCCCCGTCGACGGCATTGACGGCGTCTACTTCTTCAAAGGTGTCGAGGTCTTCCACGAAATTGAATTCGTCGCCGTCGCGCGAACGCAGGAAATACTTGTAGGCCCACCGAGACACGCGCTGGCCACTCGATCGAGCGGCCACGTCGGCAAACCGAAAATGAATCCCCATGTAGATGCGCGCCTCGACGACATCGTTCGCGGCATCGGAGAATCGCGTGTAGTCGCGGTTGCCGGCAACGCCGATGACCGAGAAGTTCACCCGATCTGTCCGGAAAAACAACCGCAACATTTCGGTGGCGGCGCCGCTCAGGCTGTTTGCCCCTGAGCTGTAGTCGGGGTAATTAGGGTTGGCGAACAAGGGCTGCCAGGTGGGATCTCCCACCGTCTTGCGATTGCCGTCGGTGTCTCCCAGTTGAATGGCTGTACTCGGACGCCAGACGTTGCGGAGAATCTTGGTCTGCCACGAGGTCATGATGGCATCAGCCATTGCGATATTGACGAGGGCAAACATCCGCGCGCTGTCGCCGACATCGGTGATGTACCTGTCGGCAAGCGATCGCATCGTCCGATTCCAATAGTTGGGCGGGGCGTCGGAATAGAACACGGCGATCGCGGTCTGCTCGGGCGTGCGCGTCGAGCCGACGTTCCGCCCGAGCGCTTTCACTTCATTGTATTCCTCAGTGTATTGGCGGCTGGTGATGCGTGGCGGCGTGCCCGAGAACATCTGGGACGAGTGATTCACTGCAAAGGTCCAGGACGTCGCCAGCCACGACCCGGCCATGGGAAGCGGCTCGCCGGCGGCGTTGAACACCGTGGGCCGCCACTGCCCGGGCTCAGTGCTCCCAAAAAAGGCCGGAGCGGGCACCGGATAGGTCCCGTCGCCCACGCGCCTCTGGATAATCGCCGCGGCTGCCTGCGCTCCGGCGGCCACGCCGGGATCGCTGCCCGTGAGTTGATGCGCCGCGAGGTAGGCCTGATAAGTCGCTTCGAGCGCATCGACCTGTGCAGGGAAGCGATTGACCAGAACATCGCGAGCAGCCTTGGAAGCCGCCGCAATTACAGAGCCCGACGTCGGCGTGATATCCGGGGAATAGGTTTCAAAGCGTTGCTGAATCGCCTGAACCGCGTCGTGCATGGCGATATGGACCATCGCCATCTCAACAAGACGGGAAGGGCCCGCGCCCGGGGGCGCTGCACCGATGGTGCTCAGCATGGTGGCATTCCAATCAGTAATGACGTCAGCGCCCGCAGGAGCTGCTGCACCGAGAGAAACGCACAAAAGGACGCCGATGAGCCGTCGCGCTGTGGTCATGGCCTGTTCCCCTTTCAACCGCGGTGTTATCGGTTCTGTGGTAGTGAGGACGGCAACGCTATGTCGAAGGTGGGCGAAACACAAGACGAGTTGTCAGCAATCGAACAATTGGTCAGGCGCGCCTCCATGAGATCCAAACGACGGAAACGCAGCAAACGCACAACTCCTGTGGAGCGCCAAATTCACGGCAGGGGAGTATCATCCCGCTAACTGGTCGTGCCGGGATTGCCTCCGCGTTTGGGCATGGCGCGCGCCGGGGGAGTATCCTGTGCTTTCATCCATCACACACCGTCGGTTCCTGACTATGTGCGGCGTCATGGCCTGTGTCGTGGCCGCGCCGCTGGCGCAAGCGCCGAGGCAGCCATTCAGCCGGGTCGCCGTCACGGTGACGCCAGATCATTCCGACTGGACCTATAAGCCAGGCGAAGCGGTGACGTTCCGCATCGACGTGCTGCGCGACGGCCATCAGGTCAGCGGTGCGACGGTGAAGTACGGCGTTGGACCTGAGATGCTCCCGCCCGTCAACCAGGCGACCGTCGTCGTCGGTCGGAATCCGCTGATGGTCGCCGGCGGCACCTTGAATACATCGGGGTTCCTGCGCCTCGTCGCAACTGCCGAAATCGAGGGCCGCACGTATCGTGGCGTCGGCACGGCGGGGTTTGCGCCCGACAGCATCCAGCCAACACAGGTGAACCCGCCCGACTTCGATGCGTTCTGGGACGCAGAGCGCAAGCGGCTGGCAGCGCTGTCGATCGACGCGAAGTGGACGCCATTGCCGGACTACGGCACCGCGGACGTGGACTGCTGGCAGATCAACCTGCAGAACGTCGGCCTCACGGAGGGCGCGAGCCGTCTCTACGGCGTCCTCTGCATGCCGCGGGCGGCCGGAAAATATCCCGCGCTGCTCAGTGTGCCGGGCGCCGGCGTGCGGCCGTACCGGGGGCTGGCCGAGCTTGCCGGACGCGGCCTCATCACGTTCCAGATCGGCATCCACGGCATTCCTGTGATCCAACCACAGGAGGTGTACGACAGCCTGGCCCGCGGAGGCCTCAGCGGCTATCCGACGTTCGGACTCGATTCGCGCGAACGGTACTACTACCGTCGCGTCTACACAGGAACACTCCGCGCCAACGATTTCCTGACGTCGTTACCGCAGTGGGACGGGCGGAACCTGGGCGTGACGGGAGGCAGCCAGGGCGGCGCGCTGGCGATCGTCACCGCCGGACTCGACCGGCGCGTGACCCGGCTGGCGGCGTACTATCCGGCGCTCTCAGACGTGACCGGCTATCTGCACGCACGCGCCGGCGGCTGGCCGCACATGTTTCGTGCCACCGAAGGGCCTGCCGTCCATCGCGATGAAGCGAAGTTCGTGACGACGCGCTACTACGACGTCGTGAACTTCGCGCGCCGCGTGACCGTGCCGGGACTGTATTCGTGGGGCTTCAACGACGAGACGTGTCCGCCGACGTCGATGTATGCGGCCTACAACGTCATCACGGCGCCCAAACGTCTGATGCTCGCCTACGACAAAGGCCATCAGTCGACGCAGGAGCAGGTGGACGACGTAAATGGCTGGCTGGGTGACGAGCTCACGGGACGGAACCCGCCAGCAGCCGCCGGACGATAGAGGGATTTCACCGCTCGGTAAGAATTGCAGCGCGCGAGATACCTCGGCGATCAATCCGCTTGGAGCGCTCCGGGATCAATAAGAGGGGAGAAGCGGATGGAGAGATCTGTTGAAGTCCTTGCCATCATTCTGTTCGGAGTCCTTGGTCTCTCTCACCTCCTCCAACCAAAGGCCTGGGCGGAGTTCTTCATCCTCCTCCGAGGCAGGGGGGAAGCCGGGGCCTTCGTCGACGGGTTTCTGAATCTGCCACTGGCAGGCGTCATCATCGGGTTTCATAACGTATGGTCTGGGATATCTGTAGTGCTTACGCTGGTGGGCTGGTGCCTCCTCATCAAGAGCCTGCTTCGCTTCTGCGTACCGAAACAGGGGTTGATGATGATGGCGCGGGTGTCCGTGGAACGGTCCTGGGAGTTCCAGGTGGCTGGCGCCGGCCTTGTGGTCCTTGCCGGCCTCCTTGGCTATGGGGTCTACGCTGGTTAGCGCAGGGTGAGCGCGAACGTCTGTAGCGCCTGCTCGCAGAGCGGCAGCGTCGTGTCTGCGAACCCTGCGCCGTCCTGCGTGTGAAGCGAGAACGCGACGTTGTTCTTGACGCCGACGATCATCACGCCGCGCATGTTTTGTCGCGCCCCCTCGCGGCGTCAGCCGGCAAAACAATCGGTTATTGCGTTTTTCGGATCGGCGTAGTTCGACGCCGAGGCGCCGAGGCGAGAAAAACACGCCGCTTAAGAGATCACGAGTCCCGCTGTGCCTGTTCCCCGTACCCCACAGAGGCCATCAGGCCGTGCTCCGACGTCGCGCTCGTCGTGTCGTCGTGTTGTTCGTCGATCTGATCATCATTGGCCGCCCGGCAACTCTGTGACTCGGCGTCTCTGCGTCGAGACAGAAAAGACCGTGCAGGAAACCACGCTCAATCGGAAAACGCTCTAACGCCTGTCGTACTCTCTACGATTACATAACGATAGAACGGCGTCGATGACCTCGGCCGGGCTGAATGGTTTCGCGATGTATCGGTCGAAGCCAGCAGCCAACGCTCGCTCGCGATCGAGGTGGCCCGCGTATGCCGTGATTGCAGCGACCGGCAAATGGCGATCCGTCCCGATCTCGGATTCGCGCACCTCGCGAATGAAGGCGTATCCGTCAACTCCGGGCATGCCGATATCGGCCAGCAACACATCGAACTGAGAAACGTTCAGATGTCGCAGCCCTTCTGAGACAGACGATGCCGTTTGCACAACTGCACCGGCCGATCCGAGAATGACGGCGATCAACTCGCGCGTGTCGGCGTCGTCATCGACGATGAGAGCACGACACGACTTCAGCAGCGTTGTATCCGCGGACTGAGATCGCCCGGCGGCGGCATCCGAAGGACGCTGTGTGGGAGGCAACCCGGCCCGCTCGGGATCCACCCTGGGCAGATGAATAGTAAAGACCGATCCCTTTCCGACTCCCGGACTGTCGGCGTGAACCGTGCCTCCGTGTAACTCCACGAGGTGTCGGACGATCGCCAACCCCAGCCCAAGGCCCCCATGCTGCCGGCTGACGCTATTGTCCGCCTGCCGAAATCGTTCGAAAACATGCGGCAGGAATGCCGGCTCGATGCCGGCTCCCGAATCCTGAACCCGAATGCGGATGCCGCTGTCTCCTGCGTCGTCCAGCTCGATGGTGATGGTTCCTCCGGCCGGTGTGAACTTCACCGCGTTCGACAAGAGATTCCACACGATCTGTTGTAGTCGCTGAGGGTCGCCCTCGGTGAGTCGGGCCACGGTATCAAGCCGAGATCGGAGTTGCACCTGTTTCGCGTCAGCTGCGGGCCGCACTGCGTCCAATGTCGCACCGATCACGGAGCCGAGATCCACGGGCTGCAGATCCAGTCGCAGGCCGCCGGTGATGATGCGGGAGACATCCAGAATGTCGGCCACAAGCTGGGCCTGCAGGTGGGCGTTTCGGTCGATGACCTGTAGTGCCTTTCTGCTGCTGCGTGCGTCCATCGTTCCGTCCAGCAGCATGCGCGTCCACCCGAGGATGGCATTCAACGGAGTCCGCAGCTCGTGAGAGAGCGTGGCGAGAAAATCGTCCTTGGCGCGGTTGGCGGATTCGGCATCTCGAAGCGCGCTCAGTTCACGCTGCAAAAGGGCTTCTCGCTCCTGCTGCGCATGAACGCGGGACGTCAGGTCGCGCACGAATCCTGTGAACGTCGGAGGATCGTCCGAGACGCGGGTGATCGCGACCTCCACGGGAAACTCGTGACCATCCGCACGATACCCGCGTGTCTCCACCCTGCGATCGATGAACGGGCCGTGGCCCGTCGCCAGGTACCTCGCGAGGCCGTCGCGGTGCTGTTGGCGAAGTTCAGGTGGAATGAGCAGATCCGACAGCTCGCGACCAAGCGCCTCGCTGCGCGATACCCGAAGATGCGCTCCGCCGCCGGATTGAAGGCCGTGATCACACCGCGGTGATCCATGCCGACGATTGCGTCGAGCGCCGTATCAAGGATGGCCCGTGTGCGCCGTTGTTCGTCACGCATGTCCGTCTCGACGCGCGTGCGCGCCATGAACTGACCCACGTGTTGTCCGACCGTGGACATCGTATCGAGCAGGTCTGTGTCGGGCGTGACCACCGTTTCAGTGAAACATTCGATGACGCCGAGGACGTCCTCTGACAGTCGAATTGGAAAGGCGAACCCGCCATGTACCCCGGCATCCCTCGCGACCGTTGCTCGAGGAAAGTTGGGATCCCGTACGACGTCTTCAATCCACGCCGCACGTTTTGTCGCCCACACGCGTCCGGGAAGCCCGATACCTGTTTGAAAGAGCATCTCCTTTGTCGTTTGAGCAAATGAGGCCACGGCCGTGCCGCCGTCGCTCCAGACCGTAAGACACCGGAGTCGTTGAATGTCATTGTCAACGAGCCAGAACGCCGCGATGTTCCATTCGAGCGTCTGACAGAGCCGTCGCAGAATCAACGGCGCGGCCTGGGACACGTCCGGAGTCTGTGCCAGCACCTCTCCGACGGCGAGCGACGCTGCGCGGCGGCGCTCGCCGGTGCGCCGTTCCGCGATCGCGGCTGCGAGCAGCAGACCCGTCCCTGCGAGAACCCCCATGAACACCTGCAGAAGAATCAGGCTTTCATGCACTTCAGGCGACGCGAACGGGCCAGCGCCGCGGACGGTGTTCCAGATAGCCACAAGTGATGCACCGAATACAACGAAGGATGTCGCCGGTTGCCCGAGTCGGACTGCGGCGAGAATCGCAAATGGAAAGACGATGAACTGTAGTGGACGACGCGCCAATGCCGGACTGAACAGTTGACCAAACACGATCTCCGTGACGACTATCGCGGCAGTCACCAGCAGTCCTGTTTCGACCCATTGGCGACTCGGCTTGGGCGTCGCACGACGAAGTGTGGTCAAGAGCAAAGGGGCAACGACGAGTGCTCCCAACGCGTCGCCCAGCCACCACGCGAGCCACAATCCAGAGAATTGACTCCACGGCTGCACGGCCGCGGCGCAAAGCGTTGCGACGCCGATTGTCGCGCTAATCGTGGGGGCCAGTAATGCTGCCAACACGATGAAACTGGCGGCATCGCGGACACGACGGAAGGCGGAATCAAACGCGGCGAACCGTTGCAGAATCCACGCACCGGCGACGGCCTCGAGCGTGTTACCGGTTGCGATGAGCGCGGCCGTCCAGAGCGGGGCGCCAGTCTGCGCGTTCGCGATCCATGCGCCCACCCAGACGGCGGGCCAGAGTCGCCGCCCCCACAGCAGGAGTGCCGCGAGAGCAATGCCCGTCGGCGCCCAGACCGTCGTGACCTGCTCGGCGATGAACGCGACTTGAAAGCCGAGACGCGCGGCCATGACGTAGGCCGCCGTGACGGCAACGCCGATTCCGATTAACCGACGGAGATCACTCGGCGCCATGGGCCAATCGACGAGTGTAGCCGATTGGCCAGGCGCGCCTAGCTCAACATTGATAGGTGTATCAAGAATGGTCAGCGCGTGAACGACCCGCTTCCCAGCCCTGCGGCATGCGATAGTGTTCGTCGGAATCCGTTCGGCCTGCACCCGTTGCGGCGGCGATCATTTGATCCAATCTCGTCACGTCCTCAGCAGCTAAGCGATCGAAGACCGCTTTGTCGAAGCCGGGGGAATCTTCCACTCGAGACTTCACAATTTCCGCTCGGAGCTCAGTATCGTCAGCGTTCAATCTTACGTGCCCCATCGGTAGGAGAAAGTGTTTATGAATGAACCACCCGGCGCTGACGACGACGTGGCGGGGCTGACGCTCCTGCACGTCGATGATGAAACCTTCAACTGTTCCGAGCGTTTCTCCGTCCGAACCAATCACCGGCACTCCGTCAAGCCTGGCAGCGGTGCCATTTAGTTCTCTGGCGTCCACATACTTCAGTTCTGGTCGCGTATGGTCCATGTGTAATCCTCCATGCGAGTCACAAGGACTTCAGCAATAACCGGTCCGTTTATTTTTGTGCGCAGCTTTGGCGGAGGAATCGGGTACGGTGCCGAGCGTTTACTGCCAGGCCGCTACTTCTTCGCAGGTGCGTTTGCACCCACTACCTTGAGATCGAACGCTCCTTCGCTTTCCACGAAGAACAGGCACTCGGAGGCTTTGTCACAGGAGGTTGTGTGGCGGTAGTTTCCGCCGGGCTGCATCATGTACGAACCCGGACCGAGCCGCACCTCGGCCTTGCCTTCCGGTGCCTGGATGTACGTGCCCGACAGGAACACGACCTTCATGGCGTGGGTGTGCGTGTGAAGGGGAGCGGCGAATCCCGCCGGAAGTTTCAGGAAGGCGCCGAACGCCCCCTTGGCATGGTCGCCCCACAGATCCGCGACTTTGACTCCCGGAGCGCCTTTCGGATCGAGGTCGGTCCATTTCAAGTCGCCGCTCGGCATGAAGACGGGTTGGCCTGGCCCCGCCTTCTGAGCTGCGTTGACTTGCACCTTTCCGGATGGCTGCGCGAATCCTGAAATGAAGTTCGCGAGTATCAAAACTACTACGGCTGCTATTGCGACCACGAACTCCAACCGCAGCCAAATGTCCCGGTCCTTCCAGCGCATGTCGTACCTCCGGTCTTGGCAATTAGTATGCGGCGGCGGGCACTGCTGCCTCGCCGCCGCATAGGTCCCATCAGCGGTTGCTACTGAGCGACGGGGTCGAAGTGTTCCGGGTTGTACCAGCCAATCGCAATCCGGCAGGAGCCCCCTGGTCCGTAGTTGGCCATCGCGTGCAGCATGTAGGGTGGGGCGTACAGAACGTCACCCTCGCTCGCGATGAAGTGCCCAGCTTCGAATTTGGCCTCGATCTGTCCGGTTAGAACGATCCACCACTCGACGTTATCGGGATGCAGGTGACCGCCCGGAGCATTCGGGTTAAGTGTCGCGATCGGGGCAGGCGGCGCTCCTCCTCGACCTCTGCCTCCCCGGCCGCGATTCGGATTTGCGGGATCGTTGGGATCGGCGAATCCAAAGTTGGCATTGGCATACATGTGAGGCGTGTCAATAAACACGCCGCCCCCGCGCCCGGCGGCAATAGAGTCGTGCAGGTTGAAGTGCGGCCTGTTCGGCGCCACGTACGGGGTCGGGCGACGCTCGTTGAACCTCGTCTTGGTCACCACTCTTCCGGGCAGTGCCGCAGGCGCCGCGCTTGTCGCGGGAAAAACGGGCTCGTAATGGGCGGCGTTCACTTCGATGAACACCGCAGGTGCCGCGCCAACGACGTCGTATGAAAAGATGGTCCACGCCGGGACATGGACCATCGAGCCACGCTTCGCGGTAAAGGCTTCCTGATTCTCGATCTGCCATCGCATCTCGCCTTCGAAGACCACGAAAAGCGTTGGGGTGGCAGGATGCAGGCGCGGGTGGAGCTTGGCGCCTGGGGCGACGGATACGTAGTCGGCCTGCGCCTCACCGTCCTTGACGGCCGTTTCTCTCCACGAACTCTGACCCTTGTGCTTGGCCTTCATGTCCGAGAGTTTGGTATGAGGTTTGTTAGGGGGCACATAGCCCTTGCCGCCCGGGGCCCTCTGGATCCAAAACTCTTGCGTGGAGCTGGCGGCCGGCTGTTCCTGCGCGCCGAGCCACGCCCCCGCCGCCGCCACGAGGACAAAGAGCGCGATCAATCGGACACGCTGACTCATATATTTCCTCCGCGATATTGGAAGGTCTAGTAAGGGTAACCCTTAAGCCTTGGCGTCCTGGGCTTCCACTCAGGCAGGGACGCGTATTTATCCCCGATTGGCATTTTCACCTTCGGCAGACTCTGGGCGTCGAGGATCTGGTCCTCCGGGATGACATCGTTGATGTAGAGCAGAAAGGCCGTCAACGCGTACACCTCATCGGCCGTCAGCGTCCCCTCACGATTGAGAGGCATGGCGCGATTGATGTAATCCCAGACCGTCGTCGCGAACGGCGAGCGAAGCGGCAATATGCGTCCCCGTGCCCAGAGCTCAACCTCCGGGCCGGCCTTGCTTTTCATAATCGGCGCCCTGCCCTCGATCCCCGTCGCCCCGTGGCATCCCGCGCACTTCGCGCGATAGATCTGGGCGCCCTCCTTCGTCGTTCCGCGCCCCGGCGGGAGTTCCTCCCCGGTAGGACCGATGGAGATATCCCACGCGCGGAGTTCCTCCGCGGTCGGCGTGCGTCCCACTCCATACGTAGGCGATTGCGCCAGCGCGCAGACGCCCATGAGCCATACCAACAGGAGAACCCTAAGCGTTCCCATTGTGGACGCTCCCATCGCTGGCGATCCTCCACGGCTGAATGGTGTTGTCCAGCCCCGGCACGCTGTATGAGGGTGTCAGTTCCGCGTTCCAGAACTTCGCGACCTGAGCCCGCGACGGTTGAACCTGACCGATTTCGTCCGTGCAGCGCGAAAGAAGCTCGGTCTCCTGTCCGTCCCAATTCCACTGATACGTGAATCGCGCATGCGCCATGCGCTGCGCCGTCCCCTTGATCTCGGCAATGTTCCAGCGCTTGCCGCCGTCGGTCGACACTTCCACCTTGCGAATGGCTCCGCCACCGGACCAGGCCAGGCCTCTGATCTCGTAGAATCCGCGGCCCGCCAGCTGGTGTCCCCCGGAAGGGAACGTGATGACCGATTTGGGGCCGATCTGATATTCCAACGCAGCGATTTTAGGCTCTCGATCGAGATGTCCGTAATCGTTGTAGTTCATGTAGTACCGGTCGACCACCTTGATTCGCCGCAGATACTTGGTGTGAAAAATTCCCTCGAAGCCGGGGACCATCAGCCGCAGCGGAAACCCTTGCTGGGGCCGCAGGTCCTCGCCGTTCATGCCGTAGGCCACCAGGCAGTCGTCCATCGCCTTGGCGATCGGCATGCTCGACGCTCCCTTCACTTCCTCCGACCCTTCTGCGACGAACCAGGATGCTCCGCCCTTCAGCCCGCACTCCTTGAGCAGGACAGAGAGGGGCACGCCGGTCCATTCGGCGCAACTCGTCATCCCGTGTGATTCCTGAACCGTCTTCGCCCCGCGCGACGATCGATTCCCTGCGCACTCGATGAAATGCAGGCGGGTCACGGAAGGGAGGCGCTTCAAGTCCTCCATGGTGAAGGTCAGCGGACGGTCCACCATCCCGTGGATGAGGAGACGATGCTCGCGCGGATCGATCTCCGGGATGTAAGAACCGCGCGTCGTCCCCACGAAGTGGAGCGAGGATGGCGTGATGACTCCCACCGAATCCTGGAGCGGCGCCGCTATATGAAAGTAGAGCCCGAAGCCATCGGGCGACGGCCTGCCGCCGTGGGCGATGCGTACCGAGTTGACGAAACGCGATCGGTCGCCGTAGGGGATCTGATCTTTGTCCCCCTTGATCATTGGTGGTGATGGTGGAGACTGGCCGTTCGCGGGTGCCGCGGCGCCCAGGGTCAAACCACCGGCCAACGCGGCGCCGCTTTTGAGGAAGTCCCTTCGAGCCGGTCGTTTCGAACCCATGGGTCTCTCCCTTCTGAGACGAGCCTACCTGGAAATCAATTCCCCGCAGTCGGAAGTATACGCCCGGAGAACCTCATTCTACGGCGTGGCGAAAAGGTTGGGGGCGTTAGCGGAACAGTACGCGAGCGGCAAGACCGGTGCGCACTTGAAAGGTGCCAATCCCGAGAATATGTCCAGGCGTGACCTTGCGCCGAATCAGGTGTGCGCGTGCGTAGGGCACGATCGCCCATCGTGCTCGCATTCGAAGGGGTGCGTCGATGCCAAACGTGAAGGCCGGCGCGAGTCGAGCCAAGGGCTGATCCCCGTACTGATCGTCGCGTCCCGTCAACCTCTGGCGCAGAACGCTGAGGCCCACCAGTACCCGTGGGGCTCAGCTTGTCAAGGTTGTCGGCGATTCATCAAACGGCGCCACCACGCACCTACCGCCTTTGTCAGCAAGATGAACCCTGCGATGACGATGACGATCGACACCAAGAACTCTGCGAGCTCACCCCACTCCTTCCGACGCCATGTACGGCCGCCAGCCAGCCGCGCGTCCCGCGGGTTGCGGGCGTTGTAGCTCACGGGCAGCCGCGCGCCGACCTTGAGGCCCGCGACTGAGCCGACATCGACGCTGTCGACGGCAATCACGGCCTTCGGCCGACCCTCGGGGACGAAGCGGAGTTCCACGATATTCCAGGGCTGAGGCGCCGGAACGAAGCCGTCGGTTTGTCCGCTGATGAACGAGCGCGTCTCCTCCCGCACGCTCTGCACGTCGGCGCTGGCCGTCAGGATCGGTGGCTCGAGCGGCGTTTCCCATGGCGTCGGGAAGACCCACCACACGACCGCGATACCCACGCCTGCCAGGACACCTAGCGCCTTCAGCCATGCAGGAACCTGGCGCACAGCGGACCTCAGCACCAGGATCGCTCCAAGCACGAAGATACCGGCGGCAATCCATCGCCATGGCACAAGGGCGCGCGTCGACTGGTCCGCGGGCCGCGCGAGCATCGGCAGCCAGGGAAGATGACGCACGAGGATAGGGGACCCGGGCTGCAACGAATCGTAGGTCGTCTCATCGAGCCACAGCAGCAGTTTTCCCAGCCCGTCCGGTTCGTCGAAGGTCACGGTGCCCCAGAACGACCGGGACCAGGCGCCGGGAATACTGTCGCCGCTCGTGTGATACGAAATTCTCTCCTCTGTGGATGCGACCTGCGCCTGCACGATGTGACCGGCGAGATCGAGATAGAGCGAGGCGGCGTAGAACAGCGCGACGGGCGTGATGAGTTGTGCGAAAAGCGTCGGTCCCGGCGAGACTGCCGCGCGCCGGCAGAGCCATCCTGCGAACCACGTCGCGAACGTGACGAGGACGAGCGCGCCGCCGAGGAGCGACAAGCCGCGAATCAGATACTGGACGGCGAGATCCTGTTCCATGGAGTCCTGACGATCCTCGGACCCGTCTCAACCTACAAGCCCCTAACGTGCGGTTGCGGAATTCACCGCGGTCGTCCGCGTCCGTCGATGAATTGCTCCGCCCACAACTCGAGCGCCACCGGGATCCAGAATCCCTCGGTGGTGGACGGCGCCGACAGGGCGCGGCGCCACCAGCGGCGAACGACACTGACGTCGACGAGCCCGCGCGACGCCATGCCCGGCAACAGGCGGTCCTCCATCAACGCCACGAACGGGCCGCTACGGAAGTACTGCGCCAGCGGTAGATTGAATGCCGACTTGCGGCGGTATACGAATGCCGCGTCGAAGCTGCGCCTGGCGAGCTCCTTGACCACGATCTTGGTGCCTGGTACGCCGATCGGCAACGACGGCCCCACCAGGTGTTCGGCCGGCAGGGCGCGGGCGAACTCGATCACCTGCCGGTCGAGAAAGGGCACCCGGTTCTCGACGCCATGCCCCATCGTCATCTTGTCCTGGCGCACCAGCAAGTCGACGAGATGCGTCCGTATTTCGTACTTCAGGCAATTCGAGAGATGGTCGGCGTGGCCCTCCTGAAACAGGGCCCGGCGCTTTTCGATCGCCGGCCGCAGATTCGCCGCGGGTCGGAGCTTCGAGAGACGGGCTTCGGAATGAAACTGAGACGCGCGAATGAATGTGTCGACCAGCTCGTGCCCACGCGGCCGGCACGAGCCATTGGCCGCCGCATGTGCGTCGCCGAAGCGCGCGTAGCCGCCGAATAGTTCGTCGGCACCTTCGCCGCTCAGCAGTACCGTGGCATGCTCGCGCGAACGTCGAGCCAGCAACCATAGGGCCAGCGAGTTGGGATGGCTGATCGGCTGATCCATGTGCCAGCTGGCGGCATCCAGCGCGCCGATGAAGGCGGCCTCATCGAAAACAAAACGATGGCTGTCGGCGCGCGCCGTGGCCGCCGCCGCCAGGATCCATCGCTCTTCCGAGAACCGCGGCTCGTCGAAGACGATCGAGAAGGCGCTCAGATCAGCACGGTGATGTGAACGCGCCAGCACGGTTACCAGCGACGAGTCGACGCCACCGGACAACTGGCACCCCACGTTCACGTCGCTCCGCAATTGCGATTGCACGCTGCGGCCCAGCAGATGGTCGAGGCGATCGACCGCGTCTTCCCGTGACAGGCGCAGCTTCTCGGGGTGGTCGGGGATGCTCCAATAGCGCGACTCCTTGACACCATCCGGCGTGATCGTGAGGCGATGGCCTGGCTGGACGTGGCGCACGCCTTTGAGCAGCGAGGCTTCGCCCGCAACATAGCGGAATGCCAACAGCTCATCGACCTCGGTCGGATCGATCTCGGCGCGGAACGCTGGATACGCCAGAAACGCCTTCGCTTCTGACGCAAACAGCACGGTCGTTCCGCACTGCGCCCAGTACAACGGCTTGATGCCGACACGATCGCGGAGCAGGTGGACGACGCCGAGGCGCGTGTCCGCAATCACGATGGCAAACATGCCATTGAGCCGTTCGAGCATCCGCTCGAGACCGGCGCGCTCGTAGAGCGCGAGGATGACCTCGGTATCAGTGCCGGTGCGGAAACGGTAGCCATCGCGCTCGAGCTCGGCCCTGTAGTCAAACGCGTCGTAGATCGCGCCGTTGAAGAGCAGCGCGGTCGAGCCGTCGGGGCTGGTCATCGGCTGGTGTCCACGGGCCGAAAGGTCGAGGATCTTCAGCCGGTGGAAACCCAGCGCGGTATCAGGAATGCCGCCGCGCAGCGACAGGCAGAGTGTTCCGCGATCGTCTGGACCGCGATGACGAATCATGTCCGTCATCGCCTCGAGCACGCTGGCGTCGGCCGGCGCACCATCCAGGTTGATGAACCCCGCGATTCCGCACATTTGTGATGGTAATTGGCCTGCGGCTCCCGCTCACTTCCTGATCGCCGCGAGCCAATTCTGCATCAGCACCAGGCGCGCTTCGTCGCCGGGCAGCGCGTCGGCCCTGCGGGTCATCAGCAGCCGTCGGTCCGGCGCCTCGTCGAACGACCTCAACGACACCCCTCCTTCGGCCTCGACGGTGCCGTAGATCTGTGCGATACCGGGGTGGTTCAGCGCGGCCAGGGTCCGTGCCTCGCGCTCGAATCGCTGCAGCCGCTCCGCGTCGCGCGCGAAAGAGTCGGGCAGGATTTTCAGCGCCACGTCGCGATTGAGCTTCGTGTCGCGTGCGCGAAAGACCTGTCCCATCCCGCCTGCGCCGATCGCGGCGGTGACTTCGTAGACGCCGAGGCGGGCACCGGGTGCGAGCGGCAGAGGCCACAGATTATAGGGCAGGACGGCACGCTCGATGGGGTGACGAACTCGTCGGCGAACTCGATGGCGACCCGTGGGAGCTGGTGCGCCGCGGCAAGGCGATCCAGCAGAAGTCCACCGGCTCGCACTACATCTCAGCTAAGCGCAACGGGTCACGCACGTTCAGCCGGAGATCCTTTGCGAAAGTGTCTGCGTGCGAACTCCCGTCCCGAGCCCGTCTTTAAGGTACTTCTCGAACAGGACTGCCGGCTGTTCTTCATCGAACTCCACGACTACGAGTCTTCTCCAAAGGCGATTCGCTGCGGTATGTGGAGATAAACCCGTATTGTGCGCTGTGAGGCGAGCTTCGACGTCCGATGTCAGGCCGACGTAATACGCAGCTGGACGGCCGATGCTCTGGATGATGTAGACAAAGCGCTTGGCGTTCGGCATCACACAGGGTGGCAGCAAACTTCTGCCCAGCCGTCCGTCGATCAATTCCCTGCAGAAATTCTGGATTCGATGTGAAAGGCGTTGTGATTTCTGCGATCCGTCGGATGGTCCCAGGTTGCAGCCCTCGCTACCTGAAGCGTGCTCGGTCCAACCGTAGCCTCGCCAGTTCGCGCGGACAGTTTCTGCCAGAAACGACGGAGGTGAGTGCGATGGCTGGCCAGCCGTAGTCTCTCGGGCGAGCGACCCGCCTACGCGTCGCTTCGCGACGACTCCGGCGGACAGCCTCCGCGAGAAAGGAGAGCGGAGGCTGGTGAGCCGCCTCGGAATCGAACCGAGAACCCGCAGATTAAGAGTCTGCTGCTCTGCCAGTTGAGCTAGCGGCCCACTCGGTCGGTGGACAAACCCCGATTGTATCCCAGAATCATCGAGGGATGAATATCGGGGAGACTCGGCACGCAGGAGATACACCCTTCAGCCACTGAGCAAGATCGCCCAACCGGCCGATACACCGTGTTGAGGAGGGTTGGCATGGCGAAGAAGAAAACGGCTGACAAGAAACGGACGCTCATACGGATTCAGGTTGATCGGTTCGCAATGCTAGTCCCGGTGCGATCAGTCCTTGCACGAACGGCCATGAAGAACGCGAAAAGACGGACGGCCGCGTAACCTCACGACTCTGAAGGGCTGGCCTTCCGGCTGGCCCTCTTCCCTCACGCCTCCTTCTTCAGCTGGCTGGATGCATCTGGCCGTGCGCTTCCGCTATTTTCCAAAGAGATACAGAAAAGGACCGCGAGTACGACGACGTCAGTCCTCGAGGCGTTTCGCGGCGCGAATGAACGCGGCGCCGGTGGGATCCTTGTCGGGCTCGGTGTTCATGACCGGCCGCGCATAGGCGATGCGTGCCGCGTCGCGTTCCTGCTGCGAGATGTCGGCCGCACCGCATCCCGAGCTGACGGGGAACATCAGCGTGCCTTTGTCCGCGGTATGCCAGAAGCCGAGCGCGTGCCCGACTTCATGGCTGATCGTCCCCTGTCGCACGCGGACGCTGCCGCACGTGCAGCGGTTGTAGTTGAATTCGATCACGCCGGGATCGGCGCCGACATACGCCCGGCCGCAGAAGTTGGCGGTCGAATCGTTGATGAAACCGATCACAATCCATCCACGTTCCGTCGGAGGGTTGGTGCCACGCACGAGAGTGGCGACCTGGAACTGACCGCCTGTGAATGCCGGCACCGCCGAGCGGAGCCCCTCCTCGATGCGCACGAGATCGCTTTCGAGCACTTTGATGCCGATCGGCATGGACGTATTGATGTAGAACCTGGGCGCTGCCGTCCAGCGCTTGACGGGTTCCAGATTCGACGGTTCTTCATACCCGTTCCGAACCAGTTGCCGATAGATCGAGCTCACGCTCATGGGAATCAAATCGATGATCGGGTTGTTCGTGCCCGAGCTGATCGTCGTTTCCCGCGTGAGAAAGCCCGAGCCCGAGAGCGTGACTCGCTGTGCCGACCTCGTGCCCGTTCCGGTCACCTCGAACAGGCCGGCCGAGTCTGTCTGCGTGTTCAACAGCTCCACGCCGCCGATGGGGCGCTGCGTGAGCGCGTCGATGACTTGTCCGCTGAGTGTCCAGGTCTCTGCCTGCGGCGTCGGCGCCGGCGGATCCGGCTGAATGGGTGATGCCGGCTTCGACTTCTGACACGACGCACAGATCACCGCGACCACGAATGGAAGAATCAGCCGTCTCATCGCGAAGTGATCGGACCGGCAAGAAATCGGCCAGGAAGCCGGCGTCGCGCAGGCGGCAAGCAAATGTGAAGTTGAATCGTCAGCGAGTTTCCGAACTGTAAGCGAGTGTGCGGGATTTGTAAGCGCCGGACATCCGCACTTGCAGGCGCTGCCGCGCTCGGCTGCGACAGCCGTTCGCATGGCTTAGCCTAGCCGAACGCTCGCGCAGAGGATTGCAAGCGTGAGCGAAGGTTGGTGCGCCCGACAGGATTCGAACCTGTGGCCTACAGCTCCGGAGCGTGGTGATCCAACGAGTAATCATTAGCATTTCTGCTTCTGGTAACTATATCGGTAACTCAACGCGAAGGACTCTGACACGCTCTCCGGCTTCCGGCAGTGCGGGCTTCAAATCGACATCGGCCGGCGTCAGGTTCTTCAACTGCGCAGGATCCCGCAGTACGCCATCACGGAAAGACGCGCCTTGCTCTTGCCGTCGCGAACCGGCTTAGCGCTCGATCACTTTGTAGTCGATTGCCCGCGGTTGGAGATCGGGCTCCTCGAGCTCGGCCACATCGCGTACGGGGATTCGGCGCACGTCGGCCGTCGAGCACCGGTCCATAGACTACTGAACGCGCGCAGGCGGTGATTGATGGCACTCGCCGAGAGCGGCTTGGCGATTTCAAGCACTTCGCGCTTGCCGTTCTTCCAAATCTGCACGAGGCGCGGCCCACGCAGCGCCCATGAATCGCGCAGGGCGGCGATCTCATCGCGGCGAATCTCTGCGCGCGGCCGATCGCCAAACGCCTGTACCCATACCGCAATCTGAGCCGAATTTTCGAACTCGCAAAAAGGAAGACGCCGCAAAACGAATCTTTGCGCGACAGCTTGATCGATCTCGCCGTTTACAGCCTGATCGATATTGTGCTGTTGGAGGAAGCCGATACTACGACGCTACCCAAGCCGGCGCCACGCGAGTACACTTCGTCTGGTTTGAGCGAGACTTCGAGATGACACATCCTACGCAGCCATGCCGCGATTGCCGTCAGCGAGAATTCGCGCCGTGAGATGGGGTGGTGCTCATTGGGGCGGTCTGTCTCTCGGCCTATGCCTGCGCGACAGGGGGCGCGACGCACGTCGCAAGATATTCCACCCGCACGATTGAACCCGCTCGAGGGGGCGATTGTGCTGGAACTGGACGTGCCCATTGGCAAGAAATCTATATCGGGGACGACGTTCAGCGTGGAGTGGGTGCGCTAAAACGCGCGCACCATTCCTGTTGATCTGCACTAATCGTTTCGGGGCCACCGCGATCAACAGACAGAACTGCAATGGTCACCGGACGATAGGCCGTGCTCATACTCAGTCACGTTACGCCCGCTTCTGTCAGACAGATACGGACGTCCGCGCCTCTGCTACGATCCGGCGCGATGCTGCTCCTCCTCTTTGCGTTCGTGTTCTACGCGGTGATGTTTGTGGCTTTCTTCGATAAACGCGACTGGCGACTACGCTCGAACAAACGCCTGCCCAGTCGGCAAGACCACCGGGAATAACCCCGCCTCGGCGCAGACTTCATCGATTGCTTTCTTCGCACCTGGGAAGTCTCTGACGTAACCGTAATCATCGAACACGATGATTGCACCTGGAACAAGCCGTGGCAGGAACAGCCTAAAGGCTGAGGCGATCGGTGCGTACAGGTCGAGATCGATATGGACGAACGTGAAGCCGTTCGCCGGGAGATCGGTCGGCACCCGCGGGAACTCCACGCGGTGATAATGGATCCACGGAAACTCGGACAAGTTCTTCTGGACCATCGAAAGCGTGCCGAGAAAATCACCGCGACGTTCATCGATTGGGCCGTCTTCCGACTGGATGGCTTGTAGGCCAGCAAATGAATCGACGGCGTGGAGTTCTCCTCTGCCCTGAAGGATCGACGCCAACTGATGCAGCGAGGCGCCCTTAAAGACCCCACATTCCGCGACGCGCGGCGTCTCCGTTCGTCTGAGGCTCCATTGAAACAACTGCATGAGGACATAGTGCCGCTGACGGCGAAGGTCGTTGACTGCCGTGTCTGTGGCCGAATGCGCGCGCTCGAACCGCTCGTGGAAGGCCTCGTCGAGTTCCCATGACAGGCCGGGATGCAACGCCCGATGGGTGGTCAGCACCAGTCCGAACGGGCGGAGCAGCGTATTGGAGACTCCCTTGATCAGTTGGCGCACGCGCCAAATACTGATCGAAGTCTCCCTCGAACCACCCTGTCGCGCTAATGGCTGGCTAAGATAGGCAGCAGCCGAGCGGTAGATTCATCAGCGAACCTCGGTCTTATAGGTCGCGGCTGTCTCGAGCGCCAGCAAGAACATCGCTTTGTCGGGGAATGTCGGCACCCCGGCAGTACCCACGCCTCCTCCACCATGGCAGAGCCATTTGAGCGCTGCGCCTTTTGCGCAGTTCTGCGAAGACATGCGTCGTGCTATCGACGACGTTAATCGCGATGTAGACGCGCGTGCCGGAGAATCCTGCGTATGGGCGATGGCGCGCGTCGTGAGATCCGCCACGACGGCATTGAGAGCCGCCTGCTGTGAAATATGGTGCGCCCGACAGGATTCGAACCTGTGGCCTACAGCTCCGGAGGCTGTCGCTCTATCCAGCTGAGCTACGGGCGCGTGTGTGATCGCCTCGACAGTCACGTTTAGGTCGACAGTCGAAAGCTTCCGAGCGTAGCTCACGTCTTGACGAGCGTCAGCGAAGGCTGGTGCGCCCGGCAGGACTCGAACCTGCGGCCTACTGGTTCGAAGCCAGTCGCTCTATCCAACTGAGCTACGGGCGCGCATGCGACCAAAAATCATAGCACGTACGTTCGGGCTTACCACGTTTGCGCCGGATTCACGGCAATACATCCCGCCGGCTGCGTTCCCGTTGTGACGCTGCGTCCTCCCAGAAGAGCATCGACCCCCCGAGAAACGTCGGATCGACCACGGCAGCGCGGCTTGCCCCGCTGAAATGCCTGAGCGCGGTGACCCCTCCGATGACCGTCACGCGTTCGAGAAGCCAATCGTCAAACCAGTTGGGCATGTCGGGAAAGCCGAAGTAGACCTGAAATCTGGAGCGGCCCACGAACACTTTGTCCGGCTCCCGCCCCGGCAGATTCGCCGTGCTCCGTGAAATTCCGCGAAGAAAATGCGGCCGCCATCCTTGAAAGTGCGGCCGTCTGATTCGGCTAGCGACACGCCTCCGTACCACCAGATCGCCGGAAGCGAGTTCTTCGAGGTGACGAGCGCCTCTCCGGGTTGTCGCTGCGCCATCAGCCATGCAACCGCGCTTCGGTCGTCGGTTGCATGATTGCTGTCGGCGGGCCGGCCGAGGCGAAGGTCGTAGATGCCGCGTGCGACGACCTCAACACACACAGCGAGCACGATCGTGGCAATGGCGGCGCCAACCGCTCGATTCGTCCACGCACGTTTCAGCGGCATCTCACGAAACAGCCACACGGCGCGATCGGCCGCCAGCGCAATGCCGAGATACAGGGCCGGCACGAACCACAACGACAGCCGTTCGTAGAGCGGCATCAAGCCAAGTGCGCCCAGCACCAATCCCGACGCCACGACGAGCCCTGCGGTCGCGCCGAGCACGCGATTCGGCGCCGCTGCGAATCCGATGGACGCTGAAATCCAGACCGCGAGGGCCAGCACACTGCCGCCGGGTTTCGACGCAATCGGCGCCATTCGGCCGTACATCCACTGCAACCGTTCCCACACGCCGGCATCCGGTGGCGGAAGCGCAAACGCCCACGTCCGCTGCAGCGACGCGCTGCCTTGCGCGTGACGGATCCCAAGCAGGTAGTGCACAGAGATCGATGCGACGAGGATCACGCCAGCTGCGGCGAGCCATCGGAACGTTTCGGGATGCCGCCGCATCGACATCGCAAGCACCACGCAGCAGGCCGGCAGCACGAGCAGCGCCCCTAGTGAAAACCAGTGTGCAATGGCCGCGATCGTCGCCCAGATCACGATCGCGTGTCGTCGTGCTTCAGTGGATGAAGCCGTCGCGGCTGCGACGGTCACACAGGGGAGCAGGAACCCGAAGAACGTGTCCGCCGAGTAAGGCTTCAGCTCGACGGCGTGGAAGGAGATCCATTGACCAATCGAACAGAGCACAACCAGCACGGTGCTGGCCTCCGTCGTCAGCCACCGTCTCCCGACGTAGAGAGCCGCGATGACGGTCGCCATGCCAAAGGCCGAAGGGAGGGCACGTACGACCAGCTCCGACGATCCGAATATCAGCAGGATAAGCCGCTGAAGAAAGAGCCAGCCCAGCGGAGCGCTTTGATCGAGCCACAGCCGGCCGCCCAGACCCGCGAACGTGCGATCGCGGAAGTTCAGCGCGATCATCTCTTCGTCGAGCCACAGCGGACGCGCAGCCGCCCACTGATAGACGACGATGAACACGCCAATCGCCGCCATCAAAACGGGCACCCATGCCGGAAGCTCACCTCGCGACGAGAATTGAGTCTCGCGATTCATGCGCTCGCGTCATTATCTGCCAGTCGCCTCGGGCGTTGATATCATTAGCGGCCTGATGGTCACCATCCTCCAAAGTGTTCCGGCCGGCGAGAAAGTCGGCATTGCGTTTTCCGGCGGTCTCGACACCAGCGCCGCACTCCATTGGATGCGCGGAAAAGGTGCGGTACCGTACGCGTACACGGCCAACCTGGGTCAGCCCGACGAGAAGGACTACGAAGAGATTCCCCGGCGCGCGCTGCGAGTATGGCGCCGAGAAAGCACGGCTCATCGACTGCCGGCGGCAGCTCGTCAACGAAGGCATCGCGGCGTTGCAGTCGGCAGCGTTTCACATTACGACGGCCGGCGTTCCGTATTTCAACACCACGCCCCTCGGTCGCGCGGTCACCGGCACGATGCTCGTCGTCTCGATGAAAGAAGACGACGTGCATATCTGGGGAGACGGCAGCACGTTCAAGGGGAACGACATCGAGCGGTTCTATCGCTATGGCCTCCTGGCCAATCCGAGCCTGCGCATCTACAAGCCATGGCTCGATCAGTTGTTCATCGACGAGCTCGGCGGCCGCAAGGAAATGTCGGAATACATGCAGCGTGCGGGGCTCGCCTACAAGATGAGCGTCGAGAAGGCGTACTCGACCGACTCGAATATTCTCGGTGCGACGCACGAAGCGAAAGACCTCGAACAGCTGACGAGCGGCATCAAGATTGTCGAGCCGATCATGGGCGTTGCGTTCTGGCGCGAGGACGTCCCCGTGAAGCCCGAGGCCGTGACGATTCGTTTCGAGGAAGGGCGGCCCATCGCCCTGAACGGCGTCTCGTTCGACGATGCGGTCGAGCTGATGCTCGAAGCGAATCGCATCGGTGGACGCCATGGCCTCGGCATGAGCGATCAGATCGAGAATCGCATCATCGAAGCCAAGAGCCGCGGCATCTACGAGGCGCCCGGAATGGCGCTCCTCTTTATCGCCTACGAGCGGCTCGTCACCGGCATTCACAACGAAGACACGATCGAGCAATATCGCGATAACGGCCGCCGTCTCGGCCGGCTGCTCTATCAGGGCCGGTGGTTCGATCCGCAGGCCATGATGCTGCGCGAAACGGCTCAGCGCTGGGTTGCGAGAGCTGTCACAGGCGAAGTCACCGTCGAATTGCGACGCGGCAACGATTACTCGCTCCTGGACACGGCCAGCCCGAATCTCACATACAAGCCCGAACGGCTGACGATGGAGAAAGGGGAGTCGATGTTTTCGCCGCAGGATCGCATCGGGCAGCTCACGATGCGCAACCTCGACATCAGCGACACTCGCGACAAGCTGTTGACGTATGTGAAGACAGGATTGCTCGCGCCGTCGCTCGGCGCCGAGATGCCAAAACTTTCAGGCGGCTCGAAATCCGAAGACAAATAAGATCCACTCTATGCCTGCGAATCCGCTTACCGCGCCCTGGACCGGAGCCTATGGCGGCGTGCCGCCGTGGGATCAGATGTCGCCCCAGCATTTTCCCGATGCGTTCGACACGGCTATTGCCGAACAGCGGCAGGAAATCGAGGCCATCGTGGCGAATCCCGAGACGCCGACGTTCGAGAACACGATTGCCGCCATGGAGCGCTCCGGCCGCATGCTCGATCGCGTGGAGCGCATGTTCGGCGTCGCGCGCGAGAACGTCACCAATCGTGAATACCAGGCGCTCGAACGTGAGTGGCAACCCAAGCTTGCCGCCGCCGCAGATGCCATTCTGTTCAATGCCGGTCTGTTCAAGCGGCTCGAGGCCGTCTACCAGTCGCTGCCGGCCGGTCTCGAGGCCGATCAGATTCGGCTCGCAACCCGCCTGTACGAGCACTTCGTTCGACGTGGCGCGAAGCTCAACCTCACAGAGAAAGCGCGGCTTTCGGAAATCAACCAGGAGCTCGCGGCCCGGTTTGCGGAATTCCGCGCGAAGGTGCTGGCCGACGAAAACACCTGGACGGTGCTCGATCGGGAGGCCGATCTGGCAGGACTCCCTGCCTCGGTGATTGCGGCGGCGAAGACCGCTGCCGAAGAGCGCGGCCTTGCCGGGTCGTGGGCGATCGTCAACACGCGATCGAGCGTCGATCCGTTTCTGACCTTCTCGACCCGCCGCAGCATTCGCGAAGCCGTCTGGAAAAAGTTCAAGAGCCGTGGCGACAACGGCGACACGAACGACACCAAAGCGACCATCGCCGCCATCGTCCGGCTGCGCGCAGAGCGAGCCACACTGCTCGGGTTCACGAGCCATGCGCACTGGCGCATGCAGGACACGATGGCCGTGGATCCATCGACGGCGCGGAGTTTTCTCCTCAAGGTGTGGCCTGCCGTGGTCGCGCGCGTCAAGCTCGAGGTCGCCGACATGCAGGCGCTTGCGAACCGCGAGCAGCCCGGCACGACGATCGAGCCCTGGGATTATCTGTATTTCGCCGAGAAAGTGCGGAAGGCGAAATACGATCTCGACGAAGCTGAAATCAAGCCGTACCTCCAGCTCGACAACATGGTCTCGGCGGCCCTGTGGTCCGCCGAACGGCGGTTTGACCTGGCTTTCAGAGAAATCACCGGAACCGTTCCCGTGTTCCACCCGGAGATGCGCGTGTGGGACGTCACCGACAAGAGCACCGGACGTCATCGTGCCGTGTTCTATCTGGATAACTTCGCGCGCGCCGGGAAAAAATCGGGCGCCTGGGCGATTAGCTACCGGACGCAGCATGCGATGGATCAGCCGGTCACGTCCATTACGTCGAACAACAATAACTTCCTGAAAGGCGCGCCCGGCGAGCCGGTCCTCATTTCGATCGCCGATGCGACCACGCTGTTCCACGAGTTCGGTCACGCGTTGCACAGCATGCTGCAGGAAGTCCGTTACCGCAGCCTGGCGATGACGCCACGCGACTACGTCGAGCTGCCGTCGCAACTGAACGAGCGGTGGTTGCTGAGCCGCGAGCTGCTCGATCGGTTTGCGCGCCACTACCAGACGGGCGAGCCGATGCCGCAATCGCTGGTCGACAAGATTCAGCAGTCGGGCAAGTTCAACCAGGGATATGGCACCCTCGAGTACCTCTCAGCGGCGATCGTCGACATGGATCTGCACACGCGTCCAGAGGGCGTCGAAGACATGGGCGCGTTCGAACGGGAGGCGCTCGCGCGCATTGGCGGCATGCCGCGCGAAGTCGTCATGCGGCACAGGTTGCCGCATTTCGATCATCTGTTCGGCAACGACTCGTACTCTGCGGGGTATTACAGCTATCTCTGGTCTGACGTGATGGCCGCCGATGCGTGGCAGGCCTTCATGGAGTCGGGTGGGCCGTGGGATCCCGAAGTGAACGAGCGGCTTCGCACGCACATTCTGTCGGACGGCAACTCGATCGACCGTGCCGAAGCCTATCGCAGGTTCCGCGGCCGCGATCCGGAGATTCAGGCGCTCCTCGACGCACGTGGCTTTACCGCCGCTTCCAATTGATGAGCACGTCGCAGAGGTGCGCGAGACGCTCGCGCGGAGGCGAGCGGTCGTCCTCTCTGCTTCGCCTGGCGCCGGCAAAACAACGCGTATCCCGCCGGCACTGATCGATGCCGGCCCCGTCATCCTCTTACAGCCGCGGCGTCTGGCGGCGCGCGCCGTCGCCCGCCGCATTGCACAGGAACAGGGCTGGTCGATCGGTCGCGAAATCGGCTGGCAGATCCGGTTCGAAAAGCGCTATGGCCGCGACACGCGCCTCCTCGTCGTCACTGAAGGCATTCTGACCGCACGCCTGCAGCAGGATCCGCTGCTTTCCGATTTCGCGACCATCATCCTCGACGAGTTCCACGAACGAAGCATTCATGCCGATCTCGGTCTCGCCCTGGCGCGGCAGTCGTGGCGCGCTCGCGACGACCTGCGCATCGTCGTAATGTCGGCGACGCTCGAGGTCGAACCCGTTGCTGCGTTTCTCGACGATGCACCGGTCATTCGGGTTCCCGGGGTGATTTATCCGTTGACCGTTGAATATGGAGAAGGGGAGTCCCTCGCCGAGGCAGCCGGCCGCGTGTTGCCGAGAACCACTGGCCAGGTGCTGTGCTTCCTGCCGGGCGCTCGCGAGATCGAGCGCGCACGCGCAGAGTTGTCGAGTGTGGCGTCGTCTGCCGGCGTCGAGCTGGTTCCGCTGCATGGATCGCTGGATGGCGAGGCGCAGGATGCCGCCATCAATGCGGTCGCGCATCGACGAATCATTCTCGCCACGAATATCGCGGAGACATCGCTGACCGTGCCGGGTGTGACAGCGGTGATCGATACCGGGCAGCTGAAGGTTGCGCGCTACGATTCGGAGCGCGGCATCGATTCGCTCACGCTCGAACGTGTGACGCAGGATGCTGCCGACCAGCGTGCCGGTCGGGCGGCGCGGCTTGGTCCAGGCATCGTTCGCCGGTTGTGGGATGCTCGATCGCGCCTTCGCCCTCACCGTGAACCCGACATCGCGAGAGTCGATCTCGCCGGCCCTGTACTGGATCTTCTGGCATGGGGTGCCGACGCGCGTTCGTTCGAGTGGTTCGAGCCGCCGTCGGACGATCGTGTGCAGGCGGCATTGCGCCTGTTGCAGCGCCTCGGCGCCATCGACGGCCAGGGCCGCATGACGGATCTTGGACGCCAGGTCCAGCGCATCCCGCTTCATCCGCGCCTTGCGCGGATTCTGATCGATGGGCGTGGAGCTCCGGAGATCGCGGCCGCATGTGCATCGTTATCGGAAGGCAAACTGGGTGCGATTTAGGTGCGATGGGTGCGATGGGTGCGTTAGGTGCGATGGGTGCGCCAGGTGCGAGGGGGGCGGCAGGCGCTTTTACGCGCGAGCTGGCGGGCGAGCTCAGGCGGATTGCGTCTAACGCGCTTGGGGGGAACGTTGCGCGCCACGCCACCGATGATGAGCTGCACCACGCGATGTTCGTGGGCTACGCCGATCGGCTTGCGCGACGGCGGACGGGAACGCGCGATCGTTTTGTGCTGGCGACCGGTCATGGAGCCACGCTGGCGCGCGAAACGGACGCCGTCGATTCGGAGTATAGTCGTCGCGCTCGATATCGTTGCGGGAGGACGCGAAGGCATCAGCGAAGCAAAAATTCGCGAGGCCAGCCCCGTGAATCCGGAGTGGATTCAGCCGACCTCAACCGTCGTCGAACACCGCATCGATGCAGACAGCGGCCGCGTGCGCGCAGCGCGCATCGATCGTTACGATGCGATTGTGCTGACTGAAACCCCAATCGCCGTCGATCGCGTCGCTGCGGCGCCGCTCGTTCGCGACGCGTGGCTCACCAGGCGCCACGACGAACCGACGACCCAGCTTCTCCGGCGTTTGCGGTTTGCGGCCATCGATGTGCAGTTGCCGGCGCTCGTCGAGCGAGCCGCCGCCTCTGCGCGAAGCATCGACGAGATCGATCTCGAGGCGCATCTGCCTTTCGACGTCACGCGAGCGCTGGCCACGACCGCGCCGGCTTCCATCGTCGTGCCGAGCGGACGAAGCATGAAGCTCGACTACGCGGAGGACGGGTCAGTGTCGGCGTCGGTGAAGCTGCAGGAACTGTTCGGCCTGGCCGCATCACCCACCATCGGCCCCGCGCGAGTGCCCGTCACCTTTCATCTGCTCGCGCCGAATGGACGGCCGGTGCAGACGACCCGCGACCTGCGGAGCTTCTGGGAGCGCACATATCCCGAAGTGCGCCGGGAATTGAGAGGCCGCTACCCGAAACATCCCTGGCCCGACGATCCGTGGACCGCGCAGCCCACGCACAGGACGACGCGCCGAGGATGAACGGGCCGTTGTCCGCGAAAATTACACCCGACCCCTTTTTTGCGGTATTGTCTCCTCTCACATTCCCTGGTTTCTTCGAGGAGCTGACCATGAGACGTTTGCACGTGGCAATGGCGGTTACCGTTGCGCTCTCGTTCGGGTTGACGTCCGCCGTGTATACGCAGCAGGGGGGCGGAGGCGGACGCGGTCAGACGCCGCCGCGGCAATGGTGGGTCAATAAGGACAAGGGCGGCCAGTTCGGCAAGAACAAGGTTCACACCAAGCTTGCCGACCTCAAGGCGCGCCACAAGGGCCAGCCGAACTGGAGCGAAGTGGTCGTCGACGATGCGAACTTCCATTCGACCTACAACCAGGGGCAGCCGGGCACGAAGATTACGCCGCGCCTGCGTCCCGACACGCGCGAGTTCTTCGTGGTGGTCGAAGGCGAAATGCGCTTCACGCTCGAAGGCCAGCCCGAACCGATTCTGACCAAGCGCGGGTCGGTCGTGAACATCCCGAAAAAGACGACCTATTCGGCAGAAGTCATTGGCAGCAGTCCGGCGCTCTGGGTCGACGCCAACCAGGCCAACTTCAAGACGCTCGTGCCGGTGACCGATGCGCGACCCGCGCAAACGCCCGGCCACACCATGATGAAGATCGGCATCAACACCACGCCCGCGCCGTATGCGGGCAACAACAAGCCGCACTTCAACCTCTGGGACGCCGAGAACGATCCGAAGTTCGCGGGGCAGAACGTCGTGCAGGACGATCACATGTGGGCGCAGGCGATCTGGGGCTACGAGAAAAATCTGCCGCCGTACGATGCCAACGACAAGGGGCACTTCCACGTGGGCACGGCCGAATGGTGGGTCATCATGAAGGGGCAGATTCGCCACAACATCGAGACGGTGGGCGATTTCACCTCGAATGAAGGGGACGTCGTGTATGCGCCGCCTTCAACGTGGCACGCGACCAGATTTGCCGGTCCTGGACCATCGTGCCGGCTGGCCATCAGCGGCTATCAGTTCACGTCGTTATTGGAACAACCGCAATAGGCGTCAAAGAAATCCGTCATGGCAGATGGCAGATGGATGATGGCAGAGAGTACCGTCTGCCATGTGCCATCTGCTATCTGCCATGGTGGATCCCTCCTATCCTTGTACCTGCGTGGCACTCAGACAGTACCCGTCGCCATGCACCGTCCGGATGAACTCCGGATGGTGCGGGTCTGGTTCGATCTTCTTGCGCAACCGGACAATCGCGTGATCGACCGAGCGTGTCGTCACGTTCGTGTCCACGTAGCCCCACACTTCCTTTAACAGCTCTTCGCGATGCACGACTTTTTCGCGCCGCTCGGCGAGGTAGCGGAGCAGCTCGAACTCGCGGTGGGTCAGGTGCACCGGCGTCTCGTCGCAGCTGGCGCGCTGCGAGCGGAAGTCGATAACGAGCTTGCCAATCAACAACCGCTCGAGCGCAGGGTGAGAACGCCGCAGGACGGCGTTGATGCGGGCGAGCAGCTCCTGAAGATCGAACGGCTTGGTGATGTAGTCGTCCGCGCCAAGCTTGAGGCCCTTCAGCTTGTCCGCCTTCTGGCCACGGGCCGACAAAATAATGATGGGCACCTTGCCCGACTGCCGGAGCACCGGGCACAGGTCGAGGCCGTCAAAGTCGGGCAGCGTCAGGTCGAGCACGACGAGATCGGGTGCTGATGCCCGCACGTAATTAATCGCCGATTTGCCGTCGGCCACGGCTTCGACGCGATAGCCCTCGAAGACGAGGTTGTCGCGCAATACACGCCGCAGCGTGGGGTCGTCTTCGACGATCAGGATCCGCTCGGACACCATATCAATCTCCCGCGATGGGTAAATATACTTTCGCCGTGGTGCCCGCGCCCAGCTCGCTTTCGAGCACCAGCGTCCCCTTGTGATCGGCCACGATTCGACTGACGATGGCCAGGCCGAGCCCGCTGCCGTCGGCACGGGCCAGCCGGCCCCGTGCAAACTTGCGACGTACGACTGACAGCTCGTCCGGAGCGATTCCAACCCCGCGGTCCTGGATCTCGATCAAGACGTTCGGGCCGTCACGGCGCGCCGCGATGCGGATGGCTTTTCGCTCGGCCGAGTACCTGATGGCGTTATCCATCAGGTTGTCGAGCGCCAGCATGATGGCCGTGCGGTCTGCTTTGACCAGCGGCAGATCGACCGGGATATCGACGTCCACCTTGAACTCGCGCTCGGAGAGGGGATGCTGGAAGTTCTGGAGCACGTCGTCCACGAGCTCGGCGGGAGCGACCGGCTCGAACGAGTAGATCTCGGTGACGTCGGTGACGCGCGCATACGCCAGCAGGTTGTCGACAAGCCGCGTCAGCCGCCGCGCCTCCTGCATGAGCAGCCCCGCATAGTCACGCACCGTTTCGCCGCCGATGGGCCGGCGGGCGAGGGTGTCGGCCATGGCGCGGATGTTGGCGAGCGGCGTTTTCAGCTCGTGCGTGACCGAGGAGACGAAATCCGAGCGCATCGCCGTGAGCGCCACGCCCGCGCGAACCGCGCGGATGGCGAGAATCAATCCGAGCGCCAGTGTCAACGCGGCGGCCCCGGCTGCGAGCAGCGCCTCGTCGGCGCCCTGCGCCGCGCCGATGAGCGCAGAATCGGCTGACTGGCTGGTGCGAATCGTCCACGTCCTGACCGCTGGATGCGATCCGAGCGCGACCATGCTGACCGAGGGGTCGAGAAACAGAAGCGGGAATTCGCGCACGAGCGCCCGGGGTCCGGTTTCGCGTCCCCAGATTCGCCGTCCGTTGTCGTCGATGACCGCGATATCGAGATCGTTCCCGCGCGTCGCGATCGGCGCGACCTGCGAGAGGATGTCTGAAAAGTACGATTGCCGCACCCATGCGAGATTGACGGTGAACCCAATCACCGAGTGCAGCCGCTCCTGCAGCGGATCTGCATAATCGAGCCGCGCCACGATCTGATACGGCTGATCGCCAAGGGTCATGTCAAACGTGGCATACCGGAAGCGGGCGGCGCTGAACGCGTCCACCTTTCCGCGCAGCGCGTCCGCACCGGGCGGATTCGTGACGAGCGTCACCGGATACCGGTGTGCTTCGGTGGGTGGCGGCATCCACGAAGGGAACCGGTTCGAGCGATTGAAGAACACGACATCGTGCGGGCTATTCTGCACCCAGCTGAAGAACGACTCCGGATACGGATAGCGCGCGAATGCCGTCGCGACCTGATCGCTCGTGTCGGACAGCGACTCGAGCGACAGCTCGCCCCAGTCGCGGTTGGCCAGCACGCGCGAGTGGGCGCCGCGCATGTCGCGTGTGACCGCGGTGAGGAGCATGTCTGCGCTCTCTTCGTTTTCACGCGCAATCAAAAGCTCTGAGCTCCGCTGCCATCCGCGCGTCGCGCGATACCCGAAGCCGAGCAGCGTCGCGATGCCGAGGCACACGGCGACCGCAAGCAACCCGGTCAGCCATCCGCCCCACGCAATGACGCTTTCGACTTTCATGGCTAGCGTCTCAGCTCGCGCTGACGGTAGTAGCGTGCCGCTCCTGGATGAAGAGGAACGGGCGTCGCAGGCGCACGCTCCAGGTCGGGCGGCGTCATGGCCGGGAACGTGGCAAAGTAGGCATCCAGCAGCGAGTACACCAGGTCTTCATCGAGGTCGGCCCTGCAGACGAGGACCTCGTCAATGCCAATCGTGCGCACCGGCTTCGGCTGGTTCGGATAGGTGCCGGCAGGAATCAGCATGCGTTTCAGATGCGGGTACTGAGTGCGCATCTCCTCCACGACCGGGCCGTCGATGTCGAGCAGCCGTACGCCGGACTTCATGGCCGTGGCCACTCCCTGGGTGGGGGGCATGAACATCGCGAAGGCGACATCGATATCGCCCTGCGCCAGCTGCTTCAGCATGCCCGCGTTCGGGATCTTCTCCTCGCGGGCGTTGGTCGACTTGATGCCGTGCGCTTGAAGGATGCGGTCGGCAATCAGCGCCACCGAGCTGCCCGGCGGACCGAGGGACACGTGCGATCCCGCCAGATCGCGTAGCGAGTGCACGCGCGCCTCTGGTGCGGCGAGCAGGTGGATGGCGTTGAGGCCGGTCACTGTCATGCCTCGTAATTGATCGAACGGCTCGGGCATCTCCTCGAGCTGTCCCGCATAGGCCAGATATGCCACATCGGCGGCTGGCACAATGATGTCGGTCTTGCGGTTACGCAGATCGATCAGGCTGTTGATCGACGAACCACCCCCGCTGACAACCTCCGTATGGACGTTCGGCAGGCGCTTGAGCGCGTTCCCGAGCTGATTCGACGTCGTTTGCGCGATGCGCAGCGTGTACGAAGGCGGGGGGGTTTCTGCCGCGCTCGTGCACGAACACAGAGCGAGACACAGCCCGGCGACAACAAGCCTCATCTCGACAGCTCCCGCTGGCGGTAGTAGCGCGCAGCACCGGCGTGAAGCGGGATGGGCGTCGCGGGCGCACGCTCGATATCTGTCGGCAGGCGCGTGCCGGCACGCATCGCGAAGTACGCCTCGAGCAGGCGGTACGCGACGTCTTCGTCGACGTCTGCGCGACACGTCAGGAGCAGATCGACGCCGATTGTGTGCACCAGTTCGTCCTGATTCGGGTAAGTGGCCCGGGGAATCATCGTCCTTTTCAAGTACGGATAGCGAGTTCGCATCTGCTCGATGACCGGTCCGCCGATGTTCACGAGCCGCGCACCGGCCTTTGCGGCGGCCACGACAGGATCGCTCGGCGGAATCTGCGTCATGAACGCGGCATCCATCTCTCCATTTACCAGTTTGTCTGCTGTCTCCACATAAGACAACCGGGCGCTCTTGACATCGCCCAGGCGGATCCCGTGAGCTTCGAGCGCGCGCTCCGCGATGAGCGCCGTGGCGCTGCCCGCCGGTCCGAGTGCGACACGCAGCCCTTTGAGATCGCTGATGGACTTCACGTCCGTGCCCTTCGCGACGACCAGGTGCAGCGTGTTGAGCGTGACGACCGCGAGGCCTCTCAACTGATCGAACGGGGGTGAGGTGGCATCAAGCTGCCCGGCGTACGCGAGGTACGCGACGTCGGCCATCGCCATTGCTACGTCGATCTTCCCCTGCTGGAGGTTCTGCAGGCCAATGACCGACGAACCACCTTCGGTCATCACCTTGAATTCAAAATTCTGGAGTTTGGAGAGCGCGCCTTGAAGATCTCTTGCTGTCGTGGCCGACATTCGCAGAACGATCCGCTCCGGCCGGTTCGTTTCCGCCGCACCAGCGCATGAGATTGCGGCAAGACACAGTGCCATTCCAGCCGCCCGGGTACCCCGCCACATATGAAATGAGCGTTCTACTTGCCACCTTTACTACGCGCTGTCAACTCAGCTGAGACAAATTGCGACAAATCGTTCCGGTGCGGTGACCTATAGTCGGCATGAACTCCCGTACATCCCAGGCAGATCTCGGAAGGAGAGTCCGATGACGACCAGGCGCATCCTGACGACAGGGCTTGTCGTAGCAGCGTTTCTGATGTTTGCCGCACCTGCACTTGCACAAGGTGTGGGTGGAATCGGCGGAACCGTCATGGACTCCACCGGCGCCGTACTGCCCGGCGTCACGCTGACGCTGTCCAGCGCGCAGGGAGGGACCCTCGGCGGCAGTCAGGAGACGACGAGCGACGCGCGAGGGAACTATCAATTCGTCCGCCTTGTGCCCGGCACGTATAACGTCCGTGGTCAGATGCAGGGCTTCCGCACGGTTGAACAGCGAAATATCGTGGTCAATGCCGACGCGACGGCGCGCGCCGATTTGACGCTGGCGATCGGGCAGTTGGAGGAAGGCGTCGTCGTGTCGGGCGAAGCGCCCCTTCTCGACACCACCTCTGCGCTGAAGCAGACCGTGCTCAGCCAGGAAATTCTGCAGGCGCTCCCCAATCGCATCGACGTCTGGTCGATCACGCGCGTCATTCCGAGCGTGGTCGCCAGCAAGGTCGACGTGGGCGGCTCTGAATCGTTCCAGCAATCAGGGATTACCGTTCATGGCACGAGCAACGAGAACGGCTACTACATCGACGGCATGAACGTCTCGAGCACGCAGAGCAGCGGCAGCATCGCGACGTTCTATCTCGATCCGTATGCGTTCGAGGAAGCCAACTTCCGGGCCGGCAACTCTCCGGCCGAAGCGTCCACCGGCGGCCTCGTGTTCAACATGATCAGCCGTACCGGCACCAACCAGTTCCACGGCGGCACGGTGTTCAACGGCACGAACCATGCGCTCGGGTTCAACAACGTGAACGACGCGCTCGCCGCGCAGCTGCTGCGCAACGTGCCCGCGTCGGTTAAGGCCGCGCGACCCGATCTGCAGCCGACCGCCGACATTCGATACCTGATTGACTACGGGGCCTGGCTGGCGGGACCGATCAAGAGCGACAAGCTGTGGTGGTCAACGTCGTTCCACCATTCGCAGATCCTGCAGTATCTGGTCGGGAGCTACAATCCTGACGGCACATCGGTGCCCGACGACAACATGTTGTGGAACTTCTCCAACAAGTTGTCGTGGCAGATCAATTCGAACAGTCAGCTCTCTCACTTCTACATCCTTCAGTTCAAGAAGAACGGTCACCGTGTCAGCGGCGCCACGTTCTCCGAGACCGGGGCGACGACGGCCAACACGAAGTATCCGCAACTGCATCAGGTGAAGTGGACGTCAACGCGTTCGGCTCGCATGGTCTACGACGTGTCGGGCAGCGTCAATCGCGTCGATGACTACCAGCCGTGGCCGATTGAAGGCGACAGCACCGGGTGCACCTCGGCGGACAACAAGAACGGCTGCACGAACGGGTTGATTGCGGGCTTAGACGAGGTCTCCAACACCGCGCTCAGGGTTCTGCCGACCTACCGCGATCTGCCGAACACGCGGGTGTTCGCGCAGGGCAGCGTCAGCTACTTCACGACGCAGCACGACATCAAAGCGGGCTACCAGTTCGACTACGCCTGGAACGAGGTGCTGTACTTCTCGTCGTCGGGCATGCGCGCGAACTACCGGTCGGGCGTTCCCGACTCGGTGAACACTTACAACACGCCGGCGCGATCGATTCCCGAGAACATCCAGCAGGGCTTGTACATCCAGGACAAGTGGCGGCCCGGCCGGAAGCTGACGATCAACGGCGGACTCCGTCTCGACACGAACTACGGCTGGCATCGTGCCATGTGCCAGGACGCGACGCCGTTTGTCGAGGCGCGCTGCTACGACAAGTTCTCGGGCGTTCCCGACTGGAAGTCGGTGAGCCCGCGCTTCTCGGCGGTGTACGACATCGCCGGCGACGGCCGCACGGCGCTGAAGTTCGCCGCGAACCGTTACATCATTCCCGTGGGCAGCAGCGTGCTCGATCGTATCAACCCGATCTTCCTCGCGAGCGACAGGCGCCCGTGGCGGGCGCAGGCCGCGTGTGCGACTCCCCCAGTTAACGTCGGGTGCGACCTCAATGGCGACCTGTTGCCGCAAATCAACGAGCTTGGAGTGTCGAACGGATTCGCCTTCGGGAACCTCAATCGGTACGAGGAGGGCTACGACTGGCCGTGGGCGCGGGAATACTCCGCGGAGATTCAGCGCCAGCTGCCGGCAAACCTGGTGATCAGCGCGGGCTACACGCGTCGTGAGAAGCTTGGCAACTTCGGATCGCGGAACGTCGCCGTTCCCGAGTCTACCTACCAGAAGATGACCGTCACTGAAGTGAACAGCGGCAAGACGGTCACGGTGTACAACCAGGATCCGACGCTGCGCGGCAAACAGGACTTCGTCTGGACCAACGCGCCCGAGCTCGACAGCACCTATAACGGCATGGACATCACGCTCGACAAGCGGATGAGCAACAGCTGGATGATGACCGGTGGCATCAGCATCGGCGAGACCAACGGGTGGGTGGGCAACAGCGATCTCAACAATCCGAACTCGAAAGAGTTCAGCTACGGCATCGTCGGCAACGACACGCCGTTTTCGTTCCGCCTCTCGGGCCTCTACGAGCTGCCGTACGCCATCCAGATGAGCGGCACGTTCCAGTACCAGAAGGGCTTCCCTGAGCTCACGCAGGTGTCGGTGGGCAACAACACGGTGATGCTAACGCAGGGCACGACAAACATCACCGTCGAGCCGCGGGGCACGACGAGGCTCCCGAATCTCAATCAGCTCGACATGAGCTTCCGCAAGGCGATCCGCGCGGGCAACAGAACGATTCAACCCCGCCTCGACGTCTACAACTTGTTGAATTCCGCGACGGTCATCAATCGCGTGACGACGCTGGGGACGAGTTATGGGGCGGTCGGCAACATTCAGCGCGGCGCGCTGGTCAAGTTCGGGGTGAGCGTGGACTTCTAGAGACTCCTGAACGGCTGCGGGCTTCAGACTCCGGGCTTCAGGCCTGGAGCCTGAAGCCCGGAGCAGGAGTCCTTCAGTGTTTCTTCGCCAGCTTCACCGTCAGGTAGGTCACCGACTTTCCATTTTCCACTTCCCAGAAGTGCGGCACGCCGGCGGGCGCTGAGGCGACGTCGCCCGCGACAAGTTTCTGCCGCGTCACGTTGCCGACGATTTCTCCGCCGCGCACTTCGCCGTCCGTGCCTTCTTTTCCGCCCTCGAGCTTGTCGCCATACCGGATGGTGACTTCGCCATCGAGGACGTAGTAGAGATCGGCCCAGTTGTTGTGCAGCTCGGCGCCGCCCGAGCTCTTCACGCGGTGACTGATCCCCTGGAACTGGTGGTCTCCGCGATGCACGCCCGGGAACTTAATCGTCTCGCCACGCTTCAGCGCGTCGACGTAGCCTTTCAGCTCGGCAGCCTTGTAGTGGACGAACTTGGTCGGCGTAATCGGGGTGTTGCCAGCCGTCGCGGTCTGAAGGTTCGGCTGTTTCAGGACCTTGACGGTCATGTACGTCACCGTCTTGCCCGGCTCGACCTCCCACCAATGTGGAACGCCCGCAGCCGATGACGCGATGTCGCCGGCGCCGAGGCGCACGGTCGTCGCGCCCACGAGCTTGCCTCCGCCAAACTCACCGGAACCTGGAGTGCGCTCGGTTCCACCTTCGAGCTTGCCGCCGGTGTGATGGATGACCTCGCCGTCGACGATGTAATACAGGTCGGCCCAGTTGTTGTGAAGCTCGGGAGCGGCCGTGCTCTTCGGGCGGAAGTTGAAGCTCTGGAACTCGTGATCGCCGCGATTGAGGCGATTGAACTTGATCTGGCCGCCACCCTTCAGCGTGTTCGACATGGCTTTGATGTCGGTCGCGGGGTAGTAGGCGAACTTCATCGGGGTCACCGCGGGCGCCTGGGGCGCCTGGGTCCCCTGGGCCATGGCCATCGCCACGCAACAGACGAGCGCCGAGGCAACGAAAAGGGACTTCATCACGAACCTCCAGTGTAAAAGGGAAGGAAGGGCGCCACGATACCACAAACCACGAAGACACGAAGGCACGAAGACACGAAGACACGAAACCACGAAGACGGAACCACGAAGACACGAGGACACGAAGTGCGACGACGAAACCGCGACGACACGACGAGCGCGATGACACGACGTCGTCCCGTTACGGTGGATACGGCAGTGACGGTAGTTCCGGTGGCGCAGGGCTTTAGCTGCCTCATGGGCACGCGTAACCACGAAGACACGAAGGCACGAAACCACGAAGACACGGAACCACGAAGACACGAGGACACGAAGACACGAAGACGAAGCCGCGATGACACGACGAGCGCGATGACACGACGTCGTCCCGTTACGGTGGATAGGGCGAAGGTAGTTACGGTAGCGCAGGGCTTTAGCCCTGCCTCACGTCACGGGTAACCGCGAAGGCACGAAACCACGAAGGCACGAAACCACGAAGGCACGAAACCACGAAGGCACGTAACCACGAAGACACGAAGACACGAAGCCGCGATGACACGACGAGCGCGATGGCACGACGTTGGCCCGTTACAGTGGATACGGCAGTGACGGTAGTTACGGTGGCGCAGGGCTTTAGCCCTGCCTCACGGTCACGCGTAACCACGAAGACACGGAACCACGAAGACACGAAGGCACGAAGCACGAAGACGAAACCCGCGACGACACGACGAGCGAGATGACGCGACGATGGTCCGTTACGGTGGATACGCCAGTGATTGTAGTTACGAAACACAACGCGCGATCGGCTCGATGACGCGACGAAATGCGACGGGCTCGACGAGATGGCGGGTTACTTGAGGATCCGGCGCAGGTCCACCCCTTTGGATTTCAGCAAGGGCGCCCACAGGTCACCGACCTTGGCCAGACGATCGGGTAATGTTCGGATTGTAAAATCGCGCGGGTCGACGCCTTCGTCGATTTCGTCCCAGGTCAGCGGCGTCGCCGCGCCGGCAAACTCGCTTCCGCGGGCGCTGTACGCGCACGCCAGCGACTTGCCTTCAATGTTCTGCAGGTAGTCCACGTACACCTTCCGGCCCCGCGCGCGCACCGCGCGAGTGACGGTGGCGACGTTCGGGTGCTTCTCCGATACGTAGGTCCCCACGATCTGGCAGAAGATCTGGCCCGCCTCATAAGGCGTGCCTGCGACGAGCGGGATGTAGATGTGTACGCCGCTGGATCCCGACGTCTTTGCATAGCCCGTCACCTTGAACCTGGCGAGCTCGTCGCGAATCCAGCGAGCGACATCGAGCACCGACTCGAACTTCACGCCCGGCATGGGATCGAGATCGATCGCGCAATGATCGGCCGTGTGCGGCGATTGCACCGACGAGAACCAGGGGTCCTGCGAAATCGCGGCAAGCTGCGCCATGTAGAGCAGCGTGATCAGGTTGCCGCCAATGAGCCGGCTCGGCACGTCGTCGCCTTCAAGCGTCACCATGCGAACGCCTGCCGGCACGTTGTCCGGAGCGCGATGCTGATAGAAGGAAGGACCGTCCACGCCGTTCGGCAGGCGCTTCATGATGAGCGGGCGGTCGTTCACCACCGGAAGGATGAACGGAGAGACCCGCACGTAGTACCGCATCAGATCGCCCTTGGTCAGCTTCGACTTCGGCCAGAACACCTTGCGCAGATTGGTCACGTCGAGCGTCTGCCCATCGGGCAACCGCAGCGTCCCAGAATTTCTGCCGCGCTCGATCTCGTCGAGTTGATCGATGACGCCTTGAAGAGCCTCGGCCGACCTTAAGGTCGGTACATCTTTTTTCGGATTCTTTCGACTCTCACGACTCTTCCGACTCTTCCGACTCTTCTGACTCTTCTGACTTTCCGGACTCTTCTGACTCCCCCGACTCCCCGGACTCTTCTTCTCGCGCCTTACCGTCTCCGGCTTCACGTCGTCTCTCATTCCAAGATAAATCGGGTGGCGGAGCATGCCTTCGTCAGTCCATTCGGTGAATTTCAGCTGTGCGACGAGCGAGGGCTTCGTCCAGTGCGGCCGCTCGTTCGTGCGCGGCCGTGTGGGGAACGGCGAGGCCGGTGTCTCGAGCGGTTTCAACAGTCGAATCACCCGCTCGAGCTCGCGCTGATTGAATCCGCTGCCTGTGTGCCCCGCGTACTTGAGCACGCCATCTTCGTAATAGCCGACGAGCAGCGCGCCAAACGCCCGGCCCGTGGTGCGCGCCTCGGTCCAGCCGCCGACAACGAACTCCTGCTCCTGGACGATCTTCAGCTTCCGCCAGTCTCGCGTCCGCTTGCCGGTGTGATACACCGAGTTCGCGTCTTTCGCGATCAATCCTTCCCAGCCGCGCTCGAGCGCCTCCTGGTACAGCGCGCGCGCGTCGCCCGCGACCACCTCGCTCCGTCGCAGAATGGGCGATCCGGGATTCCCGAATACGCGATCGAGGCGCGATCGCCGCACGGTAAGAGGCAGCGGCCGCAGGTCCTCTCCACGATCGCGAAGGATGTCGAACGCGATGAATGCGACCCGTCCCGCAGCCGACCGGCTGTGCGACTCGGTGAGATGAATGCGGTTCTGCAGCCGTTGAAATCCGGCGGGCTCGCCGTGCTCGTCGAGCGCGACGATCTCGCCGTCGAGGACAACCGGGCCTTTCAGCTTTTTGGCGAAATGGGTGAGGGCGGCCGCCAGGTCGGGAAACTGGGCCGTCTTCTCATTGCCCAGCCGCGACCAGAGGCGAACGGGCGGCTGTTGTCCCGGGATGATTTCGATGAGGGCACGGATGCCGTCGTACTTCGGCTCGTAGACCAGGCCGTCGCCTTCGAGCGCCGCGTCCTCGAGCGTGGCGAGCATCGGACGCACGGTCCGCATGTCGCTTCGCCACTGCACCGTCGCCATGCGTCAGTAGCTGTAGCGATCGTTGAACCACGGTTCCGCGCTGTTGGAGTAGCCGCGCTCTTCCCAGAACCCTTTCGTGTCTTCGGCGAGAAACTCAATCTTTCTGATCCATTTCGCGCCCTTCCACGCGTACAGCTTCGGCGTGATCATCCTTACCGGTCCGCCGTGCTCGCGCGGCAGCGGCTTGCCTTCCCATGTGTGCACGAGCAGCACGTCGTCTTCAATGGCGCGGGCGAGCGGCACATTCACCGTGTAGGGGATGAAGCTGCCGGGCAGGAAGTCGTATCCGGTGCAGAGCACGAATTTCGCGCGATCGTGAGGTACGGCGAGCTCTGCCAAAGTACGGAAGCGCACGCCTTTCCAGCGGTTGTTGAGTCGACTCCACGTCGTGACGCAATGGAAGTCGCTGGTGTCTTCGACCTGCGGCAACGCCATGAACTGTGCCCAGCTCAGCGTCATCGGGTTGTCCACCAGGCCACCGATCTCGAGCTTCCACTTGTCGAGCGGCACCTCGGGCTGCTCGCCAAGATCGAGCACTGGCCAGTTCTTGACCAGGTGCTGGCCCACGGGAACCGCAGGCAGGCCGTGACGATTGGCCGGGCCGCTGCCCTCGGGTTGTGCTCCCTTGAACCGGACGTTCACGGTATCGGGGTGCATCTCGCGCTGACGGTCGATGTACCGCTGCCGCCGCTCGACAATATTGGGGGTTTCGGGGTCTGCCACGCGATTCCGCCTCGGATTTCAAGCCTACCGCAAAACGACCGATATAAATAAGGTATGAACCTGACGCCGTGGCAACGGACGAACATCCTGGCGGCCGTAAGTTACCTGAAGGACATCGGCCGCCTCGGGCAGAGTCAACAGGCAAGCTCGCTCGCCCAGGGGCTCATGGAGGTGCTCGATCCGAGCCGCCGCACGATTCGGCTTCAGCGCGAAGCCGCCCAGTCCGCGACCGCGGGCGCACAGGCCGGGCACGAGCGGCGCGCCGGGCGCGAACGGCGATTGACGGGTGAGCGCCGCAAGCAGTCGCATGTTCCCTACAACGGTCCCGAGCGCCGCAGTGGCCGCGATCGGCGAGCCGGCGACAGAAGATCAACTAACTGACGCAGCAGGTTCCAAGTTCCAGTTCCAAGTTCCAGTTCTAGTTCCAGTTCTAGTTCCACGTTCCAGTTCCACGTTCCATGTTCGTGGTGGGCGCTGGCTTCACGAGGCCATCATTTCTTTTAGTTGCGCTCGGAAATTGTGGCGCCACCTCGAACTGGGAACAGGAACCGGAACATCGGAACCCGATGCGTGAGGTCTTAACGTTTGACCGCAGACAACTGCTCCAGGACGAGGAGCAGCGAGTGATACCCCAGCCTGCCATGGCCCTGTGACTTGAGCGCCACGTAGAACTGGCGTACCAGCGCCAGCCCCGGCATCGAGATTCCCATCCGCCTCGATTCGTCGAGCGCGATCCCCAGGTCCTTCTCGAAGTGCTCGACGAAGAATCCCGGATCGAAATTCCGATTGACCATCTTCGGCGCGAGGTTGTCGAGAATCCAGCACTGCGCGGCGCCTTTGGTAATCGAGCTGAGCATCGTCTCGAGATCGAGGCCCGCTTTGTAACCGTACAGCAGGCTTTCGCATACGCCGATGATCGTGCCGGCGAGCACGAGCTGATTGCACATCTTGGTGTGCTGGCCGTTGCCCGCTGCGCCCTGGTGCACGATGTTCTTGCCCATCGCCTGGAAGAGCGGCATCACTTTGTCGACCGCGTCCTTGTCGCCGCCCACCATGATTGAAAGCGTCGCGTTCTTCGCGCCCACATCGCCGCCGGAAACCGGCGCGTCGATCGCCGAAACGCCTTTGGCCTTGCCGATCTCGTAAACCTCGCGCGCGAGGCTCGGCTCGGTGGTGGTCATGTCGACGGTAATGCTGCCCGCCTTCGCCGCGTCGAGAATGCCGCCTTTCTGCAGGTAAACCTCGCGCACGTCGTTCGGCAGGCCGACGATGGTAAAGGTGATATCGGACCGCTCCGCGACCGCACCAGGCGTGTCGGCCCAGGTTGCGCCCTTGTCCAGCAGGCTTTGCGCCTTCGACTTGGTGCGGCTGTAAATCGTGGCAGGGTAGCCCTTGGCCATCAAGTGGCCGCACATCGACAAACCCATTACCCCTGTGCCAATCCAACCAATACGCGGTGTGCTCATATGCTCCTTAGTGAGCTACAGATCCATCGACCAGGGCCAGACTTCGCCGCAGGCGCGGCAATGGCACCAGCGGACGACGCGGCTGTTAGCGAGACCCTGAACCTCCTGAATCTCGCCGCAGCTCGGGCAGGTAATCGGATGCGGCAGGTCGCTGACCCGCCGGCCGCCTCGCGGGATAGCCCGCCGATCGTGCTGGTTCGGTGTGCGCCGATCTTTCGATGCCTCGTCCATACTCCGGTGACATATTATTCCGCCGGCCAGCGGAAAAGAAACCGACAGGAAAACGATGGAACCTTTTGAGCAGGAAGTCGTTTCAGATCTCGACGAGCAGACCGACGATCGCGCAGAGGCGAAAGGGCGGATTCCGCTTCACATCCGTATTCTCCTCGGACTGGTCACCGGTGCGGTCCTGGGAAGCACGGCCAGGGCGGTGCTCGGTCCAAATGCGCCGTCGCTCACCTGGGTCATTGCCAATGTCGCCGAGCCGGTGGGCCAGCTGTTCCTGCGCTCGCTGCTGATGACGGTGGTGCCTCTCGTCGTCTCGTCGCTCATCGTCGGCGTCGCGGGCATCGGCGACGTTCGCCGGCTCGGACGGGTCGGTCTGCGGACGGTCGCCTTCTGCCTGGTCATCTCACTGATTTCAGTTGCCCTCGGCATCCTCCTCGCCAACACCGTGCGGCCCGGCACCCGGCTCGATCCTGCGACGCGCGATCTGCTGATGGCCGAGTACGCGGCCCAGTCGAAGCAGGTCGCCGCGCCGGCTGCGGCAAACGAATCGCCGGTCATGTCGTTCGTCCGCACGCTGGTGCCGGCCAACCCGCTCGAATCGATGGCGCGCTCGACGCCCGACATGATTGGCATCATGTTCTTCTCCATCGTGTTCGGGGCGGCGTTGACGCTGGTGTCGCGGGAAACGGCCGCGCCGATTACCGCGCTGCTCGAGGGCATTTTCAAGGTCGTCGCGAAGATCATCGATATCGTCATGAAAGTGCGCACCGATCGGCGTCGCCTGCCTCCTGTTTGCCATGACGGCGCGCTTCGGTTTCGGGTTTCTCGTCAGCCTTGGCTGGTACGTCGTGACCGTGCTTGCCGGGCTCGCGATTCACACGTTCGTCGTGTATTCGATCGCGCTCAAGGTGGGGGCACGCGTGTCTCCTGTGGAGTTCTTCAAGCGTTCGCGCACGGTGATCCTCACGGCGTTCTCGACAAGCTCCTCGAACGCGACCCTGCCGACCGCATTGCGGGTGTCGGAGTCGAATCTCGGCGTGCCCAGAGAGATCGGCGCGTTTGTGCTGACGGTGGGCGCGACAGCCAACCAGAACGGCACGGCGCTCTACGAGGGCGTGACGGTCTTGTTCCTCGCGCAGCTCGCCGGCGTGGACCTGACCCTCACTCAGCAGCTCACGGTCGTGTATCTCGCCATACTCGGCAGCATCGGCACAGCCGGAGTGCCCGCAGGGTCGCTTCCATTTGTCGTGGCCGTGCTCGCAATGGTCGGGATCCCCACACAGCTGATCGCGATCATTCTCGGCGTGGATCGCCTGCTCGATATGAGCCGCACGGTGGTCAATGTGATGGGAGATCTGACGGCCACGGTGTACGTGGCGAAGAAGGAAGGAGCGACGCTACAGATCTAAAATCTGGAAACTAGAATCTGAAATCTGGAATTCATCTCCCGGATCCTAGATTTTAGTTTCCAGATTTTAGATTCGAAGCGAAGGCTGGGGTGAGTGACGGGGATTGAACCCGCGACGTCCGGAGCCACAGTCCGGTGCTCTACCACTGAGCTACACTCACCACAAGATCGACAATCCCTGATTTTACAACAGAGAGGCGGAGGGCTGAGGAACCTGACGCAGAATCTGAAATCTAGAATCTGAAATCTAGAATCCGGGACGTCTCCAGATTTTAGATTCCAGATCGTAGACTTCAGACTTCTGGTGTTACGAGTGCGCGGCCGCGCGCTCTTTGCCGGGAATCGCCATCAATTCGGGATGCGCCGCGACGTGCGCCGCCACGATCGCTTCGGCCTGCGCCATCGAATCGGCATCGCCGTTGCGATAGATGGTGTTGGCCTCGATGAGATCCTTCTGGCTCGACGGCGTCGAGTCGTGGCTGTCGTAAATCGCCGCGACCGGGCAGGCCGGCACGCATGCACCGCAGTCGATGCATTCTTCGGGATGAATGTAGAGCATGTTCATCGCCGCGAATTCCGGCTCGTCTTTGCGTGGATGAATGCAATCGACGGGACAAACGTCCACGCATGCCGTGTCTTTTGTTTCAATGCAGGGGTCGGTAATCACGAAAGGCATCGTGTTCCTCCAAAGTGTCCGCGGCGAGAGCCGCTGCGACGGCGGACCTGATTCTACTTGCGAAGTGCACACGCAGCAATCCCACGCCTCCATCACCCAATCCGTATCTTCGTGTGCAGGAACAAGCCAAGGTGTGTCTCGCACTGTGCCGAGGTGGAACAAAATTCGTGTATTCACAATCTTTTCAATACGTTAACCGCCAAAACCAGGCCTGAAAAGGGTGTTTCGTGTCGCAAAGCGGCACAAAGCTCATCCTCCTCGGTCTGACAGCTCTCAGCCCAAATCTTTACAAATCAGCCATTTACCAGAATGTGTATTCAGTGGAGACGAACTTGCTCTGCTAGCGGCAGCCATGACTCTAGCTCGCCTGCTTACGGTCGCCACGATGGTCGCCACGTTTGGTGCCCCTGTTTCGGCTGAACCGCGCCGGGAAAAACTCGACAGGTCGCTTCGTCAAACGGTCGAGCGCGGTTGCGTCGGCACCAAGTCGGTGATTATCAGGACGAAACCTGGGTTCCGCGAGGCGCTGCGCAAATCGCTGACGAAGGGCGGACGCCGCGTCAACGGCGAATTTCCGGCCCTCGACGCCATCACCGCAGACGTGCGCTGCGAGGATCTCGACAATCTTTCAGGCTCGCTGGCGACCGCGTCGATTTCCGGAAACCACAAGCTCACGGCGCAACAGTTCAACGTCGTTGCCCAGCAGCCGTCGATCAGTCTCCCCGGCCCGGGGATTGTTGCTGACGATGTCGACGCCGACGCGCGGCTGACGGAAGCGCTGGCAGCACAGCAGCTGCAGGCGAACTTCTTTGGGACGCTCGCGGTGCGGCAGTCGGCCAAGAAGTTGTATCCCGTCTATGCCGATTTCAGCGCGTACAGCACCACCGGAATGGTCTACAACGACGAACCGTCGTCATCGATCGGCATCGCGATCATCGACTCCGGCATTCAGGCCGGTATCGATTTCGATTCACGCATCTCCGCCTTCTACGACTTCACCCACGGCGACGTTCGCGTGACCTCGCCGACCGACGAATACGGCCACGGAAGTCACGTTGCCGGGCTCGCGGCGGGCACCTACGTTGGTGTCGCGCCGAATGCGCGCCTGATAGGCCTGAAGGTGCTCAACGAGAAAGGGCAGGGCACCGCCGACCAGGTCATTCGTGCGATCGAGTTTGCAGTCGTCAACAAAGACCTGCTCGGGATTCACGTGTTGAATCTCTCTCTCGGTCATCCGATTTTTGAGTCAGCGGCGACCGATCCGATGGTGCAGGCGGTCGAGCACGCCGCGCGTGCCGGCCTCACCGTCGTGTTGTCGGCGGGCAACTTCGGCACCAATCCGAAGACCGGACAGATTGGCTATGCGGGGATTGCCTCGCCAGGCAATGCACCCTCTGGCATCGCGGTGGGCTCGGTCAGAACGTTCGACACCGTGACGCGCGAGGACGATCGCATCGCCCCCTACAGCTCGCGCGGTCCGTCGTGGTACGACGGCTACGCCAAGCCTGACATTTCCGCGCCCGGCGACAACCTGCTTTCCGTCGCCGCCGTGGGCAGCACGCTCCGTCAGGCGATGGAGAAAAAAGGCAACGTCGGCAACTACATGCGCTTGAAGGGCACCAGCATGGCGGCCGGTGTCGTCAGCGGGCTTGCCGCGCTCGTGCTCCAGACCAACGGTGGCCTGACGCCGAACGCGCTGAAGATGGTGCTGCAGTATTCGTCCATCCCGGTGAAGGACACGGAAGGCTACGCCAACGCGCTCATGCAGGGCGCCGGTGCGATCAACGCAGGCGGTGCGCTGACGCTTGCCGCCGCGATCAACCCGGCCGTGGGCATCGGCGAGCAGTGGCTGACCGCGAGCGTTGAACCGAGCTCGACGATTGGCAGCGAGACCTACCTCTGGGCGCAGCGGATGATCTGGGGCAATCACATCGCGCGTGGCGCCGGCGTCATCGACGAGCAGCGGCCTTCGTGGGCGATGGACATCGTCTGGGGCGAGGGCCTCGAAGACGACGACAACATCGTCTGGGGCAATGCCGACGATGACGACAACATCGTCTGGGGAAACCTGTTCGACGACGACGACAACATCGTCTGGGGCAACAACATCGTGTGGGGCAACAGCCAGGACGATGACGACAACATCGTGTGGGGGAACCTGGACGACGACAACATTGTCTGGGGCAATCTCGACGACGACAACATCGTCTGGGGCAACAACATCGTCTGGGGCAACGCCGACCTTCTCGGGATGAGCTTCGACGACGATGACAACATCGTCTGGGGTAACGGCCTCGATGACGACAACATCGTCTGGGGCAATCTCGACGACGACAACATCGTGTGGGGCAACAGCCTCGGCGATGACGATGACAACATCGTGTGGGGCAACAGCCTCGGCGACGACGATGACAACATCGTCTGGGGCAATGCGGGCCTGCTCGGAGACGTCGTCAAAGCACCGCCCAAGGTCGTGCAGCAGGTCAAGACCCTGGGCAAAGGCGCTATCACATCTTTAAAACGGACGCGGTAATGGCAACCTCGCTGGTTGTCCAATCGATGACGCGTGCCGTCACGGCGAGCTCCACGCCGACAGTCACTTCCGACTGGACGCGGGGGTTGCCGGTTCTCCGCGGCGACGGATTCACGCTGCGCGAGCTGCGACCGACCGATGCGCCGGCGCTTCTGGCGCTGTTGACGTCGGAAGAGGTCACACGATTCATCTCGCCGCCGCCCACGACGCTCGACGGATTCGAGCGCTTCATTGAGTGGACGGAAGGTGAACGGGAAGCGGGCCGCTATGTGAGCTTCGCTGTCGTTCCCGACGGGTACGACCGGGCTGTCGGCTTGTTCCAGGTGCGGCAGCTCGATCCGACGTTCGGGACAGCGGAATGGGGTTTTGCGATTGCCGGTGAGTTCTGGGGCTCCGGGCTCTTCAGCAAGGGGGCCCGGCTGGTTGTGGAATTCGCGTTCGACGTGGTCGGCGCGCACCGGCTCGAGGCGAGATCGGCCGTGGAGAACGGCCGTGGTAACGGCGCACTGCAGAAGCTCGGTGCGGTTCAGGAGGGCATCTTGAGAAAGTCATTCCTTCGACGTGGAAAGTATCTCGATCAGGCACTGTGGGCCATCGTGGCCGAGGACTGGTACCGATCGAAGGCCGTGTGGGGCGCGAAGGTCAACTAGGCGCGAATACTGTGGGAGATCCAAGACTCGTCATCGTACGGCGTGGCCACTTTGCCACTTTCGAGCTGCTGACACGCACGTTCGCAGACGATCCCAGCGTGCAAATCATCTGGGACCGGCGAATGGGCGACCGCCGGCAGTCTCCCGACGGCCACGACAAACGAGAGCGTCGTCGCAGCGACCGCCGCCGTGTGCCTCCCATGCAGTGGGGTCAGATGAACTACATGATCGCGACAGAAGCGTCGATGTAGCCAATCTCCCAATCTTCCAATCTTCCAATCTGGTAATCTAGATAAACCCCTGCTCCGGCGCCTTCCGGAGGTCCATTTTGCGAACAACACGACTCGTATTGGCGGCGATAGCCGTGTGCCTGGCTCTCGAGGGGACGGCGGCCGCACAGGCCATGTTCACGGCATCGCTCGGAAACGCCTTCGGCGGAGATGCGCCTTCGACCAAGAGGGCCTGGGCCGTGGCCATTGGCGGAGGCGGTGCGCACGGCATCGGGTCCGAGCTGGAGTTTTCGGAAGTCAGAAACTTCTTCGAAACGCCGAGCGGCATTGCTTCTGGAAAAATCATCACGCTGATGCCGAGCATCTTCGTCGCTGTTCCGATCAGCAGAGTGCGGCCTTATGGCACCTTCGGATTCGGGCTCATCCGAGTACGCAGCGAGTCGAATGTCGGCGGCGTGTTTTCCAACATCTCAGACAACGATCTCGGCTACAGCGTGGGCGGCGGCGTCACGTTTCAATTCGCACAACATGCCGGCGTGCGAGCCGATCTGCGCCGGTTCAAGGTTCGCACAGCGAACGGCATCGGATTTCAGAGATTTATGGTGGGAATTGTGCTCGGCGGATGAGCACGCGCGTTACTTGACGATATAGCCGCTGCGCGCGCGGACGAACAGGCCAGGCTTACGCGCTCTAACGATCAGCGCATGCCAGCCGGGCTGCTTGCCCGGCTCGAACGCGATGATGTACTGATGGTGAAGCTCGCTCAGAATCTGCTTGGTGGCCAGCAACACGCCAGGGGTATCGCGAACGGTCAACGAATCGCCCCCGGTCCATGACGCGAGGTCTGCCAGTGCTCCCCGGACCGGGAGTGGGTCGCCGTTGTCTTCCTCGAGGCTGTGGGTAATCACGAGAATGTAGACCGGCACGTCGAGCTCGCTCGCGATGGCCGACACTTCGCCGGGCTTCAACTTGCTCGCCGAATCGACACCGTCGGTAATCACCAGGAGCGCCCGCCGGCGCTGACGGTCGGAGATTTTCTGCGCGGTTTCGGCAATCGCATCCCATAGCGAGGTCGCACCAAAGGCTTTCGTGTCGGTCCACGCTCCGTCGCCGGGGATGAACTTCGCGCTGAACGGCCGCACCTCTTGAAGCGACGTGTCAAACGCGTACATCGCGACTTCGTCCGCGCCCGGCTTCAGGCCGGCAAGAAATGTGTCGGCGGTTTCGCGGGCGCGTTCCATCTTTGTCGCCATGCTGCCGCTGGCGTCCATGAGGATGGCCACACTGGCGGGGCTCGGCTCCGACCACACGTTGCTGAGTGTACGTTTCTGGCCGCCGTCGATGAGCTCGAAGTCGCTGGTCTTCAGATTGGTCACGAGCCGGCCGCGGGAATCGCGTACGATGGCTGCGACAGCCACTTGCTCGACGCTGCTCTTGAACACGATGACGCCGGGCTCCTGCGCGGTTGCTGAAACAACCGTCAGGAGCACGATCAGGGATGACAGAAAGCGGAGTGAAGGCATAGACACACTGTCAGACACCTGACGCCAATTGTACCAGCTTCGCACCAGGCTCGACGGGCCTGACAGAGCCTCAGTTGAGGTGCACCTTGTCGAGGGGGGGCGTTGGGGGATTCTCGCCCGATCCAATCGGCATAGTGCCACGCTTCTTTTCGGCTTTGTAGTCCAAAAAGAACAGCGGTACCCACAAGGCGACCATCAATCCGACTGCGAGAAGGAAACCGAGCAGAAAATCGAGGGTGATATGTGTCATACCCCCAGTATTTGCATAAATCGGACCCGGCTGGAATTATGTGGAATAAATTCATGCGCCTGATTCTGAGTGTTCTGCTTTTGGTCATGTCGTCATCGTGGCTTTCAGCCGGGCCGCCGGGTCAGCCCAGCGCCCAGCCCCAGGATCTGAAGACGCTGTCGCTCGAAGAGCTGATGCAGATCGACGTGACAACCGTGTCGCGATCGACCGAGCGGCGGATCGACGCACCGGCGGCCGTGTCTGTCATCACCGGCGAAGACATCAGGCGCTACGGCGTCGACACGCTCGCTGACGCGCTGAGGCTCGCCGACAGCGTCGCCGTGGCGCGCTTCAATGGCGGCAGCTGGGCGATCGCCACGCGCGGATTTTCGGCGATCACCAACAACAAGCTGCTCGTCATGATCGACGGCCGGAGCATCTACACGCAGTTGTTCGGCGGCGTGTTCTGGGAGGCCCAGCACGTGCCGCTGCCGGATCTTGATCGCATCGAGATCATCAGAGGGCCCGCCGGCACGCTCTGGGGACCCAACGCGGTGAACGGCGTCATCAACATCATCACCAAGCGTGCGTCCGAGACTCAGGGTGCGCTCGTCCGGGGCGTGACCGGATCGCGGGAGATGGGGCACGTGGTCGGACGTTACGGAGGCCAGATCAACACCCAGACCGCCTACCGTTTCTACGGTGTCGGCAGTGACTTCGATTCGCCGCAACTGCAGGACGGGACCAGTGCAGGTGAGGACCGTCGGCTCCGTCAGGCAGGCGGGCGCGTCGACGTCGAACTCGACAACCAGGCGCATCTCACCGTACAGGGCGACGCGAACTACGGCCGGATGGGGTTGACCAATCGACCCGACATCGAAATGGACGGCCGGCAATCTGCTCGTCAACTACTCGAGGCCGCTGAAGCCGGACAGCTCTTTCCAGATCCTCGGCTACGTCGACCGCGAGCATCGCGATGTGCCGAGCCAGAGCTGGGAATCGCGAACCACGTACAACGTCGACGGTCAGCATTCGATCCGTCTCACGCCGAGATACCACCTCATCTGGGGAGGCGGCGTTCGTTCCACATTGAGCCGGACCAGACCCACCGAGCTCATCTTCTTCGACCCCGCCGATCGCACGATCAATCAAGTCCATGGCTTCGCGCAGACGGAGATCAATCTGCGGCCGGATTTTTCCGTCACGCTGGGCAGCCGCGGGGAACGGATGACCTTCAGTGGCTTCGAGCTCCAGCCGGCGGCCCGCGTGAAGTTCACGCCTCGGCCCGACAACATGATCTGGGGCGCGATCTCACGCGCCGTCCGCACGCCCACCCGCTTCGATCAGGAGCTTCGCGTGGCCGTCGGACCCGTCGTCGTGATTCGTGGCGACCCCGCGTTCAAGCCGGAGAAGCTGACCGCCTACGAAACAGGAACCCGTTTCATGGCGCACCGCAGGGTGGCTATGGAGGCGTCGTTCTTTTACAACGACTACGACGATCTTCGCAGCCAGGAGGCTACACCGCTCATCACGCTGGCGAACCTGTACGACGGCTACACCACCGGCGTGGAGCTGGTGACCCACGTGCAGCTCCACGAGCGATGGCTCGTGCATGCGGGCTACACAGGACAACGTGTGGCGCTGAAGCCGCTGCCCGAGAGTCACGACACGACAAATGCGCGGCTCGAGGCGGACGATCCGGCGCACATGTTCTCAATACGCTCGTATCTGAACCTCCCGCACGATCTCGAGCTGGACGGATTTTTCCGTGCTGTGGGGAAGCTGCGTGCCTCGGGCCTGCCAGGGTACGGAGAGCTGGACCTGCGGTTCGGCTGGCGGTTGAATCAACGGCTCGACGTGTCGCTGGTCGGACGTGAGCTGTTGCACGACCGCCATGCGGAGTTTCTCGGTGGCAGCCCGCAGCCCCGATACTTTCAGCGCGAAGTGGCCGTGCGGGTGACCTGGCAGTCGAGATGACACGACGGTTCAGCGTTCCCTTCGCTGTGGCGTGTGCGATTGTCGCCGCGATACCGCTTTGCGCGCAGCCGTCGCTCGAGTACCACGTCAAGGCGGCCCTGCTGCTGAACTTTGTCCGGTTCATCGAATGGCCCGACAGCGCGTTTGCCGACGCGCAAGCGCCGATCAACGTCTGTGTGTTTGGCGGCAATCCGTTCGGCGAGGCGCTCGGTCGCGCGCTGCAGGGAGAAACCGTTCACAATCGTGCGCTCGCCGCGCGGCATGTGAACAGCCCGGCCGACGGCGCTGGCTGTCACCTGCTCTTCGTGCCGTCAGGCACAGAATCGCGCGCAGGAGGGATGCTGAAACAGTCCGGTTCGTATGCCGTCACCGTGGGCGAGTCGCGGCGCTTCGAGGACATGGGCGGCGCGGTGAATCTCGTGCTCGAGGAAGGGCGCGTGCGATTCAACGTCAATCTTCGCCCGGTGGAGAATCGCGGGATTCGCATCAGCGCCCGCATGCTCCAGCTGGCCAGCCGCGTCGAGCGTGTGGCGCCGGAGAAGTAGCGCCGGGCCAAGCTCCGATGATGGTGGCGCAGGGCTCCAGCCCTGCCAAGCTCTGACGATGGTGGCGCAGGGCTTCAGCCCTGCTAAGCTCCCATGATGGTGGCGCAGGGCTTTAGCCCTGCCAACCTACAACGACGCAGCAGATGGGGTCGTGTGGAGCGTGGCGTTGTTGCGTCCGGCTTCGCGCGCAATGACCAGCGCGCGTTCGGCGGCGGCGATGAGCTCGATCTCCTGCCAGGCACCCTTCCGGTCGGGCATGACGGCGGCGACCCCCAGGGTGACGGTCAGCACGTGGCCGGACGGGGAAGCCGGGTTCGGCTTCTGCATGTTCTCGACGGCCGCCCGCAGACGTTCGGCCAGCACCATTGCGCCCTTGCCATCGGTGCCCCCCAGCACCACGCCGAATTTGCCCGATCCGCCATATCTTGCAAGCACGTCGCCTGGACGGTGAATCAGCGGTTTCAGGGCTCCAGCGACGCTCTTGAGGCACGCATCGCCCTCGGATTTGCCCTGGCGCTCGTTGAACCCGCGGAAATGATCGACCTCGATCATGAGGACCGCGACCGATTGGCGCTCGCGCGACGCGCGGCGCCACTCGCGCTCGAGAAACTCCTGGAAGTACTGCTGGTTATGAAGGCCGGTGATCGGGTCGATGGCGGTGTGGCGGAGCAGCTCGTGTTCGACGAGTGTCAGCTTGTGGTCACGCTCGTCGAGCGACTCCTGGAGCGCCAGCTCGCGATTTCGCCCCTGTCTGGACCCGAGCAGATAGCCGGCCCCGACCAGAACCAGACCGAAGAGCGCGAGCACATATGGCACAGTCCGGGGGTATTTTAGACGATTTGCACACCGGCGCCTTGCGACCGGGTGGCGGATTTTCGCAGTTTGTGAGACAATTGAGCCTTCAAAAAAGCTTCATCCTCAAACAGTCAGCCCATCTTGCATTTCTCTGACCCCTCGAAAGCTGTTCAAAATCGTTCAAGTCGCGATCGTAGGCCCCGGCGGCGCCGTCGCAGTCCGCCCGGCGGACGGCCGACGCACGTCGTCGTTTCGCACAGGCCTCTGCAGTTCGATGCGGCGCCCTACGACGCGACGCCGGTCGCCTTCACCTCCCTCAGCCTCGATGTGAGGCTCGAGCGGGCACTGACCGATCGCGGGTTTGAAATGACCACGCCGATTCAAAGTGCCGTCTACCCAGCCGTGTTCGACGGCATCGACCTGGTCGCGTGTGCACAGACCGGCACAGGCAAGACGCTGGCCTTTCTGCTGCCGTTGATGCAACGACTGTTGGCGTGCGACGCAGTGCGACGGGTGCGACAGGTGCGGACGTCGCAGGACGCGCGTCTTGATTCTGGCGCCGACGCGTGAGCTTGCGGTGCAGATCGAAGACGAGTTCCAAGGACTGGCTTACCACACGCCTCTGTCGAGCGTCGCCGTGTATGGCGGTGTCGAGTCGGGGCCGCAGGAACGCGGTCTGCGCGGCTCGGCCGACATCGTCGTGGCCACGCCGGGCCGCCTGCTCGATCACATGGGTACCAACGCCGCCAAGTTCGAAGGCCTCGACGTGCTCGTGCTCGACGAGGCGGATCGCATGCTCGACATGGGCTTCTGGCCGAGCGTGCGGCGCATCGTGGCGTCGTTGCCGGCCAACCGGCAGACGCTCCTGTTCTCGGCCACGATGTCTGACGAAGTGACGCAGTCGGCGAGCCAGATCATGCGCGCGCCGAAGATGATTCGCGTGGGCCGGACCGAAGGCCTTGCCAGCAGTATCGAGCACATCGGCCGTCTCGTGCCGGGGGCCGAGAAAGCGGATTGGCTCGGGAAGTTTCTCAAACGGACGCACGGTACGAGCCTGGTCTTCGTGCGGACCAAACGCGGCGCCGACAAACTCGCGCGGAGCCTGGCCGCGGCCGGGATCAAATGCGCGGCACTCCACGCAGATCGTACGCAGAGCGAGCGGTCGGCGGCAGTCGAAGGGTTCAAGTCTGGCCGCTACAGCGCGCTCATCGCGACCGACATCGCTGCGCGCGGCATCGACATCGAAGGCATCGGTCACGTGGTGAACTACGAGGTGCCGGGGAGTGTGGACACGTACGTTCACCGCGTGGGCCGCACCGGACGCGCCGAAGCGGTCGGAACCGCCGTGACGCTCGTTGCCCCGGAGGAACTGGCGGCGCTAAGGGCCATCGAGAAGTCTCTGAACGTTTCTTTCGCCGTCGGTTAGGAGGGCATTAATGCGTAGGTATGCTGCAGGCGATCGCGTTGTGCAGGCGCAGTACGGCGCGGGCACGATTGTCGATGTGAACGAACATCACACGGTCATCGAGTTCGACGAGCACGGCACGCGCCGGTTCTCGACGCGCATCGTCGTGCTCGAGACGAGCAATACACCCGCGCCGGCACGCAAGGCCAAGACGCGCGCGAAAAAGAAGGCGGCCGCACCGCAGTCGTAGGAGGCGATTAGATAGGTTATGTCAGTCCGGTTATTCGTCGGAAATCTCCCGTACAGTGCAACCGAAGTCGACATCCGGCAGCACTTCGGCACGATTGGCGATCCGCTTCAGGTCGTGATTCCGACCGATCGCGACACGGGGCGCCCGCGAGGGTTTGCGTTTGTCGACTACGACGATCGCGGTGTAGCCGAGCGCGCCATCCAGCAGCTGCACGGCCAGCCGTTCAAGGGGCGGCCATTGTCGGTCAGCGAGGCCCGCCCGCGGGAAGCGCGTCCGCCGATGGGCGCCGGAGGGTTCTCCAGCCCGCGGCCCCCGATGGGCGGCGGCGCCGGCCCGCGGCCTCCGATGGGAGGCGGTCCGCCGAGTGACGGCGGGCCCTACCGTCAGCCGCGCGGCGACCACGGGAACCGCAACTTCGGGCCGAACAAGCCGCCCAAGGGCCGTGGGGGATCGAATTTCGCGAAGAGCCGGAACCAGGAAGGCAAAGCCCGCGGCCCGCTCAAAGAGCGGCTCAGCGGCCGCATGTTCAGCGTCGACGAGGACGCCCGTTTTCGCGATGCCGACGATACGGGCGAAGAAGTTGATCTGACCCTGAAGGAAGAGGAAGTGAAGGAAAAGGAAGAGGAAGTCAAGGACGAGGACGACAAGATCTAGCAATCTGCCATCTGCCATGACGGAGATCCAGCCGTCACCACCGTGCCTTCCACGGCCGCGTGTCGACGTGCACGAATGGTCCGTGGGCTGACGTCGATCCGTAGATGCCGATGCCGCCGATGAAGCCGCTCAACTCGGCGCTGATGGCGAGCGACTCCAGGACACTGGCCAGCGCCACGGCATCGTCCTTCGAAAGGACTTTGTCCTTGTTGAAGTCGTCCATCACCCCGTTCTCATCCTTGTCGAGAAAGATGTCGGCCGCGCGTCCCCACTGATGCAGGCTGTACTTCGTGTCGTCGAGCTGCTTGTTGTAAAACGGCGTGCGATAGCCGCTCATGACGAAGATGTCGTCGGCGTCCCAGCCGTGCGATTCGAGATGACGGCCGATGGCTTCGAGGAGAAATACCAGCCGCTCGTCGATCACGACGTACTTCGGATACCCGCCGGCCTGCTTCGTCAGGAACTGCTTGATGCGGAAGTTCTCCGACACTTTGGCGTCTTCGTTGTCGCGCGTGACTTCGATGAACCCTTTTGGCGGAATGTAGATCGGGTTTCCCTTGAGCGGCGTGTCGGGATAGAAACCGATCTGAAAGTTGTTGAGAACGCCTTTCTGCACCGCCGTTGCCGGCACCATGACGAAGGCAGAAAAATCGGCGATGGTGCTGCCCGCGGGATTCTTGACCTTGATCTCGTAGAGGCCGGGCTTTGCTGGCGCTTCCCACGTCCAGCGGTTGGGCCCGGTTGCCGTCAGTCCACCCTGTCGCGCATCGATGCTGTGAAGGCGCGTCACAGGCGCGCTGACGGAGAGCGGAATCTTCTCGCCCGGCATCGCGAAGATCGCGCCCTCGTCGTACTGATAGGTGAGCGAACGCGCGCGGAACCGCTCGCCTGCCGGGGACTCGTCGGCTGCCACAGCCGCCGCGACGGCGACGACCGAACAGGCGAGGGCCAGCTCAACGGCGCGTTTGCAGCGTGTCATTCCAGAGCTTCGCGGCCTGATCGGCGTCATATCCGTAAAGGTCCTTCAAGAATCGAACCCCTCCATCGTGCACCCACGCCGTTTTGTAAAGGATGTAAACAGGAATCGCCGTATTCAGCTTGACGTGTTTTTCCTCGCCAGATTTCATAGCCTGATCGATCGCTTCCGCCGTCCACTGCGGCTGGTCGCGAAGCACATACTGCGCCAGCTTGTGTGGCTCTTCCACGCGCACGCACCCATGGCTCAGGCCGCGCTCGAGACGATCGAACAGCGTTGTCGCGTTCGTGTCGTGAAGGTAGACGTCGAACGTGTTCGGGAAGATGAATTTGACACCCCCGAGCGCGTTGCCGCTGCCCGGACGCTGTCTGATCCGCAACCCGCGCGCGCTCGACCAGTCGACGGAGTTGGGATCGACGACTTCGCCGGACGCAGCAACCACTTCCATATTGTTACGCGCCAGGAATCCTGGATCGCTGGCTGCCCGAGGAATGGTTTCCTCCTCCGCGATGCCGGGTGGTACGTTCCAGTACGGACTGAAGATGACCTGTGTCATCTCGTCGGCAAAGATGGGCGTTTTGTTGTCGGGCGCGCCGACAACGACCCTCATGTCCATAACGGCCTTGCCGTGTTCGATGGCGTCGAGGCGGAAGTCGGGGACGTTCACCAGCAAATACCGCTCTGGCATTGCGTCAGGCAGCCAGCGCCAGCGTTCGAGGTTCAGCTCGATCGTGCGAATCCGCTGTTCGACGGGCACGTTGAGTGCTGCGACGGTTTCGGCCGAGAGTACGCCGTCGGGCTTGATGCGGTGCCGCTCTTGAAACCGCTTTACCGCATCAACCAGCACACCGCCGAAAACCAGATCGGCATCCTTTTCGTGCGCGGGATCGAGATCGCCCTCCATCGCGAGCCGTTGTCGAAGCGCCGGCGTCACCGCCGATGGTTGTCCCGGCTTCAGCCGTGTGCCGGCGGGCATCGATGGCCATCCGCCTTTTGCCGCAATGGCGCGATACCGCACGAGCGCCTGCTGCAGTTCACGATATTCAGGCTGTGAAGGCTGCATCCGTTCTATCGCGTTGCCGAGGTCGTTGCTTTTCACCACATCGGTGAGCGCGACGACGAGATCGGGTTTCTCGGGTTTGACGGTCCACAACGACTGAAGCGCGCGCGGGTCGAGCCGGCCGCTGGTCAGATGCAGAAAGTAGCGGAAGGCCCTCGCGGTTACCTTGACATCGAACTGCGCCGCCAGCTCAGCGGAGTTCATTTTGCCCTCGCTCGAGAGGTCGGCAGCCGGAACCCTGTAGAGCTCCGCCGGCAGCCCGTGATCGTCCGCCGACTTGAGCGCATTTTCGAGCTGAGCATACCGGCTCGACGGCCGCTCGCCATCGCTCCAGATGAGCTGATAGTTCTGGCCGTTGTAGAAACGGCGAACCTGATCGGTCAGCAACGTCCGCTCTGACGCCGGCATCTGCGGGCCAATCACAATTGTGTCTAGCGTGTTGCCGTCGACGAGCGTCCGAAGCGCGGTGTTTGGTTGCGCTGCACGGCTGCGCTCCTGGCAGGCGGCGAAATCGAGCGCGGCGACGAGACAGAGCAAAAATGTAGCGATCCGTGTACACGTACGATCCATGCCATGTGGCTAGTGCAAAATTCGTACGCACCTTTGCCAGTTGGGCCTCCAAGTGGTACATTAGTGGTCTCGGTGCCACCTCTCGAACTAAGCCTCGACATTACGCCGCGCGGACGGCTCGACGTCATTGATGTTCGGGCGCAGGCCGCAGCCACTTACGGCGACGTGTTCGAGCAATACAACCGCTGCCTGTATTGTTCCCTGCATACGACAGCCGGGTACCTGCCGCAGAGTTTCGCGGCCCGGCTCGGCAGCGGTCCGCACGCCGTTCGCCCGTACATCGACCTGTTCACCACGGTATTCCCCGAAGGCGCGGGCTATCAGCACGACGACCTCGATCGCCGGACAGAGCTGACGGCCGAGCAGCGTCCAGTTGAGCCGACCAACGCCGATTCACATCTCGCGTTCATCGGCAGTGGCCTGCGTGCGTGCGTCTGGTACGTGACGCGCCGTCCGGGGCCGGTGTCGTTCATCGATCTGGACGGGGTCAATGCCGGCAAGCCGCGCCGGCGCATGACGACGCTGGTCGGGTACAACAACGAGATCGATGTGGCCAGGATCACGCTGCACGTGCCGGTATCGAAGACGCATCCGGTTGACGCGGTGAACCTGAAAGACGTCCGGCTCGGTCTGTACGACGAGCTCGATGCGCTGATCACGAAGCACGGGGTCGAAAAGGGCCGCGTGCGGCTGAGCCTCGGCTCGGGCGAGCAGTTTGCCAGCCTCACCGTCAACGAATACGAAACGCTGTTGATGCGCTACGACCTGGCGGAAGTGCTGAAAAATCCGCTGCGGTTTGCCGCGCAGAAGGCCAAGCACGCCTGGGACGATCCCCGTGCGGTGCCGTCGAAGGCCATCGACTACGCCAAGTACGATCTGGTTCGCGCGGTCAACCGACTGGTCGACACGCTCGGCCTTGCCGAGTCGGCCATCGAGCGCGTGCTGTCGAAAGCGCTCGCGGTGCCCGCCTCGCGATTCCTGCGGATGAAGCGTTCGGTCGACCTCCTGGTGTCCGACACAAAAGCGCATGGCCGCGGCGCGGTCGTGGAGGGCACCTACCAGACGCCCATCATGGTGCAGTGGCGTCGCGCCCAACGCGGCGAGCGCCAGGTAACCGCCACGCTCTCCCGATTCGTTTGAAGCCAAACGTTCAAACATTCTAGTGTCCGTCCGGCGACGGACCATGGTATCGTCTGGGCCAAATCCCTTAAGGTTTTTGACCTGCTGGAGGAACTGACCATGAAGAAGCTCGTACTTCTTATCTGTCTCGCTGCATCGGTTGCCGTGATCGCGCAGCAGCCGCAGCGGAGAGGCGGCGGTGGCGGTGCGCGTGGCGCTGAGCCGCCGCATCCGTCTGGTGTGGCGTCGAAAGCGCCTGAACAGGGCTGGGTGGGCGAAGCGTGGAACCCGCACGAAGGCGGCCTGCTTCGCGTGAAAGTCCATCTGCGCTTCGGCGTCGAGGCGCCGGTGGGTATACGAGGTAAGGAGGGCGCCTGGAAGCCGATGCCCAAGGGTTGGTACTTCGGCCGCGTGTCGATGGTGGCCAACGACCTCCAGAGCAACGTCTACGTGCTGCACCGTAACGGCGATGTCGATCCGCTCGTCGTCTTCGACTCCGAAGGGAATTACCTGCGCTCGTGGGGTAAGGGCGTCATCGACGATCCGCACGGCGTTCGCGTCGACAAGGACAACTTCGTGTGGGTGGTCGATCGCGCAGGCGCGATTCTGAAGTACACGACCGACGGCAAGCTTCTGATGACCATCGGCACCAAGGGCGTGCGTGGCAACGACGACAAGTCATTCGGCAGCCCGACGGACCTCGACTGGGATTCGCAGGGCAACATCTATATTGCCGACGGATACGGCAACAGCCGCGTCGCGAAGTTCGACAAGACCGGCAAGTACGTCATGTCATGGGGCACGCCGGGCAGCGGTCCGAGCCAGTTCCGCACCGTGCACTCGATTCAGTTCGACACGAAGGATCGCGCGTATGTCAGCGACCGCGAGAACAACCGCATCCAGATTTTCGACACCAGCGGCAAGCTGCTGAAGACCTGGAACCATCTCGGCTCGACGCAAGGCATCTGGATTTCGCCGAAAGACGAGATGTATGTCCTGACCCATCGCAACAACGTCGAGAACATCACCGCCGATACGCTGGCGGGACGATTGATGAAGATCGATCTCGAGAGCGGGAAGGCGCTCGGTTCGATGGAGTCGCCCGGACATTCAGTCAACGGCTCGCCGAACGGCGACATCTTCGTGGGCAGCCTGACGGGTAATGTGCTGAGGTGGATGCCGCATCCGGAGTTCACGCGTTCTCACTGACGAAGCAACGCGTCTGTCATGGCAGAGGGCAGATGGCAGAGGGCAGAACATGCCCGCTGTCACTCTGCCCTTCTTCTTTCAGCCCTTAGCCCTCAGCCCTTAGCTCTAATGGAGCGCCGGTCAGCGTCAGAATCCCGGCGTGAGCGAGAAGCCCCAGACCCAACCCCTGCCGGGCCTGTCGAACGGACGCGCGTAGTCGATTTGCGCGACGGCGAAGCCGAGCAGGTTCGTGCGCAGCGTTATGCCGCCGCTCGTGACCGGTTCGCGCGTGCCGCCGTTCAGGAACGAGGGTTTCTGGCCCCGGTTCCACGCCACTCCGCCATCAACGAAGAATGCGACCTCAACCGGCAACGGTCCATACATGCTGCTGTCCACCCCGCGGAACGGGCGCAGCAGCGGGAAGCGGAACTCGATGTTGCCCACCAGCATGCGGGTGCCCACGAGACGATCGAACGTCGGGCAGGCCACCGAGGATCCGCACTCTCCCGCCTCGAACGAGTTGACGCCATAACCACGGACGAATTCCGGGTATCCGAGGAACAACGGGACGAGGCGGGGATCGTCACCGCCCGCGCCGTATCGCCCGTAATGCATGCCGCGCACGGCGATGGTGTAGAGGCGTGCCGGCATGAAGTAATGCCGGTAGTCGGCGAGCGCCGTCGTCATCTTTAAATCGCCGAATGTCGGCGACACTTCGAACCGTGAACGCGCGCCCGCCACAGGGCTCGTCGCGCCGAAGATCGAGTTGTCGGTCACGAGCGCCGTGCTGACCGATGGCATGCTCAGCGGATCGGCGAGCGCTGTCGTTTCGGTGCTGTCGTCGAGCACGCGCCCGGTTCGAAGCGAGATGGCCGTCGTGCGAATCTGTTGGTCGAACGAGGTTCGAGTGAACCCGCCACCGAATTCCACGCGCACCGTCGAGCTCAACGGGTATGCCAGCATGCCGTTGACGCCGCGGTTCACCTGCCTCTGAATGATCGTCTGGTCGAGGAGTGCTGGTTCTCCATTGATGTTGCCCTGCCGGACCGCATAGCCGCCGGCGATGTACGGCGATTGCTCGACCGCGAACCCCCAGTTCCAGCGCTTCGAGAGGTTCGTGTAGGCAATCAACCCGCCCGTATTGCTCAGGATGTCGCCCGCACTCCCGCCATAGGTGTCGGCGTTGACCTGCGCGAAGAGATTATGGTTGCCCAGCATGTCGCTGAACTGGAACGCGACACCGCCGCCCACCATGCCGCCGAACCGATCGACGCCGGCGGTGATGTACGGCTGGCTCACCGCGTCGAGCGACAGGCTGGCTTTGTAGGACTCGACACTGACTGGTTCGGTGCCCAGGCCGGTCACGGCATCGCTCAAGAGGCGCGCGACGATCGACTCACGCTGCACCGGCGGCAGGCTTGCCGCCTGTAATCGCACCACCGTCGAGGCCACCGGTTTCCCGGCCAGCCGCTCCTGCGCGTCGATCAGGTAGATGTGATAGCTGCTTTCCTCGTAGGCGCTGACTGCGAGCATTCTCGCGTCCAGCGCCGACGACATCGCCGGGCTCAACGCGGTGATGCCGCTGATGCCGCTGTCGACGTCGGTCACCTGTGCGATTGCGCCGGATGCGGTATCGACCGAGTAGATATTGCTGACCCCGCTCTGATCGGAGATGAAGAACACGCGCCGGCTGTCTGGCGCCCACTGCGGGTTGATGTTCTTGCCCTGCGGGAACGTCTCGACCGGAGAGATGGTTCCGGATGCCACATCGTAGAGCGCGAGGCGGTAATCGCCGGCGTCGAGAAGCTTGGCGTTCGTGGTGAAACGATCGGTGACGAACGCAATGCGGTCGCCATCGGGCGACCAGGACGGCTGCAGGTCGGCGTAGAGATCGCTCGTCACGCGCTTGGTCGTGCCCGCGCCGAGATCGTGAATGAACAGGTCCGAATCGCCGCCGACGGTGGCCGAAAACGCGATCGATTTGCTGTCGGGCGACCATGTCGGGTTGAGAATTTCGCCGGCTTCAGGCACCGCGATTTCACGCACGACGTCGCCGTTCGCGACGTTCAGGATGGCCAGCACGGGTTTGCCGGCGGAAATGCCGCCCAGAACGAACTGGCGGCTGTCGGGGCTCCAGGCACCGGCAGAGCCGATGAACTGCAGGCTCGTGAAATGCGAATTGAGCGCGGTGTCAACGAGCTTGCGGACGATACGTCCCGTCGCGGTCTCTGCCAGATAGAGATCGATGGAAAACAGATCGCGCGACGAGAAAAAGACGATGTGGCGGCCGTCGGGACTGATCGAGGGCGACACGTTGGTCGCCATGCGCGTCTTGTCGCTGGCCGTGAGCGAGCGCCCGAATGTGTGCGCCCGCGCGGTGGCTTGCATGACAGGCGCGTACTGCTCGCGAATGGCCGCATGCCAGTTTGCCGACAGTTCCTTCTCTTCGATGAGCGTCGCCTGTTTGATCGCCTCGATGGCATCGCCGCCGCGAAGGGCCGTGCGGAAGATCTGGCCGATGAGATCGTCACCGTACTTTCCGCCGATGTACGCCCAGACGGCCTGGCCCCAGCGATAGGGGAAGAATTCGCCGTTATCCAGATTCTTGATGTGCGGCATCTCTTCTTTCCGCGTGGCATCGCGCAGCCACATCGCCGTATGCGGATCGACAGGACCGATCGACAAATACTCGGCGAGCCCCTCGACAAACCACAGCGGCAGCCGTTCGATGCCGGCACCGATTCCGCCGCCCTGCGCGCGCTGTGCAGACATGTCGTATTGGAATGCATGGACGAGCTCGTGGCCGAGTACGTGGTCCGTTTCGGCCAGCGTGCCGGCGAGCGGCAGCACAACGCGGCGCTTCATGCCTTCAGTGACGCCCCCCGTTCCCTCGCCGATCGCCCCGCCGACCGTGTTCGTCTGCTCGAAGTCGGGATGTGACGCGTAAAGGACGAGCGGCTGGCGCGTACGAATCTCGTGCTCGAAGATGGTGGACAGACGCTTATACCAGCGCTCGGCCATCTGGCCGACGCGACCGGCGTTCTCGCGCTCTTCCGGATAGAAATACACGTCGAAGTGATCGGTTTTCAGCACCTCGAACTTGAATTCCTTGTATTGAACTTTGTTGCGTCCGAAATATTGCGCCTGAGCGGTCGAAGCGGCCGACAGGGTGAGAAGAAAAACCAACAGGCCGCTGAGGGGGATTCGGCGGGATATCTGCCGCATGGCGAGCTCCTGAAAAAAAGTGGCCGGAAACATCCGGACTGGAGTCTGCCAAAGTCGGGCCAACTAGACGGCGTTCAATTCATCGAGGAAATCCGCAGAATCGGTCGAATCGTGGCGAATTTGTGGCGGCGACTGTCCTCTGTGCGGGTCAAACGAAACAGCAGATGCCCTACGTAGTGCGACCTTCAGGTCGGCCCGACACGCTAAATAATCCTCATCCCCAGCGCCGAGAGCGCCAGTTCGGTGCCGAGCTCTGCTGTGGTGTTACGAATGTCCAGCGTGGGATTTACTTCCACGAGGTCAAGGGCAAGGAGAAGGCCCGACTCTGCGATCAATTCCATCAACAGGTGCGCCTCGCGATAATTCAGACCCCCTTTCACGGGCGTGCCGACGCCGGGGGCAATGGCCGGATCGCAGACGTCCAGATCGAACGACACGTGGATGCCGGCGACGCCGCTGCTCACGGCCTGCAAGGCTTCGGCGGCGATGGCGGCGAGGCCAAGCCGATCGATGTCTTTCATCGTGTACACGTGCACACCGGAGTTGCGAACGAGATCTTTCTCGCGATCGTCGAGGTTGCGGACGCCGATGAGCGCCGTGTGTTCGGGCAGGACGGTCGGCGAGAAACCGCCGATTGACGAAAGCTCGGAGGGTTCAGGGCCGAGCAGGGCCGCGAGCGGCATGCCGTGCACGTTACCGCTGGGTGTGCTTGCCGGTGTGTTCATGTCGCCGTGCGCGTCAATCCAGAGAAGCCCGAGCGGCTTCTCCGCGGCGCGCGCGTGTGCCGCCGACGCGGCGACCGAGCCCGCACCGAGGCTGTGATCGCCGCCGAGCACGAGCGGCAGGGCGCCTTCCTCGAGCGACGCGCGCGAGGTCTGATACACGCGATCGCACACCTTTGCGATCTCCTTGATGTATTTCTTTTTCGGATCGCCGTGCTTCCTGGTTTCCGGAATCGGAGAGAGCAGATCGCCGCGATCGACGACGACGCGGCCGAGGCCCGCGATCTTCTCGCTGAGCCCCGCAATGCGGAACGCCGATGGTCCCATATCGACGCCGCGGCGGCTGCCGCCCATGTCGAGGGGAACGCCGATGAGATGGACCGCCGCAGGCACGGGTCTACAATACCAGCTAGGAACGGAAGACCAGAAGTTTCGAGGGCTACATGCCGAAAATACGTCTGATCGTCTGTTAAGAGCATATGCGCGTTCCCGATATCAAGGTCACGCCTCCCGGCCCTCGCGCGAAGGCGATTCTCGAGCGCGATCGCGCGGTCGTGTCACCTTCGTATCCGCGCAGTGCTCCGTTCGTGATGGCGCGTGGAGAGGGCGCGGTCGTCGAGGACGTCGACGGCAACATCTACCTCGATTGCTGCGCGGGCATCGCTGTGGCCGCCACCGGCCATTCGCATCCCGAGGTCGTCCGGGCGATCACCGACCAGGCGTCGCGCTTCCTTCACATCTCCACCGACTACTATCACGAGCCGCAGGTGAGGCTCGGCGAACTGCTTGCCAGCGTCGCCCCCGTCGGCGCGCGGGCGAAAACGTTTTTCTCGAACTCGGGAACCGAAGCCGTCGAGGCCGCCATCAAACTGGCACGCCATCACACAGGACGCTTCAACCTTATTGCGTTTCTCGGTTCGTTCCACGGCCGCACGCTGGGGTCGCTGTCGCTCACGTCGAGCCGCACGGTACAGAGACATGGGTTTGGGCCGATGGCGCCCGGCGTGTTTCATGCGCCGTATGCCAATCCCTATCGAGGCACGGCAGGAATCGGAAGCGATCCCGGGCGGTGTGCCTGCGACTCTCTCGCGTACATCGAGCAGCAAATCCTCGCGCACCTCGTCTCGCCCGACGAAGTGGCCGCCATCATTGTCGAACCCATCCAGGGCGAAGGCGGCTACATCGTCCCGCCTCCGGAGTTCATTCAGGGGCTCTCGAACATCGCCGCAAAGCACGGCATGCTGCTCATCGCCGACGAAGTGCAATCTGGAATAGGGCGTACGGGAAAGATGTTCGGCATCGAGCACTACGGCGTGCAGCCCGACATCCTCATCGCCGCGAAGGGCATCGCGTCGGGCATTCCGATGGGCGTGACGATCGCGCGCGAAGACGTGATGGACTGGCCGGTGGGCGCACATTCGAACACGTTCGGCGGCAATCCGATTGCGTGCGCGGCCGCGCTGACGACCATCGGGCTGGTGCAGAACGGTCTCATGCAGAACGCGGCCGATATCGGTCACCACCTCCTCGATCGGCTCAAGAAGCTGGCTGAGCGGCATCGCCTCATCGGAGATGTGCGCGGGCGAGGGCTGATGATCGGCATCGAACTGGTTCGCGATCGGCAGACGAAAGAGCGAGCGACGGCCGAACGCGACGCGGTGGTGATGGCGGCATTCGAGCGGGGGCTGCTCGTGCTTTCGGCGGGTGCGAGCACGATTCGCGTCTCGCCGCCGCTGGTCCTTTCCAAAGAGCAGGCAGAGCTTGCGGTAGCGATTCTGGACGACGCCTTCACGACGGTTGCCAACTCTTAATTGCATAGTTGACACATCCGTGGGTGACGGGTAATCTGGGTAAGTCTTAATTAATTAGGTGACAAATGCCGCGCCCTAAATCAGCGACCATGACCGACGGCGAGCTCCGGCTGATGCGTGTCCTCTGGGAGATGGGCGAGGCGACTGTGGGAGAGGTCGTCGAGGCCCTCAAAACGCGGCCGAAGCCTGCCTACAACACAGTGCTCACCCTGCTGCGGATCATGGAAAGGAAAGGGTACGTCTCTCACCGCAAGGACGGGCGCGCCTTCATTTTCCTGCCGCAGGTCGGCCGTGCCGACGTCAGCCGCAGCGCGTTAAAGACGCTTGTGAACCGCTTCTTCGAGGGGTCCACGGGGCTGCTCATGCTGAATCTGCTCGAAGACGAACAGCTGGCACCCGACGTGTTGAAGCAACTGAAAGAGCGCATCGAGGAGACCGGATGACGGTGTGGCTGCTGACGTGGCTGTGGGAAGGCGTTGCGCTGACCCTGGCCGTTGCCTGCCTGTCGAAGGCTGAACGCCTCAACGCGGCGACTCGACACCTCATCTGGTGGTCCGCATTGGGCGCGGTCATCTGGCTGGGCTACATATCCTCGCCGTTCAGCGGTTTGCAGCCGATAGATCTACCTGGGGACTCTAGCGGCATGAATGTGACGCCCGAAACGTATCTCACTGTCACAGAGGCGTCACCTCTATTTGTTTCCATGTTCCTGGGGGTCTGGGCCGCGATCGCGTTGATGAAACTGCTTCGTCTGCTGCCGAGCCTACACGCGGTGTATGCCTTGCGCGACCGCTGCCGGCCGTTTCCGGCCAGCATCGAGGCTCAGCTTCCTCTGTGGCTCGAGGCAAGCGCACGCGGACGACGCACCGAGTTGATGATCTGCGATGCCGTGCCTGGCGCGACCGTGCTCGGATTCCAACGTCCGTGGATCGCGCTTCCCTCGTCGCTCGTCGAGGCCCTGACGGCCGACGAGCTCGATCAGATCATTCTTCACGAGCACGCGCATGCGCAGCGCCGCGACGACTGGGTGAGGCTGCTGCAGGCACTCGCGCAGGCGGTGCTGTGGATTCATCCGGCCGTGGCATTTGTCGGGCGTGCGCTGAATCGTGAGCGCGAGATGGCATGTGACGAGTGGGTGGTGGCGCGGACAGGTTTACCAAAGGCGTACGCGCGTTGCCTCACACGCGCCGCCGAAGTGCGCGGCCGCTTCAGAGTGGAGCCGCTCGTCGGCCCGGCATTGCTGGGTGCCCAGCACGATCTCGTGCGCCGGGTGAATCGACTGCTCGCCGTCAAAGGAAGAACGCGCCGCCATGTGTCGCTGGCCGCCGTGGCGGTGACCGTGTGCGCGATTGTCGTGGTGTCGTCGCGCCTGAATGCGGTGCCGTTGATTGGCGAGCATGTCGAAATGGCGCTGCCGCAGGTTAGAGGTCCCGTGGTGCGTATGGCCAGCGCTGCGATTCGCCAGAGCGATACGTCGAGCGCTGTCCAGTCCGCGCCCCCCGTTCCGGCGAGTTTCCGCGTGATGCGCCGCGTCGCGTCCGTGACTGCCGAACCCGCCTTCGCGCCGGATGCCCATCGCTTCGGCGCGGCAGGCCCTACAAACACACGAACCAACGAACCCGCGAACCCACGAACCGACGAACCCGCCTTCGCGCCGGAGGCCCATCGCTTCGGCGTGGCAGGCCCCGCGACGCCACGAACCGACGAACCTGTCCCTGTTCTCTCTACCCGATCCTTTGAGGCCGCCTACAGCCGCCCGGATGCGCGTCCGCCGTCATCCGATGAACCGAATGTCTGGCGTGCGGCCGCGGCTCCGGGCGTCGAAATCGCAAACGCTGCGCGGAAGACCGGCGTGGGCATCGCCGGCGCCTTGAGCCGCGCGAGCGTTTCCCTTGCCAGAAGCTTCTGATGCTGCGTATCCAGGCTGCGGTTCCCGTCATCGTCGCGTCGACAGTCGTGGCGCTCGGCGCACGACCATCGAACACCGAGTCTCTGGTTCCCGTCGAGGTGCCGGGCCAGCGGCTGCCGATTGTCCGCGAGCACACGTACCGAATGGCCGGAAAGGTTCGTGTGCTCCTGCTGTGGGTGGGTCGCGACGATGTGGGATCGGGCGTGATCAGGTGGCGTGGCACGGGCGAACATAAAGCGTTCGAAGTGCTGATCGGATCTGATCCGCAAAAGGCGCCGAGCCAGCTCAACAAGTGGGGCTATCTCGTCGAAGAAGTCCGCGGCGTCGAGTCCTCGGTCGTGGGCCTCATCTCGCAGGAAAACGACGAACGGCTCAGCGACGTGAAAGCCGATCTGAAAAAACGAAAAGAGCAGAGAGCCTTCGACACCATCCGTGGCTTCGTGATGGGCACCGTAGCGAGCGCGCGCGAGGGAACGCTGTACGCCCCGAGCGAACTGACGTACCGGGACGCCAACAATGTGCTCACGTCGGTTCTGGGAGACACGACGCTTCCGGTCGAACGGCTGCCGCGACGCGCCGGCGTGCGCGCAGGTTTCCTGAGCGGCCTCACCGAGTTGATTGCGGCGAGCATCGAGAAAAAGCCGCTGGGGCGAATCTCTTACATCCATGGCGATGGTCTCTACGAGCTTCGCCTGCTCGAATCTACCCCCTTGGCTCGATTCGAGCGTGACGGCCGTACGTTTGAAAAAGTCATCAGAAGCCGCTTCGAAACAGGCAAAGCCGGAACCCGTTCAGGGACTCGCTTCGAGCTCGTTTACGGGGCGTCAGGACATCTGGCCGGCATCCCGATACTGATTTCCTACCAGCCTAAATGGTGGCTTCAAGTAGACTTGGTGCTCCATACATGAGAATTCACCTGGTCAACCCGAGCGATATCTCGTTCGGCACTGCTGTTATCACGCCTCGATGGCTTTACGTTCTCGCTGCTGCGACCCCTCTCGAATACGGCGATCCTCACATCGTCGATGAGACGCTCGACCCCATCGACTACGAGAGCATCTCTGCGGGCGACGTCGTCGGCATCGGCATTCACACCTTCAACGCCCTGCGCGGATACGAGATCGGCCGGGAAGCACGCAAGCGCGGCGCCTACGTCGTCTTTGGCGGCATTCATCCGACGCTGTATCCGGACGAGGCGCACGAGCTTGGCGGCGCGCACGCCGCGGTGAAAGGCGATGGCGATCTCGTGTGGGCGAGCGTGATTGCCGATTGCGTCAATGGCCATCCGCTGCCCATGTACGACGGCGGACGCGTCAGTGGCGTCACATTCCAGCCCGCGCGCTGGGATCTTCTGCCGGCAGACAAATACATGTGGGGCTCGGTACAGACGCTGCGCGGATGTCCCAAGCACTGTTCGTTCTGTTCTGTATGGAAGACGGATGGACAGCAGCCCCGTCAGCGCGCCGCCGATGCGGTCGTGCGCGAGGTCGTCGAGCTGCGCCGCATGGGCTTCCGGTTCATTCTGCTTTCCGACGACAACTTCTATCCGGTCACGATGGAAGACCTGCGGCTCGCCGAACGTCAGGGCAATACGGCAAGGCTGGAGTCGCTTCGCGAAATCAGAAATGAACGGTTCGAGCTGATGGAGCGGTTGGCCCGCCTGCCCGATGACCTCGTGTTCTACACGCAGATCACCATGGAGGCGGCCGAGGATCCGGAATTTCTGAAGGCGATGAACAAGGCGAAGATCAAGGGCGCGCTCGTCGGCGTCGAGTCGGTGACACCGGAAGGGCTGAAAGCCATCTTCAAGGACTTCAACTACGCGGGCGACCGTCTCGTGACGCGGCTGAAAGAGTTCCGCAAGCACGGGGTGCACATCCTGGGGTCCTTCATCTTCGGGTTGCCCACCGACAAAGAGGACACATTCGAGGCGACGGCCGCGCTCGCGCAACGTGCGGACATCGCGTTTGCGCAGTTCATCATGCTGACGCCGTTTCCAGGCACCGTCGATTTCGCTAGATGGGAAGAGAAGATGGCGTCAGACCCGACCCGCATTGCGGGTCAGCCGCTGACACGGTTCTGGCTGATTCCCAGGGAGCAGCGGCCCAAGGTCTATACGCCGCATCCCAAGCTCTCTCCCGAACAGATTCGCCAGGGCACTCAGTCGACCTGGGACACCTTCTACAGTATTCCCGCAATCTGGGAGCGCGCGAGCATCATCAAGTCGCTTCGGGGACGCCTGGCTTTCGTGATGATTTCGAAGCTCTACCGGCAGATGTACGCCAACACCGGCATTGCCACCGATAGTGCGCGTGTGACCCGCTCGGCGCAGTGGGCGCGCTGGCTCGCCCGGCCGTGCCGCAAGCTGTTCGTAACGACACCGATGCCGGATTTGCAGGTACCGAACTAGGCTTTCGGCTTCCGAATTCGGCGTAGGGCGGGTCCTGGCCTTCGGACCCGCCGCCGGGTCTGAAGTGCAAGACCCGGCCTACATCCCGCCGGCCCCTCTGCTTCTTGACACATCCCATCTAAATCGTAAGAGTACGCATCTACAACTAGCATTCGGAGGAAAGATGAAGCGCAACACTCTAACTTTGTCCACGGTCGTTCTTCTGGCGTTCGCTGCCGCTCCCCAGGCGCAACGTGGAGCGGCCGGGCCCGTGACTGCGATTGTCGGTGCGCGCCTGGTCGATGGCACCGGCGCCGCCCCCTTGAACGATTCGGTGATTCTCGTCAGCGGCGATCGCATTACCGCTGCCGGACCGCGTGCGAAGGTGCAGGTGCCGCCGGGTGCGACCGTCGTGAATGCCGCGGGCAAGACCGTCATGCCGGGTCTTGTGGACGCACATTGCCATCTCAACCAGCCCGAAGACATCATGCGCAAGCTGCTGCCGATCGCGCTCAACTGGGGCGTGACGACCATCCGCATGACCGGCAACGACAAGCCGGAAATCATGGGGGTGTATGAGGACGCGAAGGCAGGCAAGTTCCTGTCGCCGCGGGTGTATACGGCCGGACAGGGATTCAACCTCACCGGCCCGTATCCAGGTGCCCCCACGATGAAACCGACGACGCCGGAGGAAGCGCGCAAGGGGGTGCAAACCCACAAGGCGCTGAAGGTCGATTTCATCAAGCTGTGGATGGGCGACAAGGGCTTCACACCGGAGGTCGTCGAAGCCATCGTCGACGAAGCCAAGAAGCAGAACATCCCGGTCGTGGCGCACATCGGCAACGTGGCGCAGGTGAAGCAGCTCGCCGATCTCGGCGTGACCGACTTCATGCACGAAGCGCGCGACGGTATGAACCCCGAGTTCATCGCGTACGCGAAGTCGAAGGGTTTGTCCTTCGCGCCGACGCTGGGGCAGGGGCAATCGCGCTGGTACTACTACGAGCATCCTGAATTCCTGACGATGGATCCGAAGTTCGACGGGTTTTACGCGCGCGGCCGCGCGATGCTGAACGACCCCGCACGCAAGAAAGAGGTTATCGGCGCACCCGACTTCGAGCAGGTGAAGCAGCGCTTCAAGGAGAACAACTATCCGTTCATCAAAATGATGTCGGACGCGGGCATTCGCGTCATCACCGGCACCGACTGCGGGGCCGAGGCCTCGCAGACGACCCCGGTCGGCCACACGACGCACCGCGAGGTGCAGATGTTCGTTGAGGCCGGTCTGACGCCCGTCAATGCGATTCGCGCGGCCACGCTCGATGCGGCTCGCGTGCTCGAGCGCACGGAAAATCCGACATACGGATCGATCCAGGCGGGCAAGATTGCGGATGTGGTGATCCTCAATGCCGATCCGACCGCCGACATCATGAACACGATCAAGATCGATCGCGTGATGCGCGCGGGCAAATGGGTGCCCTAGACGCGGCTACAGGCTCCCGCTACGAGCTACCAGCTAGACGGAGGACATTGTGTCGGTTGAAATCAGGCGAGATATCTACGAGAAGCACAAATCGTTGTTCGGCGACAAGACCGTCAACGGGAAGAAAGTGAACGTCGAGGATCTGATCGCGAAGCTGACGCGGGAAACCAGAGGCGATTTCCGGTCGCTGCTCAGCGCGCGCCATGCGCTTCAGGACCAGGTTGGCCGTCGTGAGCGCACCTATACGTTCCTGGCGCCCGATACGAAGGTCAACGATGCCGATAACAGCACCATGACCGTCCGCGAGATCCGCCAGGGCATGCTGGACGGATTCTTCGGCCGCAAGACGCCGCAGGCGTGGCGGTTGAATCCGTCGGTGCCCATCCCGAAGGACACGATGACGCCCGGACTCGAGGGCACCGGGCCGGCCATCGATCTCGGCATGGCCATGGGCGCGCTCAACACCGGCGCGGCGTCGTGGATGTGGGATTGGGAAGACGCCGGCGGCGATTACAAGGATCAGCTGTATCAGGCGTGGGAGAACCTGCGTGATTTGCTCGCACATCAGTGGGTCGGGAAGCCGTTTGTCCACCCCACGAAAAAGCAGGGCGGCAAGGCTCGCGAGTACACAATCGATCTCCCGCCGGAGAAGTGGCCGACGATTTTTCATCGCGTGCCGGGACTGCATCTGCAGAATCGCCAGATCTCGCTCGACGGCGCGCAGGTGCCCGCCATGATTCCGGCGCTCATCATCCACGCGGTGAGCAACTACGAGACGCAGAAGCAGCACGGTTCCGGCATCTATTACTACGTGCCGAAGATTGAAACGTGGCAGGAAGCCCGTCTCGTCGCGCGGCTGCTGAAAGGTGTCGAGGACGCGCTCGGCCTGAAGCGCGGCACGCTCAAGATCAAGATGTTGAACGAGCGGGCCGAGTACGCGCTGCAGCAGGAAGCCATCATGTGGGTGCTGCGCGAGAACCTCATCGGACCGAACGTCGGCCGCTGGGACTATCTGAACAGCCGCGAAGAGATGTTCCGTCACGATCCGGCGATGGTGATCCCCGATCCGAACACCGTGACCATGACGGAGCCCTCGCTGACTTATTACACGATGCGAAACGCGCTCCTCGCGCTGCTCGCCGGCGGGATGCCGATAGGCGGCATGGCGGCGCAGATGCAGAATCCGCAGGCGCCCGAGAACGACCCGAAGGCGCTGCGCGACATCTGGTTCGACAAGCTGCGCGAGCGGCTGACCGGGCTCTTCAAGATCAACGGCACGATCCACGACACGTATCGACAGAGCTGGGTCGCGACGACTACGCCGTCCTATGTCGAAGCCGGCCGGGAATCGCTCGTGACCGACGTCAACGATCTGCAGAACGTCGTCGACAAGATGAAGCCGGAAGAGCAGAAGCGTCTCGAGGATCTCGGGCTGCTGAAGGACGGCCGCATCTCTCCGCGCGAGCTGTCGGAATCCGATCTGACGGCGGACAAGCTGTTCAACGAAGACGAGCGTAAGAAGCTGTTGTCGCGACCGCAGGGGCCGACGACCGAAGACGGCCTCAGGTATGCGATGTACATGTCGACGGAGTTCATGTATCAGCAGCTCCTGGGCAACAACGCCGCGGCGATTTACGATCCGCGCACCGGATTGCGGTTCATGAACGACCTTGCAACCTACGAAATCTTCTGGCACTTCCTCTACCTCACCGTTTTCCATGGTGTGGAGCTGACCGCCGATGGGAAGTACTCGAAGAAGGGCGATCGCGTCACGCCCGAGCTGTTCCTGAAGCTGCTCGACGAGCGTCGCGACACCGTGAAGGAGCTGTTCCAGAAGCTGGGTACGGATTACGGCAAGACGAACGCCGAACTGGTGCTGTCGATCCTGAAGCGGCAGGTTGTCGAGGCTCGGCCCGACGGCAGCCATGTGCCGCAGCCGCGCTGGATCAAATACGGCTCGCGCGTGCTGCTGTCGATCATCGAGGAGCAGGAACCGGATCGCTCGGCGATTCTCGACGCGATCTTCAGCGGCAGTCGTAAGGACCTCTCGGGTAAGGCGCTGCGCGCCTATGACTTCGTGTACGACGTCCGTGAGGGAACCGCGCAGAACGCGGCATGACGGAGAAGCGGCCCAAGGCGGAAGACGTCGCACCGGTCGTCTACGACGAGCTCCGGCGCGTCGCTGCCGCCTACATGCGTCGCGAGCGTCCGGGCCAGACCCTTCAGGCGACCGCGCTGGTCCACGAGGCTTACCTTCGCCTCGCCCAGGCGGGCACGCCCTGGCACGACCAGAGGCATTTCGTCGGTATTGCCGCGCGCTCCATGCGCCAGATTCTCGTGGAGCGCGCCCGTGCCCGGGGCGCTCGGAAACGCTGGGGCGGTATGAACCGTGTCTCGATCACCGACTCGCTGGCACTCGCCGCCGATCCCGAGACGATGCTTCCGGCGCTCGACGAAGCCATCAGCAAGCTCGAGCAGCTCGACCCAGAGCAGGCCAAGATCGTCGAGCTTCGTTACTTTGCCGGCATGAGCGTCGAGGAGGCGGCAGAGGTGATGGGCATGTCGCCGGCAACCTTGAAGCGCCGCTGGACGCTCGCACGCGCCTGGCTGTTCCGGGAGTTGTCACAGTGAGCCGCCTCCGCCACGGCTTCGGCGTGCCAGGCTCGTTATGACCCCCGAGCAGCGGCGACGCGCGCGCGATCTGTTCGAAGCAGCCCTCGACTACGAGCCGGCCGAGGTCCCGAAATGGCTCGACACCGCCGCGGCAGATGATTCCGTCGTGCGCGCCGAGGTTCGATCGCTGCTCGAACATCATTCGCGCGCGGGGTCTTTTCTCACGCAGCCTGTCGCCGAAGCCGCCCCCCACCTCCTCGAAGAGGATCACACGCTCGAACCTGGAACCGTCCTCGGTTCCTACACCGTCGTCCGGGAAATCGGAAGGGGAGGGATGGGGCGCGTTTATCTCGCCTCGGATGCCAGGCTCGGCCGCACGGTCGCGCTGAAAGCGCTGCCCCCGCAGCTGACGCGCGAGGCCAGTCATCGCGAGCGGCTGCGTCGCGAAGCGCGCGCCGCGGCCGTGCTGACGCATCCGGGCATCTGCACCGTGTACGCGCTCGAAGAGTTCGACGGAGAGCTGTACATCGCAACCGAGTTCGTCGAGGGGAACACGCTGCGCGACGAGATCGGATCGGAGACACGTCCGTCAGCCGACACGATTATGGCCACGGCGCGCGAACTTGCAGCCGCGCTCGCCAGCGCACATGCCAAAGGCATCACGCATCGCGATCTCAAGCCGGAAAACGTGATGCGCACGCAGGACGGACGGATCAAGATCCTGGACTTCGGTCTGGCACGTGTCGAGGCGGGCCCGGACGGCCTCGCTGCGACCGTGACGGCCTCGCTGCCTGGCGGCATCGCGGGAACGCCGGCCTACATGGCGCCGGAGCAGATCGAAGGACGCACCGCAGGGCCCGCAGCGGATGTGTTTGCGTTCGGCGTGCTGATGTACGAGTGGATTTCGGGCCGCCACCCGTTTCACGCCGGCTCGCCGCTGGCGACGCTGGCACGTGTGCTCGACAGCACGCCCGAACCGCTGTCGAAAATCGCGCAGGCACCGGCCTGGCTTTCCGATGTCATCGAGCGCTGCATGCGAAAGCCGGTCAACGAGCGCTTCGCCTCGGCAGCCGAACTGGTGCCGGCGTTCGATCATCCCGCGACGGTCGAGCGTGCCAGGCCGCTCAAGAGCACCTGGTGGCGTACGCATCAGGTCATCGCGATCGGCCTTTATGTGATTGCGATGACGCATGCCTGGCATATCAAGGAGTGGCTGAAACTTCCTGTTTCGCTTCCTGTTTCGTTGTGGGTGTTTGTCGTGATGGGCATTGCTGCATCGGTCGGCGGCATCGTGCGCGGCCATCTCGTCTTTACCGACGTCATGAACCGTCCGCACCTGGCGAGCGAGCTCACGCGCACACACCGCGTCAGGCTGTTCACCGATGTGCTGCTGGCAGTGCTCTTGACGGTTGATGCGCTGCTGCTGGCGTCGCAGTGGCCGCTGACGACGGTGCTGACGATCGCGCTCGCGACGGGCATCATGCTGGCTGCTGTGCTCATGGAGCCTGCGACGACGGCAGCGTTGCTGGGCGAATGACAATGGGAGCAAGGGGTGCGAGGGGTGCGATAGGTGCGTTGGGTGCGATAGGTGCGATAGGTGCGAGAGGTGCGACGGGTGCGTTTGGTGCGTCAAGTGCGTCAGGTGCGATCGGTGCGTTGGGTGCGATGGGTGCGACGGGTGCGGCTAGGTGCGGGCGCGCCGCTTTGGCCAGCGGTTCCATGCTGGGTCGGGTCGGTTCTTCACTGCATTTCGGAACCGGCTGGTTGCAACAAATGCGCGCTTCTTTAGGTTCAACGCCTCGGCGATTTCGGCATTCGTGACATACCCATTGTCGAGTGCTTCCACCAGCTCGTCCTCTACTTCATTGAGCGACGTCAAGGACGTCGCGAAGAAATTGGCGATGTCGCGATGAGTTCTGCGACCAAACCCTTCCGCGATAGTTCTCCGCGCCGAACCTGCCGCATCTCTAAGTTGGTCGCGCAGGTCTCGATTTTGATTGAAGACAGACTTCGAGGTGATTCGGAAGATCTCCTTCTGAAGGGCTCGAGCAAGTTTCCAGCAGGTGAGTTCTGAGAAGTGTCGCACTGCCATGCCGAACCGCAGTGCATGTGGAGTGCCCGTCAAAGACGCAAGATTGCACGGAAATCGGCGACGCGTCCACGTGGTACTGCAAAGTCTGAGTACTCAGGCGGCATCGATGTGCGCAGTCCTTGCACCCGATTTCCTGACGCACCTAACGCACCTAACGCACCTAACGCACCCATCGCACCTAACGCACCCATCGCACCTATCGCACCCATCGCACCTATCGCCCCTATCGCCCCCATTAGAATGTGTCCGTGTCCTACCTAGTCGTCTTTCTTGCGGCCTTCACGGCAGGCGCGATTAACTCCGTTGCCGGCGGCGGCACGCTCGTGTCGTTCCCGTCGCTGGTCTGGGTCGGTTTGCCCTCGACCATCGCCAACGCGACCAGTACCGTTGCCATCTGGCCCGGATCGCTGGGAGGCGTGTGGGGTTATCGCCGTGACCTTCAAGGGTTACCGAGGGCCACATACGCGTTGATCGTTCCGAGCCTCGTCGGCGGCATCATCGGCGCCGTGCTGCTGGTGCTGACGCCAACCGACGTGTTCGATCGCCTCATCCCGCTTCTCATCCTGTTTGCCACGACGCTCTTCATGCTGCAGGAACCCGTGCAGCGGCTCATCAAGACGACGGGCAAGGCCCACGCTGGATCCACCAACTGGCTCATTGGCGCGCTGCTGTTTCAGTTTCTCGTGTCCGTGTATGGGGGCTATTTTGGCGCCGGCATCGGCATCCTCATGCTGGCCGCTTTCGGCATCATGGGATTCACCGACATTCACCAGATGAACGGCCTCAAGAATTTTCTCGCGCTGTGCATCAACGGCGTTGCGTCCGTGTACTTCATATGGAACGGCATGGTGTCGTGGCCGCATGCCCTCCTGATGGCCGTCGGCGCCATCGTCGGAGGTGTGTGGGGCGCGGGTGTCGCCCGCCGTATCGGCCCGAAAGCGGTACGCAGAATTGTGATCGTCGTCGGTTTCACGATGGCGCTTTCACTGCTCCTCCGCTTGTAGTGGGACAAAGCGACAAGAAAATTGGGAGGGTAGTCACAACTCGTTTTTCAGCGTTCGATTATTAACCTGAGCGTTACAGGCACGCGACCGCATCGTTAGGGGCGTTGCCCATAGTGGTGGTGGATAGTGAGCTGCCGCTGTGACATTCACCGTCATCGTCTGTGCCTACAACGAAGAACAACTGCTGCCTGGTTGCCTGCATTCACTGCTTCAGCAGTCGTTCCCGCCGCACGAAATCATCGTCATCAACAATGCGAGCACCGATCGCACAGCGGCGGTTGCGTCTATCCCGGGCGTCCGGGTGGTGGACGAGCCTCGAAAGGGCCTGGTCATCGCCCGCGAGACCGGACGTCGCGTATCCACGGGCGACGTGCTCGTCTACGTTGACGCAGACTGCCGCGCGCCGCACGACTGGCTGCGGCGGGTGGCAGGCGCGTTCGAGGGCCCCAATCCGCCGGCGGCCGTAACCGGCCCGTACCGTTTCTACGACTGGGACATCGCCGGGCGCCTGCTGGTCCGGATGTACGACTACAGCCTGGCTCCTGCGACACACGTGCTCGCGCAATATGTGTTCGGGCTCGGCGCGGTGCTCTACGGAGGAAACTTCGCCGTCACGCGCCGGGCGCTCACGGCCATCGGCGGATTCGACACCACGATCGAGTTCCATGGCGAGGACACCAATCTCGCGCGGCGTGTCTCGAAAGCGGGCCGGGTGCGGTTGAACCAGGCCTGCTGGGTCTTCACGTCCGCGCGCCGCTACAAAACCATGGGCCGCGGCAAGGTGTTCGGTCTTTACGTCAGGAATTTCTGCGCGGAAATCTTCTTCCACCGCCCGTCCGACACCACGCACGAGGACGTGCGCACCTGATCCCATATGCCTGGATACGAACCGTTTCTTCTCTGCGATTTCCACGTTCACACCACCTGGAGCGACGGCCGCCTGACGCTCCGTGAGGTCGTCGATCTGTACGGGCAGACGGAGAAGTTCGATGTGCTCGCGATTACCGATCACATCCTCTGCAAGAAGGATCTGCTTGGACGGATCGGCCGGATCGCGACGCTCGGCAAGCGGCAATTCTCCATCACGCCGGAGACGTTCGACGATTACATGGCCGACATCGAGAAGGAAGGCGCACGCGCGAAGCGCCAGTACGGCATGCTGCTCATTCCCGGCGCCGAGGTCACGCAGAACCACATCCGTGCCAGGCGCAACTCACACATCGTGGCGCTCGGCATGAAAAAGTTCATCAGCGCCGATCTCGAGGCGAAAGAAATTCTCGAGGAAATCCGCCGTCAGGATGCGGTGAGCATCGCATGCCATCCACATCACCGGACGACCACCAGGATGGAAATCTCTACGTGCTACTTGTGGGATCATCGCGAGGAGCTCGCCAATCTGGTCGACGTCTGGGAAGCCGCCAATCGCGACGATCTGTTTTCGGTCACGAGCTTGAAGCACTATCCGTATGTGGCGAACAGCGATTTTCACAAGCCCAAACATCTTTATTCCTGGAAAACGCTGATTCGGTCGGCGAAGACCTGGCCCGCGGTCAAGGCCGCCCTCAAGGCGAACACCGACATCGCCATCACGCTCTTCCGCAAGGAAGCTTGTTAGTCGGCAGTCGGCAGTCGGCAGTCAGCAGTCAGCAGTCGGCTGTCGACTGAGACTGACGACTGACGACTGACGACTGACGACTGACGACTGTAGACTGTCGACTGATGGCTTCCGCTCCGCACGCCGTCATCATCATCAACCCTGTGTCCGGTCCGTCACGACGGGGCAGTGGCCCCGAGCGCGTGGACCTGGCCAGGCGGACACTCGAATCGGCTCGGCGTGGCCGGACAGGTGCGTGTCACCGAACGCGGAGGTCACGCTCACGAGCTGGCGCTCGAAGCGGCGGCCTCAGGCGCGGAGCTGGTTGTGGCGTGGGGTGGCGACGGCACGATCAACGAAGTCGCCCGCGCGCTCGTGCAGCGCGACGATAGTGGCTTGCCGGCCCCTGTCCTGGGCATCATCCCGGGAGGTTCGGGCAATGGGCTCGCGCGCGAGCTGAAGATTCCATTCGACCCGGCGCTCGCCATCGAGCGCGCCGTTCGAGCACCGGCTCGGTCGATCGATGTCGGAGAGCTGGGCGAGCACCTGTTTTTCAACGTCGCCGGCATTGGTCTCGACGCGCACGTCGCGGCGCTCGTCTCGACACGCGTCCATCATCGCGGACTGCTGCCGTACCTCAAGGCGAGCCTCGGAGATCTGATCCGTTATCCTCCCGTCGACTACACGATTGAGATCGGCGGAAAGACCGAGCGCACGACGGCGCTCGTCATCGCATTCGCCAACTCCAGGCAGTATGGGTTCGGGGCGCAGATTGCTCCCGCCGCCAGCCTCGACGACGGGTTGCTCGACATGATTGCGATTGAAGATCGCAAATTCATCGGCAACATGGCTCGCGTGCCATCGCTCTTTGTGGGTCGCCTGGACCAGCGATCCGGCGTTCGGGCGATACAGATCCGTGAGCTGACGATTCGATCGCAACACGCGATGTTGTTTCACGTCGACGGAGAAGCGGTGCAGGGCAGCGACACGCTCATGGCGCGCGTCCACCCCGGTGCGCTCCGGGTACGGGCGTAACACGCAACACATTCGCCCGCGCTGTCGTGATTGGAACATTATTCAGCCGCGCCTCGTCTCCTTCTCAAAGCATGCGAACGAAGCGCGTGTTCGTGTGGGCGTCCGCTCTCGCCGTCGTTACGGTTTTGGTATGGGTGGCAGAAGACCAGGTTCCTGCGGTCGCAGCGGGCGGGCTGCTCCACCCCTCACGGCAGGTGGCCCGGCAAGCGGTTCCAGCAGAATGCGAAGCCACCACGTTTCGAGGTGCCGACGTCGCGCTCGCGGGCTGGTTCTGCGCGTCGAGTCGGCCGCGGAAGGGCACCGTGATCTATCTCCACGGCATTGCCGACAACCGCGGGAGCGCAATCGGGGCCATCAGGAGATACACGGCAAAGGGACTCGATGTAATCGCCTATGACAGCCGCGCGCACGGAGAGTCCGAAGGTACCGCTTGCACCTACGGCTATTTTGAAAAACTCGATCTGAGTCGCGTGCTCGACACGATCGAACCTCAGCCGATTGTGCTGCTCGGCACATCTCTGGGCGCCGCGGTGGCGATTCAGGCGGCCGCGATCGATCCGCGGATCTCAGCGGTCGTCGCTGCCGAAATATTCTCGGATCTGCGAACAATCGCAGGTGAGCGGGCGCCCTGGATGCTGCCTGAGAGATTGATTGCCAGGGCGTTTCACGTCGCAGAAGGGACCGCACGGTTTGACGTGGACGCTGTCAGTCCGTTGCGCGCGGCCGCAAAGATCAGGATTCCGACGCTGCTCATTCACGGGTCTGCGGATCGGGATACGACGCCGGCTCATTCTGAGCGCGTCTTCTCAGCGCTCCCCGGACTGAAACGGTTGATTCTGGTTGACGGAGCCGCTCACAACCAGTCGCTTCGGGAGGAGAGAATCTGGGTCGAAATCGACGCCTGGATTGAAACCGTACTCTCCGAACAGTAAGTGTGCCAATTTGCGAATGCCTTGACGCTGTGGCACTTGCTGGCTAAGCTGATTTGGATGTCCCGCGTCAAGCCGTGGGTGCACCGTGCCGGTGTTGCCATTGCACTGCTCGTCTGCCTTTTGGCGAGCACAGCGTCGCTGCCGCATTCCGACGGCCCCGACGACATCGCATGCAACCCTGTTGCGGTCGCACACGACGCGAGCGCCCACGGCGTCCGGCCCGACACCACACGGTCGCGGACTGCAGCAGACCACTGTTTCCTGTGCCACTCGCTCCGGTCTTTTTACTCCGCCTTCGACACATTCGAGCATTACGACAACACACCGCACGCCGAACGCCTCCACGCCGCGCAGGTCGATCGTCCCGGGCTCTTCGCGTGGACGCTCGTCCCCGGCCGCGCACCGCCCGCCTAGCACTTCTTCGTTCCTGGAGATAAAGCGACAGCGATTCAGCTGCGCGATGTGGCGATCCATGCATGCCACATCGTATTTCGTCGCACAGTCTCCTCTCACCGGCTCTCTAAACTGAGAAGGTGTCAGATGAAGTGTTTTCTTTCGTTCCTGCTGGTTCTTGCAGCTTCGGCCCAGACGTTTGCCCAGCAAACGGCCGCCTTCGAAGGTCGACTGGTGAACTCGCTTTCGGGCGATGCGATCGCGGGCGCAACCGTCGTGGTCGAAGAGCTCAAGATCGAAACCATATCCGGTCCCGACGGAGCATTTCGCTTTGAGAAGATCGCGCCGGGCCAGTATCACCTTTCGGTTCGAACGCAGGGCTATTCCGCGCGCCGCACCGAAGTGACGGTTCCTGCAGCCGGAAACGCATCGGTGGAGGTTCGTGTCGATCCCGACCTTCACTTCCAGGAGGTTGCCTCGGTCAGCGCCGACGCCCGCAGCCAGTTCGATGCCTTTCAGCCGACGACCGTGCTGGCCGGACAGGAGCTGACCAAACAGCTCGAGGGCTCGATCGGTGCGACGCTCGAAAATCAGCCAGGCATCGCCTCGCGCAGCTTCGGCCCGGCGCCCTCGCGTCCGGTGATTCGGGGCCTCGACGGCGATCGCGTGCTGATCCTGCAGGATGGCCAGCGCACGGGCGATTTGTCGAGCCAGTCAGGCGATCATGGGGTCACCCTCAATCCTGCCGCTGCGGAAACCATCGAAGTGGTGCGCGGACCGGCTACGCTGCTCTATGGCGCGAACGCGATTGGCGGTCTCGTGAACGTCATTACGAACGAAATTCCCACACGACCAGTCAAGGGTGCGTCGGGTGAAGTGACGATCGATGGCGGGACGGCGGCTGAAGAAGGCGGTGGTGCCGGGCATGTGCGGTTGGGCAACGGCAAGTACGCCGTGAATGTCGGCGGTGGTGGACGACGTTCCGATGATTTCGACACTCCGCTGGGCGCCGTGACCAATTCGCAATCGCGGAGCGGGTTTGCGAATGTCGGCGCAAGCTGGACCGGCGAGAAGGCCCACGCCGGCGCCAGCTACGCCTACGACGACACCAGGTACGGCATTCCCGTGGTCGAGGGCGGCATCCTTCAACTGACGCCACGGCGGCATTCGCTGACGTTCCGCACAGGTGCCGAGCGCTTGACCGGCGCATTCGAGGCGTTCCGGGCGACGCTTGCGAATCGCCGCTACAAGCATGAAGAGCTGGAAGGAGACGAAGTCGGCACGGCGTTCACGAACAACACGACCGAACTGCAGGTGATGGGATCGCATCGCGGTGTTGGCCGCATGAAAGGCAGCGTCGGCGGATGGGTGCTCGACCGTGCGTTTACCGCAGAGGGAGCGGAGGCCTTGTCGCCGAACGTCGATCAGAATGGGTTGGCGGCGTTCGCCTACGAGGAAGTCACGTGGCCGCACGTCACACTGCAGTTCGGTGGCCGCGTCGACCACACGAAGTACGCGCCAGTCGGCGAGACCCCGGTCGGCTTCACGAACGGCTCTGTTTCGAGCGGCGTGCTGCTGCGGCCTGCCGCCGCCGACGATCGGCTGACGATTGCCGGCAGCGTGGCGCTTGCGGCGCGTGCACCCGCCCTCGAAGAGTTGTTCTTCTTTGGCCTGCACCCCGGCAACTTCGCGGTGGAGGTGGGCGATCCGAATCTGAAGTCAGAACGCGCCCTCGGCGTCGATCTCTCCCTGCGGTGGCGCGCACCACGCGCGTCAGGCGAAGTCACCTATTTCCGGAATGACATCCGCGATTACATCTTCCGGCGCCAGATGGACGCCGAAGAGTTCGAAGCGCGACTCGACGAATTCGTCCAGCGCTTCGACGGCCGGGAGCCCGCCGGTGTGGATGAGGAGGGTGGAGGCGAGGGCGAGGACGCAGAGGTCGCATTCGTTGAGTACGTCGGCGCCGACGCGGTGTTGCAGGGCATCGAGTCGCACGCAGATTTTCAGTTGACGTCGAGGTGGTCGGCCGAGGTCGGCCTCGATCTCGTGCGCGGGTCGTTGAAGGAGAACGACCTGTCATTGCCGCGCATTCCTCCGCTCAAGTTTCGTGGCGGACTTCGGTACCAGTACAACGCGCTGCAGATTGGCGGACAGGTCGTTGCGGCTGCGAAACAGGATCGCGTGTCGGTCAACGAGACATCTACAGACGGCTACACGTTGCTGAAGCTCTACGGGTCGTACTCATTCGACAGAAGTGGCGTGCTCCACACCATTACGGCGCGGCTGGACAACGCCACGAACGAGCTTTACCGTAACCATCTGTCACTGATCAAAGACCTGGTGCCGGAGATGGGGCGAAATTTCAGGCTGGTCTACGGGATGCGTTTCTGAGATGACAGAGACAGGCCTGAAGGCCTGTGCCACCGTTGTTGCTGCCCATCAGGGGCACAGAGGGGCTTAGCTCTTTCAGATCATTAGCATAGGGCTTTAGCCCTGTCAGATCGGTGGCACAGGGCTTTAGCCCTGTCCTCAGGGCCGGAGCAGCGCCTGTCGCGCTTTCTCCATCGTGAACGTCAGCGACTCCTTCGGCATCTGCGTGACGATGGGGCGGATGATCCAGGCGAGGGCGAACGGCACGTCGCGGGTCAGGGTCAGCGACTCGCACTGAATGTACATTCCGCCGTCACGCTCGGCGAACCGCCAGTAGGTGTTGAGGTTCCACATGAAGCCGTTTTCCTCAGCGGCCGGCTTCGGCTTTTCCTGTGGAGTTCCCGCATCCGCAATCTCCACGGTGCGGGTGCTGCGGATGCGGCTGTGCGCGCGATCCGCCGAAGGGTGAAAGAACTCTGCGTCGTTCTCCGTGTCCATCGTCACGGTAATGACCTTCTTGACGTGAAAACGCAGGGCCACGCGGAACCGCTCGCCGTTGCGTTCCAGCAGCTTCGACCGGGCAATGGCGGGAGCGAAGTACTTGGAGTGGTGATCGTAGTCCTGCATCAGCGCAACGGCATCCTTCACGCTGGCGCGGGGGACGAACACGGTGCCGACCCAGTGGTGGATGAGGCCATCGGGCACCTCGATCTCCTTCGATCCGTCACGCGTCTGCAGCCGCTCGATGATGACGCCGCCCTGCTTCAGGCCGTTCACGATTTCGGCCTGACGCTGCTGCGGGAGCGTGTCCAGCCACAGAAAGTCCTTGGTCCGCGCCACTTCCGTCTGGATGCGCTGCTCGGTGAGCCGGGTGTAGCGGTCGAACGCGGCAGCGGTGGCAGGCTTCAACGCGTCCGCGAGCACCGTCGCGCCGGCGAGGAGACAGAGAAGGAGCGCTAGTTTTTTCGCCATTACTAAGGAATGCGTAGAAGCAGGATAACCCGGCTCAGTCGGTGACGCGGAAAATCAGGATTTCTTTCACCTCGTCCCTGGGCCCCGTGGGGTTCACCGCCCCCAGTTCGACGCGGTATTCGTCGGGGGCGAGCGAGGCGAGGGGCAGGTCGAACTGGGCGTAACCGGGCGCCAGCGGCGCCGCCACTCGCTGCAATTCGCGCATCGTGATGCCCTTCCTGTTGAGCAGGCGGGCGGTCACGACAGGGTGTGTGTCTCCCGCGCTGTAGGCCGGCACGCGAACGAGCAGTCGCTCGGTGCGGCTGAACGAACGGGATGGTGACGGCGCTGCGTCAGGGTTCTGGCTGATTTCGGTGAACTGGCGCGCGGTGCGCGTCCGGATCAACTGCGGCGTGGCAAATGTCGGCTTGGCCACTTGAAGGTTCGGCACAGAGACGCCGCGATAGTCCGTGTCGAGCGGGGCCCCGGTGCTGCTCTGAATCGCCATCTCGACAGCCATGAAGCCCGGCGGGGCATCGAACGCGGCGCGATCGACCTCTCCCGGCCCAACCTGCTGCTCGAAGAGAACCTGTCCGTCGCCACCCGTGGCCTTCAACGTCACCGCAACCACGCGCTGGTTTCGCGGCGGCGCGGCGCCAGGCTCCCACGTAATCGTCACGCGCGTGAGGCCTTCGGGCCCGCGAGACATGCCGATCCACTGCCGGATGTAAGGGCTCGAGTATGACGGGCGGAAGGGAACGGCCGTCCGGATTGCTGTGGCCTTCGCTACCGCGGCGGCCAGGGCCGCATCCGCCGCCCAGTATCCTGAGCGGGCTCTCGTTCTCGCTCCGGCTTTGTTGACCGTTACCTGGACGGGATGGAATCTCCCGTCTTCGGGACCCTGCGACGTGAACGTGAGGATGAAGTGGTGGTCGAGATCCGTCGTCACCTGCGTCAGCGCCGGGGACAGCTCGGCTTCGTTGATGCTCGCGTAGCCCGAGGTCTGCTCAGACAGCGCACGCAGCATCGCGTCGTTGTCGTTCGCTTCCGGATCGGGATCGACGGAGTGGATGGCCACATGATTGCGATTGGCCGCATACACGATCGCCCGCGGCTGCGCCGGCCGGAATCCTTCGCTGACGAAGATCAGGGCTTTCCGTCCGTCCTGCTGCTCTCCAAGCCGTCTCGCCAGCGCGATGAGCGCTGCCGATACGATCTGCGCGCGAGCCGGCTCGGCCGTCTTTGGATCGCGGCTCATGAAATTGCGCTCGAACTCGCTGCGAGGGGTGTAGTCGCCGGCGTGCCCCTCGAAGCCGTTGATCACCTGGCGGACGACGTTGCGGTCTCCGGTAAAGGCAATGGCGTGCAGCGGATCGAGCGGCTTCACGATCGCGATGGTATCGCCGTCGCGAAGCTGCGTCTCGACGAAACTCAACAGCGCATTCCGCGCGCGCGTCGACGCGTTGCCGGCCTGGACATGAAATTCGTCGAGGAAGATTCCGAAGACACGGGTGCCGCTCGACTGCGGGCGCACGTCATCGACGGCACGCGTTTCCCCTGAATCGGTCACGACGAAATCTGCGGGGCGGAGGTCCTGTATGGGACGCGACTTCGCGTCGGTGACGATGACGTCGATGGTGATCGGTGCCTCGGCAGCGTGCGTGAAGGCTGGTTTGAAGGCCAACACGGCCGCCATGCCAAGCACCGTCACGCCGCCCGCCGCGATTCGGTTCATCTGGAGATGATCGTCACGTTACCTGCGTTGCCCGTCTGCTGCACGCGCTCGAACTCGACGACCGCCCGTCGATACGCCAGTATGGACTGGAGCTCGTTGTTCTGCGCCTGCACCAGATCGCGCTGGGCCTGCACGACCTGGAAGTTGGTCGACATGCCGACGCCGAACTTGCTGTTCTCGGCGTCGAGCTGCTGCCGTGCGAGATCGCGCGCCACCTGTGAGGCCTGAACGCGCTCGGCCGAATTCTGCACCTGGATGGCCGCGTTGCTGACGTCGCTCGTCACCTGCAGATCGATCTGGCGCAATTGCACCTCGATCTGGCCCTGTTGAATTCTCGCCCGTGCCACCGACGCGTCGGGCGCGCTCATGCCGAGGTTGTAGGTCATGTTCAGTGCCAGGCTCCACTGCGGGAGCCGATTGCGGAACAGGGTGTTCAAGGCATCGAAATAACCGCCGGGGTCGATGCCGATCACTTCACCGCGGTTGACGCCGCCTTCTCCGCCCGACGTGATGAGTCTGTTGCCGCCGACACCTGTTGAGGCATATCGCGTCTGCAGATCCACCTGTGGCAGCCGCTGGTTCTGAAGGAATCGCAGCGTCACATCGTTGGCCTGGAGATTCTTGCGCGCCTGCATCACGTCGGTCCGCGTCGTGAGCGCGCGCTGAGTGGCTGCGGTGACGTCGACCGGCGTCGGCAGGAAGTCCGGACGGTCGATCGGCTCAATCGTCGAGGTCCACAGGGGATCGCTCGTGCCGTTGACGAGAAGCGTCTTCAGGAGGATTTCGGCGGTGCGCCGCGTTCCCTCAGCAGTGACGAGCGCCTGACGCCCGGCCGCGACCTGCGCCTGTGCCTGAACGACGTCGATCGGGGCCATCGTGCCGATCTCGACCTTCGTCTGGTTATTGCGGAACAGCTCTTCGGCGAGTGCCAGCGATTGTCGCGACACGTCGACCGACTGCACGGCGAACACGTAGTCCCAGTAGGCATTGCGGACGTTCGCCACTGTGTTGATCGTAATCTGCTGCAGCTGGATGTCTGAGATGTCCTGATTGATGCGTGTGACGAGCAGTTGCTGGCGCGTGGAGTCGATCTTGAAATCGCGCAGCAGCGGCTGGTTGTAAGTGGCCGCCCACGTCGGGGAGTATTGCGGGTTGATCGTCGCCGTGGTGTTCGACGTGGCCGAGCGCCGGTTGTCGAGATTGAGGGCGAAATTGCCGCCTCCCCAGGCCACGTCCTGCACCAGCCCGCCGTTGAACACGAACGTCGAGTTGTTAATCGTCGCGCCCGTCTGTCCGCCCGAGATCGTGCTGGTCGACGCGTTCTTCGAGCTTTGATTGCTGATGATCGACGACACCGTCGGGTTATACACCGACCTGATGCTGGCAAGGTCGACATCGTAGGTCTGCTGGCCGATGCGCTGGACTGCGATGTCGAGGTTGTTCTCGAGCGCCCGCTTGACCGCATCTTCGAGCGTCAGCGACACGCGAGGGCCGCTCGCGTCGGGCGGCCTGACCGCCGACTGTGCGGGCGGTGAGGGTGGCGCCTGTCCGGCGACGGCCTGTCCTGCCGCAAACACACCCACGGGTAACTTCAGGCGCGTTTGAGCTGAGGCTGGAAAAGCAATGGCTGTGACGAGTGCACACGTAAGGATGTATTTCATACAAGAAGACTACGACAGATCGAGGCCGAAGGTTTCGTGATCCCGTCAGTGGGATGGTCGATCCCGAATCTGGACGTGGTACAGTCGAATCGGGATGATCACCAGGGGCGTTTTGTGTGGTGTGCTATTGGCGGCGTTGGTTCTGGCGGCGTGCAAAAACGGCGGCGAAAGTCCCACCGGTCCGGGTCCCATCCCACAACCAAGCTCCGAGATCACTTACACCGCCATTGGTGCGAGCGACGCGATCGGCTTCGGGTCGTCGGCGCCGTGTCTGCCGCTTACCGATTGCCCGCAGGGAAGAGGGTATGTGCAGGTCGCCGCACGCGAGCTCAGATCCAGAGGGTTCACGGTCAATCTGACCAACCTCGGGATTCCTTCCATGGTCCTCAGCCGCCGCATACAGGATCTGGGTAAGCAATACGGCCGCGATTTCATCCCGGGAAATTTCATCGACCAGCAGGCGCCGTTCGTGACGCCCACCGCTACGCTCGTCACGATCTTTGCCGGAGCGAACGACGTGGACACGATCGTCGCGTCACTCGGCGGCGGAGCCGGCGGATCCGATCAGATGGGCTACATCAACAGTCAGGTAGAGGCGTTCGCGCAGGAATTTGCGACGCTGATCCAACTCGTCCGCGGCAGGGCGTCCGGCGCCCGGATCGTTGCCCTGAACCTGCCGAACATGGCGGGCATGCCGAGAAATGTCAGTGCATCCGTTCAACAGCGCCGGGCCGAACAGCTGTTATCGGTCGGCATCAACACTCAGGCCATCAACCCTCAGGCCGCCAGCGGCGTGGTCATCCTCGATCTGATGTGCGACCCGCGCGCCTATCAGGCATCGACGTATTCGAGCGACGGCTTTCACCCGAGCGACACCGGCTACGCCTGGATCGCGGCGGAAGTGGTCGCGGCGACAACGACCGCCTACAAAGCGCCTGCATCGAGCTGCTCGCAGATGACGCTCGTCAACTGAAACGGCCGACTCTCAGCAGTTTCGCCGCCAACACACCGATCAGCAACGCAGAAAAGCTCAACAACGCACCGATCTTGGTTTCGTCGAGCAGGCGGCCGTACGGGAACGCGGCCGTAGCGAAGAAGAGCGCTACCGTGAAGCCGATGCCGGCAATGGTGCCGACCACGGCAACCTCACGCCACGTGACGCCGCGAGGCAGATGCAGTCCGCCCGCCGCGGCGAGCGCGGCGGCCGCCGTGATGCCGATCGGCTTGCCGGCGAGGATCGAGACGAGCACCAGCCAGGTGCCGGCGCCCATGTTGCCGACGACGACCCCTGCATTCACGAGTCCGAAGAAAAACAGCATTCCGTCGACAGGACGTTTGAACCAGCGCTCGAATTCGCTCAGGGTATCGTGAGCGCCGGGCGCGTCGACGAAGAGTCCAGGGTCGCGCGTGGCGTGTGGAAGGAACGGAATGATCGGCACGAGCGCGAGCGCCGCGTGCAGTCCGCCGCGATAAAAACCGATCCACGACAGACCGCCGGCGGCAAGAATGTAAGGCCAGAAGCTTTTCGTCCGGCGCCTGGCCAGCCACCCCGCGACGAACATGCCGGCGGCGAGAAAGATCGACAGGTCGACGAGCCGTAGCGGTCCTGTTGGATAGAACGCCGCAATGATCAGCAGGCCGAGCGCATCATCGGCAATCGCCAGGAGCAGCAGAAAAGGAATCGCCGGGTGCTTCGTGCCGAACACGATGCGCGCGGCGAGATAGCTGAACGCAATGTCGGTGGCGCACGGAATCGCCCAGCCGCGTTCGAGGTCGGGGCGGTCCAGCCAGATCGTCATCGCGATGAAAATCAACGCGGGTCCCAGCATTCCGCCGACCGCAGCCACCAGGGGCATGGCGGCGCGCCGCGGCGAATGCAGCGCACCGCCGGGGGCGGTGGCCTCTGTGACTTCCTTTGTGGCAAGGGCGAAGAAGAACGCCATCGCCACGTCGTTGACGAGGAAATGAAGACGATGGGAGACAGCGAAGTAGCTGTCGCGATCGAGGTTCGCCCAGACGAGCGCGATCGCCGTGCCGAGCACGAGCAGACCCGAATTGTCGATGAACGCTCTTATCGCTTGGCGCAATCTTGTGGGCGAGAGCCGGCTGTTCTAGATCTTTGCGAGCACAGACACATGCACGCCGGGAATGACGTTGGTCGGGGCCATATAGCGGCGTGAGTACGCCGTCAGCTCAGTGGCGGCCGAGTTGGCGCCGATGTGGCACCGCTTCCTTCTGACGTCGCACTCGACAGGCTGGTGCGCGCCTCCTGCGTGAGCGTCTGCATCACATGGTCGAGCGCGCCGACGTGAATCATTCGCGCGCAAATTATCGGGCATCCGAGAACGTGTCGCAAGCGCGCGGATCGCCGCTCTCCATACCGCGTTTGAACCATGACACCCGCTGGGCCGACGTGCCATGCGTGAATGATTCGGGCGCGATGCGCCCGCGCGATTGCTGTTGAAGCCGGTCATCGCCGATGGATGCCGCGGCATTGAGTCCTTCTTCGACATCGCCGGGATCCAGCTCGACACGACCTGCCGCGAAACGACCCGGCTTTGCAGCCTCGTGCCCCCACACGCCGGCATAACAGTCCGCCTGCAATTCCACCCGCACGGAATGCTCGTTCGCGCTTCCGCCGAACGGACCGCTGTCGAGCGTGCTGGTCAGGTTCTGGACGTGATGTCCTGCTTCGTGCGCCAGGACGTAAGCCTGCGCGAAGTCGCCGGGCGCGCCGAGCTTCTGGCGGAGATCGTTGAAGAAGCCGAGATCGAGATATATCTTGCGGTCGCCCGGGCAGTAGAACGGGCCGGTGGCCGAGCTCGAGAGCCCGCACGCCGACTGGATGGAGTCGCGGAAGAGCACCGTGCGCGTCGGCTGATAATTTCCGAGCTTCTGCGACCACGTGTGTTGAATGTCGCCCATCACCGCGTCGACGAAATCAACGAGCTTTTCCTCTTCCGGCGATGTGGTGACAGGCCTGTCGGCCACGACGTCGGTCGCGCCGCCTCCGCCCACGACTTCGAGCAGATTGACGCCGGTCAGCCACGAGCCGACCAACAAGATGAGCACACCTCCGATACCCAGCGGAATGCCGACTCCGCCGCCGGCTCTGCCTCGCGCATCTTCGACGTTGCCTCGATTGCCTGGTGTCCAGCGCATCTCTCGCCTCCCGAAACTGCATCAAAAATCCACAACCTAGATTTCAGATTCTAGATCGAAGCAACTCCTATGCCGTCCAGCCGTCGCTGGTGTGCCGGAATTTTCCCTCGAAAGCTTGTTCGAATGCCGGGGTCCCCGTCCGCCAGCTGTATCGCTCGATGGTCATCTCGGGTCTGGCGAAACGAAGCACGTTGAAGCTGTTGAGCTCGCCACGACCGCGCGTGGACAGCGTGCCGGCCTGAACGACGAGGGCCGAGTGGCCGGCGATGTTGTAGCGCTCCGCCGTGTGGCCGACGTGGCTCACATGAAGGTGTCCTGCGAGAAACAGATCGGCGCCGACCTGCGCCAGACGTTCCATGGCCTGGCTCGCGTGGCCGACAAGATGCTCGGGGTCGAATCCTTTCGGCACATCGAAGGGATGATGGGTGACGATGACCTTGATGGACGCGGCCGCGAGCGCCTTCAGCCGCGCCGCCGCGTCGTCGACCTGCTCCAAATTCAATCGGCCGCGGCCGCCTGTGACAAGCGCGCGAGCGCTGTTGAGACCGATGACGGCCATTTCATCATCGATGTGCGCGGGCGCGAGGTCCGGGCTGATGTGACGCCGGTATCCGCCAAACGGATCGAGGATGCGTGCGGCAATGTTGAAGAGCGGCACGTCGTGGTTGCCCGGCACGACGAGCGTTGGAAACCGAAGTTGATTCAGGAACGCGCGCGCCTGCTGAAACTGGCGCTTCCAGGCGCGCTGGGTCATGTCGCCCGAGATCGCAATGAGATCTGGAGCGACGGCCGAGATCCGATCGATGAGCGGCGGAATGATGCGCTCGTCGAGACGGCCGAAGTGCAGGTCTGAGAGATGCACAATCGTCCGCATTGCTTCAGGCCTGAGGCCCAAGCACGTTGAGCGCGCCTGGCCACGATCGAAAGTGCAGCGGCGTGGACATGTTCACGAGCTCGCCGTCACACGCCACGTGGATACCCGAGGTGTAGGGCGTATCGATCCAGAGCTCCACTGCTGCTACCGAAGTCAGCACGTGCTCGCGTTGTGCGAGGCCGAAAAGAGAATGTGCGAAAAGGTTCGGGAGCTGTCGCGTGCGGACCGGCGGCGCGAAATAGCAATGCAGCCGGCGGCCATCGAGACGTGCACGCGCGCCCAGCCTGATGCCCTCGGCGAGATATTCGTTGTTGCCGACGAACACGAACGGCGTCCGTGCGACGATTTTCGTGCCATCGGCGTCCAGTCGCACAGAGAGCTCATCGTCACTCCGAAGCACTTCGGCCGTCGCCAGTACAAAGGCGGTCCACTTCGCATGGCCCCGCTCGCGGAACCGCTCACGCGCCTCGACGATGCTGGGATAGACGCCGAGGGAGCAGTTGTTCACGAAGAGGTAGTCGTTCACCCGGCCGACGTCGATTCGCTGCAGCCGGCGTGCGGCAATCACCTCGATTGCCTTTGCATGATCGACAGGGATGCCGAGGTCCTTCGCGAAGTGATTCAGCGTGCCGAGCGGCAGCACGCCAAGCGGAACCGGCGTTCCCGCCAGGATCGACGCCACCGAGCTCACCGTGCCGTCGCCGCCTCCCGCGACGACCGCTTCGGCATTTGCGGTGAGGGCCTCGCGCGCGGCGGTCGCGATTTCGTGAGGCTCTTGAGTCTCGCGTACGTGCGCATCGAGGCCGGCCTGACGGCAGAGCGCCTCGATCTCGTCGCGCAGCCCAGGACGCCGCCTCTGTCCGCTCGCCGGGTTCAGGACGACCACGATCATCTCAGCTACTATCGTAAGGTGTTGCCAACGATTCCGCCGGGACCGAAGGGCGGCGTGCTCCTGGGCAGCCTTCCCGAAGCCCGCCGCGATCCGCTGGGGTTCGTGTTACGGGTCAGCGCCGAGTCCGGCGACATCGTGCACGTCCGGCTCGCCACGCTTCGCGTGTTTCTGCTCAATCATCCCGACGACATCGAGCAGGTGCTGGTGACCCATCAGCATCGCTTCATCAAAGGGCGGTCGCTCGGACGTGCGCGCCGGCTGTTCGGAAACGGACTGCTGACGAGCGACGGCGCGCTGCACAGCCGCCAGCGGCGGCTCATTCAGCCCGCCTTTCACCGGGTGCGGCTGTCGGGGTATGCCGACGCGATGATCTCGCTCGCCGCCGGGCACAGCGCGGAGTGGAAGCCGGGAGACATGGTGGACATCGCCCGCGAAATGGGCGAGTTGACGCTCGCGATTGCCGGCCGGACGCTCTTCGGAGCCGACACCGGCGAGCTCGTCGGAAAGCTTGGCGAGACGCTGGAGACCGCCACCAGCCTGCTGGAGGTGGCCGTCCTGCCGCTCGCTCCTCTGGCCGATCTTCTGCCGCTGCCTCACGTACGACGGCTCCGTGCCGCACGGGCGACGATCGATCACACGGTTTCCGGCATCATCGAGAGACGGCGCCGCACTGGGGGTGATACCGGCGATCTGTTGTCGCTGCTTCTGGTCGCGCGAGACGAGGCGGGTGGCGAGGTGATGTCCGATCAGCAGCTTCGCGATGAGCTGACGACGATTCTGCTGGCCGGCCACGAAACGACCGCCAACGCTCTCGCATGGACCTGGTACCTGGTTGCGCGGCACCCCGAAGTTGAAGCGCGGCTGCACGCCGAGATCGACCGTACCCTCGCCGGGCGTCTGCCGACGGCAGACGATGTGCCGGCGTTGCCTTACGCACGCATGGTCTTCGCCGAAGCGATGCGTTTGTATCCGCCGGCGTGGCTGCTCGGCCGCGCGGCAATCGAGGATCACGACGCTCGAGGCTACGTTCTGCCTGCCGGTTCGCTGGTGGTCCTCAGTCCCTGGGCGGTTCATCGCAACGGAACATATTTTCCGCAGCCTGATCGATTCGATCCCGATCGGTGGTTGCCTGAGGGCCAAGCCGGCCGCCCCCGGTTCTCGTACTTTCCGTTCGGCGGTGGATCGCGAGGCTGCATGGGCGAGGCCTTCGCGTGGATGGAGGGTGTGCTGCTGATTGCGGTGCTCGCACAACGATGGCGCTTCCGCCTGCTCGATGAATGGTCTGAGCCCGAGTTGCAGCCCGCGATCACGCTCAAGCCGAAAGCCGGCATTCGCGTCCGCCTCGAACCACGCGTGGCGTCCAACGCCGCTTCAGACGCGTCTCGTGTCGCCATCACGGGGCGGCATTCCGCCAGCGGTAGCGCAGGGCTTTAGCCCTGCCCAAGTCATCAAACGCGCCTGGCGTCGAAGTAGTGCGTGAACAGCCCGGCCCGCGATTCTGTCAGGTGCCATCCAGCCTCGTTCGGCCAGAGCGCCGAGATCTCTCGATCGTCGAAGCCCGCGCGTACGCTGATGTCTGCATCGTGCCTCGTGACGTCGTTGCATCCGACGAGAAGCAGCAACGACGCGCCGGCCAGCGCCGTTCTCGACCGCAGCGGTTCGCAGGCGACGAAACGATTGGTCTGCCGCGACACCGACGTGAGCAGCGTCGAGAGCTCACCTTCCTGGAAGTGGTGCAGAAACAGATTCGCGAGGGTGACATCGGCCCGTTCGGTGTGCGGCCGGCACAGCCACTCGAACACGTCTGATTCCGTGGCTTCGACATCCCAGCCGAGCGCATGGAACGCATTGCGCGTCTCGACGCTGAGGGACGGATACCGGTCGACGAGCTCGGCGCGCACGCGTACTTGCGGGCGGCCGAGACGCGTGGCCACTCGCAGCAGCAGCGTCCCGTCACCGGCACCGAGTTCCACGACGTGGCGCGGCAGCGATCGCGCGCCGCGCAACGCGCGCGTCACCACGCCCGCATGGCCCATGAACGCATTCACCTTGCGGAGATCGCGCCGAGATTGAATGGCGCGCGGATCGTCGGCCGGAAGATGATCGAGAATTTCAGGTTGGATCTGTCGTCGCATGGTGCGTGCCGGCCCTCGGGCCGTCACTCGACGGCAAGCAGCACTCCATGACAGGTGAACCCCGCGCCGAACGAAGACATCCACCAGTAGCCACCGGGCGCCTGTTCGTTCAACGCGGACTGGAGCACGAAGTACACGCACGGGCTGCTGACGTTGCCGTAGTCGCGCAGAATCGCGGCGCTCCAGCGCGTCTGCTCCTCGGAAAGGCCGACCCGCTGCCGAATGGCGGCCAGGATTTCCCGGCCGCCCGCGTGGAGAATCCATCCCGTGATGTCTTGGCGCGCGATCTGCTCGCGCTCGAGGCCCTCGGTCAGCATCTCGTCGACATGCTTCGCGGCCAGCGCCGGCACCGCGGTTGTCAGGATGTTGCGCAGCATGCCGCGGCGCCGCTCGAAGCGAAGCTCGTCGCGGTCAACGGTACTCAGCATCGTGCCCGCAGACTTCCATTCGATCCGTCTTCGGCCCGGAACCGGGTCGGCCGTCAACACGGCCGCCCCCGCGCCGTCCCCGAACAGGCACGCGCTGATGAGCACGCCGGGGTCGTCATCGAGGTACATCGCCGCGCTGCAGATCTCGACGCAAATCGAGAGGACGTTTCGCGCACGTCCCGAAGCGATCAACGCCTCGCCCATGCGCATGTTCGGAATCGCGGCGCCGCAGCCTTGCCCGACAAGATCGATCGCCAGGATGTTGGTCGGCAGGCCGAGCCGGTCGGTCACGTAGCTCGTCAGCCCCGGGCAGAGATAGCCCGTGCAGGTGCTGATGATCACCGCATCGATATCGCTCGCGGTCAAGCCGGCGGCATCCAGAGCGCTCCCCGCCGCACGGGCGGAGACTTCAGGGGCGTGCGTGGCGAAGCGCGCGTCGAGCACGTCTGGATCGAACGCAAACGCTTCGCTCAGCTCGTTGAAGGCCAGATAGCGGCTGCAGATACCGTTATTCCCACGCAGCACTTTTCGGAGAATGGCCTGCGAGCGAGGGTTGAGTGCCTGCAGGCACTCTGACGCCGCGAGCGCCTCCCAGCACTGCATCTGCGTCCAGCGTTGCGGCGGCGCCGCCGTGCCCAGCCCGGCGAAAAACATGTTCCCTTAAATCTAGCCGAGAAAATGACTTTCAGGTTAAGTTCAAATCCAATGGCTTCACGATCAAAGTGGCAGCGGCTGCCGACCGAAGCGGTGAACCCGCGCAGCCGAGGCATCGACGCGCTGACCGCCGGCGAAATGGTCGAGATGATGATTGTCGACAATCGCAGCGTGCTCGCCGCGGTGCAGCGGGAGAAGACACGCATCGCCCGTGGAGCCGAGCTCGTCGCCAAGACGGTGCTGGGACGTGGCCGGCTGATATTTGTCGGTGCCGGCACCAGCGGGCGCCTGGGCGTGCTCGAAGCCGCGGAGCTGCCGCCGACGTTTGGAATCGAACCGAGCGTGGCGACCGCCATCATGGCCGGGGGTCCCGGCGCCGTCCATCGCGCGAAGGAAGGCGTCGAGGACGATTACGACGAAGGACGCCGCGCGATGCGTGCCCTCAGGCCCGGCCGCAAGGACGTCGTCGTCGGCATTTCTGCGAGCGGCATCACACCGTTCGTGCGCGGCGCCGTCACCCACGCGCGGGCTGCGAAGGCCCGCGTCATCGGCATCACGTGCGATCCAGGATCGGAGCTGAAAAATCTCGCGGATCTGGCGATTGTATTGAGCGTGGGCCCCGAAGTCATCGCGGGATCGACGCGCCTGAAAGCCGGCACGGCAACCAAAGTCGTCCTGAACATACTGACGACTACAGCCATGGTGCGTGCCGGAAAAACTTACGGCAATCTGATGGTCGACGTGAAATCGAATTCCGACAAGCTGCGCGATCGCGCACGCCGCATCGTCAGCACGGTGACCGGGCTCGACTACGCCGCGGCCGATGAATGGCTGCAGAAGGCCGGCTGGAACGTGAAAGCGGCGATCCTCATGCAGCAACTCGGGGTGACGCGAGCGAAGGCGTTGTCACGGTTGCGCGTCGAACCCCGACTTCGGAAGCTTCTCGGCGGACGGTAAATCCAGAATCACTTCCACGTTCGGATGCAGTTGCAGCACCGACGCCGGCTGCTCGGTCGAGACGCGCCCGCTGAACATCGTCCTCACGGCGCGCGCCTTTGAGCGGCCCGTGGCAATCAGCACGATTCCGCGCGCCTCGAGCATCGTGCCCACGCCCATCGTGAGCGCCTCGCGCGGCACCTTCTCGAGGCGGCCGCCAAAGAGCGACGCGTTCGCGCGCCGCGTTTCGAGCGCGAGGCGCGTGCGATGGCTGCGGGCGTGGAGGGCGCGTCCGGGCTCATTGAAGCCGATGTGCGCGTTGCCGCCGATGCCGAGCAACAGCAAATCGATACCTCCGAGCGACAAGATCTCACGCTCGAACCGCTCGCATTCTGCCTCGTGGTCGGGTGCGCTTCCGTTGAGAAAGTGAATGTGGCTGCCGGGAAGGTTGATGCGGGTGAAAAGGTGCTTCTGCATGAACGCGCAGTAGGTTCGCCTGTCGTTGGACGGAAGGCCGACGAACTCGTCGATGTTGAACGTGTGAGCCTGCCGAAAATCGGCGTCGCCCGCCTGGTACAGCCTGACGAGCTCGGCGTAGACGGCGAGCGAGGTGCGTCCCGTCGGCAGGCCGAGCACCGACGAAGGTTTGCGTGCAAGCTGCGCTGAGACCGCCGCGGCCGCCGCGTGGCCGGCTTCCTCTGCCGACCGGAATACCCGGAGGTTCATGTGAGGTTGGGCCGATACACCGGCACCTTCGCGCCGCCGTGCAGCTCATCCAGGGCGAGTTGCACCGCGCCGAGTGCGGGCTCCTGATCGAGGCGCATCACCGTGCTTCGCCGAGCCAGCGCCGGCAACAGAAGGTGCATCTGACTCGTGAGCCACGGCACCGCTTGAAACATTCCGCCGGAGAGAATGAACGTGAACGTCTGGTCGGTCAGCTCGAGACCCGTCATCACCGCGGTTGCGGCCGCGATGAGCTCGTCGGCCGCGCGGTTCAGAATTCCGGTCGCCACCAGGTCGCCTTCGTCGCGCGCGTGCTGAACGTACTTCGCAACGGCCGCAATCGAACGCGGGCTCAGTTCTTCGTGGTAGACCTGACGGATCAGGTCCGACGCACGCGGCACGCCGAAATGGGCGAGCAGCTTCGGCGTGAGGCTCGTCAAGCGCCCGCGCCCGTCCGCGTGACGCACCACGGCGCGCAGCGCGAGACGCCCAATCCAGTACCCGCTGCCTTCGTCGCCGAGCACGTAGCCCCAGCCGCCGGCGCGCGACGCTTCGCCTTGATCGTTGCGTCCATACGCGATTGACCCCGTTCCGGACACGATGACGATGCCCGGGCTGTTGCCGACACCGGCCTGCAGTGCGATCAACGCATCGTTGACGATTAGGATGCGGGCTTTGTAGCCGATGCGGTTCATGATGCTGCGCACGACCACTTCGTCCGACGCGCGATCGACGCCGGCGATGCCCAGGCAGATGGCCGAAGGGATGCCGCTCGTGCCGCTGAGCGTCTTCTCCATCACCGAGTGAAGCACTTTTTCGAGGGCGAGCTCGCCGACGCCTTGCAGGTTGGCGCCTTCTTCGCGCCCCTGGGCGACGATCCGACCTTCGTCATCGGCTAGCAGGCACACGGTCTTCGTGCCGCCTACGTCGATGCCAAGAACAGGCATTCCCGATATATTACGTTCATGCTCGTCCTGACCGGGGCCGATCTGGTGCTACCCGGAGGTGTACAGTCCGGTGGCACTCTGGTTATCGAGGGTGACCGGATCGTCGATATCGGGGGCTCGTCGGCGTCGGCGCGCTCATCGAGCTCGCTGCGCGGGCACATCATCGCCCCCGGGTTCATCGACGTGCACGTCCATGGCATTGAGGGTATCGACACGCTCGACGGGCCTGATGCCACCGACGGTATCGCACAGCTGCTGCCGAAGTTCGGCGTCACGGCCTTCTGTCCGACGACAGTCGCGTGCGGCCCGGCCAAGCTGCACGAAGTGCTCAGAAGCGTCAACGCCCTGCGGGGAGTCACTGTCTCGGGCGCACGCGTGCTGCCCGCTCACCTGGAAAGCAACTTCATCAACCCCGACTACAGAGGCGCCCAGCCCCTTGGGTGCTTGAGAATGCCCACAGGCGCGTTGGGTGCGATGGGTGCGACAGGTGCGATGGGTGCGACAGGTGCGATGGGTGCGACAGGTGCGATGGGTGCGACAGGTGCGACGGGTGCGTTGGGTGCGACGGGTGCGTCAGGTGCGTCAGGTGCGTCAGGTGCGGAGGATTTCGACGCTCGGGACATTGTCGCGGAAATCGACCGTGCCGGTGTCGACGTCGGCATCATCACGCTGGCGCCCGAGCTGGATGAGGCGCTCGACCTGATACGGCATTTCGTCTCGAACGGACGCCGAGTGTCGCTGGGCCACTCCGGCGCGACGCTCGAGCAGGCCCGCGCCGCGATCGCGTTCGGTGCACGTCATGCGACACATCTGTTCAACAGGATGCCGCCGCTGGGGCATCGCGCGCCCGGCCTCGCCGGCGCGATCCTGACGAGCGATCAGGTCGCCGCCGAAATCATCTGCGACGGCGTGCACGTGCACCGCGACATGGTGCGAATGGCAATCGCCGCGAAAGGCACGTCGAAAGTGATGGCCATCACCGACGGCGTAGCCGCTGCCGGGCTGCCCGAAGGGGCAACCGCGTCACTCGGCGGCCGCGAAATTCGCGTCAGGAACTCGGCCGCCTATCTCGACGACGGCACGCTCGCCGGCAGCGTCTCGACGATGAATCGCGTCTTTCGGTTTCTGGTCCGCGAGGTCGGTCTCCCACTCCAGGACGCAACGCAGCTCTGTTCGACGACGCCGGCCTCTGAGCTGAAGCTGAAGGATCTCGGTGTCATCGCAAAGGGTGCCATCGCCGATCTCGTCGTCCTCGATCGTGACTTCAACGTCAGGCAGACCTACATCGCAGGCCGGTTGGTGTATAGCGAGCTGGCGCTAGGTTAAGATCCCACGATGGATCTCGAACGGAAACTCCAGATATATGCCGAGCTCGCGGTCAAGGTTGCGCTGAACGTGCAGCCGGGGCAGCGGGTGATGATCATCGGGCCATTGGCCAATGGCGGAGCGTCGCTGGAATCGGCGCCGCTCGCCAGACAGATTGCGGCGGCGGCGTACCGTGCCGGATCGCCGCTGGTTGAAACGATCTACGGCGACGAGCTGCAGCAGAAGGTCCGATTCAAGAATGCGCCCCGCGAATCGTTCAGCAGTTTTTCGGCGTGGCTGCCGCAGGCGCTGTCCGAGCATGTGCGCGCCGGTCACGCGGTGCTCTCAATCAGCGCCAACGATCCCGATCTGCTGCAAGGTGAATCTCCCGACCTGGTCAGCGCGCTGCTGCAGTCAACGGCGCGAGAGATGCGGCCGTTTCGCGAACAGGTGTCGCGGAACGACACCAACTGGGCTGTTGTTGCTGCCGCGAGCGCCGGCTGGGCAGAGAAGATCTTTCCCGGCATTCCCACGAGCGAGGCGGTTTCCAAACTGTGGGACGCGATCGCCCGCATGTGCCGCCTCGACGCGTCCGATCCGCTCGCAGCCTGGGAGTCACACCTCGGCAATCTCGCGGCACGCAGCGAATACCTGAATGCCAAGCGGTATTCCGCGTTGAAGTACACCGGCCCCGGCACCGATCTCACGCTTGGCCTTCCTGAAGGGCACATCTGGGTCAGCGGCCGCAGCGCGAGCCGCGGGGGGATTCCGTTCACGGCCAACCTGCCCACCGAGGAAGTCTTCACGATCGCGCACAAAGATCGCGTCGATGGAACGGTCCGCGCGTCGAAGCCGCTCAGCTACGGCAGCACGCTGATCGATGGATTCAGTGTCACCTTCGAGCGCGGACGTATCGTGAAGATGAACGCCGAGAAGAATGCCGACACGCTGCAGCGCCTGCTCGATACCGACGAAGGCGCGCGGCGGCTCGGCGAAGTGGCGCTCGTGCCCCACAGCTCGCCGATCTCGCAGTCGGGCTTGCTCTACTACAACACGCTCTTCGATGAGAACGCGGCCAGCCACGTCGCGCTCGGCAACGCTTACAAGTTCACGCTCCGGAAGGGCAACGACATGAGCGATGCCGAGTTCGAGCAGGCCGGCGGCAACCGCAGCGGCGTGCACGTCGATTTCATGATTGGATCGGGCGATCTCGACGTGGACGGCGTGCTCTCGAACGGATCGACGGAACCTCTGATGCGCAAAGGCGAGTGGGCTTCCTGACGGAGTCGTTGGAGTCATTGGAGTCTGGGAGTCGGAAGAGTCTGGGAAGAGTCGGAGAGTCGGAGAGTCGGAAGAGTCAGGGAGTCGGAGGTGTCCGAAGTCCGAAATGCGCAAGTGTCCGAAGTCCGAAATGCGCAACGACTTAGAGTAAGATCCTCACATTCCCTCGTCTGTCCAGGAGGCGACCGTTGGTAGTGATGCGTCGATATCTGTGTGGAATGGTCGCGGCGTGCGCGGTTGCTGGCGCGGTCACGGGGGCGTTTGGCGCTCAGCAGCCGGCAGCACCTGCCACGCAGAATCCGACGCCCACACAGTTGCCTGGGCCGCCCGGACCTGGAGGCGCGCTGTTTGTGCCGCCGCCGATGCCGGAGATTCTCAAGCAATACCAGTCCGTGACCGCCGATCGCCTGAAGCAGCCCGCAGATGGCGACTGGCCGATGATTCGCCGCACCTATGACGGGTGGGGCTACAGCCCGCTGACGCAGATCAACACAGACAACGTGAAGCGTCTGCAGCCGGCGTGGATTTTCTCAACCGGCGCGGAAAACGGGCACGAGGCCCCGCCGGTCGTCGCCAACGGCGTCATGTTCGCCGCGACGCCCGGCAATCAGGTGATTGCCATCAATGCGAAGACCGGTGTGCTGCTGTGGCGCTATCGCCGCCAGCTGCCGACGCCAGTCGTGCTGCTGCATCCGACCAACCGCGGAGTCGCCGTCTACAACGACAAGGTGTACTTCGCCGGTGGCGAAGCCGTCCTCGTGGCGCTCGACGCAAAAACCGGCGACGAAGTCTGGACGACCGAGGTCGCCGAAAACGCCAGCGGCTACTACATGTCGCTCGCGCCGCTCGTCGCCGACGGAAAAGTCCTCATCGGCACATCGGGTGGCGAGCTCGGCATTCGTGGCTACGTCGCGGCATTCGATGCCGAGACCGGCAAGGAGCTCTGGAAAACGTACACGATTCCCGAGCCTGGCCAGCCCGGCAGCGAGACGTGGCCGAAGGGCGAGGAGTGGAAGACCGGCGGTGGCTCCGTGTGGGTCACGGCCAACTACGATCCCGCGACGAACCTCTCGTTCTGGGGAACGGGCAACGGCGGCCCCTGGATGGGCGATCAGCGGCCAGGCGACAACTTGTACATCGGCTCGACGCTCGCCATCGATGTGGCCACGGGACAGATCAAAGGCCACATGCAGTACAACCCCAACGAGTCGTGGGACTGGGATGAGGTGTCTCCGCCCATCCTCGTCGACTACCAGCGCAACGGCCGTACGGTGAAGGGGTTGATCAACGTCGCGCGCAACGGGTATCTCTATTTTCTCGAGCGCACGGCCGGGGCGATCAATTTCGTCGACGGCACCCCGTTCGTCAGACAGAACGTCTACCGGAGCCTGGATCCGAAGACCGGACGCCCCGACGTTGATCCCGAGAAGAAACCGGGTACCGACAAGATGGCCGACTTCTGCCCGTCGTGGTGGGGCGGAAAGAACTGGCCCCCCGTGGCCTTCAATCCGAAAACGCGGCTGCTCTACATTCCGGCGAACGAGAATCTCTGCGCGACCATGATCGGCCGCGTTGTCGAGTACACGCCCGGACGCAGCTACACCGGCGCGACGAGCACGCTGTATCTCTATCCCGGCGCGACGCACATCGGCGAGGTCCAGGCGTGGAACGTCGACACCGGCAAGCGTGTGTGGACGCACACCTTTGCGAAGTCGGCCAACTGGGGACCGATACTCACCACGGGCGGCGGGCTCGTGTTCTCAGGCGGCACGAACGACCGGATGTTCCGCGCGTTCGACGCGAAAACCGGAAAAGTTCTCTGGGAAACGCCCACCAATTCGGGCATCATCGGCGTACCGATGACGTTCTCGGTCGATGGCCGGCAATATGTCGCGGTCCAGTCGGGCTTCGGCATCGACGCGCGCGCGATGCAGGCGCGGCTCAACCGTGCGTTTCCTGGCGAGTACCCCGAGGTCCCGGAAGGCGGCGCGATTTGGGTGTATGCGCTTGGGGAAAAATAGATAGTGGAAAGTAAAAAGTAAAAAGTGAAAAGTAAGAAGTAAAAAGTAGGAAAGTAAAAAGTGCGGTACACCTTTCTCGGGATCCTGTCCATTTGTGCGGCGGCACAGATCGGTTCTCTCGCACAGACACCTCCCACGCCAGCGGTTGCTGCTCCACCGGCCATGGCCGACTGGCTGACCGACGGCGGCGATCCCCAACGAACGGCCTGGCAGAAGAACGAGCGCATCCTCAGCGTGTCGAGCGTCAAGGGGATGAAGCTGTTGTGGAAATACAAAACCGACAACGAGCCGCGCGAGATGCACGCGCTCTTTCCGCCGCTCATCGTCGGGCGCGTCCTGACGGCGGCGGGACCCAGACAGGTTGCGATCGTCGCGGGCATTTCAGACAACATCTACGCGATCGACGTGGCAACCGGCGGGCTCCTCTGGAAACACCATTTCGACACGACCTTCTCGCCGCCTCCAGGCGTCAGCTTCGGCACGCTCTGTCCCGGTGGGCAGCTGGCCACGCCGGTGATCGGACCCGGAAAGACTCCAGGCAGCTACATCATCTACGCGGCGGCATGGGACGGCCGTCTGCACCAGCTCGACGTCGCGACCGGTAAAGCGGTCGCTCCGTCCGAGTTGTTCATGCCGCCCAACGCCAAGCCGTACGGGCTCAATCTTTTCAACAACGTTGTCTACACCACGAGCGCGCAGGGATGCGGCGGCAACCCGAACTACGTGTACGCGTACGATCTTGCGACGCGCCGGACGGCCACCTTCGATCCCGGCAGCGGCGGCATGTGGGGCCGCAGCGGTCCGTCTATCGGCAAGGACGGCACGATCTACACCGGCACTGGCGACGGGTCCTACAATCCGGAGCTTCGTTCGTACGGCACCGCGATTATCGGCGTGAAGATCGATCCGAAGACGGGCGCATTCAAGCTGCGCGACTATTTCGGTCCGCCGAACGCGGAATATCTGCTGAAACGGGATATCGATCTCCAGGTCACCGGCCCGGTGTTCGACCACGATGGCCGTGAATGGCTCGTGCAGGGCAGCAAGGAATGCCGGACGTGGCTGCTCGATACGAGCGCGCTCGGCGGAGAAGATCATTCAACGGCGGAGCATCGATCACCGCTCATCTGCAACGAAGATCAGGACTATCAGGCCGCGGGGATCTACGGCGCGATGGCCAGCTACCTCGACTCGAAGGGCACTCGCTGGGTGCTCGTGCCTTTCTGGGGCCCGAAGCATCCGAAGTTCAAGGCGCCGATCGAGCATGGCGAAGTGTTCAATGGCGCCGTTGCGGCCTTCAAGATGGAGAAGGATGCCTCTACGGGCCGCTACCATCTCGCGCCGGCCTGGATCTCGCGCGACATGAAGCACGCCGATCCGCCGGTTGTGGCCAACGATGTGGTGTTCGGCTTCGGAAGCGGCGAAGACGTCGTGCTGCGATCGCCGCCGATGCCCTATGGCGGGGAGCCGGCGAATGGTGGGACGCCAGGACGCATCTCGCGCTCGACTCATGCGGTCCTCTACGCGCTGCACGGGCAGACGGGTGAGGTGCTGTGGTCGAGCGGCGACGAGATCACATCGTGGAATCACTACAGCGGCATCTCTGTCGCGAATGGCCGCGTGTATATCGGCACCTATGACGGTACCGTCTACTGCTTCGGTCTTCCTCAAGGGGATCAACCGAGATGATTGTGAATACCGGACACAGAGCGCGCAGAGAGAAGCAGAGCGCACAGAGAAATTTTGATCGGCGATTCTCCGTGGCCTCGGCGTTTCTCTGTGGTCTCTGTGTCCTGTTTTTGGCCGGCGTCATCTACGGCCAGGCCCGCAGCGCGCCTGACTGGACGACCACCGGCTTCGACGCACAACGCTCGTCGTGGATGCGGGTCGATCCGTATATTTCGATCGAATCCCTGCCGAAGTTTCAGCTCATCTGGAAGTTGAAAGTCGACAACGAGTCCCGCTTCGGCAACTCTTTGACCGCGCCGGTCGCGCTCGGCAACCTCATGACGTTCCGTGGGTTCAAGTCGCTGATCTTTGTCGGCGGCAGCTCCAACAACGTCTACGCGATCGACTACGACTTCGGTACGATCTTCTGGCGGACGCACCACAACTACGCGACCGGCGCACGCGAGTTTGCGGGATCTCCCTCGTGTCCCGGGGGCATGACGCTGCCCCTGACGCGCGCGACGAACCTGAATCCGGCGACGCAGCTCGGGTTCTTCGGCTTTGCGCGGCCGCCTCGCCCTGCGAAGGGAGACGTCGGCGAGCCGGGCAAGGGGGCGCCCCAGTTGGCCGAGATTGCGGCGCGCATCGCCGCTCGCGGCAATCGCGGTGGTGGCGACACGGCGGCAGCGGCTCCAGCTCGTGGTGCAGTGGCGCCGGCACGCGGCACACCTCCGCCGGCGAGAGGCGCGGGACCGGAGGCAGGCCGTGGCGGCAGCCGCGGACCAAACTTCGTATTCAGTGTGGCCGCCGATGGCCTGCTGCGCGGCATGATTCCCGACACGGGCGATCTGGCACTCGCACCGGCGAGGTTTCTGCCTGCAAACGCGACCGCGAACGGCCTGATTTGGGCTGATGGGTTTGTCTATGCGGCCACGTCCAACACGTGCGGTGGCGCGCCCGAAGCGGTCTGGGCGATGAATTTCGACGCCGCTCAGAAACCCGTGACTGCCTGGGAAACCGGTGGCGCGTCGATCACTGGCATCGTGCTCGGCATCGACGGCACCGTTTACGCCGCAACCGGAAACGGGACGTCCCAGTACGCGAATTCGATTGTGGCCCTCGAAGGGCGGACGTTGAAGATCCGGGATTGGGTGAGGCAGGAGTCGGCGTTCACGTCGACACCGGTCATCTTCACCGAAGGGGAGAAGTCTTACGTCGCCGTGACGTCGAACAGCCGCCTTTACCTGCTCGATGCCGGCTCGTTGGGCGCAGCCGACCATCGAACACCGATGGCGGTGATGTCGGACGCATCTGGAATGCGCTTCAACAGCGACGGCCTTGCCACGTGGCGCGACGGGGCGGGCACTCGATGGATTCTTGCGGAAGTCAGCGGCGCCATCGCCGCGTTCAAGGTGGTCGACAAAGGTGGCGCGCTGTCTCTCGAACGCGCCTGGACGTCGCGCAACATGGTGTCGCCGCGCACGCCGATCGTCGTCAACGGCGTCGTGTTCGCGCTTGCGGGCGGTAACTCGAGCACGAACGCGGTGCTCTATGCGCTCGATCCCGCAACCGGCAAAGAGCTCTGGACGAGCGGCACGAGCATGACCGCCGTTGCCAGCGCCGGGTTGTCTGCCGGGACGGGTCAGGTTTATGTGGTCACTGCGGACAACACGGTCTGGTCGTTCGGCATTCCCCTGGCAATCAATTGATCACGAAAGTATTGGTTCTCGCATTCGTGGCCCTCGTCATGCCTCACGCGGCTTTCGCGCAGGATACGCTGCCGGACGCGCCGGGGAAGAAAGAAGTGCTGCAGGTGTGCTCGGCGTGCCACGAAGCCGCCAAGGCCACGTCGGTGAAGCTCACGCGCGAAGGCTGGATTGAGACCATCGATCGCATGAAGGCCTTCGGTGCCGCCGGTTCGGAAGACGAATTCGCCGCTGTTCTCGACTATCTCGCCACGCATTTCAAAGGCGAGACGGTGCGGCCCCTCGACATGAACACGGCCGAGTCGATCGATCTCGAGAGCGTGCTGCAACTGCTTCGCCGCGAGAGCCGTGCCGTGCTCGACTACCGCGCCAAACGAGGCCAGTTCACGTCGCTCGAGGATCTCAAAGGGCTCGATCCAATCATCTTCAGGAAAATAGAGGCGAAAAAGGATCGCATCGTCTTCATCACCCAGCCGACAAAATGAGACGCGCCATCATCATCCCGGATGTTGGCGCATCTACGAGTTTCTCCGTTCGCTGCCGGCCGAGGCAGGGTTTAACCGCGAGGTGACGTTCCGGAAGACGGAGTGACCGCCGTGAACAATGTTCTCGAACGGTCATGACGGTTTTGTCTGATGGATCTTTATGCAATCGTTATCTTTGAATAACCAGAAATAATGCAGTAAACGTACGCACGATTTTGTATTTCTCCATAACGACTTGAACACGAACCCTTTGCAGCACTGAGATCACTGGCAGGTCGATTGCCCTTGGACTATCCGGGACGAAAAAGTCCAGGAGGTTCACATGAGGCAATTGGCAGTGTGGTCGGCTGTCGCGGTCGTTTCGGCGCTCCCCTTCGTCGGGTGTGGCAAGGATCGCTCACCCGTCAGCCCTTCAACCGTCACGCAACTTGGTGCCGGCGTTTCCGGCCTGGGCGATACCACCAATGGCGCCGGTGGAACCGGAACCGGTGGAAACGTTGGAACCCCGGGGCAGATCCGTGGAGTGATTAGTGATCTATCTGGGGGCGCAAGCGGGTTCCAGTTCCGGCTGGGGAGTCGTGCCGTTCGCGGCGATGGCGCGTCGAAGTTCATCGATGGATCACGGACGCGTGACGGCGGCGCACTCAGCAACGGAATGTCCGTCGAGGTAGACGGATTCGATCGCGGCGACCACATGTATGCGAGCACGATTACGAGGCTCGCCGGTAATCCTCCCGGAGGAGGTGATCCAGGAGGCGATCCGGATCCCGGACCTCCAGGTCCGGCTCCCGGCTCGAGTAATGTGACGCTGAACGGGATTCTTGGTGCGATTACCGGTGTGTGCCCGGCGCGGGTGTTTCCTGTCAATGGATCGATCGTTGTGACGAATTCGTCGACGGCGTATGTCGGCGGCAGTTGTCAGACGCTCGTCGTGGGGGCATCGGCAGAAGTGCAAGGCACACAGAACGGCAGCACGGTGTTCGCGCGCGAAGTCAGAATTCGATGACATGCGAAGGGACGATCCCGAGGGATCGTCCCTTACCGATCAGGCACCTTCGTAGGCGCGCAGCACCGACTCTGTCGTCTGTCGCCAGCCCAGAGGCCCCTCACGCGCTACGGCAATGTTGGCAGAGAGCGTTGCGCGATAACCGCCATTCTCCAGAATCCTGCAGGCTGCATCAGCTGTGGCCTCCGCGTCGCCAACAGGGACAATCAGCCCCGTCTGGCCGTGGCTGACGTACTCGGGTAAACCTCCGGCATCGGACGCAACCACCGGCACTCCGAACGCGAACGCGGTCAGGACGACACCGCTTTGCGTCGCATCGCGGTACGGACAGATCGCGACCGTGGCGCGCTGAAACAGCGCCGCGGTCTCCTGGTTCGAGATATAGCGATCGTGGACCTCAATCTCGCTGCCAGGCACGGCGGGCGGATCAGGCGGCGTGTATCCCGGCACGCGCCGGCCGGCCACAACGAACCTGACGCCCGGTATGCGTCGGGCCACAATTCGTGCGGCGTCATAGAAGACATCTAGCCCTTTGTAAGGTGAGAGCCTTCCAAAAAAAAGCACGGTAGGTTCCTTCGAGGATGCGTGGCTCGGCGTCCACTCGCGGCATACGTCGTAGGCGCCCAGCCGGGCAACGTGAATCGCCCGGTTCGAGATGTGGAACCGTCGCGCGAACGCCTCCTGCATCGCAGCGTTGTGCAGAATGAATCGTTGTGCTCGTGGATATGCCAGCGTGCGCGCCAACGGCTTCCTCCAATGCCGCTCTCCGCTGTGCGGCTCAGGATCATGGACCGTGACGATCATCGGCGGCCGTTTCGAGCCCGGCAGCGCAAGCGCGAGCCTCGGCGAGACATCGACATCGTCGATGTGCAGACGATCGCTCTTGATGTCGCTCGCAAACGAGAGAACGCGCCGGCTGATCGTCCACGACGTGGGATGGATGCTGCGACGGGTGGGATGGACGGCGAGATGGAAGCTCGCGGCCGATTGCCAGTACGCTCTTACCCCGGCTGGAACAGCGTCGCGCAGCACGTCGTCACCGGGCACGAGTCCCGCCGGAAGCTGTCGTGCGGCGAGATCGAAACCTGCCGTCTGCCAGGCGCCCGGAGACACTTCGAGGACGAGATGCACTTCCGCGTTGCGGCTCAGCTCCCGCACCAGGCACAACGCCGGCTCGAACAAGGCGGGATGTGTGTAGTAGAGAATTCGCACGCGCGATCAAAGAAAGGACGCGCGACCACGCTCAGCGGATGAACGTGTCACTCGCGCCCGGCCCCGCCTTCCACTCGACGTCGGTCAGACCGCGGCCCTTCCAGTAGAACGGCTGCGCGTTCGCTCGAATCTCGTAGCGATTGTTTTCGAAGCGGTTGTTCCACGAATCGTAAACTCCGTCTCCCGCGACATTCCGCGCAATTCCGGTCTGACCTTTCGGCATGACAATCGTGTTTCCCTTCACGAGGAGATTGCGCAGATCGTTCACACCATACGAGCCGTTTCGGTAGCCGGACGCCTGCTGGCCGATGATGCCATTCAGCGAGTTGACCACCGTATTGTCAAGCACCGAGACGTCCGGCGAGTTGGTTACCTGAATGCCGCCGCTTCGCAGCCACCCGCCGGTGTACGAGCCGCTATACCCGGCGTTTTCGACGTAGTTCCTGCTGACGGTGGCCCGATAGCTGACTTCGTACCAGATGCCGGCGCCGCCGTGATTGACCACGCGATTGGCCTCGATGGTGTTGTCAGGCTTCATGGTGTCGAACCACATGCCGATCATCGGGCCATCGTGCACCTCGTTGTCGCGCACGATGACGTTTCCGCAGCGGATCAGCTTCATGTTCGACGCTTCGCCGATCGTGTCGTTCACGGCCACCGGTGGATTGGCGTAGATCTCGTTGCGCTCGATCACCACCCGGTCGGCCTCATAGCCGGCGATGCCGACCCACACGTTGTGATGAATCCTGTTGCCGCGCACGGCCATGTCGTCGCCGAGCCGCAGGCCGAACGTGCGGTTCACGCCCGTTCCGTTGTGATCGATTTCGTTGTCTTCGATGACCCAGCCCACGCTGTCGATGCCGTCAAGGGCGGCCGCGTTGGCCGGCGGCATATAGCCGGTGATGCGAAGCCCGCGAATCGTGACGCCGCGGACAGCCTGGCCCCTGAACGCACGCGGGGTGACACCCTCTCCATCCAGTACCGCACCGTCTTCGCCCACAAACGACATGCCGTCTTTGGGCTTGATCGTCTGCCTGCGATGCACACCGTGACGAATGATGAACACCGTACCGGCCGGTGCGGAATCGACTGCGGACTGCAGGTCGTCTCCGGGGTCGAGCACCGTCCCGCCCTTCTGCTCGGGTGGCACGGGGGTGGACTGCCCCGGCAATGGCGCAGGCTGCATCACCGGGGCCGCTGGCTGTGCTGCGGCCAGCGTCGGAATCATTACCGACTCCTGCGTGACCCCCACGTCGCTCGGGATGACAGGTGAGGCCAGTCTGGTGCAACTGCCCAGGATTCCGCCGGTCAGTATGACGCTTGCCGTCAGCATGTCGCCTCGGCGGCGGCCGCCTCGCGGCTGCGATCGACGGTCGGCGAGCCCGCTCCGCCTTTCAAGCGGAGGTCCCTTGCCGGAGATCGGGGCAGCCGCGCGAACATCTGTCGTCATGCTAGTTCCTTCGAATCCGTTCAGGGAAGAAATGTGCAGGCGCGGTACCTCGATTGCATTCCGACGAACGGCCGCGCGAGCAACCGCGCGTACCGGTCAGGAGAGCGAAGATGTCATTCAGGTCGTCCATCCGGCTTGTCTCAATGCTTCTCGTGCTGTCACCGTCTGCCGCACATGCCGATTGGGTATTCACACCTCACTTCGGCACGACATTCGGCGCCGACGCCAAGGGCCGTGAGCACCCGGTCATTGGTGGCGCGCTTGCCTTCTTCGATGAGGATGCATTCGGCTGGGAAGCGGATGTGGCCTTCGTGCCCAACTCGTTTGCCGGCCGCTATGGCGCCGTTGACTTCACCGGCAGCAACAGCAGCGTGCTGTCGGTGATGGCTAATGCTCTTATCGGAGTACCGGTGGCGGGTCAGCACCGCGATCGCGTTCGGCCGTATGTGTCGCTGGGCGTCGGATTTATGCAGATGCACGTCGCATCGCCTGATGGGGCGGGTTTCTTTGAAACGACCACGCACGAACCGGCGTGGAACACCGGCGGTGGCGGCCTGTTCTTTGTGACGAGCCGGATCGGCATTCGAGGCGATGTCCGCTACATGCGATCGTTCCGGGACCAGCCTCCTTCGTGGACACGTGGCGTCGACATCGACGTTGCGCCGGGCAACTACGACTTCTTCCGCGCAACCTTCGGGGTTACCGTGCGTCTCGGCCGAATCGACTGACGCCGCGCGTCAATCGGAGGGCGGCTTCGCCGGCGAGATCCGCGATGGCGAGCGAGCCCGCCTGCCATCGAGGTATGCAGAACCGATCGCATTGTGAGCTGACCGGCAGATTGCCCAGCGCAAAGGCGGCCGTGTAACCGGCTGCCCGCACCGCGCTGGCCACTCGACGATTCATCGTTCCGTAGGGATATGCAAACAGGTCCACCTGTGCGCCGGCCGTGGCCGCCAGCGTGTCCCGTCCAAGAGTGAGCGCTTCGAGCAGGTCACGATCGCCCAGTCGCGTAAGGCAGGGATGGCGCAACGTATGAAAGCCGATCGTCATCCCGGCGTCCGAGAGCAATCGAATGTCGGCCGCACTCATGGGCGGCGGTGCGTTCGTGATGGGAAGCTCAGTGACAGTCGCCCAATCGCGGCATCGCCTGACCAGTTCTTTCAGCGTGGGCGCGTGCTCGTCAAGCGCGCGGCATGTGGCACCCAGGCCGATGGTCTCGACCGACCGTTCGAGCCGCGTCCACCAATATGGACCCAGACCATGCAGCGAGCGTCCCGACAGGAAGAACGTGGCAGGTATCTGATGCGTCCGTAAGATCGGCAGTACATTCCGGACGTGCGCGGAATCGTCATCGTCGAAGGTGAGCGCAAACGACGGTCGGGACGAATCGGATCGGCGTTGGAGCAGCCACTCGAGTGGCACGATGTCTCCGATGGTTTTCAACGCCAGCATCTGCTCGACAAACCGATCTGGATGAATCGTCGGAACAATGGCCGGGTTGCCGTGCGCCGGCGCAACGGTGTGATAGCACAGCACCAGGCTTCGACCGCGCATGGCCGCGGTACGCAGCAGCGCCGTGCGCAGAGTGCCGCGCTCTCGGAGGACCGATGTGGCTGCCGATTTGACGCGGCATCTCAATGCGGCGATCACCGGACCCTCAATGGATCGAGCAGCACGCGTCGGACCGATCGCGATCCGCTGCTCATCAAATCGATAACGAGCGCGCGTTCGGCTGCGGTTGGCGGCATGCTCAGATAGCCGATCGCGTAAACCAGGGCGGCGATTGCGGCCGACGCCGACATCGTGATGATGTGTGATGGTTCGACCTGGCTGTTCAGCGCCAGCAGTACGAGAGCGGCCGGAACCGCGGGTGCGATACCCGGCAACCAGATCTCGCGAAGTGCTGTGCCCCAGGACACATTGAGTGTGCGGTTCGCAAACGGCATCACGACGAACATCGAGCTGATGACGGTGGGAATCAACGTCCCAAGGGCGACGCCAATCAGGCCGAACACTGGCAGCAGCAGAATCGACAGCGTGACGTTGGCGACGCCTGCGCCAATCGACGTCCAGGCGACGATGCGGTGTTTGGTGATGCCCTGAAGGATCTCTGCTGCCGGCCATTGGCTCGTGGTGAGCAGGCTCGCTGCCGCAAGCACGGCGACGAGCGCTCCCTCTTCTGCATATGCGGGTCCCACCCACAACGACAGAATGGCGCCGCCCGAGACGCCGAGCACGACTGCGACCGGCGTCGCAATCGCAAGCGCCAAACGGCTTGCCACGATGTAGAGCTTGCGAAGCTTGTGAATCCGGTCGGTGGCTTCGAGCTCGGAGGCCAGCGGCATGACCACCTTTGCGCATTGTGTGGCCGCAAGCGACGTGACTTCTGCGAGCCGGCGGGCCAATGCGTATGGCGTAACGGCACTCAACGGCCCAAACACGGCGATCACGAACTCATCGGTCTTGTTGTGCAGCCGGCCGGCAACGTCGATGGTGCACGCCGAAGAGCAGTACGACGTCAATCGCCGGATCCCGGAACGCCGGGCCGATCGAATGGTGGTGACGAGATCGGGTGCGACCTGCCGGATGAGCGCCGTGCTCGACATGCGCATCGCGATGTTCACCGGAATATTGGCGGCGATGAGCTCGGGCACGCCGCCCCCCAGCTTGAGCACGATGACGGTCACGCCGGCCTGCAGAAGAGCACCGAAGATCTGCACGCCGTTGTAGAGGTCGTATCGCTGCAGGCCGCGAAGCACCGAGACCCTTGGGCTGAACGCGATCGTGACGGCGACATCGATGCCGGTGAGCACAATCGCGGCTTTTGCCAGCGCCTGCTCACCAGCCGAAATGTCGAGCAAGGCGGGCATCACCGTGGCCAGCGCGACACTGAACAGGACCATCACGGCAGCAAGCCCGAGCGAGAGGAGCGACGCGCTGCCGATCATCATGCGCGCCGCCGCACGTTCCCCGCGCGCAACATGCTCGGCCACGTACTTCACGACGGCGCCGCCGATGCCGAAATCGAGCAGCCACCCATACGAGGCCATGGCACCCATGAGGGTCCAGAGCGCGTAACCGCGCGGACCAAGATGGGCGAGCACGATCGGCGTCAGGAGAAACCAGATCCCTGCCGACGTGAATCGTCCGGCGACATTCACCGCGGCACCGGTAAGCAGTCTTTGCCGAATCCTGATCATCGCCTCGCGCTTTCGATGTCGCGCACCGTGACGAAATCCTGCGGCTTCACGTGACGCAGGCCGATTCCGTGCGCGAAGCCGCCGGCGGCGCCGCGCAGCATCAAGAACTCCTCCAGCACTCGCCGCCATTGACGCCGCACACTTCCGGCCAGCAGGGCGCGCATCCGGTCGTAACCCCACCGCGTCAGAATCCACATCGCATACGCGTCGCGTTGCCGCGCCGACAACGCACAGAACGCACCCATTCCAAAGCCGTACGCCGGCCGGCTGGCGAGCCGGCCCCGATAGTCCTTGCGCTCGTGATACACGACAGCATCCGGGTGATACAGGACGCTCGCACCGCTTTGGAGAAGGCGGTAGAAGAGATCCATATCTTCAGCCGATTGACCCGGCGAGCCGGCGCCGAGACGCTCGTCGAATTCTCCGATGCGCTTGAGCCATTCACGTCTGACAGCTGCGTTGCCGCCAGACCCGACCCGCCACGGGAGTGTTCGTGCCCGGTAGAGTGCGGGTGCCTCGCTCGCACGTGTCGAAACTGCATACGAGCCCGGCCGTTCAGGGCCAAGTGGCAGCACGCGTCCTGTGACGGCGTCCGGGTGTTCGGCTGTGTTGAATCCCGCGACGAGGCCGGCGAGCCATTCGTTGTCAGGCACGCAGTCGTCATCGGTAAAGGCGACAATCGGCCGCGACGCGTGCCGAACAGCCGCATTTCGCGACGCAGAGAGTCCGCAACGGTGCTGTCGAATCTGTTGAAGCGGCAGGATTCCGCGCCATCCGGATCGCTCGATGAGTCGAGCGGTTGCGGCGTGGTCGCCTTGATCGACCAGGATCAGTTCGGCCGGTTTCATGCAGCCGTTGAGAATGGCGTCGACGCATCGAGCAAGCGCCGCCGGACGATTCATCGTGGCAATCGCAACCGACACGTCGGCGCCGGTGACGCTTGTCGTCGTCCGTGGGCGGGTGCGGGCGCCGGCCGCAAGGATTCCGACGTAGTCAACAAAACGGTTTCCCTCGCGGCGATTTGCGCTGGAGCGGCCGAGCGTCGTCAGCCTGCGGACGCGCTCGAGAGCCTTGTCGACGAACGTAAAAACGAGCAACACCGGAAACAGCGACGCGGCCATGCCGGTACGGCACATGTAGTCCGCAATTTCCAGGTGAACGGAATCGAAAAACGTGCCGCCAGGTGCGTCTTCGCAGTAGAGCGATCGGAAGTTCTGCCGGGCCTCCAGATCGCTCGTCTGTCCGGTGACGGCGGCCGTCCAGTCTGCGACGAGATACAGGAGGTCCTGAAGGGCCGGACCACGCCGCGCGGTTTCCCAGTCGATGACGGATACCTTCCCGTCGTCGAGATAAAGATTGGGCGGACCCAGATCGGCGTGCTGCCAGACAATGGGCAGCGTTTCGATGTTGAGCTGTTCAATCGATCGCTGCAGGTTGTCGAACAACCGCGCTTCGGCAGCAGTCAGGCCGAACGTCTTCGCATATTTACCGTAGACGCGGTCGAAGTGGCGACGGGCCCACGTTTTTGCCGGCACGCGGACGATCGTCGTGTGGCGATGAAAACAGGCAAGCCATTCCACAGCTGAATGCAGATCGTTCAGCGCCCCTTCGTCGGCCGGCCGTGCGCGGCAGTTCAGCGATGCGCCGCTGACGCAGGTTTCGATCGATACAGACAGGTCGTTCCAGTGGAAGATTCGCGACCGTGGGATCGATTCAGCAAGCTCTTGAGGGAGATCCTGATTCAGCGTGCGCAGGACATCGTGCTCCCATCGGATTTCCCGGTTGAATCTTGCGACGCGCGGCACCTTGATCGCTGCGATGGGCGCCTGGCCATCCGGCTCGAAAAGAAGGACGACGAGACGGTTCCAGTCGGTCGATCCATGCGCGAGGAAGACAGCCTGCGCATCTTGTGCGCCCGGCACGCCTTCGGTCGCTGCGGTTGCGACGATCGCGGGAGAACCGTGGCCCCCGCGCACGGCGGTGACGGCGTAGCACGGCGCTATGGCGGACAAGCCGCAGTACTGCGCCGTCGCGTCCAGGACGGCATGTGTCACGCGCCGGCACCATGTGCGCTTGCGAAAGAGTGTGTCCAGATACCACTTCAGCGCGCCCGTGACAGCTCAACGGCAGATACATGAGACGTTGAGTAAAGTCTCGGCTGACCCAGTACCGAGGTCGACCCGCTCAATCCCAGACGCGTCAGTTGCTGTTTCAACCGTGTTGGCGTCATCAGGAACCCAGCCGGAGTGCGCCGATCGATTTCCCAATAGAGGACGCCACTCTCCGTCAGAGCCTGTGCCGCGGCGGAGAGTGATGCTTTCGTTCCGGCCAGGCCGATCACGGCGTCAGCCGGCACCCCAGTCGTCAGGGCATGGCTGACGTGGCGTGCGACGCCGAGATCGAGAATCGTTTGTTCGATGGCCTGCGATCCGCCAAGCAGGACGAGATGCTCGAACGGTTCGCCGGACGGATTCGGCAGCAGGAAACGCCAATCGATGTCTCTCGCCAAACCTCTGCAGGGCGGCAAAGATTTCATTGCAGCCCCAGCGATCCAAGACAGGATTGAAACTGCGGCATGAGGACGTTCCAGTTGAATGCGGCCGAGATGAGCTCGCGGCCGCGACGGGCGATCTCGTCTGACGTGTGCCGCAGGCGCAGCAACGCCGTGGCGAGGCTCGTCTCGTTCAGATTGCTGAGGACGGCGGCGCGCGATTGCCTCAATGTGTACGCGATGTGAATCGCGTCGGAAACGAGACACGGCACGCCCAACGCGAGATTTTCGAGGAGCGCGATGCTGTGACACTCCCAGCGTGAAGGGTGGATATAACCATCGGCCCGGCGAAGAAAGTGGCTCTTTTCGATGCCGGCGACCGGTTCCTCGAGTCGCACCCAGTGTGCGAGATGGCGCTTGGACACGAGTCGATGCAGTACCGCGAGGCCGCCCTTGTAGTCGTACCCGCGAATACGCAGTACCGGGCGCTCGGCCTGAGGAAGCAATGCGATGGCGCCTATGAGCAGATCGAGTCCTTTGTGATGAGGGTCGATGCGGCCAATCCAGGCAAGATAATCGCCGCCGCCGCTCCAGCGCTCGTCAGGAATGTCGAATCCAGTAGGGATGACGAGGAATCCGGCGCCCGGAGCGAGCGTGCGTATGTCAGGGATCTCCGATGCGAAGAACACATGCACGGCTGCTGCGCCTTCGAGAACCTGCCGCTCCAACCGGTTCCGCAGCCATCGCGGCGGTTTCAGATATCTCGTCCATGCGGGCTCGTGCACTCCATGCGGCATCACGACATAGGGGACGCCCGCCCGACGAGCGGCTGCCGCTGCAACGATGTTGTTCGCGATCCATCCCTCATGAAGCACGAGCAGATCGTCGCGCCCGAGATAGCGGCCGAGCGAGGATGGCCGGAGCGTCAGCCGATGTCCCCCGTAATGGGGAATCGCCATCGTCGTGAGTCCATGACTGCACTCCTTCGACACGAACGCCACATCCGCACCGGTGTCGTTGGCAGGTGCATGGAGCACACAGACTTCAAATCTCGCAGCCGCCTGCGCGCGAGCCCAGCTCCACAGCGCGAACGAAACACCGGAGTTGCCCATGGCGGCGGGGTAGTAATGGACGATGCGTCTCATGCCGTCAGTCCGAGATGTCTGCGGCGATCCGCAGCAATGTCGTAAATGGCGGCAAGCTGTCTGTAGTTCGCGTCGGCGGTGAGGCGCGATTCATACACCGCGCGCGCGGCCGTCCGCATGTCGGCGAGGAGTTGGGGACGTGCGCGCAGGTGTTCGACCTGCGTTGCGAGATCCTGCGAGTCGCCAGGACGTACAAGCAGGCCCGTTCGTCCGTCCTCGACCAGCTCAGCGCCTGCTCCCTGTGATGAAACGATGACAGGCGTGCCTGCGGCGTACGCCTCGCCGACGACCTGCCCGAACGTTTCGTACGCCAGCGACGGGAAGATCAGGAAAGACGCATCGGCAACGAGTTGTTGGACTTCCGAGGGCGGTCGGCGGCCGAGCCACCGAAGTCCGGGGATGTCGGCTGCGGCCGCGGCGACCTGGGGTGCAAGCGGTCCGTCCCCAACGACAAGCAGCGGCATCCGTCCCTGTAATGTGCGCCACGCATCGAGAAGGACATCGACGCCCTTCTCCCTCGACAGCCGTCCGACGAACACGGCATAACCTCCGCGCCCCTCCCCAACTCCCGGATCGGGATCCACAAAATGCGGTTTGACGCTGATGCGATCGGCGGCGAGACCGCTGCCGACAAACATCGACCGGGCGAACGCCGAAGGAGCGATGAACGCGTCGACGGTTGTCTGCCAGGTGCCTGCGGTCTTGTGCACCCACAGCATGGCGGCGATCGTCGCAGTCGCAGTAAGGCTCCCTCTATAGCACGCGTGGCGCAGCGCAGGAATCGCGGCTCGCCGGGTGACGCACTCGACACACGGGCTGTCACCGCGGAAGCAGAGCGCGTTGGGACACAACAGGCGATAGTTGTGCAGCGTTTGGACAACCGGTACGCCAGCGGCTCGAGCGGCGTAGTAGACGGCAGGCGACACCAGCGGCAGCGTGTTGTGGACGTGCAGCACATCGATGCGCTCTTGCCGGATGAGCGCGCGAACCTGACCGTATCCTTCGGAGCTCCAGATCGTTCTGAGGGCGAGCGACCGGAGCCGCCATGCGGTCGATCCGCGCGTTGTCTTCGACGTAATGCACGACGCGATGGCCATGGCGGGTGAGCAGCGCGCTCTCGAGATCGACGACGCGATCCTCGCCGCCGGGCTCGCGATACCGGTTATGGACAATCAGGATGTTCATCGCGGCATCCTCACGACGCGGCGCTCCGCACAGAACGCACACCATGAAAATCAACGTTTCGAACCCAGGAGAACCGGCAAAGCTCTCGGTCGAGATCGAGTTCACAGCCAGAAACACCATCAGTGCCGCGAGCGACGCGCGCAGCCATGGATTGAGCGTGCGCCTGAACGCGCCGGCGAAACCGAGTAGACCCAGAGCGATGAACGCGGCAGCACCCACGCCTCCCAGGTCGAGCATCGTCTGGAGCAGCGCATTGTGCGCGAATGCAGCCCACGGCGCGGTGTCGAGCACAACCTCACGCGAGGCCTGGTACCCGTATCCGACCACCGGATGTGCAGCAATGGCGGGACGCAAGTCGTTCCACAACTCCAGGCGTCCGTTGAGGCTGAGCACGGTGTCCACGGTCTGCTCACGCAGGAGCATCCGGGTCATGATCGATTCGTGGCTCGACGCTTCCGCGAGCCAGCTCCGGAAATCGGCGCCGGTGAGCAGAAAGGCGAAGAGCGCTGCACCCGCTGTGCCGAAGAGCACCAACCGAATCGGCACGGTCGTACGCATCAGCATCAGAATGCCGGCCCCGGCCAGAAACGCGAGAAGGGGACCCCGTGCGTTCGTGAGAACGAGAATGACCAGCAACGAGGCGAGCATCAGCAAACGGGGTATGCCGGCGATGCGGTGGGCGCCGGCGCGCCGGAAGAGCGAGGGAGAGAACATGCCGAGCGCCGCAATCGCAGCCAGTGTGCCGGCAGCAATCGGGTGCACGGCGAACCATGCGAACCGGAAGGTCGGCTCTTCGAAATCGGCAGTCGTTTCCGGTGCGAAGACCGCGGTCGACAGCGCGCACGCGAGGACGTACGTCGCCAGCGCGCAGCATGCGGTCCAAATCGCGCGCGACGGCGACAAGATGCGGACGCTGACGATGGCCAGGCCCGCGACGATCGATAGTTGCACTGCACGAACCAGGGTCAGGACAGGTGCTTCTGACCAGGACGTCGAGACAAGGGCGAGTGCGACGTATGCAAGGATGAGCGCCTCGGCTGCCCCCGACCGCGCGCGATGGAACCGTCCAGCGGCGAATATGGCCATGACAGCCACGCCGACGAGCGCAAACACGCCGAGCTCGAGCGCGATCTGCCAGTCAACGACGCCGGCGAGCGTATCGGTTGCCTCGCGCAGACGAAATTTTGTGCCCGCCACGAGCACCATTCCAATCGATGCGATCGTGGCGGTTCGCGGCCGGCGAAACGCGATGAGCGCCCAGGCTGCGATGGCCACGCAGAGGGCAACCGCTCCGACCAACCGAAGGTTCGATGCGCCGAGATACGCCGACGTCACGAGCGCCAGGACAACGGCGACCGAAGCGGCGCTGACTGGCCCGGCCGGCGCAGTGCGGCTGGGCGCGGAAGTCGCGGCGATCATGCGGTCGTTCCGCGTGGGCGGACTGTTGATGCGTGGGCAGCCGGGCGGAAGTCTTTGGCGTTCGTGGCAGTTGTGCCGGTACGGGCGCGCCAGACGTGCTGGAGGGCCAGCCACACGAATTCGGGGTTGTTACGGAGGTATCGTTTCCACAGCCGGCGTGGTTCGGCCGCGAGCCGGAACGCCCATTCGAGCCCGCTCTGTTGCATCCAGACCGGCGCCTGCCTCTTGAGTCCGGCATGCAGATCGAACGCTGCTCCGACGCCGATCATCACTGGTGCGTCGATGCGATCGAGATGCTCCGCCATCCAGTACTCCTGTTTGGGCGTGCTGAGGCCGACCCAGACGATGTCGGCGCCGGCCTCGTTGATGACGCCTCACGACGTCTGCGTCTTCCTGTTTCGTGAGCGGTCTGAACGGCGGGGTGTAGGTGCCGGCGACCGACAAGCCCGGGAAGCGCTTGCTCAATTTGCACGCCAGCAGATCGGCAACACCCTCAGTCCCACCGTAGAAGAAATGCCGATAGCCAGCGACGATCGAGCGCTCGCAGCAGGCGAGCATCAGATCGGGGCCATACACGCGGCTGGTATGGCGCCAACCCGACCATTTGCTCCACCAGACGAGCGGCATTCCGTCGGGCGTCACCAGGCCGGCGCGATTGTGGATTTCCTGCAGGAGCGGGTCGCGCCGGCTCTCCATGACGCCGTGCACGCCCGTCACGCACACATACTGCCGGACGCCGGCCGTCACCCAGTCGTCGATGACGTCGAGCGCCTGTTCCAGGTTGATGGCGCTGACGTCGACGCCGAGGACGTCCACACGCGGCATCCGTTGCTCCAGCGCGTCACGCGACATGACTCACCTCGCCTAATCCGAGCGAGAGGGCGACCTGCGCTTCGATCCAGCGATACGTGCAGAGCAATGCCCTGCTCGAGCGAAATCTTCGGCTCCCAATGGAGAACGTCGCGGATACGCTGGTTGTCCGAGTTCCGGCCCCGCACGCCTTGCGGACCAGGCACGTGACGTTTCCGCAGGGTGATTCCGGCTTCGCGTGTCACCAGATCGGCCAGATCGTTGATGCTGATGAGCCGGTCCTGTCCCAGATTGAGCGGCTCGCGGTAGTTCGACTCCATCAACTGCATGAGGCCGTCAACGCAGTCGTCGATGTAGCAGAACGAGCGTGTCTGCTCGCCGTCGCCCCAGATTTCGATCTCGTCCGAGCCGTGTCAGCTTCGCGGTCGCCACTTTCCTGCAGAGGGCGGCCGGCGCCTTCTCGCGCCCGCCGTCCCACGTGCCGAGCGGGCCGAAGATGTTGTGAAAGCGCACGATGCGGACGTCCATGCCGTAGTCGTCGCCGTAATGGAGGCAGAGACGTTCGGTAATCAGCTTTTCCCAGCCGTATGCGTCCTGCGGCTGTGCCGGATAGGCGTGCTCTTCCTTCAACGGTTCGACATCCGTGCTGGTCTGGCGATACTCGGGATACACGCAGGCCGACGACGTATAGAGATAACGGCTCACCTTGTTCTCGCGCGCGGCTTCAATCGTGTGGGTGCTGATGAGGAGGTTGTTGTGAAGGATCTCGGCGTGATGCGACGAGATGATATCCCATGCCGCCCATGTCGGCCGCGAGCGCATACACGTCGTCGATCTTCGACGTGGCTTGAAGGCAGGATCCCCACCTGCGCAAGTCGCGAATCAGGAATTCGTCGGCTTCCGTGCTCGCGTATTCCGGGTACTTCACGTCCACGCCGCGCACCCAGCAACCTTCGCGCTTGAGCGCACTCACGAGATGATGGCCGATGAACCCGCCCGCGCCCGTGACGAGCACCCGGCGGCGAAGAGTAGATCTGATCGACATGCCTTCGTTCTCCGTGCCTGCTGGCGGCACCACCTATGCGGCCCCCACGCCGCGGATAACCGCAGGGATCGTGCGCGCGAGGATCCTGAAGTCGAGGCGCAACGACCAGCGATCGATGTAAAGCAAATCGAGCCGGATCCAGTTGTCGAAATCCAGATGGCTGCGGCCGCTCACTTGCCAGAGTCCCGTCAACCCGGGCCGCACGCTGAAGCGGCGCATATCGGCGGCCCGCGTAAAGTTCGCCACGTCGCGCAGCGGAAGCGGCCGCGGCCCGACGAGCGACATCTCTCCCCTGCAGCACGTTGATGAGCTGCGGCAGCTCATCAATCGACGTCCGCCGCAGAATGCGTCCGACCCGGGTGATGCGGGGGTCGCGCGCGATCTTGAACACCGGCCCGTGTGCTTCGTTCTGTGCCTCGAGCGCGACCTGAAGACTGTCGGCGTTCTGCACCATGGTGCGGAACTTCAGCATGCGGAACCGCCGCCGGTTCAGGCCATAGCGCTGCTGGCTGAATAGGACTGGGCCCGGGCTCGTCGCGACGATGGCCATGGCGGTGACAATCAGCAACGGGCTGAGCACGACCAGGAGCGCTGTTGCGACGGCGACGTCAATCGTCCGCTTCAGGGCGACCGGAAAGCCTTCGTGTGACGACGCGAAGCGCGACGCGAGACGATGTGCGATCGACCTGCGGACGCGCGAGGACGGTGTCGAAGACGTCGGCGCGATACATCAGCTTGACGCCGACGCGCTCGCAGACGCGGATCGTTTCCTGTATCTGCAGATAGTGCGACCGGATAGGCAGGCCGATGTGCACCTCGTCCACGTGTTCACGCACCAGGATGCGCTCGAGCTCATCGAAGGTGCCCACGGTGCGTCGCGTGACGAAGCGGCTGCGCGAGTCGGATGAGCCGTTGAGCGTGTCGATGAAGCCGAGCACGCGATACGGTGTGGCCGGATCGCTCGAGAGATCGCGACAGACCCGCAGCGCCTGTGGGCCCGATCCAACGATGAGGGCGCGCCGGCACTGCGCGCCTCCCCGTGTGACACGCGTGTGAGCGGTCCGCGCGGCGATCACCCCGGCAACGCCTGTCATCCAGAAGGTGAGCACGGCCGTACGATCGAGCGAATAGGACCCCTGTGCTGCCAGGAACATCACGGCGGCAACAACGGCGGTGGCCAGCGTGATGCGCGCGAGCTCCGGCCCGCGGCGTCTGACATGCGCGGCCTCGTACAGTCCCGCTGCCCGGAACACCGCAAGCGCGACAGCCGCGAACGCCGTCAGCTCGAGCATGTCCTTTACCGAAATACTCAACGACAGCACGTCGCTCGTGGTTTGAGGCCATGCCGTGAAGCCGTGTGCGGACGCGAACACCATCGCCGAAATGAGGAACACCGCATCAGCCGTTGCTACGACCCTCACGGCGGGCACCGTTCGCCGGACAGAAATCGACGGAGCTGTGGTCATGGCCTCAGTCTGCGAGGGGCCGCGAGACCGAAAAGATCTTCAAGGGTGACCGGGTTCCCGCGCGCCGTTCGTGCCGGTGCAGACCTCGGCATCACCGGATCGTGCTGTGTGCGATCGTAGGTCTGCAAGGCGCCTTCGGCGGGGCTCGAGACTTCCATGACTTCTACGGCGCAGACACGAACACGCGGCTCGATGTAGTCGTCGTCCCGGCGCAGCACCTGAATAGCCGATGTGACTGGAGCCGGCCGCTCATAGGTCACCTTCGGGTCGACTGCGTCCACGGCAACGGCACTTCCGAAGCTCAACAGCAGAGAGACGATGAGCATGAGGGGCAGCATCGCGAGGCTCGGATTGCGCCTGGCCTCGTAGTCGACCGTGGGCGCCTGCGCCACGACCACGTTCGCAATGTGCATGCGATCGAGCTCGTCCGAGATGCGTGCCTCCTCGGCCTTTTGCGCATAGAGCAGGTACTTCTGCTCGGCTCCCTCGAGCTCGAGCACCAGATCGTGCTCTTCCGCATTGCGCGCGTCGAGCAGCTGCGCCTGGCTCCGATACTGATCGGCGGTCGTGGCAAATGCCTGCATGCGCGCGCGAGCGGCGGCGTTCTCCGCCACGATACGTGCGCGCTCGGTATCGAGCCACTCGCGCGCCGGGTTGGCGGCAAGCGTCTCTTCGGTCAGCGGGCTCTGCTGGGCGGCCGCAAGCGCCGCGCGCGCCTCCTGTAGCTGCGCATCGATTTCGATGACGCCGCGATACTGGGGCGTGAACTTCCTCAGCAAATCGGTCTTTTTTGCTTCGAGCGCGAGAATCCGCGCCTTGATGTCACGCGTGACGCCGGCATCGTCCGAGGTGCGAACCTCCGCAAGCTGGCGGGCGGGCACCGTTCGAAGCTCCCTGCGCACCGCCGAAAGGCGTTGCGTAGCTTCCTGGTGTGCGGCGGCCGCCTGCGCACGGAGCGCATCGAATTCGACGAACTTCTGAAGAATGCTTTCGCGTTCCAGCGACGCCGACACGACGCCGTTCTTGCGGCCGAACTTGACGAGGCGATCCTGGGCCAGCTGCAACTCGTCTTTCGCGTGCTCGGTCTGCTCGGTGAAGAACCTGTAGATCCCTGTGGGACGGTGCAGCGTCAGATGTTTTTCCAGATAGAGTCGCGAGAGCGTGTCGAGCACGTGCAGGGCCGTGCGCTGATCGCGTGCCTGATAGGACACGTCGATGAGCCATGTGCGCTTGATTGGCACGACGCTGAGGTCGTTACGCAACGCATGAGAAGCCAGCGCGCGTGCCTCGGTTTCACTGCTGGCATCGCCGGACGCGATGAGTTGCGATGTCAGGCCCGATTCGGACGCCACTCGGTTCAGGAGATCGTCAGACTTGATGAGCTCTGCCTGTGAGAGGACATCGTGCTCGGTGATGACCGCCCGTGAGGTGTCGGCGTTGGACGCCGGTGTGATGACCGAGTCGGTGCGGTCGTGTTTGATCATCAGCTTGAGCTGCGCTTCGTAGAAGGGCGTCGCCGTCACGACGGCGGCGATGGCCCCAGCGGCCAGCGCGAGGAAGCAGCCGATGAGCACCTGCCAGCGGCGGCGCAGGATGGCGGCGTAATCGTCGAACGTTCGCGGATGTCTCCGTCCGGGATGCGATGTCATTGCGGGCACCTTGTTAGTAACCCCATCGAAACACGCCAAGAATCGGCGACAGCTTGCCGATCACGCTCTTGCCGACGATGAGCATGTCGCCCGGTCGCAGGAGCGGGTCTTCGCTCAGGTCGCGTCTGGCGAGCATTCTTTTCACGTTGATTTCCTTCAACTCGACGCGGTCGCCGTGCCTGCGGACGAGAAGGACCTCCGATAGATCGGCGCCAGGGACGGTGCCACCTGCGAACGCGAGCGCCTGGGTCAGCGTGGTTGCACCGCGCAGCTCGTAACGTCCCGGCGTTTTGACCTGCCCGCTTGCAACGAAGTACGGCTTTTCGAACTGAGTCAGAGTGACGGTGAAAGACGGCTCGCGGACGACAGGCTGATATGCGGCAACCACGCTCTCTTTGAGTTCATCAAGCGTTCGTCCCTGCACCTTCACGTCGGGAATTTCCTTGAGCGAGATAAACCCGTCAGGCTGAACGGTGACCGTCTGGTCGAGCTCGGGCACAAATGGAAATCTGAACTCGAGCACGTCGCCGGGCGTGATCCGGTACCGGCCGCTCGTCCAGTGCAGCCATTCGGAAGTGGCATCGGCCGATTCGAGCGTCACCACGCTCGCGGTGTCGCTGGTGGCCTGGGTCGATTGGGCGTAGCTGGCTGTCGGAATAACGATCGCGGCATACGCGATGAGCGTGGGAATGCGGTAGACCGTTGATCGCTTCACAACATTTCATCCTTGGCCGAGGCTCCACGCCCCGGCTGTGCCGTTTTGGAACAGCAACGTCATTGCCACACGGCAGCGGATGGACACCGGGACCGCCACACGGCGGGAGCACGATCGTTTCTTCAGTTCTTCACAGAAATTCGCGGGCTTTCAGCAACGCTGGCGCTTCCAATCGCATAAGCGCCACGTCGATCGCGGGAATTTGTCTGGTCCCGACCAGACAAATGGATGGCTGGAGCAAGACAGCCGCTACTGGTCGCCGGTGTCTGCCTCGAATTGGACCACGAGATCCTGGAGTGATGCCGCGTCGGCGGGAAGTGGAAGAAATTCGAGTCCTGCAACAAAGAAGTGATCGCTGGCGGCAACAGATGCGACCCGCGCGACGCGGAACATCTCGATATGTCGTTCGCCGTGCACGTCGACGGCGAGAATGCCGACCTCGCCGATGGCGAATCGCTCGCGGGCTTCGAGCCGGCAGCCCGTTCTGCTGAGCTCGGCGATGCCGACAGACTGGCGTCGTGCGAGCGTCGCGCGTTTTGGCAGATCCGGCCACAAACTGGCGGGTTTCACGAGACGGGGCCCTCGCCGGCAGAGTCGTGCATCTGAAGTTCGACCCGAAACTGCACCGAGGCGCCGACCGCGATCGGCGTGCTCGAGAGCACGGTTGTGCGATGTCTCTTCATGCCTGCAGACGTGGCGACCTGAATCACCGTCTCCTCTCCCGGCTCGTGCGCCGTGAGCGAGACAATCGTGACGCGATCGCCGACGACACGCTCGACGACGACGTCCTGCATGGACATCGCGTCGGCGGGGAGCGGCGGTCCCAGCACGAAACGCTGCGTGCGCCGTCTGTCTGACATGCTTTCCTGCGGCAGACGCAGCAATCGCGGTGCCGACTTCAATTGACGAATCTGCTCGCCGCTGGCGTCGTCGATGTGTGCGGCGACACGGCATCCGGCGAGGCGTACGCCGATCCCCCCGGGCGGTACTCGCGATAGTCGACCCGGCAGTCGTGCGCCGACAGAAAATTTAAAAAGCGCTTGTAGTCGAGGCCGTCAATCCCGAAGAGCGGGAGGAGGCCGCGATAGCTTCCGCCGGTCGCGCGGAGGCCCCGCCGAATCATCGCGCGGAGATCGTCGCGCGTCATGTCGCGGTTGATGAACAGTGTTTGGATGTGGCCCCAGAAGTCGCACTTCCTCGATACCAGCGATTCATACAATTCGTCGGCGAGATGCCGGCGCCGGTCGCGCGACCGTGTGACCTCGCCGGCCACCGCCGTCAGAAGAGAGCTGGGAAGATCGCCAACGCCGACCGGCTGATCGCCAGCCGTCGAAATGACCTGCTCGACGACATTCTGCAGCTCGCGAACATTGCCGGGCCACGCATAATCCTGGAGAATCTGCATCGCTTCGTTGCTGATGACGCAGGACGCGCCCGATCGCTCGAGCGCGTAGCGCACGAGCAATGGAATGTCTTCGCGACGTTCGCGCAGCGGAGGGACGTGAAGATGGACAACCTTGATGCGATACCAGAGGTCGTCGCGAAACTGTCCTTCGCGGACCATCTTTCTGAGGTCGCGGTTGGTCGCGGCGATGATGCGCACGTCGGCCGTGGCTGAAATCGAGTCAGAGCCAACCTTCTGGATCTCGCCGTTTTCGAGGAACCGGAGCAGCAGCGCCTGCATCCGCGGGCTCATCTCGCCGATCTCGTCGAGGAAGGCCGTCCCGCGGTTGGCCATTTGAAGCCGTCCCAGCTTGTCGCGGTGCGCGCCGGTAAAACTCCCGCGCACATGGCCGAACAGCTCGGATTCCAGCAGCGTCTCGGAGACGCCGGCGCAGTTCAACGCGACAAAGGGCGCCTGCGCGCGCGGAGAGTGGGCGTGGATGTAGCGTGCGATGACATCCTTGCCGACGCCGCTCTCACCGGTGATGAGCACCTTCGTGAGACTTGCGGCAACGCGCTTGGCTCTGGCCAGGACGGCCTGCAGTTCCGGAGCACTCGCAATAACGAAAGGTTGCATCATCAGTGGACCGCTCGGTCGTTTCCGAGGGGCGGTCGTGCAAGTTCCGGTCCGTACGACTGTTTACTGGCGGGTTTTGCTACGCGTGCGGGGAACGCGATCGTGCGTAGCGATACTGGTCACGAGCCAGAGACCAAGGCCGCCGGCGACGATGAACAACAGCGTCGGAAACCCCGGATACCCCAGTAGCGTGAACCGGCTTTCGATCTGCATCATCATGGCGGCGGCGACGATGAGCGCGGCCAGCACCAAGCCCATCGTGATGCGGTTGGCGACCTTCTGAAGGCCGTCGATCACGGCGCCTTCGTCGATGAGCTCCACTTTCAGTTTCAGCTGGCTGCTGGCGAGTGATTCGAGCACGCGATTGATCCGTCGCGGCAGCTGCTCGGCAAACTCCTTCGCCTCGAGCACGGTCGAGAACACGGTACCCGGCGACAGGCTCTTGAGGAGCCGCCGCTGCATCAAGCTCGACGCATGCTTGCGGATGGTGGCGTTGACGTCGAGCGACGGCGCAAGCGTGCGGGCGACGTGATCGAGGTTGAGCAGGGCCTTCCCGAGCATAGTCAGCTCCACGGGTGACTTGATGCCGTGGGCGCCTGCCGATCGATTCACGTCGAGGACGATCGCTCCCAGTTGCAGTTCCTCGAGGGACGCGCCGAAGTAGTGCCCGACGATCTCGACGACGTCGCGCGTGAAGGCGTGCTCGTCGAAGTCTTCGCGCTTCTGGCCAAGCGCGATTGCCGCATGTGCCGCATCCTCGCCATGCCCCTCGCTGATCGCGAGCACGAGCTTGAGGAGGATGTCCTGCAGCGTCGGCGAGAGATGGCCAACCATGCCGAGATCGATGACAGCGAGGCGATTGTCGTCGGTGATGAACACGTTGCCCGGGTGCGGATCGGCATGAAAGAAACCATCGATCAGAATTTGCTGTAGATATGCCTCGATTAATTCTCCTGCCAGCGCTTCCGGGTCTGCATCGATCAGTGCGACAGGATTGAGGGTCGTGACTTTCGTGCCGGGCACATAGTCCATGACGAGCACCCGCCTGCTGACATACCCGTCGACGGGCGTCGGCACGACGATGCGTTCGAAGCGTGCGAGGTTGTTCTTCAGGATTCGCAGATGACCCGCCTCGATCTCGTAGTCCAGCTCTTCGGTGAGCGCTTTGCGGAACTCGCGCATCATCGGTACGAATTCATAGCGCCGGCCGACTGCGGTGTGATGGTCGACGAACCCCGCAATCTCGTCGAGCACTTTCAGGTCGTCGGCGACCTGTTCGACAATGCCCGGTCTCTGCACCTTGACGGCGACGGCCCGCCCGTCCCGCAGCGTCGCGCGATGCACCTGCCCGAGAGATGCCGACGCGAGCGGGTCGGGATCGAACGACGCGAACGCCTTCGACACGCGAACGCCCAGCTCGTCCTCGATCGTCTTCTGTATCTCCGTGACGTTTACCGCGGCGACGTCGTCCTGAAGGCGGCTGAGCGCCTCGAGATAGACCGGCGGCAGCAGATCTGAGCGGGTCGAGAGGAGCTGTCCAAGCTTGGTGAACGTGGGTCCGAGGTTTTCGAGATCGTTCGCAAGCCGCTCGGCTTCGGCTTTCTCGCTTCGTGCGTCCCGTCCGTCAACGCGGCGGTTGTCGGCCGCTGTCAGATGCGTCGCGGAGCGGTGCTTCAGAAGCAGACTGGCAACGGCGGCATAGCGGCTCAATCGGGCAGGCAACACACGGAACGACAAAGCAAATGAGATGCCCGGACGGATCTGCGGCAGTTCTTGCATCGAGAGTTCGTGAGTGGGAATGCGTACAAATTTGGTGCACCTGCAATGGCGGTAGCAACACATCGGCTCACGCACGGGATCGGCGCGCGTTGGCATGCCGTCCGGCGACGATACAAGTGGTGGCAGCTGACGCTGTTTGTCGTCGGCGCGATTGCGGCGCTTTCGGTCCTCGGCGGCCTGTTCTACGCCGTCGGTCGAGAACCTGCCCGCGTGTATACCGACAGCACTCCGCCAACCGTCGACTCGCCGCATTTTGCGACGGCGCTCGGCACCATCGTTGGGGCACCCGTTGAGGACGGAGGCACGATTACCGTGCTGAACAACGGCGACGAGTTCGTCCCGGCGCTGCTGGACGCGGTGGGCCAGTCACAGCGGACGATCAATATCGCCGTCTACATCTGGGCCGAAGGGGAGTTCAGCGACACGTTGATCGGCGCCCTGGAGAAGAAGCAGCGCGAAGGCGTGAGCGTGCGCATCCTGCTCGACGGCCTCGGCAGCATCAAAGTGCCGGACGAGGATTTCGCGGCGCTCATTGCCGCCGGCGGAAAAGTGGAGAAGTTCCGAACGCCGAAGTTCGGCAAGCTCACGCGGTTCCATCGGCGCAACCACCGGCGCTCGATTGTCATCGACGGCGACGTCGGATTCACGGGCGGCATGGCGGTGTCGGACGTGTGGCTCGGTCATGCCCAGGACAAGGAGCACTGGCGCGACATCATGTTCAAGGTGACTGGGCCGATGGCCCGGAGCCTTCAGTCCGCGTTCGTGGACCTCTGGGTGAGCTCGTCGGGCGAGTTGCTGATCGATCCGAGAAACTATCCCGTGCCTGCGCCGGCCGTCGTCGAGGGCGTCGAGCGCTTTGTGCACCTGGCGAGCTCTCCGGCCGACGACGACCAGTCCATCGCGTATTTCTATCTGCTGCCGATTCTCGCCGCGCGCGAAAGCGTGTATTTCGCGGCGCCGTACTATATCCCTGACAACCATCTGCAGGAGGCGCTGGTGACGAAGGCGCGCGCGGGTGTCGACGTCCGGCTGCTCCTGCCCGGTCCTCACACAGATAACTGGATCGTGAGGGCCAGCGCGCAGGCGCGTTACCAGGAACTGCTCGAGGCCGGCGTGAAAGTGTACGAGTATCAACCGACGTTCATGCACGCCAAGTACGGCATCATCGACCGCAAGTGGTCGATCGTCGGTTCGCCAAACCTGAATTCCCGGTCACGGCAGCTGGACGAAGAAAACGTGCTTGGGGTCTATGATCCGGTGTTCGGCTCCACGCTCGCGGCCACGTTTTTCAGCGATCTGAAACAGGCACGCCCTGTCTCGCTCGACGAGTGGCAGCGCAGGAATCCGATGCAGAAGCTGTTCGAGACGCTGTCGCGGATCCTCGATCAACAATCGTGACCACGAAGACATGACCACGAAGATACGAAGACACGAAGACGCCGATAGGCTACGACGACGATAGGCTCACGACGACGCGACGAGCGCCTCATGAAAAAGCTCAGGATCCTCACTTACAACATCCTCAAGGGCGGCGTGGGCCGCGAGTCGTTGATCGCCGGGGTGATCTCGGCTCAACAACCCGACGTCGTCATTCTTCAGGAAGCGTATCGGCCCGAGGTCGTTCGGCAACTCGCGGCGACCTGCGGCTTCGAGCATTTCGCGTCGTCGCCGGGTCACTCCGTTGCGTTCATGAGCCATATCGAGATTGCCGGGCACGTCTGGCGGCGCACCCGCTGGGCCAAGCGCGCCTATCTCGAGATCGTCACGGCGACAGATTTCCGGATTTACGGTGTGCACCTGAGCGCCGTTCACAGCAACCTGACCGAGCAGCGTCGTGCGTATGAGCTGCGCATGCTGCTTCGAAGCGTCGAACGCCACCAGCACGGCTTTCACGTCGTTACCGGCGACTTCAACACGCTCGCTCCGGGTGAACGGCTCGACATGAACAAGCTGCCCGTTCGCCTGCGCGCGCTGGCCTGGGTGACCGGCAAGTCGATTCGGTGGATCACCATTCGCATGATGCTCGAGGCCGGCTACGTGGACGGCTACCGGAAATTTCACGGCGACGAAGGCTATACCTTCACGACATGGGATCCTCACGTCCGGCTCGACTACGCGTTCCTGCCTGAGCCGTTCAAAGGGAACTTACAGCGCTGCGAAGTGATCAGCGATCATCCGGCGCTGAAACAGGCGTCGGATCATTTCCCGCTGGTGTGTGAAGTGGCGCTGCAATAGAACCACGAAGACACGAAGACACAACCACGAAGACACGAAGACACGAAGGCGCGACGACACGAAGGCGCGAAGGCACGAAGAAGACCAACACGACGACGCGATGAACTCGAAGACGCGACGCTGGGCTGCTGACCTCTATCGGTAGCGCAGGGCTTCAGCCCTGCCTCTTTGTCACCTGGCACAGCGCTTTAGCGCTGTCGGGGTGTTTCGACGCCGAGACGCCGGGACGCCGAGGCGGAGCAAAAACGCATCGGCTTCGCGCCGATGCGTCGCACGTCGAACAAAATGTCTTCGAGCCCCGTCTCTTCGTGGTCCCGTCGTTCTTTGTATCACTTCGTTCTTCGTCGTCGTGTCATCGCGCTCGTCGCGCCGTCCTGTGTATTTTCGTTCTGTCCCTTCGTGCTTTCGTGTCTTCGTGGTCCGATCCTTCGTGTCTTCGTGTCTAGGGTTCCTGAATCGTACCGAAGAGCGTGAGGTAAGGCTGATTCATGACGTCGCCGCGGAAGTGCTGCACCCAGTCCCGGGTGCCTTGAATGTTCACCGGGCGGTGCACGATGTGCATCAACTGTTCGCGCAGCGGTCGCAGTTCTGGCGCGATGTCGGGGTCGTCATCGCTCAGCGGCTTGGAATGTATGCCGGGAATCCAGAAGGCGCTGTAGTACCGCAGCACTTCGGCGCCGACGAGCGTCAAGTCGAGATCGCTCGTGCCGGGACCGTCGGCGTCGAACGGCGCACCGTCGACGAAGCGCGTGCCCGTGATCGCGCTGCCACGGAGGACGGCGGCGTGGGCTTCGGGAACCGCCTGCTGAACGATCTCGCAGAACTGGTCGTACCTCGAGCGGTCGTTGTTGAACGCGAGCTTCAGGAGGCAGCTGAGCTTCTCGGCATCAGTCGGCTGCGTCATGGCTTGGGCTGACCCGCGTCGCGCAGCTTGCGAGTGACGCGGTCCTCAATCCAATGCGGGTCCCACCACTCAGTGGCGTTCACGAAATTCCCGTTGACGAGCATGCTGAAGTGCAGGTGATCGCCGCCCGCAAGGCCGGTCTGGCCGCTGGCACCGAGCGTCTGTCCCTTCTGCACCTCGTCGCCTTCCTTGACCGCGAGCGACGACAGGTGGGCATAGAGCGATTGCACGCCCATGCCGTGATCGACGATGACCGCATTGCCGTAGATGCCGAGCTCGTTTGCGAACAGCACTTTGCCGCGATTGCCCACCGTCACAGGTGAATTCGCGGTCTTGGCGAGGTCGAAGCCGAGGTGCACCTGCCGGTCTACCTCTTTGCCGTCATAGAGGTATGTGCGGAAGTCGGCAAATGACGATTCGATTTGCGATCCGCCGAGCGGCTGAAACGCCCCTTCCCAGAGGATATTCGGCGCCGTCTTTTTCGCCAGCGCCGCAATCGTCTCGTTATTCATCCGGCGAAGGTCGTTGTTGATCTTGAGAAATGCCGGCAGAGGATCGTCTGCCGAAACCTTCAACTGCGGCGAGCTCTGGAGAATCGCCGGCACGACGCGGCCGAGAAATCCATCGTCGAGCGGAATCCGGCTTTTTCGGAAGCTCTTCGGAAACACGCGATGGTCGAATTGCGCGCGCGCCGTATTGCCCGCCCCATCGCGTGCGAAGAGCTCGAATGGTGTTTCCGGCTTCTGGTCGTACAGCAGCGCGAAGAACGCGATCTTGAGGCCGGGATCGGTCAGCCCGGCGTTTGACCCCGGGAACCCCGGGTAGATCACATCTCCGATGCGCACTCCCGACTCTACGTCGGGTGGCGACACTCGATAGACGACCATTTCCGATCCGCCGACATTGATGTAGTGATGCGTCGACACAACCGACACGCGCGGTGGCGTCAGCTGCACCTGCACGTCGCGCGCAGTTTCTGACGACACCTGTCTCAGTCGATACAACACCGGCCGTGAGGCGGTCACTTTCACCTTGGCCGGGCCGCCCTCCAGCGCTGGAAGCGTGCTCTTGCCAATGGCGCGCGAGACGCGGATCCGATCGCCCTCTTTGACGATCGATCCTTCCGGAGCCGACAGCAAATCGAGCACGTCAAACGTGCGGCCCTTCTGGTCAAGTTGAACAGAGAGGGCGCTGATCTCGCCCCCCGGAGCCTCGACGACGACATCGAGCGTGCTGTTTTGACCAATAACTGACGGCTGGTTGATAGTGATGACCGGCCCGTCGGCCCGGCCTGCGAAGAAGTAGGCAATTCCGGCAACCATAGCCAGCAGAACGACCAGACCAAAGAACCAGCGGACGATGAACATGAGTTCGATCTTACGTCTTTGTTGCGACGCTTAGTTACTGGTTTACTTCCGCGGTGCTCATCGGTGGCACAGGCCTTCAGGCCTGTCAAAGAACTCTGCGGCTCTGCGTCAGCGTGGTGCGAAGATTCTGAGATCGATCGCGCTGCCCATGGCCTGGTAGCCCGCGCGATTTGGATGAAGCCGATCTCCAGCGCCTCCGACGGTGCTGTTTGGCACGAACTCCTCGCGGAGCGCGCCCGTCTTCGGATCGACCGTCGCGGCGTCGAAATCGGCGACCGCGTCGAAGAGACCGCCAGTGCGGATGAATGTGTTCACCGCCTGGCGCCGCTCGTTCGCATCGGGAGTGCCTGAGTTCCCATTAGCGGTCAGCGATGGCGTGATCGTCGCGCCGACAATCCTGATCCCCTTCGCTTTGACGCGCGAGACCAGCTCGCGCATGCCCGCGATGACGGCATCGGCCGGCGCGCCCGAGCTGATGTCGTTGATCCCTTCGAGTAGAACGACGGCAGTGAGCCCCGACAAGCCGAACAGATCGCGCTCGAGCCGCTGAAGCGCAGACGGCCCTCCGGGGAATGGCTGCGGCGGCGGGTAGCTTTCGGGCGTCAGAATGCGGTTGCCGCCAATGCCGGCATTGACGACCGACACGCGGTTGCCGTAAGCGGCATGAAGCCGGCGCGACAGGACGTCGGGCCAGCGGTCGTCGCCATTCAGCGTCGACAGCGTTCCATCGGTGATCGAGTCGCCAAACGCACAGACCACGACCGTGTTTGCCGGCGCCGTGACGTCGACGGCATCGAGAAAGTACCAGGACGTCGTCGTATAGGGAAACGCCGCGTCCCCTTCGTCACTCGTGTGCACGCCCGAACGATGTCCGCTGAGATAAGACGTCTGCAGCGCCTTGGCGTGCCACGTCATCGGACCTGTCGGGCCCGCCACGTGAAACGAAACGGCGAGCTTGCGGCCTTCCGTCATCGTGCCGGCCGCCAGTTTGAGATCGACGGCGTCACTGTAGGACGACCCGCCAGGTGCGATGCTGACGCCCGGCGATCCGTTGAAGTGTACCGGCCGATTCGTCCCCTTGACGATGGTGCCGCCGCTCGACGAGACGCCGATGTAGATCGCGCTGAACGCGATGGACTGCGTGCCGAACGTGTTGGCCAGGCGGATACGAAAACGATCGCCCCACAGGTCTGGTTTCACGATCAGCCTGAAGGACTGATCGACCGCGCCCTCTGCAGGCGCGGGAAATGCAAACTTCAAATCCGGCTGCGCCGATGGATTTCCCGAAGGATAAGGCCCGTGGACCGATGCCGCCCAGGTGGCGACCCACTTCTGACCTGCCAGTATCGGTGCTCTCGTCTGTGCAGCGAGCACCGAATGGACAGCGACGGCGAGCGATATCGCGGCCAGTATCGCGGGATTTCTCATCAAGGGCGAATCCTCCAGCGTGCCTATAATAAGTCCTTACCTGAGGCACTTCATGAGGCGGGCTCTCGCAGCGACCCTCGCAGCGGTTGGCATCATGGCAATGCGGCCGCCCGAAATGACCGGGCAGGCGGCGCCCCCGCTCGCGCCAACCTTCAACAGAGATGTGTTACCGCTGCTGCAGAGGCAGTGTCAGGACTGCCATCGGCGGGATTCAATCGCGCCCATGCCGTTCGTCACCTACAAGGAGGTGCGACCGTATGCGCGTGCCATCGAAAAGGCCGTCGCCGGCAGGACGATGCCGCCGTGGTTCGCGGATCCGAGTGTTGGCCATTTTAAAAATACCAAGCGGCTGACGAGGGCGGAGATCGCGCTGCTGCGCACGTGGGTCCAGAATGGCGCGCCGGAGGGCGATCCGAACGACAGGCCCGCACCAAGGCGATTCGTCCAGGGTTGGACGATTGGCAAGCCCGACATCATCGTGCAGTTTCCGAAGGAAGTGCACCTGCCTGCAACAGGCGCGATCGATCAATCGAATCTGGTCGTGCGAGCGCGCTTCGCGCGCGACATGTGGGTGAAGGCGGCCGAAGTGAAGCCGGGCAACGCCAGAGTCGTGCATCACATGAAGGCCATCATCCGGCCGCCGAATTCGACCTGGCTGAGAAACGTGCCCGAAGGGGAGTTGTACGTTCCGCCGCGAAACGAGTCGTGGGACGCGGCGCTCCCGAAACCCTCGGCGAGCGGCCCGATTGCAGTCCAGGACATCCTCGCGAAATACAACCCTGGGGTCGAAGGGCAGAGATTCACGGTCGGCAACGCGGCAAAGTTCATCGCTGCCGGGTCGGACATCGTGTTCGAGATCCACTACACGACGACCGGCAAGCCGGAAGTCGACCGATTGATGGTCGGCATCGTGCTCGCCGACGCGCCGCCGGCCGCGCGCTACCTGACCGTCACCGGCACGAACAACGGACGCATCGACATCGCGCCGGGCGATTCCGCGTACCAGATTGAGGCGGACGCCACGCTCGCCGCGGACGCGAAGCTGGTGTGGGTGCAACCCCATCAGCACTACCGCGGCCGTTACTTCGAGTTGAACATTGTCTATCCGAACGGGGAGCGAAAAAGAGTGTTGCGGGTGCCGAACTACCGGTTCGACTGGCAGGTTGGATACGAGCTCGCCGAGCCCATCGATTTGCCGAAAGGCACGCGGGTCGAGACGCTCGGGCGGTATGACAATTCAGCGGCCAACCGGTTCAATCCAGATCCGTCGGCGCGGGTGCGGTTTGGATTGCAGAGCGACGACGAGATGCACGTGGCGTTCATGGGCCTGCTGGTCGATCCGATGGCGGACCCGACGAAGATTTTCGCGCGGTAGGTCTGCGGAGCTGGATATCAGAGGGACGCCGCAAAAAACGCCAGGCACGCCCACCCTATCAGGAATCCGAGGCCCCCGATCGGCGTGATCGCGCCGAACATGCCCGTGCCGGTCAGCGCCAGTGCATAGAGACTTCCCGAGAAGATGAGCGTGCCGGCGATGAACGACCAGCCGGCGATCGTCAGCAGCCGAACCTGCCCGAAGTGCCCGATGGCCGCCGCCACCGCCAGCAGCGCGAAGACGTGGTACATCTGGTATCGCACGCCGATTTCGAACACGGCCAGCATCTCGGGCGACAGCCGATTACGCAGTCCGTGTGCGCCGAACGCGCCGAACGCGACTCCCAGGAAGCCGAGGACGGCGGCTATCAATAGGAAATGTTTGTTCATACGGTGTTATGTCATGGCGGATCGCCATGATGATCACTTGAGTACTGCGCTCTGTTCCGCTTGCCCCATCATGACCGTCGCGTCTTCGGGCAGCAGATACCCCTCGGCCACCAGCGTGTCTGCCGCCGTTTTCACTGCGCGTACGTAGCCGTCGTGATCTTTGTACCGCTCTTCGAGCGATAGCCTCGGATCGCCGCTCGCTGTGCGTTCGGCTCTGGTTTTCGCGAAGGGAATAAACCCGCCGACAGGTGAGCCGCCCAGGCAGAGTTGACCTTTGTAGATGCCCGACGTCGTCAGGTTCCAGCCTGTGTAGGTGCCAAGGGGCGCCATCATCAGGGGTGATCGAATTCCGGCGACTTCGTTGCCATCCGCATCGACGCGCACGACCAGCTGCGGCAACGTGCCCTTGACGACCGGAAGCTTCGTCAAGACGCCGGACTGGTCGTTGTAGCGGAAATGCGCGCCGAGATCGTAGTTGACGAGCGCGTGCTGAAGTCCTTCCGGCGACGGCTTGCCGGGAATCGACGGGAATCCCATCGCGGCTTTCGTGTCCGGCACCAGCGTTCCCGCAGCGAGACTCGGATACTTACTCTCCGGCATCGGCGTATTCTTGGTCACCCATGCGGTCAGCCTCTTCATCAACGCTGCGCGCATCGGGCCGACAGGAGCGGGATTCGATGAAAGGGCGCATGACGGTACCGGATTAGTCGACAGCGCGAAGCCGCCAGGACCGCCGCCGTGCGTCACGCCGGCGAAGTAGTAGCGGCGCACGTTCTCGGGAATCGGGATGTCGGCCTTGGCGTTCGTGCCGACGAGCGTGAACGATTGCCGCAGGCCCCATACTTCTGCCGCTCCAAATGTTTCGGCAATCTTCGGGCAGGTTTTCGTCGCGCGGCACCGGTCCAGCAGGCTCGCCGCCGGACGATTGCGGGCCGAGTCTTGCCACGATGTCCACCACACGGGCCCCTCGTGCCCGAGCTCGAACGGCCACACAAGCCCGCCGGGGAACGCAAAGCGGCGATTCAGATCCGTGAACCGCGCGGCGATGTGCGGATTCATGCCGTCCCACACGATGCGCCCTCGCTCGTCCTGATTGAAGCCGAGGAGCAGCGACAGCCTGAGAAACGTGCCCGATTGCGAGCTGCCTTCCGATATCGCATGCGTGATGCGTCCTGCAATCGGATTGACCGTGCCCGACCCGTCCTGCTTTTCGTACCTGAAGAACGAGCCCAGATCGCGCGTCGCCGCGAGGCCGATGCCGAGAACAAGCGGATCCTTGACCGTGTACTGCAGCTCGTACAGCAGCGCAGAATCAAAGCCGTTCTTCACGCAGATATGGCCCGGGTCGGGCCTGCCAGGGAACGGGGTCGTGGTGCAATCGGCAAAGGCCCAGTCCGTGCTCGGAATCTTGACGAGCCCGCTCTTTTCACCCGTGGCCTCGGATTCCGCTGTCGCAGACACGAGGCTCGCTTTCGCTGTCTCGAGCGACGCCGGCGGATACGGTGAGGGCTGACCGCGCGGAATCACCAGGGCTGTCGTATTGCCTTTCAGGTTCGTGAAACGAAGAAGGAGAGGTCCGGTAATGCTCGACCCGTCGCGGTTCTTTGCCACCGGAACACGAATGGTCTGATTCTCCGCAGTCGGCGCGACGTCGCCTTGCCATCCGCTGACGAGGGTCACATGGCCGTCAGTGTGCGGTGTGGCGTTGCCATTCCCACGGTTCACGACCGTGTAGATGAGCACGCCGCTTGCCATCGACATGTCCTTCGGCTTGACGAGCGAGAAGGTCGCGACGTACTCGACTTTTCCGCGCTCGTTGCGCGGCGCCAGGTCGAGATCGACGATCACGGCGTTTTTCGGATCCGCGGGATCGAGCTCGCCATAAGCCTTGCCGGAGATCTTTTCGTGCGACGGGCCGGCGGGTTCGGTCTTGGTAATTTCCAGTCGAATGACGTTGGCATGGGCCGAACCCACCCATCAGTACGACGATGATGGCGGCAAGGATTCTCACGGCAGACATAGAGCGCCTCCGCGAGGATTATCGCGTAAGATGTGTCGTCCAATACTCATAAATAAGGGGAGAAGCCCATGTTGGCTCTTCTGGTCGTCAGCGCAGCCACATCCGTCGCCTTGGCTCAGGGTCCTCCTGGAGGCGGGCCTCCGCCACCGAACGGCGAACAGCTCTACAAAGAAAACTGCGTCGAGTGCCATGGTCCCGAAGGAGACGAGGTTCCGGGTGTCGACCTTGGCCACGGCCGTTTCCGGCGTGCGACGACCGATCCGGAGCTCGTCGGCATCGTGCTGCGCGGGATTCCGGATACGGCCATGCCGCCCAGCAATTTTTCCGAAGCGCAGGCTTCGGCGATCGTGCAGTTCCTGCGGGCGAAGGCCAGCCGTGCGGCGGCAGGCGCCGGCAATGCGGCAAACGGACGAACGCTCTTCACGGGCAAGGGCAACTGCATGAGCTGCCATCGTGTCGAGGGCGCCGGCGCACGCACGGGGCCTGACCTCAGCGACATCGGCCGGATGCGCCATTCGACCGATATCGAGCGCGCGATCGTGGAGCCCGATTTCCTCGTGGCGCCGAGCAACCGCTATATCCGGCTCGTGACGAAGGATGGCGCCACGATTACCGGACGCATGCTGAATCAGGACATGTTCACGGTGCAGCTGCATCGACTCAAAAGAGCAGCTGCGATCGCTCGATGCGGGCCGACCTCAAGGAATTTACGTTCATCGACAAGTCGCCGATGCCGTCGTATCGCGGACAAGCTCACAGCCGGAGGAAATTACCGACCTCGTCAGTTATCTGGTGTCGTTGAAGGGCGGAGGTGGGCAATGAGAGTCGCGGGTTGCTGCTCGTTCGTGCTGGCGGTTGCGGCAATCGCATCGGCGCAGGCGCAGGTGACCTTCGATCGGCTCGTTGCAGCGCGCCAAGGAGCCGCAGAACTGGCTCGTCGTACTCCGGTGGGTATTTCAGCCAACGCCACAGCGAGCTCACGCAGATTACGCCGGACAACGTGAAGAACCTCGAGCCGGCGTGGATCTACCAGCTGAACTCGCGCGAGCCGACGAACACGCGGTTCGAAGTGACGCCCGTCGTCGTCGACGGCGTCATGTACATCGTCCAGCCGCCGAACGACATCATCGCGCTCGACGCGGTCAACCGGCCGACCGTTCTGGACCTATTCCTATCAATCCGCTCGCAGCAGGCGCGGCCCTGCTGCGGCCGTCGTCAATCGCGGCGTGGCGATTCTCGGCGACCGGCTGTTCATGGGCACGATCGACGGCCACTGATCGCGATCGATGCGAAGAACAGGAAAGCAGCTGTGGGACGTGGAGGTCGTGCGGCCCGAGGCCGGGTACGCGTTCGCGGCGGCGCCGCTGGTGGTCAAAGACAAGGTGATCATCGGGCCCGCCGGCGGCGAGTTCGGCATCCGCGGATTCCTTGCCGCGTTCGACGTGGCGACGGGCAAAGGAAGTCTGGCGGTTCAACTCGATTCCCGGACCCGGCGAACCCGGCTTCGAATCGTGGCAAGGCGATTCGTGGAAGACCGGCGGCGCCTCGATCTGGCTGACCGGCTCGTACGATCCCGAATTGAACCTCACGTACTGGGGCGTCGGAAATCCCGGACCGGACTGGAACGGCGACAATCGCGAAGGCGACAACCTCTACAGCAACAGCGTCGTCGCGCTCGACGCCGACACCGGAAAACTGAAATGGCATTTCCAGTTCTCGCCGCACGACGAGTTCGACTACGACGCGGTGCAGATTCCCGTGCTGGCCGACGCGACGTGGCAGGGGAAGCCGCGCAAGCTGATGTACTTCGCCAATCGCAACGGCTTCTTCTACGTGCTCGATCGCGCGACCGGCCAGTTCCTGTCGGGCAAGCCGTTCGTCGAGGTGAACTGGGCGACAGGGCTCGACGCGAAGAGGGCCGCCCGATCCGTGTCGCCGGCAAGGCGCCAAGCGCACCGCCCGGAACGCTGATCTTTCCGGGCAATCAGGGCGGCACCAACTGGTATTCGCCGTCTTACAGCCCGCGCACCGGGCTTGTTTTACATCCCGACGTGGGCGAACTACCAGCAGCTTCTATGTGAGAGACAAGGTCGAGTACGTCGAGGGCCGCCGATTCGCGGGCGGCGGCGCGCCGCGCGCCCGTGCCCGGCATCAGAGCCGGACAGGGCGGATACAGCTGGTCGAAAGAGAACGAAGGGTACGGCGCCGTGCGCGCCATCGATCCGGCGACGGGCGACGCTGAAGTGGGAATTCAAGATGAGCGACCTCACGTGGGCCGGCATCCTGACGACCGCATCGAACGTGCTGTTCAGCGGCGGCAACGAAGGCTATTTCTACGCGCTCGATGCGCGCAACGGGGAATCTGCTCTGGAAGACGCAGCTCGGACAGGTCATTCGCTCGGGCCCGATGAGTTATGCGGTCAACGGCAAACAGCACGTCGCCGTCGGCGGCAGGCAGCGCGCTGTTCGTGTTCAAGCTGCGCGAGTGACCACGAAGACATGACCACGAAGCCACGAGGATAACCACGAAGGCACGAAGCCACGAAGACAACGACGAAGCACGAAGAGAATAGGGCGGTTACTTGTAGGTTTGAAGATTCTTCCGGTCACAGCCTGGCGGCAGCGTACCGTGCTGGCGGCTTGTCGCCTGCGTAGCACTTCGGAATGACGTACAGGGTTTTCGGCCCCGCTGGCTGCGGCAACACGACGATGGCGGGTCCGGTCGACAACAACCGCATACCGCCGCGATAGCGAAGAATGTTGTGGGGATCGATCATCACGTTGACGGACGATGTTTCATAGCCCGCCGCGCGCAACTCGACGCGGTGAGGGCCGGCGGTCAGGCTCATCGGGCGTCCCTGCAAGCCGAACTCTTCGGCGAGTCCGACGTAATACCCATCCACGAACACTTCAGCCGAGTCGGGAATCGTCTCCAGCACCAGCGCGCCGTGACCAGACGATGGGCCTCGGCTCCGGGTAGTAGCTGACGTAATCTCCAGGACGCCACTGTGGGTGGTACGGATAGTACGGGCCATATGGCCCGGGAATGTAGATAGGCGGCACGACGATCGGCGGGGCTGCGGGGGACTGAGCCCCATGCGCGAATCGATCAGATCCGTCTGGTGATTGGTAGAGGTCGGGTCCGGCCGGATGCAATCCCGCCAGCGGATTCGGCACGGTCAGCGCAGCCGGCGCCGGCGGCACAGAGGGCGGCGGAGGTAGCGGTTGCTGCGCACCGGCGAGGGACGCCGCCGACAGCAGCAGAGCCGGTGCCAGTAGAGAGAAGGAACCAGCGTTCATGCGCTGATTCCTATACTACACGCGGCTACGCACTTTTCCGATGAGGAAGATCATCAGCGCGACCACTGCGACGACCAGCAGGATACCGACGGCCATCCCGGCCTGGAAAATGTCTCCGATGATTTCGCAGCCCGGTAGTGCCATGGCCGCAAGCAGTACGAAAATCAGGCGCAACGACGTCGAACCAGACATCAAAACCTCCGTTTGATACGAATGCAACGGGTTTGCCAGTCAGCGCGCGGCGACCGATTCCAGCGTCTGTTTCAGCTTGTCGGCGGTAGGCGAGAGCGAGCGGCCCGCACGCATGATGATGCCGATCCGGCGCGTGAGGGCTTCACCCCGAATGCGCAGCTGATGGAGGCGGCTCGGCGCCGCCATCGACTCGGGCAGGATCCCGATGCCCAGCCCCGCATGCGCCAGCCCTGCGACGGTCGTGCCGTAGGTCGTCTCGTACGCCACGTTACTCACGAGGCCTTCACGATCGAAGGCGAGGTCGACGATCTGCCGGCTGCTGCTGTCCTTGACCATCAGAATCAGCGGATGCCGGGCGAGTTCGTGGAGCGTCATGCTGCGCTTCCTGGCGAGAGGATGCGTCGATGCGACAACGGCGCAGAGGCGATCCATCATGAGCACCTGGCTCGTCAGCTCGCGATCGCCGTATGTCTGGCTGCTGATGCCGAAGTCGACCTGTCCCCCTTTCACCATCGCGGCGACCGTCGAGGCCACGCCGTCATACACGCGGACCGAGATGCCGGGATACTCCTCCGACAATTTCTTGATCGCGCGAGGCAGCATCCCGGCCGCGACCGACGGCAGCGCCGCGACGGTGACGAGACCCCGTCGATGCGCGAGCAGCTCTTCGGTGCTTGTGGCGATCGCTTCCACGTCGATGAGGATCCGCTCGAGGGGCACGAGAAGGTCGCGCCCGGCCTGCGTGAGCGCGACGTGCCGCTTGTTGCGATCGAAGAGCTTCACGCCCACCGCGCTCTCGAGCTGTTGAATCTGCACCGTCAGGGTCGGCTGCGACATGTGCAGCTCGGCTGCCGCGCGCGTGAAGCTGCCGGCGCGGGCCAGCGCGAGAAACGCGCGGATGTGGCGCAGGTCGTGGATCACAAGTTCGTTATTATCTTAGATAATTACTGAAATAAGAACAATTCAATTGTCTAATTTAGCCCTCCGGTTTACTTTGTTTGGGTGCCCACGAATAACTGCGTTCCGTTCGATCGCGCACGCGGACGAGCGGGGCGGGTCAAGCGCCCGTCATCGTCGCAAAGGGACGCGCTGACCGACATTTTCGACCAGATGAGCCCGGCTCAGTATGCGTTCCTGAGCGGGGTGTTTGCCGTACTCGCGGCGCACGGCGAGGAAGCCCTCACCAAGTCCTGCGAGATGGTCATCGAACGATTCGGACGCCGCCACGCCGGTTGATGAATTTATGGAGAATCTGTCGGTCTCTGCCGCCGGACGGTCGCGTGCTCGTGTCGCTCCCTGGACATCGGTAAACTCATTGCCGTTGAACCTCGTGTTCTTCGGACCTCCGGGTGCCGGCAAAGGGACGCAGGCCGATCGGTTTGCGCAGCGCCATAAGATTCCGAAAATCTCGACTGGCGACATGCTGCGGAAGGCGATCGCCGACGGCACGCGCATCGGGGCGCTGGTGCGCGACACGCTGCAGACCGGCGCGCTCGTCGGCGACGATCTCATCATCTCGCTCGTCGCCGAACGGCTCGACGATCCCGACACCGCGAAGGGATTCGTGCTCGACGGCTTCCCGCGTACGATTCCGCAGGCCGCGGCGCTCGACGGCATGCTCGCCGAACGCGGGGGCGTCAACGTGATCGCGCTGGTCGTTCACGTCGACGAAGTGATCCAACGTCTTTCCGTGCGCGGCCGCGAAGACGACGATGCGTGGGTCATCAAGGAGCGGCTCTCCGTCTACTCGCGCGAAACCGAGCCCGTGCTCGAGTTCTACCGCCGCCGCAGCGCCGTCACGATCCTCGACGGCAACCGGCCGCTGGACGAGGTCACGGCGGCAATAGAATCGGCTGTTTCAAAGACCCGCAAGTAGCAATCCCTGATCGCCGAAGCGAAGTGTGTGTTACATTCGCGGCCTCCCAGGAGGCTCGAGATGGCGAATATCAACCGCAGAGAGTTTCTCGGCTACACCGCCACGCTGCCGTTTCTGCTGAGCTTTCACGAGCTTGTTTCCGCGCAGCGTAAACGCCCGAAAATCCGCGACGTCCAGGTGATGATGCTGGAAGGTGCGCGCACATACACGCTCGTGAAGATCACCGCCGACGATGGAAATTTCGGGATCGCCGAGGCGTATGGAAGCCCCGGCGTGGGCGTGAAGGAGCAGATCCTGTCGCTGAAGCCGTGGCTGGTCGGCAAGGATCCGCTCGAGATCGACGCGCTGTATGTCGACATGGGCGTGGGCACCCGCAACCTCAGCGGCACGCGCACTGATGGATCGGCGCACAACCTCATACGCGCGGTCAGCGGCATCGAGATGGCGCTCTGGGATCTCGCCGGCAGGATTCTCGACGTTCCCACGTCGACCTTGCTTGGCGGCAAGTTCCGCGACCGCGTGCGCGTGTACGACCACTCGGCGCCGAAGAACATGCTCGACAAGGGTGCGTGCAAAGCCTGGGCGGCCCAGGCCAAGGCGCATCCAAGCGGGTTCACCTGTCACAAGTTCGGGTTCCCGCATACCGACATGAAGGTCGACCTCGCGCGCGATCCGTCGAACCGCCTGCTGACCACGAGAGAGCTGATCAACATCCAGCAGGGCTTCGAGAACTGCCGCGAGGCCATCGGGTGGGATCACGACATCATGGTGCACTGTCACTGGGAGTACAGCGTCCGCACGTCGATTCAGATCGCCGACGCGATCGAGTCGATCAAGCCGGTCTGGCTGGAGGATCCGCTGACGGTGGACTATTCAGACTCGTGGAAGCGGCTGACCGCGAGCACGAAAGTACCGATCTGCATGGGTGAAAACCTGGCGCGCCGCGAAGGCTTCAAGGATTTCATCGTCAACCAGGGCTGCGACATCCTCCATCCGGATCTGCGCAACTCGGGAGGCTTCCTCGAAACCAAGCGCATTGCCGATCTTGCGCACATCTATGGACTGCCGATGGCCAATCACAACACCGGCAGCCAGGTGAACACGTACGCATCGGCGCAGTTTGCTGCCTCGATTCGCGACTACATCTCGCTCGAGACCGTGACGGGCGAGGGCGGATGGATGGATCAGGTGCTGACGCTCGACGGGCCCTACATCAAAGATGGCTTTATTCAGGTCAGCAGCAAGCCGGGATTGGGGATCACGCTGAATCCCGAGGTCGTGCGCGCGCATCTCGCGCAGGGCGAAGCGTGGTGGGGCTGAACGAATTTTCGATTGTCGATTGACGATTGCCGCATTGCCGCATTGACGATTGGCAATCTTCATTCAATTGCCAATCGTCAATCGAAAATGTGGCAATGTGAGTATCAGATTGTTCCGCGCCTGCCCACGGCCATCCGATAAATCAGCAACACGACCACCGCGCCGAGGATTGACACGAAAATGCCGGCGCTGTCGTTGGGGCCGTACATGCCAAGCGCGCGGCCGGCGTATCCCCCCAGGACTGCTCCGACGATGCCGAGCAGCATGGTCACGATGAAGCCGCCGGGATCCCTGCCGGGCATCAAGAGCTTCGCGATTGCCCCGACGATGAGACCAAAAATAATCCACCCCAGAATGCCAAACATACGCGTACCTCCGTCGGCTTCGATGCACGACATGTTCCATCGAAGCCGGTCACTGGGCCACAGGCTATGGTCGCGTGGCGATGGTCAGTCGATGGTCATGTACACAAAGTGACCCGCCTTCGCGCCGATTGCCAGACCGCTTCGGCGCGGCAGGCCCTACGACCAGTGACGATGGGAGATGAAGCTCCGGTGAAGTGGCAGGTCGACGGCCTTCATGGTAGCTTCACGTGAGGGGGCTAAAATCGTCCGCCGTGAGCGACATATGTTTCTCCTGGCGTTAAGTCTCTTCTTTCAGCTGGCAAGCGCCGCGCAGGGTGTCATCGTGCGCACATTCGACGATGACAAGATTGGCGCGCCTCCAGCGGGGTTTCTGCTGGCGTCCGGTCGAGAGGCCCCGGCCGATCGCTGGACGGTCAGGCGGGAAGGCAACGCGCGCGTCCTTCTACACGAAGGAAAAGCGGCCCCCCCCGACAGTTTCGCCGTGGCCATTTTTTCCGGCGCGCAGTACACGGATGTCGAAATCTCGGTGCGCCTCAAAGCGACGGGTGGCGGGCGCGTCGCCGGCCTGGTGTGGAAATACCAGGATCCGATGAATCACTATGCCGCACAGCTTGATCTGGTCAGGCAGGAGGTGGCGGTGTACCGTGTATCGGGGGGCAATCGGATCCGCCTCGAGCGGGAAGACGATCTCGAGCTCGACCCCGACGCGTGGCACTCGCTGAGAGTCCTTCAGGAAGACGGGCAGATTCGGGTATACCTTGGAGGAATTCGCCTGTTCAGCGAGCGCGATCGCCTGCCTCGTACTTCGTCGAGCGTCGGGATCTGGGTCGCCGGTGATTCGACCGTGATGTTTGACGACTTTCGTGTCGAAGACGAGATGGACGACAAGCCGCCAGCGGCAACACCACCGAAACCATGAGAGTACTCGTCGTCGAGGATGAGGCGGATCTCGCGAGCACCTTGAATCGCGTGCTGAGCGAGGCGCATTTTGCCGTCGACGTCGCAGCCGACGGCGAAGAAGCGCAGTTCATGCTCGGCGAAGTGTCCTACGATGCCGTGGTGCTCGATCTCATGGTGCCGAAGCGCAGCGGCTGGGCGCTCCTGCAGGATCTGCGTCAGTCGGGCTCTCGTACGCCGGTGCTGATTCTGACGGCGCGCGATGCCGTGGACGATCGCGTGAAGGCGCTCGATCTGGGCGCCGACGACTACCTTCCCAAGCCGTTCGCTATCGCCGAGCTGGTCGCCCGGCTGCGCGCGCTGGTGCGTCGCTCGGGCGGCGACCCGTCGCCTCTCCTGGTTGTCGGAGATATCACGATCGATCGGGCGGCGCGGCTCGTATACCGCGAGAACGTTCCTGTCGAGCTCACGGCCCGCGAGTACTCGATCCTCGAGCTGATGGTCCGCAACCGCGGCACGCTCGTCACCCGGTCTGCCATCTGCGAGCACCTGTACAGCGAGTCGAGCGACGTTTTTTCGAACGTGGTCGACGTGCACATCGCGGCACTGCGCCGCAAGCTCGGTCCCACCGTCATTCACACGCGTCGAGGTCAGGGCTACATCGTCAATGCGTGACTCGCTGCGCGTCCGCCTGGTTCTCTGGTACGCGCTTGTGCTCACCCTGGTGGTCGTCCTCTATGGCGGCGCCGTGGTGTATCAGTCGTGGCAGTCGGCCATGGCCGGGGTGGACGCCGAGCTGCAGTTGTACGCGCGCGAGGTGAGCAAGGCCCTGAAGCCCGTCGATGGCGGCCGCTTCGATCTCGAGCTTCCTTCAGATGCAGCGGCGTACTTCTTCCGCAGCGAAGGCGTGCGGCCGTATTACGTCATCTGGAGCCAGACCGGCGAGCTCGTCGATCAATCCGACCCGGATTTGCACGTCGGGCTCCCGGGGAATACGGCAGAGGGCCGGCGCGAATTGTCGACTGAGGCAGCCGGCGGTGCGGTTGTGCTCGTCGGGCGCGACATCACCGAGCTGCAGCGCGCGCAGCGGGGCGTGTTCTGGGACGTGCTCATCGCCGGCGCGCTCACGCTCGCCGTGGCCATCTTCGGCGGCTGGTTCGTTGCAGGCCGCGCGCTGGCGCCGATCAAGCGCATCAGCAGGACCGCGCGCGCGATGTCGGCCGGCGATCTCAACGCGCGGATTGCCGTCGAGAGCACCGAAAGCGAGCTCGAGCAGGTGGCGTCGACGCTGAACGAGGCGTTCGATCGCCTGCGGCTCGCCGTCGAGCAGGAGCGGCGGTTCATGGCCGACGCGTCTCACGAGCTGCGCACACCGATTTCGGTATTGCGCGCAGAAACGGAATGGGCGCTCGATCGCGACCGGAGCCCGCAACAGTACAAGGACGCGCTGACGGTGTGCCGGCGTGCTGCCCACCGCATGCAGGACATCGCCGAGCGCCTGCTCACGCTCGTGCGGGCCGAAGTCGCGCCCGATCCACAAGAGCTGACGCCGGTCGCGATGGGCACTCTCATCGACGATGTGGTCGGCTGGCTTGCGCCCATGGCGCAGGAACGCGGCGTACGGATGAATGTGAGCGGCGATCCGTTCACGGTCAGCGGCGACGCCGAGCAGCTTCGTGAAGCCCTGAACAACGTCATTGCGAACGCCATTCTTTACAACAAAGAGGGCGGCAGCGTGACGATTTCCAGCCGGGTCACCGGCGGCACGGCACGTATCGAAATCGTCGATACCGGTATCGGTATTCCCGCCGACGCGGTGGCGCGTGTCTTCGAGCGCTTTTTTCGCGTCGATAAGTCGCGCTCGCGCGAAGTGGGCGGCTCGGGGCTGGGGCTCTCGATCGCGCGCGCGGTCTTCGTCGCGCACGGCGGCGGCATCACGTGCACGAGCGAGCCCGGAGTGGGTTCCGCATTCGTCATCTCGTTGCCGGCTGTGAAATCGCCCGACTCTCGTTTGGCCATCGCCGACTGACCGCCAGGCGCAGCATTTGACAATGCGGCGTGTCGTGTGTTCTCCTATCTGACCTTGATGATCACTTACATCTCGCTTCATTTCGTGCCGCAGGACATGCGCGCCCCGTTTGGCGGCCGCTGTGTCACGAAGTGCGGAAGCAGGTGCGGGTGAGATAAGCCCAGATCCCGACGAGACCTTTAAAAAGGCCATCACCTGCGCAAGCGGTGATGGCCTTTTTGTTTTTCGGGTGAAGTTCCAGGAGAACACCATGCGGGCACTGGCGATTGAGACCGAGCGTCTGGGACGCATTTACAAACCGCGCAAGAACGAACGGCACGAGTCGAAGCCGCGCGTGGCGTTGAGCGACGTATGCCTGACGGTGCCGCGAGGGGAGTTGTTCGGCCTGCTCGGCCCGAACGGCGCCGGCAAGACGACGCTCATCAAGATTCTGACGACCCTCCTGGCACCTTCGTCGGGATGGGCGGCGGTCGAGGGTTACGACGTGCATCGCGAGCCGCAGTTCGTGCGCCCGTGCATCAACATGGTGTCGGGCGGCGAAGCCTCGGGCTACGGCCTGCTGACGGTGCGCGAGAACCTCTGGATGTTCGCGCAGTTCTACGGACTCAGCTCGGCCGAGGCGAACAGACGCATCACGGAGCTGCTCGAGATCGTGAAGATGTCCGATCGCATGAACACCAAATCGTCGCAGCTTTCGACGGGGCTGAGGCAGAAGATGAACATCGCGAGGGGATTTCTCACCGATCCGAAAGTGCTGTTTCTCGACGAGCCGACGCTCGGGCTCGACGTCGAAGCGTCGCGCGATGCGCGCCACTACATCCGGCGGTGGGTGAAGGAAGACGGCACGCGTACCGTCCTCCTGACGACGCATTACATGGTCGAGGCCGACGAGCTGTGCGATCGCGTCGCCATCATCAACGGAGGACGGGTGCTCGCGTGTGACACGCCGTCGAACCTGAAGCGGCGGCTGCAGCGCGAGGCGATTTTCCATCTCGACGCCACCGTGCTGGCGGCAGGCGATGTCGCGGCGATCGCCGGGCTGGCAGGCGTGCACAAGGCCACGCACCGCTCGAAGGAAAACGGCTCGTCGGTGGAGCTGATCCTGCAGGAAGAGCGTGTGCTCGGGCCTGTGATCGGCTTGCTGGACGCGAGAGGGATCGGGCTGACCAATCTGACCAAGCGCGAACCCACGCTGGAAGATGTGTTCGTCGACCTGGTGGGACGCAGCATCGAGGAGGTGGAGCATGTCCCGGAGTCGTGATCCGGCATCGCCTGGCCGGGACCTCGGATGGCGGCTGTTCGCACGCACCGTGATGGCGCGCGCATACCCGCGGCTCATCATGAACGTGCGAGAGAAGTGGTGGTTAATCTTCGACGTCGCGATGCCGCTCGTCGGTGTATGCGCCTACGTGTTCGTGTATCGCGCCAACAACGCGCCCGCCGATCTCATCGGGTTCGTCATCATCGGCGGCGCGATGAGCGCGTACTGGATGAACGTGTTGTGGGCGATGGGAAACCAGCTGTTCTGGGAAAAGGAGACGGGCAACCTTGCGCTCTACATCATGGCCCCGAACTCGATGATGGCCATCCTGCTCGGCATGGCGCTCGGCGGCATGCTGACGACGACGGTGCGCGCGGTCAGTATTCTCGCGATTGGCAGCCTGCTTTTCGACGTGCACTTCGCCGTGTCGAGCGTTCCGCTGCTCGCCGCCGTGTTCGTGCTCGCGCTCGTCGCGCTTTACGGCATGGGGATGATGTTTGCGTCGATGTTTCTGCTGCTCGGGCGTGAAGCGTGGCATCTGGTGAACCTGGCACAGGAGCCCGTGTTTCTGTTGTCGGGCACCTTCTTTCCGATCCGCAGCTTCAATTTCTGGGTGGCCGCCGGCGCGTCGGTCATTCCGCTCACGCTCGCGCTCGATGCGATCCGGCAGTTGTCGTTCTCATCCGGCGCGGCACTGGGTTTCCTCGATGTGCAAACTGAGGTCGCCGTGCTTGCCGCCTTGTGCGTCGTATTCCTCGTCGCCGCCCGGCTGTTATTGCAGCAACTCGAACGTCTGGCCATTGCCGAAGGGAGTTTGACGGAAAGCCGGGCATAGCGATTGGCAGATCGTCGGATCGTATGTTGAGGATTGAACTCAGAACCCAGAACCTAGAACCCAGAACCGAGAGATACACCGCCATGTGGACATCACTGAAAACAGCAGCCTGGCTCGGATGGCAGATTGAATCGAACTGGGCATCACCCGCGCTGTTCGCACTGTATTCGATCATCAAACCGCTCACGTCGGCGGCCATTCTGGTCGTCATGTTCGGGATGGTGACGCAGGGCAACTTTGCCTCGCCGGCGTTTGCATACATGTACATCGGCAACGCGTTTTACATGTACGTCGGCGCGGTGATGGCCGGCATGGCGCAGGCGGTCGTCGACGATCGCGAGAGATTCAGGACGCTCAAGTCGATGTACGTCGCGCCGGTCAACATCCCGATGTACCTCATGGGCCGCGGCGTGGCGCGCGTGCTCACGACGACACTGTCGGTGGCGATCACGCTGGTGTTCGGCGTCGTGTTTCTCCAGCTTCAGTTGAGTGCGTCGGACGTCAGATGGGGCATGCTCGTCGCGTCCCTCTGTGTCGGCGTCGTTCTGCTCGCGATGATGGGGCTCACGCTGGCGAGCATCGTCCTCGTGATCGCGCACAACTCCTGGCTCGTTGGAGAAGCCGTGGCGGCGGCGCTCTACCTGTTTTGCGGCGCGGTGTTTCCGCTGGACGTATTGCCGTGGTGGCTGAGGCCGATCGGCTATGTGATGCCGGTGACCTACTGGCTCGAGCTCGTCCGCCGATCGCTCGTTGGACGGGTCGCACACGAATACCCGACGCTGGCCGCATTCGGCGATGGGCAGTTGCTGGCGCTCGTTACGCTGCTTACGGGCGTGTTTGTCGTGATTGCCACGGCGACTTTCTCGCGGTGCGATCACATCGCGCGCGAGAGAGGGTTGATCGATAGGACGACGAACTACTGATGTTGCTGGTTCCTGGGTTCCAGTTCCTGTTCCGAGTTCGAGGTGGCGCCATGATTTCCGAGCGCATCATTCATTAGATGATGGCGTACTGAATCCATCGCCCGCCACGAACCGGGAACTGGAACGGGAACCTGGAACTCCATGGCGTCAAGCAGTGGCTGCTCCACAGTGGTCAGCCAGAGGCGGCGAGCCGCGCGAACTGCCGCTTCAGCACGTTGACCTCCGTCAGGTAGCGCCGGGCATCGTGATCGCCGCATCGCTGGCCGTGTCTAAGCCGAAACCCGCGGCGCGCGTATGCGTTGCCGGTGCCGCTCCCGCACAGGTGGATGACTGCCGCGAGGTTCTGACGCTGCTGCAGCGAGGCAGTGGCAATGCGGTTACGTCCAAGAGTGCGCGCGACCGTGCGATCAAGCAGCGCTGCGGTCATTTCCACCGCGTGTCCGGGCACCACGCGCGTGTAGAGCCCGTTGAACCAGCACGAGCGCGCGTCGTGCCAGGGGCCATCCTCGACCACGACGTGGTCATGGATGCAGTAGCGTCTGGCTTCCGCGAAGGTGCCGTCGGTGATCTGAAACATGCCGACGGCGCTCGACGCCGGCCGGTACAGTTCGAATGGGTTCCAACTGAGCCGCCACCGCCAATAGGTGCGTGCCACTGGGTTGCCGCTGCCCTCCATCTGGGCCAGCGAGGCCAGCAGTTCCGGCGTGATAACCGTTGTGGAGTGCGCGGCGAAGAGGGGGCCGTATTGGCGCCAGGTCTCGGCCGGAGCTTTAAAGAGTGAGCCGCTGACTGGAAAGAAGACCTCGCTCGGCTTGCGGGCCACCTGCACCATCACGTTCAGCGCCGCCCAGACCGTTACCAGTAGAACCATCCCGATAACGATCCGGATGGCCAACGGGGCGACTCGGAAAGCCAGGAGCGCGCGTCTAGCCAGGCGCCAGGCCGCCGAGCGGCGCGCGCGACGGCGTCGGGTGTGCGTCCTCCAAGTAGCGTCGTGCCAAATCGTCGTCTGGGCCATGATGGGTTACTCCTCCAGTATGCCCGGCCCGCCGGCTTCCGGCCACTCCAGTGTGGTGGGTCCGGCTGTTATGAGCTTTTGGCCGTCTAAACGCCCGGCGGCCGCAGTCAAGCGGCTGGGGAGGTGTCATGCGGCCTTACAAATCTGCTGTCTTCGCACTCGTAGGGTTCACGCTTGGAGCATTGCCCGTGGGGGCGCAGGATGAAAAAACCGTTGAAGTCACACCATATGTGGCGCTCGGCTCGGAGATGGCATCTCCCGTCGGCGGGGCGATCACGTTCCCTGTCACATCGGCGCTCAGTGTCGAGACAGATGTCGCATATCGTCGCGCCGAGGGCAACATCAACGCGGTCAGTTTGAGCGCCAGTCTCTTGTATGACCTTCCGCGCGTCGGCCAATCGACGCCGTATGTCGCCGGGGGAGTCGGGCTATCGCAATACGGGGCGCCCATTTTCTCCTCCAAGGGTCGTCCAATCGCCACGCAGTCGCGCCTGGCGATGTCAGTAAACGCTGGAGGCGGCCTGAAGATGCCAATGAGTGAAAAGTTGGATTTGCGAACCGATGCCCGGTGGTTCAAGTTGTTGGGCCAGGGATCGGACCAGTTTCGCGTGGCTCAAGGCATCTCTTTCGGTGTCGGCAAACGGTAGATGCCAGGCTATTCGTAAGATGGCTTCTAGTTCGATGCGGCACGTATCTCGGCAGTCCGACTTCGCTGACTTTTAACACGGAACCGCGGAGTACCGCATTGACTTCGCGCCAACGGCGCGCGAGGAGACGAAGACAGCCGAATATCAAGAGCCCTGAACCCGTGCAGCTCTTGTATTCGGCTGTCGTCGTCGCGCTCGTCACGTCTTCGTGTTTTACGAGCTCCGAGTTATTCCTTCCGTGTCTCGGTGCCTCCGTGGTGAATCTCCCTGTTTGAAATCTGCAACTGACGCGCTGTCCTGCCAGGCGGACACGGGCTTTGTTTTGCGCAGATTTTACCCGGATTTATTGGCGATTTCGACGGCACGACGGTTGCATTTTGAGCCGTTGGAGGTGGCTATGGGTCTTCGATTTGCGCTTGCTGTTGTTCTGGCGGTATCAGCATTCTCGCTCGATGCGTCCGCTCAGCGGCGAGGCGGATATAGCGGATACGGCGGGATCACGGTCTACGAGGATCCCAACTTCCGCGGCGACAGCGTGACGTTCCGCAACGAGGTATCAGACCTGCGCTCACAGCGTCTGAACGATCGGATCAGCAGTATAGAGGTGGATGGCAACCAGGCGTGGGAAGTGTGCCGCGACATCAACTTCTCTGGTGGCTGCCGCGTCTTTACGGGCTCGGTCTACGACCTGCGCGCCGAAGGCTGGAACGATCGCATCTCATCGATGCGCGCCGTCGGCTACGCGCGCAACGGCAACAATGGGCGGAACGGCAACAACGGCTGGTGGGACAACGACACGGGCAACACTAACCGCCAGTCACGACTGGTGTTCTACGATCGCCCGAACTTCCGCGGCGACGCGCGCGACATCTTCAACAACGCGACCAATCTCGGCTCGCTCGGCGATCGCGCGCGGAGCGTGCAGGTCTATGGTGGCACCTGGGAGCTGTGCGACGGCGCGTCCCGGAATGCCCGCTGCGTGACCGTCAACCAGAGCGTTTCCGATCTGCGGACGCTCGGGCTCCGCAACGGCGTGGCGTCGGCCCGCGAGGTCGGCAATCAGAGTCGCGGACGCTGGTGGTGATGGTGAATTCACCATTGGTAGATTGGTAGATTGGTAGATTGGAAGATTGGGAGATTGGTAATACCAGTCTCCCAGTCTGCGAAGACGGCGTGTCATACACGCGACGTCAATGCTCAACCGGCAGACCGATCGCCTTCATGAGTGCCAGCGCATTGCTGTGCGTCACCGGTCCCGGCCACATCCGGTAGTCGAACACCATCTCGCCGTCCTTCAGCTCGTCCTCGAAGTGCACGTTCACCGCGCGCCCATTCGACTGATCCGCAATCGCCGTCAACGCCAGGTCGTGCGTCGTCGTCAGGCCGATCGCGCCGCGATCGATCAGGCTGCGGAGCAGTGCCTCTGCGCCGATCCTGCGGTCGTGTGAGTTTGTGCCTTGCAGAAGCTCGTCGAGCAGAAACACCGGCTGCGGGTGTCGGCCGGCGAGATCGGCGATCTGCCGGATACGCGTGATCTCGGCGAAGAATCGCGAGCGGCCCGCCTGCAGCGAGTCATGCACATGGAGCGTGGCACCAACGGCAAGGGGCGTCAGTGTCAACGTGGCGGCACGGACGGGCGCGCCGGCCATTGCAAGGACGGCGTTGACGCCAACGGTCCGAAGCAGCGTGCTCTTGCCCGACATGTTCGAGCCGCTGACGATGAGCAATCTCACCTGCTCGTTGAGAGAGACGTCATTCCGCACCATGCGATCGGCGGGCACGAGCGGGTGACCAAGCCCCGTGCCTTCGAACCGCGCCGGGCCGTCTTCGACAAACGAGGGGAACGGATCGTCAGGATGTTCGTACGCGTAGGCGCCCAGCGAGCTCAGGACTTCGTACTCTCCGACCGCCGACAGCCAGGCAATGACTTTCGGACCGAACTCGCGCCGCCAGGCTTCGATCGCCGACGCCAGATGAAGCGGCCACGATACCGTTGCCGATACGATCGCGAAGATCGCGTTGCGCCGCCAGTCGAGCATGTCGGCGAGCCGCTTGAGCCGGCGAATCGCCTCTGACGGCACGACGTCCTGGCTCATCATGTCCGTGCGGATCTGGACCAGACGCCGGCTCTTGAACGCTCCCTGCTCGATGAGCGAGAGCGTGTCGGCCAGCACGTCGAGCTGACTGAGCGGACGCTCGACGCCACGCACGACACGGGCGACGCGCTGTCGCGAAGGCCTCGTCAAAATCATCTTGAACAGGATTACGAGGAAGAGGGGTGCCGCGGGCCCGCCCGTCACCCACCACCAGCCGGTGCCGACGATCCCGACGGCCAGGACGACGGCTGCCGTGCGAAGCCAGATGCTTTCAGGTGCGGCAGGGGACGATGCCCACGCGCTGAGCGCAACCGTGTCGATGTCGCGAGAGGCGCCACCGGCGGTGGCCAGTGCCTCACGGAAATCATGTGTCGCGCGAAGCTCGCCGATCGCTTCCTGACGCTCGCGCACGGCAGGCAGCGCTGCGCCGCTGGTGAGCCAGCGTGCCAGCAATTCTTCGCCGAGATGAGTGCGGGCCAGCGACAAGAGCTGAAACAGCGACCCGCGGCCGAAGATGTCGAGATCGCGTGCGTAGAGGTGATCTTCGGTTAGGAACCGCGCGCCCGTTTCGCCCATCTCCTGCCAGCGGTCTTCGAGGCGGGCGATTCCGTGCTCGTAAAAGGCGACGGCCCGGGCGGCGCGATTGGCGGCGCGAATCACGCGATCGTGCCACACCGCCAGCGCGACGAACGCCGCCGCCGGCACAACCAGCAGCCATGCGGTGACACCGAACTGAAAGATCACGAGGCCGCTCAACGCCATCGCGCCGACGGCAGCGAGCCGCGCATATGAGAGGCGCGCGTCGAGGCGGGCGAGGTGCGCGTGTTCTGCAGCGCGCGCCGCCCGCCGTTGTCGGTACTCGTCGAGTGATGGGATCGTCAAATCGCAGACGCTCGGGTCTGCGATGTTACCTGAATGTGTAGCCCACGCCGAATTTCAGGTCGGGGCTGTCCATCACACCGATCCTCATTTCGAAGAACATGCCGTCGCGATGCTTCGCGCCGACGATGAGGTTGAAGCCGCCTTCCGTGTCGGAGCCCGAGTCGAAATCCACCCAGTTGATGGCAGGGCCAGCGCCGCCGTACAGGTTCCACGGCCGTCGCGCGGCGAAGGTGTACGTAAAATCGAAGTTGAAGGCGATGAGCGTGATGTTGTCACCAAGTCCGATGTCGACGTTGGGACGGAAACGCAGGTTTTCGACGAGCGGCGACGTTTCGACATGTCCGCCGAAGAAGACCTGATCCGGGTCCATCGATAAGCCTCCCTGGACGCCCGTGCTCACCTGCGCCTGAGCCGGAGTGGCGGCTGCAGAGAACGCCAGAAATGCCAGACACACCCAAAACGACGTACGAATGCGGCGCATAGATATCCTCCTGCGGGCCCTCCGATACAAAATACGATCCACAGGTGCCGGGCCGCCAGATATGCATTCAAACGCTACGTCGTTGATCCATGCACGCGGATTGACGAAACGATTCGGGACGTTCACCGCCGTCGACCATATCGACTTCGACGTGCACGCCGGCGAGGCGTTCGGATTTCTCGGGCCGAACGGAGCAGGAAAGACATCGACCATGCGGATGATCGGGTGCGCCTCGCCTGTCAGCGACGGCGAGCTTCGTGTACTGGATATGAGTCCCCGACGTGATGCGAGCCGGATCAAGGCGCGGCTGGGCGTTGTACCGCAGCAGGACAATCTCGACACCGAAATTACAGTTCGGGAGAACCTGCTGATGTATGCGCGTTATTTCGACATCCCGCGCCGACGATGCGCAGAAGCGTGCGGACGAGCTGCTCGACTTCGTCGAGCTGACCGATCGCGCGGGTGCGCAGGTCGAGCCGCTTTCCGGTGGCATGAAACGGCGGCTGACGATCGCGCGCGCGCTCGTCAACGATCCCGAGCTGATCCTGCTCGACGAGCCGACGACCGGGCTCGATCCTCAGGCGCGTCACGTCGTGTGGGAGCGGTTGTATCAGTTGAAGCGCCGCGGCGCGACCCTGCTGCTGACCACGCATTACATGGACGAGGCCGAGCGCCTGTGTGATCGGCTGGTCGTCATGGACAAAGCGCAGAATCGTCGCCGAAGGATCGCCGCGCGCGCTCATCGAGCAGTCACTCGACGCGAGAGGTGCTCGAGCTGCGGTTTCCCGATGACGTCCGCGCGAGCCTCGACGGAAAGCTGAACGGCGTGGGCGATCGGGTCGAGATGCTGCCCGATCGGGTGCAGATCTACACGACCGACGGTGAGCACGCGCTGCAGCAGGTGCATGCGCTCGGCATCCCGCTCGAGAGCGCGGTCGTGCGGCGATCGACGCTCGAAGACGTGTTTCTTCGCATTACCGGACGGGCGTTGATCGAATGATGGGCGCGACGCGAATCGTGCAGCGCAACGCGCTCGTCTACCGCCGCGTGTGGCAGCGGCTCGGTGTTTTCGAGCTTTCTGCAGCCGACACTGTTTCTGCTCGCCATGGGATTGGGACTGGGTGCCATGGTGGACGCGGGTGGCGCGCGGATGCCGGGAGGCGTGCGTTACGTCGCAGTTCCTCGCGCCCGGGTTGCTGGCGGCGGCGGCCATGCAGGCGGCAGGGTTCGAATCGAGCTATCCCGTGCTCGGCAAGATGACATGGCACCGCAACTACGAGGCGATTTCCGCGACGCCCATGCGCGTCGGCGACATCGTGCTGGGTGAGCTGGCGTGGATGGCGGTGCGCCTGACGACGATTGCGGTGGCGTTCATTCTCGTGATGACGGCGTTCGGGATTCCGCGTTCGTCGCGCGTGGTGCTGGCGGTGCCGGCGGCCGTGTTGACGGGGCTCGCATTTGCGGCGCCCATCATGGCGTACGCCGCCACGCTCAAGAGCTGCGAGCACTTCAACGTGATGTTCCGCTTCGTCATCTACGCCGCTGTTTCTGTTCTCCGGCGTGTTCTTTCCGGTCGATCGGTTGCCGGACGCGATCGAGGGCGCTGGCTGGTTTTCGCCGCTCTTCCACGGCGTCGAGCTCGTCCGCGGCGTCACGCTGGGTTCGTGTTCCGGCGACGTGGATGATTCACGTCGCGTGCCTGATGGGGCTGTTCGGGTGCGGGCATGGCCATGGCGCACCGGACGTTTCGCCGAAGGCTCTACGCATGACGTCATCCTCGCGTTGCCGTCTCCGCGCCGATCGCTCCGGATGGTGCAGCGAAATCTGCTGGTCTACAAGCACACGTGGATGGTGATCTTCTCGGGATTTTTCGAGCCCGTGTTCTACCTGCTGGGCATCGGCCTCGGGCTCGGATCGATGGTGCCGCCGACTCAACGGCGTCAGCTATAGCGCATTCGTCGCTCCGGGCCTGCTCGCATCGAGCTGCCTGAACGGCGCGATCACGGACGGGTTCTTCAATATTTTCTTCAAGCTGCACTATCAGAAAACCTACGACGGCATTCTGGCGACGCCGATGCGCGTCCCCGACGTCGCGTTCGGCGAGATGCTGTGGGCACTCGGCCGAGGGTCGCTCTATGCAGCGGCGTTTCTGGTGGTGCTGCTGGGGCTCGGCGAATCCACAGGCCGTCCGATGCTGCTGTCGTCGACGGCGCTGCTCGCCTGGCCGGCCGCCGTGCTGGTGGCCGCTTCGTTTTCCTCAATGGCGATCTGCCTGACGAGCTTCGCGAGAACGATTCAGGACTTCGACATGGTGGTGGGGCTCCTGGTGATGCCGATGTTTCTTTTCAGCGGCATATTCGTCCCGATCGAGCAGTTTCCTGCAGTCGTGCAATGGGTGATGCGCGTCACGCCGCTCTATCACGCGGTCGGACTCCTGCGCCAGCTCACCACGGGCGCCATCGATCTCGCCATCGCGGGTCACCTGACGTACTTGATCGTCGCCGGCATTGCCGCGTTTTCGGTTGCGATGTACAGGCTCGAGCGGGCGCTGATCAAGTGAGCGCTGAACGCGCCTGAACACCTATTGCTCTGCGACTTTGCGTCTCTGCGTTGAAGTACTACTCATGTTTATTCTTCTCGCCATCGGCGCCGCAATCACCGCGCTTGCGCACATGTGGCCGGCGCCCTTTGTGATCGAATGGATGGCCGGTGACCGGGCCGTGTGGGAGATGCCGCGGGCGGACACGCCGACGATCTATCTGACATACGACGACGGTCCGAATCCGTCGACGACGCCCGATTTGCTCGACGCGCTGAATGCCGAAGGCGTGCCGGCCACGTTCTTCGTCATCGATGCGCACCTCAACGAGCAGACGGCGCCGATCGTGAGGCGTGCATTTGCCGACGGGCACTCGATTGCGCTTCACTCCTCGACGCGCCGGTTCATGTTGATGACGCCGGCCGAGCTCGGTCGCACGCTGACCGACGCGGCCAACCGCATCGAATCGCTCGCCGGCACCCGCCCGTGCCGCGCATTCCGTCCACACGCCGGCTGGCGCGGCGGTCAGATGTACGAAGGCCTGCGCGAGCTCGACTACCGGCTCATTGGCTTCGGCTGGATGCTGTGGGACTTCAACTGGTTTCGTCCGCGAGACGCCGGCAGCACGTTCCGCAGGATCGCAGGGCGCGTCTCAGACGGCGATATCGTCGTCATGCACGACGGCGACGAGTCGGCTCCAACGCGCGAACAGCGCCACACGGTGGAGGCGACGCGCCGCCTGATTCCAGAGCTCCGCTCGCGCGGCTTCACGTTCGGCAAGGTGTGTTGAACGCCGGTAGCGCCCTGCGCCACCAGAGCGGCGCTGAAGGCGGGTATGGCGAGGCCGCTTACGCCGCGACGATACCCTCGCGGATCGCATAGCGCACGAGATGGCTCAACGACGCGAGCCGAAGCTTGCGCATGATGTTCAGCCGGTGGGCTTCGACCGTCTTGACGCTGATGGCCAGCCTCGCGGCCATTTCCTTGTTGCTGTGGCCTTCGCACAAAAGCTGGATGATCTCGCGCTCTCTAGGTGTGACTCTCGGTGTGCGCGCCTCGTCACCTTCCGCCGCCTGGTGCTGCCGCATGTAGCGGTCGAGCGCGTCTTCGGCGAGCTGACCGGTGAGAAACGGCTTGTGACGGCCGAGGGCCGCAATCGCGGCGATGACGCTCGGCACACCGTCGGACTCGAGCACATACGCGCGCGCACCCGCCTGAAGCACCTGATGCGCCATCTCGACCGAATGACTCATCGTGATGACGAGCACTTCGGTTTGCGGCGATGCGTCGAGAATCTGGCGCGTCGGCTCGATCGCATTCTCTGCCTGCGATGCAACGACGACGACGACGTCGGGGGTCAGCTGCCGTACCTGCTCGACGGCATCCGCTCCGGCGGCCGCGCCGATGATTTCGAGGTTGTCCTGGGATTCGAGGTCGGGGCGGATGCCCAACCCGTCAAGTGGATGATCGTCAACGATGAGAACGCGAATCTGATCGGTGGTGACAGTCATAGAACCTGCATAAAAATAACCAAATGATGAATGCTTCGCGACTCGACTTTCTGTGAGGAAGAACCTACAGAGGCGGGTCAATCAATCGATCTATGTCTATAGCGTAACGTACCCGCGGACCGATTCGTAGCCGGGCGTTACGCGACAGCCGGAAGACGTTGCCCGCGCCTCGACATCCATTCGAACGACACGCCCGTGAGGCATCCGACGAACACGACAATGGGTGCCACGAGCCAGGCGCGCGTATCGCCGTAGATGAGCGGGAAGTGGTTGCTGATCATGAGGATAACGACCGCCGGTGCGAGCACCGCGTTGTGGGCGACGCGCTGCGGGCGCTGGTGGGTGTTGTTGACCATGATGCTGCCGAGCAGTGCGCCGAGGTGAATGAAGACGGCGCGTCCCGTCATGAACTCTGCGAGACCCTGTGCGATGCCCCCGAGGAGCAGAATCGACAGGACTGCGGCGATGGCCGGTCGATCGACCAGCAGCGTCCACAGCGCGTCGTACAGCAGCCAACTGAGAAGGATGACAGCGAGGCCGACGCCCAGCGCCATGCCCCAGGACTGAGTGGGGGTGGTGAGAGCGCCTCCCGCGTAGTACACGAAAATGAGCAGCGCGAATCCGGTGACCCACGTGGCGCCGCTTGCGGCCCGCATGAGCAGGTCCGGCCGGACCGCCCGCACCTGTTGCCCGAACACGACCGACCACAGGTGGCCGATCCACAGGATGGCGGCCATCACATGGAGCCACCGGAACAGCAGATGGTGAAGCTCGCCAACGTTCATCAGAAACGTTAGACGTATACTGACCGCCTGGGTTCCATGTCGCGCTCCGTCGATCCCACGTTCCTCGCGCTCCCGCTCGATCGTCTCGCCGACGCGGCACTCGCCGTTGCGAAGCAGCGCGGCGCCACTCACGCCGATTTTCGCATCGAGCGTCTGCGGAATCAGGTCATCGTCGCCCGCGACCGCGAGCTGCAGACGTCGGTCGAAACCGAGTCGGTCGGCTTCAGCGTCCGCGTGGTCTGCAAGGGCGCCTGGGGATTCGCCGCCGGTGTCGATCTGACGGCCGAGGCGGTCGTGGCGGTTGCCCGGCGCGCGATTGAAGTTGCCGAATCGCTGGCACGTCTGAATACCGAGCCGGTGACCCTCGCCGACGAGCCCGTCTACACCGACACGTACGTCTCTCGGGTACGAGATCGATCCGTTTGCGGTCGCCGAGGACGAGAAGATCCATTTCCTGCTCGGCCTCAACGACCGTGTGCTTCAGTCGAAGCTCGTCGATCGTGTGACCTCGCATGTCATGCTCGTTCGCGAGCAGAAGTACCTGGCATCGCTGAAAGGATCGCGCATCACCCAGCAGCGTGTGCGGGTGAAAGGCGATCTCACGGCTGTCCGCATCGACAAATCGACCGGCGCCTTCGAGACCATGGGAAATGCTGCGCCGCCGGCCGGACGTGGCTGGGAGTTCTTCACGACGGGCTACGACTGGATGAAAGACGCCGATGAGATTCCGGCGCTGCTCGAGCAGAAGATGTCGTCACCGTCGATCAAGCCTGGACGCTACGACATCGTGATCGATCCGACGAACCTCTGGCTGACCATCCACGAGTCCATCGGACACTCAACCGAGCTCGATCGTGTGCTCGGGTACGAGGCGAACTATGCGGGCACGTCGTTCGCCACGCTCGACAACCTGAACACGCTGCAGTTCGGCGCGCCGATGATGCACGTCACGGGCGATCGGCAGGTCGAGCATGGCCTGTCGACTGTGGCGTATGACGATGAGGGGGTCGCGGCCCAGACCTGGGACATCGTTCGCGATGGCGTGCTCGTCGGTTACCAGCTCGATCGTCAGATGGCGCACAAACAAGGCTTCGGGCGCTCGAACGGATGTGCGTTTGCCGACCAGGCCGGTCACGTGCCCTTGCAGCGCATGCCGAACGTGTCGCTCAGCCCGAGCACGAAAGACATCACGCTGGCCGATCTCATCGCCGGCGTCGAGAACGGGCTCTACATCGTCGGCGACAAGAGCTGGTCGATCGACATGCAGCGCTACAACTTTCAGTTCACCGGACAGAAGTTCTTTCACATCCGTGGCGGCAGAATTGTCGGGCAGGTCAAAGACGTCGCGTATCAGTCGCGAACGACCGACTTCTGGAACTCGATGGAAGCGGTCGGCGGTCCCGGCACATATGTGCTGGGCGGCGCCTTCAATTGCGGCAAAGGCCAACCCGGTCAGATTGCCCCGGTTACGCACGGATGCCCCGCCGCCCTGTTCCGCCAGATCAACATCCTCAACACGGCGGAGGAGGGGCACTGATCACGCTTCAGGACACCATTGACCGCGTGCTGGAGCTGTCGAAAGCCGATGCCTGCATCGTTCTCGCGAGACGTACGGCAACGGTCAACATCCGGTGGGCGCACAACACAGTGACGACCAACGGCGATGCTGACGAAGTGCAGCTCTCAGTGATCGCCATCATCGGCCGCCGCGTCGCCTCGGTGACGCGCACGCATTTTCCGCCAGAGCGTTTGGAAGAGATCGTGCGCGAGGCTGAAGCGGCATGCGCACGGCGTCCGGAAGCACCCGACCACATGCCGCTCGTCGACGCGACTGGCCCACCAGTCCGGTGGACCGATCCACCAGCCGATGCCGACATTCACGCGTTTGATCCTCTCGTGCCTCAGCTCGCGACGATGTTCGAACAAGCGCGTCGCACCGGCATTGCGACGTTCGGATATGCGGAGTTCCGAACCGAGACGACGTTCGTTGCCACGTCGGCGGGATTGAAGAAACGTCACACCGAGCGCATCGGAAAGTTTGAAATGACGGGGAAGACGCCCGATTTCGTGCGGTCGTCGTGGGTGGGCCAGGTGACGCACGATTTTCTCGACATCGACGTGCGCGCGATGTTCCAGAAGCTGGAGCAGCGTCTCGGATGGGCGGCCCAGCGCATCGACATGCCCGCTGGCTCCTACGAGGTGCTGCTCGAGCCGTCATGCGCCGCGGACCTTGCCATAGCCGCATATTGGTTCATGGCGCGGCGCGACGCCGACGAGGGGCGAAGTCCGTTTTCGAAGCCGGGTGGCGGCACCCGCATCGGCGAGCGGCTGTTCGGCGATCTGACGTTCTACTCGAGTCCCACAGAGCCGGGCGTCGAGGCCCCACCGTTCCACTACGGCGTCGAGTCTGGCGAGGCGTCGTCGGTATTCGATAACGGGCTGGATCTCTCGCGCACCGATTGGGTTCGCAACGGAGTGCTGCAGCACCTCATCACGCCGCGATACTGGGCGGCGAAGATGGCGCTTCCCGCACCCGTCCCTTACGTCAACAACCTGGTGATCGACGGTGGCGGCCCCTCGATGGACGAGATGATTGCCGAGACCGACCGCGCCCTGCTCGTCACCTGCTTCTGGTACATCCGCACCGTCGATCCGCAAACGGCGCTCGTGACCGGCCTCACCCGCGATGGCGTATTTCTCGTCGAGGGTGGCAAGGTGCAGGGCGCGGTGAACAACTTCCGCTGGAACATGAGCCCGATCGCCGCGCTGGCCCAGGCCACTCAGGTCGGGCGGGGCGGCCTTGCGCTGCCTCGCGAACATGACGAGTTCCTGCGCTCGAAGGCGCCGCCGCTCCGGATCGAGCGATTCAACATGAGCTCTGTCAGCCAGGCCCAATAGAGCTTCGCACCATTGGAAGATTGGGAGATTGGTAGATTGGAAGATTGGCCGAATCCATCTAGAATCTGGCCAATCCGTCGTCTGCAAATCCGTAATCTGCCAATCTGCCAATCCACCAATCTTCCAATGGTGCGAAGGGAGCATTGCCATGGCTGACATCAAGAGCCCCAAGCTACTCGGGCACAACTACCAGACCCCCGACATCGTTGCAAAAGTGACGGGTCGCGCACGGTATGCCGAGGACTACCGCGCCGAAGGCATGCTGTTCACCAAGCTCCTGCTGAGCCCATTGCCGCACGCGCGCGTGCGCAGCGTCGACACCAGCGAAGCGCTGAAGATGCCCGGCGTTTTCGCGGTCATCGGTGCCGATGATCTGAACGCCGCCGCTCCGCCCGAACGAGGCGTGGCGGCGGAGGAAGAAGAAGGCCCCGAAGGCGGCAAAGCCGACAAGCCGAAGCGGATCGATCCCGAGCTGGGGCTGACCAACGAGCCGGTGTATCAGGGCCAGCCGGTGCTGGCGGTAGCCGCGGTCGACGAGGTGACCGCCGCGAATGCGATCGAGCGCATCAAGATTGCGTGGGAACCGCTGCCGTTCTGCGTGGATGCCATACAGAGTCTCCATCCGAACGGTCCGGACGCTCGCACCGAAGGCAACGTCCACTTTGGCGACGGTTTGAAGCACTACAAGTGGACGGCGGAAGACTGGAGGGAGGTCGAGGCCGGGCGCCTGCCCATGCGCGACGCTCCAGACAAATGGCAATACGGCGACGTCGACGCCGCGCTGAAGGAAGCGGCGGTTGTGATCGACGAGACCATCATGTGCCAGTCGACGTCGCATCAGTGCATGGAGCCGCGCTCGTCGATGGCGTACTGGCAGAACGGGAAGTTGTATCTGCACGCATCGGCGCAGACGACCGCCCATATTGCCCGATCGGTCGGGCGCTGGTCGGGCGCGGGGCCGACCGAGGTTGTGCTGTTCGGCGAATACGTCGGCGGCGGCTTCGGCGGCAAGAATCCCGAGACGCACATGCACACCGCGATTCCTGCGGTGCTCGCGAAGAAAACTGGACGGCCGGTGCAGATGCGCATTACGCGCGAAGAAGACAACTACATCGGCCGGTCGCGCGCGGGCCTGCACATGCGCGTCCGCATGGGGTTTCGCAAGGACGGGCGGATGACGGCGCTCGACATGTTCGTCGTGCAGAACAACGGTCCGTTCGCGCGCGCGGGCGACTACAACACGTGCGGGGTCGTGGCGTCGGCTACCTACACGCCGCTCAGCATGCGGTTCCGGGGCACCGCGGTCATGACCAACACGCCGCCGCACGGACCTCAGCGCGGGCCCGGCGGCACCCAGTCGAACGTGATGTTCGAGCCGCTCATCACGAAGGCCGCGCACAAGCTCGGCATCGACGAAGTGGAGATTCGCAAGATCAACGCGCCCGTGACCGGATCGAAGTTCGGCCCGCCCGATGCGAAAGGGCAACAGAATTTCCTGACCGGCGCCTTCATGCGCGAGGCGCTCGATCAGGGCGCCGCCGCATTCAACTGGAGCGAACGGAAGCGCCGCAACGGCGAGCGGCGCGGCAGCAGAGTGACGGGCGTGGCGGTCGCGATTGGCGAGTTCACGGCAGGCACCATCGGATTCGACGGGCTGGTGACGATCGAGCCCGACGGCAAGCTGTACATCCGCCAGGGTGTTGGCAACATCGGCACGCTGTCGGTGCACGACACCGCGCGTGTGGCTGCCGAAGTGCTGGACATGCCCTGGGACCAGTGCGAGATCATCTGGGGCGACACGTCCAAGCACCTGCCGTGGAGCTGCCGTCAGGGCGGCAGTCAGACGATTCACGCCAACTCGCGCGCGAACTGGGCGGCGGCACAGGATGCCGTGAAGAAGCTGCAGGAGATTGCCGCCAAGGACCTCGGCGGCAGCCCGGACGACTACGAAGTGGGTGGCGCGCGTGTCTATCGCCGCGGCAGTCCCGGACGCGGGCTGTCGTTCGCGCAGGCCGCCAGGCGCGCTATCGAGCTCGGCGGGAAATACGACGGCCACGAGCTGCCCAAAGACATCAACGCAATGACGACGGAATCGGCGACGGCGATTGCCGGACGTGGATTGATGGGTGTCGCCAAAGACAATTACGGCCGCAAAGGCGCGACGCGTTCGAGCGTGATTGGGTTCGCCGAAGTGGAAGTCGATGTGGAAACCGGCGAGTACGCGATTCTGGATTTCCTGTGCGTCACCGACGTCGGGCTGGTGATCAACCCGCGCGGACTCGAAGGACAGCTGCATGGTGGCGCCATCCAGGGTGTCGGCTATGCACGCAGCCAGAAGTGGGTGTACGACCAGCATTACGGCGTGCCGCTGGCGAAGCGCTTCCACTACAACAAGCCGCCGACGATTCTCGACATCCCGCGGCAGATGTCGTGGAGCGCGGTGAACATCCCCGATCCGCAAACGCCGGTCGGCGCCAAGGGTGTGGCCGAAGCCGCCGTCGGCGCTGGCGCCGCGGCCGTGAGCTGCGCGCTCGCCAATGCGCTTGGCGACGACTACCTGCGCCGGACTCCGGTGGGCATCGACATGATCGTCCAGTCAATGGAGGAGCAGAAGCGCGTTGATCGAGGGTTGACAGCGCACGTTTAGGAATTCATCAGGTTCCGGGGGTTCCGGTTCCAGTTCCGCGTTCGTGGTGGCGCCCCGATCCTGTAGCGCATCATTTTTTTCTTATTTTTCTTAATGATGGTGTACTGAATCCATCGGCTACCGCGAACGCGGAACGAGGAACCGGAACCAGGAACCTTCAACCGCCGAAGTACAATCAAGGTTGAATGTTTCCAACGTTGGATTTCAAAACAGATATTCGTGTGCTTTTCGGCGATGGGACGATCGATCAACTTGGGGCGCTGGCGAGGGAGCTCGGGTTTACACGCACGCTGCTCGTCGCTGATGCGGGCCTGGTGAAAGCCGGCCACCACGATCACGCGCGTGCGTCGCTCGAGGCTGCAGGTGTGCAGACGCGGGATTTCGGCGATTTCGGTCCCAACCCTGATGCCGACATGCTCGAGGCCGGGCGGCGGCAGGCAGCCGGCAGCGGCATCGACTCTATCATCGGCCTCGGCGGCGGCAGTTCCCTCGATTGCGCGAAGGGCATCAACTTCGTGCTCACACAGGGCGGAACGATTTACGACTTTCACGGCTATGGGAAGGCCACAAGGCCGATGCTGCCGATGATCGGCGTGCCGACCACCGCCGGGACCGGCAGTGAGGCGCAATCGTACGCGCTCATTTCCGATCCGAAGACGCACCAGAAGATGGCGTGCGGCGATCCGAAGGCGGCGTTCCGGGCAGTGATCCTCGACCCGCGTCTGACATTGACGCAGCCGGCCGCGGTGACGGCTGCCGCCGGCTACGATGCGATCGCGCACGCGGTTGAGAGCTTCGTCTGCACGAAACGCAATCCGGCTTCCATCGAGATGTCGCTCGAGGCGTGGCGGTTGCTCGAAGGCCACTATGAGCGGGTGCTCGCGTCGCCCGAGGATCTCGATGCGCGGGCCGCCATGCAGCTCGGTGCCTTCTATGCGGGGACGGCGATCGAGCGCTCGATGCTCGGCGCGACCCACGCGTGCGCAAATCCGTTGACGGCGCGATACGGCACGACCCACGGCGACGCGATTGCGATTCTGTTGCCGCACGTGGTGCGCTGGAACGGTTACATCGCGGGCTCGATGTACGATGAGCTGCGGCATGTTTCAAGCGCCCCCCTTGGAGCATTCGCCACGCGGCTCTCTGCCCTCGCCGAAGCGGGAGGGTTGCCGAAAACGCTCAGGGAGGCCGGGGCGTCGCGCGGCGATCTGCCCGCGCTGGCGCGAGAGGCGTCGGAGCAGTGGACGGGCCGGTTCAATCCACGCCCGTTCGACGCGGAAGGCGCCCGGGAGATTTACGAATGCGCGTTCTGATCGTGCGAAGTCGAGCGCTTCTCGCGTCGGTTGCCGTCGCAACGCTCGTGTCCGGCTCTAGCCGGACCGTCATCGGCCAACAGCCTGCGACCGGCGCCTGGCCGCAATTTCGCGGGAGCCCGCCATTGAACGGCGTCGCGTCTTCGACACTCGCGCCGTCGCTGAAAGTCGTGTGGACGTTTGACGTCGGAGAGGCGATCGAATCGTCTGCCGCGATTGTCGACGGAAGCGTCTATGTCGGCTCTGCTGCTGGCGAGCTCATCGCCCTGGATCTTCAAACCGGAGCCGTTCGATGGCGATACAAAACGGGCGAGATCGGTGAGTCGTCCCCGGCTGTGGCCAACGGCGCGGTGTATATCGGCGATCTCACGGGAACGTTTCACGCCGTCGATGCGAAGACGGGCAAGGCGCTCTGGACGTTCAAGACGACGGGCGAGGTCCGATCGTCGCCGGTGGTTGTGGGCGATCGCGTCCTGATTGGCTCATACGATCGTTTCCTCTACGCGCTCTCTGCCGCGAAGGGGACCGTGGCGTGGAAAGTCGAATTTCAAGGTTACGTTCATGCGACCCCGTCGGTTGTCGATGGCGTGGCGTATATCTCCGGATGTGACGAGACGTTCCGCGGGATTCGTGTCGCAGACGGACGGGAAGTGCTGAACGTGCCGATAGGTGCCTACATGGGGGCGTCGGCCGCCCTGGCCGATGGCGCCGCGTATGTCGGCACATTCGAGAACGAAGTGATCGGCATCGACATGAAGGCGCGGAAAGTGACGTGGACCTACCGTCATCCCGAGCGCCTGTTCCCGTACTACTCGTCAGTCGCGCTCAGCCAGGGGCGCGTCGTGCTCGGCGGGCGCGACAAGATGATTCACGCGCTCGACGCAAAGACCGGCAAAGCGCACTGGACGTTCATGACGAACGCCCGCGTCGAGTCGTCTCCCGTCATCGTCGGCAGCCGCGTGTTCGTCGGCTCTACCGATGGCCGCCTGTACGAGCTGGATCTCGCCAAAGGCACGAAGCTCTCTGATTTTGACGCCGGCGCCGCCATTACGGCTTCACCCGCAGTGGCGAACGGCCGGCTGGTTGTCGGGACCCACGACGGCCGTCTCTACTGCTTCGGCTGACGTCGCACCTGTCGCACCCAGTCCACTGTCATCTTTCCTAGGTTGACGTCCTCCAATAAGGTCGCCCTAACGTGAAAAGCCACGTCTGTGCCGCACTTACACCGGGAACGGCGTATGCAGCTGATGCCAAGGGAGGACGTATGAGACTTCAACGATTGACCCTTTTACCGCTGCTCGGCCTCATATTGCTTTGGGTCGTCAGTGCGTACGTCGCCGTCGGTACGGCGCAAACACTCGGGGAACCCGAGCATTTCAACATGTCTTTTGTCGACCTGAATACCGGCCGAACGGGACCTGTTGAGATGAATGTCACCCGGTGGTCGACACCGGGAGAACGCACCGAGCTCATGCAGACGCTGTTCAAACATGGCTCGGACCGGCTGCTCGACCAGCTTCGCGATATGCGGTCGGTCGGCCGCATCTACACCCCGGGTTCGATTGGGTACGACCTGCGGTATGCGTATCAGCGCGAATTGCCTGATGGCGGACGTGAAATTATTCTCGCGACCGATCGCCCGATGAGCTTCTGGGAAATCAGGAACGCCCCACGCTCGACGCAGTATCCGTTCACCTGGGTGCAGTTCAAGGTGGACAAGGACGGCAAAGGCGAGGGCAAACTGGCAGTCGCCGCGCGCATTACCGGTGAGGAAGCGGACCAACTGATCGAGGTCGAGGATTTCGCGCTTCACCCGGTGCGGCTGCAGAACATTCGCTCGCATCGAGACAGCAACTGAGAAATCTAGAATCTAAAATCTAGAATCTGGAATCCAGGGTCTGGGCATCTCCAGATTCTAGATTTCAGATTTCAGATTTTAGTTTTCAGATTCTAGATTCTAGATTCCAGTTTCTAGATTCCTGTTTCTAGTTTCCGGCCCCCGTGACACGCCACACTGTGTTGCCCACGTCGTCGGCGACGAGCAGCGCGCCACGTTTGTCTATGGCCACACCAACGGGCCTGCCCATTGCGTCGCCCTTCTCGGTGACGAAACCCGTCAGCACGTCAATCGGTTCGCCGGACGGCTTGCCGTTTGAGAACGGCACGAAGATAACCTTATAGCCGCTGCGCGGCTTACGGTTCCAGGACCCGTGCTGTCCGATGAACATCCCGCGGCTGAATCGAGGTCCAAGCGCGACGTCCTGCGCATAGGCGAGTCCCAACGATCCCGTGTGGGGCCCCAGCGCATAGTCGGGTCGAATCGCTCTCTCGACGAGATCGGGCCGCTGCGGTTTGATGCGCGTATCGACGTGAGTTCCGTAATAGCTGTACGGCCAGCCGTAGAAGCCGCCGTCTCGAACCGACGTCATGTAGTCGGGTACGAGGTCGCTGCCTAGCTCATCGCGTTCGTTCACCGCTACCCACAGCGATCCGGTCTCCGGTTCCCACGCCATGCCGACGGGATTGCGCAGTCCCGAGGCAAACACGCGGTGCATTCTGGTATGGGGATCGATTTCCCAGATCGCGGCGCGTCCGTCTTCCTTGTCGATGCCGTGTTCGGCGACGTTGCTGTTCGACCCCACGCTGACATACAGACGTGCGCCGTCCGGTGACGAGACGACGTTCTTGGTCCAATGATGGTTGAGCCGACCTCCGGGAAGCTCGACAACCGTTGCCGGTGCGCCGGAAATCTGGGTGTCGCCCTGCGAGTACTCGACGCGGATCAATGCGTCGCTGTTCGCCACGTACAGTTGATTGCCGACCAGCGCGATTCCGAATGGCGCATTCAATCTATCGAGCAGAACGGATCGGGTTTCGGCGATGCCGTCGCCATCGGCATCACGCAGCAGCGTGATGCGATTGGCGCTCGGAACGGCGCCGCCGGCCTTTTTCTGAAATCGTTTGAAGAACCATCCCTTCAGGCCTTTCCCGTCGTCGGGTCGCGGCGGTGCGTTTGTTTCCGACACGAGGACGTCGCCGTTTGGCAGCACATAGAGCCAGCGAGGATGATCCAGCGCCTGCGCAAATGGCGTGACGGCCATCCCGTCTGCGGCAACGGGTCGGGCCCCGTTGGACCATCCCCGTGCTGTCACCACGTGGACCGTTGGTATCAGCGATCGGCTTGGCGCCGGGAGGGTGGGATTGGGTCCGGTGCCGGCCGCTACCGGCAGTCGCGCCGAGCTGGCGCACGCTGCCGTGATGACGGCAGATGCGAGACATGCATACGGTCGAGGATTGAAGAACATGGGTTGTACTCCTGCACCATCCAAAATTAGCAAGATGCTGGCCGATCACTGTTCAGGAGGTGGGACCCTGTCTCGACAGTGTTGAACGGTGCTCAGATGTCTAATTGCCGACAGCAGAAGGCTTTGGCGGTCGGGGAATCTGACACCAGCGGTTCTGGGTTCTAGGTAGAACCTTACGTTTTCAATCTGGCAGGTTCTCTCTGGGGGGTTCGGGCAGCCAGAAGCTCGCGATGAAGCCGACGAGGTAGACGGAGAACCCGACCGCGGCTGCGACGAGCGCGATCTTTGTCGGAGCATACGCACGGTCGTTGGTGACGGCGAGCGTGGCCGTGAGCCACGCGAACGACGTACCGATGAGGCGTCCGCCGATATTGGCGGCGAAGCTTTCGCCGGTGCCGCGCAAATGGAGCGGGTACACGCGCGGCAGATAGTTGCCCCAGAAACTGAACTGCGCGACGGTGAAAAATCCCGCGAGGACCATACCCACGTACAACCAGTTCAAGCTCGTGGTTGCCGCGATGGCGAAGGTCACCGGCATCACGATCAAGCCGGGAATCTGAAACAGCCGGATGAGCTTCCGCCGGCTGACGATGATGACGGCGAGATAGGCGAGCGCGACACGTCCAAGGAGCCCGCCGATTTCCTGGACTTTGGTGACATTCGCGGCGACTTCCTGCGTGATGAGTCCGGCGCGCGGCGGCGGCATGCCCTGCGTCATCTGGCGTACTTCGGGCAGCCCTGGCACGATTTGCTGAACCTGCTGAATAGCGCCGAACGCGGCGCCGTACGCGCACGCGAACATGATGGTGGTGACGATCGTGGTGCGGCGAAGCTCGGGCGAGAAGATGGCCGCCAGGCTCGGCCGGCCCAGCGTGCCCGCAGCTTTCTTCTGTTGCCATGCCGGCGACTCCGGCAGGAACGGCCGGACGAGAATCAGCGGAATCGCCGGTAGCACGCCCGACATCAAGGTATAGCGCCACGGTGCATGGGGATCGGGGATCGAGAATCCGAACAGGTTGAGCGACGGCAGGCTGGCGGCGTACGCAATACACAAACCGTTCGCCGTGGCGACGAGAATGCCGCCCAGCGACGAGAATGCCTGCGTGTAGCCAAGCACTTTCTCTCGCCGCTTCGGATCGGGGAACAGTTCTGCGAGCCAGGCGACGGCCGCGACAAACTCCACGCACACACCGATGAAGACGAAGCAGCGAAGCACCAGCAGCATTTCGATCGACGAAGAGAAGCCCGACAGGAATGCCGCGACCGCGTAGATGAGAATGCTGTAGGTCAACACTCGCCGCCGGCCCAGCCGATCGGTGAGGTAGCCGCCGAGGAGACCGAAGATGCCGCCGGCGAACGCGGGGATATAAAAAAGGCGGCCGACCCACATCTGGAATTGCGGCGACCCAGGTGCGGCGCCGGTCAGCTCGAGCAACGCCGGCCGGACGATGAGCGGCAGCATGAGGATTTCGTAGATGTCGAACGCGAAGCCGATCGCCGCAATGGCGCAGATCAGCCATTGCACCGGCGTCAGCCGCACGGTGGAGTCGATTTGTGCTGTCATGGGTGGCCGATCATAACAATTTATGCAGGGGTTGTGAGATCAGGAGGGCCGGAGTTGGATGAGCTCATGGGCGATGGGCACAAGGTTGTGGCCGTTGATATGCTCCACCACCTCGAGCCAATGCTCATTCACACTTCGCGGGTACATCGCGCCGAGAATTCCTCCTGCGATCGACGCGACCGAATCGCTGTCTCCACCGACGTTGGTCGCCAGCAGGATGGCTTCGTCAGCCGACTGCACCAGAGTGGCGAGTCCCAGCGCGAGGGGAACGATGGTCAGCGGCTGACTTGGGAAGCAGCACGCGGCCACGTCGGCGGCGTCAAGCCGAGGCAGGTCCGCGAGACGGTTGTACACGTCGCGAATGGCAGTCGCGAAGGTAGGAGAGCCCGGTGTGGGCCATCGATTCTCTGCCAGCGCGGCGGCCCGTTCGGCGTGTGCAAGAACCTCGCGAGGCGAGCCGCCATCGATAGCGGCTGAAACAGCGGCGGCATTCGCGGCTGCGGCGGCAATCGCCAGCGATCCGCCGTGCGTCGGAATCGATGATTCGCGGGCGTCGTTGACGAGCTCATCGATGCGGGCGGATCCATGAACGATGCCCACAGGCGCCACCCGGACGGCGGCGCCGCATCCGTCGTGCGTGGTCGCGATCCGTGCGGGATCACCTGCCTGGTGAAATTCCCATAGAGACTTCAGACCAGGATGCACGCTCTTCGTGCATGTGAGCATCTCTCGTCCGATGCTCGCGTGCGAGACGCGTCGCTCGGTGATGATGGCACGCGCGACGGCAAGCGTCCGTTCTGTGTCGTCGGTGGTCTCGCCGATGCGCCACTCGCGTTTGCGGTTGCCCGCATAGCGCGGGATGACGTCGCCGGGAATTCCTTCGAAGCCGCTGACACCGTGCGGATACCACCGCAGGACATCGCTGCGCGACAGCGTCTCCGTCTGTTTGCCGATGGCGTCGCCGACAGCGATGCCTTTGAGGCACGCCATGGCGCGCTCCACGACCGTGGGCGGGCTCATCAAGGATCGCGCATCCGTCGACCTTCTGCCCACGATACCGCGTACCAAAGCGTGGCCGTTCGATCGCGGCTCCACTCGCGCAAGGCCACGATGGCGGCGTCGAACGCTGTGGCGTCCAGCAACGCGGCACCGACGACCGTTGCACGGGCGCCGTTGATGACGCCAATGAGATTCTCGACATAGTGCACAAAATGCGGCTCGCCCGCGCAACTGCCAAAAAAGATGAAGGTATTGCGCAGCGGCGCCGCCCCGGCCTCGACCAGCAGCGCCACCAGCCGCCGTCCGATGGCGGGATCGTTGCCGAGATGTTCGTAGCTGCGTTGATAGGCGTCCCACAACGCCGCAAAGCCGGGCGGCTCGGGCCAGATACGCAACAAACCGTGGTCGTCGTCTTCCAGCACAATGCGTCCGCCGGGCCGAACGGACCGCACCATCGCTTGCACGGTCGACAGAGGGTCGCGCACATGTTCGAGCAGAAAGCGCGTGTGCGCCACGTCGAACGTACCCCACTCTTCGTCACGCAAAGGCAGCTGCAACGCATCGCCCTGCCGGAACTCGGTCAGCGCCGCTTCGCCAGCGTCTGCGGCCTGCCGCTTGGCTTCGGCAATCTGTTCGGCGCTGCGTTCGACGCCGACGACACGCACGCCGGTTGCGCGCGCCATCGCCCGCGACAATTGGCCGGTGCCGCTGCCGACATCCAGGACGCGCTCGCCAGGCTGCAGCTGCAGCTCGCGCAACGAACCGACGTTCAGCAGGTCGTTCAACACCGACAGGCGCGCCTGCTCTTCAGGAGCGGTACCGTGAATGTATTCCGACGGCGTCTGGCTTTTCATGGCGGAGGTTCATCAGATCCTTCGCAGTTGATCTGCCACGGTATCCCGAACCGATCGACAAGCACCCCAAAGCGCTCGGCCCAGAACGTCTTCTCGAGTGGCATCACAACTTTGCCGCCCGTGGCCAGCTCGTGAAAAATACGCTCGGCCTCAGTCGTGTTCTTGATCTGAACCGAGAGCGTGAACCCTTTTGGTGCCTCGTACTGCTCCAGTGCGACGTCGGCCCCCATCAACACCTGATCTCCCACTGTCAGACTGCCGTGCATCACTTTGTCCTGCCAGTCGGCTGGGACTTGATCCGCCATCGGTGAGCCGGCATAGCGAAAGATCGCCGCGAGCTGGCCGCTGAAACACTGCTCATAGAGAGTGAACGCGGCCTCGCAATCTCCTTTGAACACCAGATACGTGTTGATTCGCATCGTGCACCTCACGATTGTCGCGTCCGTACTGCCCAGAGTATCCAGGTGACGATCGCCAGGAGTCCAAACCCGCCGATGCCCATGAACACGAGGAGAAGACCGGGGCCATCGGTGCTCCACCTGATGTCGAAGCCCATGTAAACGAAAAATGCCGTGAATGCCGTTGAGCCGACTGCCAGGAATAGAAGGAGTTTGCGAGCCATCCCCGGGCGGCGCCCATGGCGTGCCCAGCGGAAAATGAGGAACACAACCGCGATCAGGAAAACGGGGTGGCTGAAGAGGATGATGAGAATCCAGATCGGGAGGCCGATCAGGATCTCTATGGGATCAGAGCTCATCGCGTGCCGACATGATTACACAGACCGTCCGGCGCGATGGGTCTGCGCGCGATCACACTGACAAAAGAAATATGACCGAAGAATTCTCCAGCTTCGGCGCGCCGGCGTGCCTCCTTCCGCAGAGCATCTGCTGCCTCAGCGGTAAGGGCGCCAGATCCTGAGAGGATATCAGCGCCGCGATCGATCAGCGTGAGCATGTACGTCGGCTCGGCTGTCTGCGTGTAGCCATGACTTCGAAGGCTCTTGACCTGGAATCCGGAGGACCCAAGCGTCTTGAAGAGGCGTCGCGTCAGCCATGGGTTGTGGACGAAATTCGCAACCATCGCTTCGACGAGCGGCTGGAGTGGATCGAAGTCGCTCGTCGCCACAGTCGTCGTCGTGTAGTCGCCATCGAAGACGGCCAACCAGCCGTCTGGACGAAGTACGCGATAGGCTTCGCGAAGCGCCGCGTCGGGATCGGGTATGTGACACAGTGTCGTGTGAAACACCACCAGGTCGAACGACGCGTCAGGCAGAGTCAGCGAGCGGGCATCGCCTTGGAGGAAGGTGAGGCCGGGCAGCCGTCTTCCGAGTTCTCGCGCTCGCGCCACAAATATCGGTGAGGGATCGACCCCGGTGACTTCAACATGCAGCGACGCGACGAGCGCTCTACTGACGGCCCCCGTACCGCAGCCGATTTCTAATGCCCTCGCGCCCGGCTGTAGTTCGATTTCCGACAGATATGCGCGCAGCATTGCCTGTTGCTGCGAGTCACTCGCCCGGAGTTCCAGAACATCCGCGAGACGTTCCTGCAGAGACCGGTCGGTGTCGGCGATTGTGGCGTATGGGTCTGGCATGGACAGACCTGATTCGTTCAGTCGCCGGCGATGAACGCCATCAACTGCCACTCATCACCGACACGCCCGAAGATTGCACGATAGTCGATCGGGCTGCGGACGTATCGAGAGGCGACATAGCCGATCCGCTTATCGTGGAGCCGTACTGCGGTCCACTGACGCCCTTGATCGGCCGCCGGCGCTCGGGCGTCTCGGGCGACAGGCACGACGGCAAAGCTCAGGGCTTGCAGTGTGCCGCTATCCTGCGCTGGCGCGGCACGCACTCTTACCCTTGAGCCAATGATCGCCACGTGCTCGAACGCATCGAACTTCGCGGGCCAGCGGCTGAACGTGTACGGAGCGACGAACGTTCCGTTCTCTTCGAACGTTCCGCCAAGGGCGAGCACGCTGCCGAGCTTCTCCCAAAGCTGAGTGTCGGGGCTCTTGATCCGCCACAGGCGCTCAAAGGCCTCTCGTCCGTCGTCACCACCGAAATTATTCCGAATCTTCAGATTGACGACAGACAAGACCGCGGCTGCGTCGTGTCGGGCGATTGCAGCCTGGAGGTGCGCTCGAAACGTAAAGAAGTCCGCCTGCTGAGTGGCCTCGTCGACGGGGTGGATCTCAGGATACGAGGGGACTTGAGCGCTGTGCAAGATGACGCTCGTCAGAAGGAAACACGCCGCAACCTGCCAGGCAACCCGTCGCATGCGGCCAAACCTACTGTCGCTCGCCGAACCAGTAGCAGAGACCGTCAGGCGCCACGACGTAGAACACCTTCCACGCGACCTCGTCGTGTTGTTCGACGTCGAAGTCGGAGGGCTCTTTGTGGAGTCCGTTGGCGTTGAACTCCGCGAACAACGCCTCGAGGTCCTTCACGTGGAACGCGCAACCGTCCTTCGTTGAATCGCCGCCGTTTTCCACGAGTCCGATCTGCACCTCATCGCGAGCCAGCACGGCGAGGTGGTGCGGCGTGTCGCTCCGCGAGAGCACCCGGAAGCCGAGCACGGTTTCGTAGAAAGGCAGGGCGGCCGCAAGGTCTCGCACGGGAAGATTCATGTTGTCGCCCTGGTAGCCCCAGGCCTTCTCGAGCGCTGGTTTCATTACGCCTCCACCGCACTGCCGCCGCGGTCCAGAAACATCGTTGGCCCATGACCGTCAGAAGCCGCTGGAAGATCAACAGAAGATCAGAAGATCAGGAGACTTCTCTTCAAGAAAAGAATTCTCCTGAACTCCTGATCTCTTGTCGGCATTTCCTCTTGAGTTCTCCGCGTTCTCTGTGTCGAAAAGAGCACCGGTTCAAGATCAACAGGAGATCAGAAGATCAGGAGATTTCTCTTCAAGAGAAAGAATTCTCTGAACTCCTGATCTCTTGTTGGCGTTTCCTCTTTGAGTCCTCCGTGTTCTCTGTAGCGAAAAGAGCACGGTTCAAGATTCGACAGGAGATCAGAAGATCAGGAGACTTCTCTTCAAGAAAAGAATTCTCCTGAACTCCTGATCTCTTGTTGGCGTTCCTCTCGAGTTTCCTCGGTGTTCACGCGATTTCAGTACGCCATCGCGTAGCAGTCGCGGCGCGGATCCGCCGCGGCGAACCGATTGCCCGACGTCGGGTCGATCATGACGGCCGTGGCGCAGCCGGCCATGCCAAACGGCCGCAGCCGGCTCACGTCGTGGCCACGCGCGCGGAGCTCGTCGTATACCGCGTCGGGCACCGTCGCCTCTACATTGAGCTTGTTGAACCCTGCTGCGTGTGGCCAGAATGACCCGTAGAAATGCAACGTCTGCACTCGAGGCCGCTCAAACGCGGCATGCAGGTTCGGATACCAGTCGTCCCAGAACTCCACCACGCTCAAGAAGGCCTGCAGGATCGTCTGATCCTGGTTATCGCCACCCGGCGTGCCGAGCGCCATCATCGGCGTGTCGCCCTTGAAGACCAGGCTCGGCGTCAACGTGTAGCGCGGGCGCGCGTGCGGACGAATCTGGTTCGCTCTCGTCTTGTCCAGCCAGAACTGTTCGCCGCGAACGCTCATGCCGATGCCCGTGTCACCGAGGATCACGGCACCCGGCACCCACCCACCACTCGGAGTGACGTCGAAGATGTTGCCGTCTTTGTCGATGACGGCCATGTGCGTGGTGTCCTTCGACACCCCCGCGGAGTCCTGCCCGAGTGACGATAGGATCAATGGATCGGATGCCGCGCGCGCCGTCGTCCCGCCCGCGCGAACGTTGGCCTTCCAGTACGGCCACTCTTTGACCTGAGAGTCGAACCGCAACGGATCGCCGGCCACAAACGCCGACGACGCGCGCGTCGAATCGATGAGCGCCGCGCGCTCCTTCGCGTAGGCCTTCGAAAGGAGCCCTTCAGACGGGCACCTTCACGAACGCCGGATCCGCGTAGTACGAATCGCGATCCGCGTATGCGAGCTTCATCGCCTCAACAATCGTGTGGAGGTAGTCGGCGCTCGCATGGCCCATCGCGTGGAGATCGAACTGCTCCAGGATATTGAGCGTCTGCAGCAACACCGGACCCTGACTGCCGAACCCGTGCTTGTAGACGGTGTAGCCGCGATAGGTCGTCCGCGCCGGCTCCTCGATCCGCGCGAAGTACTCGGCGAAGTCACTTTCGTCGAACGGTGCGTTGTGCTTGCGCAGGAACGCGACCATCTCGCGGGCGATGTCCCCTTTGTAGAAGCGATCACGCGCCGCAATGATGCCGGCGGTGCGTCCACGAGCTTTCGCGCCGCGCTCGGCTTCGACCATGCGTCGCAGCGTTCTGGCGGTGGCCGGCAGCTTGATGGTCTCACCAGGCTTGTAGAGCGAGCCGTCGGGTTTGAGCCAGTACGTCTTGTTCCCCGGCCAGCGTTCGAAGAACTTGAGCTCGTTTTGAATCGCGCGTGCCGTGCTCGATCGCATGGGAAAGCCGTGCTCCGCGTAGGCGATCGCCGGGGCTGCCACATCCTCGAAGCTCATCGTGCCCCAACGTTCGAGCACCGTGAGCGCGGCATGCAGCGCGCCCGGCACGACGGCCGGATCGAGCCCCTCGCCCTGGAGGTTCTTCTGGCGCGAGAGGTACCAGTCCACGTCCACCGCGTGCGGCGCCCAGCCCTGTCCGACGACCGATGTGACCTTGGCTTCCTTCTTCGGATACACGAGCACCAGCGCTTCGCCACCGAGACTGTAGAGATCCTGCTCGAGCACGCCGCCGGCGAGGAGCGCCGCCACCCCCGCGTCGAACGCATTCCCGCCCTTCAGCAGGATTCCAAACGCCGCGGCCGTCGTGAGCGGATGACCTGTGGACACGCCGCCGGAGGGCCCCATCACCGCCGGACGTAACGCGGATCCCGCCGGCTGCTGGTCCTGCACAGGCACTTGCGCAGGGACGACCCGGAAGAGGCTTGTCGCCACCAGGACAGCAACGAGAGCACCTGTGCGCCAATGATCACGCTTCGCTGACCCTCGTTTCATGTTCAACGCTCCTCGTTGTCAGGCGCCGTTTCGTTGCGTGCTCAAGTCTCGAAGAAGCGCCTTTGCCTCCTCAGCCTCATCAGCCGCAACCTGGAGTTGAACGGGACCGGTAAACGGATTGAAGCCGGTACCAACGCTGCCCACCGCAAACAAGTCTTGCACTCCTTCGCCCTTGGCGAAGTACTGAATGCCCGCGGACTCGAGCAACGACTTGGCGACGGCTAGGAGCCCCGGATCGCCAGACTCGAGCACTGTAATCGGGCCAGTCCCCTGATCGTTCTTCGTCATAACGCTACACTCCAGAAGACGATCCTACGCCCGATCCATCTCAAGCACGGTGCCGAGCAGGACGTCCGCCCCTTGTGCACAGTGATTCCAATGAGTCAGTTCCCGCGGCGAGTGACTGACACCACCAATGCTCGGCACAAAGATCATGCCCATCGGTGAGAGTTGAGCCATCATCTGTGCGTCGTGGCCAGCGCCACTCGGTAGTCGGCGGCTGCCAAGACCAAGTCGTCCCGCGACACGTTCGATCGCCTGTTGCGCTTCCACAGCTGCGTTCGCTGGTATGTTGGAATTCATGACTGTGAACTCGATCGACGTTTTGGTCTGTTTCCCGATCTCGGTCGCGCGCTGCCGGATCGGTTCGGCCAGACGCTTGAGCTTTTCAGCGGATAGATCGCGCAGTTCGATTGTGAGCCGGACAACGCCCGGAATCACGTTCGGGGCGTTGGGAGTTACCTCCAGCCGGCCGACTGTGCCGACCTGTCGACCGGGCTCCGAGTTCACAACGTCGCGTACTGCGATGGTCAGATGCGACGCTGCCAGCAGTGCATCTTGCCGATCCGCCATCGCTGTCGTGCCGGCGTGATTGGCGAAGCCGGTCACGGTCACATCGTACCGATCAATCGCGACGATACCCTCGACAACACCAACGGGAATATTCTCGCGGTCGAGCGTGCCGCCCTGCTCAATATGGAGTTCAAGGTAGCAATGGTGCGCGCCTTTGGGTCGGATAGCCTCCGTGATGCGATTGGGGTTACCGCCGATCTTGCGTATCGCATCGGCACGAGTCATTCCGTTCCAGACCTGGTTCATGTCTGACTTCACGTCGCCCGCGACGACACGGCTGCCGCCCAATCCGAGGCCGTACGCCACCCCTTCCTCGTGGGCCCAGACGACCATCTCCAACGGGTGGCGGGTGCGCAGCCCTGCTGCCGCGAGCGCTTCGAGCACGCCCAACGCCGCGAGTGATCCCAGATCGCCGTCGAAATTACCGCCGTTCGGCACCGAATCGATATGCGAACCGAAAAGGACGGGCGGCAATGCCGCGTCGGTTCCGGCGCGACGACCGAAGATATTGCCCGCGGCGTCCACGCGGGGTTCAAGGCCAGCCGCGCGCATCAAGTCGAGCACGTACCGACGACCAGCGAGATCTGCGTCCGAATAGGCGACGCGACTGACCCCGTCAGCGAAGGTGCCGCCCGACGGTCGTCCGAACTGTACTGAGCACGTCGATTCGTTGTCGCAGCGTGGTTGCATCGACACGAGCAGGTGGGCTCTGTGTGAGTACGCGCCGGCCCAGGATGACAGGACCTGCCGCGGCGATCCCCAGACTTGTCAAGAACGCGCGCCTGGATGAGTAGCGCATGACCGGCACCTCCCGAAGACAACCAAGGCATTATTGCGCTGAAACTGACCATCTGCCCGCCAGCACAGCCTCGATTCGTTTCCAATCTCCTGATCTCCTCTGAAGCTACCGCGCGAAGTAGCGTCCCAGTGTCGATTCACTCGGCTTCGCGAAACCTTTCGTCGCGAGCGATGCGACGATCATCAGGCCGGCCGAGATCAACGTCATGGGCACGACCGGAAGCAGGCCGAGCACGAACGTGCCGGTGGCGCCGCGTGTCACGATCGCCGAATCGCCAAACGACCAGACAGTGATGGAGACCCCTGGTGGAGGCGGTGGAATATTCGTCTGAATGACGGCGACGGCGGCCACGGCTGCGGCTGTCCACACCGTGCTCGCGAATGCACCCCAGCGAGTGCTGTTTTTCCAGAACAACGCCGCGACGAGCAGCGGAACGAGCGCGGCGTAACCGGCAAACGCATATTGCGTGGCGATATCGAAGATCGACTGCGGGATGCGCAGAGCGATGACATAGGCAACCGCTGTCACGAGCACGACAAAGATGCGGCCGGTCAGAATCTGCATGTCGTGGCCGAATCGTTTCGTGCCTTGATAGAACGCGAAGACGTCTTCCGTGAACATCGTCGACAACGCGAGGATCTGCGAGTCGCTCGCCATGACCGCCGCCATGACCGCGGCGCCGAGTAGTGCTGCCAGCCAGAGCGGGGCATAGCCGTCGACAAGTCTCAGCAGCACATCATCGCCCGCGGCCTGCGTGCGCAAGCGCGCGCGATCGACTGGCGTCAGCGAGGCGTTTTGGTCGGCAAGCTGCGCCCGGGCCTCGATCTTTGCCTGTATGGCCGGAATCGCCGTGGCCTGATTGGCGACGACGCCCAGAAAGACTGAGGGCAGCCAGATGAACAGCATGCAGATCGGGTAGAGCACGATCGTCTTCTTGAAGTACGACACGTTGCGCGCGGTCAGACAGAAGATGCAGATGTGCGGAAACGCGATCGACGAGAGCGGAATGAACGTATAGCTGAAGAAATACAGCGGCGAGATGCGCTCGCGCGTCAGCAGCGGCGATGTGGCCGGCGATGCGAGCAGGGCTTCCATGGCGTCGCGGAATCCACCCATGCCCGCGCCGATGACGAAGACGGCAATCGTTCCGAACAGGAGAAACAGCGTCGTCTGCAGCGCGTTCACCCAGGCGGTCCCGCGCATCCCGCCGAGAAACACGTACGCCATCACGACCGACGAAACAATAGCGCCGCCGAGCCAGTACGGAATGTAGCCGTTGGTGATCGCCTGCAGTACCGTGCCGCCGCCCATCACGGCGATGATGATGTAGGGGACCAGCAGTACAGCCTGCACGACGAAAATCACCGTGCCGATGTGGGCGCACTCCCAGCGGTCGCGAAACATCTGTACTGGTGTCATGAACCCGTTGCGCTTGCCCAGCGCCCACAAGCGAGTGCCGATGGCAAAGAGGCACACGGGAATGACGAGCGCAGAAGACGACGCCATGAGACCGAACGTCACGATGCCGTTGGCGAACGCGTGTCCCGATGCGCCGAGAATCGAGAACGCCGTCATGTTCGTTCCGAACAATGACAGCAGAAACACGCCGGGTCCCAGCGAGCGTCCAGCCAGAAAATAGTCTTCGGCGCTCGATTGCCGCGTGGTTCGAAAGGCGAAGATGCCGATGTAAAGGACGACGCCGAGATAGGCGAAGACGACGACGGCAGGGATCATTCGTCGAGATGCGACGGCCAGGCGAACGTCACGAGCAGCCAGAGCGCGCCGGCCGACGCCACGGTGAACAACGCGTGATAGAAGAGGCCAATCGGCAGAAATCCAAAGACGAGCGGCCGCGCCTCTCGCCAGAACCAGAAATCCTGGTGCAGCACATAGAGGACCGCCACGGCCGCGACTGCGAGTCGTCCACTCATGAAAATTGAAGGCTTGAGAATATACTACGCAGCAAAAGTCGCGAGCGGCGCGGGGCAATGGGGCCCCGCAAGCGAGCGACTTGGAGCGGGGCGAGGGGCCCCCGCGACTAATGATAGAGAAGGCGAGAGCTGCGCTCGACGCCCATGTAAGGGAGATCGTCAACTGGCACTTCGATCCTGCGACGGGATCGCCGTTCTGGCTCGAATACGCAAAAAAACTCGGCTGGGATCCTCGGAAGGAAATCGGCGGCTTTGGAGATCTGACACGCTTTCCGTCATTCGAGGACGAATGGCTTCGTGGCGGGCCCGTGCAACGTTGGATCCCAAAAGGATTCAACGGCAAGCCTGTCTTCGTCTTCGAGACCGGGGGCACCACCGGCATCCCGAAGACGCGCGTCGCGTTCGACGACTTCCGGACCGACTACGAGCTCTTCAGCGCGACACTGCCCGACGAGTACTTCCCGAGGGGCGCGAACTGGCTGATGCTCGGACCCTCTGGCCCGCGCCGTCTTCGCCTGGCTGTCGAGCACCTCGCCCAGTATCGCGGCGGCATTTCATTCTGCGTCGATCTCGATCCGCGATGGGTCATCAAGCTGATCAAAAGAGGCTGGATGGAGCATCTCGAGGCCTACAAGGGACACGTCATCGATCAGGCGGTGTCGATTCTGCAGGCAGGACACGACATCCGATGCATGTTCACCACGCCGAAGCTGCTCGAGGGGCTCGCCCTGCGCCTCGAGTCGATGGGGACGACGATTCGCAAGGCGGGCATTACCGGGATTTTCTCCGGCGGCACGGAGTTCACGCCGCAGTGGAACCGGTTTGCCCATGAAGAGCTGCTCGACGGCGCGTACATGACCCCGACCTACGGCAACACGCTGATGGGCCTGGCCGCAAGCGCGCCCACAGGCCCGGAGAACGACTATAAGATCAGTTATCACGCGCCTCAGCCTCGCGCGGTCATCGAAGTCGTGGACTTCGACGATTCGTCGAAGCTCGTGGACTACGGACAGACCGGCCGCGTGAAGCTGACGACGCTGACCAGAGAGTTTTTCGTGCCCGGCTTCCTCGAGCGCGACGAAGGTGAGCGCGAGCGCCCGCACGAGAAATATCCGTGGGACGGCGTCAGCGGCGTCAGGCCATTTCGAGGCTTCGCAGCGACGACAACGGTCGGTGTGTACTAAACAGCGGTTCTAGGTTCTGGGTTCTAGGTTCTAGGTTCCGGTTCTGGGTTCTGGAGAGCTCCGAATCGGAATAGAGAATTAGAACCTAGAACCCAGAACCCAGAACCCAGAACTGGAACCCAGAACCTAGAACCTAGAACCCAGAACCGTATGGTTAATATTCCGATTCTCCGATGGGGGCAGCCGTATTCGAGCATGGACGTCGATGAGGTGAAGCACTTTCTCACCGGCGAGCCGATTGCGAAAGTGGGGCGCGCGAATGCGGGCCTGATTCAGCGCGACATGCGCAAGGCCCCGGCTGCCCGCGATGCGCTGCGGCGCATTCCTGTCGCCGAGCTGATTGCCCGGATGAAGATCGCGGGCGACCTCTACATGAACGCCGAGCTTCCCCTCGGCGACGGGTCGCAGACACCAGACGACTTCGCGAAGCAGCAGTCGGCGAGCACCGGGCTTCCCGAGGCACTTTGCCGCGGGAACATGAAAAAAAACCAGTTCGTGCTCAGCGAGATGGGCAACATTCTCAAATCGCTGACGCGCGGTCTCGATCTGAACGTCCTCACGACCGGCTACGGCGAGGAACACGGCGTGCCGATTAGTTATCAGGCGCAGAGTCCCGTGCTCGGGCTCGTGCTTCCGTCGAACTCGCCCGGTGTGCACACGCTGTGGCTGCCGATTATCCCGATGCAGATCGGTCTCGTGTTGAAGCCGGGGCCGCAGGAGCCGTGGACACCGTACCGGGTTGCCGAAGCGTTCTTTCAAGCGGGCATTCCGCGTGAGGCGATTTCAATTTATCCGGGCGAGGCCGAAGTCGGCGCCGCGGTAGTATCGGCCTGCGGGCGCAGCCTCATTTTCGGAGGCACGCCGACCGTCGAGCGCTACAAGGGCAATCCGCGCGTGCAGGTGCACGGGCCGGGCTTTTCGAAGATCGTATTCGGCGACGACTGTGTCGACGATTGGGAGCGCTATGTCGACATGATGGTCGACAGCGTGTTTCTGAACAGCGGCCGCGGCTGCATCAACTGTTCAGGCATCTGGGTCAGCCGTCACAGCCGCGAGATCGCCGATGCCCTGGCGAAGCGGCTGGCAGCGGTCCAGGCGCTGCCGCCCGACGATCCCAATGCGAGCCTTGCGGCTTTTACGGTCCCCGGAATGGCCGATGCGATTTCGCAGTCGATCGATGTCGATCTCAAGCAGGCCGGCGTCACCGATTACACGGCGAAATATCGCGACACGCCACGAGTCGCGAAGAACGGCAGGGCAGAGTACCTGTTGCCGACCGTCGTGCATTGCGAATCGCCTGACGCGGCGATCGCGTCGAAAGAGTACATGTTTCCGTTCGTCACCGTCGTCGAGTGTCCCGAATCGAAGCTGCTCGAGGCGATGGGCCCTACGCTCGTCTGTTCGGCGATTACGGACAAACCCGAGCTGCGGCGGGCGCTCCTCGATGCGACCCACATCGATCGGCTCAACCTCGGCCCTGTGCCGACCATCCGGCTCAACTGGCTCCAGCCGCACGAAGGCAACATCGTCGATTTCCTCTACCGGCCGCGCGCGTTGCAAACCGCCGTGGTGTGAGGGTTGTGAAAATCCTGTTCATCACGGCGGGCGCTGCCGGGATGTACTGCGGCAGCTGCCTGAGAGACAACGCGCTGGCTGCCGAGCTGAAATCGCGCGGTCACGATGTCGTGCTCGTTCCGCTGTACACGCCCACGCTCACTGACGAGCCCAACGTCAGCGAAGATCGCGTCTTCTTCGGCGGCATCAGCGTTTATCTGCAGCAGCGTGTGGACTTCTTCCGGCGGGCGCCGCGTATTCTCGACAAGGTGCTCGACTTGCCGTGGCTCATCAAGGCGGCGGCATCCGGATCCATTTCCACCGATCCGCGAACCCTGGGCGAGATGACGATCTCGATGCTGAAGGGAGAAGACGGCTTTCAGCGAAAAGAGTTCGAGAAGATGCTCGAGTGGCTGGCGGAAGAGTCGCCGCCCGACGTGGTGCAGCTGCCAAACACGCTGCTGTCGAGCCTGGCGCCGCCCCTGAAGCGCGAGCTGAAGCGCCCGATCCATTGCACGCTGACGGGCGAAGATTTGTTTCTCGACGGGTTGACCAGAGAGCATCGCACTGAGTCGCTCGAGCTCATCCGCCAGAATGCCGCTTCCATTGATCGGTTCACCGCAATCAGCGAGTACTACGCCGAGTTCATGGCGACGTATCTGTCGATTCCACGCGGGAAGATCGACCTCGTGCCGCTCGGGATCAATCTTGCCGGATTCGAGCGGCGACGGGATGCGCCGCCCGATCGGCCGTTTACGATCGGCTATCTTGCGCGCATCGCGCCCGAGAAGGGGCTTCTCACGCTCTGCGAGGCGTACGAGCGATTCAGGCAGATGCCGGGCGTCGAGGGCGCACGTCTGGAAGTCGCCGGCTATCTTGCGCCCGATCAGCAGAGTTACCTCAAGGCGGCTCAGCGCAGGCTCGACAAGGCCGGACTGGGCGGAGAATTTCAGTACCGCGGTGCATTGGACCGGGCTCGCAAGATCGATTTCCTTCGTGGGCTCGACGTGTTCTCGGTGCCCACGGTCTATGTCGAACCGAAGGGCCTTTTTCTGCTCGAGGCGATGGCCTGCGGTGTGCCGGTGGTTGAGCCGAGGCACGGCGCGTTTCCGGAAATGATCGCCAAAACGTCGGGCGGTGTTCTCGTCGAGCCGGAAGATCCGCAAAGTCTCGCGGAAGGGCTGCATCGCCTTTTCAGCAATCCGGCCGAGCGAGCCCAGCTTGGGCAGAACGGCTTCGACGGTGTGCGTCGGCACTACAGCGTTGCCCGTTCGGCAGATCGGATGCTCGAGGTCTACGCGTGCTGAGCGTGAACGGAGTGGGGAAATCGTATCCGTCGGCGCAGGGCGACGTGCCGGTGCTCGCCGACGTGTCGTTGTCGTTCGCTGCGGGAGATGCGGCCGCCATCATGGGGCCGTCGGGCAGCGGCAAAAGTACTCTTCTTTATATCCTCGGCGCGCTCGAGCCGCCGACGACCGGGACAGTGACGCTGGACGGCAGGAATCCCTTCACGCTCTCTCCGAAAGAGCTCGCGGCCTTCCGCAACAGGCAAATCGGGTTTGTCTTCCAGGATCACTGCCTGCTGCCGCAGTGCAGTGTGCTCGAAAACGTGCTCGTACCTGCGCTGGTGGGCTCGGCCGACGCAGGCATTGAGGCGCATGCGCGTGCGCTCGTCGATCACGTTGGCCTCGGCCATCGTGTCACCCATTTGCCCGGCCAGTTGTCGGGAGGGGAAAAGCAACGCGTCGCGCTCGCCCGTGCGCTGGTCCGCAAGCCGCGATTGCTGCTCTGCGACGAGCCGACGGGCAATCTCGACCGCGCATCTGCCGATTCGGTGGCCTCGCTCCTGTTCGAGCTGCAGAAAAAAGAGCAGGCGATTCTTCTCGTCGTCACTCACAGCGCCGAGCTGGCTTCGCGTTTCCCCATCCGCTTCGATCTCGTCGATCGAAAGCTCCAGCGCGTGGCCTGACCCAATGAACGCCAGCACTCTTCGCTATCGCAGCCTGCGCCACTACTGGCGAACCAACCTGGCTGTCGTCATCGGCGTCGCGATTGCGGTTGCCGTGCTGGCCGGCGCACTCATGGTGGGCGTCTCGGTGCGAGCGAGCTTGCGCGACCTCGTGCTGGAGCGGCTTGGTCAAACCGATCAGGTCGTTGTTGCGCAGGGATTTTTTCGCGACGAGCTTGCCGCCTCGTTCAGGCGCGCTGTTCCTCTCATCGCGGTCGAGGGGTTTGTCTCGGCGCAGGGCACCGGTCGCCGCGCCTCGAGAGTACAGGTGTACGGGGTCGACGATCGATTCTGGCGGTTCCACGGCCTCACCCATCTGGGGGCGCCCGACGGGCCGAACGGGAATGACGCCTTGCTCAGCATTCCACTCTGGGCCGAGCTCCAGGTCGACACCGGGGCGTCGATCGTGCTGCGCGTCGAGAACTCTTCTGCCATTCCCACTGAGTCGCTGCACGGCCGGAAGGAAGACGTCGGACGATCTGTCCGCTTAAACGTCCGTCCGGTCCTCGCGCCATCGGATCTCGGAGAGTTTTCTCTCAGTCCGCGCCAGGGGTCGATTCGCGCCCTCTTCGTCCCGCTGAGCAGGCTGCAGACACTCATCGATCAGCCTGGTCGTGCCAACGTAATCCTGACGGCTGGCGCCACTGCAGGCGCGGTGGAACGCACGCTGAGAGATGCGGCGCGCGTGGACGATTTCGGCGTGCGAGTACGGACGCTCCAGGAACAGGGAGTATCGCCGTCGAAAGCCGCAGCACCATGCTGAGCGAGTCGTTCGCGACGGCGGCAACCCGCGCCGCCGACCGCTTGCAGTTGATGGTCATTCCAACGCTCACCTATCTCGCCAATTCGATCCGCTCGGGCGATCGCGAAGTGCCGTATTCGACGATTACCGCAATCGACACGCGCATCATGGGCTGGGGCACTCCAGAGGTCGACAAACAGCAGCCTGGCCCCATCTATCTGAACGAGTGGGCCGCCAGGGATCTGCAGGTGCGCCCGGGCGACCCGATCTCTGTCGAGTACTACGTGTGGGAGACCGAGGGAAGGCTCGTGACGCGCACGGCCGATTTCCGTCTGGCGCGGACGATGCGGATTGCTGGTGCGGCAGCCGACCGCGATCTCGTTCCCGAGTATCCCGGCATCACCGACACCGATCGCGTGGCCGATTGGGACCCTCCGTTTCCGATCGACTTGAATCGGGTGCGCCCGGTCGACGAGGAATACTGGAAACAGTATCGCGCCACACCCAAGGCGTTCATTCCGATCGAGCGCGGGCAGGAGTTGTGGAGCTCTCGTCATGGCGGGTTGACTGCGCTGCGGCTCGTACCCCCGCACGTAATGTCGCTGGCTCAGGTGCGCGAGGACTATGAGAAGGCGCTTCGGCAAGAGCTCGACCCGCTGGCGATGGGGTTTTCGGTCTACGACGTTCGTGCGCAAAGTCTCGCAGCGTCGACCGGCGCCACCGATTTCGGCGAGTACTTCACGTACTTCAGCACGTTTCTCGTCGTCTCGGCGCTGATGCTGGCTGGCTTGTTCTTCAAGCTAGGCGTCGAGCAGCGGCTGCAGGAAGTCGGATTGCTTCAGGCGCTCGGTCTCGAGCCGGTCGCTATTCGGAAGTTGTTTGTCGGCGAAGCACTGATGCTCTCAATCGCGGGAGGCCTGCTCGGCATCGCCGGCGCAATCGCATACAGCTCGCTCATCATGCTCGGGCTGCGGACGTGGTGGGTCGGTGCGGTGGGCACGACGGCGTTGCGGCTGCACGTCGATCCGATGTCGCTCGTGGCAGGAGCGGCAGGGGTCGTGATTATTGCGGTCGCGTCGATCTGGTGGTCTCTTCGTGCGCTCGCGACGACCTCGACGCGCGCGCTGCTGCACGGCGAGAAAACGGGTCGGGTGGAATTTTCTGGTGCGACAAATGGAAATGCCGCCCGACCGCTTTTCTCGGCGATTGCCGCCGGCGCCGTCGCGGTCGCGCTTCTCGCCGGCACTGCCGGCGGGCTCGTTCCTCGCGTCGCCGGATTTTTTGGGGCCGGCGCGCTCTCGCTCGTCGCAATGCTCTGCCTTGCGTCGGTGTGGCTGCGCCGCCGACGTTGGCAGCCCCTCCACGGGCACGGGCTATGGGCTGTGTGGAGGCTCGGCTGGCGAAACACCGCGTACCATCCGGCGCGGAGTGTCCTCTGCATCGCGCTCATCGCATTTGCCACATTCGTCATCGTCGCGGTTGAAGCGTTCAAGCGGGGCGATGCAGAAACGCCCGCCGATCGCCACTCGGGTGGCGGTGGATATCCGCTGCTGATGGAGACGCTGCTGCCGATCGTCCACGATCTCAACGATCCCGCCGGACGGGATGCGATGAATCTACCGGCTGCCGGAGAACTGCAGCGCGTCAGGTTCGATCGATTTCGGGTGCGCCCCGGCGACGATACGAGCTGCCTGAATCTCTACCAGCCGAAGAATCCGCGCATCCTCGCGGCGACGCAGGACTTCATCAACGCCGGGCGGTTCGCGTTTCAGAGCTCGCTGGCCGAATCGCCCGAGGAGCGCGCCAACCCGTGGCTGCTGCTCAATCGCGAGCTCGACAGCGGCGCGATTCCCGTGATCACCGACGCAAACTCGATGACCTACGTGCTGCACATGCAGCTTGGTGATGAAATCGTGCTGCCGGGTTCATCCGAGCGCCCTGTTCGGTTGCGGCTCGTGGCCGCGCTGTCGGACAGCATCTTTCAGGGCGAGCTGTTGATGGCCGAGCAGCGGTTCATTCGTGTATTCCCCGAGTGGGAAGGCTATCGGTTCTTCCTTGCCGACGCGCCGCTCGGGCAAACAGGGGACCTGACAGCACTGTTGGAGTCCAGATTGTCGGATTTCGGCATCGATGTGGCATCGACCTCGGAACGCCTCGCGAGCTTTCACCGCGTTGAATATACTTATCTCTCGACCTTTCAAATGCTTGGCGGGTTGGGGTTGATTCTGGGCACGCTCGGGCTTGGCGCGATCCTGCTCAGAAACGTGCTCGAGCGTCGCAGAGAACTGGCGCTGCTTCGCGCGTTGGGTTACACGCAAACCGATTTTCTTGCGATGGTCGTGGCCGAGAACGTGCTGCTCCTCCTCGGCGGGCTGGTCGTCGGTACTTTCTGCGCGCTGCTGGCGATCGCGCCGATGTTTCTCGATCGCGGCGGACGGCTGCCGGTCGTCACGCTGGCCATTCTGCTCGTCGGCGTTCTGGGAACGGGTTTGCTGGCATCGCTCGGCGCGACGGTGGCGGCGCTTCGCTCGCCACTGTTGCCCGCATTGCGGGCGGAGTAGGTCCGCCTGAAGTCGGCAGAATAGAAAAGGGTAGTGTCCGCCTTCAGGCGGACCCTTGATGAGGACAATCATGAACGCATCACGTCGCTTGATGGTTGGAACTGTTCTGCTAGCCGGTTTTACCGCTGCTATCACCGCGCAGAACGCCGGGACTGACTGGCCGCAATGGCGCGGGCCACGACGCGACGGCACGCTGACCGCGTTCACCGAGCCGAAGGCGTGGCCCGAGACGCTCAATCAGCGCTGGAAGATCACCGTCGGCGACGGCTACGCCACGCCGATCGTGGTCGGCAACCGCGTGTATCAATTCTCACGGCAGCAGGAGAACGAAATCCTGCGCGCCATCGACGCCACCACCGGCAAAGTGATTTGGGAGCAGAGCTACGCCGCACCCTTCGAGATGAATTCGGGCGCGAAGCGTCATGGTCCCGGTCCGAAATCGACGCCGACATTTGCCGACGGCCGGCTGTTCACGCTCGGCATGAGCAGCATCGTGACGGCATGGGACGCGACGAGCGGCAAGGAGCTCTGGCGAAAACCGGCCGGTCCCGTTCAACCGATGTTCCACACGGCCATGTCGCCACTCGTCGATCGGGGTCAGATGTACCTGCACGTCGGCGGTCACAACGACGGTGCGCTCACCGCGTTCGATCCCGCAACTGGCAAAGTCATCTGGGAATGGAAAGGTGACGGCCCGGCGTACGGGTCGCCCATCATCGCGGAGATCGGCGGGGTGCGTCAGCTGTTGGTGTTCTCGCAGAAGAACTTCATCGGCGTGAATCCCGCCAACGGCGAGCTCCTCTGGAGCGTGCCGTTCGAAGCGCGTTCGACGACGAACTCGATCACGCCGCTCGTGTACGGTGGCAACACCGTGATCATCTCAGGACAGGGAAAGCCGCTGACGTCCTACATCATCGCCAACAAGGGTGGAAAGTGGGCTGCCGATCTCGCGTGGGAGAACCCGCAGCTGTCGATGTCGTTCAGCAACGCCGTCCTCGTGGGCGATGCGCTGTTTTCAATGTCGCCGCTCAACAGCGGCCAGTTCTTCTGGGCCGATGCCAAGACGGGGAAGACACTGTGGGCGTCGGAGCCGCGCCAGGGTGGCAACGCGGCCATTACGCGGTCGGGCGATCTTCTCTTCGTCCTGAAAGACGATGGGACGTTGATGGTGGGGAAGGCGACGCCAGGTGCAGCGTTTGTGCCGTCGAAGACGTATACAGTTGCAACGAGCGCCACCTGGGCGCCTCCGGTCATCTCCGGGAACCGGATTTTCGTGAAAGACAGCGAAACGCTCGCCTTGTGGACCTTGAATTAAGGGGTCAGACCCCTTTTTTTGCTGAATTCACCGCCCTCGGGCAAAAAAAGGGGTCTGACCCCTTAGCGGGATAACTTCAACCATGGGTGACAGTCGGAGTACGGCGGTCGACGAAACAGAGGTCGGCAGCTATTTCGTCGCCAACTATCCGCCGTTTTCCGTCTGGACAGCCGACGCAGTCGATCGGGATGCGCTGCCGGCGTTGAGCTCGCCACCGCCACGAGTGCCGCTCGGCTTGTACCTGCACGTTCCGTTCTGCAGAAAGCGCTGCCACTTCTGCTACTTCCGCGTCTATACCGACAAGAACGCGCAGGAAGTCGAAGAGTACCTCGACGTGATGGCGCGCGAGTGGGAGCTCTACAACACCTATCCGGCCATCAACGGGCGCCCGCTCAATTTCGTGTACTTCGGTGGCGGCACGCCGTCGTTTCTGTCGGTGCGGCAGCTCACCGGGCTGGTGCAGCGGCTGACGGCGGTCACCCCCTGGACATCTGCGGAAGAGATCACCTTCGAGTGCGAGCCCGGCACGCTGACCGAGCCGAAGCTTGCCGCCATTCGAGAGCTCGGCGTCACGCGACTCAGCCTGGGGATCGAGAACTTCGACGATCACATCCTCGAGGTCAACGGGCGAGCGCATCGATCGGCCGAGATCTTCCGGTCGTACGAGTATGCCAAGTCGCTTGGATTTCCGCAGGTCAACATCGATCTGATTGCGGGCATGCTCGGCGAGACCGACGAGAACTGGCAGCGCTGCGTGGAGAAGACCGTCGAGCTCGCACCCGACAGCGTGACCGTCTATCAGATGGAGCTTCCGTTCAACACGACGATCAGCGGCGACGTGCTGAAAGGCACGGGCCGCTTCAACGAGCACGTCGCGAGCTGGTCGACCAAGCGCCGCTGGGTGGACGAAGCGTTCGACGCGCTGCAGAAGGCAGGGTACACGATAGGCAGCGCATATACGGCGGTCAGAGATCCCGAGCGGACGAAATTCGTGTATCGCGATCGACTCTGGCAGGGGGCCGATCTGGTGGGCCTCGGCGTCGCGTCGTTCGGCCATGTCAACGGCGTGCACATGCAGAACCTCGACACGTGGGAAACATACAGCGCGAAGATTCGCGCAGGTGCGCTTCCGTTGAGCCGCGGTTACAGGCCGGATCCCGAGGAGCGGCTCATACGCGAGCTCGTGCTGCAGCTGAAGCTCGGGCGCGTGCGTCCGCCGTACTTTTCCGCGAAGTACGGCGTCGACATTCTGCGCCGCTTCGAAGAGCCGCTCAGCTCGCTCGGCGAAGGGGGATATCTCGCCGAGGTAAGCCCCGACGTGGTCTCGCTGACGCGGGCGGGGCTTCTGCGCGTCGATGCTCTCCTCCCACGGTTCTTTCAGCCGAAGCATGCGGGCATCCGGTACACCTAGGCGTTCGACGCGCACCGCGTCGACGGGCGGCATGCTGTTTCCGCTCGATTTCGTCTACGCGCGGTCGGGCGTGGAGCTCCCCCGCGTGAAGGCCATCGATCCCGGCGACATTCCGCTGCCATACCGATCCTTGCTCGTCCACCAGAGCGACATGACCCTGACGCTCGAGCGGCATTTCGGCGGCCGCGTATCGCTGCGGCCCTTGTCGACGTTTGCGCTCGGCCCGTGGTATTTCCGGCGCGTGCTGCTCGCGCAGGAATACACGGGCCGGCCGGTCGAGATGGGTGCGATTCGCATCAAAGTGTCGGCGTTTCCCGATCGCATACGGCGGCAGATCCTGAAAAACGACATTCCGCTCGGCCGGCTGCTTCGTGACGGTGGCGTGCAGTATGAGAGCCGTCCGAAAATGTTTTTGTCGGTGACGCCCAATCCCGAGATGATGGGGGTCTTCTGGATGCGCGAGCCCAAGACGCTCTACGGCCGTCGTACCGAGATGATCAGGAACGGTGTGAAGATCGGCGATATCGTCGAAGTGCTGCCGCTCGTGTGAAGCCGGCCCATGCCTTCTGAGTATCGATTGAAGCGGCGCGTGCAGTTTTACGAGACCGACATGGCGGGGATCGTCCACTTCAGCTGGTTCTTCCGCTATCTCGAGGAAGCGGAGCACGCGATGTGGCGCGAGGCCGGCCTGAGCATCGCCGGCGGCTCGGGCGTCGCCTGGCCGCGCGTCGAGGCATCGTTCGAGTTTCACCGGCCCCTCAGATTCGAGGACGAGTTCGAGGTGCACCTGCGGATCGTCGCAAAGGACGCCCGCACGATCGGCTACGAAGGGGTGATCTCGAAAGGTGACGAGCGGATTGCGACGGGCCGGATGACGATCAAGTGCGTCAGCAGGAAGCCCGGCGAGCCGATGCGTTCGATCGACATGCCGCCGGAGATTGCCTCGCTCTTTCAGGTGGCGCGCTGATGATCACGCCGCACATCGCGCTTCAATTTCTCCTGCAACTGGCCGTGATCCTGCTCGCGTGCCGCATCGTCGGCTGGCTGATCATGCGCGTTGGGCAGCCGAGGGTGATCGGCGAGATGATTGCCGGCATTCTGCTCGGGCCGTCACTTCTGGGTCTTCTCGCGCCGTCCCTGCAGAGCGCGCTCTTTCCGCCGGCGTCATTGGGTCTCCTGTCTACGGTGAGCAAGATCGGTGTGGTCCTGTACATGTTCGTCGTCGGCACACATGTGCAGACGAGCATCATCCGGCAGGCGTACCGCAGCGCGATGTTGATCTCAGTAGCCGGCGTCGTCGTGCCGCTGGCGCTTGGCGCGGCGCTCGCCGTCTTCTTTCATCTGGACGGACGGTTCTTTGCCCCGAACGTGTCGCGCGGGCTCAGCATGATGTATCTCGGCGCCGCGATGGCGGTGACGGCGTTCCCCGTGCTGGCACGCATCATTCAGGAGCGCGGCATCGCGGGAACGGCGCTTGGCTCGCTGGCGCTTGCTGCGGGAGCCACCGATGACGCGATCGCGTGGTGCCTGCTGGCCGTCGTGCTCGTCAATCTCAACCCAGATTTCAACGTTGCGGGGTTCCTCGGATCGCACGCGATCTTTGCCGCATTCCTGGCAGGCGCTCTCATGTCGAGGATGTCTCTAATACGGGCATTCAGCCGCCGGATCGAAACACTGGCAGGGATGGTCCTCGTGCCGCTGTTTTTCGCGTACTCGGGTCTGTCGACCCGGCTCGGCCTGTTGTGGTCGAGCGAGCTGCTGCTGATCTCGATCGCTGTGATTCTCGTCGCTTCGGTGGGAAAGGCGGTGGCGTGCTGGGGAGCGGCCCGCCTTACCGGACGCCAGAACGGCGAAGCGATGGCGATTGGCGCGCTGATGAACGCTCGCGGGCTGATGGAGCTCATCATGTTGAACATCGGTCTCGAGCGCGGTGTGATCACCCCCACACTGTTCACCGTCATGGTAGTGATGACGCTCGTGACGACGATGGCGGCGGGACCGCTCTTCGAGTGGGCCTGGCGCGGATCGAGAGAGGTCGAGGATCTTGCCGGCGTCAGGGCGCACTGACCGCGTGACCCTTGTTCAGTCCCAGGCAAGCAGGCTCTCGCAGCTGCTTCAGGGCATCTATGGCCGCAATCCGTTCTACACGCGCAAGCTCGACGCTGCAGGATTGCGTCCGGACTCGCTGACGTTCCCGCGCGATCTCGTGCGGCTGCCGTTCACCACCAAGCAGGAGCTGGCCGCGGATCAGGAAGGTGTGTCCCCCTGGGGCACGAATCTCACCGAACCCATCGAGCGCTACACGCGCTACAACCAGACTTCGTCGACGACCGGACGTCCTTTACGCTGGCTCGACACGAATGAAAGCTGGCAATGGATGCTCGACTGCTGGAAGGCCGTGTACGACGGTGCGAATGTCGACGCGCACGATCGGATTTTCTTTCCGTTTTCGTTTGGCCCGTTCCTTGGCTTCTGGACCGCGTTCGAAGCGGGCTGCCAGATTGGCGCCCATTGCATTCCGGCCGGCGGCATGTCGAGCCAGGCGCGACTGGCGCTTATCGACGTGGTGAAACCAACGGTCTTGTGCTGCACGCCCACCTACGCGCTGCGCCTGCTCGAAGTCGCCGGCCAGATGCAGGGCGGAGCGCCGGATCGTGCGGCGAGCTCGGTGCGGGTGCTGATTGTGGCCGGCGAGGCGGGCGGCAGCATTCCGTCGACACGCGCGCGCATCGAGCGCGGCTGGGGGGCAAGGGTGATCGATCATCACGGTCTGACCGAGGTCGGTCCGATCAGCTTCGAGTGCTGGGAAATACCCGGCGCGCTTCATCTGAACGAAGCCGAGTTCATCTGCGAGGTACTCGAACCAGGTTCCGGTGAGGCGGTGGCCGACGGCGAGCGGGGTGAGCTCGTCGTCACGAACCTCGGACGCGCGTCGAGCCCGCTGATTCGCTATCGGACAGGGGATATCGTCGTGCGACGTTCCGGACCCTGCGCGTGCGGCCGGACGTTTGCGCGCCTCGAAGGCGGCATCCTTTCGCGCGTGGACGACATGGTGAGCGTGCGTGGCGTCAACGTGTATCCGACGGCCGTTGAATCTGTCGTCCGCCGGTTCCACGAAGTCGCCGAATACCGCGTCACGGTTGCCACGCGCAGCTCGTTGCGCGAACTGTCGCTGGAGATCGAGCTGGTGCCAGGCGTCGACGGCGCGTCGAACGTGGCAGGACGGCTCGGGGCCGCGCTTCACGAGGCACTCGGCCTGACCGTGCCCCTGCACGTTGTCGACGCCGGCACGCTGCCGCGCTTCGAGTTGAAGGCGAGACGGTTTGTCATTGAATGAGATCTCACCGCAGGCGCTGAACGAGCGTATCGCCGCCGGTACCGCGCCAGCCATCTTCGACGTGCGCTCGGCGCGCGAATACGACGCCGGGCATGTGCCGGGCGCCGTTCACCTTCCGTTCTGGCAGGCGGGCCGTCGATGGCAGACGTTTGCTGCGATGCGCGGGAAGCCCATTGTGATCTATTGCGGGCACGGGCCGCGCGCCTACATCGCCGGCGCCGCGCTGCGGAAGCACGGATTCATCGGCATCGCGTACCTGACGGGTCATATGAAAAGATGGAAGGCGTTGAACCTTCCGATCGAGGGTAAATAGATGTTGTTGCCTGCGTGCATCCGAATCGGCGTTGCGCTTGCGAGTCTGGCGATTTCGAGCGGATCGATGGCCGCCCAGTCTCCGGACGTGCGAATGGTGACCGTCGAGGGTGAAGGTGCGAAGTACTGGCCGGTCTGGCGCGGGCCTTCGGGACAGGGTCTTGCGACCGGCACATACCCAGATTCGTGGTCCGCGACGGAAAACGTTCTGTGGAAGAAGCCGGTGCCAGGCCGCGGCAACTCATCGCCCATCGTGTGGGGTGATCGCATCTTTCTGACCACCGCGCACGATTACGGGCGCCGCGTCTCTCTTCTCGCGTTCCGCCGCTCTGACGGAACGCAGGTGTGGGAAGCGTTTGCGCCGGACGGGCGAACCGGCCGCGCGCACCAGAAAAACGGTCACGCGTCGGCCACGCCGTCGACCGACGGGAGACTGATTTACGCATTTTTCGGCAGCCGCGGGCTTGCCGCATTCGATTTCAACGGCAAGGTCGTCTGGCATCAGGACCTCGGCGACGTCGACAACTATCACGGGTCGGCCGGCTCGCCGCTGCTCTATAAGAATCGAATCATTCTTTTCCAGGACTTCGATGGCGGGTCGTTTGTTGCGGCGTTCGACGCCCCCACGGGCAAACAGGTGTGGCGCACGCCGCGGCGTGCCTCCGTTGGATGGGGTACTCCTGTGGCTGTTCGCGTCGGGACGCGCGACGAAATCATCGTCAGCAGCCAGTCTGCCGTGACCGCGTACGATCCGGAGACCGGCCGGGAGCTCTGGGTCTGTGACGGCAATTCGTTCGAGGTCATTCCGACGCCCGTCGTCGGCCTCGGCCTCGTGTTCGCGTCTTCGGGCCGTGTCGGCCCGACGCTCGCCATCCGTCCCGGCGGAAAGGGGAACGTGACCCGGACGCACCTGGCGTGGACGAGCCCGAAGGGTTCTCCCTTCGTCCCTTCGCCGGTCATCTCAAGCGATCGTCTCTACATGGTGAACGACATGGCCAGCATTGCCACGGCGTTCGAAGCGGCGACAGGAAAAGTCGCTCTGGCAGGGACGGCTGGGCGTCGCGCAGCGTGAGGGGTTTTCGGCATCCCCGGTCGCGGTCGACGGCAAGATCTTCTTCACGAACGATCAGGGCGAGACATTCGTCGTGCGCGATGGTCCGGTGTTCGAGCTTCTGCGCACAAACCGGATCGGGGAATACACGCTCGCATCGCCCGCGCTGGTGGATGGGCGCTGGTACGTTCGCACCGATCGGAGCCTGTTTGCGATAGGGAAGTGATGCGCACCCTGTGACTGCGCGGCGGTGGTCATCTGCGCTGGGGCCTGCAGTACCGGCATCGATCCGTCCGATCCGAAGCAGTTCGATCGTGCGGCGTTTGTCGAAGCGCGCGCGAGATGGCAGTCTGCCGCCATCACGAGCTACATCGTTGAAAGCCGCCACAGCTGCTTCTGCCCCCGCACTTGAATTTCTGGACCCAGCTGACCGTTCGCAATGGCAACGTCGTTGCGGCCGAGCCAGTCGCACCGCTGCCGTCGGGCATCTCGTCTCATCTGCTCGGATGGCGTACTGTGCCTGAGCTGTTCGCGGCGATCGAATCTGCGGCATCGTCGAGCGACGATACGACGAGCAAGATCACCGTGAGCTACGACGCCGCGCTCGGATACCCACGGCGAGGTTTCGATCCGGTGCGGCCCCAACATCGCCGACTGTGACCGGGACTTTTATCTGCGTTCGCTCGCGCGGACCCCCTAGCGTCCGATAAGACGATCGGCACGACTCGCTGTCCCAGGAGGAACGTATGTTCAAAAGCCTGCGCGTACCGGAAGGTGTCTTCCGGGCGGTCATGTGGATCGTCTCCTTCGTGTTTGCCGGCTTTCTAATCGGTCTGGGCGGCCGGTTGATTGCCGACCTGCCTCGGCTCGAAACCCAGCTGACCCTCGAACAGTTTGCCGATCAGGCGACGCTCGTGTCGGCCAGGACGGAGATCCTCGAGCTGCAGCAGCGCGAGCGGGAGCTCAGCGACCAGCGCGAACAGGCCGGTCTGGCGTTCAGCGCGGTCTCGAACGCCTACCAGTCTGCGCGATCGAGCTATGCAAACTGGATTCAGACGCGTACGGCCACGACCGATCCTTCTCAGGATCCGGAAGTACTGACGCGCACGCGCGAGCTCGACAAACTGAAAGCCAGCGAGCGCGATGCGCAGTCGACTGTCGAGCGCCTCGATAAGGAACTTCTGGATGTTCGCCAGACGCTTGCCGCGCGCGAGCGAACAATCAGCGAGTTGCTCGAGGGAGCCAATAGCGCTTATCAATCCTCCATGTTCCGGCAGGAGCTTCGCGTGTTCGGGGCTCGGCTCCTGTTGACGCTGCCGCTACTGCTCGTCGCCGGCTGGCTCATCGCAAGGAAACGGAAGAGCGATTACTGGCCGTTGATGCGCGGCTTCGTGATCTTTGCGGTCTTCACCTTCTTCGTCGAGCTGGTTCCGTATCTGCCGAGTTACGGCGGCTATGTCCGCTACGGCGTGGGCATCGTCGTCACCGCGATTGCCGCTCACTACCTCGTCAGGGCGATGCGCGCGTACATGGCGAAGCGGCAGGAAATCGAGCGGCAGACGGAGACGGAGCGGCGGCAGTCACTCCCGCCCGATCACGCGCTGAAGAAGCTGGCGGCCAATGTCTGCCCTGCGTGCGAGCGCGCGTTGATGACGACGGGGGACGTCAAGCCGGACTTCTGTGTGCACTGCGGCCTGAAGCTGTTCGATCGGTGCGGCACGTGCGAGACACGCAGAAACGTGTTCTTCCACTATTGCCCGAAATGCGGTGCGGGCGCTGCGGCGGCTACCTAGCCGGTAGCCGGTAGCCTGTAGCCCGTCTTTACTTGCCGATCGCAATGACCGCGTCGTCGGTGCGAATGAACAGCCGGCCGCCCGAAATTGCGGGCGATGCGAGCTGGCGCGCGTTCAGACGATTGCGCGCGAGCACGCGCGGTTGATTACCTGCCGACAGCACGATCGTCTGACCGTCTTCGCTGAGCAGATAGATCTTCCCATCGGCGGCGACCGGTGATGCCGTAAACACACCGCCTGTGCGCTCCTGCCACGTGCGCTGGCCGGTTTTGGCGTCGATCGCGCTCAGCACGCCGACGTCTCCCGCCATGTAGAGCATCCCGTTGTAATGGACGAGCGACGACACGTATGGCGCGCCCGTGTCGGTTCTCCAGAGCACGTGGCTCCGGCTCACATCGCCTTTACCGCCAGGCCGAATCGCCATGTAGGGACCGCTGCGATAACCGCGGCTCGTGTAAATCACGCCGTCGTGTGAGACGGGCATCGGAATGGGAAAGCGATTCTGCTCCTGGATGTGCCAGAGCAGTTGTCCCGTCGTTGCGCTGTGCCCACTCACGCCTTCACTCGAATTGATAATCAGCTCAGATGTGCCGCCGGTCTGGACGACCAGCGGCGTGCTGTACGAGTTGATGTCGCGCCCCCGCTCGACGCGCCAGCGCGTCTTGCCCGATGCGGCGTCGATGTTCAGCAGGTATGCCGCCGGCTGGTGATAGCACGTCAGAATCAGCGAGTCGTTGAACAGCACGGGCGAGCTGCTGTGGCCCCAGTTGATATCGAACGGCGCGTACTCGCGGCCGAGATGGCGCGACCAGAGGAGCTTGCCCGAGAGATCGAGCGCGACGATTTGCCCTGTACCGAACCAGGCGTACACGCGCCGGCCGTCGGTGACGGGACTCGACGAGGCCAGGTTGTGCTTGTCATGAACCTCGGTGAGGCGTCCGTCGGCAGGCAGCTCGTATTCCCACAGTTTCCGGCCGTCGAGGCGGCTCAGCGCGGTGACGAGGAACGATATCTTGTCTGCCGTCGCGACGCTGCCGCCGCCAAGCGCGCGTTCGCCGGCATCTACGGGGTTGCCGCCCTGCACGAGCGTCGGGTGGCTGCCGGCCCGCCGCGCGCCCTTACCTATTTGTGATGTCACAAACACCTGGTCGCCCCAGACGATGGGCGAGGAGATGCCAAGGCCGCGCACGGCCGTCTTCCACGCGACGTTTTCGGTGTCGCTCCACCGTTCGGGCAGGCCGGTTTCGGCAGAGACGCCCGTCGTTGCGGGGCCCCGCCAGTGCGGCCAATTCTCTGCGCGCACGTGCGCGAATGTGATCACGATCAGGACGGCCACTGTGTACGTTTTCATCGGGGCGTTCTCCCAGGTCATACCCACTATTTAACACACGTCTCAAATTGGATCGTGCGTGCCGGAATTGTGCAACCACGTTTCTTGTGGGCCGTGTGCAAAAAAGTAAACATTCGGTTCTTGAGGTTCGCGGAATTCTTAGGAAATCGTGAAGTTTTGCCCCGGCACGGGCATTGCCCCTACCGGGGCGGGCCGCGGAATTTGGTGCGCCTCCAGGAGGTTGCATGTCTTCTGCAAGACGATTGGTGATCGGCGCGTTGTTGGCGGTGCTGTTGTCGGCGTTGTTCTCCGTGGAGGTACACGCGCAGACCAGAGTGGCGCTGCTGGCAGCCGACGAGGATGTCCGCGCGCAGGACGTCAGCGCGCATCTCGTCGCTGCGGGCTTCGATGTCACGATCATCGATGCGACGACGACAACCCCCGCGCTTGCCGATCTGGCGACCTATCAGGTGGTCTTCACCTGGTCGAACGCGCCGGAAAGCTTCGCATATGCGGACGCGACTGCGTTGGGGAACGTTCTTGCCGACTTCGTCGATTCAGGTCGCGGTGTCGTGCAGGCCGGGTCGTCGGTCTCTAATATGTCGGGATTTGGTCTCAACGGCCGATGGTCGACCGGAAGCTATGGCGCGTTCTTCCCGGGTGGCTTTAGCTTCGCGAATAACCAGGTCCTGGGTCCTGTCATAGCCAATCATCCGATTCTCGCCGGCCTTGGAACTATCCAGGGTGGCAATGCGACCTTCATATTTCAGGTTCAACCTCGAGGATGCCCCGAACTGGTTGCAAAGTGGCAAAACCCGGTGACGGGCGTATGGGGCCGGGCGCTCGTCGCCGCGGGTGCCGGGCCGAGTGCGGGCCGCGTTGTCGGTCTGAACCTCTATCCGGTCTCCAGAGACTTCAATCCGCAGTTCTGGCAGACGGACATCACCCCGCTGCTCGCAAATGCGGTCAGCTATGCAGCGTCAGCAGTGGCACATGCTGGCGGACCGGCTGTTGCTGTCGTAGCAGCCGATACAGCGGCTCGCACGTCAGACGTCCGATGCAAGCTGCACAACCTTGAAACGTTCTCGCAAGTTGATGCGATCGACGCGCAGGCGTCGACGCCCACACTTGCCACCTTGCTCAACTACGACGCGGTTCTCACCTGGACCGGCTCGTCGTATGCCGACCCCGCGGGAATGGGCGACGTGCTGGCGGACTATGTGGATGCCAATCGTGGCGTCGTGCATTCGCCGGTCAGCTTCTCAATCGGCTCGCAACTCGCCGGCCGCTGGATTTCGGGCAACTACAACCCGCTCATCGAGATGGATCCGGCGAGCGAGGCGAACCTGCTGTTGTTCCCGCTCGTGTCCGGGCATCCGATGCTATCGGGGGTGGTCAACGTTGACGGCGGCACCAGCAGCCATCACGCGACCTCGGTTCTGAACACGGTCGTCGGTGAGACCCCGACTGTCGTCGCAACCTGGACCAATGGGCAACCGATGGTTGTCTTCAAGAAGAAAACATCAGGCGGACACATCGGGAGCTTGAACATGTTCCCGCCGTCCAGCGACGCCCTCGCCGACTCGTGGGATCGGAATACGGATGGCGCGCGCCTCATGGGCAACATGCTCACCTTCGTCGCGAACCATGCGCCGACGGTGGATGCGGGTGCCGATCTGACGATCGAGGCGACCGCTGCGGGCGTTTCCGTGACGTTGAACGCGACGGCGTCCGACGTTGATGGCGACTCCCTATCGATGACTTGGTCAGGTTCAGGGGTGCCGGTGACGACTGGGAATTCGATCACGTTCACCGCTCAGCCTCCGGCAACGGGAGTGGCCTCACGCACCTACACCGTGACGGTGACGGTCACCGACGGAAAGGGTGGCGAGGCGACTGACGTGGTCAACGTCGTGGTCGAGGACACCGACGGCCCGGTGCTGCTGGGTGTGCCGGCCAGCGTGACGCTGCCCGCGACCGGCCCTGACGGCGCGACGTTTACCTTTGGCCCGGTGACAGGGAACGATGCAGTGGACGGCAGCGTGTCCGCCACCTGCTCGCACTCGGGCCTCTTCCCAATCGGCGCAACGGTCGTCACCTGCTCGGCGAGCGACTCGCGCGGCAATTCCTCGTCCGCGACCTTCACCGTGACAGTGACCCCCGGCGATGACGGCGAAGAAGATCCGTCCACGCCCGGCAAGGTGTTCGGCTATGGCTACATGCGCAATGACGACCTGCGCTATGAGTTCGCGTTCAGCGCGATCGAAAGGGCGTCGGGTCTCGAGCGCGGTGGTCTGGTGTTCAGCGTCAAATCCGGCTACTGCGGTTATCACCGTCACACTCACCGGCGCAATGATCACTTCGTGTCGAGGACCGTCGAGGCGGTGGCCTTTGATGGTTACTCGGCCGTGCTGTTCACCGGAACGGGACGCTGGAACGGGCGCGACGGGTATCGCTATGAGGTGAAGGCGTCAGACACGCTGGTGAGGCGCCGTCACTACGACGTGGTGCACATCACCATCAAGTCGTCCACCGGCGCGATCGTTGCGGAAGCGGACGGCCGGCTTGGCGGCGGCAACATCCAGTTCTTCCGTATGCCACACTAGACGACGGCGCTTCACGTTGCGCGTTGTCTTATTTCTCACCGTTGTTCTCCTTACCAGTGCCGCGCCTTCGGGCGCGGCACTGCCGCAAGAGGCCGCCGCAGCCTGCGGAGCTCTCGGTGCCGACGCCATCTTCATCGGAAGACCTGGCAAGCCTGCCGAAGTGCTCGTGTCGTTCGAAGATCGAATCCAACCCGCGCGTGAGCGCTGGCTGAAGGCGCAGGCCGAGGCAGATGCTTCCAGGGATAATGAGGTCCACATCAGGGCAATTCGTGCCTTTGAGGAGTACGAAGAACTTCGCGGTCGCTATCCGAAACCCCAGAAAATGGTGCTCATACCCATTGAGGTTGCGACGAACTTCAAGGGTCCGGCCACGCCGATTGTGTACATGCAGGGGCTCGACAAGTTCGAACCGGGTCGTAGCTATGTGTTCTTCGGTCATCTCTCGATGCCGACGCTGGACGATCGGATCATGGACCCCGCCTCGATGCCGCAACCCGTCGAAAAGGCCGAGTTGACGCTGCGCCTCATTCAAGAAGCGCTTTCGGCGTCGCATGGCGGCACTGTGATTGGATCGGTCGAATATGAGTCGGCAGGCGAGCCGGGTAATGCGGCGACAGCGGCTGCCGGGCTGACCGTTCGCATTGCATCGACGGGTTTCATCCTCAACACCACCACTGACACCGATGGCGTCTTTCTCGTGACGGGCGTGCCATCAGGAGAGGTCAGCGCGACACCGTCCCTTCCGAACGGTCTCGCGATCGTCTATGACAAGTCGACGATGATGTCCCTCCGTGAGGGCCGTTGTGCGCTGCTGCGAATGCGAGCCGCGCTGAACGGCCGCATCCGCGGACGTGTGCTTGGGACCGGAGCCAAACCCAGACCGGCACTCACAATTCAGCTCGTTCCAAGCGCTGTCGTCTGGTGGTCGCACAGCCAGCGTTACCAGACGACCACGAATGACCGTGGCGAATTCGAGTTCCGAACGATTCCACCGGGATCGTACTTCGTCGGCCACGAGCTCATGCGGAGCGATCTCGTGCCTGTTGGAGGGTATCCTCCGATGACCTACTATCCGGGCACGTCCGATCGTGCCGCTGCCATTCCCATAGTCGTCGGCAACGCGACGCTGCACGACGGTGTCGATTTCACCGTGGACTGGTAAACTCACCCCGGACTCCGTCAGTATTACTGTTGATATGCGCACTGCTTACGGTATCGCTGTGTCTCTCGTTGCTGCACCGCTCGTTTTGGCGCTGTCGGCACAGGCACCGGTGCCGGCCGCCGAGCGCTACTGGCCGCAGTGGCGCGGACCATCTGCCAACGGGATCTCCCGTCAGGCGAATCCTCCCCTCGAATGGGGAGAAGGAAAGAACGTTCGCTGGAAGGTTGAGATCCCGGGCCGCGGCTCGGCTTCTCCAGTCGTTTGGGGAGATCGCGTCTTCATTCTGACCGCCATCCCGGCCGGCACGAACGTCGCCGGTTCCCATGCGCCTCGCGGCGCGGCAAGCCCGAGAGGGGTGCACCGCTATGTCGTGATGGCCCTCGATCGCCGCGATGGCCGCGTCGTGTGGGAGAGGACCGCGCGCGAAGAAGAGCCGCACGAAGCCTCGCATCAGGACAACGGCACCTGGGCGTCGTCATCGGCGGCGACCGACGGGCAGCTCGTCATCGCGTCGTTCGAGTCGCGCGGCATTTACGCGTACGACATGAACGGCAAGCTGGTGTGGGAAAAAGATCTCGGCGACAAGTCGATGCGCAACGAGTTCGGCGAGGGCAGCACGCCGGCTCTTTACGGGAATCGCCTCATCGTCGTCTGGGATCACACCAAGGGGTCGTTCGTCACGGTTCTCGACAAGAACACCGGCAAAGAACTGTGGCGCGCGAAACGCGACGAAATCGACACGTGGGCGACCCCCTTCGTTGTCGAGAACGCCGGCCGGGCCCAGGTGATTGTGCCTGGTATGAACCGGCTTCACAGCTACGACCTCGAGACGGGCGAAATCGTGTGGCACAGTGCGGGGTTGACGATGAACCCGATTCCGTCGCCGGTTGGTGAAGACGGAGTCGTGATTGCGACGAGCGGCTTCCGCGGCAACAACCTCAAGGCCATCAGAATCGCAGACGCGAAGGGCGATCTGACGGGCTCGAAGGCCCTGCTCTGGTCGCTCGATCGCGACACGCCGTATGTGCCATCGCCGCTCCTGTATGACGGCTTCCTGTATCTTTTGAAGAGCAACTCGCCGATTCTGTCGGTATTCGACGCGAAGACCGGCAAACCGCACTATCAGCTTCAGCGGCTCGATGGTCTAGGGTCGGAAATATTCTCGTCGCCTGTCGGAGCCAGCGGACGTGTTTACATCACCGGCCGCGATGGACACACACTCGTCATTCGCAACGGCGGATCGTTCGAAGCCCTTGCGAAGAACGTGCTGGACGACGGGTTCGACGCGTCGCCCGCGCTCGTCGACAACGAGATGTACATGCGCGGTTACCGGTATCTCTATAGCCTCGGAGCCAAGTGAATCCAGACGTCATTGTCATAGGCGGGGGGCCCGCCGGGTCGACCACATCGACGCTCATCGCTCAACGCGGCCATCGCGTGCAGTTGTTCGAGCGCGACAGGTTTCCACGCTTTCATATCGGCGAGTCGCTGATCCCCGAAACCTACTGGGTGCTTCAGCGGCTGAACATGCTGCCGAAGATGCGGGCCAGCCCGTTCGTCAAGAAATACAGCGTGCAGTTCGTCAACGCGAAGGGCCGCGAGTCGGCGCCCTTCTACTTCTGGGACAACAAGCCCCACGAGTGCTCGCAGACGTGGCAGGTCGTGCGCAGCGAGTTCGACAAGATGATGCTCGACAACGCCCGCGAGCACGGCGTCGATGCGCACGAAGGCGTGCGCGTTCTCGAAGTGCTGTTCGACGGCGACCGGGCGGTTGGCGTCAAGATTCGCGACGAGCAGAACAACGATCGCGAGGTGTTCGCCAGAGTCGTCGTCGACGCCAGCGGACAGACCGCGATGCTGCAGAATCGATTCAAGCTGCGGCTGTGGGATCCGGAGCTGAACAAGGGCGCGATCTGGACGTACTGGGAGAACGCGTATCGCGACACCGGCCGCGACGAGGGCGCCACGCTCGTCATTCAGACCGGCGACAGGCAGGGATGGTTCTGGTACATCCCGCAGCACGACAACGTCGTCAGCATCGGCGTGGTTGCGCCGTTTTCACACTTGTTCAACAAGGAGCGCGAGAGCCACGAGAAGACCTACGAAGACGAAGTCGAGAAGGCGCCGGGCGTCAAACAGCGACTTGCCAACGCCAGGCGCATTACGGGCTATTTCGTGACGAAGGATTACTCGTATCGATCGAAAGAGGTTGCCGGAAACGGCTGGGTGCTGGTCGGCGACGCGTTCGGCTTTCTCGATCCGTGTACTCATCGGGTGTCCTGCTGGCGCTCAAGTCGGGGCAACTCGCGGCAGACGCCATCGTCGAGGGTCTTGCCAAAGGCGACACATCAGCCGAACAGCTCGGCGCCTGGGGAGCCGATTTCAATCTCGGCGTCGATCGGATGAGACGGCTCGTCTGCGAATACTACGCGGGCTTCAGCTTCGGCGAGTTTGTGAAGAACTATCCGGACCTGCGCGGAACCGTCACCGACCTGCTCATAGGCGATCTGTTCGACGATCGCGTCGACAAAGTCTGGGGACCGATGGAATCGCTCTACCAGCCAGGCAAGGCGCGGATTCAGGAGTGGAGCGAGGGTACTCCGGCCGAAGTGGCGCAGCACAAGGCGAACGAGCTGATCCTGCCGGAGGGGCGGAGGCGGTAGGAGGAATCAGAAAGTAGAAAGTAGAAAGTAGAAAGTAAAAAGTAAAAAGGACAAGGGAATAAGACGATGCGGATTCTCGTGGTGGCGGTTTGTGTGGTGCTCGCGACTGCTGGTTCGGCTCGAGGAGAGAACTGGCCGCAGTGGCGCGGGCCATCGGCCAACGGGATAAGTGCCGAGACCAACCTCCCCGTCAAGTGGACGACTACTGAGAATATCGCGTGGAAGCTGCCGCTGCCCACCTGGTCGGGGTCTACGCCCATCGTCTGGGGCGATCGCATCTTCCTGAATGTGGCCGAGAACGGCAGCTTATTCCTGTGGGCCGTGGATCGCAATAAAGGCGAGGCCATCTGGAAGCGTCATCTGGGCGATGGCGATCATCGAGAACGCAAGCAGAACATGTCGACGCCGTCGCCGGTCACCGACGGCACCCACGTGTGGGTGATGACCGGCACGGGCATCCTGAAAGGATTCGATTTCCACGGCAAAGAGCTGTGGATGCGCGACATCCCGAAGGAATACGGACGTTTCGGTCTGAACTGGGGCTACGGCTCGTCCCCGATGCTCTTCGGCGATTCGTTGTTCGTGCAGGTGCTGCACGGGATGAAGACAGACGATCCGTCCTACATTCTCCGCATCAGCAAAGCGAACGGCCGTACGATCTGGCGCCAGGAACGGCCGACGATCGCACAGCGCGAATCTCCGGATTCGTACACCACACCTGCCATTGTTCGTGTGGGTGAGAGCCTCGAGCTGGTCATTACTGGTGGCGACGCTGTGACGGGCCATGACGTCAACACCGGCAAAGAGCTCTGGCGCGCCGATGCGCTGAATCCCACGAACGACCTCGCGTATCGGATCGTCGCATCGCCGGTCGTGCACGGCGAGCTCATCATTGCGCCGAGCCGCGAGCGCCCGATGCTCGCGATGCGGCCGGGCGGCCGCGGGAACGTTGCCTCGTCACACATCATGTGGTCATTTCAGAACGGGCCCGACGTGCCGACACCGGTGACCGACGGCAAGTACGTGTACGTTATCAACGACCGCGGCATCATGTGGTGCCTCGACGCGAAGACGGGCAACGAGGTATACGGCAAGATGCGCCTGCCTCCCAGCACATACAGCGGGTCATTTGTGATGGCAGACGGGAAGCTGTACATCACGAACGAAGACGGGCTGACCACGGTCGTCCGGACGGGTCCAAAGTTCGAGATTCTTGCGGAAAACAACTTTGACGACTACACGCTGAGCTCGCCGGCCATCTCGGATGGCCAGATTTTCATTCGCACGACAGCGGCGCTGTGGGCGATCGGGAAACGGGCCACACCGTGACCACGAAGAGATAACCACGAAGACTGACCACGAAGACTAACCACGAAGACACGAAGACACGACGACACGAAGGGGACACGACGACGCGACGAGCGCGATAACACGACGGGATACTGTCAATCCGGGAACCACGAAGACACGAAGGCACGAAGAGACAGAACCACGAAGACACGACGAGCACGAAGACACGACGAGCACGAAGATGCTCAGCAACCACGACGACGCGACGGGCGCGATGACACGACGACGACCCGTTATGACGGATACGACAGTTCAGGTAGCGCAGGGCTTTAGCCCTGCCTCACTGTCACGCGAAACCACAAAACCACGAAACACGAATGGCTCGCGGAGGGCTGAATGATTCTTCCGCTGCTCGCGGTGGCTCTTCTCATTGGCGCTGTGGTCTTGGCCAGCCAGGGCCGGTTCGGCATCGCGGTGGCCATCGGCATATTCGCTGCCTGTGCGCTGCAGATCGACCGCATGCGGGGCCGTCCACGGTAAAACCACGACGACGCAACGAGCGCGATAACACGACGGGATACTGTCAATCCGGGAACCACGAAGACACGAAGGCACGAAGAGACAGATCCACGAAGAGACAGAACCACGAAGACACGACGAGCACGAAGACGCTCAGCAACCACGATGACGCGACGGGCGCGATGACACGACGGGATACTGTCAATCCTGGAACCACGAAGGCACGACGAACACGACGGTGCGAGGTGCTAATTTTCAACCAGCGCCGAGGTTGGTCCCATACTCGCCAACGCTTTTGTGGTTTCTGAAATTGCCGACGGGGTAGCGCTGGTCACTTACCACGCCGCAGAAAAAACGATACATTTGTCCTCAGAGATCTGTCTCAAGTTCGGTGTCGTCGATGCAGAACATGAGGCATATCGGTACCCTCACCTGTATCAGCGAGACCGGACGTCGACCGGCGGCGATCGCCTGCTGATCGGCCCGAGGGAGAACCACGTCACGCTCCTGGCGCAGCTCATCAAGTGCCTGCCCGGCCCGCTGCGCCTGTTATATGTGCTGGTCGTCCCGCGAAACGGCGAACACGAAGCCGGACGATACGAAGCGGCATCTGAACTGTCACACGACGAAGTGGCGGAGTTTCTCGACGAGTTCAGCGTCTTTCTCGAGTCCGACGGGCGCCACCATCTGTGGATTGCGAGCCCCGAATTCGGCACGCTAGTGTATGACCGCCACGACTTGATTTATGCCTACGGGCCGTTGGACTGGTATGTGGAGATCCTCGAAGCGAACCGGCTGCAGGCGGGCAAAGTCGAGATTCCCAGTCCGCACTGGCACAAGTATCATCAGACGTTTGACGAGTGCGAGTCCCGGCTGCTTTCCCAGCAAGAGTGGATTCATAGCCCGTTGCGACAGAGCGACGATTGACAGCTTCAGGGCACGTCGCGTCCCGTGCCCTCGTGTCTTCGTGTCTTCGTGGTTCGTGTCTTCGTGGTTCGTCGTCGCGTCATCGTGCTCATCGCGCCATCGCGTTTGCGTCTTCCGTGCCTTCGTGGTCTGATCCTTATGGCCTTGTCGGGGCCAGCTCCGGGTTTGGTGGGTTTGCCCTCGCATTCTTCGGTGTCTTCGCAGTTTCACGAGGTGACTGATGAGTCAATCCGCCCTCAGCATCTTCGTCTTCGGCTGGTACATCTTCGTGAACGCCCTGGTTCTGATCGTCTCGCCAAACCTGCTGCTGACCACTCTTGGCCTCGAGCCCACACAGGAGCCGTGGCTGCGCCTGTTAGGAGTGGTGACGCTGGCGGTGTCCTTCTACTACATCCTCGCGGCCTACGAGGAGGTCCTCTCGTTTTTTCAATGGACCATCCTCGGCCGATCGACGGTGTTTGTCGGGGTGACCGCCCTCGCGTTTGGCGGGCTGGTGCCGGCCGTCATCGTTGTCTTCGCGGTGATTGATGCGGCCGGAGCGGTGTGGACGGCGGCGGCTCTGAGATCCGATCGTGCCGCTGCTCATGCCGGGTGAACGCCGTAACCAGTACGCCGCGGTTGCGGCGATCCTCCTCATCGTCACGGCCGCCATCGTCGAACTCGCGATGGGACGATTGCCGCTTTGCCGCTGCGGCTACGTCAAGCTCTGGCACGGCGTCGTCTATAGCTCCGAGAACTCCCAGCACCTCACCGACTGGTACACGTTCACGCACGTCCTTCACGGCCTTGGTTTCTACCTGCTGTTGTGGCTGGCGCTGAAACGCCTCGACGTCGGCCTCCGGCTTGTTCTCGCCGTTGCGCTCGAAGCGGCCTGGGAGGTCGTGGAGAACTCGTCATTTATCATCGATCGATATCGAGCCGCCACCATCTCCCTCGACTACTACGGCGACAGCGTCGTCAATTCGGTGGCCGACATCGTGGCGATGATGCTGGGCTTCTGGATCGCTCGAAAAGCGCCGGCATGGGTGAGCGTGCTGGTGTTCGTGGCGGTCGAGGCTGCCCTCGGATTGACCATTCGCGACAACCTGACGCTGAACATCCTGATGCTGATTCATCCCGTTGAGGCCGTGAAGAGGTGGCAGCTCGGCGGGTAGCACGGGCGCGAAGAATTCCTCATGCATGAGTTGCCGGAGTGGTAAGATGGCTTCGCCAGCACCACCTGCCTGATTACTGCAAGTCCCGAGGAGCCGTTCCATGCCTTTTACGAGAATCGCAATCGCGAGCGTAGTGGTGTGTCTGGCGGGAGCCAGCGTAGTTGAGGCACAAGGGTCGCGGCGGGGCCAGGGGCGTGGACGTGACGGACGTGACGGGCGGGTGGCGGTGCAACGCCGCGTCGTCGTGCGGCCGCCGGTTGTGGTGCAGCGTCACGTCGCTCCGAGACGCGTGGCGCCCTACGGTTACGGCTATGGTTACGGCGGACGGTCCGCTTATCGTCCCGTGTACCGGCCGGGCATCGGAATCGGGATCTACATCGGTTCGCCGTACCGGTATGGATATGCGGCATACGGCCCGCGGTATTACGCGAGACCGTATCCATATCGCTACGGTTACAACGGGTACGGCGCCCCCTATCCATATGCATATCCGTACCAGTCATACGGGTCATACGGAGCCGGCATCTACGCCGCTCCGCCGCAAGGCGCGTTATATGGAGGAGTGCGGCTCGATGTGGAACCGCGCGATGCCGCCGTGTATGTCGACGGGTACTATGCCGGTATGGTCGACGACTTCGACGGCGCCTGGCAGCGCATCGCGCTCGAACCAGGGCCGCATCGGTTCGAGGTCGTGGCGCCCGGTCTGGAGACGCTGACGTTCGAAGTCAACGTGCGGCCTGATCAGACGGTGCACTACCGCGGTGACATGCTGCGCGTCGGGCCGTGACCTGAGAAATCACCGTCTCGACGCCAAGACGCAGAGACGCAGAGAACTTCTCTTCTAAAGAGAAACTCTGCGTCTCTATTTTTTTGTCAGGAATTTCGTCGTGCCTTCGTGCCGTCGTGCCGTCGTGCCGTCGTGCCGTCGTGCCGTCGTGCCGTCGTGTCTTCGTGGTTTGCCTTCGTGGTTTGTCTTCGTGGTTCTGGCTTCGTGGTCATGCGGCCGGTCTGAAGTACAACACCATCCCCGCACCCAATGATGCCAGCACAAACCCGACGTAAAGCATCGGGCTCGGTGCCGATTTGGGGGGGTGTATCGCCATCGACAGCAGCACGTTGACGATTGGCGCGCCGCCGAAGACGAGCGGCATCACGTAGACAGGCAGACCACCCGTGCGGAAGGCCCAGATGATGCACGCGGCACCAGCTGCGCCGAGCCCGCCGGCGATTGTCGCCACGATGAGGCCGGTCTGGTCAAACCCCGCCAGGCTGCCTTGCGACGCGAGCGCGCCGATGGGAACCAGCACTCCAATCAGAAAATACGCGACGCCGACGCACAAAAGAGCCTTCAGCGGATTCCCCAGCATCACCTGACCGCGGTGGAGAAGGACGCCGTACGCGCCCCAGGACAGCACTGCACCCGCCACGAAGACAATCCATCTCATTCGCGTCTCCCGCTACTTGTTCGCGATGGCGAACAGCTGATTGCGGTTGTTGAGGAAGATCGTGCCGTGCGCCGGCGTCACCGTCGCATAGACCGAGCTGCCCATGTTCATTTCGGCCAGCACCTTCTTCTCGCGGCCCTGGGCGAGCACCGTAATATCACCGTCTTCGTCGCCGATGTAAATCCTGCCGTCGGCCGCGAATGGCGATCCCCACACGGCGGCAAAGAGGTCGTGCATCCAGATCTCCTTGCCGGTCTTTGCGTCGAGGCAATAGAGAAAGCCGCTGAAATCGGAAATGTAGACCAGACCGTCGACGACCGCCGCCGTGGAAATCGACCGGCGAATCTTGGTGAAGTGCCACAACCGGCCGCTTTGCGTAATGTCGCCGCGCTTGGTCGCATCGATCGCGTAGAAGTTGCCCACGCCTTCGCCGTGTTCGGGATCCTGGCCGTTTGCCAGGTAGACGTGATCGTCGACGATGACGGGCGTCGAGATGAGCTCGTTGCGGGTCTTCGGCCAGACCGCCTCTTTCGGGTTCGTGTCGAACTCCCAGAGCTTCTTGCCCGTCTGCGCTTCGTAGCCGCGCACCCAGCCGTCACCCTGCGCCGACACGACCTGCACCACGCCGCCAATCGTACCGACCGAGGGCGCAGACCACTGGCCGTGAAGAATCCGATCTTCGACCGAGTTGTCTTCCCAGGCGAGCTTGCCGGTCGTCTTATTCACGGCAATCAGCGACGGCGCGCGCGGAGACGGGATGTTCACGTGGCTTTCGTCCTGGCCGTTGGACGTGCTGACGAAAATCAGATCGCCCCACATGACGGGGGACGAGTTGGCGAGGTTGTGCGGATAGGTGCCGACCTCTTCCATCATGTCGAACGACCAGATGACGTCGGCGTCGTTCATGCCGGTCAACTTTTCGTCGGTAACGGGACCGTCGTTCTCTTTATCGCGGAACCCTTCGATGTCGACCGCGAACAGGACAGCCCGGTTGCTGACGTAGTACAGCTTGTTGCCGTCGACGAGCGGCGAAGAGGCGATCCCCTGATACGGCCAGTCGTTCGCGCGGCCCGCTTCGAGCTTCGTGTGCGTGTGCTGCCACATGAACTCGCCGTCGGTCTCGCGAAACGCCATCAGCACGCCGCGATCGCCTGGCTGCTTCGGATCGCGCAGCCCCTCGTTGTTCGTGCCGACAAACACCATCCCTCCGGCCACGACGGGGTTGCCGTAGCTCTGCGATCCCAGGTCGGCGACCCACTTGATGTTCTTCTTCGTCTTCACGTCCCAATCGGTCGGCAATCCCTTCGCATTCGACACCATGTTGCGATCGGGCGTGCCTCCCCACATGGGCCAGTCACCGGTACCGGGATCAGAGGCGACGAGGCGAGACGCGCCCGCGGCCAGAATCATCAAACCTATCGCTACCATCACACGCGTCTTTGTCATGTCCTAGTCCCTATTCCGGGTAGCTTCAGGCTGCGGACTTTCAGCCTTCGGGCCCCGAGTCCGGAGCCCGAAGTCAGCAGCCTGGACGGTGTTACTCATTCGGCGTCAGTTTCAAATTGTCGATGTAAGCGCCGAACTCCGCGTCGATGAAGAAGCCGGGCGCACCTTGACGGTTGCCGATCGGATCGGTCTTGTCGATCTGCCACGCGGCCGGTTCGGCCTCGCCGGCGGGCCATGCCTTGCCGCGCGCGCGCACCTGGCCGTTGGGCAGATTCTCGACGCGCAGCTTGATCGTGTACCACGCGTCGGCTTTCCATGCGAACGGCATCGCGACCGTGCGCTGAGTCTCCGGCTCCCATGGTTCGAGCTTGAGGCGTTGAGTCGTTCCATAGAGCACCAGGCTATAGCGCTGCACCGTGATGCCCACGTCTGCCATCATTCGCCGCCGCGTCGGCGCGCGCACATCGGCCTGCATCGTGTAGTTCGACCATTCCACCGGACCGATGAAGACGCGGCCGCGTTTGAAGAGCGTGTTGGTCGGCGTCTTTTCCAGAACCTTCTGTCCGTCGACCGTGGCGACCGCAAGGGGTCCGAGCGGACCGCCCGCATTCACCCATCCCGCCGGCACCGATTTTTCTGCCATCGACTCGAATGTCTCGGTCCACGGCATCGGCCGTACGATGCGCGCACGTGCGTCGCCCGTGAGCGATCCTACGGTCGCCTTAATCAGCCCGGCCTGTTCGCGATCGCCGGCGGCCGTAAAGGCACCCTCAGTGAGAGTGCCCTTCAATCCGTCGAGCGACCACACGGCCTTTTCCTCGCGCAGGAAGCGTCCGCGGCTGTCGAACGCCCTGGCGGTCAGCTTGACGCTCTGGCCGGGCGCAATCACGAGCTCTGTCGGCGACACCTGCACATATGCCGGCGCACCTTCACCCACGACGGCGGGCTCGTTTGCCGCAAAGCCGGTGAGCGTCTTCCGCTGCTTGGGACCAATCGCGTACACCGCATCGGTCGTGGCGAAGAAAATGCGTCCGCGCGAGATGGCCGCACCGCCGAAGACCTGTTCGGCTGTGCCCTCGGATCCGCCAATGCTGTTCTTGCTGATCGGCAGCTCGACTTCGCTCAGAATCTCCGCGCGATCCGGATGCGGCCGGACGATGAAGAATTTGCCGCTCTCGGTGCCGACGAAAATCTTTCCGTCCGCCATCACCGGCGGCGCCTTCTGCGACGTGCCGAGCGGCTGCGTCCAGAGCTCTTTCCCGGTCTCGATGTCGTACGCCTTCAGCCGCGATCCGTTTTCAATCTGATACAGGCGCGTACCGTCGACGAGCGGAGACGAGAAGCCGAACTGCTCGCCGTAGTGCACCCATTTGGTCGCCTTGATGTCGCCGGTCTGCGATCCGTCGATCGCGGCCAGCATGCCCATTTCGTTGCCGGTGAGGTTCTCGTCGCCGTGCGAGATGATGACGGTGTTCCCGCTGACGACGACGCCCGTGTTAATCGCGCGCTTGGCGGCGACGTAGCTCCAGACTTTTTCGCCGGTCTGCACCTTGATCGCGTGAATGCCGCCATCCCCGAGTCCGACGATCAGGAGCCTCGTGCCGTTGATGGTCGCGATGAACGGCGCCGCATACGCGGTGTCGTACGGCCGCCCTCCAGGGTTCGAGACGTACACGATATCGCCAGTGCGCTTGTTCAGCGCGATGAGGCGATGCGAGCGCGCCGCCTGCGTGCCCCAGTTCGAGACTGCGGCGCTGACAATCACCAGATCGCCGTCGACGATCGGCGACATCGTCCGGCCGCCGTGCGTGGTGAACGCCGCGAATTCCTCGCCGATCGATCGCTGCCAGAGCGGCTTGCCCTCGGCGCTCAGTGCGATGAGCGTGGCGCCGACGCTCAACGCGTAGATGTTGCCCGTTTCCGGATCGGCCGCAGGCGAAGCCCAGCCCACACGATGTGGCGGCACGTCGCTTTGAAAGATATTGAACTTGTATTCCCACAGTACCTTGCCGCTGTCGGCGTCGAGCGCCATCACGCGCTCCTGCAGCGCCGGTCCGCGACCCGAGGGATTCTGCACGAAGACGCGGTTGCCCATCACGATGGGCGCCGAACGGCCACCGAACGGCGCACGCCAGAGCAGGTTGGTTCCCTTCAGATCCCAGGAAGACGGGAGATCTGTTTCTGCCGAAATGCCGTCGCGAGTGGCGCCGCGTGCTTCGGGCCAGTCGCCGAGCGCGACCCGGCGGGGACCCTGCGCCCATGCAGGACCTGCGAAGGTGAGGCAAACGGCGGCGACTGAAAAGAGCTGTTTCAGCATAGGATTTGGATGTTACTTGAATACGTCCCAGCCGAGAAGGCTGCTTACGAAGAGGTACTCGGGATGATCCGGAACTCCTTTCAGGTGCTCGTGTGGTCGTTGGTACTGGCGGCGGGTCTCGACGGGCAGAGCCATCGCGGTGTGATACGCGGGCGCGTCCAAGATGCGTCCGGGGCCGTCGTGGTCGGCGCCAGCGTGACGGCGACCAATGAGGCCACCAACGAAACACGCGCGACCTCGAGCGGTGCCTCCGGAGCGTTCGCGCTGGCCGAGCTGGCGCCGGGCAGCTGGCGTATCGAGATTGCCGCGCCCGGCCATAAGACACACATGCAGCGATTGACCCTCGAGGTAAACCAGGAACGCCGCGCCGACGCGCAGCTTCAAGTGGGAGCGCTCACGGACCGTGTCGAAGTTTCGGCGCCGATTGCCGAGATGCGACGAGACTCTCCAGCGGTCGGCACCGTCGTCGAGAACCGGCAGATTCTCGACATGCCGCTGGATGGCCGCAATTTTCTCGAGCTGACGCTGCTTGCACCCGGTACCGTCCCTGCCGCGCAGGGATCGGCGGGTTCGGTACGAGGCGACTTTTCGTTCAGCGTCAACGGCGGCCGTGAGGATTTCAACAGCTTCCTGCTCGACGGCGCCGACAACGTCGATCCGAAGTTGAACACGACGGGCGTCAGGCCTCCAGTCGATGCCATCCAGGAATTCGAAGTGCTCACGAGCACACCCGAGGCGGCGCATGGCCGTCAGGCGGCGTCACAGATCAGCGTGGTCATGAAGTCGGGGACCAATCGACTCCAAGGCACCGCGTATACCTTCATCAGGAACGGCGCGCTCGATGCCACCAACTACTTTGCGCCGAAGAGCGAGCCCGACCCGGAGTATCAGCGCACGCAGGCCGGTTTCTCAATCGGCGGGCCGATCGTGCGCGACCGCACGTTCTTCTTTGCCGATTACGAGGCCACACGCGGCGATGAAGGCATCACGCGCGTGACGACGGTGCCGATCGACGCCCTCAAGAACGCGCTGCCGCCGGCGTTGACCCATCCCGTGGGGCGCGACATTGCCGCGTTGTTCCCGAGCCCGAATCGTCCGGGTTTTATCGGTAACTACGTGACGTCGCCAACGCAGCGCGATCGCACGGATCATTTCGACGTTCGCAGCGATACGACGTTCGGCAGCGCCTTCGACTTGACGGCGCGTTACAGTTTTGCCGACCGGCGGCTCTTCGAGCCGTTCAGCGGGCCGGGCTTTTCATCGCTGCCGGGATACGGATCCGATGTCGCGCGACGGGGGCAGAACTTCGTGGCCAGCGCGACGCACATTCTGTCGCCGGAGTTGCTGAACGAGACGCGCGTCGGGGTCAATCGCGTGTCGTCAGGCGTTTTCCCTGAGCAGGGCGGTGCGGTGAACCGAACGGTGGGTCTACCCGAGTTGTGGACCAACCCGCGCGATGCCGGGCTCAGCCTCGTGACCGTGAGCGGCTACTCTCCGATTGGGCATGAGTACAACAACCCGCAGCACGGCACCACCAACACCCTTCAGCTGGCCGACACGCTCACGTGGACGCGCGGCCTTCACCTGGTCAAGGCAGGCGTCGACGCGCGACTCATCCGTCAGGAAGCATTTCGTGACGTGCAGGCGCGCGGGACATTGACCTTCTCGGGCGCCTTCACCGGAAACCCGATGATCGATCTGCTCAGCGGACTGCCGACATTTACGACGCTCGCCAAACTCGACAATCCGCAGCGCCTGAGAACGGAGGCGTACGCGTGGTTCGTGCAGGACAGCTACCGCATCCGTCCGAACCTCACCTTGTCTGCGGGACTGCGGTACGACCTGACGTCGCCGCCGGTCGACGTCGACGATCGCGCGACGCTCTACAACACGCAGACCGGAAATCTGCAGGCGGTCGGCACCGATGGTTTTCCGCGAGCGGGGTACGAGACCGATCGCAACAACTGGGCGCCACGTCTTGGCGCGGCGTGGACGGTGGATCGGGCTGCGACGACGGTGCTCCGGGGCGCCTACGGCATCCACTACAACCACTCGGCGCTCGCGCCGAGCGAGGGGCTGTATTTCAGCGCGCCATATTTCAACTTCGCCGCGTACTTCACCTCGCCGCTCGGATTGGTGACCTTGTCGGATCCGTGGCCGAAGAACTTCCCGATTCCGACGCCGAATCCGGCCACAGGGTTTCAGCCCGACCTGCGCACGCCTTATCTGCACGAGTTCAACGTGACGTTGCAGCGCCAACTGGGCCCGACTCGCGTGGCCGAGGTGGGCTACGTCGGGTCGCGCGGACGAAACCTGATTGCCGCCCGCGACGCCAACCAGCCGCGGCCGAGCACGGCCGAGCTCAACCTGAGGCCGGATCCGCGGTTTGCCGACATCACTCTCACAGAATCGCGCGCGCGGTCGGAGTTCGATAGTCTTCAGGCGCGCTTCCAGCAGCGCTATGCGTTCGGCTGCACCATGCTCGTCGCCTACACGCTGGGCAAATCGATGGACGATGCGTCGGGCTTCTTCACGAGCGCCGGCGATCCGAACTTCCCGCAGGACAGCGCGAATCTCGATGCCGAGTGGGGTCGCTCGAGCTTCGATGTGCGTCACCGCTTCTCGGTGAGCTTCTCGTACGACCTGCCGTTCGACTTCACGATCAGCGGCATCGTGCAGATGCAGAGCGGCCGGCCGTTCACCGTCGCGCTCTTACCGGAAGTCGACCGCAGCAACACCGGTCGCTCGTCGCTCGGCTTCGGCGCCAACGACCGCCCGAACGTCAGCGGCAACGCGGCGATCGACAACGAGGGCCCGGATCAGTGGTTCAACACATCGGCGTTTGCGCTGCCGGCGTTCGGCACGTTCGGCAATGCCGGCCGGAATATTCTCGAAGGACCTGGCTATCAGAATGTGAATCTGGCTGTGCTGAAGCGGATCCCGCTGGCCGGACGGACCAGCCTGCAGTTGAGAGCCGAAGCGTTCAACCTGCTGAACCGGGTAAATTTCGATCTGCCCGACAACTTCTTCGGATCGCCCACCTTCGGACAGATTCTCTCGGCGGGATCGCCACGGCACATTCAGTTCGGTGCGAGGCTGATGTTTTAGGGATTTGTGATCAGGGATTAGGGATTGGACGTGGCAGTCGAACCGCTGCCGCAGCGACTGAGAAAATGCCAACGGCGCCCGCGAGAATGTAAAACATCGCCGCATAGCTGCCGGTCCGCTCCACCGTCGCCGCCAGCAACAGCGGGCCGACGGCTGACGCGAGCACCGTCATCGCCTGCGCGATACCCTGGATGCGGCCGAGATGACGGCGCCCATATACGCGTGGCCAGACGCTGAAGAAGAGCACCATCACCAGCCCGCCGCCGAGGCCCATCATCGTCGCCCACACCATGGCCATCGCCGCCGTGCTGACGTGCGGAAGCGCGAGCAGGCCAAGCGTCAGCACCAGAAGCGAGATCGCCATCAGGCGGTTCAGCGCCACGAAGCGCGCGAGCCAGCCTCCGATGAAATTCCCCGCCAGACCCGTCATCGCGGTGATGACGAGTGTCTGGTAGTAGATCTCCGGTCCGAACCCGCGCTCGGCAAGGATGGATTCGTTGAAGAGGCCGATGCCCGACGCGACCAGTCCGTAAAGCGCGGCGCCGATTGCGAACACCCAGAACGCGCCGGTTGAAACGGCTTCGCTCAAGGTGTAGCCGGCAAGTTCCGGGTTCCGGATTCCGAGTTCCGGGTTCTGGTTCCTGGTTGCTGGTTCCGCGTTCGCGGTTCCAGGTTCTGGAGTGACGCCGTCCGGTACGAGGCCGATCGATTCCGGGTTGCGGCGCACCAGCAGAAGGGCCAGGGGAACGAGACCGGCGAGGATGCCGGCGCCTACACCAAGCCATGCCGTCCGCCATCCGCGCGATTGAACCACCGAGCCGACGATCGGGAACGCGATCATGAATCCGATGCTCAGCACGACGCTGTAGATTGCCATCGCCGTGTCGATGCGGCGCACGAACCATTGGCCGACCATCGCGATGCTGACCACCGACAGGGCGCTCTGGCCGAGCGCGCGCGTCAAGGTCACCGCGATCGCGAGTTCCGCGAACGAGCTGACCCGGCTCATCAGGCAGACCGTTATTCCAAGCGCGACGGCGACGGCGGCCAGCACGATCCGGCTGCCCGCGAGATCGATGAAGCGGCCGACCCCAAGGGCGCCGGCCGAGCCGATGAGCGTGGCCCAGAGATTCAGCTGTGCGTAATCCACTCTGCCGATATGCAGGTCGGCGAGGAGAGGCTCGGTGATGAGTCCAAGGCCCTGCGTGCGGCCGGGCAGCGTGCCCACCATCGCGACCGCGGCCACGATGAGTACGATCCAGCCGTAGAAAGGGGTGCGTTTCTGCAAGATCGCGGCGATCAGATGCCGATCATGTAGGTCTTGTCACGGTGCCGGCGGCGTTGGCGCGTCGTGCCGCTGTACCAGGGACTTGATGGGAATGGCGATACCCTCGGACGCGAATCGCCGGTGCAGCCGCTTGACGAACTCGTGCTTGATGAGGTGCTGATCGACGAACTCCTGCGCGCGCAGAATCACGGAGAACCCGATACCCGGATCGCCGAACGTGTGGTATCTCACGAACGGCTCGAAGCCGGGCACACCGCCCGGCACGGACTGCATGACATCGCGAGCCACCTCGGTCGTGATCTTTTCGACCCGATCCAGATCGCTCGCATAGTCGACGCTGGCTTCGATCGTGACGGCAAGCTCCTGGTCGGGCAGATGGTAGTTGGTGATGATCGACTGCGAGAACTTGGCGTTCGGCACCAGCACGGTGTTGTTCGACAGCTGCCGCAGCCGGCTCGCGCGCCAGTCGATGTCGACGAGATAGCCTTCTTCGCCCGACGACAGACGGATGTAGTTTCCGATGCGAATCTGCTTAGCGACCGTCAGATAAAAACCTGCGAAAAGATTCGCCAGCGTGTCCTGCAGTGCGAGCGCCACGGCGAGACCGCCGACACCGAGGGCGGTCAGGATGGGCGTGATCTCCAGGCCCAGCCCCCTGAGAATGACGAGCAGGCCGAGCGTGACGACGACGATGCGGATCAGGTTTTCGGTGAGCGTCGTTGTGGCCAGGCCGGCGTCCACTGTCTGCCCGGGCGTACGGACAAGCTTGGCGAGCACTTCCGAGGCCAGCGACGTCAGCGACGCTGCCGCTATGACATAGAGGGCCTTGTTGATCGTGGTGGCGCCGTTGGGCGTCAGCGTCCAGTGTCCCGCCGCGACGTAGACGCCGACCAGAACGCTCCAGAACGGTACTCGCCGGGCCACCGCGTCCACGACCGCGTCGTCCCAGCGACTCGAGGTACGTCGCAGGAGCGCGCCCAATTGCGTGGCAACGACACGTCCCGCGATTCGGCCGGCAAGATAGGCGACAGCGATGACGAGGAGAGAGAGCAGGGCGGTGCGGGCAGAGCTTGGCAGGCTCTGAAGATCGACGTTCATTGACCACCGATCATATGTCTTTCGCTGCAGATCTCCGATGCCGCGAGAAAACCATCGCGTAGACGACGAGGTTGATCGACAACGCCAGGCCGCCAAGGACGAGTTGATCGCGCCGGGTCAACCCTTCGGGATAGAGAACCGGGAGGATGTAGTGCGCGATGAAGTCGCCCTGGTACGCGTCGTCGCCCCGGGCACGCCGCAGACGATTCTCGATCGGCGTCAGCGGACAGATCCATCCGCCGAATTCAATCAGCACACCCCAGACAGCGGCGGGCACGTGGGCCCAGATGATGCGAGGCCACCAGATCGCGAGTATGCCGCCGCATATCACGAACAGCACGAAGAGAAAATGCAGGAGTACGACGAGGTCGGCCACAGTACCACGCGGGTCCAAAGAGCAGGACCCGCCCTACGTACGCCGGGTCTTGCTTTGGCGGGTTTACGCAGGCCGGGTCTTGTTTTGGAGACCCGGCTATTTATCGGGCTGAATCGACGCGAGCAGTTGTTCGAAATTCTTCAACTCGGCGGCGATCGTTTTCGCCGGTCCGGTCAGCTTGAAGAAGACGTGCCCGCCCGGTCCTTCGGCGATGGCGCCGATGAGACGATATCCCGCGACCGATTTGGAACCACCCATCATCGGTCCGCCCATGCCCGTGTAAGTGCCAGAGGCGTCAATGACCGTAATCGGCACGCCGCGCACGGTTCGCTTGTCTACCTTCGCAGCCGCGGGCTTGCCATCGGCGCCGACAATTTGTCCTTTCCACCGCTCGACGTTTGCCTCGACGCCGCCGCCCTGGCCCGGACCGAAATAGTTCACCACGCACTCGGCCACGCCCTGATCGCCGGCCGCATTGGCGATCGAGTAGGTCGCCGCGCGCATCGGCCGCTGGCCTTCGACTTTCCAGCCGGCCGGCGCCGTCCAGCGAACTCCAGCAGCAGATTCGGCAAACAGCGCGATTGAGGCCAACAGCATGGAAGACACGAACAACGATAGACGCATGGGAGGGAGTATATCAGTCGGCAGTCGGCAGTCGGCAGTCGGCAGTCGGCAGTCAGCAGTCAGCAGTCGGCAGTCGACAGTCGACAGTCGACAGTCGGGAGGAAATCGGCGCGACAGGGTCAAGAGATCAGAAGAGTTCTTTGTGAAAGAAAACTCCTGATCTCTTGATCTCCTGTTTAAGTTTCAGTCGCAGCGTTCCGTCGACGCGCGAACCGCGCGTGCCTGCATCTCGCGATCGGTCAGCGTGCCCGACACGCTCACCCGATAGCCCACGTGCGATGCGAGACTGAGGCGGTTGTTCGCGTCCAGGACGTCGACCTTCGCCGAGCCCTTCTTGATGAAGCCAGACTTCCAGCTGCGCGCCTTCGGCGCATGCATGCCGTCGGTGTCTTTCAGCTGGTATATGCCATCGCCCTCGTCGTGAATGAGGCATCCTGCAATCGTCGTTGCGATGCTTTCCTCATCGGCCTGCTTCGCGGCGACAGCGCGCGACTCCATCACCGGCGTGGCCGGTATCACCGGCGTGGCGTCTACCGGTGTTGCCGTCGTGTTTGCCGCGATCGTCTTAGGCGCGGCCGCTGCTTTCACATCCTTCGCGACGGCTTTCTTCGGCTGAACGGCCTTGACGGGTGCGGGCTGCGGCGCCGGTTCCTGCGGAGTGAGCTCAAGCTGTTCGGGCTCTTTGGCCGCCGCGTCGAGTTTCTGAGACGCGTTGCACGCCGCGAGTGTCGTCGAGCTGAAAAGGATGATCGTCCCCCACATGACCTTCGAGCGCATTCTGTCCTCCTTACGACTTTGCCTGGATCGCGAGATTCCGGGTTGAACCGGGGCTGGAGGGAGCAAAGAAAATGCCCGCCTGAACGCGGGCATTTAGCGAGGGTTAGGGGGGCGTGTCACGAGACGCGACACACAAAACTGTAAGTCCGCTTTCTATTAGGGTGGCGATTTCCCGCTATTTCACCAGCCTGAATTTCTGCATACGCCGTCCGGTATCGGTCTCGGCAATATAAAGGTTGCCGGTCGAGTCGACCGCGACGGCATGACCATGAGTGAAATTCCCGAGCCAATGGCCTGGGCGGCCGAAGCTCGACAGGATTTTGCCGCTGGCGTGATCGAGGATGTGCAGTTGCTCGTTGCGGCCGTTCATCACGTACATGAATTTCTGTTCCGGGTCGCGGGAGAAGGCAATCCACCAGACGGTGCCGCGCGGATCGGGCAGGGTCGGTGTGCCCGTTCGAACCCAGATGTTTCTGACGAGCGTGCCGGTCTTGTCGAACACCTGAACGCGATCGCCCTGACGATCGCAGACGTAAATGAGCCCGGCCCGGCTCATGGCGATGCAATGCACGATCTGGGCGAAGGCACCGCTTGCGCCGCTCTCGGTCTCCTGCTGCGTCGCCTGGTGGCCCCACTGACGAAGGAACTCGCCGTTCCGGTTGAAGACCGCCACGCGCCGATTGCCGTAGCCATCCGCGACGTAGACATCACCGTTGCCCGGATCCACGACAACTCCCGCAGGATTGAAAAACTGAGACTTGCCGGCATTGAGCCGTTCACCCTTCGCGGTGCCGTTCGATGTATCGAACGCGCCGCGCTTGCCGATCTGCATCAGCAGCTTGCCCTCGTGACTCCATTTCTGAACGATGCCGTCACCATTGCCCGTCAGCCAGATGTTGTTCTCGTGATCGACGAAACAGCCGTGAATGACCCCCGGCACGGTGTTCGAGTCGCCGAACGAGTGGACGAGTGTGCCCGCCAGGTCGAAGATGAGGACCGAAGGTGCCTGAAGCGAGGTTTCCGCTTCTTCCTCCGTGATGTCGCGGCGGTTGGTGACGACGAGGTGATCGTGGGCATCGGAGCAGATGCTGCCCGTTCGGCCGATGATCCATTTCTCCGGCAGCGGCTTGGGCCAGTAGGGGTCGATCTCGAATCGCTGCGTGTCCTGTGCGATGGCGGTTGCGGAGATGCACGCGGCGAACGTGAGTATGGCGGCTGTACGCATGTCCGACCTCCTGCTGATGACGTGTCTATATCACGCCGTCGAAGAATTCCACGACTCCGGTTTCCAGCGAGGTACTCGGCTCCGACAATGACAAGGCCATTCTTGTCGATCAGCTCCTCGAGTACTTCCGACCCATGCCGCAAGTGCGCTGCCGACATGCGCACGTTCGCGCGAACGGCGTCGCGCACCAGCGCGTCGGAGCCGGCGTGCGCCGGATGCGTGGTCAGCAGCGGCTCTACGGACGGGCGCACGCGATCGACGATCGAGCGCAGGTTTCTCGAGTGATTCGCGCTCGGACGCAACAGCTGATCGATCGTCGCGAGAATCGCCCCGCACTGCGAATGGCCGAGCACAACCACCAGCCGTGTGCCGTATTGTTCGGCGGCGAATTCGACGCTGCCCACCTGCGACGGCGCCACGATGTTGCCCGCCACGCGTATCACGAACAGATCGCCGAGACCCTGGTCGAAAACAATTTCCGCCGGGACACGTGAGTCAGAGCACCCGAGGATGATCGCGAAGGGCTCCTGCCCGGCCGCCACCTCGGCGCGGCGCGCTTCGCTTGCCAATGACTCATGGCTGCGCACGTTGGACACAAAACGGCGGTTGCCTTCGCTCAGGCGTTCAAGTGCCTCTCTCGCCGAGATCATCGAACGCCCTACTGTTCCGGGAACTTCACGAGCACGTATGTAATGTGCTTACCCTTGGCCACCAGAAACGCGTGCGGGATGGTGGCGGGGATGTGGATGACATCGCCCGCGCCCAGCGGATGTCGAGAACCGCCCTCGAGGCGCGATCCCACAAACTCCCCGGTGCCGCCGGTGGCTTTCTTGTCTATCAGCGTCCCACCGAGCTGAAGGGTTCCCTCGCCGCTCTGGACGAAGACGACATCGACGATCTTGTCGTGCTGTTCGGGAAACCCGTCGGCGTCCCGGTACAGGAAGCGGAAGCGGTGATCGCCAAAGTCGGCCAGCGTTTCCCGTGAGGAGTGGTCGGGCCCGACGTTCTTCGACAACGCCGCATCGCGCTTTCTCAGCTCATTGGCCTTCCACAGGCGAAAATCGGGATGATCTGCAGCAAACACAGGCGAAACGAGCAGGGCAACGGCAAGCGCTCGAACAGCCACGCGCATAGAACCTCCTTTGAGTGGTTCGGCCTCCGGCAGGGCCCGATATGTTAACAGCGTACGATCGACGTTTTGCCACTTCGTTACACTGTTGCCCATGCCGTTCAGTAGAAAGCTTCTGGGATATGACCAAACACAGGTTGATGCGGCCATCGCCAAGCTCACAATGGATGCGGCGGATGCTGCGCAGGACGCCGACCGGTTGACGGCCGAGCTCGACCGGCAGCGGCTCTCCATCGACGAGCTCCGTCAGAATCACGACCAGCTGAGCGTTGCGCTCGTGTCGGCGCACAAGGCCGCGCAAGACATCCGCGCGGCGGCCGAGCTCAACGCGCAGGCCCTGATCAGCGAAGCGCGGCAGCGTGCCGATGCGATGATACGGGAGGCTGAAGAGGCGGTCAGGACCATCGAGTCAGAAATCGACGCGCTGCTCAGGCGCCGGCGCGAGGCGGAACAGTCTTACGCCGCGTTCGTCGACTCGGTTGTCAAAGCCTTCGAGCACTCTCGGGCGAGCAACGGCAAGCCTACGCTCACCGCGTTTCCTTGATCCCGACGTCGTTGAAATGCAGGGCGGCGAGCGCCTCGCGCGCCGCCTGTGCAGCGTGGAGTGTCTCAAACGGACCCACGATGACCCGCTGCCACTGCGACGAGGCCACGACGCTCGCGCGATACCCGCTCTGCTGCAGCGTGCCGGCCACATCGTGTGCGCGTGCCGCGGTTTTGAACGACGCCACTGCCAATTCGAACGATGACGACGGCTCTGCGGCTGCGGCAAGCGGCGTCAGCACAGGCATCGGCTCGGGTGCAGGAGCCGGAGCCGCGATCGGTGCGACGAATTCCTGGGGCAGCGGCGCCGGTGTCATGAGACCAGGGTACTGACGTGCGATCACGATAGAGAGCGCGCATAAAGCGGACGCCGCAAGAATGGCGGCCGGTGTCCGTTGCTCGACAAGGTTCACCGACATCGGCACGGCGATTTTCAAGTCGCGTGCGGCCTCCCCGACGATACGGACGTCAATCGCCACGTTTCCGTTCGCCCTGCCTCGTTCAAGCGAGCGGTCGCATAACAGATTGATCACTCGAGGAACCCGTCCTGAAATCTGTGCGACGGCCCGGACCGCGGAGGTGGAAAACGGAAACGAGTTGACGGCCTCACGGGCCTTCCGTGCGGCGCGGCTGACCAGCGGCCGATCGGGATCGGCAAGCGCCGCGGCCATACGCCAGGCGATGTAGGGTTTGACTTCGTTCGGCTGGAGCGGCTCGAGCTTGCAGCGTCTCGAGATGCGCTGGCCGAACTGCCGCAGCTGCTCGAGCTCGAGAATCGCTTCCAGGTTGGTCTGGCCGGCCAGAATGATCTGCAGCAGCTTTGTCGAGTCGGTCTCATAGTTCGACAACAGCCGAATCTGCTCGATCGTTCGGAGCGTGAGATCCTGCGCTTCGTCGAGGATGATGACGGCGGTCGCATCGAGGCTGGCGAGCGTGCCGAGAAAATCGTGAAGCGTTCGGACGAGGTCGTGGCAGCTCGCGTTGGTGAGCGCTCCGCCTCGGATGTCGACGTTCGACACCAGACCGAAATCCACCAGCACCTGCTTGAGCAGATCTTCGGCCGTGAGAAACGGGTTGAGAATCACCGAGATGAACGTGCGGGGCGGTAGCATCGCGAGCAGCCGCCGGCACAGCGTCGTCTTTCCGCAGCCGATGTCGCCGGTCACGAGCATCAGGCCTTCGCGACGTGCGAGCGCGTGGACGATCGTCTTCAGCGTGCGTTCGTGTGATGCAGAGGGAAAGACGAAGCGTGGATTCGGCGTCAGGCCGAACGGCGTCTGGCGGAACCCGTAGAACGGCTCGTAACTGTCAGGCGCGCGTCTCGCGTGCTGAAGCATCGGGGAAGGCTAAAGTGTGCGCGTATTTTGTCATCAGTCGTTTCGAATGTAAATCGTGAATCGAACGGTCGGCGTAGAGATTATGACGCTTTAGCGAGCCTACGGCCGCGCTGGTGCCCGACACGAAAAATTTTCCGCATCATCCGTGCTTCCGCTTCCGTCGTACGTTGCGACCTGCGGGTACGGACAAAGCGGCCGCGTTCGATTGCCGCCGCCGGGGGCCGAGCCCGACGTCACAATCTGATCGGGCGCCTTCCCATGTTCGACCCAGTCCTCGAGAGCAGTGACCATATCGAATGCGCTCGGGCCTTCGCCGCCGCGGCAGTGGCCGACACCGGGCGCCATGAACAGCCGGTAGGAGCCGTGCACATTCTTGGCGCCGCCAAGCGCGGCTGTCACGCGGGTGTAGGTACTGCGTGCTCGACGAAGGAGAAATCTGCGGGTCGCTCCACCCGTGATACTGAATCAGCTTTCCGCCGCGATCGAGGAATGGCTTCAGGTTCGGATCGAGCGCGTTGATCGTGTCGTTATCCAGTTCCTCGGCACGCACGATGTCGGTTTCGAAATTGAACTTCTGCACGTCCCAGCTCGGATCGCCAAAGACCAGGAACCGGAACTGTTCGAGTCCCGTTGTGCGCGCCGACGACGTCCACCCCAGATCGCTCCATCCCAGCTCGCTGCCGCGCTCGAGACCGGTGATCGCCCGTTTTGTGCCCGGGTTCACCGCTGCCGCATAAATAGATCGTGCTGTCTCGACCTGCGCTTTCGTCAAGCAGTTGGCGCCTGCCGCGCCTTTGCATTCGAGAACGCCGGGATCGAACGTGCAGCTCTTCGGATTTTCGATGAGCCCGTCCTTCACGCCGTCTGCGAGGTCGCACGCCTCGACTATGGCCGTGTGAAGAACCTGGCGCGCGGTCTGAGTCAGGCGAGCGGGTTCGTTCCCTTCGAGGGGTTTCGCCACTCGCAGGGCCGACGCGGCCCGTCCCGTCCAGTCGAGGCCCGGCGCGCCGGCGATGATGCCGTCGAAATCGGCAGGGAAGCGCTGCGCCGCCTTCATCGCCTGCCGTCCTCCGGCAGAGCATCCGTTCCAGTAGGAGAACTTCGGGCCGCTTTCGTAGTAGCCGGCGATGATCTTCTTGGAGGCGACGGTCATCTCATGCACCGCGCGCCATCCAAAATCAACGACCTTCTCCGGATGTCCCAGCCCGAAGCTCGCGCTTCCGCCGGTATGGCCGGTATCGGTCGAGCTCGTCGCGTAACCGCGCGACAGCGCCGTCATCATCGCGTCGTAGGCGATGTTGCCGTTGAAGGCGCCGTTGCCGACCGCCTGGAACTTGCCGTTCCAGTTCGAGGTGGGCATCCAGATTTCCATCGTGATATTGGAGTCGCTCGACGGCTTCAGCGTGACGGCCACCCGGCAGAACGGCTGAAGTTTTGCCGCAGCGTTCCCGCGCGCGGGGTTGGCTCCCGGCTGCACGAAACCGCCGGCGGTGACCGGTTGGGCAAGCGTGATCGTCGCTCCCGGCAGCGCCAGCGATGCGAGCCCTTCGCACGAGCCCGCCGCGTCGACCCGAACGACCGCAGGGCTGCTCAGGAGGGTCCACACAACGCCTGCGCCGATTGAGGTCGCCGCAAGGCGCGTGATCCATGTATTTGTCGTCATATGGAAAAGATACCGTAAAATTCGAACAAGAGATCGGGAGATCAGGAGATCAAAGGATCGTGGAGAATTCTCTTTGTCTCTTTATCTCCTGATCTCCTGATCTTCTGTTTGTATTTAGAACGTCGCGATCGGATTGACCGGCGATCCGGTGCCGCCGCGGATTGGCAGCGGCGCGACGGTCAAAAGAAACTCCCAGCGCTTGCGCGCCTGCGCTGCCTCGGCGAGAGCCTCCAGATCGCAGTTGTCGAAGATATACACCCCAAGGTGGACGAGCGCGAAATCGTGAACCGCACCGGTCTCGCCCTCGACGTCCGTCGGCGCGAGGCTGGGTGGGACATCGCCGCCGAGTAAGGCCACATCGCGCTGCCTCAACCAGGGGATCATCGACGCGCTCGGTCCCGATCGCTTTCCTGTCCGGCTCGTGTCGAAAGGACCGGTCACGGCCCGGCGGGCCCACCGGCCGGTGCGAATGAACAGCGCGTCGCCGGCCGCTACTTTGACACCTGCCATTTTTTCCCATGCTTCGATGTCCTGCGCATAGATCGGTGTGCCCGGTTCCAGATAGGGCACGCCTTTCAGGCGGGGAAGATCGATGAGAATGCCCCTGGTGAAGATCCCGTTCTTCAGGTTGACGATGGAGTTTCGCGCGTGGCCGCGCTTCATCACCGTTGCCGGGTCGGGCTTGTAGCCGTTGTAGAAGACCCCGTCGTACTCGATGTGCGCCAGCGAGTCGAGGTGCGTGTGGGCGACTCCATGGGGAACGACGCCGAACCGATCGGTGCCGATCGTGAGCATGCTGTGCTCGTACGGGTCGGGGTTATCGATCGCCTTTTGCGTATCCGTTTCTCTGGCGAGCGAGACCGAGACACCCTCTTTCACCAGGGCGGCGGCCTGCCGACGCTTCGCCGGCGTAATCAGGTTGGCCGCGCCGAGCTCGTCGTTGCTGCCCCAGCGGCCCCAGTTCGACAGCTCTTTCTTCCACTTGTCGAAGTCTGCCCGGCTGACGGGTTGCGCGGATTGTCCAGCCGCGGCCGACTGGACGACTGCAAGCAAAACCAGGAGAACCACACGCCTCATCGTCGCCTCCTCATTTTCCGGGCCACCGCTCCGACTCGGTTCTCGCGGTTTTCAGGTACGTCTCGATCCGGGCGACCACATCCGCATTCGCTGTGGCGACGTCGCGCTCTTCACGGGGATCTGCGGCGAGATCGTAGAGCTCGAGGGGAGTGCCGGGCTTGAGCCGCACGGCTTTCCAGCGGCCCATTCTGACCGCCTGCTGGAAACCTCGCTCGTGAAACTCCCAATACAAAAAGTCATGTGACGGTTGCGCCTCGCCGCGAAGCGCGCGCAGCATCGAGGTGCCGTCCAGGCCGGCAGGTGCCTGCGTGCCTGCGATTTCGGCGAGCGTCGGCAGCATATCCCAGTGCGCCCAGACATGATCGCTGACGCGCCCGGCCGGCACGGTGGCCACCCAGCGCGCGATCATCGGGACTCGAATGCCGCCCTCATAGAGATCGCGCTTGATCCCTCGCAACCCGCCACTGCTTTTGAAGAAGGCGGGGTCGCCGCCTCCTTCACGGTGCGGGCCGTTGTCGCTGATGAACATCACGAGCGTGCGGCGATCGAGCCCGCGCGTACGGACGAGATCGACCAGCCTGCCGATGTCGCGATCCATGCGCGTGATCATGGCCGCGAAGGCCGCGTGAGGCACCGGCTGAGAGCGGTAGCCAAGCGACGGGGCATCCGGTCGCGCTCCTGTCTGCCGCTCGTCGGCGGGTTGATTCGCGAAGGGCTCTTCGGGAAAGCGTCCGCGAAATGGCGCAAGCGAATCGTCCGGCACACGCAGCTCTGCGTGCGGCACCGTGTAGTTGAGATACACGAAGAACGGACGGGGATCGTTGCGCTCGATAAAGGCCGCGGCTTCCTTCGTAAAGAGATCGTTCACGTAGTCGCGACCGAGATCCGTGTCGACACGTTCGGCGTTGCGCCAGAGGTGGTCCGTGAACTGCCGATGCGCATGGCGGTGGTCGAGAAACCCGAATGCGTAGTCGAATCCCTGCCGATCGGGCTGTCCGGTCGACCCCGGCTGTCCAAGCCCCCATTTGCCGACGACGGCGGTGCGATAGCCTGCGCCGTGCAGCACTTCTGCGATGGTGACATCCTCGGGGCGCAACGGTGTGTCGCCGGGAGGCGGGCCGCCATTGCCGCGAATCCAGGAGTGGCCGCTATGCAGCCCCGTCAGCAGCGACGTGCGCGACGGCGCGCACACGGTGCTGCCCGAGTAGTACTGCGTGAACCGGATGCCTTCTCGCGCCAGCCGATCGAGCATCGGCGTCTCGAAGCGCGACTGCCCGTACGCGCTCAGGTCGCCGTAACCGAGGTCATCGGCCTGAATCAGGAGGATGTTCGGACGAGCCGCCGGCTGTTGAGCCGACGCCGACATCGCGACGAACAGCAGAGCCGCAACCGTGAATCGTTTCATGAACCCGACATCTGCCATCCGCCATCTGCCATCTGCCATGACACTCCGTGATCTCCTAAGCCCGCACTGCCCGGCCTGGCGCAACGCCATCGACGAGTTGCTCATTCCGAACGACGGCGACGCCGTTGACGATCACGTGACGGACGCCAACCGGCGGCACTCCGGGCTCGCGATAGGTTGAGCGATCGATGACACGTGCGGCGTCGAAAATGGTGATGTCGGCGTCAGCGCCCGCCCGCAGCCGCCCTTTGGTCTTCATGGCTGCGACGCGTCCCTCGAGTCGTTGCGCCGGCATCAGCGTCATCTTTCGAATCGCGTCCATCAGCGTGAGCGCGCGCGCCTCGCGAACGTAGCGGCCCAGCACTTTTGAAAAGGTACCGGTCGTGCGCGGATGGCCTGTTCCGTTCTCCCAGTACGAGTCGCTGGCGATCATCGTGAGCGGGCTGGCAATTGCGGCAGCCACCATTTCTTCGGTATTGGTATGAAGTACGACAGGGCCGCCGATCTGCCGGTACTTCTTGAAACTCTCAGGGGTCAGCCGCTCTCCTGTCCTGGGCCATTCCAGTTGCGCCAGACGGTCACTGTTCGCGGTCTGATACTCGTCCAGATTCGCGGACTGAATTTCCGTCATGCCCGCCGTGTACGGATATGCCTCGGTCGTCACGTCGATGCCGCGTGTGCGCGCGTTTGCGATCGCCTGCAGCAGCTCGCGTGTTGCGGCGACACCGGTACTATTGATGTGAACGACGTGTAAGTGGGCCTTTGCCTGAGCTGCGAGCCCCAGCGCTTCGTCCAATCCCGCGATGCCGCGGCGGGTGTGAACATGGATCGTCACTTGTTCCCGGCCCGAGATACCAAAGACCTCGAGTAGCTCTTCTTGGGCCGCCGCCGGGGTGTAGGCGAAACCGGCCCCGATGCTCACTGCGCCCTTTTTCAGTCCCTCCGCGATGCGCTGTGTGATTTCCCTGATTTCTCCCGAAGTTGCCGCGCGATGAGCGGCATCACCGGTGGGAAAAATCCTCCCTGGATCTTTCATGACCGCCATGCGAACAGGAATATGCCCGATGCTCACGCCGTGATTGATGAGGCTTCGCGATCTGGCGGCGTACCAGCCGTCGATGTCGCTGGTCCCCAGCTCGAGCTCGAACGACGTCGTGACGCCGTCGCGAGCCTGGTAGCGATAGGTCTCGGGCGTCTGCTGGTGCGCGTGGAGATCGATGAATCCGGGGCAGACGACGAGTCCGGTGGCGTCGATCGTGGCGCGAGCCGTCACGCGATCCGGAGTGATGACCGCGATGCGGCCGTTGGTGACGCCGATGTGTCGAATGCCATCAAGGCCCGATTCCGGATCCACGACCCGGCCGTTCACGATTGCCAGATCAAATGTCTGCGCAGCCAGAGGGGCGACGGCCAGAGATGCGGCGCCAATCAGAAAATCCCGGCGGGAAGGCATGTGCAATTTGGCCAATATTCAGCGTTCGGTTACGCTATGGCATCCACGCGTAATTTACTCGATACCACGTGTCGCAGCGCTCAGGAATTGTTGCCCATGTCTGCACCTAAATACCCGTTCGCCGCCGTCGTGTTGCTGCTGTCGTGCCCCGCGGTGGCCCTGGCTCAAGCGATTGCGTTGCCGCCACCCGGCTCGGTCGCCGCAGAGGCGTCGGCCGCGCAGGTGGCGCCAGTCGTCGACGGCAACGTGCTCGACGACAAGGCCTGGGCGACGGCGAAGGTGATCAGCGGGTTCTGGCAGACCACGCCGGACGACGGTCAACCGGCATCCGAAAAGACCGAAGTGCGCGTGCTTTACACGACCGATGCCCTCTACATCGGCGTCGTCAACTACGACCGTACGCCCGAGCTCATCATCAGCGCCGACAGCCGGCGAGACGCATCGCTGACCGACACCGACAGCTTCCTTGTCGTGCTCGACACATTTCGCGACAGGCAGAACGGGTTCGTGTTCGGTACCAGTCCGGCGGGCATCGAATTCGACGGTCAGGTGATGGGAGAAGGGCAAGCCAGTGGCGGCGGTGGCGGCGGAGGTGGTGGTGGTGGCGGCGGTGGTGGCGGAGGCGGTGGTGGTGGTGGCGGCGGAGGTCAGGCCGGCGGTTCCGGCGGAGGCTTCAACATCAACTGGGACGGCTCCTGGCAGGTGCGCTCGCAGATGCTTGCCAATGGCTGGAGCGCGGAGTTCGCGATTCCGTTCCGCACGCTCCGCTATCCGTCGCGCGACGTGCAGGAATGGGGCATCAACTTTCAACGCAACATCAGGCGCCGGAACGAGACCGCCTTCTGGTCGCCGCTTCCGAGGCAGTACCACCTTTACCGGTTGTCGCTGGCGGGCACATTGTCGGGCCTCGACATTCCGGCTCAACGCAACCTGCAACTGACGCCGTACGTGCTCGGAAAATCGAGAGGCGAAGGTACGCTGCCGAGCGGCTCGGTCGAGACTGGCGACGTCGGCGTCGATCTGAAATACAGTGTGACGCCCAGCCTCACACTCGACGCCACCTACAACACCGATTTTGCGCAGGTTGAAGTCGACGATCAGCAGATCAACCTCGATCGTTTCAACTTGTTCTTCCCCGAGAAGCGCCCGTTCTTTCTCGAAAACGCGGGACTCTTCTCGGTTGGCATGAGCGGCGAGGCCGAGGTGTTCTTCAGCAGGGCGATCGGCATCGGCCCCGATGGTGGAACGATTCCGATCATTGCGGGCGGCCGGCTCTCGGGTCGCGTCGCCGGCAACACGAGTGTCGGCGTCCTGAACATGCAGACGCAGGAAGTGCGCGGTCTGCCGGCCAACAATTTCAGCGTGGCTCGTGTGCAGCGGGAGCTGCCGAACCGATCGGCGGTGGGGGCGATCTTCGTCAACCGCCAGGCGACGAGCGGTCTCGCGCGGGGCGACAACTACAACCGGAGCTATGCCGTGGACGGCCGCTTTGGATTCGGCCAGAACGGCCTGGTGAACGCGTTCGCGGCGCGCACGCAGACGCCCGGCCTCGGTGGCGACGAACACGCGTATCAGGTCGGCGTCACGCACAACACGGAAGCGTGGCGGCTGGGTGCGGGCTACGCTGAGGTCGGGAAAAACTTCAACCCCGAGGTCGGCTTCCTCTCACGCGACAGCGGATTTCGCAAGCTCGAGCTCTCGGTCAACCGGAACATCCGTCTGGCCGAGGGGAGCTTCTGGAAGTTTCACGAGTTGCGCCCGCATGCGGGCTACAACGCGTATTGGAATTTTGACGGCCTGCTCGAAACCGGCCGCATGCACATCGACCAGCATTGGCAATTGAGAGCCGGCCACGAATTCCACACCGGCATGAACCTGACGCATGAAGGCGTGACGATTCCGTTCGAGATTTACCCGGGCATCTTCGTGCCGGCCGGCACCTACGATCACACCGAGGCGCAGCTGGTCGCCTTCACGAATCAGGGCGCGCCGCTGTCGGTCCGGGGGAGGATTACGTTCGGGGGATTTTTCGGTGGCTCACGGGTGAATGTCGCGCCTGAGCTGCGATTCCGTTTGAGCGATACCTTCAATACCCAGGTCATTTGGAGCCGCAACGACATCGATTTGCCGTGGGGCGCGTTTGTGACCAACCTGGTCAGCACGCGGGCGTCGTATTCGTTTACGCCGCGCATCTATTTTCAGGCGCTCGTGCAGTACAACGACCGCGCAAATCTCTGGTCGAGCAACCTGCGGTTCGGCTGGTTGAACCAGGCCAACACGGGGCTCTTCGTGGTGTACAACGACACGCAGGGTCTGGCCGACTCGACGTTGATGCGCCCGGACCGAAGCCTGACGATCAAATTCAGCCGACTCCTCGATCTGCTGAACTGATACGATCCCTGTCCTCGGATTGAAAGGACGGACATATGCTGAAAACCGCCACCCGGATAACGGTGCTTGTATTGGCTGCCGTCACGCTGACCGGGCAGTCGCCGACCATGCCGGTTTTCCAGGTCGATTCCACCTGGCCGGCGCTTCCGAATAACTGGGTGATGGGTGTGGTCTCGGCGGTCGCCGTCGACTCCCGCGATCACGCCTGGATCCTGCACCGTCCCAGAACAGTGGCGGAGAATCTGAAGGGCCGGGCGGCGCCGCCGGTGCTCGAGTTCGACGCGGAGGGACGTTTCGTCAATGCCTGGGGTGGCGATGCGCAGGGGTATGACTGGCCTGCGACCGAACATGGCATTTTCATCGATCACAAGAACGTCGTGTGGATTGGCGGCAGCGGCATCGGCGATGACATGCTGCTGAAGTTCACGACGCAGGGAAAATTCATCAAACAGTTTGGCGCGCGCGGCCAGAGCAAAGGCAACGCCGACCCGAAGAACGTCAACCGGCCCGCCGATGTGTTCGTCTACGCGAAAACGAACGAAGTCTTTATCGCTGACGGGTACGGGAATCGCCGCGTCATCGTGCTCGACGCCGACACAGGCGCGTTCAAGCGGATGTGGGGTGCGTTCGCGAAGGCGCCCGACGATGCGCCTCCTGCAGGTGCGGTGGGTGCGACAGGTGCGGCGGGTGCGAGAGGCGCAACAGGTGCGGAAGGTGGTGCGAGAGGTGCGGAAGGTGCGAGAGGTGCGGTGCCAACGCCGCCCGCGCCCGCGCTCGATACCGAAGGGGACGGCTCGCCGCGTTTCAGCAATCCCGTCCACGCCATCGAGATTTCGAACGACGGGCTGGTGTACGTTGCGGATCGGCAGAACCGGCGCGTCCAGGTGTTTACGACCGATGGAAAGTACGTCACGCAGGGATTCGTGAATCGAGCCGGTCCGGCTGGCGGGTCGGCCGCCGGTCTCGGCTTCTCGCGCGATCCGCAACAGCAGTTTCTGTACGTGTCCGATCTGGGCAATTCACATGTCGCCGTCCTGAATCGCAAGACGCTTCAGGTGCTCTATCAATTCGGCGCGCGCGGCTCGGCGCCCGGTGATTTTCAGGCGCCTCATCTGCTCGCCGTCGATTCGAAAGGCAACCTCTATACCGCAGAGGTGAACCCGGGCAATCGGGCGCAGAAATTCGTGTTCAAAGGCATGTCGGCGACGCCTCCGGCGAACGCGCTCACTCAACGCTGATTTCGGGGAACGGCGAAAACTGAAGGCGGAGGCTAGCGGTCGAAGTACTTCTGCAGCTCATCCGTCGTGCGGGTTCTCGTCAGCGCCAGCATCAACAGAACGCGCGCCTTCTGGGCGCTCAGGTTATCGGCCCGGATGCACCCGAGCTGCTGAAGTTCGACGTCGCGCGCGTAGAGCGGGACCACCCTCCCTGTATACACGCGTGTGCTGAGCACGACCGGGATGTTCCGGCTGCGCGCTTCCTTGATCGCCTCCAGCGTTCCAGACGTGACATGACCCAGTCCAAAGCCCTCGATGACGAGCCCGTCCAGGCCGCCCTGCTGAAGCAACAACGAAACGATTCGGCCGTCGGCGCCGGCGTACTGGGTCACGATCTCGACACGACCGAGAGACTGATTGTCCGAGAGCGGGATGGTCTGCCGTCGCAGCGGCGCACGGTAGAACCGCACGGCGCTGAGATCGGCGATGCCAAGCGCGCCGAACTCGAGGGTCTTGAAGGTTTCGACTTCGATGGTGTTCGTCTTGGTGACCTCGCGTGCCGCGTTGATCTGGCCGTTCATGACGACCAGCGTGCCTTTGCCCACGGCTTCGGGTGAGATTGCCACACGGATGGCGTTGAGCAGATTGCGCGGCCCATCGCTGTCGAAATAGGAAGCCGCCCGCTGGGCGCCAACGAGGACGACCGGCTTCTCGCTCGTGACCGTGAGGTCGAGAAAGTACGCGGTCTCTTCGAGTGTATCGGTGCCATGCGTGATCACGACACCGCTGATTGCATTGCCGGCCAGCAGCTCGTTCGCACGTTTCGCCAGCCGCCGCCAGACATCGGGCGTCATGTCGTAGCTGCCGATATTGGCAATCTGCTCGACCTCGACGCTGGCGATCTTGTCGAGACCGGGCACGGCGCTCACGAGCGCGGCGCCGGTGACGGCCGGCGCGAGTGCTCCGATCGCAGGATCGTAGCGGCTCGCAATCGTCCCGCCGGTCGCGAGCACTACCACGCGCGGCAGAGCCGCCGGCGCCTGCGCCGCCGCAGGCTGCACGTGAAGCGCAATGGCAAGGGTAAGCAGCAGGACCCGCATACTTTTCAATTTCTACTTTTTACTTTCTATTTCGTAATACTTCTTATACATGCCGCGTCTGAACAACCATCCGCCCAGCGGTCCGAACCAGTTGAGCACGTGATACATGTAGCCGAGATCCATCAGCTCGATCAGGTTGCCGTCGAAATCCTTCACGAAGAAGAATGAGTGCCCGCGAGGCGAGCGCTCGGGCTTGCTGATGATTTCCACACCCTTTGTCTGCAGGTACTCGTGCCACTTCTGCAGGTTTTTCACGTTGAAGGAAATATGCGTGAGGCCCACGCCGTTCCACGGCACTGGCCCCGGGGGTTGCTGCGGCTGGAACTCGAAGATCTCGAGCACGCCGCCGCCCGGGACACGGATCCAGCCGATTTTGCAGGTCGGTTGATCGTGCTTCACGCCGAAGAACGTGCGCACGCGATCGGGTGGCGTGTCGGCCACGCCAACGAGCGGGCAGCCGAACACATCCCAGTAGAAGTTCACGGCTTTGTTGAAGTCCGACACGGTAATGCCGGCATGGCTGAACGAGCGTGCTTTCAACGCGGTCTCCAGTCACTGCTATATCACGAATCAGCAGTCGTCGGCTGTTTCGACGCAGAGGCGCAGAGACGCAGAGCCCTTGGGAAATACAAGAAAACGTGGAACACGATGACGCGACGAGCGCGATGGCACGACGCGGGAATGCAGCGCGAAGTCGATGTTCGCTCCGTTCCTCCGTGTTGAGGATCTGCCTGTCTAGCTGCGTGCGCGCCGATCGACGGCAGATCGAATGGCGGCTGCGCGTGCGAGCAGTTTCTCGTCGCGCGTGCCGGTTCGGAGTGCTCTCGACGATGCCGCAAGGGCTTCGTCCAGGCGGCCCGTTTTGTAGTAGGCCCAGGCCAGCGCATCGTCCGTGAAGATATCGTGCCGGGCCTTCGCGAGCGTTTCCGCGATCCGCACGGCGTCCTGCAGCTTGCGATCGCGTTCGGCGAGAAACAGCGCGAGCCCGGCTTCCGTTTGTGCGACAGCCGGTCCGGCGAGATCTTCGGCCAGCTGATAGAAGCGCTCGGCCTCGGCGGTGCCGCCGCCGGAGGCGTGAAGATCGCCAATTCGTGCCGCGAGGTCGAGGGTCGGCGTGCGTGTGAACTGATCGAGGAAGATCGCGAGCGCGCCTTGCCGGTCGCCTCGAAGCGCCAGCACTTTGCCCTGTCCAATCCGGGCGAACGGGTAGTCCGGGAAGATGAACGCGGCCCGGCCGAACTCGCGGTTGGCCTCGTCGAGCCTTCCCATGCGGAGATAGATCTCTCCGACATGCGCGAGATACCACGCCTGCGCTTCGGGATCGTGGGCGGTTGTGGACTGCACGGCCATCTGCATCGCTTCGAGCGCGCCGCGAAGATTTCCTTTCAGCTCGCGGGCATAGGCCACACGCGCGTAGGCGGCTCCGTTCGGCCGCATCTTCATCATGGTGTCGAACGCGGCAAACGCCGCCTCGTAGTCGCCAAGTTCGATCGACGCGTCGCCGATGACACCGTAGTTCCACGCATCGCTCGGCCGGAAATTGCGGGTGCGTTCGGCCACCTCGAGTGCGTCTCGAAACCGGTGTTGCGACAGATGAACAGTGGACAGCAGCCGCAGCGCGTCGTAATGCCCCGGCGAGTCTTTCAGCACCGATCGCAGCAGGTTCTCGGCCCGGTTCGGTAACCTGCCATCGCCTGTGACCCGTGCCTGCCGCAGCAGCGCGTCGGCCAGCAGAACGGCCGCACCTGCATCCTTCGGCCGTTGTTGCAACACGTTCTCCATCTCCGATATGCGGCGTTGCAGCCCGTCGGCCGAGGTTGAAGGGGCACCCGGCATGCCGACGGCGGGCGCGATCCTTTCAGCCTCGGTCGACTCGCGCGTGCCGCGCCGGCTCAGATAAGGAGCCAGCGCGGCAATGGAGCCCAGGATGACCACTATGACGATTCGCGAGAATCCTTTTCGCATCACGTTCTAGTGGTGGTTGTGTTCGTAGCCTTGATGCGGCGACGCGACATACGGGAACACCGCCGAGAACGGGAGATCGTTGGCGTCGACGCCATCCCCGAGCAGATTGTTGGGCGATCGATTCGCGTTGCCGGCGCAGAATCCGAACCCCTCGATGATCGGCCCGACGACCGTTCCGTAGCCGCATGCGAATGCGCGCAGGTCGATGTCGGTTACGTCATCCTCGAGTCTCCGGCCATTTGGAAAGCCGGCGAGATCGCCGGCCAGGGCGCCGAGACGGTTTCCGAGTCCGGCAGGGGCGGTCGGCGGAATCGCCGTGTTCAGGCGCAGCAAGTCGGCCTTCCTTGGGCCGGTGAAGTTCAAACCGGGAACACCCGTAAGAAGCACAGCCACAAGGTCTCCGCGTTCTGTTTCCGGCGCGTTGTCCAGAACGGGATAAAGGAAGTTTTCCAGCCTGGTCACTTCCGGTGACGTGTATCTCCTGAGGAAGTGATCGTCGTCGCGCGGGTCGGACCTGTTCCAGCGATCCTTCTGGCCGAGCGGAATCACGACCTCGTTGATAAGGGGATTTCCGAGCCGTGAGACCTGGATGTACTCATCGCGATCCCGATCGTCATCGTCATCATCATCGTCGTCATCGTCTACCCACAGGGCACGCCGGCTGGCGCTCGCATAGATGCCGAGCACCGCCTTGGGATCGGCCGGTCCCGTCGGCAGCTGGCCGTCGCGGGTGAGCTGGGTGATGGGCACCTGAATGGCAACCGCGTGGGTATTGAAGCCTCCAACCCCGTCGACTCCGGCCGCGGTCGGCAGCGGCAGGACGTGCAGCGTGTTGAACGGCCGGAGTCCGGCCAGATCGAAGACCGACCCGAGATCGACGAAGAACGGATCGTCTACCTGTCCGGCGAAAACCTTCACGCCGTTCGACAGCGTGTAGGTCGCCGCTGCGCGCAGCGCGTCGAACGACGGTATCGAGCGCGGGCCAATGTTGACGGGCGTGGTCGAAAGGCCCCTGCCAATGGAATCGCGCGATCGACCACGGATTTCCGTCACGCGATAGGTCTGCGGCATGTTCCAGTCGGTATCGTCGAGGCTGTCGATGGGGCCGGTGTTGTAGAGAAACGTATTGGGATTGCGCACTTTTGTGCGAAAGCGAAACTGGTACGTAACGTCGTCCTTGGCATTGCCGTCGTTGTCGACATGAATCTCGTACAGCACGTTGTCGTCGAAGCTGTTGAAGTTCGGACCGCCGGCCGGCTCCTCGAGCGGAATGTAAGTGGCGATGATTGTGACTGTTCCGGGATCATCGGGGCTCACGAACGCGTAGACGTCCGTGTTGTCGGCCCGTGGATCGCCACTAATCAATGGGGCCTCCCGGTGGCTCGAGGCGCCGGTCGGCGTCATTAAGAAGCCCGTGAGCGCAACAGCGAACAGAAGCGCGATTAGCTTTTTCACCTACAACCTCCCGCCGCCTTGTAAAAGCGGCACAAAACAGAATCAGACGAACGTCCTGTTGTGCTCTACGGGGCGGACACCGAAACGGATTTACGTTTTTGTCAGGGGCGGTAGGCGGCCGACGCTTCAGGCAGGCGCTTCCACAGGCCGCCCATCCGCAACAGGCCGAAATATTCGTTGATGGGGCGGTCGTCGGTGATGATGGGGCCCGCACCGATCGTGGCGCGAAGCGAGTCGCCCGCATGCGCGAACGAGCCGAGGAACGTCTCGGCGTTCGCCACGCCTGCGGCGGCGAGCTCGTCGAGCACAGCCGGCGTCAAACGATCTCTGAGATGGCGTGCATCAGTGGGCAGCGGCTCGTTCGAGCCGAGGAGGAACCTGCTGCCGCCGAGCTCGGACATCGCCACATGTGGGAAGGCGCTGACGAACGTGCGCATCACGATGAGCTCCTCGTGATCGCGGAGAGACCCATCGACCCACTGCAGGACGATCCCTTTTTCTCTCAGCCGGGCGCCCATCAGCCGGTAGTAGTCGTGCGAGTACAGGTTGCCGCTGTGCGCGTAGATGGGGCGGATGGTGTCGGCGGTCATGACGTCATAGCGGCGATCCGTCATGAGCAGGTAGTTCCGGCCGTCCGCAACGACGACGTCGGCTTCGGACGAATCGGCGATGTTCCGGTTATGAGTGCCGAACGATCGCGCCGCCTGCACGACGCTTGGGGAGAGCTCGACGATGGTGGTTCCCATCGTGGTGCAGCGCGCGATCTCACCGGCCGTAGTGCCGCCGCCCATCCCGACGACGAGCGCGTAGTGCACGTTGCCGTGAACGACACACGGGATGAGACCGAGCAGGCGGTGAACGCTGATGGTCCATGGAGTGTCATCCGCCTGATGCTCTCCATTGATGTACATGACGCGACTCGCATCGAGCTGAGCCACGGTGACCGTCGCCTCGATGTCTTCGTGGCTCTCGATGACCCGTGCGTGCGGATGCACGCGCGCGAACAACGCATCGAGCACGCGATAAGGCATGATGACGGCAATCGCCGCGGCACACACGGCGCCCGCCACAATTCCGTAAGCGTGCCTCGGACGGCCGCTTCGGTGCTGCACCAGCGCTGCCGCCATGAAAAAGACCATTGAGAGCGCGACGAGCGTGAGCTGCGCGCCGGCGAGCGGCAGCAACACGAATCCGGTCATGATGGAACCGAGCATGGCGCCGATGAGGTTGAGGGCGTACATCCTGCCCACACCTTCTCCGACGTCGCCGGCCCCGCGCGTATGGACCTGCACGGCGAGCGGAAAGCTCATCCCCATCAGTAGACATGGGAAGAGCATGACGACGATGGCGACCGCAAGCGGCACGCCAGATTTAGTCGGCACCGGCATGAACGCTGCCGCTGCAGCGGCCAGCGCTGCGGAGAAAGTCGTGACGAGCGGCAGCCACAGGAAACCGATCACGCCCAATCCAAGGAGCACGTTCGCGAGCATGGACGCCGGCTCGTGCGCGCGCCGGTTCAGCTTCACCATCATCATGCTGCCGACGGCAATGCCCAGCAGCACCACGGCGACGATTGCGCTGAACGTATTCGCCCGGTGATCGGACATCAGTACCAGCACGCGAAACCAGGCGACCTCGTATCCGAGTGCGGCAAAGCCCGAGCAGAAGGTGACAGCCAGCGCCGTCGTTTGCCACGCGGAGTCGTCATGACGTTGTGGCAGTGTCAGGCTGAAAGGCCGGGGTTCGTCGCAGCCTCCGGGCTCTGACACGAAGCGTGCAGCCCAAAGGGCGATCGCGCCCGCACTGATGTTGATGGCCACGGCGATATACATGGTTTGCCGGAGCCCGAGAAACCCAATGAGGAGAAATCCGGTCAACAGCGCGCCGAGGACCGAGCCGAACGTATTCCATCCGTAGAGTCGCGGCAGTTTCTGACCGACTCCTTCGGTACTGAGTCGTGAGCGTTCGCACGAGCACCGGCAGCGCCATGCCGATGAGCGTGGTTGGTACAACCAGCACGACCAATGAGAGAAAAAATCGCCCCGGGACCAGCAGAAATGGCCGATCAACCAGGAGCGGATAAAGGTCTCTGTACACATCGGTGAGTCGCGCGAGCAGATACGGAACGATCGACGCCGTCAGCCCGAGCACGATTTCGATGACGCCGTAGAGACGCAACCCATTGCGCCGGGTTCCCAGCCTGCCACCGAGATATCCGCCGAGCGCCAGGCCGGCAAAGTACGCGCCCAGCACCGCGCTGGCTGCGAATGTGGTCACGCCGAAGACTTTGTCGAGCATCTCGACCCACACGACCTGGTACACCAGCGCGCTGAAACCTGAGGCAAAGAAGACGGCGAGAACTATGGTGTGCACGAGGGCAGCGACGCCCTGGCGGGCGGTGCTCATGGATGGTGCAGTGTAATCAGGTGATCCGCAACCCGCAACGCCTGTGCCGCGATGGTGAGTGCCGGGTTGACTGCCGCTGAGGAAGGAAAGAACGACGCGTCGACGACGAACAGATTTTCGACGTCATGGGAACGGCAGTAGCTATCCAGCACCGACTCCCGCGGATCGTTGCCGAACACGATCGTGCCGCACTGATGAGTCGTGTTCTTGCTGCCGTGCGAGTGGGTCATCACGACCCAGAACCCGAGCCGGTACAGAATGCGCCGCATTTTCTTCACCAGCATGCGATGTGCCCGGACGTTGTTGGGGCGATAGAGCAGCTGGATGCGTCCCTGGGAATTGACGACCACGCGATTACGCGCGTCGGGAAGATCCTCAGACATCGCGAGCCAGTCGACACCACGGGCAACCCACCAGTCGTAGTACGACACAGGCACCTGAGGTACGACCGTCTGAGCCATCACGCCGTGCGTGCGGCCCTGCGATTGAATCTGCCCGAGCGGATAGGGCGTCTGCGGTCCGCGGAAGTAAAAATCGTTGATGGCGACGGTCTTCTGGAAAACCGTGGTGTTCTTTCGAAACGGATGGAACCCCTGCATCATCGTCGCGAGGTGCGCCATGTAGCGGCGGCCGACGAGCCCCGACGAATTCCCGAGCCCGTTGGGATGCTTGTCGCTGGCCGAGCGCAGCAGCAGTGCCGCCGAGTTCACGGCGCCGCACGACACCACGAAGAACGAAGACTCGACCCGGACGGTTTCGCCGTTCCGTTCCACTTCCACCGCTTCGAGCCTGGTGCCGGCCGCATTGGTGATCAGGCGTTTGGCGCAGGCGTGGGTCCAGAGCTCCACATTGGGCTGCTCGAGTGCGGGGCGGACGCAACAGACCTCGGCCTCGCTCTTCGCATGCAGCTTGCACGCGAACGAGTTGCACGTATTGCAGAGAATGCAGCCGTCGCGGATGCCGAGCGGCAGTGGTGACGGGTGCAGCCCCAGCGAGCGCAGCTGCGCGACGATCGCGGCCATCTCTTCGGAATGCGGAATCGGCGCGAATGGAAATGCCCCGCGCTCGGGCTCGGTCGGGTCGGCACCAAGCTCGCCGTGCACGTGGTAGAGGCGCTCTGCGCGCTCGTAGTACGGCGCGAGCGTGTCGTAGTCGATCGGCCATGCGGGCGAGATCCCGTCCATGTGCTCGACCGCCTGGAAATCTTCGCGCCGGAGGCGGTACAACACGCTGCCCCAGAACTTTGTGTTTCCGCCGACGTTGTAGTGCGTGTACGGCCTGAATTCGTGGCCCTGTTCGTCGATCCAGCGCTCCGTGGTCTGATAGCGAAGGTGCTTCCAGACCGCCTCTGGATTCCAGTTCTCGTCTTCCTGAGGAACGAAGCCGCCGCGCTCGAGGATGAGCACCCGCGCAGCCGTGCCGGACAGCGCGTGGGCCATCGTGCCTCCGCCCGCCCCGCTTCCAATGATGATGACGTCGTAGCGTTCGTTCCCCATTACGCCGTGCGCTGGAGGCTCGAATACACCTCGTCCATGAGACGCTGATCTTCCACTGCGCGCTCGAGGCTCATTTGCGGTGCATGGCCGATGGTGATGGCGTCATGGAAGTCGCGGTACATCGCCTGGTAGCCGCGGATGTCGCGAAAGCCGGGAAACACCAGACGCGGCACGCCGTTGCCTCTGGCCAGCACGAACAGACCGTTGGATTCGAATGTGATGATGCCGCTGCGCCCGTACAGCTTCGACAATCGCAGGCCCCTGAAGAGCGAGGGTATCTCGCGCGAATAGTAGAGCGAGCCGACGGCACTGTTGTCGTACTTGAACGCCACCATCATGCTCTTCGCGCGCGTGTCGGGGCCTTCGCGTGATTGCGACGGCCGATAACCGTCGATCGACACGATTTTCGGTCCCAGGCTGCCCGCAATATGCAGCCAGTGAATGCCTTCTTCAAAGAACGCGTCGCCCCCGGCCATGCTCTCGTCGTTGCGCCAGTCGTCGGCGCTCTTCAGCCGTTTCGCAATGGTTGTGAAGTGCGCAAATACCATGTCGCCGATCGCGCCTTCGGCGACCAGCTTTCGCAGGACGACCGCGAGCGGCTTGTAGTGATCGTTTTCACCAACGAGCACGATACGCTTCGCCTGGTTGCGCGCGTCGATGACCGTGCGGTAATCCTCGATGCGCGGAAAGGCGGGCTTCTCGACCAGCACATGTTTGCCGGCTGCGAGGGCTCGCAGCGTCAGATCAAGGTGAAAGCGCGGCGGCACGGCCACGACGACGGCATCCACGCGCGGATCGTCAATGGCGGTCGCATAGTCTGCGTAACTCGCTGTGCCTTGGAATCGCCGGCAGTACTCTTCAGCCCTGGCCCGATCGCGACTCGCGTAACTGCAGGCAATCTGCGGCCGGAAGCCTTTCAGGTGGCGGCTGTGCACCTGGGTGATGAAGCCACAGCCGAGGAAGGCGAGACGCAGCGGGTCGCGCGTCATCAGGAAGGACCCTTCACGCTCAGAAATGTACCATGGGTCGCTCGTGCGACTCGCAATCTCGCAATCTGCCAATCCTCCAATCTTCCAATTCCCGAGGCCGATTCACCGCCGCATCGTGCGATAGAATCCCATCATGCCCCGTAGCGTCGCCCCGCCTCGCGTGCTCAACATCAGTGACCTCCGGCGGCTCGCCCAGCGCCGCCTGCCGCGCGTGGTGTTCGACTACATCGACGGCGGCGCCGACGCGGAAGTCACGCTTCGCGATAACGTGAAAGCGTTTGAGCAGCTGACCTTCCGTCCACGCGGCGCGGTAGCGATCCCGTCGATCGATCTGAAAACGACGGTCCTGGGCGTGCCGCTCGAGGTGCCGTTCATTCTTGCACCCGTCGGCAGCAGCCGCATGTTTTATCCGAACGGCGAAGTGCTCGCGGCGCGCGCGGCAGGGAAGGCGGGCACCGGCTACATCCTGTCGACCTTGTCGGGCACGCCGATGGAACAGGTCCGCGCGGCGACGAGCGGCCCGGCGTGGTATCAGGTCTATCTCTGCGGCGGTCGCGAAGCCTCCGTCAACATGCTGAATCGCGCCAAGGCCGCAGGCTTCACGGCGCTCGTGGTGACGATCGACACCGGCGTTCCGGGTCTGCGCGAGCGCGACGTTCGCAACGGCATCAAGGAGCTCCTGGGGCGAGGCATTTCTGGCCTCCCGTACCTGGGGCAGATGATCGCGCGGCCGGGTTGGATTATGGGCATGCTCGCCGACGGCGGATTGATGGAATTTCCCAACGTCCTGCTTCCGACAGGACCCATGCCGTACGCGGATGTGGGAAAGACGCTCGAACAGTCAGTCGTGTGCTGGGACGATCTCAAATGGATCCGCGAGCTGTGGAACGGCAAGATCGTCGTCAAGGGTGTGCATACGGCCGAAGACGCGCGGCGTGTCGTTGACGAAGGCGGCGATGCCCTCGTCGTCTCCAATCACGGTGGCCGCCAGCTCGACGGCGTGCCTGGCAGCATCAGGTCGCTGCCGGAAGTCGTTGCGGCGGTTGGCAATCAGATCGAAGTGCTCGTCGACGGCGGCATCCGTAACGGGGGCGATGTGGTGAAGGCGCTTTCGCTCGGCGCGCGCGCCGTGCTCCTCGGCCGCGCGTACGCGTACGGCCTTGCCGCGGCCGGCGAGCCTGGCGTCGATCGCGCCATAGAGATTATTCGCACCGGCATCGTGCGCACGATGAAGCTGTTGGGCGTGTCGTCGCTAGGCGACCTCAACCGGACGTATGTCGATATGCCTGCAGGCTGGCTCCCGGGTGGAGATGGATAGTGAGATCTGGAATCTAGAATCTAGAATCTAGAAACTGGAATCTAGAAACTAGAATCTGGAACCTGGAACGCAAAACTTCAGTATTAGATTCTAGATTTCAGATTCTAGTTTCCAGATTCTAGATTCTAGATTCTAGATTTCACATTCAGTTAGCCCGCGAGGTGCCATGGCTGAGATGCATGAGATTGACTACAAGATTTACGGCGACGACATGCAGTTTGTCGAAGTCGAGCTCGACCCGAACGAGGCCACGGTCGCCGAGGCCGGCGGCATGATGTACATGGACGACGGCATCGAGATGGAGACGATCTTCGGCGACGGGTCGCAGCAGCAGGGCGGGTTCATGGGGGCGCTGATGGGCGCCGGCAAGCGCCTGTTGACAGGGGAGTCGCTGTTCATGACCGTCTTCCACAATCGCAGCGCCCAGAAAAAGAAAGTCGCCTTTGGCGCCCCGTATCCGGGGAAAATTATTGCCATTCATCTGCCCGACGTCGGCGGAGAGCTGGTCGCGCAGAAGGACTCATTCCTCGCCGCGGCCAAGGGCGTCAGCATCGGCATCGCGTTTCAGCGCAAGCTCGGCGTCGGGCTGTTCGGCGGCGAAGGCTTCATCATGCAGCGGCTCCAAGGCGATGGGTGGGCCTTCGTGCATGCGGGGGGCACGTTGCAGGAGCGGACGCTGGCGCCCGGCGAGCTCATCCGCGTCGACACCGGGTGCATCGTGGCACTGCAGCCCTCGGTGAATTACGACATTCAGTACGTCGGAAAGATCAAATCGGCGTTGTTTGGCGGCGAAGGACTGTTCTTTGCGACGCTGCGCGGCCCCGGCAGAGTGTGGTTGCAGTCACTTCCGCTCAGCCGCCTTGCGAACCGGATCGTTTCGGCCGTACCGACGCGTCGGACGCGGCGGACGTGAAGAAGGATCGATTCTCGGCACCATCGGCGGCATGCTCGACGGTGACAACAGTTAGATGCGACTGACAACTCTCGCGGTGTTCGCCCTGCTCGTCCTGTGGCCCGGCGCAGCCGCGGCGCAGAGCGATCTCGAGCGGGCGCGCGCGCTTTACAACGCCGGCCAGTACGACGATTCGATCGCGGCGGCGACCGCCGCGATGATGAAGCCGGCTGCGGTGCCCTCGGCCACGCTCATCGCTGCCCGCGCGCGCCTCGAGCGATTCCGTCACACGAAAGATCCACAGGATCTCGCCGCGGCACGTGCCGATCTCGTGTCGCTGAACCCCCGCCATCTGGCGCCGCAGGAAGCCATCGAGTGGCAGATCGGTCTTGGCACGGCGCTCTTCCTCGACGATCAACCCGGTGCCGCTTCCGAGATGTTCACGAGCGTCATTCCATCCGCACGGGCGCGTTTGTCGGCGACGGAGTTCGAGAAGCTGCTCGAGTGGTGGGCGGCCACGCTGTCTCGCGTGGCCGAGGCGCTGACAGGGTCTGCGCGGAAAGACGCCTATGCGGTGATGCAGGCTGCCGTGCGCGACGAGCTCGATCGCAATCCGCTGTCACGTCCCGCGACGTACTGGTCGGTGGTGGCGAGACGCGGAACGGGCGATGTGGACGGTGCCTGGAATGCGGCCGTGGCAGGGTGGATGCGCGTCGGGTCCCACCAGGAGGGGAAAGACTTCCGCGCGGATCTCGAGCGATTCGTCATGCAGACGCTGATTCCCGAACGCGCGCAATCGCGCACGGGTCAGCGGCTCGATTCGACGGAGACGATGGGCGAGATCGCCGTGATGAGCGAAGAGTGGCGGGCGATCACGACGCGGTGGGCCGACCAGTCGAAGCCCTCGGCAGTCGCCGCCCCGATGGCACCCTAGCTTTCCTGAAACATCTTGCGACAAAGCGCCGGCCTGCGCTCACGTATACTCGATTTTCAACAGAAGGTGCGAAAGCGGACCGCTGTCTAGGGTCTTGGCAGGAGAGGACTTACGTCTGCGTTTGGGCTTCGAGACCGCTGGCATTCCGTGGGCCCCGTACGGCATCATAGTAGTCGGAAACCTGACAAATTTACGCCAGTTGGCCCGAGTGCACGAGGTCGAGTGCGGCCGCATGCCGAAGTTTGGCTGGAGCGTGACGTTCTAAGGAGGAATTCTGATGAGACGATTTCTCGCGTTGACCTTCGCGGTAGCCGCCACCGCGATGCTCGTGGCCGCAGATCCAATCGACGCGGTGCGGGAGGCTGGCAATGGTTGGAGGCAGGGCGCCATCAAGCAGGACAAAGCGCTGCTCGAGAAGTATCTGGCCGACGACCTCGTGTACACGCACGGAGGCGGGCAGACGCAGTCGAAAGCGGAGTACATCAAGGCCGTCCTCACCGGACCTTCGCATTACGAGTCGATGACCGATCAAGGCACGAAGGTGCGGATCTACGGCAAGACCGCCGTGCTGTCGGGGCCGGTCGACGTGAAGCCGCCAAAGGGCGAGTTGTACCGCGTTCGGACGCTCGAGGTGTATACGCAGAACAGCCAGGGCGTGTGGCAGATGGCTCAGAAAGAATCTGTGCGCATCCCGCTGAAGTAACTCGACAGGACATTGAAAGGACACGTTTCCATGCGCAGGTTCAGGTTCCGATTCGGTGCGCCAATCGTGGCGGCCGTTCTCGTGGCGGTTTGGCTGGGGGCCGGTATGGTGTCGGCGCAGGAGAGTACGGTTCGGATCAACGCGGCGATCGACAAGCTGGCAAAAGGCAAATCGCTGGCCGGCGCCATCATGTATGACTTCTCGTTGTACGCGGCGGCCCAGTTTTCCTCTTCCGATCTCGATTTCATGATCATCGACATGGAACACCGCGGGCTCGATTTCGAGCGCCTCGAGACGTTCCTGCTCGGAACGACCAACAAGGCCGAGATCGCCAAACAAGGCAACCTGCAAGTACGCGTGCCGCCCATCGTCCGCATTCCTACGTACGGCCGCGCGCCGAACGAAGCGATCGTGAAGCAGGTGCTCGACATGGGTGCGTTCGGGATCATGTTCCCGGCGATCGAGAACAAGCAGCAGGCGCTCGAGGCGGTGTCGGCTGCGCGCTATCCCCAGCTGAAGGGATCCAAGTATCCCAACCCCGTCGGGAGACGCGGCAACGGCAACATGCCGGCGGCGTGGTTCTGGGGGTTGTCACGGCCCGAGTACTCGCGCCGCGCCGATATCTGGCCGGCCAACCCTGACGGCGAGATCCTCCTCTTCCTCCAGGTCGAAACGGTGGAAGGCGTGAAGAACATCAACGAGATCCTGTCGGTTCCCGGAATCGGCGTGCTCTTCGTGGGACCAAACGATCTGTCGTGGTCGCTGGGTGTCGCGCAGGGATCTCCAGAGCACGAAGAAGCCGTTCAGGTGGTGCTCGATGCATGCAGGGCGCGCAATATTCCTGCGGCGATCACGGTCACGGAAGCAGATGTCGTGAAGCGGCTGAAGCAGGGATTCCGCATCGCGTCGCTTCCGAGCGGTGGGCTCGAGGCGCCGATGGATGCCACGCTGAAGCTCGCGCGGACGGTCATCCAGCGCTGAATGTGAGCTCTGTTCGAATGGCAGGTTCATCGCTCACACGGCATCACGCGGCCGTCGCGGCACTCATGGTGTTCGCGGCGGCTGCAACGGTGACCGGCGACAGCCGGCTTGTCGACGCGGCCAGGAATCGGGATCATCGCGCGCTTCGGGCGCTCCTGAGTCAGCACGCCGACGTGAATGGCCGTGCCGACGACGGTGCGACGGCATTGCTCTGGGCCGCGCACTGGAACGATCTCGACGCCGCGGATCTCCTGATTCGCGCGGGCGCGGACGCGAACGCGGCGAACGATCTTCGCGTCACGCCTCTCTCGCTCGCCTGCACGAACGGAAGCGCGCCTCTCGTCGAGCGCCTCGTGACCGCGGGCGCCAATCCAAACACGCCGATTGCGACCGGTGAGACACCGATCATGACGTGCGCCGCGAGCGGCAGCGCGGACGCCGTTCGCACGCTGATCGCGCGCGGGGCCGACCTGAACGTCAAAGAGCCCGTTCAGAACCAGACGGCGTTGATGTGGGCCGCTTCCCAGCGTCATCCAGCCGTCGTCAAGGCGCTCGTCGAGCACGGAGCCGACCTTCGGGCGCGAACGAGAAAAGGATTCACCGCGCTGCACTTTGCGGCGCGCGAGGGCGACATCGAGAGCGCGCGGCTGTTGCTCGCGGCGGGGCTCGACGTGAACGTCGCGTCGGAACCCGAGTCACAGCCGGCGCCGGCTCGTGGCCAGGGGGAACCGGGATCGGCGTACCGCGGAGGAGGGCCGGCGAGGAGCGGAGGCCCCAGCTTCGAGGCGACGGTCTCTGCCGGAAGCACTCCGCTGCTTGTTGCCACCGTCAGAGCGCAGGTGCCGCTCGCGCTATTCCTGTTGGAGCAGGGAGCCGATCCGAATGCCCAGGGCGCCGGGTTTACGCCGCTGCACTGGGCCGCCGGAACGTGGGAGAGCGGCGAGGCGAACCCGGTGTTCGGCTTCACCGACGCGATGAGCGGTATTCCCGAGCGTGAAGCCAAGGTGCGGCTCGTGAAGGCGCTGCTGGAACGCGGCGCGAAGCCGAATGCACAAATGACCAGCCGGCCGCCGGCATTTGCGGGGGGCTACAGCGACGTCGTCGGTGCCACGCCGTTCCTGCTCGCGTCGGCGACGGCCGATATCGAGATCATGAGGCTGCTCCTGGCTGCCGGCGCTGATCCGAAGTTGAAGACGAGAAGCAGCGCGACGGCCCTGATGGCCGCAGTCGGCATGAATCGGACACTGGGTGAAAGCGCCGTCACCGAAGAGCAGGCACTCGAAGCCGCGAAACTTCTGCTCGAGCTCGGCGTCGATGCGAAAGCCGTCGCGTCAAACGGTGAGAACGCGCTGTTCGGCCCTGCGTATCGCGGCTGGAACACGCTCCTTCAATTGATGATCGACAACGGCGCAAACGTGAACGCGATGAGCAAGGCCGGCATCACGCCGTGGCTCGCGGCATCGGGGCTCGGTGATCGTCTGGGCGGGGTGCTGTTCAACCCCGATTCCGCCGCGCTCCTCGTGAAGCACGGTGCCGATCCCAAACTCGGAAAACCCTGTCAGGCGCAGAACAAATGCCGGTGAGACCCTGGATCATTCGGAGTGCGATCGCCGTCGCCGCAGCCACGTGTGCCGGCACGCTCACCTTTGCGTGGGGTCTGACCCCCGTACAGGGACAGCGACATCACTCTGCGCGAGCGCAAGGGGGTCTGACCCCCGTACCGGTACGGGGGTCAGACCCCAATATCGCCGCGACGCCGGCGCGCGAGCTCGTCACGAGGTATTGCATCTCCTGTCACAACGAGAAGCTCAAGACGGCCGGTCTGATGCTCGACAAGGCAGATGCGCAGAACGTGTTCAACTCGGCCGAGACCTGGGAGAAGGTCATCGTGCAGCTTCGAAGCCGCTCGATGCCGCCCCCGGGACGCCAGCGGCCGGACGGCGCCGGGTACGACGCTGCCGCCGCCTGGCTGGAAACGGAACTGGATCGCGCTGCAGCGGCCCACCCTGATCCGGGCCGGCCTGCCGACCTTCATCGTCTGAATCGCACTGAATATGCGAATGCGGTACGCGATCTGATTGGCGTCGAGATCGACGGCACTGCCATGCTTCCGCCCGATGAGCAGGCCCACGGGTTCGACACGAATGCAGACGCGCTGACCGTTGTGCCGGCGCTGCTGGACCGTTATCTCTCGGCCGCGGCGAGGATCTCTCGTCTCGCCCTCGGCGATCCCACGATTCGTCCGGGCTTCGAACGCTACACGGCGGTCGAGAACAACTCGAACGAGCGGACATGGCTGTGGCAGACCGAGCGCCTCGGCGAACAGTTTCCCCTCGGATCGCGCGGCGGCATCGTGGCGCGCCACTATTTCCCGCTCGATGCGGATTATGTCTTCAGGGTCCGCCTCGATAAAACCTACACGGGCATGGTGCGCGGCCTGAATGTGCCGAACGATATTGAAATTCGCGTCGATGGCAAGCGAGTCGGGCTTTTCACGCTTGGCGGTCAGCCGGAGCTCCGTGTATCGGGATCGGAATACGACGACGCGAGCAATCCGCTCTATACAGCCGACAGCGGGCTGGAGGTTCGCGTTCCGGTCAAGGCGGGTCTCCGGCAGGTCACCGTCACCGCCGTGAAATCGGACGCCGCCAAACCTGAGGGGCTCGGACCCGAACGCATTCCGATCTGGGGGCACGACTACGACGGAGACATTCGCGCGCCGATCGTCGTGTCGCTGCTGCTCATCGGCGGACCCTACGACGGCCTGGTGCCGCAGGATTCGCCGAGCCGCAAGCGCATCCTCATTTGCTCACCGGGCTCTCCACGCGACGAAACCGCGTGCGCGACGAAGATTCTGACGACGCTGGCGCGACGTGCGTACCGGCGGCCGACGACGAACGAAGATATTCAGACGCTGCTCGGGTTCTATAAAAGCGGCCGAGCCGCCGGGAACTTCGAGTCCGGTATCCGGGCCGCGCTCGAACGCGTGCTCGTCAGCCCCGACTTCCTGTTTCGAATCGAGGCCGACCCGGACAACGTGAAGCCCGGGGAACCGTATCGCCTGTCCGACGTCGAGCTGGCGTCGCGCCTCTCGTTCTTTCTCTGGAGCAGCATTCCGGACGATGAGCTGCTCGACCTGGCGATCCGCCGGAAGCTCGGTGACGGCAAGGTCTTCGAGCAGCAGGTGCGTCGCATGCTCGCCGATCCTCGCGCGCGCGAGGCGCTCGTCTCGAATTTCTTCAGCCAGTGGCTGCAGGTTCGCAACGTCTGGCTGCTTACGCCGGACGCCAACCGCAAATTCCCCTGGTTCGACGACAACCTGCGGACGGCGTTCGTGCGCGAGACCGAACTATTCCTCGACAGCCAGCTCGAGGCCGATCGCAGCGTCGTCGACCTGCTCACGGCGGATTACACGTTCCTCAACGAGCAGCTCGCGCGTCACTACGGGATTTCCAATGTGTATGGAAGCCATTTCCGCCGGGTGACCCTCGCCGATCAGAACCGCTGGGGACTGCTTGGCAAGGCGAGCATTCTGGCGATTACGTCGTACCCTCACCGCACCTCGCCGACGATTCGCGGAAAGTGGCTGCTCGAGAACATTCTCGCGGCACCCGTCCCGCCGCCTCCTCCGAGCGTGAACACCAATCTGGAAGAGGCGACAAAAAGCGTCAAGACCAACTCTGTCCGCGAAATGCTGGAACAGCACCGCGCGAATCCCGGGTGCGCCAGCTGTCACGCGCGCATGGATCCGCTGGGCTTCAGCCTCGAGAACTTCGATGCGCTCGGCCAGTGGCGCACCAAGGACGGGTCGGCCGCCATCAACGCGTCGGGCGTGCTCATGGACGGCACCAAGGTTGACGGACCTGCGGCACTCCGGGCGGCGTTGCTGGACAAGAAAGAGACGTTCGTGAAGGCCGTGACGGGCAAGCTCCTCATGTACGCGGTCGGCCGCCAGATGGAATATCACGACGCCCCGGCGATACGCGCGATTCTGCGCACAGCTGCTGCAGACAACTACAGCTGGTCGTCAACGATTCTTGCGGTGACCAAGAGCACGCCGTTTCAGTTCAGGAGATCGAAATCATGATAGTGACCAGGAAGGCCATTTCCCGCCGCACCGTTCTTCGCGGGGTCGGCGTCACGCTTGCGTTGCCACTGTTGGATGCGATGGTTCCGGCGCTCACCGCATTCCAGAAAACAGCCGCCAGACCTGTCCGCCGCCTTGGCGTCGTCTACCACCCGAACGGGGTTGTCTACGAGAACTGGTTGCCGAAGGGCACGGGCACCGGGTTTGAGTTTTCGCGGGTGCTCTCACCCTTCGAAAAATTCCGCGATCGGACCATCGTGGTAACCGGGCTGGCGGATAACACAGCCGAAGCGCTGGGCGACGGCGGCGGCGACCACTCACGCGCCTCGGGGTCGTACCTGACGGGCGTGCACGTGAAGAAGTCCGACAGCATGGTGCTGAACGGCGTGTCGATGGACCAGATCGCCGCGAAGGCGTTCGAGCGCGAAACCCAGCTGTCGTCGCTGCAGTTGACGGTCGATGCGAACAACCTGGTCGGGTCGTGCGACACCGGATACAGCTGCGCCTACAGCAACACGCTTTCGTGGCTCACGCCGACGCTGCCGCTGATGTCGGAAAACGATCCGCGTGTGGTGTTCGAGCGGCTGTTCGGCGCCAGCGACAGCACGGATCCGCGGGTGCGCATGGCGAGGCTGCAGCAGGACAAGAGCATTCTCGATTCGGTCAGCGCCCGCGTCAGGCAGCTTCAGCAGAAGCTCGGCGCCGCCGACAACACCAAAGTCAGCGACTACCTCGAATCGCTGCGCGACGTAGAGCGCCGGATCCAGAAGGCCGAAGAGCAGAGCGCGCGCGAGCTGCCCGAAGTCGATCGGCCGGTCGGCGTCCCCGATTCCTTCGACGAGCATGTCACGCTGCTCTACGACCTGCAGGCCCTGGCTTACCAGTGCGACCTGACACGCGTGATCACGTTCATGTACGGCCGCGAGCAGAGCGCCCGCACGTACCCGCAGCTCGGCATCTCGGATCCGCACCATCAGCTGACCCATCACCAGAACGATCCGGAGAAGCTCGAGAAGTGCACCAAGATCCAGACCCATCACGTCGAGCTTTTCATGTCGTACCTGAACAAGCTCCAGTCCATACCCGACGGCGATGGATCGCTGCTCGATCACATGGTGATCCTCTTCGGGGCCGGGTTGAGCAACAGCGATCGCCATACGCACAGCCCGCTGCCGACGGTCGTCGTAGGCGGAGGCGCCGGAACGATCAAAGGCGGCCGCCACATCGTCTATCCAGAGGGGACGCCGCTGACCAATCTCCATGTAACTCTGCTCGACAAGGTGGGGGTCCCGGTCGACAAGCTCGGTGACAGCACAGGGACGTTCAGGGAACTGTCGGAACTGTCCTCAACCTTGGGTTGATTTACCGCTTCATTCGAAAGAAAGCGAGAGGAAAAGTGACTAAGCGAACAGCGATTTTTCTGATTCTTGTTGCCGCGCTCGGCCTGCCGATGGAAACCGAAGCCCAGGTCGCGGGAACGATCAGCGGCTACGTGCGCGACGAGAGCGGCGCCGTCATACCAGGCGCCGACGTCAAGGCCACGATGATCGGGCAGCAAACGACACGATCTGCGGTGACCGACGAAACCGGTTTCTTCAACCTCCTCGCGATGCCGCGCGGCAACTACGAAATCGTGGCGCAGCTCACCGGGTTCACGACCCAGCAGACCAAGGCAGAGCTGACCGCCGGCGAGAACCTGCGCGTGGACTTCAGGATGAACCTGGGGCAGATCTCGGAAACAGTGGTCGTCACCGGCACCACGGCGCTGGTCGAAACCCGGAGCGCGACCATGTCGGGTCTGGTCGACGACCGTCGCGTCCAGGAGCTGCCGCTCAACGGCCGGAACGTCGTCGAGCTGGCGAGCACTCTTCCAGGTATTACCGACGTCGAGGCGGACGAGGAAATGGCCAGCACGCGTGGCGGACCGACGATGATCGTGCACGGCGCCTCGCGCGGTCAGAACAACTTCACGCTCAACGGAGCAAACTTCACCAATCACTCGCTGACCGCCGGCTTCAATCCACCGCCGCCCGATGCAATGCAGGAGATCCGCGTTCAGACATCGACGTTCTCGGCCGAGTTCGGCAACAACGCCGGCGCGCAGGTGACGATGGTCACCAAGGCGGGCAGCAATCAGTTCCATGGGTCAGCGTGGGAATTCCACCGTAATGACGCGCTGAACTCGCGGAACTTCTTCGCACCGCGCAAGTCACAGCAGGAGCAGAATCAGTGGGGCGCGTCGGCAGGCGGTCGCGTCGTGCCGAACAAGCTGTTCTTCTTCGGGTCGTACCAGAAGCTGACGAACCGCGCCGAGGCGGTTGGCAGTCAGGCGACTGTTCTGACCGACGCTCAGCGTACAGGAGATTTCAGAAGCCTCACGGCCCAGTTGAGAAATCCGGTCGACGTCATCACCGGCAGGCCGTTCACGAATGCGGCCGGGGCTCCGTGCGTGAGCGGTAACGTCATCGATCCGGGCTGCATCAGCCCCGTCGCGAAGAACTATCTGAATCAGTTCATTCCGCAATCGTCCTCGGGAACCGTCGTCAAGCTCATCCCGTCGCCGCTCGACGCGTATAACTTCGTGACCCGCGTCGACTACACACTATCGTCCAAGAACAATCTCTTTGGACACTTCTTCAAGGACAACTACGAGCGAATCAGTTCGCCCGGTAACGTCGATTACGTTCCTGAAAGCAATGTGGCCGATATCAAGAACTACGGCCTTACCGACACCCACACGTTCAGCTCGACGTTCCTGAACGAGTTCACCGTCTCCTTCATGGACGCGGATTCTTTCCGGACGGCGACCGAACGGGTTCCCCCACGCGATATGGGCATCAACATCGACGAGGGGTATCTGGGTGTGGGGTACTCCATAAACATTTCCGGCGGCCCCAATCTGTCATTCACCGGACCCGAACGGCAGGTCTACAGGAACTGGCACTGGAAGAACGTGAGCACCCTCGTTCGCAGCGCTCACACGTTCAAGTTCGGTTATGAAGGGCAATACGTCAACTTCGACCTGATTCGCGGAAACGGTTCGCGCAGCGCCACGTTCACCGGCTCACGCTCCGGAAATGCGCTGGCCGACTTCATGCTCGGCTCCTTCGAACAGGTGAGCCATGGATTCGGAGCGGCCGACAGTTTCCCGATTCTCTGGAAGCATCAGTTCTTCATTCAGGACGAGTGGAAGCTCACGCCTCGCGTCACGATGAACGTCGGTCTGCGCTATGAGCCGTTTTTCCCATGGGAGCAGGAATATGGCCGCTATACCTCCTGGGAGCTCGGCACGCAGTCGACCGTCAAGCCGGATGCCCCGCGCGGGATTCTGTTCCCGGGCGATCCGAACGTGCCGTCCAAGACCGTCGAGAACGACATGAACAACTTTGCGCCGCGATTCGGCATCGCGTGGGACCTCAACGGCACCGGCAGAACGGTCGTGCGTGCTGGATACGGGATTTACTACAACCACATCCCCGGAACTTCGGTGCACGCCGCCGAGGCGCCGTGGACCGGCACGGTGCAGTTGTTCCAGGGACGCATAGAGGATCCGTTTGGATCGCTCAATCGCGAGGTGCCTCCCTCTGGTGTTCCGATTTCCGGTGAGTTCGGGTGTGTGCCTGCCAGCGCATATCCAGGGCTCAACTGCCCGCTCTATCCGCTGCCGCTGAACTTCGTCTACAACGACCTGGAGATGGCGACGCCGTACGTGCATCATTCGAACGTCTCGTTCCAGCGTCAGCTCACGAGCGACTTCATGGTCGACGTGGCGTATGTCGGCAGATTCGGCCACAAGCTGGAAGGGCATCGCCATTTCAATCCGGCGCAGTTCATCAACTCGCCCCGAAACGGGGCGGCGCCGTCGTTGCAGAACGTGGCCGATCGCGTGCTCTATGAGCCCGGCATCATCGGTCCGACCTCGCGCGTGCTCGAAACGATCTATCAGAGCTGGTACCACGGCGCCGAGTTCAAGGCGACCAAGCGCATGAGCCACGGGTTCATGTTCTCGACCTTCTACACGCTCTCAAAGGCCACCGACACACTGCTCGATCAGGGAAACGCCCTGACGGCCGGGGTCGCAAATCCATTCGACCCGCACAACATCAAGGGTCGATCGCAGTTCGATCGCCGCCACGTGGTGGGTCTCTCGTGGATGCTGGAGCCGTCCAAGGAGTATGCAAACCCAATCGTGAATGCCGTGCTGAATGATTGGGTGCTCAGCGGTGTGCACAACTGGTCGAGCGGCAATCCGCTGAATTTCACGATGGGCACCGACGTCGCGCTCGACGGGACGAACGGAGCCGGGCGGCAGCTTGCGCAGTTCGCTGACGGGAAAACCGTTGACGATATCGGGCGCGACCACTCGAGCCAGGAGGACTTCATTGCGGCGTTCTTCGACAAGTCGGCGTTTGCGCCGGTGGCCTCGCTGCCGCGCGGCATCTACGGAAACGTGCCGAAGAGTGCGATTAGCGGACCCGCGCAAGCGAAGACCGACATCGCCGTTTCGAGACTGTTTTCTATCCCGGGACGCGAGGGGATGCGGCTTCAGTTCCGTGGCGAGTTGTTCAATGCATTCAACCAGGTGAACTTCAACGCGCCGGTCACCAACGCAACGTCGACGGACTTCGGACGAATTCTGGCCGCCGACTCGCCGCGAATCGGACAGGTGGCGTTGAAGCTGCTCTGGTAACGGTGATGTGTGAAGCCTGTCAGGGCTCAGAGCTAAGGGCTTAGGGCTGCGGTTGAGGGCAGATGGCGCGTTATGCCATCAGCCCTCAGCCCTCTGCCATGACGTGAGTTCTACCGCAGCCCATCGGCGAGCGTTTCCGCTTTCTCCACAGAGGACTCAGCCAGCAACAGATTGTTCCCAGTGACGGCGTCGTTGGCCGCCTGGAGGAACCGGCGTGCCGAATCGTAGTCGGCGCGCTTGCCTGGATTGAGACGCCGTCTGTCGATGGAGTCCAGCTTCTGTTTGGTGCGTACCACACGCTCGTGCAATTGCGCGACGTTCAGCGTCTTGCCGGCAGGCCCGGCGGGGCGCAGCTCGGGTGGCGGAGTTCGGGCCGGTTCGGGCGTCTGCGCGACAGGCGGAGCCGCTGGAGGCGGAGCGGCCGAGGCGACCGGTATCCGTGGAGCCGACGGTGGCGTCACGGCGGGTGTTACAGGAGCAGTGGGCTGCTCAATCTCCGGTGGCGGCGCTTCGGCAACCGCAGGAACGGGATCCATCGCGACGCGTGGCGGCGGCTCGGGAATTTCGAGCGGCACCGTGACAGCCGCAGGATTGGAGGCACACGCGGCGGCGCCGCAGGCCACGCCAATCAGAATCACGCCGCGAAGCGCCTCGGTCAGCATGTCTCGTTTTTGCTGGGTCCTATTATCCGTTAGGTTTGGGGCAGCAGCAGCCGAAACGTCGTCCCGCGCCCCTCGGTCGATTGCACCTCAACCTCGCCACCGTGTAACTGCACGATTCTATAGACGATCGACAGCCCGATTCCGCTGCCTTCGGGTTTCGTCGTGTAGTAGAGATCGAAAATGCGGTCGAGCTTATCGGCCGAAATGCCGACCCCGGTGTCTTCGATCGTCAATGCCACCCGACGATCTTTTGCCGTCTTGGCGCCCATCGTCAACTTGCCCCCGTTGGGCATGGCCTGACAGCCGTTGAGCGCCAGGTTCAGAAGAGCCTGGCGCAGGAGGGCCGGGTCGGCGCGCAGCTCATCAATGTTCGACACCTCGGCTTTGCAGACAATGCCACTGCGCCGGGCGTCCGGCTCGACGAGCGCGATGACTTCGTGGATGACCGAGTTCACGTTCACGGGCTGAAGCTGCAGCTCTTCGGGCCGGATGAACCGGACGAAGCCGGTGATGACCTCGTCCAGCCGCTTGATTTCGGACGCAATTACGTCGATATGCTCGCGCGCGCCGCTCACATCCGGGGGCGGTTCCTCGCGACCCTCGAGGCCGAGCACGGCGCCGACAGGCGCACGCGAGCCGCGCTGCAGCCGGAGCAGGTGCTCGCGCACGAGCTCGAGGTGGATGGTCATCGCGTTCAGGGGATTCCGCACTTCGTGCGTCACGCCGGCCATGAGCCGGCCGAGCGACCGCGCCGCCAGCTTCTCGCTGATGGCTCTGAACGATTCGCCGACCCCTTCCAGCTCTTCATCGGGCGGCAGGTCGATATCGCCCACCTTTTCGCCGCGCTGCAGCTTGACCAGACCGCTGTTGATGACGTGGATCGGGCGCAGGATCAGTCCGGCGAGGACCATCCCGAGAAAAATGGCCGCGCACGAGATAATCGCGGTGGTCAACAACATCGGCTGGACGGCTTGTGTCAGGTCGTTGCGGATGAGAATGGGCGACAGGCCGACGCGTATCGCGCCGAACGGCGAGTCCCCGAGCTCCAGCGGCAACACGACTTCGAGCGCACGGTCGGCGTAAATGGCTCGTATCTGCGTCAGCGTGTCGCCGTCGAGCACCGCGGCCAGATTTTCGCCAGGCTCGATCTTCTGGCCTTCTGCCGCGGGAAAGCTGTGCGCGATGGCTCGTCCTTCGTTGTCGACGACGGCGGCATAGGTCACGTTGCGGCTGTAGGCGGCGGTGGACTCGAGAATGGAGCGGATGCCCGCATCGGTGCGAAGGGACGTCGCCGGATCGGTGCCCGCTGCGATGGCATCACGCGCGCGCTGGTAGATCGTGCGGCCCAGCATGTCGCCGATGCCGTTACTGTCCTGCAGCCCCACGCGCGCGAGGTTCGCGACGTGCTGCAGGCTCAGCACAATCATCGCGAGAGCAATCAGCACCGTGACCGCCGCGGTTTGCCGGACTCTCAGACTGGCGCGCATAAGAGATCAGGATTTTTCCGCTTCGCGCCGGAATCGTTTTAGCTTGTTGTGGAGCGTCTTGACGGTGACTCCCAGAATTTCCGCGGCGCGCGTCTTGTTGTCGCGCGTATGCGCGAGCGTCAGCTCGATGAGCCGGCGCTCGGCTTCGTCGACCGTCATGCCTGGCGTGAGCCCGACCGACTGAATCGACGGCGGCGCCGGTCCGGAAAGGTCGCCCGGCAGATGAGCGGTTTCGACGAACTCACCGGGGCTCAGGATGACAGCGCGCTCAATCACGTTGCGCAGCTCGCGAACGTTGCCGGGCCAGGAATATCGCTGAAGCAATCGGATGGCCTCGGGTGCGAGCGCCTTGACCGACTTGCCGTTGCGTGCGTTGAACTCGGCAATGAATGTTTCGACCAGGAGAGGAATGTCTTCCACGCGATCGCGCAGCGGTGGCACGCAGATGCCGATGACGTTGATGCGGTAGTAAAGATCCTCGCGCAGCTTCCCCTGCTGGACAGCCTTCGCCGGGTCGACGTTGGTTGCTGCGACCAGACGCACGTCGACCGCCTGCTCCTTCTGGCCGCCGAGCCGTCGCACGGTCCGCTCCTGCAGCACGCGCAGCAGCTTAGCCTGAATTGCCGGAGAGACCTCGGCAATCTCGTCGAGAAAAAGCGTGCCCGTATGCGCAAGCTCGAAACATCCCGGACGCCGATCCATGGCGCCGGTAAACGCGCCGCGCTCGTGGCCGAAAATCTCGTTCTCGAGCAGCGACTCGGGAATCGCGGCGCAGTTGATGGCCACAAACGGATGCTTGCTTCGCCCGCTCAGCTGATGAATCGTCTTGGCGACGAGCTCCTTGCCGGTGCCCGACTCGCCGTACACGAGCACGGATGCTGCGGTGGGCGCTGCCTGCTCGATGACGCGATAAACCGATCGCAGCGCCGGTGCGTTGCCGACCATCTCTCCGAACCGGCCATGTTCCTGCAGCTGCTTGCGAAGCCCCGCCACATCGCGCAGCGCGCCCTCGCGCTCGGCGACGTGCGTCAGCAGGGTACGAAGCCGTTGCGGCTCGACCGGTTTGGCCAGATAGTCGGTACGCCCCCTCCTTCATGGCCGAGACAGCCGTATCGACGCTGCCCTGGGCGGTGATGAGCACAAATGTCAGATCGTGAAGCTGATCTTTGACGCGGTGCAGCAGCTCGAGGCCGTCCATCCGCGGCATCACCATATCGGCGAGGATCACCGACGGGCGATAGGTTGTGATTTTCTCGAGACCGTCCTGGCCGTCAGCCGCACTGTCGGCTTCGTAGCCCCAGGCGCGTATCAGCTCCGTCAGCCCACGGCGGGCTGCGGCGTCGTCTTCAACGATGAGGACTCGCATTCCACCCCAGAATACAACGGAAAAACGATTAGTTGGCTCGAAGGGTTCGGCAGCTTTCCGCAAGGCCGGACGAGACAAAGGCCGGGTCTTGTCCAAGACCCGGCCTTCGGAGAGGAACTACGCGAGGATTCGGATGACGACCCGGCGGTTCTGTGCACGCCCCGCACGGGTGTTGTTCGGGCCGACTGGCTTGTCTTCGCCCCAGCTGATGACGTTGATCTTGTGCAGCGGTACTTGATGCGCTTCGTAGAGATACCGCTTCACCGCCTCGGCTCTGGCTTCGCCGACGCGCTGGTTGATCATCTTGTCGCCGCTCGAATCGGTATGGCCTTCGATCTCGACGAAGTTGCCTTTGGGATTCGCCTTGAGCTCCGCGATCATCTGGTCGATCCGCGCCTGCACGGGCTCGGGAAGCGACGCCGATCCGAACTTGAATCCGCCCTGGTCTTCGCTGATGACGACTTCGTACACAAGCCGCTTGGTCGCGACGTCGACCGCTTCAGCTCGCGCCGAAGCAGCAGTCGCCGCGGTCTGCGCCTGAGTCGCTGAGTTCTGCGCGGTAGCCGCAGTGGACTGCGCTTCCTTCGCCCAGATACCGGACTGCTCGGCCTTCGCGTCCACCTGCTTGATTTGGGCGCTGTTCTGCCGGGTCTGTTCCTGGGTGGATTCGAGAGACTGCGAAAGCGTTTCGACCCGGGTGCCGACCGCTTCAACCTCTGTGCGAACGAACTTCTTGGTGGCGCACGCGGTCGTGGTTCCGACCACGATGAACCCTACTCCGAGCACGCTGACGATTCGACGGACCTGCATATCGTTCTCCCTTCGTATGTAGTGCGCCAACGCGCCCTACGCTCCAATCTGCGAGAGGGAAACAGCAGGAACCGTGCCGTACTGGAACATACGCAGTTCAGTGAACAGACAGGGGTCAGTAAGCAGAAAAACGGGTGGCTACGCAGGTTTCTGTACGGTCCCGGTGAAATTTCGTGTCCCCTCGTACCCGGAAAAAACTTCTGCAGCTCGGAAAAATTTACATGGTACCAGCACGAAAAATGGCCGTTTACGGGGGTTTTGAATAGGCACGCCGCTTGCCATACCACGGGCGCGTTGTCGGCTTAATCAAAAACACGGCAGGTCCGTGAGCTGGGGGAGCTGGGTCGACGACGCAGCAGGGGCATCACTATTCCCTGGTGGTGCCCCTGCGTATTTGTATTGGTTCTTCATCCTTTGTAGCGCTCGACTGCAGGCCGGGCGCTTCGCTCCGCCGGAGAGCCCATGAAAAGCTTTGGCGGCCGGCTGCGCTACGAACGCGAGCGCCGGCAGATCAATCTCCGATCGATTGCCGAAACTACGAAAATTGGCGTCCCGCTGCTTCAGGGTCTGGAGCGCGACGACGTGTCACGCTGGCCGTCAGGAATTTTCAGAAGGTCGTTTATCCGTTCATACGCGGAGGCGATTGGTCTCGATCCTGAACCGGTCGTCCGCGAGTTCGACGATCTGTACCCCGATCCGCTCGAGGTGGAAATCATCACCGCTTCAAACACTGTTCGGCCCAGGCCGGACGCTGCAGCCAGGTTGGACTCTACCGAAGGAACATCACATTCTCCGCCTCGCCCTCTTTCAGTCAAACTCACCATCACCTGGAGCGGATCGCCCTTCGCAGGCATTGGCAAATTGGCAGATTGGAAGATCGTCCGAATGTTGATGTATTGAATCTGCCAATCTTCCAATCTGCCGAAGCCTCCTTCAGCGTAAGAACCCCTCAGTAAGGCCTCCGTCGACCGGAATGATGTGCCCGGTGGTCTTCGCGCTCGCGTCGCTCAGGAGCCACACGATTGCTTCCGCACAATCTTTGGGAAGAATGGGCCGGCGCGTCAGCGTGCGCTGGGCGTAGAAATCGGCCAGCTTTCCACGCAGCTCTTCCGTCGATTCAGATTCCGCGAACGCGATGCCGTACTTCTGCAGCGACTGCATGACACGATCGCGCGGAAACATCGTCGAGCCGGCGACGACCGTCGCCGGAGCAATACCATTCACGCGCACGAGCGGCGCGAGCCCGATGGCGAGCTCCCGAATCAGATGATTGACGGCGCTCTTGCTGGTGTCATACGCCTCGCTGCCTTTCTTCGGTACGACCGCGTTTGCCGATCCGGTCAGGACCATGGCCCCCGTCAATTGCTGTTCTTTGAAGATCCAGTCCGTTTCCTGCGCGAGCAGATAGTTGCCCGTGACATTGACCAGAAAGGTCTTCCCCCACTGCGCGTCGGTCAGGCGTCCCTCCGCGCCTGCGACCGGATAGATCGCAGCCGTGTTGACGATGGCATCGAGCCCGCCGAAGAGGAGGGTGGCAAACGTGGCGGCATTCGCGAGGCTCGCACCCGAACTGAGGTCGACCGCCACACTTGCGGCCACATCAAGCGATGACGCTTTGCCGGCATCCGTCGCGGTTGTCGCGGCGCTCTCGGCATCGGCATCGGCGACCACGAGGTGCGCTCCCTTACGTGCGAGCAGCAGCGCGACCTCCCGGCCGATGCCGCTTCCGCCGCCCACGATCATGACGATCTTGCGGCTGAACTCGGCCTCCGGAGGCATGCGCTGCAGCTTCGCCTCTTCGAGCGCCCAGTACTCGATGCGGAAAGCCTCCGAGCGGGGCAGCGCCACATAGTTGTGGAACTGTTCGAACTGCTTCGATTGCTCGGGGGTCTTTGCCTGGGGCAGCGGGTGGGCGGCGCGCGCCTTGTCGTCTTCGAGCGCAGTCGCGCCGTCCATCACGTTGATGGCGTTGATGAAAAACTCGGTCGTGATGCGCGCTTCCTTCTTCGTCTTGCCGAAGCCGAAAAGCCCGATGCCCGGAATGATGACGACCGACGGGTTCGAGTCGCGCAGTTTCGGCGAGTCGGACGTCGCGAGCGACTCGTAGTATTTCGTGTAGCTCGCACGATAGCTCACGACCTGTGTGCGGATGGCCGCCTTCAGGCTTTCGATGTCGCCCGAAGCCGGGCTCCAGTCCACCACGAGGGGACAGATCCGGGTGCGCAGGAAATGGTCGGGACAGCTCGTCCCGAGTCGGCTCAGTTCCGTTGCCCATGCCGATCCGGCAAAGTCGAGCGAGACCTCGTCGTCGGCGAAGTGCGCGATGACGCGGCGATTGGATGACATCTCGCCGCGCAGTGCGGGCAGCACGCGTGCGGCCACCTCGCGGCGGTTCTGCGCGGGCTTGTGAGTCGTGCCGCCGAATCGCATTTGATTTCGCGCCCGGTGCCGGTCGATGAACTGGCCCATCTCATCGATCGTCCTGATGCTGTTCAGGTAGCAGTCGCGCTGCGTTGCGCCCCAGGTGAAGAGACCGTGGCTCCCGAGAATCAACCCCTCGCAGCCCGGGTTTTCCCGAACGGCGGATTCGATCATCAGCGCGAGCTCGAAGCCGGGGCGCTGCCAGGGAATCCAGATAATCCGCCGGCTGAACTCCCGGTTGAACTCGTCGAGCTTCTGCCGCCCGTTTGCGCTGGCGGCCAGCGCGATGGCCCAGTCCGGGTGCAGATGGTCGACGTGAGGGGCGGGAATGAACGCGTGCAGCGGCGTATCGATCGATGCCGCGACGCGGTTCTGTCCGAACGCCGACAGGGCGTAAAAGCCGACCATCTCATCTTCGAACGGCTCTCCCCGATACCGCGCTTTCAATTGCTCGAGCCGGTCGAGGTAGAGCAGCGCGAACCCGGCATCGGCGATCGAGCCCAGATCGCCGCCGCTGCCTTTGACGGCGAGCACGCGTGCCGGCTCGCCCGTGAAGGGATCGGGCAGGTCGATCTTCGCGCTGGTATTGCCGCCACCGAAATTGGTGATGCGAAGATCGGCGCCGAGCAGGTTCGAGCGATAACGGAGAAGAGAGAGCTGGTTGCCTTCGAGGCTGTTTGCAACCGAGCGGTCCCAGAGATCTTCGAGGTGACGCAGGCTGATCGTTTCAGGCATATGCGAGTTCGCAGTATTGCTGGAACCGCGCCGATTCGCGATCCCAGGGATCCGGGTTGCGGGGTTCGAACACCTCGGTCGGAAACGAGCGGTCGATGATCGCGCGCGCCTCTTCAAGCGACGCCACACGGCCCGTGGCCAGGAGCTGCACGCCGATGTTGCCCGCGGCGGTCGCCTCGACCGGGCCGGCGATGACGCGGCGGCCGGTGGCATCGGCGGTAAAGTGGTTCAGCACGCGGTTTCTCGATCCGCCACCGATCACGCGAATCTGGGTGATGCGCCTGCCCGTGACGATCTCGAGGTCGCGAATGACGAGCCGGTATTTCAACGCCAGGCTGTCCAGTATGGTTCGCGCATACTCACCCGGTGTCGTGGGGGCGGGCTGATCGGTCCTGGCGCAGAAGCGATCGATTGCCTCAGGCATGCTGTCGGGCGCCACGAACGACGCCTCGTCGGGATCGACGAGATGACGCAGACCTGGTGCCTCCGCAGCCGCGCTCATCAAGTCTCCGTAGTCGAGCTGATGGCCGTTCTGCGACCAGGTGCGACGGCAGCTCTGCAGCATCCACAGCCCCATCACATTCTTGAGCAGTCGCGTCGAGCCGCAGACGCCCCCTTCGTTCGAGAAGTTCAGGCGCATGGCGTCGGGCGTCAACACCGGCGCGTCCAGTTCGATGCCGACGAGCGACCAGGTGCCTGAGCTGATGAAGGCTGTGCCGTCGCGCGCCGTGATGGCGGCGACGGCTGACGCCGTGTCGTGCGACCCGCAGGCGATGACCGGTGTCTCGGCCAGCGACACATCCGGCGAAACACGAGGCAGCAGCGGCCCGATGATCGATCCGGCTTCGACGATCGGCGGAGCGAGCCGCGCCGGGAGATCGAGGCGCGCCATCAGCGGCGCGGCCCACGTACGCGCCTTGGCGTCCACCAGCTGCGTGGTCGTGGCATTGGTGAACTCGGACACCGCGCGGCCGGTCAACCACAGATTGAAGAGGTCGGGCATCATCAGAAACTGATCAGCCGCCGAGAGCAGGCGGGGCGTCAGCCGCTGAGTCGCGGCGAGCTGGTTAATCGTGTTGATCGCCAGGAACTGAATGCCGGTGGCGGCATAGATCTCGTCCCTCGGAACGCGTTGGAGCACATCGGCCATCGCGCCGACGTTGCGCTTATCGCGATAGTGGTACGGATTCTCGAGCAGTTGAAGGCGCTCGCCGACGAGCGCGTGGTCGACGCCCCAGGTGTCCACGGCAATACCGGCGAGCTTCGTGTCGCGGACCATCGCCAGGGCCGAGCGCATCTCGTGCCAGAGCCGTGCGACGTCCCAGTGCAGCGAGCTGCCGTACTCGACCGGCTCGTTCGCGAACCGGTGGATTTCGCGGATGGCAAGCGCCCCCGACCGCAGCTCGCCGAGCACGGCACGACCGGTTTCGGCGCCGAGGTCGAAGGCAAGAAATGTGTCCGGCTCCATCGAACCCGCATCATGCCACAGCCCATTTGAGAGTGCTATATTCTGCGGGTTGATCGACCTCGGTTCCGGTTCCCGGTCTGAGAACCCCCTGCTCGTCGCCCGGTCGGTCCGCAAGTCATATCCGGGCATCCGCGCACTCGACGGGGTCTCCTTCGATCTCAACGAAGGTGAGGTTCACGCGCTCGTCGGAGGCAACGGCGCCGGGAAGTCGACACTGATCAAAGTGATGTCGGGCGCCGTCGCGGCAGACTCGGGAACCGTCGAGGTTGCCGGCTCGGCCGTTCCCGCGATGACACCCGCCGTTGCGCGATCGCTTGGCATCGCGGTCATCCACCAGCAGCCGGCGCTCTTCGGCCACCTGACGGTGGCCGAGAACATCGCATTTGCCCTCGAGGATCGCCGCGAATGGCGCAGAATCGACTGGGCCGCGCGACGGCGTCTTGCCGCCGATCTCCTCGCGCGCGTCGGGGCGGCCATCGACCCGGACAGGCTCGTCGAGACGCTCAGCATGCCCGAGCAGCAGCTCGTGGAGATTGCCAAGGCGATTGGCGCCAGCGCGCGCGTGCTCATCATGGACGAGCCGACGGCGTCGCTGAGCGATCGCGAGGTCGCGCGTCTCTTCGAGGTCATCGCGCGCCTCCGGTCGGAAGGCGCCGGCATCATCTATATTTCTCATCGTCTCGAGGAAGTCTTCTCGATTGCCGATCGCGTCACGGTGCTGCGCGATGGCGAGACCGTCGGCACGCACGAGCGTGCCGGGCTCACGCCGTCGACGCTGGTCAGCATGATGATTGGGCGCGAGCTGTCGGCGATATTCCCGAAGCAACGTGTGGCCCGCCCGGATGTGGCCCTCGAGCTGCGTCATGTCTCGAGCAGGGCCGCAGGTGTGCGCGACGTCTCGCTGTCTCTTCGCAGCGGAGAGATTCTCGGCCTGGCAGGTCTCGTGGGCTCTGGACGGACCGAGCTTGCTGGAACGATCTTCGGCCTCACGCCGGCCGACACTGGAGAGTTGCTCGTTCGTGGACACGCGGCGAGCGTCCGGTCGCCGGCCGATGCCATTCGACACGGTATCGGATATGTGCCCGAAGACCGCCGCCGCCACGGCGTGGTGCCGGAAATGGCCGTCGCCGAAAATACGAGCCTGGCGAGTCTCGGCGAAGTCTCTCGACACGGGCTGATCGACCGCGCGTCGGAGCGGGATCAGGCACAGCAGTATGTCGAGCAGCTTCAGATCAAAACACCTTCCGTCGCACAGCGCGTTGAATCGCTTTCAGGCGGCAACCAGCAGAAGGTTGCCCTTGCGAAATGGCTGGCGACCAAGCCGTCGATCCTGATTCTCGACGAGCCCACGCAGGGGGTCGATGTCGGCGCGAAAGCCGAAATTCATGCGCTGATGCAGGCGATGGCGTCGCGCGGGCTTGCGATTCTGATGATCTCGTCGGAGCTTCCTGAAATTCTCGGCATGAGCGACCGTGTGGCGGTGATGCGCAACGGCACAATTGCCGGTGTGCTTGACCGGGACGAGGCCACCCAGGAACGTGTCATGGCGATGGCGCTGGGACAATGCTGACGCACCATCGGCGTGAAGCATCGGTCGCGTTCGCCATTCTCATGCTGGCCGTGGTGATGGCGGCTGTACGTCCAGCCTACTTTGCGGCCGACAACCTGAACGATCTGTTTCTGGCCACGCTTCCCGTGCTCATCGTCGCAGCGGGCATGACGCTCGTGATCCTCACCGGTGAGATCGACATCTCGGTCGGGTCTGCCTTCGCGGTCTGCGGCGTTGCGGCCGGCGTGCTGGCAAAGGCCGGCGTGCCGCTCGTGCTCGTCGTCGTTGTCGTGTGCGCGCTCGGTGCGTCGTTTGGCGCGGTCAGCGGAACCCTGGTCGCATACCTCCGATTGCCTTCCATCGTCGTGACGCTGGCGATGATGATTGCGCTGCGCGACGGGCTGCGGTGGGTGACGCAGGGCGCCTGGGTTCAGAATCTGCCCGCCAACTTTCAATGGTTCGGGCTGCCGCAAGCGACGTTTCCCGTGGTAGCCGGACTCGTCACCGCAATCGTGTTTGCCGGGTTCAGCTGGGGTCTGCGCTACACCGCTGCCGGACGCCTCCTGTATTTGACCGGATCGAACGCGGAGGCCGCGCGACTGGCCGGCATCGACACGTCACGCGTCAAAATCGCGGCGTTCGCCTGCCTCGGCGCGCTCACCGGGGTTGCCGCGATCCTCAACTCTGTCCGGTTCGGACAGATTCCGCCGAACGCCGGGCTCGGCCTCGAGATGAAAGTCATTGCGGCCGTGGTTGTGGGCGGCACGGCGATCACGGGCGGGAGAGGAACGCTGGCTGGCACGTTGCTCGGCGTCATTCTGCTGGGCGCCATCGGCCCCGCGCTGACCTACCTGGGCGTAAGCGCGTACTGGGAGCGTGCCATTCAAGGGGCGATCATTCTGGTGGCCGTTGGTCTGAACGTTCTTCCGTCACGCACGCAGAAACTTGCAGGTTCGCTCGGTGCAGCGCGCGCATAAGCGGATTCTTGCGGTCGCCCTTGCCGCCGAAGTGGTGATCTTCGCGCTCATCGCACCGAATTTCCTGACGGCGGGCAATTTTTTTGAAATTGCCCGGCTCAACGTGGAGCTCGGGCTGCTCGCGATTGCCCTGACACCGATTCTGATCACGGGCGGCATCGATCTGTCGGTGGGCGCGATGATGGGGCTCTCGGCCGTGTGCTTCGGTGCGGCCTGGCAGGATTTTCATCTCCCGCTTGCAGCGGCCGCGGCCATTGCCATTGCCGTCGGCGCAGCCGGGGGAGGGCTCAACGCGTTCCTCATCTCGAAACTCAGCCTGCCGCCGTTAATCGTCACGCTCGGCACATTTGCCCTGTTTCGCGGGATTGCCGAGGGTGTGACGGAAGCGGCGGTGAGCTACACCGGTTTTCCTGCATCGTTTCTGCACCTCGGTCAGGGATATTTATGGGGCATCATTCCGGTGCAGCTGCCGATCTTCCTCGCGGTGTTGCTGGTCTACAGCGTGTTGCTGCACCGCTCCGTCTATGGAAGGTCGTTCTACGCGATCGGGTTCAGCGCGGGCGGCGCCCGCTATTCAGGGATACCCGTCGGCCGCCGCATCGGCCTGGTGTATCTCCTCGCGGGAGTGCTTGCGAGCCTGGCTGCCATCATTTACGTTGCGCATCTCGGGCAAGCGCGATCGGATGCGGGCAACGGCTACGAGCTCGACGCCATCACGGCTGTCGTGCTGGGCGGCACTTCGGTGTTCGGCGGTCACGGAACGATCGGCGGTACCGTTCTCGGGTTGCTCGCGCTGTCGGTGCTGAAAAACGGACTGCACCTGGCGGCGCTGCCATCCGAGCTGATTGGCGTCGTCACCGGAGTGTTGCTCGTTTCGACCATTGCCATCGATCGACTGGCGGGTTGGAAAATGGCTCCGGGAGCCATTTCCACCGAGGCTATCGAAAGAGGCTCCGGGAGCCTTTTTGAGGGAGAGCTGGACGTGAAAAACAGTCAGGTTGCTGTGCTGTGTGCCGCCGTCCTCGGCGGCTCTCTGATGGTGGCGGCCACCAACGTGTGGCTCGTGCGCTCTCTCGGCTCGGAGCGCGAGCCGGTTGCCGCCGCCGCTCGGCGGCCGGTGATCGCCATGATGCCGAAAGCCAAGGGCGATCCCTACTTCGTGAGCTGCCGCATCGGCGCCGAGGAAGCGGCGCGCGAGCTTGGCGTCGATCTGATCTGGGACGGCCCGACCGGACTCGATGCGGCCCGCCAAAGCGAGATGGTCGAGAACTGGATCACGCGAGGCGTCGACGTCATCGCCGTGGCCGTCGAAAACCGGGCCGCGATTTCGACGTCGCTGCGGAAGGCGCGCGAGCGTGGCATTCATGTCATTACCTGGGACGCGGATGCCGAACCTGATGCCCGTACCTTCTTTATCAACCAGGCGACCGCGGAGGGCATCGGCAATTCACTGACCGACGAGGCGTCGCGGCTGCTCGACGGCAAAGGCGATTTCGCCATCATCACGGGAGCGCTGAGCGCGGCCAACCAGAACGAATGGATCGCGTTCATCAAAAAGCGCCTTGCCGAGCGACACCCCAACCTGAAGCTCGCGACGATCAGGCCGAGCGACGACGACCGCGACAAGGCGTTTGCCGAGACCCAGACCATCCTCCGGGCGTTTCCCACGGTCAAACTGGTCATGGCGATATCGGCCCCGGCCGTTCCCGGAGCAGGAGAGGCGGTGCGCCAGGCCGGCCGCAAAGACGTGAAGGTGATCGGCCTCTCGCTGCCCAACATGAACAAGCCGTACGTGCACGATGGCACCGTGCAGACCGTCATGCTGTGGAACACGGCCGATCTCGGCTATCTGACGGTGCAGGCGGGCACGCAGCTCGTTCAGGGGGCGCTTCGCGAGGGCGCGTCGTCGATGACCGCGGGCCGGCTCGGGAAGATCGAGATTCGCGGCTCCGAGGTCATCCTCGGCCCGCCGCTCTTTTTTAGAAAGGACAACATCGACAAGTTCGATTTCTGATGGCCATCTGCCATCTGCCATCTGCCATCTGCCATCTGCCATCTGCCATCGGCCATGACGTCACTCACGCCAGGCCGTGAAGTCCCGTGAAAGAAAATCGACAAATCTGTTGCTTCCGCGTAGCGGTCCTACAAGATAGTCCGAGGCTGTAGCCAGGCATCCCGCCCGTCGATCGCAGACGTTGCGATTTCCTAACAAAACGTGACCGCCGCATCGACGCAGGTGGCGTCGATCTTGATAAAGCGTTGGCGTGCTCCTGCTTCCCCCATGCGCCCTCGGGCACGCCGCAGCGTGGCGCCTCGTCTCCGATCAACTTTCGTCGATCGGCGCCGTTGAGGCGACAAAATTGTCTGAAACGTTTGTTCAGGGGAATGCCCGAAACATGACGGCCGCCGGCGCCGAGCGGTGCCGTCATGTGTTGAGGATTTAGGTGGGCCGGTCCGTCGTCGCAGGTCCCGATAACGCTCCTTTTTTCAGGCAAACGAGGTGAATTCATGAATGCCGCTGATACTGCGTGGATGCTGGTTTCGACAGCGCTCGTCCTGCTGATGACCCCGGCTCTGGCGTTCTTTTACGGCGGGCTCGTGCGCTCGAAAAACGCTCTGAACACGATGATGATGAGCTTCATCTCGCTCGGATTCGTCGGCGTGATCTGGGCGGTCGTCGGCTATTCGCTGGCGTTCTCCGCCGGCAATAACTACCTCGGCGACATGTCGCGCTTCTTGCTCAAGGGCGTGGGCCTCGAAGCGCAAGGCACGATTCCGCACTATCTCTTCATGGCCTATCAGGGCACGTTCTGCATCATCACCGCCGCGCTGATTTCGGGCGCGATTGTCGAGCGGATGCGGTTCTCAGCGTATGTGGCGTTCATCACGCTGTGGGCGCTCGTGGTCTATTCGCCGGTGGCGCATTGGGTGTGGGGCGGCGGCTGGCTCGCCGACATGGGCGCGCTCGACTTCGCGGGTGGCACCGTCGTGCACGTGAACGCCGGCATCGCCGCGCTCGTCGCCGCCATCGTCGTTGGCAAGCGCAACGACTACCCGAGCTCGTCGCTTCTGCCGCACAGCGTGCCGCTTCACGCTGCTCGGCGCAGGGCTGCTGTGGTTCGGCTGGTTCGGGTTCAACGCCGGCAGCGCGCTGGCGGCAAGCCCGTCTGCAGCGCTGGCGTTCGTCACCACGTTCCTCGCACCCATGGGCACGCTGGTCGTCTGGACGATGCTCGACTACGCGCGATCGGGTAAGCCGACAGCGGTCGGCTGCGCCACGGCGATCGTCGTCGGGCTGGTGGCGGTGACACCGGCAGCGGGCTTTGTCGGCCCGATGAGCGCGATCGCCCTCGGCGCGATCGCCGCAGTGCCCAGCTACTTCGGATTGATCTGGCGCGCGAAAACGTCCCTGGATGATTCGCTCGACGTCGTCGCCGCGCACGGTGTCGGTGGCACGGTGGGCGCGCTGTTGACGGGCGTGTTCGCCCAGAAGGCGCTGAATGGCGTTGCCGACGGCGCGCTGTTCGGCAATCCGGCACAGCTCGGCATTCAGGCCACCGCCGTGGCCGTGACGATCGTGTACAGCGGCGTCATGAGCTTCATCCTGCTCAAGCTCGATCGGCCTGGTGTCCCGCTGCGTGCCTCGGCGGCAGGAAGAAGACACCGGCATGGATCATCAGCAATCACGGCGAAGAGGCGTACGTGCATGGAGAGGCCGCCGGATGGCCAGCAGAAATTGTGGCTCCAGGCGCATGAAAGCCGTTCCCGCGCTGCGATCGGAACTGGCATGAAGCTGATCAAGGCGATCGTCCGGCCGAACAAGGTCGATGACGTCAAGGATGCCTTGGCGAAGATCGCGATTGCCGGCATGACGGTCACCGAGGTGCGGGGGCACGGTCGTCAGAAAGGTCATACGGCCGTGTATCGCGGGCGGGAGTACGAGGTGACGCTCGTGCCCAAGATGCAGATCGAAACGGTCGTCGAGGACGATCTCGTCGAATCAGCGCTGAGGGCGATAGGCGATTCCGCCCGCACGGGCGAAATCGGCGACGGTCGCGTGTTTGTCTGTCCGGTGGAGCAGTCCTACAACATCCGGACTGGGGCTTACAGGGTACTAGAAGTCGCGAAGAGTCGAAGAGTCGGGAAGAGTCCAGGAGTCTGAAAGAGTCGAAGAGTCCGGGAGTAGGGAACAGTTGGAGAGTCCGGAAGTCGCAGATCCTCGCCTGCGGCTTTCGGACCGCTCGTGACGCGTAGGTCGGACCCGCAGAACTTAGAACCCGGAACCGGAACCCAGAACCTAGCACCCAGAACCCAGAACCGTACGTCACCCGACATCGGATCCGAGGCCGCAACTCCGGATCCGGTTCGGCCTGCCTGAGCACTTCCCGCGTGACCGGTGCCGTGTCGCCTTCGCCGAACGCGAGGAACTTCAGCAGATAGGCGATCGGATTTCCTTCGGTCCATCCGAAATATGCGTGCGGGATGCTGCCGCGTCCGATCGCGAATGATCAGCAGCAGCGCGGCGATCGCGTTCGGGATGGCCGGGCTCGACGCAGCGCAGCACGCGATGGCCGCCCACGTCGACGCCCTCGACGTGCAGGACCTCGCTGAACTCCGAGGCGTCGGACGGCTGCACCTCGAGAAACAGCACGCGCGTCGTCCGGCGGCAGGTGGTGCGACTCGCTGCGCGTCGCGCAGCTTGCGCGCGTATCCTCGCGGCTGCCCGGTGTCGGGCCGGTTGGCGATGATCCGGATCGGCGCGTCCGCGCCGCTTCGCGAATAAACTGCGCGCGGCGACGGCATCGGGCTCGACACCGCTGCACCCGCAGTTCCGTCGAGCGGAGCACGCGCGAGATCAGCGACGTGACGATGATCGTGACGATGAACCAGGTCGGCAATCTTCGACGCCGTCTGGCCGCTCGATGACGTTCACGAATGGTCGTGTAAATGAAGATGACGCGTGATCGCGGCGAACGCAGCCAGAGCCGCTGTGGCTGCGCGGCACGACGAGCGTGACGGCGAGCGCGCGCCGACGTCATCAGCACGAGCACGCCGGTCGCATAGGCGCCGCCCTGCGCCTCGACGTCGGCATTGAAGATGATGCGTGATGACGAAGGTGATGGCGGTGAACAACATGACGAGCGGTCGCGTGGCGCGCGTCCACTCCGGCGCCATGCCGTAGCGCGGCAGGTAGCGCGGCACGAGATTCAGCAGGCCGGCCATGGCCGACGCGCCGGCAAACCACAGAATGGCGATCGTGCTGACGTCGTAGACCGTTCCGAACAGGTCGCCGAAGTAGTCGATGCGCGAGATAGGCCAGCGCGCGGCCGTCGACGCTTCGCCGCCTTCGGCGAAGCGCCTCCGGCGGAATGAGCAGCGTCGTCACGATGCGAGCTGCCGATCAGCAGCACGCTCATGATCAGCGCGGCAGCGCGCAGCAGCTTCCTGGTATTGCGGATGCGGCCGGCAGGATCGCTCCTCCGTGTCGCCCGCGTCGCCTTCGACGAGCGGCATCACGGCGACGCCGGTTTCAAATCCCGACAGGCCGTCACCGACCACGAGACTTCACCGCGGCCTGCATGTCCTTGAGCGTGTTCGCGTTCGTCGATGCGGACACCTCGTTGTAGGTCCTCGGCACGCCGGCCGACCGAGACTTCGCCCCGGTCGCCAAGGCCGAGGTGGCTCGCAGCCGTGGACGTGACGTGGATCATCGCGGAGCGCGAGCCAGCGGTGCGCGCTCTGCGAGACGTCGAGCCGGCGATGCTGGCCCGACACCGAATCACGTCGATGATGGCGTAGGCCATCGAGGCGTACGGCTCCGGCGACGTCGACGCCGTGACCGCTGCCGACCGCGAGTTCCACGCACGGATGAACGTGAGCGTGTTCCGGCGAACCCTGCTCTACGTAGGGCCACCGTGACGACTTCATCTCGGCGATCGGATCCCCGGCGAGGAGCAGTCTCTGGCACCGTGACCCGAACATCAGCGGCGTGCCGAACGTCCGGCCACTTGAGCACCATGTCGCGTTCTCCCTTACGTTCAGCGGCGGTGGTCGTCGCCGATCGAGGGCCGCGGAAACCGACGCCCCAGCGGAGGGCCAGGAAATCGAAGGTCGCGAAGCCAACGACCAGTAGGGTGAGATCGTGGCCGGCAACGAGTTCTACGACTGGAGCGGGCAGAGGCCGGCGAAGGCCCCGCCCACGATGACGTTCCGGTAGCGAACGCGGTAACCTCGAGCTCCTCCAGCCGGCCGACGGCGAGGAGGCACCGTGGGACCCGGTCGTCGCGGTCGTGGACTTGATGCACCCCGCCTCCCCCGGGGGAGCGCCCCGGGCTCGATCGTCACCTACACCCTCGGGATCACGCCGGTCTGCGACGAGGGCCTAGGTCCGGCATCACGTTCGACGATGTGCCCGGATCGTCGGGCACGGTGTCCGGCGCAGTCACGAGCACGGCGCCACCCGGTTCGAATCCGGTCGGGTCCACCTTCAACGACCTCGTCTCGGCCTGGTTAGAGGACCTCGGTTCACTCCGGTGGGACCGCGTCAAGAACGTGAAGGCGACCCCGAAAGGCCTCCTCCCGGCCCAGTGCCGTCATCGCTTCGCGAAGTGGGCCGAACTTGCGGACGGTCGAGTCGCTGGCGTCATCCCCGGCGGCCATCATTCGTGGCTGTTCGAAGATCCCACCTACCGCCGGCAAGTTAGCGAGCTTTCTCGCCGCGAGCCTGGGTGGGCCGTTCTCGCCCCAGGAGGCAGGGGACGGGTGAGAGCGACCGAGTGCCTGCGCCTGCCCGATCCCGACGCCCAGTTCGCTGCCGTCTCGGCGACCCCGGCCTGCGTCGGCCAGGTTGCGACGGGAGTCCTGGAGCCGTGACGCAGCGCGCGCAAGATCGCGATTGGTCTGGACCCGGCCCTCGGCCGCCTTGATGGAGTCGCCGAGCCGATCGAGCGCCGACTTCGCGCCGGCCGCGTCGCCCTGGGCCAGGCTCTGGGCCAGTCGCTGGGCCTTCAGACCGATCCCCGAGTCCGGCGGCGACGGCACCTCGACTCTGGCAGCCCCATGCAGTTGCCGTGCTCGTCCACGAGCTGGCGCGGACCGGCGGGCGCTGGGGCCTCGCTACGAGCCAAGCTCGAGCTACGCGTTCCTCGACCTGAAGCAGGTCACCCTGAACGCGGGCACGCCCGACGACTGCGCCCTGACGATCCTGGCCACCGTCGTGTCGCACGCCCGCACGCGGCGGGGTCACCTCGGCGGCGAGGCGCGCCTCGGTCGAATCGATCTCGGACAACCGCGCCCGGTAGCGGCGTGTGTTCGTGCGAGCGCGGACGCGCTCACGGTTCGACGCTCAACCCTTCA
>CAWERD010000003.1:0-230303 GCA_963811435.1 Vicinamibacterales bacterium
CGCATGGATCGGACTGGCGCGTACGCAATCGCGGCCGCTGGCCTGGCACTCGAGGATGCCCGGCAGCAGAAAACCGACGACGGTCTCGACAGCAGCGGCGTGATGCTTGGAACGTGGACTGCCGGAGGTCAGGCGACGCAGGATTATCTGTCGGCCCTCTTTCGAGGCGGACCGTCGGGCGCACCGGCGCTGCTGTTCAACAGCACAGTGGCGAATGCGGCGGCGAGTCTGGTCGGCCTGGAGTTCAAGCTCCGCGGGCCCAACGCGACCGTCAGCTACAAAGAGGCCTCGGGCCTGGCCGCCATCGTGTCGGCCACCGAGACGATTCGCGAAGGGCATGCATCGGCGCTTGCGGCAGGCGCTGTCGATGCCGTGTATGAAATTTTCTTCAAGGCGTACGATCGTTTCCGTGTGATGTCGCCGGCGGAAGCGCACGATGCGCGCGTCGCGCCGTTCGACGCATCGCGCAGCGGGTTCGTGCTCGGTGAGGGAGCGTTTCACGCTGTGGCTCGAGCAGGGCAGAGCCTGGGAATCGCGCGGGGCGATGCATACGGAGAAATTCTAGGGGTCGGTGCGTCCAGCACAGCGGTGCCTCTCAACGCGTGGCCCGATACATCTGAGCCGCTTGTGCGGACCATGCGTCTTGCTCTGGACGACGCGGGCATTGAGCCGGGCGATGTCGAATGTGGTGTACGCCTCTGCGAACGCGACGCAGGCGCTCGATCGGTGGAAGCCGAAGCGCTCAGCGAGTTGTTCGGGTCTGGGCTCAGCGGTGGTGACCTCATTCAAAGGCGCGCTTGGAGAATCGGGTGCCTCCGGCAGTGCGGCGTGCGTCGCGGCATTACTGTGCGGCAGGGCCGGTCGCGTGCCGCCAATCGCCGGTCTGGCGACGCCGGATGCGTGCGCGCGTCCACGCTGCGGCTCGCAACCACGTGCGTCGATGCCCCCGGGCCGATCGCGCTCGTGAACAGCTTCGCAAGCGGCGGCGCGCTGTTCAGCGTTGTGCTGCGCGCCGCCGTTTAAGGGCTAAGTTGGACACTTCCTCATCAGATCTCTTCCTTCACGGCCGCGTGGCTATCGTCACCGGCGGATCCCGCGGCATCGGCCGAGGCATCGCCGACCTGCTGGTGGAGCGCGGCGCGGCCGTAGGAATCGCGTACCGGGAACGAGAGGAGCCCGCTCGGGAGTTCGAAGCGTCGGTGCGCGCGGCCGGAGGACGCGCGTGGGCGGGCCAATGCGACGTCGCCGACGAGAAGAGCGTGTCCACGTTTTTCGAACAGGCTGTTCTGGAACTCGGTCCGGTGGATATTCTCGTCAACAACGCCGGCGTCGACGCACGATGCGCACATCGCGCTGCTCGGACTGCCGCAGTGGCAGCACGTGATGCAGGTGAATCTTGACGGCGTCTACCACTGCGTGCGGGCGGTCGTGCGCGGCATGCTGCTGCGGCGATGGGGCCGCATCATCAACGTGTCATCGCCGAGCGCGCGCATGCCGCTGCGTGGCCAAAGCGCGTACGCCGCATCGAAAGCGGGACTCGAGGGCTTGACGCGGGCGCTGTCGCGCGATCTCGCGGGCAAGGGCGTGCTCGTCAACGCGGTCTCCCCCGGTTTGATCGAGTACAGAAATGCTCGACACCATGCCCGCAGCGGCGCGCGAAGCGCATCTGCGGGCAGTCGCCGTCGGCCGCACGGGCACACCACGCGAAGTGGCGGCGCTGGTCGCATTTCTCGCGTCTGGCGCGTCGAGCTACGTCACCGGGCAGGTCATAGGGGTTGACGGTGGCCTCCTGTAGGATCTGAAGGGCACCATCATGAGCAGCGCGCCCGATACACTGAAGGAAGAGATCAAACGTGCCATCGTCGAAAGCCTCAGATTGCCGATATCCGTGGACGAGATCGGCAATTCGATGTCGCTGTTTGGCGAGGGTCTGGGACTCGATTCGATTGATGTGCTGGAGCTAGTGCTGGAGATGGAGCGGCGGTTCGGCGTGTCCATTACCGACGATGAGACCGGCCAGCGAGTGCTGCGTTCTGTAGACACGATTGCGGACTTCATCATGGCTGAGCGCGCCAAAAAGGTCGTGTGACAAATATTTTCACTGTGGACCTGGAGGACTGGTTTCACGTCTGCGGCGCGAGCGCGCTCTCGCGCGAGCAGTGGAGCAGGCTTCCCTCGAGAGTTGATGACACCACGCGCTGGCTGCTGGACGCGCTCGATGCGGCCGGGGTTCGCGCGACCTTCTTCGTCCTGGGATGGATTGCCGACCAGCACCCTCAGTTGGTCGCGACCGTTCGCGAGCGCCGGCCACGAAATCGGGTCGCACGGACACCATCACCTTCGCGCGTACGATTTGACGCCCGACGCATTTGCCGCAGACCTTCGGAGGAGCGTCAGCGCGTTGAACGCAGTTGGCGTGCCGCGCGTCACGTCGTTCCGCGCGCCAGAGTGGTCGATCAACGAGCGATCTCTCTGGGCGTTGGGTGCTCTCGCGCAGGAAGGGTTCGAGGTCGACGCAAGCATGGCGCCGGTCAGACTCGTCGGCTCGCCGGCGTTCCCTCGCCATCCTCACGTCCGCCAGACAGCATCGGGATCGATTACGGAGGTACCGCCGCTGGTGGCCGACCGATTCGGCCAGGTCATGCCAATCGGATGGGGCTGGGGCTTGCGGATGAGCTCGCCTGGCAGGGTGCTTCGGAGCATTGAAGAAATGAACCGAATACGGTCATCCCGCCGTGCTCGCTGTTCATCCCTGGGAGTTTGACATCGACCCGCCAAGCGTACGGCTGCCGGCTGCGTTACATTTCGCGCACTACTTTCGTCTGGACGGTTTCAGGAATCGCCTTCGGTCGATTCTCAAGGGCGCGACGTTCGGTCCGGTGAGCTCGCTTCGCAGCTCAGCATTCGGTGGCGTGATGAATCTGAGCTGGCTTCCCTTGGTCGGGCTCTCCTGCCGGCCATGAACACACCCGGTCAACAGAATGTGCCGCTGCAGCAAGACAGGTCCACTGCTTTGCTGCCGCGTATCGCTTTCGAAGACAGCGCGCAGATCGACGCGGCAGAGTCGCTCCGAGGCATCCGCGAACCCTTCTCTACCGTTCGTCGTGCGAGTGCATGCGCCCACGCTCAGCGATGTGGATCAGGTTCTCGAAGAGAGGCTGTCTCTGTATCGAGAGTTCGGGGAATTTCGGTCTGGCTGACGATTCGCACACCTGCCCGCGTTCAGGATGCGGAAGGTGGCGGCAGCGGCTCGCGGGACTGCTCGAACGGTATGGCGACGGCATCGCGATCCTCGAGATTGCGGTCGATCGAGAGCAGGCTGCGGCTCGGGGCGTTTGCAGCGAAGCTTGCGGCCACAGAGGCAAGGGCGGTTCGGCCTACGATTCGAATCGCGATCGGTGGTGGGCTGGTCGACGATCCCGACGCGCTTTCCGCCGTCGTACACGCCAGAGCTGGCGCCTTACGTCGATCTCCTGGTGGCCTCGGATGCCGCCGCCGACGGCGCGCGTCGTGTGCGGGATCGTGTCGATCCCGACGCGGCGCTGGCAGTTGCGGGAGTATCCGGCGGCGTCGAACCCGATCGAACGCAGCCGCGTCTGATGGACCTGCTGCTGCGGGACCTCGGCACCGATGTGTCCGTGCGTGCGTGGCACGCGAACGATCCGGTCGCGAGAATTTCAACGGCTCATCCCGCTCGCTGCCGCTGTTGAACTCGGAAATCACACTCCTTGATCCCGCCGCCACGTTGCTGCGCCTTTCGATCGGCGGCCGCGACGTCACAGCGACTCACCAGTTCCGCATGCTCTTCGATGAGCGGACGTTCGCCACGTACCTGGCTGTACTGGGGAGACGCGGCGCTCGAGCCGCTGCATGTCGTCGGTGACACTCTCGATGGGGGGGATACCGATCGTCCACGATCTTCTTCGCGGCGGCCGCGACCGCTGCGGCCAACTACTCGCGCGACGCGGTCACCGGCTCGGTGCGTGTGCAGGTGCCTTTAACCGGCGGTCCGATGGTGGTGGATTTCAACGAAGGCGCCACCGAGGTGTTTGCCGACCGCAGCGGCGTTTCGGCCGCGCGCGCGCTCTCGGTGGCGGAGATCATCGCGCGGCATCAGGAGCAGCAGCGCGCCCAGGACTCGTTGGTGCGCGACTATTCCGCGGATGCGCGGATGGAGCAGCACTTCCGGCCCAACGATGGCCGATTCGGGCTACGACGTGGTGACCGAGAACCGCTACTACGTCAGCGGTCGCCGAGATCGAATGGGAAGAGCTGTCGTTTTCGGTGAACGGCTCGAAGTGGGGAGCCGATCGGCCGCCGTTTCCGCTCCTTCAGGCCGAGAAAGTGCTCTCGCTTCCGCTTCAACTTCGGTTCGACGCCGACTACCGCTACAGCTTGAGCGGAACGGAGGCGATCGACGGTTTCGAGTGTTACGTCATCAAGTTCGAGCCGGTGAAGAACACGAGCAGCGCTCTATCGCGGAACCGTCTGGATCGATCGCGCGACGTTCGCGCGCGTGCGAGTGCAGACGGTGCAGAGCGGGCTTCCCGCTCCCGTTGTCTCGAACGAGGAGACGCAGCACTACACGCCTGTGGCGAACATCGGCGGCCGTCCCGTGTTTCTGTTCTCGCGGATGTCGGCACGTCAGATTCTGCTGGTCGCCGGCCGGAACGTGCTCGTGGAGAAGCGGGTCGCGTTCACGAATTTTCAGGTGAACCGCCCGGACTTCGAGACGACGTCGCGCCGCGGCGCGCGCGAGCAACCGCGTCATGTACAAAGAAACCGATCAAGGGTTGCGGCACTACATCAAAGAGGGAGAGGCACGCGTCGTCAGCAATCGGCCGAGCAGCAGCGTGAAGGCCATGGCGATGGGAGTGACGATCGACCCGTCGTACGGATTTCCGCTTCCGATCTTCGGCATCAACTATCTCGACTTCGAGTTCGGCAGCCCTGACACACAGCTCGCACTGCTGTTTGGCGGCGTCCTTGCGGCGGGAAATATTCAGAGGCCGAAGCTCGGTTCCACGCCGCTCGATGCCAGCGTGGATTTCTTCGCCATTGCGGCGCCGTCCTCCGATCGCGCTCTACGGACCGGAGGGTGAGCGCGACGATGCAGCGCGTGCTGACGTGGCCGTTGTCCACGGGCGTCAACCTCGGCTGGCAATACACCGCCGTTTCAGAAAGCACAGTTTCAGTATCAGTTCCGCTTCGACGGTTACGTCCGCGATCGCACGACGTCAGAGGATTTCGTGCTCCCGGCGAGCACGATCACGAACGGCCTTGGCGGCGCCTGGGAGTACCGGCGAGCCGGATACAGCTTCGTCGCGAACGGCGCGTGGCATCGCCGGCACTCGGGCCCGCAGCCGACCTACGAGAAATACACCGCGAGCCTTTCGCGCGACTGGTATTTCAAGGCGGTTCACAAGATTCACCTCAATGGCGCTTGGTTTGGCGGACAGCCGCCTCGACCGGTTCTCGAAGTATCAATTCGGCATGTTCGACGACACCCGCATTCATGGCGTGCCCGCATCAGGCGTGCGATTCCAGGAGTTGACGATGGCCCGCGGCTCCTATTCGTTCAATCTCCTGGACCTGTACCGCCTTGACCTCTTCCTCGAGCAGGCCTGGGGGCGCGATCGGGATGTGGCATCTGCGTGGCGGCCGATCACCGGTCTGGGCGCCGCCGCGAACTTGCGCGTCCATGGAATATGATTCTGCGCGCGGATGTGGGGAAGAGCCTGCTTCCGTCCGGTTACCGAGGAGTCGGATCCACGACATTCCAGATTCTCTTACTGAAACCACTGCGATGATGATGCGCGCCGACCTGCACGTCCACACGCTCCATTCGAGGCGCAGCGGCAGCCTGCAGTTCCTGCGCAGCCGCGACTGCTACTCCGAGCCGATCGACGTCTATCGTTCGGCGAAGGCACGCGGGATGGATCTTGTCGCGATCACCGATCACGACAGCATCGACGGGGCGCTCGAGCTCATGGACCGTCTCCGAAGGCCCGCATGACGTGATCATCGGCGAAGAGGTGTCGTGCTGGTACGGTGACATCGAAGTGCACCTCGGCGTATACGGCGTCACGGAAGCGCTGCATCGCGACATTCAGCCGTTGCGCCGGAACGCGCATCGAGGTGATCGCATATCTTCGCGGGCAGGGCGTGTTTTTTTCGCTGAATCATCTTCTGCATTTCTATCGGGGCCAGGCGCCGCTTCACGAGTACCTGCGCTTGCTCGAACAGGTGCCGGCGCTGGAAGTGCGTAACGGTGCGATGCTGAAAGTCCACAACCTGCTGATCGAGGAGATTGCGTCACGGCGTAACGCCGGCGGTAACCAGACACCGATCGCCACGATCGGCGGAAGCGACGCCCATACGCTTCGCCGGATCGGCCGGACATGGACCGAGGCACCCGGCCGGAACCGAGCGGAGTTCTTGGACAGCCTCAGGCGAGGGCTCTGTCGGCCTGGAGGCGACCACGGCGACGCGGCAACGGTCGCTGCCGACACGTACGGCGTCATCCGATCGTATGCGGCCAGCCTCATCGGCCTCGGGCCACGCGATCACCGCGGTTTGCGTCGCGCGGCCTGTCTCGCGTTTACCGGCGTGTCGCTGCCATTTCAATTTCTTCCAATGGCGATTGCCCTTGCGATGCAAGCGCGCGGAAGGTGGTGCGGTGCGCACGGCAGCGGTGCAACTGAGGTCGGTGCTGGGCCATCCATCGCAGCGATCGCTCCAGGTTGAAGAGGTTCGTCTGTGAACGAGAGGGTTGTCATCACGGGCATCGGCATGGTCACCGCTCTTGGGACGACGCGCGAGGCGACCTGGGAGCGCATGCTTGCCGGTGACTGCGGAATCGCGGCGGACGGAATTGTTCGAGACCGAAGGATATCGGAGCCGGCTTGCGGCGCGAGGTTCGGCTGAGTGAATTGAACGATGGGTTGACCCCACTCGAGCGCCGTCGTTTATCGCGCAGCGATCAAATGGGCGTGGCGGCGGCGACCGAGGCGCTGGCAGACGCTGGCCTGCTCGAAAGTGCTCTCGATCGGCCTCGCGTAGGCGTTCTTCTGGGCGCCGGCACCGCCGATCTCCTGCGCAACGAAATGTTCTACAACAAGTGGATGACATCGGGGATCGAGCGGGCCCGGAAATCCGACGTGTGGAACCATTTTTCGAACACGCCGGCAGACATCATCGCCCACCGGTTTGGCTTCGAGGGGTTTCGATCCTGTGTCGTGGCCGCGTGTTCGTCGAGCACGATCGCGATCGGTCAGGCGGCCGATGCCGTTCGCCGAGGCCGGGCAGACGCCGTGTCTGGCCGGCGGCACCGATGCGTTGTCGCGCCTTACATTCAGCGGCTTCAACGCGCTGCGGCTCATGGATCCGAATCCGTGCCGGCCGTTCGATCGCGGCCGAGCCGGCATGAGCATCGGCGAAGGGGGCGCCATCCTGGTCCTCGAGTCGCTGGAACGGGCCCGGCGGCGAGGCGCCCGCATTTATGGCGAGCTGGCGGGCTACGGTTTCGTATGCGAAGCGTTCCATCCCACCGCTCCGGAACCAGAGGGACGTCCGATCGCGTCCGTCATCACAGCCGCTTTGCGGCATGGGCGTGTTGATGCCAGCGAGATCGACCATATCAATGCCCATGGCACAGCCACGCCGCAGAATGACGCCGCAGAGTCGAAAGGCTTCCAGCGTGTTCTCGGCAGTCGAACCACGCGAGGTTCCGGTCACGTCGATCAAGTCGATGATCGGCCACTGCCTTGGCGCCGCCGGCGCAATAGAAGCCGCCGCGCTGGCGCTTTCGATCGCCCGGGGAGTGATTCCTCCAACGATCCATTACGAGACCGGCGACTGCGACGTCCTTGTCGTCGCGAATCAAGCGCGCCAGCAACCCGTCCATTGCGGCGTGTCGACATCGCTTGGCTTCGGTGGAAACGATGCGGCTCTCGTGATTCGTAAGTGGAGCGCGCCGAACTAGGCGGGCACCCGCGTCGGCATCAGCCGCGCCGGGCTGAGATTGAGCGTCGCCGAGTCGCGATTCGGGACGAAACGAGCCAGCTCCGGGTAGTCTTCTGCGGCGACCGCCTGCCAGCTCTGCGCAAAGGCCTCGAGCAACGCATAATTCTCTTCAAGGCGGGCTCGCAGCTCGTCGTCGTTCATCATCGGGCCGTTCAGGCTGCTCATGAGGTGCCTGCAGGAAATCCAGGTCGAGCACGTTTCTGCCGGCGTCCGCATAACTCCGCTGGTCGGCGCGATCCCACGCGTGAAAGAACGACTGCATGCGCGCATGCAGGACGAAGAACCGCCGCATCAGCGGCTCGATCGACGCGATGAACTCCGGTTGACGATACCGCCGTTGAAAGAAGAGCAGGGCGGTGATGCCCCAGTAGCACCCATTGTCCCATGTGACCTTGGCCATCATCACCTGCGCATTGCCCATGATCGGATACTGGCCTTCGTACAAGCGGATGAAGGCGTCAAAGAGGCGTAGATAGGTCCGGTTGAACGCTTCCACTCGCGCTGAGACGTCTTCGCCTCGAACGTCCCGCGCGATGAGATCCGCAATGCAGTCATTACCCATCGCGATGAAATCCGATCCTGGCGAGTAGAACGGGTCGGTAAAAACGCCCGCTTCGCCCGTCAGAGCCCACCGGTCACCGGAGAAGACTCGCTCGCACCCATGCGCGAAATGCTGAAGCGCAAGAAAGTCCTCCAACTGATTTGTATGGGCCGCAACGACATCGGCGCACTGCGGCTCGAATTCGCGCAGCCAATCAAGGGCCCGCTCGAAGCGGTTGATCCGGTTGAACGCATGCAGCGCGGAGTCGGCGACGATGCCGACGCTCGTGCTGCCTGAGCCCAGCGGGATCAGCCACACCCAATAACCTTTCCCCATCAAGTGATTGGTGCTGAGCCAGCGCCGGCGCGTAGGAACGCGCGCTGTCCACGTGGGATCGTCCGACCAGTCATCCACGCGAAGCCTCGTGCTGAAGCGGAACCACGACGCGTTCGCCGCATGTCCTGAGGGGCGCGCCAATCCGAGCTGACGTTTCAGAAGGCCGGCGCGTCCGCTGGCGTCGATGACCCAGCGGGTGGCGAGGGTCCGCTCAGCGCCGTCGATGGACAGCGTGACTTTGTGGCCGGCCTTGACAGGTCCACGGCGCGCACGGTGCACCCATCAAGGACGGTCGACGCCTGAAGACCGAGCCAGCTGCAAGAGCATGTTCTCGAACCGTCCGCGATCAAGCTGGAACGACGGGACGTTTGAATATTCGGGGGCGCCCAATTCGACACGCCGCGTCAGGTCGTTGTTGTCAGAGTGCGGAAAGAAGTATCGCAGTCCGAGTTTCTCGAGCTGGCCGCTGCGGAGATGGGGCTCGAGGTCGAGTACTTTCTGGAAATAGTGCGCGCCGATCTCAACGGTCGATTCCCCAACCTTGAACGCAGCTTCCCGAACAGGATGGTGCCTTTTCTCTGCAACCAGCACACGAACCGCCGGCGCCTCCAATTGCAGCTGTCGCGCGAGGCTCAGACCGGCAAGACCTCCACCCAGAATGATTACGTCGTATGTCGACTGTGTCGATGACTCCATAGAACGCGCATTCTAAGACGGCACGCGCGATTTGAACACTACCCGTCAGGGCGGCGGAACGCCGACGAGGTACGTGATGGGCAGGGGCCACCGTGGTCCTTGCACCGTGCCGCGCCGCCATTGGTAATCGACGCCGATGGCCATCGCCCGCAGCTCCTCCAGGGTGTAGGTGCGCCAGCACGAAATTGCGCCGTCGATCAGGACGACCAAAGGAATGAGCGGGAGGAGATAGGTAGAAAAACAGCCGCGACCACCGCATCGGCCGTATTCGTGGCGTAATCGCCCATACCGCGACGGGGAGGAGGAGCATCAGCAGCATCGCCCATGGTTGTCGAGAGGTGAATTCGAAGATGCCTATCGGCTGCAAATTACGGGTCGCATCGCCGATGATTCGCTCACCATCTTCAGGCGTGAAGTGATGAAAGCTCGTAAAGATGGTACGAAATCCGCGCAGCTCACGTGGCATCCTGGTAGCGTCGACCGAACGTTGAACATACCTCAGACGGCTGCAACGACTCTGCTGTAGCCGAGACGCTACCGTTGGATTGGGAAATTTGTCGGTCAGCGTGACGTCAAAGTCGAGCAGTCCGCGTCGGCACCACGACAGCCACGGCCCGCCCGCCCCCGAACACATGTCGATAACGGTATCGGAATGGGAATCCCTGATCGCGTCAAACAAGACTGGTCGAATAGGCTCATAGACGTCGTTCCGCTCAATGGCGGCCTCGAGGAAATCTGTCAAACCATGGCGGAGAACGTCCGGACACCATGGCAACTCGTGAAGTTCGAATAGATGTCGTCGCTGCATCAACCGCTCGATTCTCCCGCCGTGACGGGTTCGATAGTATGCTCATTCGCATCTGACCAGCGGAGTGCATCGTTCCATTACTCTGGAGGACGAGTTATGAGCCAATTGCGAACTCTCGGAATCGGTCTTGGCTGTTTCGTTCTTGGTGCACTTGTGCAGTCTGGCTTCGCGCAGGGCCGGCGGCCTGCCTTCGGTCCTGAGCTCGTCAAGGGCAAGGAAGCGAAGGATGCGGCCCAGGCGCTGCTCGATGGTGCGCTCCAGCTTGCCGAAGACGGAAGTTGGGAGCGGATTGCGGTTGGCCGCGCATGGTACCTGGGCGGCGATCAAGCCAAGGGCCAGCAGATATTTGATGGGGTTACCAACAGCAAGAAAGTCGAGGGCAGCGACTGGTTCCGTATCGCGCGCGTCTATAGTGAGGCCAACGAATGGGCCAAAGCGCAGGACGCCTTCGACCGCGCGCTCGCTATGGATCGTGACGACGATTCTGGCATGCTCGAGTACCGGGGCGCTCGCCAACGTGCACAAGGACCGCGCCAAAGCCGAGGATCTCTTCTCGAAGGTGATGGCAAGGAAGCCGCGCGAGTTTTGGCACTGGGTTGGCGCCGGTGGCTCATACCTCGGCGTGAGACCGCAGTGATGTGATGCGCCGGTTCAACACTCACCGCCTGGCGAACCGCACAAATCGCTACGGTCCAACCGTGATCGTCGTCTCCCTGCACCACCGGCTTTGCCGTACCACCGAGCGCTCGCGCTTCTACACGCAGCACGTACCGTCCAGGGCGCATGTCTTTAAGAGGGATCTGCCTTGCCAGCGGGATGCGTGCGTTCCTGGCATCTGCACTCGCGCTACCGGCGAGCGACTCGCGGGATGAGAATGCCGCAACCCCATCGTCGCCGGTGAGCGTCGTGATGACCTCGAGCCGTTGCGCATTGCGAGAAGAGCTGTTGTCGTAGATTTCGGCGAACGCGCTCAGGACGTCGTTTCGCCCGAACGTCCGGCGGCTCGTGGCCGGAGCGGGCAGCGATTCGGGCGGCAGCTGGTCGTCGGGCTGCGGCGTGAACTCGGAACGGGCGCTGTCTGCCGTCAACAGCAGCCCGCTCATCGCGAGACCGTTCGCGGCGTAATCGGGAACCTGGAGATCGTAGAACACCGTCCCCATTTCGCCGGCGCCGCTCTCGCGCACGCCGACTCTCAGCTGATAGCGTCCTGGCGGAAGGACGATCCGCGGATTCATCCGGACAATCGACTCGCGAACACGCTGGTAAGTGTCGGGCCGGAGTGCCAGGTTGAACTGGTAGAAGTTGCCGCCATGCGATTTGCCTCGCTCATCCAGCGCGAACAACGACAGTTCGATTCCGTCGGCAAACGTCTTGTTCGGCTGTTCGGTGAAGTGCAGTCGATCGGCGTCGAGCTCCACCGATACGGCCACCGACGCCTGCCGGGTCGCTGCCTTGAACGGCGCGGCCTGCACCGCGAGGGTTAGTCCGTTCCGTTGGAGCGGCTGGTTCAGAACCTGGCGCAGCTCGTCCGACGTCTGAGCCGATCCCGATCGACCTCGGACACGTTCGCGGATCCGGTCCTGTTCGGCCCGCTCGGCTGCCGTCAGCGGCCGCGGTGAGACGTACCCCTTTCGGGCGGAGACTCGAACGCCGGGACGCTTCACGCGAACTTCGATCTTGTGGAATCGTCCGTCTCGTGGCGCCGTCGCTGGATAGTACCCGAGCACGTAGTAGGTGCTGTTGGCCCGGACGATGCGGTTCAGCGCCGTCGCGACGTTGTTGGAATTGACCGCCGCGTAACCGCCCGTCTCTTCAGCAAGCGTGCGCAGGCTGTCCTGCGACAAGTACATGTCTGCCAGCAGGCCTCTGGCGTCGAAGCCAAGATGCGCGTCGGCCGGTGCGTTCAGCTCGATCGCCTCGCTTGTCATTCCGACAAGGCCACGGGGATCGACGGCGAAAAAGCTGACGTTGCCTCGGGCCGCGGCGGCAATCGTGTCGCGCGTCTCCATGATCACGTTGGTGGCGGCTTGAGAGCCGAAGATGTCGTAGATCGGATAATCGATGCCTTCGCTGAACAGCAGCAGCGCCTTGCGGCGTCCACGGATGCCACCCATGTAGTCGGCAAGCCGTCGCAGCGTGCCCAGCACCTGCTGCGCGCGATGGCCGCGCTCGAAGTCGTCGGGATCGGTCGTGATATCCGAGTAGCCGATCGGTCCACGGACGGTGCCGGATTTCAGATCCTGCTGCACGTAGTCCGGATCGGTCGTGTCCGGCGCGTTGATCTCGAGCTCTTTCAGATGCTGGTTGAAGTACTGATCGGCTTTCTCGATCACCGTCGAGCGCAGCTTGCGTCCCTGGAACCTGTCGATCGCAGCCAGGAGCAGCGCGCGCTCGGATGTGAATTCCTGTCCGGCATCGGTTCGCCCGCTCGTGTAAGTCACCGCGGCCATGTCGTCGGGACCGAAGTTCTGCTCGATGAATTGCCTGGCGGCCTGTACGACCACCTTGCTTCGAAGCGGGGCGACGTTCAGGTCGTCCATCACGATGATGTACAGACGCCCGCTGATCGGTTGCGCGTTCGACTTGACGTCAGATACGGCCGGCACTGCGGTGGCGGTGCGGGCGCTCGGGGACGGCAGCGGAATGTCGACGAGTGAGAACGTGCTGATTTGTTGCGGCTTGCCGTCTTCGAACAGCTCGAAGTCATCCTTGCCCAGACCCGCCACAAAATTTCCACGCTCGTCGGTCACCACTGCGTCGATGTCGACGAAGTTGACCTCGACTTGAAACGTGACGGAAGGTGCGGGCTGTTGAGCGAGAGGGGCGGCTACCAGCGCGACAGCCGCGATGGCGGTGATGACACAGATCGCGCGGACACGGGCATTCATGGCTGTAACAGCATGATATCGGCTTAGGTCTGGCCCGACAAGACGCACGCTCCGTGGACGTTTTGCCGTCTGACCGCGTGCTAGACTCAGCCGCGAGCCACTCATGCGAACCTGTCGACCGGTCGTCGCGCTCTGTGCATTTGCACTGGTGCTGGCGACAGCCGTGAACGTGTGCGCCCAGACGGTGGTCGTGAAAGCCGCGCGTCTCGTCGACGGCCGCGGAGGCCCACCGCTCGAGCCGGCAATGGTTCGCATCTCCGGCGAGCGGATCGAAGAGGTCGCGACGTCGCTCGTCGTGCCTGCAGGTGCCACGCTGATCGATCTCGGGGCCGCGACGCTGCTGCCGGGGCTGATCGATCTCCACACGCATCTGACGAGCCGCGAGGGTGTTCACTGGGAAACCGCGCTGACCACGACAACTCCTCCGGAGGCCGCACTGTGGGGCGCGCGGAACGCGCGGGTGACGCTGATGGCCGGGGTGACGACCTGCCGCGACATGGGTCCGAACTGGCCGTACGTCGACGTCGAGCTGCGTGACGCCATCGAAGCCGGAGCCGTTCCGGGCCCACGGATGTTCGTCGCCGGCAACTACGTGTCTTCAACGGGCGGCGCCGGCGATGCGCGCCAGTTCTCGATCTATGTTGACGTGCCCATCGTGCGGAACCTGGCGGACGGCCCCGACGAAGTCGTGAAAGCGGTGCGCACGAATCTCAAAGCGGGCGCCGACTTCATCAAGATCCTCGCGACCGGGGCTGTCTTGTCGAAAGGTATTTCACCCGGAGCGCAGCAGTATTCCGACGCAGAGATCCAGGCCGCGGTCACCGAAGCGACGCGGTGGGGACGGCAGGTGGCAGCGCACGCGCACGGTGCCGATGGCATCAAGGCCGTCATTCGCGCCGGTGTGCGGACGGTGGATCACGGTTCCTACCTCGACGATGAAGCAGTGGCGATGTTGAAGGCGTCGAACCGGAGGACGTTTTATGTGCCGACGCTGGCGCTCCATTCGTTCCTGCAGGAGGCACCACAGGTTCCCGAGTCGCAGAAAGCCCGCGGGCGCGTCGTGAACGACGTGGCGGTCGCGGCTTTTAAACGCGCGCGCGCCGCCGGCATCCCGATCGGCCTGGCGACCGACGCGCCCGTGATGCCGCATGGCCTCATTGCGCGCGAGCTGGCCTATCGCGCTCGCCTCGGCGAGACGCCGATGCAGGCGATCGTGGCGGCGACCTCGGTCAATGCTGAAATCCTCGGCTGGCAGGATCGAGTCGGCTCGGTGACCGCCGGCAGAATCGCAGACCTGATTGCCGTTGCCGGAAATCCGCTGTCGGACATCAGCGCGCTACAGAACGTCCATTTTGTGATGAAGGGCGGAACGGTCTATAAGGATGAGTCGCCGGGTCGTACGCCCTCGAGGCGTTGAAACCCTGATAGGGTTTCTCGATTTTCGTCACGCCCCCCGTCGCAAAATTTCGACGCGGTGATACTATACGCGGCCTCCGACTGAATCCTTCTGGAGGCTCCAATGACGGCAATCATCCGATCACTCGTGCGGGTCGCAACAGCAATCATCCTTGTTTCGCACTTCGGCTCAGCCATCGTCGCAGCTCAGACCGGTGCTGATTTGGTACTGGAAAAGTCAACGTTCGACAACCCGGCCGCGGCCGATTCCACTCTCACGTACACCATCTTCCTGTTCAATGACGGCCCCGAGAACGCGCAGAACGTCGTCCTAACGGACGTAATGCCGGCCGATGTCATGTTCGAGTCGGTGACACCCTTTCCAGACACCGTGTCCTGCTTGTTTGATGCGCCATCTCGCACGCTCACATGCGATTTGGGCGAGGTCGTCGCGTTTGACGCTGTCTTTCTGGAGCTCACCGTGCGGACGCCGGCGTACCCGACAACGATCGTCAATACGGCGACGGTCACCACGTCTACATCCGATCCGAATCTAGTCAACAACAGCTCGACGGCATCGACCGAAGTGGTGCGCTTCAACCTTTCCGACCTCGGGGTGACGATGACGGCATCCGCCGACACGGTGCGTGTGCATCAGGCGGTGACCTTTACGACAACGGTGACCAATTTCGGCCCCCAGGGTGCGGCAGGTGTAGCGCTCTCGCTTTCGCCGCCATTTCTCGCCGACATCGTCTCGGTGACCTCCTCACAGGGCACATGCACGACGACAGCCGACACCATCGACTGCCTGCTGGGCCCCATGTTCTCTGGTGCCACCGCGACGGTCTCTTTAGAAGTGAAGCCGCAGAAAGACGGGTTTGCGCTGACGTTCGCGTCTGTGTCCGGGTACGACGATCCGCTATTTCGCGATCCCGAATTCCTCAACGATTTCGCATTCCTCAGCGTCGATGTGAACTATCCTGGCAACGCGGATCCTTCATTTTCGAACACGACGAGTCAACTCGTCCCGTACGAGAACGTGATTTTCAACCCATGCGCGAACGATGTCATCTATTTGAGCGGCATGCTGCGCCAGGTGGTGTCGCTCACGCAGAATAACAATCGATTCCGCACGAACATTCACACGAACTTTCAGGGCATCACAGCCATCGGTCTCGGTTCGGGAACTGAGTACCGGGTAACGGGCAACAGCCGCAGCGGCAGCGGACTTTCTCTGGTTTTCAATGGTCTCTTTCCCAAGGAAGTGACGGCTGTTGACAACGTCAACCTCAGGCCTGCCGGCGGTGGCGGCGGAGACCGTCTGCGCCTCCACCAGAACACGCATTTCACGATCAACGCGAACGGTACGTTCACGGCCGTCGTCGACAACCCAAGACTGGAGTGCAAGTAGGACCGTTCGTGAACGCGCGAGCGCTGCATGACGCACGACTTCAGTCCGATGATCGGTAGCGCAGGGCTTCAGCCCTGCCAGACATCTGAGACGCATCATGAGCCAGCAACGCAATGAAATCGACGCGGTGGCGGGATTGGCGGGCGAGCCACGCAGTGTGAGCGCCGCGGGTGTCACGCGCACGACCAGCCGTCTCCTGACACTGGAAAACGGCTCGCCATTCATCGAGTCCAAACAATCACGTCTCGTCATCGTCGCCGACGATGAACGGGCGGCGCGTGCAGCGCTCGAGGCGATTCGCTGGTTCAAGACGCGCGCGCCTCAAAGGCTCCGCGATCAGTGGGCGATCAGCACACTCCTCTTTGGCTTTGCGAACGACGCGACGCCGGCACAGCGCCTCGAATTTCCTCCGATCAAAGGTTTTTTCGATCATCCTGAACAGCCTGAAAGCCGGTACGCATGGCGGTGGGTTACGTATCAGGCGCCCGATCTCGTGCTGCAGATTAGAGGTGGCGATGTGCTGTCGCGTGGCACACCGCCCAGCGGCTCGCTGGCGGCCGCGATGGCGGGCGGATCTGAAATCGGAACCGTGCCGGTCGTCTTTGGCAGCGTTCGCGAGTCCGATGGTCCGACGCTTCTGCAGCAGGTGCTGAGCGACACAACGGGTGCCGGCAAATCGGAGATCCGGCCAACCCTTGCGGCCAGGACGGCACGCAATCCGCTGGTCATTTCCCGCGCGCTCGCCAATCGCTATCCGCAGACACCGCTCGTCAGCTATATCCCGTCTGTGGCATGGGCAAGCACGCTGCGGCTGGCCAGGGCAACCAAAGACGATGCGCTTCGCCAGAAGGTGTTCACCGAAACGCGCCCATGGCTTTCCGGCGAGCGGCCCCTGTTCGGTGAACGGCCCGCGCTGACGGCTGCAGCCGGCACGCTCATCTATGCCGACCTCGCCGAATCGGGGCACGAGGCCGCTCGTGCGCTGGCGATGCAGGGCGCCGACGCGGCGTTGCAGCTGGCGCCGAACGGGTTTGCTCAGTACGGTCAAGGCTGGACCGACGACATGTTCATGATGTCGGCGATTCTGGCGCGCAGCGGCAGGATGCCCGGCCGTGCGGGCGATCACGATCACCTCGGGAAGATGCTCATCTCGTACTCGGGCCGGCTCCAGCGGGAAGACGGCATCTTCGTCCATTTCACAGACGGCAGGATTCCCTGGGGCCGCGGAAACGGATTCGCCGCTCTGGGACTCACCGAGGCGCTCACCTTGATGCCGGCAGGCCATGCGTCGCGCGCGCAACTGCTCGAGATTTATCGCCGCCAGATGAACGGCATGACGTCGATGCAGGCGCCCGACGGAATGTGGCGGCAGGTCGTCGATGAGCCTGGGGCGTACCGCGAAGAATCTGTGACCGCGATGACCTTGACGGCCATGGCGCGTGGAGTGCGCCTCGGCTGGATTGACGGCAAAACATATCGCCCAGTCATCGATCGCGCATGGCGGGCGCTGGCGGCGCACATTACGGAAGACGGCGCCATCGTCGACATCTGCACGGGCACTGGATCGCAGGCGACCTTGCGGCTCTATCTCGACCGTCCCGCTATCAGCGGCTTCGACGATCGAGGCGGTGGAATGGGACTGCTGGCGTCGATGGAGATGTACGACCTGACGGCGGGTCCGTAGATCAGGACCCGCCCTGCGTGCGTAGGCCGGGTCTTGCTCTACAGACCCGGCCCTACTTACAACTCGGCGCCAGCGATTCAATCGACGTCACGTTGATGCGTGCCGACGATGGCGTCGTGATGAAGAGCCCTTTCACGAGCACCTTGTTCTGGCGAAGCGCTGCCGGACTCGGGTAAACGCTCAGCAGCTCAATCGTCTGCGCGCCCAGGCTGGCCGCAGCCAACGCCTTCTTGTCTTCAGCTGAAATGGGATCCAGCGTCGTCACCTGTGGAGCGGTACTGTCGGTCAGGGCCCATCCGTTCGTGCCGCTTTGCTGCAGACAGCCGATGCTTTGAACCATGGCGCCCGCGCGCGGCCCGGCGGCTCCGCCTTTCGGCACGAGCCGAATCGCCGCGAAAGGAGAGGTCTCGGTTAATTCCGCACTACCTGCCGGAAATCCGTTCTGCTGAAGGATGAACGCGATGGAGTCGAGCTTTTCGTTGACGCTCACCTCGGTGCTTCCCACGCTTGGCATCGTGTCACGAACTTTGTGAAAGAGCCGCTCGAGCGTGTGCGTTTCCCACTTCACCATAAACGTGGCGCCCGCCAGCGCGGGCCCCTCGCCGCCACTGAGATCGTCGTGGTGGCACTCGCTGCAATGATTCTGAACCACGACGCGGCCGCGTTCTGCCTGCGCCGTTGTGTACACGCCAGACCAGATTGGCGTGGAATCCTGCGCGAGCGCTCTCCACGAAATGGAAAAGGCGAGGACAAAGAAGAGGAATGTTGCGGCCACGGCCCTCATATATATAAGGATATGGCAAGGAGAACGCTTGAGCGAAACGCATTATCGCGGCCGTCGTGCGGCCACTGTCGAAAACAGAGATCTCAGGGTGACCGTTCTACAGGAAGGCGGCCACATCGCAGAAATTTTCGACAAGGTTGCTGGCGTGAACCCGCTCTGGACACCGCCCTGGCAGACGATCGAACCTTCGGACTATCGTCCTGCGCAGGCCGCGACGTATGGCGACGGTATCGATGCGCAACTGCTGGCCGGCATCATGGGGCACAACCTGTGCCTCGACATTTTCGGCCCACCTTCTGAAAAAGATGCGAAGGACGGTCTCGGAGCCCACGGCGAGGGTTCAGTGGCACCGTACTCGCTGGAGGTGAGCGGGCAGTCGCTCATCGCTGGCGCGAGATTTCCGATCGCCGGCCTTAGGTTTCAGCGCCGCATCGACATGCGCGATCGCGTGATCGCGATTCGCGAGACGCTCGAGAACATCTCGAAATCAGAGCGCGCGATTGGATGGACCGAACACGTGACGCTCGGTCCGCCGTTTCTCGAGCGTGGAGCGACGCAGTTTCGCGCGTCTGCCACACGATCGCGAGTCTTCGAGACGGCATTCGGCGCGGATGACTATCTCCAGGCGGCGGCCGATTTCGATTGGCCGATGGCGCCGACCCGAGATGGACGGCGCGCCGATCTCCAGCTGTTCAGCAACGCGGATCGGTCGAGCGCGTACACCGCACACCTGATGGATCAGGATCGGCGCCCCGCGTTCTTCGTTGCGTTTGCACCGGCCTGGCAACTGGCGTTCGGCTACGTGTGGAACCCGGCCGATTTTCCGTGGATGGGAATCTGGGAAGAGAATCGCAGCCGGTTGCATCAGCCGTGGAACGGGCAGACCCTGACGCGGGGTCTCGAGTTCGGTGTGTCCCCGATGCCGGAAACGCGTGAGGCGATGATCGCTCGCGGGCGCCTGTTTGGCGTGCCCTGTTTCGTTCGCCTCGCCGCCGGTCAAATCATCAACGTGGAGTATTACGCGGTCGTGCGCCGCACGCAGGCAATTCCCGAATCACTCGACTGGCCGGCATGATACGCTTCGTCGCACGGGATAACAGGAGATCAGGAGATTAGGAGAGTGAGGAGAATTCTTTTTGAAAAGATTTTTCTCCTGTTCCTCCTATTCTCCTGGTCTCCTGTTCCTCCGTTGATCTTGGAGAGAATGATGCGATCAGCGAGCGCGCTCGTCGTCGTTTTCGTCAGCGCGGCTGTGGCGGCGTCACCGGTGTTCGGCCAGCCTTCAGCCGATTCGTCCAAAGCCAATTTCGAACGCCTGTGCGGAACGTGCCACGAGCCCGAGCGCTCTACGTCCTCGCGCCGTACGCGCGATCAATGGCTGCAGACGGTCAATTCGATGGTGGCTCGCGGTGCAGAGGGCACCGACGCCGAGCTGATGGAAGTCGTCGAGTACCTGACGCGCGAGTATGGCCGCGTCAACATGAATCTCGCGACTGCGCAGGAGATCGCCGCCGTCCTTGGACTCACGGCAACCGAAAGCGGTGCGATTGTGCAGTACCGGCGCGAGCGCGGATCGTTCGAAGATGCCGCAGGCGTTGCACGGGTTCCCGGCGTGGACGCACAAAAGCTGGCGGCTCGACGAGACGCGATGGTGTTCGGATCGCGCGTCGCCTCGAATGCCGGTCGCGTTCCCGTTACCGCGCTGACGGCGGCAAACAACTGGCCCTCGATGAACGGAAGCCCGCAACGCGAAGGGTGGGCCAGGGCCGAGGCGATGCTGTCGAAGAGCACGGTCGGCGCGATTCAGCTTCTGTATACGCACAAGCTCGATAACCAGAACCGCGGGACGAATGCGCTGACACCTCCACTTGTCCTCGGCAACCTGATTTCGTATCGGGGCTTCAAGGAAATGCTGTTCCTTGGCGGCAGCTCGGAGAGTGTCTATTCGATCGACGCCGTGCTGAACCGAGTGATCTGGACTACGCGATTGCCCGTCGCGGTTTCCGGAGGCGTGGCGGGAAATCCCGACACATGCCCCGGTGGATTAATGGGCATCGTCATGAACGGCACCGCCGCAAGCGGATTTGCCGGCGCTGCCCCTGGCATCCGGCGCCCCGGCGCATCGCCATTCGGCACGCCTGCCACTGGTGGGACGAAGAGCGCGTTGGTGATGGGGTTGGCGGGCGGTTTCGGACGCAACGGACTTGTGCTCGCCGTCGGCGGCGACGGTCGCGTTTATCCGCTGTACCAGTCAAATGGTGTGGTGTTCGAAAAACCCATCCCGTTCCTTCCGCCGTCTTCGAACGTGCGAAGCCTGAATGTTTTCGACAACACGCTGTACGCAACGAATCTCACTGGATGCGGAGCGGGTGCGGTCTACGCCCTCGACCTGGCATCCGAAGACAAAGCCGTTGCGAAGTTCGAAACGAGCGCCGGCCCCGCAGGGTCGGCGGGCCCAGCCGTGGGGAACGACGGTACCGTCTACGTCCACGCCGGTGGCAGAATCGTCGGACTGACCGCGAAGACCCTCAAAGAGAAGGACCATTTCGCGATTCCCAATCCCGGCGCGACGGGCGCAACACCACTCGTGTTTCAGCAGAACGGAAAGGATCTCGTTGTCGCGGGCAGTGGCAGCGACGTGTTTCTTCTGGACAGCGCGGCGTTGGGCGGCAGTGACCATCGCACGCCGCTTGCGAACGTGCGCGTGGACGGGACGCTTCGCGGCGCGTTTGCGAGTTGGGAAGATCCCGAAACAGGTGCGAGATGGATTTACGCGCCGGTCTGGAGTCCATCCGAATCTGCCGGCGGGGGCGTTGCGGCGTTCACTCTCGAACAGCGCGAAGGGCGCTCGGTGCTCACGCCGCGATGGGCAGCACGCGACATCGTTGCACCGGCCGCGCCGGCGATTGCCAACGGTCTCGTCTTCGTCCTGTCGACCGGTAATGCGAAAAGTCGTGCGAGCCTCCATGTCCTGGACGCGGCAACCGGGAAGCCGCTTTTCACGAGCCGCGATGCTGTCGCGGGTGCCGCCAATCCAGAAACCGGATTGGCGATTGCGAACGGTCGGGTGTACTTCAGCACGATTGACAACACCGTCTACTGCTTCGGCATTCCGACGGAACACTAGAGGGTGAGGGCTGAGGGCTGAGGGCTGAGGGCTGAGGGCTGAGGGCTGAGGGATAGCCCAGCGGTGGCGCAGGGCTTCAGCCCTGCCGGGCGTCGGAGAATCACCAATGAGAAAGATCGTTCTTGCCACGTCTCTCGTCGTCGCATGCGGACTGACGTTCGATGCGGGTGCACAGGCGCCGGCGACGGCAAACTTGTCGCGCCAAAGCGCCGCAGGCGGGAAGGCGGATTGGCTGACCGACGGCGGCGATGTGCAGCGCAGTGGCTGGCAGAGAAATGAAACGACGCTGACGACGGACAACGCGAAGGGGCTCAAGATTCTCTGGAAGCTGCAGCTCGACAATGTGCCGCGGGAGATGCACGCGCTGCTGCCGCCGCTCATCGTCGGTGAAATCAACACCGCCTCGGGACCGAAGGAGGTCGCCGTCGTCGCCGGCTCTTCAGACAACCTCTACGCGATCGACGTGAAGGCCGGACAGATCCTGTGGAAGAGACATTTCGACTATCCGCCCGCGAAAACGACCCGGCGCCCCGGTGATGCGCTCTGTCCAGGAGGGCAGACGGCGACGCCGGTCATCGGCCCGGCCGATGCGTCCGGACGCCGCACGATCTACGCGCTCGACGGCAACGGCGCGCTGCGTCAGCTGAACGTCGCCGATGGACGCGAGATCGCGCCTCCCGTGCACTACACGTGGCGTGATGGCAAGGCCTACGCGCTGAATCTCGTCAACAACGTGCTCTACACGACGACGGCGCAGGGCTGTGCGGGCAATCCGAATCAGGTCTGGGCGATGGATCTCAGCAATGTCGAGCAGGTGAAGACCTACAACCCGGGCAGCGGGGGATTGTGGGGACGTACCGGCGCCGCGATCAGCTCAGACGGAACCGTGTTCGCGCCGACCGGCGACGGAGTGTACGACCCGGAGAATCAGGTCTACGGCAACGGGCTGATTGCCGTACGGCTCGAAGACAATCAGCTGAAGCTGAAGGATTACTTCATTCCCTCAAACTGGGCGTGGCTGCGGAAGCGCGATCTCGACATGAACGTGACGCCCGCGATTTTCACCCACAAAGGGCGCGAGCTGATGGTCACGTCGAGCAAAGAGTGCCGCATCTGGCTGCTCGATCCGAAATCGATCGGCGGCGCCGATCATCAGACGCCGTTGTATCGAACGCCGCTCTTGTGCAACGAAGAAGTTGACTTCGCCGCGGCCGGCATCTGGGGCAGCCTGGCCACATGGGAAGACTCGAAGGGCACCCGCTGGATCCTGACGCCGATCTGGGGACCGCCGCATTCCGAGTTCAAGGCGCCCGTTTCACACGGTACGGTCACCCATGGCGCAATCGTTGCACTGAAGCTCGAGGAAAAAGGCGGCAAGTACGTCCTGACGCCGGCCTGGATTTCGCGCGATATGGATCTCGCGGAACCGCCCGTCATCGCCAACGGCGTCATCTATACGTACGGCAGCGGCGAAGACGCCACGCAGGCGACGGCCGAAGGCGGACTCAACTCGAGCGCACCACGCCGGATACCGCTGTCGAAGCACGCCGTGCTCTACGCGCTCGACGCGCAGACAGGACGAGAGTTGTATTCCAGCGGCACGCAGGTGACGTCGTTCAACCATTTCAGCGGCCTGTCGGTCGCGAACGGCCGCGTGTACCTCGGCACGTTCGACGGCATGTTGTATTGCTTCGGCTTATGAGATTCATCATCGCCCTTCTTGCCACGGCCACAGTGCTCTCTGCGCAGATCGTGCCGTATACGCCGAAGCAGAGCGATCGGCCAGAGGTGCTCACCGGCGATGAGCCCGGCTTTCAGCCGATCTTCGACGGTAAGTCGCTTGCGGGATGGGAAGGCAACCCGACCTACTGGCGTGTCGAGAATGGCGTGCTCGTTGGAGAAATCGTTCCCGCGACGGTCATCAAGAGCAACACGTTCATCATCTGGCGCGGCGGCACGCCGGCCGACTTCGAACTGAAGCTCGACTATCGGATTACGGAAGGCGGCAACAGCGGCATCAACTACCGTAGCGTCGTGGTGCCCGATCCCGTGACGCCGGAGAACAAGTTCGCGATGCGCGGCTATCAGTTCGATCTCGACGGCCGCAAGCGATACGACGGGAACAACTACGAGGAGAAGGGGCGCCTGTTTCTCGCCGTGCGCGGTCAGATCACGCACGTGGTCGGGGGCCGGCCGCCTGTGGTGCTGTCGTCGTTCGCGACGTCAGACGAACTGGCGAGCGTCTCAACAGCCGACTGGAATGCCGCGCATCTCATCGTGCGCGGCAACACGGCCACGCATATCCTGAACGGCCGGCTCATGAGCATCACGATAGACGATGACGCGCCGAACAGAACGCTGAGCGGGTCGATCGGCATGCAGGTACACGTCGGGCCGCCGATGAAGGTTGAATACCGGAACATTCGTCTGAAGCGCTGGTAGGGACGTAGAGCTGAGGGCTAAGGGCTAGGGCAGGGCTAAGGGCTGAGGGCTAAAGGAGATGACCGCATGGTGACGCGAAAGATGGTCGCTGTTGGTGTGCTGGCCGCATCGGTCATCGGCGTGAAGCTGACGGCTCAGACGGGTGCGCGATACCAGGTGCTCTTCAACCGCTTCCAGGTGCCGGTGATGACGCTGCATATCGCCGATGCCGACGGGAAGCGCGAACGACCACTGCTATCGGCGCCCGATCTCGACTATGCGCCGACATTTTCAGCCGACGGACAGTGGGTCACCTTTACGAGCGAGCGCGATGGACAGGCAGAAATCTATCGCGTCCATCCCGACGGCACCGGGCTTCAGCGGCTGACCGATCATCCCGCGTTCGACGATCAGGCGGCATTGTCGCCCGACGGAAAAACGCTGGCGTTTGTGTCGACGCGAGACGGCGGGACCGCAAACGTCTGGTTGATGGATCTCGGGTCGAAGAAAACCACAAACCTCACTGCGAACCGGTCCGGCAACTTCCGCCCGAGCTGGTCGCCCGACGGCACATGGATCGCCTTTACGTCGGACCGCGATGCCCAGCCGGGTGTGTGGCCGGGTATGTGGGAGCACCTTCAGTCCACCGGCGTCTACGTCATCAAAGCGCGCGGAGGAGATCTCAGAAGATTGACTCGGAAGGATGGCTTCTCGGGGAGTCCGACGTGGTCTGCGGACGGCCGCAGGATCTTGTTTTACGAAACAGACGAGCTTGGCGCGTACCTGGCGAAGTCCGGTAATTCACGCACCGAAATCGTCTCGGTCGACGTGACCACCGGCGAACGGAAGTTTTATACCGCGTCGAACGAAACGAAGCTGTCGCCGCGATGGCTGTCGCAGGGAAGAATCAGCTACATCAAGCGCGGCAGCGATCAGACGAGCGGATTGCGGATCTGGAATCCCGACAGGCGAGTCGAAACCGTCATTCCCGGCCCGGTTCGCAATGCCACCTGGTCGCCCGACGGCACCGCTGTGGTGTTCGAGCGAATCAGCCGGCTCGGAGCAACCGAGCACTTGATTCCGGCGTCGAGCCCCGATCGACAGTTCGAGCTCCTGTTGAGCGAGCCATTTCCATCGTTCTCTCCGGACGGTACGAAGCTGGTTTACAGCCAGTACGGCCGCGCGAAGTCTTCCGTCACCGGGCTCGACTCCGCGTCGGCCGGGAACACCAGCGTGGAAATCATGAGCGATCGGGGCAGCGACAAGCGCACGCTGTTCCAGCGGGAAGGGTTCAGCGCCTATTCGGCTGTGTGGTCGCCGTCTGGAGACGAGATCGCGCTGTCGGTCGGCCGGTATTTTCGCGCTCCCGGCCTGCCATCCGCGCAGATCGCGTTGATCAAGCCCGACGGCTCGAACTTCAGGCTCGTCGTCGACGACAAGGTGAACAACGGGTTCCCGACCTGGTCGCGCGACGGCAGCCGCCTCGTCTTCAAGCGCGGCAAGCAGCTCGTCACGATGTCGCTCGCCGATCGGGCGATCACGCCGCTCACCGACGGCGCGCACTACGACAACTTTCCGCAGTGGTCGCCGACGAGCGATCTGATCATGTTCACGAGCGACCGCGACGGCGACTTCGAGCTCTACACGATTCGCCCCGATGGGACCGATCGCCGCCGTCTGACCAATGTGCGTGGCAACGACGCGCACTCGTCGTGGTGTTCCGACGGCAACTGGATCGTCTTCAGCAGCGCGCGGCATGGCTACAAGGACGAAATGGCCCTCTACGATGGCGTGCCCCAGCCCTATGGCGAGATCTTCGCGATGCGCGCCGATGGATCGGATGTGCGCCAGCTCACCGACAACAAATGGGAGGACGCGAGCGCGGCGTGCAGACCCATTGGTCCGGCGGGCCGATCGACTCGCAACCAGTGAACGGCCTCGAGCCGGCCATCATCGATTTCCTCGTGCGAGCGGGGCTCGTGGCGGCCGGCGAGGATCCGGATTGCGAGCGCCTTCCGGGCGGTGTGTCTTCGGACATCTGGGTTGTTCGAACACGCGCCGTACGCATTTTCTGTATCAAAAAGGCACTTCCGCGCCTGCGTGTCGCAGCAGAGTGGATCGCCGATCCTCGAAGGAACTCGACCGAGGTCGCATGGTTGAGTCGGGTGGCTCGCGTGAATCCCAATGCGGTGCCGAAGATTCTCGCCAACGATCCAGGGCTCGGCGTGTTCGCGATGGAGTATCTGCCGCCTTCCGATTACGAGCCATGGAAGGCGCGGCTCGCCCGTGGCGATGTGAACGTGGAGACGGCGGCGAGCGTCGGTCAGCAACTTGCGGCCATACATAGTTCGTTCGCGCGCTCTGAAACGGCTGCGCGCGATTTCGACACGGGTCCTGCGTTCCATTCACTCCGACTGGAGCCGTACCTGCTGGCAACCGCACGGGTGCATCGCGATCTTGCTCCCATCCTCGAGTCGCTCGCGGAGCGGACCGCCTCGACGAAGCTCACCGTCGTGCACGGCGACGTCAGCCCGAAGAACATCCTGCTCGGCCCTCGCGGGCCGGTGTTTCTCGATGCGGAGTGCGCGTGGTTTGGCGATCCCGCGTTCGATCTCGCATTTTGTCTCAACCATCTTCTGCTCAAGACGGTCTGGGTGCCGTCAGCGGAGGACGAGCTGAACGAATCGTTCGATGCGCTCGCCGGCGCCTATCTCGGCGGCGCCGATTGGGAGCCGGCCGGCGCGGTGGATCGCCGCGCAGCGGCGTTGCTGCCGGCCCTGCTCCTGGCGCGCATCGATGGGAAGTCGCCGGTCGAGTACGTGACCGACGAGTCGGCAAAAGACAGAGTGCGGCAGAAGGCGCGGGCGATGCTGCAGAATCGGCCGGAGAGCGTGAAGGATGTGCGGGCGGCGTGGACGGGACGTAAGGGACGGATGCGACACAGCGCAGGTACGGGCGACATCTTCATCGACCAGATAGTCGGCCGGCGCGTCTGGGATTCGCGCGGACGGCCGACGGTCGAAGCCGAGGTCGTGCTGACCAACGGCGCGCGCGGCCGGGCGATTGCCCCGTCAGGTGCATCAACCGGTACGAACGAAGCCATCGACCTTCGCGACGGTGGAGCGCCGTTCGGCGGCCTCGGTGTCGATCGCGCCGTGCGCAATGTGTCGACCGAGATTGCCGGTGCGCTGCGCGGCATGCCGGCAATGGACCAGGCCGCGATCGATCGACGACTGATCGAGTTGGACGGCACGCCGCAGAAAGCGCGCCTCGGCGGAAACGCCACAGTGGCCGTCTCGATGGCCGCGCTGCACGCCGCCGCAGCAGCCGCCGGTGAACCGCTGTGGCGGTACCTTGCTGCAGGCAGTACGCCGACACTGCCGATGCCGATGATTCAGATCTTCGGCGGCGGCGCTCATGCCGGGCGCAGGATCGACATCCAGGATTTTCTGATCGTGCCGATCGGTGCGACAACCTTCGATGCCGCGATGGCGATGACTGCCGATGTCTATGCCGCCGCCGGCCGCATCGATGGCCGGACGCGGCGTGATGCACGGCGTCGCCGACGAGGGCGGGTGGTGGCCCGATTTCTCGTCGAGCCGCGAGGCGCTGGACGCGCTCGTCGCGGCGATCGAGCGGGCCGGGCTCAGGCCCGGCATCGATGCGGCGATCGCGATCGACGTGGCCGCGTCGCAGTTGCGAAAGGGCGCCCGATACCTGCTGGCAGCCGAGGGGCGCGATCTATCGAGCGAGGAGCTCGCGGATCTCCTGCTGCAGTGGTGCCGGGACTATCCCATCATCTCGGTCGAGGATCCGCTTGCCGAGGACGATGACGAGGGGATGCGCGCGTTTACGTCACGTTCCGGGGGACAGCTTCAGGTGATCGGCGACGACTACCTTGTCACGTCTTCGGCGCGAATCGCGGCCGCCGCTGAGGCGCGCGCGTGCAACGCCGTGCTGTTGAAGCCCAACCAGGCGGGCACCGTGACCGAAACCGCCGAGGCGCTCGCGGCCGCTCGCGCCGCGGGGTGGACGACCATTATCTCGGCACGTTCCGGAGAAACGGAGGACGTGACGATTGTCCACCTTGCGATTGGATGGGGCGTCGGCCAGTTGAAAGTGGGTTCGTTCGCGCGCGGCGAGCGCACGGCGAAATGGAACGAAGTCCTTGCGGATTGAGGAGGCCCTGGGCGGTTCCGCATCGTTCGGCGAGCCGCGCCTGCAGAACAGAAACCACAGAGGGCCGAACTCGTAGCAGAGGAAAAGCAAAGAGGATTTCCTCTGTATATGAGTTCTACCTCCGTGGAAAAAGGATGAACACGCACAGATGAAGGCCGTCCTCCACTATCGCGCCACTCCCGGCTTCCGCGAGAAAGTATCCGCGCTCGAGAACGAGTGGCTGCGCATTGCGGTCGTCGAGGAGAAGGACCGGGAGGGGTTCGCGCGCGAGATCGGCGATGCGGACGTGCTGCTTCACGTGCTCGAGCGCGTGACGGCTGCCGACTTTGAATCTGCGCCACGTCTGAAGCTGATTCAAAAGCTCGGCGTCGGCGTTGACACGATTGATCTCGACGCCGCGAAGCGTCGAGGCGTGGCCGTCTGCAATATGCCCGGCGCGAACACGCGCGCGGTGGCTGAGCTCACGCTGCTGTTGATGCTGGCGACGTTGCGGCGGCTGACGGAGCTGGACGCGCAGACGCGGCGTGGGAACGGATGGGCGCTCGATTCCGGGGTGCTCGATAATCTTGGCGAGCTCGGCGGCCGAACCGTGGGGCTCGTCGGCTTCGGCGCAGTGGGGAAGTGCCTCGCCCCGATGCTTCAGGCCATCGGCGCGCGCATTCTCTACAACAGCCGGCACGAATCGCCGCAGCCGCATGCGGCGGGGTTTGTGTCGCTTCCCGATCTTTTGAGCGCTTCGGATGTTGTGTCACTGCATGTTCCGTTGACGTCGGCCACGGCGGGCATGATCAACGACAAGACGTTGACCCTGATGAAACCGGGCGGGATTCTCATCAACACCGCGCGAGGCGGGCTCGTGGATTACGACGCACTGCAGCGCGCGCTCTCCACGGGCGGCCTGCGTGCCGCAGGGCTCGACGTGTTCGACACCGAGCCCGCGGGTCAGACACATCCGCTGTTCCGATTGCCGAACGTCCTCGTGACGCCGCACCTGGCCTGGTTCACGTCGGAGACGTTGAACAGAGGGCTGGCCGTGTTTGCGGAAAACTGCCGGAGACTTCGAGATCGAGAACCATTGCTCAATCGCGTCATCTGATCACTTGAGACAATTTGAGACAAGCACGATCAGATCGAATCGCTTCTGGTCAGTTCGATACGACCAAGTGAATGCGTCGTTCCAAATTCGTGGATCATCCACGCGTATCTCGAAATCGCAGTTCGCCACGTGAAACTTACGTTGACCCTGCGAAGATCAACGTGTTATACCGCTCTGACTACAGCTTCATCTGTTCTTCATGTTCGAGTCCGCGAAGGGGATCGGTCTCGTCGCATTTTTTTTCTGAGAGGTGGGTATGCGTCACATTCAAAGGGTCTTTCTATCGGTAGCGCTTCTCCTCGTGCTCTCAGTTCCCGCAGGCGCGCAGGTGACGACATCGACGCTCGTGGGACTGGTCCGCGACACGTCGAACGCCGTGATACCGGGCGCCACGGTAGTTGCCGTGAACGAGGGCACCGGCGTGACGCGCGAAGGCGTGAGCGATTCGAACGGCGAGTTCGTGTTCTCGGCGCTCCCGGCCGGTTCTTACGAGGTGAAGATCGAGTTGACGGGATTCAAGGCCTTGCAGAATCGCGGTATGCAGCTCGGCGCCGGCCAGACGGTGCGTCAGAATTTCACGCTCGAAGTCGGAACGTTGACCGAAACGGTGACGGTCGCCGGTGAAGCCCCACTCATTGAAACCGCGGCATCGCTCCAGGCGGACAGCCTCGGCGCGCAAGAAGTGACCGAGCTGCCGGTGAATCGCCGAAACCTCACGAACCTGATGAGCCTGACAGCAGGCGTCAACGTGAGCGGCGACGGCATGGTGCAGATGAACGGCGTGGCGGCGGGCGGGACGGGCGTTACGGTCGACGGGACCGAGGCGAACTCGAATCCCGAGGCGCGATCGCTTTCCCAGTACGGCGGCCAGAACCAGATCTCGGTCATGAGCCTCGATTCGGTGTCCGAGGTGCAGATTGTCAAGGGCGTGCTGCCGGCCGAGTACGGCGGCGTCGTCGGCGGTCAGATCAACGTGATCAGCCGCTCGGGCACCAACATCTTTCACGGGTCCGCGTTTTACAGCGGTCAGAACGAAAAATTCAACGCGCGGAACTTCTTCTCGACGGCCACGCAGCCGATCGGCACGTTCCAGCAATACGGCGGCACAGTCGGCGGTCCGCTGATGAAGAACAAGGCGTTCTTTTTTGCGACGTACGAAGGGTATCAGGAAGAGATTCAGCAGAATCTGAACACGACGGTGCCGTACATGTTCCTGCGCGATGACATTGTGCGTGCGCTGCCGTTTCAAGAGACGAGGATCGTGCTCGACATCCTGAACGTGCCGACCGAGCCCATCGTCTCGTCGGCCGGCGTCGTCAATACTCAGGTCGGCACCTGGCGCGGGCTCGGATTACGCAAGCGCGACGAGAACCACGTCGTCCTCAAGACAGACGTTGCGGTGTTCAACGGCGCCAACCTGGGCGTCACCTACACGCGGTTGCATCCGTTCACGCTGGAACCCAGGCCGGTTCTCAACAATGCCAACGATCGGCAGTTCCCGAACGAGCAGGATCGAATCGCCGCGCAGTTCGTCATGACCAAGGGCGCGTGGGTGTCTGAGAGCCGCGTCGGATGGAACAAGACCTATCTGGCCAGAATCGATGGCTTCCTGAACACGATAGGTCCGGGCACGCCGGCCGAAGTGCTGCCTTTCGGGCGCCGCGTCGGCAGAATCGACATCAGCGGGTTGTTTGCATCGGCTGACGCCGAAATCTGGGACATGGCGGGGACGACTTATACCTTCGAGCAGAAGTTCAGCCGCGGGTTCCAGCGCCATCTCGTGAAAGCGGGATTCCGATTCCAGCGCGATGCGGGAGGCCGGCTGAATCCGGAGATCCCGAAGTTCCGGTACAACAACTACGCCGATCTCCTCGCGAACGTTCTGCTCGAGCAGAACACCTCGTACGGGGCCCCGCCGCACGAGTCGACACATGGACAATTACAGCGCCTTCGTCCAGGACGACTGGCGGCTCGGCGTCAGCTTCGTGCTGAACCTCGGCCTGCGTTATGACTACTACGGCGTCGTCGAAGTCCTGCCGACGACGCCGGTCGAGGTGGAGATCGTCAACTTCGAAGCGCGCGACCGACCTGCGGAAGCTCGATTTCGGTCCGCTGAGGGATCCGCTCGAGACCGTATGACCCGGATGGGATGAACTTTGGTCCGAGAGCGGGTTTTGCGTGGACGCTGAACGACTCCGAAACGACGGTTGTGCGGGGCGGCGTCGGCTTCCTGTATAGCCCCACCTGATTGCCACGGTCCGGCAGAGCGTCGGCGAATCCGTTTATCCCGTTCAGGATCATCTACAACCGGACCGAAAGCGCGTCGAGAGGGCGTGAAGTGGCCGATGTACACCGACGACATGGCGGCCAATTCGCCCTGGAGACGCAGGCGGGCCGGAGAAGCGTGTTCTCGGTCTTCGATCCGGAGATGAAGGCGCCCTATACCGGTCCAGTCGATGCTGAGCGTGCAGCATTCGTTGGGCCGCTCGATGGCCGCCGAGGTCGGCTACATTCGCACCGACGGCAGAGACTTTCCGCTGCAGCGGCAGTTCACGCAGGCCTTCGACAGGCAGACCGGTGTGCGGCCGAACCCGTCGCTTGGCGCGCCCGGCGGCTACTACGTCGACAGCAGCCAGACGATGGCTCTACAACGGGCTGCAGACGTCGGTGAGAAAGCGGTTCTCGAATCGCTACTCCTGGGACGTGAACTACACATTCGGCAAGAGCGAGGCCACGCAGGGCGGCGACCTGTCGGCGTACTACATCGCCGCGTTCGAGAACAACCAGGACTTCTGGGATCCCGAATTCGACCGCGGACCGTCGAGCAACGACATCCGCCATCGTTTCAACGCGGTCGTTCATCTATGAGCTCCCGGGCATCAGCGGCGGTCAGGGCGTGGTGAACGGAATTCTTGGCGGGTGGCAGATTTCCGGCATCGTCCAGGCGCGATCCGGGAACGCGCTGCTCGTCACACAGCCATCGGGCATCTCGCGCAGCCGACCCGACGTGGTGCCGGGGCGCGAGCTGATTGTCGCCGATTGGAAGGACACCTGCACGGCGGCGGGATGCAACTACCTGAACACCGCGGGCTTCGTCAGGGTCCCCACGAGCGCGACGACGAACTGCCACGCTGCGCCCGGCACCTACATGCTCGAGATGGCCCGCGGTCCGGGCGCGCCTGAACGCCCACATGACGTTCGCGAAGAGCTTCGGCATCGGGGCGGGACAGACGGTTGCAGGTTCGTGCGGACATCTTCAACGTGCTGAACCGGAAGAACTTCAACAACCCGCAGCTGGCTATCAACAACGCGAACTTCGGCCGAATCACGGGGGCGGGTGGCTCGCGCTCGTTCCAGTTCGGCTTGCGGTTCACGTTCTAAGACACTCCTCAATCCGGGTCGCTCGCGCGCACCATGCGGGCGACCCGGCTGGCTCATCGTCCCTCTGCCGATCACACCCCTCCGATGCAGTAAAAATGGCCTGAAATCAGAGGTTTGCGACAAAACGCGACACGCCGGAATCGGGAGAACCGTGTACACTGGAACGACCCTTTTCTGGACTAATTTGTAACACCGGAGGTTGGATGAATCGGCGTCGTATCCTTCGCGCTATCGGGCTTCCGGCCCTGCTGTTTGCGGCGGCAGCCTATCTTCAAGCGCGTCCACAGCAACCATCAGAGACAGCGCGCCCGCTCCGCTCCGCCAATCCGGTGCGGTGACCGATCCAGCTGTCTCGGCGGATCGAGCCGTGCTCGCAAGTACTGCGTCAGTTGTCATAGCGAGAAGGCCAAGCAGGGGAAGCTCGTCCTGACCACGCTCGATGTCGGCAATCCCGGCACCGATGCCGAGCGCTGGGAGCTCGTCGTCCGCAAGCTGCGCGCGCGCGCCATGCCTCCGGCAGGGCGGCCGCGACCCGACGAAGCGGCCTACGACGCGTTGATCGCGCACCTCGAGACGTCGCTCGATCGGGCCGCCGCGTCGAATCGCCCGATCCCGGCCGCACCGACACCTTCCGCCGGTTGAACCGCACCGAATATCAGAATGCCATCCGTGATTTGCTCGACGTCGAGATCGACGTCGCCGCGCTGTTGCCGAGCGACGATTCGAGCCACGGCTTCGACAACATCAGCGTGGGCGGGCTGTCGCCGACGCTGCTGGAACGCTATCTATCGGCCGCGCAGAAGATCAGCCGTCTGGCGGTCGGTACGCCGGTGCGTTCTGCCGGTGCCGAGACCGTCGTTCTGCCGGCGGATCTGACGCAGGAAGATCATTTCGATGGCCAGTCGTTCGGCACGCGGGCAGGCACGAGCGTGCAGCTACATGTTTCCTGCCGATGGCGAATATCAGTTCGAGCTTCGGCTGACGCGCGATCGCAACGAGCTCATCGAAGGGCTCAACGAGCCGCACCAGATGGAGCTCAGCATCGACGGCGTGCGCCAGCAGGTGTTCATGCTCAAGCCTGCCGAGCGCAGCGGTCCGGTGGATCCGATGGGGGCCGCAGTATTCTCCGGAGCAGGCTGCCGACGCGCGTCTCAACTTCCGCACGCGCGTCACCGGCGGTCCGCACGTGATTCAGGTGGCGTTTCTGAAGCGGCCGTCCGCGCTCGTCGAAACCGAGCGGCAGCCCTATCTCGCAAGCTTCAACAGCGATCGCACGCCGCGAACACAGCCTGCGCTCTACAGCGTGTCGGTAGCGGGACCGTTCAATCAGACGGGCATCGGCGACACGCCCAGCCGGCGGCGCATCTTCACCTGCCGGCCTGCCGGCTCGTCGAACGAAGCTGCGTGCGCGAAAAACATCGTGACGGCGCTTTCGCGGCGCGCGTATCGGCGCCCTGCCGCGAGCGACGAGGTGCAGACGCTGCTGGGCTTCTACAAGCAGGGTCGGGCCGAGGGTTCCTTCGAGCAGGGCATCGAGATGGCGTTGCGCGCCATGCTCACGAGCCCCGCGTTTCTGTTCCGCATCGAGCGCGAGCCCGAGACGGTTCGCCTGAAGGCGGACACTACCGAAGGAACGCGTTCGGAGACGTCAAAAGCGGACGCGTCGCGCTCGGTATCGTCAAAACCGGTAGTGTCCGGCTTTAGCCGGACCGCTGCGTATCCCATCAGCGATCTCGAGCTGGCCTCGCGGTTGTCGTTTTTCCTCTGGAGCAGCATTCCAGACGACGCGCTGCTGGACGTCGCCATCAAGGGACGATTGGACGAGCCGGCCGTGCTCGAGCAGCAGGTGCGACGGATGCTGGCCGACCCGCGCGCCGAAGTGCGCTGGTCAACAACTTCGCTGCGCAATGGCTGTACCTGCGCAATCTCGACAGCCAGCAACCTGACAATCGGCTGTTCCCCGATTTCGACGACAACCTCCGCCAGGCGTTCCGGCGTGAGACCGAGATGCTGTTCGAGAGCGTGCTGAAAGAGGATCGCAGCGTGCTCGATCTTCTGCGCGCCGATTACACGTTCCTGAACGAGCGGCTCGCGAAGCACTACGGCATTCCGAACGTCTACGGCAGTCATTTCCGGCGGGTCGACCTCGACAAAGATCACGTGCGCGGCGGGCTGCTCGGGCCAGGGCAGCATCATGACGGTCACGTCGTATGCCAACCGAACGTCGCCTGTGAAACGCGGCAAGTGGATTCTGGAGAACCTGCTCGGGACGCCTGTGCCGCCGCCGCCGCAGAACGTGCCGCCGCTTCCCGAGAACAGCCCGGGTGCGAAGGCGCTGAGCGTCCGCGAGCGCATGGTCGAGCATCGCAAGAACCCGGCCTGCGCGAGCTGTCACCAGTTGATGGACCCGGTCGGACTGTCGACGGAAAACTTCGATGCGATCGGCCGTTGGCGCACGCAGAGCGAAGACGGAACGCCGGTTGACGCATCCGGCGGGCTTCCCGACGGCAGCACCTTCGACGGGGCGATCGGGCTTCGCAAGGCCGTGCTGAAGCGGCCGGAGCTGTTCGTGACGACGATGACGGAGAAGTTGATGACCTACGCGCTCGGCCGCGGCCTCGAGTACTACGATGCGCCGGCCGTTCGCGAAGTGACGCACAGCGCGCAAACGAAAGACTATCGTTTTTCTTCGGTCGTGCTGGGAATCGTGAACAGCACGCCATTCAGAATGAGGAGAGCCCAGTCATGATCGTGACCAAACTGGCATTGCCGCGGCGGACGTTCCTGCGTGGTGTGGGTGCGACGCTCGCGTTGCCCATGCTCGACGCGATGGTGCCGGCGTTCGGTGGCCTCAGTGCAGCCACCAAACCGATAGCCAGGCTGGGTGTCGTCTACATTCCGATGGGGTCGAACATCGTGGAGTGGATGCCCAGGCAGGAGGGCCGTCTCACCGAGCTCTCCCCAACGCTGGCACCGCTCACGCCGTTTGTGAACCACCTGACGGTCTTGAGCAACCTCGAGCTGAAGAACGCCTATTCGACGGGCAATCACGCGACGGCGAATTGCACGTTCCTGAGCGGTGTGCGCGCGAAGATGACCGAGGGCTCCGATTACGAGATGGGGGTCACGGCCGATCAAATCGCCGCGCAGCAGCTCGGAAAAGACACCGCGCTGCCGTCGCTGGAGCTCGCGACCGACTTCAACTACGTGGTCGGCAACTGCGACAACGGCTTCAATTGCGTGTACATGAACACGCTCGCGTGGTCCGGCAAGACGACCCCGCTGCCGACCGAAGCGAACCCGCGCGTGGTGTTCGAGCGGTTGTTCGGAGACGGCGGATCGGCCGCAGACCGGAAAGCCGAACTGAAAAAGAACGGCAGCATCCTGGACTGGGTGACCGAAGACATGGCGCGGCTGGGCAAACGGCTCGGCCCGACCGATCGCGTGCGCGTGGACGAGTATCTCGACACGCTGCGTGAGGTCGAACGGCGCATCCAGAAGGCCGAGCAGCTCGACGGCGATGCGCTGCCGGAAGTGCTGACGCGCCCGGTCGGCGTCCCCGCGGACTGGGAAGAACACGCGAAGCTGATGTTCGATTTGCAGGTGCTCGCGCTGCAGGCCGACATCACGCGGGTCATCACGTTCCAGCTCGCGCGCGAGGTGAGCACGCGGACGTATCCGCAGATTGGCGTCGCCGAGCCGCATCACGCGACGTCGCATCACCAGAATTCGCCCGAGAAGCTGGCCAAGCTGGCGAAGATCAACGCGTATCACGTCTCGCTGTTTGGATACCTGCTCGAGAAGCTGCAGGCGACCAAGGACGGCGACGGCACGCTGCTCGACCATTCGCTGTATCTGCTCGGCAGCGGCCTCGGCAATCCCGACGTGCACGACCACACGAACCTGCCGATTCTCGTGGCGGGTGGTGGCGCGGGCATGAAGGGCGGGCGGCACATCAAGTACGCGCAGGCGACGCCGCTCACAAACCTGCACGCGACGTTGCTCGAAAAAGTGGGCGTACCGACCGATCGGTTTGCCGACAGCACCGGAAAAGTCGACGAGCTCCTCGAGCCGTTGTCGTTATAGAAAGGGCCGATCGATCATGCGGCTGAACTCTCTCACGGGCGTCACGATTGCGATGGCGGCTGCGCTCTGCCTTGGTGGTGTCACGATGGCGGCGCAGCGCGCTTCGGCAAACAACGCCGCCGGCGCCGTCGATGCCGACGGCACCACGCCACTGCACCATGCGGTGCATCGCAACGATCTGAAGGCAGCCGAAGCGCTCGTCCGCGGCGGCGCAGACGTCAATGTGACGAACAGGTACGGTGTCCCGCCGCTATCGCTTGCGGCGACCAACGGCAGCGCGCCGATCCTGGAGCTGCTGCTGAAGGCTGGCGCCAATCCCAACGCGGCGCAGTCGGAAGGGGAGACTGTTCTGATGACTGCGGCGCGCACAGGCAATGCCGCTGCGGTGAAGACGCTGCTGGCCTATGGCGCCGACGTGAACGCGAAGGAAAGCTGGAAAGGTCAGACCGCGCTCATGTGGGCCGCCGCCGAAGGACACGCCGACGCGCTGCAGGCCCTCGTCGAAGCCGGCGCACAAGTCAACGCGCGCTCCAGTGCCGGATGGACGGCCATGCTCTTTGCGGCGCGTGAAGGCCGGATTGAGGCGGTCAAGACGCTGCTTGCGGCCGGCGCAGACGTGAACGACACGCTGCTCGGCCGGGCCGGCGGACGCGGCCGTGGTGCCGGCGCGGGCGGTGGTGGTGACAGACCTGCGACCCGGGGATCGAGCGCGCTCGTGCTCGCCGTCGGCAGCGCGCACTTCGAGCTCGCCGCGGCATTGCTCGATGCGGGGGCCGATCCGAACGCGGCTGCGCAGGGATGGACCGCGCTGCATCACATCACCTGGATTCGCAGGCCGGGCACCGGCAGCAACGATCCTGCGCCTTTCGGATCGGGCAACATGGACAGCCTGACGCTCGTGAAGAAACTGAAGGCGAGTGGCGCCAACGTGAACGCGCGAGTGACCCGGCGGCCAAACGTCGGCGTCACCGCACTCAACTTCGTCGGCGCCACGCCGTTCTTCATGGCGGCGCGCGGAGGAGACACAGAGCTGATGCGCCTGCTCGTCGACCTGGGCGCCGATCCTCTGCTCCCGAATGACGATGGGACGACACCGCTCATGGTGGCCGCCGGAGTCGGCACTCATTCGCCCGGCGAGGACGCCGGAGCGCCGCCCGAAGCGCTCGAAGCCGTCAAGCTGGCTCTCGAGCTTGGCAACGACGTGAACGTCGTCGACAAGAACGGCAATACAGCCATGCACGGCGCCGCCTTCAAGCAGTTGCCGGAGGTGGTCAAGGTGCTCGACGCCGCCGGCGCGAAGGTCGAGATCTGGAACAAGAACAACGTGTCGGGCTGGACGCCGCTGCGGGTAGCGGTCGGCGTGCATCGAGGTATGAACTTCAGGTTCCACGTACCGACAGCCGACGCGCTGCGCGAGATCATGGTCCGCGCCGGCCTCTCGACCGAGGTCGAGCCGGAGACCGTAATCAGCGGAGCTACACCTACTAAGTAATCTGTCAGGGCAGATCGCAGATGGATGATGGCAGAGAGTACCTTCTGCCATCTGCCATCATCGATCTGCTATGACTTGAATCAGATCTCCACCAGCTTCCCACCCACAATCCGGACGTTCGCTTGCGCGAGATGGGGCTCGGCGCTGTCGGCGAAGGTGCGCTTCGCCTCGTACATCTTCTGATCGGCCAGCGCGACGAGCCGCCGGGCGAGGTCGTACGAAGACCCTTCGGGCACTTCAACCGACTTGTCGAAGCGTTGCTCGGGCAGGACGTTCACCGCGTCGTCGCACTGCACCATCCGGGCGCGCTCCTCGTGTGACGGCTGCTCGCAGTAGACGAGGCCGATGCTCAAGCGCGGCGGGTGCGCGGCGAAAAGCGGATCCAATGACTCCCACGCAAACGAATCGACCAGCTCGGTATCGCGGCCCGCGATCAGACCGAGCTGGGTTTCGGTGACGAGATTCCGCACGATCCGCAGGTATTCATCGCCGCCCCACCGCACGCCGATGTCGCCTTCGCGATGCATGCGGAAGAGCCGGCCGGTCGTGCTGAGCACCAGGTCGCCAATCTCGTGGCCGTACGTATCGTTGTAGTGCTTGAACCGATCGTGGTCGACCATCTCGATGCCGAAGCCGTTGCCGCGATGCTCTTCGCGAAGGGTCATGAGCAGCCGCTCTTCGCCAAGTTCGCGGCGATAGAGCAGCGTGCGCCCGTCGCGGCGCATCCGGCGGAGCAGCTCTTCGCGTTGCTCGAGCTCCACGCCTTTCTGGCGAAGCTCTTCGATCACGTGAAGAAACATCTGGTTCCAGTCCTCGATCTTGTCGCCAATGGCGAGATCGAGCGTCTCGAAGCCCGGTCGAATGAGGTCGAGCTGCGCGGGGGTGAGCTTCAGCATCCGGCTCACGTAGTCGAAGAGATACCGCACCGAGCCGGTCAGCTGCGATTCGGTCGCGACGATTTCGGCCGGCAGCGGCGACCCGTTCCGAAGAAGAGTAAGCTTCTGATTCACCTGGACTCGTTTGTACGTCATGAGCAAGTTCAATACCAGCAGCGGTTACACACTTTTGATCGCTACTGCAGCGCAGGATTGAAATTCCGGGGCGTCACGGCACCCACCAACTTTCGCGGGCCGAGGGGCCGTAATGTAATTGGCTCGTGGGTGTTTACGGGCTGACAGGGCGTGTCGTGACCTGCTCGACGATCGGCGGCTCGGGGCGGGCCGCTGGAGCGCTCGCAATGTAGCCGACGTGCGCCAGACGGCTCTGAAAGAGAGCCGTTTCGGAAGCGAGGAAGACGAGCTTCACCCATAACCGGGCGAGCAGGTACGCCTGACTGATGGCGACCCCCAGCCATAAGCGGGCGCCGGCCGATTCGGCGCCGGGTGCGACGAGCGCGTATATCAGAAGCACCGCGACGAAAAGCCCCGTGTTCAGCAGATACAACGCCGCCACGGCCCCGAGATTACGCCGCACGAACCTCGCAGCGGCCATGAGCGCGCCGATCATGCTGCGGCGGTCTTCGACCACGGCGCGCACCTTTGCGTAATCGACGATGACGTTGACGCCCGCGAGCAGCACACCAAACACCAGGTAAAGCGCCAGACGGATGAGAAACGCCGTGCGTTCGACCGTGACGTCGCGTGTGAGCGCCGCATAGAAGTCGTCGAGCACCAGCGGATGCACGACGGCAAAGAGCATGTAGTAAGCGACCACGACAAACGGCGCCAGCCGCAGGAACCGGACGAAGTACGTCCCGCACGCGGTGAAGAATTCGTGCGTGCGTGTCGGACGCGCGCGCGCATAGCGGTCGAGAATGCCGCCGGTAAGAAACAGCCACAACAGCAGGTAGACCGCTCCGAGCCACAGAATCGGGGAGGGACGCCTTACGCCGTCTGCCAGCGTGCTGAGATTGTCGAGGACGGCGGCAAACCCGATGATCGTGGTCTGGAACGTCCTGCCCAGTGTGCCGGTGTGCTGGATGAACTCAGACCACCATTGCACGTTGACCCCGCGTGCGACCTGCTCGGCAATCATCCGGTTCCCGAGATGGGACGCCAGCGCGTCGCGCATCATGCTCGAGAACGGAAGCGCGGTCAGCAGCGTGACGAGAAAGACGCAGGCGAGAATGACCGGAGCGCGGTTGACGAGCCTGATTCCGTCGGTGAGGGCCGAGGCAGCCCGGGCTTTTCGCATGGATCAGACGAAGAACGCCCACACGAGCAGTTGATCCTGCAGCCACACCATCCAGGCCGCGGCCCACTTTGTGGCGGCGCGCCCGGCCTGCGACTCGGTTGTGAAGCTGTTGTTCGTGAAGTTGGTGTCGACGAGCAGAATCTGATCGGGATCCACCTGCGCCGATACCGCGCGGCTCGAATGTTCGAGTGTCACCCGGTGCCAGCGGTCACCGCCGTCCCACGCAAACCGGCGCTGTTCGCCGTTGGCCAGCCCGACGAGGATCGTCACGGGAAAGATGCCGTCGCCGTATCGGCGCACGACCACGTCGCTGACAAACGCGTTGTCATCGTTGCGGGTGCTCGTCACGCTTTCGACGCCGTAGTCGAACACCGCCGATCCGCGATACACCTGATCAAAGAACGGCGTGAGATCCTTCCGCGTGACTTCGTTGGCCACCTGGAACAGATCGCCAGGGCGCGGATGCTTGAACTTCCAGCGGTCGAAAAACGTCGACAGAACCTGCTGCATGGTCGTCCAGCCGAGCGCCCGTTCGAGCGTGTGCAGCCAGAGCGCGGGCTTTGCGTACGTCATCGGTCCTGACGTGCGCGGCCAGTATCGGAACGACGGAGTCGAGGGAATATCCACGGTCGGACTGCCGCTGTAATCGGTGCGGTATTCGCCGGCCATCACCCGGTCCCATCGCACGTCGTCGAGCACCCACGGCACGAAGCCGCCGAAGAAGCGCCGCACCTCACGGCCGTCGGGAAACTCCTCGGCCATGACCCGCGCGTTGGCATATTGATTGATGCCTTCGTCCATCCACGCGTCCTCGAACTCGTTGGTCGCGACCATGCCGTACCACCACTGATGGCCCGTCTCGTGGACGAGCGTGTCATCAAGATACGGATCGCGTCGCGGCGTGAGCCAGGATGTGCCGACGGTGAAGAGCGTCGGGTATTCCATTCCGTCTATGGGGTTGTTCCATGAGGGATCGACGATGGTGATGTTGCCGTAGGGGTAGGGTCCGAACATCTCGCCGTACTGCCGCAACGTCGCACGCGTGCCCTCGAAATGGCGGGCCGCTTGAGCACGGTGCTCGGGTTGGAGCATCAACCGCATGTCGACCGGGGGCAGCCCGGGGTGTTCGAACCGCTCGCGGTGCTCGATGTAGTTCGGGCTTGTCGTCCATGCGAAGTCGTGCACGTCTTCCTGGTAGTAGCGGTGGGTCGTTGTGCCGTCGGCATTGTCTGTGCGCTCACGCTCGCGGCCGGTTGCGGCGAGTGGCCAGCCGCGCGGGACGGTCATGCGCACGTCGTAGACGCCGAAGTCGGAAAAGAACTCCGTTCCGACGTGAAACTGATGGCAGTTCCACCCGCCGTCCGGCTCCAGCACGCCGATCTTCGGAAACCACTGGCCCAGAAAGTAGTCGTTGCCGATGACGCCGGTTCGCGCGAACGTGCGCGGAATCTTCGCGGTGAACGCGATGTCGAGCGTGATGGTCTGTCCTGGGCCCACTGGCGCCGGCAGCGTGACCGCCATCACCGTCCGATCGTCTTCGTTCCCGTCATCGGGGGCGATGAACCGCATCTCTTTCGTCAGATCCACAGGCGCGGCGGCGCCTCCCGTAATCTTGAGGCTCGATATGTCAATGGCGGCGATCTCGTCAGCACGCCGCGCTGCCACCGAGCTCCACCACGTGGTCAACCGGTGCTCGCGCATCCACGTCGAGTCCGGATTCCGCCATGCGTTGTAATAGAGGTGAAACTGCAGCTCGCCGGTGGGCGCGGTGGTGACGTTCGTCCAGACGAGGGTCTCTCGCGCGGTAAGCGTGCGCGCACGTGTGTCCAACCGTACGTCAATTGTGTAATTTGCGTTGCGCGGCGAGAGTGCCTGCGCAGGCGCCGGAGCGGCAGAGGCCGCCACGATCGCCAGCACGGACAACGCGCGCAGAATCACTGCAAAATCCTACACTAGACGAAGGACGCAGAGTCCTATACTCGTTTCATGATTCGGGTGCTCCTTTACGGCCTCGGGCCCATCGGGTTGATGGTGGGGCGACAGCTCGCCACCAGGGACGGGTTCCGCATAGTCGGAGCCGTCGATGTCGATCCCGCGAAGGTTGGCCGCGACGCCGGAGAAATTGCCGGTCTTGCACGGCCGTTGCGGGTGAAAGTAGATCCCGACGCGCGACGCGCGATTCGCAAATCCAGACCGGACATTGTCGTGCTGTGCACATCGTCATCGCTGCGGGTCGTCATGCCGCAAATCGAGGGGGTGCTCAAAGCGAAGGTGCCCATCGTGACCACGACCGAAGAGCTCAGCTATCCGGTGAAACGGAATACGTCGATGGGGAGAAAGATCGACGCCATGGCCAGAAAGGCGAAAGTGGCGGTGCTCTCGACCGGCGTCAACCCCGGGTTCGTGATGGATGCCCTGCCGATTACGCTGACCGTCGCATGCGAGCGGATTGAATCGGTGACGGTGAGTCGCGTCCAGGATGCGCGGGCGCGCCGGTTGCCCTTTCAGCAGAAAATCGGCGCCGGGCTGTCTCGAGAGCAGTTCAAGCGCGAGGTCGAGCGTGAATCGATTCGGCACGTCGGACTGGCCGAATCGATCTCGATGATCGCGGCCGCGCTGGGCTGGCAGCTCGATCGCATCACCGACGACGTAAAGCCGAAGATAGCGGAGACGACAGTCGCCAGTGAGTTTTTCGCCGTCGATCCGGGTTACGTCAGCGGCATCATTCAGGACGCCGTCGGTTATCGGCACGGCACAGCGGCCATTACCATGCATTTGGAGGCGTATCTCGGCGCGCCCGAGTCGTACGACGAGGTCAAGGTGCAGGGCGTGCCCAACCTGACGCTGAAGATTCCGGGCGGCGTGCCCGGCGACATTGCCACCGCGTCGATTGTCGTCAATTCGATTCCCAGAGTGCTGGCGGCGCGACCCGGCCTGCAGACCATGAAGGATCTGCCCGTACCGTCCTACTACGGCGGCCGCTGACCTGTATAATTGGGCCGAACCGTTCCAGATTGCGAGGGAGTATGAAAAAGCCTTCTCGCCGTGATTTTCTGGCTTCCGCCGCCGGCACGGGCGCTGCCACAATGTGGATTCCGAAAAAGGTGCATGGCTACAGCCGGGCCCACGTCGTCGACATGAAGTCCACTCGCGGGATGTCGAAATGGGATCTCGACACTCCGGCCCTCGTGCTCGATCTCGACAAGCTCGAGCAGAACATCGCGGCGATGCGCGCGAGTCTCGCCTCGACGAAGGTCGGATTCCGTCCGCATGCGAAGACCCACAAGTCGGCAGAGATTGCGAAGCTGCAGCTCGCCGCCGGCGCCGTCGGCATCTGCACGGCCAAGCTGGGCGAAGCCGAAGCCTTGTTTGCCGAAGGTGTGCAGAAGATCTGCATGACGACGGCGAACATCAGCAAGGCGAAGATTCAGCGCGCGATGAGCCTGCGGAAGAAGAACCGCGAGTACATCCAGGCCGTCGATTTCGAGCAGAACGCACGCGACCTGTCCGACGCGGCGAAAGCCGCCGGCGTGACGGCCGACGTGGTCATCGACGTGGCGGTCGGGACGCGCAGCGGCGTTCCGGCAGGCGATCAGGCGCTGGCGCTTGCGCAGATGGTGGACAAGCTGCCGAACCTGAAACTCCGCGGCATGCTCGCCTACGACGGCGGCGCCCAGCACATCAAGGGCTACAAGGCACGCCACGATCAGTCGCTCGCGCGTTACGAAGGTGCCATCAAGACGTTCGATCGGATGAAGGCTTCGGGTTTGAACATGGAGATCTTCAGCGGCGGCGGCACCGGCACATACAACATCATGACGAAGGTACCCGGCTTCACCGATGTGCAGGTGGGCAGCTACGTGTTCATGGACGCGCAATATCTCGAGATCGGCAACGAGAAGGGCGAGATCTTCACCGACTTCGCACCGTCGCTCACCGTGATGACGACCGTGCTGAACACGTACTTTCCAAAGCGGATCACCACCGACGCCGGCACGAAGGCGCTGACGCTGAACAAGCCAGATCCGATCGTCATCGGCGAGCCGGGATTCCGCTATACCGCGGGGTCGGACGAGTTCGGCTCGATTCAGTACGACAACGCGAACAAGACATACAAGGTGGGCGACAAGCTGGAGCTCATCATTCCACACTGCGATCCAGTCGTGAACGAATATGACGTGTACTACGGGGTGCGAAACGACCGAGTCGAGGTGGTATGGCCGGTTACCGCGCGCGGCAAATCGCAGTAGGCCTTGCGGCGGCTGCGACGATTGCCGTCTCCGCGCAGGACGAGCAGCAGCAGCCGGCCCCGACGTTCCGTTCTGAAATCAACTACGTTCAGCTGCCCGTGCGCGTGCTCGACGCGAACGGGCAGTTCATTTCCAACCTCACGCAGTCAGACTTCCGGATTCTCGAAGACGGCAAACCGCAGACGATTACCGCGTTTACCGCGGTAGACATTCCTGTCGTTCCTGTCGATGCGACGGTGCCGGATGCGCCGGTGGCGGGCCTCGATGCGGTCGCGTCCAACGAGATGCCCCAGGTGGACGGGCGAGCCTACCTGTTCGTGCTCGATGACTACAGCGCCGAAGCCGGCGATACGCTCAAAGTGCGGAAACTGATGCACGACTTCATCAATGCGCGCCTGGGTGCAAACGACCTGGCGGCCATCAGCACCATCGGCGGCTCGCGCGCCCAGAATTTCACGCGCAATCGGCGCCTGCTGCACGACGCCGTCGATCGCTTCATCGGCGATCGCGTCACCGATTCGGACGACAGCAATCCATTCAACGATGGCGGTGCGCTCGGTTTGGTGTCGAGTTTCCAACGCCGGCAGACCGTCAATACGATCACCAGGATGGTCGAATGGCTGGGTTCGATTAAGGGCAGGCGCAAGGCGCTTGTGTGGGTATCCTCGAATACCCCTTGCTCGCTGTCGAACGGAGATTGCCGCGAGTCCCTTCAGCATGCGTTACGCGTCACCATGCAGTCGGATGTGAGTATCTACGTGGTGGATCCCGCTGGCCTCGATCGGGTCGAGCGCCGGTCGAGAGCTGAGAACGACAATCCCAATTCACGCCTGACGCCAAATGGGTACGAGGAGGCCTCGAACGAACAGGCGGCGCGCGCATCATTCTCCGCGTGGCGGTCCGCCATTCGGGGACCGCTCGATGGCGCCCGTTATCTTGCCGAAGAGAGCGGCGGTATTGCGATCGTCAACACCAACGACTTCGAGCGCGGACTCGATCGCATCGTCAGCGATGCCAGCTCGTATATCTGCTGGGCTATCGCTCGACGAACAGTCGCACCGATGGCAAATTCAGGCGCAATGAAGTCACGGTCGCGCGAAAGGGTGTTCGCGTCGTGCACCGTAACGGCTACTTCGCGGCGCGGCAGGCGCCTAAGGTGGATTCGCCTGGCACGGCAGGGCGACCGGCCGTCCTGGCCCAGCTCCAGGAACTGGCGCGCAGCCCGCTGCCGGTGAGCGCGATGCCGCTGAGGGTTTCAGCGACGCCGTTTCTCTCCGCAGCGAACAAGGCACGGGTCTCTGTTGTCGTGGAGATGCCGTACGAAGGGCTGAGGCCCGTCACCGATGATGGAAAGTACCGCTTGAACATCAGCCTGTCGATTGGCTTTTACGATCGGGACGGCAAGTCTGCCGGCAGCGAAGAGCCGAACATCGATCTGGACATTCCGCTCGAAGCCGCGCCGAAAGTGACGGGCAACGGTATGCGGTTCGTGTCGAGGATCGAAGTGCCTCCAGGCGCCTATCGATTCTGGGTCGGGGCCGTACAGCCTGCCAGCGGGTTGCGTGGCAGCGTGATGACCGAGATTGACATTCCGGACTTCGACAAACATCCGCTGGCCCTCAGCGGGATTGCCGTGTCGTCGACCGACGGTCGCCGCATCTTCACGGCGCGCACCGACGGGCTGCTCGACGATATCCTGGGCGGACCGCCCGTGGCGCATCGCGAGTTCGTCCTCGACAGCGACCTGTGGTTGTATGGCGAAATCTACGATCACCGGTCAGATGGGGGTGACGTGACCTCGGACGTGACGATCAGGTCTGTCGACGGCACCGTCGTCTATAAAACTGCCTTGGAACCTGCACCCATCCAGTTCGGCCACCTCGCCCGAATTCCGCTGAAGGAAATTGGCGTGGGCTCGTTCGTCGCCACGATTGAAGCCCGTTCGAGCTCGCCGAAACCGATCTCATCGACCCGCACCGTCTCGTTTCGAGTGAAATGAGAGCCGCGGCCGCACTTCTCGCCGCCCTCTCGACGGTGTTGCTGCACGCACAGCCGGAGCCCACGATCGAGGAGGTGCTGGCGCGCATGCGCGCGTATCTCACCGAATACGCCAAGCAGTTGCCGGCGATGATCGCGACCGAGCGATATCAGCAACGGTTCGGCTCGGGCATGCGCAAGAGTCAGCGTGTGCTCGTGTCCGACTACGGCCTCATCCAGGTGCAGGGAGATTCGGAGTGGCTCGGATTCCGCGAAGTGCTCGAGGTCGACGGCAAGCCGGTGACGGACTCGGCGCGTCGCTTGTCGGATTTGCTCGCCAAGCCGTCGGCGCACGCGTTGCAGCAGGCCCGCTTGATTGCCGTAGAAAGCGCCCGGTACAACATCGGCCCGATCGTGCGGACGATCAACGACCCTGCCGTGGTGCTCGAGCTGCTCGACGGCCGCCACAGCAACCGCATGCGGTTTTCCAAGAACAGCGAAACGTCAGTGAACGGCGTTCGCGCATGGATGCTGCGGTACCAGGAAGTGGGGACACCGACGCTCATCAGGACACCCGATCGGAAAAACCTCCCGGCGCGCGGTCGGGCGTGGGTCGATCCCGCGACCGGAAGGATTCTCAGGGCTGAATGCAGCATCGAACCGGGACTCGGTGTGACCGGCACCGTGGATGTCAGCTTCGATCACGATGACAGGATGGGGTTTTCGGTGCCGTCGAAGATGAGCGAACGGTATACGAACAGAAATCTCGTTGCCGTGTCTTCAGGTGAAGCCATTTACAGCAACTACCGCCGGTTTACCGTCGATACCGAGGAAAAGCTGAAGCCCTGAACTCCGCCCCCTTGGCATACCTGCTGCATCGCGATCCCCCATGACTAATTTCTTCGTTTACATGATCGGCGTTGCGCTTGTCGTCGGCGCGCTGGCGTATGGCGCCAGCCTGGTGGGACTCAGCTCGACCTGGATAGCCGTTATCGCGATCGCAGCCGTGGGTCTCGGCGTGATGGGAGCCATCGTCAAAACACGGCAGAAGGAACCGTCGTAGCAACCGGCGGCTCGGCCACCAACGGGTCCGCATGATGGCCGTCACAGGTCTCATACGGGCCCGTCCCCCTCAGGAACACGTCCTCATACACATTCGGGCGCCCATCGTCGGATGTCGCCAGGCTGCAATCGGCCGCCGCGCGCTTGCCGGTCTTGCGGCACACCGCGATTCGCTCGACGTCGGACGGCATGCTGAACCATTCCGGTTTTGAGCCCTCGGTCGCCTTCATCATGAAGCGCGCCCAGGCAGGAACCGCCACTGTTCCCGCAAAACCGCGATTCATGATGGTCTTTTTCTCGTCATAGCCAAACCAGACGCCCGCGGCGAGATGCGGCGTATAGCCGATGAACCATGCGTCCGCATAGTCGTCGGTCGTTCCCGTCTTGCCGGCCGCCGGAAGCTTGAAGCCTTCTGCGCGCGCACGAGCGCCCGTACCACGATTGATTACGTCGGCCAGCATGCTCGACATCAGATACGCAGTGCCCGCCCGGACGGCACGATAGGGGTGCCGGTCGAGCGAACCTTGCCAGATTGTATTGCCCCCTCGATCCTCAACGCGCGTGATGAGCGTGTGCGGCGCGATGATGCCGTCATTGGCAAACGCGCCATATGCGGAGGTCAGATCGAGAAGCGTCACTTCCCCCGTCCCCAGCGCGAGAGACGGCACGGCTGGCAATTCCGAGCTGATGCCGAGGCGCCGGGCATACGTTTGTGTGGTGGTGATGCCGACCATCTGCATCACCCGCACGGCCGCACGATTGCTCGAGACCGTCAGCGCCTGGCGCAGCGTGTAGCTGCCTGCCTCGTGGTCGCCCGATGGCAGCCACGCGCCCTGCGCGGTCTGTATGGGCGTATCCATGTCGCTGAGGAGCGAGCTGGGCATGTAGCCCTGTTCGAGCGCTGCCGCAAAGAGCAACGGCTTGAAGGCCGAGCCGGGCTGCCGTCTCGCCTGCGTCGCGCGATTGAATGGGCTCGTGTGGAAATCTCGTCCGCCGACCAGGGCGAGCACTTCACCCGTGTGCGGGTCGATCGCCACCAGTGCGCCTTCCAAATGCCCGCTCTTGTCGAGTTGCGACAACCTCGTTCCGATGGCTTCCTCGGCGTGTCGCTGCAGTGTCATGTCCACAGTGGTGTAGATTCGCAGCCCACCCTTCAGTACCTTTGTCCACACCGAACTGCGCCATTACCTGCCGGCGCACCGCTTCGAGGAAATAGAGACCAGTGGCGCCATCATCGCGATGGACCCCGCTGTCGTGGCGAGTTGCCGTGTAGGGATCGTGGCGCTCCGGTGCAAGCGCGATCCTGGTCGCGATCGCTTCCGCATACGCCGGCTCGGTAATCGCTCCGTTCCTGCGCATGGCGTCGAGCACGTTGTCGCGGCGGCTTCTGGCGGTGTCGATTGAAATTCGCGGAGAGCAGATTGACGGGCAGGGAATGATGCCCGCCAGCAGAGCGCTGTCGGCAACCGTCAGATCGGCGGCCGTCTTTCCAAAATAGCCCCGGGCGGCCGCTTCGACCCCGTAATGACCGTCGCCGAGATAAATGCGGTTGAGGTAGGCCTCGAGAATCTTGCTCTTGTTGAACCGGCGTTCGACACGAAGGGCGAGCAGGGCCTCCTTGATCTTGCGCTGGAAGTTCTTATCGCGGGTGAGTGCGACATGGCGGATGAGCTGCTGCGTGATGGTGCTGCCGCCCTGCTTGACCGCGCGCGCTTTCAGGTCGACCCAGGCCGCACGCGCCACGCCAATCAGATCCATGCCCGCATGTCTGAAAAAGTGGCGATCTTCGGCCGCGAGAACGGCCGAAATCATGGCTGGCGAGACCCGGTCGAGCGCGACGTTCGTGCGATCCTCGCTCGCGAACGAGAAGAGGAGATTTCCGCGGCGGTCGAACACAAGAGACGCCTCAGGGGCGGTGTCGATCACCATGTCACGCGTCAGCTGATCGAGTCCGCTCGCGAAGACGTGCAGCGATCCAAGACAGAAGGCCAGGGTAGCCGCGACCGTTGACCAGAGGAAATAACCGATAATCTGCTTCGCCCTTTTCATGACTTCCTTCCTGTTTTCATGAAATTGCAAGGCGAAGGCCAGATCCGAACTGAATTCAGGATTGTGGCATCGACGTTGCTCCCGGAACTGCTCAAAGCGATATGCGCACCTACGTACCGCGAAGCATTCGACAGTTGCGCCGGCTGTTGAAGGACATGCCGGTCGGCATGCTGACCACCCAGACCTCTGGAGGCGTGACGCACAGCAGGCCGATGATGGTGCACGAAATCGACGAGGGTGGATGGCTGTGGTTCCTCACCGACCGCCATTCTCGGAAAGCCTGGGAGCTCGTGCACAACCCGCAGGCGACCATCGCGTTTCAATCAAGGAAGGGCGATCGTTACGTTTCTGTGCAGGGCACCGCGGTCGTCATCCAGGACGATGTCAAGTTAAAGCGCATGTGGAAGCCGACCTACCGGGCGTGGTTTCCGCACGGCACGCAGGAGCCCGAAATTGTGCTCGTCGCCGTGCGTGTGTCGCGCGCCGAGTACCGGCTGGTACCCCGGTGGCCGCTGTCTCGAATTTTTGGCGCGACCGCAGCCATGATGACCGGAAAACGCACCGAGGCCGGCCGTCACGGCATCCTCGACCTGCATCCGGCGCCTCTGTAAGCAGCCGTCCGTCTAAAAGCGAACGTACCGTCGGAAACGATGCAGCCGCTGCTGTCGTATCTACGTCAGAGTGGAATCGCGCGTACCAATCTTGGCGATCGTTTGTCTCGCCGCCGTGGCCGATACGGGTGCCCAATCCAACAGCTGGCGTCAGTGTGTGGCTGACACGTCACCCGCAGCGATCGAAGCGTGCACATCAGTCATTTTTTTGGATCCGACAAATGACGGCGCCTTCGTCAATCGCGGCATCGCGTATCGCCGCATCGGCGATCTCGAGCGTGCGCTGAAGGACTACGACCAGGCGATTCGATTGAACCCCACCGCCGCAGATGCGTTCAACAACCGCGGCAATGCCTATCGCGAATTGAGCGAGTTCGACAAGGCGATCAAGGACTACGACGAGGCCATCCGGCTGAACCCGCAGTATGCGCACGCGTACAACAATCGCGGCGTGGTCTTTCTCGAAGTTGGCGAGCCCGACCTTGCCGCCGCCGATTTCGACGAGGCCATCGAACGCGATCCCCGCTATGCGAATGCGTTCCGCAACCGCGGGCTCGCGCGCACTGATCAGCGCCTGTTCGATCTCGCCATCAACGACTTCGATCAAGCGTTCAGACTGAATCCGGAGATGGGCCACAGCAACGAGTATGCCCTTGCCCTGTTTGGACGCGGACTCGACCGGCAGCGCAAAGGCGATGCCGGTGGCGACGAGGACATCCGGGAAGCCAGGCGGTTGCTGCCCGACGTGGCCGACGTGATGGCCGGCGAAGGCGTCAGATAAGGGTGCTCGTCAGCGCGCGGACGATGACGTTTTCCTGACGGAATTGCCTCTCGAGCTCTTTTCTGAAATCGGCCCACCACACACGATCCAGATCTTCGGTCATCACCTCGAAAATCACGATATCGTCGCGGGCGGTTCCGCCCGCATCGTCTTTCCAGACGCCACGCGCGGGTGCACGCGTGTACGCGGTCACGCCGCCGAAGCGATCGGCCAGCGCCGCGCGCAACTGCACGTACTCGAGCGCGTCGAAGGCCTGTCCTTCGTTGTCGTACACGGGAAGGAGAATCTGCACGAGGTACATCGCTACTCGGTTGTGGCAGCGACGAGCGAGAGCGGATCGACGCGCGCCCCGTTCAGGCGCACGCTCCAGTGGAGGTGAGGGCCGGTTACGCGTCCCGTAGCGCCGACGAGTCCCACGATGGTCTTCGATTCGACGAGGTCGCCTTGCTTGACGCTGAACTCGGACAGATGGGCGAACACCGAAAACAGTCGCCCGCCGTGATCGATCACGATGGTGTTACCAGTGAAGTACAGCGGAGCCGCAAGCGCGACCGTCCCTTGATTTGCCGCGCGGATCGGCGTGCCTCGCGCACCGGCGAAGTCCACGCCGGCGTGTGGTGAGCGAGGCTGGCCGTTGTAGAAGCTGCGCGTGCCGAAATTGCTGCTCGGCTTGGTGTCGATCGGAAGAAGGAACGGACCCGACCATTGTTGCGGCGAGCTGCGCGAGTAGGCATCGGCCAGCGCCTTGCTGTCGAGTGCAATCTGCTCGAGCGTTTCCGGTGGCGGATCGACGAACTCGGGTGACACGCGCAGCCGGCGCACGCGGAATTGTCTCGCCACGACACGGAGGGTGCGTGTGACGGGTGCGGTGCCGGCGTTTCTCTGAATCTCGATGCGGTACTCGCCCGGCTTCGTTTCGAGATCGACGCCCAGAAGCGCACGCCAGCTCTGATGATGTTCGTCGTACGCGAGGGTGAGATCCTGACCAAGAACGTGTGCGGTCAAGCGTTCGGACGCTGGCGCATTGGCAATCTCGACACGCACGACATCGCCAGTCCGGATTGTTGCAGGCACGAATGACACCTGCAGAGGCCGTTGTCCCTGCGAGCGCACGACGGCGTCACTCATCCATAAGAGTGACAAAACAATGGCAGCCGCGCGGAGCCTCCGCGAAATCATTGCGAAATCGACGATACCACTTCTCGAGCCGGGCGGGTTGGCGCGCCGAAGCAGGAGTGCAATGGCGGGCACATTGATTGCAAAGCGTGCCGGCTATGGATAACCCCAAAACCACACGACGGGAGTTTTGTGCTCATGCAGTCACGTTCGTGACAGTGGCCTCGCTCATCGAGGGATGCGGCGGTGGCGGCGGCAACCCCGGAGGGCCCAGCGGCGGTGGAAACGTGCCGCAGCTCACGCAAATCGGCGGAACGCTCGCTGGTGGCACTGTCACAGTCAATATCGACGCCGCGTCGCCGCTGGCCACCGTAGGGAGCGCTGCGCTGGTGCAAAGCGGACAAAGCAGCTTCCTCGTCACTCGGACCGCGCAGGACGCGTTTAACGCGTTTACGGCCGTCTGCACGCACGAACAGTGCATCGTCTCGGGATTTCAGTCAGGTACGTTCGTCTGCCCGTGTCATGGCTCGCAGTACAACACGAGCGGTGCGGTAGTGCAGGGCCCGGCCCCTCAGCGGCTCCGTCAATTCAACACGCAATTTACGAATAACGTACTGACAATTACCCTCTAGGTAAATTTCATGACTCGACGTCTGATCGTTGCGATGCTCGTCGTGTGTGGGGTTGCGCTCAGTGCCGGTGCTGTGTCTGCCGAGCCCATGTTCCTGGCAAAGGGAGAAACGCGCTGCACCACCTGTCACTATTCGCCTACGGGCGGAGGCTTACTGACCCCGTACGGGCGGCTTCAATCCCGGCAGGAGTTGTCGACGACCGGTGGCGACTCCGAGCGCTTCCTATGGGGCGTGTTTGGCGACAAGCTTGGTCCGGTAAATCTGGGGATCGACGCAAGGCCGACGCAACTGCACGTGGAGTTTCCCGGAGGGGAATCCGATCGGTTTCTCTTGATGAACGCCGATGTGCTCGGCGCCGTGCAGGCCAAAGGCTGGACGTTCTACGGTCAAGCAGGCCGTCGGCCCGAAGTCGCCGGCGGCGATTTCTATTCATACGAGTATTGGGGCGGCAAGCAATTGGGCAGTCAGTGGGCAGTGCGCGCAGGGCGGTTTTACCCTGCCTACGGAATCAGGCTGGCCGATCACACGTCGTACAACCGGGCGGTGCTCGGATTCGACAAATATGATCAGGTATTCGGAGCCGAGGTCAGCCACACGACGCAGAAGAGTCTCATTCAGATTTCTGCCGGTCCTGGCCGCGCTGAGGCGGTATTGAACGAGCCTGGAAAAAATCCGATCACGACGAGCGGCCGCGTGCAGTTCGATCTGAATTCGAAAAATGTCGTCGTGGGCTCGGGTATCTACAGAACGGAATCGGCGGCCGACGTCAGTAATGGCGCGGCGGGTCTCGCATACGGCTTTTCACCCCTATCGCGCGTGACGGTGTGGACTCAGGTCGACGCGCGATTCAGGGACGAGGACGATGGAGATTCGGTGGTCTTCGTCAACGAAACCTCGGTCGAAGCGTTCCGCGGAATCTGGCTGAAATTTTCACCGCAGATTCGCACGGAAGCCGGCTCCGTGCCCGGGTTCCTCCGATACAAGCTCGAGGCGAACCTTCTTCCGCGCACGCACTGGAACATCGACGTGGCGTACTACCGCGATAAGAACAGACGTAACGATTTCGTCACGCATACGGTGATGAGCCAGTTGCACTTATACCTGTAACCGAGTGATCTAGTGGATCTTGAGATCTGGGATTTAGATCTGAGGATCTCGAGCGCGGCGAATTCAGTCGCGCTCGTGTTTCAGTTCAGTAGATCTCTCGATCCCGAGATCTCAAGTTACTGAGGTAGTCTGAAGGCGATGTACTCACCCGAGTACGGGCCTCCGCTCACGGCCACGACGATGTACTGGCGTCCGTCGATGCTGTAGGTCATCGGCGAGCCGCTTTGCGGCGCGGGAATGAAGACCGCACCCACCTGTTCTCCAGTCATCTTGTTGTAGGCGCGCAGCATGGCACCGCGCCCGCGCGGCGTCGTCGTCGCTTGCGGGTCGCCCATGATGACCAGCGTCTTGGTCACGAGCAATCCCACCGCGCCGGTTTGCCCGGTCTTCGGAATCGTCAGCCCTTTCAACGCGGGATGATTGCGCACGCCGTCTGGCGTGTCGCCATGCGGCACCTGCCATAGCAGCTCACCGCGATCGAGTTGAATCGCCGCGAGCACGCCGTATGGGGGCTTCATGATCGAAAGCCCCTGCACGGTCAGTCCACCGGGAGGCAAGGGCAGAGGTCGAACGGGTTGCGGTGGCTGTCGCCCCGGCCGGAGGCGTCGCCGCCGCAGCGGGCGTCGCTGCCGTTGCCGCCGCGGCTTCCGCCTGCGCGATGGCGCGCGGCGAATCGGCGGCGCAGCAGTCTCCAGGCCCGAACACTTCCACAAACGGCTGGCCCGTGACACCTCGCACGTAGCGAATGTCCGAGAAGCCTTTTGGCGGCGTCACGAGCGAGTGCGCGTTGACCCCCGCGTTCGATGCCGGCGCGAACGCAATGTGCGTCTCCGGATCGTAGCCGCCGCCCGGCCAGTTCGTGCCGCCGCCAAGATTGCCGATACTCAGCGAGCCCAGAAGGCCATCTGCTTGACCGAGGATCGGCGGATTGAACAGCGGCCCGGGCTTGTAGCGCGACAACTGCGAAAGCGCCTGCGCTCGCAGCTCGGGCGTGAAGTCGATGATGTCGTTCGGGATGTTCACGAAATTCCGGGCGTACGCCGGTGGCTTGGTGGGAAACGGCTGCGTCTTCGAATACGTCTCACCCGGAACATCACCCGCCGGAACCGGACGTTCTTCGATCGGCCACACGGTTGGCCGGTCACGCGATCGAACACATACATGAAGTTCTGCTTGCTGGGAACCGCGACCGCCTTAATCGCGCGTCCGTCGACTGTGATGTCTGCCAGCAGCGGCGCCGAGGACATATCGAGGTTCCACAGCGGGTGATGGACGAGCTGAAAATGCCACTTCCGCTTGCCGGTCTTCAAATCGACACACACGAGGCTTTCGGCAAACAGGTTGTCGCCGGGCCGATGGCCGCCGTAATGATCTGAGCTCGGGGTCTCGACCGGGAGATACACGAGCCCGAGCTGTTCGTCGACGCTGATCTGCGTCCACACGCCGACGTTGCCGTTGATGGCCCACGAATCGTTCAGCCACGTCTCGTGACCGAAGTCGCCGGGATTTGGAATCGTGTTGAAACGCCACAATTGCTTGCCGGTTCGCACGTCGAACGCGCGCACGAGGCCCTTGGTGTTGTTATGGGTTGCAACCGTGGCGCCCTCGCGGAACGACGACCCGACGATGATGATGTCGCCGACGACGGCGGGCGTCGAGTGGATGCCGATCTCGCCGCTCTCGAGATCGATTTGCTGATTGACACCTTTCACCACGCCGACCTTGAGATCGAGCACGCCGTTTTTCGCAAACGAGGGAATCATGCCGCCTGTCTTGGCATTCAGCTCCACGAGCTGGTATCCCGTCGTCACGTAGATCACCCGCTCATCGCTTTTGCCATCTGTCCAGTACGACACGCCGCGGCCCGACAGCTGCCGGGGCGAGACCGCCGCGCGCATCCCTTCGCGCAGGCTGTGCGCCCAGTTCAGCTCGCCGGTCCGGCCGTCGAGCGAAATGACCGATCGGCGCGTGCCGCCAGTCGTGTACAGCGTGCCCTTGACCATCACCGGCGTGCCTTCGAGCTTGTACTCCGGACGAGGCCCGAGATTGTCGGTTTTGAATCGCCACGCAACCTGCAGCTGGTTGAAGTTCGACGCGTTTACCTGGTCGAGCGGAGAGTATCGCCAGCCCCGGAGGTCGCCGGAGTAGTCAGGCCACTCGCCATTGTCGATGCTGGGTTTGCCCGTCTGAGGCGATTGCCCCGCAAGAGGAGCGACGACTGCAACAAGCGCTGCGATGAGCAACAACCGGGGAAGGCGCGCCATCAACCCACCACCCTTTCTTTTTGTGTGGCGGATTATAGAGCCAATCGGGGTTCCTGGTTCCAGTTCCGGTTCCGGTTCCAGTTCCAGTTCCAGTTCCAGTTCTAGTTCTAGTTCTGAGTTCTAGTTCCGAGTTCTGGTTCTGGTTCCAGTTCCGAGTTCCGCGTTCGAGGGGGCGCCACCATTTCCGAGCGCGATATTTTAAGGAGGACGGCGTACTGAATCCATCGCCCACCGCGAACCCGGAACTGGAACTGGAACTGGAACTGGAACTGGAACTGGAACCGGAACCGGAACCCTACTCCCGCGACAGCGCGAAGTACAACGCGAAGGGCGCAATGATGAGGCAGCAGGCGGCGGCAATGGCCAGGCGCAGGTGCGGCAGGCTGGCCGAGATCGGCGAGATCTCGGTGAAGGTCAAAGAGGGCAACGTCAGCCGTCCAGCAAAAGAGATCAACATTCCGAGCAGGGCCGCAATGGCCAGTGCCTGCGTAAAGACGATCGGCCTGGCGGCTTTGCGCGCTGCTTCTTCGCGGGCGCGCATCTGCGCCCGCCACCACACGATTTCCGGCGTCGGCACGCGTGCCTCGCGCCTGGTGTCCTCGAATTCGTGGCGGATCTGTTCCGCGAGCATCACGAGCGGCCCGCACTGCGGGCAATCGGCCTTGTCGCACTGACAATCACGCAGGGTCATGACTTCAATATCCTCGCAAGCTTCCGCCGCGCCCGAAACAGCAGGGGCTTGATGCTGCCGGTCTTCAGGCCGAGCGTGCCGGCAATTTCCTGATGCGTCGAGCCCTGTCCGTAAGCCAGCCACACGAGCTCGCGTTCGCGATGTGACAACTGCGCCATCGCACGTTGGAGATCGGCGCGCTGCTGGGTCTGGCGGGCGAGATCGCCCGATGCTGGAATGTCGCCCTCTCCATGCTCCGGCAGCTGAGTGCTGTCGAGGCGGGGCCGGCGATAGCGATCGCGAATCAGGTTCGTGGCGATGCGGAACAGATAGTTGCGGCGATGGTCGTCCGATTCGAAGAGCGCCTTCGAGCGCAGAAGGCGGAAGTACGCCTCCTGAAGAAGATCGTCGGCTGCGCCGGGATCGTTGGTCGCCCGCGCGATGTAGGCCCACACCATGCCTGACGTCCGTGTGTAGAAGCTGCGAAACGCCTCTTCGTCCATTTGCAGCGTCGCGTCGATCGTGGAACCCTCGGTGACCGGCGCAATCGGATCCAGGCTGTCCATGAATGGAAACGCGTAAGCAAGCAGACGTCGCGTCATGATCCAGGTGCCTCTCCGCTGAAGCGCGCGCTCAGCGACTGCACCAGGCCAAGGCGCTGCGAAAGGAAGTAGGACACCGCCGCGGAAACGGTGAATCCGATGCCGATCATGAGGACGACGATCCCAAATCCGTCCAGGACGTCTGCGAATTCATCGTTGGTGGCGATCGTCTTTCCGACAACGATGAGACCAGCGCCGAGAGCGCTGACCACGATTCCGGACTGCAGCGACCAGAAGATGCGGCTCAATGGCGCGCCCATAGGGCGTGCGGCCGCCTGCGGCAGGACAGGTGGTTCCGTCAGGGCCTTGCCGGCCGGCGACTGCAGGTAGGCGATCAGATCGTCGCTCGACGAGAAGCGATCGATCAACTTCGATTGGAGCTCGCTTTGCGCGCGCATCGCGCGCTGCCACCGCCGGTGGTCGATGACGGTCCGTGCGAGAAAGAGGATTCCGGCGGTGATGATGCCGATCACCATGACAACCGTCAGGTGCTCGACCGTTCGCGAGACCGTACGGAACGCCTCGGTCGCCGGAGTCCTGCTGCTTTCCTCGAACTGGTGATCGCCAATGAAGAACGAGGGATTGTGTGCGACCTCCGGATGTTGTTCCAGGAATGCGGCGAGCGCCGGATAGTTGGCTATGTAGTCCGCGCGGTTGAGCAGCGTGGGATCGATTTGAAGGACCTGGCGTACTGAAGGTGGATGCTGTCGGAAAATCTCGTTCAGCCGACTCTGCGTCTCCCGCGCGTCAGGCATGTCCTGAATAAACGGGCCTGGGGACGATTGTTGCGGGATTGCCGGCGACTGCGGTCGTTGCGGCGCGGAAGGGGGTGTAGGGCGCTGCGGTGCGCCTACCTGCGCAAGCACAAGCGACGGCGCCATCGACAAGCCCGCAACAAGCGCGAAAATTTGTAGGTGTCTCATCACACCCTAATACGTCCTGCGGATCAGAAGGTTAGCGCAACCAGGCCAGCGCCTGCGCGCCCAAAAAGATGTAAATGGCGCAAATCGTTCCTTCACCTAGAGTTACGCCGAGCAGGCACTTCTTGACGTCGACCTTGAGCGCCCCGCACACATAGCAAACGAGGTCGGTCGGGGCGATCGGGAAAAAGCTCCACGCCACGACGATCGGCAGCTCGCGGCGGGTCATGAGCGCTCGGAGCCGCGCGACCTGCGGTCCGTAACGCCGCTCGAAGAACGCATCGAACTGCATGGCTTCGGCAAAGTAGTAGACCGCGGCCGACGACACCATGATGCCGGCGAGCGTCAGGACATAGAGGGGGACGGGAGGCAGCACGAGCATGCCTGCCACGACGAGATAGGTGGCCGGCACGAGAGTGAACCCGCGCACGCAACCCAGCAGAAGGTAGGCGGCATACGCCCAGAACGGGGGCGCCTCCGCCACGTCGAGCGCCATCCGCTGCAGCAGGTCGCGCTCGAAGAAATAAACGTAAAGAGCCCCCGCCACCAGTGCAATCCACGACAACAGGAGGAGGCGACGGCTCATCGGAGGGGAGATCGTGTATGGATTATCGGACAATCTGTATGAATTTCCCGCCTTCGCGAGCGCTTGCAGGCACACAAACGGCTGGCACGAGTGGTGCTATTACATGTGTCAGGGAGTTATGGAAACGAAAACCGGATTCATTCAACTGATTTCAGCTGTGATCGGCCTGTCGGTCGGCGTCAGCGTGATGACCGCAACAGTTCTACTTGGGGTAGCTGCGCTGCTTCAGTAGCCGTGTTGGAGTGGCAGGCGCGTATAGCGCCGCCATTCCGCATCATCGGCTTCGTTCTCTCGTCGGCCGTCGCAGTGGCGTCGCCGCCTCCCTTTCCTTGAACGCCCTATTCTGGTCATCGCCTCTTCCTCGCATTCAATGTCGTGTCACTTTACCGATAAAGTAAACAGAATTCGTTGACTTTAACTGTAAAGTATAGTACTTCCACGCCTTGCTCGGCTTGTTCAATCTGGGTGGAAAGGTTGCCGCCATCACCGGCGGCGGCTCCGGCATCGGTCGCGCGATTTCAACGGTGTTTGGTCGCCAGGGCGCCTCCGTCATCGTCATCGATGTTGACGGTCAGGCGGCACGCGAAACGGCGGCGGCGATTTCGGCGGCAGGCGGACGGGCCGATTCGGTGGTGTGCGACGTCTCCGATTCCGGAAGCGTCAGCGCGACCTTCGACCAGATTGTCGACCGTGCCGGCCGTCTCGATATTCTGGTCAATAATGCCGGCGTCGCTCACGTCGGAAACATCGAGCGTACGCCGGAAGACGATTTCGATCGGCTGTATCGGGTGAACGTCAAGGGCGTGTACTTGTGCAGCCAGGCGGCCGTGCCCGTCATGGTGCGCCAGGGCGGCGGCGTCATTCTCAACATGGCGTCGATCGTCTCGTTCATCGGTGTCGCCGAGCGCTTCGCGTACTCGATGACCAAGGGCGCGGTGCTGACGATGACCAAGTCGGTGGCTGTGGACTACGTCAAGCAGAACGTCCGCTGCAATTGCATCTGTCCGGCGCGCATCCGCACACCGTTCGTCGACGGCTTCGTGACCAAGAACTACCCGGGCCGCGAGCAGGAGGTGCTGCAGGAGTTGTCGGCGTACCAGCCGATGGGCCGCATGGGCACACCCGAGGAGGTCGCATATCTCGCGTTGTATCTATGCTCCGATGAGGCGTCGTTCGTCACCGGACAGGCGTATCCACTCGACGGCGGAGTGCTCAACCAATGACCGGTACTCACGATCAACCTCAAAGACGATCCGCAGATCGTCGAGACCTACCGACGCTATCATCGCGACGTCTGGCCCGAGGTGCAGCAAAGCCTCCGGCGATTCGGCGTGACGCGCATGGACATCCACCTGTTGGGCCGGCGGCTCGTGATGCTCCTGGAGATGCAGGACGGCGTGGATTATCGCGGCGCGCTGAAGTCGCATTCAGCTTCCAGCCAGCGCGTCGCCGAGTGGGAGCGTCTCATGAAGTCGCTTCAGGAACCTTCACCGGACGCGGCCGCCTGGCGAATGGTGGGCTGCGATGGAGCCAGTCTTTCACTTGAACCACGTTACAGAGGCTGCTGAATCAACCGACGAGCAGGAGCCGGCCATTGCCCACACCGCCGATCGGCCGCGCACGTCCTGAAATCACCGCGATGACCGAGCTCCGGCAGGCATGGGGCGTGCCGTCGCGCCCGCGTCCCATCGTCATCATCGGCGCCGGCGGCATCGTGCGCACTGCGCACCTGCCGGTGTATCAGCGCCTCAAGTTCCCGGTCGCAGGTGTCTACGACATCAACGCCGCCACGTCGCACGAGACCGCTCGCCGTTTCGGTGTGCCAAGAGTGTTCGCGTCGCTCGCCGAAGCCGCGGCTGCAGCGGATGCGATCTTCGACGTGGCCGTTCCCGGAGACCAGATCGCGGGCGTTCTGAAGGATCTGCCAAGAGGCTCGGCTGTGCTCATTCAGAAACCGATGGGCGAAGACCTTGCGGCTGCGCGATCGATCGTGAAGATCTGCCGCGACCTCGGGCTCGTTGCCGCAATGAACTTTCAGCTGCGGTTCAGTCCGAATGTGCTGGCGCTTCGCGACCTCGTCAGCACCGGGCAGCTTGGCGAGATCGTCGATATCGAGGTCCGGCTCGTCGTGAAGCAGCCGTGGCATCTGTGGACGTTTCTCGAGCGTGCGCCGCGCCTCGAGATCCTCTACCACTCAATTCACTACCTGGACACGATACGGGCGCTGGCCGGTGAGCCGCGCGGCGTGTACTGTCGCGCCGTGGCGCACCCGGCGATCCCCGAGTTTCGGGACACGCGCAGCTCGATCATCCTCGACTACGGCGACCGCCTGCGTTGCTCGCTGCTGCTCAATCACACGCATCAGCAGGACGCGTCACACTCGGCGTCGTTCCTCAAAGTCGAAGGCACCCGGGGCGCCGCGCAGCTGACGATGGGCGTCAACGTCGATTATCCCAACGGTCCTCGCGACACGCTCGAGGTTGCGCTCGACCGGGTGTCCTGGCAGCCGATCGACCTGCGAGGCTCGTGGTTCATCGACGGGTTCGAGGGGCCGATGTCGAATCTGCAGAGATTCGTGGCCGGCGAAGACGACGCGCTCGTGTCGCCCGTGGACGACGCAATCAGGACGATGGCGCTCGTTGAAGCCTGTTATCAGTCGAGTGCCGCAGGCGGGACACCGATACCGAAAGTCTGAATTGGCAGATTGCCGGATCCGCAGATTGGCAGATTCCGAACGGCATGCGTATAGATTCTCACCAGCACTTCTGGCACTACAGCGCGGCGGAATATGGATGGATCGACGATTCGATGGCGGCGCTCCGCCGCGACTTTCTGCCGGCCGAACTGAAGCGCGAGATGGACCATGCGGGCGTCGACGCGTGTGTGGCCGTTCAGGCGCGGCAGACGCTCGAAGAGACCCGCTGGCTGCTCGAGCTGGCAGAGGCCAGCCCGTTTATCGCGGCCGTCGTGGGCTGGGTCGATCTGCGGGCCGACGATCTCCCCGCGCAGGTGGAGCAATTTGCCGCGCATCCGAAGCTCGTCGGCGTGCGCCACATCGTTCAGTCGGAACCTGACGATCGATTCCTGCTGCGCCCGGCGTTCTGTCGCGGCATCTCGGTGCTCGGCGATCTCGACCTCACCTATGACATCCTGATTTATCCGCGCCACCTGCCCGTCGCGGTCGAGCTTGTCTCTCGTTTCAGGACGCAGCGGTTCGTGCTCGACCATCTGGCCAAGCCGGAGATTCGCACCGGCGAGATTCGGGAATGGGAAAAGAATATCCGTGAGCTCGCGAAGGCGCCGAACGTGTTTTGCAAGGTGTCCGGCCTTGTGACTGAAGCCGACTGGAACCGATGGACGCCCGATCAGGTTCGTCCCTATCTCGATGTTGTCTTCGATTGCTTCGGCGCGCATCGGCTGCTTGCCGGATCGGACTGGCCCGTGTGCACCGTTGCCGCCGACTACGGGCGAACCATGTCGCTCGTTGAGCAATACCTCGAAAGGCGTCCTGTTTCCGAACGCGAGGCGGTGATGGGTGGAAATGCCGCTCGCTTCTGGCGTTTGCCGGCTGGAGAACTTGTATGAAGAGATATGTTGCGACCCTCGTTGGTGTTCTGATGACTGCCGGGTTCTTCGGCGCGTGCGGCTCGTCCGCGCCGAGTGGAGGCGGGAAGACGACGATCGCCGTCATCCCCAAAGGGACGTCGCACGTGTTCTGGCAGAGTATTCATGCGGGCGCCGCGAAGGCGGCGCAAGAGTTCGGCGTCGACATCATCTGGAGAGGGCCGCTTCGCGAGGACGATCGTGCGTCGCAGGTCGCCGAGGTCGAGGGCTTCATCACGCGCGGTGTGTCGGGCATCGTGCTCGCGCCGCTCGACGAAGCGGCGCTCGTCGGGCCGGTCGGCGAAGCCGCCCGCGCGAAGATTCCGGTCGTCATCATCGACTCGGGGCTGAAGGGCAGCGATTACGTCAGCTTCGTGGCGACCGACAACCGCAGGGGCGGCGTGCTGGCAGGTGAGGGGCTCGCCACACTGCTCCCGCAGGGCGGCAAGGTCGTCATGCTTCGATATGCGGAAGGGTCGGCCAGCACCCTCGAGCGCGAAGAGGGGTTTCTCGAGGAGATCGGCAAGCGCAAGAACATCGAAGTGCTCAGCTCGAATCAGTACGGCGGTGCCGACGTCGAGGGTGCGTACAAGAAAGGCGAGGCGATGCTCCATCGCTTCCGCAGGCCTGACGGGTCGCTCGCCGTCGACGGCATCTTCACCCCGAACGAATCGACAACGCTCGCGATGCTGCGCGTGCTCGCAGACAGCGGGTGGGCCGGAAAAGTGAAGTTCATCGGGTTCGACGCGTCGGACACGCTCGTCAAGGGCCTGAGCGATGGCCACATCGATGGGCTCGTCCTCCAGAATCCGGTGAACATGGGCTATCTCGGCGTCAAGACGATGGTCGATCATCTGCAGGGCCGTCCGGTCGAGAAGCGTGTCGATACCGGAGTGCAGCTCATCACTCGCGACAGGATGCACGATCCCGCCGTCCAGGAGCTGCTGCATCCCGATCTGTCGCGATGGCTGAAGCCCTAAGACCGCAGTTCGAAATGCGCGGCGTGCGCAAGGCATTTGGCGCCACCGTCGCGCTCGATGGTGTCGACCTGGCGGTGCGCGGTGGCGAAGTGTGTGCGCTCGTCGGTCAGAACGGCGCCGGCAAGAGCACGCTGATGTCGGTGCTCGCGGGTGCCACATGGCCCGATGCCGGCACGATGATGCTCAACGGCGCGCCATATGCGCCGAGAAATCCGCGCGACGCGCGCAAGGCCGGCGTCGCGATGATTTATCAGGAGCTGTCGCTTGCGCCGCACTTGAGCGTGATGGACAACATCGCGCTTGGCGCGGAACCGCGCCGCGAGGGTGCCCTCGGCACGTTCGGCTTCCTGAATCGCGACCGTGTGAAGCACACCGCCCGCCTGGCGCTGGATCAGCTCGGTCATCCGGAGATTGCGATTGACGCGCCTGCCGGCGAGTTGTCGCCGGCCTCGCAACAGCTCGTGGAAATCGCTCGAGCGCTCGCCTGGGGCTGCGAAGTGCTCGTGCTGGACGAGCCGACGAGCAGTCTTGCGCATAGCGACGTGCGAAAGCTGTTCAGCCTGATCGACCGGCTGAAGCAACAGGGCCTTGCGCTCGTCTACATCTCGCATTTCATCGAAGAAGTGATGGAGGTGTCGGATCGGTTCGTCGTCCTGCGCGATGGCCGCAACGCGGGCGACGGGCAGACATCGCAGACCTCCGGCAGTCACATCGTGAGCCTCATGGTGGGCCGCACGCTGGAGGATCTCTATCCGCGTGGCGTGCGTTCGATCGGCGAACCGGTGTTGGAACTGCAGGCGCTCGCCCCGGAGCATCTCGAGCCGGCGTCGTTGACGCTGCACCGGGGTGAGGTGCTCGGCATCGCCGGGTTGCTTGGCGCGGGCCGAACGCGCCTCCTTCGTGCCGTGTTCGGGCTCGATGCCGTGAAGAGCGGGAAAGTAAAGCTGGGCGTGCACACCGGACCGAGCACGCCCGCCGAATGGTGGCACCGCGGGATGGGCATGCTCAGCGAGAACCGCACTGGCGAAGGGCTTGCGACGAACCTCAACATCGCCGACAACATGACGCTGACGCGATTGAAGGGGCTTGGCCCCGGCTTTTTCGTCTCGCCGTCACAGCAGCAGCGCGCCGCCGGCACGTGGGTCGACAGGCTGGGCATTCGTGCGACGAGCGCGGCGCAGGAAGTGGCGAGCCTGTCTGGCGGAAATCAGCAGAAGGTCGCGCTCGCGCGCCTGCTGCATCACGACGTTGACGTGCTGGTCCTGGACGAACCGACACGTGGCATTGACGTCGGCAGCAAGGCGCAGATCTACAAGCTGATCGATGAGTTGGTGTCAGGTCCGCCTGAAGGCGGACACCACCGTGACAGCGCCCAATCGGTAGTGTCCGGCTTTAGCCGGACCCGCAAGTCCGTTCTGATTGTGAGCTCCTATTTTCCCGAGCTGCTCGCCGTGTGCGATCGGATCGCCGTGATGTCGCGCGGCCGGCTCGGCGTGCCAAGACCGGCCTCGGAATGGACCGAGCATTCGCTCTTGCTCCAGGCGTCGGGAGCCCGAACGGCATCATGAATCGCTTTTCAGATGTTGGAGTGCTCGGCGGCCTCATCCTCGTGGCCCTTCTCTTCGGACTTTTGATCGGTCCGCAGTTCTTCAGCCTCGCCAATCTCGAGCTCATGGCGCGTCAGACCGCGATCGTGTGCATCGCGGCGTTGGGCATGACGATGGTGATCGTGGCGGGAGGGATCGATCTGTCCGTGGGATCTGTCATTGCGCTCAGCACCGTCGTGACCGCGCAATTTCTTCGTGACGGCTCGTGGCCCGTGGTCGCTGCGGCCGGCGCGGTGATGGCCGGCGCTGTCTGCGGGTTGATGAACGGCGTGCTCATCACGGGATTGCGTGTCGTTCCGTTCATCATCACGCTCGGGACCATGCTGCTCGTGCGGGGGGCCGCCAAAGGTCTGGCCGACGAGCGGCGGCTCGAAGCGCCGATCACCTGGTTGAACGGGCTGCTGCGCACCGTTCGTGACGGCAGCGGCCTGCTGGTGCCATGGGGCATCTGGATCGTCGCCCTGCTCGCCATCGTCGTCGCAGTCACGCTGCAGTACACACGGTTCGGGCGCCATCTTTTCGCCATCGGCTCGAACGAGCGCACGGCGCGGCTGTGCGGCGTGCGTGTCGAGCGGTGCAAGATTGCCGTCTACGCCATCGCCGGCGCGCTCGCCGGCCTTGCGGGCGTGATGGAGTTTTCCCGCTTGTCAGTGGGCGACCCGACAGTCGCGATTGGCGCGGAGCTGAACGTCATTGCCGCCGTCATCATCGGGGGAGGTAGCCTTTCAGGAGGCAAGGGAACCGTCATCGGAACCATTGCCGGCGCCGCCATCATGACGATTATTCAGATCGGGTGTTCGCAGCACGGCCTGCCGAACTGGGTTCAGGAAATCGTCACCGGGACGATCATCGTCTTTGCCGTTGCGCTCGATCATTTCAGGTCGAAAGTCACCGCATGAAAATCACCGATTTAGACGTGCTCGATCTTCGCTTTCCTACATCCAGGGATCAGGTGGGCTCGGATGCCGTGCATACCGATCCCGATTACTCTGCGGCGTATGTGATTCTCAAAACGGATGGAGGGCTCGAAGGTCACGGCCTGACGTTCACGATTGGCCGCGGCAACGAGGTGTGCGCGGCGGCCATCGAATCGTTCCGTCATCTCGTGGTCGGCCACGATCTCCGCGACATCACCGCTGATTTCGGCGGTTTCTGGCACAGTCTCGCAGGCGAGTCACAGTTGCGATGGCTTGGTCCCGAAAAGGGCGTCATCCACCTCGCCCTGGCGGCAGTCGTCAACGCGGTCTGGGATCTCTACGGCAAGGCCGAAGCAAAGCCCGTATGGAAGCTGCTTGCCGACATGACGCCGGCGCAACTCGTCTCGTGCATCGACTTTCATCACATGACCGACGCGCTGACACGCGAAGAAGCGCAGGCTATTCTCGAGCGCCATGCCTCGACGAAGCCGGCGCGCGAAGCAGAGCTGCTGAAGAATGGCTACCCCGCGTACACAACCTCGGTCGGCTGGCTTGGGTACTCGGACGAAAAGATTCACCGGCTGTGCCGGGAGGCGCTCGCCGATGGCTGGACGCATTTCAAGGTAAAGGTCGGAGGCAAGCCCGAAGACGATCTTCGCCGGTTGTCGGCCGTGCGCGCCGCGATCGGTCCCGAGCGCAAGCTGATGGTCGACTCGAATCAGCGATGGGACGTGGACGAGGCGATCGCGCGGATCAAGGAACTGTCGCACCTCGACCTGTGGTGGGCCGAAGAACCCACGCATCCGGACGATGTGCTTGGGCACGCGCGGATTGCACGAGCGATCGCCCCTGTCGGCGTGGCGACAGGCGAGCATGGCGCCAATCGCGTGGTCTTCAAGCAGCTGCTGCAGGCCAATGCCATCAGCTTCTGCCAGATCGACAGCTGCCGGCTCGGCGGCGTGAACGAAAATCTTGCGGTCATCCTGATGGCGGCCAAGTTCGGAGTGCCGGTCTGTCCGCACGCAGGCGGTGTCGGCCTGTGCGAGTACGTCCAGCACCTGTCGATGTTTGACTTCATCGCTGTGACCGGCACCATGGAGGGGCGGGTCATCGAGTTCGTCGATCATCTGCACGAACACTTCGAAGAACCCGTCACCATGCGCCGCGGACGCTACATGGCGCCCTCGAAGCCGGGTTACAGCATCACGATCAAGGAAGAGTCGAGAAGGAGATATCGCTTCCCGGATGGTGAGGTGTGGAGAGGCGGAAGCAGAACCTGAGAAGAGTCATGGAGTCGCGGAGTCGTTGGAGTCCCGGAGTCGGAGAGTCGGAGAGTCGGAGAGTCGGAGAGTCGGAGAGTCGGAGAGTCGGAGAGTCGAAGAGTCGAAGTCGGTGGTCTGCAGGTCCCGCACGTCCCGGCACTGGGGGCTGGAACGCGGCGCACCTCAAAAACGTGGAAGCGCCAACTTGCGATCCACATTGAAAATCGCTTTACGACGCCGACACGTAAAAAGAGGCCGCAGGGACGACTCCGCGACCGTTTCGACGCCGAGACTTTCGACTCGTGGGCTCTTCGACTCGTGGGCTCTTCGACTCCCTGACTCCTCGACTCCCTGACTCTTCCGACTCCTCCGACTCTTCCGACTCCTCGACTCCTCCGACTCCTCGACTCCTTCCCAGACTCTTTTTGAGTCCTGGAGTCCTCGGCTCCGTTCTAGAATCTACCAATCCACCAATCTACCAATCTGCCCATCTACCAATGGAGGATCTGTGAGGCCTTTTGTCGCGTTGCTGTTCGTTGCGCTCGCCTCGGGCGCAGTCCAGACGCAGTCGGGTATCTCGCCCATCAACGATGAGCTGCCGAACCCGTATCAGGCGGGTGTGCGCAACTGGGCGACGCATACCGATGGACGCGCGTGGGGCTCGACCGCAGGGATCGACATCGGCCCCAAAGGCGAAATCTGGGCCATCGATCGATGCGGCGTGAACAGCTGCGAAGGATCGAATGCGCCGACCATTCATCAGATCGATCCGGCGAGCGGGAAGGTCGTGCGCAGCATTGGCGCAGGACTGTTCGTCTTCCCACACGGCATGCATGTCGATCGCGCCGGCAACATCTGGGTGACCGACGGCCAGGCCAGCAAGGACGGAACGAAGGGCCATCAGGTGTTGAAGCTGAGCCCCGATGGAAAAGTTCTGCTGCGTCTGGGCAAGGCGGGGCAGAAGGGCGGAGGCCCAGACATGTTCGACGAGCCGTGCGATGTCATCACGGCGCCCAACGGTGACATCTTCGTCTCGGACGGACATTTCGGCCAGCAGGCGACGGCGACGCCGGCCACTGCGTCGCGCATCGTCAAATTTACGCGCGACGGCAAGTTCATCAAGTCCTTTGGCAAGTGGGGCGCCGCGCCCGGCGAGTTGAAAACGCCGCACGCGATGGTCATCGATTCGCGCGGCCGCCTCATCGTGGCCGACCGCGGCAACATGCGAATCCAGATTTACGATCTCGACGGCAACCTGCAGGACTCGTGGCCGCAGTTCAGCCGCGTGAGCGGGTTGTTCATCGGCGCAAACGAAACGCTCTACGCGATCGATTCGGAAAGCACGTCGAACAATCACAAGGGCTGGCGAAAGGGCGTGCGCATCGGCAGCCTGAAAGACGGCAGGGTCGTGCACTTCGTGCCCGGCCATCAGACCGACAATCCCGATGGCGCGGCGGGCGAGGGCATTGTGGTTGGCGCAGACGGCACAATCTACGCGGCGGAGAACACGCTGCGGGGCATTACGAGGTATCTCCGGAAATAACCGGCGAGCCGGTTGCCCGTTTCGGGCGTTTGATACTATGCTTTACCGGTAAAGCTCAGTAATTTCACGCTCAAGGGGTAACCACCGCACCCATGGCCCGACCCACGATGCGCCGCATTGCCGGAGAACTCGGCGTCTCCGTCATGACTGTCTCCAAGGTGTTGAACAACCACGGAGACATCAGCGAGGCGACGCGCGACCGCGTCCTCGCCAAAATCGAAGAGGTCGGCTATCAGCGAAACGCTGTGGCCCGCAGTCTGACCCTTCGCCGCAGCCATACCATCGGCATCGTCATCCCCGATCTCATGCACTCGTTTTTCGTCGAGATCATCGCGGGCATCGAGCCGGTCGCAAGCGTGCGCGGCTATGGCCTGCTGCTCTGCAGCTCCGGTGAGGATCCGACAAAAGAGCGCGCCGAGCTCGAGATGCTGCGCAGCCGCCAGGTCGACGGGATTGTGCTCGCGTCGGTCCACGGATCGGCCAACGAGGATTTGCTCAGGCAGTTGACGGGTCTTGGCACCGCCATCGTGATGATCGATCGTGACGATCACCCGAAGGTCGAGTGCCACCGCGTGCTCACCGACGACGAACGGGTTGGCGTGCTTGCGACGACGCATCTCCTCGATGTGGGCCGCAAGGCCGTTGCGCACATCGGCGGCCCTAACATCGCGCACGCGAAGCGTCGCGAAAAAGGCTGGCGCGATGCGCTCAAGGCACGCGGCGTGAAGTTCGCCTCCCGAGTGGTACGCGGAAGCCGGGTTCATGGAGAGCGACGGCTACCGCGCCATGAAGCGGCTCCTGACGGTACGTCCGCGCATTGATGCGGTGTTTGCCGCGAACGATCCCGCCGCGATCGGTGCGATGAAGGCGATTTGGGAAGCCGGTCTGCGCGTGCCTCACGACATCGCCGTGGTCGGCGTCGGCGATATCGCGCTGGGCGACCTCCTGAAGGTGCCGCTGACCACGATCAGCTGGTCGCGGAAAGATCAGGGATTGAACGCCGCCGAGCTGCTGCTCAACGGGCTCGACAACGACGAGAAGGACGCGCCGCGGCGCGTCATCATCCCGCCACGCCTTGTGGTGCGAGAGTCATCCGGGTCACATGCGTAGACTCCTCGTCGCCGGCCTGTTGCTCGCCGCGTTTGCGGCCGTCGAAGGACAGACGCCCCCGCGAAAACGACTGCTGGCGCTCGGCGATACACACACCGGTTACACGCACGATTCGATCGGTCACGCGCTCGCCGTCATCGATCACCTCGGCCGTCAGTCTGGCCTGTACGACACGTTCATCCGCACCGACTCGCAATGGATCACCAAGCAGCCGATCCCGCTGCCGGCGAGGAACACGAAAACGCTCAACGATTTCGACGCCGTGTTCCTGTTTATTTCTGGCGAGGGCGACTGGACCGACCGAGCAGAAGAGAGACTTCGTCTCGTTCGTCAAAGAGGACGGCAAGGGCGTCGTCGGGGCTCATACAGGCAACGCGGCGTTCTACGGGTGGGCGGAATTCGGCGAGATGATGGGCGGGTATTTCGACAACCACCCCTGGGGCATCTTCGAAGGACGAGTGGTCGTCGATGCCGCCGACTTTCCCGCGATGAAGCATTTCGCGCCGTCGTTTACGCGGCGCGAGGAATTCTACGTGCTGCGCGAGAAGCCCTATTCGCGTGAGCACGTCCGCGTGCTTGCGCATCTGGATGTGGCGGGCCTCGATCTGAAGAACCCCGACTATCACCGCAAGGATGCCGATCTGCCTGTCGCGCTCGCCCGCACCTACGGCAAGGGCCGGACGTTCTGGTCGAACTTCGGTCACGCCGCCGACACGTGGGACGATCCTGACATCCAGAAGATGTATCTCGAAGCGATCAAGTGGGCCATGGGGCTCACCCCGGGCGACGCGTCCCCTCGTCCTGCATCGCCGCACTAGGCAGATGGTTGTCGCAAACAGCGCCGAGCCCGAGAGGGCGAGGTGGCAGGTCTTGGGGGTGGGGCCCCGCGACATATAAGAAATGAAACTTCTACGCTACGGCGCTCCTGGCCGCGAAAAGCCAGGCATCCTCGATTCGCACGGCGACATCCGCGACCTTTCGACGGTCATTCCCGATCTGTCCGGCGACGCGCTGCACCCTGACTCGATCGCTCGTCTTCGCCGTCTCGATCCGTCGACGCTTTCATCCGTCGACAAGGCTGCGCGCATCGGTCCTTGCGTTGCCGGAGTCGGCAAGTTCATCTGCATCGGACTGAACTATTCGGACCATGCCGCAGAATCGAAAATGGCAGTGCCCGCCGAACCGATTCTGTTCATGAAAGCGACTTCGGCGATCTGCGGGCCAAACGACGGCATCGTCATCCCGCGCGGGTCGCAGAAGACCGACTGGGAGGTCGAGCTCGGCGTTGTCATCGGCAAGACGGCGAGATACGTGACGGAGTCGGACGCGTTGTCGCATGTCGCGGGCTACTGCGTCGTCAACGATCTGTCAGAGCGCGCGTTTCAGCTCGAAGGGACCGGCCAGTGGGTGAAGGGAAAGAGCGCGGACACGTTCGGCCCGATTGGTCCGTGGCTGGTGACGACCGATGAAGTGCCGAATCCTCAAAACCTGGAACTGTGGCTCGAAGTTGACGGCCGCTCGTATCAGCGGAGCACGACCAGGCACATGATTTTCAGCGTGGCGCGGCTCGTCAGCTACATCAGCGGTTTCATGAGCCTTCATCCGGGTGACATCATCTCTACCGGTACCCCGCCCGGCATCGGCATGGGGCAACAGCCACCGGTGTACCTCCGCCCCGGCAATCACGTGCGTCTTGGCATTCACACTCTCGGTGAGCAGAGTCAGCGCGTGACCGCCGCGGATGCTACCATGTAGCCATCCAAGCAGAATACGCGGTCAAGCAGGCGACCCCCGCGAAGGTGGAGTACGGGCCGGTGGCGATTGTCGTTGCCCACGGCATGGGCCAGCAGATCCCGTTTCAAACACTTGACGATGTCGCCGAAGGGCTGCGCAGACAAGATAGGAAGCGCAGAGACCGCGGCGCGGAGCCGAAACCCGTCGCGCGAACGGTCGAGCTGGGCGGTGAGCGTCTCTCCCGGCTCGAGATGAAGCTGCTGGCCGGCGACTGCGAGCGCGACGTTCACATCTACGAGTCTTACTGGGCGCCGATGACCGAGGGGCGCGTCACGTTGCGCGACGTGATGGGATTTCTCATGCGCGGCGGGCTGGGAGGGCTCAGGCTCGCCCAGCGTCCCCTCCGGCGATGGCTGTTCGGCGAGTTCGTCAAATTCCCAGCGCCGCTGATGACTGTCCTGTGGCTGCTGTTGTCGATGAGCGTCGTGATCGCGCTCACCTTTCTCAGTGTCGTGATCGTCATCGTCGCTGCCGCGAAGGTGCCGCTGCGCGACGTCTCGCCGTGGCTCACTGACACGAGATTCAATGACATCACGACGGTGTTCAACGTCCATGTTTCCGCGATGGCGCCCTTCGTGCTGCTGATGACGTATTGGGGCTTCACGCGCCGGCGTCTGCCCGGATGGCTGACGCTCGGTGCCTTTGCGGTTGCAGTGCTGTCGACACTGGTCGCCGCAGTGACGCTCGGGCTCGTGGGCTATTACCACACGAGCGGTGGTGGGACCGGCTCGTTCTTCGATCGGATCGGCGCGGAGTTCCTGCCGGCTCTCTTTCCAGTGTGGTTCAGCAACGTGTCGTGGGTGCTCGTCATCGCAGCGACTGCGCTGGTCCGCTGGTTTCTCATTCAGTACGTCGGAGACGTCGCGGCGTATGTTCAGCCGCAGGTTGTCGATCGGTTCTACGAACTGAGAAAGGAAATCAAGCAGAGCGTGTGGACCACGGCCAAAGCCGTCTACGGCGAGCCGGAGTACAACGACATCGTGGTTGTCGGGCACTCCCTCGGTTCTGTTGTGGCCTACGACGTGCTCAACCGTCTGCTGATCGACCACCGCGTAAAGCCCGGCACCGCGCCCGAGATTGCGAAGCGGACCCGGTTGTTCCTGACGTTCGGCAGTCCGCTCGACAAGACGGCCTTCATTTTCGGCGCACAGGGCGCCGGCACCGAAGCGCGCGAAGCGCTCGCCGCATCCGTCCAGCCGCTCATCAGCGACGCACAGGTGCGCCCGCGCTGGGTGAACATCTACTCGACGTGGGACATCATCAGCGGATCGCTCGACTTTTACGATCTGCCGGATCGATCGAACCGGCATCCGGTGGAGAACATCAAGGATCGAAAGGCGACGACGCTTCTGGCCGCACACGTGGAGTACTGGCGCAACGAAACGCTCTTCGAAACGCTTGTCGAGGCGCTGAGGCCGGCACCGCCGGGTCACGGAGCGACTTTGAAGTCCACAGATCTGGAGAACCCCGTCCCATCGGTGTCTACGAACGAATAGGTCAGCGTCACGACGCACTCCCTCCGAAGGCTCGGAAGGTCGTACCACACCTCGAACGACAGCGTAATGGGGTTTGCGATACCGGAAAACTGGTTGCCGCTGGCGGCGAGCGGTACGTACTCGAACGACTCTTTTTCGGTGCCGCTCGGCGGCGTGATGATGCCTCCGGTCGCCTGCTTGACGGTCAGCGTGGCTCCGGTGATGCGAACCGGATAGTCGAGATTCAGGTCTTCGTCGTTGGCCTTGTCATTCAGGACGAGCGTCGACGAGAACACCGTGTGCCAGTCGTAAGGCAGCAACTCGTCCGGCTGGTTGTTGCCTCGTACGACACGATAGAGTTTTCCACTCGTAGACGTGTCGGCGACGATCGGATCTGGATCGACGGTAATGTCGAGCGCCTCGTTGTAATTGACCGTCTCATCCGGGCTGTTCGGGTTCTGGCACGCGGTCATCGAGAGCCCCGCGATCGCGACGAGCACCCATGCCATGTTTCCACACCACCTGCGATTCATCTCGGGTTCTCCTTGGTTTTCATGTGAGCGCTAGAACGTCGTTCCTACGGCGAAGCGAAATCCTCTGGGAGGCTGGAACGCATCGCGATAGGCGTTCCACGAATAGATGAGACGGAAGGGCATGTTGAACACGGGCAGCACCACGCGCAGCTCGAGGCCGCTCGATGTCCGAAGCTCGCGAAGGTTGATCCGCCGAGTCTCGTCGAACGACTGGCCCGCATCGTGGAAGGCGAGCGCCCTGACCTGCGGCGCGATGTCCACGTAGTACTCGGCGTTGAAGAGGACGAACTTGTTGCCGCCGATCAGCTGGTTGTCTTCGTTGATGGGGCCAACGGTGCGAAGGTCGAAGCCGCGGATCTGGTTCTCGCCGCCGAGGAAATAACGCAGGTAGTAGGGAAGCGTTTCGGTGCCGCCGTAGGGGCGGAGGTATCCGATCTGGCCGCGCAATCCCAGAGCCGTGCGTCGTGTGTGGGGCACGTAAACAATCCACTCGGCTTCGGGACGAAGGTAATTCACCGTCCCTCCGAACGTGCCACCGGCCAATCGCGTTCCGCCGGAGATGCGCATCCCCCGGCGCGGCATGAACGGACTGTCAACGGTGTCGAAGACGAACGTCGGTTCGATACGGCTCTCCACATGACGTCCTTCCTGGATCAGGAAATTCAGCGTCGGCCGAACGGGCGTCGTTTGCGTGTACGTTGTCGTTCCGCTTGCAGTTGTGACCGTCACCGTCGTTGCCGGCGTTTGCCCCGGCGGGCTGTCGGGGCTGTTTCGCGCGCTGCTGAGCGCATCGCTCGACGCGCTGTCGACGATCTCGTACGTGTAGCTGTTGAAGAGGCGGCTGAACCCTCGGAGGGGCATGCCGGCGGTGACCGTGGCGCCCTCGCGGACCTCGCTGTACTCCGGGTCTGACGAGTACAGGAAGTACTGCGTCTTGCGTGAGAAGAGGCTTGCCCCGACCGAGATCGGCCGGTCGAACACGTAGGGCTCGGTCAGCGATGCCTGGTAGTTGTTGCTGCGCGATCCTGTCTCGATGTTGAGCGACAGCGTTTCGCCCTTGCCGAGAAAGTTCGTTGTGGCGTACGCCGCGTTCACGAACACGCCGTAGGTCTGCGACATGCCGGCGCCGAAACTGACCTGGTTCCGGTTCTGCTCCTCGAGTGTGAGCGTGAGATCGACCTTGTCAGTCTCGTCTGGTGTTTTTTCGACTCGGATGTGTTTCTGATCCTCGAGCGGCTTGAAATAGCCAAGCTGATTGAGGCGGCGAATGCTCATTTTGAGCGCTTCGCTGTTGAAGACTCCGCCTTCGTACACTCGAAGCTCGCGGCGAATCACCTGATCGCGCGTCGTGGTGTTGCCCACGAACGCGATGCTGTTGATGAAGTACATCTGTCCCTCCTGGACGCGAAGCGTGACATCCACGGTGGAATCGGACCCGTTGTCGTGCGTCTGCAGGTCTGGATACGCCGTAAATTCGAAGCGTCCGAGCGCGCCGTAAAGCTCCCGTGCCTTGTTCAGGCCTTCGCGAATCTCCTTCTCGCTATAGACCGCGCCTTTTCGACTTTTGAACAACGAGAGCAGATACGCGCTTGGCACCGACGTGTTGCCTTCAACACTCAGCCCGCCCAGCCGGTAACGTGGACCTTCCGTCACGGGGATGTTCAATGCCACCCATCGGGACTTCCCATCGCTGGAATCCTCGATGGTCCGGATCGCCGGTTGGCCGACTCTCGCCGCGAGGTAGCCGCGGTCGCGATAGAAGCTCACGATTCTGTCGGCGTCCTCCTCGAAGCCCGATGGCTTGTAGGTGTTGCCGAACTGAGGAATCGGGAACCAGCGCTTTGTCTGGTTGTGCGTCATGGCCGACGCCAGCTTTCCGTCGGCAAACGTGTGGTTGCCGTCGAACTCGATCCGGCGTACGCGCGTCTGCGGACCCTCGTCGATGGTAAACGTGAGATTCGCTGTCTTCGGCCCGCCGGGAAGAGCGCGCAGTTCTGAGGCGATGGTCGCGTTGGGAAACCCCAGCTCAGCCAGCATCTCGCCGATAACGGTTTTGACTCGTCTGATGCGGGTCTGATCGACAAACGTGTCGATCCTGATCATGATGTCGAGCTCACGAAGCTTTTCTTCGAGCTTGCTCTGTTCGAGATGCTTCGATCCCTCGTAGCTGACCATCTTGACGCGCTGTCGCTCTTCCATGCGGTACACGATCAGCTTCCCGATAACGCCGTTGTCGAACGTGTAGTCGGAGGTCTCGATCGTCAGATCGTCAAGGAAGCCTGTGGCCCACAAACGCTTGAAATCCTGGAGGACCGATTCGATGGCGGCGTCGTTATAGGGCACCCACTCGTCGCGAGACGGCCGGCTGACCTGCGTCTGAATGTAGTGAAGGTAGGTTTCGGGTTCGACCATCGAGACGTTGCCCTGTTTGTCGAAGCACGGCACGATCTGAAACACAACCGGTGGAGCGCCCGCAGGCGGTGTTCGCGCCGGAGGTGGAACAGGCAGATTGCAAACTGTGCGGGATGCGACAGGCTCTGGCGATGTCTGTGCGCGAGCCGAGAGAGGGACAAGTGCGACGAATGCGGCAACGGATGCGACTCGATGAAACTGCGGCGGCACGGCCGCGGCGAACTGCAACCGATGTGCCGCGCATCGCGCCACATCTGTGCAATACGGCAGCAGTACACGGGCAATGAGAATCTGGAAACTGAAATCTAGAAACTAAGAAACTAGAATCTAGAAACTAGAATCTGAACTGGAAGCTGAACTCTCGAACGTGATCTTCAGGAAGATTGTAGTTTCCAGATTCTAGTTTTTAGAGTCGGCAAACTTGTAGCCGATTCCCCACACGGTAAGGATCATCTCCGGCGAGTCCGGTGTGCGTTCGATCTTGCGCCGCAGCCGGCTGATGATGGGATCCACGAGGCGAGCGTCTTTGTGGCCGTCCTTCGGCCAGTAGCGCGCGAGCAGTTCTTCGCGGCTGAACACGATACCCGGTGACGAGGCAAGACCGTAAAGCAGTTCGAACTCCTGCTTCGAACACGCGATGGCCTCGCCACGTGCGACCACCTGGCGCCGCGATGGATCGAGGCGAAGGTCCGCGTGCTCGATCGTTTCGTGAACATGCCGATCTGTCACACGTTCGACTCTTCGCATCACAGCCGAGACCCGGGCGAGAAACTCGCGGACGCCGAGAGGTTTCGTCAGGTAGTCGTCGGCGCCGTTGACGAAGGCGAGCACCTTGTCAGACTCGGCGTCCGAGCCGGCGACGACGAAGATGGCGGCATCGGGGTTGGCAGCGCCATGTCGGATTGCCCGGCACAAGGCGATGCCGTCAAGGCCTGAGAGCGACGCGTCGAGCACGATGAGATCAAACTGTGATGCGGTGAGCCGCTCGAGCGCTTCGCGGCCGTCGCCGCACTCGTCAATGGTGAAGCCATCAGAAACGAGATGGCGCGACAGCAACAGCCGTGTTGGTCGATCGCCGTCAGCGATGAGGGCTCGTGGGCGTCTCTCCAGCAAGCGCCTGGCGCCGTGCAAACGAAATGCCCATCAGCTCGAGGGGTGTGCCTTGAGCGACGTCGAAGGGGAATATTGAAAATGTATGACGCGACTGTCCTCTTTTCAGAGGCGCCGCGTCGCCGTGACAAGACAATCGCAAAAAGTTCCAGGAAAAAAGGGGTCGAGTGCAATTTTTACGAGAATCGAAAAATTGCACCCGACCCCTTTTTCAGGCGATCGTGAACTTGCGGACGAACTGGCCGTTGTTTTCCCACTGCGATCGCTTGGTTGGATGGTCCTGTTCGGGCTGCACCTCTCCACGTGCATCGATCGCGCGCGACACAATCGTGTGCTCGCCAGGCTGAGCCCCAGCCCATTCGTACGTGAACAGCTTCCACGAGTACCTGACTGTTCTCTTTCCACATCGTCGCAGGCTTGAACGCACCGCCGTCCACGCTCACCTCAATCGCCTTCAACGGCGTGCCGTCGGTGAGCGCGAAGCCAACGGCCTTGAAGGTGTTGCCGTTGCGTGTGAGGCGGGCGACCGCCGACTTCAAGCGGATGCGGCTGACCCACGTTTCCATCCACAAGGTCTCGCCGCCCACGTTCTCGGTCTTCAGCGTGACGTAATCGCGACCCATGAAGCGCGCCATGTGCCTCGTATCCTGCACGTGGATGTGATCGAGCCACTTCACGTTGGCGACGCCGTACCAGCCGGGGACGATAAGCCGTATCGGCAAGCCATTCTTCTGCGGAAGGGGCTGGCCGTTCATCTCATAGGCGAGAAACACCTCGGGACGTGTTGCGTCCGCCAGATCCAGCCCACGCGAGAAATGCTGCTCGACTTTCGGGGCGGTGCCGCGGCCATGGGTGAGGTCCTCGGTGCCCTTGTCGGCAGAGAAGAAGACGACCTCGCGGCCGTTGGGCTTGATGCCCGCCTCCTTGAGGATTGGCGCGAGCGCCGTCCCGGCCCACCGCGCGTTGCCGACCAGAGGATTGCCGCGGGCGTTGTTGTTCCCGGAGCACTCGAAGCCCACCGCGTGTTCGACGCGCGGCCGCTTTTTGAGATCGGCCAGCGTCAACTCGAGCGGACGCTCGACCAGTCCGGTCACGCGCAGCTTGTAGGTGGCCGGATCGACCGTCGGAATCCCGTAGTGGGCGACGGCGAAGAACTCGTCGTTCGAGACAACGAAGCTGGTGAGATTCTTCGGGTCGAAGCGTACCGGCGGCGCTGGCGCGCCCGGAGCCGGAGGGGCCGGCGGCGGCACGTCCGTAAACGGCACGACCATCTCGCCTTGAGCCAGCACGAGAACTGGAATGCCTCCGAACTCGAATGCCACACTTGCGGCAAACAGACCCTGCAGCACGTCTCTGCGCGTTACGTTCGACATTGTCGGCTCCTTGAAAATCGCCTCATTCTATCGCCTCTACCCCAGATCCTTCAGGATTTCGCGGGCGGCGTTCAGCCCCGAGAGCCCCGACACGCCGTAGCCGGGATGTGTGCCGGCGCCGCAGAGGTACAGTCCCTGAATCGGCGTGCGATAACGCGCCCATCCCAACAGCGGGCGCATCGTAAACAGCTGATCGAGCGCCAGCTCGCCATGAAAGATGTGTCCGCCTGTCAGACCGTACTTGGACTCCAGTTCGGCTGGAGTAATCACCTGCCGCTCCAGGATCAGACGTTTGATGTCCGGCGCGTACTCCGACAATGTGTCGACGGCCGCATCGGCAAAGGCCGCCGCGGCGGTGGTCCAGTCGTCACCGTTCAGATGATACGGAGCGAACTGCGCGGAGATCGACATGACGTGAGCGCCAGGCGGAGCCAGCGCCGGATCGGTCAACGAGGGAATCGTGATGTCGAGGTGCGGCCGCGGCGACCAGTGGCCGTACTTCGACGCGTCGAACGCGCGCTCCAGATAATCGAGATCGGGGCCGATGTGGATGAAGCCGCCGAGCGCGCGCCGATCGTCAGGCGACGCCGTGAATTGTGGAAGCGCGCTGAGGGCAAGATTGATCTTCAGCACACGCCCTGCGGCGCGATAGCTGCGCATGCGGGCGAGATACCCGGGATCGAGCGCGACCGGGTCCACGAGGCCAAGCATCGTACGGCGGGGATCGGCATTCGAGACCACCGCCCCCGCTGACATCTCCTCGCCTGAGTGCAGGGTGACGCCGGTCGCCCGGCCGTTTCGAATGTCGATGCGATCGACCTGGGCATCGACGCGAATCTCCACCCCCGCGGCCCGTGCCGCGGCCGCAAGCGACGAGGTGAGCGCGCCAAGGCCGCCGCGGACGAGCCGTCGCCTGCCGTCACCAGCGCTCATCCGCAGCAGGAGCACCGCGGTACTTCCAGCCGAGCGTGGACCGAACGCGGTGCCGAAAATGCCGCCGGCCGCGATGGCCGCTCTCAGCGGTTCCGACTCGAACCACTCGGACACGAAATCCGCTGCCGACATCGGTGCCCATCGGAGGAGGCTGTAAGCATCCTTCTTTCCGAGGCCGCGGAATCGGCGTCCCATCATCAGCATCGACCAGAGATCGGTGGAGGAGGGCTGCTCGATTTCGGGTGGCGTGGTGGCCATGACGTGCGAGACCAACGCGCGAATGCGTTCGATCGTGCTGCAGAACTCGTGATAGCGCCTCGCGTCGGCGACCGAGAAATTCCGAATGCTGGCCGCGCTCGCCGCTTCGTCATGTCCCAGGAGGAGGCTGCGGCCATCGAGCAGTGGGGCAAAGAGGTACGGATCCGGGTCGATGAGCTCGAGGCCATGATCGGCAAGCTTCAGCTCGCTCAGAAGGGCAGCCGCCGGCTGCGCGGCGTGCGCAAGCGTCGAGATCTTGAATCCCGGACAGAGCTCGCTGGTAATGGCAGCGCCCCCCACGATGGGCTGACGCTCGAGGACGATCGTTTTTACGCCCTTGCGCGCCAGTAACGTTGCCGCCGCCAGGCCGTTGTGCCCGCCGCCGACAAAGATGACGTTGGTCACTTGAGGATTTCCATGGCGGCATTTCGTCCGGGCGCACCCATGATGCCGCCGCCGGGATGAGTCGCCGATCCGCACATGAACAGATTGGCGATCGGCGTGCGGTATTTGGCCCAGCCCGGAACGGGGCGAAGAAAGAGCAGCTGCTCGAGGGCGAGCTCGCCCTGAAAGATATTGCCTTCGCTCAACCCCCACTCGCGCTCGAGGTCGAGTGGAGTGATGACCTGGCGGTGCAGGATCAGCGACTTGAGATTGGGGGCGTACTCCGAGAGCGTATCGATGACGGTGTCGCCGAAGGCCTCTCGTTCATCGTCCCATGTCGTGCCCGCCAGATGATACGGCGCGTACTGCACGAAACACGTCATGACGTGCTTGCCTGGAGGCGCGATGGACGGGTCGGTAAGGCTTGGAATGACCACGTCCATGTACGGCCGCCGCGAGAAGCGCCCGTACTTCGCATCGTCGTAGGCACGTTCCATGTACTCGAGGCTTGGAGAGATCGAAATGGCCCCTCGAAGATGGCGGCTCTCTCCCGGCACGCTCGTGAAGTTCGGCAGACCGTCGAGCGCGAGGTTCACCTTTCCCGACGAGCCGCGGAACTTGTAGCGGTGTATCTGCTCGAGAAAATCGTCGGGCAGCTCGCGGGGGTCGAGGAACTTCGTGAACGTCAGTCGCGGATCCACTGACGAGGACACCATCGTGGATTCGATTTCTTCGCCGCTCTCGAGCACGACGCCGGTCGCCCGCCCGTGTTTCGTGAGTATCCTGCCGACCGATGTGCTCGTGCGAATCTCAACGCCGGCCTCGCGGGCGGCCGCCGCGATGGCGTTCGAAATGGCGCCGGTTCCGCCCTTCGCGAATCCCCACGATCGGAAGGCGCCGTCGATTTCTCCCATGTAGTGATGGAGCAGCACGTAAGCGGTCCCGGGGGATCGCACACCTTGAAAGGTACCGATGATGCCGGAGGCCGACATCGTCGCTTTCAGCACATCGGTTTCGAACCATTGATCCAGAAAGTCCGCCGCGCTCATCGTCAAAAGCTGAACGAGCCGGTATCGCGATTCCGACGACATCGATTGAAATCGCCGTCCGAGCCGAAGCATCTCGCGGAGGTCCGTCAGCGACCACGACAACGGATCGGGCGCACGCATGTCGAGCGTCGGCTTGACGAAGCGCGCCATGTCGATCATCGCCCTGCCGTACTCGTCGTAGGCTTCGGCATCGATGCGGGAATGCCGGAGAATCTCGCGGCGCGTGCGGCCGTGATCGTTGACACGCCACAGGTAGTTGCCGTTCGGCATGGGCGTGAAGGTGCCGTCCAGGGGCAGCACTTCGAAGCCATGACGCGCCAGATCGAGCTCCCGGATGATCTGCGGCCGCAGCAGGGACACGACGTAGGAGCAGACCGACACGTGAAAGCCCGGGAAGACTTCCTCGGTGACCGCTGCGCCGCCCAGGACGTGCCGGCGCTCGACAACCAGCACGCGGCGGCCTGCGCGTGCGAGATAGGCAGCATGCACCAGGCCGTTGTGGCCCCCGCCAATCACGATGGCATCGTAGGAACGCATAGGAATCTGGAATCTGGAATCTAAAATCTACGATCTGGAATCTATAATGTAGCTTCCAGATTCTAGATTTCAGTTTCTAGATTCTAGATTCTATATCCCCATGCCCATCGGATCTGCGTTTCACGATCGCACGTTCCCGTTATGCGAGAGCCTGAATTATCGCGATTGGGCAGGCTACTACGCCGTCAGCGCGTACGAAACGCATCATGAGCACGAATACAACGCCATCCGCAATGCGGCGGCGCTCATCGACGTCTCGCCGCTGTTCAAGTACATCCTGACCGGGCGCGATGCTACCAGGCTCGTCGACAGGCTGATTACCCGCGATGCGACGAAGCTGTCCGCTGGACAGGTGATCTACACGCCGTGGTGCGATGAGCTGGGCAAGGTGATCGACGACGGCACCGTGACAAGGCTCGACGAGCAACGTTACCGCTGGACAGCCGCCGATCCAAGCTTGCGCTGGTTCGTCCAGAATGCCGCCGGGCTCGATGTGGCGATTGAAGATGTATCGGAAACGGTCGCCGCACTTGCCGTGCAGGGGCCGACCTCTGGTGCGTTGCTGCGACAGGTGGCCGAAGCCGATGTCGCTTCGCTGAAGTATTTCCGCGTGACGAGCGGCAGCATCGCCGGCGTGCCGGTTGATATTTCACGCACGGGATACACCGGCGATCTCGGCTATGAAATCTGGATGCCGTGGGATCGGGCGACGCGTGTGTGGGATGCCCTCGTGACAGCAGGCGCGCCGTACGATCTCCGGCCTGCCGGCATGCTCGCGCTCGACGTGGCGCGGATCGAGGCCGGCTTGCTTCTGATCGAGGTCGATTTTTTCAGCTGTCGCAAGGCGCTCATTCCGAGCCAGCAGTATTCGCCGTTCGAGATGGGATTGAGCCGGCTCGTCCAGGTCGAAAAAGGGCCCTTCGTGGGGCAGGCCGCACTGCGGAAAGAAAAGGCGCGAGGACCCGCGCGCCAGGTCGTCGGCATCGAGATCAACTGGGAAGAAGTGGAAGTGCTGTACGAGAAGCTCGAGCTGCCGCCGCAAGTGCCGGCAGCCGCCTCGCGCGTCGCCGTGCCGGTTTACCGCGACGGGAATCAGGTCGGGAAAGCCACGTCGACGACCTGGTCGCCCGTCCTGAAGAAGATGCTTGCGCTGGCCACTGTGGAAAGAGGTTCGACCGAGCCCGGAAGCCGGCTTCAAATGGAAGTGACCGTCGAAGCCGTCCGACATCGCGTCGGCGCGACGGTCACTTCCACTCCGTTCTTCAATCCGCCCCGCAAAACAGCTCACGGGTCTGAACTCCGACCAACGTGCGGGGTCAGACCCCAATTGCCGCCACGGACTCAGTTGACCTTGCTGGCCGTCAGGTTGCCGCCGCTGATCGCGTTGCCGGCCGCGTTCACGCGGCCGTTGTAAGCCGTGCCCCCGGCCGTGAACGAGATCTGATCGCCGTTCATGCGGCCGCCGGTAATCGCCGTGCCGTTCAGGTTGCCCGTGAGCATCTGAAATTGTTGCGTCAGCGTCAGGTTGCCCTGGGCGGTCTTCCACGTGCCCTGCACCTTCGCCGGCACGATCCACAGCAGCGCCGTGCACCAGCTCGAGCAATTGTCGGTGACCGACTCGGTCTGATCGGCTTCCCAGTCTTCCATCGTGAAGGTATTCGCCACGATGCGCGTGCCTGGCTTCAAGTTCAGAATACTCGGCCGAAGCTGCATGTTGATGCTTGGGAGCAGGAACATCGTGATCACGGTGGCCTTGCTCAAGTCCGTCTTGAACAGGTCAGCCTGCACGAAGGTGGCCTTGTCGGCCACGCCGGCTTTCTGCGCGGCCGCTTTCGACAGGGTGACCATATCGGGGTTGTATTCCACGCCCATCGCCGTCGCGCCGCGCTTCGCCGCGGTGATGACGGTACGCCCGTCACCTGACCCGAGATCCATCACGAAATCTTTCGGCGTCACTTTCGCGATGTCGAGCATCTTGTCGACGAGCGCCTGAGGCGTCGGCACCCACACGACGTCTTTGCCCGGTTGTCCGACGCGCGGCTCGAATTGTCCGGTCGGCTTGTCCTGCGTCGCCGGCGCCTGCGCCAGCGCCGCCGTCGCGAACAACACGACAAAGATTGTGAAGAATGACTGGCGGAACACCTTCAATACATGCATGTCGCTGACTCCTGAGCGGTTTAAGGCGGCTGTTAAGGCGGCTATTGTATAACCATCTTTACGCCAGGGCTTGTCTCCCTGTTTCAGGGGATTTCTGAACGATGAACGCCCGGATTCGTACGGCGCGTCTTGATCTTGGCGAACACGGCCGGTACGGCCGGCCGTTGCGCGCGATGTGATCGCAACCGATCGAATCGATCACCTGATGAAAACGATCGGGGCTCCGCGGCGTGGCCGGTCTGCGTCCGAAACCGCACGACAACAACTCGCGCGTTGATTTTTCCTTGACCGACCAAATTGGTCGGATATACAGTCTCAGATGAAATTGAGACTGAGTCTCAGTTTCAGAACCAAATAAGCCCCGCCGGATGCGTGAACACCCGGCGGGAGCCGAACGCCGGCTCTGCAGACCGTTTTTATCACGCGCGTGGCGCATGACGCGTCCGGCTTCCTCATTGTAGCCGCCGCCAAGCTCATCGCCACTCTGCGATCACCAGGAGTTGCGATGGCTCGCGTACGTCGTCACAAGCACCTCAGCAGGAAATCACGATCCGGTTGGGCGGTCATGGGGGCCTTTGTGGCATCCGCGACGCTGGCGCCGCGCCTCGCCGCGCCCGTTGAGGGGAAAGAGCTGACCCGCCGCCTCGAGTCGCTGAGGATCGCCGTTCCAGGCGAGACGCAGGTGACCAGCGCGTGGCAGGTGCAGGCGGCAAGCGGCGACCAGCGACAGTTGCGGTTCGAGATTCCAACCGGACCGCTGCGCGTGGTGCTGGCCGAGCTTCAGAGGCTCACTGGCCTCAACATCGTGATCACCAACGAGGGCATCGGCGAAGTCACGTCGCCAGGTGTGAGCGGCTTGTTCACTCCTGCAGAGGCCCTCGCGCACGCGCTCGACGGCACGAATGTGACCGCACGCGCCACGGCGCCCAACAGCGTGACGCTCGAGATTCGCCTGGCGGCAGAGTCAGTCGATGTCACCGCTGTCGCCGCGCAGCCGCGCCCCTCGTCGCCGAAATACGCGCAGCCGCTCATCGAGGTGCCGCAGACCATCGAGGTCATTCCACGCGAAGTGATGGAGGCGCAGGGTGTCACCACGCTGAGCGACGCACTGCGCAACGTGCCGGGCATCAGCCTGCAGGCAGGCGAGGGCGGCGGCGCCTCGAGCACGACGGGCGACATGTTCAACCTGCGCGGCTTCAGCGCCAACAACAGTCTCTTCGTCGATGGCGTTCGTGACGATGGCCTGATGTCGCGAGATGTGTACAACCTCGAGCAAGTCGAGGTGTTCCTGGGTCCGACCGGCTCGGATGTCGGCCGCGGCAACGCCGCGGGTTACGTGAACATGCAGACCAAGGTGCCTCACGCCGAGTCGGCCTACGACGTGAGCTACGGGTACGGCAGCGGCGATCTGAACCTGTACGACTGTCGATCTGAATCAGAAGCTGTCGTTGGGTTCGTCCGGCAGCTGGCTCGGTCAATCGGCGATTCGCGTGAATGCCCTGTGGGAAGAGGGCGGCATTCCCGGACGCGACATCGTGGCGCGCAACAACAAGTCGGTCGCGCCGTCGGTCGCCCTTGGCGTGGGCACATCCACGCGCGTGATCGGCTCTGCGCAGATTACGCGTCAGGACAACATGCCGGACTATGGCATCCCGGGCTCGGCATGGCCCGAGTACCAGCTGGCGCCGACGACGGTGATTGCCAACGAGCCGGTTGACACGACCAATTTCTACGGAAGCGTGGGATACGATTTCGACGACGTCGAGCAGGAGAGCTACACCGGCCGCGTCGAACACGACATCAACAGCAATCTGTCGCTGAGAAATCAGACCCGTTATAATCAGACGCACCGGACGGCCGTCATTTCCACGGCGCAGTCGCCGACCAGCTTCATCCCCGAGTCACAGACGCTCACGATCGCGCGGCAGGGCAACGAGCGCGAGAACGAAATCCTCTCGAATCAGACGAGCCTCTCGGCTCGCTTTGTGACCGGCCGCATTCAGCACGCCGCGAATGCCGGCTTCGAGGTGGCGAGCGAAGAGCAGTTCGCGCCCACGCTTGCCGGCATGGGGACCAGAAATCCGGCGGCGGTCAGCATCTACGACCCGAACCCGTTCGATCCCATTGCCGGGTATGCGCCGGAGCGCACCCCGGCCCACAACCGGGGAAAGACGAATACGGTCGCGCTGTATGCGTTCGACAGCGTCGAGCTCGGCACGCGATGGCAGCTCAGCGGCGGTTTGCGGTTTGAGCACTACGACGCGGCGTTCAAGGTGGCCGATGCCACGGGCGTCCTCACGACCGATCTCACGACGGCGGACGGTCTGTTCAGCGGGAAAGCCGGCATTCTGTACCGGCTGACTGGGGAGGCCAACCTCTACTTCTCATACGGGTCGGCCGTCACGCCACCCGGCACGGCGAACTTTACGTTGAGCTCGCAGCCGAACAACCAGAATAACCCGAACGTCAGGCCGCAGGAATCGACCAACTACGAGCTCGGCGGCAAGGTCGGCCTCTACAACAACCGGCTGTCGTTGAGCGCCGCGGTTTTCAGAACTGAGAACAAGAACGTCATCTTCACCGTCGACGCCACTGCCATCCCGCCCGTCTTCAACCAGGACGATGAGCAGCGCGTCAACGGCTTCAGCGTGGGATCGCTCGGACAGATTACGCCGCGCTGGCAGGTGCTGGCCAATCTCGGGTATCTCGACACCCGGCAGGTCAGTCAGAACCCGCTGAACAACGGACGCCGTCTGACGCTGACGCCCGAGTGGTCTGGAAGTCTATGGACCACCTACGAGTTCCCGGTCAGGCTCACGATTGGCGGTGGTGTGCGTTACATGGACGAAGTGTTCGTCAACGCGCCGAATACGATTCGAGTCCCGAGCTACTCGCTGGTGGACGCGATGGTTGAGTACGGCCTGAATGAGCATCTCTCGCTTCGTCTGAACGTGAACAACCTCACCGACGAGGTCTACATCAAGAACGTCAACAACAACGGCGGCCGCTTCAACCCGGGCATGCCGCGATCGGCGACCATCACGTCCAGTGTGAGGTTCTAGGGGAGCTCGAGATGCTTCTGGCGATTCCCGATCTTCTGAGCCCCGAGCAGGTGACCTCCGCGCGATCGCTGCTCGACCGGGCCGAGTGGATCGATGGCAGAGTGACGGCGGGCCCGCAGTCGGCCCGCTCGAAGAACAACCAGCAGGTCGCGGAACGCTCAGCCGCGGCAGAGTCGGTCGGCGACATGATCCTGACGGCGTTACAGCGGAACGCGCTGTTCGTCTCGGCCGCCTTGCCCCTCCGCGTGTTCCCGCCGCTGTTCAACCGCTACCAGGGCGGACACGCCTTCGGTAATCACGTGGACAACGCCATCCGCCAGATTGGCGCCACCGGCCACCGCATTCGCACCGATCTCTCGGCGACGCTGTTCCTCGCGGAACCGGACGAGTACGAGGGCGGCGAGCTGGCGGTCGAAGACACTTATGGCCTCCACAAAGTGAAGCTGCCCGCGGGCGACATGGTGCTCTACCCGTCGTCCAGCCTGCACAGTGTGACGCCGGTGACGCGCGGTGCCCGCGTCGCGTCGTTCTTCTGGATTCAAAGCATGATTCGCGACGACGGACGGCGGACGCTGCTGTTCGATCTCGACGTGTCGATACAGCAACTCTCGAGGGACGTGCCGGCGCATCCGTCAGTGGTTCAGCTGACTGGCGTCTATCACAACCTGCTCCGCCAGTGGGCGGAGATGTGAGGCGATCGTGAAGCTGAGATCCGTCGTGTTCTGGCTCCATCTCGCGTGCGGCGTGACCGCCGGCGTCGTCATTCTCATCATGTCGGTGACCGGGGCGCTGCTGACCTATCAACGGCAGATCACCGCGTGGGCCGATATGCGCGGGTACTGGAGTGAACCGGCTCCTGGCTCGACGAGGCTCCCGGCGGACGAGCTCGTGGAGAAGGTCAGGAGCGCACAACCCGATCTTCGGCCGACAACGATCGTCCTTCGCTCCGATCCCGGCGCGCCGGCATCGCTCGCCGTGGGAGCCGCGCGGCAGGTCTTCGTCAACCCGTACTCCGGCGCCGTGCTGGGAGAAGGCAACGGTCAGGGCGTCCGCGATTTTTTCCGCGGCGTGGTTGAGTGGCATCGATACGTCGCGATGGCAGGCGACAGCCGTGCGACCGGTCGCGCCATCACGGGCGCGTCCAATCTGATGTTCCTCTTCATTGTGCTGAGCGGGCTTTTCCTCTGGTGGCCGCGCACGTGGACGTGGGCGGCGGTGAAGAGCGTCGTCTGGTTCCGTGGCGGGCTCGCCGGCAGGGCGCGCGACTTCAACTGGCACAACACGATCGGGTTCTGGTCGGCGATTCCGCTGGCGAGTATCGTCGCCGGCGGCGTGGTGATTTCATATCCATGGGCGACAGCCCTCGTCTATCGCGCATATGGCGAGCAGCCGCCCGCGCCGGCGGGAGGTCTCGCCGCCCGCGGCGGCGGGCCGGGTGGAGGCGCGGGAGGTCCGGCCGCGCGAAACGGTGGGCCAGGTAGAGGATCCGCACAAGCAGGAACGGAACAGCGGCGAGCCGATGGCCCGGCGAGTGAGAATCACACGCCTGGCGCCGAGACGCCCGGCGTGCGGCTGGAAACGCTCGTCGCAAAAGCTCAGACACAGATGCGCGAGTGGAAGACCATCAGCGTCGCGCTACCATCCGGCAACGCACCAAGAGTGACGCTGACACTCGACTCGGGCGATGGAGGACAGCCGCACAAACGCGCGACGTTGACGCTCGATCGACGCACGGGTGAAGTTGAGCGATGGGAGCCCTATTCGAGCCAGTCTGCGGGCCGGCGCGCTCGTACGTGGCTGCGCTTCGCACACACGGGCGAGGTATACGGTCTGACCGGACAAACCGTCGCGGGTGTCGTTACGGCCGGAGGTGCTGTGCTGGTCTGGACCGGTATTGCGCTGGCGTTGCGCCGCTTCATCTCGTGGAGGAAGCGCGGTCGCACCGTCATGCAGAAGGCCGCCTGATCGCGAGGGTTCGATGTCACACGCCACTAAGGAACCGGGGAGTGCTCTGCCCGCCGCCAGTTGTCTCAATGCCAAACAACCGCGACCGGTCGACGAACCCGCCTGTTACACGCGAAATGTGAGTACGCCGAGCCCGATCAGGCCGGTCAGGTACCAGGTAGGTCGCGACTAAGTAGTTGAGAAGCTTCGGAAACACGAAGATGAGGATCCCGAACAGCACCGCCAGAACGGGGCTGAGACTCGCCGCAGTAAACACCATATAGATTCCTCCATCCGTTCGCTTCGCAAGTCTCGTGCCTTGGCCTCCTGATTGCACCGGTAAATGCATTTGGAGGTACCAATGTTGAGAACGTCATTAGCGAAAAAGGCACTGGGCGTCGCGACGGCGGCGATGCTCTTTGTTCCGACCGCAGGCCGTGCGCAGTCGTGGAACTACGTCGATCCGATTCCGTCAGGCACGACGATTCAGGTAAGGACAACGGAGAAGATCGACTCCCAGTCCATGGACGGCCGCATCTACACGGGCACGGTTGAAAACGACGTCAATGACGCGAACGGCCGTCTGGCGATTCCTCGCGGAGCCACTGCCGAGCTCGTCGTGCGCCGTGACCAGGGTAATGATCTTGTGCTCGATCTGGATTCGGTGACGATCAACGGACGCCGCTACGGACTCGATGCCACCCGCAATCCCGTAGGCACCAGCGGGGTCGACATTCGTAACAGCGGAATCGGCGCGAACAAGGACACTGCCATACATGTGGGGGGCGGTGCGTTACTCGGTGCGATTCTTGGCGCCGCCATTGGTGGAGGCGATGCAGCGGCCGCCGGTGCAGCGGTTGGCGCAGCTGCTGGTGCCGGTGCGCAGATTCTGACGAAGGGACGTCGCGTGAATGTCCCGTCCGAAACGCTGTTGAACTATCGGCTGCAAAGCGATCTCAATCTCGACGTGCGGGACCGCGGTTACGACCGCGACGGCCACCACTATCACAAATACGACAATAACTAACTGACGCAGTCATGGCAGATGGCAGATGGCGCTTAGCCATCTGCCAATCTGCCAATCTGCCAATCTGCCAATCTTCCAATGGTGCGAAGCCTCTTAAACCTGTTCTTGAAACAACGACACCACAGCTTCCACTGATTTCTGCACGATACCGCGCGCGCGCCACTTTTCCAGCGTGATCCGCTCGCATCCCTTCATATCGGCGATGAAGATCGCTTCGAGCTCCTGTGCGAGCGGCCTGTCACAGCAGCACACGTTGTTCTCTTCGTTGTGTGCGAAGGAGCGGCTGTCGAAGTTCGTGGTGCCCACCGTCGACCACACGCCGTCGACGACCATCGTCTTCTGATGCAGCATCGTGTGGTTGTACTCGAAGATTTCAATGCCGGCTTTGAGGAATGGACCGTACAGTCTGATGCCGCTGTGCCGCGCCATCCAGTTGTCGTTATGGATTCCGGCCACCATCACGCGCACGTCCACCCCTCGACCTTTGGCGGCCACAAGCAGATCGATGGCCCCTTGATCAGGGACGAAGTACGGATTGGCAATGTAGATCGTACGGCGCGCTGCCGCGATTGAGAGGTAGTAGAAGGTGCGCGCCGTCGAGGCGCCCGTTTCCGGCGAGCTCAAGATCGTCTGCACGGCCAGTTTGCCGACCGGCGCCTCGAGCGCAGGGTAGAACTCGAATCCCGTAATCACTTCCGCTGTGGCCTGTTGCCAGTTCTGGGCGAATCCCGTCTGCAGCGGCACCACCGCCGCCCCTTCGAGCCGGATCTGGATGTCGCGCCAGTGCTTGTCGTCCTGCGCGTGTCCCATCCAGTGATCCGCGATGCCGGCCCCGCCGGTAAACGCAACGCGTCCATCGACGATGAGCGACTTGCGATGCGTCCGGTGATTGAGCCGCCCGATGCTGTAGGGCCGTGCCGGGTTGTACCACGCAAGCTGGCATCCGCCGGTCTCGAGGGTTTCCAGAATCTCGTCGCCGATCGTAGAGGAGCCAACGGCGTCGAGCAGTATCTTCACGCCGACGCCCGCCTTTGCGCGTTCGGCGAGGGCTTCGGCGAATTGCCGTCCGATGTCGCCGGCCCAGTAGATGTACGCCTCGATCGTGACAGAGCACTGCGCCTGCGCGATCGCTTTCAACATAGCGGGATAGAACGTGTCACCGTTGTTCAGGATGTCGAGCGTGTTGCCTTCGAAAAACGGAACGCCGGTCGCTCCTGCCATCGTCGTCAGGAACTCATCGTCATCGACGCAGAACTCATGATCCAGCCCGACGCGGGGCGGCACTTCGGTCGGCCAGGCCAGAAACGCAAAGGCCGACATCAATCCCGTGCCGATGGCCCAGCCCCAGTTGTCGTAAATCAGCGCGACGATCGCCACGATGCCCCAGACCCACCAGGCAAACAACATCTGCCGGGCTTTCGCCCACACCGTCCGGACGCCTATTTGTGGACGCAAGTTCGGATGCTGATGGAGTCCTGCCCGCCACCTGCGGGGCACGCGGCGCCGGAGGTTGCTCGGAAGTCGTAACGCCGGACGCCGGCGGGGAAGTACGTGTGCGATCGGTCGGGTCGCCATCCGCATCGCCGCAGGTGCAAACGAGGGTCCAAGGCACGTGGATTGCTGTCCTACCTGCACTGTGCCGGGAACTGTATGACCTCGCTACATAAAGTACCGAAAGCCGAAGTGCGATCCGAGGCGACGCCGGAGGCGTGGCCGTTCGACGGGGTCGATGCCAGTACCGTCGCGCTCCTTGTCATTGCGCTCGGCGTGGCCATTTTCCTGCTGCAGTTCATGCAGGCGCTTCTTGCACCGCTCGCATTCGGGCTTCTGCTCTTCTACGCGCTCGATCCCCCCGTTGATGCGATAGAGCGGAGGCATGTGCCGCGCTGGGTTGGCGCGGCGCTGGCGCTCGGGCTGACCATGGGGACCATCTTCGGCGGCGCGTATGTGCTGCAGGACCAGGCGATGACCGTCATCAACGAGTTGCCGGCCGGCGCGCGCCGAATCGCGGCCGTCGTCGAGCGGCACCCGAGGACCGCGCCCGGGCCACTCGACAAAGTCGAGCAGGCAGCCGAAGAGCTGGCGAAGACCGATTCGCCGAAGCCGGCTCCCGGCGTGGTGCGCGTGCAGGTGGAGGAGCCACGAATCACGGCAACCGGCTTGTTATGGTCCGGTTCGATGGGCGCGGTCAGCGCCGTCAACCAGCTGATCATGATCCTGTTCCTGACGTACTTTCTCCTCGTGTCGGACAAGTTGATGAGGCGGAAGTTTGTCGAGCTGGCGGGACCGACTCTGTCGAAGAAGAGGGTGACCGTCGAAATCATCAACGACATCTCTTCGCAGATCGGCCGGTTCCTCCTGGTGCAGATCTTCACGAGCATCGTCGTCGGCATCGCGACGTGGGCGGTGCTTGCCTATATCGGGCTCGAGCAGGCGGCGTTGTGGGGCCTCCTGGCGGGGGTCTTCAATTCCATTCCCTACTACGGTCCGCTCATCGTCAGCGGCGGGCTCTCGCTCGTGGCCTTCCTGCAGTTCGGCACCTTCTACATGATGCTGGTCGTGGCGGGTATCTCCCTCTTGATCACATCGCTCGAAGGCTGGCTCCTCACGCCATTGCTCATGGGAAGGGTCGCCTCGATGAACCGCGTCGCCGTCTTCGTCGGGCTCCTGTTCTGGAGCTGGGCCTGGGGCGTGTGGGGCATGCTCCTGGCCGTCCCGATGATGATGTCGATCAAGGTCATCTGCGACCATGTCGAGGATCTGAAGCCGGTCGGCCGTTTTCTGGGCGAGTAGCGGGGGACCGTGTAAAATTTCCGGCATGAGAAATCTCATTGCCCCAGGCATTTTGGCTCTCTCGGCGTTCGTTGCGCTTTCCGCACAGCAGCCAACCAGAACTCAAGCAAAGCCTGCCGCGCCGAAGCCGGCTACGAACGGGCCGGCGGAGTCGGGGCCTGCCGCGCCGAAGCCCGATGCGAGCGGGCGGGCGGAGGCGGGGCCCAGATATACGGCGGCCGGCGAACTGATTCGTCCCACCGATTTCCGCGACTGGAGCTTCGTGACGGCCGGTCTCGGGATGACGTACAACCAGCCGACGGGCGCTGCGCGGACGCCGAATTTCACCAACGTCTGGGTCAACCCTTCGTCGTACCGGGCGTTCATGAAAACGGGGCAATGGCCCGACAAGACCATGTTCATTCTCGAGGTGCGCGCCTCGTCGAGTGAAGGGTCGATCAACAAGGGCGGGCATTTCCAGTCGAACCTGGTGGTGATCGAGGCGTCCGTGAAAGACGAGGCGCGATTTCCGGGCAAGTGGGCCTACTTCGATTTTGGCCGCGACATGAAGACCCAGGTCCCGGCCCTGCCCGTGACCGAGCGCTGCTATGCCTGCCACTCTGAGAACGCTGCCGTCGACAACACGTTCGTGCAGTTCTATCCGACCATGCTCGAGGTGGCGCAGCGCATGGGCACGCTGAAGCCAGGGTTCGCCAACGCCACATCCGGCCACTGACGGGATATGGTCCGCACTTCAGCGACATGAGTTACCGCAGGGTCGTTCTCTGTGTCGTGTGCGTGCTCTGCGCTGAAGTCAGCGGCCTGTCGCAGGATCGCGACGAAACCTGGAAGCGCTGTCGCGGGAACGATGCCGATGTTCGCCTGGCCGCCTGCACGTCGCTCATCGAGAGCGGACAGGAGTCCGAGGCCGAGCTCGCGAGCGCCTACTATGCCCGCGGCACCGCGTACCGCCAGAAGAGCCTCTTCAAGCTTGCGCTGGACGATCTGAACGCCGCCATCAAAGCCAACCCCGCGCTCATCGACGCGTACGGCGATCGGGGCATTACGCTCACCATCCTCGGCCGGTTCGCCGATGCGATTCCCGATTACTCGCGGGTCATCGATTCAAACCCGAAGATCGCCTATGCGTATTACAACCGCGGGTTGTGTTACGAGTTGATCGGCCTCGACGATCTCGCCATCGAAGACATCACGGCATCGATCGACATCGAGCCGCGCGCCGAGTACAGGTACGAGCGCCGCGGTACGATTTATTTTCGCAAGGGCCAGCTCGACAAGGCGCTCGCCGATTACGAGCAGGCGCTGGTCATCAATCCTGAGTACGCTGCCGCACTTTACGGCCGCGGCCTCATCCGCATGAAGAACGGCGATATTGCGGGCGGTGGCGCCGATGTCGCCCTCGCCAAGCACCACCGTGCCACCATCGCCGAAGAGATGGCGGGGGCCGGGGTCAAGTAATTCGTACGACTCTTGCATGGCTTTGCCTTCAGGAGACTTTGGATGAAGGCAATCCTCGCGACGAGGCCCGGGATAGCCGGCCTGGCACTTATGCTGGCGATAGCGGGCGGTTGCCGGGCGCCGGTTATTACAACTGAGCCCGCCCTCAAAGTGGGCGGTACGATTGCGGGCATCGTACGGGCGGGGGCGTCGCCCCTGACCACGCGGCTCGTCACTGCGACTAATATCAAGACAGGCGCACGTTTCCAGGCGACGACTGGTACCAACGGCGGGTACACGATCAAGGTTCCCGATGAGGGCCGATACCGCCTCGAGGTCGAACTGAGGGACGGGGAAGTGGTCGCCAAGGGCCCGGAAGAGACCGACATCAACAACGGAGATTTGGATCCTGGCCGGGATTTCGAGATCACCGTCAAGCTTTCCCGTTAGTTCCCCCTTTTTCGTAGGCCAAACCCCGATGGATAAAAGTGTGCGTTCGCATCAAAATTCTGTGCAACAGATGGCGCGCATCCTTGTGGTCGATGATGAGGCCCCAATCCGGGACATCCTGTCCCGCCGGCTCACGCAATGGGGACACGAGGTCGTAACGGCGCCCGGCGCAGACGCGGCCGTCGAGGAAATGTCGAAGACGCCGGCGCAAATCGTCTTTTCCGACGTTGTCATGCCGCTCCACGACGGAGTCTGGCTCGCCAAGCAGATTCGGGAGCGATGGCCCGAGACGGTGATCGTAGCCGTCAGCGGTGCGCAGGAGATGAACACCGTCGTCCAGATGCGGCAGTACGGCGCCGTCGATTACGTCGTGAAGCCCATCGGCCGGGAGATGCTGCACCAGGCGCTGGAACGCGCGCTCGCGAGACTGACCACGTCCGGTTCCGTCTGACGTAGAATTCCGCATCGATTCACTCTCACCGCTTTCTGCTTCGTTTTCCGACGCCGAACGCCTTCGGCTCGCGCTCGATGCCGCCCAACTCGGCGATTGGAGCTGGGACGCTGCCACCGACATCGTGACCTTCTCTCCGCGCGCCGCCGAGATTTTCGACATTCCTGCCGGCCCGGTGATGACATGGACGGAGATGCGCGAGATTCTCCATCCGGACGATCGCGAGCGCGCGCGCATCGGCGTCGAAACCGCCATTGCCGAGCGCGCCGACTACGACATCGAGTACCGCATCCGTACAAACCATGGCGAACGATGGGTCGCTGCGCGAGGACATGCGGCCTACAGCGCCGACGGGACGGTGCTCGGGATGCTGGGCATCGTGCAGGACATCACCGATCAGATGGGCACGAAGCAGCTGCTGCGGGATCAGGCCGAGACGCTGCAGATCATCAACAACTTCGGGCGCGTGCTGTCGGCGGAGCTCGATCTTCAGAAGCTCGTCCAGGCGCTCACTGACGCGGCCACCGAGCTCGCGGGCGCGCAGTTCGGGGCGTTCTTCTACAACGTTCTCGACGAAGGCGGCGGATCGTACATGCGGTACGTGGTGTCAGGCGTCGACCGCCGCCAATTCGAGCGCTTCCCCATCCCGCGCGCGACGTCGATGTTCGGTGCGACGTTTCGCGGTGAAGGCATCCTGCGGATTGGCGACGTGACGAAAGATCCGCGCTACGGGCTCAACGATCCGCATTACGGGATGCCGCGGGGGCACATGGCCGTGCGGAGTTATCTCGCGATTCCCGTGGTGAGCCGGTCCGGAGAAGTGCTCGGCGGCCTTTTCTTCGGCCACGCAGAGGCTGATGTGTTTGCCGAAAGCGCCGAGCGCCTCATCGCCGGCCTCGCCGCGCAGGCGGCGATTGCCATCGACAACGCACGGCTGTTCGACGCGATGCACAAAGCGCGGGAAGCGGCCGAGATTGCAAACCGGTTGAAGGACGAGTTTCTCGCCACGGTGTCGCACGAGCTGCGGACGCCGCTCAACGCGGTGCTCGGATGGGCGTCGCTCCTGCGCAGCACCAACATGGACGCCTCGCGGCGCGCGAAGGCGATCGAGACGATTGAACGCAACGCCAGGCTGCAGCAGAAGATCGTGGAAGACATTCTCGACGTCTCGAGAATCATCGCGGGCCAGCTGCGCCTCGACACGGAACCCTTGCCGTTCAGGCCGATTGTCGAAGCGGCCGTCGATTCGATTCGGCCGATGGCCGCGGCGAAGGCCATTCAGGTGACCCTGGAGCTCGACGACGATCCCGCGATCCTCATCGGCGATCAAGCGCGTCTTCAACAGATCGTCTCGAACCTGCTCTGGAACAGCGTCAAGTTCACGCCCGAAGACGGCGCGATGCGTGTGACGCTGGCGGTGACCGAATCACGCGTCGAGCTGGTGATTGCCGACACGGGCATCGGCATCTCACCCGATTTTCTTCCGCATGTGTTCGAGCGTTTCAGGCAGGGCGATGCGCGCGTCAGTCGTGCGCACGGCGGGCTTGGCCTCGGCCTTGCGATTGTGAGACACCTCACCGAGATGCACGGAGGGACGGTGGCCGCCGTCAGTGCTGGCGAAGGAAAGGGCTCGACGTTTATCGTCCGCTTGCCGACGGCCTAGCCTGCGTGGATCTTCCCCGTGACCGTCGCGCCGTCGGCCATGCTGAAGCGCGGCGCCGTAATATCGCCATTGACTGACGCGGTTGGGCTGAGGTCGACTTTTTCCACCCCTTTGACGTTGCCCCTCACCTTGCCGCTGATCGTCACGGTTTTGGCGATCAGATCGGCCTTGATGTTGGCGTCCTGCCCGATCGTCAGGCAGTGGCCGCCGAGCTCGATCGACCCTTCCACGTCGCCGTCGATGGTGAGGTCTTCGCCGCCAATGACCTTGCCTTCCACCCGGACGGCTTTGCCGATCCAGGCAACCATGCGACGTTCGGCTGCGTAAGGCGCTTTCACATCTGTGCCATTCGACATGTCGTCTCCCTGCGCTGGACAAAGGTCCGGCTGAAGCCGGACACTACGTACGTAAGATGCGCAAAACTGCGTTCGCGCTCGTACTTTTATCGGCACTGTTGTGCTCGAGCGTGAGAGCCCAGCCCCAGCCCGCCTGCGGCCACCCGGATCCCGAAATTTCCATCAGCGTCTGTTCCTCTGTCATCCAGTCCGGCCGCGTCCGGGGACGCGATTTGGCCACCGCCCATATCGAGCGCGGTGTCGCCTATGTCACGCTGCTCGATTACGATCGCGCCCTCCAGGACTTTGCCGAGGCCGTGCGGCTCGATCCCAAATCGGCCAGGGCCTTTGCCAATCGTGCGGCCGTACATGGGGCGAAGCAGGATTTCGACAAGGCGATAGACGACCTCACGCAGGCGGTGAAGCTCGACCCCCGTTCTTCGACCGCATTCGCCGACCGCGCGGGGATGTATCGCCTCAACGGCCAGTACGATGAGGCCATTCGCGATTACAACGAGGCGATTCGCCTCAATCCCAAGTTTGAGGAAGCCCTGCTGAACCGCGCCCTCACGCTGGCCGGCACGTCCCGATGCGCCGAGGCGGTCGCCGATTTCAGCCGCGTCGTCGAGCTCAATCCGCAGGAAGCGCTCGCGTATATCGATCGCGGCGTGTGCTACGAAGCCGCCGGCCGGGACGATCTTGCGCTGCAGGACTTTTCGCGGCATGTTGAGATCAATCCCCGGTCGATTGAGGGCTTCGAGCGCCGCGCCGCTTTATACTTTCGCACGCGCGACTACGCCCGCGCACTGGCTGATTTCGCAGAAGCTCTCACGATCAATCCAAGCTCGGCTACCGCGCTGTACGGCCGCGGCGTTGTGAAACGTACGATGGGCGACAGCCAGGGCGGTGTTCAAGATATGGACACGGCAACGGCCATGAGGCGCAACGTCGCGAAAGAACTGGCCCTTCGCGGTCTGAAACTGCCCGACTGACGTCTTCCTCGCATATAGAATGACTCCTCCCCATGGCTCCGGCACCACCACTTTGGTCGTTTTCCATCCGGCATGAAGAGGACGTAGTCACGGCCCGGCAGCGTGCGGCTCAGATAGCGGCGCTCCTCGGCTTCGATTCCTCCGAGCAGACGCGCATTGCGACGGCCGTCTCTGAAATTGTGCGCAACGCGTTCCGGTACGCCGGCAATGGCGTGATCGAAGTGTCGATCGAAGGGCACACGCTCCCTCAGGTGCTCATCATCAAAGTGGCGGATACCGGACGAGGCATTCCGAATCTCGACGATGTGCTTGCGGGACGCTATCGATCGACGACCGGTCTGGGCATCGGCCTCATCGGCACTCGCCGTCTGATGGACCAGTTCGACATTTCCTCGAGTCCCGCCGGCACGATTGTCACGCTCAAGAAACTGCTGCCACGGCGGGCGCCGTTCCTCGGCCCGACGGGCGTCGGGGAGCTTGCGGAAAAGATTCATGCGCACCGGCCGGGCGGGCTGGTCGAGGAAATCCAGCGGCAGAATCAGGAGCTGCTTCGCACGCTCGACGAGCTGCAGAAGCGGCAGGAGGAGCTTGTCAGGCTCAACCGCGAGCTCGAAGACACCAACCGCGGTGTCGTCGCGCTCTACGCCGAGCTCGACGAAAAGGCCGACCACTTGCGGCGCGCCGACGAGTTGAAGTCGCGCTTCCTCTCGAACATGACGCACGAGTTCCGCACGCCGGTGAACTCGATACTGGCGCTCACGGATCTGCTCGATCAGCAACCGCAGTCCGATCGTCAGACGGTGCCCGAGCTCGCGTACATTCGAAAGTCGGCTGAGCAGTTGTCCGAGCTCGTGAACGACATGCTCGATCTCGCGAAGGTCGAAGCCGGCAAGACGACCGTCCGGCGCGCGGCGTTCGAAGTCGTCAACCTCTTCGGCGCTCTGCGCGGCATGCTCCGCCCGCTGCTGCTGAACCGGTCCGTCTCGCTCGTCTTCGATGAGCCCGCCGATGTGCCGACCATGCACACCGACGAGGGAAAGCTGTCGCAGATTCTCCGCAACTTCATCGCGAACGCGCTCAAGTACACGGAAAGAGGCGAGGTGCGGATCGCCGCGTCGCTCGACATCGATCGGCGGGAAGTGGTGTTTACGGTTGCCGACACCGGCATCGGCGTCGCCGAAGAAGATCTCGCGCGCATCTTCGAGGAGTTCGTCCAGATCGACCATCCCCTGCAGAAAGGCGTGAAGGGGACGGGCCTCGGGCTGCCCCTCGCGAAGCGGCTCGCGGAACTTCTGGGCGGGCGCGTCTGGGTGCACAGCGAAGTCGGCGTCGGCTCGACATTCTCGGCCGCCATTCCGATTACGTTCGAACCGCGCCAGCCGGCCGAGGAGCTGCCGTTCTCCTGGGAAGCGGAGGGCCGCGATCCGATTCTCGTGCTCGAAGACGCGTACTCCGACCAGTTGTTTTACGAGAAGGTTCTCAAAGATTCGCGTTATCACGCCTATCCGGCGCGCACCGTCCTCGCCGCGCGCGAGATCATGCGCCGCGCCCGGCCCGCGGCCATCGTGCTTGATGTGCTGCTCGACGGTGAAGACACCTGGCAGTTTCTCAGCGACGTCAAATCAGACCCCGAGACACGCACCATTCCGGTCGTCGTGGTCACCACGCTCGACGATGCGCGAAAGGGGCTCGCACTCGGGGCAGATGTCTACGCCACCAAGCCGATCCAGAAACAGTGGCTGCTCACCACGCTGGATACGCTGCTTGGCAAACCGGCTCGCCATACCAAAGTGCTCGTGGTGGACGATCAGGACGCCGCGCGCTACATCGTCCGCCAGTTTCTTCGCGATCCTGAGTACTTCATCATCGAGGCCCGGAGCGGCGCCGAAGGCATCGACCGGGCGCGCGATGCGCACCCCGACGTGATCCTGCTCGATCTCGGTCTCGGCGACATGAACGGGCGCGAGGTCCTGCAGCGGTTGAAAAGCGATCCCGCCACCGCGCGGCCGCCCGTCATCATCGTCACGTCCAGCCGCCTGCAGCAGTCCGAGCGCGATGAGCTCGCGATGTCGGCCGCGAGCATCGTGTCGAAGGACAGCCTGAACAGCGAGGTAATCCGCGAGTCCATTCGCCACGCCAGAAGTACCGTCGAGTCTGACCGTGAGTAGCCAGCGGCGCGCGAAGGTTCTTGTCGTCGACGACCACGAGGCTTCACTCTTCTGGCGCAGGAACGTGCTGGCAGACGCGGGACACACCGTGTTCGAGGCGCGGTCGCTCGGCGAGGCGATGGTCATCATCCAGGAGTTCCGGCCCGAGCTGATCGTGCTCGACGTGAACCTTCCCGACGGCAACGGCATGGAGTTCTGCAGGAGCCTGAAGGCCGATGACGAGCTGCAGGCCATCATGGTGCTGCAGATGTCTGCGAGCTTCACCTCTCCCGACGACCAGGCGCGGAGTCTGGAATCGGGCGCCGATGCGTACCTGGCCGACCCGGTGCCGCCCAATGTGCTGGTGGCGACCGCGCACGCGATGCTCCGGGTCAGCCGCGCCGAGCACGCCTTGAAGCACGCACTGACGATGGAACAGCAGGCGCGCATGGACGCCGAAGCCGCCAATCGCGCGAAGGACGATTTTCTGGCGGCGCTCTCGCACGAGCTCCGGACACCGTTGAACGCCATCATCGGCTGGATCGATCTCATCCAGAAGATGGACATGGACGATTCGGCGCGTGCGCGGGCGCTCGAAGTGATCGATCGCAACGCGCGGGCACAAGCGGCGCTCATCGAGGATCTCCTCGACGTGGCACGCATTTCAAAAGGACAGATACAGCTGCGCATTGAGGCGGCGCATCTGCCGAGGGTCGTCGCAGCGGCGATCGATACGGTGGGACCCTCGGCAAGTGCCAAGGGGGTCGCGCTCGAGTCATCGATCACGGGCGAGCCGCATCTCACCGTTCAGGGTGATCCCGCGCGTCTCCAGCAGGTGGTCTGGAACCTGTTGTCGAATGCCGTGAAATTCACGCCGAGAGGCGGCAAGGTGGAGGTGACGCTGAGCGGTGACCCGTCTTCGGCCGTGATCGTGGTGGCCGATACGGGCCGCGGAATGGATCCGGAATCGCTGTCGCGCGTGTTCGATCGTTTCTATCAGACGACGCCGGCGGCCGGTTCGGGCGAGGGGCTGGGGCTCGGTCTGACAATTGCGAGGAACCTCGTAAAGATGCACGGCGGGACGCTGACCGCTTCGAGCCGCGGCAGGGATATGGGTACTTCATTCGTCATCCGGCTGCCGAAGCCGGTGTCGGCGCGATCGGATGTGCGTCGGGCAAAGGACTGAGAGATGTCAAAACAGAGCGGTGTCATCGGGGAAGTACTCTCGCAGGATCAGGATGGGCTGCTGGGCGAATGGTTCGAGCGCCAGACGGGGATGTTCGGCGGGCGCAAGGAGCATGCGAGCGCTTCGCAGCTTCGAGAACAGTCGCGGAAGTTCCTTTCGGCGCTTGGAGCCGCCTCCGGCACAGGCGAGAACGACTTCCGAAGTGCCGCGTACGCACCCATGCGCGAGCTGCTGAACGAGATCTCGACCGAGCGGGCGCGTCAGGGCTACACGCCGAGCGAGACGGCGACGTTCGTGTTCTCGCTCAAGGCGCCGATCTTCTCGCGTTTGCGCACGCGCTTTGCCAGAGATCCCGCAGGGCTGGCCGATGCGACCTGGGAAGTGACGCAGCTGCTCGACGCGCTGGGGCTCTTCACAGCTGAGATGTACCAGAAAGGCCGCGATCAGCTCATCCTCAAGCAGCAGGAGGAGATGCTGGAGCTCTCCACGCCGGTCATCACGCTGTGGGAAGGCATTCTCGCGCTGCCGCTCATCGGCACGCTCGACAGCGCGCGCACGCAGATCGTGATGGAAAACCTGCTCGAGCGCGTGGTGGAGAGCGGATCGACGCTCGCCATCATCGACATCACGGGCGTGCCGACCGTCGATACGGTGACGGCGCAGCATCTGCTGAAAACCGTCGCCGCCGCACGCTTGATGGGCGCCGACTGCATCATCAGCGGCATCCGGCCGCAGATCGCGCAGACGATCGTGCATCTCGGTGTCGAGCTTGGCGATGTCGTCACGAAAGCTACGCTCGCCGATGCCTTTGCGATCGCGCTCCGCCGCCGCGGGCTGTCGGTACAGCGACGCGACGGCGTCAGAGCGCCGCAAACGACGGTCACGCAGCCTGCAGCCTCTGGCGGCACGGCGGGTGCGGAGGAGTAGCCGTGGAACGCATTCCCATTCTCAAAATGGGGGACTACCTTCTGGTCACCATCCAGGTGGACATGCACGATCGTCTCGCCCTGACGTTGCAGGACGATTTGACCTCCAGGATCGTCAAACATCAATCGAAGGCAGTGCTCATCGACATCTCCTCACTCGAGATGGTGGACTCGTTCATCGGCCGCATGCTCGCGAACATCGCGGCGATGTCGCGCATCCTTGACGCCGAGACCGTCGTCGTCGGCATGCGCCCCGCCGTCGCCATCACGCTCGTGGAGCTCGGCATGCCGCTCAAAGGGGTGCGTACGGCCCTGGACGTTGAAAAGGGCATGGCTCTTCTCCAGGCCTCCCTCGCCCTGCGCGATCGAGAAGATGGCGCCGGCGTCTGAGACCTTGTCCCTCCGCAGCTCTGAAGACGTCGTGATTGCCCGGCAGCACGTCAGGGCCCGCGCGATCGAACAGGGTTTCTCGCTGGTCGATCAGACCAAGCTGGTCACGGCCGCGAGCGAGCTCGCAAGGAACACGCTGCATTACGGCGGCGGCGGCATGATGCACGTCGAAGTGCTGAGCGAGGGCGTGCGGCGGGGAGTGCGCCTCACATTCGAAGATCACGGGCCGGGTATTGCAGACATCTCCGTCGTGATGCGGGACGGTTACTCGTCTGGCGGAGGGCTCGGACTCGGCCTGGGCGGTGCGAAGCGGCTGACCAACGAGTTTTCGATTGAATCGACACCCGGTGTCGGCACCAGAGTCACGATCGCGCGTTGGCGATGACGTCCCTCCAGTTTCCCATCACCAGTGATTCTCACGCGGCCGAAGCCAGACGCGCCGCCGTCGAGCGCGCGCGATCGCTCGGTTTCGACGAAACGGCAGCTGGCAGAGTGGCGCTCGTGGCGACAGAGCTGGCCACCAACATTGCACAGCACGCCGGCGAGGGAGAAATTCTGGTCCGCGACACCGGCGGATCGACGCCGGCGATCGAGCTGCTGGCTATCGACAGGGGCCCGGGGATTGGCGACGTGGCGCGCGCGATGGAGGACGGTTATTCAACCGCCGGTACGCTCGGTCACGGAATGGGTTCGGTCGGGCGTCAAGCAGACGAGTCCGAAGTGTTTTCCCAGACTCCGGGCGGCACCGTGACTGTGGCGAGAATCTGGCGCTCCGCGGACCATCGCGAGAGTCCGTTTTCCGTCGCAGGTGTGTCGGTGGCACTGGCGGGGGAACCAGTATGCGGCGACGACTGGTCGATGACGTGGAGACAACACCAGGGCGAGTTGCTCGTGGTTGACGGCCTGGGACATGGCATCGCCGCCTCGGAGGCCGCCATGGCTGCGGTGCGCATCTTCGGCTCGTCCCGTGCATCATCAGCGCCGATGCTGGTCGAGGAGCTTCATCAGGCGTTGCGCGCCACACGTGGCGCTGCCGTCGGCGTCGCCGCGGTCGATCTGGAAAACGAACTGGTGAAATTTGCCGGCCTCGGCAACGTCGGGGCATCGATCATCACGCCCGAACGCAAGCGGACGCATATGGTGTCGCAGAACGGCACGGCCGGTCATATGGCACGGCGCGTCAGTGAGTTCTCGTATCCATTCCGCGCAGGATCGATTCTGGTGATGTTTAGCGACGGTCTGGCATCGAGTTGGGATCCGGCTGCGTATCCCGATCTCTGGTCGTACGATCCGGCGATCATTGCCGGCGTGCTCTATCGCGATTTTTCCCGCCGGCGCGACGACGTGACGGTGGTGGTCGGTAAGCAGCGAGCCCCTCACCCTTAACGTCTCACTCGTAGTGTCCGGCTTCAGCCGGACCCTCACAGATCAACCGGACCGTGATCGGCGCGGGTTGGCAATGTAGCCGCGCCGCGCCCGCACGCGATACTCGGGATTGACGGCGCGGACGCGAATGCTGCGGTAGTTGCCGTCGAGCGGCTTGGGCGTGTGATAGCCCAGCACGTACTGGCTGTTGAGCTCTTCCGCGATACGCGCCGTAGCGGCGACGATTTCGCTCGTTTCGTGCACCAGCTCGGTATTGCCGCCGCTGCCGCCGGTGATCTCGTTCAGCGCTCCAACGTTCACCGTCTCGTTGATGGCGCGCTTCGCCGGGGGATCGACGGCGATCGCATACACGAACGCGTCGCTGCGCACGAGCGCCGACCGCACTTCGCGCAACGCGGCGTCGCTGGCGGTGTCGGCGCCGTCGGAAATGATCAGCACCGAGGCGCGCTGCTTCGTGCGCGTGTTCATCATCGGCAGCACGGTCAGCACGGCATCGTAGAGCGCCGTCGAGCCGAACGGCTTGAGGGTGGACATCGCGGTTCGGACGACATCGGGGGACTGCGTCCATCGCGTGAGCGGCCGCGGCTCGTGGTTGAACGCCACGACCGAAAACTCGTCGTTCTTGTCGAGCAGATCGAAGAGGAAGCGCTCGACCGCGGATCGCGCATCGATAAGGCGCTGTCCGAACATGCTGTCGCTGACGTCGAGCAGCACCACGAGGCTGACAGGGACTCGCTCGTTCGTGAACTGGGTAATCGCCTGGGGTTCGCCGTCTTCGAAGACCTCGAACGCTTCGCGGGGCAGGTCGGTCACCAGATGCCCATCCTTGTCGATCACGGTGGCGGTGACGCTGATGAGGTCGATGCCCGATTGGAATCGACCGGCGCGATCCTGGGCTGCGAGCACAAGGCTGGCCGCGACCGAGATCAGGACGGCGCCGTAAGCCTTGCGCACGGCACTATCCTACGCTCAATTGGCAGCCTTATCGATGGCCCAGGCGATGAGCACGCCGGCTGCGGTGCCCGCGGCCGACCATGTGAAATCGCGCCATGACCCCTTTCCACGCTCACGGTCCCGCAGTTCCTTGCCGGCGGCCGCGGTGAGCCCGGCACTCGTCCCCAACACCACGCGCCATCGCGTCTTCCGAGTGAGGGGCACGGCGATGGCGTACCCGCCGGCCGCGACTCCTGCGCCGGCGCCGAAATGTTTGGCTTTGTCGGCCGCAAACCATTTGTCCTGGGCAATGGCGCTGCCAGGCGTGAGGATCAAGGTCAGCGTCAGCCATGCTGCGACAGCACGCACCCGCACGGTCTCATGGTACCCGCCTTCGCGCTGTCGCGCATATCGCTCCGGCGGGCAAGCCCGCTTCGCGCCGTCGCGCACATCGCTCCGGCGGGCAAGCCCGCTTCGCGCTGTCGCGCACATCGCTTCGGCGCGGCGGGCTCGAACCTCGCGCACCTACGAACCACACGAACTCACGAACCTGACGAACCAACGATGAGTAGTAGACATCCTACTACTCATGGTGGTAGATTGTCTCCTACCACATGGCGAAGGCTCGCGACCGTGAATCCGTCGATCTTCTGCAAGGCACGCTCGACCTGCTGATCCTTCGGACGCTGCAGTGGGGGCCGCAGCACGGCCACGGCATCAAGGTGGCCATCGGCGCGAGCACCGACGACGTCCTGAATGTCGACCACGGCTCGTTGTACCCGGCGCTGCATCGTCTGGAGAAACAGGGCTGGCTCGACTCGGAGTGGAAGCTCACCGAAAACAAGCAGCGCGCGAAGTATTACCGGCTGACGAGGACGGGCCGCCGGCAATTGCAGTCCGAACGAACCCGTTGGAACCGTTTTTCAAAGGCAATCGCTCGCGTGCTGGGTCCTGCATAAGTGCGTAGTGTCCGGCTTCAGCCGGACCGTGAGGAGCTGTCATGTGGTTCCGCCGCAAGCCTCGCGCCGACGATGTCGACGCCGAAATTCAGTTTCATCTTCGAGAGGAAGCGCGGCTTCGCGAAGATCGCGGGGAATCCTCCGAGCACGCACACATCAACGCGCGCCGCGTGTTTGGCAACGTCGCGCTGGCGAGCGAAGACATCCGCGCCGTCTGGACGTGGACGGCGTTCGAACAGCTCGTCCAGGATATCCGGTCGGGCTGCCGGATTCTGACGACGGCACCGGCGCTGAGCGCGGCCGCGGTGCTGCTCATCGCCCTCGTCATCGGCCTCAACACGACCGTGTTTTCCATCGCGAACGGGTTCATCTCGAAACCGGCGAAGGGCGTCACGGCCGATAGGCTGGTGACGCTGGGCTGGACCGACGAGCGCGGCTTCGTGAATCCCTGCAAGAACCCTGTCGCCTACCAGACCTTTCAAGAACATAGCCGCACGCTGGAACGCATCGTGGGATCGACGGGCGGCCGGCATACATTGAGTCATCGAACCGGCAGCTACGCCGTGCGTGGCGGCGCGGTGAGCCCGAATTACTTCGAGGCGCTTGGCGTTGGAATCATCAAAGGGCGTGGATTTGCCGGCGATGAGGCTGCCGCTGTGATCAGCTACCGGACGTGGGAGAACAATTTTCAGAAAGCCGACGACATCATCGGTACGTCCGTCGGTTTCAGCGGACGTCCGCTGACCATTGTTGGTGTGACATCGCAGGGCTTTAGCGGGGCGACAATACCGGAATCGGCGGACGTTTGGGTTCCTCTCGATCGGTCGGCCGAATATGTGTGCGTGCTGGGCCGGCTTGCGCCTGGCATCTCACTCCCACAGGCACAGGCCGAGTTGTCCGCATTGTGGGTGCGCCTCCAGACGTCTCGGCCGGAACTCGATCAAAAATCACGGCTGGTCGTCGGTCGCTATTCCGCGAACGCAGGGACCGGGAACCTCATCGATCACCGCTCATCACAGTTTCTCGCGATCTTTTCGGTTGTGACCTTGATCACGCTGGTCGTGGTGTGCGCGAACGTGGCCAATCTTCTGGTTGCGCGGGCAGTGGTCCGCCAACGCGAGCTGGCTCTCAGGCAATCGCTTGGCGCGTCTCGAGTGCGCATCGTTCGGGCGCTGATGGCCGAGGGTCTCGCTCTGTCGATCGTGTCCTGGGCTGCCGCGTGTGCCACCGCATGGATGCTCACGCGCACGATGAGCGGGTATCTTGCGCCGAACTCTCAGGGGGCCAACATTCCGATGCCCGACTTTGCGCCGGATTGGTCCGTGCTTGGCTACGCGCTCGTGCTGGCGCTCGTCTGCACCATCGTCTGTACCCTCGCACCTGCGATGCGAGCATGGCGGCAGCCATTGCTGCCACCATTGAAAGCCGGCGAGCAGGCGGTGATTCCCGGGCGGTCGAAGTTTTCACGTTCGCTCGTGGTGATTCAAATGGCCTTCTCGGTGCTCCTCGTCGCGTGCGCGGGGCTCGCGTTCCGGTCACTTTTTCTCATCGGAAGCTTCGACTCCGGATTCGACACTCGGACTCTGCTGCTCGTAACCGTGAACACATCGGGCAGCACGGCGAACGCCGAAGCGAACGCGGCGCTGCTCGAGACGTTTCGTACGAGGCTCGCGGCGGTCAACGGAATTCAGCACGCGAGCTACGGGCGCCGGCCCCCGAGCGAAAACTGGGGCGCCGACCGAGTCAGGATTCCGGGTTCACAAGATGCGGTGCTCGCGGAGATCAATCACGTGGCCCCGAATTACACGGACACGATCGGCGTGTCGCTGGTGGCGGGGCGAGATCCCACACGCGATGTGGGAAGCCGCGATGTGCCGGCCGCGATGGTCAGCGAGAGTCTCGTCGGCCAGGTATGGGGCGGTCAGTCGCCGATAGGCCGGAGGATGCTCGTGACCATTCGGGGACGTGAAAGTGAACTGGAAGTCGCCGGCGTGGTACCAGATAAGTACTACAGCGGGTTCCGCCGGCAGTTGCGCCCGTTCGTGTTCCTGTCGGCGCGCCACGACCCGGCCCCGCCTGGAGAGTCCACGCTGTATGTCCGGTACAACGGGAGTCTGGATACCGTCGGTCCCGAGATCGGTCGAGCACTTCAGGAGGTCGACTCGCGTGCTGCCATCGCATTCATGAGAACGTGGAACACGCAAATCGATGCCGCGGTATTTCCGGTTCGCGTGCTCACGATCCTGCTCACACTGTTTGCCGGTGGCTCGCTGTTGATCGCCGTCGTCGGTCAGTACGCGGTTGTCTCCTTCGACATGCGGCGAAGAGTGCGCGAGCTGGGGCTTCGCATGGCGCTCGGCGCTTCGGCAAAACAGGTGCTGACAACCGTGATTCGCGAAGGCTTCGCGCTCACGATCGTGGGTGTCATCATCGGGTTCGGGTTGAGCCTGGCTGCGGGCCGTGTCCTGGGCCAGGCACTGTATGGGATTACGCCGACCGATCCGATCACATACATCGGTGTGTTTGCGTTGCTCTCCGCCGTGTCTCTGCTCGCGTGCTATGTGCCGGCTCGCCGTGCGGCGCTGATTGATCCGATGAAGGCCCTGAGGGTTGAGTAACGGGCAGGGCTAGAGCCCTGCGCTACCAACCACGAACCACCCACCAACCACGAACCACGAACCACCAACTACGGCAACACGCGTATCGCAGTGAGGGTTTTCTCGGCGCCGACAGAAATCTCGACGACGTAATCGCCCGCGGCCAGCGGTGCGAGCGCGAGTTGTGCGGTGCGCCACCGCGAGCCGTCTGCGTCTTCACGAATCGCCGTCGTCACCGGAACCGCCATCGGCTTGCCCAACCGCCCAAGCAGCTGCGCCGTCCCCGCATCGGTCGACGTTGTCGGTATCTCGACGATGATCCGCTCGGTTCGCCGGAACCGCAGGTCGGCGGTCGGCATCGGCTGGTTGCCCGTGGTGATGCCGCGACGGATGAAGAGCGCACCCGTGGCGCCTGGCGCGGCGGGCAGTGCGACACGAACCGTCTCCAACGCGGCAAGTGGCGCCGACGCGCCCTTGGCGCGGATCCGCACTTGATAGTCGCCTGGGTCGATTGTCGGCGCTCCGAGCGTGAAACGGAGGCTGCGTACGCCGGGCGGGATGGTCAAACTCTGGGTGGCCACTGTCTGACCGCGGCTGTTGACGAGCGTTGCTTCTGCCTGTCCACCGTCGACCCAGTCATGTCGAGTGGTCGTAGCAGGCACTTCGGCGACACCATAGATCGCCGCCGCACCGGATGGCAGGTATCCCGCAGCCACCTGCAAGCGGAGCGGTCGCTCTCTCGAAAAAATGCCGAGTGCACCCAGCGACTGCTCGACAGCCTTCGCCTGCATGTCGACCGGCTTCAGCGCGCCTGCCGCCGTTGCTGCGGCCAGCGCTTTGGCGTGATCGACGCGAGTGGCGGCAAGATAGCCGTCGCGCGCGCGCACGCGGACCCCGGGCCGTTTCACCCGCACGGTGAGGCGGTGAAACTTTCCGTCCATGTCGGTGGTGGAGTAGTAGCCGATCAGGTAGTAAGAGCTGACATCCTCGACGATGCGCTGCATGCCGGCACTGAGATTCCCGGTATTCACGATGGCAAGACCATCGGTGGTATCCGCCATCGTACGCAGCGAATCCAGCCGCCGCGTCAGGCGTCTGGCGTCTTCGACAATGCCGACTTTTGCGTCGATGTCCTCATCGAAGACCACAAGACCGCGCGGATCCATGGGGTAGAAGCTCGTGTTGCCGGTGTTTGCCTGCCCCAGGATGTTGATGAACCGCACCTCGTTCCGCAGCGTGCTGAGATCGATGCGCTGTTGCTCGCACCTTTGATGGAGATCGGCGTAGGAATCCGAGCCACCGCCGGTCGGGAGCTTACCTAACCGGCCAGTGCGCGGGTCCAATCCCATTGGCGGAATGGGCGCGGGGTTGCTGGAGGTGGCGCGCAACCCAGGATCCTCGCCGTAAAGCTGCCATCCCTGGCTGATCGCGATGATGGCCTTTCGCTCTTCGCGCACGAACCGCAGGTACTGCACGAGTTGCTCGAGCGCGTCGAGCGTGCGCACTTCGCGCAGTCGCAGGATCAACTGGCGCGCGACGGAGTTGTCGTCCCGGGGATTCCCATAGCACAACTCGAGATCGCTCTCCACCGGATCCGGCTTTAAACGAAAGTCTTTTTGTCCCCAGGCGGTCTTGAGCAACTCCTCAATCGCCGTCGTGCGGCGCCTGAACGTCAGATCGCGCGCTTCCATGCCGGGCGTCATGACGGCGATGAGATCGTCTCCGCCGACCATCTGATTCAGCCCCTGGATGAGCGGGCCTTTCACGTTGAGCGAGGCGCCCCAGTTGACGTGATTGGTGTCCAGAAACAACACGAACAGCCGTGAGCGAATGTCCTGCGCCGCCTCGCGCGATTCGGCGATGGTCGACGGCTCGCGGCGCCCGTCCTGCGATCGCGCGCCGCGCACGAGCACGTGTTCGAAGCGGTCGATTTTCTGCGGTTCACCCTCGTCGAGAATTTCGATGTCCTCGGGCAGCAGGTCGAGCACGGGCTTGCCGTCGACGGTGGGGTACATGTCGACGCGGATGTAATTGACCTCGGTGCGGAACGGTTCTAGCTGTGGGGGTGGTGCAGGTTCCTGCGCCGAGAGGGCGAGCGACACTACCGTCAGACCGATTCCGAGGAACGGCCCGCGCCGGGAATACCCTAAGGGCATGACCTGACTTTAACAGAAGACCAGAAGATCAGAAGACCTTCTTCTAAAGAAGAGAAACCTTCTGATCCTCTGACCTTCTGTTGAGAGACTGTCAGCGGATATCGATGGATCCGGATCCGGTTCTCACGCGCACAGCGTTACCGCCGCCGCCAACCGTCCCCTCGACATGATTCCTCCTGACGCGGCCTTGCAGGGTAATCGGATGCGCCGTGCTGATTGAACCCGACCCGGTGCTGGCGTCGAGCGTGTAGCCCGCATTTGTCGGCAAGCGCAGCACGACATCGCCAGAGCCGGTCTGCACGGCAACGTCGCCGCGAGTGGTCTGCGTGACTTCGACATCCCCGCTGCCAGTGTGTGCGCGAATCTCACCGCCGACCGACGCGACCCGAATGCTGCCGCTGCCGGTCTGGGCGTTGAGGCTGCCCCCGGTGCGCTCGATGCGGATGTCGCCCGATCCAGTGCGCGCGCGAACCCCGCCGTCCACGCTGCCGATCGACTGGTCGCCCGAGCCGGTGCTCGCGCTCACCTGCGTGTTGGCGGGGACCAGGAGCTCGTAGCTGATGCTGACGTTGTTGTAGAGATCGTCACCACGCGTGTCGCCAATCGTGATGACGTTGCCGTTCTGAACGACGGGCGGCGCGGCTTCGATGCGGCTGACTCGTTCGGCGGGACTTCCCGCAGCCTGCCAGGACGAGCTTGCGCTGATGCGGCCAATGACCTGGACGCGATCGCCCGACCCGGTACGGATTTGGATGTCGCCCGACCCTGTCCGCACGTTCAAATCGACAGGCCCGCTCACGGTGAGCGTGCGTTCGAACGACCCGCGTGCCCGTTCGGACTGGGCGGCGATGTCGACCGCCACGCAGCCGGAGAGGGCAACCAGGCCAATCGCCAGGGACGAGACGCGCCGTGCTGCTGTCATGTAAGCCTCCACAATGCACTGCCGGTATTACGGACGCGAGGGCGTGCAGGTTGCGATGAGTTTTGACGATTTTGCACATTCCGCCGTTGCTTGATTTATAAACTACATCTGTAGTAGATCTAAGGACACCCATAGGAGACGTCATGGCAGTCCCCAGGCTGACGAAGCTGGAAATGCAGGTCATGGAAGCACTTTGGTCGACCGGGCCCGCCTCGGTCCGCGAGATCCAGGAGTCGTTCCCCGAAAAGAACCGCCCCGCCTACACGACGGTCCAGACCCTGGTGTACAGGCTGGAAGCCAAAAAAGCTCTCCGGCGCGTCAAAAAGGTCGGCAACGCGCACATCTTCGAGGCCGCCATCTCGCGGGCGGGAGCGCAGCACCGGCTGATTGACGACTTCCTGGGGCTCTTCGGCGGAAAGACCCAGCCGGTCATGGCACGGCTGATCGAAACCGGGCAGCTCACACTCGATGACGTGAAAGAAGCCGAACACCTTCTCAAAGAACTGGAGAAGAAAGATGGGCGCAGCCGCTAGTCATCTCTGGCAGTCGACCTTCGTTGCTGTGGTTGCCGTCGCGCTTGCATGGTTGCTCAGGAGCAACCGTGCATCGGTGCGGTACTGGATCTGGTTTGCGGCCTCGATGAAGTTTCTGGTGCCGTTTGCCGCGTTGGCAGCTGCCGCACGCGCGCTTCCGTGGCCTCACTGGGCAATACCAGACAGCGAAGCCGTTGCGGCAGTGAACGTGGTGTTTAGATTGGCCGACGTGAATGTCGGCACTGCAGCGGAATCTGCCTCGTGGTTGATCGTGGCCGTGTGGCTCGGCGGCTCACTCATCGTCATCGCGAGATGGTGGTGGGAATGGAACCGTGTAACGGGGATCGCGCGAGATTCAGAGCCCATCGCCGAAGGACCGGTGCACGAGGCGCTCAGACGTCTCGAGAGCGCAGCCGGTATCAAGACTCCGATGACGATCGTTTCGTCACGCGACAACCTGGAGCCGGGCATCGTCGGCATCTGGAAACCGGTCCTGATGTGGCCGGGGCATCTTTCGAATAACCTGAAAAACGATCACGTTGAGCCGATCATGGCGCATGAGCTGTGTCACGTCATCCGCCGCGACAATCTGCTTGCATCGGCGCACATGGTGGTCAGCGCGGTCTTCTGGTTCCATCCGGTCGTGTGGTGGATCGGCATGCGTCTGATTGAGGAGCGCGAACGTGCGTGTGATGAGCAGGTGCTGTCGATCGGCCAGAGCCCGGCGACCTACGCAGCCGGCATCCTCAAGACGTGTGAACTGTGCGTCGCTTCCTCGCTGGTGAATGTTCCGGGCATTACCGGCGGCGATTTGAAAAAACGCATCAGCCGAATCATGCGCGCCGAGCCGGGCGCACCGCTCGGCACGACAAAGAAAGCCGCGCTCCTCGTTGCTTTTTGTGCGGTCGTGGCCGGGCCGATTGTCGCCGGCGCCGGATTGCCGCCCCGTCCTCCCGCAGCTCAGGACGATGACGCGTCCAAAGTTCAGCGGCCGGGCGGCGATGTCAGAGCGCCGAGGCTCCGCAAGGAAGTGAAGCCTCAGTATTCGGAACGCGCCAAAAGAGAGAAGATCGAAGGCGAAGTCCTCATGGAGTGTGTGGTAAAGGCGGACGGCACGGTCGGCGACATCAAGATCGTGAAATCGCTGGATCCGGATCTCGATCGTGCGGCCGTCGACGCCGCAAAGCAGTGGGAGTTCGAGCCAGGCACCCGGAATGGAAAGCCGGTCAATGTTCTGGTGACCATCGCAATGGGCTTCACCTTGAAGTAGGCGGTATGCACCAGCCACGCACCAGCGCGTTTGCGATATCGTGCGCCGCACATGTGGTCGCCATCGGTGTGCTGATAGTGCTGACCGCGGGGGGCGATACCGATCGACCTGCTCTCGAGCAGGCGCATATCGATCCGCCCCTCATGGTCTGGCTCCCCGTGCCTGGACCCGGCGGCGGTGGTGGCGGCGGTGGCAACAGAAATCCCGAGCCTGCCAGGGCTGCCGAGCTGCGAGGCCCCGACAAGATGACGATGCCGGTCGCGCCGAGACAGACACCGGATGCGGCTGAGAAGCCTGAGCCGCGGCCGACTCAACTAGCCGATGTGCCCGCACAGACGTTCGGCGCATCCGATCTCACCGCGATGGGCCTTATTGAAGCGGGCGCCGATTCACTGTCGCAAGGTCCCGGCCGAGACGGTGGCGCCGGAACGGGAAGGGGTCCGGGCATCGGACCGGGAGATGGGCCCGGGCTTGGTCCAGGACGCGACGGCAACACAGGCGGCGATGTGTATAAGCCGGGCAGCGGTGTCACCATGCCCGTCGCGCTTCATCGCGAAAGACCTCAATACACCGTCGCCGCGATGCGAGCACGCATTCAGGGCGAGGTCATGGTCGAGTGCGTCGTGGAACCCACGGGTGAGTGCTCGCGGTTTCGTGTGGTGCGGTCACTCGATCCTCGACTCGGTCTCGACGAGGAGGCGCTGCGCGCCGCGGCGCGGTGGCGATTCACGCCAGGGACGCGCCAGGGAAAGGCGGTGCCTGTGCTGGTGACCATACTCGTGGGATTTTCCATTCACTGATTGAGCCCGGGCGGGTCCGGTTTTCGCATGCCTTATTAAGGAGATCACGCATGCGAAGCCGACCTTTGTGCCTGTTGCTGCTTTTTGCGACCCTGGTCCTTCCAAATATCGCTGCCGCCGGGGACGACTCTTCACACGCACGGCCGTTCTCGACATCATCGTTGGGGGCCATCAGCCTGGCCGCGGCGTCAGAACACAACAGCCTGTATCGGAACCAGGTTCAACGGAAGCGGGACTCGCTGGCCAACGGGATGTTGATTGGCGCCGGCATCGGCGCAGCGATCGGCATGTTGGTGGTCCCGCAGGTCATGTGCGGCTCGAACGACACCGAATGCTCGACGATCGTGCGAGTGGTCATCGGGCTGCCATCGATCGCCGGCGGCCTCGGCATTGGAGCGCTCGTCGATGGGTTACACAAGCAGGATGCGCGCCCCGCAGGCGTCGCGTTCAACGTGAAGTGGTAGGTGAAAGGGCAGTACGGGTGGCAACCGGTAGCGCAGGGCTTCAGCCCTGCCATGTCGATGGGGTGGCGCAGGGCTTCAGCCCTGCATGTCGATTCGGTGGCGCAGGGCTTCAGCCCTGCCTTGATGCAACTAACGCGTTGCGCACACAGAACGCTTCAATCGCGCTGGCGTCGGGATCGACGAAGCTGACGCCGGCGCGGTATTTCACCATCGACTGGGCTAGCTCGACAGTCGACCACGCCACGAGCGCGCGGTAGCGCTTCTCGGCTTTTTCATCCATCAGGGTCAGCAGAATGCTCTGCCGTGGCTGAACGCGTCCAGGCAGCACGAGCTGCGCGCCGGTGATCGACAGGTTCACCAGCCGGCTGCGCTCGCCGTCGACGACCACTTCCATGTCGGCCTTCATCGTGAATCGCTTGGCTCCGCGGGTGCCGCAACCGTCGAGCGGCAACGAAGCGGCCTGCAGCGCGATGTCCTGCTGCGAGAGCAGCACGGGCAGGTTACCTTCGTCTTCGCACAGCACGCGCACGTCGACGCCCTTATGCTCTCTGAGACGCGACACGATGAGCGCCCCGCGTGCAGTCTTGACGACGGCCGAGTCGAGCGCCAGTACCTTGGGCGGATTTTCGAGAATCATCCGAAGCGCATCGAGCGACTCGGATTCGGAGAATACTGCGATGGTCGGATCGTGCTCGAGCCGGCGGCGGAGGGCTGCGGCGTGGGCAGATCCGGCGATCACGAACGCTGTCGGCGGCAGCGAAGAGGGTTGATGGATCATGCGTTTCCGAGGATGCGCTTCAGCAATCCCCCTGCCGCCGCGGGTGAATCCCCTAAGTGATACTGGACAAACGCCTTGCTGAACACACGACCGATCGGCCAACTCTGCCTTTTTACCGCTTTCAACACATCGTGCGAAGGTGTATTCGCGCCAAGTTACTCAAAAGGCTGAAGATATGCTGATTTGTGCAGTTCTGATACGCCTTGTCTCACATAAGCACTCATGCGCGAGAAGGTAGCACGCAGGACATTCGGCACCCTGCCCGACGGTACCGCGATCGAACTGATCACCGTTCGAAATGCGGCGGGACTCGAGTTGAGCGTCACCAACTACGGCTGCCTCATTGTCTCGCTCTGCGTGCCGGATGCCCTCGGCCGGCCGCAGAACGTGGTGCTCGGCCACGACCGGCTCGAGCCGTATCTCGACGCGCCGTACTTCGGGGCGCTGGTCGGCCGTTTTGCCAATCGCATTGCGAACGCACGGTTCTCGATCGACGGGGTGACGCACGACCTGTCGCCGAACGACCCTCCGAATCACCTGCACGGGGGCTTCAAGGGATTCGACAAGCGCGTGTGGGAAGTGGAAACGGCCGCGACGAGCAATGCGGTTCGGTTCCATCGGCGCAGCGCCGACGGCGAAGAAGGTTATCCGGGCGCGCTCGATGTGGAAGTGACTTATAGCGTTGGCGATGACAACGATGTGTGGATGAAATGCGAAGCCACGACAGATGCCCCGACGCATGTCAACCTGACGCAACACACGTATTTCAATCTTCGTGGAAGCGGAGATGTGCTGGATCATTGGCTGACGATCGAGGCTGGCACCTATTTGCCCGTCGACAGCCGTTTGATCCCGACTGGCGAGCTCGCACCCGTCGCAAATACACCGTTCGACTTTCAGCGGCCGATCGCCATCGGTGCCCGCATCGGCGCCGGCCACGACCAGCTGAAGATCGGCGGCGGCTACGACCACGCCTTCGTGCTGAACCATGGCAACGGGCATCTGGCCCCGGCGGCCCGCCTGTTCGATCCATCGAGCGGCCGAACGCTTGAGGTCAGCACGACCGAGCCAGGGCTGCAGTGCTACTCGGGCCAGGCAGCCGGCCACCGCGGATTCTGCCTGGAGCCGCAACACTTCCCGGACTCGCCGAACCGGCCGGAATTTCCTTCGACGTTATTGCGGCCGGGCGAGCGCTATCGGTCGCTGACGGGATACACTTTCAAGTAAGGCCATGCGGGTACGGGTTTCACATCTCAAGGATCGCAAGCAGCGGCACGAGAAGTTCGCCGTGCTGACGGCCTACGATGCGACGATGGCGCGGCTGCTCGAGCGCGCGGGCGTCGACGTGCTGCTTGTCGGCGACTCGGTCGCGACCGCCATGCTGGGCTACGACACCACGCTGCCCGTGACGCTCGACGTCATGGTGCATCACACGGCCGCCGTCGTGCGCGGCACCGAGCGCGCGCTCGTCATCGCCGACATGCCGTTTCTGACCTACCAGGTGACGCCGTCCGAAGCGGTGCGCAATGCCGGCCGGTTGCTGAAGGATGCCGGCGCGGCGGCGGTGAAGATTGAGGGCGGCAGCTCGGTGACCGAAGTCATGCGGCGCCTGGTTGATGTTGGCATACCGGTGATGGGCCATCTCGGCGTCACGCCGCAGTCGGTGAACCAGCAGAGCGGTTACCGCCAGCGTGGCGGCAATCCACACGACGCCGAGATCATCTTCAACGACGCGCTTGCGCTGCAGGGCGCGGGCGCATTCGCGGTTGTGCTCGAGGCGATTCCATCCGATCTTGCGGCGCGCGTGACGGCGGCGCTCGATGTGCCGACCATCGGCATCGGCGCCGGCCCCGACTGCGACGGCCAGGTGCTCGTGAGCTCGGACCTGCTCGGCCTGCACGACAAAGTGCCACCGTTCGCGAAGAAATACGCGGACCTTGCCGGCATCATCGTCGCGGCGGCTCGCGCGTTTGTCGAGGACGTGCGCGCCGGATCCTCGTCGGAGATCGCCGGCCCGCATCAGGCCAACTCCGGCCGCGTTGAGCCGACGTCCTGAACCGAGGGCGGCGTGCTCGAGCGTATTGAGACGATCGGCGCGCTCCGGCAGAGCCTGGCTCGCCGCGGCGCGGAGCGCGAAAGCGGCCGAAGGGGGCTGGTGCCAACCATGGGCGCCCTGCACGCCGGGCACGCGGCGCTCGTCGAGCAGGCTCGCCGTGAAAGCGGCGTCCTCGTCGTCACCATTTTCATCAACCCCACACAGTTCAACAGCCAGGAAGATCTCGCGCGCTATCCGCGCACACTCGAAGCGGACGAGGCACTGTGCCGCGAGCTCGGCGTCGACATCGTGTTCGCCCCGTCTGCCGCCGAGGTGTATCCACAGCCGCTCGAATGCAGCGTCGATGTCGGCCGTCTCGCCGATCATCTCTGCGGGAAGTTCCGTCCTGGCCACTTTCGCGGGGTGGCGACCGTCGTGTTGAAGCTGTTTGAGATGGTTCAGCCGCAGACGGCCTATTTCGGGGAGAAGGACGCTCAGCAGCTCGCCATCATCAGGAGGCTGGTTGCAGACTTTAATCTCCCGATCGCCATCGTCGAGGTCCCGACAGTGCGCGAAGCCGACGGTCTCGCGATGAGCTCGCGGAACCGGCATTTGAACCCGGACGAGCGGCAGCTCGCGACGTCGCTGTACCGGGCGCTCCTCGAGGCGAAGCGAAAGGTTGCGAGCGGCGAGCGCCATGCGGGCAACATTCGAGCTGCCGCGGTCGCGCAGATTCCGCAGAACCGAAGCCTCAGGCTCGAGTACCTCGAGATTGTGGATCCGGCGACCATGCAGCCCGTCGAAGACGTGGCTGGACCGGTGCGCGTTGCGGGTGCGATGTGGGTGGGGAAGACGAGGTTGATCGACAACCTGCTTGTTTTGCCGACCTGAAGGTCGGCACTACACTGTGGTGTGCTTCGGACCGCCACTCTTGCCGACGCCCCGGTTCTTGCCCGGATCATCAACGATGCGTTCATCGTCGAAGCCTTCTTCAAGATCGGCAATCGTACCGAGCACCGACGAGCTCGTTGAATTGATGAGCGACGGCGGCGAGTTTCTCGCCATTGACGAAGGCGACGGAAAGATGGCCGGGTGCGTGTATCTGCGCTGCAGCAGCGAGCGTGCGTACTTCGGCATGCTGTCGATTGATCCGTCGAAGCAGGGACGAGGCCTTGGCCGGACGCTCATCGAGGCAGTCGAAGCACGCGCCCGCGAGCGCGGCTGCCGCTTCATGGACATCCACATCGTCAACCTGCGCGAAGAGCTGCCGCCCTATTACCGCCGCCATGGCTATGTCGAGCAGGGCACCCTCCCGTTTTCGGCGCCGGAGCGGGCCAGCCGCCCATGCCATTTCATCGTGATGACGAAGCCGCTGGGTGACTGAAATCCAGACACTTTCCGCTGGCAGGCAGTTTGCTGCTTATAGTGGCATGAGGGTTCGAATGACCCGCGCGCCGAGAGGCACGGTGGATGGTATGTCGCTCCACTATTACCACGCGGGAGAGACCTACGAAATGCCGGCGCAACTGGCCGAATATCTGGTCGCCGAAGGATTTGCGTCGATCGAAATGCGGCAGCGCCAGCGTTCGTCACGTCGTCGTCACATCGATCGACGTCGGATGCCTGCGAGGGGCTGACGCCCTCATAACGTGCTGCCGATATCAAGGCCGCATGTCCCCCGAAAAAACCTCGAACAGCCCCACAAGTCTGAAATCGGCGCTGCAAAAACTCGAAACATCTGAAAGCCGGCTCGCCGAGGCGCAGGAACTTGCGCACATCGGCAGCTGGGAATGGACGGTGGCCGACAACAGCGAGTGGTGGTCGGATGAGCTGTATCGGATTTGCGGCTACGAACCAAACTCCATCTCACCCACGTTCGAGACATTCGCAAAAATTCTGCATCCCGACGACGCCGAGCGCGTGGCTGCGCTCATTCAACAGGCGTTCAGAGACCGCCAGCCGTTCAATTTCGAGCACCGCATCGTCCGTCCCAATGGCGAGCGGCGGACACTCATGGCGCGTTGCCGCGTCATCGTGGATGAGGGTACGGTCGTGCGGATGGTCGGCACGGCGCAGGACGTGACCGAGTGGAAGCAGCTGCAGGAAGAGCTGCAGCATGCGCAGAAGATGGAAGCGGTGGGGCGCCTCGGAGACGGCATCGCGCACGAGTTCAACAACCTGTTGACCATCATCGGCGGCTACACGCACGCAGCGCTCTCGAAGATCGACGAAAACCATGGCATCGCGCCCGACCTGCGCGAAGTGAGGAACGCCTCGGCGTCGGCTGCCGCGCTCACGCGCCAGCTGCTGTTGCTCAAAGGCACGCAGTCACACGAAAAGGTCGCTGTTGATTTGAACGCCTTGATTTCCAACCTCGAGAACCTGCTGCGCCGTACGCTTGGCGAGCACATCCAGATCATCACGAGCCTGCCGATGCGCGTAAAGCATGTCCAGGGCGATCTGGCGCAGTTGCGCGAGACGATCATGAACCTGGCCGTCAACGCGCGCGATGCGATGCCGCACGGCGGCACGCTGACGATCGAGACGAGACATGCCGAGCCGCCGCATGCCGATGCGGTCGAGCTCATCGTCAGCGACACGGGCGCCGGCATGGATGCGGCGACGCAATCGCAGATTTTCGAGCCGTTCTTCACGACGAAAGCGCCGGGACAGAGACGCGGGTTCGGCCTGTCGACCGTTTACGGCATGGTGCAGAGCCTTGGCGGCACCATTTCGGTCGACACCGAGCCCGGGCGCGGGACAGCGTTCACGATCAGGCTTCAGGCGGCTCCGGCGATCACGGCATCGGCGCCGGCGCCGAAACCCGCGGCGGCCACATTGACGGGTACTGAAACGATCTTGCTCGTCGAGGATGATCTGCCGGTTCGCCAGCTGACCGCCCGCGTGTTGAGAGAAGCCGGCTATCGCGTGCTCGAGGCGCCCTCGTCGGGCCGCGCGCTGGGGCTGGTCAAGGACACGGCCATCCACATCGACGTGCTGCTCATCGACCTTGTGCTGCCCGGATTGAATGGCGTCGAGCTGTTCGAGGTGTTTCGCGCGAGCCGCGCCAGCGCCCGTGTCCTTTATATGACCGGCTACAGCAATCGAGCCATCTCCGAACACGGCGTCGAGGTCGACGAGCACGCCTTGCTCGCCAAGCCCTTCATGCCCAATACCCTGCTGCAGCGCATCCGCGAGACGCTCGACGAAACGCTGACCACCTGACCCGCCTGCGCCCTCCGCACATCGCTTCGCGCGGCGGGCCACTTTGTTCGGAATCGTCCTTGAATTCGTTGTAATGGAGCGGGAGAATCTGGGCAATGCGAACAGTGTTCGGTACTGGCGTCGGTCCTGGTTGCATTAGGGGCTTCGGCGGCTGGGGCGCAGAGTGCGTCGCCGGCGCCGGGGAGCGGCATCAAGATTGACTACGATCAGCACGTCAAACCCATCCTCGCGGCCAAGTGCTTCGCCTGTCATGGTGCGAAGCAGCAGCAGTCTGGCCTGCGGCTCGACCGGCGGCAGCTGGCCCTGCGAGGCGGAGACTACGGCCCGGTCATCACTCCCGGCAATAGCGCCGAGAGCAAGTTGATTCAGCGCATCAGCGGATCGGAAGCAGGCCTCCAGATGCCGCCGACCGGTGCGCTCGAAGAAGATGAAGTCGCCGTGCTTAGAGCATGGATCGACCAGGGTGCCGACATGCCCGGCCGCACCGATACCGAGATCGAGATCAAGCCGCCAACCGATCCGAAAGTTCAGGCCTTTCTCTCTACTATTCACGCGTACAACGCTCGCGGCTTTGGCGCCGCGCTGTCTGCCGACAAGGCCATGGCCGTCGCAGCCGATGCCGCGGGCTCGACCATGCTGATGCACGCGGCATATGCCGGGACGGTCGAGATGATGACGGCGCTCATCGATGCCGGCGCCGACGTCAACGCGGCAAACGATCGTCGGGCGACGGCGCTGCACTGGGCTGTCACCGACCCGGCAAAGGTGAGGCTGCTCCTTCTCAAGGGAGCAAACATCAACGCGAAGACCGTGGACGGACGTACCCCTCTTCATCTGGCCACGACACTGCCTGCCGGCACACCGGTTGTCGAGATGCTGATAGAAGCCGGCGCCGATTTACAGGCGCGGTCGATCGTCGGCGCGACGCCCCTTCACACTGGTGTTGCGTCGAGTCTCGAAACGGCCAGGTTGCTTCTCGCAAAGGGCGCCGATCCCAATGCGAGAAACGGACTGGGCGTGACACCGCTGATGAACGCCGCGCTTCTTGCGGGCCCCGAAGCAGTGTCGTTGCTGCTGGAGGCCGGGGCAGATGCGACCATTCGGACCAAACGCGGTGAAACGGCTTTGGCCAACGCGGCCAATCGCGGCGACCTGACATCGGTGAAGCTGTTGCTCGACAAGGGTGCTGATGTGCGCAACGTCGACTATCGCGGTTACACGCCGCTGATGCACGCGGCCTATGCCGACGACGGCACGCCCGAGTTGATTCAGTTGCTGCTCTCGAAAGGCGCTGATGTGCACGCCGTCGGCAGGGGAGACACCGCCGGCGAGACCGCCGTCAGCATCGCCGCCAAACGAGGTGAGACCGAAACTCTTCGCATACTTCGCGACGCGCAATCGAGTCGGTAGCCGCTTCGGCAGTGTCCGGCTTTAGTAGCCGCATCGGTAGTGTCCGGCTTCAGCCGGACTTAGGAGTCCTCATGCGTATCGTCACAGCGGCGCTTGCGTTGGTGATGGTCCCCGGAATCGTCGCCGCTCAGGAGCCGTCCTCAGACGTGCTCAAGCGCGCGGTGCAGCAAGGTCTCGTCCTGTTGGAAACCACCAGCCCCACCTTTGTTCAGAGGGGCGGGTGCAATTCATGTCACAACCAGAAGCTTGCGGCAGCGGCTCAGGCATTTGCGCGTGAGCGGGGCATTCAAACGGGCGCCACGATCGCGCAGTTGAACGACGAGCTGTCCGATGCGACCGCCGAGCGGTTCATCGAGTACGCGCAGGGCGGTGGGTCGGGAGTCAGCGGTTTGGGCTATGAGCTGTTTGCGCGGATGGTCGCAAAGCAGCCCGGCGACCAACGGGTGCAGGCCCAGCTGTACTACTTGAAATCGATGCAACGTCCCGACGGAAGCTGGCGTGCCGGCGGCAATCGGCCTCCGTTGACGTTCGACGATTTCACCGGTACTGCCTTCATTCTGAATGCGCTGAATGCGTACAGCCCTCCCGCGCAGGCCGCCGACACCAGACAGCGTATCGATCGGGCGCGTGCATGGCTCCTTGCGGCAAAGCCGCAGACCACACAGGAGCGCGCGTTCCGCCTGAACGGGCTTGCCTGGTCGAAGGCCGATCGTGCGGCGATCAGGAGCGCTGTCGCCGATCTGCAGGCACAGCAGCAGAAAGACGGCGGCTGGTCGCAGCTTGCGGCGATGCCGGCCGATGCGTACACCACAGGAATGGCGTTATATGCGATGTATCAGGCCGGCGTCTCCACCAGGGATGCGGCGTATCAGGCAGGGCTGCGGTTCCTGCTCAGAACGCAGGCGTCCGACGGAACCTGGCACGTCAAAACGCGTGCGCTGCCGATTCAGCCGTACTTCGAGACCGGCTATCCGTACGACCACGACCAGTGGATTTCGGCGGCCGGCGCCGCGTACGCGACGATGGCGATTACGGCAGCCGTCGACGCGCCGCGCGCCGCCTCCCGGTAGCGTGCGCGGCGCGTTGAAATAGAGACGTCACCGCGAACCCGGAACCCCTATACACATTTCGAATATATAGTGTCGAGGTTGGGACCCACGTACAACCATGACACCCGAATCTGATGCGCTCGTCGTCTTTGGCGTAACAGGCGATCTCGCCTACAAGAAGATCTTTCCTGCACTGCAGGCGCTGGTGAAGCGGCGGCAGCTGAAGGTGCCGATTGTCGGTGTCGGCCGGACGCCGATCAGTCGCGAACAACTGGTCGAGCGCGTACGCAACAGCGTCGCCGAGCGCGGGCCGATCGATGAGCAGGCCTTCTCCGAGTTCATTCCGCTGCTGCAGTACGTGTCGGGCGATTACAACGATATCGAGACGTTCACGAAAATCAGGCAGGCGCTCGGTGATGCGCGCCACCCGATCTTCTATCTCGCGATTCCGCCCAGCGCGTTTCCGTTGACGGTCGAGCACTTGTCGCGGGCCGGCTGCACCGCCGGGGGGCGGGTCGTCATCGAAAAACCGTTCGGACGCGACCTCGAGTCGGCGCGGGCGCTCAATGCCACGTTGCACCAGGCGTTTGCCGAGGACGCCATCTTTCGCATCGATCACTATCTCGGCAAGGAAGCCGTCCAGAACCTCCTGTATTTCAGGTTCGCGAACGCGTTTCTCGAGCCCATCTGGTCGCGCCAGTACGTCGAGAGCGTGCACATCACGATGGCCGAATCGTTCGGTGTCGAGGGCCGCGGCAGTTTCTACGAAGAAACCGGCGTGATTCGCGACGTCGTGCAGAATCACCTGTTGCAGATCGTCGGCTATCTCGCGATGGAGCCCCCCTCGTCGGCATGGAAAGAGGCGCTGCGCGATGAGCAGGCCAAGGTATTGCGAACGGTGCGCCCGCTGGCGCCGGCCGAGATCGTGCTCGGCCAGTTTCGCGGCTATCGCGACGAGCCCGGCGTGAGCAAGCGATCGAACGTGCCGACCTATGCGGCGCTGGATCTCTTTGTCGATTCGTGGCGATGGCAGGGGGTGCCGTTTCATGTCACGGCCGGAAAGTGCCTCAACGTGACGCGCACCGATGTGCTCGTGAAGCTGAAGCCTGCGCCGGCCGTCGTCTTTCGCGAGCCGGGGTTGCCTGATGGCAACCACGTGCGCTTTGGACTGTCGCCGCAGGTGACGATTGCGCTCGGCGCGCGCGCGAAGCGCCCCGGAGATGGCATGTTCGGCGAGCCCGTTGAGCTGTCCGTCGTCGAAAACGATACGGCGGGACGCCTCGACGCGTACGAGCGTCTCATCGGCGATGCGATGGAAGGCGATCCGACGCTGTTTGCGCGACAGGACTCGGTCGAGGCGGCCTGGGCGATCGTCGATCCCGTACTTGAACCGACGAATGCCGGGGCGCTTCCGTTGTTTACATACGAGTGTGGCAGCATGGGGCCGACAGAAGCCGGACGTCTCGTCGGGGGCGGATGGGCATGACCGTGCGACGTGCCGACGTCATCATCGGCGATGTGCAGGTGCTCGAGCTCGTGCTCACGACTGAATTCATGTCGCGATCGGCGAATGCCATCCAGGAACGCGGGAGGTTCGTCATGGCGTTGCCCGGTGGTTCGGTCGCCTCGACGTTCCTGCCCGCGCTGGCCAGGCTTGCGATCGACTGGGCACGCGTCGACGTCTTCTGGATCGACGAGCGCGCCGTTCCGCCGGACGATCCCGATTCCAACTTTGCGCTGGCGTCGAGGTTGCTGCTGGAACCGGCGGGTGTGCCCCAGTCGCGCGTGCATCGCATGCGCGGCGAGCTCGCAGACCTCGAAGACGCCGCGCAACACTCAATCGACGAACTGACGATGGTTGCGGGCAATCCGCCGCACCTCGATGTTGCGCTGGTGGGTGTCGGCGAAGATGGCCACATTGCGTCAATCTTTGACGGTGGTGCGTCAGGCATCGGCAGCGCAGGGCTCCGGCCCTGCCCTCCGATCATCGCCATTTACAACTCACCGAAACCTCCCCCGCGACGCCTCACCATGACGCTGCCCGTCCTCGCCAGCGCCGCCCGTGTCATCGTCGCGGCATTCGGCCCGGCGAAAGCAGCGGTCATGAACGACGCGCTGCATCGCGACGAGGCGGCGACGCCGATTGCCGAGCTCCTGCGTCGAGCGCCTTCATCGATCGTGCTGCTCGATCGCCCCTACTCGAATTAATATAGGCGCATGTACAAACTTCTTTTGACCCTCACCCTGACCGCTGCGCTCGCGTCGTGCGGCGGAGCGCCTGAACCGGCACAGCCGGCGGCTCAGCCCGCTGCGCCTCCACCTGCGGCGTCACCCGCGCCGGCAACACAACCTCCTGCCATCAAGGCCGGCTGGACCGTCACGGACATGCGCACGCCGGAAAGCGTGTACCTCGACGAGGGATCCGGATATCTCTTCGTGTCGCAGATCGACGGGCAGCCGAATCAGAAAGACGGCAAGGGGCGCATCTCGAAGCTCGGCCTCGATGGCACGGTCGTCACGGCCGACTGGTTTACGGCGTTGAATGCCCCGAAAGGGCTGCGCAGTTTCGGCGGCACCCTCTGGGTTGCCGACTTGGACGAGGTTGTCGGCATCGACATCCCAACGGCCAAAGAGACCGCGCGCATCAAGATTGACGGAGCCGTCTTCCTGAACGACGTGGCGACCGGCGCCGACGGCACGGTGTACGTGTCGGACATGCTCGCGAGCAAGATTTACGCGATCAAAGACAACAAGGTGACGGTCTTTGCCGAGGGTGAGCAGCTCGAATATCCGAACGGGTTGTTCGTCGATGGTGAACGGCTAATCGTCGGTGGCTGGGGCACCAAGCCTGCGGCCGATTTCACGACGAAGGTGCCGGGGCATCTCTACATGCTCGATCTGAAGACGAAGCAGAAGACGCTCATCACCAAACAACCGCTCGGCAACATCGACGGCGTCGAGCAGGAAGCGCGGGGCGGGTTCCTCGTGACCGATTACCTGGCGGGGAAACTCATTCAGGTCTCACAGGACGGCACGTCGCGCGTCGTACGTACGTTCAAGCCTGGCCTCGCCGATCACGCGTTCCTGTACGCGCAGGGCGATGTGCTCATCGCCCCGCACATGAACGAGAACACCGTGGCGGCGTACGACATCGGCGCGGACATGAAATAGAAAATGCAAACAGGAGTTCAGGAGTTCAGGAGTTCAAGAGGTTTCTTCAACTCTCTTTCCTCCTGACCTCCTGATTTCCTGTTAGAGATTATTTCCCCGCGTACGTAATACGGTAGATCGCGCCCGCCTGGTCGTCCGAGACCAGCATCGATCCATCAGGCAGCACTTCGAGATCCACCGGACGGCCCCAGCGCTGGCGCATGTCTGCACCCCCGAGCCAACCTTCGGCGAAGGGCTCGTACGCGACGACCTTGTTGTCCTGCAGGCGGACGATCGAGATGCGATTGCCGTTGTACGGCGTGCCGGGGCTCCGATTCCACGATCCGTGCTCGGCGATGAAGATCTGATTCCGATACTGCTGTGGAAACTGCGAGCCTGTGTAGAAGCGCATGCCGACAGCACCCGCGTGCGGTGCCAGCCGTTGCGCAGGCGGCTCGAACTCGCTGCAGCTGCGCTTGGCGCCGAACTCGGGATCGGGAACCTTGCCCTCGTGACAGAACGGGTATCCGAAGTTGAGCCCCGCCTTCGAGATACGGTTCAGCTCGTCGCCGGGCGTGTCGTTGCCGAGGTTATCGCGTCCGTTGTCGGTGAACCACAGCTCGCGCGTCGTCGGATGCCAGTCGAAGCCCACGGTGTTGCGCACGCCGCGCGCGTAAATCTCCATTCCCGTGCCGTCCGGTTTCATCCGCCAGATGGTGTTGTAAGGATCGCCGCGATCGCAGATGTTGCACGGGGCACCGACCGGAACGTACAGCATGCCGTCGGCGCCGAACCGGATGAACTTCCATCCGTGATGCTTGTCGGTCGGAAACTTGTCGGTGACGACCGTGGGTGTGCCTGCCGCTTCGAGCTTCGATTCGATGTTGTCGAAGCGGAGGATGCGGTTGATCTCGGCGACATACAGCGCGCCGTCGCGGAAGGCGACGCCGTTCGGCATGCTCTTGAGGCCGCTGATGATGGTGATGACGCGATCGGCCTTGCCGTCCTTGTTCTCATCCTTCATCGCGTACACGTTGCCGTTCCAGCTGCCGACGAACACCGTGCCGCCGGGGCTCTGCGCGATCGATCGTGCGCTGGCCACGCCGTCGGCCCAGACCGCGATCTGGAATCCGGCAGGCAGTTTGATGCGATTGAGCTGAACTTTCCCCTGGCCCAGGGTAGTGGACGCGGCTCCAGCAGCCACGATGAGCGCGGCTGCGATGCACAGTTTCTTCAACACATAGCCTCCTCGTGCGTGTCGCGGTCCGTCGATACCGGCGGACCGTCAGGAGGCATTCTACTATTCCACCGAATCGGCGATCGATTTTGCGATGTCGACGGTCGTGGCCCCGCTGAACGCATAGAGTCGATCGCCCGTCCCCCAGAGCAGCTCGACCCGTACGACCTTACCGTCTTCGCCGAAGTTCTCAATCAGGGTGCCGTAGCCGTGCCGGAGCTTCACCTCGCTGATGGCGGCGTTGTCATCGAGGCCGACCCCGCACAGCACCGACGGCGTTTCGCGCATGCGCCGGCCAAAACGTTCTGCCGCGGCCCGCGGCATTCCTAATGCTCGAAGAATCACCGTCCCGAATTCCCCGAGATCGAGCCCGGCTGAAACCGAATAGGACGGCGGCAACGCCTGAATCAGCATCATCTCCGGCCACTCTGCAAATATGGAGCTGCCGATGCGGAACTCGAGCTTCGCACCCTCCCATGCGCGCGGCACCGCTTGATCGGTGACGCCCGCCTTGCGTAGCGCCAGCTCGACGTCGGCCACGCGGATCACCGTTCCGTGAATCATCGGGCCCATCACGGAAAGCTTCGGTTCGCCCGGGAGCATTCCGCCCGGCGGCAATCGCGGTATAAACCCGGCGCTTGTTCTGGCCTCTGCAACCGTCGCCACCGGACGCGGCGGTTCGACGTCGTTCAACTGTTGCGCGAAGAGCGATCGTGCTTCGTCGGGCAGGTCGTCGAAGTTGACGCGGACGACCTCGATGCGGCCGATCGCGAGCCACTGCCACATCTGTTGCGCCGCGAGGCGCATATCGCTGCTGATGAGAACGGTCGCCAGGCCAATGGCCGCGAGCGTCGCGGCCGGCATCAGCAGGCGGTGTGACGGGCGCGGATGCCGCGCGCGCTCCACGAACCGGCGCCGCGCCGCGTCGGCGTCGGGCTGCCAGTCTGGCGGCGGTGCGAGCGCGTCGAGTTCATCGTTTGCCATAGCGCCTCTCGTATTCCTTGCGAAATGCTTCTTCGGCACGCGCGAGCAAGGTGCCGACCGATGCGGGGTTCAGGGCGAGCGCTGCGGCGGTCTCCGCGTACGTGAAGCCGTCGCTGCGCATCAGGATCAGGCTCGCGTGCTGGCGTGACAGCGCCGCGAGCGTGCGGCGCACACGCGCCTGGGTTTCGCGTTGCTCGAGTGCTCGATCTGGGCCGGTAGAAATGCCGAACACCGCCGCGAGCGATTCGTACCGCGCGCGGCGCTGCGCCTTCCGCAGCTCGTCGAGTGCGAGACGCAGGCCGGTGCGATAGAGCCAGCCTTCGACGTTGTCGCGCGTCGGAGGTGGTTTCCGGTAGAGCCGCCAGAATGCTTCAGCCGCAACCTCTTCGGCTCGACCTTTGTCTCCCGTGACCCGATAGAGCAGACGGGCGAGACGGCCGTAGTAGCTCGCAAAGAGCTCGGCAAAGTCCGGCGCCGTGTCTCCGGACAGGGTCACCGCGACAGGCCGCTCATATGTGTACACGTTGACTAAACGACGCTCGCGGCCCAAAAGTGACAGCACGTCGCGTGGGAGTCATAGAATATCGCTAAGGAGATTTGGTACATGACCCCCACGGTTCGTCTCGCGCTCATCTTCGCCGTCGCCGCACTCGTCTCAGCATCCGCCCAGCAACCGGCTCCCGGACAGCCGCCCGCGCCGCGATCGCCCACCTATCCGACCCCGGCGCCTGCGCCGGCGCCCCAGCCCGGTGTGCTCGGACCGGCGCCAAATTTCACGGGAAACACCACAACTCTGAACCTGGAGGGCTACAACGTCGGACGCCGCCTGTTCGCAGCCGGTGCGCGCAACGCGACGTGGCATGCGCACTCTGCCGGGCAACTGGTCTTTGGCGAGGCCGGCCGCGGACGTCTTCAGATAAAGGGACAGCCGATCAAAGAACTGGCGGTGGGGGAGAGCGTGTTCATTCCTGGAGGCAGCTTCCACTGGCATGGCGCGTCGCCGAATGAAAACTTCACCATGGTGTACGTCACGATGGGCGCGAGCAAGACACAGCAGGGCGAGCCGGTGACGGAGGCGGAGTACTCTGGAAAGTAAAAAGTAAAAAGTAGAAAGTAGAAAGTAGAAAGTAAAAAGCCGTGTCACTCCTGCTTGAGCAGCGTCGCCGGATCAGTCCGGCTTGCGCGATAGGCCGGCATGATGCCGGCCAGCGTGACCGACACGACCAGCGTAGCGACGACGAGGAGATACGTGGCGGGATCGAGCGGATCGGTCTGGAACAAGAGACTCGACAGCCAGCGCGAGCCCGCCGCGGCAATCACGATTCCGGCGACGAGGCCGGGCAGGGCCTGAACGGCGACCGACGTCAACACTCTGCGGCCGATGTCGCGTGCGTGTGCACCCAGCGCCATCCTGAGCGCAAATTCTCTCGTGCGCTGGGCGCTGTTGAGCGCGGCGACGCCGAAGAGTCCCGATGCCGCCAGCACGAGCGCCATCAGCGAGAACGCCGACAACATCCACACGCTCAGCCGCCACGCCGTGAGCGATCGCGAGACGACGGCGTCCATGGTCGTGACGCCGCTGATGAGCACGCGCGCGTCCATGCGCCGCGCTTCGGATTGCACCGCCGCCGCAGTCGCGACTGGATGTGCTGCTGATTTCACGACGACATAGGCCGCCACCGAGCGCGCCTGGTTCGCCGGTTCGTACACGTCAAACCGAACGTCATGCAGGCCCCGGTAGCGCACATCTGAAACGACGCCGACCACGGTGCGCCAGATGGGCGCAGGGGCTTCTGCGCTGCCGCGATTTTGCGCAGGCGGATCTATTGAAGGCAGTGCCAGCCGTTTCCCAATCGGATTCTGCCCTGGCCACAGCCGGCGCGCAGTGCTTTCGCCGACAATGACCACGCGAGGGCTCGTCGCGCGATCGGCGGCGCTGAAGAGGCGTCCTTCTTTCAGTGGCACGTTCATCGCGCGAAAGTATCCCGGTGTTGCGGCCTGGTAGTTGAGGCCCGGATTCGCGCGCGCCGACGCAGTACCCAACGGCTGTCCTTCAAGGATCACCAGCGTGTCGGCGCCGATCGCACCGAGCGCAAGCGGCCGCAGAGAGATCGCGCCGGCCTCATCAACGCCGTCCAGCAATGTCACCCGCGCGATCAGTTCCTGCATCCACTGGTTCTGCGGCGTCGAGCGCTGTTGCGGCTCGATCTCCATGGTCACGACGTTCCGGGGATCGAACCCCAGATCGAGCTGACGAAGATTGGCGTAGCTTCGGCTGATGAGGCCTGTTGCGGCCAGCAGAACGACGGTGAGGGCGATCTGCACGCCCACGAGCAGCGACTGCGTCCGCATCGATCGGCGGCTGGCGGTCGTACGAGCGGTCTCCTGCAGGTCGGCCGCGAGCGTGCGGCTGCCGCCGTACATCAACGGCACCGCGCTGCTGATAAGCGCGCAGACGAAACTCAACGCCATCATCAGACCCGCAAGGGGCCACGATATCGACAGTTCGCCGCCGTGCGGCACGTCATCGGGTGCAAGCCGGGCAACGAGCGTGAGCACTCCGTGCGCGGCGATGACGCCCACGACTGCCGCCGTCAGCGAGATGGCGAGTGTTTCAACCAGGACCGTCTGCCACAGCGTGCGGCCGCTTGCGCCAAGCGCGACGCGAATGGCTCGCTGCCGCTTGCGACCGAGCGCCTGGGTCATCGAAAGCGCGGAAAGGTTCCCGCACGCGATCGTCAGCAACACGACAACCGCCGCGAGCAGCCACCACAGCGCGGCTCTCACAGGGCCGAACACGTGATCGAGAAACGGCCTGACGTGAACGCCGGTTCCGAATCGAAGCGTGCCGCTCTGCTGAAAGCGCTGTGCGAGCTCGTCGAGCTCTCGTTCGGCCGACACGCGCGTGGCCGTCGCCGTGAGCCGCCCGATGACGAAGAGCACGCCGATCTCGTTCAGGTTGGCGAGGTTGGTCCGGCCCTCCGTCAAGAGCGGGACGACTGGCAGCCACACCTCGGTGCCGCGCGGGAAATCAAAATCCGGCGGTGCAATGCCGACAATCATTGCCGGCACGCCGTCACCTTGAATCACCGTCCCCACGACGCCGGGGTCGCTGCCGAAGCGCCGTTGCCAGAGCGAGTGGCTCAGAACGGCGAGGCGAGGCTGTCCCGGGCGATCGTCGGCAGGCTGGATGAGGCGGCCGAGATACGGTCGAGTGCCGAGCGTGGTGAAGAACGATCCGGAAACGGCGTTGGTCGCGAGCTTGACCGGATCGCCGCGGCCTTCGAGCACCATCGGCCATGCCGACGATCCGATCGCGGCCACATGCGAGAAGCTGCGGCTCGACGATTGCCAGTTTTCGAAGTTCCGGTACGACACCTCGACGACCGCTTGACGGTCGGCGTGGTGGGTTTCCCACCCGATGACGAGCTCGCCGGGCCTGAGAATGCCGATCGATTCCAGCAGGAGACCGTGCACGGCGCCAGCAATCGCCCCGGTTGCAGCGATGGTCAGCGCCAACACGAGGGTGGCAGCGATGTAGTAGCCGGGCGACTTTGCAAGACCGCGCAACGTCACACGCGCATTCTAGCAGTGGGATCGAAACTTGCTATCCGAGCATCGGAGGGCAAGAGATGCCTAGACTTGATACGCCGGATTTGTGCGCGCACCTCGATCGCCTGAAGGAGCTGTGCGATCGGCTCGAGAAAGCGCAGAAGGACGAACGCCGCTATCGCGAGCTGGTCCGCCGGATTCGGGCCGAAACCGACGCCTTGCACGCGACCATCTGCCGCCTCCAGCCGCAGGCACGGCTGCGAATCGTGCGTGTCGGGACTTGATTCACCACGATCCCGCTCCGAATTCGTAGACGAAGCGCACGTTCTGCGGATGGCGCATCGAGTTGGCGCGGAGTCCGACGCGCCCGCCGAGGAACCGCAGAAAGCGTACGCGCTCGGCCGAGAAGCGGTAACGGATGCCGATTTCCTCCACCGGTTCCCAGTTGCCCACATCGGTCTGCCGATCGTGGACGCGCTCGCCGCCGACGGCGACGTACCAATCGAAGGGACGTGATGCCGACGGCGCGTACATCGCTTCGTAGCTCGTCGTCGAGAAGCGGTGGGGCCGATTGAGGTTCTTCGCGATCAGGTTCACTCGCATGATCGCCCAACCGCCCAGGAGCGGCACTTCGCCGCCGACAGGCACGATCGCCGACACGCCGTTCCCATCGTCATAACGGTACGCGAAGCTGAAACGCTCTGCGACGCTCTGGAATCCGTATTGCCCATCCGGACCCGGCGACACCTTGCGCAGTGCCGCGAACAGCTTCGCAATGGCCGTCGGACGAGGCGGCAGCACCTCGGTGTCACTCTCCGGCGCACAGAATTTCTTGGCGTTCAGGAATCCGTAAAGCCGCCCGTCTGAGTCAACGGTCGAAGCCCGCAGCGTGTCGACGCGGTTGCATACCGGATCGGTTCGTGACTCGACGAGCTGATATACACGGCTGCCGTCGGGACACACATCCTCGTCGCCGTTCGACTTCTCGCCGGGGAACTGGCCCTCGTAGTGTCTTATCAGACGGGCCGACGGGCTGGGTGGACACAGCCGCGTATTGGGGCGTCGTGTGCGCGACAGCTCGGCGCTGAACGTGCTCCCTCCCAGCTTTCCGGTTCCTGCCACATCGCGAATCCCCCACGCGTCGTTCGACTGCCGGTTCACATCGTAGTGCGGCATGTAGGTACCGTCTCCATCGCGGTCGGGAGACGTGGCGTGTTTATTTTCTTCGACCAGGGCGACGAGCGGCAGCACCGTGTCGCGCGTCGACAACACCTGGAGCGTGTTCGTGTACCAGCCCACGCCGTGCGCAGATCCGGAGACGCTTTCGAGCTGCGCCGCCGGCCAGCACTGGTCGGTGGGAGATCGCTTCGGTCGTGGCACGTTGTCGCGGGTGACAGACATGCGGCAGGCGTGCCTCATGCGAACGCGCACCTCCAGGGCCTCGAGGTCGTGAGGATGTCCGCCGACGCCGCGATCTTCGGGGTAATAGAAGAAGAAGGTGATGTATATGTAGTCGAGCTCGCCGAGCGGGAGGTCATTCGAGGATGTCGACCAGACATTCTGCGGCTGCTGCACGCGCGCGTCGTCACGACGCGATAACTGGCGCGGTGCGGGCGGACTTTTCAGCCGCACGCGACGGATTCGGTAGTAGACGGTGTTGACTCCGCCGGTGCGATCCACCTGGCCTGGCGCGTCAGTCCGTCTCTTTTCCAGCAGAAGAAACTCGCGCGGCGAGAGCCACAGGATGGGAGCCGTCACTTCGGCAAGCCGCCGCAATGAGAACGGCCCTTCCTCGGCTGTGCCGTTTTCAATCCACACGGGTTGAACCGACGTGCACTCGGTCTCTTGGTCGTACGCGATGCAGGTGTCGCCCGATGGCTCGACCACCCGTTGCGCCTGTGCGGGTTGCGGGACAAACACGAGAACGAGGGCACCGGCGATGAGCGCGCGTCGTGCTGTCATGTGTGACCTCCGTCGACGTCCCTGGTCCGTATTTTCGGATCCAGACCTTGAGTGGAACACCGGTAGCCGGGGGAGGTTCAACGGACATAACGTCGGCGGGCGCGCGGACGAACAGGACGCGACTACTCGTCGCGGCATGTCGCGAATGTCAAAAGCGCGTGCTCAAAAACGGCTGAGCAGGACCTTACCGTCTCGATAGGCGCACGAGAGTTTGAGCGAGCCTGGCGGCGGCTCCAGGTTGTGATAGTCGATGCGCCCGTTCACTTCGTCTCGACCGGTCGCCGTCTTGAGTGCGATGTCGGCGTAGCCGCCAATGGCGTCTGCCAGATACTGCTTTGTCGGCGCGTCGACCGGCACAATCCAGACAGGGCCGTCATATCCCTGGAGCGTCACGCGCAGGCTTTCCATCAGCTTCGCAGAGAATTGCAGGTCGTCGTGCAGCGCGCGGCAGCGCGACATCTGGTAGGCGCCAAACGCCAGGATGTAGACGCCGAGCGTGACGATCGCGAGCCGTCGGTTTGCTCGCGCGCTCAGCCATGTGTCCACGAGGAATCCAGCCAGCAGACAAAATCCTACGCCAGGGAGATATAGATACAGTTCGCTGCGCGAAGATATTGGCAGGACCGGAAGCACGAACACGAAGAACCAGGCGACGGCGAACAGAGCAAGATCGCGAAGTTTGCGGCGGTCCAATTGTGTTCCCGTGCTTCGCTGGTGAACCCACGCCGGTATGCCGGCGATCGCCAGCAGTCCCAGCGCGCTTGGGAACACGCGACCGACATAGTTCTCCAGATTGCGGGCCCATCGAACAACCGGTTGAATCAACCCGTAGTGCGAATCCAGCGTCCCGGGCATCATCGCGCCGGCACGCATGCGCGCGCCGAAGACGACCGCCGCACCTGCCACCATGATCAGAACGGCCGCGATGCTCCTTCGCGTGATCGCCACGCGGTATGACGGCGTCACCAGCAGCAGCAATGGCAGCAGGATCGCCGTCTCCTTACTAAGGATGGCCAGAACGTAGCAGCACGAACTCATGATCACCCAGCGCGACCGCTGCGATTCGTGCCATTGCACCCACGCGAGCACGGCCAGCACCGAGAACAGCGCCATCAGCAGATCGCCGCGACCTGAGATCCACAGGACGCCGATGGGATGCGCTTTAGGCGTGAGGGCAAACGCGAGCGTGGCCAGCAGCGCCGCCCTCGGGTGCACGAGAAGTTTTCTCGCCAGCACGAAGACGCTCGCAATTACCGCCATATGCAACAGCAGGTTGATCATCCGAAATGATCCCGGGTTCAGACCGAACAGCTGGCTGTTGAGCCAGAAGCTCGACTGCACGACGGGACGATAGAAGCGGAACGGATCTGGAGTCGCCAGCATCTGAACCAGCGCGGGGTCCGTCCGCAGCCTGCTGAAGTGGATGAAGTCGTCGGTCAGCAGGCCGCCACTGACGAAGGGAAGGTATGCGGCGCCGCACAGTGCCACCAGCGCCGTGATCGCCAGCCTGCCGTGGTTCATCAGGAAGTATTATCCGCATATGTCGCTGCTGAAGTTCCTGGGACTGGGTGGCTCTGACAGTTCACGTGAGCCCGACCTCGAAGGTGTGCGGACGATCGTCGATGCGCTTGGCACCCTCGAGCCCGACCGGGCTCGCCATCTGGCCGCATTTGCCTACATCCTCAGCCGCGTCGCGCACGTCGATCAGCACGTCAGCCCGCAGGAGACCGGCGTGATCGAGCAGGTGGTTGCGCGCGAGGGGCATCTGCCTGCGGAACAGGCCAGGCTCGTCGTCGAGATTGCGAAAGCGCAGAGCGTGTTGTTTGGCGGCGTCGAGGACTTTCAGGTGACGCGCGAGTTCTCGAACCAGGCGACACACGAGGAGAAGCTCGCGCTGCTGCACTGCCTGTTCGCCGTCTCGTCGGCCGACGAAACGATCGCGGTTGTCGAAGACAACGAGATCCGCCGCATCTCGCGCGAGTTGCGCATCGAGCACGCCGACTACATCGCCGCCCGCCTCGCGCACCGGCAGCATCTGAGTGTGCTGAAACCGGGCGAGTCTCCGGCGGAGTGAGGTTCGCGCCGTGGCGGATGCATCTACTCGTATCGTAGCGCGATGAGCGGGTCGACCCGCGCGGCTCGACGCGCCGGCACCACGCCGGCAACGGCGGCGACGACCGAAAGCACGCCGATCGCACACGCAATGGTGAGCGGATCGAGAGGCGTAATCCCGTAGAGCTGGCTCTCGACAAGCCGCGTCACGCTCCAGATCGCCGGGATGGCGAACACCACGCCGATGGCGACCAGGACGATCACTTCCCGCGTGACCAGCCAGGAAATATCCTTCGCCACGGCACCGAGTGCGACGCGGACACCAATCTCGCGCGTGCGGCGCGCGACGGTATAGGTCATCACGCCGTAAAGGCCGACCATTGCCAGCATCGTGGCGAGCAGTCCGAACGCGGCCGACAGGCTCGCGATGAGGCGCTCGACAGAAACGGACAGCTCAACCTGTTCGTGCAACGTCCGCGCTTCCCGTACCGGAATTGCCGGATCGAGCTGCCGGACGACTTGCCGCAATACCGGGATCATCGACGTCGGTTCTTCGCGCGTCCGGACGTACATCGTCAGCAGTCCAACACTGCGGCCTTCGAGGTACGGAAAGAAGAGCTGCGGGGGAGTGTCGTCTCTGACGCCAGAGTACTTTGCGTCGGCGACGAGGCCGACGATTTCGATTGGCGTCGGCGTTCCAGGATCGCGTCCAAACCCTACTCGTCGCCCGATCGGCGATTGTCCGTCGAGATATCGTTTCGCGAAGGTCTCGTTCGCGATCGCGACACGAGGCAACAGCGATGGGCCTCCCGCCGGAGGCATTCGTTCGTCACGTTCATCAAAGTCGCGACCGGCGACAAGCGGGATGCCCAGCGTCTTGAAGTAGCCGGGGCTGATGCCGTTGTTGGAGGAGAACACGCGTTCTTCCGGGTTGTACGCACGTCCCTCGATCGTGATCCGGTTGTTCCACCCGCCTCCCGAGAGCACCGGCTGAGAGGCGAACGCGGCCCCGGTGACACCCGGCGTGGCTTCGACACGTTCACGGAGAAGTTTGGCGAACGCCTTTCCTCGTTCGTCGTCATGACCGCCTGCTGCCGGGTCGACTCGAAAAGACACGACCCGCGTCGTCTCGAACCCGAGGTCTGCGTGCATGAGGTTGCTCAGCGACCGAACGAACAATCCGGCCGTGACCAGAAGCACCGCCGACAGCGCAAACTGGACGATCACGAACGTGCGACGAAGGCGGCTGTAACCGCCGCCGGCTACAGCTCCTGCTTCGTCCTTGAGCGTCGGTGCGAGCTCCGGCCGGGTCGTCTGCAGCGCCGGCGCGAAACCAAATCCCAGGCCGGTCACGACCGCCACGAGCAGCGTGAACGCGAGAATGCGTTCGTCCGGGACGACCGACAACGTGAGCGTGGTTCCGAGCGGCGTCAGAAATCGAAGCAGTGCGCCGGCTCCCCACATTGCGATCGCCAGTCCCAATACGCTGCCCGTGAATGCCAGCAACAGGCTTTCGACGAGCAGCTGTTGAGCCACACGTCGCCGGCTTGCGCCTAATGCCAACCGGACCGCAAATTCCCTGCGGCGAGCGGTCGCGCGGGCCAGCAGCAGGTTTGCGAGGTTTGCGCAGGCGATGAGGAGAACCGTCGCGGCTGCGCCCATCAGAATCCACAACGCACGGGCGAGGCGGCCGGGCACGGGTGATTTGCCTTCGCCGGCAGAACGAAGCTCGACCGTGCTTTGAAGATATCGGGCCTTGTCGGTTTCGGACGCCCGGCTGAACGATGGTTCCTGAATTTCGATCGCGAGGCGCGAGGCGTAGAACGGCTGAAGGCCCGCCTGGGCTCGTTCGGGTGTCATTCCCGGACGAAGACGGCCGAAGACGTTCAACCACCGGCTGCGGCGGTCTTCCAGGATGGGTCGCTCGGCCATGATCGGTGCGAGCGCCGATGCCATGTGCATGGGCAGGAAGAGCTGCGTCGCGCTGATCAGACTGGCGCCGTCGAAGCCTTCCTGCGCCACACCGATGATGGTGAGCGCGCGGCGTTTCACGACGATCGTTCTGCCGATAGCCGAGTCGTCGCCGCCAAAGCGGCTGAGCCAGTACCTGTGGCTCAGGATGGCCACATCGCCGCTGGACACGTCATCGTCACGCGGGAGGATCGCCCGGCCGCGCGCCGCCGTGACGCCGAGAACGGGGAAGTAGCTATCGGAGACGAGCTCGGCAGAAACTTGCTCGGCCTGGCCGTCGATGTGTATCTGTGTCTGGACGCTCACCCGGGCGAACATTCCCGCGAAAACGTCGTTGTGATCGCGAAAGTCGACATAGAGCGGGTACGACAGCTCGCTGCCATCGCCTGCCGTGCCCCCGTAATGAGAACCGCGAGAGGTGACCAGCACGAGCTCTTGCGGGTTCCGGACCGGAAGCAGTCGCAGGAGCGCTTGATCGACCAACGTGAAAATGGCCGTGTTGGCGCCGATGCCGAGCGCCAGCGTCGCGACCGCGACGGCGGTGAAGCCTGGCGTGCGTGCGAGCCCGCGTACCGCATGCCGAAGGTCCTGAACGACGACCTCGAGCACCGGCAATCCGCGCGCCTCGCGATGCTGTTCTTTGATCGATCCAGCCGCGCCCACTCGAACCAGCGCTGTGCGGCGCGCCTCTTCGGGCGTCATGCCGAGGCGGATGTTGTCGTCCGCCATCATCGCCACGTGTGATTCGAGCTCCTGCTCGAAGTCGCGATCGAGATCCCGGATTCGCAGCAACGCCAGAACACGCGCGCTCAGCCGCGTCAACGTGGTGAACATGGCTACCTCCGGCCGCCGAGGAGAAGCAGGCGTCCGATGACGCCCGAGATGCGCTCCCAGTTCTCGGTCTCGGCAACGAGCTGTTTCCGGCCGGCGCTGGTGATCGAATAGAACTTCGCCTTGCGGTTGTTTTCCGACGTGCCCCATTCGGCACGGATCCACCGCTTCTGCACGAGGCGAATGAGACAGAGATAGATCGTCCCCTGGTTGACCTGCAGCGCATCTTCGCTCATCTGCTCGATGCGGCGCGCGATGCCGTAGCCGTGCATCGGTCCCATCGCATCAAGGGTCTTCAGCACCATGAGGTCGAGGGTGCCCTGGAGAATGTCAGACTTGCCCGGTGCCATCAGCCGCTCCTGTGGGTTGTTTAGAGGAGCGTACGGCAGTTCATGTGGGATGTAAAGAGGAAGATCGCAGAAAGATTCCGCGGGGATGTGCGGTCCCCGCGGAACGTCCGGCTGTGACGATTACCGCGTGCCTACCGTACGGTACCCGGTGACGCGATCCCAGGCGTCGCGCACCGCGCCTTTCATCTGTTCCCAGGTCGTGTTACCGCGATGCTTGAATGAGCTCCACGATTTGGAGAGATCCGACTCCACCTCGTCCCATTTCTTGCCGTAGTCCTGCTTTGCGCCTTCGTATCCGTACTGGTAGCCGGAACGGTAGTAGTCGTAGTCTTCCGTGCCGGCCGATGCGTAGGGGCGAGTGCGGTAGTTGGTACGCCAGTAACGATCTTCATCTTCCCAGGCTGGCCAGTCGTTGTATTCCGCCATTACGATCCTCCTTTGGAAAAACGACCCAAGGAGTAAACCTGCAACAACGCTACCAGATGACGGGGACACCGCCAGATTCGCGGATGGTGTTGTCTCGTGTGAGAAGAGGCAGTCCCTCGATTTGCGCCGCTGCGACGATGAGCCCGTCGAACGGATCGCGCGTAAAACGAAGTTCGTCGGCCACAAAAATCTGTTCAGGTGTGAGATCGAGCGGTTGGTACGCCGGATTGCTGAAGAGATCGGCAAAAAACGCACCGACGCTTCGCCGCAGGTTGACGCGCGCGACGCGCGCGAGAAGGCTGCACTCCCAGATGACGGCGGCAGGCACGTACACGATCGCCTCCTGGCGTTCGCATCGAGCGAAGAACGCGGCGGCACGGCGGCCGAGCTGGCCCCCGCCCGCCGCGTGAAAGATGAGCGGGTGCGTGTCGGTAATGGCGCTCTGTGGATCAGACACGGCGCTTCGGCGATTTGCGGGTCGGACCGTGGGAAGCGCGTCGTTCGTGCACGGTGAGCGGACGGCCGAGCGAGGCATCGAAGGCCGCGCGCACCATCGCATCAGATTGTTCGAGGAGCGGGTCCGAGGCATCGATGTCGATGGTGCCGACGACCGATCGCGCCGGCCCTGCGTGGCTGCCCTGGCGGGCCACGGTGACGATCTGATCGAGCAGCGCGCTGACGCTCTCGCCGGCTGCGCCGGCACGCCCCTTGAGCCACGTGACATTGTCGGCTTCCAACGTGACGGAGATCGCCCGCCTGGTCATATTATCAATATACGATATCATATAGTCATAATACAATCCTCGAAATCCGCTTGACCTTCCGGCGCGGCCGCGAATATATTCGCGTGGCGCGAAAATTTTCGCGCTTACGAGGAGGAAGGCGACAGCATGCGGAACCCGCCAGCCACAGGCCTCACACGCCGCGAAAGCCAGATCATGGAAATCCTGCATCGGCGTCAGCGCGCGACCGTCGAGGACATCCGGTCGGAGTTGCGCGACGCGCCCAGCCCGTCCAGCGTGCGCAAGCTGCTCGACATCATGATCGACCGCCGTCTGCTCGGGCGCGAATATGACGGTCCGCGATATGTCTACTTTCCCGCCGCAAAGCCCGAAGAGGCGAGCCGCTCGGCACTGGCGCAGCTCGTCCGTACCTTCTTCAACAACTCGCCCGGCTCGGCGATGGCGGCGCTGCTCGACGTGACGGACACGCCGCTGTCGGAGGACGAGTACAAACGGTTGAGCGCGTTGTTGAAGCGCGTCCGCAGTCAGGGAGGCAAGCGATGATGCTCATCTCGATCCTGTTGAAGGCGTCGGTGCTGCTGGCCGCGATCGGCCTCATCCATGCCGCGTTCGCCCGGCGGATGTCGGCGGCGATGCGACACTGGCTGTGGAGCCTGGCCATCATTGGTCTTCTGCTGCTGCCTGTACCGGCCCTCGCGTTGCCCGGCTGGACCGTGCTCGAGCTGCCTGCGCCGCCGGGGTTCGAAACCGTGCGTGTGGTCCAATCGAATCCTGTGTCTTCGCCGGTTGCCGACGCCTCTGCCGTCGCCGGCGAGAGCGCATCGCCGCGCATGGGCGCGATTCCGTGGGCGATTGCGTTGCCAGCTGTGTACGCCGCCGGCGTGCTGCTTCTGCTGGCACGCGTGATTCTGGAACGGTACGCCCTGCAACGGCTCGTGCGACGCGCGGCCGTCGTCGACGATGCCGACTGGACGGCGCTGCTGCACGAGTGCGCGAGACGTGTGAATGCCCGGCGAACGGTCAGGTTGCTGAGAAACCCACAGCAGACGATGCCGATGGCATTCGGGACGGTACGCCCGACGGTCGTCATCCCGGCCGACGCCGATCGCTGGACGACGGGTCGACGCCGTGCGGTGTTGCTCCACGAGCTGGCCCACGTCGCACGATACGACTGCTTCACACAAATGCTCGCGGCAACAGCGTGCGCGTTCTATTGGATACATCCGATGGTCTGGTGGCTGGCCCGTCGTCTTCGCGTAGAGCGAGAGCTGGCCTGTGACGACTGCGTGCTGATGGCCGGCACGCAGGCCCGCGAATATGCGGAAGATCTGCTCGAGCTCGCATACACGCTCGGCAACCGGCGCGCGCCGGCGCTTGCGGTCAGCATGGCGGCCTCCTCGCAAATCGAAGGACGCATGCTGGCCGTGCTCGACGACGGACGCAATAGAACGACGCCGGCGTGGCCGTTCCGCGCCCTTGTCGCCGTGACGGCGATCGCGCTGGTCATTCCGTTTGCCGTGGCGACGGCGGCCGCCGGCCGGTCGAACTTGCCGCTGGCGAGCACCGCCGAGCGGCCATTGGCGTTTGCGCAGCGCGCGGCGCTTGCCGCACCGCAGAACCCGGGCACCTGGGAGATCCGCGCGGGGGCAGATACTCGGACCGTCCATCTGAGGCTGAGCGAGGGTGATGGTTCTTATGGATCGACGGTTGACGTCGATCAGCTCAGCGGCCTCCCGGCGTCTATGCTGACCGGCGCGGGCGGCCAGGTGCAGTTCACCTTACGGCGCGATGCGGGCTCGTTTCACTTCGAGGGCATCTTCCGCAGCGGCGTGGGAGCCGGCACTTACACGTTCGCGCCAAGCACAGATTTTGCTGGCGCATTGGAGAAGCGGGGCTTTGCGAGGCCGACGCCCGCAGAGCAGTACTTCTTTGCGCGCGCCAATTTCAGCTTTGCGTTTCTCGACGAGCTGACCGCCCAGAAATACGCGCGACCCGATCTGCCGCAGTTGATTCGCGCTCTCCAGCACGGCGTGTCGGCGAGCTATCTGCACGACATGGGACAGCTGGGCTATCGCCTCAACACAATCGATGCGCTGGTGACCCTCAGAGATCATGGCGTGTCGCCGCAATACGTCCGGGAGATGGCGACCGAAGGGCTCAAGGGGCTGTCGGCTGACGATCTGGTTCGGGCGCGCGATCACGGCGTGTCGTCCGAATACGTGAGAGACCTGCGGGCGCAGGGCCATCAGGGACTCGCGCTCGACGCATTGATCCGCCTGCGCGATCATGGCGTGTCGCCTCAGTACCTGCGCGAGCTCGGCGCGCTCGGTTACGAGAAGCTGCCGCTCGACACGGTGATTCAACTTCGCAATCACGGCGTCTCACCCAGTACGTGCGTGACCTGCGCACGCTGGGCTACCAGAATCTTTCCGTCGATGCGCTGATTCGTCTTCGCAATCACGGCGTATCGCCCGGATATGTGCGTGAGCTGAACGATCTGGGCTACAAGGGCCTGACGATCGACGACCTCGTCGGCTTGCGGGACCACGGCATTTCTTCCGAGCGCATCCGCACCGCGAACTCCCGGGCAGGCACGCGCCTCAGCATCGAGGCGCTCAAGGCCGCTGCGTCGAACGGCTGGCGGGACGATCGGCGGTGAGTGTGGATTTTTTAACTGAGTGTTGATTTTTTAACATAACCTCTGCTAGGGTTAGGCAGGGCTGAAACCCTGCGCCACCGTCTGCAGAGGGAACGTGAAACACAAGAAGCCGAAGCTCAGCCGTCGCGAGCAGGAAATGCTCGACATCGTCTACGCGCGCGGTCATGCCACGGCCACCGACGTGCGTGCCGCCATGCACGAGGCCCCCACCGACGCCGCCGTGCGCACCATCCTGCGCATCCTCGTCCAGAAAGGTCATCTCCGCATCGAACAGGACGGGCCCCGGTACGACTACTGGCCGACCGTTCCCCGTGAGACCGCGCAGCGTTCAGAGCTTCAGCATGTGCTGCGGACCTTCTTCGGCGGCTCTACCGAAAGCGCGCTGGCGACACTGCTCGACATCCAGCCAGATGAGCTCGATGACGAGACGCGCCGGCGTCTGAAGCGTCTCATCGACAAAGCTGCCAGGGAGGGACGCTGACGTGGACGCAATGCTGCTCTTCAAGGTCACGGTGGTTCTGTCGCTGACCCTGTTCGTCGCGTATGTCTTTCGGCATGCACCTGCAGTGACGCGCCACCGGTTCTGGACGGTCGGGTTCGTGTCGGTGCTGGCGCTGCCGCTCATCGCCCCCGCATTGCCCGCGCTTCATGTGCCGCTTCCTCAGGGTTGGCAAACGATCGTCGATGATGCGCAGCCGGCCCCACGTCGGCCGGACGAACGCCGTCAGAACGAAAGCGCGGTCGATCAGGGGCTGCTCGCGACAACGGTACAGGAGAAGACGCGCAACAGGAAACGTTGCGATCGACACTCTTACCGCTGGCGAACATGCCGGCGTGGCCGGGATTGCTGGCGATCGTGTGGACGCTCGGTACGACGATCGCGCTATCAGGATTGTTCGTCTCGCTCTTCCGCGCGCACCGGTTGGCTGGAGAAGCCGATGAGCTTGACGATCCCGAATGGCGCCATGCGGCCGGAAAAATTGTCGGCCGGCTTGGAGTGCAGCGCCCGTTGCGGCTCGTGGTGAGCCCAGAGGTTGGCACGCCGATGGCCGGCGGCGTGTGGCGTCCCGTGATTTTCCTGCCGGCATCGATAGGCACCTGGAGCGAAGAGCGACGCGACGTCGTGCTGGCGCACGAGATCGCGCATCTTGCCGCGAGTGATCCTCTACGGCACCTGCTTGCGCGCATCGCCGTTGCGTTTTACTGGTTTCACCCGTTCATCTGGATCGCCGCGCGGCGTGCAGCGGCGGCTCGCGAGCAGGCATGTGACGAAGCGGTCCTTGCGCTTGGCACCCTCCCCTCGGTGTATGCGCGAACGCTGCTCGATCTCGCCGATTCGATGGCCCCGTCCGTTCGTCGCGTGGCGACCCTGTCGATGGTCGAACGCTCCCAGCTGGAGGCACGGCTCATGACGATTCTGAGAAGCGAAACTTTGCATGAAGGACAGCGCCGGTTTGTGATTCCGGCGATCGCGCTTGCGTTGCTGACGCTGCCGCTTGCAGCGGCGCAGCCCGGCGTCGCGTCGAAGGCGCCTGTTCAGGCACCGATCATGCGGCAGACATCTTCGGCGGCACCCGCCCAGGCTGGAATCGATCGCGATTCCGCGTGTTGGTCAGAGTTGTCCAGCGGGTCGTCGTTCAGTGGATCCCGATCGACCCGCAATGTCGGGGGCCGTGAAATCGTCGACGAGCAAATCGGCACGCGCGGCAACGATCGGGTGATACAGACACGCGTCGGCGATCTGCGGCTGTGCCTCGTTGCCGAGGGCGCCGGTGGTCCCGGCAATTCGGGTCGCCCCAGCCAGTGGATCTCGCAGGCCAGTCGTTTTGTCATGGAAGCACAGCGGGGAACCGGAGTCCAACGTCTCGAAGTCATGCGGCAGGGTGGATCGGCTGCGCGAACGTCGTGGCGGATCGGTGGCGCAGAGCGTGCTGTCGATGCGGCGGCACAGCAATGGCGCGACCGCATGCTTGCGGCGCTCGACACCACGTGGGAGCTTGCCATGCTGCGCGGCGAGGTGAGCAGCCTGCAGGGGCAGATCTCATCGGTGCGGGGCCAGGAGAGCGCGCTCAGAGGCGAAATCTCTTCGCTTCAAGGCGAGGTGAGCGCGCTGCGCGGGCGAGCGTCTTCCATCCAGGGGGAGGAAAGCGCGCTGCGCGGACAGATTTCGGCCATGCAGGGGCACCTCAGCTCGCTAGGCGGAGCCATCTCTGCGGAACAGGGCGCTATTTCGTCCGTCAATGCCAGCCTCTACGGGGCGAATCCGGCCGAGCGCGCGCAGATCGAGAATCGCATCAAGCGGCACCAGACCGAGATCGCGCGCATCGAACGGTCGATTCGCGACTACGATGTCGAAGGGAAGATTGCGGCGGTCGAAAAGGAAATCGCCGGGCTGCGTTCCGCAAGCCGAACGGCTTCGATCGAGTCTGAAATCAACGCATTCGATCTGCGTGGCAAGGTAGCGGCGGTCGAGCAGCGGATCGCGACGCTCGACGTTCAGGGCAAAGTCGCCGACCTGCAGCGTCAAATCAGCCGCCTCGACGCCGATCGCCGCAGCCGCGAGTTGGAGAGCCGCCGCGAGTCGGAATTGAAGCAGCTCGAAGCGGCCATCAACGCCCTTCGTTGATCGCGCGGATTTCTACCGGCCGGAATTCAATCGGCGGCGGTTCGTCGCTGCCGCCGCGGCCAATCGAGGTAGGTGTCTTCGTAATCAGAACTGCGGCCGAGGCCGTCAGCACGGTCGGCCGGCGTGCAATCAGCGCAGCCCTGGCAGGCGCGCACGTCAGCCCTGGTCAGAGTGCAGCCAGACTCCCCGCGCCCATCCGGCGTGTGGCGTTCGCCGGTTCCCCGCAACTTGTTTCGCACGGAGCCGTGTTGAGCAACCGGCGTACCGGGCACCGTCGAACCAGAAAGCGCCATCCTGTCAGCGCTTAAGGGATAACGCCGGCTCGACGCGATCGACGAAAGTCCACTCGCACGATGAATAAAGTTGCACGTGGCTCGGACTTAAATCCGCTCTGCGCGAGAAGACATCCGACAGGCAGAATAGAACGTGTTATGGCAGAGAGCAGATGGCTGATGGCAGACGGTATCTCTCCTATCTGCGATCCGCCATCTGCCATGACATGCGAAGTACCTAAACGGTAATGCCGTATGACTCGTCGAAGAAGCCCGCGGCGATATAGGCCGGCGTCACGTATCCGAATCCGTTGTCGCCCCAGCCGGTTCCCCAGCTGTTGCGCACGATGAACCGGCCCGATGCCAGGTAGCCGACGATCGTGATGGCGTGACCGCCACGGACCGTATTCGGCATGAAGGCGTCGATATTGCCTCCCGTCGCGGCGGCGTTTTCCCAGGTCTCATCGACGGCGAGCGCGGCGAGGATCGGTCCGTTCGACGCCAGCCACGATTTCCACTGAGTCAGATTCCGCTGAAGGTTGAAGTACGAGGCAATTTTCCGTTGCGCCGCGGCCGCGTAGAACGCGTTCTCGCTGCCGGTGTGCATCTTCGTGGCGATGTGAAACGGCAGCATGTTTTCGGTCACCGCGCCGTACTTGCGCACGATGTCGAGCGCGGCCTTCAGCGACGTGCCGGCCTCTTCGATGAACGTGGCCGCGCGTGTCGTGAACTCGTCCGTCTCTTTCGAGGCCATCCAGACAAACCGTGGCGAGAGCAATTGGGTCTTCGTGAGCTTGCCGGCCTTCACCATGTGATAGCGCACGATGCCGTCGCTAGAGGCCCAGCCGACGCACGACCCGGTATCTTCCTGATCGTTGATGCTCCACCACGCGGCGCGCAGGTCGACAGACGAGGGTGGAGCGGCAATCGCGGTGAGCGCGCCGCCCGCGAGGCTGTCGAAGAAGCCCCAGTCGTTTTCGGTGCCTGTCGAAGGCTCGAGATTGCAGATGCGGCGCGAGACATCGACGGTGCTCGGTTTGCCGGCCGTCCGTTTCGTCTTGCGCTTCCGTTTCTTTGCCATACGGAAGGTTTAGACCTGTGCATCGACGGGGTCAATACAGCCCGATGAATGTTGTGTGCAGCTCGTGCAACGGTGAGAACGTGCGCGTTACTCGGCGCGAAGCGCGATCAGCGGATCGACGTTCGTCGCTCGACGCGCAGGCGCGTAGCTGGCGACAAGCGTGACGATCACGAGAAGCAGGCTGCCGGCGGCCGTGGTCAATGGATCGGTTGGGCTGACGCGGAACAGGAGGCTTGCGAGAAATCGCGTGACCACCAGCGAGATCCCAAGACCGAGCGCCATGCCCGCGAGCGTCAGCCGGAGCGCCTGGCCGATCACGAGGCGGCGCACGCGCCGCGGTGCCGCGCCAAGCGCCAGGCGAATCCCGATCTCGTTCGTGCGTCTGGCCACGGTAAACGCGAGCAGGCCATACATGCCCACCGCTGCCAGCATCAGGGCCAGAGCGCTGAGAAGCCCGAGCAGCAGCGTCCGATGCCTGGACGCGGCGATGGACTGTTGCAGGATCGCATCCATCGATTCGAGCGCCAGCACGGGAATCGTGGGCGCCACCGACGCGACCTCGCTGCGAAACGCGGCTGCGACGCTCTGTGGATCGCCCGTCGTTCGAAGGAAGAAGCTCGTGATCCAGAACGGACGTTGCGCGTAGGGCAGGTGAAGGAGCGGCGGCGGCGGGGTCACCAGTGACGTGTGTGCCGTATCGCCGACAAGGCCGACGATCTCTATGCGCATGCCTTTCGGAGCGCCGAGCAGAATCGCCCGGCCCACCGGATTCTCGTCGCCGAAGTAGCGCTGGGCAAACGTGCGGTTGACGATGCCCACACGCGTCGTGCGGCGCGTGTCCGCATCGGTAAAGGCGCGGCCGCGAATCAGCGGAATCTGCAACACCCGGAAATAGCCAGGACTCGAAATGACGAACTCTCCGGTATTCGTCGCACCGGTTTGCCCATCAGAGCGCCCTTCGATCTCGAATGGCACCTTGACTGGAGGGGAGAGGAACGGCACGCCCACGCCGAACGCGGCATCGGCCACTCCGGGCATTTGCCGAACTCTGTCGAGAAGCGCTGAGTTGAATGCCAGCCACCGCTCCTGCGTCGCGTATTCGGTCTGCGGAAGATTGATGGTGCCGGTGAGCACGCGCGAGGCATTGAACCCCGGATCGATGCGCTGGAGATGCACCAGGCTCCGGATGAGCAGGCCGGCGCTCGTCAGCATGACCAGCGCGAGCGCGACCTCGAGCACCACCAAGACATTCTGCGTCTGCGTGTGCCGCCGATCCTGCGTTCCTCCTCGACCGCCGGTTCTCAGTCTCTCGCTCAGGTCGGCATAGCTCGATCCGAGGTACGGGCAGCAGTCCAAAGAGAATCCCGGTCGCGCACGACAGCACGAGCGTAAATCCCAGCACCCATCGATCGATGCCGATGTCGCGAATATGGGAGAAGTCGCGCCCAATCGGCGCGCTCAGAATCCAGAGGCTCGTGTGCGCGACGGCGAGCCCGGCCGCGCCGCCAGCCAGCGCGAGAAGCAGGCTTTCGACGAGCATCTGCCGAAGGAGCCGCGATCGTCCCGCCCCCAGTGCCGATCGCACCACCATCTCACGGGTCCGGCCAACCGATCGGGCGAGCTGCAGGCTCGCCACGTTGGTGCACGCAATCAAAAGGAGCAGCGCGACGGCACCGAGGAGCAGCAGCACAGAGGATTTCGTGTCGCCAAGCACGCGCTCCTGCAGGCTGACGACGTGAACGACTTGATCGCGCGGAGCCTCGCTGTGTTGCTGCGCGAGCCGGGCGGCGATCCCGTTCATGTCGGCGGTCGCCTGGGGACGGCCATAGCCATGCTTGAGCCGGCCGACCACCGACAGGAATGGAGCGACCCGGGCCGACAGGATCGGTTCGAACGGCCGGAACTGTTTCAACGGCATCCAGAGTTGTGCTGCGGGGCTCGAGTGCGGAAACCGAAAGCTCGCCGGCATGACGCCGACGATGGTGTAGGGGGCGCCGTCGAGTGTGAGAAGTTGCCCGACGACGTTGTCCCGGCCGCCGAGCCGATCGCGCCAGAACGGCTCGCTAATCACGATGGCGCGCGCCGCTGCGGGATCGCCGTCGGCAGGCAAGAGCGTGCGGCCGGCCAGCGGCGCCACTCTCAGGAGCGAAAAGAGGTTGGGCGTCACGGCGGCGGCGATTGGGGCGTCTGGATCGCCAAGGCCCGTCAGCGTGGACTGCGCGACGACGTATGCCGCGAGCGACTCAAACGAGCGGCTCTGTTCCTGCCAGTCGAGAAAGCTGGGATAGGAAATCGGCTCTGCCGTCGACGGCTGGTCCTTCGGCGCCGGAACCAGCGCGACGAGCCGCTCGGGCTCGGGGTAGGGCAGAGACTGGAGAAGAACCGCGTGGGCCACGGAAAAGACGGCCGTGTTTGCGCCGATGCCAAGGGCGAGTGTGAGCACCGTGACCGCTGTGAAACCGGGTGACCGGCGAAGCAGGCGAAGCCCGTGTCGCGCGTCCCGCCAGATGCCTTCGACCGTCGTTTCCCAACCGACGTCGCGTACTTCGTCTTTCACCGCCTCGACGCTGCCCATTTCGAGGCGCGCTGCGCGCGTGGCAGCCTCGCGAGTCATGCCGGAGGAAACTTTCTGTTCGATCGCGGCGTTCAGGTACTGACGCAGCTCGTCGTCGAGCTCGCGTGCGGTGCGCGCTTTCCAGATGAGCGCGCGGATCCCCGACACGAGGCGGTTCAGGAACGCCATCACAGCTCCTCAGCCGAGGCCTTCAGAATGCGCGCGATGGCCGAGGTCTGCGCCTCCCACTCGCGAGCCTCCTGTTTGAGGCGGGCGCGTCCGTTGGCAGTGAGCGTGTAGTACTTCGCGCGGCGGTTGTTTTCGGTGATCTGCCACTCACCGGCGATGAAGCCATCGCGTTCGAGGACGCGCAGGGCGGGGAAGAGCGAGCCGGCGTTGACCTGAAACACGCCCTTGCTGATCTGCCCGAGCCGCACGCCGATGCCGTAGCCGTGCATGGGCTCGAGCGCGAGCGTTTTCAGGATCAGCATGTGCAGGGTGCCCTGCACGAGGTCGCGGGGTTCTCCTCTAGTCAATCTAGACGAAGGATACGCCGCTTCTCTAGATTGTCAAGAGGAGTCGATTCGGAACATTCCGGCCATTCTGCCAACCGTTCCGTGCGGCGCTGGCGTCTCTGGCGTTTAAGGTATACAGTCGGGTTCCAGTGCGCTCGACACGTCTGATCCCATTGCTCCTTGTATGCCTGCTGACCGCCTGCAGCGAAACGGATCGCTTCACACGGCTTCCAGCGTCACCATCTCCCTCGTTGCCTCTCGATCCTCCATCGCTAGCGGCACCGGCACTCACGTCTCGCCCCACCCTTGCGGGTGCCTATACGCTCACCTTGGCGGCCAACGGCTGCGGGCCGGCTTTTCCATCTGCGTTCCGAACGCGGACCTTCGCGGTCCGGCTCGACCAGGACAACGCCAGAATCGAAGTCATTCTGAGCGGACCGACCCTTGGTCCCGGTGCGAAGACGGCCGGTTATGACGAGTCGTACGTTCAGTCGCTCAGGGGTCAGATCATGCCTGACGGCCAGGTGACGCTCACGAACTACGAGGGCAACGAACAATGGAGTTTCATCGCGGAACAGGCAACTCCGTCGGACTTGCTGACGATCCTGGTTGATGAGGCAAGGTTGACCGTTTCTCCGAACGGCCTTTCAGGCCGCTTCGTCGGAGGGTTCCTGCTCTATCCCAACACGACGCAGGAGCGGATCTGCCAAGGCGGGGACCATGGGGTCGATCTGTCGCTTAAGGGTCTCGCGCGTTAAAACATCCCGTGGACGTTGACCGACTGCTCGGGCACCGGCTGGCCGACGTCCCAGAGCTCGGCGATGCGGTCGCCTTCGAAACGAAACAGGTGAACGACCACGGCGCCGCGGTCGCCTGAATTCTGCCGCACGTGTGAATGCACGGCGATGAGATCGCCGTCTTCCAACGCGTGCAGAACGTCCAGACGCTTGTCCGGATTCTGGCGCGCGTTCTCTTCCATACCGGTCATCAGGGCATTCGCATCACCGGCGAAGAAAGGATTGTGATGCCTGAAGTCCTTCGCGACATGGTTGGCGTACGCCTCGCGGACACGGCCAGACGCGGCGAGTCGCAGAAACGAGACAGCAAGATCCGTCTTCGACGTCATGGTGGGATCTTACCTGAGACATAGAGTCCAAGCTTCTCGAGCTCGCGCCGCATGTTGAAAAGCGGCGTGCTGATCGAATAGCCGGCGATGTCTTCGCCGTTCGCATTGACAAGCTGTCCTTTGTGAATCGCAATCGCCTCGCTCGTCTTGAGCCGGAACACGGGGCCGCCGCTGTTGCCCGGGTTCGACACGAGCGTGGTGACCATGCGGCGCACGTTGCCGTCTCGCCCGAATCCGGCGACGATGCCCAGATTCCCGAGCGCGTATGCGGTAGGCGCGAGTCTCGAGTTCCACGCCGCCAATGGATAGCCGTAGAGCCCAACCTCTTCACCGTCTTTCGCCTCGCCTGCCGAGATCGTCAGCCAGTGCGTCGAAGCCTGAGGGCTCTCGAGAACGGCCGCGTCCAGCGCGGCGTCCTCGTACACCACTCTGAGCGGCCCGTGGAAGCCGTCGGCGAGGGGATCAGTTCGAAAAACGCGAATCTCGTCGCGCGGTCCTCGCGCGCGACCTGAGAGCTTCCTGAGATCGATCACATGCGCGGCGGTGAGGAAGTGCTTCGGCGAAACGAAGAATCCAGACCCGGCGAGTGACACATCCTGCAGCTCGCCTGCTGTCGTGAATCGCAGCAGCGCCACGCCCCACGTCGCCTCGGCGGCCGTTCGGAACGCATCAGTATGTTGAGGAGGCGACGCAAAGACCTTTTGCATCGCGTGCACGGGACAGCCCACGATTACGAGAAAGATGACAATGCCGCCGGCCACCCACCGCATGCGCCTTTGGACGAAATCACGGGCTGAAAGTTCCGAGGGGAACCAATTCGTCTGCAGGTTCGTTTACTGATCTAACGGATGAATGACAGTGGCGTGAGAGAGCAACGGGCGTTCTGGGTTGCGATCGTCGCGCTCTGCACGATTGCTGCCGCGGTATCGATCAGAAGGCTGGCTGTGCTCGCGGCTCCGTCTCCTGGCGGCGATGCGATATCTGCGGCACTCGACGCCTCTTTTGAGGCACGTCCCCTGCTGACAGGCGGCCACGCTCTTCTAGGTCTGCTGCTTGCCCTCGGAATTCCCATCCAGCTCTCCGCGCGGATCCGCACACGACATCCGCACATTCATCGGTGGATGGGCCGGTGCCTGCTCCTCATCGGAATCGTGCTTGGCGTGACCGCGTACGGAATGATGCGTGCGCCGGTTGGCGGGTGGGTCGAGACGACGGCAACGAGTCTTTACGGCACTGCATTTCTTGCGGCGCTCGTCATCGCCTGGCGGCACATCAGGCGGGGCGATGTAGCACGTCATCGCGAATGGATGCTGCGTGCAGTCGGTATCGTGCTGGGGATCGCGACGACTCGGCCCGTGATGGGGATCTTCTTCGCCACACGATCGCTCACCCGCCTGGAGCCTCCACAGTTTTTCGGTATCGCCATGTGGATCGGATTTACATCCACTGTCCTGGCGACCGAATGGTATGTCCGCTACACGCGAACCAGGCTGGCGGGCACAATCGCGTGATTGAGCCGAGAGCGATCGGCGTCTATGCGCGCAGCGTCTCGGTCACTTTCCGAAGCAAGTCTCCCGGCAGGAACGGCTTGGCGAGCAGCGTAAGCCCGTGCTCGAACCCGGCGCGCAGCATGACGTTCTCGGTGTAGCCGCTCGTGTAGATCACGCGCACGTTGGGGCGATCTGCCGTCAGCTTGATCGCCAGGTCGCGGCCGCTCATACCGGGCATCACGACGTCGGTGACCAGCGCGTGGATCGGCTCGGGATACTGCTGTGCGATTTGCAGCGCCTCGTCTCCATTGCCGGCATCCAGAACCTTGTAGCCGTGGTTTCGCAGGACATCGACCGCGAAGCGCCGTACCGCCAAATCGTCTTCGGCGAGAAGGATGGTCTGCGATCCGCGCGCGGCCGGGATGCGCGGCGGGACCTGAATCGAAGGCAGAACGGGTTCGTCGATGACTGGCAGGTAGATCACGAACGTCGTCCCGAGGCCGACCTCGCTGTCGACCCAGATGAACCCGCCGGTCTGCTTGACGATGCCGTACACCGTGGCGAGGCCGAGGCCGGTTCCTTTGTCGCGATCTTTCGTCGTGAAGAACGGTTCGAAGATACGCGATTGCATTTCGCGCGGAATGCCCACGCCGGTGTCGCTCACGGCAAGCCGCACGTACCGGCCAGCCGGCATTGGCGCGCGTGCCTGCGCGGCGGATTCGTCGAGATCGACCGTTTCGGTGGTCAGCCGCAGCGTGCCTCCATTCGGCATCGCATCGCCGGCGTTGATTGCCAGGTTCAGCACCACCTGCTCGAGCTGGCCGCGATCGGCGCGCACGCTGTCGACGGGTCTCAGATCGAGCTGAAGGTCGATGCTCTCCGGGATCGTCCGGCGAAGCAGAGTCTGCACGTCGGCGGTCATCGCGTTCACATCGAGCGCCGCAGGCTGCAGCATCTGACGCCGGCTCACCGCCAGCAGCTGCCTGGTGAGGCCTGCCGCGCGCTGCGCCGCCTTGGCGACTTCCTCCAGATCGTTCCTGCGCTTGTCGTCCTTGCCAAGCGACATCAGCACCAGGTCGGTATTTCCCGCGATAGCTGTGAGCAGATTGTTGAAATCGTGCGCGATGCCACCCGCCAGCAGGCCGATGGCCTCCATCTTCTGCGACTGGCGTAACTCTTCTTCGAGCCGCTTTCGCACGGTGATATCTGTCGTGACGCTCAACACGACCGTAGTGCGCTCACCCGTGTCGGCGGGCATGTCGAATGGGACAGAGTGAGAGTCGACCCATCGCTCCTGGCCCTTGAACCCGACGATGCGGAACTCGAGCCGGCCTGACCGGCCGTTGCAGACGCGCTTGTGCATTTCGAGAAAGCGGTTCCGGTCGTCGGGGTGAACGAGATCGATGACGCGACGTCCGGCCACCTGTGACAGGTCGTCTGCGCCAATCATCTCGAGCCCGGCGCGATTCATGTCGAGCAACGTCCCTTCGGCCGACACCAGCTTCACGCAGGCGGGCTCGGTGTCGATGATGGTCTTCAGCCTGCGCTCGCTGACTTCGAGCTCGCGGGTTCGCTCGTCGATTTGTGTGGCAAGCTCGCCATGAGATTGGCGCAGACCTTCTTCGGCGCGCCGGCGTTCCGAGGCGGCGGTTCCGACCGTGAGGCCGACGATGCTGGCGACCGCCATGAACGCTTCCACCAGGACGAGGGCATCGTTCGGCGACTCCTGCGCGAAGGTGCCCAGTCCTCGAGCGCTGCCCCACGCCGCGAGAAACGACAGCGCGCACGTCACGGTGGCCGCTTCGCGCTGACCGAAGCGGTACCCGGCCCATACACACACTGGAATGGTGAGAAACGACAGCGGATACGGAACGGCGACAAACACCAGCCATCCGATCACCGCCGCCATAAGCGTCAGAAGGGCGAGCTCGAGCTGTTGCGCCGGTGGCCACGAGTAGTGCGGATGTGCCGCCCACAAGAGGATGACGGGCGCCACCACAATCGCGCCCGCCATGTCTCCGAGCCACCACGTCATCCAGATCGAGCCGTACTGGGCCCAGGCCGCGAAGCCGAAGAAGCAGATGGCCGTCACGCCAATCGTCGCGCTGACCACGGCGCCGGCAAGACCCGCCACGACGAATCGCACGATATTCTGTGCGTGGTCGAACACGCGGCGGCCGCCGGCAAACCGGGTCACCAGGTAGCCGGCGGTGAGCGCTTCCAGCGTGTTCCCCGCGGCAATCAGGAACGACGTGGCCGATGATCCGGCGGTCAGCTCGTTGGTGAGAAACGCGCCCAGAAAGATGCCGGGCCAGACGCCCGGGCCGAGAATCAGGACGGCTGCCAGAGCAATGCCCGTCGGCGGCCACACGGCAGTGGCGCTCGGGTTGACAAAGGCGAGGGCAAGGCCGAATCTTCCAGCCAGCGCGTATGCCGCCGCGAGGAGAATCCAGGTGATGGATTGTCGCGCGAGCGTCGTGATGCCGTCTCGATTTTGTGCGAGCACGTGCCCCGCTATGTTATCGGCTCACAACGATCTGTCCATCAAGTTGCAACCAGGGCAGGGGTGAACGCGTAATAGAAGTGTCTCCTCACATAATGTAGGTACGCAGATGACGAGCATCCTCCAGGACCTTCGCTATGCCTTCCGCCGGCTCATCAAGGATCGCCGGTTCACGCTTGCCGCGGTGGCGGCTCTGGCGCTGGGGATCGGCGCGACCAGCGCCGTCTTCACCATCGTCAACGCCGTGCTTTTGCGGAGCCTGCCGTTCGATGAGCCAGACCGCGTCATGTGGGTGGGCACGCGCGATGGACAAAGCCGTGAATTCGGCGTGTCGACCCCCGACTACGAAGACTGGCGGCGTGCCACGCGCACGTTTTCGGGGATCTCGATCATCTTTCCAACCCCCATGAACGTCAGCGCCGACGATCGCGCGCCCGATCGGTACGACGGGGTGTTCATTTCCGCGAACGGCCTGGCCCTCATCGGGGCCCGCGCCGCCATCGGGCGCGGCTTCATCGAGGAAGACGACCGCCCGGGCGCGCCGTCCGTCATGCTCTTGAGTCACACCGTCTGGCAGAGCCGGTATGGCGGAGACCAGTCGGTGATTGGCCGCACCGTCCGCGTGAACTCGGAGCCCTCCACGATCGTGGGCGTGATGCCGCCGGGGATGCAGTTTCCGTTCAACACCCAGGTATGGCTGCCGATGTCGCAGATGCCGGCGGCGCAGGTGCGCGGCGGCCGGCAGGGCCGGATGATGATGGCCTACGGCCGCCTGGCCGACAGCATGACGATCGAGCAGGCGCGCACCGAGATGACGGGCATCGCGGCGCAGCTCGCGAAAGACTATCCCGACAGCAACAAGGACATGACGGCCACGGTGACGCCGTTCTCCGAGCAGGTGATCGGCACGCAGATACGGGTGTTGTTCTGGTCGCTGATGGGCGCCGTCGCCTTCGTTCTGTTGATCGCCTGCGCCAACGTCGCCAACCTCCTGCTGGCGCGCGCGTCGGATCGTTCGCGCGAGATTGCCGTCCGCGTGTCGATCGGCGCCACGCGATGGCGCATCGTGAAGCAATTGCTGGTCGAGAGCGTGCTGCTCGCGTTCGTGGCGGGCGTGGCCGGCCTCGGACTTGCGTACTTCGGAGTGCGGTGGTTCGACGCGAACACCCAGGACATCGGAAAACCGTACTGGATGGTGTTCACGATGGACCCCACCGTCTTCGCATTTTTCGCGGGCGTCTGCCTGCTCACCGGCATCGTGTTCGGCCTGGCGCCGGCGATCTACGTGTCGCGTACGAGCGTCAGCGAAGTGATGAAGGATGGTGGCCGCGCTGGATCGGCCGGCTTCCGCGCCCGCCGCTGGACGACGGGCCTCATCGTGGCCGAGCTGACGCTCACCGTGGTGCTGCTCTCGGGCGCGGGGCTCATGATGCGGAGCTTTCTGAACCTCTATCGCATGGACATCGGCGTCGACACGTCGCGGCTGGTCGCCATGCAGCTGATCTTTCCTTCGCGATCGTACGCGACGATCGAATCGCGGGCGCTGTTTCTGCAGAGGCTCGACGAGCGGCTGACGGGCATCAGCACCATCGAGGGCGCGAGCACGACGAACTACCTGCCGTTTCAAGGCGCATCCCTTCGCCGTCTCGAGATCGAGGGCCGTCCCGCCTCGACGCAGCCGCCTGTCGTGTCGATGGTGGCGATCGGGACAAAGTACTTCGATGCGCTCGGCGTGCGCCTGCTGCGCGGCCGCGCCTTTGCCCCCACAGACGGCGAGCCGGGCCGCGAGGCGATGATCATCAATCAGCGGCTGGCCGACATGTATTTTCCCGGAGAAGATCCCATCGGCAGGCGCATCCGCCTCATCAACGACGGCAACATGCCCGGCGCGCCGAAATTCTACGGGGCCACCGTTGTCGGCGTCGCGCCGATCATCCGCCAGCGCGGGTTCGAGCGCGATCCAGACCCGATCGTGTACATCACGCACGCGCAGAATTTCGGCATGCAGATGGCCGCGGCGATCATCGTGCGCGCGCGGAGCAGTCCGGCGGCGGTGACGGCGCTGCTGCGGCAGGAAGTGACGGCCATGGATCCGGATGTGCCCGTTACCAACATCCGTACGATGGACGAGATTCTCGCCCGCTCGCGCTGGCCGCAGCGTACCTTCGGCACGATGTTCCTGGCCTTTGCGATCATCGCCATGGTGCTTGCGGCGGTCGGGCTGTACAGCGTGACGTCCTACTCAGTGTCGCAGCGGACGCAGGAAATCGGCATTCGCATGGCGCTTGGCGCCGAAGAGAAACAGGTGCGGTGGCTCATTCTGCGGCGCGGCATGGTGCAGCTGGGGATCGGTCTCGTGCTCGGGCTTGCGGGAGCGGTGGGAACAGGACGGCTGCTCCAGGGGATGCTGGTGGGAACCGGCTCTGCGGATCCGCTGACGCTGATATCGATCAGCGTGGTGCTGATCTCGGTGGCGGTGATGGCCTGCTTCTGGCCGGCGCGCCGCGCGATGCGCCTGGATCCGGTGAAGGCGCTGAGGTACGAATAGGGAGACTCGAAAGAGTCGGAAGAGTCTCGGGAGTCGAAAGAGTCGAGGAGTCGAAAGAGTCGAGGAGTCGGGGAGTCGGGGGAGTCGAAAGAGTCGAGGAGTCGGGGAGTCGGGGAGTCGAGCATGTAGGGCGGGTCTTGGTTTTTAGACCCGCCGTGAGCACGTCTGACGCCGGTCGTGGATGGCTATTCCGCGCGCAATGCGAGAAGTGGATCCACATACGTGGCGCGTCGTGCAGGAATGTAGGTGGCCACGAGGGCCACAACCACCAGCGGCACAACCACTACGACATACGCGAGCGGATCGCGCAGATCGATTTCCGGAAGGGCGCTCGCGGTGACCGACACGAGGGCCGCGGCTCCGGCCGCTCCGATGACGAGCCCGATCGTCAGCGGCACGCTTCCGCGCACGACGACCATCCCCAGAATCGACGCCGGCTGCGCCCCGAGCGCCATGCGCACGCCGATCTCCCGCGTGCGCTGGCTCACCGAAAACGAAATCAAACCGTACACGCCGGCCGCGGCGAGCAGCAGGGCGATAATCGCGAACACACCGAGCATGCCGGTGATCAGATACGTTCCACCGAGATCCTCGACGACCCGGCGCTGCATGCTCATGACATCGTAGACGGGCTGTGTTTTGTCGAGCTGCGCGAGCTCGCGGCGGATTGAGGGCGCAAGCTGGACGGGATCGGGGCCGGCGCTGCGAACCACGAATGTCATGGCACGTTCAGGCCGCCACGCGCTGGGCACATAGACCTGCGGCGATGGTGCAAGATCGGCGTCCGTATTTCTCACATCTTCGACAATGCCGACGACTTCCATCCATTGGTTCTGAGTGTCGACGAAGGCGATTCGCTGCCCGACGGGATTCTGTCCCGGCCAGTATTGGCGCGCCGCATCACGGCTGACGAGCGCCACGGGCGGCGCATTGCCGAAATCGGGGCCAAGAAAGTTTCGGCCGCCGACGATGGGAATGCGCATCGTCTGAAGGTACTCGAGGCTGATCGCCACGTGTGACGCTTCAGGTTGCGACTCTCGCGGGAGCGGCGGCCTGCCCTGAATCACGAAACGGACCGTTGCCTGGCGATCGCTCACCGGAAGGCGATTGATGGTGCCGGCCGAGACGACTCCCGGGAGCGCCCGAACGCGCTCGAGCGCGCGCGTGTAGAAGTCGTGTGCGGCAGCCGGGTCGCGATAATCGGCTTCGGCGAGGCTCATGCGCAACGTCAGCACCTGCGCCGGATCGAATCCCTTGTGCATGTAGTGGAGCCGCCACGACGTGCGCCCGATCAAGCCGACCTGCATCATCAGAATCAGCGCCAGCGCGATTTGCGCCACGACGAGCGATTCGCGAAGCCGCCGGCCGCGCGCCGTTTCGGCGCCCCTGTTGCCCTGGCGCAGCTCGTTCATGTCGGGCTTCGACATGCGCAGCGCCGGCAGCAGCGCAAATCCCAGCGGCGCCAGCACAGTGAGCACGACGCCGACCGCGAGCACGCGGCTGTTCACGCCGATATCGCTGAAGCCTTCGATGCCCGTGCCGGCGAACCGAATCGCGAAGAGCCCCCACCAGGCCAGGAACAACCCGGCGGCGCCCGCCATGGATGAGGTGAAGAGGCTCTCGATCATGAACTGGCGTATCTGATGGAAGCGCCCCGCACCGAGCGCCGCGCGAACGGCGAGCTCGCGGCGGCGCGTGGCGACCTGCGCGAGGATGATGCTCGAGACGTTTGCGCAGGCGATACACAACACGATAAACGCGATCAGCGAGAGGAGAATCACCACCGCCGTGATGTTGCCGCCGAGCATCTCGATCAAGGGCCGCACGACGACCCCGGTTTTCGCGTTGGTGTCCGGATAGTCAGCCTGCAGCTGGCGCGCCACGGCAGTGAGATCGGCCTCGGCCTGCTCGCGCGCAATGCCCGGCTTCAACACGCCGGTGACATACAACCTGCGCTCGTCGCGTTTTGCGCGCGCGCGGTCGAGCACGATGGGCACCATGGCGTCGATCGTGCGTGAACATGCCGGTGGAGGCGCTCGGCGGAAGCACTCCCACAATCGTGTGCGGATGGCCGTCAATCGTCAGCGTCTTGCCGGTTGCGTCACTCGCGCCGGCGAGCTGGCTTTGCCAGAAGGCGTGGCTCACGAGGACCACATGCTCGCGCCCGATGGTCGCCTCGTCGGCGGCGAACGTGCGGCCGATCTGCGGTGTGATGCCCCACACGTCGAGAAGATTGCGGGTCGCGCGCACGGTCGAGATGCGCGACGGCGTGTCCGATCCGGTCAGGATGGCGCTCTGAAATGTGAAGCCCGCAAATTCCCGGAACGTGCTCGTGCGATCGGTCCAGTCGGCCAGGTCCGGAATCGAGACGCCCGTACGTGCAAGCCCGTCCGCAACCCCCGCCTGTGATTGCCCGGGCCGGGGATCGGTCGACGCCACGAACACCAGCCCGTTGGTGCGGACGGCAGGAATGAAGTGCCAGACCATGTCGATGGTGCTGGCGATGACAGTGGCTGCGGCGATGGCGACCGCCAGCGTGATGACGACCAGGCCCGAGGTTGCGGGCGTCCTGGTGAACGCGCGCAGCGCGAATTTCAGATCCTGCATGGCAGCAGTTATTCATCAAGATGCCTGCCAGAGACATGTCGTGAAAACGTGCGGCATCCCGGGTTGTTGCGGAATAACTGTGCGGTTGTGGGACGGTTTGTCTTTTTATCGGACGCGGCATCGGCGCCGAGATCGGCTAAGATGTCGCTTCACCCCATTGACTCGAGCGATCTCTGTTCTCGCCCTTGTCGCCGTGTCGGCGGCAGGGTTCGATGCCTTCGTGCTGCGTGGGAACGCGCAGGCATCTCTGCCCGCCGATCCGAGTGCGCGGCAGGCGTACGAGCACGTGCTGGCGCGTCGGGACGAAGACGCCGCAGCGATCCTCAAATACCGGCCGGGATACGAGTTCTGGAAGCAGATCTTCATCATTCCTGACGGACACATCGCGTACGGCAGCGCCGTCGACGGGCGCCTGCTCGTGGTGTTTCCAACCAAGGGCGACTGGCTGACCGGGGCCGATTGGAAGGATCCCACGCTTGCGCACGTGCTCGACGGGCAGCGGCTGGCGACACAGCTCGACCCGCGGCGCGATCAGGTTGCGGCCCTTCTCGAGCAGGCCGCCGGCCCGGTGGTGCACAATCCCACGCGTGGCTACTTCGTCGGGCCGAACGAGCTGCAGTACGGCGGGTTCCTCAAAGAATGGAGCGTCATCTACGAGCGCTTCGGCGTGCCCGCGGAAATCGGTCTCGCGCAGGCGCTGCTCGAGTCGGGGTTCAACGGCACGCGGCGGTCGAGGGCGGGCGCCATCGGATTCTGCCAGTTTCTCGCGGTGAACTGGAACCGGCTGAAGCGCCTGTCGCCGCACGTGATCGAGGCGCACAACCAGACGACGCAGGCGTCGTACTGCGCGGCGTATCTCACGATTCTCGCCACGCGCTACGGGTCGTTCATCCCCGCGCTGTCCGAACACCACAGCGGCGGCCTCAACGTCGGCCGCATCCTCGTGAGCGGGGCACGGCTCGGGGGCGACGACGTGCGCGACCGGTATTTCATCGGGTCGCAGTTCTCGCGCGATCTCAGGAAGATTGGGCTCTACCGCTACCGCGACATCTACCGGACCTATGGTCCGCGCTCGGCCCTGTACGCCGAGATGGTGTTCGGCAACGCATCCAGGGTGGCCGGCCTCAGGGAATCGGTACGGCAGACCGAGATTTACGCGATGCGGACGCCGCGCGCGATCGCCATCGGCGAGATCATGCGGCGGACGCGCCTCTCTGAAGTCGAAGTCCGCCGGTACAACCCGGCGCTGCGCACGCAGGTGCCCGCGCACGCGACGCTGTATCTTCCGCTGTACGTGAAGGAGTTCGGCGCCAACGTCACCTTCTGGCATCTTCCGGCGAACGCCTCGTTTGCATCGGTGCTGAACGAATTCGTTCGCCTCGACGTCGGCGAAGAGCAGTGGGACGATCGCGCCTTCGAGCCCGTGCTGCGGAAATTCCAGAAGCGGTTCGCCGAGACGAGAAGCGACGAAGGCGACGTGATGGCCACGGTGCTCGCGTATGCCATCGACGAAACGTATGCGAGCAACCGCGGATTGATACTCGCGGAATTTCGCAAGAGCGACAAGATCCGGCTGCTCTTCGAGCGCGCTGTCGCCGAGCGCGACGCCGCTCGCACGGTAGAGATGACCCCGCCTCGCGCCGGCGGCCGCTAGCCGGCACCCTGCCTCATTGAGTAGAGCCGATCAATCGCTGCGGAGCGTCTCTATGGGATCGACAGAAGCGGCGCGGCGAGCAGGGACAACGCTCGCAAAGATCGTCCCGCCAGCGAGAGCCGCACCTGAGATGGCATACGTGAGCGGATCGAAGGCAGCCACGTCATAGAGCAGGGGCGAGATCCAGCGCGAAAGAGTCGCTGACGAGACGAGTCCCAGCATTCCCCCGAGCGACGTGAGAAGTAGACCCTGTCGAACGAAGAGGGCACGCACGGCGCCAGGTTGCGCGCCCAGCGCCAGGCGGATGCCGACTTCGTGCCAGATGATCAGCATCGTTTTTGTGGCATCACGCACCCTCGGGCTCGGCATCGGCGCCAATGCGGCAATGCGTGGTTCAGACCTCCCTCAAGGCGTCGGTTGGATTGATCCTGAGTGCGCGCCTGGCCGGTCCGATGCAGGCAAGTAGACACGCAGCGAGCATCACCAGGGACGTCACTCCAAGGTACCCGGCGTAAAGCGTAATCTCCTCGCGCGGGCGCACGACTGCGACGATCCCCAACAGCAGAACACCTCCGGTTGCGATCCCACTGCCCATGAGCGCCATGGCGCGCGACGGAATACCGGCGAGCAGATGGCGCGGGCTGGCGCCGAGCGCGGCGCGCACTCCGATCTCGCGCGTGCGCCGCGAGACGCTGACCGACATCAGCGAGAAGATCCCCAACGCCGACAGAAACAGGACGATCGCCGTCACCACGGCCCATATTCCGGCCGCCGTGATCAGGTGCAGATCGCGCTGCCGGATCCATTCGCTGAGCGGCTGCGCGTCGCGCACCAGCAACCCTGCATCGACAGTCGCCGCAATCGCCGGCAGGCGCGCGGCGAGCGTGGCCGGATTGCCGCGCACGCGCACGTTTATCACAAGCGGAGAAATCGTTTCCGCCGGCGCTGCGTGAAACACAAACGCGGGTTCGCGGCCCAGGTCGTCTGGGTTGAGTCCGAAGTCGCGCACGACGCCGACGATCTCGAACGACGTGTCCGCCGCTGATGCGGCGTCCTGCCCGGCTGCCGCGGAATACCGGAGCCGGGCGCCGATCGGCGTGCCGCTTCCCGTGTCGCGCGCAAACGCGCGTGCGAATGTCTCGTTGACGATCACCGTTCGGGCATTCGGACTGCGGTCGCCGCCGTTGAAGGTACGCCCGGAGACAATGGGACGATCGAACACCTCGAAGAATCCCGGTTCCACCGCTGACGCGTGAAATCCGACTTTGTGCGCCGGCCCGGCGCCAGACGATTCGACCTCTCCCGATCGTGATCGCCCTCCTGACCCTGGCGCGTGGTCGGCAAACGTGACTGCGACCACGCCGGGTTCCTGCGCGATGCGCCGCTCGAGCTCGGCGAGCGTGTGCGCCTCGCCCATCTCGATGCGGGCGGCGAGATAGTCGCGGCTCGGAAACGCCGCCCGGATGTTCAGGTTGCGCATCGCCTCGGTCGCGTTCTCCATGGCGGTCGGAATGCCGATGGCCGTCAGCGCGACCTGCGCGATCATGGCGGCCGTCCAGACGCGGCCGAAGCGCAGCGTGGCGCCGGCGGCGCCCCGGTTCGGGAGGTGCGGTTGCACCGCGCGCGTGGCTTTCAGCGCAGGCATGAGCGACAGCATGGCGGCGCAGATAACCGCGAGGACACTCGCATACACGATGGTCGTGAGCTTCAGGCCCGGCGTGATCCAGAACGGCGCGTCGTCGAAGTTGCCGATCGCCCACACTGTCGCCCGATCGGCGGCGACGAGACCGATCGCCGCTGCAACCGATGCGAGCACGAGGGCTTCCACGAAGAGCTGCCCGACAATGCGCGCGCGGCTGGCGCCGAGCGCAGAACGCACGGCGATTTCCCCCTCGCGTGTCGCCGTTCTCGCGTAGATCAGCGTGCCGACGCTCGTGCACGCGATGAGGAGCACCAGCAGCACAGGCATGTTCTGCATCGCGAACTGCGCGATGCCGTCCGGTATCTCAGGTTGTTCCCCGAGCCGCATCACACGCGGCCGAAGATGCGCGTGCGTCCCCGGAAGCGCCGCGGCCGTCCGTTCTGCGAGCACGCGCAGCTCGGCGTTCGCCTGGTCCTGCGTGACGCCGGGCGCCAACCGCCCGATCACGCCGATCGCGCCACCCTCGAGCGCACCGTACGAGGCACCGAGCGACAGTGACGTCCAGGCGTCGTGGTTGATTGGGTACCCGAAACCGTCGGGCATAACACCGATCACGGTGGCTGGTGTCGTTCCCAGTTTGACGGCCGATCCGACGGCGTTGCGCCGGCCGCCGAAGGAGCGCTGCCACACGTCGTACCCGAGCACGACCACGCCGGCTGCTCCCGGAATTTCGTCGGAGTCGAGCAGGGCACGGCCGAGCAGGGGAGGTACACGTGCCGCGCGGAACGCGGCGGCCGTGAGCCCCGCCATCTGGATCGGCTCGGGAGCCGCGTTGCCGATGATGAGGTTTCGGGTGTCTCCGCGGTATGCCCCTAGATCCTCGATCGTCTTCAGCTCGTGCCGCCAGTCGAAGAAATCGCGCACGACGCGCAACTCGGGTTCGTTCGTCAGGGTGTTCTGCGTCTCGATCAGGACGAGACGGTCCCCTTCGGGCAGCGGGATCGTCGGCGCCATGACCTTGCCGATCAGGTCGTAATAGCCTGCGCCAACCCCGATCGCGATGGCGAGCGCCAGTCCGCCCGCGAGCGTCAGGCCCGGGTACTTGAACAGCATTCGGAGCCCGAGCTTCACATCGAGCGACAGGTTGCCAACCCACGCCAGGCCGCGGCCGTCGCGCAGCGCTTCCTTGTGCGTCTCCACGCCCCCGAACGCGGCGAGCGCCTGGCGCCGCGCCTCGTCGGGCGCGAGCTTCTTCGCGCGCATCAGTTGATCCGTTTCCATCTCGATGTGAAACCGGAACTCGTCATTCATCCGTGACTCGGCGGCGCGACGAGCGAACAACAGGCGGAGCCGCGCGCGGGTGCTATCAAACCATTTCATCGACGTGCTCCCAGCGGAATTGGAGCGGTGCTCAAGGACGTCTCACGAGGTGCGCAAAACGGTGTCGAGCGCCGCGGCGAAGCGCTTCCAGCTCTCCACCTCATTGCCGAGGGCGCGCCGTCCAGCAGCGGTCAGCTTGTAGTAGCGGGCCTGCCGGTTGTTGTCGGTCACCCCCCAGTCGCTGGTGATCAAGCCTTCTTTCTCGAGGCGCTGCAGAGCGGGATAGAGCGAGCCCTGATTCATCTCGAACTCGCCGCCCGAGATCTGCTGGACGCGTTGGCTGATCCCCCACCCGTGGGTGGGAGAGAGCGAGAGGGTCTTCAACACGAGCAGGTCGAGCGAGCCGCGGAGGGCATCGATGGGCGGACGTGAGAGCACGGTGACTCCAAGATGACGGTTGTTCTGTAGGTGCCGAGAGGAGAGTATCGCCCGCTCTTGTAGCTGTCAAGAGGAACCCACGCGACAGCGTAGCTTAGAACATGGCACCTACTGCGGTAACGCGAACGCCGTCAGTGCACTCCCGGACGGCACGAGAAGATACTGGCGGCCATCGACCATATAGGTGGTTCCGCCCGTGGACCGAAGGCCCACGCCGACCTGGTAATGCCACAGGTACTTGCCGCTCCGCGAGTCCAACGCGATGATGTTCCCCTCGGCGTCACCCGAGAACACGAGTCCTGATGCGGTCGTCAGAATCCCGGACGAGGACGGCGTCGGATAGCGGAACTCCCACTTGCGCTCGCCGGTCAGCGGGTCGATGGCTCGCAGGGCGCCGAAGTTGCGATGATCGCGCGGGCGTGTCGTGCCGCCGGCTTCGTACTGTTCCCCTTCTCTAAATGGTTCGTTCCAGGAGTAATAGATGGCGCAGGTCTCACGCGCGTTCACGAAAAACAGGCGCTGCGCCGGATCGTACGACGGAGAGAAGAAGTTCGTGCCTCCTCCGAGATCGGGACACGTTCTCGTACCCTCCTCGGTGGGCATATAACCTGGAAGCAAAATTGGTCGTCCCTCGGGGCTGATTTCCTTCGCCCACGTCTGTGTCACGAACGGCTTTGCCAGAATCATACGGCCGTTCGTGCGGTCGAGCACGTAGAAGAACCCGTTGCGATTGGCAAACAGCATCGTCTTGCGAGGCTGATTGCCGATGGTCAGATCGGCGAGCACGGGCACCTGAGTGGAATCCCAGTCGTGCACGTCGTGCGGGGTGAACTGGAAGTGCCACTTCAGTTGTCCCGTATCGACGTCGAGTGCGACAACCGATGCGGTATACAGGTTGTCGCCTTCGCGTACCGTACCGTAGTAATCGGGCCCCGGATTGCCCGTGCCGAAGAACACGAGATTCTGTTCAGGATCATGCGTGCCGGTGACCCAGATCGAGCCGCCGCCGCGCAGATAGGCGTCGCTGCCTTTCGGCCAGGTCTGGCCGCCCGGCTCGCCGGGGCCGGCCACCGTATAGAATCGCCACGCCTTTTTGCCCGTGTTCACATCGAACGCATCGATGAATCCGCGAATGCCATACTCGGCGCCGGCGGGGCCGATGATGACCTTGTCCTTGACAACAAGCGGTGCGACCGTCGCGGAGTATCTTTTCTTGTAGTCCGCCAGTTCCACATCCCAAATCACGTCGCCCGTTTTCATATCGAGCGCCAGGAGATGCGCGTCTCCGGTTCCGAGGAAGAGTTTGTCGCCGTGTGCGGCGAACCCGCGGTTTTGAGTTCCACCCTGGAGGTCGCCCGGCATATTTCGACGGTACCGCCAAATCTGCCGGCCCGATCGCGCGTCAATGGCCCACGCATTTCCACCGACGCCCGTGACGTACAGCACGTTATCGACCAACAGCGGAGTCGTCTGGAAACTTGGAGTGAGGGTCGTCTGGAACGTCCATTGCGCTTTGAGCTGATTGACGTTCTGCGGCGTGATTTGCGTCAGCGGGCTGTAACGATGCCCGAAGTAGTTCCCGTGATACATGAGCCACTTGGAGCCATCGCTCGGGAGGCCGGCAAGGAGATCCTGATTCGTCACCAGAGGTGCACCCGCCTGCTGTGCCGCGAGGGTGACGGAGCAGATGAAAACCATCAATAACGCGCGCATACGCCTCCTCATCACCTCGACGGGGGTGTTAATCCATTGTCGCCGTTGTTTAGCATCAGCCGCATTTGGGATCAAGCCGAATTAGCCAGGCATCCGTTACGTGGACGTGGCTCTGACGGTCGTGGGTTTTTCGTCGTCGTCGCGACTCGCCGAGCGGTCGTACCGGGCGCTGACTCACGGTGTGATCGGAGCGAGGCGCCGCAGCTCGTCGAAGACATTGAACACGAGCGTGAGGTGGTCGACCTGCAGGTTCTGGACCGGTGCAATCGCGAACTGTTTGCCGTCGGGATGAAGATCGAACATCCGGCTCACGCGGGCACCGAACCGCACGTCCGACCAGACGCGCACCTTCTCCGGCACGAAGGCGTCCCCTTGGATCGTGTATGGCGCGACCATGATCTTCGCGTCGGCGCTGAAGAACAGCTCCCGGCTGACGCGTGACCACGTGGGGAAGTTTCCGCCGCCGCTCGACACTGTCGAGCGTGCCGCGCCGTTGGGGAATGCCTGCACGTACACCTCATCACGCCCCGATTCGTTCGACACATACGCGATCCATCGCCCGTCTGGTGAGAACGCCGGGTCCCGTTCGACGAACGGACCGCTGGTGAATCGGGTCGGTGTTCCCGGTTTCCAGCCTGATCGGTCATCCCCCTCCATCGGCAGAATCATCAGATCGAGGTTCGATTCCGCGACCTCCTCGGAGAATGCCAGGAACCGGCGGCTCGGATGCCAGGAGCCCGGAATCTGCGTGTTCGCGCTCGTAGTGAGACGCTCGGCGGCGCCGGTTCCATCCGCCTTCTGCCAATAAAGATTCGATCCGCGGTTGCCGTCGCGCATCGATCGGAACGTAATGCGACGCCCATCAAGCGTCCAGAGCGGTGCGGCATCCGCGGCCGGGTCGAACGTCACTTGCGTAAGCGTTTCGCGCGACCATTCGTAGACGAAAATGTCGTTGTTGCTCTGCAGAGCCAGCCGGGGGCCGTCTGGCGCGATCCGGATCGAGAACCAGTTGAGTCGTGGCGGTCCGAAGGACGTCTGCCTGCCTTCGCGATCCATCCAGGCGATCGGCGTGCCCCAAGTGAGGGCTCCGCTGCGAACGTACGCGATCGTTCCGTTGACCGACGCCGCAAATTGTGCCGCGCCGGTCGTCGGGTTCGACGCAATGCCCTCGACCAGCGGCACCGGCTGCCCGTTGGCCTCCAGTCGATCGAGATCGAAGGCGACGACGAAAAGCGTCCCGTCGTTGACGTAGGCGAGATGACCGATCGGCAGATATCGAGCGTGATAGCCCCGGCGCCACACGATCTTTGGCGCATCGCTCGACGGTGTGCGTACGGCGATGTTCGCGCCCAGATAGTCGCCCGAGTTGGCGCTGGCAGTGAAGAGAATACCCGTGTTGCCGGGAAGGGACTGAGGCCAGCGATGCGCCGCGTTCTCGCCGGTCGGCGTTGTGAAGGGTTCCGGTGTGCCTCCGGCCGATGGCACCCGCAGCAGTCCGAACTTGTTGGGGCCGCCGAACGGCGCGAATACAATCGTCCCGTCGTCGTTCCACACAGCGCCGCGGCCGTTGGGCGCGTCGCACAGCGTGACGACCGGGCCTCCGGTGACGGCGATCTTTCTGAGCTTGCCGCCGGAGAAGAACCCGATCCAGTTGCCCTCCGGCGAGAAGAATGGCGTTTCCGCGCCATCGGTTCCCGGCAGGGGCGCCGCGGTCAGCTCGGCGAGTCTCCGGACGTAGAGCTGAGAACGTTCAGCGTCGCGCTTCTGCGCGACAAATGCGACCAGCGCCCCGTCCGGTGACAGCGCGATCGCATCACCCAGATCGAAGGACAGGAAGGCGTCCGCGCCGACTTGGGCGTCGAGACGACTTACCGGAGCCGCTGGCGGTCGCGTCCTGTTCCACGGCCACGACACCCCGCCCACGATCGCGGCTGCCACCAGCACACCCGTGACGAACCAGGTGAGCGCCCCTGCCGGCCTCGCCCGTGAGGCGGCCGACCTGCTGCTCGGCCGCTCGCCGGCGGGCGGCATCAGCGTGTCCTCGATTTCAAGTCGTGCGTCTGCCGCCGAATCGAGCCGCTTCCGGCGATCTTTCTCGAGACAGCGGCGAAGCAATCGGCGAATCGACGGTGGCGTGTCGGGAGGGAGCCCGTTCCAGTCGAGCTCCTTGCCAAGCACGCTGGCCAGCGTGTCAGCCGTCGTGTGCCGGCCAAACGGCGAAGCGCCGGTCAACATCTCGTAGAGCACCACACCAAAAGACCAGATGTCTGCCTGGCGACCCGCGGCTTCGCCTCGCGCCTGTTCGGGACTCATATAAGCGGGAGTCCCCATGATGGCGCCGGCTTGAGTGGGAATCGTCGTCAGCGTGGGGGCATCTTCGGAGGCAGGTGCGATAGCTTTCGCCAGCCCGAAGTCCAGCACCTTCACCGTTCCGTCTGCGCGCACCTTGATGTTCGCCGGCTTGAGGTCGCGATGGATGATTCCCTGCTGGTGGGCCGCTTCGATCGCCTCGGCAATTTGCCGCGCGACTGGCAGCGCCTCGTCGACTGAGATCGGCCCATGTGCGATGCGATCGGCGAGCGTCGGCCCCTCAACCAGTTCCAGAACGAGGGCCTTCACGCCGTCGGCGTCCTCCAGCCCATAGATAGCGGCGATGTTCGGATGATTCAGCGAAGCGAGGACCTCCGCTTCGCGCTGGAAGCGGGCCAGGCGATCGAGGTCGGCTGCCAGAAACGATGGGAGAATCTTGATGGCGACCTGACGTTTCAGCTTCGTGTCCGTCGCCCGATAGACTTCCCCCATCCCACCCACGCCGAGCTGCGTGGTGACTTCGTAGACGCCGAGGCGGGTGCCGGGCGTAAGGGCCAAGCGATCTTCGTGGATTATACGGGCGGGACAGCCGGCGGACCGGATTACTCCTGCCTGACGCCGCAGTAATTAGCGACATGTCTCGAGGAACTCGCGGAGTGCCGTCATGAGCTCTCCCCACCACAGGCCAATCATGCGGCTGAACGCCGCGCCTTCGAGGCCGTGCCGGGCCGGGTGATCCGGTGCGAGAGTCGACCAGCCGCGATGTCGCACGGTTACGCGAGTGCCGGCGCCGATCGGCTCGAATAGCACTTCGACCTCCGTGCTTTCCGCACGTGCAAAATTGGCGTTTCGCCAGGTGAAGACAAGACGCGACGGTGGTTGCCAGACGGTCACACGGCCGACTTCGTGAACGTGAGTCCCCGAAGGCGTTTCAAATGATTCGAACAAGCGGCCCCCAACGCCGGGTTCGAAGCACAGAGAGCCCGGGCGCCGTCCCGCCAGCCGATAGCGTAAGCCGCGTCTCCACCATGCATCGGTTTCCTGCGTGAAGACGTCGAACGCCACAGCCGGCTCTACGGCGACGCTGACCGACACCGTTGCCTGGTCACCTTGGTTGACGTGTCAGGTTTCATCGCCTCCGCGGTCGCGTGCGCTCGGCGTGCGTCTTGAACGCCGATAGCTCGGCCGCCCAGAACGCTTCGACCTCATCAAGCCAGGCGCGGAGCACCTGGAAGCGCTCCGGGCGCAGGCGGTACAGACGAACGCGCGCATCATGCTCGACCTCCGTGCCCTCGATCAGGCCGCTTTTCCGCAGCACACGCAGATGACGACTCAAACTCGGCGCACTGATCGACAGTGAGGCGGCAATATCGCCGGCGCGTCGCGGCTCCTTCCGCAGCAAGTCGACAATGCGTCGCCGCGTCGGATCAGCGAGCGCCAGAAGCGTGTGGTCGACGTGGGCATTCAACATTACTGCTGTGGATCACGTAATCGCTGCGTGAACCACCAGTGATGTCCCTCTGGATCGACCGCGCCGTAGCTGCGGTCCGACCAGTGGTCGGCGCCGTAATCGTGAACTTCGGGTTCAGCGAAGATCACCGCGCCGGCCGCGCGCGCACGCACGCAGTGGGCATCTACATCGTCGACAAAGAGCATAAGACTCTGGGTGTTCGCTCCACCAACGGACTTGGGGCTCGTGGGGAACGACTGACTCCGGACGACGCGCATTTGCGCCGGCCTGCCCGACCATGATGAGACCTTCGCCGTACACGAGCTCAGAGTGCTCGATCCGGCCGTGGTCTCCCTCGACCCTGAGACGGACGTCGAAGCCGAAAGCCCGACACAGCCAGTCAATCGCGGCGGCAGCGTCGTCATAAAAGACGGCCGACGACAGCCTGGGCCATCCTTTTGGTGTGGCTTTCATCACGAGACTCCTTTTTTCACGAAAGACATTATTGCCGACATGGTTAATAGTTAACTGGATGGTGAACTATAAGTCAAGCGTCCAAGACCAGTTCTTGTGGAGCCTAGGGCGCACCTCGACCGTGATATCAGGAGTGAACGGTCGCCGGGATGTCAGCGAATAGAGCCGACACGTGTCGTGGATGGGTTAAGAGCCGTCCTGTGAGCCACTCCCCGCTGAACGCGGCGTCGAGCGGGCGCCGCCGACAAATCCGAACGCAATACTCAGCGCGATTGCCACGGCACTCATTCGACTCGTCGTCATGTTGTCCTCGCCGCCATGGTGTGATCCGGGCCGGGTTGGATTCCTCGCCACGGAGGCTGCCGCGTCCTACCCGCGCCTGAAGAGCGTGAGCGGATCGACCAGCGCTGCCCGGCGCGCCGGCACGTACGCAGCCAGAATCGTCACGCATGTAATCAGCAACACAACGACACTATACGTGGCGGCGTCTAGCAGCTCGACACCAAACAGAAGGGCGCGGAGGGTCTGAGTGCCCACGGCGGACGCGATGACGCCGAGCAGCAGGCCCGGTATGATCCGTCTCGCGATCGAGACGAGCACCGAACGGACGACCTTCTCCCTTGACGCGCCGAGCGCGATGCGCAGCGCGAAGTCGTGCCGGCGGTCCGCCATGTCCAGACTCACGAGGCTGAACAGACCGAGCGCCGACAGGCCGACTGCCATGGCTGCGAAGAGGCTCAGCGTCCACGTGGTGAACCGCCACGGCGCCATCGCCCGGGCTACGACGTTGTCGAGTGTGGTGACGCCCGCGATCAGCACACCTGCGTCGAGATGGCGCGCCTCGGCCTGCACTGCGGAGATCAGCCGCCGCGCGTCGCCTCTTCCACGGATGACGACGTCCTTGGCCTCCATCCGCGCCTGTAGCAGGGGATCGTAAACGTCCAGCCGCACGTCGTCGAGTCCTCTGTAGCGTACGTCGCTGACCACGCCGACGACCGTCCGCCAGGCGCGTTCGGGCGGAGCCTTGTCGTGCGTGAGCATGAATCGCCGTCCGATTGCGCTGCCTCCGGGCCAGAGTGTTCGCGCTGTGCTCGCACTGACGATGGCCACGGGCGGGGCATCCGCCGTGTCGCGGTCGTTGAAGAATCTGCCCTCAAGGAGTGGAATCCGCATGGCGTGGAAATAACCGGCCGTCGCAATCTCGTAATTCATGGCAGGATTCCGATGCGTCGTTTCCAACACCACCGGCTGTCCTTCGAGAATGATGCCAGCTTCTTGTCCGATGGGACCGAGTGCCAGCGGACGCAGGTACACGGCTCCCGCAGCGTCCACATCAGGCAGCGCTTCCACCCGTCTGAGAAATTCCGCCATCCACTGCTGCACGGAAGGGCGCGGATTGCGCGGCGTCACATTCAACATGACGACGTCGGCGGAGACGAAGCCCAGATCGATCCGCTGCAGATTGAGGAAGCTCCGCACGACGAGCCCGCCAGCCACCAGCAGGAGGACCGTCAAAGATATCTGCACCACGAGGAGCAGCGAGCGCGCACGCCAGACCTGCTTGCCGGAGTGCCCCGCGCCGCATCGTTGAGTGCGTCCACGAGATTGAAAGCGCCTGCCTGACGGACCGGCGCCGCTCCGCAGAGCACCGCGGCCGCAGCGACGATCGCACTGCTGAACAGCGCGACCGGCACGTTGATCGCCACATCGGCGAGCCGCGGAATGGCTGGCGGGGCGAGCACGACGATGGCCCGAGCGATCCAGTGTGACGCCGCAAAACCCGCGACACCGCCGGCTGTCGAGAGAATGAGCGTCTCTACGAGCCACTCGCGGCCGACCTGCATCCGTGTGGCGCCCAGCGCAACGCGCACGGCTTCGTCTCGCCGCCGCCGCGAGACGCGGGTGAGCATGAGGCCAGACACGTTGGTGCACCCGATAACCAGCAGGACGATCACGGCGGCAAGCAGCGCCCAGAGCGCCTGACGTACGGGGCCGAGGACATGATCGAGAAACGGTGTCACCACGACCTGTGAGCCGAAGTGAGGGATTCCTTGTTTCTGCTGCTGTGCGCTGAGCTGATCCAGTTCTTCCCGCGCCATCTCCGGCGTGACGCCGCTGCGCAACCGCCCAACCACGAAGAGCACGCCAACGCCGCCCAAATTCGCGGCCCTCTCACCGGCAGGGCCGGTTAGGACGGGAACCACAGGGACCCAGAAGTCCGTGCCGCGCGGGTAGTCGAAACCCTGCGGCATGACGCCCACGACGGTGCGCGCGCCGTCCATCTCGATCCTGCTGCCCACCACAGACGGATCGCCCCGAAACGCGTCGTCCAAACCGAGTGGCTCAGGATGGTCACCGGCGCGGCATTCGGAAGATCGTCGTCCGGGGTGAACGCGCGGCCGAGCGCCGGCGCAGCGCCGAGTGTCTCGAAGAACGATGCCGATACACCGGCGGTCGCAATGCGCGCAGGCTCACCGCGTTCCAGGACACCCGGCCAGGTGGAGGATCCGACGGCGGCCGCGGTGGTGAAGCTGCGACTATGCAGCCGCCACTCGTCGAACGCGCGGTAAGACAGCTCTACGACCGACAGGTTCTGCTCGGGCGCTCGCTCCCAGCAGATCACGAGCGCATCAGGTCGTGTTATGGGCTGGGGTTTCAGCAGAACCGCGTAGACGGCGCTGAAGATCGCCGTCGTCGTGCCGATCGTCAGCGCGAGCGTGACGATGACCGCAGTGCTGTAGCCGCGCTGCTGTTGGAGACCGCGAAGCACCCGTCGAAAGGTGAGTAGCATCTGGGCAATCCAATTGCCTAGGGAGTCAGCCCGCGATCGGGGGCTTGCGTCCCACAGCGGCGGATTCTACTGCAGAAGACAAGCCACACTCGTGATTGCCTGGACCGCGTCACTCGCCACTGGGCGACCAGGCAGGACCTATCTGCCTTCCCGTAAATGCAGGAAGGCAACAGAGCCAGCCTCCATTTGACAGGCTAATAGAAACAACCGATACTCCATTCGGATGGCTAACAGAGAGCGGGCCAGGGTTGAAGTGCTTCAAGGAACGCTTGACTTGATGGTGCTGCAAACCGTGGCAACGCTCGGACCGCTGCATGGCTACGCAATCGCCGCACGCCTGGAGCAAGTGTCCGGCGGCGCGCTTCAGCTCAACATGGGCACGCTGTATCCCGGTCTCATGCGCCTCGAACAGCGCGGACTCGTGCGCGCCACGTGGGGCCTCACGGACAACAACCGCAAGGCACGGTTCTATGCGATTACCGCGGCGGGGCGGCGCCGACTCGCGACGGAGAAGGGCGAGTGGGATCGCATGACCGCTATCATGCGCACGCTCCTCCACGGCGAGGGATAACCGGAGGGAGAAGTCCAATGGCCACGCTCCGCGAGTGGGTCACGCGTCTGTGGGGAACGCTGCGTCCAGGCCGTCGGGATGCCGACCTCGAGGCGGAACTACGGCTGCATGTAGAACTGGCCACCGAGGACGAGCGGCGGCGCGCGAACTCCAGCGAGGACGCCCGGCGGGTGGCGGCGATCCGGTCCGGGGGTATGGCGCAAGCGATCGAGGCGGTGCGCGATCAGCGCGGTCTGCCGTGGCTCGACGATCTGGCTCGCGACGTGCGTTATGGATTTCGTGCCTTGCGACGGAATCCGATGTTTGCCTCGGTCGCGGTGCTGACACTTGCGCTCGGCATTGGCGCGAACACGGCGATCTTTTCCATAGCCGACGCGGTCCTCTTCCGGACGCTTCCCGTCAGCAACCCGCGCGATCTCGTCGTGCTTCGCCAACGCGGTCCGGCCGGGGACATCTTCCCGTTCAATTCCGCTGCCGCCGTGGATCTCCGCCACGACGTTCTTTCGGGGCTCGCTGCGTTCCGTCCGGCTCTGAACACGCACGTCAGTGTCGACGGTGAGACCGAACTCGCACTGACGCAGTCCGTGTCGGGCAACTACCACGCGGTGCTCGGCGTCGATGCTGTTGTCGGACGCACGCTGACCGAACAGGATCGCGAACCTGTGGCCGTCATCAGCCATCGCTATTGGCAGCGGCGGTTCGCCGGTGCCCCGAATGTCGTCGGGCGGGTTCTCGAGATGCAGGGGCGTTCGTTCACGATCGTCGGCGTCACGCCTCCCGAGTTCTTCGGAACGCAGCCGGGACGCCACATTGACGTCACCGCGCCGCTTGCCCCACAAACAGCGACGATGCCGCCAAACGCTCGATGGCTCTACCTGGTCGGGCGACTCGCGCCGGGCGTCTCTCGAGAGCAGGCGCAGGCGGCGCTGCGCGTGCGATGGGCGCAGCTCGCCGCCGCCGGGTCGTTGCCGCCGCGTCCTCCTGTGACGCTCGTGACGCTCGAGCTTGATTCCGGCGCACAGGGATTGAACGAGCTCCGCCGGCAGTTCTCGCTGCCCCTTCAGATTCTGATGGCGGCGGTGGGCGTGGTGCTGCTCGTCGCCTGCGCCAATCTCGCTGGCCTGTTGATCGTGCGGTCGAGCGCAAGACAACAAGAGATCGCGATCCGGCGTTCGATGGGAGCCGCGCGCGGGCGGATCGTCCGCCAGCTCCTGACGGAGAGTGCGCTCCTCGCCGCCGCCGGCGGCGCGGCCGGAGTGGCGTTCGCGTACTGGGTGACCAATCTGCTCGTTGCCATGATGTCCCGCGGTCGTGCCCCAATCGTGCTCGATGTTGCGCCGAACCCACGCACGCTGGGTTTTGCGGCTGTCGTCACGCTCGTCACTGCCGCGCTGTTCGGGCTTCTTCCGGCGCTCGGTGCCAGTCGGACCGATGTGTGGCGGACATTGAAACTCAGCGCATCCGGCGTCGATACCGCTCGGAATACATGGGGACGAGCAATGGTGGCCGCGCAGGTTGCCCTGCTCGTCCTCCTGCTCGTGTCGGCCGGCCTGTTTACCCGTACGTTGCAGAAGCTGCGCTCCGTCGATGCCGGTTTTCGGCAGGACCAGGTGCTCGTCGTGACGGTGTCGACCGGTCCGGCGTATCCCGGAGCCAGGGCGCGTGCGCTTTACGAGGAACTGTATGCGCGGTTTGGCGCGTTGCCCGCCGTGCAGTCGGTCAGCATGTCAATGGACACGCCGCCTGCCGGCGAACTCTCGATGTGCATGGGGATTGCCGTGCCCGGCCATCCGGCGGATCCAGAGGACGCGCCGCCGGTGTGCCGCAACTTCGTAGGTCCGCGCTTCTTCGAGACGATGGGCATACCAGTTGTGGCGGGGCGCGATTTCAAGCTCAGCGACGACGAGCGTGCGCCCGCGCACGTCGCCATCAGCGACAGTGTGGCACGACGCTACTTCGGTGGCGAGGATCCGCTGGGGCGCCAGATTCTCGTTGCAGACCCGCGATGCCAAAGATGCCCGCCCCCAGCACTGGCGTCGATCATAGGGGTTGTAAAAGACGTCCGCTACACGAGCCTGCGCGCTGACGCTCCCCTCATGATCTACCGTCCATACCGGCAGGAGGCCAGTGCACTGGCGAACACCTTCCTGATTCGAACGTCCTCGGCCAGTGCTGAGGCTCTGACGCCGTTGCTGCAGGCCGAGGTCCGTGCAGCAGCGCCCGCGCTCCCGCCGCCGTCGGTTGTCAGCCTGGAAGACCGGGTCTCCGCTGTGCTTGTGGAAGAGCGCATGCTGGCGGCACTCTCGAGCGCGATCGCGGCGCTGGCCGCGATACTCGCCGCGATCGGCATCTACAGCACCGTCGCCGCGGCGGTGGCCCGACGCCAACGCGAGATCGGCATCCGAATCGCGCTGGGCGCTCTGCCGGGTCAAGTCGCGCGGATGGTGGTCAGCGAAGCCTTTCGGATTGTCGCCGTCGGGCTCGCGATCGGGGTTCCTGCGGCAATCGCCATCGCACTGGCCGCGCGGGCCGTCCTTGCGGGCGTGCTGTTCGAACTGTCGCCGACAGACGCGACTATCTTGTCCAGCTCGGCGGTCGCAATTCTTCTGATGGCCTCGCTCGCCGCGTACGTGCCGGCGCGCCGCGCGTCGCGAATCGATCCCGTCGCGGCGGTCAAATACGGGTAGAAGTTCAGCCGTCCCCACAAGCGATCAATCCCAGGTGTTGCGGGCCCAACGCACCATTCCGTTCAGTAGTGCGCCGCCGGACGCGACGGAGTTGCGATCGACTCCGAAGCCATAGTCGAACACTTCTTGCCCCTTGTGGACCCCCACGGCGTACGGGTAGCCATCCTCGAACCACGAGAACAGCGGCCCCCCGGACATCCCGCTCGCTTCATCTGCGTACGACTCGAGCTGCAGCGAACTGTACGACGACCCATCTGGGAACACGGTATCGGGCCCGCTGTCATCATCGTAGATGGCGATGCCCGTTTGCGCGGTGGGGATGCCAGGATGGTCGTACGGATAACCGACGAGCGACCACACGTTCCAGTCTTCCCAGTCTTCGGTGTAGCCCGTGGTGCCGAAATAGCCGGCGATGTCTCCGATGGCGTCGTACAGCCCAAGCACCATGATGTCGGTGCCCACGTCGGTCGACGCGCGCCGGGCGGAGTGGGCGTTGGTGTGCGCGCTGAATCCCAGCAGCGAGACGCCCACTTGGAAGTCTGCCGGGACAACGTCGATCTTCCATCCGGAGAACGCTCCATCGGGCCACAGGTGACTGACAGTGACGCAGACGCGGCGCCCCGCGAGAAACCCGGTGCCTTCACCTTGCTTGTCCCACGGCGCGGTCGGCGTCCGTTGTGTCCACATGGTGAGATGGCAGACGCACTGGGCCGGGTAGTCGATGGGATAAATCTCGAAGCGATCGTCCCACCCGAAGATCTGCACGTGTGGAGGATCGGCCGACAATTTGTATCGACGACCGTCCTGTGCTCGAACCACTCGCGTATGCCGCGTAGCCGTCGGTCGAACGTGTGCGGAGAGCGTCGCTGATCGCGGCGCGTACCCCGCACACTGCGCCTCGTGTCTGGCTTCGGCTTTGACTTTTGCCGGGGTCCAGGTTTCCAGCGAGCGGCCCGGGAGGCCCCAGCCGATCGGGGCGGTCGACAGCTCCCATGCTCCTGCGGCCAGAGAGGACGGTCGCATCGCAGGCGCGTCCTTCTGGTCCGGCGGGAGCCATAGCGTCCGTGCTGCCCTGGACTGAAACGACCGGTCGAACGGCTCGGATGCGGCAACGACCGGGAGGCGGCGTTGGAGCTCGAGCGACAGCGGCCGCGGTCGCTGGGGATCGGAGCGAACGTCGAAGAGGCCCTGCACGGCTTCGCTAAGCGAGTGTCCATCGCGCGGCGGCGGCAAGGGGAGCGTCGGGCTTTGCACTTCGTCACCGGGTGAGGTGTCTCGATTAGTGTGACGGCTGTCGTCCGATGGGTGATTGGCCATGCAAGAGAAAACGTCGTTGGCGCCGGTTTCGAACAGTCGTACCTACTCCTGTCGGAGAGCTGTCAGCGGCTCGATGCGCGCGGCGCGGCGCGCGGGCAGGTAGGACGCGAGCGCTGCGATGGCGCCCAGCAGCACGACGACGATCGTGTACGTCGAGACGTCGTACGGCGTGACGCCAAAGAGCAACGTGCCGAGCGACCGCAGGAGCAGCAGTGAGCCGGCGATGCCGACTGCGGCGCCGATGGCGACGAGCGCGAGGCCGCTGGCGACGACCGATCCTGTGATGCGTGCCAACCGCGCGCCAAGAGCGATGCGGATGCCGATGTCCTTCGTTCGTTCGGCGACGAGATACGCGAGCAATCCGTAGAGTCCGAGCGCCGCCAGCAGCAGACCGCCGGCGCCGAAGCTCGTCGAGATGAGCGCGCTGATGCGTTCGCGCGCCAGGCTCTCGGCCAATGCGCTCTCGATCGTGCGAACGTTCGAGACCGTCAGCGTCGGATCGAGCTCGTGCAATGCGGCGGTGACCGGCTTGACGACCGACTCGGGTTGGCGTCCGCGCACGAAGAGCGTCATCGTCGCCCACGGCATGCGGCCGTGACTGTAGAACACGGTCGGCTGCGGCGCGGCCCTCACCGAGCCTTCGCTGACGTCACCGACGACGCCGATGATCGGCAAGTACGGGTCCTCATCCTGCATCCGGACGGAAATGGACGTCGCCAGCGGATCGCGTCCCGAGAGATAGCGCCGGGCGAATGTCTCGCTGACGACGAATCCGGCCATCGGATTCGCGTTGTCCGCGTCGGTGAATTCGCGTCCACGCAGCACGGGAATGCGCAGCGTGCGGAAATATCCGGGCGCGACCATCCGCACGACGGTGGATGGCAACTCGGCGACTGGGCGTTCCGGCTCGCCGAGCTGACGAAACCTCGTTCCGCCGCGCGGACTCCCGACCATCGGCAGGCTTGCCGCCACGGCCGCCGATTCGATGCCCGGCAACGCGCGAAGGCGCGTCACCGCCTCGCGAAAGAAGTGGAGAGGGCGCTCGTCGGGATATCGCGCCGGCGAGATCGCCACGCTCATCGTGAGCACGTCGTGGGCGTCGAAGCCCATGGGTGCGCGATCCAGCGCGATGAGCGAGCGAACGAGGACACCGGCGCCGCAGAGCAGGACGACGGTCATGGCGACTTGCACGACGACGAGCGCCTGTCGCACGCGGGGCACGTGACCGGCCTTCGATCCGCGCGTCCGCAATGCGTCGGCCATCGATCGCCGCGCGAACACGATCGTCGATGCGAGGCTGGCGATCGCGCCTGTCGCGAGCGACAGGCCGAACGCGTAGATCAGGACGCGTCGATCAATGAACAGCTCGGAGACGCCGAGCAGGTTCGTGGGGGCTACGGCGAGCAGCGCGTCGAGACTCCAGCGCGCAAGCCCGAGGCCGAGCGCGCCGCCGGCGCCGGCCAGCAGCAGGCTTTCGACGAGCACCGATCGCGCGATTGCCCAGCGTCCCGCTCCGAGTGACGCGCGAATCGCGATCTCGCGCTGGCACGACGCCGATCGCGCCAGGAGCATGTTGGCGACGGTGAAGCAGGCAATGGCGAGCAGCACGCCCACGCCGGCGAAGAGCACGAGCACCGACGTCCGCACCTGGCCCGTGAGCACCTCTCGGAGAGGCGTCACCATTACGCTCATGTTCTTGTTGAACGCGTAGGTCGCGGCGAGACGCCGCGCGATGCCCTCCATCTCTGATCGGGCCGTGCCGATCGTCGCGCCGTCGGCAAGGCGTCCGACGACGGAGATGAACCGTCCGTCGGTGGTCTCCCGCCACGGGCGGTTTCGATCGAGTTGATAGGCGGTCCACAGGTCGACATCCTCCCGCACGAAGCGGAAGCCAGCGGGCATCACGCCGACGATCTCGTATGGGCGCTCGTCGAGCTGGACCGTGCGGCCGATTGCGCGCCGATCGCCACCCAACTGCTGCCATGCGCGGTAGCTGAGCACGGCGACGGATGGGCCGTTCGGGCGGTCGTCCTCATCGGAGATCGTGCGGCCAAGGAGCGGTGCGACGCCGAGCAGCGGAAAGAATTCCGATGACACCTGTTGAGCGTTCACGCGTCGCGGCTCGCCGGCCCCGGTCAGCGTGAACGCCCACGGCCGCCAGGCGGCGAATCGGCGAAACGTGCGGCTCTCGCGCTGCCAGTCCAGCCAGTTGGCGGGCGAGACGTCGGCGGGCCGACCGCGGGACGACTCTTCGACCATCACGAGCTGGTCGCCGTCCGGGTACGGCAGCGGCCGCAGCAGGAGCTGATCAACGACGGAGAAGACGGCGGTGTTGCCGCCGATGCCGAGGGCCAGCGTCAGGATCACGGCGAGCGAAAAGCCCGGGCTGCGCCAGAGACCACGGGCCGCGTGTCTGACGTCTCGCGTGACATCTTCTGCAAGGCGCATCGTGCGCTCGTCGTGGCCGCGCTCTTTGAGCCGCGTCAGATTGCCGAACTGCCGCCGGGCGGCGCGTTCGGCGTCGACGTCGCTCAGCCCGTCACGCGCGTAGTCGCGTGCCAGGGAATCGACATGGAACGCCATCTCGCGCTCCATGTCGCGATCCCTCGAGCTCCATCGGAACAATGCGAGCAGGCGGCGAACAACGCGCGGCAGTCGCGGGGCCATGTCACGCCCCCTGCTCGAGCGCGCGCAGCACCCGGGCGACGGCGCCGGAAAGCCGCAGCCAGCCGTCGAGCTCGGCCTGCGCCGCGCGGCGTCCCTTCCGTGTCAGCGTGTAAAACTTGGCGGTCCGATTGTTCGTGGTGGGGCGCCATTCGGCCTCGATCAGGCTCTGTTCTTCCATGCGATAGAGCGCGGGATAGAGGGATCCTTCTTCCACGCGCAGCACATCATCGGAGAGCTGATGCAGCCGCGTCGCGATCCCGTAGCCGTGATTGGGTCCCGCCCCCAGCACTTTCAGCACGAGGAGATCCAGCGTGCCCTGCAGCAGATCGCCTTTCCGCACCGCCATCGATCCCGTCTCCTTCCCGACGCGGCTCACTTAGAGCGTCTGGGTGAGTGTCAGTAGAGCACGATCTTACTTAGACCGTCAAGGGGAAGACGAGACATCCGAACACGTCAGGCAGCTGTCCCACACTCCACTTGATAGACACATCTTGACAATCAAGATGAGCGGCCATAGGCTTCCCGGGACACTCTGCGCCGGAGCATCTGATGGATAACCAGAATACAGACGTCATTCAGGGCACGCTCGATATGCTGATTCTGAAGACGCTGAGCCTGGAACCTATGCACGGTTTTGGCATTGCCCGACGGGTCGAGCAGATCTCACGCGGCGTGTTCAAGGTAAATCCCGGGTCGCTCCTCACGGCTCTTCAACGGCTGGAGCGCGCGGGCTGGCTCGACTCGGAGTGGCGTCAGACGGCAAATTCCCGTCGTGCGAAGTTCTACACGCTCACGCGCGCCGGTCGGAAGCAGCTCGAGATCGAGAGCGCGGATCTGGGCGCGTCGCGCGTCCGCCATCGCGCGGTTATTGAAAGCTGAGGGCTAGTCCCATGTCGCTCTGGCGACAACTCACGCGTGGCCTTCGCACACTCATCAACCCGACGGCAGCCGATCGGGACGTTGTCGACGAGGTGCAGGACTACCTCGATCAGGCCACCGCCGCTCACGTTGCTCGCGGACTCTCGCCGGATGACGCGCGCCGCGCCGCGCGACAGGAATTCGGGAATGTGACCGGCGCGATCCAGCAGGTGCGAGAGTACGGTTGGGAACGCGCCGTCGACACATTCCTGGCCGATGTTCGGTATGGTGCGCGCCGCCTTCGCACTGCGCCGGCATTCACGGCGATCGCTGTGCTCACGTTGGCGCTCGGCATCGGCGCGACGACCGCGATCTTCAGCGCGTTCAAACCGATTCTGCTCGAACCGTTGCCATATCCGGAGGCTCATCGCATCACCATGATCTGGGAGGCCGGGCGCAATGGGTCGCGCGCCGATGGAACGTTTGGCATGTATCGCGGGCTCGTGGAACGCGCACGCTCTTTCGAGGCGATTGCCGTCTTCAAGCCGTGGCAGCCGACGCTGACAGGGCGAGACCAGCCGGAACGATTGGACGGCCAGCGCGTCAGCGCGAGTTACTTCCAAGTGCTGGGCGTGTCGCCAATTCTGGGACGACCCTTCGCGGTCTCGGACGATCAAGTGAACGGCCCAAACGTCATCGTCATCAGCGACGCGCTCTGGCGGCGACGTCTTGATGCTGATCCCACCATCATCGGGCGACCGATCACCCTCGATGGCAGCAGCTATCTGGTAGTCGGGGTCATGCCGCGCGATTTCGAAAACGTACTCGGGCCGTCCGCCGAGCTGTGGGCGCCTATGCAGTACGGAATGTCGCAGGGACGGACGTGGGGCCATCACCTCCACACGGTGGGCCGCCTGCGGCCAGAGGCAAGTCTCGATCAAGCAAAGACGGAGCTCAATCTGCTCGGACAGGTCGTGCTGGATGAACAGCATCCTGCGACGTACCGGGGCAGTGTGGAATTCCTCACGACCTCGCTGCAAGACGACGTGACACGCGACGTGAAACCGACACTCCTCATTACCTTCGGCGCGGTCATCCTCGTGCTGGTCATCGCATGTGTGAACGTCACGAACCTGCTGCTGGCGCGCGCGATCTACCGGCGTGACGAGTTCACGCTGCGCGCCGCACTTGGTGCCCCTCGAAGGCGCCTGATCCGACAATTGCTCACAGAAAGCCTGCTGCTGGCGGTGCTAGGCGGCGTAGCCGGTGTCGCCGTCGCGCTACTGGGCGTACGCGCGCTGGTGGCACTCAGTCCACCGAACCTGCCGCGCGCAGGTGCGATCAGCATCGACACCACGGTGTTCGCCTTCGGGCTTGGCATCGTCACGCTCATCGGCTTAGCCATCGGCGCGATTCCAGCCCTACGGACGGCTCGAAGCGATCCGAACACCGGCTTGCCCCAGACGACACCCCGCACCACGCGGCGACAGCATGGGATGCGTAGCGCACTCGTCGTCGCGGAAGTATCGCTGGCGCTGGTGTTACTTGTGAGTTCGGGATTGCTGTGGCGAAGCCTCGAGCGTCTGTTTGCCGTCAGGGTGGGATTCGATTCGACGGACCTGCTCACCCTCCAGGTGCAGACATCCGGATCCTTGAAGGATCCGGCCGCAACGTTGCGCTTCTTCTCGCAGTCACTGGAGGCGGCGCGCAACGTGCCCGGCGTCACGACGGCCGCCCTCACGAGCCAGTTGCCGATGAGCGGCGATGTCGATTTGTACGGCGTGCATTTCGATCCCCCGCCACCGGACGACCCCGGTGAGGTGCAGGGTTCGTTTCGCTACTCGGTGAGCCCTGGCTATATCGAGACGATGCGCATTCCCCTGCTGCGTGGCCGCCTATTCGACGAGCGTGATCGCGAGGGCGCCCCGCGCGTGGCGCTGATCAGCGAGTCAATGGCGAGACGACGGCTCCCGGGCCGTGACGCAATCGGTCAGCGCTTGCGCATCGGCCCTCCCAACGGGCCACTGTACACAGTGGTGGGAGTGGTCGGCGATGTGAAGCAGATGTCGCTGGCGTTGAACGAATCCGAGGCCGTGTACACCACTGAAGCACAGTGGCGTTTCGCAGACGCCGCCATGTCTCTGGTGGTCCGCACGCACGGCGATGCAGCCGCTCTGGTACCCGCACTTCGCCAGGCGATCTGGTCGGTCGATAAGGATCAGCCAATTGTCCGTGTCGCGATGATGGATGACTTGCTCGCTGGCACGGAGGCAGGACGACGCTTCGCGTTGATTCTTCTCCAAGCCTTCGCGCTCACGGCGCTGATTCTGGCAGCCGCGGGCATCTACGGCGTGCTCGCTGGCAGCGTGGCGGAGCGCACGCGCGAGATCGGTGTGCGCTCGGCGCTCGGCGCATCGCGCGGAAGCATTCTCGGCTTGGTGCTCCGTGAGGGCATGCGCCTGACAGGGTTTGGTATCGCACTCGGCCTGGCCGGCGCTCTCGCGGCGAGCCAGGCGCTTGCAACGCTGCTGTTCGGCATATCGCGCCTCGACCCGCTGACATATATGGCCGTCATCGCGGTGATGGTAGGCGTATCCGTACTCGCTTGCTGGACACCTGCGTGGCGCGCGGTGCGGGTGGATCCGGCGACCACGTTGCGGGCCGAATAGCGCTTTCGAGTGACAACACAAGTAGCGCCTTGGCGACAAGGCAGGAGTAACCCACTATGAGGTTTCAGGATCTCGATCCTGTTTACGGGCGGCTAATGCACTGCTCATGCGCGGCTTCGAGCGCCTCGGCGGTTCACTTGCGCAGAGTGGACTACGTACCGCCTGCTCTAAACGCCGGATCACGGCACGGGAATCCGATACAGATTGCGCTGCACGCTCTCGCGCGTGAAGGCGTATGTATCAGCAGTCCGGCCGGGCACCACATCCGTTGACGCGATCACCCGCACTCCCGGCAGCTTCACAATTTCCTGCTCGGATGGAAGGCCATCGATGAAGCTCTCGGGCAGGGGACGGCCCGGCGTCAAGGGAAAGACGAAGGTCTTGTCCCTACTAGTCAGAGGCCTATGCAAAAACAAATGCTTCCCGTCCCCAGACCACTGCAGCAGTGTTCTGCCCTGGATTCGTGTCTGAAGCGGAGCGCCGCCGTCGACCCGGAAAATCACGAAACCTCCGCCCGGGCCTAACACCAGCCAGTTACGGTCTGGGGATTCGCCCATGATGGCAAGGATCGACGGGTCGAAGGCTTTCCGCAGCCCGCCTCCGTCTTCCCGAACACGGTAAAGGAACGCGGAGGTCCCCTCGACGCGGTGGAAAAAGACTTCACCGGTCGCGCCGAAAACGGGCCGTCCACCTTCGATGTTGGGAATTTGCCGCGGCGGCGAGCGGCGGTCGAGCGGCGCGAGCCACAAGCGAAACTTGCCATCGTTGTCAGGTGACGCCACGACGACCTGACGGCCGTCCGGGGAAATGTCGTAGCCTGCCACGGGGGGGTTCCCCACCAGTCCAACGGCAATGCCCGGCAGCAAAGGCTCGCTGCGTCCGGAATCGACCTCCGCCACCCACAATTCGCTCTCAGCTCCCTTTCGCACCTGGTAGAGCAGCCGCTTGCCATCGGGGGTGAATTTGGGCGCGAAGGCGTAACCCTCCAGCGAGACTTGCCGATCGCCTCCGCCGTCGTGCAACCAAACGGAACTCTGCTTCAATCCTACGGCCGTGATGAACGAGCGGCCGTCGGGCGCCATGGCGAGTCCCTCTTCTTCGGTCGGCCCCGAAGTAATCTGCTCGGGCTGGCCGTCGGGGAAGCGCTGACGCCAGGTGTGGAAGGCCCCGCCGGAGTCCGAGCTGAAGTACATCCGCTCCCCATCGGGCGACCATGCGGCAAACGTACATTGGCCAGTAGGCGGGCCGACCTGCTGCCCTGCCGAACTGCCGTCCAGCGGAGCCAGGCGGCACCGCACGATGGATCCCCGCTCGTTCATCTCCACCAACAGCATCCATTTGCCGTCGGGTGAGGGATACGAGCGATGGGCCATGCCGCGCTCATGGGGCGGCACATAGAGATCACGCGACCCGGCCCGGCTCTCATCGGAGGTCACGATCGCCATATGCCGGCGCTGATCTTTGATCTCAGAAAACAGCAGCTTCGATTTGTCGATCCACGCCAGCCCAGAGGCGTTCGGAAGCCACAGGCGCGGTTCTCCTCCCAGCACGGGCACGGCCCACATGTCCCAAGGGTCCCCTACAACCGAGTACGCGATCCGCGACCCGTCCGGTGAAAAGACCGGGCTCATCTTCGTGCGATTATCCCGGGTGAGCTGCACCGGCTCGCCGCTGGGCAGCATCTTCACGTAGACTTCCCCGTTCGTAGTGAAGCTCGAAGGGCCGCGGATGAAGGTGAGCATGCGGCCGTCCGGTGAGAGCGCCGGCTGGACGGCCGAGTCGGGCAGGTTCGTGATTTGCACCCATTCGGCGCGCGCCGGGGCGGAAGCAGGCTGCTTCAGCAGCCACCCGGCCAGGCCCGCTGCGGCAACTACCAGCCCCACAACTCCCACTGTGATCGCGACAAGGCGTCGAGGCGGCCGCGTGGGCGGACGAACGGCCGTGGCTGCCCCGACTTGCCCCGGGAGTCTGCCCGACTCGGACTCCTGCTTCAGCTCTTCGAGAGCGAGCTTGATATCGGCGATGCCCTGGGCCCGGCGTTCCGGATCCTTGCGCAGGCAACGGGCGATGATTTTGTCCAGTTCCGTCGGCACGCCCGCTGAAATCTCGCTCGCGGCCGTCGGCTCGGTGTGCAAGATGGCGCCAAGCGTCGAGATTTTGTTCGTGCCCTCGAAGGCGCGCCGCCCGGTGACCATCTCGTAAAGAACCGAGCCGAACGAAAAAATGTCAGAGCGGCCATCTACCTTCCTACCCTCGGCCTGCTCGGGAGACATGTAGGCCACAGTGCCCAGGATGGCGCCCTCTTCTGTTTGAGGGCGTTCCTGCGCTGCCATGGTCGCCGTAGCGCCTTCCGGATCGCCGTCGATGACTTCAGTCAGCTTGGCCAGGCCGAAGTCGAGCAATTTCACACGGCCATCGTCGGCCACGATGATGTTGGCCGGCTTCAGATCGCGGTGGACGATTCCGGCGGCGTGGGCGCGCGCCAGTGCGTCGGCGATCTGAATTCCATACTTCAATGCATCTTTTAGACTCAGTCCACTTTTCCCGATGTATTGGTCGAGCGTCTTGCCTGGCACGAACTCCATGGCGATGAAGTCGGTGGGACCATCAGGCAGATTTGCGCTGGCGATGTCGTAAATGTGGACGATGCCGGGGTGATTCAGGGCGGAAGCCGATTTCGCCTCTTGCACAAAGCGGCGCTTACGGTCGGGGCTGGCAGTGGCATCCGGGCGCAACACCTTGATGGCGACGGCACGGTCGAGATGGGTATCGAACGCACGATACACCACGCCCATGCCGCCCTCGCCGAGCTTGGAATCGATCCGGTAATGGCCTAGCGTCTGGCCGATCATAGCGGCAGCCCGCGACAGCACGTACTAGCGCCGCCCAATCGCACGCCGCTGATTATGGCTCAACGAAGACGTCCGTCAACCATCAACGCGGGTCAACGCGCGCACCGGCAAGGTCTATTCCGGAGACCTGAGCGGCTCTTCAATCTGCGATACTTCGACCATGCCAGGACACTCTAGAAAAATGGAATGGGGTGTTGTGATGCGTGTAGCAGCGGTGTGCGCGTTCGCGTTGGTGTTGGGCGCCTGTGGCTCGGCCGATGTGTCGCCCGACGCGCAGTCGGCGAGGAAACCACCCGCCGAAGCTGTCCGACGCTTTGTGCGCTTCGAAGAGAACCGAGGCCAGGTGGCGCGGGAGGCCGACTTCGTGGCACGGGGCTCGGGGTACACGCTGTTTCTCTCCGCAGCGAACGCAGTCTTCGCCTTGCCGGGCGCGGTCGAGCCAGGGAGGCGAACGCGCGACGTCGGCTACCTGACGATGAGTTTTCTCGGTGGCGAGAGGGTGGGCTCGCCGCGTGCGGTGGCCGAAACCCGGTTGCCGAGTCATAGCAACTACCTGATTGGTCGCGACCCGTTGGCGTGGCACACGAACGTGTCCCACTTCAGCCGCGTGCGCTACATCGACGTGTACCCGGGTATCGATGTCGTGTATCACGGCGGCGACGCGCTGGAGTACGACATGGTCGTGAGGCCGGGCGCCGATCCGTCTGTGATCCGCCTGCGCTTCTCTGGTGCGACGTCGCTCGACGCCGGCCCGGACGGACGCCTCGTCGCGTCGCTGGCGACGGGCCGTGTCGTCCTCGAGTCTCCGCGCGTGTTCCAGGACGCCGGAACCGAGCGGCGTTCGGTGGCCGGGCGCTTCGTCATCGCCGATTCCTCTGAGATCCGATTCGAGCTGGGCGACTACGATCGGACGAAGGTGTTGACCATCGATCCTGCTGGTGATCGTGTACTCCAGCTTTGTCGGAGGATCGGGAAGCGAGACTGCCACCGACATCGCGGTCGATTCCAACGGGAACGCATACGTCACCGGGCAGACCTTTTCAGCGGACTTCCCGGTGAAGGGCGCTACGCAGGCCGTTCAATCGTCCGGCGAGGATGCGTATGTGCTCAAGGTAAACCCGGCGGCGTCAGGAGGCACGTCGCTTGTCTACGCAACTTATCTGGGATCCACCGAGCGTGACGGAGCCGAAGGCATCGCGGTAGACGCCCTCGGTCGCGCGCACGTCACGGGATGGACGCACGCGGGCGATTTCCCAGTCACCGCTGGCAGCTTCAAGGCGACCTGGACGCCGAATGCCAGCCCGAATGACGACGAGAGCGATGCGTTTGCCGTTGTGCTGAACGCTGCCGGCGACCAACTGGAGTACGGCACGTTTTTCGGTGGCACCAGCGACGACGAGGGAATGGGAATTCATCCGTCCGCGGACAATGCCTTCGTCCTCGCGGGTGGCACCGACTTCGGATCGACCTTCCCGACAACCACGTCCGCGTTCGACACCACCGGGCAGGTGCGCTCCGTGTTTCTCTCGGTCCTTCGGTGGAGCGACAACACGCTACTGTACTCGACCGTGTATCACGCGGATCCAGACATCCAGATGCAGATGCGCGGCCTCGCGGTGGATGCGACCGGACGCGCACACATCACCGGACTCGTCCGCGGCGCAGGTCTCCCCGTGCGCAATGCGTTCATGGCCAACTTTCCGACCGACGCGACGAGTAGTTTCGGGCAACTCGGGAGCTTCCTGGCCGTCTTCGATCCCGCTCAGAGCGGCAACGCGTCGCTGATCTACGCCACCTATCTCGGGGCGGGAGACGCGGAGGACGTGGCGGCCGACGCCAAGGGCCTTTCGGTCGTCGTCGGCACCACGAGCGTGCGGACCTTCCCGACGACCCCGGGCGCGTTCGACCGCATCTGCGAGGACACGAATCCGGCCGATGGCGCTGGAGAACGGTCCGTGCTTCAGCGACGCGTTCGTGATGAAGTTCGACCCCACTCAGTCGGGCGCCGCCTCTCTACTGGCCGCCACGCGGCTGGGGGGCCCGCGAGATGAGGAGGGGATGGGCGTCACCGTCGGCTCCGACGGCGACATCTTCGTGACAGGAAGATCCTCTTCTGCCGGGTTTCCGGCGGTGGAGGGTATTCCCGGACCAACCGCGCACCCGGACGGTGAGTCCGACGCGTTCATTACGCGGCTGACATCCACTCTGGCCGCACTCATCTACTCGACGAAGTTCGGCGGCATCACGAGGTCGAACGGGAACAACCGGCGCCTCTGACCGTGGGCGAGCGGTCGCGATCGCACCCGACGGCGGCGCCTGCATCGCCGGCGAGACCAGCGCCTCGGATTTCCCGATCTCACGAGGCTTCGACACATCGCTCGGCGGAAGCAATGATGCGTTTGTCGCGAAGATCGCGATGCCGGCCCCACCTTGTCGCGAGGTCGTCATCACGACCGTTCCGGGCCTTCCATTCATCTGGGAGCCTCCGGCTGAGCTGTGTGTGGTGTGGGGTTCTCCGCGGCGTGCCGATTCCCTTCCCTCAGCCATGTCCGCAACCGGAGTGCCCGAGCGTGTGGACCGAGCCTCTCGTCCACGCCCGGGTCCGGACTCCCGCGCCAGTCGCGAGCCTGCCATGCCCCCGGAACTTTCCCGTTTGTACCGCGAGGGAGGCGGGATCCTGTTCGGAGGCGACATTGCGGCTGGGAGCGGTCGGTTGGGGGCGCGTCCGACGCACCGCACTCTCCTTCGCGCAGTGCAGCGGTCCCTAACGGCCCGTTCTTTACGCGCGAGACTTCGGCTCGCCTGGTGAGGGCACTCGAACGCCCCGGCGTCACGGTCGCCGGACGGCGCGCGGTGCGACAGACGATGACTGCCGCACTCAACGCTGCCGAACTGGACTGGCGCTCCGGTGGAACTGGCCGCGCACGAGCGGTGGCCAACTCGAAGGAAAGCACCGCGCTGGGCGACTGGGGATCGGTCAGGCTCCTCAGCGGCGAAGGCGAAGTGGCGATGGAGATTGTGTCCGGCCTTCCCGCCCGTCCGCGCGGGGTTCGCACGGCGTGGCCACTCGCGTCGTACCGGCTGGCGGCCGTCACGAACATGCCGCCAAAAGCCCAGGCCGAGGTGGACCTCTACGTGGGTTGGATGAACTTTGGCGGCGGCGGTGAGACGATGGCGCTGGCCTGGAATGGCAAGGAGTTCCGGAACGTCACCATGTCCTTCGACGCCAGTCGCGGGAGGCTCCGCCTCAGAGTCGGGTTTGGAGAGAGCATCGTCATTGTGCGGACGAAGCTCTGCTACTAAGGCAAGAACTCGCCGGTCGCCTGTTCAGCGTCGGACCGCTAGGCGGTCTGTCCGAGCAGGCCTGGCTCGCGAGCCATCGCGCGATAGGCGCGGACGAAGGCTTTGAACCCGACCCAGCAGGTGACGCACATCAGAACTCCAGCGACGAAGACGAGATTTCGGTCGAGTGCTGCGGTGGGGCCTGCGAGCAGGCGGTAGGCGACCTGAGCCACCCTGAACGACGCCCAATGGAGGAGAAAGATGCAGAACGTTGCGCCGCTGACAAGGACTATGGCGCGCGACAGGACGGCAGGAAGCTGAACCGCGCTGATCGTTGCGAGCAAGGTACAGGAGGCAATCAGCCACCAGAAGTCAGCCGCGTCGGATCCCAGCCAATCGTAGCGCCGCGCGACAATGCAGGCGAGGGCAGCCGGCTTCGACCATGGTTTCGATCGCCATGGGTCAGTTGGATCAGAAAGAACAGGAGACTGCCCGAGCGCGAAATTCCACCAATACATGTGTGGTACTCGGTCCAGAAGGTGACTTCGTATCCCAGAGGAACGGCCCGGCCGCTCTAAGCACCAGCGCCAGGGCAAAGAGTGTCATCATCGCGCGCGCCGGAAAGCGAAGCATCAGCCTCGCCACAGGTGGAATGGAGAACAACAGGTAGTAACCGGCGAGCAATTGCAGCAGCACCTGCGGTACCACACCCTCGAAGAGACCGAACCGCCGCGCGGTCCTAAGGTTCTCAACGAACAGCAGCTCGAACCAGCTGAATCGCCCAGACAACACGAACGACAACAAAACGACCAGCAACGTGGGAATGCACACCTGGCGCGCAAACTCCATGATGGATCGGCGGACCTGTCACGTCCGTGCCGGTCATCGCAAATCTCGCGAAGTTCATGCCTGAGAGCATCAAGAGAAATGTCATGCCGCCGGCGAGGCCCACGGCGAAATCGCCTGACCCAGACGACAGATGCGAGTGGCGATAGGCGACCATCAGGATGGCCAGCCCGCGCAACACGACATCCATCGGTGTCGACCGCAGCTCAAACAATCGCATCATGCTTGGCCAGCCTCAACAGATCGAGGTCGCGCACCGATCGATCGGGCCAGTCCGGAGGCAGCGCACCCAGAACGTCGGTGAGCGCGAGGGTGACCTGCACGTACGACAGCGAATCTCCCGTCAGCGACTTGAACGTGTCCGAACTGCGAACGTGTGGTGCGGCGAGGAGCGTTTCGTAGATGTGGGCGACGCTGCGCCACGCGAGCGGGCGAACTCCGAGTAGGTCCCCCAATTCCGCCGCGTAGCGCCTGGCAAAGCGACGGCTGAAGATCAGTCGGATCGCCGAGCGAGGGTCGCGCGGCCGAGCGCTCTCGTGTCCCGCTTCGGTCTGCAGGATGCGCGCATAATCAGTCTTGCCGCTCGGTAGACGTGGTAGTTCCGCGAACTCGATGACATCGAAGAGAAACTGAGGCATCCGCGCGGACCGCGCAAGCTCCGCGACGGCGTGCATGCAGGCCCGGCGCTGGCCAGGTCCCACCGCGACGACAACCCGTTGGTCATCGCCCGCGCACCTCACCCCCGGAACGTGAGCCTGGAGCGTGGCTTCGACGTCGTCCAGGTTCAATCGAATCCCGAAGGGCTTCACGAAACGGCTCGTCCGGCCAACGATGCAGAACAGGCCTTCCGAGTTCCTGCAGCCGACGTCGCCGGTGAGAAGACGCACCGGCGTCTCATCGATCGCAAGATCCTCTGGACGCTCGGCGTACCCCATCATCACGTTCGGCCCGGCGTACGTCATCTGCCCCGGCTGGTCGCACATCGACGATTTCGCGGCCTTCGTCATCGAGCAGCTCGATGCGGCCGCGCGGGATGGCAACACCGATGGAGAGTGGAAACCTCTCCGACCAGATCGGCCGGCATGTAGGCGATGCGCGGTGCGGCTTCCGTCTGCCCTGTACATCACGACAAACTTCCAGCCTCGTGCTGAGAAGAGCCGGGCGTAGTGGGAGACGAGCGCCGGGGTGAGGCGGCCGCCCGCCTGGGTCGCATAGCGCAGACTCGGCAGACTCGAAGGCGAATCCCGACTGATGCAGCGCCTCGAAGGTGTACGGCACGCCGGCAAAGCTGGTTGCGCCGGTTCGTCGGAGCACGTCCCAGAATGCCGGCTCGGTGACCGAATGATCCGTCAGCGACGATGGTGCCCCCGCAGAACAGGTGCGAGTTCACCACCGACATGCCGTAGGAGTAATGGAATGGCAGCGTGGTTACCGCGCGCTCTGACGAGTTGAGCGCCAGGTACTCGGCAATCGCCGACGCGTTCGAGTGAATGTTGCGGCGGGACAGTTTGACGAACTTCGGCGAACCCGTCGAGCCCGACGTGGACAACAGCACGCAGAGCTCGGGATGAAGTTCGACCGGTACCGCGATGAACCCAGCTGAGGTCGATCTCGCGTCGCGTTTGTGCGAATGACGGCGTTCGGCCGGTACGCCTCGATGAGCGCTTCCAGGTGCGGTGCGTCCTTGCCCATGCAGAGATGGACCGGATGACGACCTCTGAGACAAGCGACGTACGCCGCAAGCGCGTCGACCGTGTTCGAGGCCTCGACGAAGACGAGGCGAGGTATCTGTCCGAGCTGATCGGCCACGCGATCGGCGCGCTCCAGAAGATCACCGAACGAGAAGGCGCGTCCGTCCTGATCAATGACGGCCGTAGCCTGGTCGAACGTCTGAAGACTGTCAGGAAATATCTGTGTCCGTGTGGTTGGCATAGTGCGGGCGGCCGCAGGATTCCTAGCTTAGAGGCTAGCTCAGCCGTAAGCAAGGGGCATGCCGCATTTCAAACGGCCGGCTCTGTCGTGTCGTCGAGGTTTTCCGCAGGCGTTCGGGGCTTCGGGTTCCGCGGAACTTTCATCCTCGTCGCTCGGCAAGACGACATTTGTCGCAAGCTCGCTGCGAGCACGGACCAGCAACAGCGGATTCAATATGACCTAAGAAATCCTGGTGAAGTCGTCAGTGCCACCGCAGGATCCGCGCTTCCTCCGGTGGGGAAGTTCCCCAGCGTAGGTCCTGACCGGTTTCGGCATTACTCTTGGTTCCATCGGTGGTGTTAGTGGCGCTGTCACCGGTGCGGAACTGGATCCTGATCGCGCTGGCGGTTGTCCTGCTGGGCAGCCTGGCGCTAAGAGTCCATGGACTCAGCGAGCGCGGCATGGGCCATGCCGAGAGCTACACGCCGAATATCGAGCTGCCGACGGACTATGGCGAACCGAGATCGCGGGTGACGCTGTCGCGGACCATCACCAACTCGAGGTGGGAACCACACCCGCCCGGCTACTACATCATGATGTGGTTCTACACGAAGGTGACGGGCACGGGGCTTATCGCGATCAGAATGCCATCCGTCATCTTTGGCGTCATCACCGTCCTGTTGACCTTTCGTCCTGGGCAGACTCGAGTCGGATTCGATCACGGCCCTGGTCGGCGCCGCGCTCGTGGGCTTTGGCGGGCACCAGATACTGTGGTCGCATCTCGCCCGTCCGGCCACGATGCTCGTGGCGCTGGGTCTGGCCTCGAGCATTTTCTGATCCAAATGATGCGCCACGGCTCGCGGTGGCATGCCTGGCTGTACGTGGCGGTCACCGTGGTGGGAGTGACCGTCGAGCACTACTACTGGCTCCTGTTGGCCGGTCAAATGGTTTTCTGTTTGGTGCAGTATGCAGCGAATCCCAGGACAGGCCTTGCGCGTCATCAGTACCAGCTCGTCGGCGTGATCGCGGCGGCGCCGTTGCTGACGCTGGCGGCCTCACAGTCGGGCGCCGCGGTCTACATAGGTCTCGAGGCCAGCCGACCGATCAGTGACCTGCTGGGACTCGGTTTTCTCTTCGAACACGATCCCGACAGGGCCCCGGCCCTTGTTGACACGCTGCGCCCGTACCTGACACTGGCTGGGACGGCACTGCTGTTGACAGGACTCCTGGGATTCGCCGCGCCTCGGCCGTCGAACGAACGCGAAGCACGCCGCTGCCGGCGCCGCCAATGTGGCTGACGGCGGCGCTGACAGTGGTCTCGATCGGTATGGTTCTCGCGGCCGCCTACTTCTGTGGCGACATCCAATAACAGGTCGATCGTCCCATTGCTGTTCACCATCGTCGTCCCGGTGGGAGGCTTCGTTGCGGCGTTGATCATCAGACGCTACCAGCCGCAACTGCAAGCTCTCGCAGCGTGGCTCCCGAATCGCGCGCGTGACTGGTTCGGCGGGCTGTCTCTTACGGCGGTGATGTTGATCGCACCCGTTGCGCTGGCGGCGTCTGTCTCGCTGATAAAGCCGGTGCTGGTCTCCCGTCACCTTATGGCGTTCGTTCCATTCCTGCTGCTCCTCACGGCGCGAGGCCTCGTCAGAATCGGGTCGTTCAAGCCGCGCTGGCTTTCGGTCACGACGTCGCGGTGTGCGTGGCGGGACTGATGGGCGCCTATGCCGTCAGCTACGCCTATCAGTCAAATGCGATGCCGGGACCTCACGACTACCGAGGCCTGGCACAGGTCTGGATCCCCAGGATCCAGCCCGGCGACGTGATCCTGGTGCGGGACCACTTTCGAAGTACGCCGATCTTCTATTACATGCCGCCGAGTCGATTTAATTTCATCGGCCTCGATCACGTCGCCGAGGTACGTCGGCGACGGACCGCGACGAATCTGGGTCCTGGTTTTGGGCGGCGGGGTGCCGGCCGAGCCGGCGATCCCGATCGCTGCGGTGGCCGGTTATCGTCGCGTCGGGGATGCTTCCGCTCACAATCTTCGGGCGGACCTGTACCGAGCGAGACGGAACGCCGCTACCTCTTCCCTGACGATTCCCTGGGCCAATCTTTCACAATCCCCGGGCGCAACGGAGCCGTCGCCTGGACATCGTGCCCTGCGTTCTCGACCTCGGGCCAGCTCTTGATCAACTCCCATCATGAGGTACCAGGACGGTCACCACGGCTATGCTGCTGAGCTGCGACGCGTTCGTGCAGGTCACGGTAATCGAGTAGATCCGGCCCGTGCCGGTTGCGTTCCGCTCCGCGCGCAGATTCACACTCAGCGGACCTGTTATGACCGAATCCGACGCGATCAACGGCTCGTTGCTCGTCACACCGGTGATGCCACAGAAAGGCGCTGGATCGGTGTCGTCCGACACCGTCACCCCGATGGCCACTGGGACCAATTTCCTGTTCACTGGCCAAAGAACATTTGGGGTTGCCGTCAACGCCAAGATCGTTGGCGGCGCCACGGCGGCAGCCTCGATGATCCCGCATGCCACGCGACCGCCTCCAGCACAATTCGGATCGGTGGGGTCGAGGCAGTAGGTATCGGGAAGCGAATGAATCACCAGCGCGGAGCCATCGGCATCGTCCAAGATACTCAGATTGCCAGGCGAGAGCGACACGCGGTTGGTCACGTGCGTCATCAACCCGTTGCCCTGCGGCCCCACGTTCACGTTGATCAGGTCGCCTGAGTGGTAGGGGTGGTTCGCCGTCACCGGAAGGTTGTTACCGAATGGACCCAAGTCGAGGTGGCTCCCGGCGGCACTGCACGGCGTACACGCACCGACTTCGTGGATGTGTACGGCATGCTTGCCTTCCGCGAGGTTCTGTGCCGAGAGGACGACCGTCACGTGCTTGAGCGCTTCAGGAGACGGGGACTCGATGAACGTTGCTGTGCCGACGACGCCTCCATCGGTGCAGCTCCTGAGCGTCGCTCTCGCGATCAACGCACCTTGCGCCGACACGAGAGGTTGTCCTGAGAGGGCCAGACCCAGCGCGAGGGTCCCGGGGGCGAATCTAAAACCACGCATACATCCTCCTAGTTGCGAGTCGCTTGTCGACGGCGAGCGCGGAGGGCCTCAGCAGTTCGCTCCGCGCGGAGGTCCGTCGTCGCTTTCACGGGGCATGACCAATCGCGCGGAATTATGGCTCATCCTAGCGGCACGTCAACCGTTCAGGCCCGAGCTCGGCATCAATCTTGGACACGACCGTGGAATGACGAGTCGCGCGTCCAGCCCATCTGCCAGCACGACGGCAATCTGGATCATTGCGATCGTTGCAACCTTGTTTTTTCTCCAAGCCGCGAAAAGCCTGCTCATCCCAATCGCGCTGGCAGTCGTGATCAGCTATGCGCTGGCGCCTGCTGTGACATGGCTGGGGCGGCACCATATCCCTCGACTCGCCGGGGCCGGGCTCGTCCTGTCGTTGATCGTGGGACTGCTTGGCGCCGGTGGATACGCGCTTCGAGACGAAGCGCAAGGACTTGCCCGATCGGTTCCCGAAGCGCTGGACCGGGCGCGGCACATGGTTTCGTCGCATCTCGACTCAGGCGGAGGGGACGTTCACGAAACTCAAAGCCCTGGAGCCGACGAACCCAAGCGGGCGGCGGTGCGGGCGAGCGGGCTGTCGGCACGTCGGGAGAGTTGACCGGCTCGTTGCTTCAGCGCGGCGTTGCCGCGATTTTTTCGGCGGCCGGTCAGCTCGTCGTGACCTTCTTTCTGATCTACTTTCTCCTGGTCTCCGGTCCTCACGTGAGAAAACGTCTGGTGGAGATCAGCGGCCCGGATCCCGAGCGACGACAGACGACGTCGACCATCATCGACGACATCAACACGCAGATTCAGCGGTATCTCGTCGTGCTTCTCGTCACGGCTGTGATAGTCGGCGTGGCGACGTGGGTCGTGCTCGCGTGGATGCAGGTGGAACACGCCCCCATGTGGGCCATCCTCGCAGGCGTGTTCAACTCGATCCCATACTTCGGTCCAGTCGTCGTGTCCGGCGGTTTGTTCGTGGTCGGGCTGGTGCAGGGAGGGATGGCGCAGGCTCTGCCGATGTCCGGCGCCGCTCTCGCGATCACGGCGCTCGAAGGCTGGCTGCTCAGTCCCATCCTCATGGGCAAGGCGGAGCGCATGAGCACGCTCGCGGTCTTCCTCGGCTTGTTGTTGTGGACCTGGGTTTGGGGGGAATGGGGCACGTTCCTGGCTGTGCCGATGCTCGTCGTGATCAAGTCGGTTGCCGATCATGTGGCCGCGCTCAAACCGCTGGGCCGGTTGATGGCTCCTTAGCCTGCATTCCGGCACGGTGTGTGCTGATCCGCGGCCGGAAACCTGTGAAGGAGGATCCGATGCTGCAGAGATTGGCTGTTCTGTTATCCGCCGCGGGCATGGTCGTCACGTTGGCGTGTTCGCAGAGCGATCCGGGAATCACGACCGCCGTCAAATCGAAGCTGGCGGCCGACGACATCGTCAAGGCATATCAGATCGATGTCGATACATCGGAAGGAGTCGTGACGCTACGCGGCACGGTCGACAAGGCTGCCGCGAAAGAGCAGGCGGTCACGATCGCTCGTCAGACGACAGGTGTGCGGAACGTCGTCGATCAGATCATGGTGGGTCCACCGGCAGCAGCGACCACGGGTGATCTGAGGGATAGCGCCCGCGAAGTCGGCCGCGATGCTCGAGACGCAGGCGAGGCCGCAAAGGACAAGGCCGGTGATGCCGCCAGCAGGACCGGTGCGGTCATGTCGGATGCGGCGATCACAACCGCGGTGAAAACCAAGTTTCTGGCCGATACGTCGATCTCGGGTCTCAAGATCGACGTCGACACGATGGACGGCGTCGTGACGCTCAAGGGAAATGTGGCAAGCAAAGCCGAGGTCGATCGCGCCGTGTCGGTGGCGCGCGACGACCGATGGCGTCAAGCGCGTGGTCAACAAGCTCCGCGTTCAGAGGTAGGCGAGGAGAAGACAATGATCAGGCGGCCGTAGACGACCACGGCCGCCTGCGCTCGACTTACGTCTTAGAATGCGATGAGGGTAGTGGATTGCGTGTCATCGCCGTAGCTACGGTTGCACTTCTCGCGGTCGCGAGCGTCGCCCAGGGGCAGCAGCCCACCGTGCCGCAGTCCGAAGAGCGCGTGCCGGTGGTCGTGCAGGCGCCCACGCCCCCGCTGAAGATCCCGCCGATCCCGCTGTGGGGTGATCCACCTCCGCGGCGATTTGGCGTCGTGACCCTGCTGCCCCCTGACACGAACGGCCAATTCGTCCGCGCCGTCGTGCCGGTTGGCGAGTTGCGATGCGTGCCAGACGCGCCGTGGCGGCTGCTCAGCATCGCCGCGCCGAACGGGACGCACACAACGCGGTTCGGCAGGCGCTGCAGGAGCACCTGGCGCGGCGCTAACGGTGATGGACAATGACCTGCCTCCGCGCATCGCCACGGCGATGGACCGCCCCTGACCGATCTGGAGCAACGCATCCGTACGATCATCAGTCGCGAGTTTCCCGCCGCGGCGACGGACCTGGCCGACGACACGCCCATCCTGGGCAAGGGCTTTCTCGATTCGGTCGAAGCCCTCGCGTTGGTGATGGCTCTTGAAGCCGAGTTCGGCATCGCCTTCGATGACGACGAGCTCGCGGTCGAGAACTTCGCGAACATTCGCGTCCTGGCGGAACAGGTTCGCGCGGAAGCTTCCCCAGCTTTCCCCGCCGGAGCCGACTGGCCGCGGTTCCACGACGCTCCCGGAGCTGCTCGACAGTGTGGCGACGCGGCACGCAGGGCGCGTGGCGATCGCCGGGCCCGGAGGTCCGCTCACCTACGGGCAGCTTCACGAGGGCGTCGCAGCCCTGTCGGAACACCTGGGCACCCTGGGGATCGACCGCAACGATTCCGTCGCCATCCTGATCCCGAACAGTGCAGCATTCGTGATCGCCTTCCTCGCGGTCGCGCGCCGCGGCGGGATCGTCTTTCCGCTCAACAGTCTTTATCGCGACACCGAGCTCACGTACTACCTCGACGACGCAAAGCCGTCGCTGCTCGTCACGGTCGCGCCGCTGGAGGCGCTGTCCCGAAGCGCGGCCGCGAGCGTGACGCCGTCTCCTCGTGTTCTCGTGATCGACGAGCGGGGCCGCCCGATGCCGGGGCCGGACGGCTCGCCGTCCGCGCCCACGATCGTCGGGCAGCCATCGGCCATCCAGCCCGGTGACTCGGTGTTGTGCCTGTACTCGTCGGGATCGACCGGCAGGCCCAAGCGCGTCGTTCGAACGCACGGCAACCTGGTGTTCGAGCTGTCGCGGCTGGGCGAAACCCTGGGCCTGCAGTCCGAAGACAGGTTTCTCGGCGTCGTGCCCTTCTCGCACGTGAACGGGCTCGTGCGCACCATGCTCGGCGCTCTCAGCGTGGGCGCGACCCTCGTGCCGCTGCCCGAGTTCAAGCGACGGGAGGCGGCCGCCACCATCGAGCGCGAGCGCATCACCGTCATCATCGCGGTTCCGTTCGTGTTCGGCATCCTCGCCGAAACCATCTTCACTCCGCCTGTCGACTTTTCGTCCCTTCGACTCTGCATCTCGGCGAGCGCGCCGTTGCCGGTCGCGACGGGCCGGCGCTTCCGGGAGCGGTACGGCCTGTTCGTCCGGCAGCTGTACGGGTGCACCGAAACCGGGTCCATCTCCATCAACCAGGGGGCCGACATCGGGGACTCGCTGGACTCGGTCGGTTGTCCGCTCGAGGGTGTGGAGATCAGGATCCTTCGCGACGACGGCTCGATCGCCGGCGAGGACGAGCAGGGCGACGTCGCGATCAAGAGCCCCGCCGCCGCGACGGCCTATCAGGGCGGCAACGAGAACGGCGGGTTCCGCGGCGGGTACTTCATGCCTGGCGACGTCGGCCGAATCGACCGCCGTGGCCTGCTCTACCTGGTCGGCCGCAAAAGCTGGTTCATCAATCGCGCTGGATACAAAGTCAATCCGTGGGAACTGGAAACACTGCTCCAGGCCCACCCCAAGGTCGACGACGTCGCGATTGTCGGAGTTCCGACACCGCACGGAGATGAGCTGGTGAAGGCCGTCATCGTGCCCCGCGGAACTTGCTCCACCGAAGAGATCATCGAGTACTGCCGTGGCAAGGTCGCCGATTTCAAGGTGCCCGGCGCGATCGAGTTCCGTCCCCGTCTGCCACGCACCGCCACGGGCAAGATCCTGCGCGGGGAACTCCGGTGACGTTCGCGGATTACTGAGCCGCCTCGTGGTGCATGCGTAGACGGGCCGTGAAGTAGAACGTACTGCCTTTGCCGAGCTCGCTTTCGCACCAGGCACGGCCACCCATCAGCTCCGCGAGCTGCGACACAATCGCCAGTCCGAGGCCGGCGCCGCCATGTGCGCGCGTCGTCGATTGATCCACCTGCGTATAGCGATCGAACACGGCCTTCAGCTTGTCGTTCGGAATGCCGATGCCCGTGTCGGCGACTTCGACTTTCACGAGCACATCATCCGCCGTGCGTTCACTCGACGCGACGCGTACCGTGATCTTGCCTCGTTCCGTGAACGTGATGGCGTTGTTGACGAGATTGATGATCATCTGCCGGAGGCGGCCCGGATCACCAACCACCTCATTGGGAACGCCGGGGAGTATCTCGTACGCGAGCGCGAGCCCCTTGTCATGCGCGCGCTGCGTCAGCGCGTTCAGCGCATCCGAGAAGTATGGGTGCAACTCGAACGGGATCGTCGCGACGACGAGCTGCCGCGCCTCGATTTTGGAGAGTTCGAGGATGTCCGTGAGCAGCACAAGCAGCTCTTCGCTTGAAAACCGCAGCATCCGCAGGTAATCCTGCTGTTCGCTGGTCAAATCGGTCATGGCGAGAAGGTCCGCCATGCCGATGATGCCGTGGAGCGGCGTGCGAAGCGTTGTGACGAGACGGCATTCGCGTTCGCGCGACAGCTCCTGCGTCCGATGTCTATTGAGCGCCACTTCGATGGCGCATCGAAGCTCCGAATCCTTGAAGAAGGGCTTCACCAGGTAGCCAAAGGGCTCGGTCGCGCTGGCGCGCTCCAACGTGTGGACATCCGAAAACGCCGTCAGGTAGATGACGGGAGTGCCCCACTGCTCCTTGATGACGCCGGCGGCCTGCACTCCATCCATGACGCCGGGCAGGCGAATATCCATCAGGATCAGCCCCGGGGACAGCTGCGCGGCCTTGTGGAGCGCCTCCTCGCCGGAAGCCGCGATGCCGACCACCGAGTAACCCATTCTCGACAGCGTTTGCTCGATATCCTTGGCGACAATCCTTTCGTCCTCGACGATGAGGATCCGTGTGTCGGATTGAATCGCGTTCAGCGCGCTCGCGGCGAAGTTCATTCCGTACTACTTTCGGCCTGTTCGCAGGGATTCTTTAGGCAGGCCTCAACTGTCTCTGGTTGACTTCAATGGATTCGGGGCGCTGAAGCGCACCTGGACGCACGTGCCTCCGTCTTGCTTCAGTTCGATCGTGCCATTGAGCTGCTGAGCGAGGGTCACGACGAGCTCCATGCCCAACGTGGACGTGTGGTGGATGTCCAGCCCCTCTGGCATCCCGACGCCGTCGTCGGCGACCGTGAGCTCGACGTCCGCTTCGCCCTCGTCGCGCCGGATGCCGACGCGAATCGTCCCGCGGCGACCGCCCGGGAAGGCGTATTTGAAGGCATTGGTGATGAGCTCGTTGAGGATGAGGCCGCACGGGATGGCCTGGTTGACGCCGAGACGCACGTCACCCGCGTCCACCGTGAGGTCCACGCGACCGCCTGCACTGTATTGATCGAAGAGCATGCCTGCGAGATCGCGGACGTAGTCGCCGACGCCGACGCTCGCCAGATCGGCCCCTTGGTACACCTTCTCGTGGAAGAGCGCGATGGAAGCCACTCGGGCCCTCATCTCATCGAACACTTCCGCCACCTCCGGGCCAGTCCGGTACCCCTGCAGGTTCAGCAGGCTCGAGATCATCTGGAGGTTGTTCTTCACGCGATGGTGGATCTCTTTGAGGAGCAGCTCTTTCTCCGAAAGCGCGGTGGCCAGTTCCGCGGTGCGCTGCACGACCCGCTCCTCCAGCTGGCGGCTCAGCTTCTCCTGAGCGTCATGGGCCTCTTTCATTTCCGTCACGTCGATGCAGGAGCCGATGAAGCCGAGGAAGGTGCCGTCGGGCGCGAAGCGGGGGACGCCCTGATCGAGCACCCACCGATATTGACCGTCGGCGCGCCGCAGCCGGTACTCCGTGCGAAAGGCCCGGCGCGCCCGGAAGGAGGTGAGGTAGATGTTCATGCAGTTCTGGAACTCTTCGAAGTAGACGCCTTCGGCCCAGCCTGTCCCCACTTCCATTTCCATCGGGCGCCCGGTGAACTCGAGCCAGCCACGATTGAAGAAGTTGCAGAGGGAGTCGGTCCCCGCCATCCATAAGAGCACCGGCGCGTGATCGGCCATCGTGCGGAAGCGCTCTTCGCTTTCGAGCAGTTTCTGATCTGCGGCTCTCCGGTCGTTCACGTCGCGGATGACGGCGGCAAATCCGCGCGTGCGTGCTTTCGCTGTCGGGCAGCGCGGTGATCGAGACATCCGCCCAGAACCGTGAGCCGTCCTTGCGCACGCGCCAGCCCTCGCCCTGATAGTGGCCGGCCACGGCAGCCTCTTCGAGGTCGCGCGACGGCATTCCGGACGTGACGTCCTCGGGCGGGTAGAAACGCGAGAAATGGCTCCTGAGGATCTCAGGCGCGGGATACCCTTTGACGCGCTCCGCGCCGGAGTTCCAGCTCGCGACGCGGCCGTCGGAGTCGAGCATGAAGATCGCGCAGTCCTTCAGGCTGTCGAGGAGCAGGCTGAAGCGCTCCTCAGTATGTCGGAACCGTTCCTCGGCACTCTTTCTCTTGGTGATGTCGCGGAGCATGGCCAGCACGTGGCCGCCACCCGTGCGCGCCAACCGGGCTTCAACGCGCCGGGGTTCTCCGGCCGCCGCCACTCGGAGCTCGAGCTGTTCGAGACCGCCCCCTGCAACCAGGCGGCGGACGGCCGCGAGGGCGCGCTCGGCGGCGCCGGACGGGAGGATCTCTCCCAGCGTCCTGCCGTGGAGCGGTGCTGGTGCACCTTGAAGGATGCTCTCCGCGCCGCGGACGCTCAAGACGACGCCGTCGGGGCTCAGCTCGAGGACCAGGTCGCCGAGCACCTCGAACAAGGCGTCGTCCACGTGAGGCGATGGATGGTTGGTCGCCGTGCTCACGGCTCTAGGCCCTGGTGTACGCGTCCAAATCGAAGGACGCCCACAGCGCGCGGCAGCCTTCCTGGATGCGTGCCTCGACGTCGACGCCGCCGAGATCGCCGGCGCCGTCGAACACGGGGCACAACGCAGCGACCGCGGTCGCGGTCCGTGCCCTCCACGGCTCGAGCCACGTGACGAGGTGGGAGGCATTGTCGGCGTCCTCGTCGATCAGCATGCGCACGAGCGCGCCGGACCACTCCCGATGCCACAGACAGTCGCTGTTCAGCGACCAGAAGATTTTTTGAAGCGCCTCGTCTCCGCGCGCCAGCGCCAGCCGCGCGAAGTGCGTCATGAAGAGCTCGTCCAGCATCGGCTTGACCACGAGATTCAGCGCGACGAACGACTCGGCCCACTCATAGGTGACGAGGAGCTTCTCGATCACCTGACGCAGCGGCTGCCAGATCGGATCTTCCTGCCAGAGCGCGCGACTGTCGTTGCCGAAACCGGCATGCGTGTCCTGAAGCATCCGCATCCGATACGCGATCCGCTGCACGCGTCGCATCTCGTCTGCGGCCTGGAAGAGGCACGCCGTCACGATCCGGCCGCTCGGCGCCATGTGCCCGACGTACGCGGACACCATCTGGAGGCCGTGAAGCGGATAGCGCAGCGGCGCAAGCACTCGACCGAGCACGGCGATCCAGTCGCGCGTCAGGCGCGCGTCGTAGCCCGTCTCTTCCATCGACTGCAGGATGCCGTCAACGAAACTCTCAGCCTCTTGATGCTGCTGCACGTACTTCGCGTAGGTGGTTTCGCGCGGGTCCCGGAACCGGTCCCAGTCCCGACAGCGCAAGGGGCACGTGTCCTGATAGCGCGCGTACCACTCGCTGATCGGCGACGTGACCTCGAACCCGCGCCCTGGGTAGTAGAGCAGGCGCGACGTGCCAACGTCGTAGTCCGATGGTTTGCGGCCAAGGTCGCTGAGATGCCAGTAGGTTCGGCGCCGCGTCATCGGCGCCGCCTCCATACACCACACGGCCTGGTCCTCGGTCACGCAGAACCGGCCCGTGAAGGAGGGCATGACCAGCTCGAGGTCTTTCGGCAGACGGAACGCTGCGCCCGAGCGCGGACTCGATCGCGTGGCGCGTCACGACGCAGCGCCCGGGAACCAGCACACGAAGGTAGGAACCTCTGTCACGAACCTCGACGTCGACGTTCAGCAGCGCGGATCGCCGCCACGATCGCCCGAGCGGTTTCACCAGCCTCCAGCACGGGGCCGACGCCGTCATGCGGAGCGCCACCAGCCTCTGGAACTCCCGACGTGTCGACGAGGATCGTCCCGGACTCGACTTTCACCGGGTAGGCCCTCACGGTTGCCGAGCGCGGATTCACACCGCGGCCGGTGCGAGCGTCGTACTCGTAGTGGTGCGCGCTGCACCTCAGCACACCGCCCTCGAGGTGGCCTTCGCTCAGAGGCACGCCGAGGTGAGCGCAGCGATCCTCGTACGCGTGGATCTCTCCATCGAGCTTGAGGAGGAGGATCTTCCGCCCCAGGGCCACGCAGCTGGTCATGTCGCCGTCCCACAGAGTCATCGGCCGCGGCCACGGGTGTCCACGACATCACTCGCCCTCAGGGACGACGTCGACGCGGTCCAGCGGACCAAGCCCGGCGTTCGACACCGACTGCTTCGCGTCGAGACGCTTCCCTCGAAAGTAGACGGCCGCCTGGCGCGTCGGGGCGACGCGAGGCTCGGCGGCTTGCTGAAGAACGGCGGCAATTTTCGCGACCGGCTCCTCGGCATGGACGAGGACGATGAGGCCCAACGTGTCGCCGCGCAGGAATCCGTAGAGCGGTACGAGCACGACTACAGCTTTCCACCGCCGCCTGGCGTGGCGGCGGTCTCATCGAGCCACGGGTAGCGGCCCCGTTTCACGTCCTTGCCCCACATGTCCTCGCTCAGCCCGAAGTACCTGCAGGAGCGCGATGAGGTTGGCCGGCGCTTCTCCGGCGAGGATGCGCTTGACGACGTCCTTGTGCGCCGCGTAGCGCTCGGGCTCTCGCTCGAAGATCCAGCGCAGGGCTCGGAGCAGAAGATGTACTTGCGGCCCGTCGTGCTCCAGCGTCCGCGCGGTGTTGTGCTCGGGCGTGCCGCCGCAGAGCACGAGCTGGCACAGGTCGCAGAAGCCGACCGGCGTGGCGCCGTGGACGTACCACTCGACGTCCGGGCCCGCCTCGCCGCCAGCGCTCGGTGATGCGCTCCCAGATCGGCTCGAACGCGTCCCAGCGTGCGCGGATACTTCTCGCGCAGCCAGGCGCGCTCGTCGGGGCCGGGCAGCACGAAGTCGAACCAGACCGTCGCGCGGTAGGTGTACGCGCTCGCGTAGACCATGTGGTGGTAGTAGTCGAGCGACTCGAGGAACGTGTCCCAGTACCAGGGCTGCTGCGAGCCCGAGCTCGTCGAGCGTGCGCTGCGAACTGGTCGAGGACCCACTCCTCCATGAACTCCTTGAACGACGGCGTGCGGTGCTCGAGCGGCGTGAGGTAGTCCATCGCGAAGCCGGTCACGACCGCGAAGAAGAGCCAGCTGCGCCAGAACCACTTGTCGACCAGGTACTGCGCGTACGCGCGGATCGTGCTCGAGCGACCGTCGCGAGCACCGGCCGGCCGATCTGCGCGTGGCGCGCCTCGTCGGTCTGGATGCTCGTGCACCATCTTCTCGAACATGCGGTCGCCGACGCGTGCGCGAGCGACGCGAGGCCGATGAACTGCAGGTTGGTGAAGCCGGTCTCGAACACGAAGTTGGTGGCGATCGCGAACTCGATCGGGTTGGACGCCGAGCAGCAGCTCGTCGACCAGGTGGCGCGCCGGCGATCGCGACCCAGTTGTTGGTGTGGAAGAAGCTTGTGCGTCCAGTCGAACTGCGCGTCCCAGCGCGACCAGCTCGTGCATGAGCAGCAGCGGGATCTGCGTGTGGCGCAGCTCGTCGAGCGCGCCGAACGTCGCCATCGTCCGCCAGGCGCTGTCGCGGCCGAAGCGCGCGGCGCGCAGGTTGCCGACGACGGCGGCGAACTCGGCCAGCGGCAGCGTCGCGGCGTGCAGCTTCAGCGCGCTCAGCCACGCCGCGGTCGAGCCGCTGGAAGTCCTCGACGCGTCCGACCGCGTCGCGCACCGCGCGGACGGCGGCTTCCTTGTCGTGCTGGGTGGCGACGTACTCGGCGTAGGTGGTCCGGTACGGCTCGTCCCACCCGGCCCACGCCGTGGCGGCAGCCAGGGCGTGCCGCTCACGCTCTCCGGGAAGACCTCCTGCTCGCGACGTAGGAGAAGTCCCAGTCGAGCTTGCGCGCCAGGTCGAGCCATTGATCGCGCTTCAACATGAGTCTAGTGGCTCGGAGTCAGGGCAGATCGGGACCGGGTCCGTCCTGCCCTGCCCGACTTATCGGTTAGAGGAATGCTGCCAATAGGCGGAATCGTGCAGAGGCGGGTCGCAGCGCTCGGGCGCTCTACCTTCTTCTTACTAGAGTTTCCTGAACCCGGTGCGGCTGGTTCTCGACGATGAGGACGTCCTCGGACCAGGGGCGATATCCACGGAGCTCGAGACGAACCGTGTGTCTGCCGGCAGGCACGTCGGGCAGGTGAAGGGGCGTGATACCTATCATCTTGTTGTCGAAGAAGACGCGTGCGCCCGGCGGACGCGATTCCACGGCGAGCCCAGGTCGTGCGGGCTCCTCGGGTGGCGGCTGCGCAGCGGCTGGGGGCGCCGGCGATGGCTCGGCGTTTGGTGTCGGAGTCGGGGTGGGCGTCCCCGCAGCCGCGGGCTCCGGTGGCGCCGGCTCGGGCGGGACTGGAACCGTTGCGGGCGTTGGGGGCGCATCCGTGTCCGTTGTCGCGATCGGCGACTCTGCGCGTTCGCGCACGCCAACGGCATAGCCACCGGCAAGGCCCAGTGTTCCGCCCACGAGCAACATGAGCACCGCCGGCCGGACGGCGATGCGCGAACGCTTCGGCGTCGTCGACTCGGACGGAAACACCCCCAGCTCGACTGGGATCTCGCGTTCAGCCGCAGCGAGATCAACCCGGCCGGTATCGTCTGCTCGCGTGGGGTTTGACGGAGATTTGTTCTCAGACACGCGCTCGCCGTCTGCGACGGACGCCGATTGGCGCCATCGCACGGCGCTGATTATGTCGCATTCGAGCGGCAATTCAACCACAACGGTCGTGTTTGCGCTTCAGGTGCGCAAATTGACACACACATAACTGTCACGGGGCTTGCAGTCGACAACCCGAGGGACTCGTTCGGAAGCACATCAGGGGGTGCAACGATGAGTGTAGTCAAGGGGTCGGCGCTCGTGCTTGCGTTTATCGGAGCAATCGGTCTAGGCGTATGGATGGGGCCTCATATCCGATATCGCGCGGCAACGGCCGGCGATACGGTCACGTCGGTTGCTCAAACACCCGTAGTGAACGTCGACAAGGATCGGGCGGCACCGAGCGCGCAGCGGGCGAAGATACGCCGCGCGAAGGCGCAGCCCGAGAGATCGGCCGCGGCAACACCCGTGGTGATTGCCTCCGCGACGACGCCGGCAATTCCTGCGGCTGCACCTGCGCTCCACGAACGGCTGAAGCCACTGCTCAACAAGGGCGCCGACATGGGAATCGCGGCAGAGGATTTCGATAGCGCGGAACAGTTCGCCGCCGTCGCGCACGCGGCGCGCAATACGAACGTGCCATTCATGGTGCTGAAAGACCGCGTGGTCCATCAGGGAAAGAGCCTCGAGGATGCTCTCCGGGAGTTCAAGCCCGATGTAAACGCCGCTGCAGAGGCCCGGCGCGCCCGGGTGGAGGCCAAGTCGGATCTGTCGGAGCTCGAAAACTAGCGCCCTTCGCACTCGGTTGTCACGGCCCGATCACACTCGGGCCGTGACATTCACATCGGATCGGTCGTTTCCTCGAGATCGTTGAGCACATCGAAGATCTGATCCGCCGAGGCCCTCAGCTCGCGGATGATCTCGCGGTTTGCGGGGTTCTGCTGACTTTCGAGCGCGCGCCTCGCCTCGTCGATGTATCGGAGCGATTTGGCGATCTGTTGTCGCTCGTCGTCGGTCATCCGAAACACGCGGTTCGCGACGTGTGGTTCGTCGTCGTCGAACTGTCGCCGTCCCGGCTCACGATCCCGATGTCGTTCTCTCCCGGAGTGCGCCATCTCCCTTCGTAGCCTTTTGGTCTAGTCGCTGCGCGGCCAGACGACACCCTGATCGGTCGTCACAGACCCGACACCTTTGAAGACGAACCTCTGCAAGCGCTTGCCTTCCCAGGTCTCGGTCGTGTAAAGGTTGCCCTTCGAGTCGATCGCCAGGCTGTGCACGCCGTAGAACTGCCCCGGCTGGCGTCCGCCGGTGCCGAAAGACGTCAACAGTTCGAGCGTGTCGCGGCGGAGGACGTAGACGCGGTTGTTGATGCCGTCGGCGACGTAGAGATAGCGCTGCGCGGGGTCCTTCGAGAAGGCGACATCCCACACCGAGCCCGACGCCTTGGTGTTCTTCGCGAGGAACACCTCTTTCACGAACGTGCCGTCAGGACGGAACACCTGCAGCCGATCGTTCACGCGGTCGCAGACGTAGACCAGCCCGTCGTTGGCGAGGTCGGCGCAGTGCACCGGGTTGCGGAACTGCTTGGCCGGCGGCGCCGCCGGATCGTACGGTCCCAGATCCGCATCGTCCGGCTTGTTGCCGTAGGCGCCCCAGTACCGCTTCATGGCGCCCGTCGACGCGTCGATGACCGCAACCCGCACGTTGAAGTAGCCGTCCGCGAGATACGCCTCGTTGGCTTTCGGGTCCACGAAGATCTTCGCGACGCGTCCGAAGTTGGCGGGGTCGTTGCTGTTGCGAGCGTAGGTGGGCTCGCCTTTCGGCGTTGGGCGGTCCCCGACGGGCGTTGGGCTTGCCGTATTGCGCGATGAATTTCCCGGCCTTCGTGAACTTGAGGACGTGGGAATCGCCGGGGCCGTTGCCGCCGATCCACACGTTGCCCGCATGATCGACGAAGATGCCGTGGTTCGATGCCGGCCAGTCGTAGCCCTGGCCGGGTCCGCCCCAGCTGTGCACGAGTTCGCCGGCAGCGTTGAACGCGAGAACGGGCGGCGCGCCAGCGCAGCAATCGCCCGCCTTCAGTTCGAGCGCTTTTTCGTTCGCGGCCAGGGTTGCCGATCCGCGGTTGATGATCCACACGAGATCCTGGTCGTCCACCCAGACGCCGATGGTCTGGCCGAGCACCCAGTGATTGGGCAGCGGTTTCGGCCAGAACGGATCGACCTCGAATCGCGGCGCCTGCACGCCGCCTTGTTGCGCCGCCGCGCGCGCGAATGCCCCCTGAGCCACCGCAAGTGCCGCCAATACCACAAGCAACGTCGCGCCGACGATGACGTTCCGTCTCCGGTTCATAGGCGCCTCCGTGTCCGGGAGTGTATCGCGGACGTGCGCGATGCGGGCTGAATAATCCGCCGAGCGTCGCAGAGGAGTAGGATGTCGTCAGGCAGGCCTCATGCGACACACACAACTCATCGTCCCGTTCGCGCTGTTGTTGGCCTCCGGCCTCGAGGCTCAGAATCCTCCCGCGCCGGCCGCCATCACACCGCGACTCGACACGCCGCAGGCGCGGGTCTTTGTGGCGACACTCCAGCCGCGAACACCGGCAATCGCCAGGGACGGGCACGCCACGAACCGTGTGCTGATCTACCTCGATGCCGGCGTCATGACCCGCAAGGAAGGCGAGCAGGTCACGAGGATTGAATTCAGCCGCGGCGACGTGCGCTGGCGGCCGGCGAGCGGCGCCTACGTCGCCGAAAACATCAGCGATCACCCGATTCGCATTCTCGAGATCGACCTGAAAGGCCCGCCCGGGGGTCCGGCGCCCGTCTCCAAACTCGATCCGGTCGCGGTGGACGGCAAACACTACAAGGTCGTGTTCGAGAACGAGCACGTGCGCGTCCTCCGTGTTCGCTACGAGCCGCGCGAAAAGGGGGCGACGCACGAGCACCTGCTGAACCGCGTGGTGCTCTACTTGAACGATCAGACCAACGCCAAGGCAGACGACGTGCGCATGGCCGGCGCGGCGGTACATGCCGAGGAGAATGCTTCCGACCGCCCCGCCGACAGAATCGCCGTCGAGTTGAAGTAAGGGCTACGTGCGTGTGGGCCACGGCCCTCTTCAATCAGGGCTTCACACCGCGCGCCAGCAGCGCCGCAACCTCGCGGTCGAGCACGCCGCGCGTGTCGGCGTCGTGCACGTGCGGCCTGAACATGATGCGTCCCTGCTGATCGATGAGGGCCGTCTCGGGCGTGCTCTTCACCCCGTAATGCTTCTCAGCCCACGCCCAGTCGCTCTGCACCGGCACGAATCGCACGCCCAGGGCGGTCATCACCGGCAGGACCTGACTCGCGCTGCCCGGGTTCGACGTTGATCGCGACCACCGAGAATCCACGGCTTTCGTATTTGTCGAGGACCTGCTGCAGGTGAGGAAACTCCTCACGGCAGCCCCCTCACGTCGGGTACCAAAACGCGACCAGGACGACGCGGCCGCGGAAGTCGGCGAGCTGCACGGGCGTGCCATCGCGGAGCGACGGGAACGTGAACGGCGCCGCCGCCACCGCTCGCGTATCGCGGAGCTTCCAGACATCGGCGTCAACGTCGCGTGGCGGCGTGCCTCGATCCGCAGCGAACTTCGCGAGCGCTGCGTCGACGCGCGCGTCGGGAGCGGCCGCCGCCCTCTCGACCAGTGTGGTGTAAGCCTGATCGTGGTGGCCGGCCCCCGCGGCGGCCTCCGCCTTCAACAGCGTCCACGTCGCGCCGTGATTGCCCGACGGGCGCTCAGTCTTCTCGATCGCCGTCAGTGCGTCGGCGAACTGACGGCCGGCGACGAGCGTCTGCGCTCGCGCCATGGCGTCTTGCAGCGTCACGCGGAGCGGCCATGTCTTGTTGGCCGGCAGCGCCTTCGCCATCTCGCGCGCAAGCGCCAGCGCGTCGGCCGGCGTGGTGAGCTCGGCGTACAGTTCGTTCATCGCGGAAGCGGAGTAGCTGAAGCGATCGGCCGGATAACCAGCGCGAAGCCGGTCGAAGTAGGCGCGCCGCTCTGCGCCAGACGATTCGGCGGCGAGATAGTTGAGCGCTTCTGCTGCGAACGGACTTGTGGGGAAGCGTGCGACCACCTGCGACGCGAGCTCGCGGAAGCGGACCGGATCGCTCTTTCGCTGCGCCCAGGCCAGGCGCACCAGGTACCGCGGCTCGTCCGGATTGCTGTCGACGGCTGCCTTGAGGTGTTCGAGCTGCGCGTTCGAATCGCCGCGCTGGTCGGCGTTCTTCGCAAGCTGGAAGTGTGCTCGCGCCAACCGCGGATCGATCGCCAGCGCCTTCCGAAGGAAGACGTCGGCTTGACCCGGTTCGGCCGCGAGGACTCCGAGTGCCCATTGATACACGGCGCGCGTCGGATGCTCCCGCGCCAACCGTTCGTACTGCTGCTGCACGCGCGACGGCGCGGGCATCCCCACCGCTCTGCGTCTCCTGGCGCTGCGTGAGCTCGATGAAGCGTTGGTGCGCTTCGACGAAGTCGGGATTCGCGTCGATGGCCTTGCGAAACGCCGCGATGGCGTCGTCGAGCGCCCCGGCTCGCGCGGCAGTCTCGCCCTGCTCGAAGAGGGCCTTTCGCGCCAGGCGTGCCATTGCTTTCACGCGCGGCGAGCGAGATCCGACATCCCGCGCTGATGAAGATCAGCAACACTCCGAAAACAGCCACGGGGCGGCAACTCATCGTTCCTCCTGTCGTTTTTTTTTTTTTTTTTTTTTTTTTTTTTTTTTTTTTTTTTTTTTTTTTTTTTTTTTTTTTTTTTTTTTTTTTTTTTTTTTTTTTTTTTTTTTTTTTTTTTTTTTTTTTTTTTTTTTTTTTTTTTTTTTTTTTTTTGGGCGACACGCCGCAGGCACGGGTCTTTGTGGCGACACTTCAGCCGCGAACACCGGCAATTGCCAGGGACGGGCACGCCACGAACCGCCTGCTGATCTACCTCGACGCTGGCGTCATGACTCGCAAGGAAGGCGAGCAGATCACGAAGAATGAATTCAGCCGGGGCGACGTGCGCTGGCTGCCGGCGAGCGGCGCCTATGTCGCCGAAAACATCAGCGATCACCCGATTCGCATTCTTGAGATCGACCTGAAAGGCCCGCCCGCGGGTCCGGCGCCGGTCTCCACACTCGATCCGGTCACGGTGGATGGCAAGCACTACAAGGTCGCGTTCGAGAACGACACGTACCGCGTCCTCCGCGTCCACTACGATCCGCGCGGGAAGAGGCAGAGGCACGAGCACATTTTGAACCGCGTGGTCCTCTACCTGAACGATCAGACCAACGCGAAGGCAGACGATGTGCGCATCGCCGGCGCGGCGGTACATGTTTGAAGAGAATGCCTCGGATCAACCCGCCGACAGAATCGCCGTCGAGCTGAAGTAAGGGCTACGCGCGCCCGGGCATCGGCCGCTCGTGCAGGATCATCCAGTTGATGCCGAACCGATCCCGCAGCTGGCCGAATCGCGTCGCGAAGAACGCTTCCTGCATCGCCATGAAGACTTCGCCACCTTCGGAGAGCGCCGCAAACACGCGCTCCGCCTCGGCATCGCTGTCGACCGCCAGCGACAAGTAGGCACTTCGCATCGGTTGCGCATTCGGGATATCCGCGCCCAGGAGCTCGGTTCCGCCGATGGAAATACGCGCATGCAGGACGGCGTCCTTCCACTCGGGCTTGACCTGACTCTGGTCGGGCGCCTGCCCGTGCGTCATCATCATGCCGATCGTTCCGCCGAGATGCTTTTCATAGAACCGGAAGGCCTCCGCGCAGGTGCCGGCGAAATTGACGTAGGTGTTCATCTTCATCAGCGTTCCTCTCTCGATTGACAATATTATGGTGTCGACGCGTCTGTGGTTGAGGTGGATAGGCGTCGATGAGGAGCGAATATGTGCGATCAGGATCATTTTGACGACGATCGGCAGGAGTTCGAGACGCGCGGACTGGTGACGCGGCGGCAGTTCGGCGTCCTGCTGGGCGCCGGCGTGGCGATGATGCTGCCGCAGGTCGTGAACGCGGTCACGGTGACCGAAGCGGACGTCACCGTGACGACGCCGGACGGCACTGCCGACTGCTACTTCGTCCACCCGGCGAGCGGCACCGCGCCAGGCGTGCTCGTTCTGGCCGGACATCTTCGGTCTGCGGCCGGCGATGCGCCAGATGGGCAAACGGCTCGCCGAATCGGGCTACTCGGTGCTCGTCGTGAATCCGTTCTATCGCGTCAAGAAAGCCCCGACCGCGGACCAGGGCGCCGCGACGCCGATCCCGCAGCTGATGCCGCTCGCGCAGGCGCTGAACGAGACGACGCACATGACCGATGCGAAGGCGTTCATCGGCTGGCTCGACCAGCAGGCGTCGGTGGCCAAGAACCGGAAGGTCGGCACGCAGGGGTATTGCATGGGCGGCCCGATTGCGTTTCGCACCGCGGCGGCGGTGCCCGATCGCGTCGGCGCGGTCGCGTCGTTCCATGGCGGCGGACTCGTCACCGACGAATCCGAACAGTCCGCACCTGCAGGCCGCGAAAACCAAGGCGCAGTTCCTCGTCGCGATCGCCGCGAACGACGACGAGCGGGCGCCCAACGACAAGACCGTGTTGAAGGAGACCTTCGAAAAGGCGAACCTGCCGGCGGAAATCGAGGTGTACACCGGCGCCGCGCACGGCTGGTGCCCGCCGGATTCGGCGGTCTACAACGAGCCGCAGGCCGAGAAGGCCTGGAGCCGTTTGCTCGCGCTCTACGGCAAAGCGCTGGCCTGATCGACCGTCAGCTCAGCGCGCCGAAGCGTCGGACACTTGGCCGAACATTTGAAGAGCATGTTCGAGCATTGTGTTGGCGGTCTTTCTGAATCCGCGCGCAGGTGGGGCCGGGAGTAAGGACCTCAGAACGCGTCTCGAACGTCTGTTTTGCGAAGCAGGCGTCGAGGCGCAGATCACATTGCTGCATCCGGGTCTCGATCCCGTTGAGGCGGCTGGCCATGCAGCCCGCACTGCGGCGGCCGTTGTCGCCGCTGGAGGAGACGGTGAAGATCAGTGCCGTCGCCTCCGCTCTCGGTCGGGCACGGCCGTTCCGCTTGGCGTGCTGCCATTGGGCACGCTCAACCATTTCGCCCGCGATCTGGGGCTCCCGCTCGGTCTGAAACAGGCTGTTACCGCCATCGCCGGCGGGCGCCGCGTCGCCGTTGACGTGGGCCGCCTGAACGATCGGACGTTTCTCAACAACGCCTCGATTGGCGTCTACCCGAACATCGTCGAACTTCGCGATCAATTGCAGCGTCTGGGCCACGGAAGGCTGGGAGCGCTGGTGTCGGCAACAGGCAAGGTCCTCCGCAGCTACCGCGGCGTGTCGGTCGAGCTCACGTCGGAGAGCGGCCGGTGGGCCGGCCGCACACCCTTCGTGTTTGTCGGCAACAACGGTATACACCGTGGACGGCCTCAGGCTTGGCGGGCGGCATTCGCTGACTCACGGCCGGATCGCGGCGTATGTCACGCCGCGGCTGCGGTCGCGACAGTTGCCGCGGCTGTTCGCGCGGGCGCTGGCGGGCCGGGCTCTGCGATCGGGTTCGTTCGAAGTCTTCCTGACGCCGCGTTTGGATATCGAACTACCGACGGCGGCGCGGGTTCGCGTGGCACTCGACGGCGAAGTCGTCACGCTCACCACGCCTTTGCATTTCCGATCGGATCCACTCGCGCTGAACGTGCTCTGTCCAGGCGATTGACCCATGCGGACGATTGTGCACCTGTCGGATCTGCACTTCGGACGGTTCGATGACAACCTGGTCGCGCCGCTGCTCGCGGTGATCCTCGAAATCGCGCCGGATCTGGTGGTGATTTCTGGCGACCTGACACAGCGCGCTCGACCGCGCGAATTTCAACAGGCACGCGCGTTTCTCGACCTGATTGGGCGGCCACTATTGGTTGTGCCTGGCAATCACGATGTCCCGCTCTTCAATGTCGCTGAGAAGATCGTCGATCCGCTGCGCCGCTATCGCCGCTACATCACGACCGACCTCGCTCCTGTGTTCGAAGACGAGGAAATGATTGCCGTCGGAATCAACAGCGCCCGGCGCGTGGCGGTGCAAAGCGGAGGCGGACGTCTGAACATACGGCAGGTGGAAGCAGGCGGTCGAGCCGATTCGCCGCCGTCAATGCCGCCGTGACGAAGATCGTGGTGACGCATCACCCGTTTGATCTTCCCAAGGGCTACGGGTCGGGACACCTGATCGGCCGCGCGCAACCGGCGATGCGAGCATTGGCTGCCGTCGGCGCCGATTTCTTTCTCGCGGGCCATCTGCATCGGAGCCACGTCGGCGCAACCGCCGAGCGCTACAAGATTGCGGGGCATTCTGCGTTGGTCGTGCAGGCGGGAACACTCTCGACGCGGCAGCGGGGCGAGCTCAACGCGTTCAACGTCATCCAGATCGGGCGGCGGTGCGCGTCGGTGGCGCATCACACGTGGGATCTGGATCAACGCCGCTTCGCGAGGTCGTGGAGCGAGGAGTATCGCCACGGCGCCGACGGCTGGGCGCAGACGAGCGGCGCCCTCCAATAAGATCAGGACGCGGCGTTTTACTTCGGTCCGGCGGCAGGTGCTCGAGGAAGTACCGGGCGATCAGCTGGTAGACGTGCGCCGTCGTGCCGGGGCCTTCGGAGATCGCGTGCGTGCGGTTCGGATAGACCATCAGGTCGAACGGTTTGCCGAGCTCGACCAGCCGGTTGACGAGCCGCTCGGTGCCCTGGTAGTGCACGTTGTCGTCGCCGGACCCGTGCACGATCAGCAGCTTGCCCTTCAGTCCTTCCGCGAAGTTGATCGGCGAGCCGATGCGGTAGCCTTCGGCGTTGTCCTGCGGCAGGCCCATGTAGCGCTCCTGATAGATCGTGTCGTAGAGCCGCTGGTCCGGCACCGGCGCGACCGCGACGCCGACCTTGTAGACGTCGGGAAAACGGAACATCGCGTTGAGCGTGTTCGAGCCGCCGCCGCTCCAGCCCCAGATGCCGATGCGGTCGGCGTCGATGAACGCGTGTCGCGCGGCCAGCGCGCGAATGGCCGCGGCCTGCTCCTTCGACGACAGGTCGCCGACCGTGCCGTAGACGACCTTGCGCCACGCCGCGCCTTTCGGCGCCGGCGTGCCGCGGTTGTCGAAGCTCACGACGATGTAGCCGGCGTCGGCGAGCGCGCGATGGAAGAGCATGCGGCCGCCGCCCCACCGATCGGTGACGGTCTGACCCGCCGGCTCGCCGTAGACGAACACGATGACGGGATACTTGCGTGCCGGATCGAACGACGACGGCTTCAGCATCCAGCCGTCGAGCGACGACGCCGCCGCCGATGTCGACCGTGAGGAACTCGACCGGCGGCTTCAGACACGTCGGCGCAGCTTCGCTCGCAGCGCCGACGGGTCGGTCAGCGCGCGCAGCGATCGATGCGCCGGGCAGCTCGACGACGTCGGTGACCGGCGGCCGATCGAACTGCGACCAGGTGTGGAACGCCAGGCGGCCGCCCGGCGCCAGGTCGTAGCCGTGCGTGCCCGGCTGATCCGCCGGCGTCACCCGCTCGGGCGCGCCGGAGCCATCGAGCTTCGACGCGATAGAGGTACCGCTGCGTCGCGTTCGTCGGGCGACGCGAGGAAGTAGAGCCAGCCGCTGCGCCTCGTCCACGCCGACGACGTCCGTGACGTCGGCGTCGAAGCGGGTGATGAGCGTCGCCATCGACGCCGCCGTCGCGCGGCACGCGGTAGACGTGCCGCCACCCGTCGCGCTCGCTGATCCAGAGGAACGCGCGGCCGCTTGTCGATCCAGCGCACCTCGTCGACGACGTCGACCCAGGTCGTCGACTCGTCGCGGAACGCACGCGTCACCGCTGCCGGTCGCGGCGTCCGCGAGGAGAAAGTCGTTCTGGTTCTGCAGCCGGTTCAGCTGCTGGATCGCGAGCGTGCTGCGCGTCGAGCCACTCGAGCCGCGCGAGGTAGTGTCGCGCGGATCGCCAGGCGTCTGCATCCAGCGTCGTCGTCGCCGCCGTCCGCGGCGACGACGCCGATCCGCACGGCGGAGTTCGTCGTGCCGACCTTCGGATACGGGATCCGCGTGACCGTCGGATAGAGCGCGTGCGTGTCGTTGATCAGCGAGAAGATGCCGACGCCGGTGGTGTCGAACTGCCAGTAGGCGATGCGCCGGCCGTCCGGGCTCCAGCGGAACCATCGCGGACGCCGAGCTCTTCCTCGTACACCCAGTCGGACGTGCCGTTGATGGTCGTCTCCGATCCGTCGCTGCGTGAGCTGCGATGGTCGCGCCGTCGTCAGCGCGCTCGACGTAGATGTTGTTCGCGCGGACGTAGGCGACGCGCGTGCCGTCGGGCGAGAACTTGGCGAACATCAGCGACGACTCCGGCGCCGCGCCGCCGAGCTTGCTTCAGCGCGCCGCTGGCCGACGTCGAGCACCCAGTAGTCGCCGCGGGTGTTCTGCCGCCACACTTTCTTCGTGTTCGTGAAGATCAGCAGCCGCCGGCCGTCCGCCGACCAGGCGTAGTCGTCGATGTCGAGCGGCGTCTTCGCGCCGGGCGGCACGAGACGCGACGCCGGACGAGCACCGTTCGCGCGCCGGTGGCGGCGTCGTAGCGGGCGATCTCGGATGCGCCCGACGCGCCGGTGGATCGTTCGACGATCGCGTAGGCGGTGCCGTCGGGCAGCCATCGGGCCGGCCCGAAGCGCGGCGGATCGTAGGCGCGCTCCGTGAAGATGCGGTCGATCTGTGCCCGGAGCGCGCGCAGCCCGATCGGCTTGCTGCCCGTGAGCGGCAACCGCGGCCGCGATCACGAGGATGGCAATCAGGGCCCGCGGGTTGCGCCTTCTGGTCATGCTCGCTCCTGCCTACTTCGCCGTCGACCAGCAGATGGGTAACTTGTGCCGCGTCGGAATCCGAAGAGCTCATCCTTGCAAAGTCTTCTGCCTGGCGAGCCTATCGGACTCCGAGCGTTAACGCTAGTTTCGGCGGGGTGGTGATGGCTCTTTCCCGATCGCGGGCGAGACCGAGGTAAAGGCCCAGCCGCGCTCGAACAGGAACATGTCGTCCAGACTGATGAGGAAGGACTCCTCTTTCCCGCCTTCCGCGGCCTGGAACATCCGGACACGCGAATGACGCACCTTCTTCATCCCGTCCTTCTCGTAGATCCGGTCCAGCTCGATCACTCGAACCGAACGGCGGCGCCGGGCGTGACGCCGGCGGCTTTCTTCATCGCCTGGAACGTGTCGAAATCCTCGGGCCGGTCGTCAACAATCTCCGCCACCTTGTCCTTCAGGTACTGCCGGTCCTCCGCCGTCACGGGCGGCTGCGCCGTTTCCAGCATCGTTTCCATCTCTTCACGCGTGGCGGCGAGCGCCGTGAACCGCGCGCGGTCGCCGGCCACGAGGGCCTTGGCCATCTCGATCGCCAGCGCTTCGGGATTCGCGATGCGCGGTTGCGCCTGTTCCGCAGCAACCGCGATTGGCGCCACGGCAAGAAGCGCGAGAAACAAGCCGGCTCGGCGCATGCGCGAGGACGATAGCACGTCCCGAATCGTGCAACATGGCTGAGCTTGGTGTCCAGAAACGAGCATCAATGCGCGTTCACGTCCTCATGCAGGTGGTACCATGGTGCCGCCGGAACGGCTGAGCCTCCCCACGTTTCCGTTGGAGGTGTGATCGTGACGACTCCATCTCGCACGCGTACTCTGGTCCCGAACGGAACCTTCCTTTTCTGCGTCGTTGTCGTGTTGGCGATCGGATCGCAGATCGTGGATGCGCAGCAGCGCGGCCGCGGCGCTCAGCGCCCCGCCACGCCGCCGGCAGCCGCGCCTGCACCCCCGCCGCAGGTATCGGCGGTTGCCATCCGGATCGTGGGCACCGGCCTCGGCGCGAACGGATCCGAGCTGCGTCCCTTCAACGAATCGCCAGGCACGGTGGTGGTCCTTGCCATCCAGGCGCCCCGCGGCAGCGGCATCGTCCAGATCGACTCGCGCGGGAGCCAGCTCGAGAGCTTTGCGGACGACAAGGGACAGAGCCTGCTCGAGGAAGGACGCATCGGCTCGTTCCCGAAGATCGCCGAAGACGGATCCGCGGCGATCGTCGAAGCCGAGGTGCGCGCCCGCCCGTCGGCAGGCACCACGTCGGTGACGGTGCAGGGATCGATCGCCATGACGCTGGCCGGCGGATCGAAGCCGACGCGCGTGGCCAACGTCCGGCTGGTGACAGGCCAGACGTTCAAGGTCGGCACGGCGACGATGACGGTCGGAGAGGTCACGACGGAAGAGGAATCGACGAAGATCACGTTCGGATTGACGCGCACCGTGCTCAACACGATCCGCGAAGTGCGCTTCCTCGATGCGAAGAACGCGCCGATCGAAGCCCGTCGCACCGGCTCCGGCTACATGAACGAGAAGGCCGAGATGCAGTACGACGCGAAGACGAAGGACAAGGCGGTCACGCTCGAATTCGAGCTCTGGCAGAATCAGCGCACCATCAAAGCGCCGTTCAACGTTCAGGCCGGGCTCGGTGTCGCGGCTGGCCCACGCGCGTCCAGTTCGACCGACGCGTCGGCGGGCGCCGGCAGCAACACAGTGAAGACCGAGCCGCCTGCCGCGCGGCCGCCGGCGCCGCCGGGACCGCCGCCAGTCATCACCGCGAACGACGGCGCCAAGTCAGTAGAAGACGTGGTCAAGCAGATGCAGTCGGCGGCGAACGCGGGCAAGGGTGCACAGCTTCTCGCAGTGGTCCACCCGACCGACCGCCCGTTGTACGGACAAGCGGTGGCCATGGCGCTGGTGTTCCTGCCGATGGGCTCGATGGACAACGAGAAGGAAGCCACGCGGATTACGAACGACCTCGACGCGTTCTTCGCCAAACACCAGCTCAAGCCGCCGTTCACGCGAGAGCCGGCGGATCTCTTCAAGGGTGTCGATCTGGGGGCGTTCGTGTCCGGCGCGATGGCCTTCATGAAGAGCCACACCAAGAAAGGGGAAAAGGCGGCAGACAGCCTGCCGGTTCCCTCCGGCCGTCCCGAGAACGTGAAGATCACCGGCGACGATGCGGTCGCGACGATGAGCGGCAAGGAGATCAAGTTCACGAAGATCAGCGGCCGCTGGTTCATCAGACTCGACGAGTAGCCGCATCAGCGTGAAGCCGCGCGCGAACGAACGGCTCGTCTACTCGACGGATCGCGGCCGCGTGTGTCCGGGCTGCGGCTGGCCGGCCGACAATTGCCAGTGCAGCAGCAGCCAGACCAACGCCGCGGTCCCCTCGCGCGTCGTCGCCAAGCTGCGGATGGAGAAAAAGGGACGCGGCGGGAAGAGCGTCACCGTCGTCTACGACCTGCCGCGCAATGCCGCGTTCCTGAAGGATCTCTGTCAGGAGCTCAAACGCGCCTGCGGCACCGGCGGCGCGGTCGTCGACGACACCATCGAAGTGCAAGGCGACCTGCGCGACCGCGTCCGCGAGATTCTGCAGCGCCGCGGGATGGTCGTGAAGGGCTCGTGAATCAGTCGGTCCGCAACGCGACGAGCGGATCGAGGCGCGACGCGCGGAGCGCCGGGCCGATGCAGGCGATCGCGACGATCACGCCGCGATCACGAAGCCTTCGGTGACGACGAGCCGCATCAGCCGTCCGCGGCTGGCGCCGAGCGCGGCGCGCGTGCTGCACGCGCAGCTGGCCGGCGAGCGTGGGCGCGGTGACCATCGAAAAGTAGTTGGTGGAGACGAACAGCACCCAGGCGGTTTCGGTCGTGCCGTCATGGCGCCAGGCGATTGATGCGCGGCCTTCAGCGGCGATGTCGAGCGCGCCGCGCGCGGCTTCACCGAACCGTTCGTATTCGGCCATCGACGCATAGCCGCCTTCATCGTCGCCAGGGATCGTGAGGATTCGTCCGACGCCGTTCGCCGTCCGGCTCGTTCAATTGGCCTCCTGCCCCTACTGCGGATATCCTCTGATGCCGTGTCCTCCAGCGCCCTGGATCACACAACATCTCCCCGCCCAAAGATCGATCGGCGGGACCGGGAATCCTGATTGCGCATGAGTTCGGCTCGTCTGATCGCCGTTCTTGCCGTGGCGATCCCGTTGCTCGCCTTCAGCATTCTCAAGGTTCAGATGTCGGAACCCATTGTCACTCCGGATTCCAGGCTGTATCTGAGGATCGCAGACAATCTCCGACTCCATGGATGCCTTTCCGAGTCCGATCCCGCCAGAGGACTTTGTGTTCCCACATGGGGAAGCCAGCCGCCCGGTTACCCGTTATTCCTGGCCGCCCTGCGTAGTGTCGGCGGTGGACTCCGCCAGATGGTAACCGCGCAGGTGATCCTTTTTGCCGGAGCCGCCTTGTGGTTGGCTCTCTCGGTTCCGGTCAGGTCCCGCATGGAACTAGCGGCTCGAGTGACGCTTTTTCTGGTTTCTCCGCTAACCCTGGCGTGGGGCCGTTGGCTGCTCACAGAGACACTGGCGACGGCGGCAACCATGGCAGCCTTCGCCGTATTTGCCGGCGCTCTATACAAGGGTCGCGTCAATCTGTTCGTGCTGATTTCCGTCCTGCTAGCGGGCATGCTCCTCCGCTGGGACCAAATCCTGCTGGTCCTTCCAGCACTCGCTCTTCTGGCCTTTATCTATCCGTGGCGGGCAGCCCTCCCCAGGGCACTAGTGCTGATTGTCGTCGTGGCGATTCCCTACACGGCCCTGAGCGCACGCGCCATGCTGCGGGGATTGCCATGGGTTCCTGTCAATACCATCGATGTCGACATGCCACCGGGAGTTGTCGGTTTTTGGAGGCTCACAGCACTGGATCAGCGGGCCACTTCGCAGCTGCTGTGGCCAAGTTGGTCCCGCGAGTATGCGCGCGTACGTCATTTGGAGCTCGAGGCACTGTCCACCGACGTTTCGCGGACGGAGTTGGTACCGTTACTCGATCGCCTTTCGAGTACGGTTCCCGGCACACCATTTCCAGCCGAATTGGACAAGGAGTTCACGGAACTCGCGGGCAGTGTTGCGGCCGAGCATCCTCTCGCGACTCTCGTGGGCGTCCCGTTGGTCAGATCGGCAAGAATTTGGACGTGGCCGGATCGCCTTTTTCTTTCGGGCTGGTCTGGACTAGGCGACGAAGGCTGGGAGAATTGGCGAACCCTGTACCGGATACTGCTTCTGCTGCTATCCGGAGTCGCGTTGATGAGCATGTTCAACCTTCAGGTCCGCCGCCTGAGCGCGCTTCTATTCCTTTACTTGGCAGGGAGAACGTGTTTCCTGGCCGCTCTGACGATGTTGGAGACGCGATATCTCGTTGAAGCATTTCCGGTGATGGAACTGCTCGGAATTGTGGTCATCGGCGGTCTGATAGCAATTCGGGACCCTAGGTGACGTCCAGACAATTTCGTTCGTATTGCGTCGGAACGGGCAAGACCGGCACGCATTCGGTGGCGGGCATGTTCGAACGGCACTATCGGTCGGCGCACGAGCCAGACAGTGAAGCGCTGATCCGCACCATTCTGGACGGGAATGGAGTCGACGGCTGGCCGCCGGCGCGGATGCAATCGTTTCTACTGGAGCGGGACCGTCGGCTCTTCCTCGACATGGAGTCGGATGGCACGTTGCACTGCTTTGTCGAGTTCATCCTCCGTGAGTTCGAGGACGCCAAGTTTGTCCTCACGATACGGGATTGCTATTCGTTGGCTCGATTCGGTGTTCAACCACAACACCTCCCGGCAGCCTGGGGGCTTGTGGCGTGCATTTGACGATTACACGTTTTCTCGATGGACCTTCAGCCATACACGAGAAGAGGACATTCTCGAGCGGCAAGGATTGCGCACGTTGAGCCACTATCTATCCCACTGGGCCGTACACAACGAGTCGATCATCGACATTGTGCCTGCGGATCGTTTGCTCGTGCTCAGGACCGACAAAATCTCGGCATCGAGCTCACCGCTGGCAAACTTTCTGGGAATCGCACCCGACACCATCGACCTGTCGCAATCGAGACTTTTCGTGAATCCACATCGATACGATCTTCTTGACCGCATCGACCGTGCCTTTCTTGAAGACAAGGTGAACGAGCTGTGTGGGCCTTTGATGCACAGGGTTTTCCCTGAGATCTCCGGCTATCGGATGTCCCGATGAGCTTCGGCAATAATAGTCCCACAGGGGAGGCGAGCGTCCTCAAATGACGACCGCCAGGCACCTGACCATGGAGGAACTGCACGCGGGGCTCGACGAGATTCGGCAATCGCCGACGCGACGCAGGCGAACTGAAGATGATCGTCCGCCGGCCGGACATCGGCGCGCGCGAGGAGATCGACACCGGCGATCTGGACGTGGCCGAGGGCCTCGTCGGCGACACGTGGCGGCGCCGCTCGAGCCGGAAAACGGCCGACGGATCGCCGCATCCCGACATGCAGCTGAATCTGATGAACGCGAGAGTGGCCGCGCTCGTCGCGCAGGATCCAAGTCGATGGGCGCTCGCCGGCGATCAGCTGTTCGTCGACCTGGATCTGAGCGAGGCCAACCTGCCGCCGGAACACGACTCGCGCTGGGCTCGGCGGTGATCGAGGTGACGCCCGAGCCGCACACCGGCTGCGGGAAGTTCCTCTCGCGATTCGGTGTCGACGCGACGAAGTTCGTCAACTCGCCGCTTGGCCGCGAGCTGCATCTGCGCGGCATCAACGCCAGGGTCGTCGAGGGCGGGCGCATCCGCGTCGGCGACGTCGCCCGCAAACTGCCCGCGTGAGTGTTAGAGCATGAAGGGGACGGAGGCAACGGGATCACAAACGGAGAAACGGAGAAACGGAGGACGAACGGAGAAGACAGGGTTCGACGGGTCGGCCGGCGCAGCCGGCCTGACGCGTGGGCGGATCGGATCGTGAAAATGAGCACCCCTGAATTGTCCGGTGTTCATTTTCACGATCCGATCCGTCCACGCGCGTCGCTTCGCGACGCCCGTCGAACCTGTAGCGTCACGCTGTCTTCTCCGTTGCGTCTCCGTTGCCTCTGTTGCTCCGTGTGGATACCGTTCTCTCCGTACCCTCCGGTGTCAGTCGCTATTCGGCGCGCAGGGTAACGGTGGGGTCGACGCGTGTGGCCCGCGACGCCGGAATAATCGCGGCGATCAGCGCGAGCGCGGCCATCGCGATGGCGCCGGTGACAAAGGCTGACGGATCGAGCGCCGACACCTCGAACAACAGGCTCCGCGTCACGCGCGTCAGGAAGACCGCGCCGACCAGGCCGATCACGAGTCCGCCGGCGATGGTGACGAGCACGTTGCGCACGACCATCGACAGCACCTCGCTCGAGCGCGCGCCCAGCGCCATGCGGATGCCGATTTCGCGCTGTTGCTGGCCGACGCTGTGCGAGACCACGCCGTAGAGTCCGAGCGCGGCGAGCAGTGCCGACAATGCCGCGAAGACCATGACCAGCCACGCCGGTTCGCGCAGGCCGGACAGGCTGCCGTCCCAGATGTCCTCGAGCGTCCTGATGTCGGCCAGGGCAAGCTGTGGATCGAGCTGGCGGACGGCTTGACGGACTGCCGGCAGCGTCGAGAACGCGTCGCCGCGTGAGCGGACGGCCAGTTTGATTTGCATGGCGCGGGGCTTGCGCGATCGGCACGTACGCGATCGGGTCGTTCGGGAGACGCAAGTCGCTCTGCACGCGTTCGTTGCCGATGATGCCGACGATGGTCATGGTGCTGCGCCGATCGCGGCCGAAGCCAAGAATCGGCAGATCGACGGATGCGCCGACGGGGTTCTGGATGCCGAAGGTCTCGCGCAGGCGCGCCGCCAGCGCTTCGTTGATGACCGTCACGTGCGGCGCGCCGGCGCGATCCTCGGTCGTGAACGGGCGCCCGGCGCGCACCGGAATGCCGAGCGTCTGGACATAATCGGCGTCAGCGCGCTTGAATCTGATGAGCAGGCGTTCTTCGCGGCCCGGCAGCCTGAGGTTCTCGCCGCCGGTGCCCTCGAGCGGGACGTCGCCGGAGATGGACGCGGCCTCGACGCCTGGAATCGCCCTGACCCGCTCCATCAGCAGCGGGTAAAACGCGGCGCGGTGGTCGCCATCCGGATACCGCGACCACGGCAGGTCGATCGACATGGTGAGCACGCGATCGACCCGCGCACCGATATCGACGCGCTGCATGCGATCGAGACTCTTGAACAGCAGCACGGCGCAGCAGATCAGCACCACCGAGGTGGCGACTTCTGCCGTCACGATCGATCGGCGGGCGCGATCGCCGGCGCCGCTGGACCCGCGCGCCGCCGTGTTGAGGGCCGCGGTGGCGGACTGCCGCGACATGCGGAGCGCCGGCAGGAGCCCGACCACCAGCGACACGACGAGGCCGATCGCGGTCGCGACCGCCAGCACGCGCCAGTTCAGCGACACATCCGCCGTGAACGGCATGGCCGGCACGAAGGGAACGGCGATCCGCATCATCACCGCGGCGAGCGCCACGCCGGCCACCGCCGCCGGCCGCGCCGAGCACCAGGCTCTCGGCCAGCAACTGGGCGGCAATGCGCCCGCGCGATGCGCCGAGCGCGACGCGAACCGCGATCTCCTTGCGCCGCGCGGCGCTCCTGGCGAGAAGGAGGTTGGTGATGTTCGCGCAGGCAATCAGCAGCACGAGGACCACCGCACCGAGCGCGATATAGATCGATTGGCGCAGATTGTCACCGACCAGCTGCCGATCGAACGGCTCGATGGCGACGCTCCAGTCTTTCTTCCACGCGGGAATCGTGTCGGCGATCTGCGCTCGCACGGCGAGCAGATCGGCGTGTGCCTGCTCCAGCGACACGCCGCGCTTCAACCGCGCAAGCGGATTCAACCAGTGCGCGCTGGCCGCCCGTTCCTCGGCCGTGAACGCGTTCAGCCGCCAGAAGCTTGCCGGGTCTTGCAGTGGCCGCGCCCGATGCCGGTCGAACGCGCCCGCGGGCAGGACGCCGATGACCTGGTGCGGTTCGTTGTCGAGGAGCAGGTCGCGCCCGAGGATGGCGGCGTCACCGCCGAAATGCGTCTGCCAGGCCGCATGACTCAGGATCACGACGCGGTCCGCACCGTCCCGATCTTCCTCGGGCCTGAACGTGCGGCCGATGACCGGCGCAATGCCGAACACGCTGAAGTGATCGGCCGAGACGTAACGGCCGTTGAGGCGCGTCGGCTCGCCGTTGATCATGACCGTCGCCGTCGACAACGACTCGGCGGACATGGCGTCGAACGAACGGGTCAGGCGTTTCAACTCCTCGAAGGTTCGAGTCGTCGTCTGATTCCGGGCTTGTCGCGGTCGGCGCTTCCGAGATGCGCACGATGCGGTCCGGTTCGGGGAACGGCAGCGGCCGCAGCAACACGGCGTCAACGAGGCTGAACATCGCGGTGTTGGCGCCGATGCCGAGCGCCAGGACGCCGATCGCGACCACGGCGAATCCGCGCTCCCGCCGCAACCCGGCCAGGCCGTAGCGCACGTCTTTCATCAGGTTTTCGATCCAGCGCGCGCTGCGATCGTCGCGATGCCGCTCCTTCATCTGGTCAATGCCTCCGAAGTGCTTCAACGCGTCGCGCCGTGCGGCTTCTGGATCGAGTCCGCGCGCCCGCGCATCGTGTTCGGCGAGCTCGAGGTGCGCGACCACTTCGTCATCGAGCTCGCGCTCGAGGCGATTGACGCGGAACAGCGCAAGGATCCGGGCGAGGCGGCGTTGCAGGGTCATGCCTTGGCGTCCAGGATTCGGGCCACCAGCGCCGCGGCGTGCTGCCAGTTGGCGACTTCGATGTGCAGCTGTTTCGCGCCGGCGCGGGTCAGCGAATAGAACTTCACCTTGCGATTCGTTTCCGACACGCCCCACTTGGTGCTGATCCAGCCTTGCTGTTCGAGCCGCGTCAACGCCGGATAGATCGAGCCCTGGCTCAGTTTCAGGCTGCCCGATATCTGCTCGATGCGCCTCGCAATGCTGTAGCCGTGCAGCGCGCCCATGGTGTCGAGCGTCTTCAGGATCAGGAGATCGAGCGTCCCGTAGGGCAGGTCGGCTTTAGGTTTCGACATGTCGATGATCGACATATACCGCGTTTGACGGCGGCAGTCAACAAATGGTTCGCATGGCGAGGAATGCCAGCCTCTTGACGTGACCCGCACAAGCATTCGTGGACAATAGCCCGATGACGATAAGCCGCAAAGCGCTGTGCGTCGCGTACGGCGTCATTGCTGTTCTCGCGCTGATCGGCACGTGGGGCAACAATGTCCGGTACCTGGACCTTGGCTTCCTCGGCGCCAATGTCCAGTTCTGGACCGACACGCTCGCGAACCCGGCGAGCCGTTCGATCACCGTCGACATCTTCTTCCTGGGGCTGGCCGTCTTCGTGTGGATGGTCCTCGAGGCGCGACGCCTGGGGATGCGAGGGGTGTGGCTCTACCTGGTGTTCGGCATACTCATCGCGATCAGCGTCACGGTTCCCCTCTTCCTGATCAACCGGGAGCGACTGCTCGCCGCGCGCGAATCGTCGTCCACCGCCGGCACCCTGGGTCTCGGCGATGTGGCCGCATTGGTCGCGCTGGGGCTGGCGTTCGTGGGGTACACAGCGGTCACGCTGTTTGGTCGATTCGTGTGACCCGCGTCAAAACGTCATCGTGGAAAGTTGCCAGATTTCGTTGAAGAGGACTGAGGTCGATCCGATTCGCACGGACAACTGCACGTCAATGAGGTCGTCGCGTTGTCCGTCGATCGTGAACGGCACCAGTCGGCCGTTTTCGAGGTTCCAGCGAAATTTCACGGCACCGCTCAACCCGTCGCCCGGACGCTGCACGGCGCCTTCGAGGAAAAACAACCCGGACGAATCAACGGCGCCGATGAAATTGCCCTTCGCCGGCGGCGCGAAGATGTCGACCGCGGCTCTGAGGTTGTCGTACAGAGTCGGCCGTCGCGCTCTGTATGACGTTCAGCACGAGCGGCGCAGTCAGGCCGCGTCGTCCCTCGCAGGGGCTCGGAGAGGTCTCGACCGTCTGCCAGCAATCCAGCACCGTAATCGAACCGCGCCAGGTGCCGGCGACGCTCGAAACGACGTGGACGGTTGCCGGTACCCGCAACGCCTTGATACTCCGCGCGCACGGTGGCGTGGCCGAAATGCCGGCCAGTGACGGTGCCGTCTGACGTGATCGAGATCGCGTCGCCGTCGGCGGTCCACCGCGCCCGTACCTCGCGAAGCTGTCCATTTCCCGGCAGCCACGCGGTCAGCCGGCCGCGAGCACCAGGCATGAGCAGCGTCGTGCCGCGGATCTGCAGTTCTCGAAACCCCGAGGGCTGCGATGGCGGCCGGTATCGCGCAGGCGACCGCCGCGCCGAGCGCCGCCGCCGCGACGATGTGCGCTCCGAGGCGACGCACCGATTCTGACGCCGCGGTAACAATTCGGGTGGTCAAAGCACAGCCTTGCGCCGCGCGCGCAAGGCTCGTGCAAGGGGACTGCCGGCGACCGATCATCCGACGGCAGCAGCGTGCCGGCCGATCTGGGCACGCACGCCGAGGAGCTGAAAGTAATTCCCGCTCACGGCGCTCTGCCGATCCGCGCCGTCGGCGATCCTTTCGTCGGCGGCGATCTTCAGATGCGCGCGAGTCTCGTCCTGAAGATCGTCATCATCCATCCGCCGGCGCGTCAGCCGTTTGAGCCAGGTGAGAATCGACATGGCTTATTCCTCGGTTCCCGGCGCGGCATCGCTCACGCTTCGCGGTATGCTCTTGGCCATGCGGAGACGGC
>CAWERD010000004.1:0-154288 GCA_963811435.1 Vicinamibacterales bacterium
CCGGTGCCAGTATCGTGCAATGCCCTTTACACGTCGACGTTTCCTCGGTGCTGCGAGTCTCGCATCGACCGGTCTTCTGGGGAACGCTCTGGCCGCCACCCAGAGTTCAACGGCAGCGGCACGCGCACAGGAGGCCGACCGACTGATTGCCAGTCGGATAAAAATGGGCGACGTCGCGGCCGCGGCCTTCCTCATGCGTCAGGCCGAATTCGAGTTCGTCCGGGCCTATGGGGCGCGAAATCGACACGCCCATTTCTCGTCGCTTCGCTGACAAAGCCGATGACGGCGTCCGCCGTCATGCGGCTGGCGATCGCAAGCAGCTCGAGCTCTCGGATCCGGTCGGAAAATATCTGCCGCAGTTCAAGGGTGACGGACGGAAGCGATCACGATCAAACACCTGTTGACCCATATGTCCGGCCTGCCTGACATGCTGCCGGAGAACGTCGAGCTGCGGCGACGGCACGCGCCGCTCAGCGAATTCGTCGCGCAAACCTGCCGGACCGACCTGCTCTTTCAGCCGGGCGAGCAAGTACGTTATCAAAGCATGGGAATTCTGCTGGCCGCGGCGATCGTCGAAAACATCACGGCCAGCCGATGCCGGCATTCCTCGCCACGAACATTTTTGCTCCGTTGCGCATGAGCCGACTTCGCTGGGCCTCGGTGGTCGCACGATTGCCGATACGGCGCAATGCCAGGTGGCCGAACGCAGCGACTGGGACTGGAACAGCACCTACTGGCGCAATCTCGCCGCGCCGTGGGGCGGGGCGCATTCGACGGTGCGCGATCTCGCGACATTTATCGAGGCGTTTACCGTCCCTGGTTCCCCGCCGTGGCCGGAACACACCCGTCGCGAAATGCGCGAAATTCAAACGGGCGGACTGCATCCGAGCTACGGGCTGGGCTGGGTGCGCGATCCCGGGGCGTTCGGGAAAAGATGTTCGCCGCCGACGTTCGGCCACTATGGATCGACGGGCACTGTGGTGTGGCACGATCCCGAATCCCATGTGACCTGCGTGCTGTTGACGACGAAACCAGTGGAAATTCGCGCGCGAGTTTGCTCGGACCGGTTTCCGATATCGTTGCGGGGTAAGGGAGAAAGCTCCCTATAGCAGGTTTGTCAGCGAGGGCGTACGAGGTCCAGGTTGCGCCGGGCGCTCACGAGGGTCGGGTCGAGACGCAATGCATGCTCGAATTCCGAGATAGCCTCGGCAGTTCTTCCCGTCGCTGCGAGCGCGCCGCCAAGGTTGTTATGTGCCTCCGCCGAATCGGGCGCGAGCGCGAGCCCCGCACGAAATCTTCGATGGCTTCTTCGAACTTTTCACGCTTGAGCAGTAGTGACCCAACGGTGAAGCGAAGCACACTGTTGTTGGGATTGATCTTGAGCGCTTCCCTATAGGCGACCATCGCCCATCCTCCCGATTCGTACGAACCAGCGCGATGCCAGGTGCTATAGAGCTGCGCCGATCGCTGGCCCGCTGCAATCGCTCGCTCAAAATGACTGACGGCCTCTGCCGCCCTGCCCGCCTGCAACAATGCGTTTGCCAGTTTGTAGTCGAGCTCGACGTCCGCCGATCCGAGCTCCCTCGCCCGTCTGTAGGCCTCAATTGCCTCCTCTGGACGATTCAGGGCGACGAGGGTCATGCCGAGGTTTACGTATGCGGGACCGTAGCCCGGGTCGATGGCAATGGCGCGCCGGTACTGAGCCTCAGCTTCCCCGAGCCTGTCATCGGTCTGAAGCGCCACGCCGAGATTCGTTTCCGTAGCGGCTCGCATGGCCTCTGCCGACAGGATCGGCTGGTTTGTGACAATGGCCACAGCGCCGATGGCAGCTACCGCAGCAGCGATCTTCGCGCCATTGGCAGTGCGTACGAATGACGCCAGCGACGCCAGCCCTGCCGAGGCAAAGAGCATGAGAAAGGGCACCAGGGGCAGCCGGTAGCGGGCAGACACATAAAAGACCACAACGCTCAACGCGTAGGCGCCGGCCATGGCGTAATAGACGCCGACTCTTGAACGTTCCTTCCACGTTGCGAACACGCCGAGAGCGGCAAGCGGCACCAGAACCCCGAAGTGACCCACGTGCGCCAAGGCGCGAAGCAATGGTGACCAGTCTTCGTAGCTTTCCTGGCTCTCGGTATCGACAAACTCGGTGCGGTTCCACACAAGCGAGGCCTTCCTGGCCATGAGCTCCAGCCACACACCAGGCTGCGCTCGAACGAACTTCATCGTCTCTCGCACCCAAAAAGCAGAGACCTCTCCAGGCGTGAGCGGCGGCCGGTTGCGGCCTCGGCGAGTTCGGTCGCATCGAGACGCTCGTATTCGGCGGTGCCCCTACCCTCGCGCAGGGCGGCGTATGTTCCGTCGGCATTCGGGTTGTTGCCGATATACAGGTTCGATCCGAATTGGGATGTTGTCAGATGCCATTCCCCGCCGACGATTCGGTTACGACTGCGACAGGAAAAGGGTGAGGGTGAGGCCGAGCACCAGGACGCCGGCATGCAGCATGCGTTACGCGGCGTAGACTGCGATCGTCCCGGCGGCCACAACAGAATCGCCGGTTAAAAAGATCAGCGCGTTCTCGCGAGTGAGCGCCAGGGCCCCCAGCGTGATTCCCAGCCACAACCATCGCGGCCGTGTGTTCGGTCTGTCAACAAGACCACTGATGATCCAGAGCGAAAGCGAAACAAAAAACAGATCCAGCACGGACTTCTGAAGCAAGCCATCAAAGAACACGACAGGCGCATAGACGGCAAGCCCGAACCGGCAATCAGGCCGGCTCGCTCCGAATAGAGTCGGCGAGCCGTGAGTGCGAGAAACACACACGACACGGCGCCAATTGCTCCCTGACAGATGCGCACAATCAACAGACTGCGGCCGGTGATCGTGTAAAGCGTACCGAGGAAATATGGATAGAGCGGGGCCTGGTAAAACACTTCTCGACCAATCAGATCGCCGGCGGCGATCTCCGCGGCCCATGCGTCATACCGGCGCGCATCGCCCATCAGCACGTCAAAAAACGGTGATTCACGAATCTGCCAGACGTAGACGAGGCGAACAAGGAAACCAATGGCAGCAAGTGCGATGACGTGCCAGAAGAATCGACCTGGTTGACGTTCGCTCGGTGAGAGTCGCTTTTACGGTGTCGGAGACGTAGGCGGGAACGCTTACGCTTCACTGAAGGTCTCGATTTTTGTCTGGATCCGCGTCACTCGCTTCGGGTGCTTCACAGTGCTGGAGCCTCGGGGAGCATAAGACTACAGTTAACAGTTAACGCGAGGACGTCGCGATTTTTCATTTTGACAGCCCGCAGCCCTTCACCTATATTCGCCTTCCGCACTACTCGTTCGATATCCTTCTTAGAAGGGGTGTCATCATGCGACCAAGTTCTGCTTGCCATGGCGATCGTGCTCACGCTCGTCGTCAGTCCCGCGTTTGCGCAACAAGGACAGATCAACGGCGTCGTCACCGACAGCAGCGGCGGAGTCGTGCCAGGGGTCACGGTCACCGCGGTCGAGCAGCAGACGGGCCTTTCGCGCGACACCATCAGCGGCGCGAACGGGCTCTACACGTTTCCTTCACTGCGCCCGCCATCTATGAAATCCGGGCGGTGCTGACAGGTTTCAGGACGATCAGGCGCACGGGCATCGAGCTGGCGGCCAACCAGAATCTGACCGTCAATGTGACGCTCGAGCTCGGCGAACTGAGCGAGACGGTCAGCGTCGCGGGGAAGGCAGCAAACGTCGACCTCACGAGCGCCACGATCAGCGAGGTCGTCGATCACGCGCGCATCGTCGAGCTGCCGCTGAACGGGCGCGATGCGGCGAAACTGACGACGCTGGTCGCGGGCACCGTGATCTCGTCGGTCAGCACGGAAACCGGCAAGACGATCCCCGGGCGCTTGCGGCTGAGCTCGAACGGTTCGCAGGCGCTGTCGGTGTCGTTTCGATTGGACGGCACCAGCAATACCGACCTCTACGAGCATGAAAACCTGACGTTCCCATTTCCAGAGGCGCTGCAGGAGTTCAGTATTCAGACCAGCAACTACAGCGCGGCTCAGGGCAACAGCTCCGGCGCCGTCATCAATGCCGTCACCCGCTCGGGCACCAACGCGTTTCACGGCGGCGCGTTCGGCTACGTGCGGAACAAGGCGTTCAATTCGCGCAACTTCTTCGCAACCGAGCCCGACGCCCTCGATCGCCGGCAGTACGGCGGCTATCTCGGCGGCCCGGTGAAGCTGCCAGGCTACAACGGCACGAACCGCACGTTCTTCTTTGTCGGCTGGCAGGGCACGCTCCTCAAGAACACGACGGCCACAACGACCGTGTTCGCGCCGACCAACGACCAGCGCAACGGCAACTTTGCCACATGCGGTGCGCCATGCAACACGCCGATCATCGACCCGCTGACGAGGACCGCTGCGAACCCGAACGGAACGCCGTTCCCGGGCAATCAGATTCCCGTCTCGCGCTTCGATCCGGCGTCGGTGAAACTGATGAGTTACTTTGCTCGAGTCGGCGGAACCGGCCAGCATAAGGTCTCGCGCGCGAGCGCGATGGATTTCAATCAGGTCGTGTTGAAGGTCGACCACCAGGTGACCAACAACGACCAGCTCACCGGCCGCTACTTCATCGACCATTTCGATAACGCCGCGATCATGACGCCTGGCGATCTGCTCAGCTATCGCACGGGCAGTCCCAAATCACGGGTGCGCACCCAGAGCGGGGTCTATGCCTGGAAGAAAACGCTGTCGGCGACCGCGCTGACCGAAACACATGTCGGCTTCCAGCGCATGCACGCCGGCCGTGTGACGCCCGACACACCAAGCCTGCAGGAGCTGGGCATTCGGCTCCCGCTGTATCCGACCACGCCGAATCTTCAGTCGATCAGCGTGGACGGGTATTTCAGTCGTCGGCGCCGATGCGCCATCAGACTTCGTGCGAAACGGCGTCGAGGTCAACAATCGGACGAACATGATGTTGGGCAAGCACAGCATCCAGTTTGGCGGAGAAGCCCAGTGGTACCACGCGACGATCGACAGCGAGTACCGCGTGCCAGGCACGTTCACTTTCAGCGGCAGCGCCACGGGCAACGCCATGGCCGATTTCATGCTGGGCGACATGCGAACCTTCGATCAGGGCACCGGAGAGTATAAGGACAACAAGAACTTCTACTCGTCGGCGTTCTTCCAGGACGACTACAAGATTCATCCGCGGCTGTCATTGAATCTCGGCCTGCGCTACGAGCCGACACGGCCGTGGCACGAGGTGGTCGGCCGCATTCAGATCTTCGACTCTCGAGGCCTACCACGCGGGCCGCCGCTCGACGCTGTTCGACAATGCGCCGCCCGGAGTGTTCTTCCGTGGAGATCCGGGTGTGCCCGAAGACGGCACGCTGGCTGATTACAACAACGTGAGCTTCCGCGGCGGGGCCGCCTGGGACCTGACCGGCGATGGCAAGACCAGTCTTCGCGGCGGCTGGGGCATGTTCTACGACCAGCACATCATTGGCCGGTTCAACAACGGAGCCGTGAACAATCCGCCATGGAGCATCAGGATCAATGTCACGGAACCAGAGGGCCCCCTTTCAGATCCATACCGGGGACGATCGGACTTCAATACGCATCTCCCTGGCGGGGGTCGGCAGACGGGACGCCCCGTTCCCAACTCCGGTAAGCGCCAACAGCTACGACGAGAAGTTCAATACGCCGCTGACCTACAACTACAACCTCACGCTGGAGCGGGAAATCCTGTCGGGATGGATGGCGCGCGCCGCATATGTCGGAGCGAAGACCACGGGGGGCCAGACCAGCATCAGCTGATACGTGGGAGCGAAGACCACGGGCGGCCAGTACTCAATCAGCCTGAACCCGGCCATCTATGTGCCGGGCTCAAACGCGACGACCGGCACGACCGATGCGCGTCGTGCACTCCAACCGTACAGCGCCATCCAGACCTACGTGCAGAACGGGTGGTCCCAGTACCACGCGATGCAGCTGACGCTCAATCGCCGCTTCTCACGCGGCTTTACGATCAATTCCAACTACACGCTCTCCGACTCTGTCGGCAACTTCGGAGGCGAGCTGATCCGTACTTCATGCCTCAGGATCCCGCGCTGGTCGTGGGGCCGCTCGATGAGATGCGCAGGCATCGGTTCGTCACGTCATGGGTGCTCGAGGTTCCTGACGTGGGGACGGACAACGTGGTGGCGCGAGCGGCGCTGAACGGCTGGCAAGTGACTGGCATCCTCCAGTACCAGAGCGGGCAGCCCTATACGATCACGACAGGGAATGACACTTCACGCGATGGTATCGGCGGCGATCGCGGGAAAACGACGGGCGTCAGTATGGACCCACCGGAGGGTTCCGATCAGACGGTGTGGTTCAATCCGGCGGCCTTCGCGGCCGCCGACATCGGCACGTTCGGCACTGTTGGCAGAGGCGCCTACTTCGGGCCGAGCACCTACTACTTCGATATGGGATTGAGCAAGAACGTGCGCTTCAGCAACGACATGGGCGTGCAGTTCCGGGCGGAGTTCTTCAATATCTTCAACCAGGTGAATTTCGCCAACCCGAACACTGGCCCTGAACAACGCCGCGTCGTTTGGACGCATCACCGGCACTCACGCGAACCAGGGTGATCCGCGCATCATGCAGTTCGGGTTGAAGTTCGTCTTCTAGGTCACGGAGGTTTTCAGCTTCAACGGAGGCAGGGGCACGGAGAATTCTTTTCAAGGAATTCTCCGTGATCCTCCGTGGCTCTGCGCCTCCGTGTTGAAACTGCTCCGTGGCCTCTTTCAGGCAACGGGATTACAATTGCGCGCATGAGAATCCTGTCTGCTTTCATCGCGCTCGCTCTTCTCGTCGTCGCGCCTTCGCTGGTCGCCCAGCGCGGCGCGATGCCAAAAGTCGCCAACCCCGTCGTCGTCCAGTTCATGGTCGACGGCATCGATGCCAACAGCGTGCGAACGGCCATCGCCGCCGGTGCGACAACGCTCGGAACGTTGTTGAAGGAAGGCGTCACCGTCGACACGTACTACTGCACGAGCCCGGCCCCGCGCCTGGCCCTGCCGGACGGCACGACCCCGTGGGGTGGCAGCACGAGCTCGAACGTGGCGATGCATACCGGCACGCACCTGTTCGAGTCGTACAACATCGACGATATCTTTCTCAGCGCGAAGCGCGCCGGCATCGTGTCGATGTTCGCCGGCGGATCGCGGAATTACGCCATCTTCAAGAATGCCGATCACCTCTACTTCGGCGGCGACGAGCTGACCGATGAGATCGTGGTCGACCGTGGGCTGCAGCATCTGACGAAAGACAACGCCCGCCTGCTGCGGCTTCACCTGCAGCTCATCCGCAACGCGTGGCACGGCCCGAGCGACACGACGAATCCGAAGTCGGAATACATCCAGTACTTCGTCAAGACGGTCGATCCTCAGCTGGCGAGATTGATTGCCGGCCTGAAGAGCGCCGGCGTGTGGGACCGGACCTACATCATCTTCGGGTCGGATCACGGCATGGGACAGACCAGCCAGAGCGGCCATCCCGCAGTCGGTGCTGTCTTCATGGCAGACGTTCATGGCGTTCTACGGTCCCGGCGTCAAGCGCGGCGCACAGATTCCCTATGCCGAAGGGCCTGACGTGGCGGTGATGACCAACTACTTCCTCGGCCTGCCGCCGCTGCGCGGGCATCTCGATCCCGAAGGTGCCCGCGAATCTCGGCCGCGTCACCGGTGTGTTGCTCGAAAACGCGCTCGAAGGCGGGCCGGCGGACGTGAAGCATCCGCGATACATCGAGCGCTATCTGAAGTCGAACATGCCGCGCGGCGATCAGTATGTAGACTACCGCGCCGCCATGGTCAAGTTTCTGAGCGAATAGCGGCTGCGCAGATCTTCGTCATGGCAGATCGATGATGGCAGATGGCAGACCGTACTCTCTGCCATCATCCATCTGCCATCTGCCATGACGGGCTATTTGGAGTCCAGCCGCCAGTCCGTATCAACGGTAAATTTGCGATAGGCGGAAAATTCGGAGATGCCCCGCAGGCGCAGGCGCTTCAGCAGCAGCACGCGCCCGCTCGCGGTCCAGGTGACCTTCGCCGGCAGCCACGCCTCATTGTTCACCTTGCGCCGCTCGAACGAGGCAAGCGTGCCTTTGTGCACACGGGCGAGAATCCCCATTCCGAATGACAAATCGCTGACAGCCTCGAGCTCGACGCGGACGATCTCGTAGTCCGACTCGCTGACCCATGCACGCGCCTTGAAGTGCGTCATGATCTTTCCATCGTCGGTCCGCGGCTTCACGCCGTTCGGATTCAGCGTGGCGAAAATCGTGTCGTGGCCGTCGATGCGCTCGCGGCGCACCATCTTGATGTCGTAAATCCTGAACAGATCGTCGACGGCGGCAGAATACCGCCGGCGGCGCTGCTCCACCTCGCGCGCATGCTTCTGCCGGGACGCCGGGGTCGCGAGCTGCCGCGCGTACTCCTCGACTTCTTCCTTTCGCTCGCGATCCTGTCTGGCGAGCTTGTCGGCCGGCACCGGCTTGCCGTTCTCTTCAATCAGCCGCCGGTATCGCTCATCGCCGTCCAGGCCGGGATAGATTTCGAAGACCTTGGTCGTCTCGCTCTTCACCTTGCCCGACCCGTCCAGGTTCTGTTCGATCCGGCGCTCGGCGAACACGTAGCCGCTCTGCCGCTCCTGGTCGGTCGCCAGATGCGCCTTCACCTTCGCGGCAAAGGTCTCGTAGTCGGGAAGCGGCCCCTCGACTGCACCCGGGGCAGGCCGGTCCTGCGCAGCAACTGTCGCAACCATGGCCAACGCCAGTACCCAGCGGCTCATATACCGAGTGTACGACGCCTTCGCAGCCGGCGGCTCAAACCTTGGAATTCCATTTTTCGCTTACAATTCCGGCACTCAGGAGGGCCACTGGCATGCGAATGATTACGATCGTGGGGGTGCTCGTTACGATGTCTGCCATCGTGTGGGCGCAACAGCCGGCGGCGGCTCCGCCACCGGATACGGATCTCACCCGGCTTGGCTTTGTCTCAGCGACAGACATCACCGCGGGACTCAAGAAGCTTCCTCAGGACAGAGCGGATATTTCGATGCGGATTTTCCAGATTCCACCCTACAACGTGAACGCCGCGCATCGGGCGCCTGTGACGCAGGTTGCGAACGTGCACGACGATCAGTCCGAGCTGTTCATGGTGATCGAGGGCACCGGCAGCATCGTCTGGGGGGCAAAGTCGTCGGAGCCACCCGCAACGGCGCCAACGTCACCGGGAAAGCCATCGAGGGTGGAACGACACAGAAACTGAGCAAAGGCGACTTCTTCGTGGTGCCTCCGGGCCTGCCCCACATGTTCGCGAACATCGCCCCCGGCGGGCTTCAACTGATGCAGGTGTACCTCCCGAAAACGCGATAGAGACCCCCCGATTGGGGGGGCGGCGACACTTGTCGATCGCACGCCGTTAAATTTGCTTTACAGGCGCTAAGGCGAGATCCAAGATTCACCTCACACACTCAACCCGGGTCGTTACAGTTCGCGCTTTGATGAAGGGGTGTCAAGATGCGACTACTTGCGATCACTCTGGCGGTCCTCGTCTCGCTCGTCTCTCCGGCATTCGCTCAACAGGGACAAATCAACGGCGTCATCACCGACAGCAGCGGCGGTGTGGTACCAGGTGTAACTGTTACCGCTGTCGAAGCTCAGACTGGTCTCTCGAGAGAGACGATGACCGGAGCCAACGGGCGGTACAACTTCCCGCAGATGAGGCCGACGGTCTATGACATTACGGCCGCGCTCACGGGATTTCGAACCGTCAGGCGCACCGGCGTCGAGCTGGCAAGCCAGCCAGGCCGCGACGGTCAACATCACGCTCGAGCTCGGAGAACTGAGCGAGACGGTCAGCGTCGCCGGCAACGCCGTGCAGGTCGACATCACGACCGCGACGATCAGCGAGGTCGTCGACCACGCGCGCATCGTCGAGCTGCCGCTGAACGGACGCGACGCTGCGAAGCTGACGTCGCTCGTCGCCGGCACGATCATCGGATCGATCAGCACCGAGAGCGGCAAGTCGATTCCCGGCGGCCTGCGCCTGAGCTCGAACGGATCGGAAGAGAAAGACGTCTCGTTCCGGCTCGACGGCACGAGCAACAACGATCCGTACTTCCAGGAGAACCAGACGTTCCCCTTCCCCGAGGCGCTGCAGGAGTTCTCGATTCAGACGAGCAACTACAGCGCCGCATCGGGCAACCAGGCGGGCGCGGTCGTGAACGCCGTGACTCGCTCCGGGACGAACAGCTATCACGGAGGCGGCTTCGGTTACGTGCGCGACATGACGTTCAACGCGAAGCCGTTCTTCGGCAGCAAGGACCAGTTGAAACGGAAGCAGTACGGCGGCTACCTCGGTGGGCCCGTCAAGCTGCCCGGCTACAACGGCGTGAACAAGACGTTCTTCTTCGCCGGCTGGCAGGGCACGCTGATCGACAACGTCGGCTCGACGGCGAACGTGAACCTTCCGACCGACGACATGCGGCGCGGCAATTTCGCCACATGCGGGCAGGCGTGCAATCAGGTCATCCGCGACCCACTCACCGGACAGCCGTTCCCCGGCAACCAGATTCCTGTCAGCCGGTTCGATCCGGCGATCGTGAATCTGATGAAGTACCTGCCCAGCGTGCAGGGAGACGGACTGTATCAGATTCCGCGTCCGACCGACGAAGATCTGAACCAGTTCGTGTTGAAGGTCGATCAGCAGGTCACTTCGAACGACCAACTCAGCAATCGGTACTTCATCGACCACTTCGATCATGCCGCGTCGTACACGCCAGGCAACCTGGCGACGTATCGCGGTGGCACGTTGCTGTCGCGTGTGCGCACGGTGAACAACGTGACGTCGTGGAAGCGCACGTTCTCGGCCAACCTGCTGAGCGATACGCATTTCGGCTACAACCGCGTCAACGCGCGGCGTGCGCCGCCGGACTCGGACGTGCCTACCTTGCAGTCGCTCGGCATCAGGCTGCCGCTCTACCCCACTCTGCCCTCGCTTCAAGGACTGCCGTTCGGCATCGGCGACAACCTCGAAGGTTCGTTCATCCGCAACGGCTTCGAGTTCGGCAGCAAGACGAGCTGGATGAAGGGCAAGCACAGCATCCAGTTCGGCGGTGAAATTCAGTACTACATGGTCGACATCGTCAATGAGTACCGCCGGGGCGGCAATTACACGTTCGGCACGACAGCAACGGGCATGAGCCTCGCCGACATCATGCTGGGCGACATGACGCGCTTCGAGCAGGGCACGGGCGAATACAAGAACAACCGCGCCCGCTATTACTCGCTGTTCGCGCAGGATGACTACAAGATCGGCCAGCGCGTTTCACTCAACCTGGGCGTGCGCTGGGAGCCGGCTCCACCGTGGCGCGAAGAGGTCGGCCGGTTCCAGCAATTCCGGTTGGCGGATTATGAGAATAACGTCCGTTCGACACTCTATGACAATGCCCCCCGTGGTCTGCTGTTCCGCGGCGATCCGGGAGTGCCTTATGACGGCACGAACATCGACTGGATGAACGTGGGCACTCGTGTCGGCGTGGCGTACGACCTGACGGGCGATGGCAAGACGAGCCTCCGCGGCGGCTGGGGCATGTTCTACGACCAGCAGCTCGACGGTGAGTTCTACAACGTCGGCGTGAACTCGCCCCCATGGAGCATCACAACCAACATTACCGAACCCCAGGGCCCGTTTTCGGATCCCTATCGGGGAAGAACGCCCGCGGAGTTCAACGCGGTGACACCGGACGCCATCGGCCGGCGAGACGCGGCGTTTCCGGCTCCCGTGCAGGCGAACGGCTACGACGAGAAGTTCACGACGCCCGTCACGTATAACTTCAACCTGACGTTCGAACGTGAAGTGCACGCCGGCTGGATGGCTCGTGCGGCTTACGTGGCGTCGCGGACGCGCGAAGGCCGCAGCACCCTCAACCTGAACCCGGCCATCAACGGGCCAGGCGCCACGACCGGCAACACGGATGCCCGCCGGGCGCTCGTCCCGTACGGCGCGATCAACTTCTACACGCAGGACGACTTCAACAACTATGACTCCCTGCAATTGACGCTGAACCGGCGCTTCTCGAACGGGTGGACGTTCAACACGAACTACACAGCATCGATGAACGACGGCATTTCGCTCGGGCTGATCCCCTACAACATGCCGCAGACTGATGATCTCGTTTCGACCTCGTCGTCTCGTCACCGCGTCGTTGCGTCGTGGGTGTACGAGCTGCCGACCTTCGAATCCAACCCCATCATCAACGGCGTCTTCGGTGGTTGGCAGGTGACGGGTGTCTATCAGTACCAGACCAGCGGATGGCTGTCGATCAGCTCCGGCACCGACAGGTCTCTCGATGGCCTTGGCAGCGATCGCGCCGTCAGGATCGATGGCGTGACGCTCGATGTGCAGCCGTCACAGCTCGCCGCATGCGGGACTCCGCCGTGCGTGTATTGGTTCAACTCGGCGGCATTCCGCCAGGCCGACCTCGGGACCTGGGGCGACGCGAACTCCAAGAACATCATGCGCGGGCCATCGGCTCAGCAGACGGATCTCGGCGTCTTCAAGAACTTCCGCTTCACGAACGACATGGGCATCCAGTTCCGGGCAGAGTTCTTCAACGTGTTCAATAACGTGAACTTCTCTGGCCCCAACACCAGCGTAAGCAGCGGCAACTTTGGGCGCATTACGGAATTGAGCGGCGTGTTCGGTTCGCCGCGCATTCTGCAGTTCGGGTTGAAATTCGTGTTCTAGGAGAACTTCGAACAGGAGAACAGGAGGTCAGGAGAATTCAGTTCGAACGAAAACTCCTAATCTCCTGATCTCCTGTTTTGTTTCTCTACCCGATACATATGTCGGCGTGGACAACCTTGTCCGAGACCCAGCCGCGCTGGGCTTCCGGCGTTTCGACGAAGTACCAGCGGGCGCCAGCGGTGCCGCCGACCTTTCGCACGACGACCGTCGTGCAGTGCGCAACCGTCGTCACCGGCTTCGACGTGAGATTGGGAGAGCTGTAGAGCGGCAGATCGGCCTGCGTTTCGGTGCCGATGTCGATCTTCTCGTCGATCGCATACAGCTCGTCTTCGTATTCCTCTCCAGACCAGCGAAACCATATGTTGGCGTCGCACTCGACGCAGAAGAGCGGCACGAGCGTGTCTGAAGCCGGCCCCTTCGTGACGCCGTTGATCGCCTCCGTGTCGAGCGGGACAACCCACTGAACCTCGTTCGGCGTGGCGGCGTGAACCACAACGACGCCGAACTCGGCACCCGTTTTTGACGGCTTCACCACGACCGCCGCAACATCAGGCCGTTTGTCGCGATCGAGATCCAGCACGAGCCACGGCGGCCAGTAGCCGAACTTCTGTAACTGAGCTTGCGAGTACTCCCGGAGATCGGTTGCGGGCGCGAGCAGCCTGACGTCAGGCGCCGACTTCAGGCCCTGCAGCAGCAGTGGCGGTGGAGCCGGCTGCTGGAGGGCACTCAAAACGACAAACGAAAAAGGCAAAAGGAAAAATGTCACGGCAGTGCCGTGGCCAACGCCGCTGCGGCCCATCCCGTGGCCATCGACGAAATCCACTGATCGTGGCCGTATGGAAAACCGCCGTCGAAGAACGGCTGGAACTTCACGGCCCGGCTCTTGACGTACCACGACCCGTCGGGCCGCTGCGTCGAGAGCAGATACGCCACACCCTTCTTGTACGCCGGATCACTCGGCGCGATGCCGCCGGCTTCGGCGAGCGCAAACAGCGACACGCTGGTGGCGTAGGCATCGCTCTGGAGGTCATCGGACTGCGCCCAGCCGCCGTCGGTGCGCTGCTTCGCGAGGATGTTCTTCGCGAGGCGCTTCCGCTCCGCCGCGTCGCGGCCACCCCAGAATAGCCCAAGCAATTGCATGTTGCGGTCTTCGGTCGTGACGGCTTTCTCCGCCGCCAGCCACGCCGTCGCGCGCGCGACGCGCTCGTCCATATCGGCTCGGCGGCCGGGAGGGGCATAGGCCTTCAACGCGCGTATGGCATAGGCGGTTACCGCCATCGGACCCTCGCCAATCGGCGGGCGCGCGACCGTGATCATGAACCATCGTCCGTTGCGCGCCTGCTGGCTTGCGAGGTGCGCCACGACGACGTCTGTCGTGCGATCGGGCTGGTAGCCGCTGTTGGCGAGCGCTGTCAGGGCGAAGACCGTGGTAATTGGAGAGCCTCCAGGATCGACACGCTCGAGCAGATTCGCGGGAGAAAAGTACGGCGCCTTCGTAAGCGTCTGCCTCTGAGCGATCAGCTTCTCGTCGCGCGCCAGGCCCTTCTTGATGGCCACGCGATCGACGGTATCGATCACGTTGTGCCCGTGGCACGACGCGCATCCGCCATTCGCCGCAGAGACGACGCTGGCCTTTGCGAGAAGCGCCCGGCTGCGCTCGACGGCAGTGCGGATGTCAACGCCGGCGGGAGCCGGTACTGCAACGGGCTCATGGGTCGATTCCGTGCCGCCGGCACGGCGGAGCACTTCAATCGCCGGCTTCGAGCCGATCTTGACGGCCCAGTCGAGAGCGGTCTCCCCCGCCAGGCTTTTCGCTTTGAGGTCTGCGCCTCTCGCGATGAGCAGGCGAATCACGTCGAGATTCTGCCGATCGTTGGCGACGGCCAGCATGAGCGGCGTCATGCCACGCACGTCGGTCACGTCGAGCCTGGCGCCCGCATCGAGCAGCGTCTTGACGAGATCCGCTGAGGCGAGCGCGATGGACGCGGTCAGCGGCGTGAAGTAGCCGAGCGCAATCGATCCCGCCTTCACCTTCTGAAACGATCCGTCACCTGTCCGCGCGTTGACGTCGGCGCCCTTGCCCAGGAGCAGCCGGATGGCGTCGAGGTTCCGGTTCGCCGCGGCGTGGATCAACGGGGTGAATCCAATCATATCGACGGCATTGACGTCGGCACCGGCATCGACGATCAGGCGGATGGTTTCGGTGTCGTTTCCGGCGGCCGCAAGGTGAAGCACCGACATCTTGAACTCGTCCACGGCTTTCGCATCGCTGCCGGCGCCGATGAGCAGCCTGGCGATCGCCGCCGAGCCGTCGCTTCGCACGGCATTCTGCAGCGCCGTCCTGCCGCGCTGCGACGCGATTTTCACGTCGGCTCCGCGAGCGAGGAGCATCCGCACTTTCTCGAGGTCTGTCGCCGCCCACATCAGCGCCGTGGCGCCGGTGCTGTTGGTCGCATTCGCGTTGGCGCCGTTATCGAGGAGCAGCTTCATCGCGTCGGCCGACCCGATGGCCGCCGCGTACATCAGCGGCGTGGCGCCGCCGCGCGGGTCTGTGATGTTCGCGTTCGCTCCGCCCTTGAGCAAGGACTCGAGCCGCGCGAGATCGTTCTCGCGGATGGCCGAGTAGAACGCATCGCTCGAAAGCCCGCCCTCCTGCGCGACGAGAATGGTCGGTACAGGCGCAGAGCCCGACGATGAGATGCTTCAAAAAGGCACGAGACTGCATGACCGGGCCCTCCCCCGTCTCAGCTAGTAGTTGGTGGTTGGTAGTTCGTAGCACGACTCCTTCGACTCCCCCCCGACTCTTCGACTCTTTTCGACTCCCCGACTTTTCCGACTCCTCGACTCTTCCGACTCTTCCGACTCTTACTTCAGCTTCCAGCTCTCATCAAAGAAGCCGGCAACCTTCGTCTGACCACCAGTTGTCAGCACCGCGTAATCGCCGAGGCGCGGGAAGAAGACCGCTTCAGTGCCCGAGGTGATGCGATTCGCCGAGAACGTCTGCCCCGTGTTCAGCACGACATACTTCTGCGGGTTCAGCGGATTCGGATAGACCAGGACGAGCGCGTGATCCGCGGTTGGAAACTTCTGCGCGCCGACGGTGATCTCGGTTCTCGTCCACTGGATTGGCAGGCTGCCGGCAACCTTCGCGATCAGGCTGTTGCTGCCCGGATCGCCGAAGAGCACCAGGTTGTAGTTCGCGATATCGCTCGCCGACACAGAGCTGTCGTTCTTCACCCTGATGTCGCCGCGCATCCACTTTGCGAACTCCGAGCGGAAGCTGTCGAAACGCTGGCTGGTGTAGCTCTGCACGCTATCGTTCCAGGGTTGGCCGCTGCCGCGCACGACGAGGAACGCGTCGGTGAACGCGTCCTCAATCGGCCCCTGCATGCCATGAACCTTGCGAAGTCCCGCCGGCGGTGCGGTGGCGACGGCCCACTTGCCGTTTCTCTTCTCGAACGTCGAGCTCGCACCGGCCGTGATCGCCTGCCCGTCGATCGTGAAGGACGCGGCCGGCACGTCGAACTTCACACGGCTCACGTTCTTCGTCGTCACCGTGTACTGCTTCATGCTCATCGGTACGTTTGGCATCGACGTCGGCCCGCTTGTAGCTTTCCTCGAGGCCCTCGACCGTGACCCAGTGCGCATTGTTGTAGCGCATCGTGTAGGTGACGAATCTCACGTGGTTCGGCGATTTGCCGGCCGTCTCGTTTATGGCCTTTCGCAGAAATGCTTCCGACTCCTGTTTGGTTTCCTTGTGCCACGCGTGCCCGGTGTCCGGGCCGATGAGGAACAGGCCGCGCAGCTCGGTCATCGTCCATTTGTAAGGCGATTCCTTGGTCAGCTTGAAGCCTTCCCTCTCGATCGCCTCCCGGAACCGGATCGACGCCCTCAACTGGCCGTCTTTCTCGCCCCCGTAGCTGACAAACGGCACGTTGAACGCATTCAGCGCGTAGTCCTCGGCGTCGACATAGTGAAGGGCGGCTTCCTGATATGGAGTCAGCCCCTCCTTCGGGAGGCGATTGCCTGCGTACTCCTTCGTTTCGGAGTATCCAGCGCTCGATTCGAACGCCGCGAAGAATGTCGGGTTCTGAATCGCAAGACGCGCCGAGCCCTGATGTCCGCCCATGGAATGACCGCGAAGGACGATGCGCTCAGGATCGATGTTGTATTGCTTGCGCACTGAGGCGATCGCTTCGTACACGTCCGTTTCAGCGTAGAACTTGTACGAGTGGTTCATCCGCGCGAACGGCTCGAGCTGGATGTAGTCGTCTGCCAGGATTTGCGACGTCTCATGCGGCCCGGCCTGCTGCTGCAGGAATCGCACTTCGTTCATCTGCTGCTGCGTGCCATGGAGCCACACATCGAGGCGCAGGGGCCTCTTGCCGTCGTACGAGGCGGGAATCGTCAGGCCGTACGGCTGCACGCCTCCGTCGATTCGCGACACAAAGCCGCGCACGACGTTTCCGGTCTTGCGCGTCCACGACGAGGTGCCGTTTTCGAGCTCGATGGCACGACCGATGCCGGTGTCGAGCGCCGTAATCGTCTCGGCGACGTAGTTCTTGCCGAAGAACTCCTCGGGGAAGCGCAGGATGTAGTCGACCGCCTTCTTGTAGATCTGAACGTCGGCCAGGAGCGCCGGGTCCGTCTTCTTGTCGCCAAGGGCAGCGATGCGCGCGCTCAGCTCTGCGAGCTTCTTGTGAATCTCGGCCTTCTGCTCGGCGCTCGGCGGAAAGACTTTCTCTCCCTGACCCTGCGCCACGGCGACGGCTGCGGCGAGCACGCACAGCACGATGGTTTTCTTCAGCACGGACATTTCAGCCTCCCTCGAATTGAGGAATTTTACAGGAGATCAGGAGATTAGGAGACCTCTGCTTTGATTACCGTCTTACGAAGCCGATTGACCCGGGATTGGCCAGCGGCACCTGCACGCCGGCAGCGGTCAGGCGGCCGGTCGCGCGATCGATCCGGTGCAGGACGAGCTGCTCGGTGTCCTGGTTCGACGAAAAGACGTACTGGCCGGTCGGGTCGATCGAGAAGTTCCGCGGAATGCGGCCCCCTGAGGCGGCGTGTTCGACGACCGTCAGCCGGCCCGCGGGATCGATGGCGTAGACCGCGATGCTGCCCTGCCCTCGATTCGAGACATAGAGGTAACGCCCGGCTGAATCGATCAGAATTTCGGCTGTCGTGTTATTGCCTGTGTAGCCGTCGGGCAGCGTCGAAATCGACTGGATCTCTCTCAAGTGCCCGTTGTCGACCGCGAACACGGTCACGTGTGAATCCGTCTCGCGAGTCAAATACAACAGCCTGCCGTTTGGATGGAGCTGCAACCGGCGCGGACCCGAGCCGGCCGGCTGGGCGACATACGGCGGATCGAGCGGCGCCATCACGCGTTTCGTCGCGTCGAGGCGATAGCTGTAGACACGATCGAGTCCGATGTCGGCGACGTACGCAAACCGACTGTCGCTCGAGAAGACGACGCCGTGCGCGCGTGGACCGGGCTGTTTCGAGGGTGGTTGCGGCTGCCCTTCGTGCTGATCGATGTAGAACGCGTCGCTGATCTTCCCGTCTGGCTCGAGGCCGAATGCGGCAACCGATCCGCTCCGGTAGTTCACGGCCACAGCCACTTTCCCGCTCGGGTCGACGACCACCTGATTGGGCCCGCTGCCCCCTCCGCTCACCTTGTTCAGAAAGGTCAGCGCCCCGGTCGCGCGATCGATCGCATAGGCGCTGATGGTGTCGCCGGGAGTCGTGTCATTCCCCTGCCAGTTCGCGGCGTAGAGGAAGCGCTCATTGGGTGCGATCCAGAGCTGAGCTGGGAACACGGCTTCGGCTGCGAGACGAGGAGGCGATAGCGTGCCCGACTTCGAATCAAAGTCGGCGACGTAGATGCCCTTGGCCGTGGTGTTCGTGTAGCTGCCGATGTAAACGAGGTAATCGCTCGAGTGCTGCGCACTGACAAGCCCGATCCACGTCAAAAAAACGAAACAGAAGATCAAAAGGTCAGAAGACGATCTTCGTTTTTCCATCAGAAAAAATCTTCTGATCTTCTGATCTTCTGTTTGTATTTACTGTGCCTTGACGAAGTACACCCCGCCGGGCTGCGGCACCTGGCCTGTCGCGCCAGTCGGCGTCAGATTCCCCGTCTTCGCATCGATCTTGAACACGACGATGTTCTCGCCGTTCTGGTTGGCGGAAATCAAATACTGGTTCGTCGGATCGATCGTGATGTTGCGCGGCGTGCGGCCGCCGGCTGGGATATGGCCGACGAGAGTCAGCGTGCCCTTCGCGGGATCGACGGCGTAATGCGCCAGGGTGTCGTTACCACGGTTGGTCACGTAGAGCCACTTGCCGGTCTGATCGATCTGAATCTCGGCGGTCGTGTTGTTGCCTTTGTGGTCTGCCGGCAGCGTCGACAGCGTTTGAATCTGCTTCAGGTTCCCGCCGCTCACCTCGAAGACGCTCACCTTGGAATCGGTTTCGTGATTGACGTAGAGAAACTTGCCGTTCGGATGCAGCTGCAGTCTGCGTGGTCCCGATCCTCCCGCGTTCATCGACACAAACGGCGGATCGGCGGGTCGCACGGTCCTCTTCACCGGATCCACGTGGTACGAATAGACGCGATCGAGCCCGAGCTCGGCCACGTACACAAACCGGCTGTCCTTCGAAAACACGATGCCGTGCGCCTTCGGCCCTGGCTGCTTTTCGCTCAATGGCTTGCCGGCATGCTGATCGGTGTAGATCGCCTCTGTGAGCTTCCCGTCGGGCTCTACCCCGAACACAGAAAACGTCCCGCTGTTGTAGGTGACCGTCGCGGCGAGTTTCCCGCTGGGATCGAGAACGACCTGGTTCGCCCGATCGCCGTGCGCGCCGACTTTATTGATCAGGGTGAGCTTGCCGGTGTGCCGATCGATGGCGAACGCGCTCAAATAGTCGCCCGGTGTGCCGCTCTCCCAGTTGGACGCATACAGGAACCGGCCGTTCGGATGTGCCCAGACATGCGCGGGATTCACGGTTTCGGCGACCAGCCCGACCGGAGACAACGCACCGGTCTTCGAATCGAAGCGCCAGGCATAAATCCCCTTCGACGCCGACGTCTGGCCAGGAGCGGGATTCGTATACGTGCCCGCGTAGACAAAGTAGTCACCCGATTGCGCGTAGCCATTCGTGGCCGCCAACAGCAGTGATAAAAGGAGCAAAGAGACTCGTTTCATAGCGCTTTCCTTTTTACTTTTCACTTTCTACTTTTCACTTACTCGATTTTCAAAAACTGCTCCGGTGTCAGCGCTCTTGGCGTAAAGCGGGCCTGCCGGATGGCGCCTTTGAAATAATTCCGGCGGTTGATGCGCGTGCCGAGCGACGCGGCCCCTTCGCCCTGCGGCTTGAAGGCAATCTCCGCCTCCCCCTGCAGCACACCGTTGACGTAGCTGCGGAACATCTTCCCATCGAAGGTCTGCGCGACGTGATACCACTGGCCCACCGGGTGAAGCTTGTCCTTCATCATGATCGCGCGGTTGTAGCCGGGTCCGTTCACGAACGCATCGAGGTACCAGCTCTTCTCGACAATGCGAAGCTCGAAGAGGAAGCGCGCGTTGGCGTCCTGTCCTGTTGTCGGATGGTCGGCGCTCGCCAGCAAACCCGTCTTCGGGTCGCGCTCGGCGAGGTGGAACCAGCGCTGTTCGAACGCGCCGCCGTCCGGCCGGAATATCGCTTCGAACGTAAACGTCGACGCGCCGGCCAGGGGGTGCTTTTCGATCCAGACGGCATCGTCCACACCGTCGAACTCGATGGCCTTCCCGAGGGGAGTGTCGACGACCTTCGGCGTGCCCTCAACCGTGGTCTTGATGCCCCCGATGTTCTCGAGCCGGTCGAACGTCCAGGTGGTCTGGGGAGGGGGCGTCTGGCCGGCCGGCACAGCGGCGCTGCAGAGGACCAGCAGGACCAGCAGGCCCGCCGATTTACAGAAATTCATGGCGATTCTCCTAACAAAAAAGGAATCTGACCCCTTTTTTGGTATGTATGGTGGCCGAAGCTTATCACCTTACATCCTTCAATTAATTGGATTTACGCCGATCACGTTCTTCTTGTTTCGCTCCATCACCTTTCATATCCTAAAAGACCATCTCGACAATTCAGCGGCGAGTGCCGAACCCAGGGCGTCACGGCATTCCCCGATCCACTGGGCGTTAACGATTGGCAGGAGGTAGTCCTCATATGAAGGCACGGCTCAACAAGCACGTCGTGTTTGCGATGCTGGTAGTGTGCGCCGCAGTTCTGCTGCCGTCACTCGCGCATGCGCAGGCGCAAATCGTCGGACAGGTTCGCGACGAATCCGGCGGTGTGCTCCCCGGCGTTACCGTCGAGGCCGCAAGCCCGGCGATTATCGAAAAGGTGCGCACGGTCGTGACCGACGACCAGGGGCGCTACCGAATCGAAGCGCTGCGACCCGGCACTTATAAAGTCACATTCTCGCTGACCGGCTTCAGCACGGTCGCTCGAGAGAACATCGAGGTTCCGTCGGAAGTCGTCGTCACGATCAACGCCGACATGAAGGTCGGCGCGCTCGAAGAAACGATCACCGTCTCGGGTGAAACCCCGCAGATCGACGTGCAGCAGGCGTCGCGCACGCAGGTCATCACGCGCGACATCATCGACACGCTGCCGGTCTCGCGCAACGTCATGTCGATCGGCGTCCTGTCGCCGGGCGTCCGCCAGGGCACTCCCGACGTCGGTGGCTCGCGCATGACCGAGCAGGTCGGCCTCCGCGCACATGGCCTCGGCGGCGACGATGCCGAGCAGCTCGTCGAGGGCATGTCGATTCAGAGTCTCGAAGGCGCCTCGCAGGCCTACTTCGACGACATGTTGCAGTCGGAAATCACCATCATGACGAGCGCCATCCCTGCCGACACGTCCGGCGGCGGCATCCGCATGAACAGCGTGCTGAAGGACGGCGGCAACATCTTCAGCGGCGCGGCGTTCATCGGCTTCAGCAGCGGCAGCTGGCAGAGCGAGAACACCGGCGACGAGCTGCGTGCGGCGCCGCGCAGCATCAACAGCCCGAATGCGATCAAGCACATTCACATGTTCACCGGGTCGCTTGGCGGTCCGATCGTGCGCGACAAGATGTGGTTCCTGGTTGCGTCGCGTCATCAGTCGTCCGACGAGATCATCACCGACGTGCCGGTGAGCGTGGTCGCCCCCAACGGCGAGTTCATCAATTCGTACCTCGATACATATGTGCGTGGACCGTCGTTTCGCCTCACGTACCAGGCCGCGCCGAAACACAAGATCGCGTCGTTCATCCAGCGGTGGTGGAAGCGCAAGGGCAAGGACTTCGGTGCCGGGCAGGATCCGCGCGCATCGCAGTTCCGCGATCCCAAGCATGCGCATCACGGCGTCGGCAACGTCAGGTGGACGTCGCCCCTCAGCAACCGGCTTCTGCTCGAAGCCGGCTACTCGTACACCGCGTTCGACTGGCTAGGCGCCCCGATGCCTGGCATTGAAGAACCGCGCGGATCGGCCCTGTGGTTCATCAAGACAAGGAAGACCGACACACAACGGCAGGTGGACGACGAATGCGCGTTCACGGCTGCGAACAGCGCGGTCGCCGGTTGCACGACGTGGGGATCGAACCAGATTCAGCGGCAGGACAACACGCGTCACGTGTTCCAGGGCGTGCTGTCGTATGTCACCGGGTCGCACAGCTTCAAGTTCGGCTACAACCATGAAATCGGCCCGGACGGCCGCATGGGTAACACGCATAACGGCGACCTTTATCAGAACTACACCGGAGGTTCGCCGAGCTCGGTCGACGTCTGGAACACGCCGCTCGAGGCACCGGGCATCGTGAACTACGACTCCGGGCTCTTCATGCAGGACACGTGGACGTTCAAGCGTCTGACACTGAGTCCGGGCCTGCGTATCGAATGGTTCAGCGCAGGCATGAACGCGGTGGCGGTGGACGGCGGCCGATTTGTCCCGGCGCGGTATTTCCCGGCAGAGCCGGGCTTGCTGAAATGGGGACCGGATTACGCGCCCCGTTTCGCCGCGGTGTACGACCTCTTCGGCGACGGCCGCACGGCGATCAAAACCAACTACAGCAAATATCACCGCCAGTACAGACGCGGACCCGGCGACGGCGTACTCGCCCGTCGGTCTCACGAGCGAGCGGCGCAACTGGTTCGACTGCCTCCTGAATGCAACGGGCTCGGCGTGCTCGGGCGCGGCGGCGGCAACTAACCGCGATGGCATCGTCCAGGACATCGAGATCGGGCCGAGTCCTGCGGGCGGAACGTTCGGCATCCTCCGCAACAACACGCTCGGCGATCTCGATCGCCGGTACAACTGGGAGTTCACGCTCGGCGTCCAGCACCAGTTGATGCCGCGTCTGGCTGTCGGCGCCATGATGTACAAGCGCACGATCCACGAAATCCAGATGACCGACCGGTCGTTCATCACAACGGCCGACTACACCTCGTTCCTGGCCCCGATGCCTGCCGAAATCTCGCGAGACCCGGACGTCGCGGCAGTGCTCAATGCCAGCGAAATGATCACGGTCTACAACCTCAACCAGGCGAAGAACTCGGTGTTCGGACAAGGGCTCGTCGACCGCAGTGCGGAACAGGACCGATCGCTCTACACCGGGTTCGAAACATCGTTCTCGGCCAGGCTGCCTGGCGGGGCGATTCTGTTCGGCAGCTGGACGGCCGAGAAGAACACTTCGGTGTTCTGCGAAAACGACGACAACCCGAACGGGCCGCCGACCGGCGACCTGTATCAGGGGCGCAACGTCGCGCGCGGCGGTCGCTTCTGCGACCAGCGCGATTTCAACATGCCGTTCCTGCACGAGTTCAAGCTCGCGGGCAACTACTCTCTGCCGCTCGGCGTCGATATCGGTGCCGTCGTGCAGAGCTTCGGCGGCCTCGAACGCGTCATCCAGTGGTCGCCGGCCGCGACCTTGTTCCCTGGCGGACAGCGCACGCAGGCACAGACGCTCATCCTGACCGAGCCCGGCGCGCTCTACGGCGAGCGCTGGGATCAGCTCGACGTCAACTTCAAGAAGAACTTCCGGTATGGAAGCAAGGTGCACACGTTCCAGCTCGACATCTTCAACGTGTTCAACAACAACTCGATCCGCACGATGAACGACACGGTTGGCACGACGCTCGGACAGGTCACGGCGATCATGCCCGGACGGTTCCCGAGGGTGGCTTACCAGTTCAAGTGGTAATGACGTGTAAGGAAAAACGAAGAACGAAAAACGAATAGAGCACGGTGCAATAAAAAGGGCGGGTCCGACAATCGGACCCGCCCTACTTTTTACTTTCTACTTTCTACTTTTTACTTTCTACTTCTTACTTTCTACTTTCTACTTCCCCTATTCCTTCTTCGTTACGACTTCAGGAACGGCCGCGCCGTCCTTACGCGGATCAGAAGCCCCGTAATTCACGCCGTCCTTCCGCAACACCGCCTGCCCTCCGCCCATGATGCTGCAGCAGGCTCCCTGCACTTCGAGCTCGTGTCCTCGTGCGGCAAGGCCGGCCTGGACGTCGGCCGGGATCCTGCACTCGACGGCGACATCGCGTCCCTCGAACGAGAGCTTCGTGAAGCGGGGCGCCTCGAGAGCGGCCTGGATGTTCATGCCGCGATCGACCACGTTCGAGACAAATTGCGCATGGGCCTGCGATTGATTCCAGCCGCCCATGATGCCGAACGCGATGCGCGTGTCGCCGCTGGTCATGAACGCCGGAATGATCGTGTGCAGCGGGCGTTTGCGCGGGGCAAGCACGTTGGGATGCCGGCGATCGAGCGTGAACAGCGCGCCGCGATTCTGCAGCGGAAAGCCGGTGCCCTCGGCCACGACGCCCGATCCGAAGCTCGCGAAGTTGCTTTGAATCAGCGACACCATGTTGCCATCGCGATCGGCCACACAGAGATATGTCGTATCTCCTGCGTGCACCGGCAGCGAGCCCGCCTCGGCGCGAGGCTGCGCCGTCGACGGATCGATCAGCGCGGCCCGCTCGCGCGCGTACTCCTTGCTCAGCATCGCACCGACCGGCACGTCGGCGAATTTCGGATCGCCGACGTGCCGCTGCATGTCGGCATACGCCAGCTTCTTCGCCTCGATCATCGCGTGCAGCGCGTCCACCGAATTGTGCGCGACGTCTGACAGCGGAAACGTTTCCAGGATGTTCAACATCATCAGCGCCGCGATGCCCGCCCCATTGGGCGGCAGCTCGAAGATCTCCCATCCGCGATACGTGGTCGAGATGGGATCGACCCACTGCGCGCGAAACTTCGCCAGGTCGGCCGCCGCCATCGTCGAACCGCGGCGCTTCAGGCCGGCGAGGAGGCGGCGCGCGACTTCAGTCTCGTAGAAGCCTTCCCTCCCCCGCTCGGAAATCTGGCGATAGGTCCATGCCAGATCGGGGTTGCGGAAGACTTCGCCGAATCCGAGCGGCTGCGCATCGGGCAGGAACGTGCGCGCGGCTTCAGGATCGCCGCGCAGAAACGACTCCTGAATGTGCCACTCCTCGCTTGTGATTTCCGCGACGGGGAACCCCTCCTCCGCGAGCGCGATTGCCGGCGCGAGAATACGATCGAGCGGGGTGCGTCCGAATCGCTCGAGCAGAAGCGACCAGCCCGCGACGGCACCCGGCACGGTCACTGAATGCGCGCCTGTCTGCGGCATGCTCATCACACCCCGGGCCTCGAGTACTTCAGGTGTCAGCGCGGCGGGCGCCCAGCCGCTGCCATTGACGCCGTGCATCTTGCCGTGGCCCTCCTGGACGATCGCGAAGAGGTCGCCGCCGACACCGCACATCATTGGACAGACCACGCCCATGACCGCGTTGGCGGCGATGGCCGCGTCTACAGCATGGCCGCCCTGCGAAAGGACCGTCGCCCCCGCCTGAGATGCCAGCGGGTGTTCGCTGGCCACAACGCCGCGGCTCGAGACGACGAGAGAACGGCCCTGAGATCGATTAATCGGAACTTTGGACATAGAAGGGAAGACTTATTATGATTCGCATCGCGGCGCGAAACTAGGAGCGTTTTTACAGGAGATTAGGAGAAAAGATGTCAAAGCGGTTGTGTCTGCTCCTCCTGGTCGTGCTGGCGGGCGCGCAGTTGCCTGCGCAACAGTTCCCGCCGGGATTCGTCGATCCCGGACCGGTGCTGGCCGCCGCCTCGAAGGCCATCAACGAACAAAGCCTGCGCTGCATCACCTTTTCGGGAACCGGGTACAGCGGTCCGGTCGGACAGACGTTCGAGAACGCCGTGAACATCGACTGGCCGCGCAGCGAGATGGCCAACTATACCCGCACCATCAACTGGGAGACGGGAACGAGCAAAGAGACGTTCGACCGCAAACCAGGCAACAACCCCGCGTCATGGAAGTACGGACTTGGATGGGTCGGCGGCACGCCGACACAAGCCAGCCTTCGTCAGACGCATATCGTGAACGGCAAATACGCGTGGCACATCGACGGCAGTGGGGCGCCCGTGGCGGTACCGCCGGAGCTCGCTGAAGTCTACCAACTCGATCTCTGGATGAACCCGCAGGGATTCCTCAAAGCCGCGCGCATGCCGGGAGCCAATCCCAAAGCCATCTGGCGATGGGAGCAGATCGAAAAGGGCCGCGATGGCAACGTCGTCACTCCAGAAAAGGTCCATGCCGTCGGCATCACCGTTCTCGGTAAGTACCGCATCGACGCGACGATCAACAGCCAGAACATGATCACGCGGCTCAAGGCGACCGTGAACGAGAACGTGCTGGGCGACTTCAACATCGAGCACGAGTCGACGGAATTCGTTCCCGCGGGGCCATCCAGATGGCCGATCAACTGGCACTCACACCAGGGCTGGGACGACAACTGGCAGTTCAATTCGGAGAGCACCGGCCACAACGCGTACGGCGGCAAGTTCGCCAACGTGCAGGGCAACGTCTGTGACGATCCGGTACCCGTTCCTGAGGCGGTCAAACAGGCGCAGCCGCCCAATCCTGCGGCGGTGACCGTCGAGAAGATGGCCGAAGGCGTATATTTCCTTGGAGGCGGGCCGGCGAACAGCTACATGATCGAGTTCCGCGATTTCGTCGCGGTGTTCGAAGCGCCCGGAAGCGAAGAGCGCAGCCTGGCCGTCATCGAACAGGTGGCGAAGCTGGCGCCCAACAAGCCGATTCGATGGCTCATCAGCTCGCATCCGCATTTCGATCACATCGGCGGCATCCGGACGTACAACCACATCGGCGCCACTGTCGTGACGCACATGTTCAATTTGAAGTTTCTGAACCGCGACGTGTTGACCTACAAGGCCAGGACGGTGAAACCGGACATCCTCTCGCAGTGGCCGCCGACCGAAGTGGCCGAGGGGTACAACTACGAAGCGATTCAGGAGAATTTCGTCATCACCGACAACAGCCGCATCCTGCGCGTGTACTACGTGCAGCCGCTGGCGCACGTCGCGGGCATGCTGATGGCGTATCTGCCGGCCGAACGAATCGCATTCGAGGCCGACCTGTTCGACACGCACGAAGCCCCGAAGCCGGCGCAGATACCGTCGATGCGCAGCTTTTACAATCAGGTGCAGCGGATGAAGCTCGACGTCGCCACCGTCGCACCCGTTCACGGCAAACCGGTGCCGTGGAGCACGTTCATGACGGCATTGGGCCCGGCGGCCAAGACAAACTAAAATATTCGGTTCGAGGCCATATGATTCATACCGGACGTCATTTCCTGCAGATCCCGGGACCAACGAACGTTCCCGATCGTGTTCTGAAAGAGATCGCTCAGGCAACCATCGACCACCGGGGACCCGAGTTCGCCGAGCTTGGACTGGAGGTCCTCGAGCGGCTGAAAGGCGTCTTCCGCACACGCGGACCCGTCGTGATCTTTCCGTCATCGGGCACGGGCGCCGCCGAGGCGGCCCTCGCGAACACGCTGTCGCCTGGCGATCGCATTCTGATTTTCGAAACCGGCTGGTTTTCACACATCGCGTGGCGGCACGTTGCCGAGCGGCTCGGCGTGGTCGTCGACTATGTGCCCGGAACATGGCGGCGGGGCGCGTCACCTGAAACGCTCGAGCAGCGCCTGAAGGACGACAAGGGTCACGAGCTGAAGGCGGTCGTCGTCGTCCATAACGAGACCTCCACTGGGGTCGTCAGCCGGATTGCAGATCTGCGGCGCGCCATGAACCGCACGGGACATCCGGCGTTGCTCATCGTCGACGCCATCTCGTCGCTCGCATCGATCGACCTGCGACATGACGAATGGGAGATCGACGTCACGGTGTGCGGCTCGCAGAAGGGCCTGATGGTGCCACCCGGCCTCGCGTTCAACGCCGTTTCAGAGAAGGCACTCGCGGCAAACGCGAAAGCGAAGCTGCCGAAGTCGGTACTGGAACTGGGACGAGATACTGAAGGCGAACAAGTCCGGCTTTTTCCCGTACACGCCAGCAACCAACCTGCTCTACGGCCTGCGCGAGGCCCTGCGAATGCTCGACGAAGAGGGCTTCGACAACGTACTCGAGCGGCACGCGCGTCACGGTGCAGCCACACGGGCGGCCGCCAAGGCCTGGGGGCTCGATATCGTTGCCGAGGATCCGTCGGAATATTCAAACTCGCTGACGGCCCTCTACACACCGGATGGCCACAGCGCCGATCGGCTCCGTCAGGTGATTCTCGACCACTTCGATATGTCGCTCGGAACGGGACTGGGCAAGCTGGCCGGCAAGGTGTTCCGCATCGGCCATCTCGGCGCCTTCAACGACTTGACGCTGGCGGGCACGCTCAGCGGCGTCGAGATGGGCTTCAAACTCGCAGGTGTGCCACATCGCGCTGGCGGTGTTGCCGCAGCGCTCGAGTCGCTGACGGCTTCTGCGGTGTCGAGCGAAGTGGCGCGGGGCGCAGGGGCCCCCGGATCGGACAAAGAAGCGGCGCCGGCTGTGCGGTGACGACGCTCCCTCCAAGTTCTCACGGCAATCCCATCGACACGTTCGGACCGGCCGCCGAGCTCGATCGCGAGCTTCGGCGAGCCGTCCGCGGCGAGGTGCGCTTCGATCGCGGCAGCCGCGCGTTGTACGCGACCGACGCCTCGAATTACCGTCAGGTTCCGATCGGCGTGGTCATTCCACGAGACGAAGACGACGTTCGTGCGGCGGCAGCCGTCTGCCGATCGCTGGGCGCTCCGATTCTCGCCCGCGGCTCGGGCACCAGCCTGGCCGGCCAGAGCTGCAACGTAGCCGTCGTGCTCGATTTCACGAAGTACATGAATCGCATTCTCGAGATCGACTTCGAGAAGCGCATCGCACGCGTGCAGCCGGGCGTCATCCTCGACACGCTTCGCAGCCGCGCCGAAGAGCGTCACCTGACGTTCGGCCCCGATCCCTCGACACATAGCCGCTGCAGTCTCGGCGGCATGATCGGGAACAACTCCTGCGGCACACACTCGCTCATCTCCGGCAAGACGGTCGACAACGTTCACGATCTCAGGATCCTGCTCTACGACGGCACCGAGCTCACGGTTGGCGCGACGTCCGAGGCAGAGCTCGATGCCATCGCTCGCGATGGAGGTCGCCGCGGTGAGATCTACGCGGCCCTCCGATCGATTCGCGATCGGTATCTCGCTCACATCCGCGGCGGCTTTCCTCAAATTCCACGCCGCGTGTCGGGTTATAACCTCGATCAGCTTCTCCCCGAGAATGGCTTCCATGTCGCCAGGGCGCTGGTCGGCACGGAAGGCACGTGCGCGATCGTGCTTGGCGCGACGTTGCGTCTCATCGACAGCCCCCAGCACCGCGTGCTCGTCGGCCTTGGCTATCCAGACTCATTTGCGGCAGCCGATCACGTCCCTGCGATTCTCGAGACGGCGCCGATCGGCCTCGAAGGGTTCGAGGGCGGCATCATCGACGGCCTGAACTACAAAGGCGCCCCCAACCTGGAGCTTCTGCCGGAGGGGCGCGGCATCCTGCTCGCTGAATACGGATCGAACGATCCCGCAGTCAGCCGTGCGTCGGCCGAGCGTCTCGTTCAGCAGCTGTCGGCGCTGCCCGGTGCGCCCGTCATGCGCATCTACACCGCTGCAGAAGCCAAGGCGGTCTGGAAGATTCGCGAGTCGGGACCGCGACTGGCATCGGCGGTCCCCGGCTCGCTTCCCCGTTTTGAAGGCTGGGACGATGCGTCGGTGGCGCCGGAGCGGCTGGGCCCGTACCTGCGTGAGCTGCGGAAGCTGCTCGACGAATACAACTATCAGGCGGCGTTCTACGGGCACTTCGGCCACGGCTGCATTCACATGCAGGTGAGCTTCGACTTCGAGACCGAGCACGGAATCCGGCGGTACGAGGAGTTCATCAACCGCGGCGCCGATCTCGTCGTGCGGTACGGCGGATCCCTTTCCGGCGAGCATGGCGACGGTCAGTCGAGAGGCGCGCTGCTGCCGAAGATGTTCGGCCCCGAGCTGATGCGGGCCTTCGGCGAATTCAAGGCCGTGTGGGATCCCGGCAACCGGATGAACCCGCACAAGGTGATCGACGCGTATCTGCCGACCGAGAACCTGCGCCTCGGCGCCGACTACAACCCGGCGAAGCCGGCTACCTTCTTCGCGTTTCCCGACGACAAAGGATCATTCTCGAAGGCGGCGATGCGCTGTATCGGCCTGGGCGAGTGCCGGAAGCACGACTACGGCACGATGTGCCCGAGCTACATGGCGACGCTCGAAGAGCGCCACAGCACGCGGGGCCGCGCGCGCATGCTGTGGGAGCTGCTGCAGGGAGAAGTGCTGACCGACTCGTGGAAGAACGAGCAGACGAAAGACGCGCTGGATCTGTGTCTGTCGTGCAAAGCGTGCAAGTCGGAATGCCCGACGAACGTCGACATCGCGACGTACCGCTCGGAATTTCTGGCGCACTACTATGAAACGCGGCGGCGTCCCCTCGAAGCGTATGCCTTCGGGCTCATCGACAGGTGGGCGGCTCTGGGCTCGATGACGCCCAGGGTTGCGAACCTGATGCTGACCGTACCGGGCGTTGACGGATTGATCAAGCGCGTGCTGCATCTGGCGCCGCAGCGAACAATGCCTCGAATCGCGGCGCAAAGCTTCGCGCGATGGGCGCGCTCGACCAGCGTGCCGTCGCCGGGATCGCCGAACGGCGGGAAGGCGGAAGTGATCCTGTGGGCCGATACGTTCAACAACTATTTCCATCCCGAAACGAGCCGGGCCGCGCTCGACGTGCTGAGATCGGCGGGCCTGCACGTGACCGTACCGTCGAGGCGACTGTGTTGTGGACGTCCGCTGTACGACTTCGGGATGCTCGATCGCGCCAGGGCGTATCTGACCCGCGTCATGGATCACCTCGCCCCGCAGATCGATGCGGGCGTGCCCCTCGTCGTGCTCGAGCCGAGCTGTGCGTCGGTGTTTCGTGACGAGCTGCGAAGCCTGTTTCCTTCGGACGAGCGCGCGGGGCGGCTGCGGAAGCAGACGTTCCTCTTGAGCGAGTTTCTCGAACGGCACGCGCCGGACTTCCGGCCTCCGCGGCTGGACCGCGGCGTGCTGCTGCACGGCCACTGTCATCACAAGGCGTTGATGAAGATGACCGACGAGGAATCGCTGCTGAAGAAGATGGGCGCGAAGGTGACGGCTCCCGACACGGGCTGCTGCGGCATGGCCGGCCCCTTCGGGTTCGAAGCGAGGAAGTTCGACGTGTCGATGGCTGTGGGAGAACGCGTGCTGTTGCCGGCCGTCCGCAACGCGCCGTCCGACACGCTGATCGTCTCCGACGGATTCAGCTGCCGCGAGCAGATCGAACAGGCGACCGGGCGCAAACCCATCCATCTGGCGGAAGCGATTCGCGCCGCCATCTCACAACGGTAGGCGGACGTGGTGTCCGGCTTCAGCCGGACCATGATTTCGGCGGGACCGTGATGTCGGTGGCGCAGGGCTTTAGCCCTGCCATGATGACTAGCGTTCCCCATCAACCGGACCGTGACCTGTCCGTATGAGGCGGGCAGAATCAGTAACGTCGTGTCCGGCTGCCAGACCGAGGATATCGGTGGCGCAGGGCTTTAGCCCTGCCATAGCTGACGGGCGCAAGCCGCTGCATCCGGCCGAAGTGATTGAGATGGGTTTGAACAGGAGATCAGGCGCTCAAGAGACAATTGTTTCGATCTCGACGCAAAGCCGCAGAGTCCGCAGAGGGATTTGGAACGGCGCACCTAGTCGTAATACGTTCGGGCGGCACGTTGGTCGATGGATAGGAATCGGTACATCACGCGCGAACATCTCAGGATGCGGCGCCACTCATGGTCGCTCACTTCGACCCTCTTCAGAGCGTCCACTCGACCGCGGAGCGAAACGTTTCCCAAGAGGGTCGACGAGAACTCATCGCAATCCACTAGCGTGATTTCGAGATGCGAGCCGAGCGTGTCTGCGATGTGTAGAAGCACCTTCACGTTCCAGTTCAAGAAGCCCGAGCGTGAAACGTGCATCATTTTGTTCACCAACGACATCTGAATTCGACGCTTCTCTCTTTCCGATCTTTGCGCCTCGGGCCTCGGCATCGAAACATCAGTTGGTAAGATCAAGCGCACGGGCTGCAGCCAACCGATACAGTCCGGGCGCGAGCATCGTCGCGTACCCTTCGGCCACCAGCGCACGGTTCCCGAGTCCGGCCTCGGGCCTCGAGAGGCCAGTGACGCGGGCCAGCTCGCCGGGAATCGTCATGCCCGCGCCGGTCAGAAAACATCGGGCAATTTCCTTCACCGCGATTTCGCGGCGCACGCGCCGGGTCAGCTCGCCGGAAAACCGATCCATGCCGAGCGTCCAGATGTACGTGAACTTCGGCACATAGGCGGCCTGGCTTGGCACCACGATCATCGCGGCCTGAAGCTCGTCCAGGGCTTTCGTGAACGTCGCGCGATCTTTCACGCCGGACTCCTCCCGCAGGTCCGACGTCGCCATTTCCCATTCCCTGCGGAGCACTTTCACAATCGCGCGCGCGTGTTTGCTGAGCCGCCGTTTTTCGTCCGCGCGGCGCATTCCCCACACCGCGTGAAAATACGGAATCATACGAGGCGCGAGGAACATGGGTTTGCCTCGGGCGAACTTGGCATAGTAGACCTTGCCGCGCTCCATGATCTCGTCCTTCAACTCCCACGTCAGCGACGTTTCAGGATCTTTCTGAACATTGCGCGGCAGCACGGCGTCGCGGCGTCCGCAGACGGCCACGTAGAGCGACGGCCCGGGCCGCCGGGAATCGACGAAGCCCGCCGCGAATCCGACCTCCTCGATGAAGCGCTCTGCGTCGTAGGCGGTCGCGACCTGCCGAGTGGCTTCGCGGTACCAGCGTTGGTCGCGGTACTCTTCAACCTCTTCTGGAATGCTGGGCTTCGGACTCACTGGCGCGGCATTATAGAGTTAGCCGCTATCGGCCTTCCGTTTTCGTGGGTGGCAGAACGTCGCCGTCGCCCGGGTCATACAGACGCGTCACGGTCCGGCGGACCTGGGACTCCCGTCAGGGCAGGGCTAAAGCCCTGCGCCACCGATATCCACGGCCGGCAATCCGGACACAACGTACTGACTCTGCAGGCGGGTGACGGCGATGTTCTGCGGCGCGGCGAATGGATACTCGAAAACACGTGAGCCGCGAGCAGAACGTCGCCGTCACCCGGCTCATACAGACCCGTCACGGTCCGGCTAGTAGGGAACGCCTGCCATGGCAGGGCTAAAGCCCTGCGCTACCGATATCCATCGGCGCCGAAAGCGACCGCGGCAAAAAGAAGGGCGGGTCTACAGAACAAGACCCGCCCTACCTGGCACTTTCTACTTTTTACTTTCTACTTTTTACTTTCCACTTTCCCTACGCTTCCGCGCTGACCGCCGCGATGATCGCCTTGATGTAGCCGAGCGCGAATGCGAATCCCTGGCTGTGATCGGGATCGCCGTCGACCGTCGGCACGTGGTCCGGCATCAGCATGCCGTCGTAGCCGATTTCCTTGTAGACGCGTGCGGCCTTCAGCATGTCCACGCTGCCGTTGTCGATGAAGCTCTCGCGGAAGTTCAGGTATCCGCCTTCGATGTTCCGGAAGTGGACGTTGAAGATCTTCCCTTTGAGGCTGCGAATGACGTCGTAGATCTGCTCGCCCGGCTTCTCGAGCTGCTCCGACACCGTGCCCTGGCAGAAGTTCAAGCCGTGATACGGGCTCTCCTTGATCGACACGAACCGCTTCAGCCCGGCCGGCGTCGCGAGCGGCACCTCTTCGATGCCCCTGTAGCCGCGCGGCACGCCGGGATCCTGCGGATGGCAGCCCATCTTCACCTTGTACTCTTCGGCCACGGGCACGACCCGTTCGAGGAAGTACGTGATGCGCTCCCAGTACTCGTCAGCGCGGACTTTACCGGCGATCGTCGGCTTGTCCTTGTTCTCGTCTTTCGCCAGCACGAACTCGCTGTAGGTGGAAGGGCCGCGTCCTTTCACCCGGCCGGATCGCGGAATGCCGAGAATCGTGAAGTTGTACTTCACCTGAAAGATGCCGGCCTTCGCGCAGTTGCGGATCTGCGTGCAGATGTCGTCGATGTTGCGATCGCGCTCCGGGCTCTGCCCCAGCATGATGGCGGGCATCTGCGCGCGATCGATCGAGGCCGATGTCATCGTGATCGCCGTCATGTCGAGCTTGATGCCGAACGACTCGACGTGCTCGCGGTGCTTGGTCAGCGCCTCGACGGACCATTTCTCGTCGAGCTTCGCTGACGGCATGCTGCCGCAGATATTGTTGACGCCGAAGGCGGCCATCGCCTTCAGGGTGGCGTCGTCATCGCCGTGCTGCGTGCCGACCTTGAATTTCACTTTCGACGTCGCAGCATTGTTGGCGGCTGCGGGCGTTCTGGCAACCTGCGCCGAGACGAGTGTTTCAGCCAGAGCACCGGCCGCCATTCCGCTACCCGCCAGCCTGACGAATTCGCGCCGATCCATGGTGCCTCCTTTGGGCATTTTTTTATCTACGGACCTATTCAAGTGCGTCGATGGCCCGATCGAGATGGGCAATCGCCTCTTCCAGCATCGTACGGTACCGCTCGTCGATCGCCGACTCGAGATCGTTCAGCATTCTGGCCCGGGCCAGCGCCAGGCCATCTCGCTTCGCCCGGCGCTCGCGCTCCTCGGCGGTGAGCGGCGGCTTCGCGCGGGTCTGCTTCTCCGCCTCTGCCGTCGCCTGCTGATCTTCAACCGCCTTCGAGTCCCACCCGCGCGCCATCGGCCTAGTTTAATCCGCCAGCGCCTTTCCTTTCGTCTCCATGACCCACGGCATCACGAGGAGACCGAGCAGAGGCACAAAGCCGACGTAGAACAACACCTCGAGGGCGCCGCCAAGCGCCCCCGCGCCGCGCGACGCGATCGCGCCTACGAGAAACGGACCGGGGGCCGCAATCAGACGGCCCGCGTTGTAGCAGAACCCCGCACCCGTGCCCCTCAGGCGCGTCGGGTAGAGCTCTGGAAGGTAATAGGTGAAGGCGCCGAACACGCCGAAGACCGACAGGCCAATCGGGAAATACATGAACAAGCGCGTTCGCGGCTCCATATCCAGACCAAAGGCGGCAAGCACCGACAGGCCCGAAGCCAGGAAGTAGATCGAGAACATCGTGCGCCGGCCGAGGACCTTGGACGCGGGCACGGTGAGGAGCGTGCCGATGAGCCCGCCAACGTTGAACCAGTTGCCGGCCGTCTGCTTCCAGCTTTCGACCAGCGCTGTCGCTTGAACCGCGGGAAGGCCCGCCGCCGCCTCCGCCGCCAGGCCGGTGGAGACGACCCCGATGAACGCGTTGCAGCTCCACCACGTGATGAGTGCGACCACCGCCATCAGCAGCCCGCTGATTGTGATCGCGCGATATTGCGGACTGAAAAGCTCCGCGATGCTCGGCGGCGCGGCGTGGCTTGCGGCTTTCTGCCACCGCTCGGGCTCCTTGACGAACAACCGCACCAGGAACGCGACGGCAGCCGGCAGCAGACCGAAGAGGAACACATAGCGCCAGGCCGTTTCGGGACTGCCTGCGAAATACACGCCCTGCACTTGATAGGTGACGATCGTGGCCAGGAACAGTCCGAGCGGCGCTGCCGTGTACAACAGCGCGCCCGCCTCGACGCGGCGCTTCTCGGGCACGACCTCCGCCACCATCGCTGCACCGGCGGCCCACTCTCCGCCGATCCCGAGCGACGCGATGATGCGGAAGAACACGAGCGTCGCCATGTTCGGCGCGAACGCGCACGCCGCCGTTCCAATCGCATACATCAGCATCGTCAGCAGCAGCGTTCTCGTCCGGCCGAGCCGATCGGCGACGCGACCGAAAAAGATGCCGCCGATCGCCCAGCCAACCAGCAGCAGCGCGGTGAGGATGCCCGTCCATTGAAGCGTCGCCGTGCGCGCGGCGGCCGATCCGAGCGGGATGCCCAGCAGCACCGGCACCGCATTCGGCGCGACGTAGTTGAAGAGAAGACTGTCGAAGATGTCGAAGCCCCAGCCGAGCCACGCGGCGAACAACACCGTCCACTGGTAGGCATTCATGTCGAGCAGTGTGCGTCCCGCCGGCACTGCGGCGACCTGCGCGTCATGACGCCGCTGGGCGGCTTCTCTCTCGATCACGAGGATTCCCCTTTCACGTCCGGCAATCCGGCCGCTTTTGTGTGGTTTGAGTGCAAGAATTCTAATACCTTATGCGGCCATGACAAAGGCTCGTCTCGAGGCGTTCAGCGACGGGGTGATTGCCATCCTGATTACGATCATGGTGCTCGAGCTGCACGTGCCGCACGAGGCGACGTGGGAGGCACTGCAGCCGCTGACGCCGATCTTTCTCAGCTACGTGCTCAGCTACGTCTACATCGGGATCTACTGGAACAACCACCATCACATGATGCACGCCGCCGATCGCATCAACGGCAAGGTGTTGTGGGCGAACCTGCACCTGCTGTTCTGGCTGTCGCTCGTGCCGTTCGTCACAGGGTGGATGGGACAAAATCACTTCGAGGCTGTTCCGACCGCGGCCTACGGCATTGTGCTGATATGCGCGGGCATGGCGTACTACATCCTGGCGCATCTGCTCCTGGCCGAACAGGGACCCGACTCGAGGCTCGCACGGGCGTTCGGGCGCGACCGCAAGGGACAGGTGTCAATCTGGCTCTATGCGATCGGGATTGGGCTCTCGTTCGTGAATCACTGGATCGCGTACGCGGTTTACGTGGGGGTCGCGCTGATGTGGCTGGTGCCCGACCAGCGAATTGAAAAGCACATGCACGCACGGTGATTCGTCGGAGTCCGGAGTCTTCGGAGTCGCAGAGTCCTCGAAGTCGAAGAGACGTACGAACCTGCGAGCCGACTCCGACTCTTCCGGACTCTCGCGACTCCGGCGACTCTCGCGACTCTCCTGACTCTTCTCGACTCCCACGACTCTCCAGACTCTCCAGACTCTTCAGAGTCTTCAGTCTTCAGAGTCTTCAGAGTCGAGTCTCCTAGCGCTTTGTGTCCATGTGCAACGGTGTCTTCTTCACGACGCCGCCTTCGACATCGGACAGCGCATGCGACACGATGAAGGCACTTTCGTCGATGGTGCGCGCGATTGTCTTGATCTTGCCGATCTCGAGGCGCGTCACCACGCAATACAGGATGTCCTGCTCGACATTGGTGAGGCCTCCCCGCCCGCGATAGACCGTGACGCCCCGCCCGAGAATGCCGGTGATGGCGTCGCGGATTTGACTGCTGCGGCTAGACACGATCGTCATGGCGGTGTACTCCTCGATACCGTGGATGACGAAGTCGAGCGTCCGCGCCGCCGTGAGATACGTGAGGATCGAATAGAGCGCCGCCTCCACTCCCAGCACCGCCATGGCGACAAGGAAGAGGCCGACGTTGAAGGCCAGGATGACGTCGCCGACACGCAGAATGCTGCGTTTGCTGATGAGCAGCGCGGCAATCTCGGTTCCATCGAGCACCGCTCCGCCTCGCACCGCGAGGCCGATGCCGGCGCCGAGGAAGAAGCCGCCGAAGACGGCGTCGAGCAGGCGATCCTGCGTGACCGTCGGATACTGCAGAAACGCCAGCACCACCGCGAGCGCGCCGATGGCCAGCGCGCTTCGAATGGCGAACGACCGTCCGAGATGGCGGTAGCCGACCAAGACAAACGGCACGTTGATGACCGGCAGCCAGAAGGCGAGCGGCGGAGACGTCACCGTTGCCAGCAGCAGCGACACACCGGTGACGCCGCCGTCGATAAAGCCGCTCGGCAGGAGAAATCCCTTCAGCCCCAGGCCGGCGGAAAGGATGCCCAGGATGATGAGTGAGGCGTTCAGGAGCTCACGAGTCACGGGGTTGGGTGAAAGAGAAAGTAAAAAGTGGAAAGTGGAAAGTGGAAAGTAGGGCAAAAAATGCGAGTCATACCATGAAGCAACCGCCCGAGCTTGTCAGCCGCGCGTACCGTTTCGCGCTCGCGGCCCTTAGATTCTACCGGAAACTTCCTAAGGGCCCGGACGCACAGGTGCCTGGCGTTCAGTTTTACAAGGCGGCAACTTCGAGCTGGTCGAACCATCGCGCATCGCAACGGGGACGTTCGCGCGCAGAGTTCATTGCGAAGCTCGGCATCGCCGCTGAAGAATCGGACGAGGCAGTCGGCTGGCTTGAATTCATGCGCGACGGCGAATCCGCTCGGATAGCGCCCTCCTGGCCGAAGCGAAGGAGATTTGTGCGATGTTAACCGCGTCGCTGACAAACGCGCGAAGGGAACGGAGGTTGAAAGGCTACTTTCTACTTTTTACTTTTTACTTTCACCGTACCTCATCTCCCCCGCCTCGATGCGTGTCCTCAGGCGATTCTGCTCGCTGGGCAGCGGGCAGGTCGTGTACGGGTTGTAGGCACATGGCGGGTTCACGGTTTTGTTGAAATCGAGCTGCATCTTCCCGTTCACCGGCACCGGCGCGTACAGGAATCGAGCCGCCTGATACGTTTCCTTCTGGCTCGTCAGATCGCGGAACACAAACCAGAACTGCTCGTCGCCGGGCTCGGCAAAGGGCTCGAGCTTGTATTCCTGGCCGTTCAGCACGAACGACACGATGCCGGGGATCGCCGCCTTGTCGATGTCACCCATAATCGTCGGCACGTCGGCGGTCTTCGGCTTTTCGTACGGCGTGTAGCTGGCATCGACGCGATACGCCGGGTTGATGGGGAACCAGCTCAGCCCGACGAACTCCTTCCGCAACGCATTGTTCTGGTCGCGCAGACGAATCGACAGGCGATCGCCGCTCACGTGCACCCAGAACTGGAGATGCTCGCCAAACGACAACCGATCGGCAGGCCCCGGCACGTCAGCCTTCACCTCGCCAGACGTGAACGGCTTGCCGTCGAGCATGAAGGTGACGCCTTCGGCGGCTTTCACGCTTACACGGCCGTTTCGCAGCTCGAACGTGCCGGCTTTGGCGGGCGCACTCGCGGGAAACACGATGTCGCTCAACGGGTCGGAGCCGAACGTCGTTTGCGGCTGCGTCAGAAACCAGAGGCCGCCAATCGTCAGCCAGCCGGCGTTGCCCTTCAGGGTGTTCTCACGGTCCTCTCGGAACTTTGCGATCTCCGCCTGATACGGATCGGCTGGCGCGGGCGACTTCGTGGTCGCGGCGGGAGCTTCAGCAGGAGGCGGTTCCGCCGGCCGGCACCCCGCGGCCAGGAAGGCAAGGACGACGCACGCGGTCGCGATTCTCATGGGCATAACGGTAAACCGCAAACGGTGAACGGTAAACGCTTTGTTGCTATACTGCCCCGAATCCGAAGGTCTGACAATAGGAGGACACATGGATCGAGCAGTTTCGCGGCGCGCGTTTCTCGCGGGTGTGGCCGGTGCGGTTGCGGCGTCACGCCTGACGCATGCGCAGGAAGTGCCGACCATCACCAAGCGGGTCGAGAAAGTCTACAAAGTCGCCGGATCGAAAGAGCCGAACGACCTGCAGTTTGTCGCCGAAGGCCTCTGGGTGCTGGATCAGGTCGACCAGCCAACCAACAAAGCCTTTCTCGTCAAACCCGAAGACGGCAGCGTGATCCGCGAAATCCAGACCGAGGCGCTGCACGCGAGCGGCATCACCTACGGGAACGGCGCGTTGTGGATCGGATCGACCAAAGGCAAGAACGCGCAGGATCCACCGAAGACCTTGAAAGTCGACCCGCGCACCGGCAAGACCTTGAAAACGTTCGTCACACCCGGCTCGGGTCTGTACGGCCGGATGAGCCTCGAGCGAGGTGATACCCCGTCTGGCGCGCACGGCCTGAAATGGGTGGACGGCAAGTACTGGATGGCGGTGCCGGCGGCGAACAAGGTGTTTCTCATGGAGCCCGAGACCGGCGAGATCGTGCGCAGCATTCCTGGTCCCGGAAGCACGCCGCGCACGCATGGCATGGCGATCGACAAGGGCATGCTGTGGGTCATCAACTCCGACGACCGCATCATCTTCAAGCTCGACCCGAAGAATGGCACGGTCGTCTCGAAGATTCAGCTCAGCAAAGAGGATCCCGCTCCGCACGGGCTCGATATCGATCGCAACGGTGTGCTGTGGTACTGCGACGCCGCCTCGAGCTGGATCTGCAAGCTGACATAGAAATCCACAGAAGATCAGAAGGTCAGAAGATTCTTTTCGAAAAGAATCTTCGGGCCTTCTGAGCTTTTGATCTTCTGTTTGAATCGCCTTATTTCGGGAACGGCTTCAACGCGGGCGCGCCGGGCGGGACCGGGGTGCGCGCGGTGTTCAGCACCATCGACTGAAACGTGTAGTACCCCACGACGCCCACCATCTCAATCATCCCCTGCTCCCCGAAACGGTCCACGGCACGGGCATAGGTGATATCGCTCACACTGTTGTTCCGCAGCAGCTCGGTGCAGAAGTCGTAGATCAGCTCCTCGTCCGCAGCCATGCCGGACGGCCGTCGCCCGTCGGCGATCGCGTCGGCGACAGCACGATTGAGACCCTCTTTCACTGCGATCGGATAGTGCACGTACCACTCGTACTGCTGCGTGAAATGCCGCGACGTGATGAGGATGATGAGCTCGTTGAGCTTCGTTGGAAACACGGTGCGATAGCGGAGGAAGTCGCCCATGGCCATTGCCCGCAGCATGACCTCGGGGCTGCGATGCAGCGGCACGAACGGTCCGAAGACGTCCTGCTTTCGATTGGCCCGAAACGCCTCCGCCGCCTTCCGTTGCTCGGGCGTCTGCTTCTCTGCCGGAATCGGCGGCAATCGATCCTGTGCCATGGCGGGCATCGTAACAGCAAGCAGCAACAAAGCAGCCGCGAACACGCGCATCGTGTCTCCCCCCATTACTTTCTACTTTTCACTTTCTACTTTTTACTTTCTACTTCTACTTTCACCGAAGCCTCAAGAGCCCAGCCCACATCAGGCTTCGTCCGCCGCCGGTTTCGATGTCGTACTTCCGCAGAAACATCAGCTTGCCGTCGCTGCCGATGCGGAAGACGGCGAGCGAGGCGGGCACGCGCGTGCCGTCGGGTTTGGTCACCGCATTCTGATTGGCCGCAACCAGGAGCTGTGAAACCGCATCGAGCGTAAACGTGCGCGCGTGCATGCCACCGCTGTCGATGTTCTGGATGCGCGTCGGCTCGCCGGTTTTCTGATCGATCGCGTAGACGCCGATGGTGTTCTCGCCACCCTCCCAGACCGGCTTGCCGTCAACCATCGTGGTCCCGCTTGCGCGGTTGCTGAGGTACACAAAACGGCCGCTTGCATCGATGTGAATGGCACCGGTCATCTGCGCCGGCTTGCTGGCGGCCTGATGGTTGAGCGTGTCCTTCGTGAAAAGGGGCGTGGGATCGATCGAGTCTCCATTCACGCGGTAAACCTGCAACTGATTCTGCCGTTCCAGATTCAGGTACATGAACGGCTGGCTGGGATGGAAGTCGACGTGACGCGGCTGATAGCCGAAGCCGCCGTTGGGCGCAATTGACTGCCGGTTGGTCACGATTCCGTTCTTGTAGCTGTAGATCTTCAGCGCACCCGGATCTTCGGCACGGTTCGGCGCCGGGCCATTGCCGCGGGTGACCATCACAACCATCCGGTTCGAAGGGTGCGCCCGAATCTGATGGGCGTAGATGCCGCCGTCTATCGGCGCGGGCTGCTTCACTTCAGCGCCAAGCGTGCCGTCACGGTTCAGCGCATGCACGCTCAAGCCGCTGGGATTGTTATAGGCCACGAGCACGTGTGTGGCATCGGCATCGACTGACAGGTGCACGGGCCGGTGCCGAATCTCGATCGCTTCGCCAAGGGGCGAAAGCGCGCCGGTGCCTGTGTCGATGCGATACGCACTGACGCCATGCCGATCGCCCTGCATCCCGTTACTCCACGCGGCGTAGAGAAATTTCGTCGAAGGGTGGGGCCAGACATACTGCACGGCGAATGGCAGATTCACGCTCGATGTCTTCCGCAGCGACCCGTCCTGGGCGCTCACCGCATAGGTCGCAAGCTCGGGACCCAACGCAGCGTAAAGAAACACGGGCGGGTTTGGCGACTGCGCGTGTATGACGCCGGCGGCGACGGCCGCAACACTGCAGGCGATGAGCAGCAGACGTCTCATTTCAGGCTCCTACTGAAGGCCGAGCAACCGCGCAGGGTTGCCCTTCGACACCCGATCGAGCTCCTGATTGGTAAAGCCTTTCTGGCGCAAGGCTTCGAGAAGCGTGGCGAACCCTTCGGTCGGCAGCTCGGCGCCTCCCTTGCCGAGATCGGAGGAGACGATGGCGTACTCGACGCCGATGCTTCGGATGTCGGCGGCGATGCGATCGACCCTCGCGCGCGCGTTGGGTCCCTGCATGGTGTCGCCGGTGAACTCAATGAACGCGCCGAGAGCGTTGGCGCGTTTGGCCTGCTCAACGGTCAGCGACGTGGGAGTCGACATGCCGTGGGTCGCCACCATCGCGCGAACTCCCACGCGATGCCCTTCCTCGAACATCAGCAGCGCTTCGGCAGCCGACACATGCCCGCTGGCCAGCACCAGTCCGTACTTGGCGATCACCGCAATCACGGCCTTCGTTTCCGGAAGCAACGCGCCGTTCTGCGACACGCGGACGAACGGACGGTCGGCTTTGCTCGATCGCACCTGATTTTCTGAGTCGAACGTCGACATCCACACCACGCGTCCAAATCCGCCGTTGGTCTGAACCATGTTTTCGACGGCGTGCACGTTCATGCCGCCCACGGGCAGGTTGAGATCGAGGCCACCGAAGACTTCGATGCCGGGTGCCGCTTTGCGGGCCAGCATCGCCAGCCCCGCCGTCGGGTCCCAGTGACTCTTCAGCACGATCGCGCGCATGCCTTTTTCGCGCGCATAGCGAGCCGCCTCGAGCCCGTCGAGCACACGCGCAACTTTGTCGGGATTGGAGTGGACGTGGATGTCGATCGCGCCGCCGAGGTCGCGCGCGACGTTGGCGCCGGTCGCCTGTGGAATGGCCTGCCTCGCCGCAAGTGCGCCGACGGCGAGCGCCATCAACAGCGTAACGGTCAAAAGAACAGGTTTCATGAAGCCTCGCATCCTAGCATGATTTTTTCTGTCTCAACGCCGAGGCGCAAAGGCGCAGCTGTGGTTCATGTTTTTCTGCTGGTGTGCTCCCACCGGCCGGCTCGCGACGCAAGCCGGCACCATCGAAGCGACCTCTGACAGAACGAACTGCGTGGGCAGTGCGACACGTCGTACCGTCGCGTCTTCGTGCTCGTCGAGTCGTCGCGTTCCCTGCATTGTTTTCGTGCCTTCGTGCCTTCGTGGTTCTCGTGCCTTCGTGGTTTTTCGTGCCTTCGCGGTCACGCAAGCGCCAGTATCCGGGCGGGCCCGCCCGTCGCGCCCTCGTGTTTGGGCGCACCGACGATGATGGTGGCGCCAGAGGGAGGGACGCGGCCGAGATTGGCGAGCAGCTCGACGCCGGTACTTGGCGGCGCCGAGGAGGGCGACGTGCGCCACGAACTTCTGCGCCGATCCGGCATCGAGGCTGAGCGTGTCGACACCGGCGCCGCAGATATCGCGCTCGGCGACGAGAAACCGCGCGGCCGCCTCGGCGAATCCCGGTGCGTGCATCGTGCCCTTCGCGTCGCGATTAAGGAAGCGATCTGTGCTCGTCACGCGCGTGTCCCACCCGCTGTGCATCGCCACGAACGCACCTGCGGGAATGCGGCCGTAACGCTTCTCCCATTGCAGCAGGTCGTCGACGGTCACGAGCGCATCGGGATCTTTTTCGGCACGCTCGGCAATCGAGACCACTACGAGCGGCGCAATGAGGCGATCGACCGGCATACGATCGGCAGAGGCCCCACCCGCAACGAAGTGGGAGGGTGCGTCCACATGCGTGCCGGTGTGTTCGTCGAACGTGACCTCATTGGCGGCAAACCCATCGCGCGCGATCGCGAACCGCGGCCGGACCTGGATGGGCTTATATGAGGGGTAGACCGGCAGCGAGGGAGAAGACGTGTGGGTCAGATCGATGACCTGGCGAAAGCCTTTTGGCATGCGGACGGGCGCCTGCTGTGCAGCCGCCGGCGCCGCAGCCGCGGCTACACCTGCGGCGATGGCCCCCACGAACCGGCGCCGCGACAGTTCGTGGCGCACACATGTGATTACCAACGGCGCACACATGATTCCTCCTAATCCCTAATCCCCAATCCCTAGTCCCTAGTGGTGAATGTTTTTTCCATAATCACGAAGGTGGGATTCGCGTAACCGTCGTGGGTCAAGTACTTGGTGATGCGATATCCGAGGCGTTCGTATCGAGCGAGAAGGTGCGGAAGTTGCAGGCGCACCCCCAGGCTGACGCCGGCCGCGCCGCTGTCTTTCGCGCGGCGCTCGACGTAGTCGAGGAGCGCATGACCGATCCCCTGGTTGCGGAACCGTGGCAGCACGGACAGGCGCCCGAAATAGATGAAATTGCGATCATGGGGTTCGTAAAACGCACACCCGGCCGGCTCCCCGTCAACCAGCGCAAGTGCCACCGTGCCGGACGCGAGCTTCCGGCCGACGGTCTCGACCGTCTCATTGTGTGCACCAGAAGGCGGATCGAGAACTCCAACGTACTCTTCGAAAGCGGCTGCAACCAGCCTCAGCAATATCGCCGTATCTTCAACGGTCGCTTCCCGAATGGTCATCTACCTATCGGTTCGTTCTCACGGCTGAGGGCGTTATTCCCAACGGGGGACCGCCAATGAAGCGTTTTGCGTCTTATACGGTAGGACATCTTATGGGGTTTTTGAGACGGCTTTTCTGTGCGCTCCGGGGACATGAAGACTACCTGCACTTCGACAAGAACCGGGTCTGTCTGCAGTGTGTCGCGTGCGGCTACGAGTCACCCGGTTGGACGGTCGACACGCGAAACCCGGTCCTGCGGTTTCCCTCGCGACCTGCGGCCGAACCGAGCGTCGCGCTGATCAGGAAAATCGCCTGACGTTCGGCTCGACCGTCAGCCGGCGCTGCACTTCGCGCGTTTGTACGGAAATTCTGCCCTCCGGCTCTTTCCGTTCTGCGATCCGCTGATCCAGGCCAGCAGCGCGTCTCCATTCAGCCGATAGCCAATCTGCTGCGGGAAGTCGTGCGCCGGGTTCTCGAACACCAGCTCCGACGAGGTGACGCGCGTCGACAGAAACGTGGCCTGCGCCTGGCCGGACGGATGTGCCACATACGCCAGCTGCTCTCCCTGCTCTCTCAAGACGATCAACTCGTACTCTGCCAGCATGCCGTCGCGGATCGTCCGGCTGACGCCCATCATGCTGCCACCCTTCGGCGTCGTCCAGATTTCTTCAACGCTCCGTGCGGGCGTGGACAATTCCCAGCATCCCTGCAGCCACATCGCGCGCTGAATGCCCGTAGATTGCGACAACACCACGTCCCACGCCAGCACGATGGCAACCGTTGCGAGTCCTCGCGCGGTCATTTTGTTTTTTCGAAATGCACTGAAAGGGCGACCGCGTCCTTGAGCGTGTTCGTCACCAGGCAGCCTCGCTCGGCAATCGCGATGAGCTTTCGCATCATGTCTTCGTCGCTGTAGTTCGCCCGGACGCGGACGTCCATCGATTCGAACCGTTCGGGCACGCCGCCGATCTTCCCGGCCACCGACACGCGCACGTTCGAAACGTCTGCTTCGCGTGTCTTGACGGCCGCCAGGAGCGTGCTCAAAAAACAGCCTCCCAGTGAGACCAATAAATACTCACCGCCCAGAGGACCGCGATCGTTTCCGCCCTTCGCCGCCGGACGATCGACAAACACCGTATGTGTTCGCGCGGTCGCCTGACCGGTCGACGGTCCCACCTGCTCGATTTCGACGCTCACGGTTCTCGGCATTGACTCTTTCGACTCCCGACTCTTCGACTCTTCGACTCCCGACTCTTTGACTCTCCGACTCTTTGACTCTCCGACTCCCTCGACTCTGCCCGACTCCCCTGACTCCCAAGACTCCCAGGACTCCCAAGAGTCCCGGTCTAAGGTTTCAACCACCTCGCGAACCACTCGACCATGGCGTTCTCGTAGTCGACGGTCTGCTCGTGTCCGACGTTCGGCAGCAGTCGCAGCACGAACTTGTCGGCAGCGCCCGCTGCTGTGTACGCCTGTTCGGCCGCGGCGGCGCTTTCTTTCACGCCGGCAATCGGCGTGCGGGGATCGGAATCGCCGTTGATGACCAGCAGCGGCCGCGGCGCGATGAGCGGCAGCATCGCAGGCGCATCGAACTCGCCGTAGAGGCCGGGCGCCACCTTGTCGTAGAACTGTCGAACGAACGCCGCATTGACCGGCGCTTTCGTTTCGTCCGACGTGGCTTCGAGGGCGTCGCGAATCGTCCAGGCACGCGAATCCCACGCGCCATGATCGAGTCCCCACTTGAAGCTTTGCACGCCATGCCCGGAAACCGCCACCGCGATGCGCGGGTCGATCGCCGCCGCCAGGTACGTTTCGATGCCGCCCTTCGAAAAACCCCCGAGGCCGATGCGGGTGCGATCGACGTCGGCGCGCGTCTCGAGATAGTCGACCAGCCGCATCACGTCGAGAACGGTGTCGTAGAAAAACGGATGCTCGCGGCCGCTTTTGTACGCGTTGAAGATCGCCGTCGTGTAGGGGGTTGCCAGGCCCGGCGGATTGCCGGCGCGCTCGCCGTGATAGCGGCCGTCAATCGCGATGGCGATGAATCCGCGGTTGGCCAGCGACATCAGGCGAGGGAGCAACTGTTCCTTGCTGCCGCCGGTGCCATGCAGCTGAATGACCACTGGCAGCCGTCCCGTCGCGCCGTGGCTCTTCATGAGGATGCCGATCACCCGCTGCGAGCTTTCGACAGCGATCGAAAAGTGCTCCTGCACCAGGCGCAACCCGTTTGCCGTCATGGGACGCACGGTGGCATCGGGCTCCACGCGAGGGCGATCGATCAGCTTGAGAAACGCGGCGCGTTTCTGATCGGTGTTGGCGACAGGCGCCGATTGTGCGGCCAGCAAGGATGATCCCAGCAGCACGAACAGTGCGAGTCTCTGCATAACGCCTCCGAAAGGGTATCTTGGGGTCTGACCCCTGTACTGTACATAGGGGTCAGACCCCTGTCATCGGTTAAGGAAATAACGGGGGAGGTGCTCGGCGCCTCGTAGCCTGCTCGAACGCGTAGGCCAGCTCAATCAGGCGCGGCTCGCTGCAGGCTGTGCCTGTAAAGCTGATGCCCAGCGGCGCCGGACGTGCATCGAACCCTGCCGGGAACGGCGGCGCTGGCGCGTTCGGGACCATGGCAAACGGCACGATCACAGTCGGATAGCCCGGCTTGGCCGCCACGGCCGCACCGGCCGACCCTGGAAAAATCAGCGCGTCGAGACGGTCGCGCGTCAACACGGCGTCTATCCCCTCGGCCCCCGTCACGCGCACATCCTTCTCACGATCGGCCAGATAGCGCACGCGATCGGCATCAAGGTCGACGGCGTCCGAGTTGTCGAGCTGCGCCTGGCCATACTTGATCGCACCTTCGGCACGATGCGCAAGGTTCCACTCGCGCAGCTGGGTCAGCGTCTTCACGGGCGCGGCAGGACCGAGGGACGCCAGCCACGCATTGAAATCGCGCTTCATGCCGTACTTGAAGACGATCGAGCAGTTGCCGTCCTTTCCCCTGATGCCCGTGTCGTCGCGGCAGACCGGCGGCGGCTGGTCCGCCAGGTCCGCGGGATCGACGATGACGGCTCCGTGCTTCCGGAGAATCGCAATGGCCTCGCGCACGACGTCACCCTGCCGGCTCTCGTCGACGAAGTTCGCGCGCGGAATGCCGATGCGTGCGCCCTCGAGCCCACGTGCGTTCAGATAGCGCGTGTAGTCTCCGTTGGGCACGCGTGAGCACGCCCGGGTCGCCGCATCGTTCGGGTCCGGCCCAGTGCCTTCGAGCACCCCCAGCAAAGTGGCTGCATCCGACACCGTTCGCGCCATCGGGCCCGCCGTATCTTGATCCGCGGTAATCGGGATAATCCCGTACCTGCTGATGCGCCCCACCGTCGGCTTGATCCCCACGATCATCGTCTGGTTCGCTGGAGACAAAATCGAGCCCGATGTCTCGGTGCCGACATTCGCGACCCACAGGTTCGCGGCCGTGCCGGCACCCGAGCTCGACCCTGCCGGCGTCAGCGCCGGGCGGCCATCGTTCGTGCCGTCGCGGGGGTCAGGTCGAGGATCGTACGGGTTGAACCCATAGCCGGCCAGGCCGTTGTAATTGCCGGGCATGCCGGCCGCAATCCAGTTGGCGAGCTCGGTCATGTTGGTCTTCGCGATGATGATGGCGCCACTCTCGCGAAGCATCTTCGTGACGGTCGCCTCGTAAGGCGGCACGAACCCCTTGAACGCCAGGGCGCCGCCGGTGGTCGGCATGTCCGTCGTGTGGATGTTGTCTTTGAGCGCGATCGGAATACCGTGCAGCGGCCCGCGGATCTTTCCCTGCGAGCGCTCGCGGTCGCGTGCGTCAGCTTCCTCGAGCGCACGCGGGTTGAGCGTCATGATCGCGTTCAGGCGATCCTCGTACTTCGCGATGCGATCGAGGTACTGCTGAACAATGCCGCGCGAGGTGATGCGCTTCTGCCGCATCGCCGTCTGCATGTCCGCAATAGTGGCTTCTATGACAGAGAACTCGCGCGTCTGAGCATGGGGGGCGAGGACAAGTAAGGAAACAAGTAAGGAAACACGAAAAACGAAAAAGGAATGTTTCACTTTTTACTTTTTCCTTTTCACTTTCTACTTTCTACTTTTTACTTTCCCTATGCGCGCCGGCCATATCGAGCCACTCCACGCGCCACCGCGTCGTGCCATTCCGGCGAGCCGTGCAGGGCGCCAATCGGACGCGGATCGGTCGGGTGCGCCGGCACCGGCTGCACGGTTGTCTGATACCACGCGACGTCGTGCCATCCGCCCATCTTGTGACCGATGTCACGATACACGCCAACCAGCGCGAATCCAAAGGCTTCGTGCAGTCCAACGCTCGCGGGATTCGGCAGCGTGATACCGGCCGTCGCGGTGTAGTACCCGAGATGCCGCAGCAATTCGAAGAGCGTCGTGTACAGCGCCCGCCCTGCTCCCCGCCGGTGATGCAGGCGGCTGATATAGATCGCTGTACTGACCGACCACCGATACGCCGCGCGCTCGTGATGCGGCGACGCATACGCGAATCCGACGATGGCCCCATCGTCTTCGAGCACGATCCAGGGCCGCGTGGCGCCTATAGTGGCAATCCGCTGGGCCATCTGCTGAGCGGTCGGCGGAATCTCTTCGAACGAGATGACGGTATCGCTGCAGTACGGCCCGTAGATGGCGGCGACTGACGGAGCGTCAGCCTCGGACGCGAGTCGAATCGTGGGCATGGGCGATCCCTTCGTACATGAACGTCATCGGCCGCGGACCCGGCACATACTCCGTGCGCAGGTCGTCGATCGCAAATCCGGCATCGCGAATCATGTCGGCCATCGGCCTGTTCAAATGGCAGCCACCCGCGAACCGGCGCCAGGCCGGCGTGAGACGATTTTGCCACTTCCGGACGTCGGCATCAGGGGCAAGGCCGTGCTCGACAAACACGAACGCACCTTCGGGCTTCAGCACGCGCCGCATCTCGCGGAGCGCTGCTGTCGGGTTCCCAATCGAGCAGAGCGACCATGTGACGACGACGGTATCGATCGATGCGGCAGGCAGAGGCACGCGCTCCGCTTCCTGGTGGAAGAACTCAACCGGAAACCTGGCCGCCGCGGTTCGGCGGCGTGCCATGGCGAGCAGCTCGGCGGACGGGTCAATGCCGTAGAGACGCGTCACGGCATCGGAGTAAAACGGCAGGTTCAAACCGGACCCGATGCCGACCTCGAGCACAACGCCTTTGGCCTTCGGGATGTACGCCTCCCGGAGTCGGGTTGCGTCGTCGCGCTTCATCGCAAAATCGATGAGGCGAGGAAGCACGTAACGGTTGTACATATCCACCAATTTTCCGTATAAAATCCAAAGTTCCGTCCCTGAATCGTCTCCGGTTTACCGGTAAAGGTTTAGTTTGACTTCAAATTTCGACGGGTTAGAATTTCGTCACAAAAGCCTTTTCATAAGCAAGTCGACTACGGAGGTAGGGAGTATGAAGCAGAGACTCGGTCTGGGGATCCTGCTCGGTCTGGCCATGCTCTTGATGGTCCCGGCAGTGTCTTCGGCTCAGAGCGCGATTGTCGGACTGCTCACAGACGACTCGGGTGGTGTGCTCCCCGGTGTGTCTGTCGAAGTCAGCAGCCCCGTGATGATCGAAGGCTCAAAGACGACGATTAGCGACGGGCAGGGCCGGTATCGATTCGAAGCGATGCGTCCCGGCACGTACAAACTTACGTTCTCGCTCACCGGTTTCGGGACAGTCGTTCGCGAGGGCATCAACCTCCCGTCCAACTTCACCTCGACAGTCAACGCCGAGATGAAGGTCGGCTCGCTCGAAGAGACGATCAACGTCTCGGGCACGGCGCCCCAGGTCGACGTGACGCAGGCCACGCGCACGACCACGCTCGCGCGCGACGTCATCGACGCGCTGCCGATTTCGCGCAACGTCATGGGGCTCGCGGTGATTGTTCCCGGCGTGCGTCCTGGCACACCCGACATGGGCGGTATCCAGACGACCGAACAAGTAGGCTTGCGTGCGCGCGGGCTCGGCGGCCTCGACGGCGACCAGCTCGTCGAAGGCATGTCGATCCAGAGCTACGAAGGCACGTCGCTGAGCTTCCTCGACGACACCCTGCAGTCGGAAATGACGGTCAGCACGGCCGCGATTCCGGCCGAGACCGGGGGCGGCGGCATCCGTTTGAACAGCATCCTCAAGGACGGCGGCAACCAGTTCAGCGGCTCCGCGTTCATGGGCGGCACCAAGGGCACATGGGTGGCGAACAACATCGACGATCGGTTGCGCCAGCGCGGCTTGAACGTCGCCAACGGCATCGATCACCTCGAGGCGTTCACCGGATCGCTCGGTGGTCCTATCCTGAGAGACAAGCTGTGGTGGATCCTCTCGGCCCGCCATCAGTCAACGGAGACAACGGTCGCGAACGTGCCGAAGTTCGTGACGGCGGCAGACGGCACGCAGTACAAAGCGACCAACGACCTGTACGTGCGGAGCATATCGACGCGACTGACGTGGCAGGCGGCCGAGAAGTACAAGGTCGCCGGGTTCCTCGAGCGGTGGTGGCACAAGAAGGGCCATTCGATTGGCGCCGGCGTCGACCCGCGCGCCGGAGAACAGCGCGACCCGCGCAATGCGCACCACGCGATCGGCAACATGAAGTTGACCGCACCGGTCAGCGGCAAGTGGCTCGTCGAGGCCGGCTGGTCCTTTGCCGAGTTCTACTGGAGGGGCGGCAGCCCGTCGGGCACGCCGGCCGGGACGGCACACGACTTCCCGTTCACACCGGAGTGGTATGCGACGGCGCCCACCACCGATACGGCGCTGAACCGATCCTTCCCCGACAAGTGCATCTACGCGCTCCTTCCCGCGCCGAACGGCTGCACAGGCTGGAACGCCACACGCGAGCAGCGGCAGGAAAGCGTCCACAACGAGGCGAAGTTCATGGCCTCGTACGTCACCGGGTCTCACAACCTCAAGTTCGGCATCGAGAACGACTGGGGTCCCGGCCGGCAGCGCAAGAACACGCGCAACGGCCATTTGCAGCAGCGCTATGTCAACAATCTGCCGACGACGGTCGAGGTCTTCAACAATCCGGTCATCCAGCCCGCCTATGTCGCGTACGACGTCGGCATCTTCGTGCAGGACAGCTGGACGCTCAAGCGCCTGACCATCAACCCCGGGCTCCGCGTCCAGTGGGTCGAGACGGGCATGTATGAAAGCAGCATGGCGGCAGGGCGGTTCGCGCCGGCCCGCTTCATCGAAGAAGAGAAAGGGCTCATCGACTTCGGGGCTGACTACTCGCCGCGCTTCAGCGCGGTGTACGACCTCTTCGGCGACGGCCGCACCGCGTTGAAAACCAGCTGGAGCAAGTACTATCGAAACTACGACGGCGACATCGCGGCCAACGCCTACGGCAGAGCCGGCGAGCGCAGCGAGATGCGCACATGGCTCGACCGCAACCTCGTCGCCGGCACCAACAACCCGTCCGGTGCGTGCGGGCCATTGTCCCGGCGTCCGTGTGCTTCCGACCGATTGCGACGGCGTTGCTCAGGACAACGAGATCGGAATCAGCCCGAGCAGCGGCGCGTTCGCCAACCCTGATCAGACCCGATCGCAAACCGCTGAATCTCGAGCGCCAGTACAACGACGAGTTCACGGCCGGCGTGCAGCACCAGGTATCGCCGCGCCTGGCAGTCGGCGCGATGTTCTACAAGCGCAAGATCGCCGACCTGGCGTTCCAGGATCGGTTGAACATCGCTGAGACCGACTACACCCGGTTCGAGACGCCGATGCCGGACGTCTCGAGAGATCCGGACGTCGCCGCAGTCCTGAAAGCGGGCGACATGGTTCCGGTCTACAACCTGAATCAGGCCAAGTTGGGCGTCTTCAACGTCGGCGTGGTCGATCGCAGCGATACGACCAACGACACGCTCTATACCGGTTTCGAGGCGTCATTCAATGTGAGGCTTCCGGGCGGAGCGATGGTGTTCGGCAGCTGGACCGCAGAGCACACGCTCCAGCGGTGGTGCGACAACAACGACGACCCGAACGGCCCGACGACGACCGGGCAATTCAACCCGACGGCCGCGACCACGGGCGTGGACGCCCCGTTGGGAGGCCGCTACTGCGATCAGACGCAGTTCGACTATCCGTTCATCCAGGAAGTCAAATTCGCGGGAAACTATTCACTCCCGTACTCGATCGACATCGGTGCGGTCCTGCAGAGCTACGGCGGGCGAGGAACGCGTGATCACCTGGGCGCCCGAACAGGCACGGTTCCCGAACAACCAGCGCACGCAGGCGCAGACGTTCATCCTGACCCCGCCAGGATCGGTCTTCTACGACCGCTGGAACCAGCTCGACCTGAACGTGAAGAAGAACATCCGGAACGGCAACAAGGTGCTGACCCTGCAGATCGACATCTTCAACGTGTTGAACGGCAACGCCATTCGCGCCGCCAACAACTCCGTTGGCACGAGCCTCGGCAATGCCACGACGATCATGACGGGGCGCTTCCCGCGGCTGGCGGTGAACTACAAGTTCTGACCACGAAGACAGGAAGGCACGAAGAACTCAGGGGCAGGTGGCGAAACCCACCTGCCCTTTTTTTGTGTGATTGAATCAACGCCGGGGCGCCGAGACGCCGGGATCAGAATTTGAGGACGACCCGCTTAACCCCCTTCATCAGATATTCCACATTGAAGTTGATCAACAGGCCGACCCGCTTCTCCGTAACCTGCAGGTAGGTCCTCACGTGTGCAAGATGCAAAGAGAGTAATACCGTCGAGTGTCTGCCGATCCATCGCGTCGTCTGTCCATTGCTCCATTGCAACAGATCGGCCATTGCCGACAGCCGAAAATTGGCTTTCCCCCGGCGTCCCGGCGCCCCGGCGTTGAAAAAACTGCGATCGTGCGATTAGAAAACTGCGATCGGGTTGACCGGCGACCCGGATCCTCCCTCCACGGGGAGCGGCGCGAAGGTCATCATGAACTCGTAGCGCTTCAGCTTGCGCGCGGTTTGTGCGAGGTTTTCGAGATCGAGGTTCTCGACGATGCCCGCGCCCAGCCAGCCGAGCAGCGCGTGGTGAATGGGGTTGCCGGGAATCCCCTGCTCTGCGCCCCAGCCCGGGCGCGGATTCCAGTCGATGTTCATGTCGTGCGCGGCGAACGAGATGTCGCGCGCTTTGAAGAACGGGATCGTATCGGCGTAATAGCCGGCGACCTGACCCGACCAGGGGCCTTTGGCGGCGCGGCGCTTCCAGCGGCCGACGTAGAGCACAATCACGTCGCCGGGCCCGACGCGTACGCCCGACCGTTTTTCCCAGGCTTCGAGATCGGCGCGCGTGATCGGTGTGCCCGGCTCGATCCATTCGACGCCTTTCAACTGCGGCATGTCGTACAAGACGCCGCGCGTGACGATGCCATCGCGGCGGCTCATGATGCTGCCCTGCTTGCAGCCGGTTTCAGGTGAGATGTTCTCCTTCACCGAATAGCCGTTGTACATCTGCCCGTCCATGAAGAAGTGGCAGAACGCATCGGTATGGCCGAGCGACAGGCCGTGATAGCTCACCTGATATGTGTCGGTGGTCGTGTTCGGTCCGATGCTGTTGGTCGTACGTTTGAACACCTGATTCGGACCGACATCTGCCGCTTCCGCCTGCGGCACAGCACCCGCCATCGACACGACGACGCCACTCCGCACGAGCCGCGCCGCTTCCAGCACCTTTTTCTCGGTGATGAGATTGGCCGTCCCCTTCTGATCGTTCGGCCCCCACCGTCCCCAGTTGCGCAGCTCAGTTCGCCAGCGCTTGTAGTCGTCTGGTGTAACTGTGGAACTGGATTGGCCGTGAATGATTGCCGCAAATACCACGACAACACCGGCGATGAGAGCCTTCGTGCGCATAGTCGCCTCCAAAAAAATAAGGCGGGTCTAAAAGACCCGCCTTACGTACCGCCATCTGCTATCTGCCATCTGCCCTGACAGCGAGCGTTGCCCTCTGCTTACTTACTGGGGCAACGCGAAGACGTACAGTGCCTGTCCGCTCTGCGGAATCTTGATATCGGGCACGATCGCCGCCGGCACGTTGCGCGGGCTGCCGCCGCCCAGCCCCGACATGACCGCGATGTACTGGCGGCCGTCGATGCTGAAGCTCACCGGGTAGCCCTGCGCCGACGTGCCCAGGCGCGTTTGCCACAGCACTTTTCCGCTCGTCGCATCGAGCGCACGCACATACCGATCGAGGTCGCCGATGAACACGAGGCCACCGGCGGTCGAAAGCGCGGCCGTCAGGAATGGCGCGCGCTGCTCGAACTTCCAGACCTCTTCCATGGTGCGGACGTTGTACGCCGCCAGCTTGCCGGTCTGCTCTTTGCTGTTCGGTGAGTGCTTGAAGAGACGATCGGCGCCCGAGCCACCGCCGCCTTCGGTCATCGTGACCGCCCGTGCGGTGAAATCCATGCACGACTGGCTCAGCGGCGCGATGATCAGCCCTCCGGGCTGGTAGTACGTCATCGCCTGCCAGTTCTTGCCACCGGCCGTGCTCGGGCAGATGAAGATTGGCTTGTCGAGCGCCATCTCGAGGATGTCGGGTCGATAGCTCGGCACGCCGGTCTTCGGATCGATGCGATCCCAGACGTTCTGATACACCATTTCCTTGTGGGCGATGTACCGGCCCGTGCGCCGATCGATCTTCCACAACACGCCGGCCTTGCCTGCGCTGAACGACACTTTCTGATCGCCGATGTCGACCAGGATGCGCTCGAACACTTCGTCGAGATCGAACGACTCGGCGGGCGCGTGCTGGAAGTGCCACGCAAGCTTTCCGGTATCGGGGTTCAGTGCCACTGTGGAATTGGCGTAGAGCGTCTTGTCGAGCAGCGACAGCTTTCGGCTCAGGAAGTTCCACGGTTTTGCCTGCGAGACGCCCCAGTACGTGAGGTTCAAATCCGGATCGTAGCTGCCGGCAATCCACGTATCGCCGCCGCCCCGGAACGACATCGGCAGGTTGCCCCAGGTCTCGCTGCCCGGCTCGCCCTGTCGCGGCACGGTGTAGAACCGCCACGCCTGTTTGCCGGTCTTCGTGTCGTACGCGCTGATGAAGCAGCCGACGCCATCGAAACGCGTGCAGCCCGTCAGCCCCTGCAGAACCTTGTCGCCGATCACGATCGCGCCGCTCGTATTGACCCGCGTCGTCTCGGGGGCTGCGGGCGTGGACCACAGAATCTCGCCGTTGCGGGCGCTGATCGCCACCATGTTCGCGTTGCTCGCCGGGAGGAAGATCTTGTCGTCGGCGATCGCAATGCTGCGGATGCCGCCATATCCGGGCGCCTGGTCCGGACCCGCACGCGTCTCCCAGATCAGACTCCCGGTTTTTCCGTCGAGTGCCTGCACGATGTTGCTGGGCGTCGCGAGATAGATGATGCCGTTGTGCACGATCGGCGTCGTCTGGTTCGCGCCCGAATCGTTCATCGCCCACACCCACTGCAGCTGCAGGTTCTTCACGTTTGCGGGCGTAATCTGGTTCAGCGGGCTGTGGCTCTGGCCGTAATAGTTGCGTCGGAAAATCAGCCAGTCACCCGGCGGCGGATTCTTGAGCATCTCGGGCGTCACCGGAACGTAGTTCCTCACCTCGCCCGGAACGGTTACGCCTTGGTTCGGTGCCCCCTCGCGACCGCGTGCGGCGGTGCCGGCGCCAACCACCATCGGCGCCGCAGCCGCGGCACCCCGCCCACCGCGACCGGCTCCCCGCCCGGAAGCTGGAGCCCCTCCCGGTCCAGTCAGCAGCGTGCTGATCTGGTTTTCGTTCCGCGGCGTCAACGGTTGCGCGCCCGCCGGAGCACCGTTGAGCTGCAGGAGAAACGCCGTCATGGCCAGCGTCCCTTCTTCGCCAAGTGCGCCAGGATTGGTCGGCGGCATCGATTGGACGAGATAGGTGTAAAGCTCGTTCGCCGCGCGCGGGCCCCACTTGGCCCGGAAGTCAGGGCCCTGCACGGCCGGTGCATCGGCCGACCCGCGGAAGTCCTGCCCGTGGCATCCCGCACACTGCTGCGCGTAAGACGCCTGACCGGCCTGCGCCTGTGCTGCTGTGAATATGCCGCCGGCCGCAGGCTGAGCCTGCTGACCGCTGATCGCGGCGATCGTAAGACCGATGAAGACAGCCGATCCGAGGAGGATAGCCCTGGTACGGTTCATAAGTAGCTCCTGATGGCGGATATGCTACAGCAAAGACCGGAGAGGCGTCGCGAAACTCGTGCGCGGCAGGAAGGGGTCCTTCTCATGCCCAGCGACGGATCTTTGGATGGTGTGGCTCCCACGCTTTCCAGACGCTCATAGCCCACTTGCGCACGCGCGAGTTGTGCTCGGCGTGATCCCTGGCGCCGTGGATATCGAGGATGGTCATCTCACCGAGCGACGGCGGCGGATCCAGCCAGACGAAGTCTCTCTTGTGCTGAACGGCGCGCTGAATGGTCTTGCGCGCCTCCGTCGGCGTCCGGCCGAGCTCGAAGACGATGTAGAGGCCGACCAGATGAACGGTCACCGACTGGATGGACTGCGCCGACGGCGTGCCGGGATGTTGAGCGGCATACGCATCGACCGTCAGCTGATGCACGGCACCGTAGCGCGGGTCGGTGTATTCGCGTGCGAGCACTTCGCCGTACAGCGCCCAGCAACCCGGTGAGGCGCCGATATACCGGTGTGCGGGCCCATCACCTTCGGCCACGCGCGCGCCACACCCGATGCACGGGATTTTCTTGGCCACCTCGATGGTTTGGTTGCGCCAAAGCCCGCTGAAATCGTGCGAGCGACGCGGAAAGCCGGACGTTATATCAAACACGCAGCGCAATCAACGAGCGCAATTCCGAAAGCGACCGCACCACGTAATCGGGCCGGACGGTGGCGTGCTCGGGGACTCCCCGGCCGCGGATATCAATCCAGACACCCCCAATGCCCAGCTTCTGGGGCGCCCCGACGTCCCAGTCGAGGTTGTCGCCGACCATCCACGCCTCGGATGCGCTCGCATTGAGCGCGGAAAGCGCCCGATGATAGACCCGTTCATCGGGCTTGCCGAATCCCAGTTCCCCCTCGATCAGAATGACGTCGAACAGCTCGCCAAGCCCGAAGCGGACGATCTTTTTTCTCTGAGCCGGCCCGCCGCCGTTGGTCAAGAGTGCCAGCCGCCGACCAGACTCGCGAAGCCAACGCACGGTGTCGATCGCATCGGGCAGGGGTTCCATACCCACATCGCGCCGATGGCTGTATGCGTCGCCGATTGCGTCCGCGAGACGCGCGTCTTCGATGCCCAGCTCGACGAGCGCGAGCCGCACGACGTGGCGTCGTGCGGCGTTCAGCTCGAGACGTCCTGTGCGATGCCGCTCGGCATCACCCCAGTACCATCGTGAGCTGGTCTGAATCGCATCGGCGAGCATCGCCGCGTCGAGCGAGCCCAGCTGAGCCGCATGTTCTGCGCATGCGTCGCGCCAGCACTGATGCACCAGGCTGCTGTCGTCGAGAATCGTGTCGTCCAGATCCAGCAGAAGCGCTCGGGGATACATACAAATAAAGGGGTCAGACCCCTTTCTTGACGAAAAAAGGGGTCTGACCCCTTATTTGATACTAAACGGCACGTCGGCCGTCTGGCCGTCGACGCTGATGCGGAGCGTGTATCGGCCCGATGCCAGCGCGGCTTTGTCGGCGCGGGAAATCGTGTTGCCGAGTTGTGTCTGGCTGAAACCGCCGGGAACGGGCGTAAAGACATTGCAGGCGACCGCGCGAAGCGGCTGCGGCGAATCGCCTATCACGCTCGCAGAGGCCCGCTTCACGGTTCGCGGCTCGAGCTCGACCGCATAGGACAGCTCGGTGATGCCCCGCTCGAACACGGCGCCCGGCAACGGAAACACGATGACGCACGTCTCCTTGCCCGGGCCGTAGTACCGATGTGCCGTCCCGAACGCGACGCTCTTGACGCCTTTGGGCAACGTCACACGCGGCTGCGCGTCTGCGAACGTCGTCAGCGAGAAGACGAGCATTAGGATCGCGCGAAACATGTCACCCATGCTCGGCCTCCATGGCCATCGACGCGGCATCGATGGTCGGCGCGGACGCGAACCGGCTCTGCGCTCCGAGCCGCACGTGCAGTGCATAGAAACTGGTCGCCGAGACGGCGCACACGAGAGCGCTGAGATACCAGAGGAGATTCGGACTGTAGTTGTCGAGCACCAACCCGGCCGCCAGCGGGCCGGCCGCCGCCGGCACGCTGATCGACAGTCCGAAGACCGCCATGTAACGCCCGCGCATGTCCGTCCGCGCGAAGCCCGCGGCCAGCGCCTGGCTCGTCGGCATGACGATCATCTCGCCTGCGGTGATGATGACCACCGCCAGCACGAACAGCCAGTACGCCGAGATGACGCCGAACATGCCAAACCCCACCAGATAGAACACGGTACCCAGCGCCATCATCAGGAACGGCGGCCGCGTCTTGATGACGCGCATCGTCCAGATTTGAAAGCCGATGACCGTGATGGCGCTCGACGTGAGGAGAAATCCGTAACCCTGCGGCTCGATGCCATGATTGTCGCGAAGGTACACAGAGAGCGAGTTGTACATCTGGATGTACACCATCCCCATCAACATCGCGGCGACGAGGAATGCGACATAAGCCTTGTCGCCGAGCACGATGCGGTAATTGCGGAAGGTCTGGAGAAAGCCTGCCTCATCGTGATGTTCGTGCACCTCCGGCCTCGTTTCGGCCATAAACATATAGAACAGTACGGCCACGACGCAGCTGATCGCGGCATCGATGACAAACAGCGCGAAGAACGAGGACCGCGCCACGAAGCCACCCACCGTAGGACCGACGAGCCACGCCATGTTGCCGACCACGCGAAGAATGCCGAATCCCTCCTGTCGCTGGTGCTTCGGAAGGATGTCGGCGATCATGGCGGCATGGGCCGGCCCGCCCACTTCAGAGAACAATCCGACGAGAGCGGAAACCGGAAACAGCCACGCAAACCGGGTCACCGATCCCAGTGTGAGTGAGCTCAGCGCGCTCGCCACCAGCCCGAAAAGGATCAGCTTTCGGCGGCCGAGCCGATCCGTCAAGGCGCCGCCGATGACCGACCCTACCATGCCGGCCAGCGACAGCAGCCCCAGCAGGATGCCGGCCTCGGTCATCCCGACCCCAAAGCTTCGAGTGATGTAGAGCGCGAAGAACGGGAAGAGGATCGTGCCGCCGATCTTGTCGATGAAATGCACGCCCACCACGATCCAGAATCTTTTGGGGAACTCGTGGTAGAGCGATTTTAGGGATACGGGCAGACGAGCCTCCCTGAAGTCGTCACGGACGGTCTACTCCGTAAACTAGCACGTCCCACTCCAACAGCTTGTCCTTGCGCTCGAATTTTTCCCCGATGCGCTCGGCCACCTTCATCGACGGCGTGTTGTCGGGATGGATCAGGCTGATGACGTGCGGTTTGTCGAGCGTCTTGAACGCGTATTGCAGCGCGACCTTTGCGCCTTCCGTCGCATAGCCCTTTCCCCATACGTGCCGCGAAAGAGTCCAGCCTATCTCGAAGGCAGGCCAGCCTTCCGGGTTGAGGAACCCGATGCGTCCAATCATCCTTCCGGTCGCTTTTTCCTCAACGGCCCAGTGACTGTATCCCCTCAACTGCCAGTGGCCGATGAAGAACGCCATACTCCGCCACGCTTCGTGGCGCGTCATCGTCTTCCCCGGACCCAGATATCGCATCACGAGCGGATCGGCGCACATCTCGGCGTACGCATCGATGTCGTTCTCCTGCCACATCCGCAGTCTGAGCCGCTCGGTGTCGAGCTCGTCGTACCTCATAAGAGCTTCGCCACCGCCGAAACAATTTCGCGGCCCAGCTTCGCGTGCTGATCGGCGTCGAGGTGCACGCCGTCTTTGGGGCTGGTCGCAATCACGGCATCCGCGTCAAAAAACGCGCAATCCAGTTCCGCAGCGACAGCACGATACACGCTGCTCATGCCCTGCGCCTTGTCGGGCGCGTGCTCGAACTTCTCCGCCATCGTGCCTGTCGGAACATTGGGACGCGGAGGCGCGACGATGAGAATCGGCGGCACCGGCATGCCGGGCTCGATGGGTGCCCGGCGTATCGCGCGCACGATAGACGCAATGCCCTGCGACGAGTGCCAGGCGGTGTACTGATGGACCGACTGCAGATCGTTCGTGCCCAGCATCACGATGACCAGAGCCAGAGGCGAGTTGACCTCGATGCGCTGTTCGAGTCCGACGATGCCGTTACGGCCGGCTTTGAATGGATCATCCCAGACCGTTCTGCGGCCATTCAGGCAGTCCTCGATGATGCGGACAGGGAATCCGTTGCGAATCAGCTCAGCTTCGAGGATTCCGGGCCACCGCTCGACATGCGGGAGCCGCTGTCGTGTCCCGGGGATGATGCCCCACGTCAGCGAATCGCCATAGACGAGAACCTGCTTCATCGTGACTGTCGTCCGCCGAGAATGCCTCCAAGCAAACCGCGTAGAATCTGTCGTCCGAGCTGGCTGCCCACAGTCCGCGCCGTCTGCTTTGCCATCGTCTCGACCATGCCCTGGCGGCGTTTGGTGCCCCAGAGGAAATCGCTTATCGGTGACCCACCCGCGTTCGCACCTGTCGCACCTCCCGCACCCGTCGCACCTCCCGCACCCGTCGCACCCCCCCGCACCCCCCGCACCGTCCCCCGCACCCGTCGCACCCGTCGCACTCGTCGCACCCCCCGCACCCGTCGCACCCCCCGCACCTTTGGTGGCCGCTTTCAACATCTCATACGCCGACTCGCGATTGACGGCCTTGTCGTACTTCGGTCCGATGGGACTGCGCGCGCGCACGCTCGCACGCTCCTCGGCGGTAATCGCCCCGATGCGGCTTCGCGGCGGGGCCATGAGCGTGCGCTGCACCGGCATCGGCACACCGTTCTCCTGAAGCGTCGACACGAGCGCCTCGCCAACCGCCAGCGTGGAAATCACCTCAGCGACGTTGAGCTTCGGATTCGCGACGAACGTTTCCGCGGCGGTGCGCACGGCTTTCTGATCGCGCGGCGTAAAGGCCCGCAGCGCGTGCTGGATGCGGTTGCCGAGCTGTCCCAGGATCTCATCGGGCACATCGTCTGGAAATTGCGAGCAGAAATACACCCCGACGCCTTTCGACCGGATGATTCGCACCACCTGCTCGACGCGATCGCGCAGCGCTTCTGGCGCATCATCGAAGAGCAGATGCGCCTCGTCGAACATGAACACCAGCTTGGGCTGATCGAGATCGCCCACCTCTGGAAGGTTCTCGAACAGCTCGGATAGGAGCCACAGCAGAAAGCTCGAAAACAGGCGCGGCTTGAGAATCAGCTGATCGGCAGCCAGCACGTTGATGATGCCGCGACCGTTCAGGTCTGTCCGAAACAGATCGACGAGCTCGAGAGCCGGCTCGCCGAACAGTGACTTGCCACCCTCACGCTCGATCGAGAGCAGCGAACGCTGAATGGCCGCCACCGACTGCGTGCTCACGAGCCCGTAGCTTGCGGAAATCTCTTTCTTGTTTTCGGCGACGAACGTCAGCAGCGCCCGCAAGTCGTCGAGATCGAGCAGCAGCAGGCCGCGATCATCTGCCAGCTTGAAAGCAATTTCGAGGGCACCCACCTGCGGCGGGCTGAGCTCCAGGATTCGGCCGAGCAGCGTCGGACCCATCTCGCTCACGGTGGTCCGCACGGGATGGCCCGATACACCGTAGAGATCCCAGAACACGACCGGGTTCGCTTCGGGAGTGTAGCCGTCGATGCCAATCTGCGTGACGCGCTGCTGGATCTTGTCGCCGCCTTTCCCGGGCATGGCGAGGCCCGCCACGTCTCCCTTGACGTCGGCCAGAAACACGGGCACACCGAGCCGCGAAAAACCTTCGGCCAGCACCATCAGCGAGACGGTCTTGCCGGTCCCGGTGGCGCCGGCCACGAGGCCGTGCCGGTTGCCGTACTTTGCCTGGAGATAGACGGGGTCGTCGCCCTTACCGAGCAGGATGCCAGCCATATAAGACGGCTAGCTTACGACAGAATGGCGGCAGACTACCGGTTCAGGTACGCGTCGAGCTCCGAACGCCTGATGCGGTAAGTCGAGCCGATTTTCTTGGCGATGAGCTCGCCCGATTCAATGATCGCGATGACGTCGGGCTCGTCGACGCCGAGACGGCGAGCGACCTCGGCCGTCGTCAGCAACTCCGGCGCGGTGAACGCGCCCTGGGCCTGAATGATCTGCTGCGCCATCGACAGGCCAACGGCGAGCTCGGTTGCCGTGCCCGCAGCGCTGCCGCCCTGTTCCATGCCCTGCGCCATCTGGAACTTCACGTACTCATTCAGGTTGCCGACGGCCGCCATGCTCGAGCGTTTGTCGATGGCCTGCTCGACTTCGGCCGGCACCGACACGTTTTCGACGATGAAGCTGGAGAGGTGCAGACCGTACTTCGCCCCGATGACGGGATTGATGACCGGCAACAGCGCCTCGCCGATCTCACGATAGCGGCTCGCAATCTGCAGCACCGGAATTCTGGCGGCCGCAACCGCGTCGCTGAACGCGCTCACGAGCCGCGAGCGCATGACGTCGATGAACTCGCCGACGCTGAAGTCGTGATCCGATCCGGCAACCTCGCGGAGAAATGTCCTGGGATCGACAATCTTGAAATCGTAGGTACCGAATGCCCTGACGCGCACTACCCCCAGGTCGTCGTCCGGCATCATCACCGGATTGGTGGTCCCCCACTTGTTGCCGGTGAAGAGCCGGGTGTTGAGAAAGTACACGTCGGCCTTGAAGGGAGATTCGAGGCCGTACTTCCACGACCGGAGCCGCGTGAGCACGGGAATGTTGTCGGTGGTCAGCGTGTGTTTGCCCGGCTTGAACGTGTCGCCGAACTCGCCGAGATAGACAAACTGCACACACTGCGATTCGCGCACGATGAGCTGCGCGCCGTTCTTGATGGCTTTGTCCGCGTCAGGGAACCGGTGCGTCAAGGTGTCTCTCGTGTCGTCCGTCCACTCGATCACCTCGATGAACTCGCCCTTGATGAAATCGATCAAACCCATGCCAATTGTTATCGGACGAAGCTGTAGACGCCGATACACTGGGCGTGCAGACCCACGTCACGACACTGCGGTGCCCGAGCTGCGGTGCACCGGCGGCGCCAGACGCCGGGCGCTGTGCGTATTGCCAGTCGCGTCTTGCCACGATCGGATGCCCGGTCTGCATGGCTCTGCTCTTTGACGGCGCGGCGTTCTGTCCCTCCTGCGGCGCCGCCCGCAGCCGATCCGAAGAAGCGCAACCGCAATCGACCAGGTGCCCCGCCTGCAGCGGCGACATGCGCTGGATTCGCGTCGGCGAGGTCGATCTGCTTGAATGCGCGAGGTGCGACGGAACCTGGATAGAGACGGCGGCGTTCGAGGGGTTGTGCGCCCGGCGCGAGCAGCAGGCCGTCATCGTCCAGAAAAAGGCCGAAGCGTCGAAGCAGACCGCCCAGCCACGGACGGCAGTCGATCGCATCCGCTATCGTCCGTGCCCGCAGTGCGGCAAGATGATGAACCGGCAGAATTTCGGACGGCTCTCAGGCGCGATCGTCGACACGTGCAGCGGGCACGGGACATTCCTGGATCGCGGCGAGCTGCATCAGGTGGTGCGATTCATCCTCGACGGCGGCTTCGATCGCATGCGCCAGGCCGAGCTGGTGAGGCTGAAAGAGGAACAGCAGCGGCTGAGAGAACTGGAGCTGCATCTCAGCCGGAGGGATAGAACCGGTTCTGGGTTCTAGGTTCTGCGGTTCTGGGTTCCAGTTCTTGGTTCTCGGTCCTTGGGCAGAAACCCAGAACCTAGAACTGGAACCTAGAACCTAGCACCCAGAACCGTGAACCTGGGATTTCCGTTTCGGAATGGTCAACGTCTGCCACTTCGATCCGGCGAAGTGTTTCGCGAGCAGCACGATCTGCCCCACGTGTGCCGAGTAGTGTGAGACCTGGCGGTTGATCGCCTGCACGACCGAGTGAGGCTCGCCGCGAATCGTGACGGTCTTCTCGAGATCGCCGGGCTGCAACGACGAGATCGTGTCGAGCAGAAGGCGCCAGCTGTCCTCCCAGCGCGACATGATCCCGGCGCGCGAGTCTTCCTCTTCGTACTCGAACTCACTGTCACGATGCCGGTTCGGCTTCTCGCCGTCCGACGTCAGGAAGTCCGTCCAGCGGGATCGGATGTTCCCCGCGATGTGCTTCATGATGATCGCGATGCTGTTGGCCTGGGGATCAATCAGCTCGAAAAACTGACGATCGTCGATCTGTGCGACCGCCCTGTCCACCTGCGCCTTCAACTTACCCAGCTGGAGCACACAGTCGTCGAGAAAGACCCGTTCCACCATCAGTGTACCTTCTCGATATGGACGAGGTAGGCCTCGACCATCAACAAGTTCTTCTCGCCCGACTGCTTGATGACGCTGAGCATGCGCTCCATCTTGACGACTTCCTCGAGCTGCTCGTCGATGAACCACTGAAGAAAGCTCTGGGCGAGGTAGTCGTTTTCCTTGATGGCGAGATCCATGAGCGAGGTGATCTGGCGCGTGACGTCCCTTTCCCAGTTCAGTGCCGCCTGGACGGCTTCGTCAGCCGATGCGAATGTCGGCTTCGGCGCCGGAATCGCCGGAATCTGCAGCCCGCCGCTGGTGTCCTGCAGGTACTTGACGAACTTCATCGCGTGCTGCTTTTCTTCCTCGGCCTGGTCCTGGAACAGCTTCGCCAGGAGTGTCAACGCACGCTGATAGAAATGCGCCGCGATGCTGAGGTACTGCATGCTGGCGCCGAATTCATGACCAATCTGTTCGTTGAATGCTTTCGCGAGTGCGGGGCTGATTAGCACGTCGGTCTCCTCAATGTGAATTATATCCAGCGGTTCAGTAACTTGGCCAAGTCCCCGGAGTCGCCAGTTCCACCGATCGGCCGTCCGGGTCGCGGAAATAGATGCTATGCCCGCCACGGGGCCAGTCGACCCGGCTCTCGATCGGAATGTGCAACGCCTCGAGCCTGGCGAGCCACACCGGAATGTCCGCCTTGTCGATGGCAAAGGCGAGATGTGCGGGCCCCGTGCTGCTGTGTCCCGGCACGAGCCCGCCTGGAATCTGGAACGGCTGTTCGCATGCACCTCGCTGGAACAGCAGGAGCACCGTTCCCTCGCCGGCGTCGAACGCCGCCACCCGCTCGACCTCGAGCATGGGCTCTGCCGAGAGCACCTCCCTGTAGAACGCGAGCGTCCGGGGGAGGTCGTCGCAATAGACCGCGGTCTCGAGCACCCGTCGCGGCTTCACGTCAGAACACTCCTTCGGCAAACAGCGCTTCGGCTTCGGCTTCGAAAACGGGGCCGATCACCTCGACCTGGCGGCCGGCCCTGGCCAGCACATCGCGCGCGCTGGCCACGAGCATCTGCGGCGTGAGCCCGTTCAGCTCGTGCAGCCGATCGCCGCTGAGGCCGTATACGAGCCGGCTGACGCCGCTCCAGAAGATGGCTCCCGCGCACATCGCACACGGCTCGGCGCTGGTATACAAGGTCGCCCCTGCCAGCACGTCGGCGCTGAAGTCGGCCACGGCGCGATGCAGCAGGTTCATCTCCGCATGCGCAAGAATCTGCGCGTCGGTCAGCTGGCTGTTCTCGGCCGCCGCGAGCACTGCACCGTTGCCGGCCACCAGCAACGCCCCGAACGGCCTGTTCCCGTGCGCGCGTGCACGTCGCGCAATCGCGAACACCTCGCGCATGTGTGCTTCGTGAATGCTCAAGACGCTCTAGTCTTTGGGATTGGTCGCGAATACCGTGAGCTCGATCGTAAACCCGCGGTCGTTCATCTCGAGCACCGCTTTCACGGAATGCGCGATGTCTTCGGCCTGCAGCTTCGTCGGGTTGCTGTCGTCCTGCGTGAAGCCGGCGCTGGTGGCGAAGTTGGTCAGCACTTCGCTCGGGTTGATAAGGAAGACACGCACGTTGTGAGGCCGCAGTTCCGCCCGCCAGCACTCCGTCATTCCCCGCACGGCGAACTTGCTCCCATAGTATGCCGTGCCGTTCGCGGCGCCGCGCACCGCCGCCGTCGACGCGAGATTGACGATGTTGCCGCTCTTCCGCTCGATGAAGTGCTTTGCCGCCTCGCGGGACATCAGCATGGTGCCCGTCACATTGGTCCGGAAGATGGCCTCGAACTTCGCCAGATCCATGTCGACGAGCTGGCGCCGCACGCCAAAGCCGGCGCTGTTCACGAGAATGTCGAGGTGGCCGAATTTGTCGAAGAACTCCCGATACGTTCTCTTGACGTCGTCTTCGTTGCCGACGTCCGCACTAATCGCGTGGGCTCCCACCTTCTTGGCCGCGTCGTTCAGCCTTTTCTGGTCGCGCCCCGTCATGGCCACGCGTGAGCCGGCTTCGGCCAGCGTCTGGGCAATCGCGAGGCCGATGCCGCTCGATCCGCCGGTCACCAGCGCTGTTGCGTTCTTGAGATTCATTTCGCCGCCAACCCTTCTTTGAGATATGCGATGAGCGGCGGATACGTTTTCTCCGGCGCCTCGAAGTGGGGAACGTGCCCGAGTCCTGGAATGAGATGCAGCTTGCCGTTACCGTTCGGAATGGTCTCGGCAATGAACTTCATGCGCGCCTGGAACACGCTCGCCGGCCCGGCGAGGCTGTCTTCGGCCCCTCCGAACGCGAGCGTCGGCGCCTTGATGTGCGCCCAGTCGTTGATGACCGGATCGAGATATGTCATCTGGCCGAGCAGCGCCTGCACCATCGCATAGCGCGGCCAGTCGGCGCTGAGCGTCCATGCATACCGGATCCTCGGATACTTGTCGAACTCCGGCTTCCACGCCGACGGATTGTGCGAGAAATACCTGAAGATGCCGGCATGAATCTGCTGGTACGTCGTGCTCAGGTTTCGCTTGTACGCTTCGTCGATGCTTCCCCACGGGCGCTCGTACCGCGGATCGAGAAGGCCGATCGGGTTGTAGATGACGACACGCTCGGCCACATCGGGATACTGCGTCGCAAAGCGCGCCGCCAGCATCCCGCCCATCGAGTGACCGACGATGAAGGCCTTGTCGATCTTCAGGTGCTGCAGCAGCAGGCGCGTGTTGCGCGCCATGTCGTGAAAGTTGTACGGAATGATCGGCTTCGACGATCGGCCGAACCCGATTTGATCGGGGACGACGACGCGGAACCCTTCCTTGCGCAGCGCGTCGATGGGTCCGCCCCAGTAGAAGCCCGCGAAATTCATCCCGTGGAAGAGCACGACGGTCTTGCCGTTCGGCTGTCCCTGCGCGGGCACGTCCATATACGCCATCCGGATGTCCTGCCCGTAGAGCGTCATGGGCAGGTAGGCGACCGGATGCGGATACGGCACATCCTCGCAGGTGATGCTGCCGGGCTTGATGTCGGTGGGCGTCGGTGGAGGCGTCGCCGCCTGGGCAAACAGCCTCATCGGCATCAGCGCAAGCAAACCAATCGCTAACAAGCGCGTCATGGGAGCCTCCCCTTCATCTTCTGTGGCGCATTCTATCAGCGACAACGGAGGACGTGCAGGAGCCTCAATCAGACCGTCAGACTGCCATCGGATCGCGCAGCCCCTGCGCACTGGGGTGTCGGTCACGGTCGACAGCCCGGAAAAACAACGCGTCGGCACCATTGGTCTATGCCATGGCGCAGCCGACCAGGGTTGGTCGTCTGCGGAGGTGGCCGCCGCCGTTGTTTTTGAACTGACGCTGTCGGGCTGTGACCTATCGACCGACACCCCAGCACGCAGGTGCCGCGCTTACCGCGGCAAAAGTGTCGCGCTGAGGATGGCGTGTTGGCTTCGGCAAACTATAGAAGTCGGCGTGACTGCGCAGGCGACAAATCACCGAGCCGGCCACCACCGCGAGCGCCATCCCTGGCGCGAGCGCCATGACATTGAACGACAGACGCCGGCGACGTGATTTGCCACGCCGAGCTTCGTGTTTGCAGAAGCCAACACGCCATCCTCAGCGCGATTTGTTGATTGCCGTGAGGGCGTCCACTACCTGACGGCGATTCTGTACAAGTGCGTCAGGCTGCGGATGAATATGGAGCTGTGGGCAACCGCCATCGAGGCGAGGGTCGCGCCGTCGAGCTCGCTGGTCGCGAGCTTCTGGAAGGTCTTGCCCGGGGCAATCACGGTCGCCACGCCTTCTTCGCTGAGGAAGTAGATGCGGCCGTCGGCGAAGATGGGCGACGCCGAGTGGTTGCCACCGACCCGCTGCTGCCAATACAGCTTGCCGGTTTTCGCGTCGACGCACGACGCGATGCCGAGATCGCTGATGATGTAGAGCTCGTCTCCTACCAGCAGCGGCGACGGCGTGAACGGCGCCCCCCGCGTCATCGACCAGGCAACATGAGTGTCAGTCACGTCCCCCGTCCCGTCAGCCCTGACCGCGAGCACGGCCGGCTCGAAGAATCCGGTCGTGATGAACACGAGCCCGTGTCCGAACACCGGCCGCGGCACGTTCGAAAACCCGTCTTCGTAACGCACCATCCAGATTTCCTTCCCGGTGTCGGGATTGTAGGCGGCTGCGCGGTAGGCGCCGACGCTCACGATCTGGTCGCGGCCGTCTACTGAAATCACCAGCGGCGTCGTGTACGACTGGTCGAATGGCTTCCGGCGCTCGGTTTTCCACCGCACTTTCCCCGTGTGCTTGTCGAGCGCAATGACCCAGGCTTCGTAGTGCCCGTCACCGCTGAAAATCAGGAGGTCTTTGTAAAGCGCGGGGGATCCACCGGCACCATGCTGTGACGCGTACGGAAACTGGGCCTTCCAGACGATCGCACCTGATGCCGCATCGAGCGCGGCCGTCCCCTCGCCTCCGAAATGCACGATACACACGATCTCCCTGCACGATTGGCGTGGGAGACGCGTGACTGTTCTTGGAGTTCTTGAGATTGCCGTTTGACAACCTGAACACTTCAGCGTTGACGAGCTCTTTTCCGCTCTCGACGTCGAACGCCAGCGCCCGCAACGACACGCCACGCGGTTCAGTCACAGCCGTCGTCACCCAGACGCGGCCGTTCGCTATGACGGGCGACGACCATCCGCGGCCGCGAATGGCGGTCTTCCACACGACATTCCTGTTTTCGCTCCATTCGAGAGGAAGACCGGTATCTCTGGAATGGCCCTGACCGGTGGGGCCGCGGAACTCGGGCCAGTCGGTGGATTGCGCGGTGGCCGGAGGAGCGGACAGAAAGTAGAAAGTGAAAAGTAGAAAGTAGAAAGTCGGGTTCAACGTTCGGAGCATCGTGCCTCTTACTTTAGCTCCCTTCCACTTTTTTACTTTTCACTTTCTACTTTTCACTTTCTACTTTGCTTACTTCTACTTATCTCGGTAGTGCAAAAACGTAGTAACCCTGCGACTCTGTCTCTCCCGCTTCCCAGGCGATGTTGCCGTCGGCGGGTTTCTCGAAGCTGCTGCCGTAGAACGCGATGAACTGACGGCCGTTCACCTCGTACACCGATGGGATGCCCGCGAAATTGGGAGGCATCTTCTTTTCCCACAGAATCTTTCCGTTGTCCTTGTCGTACGCGCGGACCGTGCGATCGCCGAAGTGCGCGATGAAAATCAATCCGCCGGCCGTCACGACGGGCCCATTGCGATGCGCACGATAGTTGTTGCCGGTGTTGGTGATGCCTTTCGCCGCGAGTGACGGCACCACGCCGAACGGCGCCTGCCACTTGATGTCGCCCGTATTCAAATCGTAGGCGGTAATCTGCGCCCACGGCGGGCTCATCGCGTTCATGCCGTTCGCCGCAAAGAACATCGACCCGAGCCGGCCCGTATAGCGCGGCTGCGGCGCCATCCTGCTGACGGCCTCGTTCTCTTCCACGAGCGTCAGCGGCGTCGTGCAGCGCCGGCTGATCGGCCGAACGTACGTAGAGCATGCCGGTATCCGGATCGGCCGCAGCGCCGCCCCAGTTGGCGCCGCCAAGCTCGCCGGGGACCGAGATCTGGCTCTGCGTGATGCTGAGCGGCGTGAAGATGCCTTCGTTGCGCGACTTCCTCATGATGCCGATGATGCGCTGACGCTCGGCTTCGTCGAGATACGGATTCACATCCGCTTCAGTGAACTTCAACCGGGAAAACGGCGCGGGCCGGGTCGGGAAGGGCTGCGTCGGCGACGACTGCTCACCAGGAACGTCGCTCTGCGGAACTGGCCGTTCCTCGATCGGCCAGATCGGCTGTCCCGTTACACGATCGAACACATACAGCAGCCCGAATTTCGTCGCCTGCGCGACGATGTCGATCGGCTTGCCGTTGTGTTTCACCGTGAGCAGCTTCGGGCCGGTGACCAGATCGTAGTCCCACAGATCGTGATGAAGGATCTGGTAATGCCAGAGGCGCTTGCCCGTCCGCAGATCGAGTGCGAGCAGCGTGTTGCCGAACAGGTTGTTGCCTTTGCGATCGCCGCCCCAGAGATCGAAGGTCGGCGAGCCGGTCGGGAAATATCCGATGCCGCGCGTCTCGTCGATGGCAAACTCGGCCCAGGTGTTGGCGCCCCCAGCCGTCTTCCACGCGTCTGGCGGCCACTGTCGTAGCCGAACTCGCCCGGGCGCGGGATCGTATGGAACGTCCACATCAAGTTTGCCGGTCAGCACGTCGAACGCGCGGATGTCTCCCGGCGGCGAGTTGTACCCTTCGCCAGGCGCCGACCCGAGCACGAGCAGATCTCCCGAACACCTGCCCCGGGGAACCAGACTGTGCGCCGCCGGTTGGCATCGGCGTGCGGCCGAGCCCTTCGCGAAGATTGACGAGGCCGTTAGCACCAAAGCCGGCGATCGGTTTGCCCGTCCGGGCATCGAGCTGCTGGAGGTAGCTGCGCGAGGCGAAGATGATGCGACGATCCGAGCGGTCTTTGTTTTCCCAGTAGTTGAACCCGCGGTTGGTCGGCGTGCCTTCAGTGTCGAAGCGCCAGATTTCCCTCCCCGTCACCGCATCCAGTGCAAAGACCGCGCTGTCTTTGCCAACGACGTACATCACGTTGTCGACGACGAGCGGGCTGAAGGCGAAGCGCCCGATCGGACCAGGCGCCGGAAAGAACCACTGCAGATCGAGCTGGTGCACGTTGCTCTTGTTAATCTGCTTGAGTGCCGAATATTGCGCGCCTTCGAGGCTGCCGCCCGGCTGGCTCCAGGTGGTGTATAACCGCGGCCCGCTTTGCCCGCGCAAGGTGGTCAGATAGAAAGGCGCCACACACAGCACCGCCGCCAGCGCCGCGCATGCCAGACCTCGTCGCACACTCATGTTCACTCTCCGAAAGCTTCCGGGTATCTCAACGCAGAGACGCAAAGACGCAAAGGGAAATCCTGCGACGCGCGTCAATCTTGTTGATAAGCGTCGACTTTGTTGGCCGCCTGGCGGCCAACAAAGTCAGAAACGAAACGAGCAAATACAAGACCGGCCCGAATCACAGGTCTTGTATTTGTCGTTTTGTTTCTGACCGCGCGCCTGTGGGCGCAAAGTCGACGCACAGTCATCATCGTGCCGTCGCGTCATCGCGCTCTTCGCGCCGTCGTGTCCTCGTTCCGTCGTATTCCTCGTGCCTTCGTGTTTTCGTGTCTTCGTGGTCCGTCTTCGTGGTTCACCGCACTGCGATCGGCGCGACCGTCGACCCGGTTGCCCCTTGAATCTTCAGCGGCTGGACGATGAGCGCGAACTCGTAGACCTGCTTGCCGGCGAGCTCGTCGAGCTTCAGGTTTTCGAGCAGATGGATGCCGTTGACGACGAGCGCGATCTGATGGACCGGGTTGTTCAGGTTCGGATCGGGATCGGGCGTGACGCCGACGGGCCCGTTGTCGGTGCCGATCAGCATCGGATCCTGTTTCGCCAGCCACTCGGCTGCCGCGGTCGTCAGGCCGGGGTTCGTCTTCAGATAGCGCGCGCCATCTTTGTCCCACAGACGGCCCCAGCCGGTGTTGACGATGACGGCGTCGCCGGGCTGCAGGGTGAGCTTCTGGCGTTGCAGCGCCGGCTGCAGATCGTCGACGGTGATCGGATAGGTGTCGGGCAGCATCTCGACACCCTTCAGCGCCGCGACGTCGATCAGCACGCCGCGCGTGATGAGCGAGCCGACGTGCTCGATGCCGAGCTTCGTGAAGCCGCTGCGCGTCGCGACGTCGTCCATCTTCACGCAGTTGTAGAGGCTGTCGCCGATGGTCTGGTGCGTGAAGCCGTCGAACTGCGTGCCCACCTGGCCCATCTCGGTGAACACGATCTCTTCGTTGCTGCCGCGGCGGTTCGAGCCGGCGTTCATGGTCGTGCGCTTGGTTTCCATCTCGAACCGCCGGCCGACCGAGAACGGCATGTCGGTCTTGAGCACGCGCCCGAGCTCGAACACTTCGCCGGTGCGGATGAGCCGCGACGGCGCGCAGCACGTCTCGGGCTTCATGTGATTGCCCGACGCCGCGCTGGTCGGCCGCGCCCCACTTCGACGGGCAGCGTTGGGCGTCGGGCGGCGGCTGCCAGGACTGCGCATTCGCCCTGGCGATACGACGCCGAGCGACAGAGCGATCAGAACACCAGCAACGCGCATGGCTGTGCCTCTTAAGATCACCAGTTCACTAGATCTACCAGTTCAACAGTTAGTTCGTTCTCTTCACCTTCGCGCTCGGCGTTTCGTCGGTCGGCGAGATCGCCAAGGAGGTACTGAATCGCGGCCAGCAGATGGCCCGTCCAGCGCTTGTCGGTGTACATGATCGTCGTGTGGCCGAGCGGCGTGAAGTACGTGCGGCCCTTGCCGTAGCCCTTCACCCACGCCACGCCGTAATCCTGATCGGGCCGCGTGCTGAGCTCGCTGAAACGCCCGCCGAATCCGCGATCGGACTTCTCGACGTCGATGCTCATCAGCACGTGCTGCTTCTCGCGCGAGTACGGCGAGTACGGCGGGAAGATGTAGAACTCGTCGGTGTGCGTGAACGGCTCGCTGCCGAACGGCTTCATGAGCGGGCTGTTCGGATCGTCGATCTTGAGCACCTGCTCCTCGACACGGTGCTGCCCCGCCCAGCCGCCCATCATGTCGGCAAACTCCGGCCAGTTCAGGTTCGCGTAGGTCACGGCGTGGTTGCCGCCGAGGCCGCCGCCTTCGCGCACGAAGCGCAGGATGCCCTCGCGCACCTCGGGATCGTTGTGCACCATGCCGCACACGTTGTTGAAGAACACCGCGTCGAACTCCTTGATCTTCGGATACTTCAGCAGCTCCGGATCGTTGCTGAACGTCGCCTCGAACGCGCCGGTGTACTTCGCCATCAGCTCGATCATGTAGTTGCCGTGCGGAATCGTGCTGTGGCCCGAATACATCTGGATGTCGGTGACGAGCAGCTTGCGCGGACGCGCCGGCTTCGCCGGCGCCTGGCGCGGGATGGCCGCGTCGATCTGCGCGCGCATCGCGGCGTCGAGCCGATCGCCGCCGCGAATCTGGCCGGCGGGCGTCTTCAGCATGTCGTTCACGCGCGCCGACATCGCCGGCCACATCACGCGCTCGAACGCCTGCAGGTTCTTCACCATGTCGGCTTCGGTCGTGCCCGGTCGACTCGACGGTGATCGACAGCGGCTTGATGCCCGCCTCTGTACGCCGCGAGGAAGAAGTCGCCGACGCCCGCGGCGCCGTCGCCAAGCGCCACCACGCGCGCGCGCGCGTTCAGCGCGCTGCGATCGGCGGCCGTGACGTGCAGCAGCCTGCCCTTCACGATCGCGAGGCCGTCGACCGCCTTGATGCCGGCCTGCGCCCAGCCGCCGAGATGCGCGCTCACGCCCATCCGCTTGCCGCGCCCTTCGAGCGCGGCCATCACGGCCTTCGGATCGCCCTTGCTCTCGAGCGCGACGTTGATGTCGAATTCCTCGGCAAGCTTGTCGAGCTCGGCAGGATTCGCGGCATCAGCGCTCGTGATGATCAGCGGCGCGTTGATCGACTTCGCGAACTCGAACACGCGGCGGCGCATCGCGGCGTCGGCGCCGATGTTGTCGACGCGATACGCCATGATCGACTCGGCGATCTCGCGCAGGCGATAGACGACCGCGGCGCGCTCGTTGGCCTGAAGACGCTGATCGAGCGGCTTGGGCACTTCGAAGCTGGTGATCTGCGTGCTCGACGCCTCGACGCTCGCGACGGGGATCACATCCGCCTTGGCGAGCGCGTCGGAGAACGTCATCCCTCGAAACGCCGCCGTCGGCAGCGCGACGCGCCAGCCGAACCACATGTTGTTGTCGGGGGCGCCCATCCGAATCGTCGCGAGCCCGCCGCCGTTGGGCCGCTTCGACACCGACGGCACCGGCGGCGGCGCTGCTGTGCCGCGCCACCGCCGCGGCCGCCTCTGCCGCCGCCCTGCCCTTGCCCGCCGGCTGGTGCGGGCGCTTGCTGTGCGAAAGTGGCCGTCAGGCCGAGCGCCATCGTCAACACGAAGATCGCCGCGAAACACGTGTTCTCATGTGATGTCCCCTTGAAGCTGATGAATGTCGGCTGAAACGCGCCTAGTTTACCGCTAAAGCGCAGCTCAGACGCTTCAGGAGCTGAATCTGGCCGGCGTGGTAGAGGTCGTGGGCGGCGACCCCCGAGAGCAGCGCGAAGTTACTGACTTTCTTTCCCGGCGGCGTGCGCGACAGGTCTTTCGCCGACAGCCGCATCACGGCGGCCCGCAGCGCGTCGTGCATGTCGTCGAGCAAATGCGAGATCGGCCTTCCACGCCTTGTCGGCCGATGCGGCCGACATCGACGGGCCGCTGAAACCAGTTCGATCCCTTCAGCGGAAACGACCCGCGCGCGCCGCCCGTGAATCTGCGGGCCGCCGCGTACTTCCAGTAGGCCGCATGGACGACGATCTCCCAGATGTTGTGGCGGCCGGGTCCGGGCCGCCACGCAGCCTGCGCCGGCGTCACGCGCCGCACCGACCCGCGAAGGTTCGTGCCGTGCCACGACGGTTTGTTGTACGCCTGATCGAGGATGGCGAGAAGCTGGCTGACTTCCGGATTCATCGTGCGCTGGTCGTTCTGGGGTGGGCGCTTCGGCATCTCGCCATTCGAGAACCGCGGCAGCAGCTCGTCGCGCGTGGCGAGATGATAGACCGTCGCCGCGAGCACGATCGCCGACTTGATCACGTCTTCCTCGACGACGCGCTCGTAGGTATCGAGGTTGCTGTGCCACGTGTAGTTGTCGTACTCGATGGGATCCTGCCGCATCTGATGCCGGGCAGGCCCGCTTCGTTGAAGCACCGGAGTCGATCGGAGTTCGCTGACTGCCGGCTCGCTTGGCGTTCGCGCCGAGCACACCCAGATCCTTGAACGGCGCCAGCGCCTCGCGCAGCGCGACCGCGGCGGCCGGCGGACCGAACACAGTCATGTAGCGCACGCGGCCGGTGCCGTAGTCGATGTTCACGTAGCGCCGAAGCTTGCCGTACGCCGGCTTCGGCTCTTCGAACGAACCGAAGTGCTGGCGCAACATACGCGCGCGATCCGCGCAGGCCCTGCTCTTCGCCGCTCCAGAGCGCGAGGCGGATCGTGCGGCGCGGCTCAATGCCGATCGCCTTGAGAATGCGGACGGCTTCCATCGCCACGGCGCACCCGATGGCGTTGTCCGTGGCGCCGGTTGCCGCATGCCACGAGTCGAGGTGGCCGCCGAGCATCACGACTTCGTCGGTCGCACCGGGGATCTCCGCGATCGCGTTGTAGCTCGTCCGGCCTTCGGGATACATGCGATTGACGATATCGAACTCGAGCTCGACCGTCTCGCCTGTCAGCGAGCAGCCGCGAGATGCGTCCGTAGTCCTCGTTGCGCAGCACCACGGTCGGTATGGCTTTGCCCGGATCGTAGGTGTTGTTGGCAAACGCGCGGATCTGACCGTGGTCGCGGCCGGCATCGTTCACGCGCACGAGCGCGCCGTTGCGATCAGGAATTCATACACCTGCGCGTTGAGTTGAGTGTTCGTCAGCGGCTGACGCTCAGGTGGCAGGGCATTCTGCGCGGCGGCTGCGGGCCCGGCGCCACCGGACCGCGCGGGCGCTGCGTTGAGTATCTGAAGCACGTCGCTGTCATCGCGGCGCTCCGGCATGTCGTTGAACGTCACGGAGACCTGCTGATGCGCGCCGACCAGCACGATTCTTTCCTCTGACCGTGTCTCGCAGCGCGTCGAGATGGATCGTGAGCTCTTCCTTCGTCGGACGCACCGGCAAGCGTGATCTGCACGGCTGCGGCCTTCACCGGGCCATTCGTGCCCGGCGTCCATGCAAGCGCTTCTGCGACGAGCTGATCCTTCACTGGCGAGATGATGTGGGCGGCGAGCCGCTCGTTGAGCCAGCCGGGATAGCCCCAGTCCCACGGCTCCAGGCGGCCGTTCTGCAGCCCCCACGACTGGAGCTGCGTGATGGCCCACTCGCCCGCCGCCTTCAGATTCGGCGATCCCGTCGGTCGCGGGCCATAGCGATCGGTCAGCACGTGAGTCGTGCGCAGAATCTGCGAGTCCGTCGCCGCTTCCTGCCGGATTTTGCCGTAGATGTCGTGGTCGACGCGCTCTTCGGCGCGCAACGACACGAAGACCGCCGCGAGCAGTACCACGACGACTCTTCCGACTCTCATGACTCCCCCGACTCTTATGCGTCCGGACTCTTCCCAATCAATTTCATCGCGAGCGCAATCATCGCTCCGACATCCGCCACATTGGCGGGCAGCACGATCGTGTTGCCTTTCTTCGCGAGCTCGCCGAACTGCCCGATGTACTGCTCGGCGACGCGCAGCTGCACGGCTTCCTGGCCGCCCGGCAGCTTGATCGCTTCGGCGACGCTGCGGATGCCTGCTGCCGTCGCGGTCGCGACCGACGTGATGGCCGCGGCCTCGCCCTTCCGCCTCGTTGATCTGCTGCAGCTTGCGGGCCTCCGACTGCTTGATCACTTCCTGCTTCATGCCTTCGGCGGTGTTGATGGCCGCGTCGCGCGTGCCTTCGGAAGTGAGAATCACCGCGCGCTTCTCGCGCTCGGCGCGCATCTGCTTCTCCATCGCCGCGAGAATGTCGGCGGGCGGCGTGATGTTCTTGATCTCGTAGCGCAGCACCTTGACGCCCCAGGCCTCCGACGCCTTGTCGAGCTCGCTCACGACCTGCGTGTTGATGTTGGTGCGCTCCTCGAACGTTCTGTCGAGATCGATCTTGCCGACCTCGCTTCGAAGCGTCGTCTGGGCGAGCTGGCTGATCGCGAACATGTAGTCCGAGATGCCGTAGGAGGCGCGCTCGGGATTCAGCACCTTCAGGTAGAGCACGCCGTCGACGCCCACCTGCACGTTGTCGCGCGTGATGCAGACCTGCGCCGGGATGTCGACGGCGATCTCCTTCAGCGAATGGCGATAGCGGATGACGTCGACGAACGGCAGCAGCACATGGAAGCCGGCGTTCAGGATGCCGTGAAAGCGCCCGAGCCGCTCGACGACGTACGCGCTCTGCTGCGGAACGACGACCGCCGTCTTCGCAATGATGATGAGCACGAGGAACGTGAGGATCAGCAACGCGAGCAGGCCACCGGTCATGAGCGCTCTCTTTCTGGTTTGAGAAAAATCATCAGCCGATCGACGTCGACCACCTTGCACCGCTCGCCGCGCGCGAGCTGGCGCCGTGTCCTGGTTCCGCGCCGACCAGACCGTGCCGCGCAGCTCGGCGCGGCCGACGGCGCCCGCGGGAATGTCCTCGAGCGGCAGCGCGATATCGCCGACGAGCGAGTCGACGTCCTTGCCCGGGCCGTCGAGCTGCATCCACTTCAGCAGCGGGCCGCGAAAGAACAGCAGCGAGCCGATCGAAATGCCGAAAACAGCACCAGCTGCACCCAGACGGGCCCCGCCACAGTCGAGCACGTGGAGCCCGGCGATCGCCAGGGCGGCGATGCCGAAGAAGATGACGTAGAACCCGCCGGACGCCGCCATTTCGAGGGCGACGAGGATGAGGCCGATGACGAGCCAGTGCCACCAGAGCATCGGGCGTGACTCATTCGTGAGTCGAAACGTCATCCCTCGACTTCGTTCTGGACGGACCGCTAGAAAATGACTTGGCCGGGAGGCTCATGTCATGGACACTCCTGCGTGATCATGAGCGGGCTTTCCAGCAACCCATCTGGCGTATCTCTATCGGATTCTTTGCGCCCTCTGCGCTCTGGCGGCAGTCTGGGCGATCTTGCTGTGGCTCACCGGCGGATTTCGTGTGGAGCTCGCAGGGCTTCGAATTGCATCTCAACGGCCCCGCAATGCTGTAGTGATCTCGCTTGTTTTGCGCGATGCTGGCGTGGCTGCTGTCGTTCTTGCCCGATGGGCGCACCACCTTCCTGAGACGAATGGTCGCGCTGGCGGCGCTGGTATGCATCGACGAACATGTGGCGAGGACGCGCAGGGCGCGTCGTTTAGCATCGCCACGTCAGCCGTCACGATAGCCGTCGCCGCCATAGCCATCGACATCTATCAGTGGCGTGGCGCGCTCCCGTTGTGGGTCGACGAGGAAGATGATCGCGCTCAATGTTCGCGACCGCTCCATGGGAGATCTTGCCGGCTCCCTGTGGCTCGGACAGAGCGCGCCGTTCGGATGGCTGGTTCTGGAACGCGCGGCCATGACCGTCCTGGGAACCGGGGAAACGGCGCTGCGAGCCGTGCCGCTGCTTTTCGGGATAGCGACTGTCGGCGTGGCTGTGTGGGTCGGTCGACGGTGGATGGGGCGGATTGCCGCCGCGGTTTTTGTCCTGCTGTGCTGGATCAGTCCCCTGCTGTCGCACTATCGTTTCGAGGTCAAGCACTACACGGCCGATATCCTCTTCGGATTGCTGCTTCCGGCTCTCGCTGTGTGGGCGATAGAGGCAGACCGCTCAGAGGACCGCGCGCGACGTGTATGGCTGTGGTGGATCGCAGCCGTCGCCGGCCATTGGGTTTCGAACGGTGCGTTGCTCGTGACTCCTGCGTGCGCGATCTTTCTGTCTGTTGCGGTCTGGCGGCGCGACGGTGGACGCGCCGCGGCATGGTTCGTCACTCGGTGGATTGATGTGGCTCGCCTCGTTTGGGCTGTACTATCTGATCTCCCTCCGCTATACCCTCAACAGTACGTACCTGCGATCGATGTGGAGCACGGAATTGCTTCCGCCATCCTTGGGGCTGACAGGCACCATGCAGTGGTTTCTCGATCGTCTCGAGCCTCTGGCCCTCAATCCGGGTGGTACCGGTTTGTGGACAATTTTGTGGGCGTCGGCAATCTGTGGCTGGGCATTCGGTATCAGGCGCCCATTGGGCATCGTGCTCGCGGCTGTTCCCGTGTCTGCCTTCGCATTCGCTGCCGTCGTTCCGTTGCACCAGAGATTCTCGATCTGGATGGTCCCGGCGTTATACGCCGGCGTGGCCCTCCTGATCGACCGTGCCATTAGGCTTGGAAGCGATGCCGTTGCCCGACGGCGATGGGCGCTGTTGGCCGTTGCGTCGCTTGTTCTTGCTCGTTCAGTTTCGACTCTGCGCAGACATTCTCACGCGCGGAAAGAGTGGATCTCGACGGACGGCGTCGCAGCACTGATAAGCATCAACTCGATGACAGGGCAGCCGTCCGATGGCTGATGAGTCAGTGGAAGCCTGGCGACGTTCTGATGACGACGCATCTGGCGCTGTCGGCTGTGTGGTGGTACGGGATGATTCCGATTTCAGACGAAGCTGGAAGCGGCAGTGTCCTGCGTGATGGAAGTCCCAGTTTACGAATTGGACCTCACCACCGACTGCCTCTCACAGCAATTCGAGGATGCCGTGAAAAATCAGAGTCGCGTGCTCCTGTATCTCGGATTCGACGTCATTCCAGGCTTCGATCGTGTGTTGCTGACCAATCTCGCGCAGTTCGGCGGAATGAGTGCGTACCGGGAATTCAGCCAGTTGGGCCTGGCGGCCGTGATTGATTCGCGCACACCGGCGTCCGGCAGCAACATGCGACTGAAAAGGACGACCACTTCCGAACAGGTCGATCGTGCTGGTTGCATAAGCGTGCGGCGCGCGGCGCGCTGGTGAGCGCCTGAAGCACCGGACTGGTCTGGCGCGATTTCCACGTACGTAGTGTCCGCCTTCAGGCGGACCTCGTGAGTCCGGCTAAAGCCGGACACTCCTTAACTGAAAACCCGCTCTATCAGGATTTCATCGATGTAGCGGCCGTCGATTCGGGCGTGGCGCTCGGCCTTCCCGACGACGCGGAAGCCCTGGCGCAGGTAGGTCTGCAGGGCTGCCTCGTTGTCGGCCCGCACATAGGTGAAGAATTTCTCGTAACCCTTCCCGCGCGCGGCCTCGAACGTTGCCGCGAACAACTGCGTGGCAATGCCCTCTCGGCGGCGATTCAGATCGACGAACGTGCCGATGACGCCCACGTGATCGAAGGCGGGGGTGAAGTCACCAAACGGCGAGACGTCCTGCAGCCCGACCACGCGATAGGACGCGCTGTCGACCGCGACGAGAAAAATGCCGCGCCGTGGAAAGGTGCGGATGAAATGGCGCTGTTCGTCAACCGTGAACTGCGTGTCGAGCGCGGTGTAGATACGTGCCGCGATGATCGGATTGAGGATCGCCACCATGTCTTCGGCGTCCTCGATCCTGGCTTCCCGAATCTCGATCATGCGTTGTTACAGAAGACCAGAAGATCAGAAGTTTTCTTTTCGAAAGAATTCTTCTGATCTTCTGATCTTCTGTTTCCGTCATCACTTCGCGAGCGGATCCGGACGCACCTGGAAGTGCATCACCTTGCTCGTCGTGCCCTTGCCCGTTTCCATGTGGAATGGCGCGCGGGTGCTGATCGTCGCCCACAGGCCCCTGTCCCTTCCAGCCGGCCTTGTCATTGTCGATGCGTCCGTCCATCCACTTCGTGTAGAACCCGAGCGGATACGGCACACGCATCACGACCCACTTGCCGTTATTGAACGCCAGCAGGGCCTCGGACGCGTTGCCGGTGTTAATCGGCGTGTTCGCCCCGAGCCCTGAAGTGTTGAACTGATCGACCCACGTGTAATAGCTGCCCTCGACGCTGCCGTCGTCGGTCACACCTTTGAACTGCGGCGCGGGCTCAGAATAGAACGTCCAGCCTTCGGGACAGTGCTGGCCGGTTGCCTTGGGACCGTTCAGCGGCCCTTTGCACTTGCGGCGATCGAAGCTGGCGAGATGCCCGCTCGACAACGCCGCCCACAAGACGCCGTTGCGATCGACATCGCCGCCGCGCGGTGAGAACCCGCGGACGTCCGCTTTCGGATCGGTCACCGCCGGCAGCTCGTAAATTTCGGTCAGCGCTGTCTCGGAAGGATTCGATCCGGGCACCACACGCATGATCGCGCCAGGGAAGCTGAGAGACGTCCCCCAGATCGAGCCATCGGGCGCCGGCGACGCCGCGTAGAACGGCGAGTTGATGCGGCGATCCTTGGTGGGATCGGCCGGCGCATCAGGCTCGGTCCACGCGTCGCGCTTGCCGTTGCCATTGGTATCGACGACGAGCGGCGTCCATCCCTGCGACGCAACCTCGTCGCCGGTCTGGTCGAACATCTTCGTGTTGAGCCAGCCGATCACAGGACCACCGCCGCTCGTCCAGAGCGTGCGGTTGGCGTCCTCAGCGAACATCAAGTGATGTGTGGCGTAGCACGTTCTGATGTGCGTGAGCTTCTTGGTCTGCGGGTCGTACATCTGCAGATGACGGCTCGCGTTGTTGACGGGAAACGCCTTCGCCGACGGATGAGTCGAGCCCTGTTTACAGAACGCAGGATTGTCGAATGGCGACACCGCCGAGGTGAGCCACAGCCGGCCGCGTTCGTCGAGCATCGGGTTGTGCACGTTGTTCTTGCTCGTCCAGATAACTTCGTCGCCCCAGTACGGAGAAGGCTGCGGCATCTTCGGATTGGTCGGCGGCGTGTTCGGATCGCGAACGGTCAGCGGAACGCGGCTGACCGTGTGTTTGACCGGATCCAGCACCGGCACGTAGTCGGAGCTCAACTCGAGCGAGCCATAGAGCGGCCCATACGGATTCAGGCGCGGATTGCGGCGATCCGTCGAGACCGAATCATGCAGATACGACTTCGGATCGGCCCAATCCCACTGAGTGATGACGATGCTGCGTTCGATGCCGCTCGGCCGCGGCGGCGCGGGAGGCACCTCGCCTCCGACGACGCGGTTCGTCCAGTCCGCGAACATGTCCAGCACGCGGCGCCGTCCGAACGCGTTGAGGCCGTTGCTCATCTGCGCGCCCGCCTGACCCGACAGAACGCGTCGATCCCAGGCCGCGTTCATCGACGCGAACTTTCCGAGCTCCACGGGAATCTCGCGTGTTGCCTTGTTTCCGAGCGCATGACACGCCGTGCAGCCACCCGACTTCAGGCTGCGCAGCCACATCGCCTGGTTTCGCATGTTCTCCGAGATACCGTTGCCGGTATCGCCCGTGCCCGGGAATTCGCTCTTGTCGGGCACCTTCATCAACGAGAGCCACTGGCTTGCCGGGTAGTACTGAGCCGCCGCATGCGGATTGGGCGCGACAACGGCCTTGAGGTCGAGAATCTTGCCGGGCACCGCCTGCGTTTTCGGCGAATCGACGAGTCCGTACCCGCGCACCCACACGCTGTAGCTCGCCTTCGGCATATCGGGAAGGAGATACCGGCCGCGCTCGTCTGTCACGACGATCTTCGCGAACTTCGTCGGCAGGTCGTTCGTCTCGGCGATGACCCAGACGCCGGCTTCAGGCCCTTTCGGCCCTGTGACCGTGCCGCCCAGATCGTCGTTGTCGATTGGAATGGCGCCGCCGGCCTGCCGCGCGCTCGTGGAATCGCGCGCGGCGAACAAGAGGACGATGGCTATGCCCGCGACGAACAAGTACGACAACCGCAGAGCTCTCATACAGCCTCCTCTATTATTCGTTTGCTGCTTTTTGCCGTCTGATCACCTTGCCAGGTCGCGCGGTGGTCATGGCTTTACCGTCGAACGCGACCTGTCCGTTCACGATCACCGACGAAAATCCTTCGGCGTACTGATGGGGTTTCTCAAAGGTCGCCGTGTCGCGCACGCGCGCGGGATCGAAGACCACGATGTCGGCTTTCATGCCTGGCCGCAGGATGCCGCGATCGTTCAGCCGGATGCGCTGAGCTGGAAACGACGTCATCTTTCTAATCGCGTCTTCGAGCGTGATAACGTTGCGCTCGCGTACATACACGCCAAGGACGCGTGGAAACGTGCCGTAGCTTCTCGGATGCGGGACGCCCTGGTTGAACACCTGCACCCAGCCGTCGGACGCGATCATGGTGGCCGGATGGCGCATGATACGCTCGAGATCCTGCTCGGCCATGGCGTGAAACACCCCCTGGCAGTTGCCCTGCTCCACGATCCAGAGTGCTGACTCGGCGCTGTTCTCGAGCGTAGGCTCCATGCCGCGCATTTTCGTCACATCGGCGAGGTTCTTGCCCGCCATCGACGCATCGAAGTCGCATTGGGCGAGGAACACGTTCTTCGGATCGCCGCCGCCGCGTTCCTCACGAATAATCCGGACGGTTTCAGCGGCGATTTCCTTGCGCGACGAAGGATTCTTCAGGCGCGCGAGCATCTGCTCCCTACCGCCTTCCTGCGCCCACTGCGGCACCATCGACGCGACAAACGCGTTGCTCGACGCCGTGTACGGATACTGATCGCTCGTGGTGTCTACGCCACGGACGCGCGCGGCCTCGAGCAGTTTCAGCGTCTCGACGCTCTTGCCGTAGTTGGCCGGGCCGACGATCTTGTGGTGCGTGATCTGCGTGGGCAAACCGCCTTCCTCGCCGATGCGGATGGTTTCTTTCACGCTGTCGACGACGCCGAACGCTTCGTCGCGCATGTGAGAGATATGGATGCCGCCATATTTGGCCGCAACCTTGGCGAGCTCGATCACTTCCTCGATGGGCGTAAAGGCGCCGGGGACGTAGAACAAGCCCGTGCTCATGCCGAACGCACCGGCTTTCATCCCTTCATCGACGAAGCTGCGCATCTTGTCGAGCTCGGCCGGCGTCGGCCGGCGGTTCGCGCGGCCGATGACCGCCTCGCGCACCGAACCCTGGCCGACGAACGAGCCGATGTTGATGGACTTCTGCAGCGCGTCGAGCTTGTCGAAAAACGGCCCCAGAGGCACAACGGACCCGCCGTCGGGCCCTTCGATGATCGTCGTCACGCCCTGCCTGATGTAGTTCTCCGCCGTTGGAACCTGGAAGATGTTTTCACGGCCGTGGTTGTGAAGATCGATGAAGCCGGGCGACACGATTTGGCCGCCCGCGTCGATGACACGTGTCGCGTTTTCGGAGATCGACGGGGCGATGAGGGCGATGGTGTCGCCGCGCACGGCGATCTCGCCGCGGTACCACGGACTGCCGGTCCCGTCGACGATGCGGCCGTTACGAATGATGAGATCGTACGGCCCCGCCTGCGCGCCAACCATGACGACCGCGGCAACCAGCACTGCGCTTCCGAAGGCAATCGTTCTCTTCACGGTCCCCCCAAGGGTCACTAGAAACGTTCACGCATTTCCAGACCGGCTTCAACCTCTTTTTTGTCGCGACGCACCGGCAACAGCTTCTTCTGCACCATCCATGGCAACTGATCCTCGAGGTGCGGCGAGCCTGTCTGGGTGGCGTTGCCGTAGCCGAGCAGGCACTGGGCCCGCTGGGTGCGCGCAAATTCGATGGCACATACTATCGTTTCGCCGCTGGCCGCGTAATATTTGTTGTCCTGGGCCCGCGTGAAGGCGATTGTCCGGAAAAGACCGGATCCGCCCGGACCTCCATTGCCCGGCAGGTCGGCGGTTCCGCTCGCGAAGCGGAACACGTCACCCCATTTCACGTCAAGGGCGCCGTGCAGCTTTCGGCACTCGTCAGCAGCCGCCGACAAGGCTGCCGCGGCCGAAGCCGGATCGGCCAGGCCGTAGGCCGATTCCAGTGGACGTGCAGGATCGTAGGCCACCCGCAGTTTGGAGGCCATCCCGCCATTGGCGCCGGAAAAGTACCGATCGGCGAACAGCTGAAAAAGGACGGCGCCTCGACTGTCGGCGTCAGTCAGGCGATCCCACTTTGCCAGCACGCCTGCCGCCTCGGTGCCGGCCGCCGCCTTTAACAGATCGGGAAGCACTTTGTCGGCGAGCTCCATCCGAGTGGAGTGCTTTTTGGAAATGAGCTGCTCGTAGGTGATCTTGGGTCCTTCGGTAATCATCCGCAGCGACCGCAGCGTCCGCATCTGCGGCAGCGACTCGCCGGTCGGCGCCACGTAAGCCGGGTACTTCGTACGATCGACTCCAGGCAGCGTCATCAACCAGGGAGGCTCGTTGGCGTTCTGATGCCAGCCGCTCGAAGGGTCGATGGATTTGGGCAGCTCGTCAAACGAAAGATAGTCGGTCCAGAGCGTCTCGGACGTATCGCCGGGGACGACCCCGGACCAATATTGAAAATCATGCAGACGGCGCCTGGGCACGAGGCCGTCGAACACGAACATGATGTGCCCGCGATCGTCGGCGTAGTTGGCATGCCACATCGGCACCGACATCATGCGAAGGGCCGCCTGAAATTCCTCGAGCGTCCGCGCTTCGCCCATGCGGAACCACTGCTCGAGCATCTTCGGGCGATCGAGGCCGGCGACACGCATGGCGATCGTGACGCCGTTCCGGTCGTAGACCACCGGACCATGCACGCTTCGGCGAACGTCGAGCCGTTCGTCGCGCAATGACCCGTCGGGCTGTTTCACTTTGATCGTGCGCGTCTCGCGTTCGAATGGACGCGTTGAACCGTCGAACAGATACTGCCCGTCCCTGACCGTTAACCTGAAGAAGTCGACGGTATCGATCGTGTTCACCGTGCGACCCCAACCGGTATGGCGGTTGAACCCGACGACAGCGACCGGAAATCCGACCTGAGGCGCACCAACCTGGTCGTAATCAGGCCCGACCAGATGCACTTGCATGTAGCGATAGAAGGTATTGCCCCAGGCGAGATGCGGATTGATGATGAGCATCGCGTTTCCGCTCGCGGAGCGCGACGGGCCAATCGCCCAGGTATTTGATCCGGCAGCCAGCTCGCTGTGTTCTTCTCCGACCGACGCGCGCTGCCCTTTGAGCAACGCATTCACTTCGGTGTTCATGCGCGCGGGCGAACCCATGTAGCCGTAATGAACGGCGCGCAGCGAATGCTGCACGACGTCGACACCCGACACCGGCAGCACCATACGGTACGCCTGGCCAACGGCAGCAGGATTCCTGGCGGCAAAGTCGTTGATGCCACGCGCGAACGCGTCGAGGTACTTCCGGAACTGCGGATCCTGCGCGTCGTACCAACTCCTCGCGCGATCCGGCACGCCGTTCAGCTGGACCCATCGATCGAGCTCGAGATTCGCCTCGCCACCCCAGTATTCCGCGGCACGTCCACGCGATTCGCCGTAGAGCCGAAGGAGCAGATCGGCCTGGTTCCGCATCTGTGCCCAGCCGTGCGCGTAGAACATCGACTCGCGATCGGCCGCATAAATGTGCGGCACGCCGTAGCGATCCCAGAGGATTTCCGTGTTCTCCGCTGCGAATGGTCTTGTGATCGAGAGAAGGACAAGCAGTCCCAGAGAGGCGATGCCGGCACCCTGCGTCAATCGCATCATCGACCTCCAAAAGGCTGGCCTGAAGGCCAGCACTACGTACCGTTACCCCGTTACTGCGTACCGTTACGACCATTCAGGCCGGCGACGCTCACCTGTTTCCCCCACAGCTGACGCACGATCGGCTCAACCTTTTCTGCCTCGCCGGTCGTCCAGAACTGCTCTGTTCCCACCGCGTCTGTTGCGTTGACGAGACCGCTCGTCTCGAGCCGCCGCCGTAACTCGCGCGCGACAGCCGTGGCGGGATCGATAACGTCTACCCCAGGACCGGCGACCTCCTCAATGAGCGGCCGCAGAAACGGGTAGTGCGTGCACCCCAGCACGAGGATATCGGCCCCCTTGTCGACAATGGGCTGCACGTATCGCCGCACCAGCGCGCGGGTCCCGTCTGAGCCGATCTCACCCTTCTCCACCTGATCGGCCAGGCCGGGACACGGCTGAATGACGAACTCGACATCGGACCCGTAGTTGGCGAGCAGCTTGCTCATGTTCGGGCTTGCGAGCGTGCCGGTGGTTGCCAGCACGCCCACGACCCGAGAACGGGTACGCGCCGCGGCAGGCTTCACGGCTGGCTCGATGGCGATGATGGGCATGGTGAAGCGCCCGCGAAGCGCCGAGGCCGCAACGGCTGTGGCGGTGTTGCACGCAACCACGACGGCTTTTGCACCGTGCTGAACCAGAGAGTCCGTAATGGTGATAGCACGTTCGACGACGAACGCAGCCGATTTCTCGCCGTAGGGCGCACATCCCGAGTCGGCAACGTACAGAAAGTGTTCACGTGGCAGCTCCTGCCGGAGGGCGCGGAGCACCGACAATCCGCCAACGCCGGAATCAAACACGCCGACGGGTCTCTGGGAAGGGTGCAACATTTTCCGCTTCCGGATCGTCATTCATGACTGAGCCTGCATTTTACGTCGATTAATCCCGGTCGTCATTCGGATCGGGGTGGTCAGACGTTGATTCAAGTGACGGCGAATTAACCGTTGGTGGTGGATGCGCGTAGTTACTCAATGAACTGAACGGCAACGAAGGCAGGGGCGGCGGCGTCTAACGCCCGAGGGAAGAAACATGAAGCGATCCACGATCCTCGCGTTGACGTTCTGTGCGTGGTCGGTGCAGCCCCGTCCCACAATCGCACAGACCAGTTCCGGATTCGAACTCGCGCGCTCGTCTTTCACATCTGTGCGCGAATACGTCGCAGCAGAAGCCATCCCGACACAACTTGCTCTTCCGCCCAACCTTGTCGTGGCGGACGCGTACCGTCCGCTCCTCGAGTCGATGCTCCGCAACTCACCGACATTTCGCCGGCAGTGCGTGCGCATTGCCGGCGAGCCCGCCCTCACGGTGCATCTGGGCGTCACACCGTCGACATGGCGATCGGATTTTCGCGCCACGACACGCGTGGTACGCCGGCCGAACGGCGGCCTCTCGGCCCACATTGCGATCGCGCCGCTCAACGATCTCGTCGAGTTGATCGCGCACGAGTTCGAGCATGTCATCGAACAGCTCGACGGCGTCGATCTCGCGGCGCTCGCGGCGTTGCCGCGCACGGGCGTTCACGCACAGGCGGGGATGTCCGACATCTTCGAAACCGTTCGCGCGACGCGCGTCGGACAGCAAGTCACGGCCGAGGTGCGGCGGCAATCATGAAAGCCGCGGCGATCGCGCTCGTGATGAGCACGATGCTCACCGTCGATCAGCGCGATATGCACCGGTCTGACCTCGACGCCGCCTGGTCGGGCGTCAGCAGCGACGGCCGGTACGTCGCGTTCATTACATACGCGCAGCTGGCCGGCGCCGACACCGACGACATGAGGGACGTGTACGTGCTCGATCGGGTCAGACAACAGGTGACATTCGAGACCACATTCGCCGGTGACGCCAACCCCATGGATTGCAGCCATCCCGCCCTCAGCGCAGACGGCCGCTATCTTGTCTACGAATCCGATACCGCGATTGTGTGGCGCGACAGACGCGAGAATGTCACCAGGGTCGTGGGTCACGGGCGGCAACCCTCGATCACCGCGGACGGCCGCGTCATTCTGTTTGTATCGGGGCAGAACATCTATGCCGTCGAATCACACAGTGACGCCCCGCGTCGTGTGAGCATCGACATGCCCGAGCTCGATGCGGCAACGGCGGCAAGCTTCTCGCCGAGCGGCAGCGCAGACGGACAGTACGTCGCCTTCTCGGCGCGACCGCCGTTGCCCGGTCGCCATCGTCCCGTGTCGCAGGTGTTTGTGCGCGATACCGCGCTGAACGTCACCAGACGGATTGGAAACGGATGGGCGCCGGCCATGAGCGGCGATGGACGGTATGTGGCGTTCGCCGGACCATCGAGCGGCGTCACGCATATTTTTCTTGCCGACCTTCATAAGGGCACGACACAGCTCATCACGAAGAGCGCCAGGCGCGGCAAGGCAAACGGTGACAGCGCCAACCCGAGCATGTCCTCCAACGGGCGCTTCATCGTCTTTCAATCAAAAGCCAGCGACCTGGTGCCGGGAGAGGATTTCAATCTGCTGTGGGACGTATTTGTCTACGACCGCGAGAGCGACACCATCGCGAGGGTGAGCGGCGATCTCGACGGTGTGTGGATGGAGCCGAGCATCGGGCCGTCAATCGACGGCAGCGGCGGCGTCATTGCCTTCTCCTCGCGCCACCCGACGGCTTCATCCGATAAGCAGAACGACTTCGATTTGTACGTCGCGACGGCCACGCCCACAGACTCCAACAGAAGCTCACAAGGTCAGAAGGTTGTTCTGGTCAGATAATTGCCTGTCCGATCTGACGAAGCAGTTTTTGCACGGTTGCGAAGCCGTCGTGCGCGCAATTCTCTCTACGTGCTAACGCCGCGCTTTAGAAGGTGGGCACAGAATTGACCGGAACGATTTGTGCTGTAGCCTCTGTGTGGCTACAGACGACGACATCGAGCGGACTGCAAACAAGATTATTGGCTGCGCGATCGAGGTACACCGCAATCTGGGACCGGGCCTCCTGGAATCCGTTTATCGGGAATGCCTGCTCATTGAACTCAGAGACAGTGTCCTCAAGTTCGATTGCGAACGCCGCGTTCCGCTCTCATACAAGGGACGCACGATCAATAGCACTCTCAGGCTCGACCTGTTTGTGAATGATTGCGTGATCGTGGAACTGAAAGCGATCGAACAAATACATCCTGTTCACCTCGCTCAAGTCATTACGTATCTGAAGCTGAGCGCCTGTCCCGTCGGATTGCTGTTGAACTTCAACGTGACTTCGCTCCGATCCGGCCTGCGCCGGCTCGATCACCCAGACCGATACAAGAATCGAACCGTTTAATCCGATCTTCCGATCTCCTGTTCTTCTGATCTTTTGAGCTTCTGTTTTGTTTTCGTCTTATTTCGCTGTCTCAGCCCGCAGCTGGTTGAGCAGCTCACGTACCGGCAGCTCGGGTCTTTTCGCTACGGCCTTCTCGAGGTGAGCGATCGCGTCGGGCACCCGCGATGGAATGTCTGACAGCGCCAGTCCGAGGTTCACGTTCGCTTCGACGCTGTCCGGCTGAAGCTTCACCGCGTGCTCGAGGAGCGTGATCGCCTCGGCATGCCGATCCGGCAGGTCCATCAGAATCGTTCCCAGGTTGTAGTTGGCCCGGAAGTGATCGGGGTCGAGGCGAAGCACAGCCTCATAGTGCGTGACCGCCTCGTGAGATCGGCCCGGTTGATCGATCAGGGCGTCGCCGAGCTTCATGTGCGCGAGCACCAGGTTGTTCTTTGCATCGACGTAGCCTGGTCTCGCCTTCAACGCGCCTTCAAAGGCTTCGATCGCCTCAGGCATCCTGTTCCTGGCTGCCAGTTCAGTGCCGAGATTCTGATATGCCATCCACGCTTGCGGGTTGCGCCCGATGGTGTCACGAAACAGCGTTTCGGCGTCCCGATAAAACGCGCTGCGGTTCCAGGTGAGCACCGCGAGCAAGACGACGATGGATGCGCTCGCGATCGTCAGCACGCGCCGGAACGGAGGCTCGAGCTCGCGGGACGCGATCGTCAGGGCGCTGGCAATCGGCACGATGATGCCGAGGCTCGCGAGGTACTGAAAGTGATCGGCCACATACGAAAACACGAACGGATACACGTTGAAGAAGCCGAGCACCGGGGCGAGCGTGCCGCAGAAAAACAGGTATCCCGCAAGCAACCCACGCTTTCCGGTCGCTGCGAGGGCAACTGCGAGTGCGACCGCGCCCGCTGGATAAAGATACTGCCACCATTCGGAGGCATCGATTGTCCAGCGTGGATAAATGAAGCTGAGATTCCCGGGCCAGACGAGCGTCGCGAGATAGAACCAGATCACACGTCCCGCGAGGAGGATTCGCTCGACCATCGTCAACGCGAAATCCTCACCTCTCGCACCGATGATCTGATGCTCGAACCACGCGGTCACTGCACCGGCAGCAGCAGCGACGGCCAGCCATGGCACGAGCGGCACCACATCACGGCGCCACTCGATCCTCCCCGTTGCCACCACAACACGAGCAGCAACGCCGCAGGCAGTGTCGCCGTGACGGTCTTGGTAAGGAGTGCGCAGAAGAAAGAGCGCGAATGCGAGCCAGTAATGAGCCGGCCTGAAAAGGCTGTGCCACCGGCGCTACGGTGTGTGGCGCGGGTGCGGCTCTGTGGACCCGCCGGACGCGATGGTCGACAAACCCCAAATACACATACGCCGAGGCAAGATAAAACACCGCCGACAACGTGTTCTTCTGCTCAGAGATCCATGCGACCGATTCGACACCAACCGGATGCAGCGCGAAGATCAATCCGGCCAGCAAGGCACCAGGCACCGCAAGCTGCCGCAGGTTGAGAACGACGAGCGTGGCGGCCGTCGCGTGCAGAACAATGTTGGAAAGGTGGTATCCCAGCATCGAGTCGCCCCAGAGGCGGTACTCGAGCCAGAACACAGAGTGCAGAAGCGGATAGTACTGCTGGGTCGCACCGAGCTCGGTCCAGATGCGCCCAAGACCTCCAAACGATCGCAGGTGCGGCAGCGTGATGTGGGCGAGATCGTCCCAGAGCAGGCTGCCGTTCAATGCCGGGAGATACGCGACGAACACCGCTGCGAATATCAGCAGCCAGGAATAGTCGGTGCGTTTCTCCTGGACCGTTGCGCGTACGGCGCGCGCGCGTTTCACGTTGAGTACATACCACAACAAAAAAAGGGCGACGGCCCTCTCGAACCGTCGCCCCACGAACCTGCGAATTTCACGAACCTACGAACCCGCCTTCGCGCCGAACCATCCATCGCTTCGGCGCGGCAGGCGCGAACCTACTGCGTCAGAAGATGTAACGTAGCGACATCTGCATACGACGCTCGTTGCGAGCCGCCGTCACCTTGCCGAAGTTCGTGTCGGTCTGCGCGCCCGTATTCGGGTCGAACATCGCCGTCGTTGTTAACGTCCTGGAACGACACCTGGTTGAACAGGTTGTAGATCTCCAGGCGGAACTGCAGCTGCTGAGATCCCTTCAGCCTGATATCCTTGAAGAACGAGAGATCGTGATTGTGCCAGCCAGGCAGCGTGAACTTCCATGCGCACGGCAGTCGTTGCCGCATCTGACCGCCAGCGGCTGACCGGCACGGTCAGCGGCTTGCAACCAGCGCTCGGTGTTGGACCACTCGTCGACGTGAGCTCGCCGCCCGGTAGAACGGGCTCGCCGTCGATGATTGTAGCAGACCGCACTGCTCGCCGCCGCCGGTAAAGTCGAAGCCGGGCTGTAGGTCACGACGCCCGGGTTCGACACGTGCCATGTGCCGCGCCCACCGGTGCCGAACGTGCTGATGCCCGAAATGCGCCAGTTGTCGAGAACCCACGCGACGACCTTGTTGCCGCCAACAGTGCGGGCTCGCCCTCGGCAATCTCGACCTGGTAGCTGACGCGACCAGCACGTGCTCCTGAATATCTCGCCGCTGATCGAGATTCGGCAACGTCGAATGCACGTCATTGTTGCCGTTACCGCCATACGTGTCTTCATAACCGCGCGCCCACGTGTAGCTGCCGGCCATTTCAAAGCGTCCGGTGAACCGGCGCGTCACCTGCATCTGCAGCGAGTCGTACTTCTGCCATCCGTCGGGCTCGCCGATCTCGATGTCGTTGAATCCGAGAATCGGACGCAGAAACACATCGGGCAATGCGCCAGGGTTCGCCGCCGTCGCTGCCACCGTCGTGTCGCGATTCTGCCGGATCGAATCGCGCGCCCGCTGGAATCGTCGTTGATGTTCGAATTCGCGCGCCAACGTGCGTCGTCCGCGAGGCCGACATACGCGGCATCGACGACGATGTTCCTGCCGAGCTCTCGCTGAATGGCGGCCGTGTAGCGGATGTTGTTCGGGCCGCGCGTTGTCGGTCCGAATGGGCCGCTCGGTATTCGGCACCGAGGCGTTGCCGACGCGCCGGTCAGATACGAGTCGAGATCGGTGAAGAGGACGTTCCTGGTTGTAATCGATACGCCGCGTTGCCATCCGCCCTGCTGCTAGCGTTGCCGCCGTAGCCGTCATGGAACGAGCCGACACCCGCACGCGGATGACCGTCCGCGGATTCAGCGCCCACGCCATGCCGACCCGCGGATCGAACTGAATGCCCGGAAGGCTCGATGAAGCCTTCGTCGCCACTATCGAGATAGTTGCCGTCATCCTGCGTGACGAAGCCGTTGATCGTGCAGGGCGTCTGCGCCGTGAGAACCTGCGCGCAGGTGTAGCCCGTTCCCGGCACGATGAGGCCGATGTAGGTCGCCGGCAGGATCTGGCCCGTTCTGCGGATTCTCGCAGCCGGCGCGTGGTGCCGTTGAGACCGGCTGGAAGAACACGGGCGGGTTGCCGCCCCACCGTGGATCGAATCGTTCCTGGCTGAAGGCCGACGCTTCTTGCCACCCTGCGACGAGTACGGTCCCCACTTATACATGCGGAGGCCGAGGTCGAACGTGACTTTCGGCGTCATCTTCCACGTGTCCTGCACGTACCACGCCCAGGTCTCGCTGACGGCGATCGTCGGGCACACGGCCGAGCGATTCCGTGTAGCTGCGGACCTGGCCGAGCAGCGCGTTCGCACCAGGCATAGCCGCGTCCGATTCGGATGCGCGCTGTCGTCCGCGAAGTTGAACTTGCCGCCGAACATGTCCCGAGCGCGCCTGTCCGAAGAGCTCGTCCTCGCGCATGACGCCCCATCTTGTAGGTGTGGCGTTCCGCGCGTGTGCGTCAGGTTGAGGGCGACGTTGATCGCGATGTCGTTGCCGTAAATCGGCCAGCGTCCATCGTAGAGATGATCCGAGCACGGTGCCGCCGTCGTTGCTGCTGCAGTCGCTCGATCCGGCCGCTCGGGATGTTGCCGAACACGCGCCTGCGGAATCAGGCCGAGCGGATTGTGCTGCCCGGCGAACTGGCCGAGGCCGGGCGAGCTGCGGATACGTCGAGCGCTGGATGCCGCGCAGCGCCGTGTCGTCTTCCGGCGGTCCATCCTCGATGCTGTTGAAGAAGCCGGTGGAGAACTCGAGAATCGTCGACGTATTGAGAATGCGGGTGTAGTCGGTCTTGGCGATGTCGACGTCGAAGTCATAGCGCTGTCGACCAGGCCCCACCGCGCCGAGGCACCGTCAACGTTGATGCCGACAGACCTCGTGTAGAACGTCTGGTACTTCACCGCGAGCGAGTCTCTATCGGTCGGCCGCTAGTCGCCGCGGAACATGTGCTGCCGGCGCGGCCAGTCGATGCTGGGCTCCTGCGTCACGTAGTTGTAGCCGTTGACGCCCGTGGTATTCGGCGTCGGGTAGCAGATTCAGCAAGCGCCTGGCCGCGCGGGTCGATGCGGTTGGCCGGAATCCTGTTGCCGGAAAACGTCTGCGTTGGTGTTGCGGGTCGCTGAATAGGAATGAGCGTGCCGTTCGGCGTGACCGTTTGCGAGAAATCGCCGGTACGCTCGAGCGCCGTCGGCACCTGATAGAACTTCAGGATGTCTGCACTCTTTGCGCCTGCGTGTCGTCGAGGACGTAGAAGAAGAACAGCTTGTTGCCGTCGGGGTTCACGCCCTTGATCTTCGGAATCGGACCGCCGATCGTGCCGCCGAGGTTCGAGTATCGATACTGCGGCTTCGGCCGGTTGTTGATCTTGTTGAAGTAGTTGGTCGCGTTCCACGATCTCGTGACGCTTGTACCAGTAGGCCGGTGCCGTGGTATTCCGCGCCGCCGTGCTTGGTGATGACGTTGACCTGCGAGCCGCCCTTCAAGCCGTACTCGGCCGTGTACGTCGCTCATCTGCACGTTGACTTCGGCGATCGCGTCGATGACCGTCGTGCCGCTGAAGCCGCCGCCGCCGCCGCCGTCACCACCGTTGATGCCGTCGACATAGACCGTCTGTCCCTGGCCGCCCTGAATGACTCGGCACAGGCGAGTTGAAGCCGCCGCCGAAGGTTTCGTTGTCGTTGGCGAGCAGCTGCACGCCCGGCAGGATCTTCAGCAGCGACATCGGGTCGCGGCCGCGAATCGAGAGGTTTTCGACCTGGCCCGTATCGAGCACCGCCTGGTGCGTCGTCTGCGTCGTCGCCACGACTTCGCCGACCGCACTGACGGTGACCGCCTCGGCAAGCGAGCCCACCTCAAGTTGAAGAGGCTGAAGCGCCAGGCGGTTGTTGGCGAGGACGATGTTGTCGCGCCGTTCGATCGGCCTGAAGCCGGTCAACTCGGCACGCACCGTATATGGCCCCGGCTGCAACGCCGGAAACGCGAAGAGGCCGACCTCATTGGTGACGGAGCGGCGCACTTCTTGTGTCTGCTGATTGGTGACGATGACGTCGGCGCCTGGAACAACCTGATCCTGCGCGTCGACGACGCTCCCCGAGATGGAACCTGACGTGGTCTGTGCTGATGCGTTGACGGCAAACAACAACAGGACCAGGACGATCATTGGCCTGAAGTACCTCATACCCTCCCCCTTCTTGGCGGTATGTGTGTGTTTCAGAAGAGAATTCTTGTGCGGGTAAAGTTACTCAGGTCGGTGAAGGACGTCAAGAAAAAACGGGCCACTTGACCGGTAAAGTTACTTTACTTTACCGCTATAGCTAAGCGCTCGACATCCAAAGCCACGGCTGCCGGACAACAAAATTCCGGATCACTTCGTCCACGGTCGGATCGGGGTCGAGCCTGCTCCACAGCGCCAGATAGTCCGGCCGCGCCAGCGCGTACCCCGCAAATAGCAGGCTTGGATGACGAACGGGCCAGTTTTCGTGGTACTGGACGTCAGGTTTGTGCGGCCAGCGTGATTTATCGGCGATATACGGAAACATGAATTCCACGGCCTTGCGGTCGGTGAGGGCACGGAGGCAGATCTCAACACGGAGGCACGAAGACACTGAGAACTCTTTTGAAAAGAATTCTCCGTGCTCCGTGCCCCAGTGCCTCCGTGTTGAGATCCGCTCCGTGCCCTCCGATTTGACACCGACATCAAAATGATATCATAATGATGTCGAGGTATAGCGATGGCAAATGAAAAGGAGCTCGGCGGCGTATCGGGGTGGCTTGCGGTTTTTCTCATTCTGCTCGTGGGCGTGGGCACTGTCTGGGTCATGGCCACTTCGGAAACGACGGTAGGCGGCCTCGACTGGATCAAGGCCTCGGGAGCCGTCATCCTCTTGCTCGACGGTATTTGTGTCGCCGGCTTCACGGTCGTCAACCCGAATTATGCGTCGGTCGTCACGCTCTTCGGCGTCTACAAGGGCACCATTAAGCGCGCCGGGTTCTGGTGGGTCAATCCGCTGACGACCCGCCGCAAGCTGTCGTTGCGCGTCCGCAACTTCGAAAGCGCCAAGCTGAAGGTCAACGAGCGCGATGGCAATCCCATCGAAATCGCTGCGGTCGTCGTCTGGCGCATCGTCGAGACCTTCGAGGCGGTGTTCAACGTGGACGACTACGAGAACTTCGTGCACGTGCAGAGCGAAGCGGCCGTGCGCAATTTGGCGACCAGCTATCCCTATGACTCACACGAGGAGGGAAATGTGTCGCTGCGCCTCTCGGCCGGCGAGGTGGCCGACCGGATGCGGCACGAGATCCAGGATCGCCTCTCGAAAGCGGGCATCGAGGTCATCGAGGCGCGGATCAGCCATCTCGCGTATGCCCCTGAAATCGCCGGCGCGATGCTGCGGCGTCAGCAGGCCACGGCCATCATCGCCGCCCGGCAGAAGATCGTCGAGGGCGCCGTCGGCATGGTCGAGATGGCGCTCGACGAAATCAGCCGCAAGAACGTCGTCACGCTCGACGAAGAGCGCAAAGCGGCGATGGTGAGCAACCTGCTCGTCGTGTTGTGCAGTGAAAGAGGCGTCGAGCCTGTCGTAAACACCGGCACGCTCTACCAGTAACCGTGACACTGAAGCAGATCGCTGTCACAACCATGGTCGAGCGACCGAAGGTCGCGAGATACAGGTCGTGGGGGTGGGACGCTGCACTCGAACTGTCGCACTGAAGCAGATTGGTGCGGCAAGCACCGTCGAGCGACCGAAGGTCGCGAGATACAGGTCGTGGGGAGCCTGCCGCGCCGAAGCGCAACAGCGCGAAGGCGGGTGGGGCCCCCACGACAACTGAATAATGGATAAAAAAGGATTTCCCCTTCGGCTGGATCCAGACCTTTATGACGCCTTGCAACGCTGGGCCGCATCCGAGCTCCGCAGCGTCAACGGGCAGATCGAGTATCTGCTCCGGTGCGCGCTGCGGGACGCGGGACGGCTGCCAGGCGGCGATGGGTCACAGCAATCGGAGGCTGCCGTTGCGAAACGAAAACGCGCGAAATAGCTCGACGTTGCCCGCGCCGCTGTTGCGCCCGACACCGCGCGACGTGCGGTTGAACGCCTCGGGCCTCGCCGTGGCGATTCTGTGTGTGGCCTTGTGCGCTGGCGGGTTGTGGGCAGGGATCGAAAACTTCAGGCTCGTCAAACGATCGGAACGCCATGTGGCCGCGTTTTCGACGGAAGCGGTCACCACGGAGGCGCGTGTGATCCGCGCCCGGCACCGCGACAACAACCGGCGCACGACAATCGACTACGAGTATGTGGTTGGCGATGTGGCTTATCACGGCTCTGCGACCGTGCGCGGACCCGAGCAGGGTCGCTACGTCGACGGAGCGAGCACGACAGTGACCTATCTTGCGTCGGAACCCGGCGCCAGCTGGATACATGGACGTGCGCCGTCTCGTCGCCCTTTGTGGCCTGCGTTCGCGATTCCCGCAGGGGCGATCACCGTCGTGGCAATCCTGCTGCAGGTTATCCGACTGCAGAGAGACCTTCTGAGCTACGGCCGAAGTGCAACCGCCGTCGTCACGAAGGTGGTGAAGAAACGATCCGACAAGGGATCGTATTGGCGAGTGGAATATGAGTGGACGCTGATGACCGGCGCCAGGCGCAAGGGGCGCTACAACCACGGTTCGAAGCATCCGCCTGAGGTCGGCTCGATGATACCGATCGTTTACGACCGCGATCGCCCCTCGCGAAATCGCAGGTATCCGCTGGCGCTCGTCGCCGTCCGGTCCTGACGCTACTCGACGATCACCTTACCCTGCTCCATTCGCACGCCGCGGACGCCCCGGAAATTTCCCGGGATCTCTCGGAGGAAGATGGTGAATGTCGTCGAGACCCTCTCGCGTGCGCCGATGAACTTGTACGTGGGTACCCCGAGCATTTGCGCGCGCTCGACGCTCTTTCGCAGTCCTTCGTCGAACGGCGACGTGCCGAACTCGATGCCGCGCGCCGTTCCGGCCGGTGAATCCGCCCGCGGCTGATTCTGCCAGTCGATAATCCACGGATGATCGTCGGCCGGAAACACATACCCGACCAGCAGCGGATAGTCTTCGTTGTAAATCGTGAACCAGCTCTGGGGCTTCGAGCGATCGGTCAGCACAGGCGTATAGATCTGACCGCCTGGAATCGCGTGGAAATCGCGCAGCGACAGCGCGACACCGTCGTTCAACGGTGGCGCGTTTGGCCATTGAAAGAGATGTGCTCCCGCCCACTTGCCGGCTGCCGTCCGGTTCTGATCGGTCATCCCGCGCGTGCCCGACATGTCGAGCACGTTCCTGCCGGGCGTCACAAACGGCGCGCCGAATGTGGCGTGCTGATTGCGGTTGTAAGGCCGGTCGTAAGGCGCGAGATTCTCGATCCACTCTTCCACGTCGACGGTGGCCTCGCCCGCTTTGAGCGTCACCGCGCGTTCGATCTTGTATTGCGTCTTCGGCAGGTCGGCACCGTAAAAGAACGTGATGCCCTTTCCGTCGATCTGCGGCGCGCGTGTCTGCTGCCAATCCACCGATCCGGCCTCGCCATGTCCGCGCAGACCCTGCGCGCGCTCCTCGGCTGAAGCCGGTCCGAAGTATGGGAAGCAGACGAGATGGCCCATGTAGCCCTCGCCTGCCTGCCCCGAACCTGCTTGAGGGGCCGGAATGAACATCGGATTGATCGATAGACGCGTATTCGTCGAGATGAGCCGCACTTCGGCGATGTGGCCGCCGCCCCGCAACAGCGCGACCCGGATCTTGCCGTTCTCGAGCACCCAGCCGGGGCGTCCGTAGATTTGCGCCTCTTCGCGAACAGTCGGCGTTTGAGCAAAGACCACGGTCGCGCTCAACAGGGCCGGGATCAGGCACTCAAAGATTCTCATTTTTCAGGCTTTCGAGGAGCGGGCCCAGGACCACAGGCACCACAATCGCGACAAAAGCGATGATGGTGACGATCCAGTACACGCACAGGACAAGCGCAATTCGCACGAACGAACGACGCACCTTTCCGTAGACGCCGCGAAACGCAAGAATCACGTACGTCATCGTGTACAGAATTGTCGCGGCCCACACGAGGGTGCCAAGCGGCCTTGAAGCGAGCGTTGCCAGCTTGGCAAGAGCCGCCGCGGTGAAGAACGCCGCGTGAACGTGGAGAGCAAAAATCAAATGGTGAAGGTAGTTGCGATCCACACGACGATAGGCCACCGCCACGAACCATGCGAATAACGGAAGCAGCACGAACATGACGCGAGGTAGCCACGCAATCAATGTATGATTCACCGCCTCATTGAGTGCGTTTGCGTTCTCGAATCCGAGGCGTTTTGCCCCTGCGTCTGCGTCTTCGTCGTCGCTACCCGTCACACGCACCGTAGGACTGGTGCCCCAGGAGAAACTCAAGCCCCCCTGCTTCGAGGACTCGAACGCGGTCCGAAGCGGCACGAAAGCGCTGATCGCGAAAAAGATGACGCTGGCTATCAGGTAGAGACGGATCGGCGAAATCCATCGAGTGCGATGGCCCACCAGGTACTCGCGCGTCAGAAATCCCGGCGACAGCAGCAGACCGCGGAACGACTGAAAGATCCGGCCGTCCACGTGCAGCATCTCATGTGTGAAGTCGTGAAAGAAATCGTGGAACGTGACGTTGAGTGGTAGCGCCTTTTGACCGCACGCCGAGCAGAACCGCCCGGTCAGCCTGATGCCGCAGTTGTGACAGAACTCGGAATCACTGTGCACGTGCAAGATCCCGCACGACCTCGTAATGGAAGCGGACGAACTTGTGCAGCTCGCTTTCGAGAATCCGTTCCTGATCGCTGTGGGCGCCGAAGCCTTTCGGTCCGTCTTCTTCGTCGACTGCCGGACCGACGCCGTAGCACTGAATCCCCTTCTCGCGCAGGTACGCCATGTCGGTGGCGCCCGTGCTCATCGTCGGCAGCACCGTCGTGTCGTAGAACCGCGCGTAGGCCGATTCCAGCACCTTGAACACTTCGGAATCGAGCCGCGCGCTCGGCGTGCCCGGCCGCACATCGCGCGGGATCCATTCGACCCGAACGGCCGAATCGTCGATGACTTTCCGAAGCTCGCTGAGGAACGCCTCGGGATCCTGTCCCGACATCAGGCGCACGTCGAGCGTCGCCTTCGCCTCGGACGGAATGACGTTGACGCGATAGCCGCCCTGGATGATGGTCGGCGAAATGGAGCTTCGCACCATCGACGCGAAGCGCGGATCGCTCTTCGCGAAATAGTCCACCGCATCCTGCGCCGCCTTCGGATCGTTGCCGACGACCGCACGATAGCGCGCCGCGTCGGCGGGCGGCGAAATCGCCGCCAGCCGCGTGAAGTAGGTGCGCGTCGTGTCGTTCAGCTGAATCGGCGGCCTCCACGTCGCAGCCGCCGTGATCGCCTGCGAGAGCTTGAGCGACCGAGTTGGTCTGGAGCGGAACAGAGCCGTGTCCGGCGACGCCGCGTCGCGGTCAGTTGAACCGCGCGCGGAATCTTTTCCGCCGTCTGCACCGACGCGTAGCGCACGCGGCCGCCGCCACGTGGCACGCTGCCACCCTCGGCCAGGCAATACTCCGCCTCGATCTCGGAGAAGTGCTGCTGGACCATGAACTGAATGCCGACACGCGTGGTGCCTTCTTCACCGGCTTCCGCAAGAAAGATCACGTCACGCGCAAGCGGCACGTTCGACCGCTTCAGCAACAGCATCGTCATGAGCGCCGCGGCGACGTTGTCTTTGTCGTCTACCGTGCCGCGACCGTAGATGTAGCCGCCGTCGCGCGTGGCGCTGAACGGCGGGAACGTCCACTTCGCCGGATCGACATTCACGGTATCGGTATGCCCCATGATCAGCAGCGGACGTTTCGATCCGTTGCCTTTCAGCCGCGCGACGATGTTCAGGCGGTTGGGCTCGAGCTCGAACACTTTGGTCGCGATGCCCTCGCGCTCGAGAACCTGCTTGACGTATTCAGCTGCAGGCCGTTCGTTTCCCGGCGGATCGGTCGTCTCGGCTCTGATTAAGCTCTGAAAATGCGTGAGCGTCTCGGCCTCGATAGCCGGCCAATCCGTCGCAGGCGCCTGCGCGAGAGCGGTCGCCGCCGCTGCAACAACAAGACAGGCAATCAATCGCTTTGTCACGTTGACTTCCTACTTTTTACGTTCTACTTTTTACTTTCTTCCCGTGTGCTTACTTACCACAGGCGAAATTCTCCGCCTCCGCCATGCTGCCCGTGCCTTTGTATCGCGCAATCTGCGGATACGGGCACAGCGGACGCGTGCGGTCGACCTTGCCGCCGGTCGCGTGCGACGCAATGATCTGCCCGGGTGCTGTGCCCTTCGACACCCACTCCTCCATCGCCTCGACTTTGTTGAACGTGTCGGTTCCGACACCACCCTGGCAATGATCCATGCCGGGAACCATGTAGAGCTGAATCGATCGGCCGGCGACGTCGCGTCCCGCCGTCTGCAGCACGCGCTCGAAGAAGGTGACGCTGCTCATGGCCGGGACCTGCCGGTCGTTCCAGCCGTGATACATCAGGAGCTTGCCGCCACGTTTGAAGAACGGACGCAGGTCCGGCGTCACCGTGTTCAACACTTTCGCTTCGTTCTCCATCAGCTCGAAATCAGTCGCCATGTCGAAGCGATCGGGCGACCATGCCGGATCCTTGTGAACCAGCCTGTATGCATCGACCGCGTTTGCGAATGGCTGCGGACCCGCCAGTGTTCCCCATGCCAGCTCCGACCCGGGCTGCAACAGCGGCGGATACAGTGTCCGTTCCGTCTTCGGGAACTTCACGTCCGAGTAACAGGAGCTTCGCCGTTTCCACCTGCGCGGACGTCAGGCACGATGGCCCGTCGGCACCTTTGCACTCCATGGCCTTCGGATCGAATTTGCATGCACGCGGATTTTCAATCACGCCGTCCTTTGCGCCATCGAGCGTGTCGCACGCGTTGAGAGCCGCCTCGTGAATCGCCGGATACTTCTCGGGAGGAATGTAGCTCTCGGGGCTTCGATGCACGAGCCGGTTTATCAGCAGCCGCACGCTCATCAGCCGCGCGCGCGGATCGGGCGGCGCACCGGCCACGATCGCATCGAAGTCAGCAGGGTACTTGGAGGCAATGGTGAGCCCCTGATTACCGCCGGTCGAGCAACCGTTCCACAGAGCCACTTTCGGCGCGCTGTCGTAAGTCGCATTGACGACGGCTTTCGCACTCACCGCCATTTCGTGCAGCGAGCGATGCGCGTAATCGATCAGCTTCTCGGGATGGCCAATGCCAAACGTGCTGCCGGCCGTTGAATGCCCGGTGTCGGTCGCGGTCGCGGCGTAGCCGCCGCTGACCGCCGCGGCAAGCGCCGTATAAGAGATGGTCCCCGCCCATCCGCCGTTGCCCACCGCTTGAAGCTTGCCGTTCCATCCTGCCTTCGGCAGCCAGATTTCGACCTTGATGTCCGAGTCGCTCGTCGGTGTCAGCGTCGCCGTGACACGGCAGAACGCCGGGGTCGCTGAGTAGGCGCGCTGCGCCGCAGCGTTGACTGTGCCGGGGGCCGGTGGCTTGAAGGCGCCCTGCGCAACTTCGGCGGCCGACGTCACCTTACCGTTGGATAGCCGAAGAGAGGCCAGGCTCTCGCAGGTTGCCGGCGCGGCACGCATCGGTGCAGGTGCCGGCGCCAGGATCGCGACGAACAGGGCCACACAGAAAGCAAAAGGGCGGCAATGGTTGGTTGTCATTGCCGCCCTTTTTACCACGGTCAAGGGGTCAGACCCCTTTTTTCGACAATTTCGGAGACCCCCCGAAAAAAGGGGTCTGACCCCTTTCTACTTCATCGGGTTCGGGGTGGCATTGGCGTCCACGTCGCCCAGGATGTACTGCATCCCGACCAGGAAATGCCCGACGATTTCCGGCCGCATGAACGTTTCCGTCATGTGTCCCATCGAGTTGTAGAAGACCCGGCCCTTCCCGTACTCACGAATCCAGGCCACCGGATACACCTTGTCCGGCCGGCGATATCCCGGCCACGGCTTGTCGGTCGAATTGGGCACCTTCTCGTCGAGGTCGACGATCAGCAGCACGCGGACTTTGTCCCACCGCAGCCGGCCGTTGCCCTGATCCTCGAAGCGGTAGTACTCCTCGCGAAACGGCAGAGTCCTCGTAGTTGAACGGCCGCACGATCGGATTGTCCTTGTCGTACACCTTGAGGACGCCGTTCTCGATGCGATGCGGTGCGCTCTGGGCGCCGATCATCTCGGCGAACTCGTCCCAGTTGCGCGACGCCCACGGCGTGCCGTGAATGCCGCCGATACCACCGCCTTCGTTGACATACCGCACGAGGTCGGCCCGCATGGCCGGATCCGGCAGGAACTCGCCGACGATGCTGTTCAGGAAGATGGCGTCGTATTCCTTCACCTTCGGATAGCGCAGGTTGCTCAGATCGTTGCTGAACACCGTCGTCCAGGCGCCCGTCTTCTCGCCCATGCGCTGAATCATGACGTTGGTGTGCGGAATCGTGTTGTGGGACATGCCTTCGAGGCTCTCGATGACAAGCAGCTTGCGCGGTTTCTTCGGCGCCGCGAACGGCTTGCTGGGAATCGCGGCGTCGATCTTCGCGCGCGTCTCAACGGCGCGGCGATCGATCTCGGCCGGCGCCAGCGTCTCGCCGCGCGACGGCGTCACGAGATCGAAGCGAATCGGACGCGTCTTTGCGAACTCGTTGAAGTTGACGGCATAGGACGGCTGCACAACATCCTCGAACGCCGACACAGCCGCGAAAATGTCGCCAGGCGCCTTGGCGACGCCCGTCGTATCGATCGTCATCGCGATGGGCACTCTGGTGGTCACCACCGGACTGCCGTCGCCCCCCAGGCGAACGGAAATCTGGCGGTCGTCCTGCCGCTCGAGCTCAGCGAAGAAATCGCGGAGATTGGCCACGCCTTTGCCCAGTGGTACGTTCTGCGCGCTGGCGCCGCGGGCCGAGCGGTCGCGAAGGTTCACGTAGATCAGGCGATCCTTCACACGCGCGACTTCCGTGCGGACATTCGTGCCGTCCTGCGCCCACGTGCCGGTGTCGATGCCGATACCGAGACGGCGGCTGCGGCCTTCCATCGCTTTCAGGGTGGCGTCGGAACTGTTGAGCACGGCGACATTGACGCGGAATTCCTCTGCGAGCGCATCGAGTCCGTCGAGCGCGGTATTGCCCGGCACGACGAGGGTTGTCGCGCCCAGTTCACGAGCGAAATTGAACACGCGCCTGCGCGTGGCGCTGTCGGCCGGCAGGGTGTCGACGCGATACGCGCCGACCCTGACGCTTGGCCCCATGCTCGTCTTAATCGCGGCGATTTCTGCAGCCGTCAGGTTGTAGTCGAGGTTCTTCTGAACCTGCGGGCTGACACGCTGGACGCTCGAGGCCTCGACAAACGGCACGATGGCGGCGTCGGCTCTCACCACCGCTTCGTGAAACGTGAGGCCCATGCCGGGAATGGCGAGGTCCCAGTTGGTGAGCCGATCGTTGGCCACCAGCGTGCGCGTGCGCCAGGTGACGCGCTCGAGCGCGTCTGAGGCGCGCGGAAATTCTGGCGCCTGGTTCTGCTGCGCGACCAGAGTTGCCATGCAGGCGGCAAACAGTGCGGCGATCGTGATTCGTGTTCTCATAAGTGTCCTCATTCCAACGGCGGAACTAAAGTTCCGCCCTACCGACTCTCCGGCTCGTTACTTCTGCGGAAGTGCGAATACGTGGTATCCCTGCGCTTCGATCTTGCCCTGTTTGCGATGCAGCGGGTTTCTCCACACTGGATCGCCACCATCGCCCCATGATGCGCCGACGGCGAATGCGATGTACTGCCGCCCGTTCACCTGATACACCGCTGGAATGCCTTCGGGATTGGCATCGAGCTCGTGCTCCCAGATGAGCTGCCCCGTTTCCTTGTCGAACGCGCGCAGAAAACGATCCTGCGAGTTTGCCAGGAACACGAGGCCACCGGCGGTCACGACCGGACCGTTGCGCGGCCGCACCGTGCCCGTTGTTGTCTTCAGGCCTTTGTCCACCAATCCGGGCGCTGTGCCGTCGGCCACGCGCCATTTGATCGTGCCGTCGTTCAGGTCATACGCCACGAGCTGCGACCACGGAGGTCCCGACGCCGGATAGCCGTTGCTGGTATACCACCCCGCGGAAAACGATCCGCCATAACGTGTGGGCGGTCCCTGATAGCGATTGGGATTCTGCGGAAGCCGAATCTCCGATGGATTCCCCGCCTGCTCTTCGCTCGTCGCGAGCGACATCAGATACGACTCGAGCGCCTCGAGCGTGTCGTTTGAGATGTTCGATGCGTTGAAGGCCGGCATCGAGTTGACACCCTGCCGCACGATCGAACGGAAACCCTGCGAGCCGATGACCTTCAACGATCGCATCGGCATCTGGCCGGGGCCATGACATCCCGAGCAGCGCTGCATGTAGACGTTCTGCCCTTCCTGCTCGCGGGGCCCGAGTGGCGCCGCACCCTGTCCCCGACCGCCACCACCACCGCCGCTGCCCGGCGTCACCAGCGACATCTTTCTGTAGCTGATCATCTCGAGGCTGCGCACGTAGACCATGCCGGTTTGCGGATCGCCGGCCGTGCTGCCCCAGTTCGCGCCGCCCCACGCGCCGGGGAACTGAATGTGCGGGCGCAGATGGCTCGACGGCGTGAATACGCCCTGGTTGGCCGCCTCGCGCACGAGCTGCTTCAGCTGTTCCTGTTCCTCAGGACTGACAAACGGATTCACCTCTTCCGGCGTCATTGACTGCCGCGCGAAAGGCGGCGGCCTGGTCGGAATGGGCTGTGTTGGCGAGGAAAACTCGCCAGGCACTTCACTTTTCGGAACCGGACGCTCTTCGATCGGCCAGAGAGGCGCGCCGGTCTTGCGTTCGAAGACGTAGAGGAATCCGGTCTTGCCGGCCTGCGCGACGATCTCGATCGGCTTGCCGTTGTGATTCACCGTCAGCAGCTTGGGCGCGGCGGCGTTGTCGTAGTCCCACAGATCGTGATGAACGATCTGGAAATGCCACAACCGTTTGCCCGTTCGCGCGTCGAGCGCAAGCAGGCAGTTACCGAAGAGATTGTTGCCCTGACGATCGCCGCCGTAGAGATCGTGGGTCGGCGATCCGGTCGGCAGGAACACGATGCCGTTTTTGTCGTCGAGCGTGAGATCGCCCCAGGTGTTGGCGCCGCCGGCGTATCTGAACGCATCCTCCGGCCATGTCTCGTACCCGTATTCACCGGGACGTGGAATCGTGTGAAACGTCCACACGAGCTTGCCGCTGATGACGTCGTACGCGCGGATGTCGCCCGGAGGCGAACCATAGCCCTCGCCGACGTTCGAACCAACGATGAGGAGATTCTCGAAGACGCGGCCGGGGCTGCTGTTCGGTCCGCCGTTGCGGCGCGGAGTACCCACGCGCATGTCGACAAAGCCTTTTGTGCCGAACGTCAGAATCTGCTGACCGGTGCGCGCGTCGACCTCGCGGATGCCGTTGCTGGCGGTCAGGATCAGGCGGCGATCTGATCGGTCTTTGCTCTCCCAGTACGCCAGGCCGCGATCCGGCGTCTGCAACGTCGACATCCAGAGCTCTTTGCCCGTCGTCGCATCGAGCGCGACGAGCACACCGCGCACGCCGGAGACATACATCACGTTGTCGACGATGAGGGGATTGAATGCGAGGCGCTCGGCATCGCCCGGAACCGGGTAGAACCAGGCGCGTTGCAGTTGCTTGACGTTGCTCTTGTTGATGTCGGCAAGCGCCGAGTACTGCATCGAGTCCGACGACCCGCTGTATTGATCCCATTTGGTATATGGCTGGGATTGCTGCGCCAGCGGCGCACGCTGAGCAATGACGGCGACGCTGACAACAGCCATGCCGACGAGCAGCACCCGGACGGCTCGGGTTGAGTGCATTCGGTTCTCCCTGATGGGGTTACTTTACCGGTAAAGGCGGGCTTTGAAAAGGGCGCGGTGCTCGGCACCTACCGACTGTTCGTTCGCGCGACATATCCGGCGCGCGTGCGCACCTTCAGCTCCCGGCTCTTTGTGGTGACCACAATGGCATGGTAGCGGCCATCGGTATGCGCGGCTTCGAATGCCAGGAGGTACTGCGCCTGCAGCTCGTCGCAGACGCGCGCAATGGCTTCTGGCAGCTGTGACGGAACACGGACGGGCTCGACGTAGCCGCCAGAGTCCTTCGTCAGCGCTTCGAGATTCGAGATGTCGACGTAACCATCCCTCGTCCCCATGCCGATGGCATACAACGCTGCGCCCGATGTGTTCACCGCCTGCCGGGTTGCGGTGATCGCCAGGTCGCGCGCCGCCTGCTGTTTCGAGTAAATGTCCCACTGCTGCTGCTGTTCTGCCGTCAGACGGGAACTGCGTAGTGGAGGCTTCCCGGTAAGGCGCGGCACTTTGCTGTCCTGCCCGTCGGTAATGAGCAGCAGCACTTTGCGGGAATGTTGTGCGAGCTGAAAGGCCGGCACAATCATCGTGACCGCGTCGAACATCGCCGTATTCCCGCCCGGTCGCAACGTGGTGAACGCCCGCGCAATCCGCTGGTGCTCCTGCGTCCACGGCACGGCAAGGCCAACCTTGTCGGCGAACGCCGCGAAGAACACTTCGTCGCGCGGATCGAGACGCGTAACCAGCAACTCCAGGGCGCGCCGCGTGTCGGCCCATCGTGCATCATCCACAGCCCGCGCCTTTGGATCTGTCGCCATACTGCCGCTGATATCGAGCAGGATGCCGAGGCTGACTGGCACGCGCTCGGCGCTGAACTGCGACACAGTGCGGCGAACGCCGTCATCGCGGATCTCGAAGTCGTCTGCTTTCAAGCCGAACGCGAATCTTCCAGCGCTGTTGGTAACGGTCGCGGGCACCGAGACGATGTCAATCGCCGCGGCAGCATCGAAGCGAGGAGGTTCCTGCGCTGACAACACCAGCGCGAAACACGCAAAACACGAAAGAAGAAAGAGACAATGCCTTCCGATCACGGCGTCTCTGTAAGGGCTACGTATCCTGCCCGCGCCCTGACCTTGAACCGGCTGTCTTTGAGTTTGATCGAAAGGGGATGAAACTTGCCGTCAGCCTCCGCCGGCTCGAAGGCCAGAAGGTACTGAGATTGAAGATCGTCGCAAATCCGCGCAACCGCTGCGGAGATGTCTGCCGGATCGCGCAGCGGTTCGACGTAGCCACCCGACTCGAGCGTGAGACGTTCGAGCGTCGCAACATCGACAGGCGCGCCCTTCCGAGTGCCGATGCCTATGGCGTAAAGGGCGGCGTCGGACCCGCTGATCGCGTGCGTCGCGTTGATGATCGCGACTTCTCGCTGCGGGTTTAGTCCCGACGGACCCATCGGCGCGCCTCCGCCAAGAATATCCGCCCGGGTCAGCGGACGGGGGGGCGCTTGTTTTTCAACGCTCGTATCCTGTCCATCTGAAATCAACAGCAGCACCTTGCGCTGATGCCTCGCAAGCTGAAACGCCGGCATGATGAGAGTGACGGCGTTGAAGAGCCCCGTCCTGCCGCCCGGCTTCAGCGCGTCGAATGCGCGCAACACACGACGATGATCGGGCGTCCAGGGAACCGCGAGCCCCACTCTTTCGCTGAACGCGGCGAACAGCACATCGTCGCGAGGATCGAGCTTGGTGATGAGCAGCTCGAGCGATCGACGCGTATCGGCCCAGCGCGCGTCGTCGGCGGCACGCGCCTTCGGGTCCTGCGCCATGCTGCCGCTGACGTCGAGCAGGATGCCGAGGCTGACGGGCACGCGCTCGGCGCTGAACTGCGTGATCGGACGCGTGACGCCGGCATCGGAGATGGCGAACTGATCGACCGTGAGCCCGGGTACGAATCGGCCGGATCGATCGGTCACGGTGACAGGAACAACGACGACGTCGGTGGTGGTACGGAAGACGGGCAGATCCTGCGCTGACAGGACCGCGAGGAGAAAGGAAAAAGGAAAAAGGAAAAAGGAATAGAGTCCGAGGGCTTTCATTTTTCGCTACGGTTTCGCCAGAGTCTCGAGCGGCACGTCAAGCGATCCGAACTTGCCCGACGACTTGTCCCGCACGATGACACGCACCGAAACGGTCTGCGGATTCAGCACGAAGTTGGCGGAAAGCGGCACAGAAGCAGCTTCGGAACCCGCGGCAATCTGCACGGATGCCGATTGTACGCGCACATTGGTCGGACCGGCCGCTGTCTTTTCGACGAGCGCAATTTCGACATCTGCGTTCATCCCGGCGCCGTCGTTGCGGAACTGCAGATCATCGCCGGCCACATCGACCGCGAGTGTCAACGTCGCCGCCGCCAATGTCGGCCGCACGTCGAAGCGCACCGCCGTAGAGATGAGAGGACGGTATGCCAGATCGTTCCACCGCTCCTCCGGCCAGATCTGCGCCTGATTCACGAGCGTGGAGGCGGCAACGTATCCCTGACGATGACGGACAGTCACTCCGGGGCGCAACACCTTGACGGCGAGGGGGTGCCAGCGATTATCCGGGACGCCGACCGCATAGAATCCAAGCGAGTAGGTGCCGCGCAGGTCTCCAGCCGCCGAGTTCAGGCCTTCCGTCAGATCGTTATTGTTTCGGGTGACGCGCCCACCGGTGATTGACGCCATCAACTCATTCGTGCCCTGTCCGCGACTACTTGCCTGCGCCGTTCCCAGATTCCCGACCGTCGCTCCATAGCTGTTTTCCCCGGGCTTCTGACCCTTGGTTGAGCCGCGGCTCTGATTGTCGACTCCCATGCTGGTACCGCCGACGCCGCCGGCCTCGACGGGATAAATCGCGACGTTCTGCGTCGCGAGCTGCTGCGCTGTGGCGCTGACCGGATCTGTATATGTACCGTAAGTGTCCGTGAGGGCAAATCCATGCGAGACCCAGACGATGCTCTTGCGGCCGGGTACGCCGGCCAGATGATGGCCGATCGATTCGAGCGCCTGCAGCGTGAGACGCCGGCGCGTCTTCATGATCTGGTTGTTGAGATCGCCTTCCGCGCGCGCCTGTGCCTGCGCCATGCCGGCCAGCGATTCGGCGTGTTCGGCGCGTGCGGCTTTCAGCATGCCCTGGATGTCGCGCGACGACGTCACAAGGTTGGTCTGCAACGCAGTCGCGCCTTTCTCGAGGCGCGCGCGCAGCGATTCCGCATCCTGGGTGAAATCGTGAATCGCCACCGCCTGCTCACTGATGACGTACAGACCCACATGGGTGTCCGCCGGCAGCTGTTTCAGATCGTGCAGCACCTTGGTCTGCAACTCGGCTTGTTGTTGAATGGAGGTATTGATGAGATCGATCACGACCGCCACGAGGTTCCGCGGCGATCTTGGCGCATATTGCGTCCGGTTGGTGAACGTTCCCGCCGGTAACGGAACAGGCCCGGCTGTCGTGACAGCACCGCCGGGTGATGTCGCCGAGCCTTCGAATTGAAAGAACGCAACTTCGCGAGACTCGTTGTCCTCGACAATCGCAATCTCGTCGCGGCGGAGATCGGTGACGGGGTTACCTTTGCGATCCACCGCTACGATGTTGAAATCGACCAGCGTCGTCCCGGCGCGAAAGGTTGCGGTGGGTTGGCCCGGTTGTTGGGCGTTCCCGGCGATCGAGCCTGCGAAAAGCACCCCCATGGCAGCGATGGCAACACGGCGCATTGAAGGCTCCCGGGACAGTAGTGGCGTTGGCACAGACAGGATAACACCGCGCCGCGCCAAAGCCGTATGTCGTCTCGTCGCGAGCCACCGCGGGTCGTGCCGATTGTGCGAGTACTCCACCCGTCAGATCGCGCCGAACCACTGCTCCGCCTCATACTGATTCTGGCTGCGACAGCGCAGTGCGAGGCACAAACTCGTTCCAGAACGAGTTGCCACTTGCTCGCCACATTTATCCACGGGGTGGATTTCCAAAGTTTTTCGGTTGTGCTCTCATCAAATAAGGCCGTGCGCAGGCTCCTCGCTGTGCGCATACTACGGAACGGGGCTTTCATGAGGACTTGGGACGCTGCGGTGATGTCCGTCGTGTTCTTCGGAATGGCGCCGGTGTCTGTTGCACTTGCGGCACAAGCATCACCGTCAGGCGTCTGCCAGGTGACAGAACCTGTCAGGGCGGACGCGCCTCGCGATCCGTCAGCGGATCCGGTTTCCGGCTACTGGCACATCAGCCCCGATCAATTGGTGTGGGCTCCGGCATCGGCGCCGGGAGTCTCTCCGACCGGCATTGGCCGCTACTGGGTCCGGCCGAAGGGAACGCAGCTCACATTCATCGCCCGCCGTCTTGACGTGCCCGGACGCGAGATCATCTCGACAGAAAGAAGTGGCTACCCAACTGGGTTTTACTTCGGAACCGTAGATATCCCAACCGACGGCTGCTGGGAGGTGACCGCCAAAGCCGGCACGAGCCAGGTGACGTTCGTCGCCGAGGTTCGATACCCGCTCGAGAGGTTCGCCAGACAGCCGGCAACCCGGCTCGTCTGGTCGAAAGAGATCGGCCGCATCGAGGACGGCGAATCGCGGCTCGTGGTAATGGTCGTGCACCTCGAGGATCCCGCGAGCGTGACTCGCCGGGTGCGCGGCATCCGGATCGATCTAACCAACGGGCTCGTCAGCGATCAGCTATGGGAAGAAGAGGGCCGTCTTTTGGGCACACGCTCCGGGCTCGAGAGCTGGGCGGCAGGCCGGCTACCGATGATCTACGGACTTGGGCGCACGCATAACGCGAAAGGCGATGCATCCGGACTGGCTGTGCTGGGCAGGGAGCATCAATACTCATTCCCGGGCAGCGATCGTCCCGCCGAGCTTGCGCGTCTGTTTCTCCAGGCGCTGGAAGAACTGACCAAATAGGGCCCCTAGCAAAATCAACGAAGCCGCGCCACCGGCACATCCAGCGTGCCGAAGCGACCCGTAACGCTGTCGCGAATCACCAGGCGGATCAGCATGGTCTTCGGATCGAGCGTCCACTGCTTCGGGAACCGCACCGTCACGTTCGTAAGATCCGCCGCATCGCCCTCACGCAACGCAAACGATCCCAGCTCGCGCCGGATGCCGAGCAGACCCTCGGCGGTGCGCTCGGCAATGGCAATCTCAAGCGAGCACGCCTGGACGCCCTTGACCGGTTGAAAACTGAGATCGACGGCGGGAATCTGCAGCACCGCGCTCAGCGTGTTCTCCTTCAGCTCGAATCGCGCATCCAGGCGCACCGCCGCCGAACCGAGGGGGTTGTTGGCCGCCGCCCGCCACTGATCGGCCAGCCAGAGCTCCGACTGTTTCGTGGCGGTCGATGAGAGATACCCCTGGCGGTGCACGACCTTCGCCCCGTGGCGATTCACCTTCACATTGACGCGATGCCAGCGATCGTCAGGGTCGTTCGAGACGTAGAAGCCGACCGAGGACGTGCCGCGCAGATCCGCCTCGGCGGCCCTGACCCCGGCCAGCAGGTCGTTGCTGTTGCGCAGCATGCGGCCGCCGGTGAGATCGGCAAAGAGATCCATGCCCGACCACGAGCGTTGCGCATCGAGCGTCGTCGATGAAGTCGAGAGCGAGAGCGGCGCGCCTCTGGCGGCGGCTCGAGCCTCGACTCTCACCGCCGCACGGCCAATGGCATCGGTCGCCGCCGCGCCCGCGACGGAATCTTCCACGCCTCGAGTCGAGCCTTTTGCGCCGGCCGTCACGTTCAGATAGAGGGGCCTGACGCCGGCCGCCTCGACGGGATACATCGTGATGCCCTGGCTGGCCAGCCGTTGCGCGACGCGTCGCAGCGCCGCCTCGTAGTTTTCCGGCCACGGATCGCGCGAGCCGACGCTCGAGGTGGGTACGCCGCCGGTCATCCAGATGAGATTCTTCCGGCCGGCGATCCCCGCGAGGTGGTTGCCGACGGCCTCGAGCGAGAGCACGGTGAACTCATGCCGCCGGTTCAGCATGTACTGATTCGACCGCTCGTCAACGCGCGCCGTTTCCTGGTAGGCAAGCTCGGTCGACGCCTCCATCGTGGCCGACATCGCATCGGCCTGCCACTTTTCGATAATTCCCTGTTCGGCTTCCACCCCGGGCTGCGTGTGCAGCGAGGCCTCCAGCCCGTGGGACAGAAGCCGCTTCTTCAGCGTATCCAGATCGTCGGTAAAGTCATGGACGATGCGAACGTGCTCGCCCGTTCGGTAGATCGCCACTCGTGTATCGCGCGGCACGACGGCCACATACGACAGGATCTGCGCGAGCACCTTGACCTGATCCTCTGCCCGTGTATTCAGCGCATCGATGAGGATGGCGGTCACGTTGCGCGGAGGCCCGGGCGTGTATTCGGGGCGGTTGGTGTAAATGCCGGGAGGCAGCGCCATCGCGCGCACGCGAATCGCGGCCGGCGGCGCGCCCTCGTAGTGAAAGAACGCCACATCGCGCGACTGTCCCGCTTCGCTGATGGAGACGTCGTCCTGTTTGAGATCGGTCACCGGTTTGCCGTCGGCACCCGTCACGACAACGGTGAATTCGATGAGCGTCGTACCGGCGCGAAACGTGGAGATTCGCCCGGCGATTGGGCAAGCGCCGTTACAAGAGCGATGCAGAGCAGCCACGACACGCATAGAATCCCGCGCCTGCTCATTCTCGTCTCCAGATCACGGTCCGGCTGAAGCCGGACACTACCAATACAGGTCCGTTATCTGCGAATCCCGGTCAGCGGCATGTCGAGCACGCCGAAGCGGGCCGTATTGCGGTCGCGCACGATGAGGCGAACGTGGGTCGTATCCGGCTCGACGGTCCACGTCTTGGAGAAGCGCACAATCGACGGCTTGACGGTCGCCTGCGGGTTCTCCTTGATGGTAATCATCGCACCATCACGGCGCACGCGGGTCCACTGCTTCGCGTTCCGCTCGCCGAATCCGATTTCGAGGTCGGTGACCGGCTGGCCGTTGACGGGCTTGTAGTACAGATCGTCGGCCGCAATCTGAATGAGCACGTTCAGCCCGTAGGGCACGGCATCGACGCGGGCATCGAGGCGAATCGCGGTCGATCCCAACGGATTCTGCATCGCCGCCTGCCATTCGCTCTCGACCCAGTTGACGGGCTGCCTCACCGGTGCAAGCGCCATGTAGCCTTTGCGATAGAGCACGTGCACGCCCGGACGGCTTACGCGCACATCGAAGCCGTGCCATCGAGTGTCCGCATTATCGGGCACGTAGAATCCGACTGAGTACGAGCCGCGCATGTCGTTGGCCGCCGCGCTCACGCCGACGGTGAGATCGTTGGTGTTCTTGAAGGCACGGCCGCCGGTCACATCGGCCAGCATGTCCATCGTGCCCCAGATGCGAAGATCGTTTTCCTTCGTCATCGGACGCAGTTGCGCCTTCTCCGCCTGTCCTTTGCTCGAACCTTGTGCCGTCGTGCTCGTGCCGAGAATGCCCACCTGAAGCCCGGTTGCCTGTACCGGATAGACGGTGATGCCCTGAGTCGCGAGACGCTGTCCCAACCCGCGCACCTGTGCCGCGTAACTGTTGACCCAGCGATCCTGCGCGCCCTGAGTCATCACGGCGATGCCGCCGCTGATCCAGACGAGATTCTTGCGACCGGGAATCCCGGCCAGATGATTGCCGAGCGCCTCGAGCGAGGCGACGGTCTGGTTCATCCGTCTCGTGTGCAACTGTTCCTGAAAGTATTCCTCGGCCCGCTGAACCTGGCCGCGCACTCTGTCGAGCTCGGCCTTGCGCTCGGCGTCAGCTCTTGCCTCTTCGGTGGCGTCGTCCTCAGCGTACTGATCGACGGCTTCGTTGAAATGCTCGGCTTCCTGTACCTGACGGCGGATCATCTCGTCGGCTGGTACTGCCTGGATGTTGTACTCGATGTTGTATTTGGCGAGCCTCGCGCGCAGCGCCTCGAGATCGGCGGTGAAATCGTGGAGGATTCGCAGGTTCGACCCGAGGGAGTACACCGCGACGCGGGTGTTGGGCGCGAGCGCGTGGAGGTAGTGCATCACCTGAGCCTTCACGGCCACCTGGTCTTCGGGCAGCGTGTTCAGCGAATCAATCACAATCGCGGTGACGTTGCGGGCGGGGCCCGGAAAGTATTCCGTACGATTGGTGAAAATCCCGGGCGCGATCGGTTCGTGGGTCGGCTCGACGGCGCCCGGCGCGAATGCCGAGCCTTCGAATCTGAAGAACGCCACGGGCTGCGGCTTGCCGTTCTGCAGAATGGAAATTTCCTCCTGCTTCAAGTCGGTGACGGGCTGCCCTTTGCCATCGGTGGCCACGATCGTGAACTCGACGAGCGTCGTCCCGGCGCGGAAAATCGGCGTGCCTTCCTGTTGCGCGTATAGCTGGCCAACAGCCGCGCCGGCAACCGCCAGCGCAGCGAAACCGACTTTTTTCATGCCTTTAACGGTAAAGCACCGGCTTACAACGGTGCAACATCTTGTTCAAGGACGGTACATGAAACGGGCCATTGCAGGACTGTGCATGCCAGAAACTGACTCAAACAGTGAGGGTTAACCGGCCGCGTCTCATGGTATCGAAGTTGTTACAGCAGACCGGAAGCCGCGGGCGGCACCGGGCAATAGGGCCCAGCCGGCCGGCGATGTGGAGCGGGGCAAGTCGTCTCGGACTCACCATGAACATGATGCTGAAGGCCCGGCCGCGACGCACGGTGCTCGTGGTCGAGGACGCGTTGACGACGCGATGCATTCTCGAGCAGTTTTTTGCGCGCGCGGGCTGCGATGTGCTGCAGGCCGGCGATCCGGATACGGCGCTGATGCGGTTGAAGACGACTGAGGTAGATGCGGTGATTCTCGACCTTCGGCTCGCCGACGAGCGATCGGGTCTCGAAGTGCTCGAACAGATGCGGCTCGACGCACGTTTCGACGAGGTGCCTGTCGTCGTGCTGACCGGCGTCACTGAAGTCGAACCGGCTGAAGCAGATGTCATCGAGCGTCATGGCGCGCACCTTCTCTACAAGCGCTTCGGATATCGAGAGGTCGTGCAGCGTCTCGAGAAGATTCTCACCGCGCAGGCGGCATAGATTCGTACGTCTTGGTGAAACCGTTCCGGCTGTTGGTGACCGTGAATGTCCCATCGGTCCCGGCCGACACCTTGATCCAGTTCGCCGCGCTGTGATCCGGGTCCTCCACGATATTAGCCACGAACATCGCGGGAATGTCGTACTCCGCTCCGCTCAACTGCGCCACGTGAAGCTGCCATAGATCTTCAAGTCCCGGACTCGAATGCAACACGCGCATCGTTTCGGGCTGTCCGCCCTTGCGGATGCCGTTGTTGATGACGGCCACACGGGGCCGCAGCGCGTGCACGAGCGCTTCAGAGTTCGAGCTGTGCTGGCCGTGCCGCGACACGAGGAGAAACGCCACCGTGCCCAGACGGTTCGCAGGGCACATCACCTCGAACTCTTTGTTGTACGGAAAGTCGGCGAGATACACCGCGCGGAATTTTCCGAACGTCACGTGCGAGCCTACTGAATGCTCGTCTTCCGTGTTGCCGATTGGCCCCCCGGAAACCGGGTTCACGGTATGCGGCTTGAATCCCGCGCAGTGCGGGTTCGGACGTCCCGCGGCCGGCAGTGGATTCTTGATGCTCTCGCGCGCCGACGTCACGAATCGCCACTCGACACCTTTCAGCGGCAGCGGGTCTCCGGCCTTGACGACGGTGTGCTTCGATCTGGCGATCAGGCCCGGATAGGTTTTCTGCAGAAATTCATCGATCGGCGCGGATGGCTGCACGTTGCCGCCGTGATCGAGGTAGTGGCGAATCGGAATGCGGCTTGCGAGCTCGGCCATCGCGCCCATGTGATCGCCATGCCAGTGCGACGTGACGAGCGCATCGATCTGCGCCACGCCTGCGGCTTTCACTGCGGCCATGATGCGATCGGCGTCGCGTGTCGCGGCCGCTCCGCCGTTGCCGGTGTCGATGAGCACGGTCTCGCGCGACGGCGTGACAAACAGCGTGGCGTTTCCGCCCTCGACATCCAGCACATAGATGTCGAGCGTCTTCGATTGCGCCGCCACGTAAGCCGCACATAGAGCGACAGCCGCAACCGCGATCACCCCGCGTTTCATGCGTGCCTCCTCATCTACTGCCAGTACGACAGAATCAATCCAAACAGCAACAGCCGCGTGAGATCAAAGCTCGCGTTGATCAGAACAAGGCCCCAGCTTTTCATCTCCCACGCCACTCGGTTCATCTGCAACGGAAGGAAGAATCCAAGCCAGTTGAAAAAGCCTGCATTGAGCGCGTAGATCCACGGCTCCGCGTCCGGCGAGAGCCCCCACGACGAGGCTTGCCATGCCTTGATACTGTGAGCGAGCACCCAGGCGATCAGCAGATTGCTCACAAAGAAGATGCCCATCGCCTTGCCCATCGAGCCCGAGTCCGGCGGCTGCATGTTGCCGAAGCCCATGTGGCGCTGCCACGCTTTTCCGAACACCGGACCGAACCAGAGAAACCCGACGGGCATGGCAACGACGGCACAGGCGAGCACCGCAAGATAGTTGATCGTGAACGTCGGCATCATCGGTCACGCTCCTTTGGCGACAAGGACGTTACGCTACCACGCTCGAGTTCCTCGTTGAACCGCTCGAAAAACCTCCCGACGTCGAGGCCGTCGACCAGCGCGTGATGCACCTCGACGGCAACCGGCATGCACATCCGGCGGCCATCGCGGATCGCGCGGCCGAACACGATGCGCGGAATCGAATCGTTGCCCGGCATGGCGTTGGTGTAGGCCGTGAAGCGGAACCACGGCAGCACCGAATGGTAGACGACGTCGTCGGATGGCTTCGACGGCTCGAGCCTGCGGACGTTCATGGCTTTCGCGGTGGCCGCCGTGCTGAGCGTGACGAATTCGTCGAGGCTGTCGGCGGGCTCGAAGCGCGCGAATCCGAATGTCTCGTCGGGCCGGCGAATCGTCGGGCCGAGGGCGACGCGGTCGTGGCGCCAGACGCCCCGCGGGCGCAGCCGCAGGCGAAATGCTTCGACGTCGTTGACCGCCCGCAACATCAGAAACACGGATGTCAGAAAGAACGAGGCGGCGGCCGGCTTCTGACACCGGTTCCAGATGCCCGTCACGTCGACGTCCACCGTCACGCTGAAGAAGGGCTGTTTGTATCTGCGGAACAGCTGATAGTGATCGCGCCGTTTCCACGTCTTCAGATCGATCAAGCCGCTCACGGCAGAGCCCCTTCCACGCCCTCGGCGCCATACGCCTGCAATGCGTCATCGTTGAAGCAGGCAAAGACGACATGCGTGATGGAACTGTGTTCGCCGGCGAACGCCCGGACGGTCGCCACAGCCGTGTGCGTCGCGGCTCGAAGGGGATATCCGAAAATTCCAGTGCTGATGGCAGGAAAGGCAATCGAGCTCAGCGAGTGCTCGCCCGCGAGGTCGAGCGAACGGCGATAGGCCGAGGCGAGCAGGTCGGCTTCGCCCGCCTTTCCGCCCTGCCAGACCGGTCCGACGGCGTGAATGACAAAACGTGCGGGCAGCGCGAAGCCCGGCGTGATGCGCGCATCGCCGGTCGCACACGGCGACACCCTGGCGCACGCACGAGCGAGCTCTGGGCCCGCCGCGCGATGAATCGCGCCGCAGACGCCGCCGCCAGGCGCGAGGCTGCTGTTCGCCGCGTTGACGATGGCGTCGACATTCAGCGTCGTGATGTCGGCGAGCTCTGCTGAGAGACGCATCGCGCGAAGTCTACTCGGGGCGGCCGGTCTCGACGAAGCGCTTCAATCGCTGAAGCTGGCCGGCGAGCACGGCGTCGACGGCCGGCGCCAGCGCCGCAAGCCCCCCGGGCCGATCGCCGCCAACCGTATAGGTCCACTCGAACTGGGTGCCGCCGACGGTATCGGTGAGCTTCCAGCTCTTACTGCCCGACACAGCCATCTGCTGCAGCGGTCCCAGGGCGCCGGAGAAGCGAATTTCCTGCTGCGGAACGACGTACACGACCGTGAGATGAGACACGCCTCCGTTAGCCATCAATTCGCAGAAGCAGCCACCAGGTCTCGCATCGAGCGAGAGATTGGTCGCCGACCCGGAGAAGGTATGCGCGGCATCCCACCATCGGCTGATGAACGCCACGGCCGTGTTGTAAACGCGCGATCGAGCCGCCCCAATCTGCGCGACGTTGCGCACGGTGAATCCGTCCTGACTGCTGTCGATCACTTCGGCCGACGCAGTCGCAGCGAAGAAAATGAGCAGACCCGCGGTGGCAAATGCATGCATAAAACAAAAAGGGGCGCCATCACGACAGCGCCCCCTTCCAGACTCCTGACTCCCGGGACTCTTCGACTCCTCAGACTCTTCGACTCTCCGACTCCCGGACTCTCCGACTCCCCACGACTCCCCGACTCCCCGACTCTCTTAGTAGCCGGTATATCCTTCCGTCATCTCAATATAGACACCGGTCGGATCGTACAGATACGAGATATTGAGACCGATGGCGGGGACTTCGCGATACGCCGTTTCCAGCTTGATGCCCTTCGCCTCGAGCTTCTTCAGGAACTCTGCGAGATTGCGAATCTCGAAGCCGATGTGATCGACCGTCGTGCCGCGCGTGTTCACCGCCGTTGGCGCGGTCTTCGACGGCGCAAAGATCAGCTTCATGCCCGGCGCGTCGGCGACTTCAAAATTGCCCGATTTGCTGGGCGTCAAGCCATACGTGTCGACGTACCAGTCGCGCAGCTTGGCCGGCTCGGGCAGCGTGAAGTGAAGGTGATACGCCACCGCCGGAACCTTCAGCGTGGTGTCTTCCTGCAACTCGAATCGCAGTCCGTCGGGGCCAATCAGGAACGCGTTCGGGAAGCCTTCGCTGCCCTTGAACTCGCGCTCGACGGCGTACCCGGCGTCTTTCCACTTCTTGAGGGCATTGGCGAGGTTCGGCACCTTCAGTCCGAAATGGTTGAACGCCGTGTTCTCGGTGCCGCCCGTCGGCTTCGTGCCGCGGAAGGCGATCATCATGTTCGGCAGCTTGACGATCGTGAAGGTGCCCTTGGTCGAGACCACGCCGCCAAACTGCTCGACCCACATCTGGTGATGGACTTTGGGATCGGCCACGCTCAGATGCACGTGCCCGAACGTCACGCCCATCTCATTGTGCGGCGCGAGCTGCGCGAAAGCGGGATGAGCGACGAGGAGTGCAAACACAATCAACAACGGTCTCATGGCGGTCCTCCGTGGGCGATACATTACAGGAGGTAGGGAGTTTAGGAGAAATTCTTTCAAACGGGCTCCTCATCTCCTGATCTCCTGTTCTTATTTATCAGTCGCATCATAGGATTTGAGCGGACGAATCCAGATGTTCCGGTAACGCACCGGATTCCCATGATCCTGCAGAGCGATGGGCCCAGTCGCCATGTCGGGCGTGTAGGGCAGCACGCTCTTGTGTCGTGTCGGTCCCCAATACGCGGTCCCGTTGTGCACGACAACGCCGTTGTGCAGCACGGTGACCGTGGCGGGCTTGTCGAGCGTGGAATCGCCGGTGAAACGCGGTGCGGTAAAGACGATGTCGTAGGTCTGCCATTCGCCGGGTGCGCGCGCGACATTGACGAGCGGCGGATATTGTCCGTACATCGCGGCGGCCTGGCCGTCGGGATACGTGATGTTGTGATAGCTGTCGAGCACCTGAACCTCGAACTTGCCCAGCAGGAACACCCCGCTGTTGCCGCGCCCCTGGCTGTCGCCCTTCACCTCGGACGGCGTGGCGAACTCGACATGCAGTTGAAAGTCGGTGAACTGCTGCCGGGTTTGCACGATGCCCTTGCCGGTCTGCAGCACACCGTCCTTCATCGTCCAGGTAGCCGGAGATCCGTCGGCCATCTGCCATGCGCCGAGGTTGTTGCCCGCACCAAGCAGCACGATCGCGTCCGACGGAGGCCCGGCCGGATTCTTCCTCCGCGCGGGCGTCACGATCGGGGGATACGGCCGCGTTCCGTCGTGCACGCGCCACCTGTTGTTCGGTTGCATCGGCGTGTCGTCGTAGCCGATCGGCGCCTGTTGCGCGGAGACGGCCACGTTCAACGTCAAAGCGGCGAGGATGACGAATTTATGGTGTCGCATCGCCAAATGTCCTCATGAGATTCATCCAGAACTGAGCCGCCTTGTAAAACGACTCGATCCCCACGCGCTCATCCTTCCCATGCGCGCGCACGTCGTCCGGATCTTCGTTAATCGCCGAGATCCCGTAGGTGGGAATGCCCGCGCTTCTCGTGTACATCCCGTCGGTGGCGCCCGCAATCATCGTCGGAATGACCGGAAGCTTCGGCCAGTGCTGCGCCACCAATCGATCGAGCCGTTCCAGAAATGCCGGCGTGAGCGGAGACGGCGGGCTGCTGACGGGGGGCTCGAGTATCGTCAGCCTGACTTTGTCTCCAGCGAGCTGCCGCAGCACTCTTTCGACCTCGGCGCCGGGCAGCCCGGGGAGAATGCGGCAGTTGATGACCGCCTTCGCAAGCTGAGGCAGGGCGTTGTTCGCGTGGCCCGCTTCGACGCGCGTGGCCACGCAGGTCGTGCGCAGTTGCGCGTTGTAGATGGGCGAGCGTGACAGTCGTGCCGCGGCCGCCTGATTGGGCGGCACGGCCGCAACGGCGCGCATGTCGCTCGCCGTCTGTCCGGTCTCGGTCTGCGACGATCGCTCCAGGAATATTCGCGCGGCGTCGTTGACGTGCAGCGGAAACTGATGATCGCCGATTCGCGTGAGCGCGGCCGATAGCGTGTAGATGGGATTGCCGGGTCTGGCGAGCGAGCTGTGGCCCCCGACGTCGGTCACCTCGAGCTGGTAGTCAGCGTAAATCTTCTCGCTCGCCTGCACGTCGAAGAAGACGGGTGCGCCGTCTCTCGTCCGCACGCCGCCGCCGTCGGTGTTCAACGCGAGCTCGGCATCAATCAATCCCCGGTGCTCGGCGAGCATCCACGTGACGCCGTTCTGGTTCGTCTCTTCATCGCCGGTCAACAGCACGATGAGGTCACGCGACGGCTGCCATCCCTCGCGCTTCAATCGAATGAAGTTGGCCACGAGCATGGAGGCGCCGGCCTTGTTGTCGCTCGTGCCACGGCCGTAGAACCATCCGTCGCGCTCAAGGAACGTCCACGGATCGACCGACCAGTCCTCGCGGCGGGCGGGCACGACATCGATGTGCGCCATCAGCAGCAGCGCCCTCGCACGCGGATCGCGACCGCGAAAGCGCGCCACCAGATTCTGCGTTTTCGCGTCGGGACCCAGGACCTGCACATCCTCCTTCGGAAACCCGGCCTCGACGAGACGGGCGGCGAGCATCTGTGCGGCACGTGCGGTGCCGTCGGCCTCGGTTGTCTGTATTTCGACGAGCGCTTCGAAGATTTCACGTGCGAGGGTGCGATCCGCCGCCGACATCTCGGTCTGAGCGGACGCGTCGGTGCAGATAAGAACACCGAGAACGAGGAGAGCAGCGATTCGGCGCATCACAGCCCGGCCGGCACACGGCCCAATTGCTGGTCTTCGACCAACCTGTTCATCTTGACACACGACAGCCGCCGCACGAGCGGGAGCATCACGCTCTCCTCTTTCGTCGTTCCAGCTTCACGGTCGCGTCCGCGAGCAGGGGCTTCACGGGATGCCTCTTCAACCGCCGAAACGCCACACCAAGCGGCGCCCATGCGCGCTCGCGGAGGCGAGACTCCTCCCATTCATCTTCTACCGTCTTGACCTCCATCAGGAACACGGCGACGGTGAGCTTCAGGTTCCATTTCTGGTACTCGTACGAGCCGATCGACCCTCCGACAAGGCGTCCGCGCAACCCGGCTTCCTCCCAGGCTTCCTTCAGGGCCGCCTGCTGAACCGTTTCACCGGGGTCGACGAATCCCTTGGGGATTTTCCATCGCTTGCCTCCCCTGTTCCGGATCAGGCAAATCTCGATGGTTTGGCGTTTTCGGCGGAAGGCAATGACACCGGCTTGATCGCGGGCGCTCATCGTGTTGCGGTACTCTAGCAGAGCTATGAACGCGGAGCGCCGCCACTTGTCGATGTTGCGGTCCTACACGCCGGCCGATGCCCTGACGATCGGCAACGCCGCGTGCGGCACCATCGCGATTTTCCTGTGTCTCGACTACATTGCCGCAGACAACCGGCGCTTCCTGTGGACGGCGTTCTGGCTGCTGCCCCTCGCACTCGTGTGCGACGTCCTCGACGGATACGTGGCCCGGCTCGACCGCAAACGCCAGTCGGCACTCGGCGCCGATCTCGACTCGCTGGCCGACGTCATCTCATTCGGCGTAGCGCCCGCGGTGCTGGGGTTCACGCTCGGCCTGCGCGGCGGATGGGACATGGTCATCCTGACCTACTTCGTCATCTGCGGCGTCAGCCGTCTGGCCCGTTTCAACGTCACGGCCGCCGCGCTCGCCGACAGCGAGACCGGCAAGGTGAAGTATTTCGAGGGCACGCCCATCCCGACCAGTATTTTCATCGTGCTGCTGCTGGGCGTCGCGTCGTTCCTGGGGCGGATCGACGGTCTCCTCTGGTTCGGAAGCGTCAGGATCGGCCCCGCCGAGCTCCATCCGCTTGCGCTCATCTACGGCATCAGCGGCAGCGCGATGATCAGCGCGACGCTGAAAATCCCGAAACCCTAGCAGTCAGGAAACAGAAGATCAAAAGATCAGAAGGATCAGAGAATTCTTCGAAAACAACTTCTGATCTTCTGTTCTTCTGTTCGCCTTTTACTTTTTGACGAAGATTTCCATGATCGTCACGGTCGACTTGCCCAGATTCTTGAAGCCGTGCCGGGTGCCGCCCTTCACGAACTGCGCCTGCCACGCGGCCATCTGAGCGGGCTTCTCGCCGTCGAGCTCGAACTCCATGCCGGCCGACGTCGGAATGAAGAGGTGGTATTGCATGTCGTCGTGCGTGTGGACGTTACGAACGCCGTTGGGCGCGACGTCAACCCGCAGCACACGAATCTCGTCGCGGTTGATGAGCGCGACGTTGCTGACGCCCGTGCCCGAGGTTGCCGCGATGGGGTTGAGGACGAGCGCTCCCGCCGTTCCGGGAGTTTGCGCCACAGCCGATCCGATCCACAGCACAGCCACGATGAGCGCCGTTGCGAACTGCAGTCTCAGCATGATGACCTTTCTACTTTCTACTTTCTACTTTCTACTTTTTACTTTTACTTCTACTTTTTACTTTTTACTTTCTACTCCCCAGTGTCCCGCGGTCCGCGCGCCGATTGATTGATCTGCCGGATCGCGCCGAGGTGATAGCCGAGGTGGACGATGCTGCCTATCATGCCGTTCAACTCAACCTCATCCACCTCTCGCGGCCGGTCAACGGTTTCGAGCCAGCGCGTCAACTCCGATCGCAAATCCCCGCGAAGCTGCTGCCACTCGGCGTCCGACACCTTCGTCCTGCGCCAGCTTGCGCTCCAATCGGCGGTGCCAAACGGATTCTCTCCCTGGCTCCAGCGGTTCATCAGCGACAACCCGTAGCGAAGGTGATCGGTGTGGGCCGCGATCGACGAGCCGGTCGGCGTCAATGCCGATGCCTCGAGAGCCGTCACTTTGTCCAGCGATCGCAGCAGGCCTTGGTCGCCCCCGTTGAGCATGTACCCGCTGTCTTTCGACGCGCCATTGACCAATTCAGACAGGAGCGTCGATAGCGTCCTGGTAATGTCACGCGTATTCATACTTGCCTCTCGACCAGACTGCTGACTGCTGACTGCCGACTGCCGGACTGCCGACTGCTGACTGCCGACTGCCGACTGCCGACTGCCGACTGCCGACTACAGATTATTTCTCCGGTGGCACGCCCAGATGGAACCGTGAATCCGCCGCCAACGGATTGTTTCTCGCGAACCCCGGGTTGGCATTGCCCCAGAATTTTCCCGCCAGATAGGTCGCGTTGCGCACTCTGGTCTGCAAATCGAGATAGCCCGGGCTGGTGGGCGGGAATCCCGAGAACGACTCGAAGTCGGCGTTGCCGATAATGACGACGTCGACGCCGGGCTGCGATGCGATCTCGAGCGCGTTCTTCACCGCTTCCTGCGTTTCGATCATCACGATGACGAGCATGTTGTCGTTGATCGTCGAGCGGAATGTCTTTGGCTTCTGAATGACCGGACTCCAGATGCTGCCGGCCTGTCCGCCGCCTGTGCTGCGACGGGCAATCGGCGGGAATCGTGCAAACATCGCGACCGACCGCGCTTCGATGGCATCGTCCACGGTCGGCACGATGATGCCGAGCACGCCGACGTCCGCGGCTCGCTGCACGTTGGTTTCCGTCGCGTCCGGGATGCGGAGGATCGGCGTGGCGGCCGCCCGTGGGCAGGCCGCAATCATCTTTTCGACTTCGTCGAACCGCAGTGTGCTGTGCTGCATCTCGAATCGGGAGAAGTCGTATTTCGCGGCACCTTCGCAGTACGCCTTGATGTCGAACTGCGTGATCGTCTGGCTGAACACCTGCTTGCCCTCGAGCAGCTTCTGCTTCGTGGTGTTATAGAGCGGCTGACCTGGCTCGTCCATGAACGCTTTGACGGCCCACCCCCAGGGACGGCCAGGATCGACGGGCGTCGCCGTCGCCTTCCCGGGCGCGCCGTTCGGTCCGTGACCGGGCCCGGCCTGGCCATGGCCTCCAGCCTGTCCCCGTAACGGCTGGGGAATGGCGAACATGACGCCGGCCAGCAAACAGCCGGCCGCAACCAACAGTGCACGCGGTGCCTTCATTTGCGCCTCCTGCGAAGGCGGGGAGTCTAGCATGTACGGCGAACCACCATGGTGACCACGATCGCGCCATGAATCGTCCGCCCTTTCCCGCCAGTACGTGCAGGGCACGCGCAACGTTCCGCGCGCGCGCCTCGACGGACTTGAGCCATGAAAAGTAGCGGAGAATTTCCTTTTTTCGACTCGGAATCAACGCGTGCCAGCCTGCCAGCGCCTTCGCGTCGCGCGAGAGCGGCACGCGAAACCACTTCGGCATGGGATGCATCGGACCGTTGCGATAAGCCGCATCGAACGCGACGTCGACGCTGACGAGATCGCCGACCTTCGTCTGCGACGCGCGGCGCACATCGCCGTGAAGATAGAGATAGAAGGCGCCGGTGCCGGCCGGCATCATGTTGATTCGCCACGCCTGTTTTTCTGGCTGCCCGTTCACTCGCACGAGTACCGGCAGAGGCCGGCGCCAGTTCGGCTTCAGCGTCTGCGCACGCGCGGCGCTCACGCCGACGTACGGATTGCCGTCTCGTATCTTGATGCGCCCGCGAAATCGCAGGGGTTGGCTCACAGCGTCGACAATCCCGATTCCAGCGTCGGATGCATCAGCTCGGGCACCAGCTCTTCACGAGCCCGCCGCGTATCGCCCCAATGCGGCACACGCCCGAGACGGACGAAGTCGCGTGTCAGCGGCGATGCGGTATTGGCCACCATCGCAAACCCCTCGCACAGGCACGCCGCCGCGTACACGCACGAATACGGGATGCGCGTTGGCGTGGGATAGCCCCATACGCGGCACGCCGCGTCGAGGAACTCCTGCAGTGAAACCGGGCGCTCATCGCCGACATGATAGATGCCTCGCACGCCGGGTTTGCAGATCGCCGCTTCGGTCGCCCGCAGGAAGTCGGCGGTCGACAACAGATGGAACAGCGTCGGCTCTTTCCAGCAGCACAACAGCCGGCGTCGTGCCAGCCAGCGGGCCGCCTCGATCATGAGGATGCCGCGCCCATAGATCATGCCCAGTCGAAGCACCACCGGGGTCGTTGAGGACTGCTGTGTCCTCTCGAAAAGGAGCCGCTCCTCGTCGAGCCTCGTCCTGGCATGCACAGAAACCGGCTGCCGATCGAGCCGGCCTGTTGCAGGATGCTCGACCGACGAGGGACCTTCGACGTGCGGAAACGATGCGAGGATCACCCGGCCGACGTTGGCGCCCATCGCGGCCGTCAGCAGATTGGAAAACCACCGGGTGTTGGTCTCCGGCAGGAATTTGTCGGGCCGGGGCGCGAAGAGCCGTCCGGCGAAGTGCATCACGACGTCGGCGCCGGCAACAGCCGGCTTCAATGTCTCGGGTGAGGCGAGATCGGCCTGGACGGGACGGACGTTGGGTGCCGCGACGAGGTCGGCTGCGAGGGGTGTGCGGTGGTACATCAGCCGCAGCTCGTACGGTTTCGGGAGAAGGTGGCGCGCGAGAAGGCTTCCGAGATTTCCGGCGGCGCCGGTGATGAGGACTACCGGCCGCGTCGATCTCGTTTTATCCAACCCACACGCTCCTGCCCGGTTTCTCAGGATCGAAGCGCACGCGGATGCTGTCGCCTTTCTTCCAGGTATTCGCCTTGTCCGCCGCCATGTACTCGCTCGTTCCGTCGTGCGTGTGACCGGAATGATCCCGGTATTGATAGCGCACCACCCACATCGGGCGCCGGTTGACCTTCACATTCGTTTCTTCAACAGCCGCGACCGTCGCGTCGGCTGACGTGCCCTGCGACCAGATTCGAGCTTTCGTCCTGGCCGAGCTCAGGCCACGACCCGCGAGCACGATTCCTATCAACGCCGCCACAAGGCCGATGCCCGGGAAGACGTATTGGTTCGCCCCGGCGGATTCGCCGGCAACGCGATTGATCGACGGATTCGATTCCACGAACTGCACCTGCACCGGCTCCATCTCGCGCAACCGCTCCCATGTCGTCACCGCCACGTCGTCCGTCCCTTTGTGCGCGGCGCCGTCGGGCGCGGTGAACCGGTATGTCACGGTGTATTGCGTCTGGGTTCTGCTCCCGTTCGAGGATCTGCGCGTCGCACGCTGAATGGCTTTCGTCAGCACGGTACCGTCGGCCACACGGCCTTCGTTCTGGTACTGCCGCTCTTCGAGAACGAATTTCCAGCCGATGGCCAGAAAAATCGCCCCGAACACCAGCAGGAACGCGCCAATCCAGAAGGCGAACGATCGCTTCAGAAATGTCCGCATGATCACCTCACAACCATTCGAGCCACCGGCCGTGTCCGTCGTTGTTGGCCAGTTTGTGCTCGACCGTGCGCTGATTCGTGAGCGTGCGACGCACCACCCCTCCCCCTTCGCAGTACAACCACTCGATGCGGCGACGCGACGAAAATGCCGTCAGCACCGATCTGACGGCGTCCTGCTCCACGGCCCCGCCCTGGCAAAGCGCGGCGATGTTGTACACCACGAGCGTGGTATCCGGTGGAACATCATCGAGGCAGGCCTCGAGCACCTCGGCCGCGTCTCCCTGGACGAGCCGCGGCGGATCGCGACGGAGCTCGCCTATCGCGGCCCCGGCAAGCTGTCGGCGACGAGCGTGCTCGGGCCAGATCAACGACTCGAACCAGCGTCTCTCAGTGGGATTGGTGACATCGACAGGATTGAGATCGATGCCAAGCCTGAACACGCACTGCGGAAACCGCTCGGGCAAAGGCGGCGTCATGTCGCCGCGCAGCTCGCACTTGATGCGCACAGCAGCCTGTGGATCGCCCACCTGCACGGATCCGTAGTCGTAGAAGTACCGATCCCACAGCAGGTGCAGACCCGCGCTGCACCCGACGTCGACGAGCGCCAGCGGCCGGTCTTCTCCCGCCTGATGGACGGCCGTGAACGCGGGGAGCAGACACGAGCAGCGGCTCACCTCGTTGGTCTGGGTGATCCGGGTCTCGAGCAGCGGAATCAACCTCGACTTGTTGGCAAGGACGAAATCGCGGAAATGCGGATAGGCCAGCGCTGCGGGCTCGACCTGAGCGGAAAGGCTGCCGTAAAACCTGGCAAGCGGATGCTGTGGTGTCTCCGCGAGCAGAAAATGCACCGATGCGAACAGCACGTTCGGCACAGGCGGACGCCAGACGTGTTGTGCCACGGCAAGCAGCTCGTGATCGTCGGCGATCCTGCGCGACAGTGATTCGTACAGCGGGCCGTCGTACGTGCGGGCCTCGTCGGCGAACCTGCTGAACCGATCGCCGAGCTCATCGAGTGGAAGATGAGACCCGTCTCTAGGCAAACCGTTCGCGCGCGCGTTCCTGCGCCTTCCTGGCCTCTTCTTCGCGATTGCGCGGCGGCGCGCTCGTGGTCAGCGACGCGATGAGGCGTTCGGCAGCGGCGGTGACTTCTTCAAGAGCGGCGTTGAACGCCGCCTCGTTCGCGCGCGACGGCCGATTCATTCCGCTCAACTTGCGAACGAACTGAAGGGCCGACGCGCGGATCTCATTTTCCGTCGCAGGCGGCTCGAAGTTGGCGAGGGTCTTGATATTGCGGCACATATCCCCACATTAAAGGGGTCTATGGTCACTGGTCAAGACAGGAACGACAGGGGTTCCGGTTCCGGTTCCAGTTCCAGGTTCCGGGTTCAAGTTCAGGGTTTAGTTCCGGGTTCAGGGTTCAGTCCTGGTTCAGGGTTCAGTTCCGGGTTCGAGGTTCGCGTTCGGGGTTCGCGTTCGGGATTCGAGGTTCGAACCCCGAACCCCAGAACCGGAACCTAGAACGTAGAACCCAGAACCTGGAACCTCATGCTTCGGCCGTGACCGGATCGATGATCGCCCTCACCTGCGAGACACGGTTGGCCGGAAACCCGCCGCACTTTGCGTGCTCGAGGACCAGTTCGGGTGACGGCGCGTTGTAGACGCAGTAGAGCTTGTCGTCGGTGACGTAGCTGTGGACCCATTGGATCTTTGGCCCCAGAGAATGAAGAACGGTAACGGATTTCTGCGAAATCGCCTGAAGTTCGGCCGGGCTCAACTTACCCGCGCCAGGAAGCTCGCGCTCGATCACGTATCTCGGCATACGTCACTCCTTTGTTGGCAGACATCATGCCCGCCCGCTTCTTTACATACCGTCGGTATGTAAGTAACATACCGTCGGTATGCCAGTCAAGCAGGAACGGGCGGCGCAGGCGGCAGGCACCAGGAAAGACCTGCTGGTGCACGCGCGCCGGCTCTTCGCGCAAAACGGTTACACCGACTCGAGTACAGACGAGGTGGTGCGGCGGGCGAAGGTCACAAAGGGCGCGCTCTATCATCACTTCTCGAACAAGCTCGAGCTGTATCGCGCGGTCGTCGAGGACATGGAACGCGACATCGTCGCGACCATGGAAGCCGCGGCCGCAGGCGCCGACGGTCCGCAGCAGCGCCTCGAAGCCGCCTGTCACGCCTATCTCAACGCCTGCCTCGACTCGGCCCTCACACGCATCCTCGTGCTCGAGGCTCCTGTGGTGCTTGGATGGAGCGCCTGGTGCGATCTCGCGCATCAGCACGAAATTGCCGCGTTGACCCGCTACCTCGAAGCCGTCGTTTCGAAGAGCAGTACGGGCGAGAGACCGCTCGAGGTGGCACATGTGCTCCTGGGCGCACTGAACACCGCCGCGCGCGTCATCGCCACGTCGGCAGAACCAGAAAAAGCCCGCGTTCAGGTCGAAGGCACCATCGACCGACTCCTCAAGGGGCTCGGGTACTAACTTTCTACTTTTGACTTTCGACTTTCGACTTTCGACTTTCTTCTGCCGTCCACCCTCGCACCTGTGGCACCCATCTGCTGACGTGCTGCCGATAGAGGTCGTACGATGCACCGAACCGGTCGCGCAGCGTCGGCTCTTCGTAGAGCAGTACGAAGGTGTGAAACGCGAGCCAGGCGACCGCCGCATACACGACCAACGCCAGGCTGCCGAAGAGAAGTGCCTGGCCGGCGATCATCAAGAGCACCGCGACGTACATCGGGTTACGGACGTGGCGGTACAGCCCGGTCACGACCAGTTGCTCCGGTGGAACGACAGGCGCCGGTGTGCCGCGTCCTTCGAGCGCAAAGCGCAGGAAGCTGTCGACAAGAACTGACAAACCCGCCAACAGCATGACGACACCTGCGACGCGCAGCAGCGGCAGTCCCAGGAACGCGGGCTGAAATCGCCAGTTCGTCAATCTGTACGGGATCCATCCCGCGATGGTTCCAGGAACGATCACGAAGAACACGGCCGTGCCGGCGAGCGCGACGACCTTGCCTCGCACGTCACGCGCCCATGACGATGCGGTGCTGCTGGAAGTTTTCTGCCACCAGCGCCGCGCCACGCTCTCGGAGATCATCGATTCGTGGATACAGCAGCTTTCCCGGATCGTTGAGCATCTACTTCACTTCAACGGGCTGCTTCTCAGGGTTTCTCTTGAATTCGATCTCGACCATCGCCTCCCGAACGCCCTTCACGAACTCTTTGGCGCCAAGCCCTTCGATGACGTGCGTGTTGGCGATCCGATCGCCGAGGCGCTGTCCCTGCGGATCCCGAAGCGTGGCGACCGCCTCCAGGCCGGCGGCCACGATATTCAGACCGGGAACAATGAAGATGAAGTTCCGTTTTGCCGCTGCCATGCGGCCGCATGGCCGGCCGGTGTCGAGATCGATGACGACCAGACCGAGCAGAAACTTCCCGATGCTCTGTCCCTGCACGAAGAGCGCATCGCGCAGCAGCAAATACACCGCGCCAACCAGAAGGAACAGCAGCGATCCCTGGGTCTGGAGACCCACAAGACAGATGAGGACGAGAGTCGCGTCGATGGCGGCGGCGCCGGCCCGCTTCCTGATGTCCGCTTTCGCGTACGGCGAGATGAAGCCTCTCGCCAGCCTGTTGAGCACAGGGAAATAGACGAGGCCGAATGCTGCCGAGAGCAAACCAAAAAACACAAAGGTCGCTTCGGGCGTCATGACCACGTGCTACTGCTGCGGCAATTGCTTCTTTGGAATCTTGAGCGCGACCGATCCTGCAACCGTGACAATGTCGTAACGGCCCTGGTAACCGATGAGGAGATGGGCCGCCCACGGCTCCATCTTGTAGTCGGACGTCAGCCAGTTGACCATGTCGCTCGTCGCGAGCTGCAGGCCGCGATTGGACGAACTGGCAAACTCGGGCTGGCTGCCGATGCTGATGATGTGCTCGCTCGTTTCCGCGCGCGGCCCCGACAGGCTCACCTTCTTGCGGACCTCGACCGTGAAGTCGACGTCGAGCGACGTCTCGATGCCGGTGCCCGTCGGCTCGCCGTCGCCCTGCAGGGCGTGCCCGTCGCCGATGAACAGCAACGCGCCGGGATGAAACACCGGAAGGATGACGGTCGTGCCCTCACCGATCTCGTTGTAGTCGAGGTTGCCGCCGTAGTTGCCCGCGGGTGACGAGGTCGGCGCAAAGTCGCCGGCCGGCGCCACGCCGACGCATCCGAGCATCGGCTTGGCCGCAAACTCCATTCTGTGAGCGCTGCTGGCCGGCTCGCGCAGCTTCACCATCTGCCGTTTGAGATCGAGATCCCACGGCACGACGTTCGCGCGCTCCGCGATGATCTCGTTTGGCTTGTAACGGTTGGGATAGATGCCCTCGATCGATTCGGGCATCAGCGAATACAACCCGAGCCGATACGAGCTCCATCCCCAGTTGCGGTTCATCCGGACTCTCGTGAAGCGCACGACCAACGCATCGCCCGGCTCGGCGCCTTCGACGTAGAAGGGCCCGGTGAGCGGATTCGAGGGGCGCGCACGAACGGTCCCCGTGTCGTCGCGTCCGCTCGCGTCGATCGTCTTCGTGCTGACGACCGCGCCGCTCTTGATGCGCGCAAGCACGGCATGGGCGCGAGAGAACGTGTTGTAGTAGGTCTCGGCGACGATGGGCTTCGACTGCGCAGACGGAAATTCCTGATTCGCCGCCAAGAGCACCAGCAACACGACCAACACGGTCCGCAGTAGAGCTCGCGGTTTCATACGGCACTCCTTCCGAGTCCCGAAAAAGGGGTCGCCCGGCCCCTTTTTCACTTGAGTGTTGCCGGATCGATCACCACATGTCTGATGCGCTCGCGCCTCCACGTGTAAGTCACGTGCACGAGACCATCGGACGTTTGAATGACGGCAGGATATGAGTACTCGCCTGGTTCGCTCTCGAGGACGTGAACGCCCTGCCACGTGAGGCCGTCGCGCGAGATCGCAATATTCAGGGGCGTGCGCCCTTTGGGCGTGTGATTGTAGACGAGCAGGTGACGGCCATCCTTCAGCGTCACCGCGTCGGTGCCCGCGCTGGGATTCGGCAACGCCGTCAATCCGACCGGCGACCAGGTCTGGCCGCGATCGCTCGACCATGTCTCGAAGAGCCGCTGAGAGCGCGTGCGCCCGATCGCCTGCAGTCGGCCGTCGGCGTGAATCAGGATGCTCGGCTGAATGGCGTCGATGGGCGCGGCATCCGCCGGCGATGGCGGACGCACGATCTCCCAGGTCGCGCCGCCATCGCGGCTCCGCTCGAAGTGCAGACGCCAGCGGCTCGGCGTCTCGGACGATTCCGTGCTGCTTGGCGCGAGGATCGTTCCGTCAGACAAGCGAACCGGTTTGTTCTTGACCGGTCCAAGGAACCCATCGGGCAATCGGCGCGCTGCGCTCCACGTGCGCCCGTTGTCTTTCGACGTGCGCGCCATGCCCCACCACGCGCGAGGACTCGGGCCAACTTTGTAGAAGAGCGTCAGCTCACCAGGGCGCAGCTCGAAGAGCACAGGATTCCAGGTGGGATGCCGCGTGCCGTCGGGCTGCACACCGGTCCCGACTTCATCCGGCGACGTCCATTTTCCGTTCACACGTCGCGAGACCCAGATGCCCACATCGCTGGCGCCCTCACGCGTGCCGCCAAACCATGCGGCGACCAGCCCGTCCTTCGTCTCGGCAATCGTCGAGGCGTGAACGCTCGGAAACGGGGCCGTTTCGAAGATGAACTCCACGCTTCCCGGCGCCTGCGCACGCATGAGCGCGGATGCTGCCACGAAAAGCACTGCCGCGGCGATGATCGAGCTAACCGGGGGTTTCATCCCGGCCCATTCTAATCTTGTCGAGCATGCGCTGAGTGAGCGTCTTCCGTGACGGTGCAAACTGACCAGCCGCCGCACGGAGATAGGGCCGGAACTGCCGCGCCGCATACGTGAGGTACCCCGTTTGCCGGATTTCGCTCAGCGTCTGGCTGTAATGATCGAGCAGGGCCGCGCCGAGTATCTGGCCGGTTCGCGCCGCGCCAACCCGTGTGGACGCGTACAGCCACTGCACGCGATCCGGAAACGCCCGCACGGCCGCCAACGCCATCATCGACGACGTTTCAAACACCGATCGGTCCTGGCGCGCGGCTTCCGTTTTCAGGTCCGACCACATCCCGGTGATCGTTTCGCGCGATGGAAGACTGGCCGGCTGCAGGCTGCGTGCTTCGTTGCGAATGGCGTCCCATTCGCTTCGAAGGCCGGCGACGTCGAGCGGCGGCGTGTTGACGGTGGCGGCCAGCCGCGATGACGTGCGCTCTAGGCCGTCGAGGAGCTGATCGACGCTGGTGAACTGCGCGTCCTTTTCGAGCAGGCCCTGCGCCTTGAGCGCATCGGCCATCTCCGGAATCAGGGTGCGGCCCATGCCGCAGACATCGGCCATCGCCGCCAGCACCCAGACCGGAGACGCGCGAAACGCCACGATGCCCATCACTTCGATGGCATTGCCCGCCGTACGCCTCGCGAGAAAATTCTCGGGCAGCGCGTCGTTCCTGGCATAGACCCCGTCGACTTCTCCAACCTGCTCGATGAGAAACCGCAGCGTCGTATCAACAAGGTTCTGATAGAGCTGACTTTGGCGAAGTGCAGCCGGCAGCGCGACCTCGCCAACTTCGCGCGCCACGCCGGCGCTCAGCCCGAGCGTCGATCGAATCAGCCGTTCGGGCAACGTGAGCAGGTAGGACTTGACGGTCATCGGCTGTCAGTCGGGCTGGTTATTCGGCGAGCGCTTCGTCGTAGATTTTCAGCAACGCCTCGCCGAGCTGGCGATCGACCAGCAACTGGCCGCGCAGCGTGATCAGGTTCAGCCTGAACCTTTCCAGATCCTGGGGCGATGCGGCGGTCGGATCCTCGTCCGCAATCCCAAGCGAGAGCGTCGAGACCGTCTGATCCATGACTCGCCGCTGCTCACTTTCATACAGACTCTGCGTGCTGTAGAGCTTCGCGTACTTCTGCACGTCGGCGTAGTCCATATACGCGAGGGCGCCTGTCCGCTCGGCCCCCTGCCACGCGGCAGAGCTCAGCGTCGACATATGGAATCCCAGGGTTATCTTGTGGATGTTCGACTTCCTGGTCGTCAGCAGATCTTTGGCAAACTGATACGAATTGTCGACATCCTTTTCTCTCGCGTCCGCATCAGCGAGATGGCGCTGCGTGGCGCTCTTGTTGTCGGCAATCTCTCTCATGATCGTCTCGTGCGCTTCCTTCACCAGAAGACGGTGATGGTTCCACTCGAGCAACCCCTCGATCGACAACGCAATGAGAACGCCGGCGGTAATCGTGAGGAGCTGAATCAGGAAGTCCTTGACGGAGTGGGCAGGTGGATGCGGAGGATGAACTTCCACGGGCGCTCCTTGAGTAGCCGTCTCTGCTGCCGGAGGCACGGCCGTCTCCGCTGCAGGAGGCACCACCCGCGATTCCGCTTCGGCGGCAATCGGCGCGGCGGTTCCCTGCAGCGGCTCGACGGGTTCTTCTGGCCGTTCGTCCATTTCGAGTTTCCGGGCAGTCTACTGCGAAAACAACTGTCCGGCTTCTCCGAGCATGGCCTTTCTGATGAGCGGCAGCGGCAGCGGACCAAGGCTGATGAAGGTGTCGTGGAATTTCTGCAGCGAATACCCGGCGCCCATCCTGGCTTTGTAGTCGTCACGCAGCTTCAGAATCATCAACTTGCCCATCGTGTAGTAGCCGTAGGTGGCATCCGAGGTCCCGCGCTTGCTTTCCGCTCTCGCGGACGGGCGTGACTGGTAGCCCTCCTTCACGAAGAACTCCTGGGCCTCGGCCACGGTCATGCCTTTGGTGTGCATCCTGATGCCGACGACGAACCGCGCATCGCGAAGGAGGGCATCCTGAATCTGCGCGAGCCGGTACTTCGGGTCATCGGCGTGAAAACCCTCGTCGATGACCATCTGCTCGCAGTAGTGCGCCCACCCCTCGCTGTTGGTCGACGCGCCGAATACTTTGCGAATGTCGGATGGAAAGCTTCGGGCGTAGAGAAACTGCAGGTAGTGTCCGGGCCACACTTCGTGCACCGACACGTTCGAGATGGCGGCGAAGTACCACATGGTCATGAACTCGTTCTTCTCGGCCGCGGTCGCTTTTCGATCCGGAAGCGTCATGTTGTAGTACGCCTCGGTCGCAACCGTTTCGAACGGTCCCGGAATGTCCATCGATGCCGTCGTCGTGGCGCGCAAAAACGGCGGCGTCTCTTCCACGCGCGCCGGCGCCGCTTTCGGAATGGTGATAATCCGCTTCTCCGTCATGAAGCGGGCCAGCGCATCGAGCTCGGCCTGTGTCGTCGAGAGCAGCTTTTCCGCCGGCGGATGCTCGGACTCGACGGCTTTCAAGATCTCTGACGGTGTGCGTTTTGGATCGATCAGTCTGGCCGTTTCCGCGAAGGCCGCCTGGTTCTTCTTCAGATCGCGCTCGGCGATCGTCAGCAGCTGGTCGAGCGGCATCTCGATCATCTCGTCGGCAGCAAGCTTTCTCCGAAAGGTCTCTTCGCCGAAGGCAAAGTCTCCGTTCGATCGCTTCAGCAGGTCGTTCTGCAGCCACTGCTTGTACTCGGACAGCGCCGCGATGACGGCATCATTGGCACCCTTGAACTCCGCGAGCAGCGCTTCGTCGGTGACGCCTGGAAAGGCCGACGCCACGGCGGTCTCGAAGAACCCGCGATTGCCGTCCATCTGCTCGATGGCAATTTCGGTATAGATGCGGGGTGGATTCTCGAGATTCTTGCGAGCCTCGGCCAGCGCAGCCGGCATCAGTCTCTCGCGGGCGACGAGCTGCCGCAGCCGGACCTCAGCCGGCGCGAAATCGCGCTTGATCATGATGTACGCGGTGCGGGTCAGGCCGCTGCTGTAGCTGTCGGGATCGCGGGCCCATGGGCGTACCGCCTCGAGCGTGACGAGACGCGAGTCGATGGCGCGAAGGAGCTGTTCGTGGTCGAGCTGGTTGTTCGGCGACAACGTCCCCGGGGCGATCGCGGCGACACGCGCGCGAAACTGCTGCGCTGACGCAATCGCTTCTTTCACCGCCTGGCGTGAGTAATCCTCGATGCGCTCGTTGTACTTGTGAATCCCGAGAGCGGTCGCAAACGTCGGATATCGACTGTAGATGTCGTCCAGGTACGCGCGCGCCACTTCGGTGAAGGCGGCGTCTCCCGACGGCACTGCCGGCGGTGGCTGTGGCGACGAGCCACATGCGGCCGCAGAAAGCGCCGCGGCCAACGCGCTGACGAGTAATATCCGGGCTCTGCCGATCATCGAACCATGCCTCCCGTGGCTATTTCCACGAATTGATCACTTTCCGGTGCAGCGAATCCGGGCCCATCTCGAGGAGCTCCATGTCGATGCCACCGGGTCCGGTTGCCAGCGCGATGCGTGTGCGGGTTCGTGGACTCAGGGAGGGCGCACGCACGTCTACACCCCGCTGCTTCAGTTGTGCGATTGTCGCATCGAGATTCTCGACTTCGAGGCCGAAGTGCGGGCATCCGGCAGGACGCGCCGGTGTGGCCTGCATTACCTCGAGAAACGTATCGCGGCTGATTTGAAAATAGGTGAAGTACGGTGTGCCGTCCGCTTCGCGGAATGAAAACGCCTCGCGAAATCCCATCTGCTTCGCGTAGAAACTTGTCGCGGCCGCGTAATCGGCAACGCTGATGGCCACGTGATTCAGCCCGACGATGCGGCCCTGCTGGGCCACTCCGGATTCGATCGCCAGTCCGATGATGAGTCCCGTCACGAACACAATCGTGCTGCGCATGATCCCACTCCACTATCAATGAACACGTTTCCCGTTGCGTTCAAGTATAGACTCGGCCCATGGCCGACATCGATCTGGTGCGCCGCTGGATACAGACATCGAAACGCATCGTCGCGCTGACGGGCGCCGGCATCTCGACCGAGTCGGGCATTCCCGACTTCCGCGGGCCCCAGGGCGTGTGGACGAAGAACCCGAAAGCCGAACGGCTTTCGAACATTCACTATTACATGGCGGATCCGGAGGTTCGCAGGCTCGCGTGGCAGCAGCGGCTGGTGCATCCAGCCTGGACGGCCACACCGAACAACGGGCATCGCGCGCTTGCGGATCTCGAACGCGCAGGCAAGCTGCATGCGTTGATTACGCAGAACATCGACGGTCTTCACCAGCGGGCGGGGAACTCACCAGAGAGAGTGATCGAAGTTCACGGGACCGTGCACGAGTACATCTGCATGAGCTGCGGCAACCGCGGTCCTATGCAGGTGGTGCTGGATCGTGTGCGCGCAGGCGAGGAAGACCCGCCGTGCACGGACTGCAAGGGAATCCTCAAAAGCGCCACGATTTCGTTCGGTCAGTCCCTCGTGCCTGAGGTGATCGATCGGGCCCTGGACGCCGCGGGTGAAGCGGATCTGTTCATCGCGATCGGCACGACGCTGCAGGTGTTCCCGGTTGCCGGCGCGGTGCCACGCGCGAAATCTGCCGGCGCTCGCCTCGTGATTGTGAACGCCGAGCCGACCGCGTTCGACAACGTCGCCGACGTCGTCATTCGAGAACGAATCGGGGACGTGCTGCCGGCGCTCTGCGATCAATCACTTGAAAGCAAGCGACCTTAACAGAAGACCAGAAGGTCAGAAGAAATTCAATTTTTCAGGAAGAAAAGATCCTCTCTTCCCTTCTGATCTCCTGTTGTATTTCCTATTTGGCGTTCGCGTCCTGCTCCCACATCGCGAAGTGGTTGCCCTGCGGATCGATCAGCATCGCGAACCAGCCCATGCCAGGCACAGGCGCTCGCGGCTTGGTAATTTTGGCGCCAAGATCCTGGGCCCGCTTCACCGAGGCGTCGAGCGAGTCGACGTTGACGTAGTTCACCGGCGCGGTCACGTTGTACCCCTCCGGGCGTTTTACAAGGCCACCGTTGATGCCCTGCTGCGTGGGCATGCCCTTCCCATCCGTGTCTGCGGTCTTGACCATCCGGTAGTCCATGCCCGGCACCGGTTCGATGGCCCAGTCGAAGAGGGTGGAATAAAATTTGCCCAGCTTCTCGGGATCGTCCGCGTAGATTTCAAAGTGCACGATTGGGTTTTTCTTCATGGCATCTTCCTTTCAATTTCAATGGCGCGCATTTTTCCTGAAGCAATCGACCGTGTGATCGTCAACCATGCCGACGGCCTGCATAAATGCATAACAGATCGTCGAGCCCACGAACTTGAAGCCGCGTTTCGACAAATCGCGGCTGAGCGCGTCGGACTGCGGAGTGCGTGCGGGAATGTCCCTGAGCGCGCGCCATGAGTTGATGCGCGGCTCGCCGCCCACGAAGGACCAGACGTACTTGTCGAAACTGCCGAACTCCCGCTGTACAGCCTGAAACAGCCGGGCGTTGGTCACCGCGCCGTTGACCTTGAGACGGTTTCGTACGATGCCCGGATTCTTCAACAGCCGCTGAACACGCTCCGTCTTGAAACGCGCCACCTTCGCGGGATCGAAGCCCGCGAACGCTTTGCGGTACTCATCTCTCTTCTTGAGGATCGTCTCCCAGCTCAGGCCGGCCTGGGCCCCTTCGAGAATGAGAAATTCGAACAGTGTCCGGTCGTCGTGCACCGGCGATCCCCACTCGGCGTCGTGGTACGCGATAGACAACGGCGTTCGCGCCCACCCGCAGCGAACAGGCTCATTCGACATACGTCACACATCAGTTCGCCTTTGTTTCGGCGCTCCCCCAGGCTTTGTCGACTGGCTTCGCAGGATCGGCGGTGATCTCCAGATCGACGCAGTGATGGTAGGTGTACTCGCCGGGATTGTTGAGGCCGTGTTCGGCCATCCACTGAACGATCTGCAGCGTGCATTTCCTGCAGCTGATGTTCGGAAGCTCGATATCGGCCTCGTAAGTCTGGGGCGAGGCTGGCTTCGTGTAATGAGGGAACAGGCCGTCGGCCAGCACGGGCTTCTGCGGTGGGCTTTGCACAACCGCCCACACCGATCGCGGACCCTTCTCGGTCTCTCGCGTGGTGGTGACCGGATCGGGCGGCAACTCGGCGCGCGAGTTCACGGCAAGCGCCACGCGATAGTGGCCCGGATGATAGATCGTCTCGAGGACCCGGATTTTCAGCTTCTGACCACCGACGGCTTTGGCGACGACGTTGGTGGGCGTGCCTTTGTCCTTGGCATCGCCGCCGCATGGCGCCGCTTTCTGAGGATCGCCGCGATCGTTTTCCACGAGCCACGACGCCGGCTCCAGCAGCTTGAAGTGTGCGTCACCCGCGGCCTGAGCGCCGAGCAACATGAGACAGACGACACCGAGATGAGATCTGCGCATCGTTTCCTCCTTCAATCTTGATAGTCTCCCTCGAATCAGCGCAGCGCCTTTCTGACGACGAGCTTCAAGCCCGACCAGAGGTCATCGACCGCGCAGACCTTGACATCGACCAAACCAAGCGGGAGTGCCACTTCGCGGACCGTATCCTCGGTGATGTTGGTCTCAACACCTGAGGACTTCTTCGGCCAGGACACCCAGATGATCGCAGGCGGCGGCAACGTACGCCGCAGCGCCGTGAGCGTTTTCGCCAGCTCAGATTTTCTTCTGCTGAACACGTGGACAAGGTCTGTCGATCCCGACGCGGCGGCCACAAACTTCACCTGATCGGGCAATCCCTCGAGCATCGCGCGATATCCGTCTGGCGCGCCAAGGACGAGCACATGGCTCGCTGGCTTGATCCCGAGTTTTTTCACGAGCGGAGTGCCCGAGTATCCGGCCGGCGCGCGGCGCAACTCGCGGTTGAGGGGACTCACGGAACGACGCCCTTCACTGCCCAGGCACGGCCATCGAGGGTAAAGGCGCGATCGGGACCATCACCCAGCAATCGCTTTCGCAGCCGACACTGCAGCGCCTCTCGATCGCCGACCGATAACCGTGCAACATACCAGCCGACGGGGCCCTGCCCTCCGGTAAATGGCGACCAGTAGTCGTCGAACGACGCAAATGACAGCTGGATCGAGAGCGGCTGCTCATCGACCTGCGCGAGCCCGTGCGCACGCCACAGCGCCGCCAGCTCGCCCGGTTTGCAGAGCGGCATGTGGCGTTCGTCGCGTGGGCCGACGGATGAATCGCGGCGCACGGCTTCGTCCCAGAAAATGCGAAGCATCTGCATCCCTGCGCCGTAATCCCAGACGGCGGCTCCGATAGTCCCGCCGCACCGCGTGACGCGCACCATCTCGCGCAACGCTTTCGAGGAGTCGGGAATGAAGTTCATGACGAGGAGAGACACGACCCGATCGAAAGCGCGATTGGCAAACTGCAGCCGCTGAGCGTCGCCGACCATGAAGCGAATCCTGGCGCTATGTGCCGATGCGCGGGCGTTTGCATCGGCCACGTAGACCGCAGCGGGATCGATGCCGGTGACGTGAGCGGACGGCACAGCGTCGGCAATCGCGAACGACAGCGCACCGGTGCCGGATCCGATATCGAGAACGGAGTCGCCGCTGCAGATGTCGACAAACTTCACCAGTTGCGGCGCCAGCTGGCGACTCCACCGCCCCATGAACCGCTCATATGGGGCGCTCTCCGCAAACATCTTCGCCTGCATGCACACCACCGTGCGACCAGCGTTATACGGCGTTTCCTCCCGGCCGATCGTCGAACCGGCGACTGGCCACGAACAGGGCCGCGCCAACGCCGAGTCCCACTGCACCACCGAGCAGTTGCTGCGTGGTAGCGCCCGCCAGAATTAATAACGATACGGCAATCGCCGCCAGCGGCACCAGTGGGCCCAACGGCGCGACGAACGTCGCCGGCCCCACCGTGCCGTGAAAACGTGGATGGCGCAGGCGCAGCGTGGCCGCGCAAGCGCCCAGATAAGCCACAAGCCGTGCGACCGCGCTGGCTAAGGCGAGTATGACGAACGAGCCAGAGAGCGCGAGCGCCAGGGCTGCGAGTGTGGTGAAGATAACGGCGTTCGAAGGCGTACGGTAACGCGGGTGGATTTTTCCAAAGAAGCGAGGGAGCTCACCGTTCTCGGCCAGCGCGAACAGCATGCGCGAGCCTGTCAGAATCCCTCCCAGGTTGTTGCCCGTCATCGAGACGATCGAATCCCGTATTGATGAGCAACGCACCGGCGGCACCCATGATCAGCAACGAGGCATCGGCGAGCGGCGTCTTCGACACCGTTAATTCAGGCAACGTTCCGAGCGCCACGATGTGCGCAAGCGTGAAAATCGCGCTCACCGCCAGAATCGTCGTGACGAACGCGAAGGGCAGGTGCCGGCGCGGATCGGCTGCCTCACCCGCCGGCACGCCGATGACGTCATACCCGCCAAACGCGAAGATCAACAGGAGCGCGGCCGTAGATATCTGCTGCAGTGAAAGCGTACCGGCTGGTATCAGGCGACTGGCATCGACAAACCACAGGCCGACAACGATGAAGAGCGCCAACGGCACGAGCTTGCCAACGGTGAACAGGTTGATCACGAACGCGCTCGGGCGGATGCCGCGCAGATTGATCCATCCGACGCTCAGCGTAACTGCCGAGATGAGCGTGGCACGGCCGATGCCGGTGGTGATGGCCGGCCAGTAGAAGCCCAGCGCAAGCGCAATGGCATTGACGATGCTCGCCTGGCTGGTGACACGCGTCACCCACTGCATCCAGCCGACTTCGAATCCGACGAATCGTCCGAATGCCGCGCGAGTGTATAGATACGGACCACCGGTCCGTTCGAACCGGCTGCCGACCTCGGCGAAACACAGCGCCACGAGCAGCGATGCGAGCCCGGTGGCGAGGAACGCGATCGGGCTCCAGCTTCCGACCTGTGCGGCCACCTGGGACGGCAGAAAAAAAATGGCGCCGCCAATCATCTGATTGATGCCGATGGCCGTGAGATCCCACTTGCCGAGCTCACGGCGCAGTGTCGGAGCGGACGTGGGTGCCGGAGCGACCGGCGCGGGAGTGGTTGCGTTGATCATGCTGGGTCAGTCGTGAAACGCCGGACAATTCTTGCTCATGATTGTGTCCGTGGACGCATCAATTGCACAACGCATCGGAACGCCCGTTGCATGCGATCGTGTGATGCAGGAAGCGACACCCACCGACGAAATCCAGCAATTTCTCGATCGAATGGCTCGCGCGCTGGTCTCCGGAGACGGCCGTACGGTGAGCACCATGTGGGAGGTGCCGGCCCTCGTCATCGGTGACGAGAACGTGATGGCCGTCAGCCGGCGGGAAGAGTTCGAAGCGTTCTTCGGCAATGCCAAAGCGCAATACAACGCGCAAGGGATTACCGACACGCGGCCCGAGATCGTTCGCATCGAGTGGGCAACAAAACGTCTGGCCACGGTACAGGTCCGCTGGCCCCATCTCGACGCACAGGGCAAAATCCTCGGCAGCGAAGTATCAACCTACATACTGCGGCGCGACGACAAAGGCGAATTGAAGCTTCGCGTCGCGCTCATGCATGGCGCGTCCACGCCGTAATCGGCGTCAGGGGCTTCCCTGCAACAGCGCGTCGATCGGCCGGCTCTCGGCCCCGTTTTCGGTGCAGACGGCGTAGGTCGCACCGCGAGGCGCGTAAAGGGCAACGCCGGCATGGTCTCCTCTGGCGTTCAACGCGTAGAAGTTCAGATTGAAGTTGGGCTCGTTGCGGCTGTTCAGCAATCGGCGTTCGATGGTCGCTGTCTTGACGCGCCTCAACGCCTCCATCCCGGCGTCTTTGGGACTCATGCCGCGGCGCATCCCTTCTACGATGAGAAACGAGCACAAACCGTAGAGGTTCGCTTCACCGCGTCCGGTCGATCCGGCCGCGCCGACCTCGCCATCCACATACAGGCCGGCGCCGAGTATCGGAGAGTCGCCGACCCGTCCCGGTATCTTCCACGCGAGGCCGCTGGTGGTCGTGACGCCCGCCAGCTCGCCCTTGGGAGAGAGGCCGTTGCAATTGATGGTTCCATAGAGGTGTTCGATATCGACCAGCCCGTCGGCGGCCATCTGAAGCGCAGCGTCGAGACTGGCCGCGGCGCGTTTATCGGGATCGAGATAGTGCTGTGGATCAACTCGGCGCTTCCATTCAAGCCAGAGCTGACGTGACCGCGGCGTGTTGAGATCGGCTTCGATCGTGAACCCCATGCTCCGGGCAAACGTCTGAGCGCCGGTACCAACCAGCAGATGATGATCGGTCTGGTCCATCACCGCTTTGGCGACGAGCGACGGCGTGCGAACGCCCTCGAGCGCCGCCACGCCACCGGCCCGCCGCTTCGGCCCGTGCATGCAGCAGGCGTCGAGCTGCACGATGCCGTCCGCATTGGGAAGGCCACCGTAGCCGACGCTCGTGTCCTCTGGATCGAGCTCGACGATGTTGACGCCCGCAATCAGCGCATCGAGCACATCACGCCCGCCTGTCAGCTGCCGAAACGCTTCTTCCACGCACGTCGCAGTGCCGCCGTTTTTGAATCGGTTGCCGTTGCCCGATGCAATCACGACAGGCCTGGCCGATCGCGTGATGACGGCCGGTGCCTGACCGGCACTCTCACGGGCCGCCCCCACCGCGACACCGGCCAGCACTCCTCGATGGACGAATTCACGCCGGCTGATATGAGTCACGGAACCTCCTGACGCCTTCAGCGGAGCGCCTCGCGAACCTGTTCGAGAAGCCGTTCGGCCGCGTCGCCGGCATCGCGCTGAGAAAAGTCCGCCGTCAGTTCGATGACCGGACAGTTCGTGGCGTCTCGAAAGGCGTCAGCGGCCGGGGTGTTCTGCAGGGCATGAAGATCGGCGCTCATGACGATGAGCCGGGGTCGCGTGGCTCTCAAAAGCATCAGCGCATCCGGCAGGTTGTCCGATGTCATGACGCCATGTCCCGCCTGGCGCAGAACTCCACGGAGATATGCGATGACATCGAGTGATGGCGCGACACACAGAATATCTGTGGCCAGAAGATCGGGAGACTTGGCCGTCCTGGTGTCGCGGTAGAACGCGGCCACGGCATCCGCGTCCGACACGTGCGTATCGAAGACCGTCTGCAACCGTGTCACCCGCAGAATCTCCATGAACCTCGCCGGCAGGGCGCAGAGCCTCAGATCGCCACCGGCGCTTTGCGCCCGGCTGAGCAGCCGCACAAGCAGTCCAAGTCCACCGCTGTCGATGAAATCAACTCCCGCACAATCGAGAACGATGTACCGATCGTGCGGAAGCAGACTCGCGATGTGCTCGTACAGCAGTGCAGATTCGTCGCCCTCGACGATGCGGCCGCTGCACCTGGTGACGACGATGTCGCCGATCCGGCGGCTTTCCAACGACAGTGGCAAGCATCACCTCCTACACCGGGTGCGCCTTCACCACCCGGTCGTCCAGCTCGATTCCGAATCCAGGGCGATCCGGGACCCGGATCATCCCCTTCTCGAAGAGCTCGCGTGGCTGCAGGACTTCATGTCTCCACTCAACTTCACCCCACTGGAGCTCGATGAGGCGGAAGTTCTTCAAGACCGCGCAGACCTGAACGGTCGCGGCCGTCGAGACCGGACCGCTCGGGTTGTGAGGCGCCACTTCCACGCCATCGGCTTCGGCCATCGACGCAATCCGCGTGAGCTCGAGCAGGCCGCCGCAGTGTTTGACGTCGGGCATGATCACGTTGACGGCGCGCGTGCGGCAGAGCGGCGCAAAGCCGGCCACGCCGAAGAGAATCTCTCCGCCCGCCATCGGCTGCTGTATTCGTTTGCGTATCGCGAGCGTTTCCTCGAGCCGCTCGGGAGCCACGGGTTCTTCGTACCACGCCAGCTTCTGTGGCTCGAGCCTGTGCGCGACACGCTCGGCCAGCGGGACGTCAAAGAAGCTGTGGCAATCGACCATCAACTCGACATCGGGGCCAATCGCCTCCCGCATCGCTGCCATGCACGCGATGCCGTTTTCAACTGCCGCCTCGATCGCCTCCGGCTTCGAGCCGGGCGGCGGGAAGCCATCGAACGGTGCCGCCTTCACCGCGCGAAATCCCTCTTTGACCGCTCTCTGCGCGGTCGCTGCGAATCCCTGTGGCGTGCGCGGCTGCGTGGCGCGATTCACGTTGGCGTAGACGGGCAAACTGTCTCGCAGTTTTCCGCCGAACAGCGCATATGTGGGAACGTCGAGCGCTTTTCCGGAGAGATCCCAGAGCGCCTGTTCGATCGCGCTGTACGCCGTCGCAGGAATCAAACCTCGTCCGGCCACGAGGCGCTCCCCTTCGCGCCGGTATGCGGCGATATCGAGCGGCGACTTGCCTTCGACGAGCTGGAACAGCGCCTTCAGCTCGGATTGCATCTGCGAGGCGTTCTGCTGGCTCGTGTTGGCAAACCCGAACGCGTCTGACGCTTCACCGAGTCCTGTCAGGCCGGCGTCGGTGCCGAGACGAACGAAGAGCCACACAGTTCGAGCGGTCGCACGCATCGGCAACAGCTCGAACCTGGTGACGCGGAGCTTCGGAGCAGCCTCGATGATGTTCGGCAACCACGCCACGCCTGCGGCCGCCTTCGCGCACGTCGTCAGCCACGATCGTCGATCGATGCCGCCGTTCACGTTCATCTCATCACCAGGTTTGTCACGCGAAATGGGTCGAGTGTATCCAGCGCTGCCTCGGGGCGTCCGAGCTTCCAGCTGAAATAACGCAGCGTCACGTGCTCTGTCGTGAAATCGGCGATCGTGAAACCGTTTTCCTCGAGCGTCGGCAGCCCTTCCTCCATCTCGAGGCCCTCGGGCGGCAGGCCACGGAGACCGCGCACCAGTGAGGGCCAGCCTGGCCGCCCTGTCCCGACGGGACCAGGCAGCACGCAGGTGACTGGATTCGATCGCAGATCGATCTTGGATGTCCTGAGCACACGCCCTTCGCCGATCGCGTGAAGGTCGCCGCTGATGAACAGCGGAATGCGGCCGCGCATGGCGGATGACGCCTGCAGGAGCCGATCGTGCTGCAACCGCCAGCCGGATTGCCAGTAAGGCTTGGGAATCTTTGTCGTCAGCTGCTGGTTGCCCGCATCCATGTCGGCATACCATTCGCCCCACTTCCCCGCGCTCCAGCCCGGCGGTATCGATGGCATGTTGACGACGTGGATGGCATCCGAGCCTGCCATGCGGGCCGTGAGCCACTGCTCGATGGCCGGCGGCACAAACGTCGCGCTCGGTCCCGTCATCGTCATGTATCGCCGGCAGTCGTACATCAGCAACTCGAGCAGCCTGCCGTACCTCAGCGTGCCGAAGCTCTCGGAAACGCCGGCCGGCCGATCGGCCGCTGATCCTGAAGCAAGACCTGCGCCGCGGTGTGCGTCTGGCAGGAACTCCGGGTAATACAGGAGTTGTGATGCACGAGCGAGATTCAGCATGAACGGGTCTGGCGGCATCGTCACGAGCGTGTCGTCCGCCTCGTCCGTCTCGAAATAATCGTGATCGTCCTGAAGGAAACAGACAGGCGTCGAACGCATCATCGTGCCGTAGAGATCCGCGATTTGCGGCCCGACGGCCTTCTTCAACACCTGTTCGTTCGCCGTGCCGAGCACGGGTTGCGTGCGATCGAACACTCCCGCATAGGCCTTCGCGGCCGGCGACATGCCGAGGAGGTTGGCGCGCGCAGAAAACAGATCCCAATAGATGTGATCGCCGTTGGCCACGACCACGTCGGGAGCAAAAGACATCGCCCGTTCCAGCATGCGCCGGCGCACGGCCAAGGTCAGGAATCGATGCGTGCTGACGTCGGTCGGCATGTGGTCGGGCAGAATGTCGTGCCCGCCGGCACACGAGTAGATGAGCAACCGGACGTTTTTCGGGCTGTCTCCCGGCAACGGCAAGGTGCTGAGCGGCCACGGATCGCACAGCGCATGTCCGCGCGCATCGAGAATCTGGAGGGTGTAGCGGCGGCTTGGCTCGAGGCCTGCGGCGTCGAACGCCCAGAAGAAACCGAGCGTGTCGCCCTCGCGTCCCGAAATTTTTCTGCCATCGGCAAGCAGCACGGGTGCTGCGCGCTGCGGTGTCTTGAAGGATGTCTTGATCAGGAATCGGTCGTGGGTAGCGGCGGGCAGCAGATGCACGACGTCGCCGCTGCTCCAAGCCTGGCCAGACGGCCCTTGCGCCGCATCCGCGACAGACCGGCCTGCGATCGCGGTTGTGGCGAGCGAGGCTGCGCCGATGAGAAAGTCTCGACGTGTCGGCATCCTCAGCCGGCCTGGGCGAGCCTCGGAGCGGCATCGAGTTGCTGAAGGAGCTCCATCGTGTCGAACATCAGCCAGGTCTCGGAAATCCTGCCGTCGGCCATGTGGTGCACGGTCATGCCCGACAACGTCACTGTCTTGCCGGTTGGTGCGATGCCCTGGAAGTCTCCTTGGTGCGTCCCTGTGACCGTCCATCGAGCCGCGACGACGTCGTCTTCGGCGATGAGCTCGTCGATGGTGTGCTGAAGATCCGGAAACGCCACACTGAACATCTGGACGACCTGCTTGGTCGAGTCGCGGTCCACAGGAGCCGGGCTGCCGGGCAGGTGCAGAAGGTAGTCGGCGGTGAACAGCTCATCAGCGACGGCGATGTTCCACTTGTCCCAGAGCTCCTGATACCAGTGGTGAAGCACGATGTCCTTGTTGGTCGCTGACATGACGGTCTCCTTCTGAATGACTGACCTACTGGTCAGCACTACCTGAATCGACTGCTGACTGCCGACTGCGGACTGTCGACTGCGGACTGTCGACTGCGGACTGCCGACTGCCGACTCATTCATGCCGGTGCTGCAGGTAATGCTGACGAAGCAGATCCTTGCCGTAGTCGTTGCCATTCGGGGTGCGAACGACGACGTGAATGTGCTGCGGGTTGGGCGCCATCGGATCCTTCGCGTACTGTCGAAGGTTCGCGGGGCGCTGATGGTCGAACTCGACGAGGATGACCGGGCTGTGAATACGGTAGTAGAACACCGTGCCCGGTTCGGTTCCGCCAATCCAGGCAAACCATGTGCGGTCGAGCTGCCGGCCGACCTCATCCATCTTGACGCGGGCGTGGCCGTCGTCCATGTTGGAGATGTAGAGGCCGATCAAGTCGAGCAGCCGCTTGCGCTGGTCCGGCTTCATGTCTGTCACGGCCAGGCCGGCGTAGTCGAGCACGACGTTGTCTTTCCATGCCTCGGTGAGGTTGTCGTTGGCGGTCTTCGACGTGCGCAGGATCGCTTTGCTCCGCTGGGTTTCGTCGAGGCTCTTGATCATCGCCAGGCCGCTGGCCTGCTCGTCCTGCAGCACCGCTGTGCCCTTGTACAGCCCACCTGCCGCAATCACCGGTTCCGAACCCGCGAAGAGCGGCGTCATCACGACCTGATCGCCCAGCACGAAGTAGTTGACGATCGCGTGGTGGCCATCCAGCTGCCAGCCCCACGGCTCGGTCCGTGACGGCGTTCCCATGACCGTCATGTGATATCGCCACTCGCCGTAACGATCGAAATCGTTGTCGTTGAGCTCGCCCAGCGTGTGGTTGAGGCGCATGATGTCGCGCGTCTGTTTCAGTCCCCGGGCACTCAGTCCCTGGCGCATCAGCGCAATCGCCGCGTCGCGTTGTGCGCTGGTCATTTCCAGAAAACTGACGCCCTGGCGTACGTAGTAGTCCTGATTCATCCACTTGCGCCACTCGACGTCGTCGACGGCGAAAGACGATTTTGCCCGTTGCGGTTCGGTGAGTGTTCGGAGGAACTGCTCTGCGGCCTTTTGCACCGGCTCGGTGGACACGCCTGTGGATTTGATGGCAAACAACCCGGACTCGATGCTGCCGTTTGTCGTGATGCCGCGGAACGCCTCGGCAAGACCCTTTGTCTCCGCCTCGACGGACATCTGACGGAAGCGAGCGGCACGTTGCTCGTTCGTCTCAGGCTGTTGAGTCGCCGCGACGTGTTGAAAGATCGCAAGGGCGCCAGCGAGCACGATTGACGAGGTCACCGTAACACGCGGGGTCAGCATCGGGATCTCCCTCCTTCGCGTGATTATGTACTTAATCCGCCAACGCTGCCGTCAACTCAGCGGCGGGCACCTCTTTACATCCGCTGACATTCTGGCCCGCCCACATGGGCGAAAAATCATCACGGCCTTCTTTCGCCGCTTTTGCCGCCAGCGGGAGTACCGCGGTAAACGCCAACGGAAACGCCGGTGCCGCCTCCGACACCGGTCCAAGTTCTCTGATGAGGCGATTGACGATGCCGCGCGCCGGCCGGCCGGTGAACACATTCGTCACGGCGGTGTGACGGGCGGCGTCGCTCTTCAGAGCGGCGCGATGCACGGTGCTCGTCGTGCACTCCGGGCACAACAGATAGGCAGTTCCAACCTGCACGGCGACCGCGCCAAGCGCTTTTGCGGCCGCCACGCTTTTGGCTAAATCCTCCGATCCAGTGCGGCCGGACCACGAATATATCCGACCTGCGATCGCACGATGGTAAAGGCATTCGGCTAGGACCGCTCGATCCTCGCAACGGCGGGCGACGTCCACGGCTAATTGGGCCGTCTTCTTGCCCTGGGAGGGGTTGCCCCTCATGCTTTGCATCGAACCAAGCCGAGCAAGTGCCCGCGCGCTGCTATTTTCGTCGCCCAACGCGATGCGGTAGCTGTCGGCGGCGTGTTGAAACATTTCCAATCCTCGCTCGTCGCCGCTGATGTCCGCGTAGGTGATAGCCAGAGTGAAAAACAGGTCGCCTTGGACTTCGGGCTGATCTCGGAGGTCCTTTCCCACTCTTTCCGCCGTCCTGTCGAGAATCTCGCGAGTAGCGTGGCGTCGCGGCCGCGGGCCACGCTCGGTCCGGCCGCCGCGAGCGTATCTTTAAGGAATTGCGCAACTTGGTCACTGCGGAAAGCTTGCGTGCGAGCCGAACAGCACTGATCCACGCTAACGCTAGACCGAGCATCAGCGCCGCGAGGATCGCCGATGCGGCTAAAACGCCGGCCTTGTTGCGACGGATGAACTTATTCAGCCGATAAGAGGGTTGATGGCGGACACGCCATGACGGGCTGATCGCTGAGGTAGCGTTGAACGTCCTGGGCGAAACCGTTGGCCGTCTCGTAGCGAATCTGGCGGTCCTTCTCCAGCGCCTTCATCACGATCCAGTCCAGCTCGCCGCGCACCAGCTTGGTCAGCTTCGCCGGCTCGGTGTGCGCTTGTGCCGCGATGATGGCAGCGCGTCGCTTCGATGCTGACAGCCGCGTGCTCGGCTTCGGCGGCTCCTCCTCGCGGATGATGCGCCGGATTTCGTCGAAGGCCGACTTCTTCAGCCGCTTCCTGTCGAACGGCGTCGTGCCGGTCAGCAGTTCATAGAGCAGCACGCCCAGCGAGTAGATGTCGCTGCGGGTGTCGATGTCGAGATCGTTCAGCCCGCCTGTTCGGGGCACATGTACTCGAGCGTGCCGACCATCTGGCCGAACTCGGTGAACAAGGTCCGGTCGGTCAGCTTCTGGCGCCATCGCCTTGGCCACGCCGAAGTCGATGACTTTCGGGACGGCGTCGTCGTCGTACACGGCCACCAGAACATTGGATCGGCTTCAGATCGCGGTGAATGATGCCTTTCTGATGGGCGTGCTGCACGGCCTGGCAGACCGGGATGAACAGTTCCAAGCGCTGCGCGCGAGCGGCAGGCTGCTTCTCGTCGCAGTATTTGGTGATGGGCACGCCTGTCGACAGCTCCATCGACGAAGTAGGGCCGGCCGCGTCACCGTCGGTTGGTGCCCGGCGTCCAAGACCTTGGCGATGTTCGGATGGTCCATCATCGCCAGGGCCTGCCGCTCGGCCTCGAAGCGGGCGATCACCTGGCGTGTGTCCATGCCGGGCTTGATGATCTTCAGCGCGACCGTTGCGCTGAACCGGCTCGGTCTGCTCGGCCATGAAGACGACGCCCATGCCGCCTTCGCCGATCTGTTCAAGCAGCTTGTAGGGGCCGATGACCGTGCCGGGACCTTCGCTGACCGGTTGTCGGTCGTGAGATCACGGCGCGATCTCGGCGACAGCCGGTTGCTCGAGAAAGCTGCCGGCCTGACTTGAGCGGCCAGCATTCTCTCGACACGCCCGCGCAGTCCGGATCGCCCTCGCAGGCCTCGTCGAGATAGACGGCCCGCGCGTCGGGCGTACCTTTTCCAAGGCGGCGAAGAAGATGGATTCGAGCGGCGAAGGATTCGTTCATTGCAGTGCCTCACTATAGGACAGTGCGACAGGCGGCCGGCAAACCCCTCACCGGATGTTTGAGTTTTTGCGGAAGGTGCGACGGCACCGTCTCGTCGTTAGTTCGGCGAAGAGCCAGGACCTGGCGAACGTCCAGTGGCGCTCGGCGGTCGCCAGGGAGATGCTCAACGCGGCGGCGGCCTCGGGCATGGTCAGACCGGCGAAGAAGCGCAGCTTGACGAGTTCGACCTTCTGCGGGCTCGGTTTCGGCGAGCCGGGACAGTGCCTCATCCAGCGCGAACAGATCGAACGACGGTGACCTCAGGACGCACGACGCAGTCGAATCGAGATCGACACGCTGACGTTCGCCGCCGTGCTTGAGCCGGCCTTGCGGCGAGCGCTTCGACGAGGATGCGTCGCATGGCCTCGGCCGCGGCGGCAAAGAAATGTCCGCGGCTGTTCCAGTGCTGCGCTTATCGTCGCCGACCAGGCGAAGATAGGCTTCGTGGACCAAGGCCGTGGCCTGGAGCGTGTGGCCGGGTTTCTCCTGGCCAAGTTCTGGGCGGCCAGCTTGCGCAACTCACCGTAGACGAGCGGGAGCAGTTCGTCGGCGGCTTGCGGATCGCCCTGTTCAATTGCCGACAGGATTTGTGTGACGGGGCCCATGGCCGCCACGATACCGCGCGGCGGAGCCGACCGCAAAGAAAGTCGTGGAGCCGGCGCGGTGATTCGGGCGGTGGAACTCAGCCGGCAGATGTGCAGCTGCGGCGCTTGATGAGAATGCCTCCGAAGCTGTCAGGATTGTGAGAATAAGCAGCAACGGGGGCGGTTCGGGGATCGCCGACGGCAACTCACTGGCGGAG
>CAWERD010000005.1:0-69065 GCA_963811435.1 Vicinamibacterales bacterium
ATCCGCAATGCCGCCGGCAGCGATTACCGGAATCTTCACCGCGCGCGCAATCTGCGGCACGAGCGCCAGCGTGCCAATCTGTGTGGTGAGATCGTCGGCCAGGAACATCCCTCGATGGCCGCCCGCCTCCCAGCCCTGCGCGACAATGGCATCCACGCCCCGGGCCTCGAGCCACAGGGCTTCGTCAACGGTCGTCGCGCTCGAGAAAATCCTCGAGCCCCACGACTTGAGTCGCGCGACCAATTCCGGCGAAGGCAAGCCAAAGTGGAAGCTCACGACTGGCGGCCGGAATGTCTCCAGCGCGTCGAGGTATTCTGAGCTGAAGGGCGTTCGACTCGGCAGCGGCTCGATCGAATGCAGATCGATGCCGAGCTCTTCGTAATACGGCGCCAGCGCCGACCGCCACCGTGCTTCGCGTTCGGCACTTTCCTGCGGAAGCGCGTGACAGAAGAAGTTCACGTTGTACGGGCAGCTCGTCACCGAATTAATCGCCGCCAGCTCGGTTCGCATCGCATCGGGCGAAAGCATTGCACACGGAAGCGAGCCGAGCCCGCCTGCATTACACACGGCGATCGCAAGCGCACTTCCCTGCACGCCGGCCATCGGGGCCTGGATGATGGGCAAATCGATTGGGACGACCGGTCGAAGTGTCATCGCCTATATTCTGCTACTTGCCAATCGCTCCTCTCGACTACTTGTGCAGTCGGTCCGGCCTGAGCCGTGCCATCACGCAGAGCACACGACCGAACTGTTCAGGAAGGCGCAGCGATCTTCTCTCCAATACGCCCGCCAAAGACTGGCCGCTGCAAACAATCCCTCGAGATCCTGCGTCGTGATGCCTTGACAGTCGAAACGGTAGGTAACATGCATCACAGTGGATGTCTGCCTTTCAGCCTCGACAGAGGCTGACCTGAAGGTCCAGCTCTACGTGCTGATGTCGTTGAGCGCGTGACTCAGGAATGCGAAGCAAGGTACCGTCGCACCAGTGCCAAGAGGGCTGAATGCGTCTCGGCATCAGCCGCCGCGATGAGCCCCGTCGCACCACTACCGCAGGTATGGCCCCTCAAGTCGGTCACCGTGCAGCCCGCCGCTTCACAGAGCGAAAGACCCGCGGCGAAGTGCACGCTGTTCCGCACATCGCCATCCGTCAGGTACGCGGCCCGCCGTCCTGTGGCTACCCAAGCCAGGGCGAGCGACGTCGACACGACGCGCGGTCTGAATCGCGCCATGAAGCCGGGGTCGCCGGCCAGCGCCGTCGCCCGAAACGCCGGCGCATTCGGAAAAGGCGGATCGAGATTCAGGTCAACCAGATTCGAAACGGCATGCGGCACGAGGACAGAATCGTGACCGTTCACTCGCATTCTGGCGGTCGAGCCATCCGTCCAGAAGATCTCATCGGCGAACGGGTCGGCCACGGCCGCCGCAATACGATGCGTTCCCGCAATGAGCGCGACGTTCACGGCGACCACGCGCATCTTCGCCGCGTAGTTCAGCGTGCCGCAGAGCGGATCGATGAACCAGGTACGTGCGCCAATGCCTGCCCCGCTTCGTCCCGGTCTCCTCTCCGAGAATGGCATCGTCGGGGCGTTTGCGCGAAGCAGGCCAGCATGGCGCGCTCGGCTTCCACATCGGCATCGGTCGCAAAATCGCCGTCCCCCTTGTCGAATCGCTGCAATGCCGTGTCGAAACGCTGGCGCACGAGGCCGCTCCTGCCATTGCGGTCGCGATCGCGACGTCAAGGTCGTTCATCGTCGGTCTCTGGTCGAATCTGCAGCGCAGCCAGACGGGCAACGTCCGACCTGCGCAATGACGTCTGCGGCCGGCGCCATCTCGGGCCGAACCCATCGTTTCTCGCGGATGTCGAACACGCGGGCAGCCCTCGAAGGCACACGCCGGTATGACGGCACAGGTTCGGATCGAACGTCACCGTCACGTCGGGTGTCTCGTAGACCTGGATTCGCCTGGGTTTGTCGGTCATGATTCGTCACTCATGGTTCTGCGTGAGTAAGGGTGTACGAGACAACAAAGAGGGAGCCGAGGACAAGGTCGATGAGCCCTGCCCCGAGCATCTGAGTGTTCAGCCGGCCGAGAAGGAACAGAGCAATGGTGGCAGATCCCCAGGTCGCTTTCTCGAGAATCGCAGCAATCATGATCGGGCGATACCGGACGGGATCGCGCGAGATGAGGAAGAACACAAACTGCCAGGTGAGGGCGACACCAACAAAGCCGTAGTAGGTACTCAGGATGTGTGATCGCAGGGGGGAAATCGCGGCCGGTCTTGTCCTCGAGAAAGTACATCGGGAATAAGACGATGACGCCGAAGATGGAAGCGACGAGGAACACCCGTCTGGCAAAATTCATGGGACTCCCACCTAAATCGCGCAGCTCATGCGCGTGACAGGCACTCGAATACCTTCAGGGAATGCGAGCTCAAAGCGCTCAATGGCGCTGAACCCCGACGCGAGATAGAGGGGCTCGCCTGGCAGCGAGGACACGAGCTCGAGAGCGCTGAATCCGGCCGCCTTCGCTGCGGCGATGGACGCAACCATCAGCTGATGCCCGAGGCGCCGTCGTGCCATGCGCGGGTCGACGAAGAATGCCCGGATTCGAGCCGGTTGTGCACGCGGATCGAGCAGCGGATCAGGGCCGGTCTTCGCCTGGTCACCGCCAAACAGGGTCGCTCGCCTGCTCCAGCCGCCGCACGCCACGACCTCGTGTCCAGACTCAATCAAGAAATAGGTTTGATCGTCGATGAGCTGCGTGTCGACGCCGTAGACGTATCGCAGCATCGCCTCGGCCTGGTCTGGTGTGTAGTATCCAACGCTCAGTCCTCGCGCCGACCGCGCGATCAGATCCTGCAATGCCGGCACATCGGCGGGTTGCGCGATCCTGATCGGGCCCATGATTTTCTATGCCGGCACATTCGGGCCGGCATCCAGCCGACCCGCCTCTGCGAGCATTACCGGACACCGCTGGCGAACAGTTTCTGAACCAGGATGCGGTCACGCAGATCGATCCCGAACCAGGTTCTCAACAGACCTCGATACTCCTCCTCGTCGGCGACGTCCCTCTCTTCCCGGTTGGACGACGTCGTCACAATCGCGCGCCTGCCCGATAACGTCACGCGACCGGTCGGCGTGGCAAGGGAGCACAACGTTCGTCGCGTAAAGTTCGACGCCGGATCGGTCTGGTGGTAGTCACACATGCTGCTGAAGTCGGCCAGCCGCCGCGGGGTCAGCGAGAACACGTACTCCCGCTGCCAAGCTGCATCGCCCCGCCGGCGCTCGAGCGCCAGCTCGGGATGCAATCCCGTCACCCGGTAGGCGCTGTCCTGATGCACTGCGGTCTCTTTCATGGGAAGCGGCTCGAGAAACGAGTCGCCGAAGCCCACGTCGGCCAACAGGTCCTTCTCGAGCTTGACGAGCAGGACGAGGTGGTCGAATTCGGGTCCCGGCTGCTCGCCATCGCACACCCGCGCCGACAGCACCGTCACGGGAAAGCGAAGCTCCTTGAGCAACCAGCCAAACAATCCGTTCAGCTCGTAGCAGAACCCGCCTCGACGCTGGTTGACGATCTTGTCGAAGAACGATTCGACCGAAGGGACAATGCGGCGGCCCAGCGCGATATCAAGGTTTTCGAACGGCACCGCCAGCAAGTGCGATCGGTGCAGGTGGCTCAACGTCTCGGCGGTGGCCTCGCGCGACCCCGAGTACCCGATCCGTTCAAGATAGGCGTCAACGTCCATGTCGGCGGCCCTTACTTCTGCGCAACGATGTCGAATTCCACTTTCAGCTCATCCTTCACTTTCACGGTGCCGCCCACAATGCTGATCGGCTGGATCCCGAAATCGCTCTGCTTCAGTAGAACGGCCCCCCGATAGCGGCCATCCTGTCGCGCCACCGCAAACGTCGTGGGCCGCGCCGTGCCGTGAATCGTGAGCGTGCCGCGCACGGTCCACCGGTTGGCGCCCGCTGATTCGATCGCCGTCGACGCGAATGCGATGTCGGGATATTGCTTGACGTCGAGGACCTCCGGGCCGACCATCCGGGCCTGCACTTCGGCCCTCTTCGACGCAGAGAGGTTCGGATCGAGGGCGACGAGATCCGCCGATCGCACCTTCATCTCAACGGCGAGCGCGCCTTCCTCGGAGATCGATCCGCTGGCAATCGGCGCTCGTATGGTGTGGTCGTCGGCAAACGCGGAAAACAGACCGGACTTGTACGCAAACACCGTCAGCGTCGATCGTTCGGCATCGATCGGCCGCGATTGGGCGCCGAGCGACGCCGAGGCGACGGTCACAAGCGACAATACGAGTGCGAATCTGAATCTCATGCCATTGCCCGGATTTCCGGCACCTCTATGATCCTCGCGTGATCGGCAGGCGGCGACTCGATCGCGCCGACCAGAGCCGCGACCATGGCCCGGCGGGTGACAAGCCCCAGCCGCTCTGCGCCGTCACGCGTCGCGGGCATCCCACGAAGAATCGCGTAGATGGGCACCAGCATGTAAGGCCACCAATGGCCGGGCCCGAGGATGTACCAGGGCCGCAGAATCGTTGCCCGTATCCTACTCGCTCTCACCAGAGTCTCACCTTCTTCCCGCACGGCGATATACGCCCGCATGACAGGAGCGGGATGTGCGACGCTGACGTAAACGAAATGCAGCACGCCGGCCTGGGCCGCCGCCGCGACCGCGGCCTTGACGGACGCCAGATCGACACGCTGGAACTCCGCCGCTTTGGCAGGGTTCGGATGCGGCGTCCCGACCAGGTGGACGAATGTCGAGCCGGCGGGAATTGCCCCGGTAAACGTCGCCGCGTCGAGGGCATTGCCGATGACGACGCTCGCCCCAGGCGGTAGTTTCGCTGCCGATTCGGTCCGGGCCAGCGCGTGCACCACGAATTTCCTCTTCAGCAGCGCTTCGATCAACGGTCTGCCGACGTAACCGGTGCCGCCGGTGATGAACACGGGAGTCATCCGGTCACCAATATCACCGCAAAGCCGTCATAACCCTTCACGCCGACAGTCTGCATGGCCGTGGCGGTGACGCGAGGTTCTGCCGCGAGCACTGCATAAAAGCGACGCACAGCCTGCACGGCCGCGTCCTCCGACGCAGCATCCGCCACTGCGCCTTTGCGCACGACGTTGTCCGCCACGATGAGGCTCCCGGTCCGAGCCAGCTTGATCGACCACGCCAGGTACTGCGGGTAGCTCACCTTGTCTGCGTCGATGAAGATGAAGTCGAACGGGCCGAGCCCTTCGGCCTCGATGTGCGGAAGGATCTCCAATGCGGGTCCCACTCGAAGGTCGACCGCGTCGGCACAACCTGCACGACGAAAGTTTTGACGGGCGACGTCAGCACATGCCGGGTCCAGTTCGATGGTCACGAGGCGGCCGCCGGCAGGCAGCGCGCGCGCCAGCCAGATGGCGCTGTACCCCCCAACGTGCCGAGCTCGAGCACGTTCTGCGCACCCATGGCTTTCGCCATGAGAAACAGGAGCTTGCCCTGATTCGGTGAGACGCTGATCGCCCGCAGGCCGGCAGCCTCGCTCACCTGAAGAGCCGACTCGAGAACCGCATCCGGGGAGACGAGATGATCCGTGATGTATCGATCGACGGCCGACCAGCGTTCTTCATCCATCTCAGGCGATCTTGCCGATGATGTACCTCGTTGGAACGAATCCCCAATGCCGGCTGTCGGAGCTGTCGTTCCGATTGTCACTCAGCACGAAGTAATAACCCGCCGGCACAACCTGTGGCCCCCAGTCCTCCTGGTTTCCGAACTCGGAGGGTACGTCGTCGCCACTCAATGGCTTTCCGTTGATATAGACGTTGCCCCCGATGATTCGCACAGTATCACCTGCTCGCCCGATCACGCGCCGGACGAACAGCCGGTTCGGGTCGAGCGGGTTCACCATCATCACGACTTCGCCTGATCTCGGCTCGCGCAAGCGATAGATCAGTTTGTTGACAACCAGTCGCTGCTGATCCTTCAGCGTCGGCTCCATCGCACCGCCGGCATTCCGCACCAGCTGAAATGGAAATGTCGTGAGGGCCACCATCAGCAGGAGCATGATCAGCACGCTCGCCGCAACAACCAGGACCGCTCCGCGCCGTGCAGGTAGATTGGTCGCCATGCACCCCTCCTCAGCACTACGGAACTGCGTACGCGATCAACTCGCCCGGAAATTCGGGACCGCTGATGGCCACGACAAGATACTGCTTGCCGTTCAGCATGTAGGTCATCGGATTGCCCGTTTGCGGCGCCGGCATGACCAGATGCGCGAGCTCGCGTCCGGTCGCCTTGTCATACGCGTACAGCTTCGCAAACCGCTGGCCAGACGGCAGCGTCGTGAATCCTCTCTCCCCTGAGATTACCAGTGTCCTGGTCGTCAGCGTGCCGATCGGTCCGATGCGTCCTGTTCGCGGAATCGTGACGCCCTTGAGCATCGGGTGATTCGTCACCGCGTCGAGCGTTTCGCCGTGCGGAATCTGCCACGCCATTTCGCCCTTGTTCAGATCGATGGCCGTGATGCGTCCCCATGGCGGTTTGACGAACGGCAGGCCCTGGACAGTGATTGCGCACGGCATCAACAGGCAGCCGGGTCCGCCGCCACCACCGCCCGAGTCTCCACCGCCACCCGTATTGATGTAGTCCATGTCCGATCGCTTCGGTTCGTTCGCCAGGACGAGCAGACGCGTGAGCGAGTTGGAAAAGACGTAGAAGAGGCCCGTTTCCGGATCGTAGGAACCACCGGGCCAGTTCGCCCCGTTTGCGATGTACGCCGTGCCGCTCTTGCCGCCGTCGCCGCGCACAATTGGCGGCGTAAACAACGGGCCAAGCTTGATGGTCGATGCCACCTTCTTCGCTTCGGCCAGAACCTCCGGCGTGAAGTCGATCAGATCCTTCTCCTGAATGCCTTGAAGCTCGAACGGCGGAGGTTTGGTCGGGAACGGTTGCGTCGGCGAATACCACTCGCCCGGAACGGTGCCTTTCTCGACTGGCTTCTCGACGATCGGCCAGACCGGCTGCCCGGTGACGCGATCGAACACGTAAAGGAATCCCTGCTTGCTCGCCTGTGCGACGGCTTTGATGCGCTTGCCGTCGACCGTGATGTCGGCAAGGATGGGCGCGCACGGAAGGTCGTAATCCCAGATCCCGTGATGCACGAGCTGGAAGTGCCACTTGCGCTTCCCGGTGCGCAGGTCGACAGCCACGAGTGACTCGGTGAACAGGTTGTCGCCAGGACGATGGCCGCCGAAATAGTCGCCGGTGGATAACTCGATCGGAAGATAAACCGTTTCGAGCTCTTCATCGACCGAGAACGGACCCCACATGCCGGTATTGCCCGAATACGACCAGGAGTCTTTCTCCCAGGTCTCGTTGCCGTACTCTCCCGGCTGAGGAATGGTGTGGAAGATCCACAGACGCTTGCCGGTTCTGACGTCGAAGCCGCGGATGTACCCTTTCGCGTTCGTCCTGCTCCGCGGCGCGCCTCCGGCGCGATGCGCCGCGCCCACGATCACGATGTCCTTGGCGACGATGGGGCCCGTGTTCAAACCTATTTCGCCGGTAATCGGATCGAGCACCTGGTCGTTGTTCTGCTTCAGATCGATGACGCCGTTCTGGCCGAACGCGCGAACCGGCACGCCGGTCTTCGCATCGAGCGCCACGAGCTGATAGCCAATCGTCACCATGTAGATGCGCTCGTCACCCCGACCATCGGTCCAGTACGCGACTCCGCGGCCAGACAACAGTCGAGGGGCGGCAGCGCCGCGCTTGCCTTCGTCGATCCGGTACATCCACAGCAGCTCCCCTGTCGCTCCATCAATCGCAACGGCGTCGCGCCTCGCTCCGACTGTGGCGTACAACACGCCGTTGATCATCAAGGGGGTCGTCTGGAGATTGAAATCGGGCCGGATGCCGAACACGTCGGTCTTGAACCGCCAGGCGACCTGCAGCTTGCCGAAGTTCATGGCGTTGATTTGATCGAGCGGCGCGTACCGTGTGCTCGCGAGATCGCCGCCATAGGTTCGCCACTCGCCGTTCTTCGTGCCGGTCTGACCCTGCACGCCGGCGGTTGTCCACGTCAGCGCAACGATGAGCGTCAGCTTCAACCACGCAGACCTTTTCGTCATCGTTTCCTCGTCTTTCTTTTCAGGGCGTCGCGCGCGTGAGGCCGAGCGACTGGATACGCGGCGGGCGTGTCGGCGCGAGCAGCAGCGCGCCGTTCAGCCGGCCATGCTCGCAACGCCAGGTAAAATTGGCCGAGAGCGCGCCGGTGGCGACGATGGGCGCGTTCGTCTCGCAGCTGCCGACTTGCGCCTTCAGACCCGCGAGCTCGCGAGCCCAGCCTTCGGCCGAGCGGTCGAGCAGAAAGTTCATCGCAAGCACATCACCCGCAGATGTGACGCCGCCCGAAGTGTACATGGTTCCGACTGCACGGTACGCGCTCGCCAGCGTCTCGTTGACCGTGGTCTTGCGCGCTTTCAACAGCCCTGCCTTTTGAAGAGCGATCGCCGCATCCGTGACCGGGGCTCGAGGGCCGGCATACGTCCGATTCGCAAGCGCGAAAATACCGACACCATAGTCGGGCAGCAGCAAGAGGTACGAGCCATAGCCGGGGTAGCCACCTCCGTGGCTGAGGGTCAGCCCGAGCTCGCAGTCGACGGCGACGATCATTCCCATCCCGTAGGCTGAGGCCTGCAGGCACGCCACCTCACCGCTCTTGCCGAAGCGGCGGCGCAACTGCGGATAGTTCGCGCCCTGCGCGAGCTCTCGCACACTCGCGCGCTTCACCGGGCCGGCATCTGCGCCATCACGCGGCGGCCATGCAGACAGCAGCCAGGCCACATACTTCGCATAGTCGTTCGCGCTCGTCTGCAGCCCACCCATCGCGCCGAACGCGCCATGCGCCATGGTCGGCTCGAGCTGCCACCCATCATCCCCCCACCGGTAACCGAGCGCGCGCCGTTCGGCCGGGGCCAGCGTCACTTCGAAGCCGGACGAGGTCATGCCAAGCGGACCGAGCAGCGTGCGCTCTACGTAGTCTTTGTACGGCTGCTGCGCGACGTTCGCGACCACACGTCCAAGCATCGCGTAACCGAGGTTCGAGTACTCCATCGCGGTGGCGGGCGGTCGCGTAAACGGAACACCGTCGCCCAGGAGCCGGGTGAAATCGGCTTCAGGCAGCGGCGTCTGCCGGTCTCCCCATGGATCGTCGGTGACAAAGCCCGCCGTGTGGGTCAGCAGCTCACGCACGCGAATCGGCGGCGAGTCCTCCGTCGGATACTTCCAGCCGCGAATTTCCGGCAAGTACGTCTCCGCTGGCGCATCGAGGGAAAGCCGGCCCTCGTCGCGCAGCTTGAGGATCGACAAGGCCGTGAACGACTTCGTCATCGACGCGATGCGAAACAGCGTGTCGGCTGTGACCGGCCGTTTTGTCTGAAGCTCTTGAACGCCGATGCCCTTGACATGCGCGAGCCGCCCGTCGATGACGACGCCGTAAACCATGCCCGGCACGCGCGCATCGAGCCTGAACTCTTCGAATGTGCGATCGATTTCAGCGAAGACATCAGCCGTCTGGGCCCGTAACGCCCGATCAACGTGCATCACGCCCGCCGCGCAGGCGAGGAACACGACAACACGCGAAGCCACCTGTTTCATCATGGTTTCCCCGCTTGTTTGAGCGTGAACTTCTGAACGCGGCCACCGGCCGCCGCCTCGCCTGTGTAGATGTTGCCTTTGGAGTCCACGGTGATGTCGTGGAGCGACGTGGCAAACTGCCCGGCACCGGGACCGCGTTCGCCGAACGATCCGACGACCCGCAGATCGTCGCGACGGAAAATCCATACTTTCTGATTCCCGCCATCAGCCACATACACGAATCGCTGATCGGGCGAGAAATCGAGGTCGTACACCGTCCCTGCGGCTCCCGAATCGCGAGCGACGAAGAATTCTTTCTGGAAGCTGCCGTCCTTGCGAAACATCTGGACGCGGTTGTTGCTGCGATCGCACACGTACACGAGGCCGTCGCGATCGATGCGCAGGCAGTGCACCGCCGTGCCGAAGTGTTTCGACGGCGGACCGGCGCGATCGACAGTTGCGGTCGCGGCCGAATCATCCGGTCTCGCGCCGTAGGCGCCCCAGTGCCGCTTGTACGCCCCCGTTTCCGAGTCGAACACAATCACGCGATGGTGCTGATTGCTTTCGCCATCGGAGACGTAGACTTCGTTCGTTCGAAGATCCAGGCGCATCTGCGTCGCCCGGGCGACGTTCGCCGTGTCGTTGTTGCCGCCGTTTTGTCCGGAGCGGCCGATCTGGAAGAGGAGCTTTCCCGCGCGAGTGAAGACCAGAATCTGGTTGTCTTTGTCGCCGTTGCCGCTGATCCAGACACGATCCTTCGCGTCGATGGTGATGCCGTGCACTTGCTGCGGCCACTCGTAGCCCGTTCCCGGGCCTCCCCACGTCTGGATGACGTTGCCTGCCGCATCGAACTCGATGACCGGCGGCGCCGGGACACGGCCCTCCTGCTTCGCCAGCTCGCCGCGGTGAATGATCCAGATGTGGTCGCGTGCGTCTGTCGCGATGCCGCTGACGGGTCCGACGATCCAATTCTTCGGGAGGGGTTTCGGCCATGCGGCGTCGACCGCGAAGACCGGCGCGTCGCTCGCGGGTTGTGCGTCCGCGCCCGGTATCGCGTGCCCGGCCGACCACGTCACAGCAGACACAAGGAGGAAACCGGCGATGGCGCGACGGGGAGTCATGAGCGCTCCTTTGCGACGTCGCCCGATTCTACCCCCGAGCCGGTCCGGACGCAGAGCGCCGGAGAAGATCCTTGCTACGTCTGCCGGGGTGTTGCCGGTGATCCATCACTCTCGGTCGACTCAGTCATGATTCGAATGGCTTCGGCTGCGCACCGATCGCAGATGTACACCCGTGGCCCCGCGACAAGTTTGGCAACCTCGGCTTCGCTGCGACGACAAAAGGAACATGCCAGCTTCGTCTTGAACATGTCCGGCTCCTATCTTCAGAAAAACTTCACGCCCAGAATCGCGCCGATCGCCGCGCCCGTCGGGGCCCCGATGAGGAACCCGACAAAGCCGGGATCGTCACACTCGCATCTGTCGCCTTCAATCGCCGCACCGAGGTAGCCGCCGCCGAAGAAGCCGCCGACACCGCCAATGATCCCGCCAACGACCTTGCGAGTCGTCGAACGCTGACGGCCGCCACCGGGTGCCTGCCTCGTTGAACCGGCCGGAGGGTTCGAGATCACCACTTTCGTGAAATCCGCGGTCTCGATGTACTGGCGAATGCTCACTGTCGAGTCGCCGCCTGTCTGGGCAGCCGCACGAACTGCTGACAACGCCAGCATGATCGTCAGCGCCATCAACCATCGCCAGCGTCTGATTTCAAACATTGCTTGTGATCTTCAGATTTGCGAAATCGCCGTCGGAACCATTTCCTACCCAGAGACCCATGAGGCCCTTCCTGCGATCGCTCAACTGCTCGACCACCAGGCTTGGTTCCTTTGCATCGGCGACGAAGACGCTGACCTTCGGACTGGCGACGACCACGCGCGCATGGAACCAGCCGTTCGGGTCCGGAACCGGACTCACCGCTTTCTCGTACTTCCCGGGATGTTCGGCTCGCAGCTTCTCCCATGGATGTGCAGGATACGAGACGTACTGAACCGCACGGATACGCCGGGCCTGATCCTCGGTTCTGAAGTTGAACGGACGGAAGTAGATCGCGTCGTATGTCGTCTGGTCCACTCCGTGGAAGGCCACGCCCAGGAAGCTCTGCTGCTGAACGTCTTTCCCTTTCAGATCGATCTCTATCGTCCCGTTGGCGAACTGGATCCCTTGCAGGTACGCGATGCCGTCGCCGGCCGCTGCGGTCAGGCGCACGCCTTTTCTGGCGCCCTCGCTGAAGCTGCTCGCGGTGCGGTTGAAAACGGTCAGCCCCTTCCCCTCGGCAAGCGTAGACAAATCGCGCTCGATGGGTTTGGTCTGGCCGACCAGCCTCTCGGTCGAGAATCCAACAGCGCACGCAACCGTCGAGATCACGAAATCACGTCTGTTCATGGCTTCTCCTCTCGCTTTCGCGCCTGTATCAAGGGATGTGCCGGCGAAGAAAGGCTGAAAGCACGAGACGCAGCCGATTGGCGAACCACGTCTGGGACAGCACGTCCCATCGTCGGACAACGGGTGATCGAAGAAAAAGGGCGAGTCCGAATTTCAGAACCCGCCCTTGGAGGACTGCCGACTGCTGACTGCCGACTGCCGACTGCCGACTATTGTCCCCGACCGGCCCCTCTCGCCGGCTGATTCGCCGGTGCGCCACCGGTGCGTGCAGGCGGCGTAAAACCATCCTTCGACGGCCCGTTCTGATGGAACCGTGAATCGGCGCTCAGACGATTGCCGGTCGCAAACTGAAATCCGGCATTGCCCCAGTACTTTCCTGCTTTGTAGGTTGAGTCACGCACTTTCGTGAGCAGATCCTGATAGCGGTCGTCGGTCTGCGGGAAGCCGCTGAAGCTGGTGAGATCGCTGTTGCCGAGGATGACGACATCGATGCCCGGGGTCGAGGCGATCTCGTAGGCGTTGTCCACACCTTCGACGGTCTCGATCATCACGACGCTCAGCACGTTGTCGTCGATCGAGTTGCGGTAGGTCTCGCCGGGGTTCAGGAACTTGTTCCAGAACTGGCTCCCCCCCTGGCTGCGCCGGCCGATCGGCGGAAACCGCGCATAACGCGCGGCGTCTCGTGCCTCGAGCACGTCATCGACGGTGGGAACGATCGTGCCGAGAATCCCAAGGTCGTACGCCTTCTGCATGTTCGCTTCGAGCGCGTCGGGCATCCGAATCATCGGCGTGGCGCCGATGCCCGGGCACGCCTGCATCATCTTCTCGACCTCGTCGAATCTGAGGCGGGAGTGCTGCATCTCGAACCAGGTGAAATCGTAGTGCGGTGCCAGCTGGCAGTACTGCTCCGGGTTGAAAGTGCTCTGCGTAAAGCTGAACACCTGCTGCCCCGACAGCAGCTTCGCTTTGGCCGTGTTGTAGAGCTTGCGGCTGGGATTCTGCATGAAGGCTTTGGTGGCCCAGCCCCATGGTCTGCCGGCATCCAACGCGATGGGCGTCAACGTGCCGTTCGGGTGCTTCACGGCTGCCCCGCCGCCCTGCGCACTCGGCCACGCAACCGCACACACCGCCGCCAGCAACACTACGAAGACGATCTTTGTTCGCAGCATGTGAATCTCCTCTGAATGTGGAAGGCGGCGAGTATGGCACGAACGTGTGCTAATTTCACGCGCTATGCAAACGTCGAAGAAGGTGGTCATCGTCTCCGGTGGCGCGCACGGCATCGGCGAGGCGGCCGTTCACGCCTTCGCGCGTGAGGGCTATCGCGTCGCCGTCGCGGATCTCGACCGGAAAGCGGGAGAACAACTGGCCGGGGGCCGCAACGGGCTGGCCGGCCGGGTCGTCTTCATCCCGGCCGACGTGTCACGATCCGAAGGAGCGTGGGACGTCGTTCAGCGAACCGTCGCCGCGTTTGGCGGGGTCGATATTCTCTTCAACAACGCAGGCATCCAGCCGCAGGAAAGTTACACAACGGTTGAGGATCTGGACGAAGCGGTCTGGGACCGTGTGATGGACGTGAACGTCAAAAGTTGTTTTCTGCTCTCCAAGTACGCCATTCCCGAGATGCGTAAGCGGGGTGGAGGCGTCATCATCAACAACGCCAGCGCTCAGGGGCTTCAATCGCAGAAACTCGTCCCGGCGTACGCCGCCAGCAAGGGAGCGATGCTTTCGCTCACCAGAAACCTCGCGCTGGACTACGCCGAAGAACACATCAGGGTCGTAGCCATCTGCCCCGGCTCTGTCGACACACCGATGTTGCGAGCGACCGCGGCTATGGCAATGCCTCAGGATCCGGAGCGCGCGCTTGCGGAATGGGCGCAGAAGCACCCGCTGGGCCGGATCGCGCGACCCGAGGAACTCGCCGAAGTCGTGCTGTTTCTGGCGAGCGACAAAGCCTCGTTCATCACGGGCGAATACATCTGCGTCGACGGTGGCTTGATGGCGAAGGGCGCCTGGGCGTAATAGTCGCGAGTCGGCAGTCGGCAGTCGGCAGTCGGCAGTCGGCAGTCGGCAGTCGGCAGTCGGCAGTCGGCTAGAATCGTCCGGCTTCCCCTGCGGCAACGGCCGGCTCGGCTTTCAAGAGATCGTCAGCCTCGACGGCAGACACCGGCCAGTTCGTCATCAGCCGTTTCAACGTCGCTACGAGCCTCGCCGTGTCGCCGCCCAGCAGCCTGTTGAGATCGTGAATCAGCGGGTAATTGCGCGTGTAGGTTCGATCGAACGCCAGACCGGCGTTGTTCATCGCCGCCGGACACTTGTTGAATGAAATCGGGTCTGGCGAGATCGCCGAACAAGACTCCTGCAACTCGGCAAACAACCGGGTCTTGCGTTCGAGTGCCAGCGCCGGAGTGAGTGAACCCGATCGCAGATCGTCGTACAGGGCTCTCACCTTCTCGTAGTAGGCATTCACGACAAGCGATTTTCGCAGGAACAAATCGGCATCGCGATCGAGCATCCGGAATGTCGACGATTCTTCGCCGAACTTTTCTTTCGCAAAGGCGCTCGCGGTGAGGAATCCCACCAGGGTCGCCGCGGCTTCGGCCACCTCGGTCGGCGCCTTGCGCGCTTCGGGCTGATTGTGAAAATCCTCGTGCGGCACGACCACAAGGACGCGTTCGGTCGGCGCCTCCGCGAGCGAGACCGTGATCATCTCCTCTCCGCTGGCGACCGCCTGGACCGGGTAGAAAAACACGTCGTAGTCGTTCGAACGGGCCGCGCATTGCGCTTCTTCCTCGCGGACCATGCGAAGGCTGCTGTAGAACTCGGGAAGCTGCAGCTTGCCCGTGAAATAACAGCGTGTGTCGGCCGTACGACGATTTGAGTACCGGAGAAAATTCTCGGTGGCCTGCCCTCCGAGCGCCTCGGCGAAGTCTTTCAGCTCGCCGATGGCCTCGGTGCCCATCAGCCAGGCCGACGGAGACGGCGCTGTCACCTGCGGCGGCCGTCGTACGGAGCAGCCGGAAACGGCCATCAGGATGAGGACACACGCCACCACGAATCCAGCCGCTCGTGTCTTGCGCTGTGTGTGAAACATCGACCTGCAAATGCTAACACTTCGCACGGCAGCCCTGAAGGGCTGCGCCACCCAAGCTAGCGCGCCTCGCTTGCCAATTGGCGGTACACCTTCCTCGCCTCGTCGAACTGCGCGTAGACGTGGGTCTTTTCTTTCGACGAGCGCCATCCGGACCAGGCTTCGGCAAGAGTCTGGAGTTTGTCGATCCACCTGAGCGCGTACTCGGCGGACGCTCGATCGCGAACGGGCTGCCCACCAACGATCACCCAGACGGGGTTTGTGAATCCCTGCGGATAACTGGTATCCAGAGGAAATCGATCGGCAGGAGCGCCTTCGGCACGGACATGAAACCACCCGCTTCTGGGGACCTGCACGGTCTTGCGAACGTCAGCAGTTCTGCGATCTGCGCTCAACGGAATCTCCTCGAGCGCTTTGCCGTTGAAATAGAGCGTGACGTTCTGCAGTGGGACGATTGACCGTACCTGGATCTGCACATCGACAGGGCCACTGGCCTGCACGCCTACGGTCTCACCGGGTAGCGCGCCGTTCACCGAGAGCTCGACCAGCGGTCCGTTGGTCACAACCGCGCGTCCCGCCCGCATCCCCTCGAGCCACGCGTGCATGTCGAGCCCGCGCCCGCCCGTAAACACATACGTGCGCTGCGACCCCACGAGCTTGCTCATCTGAAGATTGCTGATCGAGTCCTCGCCACCCACCGCAGCAACCTTGAGGCCGTTGTTCCACAAAGAGTAGAGCGGAAAGAATCCCGCACGGCCCGCGGCAGACCATTCGATCGCATCAGTCGTTCCGAGCGCAGCGTCGACGATGGCACCTTTCGCACCGCCGAGATCGGTCTCGAGCGGATCGCGCTCGCCGGCATACGCGTGCACGTAGCCCACAGACGCGCCCTGCGCTCTGGCCTTTCGGAACATGTCGGTATTGCTTGGATAGAGACTTTCGATGGCGGTCCCCTCGTACCCGGTCGTGAACGGCGAGATCAGATGGTCGCGCAGGCCGAACATGAACACGTGGCCCCAGAACGGCGGCCGGTACTCCTGTCCGACTACGAGAACCATATCTTTGCGCGACAGCGGGTGAGGGCCGCCGCCCGGTACGAAGAACTGATGATCGAGAATGCGGTTGTCCTTGTTGGCGACCTGCTCGAGCACGATGTCCTGATCTTCGGCCGTGGACATCATCATCAGGTTCTCGAGCGTGTTGTGAAGGTTGCCGCCGTAGTTCATGTGCACGTGGGTGGAGCCGTTATGCCAACCCTTCACCGACATGTCGGTCATTCGTTTCAGGCCGACGGCCGCAGTCGTCACTTCGTTAGGAGCGATGTCGAGCTCGACGCTCTGGGGCCACACCTCGAAGCCTTTCACAGCCGTCAACTTCACCTTTCCGACTGGAAGCTCCACCCGAAACTCGCCGGTCGAATGAAAAATCCTGTCGCCGGCGGTGCTGACGCGCGCATAGGCATCCGCAGGCGCGTAGAACTTCCCGTCGGCGGCCGTGAGATGGATTCGAGCGCCCGTCGTCTGACCGCTGTCGTCGACGGTCCGAACCGAGAGCATGCCCATCGGCTGCTTCCATCGCCGATCGACGATGCGGACGATGCGATTTTCGCCGCCGTACACTTCGAGCAGCGCCAGCTGCGGCAGACCCTGGCGGTTGTCGATGTACGCAATCCATTCGCCGTCAGGCGACCAGCGCGGATGGAACGCGTCGTGCTGAAAAAACGTCAGCTTGTAGGGCTCGCCGCCGGAGACCGGCTGAACATAGAGATTCGAGAACTGATCCGCCGCTCCCCGTGTCGATGAGTAGACGAACCGTTTTCCGTCGATCGACACGTCCGGACGCGCACGATAGAGCGTCTGCTCGACCACGACCGCCTGTCCGTCGTCGGCACCACCGGTCACCGCCGGTGCAAGCCAGATGTTGCCGGACCCCAAGGGCACTCCGCGATTGGACACGAGCAGCAGCTGCTTGCTGTCGCGGGACCACGCGGGCGTGATGTGCAGATCTTCTGCACCGAAATACAGCCGCGAGTTACGGTACTTGGCGTCTTTCGATACGGCGATTTCATCTCCCGCCCACTGGCCGTTCTTGATCGAGCGGAGATACACGTTGAAGAAACCGTTAGGTCTGGTCGAGACGTAAGCCACCCGCGTGCCGTCGGGCGAGAACACTGGATCGGTGTAAATGAAATTGTCGTTGGTCAGCGTGCGCGTTTCACCGGTGATGACATTGACGATCGCCAGTTGTATGGTCGTTCCACCATCGTCAGCCGTATAGATGATCCAGTCCCCATCCGGCGACCAGTGCGGCATCGAGTGATACTTCGCATCGTGCGTCAGCTCATGGGCTACGCCGCTCGCCGGATCGACCTTCCAGATCGAGCCGCTCATCGCAACCGCTATCCACTTGCCATCGGGCGACCAGGCGGGCGCCCACGGCGTCGAGCTTGGAGCCGGCGGCAGGTAGTAGTTGTACATGTAATTGCCGCCCGTTTTGGCGTTCGGGTACGTGCGCGCGCCTTGTCCGACGAGCGACGGAGCGGCAGCGAGCACACCGAGAACGCCGGCAACAACGACACCACGAGCCGTACTTCCGAAAATATGCATTCGTCGTCCTGATCACGGTCCGCCTGAAGGCGGACACTACCACCACGGCCCGCCTGAAGGCAGACACTACCGCCTAGACGCCCTGTTTCATGTATTTCGCGACGGCCGTGATGGCACGATCGACTTCGGCCATCGTGTTGTAGATGTGCGGCGAGAATCGGATCCCAGGCCGATCGCTCCCCGTCCGCGTGGCGCACCCGATGCGATCCTTCTGATAGAGCGCGGCAGAGAGCTTTGGGATGTCGAGGTTACCGGGGCGGAAGGTGGCGACCGCACCCGACCGCGCCGGATCGGGATGCGTCCACATCTGTACGCCGTCGATGCGGCTGAGGCCGGCAATCAGCGCCTGCGTGAGCGATCGCGATCGCTGCTCGATGACAGTGCGGCCGATCTTCGTCTGGAAGACGAGCGCCTCGCCGAAGCCGATGATGGCGGGCTCATCGCGCTGCCCCATCGCCTCCATGCTGCGCGACACGCCAATAGCGCCCGGATAGGCGCTGATGATGCTTGGATGGATGCGTCCCTGGGCGCGTGCGTTCACGTAGAGGATGCCGACTTCCTTCGGACCGCATGGCCATTTGTGCGCGCTTCCCGTGTAGAAGTCGGGCTGCATGTCGCTGAGGTCGACGTCGAGCACGCCGAGCGCCGACGCGCCGTCCACGAGCGTAAGCACGTCGCGCTCGCGCGCGAGCCGGCAGAGCTCCTTCGCCGGCAGCACGTCGCCCACCGTGCTCGTCTGATGCGTGAATGCGAGCACGCGCGTTCGGGGTGTGATCGATCGCTTCGCCGCTTCGACGAAATAGTCGGCTCCAGGGTGTGGACTGGGCTGGTTGATGACGGTGACGGTGTAGCCGAACCGCTTCGCCTTCTGCGTCCACGCGGTGTTATTGCTCGGATGGTTGTCGGCAAAGATCACCACTTCATCGCCGGCCTTGAGGTCGAGGCCGCTCGAGACGATGTTGTTCGCTTCGCTCGTATTGCGCGCGATGACAATCTCTTCCGGCGTCACGCGGACGAATTGCGCCAGGAGGCGGCGGGCCTCTTCTTTCCCGGTGCTCATCTTCACCCGGTTGTCGAACGACGGATCGCCGTCCATGTCTTTCGTGCTGCGATACATCGCTTCGAGGACCGGAGCGGGAGATGGACAAAGATTGGCGGCGTTCATGACAGAAAGACCCGGGGCCATCAGGAACTGCTCGCGGACGGTTGTCCAGAAGCGTTCATCCGGCCGCGCGGGCGTCTGTTGGAGAGGGGACGGCCACGCCAGGAGCTGCTGAGGCAACAGCACCGAGCTGCCCAATGCGAGGAAACGCGAGAAATCGCGACGGCTGATGCCGGTCGTCATAGAGCACTCCGACGCTTGCGTGCGGCCATGCCGAGGCCGATCGCAAGAAAAGCCGCTCCGATTCCCAGGTACGGCGTCGCGTGGCTCGAGATGCCGAGCACAAGGAATACCGTCCCGAGGGCGATCCAGGTTCCACTCTTGCCTCTAAACGTCTCGGTACATCGCTTCAGCAGTCCCTTGATTCCGTCGCTGGCCATCACAGTCTCCTTACTGTTGACGTAACGTCAACCACGACGACCGCCGTGCCACGCTACGCTGCCGGCCGGATGTTCTGATTCACGCAGAACAGGTTCTTCGGATCGTACTTCGCCTTGATCGACGCCAGACGTGCGTAGTTCTCGCCATAGGTCGCCTGCACGCGGCCGTCGATCTCGTCGTCCATCATGAAGTTGACGTATGCGCCGGCCATGTTGAACGGGTGCACGGCCTTCCAGTACGCGCGGCCCCAGGCTTTCAATTCGTCGGCGCGCTTCGGATCGGCATCGATCCCCGCGATGACCATCGACCAGGTCGCATCGCGCGTATTCCACGCGGTGGCATCTTTCGCGACTCGGCGCACTGCACCATCGATGGGATACAAATGCATCAAGCACAGCTCGCTCGGCGCTTTGGCGGCCTCGCGCAGGTGCGTCTCGATCGCTTCGTCAGTCAGGGTCTTGACGAAATCCCCTTTCCAATACCACTGCAGTCCCTTGGGAAACAGCCCATCGAAGAGCGATTGAAACGCGGGGAACGGCATCTCGCCCATCCAGTTGAAGAGCGGCTGGGGAGTCACCTTCAACAGGCGCGCCATCAACTCGTTCCCCTCGGCGCCGGAACCGTTGTAACAGGAGATGACCGCGCAGGCGCGCTTGCCCCAATGCTCCTTCGGAAACGGATCGCCCGACGGCACCGTTTTCAAGCCGACGAAAGTGCCGAGATCTTCCGGTGTCGTCGGCAGGAAGTCACGATATGCGGCCATCACCGCCTTGCCGTGAAGCGCGGCGTCCCAGAAGATCGGCCCGGCATAGACCGTGCTGACCGGATGCGCACGGAAGAGGAAGCTCGACACCACGCCGAAATTGCCGCCGCCGCCGCGAATCGCCCAGAACAGATCGGGATGCTGGCTTTCACTGGCCGTCACCACGCTGCCATCGGCAAGCACGACGTCGGCCTCCAGCAGGTTGTCGATCGTCAGCCCGAATCTCCGCGTGAGATGTCCGGTCCCGCCACCAAGGGTCAGGCCGGCAACTCCCGTCGTCGAGACGATGCCGAACGGGACGGCAAGGCCGAAGGGATGGGTGGCATGGTCGACATCGCCTGACGTGCAGCCCGCTTCGACTCGAACCGTCGCGTTGGCTCGATCGACGCGCGTGCCTTTCATCAAAGAGAGATCGATCACCAGGCCGTCGTCGCAACTCCCCAGCCCTGGGCCGTTGTGGCCGCCGCCGCGCACAGCTGTCAGCATGCCGCTCTCGCGGCCGAAGTTGACCGCCGTGATGATGTCGGCCACGTCCACACATCGAGCAATCAGCCGTGGCCGTTTGTCGATCATGCCGTTGTACAGCGCGCGAATCGTGTCGTAGTCGGCATCGTGCGGCTCGACGACTCTGCCTCGAAGGCTCTGCTGCAATGACGATATGGCTTGTGTGCTCATCTCTAAACCTCCCTTGATCGACCGATCATGATACTCACAGCCTTCGAGTGCGCAACCCAGGAGTTGCGGAAATTGTTGAGGTCCCGAACTTACCGTTTTCCGGCCGTGCTGCTGACGATAACCATGGCGATACCGCCGAGTACCAGGATGGCCGCGACGACGAGACGCGTTGGAATGGGCTCGGAAAGGAGGATCACACCACCGGCTGCGGCAATGACCGGAACGGCAAGCTGCACCACTGCCGCCTTCACCGCCGTCAGCCCGCGCAGGGCCGCAAACCAGGCCACATAGCCAAGCCCCGACGCGAGCGCACCCGACGCGACCGCGAGGATCGCGCCAGACGGGCGGACGTGAAACTGCGGGAGCGACGCCAGGCTCCCGAAAAGCATGAGCGGGACGGATCGCACGAAGTTGCTCGTCGTCTGCATGAGGGGATCGACGGCCCCGCGGCCGCGCAACGAATACAGACCCCAAAACACCCCGGCTGTTGCCATCATCACCGAACCAGTCAACGACGGAGCAGACAGGCCTGGCGAGACGAGGTACACGAGGCCAATCAGTGCCAGGGCGAGCCCGACCGCCTGCCTGCCTCTGATTCGCTCGCCCATGCGGCGCGCACTCGTCAGCATCGTCAACTGAACACTGCCGAACAGAATCAGTGCGCCGGTTCCCGCACTGAGACGCACGTAGGCGAACGCGAATGGGATGGCGTAGAGAGCGAGGATGCCCGCCGAAATCCAGGACCCCTTCGATCGGCTCAGCGGTTTGCGCCCGCCGGTAATGGCAAGGAGCACCACGGCCCCGGAAGCGAATCGGATAGTGGTAAAGGTCGCGGGATCAACCGCGTTCTGTTGAAGGGCAAGGCGGCAGAGCACCGAGTTGGCGGCGAATGCGACGAGGGCCAGCGCGGTGAATACGATCGTCCGGGCGCGGCCTGTGCTATCGCTCGCCTGCGGTGTCACCTGTAGACACGCTCGTTAATTGGTCGTGCCTTCGGCCGACGCGACATAGCTGCGGCGGCTTCTCGTTTTCAGCCCCAGCCGCTTCATGCGCACTTCCAGTTTATGGACCTTGCCGTCGAGCGTTGCCGGGCTGAAGCCCAGCAGATACTGGCTGCGAAGCTCCTGGGCGATGCGGGTGAACGCCGTGTTGAGATCGGCGTCCTTCTTGAGATCGAAAAAGCCGCCGCCGGTTTCGTTCGCAAAGCGATTCAGGATTGAGTCGGGCTTGCTCCGCACCACGCTCTGCCCGTTGAAGAACTCGGTTTCGAGCCCGATGCCGTAAATCATCACCTCGTTATCGCGCGCGCGGTCCAGAGCGCGGCCCGATCCCAGCTTGCTGCCGAAATCGGCGCCATCGGTGAAAAGCAGAATCACCTTGCGCCCTTCGATCTTTTCGAGCTGGTCGAGGCTGGCGTGCACGGCGTCGTAGAGGCGAGTTTCGTTGCCGAAGTCGAGGTGCTTCAGCGAGCTGACGAGGCTGTTGCGGTCGCTGCTGAATCCGGTGGCAAATTCAATCTTGTCGTTGAACCCACCGACCGAGGCCTTATCGTGCGGCAGAAGCCGCAGGAGAAATTGCTCGGCGCCCGCATAGAGATCTTTGAGGCGGTTCGTCATGCTGATGCTCGTGTCGAGCATCACGACCACGCTGATGGGACGGACTTCATTATCGAAAATCGTCAGTTCCTGCGGACGCCCGTTGTCGAGGATCTCGAAATCTTCGCGCGCCAGATCGGTGACCAGGCGGTTGTTGGCGTCGACGACCGTGACATACGACGCCACGACCCTGGACCCTGACCGGAACGTCGGCTGTTGAGCCGTGACTGAGAGGTCGAGCGCCAGCACGCCAACGACTGCCCATCCCGGATGAAGATGCCTGGAAAGATGCATGCGTCAGCTTAGCACCTACGCACTCATCGAAGCACGGCGTTGCTGCAGAAAGCTTCGGACCGCGGGCTCCCGTTCCAGGCCTATGGCCCGCTCGTATGCGCTGGTCTGCGGCTTCGAGCTCTCCGAGCCGCGCCAGCACCCCGGCGCGAGCGGCCCAATACGGCTGATACTCGCTGAGCCGGACGTCGTCTTTCATCTCGTCGAGCGCGGCCAGTGCCGCAGCAGCGCCACGCGTCTCCGCGATGACCACTGCGCGATTGATCGCCACGACCGGGGAGGCCGTCATCGACAGGAGCGCGTCGTACAACTGCTCTATTGCGCGCCAGTCGGGCCGGCCGGTGCTGCGCCGAACGACATGGGCCGACTGCACGGCGGCCTCGAGTTGATACCGTCCGATACGGCCGAGCCTGCTCGCGTCGAGCAGGATCGCCTCTGCCTCGTCGATCATGAGGCGCGTCCCATGCCATTGGATCCTGCTGCGATAACGGCACGTACTCCCCAGCCTCGTCACGTCTTGCACCGCGGCGCGCGTGCGTGTGCAGCATCAACGCCAGCAGACCGAGGGCTTCGGGTTCTTCGGGAAGAAGCGACGCGACGAGCCGCCCGAGCCAGATGGCTTCCTCGGCGAGATTCCGCCGGCGCGCTTCCGTTCCAGCGGGATCGGACCAGCCTTCCGCGTAGGTGGCGTAGATGGCGTCGAGCACGGCGGCCAGGCGCGGGCCGAGCTCGTCGCGGTCGGGCACACGAAACGGAATGCCGGCCTGCTTGATCTTGTTCTTGGCCCGCACCAGCCGCTGCCCCATCGTTGCGGGGGAAATGAGAAAGGCCGACGCGATCGCCGCGGCATCGAAGCCGAGCACCGTTTGCAGCATCAGCGGCGCGCGGATGCCCGCGTCGATCGCCGGGTGCGCGCAGGCGAACATCAGCGCGAGCCGCTCGTCGGGAATCGCATCGTGCGGCTCAGCGCAGGTCATCGCCATCTCCGATGAGAAACCGCAGATGATCGGCGGCACCTTCCGTCGTCCGCCGCTGCCGGACGGCGTCGATCTGCCTGCGGCGCGCGACGGTCAGCAGCCAGCCTTCCGGATTCCGCGGGATACCGTTCTTCGGCCAGTCGACGAGCGCGGCGGCGAAGGCGGCGGAGAGCGCATCCTCCGCCCCCGCCACGTCGCGCGTCCGGGCCGCGAGGAACGCTACGAGCTTGCCGTAGCTCTCGCGAGCCACCCGTTCGAGCGTTACATCGGCCAAATCGGGCGAACCTCGACCGTGCCATGGCTGGCGCCGGGACAGCGAGAAGCCCACGAGATCGCGGAATCGAGATCGGGCACGTCGATGAGAAAGTAACCCCCGAGCTGTTCCTTGGTCTCTGCGTAAGGTCCGTTCAGCACTTCGGTTTTGCCGTTCGCGACGCGAACCGTCGTCGCCATCTCCACCGGTCGCAGCCGCTCGCCGGCGGTGTAGACGCCGGCGCTTTTGAGCGCCTCTGTATAGGCACCGTAGGGCGCTACGGCTTTCGCCCGCTCGGATTCGCTCATCGCCTGGAAACGCTTGTCGTCGCCAAAAACCATCAGCATGTACTTCATGGGACTCCCTCCAACTATGAGCCGGGCATTATGCCCTGCTGGAACAATGACGTTCAACGGAGGGAGATTTCGACACCGGGCTGGTCAATGGCAATCGGCCAGAGGCAAAAGGCTACCGTTTCTTCGTCGCCCGCTTCCTGGCACCTTCACTCTTGCTGCGGCGCTTCAGATCCTGGCCATGGGCGCGCTTGTAGGACTGGATGTCCTTGAACTTGCCCTCCGCGTCCCGGCGTGCATAGAGTTTCTTCCCCGAACTGCTGCGGTGAGTCGTACGTTTCGCCGGCATCGTCTCCTCCTTGGTTGGGCCTGTCAGTGTTGATTTTGATACACGGCGCGCTCGAATGAATCGTAGACGGCGAGCGCCTTGCTGTCGGAGAACGGAAGGAATTGCATCAGGATGACGCCGGCGATACCGCGCGCCGGATCGATCCAGAGGTACGTGTTGTTGATACCGCCCCAGCTCAGGCTGCCCGCCGACCGCTTGCCCTCGCGCTGACGTGCGGTAATCTGAAACCCAAGCCCCCATTTGTCACGCTCATCATCGACGAAGGTAAAGTCGCTGCTCCGCGCGGGCATGGCCGTCTTCAGGGCCCGCACCCCGACAGTCCCGATTTGATTCACGCTCATCAGCCTGACGCTCTCCGGCGACAGGATGCGTGCGTTGTCGAGCGTGCCCTGGTTGAGGAACATGCGGAGGACGCGTGAATAGTCGGCGGCAGTGGATGAGAGTCCGCCGCCGCCGATGGGCCGCGGGTTTGAAAGCGGCGGCTGTGCGGGGTCGACTTCAAACACACCATCGGAACGGCGCCGATGCACCGACACGACGCGCTGGCGCTTGTCTTCGGGCACGTTGTAGAACGTATCTGCCATCCGCAATGGAGCGAAGATGCGTTCCCGGAAATACGTTTCAAGGTCGAGACCGGAAACCGATTCGACCAGCCGTCCGATCCAGTCTGTATCGGTACCGTAGATCCAGCGCTCTCCAGGTTCGAAGAGCAGCGGACCAGCCGCGTACTGCTCACCCGCACGCGGCTTGAAATCCCTCACGATCGGGCTCGTGAAGTTGTATCCAAGCCCGGACGTGTGAGTGAGAAGATGCCGGATCGTGAGCGGCTTCGATGCCGATCGAAGCGTGTACTCACCAGTCCTGGCATCGAACGACTCGAACACTTTCAGGTTCGCGAGCTCAGGCAGATATTTGTCCGCGCGATCGTCGAGGCTGAACCGGCCCTGTTCGACGAGCTGCATCGCCGCCGTCGAGGTGATCGGCTTGGTCATCGAGGCAATCCTGAAGAGCGCATCGGCGCCGAGCGGCCGGCGTTCTGCGGCATCCGCCAGTCCAAAGGCACCTTGATAGATGATGCCGCGGCGATCTACGACCATCGCGACCACTCCAGGTACGTCGCCACGCTTGACGGCGTCTGCCAGGACCGTGTCGATGGCAGCCGCGCGAGTCCGTGCGATTTCGCCGCTCGACGGAGCCTGCCACGCATAACCGGTGCTCAGCAGCACCGACACCAACGCGACGGTCAAGAGGCGGCGGTTCATTTGCCCAGATACTCCTTCGACTGCGCCTCGCCTTTGAGCGGCGTCACCTTGTCGGGATCGATGCGGACCATCAGGTAGTTGATGTGATCGTCGATCTTCGTAAACCAGTGCCCGGTGCCTGCAGGAATCACCACGACATCGCCCGGCTTGAGCTGGTGCGCGACACCGTTACGAATCTCCGATCCATTGTGTCCCGGCCCGTTGTACTCGATGACGGTGCGCAGAGTCGCCGGACGCCGCTGCCGGTTGACGATGTCGGGACCGAGCACGAGCGTGGCAGAGCCGGAGATCACGTGATAGACCTCGCTGACGAGATCGTGCTCGGCCACCGAGTCCGGCAAGGGTTTCTCGAGCCTGGAACGATAGACCATGCCGATGCCGACATGCGCGCGGCCCAGCTCGATATCTCGTACCTGCTGGTCGGTCAGCTTCTCCTGAACAGCTTTTTTCGTGTACGCCTCGAGCTCGGAAAGCGGAATGTAGGTGCCGGGGCACATGTTGCACATCGGCTGCGGGTCGGTGGGATTCACTTTCGCCTGCGCGAAGAGCACCACCGCACAACAGGCCGCCACGACCCATCCAAGGAGTGCGTTCTTCATCCCAACCTCCAAATCACAGCAAGCCTCCGGCTATTTTCCGAGAGGTGCTTTGCAAACGTAGTTCATGGCGTCATCCTGGCTGCCGGCGCCCGTCCACTCAGCTTCACTCGGATACGGACAAATCGGGCGCGTTCGAAGGACACCGGTTGCAGGATCGCCGTCGGTCCTGTACTGGGTTGCGATGACGCTCTTTGGAACCACGCCGTTCTCCACCCATCGTTCGAGTGCCTTGAACATGCTGTGTTGCGCGTCGGCCCGAGGTCTGAGGTACTGGCCAAAATCGTTCGGCACCGGGCCGCTGCCGCAATGCCCCATGCCCGGCACCAGATAGAACTGCAGAAAGCCGTCAACTCCCTGCTGCCCCATCCGCGTGACCAACTGCTTGTAGTAGTCCAGCGCCAATTGGGGAGCGTCGTTTCCGCCGTAGTAGATCATGACCTTTCCGCCGCGATCGCGAAACGAGTCGAGTTGTCCGGACACAAAGGTGCCAAATCCCCAGTTCACCGACGGGGCACCGGCCATGATGCCGTCGTAGTCGTCGGGAAAGCGTTCCGCCTCCATAAGGCCCTGTCGCCCGCCGTTCGAGCAGCTGTTGAAGTACGACCTCTCGGGCGTCCGCTCATAGAACGCACGGATCGCTGCCTTGGCAACGCCGGCGGTTTCGTGGATCGATCGGTAATCGAAATCGATTTGTTTCTCCGGGTGACCGATCGACCACTGCGACTCGGCGCTGGTGCCCTTGTGCCCGGTGTCTGTCGACGAGGTGGCGTAACCGCCGGCGAGAGCCTCTCCCAGACGGAAGTAGTTGAACGTGCCACCGTATCCGCCGTTTCCCACACCGAGGGTACTTGCCGTTCCAGCCCGACGCCGGCAGCCATACTTCCACCTCAATGTGCGAGTCAGCCGACGGCCTGATGGTGGCCCGCACCCGGCAAAAGGCAGGAAGGCGACTGAAGGCCGAAAAAAACTCCACTGATGTGTCCGGGGCGTCGGTCGGCAGGACGAATCCGCCCGCTGGGACGATTCGCGCACTCGTGATCGTCGTATGGGCAGGCGTCAAGGTCGCGAGGCTGTTGCAGGTCGCCGCCTTCATTTCTGCCGGTACGACAAGACAGACGAACAGTGCCGAAATCAAGATGCTTCCGCGTAATTTTTCGGCCGCCACCGGCTAAGCGGAAGCGGGCCGGTGTGCCCGCAGGAAAGAACGTATCTGGCGCACCGCGAGGGGAATCCGTTCCTTCGGTTCCTTCCACGGGAACATGCTCACTTCGGCATTCGGTGCGAGCATCGCGGCCTCCATCGCCACCGCGTACGGATGCGACGGGATATCGTCCGGCAGGATGAGGACCGGCGTCTGACACGTGCGCACGAAGTCGCGCGTCACGGTGAAGACGAAGTCGGCGTTGGTGCGGTACATCCTGGTCAGAAACTTGTCGACCATCTCCATCGTGATCTCGGGCCGGCGCTTGACCAGCTCCGGACCCCAGCCCTTCATATTGGTCTCGTAGAAAAGATCGCGCATCTCCGGACGCGATCCGCTGGGCTGCGCCAGCACGGCGGCGACAACACGATTGGGCGCCCGCCGCAGGAGGTTCCAGATGAAGGGGCCCCCGATGCAGAAGCCCATCACCATGAACTTCTCGATGCGCAGGTGATCCATCAGACCGAGGTGGTCATCGGTATAGGCATCCCACGGCCGGTCGATCTCGAGCGGGCCGGAGGACTGGCCGCTGTTCGCGTTGCGCAGATCTGAAGAAATGCATCGGTACTCTCCCTTGAACTCCTCGATGGCGTTAAAGGGATTGGTGAGGCCGGTGATCACCGAGTTCAATCCTCCGCCGGCGATGAGCAACAACGGGAAGCCGGAACCGGTCTCCTGAAAATGGATACGAACGGGTCCCTTTTCGTAGAAAGAGCCGCCACCGCCTCCTCGCCCAGTCTGCTGCGCAAGCACACGCGGCGCCGCAGCCATCATCGTCGCCGCGGCACCGGTCTTCAGTATTTTGCGTCTGATGCGATCCATCATTGGCGTCCTCCTGACTTTCGGCGAGCCGGTTGGCGCAGAACTACTTGTAGATCGACCCCAAGACCGCGCCTGCGTCTGCGTCTTCCACAACCGGTGTGGTTTCAAGAGGCAGGAACTCCGACCACTCGGCGACCCAGGCGAAGAGAGCCTTGGGGTCGGTCGTTTCGACCACGGCGCAGCCTTTGCCGCTCATGCCGTGCCAGCGACCGATCATCGTCACGCCCGCCGGCGGCATCCCGCCGGCCTTGAGGAATCGCGCCACCGCCGGGCGATACGTGGATGGGGGAAGAGACCACTGCACAAGGAACTTCATATGTCATGTCCTCCAGACCGGGCGAGTATATCGTCCATTTCCGTATCACTGCGCGGTTCGGGTCCCGTAGTCCCAGTGTTCGGCAATCTTCCCGTTTTCGATCCGGAGATTGTCGAACCACGTCCCTCACTCGAGTTTCAGAAGCCGAACCGCATTCCCGGAATAGATGGCCGCCCGCTCTTCGAGGGAAATCGGCAGGCGATCGATGACGCGAATAGTCTCGCGGATGTACATCGGTCCCTTCTCGGGATCGAAGGGCGAGTCCGACGCAAACAACACATGGTGCGGCTGGAAAAACCGGAGGCCACACACCGTCGCCTCGTACGCGCCGAATAAAGCCGTGTCCGCATAGAACATGCGGAAGTAGTCGACGGGTCGCTTCTTCAGACGCTTGAGGACGACCGTGTAGTCCTGGTCTGATGTTCTGGCGCCCAGCTGATCCCACCCAGGCCCGACGCGTCCTTCGAAGTACGGCGCCATTGCGCCCATGTGATGCGTGATGACCTTCAGATTCGGATGTGTATCGAAGAGTCCGGCAAAGACGATGCGCGCCATCGCCACGCTCGTTTCGTACGGCCATCCGAACGTCCACCAAATCTCGTATTGCGAGCGGTCCTCAGAGGCATAGTCCGTGATCTCCGAGCCACGATAGGGGTGCAGCCAGATCGGAAGATCGAAGGCGGCCATCGCGTCGAAGAGCGGCAGGAACTCCGGCGCAACCAGCGGCTTTCCGCACACATTGGTAAACAGCTGGATGCCGCGGCCGCCAAGCTCGGTGACGGCGCGATGCGTTTCGCGAACGGCTTCCTCCGGATCGTTGAGCGGGAGCGAGGCGACAAAACCGGGGAACCGGCTGGGATGTTTGTGAACGAGCTCGGCCATCCCATCGTTCGCCCGGCGGGCGAGATCGATGGCGTCGGCCGGCCGCGCAAAGGCCTCGATGGGCGGCGTGGCGATCGAGAGCACCTGCTGGTACTCGTCGAATCGATCCATCACGCGAAATCGCTCGTCCAGATCAACGAGCATGGGAACGCCTCGCACGCGCTTGCCGGCGTCCTTGTAGGCGGGCGCGACCTCGCTCATCCGATCGGCATAGGCTTTCGGAAAGATGTGCGTGAAGATGTCGATCTTGCGCATCGCTACCGGGGCATGCCGGCGATATCGGTTCGTATCCTGTACAGAGTCTTGCCGGCCGTCACGTAAAGCGTCTTCATGTCCGGTCCCCCGAACGCGTTGTTCGTGATGGTGTCTTCAGGGATCGGAATGAACTTGATCAGTTTCCCTTCGGGCGAGATGACATGGACGCCGGCCTTCGTGTCGAGCGTCTCGGAGGTTCCACGCAGTTGGTTCAACCCGGCAGATGCATAGAGATTGCCCTGGGTATCGATGCTCATGCCGTCGGCGCTGCGTCCGGGGTAGAAGTTGTAGTGCACCTGCATGTTGCGGACCGTGCCGTCGGGCTGCAGGTCGTAACTGCGGATCATGCGCGCACCGCCTTGCGTCCCGTTGGCTTCGATCAGGTACAGCTTCCGATCGTCGGGCGAGATCTGAATGCCGTTGGGGCGCTGGATATCGGGCGCTGCGAGAATTCGCACCAGCTTGCCCGGCGCGTCGATGCGGTACACCGCAACGCCGGCGAGGTCCGTAAAGTACAGTCTGCCTTTTCCATCCATCGAGACGTCGTTCGGTCCGGTGAAAGGCTTGCCCTCATAGCTGTCGGCGAGCACCTCGATCTTTCCTGTTTTCAGGTCTGTCCTCGTCACACGCGGCTTGCCGGTCACTTTCACGCCGGGGCGCTCGAGCTCACCGCCTTCACACGCGATCAGACGGCCGTCCGGATCGATGAGGAGGCCGTTGGCGACGTTGCTGTTCTCACGGTAGATCGAGAGCATACCGTTGGTGCCCAGCTTCATGATGCGTTGCTGAACGATCTCGGTGAAGTAGACATTCCCGTCCCGATCCACGGTCGGCCCCTCGGTGAAAGCCACTGACGCGACAATTTCCGGCTGCGGCTGCTGGCCCGCGACAGGGCACGTCACGGCAAGCAAGACAAACACGAGCCTCATCGTCTTCACACGCATGATGATCCTCATTTCAGAGGCTGACCTGAAGGTCAGCACGACATTAAGGTCGGCGCGACATAACTAGCGTTGCCACCGGCGCCAGAGATGATGAACGGGAAAACCCGCAGCCGCAATGCACAACCCATAGATCGGCGAATAGTTGCCCGCATCGAACTCGCCCCACACGATCGCCGTGAGGCCCACGACTGTCCCCAGCACGAAGCACAACGGCACCCACGGATATCCCGGTGTGCGGAACGGCCGCGCTGCATCCGGCATCTTCCGCCTCAAGACAAACACCGCTGCGACCGCAAAGATGAGCGCCGCCCATTCCACCACAACGAAGTAGGTGATAAGCCTGTCGAAGTCTCTCAGCACGAGCACCATGCCGATTGCGCCGGCCGACTGGATTGACATCGCGACCCAAGGGGTGGCAAAGCGGGGGTGCACGTTTCCCAGAAACGAGAAGGTGAGGCCGTCGCGCGCCATCGCATACGCGACGCGGGGTCTGGCGAGGCAGTTGCCGTTGAGCGCGCCGAAGACGCTCGTCATGATCGCCAGCAGAATCAAGGTCCCGCCGACCGGACCCGCAATCGACGTCATGACGGTCCGCGCAACGGCTTCTTTCTGCTGCGCCATGATCTCGACCGGCATCATGTAGAGGTAGGCGAGATTCGCGCCGAGGTACAACGTGACGATAGTGAGCGTCCCCGCGATGATGATGCGCTTCATCAGGAATTGGGGCGCGACCACTTCGCCGGCAATCATGCTGACGGCGACCCAGCCATCGTAGGTAAAGATCACGGCAGCCATTGCACGCGCCACACCCGCAGCATGCACAGTTCCATGCGCCGTGAAATGCGACGCGCTGCCTTGTCCAAGCAGAAACACGCCGCCGATGATCGCGACGAGCGCAGCCACCTTCACGAGCGTGGTCACGCCGGCCACCGACGACCCGACCTGCGCTCCAAGCACGTTGGCCGACGTCAGCGACAGAATCGCGGCAATCGCGATCGCCTGAATGGTCATCGCGTGCGCCGGCACCCCGAGCAGGTTGAGCAGGAACTCGCCGAACACCGTCGCGAGCGCCGCCACGGTGGCGGGTGTCGTGACGAGCACGTACACCCATCCGAACACGAAGGCGACGGCGTCGCCATACGCCTCGCGAAGAAACACGTACACCCCGCCTGGGCGCGGCAGCATCGAGCTGAGCTCGGCCACGGCGAGCGCACCGCAGATGCTGATGAAGCCGAACGCCACCCACAACGCCATGATGACGAGTGGATTGGGCACGAGGGCGGCAACGGTTGGCGGCGTGCGGAAGATGCCGCTGCCGATGGTGATGCCGACGATGAGCGACGTTCCGCCCCAGAAGCCGATGACGCGGCGAAGATCGGCGGACGTCGATTCGCTCACAGGATCACTTCAGCCCGAGCAGGGTCGCCGGATTCTTCCGCGTCATCACGTCGAGCTCCTGATCGGTGAACCCCTTCTTCCGCATGGCATCGATGAAGACCGCGAAGCCCTCGGGCGGCAGCGCGTTCGCTTTCTGGCCGAGATCCGACGCCATGACGATCGACGGAACGCCGATGCCGCGAATCTGCTCTGCGAAGCGATCGATCTTGGTCTGGGCGTCCTTGCCTGCCAGATTGCCGCCCACGATTTCGATGAAGGCGCCGAGCCTGGCCGCTTCCTTCGCCTGATCGATGGTGAGAAATGTCGGAGCGGCGGTGCCGTGCGTCGCGATCATGCGCTTGATGCCCTGCCGCTGCCCTTCACGAAACACCATCAGGGTTTCTTCGGCGGAGACGTTGCCGCTGCCCAGAATTAAGTCGTATTTCGCAACCAGCGCGATGATTGCTTTCGCCTCGGCGTTGAGCTCGCCGTTCTCGGACACTTTCACGAACGGCCGGGTCTGCTTGCTGTACTTCACCTGTGCTTCGGAATCATTCGTCGGCATGAAGACGAACTTGCCGAAGCCACCGGTCACCTGCGTCATGTACTCGACGGCCCTGGGATTGAGCCCGCCGACCGTCAAATTCATCGCCACGCCACCAAAGACCTCGATGCCCGGATACGCCTTGCGGGCAAGGTAGGCGAGTCCGGCCGTCTGGTCGTAATGGTGCTTGAGAGCGATGGCCCGCAGGCCACGCTCGCGCGCCAGCTTCGCCGCCTCCAACGCGTCGATCGATCGCGCGATGCTGTCGGGCTCGGTGTAAATGTGCAGGTCGATGGCGCCTTTCAGGTCGCGATCGGCCTGTGAGGGTGACTGCGCCGACAGCGTCACGACCATCAGCGCTATGGCCAGCGGTAACGTTCTCTTCATGTTGCAGGAATCTACTGATTATCCAGAGAAAGGGCAAACCAGCGCCCATCGCCTTTCGCATCAGCGCCGTTTGTAGACTCTTCCTTCCCGCATGACGAACACCACGCGCGTCAGCGCCGCAATATCGCTCGTCGGGTCGCCGTCGACGGCGATGATGTCGGCCTGATACCCTGGCGCCAGCCTCCCCAGCATTTTGTCCAGGTTCAGAGATTCAGCAGCCAGCGACGTCGCCGAGATGATGGCATCGATGGGCTTCTGCCCGCCTTGCCGCACGCGCTCGACCAGCTCGTCGGCGTTGCGCCCGTGTGCGCCGGCGACGGCATCGGATCCCATGATCAATTTCAGCCCCGGCGTCGAGACCGCTTTTCTGATCATCACGGCGTTCAGCCTCACCGCCTGCTCCATCGACGTAAAGCTCTCTTCGGTGTAATCCGCGACACCGAGAAACCTGTTTCTGTTGCGCAGGTAGTTCTGCATGAGCACACCGACGTGCGGGTCGAAGTACACGCCACGTTCGGCCATCAACGTCAACGTCGAGTCGTCGATGCCCGTGCCATGCTCGATCTGTCCGCATCCGGCGTTGACCGCCGCCTTCACCGACCCGATCGTCTGCGCGTGAACCATGGTCCGCAGCTCCTGAGCTTTCGCCTCACCGCAGAGCGCCTCCAGTTGCTCACGCGTCATCTCCTGCTCGATCCCGCCACGCACCAGTGACGAAAAAATCTTGACGACGTCGGCGCTCCGCTTCTTCAGGTCGCGAACCCTCTGACGAAGCTCGGCCGGCGTTCCGCTGCCCGGTATGATCTGCACAATCGAGGTCAGGATGCGCGGTCCGGGAAGCACGCCGCGCGCAATGGCGTCGCGCAGGTCGACATCGCCGGGCTGCCCGGGACTCTGAATGGTAGTGAACCCGGCCATCAGCGTGAGGTACGCATTCTCGGCCGCGTAGAGAATGTCCTGCGCCGGCGTCTGCGCACGGGGCTCGTACCGCCCGTTCGGTCCGAAGTGCCAGCCGATGTGGGAGTGGACGTCGATCAACCCGGGAAGCAGCGTCGTGCCCGCAAGGTCGATATCGACGGGTTTGGAGTCTGAGGAGTCGATCGCCGCGATCGTCGTACCCCTTACGACGACCGTGGCATTCGGAAGCGTGCGGCCGGTGCCATCGACGACACGCGCTGCACGGATGCGGATTTCCTTCGGCTGCGCGTCAACGGCGGCCGTCGCGAACAGTACCAGCGCGATGAACGCCGCGCCCATCGGCGATGAGCGGAAGGCTCGTCTCATGGATGCGATCGTGACGCGTCGGCGAATGCCCGTATCAGCGGATGACTCCGGCCGGCGAGAGCGGACCGCTCGGGTTGGAACAGCGTCGCGACAAAGAATGGATGGCCGTCGAGCTCGACCGCCCGCACGTCGCCGGCCGCATCCCATGCGCTTGCCCGCAATGGTCCGCTCGCGAGCCGGTCACTGTAACCCGGGCTCAGTCCGTAGCGACAGTGATATTCCTCGCGAGCAGCGTCCGCTCCGTAGATGTGCGCAAGCTTCGAGGCGGCGTCGAACCGCACGTCGCCGGCTTGCTCGACGAGGCTGCACTCGAGCGGCGCGATTACAGGATCGACACCATCGGGATCGAGCTCGGCATGTACCGGCCGCGCGACGCCCCATACGGCTTCCGCATACTCCAGCAGCGCATGCTGAAAGCCACCGCACGTGCCGAGGAACGGTTTTCGATGCTGGCGCGCACACCGGATGGCTGCGATCGCCCCACGCGTGTTCGCATAGGGGCTGGCCGGGACACACCAGATGCCATCGAACGGCGCGAGCTGCGCTGATGGATCGTCGAGAATCTTCGCGGTGTGAAGCCACTCCGACTCAGCAGCCTCACACGCGAGCGCGAGGGCCAGCGGGATGGCCTGATGCGCCTTCACAGCAGGGTTGTAGTCTCCGATCAGCGCAATGCGCATCCTGTCGTCTGCATCATTCTGTTCTCTTCGTTCCGGCGGGAAGACCCACTTCCTCACTGTCTTCCTGCCGTGCTTGTTTGAAGGCTGGAACGGGCTCACGCGTGCGCACCTGTTCGAGCCAGAAGACGCCGTCGTAGGGCACGCTGTTCCCGCGTGTCGAAGCGAAGTCGACATCGCCGTCGCCGTCGATGTCGAGTGCGAGGAACTTGTCGAACATGCCGCGTTTGCGGCGCGAGATGTCGTGTCGAACCCAGGAATCGGGCCCGCCACGCTGCTCGAACCATGCAAGACGGCCGAGCCGATCGGTCACGGCGACCGTGCCGTCCTTGTCTCTCGGCCCACGGCTGTACGAGCCGACCATGACGTCGCGATCGCCGTCGCGATCAATGTCGGCGAGGGCAAAGCCAACGACTTCGTCCGGGCCGATCGTGCCGATGCGGTGCAATTTCCACGGCATCGACCCGGCGGCCGGCTGTTCCAGCCAGACCACGTTGGTAGAGCCTTCCTGCAGGACGACGTCGATTCGGCCGTCGCCGTTGAGATCGGCGAAGTCCAGATTGAATCCTGTGACAACAGCAGCCGGTGTTGCCTCGATCTCGATGCGGTGCTCGGTGAAGGTGAGCGTTCCGGCGCTTTTGTTCTCGAACCACACAATCCGTCGCTCGCCGCGCGAGCCGGCCAGCACATCGAGATCGCCATCGCCATCCAGATCGATGGGTTGCGAGTTGATGGGGATGTCCACCCGCCCCAGCTCGTGCTCCTTCCAGCTGGAGGCATTCAGCGGATCTCCGGTGATTTCGAACACCGAGAACGGTCGAGGCTGATTCTTAGCGCCCTTGTTCGCCGTCACGATTTCCAGCCGCCCGTCTTTGTTGAAATCGGCCAGAAACACGCGAATGAACGAGCCGCGGCCGCTGACGACAGGTGGAATGATGCGGGCCCATCGCACCGTTCGAGCGGATTTTCCCGGATTCTGAAGGTAAATCAGATGGGCCAGCTCGCACGCCGCGACGATGTCGGGATAACCATCGCCATTGACGTCGCCAATCGCCGCGTCTTCGGCGGCAGCGGCTTCCGTTCCCGCCGCCAGCGTCGCAAGTTCCCACTTGTCGGGATTGGCCGATCCAAACGCGATACGAATCTGCCCTTCGGCAAGGTCGCCTGATTGGGTATCCCATTCGTGAACCGAGACGATGTCGTCGTGACCATCACGGTCGACATCGGCCATGGCCAGCCCATCGCTGCCGGAAAGCGCCAGGCTGCCGCTCGCGTCGCCGTCGATGATGTGCTCGCGCCATGAAATGTACTCGCCGCCGGCCGATCGTGCCTGAGTGTTCAGGGACGCGACGGGAACATTCGTGCGATCGGGCGCGACAGTCGCCGCACTCGACGGCGAATCTGAGGACGATCCGCAACCAGCGAGCGCGAGCATCGCGACCATGCCGGGAAGAACGAGCGGCCTCATGCACCTCCATCGAAGCAGCCGACACTACCGAGGCAGTACGTTGATCAATGTTTCGCGCAGGCGATGCTCATGGTATCAGGATTGCCTCGCACGACGGACGACACGCCATGCGCCGAAGCACAGGCCGGCCGAGACCAGCGTGACCAACACGAACCACGGATCGGTCGCCAGGTGTGGTTCCTCGATCATCCGCCAGAGATGCACCACCGTCAGGAGGCCGAAGATCACGCCGGTCGCGATGACGTAAGCCCTCATCAGGCCTTTCTCGCATGGAGCCGTACAAGCTCGTCAACCTTAGCGTAGCCGGACGGAAAATCAACGCCGTCGACCGACGCGCCAGCACCGAGCAGGGCCGCCACCGACTCGGGCGAGCGTCTCCAGGTCCAGTACCGAGTCCACACACGCGCGTACCGCAAGAGCCAGAGGCGTACGGCCCGTGCCGTCCGGCACGTTCACTGACGCGCCGCGCTTGATGAGGAACTTCACGGTGTCGTGTTGAGCACGCCACGCGGCACTGTGAAGCGCCGTGCTGTTTTTCGCAATTCCCCAATAGCCGTCGCCACCCTCGTCACGCGCACCGACATCGATGCCGAGATCGAGGAGATGTCGCACACCATCAGTATTTCCGATTCCCGCAAACTCGCCGAGCAGCTTGCCTCCCTGCGTCACGATCTCGATGTACGAGCTCAGGGTGGCTATTTGCGATGGCACGCACACCGTCTGAGTCGTTTCTCGCGCAGGCGGCCAGCAGCTGGTCGGCGCCGTGAAGATCGAGGGGAATGCCTCGTCGCTCGAAGAGATCGAGCAGGTCACCACGTCCGGCGCGGGCGGCTATCGCGAACGCCGAGCTGCCGTGCCCGGGCACCCTGGGATCGGCGCCATGGTTCAGCAGCAGCTCGATGTTCTCGAGCTGGTTGCCGCGACGGATAGCCTGATGCAGTGCCGACCAACCCCATCCGGTTATCCGGTTGGGATCGGCGCCATGTTCGAGCAGCCACTTGCTGCCGTCGTAGTCGTGCCAGTCGCTCTTGCGCAGGAGCATCGTCGCGAGACTGTCGGCACTGAGCTTGCCGCTCTCCACGAGCAGGTGCAGTGCGGCATTGTCGTCGCTTTCCGGCGTGTGATACACGACCTCGCCATCGTTCGGGTCGGCGCCTCGCTCGAGCAGCAGGCCCGTCAACTCGCGCATCGTGTGCGACTCCCGCCGCGCCGTAGAGCGCGCTCTCGAACTCGGGCGGTTGATGATCGTCCGAATAGAACCCGGTATTCGCGCTCGCACCCGCGTCGAGCAGCGCCCGCGCCGCTCTGGCGAAGCCTGCACTCCGCGAACGATCGAGGCGGAGATATCGGGAGAAACAGAGGTAGGTCAGCGCATCCCAATTGCGAGGTCCGCCCTTCCTGGTCGCGTCTCCAGGATCGAGCTCCAGGAACCGGCGCACGGCGGCATCGTCGCCGAGTATCGCGGCCGCAAAGATGTTCCCGCTCGCGACCTCGGGCTGCGCGGCGAGAATCGACTCCGCGCGTTCGATTGTTCCCGACGCGTGTCCACTATCGAGAGGCACGCACGCAGCCTCGACGAAGGCGGAGAATGCTTCGTTACTTTCCGTAAACCGACTCCAGGAACAGGTAACGCGCCCGGCGCGTGTCAGTTTCTACCCGGCTGTCCGCATCTATCCGCATGCGCTGCACGCGATCGCCACTCTTGGCCGCCGGCCATTGTGGCAGTGCCTTTCCATTCGGATCACCGGTCTTGATGAAGTTGGCAAAGTACGAGCGCATCACCTCCGAAACCTTCTGATCGTCGCTCGTCCAGGCGAAGACCTTGTTCGTCGAAAGGTTCCCCATCGCATATTCGATTTCAGCCGAATGCGCGGCGCCGGCAAAAGGCACCGGAGTCGCAGCGCCCGCACCGTCGGCGCGCGGAGGGCGAGGTCGAGCGTAGTAATAGTAGTAGACGGATTTGCCGCTGGTACGGCTATGCGAATCGAACCACTTCCAGGTGCTGTATGCGATGAACTGGTCGCTCGCCAGCTCGGTCGCAGAGCGATAGACCTCTTCGGGTGTTGATGCAGGATAGAGCTTCATCGCTTCGTCGGCGCGATCTCCGTACAGGCGTTGCAACGCGGCTCTATAGCTTTCTACGCTGACGGGCTCGTTGCCGAGAACGGTTCGCCAGCTCGACTCGGCAGAGTTCGAACCGACGAGAAGCGGTACGCGCGCCTGCCGACCTGTTTCGAATATCTCGGCCGACGTGCGCGGCAGCACCCAACCGTCCATGGTCGCCGGAAATCTCGTCCCTCGCCCGCCGCCGGCTTTGAGGAGTTCGTCGGCGCTCATGGCGCGCAGCGCAGCGATCGACGGCGCCGACAGGCTCTCTGCGAGCTTCTGACCCTGTTGTTCGGCTTCTGCCAGAGGTGCGGGCGGTAATGTCGGCTTGATCATGGCGCCGCTTTCGCCAATCGCCCCCGCGATCAAGTCCTTCGACAACGGCGACGCCATGATTGCGCTGACGGAGATCGATCCGGCTGATTCTCCCGCGATCGTGACCTTGGCTGGATCGCCGCCGAACGCGGCGATGTTCTCTCGAACCCAGCGCAGCGCCGCCACGTGATCGAGCAACGCGTAGTTGCCAGAGGAATGGTTCGGCGACTCTTTTGTCAGCTCCGGATGCGCCAGAAACCCGAAGATATTCAGCCGGTAATTGACTGTCAGCGCGACGATCCCTTCGCGGGCCATTGCCTCGCCGTCATAGCGCGGTTCGGATCCATCGCCGGCGAGATAGCCACCGCCGAAGAAATACACCAGCACGGGGAGACGTTCTTTGCCCGACTGTGCCGGCGTCCACACATTCAGGTACAGGCAGTTTTCGCTCATGCCGTTCGAGCGGAACACCATGTCGTTGAAGACGGACTGTTGCATGCACCGCGGGCCGAATTGGGTCGCTTGTCTCACCCCGGTCCAGTTGGGAACCGGCTGGGGCGCTTTCCACCTGAACGCACCGACGGGCGGGGCCGCGAACGGAATTCCTTTGAAGGATTTTATTCCCGTCGCGGCGTTCATCGATCCTTCGAGCACGCCATTCGCGATCGTCACCTGCTCGGCGTGTGCAATTCCGACCCAGCTCACACTGAGCACAAACCCCAAGGCGATTGCCGCGAACAGTCGGTTGAGCGATTTCATACTCGTGCTGCCTGTTCAAACCGAATGCAGGCCGTTGGCTTGCTCTACCCTTCTGTGTTTGCGGATCCTATGGCGACGAGGCACCGCTCGCCCTGAATCGTGCGCGCCTCGCAACGCACGATTTGTCCGATGTTGTAGGCCAGGCGTTCATCGCCGTCTGAGTTTCGGCTCACGATCAGGTATTGGTCCCCGGGCAGCACCTCGGCCTCAACGGGGCGCCAGCCGTCTGCGTTTTCGCCGAGGAGCGGGACCATGATGGTGACGAGGCTGACGAAGCCCTCCTGCCAATGATCCTGGCCAACCTCGTACGCGTTGATGGTGAACGCGTCGCGATGATTTCTGAATCCGGGCAGATCACGCACCCGCGCGATCGCCGCCTCGGCGTCGGCAACCGTGGCATAGACCCCGATGAACTTGGTCTCCTCGTGTTCGCCATCTTCGTAGGAATGCTGGAGAACAAAAACTGTGCGCATCGATTCGGACACTCATGATTTCATCAGTCGCCGGAAAACCGCAAATAGCCAAACCGGGTCGGCTGATGAAAACCTGGCCAGATGATCGGCGACCAGCTGAGTTGTTCCAGTTCGGCATCGCGATCGCGGCTGAACCGATAGAAATTGCCCCGCCAGACGTCTCCGCGTCCTGGCGCGCGGACTTTGAGATCGGCAAAGGGGATGCGCACCTCGACCGTCCATCGCTCGTCGCGGTCGCTCGAGTTTTGAACGGACCCAACTACCTTTACGGCGTGGGTCATGCTCGTTGCGGTGTAAGACCAATCTCCTTTGAATTGCTCCGATTGGCCATTTGATCCGATCTGGTTCTGGATGATGGCATCGAAGGTGCCGCCCAATGGATTCCATTGCAGCTCGAAGTACCGATCGAGCGCCGTGGTCGTCACATAGAACTCGACGACTTCCTCTTCCCAGAACCTGCTGTCGTGTTGCGTGAAGGTCGCCTGGATGTCGCGATCCTCGCAAATCCAGCCCAGATAGAGCGCCGCCTGGTTGTACCACACGCGCACTTCTGTTTCCACGCGTGCCGCCGCCATCGTGTCGTATCGGACGAACGGCGTCAGGCGCACCGCCGCCTGCCAGGCCCGTTCATCGAGCACACCGTCGATCGCCACCTTGGCGTCGATCTTCGGCACGACCACCGACTTCGGATCGGGCATCGGCGCCGCCATCGTCCCCGGCGTTTGCATTGAAGCGGTCCGCAACGGCACGAGCGTTCCGGCCACGACCATGACGCAGGTCACGAAAATCAGAATTGTCTTCATTGCACCCGAATGTATAGCACTCTCTGGTTGTGCCCGCTATCGACGCACACCGGATTTGGACTCCCTTCGGGGCAATGCTATTTCGGTGAGGGACGTGCGAGCGTAATATGACGCTAGCAGTCTACTTCCATGACACTCTTCGCCAACCGTGGCCGGATAAGCATCGTCATCCTCGCCTCCGCGATCAATCTCTCCGCGACCCGGCAGCCAACGTTCAGTACGTCCACGAACCTCATTACGATCAATGTGGAGGTCACGGACAAAGATGGTCGCTTTGTAGCTGGTCTTAGGCGCAGCGACTTTTCGTTGACCGAGGACGAGATACCACAACAGATCGCGGTCTTTGATTTTATTGATATCCCACAGGTGATCGCCGACGTCCGACAGTCACGTTTATCCGCGCCGGACAACGAGCCGGCAATTCCGGAGCGACATGGTGACAGGCGGTCGTTTGCGTTTGTCCTGGACGACATACATTTGCACTGGTCGCGCGTCCAGAGAGTCAAGAGATTCATAAGCAGATTCATCCTGGAATCGTTGGGCGACGACGACGTCGGACTGGTGCAATTCACAAGCATGCCTCTGAATGGCGAGTTTTCCGGCGATCGCCAGGCCCTACTCACTGCGATCGATCGCTTGACGGGATTCGGAAGAGGTTCTCAATTTGGAACGCATCCGAGCCTGAACGCACTGCGAGATCTTGCGAATCGCTTCATGCGACTACCCGGACGCAAGACCGTGCTCTTCGTGAGCGAAATGGTAGGCTGCCAACTAATCGACGCGTCACCGCGCGCCGGTGCCATTACCGATACCGACTTATGCCGCGGGGATCTAGATGCAGCGATCAGAACCGCCGCGCTGGCTAATACGACGATCTACACGATCGATCCGCGCGGCCTTACGGCTCCGCAACTCAATGCGGCTCAGAATCGGTCTGGCGGCAAGGGTATTCGATCCCTGAGTTCTGCAAATCTCGCTGAAATGTTACGACTCGAGCCCTTGCGTGCAGTTGCTGAGGAGACTGGTGGATTTGCCGTGCTGGGTTCAAATAACTTTGACGCAGCGTTGAAGCGGATCGTCCGTGAAGTTAGCACCTACTACACTCTTGGGTACTACTCGAACAGTGGATCCCCCGGAACAATTCATCACAATCACATCGCTGTCGCGCGCAACGGTGTCACACTTCGATATCGGGAGCGATTTGCCGAACTGGGATTGCCGTCGCCAACAAAGCCATGAATTGTCGGACCTTCCATCGCGCTGGATACTGTCGAGGGCTTGTCTGTGAGGCGCTCTTCAACTAATAAACCACGCTGTCAGAAAGATACCGACCATCGCGAACGCGAGGCTGACTTTGACCACCGTGCCGATGAGAAACCCGACCCAGGCCGCAATGCCGGCTCGACCGGCGCCACGAAGATCGCGATGCGCGGTCAGCTCGCCAAGGACGGCGCCAGCGAACGGTCCGATAATCAGTCCAGGCAGCCCGAAGAATAAGCCGGCAAGGGTCCCAATCGCTGCGCCGGCCATGGCCCGCCTCGTCGTGCCAAGCCGTTTCATGCCGAGCGCCATCGTGGCGACGTCCACGAAATAGCTGGCGACCGTCAGGATGCCGAGCATGACAATCGTGACGACGCCGACCCGCACGAAACCATCCGCCCACGCGGCGAGAAGGAGGCCGGCAAAGATCAGAGCGGTTCCCGGAACGGCCGGCAGGACGACCCCCGCGAGACCGACGACAACGAGAAGTACGGCGAGCGCCCAGATCATGAGAGCATCATGACCGATGAAGCCGGATGATCACAGTGTGAGATTCACGATCGTACTGCTCGTGTGCGTGGCGACCGCGCTCATCGCGGCGCAGCGTCCTCCGCTTTCCCGCGCCTCACCGGAATCCGTTGGGCTCGATCCGAACCGGCTGAAGGAGGCCTCTGCGCTTCTGAACCAGTTCGTCACCGAGCGAAAAATCGCCGGAGCCGTCGCCTCGGTGGCGCGCAACGGCAAGGTCGCCTACGTCGATGCGGTCGGATTCCAGGATATCGACTCGCGCGCCCCGATGACCGAACGGTCACTGTTCCGCATCTACTCGATGGCGAAAGCGGTGACGGCCGTCTCGGCGATGATCCTTCAGGAGGAACGCAAGTTCGACCTCCGCGATCCGGTATCGAAATATCTGCCCGAGTTCCGGAACGTGAGGGTGCTCGTCGAGCCCGGTGGTCAAAGCCGGCCTCCGGAGCGCGAGATCACCGTGGCCGATCTCCTCCTGCACACCTCCGGGCTGAGCCACCGCACATCGGAGCTCTACCGCACCGCAAAAGTGCGTTCGCGCTCCATCACGCTGCCGCAGTTCATCACGAACATCGTCCGCACTCCGCTCATGGAAGATCCGGGCACACGTTATCGCTACAGTGAAGGCACCACTGTCGTCGGCCGCCTCATCGAAATCTGGTCGGGAAAGCCGCTCGACGTCTTCATGCAGGAACGCGTGTTCGATCCGCTCGGCATGGTGGACACCGGTTTCTGGACTCAGCCCGGGCAACGCGCCCGCCTGACGGTCGTGTACGCCGCGCAGCCAGGTGGAGGGCTTCGGGCTTATGAAATCGAAGAGGTGCCGTTCACCGAACGTCCCGCCCTGCTGGAGGGCGCCGTTGGTCTGTTGTCGACGGTTCCAGACTTCATGCAGTTCAGCCAGATGCTGCTGAACCGCGGCGAGCTGAACGGAGTCCGCATTCTTTCTCCGAAAACGGTCGATCTCATCACGTCCAACGGATTGCCGGATCCGGTTCTGCGAGCGCGTGGCGGCGGGATGGGCTGGGGCCTGGCGAACGTGAACGTCGTCGTCGATCCGTCTGCGATGAAGGACTCCCCGAATGTGGGCGAATACGGGTGGGATGGTTCGGCCGGCACGATCTTCTGGATCGATCCGAAAGACGACACGGTGACCGTGCTCATGACGCAGAACTCGCCGGCGAATCCCGATTCGCTGCGGCAACGCTTCAAGGCATTGGTGAAGGCTGCGGTGCGTCCCCAGTGACGAGAGCAATCCGACGGACGTGGGGCTGACCTAAAGGTCAGCATTACAGAGAGTTAACCGGGATTTATCGCCGATTGGACCAGTCAGTTCCGCACGCAGGAGAAGCCTTGACACTCCCAACCCCGCCTAGTACAAACATATATACCACTGCAACTTAGTCGCTTCGCGGGAGGCAGATGACGACGCCGCGTTCGGTCGGCCGAGTGCTCACCCTTGGATTCGCCGGACTGGCTATGGCGCTGTGCCTGTGCCTGCAGGTGGACACGTCTGCTCAGCAGCCCCTCGACTCTGCTCGGGGCACGCCTGGCGCAGCGGCTGCGGCCGGCCCTGCGGCCTCAACGAGTCATCGTCAACTCCTCGACAAGTACTGCGTCACGTGCCACAACGAGCGCGCCAAGACCGGAGGACTGAGCCTGGAGCGACTCGACCCGTCCGCTCCTGGGGCGAATCCGGACGTCTGGGAGAAGGTGGCGCGCAAGGTGCACAGCGGCATCATGCCGCCGCCCAACATGCCGCAGCCTGCAAAGGACGATCGCCATGCGCTCGTGACCTGGCTGGAAACAGAGCTCGATGCCGCTTCCATCGCCAGACCAAACCCGGGTCGCACCGAAACGCTCCGCCGACTCAATCGCACTGAGTATCAGAACTCGATCAGAGATCTGCTGGCCCTCGATATCGATGGCGCGTCGTTGCTGCCGCCCGATGAGAGCGGTCATGGCTTCGACAACGTCACCGTCGGCGACCTTCCGCCCACGCTGCTCGACCGCTACATCTCGGCCGCGCAGAAAATCAGCCGCCTGGCGATCGGCAGCACGCAGACGTCAATGCAGGCCGACACCATTCGGCTGCCGGCCGACAGGACGCAGGAAAATCATGTGCCGGGACTCCCGATTGGCACGCGCGGCGGGGTGTCGATCCCGTACACGTTTGCCCAGGACGGCGAGTACGACATCCAGATCTGGCTTGCGCGCGATCTGAACGGGAATGTCGGTGGGTTGCGAGAAGCGCGTCCGCACGAGCTGCTGGTGCTCGTCGATCGCGAGCCGGTGGCCACGTTCACGATTCAGAAGCCCGACGGCGACGATACACAGCTGGACAAGAATCTCAAAGCGCGCATCGCCGTGCCTGCGGGACCACACGAGATCGGCGTCACATTCGTCAGGGAGGGTTCGTCGCTCGTCGAATCGGCAAGGCAGCCTCTGCAGGTACATTTCAACGAGCGGCGCCATCCTCGCACAGCGCCCGCCATCGACCAGGTGTCGGTAAGTGGACCGCACGCGGCAAAAGGCGCCGAGAACACACCGAGCCGCCGCCGCTTATTCGTGTGCACGCCGGACAACCTTCGGAGCGGAGCGGCGCGGGGCGTTGGGGCCCCGCAAGCGGAGCGACGCGCCGGGGCGGAGGGGCCCCTGGCGCTCAAAGAAGAGGCGTGCGCCAGAACCATTCTGACGACGCTCATGCGTCGTGCCTATCGCCGGCCGATCTCGAAAGCCGAAGTCGAAGGACCGATGGCGTTCTACCGAGAGGGGCGCGCGGACGGAGATTTCGATGCAGGAATCGGAAGGGCCCTGAGCGCCGTGCTCATCAACCCGGAGTTTCTGTTCCGCGTGGAGACCGAGGCGAAGAACGTGCCGGCCGGCGGTGCCTATCGCATCACCGATCTCGAGCTCGCATCGCGCCTCTCGTTCTTCCTGTGGAGCAGCATTCCCGATGACGAACTGCTCGACGCGGCCATTCGCGGCAGGCTGAGCCGGCCCGACGAGCTCGAGAAGCAGACACGCAGACTGCTCGCCGATCGGCGCTCGTTCAACCTCGCCACAAACTTTGCCGGGCAATGGCTGCGGCTGCGCAATCTCGAGGCCGTCACGCCGAGCTCGCGCCTGTTCCCGGACTTCGACGACAACCTGCGTCAGGCGTTCCGGCAGGAAACCGAGCTCTTCCTCGACAGCGTGCTGCGCGAGGATCGCAGCCTGCTCGATTTGATCAGGGCGGATTACACATTCCTCAACGAGCGCCTTGCGAAACACTACGGAATTCCCAACGTCTACGGAAGCCGCTTCCGCCGCGTGGCGCTCGCGCCCGAGAGCCGACGCGGAGGCCTGCTGAGACACGGCAGCGTACTCTCGGTCACGTCGTACGCGACGCGGACGTCGCCGGTGATTCGCGGCGTGTATGTCCTGGACAACATCCTCGGCTCTCCGCCACCGCCTCCGCTTCCCAACGTGCCGGCCCTGGACGAAAGCACCGTTGCTGCCAACCTTCCGATGCGCGAGCGTCTGGCGGCGCACCGCAGCAACGCGGTGTGCGCAAGCTGTCATCGCACAATCGATCCCGTGGGCTTCTCACTCGAAAATTTCAACGCCGTCGGGCAATGGCGCGACTATGAGGGTGAGGGGGAACGGATCGACGTATCTGGCGCTCTCCCGGGCGTCGGCGAATTCCGCGGCGTGGCGGGACTCGAAGATGCGGTGTTGAGCAGGCCCGAGCTGTTCGCCGGCGCGCTCACCGAGAAACTGCTGACGTTTGCGCTCGGACGAGGCGTGGAGCCCTACGACGCGCCGGCCGTCCGCAAGATCGTGCGGGAGGCCGAGCACAACGGCTACCGCTTCTCGTCGATCATCCTCGGCATCGTGAAGAGCGTGCCGTTTCAAATGAGGAAATCATCATCATGATCATCACGAAGAAGGCACTGCCCCGGCGGACATTTCTGAAAGGCGCGCGGGCCGCTCTGGCCTTGCCGTTGCTCGACGCGATGATTCCCGCTGCGACCGCCTGGGCCCAGACGCCGGCCAAACCGGTGCCGCGACTTGGCTTCGTGTACATCCCGATGGGATGCGACCACGCGCGGTGGACGCCGCCCGGCCAGGGAACGCTCACCGAGCTGTCGCCCATCCTCAGTCCGCTCGAGTCGGTCAAAGATCAGGTGACCGTCATTACGAACACGCGGCTGCAGAATTCCTACCCGGGCACGCACGACACGTCGAACTCTGGATTTCTGAGCGCGGCGTTCTCCAAGCACACCGAGAGCTCTGATTACTATCTGGGCACGACCATGGATCAGATCGCGGCCAAACAGATTGGCCGCGACACGCAGCTGGCGTCGCTCGAGCTTGCGATGGATCTGAACCCGTTGGCGGGCGTGTGCAACAACGGATACGCGTGCGTCTATCAGAATTGTCTGTCCTGGTCGTCGCCGACGACCCCACTGCCATCCGAGGCACATCCACGCATCGTCTTCGAGCGCCTGTTCGGCGAGGGCGGTAACGCAGCCGAGCGGCGCGTGGCGCTCCGCAGCCGGGCGAGCCTCCTCGATTCGTTCAGCGGCGACATCGCGCGGCTGAAACAACGCATCGGGACACCCGATCGCGTTCGCGTCGATCAGTATCTCGAGAGCGTCCGCGAGATCGAGCGCCAGATTCAGCGTGCCGAGGCTGGGGCGGCCGACAACCTCATGCCCGATCTGGATCGGCCGGTGGGAGTCCCCGCGGCGTTCGCCGATCACGCGAAGCTGATGTTCGATCTGCAGATTCTGGCGTTCCAGGCCGACATCACGCGCGTCATCACCTTCCAGTTCACGCGGGAGCTGAGCAATCGGGCGTATCCCGAGATTGGCGTGGCCGATCCGCACCATCCCACGAGCCATCACGGCAACGATCCGGAAAAGGTCGCGAAGATTGCCAAGATCAACACGTTCCACGTTGAGCTCTTCGCGCAGTTCCTCGAGAAGATGAAGGCCACGCCGGATGGCAACGGCTCGCTTCTCGACCATACGGTCTGCCTGTACGGAAGCGGAATGGGCAACCCCAGCCTGCACGATCACGAGAACCTCCCGGTCCTGGTCGCGGGTGGCGCCGCGTGCGGGTTGAAGGGCGGCCGGCACATCAAATACGAAAAGGGGACGCCGCTGGCCAATCTCCACCTCACGCTGCTCGACCGCGTGGGAGTGCGTCTGGATTCATTCGGTGACAGCAACGGCAAGGTCGAAGATCTCTTCGACTACGTGCCCGTGTAGGTCAATCTGCGGAGGCGCACATGCTCTGGCGAAGAATAAGTGGACTGGCTCTTCTGGTGCTCGGTCTTGCCGGCACGGCCCTGGGCGCAGAACGCGCGACGGTTGCCGACGCGGCAGAGCAACGTGACCGGGCGCGAGTCCGCACGCTGCTTCAGGCGGGCACCGACGTGAACGCCACGCAGATCGACGGGACAACCGCCCTGCACTGGGCTGCCTATCACGATGATCCAGAGACCGCCGCATTGCTCGTAAAGGCGGGCGCCAACGTCAACGCCGCGAATCGCTATGGCGTGCCGCCGCTCGCGATGGCATGCACGAATGGCAACGCGGCTGTCGTGCGGCTGTTGCTGGAAGCCGGTGCCGACGCCAATGCCACGACGAAGGGCGGCGAGACCATGCTCATGATGGCCGCGCGTTCGGGGAACGTCGACGCGGTGAAAGCGCTGCTCGTTCGCGGCGCCCGGCACGACGTTCGCGAGCGGCGTGGACAAACCGCGCTCATGTGGGCCGCAGCCGAAGGACACGCGGCTGTCGTGCGGGCACTCATCGAAGCCGGCGCCGATATCACGCTGACGCTCGACTCGGGATTCACGCCGTTCTTCTTCGCCGTGCGTGAGGGGCACATCGACGTGGTCCATGCGTTTCTCGAGGCGGGCGTCGATGTGAACGCGACGCTGCAGCGGCGCGAAAAGGGGCCCGATGGACCCGTGGTCAACGCCACGTATAAACCGGCTGGAAGGGGCACGAGCGCGTTGCTGCTGGCCGTGCAGAACGGCCATTACGAGCTCGCGATCGCGCTCGTTGACGCGGGCGCGGATCCGAACGACGTGCGGACAGGATTCTCTGCGCTCCACACGATCTCGTGGGTGCGAAAGCCCGATTCCAGCGATGTGAGCGATCCCGCCACGCCCGCCGGTTCCGGGAATCTGACGAGCCTTCAGTTCGTCCGCGAGATCGTCAAGCGGGGCGCGACGGTCAATCTCCGTCTCAACAAAGGCACACCGAAGTTTCCCAGCACGTCGTCGCGCATCGAGTCAGAGGGGGCGGCGCCATTCCTCGTGGCCGCCGATCGCTCCGATATTCCACTGATGCGGACGCTTCTGGAGTTGGGCGCCGATCCGTTGCTGCCGAATTTCAGCAACACCACGCCGCTGATGGCCGCCGCCGGGCTCGGTACGACAGAGCCGCTCGAAGAAGCCGGTGAAGAGGTTGAAGCGCTGGAAGCCGTGAAGATGCTGCTCGACCTCGGTGCCGACGTGAACGCGGTCGACAGCAACGGCGACACCGCGATGCACGGCGCGGCCTATGCCGCGTATCCGAGTGTCGTGAAGCTGCTGGCCGATCGCGGCGCCGATCCGCAGATCTGGAAGGAACGCAACAAAGCCGGCGTGACCCCGCTCTTCGCCGCCGAAGGTTACATCGGGCGGCTCCCGCGACCGGATAAAGCGACGGTCGAGGCGGTGACGAAGCTGATGCTCGCCGCGGGGCTTTCGACGGAAGGTCAACGGCCGGCGATTGTGGATATTTACGAGAAGCAGCCGGAACCGCCGAAGCCTGCGACTGTGCAGAAGTAGTGAATCAGTCAGTCGGCAGTCAGCAGTCGGCAATCGGCAGTCGGTAGACAGCAGCCTGACAGCGATGGCACAGGGCTTCAGCCCTGGCTAATTTCATCTCCATTCTCCCGCGCTCATCAAGCGTTCGCGGCGGCATCGACCTCGCCGACAAGGCGTTCGACCAGGCGACGCAGGAAAGGCTTGTGCAGCGTGATGAGCAGCCAGGGCCACACAAACCCCCAGAACACGACCAACGCCCACGCAATGAGCGCATTCTGATCGACTGACAGGCCCGGAACCCTCACGGTCGCATTCCGGGTGATATAGCGACGCACGTCAATGGTGAAGAGCAGCCCGAGACCGATGAATCCCATCATTCCGCTAAGAGCGAGAACGTACGAAGCCCAGCGCCAGTACCGCACCTGATAGTGCACTGACCCCGGATGCGGAAACCGCAACTCCACGTCGTTGAGGCCAACATTGATGGCTGTCGGCCAGTCCGCTGCATGCACTCGGAGCTCGCCCGCGGCGTCCTGGATGACGCGGTAATTCGACCTCGGATGTGGATGCCCCGAAAGCAGGCCGGATGCGACCCGTTGTCTGAATGCCTGTGTAAACCGGGTTGTGGAGGAACGAATGGCGACCGTGCCGGCTATGTGTGGTGTCAACATGCGACTGCGAACGCCTTCAACGCCGCCAGCCAGGCTGTTAGCAGGATGGCGTGTCGAACGTGGTTCAGCTTCGCCCATCGCACCGCTGTCGCAACGGACTCAGGCGAATCCGTGGCGCGCAGCAATCCGATCATGGTTGGGATGAAATACGCGAACGTGAAGACTCTATCCACCAGCGCGGCGACACCCGCTGCCAGCCACCAGCCGCGGACCGGCCCGGCCGCCTGCCAGGCGACAACCAGATTGGCCAGGGTCAGCAAGGTCAGAGGCCCGGTCGTGACAAACGCCCAGAACCGGAGACCGGTGTCGTCGCGACGTGCGGCATCGGCGTTCCAGTGGCGCCGCCCGTCGGGAGACGACGTCAACCAATTGGCGAGGACGATTCGGCCTTCGTAGAGTCCAGCGCCAAATGCGATCCCCAGGTTGAGAACGAAGAGCCACAACAAGACTCGTGGAAGTGACTCGAACATGTCAGGTGCTCCATTCATCTCGAGCTTCCGGGCACGTGCCACGGCAGACGCGCGAGCACTGCACTAGCCACGAGCGCCACCAGAAAAGCTGGAAGCGACGTCATGATTGGCCAGACCACGAGCGCGACGAGCAGCAGGCGCCGGTGTTGCGTCGTCGAGACCACCATAAGGGAATTGATGTTTGCCGCCACAGCCAGGCCGAAGGCGCCGAGGGCCACGGCGCATGCGACGTGCGCTGCCGCTCGACGAGACGCGGTGCGCAGTCGAAAGTGTTCATATCCAATGTGAGCCGCATAAGCAGCGGCACAGACCAGCCACGCCGCCAGCCGCCAGACACGCACGTGATTCCCTGGCCACGCGAACACGACACCGACGAGCGCGTACGCGACACCGACGAGCACCGCTGCACGGACCCACTGCCGGCGTGCTTCTCCAATGTGTGGCTGAGACATTCTTTTGCCTCACCAGATCCGCGAGACCATGCGGAGTTGCAGAGGTTAACACGACAAAAACAACGGGCACTTTCTACCGAGCCGGTGGGCTAGAATCACCGCCGAATGAACGAGACCAGTCCCGTCAAGTCGCTGGGGCTGCAATTGAAGTAGTTGAACGAGCGGCCTTAACTTTGCGAGTCAGCGCGGCGTCGACGTATCAGTGAGCGAAGACCGCTGACAACAAAAACGGCGCCGATGCCGGCGAGAATACCGAGCCTCCACATCGTGTGCGCCGAACTCATCAACCCCGCGTGCATGCCGATGGCAAAGGCGAGGAGTGTCCACGGCAGAAAGAGCGTGAATGCCGCGATCGCCCGCGGCCAGAGTGGGCTTTGACGCCAGGGCTGCAGGACGAGAGTGAGAAGCGCGACCTCGATGGCGCCAATGGCGAGCTCATTGAACAGCGTCTCGGAACGCTTCGCGGCGTATTCGAGAGGCAGCCCGCGTGGGCCGGCTACCTCCTCATGCCTGGCCGAGAGCAGGTTGAAGAGCAGCAGGAACCATGCTGCCGGCAGGAGTGCGCTTGTCAGCCAGGTGAGTCGTGATCGTGCCATTTCGAGAGAGTGCGGTCCGCGATCTTGTCTACAGTCTCGACTTGACGAGGACCGGCTGAGTCCAGGCCCGAAGGCCATTGCTGTCTTCGACTCGAGCACGAACATACCCTTCGTTTCCCACGAATGTATAGTGAGCTGGATTCTCGTGCGAAACTGCCAGTACACGTCCCTCTTTGCCGATGAACACTACCCGATAGTGCTTCGGTGACACTGCAGGCGACTGACCCGGTTCGATATCTACCGTAAGGCCATCCAGCGTCGAGCGCACGTCCTTGAGGGTCACGCCCGTTGACGCGTAGAAATCTCCATTCTCCAGACCTGCAAGGATACTTTCGCGATTCAATGTTACGGCGCGTACCGCAACCCATCCCCGCCCAGGGTTGGCGCGGGCAATCGAGAACTCCTCCCGGAAATTGTGAACGTCATCGACAGCGACGCCAAAGATGCGCATGCCGGTTGACAGCAGTTGGTCCCACATCTGCTCGGTAGATGGGACCAAGCCATCGCCATTGTGGTTGACGATGGGATGACCGCTGGCGATTTCGAGCAGCGCAGTGCGCTGAAGTGGCAACATTTCTTCCGCTGTGAATGCCCAGCCAAAGTTCGGGTGATTGACTAATGGGATGCCACCTTGCGCCCGTGTCGCGTCGATGCTTGCCTGAAGCAGTTCCGTTACGGTTGATCCACTTTGTGGCGGGATGGCACGGGTAATCCCAATCGCATTGACGTGAACGGTCCTGGCATTGGTGATTTCCTCGGCCCCGATAAGCAGGAAGTTGTCGTTCGGATTCGAATCGAATGAGCCGGGATCGGTGAAGGTGTTGTGGTCGGTGATCGCAAGAAACTGATAACCATTGCGCTTGTACCAAGCCATCACGTCATACGGTGCGGAGTCGCCGTCGGAATTGATCGTGTGTGTATGTAGATTGCCCCTAAACCAGTTCGACGTGGGAGCCGGATTCTGGGCCGCGCCAGTACGTGTGAGCGACGCAAGCGCCAGTATCAGAACTCCTACGACCACAATCCGCTTCATCAGTCCTCCCAGTAAAGCCGACGATCTCATTCGTAGTATTCCGGCGCCTTTTTCAGGCGAGAGTTGCCAACGTAATCATGCTGAATCCATAGCTGCGCATCGTTCTTCGCGAGAAAGGCCTCGATGACGTCTCTCGAAACGGATGTCTGCGCCTGGTCGAAGTCGAAGGTGGCAACACGCTTCAGCGTACGGGCTTCGGGGAAGTGATAGAGATCGCCGGACAGCACCACGCCTCCGGTTTTCGGCAGCTTGACGTACAGGACCTGGTGGCCGGGAGTGTGGCCTGCCGCAAGCTTTACGATGACGGTACCATCGCCGAACACATCGTGCTCGTCACTCTGGATGATGACGGTCTTGCTGTTCTTCAGAGCCGCATAGCTGGAAGGCCGCGTCACACCCGGTGCCTTTTCGGCGAACATCGCGTCGCGCTCGACCTGACGGACGAGCCAGGTCGCACCCGCGAATGCGTTGGCGTTGGCGGTGTGGTCCCAGTGGTGATGTGAGAACGCCAGATACGTGATGTCAGCCGGCGAGTAGCCCACTTCAGATAATTGGGCCATGAGCGGCTTCCTCAACGTCACATCGCGTTCCCCCAAATCCGGCAGCACGAGATGATGAACGACTGGACCGCCAGTCGGTGCCCAGTCCGCATCAGGAACAGCGCCGGGGTCCCATATCAACTTTCCCTGCGGATGCACCACCAGGAAGCACGCGGCGGAGAGTTCGGTGGTCGCAACTTCTTCCTGCTTCAGGCGGAATCGGGCCGGGTCAACCTTCAGAGTACCGCAGTCGAAGACATACAGCCTGAGGGCCTTGGGCTGTGGTGGGTCCGGACGTTCAGCTGACCCTGACTGCTGCGCGCCGCCGCAGGCGACGATGTTCAGCGAAGACACCGCTGCGAGAACAAACGCCAGGAAGCTCGGCTGCGCCACGAAGCGGAATCGTATCCGTGCCATGGACCCGGTGCAAGACGCAGTTTGGTGCCAGGCTGGTGTTAGCCAGCGCTCGCTTCCCTGAGCAAGGCTCGAACCCATTCGCTGGTCGCGGCCTGTTGCACCTCTTTACCCTGTCTGTCCTGATCGGTCACCCTTGCGCCGCGGTCGAGCAACAGTCGGACGATGCCAACCTGTTGTTCACGCGCCTCCGGAGATCCGCTCCCTCCTCGCCCGGTGGTTTGAACGGCAAGGTGCAAGGGCGTTGACCCCGCCTTGTTTGGTTGCCTCGAGTTCGCGCCGCCATCCAGAAGCGCTCGTACTGCCGCCAGCGACCGCGTTCGCACAGCTCTGTGCAGGGGCGCCACGCCGGACTTGTCCAAGGCGTTGGGATCGGCGCCAACCGACACGAGGTACTCGATCATCTCAGCCTGTGCCGTTGGATCCCACCGGTTGGCGTCCGCCGCGTAGTGAAGCGGCTCTGCTCCTCGACGATTTTTCGCACGGCAATCGGCTCCGTGCGCAATCAAGAGCTCCGCTATCTGGCGCCGAAAGGCCGCGGCAGCCATGTGGAGCGCGGTGTCACCCTCATAGAGGTAGTGAGCGATGCCGGCGAAGAAAAAGGTCGACGCCTCTTGACGTGTCGCGCCCACGGCGGACGATGTCGTCGCAAGCGCCGGACTGGCGGCCAAACGCCGGGTCACCTGATCGATGTCGCCGTCCACGACGACGCGCACGAAATCAAGAAAGACTGACGTCGAATTATCTCGTTTGGATGCCAAGTCTCGTCAGAACGTGTCGAGAGCCACTACCCTATCGGTGGTCGATTCTTTCTGAACGCGTTTTTGACGGCAATCATGCCATTGCGGAACGTCAACAGGTCGCAGCCGTTGACCTCGACCCGCTTGCCGTCCTTGAGAGTACCGGTGAACGTCCACTCGGATACACCGCGGTCTCCGTGCACAAAGTGCCGGGCGTTACCCCAGTGTGCATCTGGATACTGTGCGAAAACCGCGGCAAACGCGGCCCGCACGGCCTGGCGTCCGACATGACGTTCCCCGTTGACGTCGTTCCCGCCCGACGCCTCAAACACACTATCCTCCGTCATCATCGACATGAGCGCGTCGATGTCATGACGGTTCCACGCGTCAGCAAAAGACTCAAGCAGTCGTTCCAAATCTCGATCTGGGCTCATGCGCGATTCTCTCCGCTTCCTGTTTCAAGTCGTTGGAGGGCCTCACTCCAAATCATATGCCACGCGCTGTTCGTCCGCGTTACATCCATCTGACATCCTTTTCTCTGAGTTCCTTGACGCGAAGTGCGGCGATTTTGCGTATGAGCGTCTTCGGCAGCTGTTTGTCGTATGGGAATTGAATTGAGCCCTTGCCGGTCGTGTACCTTGCCAGCTCCTTCTTGAACGGCTTCATCGCGGAAGGAGTCGGCATGAAATTGAGATGTGACTTGAATGCGGCAAATGCGAAAAGAATTCGCTTCCCTTCAAACACCGGCATTCGCCATTTGATGCCTTCTGTCGCTCCCGATGCCACGTTCTTGAGAATTACATACATCTCGCGCAGATTTTTTTGCGCTTCTTTCGGAGCGGAGTTGATGTATTCGGCAATGGTTGCTGGTTTCGTCTTTGACATCTCACGAGCCTTCCTCGGTGTCATCCCAGTGCACATGGTGCATGAGATGATGCACACCGGGACCCAACAGCAGCCCTGCTACGGCAATCACGACCAGCCCGGAATACAACGCGTAGACGCCGGCAAAGATTTTTCCAGACTCCGATAGATCCGTTTTCACAGGGCCCATGCCGCCGAGGAGCATCGCCGCATTCAAGAAAGCATCCCGCCACGGCAAGTGCTCGAAGTACTGATAGCCCCAGATGCCCACCAGCAACGAAACCCCGAGGAGTCCCAAGGCGATCGCGAGTGGGTCAGCATTCGCCGCCAGAAAGCTCGCCGGTGGGTCTTGCGAACCGTGAGCCGTCCAGCCATCGGCATGTCCTTGCTCCTCAAATGAGTCGGCGGTCCTTGCCCGCGGGGCGCTGCACATCCCAGCCACCTGGAGGTAGGTAACGGAACCGAATCAGGTAGACGTTGTCACCACGACCGTGTTTCGCCGTCTGGAGTAGCTCCTTCACACTGCTGAAACCGGATTCGCGTGCCAGATCATAAGTAATATCCCCGAGTCGAATCGGGATGATCGAATCCACGACGATGTGCCCCTCGTCCATGCGGTAACGACCGCCCGCCTTGACGTGGGGCCTCATCCAGATGCGGACGCTGCACCTGATCCGCCCGCGTCGAATTCCTTCGCGAAGACGTTTCGTGAACACCATGTCCAGCCAGACCGCCGATCTGTTGCGCCCTATCGCGTTCCGTCGTCGAGCCGGGCGATGATGGCTGACACGAGTGTGGCCGCGTTTTGACTCGCTGTCTCAAGGAACTGCTGGTAATTGGTGAGAGCTTCCGCAGTCGGCGCGGTCCGTGATGCTCCGAACAACGAGACACGACACACGGAACTGGCGGCACGTTTGGACGACGGCCGCCCCTTCCATTTCGACGGCCGTCGCCTTGAGCGTGCTCCGGAGGTCCTTTCGCAGGGAATCGTCCGATATGAACACATCACCCGTGACAATCACCCCTTCGACGATCCGCGGCACTCGTTCTTCACCATCAGGCATCTTCATCGACGGCAACTGAAGCCCCTCGCGCCGATCGTCTTGCCACGGCCAGGAGTGTCTCGGGCGCTGGAACCAGCAGCGGATCCATCTCGCCGGTGACGGCGTTTCGCATCCCGCGCCTCTTGATGCCCTCCGACGTCTGGAAACCAACGTCATGCTGCGCCACGGTCTCACCAATGACGACGTCCCCAGGGAGCAGGGCTGGGTCGACTGCTCCTGCAGTTCCGGAAAACAGGATTGCTGACGGATTGAACTGACCGATCAGCAGGGTGGCGATGATCGCAGCATTGACCTTGCCCGTACCCGAACGACCAACCACGACTTGCCGGCCATTCAGCGTCCCCACGCGGAAGATGTAGCCTCTGACGGCAATTTCACGGCTGTCCTGGAGATTGTTTTCGATCGGCGCAATCTCTCGCGCGATACCCAGCACGCCCACGACGGACTGCGCGAGTGAAGCCGTTGGGAAAACAAGACAGAGAGCCGTCAACGCAACGGCCCGAATCCCTAGCTGAACGCTCATGTTGACCTTCCTTGGCGAGCCTTGCCTCAACGGCGCTCGAACATCCAAACGTTGTCCTGGTCTCGCCCGCTTCCCCGGAGTTGCTCCGCCGCGCGAAGACGACGTCCGCCGTCGTGCAGTTCGTGCCGAAACGAGATCTTCATCTCGCCATCGGACGCTGAATTCGCCCCCATCCGGTCGCAACTCGTATTCGTATTGCAACGGAGCGAGAAGGATCGCCGTGGCATAGCGCATGGCTCCTCCGTTCCTGTATTCACCGGCATCATCGCACGTAGCCTCGAAGGCGGCCGCATTTCTTGATCCAGATCAATGGTGCCCCTCCAATCGCCGAGTTACCTTGGACTTCGTGATTCGGCAGCATCGAGCAATCGGATTGCGATACCCGCCATACGGCGACTGGAGAAAGTCATGAAAGTACTAGCAACGATCGCTGGCGTTTTGATGTTGATGGTCAGCCTGCAGGCTCAGATCCCGGATTTCACGCCTCAAACGGCCCTTATCGGGGCGCTGCTGCACAACGACTCAACCGAAGCGGCTCGGCTGCTCCGAGAAGGGGCCGACCCGAACGAGGGACGCTTTGCCGGCCTCCCACCGGTGATTCTGGCCGCCGCACGTCAGGACGTCGAGCTCGTGCGGCTGATGGCGGCCAAGGGCGCGGACCTGAGCGTGCGGGACCGCTCAGGCTCGACGGCGCTGATGTGGGGGGCGTTCAACGACACCGGCGATGCCGCTATGATCGAAGCAATGATCCAGCTTGGCGCCGATCCGCTGGTCTCCAACAAAGCTGGAGAGACGGCGCTCGACTGGGCGCTGCGGCGGGGGGAAACCCCGGTAGTGGCGGTGTTGCGGAAGGCGGGCGCCTCGAACGTGGCCAGAGCGCTTTCGGCGGCCCAGAAAGCCCTCACGTTGCTGCAGAAGAGCGGAGCGCAATTCGCCAACGTATCGAAGTGCCATTCATGCCATCACCAGTCGTTGCCCCAGATGGCATTCGGCATCGCTCGCACGCGTGGTCTCGAGATAGATGAGCCCCTCGCGCAGCAGCAGACCGTCCAGGCCATAGCCCAGATGACCCCTGTCGTCGCGGAAGCGCTCCGGAACCGCGATCGGATTCCCAATCCGCCGATCGCCGTCAGCTATGCCCTCGTTGGATTGGCCGCTGCTGAATACGCGCCAGACGAAGTCACCGCCGCGATGGCGCAAGTGATCGCCGCATGGCAGGGTGATGACGGTGCCTTCCATTCGTTGCCTCCGATCAGGCCGCCGATCGAATCGAGCGACATGACGGCCACAGCGCTCAGCCTGCGTTCGATTCAACTTTATGGTTTGGACCCGCAAGATCGAATAGCGCGAGCCGCCGCCTGGCTGAGCGCCGCGAAGCCGCGCACGACCGAAGACAGCGCGATGCAGCTGCTCGGTCTTGCGTGGGCGAACGCACGGCCGCATGACATCCGCAAATTCACAAAGTCGCTGCTTGCACTTCAGCGTCAGGATGGAGGCTGGGCTCAGCTGCCGACGCTCGAGACAGATGCGTATGCAACAGGGCAGGCCCTCGTTGCGTTGAACACCGCCGGCTATCCCGTTTCGAGTTTCGAGTATCAACGAGGTCTCGCCTTCTTGCTGCGGACCCAGTTTCCCGACGGCTCTTGGCTCGTGCGCTCGCGCACGTTCCCCGTCCAGATTCCCAAGGACAGCGGTTTCCCTCACGGTATGAATCAGTGGATTTCGGCCGCCGGCACGAGCTGGGCGACGATGGCGATCGTGCTGGCCCTGCCCCAAGAGCCGTCCGTTGCGAAGGACACCGGACATCGCTGACGTTTCAGTGGCGTTTGAAGTACTGCACGGCACGCTCGTGCTTCTCGGCCGCGGCGCGGCTGTTGAATGTGCCGAGGTTACGCCGCCGGCCCGTCTTCGGATCCTTCTTGCGCGAGTAGAGCCGGTACTTCCCTGACAACAGTTTGCGGATCATTCGTTCTCTAATACCCCAGTCGCAGCTCGCCTGCGGACGTTCCCTTCACCTTTCCGTCCTTCAGCCATTCGAGCGAAGCCTCGAACAAAACAGGTGGTTCTTTTCCCACATCGCATTGTGAGACGAGCAGGCGAGATCGATGAAGACTTTCTGGTGCGCGCCCAGATCCGCGAAAAGCTCTCGAACGCGCTCGGGCAGAACCTGCTTGTCGTGCGCGCCCGCCACCATCAGGAACGGCGTCTGCATCTTTGCGACCACGGCCTGATTGAAACCCCAGGTTGGTACCTGCGGCGCACGGCGAACCCCTGTGCCCCAGGTGGCACCGACGGGATCGGACGCGATCATGTCAGTCCAGACGGCGGCACTGGTCGCCGGATCGTACTGTCCAGGGCATCCGACCTGGCGATCCCAGTTGGCCGCGAAGTCCGCTTGCGATTGGGCGGTCAGCGGACCACCGCTTGCGGGAAGCGGGTTCGGCGCATCGAGGCCCGACGTACGGTTGTACACCGGCGCCAGCACAACCAGCCGCCCCACCTTCTCGGGATTCCGAGCCGCATAGCCGCCGGCGCGCGGTCCGCCCTGCGACCAGGCGACGAGCGACACCTTGTCGACGTGCCGCAACGCGCGCAGGTGATCGACGACGGCTCCGATATCGTTCCAGTCGGAGCTGATGGTCGTGATGGGCGTTGGACGGGATGGCGGGCACGGTGCCGGAATCAACGTCGGCACGAACGGCACCTGCTGCTCTTTCGACAAATTGCACGGATCGTTCATGGCCGGCGGGCGCGTGGAACGGCCGTAGCCGGTCATGTCCATTGAGAAGGTGTCGAAGCCCACTTTGGCGAGATAGGCCATCCAGCTGTAATCCTCGTGCGGCACGTCGAACGCGACTTCGGCCGGCGTGCCCGCGCCATGTACGAACAGCACGACGCGGTCGGCGGACGGGCCGCCCCGCAGCACCGTGCCCGCGAGCGCCACTTCACGGACGTAGATCTGCCCGGTTTGACCGGCGATGTCTGGCGCCGTCGACTTCACCCTGACGTAGTGATCGAGCGACAGGAGGTGCGAGCCGTCTTCGCCGAACCCGGTCGACGCCATCAAGAGCAGGGCCAGAGCGCAGAGTCCCGAACGAGTGCAACGCATGAATGCTCCCTTTTAAGAAAGCTAGATCCGAGATCGTGTCCCGAGGCCTACTCACTCCGCGCCAATGCCCAGCGCACCATTCGTGGGTCCACTGATTTGGCAAATCGCCACTGGCGTTGCCGAACGAGGCGCCCGACGGATTTGGACAGATCACGACAATCGAAGTAGCGTATCGCGCCGGCTTCGAGCACGGGAATTACTGCCAGTGTGCACTGGACGCAGCAATAGGCACCCTTTGGATAGCCATTGTGAAAGTGCGAGCGCATGATGCGAAACGCCAGGTCCGTCTCCACGCGCTCATAGAACTCGGATCCTCCAAACCTCCTGCCCAGCGCTTTCTGCCCCGCGACGAGCAGGGCGGCGCGAACAAACGTACCGACGGATGCCCCCGAGACCGAAAACCCTGCGGGGTGCCGAATGCTCGTGGGCCACTTCAACTTTGGGAAGGCATCGAGCTGGTCAGGCGCGACGTCGCGGATAAACGAGACGTCTTTGGGAGCAAGGCGTGGTTTCTCGCGCGCCCGGTCCGCCACGATCCACAGGGTATCGAGGTCCATGCTCCTGGAGCGGCAGAGGATAACACGGCGGGTGGCTGCTCTCAGCCCCGCGTCGATTCCTCGCTCCGTGCCCCGCCGTTGACGAGGACATGGCCAGCGCCGCGTCCGGTCCAGAGACTCCCCGCGAGCGCCAGCAAGCCACAGCCGATCATCAGCAGCGCCGGTGCCGTCGCCGCGCCCGTGCGACGGATCATGCTCGTGGCCACAAAAGGCGCGGTGCCGCTGAAGATGGTGAAGCTGATATTGAAGACCAGCGCGACGCCGGTGAAGCGGATACGGGTCGGAAACAGGTCCGTCAGCAGGCACGCGAAGGAGCCGTTGGTCAGACCGGCGACGACCCCCGCCAGCGTCAGCAGTATCGTCAAATCTACGGCGCGGGTCTCGAGCGCCGCATAGAACGGATAAGCCAGCAACACGAGAAGCCCCACGCCCGATCGCAGCAGATAACGTGGTGGAATGCGATCGCCCAGCCAGCCAGTGGCGAGAATCGCGAGCGCAGAGGCGATGACGCCGACCGTCTGCGAGTAGACGCTCTGGCGCGGGTCGTATTGCAACACCCCCGCGAGATAGGCCGGAAGATGCGAGAAGAAGAGGCCGTTGAAACACGCCGTACCGGCGAGCATGGCGCACCCCACCACGACCGGCATCGCATGTGTCCGCAGCAGTTCCCGGAACGGCAAGCGGGGCGCCAGGCTGCGCATGCGCGCGAACTCTGGCGACTCTTCGAGCGACCGGCGCAGCACGAAGCTGAGGATGCCTCCGAGACCACCGAGAATGAAGGCGATACGCCACGCAAGGACGGGCACGTCGCCCGGGGCGAGCAGCGTGCGGAGCAACAGACTGACGCCGGTCGCCGCGGCGACGCCCATCGTGACGCAGGCGAAGACGACTCCGCACACCAATGGCGCGATCCGTGGCGCGGTCTCGACGACGTACGTGAGAGCGCCGGGCAGCTCACCACCAAGACAAAAGCCCTGCACGATTCGCAGCGCGACCATCAACGCGCTGGCCGCCACGCCCCATCGTGCGTGCGACGGCACGAGTCCCATGGCGAGCGTCGCTCCGGACATCACGAAGATCGACCAGAGGAACACTCGGCGTCGGCCGTAGCGGTCGCCGTAATGGCTGAGGACGATGCCGCCGATTGGCCGCGCAAGATAGCCGGCGGCAAATGCCGCGAAGGACGCCATCAACGACACGAGCGGCGAGCTGCTGGGAAAGATCGCGTCGGCGATGTCGCGAGCGAAGATACCGAAGATGACGAAGTCGTAGAACTCGAGGGTGCCGCCGAGGCTGGCGAGCAAGACGATACGCCAGCCGGCGGCGGTGATGCGATCGCGCGCGGCAGGCGCCTGAGTCGGGGCCGTCTCGAGCATGTCGTCAGGTCACTGCCTGGACGGTCTCGATGGCGGGCTGAGCGGCGCCTCGAGAAGTCGCGCGATCGTCATGATCGTGCTCCAGTTGCGTGTGGTCGCGGGCACGCCGAAGACGCGGTCGAGCTGTCCCAGAAGGCTGATCGCCGTCATTGTGCGCCGGTAAAGGCCAAATACAAAACGGTCCTGTTGCCCCAGGACTCTCAGCCCCCACTCGCCCGTCGCGGGCAAACGCTGCGGAAGTGGGGACGACGGCCGGCGGCGTTTCGCAAGGATACTCACGAAGGCCACCACGTTCGTGCCGGATGGCTGGCCTGTGAACGGATTGGATGATGTCAGGCGCAGCAGGTCGCTGCCGCGGCAGATCATCATGTGCGTGTCGAACGGTAATCGGCGTGCGAGCTCTGCACGAAGCGCTGTCTGGCTGGGTGGCCTGCGCACCACGAACGTGCCCGCCGCGCCGACGTTCACCACGTCGAATCGACGCAGCTGCTGCGCGAGGACGCTCGGACGAAACGTCCTGTGTCCGCCGACGTTCACGCCTCTGAGAAAGACGACCAGCGCCATGCTCGCCTCCGATCAAGCGAGAGACGTGCGTGTGCGCGAGGTCTACGTCGCCGCCTTCTCGGCGAGATAGCAGTACCGTGACAGGCGACGCTCGAACGAGAGCGTGTGGACGCACGCCAGAAACCGTTGCAGACCCGCAAAATTCGCTTCACCTTCCCTCGCTGCCAGTTCGTCCCGGTGTTGCTCCCGCGCGGCATGCCACCGCTGCGCAATCAGCTCTGCCGCCGCGGTGACATCCTCGCTCGACAGCAGCGTGAAACCGGCAGCCGCGATGAGCCGCTCGTTCTCTCCGGGCGGCGCGAAGAGATACCACCCGATCGAACTGCGAACGGCCAGTTCCTCCTGTGTGACCAGACCGGTGACGATCATCGCGTCGGTGAACACCATGCGCCCGCCCGGCCGCAGCACGCGGTGCCATTCGGCCAGCACCTCCAGGCGATTCGAGATATGGCACATCGCGTCGTTCGAGAGCACGGCGTCGAAAGCGGCCGGCGGAAATGGAAGCGGCTTGCTTGCGTCTGCGACGCGAAACGTCACCCGATCGGCGATGCCTTTCGCCGCAGCCAGTTGCTCTGCATTGCGAACTCCATGTTCGTTGATATCGATGCCGGTCACGCGGCAGCCGCGGGAGGCGGCCAGGTACACGGACGCCGGAGCCGCTGCCGACTTCGAGCACGTGGCTGTCGTCGCGCACGTGCGCCTGATCCGCAAATCGAAGCCAATCGCCAGCGGTCAGCCAGCTGCTCTGCCCGATGTCCTCGCCAAACGCGTGATGGCGCACCGCTGCTTCGGCGCTGCTGCCGAAGTGCGCGTAGACGTTGTTGTAAAGATCCACCGCCTCGGACATTGTGCTCCCACGTTTATTTGAGGGTTGCTCTTGCAGTCCCGGAAGTTGCAATCCTAGAATCTGAACAGGAGTTCAGGAGGTCAGGAGGACTCCTGATCAAAAACTCCTGATCTCCTGATCTCCTGTTAGGATACGTGCTTTATTCGTTGTTTTTGTTTTTCGTTCGTCGCTTTTCGTTCTTCTCTAGTGACGTCCCCAATCACACGGTAACCGCCTCGGAATCGTGACGCGGTCCGCCAGCTGGCGCGACTCGAGCAACGCGGGCGCGTCGCGCACGACGTGCGGGAGATCGAACAGGATGCCGCTGGACCATTCGCGAGGTGATCGGCCAGATTGAGCCTGGCTGCGACGTACACAATGCGGGACACCACATGCCCCATCGCCATCTGGATGAGTTGAGCATGTGGTGGTAATGCCTCGAAGAACCGTTCGTCAATCCGTCGCCCTGATCGGACCCATCACAAAGATTGTGTTGCCGAACGGGTCGAGGAGGTCGAATGTTCGAGCTCCCCATGGTTCGTCCTTTGGCGGGCGAAGCACGTCGACCTTCTGGCTCCAGTCTCGATAGTACCGGTCTGCATCGCTCACTTCGAGTGACACGCAAGCGTTCCGACCATGTCCGTCCATCGGACTGTCCAACGTGATCTGGATCGAGCCGCGAGCGAGTCCCAGAATGCCGGTCTTGCCATCATCCGAAGCCTGGTACAAGACATCAAAACCCAGCTTCGTGGCGTAGAAATCCTTCGCAACGCTCAGGTCGTCGGCCGGCAAGATCGGTATGGCCCGTTCCATCGTTATTCTCCATTCCGATGCGCTACCAGAACTCGGGCGGTCCTTGGGTCGCTCCGGAAAGGATGGCGCGCCGTACGTCGTCGATCGTCTTCAGGCCGCCTCGCGCGGCGCCCCCCCACTCGAATCGAGTCGCTTCCGGTGTCCAGTGAAACAGCGCCACGCGCCACACGCGGGGGGTGCCGCCGCGCTCGTAGTAAACGAGGCAGTATTCGTACGAGCACCCGGCTGCGACCAGCCGCCGGTTGGGCAGCCTCGGATTAATGATCTCGTCGCTCGACTGAAACTCGGCTCCCGGCTCGGCGATATCGAGTCCCCCGCTGCCAAACAACTTCTCCAGCCCGGCGCGGACACCGAGCGGCAGTCCTCTGATGGACGTGACAATCCCGAAGGTTTCTTTCTGCACGCGGGCCCGCAACTCCCTCGACAGTACGGCTGGAGGCGCCTTTTGGCTCCCGACAGTCACCGCCAACGAGAGGCTCACGCAGATCGCGCAGAGAAGGTGTGTGCGACGCATCCAGACCCCGGAAGATTGGTTCACACGGATCAGCCAGAGAGTGTAACCGAGGAAGGCTGGCGCAGCATCACGTCGGTACATGCGTACAAAAAAGAGGGCGGGTCTATAGAACAAGACCCGCCCTACGTACTACTGACTATCGACTTGCGACTGCCGACTGCCGACTGCCGACTGCCGACTATTCGATCGTTCCACCTCCACCGAGCGCTTCTTCCGGCTCGATGAGGTACTCCATCTCGCGATCCAGCTCCATGTCCTCTTCGGTCGGCTGCGGCGGCGCCGGCGGCGGCGGTGGCTCGTCCGCGGGGATTCTCACGCCGCGGTAGAACTCGAAGCCGGTGCCCGCCGGAATGAGCCGGCCCATCGTCACGTTTTCCTTCAGGCCGCGCAGGTAGTCGATGCGGCCGGAAATCGACGCCTCGGTGAGCACGCGCGTCGTTTCCTGGAACGACGCGGCCGAGATGAACGAGTCGGTCGAGAGCGAGGCCTTCGTAATGCCGAGCAGCAGCGGCCGGCCCGTCGCCGGACGTCCGCCATCGGACAGCACGCGCTCGTTCTCTTCGAGGAAGCGGAACTTGTCCACCTGCTCGTCGATCAGGAACTCCGTGTCGCCCACATCCTCGATCTTCACCCACCGCATCATCTGACGCGAGATGACCTCGATGTGCTTGTCGTTGATGTTCACGCCCTGCAGCCGGTAGACCTCCTGGATTTCGTTGACGAGATACTTCTGCAGCTCCTTCTCGCCCAGGACGTTCAGGATGTCGTGCGGGTTGCTCGGACCGTCCATCAGCGGCTCGCCCGCGCGGACGCGCTCGCCTTCCTGGACGTTCACGTGCACGCCGCGCGGCAGTGCGTACTCACGCGGCTCGGCACCCGGCTCGTCGGGCACGATCATGATCTTGCGCTGACCCTTCACGACCGCGCCGTGCTTGACGATGCCGTCGATTTCGGAAATGACGGCCGTTTCGCGCGGCTTCCGGGCTTCGAACAGCTCGACGACGCGCGGCAGACCGCCGGTGATGTCTTTCGTCTTCGTGGTTTCGCGCGGAATCTTCGCGAGCACGTCGCCCGCGAACACCGTCTCGCCGTCGCTCACCATAAGATGTGCGTGCGACGGCATGTGGTATCTTCCGCGTCACCTTCGACGTCGGATGTCCCTGCGCATCGACCGTGCGGATCTCGATCGCCGGCTGCTTCTTCTCGTCCGGCGAGTCGATGATGATCAACCGGGACAGGCCGGTCACTTCGTCGACTTCCTCGTGAACGGTCATGCCCTCGAGAATGTCCTTGAAGCGCACCTGGCCCGGCTCTTCGGTGAGGATCGAGAACGTGTACGGATCCCACTCGACGAGCACCTTGCCCGGCTCCACGTGTTCCCCTTCGTGGACGCGCAGCTTCGCGCCATACACGATCGGGTAGCGCTCGCGGTCGCGGCCCTTCTGATCCTGAACCACGAGCGAGCCGTTGCGGTTCATGACAACCAGGCTGCCGTCCTTCGCCTCGACCGCCTGGATGGCCTGGAAGCGGACCGTGCCCGCGTTCTTGGCTTCCAGCGTCGACTGCTCGGACACGCGCGAGGCCGTGCCGCCGATGTGGAACGTCCGCATCGTGAGCTGCGTGCCGGGCTCGCCGATCGACTGCGCGGCGATGACGCCGACCGCCGATCCGAGCTCGACCAGCTTGCCGGTCGCAAGGTCGCGGCCGTAGCACTTCGCGCACACGCCGCGGCGCGACGCGCACGTCAGCACCGAGCGCATCTTCACCTTCTCGATGCCCGCGTCCTGAATCGCCGACGCCAGATCCTCGTCGATTTCCTGGTTCGACTCGATGATCGTGTCGCCGCTGAACGGATCGATCAGCCGCTCCAGCGTCACGCGGCCGATGATGCGATCGCGGAGCGGCTCGATGACCTCGCCGCTCTCGATAATCGCCCGTGCCTCGATGCCGTCGAGCGTGCCGCAATCCGGCTCGGAGATGATCACGTCCTGCGCCACGTCGACGAGGCGCCGCGTCAGGTAGCCCGAGTCGGCGGTCTTCAACGCCGTGTCGGCCAGACCCTTGCGGGCGCCGTGCGTCGAGATGAAGTACTGAAGAACGGTCAGCCCTTCACGGAAGTTCGACGTGATCGGCGTCTCGATGATTTCGCCCGAGGGCTTGGCCATCAATCCGCGCATGCCCGCCAGCTGGCGGATCTGCTGCTTCGATCCTCGAGCGCCGGAGTCGGCCATGATGTAGACCGGGTTGAAATTGCGCCCGGCCTGCTCGGTCTCCTGCATCTCGCTGAACATCTCGTCGGCGATCTTCTCGGTGACGTCCGACCAGATGGCGATCACCTTGTTATAGCGCTCGCCGTTGGTGATTGCGCCTTCGAGGTACTGCTGCTCGACCTTGATGACCTCGTCGCGAGCGCCCTTGACGAGCGCCGGCTTCTCGGCCGGGATGATCAGGTCGTCGATGCCGATCGACAACCCCGACCGTGTCGCGTAGGTGAAGCCGAGCTGCTTCAGGCTGTCGAGCATCTCGACGGTCTTCTCGAGACCGTAACGGAGATAGCACGACTGCACGAGCTGCTGCAGCCCCTTCTTCTTCAGCAGGCCGTTGACGAACGGCATGCCGCCTGGAATCGCGTCGTTGAGGATGACGCGGCCCACGGTCGTGTTGATGATCTTGTTCTCGACGATCTGCACTTCCGTATGCAGCACGTTCTGATCGTCGCGCGCGGTCGTCATGTCCTGCAGCTCGCCCGTGTAACGCAGCCGAATCGGCGAGAGCGTTTCGAGCTCGCCCGCTTCGAGCGCGATGATGACGTCGTCGGTGTTGCCGAACGCCCGTCCCTCGCCCTTTGCACCGGGCTTTGCCTTGGTCAGGTAGTAGCACCCAAGCACGATGTCCTGCGACGGCACCGCGATCGGCGCGCCGTTGGACGGCGAGAGGATGTTGTTCGACGAGAGCATCAGCACCGAGGCTTCAATCTGCGCCTCGGGCGAGAGCGGAATGTGCACCGCCATCTGGTCGCCGTCGAAGTCTGCGTTGAACGCGGTGCAGACCAGCGGATGAATCCTGATGGCCTTGCCTTCGACGAGCACCGGCTCGAACGCCTGGATGCCCAGGCGATGCAGCGTCGGCGCGCGGTTCAGCAGTACCGGATGCTCCTTGATGACTTCCTCGAGGATGTCCCACACCTCGGGCTTCTGCTGCTCGACCATCTCCTTGGCCTGCTTGATGGTCGCCACGAGCCCGCGCTCTTCGAGCTTGTTGTAGATGAACGGCTTGAACAGCTCGAGCGCCATCTTCTTGGGCAGGCCGCACTGGTGGAGCTTCAGCTCCGGCCCCACGACGATGACCGAACGGCCCGAGTAGTCGACGCGCTTGCCGAGCAGGTTCTGACGGAACCGGCCCTGCTTGCCCTTCAACGTATCGGACAGCGACTTGAGCGGACGGTTGTTCGCGCCGCGCAGCACGCGGCCGCGACGGCCGTTGTCGAACAGCGCATCGACCGCTTCCTGCAGCATGCGCTTCTCGTTGCGGATGATGACGTCGGGCGCCTTCAGCTCGATGAGCTTCTTCAACCGGTTGTTCCGGTTGATGACGCGGCGATAGAGATCGTTCAGGTCCGAGGTCGCAAAGCGGCCGCCGTCCAGCGGAACGAGCGGTCGAAGCTCAGGCGGAATGACCGGGATCACGTCCAGAATCATCCACTCGGGCTTGTTCGTCGACTTGCGGAACGAGTCGACCACCTTCAGGCGCTTGGCGTACTTGAGCTTCTTCTGGGCCGACGGTTCGGAGCGCATCTTCGTGCGCAGCTCTTCGGCGAGCTTCTCGACGTTGACGCGCTTGAGCAGCTCCTTGATTGCCTCGGCGCCCATCTGAGCGCGGAACTTGTGTCCCCACTCTTCACGCGCCTTGCGATACTGCTCTTCCGAGAGCAGCTGGTTCTGGTTCAGGTCGCTGTCGAGCGGATCGACGACGACATACGCCTCGAAGTAGAGCACGCGCTCGAGCTCGCGCAGCGAGATGTCGAGCAGGTGGCCGATGCGGCTCGGCAGCCCCTTGAAGAACCACACGTGGCTCACCGGCGTGGCGAGCGTGATGTGGCCGAGGCGCTCGCGGCGCACCTTGGCCTGCGTCACTTCGACGCCGCACTTGTCGCAGATGACGCCGCGGTGCTTCATGCGCTTGTACTTGCCGCACAAGCACTCCCAGTCGGTGATCGGCCCGAAGATCTTCGCGCAGAACAAGCCGTCGCGTTCGGGCTTGAACGTGCGGTAGTTGATCGTCTCGGGCTTGGTGACCTCGCCGTGCGACCACGACATGATCTTCTCCGGCGACGCCAGGCTGATCC
>CAWERD010000006.1:0-1872174 GCA_963811435.1 Vicinamibacterales bacterium
TCCGAAGCCGCGAGGCATCACCGCGACAATCGTGCCCGGCTGCCCTCGAATCGTGAGCACGCGCCAAGCACGCGGGATTTCTGGCATAGCGACGCTGCACAGGTCGTGGCTGATCCCGACGACCGGCGCCGCGCCGACGCTGTATCTTCCGCCCGGATGTTGCGGCCAAAAGAGGGTCACGCCGAGCACGCCGAACAGATTCCCGGTGACCAGCGCGACTTAGGTTCCCCCGTCCGCTCCCTCGCGAACGGGAAGGGTGGCCGCGCCGTGATAGTCGACCGCGGCGACGGCGAAGAGCGTCTTCGGCGAGGCGTCGGCGAATCCCCTGAACGCGCCATACGGGACCGGCACGCGCCGCGACCCGGTGGCTTGATCGACGCCCCACAACACCGACAGCTTCCGCTGCTCATGCACCGGCAAGGGCCGCATGAGCACGGCATCGGCGATGCTGAAGGTCGCCGTGGAGGCGCCAATACCGATTCCGAGGGTCGCAATCGCGACGAGACTGAAGGCCGGCCGCTTTGCGGCCGTGCGAAGCGCACGCGCCAGATCGCGGCCCATCTCGAGCAGGTGATCGAACAACGTCGGACTGGGACTGTGCGGCACAATCAGCTCCCTGATCGCTGTTGGAACCGGCAGCATAGCCGAATCTGGCGGAGGCCGGGCATCGCTCCGGCCTTCGGAAATCCACGGCCGGCTCCACCAGGCCACGCTATGAACTCCCGTGAAAGAAATCGACAAATCTGTTGGTTCCGTGCAGCGGTCCTACAAGATAGTCCGAGGCTTTGATCAGGCATCCCGCCCGTCGATCGCAGACGATGCGATTTCCTAACAAAACGTGACCGCTGCACCGCCGCCGCTGGCGTCGATCTTGATAAAGCCTTCGTGTGCTCCTGCTTCCCCCGCACGCCCTCGGGCACGCCGACGCGTGGCGCCTCGTCTCCGATCAACTTTCGTCGATCCTGGTCTTTGAGGCGACAAAATTGTCTGAAACGTTTGTTCAGGGGAATGCCAGAACATGACGGCCGCCGGCGCCGAGCGATGCCGTCATGTGTTGAGGATTTAAGGCGGACCGGTCCATCGTCGTCGCAGGTCCCGATAACGCTTCTTCTTTCAGGCAAACGAGGTGAGGCATGAATGCAGCTGACACTGCGTGGATGCTGATTTCGACGGCGCTGGTGCTGTTGATGACGCCGGCGCTGGCGTTCTTCTACGGCGGGCTGGTGCGCTCGAAGAACGCGCTCAACACGATGATGATGAGCTTCATCTCGCTCGGATTCGTCGGCGTGCTGTGGGCGGTCGTCGGCTACTCGCTGGCGTTCGCGGCCGGCAACAACTGGCTCGGCGACATGTCGCGCTCTGTTCCTGCGAGGGCGTCGGCCTCGAGGCGCAAGGCACGATTCCGCACTACCTCTTCATGTGCTATCAGGGCACGTTCTGCATCATCACCGCGGCGCTGATCTCCGGCGCGATCGTCGAGCGGATGCGCTTCTCGGCGTATCTGATCGTTCATCACGCTGTGGGCGCTCGTCGTCTACGCCCCGGTCGCGCACTGGGTCTGGGGCGGCGGCTGGCTCGCCGACATGGGCGCGCTCGACTTCGCCGGCGGCACCGTCGTGCACGTCAACGCCGGCGTCGCGGCGCTGGTCGCGGCGATCGTCGTCGGCAAGCGGCAGCGACTATCCAAGCTCGTCGCTGCTGCCGCACAACGTGCCGTTCACGCTGCTCGGCGCCGGCCTGCTGTGGTTCGGCTGGTTCGGGTTCAACGCCGGCAGCGCGCTGGCGGCCAGCCCGATCGCGGCGCTCGCGTTCACCACGACGTTCCTCGCGCCGATGGGCACGCTGGTCGTCTGGACGATCCTCGACTACGCGCGCATCGGGCAAGCCGACCGCGGTCGGCGCCGCCACCGCCATCGTCGTCGGCCTCGTCGCGGTCACGCCGGCCGCCGGGTTCATCGGCCCGATGAGCGCCATCGCGCTCGGCGCGATCGCCGCGGTGCCGAGCTACTTCGGCCTGGTCTGGCGCGCGAAGACGTCGCTCGACGACTCGCTCGACGTCGTCGCCGCGCACGGCGTCGGCGGCACGGTCGGCGCGCTGCTGACCGGCGTGTTCGCGCAGAAGGCGCTGAACGGCGTCGCCGACGGCGTGCTGTTCGGCAACCCCGCGCAGCTCGGCATTCAGGCGACGGCCGTCGCGGCGGCGATCGTCTACAGCGGCGTCATGAGCTTCGTCCTGCTGAAGCTCATCGGCCTCGTCATTCCGCTTCGCGCGTCGGCGCGATGACGAAGCGGTCGGCCTCGACATCAGCAAGCACGGCGAAGAAGCGTACGTGCACGGCGAGGCCAGCATGCGCACGATGACGCTGTCGCACCGGGCGCGGTGAAGGCCGTTCCAGCACTGCGATCGGAGCTGGCATGAAACTGATCAAAGCGATCGTCCGGCCGAACAAGGTCGACGAGGTGAAGGATGCGCTGGCGAAGATTCAGATTGCGGGCATGACGGTCACCGAAGTCCGCGGTCACGGCCGTCAGAAGGGACATACGGCCGTCTATCGGGGAAGGAATACGACGTGACGCTGCTGCCGAAGATGCAGATCGAAACCGTCGTTCCCGACGATCTGGTGGAGTCGGCGCTGCAGGCGATCGCGAGGCCGCGCGGACAGGCGAAATCGGCGACGGGCGCGTGTTCGTCTGTCCGGTGGAGCAGTCTTACAACATCCGGACCGGGGCTTCGGGTCTCGGCCGTCGCGAAGAGTCAGTGAGTCTGTGAGTCAGTGAGTCGGGAAGAGTCGAAAGAGTCGAAGAGTCGAAAGAGTCGAAGAGTCGAAAGAGTCGAAGAGTCGAAAGAGTTGAAGAGTCCGGAAGTCGCAGATCCCGCAACTGCGGCTTTCGGACTGTTCGTGCCGCGTAAGTCGGACAGGAGAACCCAGCACGGAACCCAGTACCCGGAACCGGAACCCAGCACTCAGCACCCAGAACCCAGAACCGTAAATCAACCGACATGTATCCGCGGCCGCAGCTCCGGATCCGGTTCGGCCTGCCGGAGCACTTCCCGCGTGACCGGTGCCGTGTCGCCCTCGCCGAACGCGAGGAACTTCAGCAGATACGCAATCGGGTTGCCTTCGGTCCAGCCGAAGTAGGCGTGCGGAATGCGATGCGTCCGGTCGCGGATGAACAGCAGCAGCGCGGCGATGGCATTCGGAATCGCCGGGCTCGAGCATCGCAGCACGTGATGGCCGCCCACATCGGCGCCTTCGACGAACAGGACCTCGCTGAACAGTGAGGCATCGGACGGCTTCACCTCGAGAAAGAGCACACGCGTGTCCGGCGGCAGGTGATGCGACTCCTGGGCGTCGCGCAGCTTGCGCGCGTACTCCTGCGGCAGGCCCGTGTCGGGCCGGTTGGCAATGATCCGGATCGGCGACGTGCGCCGACCTCGCGAAGGAATTGCTCGCGCGATCGGCATCGGGCTCGACACCCTGGACGCGTAGTTCCGTCGATCGCAGGACGCGCGAGATCAGCGACGTCACGATGATCGTGACGATGAACCAGGTGGCGATCTTCACGCCGTCTGGCCGCTCGATGACGTTGACGAATGGTCGTGTAGATGAAGATGAGTGTGATCGCGGCGAAGCGCAGCCAGAGTCGCTGATGGCGTGCTGCACGACCGACAGCGTGACGGCCACGTGCGCGCCGACGTCATCAGCACCAGAACGCCCGTGGCGTAGGCGCCGCCCTGCGCCTCGACGTCGGCATTGAAGATAATCGTGATGAGGAAGGTGATCGCCGTGAACAGCGTGACGAGCGGCCGCGTGGCGCGCGTCCATTCCGGCGCCATGCCGTAGCGCGGCAGGTAGCGCGGCACGAGATTCAGCAGGCCGGCCATGGCCGAAGCGCCGGCAAACCACAGAATGGCGATGGTGCTGACGTCGTAGATCGTTCCGAACACATCGCCGAGATAGTGATGCGCGAGATAGGCCAGCGCGCGGCCTGACGCTTCGCCGCCTTCCGCGAAGGCCTCCGGCGGAATGAGCAGCGTCGTGACCATCGAGCTGCTGATGAGCAGGACGCTCATGATGAGCGCGGCGGCGCGCAGCAGTTTCCGGGTATTGCGAATCCGGCCGACAGGCCGCTCCTCCGGTCGCCCGGATCTCCCTTGACGAGCGGCATCACGGCGACGCCGGTTTCAAATCCCGACAGGCCGAGCGCGAGCTTCGGAAAAACCAGAAACGCCGCTGCGAGCATCATCACCGGACTCCCGTGCTGCGTGTGGAGCGCATTGGCCCAGCGCGGAAAGTATTCCGGATGCATGATGATCTCGCGCAGGCCGACGGCGATGACGACGACGTTGAGCGTGAGATAGACGGCGACGATGCCCACCGCGAGCCCGATGGCTTCACGGAAGCCCTTCAGAAAGATGGCACCCGAGCGCCCGTCAGCAGCACAAGCGTGATGCCGATGGGATGATCGAAGACCGAGGGCACAAACGGATTGTGGATGATGTGCTCGGTCGCATCCGCTGCCGACAGCGTGATGGTGATGACGAAGTCGGTGGCGGCAAACCCGAGCAGCACGAGCACGAACGCCTTGCCGCGCCACCGCGGCAGCATGTCTTCGAGCATGGAAATGCTGCCCTGACCGTGCGGGCTCGCAGCCGCCACTCGATTGTAGACAGGAAGCGCGCCGAACAGCGTGAGCACGACCAGAATCAGCGTGGCGACCGGCGCCAGGGCGCCCGCCGCAAGAAAGGCGATGCCCGGCTGATAGCCGAGCGTGGAGAAGTAATCGACGCCGGTAAGGCACATGACCTTCCACCACGGCTCCTGATGAACCGGCTGGCCATGTGGTCCTTCCGGAAGCTGGCGCATGCCTTGAAAGAACCAGTCCCGCGCGCGTGTGCGTCGCTGTTCCGAAAGCGCGGATGCCGTCACTGCGGATCCTCTCGCTCGAACTTGTACAGCAAAGGCGAAAGCCGCGGCTGTTGCAATGAGACAGTCGGCCTGCCACGGCAGCCACAACATCAAGCGCCAGATCAGTGGAACGAGCACGATGACGGCCAGGACGGCCACGAATCCGAAGGCCGAGCACGACGACGTTGAGGGGAGGCATAGCTCCTTCCGTAGCGCCGGCGGGGTTAGCTGACGGGCTCGGACTCGGAAGTGTCCTACGGCGTATGCCGATTCGCCCCCGGAAGCTGCTGACGCTTCCTGTGGTTCCCCCGCGTTCCGCGAAGGGCGCGGAACTTAGGCAATGAAAGCCAAACTACGCTGGTTCAATAGACGTGTCAATACCCAGCGGTGCACGAGCCTCTCGCGGCCTTCAGTTCTTCCACTCCCGCGCCAGCAGCACGACTTCGTCCGGGAGCTGATTGACGGCAAGATGGTTGTCGGGCGGCAGCGACGCCTCTCGAAACATGTGATTCATCAGCGCCCGTTCGGCCTGCTGCTGCCAGAATGCCCGGGCCGGAGGCAGCTGCCGTCCGCTGAGCCTGACAATCCTCGACACTTCCGCCGCGTTGATGGTGACCAGCACCTCGCCTCGCGGGCCATTGCCGGCGTGCCGAACTGCGAAAGGATGCTCGTTCGGAGACGTGAGATCGGTTGACGGCAGCGCGCGTATGAAGAACCCATTGACGGTCCACACCTCGTGGGCCACGGCTCCGGCCGGCGGAGGCGAAGGCGCAGGCGTTCCGGCAGACGAGGGCGGTGCTTCGCTCGGCAGCGACCCCTTGGACAATGCGGCGTGCAGCGCGTCTCTCAGGAGCGCCGGCGTGAGCGGCTTCTTCAGGAAATCACGGGCGCCCGCCTTCATGGCGTCGACCGCCAGCTCGATCGATCCGAACGCCGTCACCATGATGATGGTGGCGCCCGGCGATCGGCGCAGCATCTGCCGTAACGTCTCGATGCCGTCCATGCCTGGCATTTTCTGGTCGAGCACGACTGCGTCGAACCGCGAACCGTCGCCGAACAGCTCGAGTCCCTTCAGGCCATCTGATGCGTCTTCCACCTCGTAGCCGTCGGCTTCGAGCGCCAGCCGCATCATGCGACGGATATTGGTTTCGTCATCGACAATCAACACGCGACGGGTCATGACTGTGTCGTCTCCTTTGGGGAATCCGCCGATTTGCCCGCGGCAGGCAGCACGAACGTGAAGGTCGCGCCTCGGCCGGGCTCGGATGTGACGCGGATTTCCCCGCCGTGCGCGCGCACGATTTGTTGCGAGATGGCCAGCCCCAGGCCCGCGCTGCCGGTCGCATGGCCGGGCACCTGGGTGAACTTGCCAAACAATCGCGGGAGATACTCCCGCGGGATGCCGCGTCCGGTGTCGCTCACAGATATTTCGAGACCGTCGTCAATGCGATGCGCGGCGACCACGATTCGGCCGCCACGCGGTGTCGCGCTGACGGCGTTCGCAATCAGGTTCGCCATCACACGCTCGATCTGTGACGGCTCGGCCATCACCGGCGGCAGGTCCTGATCGATGGCCACCTGCAACTCGATGCCGCTTCCTTCGATGCGAGGCCGGCTCGGCTCCAGCGCGCCTTTCACCAGGGTATCTGCCGGGACGGGCGAGAGGACGGGCTTCATGTGCCCTGACTCGATCTTCGACAGGTCGAGCAGATTGGCGACCAGGTGCTCCAGTCGCGCCGCGTCTTCGCGGCACATCGCCAGAATCTCGCGCAGCCGCGGCGTTGCGTGGGGAGAGGTCTGTTCGTCGAGCAGATCGATGCCCATCTGCAGGGTCGTGAGAGGGGTTCGCAGCTCGTGCGAGGCGATCCCGACGAACTCCGATTTCAGGCGATCGGCGTCCTTGTCGATCTGGGCAGAAAGCCGCACCGCGAAGCCCAGGCCGGCGAGCACGAGCGCCGCGGACAAGATCACTGTCATCACGATCGAGCGGCCCGTGACCCGCTGCGCGTCCGCGGACTTCCGCAGCATCGCGGCCTGGTTGAGCTGCAGGAGGCGATCGATGTCGGCGCGGAGCGCATCGAACCGCGGCTCGATGCGCTCGAAATAATCGGCGTGCTCGTCGATTCGGTAGTACTCGTCACGCTCCTGGCGGATCGCCTCGATGATCTCGCGCTCGCCCGGCTCCGTGATATTGCCGGCCGCGCGCGCAAACGCCGCATCGAATCGTCGGCGGTGTTCATCGACCTGGTGCCGAGCGCGTTCGGTCCGTCCAAGCTGGGCGAAGAGCGCCGCGGAGTCCTGCCGTTCGAGGCTCTCCTTCATGCTCTGCGCCGCGACGACCGACTCGTAGTTCTCAGAGAGAATGCGTTGTGAGACGGCGCCGGCCTGCTCGAGCCGCCACGCGCTCCACGCGCCGAGCGCGGCGAGCGCCGCCACGAATACGAGATACGTCGCCAGGAGCTTGGCTCGGAGTGACATCTTCGTTGCGTGCTACGTGTCGTACAGAAGCACGACCTGAACCGCGTCCATGTACCTCCGTCAGCGGGCGAGATGGAACGGCACGCTGGTGACGATGGTATTGGGCTTGAACAGCAGCGCGCCCTTGATGAGCAGGGCGCGCTGATTGTGAAAGAGGTGATGCCACCAGCGCGCTGGAACGAATTCCGGCAGCACGATGGTGACATAGTCGTCGGGTCGTTCATGTTCAATCTGCTCGATGTACTCGAGCAGCGGCTCCATCAACGAGCGAAAGGGGGATGCCAGGACGACGAGCGGAACTCCGCGGCCCCATCTGTCCCAGTCCTTGCGAATTTGCTCTGTCGCGGCCGGATCGACGTCGATGTAAAGCGCCCGAACGTCCGTCGATAACGTTCTCGCATAGTCGAGCGCCTGGACGACGGCCCGCTGAACGCCGCTGATCGGTACAAGAACGGTATTGTGGTGACGAATTTCCGGCTCGAAATCGGTCAGCGTCAACTGCGAGGCGACGTCGCTGTAGTGCGCCTTGTTGACGCGGAAAAATACGACCAGTATGGGAATGAGCAGCATGATGATCCATGCGCCTTCGTGGGCCTTCGTGATCGCGACCACGACGAGTACCACGCCAGTCACGAGCGCGCCGACGCCGCTGATCGCCGCGCTGGTTCGCCACCCGGGCCCGCGAAGGTTTCGCCAGTGTACGACCATTCCGCCCTGGGACAGCGTGAATGACACGAACACGCCGATCATGTACAGCGGAATCAGCGCGTGTGTGTCGCCGGCGAACAGAACGAGAAGAATGGCGGCGAAGCCACTGAGGCCGAGAATGCCGTTCGAAAAGGCGAGCCTGTCCCCCTGGTTCATGAATTGGCGGGGCAAATAGCGATCGCGGGCGAGGATCGACGCGAGTCGGGGGAAGTCCGCATAGGCTGTGTTAGCCGCCAGCACGAGAATCAGCATCGTGGCCGTCTGCACCAGGTAGTACGGCAAACCGCGTCCGTCGAACACGCCGCGCGCCAGTTGCGAGACGACGGTCTCATGCGTGCTCGGGTATGATGCGGTAGGTCTGTGCCAGCAGCGTGATGCCGACGAACATCGTGATCGAGAGGACGGCCATGATCACCATGGTCGCCGCGGCGTTCCGCGCTTCGGGCGGCCTGAACGCCGGTACGCCGTTCGAAACGGCTTCGACTCCCGTCATCGCCGTGCATCCGTTCGAGAACGCGCGGAGCAGGAGGAAGAGGGTCAGCGGTTGCCCCAGCGACGCCATTGGCTCGATCGCCCCAACTGGTTCAACGGTACCTGTCAGCGTCCGCCACGCGCCGACCGCAATCAGTGCCAGCAGGCTGACGATGAAAAAGTAGGTGGGAGCGGCGAAGATATTTCCCGACTCGCGAATCCCGCGCAGATTGCCCAGCATCAGGATCACCAGAAACGCCAGGGTCAGGTGGACGCGCAGATCAATCCACTGCGGAAATGCCGACGTCAGGGCGGCGACGCCCGCGGCGATACTCACCGCAACGGTCAGAATATAGTCGATCAGTAGAGCCGACGCAGCGATGAGCGCGGGCATTTCGCCCAGATTTTCGCGGGCGACGATGTAGGCCCCTCCGCCGCTCGGATACGCATGAATGGTTTGACGGTACGAGAAGACGACAATCGCGAGAATGCTGGCAATGATCAGCGCGATGGGCGTGGCGAACACCAGCGCGCTGACATTCACGAGTATCAGGACCCGCAGAATTTCCTCGGTCGCGTACGCAACCGACGACAGCGGATCGGACGACAGCACGGCAAGGCCGGTGACGCGGGACAGGCGTTCGTGATGCGCCAGATGCGACGGAATCGGCTCGCCGACCACGAATCGCTTGATCTGGCCGAATAACCCTTCGCCAGGCATGTTCGGGCCTCTAGAGAAGCCGCGCTTCTGGTCGCCCGAAATCAGAAAAAGCCGCAGCGCGCTGCGGCTTTCAACCAGAAGTGCGCTTCCGTTAAGCGCCGACGGGGTTAGCTGACGGGCTCGGACTCGGAAGTGTCCTTCGGCGTTGGCCGATTCGCCCCCGGAAGCCGCGATCGCTTCCTGTGGTTCCCCCGCGCTCCACGAATGGCGCGGAGCTTAGGCAATGGCGAAAACGGTACGCTGTTGAGTCGGTACTGTCAATAGCCGTAACCGACCGGGCGGACCCACCTGTGGCTTCATTACGCTGGCGAGCAGACCACGCCGTCTGCGAGGTGATCCACGATCAGATAGCCGCCAGAGCCAGTCACGCCGCCGGCAGGAGAAGAGAGATGGTGGTTCCGATGAAGTGGAATGGCATCGATCAAGAGAAGACCTTCCTATGAGTCGTTGAGCGGCACGACCTGCACGGCCGCATCCGGAACCGCACTCAAAAATCGGTCAAGCGTCGAGCCTCGCCAAAGGAGCTCCAACCGCGTCCGCGCACTTTGTCCGAAGATCACGTGCGTCACCCCCTCGCGCTGGGCGAAGGCGACCAGGCCATCCGACGGCCTGTCGGCCTTGACTCTCACCACCGTCGCGCCGAGGCTTTCGGCAAGCCGGATGTTCTGCTGCAGGGCGTCGGCATCGGAGGCCCTGATGTGATCTGGCCGCTCTCGTGGGGTTTCAACATACACAGCGTACCACTTTGAGCCGAGCCGGCCGGCGATCCGCGCGCCGGTTCTGATGACTCTCGGCGCAAGCGCATTCGAGCTCATGCAGACCATGACGCGCTCGGGGATGAGCGCCGGCTCGAGTCCCTCGCGCGCGCGGTAGCTCGCCGCCTTCTCGCCGACCTCGTCGGCCACGGCGCGCAGCGCAAGCTCGCGCAGCGTCGACAGGTTGCCTTTTCGGAAAAAGTTGGTGAGTGCTTGCTCGACCTTCTCAGGTTTGTAGATCTTTCCTTCCCTGAGCCGGTTTCGCAGCTCTTCCACGGTGACGTCGACGTTGATGACCTCGTTGGCACGATCGAGGAAGGTGTCGGGTACGGTTTCGCGCACGCGCACGCCAGTAGCGCGGGCGACCGCGTCGTTCAGGGTCTCGAGATGCTGGATGTTGACGGCCGTCATGATGTGGATCCCCGCATCGAGAATCTCGAGCACGTCCTCGTACCGCTTCTGATGGCGGCTGCCAGGCGCGTTCGTGTGCGCCAGTTCATCGACGACGCAAACCTCCGGCTTTCTCCGCAGAATCGCATCGACATCCATCTCTTCCAGGGTGACCGCGCGATACTCGATCTTCCGCCGGGGCACGACCTCGAGATCCTTCAGCTGGGCCTCCGTTTCGCGCCGGCCATACGTCTCGACGAGGCCGACGACGACGTCGAGGCCCCGGGCACGTAACGCATGCGCTTCGCTGAGCATCTCGTAGGTTTTGCCGACCCCGGGCGCGGCGCCGACATAGATGCGCAGCCGCGCACGGTCCTTCTCCTTGATGCGCGCCAGCAGGGCGTCGGCCGTGGGGCGTTGCTCAGCCACGCGCGTACCGCGACCGGTGACCAGCGACCGAACGCTTATTTCCTGATCGCATACTGCGAATCGAGCGCGATGTTGAGCTCGAGCACGTTGACGCCCGGCTCGCCGAAGAAGCCAAGCTGCCGTCCCGCGGTGTTCGCGTCGACCAGACGCCGGACGTCCGCTTCGGCGACGCCGCGCTCGCGAGCGACGCGAGGGATCTGGAATTCCGCCGCGGCCGGCGAGATGTGCGGATCGAACCCTGACGCCGACGTCGTCACGAGGTCAATCGGCACCGGCGCATTCGGGTTCTCCTTGCGCGCCGTCTCGACATTCGCTTTGACGGTGTCGATCAGCTTCTTGTTGGTCGGCCCGAGCTGGCTGCCCGCGGAGTTCGCCGCGTCATAACCCGTCCCGGCGGCCGACGGACGAGGCCGGAAATACCCTGGTGAGGAGAACCCCTGCCCGATAATCCTCGACCCCACCACTGTTCCGTTCCGCTCAATCAGCTGGCCGTTGGCCTGAAACGGGAACGCGACCTGGGCGACGGCGGTGATGGCCAGTGGATAAATGACGCCCAGAAGCAGCGTGGTCACAATCGTTATCAGGACGGCGGAGATCAAATTGCGCGCGATATTCATATGTTGTCCTTTACGCGAGTCCAAGCGCCGTGATCACGACATCGATGGCCTTGATCCCGATGAACGGAATGATGACGCCGCCAACGCCATAGAGCAGGAGATTTCGCCTGAGCAGCGCCGCAGCGCCCTCGGGCCGGTATTTGATCCCGCGCAGCGCCAGCGGCACGAGCGCGACGATGATGAGGGCGTTGAAAATGACGGCCGACAGAATGGCCGATTCCGGCGTTCGCAGCCCCATGATGTTGAGCGCTCCCAGCATCGGGAACGTCACCAGAAACATCGCGGGAATGATCGCGAAGTACTTGGCCACATCATTGGCGATCGAGAACGTGGTCAACGCTCCGCGTGTGATCAGGAGCTGCTTCCCGATCTCCACCACTTCGATGAGCTTCGTCGGGTTCGAATCGAGATCGACCATGTTGCCGGCTTCCTTCGCGGCCTGCGTGCCGGTGTTCATGGCGACACCAACGTCTGCCTGGGCCAGCGCAGGGGCGTCATTCGTGCCGTCGCCGGTCATCGCCACGAGCTTGCCATCGCCCTGCTCGCGCTTGATCAGCGCCATCTTGTCTTCGGGTGTCGCCTGCGCGAGGAAATCATCGACGCCCGCTTCGGTGGCGATCGCCGAGGCGGTGAGCGGGTTGTCGCCGGTGATCATCACCGTCTTGATGCCCATGGCGCGCAGATGCGCGAAGCGCTCGCGGATGCCCCCCTTGACGATGTCCTTCAGGTGAATGACGCCGAGCGCGCGGCTCCCTTCGGCGACGACAAGCGGTGTGCCGCCGGCGCGGGCCACGTGCTCCACGATGACAGCCAGCTCTGCGGGCGCGGTGCCGCCCCGCGAGATGACCCACTTCCCGATGGCGTCCGCTGCGCCCTTGCGGATTTCGCGGATGTCGCCGCCTCCATCCGCCACCGGCCCTCCGACGGTTGCCATCGCAACCGCCCGTTGCACGTGGAGGTCGACTCCGGACATGCGCGTCTGCGCAGTAAACGGAACGAACGTCGCATGCTGCGGTGACAGCTCGCGTCCACGCAGGCCGTACTTCTCCTTCGCCAGCACGACGATAGAGCGCCCTTCCGGCGTTTCGTCCGGCAGCGACGCGAGCTGCGCCGCATCGGCGAGCGCCGCGTCGGTGATGCCCGGCACTGGAATGAACTCGGTCGCCTGGCGGTTCCCGAGCGTGATCGTCCCCGTCTTGTCGAGCAGGAGCGTATGGACATCACCGGCGGCTTCGACTGCGCGCCCCGACATCGCGAGCACGTTGTGCTGTACCAGGCGGTCCATCCCGGCGATGCCGATCGCCGACAGCAGGCCGCCAATGGTCGTCGGGATGAGGCACACCAACAGAGACACGAGCACGAAGAGCGACTGCGGCGCGCCCGAGTAAATGGCAAACGGCTGCAAAGTCACCACAGCAATGAGAAAGACGATCGTCAGTCCGGCCAGCAGGATGTTGAGCGCAATCTCGTTGGGCGTCTTCTGCCGCTCGGCGCCCTCCACGAGCGCGATCATCCGGTCGAGGAACGTCTCGCCAGGGTTCGCGGTCACGTGCACCCGAATCCAGTCGGAGAGCACCTTCGTGCCGCCCGTCACGGCCGAGCGATCGCCGCCAGACTCGCGAATGACTGGCGCAGACTCGCCGGTGATGGCACTCTCGTCTACCGACGCCACACCTTCGACGATTTCGCCGTCGGCGGGAATCACTTCCCCGGCCGACACGCGCACGATGTCACCTTTGCGGAGCGACGGTGCCGGCACGACCTCGAACGTCCCGTCCGGGCGCTCGCGTTTGGCGACCGTCTCTGTTTTCGCCCGCCGCAGCGCGTCGGCCTGCGCCTTGCCGCGCCCCTCGGCCATCGCTTCTGCAAAGTTGGCGAAGAGCACGGTGAGCCAGAGCCAGAACGTAATCTGGAACTCGAAGAACAGATCGCCCCTGCCGGTCACCGCATCCTGGATGAAGCGCCACGTCGTCAAGACGCTGCCGATCTCCACGACGAACATGACCGGATTCCTTGCCATCGTGCGCGGATGCAACTTCCGGAACGAGTCCGCGACCGCGCGCCGCACGATGAGCGGATCCCAGATGGAGCGGAAGTGTGCCTGTGTGGTTGTCATCAGAATACCTGCCCGTTCTGCATCATGAAGTGCTCGACGATGGGGCCCAGGCTCAGCGCAGGGAAGAACGTCAGCGCGCCGACAATCAGAATCACACCCACGAGCAATATGGCGAACAGCGGCGTCGTGACGGGGAACGTGCCGAGCGACGAGGGCACCTGCTTCTTACGCCCAAGGCTTCCGGCGATCGCGAGCGGCGGAATGATCATGAAGAACCGCCCGAACAGCATCGCGAGCGCGAGCGTCGTGTTGTACCAGTTCGTGTTCACGCTGATGCCCCCGAAGGCGGACCCGTTGTTGGCGGCCGTCGACGAATAGGCGTAGAGCATCTCCGACAGGCCGTGTGGCCCCGGGTTGAAGATGCTCGAAGTGCCGAACCCCGGCGACACAGAGGAGATCGCGGTAAACGTCAGGATGACAAGAGAGAAGATGAGCACTGTGAGCATCGCCATCTGCACCTCGAACGCCTGAATTTTCTTCCCGAGGTACTCAGGTGTGCGCCCGACCATCAGACCGGCAATGAACACCGACAGGATTATGTAGACCAGGACGCCATACATCCCGGCCCCCACGCCGCCGAAGACGACCTCGCTCAGTTGTATGTTTGCGAGCGGCACGAGCCCGCCGAGCGGAGTAAAGGAGTCGTGCCAGCCGTTGATCGCGCCGCAGCTGGCGTCGGTGGTGACGGTGGCGAAGAGCGCGGTGTTGGCGATGCCGAACCGGACCTCCTTGCCCTCCATATTCCCACCGGGCGACCTGGCCGTCACCGTCTGATCCGCGCCCGCCGCAGTCAGCATCGGATTCCCGCGCGCTTCCGCCCAGTAAGCGACGCTGACGCCGGCGAGAAAGAGAAACGCCATCGCCCCCCACACAGCCCAGCCATGCTTCGGCGACTCGGTCATCGAGCCGAGGGTATATGTGAGGCCGGACGAGATCGCGAAGATGCCGAACATCGCCAGGAAGTTCGTGAGCGGCGTCGGATTCTCGAACGGGTGCGCGCTGTTCGCATTGAAGAAGCCGCCGCCGTTCGTGCCGAACTGCTTGATGATCTCCTGGGACGCCGCCGGCCCCTGCGCGATCACTTGCTTGGCGCCCTCGACTGTCTGCACCGTGTCATACGCGTTGAGATTCTGCACGACGCCCTGCGAGACGAGGAAGAGCGCGCCGACGATCGAGATGGGCAGCAGGATCCAGAGCGTCGCGCGGACCATATCCACCCAGAAGTTGCCGAGCGTGTCCTTCTCCTTCTGCGCGATGCCGCGAATAAACGCAATGGCCACGGAGATGCCGACCGCCGCCGATACGAAGTTGTGATAGGCGAGCCCCGCCATCTGCGTGAAATAACTCATGGTCGATTCGCCCGAATACGCCTGCCAGTTCGTGTTGGTCGTGAACGACACGGCCGTATTGAAGGCCAGTGCCGGTGCGACCGGGCCGAAGCCCTGCGGATTGAAGGGCAGTACGTGCTGCAGCCGCTGCATGGCATAGAGCACCATCATCGACACGAAACTGAACAGCAGCAGCGAGACGGCGTACTCGCTCCACCGCATCTCGCGCGACTCGTCGACGCCCGTGAGCCGATAGATGAGCCTCTCGAGCGGCTTGAGGACCGGGTCCAGCCAGGTGCGTTGGCGCGTGAACACCCGCGCCATATAACCGCCGATGAGCGGCGTCACCAGGAAGATGGCGAGCACGAAGAAAAGGATTTGCAGCCAGCCATTGAGCGTCATGTCAGAACTTCTCCGGTTTCAACATCGCGAGAATCAGGTAGCCGAGCACCGCGGTGCTCACCAGGAGACCGATGACGTAATCCAGGCCCACGTGTCACCTCATTTCATCAGCCGGTCGCAGGCGGCGACGTAGCCGATGCTCAGGACGAAGAAGAGAATTGCGAGTCCGACGAATCCGACGTCGAGCACGACGCACCTCCTAGTACCAGAAGCCGATGCCGATCGACCCGATCACCTGCGAGTCGTCGTCGCCGTCGAAGAATGCCGTGGTGTCTCCGAGTTTCTGGAACTCGGCGCCACCGTGGATATTCCAGGCGCCAAATTTCGTGGCCCGTCCGAGCGGCACGGTGACAATGCCGGCGACGCTGAAGAAGCCGAACCTGTTGTCGGTGCCCGACAGCTCGCAGTAGTCGCCGAGGCTCAAGCCAACTTTCACCGGCACGGCTATGCTGGCTTTCGAGGCGGAGTAACCAGGTGCGATCCCGAGCTCGAGATACGGTACCGGCCTCGTCACCAGCATCCGCCTGGCCGAGTCCAGGTGCTGTGTCTAGTCCGCGGAACATGTACTGATTCAGGAAGTCGACCCCTCCGGATAAGGTGAGCGCGCCCGTATTGGGATCGGCCGGTTCCGGCGCGGCGGACGTTTGTCCCACTGATGGCCGCGGCCACAGAGCGGCAACCAGCACGAAGACCGGGACGAGCTGTCGAACCTTACGGACACTCATGACGACACAACCTCCCTTTACAGCATAGGAAGTGCCGCCTCAAGCGAGGCCAAAAAGTGCCTGAAAAGTCCCTGAAAAGGTAGGAAACGCTACAGCACAGTGCCTTTAAGGAGCACGAGGGCGACGGAGAAATAGATAATCAGACCTGTAACGTCGACGAGCGTCGCGACAAACGGCCCCGACGATGTCGCAGGGTCGAATCCAAGCCGTCGCATGAGGAGGGGCATCAGCGAGCCCGTGAGCGTCCCCCATAGCACAACGCCGACAAGCGACAGTGCCACGGTCAATGCGATCAGGATCGGGTGCGGGTCGTAAACGTTGGAGAACGCTGACCACACCGTGATGCGCAGGAATCCAACGCTTCCGAGAATCGCGCCGAGCGTTAGTCCCGCCAGGATCTCCCGCCGCATCACGCGCCACCAGTCGCTGATACCGACTTCGCCCAGCGCGAGCGCCCGAATGACGAGCGTCGCCGCCTGCGATCCCGAATTGCCGCCGCTCGAGATGATGAGCGGGACGAATAAGGCCAGCACGACCGCCTTCGAGATCTCCTCTTCGAACGCCCCCATGGCGGTGGCCGTGAGCATTTCTCCGAGGAACAGAGCCGTCAACCATCCCGCGCGTTTCTGAATCATCCGTCCGAACGCGATCTCGGTGTACGGCTCGTCGAGCGCCTCCGAGCCGCCGATGCGATGGATCTCCCTTGTCGTCGTCGCTTCCGCCACATCCAGCACGTCGTCAATCGTGACGATGCCGATCAGCATGCCGGCGGTGTCGGTCACGGGCAGGGCGGTGCGGTCGTGCTGCCGGAAGACACTCACGGCCGCCTCCTGTTCGTCTGTCGCTTTCAACGCGACGAACCGCCGATCCATCAGATCCGCGACCCGCTTGTCCAGGGGAGCGAGCAACAGCTCGCGGATGCGGATGTCGTCGGTCAGCAGTCCCTGCTCGTCGGCCACGTAGACGACATCCAGGGTCTCGCTGTCCTGACCATGCGTCCGGACGTAGTCGAGCACTTCGTGTACGGTCCAGTTCTCGCGCACCGCCACGTAGTTCGGCGTCATCAACCGCCCGACCGATTTCTCGGGATAGCCAAGAAGGGTCAACGCGACGGCACGCTCGGCGGGCGTGAGCAACGCAAGAAGTTCCCGGGTCGCGGCAGCAGGCAGCTCCTCGAGGAAGAGCGTGCGGTCGTCGGGCGCCATATCGTTCAGCAGCGTCGCCACATCCTCCTGTGCCATGGCTTTGAGAAGCGCTGCTTTGGCTTCCTGCGAGAGGTACTCGAATACGGCCGCGGCGTCTTTCCGAGGGAGCACGCGAAACACGAGAACCTGATCCTCGAGGGCCAGCGCCGTCAGCAGCTCGGCGACGTCCTCGGCGGGACGGTTGCGCATCGTGTCGCGCAAGCGCGCGTAGTCGCGAGCGCGGAGCACAGCGGCGAGTTCGTCGGCGGGCCGGGCCGTTTCACGGATCGCCGCGAGCGCCTGGTCACGTTCAGGTCCGTTCAGTTCTTTTTCCATTTGCGTAAGGGCTGCTCTGACGACGTCGTGATGGTGCACGTGCGGCCCGACGTTCTTGACGGCGTCGAGCCAGACGCGATGAATCAGGCTGAGGTCGCTTGGTGTGAACGAAGGCGGATGGGCGCCGAGAAGATAAGTGTCGGCGCGACCGCTGCGGTGATGGATCACAAGCCGGACGTCGAGGGGTTCGGGTTTGTCGGCCCGCTCCCAGGCATCGCCGAGCAGACGGGCTTGATCGGCCGCCGACAGGGTCGCCGACTCGCCGACATACACGTCGGAGGATCGGAGGCGAAGTACCGTGGCCACGATCGCGTCGACCACGCTGCGGGCGGGCACGATGAGCAGGCGTACGGGACGGCCTCGCTGTTCTGCGACGGCGACGATGTCCGAGAGAAGCCTGCGTTCGTACGAGGTAGTCGTGCCCTCGCCGGCCGGCTCCAGTCCGGCGTCATCGATGCCGAGCAGTCGAACGGTCATGATGACCACGTCTCGATCGCCTGCCGCCTGCAGCGCGGCGACCACGTGGCCGAGCGCGTGAGGATTGCGAACCGGGACCAGCACATTTCCGGGCCGTGCGTTTATTTGATCGAGCGAGAGATCCGCCGCACGCAGCAGGTCGAACGTGTCTCGTTCGTCATCAGCCGCAGCTGTTTCCGCCTTGCCGCCGACGATCACGAACCAGAGGCCCAGAGCACCGATGAGGGCCGCCGAAACGAGAGACGGCGTGTCACGGGCCGCCACGATTGCCAGCAGGCCTCCAACGGCAATTGCGGCCGTCGCCAATAGTCCCAGCGGAAGCTCGCGCCCCCGGAGGCGCAGGCTTAGGGGCACCCGAAATGGCTGTGCGCCCTGCTGCGTTCGACGCAGGCGAACGAGGGACGCAACCGTGAGCACCAGCATCACCGCAATGGCGACGGCATAGGCACGGCCCAGCCACGCCACCCGACCGCTGCTTGCGACCACCACGAGAATCATCGCCGCGGCGGTGATGTCGACGGCACGCGCCGGCGTTCCGAAGCGGGTGTGAAGGGAAGCGAGACCCGCCGGGAGCGTTCCGTCGGCCGACGATCTGTGAAGCATCCGTTCCGCGTCCGCCATCGCACCGTGGACGGCGGGCAGCAGCACGAGGGTGGCGGCAGATGCCAGCGCAAGCGCCATCACATCTCGCAGCCAGCCGGGGCCAGCGAGGTGCTGGGCGAGACCCGCCAGGGGCGCATTCGTCCAGAGCCCCATTTCGCCGGCCGGGACGAGCCGGATGAACAGAAACGTTCCGAGCGCGGTCACGACGAACGCAAACACTGTCGCCAGAAACGCGATGCGCCGGAGTCCCTGTACGCGAGGCGGCGGGAGGTCGTGGGCAGTACGTGCCAGCACGTCGCCGCCGCCAAGAATCGGAAGGGTGAAGGCGATCCCGAGCACGTACGTTAAGGCATCGTCGATGGGCGGCCACCCGGTCACGGGCGTCGCCGCCGCCGCTGAATCGAGAACCGGGCCCGGCGCTGATCTGAACGCAAGAGTGAGCAGGCCCCAGACGATGGTGAGAGCGAGAATGGCAATGCCGCTCCACACAGCCCTCGCGATTGTGTTGCGACCGATGTCGCGGCCGATGCGCGCTCGAATCCACAGGAGCCCAATCGCCGCCGCAGCGAGCAGCGTCGCCGGGTCTTCGGGCGTGACATAGCGCGTGAAGCGCCATCCCGCGATGGCCGTGACCGTGACGCCCGCCGTGTAGTGTCCGATGACGACGCACGCCAAAGTTCCGAGGAGCACGCGTTCAACGATCGCGACGGCTGAGGCGAACCGTCCGGCACGGTGGCCGAAAGCGATCCTGACCCGGCTCGTGAAACCGCCCGGAAGCAGCAGCGCCCAGCTTTCGATATCGATGGCGCGGACGGCAATGCTCACGATCGTCGCGGCGAGCACGAACCATCCGGCCGACTCGCCAAGCGCCGATCGCGTCACTCCGGAGATGAAAAACGCCGCCACGCCGAGCTGGGCGATCGCGAGCGCCGCCGCTTTTCGCACCGAGAGAAACGGCAGCAGCGCGGTCGACGACAGGACCACCCGAATGTGATGGGGCCGCTGAAGCGATGAAGGGGGCATTGTTGCTTCGCTAGCTCGCTCCCGTGTCGCCCGTGGCGAACCGATAGCCAACCCACGGCTCGCTCAGGAGGTAGCGTGGGTTTGTGGGATCGGGTTCGATCTTCCTGCGGAGCTGCGCGACCAGCGTCCACAGGTGTTCGGGTTGTTCCACCGCGTTCGGTCCCCAGATGGCTTTCAGAATGGCGCGATGGGTGAGCACGCGATCGTGGTTGTGCGCGAGGAGCGAGAGCAGCTCGAACTCTTTCGGCGTGAGGCGAATCTCCACGTCGTCCCTGAGGACGCGGCGGCGGTCGTAATCGATCGTGAGATCGCCTGCTGTCAGCCGGCCGGTTTCCTCCCGCTCTTCGGGCGAGACGCGCCGCAGCGCCACGCGAATGCGGGCCAGCAGCTCGTCCGGCCCGAACGGTTTGGTGACGTAATCGTCGGCGCCGAGGTCGAGCGCATTCACCTTGTCCGCTTCGGCGCCTCCGCGCCGACAGCACCACGATCGGAACTGCTGACGCCGAACGAATGCGTCGGCAGACTTCCGTGCCTTCGAGATCGGGCAAGCCCCAGGTCGAGCACAATCAGATCGGGCGCTAGAGCTGCGGCGATCTTGAGCGCCTCGGCGCCCGTGCCCGCAATCTCGACCTCGTAACCGCGAGCGCGCAGCAGCAGTCCCACCGATCGCTGAATGGCCGGCTCGTCGTCCACGAGGAGGATCCGCGCCGGCCGTGTCATAGCACCGGCGAGCCAGCGGGCTCGGGCCCCTTGGCCTTTACGGGAATGACGATCGTGAACTCCGCCCCCCCGTCGGGGTGATTGTCCGCCCACATGCGTCCGCTTTCGGCCGCCAGCAGGCCGCGCGCAATCCAGAGGCCCATACCGGTGCCCGACGTCCGCCCCCTTGCCGCGACGCCTCGATAGAAGCGATCGAACAGATGCGGGAGATCTGCCGGTGCGATGCCAGGCCCGTGATCGCGCACGCGAACGACCAGCTCATCGCCGGCCACACGCACGTTAATCTGAATGGCCGATCCGGCCGGCGAGTACTGGGCGGCATTTTCCAGCACGTGCGCGATCGCTGTCGCCGTCAGCCGCGGATCGAGCCGCACCAGCACGTCGCTCTCGACGTTCAACTCGAGACGATGCGGACGCAGCGTGTGCTCCACCTGGTCGCGCGCCGCCGCGACAATCTCCGCCGGATGCGACCAGAGAGATTCTGCGGCGATGGTTCCCGTATCGATGCGCGCCATCTCCAGGATATTCTGAAAGAGCCGTGTGAGCCGCTCGACTTCCGACAGGATCACGTCGCTCTGCTCGACGCGGTCGTTCGACGACAACTCTGCAGTTTTGAGATTGCTGGCCGCGACACGAATCGCCGTGAGCGGTGTGCGCAGGTCGTGTCCGATCGACGCCAGCAGGGCGGTCTTCAACGCGTCGCTCTGGCGTGTCAACTCAGCAGTCTTACGCTCGGCCAGAAATTGCGCGCGCTCGATCGCGATGGCGACGACTCCCCCAAGCGTGTCGAGCGTGCCGGCTTCGATGGGGCGCCCCGATGCTGCGAGCAGGCCGATAGGTTTGGTGCCCGAGCGCAGCGGTACGACCCGGATAGTCCGTCCGTCGACGGTCATGTCGCGATGCCCCGCATAGGTCCTGGCGTACGCATCGAACTCGAGCGAGGTCTGGGCGGTCGCATACGCGACGGTGAGCTGCTTCGTGTCGAGGGTCAGGCTCTGTGCGCCGGCCTCGAACATTTCCCAGTCGTCCCCTTGGGGCAACGCGATCGCGACGAAATCGAGGTCGAACCGGCGGGCGAGCGAGCGGGCGAGGGTCGTGATGGCCTCGCGGCTCTCTGTCATCACCAGGATGTCTCGGCTCAGATCGAACAGGCGTGCCAACTCGTCTCGACGTCCCACTGCCTCGTGCGTGCGCGCGTGGGCGACCGCCGACAGGTTGCTGGCGACGAGGCTGACGGCAAGAAACGCAAACAGCGCCACCCAGTTCTGCGGATCGGCGATGGTCAGTGTGCCGACGGGTGGCAGAAAGAAGAAATTGAAGGTGAGGACGGCGACGAGAGAAGTGACCACCGCGATCCAGAGGCGCGACGTCGCAGCGACCACCAGGACGACGAGCAGGAAGGTCATCGACACGGTGGTCGCGTTCGAGACCCGGAGCCAGTTCACATAAATGATCGTGATCGCGGCGATGCTGGCGACGCCAAGCGCCAGTGGTACTGCGTCAGTGCGTCTTCCCGAAGGGGAATCGTGTGTGCGGTCCGTGAGGGTAGGATACCGCACCCGTCTGAGAAAAGATGTCTCGGCGTCTCAGCGTCGAGAGCGCTACACGAAGTAGTTGTAGATCCGCGAGAACAGACCGCTGAGCGCGACGAGCATGCTCGGCCCGCGACTCGTGCCGAGGTCCTTGCCGGAGTCAGTGGTCACCGACGCGGGTCCCTCGCGTAACGCTGCGGCCGCGCGCGGCCGTTCGGGCGACGTCGATCCGGCCATCGCGTCCCAGTAGTACTGTTCAAACTGGGCCGCATGATCGGGATGGCGGACGATGTGGTAGGTCGGCTGCTTGCCATCCTCGACATACGCGAGGAGTCCTGCCTGTCGAAGGTCGGTCAGGATGAACCTGAGATCGCGCTGGTCGGTTTTCGAGAGATCCTTCGACGGCACGTCGAACGCCCACCCAAGCGTGTGCAGAGGAGCACATTCGTCGTCTTCGATACCAGCATCGGAGCCCGCCCCGCCGAACCTGGCGCAGGTGACAGACGCTGACGGCAGCATGCGCGTGATCTCGAATCCGGTGTAACGGTCGCCCTGCAGTTGCTTCAGATGGTGCGCGATAAAGAGCGCGGAACCGATCGTCGAGCGTTCGGCCGTCATCGGGCTCGTGCCGCCGCGCACGCCGAATGTCGACGCGACGTCGGGCAGCAGCACGAACCGCTCGCCCGTGTCCTGATGCAGCACGCCGGCGGCCGGCGCAGCCGGCAGCGCAGCGGTCAGCGGCTCGGTGACGAAGCTCCACTGCCAGCTTGGCAGCACCGCCCATCCAAACTTGCCCTGATACGCAGACGCCAGGCGCGCATATTCCTCTCGCGACTGGCGATAGGTCGCGAGCAGCCGCATCGCCTGGCGCACACGGAAGTAATAGGTCGGCGAGTAGTCGACGCGGTTGAGTTCGTCGAGCGCCTGATACACCTGAGGACGGTGATAGGGGGTGTTGGTCCAGAAGAGCTCGGCGTAGGACACGCCGCTGCCTTCCATCTCGTCGGTCACTTGCGAAACTTTGATGGTGCGCCCGAAGTACGCCGAGAGGAGGCCCGCCATACGGCCGGCACCCATGTGATATTCGGCGACGGCGAAATCAATTTTTCCGCCAAGCCATGCACGGCGGTTGCTGACGCGTCGCGCCATGGCCGTGATCGCGCGCGAGGGGATGTACCGCTCGTCGATTGTTTTGTAGATCGGCTGCTGCACCGTCTGGACGACCTTGCGGCGGTTGGCCCCTTTGCCGACCCACCGTGTTTTCTTCACCGCCTTTGATCCGATGCGGACTTTTCTGCCAACCGACAGCCCCAGCTCTTTGGCCGAGCCTTTGGTCATCTGTGCGATGCCTGCCGGCCCCGTGGGACTCTTCGCCTGCGCATCACCGTAGCTCTCGATGAAGATCATGCCGGCGAGCATCATCGGGTCGAGGTCGTACTGCCGTGCGGCGGCCTCGATGTGCTGCCAGATCTCCGGGTTGAAAATGCGGCCCGGCGCCTGGAGCGCTTCCGGAAAGCGCAAGAGCGAGAAGCTCGTGGTGGCCTCGAGGCGCTCCGAACGGGCAGCAACCTGTTCGGCAGACAGCCGGCTCCTGCCGGCGCCCAGGCCGGCGTCGAGAGGATCGGCAGAGACACGTGTGACGGCGGTGATGCAGATCAGCATCACCCCCACGAGCAGATGCTTCATTGTGTCGTCCTGTGAAGGGAGTGCAGAACTATTGTACGACGAATCGACCCCGCCGTACAAGTACGTCCGATCGCGAACACTGGTCGCGAGCTTGCAATTCCTCCTCGAGACACTCAAGGAGGCAGGCATGCGTGAACCGATTCGTTACACAGTCGCCGCAGCGATCGCGCTTCTCATGACAGGAGGCGTGTCGCTGCAGGGACAAGCCGTACAGACGCAGGAACCGAAGACCGTGAAGCTCGACGCCGACCGCACCTTTCTGATGACGGCCGGCCAGGGTGGTTACGCGGAAGTCGAGCTCGCCAAGCTCGCCTCGAAAAAGGCGATGAGCGACGAAGTCAAGAAGCTGGCCCAGCACATTGAAAAGGACCACACGGCCAACAATCAGGAACTGAAATCGCTCGCCACGGCGAAGAACGTCATCCTTCCGACAACACTGGATATGGAGCATCAACAACTGTACGACGGGCTGGACAAGCTCGAGGGAGCTGCGTTCGATAAGGCGTACACGACGGCGATGGTCGACGGACACAGGAAGATGATTGCGCTGTTCGAAGGGGCGTCGGTGTCCAAGGACGCGAACGTCAAGGCGTTTGCCGAAAAGACGCTGCCAACCTTGCGCGAGCATCTGAAGGTCTCTCAACAGGCGCAAGCGGCAGTGGGCGGCCCGACCAGCACCAGCGGCAGCGCACCGGCTCCTGCACCCAAATAGCCGGGTCATCCATGCGGCAACCCTCCGCACGCGGGCGTCGTCCAAGCAGTGCGGAGGGAACGCCCGCATGCGCAGCGTCTATGTCAGCTCACTCTTCGTCGTCGTGACGACTGCGATGACCCCGGCGATCTATCGAACGCAGGTCCAGACTTCGCAGCCGGGCGAGGATTTGTGCGCCCAGCGCTACGACAACCGCCGCCAGCATCTCTGCGAGGTACGCGAGGAAACCATCACCGGCTCGACCGCACTCGACATCGATCCCGGCAGAAACGGGGGCGTGCACGTGCAGGGGTGGGATCGATCGGACGTGCGGCTTCGCACCCGGGTCGAAACGTACGCCGAGACGGAGTCACGCGCGCGTGAACTGTTGAGCTCTGTGCGTGTGACCACGGTTGCTGGAAGGATCAGATCCGACGGCGCGATGTCGATGAAGGACGAACAGTGGGCGACCTCGTTCTACCTCGATGTGCCGCAGAGGCATCGTCTCGCCATCAACACCCACAACGGCGGCATTTCTCTCCAGTCGTTCACCGGAGCGGCAATCATGCACGCGGTCAACGGCGGCTTGACGCTGCGCCAGGTGGGTGGCGATCTGCAGGGACAGACGCAGAACGGCGGGCTTCGCGTGGAGCTCACAGGCGCGCGATGGGATGGCCAGGGTCTTGACGTCGAGACGAGGAACGGCGGCGTGCAACTGACGCTGCCCGCCAACTACTCAGCCGAGCTCGAAACGGGCACGGTTCACGGCCGCGTCGAAATCGATTTTCCCGTACTGATTCATTCCGGCCGGCAGCGCCGTTTCACGACGACGCTCGGATCCGGCGGACCGAAAATCCGCGCGATGACTACCAACGGCAGAGTCGTTGTGCGCCAGCAGTGAGGCCGATCTCGGAACCGTTCCGATTCCCCGTTCCAGTTCGTGGAGCGCGCTGGATTCAGGACACCCCTGGAACCGGAACCCCTGGAACCGGAACCTATCCCTTACTTCGCTGTTCGCGCCTTTGCGTTGAATCGACCTGCACGGAATGAAATACGTCGTGACCATGGCACCTCCCTTGCTAAAAAACGCGGCAGGGAGGAACGATGAATAAGGAAAAAGGAGCGATCGGCTACATCCTGCTGTGGGTGATGGGAGTGCCGGCCTCAGTGCTGTTTCTGATTTTCCTGCTGCGCGGGTGCACCTAATACGGGTGCACCTAATCTAGTTGCCCTGGTATTTGAATTCGACGATGGCACCGGGATTGGCGAACGTGGTGACGTTTGCGCCGGACGGATCTGTCGTGCGTCCAAGCCCGTTGTTGTCGGTCACCAGAAAGAACGTGCGTTGATCGCGGCCGATGGCGATGTCGCGATAGCGGTTCGCCGTGAGGAAGAGCTCTTCGTTGGCGCCCACAGCGGTCCGCCCGTCATCACTCAGCTTCACGCGATAGACGCGCCCCTTTGTCATGCCGGGTTGCAACACCGACGTCGCCCATCCGGAAATGCCGTCGCGCGCCGAGTAGATCTCGAAACCGCCTGCGGCGATCGTCGCGCCGCCGGACTTCGCAATGTCGTAATCCGCGGCGACGGTGAAGAAGGTCCTGATTGGCGGCAGGAACGTGCCTTTCCACTCTGATTCGCGAACGCGCGGCACCGACAGCGGCGGCTCGCCGGTTTCCTGGAACTTGAGAGACGTGCAGGGCGTTCCCTGCGACTGCGACCAGTTGGCGTAAACGTAGCTGCGGTCGTCGCGATAGCCCGCAACGAACGGCCATCCGTAATTTCCGCCCGCAACAATCAGGTTCAACTCATCGTCTGTGCCGGGGCCGTGTTCGGACGAGTAGAGCAGACCGTTCGGGGCGAAGCCCAGCCCTTGCGGGTTGCGATGACCGTAGGAGTAGATATGACTCCGCACGCCGTTCAACGCCGGATTGTCCGCAGGGATGGTGCCGTCGGCATTGAGTCGCAGAATTTTCCCTTCGTAGGTTCTCCAGTCACGCGCGGCGACCTGCGCCGCGGTGGGAAGGTCCTGCGACCTGTTCGGATTGCAGTAATTTGCCAGCCAGTTACCACCACCATCGCCGCGCGTCAGGTACAGCATTCCATCGGGACCGAGCGCCACCCGCCCTCCGCCGTGATCGTCGTGCGCGGGAACGTTGGTGATGAGATCGAGCGGGCTGATGAGCGTCTGCTTGGCCGGGTCGTATGTGTAGCGCCGCAATCGCAGCTTGCGCGACAGACCCGCACCTGGATCGGCGTCGTAGGTGAACGCGAGATAGACGTAGTCGCGCCCTGCATTTTTCAGCAGATCAGGATGAAGTGCGAGGCCCAGCAGCCCTTCGTGCCAGCTCTCGCCGGGGTTGTAGCTCTCGCTCGTCAGATCGAGCGCCGGCGTGATCGCGCCGGTTGCCGGATTCACTCTGATGACGCGCCGGCCCGTCCGCTCCGTCACCCATAACTGATCGTCGGGCCCGAGCACGACTTCCCACGGCGCGCTCAGTCCGGATGCGACGACGCGGAACGAGAACTTGGACTGCGCAGAGCCGATCGTCTGAAGCAGAACCTGCGCAAGGACGCCGACGACGATGAAATATCGACGCATGGTTTTTCAGTGCTGATGCTTGTGTTCGATCTGAACCCGCTGTTTATCAGGTTCCTGCTTCGCGTTCAACGTGTTGTTGTAAGCATACGCCTTTGCCGTGCTCGCTTGCCGAGACGCGTTGGAGCTGACGGCAAACAGTGAAAGCACCCGCTCGAGCGAGGCGCTTGCACACGATGGGCAGGCGATCTCCTGCGACGATTTCAATATCAACAGTTCGAATTGATGCCCGCAGCCCAGGCACTTGTACTCATACAACGGCATATACATACGATACAATCGCCGGCCGATGCGCTCCACAAGAACTCTTGCGCTGGTTGTCGCCACCGGTCTTGTCGCAGGTGGTTGCGGTGGTGGCCTGTCACGTCAAAGCGCCGAAAGCACGACGGCGGAGCGACCGTCCGAGGCGCTGCCCCGTGCCACTGCCGCAGCGGGGCCGTTTGAATCAGATCTGGCGTTTCTCAGGCAAAACACCGAGGTCATCGTGTTGGCCGAGCCCGGAGGGGCCGCGCAGGTCGTGGTCTCACCGGAGTATCAAGGCCGCGTGATGACCAGCACGACGGGTGGGAGCGATGCGCCTACTTTTGGATGGATAGGCCGGGCCGCCATCGGCGCCCGCACGAAGCAGCCGCACATCAACGTCTTCGGCGGCGAAGACCGATTCTGGCTCGGACCCGAAGGCGGGCAGTACTCGCTGTATTTCAAGAAGGGCGAAGCCTTCGACCTCGAGCACTGGCAGGTTCCGGAGGCGTTCGACTGGGGGAAGTGGGACGTCGACAGCCAGACGCCGACGAGCGTGCGGTTTCGAAAGCGGATGTCGCTCGTCAATTATTCCGGCGCGTCGTTCGACCTCGAAGTCGATCGCACAGTGCGATTGCTGAGCGCGCCGGATGTTGAGAAGCATTTCGGAGCGTCCGCCGGATCCGCCGTGCGTATGGTCGCGTTCGAATCGTCCAACACGGTCACCAATGTCGGCCGCGAGCCCTGGCAGCCTGCATCCGGACTCGTGTCGGTGTGGATTCTGGGCATGTTTACGCCGTCGCCGGAAACGACGATCGCGATTCCGTATGCGGCGGGGCCGGAATCGACGCGCGGACCGATCGTCAACGATGCGTATTTCGGGAAGGTGCCCGACGATCGATTGCACGTGAGCGACTCCGCGATCTTGTTCAAAGGCGACGGTCAATATCGCAGCAAGATCGGATTGTCACCGTCGCGGGCGCTGGCCTTTGCCGGCAGTTACGACGCCGCACGCCGCGTGCTGACGCTCGTGCAGTACACGCGTCCGCCCGACGCCACGCGATACGTGAATTCGATGTGGGCGGTGCAGCGCGAACCCTACAAGGGCGACGTCATCAACAGCTATAACGACGGGCCACCAGAGCCGGGGAAACCACCGCTCGGCCCGTTTTACGAGCTCGAGACGTCTTCGCCGGCCCTGAGCCTTTCACCAGGTCAGGCCTATACGCACGTGCACCGCACGGTTCATGTGGTAGGACCCGAGGCCGAGCTCGATGCGCTTGCTCGAGCCACGCTGAAAACAGGCCTTGGAGAAATCGCCGAGGGCTTCCCGCGCTAGCGTCCCATACGGTCGAAGTGTTCCCTTTTGCAGCTCGATAGGCAAACCGTGCGTTCTCAGCACGATGTGCGAATTTCTCCGTTTTTTGTGTCTCATGATGACAATTGAGACGCGGCCACGATATCAGGTCGCTGGTTCTGCACGCCGCCGCAACACCCTGCGAGAGCTGTAGTTAGAGCTTTCTGGCTGGCATGGCTGGTTGTGGCGACCCGTTTGCTCTTTATGCGGCGTGCGTCGAGTCCTTCACGCCTTGGCCGCATGGATATCGAGCCGTCATCGGCAGGCGGCGACAGACCTCGTGCTCATTGTCAGACGTGGGATGAGCGCCGAATACTACAGATTCTGCTCGATTCTCGCGGGAACCAACCGTGTCGCTGTGCTCTTCGACCGTCGCCTTCAGGAACGGCGGCAGCAGATGGAGCCCTTCTGGGGCGTCGATCGTCGCAGGGGCATCGACCGGCGAACCGCCACACCGGACAGCTGGACCGAGAGTCAATTTGCGCTCACACGAATGGCCATCGAGGGCGCGCCACTATTGCCGGCCGACGGTTTGCCCGAAACGGGTAGAAATGGTCTGGACGTTTCACCGGGAAGGCAAGCAGCTCACCTACGAAATTCGTCCCAAGCCTGATCAGAGCGCGTTCGAAATCATTATTCATGAGCCGGAGGGCGGAGAACGCCTCGAGCAGTTCGACAGCGCCTCTGCCGTGGATGAGCGCGCGAGACTACTCCAGGAGCAGCTCGTCAACGACGGGTGGTGGCTCGCCAGCGACCCGCGCCGATAAAAAAGCACTCAAAGCGACATCTGCAGCGTTTGGCGACATACCGGGCCGGCCTGAACGGTGTGTAATCGAACAAAACAAGCAAATCAGCAACGGTTCGACTGTTGCAGCTTTGACACACGCGATGCCGTCAGGTGCACCAATTTACGACCATCATCACGCGGTTCAGTTCTATGGCGACGACGACAGCCTCTTCACGACTGTCGCCGGATTTCTCAGCCAGGGGTTTGTCGACGGTCATCCTGCCATCGTCATTGCCACCAAGCCGCACGCCGGGGCGATCCTGACCCATCTGAGAGGCCGCTTGATTGACGTGGACCGGGCGCAGCAAATGCGCACGCTCATCGTGCTCGATGCGCAGCAAACGCTGGATCTGTTCATGGAGGGCGACGAGCCCGATGCGGACCGGTTCGAGGATAGCGTCGGCAGGCTGATTGCCGCTGTGCTCGAAGGGCGCGAAGACCGCATCCAGATTCGCGCGTACGGCGAGATGGTCGACGTGCTGTGGAAACTGGGCAAGACGCGGGCGGCCATTCGTCTCGAGATGTTGTGGAACCGGCTTGCCCAGCGCTATGGATTTGCTCTGATGTGCGGATATGCGATGGGGAATTTCTACAAGGAAACGAAAGGGTTCGAGGACATCTGCCGCGAGCATACGCACGTCATCGCACCGCTCGCCGACAAACCTGCTCGCCGCTCCACGCGCCGCCTCAACTAACCAGACTACTTTCCCTTTCTCTGTGTCCGCGGCCTTTTCTGTGCGCTCTGTATCCTGGGCACTTCTCTCCCACTGAAAAACTCGAACGCGGCAGCGCTGATCTGGGCGACCGACCGTTCCATGGCGGCGAGGCTCGAGCCGTCGGCCACATACACCGCAATCGCGATGCGTCCGCCGATCTTGCTGTCGGCCGGCAACGTGATGATGCCGACGTCGTTGATCACCACGGCGGTCGTGCCGGTTTTATGTGCGACAACCGTGTCGGCAGGAATGCGTCCCTTGAGGCGCCTCCCCCCGGTGGTTGTGCCGATCATGAGGTTGACGAGCAATTCGGTTTCGGACGCGGGAAGAAGATTTCCAAGCTGAAGCCGGCCCAGCAGTTGTGCCGTTTCATACGGGGTCGCCGTGTCGCGCTCATCAGCCAGGTACAGCACCCGTCCTTTGTTCAGGGCGGGGCGCTCGACCTCGGCGACAAGCCGGCGCTGCAGGTCGACGGTCCACTGCTCGGGCGGTGGGGCGTCGACCACACCGGCCATGTCGAGCAGCAGTTGACCTTCCGAGCGATTGACGTTGATGGTGTTGAAACCAAGCGCCCGCAACCGCCGTTCGACCGCATCCGGACCGCCGACCAGCTTGAGCAGGGCATCGGCTGCCGTATTGTCGCTTTCGATAATCGCGAGCTCGAGCAGCTCGCCGACCGTTCGCGAGATGCCGCCGTTCGGGTGGCGCCGTTCGATCGCGCAACAGGGGCGGATATCGCTCGCGCTGAGCGGGACGTCGCGATCGAGCCTCAGCTTCCTCTCGGCAACCTGCGTCAGCACCTCGATTGCAATCGGCAGTTTCACGACGCTCGCCATCGGAAAGCGCTCGTGACCGCGCACGTGCAGTGCCGCACCCGATTCGAGATGAATCAGCCCCACGCCAACCTTGCCGCGCGCTTTGTTGACGATGCGCGTCAACGTTGTTTCGAGCGGCGTGAGGTCTGGCTTCTGCGCATCCGCGGGCGAGACGAAGAAGAGTGAAAGAACGATGGAGAGGAAGAGACGCAACGGGGTCATTTTATCGCTGATTGTGCGTGCGAAGCCTCCATCAGTGCCGAATTGTGCAAGGCATGTGCCTGCCCACCGCGCATATGGACACGAGCCGACGAGATCGCGAAGCTATGCAGATGGTTTCGACGCACAAACATGCAGTCAGCACGACGGGTCAGGGTGACGCGCACGATCTCACGGCGGTTGTCCAGCGCGCGGTCGGCAAATCGGGCGTGCGCAACGGAATTGCGACGGCGTTTGTCGTGGGGTCGACCGCGGCCATGACGACGATCGAGTTCGAGCCCGGGGCCGTGCACGACCTGAACAAGGTCTTCGAGGATCTCGCGCCTCGTGCTGGTTCATACCGCCACCATCTGCGCTGGGGCGACGACAACGGGTCGAGTCACGTTCGCGCGGCTCTGCTCGGGCCGTCGGTGACCGTGCCGTTCGCCGATGGCGAGCTGCTGCTGGGAACGTGGCAGCAGATCGCGCTCTTCGAGTTCGACACGCAGTCCCGGCAGCGTGAGGTGGTGGTGCAGATTGTCGGCGAGCCCTGAGCCCTCAACCCTTAGCCCTGAGCCCTCAGCCCTCAGCCCTCAGCCCTTCTTGAACTCTGTTACCATCGCCTCACTATGGAGGCTGTGATGGTCGCTGGCAATCGCGCGTTACTGGTTGGACTGCTTTTCGCTGCCGGCGTCGTCAGCCTTGGCGCGCAGGGACCGGGCGCGCCTCCGGCGACACCCAAGACGCTGTTCGAGCGCAACACGCAGCCCATTGAGCTCTACAAAAGCGGGCTCGGCACGTTCACGCGGCCGATCTCGTCATCCAATAAAGAAGCGCAGGCGTTTTCCGATCAGGGCTTCCAGATGATGTACGCGTTCGCGAAGCCCGAGGCGATTCGGTCGTTCCGCGAAGCATGGAAGCGCGATCCGAATTGCGCGATCTGCTACTGGGGCGAGGCGTGGGCCTGGGGGTCGTACCTCAACGGCCCGATGAGCGCTGAGGAAGCGCCGCACGCTTATGCGGCCATTCAGAAAGCGATCGAGCTGAAGGAAAGAGCGACAGCAAAAGAACGCGCGTTGATCGACGCGATGGCGGTCCGCTACGTGGAGAAATTCGATCCGGAGAAGCGCGTCGATCAGGACAAGGTGTATGCGGAGGCGATCGGCAAGGTCGCCGCCGCGTATCCGAACGATCTCGACATCGCCACGCTGCATGCGGACGCGCTCTTTCTTCTCGAGCCTCGCCGCGGTACGCGGGATTACAAGAGTGAGAGCGTGCAGCGGCTGCATCGGGTGCTCGAGCGGATTCTCTCGAAGGATGTCCATCATCCGGGAGCCTGCCACTTGTACGTGCATGCGACGGAATCGACGGTCGTGCCCGAGCGCGCGGCGGCGTGCGCGGAATTTCTCGGCAAGTCTATTCCGGGCGCAAGCCACATCAATCACATGCCATCGCACACCTGGAACGAAGTGGGACGGTGGGGCGATTCCGTCCGGGCCAACCTCGAGGCGTGGCACTCTGATCTGAAAGCCGCGATCGGCGAGGGATTCGCCATCTATCCCTCGCACAACTTGCACATGCTGCTCTATGCGGCGTCGATGGATGGCCAGGGCGCCATCGCCATGCAGGCCGGCAAGGATTACGCGAAGCTCACCGGGGATACCTTTTACCAGGTGCTCACGATGGTCCGGTTCGGGCGCTTCGACGAGGTGCTCGAGGTGAAGAATCGTCCGAGCGACGACATCCTGGGGGGCTTCTGGGATTTCGCGCACGGCTACGCGCAACTGAAAACGGGCAATGCCGACTTTGCCAGGGTCTATCTGGATCGCGTGAAGAAGGCGGCAGAGACATCGAAGGCCTCGTACCGCAATCACAGCGCGAAAGATCTGCTCGGCACCGTGGCGGGAATTCTTGAAGGAGAGATTCTATCGGCCGGCGGTGATCTGAACGCGGCCATTGCGGCGTTCGAACGTGCCGTCGCGGTTGAAGATCAGCTCGGCTACGACGAGCCCGAGCCGCTGCCGTTTGCCGCGCGGCACTGGCTGGGCGCCGCGCTCGTCGAGGCGAAACGCTTCGGCGATGCCGAGCGCGTCTATCGCGAGGAGCTCGAGGATCATCCGCACAACGGGTGGTCTCTTCTGGGGCTTCAGAAGGCCCTGGCGGGACGTGGATCGTCTTCGCGTGACGTAAACGAGGACCTTGCGAAGAGCTGGTCACGCGCGGATACCTGGATCCGCGCGTCGAAGTTCTAATCGGCGATGCGCTTGATCCCGGTCTGGCCGGCGCGGGTCAGCATGCCGATTTTCCATTCACCGTCCACCAGGCGCCACAGAATTGCGAACGTTCCCGCTGGCGTCGTTCTCATGCCGTTGGTCGTGCGTCCGTAGATCGTGAGCGTTCCCGATGTCTGCGCCATTGATCCGGATTGTGCGGTGGTGGAACTCTCGATGATCGGCGCCAGCCTCACCTCGGAGCTCGACAAGAACGGCCGCCATTTCTCGACAATCGCATCAGGACCATGTGCTTCGGCCGGCAGGGTCGAGATCGCGTCGGATGCGAGAAGCTGCCGGAAGGCGTCGGGATCTGGAAGCATGAGTGCCTTGACCAGCGCGCGCTCTGCCGCATCGAGTGGCGGCAATGCCGTGGTCTGGGCGCCGACCGATGCCGAGCTCAACAGGAGCGCCGCAATGAGAGCCAGGAAGAAGCGTGCAATCACATATGCCTCCAGCGATCGCTGGACTACTACGCAAAGCTCGATCCACTGATTTGCTCAATCCAGGCCGCGTCGAACGAGCCGAGAGCCTATCCTGTTTTGTAAGCGGAATAACAGATGTGTATGAAGCGTCCGGCGCCAATCAGCGAATCAGGGACGAAGAACGAGATCCGTGACGCTTCCGTCCGCTGTTTTCAGGCGGGCATAGGTGATGGGGGCGTCGCCGGGAAACCCAAGCCAGAGCTCACGATTTCCCTCGAGCCGATAGATGTAAATCCGAAGACCGCTGCCTGTTTCTTCGTCAGGCGTGCCGAACAGCCTCCGTGCGTCTGCCGGTGTCAGTCGCGGTGTGAGATGCGGTTCGAACGCGTCGATAGTTCGAGCGCGCACGGGCGACGTTGGCTGTTGTTCGCATGCCCCGAGGGCAATGCAGAGCCCGACGACAAGAAATCCCAGGGTTCTCATGAGCGTGCTGGTTTCCATTGTATCGGCCGTTAATTCGGTAGCGCAGGGCTTCAGCCCTGCCCGTCGCACCGGTGGCGCAGGGCTTAGCCCTGCCCGTCGCACCGGTGGCGCAGGGCTTCAGCCCTGCCCGTCGCACCGGTGGCGCAGGGCTTTAGCCCTGCCCGTCGCACCGGTGGCGCAGGGCTTCAGCCCTGCCCGTCGCACCGGTGGCGCAGGGCTTCAGCCCTGCCCGTCGCGGATGACGCGCAGTACGCGCGCCAGGGACCGACTTCATCAGAGTATTGCCGGGCGAGCACTCGCGAAATCTGCATCACGTGATCGAGGTCGTGGGCGACCCACGTCGCCAGAAGCTGGCGCAGCGTGACGACGCCCAACTCGGGATGGCGTCCACGCCGGTCGAGATCGGCGCCGGTCAGGTTCAGCGCCGCCAGTTGGCGAAGGTTGCGCGCGCGCAGCGTCGCAAACTCATCGAGCAGGCTTGCCAACGTTCGCCCCTTCGACTCGGCGAATTGCGCCAGGCGATCGAACTTGTCGAACGCTCGCGTCTCGCCGTGCTCGAGGATGATCCTGGCCCGCCCCATCCAATCTGTTCGCTCGCCGTGAATGAGGTGTCCGATCACATCGAACGGGCTCCACGTTTCTCCGCCTTCGTGCGCCGCGATCCAGCCGTCGGGAAGGTCGCGCAGCAATGCGTCGAGTGTCGCGGGCGTTCGACCAAGAATGGCCACCGCCTCCTCCATCACAAACGGACGTCGCGTGCGATCGTTCGCGGTTGTCATCGCTCAATGACCTCGTCCAATAGGAATTCGTCTCATGACGCTCTCGAACTCTGTGGTATTGTGCCACCCGAACGACGATCACCATCGGCCTCGGTGATTGTCTCCACACACTTCCATGAGTCCACGATTGGCTCGCGTGTCGGCCGCGTTCGCGACGGTCATCGCGCTTGCCGTCGTGTGGACCGACTTCTCGCGTGTGGTTCTCGGCGCCCCCGCCGAGTGGGAGGAGAGTGGCGTCTTTCCGAAGTCGGGTCTCTTCTCGGTGCTGGCTTCCAGGCGAGCGACGCCGGCCGGCACGGCTGACGATCCGGCAATCTGGGTCCACCCGACAAATCCTTCGCTGAGCGTCGTCATCGGCACGAACAAAAACAGCAACGGCGGCCTTCATGTGTTCGATCTGAACGGCGTCCAGCTTCAGTTCGTCAACGGGGGACAGCACAACAACGTGGATATCCGCTACGGGTTTCCGCTCAATGGCCACGAGGTCGATCTGGTTTCGGTGTGCGACCGGAACAACAACCAGATCGATATTTACACCATCGATCCCGCCACGCAACGGCTCACACAAATCGGCACGATCCAGACCGGCGTCCAGGTGTACGGCTATGCGATGTACCACAGTCGGGCGACAGACAAGTTTTACGGCTTCGTCTCTTCCTCGAATCGGATCGAGCAGTGGGAATTCGTCGCCAACGGTGCCACCGTCGGGGGCGTCCTCGTTCGCGCCTGGAGTTCGAGCTTCCTGGTCGAAGGCATGGTCGCCGACGACGAGCTCGGGCACCTGTACATCGGCGAGGAGGATCGCGGCATCTTCAAATACGGCGCAGAACCGAGCGCTCCCACGAATAACCGCGTGACCGTCGATCTCGTCGGCTCGGCGAACCAGCTGGTTGCCGACGTGGAAGGGCTGGCGATCTACTACCGTGCCGATGGCGTCGGCTATCTGATCGCGTCGAGCCAGGGGAACAATCGGTTCAACGTCTATCGCCGCGAGGGAAACAACCCGTACCTCGGCACCTTTCAGATCGCGAACGGTCCCTTCGGGTCCGCCGTCGACACTGACGGCATCGACGTCATCAACATGAGCCTCGGGCCGCAGTACCCGCGGGGCTTGTTCGTCGCGCAGAACAATGACACAGACTTCAAGTTCGTGCGATGGGACGACATCGCCATGGCGCTCGGGCTGGCGGTCCACACAACGGGCTACGACGTCCGCCGCAATGCCTGCGCCGGCGTGGCGTCTATCTCGGTGTCTCCTTCGGAATCGACGATAGAGGCGGGCACGACGATTCAGCTTGATGCCCTCCCGCGCGATGCTGCCGGCGATGCGGTGTCCAATTGCTCGGTGACCTGGTCTTCGAGCGACGGAACTGTTGCGACCGTTGGATCGAGCGGGCTGGTATCAGGGATTACGGCGACGTTCTCGGCGACGATCACCGCCGAAGCCGGGACCGAGAGCGCTGCCGCTCTTGTGTCGGTCGTGCCCTCAACCAACATGGCGCCCGTCATCGCGCCGGTTGCCGATCTGAGCTCGACCGAGGGCGCGAGCGTGGCGCTGCTGGCGACGTTTACCGATCCCGACACGGCCGATCTCCACACCGCGACAATCAACTGGGGCGACGGTTCACCGTTGCAGGCGGGAAGCGTGTCGGAGACAACCGGAATGATCACCGGCTCGCACGTGTACGCCAACGACGGCACGTTCACCGTTGTGGTGACGGTGCGCGATAACCGGAGCGGCGTGGCGCAGGACGGAGCCGCGGCGATCGTCAGCAACGTTCTTCCGGTTGCGAACGCGAGAGGACCCTATTCGGGCGTTGCGGGCCTGGTGATTCAGTTCAGCGGCACCGCGATCGATCCCGGCACGGACGCGCTCGTCTACGAGTGGGATTTCGACTACAACGGGTCCACCTTCGACATCGACGGTACCGGCCAGACCCTGCAGCGGACGTACTCAGCCGGCGGTACATTCACGGCCGCGCTTCGGGTTCGTGATGACGATGGCACGTCAGCCGTGGCGACCTCAGCTGTGACGGTAGCCAACAAACCGCCCGTCGTCCTGTACTTTACCCTCGAGAGCGGCGCGACCATTGGCGGCCTCAGCGTGGCGAACGAAGACATCGTTGCTTTCGACGGAGCGACCTACGGTCTCTTCTTCGACGGATCCGATGTGGGTCTGAGCAGCGCGGTCATCGACGCCTTTGCGGTGATCGGGCCAAACGAGATCTTGCTGTCTTTCACTGAGCCGCGATCGATGACCGGCGTGTCGGGCACCGTGGATGATTCCGACGTCGTGCGTTTCACGGCGACGTCGCTCGGCAGCACGACCGCGGGATCGTTTGCGATGTACTTCGACGCGAGCGATGTGGGACTGAGCACGAGCGACGAAGATCTGGATGCGGTCGAGCTGCTACCGGACGGCCGGCTGTTGGTGTCGACGCTGGCGTCGTTCTCGGTGTCGGGCGTATCGGGAGCGGGTCACGACCTGATCGTGTTTACGCCGACCTCGATCGGGTCGACGACCGCAGGAACCTGGGCGATGTATTTCGACGGCAGCGACGTGGGGCTATCGAGCAGCTCTGAGACTCTCGACGCGGTCGCGATCGATGCGCTCGGTCGCATTCATCTCTCGACGAGCGGTTCGTTTTCGGTAAGCGGCGTGTCGGGCGCAGACGAAGACGTCTTCGTATTCACCCCAACGCAGCTCGGATCGACCACCGCCGGCAGCTTCTCATCGTCGATCTTCTTCGATGGGAGTCTGCGAGGCGTGACGGGCGATCTCACGGCGATCGACCTTCCGTAACGGTTCGAGCTACCAAAGCCGTTTTTGTCATCCTCGCGGCAGGAGCTTGAGGATGGCAGCGACTAATGCATACCGCCTCGTAATGTACGCATGCTTTTTCCGTTTCTGAACAATGGTGCACCACCTAACGCGGGTCGGCAAACAACATGACCATGTACCCAAGCTGGTGCCGCGCGACGCGGGCAAACCAGACCTCAGGACGTGCGCTCGCGGGGCTGGAAATCTCGACCTGTGCGATGCGGCCCTGCGGCACGGGGCCTTTCAATATGTCGGCGATGGCGTCGGTGGTGACTTCCACTCCCGGCATCGCGCCGATGTGCGCACCTCCCGCCACCCGCTTCAAGTGATCGATGACCGCGCCGATCGCCTCTCTGGCCTCGGGTTCCGACTCACCGTTATAGAACCAGAGCTGGATTCGCTTGAGTTGGTCGGCGTCGAACAGAAATGAGATGTTCATCTTTCTGCCGTCGAACGCGTAGTTCGCACACTCGATGCCGCCGGTGCGCGAAACGTTTGTGTACGGGCTGCAGTCGGCGACCTGGCTGACTTCAGCCTTCGACATGCCGAAGAGATACGGCCCAACGCCTCCGCGCTGGACGAGCCGCACACCGGCTTTGCTGCCTCCGCTGAGCGTGCCGATCTTCCATTGACCATCAACCAGCCGCCAGGCAATCGAGAACGCGCCGACCGGTGTCGTCGTCATGCCTTTGCTCGTGCGTCCGTAGATGCCGAATGTTCCAGACGTCTGTCCCATCTCTCCGGAATCGGCTGTGGATGATGTTGCAATCGTCAGCACAAGGGTCAGCTCGCGGCTGAACAGAAACGGCGACCACTTGTCGAGAATGGCATCCGGCCCGTGCGCTTCGACGGGCAGAAAGAAGATAGCGTCGCTGGCCAGGAGATGCCGGAAGGCATCACGGTCGGGAGCCGCCAGCGCGCTAATCAGCGCGCGCTCGGCCGATTGCAGCGGCGGCGCAGCGGCCGGTTGTGCCGCGAGCGTGGACGCATTCAACAGAAGAAGAGCGGTGATGAAAAGGCGTGCAGTCACGTCTGCCTCCAGGAGAGCAGAACGTAGAGGCAAAGCACGATCCAGCCACCTGCTGGAGGATTCTTGTCGAACCGAGGCAAGTACTGCCGATCTTTGTTATGGCACGTACAGATGTGTGACTAGCGCTGCAGGGCAGCCATGGGGCTTACTCGAGCCGCGCGGCGTGCAAGGTAGATAGAGTTCTGGCGGCGCGTATCGCCATTCTCAGAAACGAATGCACTTGACGATCGGAACGGGCCTCGCTAGTGTTAGCGCCTTCCCGCAGTCGTTGCTGCCTTCCTTACAGGAGGATCCATGCGTCGCTGCCTTCGACCGGCCTGCCTGCTTACCGCGCTCCTGCTTGTCACCGTTCCCGTCGCCGCCGATTCGTTCCTCAATGGAGACATCGAAGGGCTTGAGCTCTGTCCGAAATCGATTTGCGGACTCGCGGTGTTTGTCGGCGGGTTCGACGGCCAGGTGAATGGCCTTTCACGCCATGGCGTGTTCCTGTCGGGGATCGATCACGATCCGAATCTTCCAGACCAGGACGGCGAGACGGTCGCGATCACCGGCGGAGCGTGGCTCATCCGCGTGCCGTTCCGGACGATTCGAGGTGCGGTCCTGGGCGGAACGCTGACCAGCAACGGCGACGAAACCTTTTCCGTGCAACTCCTGCTCGTGACGAGCCCCGGCGGAGGAGCGCTGACCTTCACCGGTACCTTGCGTCACGACGTGTTTCCGCCAACGATCGAGGGCACGATCGAATAGCATCGGCAGCATGCGTCGGCCTTGCGATCGTCTCCTCACCAACGCGCTCATCGTGACGATGGATGAGCAATTCAGCGTTTACGCTCCCGGATCGATAGCCATAGCCGGGGGCGAGATCCTCGCAATCGGCGACATCGCAGGCGACTTTGACGCAGGCGAGATCGTCGACTGCCGGGGGCGTGTCGTCATGCCCGGTCTCGTCAACGCGCACACGCATGCACCGATGACGTTGCTTCGCGGTCTGGCCGACGACCTGCGCCTCGACGTCTGGCTCATGGGGTACATGATGCCGGTCGAACGCGAGTTCGTACGCCCGGATTTTGTCGCCCTCGGCACCCAGCTGGCATGCGCCGAGATGATTCGCTCGGGCACCACCTGCTTTGCCGACATGTATTACTTCGAGGGCGCCGTCGCCGAAGCGACGGCTGCCGCGGGGGTGCGCGCGCTCTGCGCCCAAACTGTCCTGAAATTTCCGACGCCGGATGCGGCCAGCTACGAAGACGCGCTGGCGACGGCGCGGGCGTTTATCGCGAAATGGAAGGGGCATCCGCTGATCGTCCCCTCGGTGGCACCCCACGCCCCGTACACGTGCACCGCCGAAATCTTTCGCGCGTGCGCAGAGCTGGCATCTGAATTCGACGTGCCGCTCCACACGCATCTGGCAGAAACCGAGCACGAGGTCGAACGCGCGCGCAAGGAGTACGGCATGCCGGTCGTCCCCTGGGCGAAAAAGCAGCGGCTCTTCGATGCGCGTGTCCTCGCGGCGCACTGCGTCCACGTGGACGAGGGAGAAATCCGGACATTACGCGACGCACGCGCCGGGGTCGCACATAACCCGACCAGCAACATGAAACTGGGGTCGGGCTTCGCGCCCGTTGCGAAGATGATCGAGCTCGGCCTCAATGTCGGCATTGGCACCGACGGCGCCGCGTCGAACAACGATCTCGACATGTTCGAGGAGACGAGGCTGGCCGCCCTCCTGGCCAAGGGCATCAGCGGCGATCCCACGGCACTCCCTGCGCGCACGGCTCTCGCCATGGCGACGCGCCTGGGAGCCCGTGCGATGCATCTCGGCGACATTACCGGCTCGCTCGAACCCGGCAAGCGCGCCGACCTCATCATCATTGATCTCGACGAGCCTCACACGACGCCACGCTTCACGCGCGACGCGAATGCCATCTACTCGCAGCTGGTCTACGCCGCAAAGTCGACCGATGTCGTCGACGCCATGTGCGACGGCCGGTGGCTGATGCGCGACCGACGCCTGCTGACGCTCGATGAGGCCGACCTGCGGTCGCGCGCCGCCGAGGTGGCGCGGCGCATCGACATGTTCCTGATCCAGCGCGAGCAGAGCGTGCTGCAGAAACTCGTCGCAATCGGCGGCGCCGCCGAACAGGAGAGCTACGAGATTCAGGTCAAAGCCCGGCTCACCTCAGAAGCGTCGGTCCTCGCCGCGCTCGAGAGCGAGGACATCGCGATCATTCGCGCTGTGCACTACCACCAGTACGACACGTACTTCTTCTTCGACGACGCCGAGCAAGGCCGCCTTCGCTATCGGGAGGACGAGTTCCTCGATGCCGAGAACCTGGTCGTCAGCGCCCGCGCGAGGCTCACGCTGACCGGCCCTTCACGCGAGCATGCCTTCGGCTCGGTGTTGTTGTTTCGATCGCGCTTCTTCGCACCCGCCACGCACACGCCGCGCTTCTATCGCGAGTACTTCAAGCCGGCACGTGAAAAGGAAGTCGAGAAGGATCGGCGGCGTTGGCTCGTTGCGTACCACGGCGTACAGTTTTACGTGCACCTCGATCGCCTGCTGAATCCGGCCACCGACGGCTATTTCGTCGAAGTGAAATCGCGTACCTGGTCGCGACGCGACGCCGAGGACAAGGCCGCCGTCATCATGCAGCTGCTGCAGCGACTGGGTGCCAGCCCCGAGGACATCATCGAATCGGACTACGTGAAGCTGTGACTCCGGTTCACAACACGTTTGTCCGTCCTGCAACAACCAGTAGTGTGCAGCGAGTCTTGCTGCTATAGTCCGCCGCATTACCACAACAGCGGAGGATTCATGCACAAACAGATCCTGTGGGCCGTCGTCGCATCTGTGTTGTTCGCCGCCGACGTCGCATCCGCTCAAACCTTCGGGCAAATCACGGGCAGGGTCCTTGACGCCAGCGGCGGCGTGCTGCCCGGCGCGTCGATCACCGTCACGAATCCGCAAACCGGTGTTGCGGCCACCGAGCAGGCCAATACCGCAGGCGTCTACGTGTTTCCAAACCTGCTCCCAGGAATCTACAACGTGAAAGTGGAATTGCAGGGGTTTCAGAGCACGGTTCGCAGCGGCGTTGAGCTGCAGACCCAGCAAACGGTCCGCCTGGATTTCTCCCTGGCCATCGGCACGATCGCCGAGACGGTGGAGATCGTCGGCAGCTCGCCGATGATCAACACCGAAGACACCGCCATCGGCACGGTTATCGACAATCGTCGCATCGTGGATCTGCCGCTCAATGGCCGCAACTTTCTGCAGTTGGTCTCGTTGACGCCCAATGTGTCGGCGAGTTTCGCCAATTCCGGACAGTCGGGCGCGCGCCAGGGCGGCGATCGGTCCGAGCAGCAGCTGTCCATCGCCGGCGGGCGGCGTGAATGGAACTACTACACATTGGATGGGATGAACAACACCGATGTGAACTTCAATTCCTACATTCTGCTGCCGTCGATCGACGCGCTGCAGGAGTTCAAAATTCAGAGCGGCATCTATTCGGCGGAATTCGGTCGCGGCATCGGCCAGGTGAACGTGGTGACCAAGAGCGGTACCAACGAATACCATGGCACCGTCTGGGAGTTCCTGCGCAACAACAAGCTCGACGCCCTTCCCTACGCCTTCGGCACCGACACACCGAAATCGAGCCCCTTCAAGTGGAACCAGTACGGGTTCACGCTCGGCGGTCCGGTGCAGATTCCTCGTCTGATCGACGGCCGGAACAAGCTCTTCTTCATGGCCAATTACGAGGGCTTCCGGTTGCGCAACCAGAAAGACACGCTCTTCAGCGTGCCGTCTGCGGCGATGCGGCGCGGCGACTTCTCGCAGGTGAGCACGCCTGTCAGAGACCCGCTCACCGGCGCGCCTTTTCCGGGAAACATCATCCCCACGCCGCGACTCGACCCCATCTCTGTGAACATGCTCGAATACTACCCGCTGCCTAACCAACCCACATCGGCGTTGGCGAACAACTACCTCGCGGTGAACAAGAACCACACCGATAAGAACCAGATCAACGTTCGTATCGATTTCACCGAAAGCAGCAAGTCGAGCTGGTATGGCCGCTACGGCTGGACCGACGAGGGGCAGTTCACCGGAGGGATTTATCTCAACGGCGGGACCGTGGACACCAGAGGGCAACAGGCACTCGTCGATAACACGCGGGTCCTGAGCTCGACGCTCGTGAATGAAATTCGTTTCGGCTACAACAGGTTTTACAATGCTGCCGGCACGGAGCTGAACAATGTGTTCGACCCGATCGCCCAGGTCGGCCTGAAGCTTCCCACGACAGTGCCGGCGAATGCCTGGGGCCTGCCAAGCATCGGCGTTGCCGGATTTTCAGGTTTTGGTCCCGATTCCAATTCTCCCTACATCAATCAGAACCAGAATTGGCAATACACCCAGAACCTCTCCTGGAATCACGGTTCCCACTTCGTAAGAGCGGGCGCCGACCTGCGGCTCGATCACTACAACCAGGACGGGAATCAGTTTGCGCGCGGATCCGCAGGGTTCAACGCCAACGTGGCGACGGGGAACGGCTTCGCGGATTACATGCTGGGCTACATCGGGGCCTGGTCTGTACGCATCGGGTCTCGCCGTCGCGAGACTCACGGCATTCAGCCAGTCCTATTACGTCACAGACACGTGGAAGCTCCGTCCTAACCTCACGCTCAACTACGGCCTGCGCTACGAATACACGCCGCCATGGACCGACACGGCGGAGCGGCAGATCGTCGCCGTCATTCCAGTAAATACGCAGCAACCACAGGTGGCCGACCGCAGTCTGCATCCTGTACCAGTTCGAGCAGGCACAGGAGACTTCTACGAAGACGCGGGAATTCGTTTTGCTCCCGGCATACAGGTGGCACGGGACGGACGTCTGGGCGAAACCCTGATCGATGCCGACAAGACGAACTTCGCGCCTCGCTTCGGGGCCGCATGGAGCATCACGCCCAAGACCGTCCTGCGTGCAGGCGTCGGCCGATTCTACGTCCAGGACATCGGGAACATTTCATTCGACATGAACCGGAACCTGCAGGGGCGCCTGACGGTGCAGTCCACGGCAACCAACCTGATTTCGACCTGGAACGATCCGTTCAATTTCGGCGGCGGGAATCCCTGCAACACGCCCGCGGGCGTGCTGTGCGTCGAGCGGCCTCTGGTGCTGACGAGCAACATCGATCGCAAGACGCCGTATGTCGATGAGTGGGAGACGAGCATCCAGCAGGAGCTCACGAGCAACACGGCCCTGGAAGTGAGCTATCTCGGATCGCGCGGACGCGAGCTTCAGCGCTGGATCAACCTGGCGAACCAGCCGGTTCCTGGGACCTCGGCGATACCGTTGCGTTCGCCATTCCCCGAATTCGGGTTGTTTCAGGGTGCGGCCAATGTCGGCTATTCCAGGTACGACTCTCTGGGCATGAAGCTGACCCGGCGCTACTCCGCAGGGCTGACCGTCCTTGGCGCCTACACGTTTTCGAAATCCACTGACAACGGCAGCGGCATTCGCACACTGGGTACAGACCCGCTGAACCCGCAGGACTGGTACTGCCTGTCGTGCGAGGATGGTCCGTCGGTCTTCGATCAACGGCATCGGTTCGTGACGTCAGTGGTGTACGATCTGCCGATCGGACCCAACAGGAAGTACCTGAGCGAGGGCGCTCTGGGCAAGGTGATTGGGGGCTGGAAGGTCACCTCCGTTGTGACGATCGGGTCGGGATTCCCGTTGACGATCGGGGCCGGCGAAGACACCGCCAACATCGGTAACTGCTGCAGACCGAATCGTGACTTCAACGCCGACACGGCCATCGACGATCCGACGATCAGCAAGTGGTTCAACACGGCCGCGTACTCCAGGGCGACCAACGGCACGTTCGGCACTGCGGGCCGCAGCGAGGTGATTGGGCCAGGCATCGTGAACTGGGACTTCTCGACGTCGAAAGATTTCCATATCAACAGCACTGATTACATCCAGTTCCGTTTCGAGGCGTTCAACTTCCTGAATCACCCGAACTGGGGAGATCCTAATACGACGTTCAACAGCGTGGCCTTCGGCACGATCAATTCGACCCGTACCGAAATGCGCCGATTGCAGTTTGGGTTGAAGCTGGTTTTCTAACTTCGGAGATTTTCGTGTTTAAGAATGTCGCGCTCGCAGCAGCGGCCATCGCCGTCATCGTTGGCGGATGGTCCGCGGCCACGCGAGCGCAGCAAGGCGCAACGTACACCGATCAGCAAGCGGCTGCTGGACAAGCGGCGTACGCGCAGAGTTGCGCCGCATGTCACGGCAGGACACTTTCTGGAGGTGGTGAGGCACCGCCGCTCGCAGGTAGCGCGTTCATGAATACCTGGGGTCCTCACACCACCCGGGAGTTGTTCACGCGCATCCGTGAGTCGATGCCACCTGAAAACCCTGACGGTCTCTCCGCGGACACGTACGCATCGATAACGGCGTTTTTGCTGCAGGCGAATGGCGCGCAGGCCGGCGCGAGCGCATTTACGTCCCAGGCCAACATCCCAATCGCCTCGATTGCCAATGGTCAGATGCCCGTCGCGATAACGGCTGGCGTGGCTGCACCCCCGGCGCGAGGCGGCCGCGGTCGCGGCGGACGTGGACGCGGAGGCGACGACGACTCCGCGGCACCCACTGCGCCGCGAATGGGTCTCACTGTGCCAGGTTCCATCAAGAGTTACAGCCCCATCACAACCGAGACGCTGGCAAATCCTCCAGATGGGGACTGGCTGATGCACTACCGGACGTACTCGGGCTGGAGCAACAGTCCGCTCAACCAGATTACGACGAAGAACGTGGGCCTCCTCCAGCTGAAGTGGGCGTGGCCGCTGGAAGACGGAATGCGACAGCAGATTACGCCGCTCGTGCACGATGGCGTGATGTTCTTGTCAACAAACATGAGCAACACGGTGCAGGCGCTGGACGCTCGGACCGGAGATTTGCTCTGGGAGCATCGGCTGGGACCGATCGGGACGGCCGGTCAGAACGCGACGCGGACGATGGCGATGTACGGCAACCTGTTGTTCTATCCGGCAACCGACGCCACGTTATACGCGCTCGATGCACGCACAGGGAACGTGGTGTGGAAGAAAAAGGCGTCAGAGTTCCCCGATGACAAAATCGGCGGAATCATGATGGCCAAGGACAAGCTGCTCGTCGGCCTCACGCGCTGCAACGAGCTGGATGCCCGCGACCATTGCTTTATTGCGGGCTACGAGGCCAACACTGGAAAGCTGCTCTGGAAGTTCTACACGGTCGCGCGTAAGGGAACTCCAGGCGGTGATACGTGGGGAGATTTATCCGACGACCAACGCTCGGGCGCCGACACGTGGATTGCCGGCACCTATGACCCTCAGCTGAATCTCGCGTTCTGGGGCACGGGCCAGGCGAAGGGGTCGAGCCGCGATCAACGCGGGCCCAACGGCGATGCCCTTTACTCGAACACCACGCTGGCGCTCGATCCCGACACCGGCAAACTGAAGTGGTACTTTCAGAACGCGCCCGGAGAAACGCTGGATCTCGACGAGGTGTTCGAGCGCGTGCTGATCGATCATGGGCAGCAGAAGACGGTGATGACGGTCGGGAAGTCCGGGTTGATGTGGAAGCTGGATCGCGTGACGGGCAAATTTCTCGACGTGAAGGAAACGGTTTTCCAGAACGTGTGGGCGTCGATTGACATGAAGACCGGCCGGACGACCTATCGCGACGACATCCTCGAGAAGAAGCCCGGCCAGGCAGTGGCCTCCTGTCCGAGCCCATCCGGGGGGCACAACTGGCAGGCCACAAGCTACGATCCGTCGAACGATCTGCTCTTGCTCCCCCTCAGCCAGAACTGTGCGATGTACGGCGGCGGACCGCAGTTGTTTTACGAGATGCCGGGAACCGACGGCAACCTGGGACGCCTGTCGGCCTACGAAACCGCCACCATGCGGCCGGTCTGGAGCTTTCAACAGCGCAGCCCGTTCTTGACGGGCGTCATCTCCACCGCTGGAGGTGTCGGGTTCGTTGGTGACTTCGATCGCACGTTCCGTGCGTTCGACATCAAGACAGGGAAGACATTGTGGGAGACACGGCTGCCCACGACGGCGCAGGGGTATCCGACGACATTCAGCGTGGGAGGCGATCAGTTCGTCGCGGTACCCACTGGGTACAACGGCGGCAGCCCCGAGCAGAAGCCGACGACGATGTTGCGCGGCGAGATTCAGCGGCCGACGATCGGTCACGGGGTTTACGTGTTCGGGTTGCCGAAGCGGACAGTCGAATAGCTGGTGGGCCCCATGCGAAATAAGAAAAGCCTGGCACTCGTGATGGCCGTTCTGTCGTTCGCGTCGCTGGCGGCGGCGGAGAAGTATCAGGTGTATTTGTCCGCGATGCCGTTCAATGACGCGACGCAGCCCATCATGACGACGGGCAAGGCCAGCGCCTCAGCGACTCTTGACGGCGACACGCTCTCGATCTCTGGAACGTTTGAGGGCCTGCCCGGTCGAGCGACGAAAGCTCGTCTTTGTGTGAGCAGGGGCCCTGGAATTCCAGGTGACCCGGTGGTTGATTTGACTCTCACCGGCGACGTGACGGGGAAGGTCACTGGCCAGATCAAGCTCGATCCGAGCCAGTTGGCTGCTCTTCGTGGTCGCCGGCTTTACATCCAGATCGACAGTGAAAAAGCGCCCACGGGGCATTTATGGGGTTGGCTGCTCGAAGAACACGATCTTCCTGGTCAGGATGTGCCGGTGAAAGGCCCGTGGTTCCTGCCGCCGTTCGCGGTCAAGACCAAATAAGCCAGAGCTCTCGCTCTCGTCCTCAGTGCGCCATCGCGTACAAGACGATATTGATGCCGACTGCGTACGCGTCGGGCGAGAAGCGGTAGAAGTACTCGGGGTCTTCGCCTTCCCGCTCCCAACCATCGGGAATATCGGTGTCGTGCATCATCACGACCATGAGACGCCCATGCTCGTCGGTAATGCCGCGTGCCGACGGAGGCGCGACGACTCCGCGGTCTGTGTTCCCACCCGTGCGGCGCCAGGATTGAATCGAGGGCATCTGCGGCACTTTTTTTACCTCAAATAACGTGTGCCACAACGGATGGGTCAGCGGGAGATCGACGGTTGGATATTGTGCCGGCGGAAGTGCCAGTGCGATTTCTTCGTCGAACTGCTCTTTCGCCCACTCGCCCCAGTAATCGGAGGCAAAGAGAAATCCGCCCTTGAGCAGGTACTCGCGCAGGCGCCGGGCCTCCTCGGCGCTGAAGCTGGCGGTGCCGGCGTCTTCCATCAGGATGTAGGGACACTTGAAGAGCGCGTCATCGGTGAGCCGTACGACGACGGCGTCGGGCACGTCACCTTCCTCGGCGTCCGGCCGCATGGTCACCGGCGCCTTGGTGAGCTCAGCCAGCCGCGTGCTGAAGTTGAGATCGGCCCCGGGATAGTCTGTGCTCCAGCCCCGCTTCTCGCGGCGGTTGCTCTCGAACATGGCGCGGCAGAAATTAAAGCTGCCCTTGAAGGTCTGTTTCGTGGGGAACCGCGGCGGCGTGTAGCCATACCCGCCATACCAGATCCGCTGGGCAAGGCCGACGCTGGTGCAGACCGCGATGATGGCGGCGATGACAGCCGCCTTCGCGAATCGCCGGCAGGACAACGTCATTCTCCTATGCTAGCACTGCGCTCTGGCAAACGTGCGATGCAACGCTGTTTGCGGAAGGCCCGATAATCCGTAGCATAGTGCCGATGGAAACGTTGCCGAGACGCGCCTACAACCGGCAGTTGTGGGGTCGAGCCGCTGCCGGTCTGAGCTGGAAAGCCCACCTCTTGTCGGCGGCTGCCGCGATTGCCGCTGCGGCGATTCGCCCCCTCACCAGCGGCAGGGCCTTTGAGTCAGCCTTTCAGTCAGAGTGGCCGCTGAACGCCGGCATAGGGCTGGCGACCGGTATCGTCGTCGAGCTGGCGCTGTTCTTCTTCAGACGATTCGTGGCCGCGCCTCACGAGCTTTACGAACAACAACTCCAGCAGTACGCCGGACGGGATTCAGAGATCGAGGCGCTTCGAGAGCAGCTACGGCGACTCCCGAGACCCCGGCTGGTGCTGACCTATGCTGTTGAATCTTTGAAAGGCTTCGAAGATGAGGTGTCGAACCCTCAGGTGCTGTTGTTCAACGAGGGTGACACTGCTGCCGTTGAGGCACAGATCGACGCTCTGCAGCTATCGCCACTGATTAAGGTGACATTCACGACCGTGCAGCGAATCGGTGCTCAGGATACGGCTGCCATTCGGCCAAGAGTTGAAATCAGGACGGAGAACGGCGGCTGGGAGCTCGACCATAACGAAAAGCACTTTGGGCTCGCGATTCAACGGGCGCACGTCGAGCTCGCACATCGCAGTGTGAAAACGCAGCACGGTTCGCGGCACTGGACGATGACGGTCAAGTACTACGACCCGGACGGCACATCCTACTCGCAGGACTACACCCTGGTGCTGCACGTGCCAACCATGAAGGCGTGGACGACATTTGTGCCGCCGGCCGTGCCACCAAAGTCGTGACAATCACGACGCCCTGCTGGGCGGCCGGCAAGATGACGGTCACCAGCAGGGCGACGGCGATTGGCGTCTTCACGTCAGTGCCCGGGAATCATGATGTGCGCGGTCGAGGTGCCCGCGTTCATGATCCACGCGCCGCCGAGCTTGTTGTTGTCTGGCAGTCCCAACGTTTGCGCTGTGGCGCCGGGAACCGCGACGGTCGTGTGCGCGCGAGCGCGCTCGCGATCGGCGCCGCCGAGGTTGTAAAACACCGAGCCGAATTCGGGCTTTACGCGGGTGCCATCCTTCTCGGCCGCGTCGAGCATTGCCTGTTTCTTGTCGCCCATCGCTTCGAACTTCATGTTCTGCGCCACGCGCTCGAGGTTGGCGATGCTGGTGCACTCGAGGGAGAACGGCTGCTGCCCGGGTTGTCCGGACCGGTCGTAGCAGACCAGGCGATTCGTCCCTTTCCTCAACGTGTCGTACGTGAAGTCGGGTTTCCACTTGATAACCGTGGCCCCTTCACGCTGATTGGCCGGCGCGGCGGCCAGCGGCGTGTCGATGTCGGGCGACTGGGCGAACAGGCTGCTGGAAAGGGCGAGGAAACCGGCGATCATGAGGACAGAACGCGACATAACAAACCTCCCTGCGATCCTGATTTTGTGTTGGCGGAACGGAAGGGAAGATAGCACACTGCACGCCTCCGCACTCCCATGATTGAAACCGCTCCCCGGGCGGCGGCCCTCATTGATAACCGGCGCAAAACCGCCGACGTCATCTTTCGGGGCGCGCTGGCATTCAACACGGCGCTCACGCTGTACCTGGCTCGTCACGTACCTGGCCGGCGGGTCGTATTTTTTCAGCGACTACCGCGTCGATGGGGAAGTGGCGCGACGGATCTTCTCCGGCATCCTGTTCTTCTACGTGATTTGGGGAGTGATCTGGTGGGCCATCAAGGGAGCGTTGCTTCGTTATTTCGTGGGGTTCAGCCCGCAAGAGCGGCGCGACGCGTTTTCGTCGCGGATGGATCGGCCGTACAACGTCGCCGACCTCGTCAGCCGGTACTCGGAGCGGCGCATCCGAATCACCGACATGATCGGACGACGCGGCCGGTTCATTACGCTTGCGGCTGCCGGTTTCTACTATCTGTATCACCAGGTCGCGCGGGAACAGAACATCAGCTTCGCCTCCGGGTTTGCCCGGGACAACCTGCTCGACGGTGTCGTGACCAGCTGGATCTTCCTCGGCTTCTACCGCGTCAGCGGCCTGCTGGGCGCGTTGTTCTACGGGCCTCAGTCGCGCGTAATGGACGGCGTGCTCGCGCGCGCAAACTGCCTGCTCATTACGACGTTGTGGACCGGCTTCAAATTCGTGATGGTCCCTATCGGCGTCCAGCTTGCGGCGCTCTTTCCGAAGGAAGAGTTCCCGCCGTTGTTCGCGCTCATCTGGGGCTCGTATCTGGCGACCGACGCTTGCTCTGAGATCTTCGGCTCGCTGTTCGGCAGGCAGCGGATTCGTGTGTGGGGGATCGGCGACGTCAACCGCAAGTCGGTGACGGGTGTCGTCGCCGGATTTCTGGCGGCGCTCGTCCTGTGTGTGTGGGTTGTGACGATACACGGGCTCGGGACGCCATGGCTGATGCTCTCGCTCGTCCTCGCGACCTCGAACTCTCTGCTCGAGTTGTACTCTCCGCGCGGCACCGACGACTTCACGATGGCGACGGCCAATGCGCTCATCTGCTGGGGGTTCGGCGCGTGGTTTCGCTGAGCTTCGCTGGGCAATTTGGTGCAGGGGTACGGTACCCAGCCGATCCCTGTATACTCGTGAGGTCTGCTTTCCTGAGCTCTGCTGCCGCGTCGCCCCGTTACGCGGGCCGCACGTCCCCAGCCCTCACCAAAGCCTGGAGTTAGCTATGTTGATCGTGATTGGTGCGACGCTGGCCATCGGCGTGTTTGTGCTCTCCCTCCGGTCATTGGGGCGTCGTCCTGGTGTGCTCGAGCGCGGATCGGTGAGCACGCAGTGGCTCGCCGAGCATCGGGAATATCAGGATGGGAGCCGATCGCGATGACACGGCCCGTACCGGAAGCCACTGTGCCCGTTGCGTGTCCCGACTGTCTGTCGGACCAGATCAAGGGACCCGATCAGCCAGGCACGGGACTCGCTTACTGGCGCTGCCTGAAGTGCGGCGTCATCTGGAACCCCGAGCGCCCGCCCGATCGAACCAGGACCCGGCCTGCCCCGCGAAGAAATACCAACGATTACTGGAACGATCGATAGCGACGACCCCTCACCTGTGGAACGCGCCCGGCTTGCCGCGACGGTTCGTCTGGTCGTACTCTTATTGAAGTTCAAGGGCGCCCGTAGCTCAGTGGATAGAGCATCGGCCTTCTAAGCCGAGGGCCACAGGTTCGAGTCCTGTCGGGCGCGCCATCCGCCATTGGTCCATTCCGGGCGCACGCGTAGCAAAGCGCTCATGGTAGTGTCTTCCTCGTGATGAAGAGACTCATGATGCTTCTGCTGCTGTCCGTGTGCGTATCAACCGTCGTAAGCGGACAGAATCCCAGCCCCACGCCCGGCGACTTCGGACCAGACCCCGCCAACATCGCTGTGCCCACCGCCGGCGCCGCCCCGCCGCCTGGTGTGCCGATGTTGCCGTTCCGCTTCGGCACGCGACCGGTGCCGCCGCTCGGACAGAAATTCGGCAATGTCGCCGCCGTCGCGTTCACACCGGAAGGTCATCTGCTCGTCTTCAATCGCAACGCGCCCATTCAGATGGTCGAGTACGACGCCACCGGCAGCAAGGTGCTGCGCGTGTTCAATCCGAATATCGCCGTCAATCCGCATGCGCTCCGCATCGACAGACAGGGAAACATCTGGGCCACCGACGCGTACTGGAACGTGCTCTGGAAGCTCAACGCAAAAGGCGAAGTTCTGATGATGCTCGGCAGGCGCGGGGAGAATGGCGCCTGGAACGACACCGCGTGGAACGGCATGTTCAATCAGCCGATGGACATCGCCTTCGACCAGGATGACAACTTCTACGTCGTCCAGGGTCACGGCGGCACGTCGCCGCCGGAAGACTGCTCGTTCTGCACGACATACCCCTATGCCGCACGGCCCGACCGCCGCGCAGTCGCAGCTCGTCCGCCGGTCGTGCAAGGCTCGGATCCGCGACTCTTGAAATTCGACAGCGGCGGGCGCTTCGTCGCGAGCGTGAGCCTTGCGCATCCAACCGGGCCGTTCGCCACTACTCATACCGTGGTGGTGTCGCCCACGGGCGAGCTATGGGTGGGAGACCGGAACGCGAAGAAGCTGCTCGTGTTCGACCGGAACCTGAAGCGCCTGCGGGAGATTCAGATGAACTATCTCACCTGCGCCCTGTTCGTGGATGCGCAGGGCGGCCTGTGGATGGGCGCAGGGATGGACGGCATCATTTTCAAGCTCGATTGGAATGGGAAGATACTCGGATGGTTCGGCCAGTGGGGCAAGAACCCCGATTCGAACGACATCGGAGAGGCCCATCAGCTCGCCGTCTCGAAGGATCTGAAGACAATCTACGTCGCCGACAGCTTGCTCGCGCACGTCCTGAAGATCGAGGCGAACTAGCGCAGTGGTTGGCGCCATCCGAGTCGGCGAGCGCATCGCCTCGCCGTCGGTTCGATTCCTCTACGGCTCAACAACCTTCGCTCGTGACCAGGGAAGGTGGCTCGCCGAAGCGACGTCGCCGCGAAGCGTCGTAAGTGGCCCCTCGGTACGGTCTGTCACAGCGGGCAACGTTCCGGACGGTGCTTTCGTCTAAAGAGCCGATTATGGTCTTCCCTCACCTCCTCCAGGATCTCCGTTACTCCTTTCGAAGCATGCGCCGCAACGCCGGCTTTGCCGTCTTTGCCATCCTGATCGCCGGGCTTGGTGTTGGCGCCAGCGCCACCGTCTTCAGCGTGGTCAACACGCTGCTCCTGCGGCCACTCCCCTTCGAGAAGCCCTCCGAGCTGGTGTGGATTGCCAATCGCGACCTCCCCGACCTCTCCGGCCAGACGACGCAGGTGGGGTACTTGCTGGACCTGCGAGAGAGAACCCAGACCCTGTCCGCCGTTGCCGGCTACTTCGCCTTCTACGGCGTGGGTGACAATCTCCTGAGCGGCCGAGGCGAGCCCGAGCGGCTGAGCGGCGTGCCCGTGTCGGAGAACTTCTTCGACGTGCTCGGCGTGAAGCCCCTGCTGGGCCGCGCGTTCAATGCCCAGGAGAGCGCATGGAACGGCCCGAAGGTCGTGATGCTCGGCTACGCTCTGTGGGAGCGCCGCTTCAACCGCGATCCCACGATCGTCGGCACGTCGCTCGTCATCAACGACGCGTCGCACACGGTGGTGGGCGTGCTCCCGGCGTCGTTCGACTTCGCGACCATCTTCGCGCCGGGCAGCCGCTTCGACCTCTACTTTCCATTCCCGCTCAGCCCGGAGACCAATCGCTGGGGCAACACGATGGCGATGATTGGTCGGCTGAAGCCCGGTGCGACGGCGGCCAATGCGCACGCCGAAGTCCGCGTGCTTGCGCAGCTGATGAGGCGTGAGCATCCGGAGCGCAACGGCTTCGAGGGCATCGTCAAGCCGTTGTCCCAGCACGTCAGCGGCAACATTCGGCCTTCCGTCCTGGTGCTCGCCGGCGCTGTGGGGATGGTCATGCTGATCGTCTGCGCCAACCTGTCGAACCTACTGCTCGCACGCACGGCGGCACGACAGAAGGAAATCGCGATCCGAATGGCGCTCGGCGCCGGTCGGAAGCGACTGCTCGCTCAGATGCTCACTGAAGGCCTCGTCCTCTCATCCGGAGGCGCCGTCCTCGGTCTCGCGCTCGCGGTCGCCAGCACGCGACTGCTGACCCAGCTCGATGCGGTCAGCATCCCGCTGCTGCGCGACGTGCGTACTGACGTGGCCGCACTCGTGTTCACCGTCGGTGTCACGCTAATTACGGGCGTCGTCTTCGGCCTGGCGCCGGCGCTGCAGGCGTCGGGGGCCGATATGACCGGCGCGCTGAAGGACGCGAGCCGCGGATCTACCGAGGGCCAAAAACGGGCCTTCGTACGCAACGCGCTGGTGGTGTCGGAGATCGCATTCGCCTGCGTCCTGCTGGTCGGCGCCGGCCTCTTGATCCGCAGTCTCGTCACCGTGCTGGAAGTCGAGATGGGCTTCGACCCGGCGCGCACGTCCACGATCCGGGTCGATCCCGACAGCCGAGTCACGCAGGCTCAGCGCCTCGCGCATATGGACGAGGTCCTGCGGCGTGTCGGCCAGGCGCCGGGCATCGAGCACGCGGCCATCACCGACACACTGCCCTTCGGGCGCAATCGCACCTGGGGCGCGGGGGCCAAGGGGGTGACCTACGAGCGCGGCAAGTACCCGCTGGCGTTCGTGCGGCTGGTCAGCGAAGGCTACCCCGCAGCCATGGGCATCCCGTTCGTGGCCGGGCGCGACTTCTCGGCAAGCGACATGACCGGCACAGAACCAGTGATGCTGGTCAACAAGACCCTCGCGGAGGCGCTCTGGCCGGGCGAGGATCCGATTGGCAGGTACGTTGCCGGGCCGTGCGCCAAGGAACGCCGTGTGGTCGGCGTTGTCAGCGACGTGCGGCATCTGTCGCTGGAGCAGCCGTCGGGTAACGAGATGTACATTCCGGCGCGCCAGTGTGACGACATTGCCGGTTCGTACCTGGTCGTGCGCTCGACTCTACCCCCCGCTCAGGTGGCGGCGACGCTGCGCGCCGCGCTCATCCCGATTGCGCCCAACCTTGCCAGCAACGACTTCCGCACGCTGCAGCAGATCGTGGACCGGTCGGTTTCGCCGCGGCGCTTTACGGTGCTTCTGCTGGGGGGCTTTGCCGTGTTCGCGCTGATCCTGGCGTCGCTCGGCATCTACGCACTGATCTCGTACTCCGTCAACCAGCGCACGCAGGAGATCGGGATTCGCATGGCCCTCGGGGCCTCGGCGCGCGACGTGCAGGCGCGCATCATCGGGCAGACGCTTCGCCTGGCGCTGATTGGCCTCGTGATTGGCGCCGGCGCCTCCTTGCTGCTAGCCCGCAGCGCTTCGGGGCTGCTCTTCGGCGTGACCGCGGGCGATCCGCAGACGTTCGTCGGCATGATCGGCATTCTGGCGATCGTCGCTCTCGTGGCTGGCTACCTGCCGGCCCGGCGTGCGTCGCGCATCGACCCAATGGTGGCGCTCCGCGCGGAATGATTGGTTGCACCTCGACGAGCTAACGTAAAGTCCGCCACCTTCGGCGTCGTCGCGATGGTCCCCCTGGTCGGGCTCGTGCTGCTTGCATCTTTTCCGCGCGCCCGCTATCCGGTGACGACCGCCATCGTCCTGGCGCTGCACTTCCTGGCGTTTTTCCTGCTCCTCGAAACGCTGTTGATGCCGCTCGTCGGCGTCCCTGCAGGCAAGCTGCTGTCCGCGCTCTCGGTTGGGTGGCTGTGGGATCCACTGATGTCGGCGGTGTTGATCGCCATTTGTGCCGCTTGATTTACAAGGCGTCTCGGGTCGTATATGGGGCGTCGGCAAAATCCGCGGCGCTCAAGGCGGCAGCAATCGCCGGTCTTGTGATACCGGTCATCATCTGCTACCGGTTCATCGTCTTTCTGGTCACGCTATTCACGACCTGACTATTGCGCATGTGATCGGCCGGAAGTTTTTCAGCCACTGCGCTACTTGATCCCCACAACCATCGAATCGGGTCCGGCGAGGTGCTCGACGAAGGTCTTTCGGAAGCCCGCCTTCTTCATCCACCCCTTGCAGTCCGCGCCCGAATAGTCGAAGCCGCCTGGCGTCTCGATGAGCATGTTCAGGCTCATGAGCAGCCCGAAGGCGTTCTTCGACCGGTCGTCGTCGATGATGGCTTCGTGGACAATCAGGGCGCCTCCCTTGGGCAGCGCAGCATGGGCTTTTTTGAGGAGCGTCAGCTTCTCCTCGATGTTCCAGTCGTGAAGGATGTGCCCCATGATGAGGACGTCCGCCGAGGGGAGCGCACTCTTGAAGAAGTCGCCCGCCGTGAAGGTGAGGCGGCGCTCGAGACCGAACGACTTCACATAGTCCTGGAACACCGGGCCGACGGGCGGCAGGTCGAACTCGCCGCCGCTCAGATGCGGGTGCGCGAGCGCCACCTGGACCGGGACACAGCCCTGCGCGCCGCCGACATCCATGAACGTCTTGTACCTGCTTCCATGGGAACTTCTTCGCAATCGCGATCGCCGAGCCCATGCTGATGCCGCTCATGGCCGAGAGAAACTGGCGGAGCTGCTGGGGATCGGCGTAGATCTTGGCGAAGAAGTTCTCGCCGTGCTTGGCCTCGTTCTGCGGCTGCCCGGTGCGAAGGCCTTCAGTCAGCGAGCCCCAGAAGCCGTAGAGCCGGGTCCCCGCCATCTCGAGCATCCCTCCGATGTAGGAAGGCTTGCCGCGGTCGAGAAAGAGAGCCGTCTCCGGCGTGTTGGAATAGGTCGTCCCCTTGCGGCGGAGCATCCCGAGCGAGACCAGCGCGTCGAAGAAGTCCCGCGCGCTCCGCTCGTGCAGCCCGAGCCGCTGCCGCAGCGCCTTCGCTTCGACCGGTCCCTTGGCGAGCTCGGTGAAGAGGCCGAGCTCAATCGCACTCAACAAGGTCTTCGAGCCCCAGAAGCCGAGGCCAAGCTGCATGATTCCGTCAGGGGTGAGGCGAGGCTTCGCGGCCATCATGATTCTCCTTTGTACCGGCGAGAGGGCGACGTGGTTTGGTACGAAATCCAGGGAGGAGGCGAGCGAGGTGATCTGGGCATTCTTCGCTGCTCGCGCGCGCCGATAATTACGAGTTTCGCTAGGGCTTTATCGACCTCGCCAGCAGAGTCAAACAATCCTCAATGTCTCTCCTGGTCGAATGGCCCTCGGGAAAACGCTGAGACAGCATCACCAGCTTTACCCTCAGCGTGTCGAACTGATCTCCACTTAAAGTGACGTTCCCTAACGTTGGCTTGAGTTCCATGCCTGCATTTTACAGTATCAACTTTGATCCCTTTGATCCGCGGCACACGCATTGCACTTTTGGGCAAGACAGTGACTCATATCAATGCACGCCCTGTGCTCGTCTGGCGCCGCCTCGCGGTGGTGCTCGTCGTCTGTGCACTGATTGTGGCCGCATGGCTATGGTTTCCGAACATCGCCGTCAACATTGACGAGCTCACCGCATGGCTTTCGGCGCATCGCCATGCCTGGTATGCATTGCCTGCCGTCATCTTCGCCTTCGTCGTGCTGGGATTCGCGATGGTCCCGGTGATCCTCTTGATAGCCGCAACGGGTATTGTGTTTGGACCGTTGCTGGGACCGATATATGCGATGGCGGGATGCCTGGCGAGTGCGTCAACCGGATTTGCCATCGGCCGCTGGATGGGCGTGCGGCGAACGAGACAATTAGGCGGCGAACGAATGACCCGCATCATGCGCAGGCTGAAACGCGATGGCACACTGGCCGTCTTTGTCGTTCGCAAGATACCAGCGCCCTTTACGCTCGTGAACATCGTCATCGGCGCGTCAACGGTGCGCTTCCGCGATTTCATTGTCGGAACATCGCTCGGCATGAGCGCTTTCGTCATTGGCCTCGCAGGGTTCGGCTACCAGATAACCGACGCGCTGCGCGACCCGTCGGCGGGGGCGTTGATGCGCGCGGCTGCGTTCGTGGCTGTGCCCCTGAGCTTCGCTGTGCTCATCAACCGCGCGTTTGGTCGAATGAGGCCGGCCGAGTGATCGGAGCGGCTTCGCATCGAGAACACAACACCGGCAGATCCTCACCAGCGGAAAGGATTGTCGAGCCCGGGAGAAACTGCTGGCGCGTCGAGCGCGCATCCCGCTTTTACTGCATTCAGGATGCTGCCGAGTACTTCCGTCTGGTCCGGTGGGCTTTGCTCGAGGCGCGCCAGAGCGTGTTCAGTCTGGGCTGGGACATCACGGCCCATACCGATCTCCTGCCGGGCGTCGCCGTGCCGACGGACTCGCCAGATGCCCCAACGCGGCTCGACAAGCTGCTCGTGTATGTCGTACGACGACGGCCGAATCTGCGTTGCTACATCCTGACGTGGGACTACGGCGCTCTTTATACGCTCGAACGCGATCCGTTCACGCGATGGCGGCTCGGATGGCGGATGCCTCGAGGCGTGCGGTTCGGGTTTGACGATCATCATCCTGTCGGCGCCTGCCATCATCAGAAGGTGATCGTGGTCGACGATCGGCTGGCGTTCTGCGGCGGCATCGACTTGACGGGCCATCGCTGGGACACGAGCGCGCACAGGCCGGAAGAGCCCGCGAGGACGACGCCGCTCGGTGAGGCGTATGGGCCGTACCACGAGGTGCAGGCCATGGTCACGGGACCGGCAGCGACAAGTCTCGGCGTGCTTGCGCGCGATCGCTGGCGTGCCCTGGGGACCGATCGACTCCCGCCTCTCGGTAGTTCCGCTGAAGATCTCTGGCCCTCCGACATCACACCAGATCTCGCTGACGTCGATGTTGCAATCGTCCGGACGATGCCCGGAACCGAATCGCAGCCTGCGATACGGGAATGCGAAGCGTTGTTCCTGGATTCGATCGCCCGGGCGAAGAAGACCATCTATATCGAAAATCAATACTTCACCAACGACAAGCTCGCCGGTGCTCTGGCGGCGCGGCTGAAAGAGCAGGACGGCCCGGAGGTCATCGTCATTTCACCGAAGGAGTGCCATGGCTGGCTCGAAAAGACGACGATGGGGGCTTTTCGCGACGGTGCGTTCCGGCAGCTCCTCGCCGCAGACGAGCACGGACGTCTGCGGCTCGTCTATCCGACAGCGTCGCGCTCGCGCGACGTGCCGACGTTCGTGCACTCAAAGGTGATGATCGTCGACGATGCGTTCGCGCGCATCGGATCGGCGAACTGTTCGCACCGCTCGATGGGCGTTGACACTGAATGCGATCTGGCTGTCGACGCCGGCGGCGATCCAGATGTGCGCGCGGGCATTCTCCGAGTGCGCGATCGGCTTCTCGCAGAACATCTCGGTGTGTCCGTAGACGTCCTTGCGCGCGGGATTGAACAGGCCGGATCGATCGGCGGGTTCATAGATATGCGGCAGGACGCCGAGCACACGCTCCTTCGGATCGACATGTCGACAGAGAGCGCTCCGCCGTCTCCGGCGTTGCAGGCGGCCGCCGATCCTGACGAGCCGGTGGGGTTCGGCTCGTCGGTCGAATCACTCGTCCCGGCAGTCGACGCGGTGAGCGTGCGCAGTCCTCTTCGCCTCTGGATTCTGCCGGCTGTTGTGCTCGCGGCCGCAGCGGCGGTCGCGTCGCAGTCTTCCCAGACGCTCGACTCGATTCCGGTCGCGCCGTCATCCTTGTGGATTGGAACAGGTGTCTTCGTGCTTGCGGCCTCGATGCTGATTCCGCTGGAACTGCTGGCCATTGCCGCAGGTGTGTGTTTTGGCACCGTGCGCGGAGGTTTTGTGGCGCTCCTCGGATCGCTGGTCGCGGCGATCGCCGGCTACATGGCCGGTCGGGCGATCGGAGCCGCGGGGCTTCCGCGATGGATGAGCCGGCGATCGTACCGATCCATCAGGCAGTTGAGTGCGCAAGGCGTGGTTGGTGTGATTGTGCTGCGGCTGGCGAACGTGGCAAGCGCCGGATCGATTCATCTCGTCTGTGGTGCCGGACGTGTTCCCTTCGCGTCGTATATGGTGGGCACGGCGATCGGACTCACTCCGGCAATTGTCGCGCTCGCGGGTCTGGGCGGCCTGCTGCGACACACGTTGCTGAATCCCTCGGTATCGAATGGATTGGCCACCATTGGTGTAGCCGTGCTCCTGTTCGCGATGGCATCCGGACTGCGTGCGGTTTTCCTGCTGCGTCAGTTCGCGCCGGCCATCTCCAGCCATCGGAGCCAGGCGGAGTTCGGCTAGTGGGCTCGCCGACGCCGCTCCGTGTCGCGACCTATAACGTGCACGCATGTGTAGGGAGGGACGGACGCTACGATCCAGATCGCGTGGCGACGGTGATCGCCGAACTCAATGCGGACATCGTCGCACTGCAGGAGTTTACCTATCCGGCCAGCGTTGCACTGGAGACCCGTATGCCCGTCGTCCTCACGGCGCTGGATCGCTATGAGTGCGCGCTGGGACCCACACGGGAACGAACCAGACAAACCGTGACGGAATGCTTTGGCAACGCATTGCTGACGCGCCATCCCATCGTCGAGGTCCATCGCCTCGATTTGTCGATGGAACGGCGCGAACCGCGCGGGGCCCTGGCGGCGACCCTTGACGTCCGCGGCGTGCGGCTGCATGTGCTCGCGACACACCTTGGTCTGCGCGTTCACGAACGGCGATTTCAAGTGCGGCAAATCCTGGACTACCTCGATTCAGTTCGCGACGCGCCGGCCATCGTGTGCGGCGATTTCAACGACTGGCTCCCGGGCCGATCGGCTGCGCACGTGCTCGATCGCCGCCTGGGACGCCCGCCGCGTCCTGCCACGTTTCCGGTAGCCTGGCCGGTCGTGGCGCTCGATCGCATCTGGGTTCAACCACGACGCGCGCTTCGGCGGATCTCTGTGCACGCCACTCCAACGGCGCGGCTGGCGTCGGATCATCTGCCGGTTGTGGCAGAGATCGACGCCGGCTGACAACTCCGTCAGAACTTCTTCTCGATTTCGCTTTTGCGCTGCGCGATGATCTTCCACGGATCATCTGGCTTCTGGCGCCAGTCCACGTATGTGGCAAGGTCTCGCACCGCGATGGCCTTGAACCCCTCGTCGTGGAGGTACTTCATGTACTCCTCGAATCGCTCGCGCGGCGTGTGCACCCACGGATGTTCGACATCGGGGGCACCATGAAACTGCAGAATCGCAATCCGGCCGTTTTTCGCCTGCGACGTGGCGCGCTTGAAGTTCTCCAGCGTCCAGGTCGGACGCGCATCACCCGCCGAGGGAAGGAGAAGCGGATGGTCGCGGCCGGGTTCGTAGGCCACACCGTTGCCTTCTTCGTACGGGTATTCCGGCGCGCCGCCCCGGCGCGCGAACCTGAAGCCGAACTCCTCGAGTATCGGAAACGCGCTCGGCTCGATCGCATTGCCCGGGTACGCGAACGATACCGGCGCGGGAATGCCGTAGGTTGCACACTGCGCATTGATGGCTTCGATTTGTCCTCGAAGCCCCGCCAGATTGGCTTTTGAGACTCCCTTGTGATCGCCGGTGTGGTTGCCGATTTCAAATCCATCGCGGTGAAGCTCGCGAATCTGTTCCCACGTCAGGTAATCCTTCTTATCCGTCCGAAACGAAAATCCCTCGCTGATGAAAAACGTGGCGCCGAAGCCGTACTTTTTCAGGATCGGCCGGACCACTGTGTAATGGCTGGCCTTCGAGTCGTCGAACGTCAGCACCACCAGCTTGTCGGGAATGGGTTCTGCGGCGATAACGGCAGCCGTCGTGATCGCCACGAGACAGACCGCCGCTCTCAAGGAAGATGGCTTCATCGACTATCCCCGTTCGAACAGTTCGCGAATGGGTTTGCCCTTGCCATCGTTTGTCACGTACACCGGCCGCTTCTCGGCCAGGTAGGATGTATTCGGCGCAATTCCGAGCGCATGGTAGATCGTCGCGTGGAGATCTTCGACAGGCACAGGATTCTCGATGGTGGTGCAGGGTCGCTCGTCGGCCGTCTTTCCGTAGAGAGCGCCTTTCTTGATTCCGCCACCGAACATCACGACAGATCCGGCCGCAGTGAAGTGGCGATGCATGCCGTAATGCTCGGGCGCGCTCATCACCTCGGGTGTGTTCGCCTGGTCGCGAACTTCCTTGCCGACCTTTCCTTCAGTGATGGCATCGCGTCCGAATTCGCTCGCGAGTACCACGAGCGTGCGATCGAGCAGTCCCCGTTCCTCGAGGTCGAGAATCAGCTGCGAGAGTGGACCATCGATCTGTTCCTTCATGGCCTTCGCACGCTCGTGACCACGCTCGTGCGTGTCCCAGTACCGGAATGGAATGTACTCGGTGGTCACCTCCACGAAGCGAGCGCCGGCTTCGACGAGCCGGCGGGCGAGAAGGCATCCCTGTCCGAATCGGCCGGTGTTGTACGGATCGAACGCCCGGGGCGGCTCGAGCGACAAATCGAAGGCTCTCGCCGATGGTGAAGTGAGCAGGCGATCGGCGGACTCGAGCGAACGGATCAGTGATTCCCGCTGAAAGTCGCCGGCGTACTGATAGACGGGCTCCTTCGCCAGCAACTTCTCGTAGAGCTGGCGACGGCTCAGGAAGCGTTTCTCGCCCAGCTCGGCCGGAGGACGAACGGCGGCAGCGGCATCCTGCGGGTTCGTAATCAAGAACGGTCCGTGTTCCGAGCCGAGGAATCCGGCTGTGTGAAAGGCCTTCACGGAATTGCTCTCACCGCCGATTTCCATGTTCTGTCCGATGGCGATGAACGCCGGAACGGTCGGGTTCTTCGGGCCGAGCGTTCTGGAAATCACCGAACCGATGTGGGGCATCGCAACCGTTTGCGGCGGAACGTAGCCGGTGTGCCAATGGTATTGATGGCGCGAGTGCAGGATGTATCCGAGATCTGGCGCCTGGAACGTTCTGATGATGGCGCCGCGATCCATCACCCGGGCCACCCGCTCGAGCCCTTGAGAAATCTTGATGTTGTCCACAGCCGTATCGATGCCGGGGAACGTGCTCAGCACACGCTCTGTGCGAACGCCCGGTTCGAACGGCGTATAACGTTTCGGATCCCACGTTTCGGTCTGCGCCATTCCACCGGCCATCCAGAGGACGATGACGGCATCGGCGGTCGCGTTCGGACGGGCTCCTTGAGCGTGCAGCAGGCGTGGCTCGCGGCCGGCGAGCGCCGAGAGTGTTGCGCCTGCCGTCGCGCCTATGAATGCCCGGCGACCGGCGAGGCGGGAGAAAATCCGCTTTTCTTCGGTGGTCATCGATAGTGCTCTCAAAGAATCAGCTGAAACTCGGGCTTCATCAGCACGGCCCACAACAGGTCGGCGAGCCCGTCGGCAGACATACCGCCGGGACGAGTTGCATCGGACAACGCGGCCAACGCAATCGTTCGCTCCTCGGCAGACGGCGCACGGCCGAGTGCATACCAGTAGACCCGATCGACGACTTGCGTCGCATTCGTCAGCCGCGGGCCTTGAGGCAATGGCGTTCCGGGTGCCGGCGGCACCAGCCGATCCATATCGGGCTCGGCGCTGAAGATCAGAAAGCGCCCGAGAATCGTCTCGCCTTGTGCGAGCGCCGAGACGTTCTCCAGTCCGACGACCCCGCGAAGCCGGACGAACCCGCGACCTGAGATGTCGTAGACGAGCCGGGAGGGCGTCTTGACGCGGACGCCAGACGCGAACGTCGCATCATCGAAGATCACCGGACCGGATCCCACGCGGAGTGCCGATTCCTCGATTGGCGTGAGATCGGTCAGCGGCGTGACGGCTCCGTTCGTTCCGACGAATTCTCCGCGCGCCCACGCGGCCTCGGCTTTGTCCACAGCCGTCGAGTTCGCATTCTGCACGATCAGCCAGACCCGCGACGCACCGGAGATGTCGACATCGAACGCCGTAGGAGCGGTTCGCGATTGTGGCGGTGTGGCGGCTCGTGCGCCGCGCGACGTGATCGGCATCACGAAGAGGGCAGTCGATGGCGGCGGTAGTTGCCCAAGCATGTTTCGCGCGCCTCGAAGCAACCAGTTCGCCAGCCGTTCGCCGTTGACCAATTCGAGCGCTTGAAGCGTCGTCGCAAGCGTGTTGCGCGTCGAGAAGACCTGATCGCGAATCGGCCTTCCAAGCGCACGCGCCAGCGAGCTCGCAGGCGTTTGCCATTCACGCGTGTACCGTCCGGGCGGCGGCCCTTGCGGAACCGCTGCCGTCGCGGCGCCTCCAGCGGGTTGACTGGGGGCAGGCGGCTGATACACGTTCCAGTCGCCCGTTATCGCGCCGATGGCATCGCCGAATTGCTCGGCTGTCAGGCGTCTAACCTCCGGACCACGGAACACGTATGTGCGGGGCTCGTTGCCGGTACGAGGCACGGCTCGCATCTGATACGCCTTCGACGACACAATGGCTGCCATCAGCCGCTTCAGATCGTACCCGCCATCGACGAAGTCGCTCGCCAGCCAATCGAGCAGTTCAGGATTCCACGGCACCCCGTCCATCTCATCGGGGTTCTCGACGATGCCGCGTCCGAGCAGCCGATGCCACATCCGATTGACCATCGTCCTTGGCATGCGGCCGTTGCGCGGATCGGTGAAGATGGCCGCCGCGGTTCTTCTCCGGTCGGCCAGCGAGCCAGACGCCGGAATGCGGTTCAATTCCGGAAACAGGAACGACGGCGTCGCATAGTCATCCTGCGCGACCTCGCACCGATACAGACGCAGCCGATCCTCTTCAGAGAAGAAGCTGGCGAGAGCATAGGCGTCCTTCAGCTTCCATTTGCTGATGAAGCTGTCGTGACACGAGTTGCACTTGAGATTGAGCCCGATGAAGATCTGCGCGGTATTCTGCGCCGCCTGAAGCGCGGGCGTCTGGCTCGCGTTCACTTCGCCGCGCCAGTTCACGCCGATGAGGAATCCGTCAGGATCTTCGGGCGCGGTTGGATTCAGCAGCTGGTCGACCCACAGGTTGTACGGAACGTTCCTGACCAGTGCAGACAGCAGCCAGGTGCTGATGCTCTTGCGTGACGATGTCTCCGAGTAGTAATTGACGCCCTCGTCATTGCGCAGGAGGTCGTTCCAGAACGAGATCCAGTGCTCGGCGTACTTGTTATTGTCGGCAAGCAGGCGTTGAACGAGCGCCGTTCGCTTCGCCGGGTTCCTGTCGGCAAGAAATGCCTGAAGTTCTTCCGGAGGCGGCAGCAGACCCCAGATGTCGAGATAGGCCCGCCTGGCGAATGCGGCCTCGTTAATCAGCTCGGGCGGTGCGCCACCTTGCTCTCGCAGATATTTCGCGACAAATCGATCGATGGGCCGAGACCAGTCGCGCCACGCAGCCTCAGGAACCGCCGGACGCTCGAGGGCGAGCGGTGCCTCCCACTTTGGCTTTGCCGCGGCCGAGCTGATGGTTTCGCGTGCGCCTTCATTGATCCATGCGCGGATCGCTGCTACCTCGCCGCCTGAAAGCGCCGGAGAGTTCAGCGGCATTGCCGGCGTCACATCGCCGGTGATGCGCCGCATCAGCAGACTGCCGCCGGCGTCGCCCGGACGAATGGCCGCACCGCTCCGGCCGCCGTCGAGCACGTCGACGTACGCGGCGAGCGAAAGCCCGCCCGACCGGCGCTCGGCGCTGTGGCACTTCAGGCACTTCGCCGCGAGAATCGTGTGGATCTGTTGCTGATAGTCGATCGCAGGCGGCGTGTTGCCGGCAATTTGACGTGCGGCACGAACGTTAGGGGGCGCCGCCTGCATGACGACCCACAAGAGGGCCATCCACAGACCCGTCACCACCGCAAGAACGACAGGCCTCATCGCGGGCTCATGCGGAACTCTGCGATGATTTTCGCGTAGTCCGCATCCGTGGTGCCGTCGGCACTCAACGCCGCGAGCACTCGTCGAGCGAGCTGCCGGTCTGTGGAGTCCGCTGGATTTTTCGCCTGGGCCGACAGGTCCATCCACTTCTGGCGAAGTTGATTGAGCGCCGCGCGCCGGTCATCTGAGGAGAGGCGCGCGGCCATCGACGCCATTTCGCGAAGAACCATTTCCTCCCGGGCGTCCTCGTCGCGTTCCTTGTCGATCGCCTCTCGAATGCCCTTGTCGCGCGCAAGTTCCGCGGCCCTTCGGGCGAACGTGGACACGTCCTTCAGCCCCTGGAAATCCTCGGCGATTGCCTGCAGCGCGCGAAACGTGTCTTTGTCGTTCCCCGTGTCCGCCGCGGCGGTACGCGATGCAAAAAGCCGATCGATCTCGCCGTCGTTCCGAGGTTTGAGGCGCGCTTTCATTGCGTGCAGCTCCATCCACTCAATGGCCTGCATCGCCAGCTCACTCGACAGCCAGACATGCCCCCCGTTGAAGATGACGAGGCGGTGAGGCGAGGTCAGCGCGCGATCCAGCTTGCGCATCTCCAGATGATTGAAATCGTCAGTGCCTGCCGTGGCGAAGAGCGGAAACGAAAGCGTCTTCCTGACGTTGTTGTCGGGGTATCCGGCGCTCGAGGCGATGACGCCGGCGATCTGTTTCGACGCCAGCGCCACGCCGAGCGCCGTTCGAGCTCCGCCGGACATGCCGGCCAGATATACGCGCTTCGGGTCAACGGCCAGGCGTGCCGCGACGTCATTGGTCAGCGCTGCCAGGACTTTGGGGAACTCCGTCCCACCATTCCGCGAGTTGTTGGACCCGACGACGATATATCCGTATTGCCCGGCTGCGGCGTGATACCGTTCAACCGGAACGCGCCCGCGGCCTCCGGGATCGAACGCGAATATCACGGGCCACGAACGAGACGGCGTGTAGTCGGCGGGAACGAAGAGCGCGTAGCTTTGAGATGCATCCGCGGCGCACGTGACACGATCGATGATCTGACCTGCCGGCAGACCCTGCGCGAAGGCCGCCGAAGCGGCGAGCAGCCAAACCAGCGGAAGCATCGCGGCATTACACCATACGCGCTAAGGCAAGTCCAAAGCGCGACAGAAGGAAAACACAGATGTCCAGTCTCCTCTTCGAGCGCGTCGCCATCGCCGGTCTGCTCGGCTTTCTGAGCTTTAGTGCTGGTTGCGACAATGGCCCTTCTTCTCCCTCGCCGCTCGCTTCACGCCCGCCCGCGACTCAGACAGGCCCCGTGACAGTGACACGCATCGTCCCGGCGCGAGGGCTGGCTGGTGAAACGGTGACGGTGGAGGGCACGGGATTCGTCCCCGGAGCCACCGTGAGGCTGGATGGCGCTGAGGCCAGGGTTACGGCGATCACAGATGGCCTCACTCTCAGGGCTGTAGCTCCGGCACATACCCCTGGAACCGTCGATGTGGTCGTGACGAACCCTGGCGGCGAGAGTGCGAAGCTCGTAGGAGGTTACACGTTTGAAGTCGTGACTCTTTCGGTCAGTTCGACTCTTGTCAGGCCCGGGGGGCAACTGACTGTGACCTGGGACGCTCCTGGTAAACGATCGAACCTGGACTGGATCGCGCTGTTCAAGGTGGGAGACCCGAGCACCAGCTACGAGGAAGGCCGGTGGGATTACACGAAGGGTGCCGCCTCTGGCACCTTTACGCTCAACGCACCTCCGAGCGGCGAGTACGAATTCAGATATCTGCTCGATGACGACTACGTCGACGTCGCACGAATCGGGCCGATTACCGTTCGCAATTAGCAGCGCTGAACGAGCTCGATCCGGAATTGCTCACTTCGTCGCAGTGGCACAGGCACTGCACGCCCATGAAGAAGCGCGTGCATCCTGCCGATGAGATCGGGTACTTACCATGTCGCGTCGAGATGCCGTCACAACCGAAGCACCGGCGCCAATTCTCAGAACCTACCGCCGTTTCTCGTCGAACGAGCTTGCCGGACTCCGCACGGCGCGCGTGAAATGGGGCTCTGAGATTTCTATCGTCGACCTCTCGATTGGCGGAGCGCGATTCGAAATCCCGGGCGAGTTGGCGCCAGGCTCGACCGTCGTCCTCGAGTTCCTCAGCCAAACGAAGACCATCCTGCGTACTGCACGGATCCTGCGGTGCCAGAGCACCCCTCCAGGGAACAGCTCCGTGCGCTCGGTGGCCGCTTGTGCGTTCAGACGCCCATTTCCGGTTTCAAGTTTCGCGAGCGAAACGGCTCCGGTAGGATATCGGCCCCCGTCGACAAGAGACGATGCTCGGGTGTGGCAGCAGGTCGTGGGCAAGTACCGGGACGGACGTCTGATCCGGGGTTACACCAACGACTTCAGCCCGAGGAACCCGTACCTGCACATCTCGCCGACGCCATACGCTGAAGGGTCAGAGTTTGTCTCGATGATTAACCTCGACGCGCTCTTCTTTGGGCGCGACGCCCAACCGAAGGAGGGCGACGACGTCGAGCCGTCCGGTCCCGACGTCGTGCCCGCAGATGGACGAAAGGTTGCCGTCCCTCTCCCGAACGGCACCGAGATGATTGGCTCGGCCCGCAGCTATTCCCGCAACAGCAGCGGTTTCTTCGTCGATTTGCTCGAGGAGAACTCCGGGACTCTCCGCGTATTCGTGACGGCGGGCGGCGTTCGTAGTATTCGATTCGTCTGAACCGAACCCGTCCTACCGCTGAACCAGTTCGATCCTCGCCCCTTCAGGACCTTCGATGAACGCCAGCCTCATGGTCGTGCCGCTCGGAAGCGTCAGCGCCCGTGGCTCGGTCGTCACCTTCACGCTCTTCGCTTTCAACGCCGCGACGGCCGCGTCCACGTTGACGGGGCGGAATCCCAGATGGTCGATCGCGTGTCCTGCACTCGGCTCCGTTTCACCCTTCTGCACGAGTACCCAGATACCGCCGTAGTCGATGCCGTCGATCCGGTCTTTGAGTTTTCCGATCGTTCCGCCCAGCGAATCTGCATACCACTTGAGCACGGCGCCGGGGTCTGGCGCCCGCAGATGAATGTGATGAATCCCCAGCTTCGCCGCATCCTGAACGACTTCGATGCGCACGCCCCACGGATCTTCCACGAAAGCCAGCTTGAAGAGCCCGGGCACGTCGCGCGCCGGCGTGACGACCTTGGCGCCGTCGGCTTCGAGCGCCTTCATGGTGGCGTCCAGATCGGTCACCGAGAAGCCGATGTGATCGACGGCGCTGCCCATGCTGGGCTTCGCCTTCTCGTTTCGCTGAAAGATGATTCGCGTGTCCCCGAACATCAGCCGTTCGGCTCCCTCGGCAGTTTTCTGCCCGCCGAAATGTTTCGCGTACCATTCGACGGCTTTAGCCTGATCGGGGGCGGCGAGGTGGATGTGATCGATCATGTTTTTGAACTCGGCCTGCCCGAACGCATTCGATGCCGATGCCATCAGCACCACCGCCGAGACCGTGATGACGCGTTGCACAATTCGCATGGCGTTCATTTCGTGGGCGCCGAGGCCGGCGTCGGTCCCGGTTTGGTTCCGGTGATGTTGATCTCGACGTAAACCAGATCTTCCGTGCCCGCATTCTCGTTGGCGTGGCTCGCCCCTTCAGCCACCGTGATGACATCGCCGGCCTTGTAGACGTTCACGACATTGCCCCTGCGCTCAGTGAGTTGCCCTCTGACGATCGTAATAATCGAGGTTCGGCCAACGTGCTGGTGGGGCGCCATCGACAGGCCGGGCTTATAGACAAAGCGTGAGGCCGACGCGGCTCCGGCGGGCAATCCGATTTCCGCGAGATTGACTTTGGCGACGACTTCCGATGCAGGGCGGGCCGCCGCGGCCGGCTGTTGCGCCCGCACGTGATAGGCCCCAAGCGCAAGGGTAATTCCCAGACAGCACGACAGCGCACCGATGACTCGTCGAGGGTTCATATCACGGCCTCCGTTCTGATCAGACAAAGGAGTGGAGTTGGCAGGGTTGATGGGGCAGATGGTACTCCAGGCATCTGCCCCAGGTCGACAGCGTTTTGGCGGGCGGTGCGTCTATCTAACGGCGAGGAGAGGATGCCTTTAGTGTCCGGTCATCGTGGCAGGCGTTGTGGGCGCCATGATGTGCGCGTACGGCGTGCCCTTGTACATCACGTACGGACCGCCGCTGTGTGGATCGGTGGAAATACCCTCGAGTGATTTGAGATCGGGAACGACAATCATCATGTGCGGTGGGTGATGTGCCCACTGATTGCCGGTGGTCTCGGCCATCGCATAGGGATCGGTGTTGCTGCCGTGCGATCCGCCTGGCGCCATCATGTAGCCGATGCCGACGCTCGAAATCTTCGGCGCCGTTTTCGACATGTAGGCCTCAATCCACTTCATCCAGGGCGCGTCGAGACACATGGGATCGTTACCCTGAGTGACGGGCATGTCCGAGAGACAACTCCACCCATTGGTTCCCGCCCGCAGGACTGCCGGAGCGTCGCCTTCTTTCGCCGGCCAGTCCAGGATCGTGGCCTTCGCCGAGATGGACGCCGGTGCCGCGCTCAACGCGCTTGCAATCTTCTGCTCGCGCGTCATCGTCGACATGCCCCCCGTCATCCCGCGTCCCGGCAGGGGCATCGTGTGTGCGTCCGCCGGCTTGCTGGTCGACTGATCCTCCGCCAGCAGCGAGCTCGTGACCAACCCTGTGAGGGCAAGACCGGCGACGCCGAACAGAACGGTGCGTACAATGTGCATCGTGTTTTCTCCTTTCAGCCGGGCATTACGAAACCGCCGCGCACCTGGTTACAACGGCCTTCCGTGTAACCGGTCGCGCGTTCCGTTCGTAGTACTGCCAAGGCCCGGTCTACGCCGGTGACGCGCGAGCAGGAGGCGCACGCGTCTGGCCTTATGCGGCTCGCGCAGAAAGGCGACCAGCCTGCGTACGCGTCATTGCTGGTGCTGCTGACCGGAATCACGCGGAAGTTCGCCCGCGCGCGGGTCGGCAATGCGGCGTGGATCGATGACGTCGTGCAGGAAACGCTGCTCGCGATACACGGCGCGAGGCAGACCTATGATGCGGCGCGGCCGTTTGCGCCGTGGTTCTACGCGATTGCGTCGAGCAGGCTGATTGATGTGATTCGGCGCGAAAAACGCGTCACGGCGCGCGAGGTCGCCAGCGACGCGCTGCCCGAGATCGCGGCCATCGCCGACACGGCCGACGAGACCGTCGACGTGGAAGCGATTCGTGCGGCGGTTGCATCGTTGCCGGCGAGGCAGCGCACGGTGATCGAACAATTGAAATTCAAGGATCAATCAGTGCGGGATGTCGCCGGTCAGCTGAAGATGTCGGAGTCGGCGGTCAAGGTCACCGCGCATCGAGGGTACCGCGTGCTGAGACGGCTGCTGGAAGGACGCGCTCGTGAAGACTGACGAGCTCATTGTCGAGCTGACGCGTTCGCTCGAGCCCGTGGAACCGCTCCGGTCTCCACGGCTGCGGCTCGCGCGATGGACATTAGTGTCGTTGGCGATCACGGCGATTGGCGTGCTGGTGATTGGCCCGCGAGCTGACGTCTTGCTGGCGATTCGTCAACCCCCGTTCGCCGTGCTTGCGCTGATGGCGCTGGTGACCGGCATCGCGTCGGCCGCGAGCGCGTTGGTCTTGAGCATTCCCGGAGCCGAGCGCTCGCCGGCGCAGCGCAGCGTGCCGTTACTGGTTGGCAGCGGGTGGGTGCTGACGCTCGTCGCCATGCTCGTGGCTGGTGGCGCTCCACTCGCGCGCCTGCTGGCGCTGCCCATTCATCTGGCGTGCATCGTGGAAATCGCGGTGTTCGCGGCCATTCCCGGATGGGCGCTCTTTGGAATGCTGCGCCGCGCCGCGCCGTTGCGGGTGACGTGGAGTGCCGCGCTCGCCACGCTCGCGGCGACCGCCATTGGCGCGGCCGCTACTCAAATTGTTTGTCCTCTGGACGATCCGGCTCACCACCTCGTCGGCCACATTGCACCGATGGTGCTGCTGACCATCGGCATTGCTGCGAGCCGGCGCCGATCGCTCACCTGGTCGCACACGCGCACGCTCTGACGCATGAAAAGTGCTCGTGTATACTTAGTGCTTGCCGATATCCATTGCCGAACATCAGCATCCTCGTCAGGTCCTCGTGATCGTCTCAGGTGAGACGACGATGCAAGAGATGATGAGCTTCATCGTCAAGAGCAGAAGCGGCGACCTGCGCAATTCTGCATTCCTGTTCGACGTCTCAGCGGCAACTGTCACCGTGTCGGGTGACGAATTGAGGCAGCTGGCCGATTACGCGGCCGAAGAAGGGCGTAAGTCTCCGCTCGGTCCCGTCGCCTTTATCTCGAACGATCCCGGGCCGTTCGGTATCAGCCGCATGTACCAAGCGTATTCCGCCGCCGCAGGTCGCAGGAATGTCGGCGTCTTTCATACGCTGTCGGACGCTCAAGCCTGGCTCTCTGGGCTAGCTGGTAGCGAGTAGCCGGTAGCTTTTAGCTGGTGGTTGATAGTTGGTAGTTGGTGGTTTTTGTTATACAACCACCAACCACCAACCACCAACCACCAACCACCAACTACCGACCGCCCCCCGTCGTCGTGGCGACGCTCGTCAGCCACTGCGGTTGCGTGAAGGCGCCGTTGCCGGCGACATCCCACATCGAGAACCGCACCCACTTTTTCCCCGTGGCATCGAATGGAATCGAGAGCTTCTTCGTGCCGAACGCCTGCATGTCGGTCGCCGAAATCACCTGCTTCTTCACTGTCTTCCCGTCACCCGTGACGATTTCCATGAACGCCATCGGGTAGGTCCATTCGGCATCGGCGGTAATCGTCCGCTGATTGCCGCTGCCGGAGACCGCATAGTTCTTGAGCAGGATCTCGCCGGTGGTCACGAAGAAGGTGCCGTCGCGCATCGCCTTCAGCACGGGGCTCCAATCCTGATCAGGTCCCGGAACGGTGTCCAGCTTCAGATAGTTGACCGGGAAATTTGCGTACGTGTCGTCTTCGGGGCTCTTCCGATAAGTGTCGATGTCGGCAATGACCAACTTCGGGGCGATGCCCGTGCCTGCGTTCAGGTTGTTCATCGTGTCGACCGCGTCGAAGCAGCGCCACTCGCACATCGTGGCCTCGGAGTTGTCCTGTCCCATGCCGGGTTTGAAGGCCACGCCAAGATACCGATCGCTCTTCAGATACTTTGTGTCCCACGTCGCGTCCGGGAAGCCGGCCGTGGACTTCGTGCGCGGGTGCGCGTGGTACCAGTAGCCGCCTTCGGCGTCGAGGAGCCGCTGCATCGCCTCTGCGTTGCCCGTGTGGTAGACCTTTCCGTACGTCGGATCGGTCTCTGTGAACGGGAGCGGTGTGGCCTGCGCGCCGGCGCCGCGGCCACCGCCCATCGTGTTGGGTTTCGACCAGAACACGTTCTTCGGCCACATGATGTTGTAGTGGCCCCCGAACGCCACGCTGGGTTCCTCCCACGGCACGACCAGAAAGTCCTTGTCCGAGAGCCGCCGTGACACTTCGCCATAGTCTTTCTGGTCGCGGAAACGCGCCGGACCGTAGTCGTTGGCTGCCAGGCTGTCGGCATGGAAATCGCTCAAGCCGATGACGTTGAGACCGATCGCCTTCATCGCCATCAAATCCTGAAGCGGCGTGTCGAACCCGCCCACCCGCATGCGGTCGACGACCCGGAGATGGAAGTGGTTGACGAACGTCTTGTAGCCCGGTACCGCTTTGAAGACGTCATCACGCGTAAACGCCAGCGCCGCCTGCCGTGTCGCGTCGCCATTCTCTGGACTTGCGTAGAAGAACGTCGACATCTTCTGCCACGTGCCCGGGGGCGCGTTGTACAGGGCGTAGTTCTGCTCATATTGCGGGAACGTGTCGGATTCGGCCTCGGGCATGGTCACGCCGATGCTGTAGGTCGCGCCGCCATCGTTGCGATAGAAGACGTAGCCGAGGTTCACGTCCACCTCGCGCGTGAAGAAGAACGTGTGCGGCGGCGGGAACGTGGCGACTGAGCCGCGCGGACCTTCGGCCACGAGCACGCGCTTGGCCGCGCGTATGGCCGACAGGCTCATCGCCTTGGGCCCGCCGAACTGGTGACGCTGTGGATTTCCTCCGGTGTCGCGCCAAACGACCCTGGGCATCGTCGACGTCGAAAACCCCTTGAGCCCGGCGTCGTACTTGTAGGCCACCCACGGTTCGTTGGTCCGTGCAATGGCGTCCATCTGAATAAGGTTCGTCCCGCGATACACGGTGAAGCGGAGATTCCCATCGAAGATGCCGAGCTTCATTCCCGGAAAGGTCACTGCGAGGCTGCCGCCATCGCTCTTGACATCGCACGATGAAGACGAAAACGCCGATACGCCTCGGCGGATCTCTTCCGGCTTTCTTGGAATACCCAGCCCGCGGCCGCCGGTCCCTCCCGGAGGATTCGGGTTCGGGTTGTAGCCCGGTCTGCCACGCGAGCCCGATTGGAGAGCTGCCACCTGTTCGGGAATGGTGCCGCCTTGTCCGAGCGTTGGCGCCGGCGGCGCCTGCGGTGCTGCTGCCGGCTGCGGTTCTGCGCCTCTGCCGCCGCCTCTGCCGGCTCCCGGGACGTTGTAGCCGGGAACGCTGAGCGGCGCATCCCAGAACGCATACCAGCGATGCTTGTCGATCACGTCCTGCGTAACATCGATGCCGAGACTGGACAAGGCGTTCGACTGGTCATTCGACATCCGGCGGATGCCCGTCGTGACCTGATACTCAGGCGTGAGGTTCTGACCGAGCATTGCCCAGTCGCCGGCGCCGCGCCGGACCGACAGATCGCGAATGGTCGGAGTGCCGCCGTCGATGGCAAACCGCGCTCGGAGTTGAGAAGTGGCTTGACCGGTCCACGACACGGTGAGCAGATCGCCTTCGATCGCAGCCGTGAGACCGTTGCTGGCTTTGTACTGCGTCAGGTTACAGTTCAGCGCACCCGCAGCCTGATTCGCCGCGATGAGGTCTGAAGAGGGACCCGAAGGAACGACGAGGCCGACAGCCACCGCGATCGCAGCAGCAGACACGACGAGAGTTGTGCGTCTCATTGACCGCCTCCTGAGTGGACCGATTTTACAACCACGCGCGGTTGGGCTCTTCTGCTAAATTGAGCAGCCAGACGAACTTTATGCAGACAAAGTATTGGCTGACGATCGGAATTCTGGGAGTCCTGATTTGTCGCGGTGTGTCGCAGGAGCTCAAGCCGACGTTCGAAGCCCGCAAGGTTCTGGCGCCGACCGGCAAAGTCCGCGTCGGGCTGTATGCCGGCAATCCGGCGTCTCTCGTCAAGGGACCCGCGTCAGACGAGGCGAAGGGTGTGGGGTTCGAGCTCGGCAGGGAGTTCGCCCGATGGCTGGGGCTTCCGTTCGAGCCTGTGATCTATCCGAACAACGGCGCCGTGCTCGAAGGGGTGCGCTCTGGCAACGTCGACGTTGTCTTTACGAATGCGACGGCCGCCCGGGCGAAGGAGATCGACTTCACGCAACCCTATATCGAGGTCGAAGCCGGCTTTCTCGTGCCGCAAGGTTCGCCAATCACGGCATTTTCCGACGTCGACCGATCGGGGATTCGCGTCGGCGTGATGGAAGGCAGCACATCTGCGACGACATTGCCCACAGTGTTGAAGAACGCGTCGGTCGTCCGTCTGCCGACGATCGAGAGCGTTGTCGAGGCGCTCTCGGCCCGCTCGCTCGACGCCTTTGCGACCAACAAGTCGATCCTGTTCGAAGTGTCGGACGCCTTGCCCGGTTCAACTGTTTTGACGGGCAGGTACGGCGTTGAGCAGCTCGCGATGGGAATTCCGAAGGGGAGAGAGTCGGGGTTGTCCTACGCGCGCAGTTTCGTGGCGACGGCCATTTCCGGCGGTCTCGTAGCAGCCGCGATGACACGGGCCGGGCTCAGAGGCGGCATCGTCAAGACCGGGTCGCAGTAGGCCTATGAAGATTTCCGACGTCCGCGCCACCACCGTAGCCGTGCCCCTCGAGGCGCCGCTCAGGCATGCGAACGGCTGCCACTGGGGACGATTCGTGCGCACCATCGTCGAAGTCGAGGCCGATAACGGGTTGGTCGGTCTCGGGGAAATGGGTGGGGGCGGCGAATCTGCGGCGGCCGGCATGAACGCGATGAAGCGCTATCTCGTCGGTCGCGACCCCGCGCAGCTCGAAGAGATGCGCTTTCTCCTCTCGAACCCGACCGCATCGCTTTACAACAATCGCGCACAGATGGCGGCGGCGATCGAGTTCGCCTGCCTCGATCTTCTTGGACAGTCGTGGGGTGTGCCCGTCTGCGACCTTCTCGGCGGTCGTGTCCGCAATCGTGTGACGTTCGCGTCGTATGTCTTCTTCAGATACGCCGCGTCGAATGGAGCCGGCACGATTCGAACGATCGACGAGCTCGTCGCCCACACGCGCGCGCTTAAATCTGCATACGGATTCACGACCCACAAGATGAAGGGCGGCGTGTTTCCCCCTGACTACGAGCTCGAGTGCTTTCGCGCGATCGCGGCGGCCTTTCCGGGCGATCGCATCCGGTTCGATCCCAATGCCGTCTGGTCGACCGCGCAGGCGGTACGATTTGGCCGCGCCATCGAACATCTGAACAACGACTACCTCGAAGATCCGGTGTTCGGTCTCGCCGGTATGCGTCATGTGCGCGACAAATTGTCGGTGCCGCTTGCCACCAACACCGTCGTTGTGAACTTCGAACAGCTCGCGGCCAATGTGCTGCAGCGATCGGTCGATGTGATTCTGCTCGACACCACGTTCTGGGGCGGCATCCGGCCGTGCGTGAAAGCCGCCGGGGTGTGTGAAACGTTTCAGCTGGGAGTCGCCGTGCATTCGTCGGGCGAGCTGGGCGTCCAGCTTGCGACGATGCTGCATCTCGGGGCGGTGGTGCCAAACCTGTCGTTTGCGGCCGATGCGCACTATCACCATCTTGAAGATGACGTCATCGAGGGCGGCAAGTTGAAATACGAGCAGGGGTCGATTTCGGTGCCCGACGCGCCGGGTCTGGGCGTGCGGCTCGACCGGAACAAACTTGCGAAGTATGAGGAGCTCTACCGTCAGCTGGGTTCCTATCCCTACGATCAGGACCCGGGCAGGCCAGGCTGGACGCCATTGATACCAAACGATCGCTGGGCCGATCCCCTCGACAATCGCGAGCCCTTCTGCCAGCGCTGAACACTGTTTTTCTCGCAGGTTTTCTGCTCCCGAGACGGGCCGTATTCTTGGCGTACCTGTTGCAGTATCTTTCGTTATGGATTCTCCTGGTCTACATGGAACAGGTTGCGTGAAGTGCGGCGAGCGCGAGCTCGGATTTCTGCCATATGAGGTCGAGGTGGGCTCGGGCGGGCAGGCGAGCGTGGTGAAGTTCGAAAAGAAGCCGCGGGCGAAGGACGGCGATACGCTGCATCTGACGCTCGAGGATGGCCGTATGCTCGATTGCCAGGTGTTGGACTCATCGCCATATTGCGCCGTCGTCGGCGACGGGCCGTACTTCGACAGACGCACAGCGCGCCGGTAATCTATTGGGCGCATGAATGCGCGACTCGCGCAGCAGATCGCCTTTCTCGTCGAGGCAGACAAGCTCAAGTCTGTCGTCCGGCGCACGCCGCTCGTCGATACATCGCGTCTCGAAAACTCAGCCGAACATTCCTGGCACCTCGTACTCGTCATCATGGTGATGCGCGAGTACGGGCCTGCCGGCATCGACTGGATGCGCGTGATGGAGATGGTCGCCGTCCACGACCTCGTCGAGATCGACGCCGGAGACGTGTCGGCGTACGACGTGAAGGCGCTCGAGGGAAAACTGCAGCGTGAGCAGGCGGCGGCCGATCGGATCTTCGGCCTGCTGCCCGCCGATCAACGCGATCGATTCCGCCTGTTGTGGGATGAGTTCGAGCGGCATGGGACCGCTGAAGCGCGTTTTGCGAATGCCGTCGATCGGCTGCAGCCGCTCTTGCAAAATGAGCACTCAGGAGGCGGCAGTTGGTGTGATCAGGTGCTGGCCGACAAGCAGATTCTGCGACGGATGGCGCCCATCGAGTCGGCGATGCCTGACGTCTGGCCGCACGTGCTCGATGTGATCGAGTCGTTCTGCCGCGCCGGCGTTCTCGAGCGATCGCGCGAATAGGCGGTTACTTGGAGCGTGGGTCAGTGCGGGCCGACACGTCGCCGATATCCGTGGAGCTTGCCGCGAGCATGGCAAACACGAAGATCACGAGGAATGCGACAATCACGCCGAGACCGATGTACATCCACCACATTGGTCACCCCGCCTGGACGAATTGTTTGTGTGAGTGACGATCCTACACCATAATCCCCTCCGGCCCTCGGTGCCATGCCGGCGAGCCCTCGCTTCATGAAGGTCACAGAGAAAAACTGAGAAAAATTTTCAAAAGAGAATTTCTGCAACCGTTGCAGTTCGATCGCACACGTGTGTCCATATGCTGACAGTGCGTTTTTCGCCCGAAAATACTGTGTCGAGCCGATGGCATCGTACATGCGGGGGGATAGGATCGCGGAGGGGCGCACGATCGAGAGCTGCACCGCTCTCTCTGCACGACTGGAATCCGATTTTTTTCTGGATTCCAGTCTGGCAGTTTCATCTTGCTGTGAGTAACATACGTCCGCCAGGAAATTCCCCCTGTGGCGGGATGCCCGCGCCCGTCCCAACCAGGCATAGTACACGGCACATTTCGACGGAGTTGTGTATGTGGATCACCGGTCAGGTTGTGGACGATCACGGACAGGCGCTGTCAGGTGTCACCATCGAGGCCTCCGGTCTCGCCGCGCTCGGCAGACGAGCCGCCGTCAGCAACTCGCAGGGGCAATACGTCATGCAGGGCTTGCCCCCAGACACTTACACGATCACCTTTACGCGATCAGGCTTCGCAACGCTTTGCAGGCAGATCGATCGGATTTCCACGTACGTCGCGACGATCAACGCCCGTCTCCAGACCGGCGTGGTCGCGCGGTCGTCTGACTAAACGGAATTTCGATTCCTGCAGTTTCAGTCATCGCTCGTGTTCTTCTCGAGTCCAAACGCTTCGGAAAATTCCTGTGCGGAAGTCAGCGTGGCTGCTGTCACGAAGAGTGAGAATCGCACTTTGTTCGCGTGCGTACAGATCGGCGCAACGGTCCGAGAGCGCATCAATTGCCTTAGTGGCGCGCGGCTCCATGATCGCGCTGTATTTCTCTGAAGCACGATAAACGTTTCCACACGATAAACGTTTCCAGATGTGCGACGCTTGGCAGGAACCGTGCGACGAATTCCTGATCTCTGCCGGGATCTTTGCGAGGGACACGTGATGTGCACTCTATGTCAGGCGGGGCGATGACGAAATACGGTCAACCTGTGATTTCGCGTGAGACGCGCCTGCTCCTGATAACCATCGTCGTGTCGGTGGGAGCGTTGTGGCTGCTCGCGCGTCTTCGTTTTCAGGACCGCCCGGCCAATTCCGCTCCCGTCGTGCCCGTGCTCGCACAATTGCGCCCTCAATCGAGCTACGACGATCTCGCGCGCTCGCTGTCCGACCTTCGGCCGGGCGTGGCTGCCGCCATCGCGGCAACCGAACGTGGCACCGCTGCACTACGAATCGGCGAGGACGTGGGGATTGCGCTGACGGTGTCCGGACTCGAGCTGGCGCGAGTGCCCGAGGCCGATGTGCCGTCGATCGCCGCATGGACGCCTCGCATCTTTGATTACCCGCGCTATCTGATCGCGGCCGATCTGGTCGAAGGCAATCTCTCACTACGACCGGTGTTCGTCGGCTCGCTGGTGCCGGTTGAGAGCCGCGTGTGGCGAGGTCCGATCTGGCGTCTTCCGCCTGCCGTGAGTCTCTCGCCAGGCACGTTCGTCTTCACGACCGAGGGAATGCTTGCGGGCGTGGCGGTCGAGGATGCAGGTGCCCTCTCGCTTGTGCCCGGGCACCTCGTGCTCGACAGCGCCGATCGCCTCGCAGAAGACGCCCCGCACGCTCCGGGTCAGCTCGGGGTGACGGTGCAGCAGACGACGCTCGGATTGGCGATCGCGTGGGTCGATCCCGACGGCCCCGCAGCCAACGAGCTCGCCGCGACCGACATTGTCGAAACCGTGAACGGCCAGGCTGTCACCACTGCCGACGACTGGCGCGCGCGCGTTCGGAATATCGCACGTGGTGATGAAGTGAAGCTGCGCGTGCGCAGCGAGGGCGAGGCTCGCGATGTCGCGATCGTCGCCGCCCCCGTGGTCGAGCTGCCCGAAAATCCCTCGCTGGGTCTTCGCGTGCGCACCGTGGCTCGCGTTGGCGTCGAAGTGCTCGGTGTGGATACCCGGTCACGCGCCGACCGCGCGGGGATTCGTCAAGGCGATCTCATCACCGTTATCGGACGGCAGAAAGTGCCGACGGCGGCGCACGTGACGCACCTCTTCGATACCTTGTCGCGCGGTGACAAGCTGCTCATCGCGCTGACACGCGGCGACGAGCATCACGTCGTGGTGCTTGAAAAGAGCGTTCAGCTGAGCGGGGCAGGGGACCCCCGCGACAAAAAATGACCCTCTGGACGCTTCCGGCGCTGCTGCTCATGGGCGTGGCGGTGGGACCGAACGGTCTCAACCTCCTCACGCCGTCCGTTGTGCTGCTGCTCGATCCCATTGTGGCGATGGCGCTCGCGATGATTGGCGTGTTCGTCGGTCTCAATGTCGATCTGCACAAGCCTCGCGCCGATGCCTCGATCGTCATCGCCGCGCTCGGCGGCGTTGCCATTGGCTTCTCTCGTGAGGCCTCGCCGATTGCGTTGTTCCTGATCACGCTGGCCATGGCCGGCATCGCCCTTATCGTGGCGTTTGCGGGCTGGTTGCTCGTCGGACAGACCGACTCCGAGCGCGAGCAGCAGGTGTTCGTCGTGGGAGCGCTGCTGCTGGTCGGCGGCGCAGCGGCATATCTGTCGTTGTCCGCACTTTTCGCGGGGCTCTTCGCCGGCATTCTGTGGAGCGCCGCGGGCGATCTCGCGCGCGCGCGCATCGTCAAAGAGCTCGACTACTTCCAGCATCCGCTCGTCGTGCTGCTGCTCCTCGTCACCGGCGCGTCCATCACGACATACGTCGAGGCCGCGGTCCTCGCGCTCGTCGTGCTGATCCTGCATCTTGCCGCACGCGACGGCGCACGCGCGCCGTCGGCCGTGGCTGTCATGCCGTTGCCGCTGGTGGCCGTTGCGCTGGCGCTCGACGTGTTCAGGGGAGTGCTGCAATGACGCGGCTGGTGGCCATTGCGCTCGTCATTGCAGCCATGGTGCTCGTCCGCCATATCGGCCCTGCGGTGTCGGGCGATCCGCGCGGGGCTGCGCTCGCCCTCGGTTTCACCCTCGTGCTCGCCCTCGTCGCCGGCGAGTTTCTGCGGCGGTTCCGCATGCCGCGCCTGACGGGTTATCTGTTGTTCGGTCTCCTTGTCGGACCCTACCTGGGCAACGTCATTACAGAAGTGATGGCGCGCCAGCTCCAGACGGTGAACGGGATCGCGACGACGCTGATTGCGTTTATCGCCGGCCTCACCTTGAACATCGAGCGCCTCGAGCGGCGCGTGGCAGGCGCGGGGCTGACGACCGTCATCACGCTGGGCACTGCGATGGCGGGCCTCGGCCTCCTCGCGTGGATTGTGTGGCCGTGGCTGCCCATCGCGCCGCAGGCAACGGGCACGGCCAAGCTCGCGATGATCGCGTTGATGGTCGTCATCGTCGTGAGCTTTTCGCCGACGATGAGCGCGGCGGTTATCGCCGAGACCGGCTCGCGCGGCAAGCTGAGCGACTTCGTCCTGGCGACGGTTGTGCTCGCCGACATCGTCGTGCTCGTGCTGTTCTCGGTGTTCATGCACATGGCCCGAGCGACATTCGGAGACAACGCGCCCGGCGACGTGAACATGATCGTCAGGCTGTCGTGGGAAATCGGCGGAGCCGTCGCGTTCGGGTGTCTGGTGGGCGCGTTGTTTGCGCTCTATCTGAGATACGTCAATCGCGAAGTGACGCTCGCCCTGCTCGTGGTCTGTCTGCTGCTCAGCCAGGTCGGGATGACCCAGCGCGTCGAGCCGCTCCTGGCCGCGATGGCGGCCGGCATCATCATCGCGAACGTTGCCGTGGCGCAAGGCGAAACGCTGAAGGCCGCGATTCAGTCGGGCGCGCTGCCGCTGCTCGTCGTGTTTTTCGTCGGCATCGGCACATCATTGCGTCTCGATACGCTCGCGACCGCCGGGCTGGCCGCGGTCGGCCTGGCCGCCGCGCGCGTGGGTCTGATCTGGATCGGTGTCCGAACCGGACTGCACGTGTCGGGGGTCAAGGATTCGTCCAGCGAATACGTCTGGATGGGACTGATCTCGCAGGCGGGCATCACGCTTGGGCTTGCGGCTGCCGTGGCGACCGAATTTCCGACCTGGGGCGCGCAGGTGCAGATGCTGCTCGTGGCGCTGATCGCCATTGACGAGCTGGTGGGGCCGGCGCTGTTCCGCACCGGCCTCCTTCGGGCAGGCGAGATCGACTCGCATGCGCCACGGCCTCTGCTCGTGGTGTCGAATCGTGAGCCCTATCTTCACAACGTGGACGACCACGGGCGCATCACGTGCGCAACGGCGACCGGTGGAGTCGCCGTCGCGCTCGACGCCCTGATGCGCGAGCGCGGCGGGACATGGATTGCGCACGGTGCGGGTACTGCCGATCGGGAGACGGTCGACGAGTCCGACAAAGTGCAGGTGCCTCCGGGCAGCCCGGCCTACGATCTCCGGCGCCTGTGGATTCCACAGGACGAGTTCGCGCTCTACTACGGAGGTTTTGCGAACGAAGGTCTCTGGCCCCTTTGCCACCTCGTCGACGTCCGGCCGAAATTCCGCCGGGAAGACTGGGCCGCCTATAAGAAGGTGAACGCGCAGTTCGCCGCGGCCATCGATCGCGAGATGACCACGCCGGACACACCGGTCTTTCTACAGGACTATCACCTCGCCATGGCGGCGTTGTATCTGCGCCGGCGCCGGCCGCACGTGCGCACGGCGCTGTTCTGGCACATCCCGTGGCCCAATCCGGATCGGCTGCTGATGTGCCAGTGGCGCCGCGAGCTTCTGGCGGGGCTGATGGCCAACGATCTGCTCGCGTTCCAGGTCGAGCGGGATCGGCGCAATTTTCTCCTGGCGGTCGAGGACGAGCTGGGCGCCGAAGTCGAAGCCGATGGCGCCAGCGTCAGATACAAGGGACGAAGCACGACAGTCGTGTCGGTCCCCATCGGCGTGGACTACGACCGGATCCAGGGAGTCGTGAGCGACGAATTCCTCGACGCGCAGCAGGCCGAGCTGCGTGAAATGTTCGGCCTGGCCGGCGACAACATCGTCGGTGTCGGCGTCGATCGGCTCGACTACACGAAGGGCATCCCCGAGCGCCTCGAAGCGATCGATCGCGTGCTGACCCGGCGTCCGGATCTGCGCGGGCGTTTCACGTTCGTCCAGATCGGTGTGCCGTCGCGATCGCAGCTCGAACGGTACGGCGCGATCGAATCGGAGATCGATCGCAAAGTCGCGGAGGTCAATGCAAAGCACGGGGTGCCGGGCGGGTGTCAGCCCATCTACTATCACAAGAAGGCGCTTGGTCTCGCCGAGCTCGTCGCCTTGTATCGCATGGCGCATTTCTGTGTGGTCAGCTCCCTTGCCGACGGCATGAACCTGGTTGCGAAAGAGTTTGTCGCGGCGCGCGATGATGAAGACGGTGTGCTCGTGCTGAGCGCGCTCGCAGGTGCCGCCGAGGAGCTGCGCGAGGCGCTCATCATCAATCCGTACGACGTCGACGGCTTCGCGAGGGCGCTCACGCGCGCGATCGACATGGATCCGGAAGAGCGGCGGCTGCGGATGAGAGCGATGCGGCGTATCGTCGCCGGCCGCAACGTCTTCAGCTGGGCCTCGGACATCCTCGAGGGGCTGGAAAGCCTCTGGACCAAACCGCTTCAATACGCGGCGCGCGCACCCGAAGGCGCACCGGTTTGAACACTGTTTGGTTCGAGCGTTCGTGGAGTTCGTGGGTTCGTGTGGGTTGGTGGGTTCGTGAGTTCGTAAAGCTTGCCGTGCCGAAGCGATGTGCGCCGTGGCGCGAAGATGGGTCGGCGTAAGAGTTGCAGTAGGGCACCGTACATGGCCCCCCGGCTGTCGTTCGATAAGACACTTGAGCGGCTCAAGCAGTGGCGTCTTCTGCTCGACGGGCACTGGTCACGGCTCGAACCGTGGGCCCTGCAGTCGAAGCAATGGGTGCTATCGCATCAACGCACGGTCGCTGCGTCCGTGGGCGCCCTTGTCCTTCTGTTCGTTATCGGACTCTGGGCGTTATTTTCCGGACTGCCAGGCCGCGATGAGTTGCGTTCGCTTGGGGAAATGCCCCAGGCGACCACGCTATACGACATCCATAATCGGCCGGTTTTCACGATTTTCCGGGAATATCGCATCGAAGTGCCGCTGGCGCAGGTGTCCCCACACCTGAAAAAGGCGATTGTCGCCTTCGAAGACCAGCGGTTCGAAAACCATAAGGGTTTCGACCTCGTCCGCATCTTCGGCGCCGTTTGGGCAGACGTCTTAGAGGGGCGTGCCGCCCAGGGCGGGAGCACGCTCACCCAGCAGCTGGCCAGGCAAACTTTTCTCACCCGTGAAAAAAGGTTATGGCGAAAAGTCCGGGAAATCGCCCTGGCCATGCGTATCGAGAGGATGTATTCCAAGGACGAGATCCTCGAGCTTTACCTGAATAAGGTGTACTTCGGCGACGGCCTGTACGGCGCCGAGGCGGCCGCCAGGGGCTATTTCGGCAAGTCGGCCGCCGATCTGGATCTCTCCGAGGCCGCGCTCCTCACGGGCATGGTCAACGCGCCGTCGGTGAACGCGCCCACGGTGAACATGGGGCGTGCGGTCGCGCGCCGAAACCTGGTGCTCAAGGCGCTGCACGACCAGGGCATCATCACGAAAGAAGCCTTCGAACGCGCGTCGAACGAGAAGCTGGCGCTCCGCGACGTGCTGCGGCGCGAAGAGCCGCACGGGCAGTATTTCAAAGAGGAAGTGCGGCAGCAGCTCGTGAAGCAATTCGGCTGGGAGCGGTTGTCGGAAGGCGGCCTCAAGGTTTACACGACCATCGATCCGGACATGCAGCGTGCAGCCGAGGCGACGGTGGCAAACTCGCTGGAGCAGATCGAAGCGCGTCGCGCGAAGCGGGCCCAGAGCCGCGGAACGGCGAAGACGGAATCTGCAGCCGATCGCCTGGAGGCGGCCCTCGTCGCGCTCGACCCCACGACCGGAGAAGTGCGTGCGATGGTCGGCGGGCGCGATTTCAAGTCGAGCCGTTTCAATCGAGCCACGCAGGCTTTGCGTCAACCTGGCTCTGCCTTCAAACCGTTCGTGTATGCCGCGGCGCTCGAAGCCGGATACTCGCCGGGTTCGCTCGTCACCGGACTCGACGAGCCGATTCAGACACTGCAGGGCGCGTGGATGCCCGAAGATGAGCACTCGGTCGCGTCGGCCATGACGGTTCGAAGCGCGTTGCGTACGTCGAGCAATCGCGCCGCCGTCCGGATGCTCGAAGAAGTCGGCATTGCCAGAACGGTGGCGCAGGCGCAGCGGATGGGCATGGGCAACGTGCCCAGCGTGCCGTCCCTCGCGCTCGGGTCCGGCGAAGTGACGCTGATGGCGATGACGTCGGCGTACGCATCGTTCGACGATCAGGGACAGTTGCGGCCGGCCATCTTCATCCGGCGTGTCGAGAACGCGCAGGGTGAAGTGCTGTTCGAGGCCAAGCAGGCGCCGCAACAGGTCGTGTCGCCGCAGACGGCGTTCCTCATGACGAGCATGCTCTCCGATGTGGTGAACTTCGGAACGGCATATAAGGCGCGTCAGGAAGGCTTCACGCTGCCGGCCGCCGGCAAGACCGGCACGACCAACGACTACGTCGATGCCTGGTTCGTGGGATTCACGCCGAAGCTCGTGACAGGTGTGTGGATTGGATTCGACAAGCCTCGCACGATCATCTCGAACGGATTCGCCGGAGAGATCGCCGTACCGATGTGGGCGCGTTTCATGAAGCAGGCGACGGCGAACGATGAGCCGCAGCCGTTCAAGTCGCCCAAAGGGTTGATGGCCGTCAATGTCTGCCGTCAGACGGGCCGTCTGCCGGGCGCGTTCTGCGATCGGATCATCACGGAGTACTTCGTCCCGGGCACGACACCGACCGAAGTGTGCCTCGAGCACAACTTCAATATTGCCGGACAACTCGCCTCAGGGCTGCCGGCCGGAAGCGTCCGCGCGAACGAGCCGTTCCCGACAGCCCCCGTGCAGATTGCCGCGAATATGCCCGCCGTTTCGACCGTTGCTCCAGCGTCGCGGGAAACCGACGCGGTGGTGGGGACGAGTTCGGTGGAGGAACCGAAAAAGAAACGCGGTTTCTGGTCGCGCGTCTTCGGACGCGGCAAGGACGACAACAAGAAAGACGCAAAAAAAGCCAACGACTAGTCATGGCATGACATGTCGTAGTATTCCCCCGTGCCGTTCCCCAGGGTCGCATCGCTGAAAACCCCTTCGGCATTCCGCAGTCACCTTCAGCGTTCAAACATCCCTCTGGCATTCGACGACACCATCGACGCGTCCGGCGCCCTCGCGCAGGCCATCGAGGTGGACGGCGTTCGTGTGGGCAACCGGTTCTGCATTCTTCCGATGGAAGGCTGGGACGGCACGCCTGCGGGCGAGCCGAGCGAGCTGACCCGGCGGCGGTGGAGAAATTTCGGGGTGAGCGGCGCGAAGCTGATGTGGGGCGGCGAGGCGGTCGCCGTGCGCCACGATGGCCGCGCGAACCCCAACCAGTTGCTGCTGACGCGGCAGACGCAGAAATCGATTGCGTCGTTGCGCGACGAGCTCATCTCGGCGCATCGCGAGCGATTTGGATCCAACGCCGACGGCGATCTGTATCTCGGATTGCAGATCACCCATTCCGGCCGCTTCGCGCGGCCCGACATATGGGACAGGCCGTCGCCGATCGCCGCCTGCCATCATCCGATTCTCGACAGACGATTCCCGAACGGCGTGCGCGTCTTCACCGATGACGAGCTTGACCGCCTGGTGGACGACTACATCTCGGCGGCGCGGCTGGCATACGATTGCGGCTATCAGTTCGTCGATGCGAAGGCCTGTCACGGATACCTCGGGCACGAGCTGCTTGGTGCGACCACGAGGCCGGGCAAGTACGGCGGCTCACTCGAAAACCGGATGCGTTTCATCACGCAGATCATCAACGGCATCCGGAGCAGTGTGCCCGGAATGGTCATCGTCGTGCGCGTCTCGATCTTCGATATGGTGCCGCACCGGAAGGGCGCCGGCGGCGTCGGCGTGCCGGAACAGACGACCGGTCAGGAGCCCGGCTTCGGCGTGATGAACGGTGAAGACATGGATAGTGCGCTGGCGGACGGGCGCACCCTGCTGACGCACCTCGAGGCGCTCGGCATCCGGTGGATCTGCATCTCTGCAGGGAGTCCGTACTACAACCCCCACATCCAACGCCCCGCGTTCTTCCCGCCGCTCGACGGCTACGAGCCGCCCGAAGATCCCCTGCGCGGCGTGGCTCGTCAGATAGACGCGACCGCACGGTTGAAGGCCGAGTTTCCGAACCTTGTCTTCGTCGGCTCGGCCTACAGCTATCTGCAGGAGTGGCTGCCGCACGTCGGGCAATACAACGTGCGCAACGGGCTCGCCGATTTCATCGGCCTTGGCCGTGTGGTGCTTTCATATCCCGATTTGCCCGACGATGTGCTGAGCGGGAGGCCGCTCCGCCGGGCCGCCATCTGTCGTACGTTCAGCGACTGCACAACCGGACCTCGCATGGGCATGGTGTCGGGTTGTTATCCACTCGACACGTTCTATGAGGCCCGGCCCGAAGCCGAGCGCATTCGGGCGGTGCGCGTCGGGGCACGGGTCCGCGAATAACGGGACTTTCTGCGACATCAAAAGTGTTGACACTTTGTACGCGAAAGGCGTAGGGTAGGCGGCAATCGCCAACCGAAACGCGTGGAGAGTTCTGGCAACAGCGTCAGGCCTCGAAGCATTTTCGAAAAACAGATGTGATTTTCGAAAATCGAGACACGCGAGCGGCGGAGCGAAAGCCAGGCCTCCGGTCTAACAATGAGGTGCTCTATGAAAGTGCTCGCCAGTGCGGTTCTCTGCCTCCTGTTCGCCTCCAGCGCGTATGCCCAGAGCGATCGCGGCACCATTACCGGTACCGTCGTCGATCCCGACGGCGCCGTGGTGCCGGGCGCGAGCGTGGTCGCGGAGAATCCCGAAAACGGGGCGCGGTACGAGACCGTCACGACCCAGACGGGCAACTACACGCTGGCCCAGGTGCCCGTCGGCAGCTACAACCTGAACATCGAGTTGACCGGCTTTGGCCGCTTCCGCCAGGAGGGCATCCGGATCTTCGTCGGGCAAACGGCACGGATTGACGCCAAGCTGCAGGTGGGGAACCTCGCCGAAGAAGTGAACGTCGTCGCCGATGCCTCGATGCTCGACACGCAGAGCGCCGAGATTGCCTCGAGCGTGACGAGCGAGAACCTGAACTCGCTGCCGCTGAACTTCGGCGCGCGCGGCAACTTCGCCGCCGCAGCCATCCGCAATCCGTATTCCTTCGTCACGCTCGTTCCAGGAGGGAACATTTCGTCCTACAGCTCGCTCAAGGTCGGGGGCGCGCCGCTGAATACGTTCCAGATTCGCGTCGAAGGGATGGAAGCCAACAACCATCGTCTGATGATCCGCGTCGATCAGGTGCAGCCGTCGGTCGAGTCGCTCGAAGAGATGACTGTCCACACGAGCAACTTCGCGGCTGAGTACGGCCAGGTGGCGGGCGGCATCTTCAATCTCACGGCCAAATCGGGCAGCAATACGCTGCGCGGCAGCCTGTTCGAGTACTACGTCAACGAAACACTCGGTGCCGGCATTCCGTTTACGAATGATGGAACCGGGAAGCTGGTCAAGCCTGCCAACCGTCGCAACAACTTCGGCGGCAGCATCGGCGGACCTGCGACGATTCCGGGCGTGTACGACGGCCGGAACAGGACGTTCTTCTTCTACACGCTCGAACAGTTCCGCCAGGTCGAGACGCGTTCGGGGTTGCTTCAGACGATGCCCACCGATCGGATGAGGAACGGCGACTTCGGCGAAGCCCTCACGGGACGTCAGCTTGGTGTCGATCCGCTTGGCCGGCCGATCATGGAGAACGCGATCTACGATCCGCGTACGACGCGCGTGGTCAGCGGCCAGGTGGTGCGCGATCCCTTTCCCGGCAACGTGATACCGCGAGAGCTGCTCGACCCGGTGGCGCTGAAGATTCAGGACTACATACCGAGGGCGACGCGCGCGGGTCTGGTGAACAACTGGGATCAGTCGTTTCCGGCCGACACGATCAAGTCGATTGCGACGCTCAAAATGGACCACAGCTTCAGCAGCAGCGGGAAGCTGTCGGGCTACTACTCACGGTACTGGGGACCGCACTACAACGGGTCGGACGGTTTGCCGACGCCGATTACCGCGGTGCGGCGATTCGCCACCTCCACGCACACGATTCGCGTGACATACGACTGGACGTTGTCGCCCACGACCCTCGTGGACACGCGCGTGGGGTACGTGCGTCACTGGAATCCCGACTTCGGGTTGCCGGAAGTGCGCGAGTTCGATCCGGTGGCAAATCTCGGACTTCGCGGCGCCGTGAACGGCATCGGGTTTCCGGTCATCAACAGCATGTTCACGCAGACCGGGGGAGGCATGCAACTGGGCATGGCGGTCGCCGGCAGCCTGCCTGCGACCAAGAAGCCCCAGGCCCTGGTCACTGTGACGCACTCGCGCAATACGCATACGTACAAGGCCGGGTTCGAATGGCGCGACGACATCTTCAGTAATCCGGTGATCCACGGTTCGCACGGCGCGTACAACTTCAACGCGCAGCAGACGGCGCTGCCGTCGACCAACGGCCAGAATCTCGGCGGCGGCGCGGTGGGGTTGCCCTACGCCAGTTTCCTGCTCGGGATGGTCAACAACGCCTCGGTTTCGAATCCGACCGACCCGAACTGGCGCCGGCCGGCGATCTCGACGTTCGTTCAGGACACATGGCGCATCAAGTCGAACCTGACGATCGACTACGGGCTGCGATGGGACAGGCAGGCGTACGGATATGAGCAGGACGATCGTCGCAGCATGTTTTCGGCGGACGTGAAGAATCCGGCCGCCGGCGGATTGCCCGGCGCCACCATTTACGAAGGTGACGGCACTGGCGCGTGCAATTGCCGGTTTGTGAAGACGTATCCGTATTCGTTCGGTCCCCGGCTCGGCGTGTCGTATCAGTGGACGCCAAAAACCGTGCTGCGCGCCGGGTGGGGTATCACCTACGCGCAAACCGGAAACGGGCAGTCCGACGGTGGTTCAACACTGGGCGCCGGCGGGTGGAACACGATCAACTTCGAGTCGCCGGCATTCGCCGAACCTGGCGCGCTTCTGCGCACCGGTCTCGTGTACAACCGCGACGATCTCTTCAGGGTGGCGAACGATGCCGGCATCCGTCCATCGCCGGGGCAGGTCGATTCGCCGCCTCAGTGGATTCACCCCGACTCCGGCAAGATGCCGAAGCTGAATCAATGGAACGTCTCGATTCAGCGGGAAATCACGCGCGATCTCGTCGTCGACTTCGCGTACGTCGGCAATCGGGGAGACGGCTTCACGGCGAACAACCTGACCAGCCTCAACGCCATCAGCATCGATCGGTTGAGGTCATTCGGGCTGGATATCAACAACGCCAACGATCAGGCGTTGCTCCGTGCGCGTCTCGATTCGCCGCTCGCGGCCTCGCGCGGGTTCAACAAGCTGCCATATGCCGGCTATTCGGGCGCGAACACCGTCGCCCAGAGCCTGCGGCCGTTCCCCCAGTTCGGCACGATCAACGCCCTCGGCGTGCCGCTCGGGGAGAGCAAGTACGATTCGCTGCAGGTGAAGGCCGTCAAGCGGTACTCGCGGGGGCTGAACCTGACGGCGACCTTCACGTGGCAGAACGAGCGGACGAACATGGTGACGGGCACGGGCACAACCGCCAACAATGTCTTCGATCATCCCGAAGATGTGTTCTTCGTGCCGGAACTGTCCGAGCCGCTCATCACCGTGCTGGCGTTCAACTACGAAGTGCCGGCGTTCACGCAGAATCGATTCGTCCGCGCCGCGTTCGGGGGGTGGACGATCGGCGGTATCGTCCGTTACGCGAGCGGACTGCCGATTCCGGTTCCCGCGTCTCAGAATCAGCTGAACACGCTGCTCTTCCAGACCACACGGATGAATCGCGTCGACGGGCAGGACTTGTTCCTGAAGGATCTCGACGGCACCGATTACGATCCGAACCGGGACTTCGTGTTGAATCCCGCGGCATGGTCGAATCCGGCGCAGGGACAATTTGCCGCGTCGCTGCCGTACTATGATGATTTCCGGTACCAGCGGCGTCCGGACGAGCAGCTCAGCTTCGGCCGCAATTTCAGGTTGACGAGCCGGACGAGATTCGAGGTCCGTGCAGAATTTTTCAACGCGTTCAATCGCATTCAGTTGAATAATCCTGATGCGACAAACCCGCAGCAGACGCAGACGGTCAATAGCGCGGGTGTCCCGGTGTCGGGGTTCGGACGGATCAACACGGGCACGGTGTTCGGGCCGCCACGCAGCGGACAGATTGTCATGAGGTTGAGCTGGTAGGCCCACGGCTGGGGCTTAGGGCTGAGGGCTGAGGGCTGAGGGATTAGTTAGTTCAGTCACGGGTGAGGCATGCGCAGATCGGCATTGCGAATTTGCGCCGAGCGCGAAGAGCGCGAGGCGGTTGCTCGGCGCGCGGGAGCGCGCCGAGCCATCTAAGAAAGAGGACATCCATGAAACGCAGAGAGTTCCTTGGCACGACGGCGCTGACGGCTGGTGCGACCTTGCTCTTTCCTCCTTCGAGACAGACTCTGCTCGCGCAGGCGGCCACCAAGGGGATGGCTGGCGCGCAGGGCGCGACGCCGGCCACACCGAAGGCGACCTACCCGACCCGGATGGCGAAGGTTGAGATTCTTTTCAAGGCGCCTGGCTTGTCCGGCAACGGCATGCAGTGCACCGCCGAAGGGATCTGGACGATCGACATCGCCGGCAGCCGTACCGACACGCCGGGAAGATGCAAGGTGTATCTGTCGAGCTACGAGGGCAAGAAACTGCGGGAACTGTCGCCGGAAGGAACCGGGCCGAGCGGGATTGGCGTTGACGAGGACAACCGGACGATTTGGATCGGTTCGACCTACAGCCGCGAGATCATTCGGGCCGATGCGAAGACCGGCGAGACGATCGAGAAGCACTTCACGCCCGGGGCCGGCGTCATTTATCGCAGGACAACTGATATCGCTGCGCGGCCCGACACCTACGGCCAGAAGGCGCGCGCCGAGGCAGGAATTCCTGCGCGAGGAGGCGGGGGCGCCAGACGAGGTGGTGGCGCGGCAGACGCGGCTGCCGGGGACGGGCGAGGACAGACGACGTCCGACGGCCTGGGCGTCGGCCGGGGCGGAGCCGTTGCGGGAAATCCCGGACCTCCCGCGCCTGGAACCGGCGCGCATGGACAGCAGACCCAGAACGGAAAGCTGTGGATGGCGGTGCCTCCGGGCCGAATGATTTATCGCATCGACCCGAAGACCTGGACCGTCGAGCACATGTTTCCAACTGTCGGCTTCCGGCCGCACGGCATCGGCATCGAGTCGCCCGACGCACGGCATCTCTGGGAGTCGGACACGAACATGGGCGGGTTCTTCAAGCGCGACATGGTCACGGGCGAGATCGTGGACGCGATCATCCTGCCGGACGGATCACCATTTCCGCACGGCGCGTCGGTGTACAACGGCTACATCTACTGGGTCGATGACATCGGCAACGGCATTGCGCCGGTTTGTAGAACCAAGATCTGACGCTGGAGGTTCCTGGTTCCACGTTCCAGTTCCGAGGTTCAGGTTCCGAGGTTCGCGTTCCACGTTCGTGGTTCGCGGACTTTGGAACCTCGAACCAGAATCTGGAACCCGAACCTTCGGAACCAGAACCCTGGAACCGGAACCGTCGGAACCGGAACCTCAGAATCTCACCATCTCCTCACGTAACCACCATACGTCCCGATCCCTGTGACACATCAGGCACGCGTTCGGGCTGTCCTCATTTCCAAAGCGCGCCGTCATTTCCACATCGGGCACATCGTCGATCTCGTGCGACCGCGCGGGAAAGAGAAGGGCGTCCACGATGCGCGGCATGTGGCATGAGACACATCGGCTTGCTTCGCTGTCGGGCGCGTGGCGGGTGTGCCGCTCGGGGCGGTCGCCGAGCTCTGTGTGACATTGGACACACATCCGATCGGGGTTGTTGCGGAACTTCAGTGACGTGGGGTTCGTCGACGCATCGACGGGATGCGGATCGTGGCACGACCCGCAGGTCGCCTCGCCTTTTCGAAAGCACTCTGAGCGCGAAAACGCCTCGCTGATGAACGTCGTCGCGCGGTACCGGCCATCGCGGAAAAACGCCTTGCGCGAAAAATTCGACGCCAGATGCACGGGATACACGCGATAGAACGGCACTTGCCCTGAGTAGTTGACGTTGCCGGCCGCGTCGGCGTTGTGCACGGCCGATTGCGCGTGGCACTGGGAACACACAGAAACGTACTGCTGTGCCGGCAGGCGAGCGAAACGAATCGGCGTCTCATGAGAGGCATCGGGAGATGCGCCGCCCGATTTGATCCGCTCGATGTGCGCGAGCGAAGGCCCATGGCACATCTCGCAGTTGATGCCGCCCTCGCGGAAGGAAATGGGGTCAGACCCCTTTTTTTGCCCGTTGCGCGCGAATTCAGCAAAAAAAGGGATCTGACCCCTTGTCTCCACTTTCAGCTGGCTGGTGTGGCAAGGGGCGCAGGCCGTCTGGTAAATCGCCCCTTCCGGAATCGTGTGAAAGCGCGAGATGTCTGCGCGCTCCGAGCCCGGCGCATCGACGATGCCCCAGTAGTTCAGCCAGGACGATTTGTTGCGGCTGTATTGAATGGGAAACACGAGAATGCGCGAATCGGGCAGGCGTGTCGCGTAGGCCTGCTGCCACTTCGACCCGATGACGTAGTCAACCGGATATCGTGTCCACTCCGCCGATTCGCTCTCGCGGATGTCGATGTAATGACGGCCGTCCTGTATCACCGGGCGCGCACGATTCGAGACCATCTGACCGGCCGAAAAGTCGCCGATCACATCGGCCGCTCGATATGCGCGGAACATCTTCGACATGCCGGTCGATTGCCACTGCTGGTAGATGGGGGCATGGCATTCGCGGCACGACGTCGAACCGGCATACGGGCCGGCCGCGGGACTGGGCGCACGGACGGGAGCGTTCGGCGGCGTCCACTGGAGAGACGACACGTAGGCGTCGAAGCTGGCCGATGCGTTCGGCCCCCGCGCGTACAGGACCGTCAACGACTCGCGTGCCGCGCGTGCGAGCGGCCCGTGCGTCCGCATGACGTGCGCGAAGGAAGGTGCCGCGCCATTGTCGTCGCCGAGCGCCATCTGGACCACACCGAGGGTGTAGAGCGCGTCGATCTCGTCGTGGTTCAGGCTGAGCGCCATCAGCAGCGAGCGCCGCGCGTCGGCATACGCGCCCCGTGTCGCGGCCACTCGTCCGAGCACGAAATACGCCGTGGCTCGAAGTTCGTCGCGGACGCGAGGCCATGCGGCCGGCGTGAGCGGTGACGGCGTGTCGGCATTCGTGAGGTACCGCAGGGCATCGCGTGCGCTTTGGTCGGCAAGGTCGAGGGCCGATTGTTTTGCCGCGATGTCGGCGACCATCACGAGGAGAAATGGATTCTCCGGCAGCAGGCGCAGCGAGTGGCGCGCACGATCGAGCGCCGCTGGGTGGTCCCCCAACTCGGCGCTGGCGCGCGCGGCGAGCTCGTACGCTTCCCTCAAGACGATCGAGCGGGGATAGCGCTCGACAAATGCGTCGGCCAGATCGCGTTTCGTGCGCGGCTGGTCTGCGTCCCACGCGCCGCGAAACGCCATGCGCTCGGCGGGATCGTCGATCTCGTCGAAGATCGTGAGCGTCGATCGCCGCGCGCCCAGGGCGTTGTCGGTTTCCTGAGAAAACGCGAGCGTCGCCACCATCAAGAGAAGCGGCACGTACGCGAACGGGCGCATGATGATGTGGGTCGATTATCGTTCAAAATAAGGCTCCGGGAGCCTTTTTCGGCCGGTGAAAGTGTTGACACTTATGGTCCGCGCGGCTATGCTCCGCGCCATCGAGGGACATCATGCGTTCATGGGTGATTGCGATAGCCATCTGCGCTTCCGTTAACGCGCTCGCGCTGTACGCGCAGGGCGGACGCACGCGCGAGTGGTTGACGTGGGGCGGCGATCAGGAGCGGACCGGCTGGAACCGCGGCGAAACCGCGCTGTCGAAGCAGAACGTCGGGCGGCTGGCGCTGAAGTGGAAAGCGCAGATCGACAAGGAAGTTTCGATTGAAATCGAATCGGGGAACTCCATGTTGACCGCGCCGCTTGTGGCGCAGAACGTGCGAACCCCTCGTGGGCCGAGAACCGTCGTCTATACGCTGTCGGCGGCCAATACCCTGGTTGCGCTCGACGCGGCGACCGGCAGCCCAATCTGGCAGCGAACGGTCGACCGCACAGTACAGCCCTCGTCTGAGGCCAACTGGATCTGCACGAACATGTCGACGGTGACACCGGTCATCGACAAGGCGGCCTCGACCATTTACATGATCTCGGCCGACGGCCGGTTGCACGGGCTCGACTTGTCGACCGGTGAAGCAAAGCTGATCCCTCCGCCGGAATTCGTCACGCCGTATTCACGCAACTGGAGCCTCAATCTCATCGACGGTGTGCTGTACACGACCGTAGGACGAGGTTGCGGCAATGGTCCTGTGCCGGGAGCTCCGGCCCCTCTGCCCGGAACCCTTCGCGGCGCCGGCGCACCGCCACAAGGTGATGCGGCCGCCCAGGCCGGTGGCGCACCGGCGAGAGAAGGCCCGCCAGCTCGCGAGGGCGCACCTGCTGGTGAGGCGCCGGGCCGAGGGCGTGGCCGTGGTGCGCCTCCGCCGCCGGTCGCGGCGCACATGATCGCGATGGACCTGAAGAATGCGTCACGTCCGATCACGCGCTTCTTCACGAGCGTCGCGCGTCCGAATGGTGCGTGGAGCCGCGCGGGAATGGCGTGGGCCCACGACTCGCTAATCGTGCAGACGGCCGATGGTCCCTGGGATCCTCCGCAGGGCTTGTGGGGGCAGACGCTGCTGCGCCTTGCGCCCAGAACGTTGAGCGTGCTCGACTACTTCACACCGCCGAACCTGCAAGAGCTCAATGCCAACGATCTGGATTACGGCTCGGGCGGAACGTTGGGATTCACGTTCCAGAATCGCCCGCTCGTCGTGTCGGGCGGCAAAGACGGCACCATATACCTGCTCGATGCGAAGTCTCTTGGCGGGGCCGATCATCGAACGCCGCTCTTCTCGCTGAAGGCGGGCAATGACGAGCTGTCATATGCGTCGATGGGCGTCTGGGGTGCGCCGGCGACATACGTGAACGCACGAAATGAACGGTGGGTGTACTTTCCGATGTGGGGACCACCGTCGAAGTCGGCGACGTTCGCCAGGACGAACGGCGCGGCTGCTGACGGCAGCATCATGGCATTTCAGGTCGTGATGCAGAACGACAAACCGGCGCTCGTACCAAAATGGGCGTCGCGAAACCTTGCGGTGCCCGACTCGCCGGTGATCGCCAACGGAGTGGTGTATGCCATCTCGACCGGCGAGAACACCTTGCAGCGTCATACGGATCCGAGATATCACGCCATCTTCCAGAAGCCGGGCATGCCGCCGCTGCCGAAGACCGGAACGATGACGGCGGAAGAGCGCGGCCAGAACACGACCCACGCGATCCTCTACGCCCTTGACCCGGAAACGGGTGAAGAGCTGTTTTCGAGCGGAACCGCGATCGACGACTGGACGCATCTGAGCAGCGTCACGGTTGCCGACGGCCAGGTCTACGTGACGACGAGAAAGTCGTTCGTCTATGCGTTCGGGGTGAAGTAGTGCCGAAATCCGTCACGACGTTTGCCGCCGTGGGCGCAGTCCTCGTCGCGCTGGCGCTGACGACCGCGGCCGGGCAGCAACCGCCGCCGGCATCCGATCTCTCCGCGCGCGGGGCCGATCTGTTTGCAAGATCCTGCAGCTCGTGCCACGGCGAGGGTGGCGCCGGCGGGCGGGCGTCTGCACTAGCCGGCAACCGTCGCATCCAGTCGCTCACCGATGCGGAGATCCAGAGCATCATCAGAAATGGAACCGCGGCCGGCATGCCGCCGTTTCCGGCGCTCACCGCGGCCGAGCTCGAGAGCGTCACGGCGTTCGTGCGCTCGCTCGTCGGGTCTCCTGGTGACCGCGGGAGTGCGGTCGGCGGTGACGCGGTTGCGGGTGCGCGGTTTTTCTTCGGCGACGGGAAGTGCGCGTCGTGTCACCTTGCGGGCGGCAATGGCGCTGCGATTGGGCCCGACCTGTCGAACATCGGCAGGCGAATGACGCCCGAGGAATTGTCGCGGTCGCTCGTCGAACCTGCGGCCACGATCGCGCAGGGCTACGCGATGGCCAGCGCGACGCTGAAAGACGGAACGAAGGTACGCGGCTTCATTCGCAACGAAGGCAACCACACGCTTCCGCTGCAGGACATGACCGGGCGGCTGGTCGTGGTGGACAAGCATGCCGCGATGATTACCCGCGAGCCGGGATCGATCATGCCGGCGTTGAACGCCACACCTGAGCAACAGCGAGACCTGATTGCGTACCTGAACGGTCTGACAGGTGCGACAGGTGCGACGGGTGCGATGGGTGCGACAGGTGCGACAGGTGCGATAGGTGCGACGGGTGCGATCAGGTGCGAAGGACTTCGATGAGATTCTGAAGCCGCGGCCGGGCGACTGGCCCACCTATCACGGAAGGCTCGACGGCAATCGCTACAGCGCGCACACGCAGATCAACACTACGACCGTGGGCCGGCTTGCGGTCCGGTGGGTGTACTCGTTGAGGGGGTTCGACAACGAGACGACGCCGCTCGTGCTCGACGGCGTCATGTTCGTGAGCGCGACCAATCAGGTCTCGGCGCTCGATGCGACCACGGGCCGGGAAATATGGCGCTTCTCGCGTCCGCGGACGCCTGGCCTCGTCGGAGACGCGGCGATCGGGTTCAATCGCGGTGTGGCCGTGCTGGGATCGCGTGTCTTCCTCGTGACAGACAACGCACACTTATTGGCGCTCAGCCGGGTGAACGGTGCGCTCCTCTGGGAAGTCGTGCTGCCCGAAAATCTCGAGCAGCCCTATGGCGGGACGATGGCGCCACTGGTCGTTGGAAATCTCGTGATTGCCGGCGTGTCCGGCGCCGATGCCGGCATCAGAGGATTTGTGGCGGCGTATCACGCCGAGAGCGGCAGACAGGCCTGGCGCTTCTGGACCGTTCCCGCGCGAGGTGAGCCGGGGTCCGAGACGTGGAAGGGCGACGCCGATCTCGACCAGGGTGGCGGGTCAACGTGGTTGCCGGGCAGTTACGATCCCGAGACCGGCACGCTCTTCTGGCCCACGGGAAATCCGTATCCCGATACGGACGGCAGCGGACGCCAGGGCGACAACCTCTATACGAATTCGGTGCTCGCGCTCGACGCGCAAACGGGGAAGCTCCGTTGGCACTATCAATTCACGCCGCATGATTTGTGGGACTGGGATGCGCAGGAGCCGCTGCTGCTGGTCGATGCGACGTTCCAGGGCAAGCCGCGCAAGCTGCTACTTCAGGGCAATCGCAACGGCTTCTTCTATGTGCTCGATCGCACGGACGGGAAGCCGCTGCTGGGCCGTCCCTTCGTGCAGAAGCTGACGTGGGCGAGTGGCATCGGTCCGGACGGCCGCCCGCAACTCGTGCCTGGCAACACTCCGGACGAAAAAGGTGTGACAACCTGTCCGGCCATTCGCGGAGCCACTAACTGGATGTCGACGTCTTACCATCCCGCGACGCGGCTCTTTTACGTGATGGCCGTCGAGAACTGTTTCGTCTACCGCAGCACGATGTTTGGCGGCGGCCGAAGGGCCGGCGCACCTATCGCACCCAACGCACCTAACGCACCTAACGCACCCAACGCACCTAACGCACCCATCGCACCTATCGCCCCCATCGCACCTATCGCCCCCAACCCACCGGCCCGTGGGGCTGGACCCGCCGCAACGCTCGGGTTACCGGGGGGCGGCTTCAATCGTGGCAACGCCGGGGGCGGCGGATCGATGGCGCTGCGGGCGATCAATCTCGACGACGGGCGGATTGCCTGGGAGATTCCGCAGGTCGGCAACTCGAACAACTACGGCGGCACGCTGGCCACGGCCGGCGGGCTGGTCTTCTACGGTCAGGCGACCGGCGAGTTCGCGGCCGTTGACGCGAAGTCGGGGACGCACCTCTGGCACTTCGAGACGCAGGAAATCTGGAAGTCGTCGCCGATCACGTACGTGGTCAACGGTAAGCAGTACATCGCGACGGCGTCGGGACCGAATATCCTGGCGTTTGCACTGCCGTAGCTCAGGGCACCATTCGAAGACACGCCGGGGCGCCGAGACGCCGAGAAACGCAAAACAGAAGATCAGAAGATCAGAAGGGCAGGAGCGAAAAAGCGAGGAATCTAGCGTCTCGGAGGACGTCATCGACTTCGCGCCAACGGCGCACAAGAACAAGAAGAGACACGAATATCAAGAGCCGGTCGATCAGATGCTCTTGTATTCGTGTCTCTTCTTGTTCTTGTGTGGGCCGCTTATGCGGCCCACGAAGTCGATGTGCCCGACGGACTCACTAGGCTGACGGCACCTAGCGATGGAAATGATTTCCGGCCTTGGCTTGATGCTCGCGTTCGGGGCGCTCTGGATCGTCCTCATCGCATGGCTGTGCAGCCGTGCACATATCTGGAGCCGGCGCGTCGGTCTGTTGCTGGCAGCCGTTGTGGCGAGCTACTGTGCGGGCGTGGCTCTCATCCTCGTCATTGGCAGCGTGGCTGACGGGGACTCATTGAGGTTGGGCGGGTTGCTCTCGGTTGTCACCTTCGCGCTCCTCGCATGTGCAGCGGTTGTGAGCGCCAAACGTGGTCTCGCAAGAACACAGCCCCTTCGATCAAAACCTCTGATCTCTTGATCTCCTGATCTTCTGATCTCTTGTTTGAATTTCCTCTGCGTCTGCGTCAAGAAACTCAGGCAGTGGGCTGGGAAGGCTCTCGCTTGACCCACTTGTAGACCCTGGCCGAGTTTCTCCAGAAGTACTTCTCAGCCACAGCCCGTGGCTGCGTTGAAAAATACGCCTTCGCAATGCTGAAGACCTGATCGACGGGCGCGACGCCGTCGCTGTTCGGCCAATCGCTGCCGAACAGGACGCGATCTTCGCCGAAGGTGGCCATCAGCAAATCGAGCTTCGCGCGGTATGACGCGAGATCCGTCGAGACCTGGCCGTCTACGCGGCGGAGAATCGCCGACAGCTTCACATACATCTGCGGCCGCTTCGCGATCTCCTTGAGAATGGCGAGATACGCCGGACGCTCGGCCTCGATCGGCTCGAAGTTGGGCAGATGGTCGAGCACGATCCTGAGATTCGGGACCTTGTCGTTGATCGCCACCATCGCTTCGAGCAGCGTCATCCGCGGGTTGGCGGTGTCGAGCACGAGGTCGGCGTCGGCCATCAGCTTGAGCCCGTCGATGAACGCCGGGTTCTGTACCTGCCTGCCGATATCGCGTCCCCATAGATTTCCGTACCGGATGCCCCGGAACAGCGGGTGCTTGCGGTAGCGATCGAAGTATTCCTTGAACTCGGGCTTGTCGGGCTCGAGGTTTCCGATGACGCCGACGATCATCGTATCGCGCTGCGAAACTTCCAGCACCCACAGGTTGTCCTCGACCCAGGGGCTTGCCTCGACTTTGACAGCGCCGACCGCCCCTAACGGGGCCGCCAGCTTGCGATAACGATCGGGATACGCCGCAATCGGCGCCTGACCTGGCACGCGCGGACCACTGTAAGGCGCACCCTGCGGGCGCGTCGGATCGAACAGATGTATGTGGGTATCGATGATCGGGATAGGCGGGCTCTGACCGGCCGCCTGCCAGGGCGTCAGCGCGAGCCCGGCCGTCGCGGCCGCACCGCCAAGAAAGGCCCGACGGGTCACGCCCTTCGTGTCTTCGTGCCTTCGTGGTGTGCCTTCATGCCGTCGTGGTGTGTCTTCGTACCTTCGTGGTGCCATTGGGGGGCGAGGATACGCCCGCCCCCAGCAACTGTCAACACTGCGGCACACCGTCCGAATCGGTACTTTTGGGTGAGCGATGCGGAACGTCTCGGCAAAATCCAAAAAAATGAGATTTCAATTGGAAACTAAGTGTTGACACTTTCCGAACGGCAGGCCTATGCTCTCGGCTTTTACCCCTGCTTCAGCACTGCTTGCCCTCTCTTCGGGCTTAGGAGGAACGATGAAAGGCACGTTCGCGCCGTCGTGGCGGTATCGCGCTCACCCTGCTGGCGACATCCGCCCGCGCACAGGTCCTCTACGGATCCATCGTCGGCACCGTAACGGATACGGCCGATCTGGCCGTGCCCGGCGCGACCGTGAAGATCACGCACGTCGAGACGAACCAGTCGCGCGAGACGACGTCGAATGAAACCGGCGGCTACAACTTTCCGAACGTCGCGGTCGGCACCTATCAGGTGGAAGTCACACTGCCGGGGTTTCAAACCTTCCAGGCGCGCGACATCGCGGTTCGGCTGAACGCGGCCGTCCGTGTCGATGCCCGCCTCTCGGTAGGCGCGCTTCAGGAATCGGTGCTGGTGTCGGCGGATTCGGTGCTGCTGCAGACCGAAACGGCGGCCGTGCAGACGCAGACGACCAGCCAGCAGCTGCAGAACCTGCCGATCAACGGACGCAGCTTTCAAAGCATGCTCACGTTGACGCCGGGTGTGGCGCAGCCCAACTATTTCCAGACGGGCGGCATCAACAACCCGGCGCGATCGATGCAGGTCACAGTCAACGGCGCGCCGAACTCGAACACGGTGTTCCGTCTCGACGGCGTCAGCGCGACGAACCAGTGGATTCAGGGCCTGCAGGCCTACACGCCGGCCATCGAAGCGATCGAGTCTGTCAACGTCGTCACCAACAGCTTCGATGCCGAGCAGGGCATGGCCGGCGGCGCGTCGGTGAACGTGCAGATCAAGAGCGGAACGAACGCCCTGCACGGCTCGGCGTTCCAGTATTCTCGCACGCCGCCATGCGGTCGCGCAATTACTTCCTGCCCGCCGATCAGGACAAGACGAAGGACACCAAGAACGTGTTCGGCGGCACCATCGGCGGTCCGATCAAGCGCGACAAGGTGTTCTACTTCGTCAGCATCGAAAACACGATGCAGCGGGCGATCGGCGGGCCGTATGTGACGCAGGCCACAGGCTCGGCATCGCAGTTCCTGTCAATTCCGACGGCGGCCATCCGGTCGGGCAACTTCTCGGGCACCGGCTCGGTCATCTACGATCCGGCAACCGGCAACAGCCTCGGGCAGAACCGTGTGCCGTTCGCGTTCGCGAACTGCGGCATCACCTCGACCGCCGATCCGCGCTTCGACTCGTGCAACTTCATTCCGGCGGCGCGCCTCAACCAGGTGTCGAAGAACATCCTGAGCCACCTGCCGCTGCCGCAGCTTCCCGGCAACGCGAACAACTACTTCGCGGTGCCGAAATTCAACACGGACTTCTACAAGCTGGATTCGAAGATCTCGTGGAACGCGACCAACCGGCTCAACATGAACGGCCGACTCAGCTACCTTCCGGAAAGCGAGCTGGCCGGCGGCTTGTATGGCGATGACGGCGGCGTCAACCCGCTCGCCGTCGGCACGCTGCTCGATTCCAATATCAGCAGCGCCGCCGTGTCGGTGACGCACATCACCTCGGCGACGTTCGTCGTTGACGGGCTGTTCGGTTTCACACGGCAGCACACCTACCAGCAGCCTCCCGGCGATCCCAATACGTGCTGGGGATCGGTCGTGGGCATCGTCAACGCGTGTCAGCCGCCGCTCCAGCGCGACTGGGTCATGCCCCGGGTCGATATCGCCCTTCCGTCGTGGAGCTCGTACGGGAACGGCATCCGCGTGAACGACAACACGGGCTCGGTCTTCGACTACCTCGACCCGCAGTGGCAATGGGTCGTCAACGCCGGCTGGAACAAGGGCGTCCACAACGTCAAGTTCGGGTTCGACGTCCACCGCCTGCACATGAACCACTACGAGATCACCGCGCCGAGCTTCACCTTCACCGGCGGTGCCACCGCCCTGAACGCGACGGGTGCCGCGGCGCCCACGTTCTTGAATGGCTATGCGGACTTCCTGCTGGGGCTGCCTATCACGCGGAATACGGCACTCCAGAATCCGCTCCTCAACGAAGACAATGGCGACAACGAGCAGTCGGCCACGCTGCGGTCATGGGAATACGGGGTCTACGTGCGCGACCAGTTCCAGCTGACGCGCAATCTCACCGTATCGGCCGGCGTGCGCTGGGAGTACTACCCTGTGCCGGTGCATGCCGATCGCGGCGTCGAGGTCTTCGACTTCACGACCAACAGACTGCTGATGTGCGGGCTGGGGAGCAACCCGATCGATTGCGGTGTCAAGGTGCAGAAGGATCTCTTCACGCCACGCGTCGGCCTCGCGTACCGGGCCGGCGATTCCATCGTGTTCAGGGCCGGATACTCGCGCAATCCGCAGAACGACAACATGATCGGCGGGCGTATGCGCAACTTCCCGGTCAACGTGCAGATCAACGACGTCGCGGTGGGAGGGAACAATTTCACGCCCGTGGGCAGCTTCAGCGACGGGTACCCGCTGCTGCCGATTCTCAACCTCAACCAGCCGACGCTCGAGGTGCCGGCCGGCGTGAACATCCAGACGAACGAAGTCGGCGATTACAAGCGCGGCGTCATCAGCACGTTCAACGTGTCGGCGCAGAAAGTGCTGCCGTACAGCCTGACGGCGCAGATCGGCTACGTCGGGAACCGCCAGAACGGGATGGCGCGCACCCAGAACCTCAACTACAGCCAGATCGGCGGCGGCAACGGGAGCCTGCCGTTCAATCAGCCGGGTCTTGCGGGCGGATTCCGGACGGCGGCGCAGGTGAGTACCGTGCGACCGCTCGGTCGCGTCAAATACGACTCTCTGCAGGCGAGCCTGGTTCGCCGGATGACCAACGGGCTCGGGATGACGGGAGCCTACACGTATGCGCACGCGACCGACTGGTGGGCGGGCGGCATTCTCATTCCGGAATACTGGCATCTCAACAAGGGCACGCAGGGTGGCAACAACCGGCACAAGGTCGACATCTCGGCGACGTGGGAGCTTCCGTTTGGAGAAGGACGGAAATTCGCCAGCAACCCCGGCCTGGCCAGCACGCTCCTGAGCGACTGGCAGGTGAACTCGTATTTCACCGCGTTCACCGGCTCGCCGTTCACGGTGACCGCGGCTGCGGCCTCGCTCAACGCGAACAGCCCGCAGATCGCCGATCAGGTCAAGTCGGACGTGGAAATCACGCACGACGTGGGCCCGAACGTCTCCTGGTTCGACCCAACCGCCTTCAAGCCGGTCACCGAGGCTCGCTTCGGGACGGCGGGTTTCAACACGATGCGCGGCCCGAGTTATGCGAACGTCGACTTGAGCGTTTTCCGCACGTTCCCCGTGAAGCAATCGATCGCCCTTCAGTTCCGGCTGGAGATTTTCAACCTGACGAATTCGGCGCACTTCGTCAATCCCCAATCCGCTATTCAGAACGTCGCGTACAACCCGGACGGCAGCATTCGGGCCCTCAATGGATTCGGTTCCATCACGGGCACGAACAACGTCGGCCGCGAGTACGACGAGCGGTACATGCGAATCGGAGTGCGATTGAGCTTTTGATTGCCTGCCGGGTCTCAAAAGCAAGACCCGGCCTACGAGTACGTAGGGCGGGTCCTGTTCGTTGGACCCGCCCGGACGCACAGGCTCGACGCAGCGAACGTGTTGAGCCGTCAGCAACTTGCCAGGCATTTCCCAGTGATTCTTTGCGCCTTGGCGCCTTTACGATGAGACGAGGAAGATGCTGCGATGATCTAACGCGCTGATGCGCGCCGGCTCCGGCCGGCCGCGCCAGCGGGCGCAGGCGCCGTCTCGGCACCGGTCGCCAGGCGAATCGCGGCACGAACGGTGGTCGGGTCGTGTTCGGGTGCGTGGTGGGTCAGGACGGTCAGCGCCGTGCGCGCAAGATGGCGCGCAAGCTGGCTCGCGGCGAGCGCGGCGTCGCCGGCCTCGCAGGCCTCGAAGATACGCTTGTGTTCTTCGGCGGCAATCGAGAGCGCACGCGGCACGCCCTTGATGTAGAGCCAGCGGTATCGATCGGCGTGATCGTACAGCTCGCGAATGGTACGCATCAGGCGGTCGCCGGCATGGGCCACGAGCGTGAAGTGAAACTCACGATCGACGGCCTGCCACTGCCGCAGGTCGTGGCCGGCGAGCGCCTCCATGCGTCGAAGGCAGTTGAGCAGCGCGTCGATGTCGCGCTGGCTGAATCGGGGCACCGTGATGCGGATCGCCAGCGATTCGTGCACGATGCGCATGGCGTAGAGCTGCTCGAGATCGTCGATCGAAAACGAGCTGACGCGGCCGCGACGATTCACTTCGGCTTCGACCAGGCCCTCGCGCTGCAGCATGCGGACGGCCTCGCGGAGCGGGCCGCGGCTGACGCCGAGCTTGGTGGCGAGCTGCACTTGCGAAAGCGATTCGCCGGGTGGAAGGGCGCCGTTGAGGATGGACTCGCGCAGGCTGGTGTAGACCGTCCAGGTCATGTCGCGGGGCTTGCGGCCGCGCGCTTTCGTTTTGGCAGGCTGCGTTTTACCGCGGCGCCTGTCGGCGGCGCCGCCGGGCCGATCGTTCAACACGGTCCTCCGATTGGAACTCGTCGGCGGCTGGAAGCGCGCCGGTGCGTCTGAGCGGGCGCGAGTATATCAAAGGCGTTGCTGGCGTTCAGTCATCGCACAAAGTGTTGACAGTTATGGTCCCACCGCGGTGGTCGGTCGCAGGGAACACGAGAATCCGACGTCGGCGAAAGCGGACTTAAGTGTTGACACTATGAAAGATAAGGCGTACTCTCGCTCGCCGGAGCCGGCGCAAAGGCAGATGGGCGACAATAACAGGGTCGTTCAGCTGCACTTTTCGCTTCAGGGAAGGATTCCGCATGGCGGTTAAGGTCGCGATCATCGGCAGCGGCAACATCGGGACCGATCTGATGATCAAGATCGTTCGTACCTCGCGCGCCCTCGAACTGGCGGCGCTCGTGGGCATCGATCCACGCTCGGATGGACTCGCACTGGCGCAGCGACTGGGCGTACCGGTGACGTCGGACGGTATCGACGGGCTCCTGAAAATGCCGGCGTTCGGCGAGATTGCCGTCGTGTTCGACGCGACCTCGGCGGGCGCTCACGCCAGGCACGACGCGGTGCTGCGCAGTCATTCGAAGCAGATCGTGGATCTGACGCCCGCCGCCATCGGTCCCTATCTCGTTCCCGCCGTCAATTTCCACGACCTTTCCGATCAGCCGAACGTCAACCTCGTCACCTGCGGCGGGCAGGCGACGATTCCGATTGTCGCGGCGATCACGCGCATCGCACCCGCACCGTATGCCGAGATCGTCGCCAGCATTGCGAGCAAATCTGCCGGTCCGGGCACGCGCGCCAACATCGACGAGTTCACGCGGACGACCGCGCGCGGCCTGGAGCGTGTGGGTGGCGCCGGCAAGGGCAAGGCGATCATCGTGCTGAATCCGGCGGAGCCGCCGCTCCTCATGCGCAACACCGTCTTCTGCCTGGTGGAAGATGGCGATCCAAAGGCCATCGAGTGCTCTGTGAACCAGATGGTGTCGGATGTGCACGCCTACGTGCCCGGCTACCGCCTGAAACAGGCCGTTCAATTTGAAGAATTGTCGGCGTCGCGCCCGGCGCGCATCGTCGACCAGCGCGGCGTCAGCATGGTCACGCGCGGGATGAAAGTGACGGTGTTTCTCGAAATCGAAGGGGCCGGCCACTATCTGCCGAAGTACGCCGGCAATCTCGACATCATGACGTCGGCCGCGCTTCGAACCGGCGAGCGCCTGGTCGCGGCGGACGCGACGCGTCCGGTGATGGCATGAGCGGCCCGCGTCTCTACGTGCAGGACGTCACGCTGCGGGATGGCATGCATGCGATTCGCCATCAATACAGCGTCTCGGACGTGCAGCGGATTGCGGCGGCGCTCGATCGGGCCGGCGTGGACGCGATCGAAATCAGCCATGGCGACGGGCTCGCGGGATCGAGCTTCACCTACGGCTTCAGCGCGCACACCGAGCGCGAGTGGGTCGAGGCTGCCGTCGCGAGCGTGACGCGCGCGAAGATTACCGTCCTGCTGCTGCCCGGCATCGGCACGATCGAAGATCTCGACGACGCGCACGCGGCGGGGGCGACGTCGGTCCGTATCGCCACGCATTCCACCGAAGCCGACATCGCGAAGCAGCACATCGAGCACGCGCGCAACCTCGGGATGGACGTCGTCGGGTTTCTGATGATGGCGCACATGACGCCGCCGGCCGAGCTGGCGCGCCAGGCGAAGCTGATGGAATCCTACGGCGCGCACTGCGTGTACATCGTCGATTCTGCCGGCGCGCTGTTGATGCGCGACGTCGCGGATCGGATGAACGCCCTGAACGACGCGCTCGACGCGAAGACAGAGAAAGGCATGCACGCGCATCACAACCTGGCGCTCGGCGTGGCCAACACAATCGTGGCGATCGAGCATGGGGCGACGCGGATTGACGGCTCGCTCGCCGGCATGGGCGCCGGTGCGGGCAATGCGCCGCTCGAGGTGCTCGTAGCCGTGCTGAATCGATCGAATCTCGAGCACGGGTGCGATCTGTTTGCGCTCATGGACGCCGCGGAAGATCTGATTCGTCCCATGCAGGACCGGCCGGTGCGGGTCGATCGCGAGACGCTGTCGCTCGGCTATGCGGGGGTGTATTCCAGTTTTCTGCGGCATGCTGAAACGGCCGCTTCCCGCCATGGCCTCGACACGCGGGACATTCTCGTCGAGCTTGGCCGGCGCAACATGGTCGGCGGTCAGGAAGACATGATCGTCGACGTCGCCCTCGATCTGGTCAGGTCGCGGAACCGCTAGAATTACCCCAGCGGGTTTTCGAACCACATGACCGTGCGTGCGCCGAAAAAGCGCCAATCATCACGGACGATCGCGTCCGATGTCTTCGATCAGCTGAGAGGCGACATCCTCGAAGGGCGCCTGGCGCCCGGCACGAGGCTGCGCTTCAAGGATCTGCGCGCACGATACGAGTCGGGCCTCAGCCCGCTTCGCGAGGCGCTGATGCGGCTGGCGGCGGACGACCTCGTCATCCTCGAAGATCACAAAGGCTTTCGCGTCGCCCCGGTCTCGCAGGAAGAGCTCGTCGATCTGGCGATGACCTGGTTCGAGCTCGAAGCGCTCGGCATCCGTCAGTCGATCGAGAAGGGCGACGATCGCTGGGCCGCCAATATCAAGGCCCGGTTCAAGGAAATGTCGAAGCAGGGCATGCGGACGCCGCAGGGCACGATCGATCCCGACTGGGAGCCGCACAACCTCGCGTTTCACGAGTCGCTCTACGCCGCGTGCGGTTCACCGTCGCTCATGCGGTTCTGCCGCGTGTTGTCGGAGCGCTTCTCGCGCTACCGGCGGCTTTGGGCGAAGCGTCCCCACGCACGGAATATTGCGAAGGAGCACGAGGATCTCTGCCGCGCGGTGCTCAAGCGCGATACGGCCGCCGCGGTGGCCGCGCTCCGGAAGCATCGGACCACGACGATTCAGGATTTGCTGGCCGACTGGAACGAGTCGTGACACGGACGAAGACGAACAGGAGATCGGGAGATCAAGAGAATAGGGGGCTTAGAGGAATGCGGTTTGACAGTAAAATTCTCCTGAATCTCCTAGTCTTCTAGGCTGCTGTTGCGCGGTATGGATTTTCGAAAATCCGTGGAGATTTTCGAAAGATCAGGATAGGATCGAGAGGTACATTCACAGTTGCCGCGCCGAAGCGGCTCCGCCGCGAAGGCGGGAGGATTTATGAAAATCAACCCCGACAAGTGCGTCGCCTGCGGTAATTGCACGTATGTGTGCCCGATGGGAGCCATCTACGTGGATCCCGCCATCAAACGCGCCACGATCAACCGGCACGAATGTGTCGAGTGCTACGCGTGCTACACCGGGCTGAGCCAGGAGCACCTCAACCCCACGCTGGTGCGGACGACGCGGAAGATCTTCCAGATGCTGCGCCTCCGCTTCGACCCCGAGCCCGACGTCTGCCCGACGGCGGCGTTCGAACCCGACGAGCTGACATGGCCGCGCGTCGTGCGCCGCGCGTTCTCGGATCCGCGTGTGCCGCATGAATCCACCGGCGTCGAAGGACGCGGGACCGAGGAAGTGAAAACAAACGACATCAGCGGGCGCGTCAAGACCGGCGAGGCCGGCTTCACGATCGAGTTCGGCCGCCCGGGTGTCGGCGTCTGGATGCGCGAGATTCAACTGATGTGCTGGGCGCTGGCCGATGCCGGCGTCGCGTTCGAGAAGAAGAACCCCATCACGTCGCTGATGAGCAACGTCGCCACCGGCACGCTGCGCGAAGACATCCTGAACGAAAAGCTGATGTCGGCCATTGTCGAAATCAAGGTGCCGCTCGACCGCATCGAGGAAGTCGTGCGCCTGGTCTGGGACGTCGAGAAGCGCATCGACACCGTCGTGGCGCTCGGCGTCGGCACGCGGTGCGACGAGCAGGGCCAGGACAGCGTCGTGGCCCCTGTCCTCGAGAAGCTCGGCTATTCGCTGCAACGCGCGAAAACGAACATCGGTCTCGGCCGCGTCACGAATCAGGCGGCCGTGCAGTCTGCATTGGAGATGGCGAAACCATGACGAATACGCTGCATCGGTTCGGTGATGCGCAGAGCTTTCGCGACGACTTCATCGTCTTCGCGATTGCGAGCCGCGGCAAGAACGACGAAGGCTCGGTGCCCAAGCTGCGGCGTTTTCTCGAGATTGCGCTGCAGTTCAAGCCGGTGAACCTTGGCGATGCGCGCCACGGCGGCGCGTACCGCCCGTCGAAGTCGATGTCGCCGATGGCGCACTGGAATCGCGACAACAGGCCGGACTTTCAGAAGGTCATCGAAGGCCTCGACACGACGACGACGGCGGCAGCCGTGTTCGATAACCTCGAGGCGGCAGAGCAGTGCACGAAGGCCGTGCGGGAAGCCGACCTCGGCCTCAGCGTCAACATCTCGACGTCGGTCGACGGCGCGCTCGCGTGCTGCAATGCCGCGGGCATTCCGCGTCACAGCGCCGGGTATTCGCTGGGCTTCGAAGGTAAGACCGAGCACCTGCCGAACGGCGACGTGCTGGCCCTGTCGACGATGTGCGGGCACGGCATGGTCAGCATGTCGCTTGCCAAGAAGATGATTGACTGGGTGAAAGAGGGACGGCGCACGCCCGATGAGGCGGCAGTGGTCCTGACGCGCTTCTGCTCGTGCGGCGTCTTCAATCCGTCGCGTGCGCGCCGGTTGCTGGAAGAGGCGCGGGAGCGGACGAAGTGAGGCGTCTGGCCCCGACGCTCGTCTTCGCGCTCGCCATCGGCGCGGCCGCATGTGGGGGCGCGACGCCCGCGCCCGTGGAAGCGCCTGCCTCCGCGCCTGCGCCCGCGGCGGACGTGCTTGTCCTGAATAATTTCACGTTGATCGATGGTCGCGGCGGTCCGGCGGTTGCGGATTCCGCGCTGATTGCGACCGACGGCCGCATCACATGGATTGGCCCGAAGTCCGAGCTCAAGGCGCCCGCCGGCGCGGCCGTGCAGGATCTCACCGGCAAATTCGTGATGCCCGGGCTCATCGATCTGCATACGCACGTGTCCAATTCGGACGTTCAAATGCAGGATCCGGTCAGGTTCTTCACGCGCGAAGGCGTGACCCGCGATCTAAAGCTCTATGCGAGCTACGGCACGACGACGGTTGCCTCGCTCGGCACCGATCAGAAGCCGCTGGTCTACGAAATGCGCGCGGAGCAGCGCAAAGGACGCCCGACGGTGGCGCGCATCTTCACAGCGGGCCGCGGCTTCACGGTGAAAGATGGCTTCCCTACCAACAAGGGGAACGTGCCCGGCATTCCCTACGAGCCCACGACGCCGGTGGAAGCGGCCGCGCAGATGGAAGAGCTCGCCGCGGAGCATCCCGACGTCGTCAAGATCTGGGTCGACGATCGATTCGGCGACTTCAAGAAGACGCCGATCGAGATTTCGCGGCCGATCATCGATGTCGCGCACAAGCACGGGATCAAGGTTATCGCGCACGTCTTTTATCTGAGCGACGCCAAGCAGCTCGCCGCCGCGGGGCTTGATGCCTTTGGCCACAGCGTGCGCGACAGAGCCGTGGATGACGAGCTCATTCAGTTGATGAAGAAGAACGGCACCTGGATCATTCCCACGCTTTACCGCGAATGGGCGACCTTCATGTTCGAAGAGCCCAACCAGTTCCTGAACGATCCGTTTTTCGCGCGCGGCCTCGACGCCCATCAGCAGACGGTCCTGAAGTCGCCCGAGTACCATAAGGCGCTGACGGGCGACAAGTATTTCCCGAGGTACCGGGTGTGCTGAAGACGGCGAAGGAAAACCTGAAGCGGCTCGCCGACGCGGGCGTGCCCATCGGGTACGGCACCGACAGCGGCGTGTTGACCCGGTTCGAGGGATTTGGCGAGCACATGGAGCTTCAGCTGATGGTCGAGGCCGGCATGACGCCGGCGCAGGTCATCACCGCGGCGACCAAGCGCTCGGCAGAATTCCTCGGGCAAGAAAAGGATCTGGGGACGCTCGAACAGGGCAAATGGGCGGACTTGATCGTGCTCGGCGCCGATCCCCTTGCGAACATCAGAAACAGCCGGCAGATTGACGCGGTGTACGTGGCCGGCAACAAAGTGCAATAGCGATCTGATAGAAAAACAGGAGACCGGCATATGAGACGACGGATATCTTTTTTGGCGCTCGTCATCGGGTTGATGTTCTCGGCCCTCGGATTTGCGCAGGCCGGTAAGGCCGATCAGCAGGTCCTGCAGGCCGAGAAGGATCGCTTTGCCGCGATGATCAAAGGCGACCGCGCGGCCCTCGAAAAGCTGCTCGCCGACGACCTCACTTACACGCACAGCAGCGCGCTGTTCGAGACGAAAGAGCAGTTCATCAAGAGCGTGACGAGCGGCAATATCGACTACGTGTCGATTGTGCCGAGCGAATCCGACTGGAAAGTGCGCGTCAACGGCAACACGGCCATCGTCAACGGCGTGGCGGCCGTGAACGTCATCGACACGGGCAAGGACCTGAAGATCAAGATTCGCTATACGACGATTCACACGAACCGCGGTGGCACGTGGCAGCTGCAAGCCTGGCAGGCAACCCGGTTTCCACAGTAGCTGCAATCTGTGGCGGTAAGGCCCGCGGTTATCGGCAGCCTGCTCACGGTTTGTCTACTCGCCTCACCGACAGCACAGTCAAGGGGGGCTGACCCCAGTACCGACGCGGGGGTCAGACCCCAAAACGCAGCATACCTCTCGTATGCCGAAGCTCGTCCGATCTTCGAGGCCCTCGAAGAGCGGCTTCCGCCGGCCGCGGAATGGTCCGAATGGATTGCGGCGGCCGATCGCGCCACGCGCGCACGCGTGGCGCAGGGCGTCGAGACGTCGATCGTCAATCTGCTGCTCTTCGGCACCTCGTTTACAAGCCATCCGCGTATCACGGCGCGACAGCTCAAGGGCGACGAGATCAACCGCGCGGTCAACGCACGCCTGGACGATTTCGAGCGGGCGATCGCGCAGCCGGGAGCGAACGAGCGGTTTCTCTATGCGCGGCAGGCGCTTCAGGGCGACGGCACGATTCGCGCGCGGTTGCTTTCGATGATCGAGCGCACGACGAAAGAAACCGAGACCTACGCCCGTCTCATCGAGCAGGCGCAGGCGCTCGGCGATCCCGCTCTCGAGTTTGCCGAGCGATCGCGAATGTACCGCGAGCGCGGGCTCGCGCCCGACACCTCTGTCCGGATCAATTTTGCGGTGGAGGACGCGCTTCGACGCATCTACCCCGCAGGAGGGGCTCGACGGCGCGTGCGGCGCGTGGCGATTGTGGGTCCCGGGCTCGATGTCGCTGACAAACAGGAGGGGTTTGATTTCTATCCGCTCCAGACCATCCAGCCGTTCGCCTTGATGGACTCGCTGGTCCGGCTCGATCTCGCGGATGCGGATGCGCTGCAGATGACGACGTTCGATCTGAGTGCTGCCGTCAACGACCACATCGTTCAGGCGGCGCAGCGGGCGCGCACGGGCTCGCCGTACCTGATTCACCTGCTTCTGGACGGAGCAGTGGCATGGTCGCCTGCACTGCTCGATTACTTCACAGGGCTCGGTAGCAGCATCGGCACGGCGGTGCCGGTCACGATTCCGCCGGCTGTCGGTCCACTGAAGCTTCGTGCTGTGAGCGTCCGGCCATCGTTCGTGGAACGTATTTCGGCGCTCGACGTGAACGTGACGGCTCAGCGGTTGCCGCTTGCCGAGCCGGAGCGCTTCGACCTGATTGTCGGCACGAACGTCTTCCTGTACTACGACCGTCTGCAGCAGGGGTTGGCGATGGCGGCCGTGGCGAGCATGCTGCGTTCAGGCGGCGTTCTGCTGTCGAACAATGCGCTCGTGGAAGTGCCCTCCGTCGGGCTGCGTTCGATTGGCTACGCGAAGACGCTGTACTCGAACAGGGAAGAAGACGGCGACGTCATGATTTGGTACCAGAAGGCGCTGGAGTGAAAAAACGCTCCGGGTGGGCGTACACATTCCATCGATCGTCCCGCACGAAGCCCAGCAGCGTGATGCCGCTGCGGCGCGCCAGCTCGACGGCCAGGCTCGACGGTGCGGACACCGCCGCAACAAACGGAATTCCACCGAGGAACGCTTTCTGTACGATCTCGAATGAGGAGCGCCCGCTCACGAAAAGCGCAAAGCGCGACAGCGGCAGCCGTCCGGCCGCCAGCATCCGTCCGAGAAGCTTGTCCACGGCATTGTGCCGGCCGACGTCCTCGGCGCTGAGCTGCAGGCGTCCTTCGAGATCGAAAAGCCCCGCGGCATGCAGACCACCGGTTTCGTCGAACGCATGTTGCGCATGCCGAAGCGCAGCCGGGAATCGGGCAACGACGCCGACGTCGAGATGCCAGTCCACGGCGAGCGGCGGACCGTCGATGTCGAGCGACTCGAGCGTTCGGCGCCCGCACAATCCGCACGACGAGTTTTGCGTGACGTTGCGGCGCCCATCCAGCAGGTCCGGTAGAATCTCTGCACGGCCCCTGCTGAGCACCACATTCAACGTGCCGGTGTCGTCTGACGCATCGACACGCTGGATGTCGGCGGCCGATCGAATGACGCCTTCCGTGAACAGAAATCCGGCGGCGAGGTCGGCATCGGCTCCCGGCGTGCGCATGATGACCGCAAAGGGATGCCCGTTGAGGCGGACCTCGAGAGGCGCCTCGACTGCCACGCGATCGCTCGCGGCATCGAGCCGGCCGTCGGCCATTCGCATCAACTCGACAGGGCGCGTGCTCTCATGCATGTCTGGTTTTTACCACAGAGATTTTTCCGTCCTCTTGTTTTTCCTCTGTTGGATGAATTCTTCCTCTGTGGAGAGAATTTAGTGTGACTGCGTCATGAGCATCTTCGGCATCGGCCGCCAGAAACCGCATCACTACCGGGAGATGGCCAGAATCGCCTGGGAGAATCGCGACGAATGGCCGTTTGCCTGGCGCATTCTCCGGAACGGCGTGTGCGACGGATGCGCGCTTGGCACCGCTGGACTCTCTGACTGGACGCTGCCAGGGACGCATCTGTGCATGGTGCGTCTGGAATTGATGCGGCTGAACACGGCGCCGCCGCTCGATCCGGCTGTGCTCGCCGACGCAGCCGCCTTGTCGTCGCTGTCGTCGCGGGAACTGCGCGAGCTGGGCCGGCTTCCGCATCCGATGGTGCGCGCCCGGGGCGATGCCGGGTTCCGCCAGGTCTCATGGGACGAGGCGTTGAATCGCATTGCCGGAGAAATTCGCACGATCGATCCACAGCGGATGGCGATGTACCTGACGTCGAGAGGGCTGACCAACGAAACGTACTACGCCGCTCAGAAGTTCGCGCGCTTCGTGGGAACCAATCACGTCGACAACGCCGCGCGGCTGTGTCATGCCGCCTCGACGGTGGCGATGAAAGAGATGCTCGGCTACGGAGCATCCACGTGCAGCTATACGGACTGGCTTCACGCGGATCTCATCGTGTTTTTCGGGTCCAACGTTCCGAACAACCAGCCGGTGACCACGAAATACCTGTTCCACGCGAAGAAGCACGGCGCCCGAATTGCCGTGGTGAATCCGCATCGCGAGCCCGGCCTGGAACGGTACTGGATCCCTTCGGTCGCACAGAGCGCGCTCTCCGGCACTGCGCTCGCGGATGACTGGTTTGACGTGCATACCGGCGGCGATCTCGCGTTTCTCGTCGGCGTGCTGCGCGCGCTCGTCGAGCTCGGAGGCGTCGACGAACAGTTCGTCAGCACCAGGACCGTCGGGTTCGACCAGGCGCGGGCTGACGCCATCAACACTCCCTGGGATCAGATCGAACACGCCAGTGGGGCGACGCGTGCGCGCATCGAAGAGTTCGCGCGCCTCCTGATATCGCGACCGAACGCAATATTTGTCTGGTCGATGGGCTTGACCCAGCACGCGAACGGTGTCGAGACGATTCGTGCGCTCGTCAATGTCGGCCTTGCACGGGGCCTGCCTGCCGGCGAGAACCGCGGCCTCGTGCCGATTCGCGGACACTCCGGCGTGCAGGGTGGCGCGGAAGTCGGGTGTGTTCCCAGGATCGATTCGCAAACGACGGCGCTCTGGGAGCGGGTATGGGGCTTTCCGGTTCCTCGCGCGCCTGGATGGACGACGGTCGAGATGGTCGATCATGCGTCGCGTGGCGATGTCGATCTCTTCTGGATGGTCGGCGGCAATTTTCTCGAGACGCTGCCCGATCAGGACAGGTCGCGGGCGGCGCTGCGCCGGCCCCGGCTGCGAGTCCATCAGGACATCGTGATGTCGTCGTCGATGCTGAGCGACTGCGACGGCGATGTGATCCTGCTTCCGGCAACCACGCGATACGAGTCTCCCGGCGGTGGCACGGAAACATCCACAGAGCGCCGCATCATTTTTTCTCCTGAAATTCCTGGCCGGCGTATCGGATCCGCCATGCCCGAGTGGCAGGTGTTCCGCGAGGTTGCGGTTCGCGTGCGCCCCGCCGCGGGCGGCACGATTGGGCTGACCGACGCGCAGAGCATCCGCAACGAAATTGGTGTGGCGATTCCGCTCTACAAGGGCATCGAATCGCTCAGGCAGAAGGGGGACCAGATCCAGTGGGGCGGCCGCAATCTCTATGCGGATGGCCGCTTCGCAACCCCGGACGGCAAGGCTCGGTTTGCGCGAGTGGGCAGCGCACAGCGGCCAGGTCCTACTTCGGGGGGCTTTTCGCTCTCCACGCGACGGGGCAAGCAATTCAACTCGATGGTGCACCGCGACGTCGATCCGCTGACCGGCGCTTCTCGCGACGACATCCTGATCAGTGTGGACGATCTCGGGCGGCTGGGCGTGGCCGAAGGCAGCCAGGTGCAGCTGCGATCCGAATTCGGCACGTTCTCAGGCAGGCTGCGCACCGCGGCGATCAAGTCCGGCAATCTTCAGGTTCACTGGCCCGAAGCCAACGTGTTGCTCGGACCGACCGTCGATCCGGATTCCCTCGAGCCCGACTACAACACCCGCGTGATCATCGAGGCCGATATAAACAGGAGATGAGGAGATTAAGAGGGTCAGGAGGAACTTCTTGAAAAGAATTGCTCCTAAATCTCCTGACCTCCTGATCTCTTGTTAAAAAGGAGTATGCTGCGGGTTTGATGTCGAAGACGAGGCACCTGCTCATCGTGGACGACGATCGGCACACGCGCGAGGGATACGAGATGTATCTGTCCGCGAAGGGCTTTCGCGTGCTGGCTCTCGACGGGGGTGCCGACGCGCTCGAGTTTGCCAAGTCGTCGACACCGGATCTGGTCGTGCTGGATCTGGGATTGCCCGACATCGACGGATGGGAAGTGGCGCGCCGGCTCAAGAGCGACGAGCAGACTCGCGAGATCCCGATCATCGCGTTCAGCGGCCGGTCGATGCAGCACGAGCAGGTGAGCGCGCTGCGGGCAGGTTGCGATGTCTATCTCACAAAGCCCTGCGCACCCGATCGATTGCTGGGCGCCATCCACAAGCTGCTTGGGTTGGACGAACGTGCCTCAACCGCAGAAGAGCAGCGTGATCCGTATTAGTTGAGGTTGCGCCCTACCGCGAGATTGTACGAAGTCCTGCCCGCGCGGCCTCAGCCGTGGGATCAAGCGCCAACGCCTCTCTGAAGAACCCGGCCGCACTTTCGACGTCACCACGTTCGAGGTGGACGTTGCCGAGGTTCACGTACACCGCCGAGTCGCGCGGATCCAGCTTCAGCGAGGCTTCGAAGGCTTCGATCGCGCACGTGTGTTCCCGCCTGGCCGCGCAGATGATGCCGCGCAGATTGCGTGCCTTGGCGTGACGCGGATGCGTTTCGAGAAGCGCGCTGATCACCCGTTGGGCTTCGTCGTTCCGATTCTGAAGGAAGAGCGCAGTGGCCTGATAGAACCGGCTGTCGTCGCGCATCGGAAATCGGCTGACCAGCGTTTCCGCAACCGACGCCAATCGCGGCTCGCCGAGATCGGCGAGTACCGATGCGAGCTGCTCGAGCGGCTGAGGGCTGGCAGGATCGATGCGATTTGCGTCGAGCGCCGATGTGACGGCACCTTCCATGTCCCCCGTGATGGCGAGGATGTAAGACAGCGCAGTCCGGACAGCCGCGTTCTGCGGGTCGCCGCCGGCGGCCGAGCGCAGCCATTGTGTTTCTTCCGGTAGGCGTCCTGTGCCTGCGGCCGCGGTGACGGCGCCACGCCATGCGTCGAAGTTCCGGCTTTCGATGAGGACGGCACGACGGAAGCTTTCGTGCGCCATTCCGAAGGCTTCGGCCTTCAGCGCGGCCTCGCCTCTCGCGATCCAGTCGCTGGCGCGAGCGGCGCTCACGACTGCGGAAATCACCGGCGGCTGCCGAGCACTTTCGGCGAGTGCGCGAAGACCCGGTGCGTTTCCATCAGGTGGCGCGTACATCGCCCGCGCGGCTGTGAACTCGAGGTCCATCCGATCGTCCGACTGGATTGCGGCTGAACCGCCGTATGACGTGAGCTCGCCCGGACCGCCGGCATACAGAGAGAACAGAAAGAAGCCCGCCGATTCTTGCGGCACACCGGCTTGGTCCAGCAGGACGGAAACCGGGCTCTTCTGCGTGCGTTCGGCGATGCCTGCGAGCTGGCGCTCGATGGCGCCGGCCTCGCCGCCAATCAAGAGAAGGTCGCTATCGCCGACGAGCCACAACGTGCCATCCGGAAACACGGACCCAAAGGTTCGAACGATCGAGTGGAGATCGCCTGCGTCGATTTCGTAGGTATGTGCCCACTGGCAGAACACGCCGCCAGGCGCCAACCGCTTGCGAACGGCTTCGAAGAACTCATGCGTGAAGAGCGAGGCCACGCCGGCCATCCAGGGATTGGACGGTTCGGAGACGATCACGTCGTACTGCCGCGACGTCAGTTGCAGATGCGTCCGTCCGTCGCCGATGAGCAGCCGCACACCGGGTGCGTCAAGCACATGCCGGTTCTCCTCTTCGAAGAACGCCGAGGCCTCGACGACCTCAGGTGAGATCTCGACGATGTCCATGTGTCGAACGGTTCCGGACGCCATCACCGCATCGGCGGTGACGCCGCTGCCCAGACCGATGACGAGCGCATCGCGAGGGTTGGCGTGAATGAGCGCCGGCAACAGCCCGAGCAGCCTCTGGGTCAGCATGTCGCTGCCGTTCGAGGCGTCCACCTTGCCGTCAATCGCGAGCGATCGCGTGCCGCCGAGACGCTTCACGCTGACAGTGCCGGCGCTGCCTTCCTTGTAGTACTCCAATCGTCCGGCGCGAACGTTCAGATCCAGATCGCCGGGATCGATCTGGCGCGCGTACTTGTAAAAGCCGCTGGCGAGCAAAGCCTGGTCCCACGGCGGAAGCGCGAATGTGGCTGCGAAAAGACCGGCGCCGGCCAGTGCGAGAGTCGCGGCCCCGCGGCCACGTGCGAGTTGACGGTAGAACATCACAGCCGCGAAACCGGCACCTGCGGCGATCAGAAGGCGGCTGGTCTGCAGGAACGTCGACGCGAGCCCGAATCGCGGGAGCAGGAGGAATCCTCCCGCTATGCTCCCGACGACGGCGCCGATCGTGTTTGCGGTGTAGACGATCGACGTATCGCGCGCGACAGATTCGGCGGCCGGCGAAGCCGTGGCCAGCGCCAGCGTGAACGTCAGGCCGAAGGTCACGCTCGATGCCGTCAGCACGAGCCCGACGACGAGTGCTTCGCGGACGAGCATTGGACGGAACCCACGCAGCTCGTTGACCGAGCGCGCCACAATGAGCGGCACTTCCTGAGCGGTGAACCACGCGGCCAGGAGAGTGCCCGCAGCCGCCACGATCAGCATGGCGCAGAGCCAGACGGTTCGCTGTGTGCTGCGGCGCGCCAGCCGAACGCCTGCCGTCGAACCGATCGCAATGCCGACAATGAACGACGCCGCCATGAGGGCAAATGCATATGTCGTCGGGCCAATGATGAGGGCGATTAACCGCGTCCACGCGAGCTCGAAGACGAGCGCTGCAAATCCTGAAATCGCCGCCGCCGTGGATGCAATGACGGGCTGGCGAGCGGGGACGAATCCGCGGTTGGCCACGCGTTTAGGTGAACGGCCGGCAGCAGGGTCGGGGGATTTCGTCCCGCTGACGACGAAAACCTCTCCCGACCCCGTTTCCGCCTGGCGAACCCAGAGGGCTCCGGCTGCGGCGAGCACATTCAATCCGACGGCGACCCATGTCGAGGCTCGAACCCCATACGAAGGGATCAGCCAGAATCCTGCGGCGAGCGCGCCAACGGCGGCGCCGGCCGTGTTGGCCGCGTACAGCACACCAGCCTCTGCAGCGCCCGCCGTCGTCATGCGCGGACGTTCACGGGTGGCCGCGGCAAACCACGAGACCGCAGCAGGAAACGTGGCGCCCATCGCCGCGGCCGGCAATCCAAGCAGCGTGAAGCCGATGACACCGCGAACGAGCGAGAACCGAAATGGTTCCGCGCCGTCGGCGTATGCCCATGCGAGCCACGGTTGAAACAGGGACAAGACAGCAGGCAGCGCGATCGCGGCGACGGCAATGAGAAGCTCGAGCACGGCATACAGCGCAAGAGACCGGGAGGGAGACGGCTTCGAGCGTCCGGCCACCCACGCGCCAAGCGCAAGACCGCACATGAAGGCGCCCAGCACGATGCTGGAGGATGCGACGGTGTGACCGAAGGCGAGCGTGAACAGCCGCACCCAGGCGACCTGATAGATCAGTGCCGCGGCGCCAGACGCGCCATAGCAGGCGACGAAAAGCCATCGCCGGGTCATCATGATTTCGTGGAGTTGGGGTAGATTGTAAACGCTACGGTCTCCGGGCAGGGCTAAAGCCCTGCGCCACCGATTCGATGGTCTGCGCGACCGATCAGATGAGGCCTTGTATGTTCACGAAACGCGCTTCACATCTCGCGCTCGTCCTCGGTCTGTTGGGGCCCGCGATCGTGGGGCCTCCGACCTCCGCTCAAGCCCCGGCTCCCTTTGGCGCCGATCCAAGCCTGCGCATTCCTGAACAGCCACCTTCGCCTCCGCCGTCAGCGCTCCTGGAGAAATACGGCACGGTCTCGGCCGATCGGTTGAAGAACCCGCCGGCAGCGGATTGGCTGATGACGAGGCGCACGTACGATGGATGGGGCTACAGCCCGCTCGACGAGATCAATGCCGGCAACGTGAAGCGCCTGCAGCCCGTGTGGACGTTCTCGACGGGCATGAACAACGGCCACGAGGCGGCGCCGATCGTCAACGGCGGCGTGATGTTCGTCACGAGCTCGTTCAACCAGGTGCTCGCGCTGGACGCGAAAGCGGGTACCGTCCTGTGGCGCTATCGCAGCGAGTCGCCGGGAAACGTGCGGGGCAAGCCCGTGAATCGTGGTGTCACGCTCTACGGCGACAAGGTGTTCGTCGTCCTCACGGAAGCCGTGCTCGTCGCGCTCGAGGCAAAGACGGGCAAGGAAATCTGGCGAACGATCGTCGGCAACAACACCATCGGCGAGTACATGACGGCGCCGCCGCTTGTCGCCGATGGCAAGCTCGTCGCCGGAATTTCCGGTGGTGATGGTCCGAATCGAGGGTTCATCGCTGCCTACGATCCCGGAACAGGGAAACAGGTGTGGAAGACCTATATGACTCCCGAGCCCGGCGAGCCGGGGAGCGACACGTGGCGCGGCGACGACTGGAAAACCGGTGGAGCGGCCACGTGGGTCACCGGCAACTACGATCCGGAGACCAACCTCGTATTCTGGGGCGTCGGCAACGGGTATCCCTGGGTTGCCCTCTCCCGGCCCGGCGACAATCTCTACACCGCTTCGACAGTGGCAATCGACGCGACGACCGGTGCCATCAAAGGGCATTTCCAGTACACGCCAAACGAATCATGGGATTGGGACGAGGTGTCGCCGCCCATCCTCATCGATTTCCGGCGCGGAGGCAGAACCATCAAGGGCCTCGTGAACTTCGGGAGAAACGGGTATCTCTACTTCCTCGAGCGCACAAGCGGCGCCATCAAGTTTGTCGAGGGCAAGCCCTACGTCAAGCAGAACGTCTTCAAGAGCCTCGACCCGAAGACCGGTCGCCCGGAGATTGACGAGAACCGCAAACCCGATATCGGAAAGGTCGCCGACTTCTGTCCGTCGTGGCACGGCGCCAAGAACTGGCAGCCGGGTGCGTACAACCCGAAGACACGAATGGTTTATGTCCCCACACAGGAGAACCTCTGCGCGGTAATGGCCGGAAGAAGCATTCAGACGCCTGCCGGCGCAACGCGCGTGGCGACGACCAATCGGATGTACATCGCGCCGGGCGCCGACCACTTGAGCGAAGTGCAGGCGTGGGACGTCGATACGGGCAAGAAGGTCTGGAGCCACAACTTCGCGAAGTCCCCCAACTGGGGGCCGATCCTCACGACGGGCGGGGGCCTTGTCTTCAGCGGCGGTACCAACGATCGGATGTTCCGGGCGTTCGATGCGTCAACGGGCGCCGTGCTGTGGGAATACCCCACCAACTCGGGCATCTACGCCCCGCCATCATCGTTCGTGGTTGACGGCAAACAGTACATCGCTGTGGTCTCGGGGTGGGGCCAGGACGCTCGTTCGATGCAGTCACGCATCGATGCCGCCTCGCCGGGCAACTTTCCAGAGGTGCCCGAGGGAGGCGTGGTCTGGGTTTTCGCGGTTAAGTAGACAGAGCTGAAGCCCTGTGCCACCAGTGCCAGGGCTGGAGCCCTGTGCCACCGGTGCCTGGCTGAAGCTGTCCCACTCGTGCCAGGCTGAAGCTGCGCCAGCCGTGCCAGCACCCCGAAGTAGAGGGCTGAAGCCGCCATACCTCCGGTATTTCCTGCGACAAATTACGACAACCCGCGTAGGCGCAGGGGGTCTATAGTTCGGGATCTCGAACGTTTCCAACCTCTTGCTGGGTGACCTTCTCGTAAGGAGGGTGTGATTATGACTCCTCATGGCCGGCAGTGGCAGATCCTCGGTGCGGCGTTGTGTTTCATCCTCTTAAGCCTCGGCACTTCACTCGGTCAGAGCGTTTCCTCAGGAACCATTCACGGCGTCGTCAGAGACCAGTCAGGGGCAGTGCTGCCCGGAGTCACGGCCACGCTCTCGAGCCCTGCGCTGCAGGTGCGCGAGCTGGTGCAGGTGACCGACACCGAGGGCGCGTACCGATTCGTTGACCTGCCTGCTGGAACGTATCTCCTGAAGTTCGAGCTGGGAGGATTCAGCACGTTGATTCGAGAGGATCTGCGGCTGACCGTCGGCTTCACCGCGCGCGTCGATGAAAGCATGAAGGTCGGCGCGATGGAGGAATCGATTACGGTCAGCGGCCAGAGCCCCGTGGTCGACATCACCAGCACGAGTGCCAGTGTCGCCTTCACGAAGGAAATTCTCGAGAACGTGCCGCGCGGACGCGACCTGCAGAACGTACTCGCGATGGCGCCCGGCGTGACTCAGGCACAAATTGACGTCGGCGGCAGCACGCTTGCGCAGAGACAAGACACGGCGAGCTACGGCATGGAGGCGCAGCCCAAGCTCCAGTACGAAGGCATGAACATCGCGATGGGCGCCGATCAGAACACGCCCATTTACTTCATCGACAACAGCCTCGACGAAGTGCAGGTGCGCACCTCTGGCAATGACGCCGAAGTGTCGACGCCCGGCGTGTCGATGGTCGCGATCATGAAGTCGGGCGGCAACAATTTTCACGGATCGTACCGCGCGTCGTGGCAGCCCGATGCGCTGCAGGCCAGCAACCTCAACGACGAGCTTCGCCGGCAGAACATCGGCGAGCCGCCAAAGCTGAAGACGTTTTACGACTACGCAGCCGACCTGGGCGGCCGCATCATTCGCGACAAGCTGTGGTTCTATGGGGGCTACGCGAAGCAGTTGAAGAGCGAGGGATTGCTGGGTTTCGCCGCCGATCCAGGAGCAGACGGAAAGTATCTGACCGGCGACGAACCGCAGGCGTATTTCGACAGCGAGCTCTATCAGATCTCGGCCAAGCTGTCGTATCAGATGTCGAAAAACAACCGGCTGGTCTATGCGTGGCAACGCGGCGTCAAGGCTCAGCCGCAAAACGGCGGCGGCCGATTCAGACCGCTCGAAGCCACGCGCGACTACAAGAACCCGACGGCTATTCAGAAGGCCGAGTGGCAGAGCACGGTCACACCGCGCTTGCTCTTGAACGCGACCGGCGGCTATGTGGGCTACGTCACCGACTACGACGCGAGCCGCTCGTTTGCGCGCGTGGACGCCCCGAGCCGGCAGGACCTGGAAACCACGCTGGTGACAGGCTCACACGTCCAGCATCAGGGCAAGACGCGGGATCGGTATCAAGCTGAGACGAGCGCCAGCTTTTTCCCGGAGCGGAGATTTGCCGGGCAGCACGATTTCAAGACGGGCGTCTCCATTTACTGGGACCGCACGTCTGACGCGTGGCTGAACAATCTGCCGGGTAATTACACGTTGATTACCGACAGGATTAACGGCGTTTCCGGCACACCATTCCGGATTCGCGCCTATAACACGCCCGTCGCGCCACTGGACAACGAAGATATCTATGCTGTGTACCTGAAGGACAGCTGGCGGCCGACCGACAGGCTGACATTCAACCTTGGGCTCCGCTGGGAGTATCAGCACTCCTATTTGCCCGAGCAGGATTTTGCCGGCGCGCGTGATTTCCCGACAGTGTTCCCGGCCAAGCACGTCGACAGACTCGACGTGCAGACGTTCAACCGCGTCGTGCCGCGGCTGGGTGTCGCCTACGATATGGGCGGCAAGTCGGTCATCAAGGCCACGTGGGGTCTTTACAACTACATCCTCGGCGATACATATGCCGACGTGTTTGCGGCCACGGCAACGGCAAACGCCGTGTTCCTGTGGCACGACCTCAACAACGACAAGCTATGGACGCCGAATGAAACGGATCTCAGGCTGAACGGCGGCAATGATTTCGTCACCATTACAGCCGCGTCGAACTACGAGCTCAGCCCGGAGCTGAAACAGCCAAATACCTGGGAGACGACGGTCAGCTACGAGCGCGAGCTCGCGCCCAGCTTCGGCTTCCGGACGATGTACATCGACAGGAAAGTCGACGGGAGCCTCGAAACGATCAATCCGAAGCGGCCACGTGAGGCGTACAGCGTTCCCATTACCCGGCGCGATCCTGGTCCGGACGGAGCACTGAACACCAGCGATGACGGAGGCAGTATTACGTTGTATGACTACGCCAGCGCGTACCGCGGCGCCGCGTTCGATTTCAGCAAACGCGTAAACGCGACGAACAACGACCATTTCCGCTCGATGGAATTCACGCTGACCAAGCGTGCGTCGAGCCGATGGATGGGGCAAATCTCGTATTTCGTCGTGAAGAACCACCGGTGGCTCGATGGCTTCTTCCAGAATGCCAACCAGGAATTCTTCCCGCTCGACGAAACGTGGAACTGGGCTGGCAACGTCAGCGCAAGCTACCGTCTGCCGTACGACATCAACGTGTCGGGCTTCCTCCAGAGCAAATCTGGCGTCAAGGGACAGCGCACGAACATCTTCCGCACGGCGGATCCTGACGGCGGTCCCTCGATCTCCAACAACGGCAACACGACGATTCGCCTGGAGCAGTATGGTTCGCAGAGCCTCTCCGCCTACAACATCCTGAATTTCCGTGCGAATAAGGATTTCCGGATGACGGGTGGGCGCAGGCTGTCGATCGATTTCGATATCTTCAACCTGCTGAATTCTGCGACCCCGACCGGCGCCGAATTCGCGTCGGGTCCGTCGTTCGGTTATGCGACGGGTGTGACGCCGCCGCTGATTACGCGCGTCGGCGCCCGGTTCAATTTCTGATGGGAGGTCGCATGAGATCGATGAAATTCGGACCTGCGTTTGTCGTCATCGCGGCGCTGGGCGCGCTTACCATCGTCGCGCTGATGCCGGCTGACAGCGCGTTGACCGAAACAGCTGCCGCCCAATCGCTGAACTGCGACCTGTCGCAGTACAAGGCTGCGCCCGGGCTGACGGCGGTGATGGAGCAGGACTCGGTTGCCGTGACGTGGGCCGGCACGAACGGATCGGAGCTGCGCGCGCGCTACGGTATTACCAACGGGCAGCCCGTCGTCCGCGAGCTGGCGGTCAGGAAAAGCGGCGGGCAGTGGGCTCCGCTCGGGCAGAATCTCACGCCCGAGTTCTACGTCAAAAGCGGCGTTCGCCGCATGACGACGCAGCAGGGAGCCCCGCTGCGCGATCTGGGCGTCGACATCACGCCCGAAGTCATCGAGCAACATAAGTGGCAGGCATTCTGGGATGCGCCGTTCGTCATTCCCGGCGTTCCCGAACCCAACCCTGCCAGAGGGAGAGGCGAAGGCGCGGCCCGCGGCGCCGCTCCCGGGCGCGGACAGCCGGGGCCGGCGTCTCAGAGCGAGCCGGCAGCGAGACGAGGAAACGTGCCTCCCGGACCCGAGGGACGCGTGTACGGACTGCCCCGGAAGCCGGAAGAAATCAAGAAGGCGGACGCCACGTTCAAAGCCACGTCATGCAACGTGGTGACCGACGGTGCGCGAGTCGAAGTGAATTTCCCCGGCCTGTCGATGGGGATCTTCTCGGGCAGCCTGCGCTTCACGTCGTATCGCGGCTCGAACCTCTTCCGGATGGAAGCCATCGCGAAAACCGACGAGCAGTCGGTTGCGTACAAGTATGAAGGCGGACTGCGAGGGTTCTCGACGGCGCTCACGCCGCGCGTCAGCTGGCGCGATCGCGGTGGCGATCCACAGCAGTACGAATTCGGCGGCCTCAAGAACGATGCCCGCGTGACGGTGAAAGCGAAGAACCGCGTCCTGGTGGCAGGCGGCGGCAAGAGCGGATCGATTGCGGCCTTCCCCTCACCACATGCGTTCTTCTTCACGCGCGAAGTAGACACCAACCTCGGATACGTCTGGTATCGCAAGGACGCGGAAGGCCAGTTCGGCATGGGCGTGCGGCAGGCCGAAGGCGAAGAGGTGCCGGAGTACGTCGAGAACTTCGCGCTGCACAATGCACCTCCCGGAACGTGGCAGCGCATGTCGGTGTACTACCTGATCACGCCGGACACTGCCGAGGCGACACGGCAGGCAGTGATGGCGTACACACACGGCGATGTGTACAAGCCGATCCCCGGCTACAAGACGATGGTGAACCATTTCCACTTGCGGTTCACTCAGCGCCTGCGTGCGTCGGGATCGCTCGACAACACATTCGAAGATCTCATGGTCATGCGATCGGCGGGCATCAACATCGTCGGGCTGAGCGACTTCCACGGCGATCTGCGCCCGAACGATCCGGGCCTCGGCCGGTTCGAAGACCAGCGCGACTACTACCTGGCGGTGCAGAAGGCGTCGGATAAGGACTTCCTCGTCACGAACTGGGAAGAGCCGACTGCGTACTTCGGCGGGCACTACAACATCATGTTCCCGAAGAACGTGTATTGGAGCAAGGTGCGCCAGGCGGGCCAGCCGTTTACGGAGACCGTGCCCGGCTACGGAAAGGCGTACCACACGGGCAGCACGACGGATGTGCAGGCGATGCTCGACGCGGAGGGCGGCTACTGGTTCCACTCGCACCCGCGCACCAAGGGCACGTCGGGTTATCCCGACGCGATCTTCGACAAGGCGTGGGTGAAGAACGATCGCTATCTCGGCATCGCGTTCAAGCCGGCGATGGGAGATGACCTGTCCGATGTGCGGATGTGCAAGTGGCGATGCTTCGACGCGATCGACACGATGAACAATCTGTACGGGAGCACAGCTCTGCGGCCGAAGTACCTCATCGCCGATGTCGACACCTATCGGAAGGGTCCGGAAGACGATATCTATCCGGGTCATCCCATCAACTACGTGAAGCTCGATCGGCTGCCCGGACCGACGGACGATTGGGCACCGATCCTGCGGTCGCTCCGCAACGGCGATTTCTGGGTGAGCACCGGCGAAATCCTCATCAAGAACTACGCCGTCGAAGGCACGGGTGCAAAGCGGACGCTTTCTGCAGACCTCGAGTGGACCTACCCGCTCGAGTTCATCGAAGTGGTCTGGGGCGACGGCAAGAAGGTCGATTCGCAGATCATCAAAGCGACCGACACCACGGCACACGGAACGCGGAAGCTCTCGATTCCGTTCGACGCAACCGGCAAGGTCTGGGTGCGCATGTCGGTGTGGGACTCGGCTGGCAACGGCGCGTTTGTACAGCCGGTGTGGCTGAACCCGTCGCGTCAGACGACTAACAACAACTAGTAATCTGTCATGGCAGATGGCAGATGGCAGATGGCAGATGGCAGATGGCAGATGGCAGATGGCAGATGGTATTCAGATTCTAGATATAAAAAAGATTTTAGATTTTAGATTTTAGATTCCAGATTTTCATTTCAGTCTCAGACGGTCGGGTGTAATTTTACGTGTCATGAAAAATTGCACTCGACCCCTGGTCGTGTGGGCCGCCGTGACCCTCCTCATGGCGGTCCACGTCACCGGCCAGGGTCAACGCAGGGGCCAGCCTTCGACACCACCGATCCTCATCAACAAGGTCATGCTGGCTCCCGAATGGGCGCTCGCCGAACGCGAGATGCTGCGGGCGGCCGCTGACGGGGCACGGCTCTGGGTCGAACGGTATGTGAAGCCTGATGGCTCGGTGAACGTGCCGGAGCGGTGGGGCGTGACCGACGGTCCGGACGACATCATGGAGACCGTCCGCGGATGGCCGCTCGTCTATGCGATGGGCGCGCCCGAGTCGGTGGCCGACGCGTACGAGAAAGTCTGGGAGGGCCACCTTCGCCAGTTTGGCCGCGCAAAAATTCCAACGGTCGAGCTCGCGAAAGACGGCATCTTCGTGAAAGAGTTTCCTCCCTCGTTCGATTGGGAGCATACGGGAGAGGGATTGCAGGCGTTCTACTGGCACGCACTGGGTCGTCCTGGCGATCCGGCGAGCCTGGCTCGGTACGCGCCGCTTCGCCGGCTTCTATCTGAACGAAGATCCCGCCGCGCCCAACTACGATCCCAAACACAGGATCATCAAGAGCCTGTTCAACGGCAGCAAAGGACCGGTGACGCGCCCGGTGACGCCCGTCGACTGGGATGGCGATGAAGACCCCAAGCGCGCCGAGCGATTCAGCACGTCCTCGAATATTCGCGGCGACCATCCGCTGAACCTGCTGGCGACAACACTCGCCACACAGGCGTACCTGCTGACCCACGAAGCCAAGTACAAGAACTGGGTGCTCGAATACGTCAACGCCTGGCGCGATCGGGCCGCCGCCAACGGCGGCAATTTTCCGTCCAACATCGGGCTCGATGGCAAAATCGGCGGCGAATGGGGAGGCAAATGGTACGGCGGCATATTCGGGTGGAACAGCCCGGACGATGGACTGCGCAACTACGTGATGCGAGGCATACCTGGGGCGTTCGGTCAGGCAGCCATGCTGAGCAGGAGCACGGACTACATCGCTCCTGTTCGCCGGCAGGTGGACAACCTCTTTGCGGCTGCGCGAACTGAAAACGGCCAGGTGCTGCTTCCGCACTACTACGGGGAATCGGGCGGCAAGGTTGGCTGGTACGGATACCGGCAAGGGGAGTTTTATCCGACCGGTGCGCTCGGGAATCTTTCCGAAACGACGATCGAGTTGTATCTCTGGTCGCTGAATCCTGCCGACCTGAAGCGAATTCTTCCAAACCCGCCGGACCGGCGATCAGTGCAGGGCTGGATCGAGTTTCTTCAGGGAACGAAAGCGAATTACCCGCTCGAAGCGTTGCAGCAGGAGCAGCAGGACGTCAGGCGAACGGCGGAACGCACGAGTAAGAAGGCCAGCGGATACGGGGCGAGTCCCGTGGCGTTCGAGTCGCTCGCCAATCTCACGCTGGGCGCCGCGAACCTCTACGGATCGGGAGACGTCCTTCGAAGTCAGGTGCGGTATTTCGATGCCGACCGCAGCCGCGCCGGCCTCGCCGAGGACGTGGCCGCTCTCGTCGAAAAAATCGAGCCAGACAGCGTGACGCTGACGCTCGTCAACACGAGCCAGACAGCGTCGCGCCGGCAGATCGTGCAGATGGGCGCATACGGCGAACATCAAGCGACGTCCGTCCGCCAGGCCGATCGCACGATCCCGCTGAACGCCTCACACTTCGAAGTGCGGCTCGCACCGGGAACGGGCGACACACTCGTGATTGGCATCAAACGGCTGGCGAACGATCCCACGCTTCGTTTTCCATGGGACAGCCGCTGACTCTCTGACGCTGTCTGCGATGGCAGATGGCAGATGGCAGATGGCAGATGGCAGATGGCAGATGGCAGATTACCATCTGCGCTGACACGTGGCTCTCACTTAGAAACGGTAGGTCGTTGATGGTTCGCCGAGCGTCGTGTTTCCTGATTGGCGTTGTGATGGTCGCGGGGCTCGTCGTTGATCGGGGACCGCTCCGCGGGCAAGGCGACGTCATCATCCCAATCAGCAAATTGATGCCGGCGCCCGCCTGGGCCCTTGCCGAGCGGGAGCTGCTTGCGCGCAATGCTGAAGGCGTCGAACTGTGGGCCTCGAAATACCTCGACAGGAATGGCTATCTTCTCGGCGCCGCGAACTGGGGCATCGAAGATGGCCCCGACGACGCCGTCGAAAGCATTCGCAATTGGCCGCTCGCGCACGCCCTCGGTGGACCGGATTCGATCATCGACGAGTGGGATCGCGCGTGGGAAGGGCACCTCGATCAGTACACCAGGGCGAAAGACCCTTCGACCGATCTGGCGAGAGACGGGATGTACTCCAAAGAGTTTCCCACGTCGTACGACTGGGAACACATCGGCGAAGGACTCGGTCCATTTTATTGGTACGGATTGAGCCGCCCGGCCGACGAGCGCTATGCCGTTCGGCTGCGGCGTTGGGCCGGCCTTTACATGAACGAGGATCCTGAGGCGAAAAATTACGATGCGAAGCTGAAGATCATTCCGAGCCTCTTCAACGGCAGCAAAGGCGCGAAGCTCACGATTAATACCCAGGAGGATTGGAATGGAAGGCTGCTTCCCGGGACCAAGCCGAGCACGCGATTTTTGAAGGCGACGAACATCCTCGGCGACCATCCGTTGAATCTGGCTTCGACCAACCTGGCGTTTCACGCATACCTGGTGACGCGGGACCCCAAGTACAAGACGTGGCTGCTCGAGTACGTCGACGCGTGGAAGGCCAGAATTGCCGCCAACGGCGGCAACATTCCGTCGAACATCGGACGGAACGGTGAGATAGGCGCCGAATGGGGCGGTAAGTGGTATGGCGGTGTGTTCGGATGGAATTCGCCGGACGAGGGGGTTCGCAACTATGTTCTCCGTGGACCTCCGGAAGCATTCGGCAATGCGCTGCTGCTGACCGGCGATCAGGGATATACGCAGGTGCTCAGGAAGCAGGTCGATAACCTGTACGCCAACAGCAAGGTTCAGAACGGGAGAGTGCTGCTGCCGCGGTATTACGGCGACCAGGGTTGGTACGGCCATCATGACGGAGAAAAGGGCTCAGCCGGAGGTCTAACGAACCTTCGGGAAGTGGAGACCGACATCTATCTCTGGGGATTGCAGTCAGGCGACCTCGAACGGCTACCGAAACGCGGATGGATCGGATATCTCACGTCTGGAGACGCTGCCTATCCGCTAAGTGCGCTTCAGCAGGGGCTGGCTGAAATCCAGCGCGCGGCGTCGCGGCTTCGTGCCGATACGAGCACGCCCGATTTCCCGCCGCACCACACTCGTGGTTCGGGCGTGAACCCGGTTGCCACCGAAGCGCTCATCAACCTGACGCTTGGCGCCAACGATCCCAATGGTTCAGGGCACGGCCCGTTGCCCCTCCACGCGCAAGTGCGCCATTTCGATCCTGACCGGCGAAGAGCGGGATTACCGCAGGATGTCGCGGCCCTCGTGGAGCGCATCCGTCCGGAAGCCGTAACCGTGACGCTGGTCAACCTGAACCCGTTGCACGCGAGAACCGTGACGGTCCAGATGGGCGCCTACGCCGAGCACCGCGCGACGAGTGTCGTCGCCAGCGATCGCACATTCGCCGTCGATGCGCCGTACTTCACCGTGCGGCTGGCGCCCGGCGCGGGCGAGACGCTGACGATCAACGTGCAGCGCTACGTGAATCAGCCAACGCTGGCGTTTCCCTGGGACCGGGGCTGGACGCTGAATCAGTAAATTATCAGGGCAGACGGGAGATGGATGATGGCAGAGAGTACGATCTGCCATCCGCCATCTGCCATTTGCCATGACGGAGTCAGCGAAGCCTCAGAAACGGTAAGTAGTGCGCAGACCGATGCGGGTGAGATCGACATCGTCGGTGCTGCCGAAGAGCTTCGTGAACGTGATGTTCGGCCCGACCGCAAGACCGCGCCAGACTGAAAAGTCGACGCCGCCCCCGACCGACAGCGCAAGGCTCGTTTCCGAGCGCCCCGGGTTGATACGAACCACCCGCACGTCGCTGCCGAGCGTCCGCGGATCGAACCGCTGCCCGCCGATGCGGCGGCCGCGAGGCTCGACCGGAGCGCGAGCGCCTCGAACTCGAAGCCGAAGCGCGAATTGAACCGATGCCGCCACCGCGCCTCCCGCGGCGATGTTCGTCTCGCCCTCCCCGAACGTGCCGGCGAAGGAGCCCGAGATACGTGCGAGGAGCGCCGCGTTTTACGCACGATTCGCTTGCCAGTGTCCTCTCGCGGGACCGCGATTGTTCTGCCTGGCGGAATGGCCGCCACACACTTTTCACAACTTGTCAGGCGGCGAGACCAACGGTGAACGTCGCCGTATAGCCGCTCGACGGATTCCCGCTGACCGTCGCCAGCTCAGAGCTCAGGCTGTCGGCGAAGATGCCGTCCCGCGTATTCGTCGTCGGGTTCGAGCCTCGCGACGCATAGACGCCGCGTGCCGTACACCTCGGCATTGACGGACTCGGGAAACGCAATCTGCGTGACCTTCAGCGACTGGCCGTTGCGCGTGACTTCGACGTGGATGTGGGTCGCGCGCCCCTGATACCAGCCGGGGTAGACCGTCGTGAACGTGACCTGCCCGTTCGCGTTGGTCGTCTGGATGCCGCGCAGATAGGTCTGCGCGCGTCTCGCTGCCGTACTGCGAGTAGTTGCCGGTGGCGTCGCATTGCCAGATCTCGACGTTCACGCCCGCCAGCGGAGCTGCAGCTGGTCGCCGTGTTGACGACCGTGATCGTCAGGTCCAGCCGCGTGCCGCTCTTGCCTTCGCGGATGTCGCTGCGGAACAGATCGACGAAGCGACGGATACGGCCCGATCGGTTTCGGTTGGTGTCACCGCGCACGCCGCGCCCGTGCGTGCCGTCGTCGACCGTGCGGCTGTCGTGTCGCCGCGACGCCACTCGTCGCTGAGGGCTCGTCGGCGAGCTCGCTCGGCGCACCCGACCGCGAGCGCCGCGGCCTCCGTCGCGCCGATAATGGCGAGCGCTTCTCGGCGTCCAATTTTCTTGTCGTTCTTCTGCATCGCTTTCCTCCAGTCGTGATTCGACACGACCAGCGTAGAAGCACCGGACGGCACCGTGCCGTCAAGAAACGGAAAGCGACTGTAAAGGTTTGTAAAGCGGGATGCTCGATCGAGTCACTTGCAGCCCGCCGCCCTCGGCGTTCGCGGCGCGGATCGAGCCGCCGTGGACCTTCGGCGGCGCGCGCGGCAATCGAGAGGCCGAGCCCCGCGCCGCCGGAGTCTGCGATCGCGTGAGGCGCTCGACGCGATGGAAGGGCAGGAAAATCCGCTCGGTCTCTTCGGACGGCACGCCGGGCCCGTGATCGCGCACGATGACGCGCGCCGTGCGTGGGCGTGACGTTCAGCGAGATGTCGACGGAGGTGCCGGGCGGCGTATAGCGGCATCCGTTCCGGACGACGTTCTCGATGGCGCTCGCGAGCAACGCCGGATCGCCCGAGACGATCGCCTGCTGGAGAATTGCCGCACGCGCACCTCGCGTCCAGTCTGACGAGCCTCGTAGTCGGTGTCGATGGCAACGGGTCGCACGATCTCCGGCACAGATCGAACGTCTCGATGACGGCGGGTCGGTCGCTGTCGGCACGCGCAAGGGTCAGGATCCGGCCGATCATCTCGTTCATGCGTGTGCCCTCCGCCTCGATGCGGTTGAGATGCTTTTCGGCATCGGGGCCGGCCTTCCGCCGCGCGAGCTCCACGGCAACCTGCAGCCGCGCGAGCGGCGAGCGCAGCTCGTGAGAAATATCCGAGAGCAGCTGTTTCTGAGTCGAGACGAGCAGACTGAGCCGTTCGGCCATCGCGTCGAAGTCGCGCACGAGGTCGCCGATTTCGTCGCGCCGCGGCCGCACCATGGCGCCGGCGCGTGCGCGTCAGATCGCCGGCCGCGAGCCGTCCGCTCGCCTCCCGCACTCGCTTGAGGGGCGACGCGAGGTGACGGGCGAGAAGGAAGCACACGACCGCCGATACGACGATGGCGGCCACGAGCACGGGCGTGGGAATGAAAACCGGCGACGGCGCGGCGGCGGCATCTGGGTAGGCGGCATCGGCCGAGCGCGGGCGAAAAATCTCGAGACCGACCAGGATCACGACCTGGGCGAGCCAGAAGCTCAGAAAGATTTTAACGGCGAGGCTGCGCATAGATGTAGCCGACGCCGCGGATGGTCTTGATGCGCCCGTCTCCGTCCGCCGGATCGCCGAGCTTTCGGCGCACCTTGCCGATGTGGACGTCGATGCTCCGGTCGAACGGATCGAACGCGCGGCCGAGCACGCGCTGGCTGATGTCCTCGCGCGAGACGACGCGGCCGGCAGACGAGAGCAGCAGGTGAAGAGGTCGAATTCGACCGTCGTGAATCGATGAGAGCGTCGTCCTTCTCGAACGGTTCGCGTGGCCGGATCGATCGTGACGTCGCCGACGATCAAGCGCGGCAGCGTGTCCTGGTCGCGCGGCTGCATGCGGCGCAGCACGGCGTGGATGCGCGCGGTCAGCTCGCGCGAGTTGAACGGCTTGGGCAGGTAGTCGTCGGCGCCGATCTCGAGGCCGACGATGCGATCGACGTCCTCGCCGCGGGCGGTGAGCAGGATGACGGGAATGGTGGAACGCTTTCGCAGGGCACGCAGAATCTCGAAGCCGTTCTGCTCGGGCAGCATCACATCCAGAATCACCAGCCCGTGGCCGCCGCTCGCCGCCAGATCGACGGCGCCCGCGCCCGTGTGGTGGGCTTCGACGTCGAACCCCTCGGCGCGCAGCAGCTCGCCGACCAGGTCGCACAGCTCCCGATCGTCGTCGATGATGAGGATCGTCCTGGACGTCACCGGTCAGATTGTCTCCGAAAGGGGGCGCCGGTGCGAGTGAAGAAGGGGAAAGAGAGCGTAAAGGATTCGTAAAGAGGGGGCATAATCGCATCCGTATTTACGCCTTTCGATTGGTCTGCCTTGCCAGAGTATCGCCCAGTGCGCCAAAAAGGAACCGACTATGCGCCTAGCATTTGCTGCCGTAGTGGCGGTGTTGAGCCTTGTGATACCGGCCCGTTCGGTCGCCCAGACTTCGATCGACGGATTCGGCGCGTTGCCGATGAACCAGCTGTCGGCGCTCGGCGATTCGGGGGTGCCATTCGATTTCGGCGGGCGCATCAGCTTCGACGTTGCGCCCGGCATTCAGTTGATGGGGGAGTTCGGCAGGCTGGGCAACGTCATGCCCGGTTTCATCGATGCCGGGCTGGCATTCACCAGGGTCGATCTGAGAGCGTCGGCGTTTTACGGTGAAGGCGGTGTGCGCCTGCTCGCATCACCGCGATCGGCCGTCAGCCCTTACGTGGAGGGCAGCGCGGGCGTTGCGCATCTGAGCCTGGGCATCAACGGTCTCGGGTCGGCGACCGATGCGATCGTGCGCGCGGCGCTGAACTTTGTCGACACGAGGCACCCGATCGTCGGTGCCGGAGGCGGCATCCTGTTTCATGGCGGTCCGCTTCAGTTCGATCTTGGATATCGCTACAAGCGGATCCTCGCCGACGACACGCTGAGCACGTTCCTCAGCGCCGGCCAGGAGCTCGACTCACATCAGGTACGGTTTGGAGTCGGTGTGCGATTCTAGTCGTCATGGCAGGCAGATGGATGATGGCCGAGATCGTCTATTATGCCATCTGCCATTTGATCTCTTGACATGTGACACCTATTTAGCCCAAGTGGGATTCACAAACGCGCCGTTGCCCGCCACATCCCACACCGCCAGACCGCGCCCATTTCCAGCCGGTGGCGGGCGCGCGCCATTCGAACGTGCCGTTTGCCGAATTCGCGCGTCTCTGTCAGCGCAATCGTCTCGCGATGCGTCGTCTTGCCGTCGCTCCAGACGATCTCGGCGAATCGAAGCGGGAACGTCCACTGAGCATCCACTGAGGCGACGATCTCGTTGGCCGTCGATTTCGACAGATCGACACGCGGTATCAGCACTTCTCCGGTCGTGGTGAAGAAGTCGCCGCGCGCGAGCGGCTCGAGCGCGTCGCCCCAGCGATCGAACGCCGGCAGCCGATCGAGCTTCACGTAGTTGATGTTCATGTGCGCGTAGAGCTCGTGCGTGTGGTCGAACTGGAACATGTCGACCTCGCCGAAGATGCTCTTCCGCATGCCCTGATTGTTCAGATCGTCGAGCAGATCGAACGACGCGATCGCCCAGCCGTGGCGACGACAGATCGGACGGCATCGCTTTCCAGCCGGCGCCGAGATAGCGCGGATCGCGGAAGTGCTCGGTCTCGAGAATCTTGTCGGGGAAGCCCGTCGAGCCTTTGGTCCGCGGATGCGTCTGGTACATGTAGCCGCCTTCGCGGCGGACCAGATCCAGCATCTCCTTCGCGTTGGCCATGCTGTAGACCTTGCCGTACTTCGGATGCGTTCATTTCGAACGCGGCGTCCGCGCTCTTCGGCCGGTTCATGAACCAGTAGACCGGCTTCGGGAACACGAGCGCCCAGTGACCGCCCAGATGCACGTTCGCTTCCTCGGCAGGAATCAGCAGGAACTCCGGATCGGACTGCGCCTTCAACGCGCGGAAGTACGCGTCGAGCTCCTCGAGACGCAGGTCGGTGAGATCGGCGGGATGCCCGTCGCCGTGGAAGTCCATGATCATCGACGCGTCGACGCCCATCGCTTTCAGCACCGGCTTGAACGGCGGCGTCCACTGGAAGCCGTTGGCCATCGCCTGCACGGTGTCGGCGAGGTGCCAGTGCGTGCTCAGCGTTTTGTAGCCGGCGAGCGCAGGGAAGCGATCGCTATTCGTGTAGCGCAGCACGTGCGCGAGCGCCGATTCGGGCGCGCCGTCGAGAGCAGGAAGAACACGCCCATGCGCTGCGCGCGTCCGGGCGGCGCGTTCACCCACGGATAGTACTGCCAGTTTTCGTCGCGGAGCTGCCGGATGCCGATGCGCGACGCGGCCGCGCCATGCGCGATGCCAGACGATATCCCAGGTTCGAGGAGAAGTCGCGCGGGAAGAAATACTGATGCGGCGCGGGAAACACCGCGACGCTGCCGCCGGCGGTCTTGGCGGCCAGCGTGCGATAACGGACCTGCACCGGTTCGCGCTCGGCCTGCAGCCCGTTGTGCGACCGTCTCGTTCAGCGCGCCCGAGGTGTCGTAGTACGCGATCTCCGATTTCATGTTGTTGCCCGGCCGTGCGATCGGCGGGCGCGCCATGTCGAGCCCCGCGTCGTAGTAGTACGCGACGTCCGGTTCGTTGGTCGTGAGCACGGCTTCCTGCTGGATGAGACGGCTGCCCGGATAGAACGTGTAAGCGAGCCCGCCTTCGAAGCTGCCCATGCGCAAGCCGTCGAACACGGATCTCGACGCGATCGCCGATGACTGTGCGCTATCGCGCGCGCGCAGCGTGAACGTGCTGTGCACGTGCCGCGTGCCGTCGGGATGGCTCGTGGGATCGTCGAAGAACGCGTTCCATCCGCCGCGCCGCTTGCCCGTTTCGCCCCGGTAGAACGGCCGGGCCTCGCTCACGATCGCGGCGCCACCGGCCGTGATGGACGTGATGAGCGGCTGCTGTGGATCGAGCGAGAACGTGGCCCGCCACATACGCGAGGTCTCGTCGGGCCACGCAACAGTAATGGCGTCCGCCGTGGCCGACACCGTCACGGCTCCTGGACGCACTCCAGTCGTGTCGACGGGAACGCCCTGCGCGAACGCAGGCAGTGGCAACAGCACGATCGCAATGAGCAATAGGACAATCACAGGACTCCCCTGAATGTAGGCGACCGGCTACGGACTACCGGCTTCCGGCTTTCGTCTTTTTCCACTCCTGAAACCGCTTCCGCGTAGCCTCATTCATCGGATACACCCCGACGATGGATTCGCCCTGCAGCAGAAGCCCGCGCTGAAACTCTTCCTCTTCGTCGTGCTCGAGCGCCTTATCGACAACCTTTTCGGCGATCGCGGCCGGGATGACGAGAATGCCGGTGCTTTCGCCGACCAGCAGATCGCCCGGAATGACCGTGACGCTGCCGATGCGCACAGGAACCTGATAATCGACGCTCATCATGATCGGCGCCACCGATGAAGCATGGCCGCGGCGCATGTAGGTTTGAATCGGCATCGCTTCGAGCTCGGGCACATCACGCATGGCCCCGTCGATGATGAGCCCGGCGCCCCCTCGCACGAGAAATCGAATCGTCGTCACGCCGCCAGACACGCCCGCACGCGTTTCGCCGCCGGCGTCGAAGACGAGGACGTCGCCGGGCTGTGCCTCTTCCGCCGATTTGTAGTTGAGCTGCGGACCGGCGGCGTAGAGCTTGTCGCGCACATCTTTGCGATTCGGAAGGTAGCGCATGGTGCGGGCGCGGCCGACCATGCGCATGTTCGACTTCAGCGGCGTCAACTCGTTGATGAAGTTCTGCGGATAGCCCTCGGCCGTCACGAGCGACCACGCCGACTCGAGCCCGACGCGCATCAGCTTGTCGAAAAGGACGCGATCCTGCGGGCTGAGGCGCTCCTGGATGTACGCCGGCATCTGCCGCTCGATCGCGTCGAGCTTGAGCGCTGCCTTCTGCGCGGCCAGACCGCCCGTGACGATCACCAGGCCAACCAGAGCAAGTGCAATCCGCCTCATGGGCTCTCCAATCTCCGAATCTTCCAATCTACCAATCTGCCAATTCAGTAAGGCATTTGCCTTTTGGTAGGCCCGCCCTTTCTCAGCTCAACCGCGACCCCCCGGGTCACCACCACCCCGCCTCTTAACCCCCACCACTTTATATTCCCCCCCCCACCGCGCCCCCCTCTCCCTTCTCTCCCCTCCAACATGCGCGCGCGCCGCGGCGCCAACCTCCACCCCACAAATGGCCGAAACCCCGCCCTCTCCTCTCCCCACACCCACCCCCCTTGCTCCCCCCCCTTCAAACGCACCCCCCCACCACATCCCACACCCCCCCGCCCCCCACCCCCCCCATCCATCCTTCCTCATCATCTCCTACAGCCAACCACTCCCTCCCCCCCCCCACCGACATCGCCTCCCCCCCTCCTCCCCCCCCACCCACCCTCCCCACTCTATCCCCCATGCCCCAGATACCCCAGACCCAAGCCACCCCCACCCCCCACCCCCCGGCCCCCCACCCCCTTTCTCCCTCCCCCGACCCCACCCCCACACACACCCCCCCCCCCCAACCCCCCCCCCCACCCTCTTGGTCGGGCCGCCGTCGACCAGACCCTGCATGAACTCGCGCAGGCGGATGGGGTTGAACGGGCCGTGCTCCATTTGATACTGGATTAAATCCACGTGCGTCTTGGCCAGCTTCTTCCCGTCTCCACCCCCCAGGCCCCCGACGCTGATGTCGAAGACCGCCTCCCCGGCCTCCAGCAGCTCGATCATCTTGTTGAGGCGTCTTTTTTTGTAACTGGCGTCTCCGCCCTCCGCGAGACGAGCGTCTCAGGCCAACTCCTCACAGCAAAAGGGCTATCCCATCCTCTCCCCCATCTGGGCCCGGTTTGGTGTAAAGATACACCCTTCCCGGGAGGTTTCTATGCGGTTGTTTCTGATGGCTGGAGCGCTGTTTGCCGCGATGTCCTCGAGCGCCGCGGCGCAAGGTCTGGTAACGCAGAAGGCGCTGTCGATGGAGATGGCGCAGTTGATTGTGCAGGGGACGGTCGAGCGTTGCCGCGCGGACGGATTCCGCGTGAGCGTTACTGTGGTGGACAGCGCAGGATTGATGAAGGCATTCGTGCGCGACGAAAACACCGGTCCGCACACGATCGACACGAGCAAACGAAAGGCGTACACCGCCCTCACGTTCGCGTCGCGCTGGGCCACGTCGTTGGAGGCGGCCAAGGCGTGGGGATCTGTGCTCGGTTCGCCGATGCCCAACGTCGAGGGGACGACTGGAATGGGCGGCGGCGTGCCGATTAAAGTCGGAGACGTTGCGATCGGTGCCGTCGGTGTCAGCGGTGCCGTTGGCGGCGACAAGGACGAGATCTGCGCGAAGGCCGGCATCGAGAAAATTGCGCACTTACTCAAGTAGCGCAGGGCTTCAGCCCTGCCTCTGTGGCACAGGGCTTCAGCCCTGTCTTCGGTGGCACAGGGCTTCAGCCCTGTCTTCGGTGGCACAGGGCTTTAGCCCTGTCTTCGGTGGCACAGGGCTTCAGCCCTGTCTTCGGTAGCGCAGGGCTTCAGCCCTGTCTGTGAAAGGAACCTCACATGCGCATAGCAATCACCGCCGTGATCCTCGGATTGTTTCTCGCAATCGGCAGTTTCACCGTCCAGCTGCACGGCCAGGGCGGCCGCATCGAAGCGTGGGCGCCGGTGCCTGTGAAACCGAATCCGTTTACGCCTCCAAACAAACCGCTCACCAAACTATCGGACCTTCTCGCCAAACACAAAGGCCACCCGAGCTGGACGGAGCTCGTCGTCAACGACAACCTGTTCCACGGCTCGTACATCGCCATGGCGCCGGGCGAAAAGACTCCGAGGCGATTCCATCAGGACAACCGCGCGTTCTGGATCGTTCAGGACGGTCAGATTCGATTCACGATCGAAGGCGTCGAGCCGTTCGTGGCGACAAAGGGATATCTCGTGCAGGTGCCAAAGCGCCTCGTCTACAGCATGGAGACGGTTGGCGACAGGCCATCGCTGCGCTTCGAGGTGCTGATGGCAAACTCTCACACCATGTATCCGGCTGATGAAAAACCGGCGCCGGCCTCAGGCGTGAAATACGAACGGGTGAGCGTCGCGAATGCGAAAGGGACGTACGACGAAGCGAATGTGCCGTTCATCGACTACAACCTCGTGATGACCGGCGGAAAACCGAAACCGAAGCGCAACCCGACGCAGTTTGTCGGCGACGCGCACGATGGCGGCTACGTCAACGTCGGCATCGCCAACATCCTTCGCGGCGATCCGAAAACCGAGAAGCCGGCGCAGCCGAACGACAAGGGGCACTTCCATCTTACCGGTCCGGAATTCTGGTTCATGCTCGAAGGGCAGAACGAGTTCAAGATCGGCGACCTTCCGGAGTTTGTCGCCAGCCAGGGCGATATCGTTTACGCTCCGGCGCAAGTCTGGCATCGTCCGCGTCACGTCGGTACGGGGATGGCCACGCGGCTGGCCGTTGTGGGTTACGCCAACTCACACCTGTTCCAGCCGGGAGGGGAGTAGGGGAAAGTAAAAAGTAAAAAGTAGAAAGTAAAAAGTAGAAAGTGAAACCAACGCTCAATAGTGCGTGACGACAACCGTGTACTCGACGGGCGCCTGAAGGTTGCCGACATCGAAAATCCCGACGCAATATTCGTCGGGTCCGGATGGGCTGCCGGATACGGCTGCGTTGAGCGTGACGGCATTCTGGATTTCCTGGCTGCAGAGCGATGTCGCGTCTTCCCAGAATCCGAGCGACAGTCCCATCGTCAGCGTGCTCACAGGTGCGAGCTGCGTAATCCTCGCGACGATGCTGCCTGGATTGGCCACGGTGAAATGGTGCGCGGCTCCGCCGCTGACGGTCAACGTGCCACTGTAAGTCTCGGTCTTCTGCTCGAACACCGGGGCGGGCTCTGTCGGGGTTCCACCGCCGCCGCCGCCGCAGGCGAACGAGCTCGCGACGATGAGTAACGCCGCCGCGGTAAATCGTGGGCCGGTACAATTGATCATCAACACTCCTTAGCAGAAAGAGACGAGTAGCGACGCTGCTGCAACGGACGTGCCGCCAGCTTGTGGATAGGGCGTCACTCAGAAGAGACGTAAGTTGCTCTAGAACGGTGACAGAGGACGAGTGCGGGCCGACACACTCTTGTCACATGTCGGCCCGAATTGAGGCGAATCAGTTCTTCGTGTAGATCAGCTTGCGGTTCTGGGTTCCTCCCGGCGTGGTGCGCGCCGTCTCGATCACCAGTGTATTGCCATCGCGGCTGTAAATGTCCTTGGCTTCGATGGTGATCTCGCCGCCGCGCCCCTGCACGGTCTGCTTGGTCGCGATCACGATACGCGCGCCATCCCACGACGCCTGCGAGGTGGCAGGTCCCGGGCCGATGGTGTTCGTGCTGTCGGAACCGTCGAGTTTGTAGATTGCGGTCTGGTTTCCTTGAGCGGTTGTCCGATCGATCGTCAGCTCGGTCGCCGACTGCTTAATCGTCATCGCCGTCGCCGGCGCGCCGCCCATCCGTCCGCCGCCCCGTCCGCCGCCGCCACCACCGCCGCCACCACCCCCACGGGCAGGAGCAGGATCGCTCTTTGCCTCATCGAAGGTCCAGCTGCCCGAGAAATCGGTCTTTGCCTGTGCCCACCCGGCTGCGGGTAAAACGAGACATAAAATGAGTGCCGCCATGAGTGCTTTGAGCATGTAACTCTCCTCACAGTGCTTACGACCGCCTGTGGCACACCGTTGACACTGCCGTTCCATAGATCTAATGTCCAACCACGAACCACCAACCACCAACCACCAACCAACACAGAGAGGCAGCCATGCGACGCTCTCGAATGTCCCTGATCGCGCTTGCGTTTGTCACCGTTGCCGTGGCCGCCGGTGGGGCCCAGAGCCGGGCCGGCGGTGCTGCGGCCGATGCCTCGGGATACAAGCTCGTAGAGTGGCCGATACCGGCCACGAGCGCGGCCGGTTTTCCGGCCCCGTGGAACCTGATTCAAGCGTCGAGTGTTGCCATCACGGCGAAGGGAACCGTGCTCGTCCTTCATCGCGGCGCGCACCCGATTCTGGAATTCGATACCAGCGGCAAGTTGCTGCGTTCATGGGGAGACGGCCTCATCAGCGAGGGAAAAGTCGCCGGCATTCCCCAGTCCAACTGGGCTGCTGATCGATCTCACTATTCCGCCGTCTATGGAGCGGCGGGATGTACATCGTGCGGGGCGCACTCAGTGCGCGTCGATCCGCAGGGAAATATCTGGGTGATCGATGCCGCTGGACACGTCATTTACAAGATGAACCAGGATGGGAAGGAGTTGATGCGGCTCGGTACCAAAGGTGCCGTTGGGGCCGGTCCGTCGCACTTCAATCTTCCGACCGACATTGCGTTCGCGCCGAACGGCGATCTCTACGTGACCGACGGTTACGGCGGCGCGCGTGTGGTGAAGTTTTCGCGAGATGGAAAGTTCCTGCTGGAGTGGGGCAAGCGCGGCACGGGCCCGGGCGAGTTCGGGTTGCCACACAACGTCGTCGTCGATGGACAGGGACGTGTGTACGTCACGGATCGCGACAATCAGCGGATACAGATCTTCGATCCGAACGGGAAGTACCTGAGCGAGTGGAAAGGCACGGGCGGCGTATCCGGCCTGGCCATGACCAGAGACGGGCGCATGGTGACCGGCGCAGTCGTGCGCGATCTGAACGGGACTGTCGTGGTGAAGCTGCCGGAAGCCGGCGCCGCGCACGGCGCAGCCGTAGATGCCGCCGGCAGCATCTACCTCGCGCAGCTCACGGGCGTCGTGCAGAAGTACGTCAAACAGTAGTTTTGACAGGCCTGAAGGCCTGTGCCACCGGTGGCACAGCGAGCCTGCGCACCGGTGGCACAGCGCTTTAGCGCTGTCCGTGAATATTGAGAGGTACCTATGCTGAATCGGCGCGAATTCGTCGGAGCGGTCATCGGGGCTGCTGTTGCGCGTGATGCCTTCGCCCTGCCGGGCGACAAGTTCCGGTGGGCCATCAGCAGCCACATGTTTACGCCGCTGAAGCCACATCCCGAGATGGGGATGAAGATGGCGGCGAAGTTCGGATTCCAGGGCATCGAGCCGTGGGGCAACGAGCTGGAAAACTATCTGAAGCAGCCGCCGGCGGTTTTGAAGAAGGTCCTCGACGAAGCGGGGGTCGGCATCTCGTCGATTGCGAGCGGCGGCGAGTACTTCGACACGGCGCGCGTGAAGGCGACCATCGAGAACAACGCCGCCAACGCGAAGTTTGCCTCTCATTTCGGCGTCACGGCGCTGAAGGCCAATCTCAACCGCCGTCTCGGGCCAGAAGACCTGAGTGCCGCCAACGTGAAAATCCTCGCACGGAATCTGAACGAGGTCGGCAAGCGGACGCTGGAGCACGGCGTGAAGTTCGCGTTCCATCCGCACGCCTGGACGATGATGGAGCGGAAGGGCGAGGTCGAGATGATTCTGGAGGCGACCGACCCGAAGCTCGTGTTCGTCACGCTCGACACGTGCCACGCGTCGGTCGGCGGCTTCGATCCTGTGGCGTTCGCGCGCGACCACTACGCCCGCATCGCGCATTTCCATTTCAAAGACACGTTGCCGGTCTGGAGTGCGGGGAAGGGATGGAAGGGTCCGGCGCCGAGCAAAGAGGAAGAGGCCGCGATGGCGAAAACGCTCGGCCTTCCTCCAACGCCCGATGCGATTTATCAGCGGCTCGGCACCGGAGGCGTCGACTTTCCTGCGCTGATCCGGATTCTGCGCGAGCGTCAGTATGCCGGCTGGATCAGCCTCGACTTCAACTACGTCGACATGCCGCCGGGCGTGACGATCGAACAGGACATGGCGGCGCATCGGGCCTACCTGGTCGATACGCTGCGCGCGAGCCTGAAGACCTAGACCGGAGCACTACAAAAAAAGCAGGGCGGGTCTCGACGACAAGACCCGCCCTACTTTTCACTTTCTACTTTCTACTTTCCCCTTTCCACTTTCTCTAGAATCCAAACCGAACCATCACCTGCAGATTGCGCATGTTCTGCGCGCCCGTTGCCGCGCCGAACCCGGCGTTGCGAGGCTGCAGCCGCGTCGGATCGATCGACCCATCCGCCCGCGTCTGCGAGTTGGTAATCCTCAGGTCCGTCGGGCTGACATAGGTCACGTTCCTCTGACGGTTGTTGATCACGACGGTGTTGAAGACGTTGAACGCATCGAGGCGGAACTGCAGCGTGCGGTTGCCGCCGAGCCGAATGTGTCTGGCAATGGCCATATCGACCGTCTTGTCCGGGCAGCCACCGAGAATATTCCGGCCCGACTCGAGGCCGACGCTGCGATACGTCGGTCCGGTCACCGAGGCGGTGTTGAACTGTTTGTACGGATCACTCGAACAACCGCTTCCCGGATCGCCGACATACACGATCCTCGCGGCGTAGTCGGGAGAACCTGTGAGGTTGGTGTTCGTGCCCTGGTTCTCGTAGTTGTAGGTCAAGTCGTATCGTCCGCCCGGCTGGTTGTTGTTGTCGTGGTTGGCGGAGCCGGCCGTCAGCACACCCGAGAGCTGCCAGTCGTTGAGGATCCACCCGCCGACGCGACCAACCGCGGTAGGCGCATCAGGTATTTCCCACGACGCGTATGCCTTGATGACGTGACGCTGCAGCGCGAGGTTTTCAAACATCTTTTCATATTCCGCCTGATCGTCACGCAGCCTGATGCTGCCATCGGCGCCATGCTCGAACCGCGACTGCAGGCCGGTGTTGCCCTTCAGCGACAATCCGAGCGTGTAGTTGATGCCGAATCCCAGCCCGTCTCGGAACCGGTGATTCAGCGACGTCTGGATTGAGTGGTACTCGTCCCAGAACTTCGTCTGCTGCTCGTTGATGTTGCTGAACCCGCGGTATGGGCGCAGCAGGTTGGCGGTGTACGCGTTCGCGCCGGGCGTGGGGTTGGCGGCGAGCGTCGGATCCTGGTTCTGCGGCAGATACGCGGCACCGATGTCGATGGCGTTCAAGTCGACCGAGCCGTTGCCGCCGCCCTGGAATGCACGCAGGCGGTTGTAGCCACGATTGCCGACATACGACACGTCGAGCGCAGAGGACCATGGCAGCGCCACCTGCACGCCACCCTGCCATTGCCACGATGAAGGCACCTGCGCGTCGGTACTGGAACGTGATGAGCGCGGGGACACCGGTGGTGCTCAGTCCGGTGCCGAGAGTCTGGAGTTGACCGTTGCGAAGATCCTGCGAGGTCGAGATCGGCGGGTTCCCTGGGATCGAGAACACGGTGTTGCCGTCGGGCCTGTCGTAGAAGAGACCGCCACCGCCGCGCAGGACGAAACGCTGATCGCCCGTCAGGTCATACGCGAAACCGAAACGGGGCGCGAGGACCAACGTCGGCCACACGTAGGACGTGTCGGCGATGCCATCGCCGGCCTGGCGGACGCCGTTGTTCAGGTTGCCGGTACCCGGCACGACCGTGCCGATCGCGGCTGCCGTGTTGGCGGCACCCGGAGCGGTGAGGATCTGCCCGTTGCGGGGATCTACGGCATTTTTGGCGTTGCCGGTGCAGGTGGTTGCGCCATTGTTGCACCCGGCCAGGTAAAGCTGGGGCGCGGCTGACCGCGACCACTGATCGACGAAGAAGTTCGACATCTGCTGGAACTGGTCGTGCTGCGGCTGCTGTCGCGTGAAGCGCAGGCCGTAGTCCATGGTCAACCGGTCGGTTACCTTCCAGTTGTCCTGCACGTAGAACTCGGTGTTGTTGTAAATCATGCTGCCTTCGATTAACCGCGACTGCTGCAGGTACTGGGTGAACACGCCGACGGCTGCGTTGGCGTAGCCAAACCCCGTGTCGAGGGCGTTGTTCGTGTCGTTGCCGAAGTTGACGTAGCCCTGGAAGCCGAGGTTGGCGACACCGCCCGCGCCGGTGTTCTGGGCTTTGAAGCTGTGGTTGTTGTAGAAGCCGGCCTTGAGCGTGTGCGCGTTCCAGACCCGCGTCATGCTGACGGCCACGTCCTGCGTGCGGTTGATGTTGAGGAACCCGGGGAAGACCTGATTCGGCACGCCGGGCAGCGCCCCGACGCCGGCCGTGCCCATGATGCGGTTGCCCCAGCCAAACGCCGGCGGCATGTTGATCCGCTCGCCGTCCCACCAGACCGGATTCAGATCGTTGAGCACTTCGTACGCGTAGTAGCGCGGGTCGACTTTCCCTGCGTCATCGTAGAGGAGCGGGAAATTCGGCAGGCTCGAGAGCCGGTTCGACGAATCGGTGGTGAGGATGCCGCCGGTGCCTGTTGCGCCGATCGACGCACCACCCGCGAGCTGGTTGCGGATGAACCCGTAGGTGCCCTCGATAAACGTCGAATTGCCCAGCGTGTAGTTCACCGTCACACCGTAGTTGGTAATGAACGGATACGGGTTCTGCACGTCGTTGAAGCCCTCGATCGTGCCTGGCGTGATCAACTTCCGTGCGCGCTGACCGGAATACTTGCCGCTGACCCGAAGAGTGGGTGACAGCTGGTAATCGATCCGGAGGGCAGGCTGCTGAGTCAGGTTGTCGGTCGTCGGCGGCTGCACTTCGTAGTTGTAGTTCGTGCCTGGAGCCTGCACGACGTTCGGCTTCGGATAGCGGCTGAGCAACGCAATGCCGGTCTGATAAAGACGATCGGCCGGGATGCGGCCGAGCACACCGCCCGCCTGGAAGCAGCCGGCCGTATTGGTCGCCACGCACGGCTGGGTGGACGTCGGGTCCTTGATGAGGTTGAACAGCGCGCCGTTGTTGTCGCGCGTCTGTGAGAAATCGCCCGCGCGCTCGGCTTCCGTTGGCACACGAATGCGGATCGTGTTGCCGTTGTTGATGGCTTGTGTCACCGGGCGGTATTCGTGCGCGTAGAAGAAGAACAGCTTGTTGTTGCCGCCGGGCTTGCCGATCGGTCCGCCGATGGTGTAGCCGAGCGTCTTCGTGCTTGTTTTCGGCTTCGGGTCTCCGTTTTTGTCGTTCACCCAGCTGTTCTCGTTCCAGTCCGAGTCGGTCATGATGTCGTAGGCCGACCCTCGGTACTGATTCGATCCGCTTTTGGTGACCGCGGTAATCTGCAGCCCGCTCGATCGGCCATATTCCGCCTGGTATCCCTGAGTGAGGATTTTCACCTCGCCGATCGACTCGATGTTCATCTGCAGCATCTGGCCGTTGTTGCCGGTGTCCATGGCCGAGATGCCGTCCATCATGATGTTGTTCTGGCCGGCGCCGCCGAGGCGGGTGCCGCCAGCCGACAGCCCGTTGGCCACCACGCCCGGCGTGAGTGCCGTCACGCTCGTGAAATTGTTGTGCGCAACGGGCAGGTGCTCGATCTGGTCGCTCGTGACCGCGAACGAGCGCTCACCGCTCTGGCTCTGAACCATCGCGGCTTCGCCGACGACGTTCACGGTTTCGGCCAGCGTGCCTGGCTCGAGCGTGACTGCCGGCACGCCGACACGGTCGGCACCGCTCACGGCCACGCCGGTACGCCTCACGGTCTTGAAGGCGTCCATGGTGATTTCGATGGTGTAGGTGTCGGGCGTGACGTTGGGGAAGATATAACTGCCGGCCTCGTTGGTGATGGCCGGCGCAGACTTGGTGCCGCGCGCTTCGCTGATGAGCACGACCGTGGCGCCTGGAATGACGCCGCCCTGTTCATCTCGAACGGTGCCGGAAATCGTACCGGTGGTGATCTGCGCCATCACCGGTATAGCGAAGAAGACGAGCGCGAGCATCGACGCGAGAATCCCTTGGCAGCTCCTACGGTGCATAACCCCTCCTGCAGAAAGAGCTTTTCTGGAAACTCTGTAATCGATTACATATGTGAGTGCGGGATTATCCCACCGCACTTTGGCTTTGTCTAGACTCTTTCTCCTTATGTAACCGCTGTGCAGGAAAATGTAACGGATGTGCAGAAAACGGACATGCGGTTTCTTGTATTATTTGGATCCAGTTCGCTGGATCGACGGAGCCTATGGCCACCATTTACGAAGTTGCAAAGCGCGCCCGCGTGTCGACCGCCACCGTTTCACGCGTGCTGAGCTTGCCGGGCGTCGTCGCGCCGACCACACGCCGCCGCGTGCTCAAAGCCGTTGAGCAACTCGGCTACGAGCCGAACTCCACCGCGAAGCAACTGCGGACGCTTCAGACACGGAAGATAATCGTCTCGGTTCCGGACATCTCCAATCCGTTTTTTTCGCTCATTCTGCAGGGTATCGAGAGCACCGCGCAGCGCGAGGGATATGCCGTGCTGGTTGGCGACACCCAGCACGACGAAAAGCGCGAAGATTTCTACGCGATGATGCTGAAGCGGAAGGAAGCAGACGGCCTGATTTTTCTCGGCCACCGTCTGCCGAACGCGGCGTCACAGATGATTCGCGACATGCACCCGCGGTGTGCGCCGATCGTGAACGGGTGCGAGTTTACCCCGACGCTGGGCGCGCCCAGCGTCCACATCGACAACGCCAAGGCCGCCTACGAAGCGATGGATCATCTCTACGGCCTGGGGCACCGCCGAATCGGGATTATTACCGGACCGCTCGTCAGCCCGCTGAGCCGCGATCGTCTCAATGGCGCGACCTCGCGCGCCCGTGAAGAGCGCGCCGAGCGCAAGTGCATCGTCATGCAGGGAGATTTTTCGATCGCCTCGGGGGCGGCGGCCGCCGAGCGTTTGCTCGGGCGGGCGGAACGGCCCACGGCCATCTTCTGTTTCAACGACGAAATGGCGATGGGCGTGCTCGAGGTCGCCTATCGGTTGTCGGTGAAAGTGCCGCGCGAGTTGTCGGTCTTCGGGTTCGACGACATTCGCTTCGCGAAGCACACCTTCCCGCCGCTGACGACGATTGCGCAGCCGATGCGCCAGATTGGCGAGGGTACCGTGCAGCTGCTGCTCGGCATTCTTTCCGGCAGCGACACGATGGACATGCCCGCGTCCATCACGCTGCGGCACACCCTCGTCGTGCGCGCGAGCACGGGACCGCCGCCTCGGTAGGAACTGACGGTCACATGGCTTAGGGCTTAGGGCTGAGGGCTGAGGGCTGAGGGCTGAGGGCTGAGGGCTAGGGCTAAGGGCTAAGGCTAAGGGCTAAGGGCTAAGGGCTAAGGGCTAAGGGCTGAGAGCTAAGGGTATGAGGTATCCAGCCCTCAGCCCTAAGCCCTCAGCCCTGACAAGTTAGTACCTGTAATGGTCCGGCTTGTAAGGCCCTTCCACCGGCACACCGATGTAGTCGGCCTGGTCCTTCGACAGCTTCGTCAGCCTCACACCCAGATGATCGAGGTGCAGCCGGGCGACCTGCTCGTCGAGGTGCTTCGGCAGCATGTAGACCTTCTTTGCGTACTTGCCGGTGTTCTGGTGCAGCTCGAGCTGGGCGATCACCTGATTGGTGAATGACGCCGACATCACGAAGCTCGGGTGGCCTGTCGCGCAGCCCAGGTTCAACAGGCGGCCTTCCGCAAGAATCATCACGCTGTGGCCGTCGGGGAAGCGGAACTCGTCGTACTGCGGCTTGATGTTGATCCGCTCGATGCCGGCTTTCTTCAGGCCGGCCATGTCGATTTCGTTGTCGAAGTGGCCGATGTTGCCGACGATGGCCTTGTCCTTCATCCGCTTCATGTGATCGAGCGTGATGATGTTGTGGTTGCCGGTCGCCGTGATGAAGATGTCGGCTTTGTCGACGACATCATCGATCGTCGTCACCTGATAGCCTTCCATCGCCGCCTGCAGCGCGCAGATCGGATCTATTTCGGTCACGATGACGCGAGCACCCTGCCCGCGCAGTGCCTGCGCGCAGCCCTTGCCGACTTCGCCATAGCCGAAGACGACCGCGACTTTGCCGCCGAGCATGACGTCGGTCGCGCGCGCCAGCCCGTCGGGCAGCGAATGCCGGCACCCGTAGATGTTGTCGAACTTGCTCTTGGTGACCGAGTCGTTCACGTTGATGGCGGGGAAGAGCAATGTGCCCGCTTCCATCATCTGATAGAGACGGTGCACGCCGGTCGTCGTCTCTTCGCTGACGCCGCGAATCGACGAGGCAAGGCGCGTCCAGCGCGACTTGTCTTTCTTGATCGACCCCTTGATGCAGTCAAGGATGACGCCCCACTCCTCGGGATCCTTATCCGGATTGAAATCCGGCACCTTGCCGGCTTTCTCGAATTCGGCGCCCTTGTGCACGACCAGTGTCGCGTCGCCGCCGTCGTCGACAATCAATGTGGGTCCGCTGCCATCGGGCCACTCGAGGGCCTCGCCTGTGCACCACCAGTACTCCTCGAGCGTTTCACCCTTCCACGCGAACACCGGGATACCCTTCGGATCCTTCGGCGTGCCGCCCGTTTCCGGACGGCCGACGACGACCGCCGACGCGGCGTGATCCTGTGTCGAGAAGATGTTGCACGATACCCAGCGCACGTCGGCGCCGAGGTCGGCCAGCGTCTCGATGAGGACGCCGGTCTGAATCGTCATGTGCAGGCTGCCCATGATGCGCGCGCCCGCGAGCGGCCTCTTGCCGGCGTACTGCTTCCGTAGCGCCATCAGGCCTGGCATTTCCTGCTCGGCAAGGCGCAGCTCTTTGCGGCCGAAGTCGGCAAGTGACAGGTCTTTCACCTTGTACGGCTCGCGGCCGGCGGCCTTCGCCGCGGCGAAGGGGTGTGGTTGCTGAACGGCGGTAGTCATGTGTCGTTCTTCCTTTAAATTGCGCCTTCGCCGCTGCGCGGCTCGGCTTTGGTTGAGACGTCTCTCTGCCTAGTGCAACTTCCCTGTAGGGCGGGTCCTGTGGACCCGCCGGTGAGCCGGGTCCGAAAGGACCCGGCCTACGTGCTGTCCAAGTTACGCGATGACCGGTCGTGTCTTCTTCGCTGTTGCCACGAATAGTCCAGGACCCTTTGATTTCGGATCCGGCGAGAGCGGGACGATGCGAACACCGCCGAATCCGCTCTCGACGAGGATTCGCCGGATGTGTTCATCCGAAAAACCGAGCCATGCGTGACCCATCTGCTGGCGATAGCTCTCGCGATCGTGCGGTTGCATATCGACGACAAGCAGCTGGCCGCCCGGTTTCAGCACCCGGAAGACCTCGGCGAGCGCGCGCTCCGGCTCGGCCAGGTGGTGGAGCACGAGCACCAGTGTCGCCGCATCGAGCCGGCCATCGTCGACGGGAAGGGCTTCCAGGTCGCCGCGCCGCAGCTCGACGTTCTCGAGACCCTGGAGGCGCTTCTTCGCAGCCTGAAGCATGGCGGCCGATCCGTCCACGGCGATGACGCGACCGACAAACGGTGCGAGCGCGGCAGTCATCTGTCCGGTGCCGCAGCCGAAATCGCCGACGGTCCACTCGGGGTCGGCGAAGGCCGTCAGAGCGGAAAGGTGGAAGCGCTCGCCAAACAGGTCGTCACGCAGGCGATCCCATTGCCCCGCCGACGATGAGAAGAATTCCTGGGATTTGGTCCGACGTTCCGCGAGCACCGTCTGCACGCGCCGCTGATCGTGCGTGGCGGACGAGGCAGAGCCCACTTGCTCGCGAACGAGCGCCCACAATCGCCTGGCGGCCCCATCGAGATCGTCGCGCGTCATCGCGTAGACGTTGCTCGTGCCCTCGGCCCTGGCCGAAATCCATCCGCTGTCGGCCAGCGCCTTCAGGTGCCGGCTGACCGTCGATTGCGGCAGCTGCATGATTCCGCACAGTTCCGACACGGTGAGCTCGTGCCGGTCGAGCAGCAGCAGAATGCGGCTGCGCGTCGTATCGGCGAGCGCCGACAGGTGGTCCAGAATCGCAGGGGGTCGGGCGACAGCCATTAATCCGTTCAATCCGGATGAAAGGTTACACCATGGCCGGTGTTCCCGTCAACCCGTAGGGCCGAAAAGATCCCTGGTGACCATTTCCGAGCCGACAACGCTCGCGACCGACTACCTGCTGGGCACCCTGTCCGAGGTATTCGGGGTCCTGCTCCTGAGGCGGAACCCGTTCCCCGGCCAACGCTGTATCACGTTGTGGGCACTGGCCCTTATGGCTGCCGCGACGGGCAGCTATGCAGGCGGTACCTATCACGGATTTCAGCATGTGATGAGCCCCGAGGGCGCGGCGGTCCTTTGGAAGGCCACGACCATCAGCATGGGGGCCGCGAGCTTTCTGCTGCTCGCTGCCGCGTTCAACGCCACGTTCTCGGGGCGGGCCCGACGCTGGCTCATCGCGGCTGCAGCGGCTGAAGTTCGTCGTCTACGCGGGGTGGATGCTTGGGCACGACGAGTTCCGCTTCGTCATTTATGACTACGGTTCGACGCTGGCGATCCTCCTGCTGCTCGTCATCATCGGATGGACCAACGGTGTCAACCGGTCATCGCCTCTATATCGCGTCGGGCATCGCCGTCTCGATCGCAGCAGCGGGCGTGCAGCAAAGCGGTGTTCGCCTTCACGAGCATTTCAACCACAACGATCTGATGCACGTCGTGCAGATGGGTGGTGTGTGGCTGCTCTTCATGGGCGGCTCGCGTCTGCGCGACGCGGACCACGGAATCACGAAGATAACCACGAAGACACGAAGACACGACGACACGACGATGCGAGGAACACCATGCCGATGGATCGTAGAGATTTCCTGAAGGCCGCCGAGCATTCTGGCTGCCGCGCCCGCATGGCCGGCCGAGGCCGCAGGCGAACTCGTCAACGATATTCATTCCCAGCTCAATCCGACGCGCGTGCGCGAAATCGTTCGCGTCGAGTCCGCTGCCGACATTCAGCGGGCTGTCACGCGCGCCAATTCGGCAGGGGTTTCGATCTGCGATCGCCGGCGGACGTCATGCGATGGGTGCCCAGCAGTTCGCGACCGATTCGGTGCTGCGTCGACATGGCGAGGTTCAACAAGGTCCGCTCGCTCGATCGGGCGACAGGCATCGTCGAAGTCGAGTCTGGAATCATGTGGCCGGCGCTGGTTGATTCACCTCGCGAGGCGCAGGCAGGGCAGGCTCGTCCATTGGGGAATCCGGCAGAAGCAGACCGGCGCCGATCGCCTGACGATTGGCGGTGCGCTGGCCGCCAACGTCCACGGACGCGGGTTGAAGATGAAGCCCTTCATCGATGACGTGGAATCCTTCGTGCTCGTTGATGCGAAAGGCGAGAGCCGCAGATGCAGCCGCACGGAAAACGCCGAGCTGTTCCGGCTGGTCGTCGGCGGCTACGGATTGTTCGGTGTCATCACAACCGTGAAGCTGCGGCTCAGCCCGCGCCAGAAGATTCAGCGCATCGTCGAGGTGCGCGACATCGAGGGGCTTCCGGCCGCGTTCGAACAGCGTATCGCCGAGGGCTACATGTTCGGCGACTTCCAGTTCTCGGTCGACGAGAAGTCGGAAGACTTTTTGCGCAGGGGCGTGTTCTCGTGCTACCGGCCCGTCGCTCCGGATACACCGGTGCCCGCCGAGCAGCGCGAGCTCGTGGACGAAGACTGGCATGCGCTGCTGTTGCTGGCGCACAACAACAAAGCCACGGCGTTCGACCGGTATTCGAAGTACTACCTGTCCACGTCGGGCCAGATCTACTGGTCGGATACGCATCAGATGAGCACGTATCTCGACGACTATCACGTGCGCCTGGACAAGCAGCTCGGTGCGAAAGAGCGCGCGACCGAAATGATCACCGAGATCTACGTCCCGCGCCGCGATCTGCCGTCGTTCATGACGGAAGTCGCAAGAACGTTCCGCGGCAACAGCGTTCCCATCGTGTACGGCACCGTGCGCCTCATCGAACAGGACGACGAGAGCTTTCTCGCGTGGGCGAAGCAGCCGTACGCCTGCATCATCTTCAATCTGCACACGGTCCATACCCCCGAAGGCCTCGCGCAGGCAGGGCAGGCGTTCCGCGATCTCATCGACATGGGCATGAAGCGGGGAGGCCGCTACTACCTGACCTACCATCGCCACGCCGGCGCGATCAGGTGGAAGGCGTGTTACCCGCAGCTCGCGGAGTTCTTACGGTTGAAGCGCAAGTACGACCCGCAGGAACGCTTCCAGAGCGACTGGTACCGACACTACAAACAGATGTTCGCTGACCGAATCTGATATTCTTGCGCCATGAAGAAACAATACTTTTTGCTGCTCGCGATTGTGGTCCTGGGGACCGGGTTGGCGCACTCATCAGCTCCCGCCTACGCGCAGGAGTCCCACGCTGCCGCGGCGGGCAAGGCGGAAAAGCCTGGCGGCTATGTGCTCGAACGCGACAAGGAAGTCGCCAAGAACGAACCGGGCACGCACAATGGCGGCGGCGAAACGATCGGGTATTCCTTCTTCAGCAAAACACCGAACCTCAAGCTCGTGTTCCGCAAGCGCGCGTTCAAGCCGGGGTCGGCGATCGGCTATCACCTGCAGCGCGAGGACGAGATCTATTACGTGCTGAGCGGTCGCGGGCTGATGAAGATCGACGGCAAGGAATTCGAAGTCGGACCGGGCGATGCGGTGCTCACGCGTCCGGGCAGCTCGCACGGCCTGAAACAGGTGGGCAAGGAAGATCTCGTCATCCTCATCAACTACGAGCAAGCCCCTAAGCCCTAGATTTCGCCCAGGCGATCGAGCCTGATGCGTAGCGATGCCGTAAAGTCGGCGATTTCCGTTTCGGTGCCGCCGCTGGCCCTCAGGCCGGCGGCGAGCTGCTCGTCTGTAATGCCTCCCAGATACTTGTAGAGCCAGCGCACGTCGCTGGCCGTGATGTCGGCGACCGCGTCCCCGGTGCGCTGGCCTTTGTAACCCCACACAACGCAATCGCCGTTGACGCCGAGGATGAACTGATCGTTCTGTGCGGCGTATGCCTGGCAGTCCCAGCGTCCGCGGCTCAGCACGTTGGTCCCCCACGTACCCAGCGCAGCGCCCCAGTCGATGATGAGATACCGCGCTTCGAGGGCATCGCGGCCGATCCGATGTTCGAAGATAGCCGTGTTCGATCCTCTGGCAACATCGCGAACGTCCTTGTTGTCCCAGTTCGACAGGAGCATGATGACGATCTTCAGACCGTTCAGTTCGCGTGTGCCGACGAACGGATTGTCGTTCCACGCCCAGCTGTGCTCGTCGAAATGCTTGACGACGCCAGGCTCGTCGAGCTCGAAGCGCGCGTCGCGGAAGCGGCTGTCTTCTGAGATGCATTGTCCGGCACGCTGAAGGCCAGTCGCACCCTCGATGGAGCCTGAAGGCACAAAATAATTCACCTCCACGAAATACCCGGCGGCCCACGCCATGCGCGTGGCAAACACCTCCGTGTGCACCTCGTTGCCCCATTTCACTCGCCATCGCCGTCCACGTGCATCGCTGACCGACACGGACGGAAAGCTGCCCGACGCATGCTCTTCGATGAATCTGAACGGGGGAGCGGGTGCACCGTCGTGTCCTCCAGGCCCCGCGGCGAGGTCGAGGCTCTCGGCGGGGCCGGGATCGCGCCAGATGACCGCACGTCTCGATCGGAGCGGCGCGTCGCCGGCGGCACGCCGCCTCAGTCCGGAGCGTACGCGCCAGAACGCGAAGACCAGCCAGATGACCACGACCGCACCGACCGCTACGCCGGCGAGAATTTGGACGAAATTTGTCGTTGTCACCCGTTTTGATCTTAGTGCGAAGACGAGACTGATAGGATCGCCGCAGTGGAACGCGATCCGCATCAATCGCTGCGCGACGACGTGCGCATGCTCGGCGAGCAGTTGGGCCGTGTGCTCCGGCAGTCACGAAGGGGATGAGCTCTTCGACCGTGTCGAGCGCGTGCGCGAGGCGGCCAAACGCGCGCGTACGGCAGACGGTGACTTGGAACCCTTCAATCGGCTGCTGCGTGAGATGCCGATCGCGTCGGCGCTGACCGTCGCGCGGGCGTTCGCGCACTTTCTCACGCTCGCCAACATCGCCGAACAGCACCATCGCGTGCATCGCCGACGCGATCACGCTCGCGATCCTCAGGGCCAGCCGCAGCGAGGGTCGTGCGCCGAGACGTTTGCGCGGCTCCGTAGCGCCGGTGTTCCGCCCGCGACGCTGACCGCGGCGATCGCGTCGATGCGCGTAGAGCTCGTCTTCACCGCTCACCCCACCGAGATCGTCCGCCGCACGCTGCTGCAGAAGCACAACCGCATCGCGCAGATTCTCGCAACCGGCGATCATCCGGATCTGACGCCAGCCGAGAAAGAGCAGCTGCTGGCGGATCTTCACCGCGAAATCGCGTCGGCGTGGCAGACCGACGAGGTCCGCCGTGCGCGCGTGACGCCCATCGACGAGGTGCGCGCCGGCCTCGTCGTGTTCGAGCAGAGCCTGTGGGAAGCGCTGCCGCAGTATCTCCGTGCGGTCGATCGCGCGCTCGTGGAGACGTGCGACGCCCGTCTTCCGCACGCGGTAACGCCGATTCGATTTGGCTCGTGGATTGGCGGCGATCGCGACGGCAACGCCACCGTCACGCCCGAGGTGACGCGACAGGCCACGTGGCTGGCGCGCTGGCAGGCCGCGGACCTGTATCTGAAGGAGATTGCCGCGCTTCGAAGTGAGCTGTCGTTGTCCGCCTCACATGCCAGCGACGAGCTTCGCAGCCGAGTGGGCGCGGTGCACGAACCGTATCGCGCGCTCCTGGCCGAGGTGCGCGATCGGATGGAGGCCACACGCGATCTGGCAGAGGAGGCCCTGGCAGAGTCGGAGCCGAAGCTGACCGGCATCGCGCCGTATCTTGCCGCCGCCGAGCTGGCGGAACCGCTCGAGCTCTGCTTTCGGTCGCTCATGGCCACGGGCAACGAGGTGATTGCCGCAGGCCGCCTGACCGACATCCTGCGTCGCGTCGCGACATTCGGCGTCACCCTCGCCCGATTGGATCTCCGGCAGGAGGCCGATCGACACACCGAAGCGGTGGATTGGATTGCGGAGGCCGCGGGAATCGGCAACTACGCCGAGCTGAACGAGCACGACCGTCAGCAGATCTTGCTCGAGCAGCTCACGAGCGGCGACGTCAGGCTCGACGACCTTCCTGTGGCCACGGCGAACGATCGCGTACGCGACGTGCTCGAGACGTTCCGCGTCGCGGCCAGGATCCATCCAGAGTCGCTCGGTGCGTACGTCATCACGATGGCGAGCTCCGCATCAGATGTCCTTGCCGTCGAGTTCCTGCAGATGGCGGCAGGGACGCACCATCCGCAACGCGTCGTGCCGTTGTTCGAGACCGCCCGCGATCTCGAGCGCGCGGGCGCGATCATGACCGAGCTGCTCGCGCTTCCGTGGTATCGCGCGCGAATCAACGAACGCCAGGAAGTGATGATTGGCTATTCCGATTCCGCCAAGGATGCGGGCCGCCTGAGCGCCGACTGGGCGCTGTACCGCGCGCAGGAGGAGGTCGTTGCGGCCTGCGAAAGGGCCGGCGTGCACTTGACGCTCTTTCATGGACGAGGCGGCAGCATCGGACGCGGCGGCGGCCCGACGTACCTCGCGATTCAATCGCAGCCGCCCGGCTCGATTCGAGGGACGCTGCGCGCAACCGAGCAGGGCGAGATGCTTCAGGCCAAGTTCGGGCTGGTGGACATCGCCATCCGCACGCTCGAGGTTTACACGACCGCCACGCTCGAAGCGGCCGTGGCGCCTCAACCGGCGCCGGCGCCCGAATGGCGCGCCTGCATGGATCAGGTTGCCGCTCGCGCGCGGTCGGCCTATCGATCGGTCGTGTACGACGATCCACGCTTCATTCCGTATTTTCGTGCGGCGACACCGGAGCCCGAGCTGACCAAGGTCAGCATCGGCAGCCGCCCCGCACGCCGGACGCCGGGCACGGGCGTCGAGAGTCTGCGCGCGATCCCGTGGCAGTTTGCGTGGACACAGACCCGATTGATGTTGCCGTCCTGGCTCGGCATCGAGGATGCGCTGGGGCCGGCGCGCGACGGCATCCTGCGCGAGATGTATTCGCGGTGGGCGTTCTTTGCGTCAACGATCGATCTGGTCGAGATGACGCTCGCGAAAGCCGATGGCCGCATCGCTGCCCAATACGATCAGCTCGTGCCGATGGAGCTGCGGCCTCTGGGCGCCGATCTGCGTGGGAGGCTCGTACGCGCCGTGGACACGGTTCTGGCGGTTACGGGCCACCACGTGCTTCTCGAGGCGAACCCCGTGCTGCGCCGCTCGATCGACGTCCGAAACCCGTATGTCGATCCCATCAACCTCGTGCAGGTCGAGCTGCTGCGCCGTTTGCGCGAATCGGACGCCGATGCCTCGCTCTTCGATGCGTTCGTCGTGACGGTAAACGGCATCGCCGCGGGTATGCGTAACACAGGTTGATGTTGCTCGTCTCAACGCAGAGACGCAAAGACGCAAAGAGAAATTCTCGACGCCACTACCTCCAGGGACGTGCGCAAGGCGCGAACTCGACGCCGGGATCTAGCAGAAGCGTCCAGCCATCGTGTCTTCGTGCCGTCGTGTCTTCGTGTTTTGTGGTCCAATGCCATCTGCCATCTGCCATCTGCCATCTGCCATCTGCCATCTGCTCATGACGTGTGTCTGATAAATTGCCCTCATGCCTGAATTTCACGCCGAGCCTTACATTTACCTCCCCGCCGTCACACACAAGTCCGCGCTCGTCGCGTGGGGCGCGTTCTACTTTCGAACGACCAGTCGCGGCACATCGAAGCTCATCGATGACCACGATCTGCAATACGTCCATCCGCCCCGCAAGGACTCGATCGGCGCGAAGTCGGCGCCGTACGGGCCGGCACGTGTCGAGGTGTACGACACGGCGGGAGCGCTGGTCTCGGTCGCGAAGACCGAAGTCGCGAATCATTGCTGGCTGCCGGGCCTGAAACCGGATACGGAATATGCGTACAAAGTGTTCGTGAAAGACGAAGAATGGGCAGCAGGGGAGCGGTGGGACTGGTCGCCGAACGACAAGGCGCTCATCCAGGCGGGCAACCGGTACGACAACCGGTTCTGCACGAATCCCGACCCGACAGTTCCGGCCGCCTCTCTGTGCTTCGCGGTGATGGGCGACTTCGGGGTCGGCGTGAGAAAAGACTCACCCACGCGGCGTCAGCAGAAAGTCGCGAATGCGCTGCGTCACACGATCGACGCCCACCAGGTCCGGCTGATCCTGACCACCGGCGACAACGTTTATGCCGGCAGCCGTCTGCTGGGCATTCCCATCGGTGGAACCGGGGATGAAGACGACGACTGGTTCTTCACGTACTTTCAGCCGTACCGCTACGTGATTAATCGAGTGCCGGTGTTCCCGTCGATCGGCAATCATGACGCGAACGAAACAGAAGAGCGCGACGATCGGGTGCAGGTCGAGGACAACTTCTATCTTCGCGAGCGCCTGGCGGGCGGCGAGGAAGCGGCAGGACGCTCGTCGTTCGGCCCGGGTCTCTTCTATCGTTTTCGTTACGGTGCCGAGATCGAGTTCGTGTGTCTGGACACCTCGAAGGAAGATTTCTTCCGCGGCCACCGGCTGTTCGAGTATCCGAAGCACTGGGAGTTCATCGAAGCCGCGTTTCCGGAGGATCGGGCCGCGGCGCTATGGCGGATTCCGTTCTGCCACCACCCGCCATACTGCGCGGGTCCTCAACATCACAACACGCAGGGCATGCAGCGCCTGGTCCCGCTGTTCAAACGCTCGGGCGTCAGGGTGCTGTTTGCCGGCCACGAGCACAATTTTCAGCACTCGCACGCCGACGGCATCGCCTATTTCATCACGGGCGCTGCGGGAAAGTTGCGCCGGTCACCGCCGGATGCATTCGAACAGGCGCACACGGTGACCTGGGCGACCGAGTGTCACTTCCTGCTGGCGCATGTGGCGGGCGACACGATGACCGTACGTGCCCTGGGGGAAATCGAGACACCGGACGAGACGCCAACCGACATCACCCGGCTCGATCCAGAGGGACGCCCTCACGTGGGCCCGATCGAGATTCGTCGCGGGCCGCGCTGATCGCGTACGAGTGGTTGTTGAGCTGAGTGATCTCGAATCCGGATTCTGTCGTTTCGAGCACGGACACCGACGCAGGATCGATTCTGAACGAATCGAGCCGGTCGAGCGGCGCCTCCATGACCTTCGCAATCACCGCCCTCAGCACGTCGCCGTGGCTGACGACGGCAATCGTTTCGTTCCGATGCGCCCGGTGCAGGCGGCTGATCGCCCGGCATGCGCGCATCTGCACGTTAAGCATCCACTCGCCGCCGGGGATCGGGCTCCTCGCACGATATTGACTGAAGGCGATCCAGTCAGCCCGCCTGCCGAGCTCCTCGAATGAAAGGCCGGTCCACTCGCCGAAGTCGATCTCGTTCAGTTCGGGGACGATCGACGGCTGACCAGAGCCCTCTGCGATGGCCGCGGCGGTCTCGCGCGCGCGGTCGAGCGGGCTGCTGTAAGTGGCCGCAATCCGCAGCGACCGGAGCGTGGTGCCGAGCGTCCTGGCCTGGCGCCGTCCCTCTTCGTTGAGGTGAATGTCTGGCATCCGGCCGGCCAGAAACCGGCCGCAGGCATCGACCATGGCATGCCGTATGAGAAGGATCATGCGCTGCGCTCCTGGAGAAGGAGCGAGGCCTGACGCCGGCCGCCGAGCGTGCCGACGTGGACGTAATCGGTGCCGATCGGAAATGCGCGCGCACGCCCGCCCGACGCGAGATAGGCATTCACGAGCGTTCCGAATGAGTCGTCGCGCCGGTCTCGCTCGCACCAGAGGCTGAACAGTTCGGTCATGATTCCGCCCGGCATCTTGAACGCGCCCCAAATCCACGGGCTCCGCGGCTCTTCGGGCCTCACCTCGATTCGTCGCACGTTCCCCTGCGGGTCGGAGATTACCACATCGAACAGTTCCGGGCGCGGCACCGGGAACAAGAGAAAGGACAGGTCGTCATTCGGCAGAGCGGTCAGCGCGTTTTCCGGAAACCAGATCGTGTCGGGCAGGCCGACGGCGACCGGCTCGTCGGGATACACGAGCGGAAGCGCTCTGAAAATCGCATCGCAGAATCCGGCTGGCTGCGGCTGCACGACATAGCAAATCGGGATCCCCTGAATGGAGCCGCCGAAGTAATCAAGGATGCCCGACTTGCTGGAACTGATGACGAAACAGAGCTTGGTCGCGCCTCCCGCAATGAGCCGCTCGACCAGAAATTCGCTCACGACGCGCGGCCGCGCCGCGCCGGTGTCGATGCGCCGCGCGATCGGCAATAGCTCTTTTGGAAACCCGAGCGATGGAATGCGAGTGCCGTCGCCGGCGGCTGGAATCAGTCCCCACATGTGCCGCCTCGCGTGAACGCCGTTAACAAAAAATAACGGGCCCGGCATCACGCCGGGCCCGATCGAACACGAATGACGTTGCGCTTACTTGCAGCCGCCCTCGACTTCCTTGATGGTGGCGACGGTCAGCGTGCGTGTTCTTGCCGCTGCCGCGCCGGGGCTCGCAGGCGCATCCGCACCGGGCTTTGCCGCAGCCGTCTCGGGAGCAAGGACGCCGACGATCTCGACGCACTGATCGGCCATCGACTCGAGGTTGACCTTCGATGGATCCGCCGCGACGACGCTGTAGGTGAGCGCGTCGGCTCCGCCGGCCGTGGCCGTTGCGCCCGCCGTGCTCGTCGCCGCGCTTCGCGCGCCGATCGGTGAGATCGTCCAGCCCGTGGTGGCCGATCCTTTCAGGATGCCGCGGTGTGTCGATGTCTGAGGCTTGGCCGTTGCAGTCCGCTGACCGGGCTCAGTCTGTCCAGCAGGCTGTGCTTGTTCATCCGAGGGCTTGGCACCAGCGGGCGCCTGTCCTGCGGGTGGAGGAGTCTGCGAGCTCGCAATCGCCGCGCCGAGCACAAATGCCGCGACCGTACCAGTGAGGATTGATTTCATCGTGTGATCTCCTTCAGTGAATTCAGTGAATCGTGTGTAGACGCGATGAGGCTGCAGGAACCGCGCCATCAGTGAATCACTGAATTCAGGGTGAAAGAAAACAGTTTGGAACAGCGTGGAGGGTGAGACCGTGTTGAGATTACCTCGACGGGAGTAAAAATTACGCGGTCAAGATATGAAGATTGCGTACAAAGACACTGGAGAACGTGGCGTCTGCAACAGCGATCTATCGTACGGCTGCGTTCGGGTTCGCTGCGAGATCGTAGATGCGATCGACGCCGCGGACATCGACGCCAGGGTTTTTAGCAGCGGGGATGGCGCCGGCGTGCTTGGTCAGGTCGATGCGCTTGGCCGCTTCTTCAGGCGAGACGCCCTGCTTGCGAAACGCCATCGCCTGCTGATAAAAATCGCGCCAGTAGGCCTGCAGATTGCGCATGTGATCCTTCCCTTTGAACACGTTGCCATGACCCGGAAGAACCGTATCGAACTCGAGTGACATCACGCCCTCGATGGTCGCCGGCCATTCCTCCACGAACGCATCGCCGGTGTACGAAAGCGCACTGGTGATCATGTCGCCGGTGGCGATCATCCGTTCCTTCGGCAGAAACACGACGATATCGCCGTCGGTATGGGCGCGGCCAAGGAAGCGAATCTGAATTTCCCGGCTGCCGCGGTGAAGCGTCATGTCACGCGACAGGGTTGAGTTCGGCGGAGTGGGTCGTATCTTCGCCTGTTCGTCCGCGTACTGTTGATGGATGGCGAGCTGGCGCTCGAGGATCGCGCGTTCCTTCGGATCCTTCGCCTCGGCGATTTGTCTCTTCAGCATCGTGAAGCGCGTCGCGATCGCGCCAGTGCCGTTGGTCAGGTACGTCCGTTCCTTCAGCGACCCGGGCCCGTTCAATCGGCGCCAGGTCGTGTCGTGGCCGATGATCGTCACATCGGGACCGAACACCTGATTGCCGAATGCGTGATCGTAGTGATAGTGCGTGTCGACGACGTATTTGATTGGCTTGTTGGTCAGCGTCTTGACGTCGGCGATGAACGCCGTTGCAGCGGCCGGCGTAATGCCGGGGTCGACGACCATGACATCGGCGTCGTTCACGATGACGACCGAGTTGCTGCCGATCGTCACCGATCCTGTCGCGGTCGAGTAGTAGATACCCTCCGCAACTTTCTCGAATCGATGCGCGGGCAGCGACCCAGGCGCCGGCGGCATCGTCATGGGACCGCCGCCGCGTTGCGCCTGCGCGAGCATGGCGTAGGCGATGACGAGGATGCCGATTACGGGAACGAAAAGTTTTCGCATCGGTTTCTCCGGCGGGTCCACAGGACCCGCCCTACGTACGCGGGCCGGGTCTGCCATCAGCCATCTGCCATCTGCCATTACTGGCGGGTCCGAAGGACCCGCCCTACTTGACCCGCCCTACTTGACCCCAAAGGACCCGCCCTACTTGACGCCTACGACCTGGCGAATCATACCGTCGGTCTTGCTGTAGACGAAGAGCTCGCCGGACGCGTCGACCGCAAATCGAGCATCCGCCCGTTTCGAGCCCGATACTGTGCCGCGACCCGGCAGATCGGCGTCCTGTCCGCCCCGCGCCTGATATGCCGTCTGCGCGATCGACGTGAAAGTGTCGTGCACCTGATTGTTCCAGTCGAGCTTCACCTCGTGCATCGGCGCCATCGTTTTCGGGTCGCCGTCATCGGCGGCCAGCATGTCCGCGAAGTCGGCATACCACACGCGTCCCGTCGACAGGTCCGTAAAGAGGTATTTCCCGCGCAACGCCGGAAGTGCCTTGCCCGTGTAAACGTACCCGCTGCCGATGCCATCGCCACCGGTCGGCACATGGCCGTACTGAACGACCGGATAGGTCGGCACGACCACTTCGTCGGTCACGGTGTCGCCGATCTGCACCGCGATCTTGTCCACAGCCGGCAGTTCGGCGATCACGTTGTCGGGTTGCAGCAGTTGATTGCCTTCGCGCTGCGCGTATCCGTAGTTGGCGCCCTTGCGGACGATGTCGATCGTCTCCCAGGTGCGCAGGCCAACAACGGCAGCGATGAGGTGGTAGAGCCGTGGATTCTTCGGATCGGCCGCCCAGCTCAGCCTGTGCGGATTGCGGAACCCGTACGCCCAGATCTCTTTCCGGGCACCTGGCTTTTCGACAAACGGATTGTCGGTCGGGATCCGGTAGCGGCCGTTCTCGCTCAGCGTGCTCGCGTCGATGTGCTCGCCCGGATCGGGAATGATGCGCAGAATCTTGCCGACCAGGGTGTCGAGCCGCTGCGGGTTCGGCCGCGCCATCGTGCGCATTTCGCCGGCGCCGCTATCACCGTGGCCGATGTACATCACGCGCCATTCCGGATCGCCGCGTCGCGCCGCGGGATGGAAGACCATTTCGCCCATCGGGTGAATACGGTGGTTGAGCTGCACACGCAGGATCTCGCGTGCGGTTCCTTCGAACGTCGAGTTCCGAAGATTCGTATCCGTCCATTCGACGAGGATCGACTCGGTACGGAATCGGTCCGGGTGTCGTCACGGCAGCCGTGGGCTCGTAGCCGAACGGCCCGAATTTCAAGCCGGGAGCGTTGCGCGAGTCGGGCCGCTGCGAGCCCGGCAGCACCGGATTTTCCATGTGCACCGTATAGAACTTGCCGTTGCGCCGGTAATCCGGATCGAACTCGAACTGGCTGACTCCGCTGCTGTAACCGGGATCTTCGAAGAAGCGATCGAAGAGGCCCGGCCGATTGTCGCGGCCGTTGAAATCGAGGTACGTGGTGAGGGCTCTCGTCTTCTTGTCGAGGATGTAAATCGGCCCGTTCATGTCGGTCACGAACAGGCGCCCGCTGCCGCCCGGTTCCTCGCGAATCGAGTTCACCCGGGCCAGCATGCCGTCGACCTGGCCGGCGCCATCCAGCTTTCCCGTGATCGGCAGGGTTGCGAAATCCCTGAGCTCCAGGGTCAACGGTGTCGATGCCTCAGGCGGCGCCGCGAGGGCGGCGGACGTTGCTGCAGCGACGAGGGCGGACGTGATGAGCCTCATCCGCTACTTGAATGTGGCAGCGACGACCTGTCGGATCATCCCGTCGCTCTTGCTGTAGATGTAGAGCTCACCATCATGGTCGATGGCGAAGCGCGCGTCGGCGCGCCCCTGGTTTGCGACAAGCTGACGCGAGGCGAGGTGCTCCTCTTTGCCGCCGCGAAGGTGGTAGGTTCCTTCGTTGATCGGAAACGTGGTGTCGTAAACCTGCTTGCCCGTGTCAGGCGAGTCGTTCGGGTTGTCCCAAAGAAACTTCACCTCGTAGGTGTTCGCCATCGTCTCGGGTTTGCCGTCGGCATCCGCCGCGAGCATCTCCTTATAGTCCGCGTACCAGAAACGGCCTGTCGTGATATCGCCGAAGATGTATTTTCCTCGCAGCGCCGGTATCAACTTGCCGTTGTACACGTAGCCGCTGCCGATCGCATCACCGCCCTTGGGGTTGTGGCCGTACTGAATAACCGGATACTTCGGAGTGATGACCTGATCGGTGATTTCGTCGCCAATCTGCGTCGGAATCTTGTCAACTTCCGGCACGGGCGAATGCGATCGTTGATCGGGCGACAGCACCTGGTTTCCCTCCCGATAGGGCCACCCGTGATTGCTGCCTCGCTCGATGATGTTCACCGTTTCCCACGTACGGTAGCCAACGGAATTGGCGATCAGTTTTGACGATTGCGGATTCGTCAGATCCGGTGCCCAGCTCAGCCTGTGCGGATTGCGCAAACCATAGGCCCAGATCTCCGGACGCGCGCCCTTCGTCTTGACGAACGGGTTGTCGTTCGGAATGCGGTAACGGCCGTTCTCGCTCACCGTGCTCGACGCGACCTGTTCGTTGAGATCGGGCACGATGCGGATAATCTTGCCAACGAGGTTGTCGAGCCGTTGCGGGTTGTTGCGGATCGCGACGATCCGCGATTCTCCGGACGCGCCGTCGCCGACCTCGCAGTACAGGACGCGCCAGTCTGGATCGCCGGCGCGAGCCGACGGATTGAACGTCACTTCGCCCATGGGGTGGCTGCGTGTGTTGAGGCGGACGCGCATCAACTCGCGGGCAGTGCCTTCGAACGTGGTATTCGCCGGATTCGTGTCGGTCCACTCGATGAGGACCCCCTCATTGATCGTGGTACCTGGCGTCGCAATGACATCAGTGGTCGTGTACCCGCTGAGGTTCAGTCCCGGGTGGCTCTTGTTGTCCGGCATGTTCGACACAGTGAGGTTCGGATCCTCCATGTGGACTGTGTAGAACTTCCCTGTGCGCCGGTAGTCGGGATCGAAGTGAAAGCCGTTGAGGCCGTTGCCATATCCCGAGGTGATGAAGAGGCGATGGAACAGCCCCGGCCGATCGTCGCGTCCGTCGAAGTCGAGATACTTCGTGAACTGCCGCGTTTTCTTGTCGAGGATGTACAACGGGCCGTTCATGTCGGTGACGAACAGCCGATTGGCGCCCCCCGGTTCCTCGCGGATGACGTTCACGCGCGCGAGCAGCATCTCATTGCTGGATTTCCCGACAGGCGCGCCGGTGATGGGCACGGTCGCGAAGTCTTTAATCTCGAGCGTGAGCACCTGCTGCGCCCGGACGGCGGCAGGCAGCGTCAACAGCGCGAGAAGGCAACAGGCAATCCGCATGTCTCACCTCTGGAATGGAATTAGAGGGGACATTTTATCCGATCGGTACATTGGAAGATTGGTAGATTGGAAGATTGGCAGATTGGAAAGCCGTAATCTGGCAATCTTCCAATCTACCCATCTACCAATGGAGTACTAAGCGTAAGACTTGCGCCGTTGCCTGGCCGCTGCCGCCGTGCGCATTTTCGGAATCGCCTGGTCCGATTTCTTCACGCCGCGCGCCGTGGGAGCGGGCTTGCGGTGCCGTTTTCCGGGGGCATGCGCCGGGTCCGCCTTGCGGGCGCGACTCGCGGGTGCCGTTTTCACCCGCTTGCGCTTCGAGGCAAATCGTCCCTTCGGGGCTTTGGCCTTCAGCGTCTTCAGCATCTCCGTCGCGCCATCACGGACGCGGGTGAGCTGGTCGGTCAGCTGCTGGCGATGCACCCACGCCTCGGCAGTGCCTTGAATCGTTCCAGCCACGCGGCCGAACTGCTCGGCCAGTGCAATCGCCTGTTCGCTCAGATCGGGCGTATTTTTCGAGTCTTCTGTCGCCATCACGCGTTCTCCTTCGCGTGATTCTCAAGCAAGACCGGAGCCAATCTACGTGCGCTCACGCGCCCGCTGCAGGGCCTGCCGCAGCATCTCGCGGCCAAACGGCTTGGTCACGTAATCGACCGCACCCTGCTTGCGCATTCGCATCACCGTCTCCATGTCCTGCGCGCTGCTGGCCATGATCAGTGCGGTCTGCGGCCAGCGGTTCCGCACCTGCTCGGCGAGCCAGATGCCATCGTGCACCGGCATCATCACGTCGCACAGAATGATCGACGCCGGCTCAGCCGTCATCTGGGCGATCGCTTCGTCCCCGTTGGCCGCTTCCTTCGACTGATAGCCCCACCCCGTGAGCCACCGCGTCAGCAGCTTGCGAATCGACTCCTCGTCGTCGACGACCAGGACGTAGGGCATGGCGCGGGATCATAGTATTATCCGCAGCCATGGGGAAAATTTACGGGGTTGTGCTGGGCATCGCCGTGCTCGCATGTGGGGTGCTGGCGCAAGGCGTGTCGACCCCGGAGATGCAGGTGCCGGCGATTCGCGAGCCGCACCACTTCGTCAAGCTCGACAACAAATTCACGCGCGTCCTCGATGTCACGGTCGAGCCCTTCAGCGGCACGCTGTACCACGTCCATGAGAATCCCTATTTCTGGATCTCTATCGGCGCGGCGACCTTGCGCGGGCAGACGCTCGGCGCGAAGGAGATCATCAACATCGAGCCGGTTGATGCCGAAGTGCGATATTCGCCGGCGCTGACCCATCGCGTCGGGAACATCGGGTCAAGAGCGTTTCGAAACATCACGGTTCAGATTCAGGCGAAGGACGATGTCTCGCCGGGCGGCTCGTTCATGGCGACGCCCAAACCGGCCGGTTACCAGCCGAAGCCGGTGCTCGACAACGAGCTCGTCTACATCGAGCGGCTCATCCTCGAGCCTGGCCAGTCGACCGGGCGTTATACGCTTCCGCGTTCGGGCATTCTCATCGCGGCTCATGACGGGGTCATTACGGTGGAGCGGCCGGGCAGCCAGCCGCATCGCATGGAAATCAAGGCCGGCGAGTTCGAATGGCACACCGGTCCGACGACCCAGACCATCACCAATGTCGGAAAGACGCGCTTCGACGCGATTGAAGCGGTCTGGAAGTAGCCCACGAGAACCAGCCGGTGTCCGCGGTCCAGTTCCAGTCCCTGCCCAGTTCGCACGTGCATGCGCGCGACAAGTTCGCCGCGGCCGATGCGCTCGAACGAACGCTGAAGCAGACGGTTCGCGGCGAGGTGCGCTTCGACGACGGCGCGCGGGCGCTGTATGCGACCGACTCGTCCAACTATCGACAGGTTCCCATCGGGCTGGTGATCCCGCTCGACGAATCCGACGTGGTGGCGGCGATGGCGGCGTGCCGCGAAGTGGGGGCGCCAGTCGTGCCGCGCGGCGCAGGCACCAGCCTCGCCGGCCAGTGCTGCAACGTTGCGGTCGTCATGGACTTTTCGAAGTACCTGAACCGCATCATCACGCTCGATCCGGCGTCGAAGGTGGCGCGCGTGCAACCCGGCATCGTGCTCGATCGCGTCCGTGATGCGGCCGAAGTGCATCACCTGACGTTTGCGCCCGATCCTGCGACGCACAGCCGCTGCACGCTCGGCGGCATGATCGGCAACAACTCGTGCGGCGTTCACGCGCTGATGGGAGGAAAGACCGTCGACAACATCCACGCGCTCGAGGTGATGCTGTATGACGGTACGCGGATGAGCGTCGGCGCCACGAGCGACGCCGAGCTCGAGGCGATCATCAGCGCCGGCGGCCGCAAGGGACAGATTTACGCAGGCCTGAAAGGCATCCGCGATCGGTTCGGCCCGCTCATCCGTGAAAAGTTCCCGCGCATCCCGCGCCGCGTGTCCGGTTACAACCTTGATGAGCTGCTGGCCGAACAGGGCTTCAACGTGGCTCGTGCGCTCGTCGGCAGCGAGGGCACCTGCGTGACGCTGCTCGAAGCGACGCTTCGCCTCACGGCAAGCCCGCCGTTCCGCCGTCTCGTGTGCATCGGATTTCCCGACGCGTTCATCGCGGCCGATCACGTGCCCGCCATCCTGGCCCACAAGCCGATTGGCCTTGAAGGGTTCGACAACGCCATATCCGATTCGCTTCGCGCCAAAGGCATGCGTCTCGACGAGCTCAAGCTGCTGCCGCTCGGCAAAGGAACGCTGCTCGTCGAGTTCGGCGCGTGGACGGCCGAGGAGGCCGACGCGCAGGCAGAGCAGTTCGGCGCGTGGCTCTCGGCCCTGAGCTCGCGCCCGAACTACATCGTCTGCGACTCGCGCGAAGCCGCCGCGATCTGGCACGTGCGCGAGTCGGCGCTTGGCGCCGTGGCCATTCAGCCCGGGAAGAAGCCGGGATGGGAGGGCTGGGAAGACGCCGCCGTGCCGCCAGACCGCCTCGGCTCGTACCTTCGAGCGATCTGGGTGTTGATGAGCGAGTACGGATACGAGAGCCCGCTGTACGGCCATTTCGGCGAAGGGTGCGTGCACATGCGCATCAACTTCGATCTCGAGACCGAGCCGGGGATTCTGCAGTTCCGCGAGTTCATCGATCGCGCGGCCGACGTGGTGATCGATCACGGCGGATCGATCTCGGGCGAGCATGGCGACGGCCAGTCGCGCGGCGCGCTGCTGCCGAAGATGTTCGGGCCCGAGCTGATGGGGGCGTTTCGCGAGTTCAAGCGCCTGTGGGATCCAGACAACAAGATGAACCCCGGCAAGCTCATCGACGCGCGCGAGCCGCACGCCGATCTCCGGCTCGGCGCAGACTACAAGCCCCGGCCGGTTCAGACGCATTTCCGTTTTCCGAACGACAACGGATCGCTCGCCAACGCCACGTTGCGCTGCGTTGGTGTGGGCGCCTGCCGGAAAGTGGATGCCGGCACGATGTGCCCCAGCTACATGGCGACGCTCGAAGAGAAGCACTCGACGCGCGGACGTGCCCATCTGCTGTGGGAACTGCTTCAGGGCGAGGTCCTGGAAGGCGGCTGGCAGAACGAAGCGGTGAAGGACGCGCTCGATCTCTGTCTCTCGTGCAAGGCCTGCAAGAGCGAATGTCCGACGAACGTCGATCTGGCGACCTACAAGGCCGAGTTCCTCTCTCATTACTACGAAGGCCGCTCGCGTCCGCTGCACGCCTATGCGTTCGGCCTGATCGATCGCTGGGCGCGCCTTGCCTCGCGCACACCGCGGCTCGCCAACGCGCTCGGCAGGTTTCCGCCGATCCGCCGCATCACGAACCGCTTGTTGCACATCCATCCATCGCGCACGCTCCCGGAATTCGCGCCGACGACATTCAGGGCCCGAACCCGAGGCCTTCAGGGCCGAGGCCGCGCCGAAGCTCCGGCAGGTGCCAGCGGAGCGAAGGCGGGAAATGTGTTACTGTGGGCCGACACCTTCACGAACTACTTCCAGCCCCATATCGCCGACGCCGCGTACACGGTGCTCTCGGATGCGGGTTTCAACGTCAAGGTGCTGCAGCGCCATGTGTGCTGCGGGCGGCCGCTGTATGACTTCGGCATGCTCGACAAGGCGAAGCAGTATCTGACCGAGGCCATGGACGCGCTGGCCGAGGAAATCTCCGCCGGGACCCCGATCGTCGTACTCGAACCGAGCTGCGCGAGCGTATTTAGAGATGAAGCCTCGAACCTGATGCCCGACGATCCCCGCACGGCGAAGCTGAAGCAGCAGACCATGCTGCTGAGCGAGTTTCTCGTGAGGCACGCGCCCGAGTACAAACCGGCGCGGACGGATCGGACGATGCTGGTGCACATGCACTGTCACCATCGCTCGATTTTCAATACGAAGGATGAAGTGGCCGTGCTTGAACGCCACGGGCGGACAGGTCAAGGTGCTCGATGCCGGCTGCTGCGGCATGGCGGGCCCGTTCGGCTTCGAGCAGAAGAGCTACGCCGTGTCTCAGATCCTCGGCGAGCGCGTGCTGCTGCCGGCGGTCCGTCAGGCTGAGCCCGGCACTGTGATCGTGACCGACGGATTCAGTTGCCGCGAGCAGGTCGCGCAGAACACAGACCGGCGCGCGGTGCATGTTGCGGAAGTCTTGGCAGGGAGGATTTGAACATGAAGAACACACTCCACGCCGTCAAAGCCATCGTTATTTTCTTGTGCCTCGGGTTGCTCATCGGCCGCGCTGCCGTGCAGGGGCAGAAACGCGCGACCGCCGAGACCACCACGGCCGCCACGCAGTTTCTCGCGTCGCTCACGCCCGAGCAGCGCGCGACCGCCGTCATCACGTTCGGCGATGCCAACCGCTTCGACTGGCACTACGTGCCGCGGCCCGGCCAGCGCAAAGGGCTTCCTTTGAAGGAAATGACGCCGCCGCAGCGTCAGGCCGCGCAGAAGCTGCTCGCCACCGCGCTCAGCGCCAAGGGCGTCAAGCAGAGCAGCCAGATCATGAACGATCTCGAGCTGGTGCTCCGCGGCGATGGTCCCAAGCCGGCGATGGGCCGCGATCCAGAGCTCTACTACTTCACCGTGTTCGGCACGCCGGGAGACAAGGCGGCCTGGGGCTGGCGCGTCGAAGGGCATCATTTCTCCCAGAACTTCACGATTGCGAACGGGACGCTCGCCTCGTGGACGCCCGATTTCTACGGCGCCAATCCGGCAGAAGTGCTGACCGGATCCCGCAAGGGGCTCCGCGTGCTCGCGGCGGAGGAAGACAAGGCATTCGCGCTGCTTCGGGCACTCAACAAGTCACGGCGAGAGGTCGCGGTTCTCGACGAGAAGGTACCCGGCGACATGGTTACGACGAATGCGCGACGCGTCGACCCGCTTTCGCCAAACGGCCTTTCAGCCGCGAGCATGACAGCGAGTCAACAGACGCTCCTGCATGATTTGATCAACGAATACACGTCGCGGATGGTCGAGGACATCGCTTCCGAGCGGATTCGACGCATCAGCGCGGCGGGATTCGACAAAGTGGCGTTCGCGTGGATTGGCGCCGACGCGCTGCACGAGCCGCATTACTACCGCGTGCAGGGGCCGACCTTCCTCATCGAGTTCGACAACGTGCAGTCTAACGGCAACCATATCCACAGCGTGTGGCGCGACTTCAACGGCGATTTCGGCGACGACGTCCTGAAAAATCACTACAACGCCGCCCACAACCAATAGGGGCGGCAACCAGAGCTCAGGGCTGAGGGCTTAGGGCTGAGGGCAACAGGTGAGTACACAGACTATCGAGCGAATCGGAGCAATCGAGGCGACAGACACGGAGACTCCCGACCAATGGCTGCCGGTGCTGCTGCTGTTGTTCGTCGGCAGCGGCGCCGCAGCCCTCATCTACGAAATCGTCTGGTTCCAGATGCTGGAGCTCTTCGTGGGCTCTTCGTCGGTGTCGATCGGCGTGCTGCTGGGCACTTTCATGGGGGGCATGTGTCTGGGCAGCTTTCTGCTGCCGCGCTACATCTCGCCCAGGCATCACCCGCTGAAGGTCTACGCGCTTCTCGAGATCTGCGATCGGCGTCATCGGCCTGCTGCTGCTCGTCGTGCTTCCGCTCGTCGGCCACGTCTACACGGCGTGGGGCGGCTATGGCATTACTGGATACCTGCTGCGTGGGCTGGTCGCCAGCATCTGCCTCCTGCCGCCGACCCTTGCGATGGGCGCCACGCTCCCGGCCGTTGCGCGCTGGGTGCAGACGACGCCGACCGGCGTGTCGTGGCTCGGATTTTTCTACGCCGGCAACATCGCCGGCGCGGTCATGGGCACGCTTGCTCGCGGGCTTCTATCTGCTGCGCGTCTTCGACATGAGCACGGCCACGTATGTCGCGGTCGCGATCAACTTCGCCGTCGGTGGATTGGACTCGCTCGTCGCCGCCAGAACACCAGCGACAGCCGGCGTGGGGGACTCGGATCCTGATCCCGCAGTCCCTGATCACCAATCCCAGGGCTTCGGACCGATCGCGCGCTCGTCTATGTCGCGATCGCGCTCTCAGGGTTTTGCGCCTTGGCCGCGCAGGTGATCTGGACGCGCATCCTGAGCCTGCTCTTCGGCGCCTCGACATACACCTTCTCGCTGATCCTCGCCGTGTTCCTGATCGGACTCGGCATCGGCAGCAGCCTCGGCTCGATCATCGCGAAAGGCGTCGAGCGTCCGCGCGTCGCGCTTGGATGGTGCCAGCTGCTGAACGTGGGCGCGATGGCCTGGAGCGCCTACATGCTGTTGAAGTCGCTGCCGTACTGGCCCATCAACACGTCGATCACGACGAGCATCTGGTACAACTTCCAGCTCGATTTCGTGCGCGCGTTCTGGGCCGTGCTGCCGGCGCCGATCCTGTGGGGCGCGAGCTTCCCGCTGGCCCTCGCGGCTGTCGCGAAAAAGGGCGAGGATCCCGGCCGGCTCGTGGGCGGCGTCTATGCCGCCAACACCGTTGGCGCGATCTTCGGCTCGGTTATCGCGAGCCTCATCCTCGTGTACTGGTTCGGCTCGCAGCGCGCGCAGCAGGTGCTGATGATTGTGTCGGGCATGTCGGGCCTGCTCTTGCTCGCACCGGCCGAGCTGGGCGCGCCGTCGGGCAGGAAGGCGCTGCGGTGGCTGGCACCGGCGCGCTCTGGTCATCGCGCTGGGCCTGGCCGCGTTCCTCATCAGAACGGTGCCCACGATTCCCGGCATTCTCGTCGCGTATGGACGCTACGCCGCCACGTGGCTGGGGCAGGAAGGCGACATCTTCTACGTCGGCGAAGGGCTCAGCTCGTCGGTCGCCGTCTCACGCTTCGGCGAGCGTGATGAATTACCACAACGCCGGAAAGGTGCAGGCGTCGAGCCAGCCGCAGGACATGCGGCTGCAGCGCATGCTCGGGCACTTCACGACGCTCGTGCCGAAATCGCCGAAGAAAGTGCTGGTCATCGGGTGCGGCGCCGGCGCGACGGCCGGCGCGGTGAGCATCGATCAGAACGTCGAGTCGCTCGTCATCGCCGAAATCGAGCCGCTCGTCCCTCGCGTGGTCTCCGAGCATTTCGGCGAGCACAACTTTCACGTCGTCCGCAATCCGAAGACGCACGTGGTCATCGACGATGCGCGGCACTATCTGCTGACGACCGACGAGAAATTCGATGCGATTACGTCGGATCCGCTCGATCCGTGGGTGAAGGGGGCGGCGACGCTCTACACGAAGGAGTTTTTCGAGCTGGCCAAGTCGAAGCTGAATCCCGGTGGGACGGTGACGTTGTTCGTCCAGCTGTACGAGAGCACGCCGGAAGCGGTGAAGAGCGAAATCGGCACGTTCTTCGACGTGTTCCCGAACGGCGTCATCTGGGGCAACACGCACCAGGGGCGCGGTTACGACACCGTGCTGATGGGGACGGTCGAGGCGCCGCACTTCAACGTCGACGAATGGGAAGCGCGGCTCAACAGCCCTCAATATTCGGCGGTCAAGGACTCGCTGCGCGAGATCAGCATCTACTCGGCTCTCGATCTGTTCGCCAACTACGCCGGGCGCGCGTCAGACATGAAGGCGTATCTCGCCGACGCGCAGATCAACCACGATCGCGATCTCCGGCTGCAATACCTCGCGGGTCTCGGACTGAACCTCTACCAGAGCGGGCCCATTTACTCAGAGATCCTGCGGCACAAGAAGTACCGGAGGGGCTCTTCAGCGGGTCACCAGAGACGCTCCAGCGGCTGCGCGCCGCCATTGCGAGCGCGCCTGGCGGGGATGCGCATACGCAGTGAAAGGCACCGGTCATGGCAGATCGCAAATGGCCAATGGCAGAGCGCGTCGTATGCCATCTGCCCTCTGCCATCCGCCCTCTGCCATCCGCCCTCTGCCCTGACCTCCGTCAGCGTCAGAGCCGAGCGTAGACCTCGTTGTCGAAGCGCCCGAGGAACTTGGCCTCGACGAGCGAGTGGAGCACGTGCTCGCAGATGGTACGGTCGAGATTCCACAACCGCTGAGCCTGATCGATCCGCAGCCGCAGTCCCGGCATTTCGATGAATTCGCTTCTGACGCGGTTGAGCAGATGGATTGAAGGGCTCATATGGCAATCACTCTCCGCATCCCACCAAAGCAACCTCCATACCACGGCACCCGGCCGCACTAATTGCGCATTTTCAGGCCTGTTTTTACGAATTTTCCCGGTGCGGCGCACGAACGCTGCGACAAATTCCGACAATCACGTCCGTACTTGCCAACTTGGGCACAACAATGTAGGATAGACCTCGTAACCACGGGTTTCCCACCTGATTGCCGGGTGACGGAAATGTCGGACCGGCCAGCGTCGTATCCACAAATGTAAGGCCATCAAACGGGGGACCTTCTTGCATAAGAAGGGGCCTCACATGAGGAAAATCGAGGGTTTTCGACTGAGACACGACTCAATTCCAGACAACCGCCGCCCCAAACCGGCCGCAGCCGATAGAGTGGTGGGCATTTTGAGAACCATTGCGAGCCAACCGGCGTCTAAACAGGCTAGGAGCGAGCGCATGGCACGAAGAACCAACGCAGCAGTCGGCGTGGTCTGCCCGCGGTGCGGGATGCTGGCCGCGCGAATTATCGGGCGATCCGAGAGTTTGCCGGTCATTTACCTGCAGTGTGAAGATTGCGGCCGCACGTCTGTGGCGCCCAGCGGCGAGCAGGCGTAGCCGGCGGCTTACGGGTCACGAACGCGTACGACAGAGAACAAAGGGCCGGGAGCAGCGTGTCTGCCCCCGGCTCTTCCTTTTTGAGGGTCGTTTCCCCTGGGCGGCGCCCCAGCGATGGGACCAACCAGGCGGGCTACAGCAGCTCCCGGAGCCGGGCGTATCCGGCTTTGCTGATTGGCAATTGCGTCCCGTCGGTGAGCACGGCGATTCGGCTGTCGCTCACGCCCATCTCGATTTTCGCCAGCCTGGACAGATTGAGGATGTACCGGCAGTGGATCCGTACAAACGCGGCGGGATCCATCAGCGTCTCCAGCTCGCCAAGCGGCTGTTCCTTGAGATAGCTCCGCCCTGCGGATTTGACCGCCACGTAGTCGTCCTGTGATTCCAGGTAATCGATCTTCTCGACCGGAATCACATGCACTTCCGCACGCTCCCGAATCAGAATCCGCCGGAGGGGCGCACGATCGGCCTTCGCCGCGGCCAGCAGGGCCTTGACCGGCGGCGCCTCGCGCGAGCGAATTCGCGTTCGCGCGCGGTCGAGCGCTTCCGTGAGACGCTGCTCGCTGAAGGGTTTGAGGAGGTAGTCGACCGCGTGCACTTCGAACGCGCGGACGGCGTAGCTGTCGAAGGCGGTGATGAAAATGACCGGAATGTCGCCGACCAGCTCGAGCACATCAAACCCGTCGAGCTTCGGCATCTGGATGTCGAGCATCAGCAGATCGGGGCTGAGCTCGGCGGCCGCCTTTACGGCTTCGAAGCCGTTGGCGCATTCCGCCACGATCTCGATCCCGGCGTGAGGCGCCAGCCACTCGCGCAGGATCGCGCGCGCGAGCTCCTCATCGTCGACCACGACCACGCGAATTCTGTCGGCGTGTGGATCGCGCATCTCGTTCAGGCGGCCGGTACCGGAATCCGCACTTCAACCCTGAAGCGGCCCGATCGCTCTTCGGCGAGAACCGCGTCGGACACCCCGAACTCGGTCGTCAGCCGCTTTCTCAGCAACTCGAGGCCGAGACCGACGCCGCGCGTCTGAAGCCGATCGGGATCGCACGGGTTTTCCACGACAATCGTGAGGATCGATCCGTTGCGCCGCGCCGTCATCGTGATGGTCCCTCCTTCGACGAGCTGGGCGACGCCGTGCACGACCGCATTCTCGACCAGCGGCTGCAGGACGAGCGGCGGCACCTCGCATCCCACGGCCTGCGGATCCGTTTCGCGACTGACGTGCAGACGCGATCCGAGTCGAACCTGCTCGATGGCCAGAAAGCGCTCGGCCAGCGACCACTCATCCGCAAACGAGATGCGGCTGTTCGATCCCAGGCGCAGCGTATCGCGCAGAAAGTCGGCGAGAAGAATACACATCTTTCGCGCCGCCGGCGGGTCGGCCGCCGTCAGCGCGCTGATCGAATGCAGGCTGTTGAAGATGAAGTGCGGGTCGATCTGCGCCCGCAGCGCTTTCAGCTCGGCTTCGCGTGCGAGGAGCGTCTGCTCGAATGCGCGCAACTCTGCGTCGCGCGATGCCTGAAACGCCATGAGCATGTAGTGGCCGGCCGCAGCCAGCCAGTAGAGCAGCGCGCCGACCACGAAGAGCAGCGGCCGCTCCTGCACGTAGAACGGCTGGGCGTCGAGTCCCGCGATGAGCGCGTCGAGGGCGGCGGCCCACAGGTAACCGAGGCCGGTCCATATCGCGCTCGCCGTGGCGGCGGCCGTCAACAGCACGACGACGAGCCGGGACAGGCTCGCCCCTGGTTCGATGGGAAATGCGCGACACAGGTACCACGTCGACAGCCCGATGAAGGCGAACACCAGACACAGCGGCAGAAGGAATGCGGCCGACGTGAGCCATGACGAATCCGATCGAAGACCGAGCGTCAGCAGCAGGCCGACGAGCAGCCAGGCGAGAAGATACAGGGCGAGCCGGCGCCGATCGTCGAGAATCGGGTGCATCAGCTCTTGATGATGAGCCCGCCGAGCACCACGACACCCTTGAGCACGAGACGCGGCGCCGCTTCGTTCGGCAGGCGGGCGCCCGGGTCAACCGGAGGCAGGCGCTTGTCTTCGACGTTGCCGAGGACCGGGACGACTTCCGAGACCACCGTCCATGCCGGCGGCACCCAGATTTCGTGCCCGCCCATGATGGCGAAGACATCGATGACCGCCTGCTGGCCCGGCTCGATCGTCGCCTGACGGAGGTCGAGTTGCGTGCCGCCGACGATCGATGTCATTTCTCCGCCGCGAAATGGTTTGTCGTTGCTCGCGCGCTTGGTGCCTCCGAAGACCGAGAACATGCTGATCGTGCCGATGGCTCCGGGCGCAGGCGCTGATGTGGTCCCGTCCACAAACGGACCGAGCGGCCGCCAGCGGCTGCCCGGCGTGCGCATGATCAGGCGCGCACCGATGAGCACGATGATGATCGGCCAGAACAACTCCCAGAATCGCACTCTCGCCACGCCGAGGTTGTTGAGCAGCAGGAGGCCGCCGGCGACGATCATGGCGTAACCGGGAAACGTCCCGCCTTTCTCGCGCCGCTCGGCCACGATCCATGCGCCGAGCGCGATGAGCACAACCGGCCAGAAACGGAAGCTCACGTCGGCGTCGATGATCTGCATGCGATCGAGCGTGAGCAAACCGCCGAACAGCACAAGGCCGACGCCGAGCAGGAACTGCGGGGTCAAATTGGGTCGCGTATCAGTTGGCATGTGAATCCTTCAGGGCCCGAGCTTCACGACCTGATGTCGAGCCCGCCCATCAAGATGAGTCCGCGGACAACGATGCGCGGCGCTCCCGGCACATCGCGGGCACCCGTGCGGCGGTCTTTGACGCCGCCCATGATGGGCACCGCGCGAATCACGACGGTCCAGCCCTCGGGGACCCGGATGGTCGATCCGCCCATCAGCGTGAACACTTCAATCTCGGCTTCTTCGCCAGGGGCCACCGTCGTCTGACGCAGATCCAGATCGGAGCGTCCCATCACCGACGTCAGATCACCGCCCCGGAAGCTGGGCCCTGCGCTGACCTGCTGATGATGGGTCATGACGGCGAAGACGCTGATCCTGTCGCCCGAGGCCTCGCGCGCGTTGACGCCATTGCGCTGCAGCCCGTGCGAGAAAAGGAGCCCGATCGCCACGAGCAGGATGACGGGGCCGGGGTTGAAGTTCTGCTGGGGCGCCGCCGGATCGACGCGTTGAAAGGATTGAATGACGAGCGTGACGCCGATCAATACGAGCGCGGCCGGCCAGAACCGGAGAATCTGGCTCGCCTCGAGGAGCTGGAGCCGATCGAGGATGAGCGTGCCGCCAAGCAGAACCAGGCAGATGCCGTAGGCGAGATTGGGCGTGACCCTGAAGCGCGTGTCGTCGACTGACATATTCCGTCCTCCGTCCGCGAATCCTAGCCGCCGCCGGTCGGTCCCTTATGAGGTTTTCGGTGAATGGCGGCAGATTCCCGGTGAATGGCGGCTCGCCTCTATAATGCGTCGGTGCGCGCTATCGGCTCTCTCGTCGCCGCTGGTTGCCTCGCTGCCACGATTGCCACGGCAACCGCAGCCTGGCCCGAAGCACAAAGCGTGAACGTAGACTTGTCCACCGAAGCGCAAAGCGCGAAGGTGGAGAGGGCATTCCGCTCGTTCTGGTCTGCATCGAACGCGAATGGCGCCGCAGAACGGATCGACGCCATCGTCAAGACGGGCATCAGCGTCGAGGACGCACTGATGCGTCTGCGTCAGGGGCGAGAGTACGAGGCCGACGTGCCGCGAGGGCGTCAGATTGGCCGGCACCGCACCGCCAACGGCCTCGAGCATTACTACGCCTTTGTGGTTCCCGAAACATACGATCCCACGCGCCCTCATCAAGTGCGGGTGCAGCTGCACGGCGGCATTGGACGGCCACGGCCGGCGCCCGTCAACCGCATCCGCGTCGACAGTCTTGCCGGTGCCGTTGACGAGATTTCGGTGTTTCCGGTCGGCTGGGCGGAATCCATGTGGTGGTCGGCGGTCCAGGTCGACAACCTCCACCGCATCCTCGATCGGCTGAAGCGCACCTACAACGTCGATGAGAACCGTGTGTATCTGACGGGCGCGTCCGACGGCGGGACGGGTGCGTTCTTCATGGCGTTCAAAGATACGACGCCGTGGGCGAGTTTTCTCCCGTTGATTGGCGACATGATGGTGCTGTCAACCCCCTCGGTTGGCGCCGACGGCGAAATGTTTCCTGGCAACGCCATCAACAAGCCGTTCTTCATCGTCAACGGCGGTCGCGATCGCCTGTACCCGGCACATGTCACTCAGATCTACGCGAATCACCTGCAGACGCTGGGTGGTACCGTCGTGTTTCGTGTGTACCCGGAGTCCGATCACTCGACCGCCTGGTGGCCCGAGGAGCGTGCGACGTTCGAGGAGTTCGTGCACGATCATCCACGGGAGCCACTGCCCGATAAGATCTCGTGGCAGACCGAACGCACCGACCGGTACAACCGGGCACACTGGCTCGTCATCGATCGCCTCGGCAGCGTGGCCGGAGAGAGTCATCTGCCCGACTCGAACGTCCTTCGGCGCGGCCGCGAGCTCGATTTCGGCCTGCGGATCAACTCGGGCGTCGATCGCGGGCGTCGCGTGTTCGAGGTGGTGCCGGGCTCGAATGCGTTCGTCATCGGGTTGCGCACCGGCGACCGGTTCGTCGAGGCGAATGGCGCCACCGTCCAGACCGGGCGCGACATTGCCGAAGGCATGCAGACGTGGGATCTCGGAAAGCCCGTGACGTTCGTCGTGGAGCGCGACGGCAAGCGCACCGTCCTCGAAGGGATCTTCCAGCCCGCCGAAGTCGACGTGCCGCCGGCGGCGATCTTCCCCCGGCGCAAACCCTCGGGCCGCGTCGATCTCGTGCGGAGCGGAAATGTCGTCGAGGCGTCGACCGAAGGTGTGCAGGCGTTCACGCTGCTGCTGTCGCCGTCGCTCTTCGATTTTCGCCGGCCGGTGCGCGTCGTCGCGAACGGCCGCACCGCGTTTGACGGCATGGTTGAACCGAGCGTGGCGACTATGCTGAAGTGGGCCGCGCGCGACAACGATCGTACGATGATCTTCGGCGCCGAGCTGAATATCGATCTTGGAAAGTAAGTTGAAAACAGAAGATCAACAGATCAGAAGAGAATGGTTTTTGGAAAGTCTCTTCTGATCTTCTGACCTTCTGTGAGAAAAGGAAAACAGTTTGGAGCATAGGATTACGCAGTATCCGCTCGAACAGGGCGCGCTCGAGATTGAATACATCGAAGAATTCTTCGGCGAGTACAAACGCCGGAAGACCGCGTCCGAGATCCTCGGGCGGCTGGGGAATCGCGATCACCTGATCCTGATGGCCACGGCATCGCTGCCCGACGACCCCGGCACGGCCCTGCCGGTCTCGTACAAGGTGGCGCACGAAATCCGGTCGAACGAATCGATCCCGAAGCTCGCAGACCTCGTGGAGCGCCTGCGCGACTACGTGAACTTCAACGATCGCCGGATTCTCTACACCTGGATCGGGGGTACCCGCCGCGACTGGCGCGGCCAGGGACACTTCCGCGCGCTCACCGAGCAGCAGGAAGCGTGGGCGATCGATAACGGGTTCGACGAGATCCTGGTGAAAACCAAGAACAAGTTCTACGAGATGCGAGGCACCCTCGACCACTTGCGCTTCGACGTCGTCAAATACGAGCCCCACCCCGACAATCACGAGTCGAAGGTGTATCTCAGCAAGAAGCTGAGCCAGCAGGTGCTCGATGCGCACCGCAGCATGCGCACGGTGGTCACGGTGGGGGACTAGAGTCGACAGTCTACAGTCGACAGTCGCAAGTCAACAGTCTGTACATCACGCGGGAATCCCGCTACACTTTCTCTGCTCGCAAGAAGACGTAGAAGTATTTCCTTGCGCCTTGGCGTCTTTGCGTTGAGACATAGAACACGGCATGGCGTCACGGTGGGGGACTAACCGCGTGGGGCTACGGGCTGCAGGCTTCGGGCCTGTCCAGCTACTCTGCGTTCTCCAACGAATGTTGCAGTTTCTGCAATCCATCAAGCAGGTGGTTGTACTTCTGATCGAATTGCCGGTACACTTCGGCCTTCAGGAAGCCGAGCCGGTTGGACAAGTCGAGCAGATACAGCGTTTCCGCCGCCGATCCGGTGGCGATGTTCACCAGATGTAAGATATTCCCGAGTCGTCCGTCGCGCACAGCCTTCAACAAGGTTCGCAGCGACGGAGACCGCGGAGCGGCGTACTTGAGCGCATAACCCGAAACGCTCTTCAGACGGAAACGTGGCCGTTTCTGCGTACACTTTGAGGATTAACTCGTCAGCTTGGTGAAAAACATTGAGCTTCCTGTGATTTCGGCTCATCGTCTGCCTGCGACTGAGGCAACGTGCGGGCCTGCATCATGGCCTGAAGCCGGAAGCCGGAAGCCGGAAGCCAGCCACTAACCAACGATGGCCAAGAAACGTAAACCTTCTGATGGTTCCTTTGACTTCGATTCGCCAGCGGATGCCGCAGGTGCTGGCGGTAATGGCAGCGGCGAAACGGCCGTTCCTCTTCACGAAGCCGCACAGTCGCGCTACCTGAATTACGCCCTGTCGGTCATCACGTCGCGCGCGTTGCCGGATGTGCGCGACGGGTTGAAGCCGGTGCAGCGCCGCATCCTCTACACGATGTGGCAGCAGGGGCTGACGGCGGATGCGAAGCATCGCAAGTGCGCGAAAGTCGTGGGCGACGTCATGGGGAGCTATCACCCGCACGGCGACGCGGCGATCTACGAGACGCTCGTGCGCATGGCGCAGTCCTTCTCGCTGCGCTACCCGCTCGTCGACGGGTCGGGAAATTTCGGATCGCTCGACGGCGACCCGGCGGCGGCGATGCGCTATACCGAGTGCCGCCTCACGCGCATCAGCGACGAGCTGCTCACCGAGATCGAGCAGGACACCGTTCACGATCGGCCGAACTACGACGGCACCAAGACCGAGCCGGTTGTCCTGCCGGCCCGCCTGCCGAATCTGCTCATCAACGGCGCCACCGGCATTGCGGTCGGGATGGCCACCAACATTCCGCCGCACAATCTCGGCGAGGTCTGCACGGCGCTCATCAAGCTGCTCGACAACGACGAGCTCGGCAACGCGCAGCTCTCGCGCTACATCAAGGGGCCCGACTTTCCCACGGGCGGCCAGATTCTCAACTCGCTCGACGAAATCAAAGCGATTTACAAGACCGGCAGCGGCAGCATCCGGCTTCGCGGGACGTGGGACATCGGGGAAGAGACGCGATCGACAAAAACGATTCTCATCGACAGCATCCCGTACACCGTCGATAAATCTCAGCTGGTCGCGCAGATTGGCGAGGTGATCGAGAAGCGCAAGCTGCCGCAGCTCGTCGACGTGAAGGACGTCTCGACCGAAGACGTCCGCATCGCGCTGGAAATGAAGAGAGACGCCGACGAAAAGATGGTGATGGCGTACCTCTACAAGCACACCGCGATGCAGATCACGTTTCCGGTGAACCTGACCTGCCTGATCCCGACCGAGAATCCGGAGGTCGGCCGGCCCGAGCGCCTCGATCTGAAATCGATCCTGTGGCACTTCCTGCACTTCCGGCTCGAAGTCGTCACCGCGCGCCTCGAGCACGAGCTCGAGGCGCTGAAGAAGCGCATCCACATCCTCGAAGGCTTCGAGAAGGTCTTCGATGTCCTCGACGAAGTGCTGCGCATCGTGCGCAAGTCCGACGGCAAGGCGGACGCGGCCGAGAAGATCATGAAGCGGTTCGGCCTCGACGCCGAGCAGACCGACGCGATCCTCGAGCTGAAGATCTATCGCCTGGCTCGCCTCGAGATTCTGGTCATCCAGCAGGAGCTCGACGAAAAGCGGAAGCGCGCCCGTCAGATCGGCGGCCTGCTGAGGAACGAAGAGAGCCGGTGGACGCTCGTTCGCGAAGAGCTCGAGGCTGTTCAGAAGACGTACGCCGATCCGAAGCTCGACAGGCGCCGTACGCGGATCGAAGCGGAAGAGACGGTCGAGTACACCGCCGACGACTTCATCATCGAGGAAGACAACATCGTCATCGTGTCGCAGGACGGATGGGTGAAGCGGCAAAAGGAAGTGAAGGACCTGTCGACGACGCGTCTCCGGGAAGGAGACTCGGTGCTGGCCGTCATTGGCGGCAGCACACGGGCGACAGTAGTGTTCTTCACCAATTTCGGGGCGGCGTACACGACCCGCATCATCGACGTGCCGGCATCCACGGGGTACGGCGAGCCCGTGCAGAGCCTGTTCAAGTTCAAGGATGGCGAGAAGGTCGTGGCGGCCGCGAGCCTCGATCCGCGCGTGGCCACCGGCATCAAGGCAAAGAAGGAAGGTGACGCGCCGCCGCGGCATGCGGTTGCCGTCACGAGCGACGGTTACAGTCTGCGTTTCAGCCTCGAGCCGTTCGTCGAGGTGAGCACGCGCGCCGGCCGGCGGTTCGCGCGTGTCGGTCAGGGCGCCGAAGTTGTGGGCGTGTCAGTGGTGACCGGTGGGGAAGTGCTGATTACGGCCACCCGTCAGGCGCGGGCCCTGCTCTGTAAAGCTGACGAAGTGAATTTCCTGGCCGGACCTGGCAGAGGCGTCATCCTGATCAAGCTGGGCAAAGACGAGGATCGGGTACTGGGATTCGTGGCATCGGCGGGCGATCGAGATCTGCTGACGGTCGAAACCAGCCGCGGCGCCGAGCAAACCATCAGCACCGCGAAGTACAGCCTGACGAGCCGCGGAGGACGCGGGCGTGAACTCCTCCAGCGGGGAGAGTTCACGCGCGTCCTGCCCGCATTGCCTGAATTGCCTGTTTTGCAGCAGTAGGCGGGTCCAAAGATCAGGACCCGCCCTACATGCTTAGTACGTAGGCCGGGTCTTGTTCTTTAGACCCGGCTCGGTCCCCGGCCGCGTAGGCCGGGTCTTGCCGTGTAGACCCGGCTATCTGTTATCGCGCGCGTTGTTGTAACCGTCCCGGTACGCGTTCCGGAACCCTTCGCGATAGCCAGACTGATAATCGCTGTACGATCCCGCTTGCGGCGTGTAGCCCGAGTTGGCCTGTTCGAGCTCCCGCTGTCCCTCGAGGTCGTACCCCTGGTTTCTCACGAAGTCCTCGCGACCAGCCATGCGCCCTTCCTGAATCCCCCGCTCGTAGCCGGTCCGCCATGCAGTGCTGCGTGCCGAGCCGTTGTACGAATCGCCTGCCGCATTCTCGAACTCGAAGCGGCTAATTCGATTGTCGTTGTTCGTGTCGAGCCGGTCGAATTCCGCGTTGTTCATGCGCGATTCGGGACGCGTCAGCCACCCATCGCGGTTGACGTCGTGCGAGTTGAACTGCCCGAGCGAAGACCGGTTGTCGTCGCTCGCGTTGTCGTTCTCAAACTCGAAGCGGCTGATCCGGTTGTCGCGATTGATGTCGAGACGATTGAAGTCGGTGTTGCCCATGAGCCATTCGTTGCGGGTGACCCAGCCGTCCTTGTTCACATCGATGTTAGAGAAGCGGAAAGCCGGACCGCCGAGTGAGTCGAGGCTGAACCCGCCGCCCTGCGTGTATTCCTGTATCGTGAGCTGGCCATCGCGGTTGGTGTCGAGACGTATGAACAGCCGCCCGTCGCCAGGCCACTCACTGCGAGCGACCCGGTTGTCGTTATTCATGTCGTACCCACGATACCGCTGAGCAATCTGGGCGTCGAAGTTGTCTACGCGGCCGTCACGATTCCAATCCTGGCTCCAGTTGTTCTGGCGCGTCGCACCGGTCCGGATTTCGTCGCCCGAGAGCACGCCGTCTCCGTTCCAGTCCTGATTGCGGAACGAGCGATCGTTGCCCCGCCATTCGCTGCGCGTGATCGTGCCGTCGTTGTTCCGGTCCATTCCCTGAAAACGCATCTGGGCCTGGGCATTCACAGCGCTGGCGAGGAGCGCGGCGGCGAGGCCGATCTGCAATGAAAGTCTCATGATTTGTCTCCCTTTATGTCCGATTCATCATTCCAGTAAGAAAGGTGCAAGCGATGTGCCCGATTGCACACTCGTACTTTGTTCCGGCGTTTGGTACAATTCAGTCCGCTCATCGCGAATCCCTAGCCGCAACTCACGAATCACGATCAACGTAAGAACGGCGTTTCAATGGCATACACCGCAAAAGACATCACCGTCCTCGAGGGGCTCGACCCGGTCCGGCGCAGGCCGGGCATGTATATCGGTGGCGTCGGCAGCGCTGGGCTGCATCACCTGGTCTGGGAAATTCTCGACAACTCGATCGACGAGGCGATGAACGGTCATGCCTCGAATATCTGGGTGACCCTTCACAAGGACGGATCGTCGATCACCATCGAGGACGATGGGCGCGGCATTCCGATCGACAAGCACCCGACGAGCAAGAAGAGCGCGCTCGAGGTCATCTTCACCGTGCTCCATGCCGGCGGGAAATTCGATCACGACAACTACAAGACCGCCGGCGGCCTCCACGGCGTGGGCGCCAGCGTCGTGAATGCCCTTTCGAAAGAGCTGGTGGCGACCGTTCGCCGCGACGGCGCCGAGTGGGAACAGCGCTTCAAGCAGGGGAAGCCGCTCGCACCGCCGAAGAAAATCGGGCCCGCGCGCGGCAGCGGTACGAAAGTGTATTTCCATCCAGATCCCGGGATCTTTCCGAAGATCGAGCTCGACGCGGCGACTATTCGCGAGCGGCTCGAGGTGGCGAGCTACCTCCACAAGGGGCTGAAGATTTCGTTCGAGGACGAGTCGGAGAAGACGAAGGACACGTTCGAGCACCACGAGGGGCTGCTCGCGTATCTCAGGAAAATCGTCACCGAGCGGGGCGCCAAAGCGGTGCACGAGGCGGCGTTCACCGTGGAGAAGCAGAACGGCCTTCGGCTGGATCTCGCGCTCCAGTGGACCGAATCGACCGACGAGCACCTGCGCAGCTATGTGAACGGCATTCCGACGGCATCCGGCGGAACCCACGAAAACGGCATGCGCGCAGGCCTCGGAAAGGCGATGCGCAACTTCATCGACACGCACAACCTCTCGCCCAAGGGCGTCACGCTGACGGCTGAGGACATCCGTGAAGGGATGACGGGTGTCCTCAGCGTCTTCGTGGCAGAGCCGCAGTTCCAGGGGCAGACCAAGGATCGCCTGAACAACCCCGAAGTGCTGTCGGCTGTTGATTCACTCGTGCGTCCTGCGCTCGAACACTGGTTGAACCACAACCAGAGTGTGGCGGAGGCGATCGTGGCGCGCGTCATCCTGGCGGCTCGCGCGCGCGAGGCGAGCCGTGCGGCGCAGGCGGAAGTGACGCGCAAGAGCGCCACGTCGGGTCGGTTGAACCTTCCCGGCAAGCTGAGCGATTGCACAGGATCCGGACGCTCTGACTCGGAATTGTTCGTCGTCGAAGGGGACTCGGCCGGCGGATCGGCAAAGCAGGGGCGCGATCGGACGCGCCAGGCGATTCTTCCGCTGCGCGGCAAGGTGCTGAACACCGAGAGCGCGTCGCTCGCGAAGGTGCTCGAAAACAAGGAGCTGTCGGATCTGGTCACGGCGCTGGGGTGCGGTCTCGGTAAGAACTTCGACCTCGCGCGGTTGCGCTACGGGAAGCTGATCATCCTGGCCGATGCGGATTCGGACGGCAATCACATCGCGACGCTGCTCCTGACGTTCATCTATCGCCACATTCCTCAGTTGCTGAAAGAGGGGAAAATTTACCTCGCTCAGCCTCCGCTGTATCGCATCGACATCGGCAAGGAAACGTTCTGGGCGCTCGACGATGCGCAGCGGGATGCGATTCTGAAGAAGCAGGGCAACGGCCGCGCCAAGCCCGAGATCACACGCTTCAAGGGCCTCGGGGAAATGATGCCGAAGGTGCTGTGGGAGACGACGCTGAACCCGAAGACCCGGCGGCTGCTTCGGGTCGACGTGTCCGATCAGATCGTGACCGACCGGGTCATCAACGAGCTCATGGGCAAGGACGCGAGCGCGCGCTTCCGGTTCATCATGGAACGCGCGGAAGAAGCGGAAGAGCTGGACGTATAAGTCGGCAGTCGGCAGTCGGCAGTCGACAGTCGGCAGTCAAGAGTCGGCAGTCCAAGTCGCGAGGCAAGCCGCCCGTCGGTAGTGTCCGGCTTTAGCCGGACCATCGCTGTACAATCCCTCCATCAACGCAAAAACAGCGCAGGGCTTTAGCCCTGCCCGCATGCAGCCCGGCTCGCAGGGAAAACCACGAAGACACGAAGACACGAAGGCACAAAGGCAAAACACGATGGCGCGACGAACGCGATGACCGTCGATGAACGCTTCGCCGCACACGCGCGTGACTGGGGGGTGACCGTCGACGAAATCCGCACGACGGACACCTCGCGGCTGGGATTCGGTACCAGGGGGAATCACGCGGTCGTCCTGAAAGTCATCCGTCACGAGAACAGCGAAGAGTGGCGTTGTGGCGAATTGCTCGATGCGTTTGGCGGCAACGGCATGGTTCAGCCAATCGCCCACACGCCGGGCGCTGTGCTGCTGCGGCGCCTCGTCCCCGGGTACGATCTCGCATCGGTCTGCCTTGCGGGGCGCGATGATGAAGCGACAGAGATCATCGCGTCCCTGATCGAGCGAATGCCTGCGATCGTCGCTCGTCCCAGAGGCGGCTGGTCCGTCGAGCGCTTGTCTCCAGATTTCGCGAAGTACCGTCATGCCGGCGAGGATCTCATCCCTCTGGCGTTCGTCGATCGCGCAGAAGCGCTATTTTCGGAGTTGTGTGCGACGCAGCGAAACGTTCGACTCCTGCACGGCGACCTGCATCACTACAACGTGCTGTTTGATAACGAAGCTGGCTGGGTCGCCATCGATCCACAGGGCCCGATGGGGGAGATCGAATTCGAAATCGGTGCCTGCCTTCGCAATCCGCTGACAAATATCGTCGAAAGCCCGCGCATTCTCGAGCGCCGTCTGAGAACCTACGAAGATCGATTGAAGCTCGACGCAGGCAGGGCCCTGAGGTGGGCGTTTGCCACCACCGTGCTGGGCATCTTGTGGCCGTTCGAGCAGCTCGCCCTGCGGGCGCCGTTCGGTCTGGCGGCGCGGGCGATGCACGAACTCATGCGCTAGAATCCCTTCATCACAAACTACAACCCTGACGTTTACGACGTGATGCATCCCGGCAGTCTGCAGGGTGACATCGAGTGGTACTGCCAGAAGGCGGTCGCTTCGCCGGGCCCGGTGCTGGAACTGGGCGCAGGTACGGGGCGCATCTCGCTCGCTGTCGCACAGGCGGGCGTCCGTATTTCGGCCGTCGATCTCGATGAGGGCATGCTCGAAAGACTTCGCCTGAAGATCGCGGCGTTGCCGCCCGAGGCGCAGTCGCGAATTTCCGTGCACCACGAGGACATGCGATCGCTCGCGCTGAAAGGGCCATTCGCGCTGGTCATGATTCCGTTCCGCGCGTTTCTCCACAACCTGACGTGGGACGACCAGCTTGCGACGCTTCAGCGTGCGTACGAACATCTCGAGCCCGGCGGCGAGCTCGCGTTGAACGTGTTTCACCCGTCCCTTGAGTTCATGGCTGCCAACGCGGGCGCCTATGCGGGCGTCTGGCGGACGCGAGCCACAAGCCGGCTCGAGGGAGGCGGCTTCATCGTGTATTCGGACATGACCCGGTACGACACCGTCCTGCAACGCCTCGAGGCACTGATTCGCACGGAAGAATTCAGCCAGGATGGATCGCTGGTTCGCACCAACATGATGGACCTGGAGCTGGCGTATCTCTACCAGTCCGACATCATGCGTCTTCTCGAGCACGCGGGGTTCGAGCTCGTGCGTATCTCAGGCGATTTCAAGGGGCGCCCGTTCGAGCGCGACAGCGACGAGCTGGTCGTCGAGGCTCGGCGGCCATGACGAGACGGCTTCGCTACTCCGTTGCCGCCACCCTCGACGGCTTCATTGCCGATCCAGACGGCGGGTACGACTGGATCATCATGGACGAGTCGATCGACTTCGCGAAGATGTTCGAAGAGTTTGATACGTTCGTCATGGGCCGCAAGACGTGGGACGTCTCGGCGCAAACCGAGTTCGTGCAGATGTTCGGTACGAGCGAAGTGATCGTGTTCTCGCGGACGCTCGAGACATCGCCGCGCCCGGGTGTGAAGATCGTCAAAACATCGCCTGCCGATACCGTTCGCGAGCTGAAGAACAGGAACACAGGCAAGGATATCTGGCTGTTCGGCGGCGGCACGTTGTTTCGAACCCTCGCCGACGAAGGCCTCGTCGACACGGTCGAGGTCGCGATCATGCCCGTGCTGCTGTCGCAGGGTGTGCCGCTGCTTCCTCCGGGCCGGCGCATCACCGGCATGACACTCGACAGGTGCGAGACGCTGCCCGGGAGCGGCATCGTCATGCTTTCGTATTCGATACCGCCACGCGAATGATCGCGCGCTGGCTCTCGATCATCTTCCACCCGTTTGTGATGGTCGGTGTGATGGTGGGGACGGCGGCAGCTGCGAGACAGACAGCCGGCGAGGCGTTAGGCAGCATCGCGATCGTCGCGCTGTTCACCATCGTTCCCTTGATGGTCCTGATGGCGCGCCAGGTGCGACGCGGCGCATGGGATAACGCGGATGCGTCCAACCGTGCAGAGCGGCCCGTTCTGTATCTGGTCGGTGGCGTGGCCCTTGTCGCGCTGCTGGCCTATCTTCTCGTGTTTCGACCGCAATCGTTCATGCTTCGCGGCGCGGCGGTGACGCTCGGGATGATGGCGGTCTGCGCGGCCGCGACACGGTGGGTGAAAGTTTCGCTGCACACGGCATTTGCAACGCTGGCCGCCACGTCGCTGGCGCTGGGCCGGTCGCCGGTCGGCTATGCTCTGATGATGGCGCTGCCGGCGCTGGTCTGGTCGCGCCTCAGCCTCGAGCGGCACACGCCGCGTGAGGTGGCGCTCGGCGCGATCATCGGCGCCGCGGCCGGCGCGGCGATTCATTATTTATGACAGGCGAGCGCGTATTCATCCGGCCGGGCAGTCTCGAGGATGAGGACCTGTTTCTGGCCGCCGTCGAGCGAAGCCGCAGGCTGCATCATCCGTGGGTGCAGGCCCCTCACACTCCTGACACGTACCGGGACTATCTGATGAAGCGCCAGGATCCGCGTGGCGCCGCCTTCTTCATCTGGATGAATCAGACGGACGGCCTCGTAGGTGTGGTCAATCTCGACGAGATTGTGCGCGGGTGTTTCATGAGCGCGTATCTCGGGTACTACGCCTTCGTGCCGCACGCGGGCCGCGGACTGATGCGGCAGGGTCTGTCGCAGGTCATCACGCACGCCTTCAAGACGCTGAAGCTGCACCGTCTTGAAGCCAACATCCAGCCTCGAAATATCCGATCGCGGGCGCTCGTCAAAAAGCTGGGGTTTCAACGCGAAGGGGTCTCACCGCGGTATTTGAAGATCAATGGCCGGTGGCGCGATCACGAGCGCTGGGCGATCCTCTGCGAGGATTGGTGACGATCGCCATGGATCTCGCCATCTCACTCCGCGGCGTCACCAAGACCTTCGGTTCGACTGTCGCCGTCGACAACCTCGACCTCGAGGTGCCGAAGGGCGCGCTCTATGGCTTCATCGGTCCGAATGGTGCGGGGAAGACGACCACGCTTCGAATGATCATGTCGATTCTGTTTCCCGATCGCGGCGAGCTTTCAGTGCTCGGCAGACCGGCGGCGATCGAAGCGAAGGATCGCATCGGCTATCTGCCGGAGGAGCGCGGCGTCTACCGAAAGATGAAGGTGGGCGCGTTCCTGATTTACATGGCGCAACTCAAGGGCGTGGATGATTTCTCCGCCGCGCGAGTGGCATCGTGGCTCGAGCGCCTCGGGCTTCCCGGCGTTCAAGACAAGAAATGTGAAGAGCTCTCGAAAGGCATGCTGCAGAAGGTGCAGCTCATCGCGGCCATTCTCCACCAGCCGGACCTGCTGATTCTCGACGAGCCGTTCAGCGGGCTCGATCCGGTCAACATGCGATTGCTGCGCGACGTGATTCAAGCCGAGCACCGCCGCGGTGCGACGATCCTCTTTTCGACGCACGTGATGGTGCAGGCCGAGGAGATCTGCGATCACATCGTCATGCTGAATCGGGGACGCAAGGTGCTCGACGAAAGCCTGTCGTCGATCCGGCGGCGGCACGATCCGCGGGCTCTGGTGTTCGAGCCGTTCGAACGCGAAGCCGATGTCAGCGCGCTCAGGGGGCTCGACGGCGTGGCGAACGTGACGCGCGACGGCGGCACCTATCGGGTCGACATGCGAGAGGGCGCCGATCCGGTCGGGGTGATGCGCAGCGTGGCCCAGGCGATTCCGCCCGCACGGCTCGAGCTCCATCGTCCGTCACTCGAAGATATCTTCATCGGGTTGGTCGTATGAAGAAGATCCTCCTCGTCGCCAGGCGCGACTTTCTTGCAACCGTCACCACCAGAGGATTCATCATCGCGGTGCTCGTGCCGGTCTTGAGCTTTGGTGCCATCGCCCTGTTCTTCCCGCGCATGATGAACAACCGCATGCCGGTCGTCAGTGGACAGGTGGTGGTGATCGATCAGACCGGGCAGGTGGCGGGCGACATTCGACGCTACCTCAGCCGCGAGGCTATCGCCGAGCGGCGCAACACCTCGTTCAAGCGTGCCATGCAGTCGAGTCCCATCGGCGGCGCAACCGGGGCCCCTGGTGCGGCGGAGATGCAGAAGGCCGCTCTCGGAGAAGTGCCGGATCTCGCTGTGGTGGAACGGCCGACCTCGGCGCTGGGCGAGGAAAAGAATCTGTTGAAGCAGCGCGCTGCAGATCGGCGCCTGCTTGCGGTGGTCGTCATCGATCCGGATGCGGTGCAGCCGAAATCCTCGGGTAGTGCCGATCTTCAGCCCGGGAACGCACCGTCGGCTACGGAAAGATTCGGCGACTACGACCTGTTTGTACGGCCGAATCTCGACATCAGGATTCAGAATGAGATTCGGAGCGCCACGACCGACGCCATCGTCAATCGGCGAATGACCGCGGCCGGCCTCGATCGCCGGCGGATAGATGCGTTGACAACGGTCGAGCGCGGGCCATCGATTACGGTCACAGAGACGGGAGAGTCGGCCACGTCGAACGCCTTCAACGGCGTGCTGCCGATGGGCTTTGCTCTCCTGCTGATGATCTCGGTGATGAGCAGCGGCCAGTACCTCCTGACGACGACGATCGAAGAGAAGTCGAGCCGGACGATGGAGGTCATTCTCTCTGCGGTGTCGCCGCTGGAGCTGTTGACAGGGAAGATTCTTGGCCAGATGGCCGTGGGACTCACGATCCTCGTCACCTACGCGTCTATCGGTATCCTGGGTCTCATCTCCATGGCGATGTTCGGTCTGCTCGACACGTCGCTGTTGATTTATCTCTTTATCTTTTTCCTGATTACCTATGTTGTGATGGGCTCGCTGATGGCGGCGATCGGGTCGTCGGTGAACGAGCTTCGCGAGGCGCAGGCGCTGATGACGCCCATCACGCTGCTGATGACGGTGCCGTGGCTGTTCTCGTATCCGATCTCGCGGGATCCCAACTCGCTCTTCGCGACCTCGTTGAGCTTCATTCCTCCGATGAATGCGTTCGCGATGCTGTTGCGCATGACGTCGACCGCGCCGCCCCCGATGTGGCAGGTCTGGCTGTCGATTGCCGTCGGCGTGGCGGCCGCAGGTGGCGCGCTCTGGTTCGCCTCGCGCGTCTTCAAAATTGGCCTGCTGATGCACGGGCGCCCGCCGAACTTTGCGACGTTGATCAGGTGGGCACGGCAGGCGTAGGCACCGTCATGGCAGATACCACGAAGACACCAAGACACGAAGCCACGAAGGCGGAACACGACGACACGAAGAGCGCCACCGCACAACGACACGAAGAACATCTTGCAAGGTCCCACTGTCAGAAGGCTCGTAGAGCGCGATGCGGCGGAATATCTTGCGCTGCGACGCGAAGCGCTCGAGCGCGAGCCGTATGCGTTCGGCAGCTCGCCCGGCCACGATCGTTTTCAGTCGGTCGAGCTCGTTCAACAGATGCTGGCCGATCCCGGCCAGGCCGTGATCGGTGCGTTTGCGCCGAACCTGATTGGCGCCGTCGGCGTTCGCCGGCTTGACCGGCCCAAGCTCCGTCACAAAGCCGAACTGTGGGGCATGTATGTCCGGGAGGAATACCGTCGCGCCGGCTTTGGGAGGCGGCTGGTTGAGGAGGCGATCCGGTTTGCGCGCGAGCAGGACGGTGTCCGGCAGCTGCATCTCGCGGTGACCGACAGCGCGCTGGCCGCGGCCGCGCTCTACGAGAAACTGGGATTTGTCGTCTGGGGGCTCGAGCCTGCCGGCCTACGAGTCGACGGCGTCGATCTTGCCGAAAAGCACATGGTGCTGACGTTCGCAGATCGCGCTTGACTTACATAATGTAAGATCGATAATAGTTGACGTAATGGACATTCCGAGATTGTCCTCCACTGAGCGCGTCATCCTCGAGCTTCTCGCCGGCGAGGAAATGTTCGGCCTGCAGCTGGTGGAGCAGTCCAAGGGCGCCCTCAAGCGCGGCACGGTATACGTGACCCTGGGGCGCATGCAGGACAAGGGCTACGTGGAATCGTGGACCGAAAAGCAGCCGCCGGGCGCAATCGGCCTTCCACGACGCTTGTATCGGCCCACGGCTTACGGACTCCGCGTGCTCGAAGCCTGGGAAGCAGCCGCGCGCACCTTTAAACGTCGGCCACAACTAAAGCACGCCACATGATTCCCGGCCGCTCGCTTCATCGCCTCGCGGGCCGCCTCTGCACCCCAAAGGCTCTCGAGCGCATCGTCGAGCCTGCGATTGCTGACTTACAGAATGAGCACGCGAACGCTGCAACCGGCCGCACGCGCGTGAGGCGTGCGCAAATCCTGCTGGCAGGATACGCCGCTGTGCTGGAGGTGATTGTCATGTGCGCGCTCGAAAGACCTGCAGGCGTGAACGGCGAACGACACGCGATCGTTCGCACCTTGTTATGGGCGGCCGCGATAACGGCCGGAGCGGCGAGCCTGCTGTTGATCCTGACGCTGGCCGTCATCCCGGGCATTTCTCCGTATTACGTTTCGCTCCTTGCAGCGTTGTTGCTCCCAATTGCCATACCTGTTGGCGTCACGCTCGGCATCGTGGTTGCGTTGAGCGGCAAGGTAATTTCACGGCGCACCGCAACGGCCGTGGTCGCCACTGCAGTTGTTGCCGCCGCCATTTCATTCGGCATGACGTTGTTGAGCCCGCCGGTTGCCAGCCAGTCTTTCCGCCAGTCTGTCTCGAACGCGCTTGGCGGCCGCGGTGTTGTCGTCAAAGCGGCCAACGACCTGAGCGCGTTCGCCATTCAGCGGCAGCCGGCGTTCGCGCCAGGCGGCGATCTCACGGCATGGCCTCGACGCCGTGCATGGACGAAACATCTTGTCCTGTCGGTGCCCTTCGCCACGCCCGTGCTTGTCTTGTTCGCCCTCGCTGTCGTGCGCCGTGGTGCGCCGCGGACCGTCGTGATTGGCGGCTGCGCTGTCTATGGCCTGCTTGTGCTGGTTGGAGAGCCACTGGTCCACCAGGGTGTGCCGGCGTTCGCGGCGGCATGGCTGGCAAACGCCTCAGCGGTCATAGCCGCCGTCATCCTGATGAACTGGCCAACTGGCGCGTTCGGGCGGCCCGCATAAATGGTCCCCGGACGCGCGCTTCATCGCCTGGCTTGCTGGCTCTGCAGCGCGAAGTCGCTCGAACGCGTCGTCGAGCCGGCGATTGCGGATTTACAGAGGGAATACGCCGACTCGAATGGGCGCGTGCTTCGAAGAGGCTGGCTCTTGTTCGTTGGCTATCTGGCCGTGTGGAGGGTTATGGTCTTTTCAGCATCTGCGATATTCGCATCCACAAGTGAAGACAAGTCGGCCGTGGTCCAGGTGTTGTCCGTCGCGGTTGGGTCGATGGTGGCGGTTGCGGTTCTTCTGACGCTCCCGCCAGTTGTAGCGTGGCAGGGATCTGTCAGGCCCATTCAACTCGCGCTGATCGTTCCTCAGGCTGTCCCGTTAGCCATTCCCATAGGACTGGTGCTCGGCCTTGCGTTCGGTGCGAGTGGTCGAGTGCTTTCGGGCGGTGCGGCCCGAGCGATTTTGCTGGTTGCATTCCTGTGTTCAACCATCTCGTTTGCTTCGATAGTCTGGGCGTTGCCTGCCGCCGGTCAGGAGTTCACCCAGCAGGCACTCGACACCATCGGGAATCGTGGAACGGTGATGAAAGGCTACGGCGAAATGACTTTTCAAGAGCTCGAGGCCGAGATCGCGACGGCGAAGGCCGATGGGAATGACCGTGGTGCTCGTCGCGTCGCCTGGCACTACCACCTGAAAGCGTCTCTCGCATCCGCACCATTTGCTCTCGCGCTGTTTGCGCTCGCTCCTGCTCGACGGTGGAGAAAGGCGCTCTCCGTGGCGTTTATCCTGCTCTCTCCGGTGGGTTATTGGTTCCTGATGTGGTTGGGCCAATGGCTTGGGATCAGCACATCCACACCGCCGTCAGTCGGCGCGTGGCTGCCGAACATCGTCTTTGCGACAATCGCTCTGCTCATCGCGTCATCACGCCCGGCGCCTGTTCGCGTGAGTGTTTAAGTCAGACGATCATGATTCCCGGCCGTATCCTCCATCGGCTTGCGCGCCAACTGTGTTCCGATGACTTTCATCACCGTGTCGTCCAAGCGCAGCTTGGCGACCTGCAACATGAGTGGTTGGGCGCAAATGACGCGCGTCAGCGCGCGACCATTCTCGTTCGAGGATACGGTGCGTTCTGGCGTTCGCTCGGGTCCTGGGCCGCCGGAGGGCTGCAGAGGGAACTCCTCGACCTGACGTGGCGAGACGCGTTTCCGTTTCCGGGCGTTCTTGCCACCGTGATCGTCCTGATCAAGCTCGCAGAGACATGGGTCCGGACTGGGGCCATCTGGAGTGCGCGATTCGATGCGATCGACACGCGCTGGATGTGGCCCATGGTGCCCATGGCGCTCGTTCAGCGGTGTTGGCCGACCCTCAGCGGCGTTCGCGGGTTCGCCGTCTATGTCGGTGTGTTCTACGTTGCAGCCGTACCTCTCACGTACACAGACATCTTTCGTGAGCAGATGCGAGGTTGGATACCATTCGTTGTTCTGTTGGTAGTCCTGACCTTGGTCCAACCCAGAAAGTCCCGAGCCCTGCAGGGCTAACCACCTTCGCCAAGGCTACGCGGTCAAGAAGCCCTGCGCTACCGCAACTGGTACTCCGTCGCGTCATCGCACCCGTCGAGCCATCGTGTTGCCGGCTTCCTGCCCTTCGTGTCTTCGTGGTTCGTCAGGCAGGGCTGAAGCCCTGCGCTACCGCAACTGGTAATCCGTCGCGTCATCGCGCTCCTCGAGCCATCGTGTTGCGGTCTTCGTGCCCTTCGTGTCTTCGTGGTTTTGCCTTCGTCGTGTCATCGCGCCCGTCGAGCCATCGTGTTGCGGTCTTCGTGCCCTTCGTGTCTTCGTGGTTTTGCCTTCGTCGTGTCATCGCGCCCGTCGAGCCATCGTGTTGCGGTCTTCGTGCCCTTCGTGTCCTTCGTGGTTTTGCCTGCGTCGTGTCATCGCGCCCGTCGAGCCATCGTGTTGCCGTGTTCGTGCCTTCGTGCCTTCGTGCCTTCGTGTCTTCGTGGTTCAGTCATCAAAACGCCGCACCGACACCGAATAGTCCTCATCGTTTTCAATCTCGACGAGCACTTCCATCGGCTGGCAGCACACGGCGCAGTCTTCGACGTATTTCTGCGTCGATCCACCGCTTGGATCGACGTAAAGCTCGAGGGGCTCGCCACAATAGGGACACTCGACGGAAATCTCCATGCGTACGCCAGATCATGTCGCAATGCGCGACAACCTGCTACAAAAACAACGTACCGACTTTCTGGTGGGTGCCCGGTAAAATAGATAAGATCGTGACCACAAAAAATCGGCTCTCTTACATTCGAACCGCGGTCGTGGTGACGGCGGGCCTGGCGATCGCCGGTAGTGCCGCGAACGCGCAGCTGGGCCGCGGCGCCGAGCACGAAGCGATCGCATACTCCGCGAGCACGCCGACAGATGCGATTGCGCGCCTTCAGCAGCGTCTCGACAGCGGGGCCGTCACGCTGAATTTCGACGCGAAGTGGGGATATCTGCCGTCCGTGCTCAAGGCACTGGGCGTTCCCGTGTCTTCCCAGGGTCTCGTGTTCTCGAAAACCAGCCTGCAGGTCGATCGCATCGGGCCGTGGGCGCCCCGAGCCCTGTATTTCAACGACGATGTCTACCTCGGATGGGTGCAGGGCGGGCCGATCATGGAAGTGGCCTCGGTCGATCCGAAGCTCGGAACGGTCTTCTACAGCCTGCCGCAGGACCCCGAGGCAAAGCCCCGCTTCGTGCGTGAGGGAAGCACCTGCCTCATGTGCCACGATTCGGCCTCGGTCACCGGCGGCGTACCGGGTCTCATCGTGCGATCCGTCGTTCCCGATCGCCACGGCTATCCTTTGGCCAGCCTCCACGACGGCTCGTCGACGGACGGAACGCCGATCGATACGCGCTGGGGAGGCTGGTACGCAACGGGATCGGCCGCAGCTCAGCACATGGGCAACGTCATGGCACCCGCGCTGAGCCACGAAGTGGGGAACGTGCGGCAGTATGTCGCCCGCACGCCACTGAAGCCTGTCGGCACGGTCGCCACGCTCGACGATCACTTCGACACCGATGCATACATGAGCAGCCACAGCGACATGGTGGCGCTGCTCATCCTGACGCATCAGGCTCGCGTGCACAATCTCATCACCATCGCGGGGTACGAAGCACGGATCGCGCTGTTCGAAGAGAACAGCCGGCAAGGTGCCAACGCGTTGTCGGCCCGCGACAACACGCTGCGCCGCGTGAAGACGTCCGCCGAACCGCTCGTGCGCGCAATGCTCTTTGCCGACGAAGTGCCTCTGACGGGGATTCGCGGCAGCTCGTCGTTTGCCGCCGACTTCCAGGCTCGCGGTCCACGCGACGCGCGGGGACGCTCGCTGCGAGAGCTGGATCTGGAACACCGGCTGTTCACATATCCGCTGAGCTACCTGATCTATTCCGATTCGTTCAACGCGCTGCCCGACGTCGTGAAGTCGTACGTCTATCACCGGCTCGATGAGGTGTTGAGCGGCACCGACAGCACCATCGCGCATCTCTCAGAAGGCCAGCGGCAGGCGATCCGCGAGATTCTCGAGGACACGAAGCCGGATTTCGGCACGGCAGCCACCAGCAGCGGACCGTAGTCCGTAACCCTCGAACAAATTCACACAGAAGATCAGAAAGCCAGAAGAACCTTCTGATCTTCTTGATCATCTGTTTTCACGGTCCGGCTGAAGCCGGACACTACCTGGTAGTTCCGACGGGCGTCACGCTTTCGCGTTCGTCGAGATGTTCGGCCAGCCAGCGGGCAATCGCCTCGACCGATTGCGCTTTCCGTGACGCGTAGTCCTGCAGCTGATCGCGGCCGATGCGTCCCAGCATGAAATAGCGTGCCTGCGGATGGCTGAGATAGAGGCCGCTCACGCTGGCGGCCGGGGTCATCGCGCAGCTTTCGGTCAACTTGATGCCGGCACGTTCTGCGGCGAGCAAATCGAACAACTTGATCTTCTCCGTATGGTCCGGGCACGCCGGGTAGCCGAACGCCGGACGGATGCCGCGGTACTTCTCGGCGATCAGATCGTCGTGGGTCAGCACTTCGCTCGCGCCGTATCCCCACTCGCGGCGCACACGCGCGTGCAGGTACTCGGCAAACGCCTCCGCAAGACGATCGGCGAGTGCCTTCACCATGATCGCGCGGTAATCGTCGTTCTGCCTTTCGTACCGCTTCACCAGTTCGTCCGCACCAAGGCCCGAGGTCACCGCGAAGGCGCCCATGTAGTCGGCAATGCCAGACGATCGTGGCGCCACGAAGTCGGCAAGCGATCGATTCGGCTGGCCGCTTGGCAACGCTTCCTGCTGCCGCAGCATGTTGAACCGCAGCAGCTCGCTGGTTCGGGTCTCGTCGGTGTAAAGAACGATATCGTCGCCGTCGCTGTTGGCGGGCCAGAACCCGTACGACCCGCGTGCCTTCAACAGCCGGCTTTCGATGATGCGCCCGAGCAGCTCCTGCCCATGTTGATACAGCTCCGTGGCGGCAGCGCCGTACTGCGGATGCTTGAGGATCGCTGGAAAGGATCCCTTCAGCTCCCACGTCGAAAAGAAAAGCGTCCAGTCGATGTACTTTGCGATGTCGGCCAGCGGCTCGTCGTCCAGGAGCTTCCGTCCCGTGAACGACGGAGCGGGCGCGTCTGTCCATTCCAGCTTCGGCGCATTCGAGCGGGCGTCGCCGTAAGACAGCAGGGGGCGTCGCGCGCGACCCGCGTACTGCTCTCGAATCTCGGCCTGCTTTTTCTTGTTCTCGTGATCGAAGCTGTCGATTTTGTCCGGATTGAGCAGCGTCGACACCACGTCCACCGCGCGCGACGCGTCGAGCACGTGCACGGTGGAGTTCTCGTAGGCCGGCGCAATCTTCACCGCCGTATGCTGCTTGCTCGTCGTGGCGCCCCCGATGAGCAGCGGCAGCTTGAACCCGCGGCGTTCCATCTCGCTGGCCACGAAGACCATCTCGTCGAGCGACGGCGTGATGAGCCCGCTCAGGCCGACCATGTCGACCTTCTCGTCGATGGCGGTCTGAAGGATCTTGTCGGTCGGCACCATCACACCGAGGTCGATGACCTCGTAGTTGTTGCATCCGAGCACGACGCCGACGATGTTCTTGCCGATGTCGTGGACGTCGCCTTTCACGGTGGCCATCAGCACTTTGCCCTGCGGACGCGTCACGGTGCCCGCCTTCATCGCCCGGGCTTTTTCCTCTTCCATGTAGGGCATCAGAAACGCGACTGCCTTTTTCATGGCGCGCGCGCTCTTGACCACTTGCGGCAGGAACATCTTGCCGGCGCCGAACAGATCGCCGACCACCTTCATGCCGTCCATCAGCGGGCCTTCGATAATCTCGAGCGGCCTGGCGTACTTCTGCCGGGCTTCTTCAAGATCGGGCTCGAGGAAATCGAGCACGCCGTGCACGAGCGCGTGTGACAGGCGGGCCTCGACTGTGTTGTCGCGCCATTTCAGATCGATCTCGCGCTTGGTCGCCGAGCCCTTCACCGTCTCCGCGAACTGCACCATGCGCTCGGTCGCATCGGGGCGGCGATTGAAGATGATGTCTTCGACGTGCTCGAGGAGGTCCTTCGGGATGTCCTCGTACACGATCAGCTGGCCGGCATTCACGATGCCCATGTTCAGGCCGGCTCTGATCGCGTAGAAGAGAAACGCCGAGTGAATCGCCTCGCGCACCACGTCGTTGCCGCGGAACGAGAACGACAGGTTGCTGATGCCGCCGCTGAAGTTGATGCCGGGGCACGCGGCCTTGATCTGCCGGCACGCCTCGATGAAATTGATGGCGTACTCGTTGTGCTCTTCGAGTCCGGTCGCAATGGCGAGGATGTTCGGGTCGAAGATGATGTCGGTCGGGTCGAAATCGAGCTTCTCGGTGAGGAGCTTGTAGGCGCGCGAGCAGATCTCGACCTTCCGGGCGACGGTGTCGGCCTGGCCGGTTTCGTCGAACGCCATCACCACCACGCCGGCGCCGTATTGCTGCACCTTGCGCGCCTTCTTCAGGAAGTCCTCTTCGCCCTCTTTCAAGCTGATCGAGTTGACGACGGGTTTGCCCTGCACGCACTTCAGTCCGGCTTCGAGCACCGACCACTTCGAGCTGTCGATCATGATCGGCAGCCGCGAGATTTCCGGTTCGGTGGCGATGAGGTTGAGGAAATGCGTCATCGCCTGCTCAGAGTCGAGCAGGCCCTCGTCCATGTTCACGTCGATCAGGTTCGCGCCGCCGCGCACCTGCTCGAGCGCCACATCCACCGCCTCGCCGAACTTGCCGTCCTTGATCAGGCGCTGGAATTTCTTCGAGCCCGTCACGTTCGTGCGCTCGCCGATCATCTGGAAGTTGCTGTCGGGACGAACCGGCAGCACTTCGAGCCCCGCGAACTGCGTGTACGTGGACTTGAACGACGGACGCCCGTCAGAGGTGGGAATCCTGCGCGCGGGTACGCCCGCCACCTGCTCGGCAATGGCGCGAATGTGATCGGGCGTCGTGCCGCAGCAGCCGCCGACGATGTTGACGAAGCCGCTGACGGCGAAGTCTTTGATAAGCTCGCCGGTTTCCGGCGCGTGCTGGTCGTATTGCCCGAAGGCGTTCGGCAGTCCGGCGTTCGGGTAGCAGCTGACGAAGGTCGTGGAGGCGCGTGACAGCTCTGCCAGGTAGGGCCTCATCTCGCGCGCACCGAGCGCGCAGTTGATGCCGACGGCGAGCGGCTTCGCGTGCATCACCGAGACCCAGAACGCGTCGATCGTCTGTCCCGACAGCGTGCGGCCGCTGCGATCGGTGATGGTGGCCGAGAGGATGAGCGGGACGTTGCCTTCGGGATCGACTTCTGCCGCTGCGAGCAGGGCGGCCTTGGCGCTGAGCGTGTCGATGATGGTTTCGATGAGCAGCACGTCCGCGCCGCCGTCGATCAACGCGCGCGTCTGCTCGGCGAACGCGGCTTTCATCTGATCGAAGGTGACCGCGCGGAACGCCGGGTCGTTGACGTCGGGCGAAATCGACAGCGTCTTGTTCGTCGGTCCGATCGCCCCCGCGACAAACCGCGGCCTGTCGGGCGTCGTCCATTTGTCGGCCGCCTGGCGTGCCAGCTTCGCGGCCTCGAAGTTCAGCTCGTAGACAAGCGGCTCGAGCTGGTAGTCCGATTGTGCGATCGTCGTGCCGCTGAACGAGTTGGTCTCGATGATGTCGGCGCCCGCTTCGAGGTACTGCCCGTGAATCTCGAGAATGATGTCGGGGCGCGTCAGCACCAGCATGTCGTTGTTGCCGCGCAGCTCTTTCGGATGCGACTTGAAGCGCTCGCCGCGGAAATCGTCTTCCGTCAGCCTGTGGCGCTGAATCATCGTGCCCATCGCGCCGTCGAGCACCAGGATGCGTTGAGCCAGCAGGTGTTCCAGGCGGGTCCGTATGTTCACCGTTTCTCTCCAGACGCAATTAACACCGTAAACGGATCGCCGGGCAGCCGCGATCCGACGCGGACGGCGACATCCTTCAGCCCTGCGTTCGTGAGAAAGCGCTCGAGGTCGGCGTCGGCGAAGCCGAGCCAGCGATCGCCGACGCGATCGCGCACCCATTCCTGATCGTGTTCGCGCAGGTCGAGCACGACGACACGGCCGTTGGGCCTGAGCACGCGCGCCGCTTCTGCCACGGCATGCGCCGGATCGGCCGCATGGTGCAGGGCCTGCGAGAGCAGCGCCACATCGATCGACGCATCCTCGAGCGGCAGCTTCTCCATGTCGCCGCGCTTCCAGGTGATGTTCTTCATGCCACGCCGCTCGGCGAGCGCCTTCGCGCGCTTCAGCACGTCGGTCGAGCGATCGATACCGACGACCCGCTTCGCCCACTGCGCCGATTCGACAGACAAGTATCCTTCGCCGCAGGCAATGTCGGCGACATCAACCGGCGGCAGCAGCAGGCCCATGGCGCGCGACCATGCTGCCCAGCTTCTGCCCGGCACGAACTGCGCGCGGTCGGTCCCGTGGACTTCGAAATTTTCCTTCCGAAGCCGAATCACTTCCTGCAGCCGGGCCTCGTCACCACGAATCGCCGGCGAGTGCGCCGCCCCGGCGAATTGGGCCTGGAGCGTATGCCACAGGCCGCCGAATCCGCCGTCGAGCAGGGCGGGGGAGAGGCGATAAAAGGAGAAACCGCCCCCCCGTTCTTCGACGAGCAGGCCGGCTTCCTTCAAGAGACGCAAATGGCGCGAGACACCCGACTGCGCGATGCCGAGCACCGACGTCAGCTCGGTCACGTTCAGCCGCCCGTGCTTGCCTGCGAGCACACGCAGCAGGCGGAGGCGGACATCGTCGCCCAGAAGCCGGTACAGCTCGCCGGCCTGTTTCATATCCATAAATATACATATGTGTATGTTATATGGCAAGGGGGTGGTTGCTGGTTGGTGGTTGGTGGAAGTCTCGTACTTGTCATGCCTTTTTGGTTTCAGTTCTTACGTACTACTGAGAGGCGGTCGTGCAGACTCCTCAAGTTCCGGGTGGCGCTGGATGTGATCGTCAGATGTGAATGAAAGCAAGAGCTCGTTTCGTGACCTCAATGTATGGCAAGAGTCCATGGGCCTTGTCGAAGACATCTACACGCTCTCAAAGCGGTTTCCCGTTGAGGAACGATTCGGCCTGACGTCTCAACGGCCTGATCATGCCCTTGCAGCCGGACGAACAGGATGGCAGCTAACCACCAACCACCAACCACCAACCAGCTATAATCCCTCCGTGCTCACCGGCTCGATGCTCGCTCTCGGATTTCTTCACGGCCTCGGCGCCGATCACCTCATGGCCATCGCGGCGCTGTCGCTCGCCACGCCGCTCGGCCCCGCGCGCTACGCGCGTGCGTTCGGTCTCGCCCTGAGATTTGCCGTGGGCCACGCGCTGCTGCTCGCCGGCGGCGCCGGAATGGTGCTGTTCTTCGGATGGCAGATTCCCGTCCGGTTCGAGCAGGGCGGTGAGTTCATCGGCGGGTGCCTGTTGATCGTGCTTGGGCTCGTGGTCGGATGGCTGACTGTTTCGGGCCGCCTGTATTTCCACGCACACGCGCACGAAAACGGTGAGCACGGCGCGCACAGCCACTGGCATCTGCATTTCGGCCGGCGGCATTCACATAAGCCCGCGGTTCACACGCTGCTGCCAGGCTTGCTGGGCGCCGTCTTTGCGATGAGCGGTCTTCGCGCGCTCGTCCTGTCGCTGCCGCTGTGGAACACACCGGGCGCCGATCATTTCTGGTCGTTGTTGTTCCTCGTCAACATCTTCGCGCTGGGGATTCTGATGTCGATGTCGCTCTTCGGCATCGTGCTGGCCCACACGCTTTCGGCGCGTCGCATGACCGGACAGGTCGCGAGGTTCTCGGCCGCCGCGACAGCCATCGGGTCGCTCGTGCTGGGGATTTTCTGGATTTGGCCGACCTGGTGACGCCCGTAGGTTCCAAATTCCTGTTCCACGTTCCCGGTTCGCGGTGGCGCCAAGATGCCGGCGGCGCTTACAGGCTTCGGATTTCCTGAGTCTTCACAAGGAAGTACACGCTCGCCAGGATGAGTGCGACGCCGTTGAGCGCGATCACGGTCGGCGCTGAGGTGATGCTGGCGATATAGCCGCTCACGAGGCTGCCCGCCGGCATCCCGCCGCGAAACGCCACCAGATAAATGCTCATGACGCGGCCGCGCATCTCGTTCGGCGCGATCAGCTGCACGAGCGACGTGATGCACGACATCACGATCATCAAGGTCAGCCCGCTCACGAACAACAACGCGTAGGTCACGTACAGCGATCGGTTCAACGCCAGCACGATGATGATCGTACCGAAGCACGCCTGCATGAGCAGGGTCGTCAGGCCCATGTACGGGAAGCGGCCGAGCCAGGCGACGACCAGCGATCCGGCGACGGCACCCGCGCCCGAAAACGCCAGCAGCGCGCTGTAGCCTTCAACTCCCGATCCGAACACATCCCGGGCGAACACCGGCAGCAGCGTCAGCATCGGAATGCCGAAGAACGTCGTCGCGGCGCCGAGCAGCATGAGCGCCATGATGCTGCGCTGCTTCTGCACAAACGCGATGCCTTGCTTCAGCTCGCCGAACATGTTGTGCGTGCGTGCCGCGGGCATATGCTTGATGCGCAGCGACATCAGGGAAAGGATGACCGCCAGAAATGACAGCGCGTTGAGGCCGAAGCAGATGGCGAGCGCCGTCATGTCGGCCACGCCCCAGCGTTTCAGCACGGCCAGCGTGGCGCCGGCGAGCAGCGGGCCGAGCATGCGGGCGACGTTGAACTGAATCGAGTTCAGCGCGATCGCGTTGGTCAGATCCTGTTTGCCGACGAGCGATGGAATCAGCGATTGATACGCCGGGCCGCCGAACGCCTGCGCGGTTCCGGTGATGAACGACAGCAGCAGGATGTGCCACACATGGACCTGGCCGAAGTACACCAGCGCCGACAGCGCGGCCGCGGTCGACAGCTGCACCCATTGCGAGGCCATCAGCGTGAGCCGCCGATCGTGCCGGTCGGCGACCACGCCGCCGATGAGCGTGAAGAGCATGATCGGCAGCTGCTGCAGGAACGCGTCGAGGCCGAGGTAGAAGGCCGACGCCGTCAGCGAGAGGACCAGCCAGTTCTCGGCCAGGCTCTGCATCCAGGTGCCGATGCTCGAGAAGCAGGCGCCGAACCAGAGGACGCGGAAATCCCGATGGTGCAGGGCGGCGGCGATGCGCCGGAGACCCTTGAGTGGAGCTGGGGCTTCGAGCTCGGAGAGGGGAGGGGCCTGAGCCAACGATTTCCCGTTATCCTAACCGAATTCCGGTGGCCTACTCGCAGGGATTGGAAACGCTCAAAGGTTCCGGGTTCCGGTTCCGGTTCCGGGTTCCTGTTCCGCGTTCCAGGTTCGAGGTGGGCGGTGGATTCAGCACGCCATCTTTTTTTCTAAAAAAAGATGCGCACGGTCATCATGGCGCCACCGCGAACGTGGAACCTGGAACAGGAACTCGGAACCAGCTGACTACAGCATGACGCGAATGATGTCGGATCGCGTGATGATGAACGTCTTCTCGGTTTTGAAGTCGCGCACGAGCACCGCGGGGTTCTCCAGTGTAATCATCGTCGACAGCAGTACCACCGGCGTCGAAATGTCGACGAAGGGGAACGCCGGCTGCATGATCTCCTCGATCGCCTTGTGCTTCAGATGCGGGTCGCGGACGAACTCCTTATAGAGGTGCGTTTCGTTCAGCGATCCGACGACGCGCCCGTCTCTGGTAATGGAGATTTGCGAGAAGTCGTGCTCGCTCATCACCCTGACGGCCGCTTCGACCGGATGCGCGGCCTCGACGGCGTAGAGCTCGCCCGACACGTGGAGCGCGACGAGATCGCGCGCGGTCATGCCCGTCACCTCGAGGAAGCCCTTCTCACGCATCCACTCGTCGTTGTACATCTTGGCGAGGTAGCGCGAGCCGTGGTCGTGGAAGACCACGACAATCATGTCGTCGCGTGTGAAGCGGTCGGCCAGCTGCAGCAGCCCGGCCATTGCCGCGCCTGCGGAGTTCCCCGCGAAGATGCCCTCCTCGCGCGCCAGTCGGCGCGTCATGATCGCAGCGTCCTTGTCGGTCACCTTCTCGAAGTGATCGATGACGCCGAAGTCGACGTTCTTGGGCAGGAAGTCCTCGCCGATGCCTTCGGTGATGTACGGGTAGATCTCGTTCTTGTCGAAGATGCCGGTCTCCTTGTACTTCTTGAAGACCGACCCGTAGGTGTCAATCCCCCACACGCGAATCGCCGGGTTGCGCTCCTTGAGGTAGCGTCCGATGCCGCTGGCGGTGCCGCCGGTCCCGACGCCGACGACGAGCTGCGTCACACGGCCGTCGGTCTGATCCCAGATCTCGGGCGCGGTCCACTCGTAGTGCGCCGCGGTATTCGAGAGGTTGTCGTACTGATTGGCCTTCCAGGCGTTGGGGATCTCATGCTCGAGCCGTGACGATACGGAGTAGTACGACCGCGGGTCCTCGGGATCCACGTCGGTCGGGCAGACGATCACCTCGGCGCCAAACGCCTTGAGCGCGTCGGCCTTCTCTTTCGACTGCTTGTCGGTCGTCGTGAAGATGCACTTGTAGCCCTTCACGACCGCCGCGATCGCCAGGCCCATCCCGGTGTTGCCCGACGTGCCTTCGATGATGGTGCCGCCGGGCCTGAGCTGGCCGCTGCGCTCGGCGTCTTCGATCATCCGCACGGCCATCCGGTCCTTGATCGAGTTGCCGGGATTGAAGGTCTCGATTTTGGCGAGAACCGTCGCCTCTGTCACGCCACGCGTGATGCGGTTGATGCGCACCAGGGGCGTGTTCCCGATGGTATCGAGGATGGTGTCGCTGATCTTCGTGCCCGGATGATTCGCCACGTCGTTGTACTCCCGGACGCTCTGGTCTCGTCTTCGATATTACTCAGGCCAGCGCGTCGTTCAATTCCGCGATCAGATCATCCACCGATTCCACGCCGACCGACAGTCGTACAAGACTGTCAGTGATGCCCAGCTTCGCGCGCATGGGAGCGGGCAGCGAGGCGTGCGTCATGATGCCGGGATGCTCGATGAGGCTTTCCACGCCGCCGAGACTCTCCGCGAGCGCGAAGAGATGACAACGCTCGAGGAAGCGGCGAGCATCTTCGAGCCCGCCGTGCAGCCTGGCGCTGATGATGCCCCCGAAGCCGCCGTGCATCTGGCGCTTCGCCAGTTCGTGATGCGGATGATCCGGCAGACCCGGATAAATCACACGCTCGACCTTCGGATGCTTCTCCAGAAACTGCGCGATGGCGAGCGCGTTGGCGCAGTGGCGTTCCATGCGCAGAGCCAGCGTCTTGATACCGCGCAGCGTCAGGAACGAATCGAAAGGCCCGGGCACTCCGCCCACGGCGTTCTGCAGATAGGCGAGCTTCTCGCAGAGCTCATCTGCGCCGTACCGGATGACTGCCGCACCTCCAATCGCATCCGAGTGACCGTTCAGGTACTTGGTTGTCGAGTGCATGACGAGATCGAACCCGTGTTGCAACGGGTTCTGCAGGTAAGGCGTCGCGAATGTGTTGTCGCAGACCGTCATGATCCCGCGGCTTTGCGCGACGGCCGCGATGGCGCTGAGGTCGACGATCCCGAGGAGGGGATTGGTCGGCGTTTCCACCCAGATCATGCGCGTGTCGGGCCGGAGCGCCGCCTCGAGTGCGCCCATGTCTGTGAGGTCGACGAACGACACCTGAAGCCCCGCCGAGCGCTTGCGCACGTTCTCGAACAGACGGTAGCTGCCGCCGTAGAGATCGTTCATGGCGACGATGTGCGAGCCGCTGTCGACGAGATCCAGAATCGTGGCGGTGGCCGCGAGCCCCGAGGCAAACGCGAAGCCGGCTGCGCCGCCCTCGAGATTTGCGAGGCTGTTCTGAAGCGCGTCACGAGTGGGATTTGCCGTGCGCGAGTATTCGTACCCCTTGTGCACTCCGGGGCTCGACTGCACGTACGTGGACGTGGCGTAGATCGGCGGGACGACCGCGCCGGTCAGCGGATCCGGTTTCTGCCCCCCATGGATCACTCGTGTGCCGAATTGGTGTGTCTTGTTGTCGCTCACTGCGTCAGTATCATGCCCTACCGGGCGCCGGTTGTCATGAGCAGCCAACCACGGCCTTCGAGGCCGTGAGCCGGTTTCGGCGCGGACGGCGCATCTTCCAGACAGACGGCCGTGGGCCCCATGCCTGGACGGCCCTGGAGGATGCCATGGAGACCCGAATTCTTCGTTTGATCGTCCCGTGTATCGCCTGCGCGTTGATGAGCATCGCGACGTCGGCACAGGCCGAGGTCTGCATCACAATCGATACCACGCAAGACACGTTCTCTCCGAGCGAACAGGCGGCGGCCGTGCTGCTGATGGAACGGCAGTTCCAGCAGGCCGGCGAACGCGTCATGCCCGCGGGGTGCGTGTCGCCGTACTCGCTGACGCACGTACGCCTGGGCAATACCATTGTCGTGTCGATCGAGGGGCCCGGAGGCCGGCGCGAAGGGATTGCGCTCGGTATGGACGATCTGCCGGCGCTCTACAGTCAAATGGCACGGTCGATTGTCACCGGACGCCCGATGGAGGGGTTCAACGTGCTCGATCGCACGAACGTCACCGCATCGCAGTCCGCTGCGCGGCGCGTGCACACCGACTCGCTGTGGTACGCCCGGCTGGGTTATGGGAATCTCTTCGGCAACGAGTCCTATGGCACGCCCGCGCTGGGATTCGGCTACCGCGCCGAGCTGGATGCGTTTGCCCTCGACGTGTCGTTCCTCAACTTTCAGTTCAGCAACATCGACGGCTACCCGTCGGGCGGAGCCACGGCACAGACGCTGCTGAAGCTCTCAGGGTTGTATTTCGTGAGCCCCAGAGCGAACCGCTCCGCCTATCTTGGCGGCGGGCTGAGCTTCGGGAGTCAGAGCTTCGGCGGTTCCTACAGCGCCTCGAATGGCTACTACACATCCGGCTGGAACGGTCACGGCCTGCAGGGTGAGCTGACGGCGGGATACGAGTTCGCGCGCGTCACGAGTTTCAGAATGTTCGTGCAGGCTGACGCGGTGCTGCCGTTCTACAAGGCCACCTCCGAGACCTATCCGATCCCGTCGAGAACAAGCGCTGCGGCACCGCCGATGCCGACGACCAGCCGCCGCTATGCGCCTTCGCTCATCGTCTCGATCGGCGTCGGCCGCTAGCGGGCGCCGCGCCGGTCAGCGGATGCAAAGGAAATGCGAATAATCGCACCCCGAGGGCCGCGCGACGGCTATACTTCGCGCATTCCTCGATGTCGTTCGCGTCAGCGCACGACGTGACCTGCGAAATCGTGTCGCTCCTCTGAAGTGAATGACATGTCCGTGCAAAGGGATGAGCTATCGGCGCTCAAGTTTCTCGATCGCCTCCAGGGTCACCTCAAGGACGTCCGCGAGCCGCATAAAGCATTCCGCTACACGCTGCGCGAGACGCACGACTTCTTCGACGCGTCTTACGGCTGCATCGCCCGACTCCTGCCCGGCCGCCCGCAGGCCGAGATTCTCTTCAGCGTTCCCAAAGGCGGACGCTGGAACATCGACGACCTGACCCTGTTCATTGGTCGCCAGCATCCCCCGGTGCAGCAGGATGTCTTGATGGCGCCCCTGAGACGGCGCGGAGGCGCATGGGGCGCACTGGCATTGAGCCGGCTGCGGGGCACGTTCAGCCGCGGCGACCGGCGCCTGGTGACGCGTGTGGCCGCGACACTGTCGGACGCGATCTATCGCATCGACAACGACCGCATGGTTGGAGTGCGAGATCGCATCGATCGAAAGATCATGGAACAGATCGATCCCAAGGACCTGTTCTACCAGATCCTCGACGGGCTCCGTTCGCTCACCCAGTACGATCACTCATCGGCGCTGTTGATTCGGAAGGAAAACGATCCCACCCTCGTCCTTGTCGCAGAGCAGATTGCGTGGGCCAAGGCGAAAAGCCATCGGATTGGCCTGCGCCTTCCCATTGCGCAGGAGACCGCGACGCTGCTCATGTCGGAACAGGTCTACGGGTTCGATCGGTACGGCGAGCGATGGCAGGAATGGAGTGGCCGCCCTGCCGGCGACCTTGCGGCACTGCTCGACTACAACGCTGATGGCCATCCCGGCGAAGGCGGCCTTCGCGAAGCCTCGATGGTCTGCGCGCCGCTCGTCACTCGCGACGGCCTGATTGGCGCGTTGAAGATCGCGGCCCGCTATCCCACGCAGCTCACGCCCTACGATGGCGAGCTGGTCGAGCATTTCCGTTCCCAGGCGGCGGTGGCGATCCAGAACCTGCACCGGACCGCGTCGCTCCGCGCGCGCGTGGTGACCGCTGAACGGAAGCACGCCATGGCCGAGCTTGCGCGCAGCGTGTCCCACGACGTGAACAACGCGCTCGGGTCGATGCTGCCGCTGGTGCAGCAGATGCAGGAGGATTTGCGCTCGGGCGTGCACAATCCGGACGTCCTTTGTGAAGACCTCGAGCAGGTTCAGAAATCGCTGCAGGTCTGCCGTCGAATCTTCGGCGGCATGCTCGCGTTCTCACGCGGCGGTGCCCGGCGAAGCCAGCATGGACACGTGGGACGGGCGTTCGAGACGGCGTCGGCGATCCTGAAATACGGAATGGGCCGCAGAGGCATCCAGCTGGACACCGAGATTCCCGACGATGCGCCCGCGGTCGCGTGTGGTCAGAGCGATCTGGAGCAGGTCCTTCTCAACGTCCTGACGAATGCGCGGGAAGCGACGCCCCCGGGGGGACGGATCGCCGTGGCGGTCGAACCGGCCCTTGAAGTTCTGCGGATGTCGATCCGCGATACCGGATGCGGGATCCTGCCGCAGGATCTGCCGAAGGTGATGGAACCGTTTTTTACGACGAGACCGCACGGCAATGGACTTGGCCTGCCGATCTGTCGCGCCATTCTCTGGGAAATCGGCGGAACGATTACCCTCGACAGCCAGCCTGGCGTCGGTACACGAGTAGAGCTGACGCTCCCCCTGGCGGCGCGATCATCTCAGATTCAGGCGTCATGACGGGATCGCGGATTCTCGTGGTCGACGACGAGCCGGGGATCCTTCGCGCGGTGGAACGGGTCCTCGGCGACATTCATCAAGTGTGCGGAACGACCTCGTCGAAAGACGCTGTCTCGCTCGCCGCAGAATTTCTCCCCGAGCTGGCGATCGTCGACATCAGAATGCCCGACGTCGACGGCTTTGAGCTGATGACGCGACTGAAGACGCGTCTGCCGCAAGTGGACGTCATCCTGATGACCGGCAGCGTCGATGACCTCGATGAGAAGCTGGTCCGGGCGATCAAGAGTCACGCGTTCTACTTCATTCAAAAACCATTCGATCGTGAGGTGTTGAAGACGCTGGTCGAGCGATGTCTGGAGCTGCAATGGCGGCGCGAAGCCCATCGCCGCCATCTCGAGCGTCTCGAGAACGAGCTTTCGCAGGCGCGCGCCTTTCAGCAGAGCCTGTTGCCTCAGCGCGAGGCCACGTTCAACGGGTTGTCGGTGTGCAGTCAGTACCTCCCGTGCACCGGCATCGGCGGCGATTTATACGACTACGCGGCGGCGGATTCGGGACAAACGGCGCTGCTCGTCGCCGACGTCTCGGGACACGGGTTGCCGGCGGCGATGATGACCAGCGTGGTGAAGAGTGCCTTCCACGCCGCGCGCGTCGATGGGTACGACCCGCTCAGCGTGGTCCAACGCGTGTGGGGCGGTCTGGCGGCATTCGGTACTGAGAAATTCGTGACCCTGTTTGCCGCCTTGATCGCGCCGGAGGACAGCCGCCTGCGCTATGTCAGTGCCGGGCATCCGCCGGGCCTGTTATGGAGGGATGCAGGCAATCCCGTCTGGCTGGCGAGCACGGGCCCGCTGATCTCTCCGGCGCTTTCGGCCTCGACGTGGGCGATCGAATCGGTGGCGATGCGGGCAGGCGACCGGCTGCTGCTCTATACCGATGGCGTCACTGAAGCGCTCGGATCCGAGGATGTTGAAGCCCCCCAGATCATCGCCGCGATTCATCGCGAAGCTGGTGGGGGCATGCCGTTGCTGGACGCGATTCTCGCGGACGTTCACCAGAACCTCGGCGGAAGCGCCCAGCCCGACGACGTCACGCTGATGACGGCAAGCATCCTGGCCAATCCCTAATCCCTTAGCCCTAAGCCCTTAGCCCTTAGCCCTCAGCCCTCAGCCCTCAGCCCTCAGCCCTCAGCCCTAAGCAAACCCTGCCAAATCCGGAGGGCTTGCATCCAGAACCCGTTCGATCTAGGATGGCGAACATAAAGCGAAAGTCTGGAGAACACAGACCATGCCTGCTGTCGCCCGCGATCATCTCGAAGCCCTCCTCCGTCACCGCAAGCTCGATCACACCCTTACCCCTGGGGGTCTGACCCCCTTACCGGAACGGGGGTCAGACCCCATCGACAGATGGCTGGTACCGACGGGGATGGCCGCTCTCGACGCCAGGCTCGAGGGCGGTCTCCCCCGCGGTCAGGTGTCAGAGGTGATCGGCCCGCGGTCGTCGGGGCGTCTCGCCATCATCGTGTCGGCCCTGGCCGGCGCGACCGCGCGGGGCGAACTGGTGGCGCTGATCGATCCGCTCGACATGTTCGATCCGGTCTCAGCGGCTGCGAACGTCGATTTTCAGCGCCTGTTATGGATCCGCGGCGAGCCGTCCGGCTCCGCGCGCGTCAGCTTGTCGTGCGAATACGGCACGCTGCAGAAGAGCCTCGACCGTGCGGTCAAGGCCTTGAACATCGTGCTGCAGGCCGGGCCCCACGCGTGGCAGCCGCGCGTGGGACCCGAGGCCGGTGGCTTCGGGCTGGTCGTGCTCGATCTCGGCGAGGTGGCGGCGCAGGCGATTCAGCGGTTGCCGTATACGACCTGGCTGCGGTTGCAGCGCGTCATCGAAGGCAGCGCGACGGCCTGCGTGCTCATCGGCACCGAACCGATTGCGCGCAGCAGCGGGGGAGTGACGGTGTTACTGGCTCCCGGCTGCCGGCCTCAGGCTCCTGGCCGCGTCGGGCCGGCAGCCGGCAGCCTGCAGTCAGTAGACGTGTCAATCAGCGCGCGTGTGATTCGGGCGCGGAAAGTGGAGAGCGACCAGTATGTTCGCGTGCCTCTATCTGCCGCCGCGTGCTAACGCGCTGCCCGTCAGGGCAGATGGCAGCCGCCTCCGCTCGTCCTGTGAATCCGGAGGACGAGCTATGGCGAGCCTCGCCGAAGCGCAAAGCGCGAAGGCGGAAGGGCAGAGGGCAGAACTTGTGCCCGCGAATCGCGCGTACGACGTCACCTATGCCGCCCTCGTGCAGCTGGCGCGCGATTTTTCGCCGCGCGTCGAAACGCCTGGGGCCCGCACGGTGATGCTCGACATCAGCGGGCTCGGCAGCCTCATCGGCGAGCCTCGCGCCATCGGCGAAGAACTGCGCCGCGCTGCGGCCGATGCCGGTTTGCGCGTGCATATTGCGATTGCCGCCACGTCAACCGCGGCCATGCTCGTCGCCCATGCGCGCGCGGGGTTAACGGTCGTCGCCCCGGGAAGTGAAGCGGCCACGCTTGCGCCGTTGCCGCTGAGGACACTGACGCTGTTGGGCTTCGGGCTGCGGGCTTCAGGCTCCCGACCTGGCCCGCAGCCCGAAGCCGGAAGCCTGGAGTCCGACATCGCCCAACTCGCACGTTGGGGCCTCAAAACGCTGGGCGACCTGGCGTCGCTTCCATCCAGCGATCTCTCCGCCCGCCTCGGACAACACGGCCTCCGCTGGCAGAAGTGGGCGCGCGGCGAAGAAATGCGGCCGCTCGTCCCGGCGGGCGTGGCAGAGCAGTTCGAAGAGTCGCTCGATCTCGAATGGCCGATTGAGGGGCTCGAGCCGTTGTCCTTTGTCCTCGCGCGGCTGCTCGATCCGTTATGCGATCGGCTCGAGCGTGGCGATCGGGGCGCCGTCGTGCTGCACGTCACGTTGACGCTGGTCACGCGCAATCTGCACGAGCGAGTGGTCGAGCTGCCCGCCCCCATGCGCGACGCGCGCGTGTTGCGCACGCTCGCGCTCCTGGATCTCGAATCGAACCCGCCATCCGAAGGGATCGATCGCGTCACGGTGCGCGTCGACGTCACCGAAGGGCGTGTCCTGCAGTTCGGGTTGTTCGCGCGCGCGCTGCCGGCCGACACGCTTGCCACGCTCATGGCGCGCCTCGGCGCGCTCATGGGCGGCGATCGCATTGGTGCGCCCGCGCTGGTCGACACCTATCGTCCCGGCGCTTTCACGATGGCGAAATTCGACCCCCCGCGCGACTTCACGAACCACCCATCCCTCATCCCTCATCCCCAGTCCCCGGGGGGATCGAGTGTGTTGCGGCGGTTCCGTAGTCCGATTCCGGCCCGCGTCATTCTCGAACAAGGGCGGCCGGTTCGTGTCACGACCGATCGCCGCGGCATCGGCGGCGGCCGCGTCGAGCGCTCGGAAGGGCCGTGGCGATCGTCCGGCGACTGGTGGAAGACGGGGTGGAATTGCGACGAATGGGACGTCGCGTTACATGACGGGACGTCATATCGCATTTCACACGCGCACGATCAGGGGACGTGGTTTGTGGAGGGCCTATTGGACTAATGGACTTGCCCTGACTGAGATCACTTATGTACGTAGAACTCCGCACCGCATCGGCCTTCAGTTTCCTAGAAGCCGCCTCCTTACCCGAGACCCTGGTCGACGAGGCCGCGCGTTTCGGATATCCCGCCATCGCCCTGCTCGATCGCGACGGCGTGTACGGCGCTCCGCGCTTTCACCGGGCGGCGACGGCGGCCGGCATCAAAGCCATCATCGGCGCCGAGCTCACGATCGCCCCGCCTTCGCTCGCCGCATCCGCGCGAGCTTCGGCGCGGCAGGCGCTCAGCCCTCCGCCCTCCGCCCTCCGCATTCCGGTCCTGGTGGAATCCGCCGACGGCTACCGGAACCTGTGCCGGCTCGTGACGCGCATGAAAATGCGCGCGCCGAAAGGCGAAGGCGCGCTGACCGTCGAAGAGCTCGACGGTCAGACCGGCGGTCTCATCGCGCTCGCGGGACGCGAGCTGCTGGGGTTCGAGAAGTTCGGCGTCGGCGGACTCATCGATCCGCTCGTCGGCGTCTTCGGGCGCGACCGCGTGTATGTGGAGCTTCAACGGCATCTCCTGCGCGACGAAGAGGCCGACAATCGCACGCTGGCCGATATCGCAGATGCGTTTCACGTGCCGATTGTCGCCACCAACGGCGTGCGATTTGCCGATCCCCGCGATCGGCCGTTGTTCGACGTGCTCACGTGCATCCACCACAAGACCAGTCTCGCGCAGGCCGGCCGGAAGCTGGCGCGCAATGCCGAACGCTATCTGAAGCCGCCGGCGGAAATGGCGCGGCTGTTTCGCGACTGGCCCGCGGCGCTCGCGTCGACCGAGGCGCTCGCCGAACGGCTCGAGTACACGATGGCCGATCTCGGCTATCGCTTTCCCGACTATCCGGTGCCGCCGGGCGAGACGCACACGTCCTTTCTTCGCAAGCTCACGGATCTGGGCGCGCGCGACCGCTATCGTCCGTATCACGATAAGGCCCGCACGCAGATCGCGCGCGAGCTCGATCTCATCGAGCGTCTCGATCTGGCCGGCTACTTCCTCATCGTCTGGGACATCGTCAATTTCTGCCGCCACAACGACATCCTCGTGCAGGGACGCGGGTCGGCCGCCAATAGTGCGGTGTGCTACAGCCTTGGCATCACGGCCGTCGATCCGGTCGGCATGGATCTGCTCTTCGAGCGCTTTTTGTCGGAAGAGCGCGGCGAGTGGCCCGACATCGATCTCGACCTGCCGAGCGGCGATCGGCGCGAGCGCGTGATTCAACACGTGTACGAGAAATACGGGCGGCTGGGCGCGGCGATGACCGCCAACGTCATCACCTATCGCGGCAAGAGCGCGGCGCGCGAAGTGGGGAAGACGCTCGGCATCGATGCCGTGCAGGTCGATCGCCTGGCGAAGGTGATGAACCAGTTCGAGTTCGTCGATCCCGCCGACACGCTGCGGAAACGGATGATCGATGCCGGCTGCGATCTCGATCATCCGACGTTCCGATGGTTCGCCGAGCTGTGGACGCGCATGCTGGATCTGCCGCGGCATCTCGGGCAGCATTCCGGCGGCATGGTGATCTGCCAGGGGCAGCTCGACAGCGTCGTGCCGCTCGAAAACGCGAGCATGCCCGGCCGCGTGGTGCTGCAGTGGGACAAGGACGACTGTTCCGACATGGGCCTTGTGAAAGTCGACTTGCTGGGTTTGGGAATGATGGCGGTCCTGCAGGACGCGATCACTCTCGTGAACCAACCCGGCCTGCAGCCTGGCGCCGGGAGCTCGGCGCCTGTCGTCGATCTCGCTCATCTGCCGCCGGACGATCCGGCCATCTACAAGATGCTGCAGGAGGCCGACACCATCGGCATTTTCCAGGTGGAATCGCGCGCGCAGATGGCCACGTTGCCGCGCCTGCATCCCGAGCGTTTTTACGACCTCGTCGTCGAGGTCGCGATTATCCGCCCCGGTCCGATCGTGGGCAACATGGTGCATCCATATTTGAACCGGCGTGCGGGGCGCGAGGACGTGACGTATGCGCATCCATCGCTCGAACCGATTCTTCAGCGCACGCTCGGCGTGCCGCTGTTTCAGGAGCAGCTGCTGCGGATGGCAATGGTGACGGCCGGCTTCACGGGCGGGCAGGCCGAAGATCTGCGCCGGGCGCTCGGCTTCAAGCGATCGGAAAAACGCATGAAGCAGGTCGAGATCAAGCTGCGCGAGGGGATGGCCAGAAACGGCATCACGGGCGACACGGCCGAGCAGATCATTTCGTCGATTACGGCCTTTGCGCTGTACGGATTCCCCGAGTCGCATGCGGCCAGCTTCGCGCTGCTGGCGTATGCGAGCGCCTATCTGAAGGTGCATTTCCCGGCCGCGTTCTACACGGCGCTGCTCAACAACCAGCCGATGGGGTTTTATCACCCGGCCACGCTCGTCAAAGACGCGCAGCGTCGCGGGGTGCGCTTCTCGGGCGTCGACGTCCAGCATTCGGATTGGAACTGCCGGGTCGACGTGGATGGCACGGTACGACTGGGGCTTCGCTATGTTTCCGGGCTCCGCGAGGAGATAGGACTGGCCATCGAACGAGCGACCAGGCCCGGAGCCAGAAGACAGGAGCCGGGAGCCGGCTTTTCTGACGTCTGCCCGAAGTGTGGGTGCGACGACAAGTCGATGCTCGAGACGGTGAAGGCCGGGTCGTACTTCTGCAACAACTGCGCGCACGACTGGACGCACCCGCCTTCGCTCGCCGAATCGGCGCGAGCTTCGGCGCGGCAGGCCCACGAACTCACGAACCAGTTGAGACTCCCCGTCGATCCTCCTCAGCGTTTCAAGTCCGTGGACGATCTGGTGAGTCGAACCGGTATTCGCCGCGAAGAGTTGCAGACGCTGGCCGACATCGGCGCGTTTGCGTCGTTCGGCTACGAGCGGCGAGAAGCCCTCTGGCAAGTGGAAAAGGCGATTCGACCTGCCGGTGAGCTCTTCTCGCGGCCCGAAGCCGGGAGTCCGGAGCCGGAAGTCAGTCCGCTGCCACCCATGACCAGCGACGAGAGATTGACGGCCGATTATGCCGGCACCCATCTCACGATCGGTCCGCATCCGATGGCGATGCGGCGTTCCGAGCTCGCCATGCGTGGCGTGCTGCGCGCCGTCGATCTGCCGCGCGCGCGAAACGGTCGTCGCATTCGCATCGCCGGCAGCGTCATCACGAGGCAGCGGCCGGGCACGGCCAAAGGCTTCGTGTTCCTCACGCTCGAAGACGAAACCGGCATCGCGAACATCATCGTGCGTCCAGATCTGTTCGATCGCGACCGGCTGACGATTCTCGAGCAGCCGTTCCTGCTCGTCGATGGAATTCTGCAGAACCAGGACGGCGTGACATCTGTAAAAGCCGAACGTTTACATGCGCTTGCGGGCGCCGCCATCGAGATCGACTCGCACGACTTCCACTGACGCTGTGGTAATCTAACCGGTAATTTCACGGCATTTCCTGCGCTTTCTCTCTGTCTCTCACAGGGTTTCTGGAGGGGTTTTTCAGATGAGGACTTCAGCACTTCTGGCTTGCGCCGTATGGCTGGCCGCTCTTGCATCGCCCGCACTCGCACAGACTCCAGCGGCCGATCGTCGCATCGACGTCACCGTGCTCGACGAGCAGGGGCTGCCGGTGCTGGGCGCCCGTGTCACCGCGACGCTGCGTGCTGGTAATCTCAGCCGGACGGCATCGAGCTCGAACGAGCGGTTCTCGATGGCAGGACTCGCGCCGGGCATCTACGCGGTGCGCGTCTCGGCTTCGGGCTTTCAAATAGAGGACCTCTCCGTCGATGTCACCACCGAGGCCTTGCAGACCGTCGAGGTCAGGCTGCGGCCCGCGGGCTACACCGAGCAGCTCATCGTGACGGCGACACGCTCTGAACAGCGCATCGCCGACGTGCCGGCCAGCGTCAACCTCGTCACGAACGAGCAGATCGAGCAGTCGCCGGCCGTCGTCGCAGACGATGTGCTGCGGCAGGTGCCGACGTTCAGCCTGTTCCGGCGGACGAGCAGCCTTGCCGCGAATCCGACGGCTCAGGGCGTGTCGCTGCGCGGCATCGGCCCCAGCGGTGTCAGCCGGACGCTCGTCCTGCTCGACGACATCCCGTTCAACGATCCGTTTGGAGGATGGGTGTACTGGACGCGCGTGCCGATGATGAACGCCGAGCGCATCGAAATCATCGACGGTGCCTCGTCCAGTCTCTACGGTAACTACGCGATGGGCGGGGTCATCAACATCGTGACCAACCGCGCCACGCCGCGTACCCTCATCTTCAAGCCGCAGTACGGCAACCGGCAGACGCCCAAGATGGATCTGTTTGCCAGCAACGTGTGGGGCAAGCTGGGTGTCATGTTCGACGCCACGACGCTGCAGACCGACGGGTACATGATCGTGGCGGAGGAAGAGCGCGGTCTGATCGACAACGAAGCCAACGTCCAGTATCAGAACATCAGCGCCAAGCTCGACTACAACCCGACCGATCGGGTCAACATGTTCTTCCGGTTCGGCGTGTTCGACGAAGAGCGCAACAACGGCAAGATCGGCGAGCTCAACGACACGAACTGGAAGTACGGCAACGGCGGCGTGCGCTTGAGATTCTCAGACGGCAGCAACGTCGAGGGACGCGTGTTCTTCGATCGCTCCGATTTCTTCCAGAACACGTTCGCCGTGCCGGTAGCGACGCCGCCGCGCAGCCAGAGCAACCTGTCACTCGAGAAGACGGTGCCGACCAACGCCGTTGGCAGCATGATGCAGTGGTCGCGCCCGTTCCAGCTCGGCTCGCGCTCGCACGTCGTGTCGGCCGGAACCGATTTCCGGTGGATTGACGGCGACAGCGACGAGCTGACTTACGCGGCGCCGACCGGGTCGCCGGCGCTCATTCACCGCGTTGCCGGCGGTACGCAGCGGTTCTTCGGCGTCTTTGCGCAGGACCTGATCGAGGTCTCGCCGAAGCTGCAGGTGACGCTGAGCGCGCGTGTCGACAACTGGAACAACTACGACGCGCACAATCTCGAGACGACCCTTGCGACGGGACTGCCGACGGCGGCGAATCGACCGACGCTGGCCGACAAATCGGATACGACCGTCAGCCCTCGCGTGGCCGCGCTTTATCGTGCGACCGACCGCGTCTCTGTGTGGGGCAGCTTCAGCAAGGGGTTCCGTGCGCCGACGCTGAAGGAGCTTTACAGCCCGTTCCGCGTCGGCCAGGTGCTGACGCTCGCGAACGAGACGCTCGGTCCCGAGCGGTTGACCGGCGAGGAAGGCGGCGTCAGCGTGGCCGCCACCCAGCGCGTCACAGTTCGCGGCACCGTGTTCAACAACCGCGTGAACAATCCGATTGCCAACGTGACGGTGGCCAGCAACAACGTGCCCGTCACGCCGGGGTGCGCCGGCGTGCCCACCTGCCGGCAGCTTCAGAATCTCGGCAGCACGAACATCGCGGGATTTCAGACCGACCTGGCCTACCGGGTGAACGGCCACTGGGGTGTGTCGGGCGCCTACGTGTTTGAAATCGCGAAAGTACACGAATCGAAAGTCGACGCGGCCGGCAACGATCTCACCGGCAAGTATCTCGCCGAAGTGCCGAAGAATCGGGTGTCGTTTGGCGTCACCTACACGAATCCGAGGTTCCTCAACATCGCCGTCGAGAATCAGTTCGTCGGTCATCAATTCGACGACGACCTGAACACCGCGGCGATTTTTCCGGGGATTCCCGACCAGCGCGAGGTCGGCCTTCCCGGTTACAACGTGACGAACTTCACGGTGGCACGCACCATCAATCGCACGGTCGACGTGTTCGTCGGCGTGCAGAATCTCTTCAACGTGACCTACTACGTGGGCACCAACCCGACGACCATCGGCACGCCGCGACTGGTGAATGGCGGTATTCGCCTGCGGGTAGGACGGTAAAAAGAAAACAGAAGATCAGAAGCTCAGAAGAATTCTTTGAAAACGAATTTCTTCTGACCTTTTGATCTTCTGTTTGTATTTCAGGTCTATCTGGTCGTGAAGCTCTCGCGCACTTCCCTCACCCGGTGCCCAATCTTGAACGACGCGTCGAAGAGTTTTTCCACCTGAAGTCCACCAGGCAGCTTGTGGCGGCCGACGGCCGCCAGCGCGGCAGATGCGAGGCAGCCGCAGTTGGTGCAATCGGGATTTCCCCCGAACTGGCATGGTGTGATCGGCTTCTCGAAATTCGCCGACACGCAGGCGGTGGTCTTCGCGAAGATGCAGTCGTCGGGCGACTGCGGCGGCTGCACGTACGCGTCGAGCAGCGCCTTCGGCGTGCGCAGCTTCGGGTACCTGGCGCGGATGGCGAGCAGATCGGCCACCACCTTCTGGCGATCGGCCCTCGTCAGACGCTCGGTTGAAATCTCGCCGACCTGCGGTGTATACAGGCTGATCCAGATCTGTGACACGGCCTGATTTGCCGACCAGAACTCCGCAAACTCCTCGAGGTAGCCATCGCGGCGCACCTGCTGTCGCGTGACCGTGCAGTGCACACGGATGTCGTGCCCTTCGATGTGCTTGAGGATGCGCTCGTAGGTCGCGGGTTTGCGCCGCTCGTCGTGCTCGGGTTGCAATCCGTCGATCGAGACGACGAGCTGAAGACGGCGGAGGCCCGCCCACTCGATGGGGATCGGCCGCACGGCGCTCGTGACGAGCTGCGTGTAGATGCCCCGCTCGGCCATGCGCGGAAGAATCTCGTTGAGCTCGCGAAAGCGAACGAGGGGCTCGCCGCCGACGATCGACACGTGCAGCGGCTTGTATTTGTCAAGCAGCGCGAACATCGCGTCGACCAGCTGCTGCCCTTTGAAGTCCTGCAGCTCGCGCAGCTTGATCTCTCCGCCCAGGTGCTCGTTACCGTATGCATAGCAACCGGGGCACGTCAGCGGACATTCCCGGGTAATTTCAATCGAGAGGTTCGGCTGATACCCTGCGAGAATCCTGCCCCACGCCCGGATGATTCCTTCCATGCCGCTCCTTGGCCGCTCCTTTCCGCCCGGCACTGCATAGGCGGATTCAACACTGTACCAGAAGGATCGACGATACGTCAGCCAATTGCACTGAACTGTCATAATAACCATCTGAACGGGAGCCCATGATCATACGTCGTCGTTCGAAGCTGCATGGCTGGGGAGTGTTCGCCACTCAGACGATTCAGAAGAACAAGCGCATCATCGACTACGCGGGAGAGAAGATCTCGCACCAGGAGAGCCTGCGGCGTGAAAACCGCTACATGAAACAGGGCGCCATCTGGTGCTTTCAGATCAACCGCCGATGGGTGCGCGATGCCGCGGTCGGAGGAAATCTGGCACGCTTCATCAATCATTCGTGCCGCGGCAACTGTTACGTGCACATCGTGGGCGACATCATCTGGATCCGTGCCGCGCGCAAGATCCGCAGTGGGGAAGAGCTGACCTATGACTACATGACCGACGGTGAAGGACAGATCCGCTGCAGGTGCAGGCCAGGTTGTCAGAGGCTGCTATGAGGCCTGGAGCCCGCAGCCCGAAGCCTGTACCGATGCACGTGTTCTACCTCCACGGTTTCGCGTCCTCGCCCGGCTCGTCGAAAGCGACGTTCTTCGCCGGGCGTCTGGCCGAGCGCGGCGTGCGGATGGAATGCCCCGACCTGAACCAGCCGGACTTTTCCACGCTCACCATGTCGCGGATGCTGCAGCAGGTGGACGCACGCATCAACGCGCTGCCGCCTGGTGATGTCGTCCTGATCGGGTCGAGCCTCGGTGGGTTTGTGGCCATCGAAGCCGCCGTGCGACAAGCCGATTCAGTGGAGCATCCCGTCACCCAACTCATCCTCCTGGCACCCGCCGTCGAGCTCGAATGGGAAAAGTGGAGCGAGCTGGGATCGGCAGGAATCGAGGGATGGCGCAGCGCGGGCTCGATCAACGTGTTCCACTACGCGTTCGACGCGGATCGACGTTTGAACTTCGGGTTCTATGAAGACGCCAATCGCTATGCGGTGTCTGCGCGCCGGCTCGCGCAGCCGATGCAGATTTTTCAGGGGCGGCAGGACGAATCCGTCAGCCCGGCAGTGGTCGAGCGGTTCGCGGCCGCGCAGCCGCGGGCCACGCTGTATATGCTCGAAGACGGCCATCAGTTGAAGAACAGCCTCGAGTTCATATGGGAAAAGACGGCTGCCGCCCTGGGCCTATAATCAACCATGTAACTTCCGGCGGGAGAGGCACGTATTACGACATAGGGATATGGCTCGAGGAGTGACCCATGCTGGTCAAAAAGGCGCCTGAGATTCGTTCGTCGGAAATCACGGACAAGAAGCTGTATCTCGCTCGCCGCGAGTTCATCCGGGCGGCGACACTGACCACGGCGGGCGCCGCCGCTGGTGTGCTCGGGGCCGGAGAGGTCGAGGCCCAGGCGCCGTCGTGGCCCCGCGTGAAAATACCGGGAGCGCTCAAGGATTCCGGCTGGGGCAAGGGTGAGAAGCCGAACGCGTACGAAGACATCACGACCTACAACAACTACTACGAGTTCGGTACCGAGAAGGACGATCCCGCGCGGACGGCTCACTCGCTGAAGACCACACCGTGGACCGTCAAGATCGACGGTCTGGTGAACAAGCCCGCCGACTACCACCTGGAAGATATCCTCAAGCCGGAGACGCTCGAAGAGCGTGTGTATCGCCTGCGCTGCGTCGAGCGCTGGTCGATGGTCATCCCCTGGGTCGGTTTCCCGCTGGCGAACCTGCTCAAGCGCGTCGAGCCGAAATCGACCGCGAAGTTCGTCGAGTTCACGACGTTGCTGAATCAGCAGCAGATGCCGGGGACGCGGCGCGACGTGCTCGCCTGGCCGTACACCGAGGGCCTGAGGCTCGACGAAGCCATGCACCCGCTTACGATTCTCGCAGTCGGGCTTTACGGCGAGTATCTGCCGAACCAGAACGGCGCGCCCATTCGGCTGGTCGTGCCCTGGAAGTACGGCTTCAAGAGCGGCAAGTCTCTCGTGCGCATCCGCCTGACGGATCGCCAGCCGATGAACAGCTGGCAGTTGAGCGCGCCCGACGAGTACGGGTTCTATTCCAATGTGAATCCCGAGCGCGATCACCCGCGATGGTCGCAGGCGCGCGAGCGCCGCATCGGCGAGTTCTTCATGCGGCCGACGGTGATCTTCAACGGCTACGGCGATCAGGTTGCGTCGTTGTACACCGGGATGGATCTCAAGAGATTCTATTGAAACTGCTCGTCTTTGCAGGCGCGCTGGTTCCGTTTGCGCTGCTTCTCTGGCGCGGTTTCAACGGCGACCTCTCGGCCGATCCTCTCGCCGAGATCACCAACGAGACCGGCATCTGGACGCTCCGCTTCATCGCCATCACGCTCGCCATCACGCCGATCAGGCGGGTGAGCGGCTGGAACACGATCATCCGGTTCCGGCGCATGCTGGGGCTTTTCGCGTTCTTCTACGGATCCCTGCACTTTCTCACCTATGTCGTAGCCGACCGTTTCGCGAGCCTGGACTTTCCTGACGGGTTCGTCGCGTGGAGCACCTTCGTGAATCTCCTCGCATCGATCTGGGAAGATGTCGCGAAGCGTCCGTACATCACTGTTGGCTTCATCGCGTTTGTCTCGATGATTCCGCTGGCGCTCACCTCGACAACCGGCTGGATTCGCCGGCTCGGCGGGCGTAACTGGCAGCGTCTTCACCGGCTGATTTACCTGACCGGCATCGCCGGCGTCACCCACTACTGGTGGAAGGTGAAAGCGGATACACTGCACCCCGCCATCTACGCGGCGATCGTGGCCGTGTTGCTCGGGTACCGTCTGGCGCTTTCCATCAAGCGATCGAGATGGCAGCGGCAGCCCGTACAAGCAAGGGCCTGAGGTTCCGGGTTCCGGGTTCCGGGTTCCGGGTTCCGGGTTCCTGGTTCCTGTTCCCGGTTCGTGGTTCCTGTTCCATGTTCGCGGTGGCGCCAGAAAGCACGCAAGGCCGCTCTCTCATGGGGTCGGATCTTCTCGGCGAATGACTCGGGCCGTGGGTGGTGGCGCAGGGCTTCAGCCCTGCCGTGGCGGCCCAAACCACGAAGACGCCGACCTCGTACACGGACAGGAACGCGGAACCCGGAACCGCTGACGACGACACCATGCCCGATCTCGTTTCGACCCTTCCCGAGAACCTTTCCATTCGCGTGCACGACCGCATGACGGCGTTCCGCGAGCAAGATGTCATCCGGCGCATCTGGGATCGCGATCCGTCCGTGTGGTCCCGCGCGGACGAGGATCGGTGGCTGGGATGGTTGACGCTGCCGAGCGAGACCGGGGGTGTCGAGCGCGCCGTGCAGTTCGCCGCCGAGATCAAGGTCGAAGGCACCACCGACGTTGTGCTCCTGGGAATGGGCGGATCGAGCCTCGCGCCCGAGGTGATGGGCTCGATCATCGGACGCACGGACGGGTTTCCGAATCTGCATGTGCTCGATTCGACCGATCCGGGACAGATACGGGCCGTCGAGCGCGCGATCGATTTTTCCCGCACGTTGTTTCTCGTCGCCTCGAAGTCGGGCACGACGCTCGAGGTCAACATCCTGAAGCAGCACTTCTTCCATCGCGCCGTTCAACAGTTCGGCGAGTCGGGAGCCGGGCAGCACTTTGTGGTGACGACCGATCCAGGGTCGAAGATGGAGCAGATCGCGCGACAGGAACACTTCCGCGCCATTTTCGCGGGCGTTCCAGGTGTCGGCGGCCGCTACTCGGCGTTGTCGAACTTCGGCCTTCTTCCGGCCGCGTTGATGGGTATCGATATCGGAATGCTGCTCGATCGCGCGCGCGACATGGCCCGCCGGTGCGCGTTACACGGACCTGAAAATACCGCCTTCGAGCTGGGCGTGGTGCTCGGCGAAGCCGCGCTGGCCGGCTGCGATAAACCGACGCTGATAACGCCGCCCGGTCTCTCCAGCTTCGGCGGGTGGCTCGAGCAGCTCGTGGCCGAGTCGCTCGGGAAGCAGGGGAAGGGCATCATCCCGATCGACGGAGAAGCGCCAGGACAGCCGGAGGTGTACAGCCGCGATCGTGTGTTCGTGCAGTTTCGCTCGGCGGCAGGGCCAGATGCGGCGGCAGATGCGCTGGTCGACAAGCTCGAGCGCGCCGGACATCCGGTTGTGCGCATCGAGTGGCAGGATCGCTACGCCCTGGGCGCGGAGTTCTTCCGGTGGGAGTTCGCGACGGCGGTGGCCGGAGCGGTGATGGGCGTCAACCCGTTCGATCAGCCCGACGTCGAGGCCGCCAAGATCGTGACGCGCCGCCTTGCGGGCGAGTTCGAACAATCGGGCAAGCTGCCCGACGATGATGGCGGCATGCAGGAGAAGGGCATCAGTTCGCTGCTCGATCAGCTGAAGGAAGGCGACTACTTCGCGCTGCTCGCATTCATCGAGATGAATCAGGCCCACCGCAATGCGCTGGACGCCATTCGCACTCTGGTGCGGGATCGCCGCAAGGTGGCGACGAGTGTTGGTTTCGGCCCCAGATATCTTCACTCGACCGGGCAGGCCCACAAGGGCGGCCCCGACTCCGGCGTCTTTCTGATGATCACGTGCGACGATCCCGAAGACTTGCCGGTGCCGGGCCAGCGCTACACCTTCGGCACGATCAAGCGTCTGCAGGCCCGCGGTGATGACGAAGTGCTCGCATCGCGCGGGCGCCGCGTACTGCGCGTCCACCTCAAGGATGTCGCATCGGGCCTTCGCGATCTCCACGCGGCCGTCCAGAAATATGCCTAACCTGGCTGGTAGCTGGTAGCTGGTAGCTGGTGGTTGGTAGGAGGTAGGAGGTGCTGGAGATGGCAGCGGTGGCGCAGGCCTTCAGGCCTGCCGCAGCAATGGCAGGGCTAAAGCCCTGAGCCACCGGAGTGACGCGTGTCCATCGCGTGATCGCGTCATCGTGTTTTTCGTTGTCTTCGTGTCTTCGTGTCTTCGTGGTTTCTGTCGTCGTGTCTTCGTGGTCACCCGACGTGGATTCTCGGCCTTCGCGCGGGATTCTCCTCGGTTTGCCTCAGCACCTCGCGCGTCACCGGTGCCGTATCCCCCTCGCCGAACACGAGAAACCTCAGCAGATACGAAATCGGATTCCCTTCGGTCCAGCCGAAATACGCATGCGGGATGATGCTGGTCGTATCGCGTAAATAGAGGAGCAGTGCCGCGATCGCATTCGGGATGGCCGGACTCTGGCAGCGAAGTACGCGGAATCCCTCGACCTCCGCCCCTTCCACGTGGAGAACCTCGCTGAACTCCGACGCATCTCCCGGCCGGACTTCCAGAAAGAGCACCGGCTCGTCCGGCGCCAGATGATGTGAGTCGCGCGCCTCGCTCAGCTTGTGCTCGTACTCGGCGCGATCTCCCTTGTCGGGCCGGTTGGCGATGATCCGGATGGCGCCGAACCGGGCGGCCGTGTCGATGAAGTGCGACGCCGCGGCATCGGGCTCTACGCCCTTGACGCGAAGCTCGGTCGATCGCGCCACGCGCGAGATGAGCGACGTCAGGATGATCGTCGCGATGAAGAACGACGCGATCTTCAGGCCTTCGGGGCGCTCAGCCATGTTGAGGAAGGTCGTGTACAGAAAAATCGCCGCAATGAGACCGTAGCGAACCGCGTGATGGCGCCGCTGCCATTGCATGATCGCGACCGCCACGGCTCCCGAAGAAATCAGCACCAGGACGCCGGTCGCATATGCACCGCCCTGCGCTTCGACGTCGGCGTTGAACGCGATTGTCACGACGAATGTAATCAGCGTAAAGATGACGATGAGCGGACGATTCGCGCGGGCCCATTCGGGCGCCATGCCGTAGCGCGGCAGGTAACGCGGCACGAGATTCAGGAGACCTGCAAGCGCCGATGCGCCGGCAAACCACAGCATCGCCACCGTCGCGATGTCGTAGATCGTGCCGAACAGCGTTCCGAGGTGCGTGTGCGCGAGATAGGCGAGCGCGCGTCCCGCGGCCAGTCCTCCGGGCAGCATCACGGCCGGTGGAATCAGCACCGTCGTCACGACGCTGCTGGCCATCAGCAGCACGCTCATCGTGAGCGCCGCGACGAGCAGCAGTTTCTTCGTGTTCCGGATGCGGCCCGTCGGCTGCTCTTCCGTCTCGCCGGCATCGCCCTTCACGAGCGGCATCACCGCCACGCCGGTTTCAAAGCCCGAGAGGCCGAGCGCGAGTTTGGGAAACACGATCATCGCGGCCGCGATCATCATCAGGGGGCTTCCGTACTCGGCTCGCAACGCCTCGCGCCATCCGGGCAGCAGGTCCGGATGACTCCAGATCACCGTAAGGCCTCTGGCGATGACCACCGCATTGAGGACCAGATAAACGCCAACGATGACGACGGCAACGCCGATCACCTCGCTGAATCCGCGCATGAAGACGGCGCCCAGCACGAAGAGCAGCACCAGTGTGACCGCGACAGGATGATTCAGCCACTGCGGCATGAGCGGGTTTTCGATGAGGTGCTCCGTCGCGTCGGCGGCCGAGAGCGTGATGGTGATGACGAAGCTCGTGGCGGCGAATCCGAGCAGGATCAGCACGACCGCCTTGCCCTTCCAGCGCGGGAAGAGCGCCTCGAGCATCAGGATGCTGCCCTGCCCGTGCGGGCTGGCTTCGGCAACGCGGTAGTACATCGGCAGCGCGCCGACGAGCGTCAGCAGCACCAGGACGAGCGTCGCGACGGGCGACAGAAGCCCGGCGGCGACAAAGGCGATCGTCGGCTGGTACGCGAGAGTGGAGAAGTAGTCGACGCCGGTGAGGCACATGACCCGCCACCAGGCTGCCGTATGCACCGGCTTGGAGTGCGGGCCGACAGGTTCGGTCTGGGTGCCCTCGAAGAACCAGCGTCTGAAGCGTGCTTTGAACGGCGAGGCCAACGGCGCAGTGTACAATGACTGTTATCCGCTCGTCATTTACCCAGCGACGGACGTTTCCAAAAGGAAGGTACTCATGCGGAACTTTGCGAAGGCTCTCGTCGGTGTTCTCCTGCTTGGCATCAGCACTTCCGCCAGCCCGGCGCCGGACGCGCAGGCGGCAGCGGCGCCCGCTCAGCAAGGCCTTCGACAGCCCGATGTCATTTACGTGCCCACTCGTCAGACCGTCGTCGATGCGATGTTGAAGGTTGCCAGTGTCAAGGCGGGCGATCTGGTGTACGACCTTGGTTGCGGCGATGGCCGCATCCCGGTGACGGCGGCGAAGCTCGGCGCCAGGGCGGTGTGCATCGATATCGATCCCAAGCGCATTGCCGAAGCGAACGACAACGTGAAGAAAAACGCGGTCGGCGATCGTGTGAGGGTGCTGAATCAGGATCTCTTCACGACCGACATCAGCGAGGCGTCGGTCGTGACGCTCTATCTGCTGCCGTCGCTGAATCTGAAACTGCGGCCGACCCTGTGGAAGACGCTCAAGCCCGGCACTCGCGTCGTCTCGCACGATTTCGACATGGGCGACTGGAAGCCCGAGCAGACACTGAACGTCGACGGCGCGACGATCTACTACTGGACGATCACGCCGGATCTCGCGAAGCGTGCGGTCGAGCCCGCCAAGTAGTGCTGGCCTTCAGGCCAGCCTCTCCGCGCTGACAGTGGTCAGCGCAGATGGCAGATGGATGATGGCAGCGCAGGATTCAGGGCCTGCCGGCAACGGCGGGCCCTTTGTGTGTACGGCTGGACCGCATCAGCATGATCAATCCGACGGCCGCCCAGAACAGGTTGCGCGCCGTCCTTGCCGTCGCAATCGTGATCCCCGTCGCCGATCCGATGCCCAGCAGATCTGCAACCGATCCGGATCCCACCTGATCGACTCCCAATCGCAGCGGCACGAATTTAAAAGCGACCGTGATGAGCCGCTCAACGGTCCCAAGAATCAGCGCCATGAGGAACGTACGATCGCTGTGGCCGACGAGCAGCATCAGCAGGAAATAGATTTCCGCGACGGCCGCAATGTGAAAGGCAAACTCGAACAGCAGAATCTGTCCGATCCGTTCGCTGCGTGCCGACGCGAAGCGGAAGACGCGATCCTCCGCATCGCGCACGGCGTCATGTCTGAGAAACCGGCTCAACAAGCGCGGCTGGCTTCGAAGCAGCCACCACACCACGGCGATCGACACGCTGGCGACGATGCCCAGCGCAAGCGTGATGGTCAGCGCTGCATTGGTGGGACGGTAGCCGAGAAGGAACGCGAGCGTGCCGATCATCACGACGATAGCGACGCTGATGCTGTAGAAGATGTTCTCGAGGACGACCGACGAGAAGGCGGCCGGCGTCGAGATGTTGCGGCGGCTGAGCAGCGCCTTGGTGCCTTCGCTCGCCAGCGGACCGAGGGGCATCACGTTCCCCACCGCGTCGCCGGTGACGAAGGCTTTAAAGGCCTGCCCGAACGTAAAGTGGTCATCGTCTTCGACGCACAACGACCACGCCTTAGCGCGCATGGCCATGCGAAAGGCCGACAGCAGGAGCACGACGATAAAGCCATACCCGATCTGGCCGAGCTGCCTGAATATCTCGCGCGGTCCGGCGGCCTGCAGGGTATAGATAAAGAGCAGCACGCCCGCGACGGTGCCGACGACAGCCAGGGGACGGATTCGGGGTCGTGCAGGCGCGGGGTCCGGCATGGACAGGAACGGAGTCTATCAAACGGACACGAAACGGTTTGTCAGGTTCGTGGGCTTGCCGCGCCGAAGCGTGTGAGCGCGAAGGCAGGTTCGTGGGTTCGTCAGGTTCGTGAGGTTCGTAGGGTTCGTAGTTCGTAAGGTTCGTGCCTGCCGCGCCGAAGCGGTATGCGTCAGCGAGCGCGAAGGCGGGTGTAATTCTGTGATAAAGTTGCAAGGTTAGGTCGGTCTTCGCACGGCAGCCCTCACACATTGACGCGGGGTGGAGCAGTCCGGTAGCTCGTTGGGCTCATAACCCAAAGGTCGGGGGTTCAAATCCCCCCCCCCGCAACCATTCATAACCAACACGCTAATTAGCGTAGCTGTATGAGCGCGCCTGCGCCGCTCCTACGCACCGGCATGTACACGCCTGGGGGTTTGGTCTGACCCGTGCGACGTGCGCTGTGCGTGCGGGTGGGTCTTCCTATTTCACTTCGAACGCGAACACGCGATCGGCGCCGCTGGTCTGCTCGTCGTTGTGGACGGTTCCGCGCTCCACGAACGTCACATGCGGCTTCAGTTTCGTGAAGGCGACAATCACGGCATCGCGCGCGTGGAGGTGCGGCGGCCCGGAGGCACCTGGCGCCAGCGCGAGCTCCCATATCGTTACGCGGTCGCTGTCGCGGAGCTGCCTGCCTGAGATCCCGGGAAACGCCGGCGGGCTCGTGCGCGCGTCGACGGCGCCGAGGGGTTGAGGCTCCTTGAACTCCAGGAACACACCGCGGAGCGGCTGGTCGCTCGCGCCTTCCTCGCTGTGCGTAATCCCCCGAGGCAGGGAAAACGTGTCCCACGCAACGGAGCTCGTCGGCGATCGGACGCCCTGCTCCGACACGATGATGCGATCGCCGTTGGTGTAGTAAATGCCCGCGTAATCGTAGATGTGACGATGCGTCGGATAGGCTTGCCTCAGCCAGCTGACGTCCCACACGACCACCCGAGCGTTCTCCATCAGTTTCGTGGTGCCGGCGCGCGGATACGGCGGCGGGTACGTCTGCGCTTGCGCAAAAAGCAGGAGGGTGAGAGTCAGCGTCCGCATTGTCATTAATGATCCAGCACCGCGCCGTCGAAGCTGTCCGACCGCGTCGGGAACTCCCACTCGGGTGCGTTTCGTTCGTTCTCGATCAGGTTGTCGTCGAGCTCGATGCCGAGGCCCGGCCCATCGAAGTTGCCCTTGATGACGACGTGGCCGGCCGTCATCGTCAGCGGCTTCTTGATGTAGCTCCGGCCGAGATAACTGCGGGCCACGCCGTCCTTCGGTGCGGCCTGAAGGCTCGGTAGTTCGTGCGCGAGGAAGTTCGGGATGGTCGCGCACACGTGCATCGACGCCACCGTGCCGACGATGCCCTCGCGGGAATGCGGCAGCATCGCTGCGTAGTAGGCCTCTGCCAGCGTCGCGATCGCCTTCAATTCGGTGATCCCGCCGCAGTGCGTGATGTCGGGCTGCAGGAACTGGGCGGCGCCCAGGTTGAGCAGGTCGCGGAACTGCCACTTCGTCACCAGCCGCTCGCCGGTCGCGAACGGGATGTGTGTCTTCTTGGCCATCTCCGCCATCAGCGGCAGATTCTGGTGTTGAATCGGTTCCTCGAAGAACCACGGCTGGAACTTCTCGAGCGCCTTGATGATCACCATCGCCACCTGCGGCGCGTGGTCGGCGTGCATCTCGATGCCGAGATCGAACTTCGGCCCGACGACCTCGCGGATCGCCGCGACCTTTTCGACGAAGCCGTCGATGAAATCGGGATTTTCGGAGTAGCGCGAGGGCCGGCCGCGGCTGTCGTTCACGCTGGTCTTCATCGAGGTGTAGCCCTCGGCCATGACCCCGCGCGCCGCTTCGGCGTTCTCCGCCTGTCCGTAGACGCGGATGCGGTCGCGCGTCGGTCCGCCGAGCAGCTCATAGACGGGCACGCCGAGCGCCTTGCCTTTGATGTCCCACATCGCGATGTCCACAGCCGAGAGCGCGCTCGTCAAGACGATGTCACCGCGGTAGAAGGCCTGGCGGTAGATGGCCTGCCAGTGGTGGGCGGGTTGCCGCGGGTCTTTGCCGATCAGATAGGGCTCAAGCTCCTTGATCGCAGCGACGACCGTCCCGATGCGCCCCTCGACCGTCCCTTCACCGATGCCGACGACGCCGGCATCGGTGTGCATCTTGACGAAGATCGTGCGCAACGTGTTGACCGGGATGATCTCGATCCTGGTGATCGTGATCGCCGACCGTGGATCGACGAGGGCGCCGGACGCAGGCGTGGGGGCCTGCGCGCCGCGGACGAGCCGCTCGCTCGCCAGCAGCCCGCTCATCCCGGCGGTGACGTTCCTGAACCACTGACGTCGCGAGACAGACTGGATCATTGGACAGCCCTCAACTTGGATCGCGTCACCGCCGCGCAGCGAAGCCGCGATTGTAACCCCGGACCCCGATGCCAGCGAGTACACCCTGGCTCCGACGATATCGTGTGGATTCCCCGAACCTTAGGGTCTGGGGCCATGATGCGGGAGCGCCATCCCGACTTCAAGGGCGCCAAGATCCGGCGCGGCGCCAGCGAAGCCGTCGGTTACGTTCGGCAGCGTCACTCCCCGGTCGACGGCTGCGGACCCGGGTTTCAGACGGAAATCGGAAGTCCTTCGCCAGATAGATGTTCTGGACCGTCTTGACATCCTGCGCATTGAGCCGCTTCACGTTCACGAACACGTCGTAATCCAGGATGACGCTGTGGCTGTCCTGGCAGTCACCTTGCTGTACTCTGCGAGCGACGCGAACTCCCGCGTCTCAGGGCGGGAATCTTTGCCGCCGGGCCCGGATAGGATCATCGAGATCTCGAACTTTGGTGAGTTCCACCGGAACGAGACCCTGGCCCCGGGGATTTGGCGGCGAGGTTGATCGAATGGTACGCCAGCGTGCAGTACAAGAACCCTGTCCGGGCGAGAAATTCCTCCGCTGGGGCAGAAACCCACTCCTGGCAGAACGGGATGCGCGCCTACTGTTCGGATCGGACAGGCCGAGCGCCCAACTTCACACAAACCCACCCGGCCTCAACGGTCGCTTGGAGATGGACAACTGGATCGCCGCCGGCGTCTCGGAGGCAAAGCTTTTCCGCGCGATGACGATCGACAATGCGCGCGTCATGCGGCTCGACCACGAGATCGGGACGATCGAGCCCGGGAAGAAAGCAAACCTTCTGCTTGTCGGCGCCGATCCGCTCAAGAACGTCAAAGCCTATGATGCGATCGAGACGGTATTCCTGAACGGTCGCACCATCACGAGGGAGACGCTCTCGGCGCGCCAAGCCCCCGCGGGCAGGCAGTAACGAGCATCAATCCGGGATGGCCGAAAGCCGTGAATTTGTCTCAAAATGTCTCAAGACTTCGTTCCACTATCTGCTACATTTCCGGTCTCACTCAAAACTGGACGTAATTTTCCTCCTCGTCACAACGCAACACTCAGGAGGGGCAAGTATGAAGAAACGAACGGGATTACTGCCGGCGCTTCTGGCTAACGTTCTTCCCGGGCTTGCGATGGTTTGCGTTGTTCTGGTCGTGCCGCTGTCTGGCCAGGTTGAGCGGGCCTCGATTGTCGGCACGGTGACAGACACTTCCGGAGCCGTGATGCCCGGTGTCCAGGTGGAGGTCACCAACGAAGCCACCAACACCACGACCCGATTGATTACTGACAGCGCCGGCTCGTACACGGCGGTGAATTTGATTCCTGGCAGCTATACCGTGGGCGCGTCCCTGCAGGGATTTCAGTCGAAGTCTTTCCGCAACTTCGTGGTGCAGGTATCCCAGAGAGCACGCCTGGACATCACACTCGCCGTAGGCGGTTTGGAGCAGGCAATTGAAGTGACTGCAACGGCGCCGCTGCTGCAAACGGAGAATGCAACGGTCGGTCAGGTGATCAATTCCGAGGCCGTGAATGCGCTGCCGCTGAACGGCAGGAATTTCGTCCAACTGGCGATCCTGGCCCCTGGTGTGAGCGGGCTCGACTACGCCCAGCAAGGCACGATCAACTCCGGACGAAGGCCCGACGAGCTTCGGCCCGGGGGTACGACGCTTCAGGCGAACGGCGCAAGCAGCTGGAGCAATCAGGTGCTGATCGATGGGATCGACAACACCGAGATGATCTCGCAAACCTTCGTGGTCCGGCCGGCGGTAGAGGGCATCCAGGAGTTCAAGGTGATTACGAACAATGCCGGAGCGGAGTACGGCCGCTCGGCGGGCGCAGTGGTCGTCGTCACGACGAAGGCGGGCGGCAACAACCTTCATGGGTCTGTGTTCGAGTTCTTCCGGAACAGCGCACTGGACGCCAGGAATTACTTCGCAAATCCGGATTTTGAGAAGCCTCCCTTCCGCCTGAACCAGTACGGCGGAAGTCTCGGTGGACCCATCGTGAAGAACCGCACATTCTTCTTCGCGACCTACGAAGGCTACCGGGAGGTCTTCGGAGACACCCAGTTGGTGACGGTTCCCACGATGGCCATGCGGCAGGGAAACTTCCAGGGTGTTACGACAAACGGCATCTATGATCCGCTGACGACGCGGCCGAACCCGAGCGGTTCCGGCACGATTCGTGACCGTTTCCCGAATGACATCATTCCGCCGGAGCGCTGGGACAGAATCGGGGCTGCTCTGATCAATATGTATCCCGCGCCACAGAACTCGTCCGTGTTCAACAACTACGTCGCGAATCCGCAGAAGGTGAGCAGCCTGCATCGGGCGGATGGGCGCATCGACCATCAGCTGTCACCGAAAGATACGCTGTTCGGCCGCTACTCAATCGATCGTGGGTTCCTCACAATCCCCGATACGTTCAATACGGACATCGGCGGAAGCCCCGCGAGCTTCGGCGGAGACAATGACGTGAAGGGACAGAACCTGGTTGGTTCCTGGACACGCCCGCTGTCCTCGAACCAGGTGTTGGAAGTCCGGTATGGCTACACGCAGTACGATATGGCCCTGATGCCAACCCAGCTGACCAACCCGGTGTGGCAAACGATCCCAGGCCGCAACAACAGCGACCCGTATCAACCCTCGGCGCCGATCATCGACCCGTCGGATCGCGTGGGTCTCGGCAACGCCCGGTCCACCCCGCTGATCCGTAACCAGCACATGCACGAGGTCATCGGCAACATGAACTGGCAGCGGGGGTCGCATAACATCCTGTTCGGCGCGGACATTCGCTGGAGGCGCGCATCGGAGACGGCAAGTCCTCCGGGTCAGAGCGCATTTGGCCGGTGGAATTTCAGTCCGGCATGGACGCGGAATACAGTGAACGCGGGAGGGACCGGTGACACGATGGCGGCGATGCTGCTTGGTTTTCCCGACGCCATCGTGAGGGATGTGTTCACGCCCGGCACCGCCGTTCTGCGAGCCGCGGAGAGCAATTTCTACATTCGCGATGAATGGCGCGCGAAGCGCAATCTGACCCTGAATATGGGATTGCACTATGAAATCAACACCCCGTTCGTGGAAGACGACGACGTCTGGGCCAACTTCGACCCCGCGACGGGAACGCAACTGCTCGCGGGCCTGAACGGCGTTTCGCGAGCCGGCAACATCAAGACGGACTACCTCGCAATCGGGCCGCGCGTCGGGTTCGCGTACACGCCGCAGAGCAAGATGGTGGTCCGCGGCGGCTTCGGAATCTTCTACGCGCCGCAGGGTAACGCCGCCACGAACATACGCCAGTTCCGCCAGCCGCCATTCGGCTTTCAGGTGAATGTTCCCATCAACGTCAACGGCGTTCCCGCAAACCGCCTGACGGATGGTTTCCCGACCGTCGTAACCACGCCGAACTTGACGCAGGGGCCGCCGATTTACTCCCTAATGGGAGTCGATCCCAATTACCGGAACATGCAGATGATGCAGTTCAATCTTGCGGTGCAACGCGAACTGGACCGCCGCACGGTGGTGACGCTCGGGTATGTGGGCTCGCTCGGCCGTTATCTTGCGTGGGCGCGTCCGCTCAATGCTCCTGATCCGGGACCGGGCGCTCTCGATCCGCGGCGGCCGTACATCAACTACCTGCCCGGCGTTGCAAATATCAACTGGCTGGAGTCGTCCGGTACGTCGGAATATAACTCGATGCAGGCGTCGGTTGAACGGCGGTTTGACCGGGGATTTTACCTGCTATCGAACTGGACGTGGTCCAAGGGTTTCGACAATGCCGGGGGCGACGGAGGAGCTGGTGGCCCTGTACCGCAGGACCCGTTGAATCGCGACGCGGACTGGGGGCCTTCCAACAGCGATATACGCCATCGAGTGAATGTGGCGGGTACCTGGGAACTGCCATTCGGGATGGGACGCAAGTGGCTTCACGAGGAAAACATCGCGTCCTATGTTCTCGGCGGCTGGGACTTTTCCGGAATCATGGTGTTCCAGACGGGCCTGCCGTTCACGGTCACTGCTCCCGGCTCACCGACTAACACGGGCAGGGGAGGCCGGGCGGATGTCGTATCCGGACAACCCTTGTATCCAGAGAATCAGACGATCTCGCAATGGTTCAATCCCGACGCGTTCAGCACTCCAACCGCGTTTAATTGGGGCAACTCATCGCGGAACGTGCTCCGCGGACCTGGAAGGACGAACGTCGACTTGACCCTGGCCAAGCGTTTTCGGCTGGGGGAACAGCGGGTACTTACATTCCGCACGGAAGTGTTCAATGCGTTTAACACTCCCCAGTTCGCTCTCCCCGCTGCGGCTGTGGGTTCCGGGAATATAGCAACGATCACCAGTACGGCCCGGGCCAGCCGCCAGATTCAGCTGGCGCTTCGGCTGACATTCTGACGTGGCTGCGAGAAATACTATCGGCGCCAGGGTTACGAGATCCTCGAATGCTTTCACGAGGAAGGCGAGAGCGCCAACTGTCGACTGAACAAGGGCCGCGTGCATTTCGTGGTCGTGTTTAGTCTGACGCGCTTCGTGACGAACGCCCGTCGAAACTTTTGCTGATAATCGACGTCACTGGTGAGCGCGGTCATCAACGCACGGAGTTCGACAGTCCTTCGATTCAGCGAGCCGCGCCGGCGGCCGCTGCCACGCGTTTTGGGAGCGCCGCGAGGATAGGGCGGTGGTGGTCGTCGCAGACGTGGCTGTTGCTCCTATCGCGCCCGAAATACGCGGCACCAGACCTTCCGCTGGGACGCGAAACCTCTGAACCGATTCGAAGCTGGGTCGCGCTCCCTCAATCGGGCGCGGTCTGCCCCAAAACGACGGAAACGAATCGACCGCGAGCGGCGTGAGGCTCCATCCATTTCGGGAATGCTTCCTCGTGCCATCACTGTTCGGCGTTCGTCCTGGAAACGCGCTGACACCAGATTGGGACGCTCGCGCCCCAGTCATGCTGCGACGATATACAACGCCGTCGGTATTAACGGTTGCGAGCCCCCGCAACCAAATTTGCTAACAAAATCAGGCCTCTAGGAATAATCGGAGGCTGCGGTAACACATTTTTCAGGCCAAAAGAACGCTTCGATGTGGCCACAGTTGGCGCAGTCTCTGGTGCGTTGATTCGGGCGACGCGCCTGCGCGTATCGGATCCTTCACATATCGTTGACGGTTCCCGATCAACCGGCCGACATAGAGTTCATTGTTTAAAATGCCTGTTCCTCGTGCCGCCGTCATCAAGCACGGAAATGCCAGCTGGAATCGATCCCGGTCTCTGCGGCGGCGACGAGGCCACGATGAATAAGTCGAAGTCATTGCGACGATCGCCGACATTGATCGGGTGTCGCGACGAGAACGCGATAACTCGCCCGGCGGCGTCAAGCGACGGCTCGACACTCGGCTCCATCCAGAACCCTGCCGCGTCTCGGCTGATGTGCGTCATCGACCGGGTGTGCCGATCGAACAAAAACACATCAGGCAGTAAGTTGACGTCCTCGACCGCGTTGACGCCGCGACTTCCGTCCACCAGGTTTGATGCTTCCGAGTGGAACGCCACATAACGGCCGTCGGACGAGATCGACGGACCGTCACTTCCATCGTTGCCGGGGCCGTCGATTCTGCTGCGGCTGATCAGTTCTATTGATTCCATTCGCCAATCAACTACAAACACGTCCGGCGCCTGATTCCCATCATCGGCAACGAGATTCGAGGCGGCTGACGCAAACGCGATATATCTTCCGTCGGCGCTAATTGTCGGTGCCCAACTTGCCGCGTTCGTCCTTCTACCCTGGCGGCCCGCGCTCACGCGTTTCGTCGTTCGAATGCTCCGGTCGTACACGTACACGTCGAGATGTGCCTGGCGGCCTCCCGCAGCAACACGTGCGGGATCGAAATCAACGGAAGACGCGAACGCAATGAAGCGTCCGGTCGCGTCGACGACGGGACTAACGCTTGCCCGGTGGTCGATGGAACGCGATGAGCCGATGCGCTCGATTATTCCTGACGCCACCACCGCGATGTAGATGTCTGTCGCACTCCCATTGATGTCGGCGTCTGCTGAGAGATTTGTTGCCGCTGACGAAAAGGCGACGACCTGTCCGTCGCCGCTGATCGAAGGCGCGCGGCTCGGGCCGTCGGCGCGAGCTCCCGCCAAACCGACGCTAAGGATCCGTGCATCGCCCTTTTCGCGATCCCGCAGCACGACATTCAATGGTTCTGCCGTTTCGGTAATCAGATGAGCCTCATAGACAAGAAAGCGACCGTCATCGCTCAAATCGGGGTGATCGCTATCCATAGGAGCGATCAGACCGGCCATCATGCTCTCCAGAGTGACGGCTCCTGTCGCCCGGTCCAGCACGTAAATGTCGCGTCCGTCATTTGTGTCGGCGTTCACAAGACGCGCGTACGATGTGAAGGCCACATATCGCCCGTCAGGGGTGACATCGATCGACCGGCGTTTCGTAAACGGGTGTCGGGCATCCTGCTGCGAAATCGTCATTGCCGCTGTTGGCTCCAATTCTCGAGACGCATCCAGAACGGCACAAAGCACGAGAGCTCCCGCGAGTCGATTCCTCATGTCTACTTCCCCGGAATCACGTTTCCTCGAGCCTCCTGCACGACCCGTAGACCGACGTGCAGCGCGCGCGTTGTTTCGAACACCGAACGGCCACCGTCGGTTGCGCGCACTCCGCTGCGAGATCGGCGGGCCTTCTGTGCGAGATCGACCTCATCCAGCTGCTCAATGATGTGTTCGAGCTCATGCGCAATCATTTCGACGTCGCCGTGAGGGACGGTGACGTGGGCCACGATGCGTCCTGCGGAGGGTCTCGAAATAGAAGTGATCCCGCGCACGCCACCGGCCAATGGAACGGTCACCATGCGCACATGGATCGTGAGCGAGTCTACATTGGCGATCCGCGAGCACTGTCGCCGAAACGACGCCGAACGGGCGAGCATCGTCTCGAGGAACGAACGATATTTCGGCCCGACAGAGATGTTTTCCGGCACCGCAAGCTGCTGGCTGTGCGGAGAATCGTCTGGCGAGTACCGCTGCAATGCTGCAAAGGTTCGTGTCGCAGCTGCTCCTGTGAGCGGTCCACCTCCGTGTTGCGCGTATGCGTTGTCGCTTGGTTTGCACGTTAGAAGTGCAAGGAGGTTGAACGCGATGAATAGCCGCTTCACGACAAGGAAGCGAGGCAATCTGTGTGCCGCTCCGCACGGGGGACATGAACGGCTATCGCGGCCACACGCGTCCCAAACACGAAGCCCACCGTTCGTTCGTGGGATGCGAACAACAGGTTGACAACCAACATGTTGAGGTGTAGCTTTCCAACATATGACGCCCGACAAGAGCGACGTCCTCCACGGCACTCTCGGCCTGATGGTCATCAAGACTCTGGAGGCGCTGGGTCCGCTGCATGGGTATCGGATTGCCAGGCGGATCGAACAGATCAGCGGGGATCAGCTGGCGCTCAATCAGGGCACCCTGTACCCCGCGCTGCTCAAGCTGGAGCAGATGGGGTGGATTTCGTCCAAATGGGGCGAGTCCGAGAGCGGCCGACGGGTGAAGATCTACACACTCACACGCGCCGGGCGCAAGCAGCTCCACAAGGAAGAAGAGCAGTGGCAGCGTGCGGCGGGTATTGTTGAACGCTTCCTAAAAATTACGGAGGACGCGTCATGACACGCCTGCGGACGTTTGTGTTTCGTCTGTGGGCCCTTCTCCGCTCTCGGCAGATGGATCGCGACATCGAGCACGAGATGGCGAGCCATCTTGCCGAAGCCACGGAGGAATATATCCGGCAGGGCCTTTCCCCTGAAGAGGCGCGATGCGCCGCTCAACGCCATTTCGGTGGCGTGACGCAGGCCACGGAGGTGTATCGAGAGGTCCGGTCATTCACGTGGCCGGAGGATCTGCGACTTGACCTGCGGCATGCGCTCCGCACGCTCCGGCGCGCTCCCGCATTCACGACCGTGGCGCTGCTAACGCTGGCGCTCGGGATCGGCGCCAATACAGCGATTTTCTCGATTGTGAACGGCGTCCTGTTGCGTCCGCTCGATTACCCCAGACCAGAGCAGTTGATGTACGTGACCACACAATTCCCCTGGGCTCGGCGCGGGAGCAATTCCTGGTATCCGCGCCCGAATACCTGGAACTTCGCGAGGTCAACCGGTCATTTGCCGCGATGGGGGCGTTTTCGCCGGGCGCGGGCGAGGTGAATCTGACTGCCCCCGGCGGAGCTCGGCAGGTGCGTAACGCGAACGTGGACGAGCATCTGCTCGACGCGCTCGGCTTGCAGGCTGCCCAGGGACGGTTGTTCGCCCGCGGAGAAACCGACAGGACGATCCTCAGCGCCACTGCCGCCTGTCGCTATTCTCTCGCACGAGTTGTGGCAAACCGCGTTCGGCGGACAGCCGATCATCGGGAAAACGGTGGAAGTGAACAGCCGGCCTCGCGAAGTGATCGGCATCATGCCGCCTGGCGCCGATCGTCTTGGATATCCGGCCCGAGATCTGGTTGCCGCTGGGATTGACCCCGTCCAACCGCGGGAATCGCCTCGGTCACTTCCTCCGCGTGATCGGCCGCTTGAAGGACGACGTCACGCCCGAGGCAGCCCAGACGGAACTGAAGACGCTCAACGAACACTGGGGCGAGCGTGTCGGCGTCAGCGATCACATGTTCACGCCCATGCCGACGGAGGCTGCGGCGCGGGCGTCGAATCCCGACGCCGGTCATATTCTGCAAATGGTACCGCTCCACGATCAGATCGTCAGCCCTGCAAGCCGGCCGATCTGGATGCTTCAGGCGGCCGCCGGGCTGGTGCTGCTGATCGCCTGCGCCAATTTAGCGAATCTCCTGCTGGCGCGTGCGGCCATACGCCGTCGTGAATCCGCGGTGCGCACGGCCCTCGGTGCGAGCCGGCGCCGTCTCCTGCGGCAGTTCATGACCGAGGGCGCACTGCTGTCGATCGCAGGCAGCGCACTGGGGGTGTGGCTCGCCCATGTAGGTCTGCGCACACTCGCACAGGCGTACCCCGCGGCTCTGCCTCGATCGACCGAGGTCAGCGTCGATCTGCCCGTGCTGCTGTTTGCGTGTGGCGTCGCCATCGCCACCACCATGTTCTTCGGGCTGGCGCAGCTTCGGCACATCGGCGTGAAGGATCTCCGCGTCACGCTCACCGACGCCGGCAGCAAAGGCGCCAGCGGCGGGACACGCCGTCACGTCCGCCGCGGCCTGGTGATGGCCGAAGTCGCAGTGGCCGTCATCCTCGTGATCGGCGCGGGCCTGCTCATCCGCACGGTCTACAATCTCGCAAACGTCGACGCGGGATTCAATCGGTCGCGCCTGGTGACGTTCTCGATAAACTTGCCGGAACAGTACCTATCCAAGGGCGATGATTCGAGTGCAGGCGTTTCAGCGTCTTCTTGACACCCTCCGCGCCGTCCCTGGTGTGGAGGCAGCGACGGCCATGGCAGGGCTGCCGCCGAATCGGCCGCCCCTCAAGAACAATACACGCGTCGCCGACGCCACGGTTCCGTCGGTGGGGCCGTTCCATATCGTTGATTACTATCAGTACGTGATGCCCGACTATTTCGAGACGATGGGCATCCCGATCGTGCGCGGGCGCAGCTTTCAGCCAACCGATGCCACGTCCTCGGGTCTTGTCGCCATCGTGAACGAGACGTTCGCAGAGACGTTCTGGAAAGGGCGAGACCCAATCGGGCAGCGCGTCAAGCCGTGCTGCAACGATCAGCCCCCGTGGCTCACCGTCGTGGGAGTGGCGAAGGATGTCAAGCAGCGGGGCGTTGATCAGGAAACAGGAACCGAGCTGTACATGTCAGTTCCGCAGATCGCTGAAGCCCGCTCCCGGCCTGGGGTTCGCGCCACTCAACCACGTGGTGTTGCGCACTACCCTTGCTCCAGCGGCATTGTCGCAGACCGTTGAGCGCGTGGTCCGTAAAATGGACCCGGCTGTACCAGTCGTTCGCTTTCGCGATATGGAGGGGGTCTTTGCTGCATCCATCCAGCGACCTCGCTTCCTGGCGCAACTCCTTGGGCTCTTTGCCGGCCTGGCACTGCTGCTCGCCGCCGTGGGGACATATGGAGTCTTGTCCTCCCTCGTTGCGGAGCGCCGCCACGAGATCAGCATTCGCATGGCGCTCGGCGCAGATCGATCCAGCGTGCTCGTCCTCGTCATGAGGGAGGGCCTTCTCCTCACGGCTATCGGTGTAGTGGTTGGACTCGCGGGGGCCTTCGGTCTGAACCGGCTGATCGCGTCGCTGTTGTTCGGTGTGAGGCCCAACAGATGTGCCCACGGTTGCTGGCGTGACTGCCACGATGATCATCGTGGCAGCGGTGGCATGTGTGCTGCCAGCCTGGCGAGCGTCGAGACTCGATCCGAACGCGGTGCTGAGAGTATAGCGGCGGTGGAGCCGCCTAACAGATGGCGATGGCTGTCATGCATCGGGTGACGTCCGGTCTGTTTGCGGCAGTGCTGTCGGCCATGGTCGTGGGCGCGGCTTCGCTGCACTTCCGCGAGCAGTCGCCGCCTCGCGCGACCCTCGCGGGACGCCCTCCACCGCTCGATCGCGCGACACTCGAACAGCGCGTGGATCCTGCGCTGCGCGCGTCGCGAGTGGATCCGAACGTGGTACTTAAGGTCCGCCGGTATTCGAGCCTTAAGCGCCGGGCCACGCTCCGTTCGGCGAATCCGGAGGACAGCGCATGCGTGTATTGACGGCGATATTGCTGTTGATCGCGCTGGCGGCTGGATCTTGTCGGAAGGCCGATGGACAGGATCTGCTTAACAACAACGTTGTCCCGCTAGTCGACCACCATCAGCATCTCCTCAGTCCCGCCGGGGCAGCATTGCAGAATGCTTATCGCCGTCGTGACCGATTGCCTTATGACGTGGAACAACCGGTTGTCGGCGAACACCTTGTCGCCATGCTGGACCGGGCCGGTATCAAACGCGCGGTGGTCTTGTCAGACGCGTACTGGTTTGACTCTCCGGCTCTCGCTCGAGCCCTGCGTGATGTCGGAGTGGATGATGTCTACGCAGCAGTTCGGGCCGAGAATGACTGGACGGCTCGCGAGGTTGCCCGGTTTCCGGATCGTTTGGTGGGCTTCTGCAGTTTCAGCGCTCTAAAAGAGTATGCGGTGCAGGAGCTCGATCGGTGCGCGGAGAACCGAACGTTCAAGGGTCTCAAGCTACATTTCAGCGCATCCGCGGTGGATCTCAAGAACAAACAGCACGTTGAACGGGTACGACGGATATTCGAGGCAGCCAACTCGCACCGGCTCGCGATTACTGTGCACGTCCGTGGGGATCGAAGCTATGGGCGGGGGCACGCGGAAGTCTTCCTGAACCAGCTACTGCCGGCCGCGCCTGACATTCCCGTTCAGATTGCACATTTGTGGGGGGGCGATGGGTTTTCGGAAGGAGCCGTGGCGGCGCTCGTCGCCTACGCTGACGCCGTGTCAGCCCACCATCGAGCCACCAGGAATCTGTACTTCGATGTTACGCAGCTTGCGCTTATTCTCGACGGTCAGAAAGACGCGCTGCAAACGATGGCCACGCTCATCCGACGGATCGGAGTTGGCCGCATTCTCTACGGATCTGATGGTCCCATGTTTGGGAATGTTCAGCCCTATGAGGCTTGGGGTGCGTTCCGGCGAGAGATGCCGCTTACGGGCGAAGAGTTCAGGACTATCGCGAACAACGTCGGACCGTACGGTACGGTAGAGAAGGGTGAGGCTCATATGAGATGGATTTCTCTTCAACAAGGATTATTGAGGCGTCCGTCCCGACTGCCTTCCCTTGTCACGATTGCGGTGCTTGTTCTCGCAGCGTCTCCTGCAGGCCAAGCGAAGCGATACCCATTGGACTCGACGACCGGCCTCCGGCTGCACAATGTGGTCGCCGAGCCCGCCGTGCTGCAGGGCAAGAAAGGGGTGCGGATCAGACATTCCGAAGAGGCTCTCCGCCGCCTCGAAAAAATAAGCGGGGAGGAACAAGCGCGGTTCCCGCAGCTCGCCGCCATTGAAGGCCTCGAGTTCGCCAACGGAATGATTGAAGCGGAGATCGCCGGTACACCGCCACCAGGGGAGGGAGGCGCTCGGGGCTTCGTCGGCATCGCCTTCCGGCTGTCAACCGACCTCACGACGTATGACGCGTTTTACCTTCGGCCGACAAACGGCCGCGCAGACGACCAAGAGCGGCGCAATCACGCCGTTCAGTACATCTCACACCCGGACTGGCCCTGGTTTCGGCTTCGCAAGGAAAGCCCGGAGAAGTATGAATCGTACGTCGACCTGCTGCCGTCCGTCTGGACCAAGGTCAAGATCGACGTGCGTGGGGAACGCGCGCGTCTCTACGTCCACGACCAGGAACAACCGACACTAATCGTCAATGACCTGAAGACGGGTGCGCAGGGACGAGGAGGTGTGGCGCTGTGGATCGATGGAGGAACCGTCGCGCACTTCCGGAACCTCCGGGTAGAAACGTTCGGGAAAGACGGTTCGAAATGAACCTTCGCGCCGTCGCGGCCACGGCGCTGCTGCTAGCGCAGCGAACGGGTGATCATCGTGTCAGGTGGCGATCGCGCCTGTCACGCGGGACGACCACGACTAGCATCTGATCCCATTGATGGCGCAGTCCTGCATTGGCGGGTTCACTTCCCGCGGGATTCAATCGGGCTGGTGATGTGTTCGGTGCCCTTGCGGCCCGTCAACTCAAGTACTTGGCGCCGGGCGAGAAAACTGAAAAGGTTTGGTGAACCCGATAGGAATCGAACCGCTCGGGAATCAAACAGGAGGGCACTGATTGCGCGTTAAGCAACGCCCGGGAAGCCGTGACACCGGAGGCAACTCGTTGCCCCAGGTCACAGGAACGATCATGCCGCGGGGCGCCAGAGCTGCAGATAATGTTGGTTGCGGGCCCCCGCAACCAACCTTCACTTTCTGAACTCGCGCTGATTGGTCAGCGAGAGCCGTCGGCGTTCACGACAAGTCGTAGACGATTTCGCTACTGCGCGGGCGCCTCGCGGACGAACCGCGCCGCATAGAGCGCAATGTTGGAACCCGTGACCGCGTACGCTTCCGGAAGGAGCGTCATCAGCGTGGCCCCGGTGAGGCCCTGCTCGTAGGACACGAAGCGGTAGCGCGTGAGCTTGTCGCTCGGCCGCTCGTGGAACACGACCCACTCGCCGCTGAACTCGACCGTTCCCGCCGCCGCCGCGCGGACCACGCTTCCGCTGGACAGACCCTGAAACCTGTAGCTGTACCGTCCGTCGGCTGCGATGGAATAGTAGTCCCCGGCAAACGTAACCGACGTGCCGGCGTAGGTGCCGGTACTGCCATTCACATACGAAACGACACTCGCGCCTCCGGTCTTCCAGTCACCGACAAGATCCGCGACCCCGATTGTCGTCTTGATCGGCGCCGCACGCAGCGGAGCGATACGGACGCTGCCAGTCACCATCCGCACCGTTTCATACAGGGCGTCGAGCACAGCACGGTTGGGACCGACAACCACCACCGGAACGAACGTCGCGACACTGGGCCGCAGGATATAGAGGGCGACCTCCCTGGTGCGATTGGCCACGGCGCCACCTGACCACTTCGCAGCATAGCCGACCGATCCGCGAACGTCGTAGATCGGCGACGGCAGCGGCAGGCGGGGATCATTCTCGACCAGCGTGCGCCACGCAATCGCAAAATCCCTGTCGGCAGCGCCGCTGCTCGGCTGAGGCGCCGTCAGAAGGATGATCAGGTACGCGCCATTACTGTTCTGCCAGACCATCTCGGCGCGATCAGGCGCGCTGGTCTCGTACTTCCAGCCGTCCGGCAGTGCGAAGGACAGCGGCCCGATCGTCTTCACGTCGGCGATGGCGAGGCGCGGAAGCAGCGTCGTGGCAAGCAGCAACACGCCAGCCGTCAACGCTCTGCGCGGCGGCCGACAGCGGTCGCCTTGACCCGCGCAGACGGCCACAAATAGGGTGACTGCGAGCGAACGCGTATAGCGCATGGTCACAGATCCTCTCGGTTTGCGAGCGGAGATTAGTCGAACCGATCGGGAAAAGGCAAACGAACATCGAGCGGCTGCGCGAGGCAGTCGGCATTGACGGTTGCGAGCCCCCGCAACCAATTCCAAAACAACGCTTTATTTGGGCGATTTGGGCGCCGGTATTGGGGTTTCGATCTGCTGTGTGGCAGTACTCGCAGTCGCCGCTGATTTTCGATCCGTCCTTGGCCTCGTGTGAATCATCGTGGCAGCGGAAGCAGCCTGTCGACGTCGATGTGGCCTGTGTTGTTCGGATAGCTGCCCCAGGTGACCTTCATCGCGGGAAACACGTTCCGCCGATAGACGTCCTGCACGGCTCGCACGGTCCTCGTCAGCGCCTGCTGGTCGATTGGGCCTGCCTGGCTTTTATAGAAATTCCGCAATCCGTCTTCGATTGCGCGCGCACCCTCTTCCTGGGTGGGGTGCGACGCCTTCACAAGACGGACGCTCTCCCTCCGGGCATAGGGAAGCTCGCGGCTCACCATCGCGGCCGCGATGGCCCGATCGACGGCCTGCTCCGGTGTCGGCGAGATGGGATGCCCGACCGTGTTGTGGCAATCGATGCAATCCATCGTACGCCGTTCGGCGCCGCGAATCGCCTCCTCCTTCGTCTCCGGCGCGACGAACTCTTTGACCTGGCCCTTCGCGTCGGTCACGCGCACGTACGGGATCGTCTGCCGCTCTGCATCCGTCGCCGCGTACTCGACGCGAACAGAAGGATCCGCATGCCAGTGAATCGCATGCGCCGATGACGGCGTGACGCTCATGTGCATCTGCAGCACGGTCACCGTCTCGGTGTTGGCTTCGTCGTCGGCATACTCGCGGACGACACGGATGCGATCGGCGATCGACGCGTCCAGGCGTGTGGCAGCCCTTGCACGTTTCCGTCTGGGCGCCTGGAGGCATCTTGGCGCCCGGCGGAATCGGCTTTGGATACGTATTGACGGCGACCATCATCAGCTGTCGAACGCCGGAAAGCTTCGCGTGGACGAGTGCCGACGCCCCCTCGCCGATGTGACATTCGACGCAGGCAACGCCCGAATGCATCGCGCCCTGCCAGGCCTGGAACTGCGGGTGCATCGGCGCGTGGCACGCCTGTCCGCAGAAACTCGGCGTTTCCATCGCGTGGAGGCCGCCGTAGCCGGCCAGCAGAATGATGACGAGGTTGACCGCGGTGAGGCCCGCGATGAGGAGCGTTGCTCGACGTACCTCCGCGCGACGAAAATCGATGACGGGCCAGTCGGAAACCGCCGTTGGATCGCGAAGCAGTTTTCGTCGCTCGAGCGACATGCCCACGGGGATGAGCAGCAAGCCCGATGACGAACACAGCCGGGATTGCGATGAAGACGACCAGACCCGCGTACGGGTTGTTGAGCATCCCCGCCAGCATGGCGATCACCAGGGTGATGAACACCACGGCCGAGGCCGTGGTGACGACCGCGCCGGCGATCGCGAACGGGTGGCGCGCGAGCGTGCTGAGTCTCATCGCAAACGCCGCTACTTCAGGCTCTGCATGTAGGCGACGAGCGCGTCGAGGTCAGCGGCCGGCAGACTGCCGTACTTGGCCGGCATCGGCGGCTTCTTGGTCGACTTGGCCTTCGCCGCGGCCTCCGTCGGGTGGGTGATCCACTGTTTGATGTCGTCGGCGGACAGTTTTGTGCCGACGCCGTCCAGCGGATTCGCCTTGCTCCCTTTGCCGGCGATAGCATGGCAGACCTGGCACTTCTGCGCGGCGTAGACTTCCTGACCTTTCTTGACCAGCGCGGCATCCTGGGCCGCCGCGGCCGTCGCGATACCCAGCATCAACACGATCGTGAACAACGTTCGCATCAGACCTCCTTCTTGTCGCTCGGCTGAAGCCGTCGCGCGACGTTTTCGAATCACCACAGATATCTCAGTCCGAACGTGAACGAATTTGCGGTGTACGGTCGGTAGACGTACCCCATGACCAGCGAGCTGGGCTGGACGATGCCGTTGACCACGCTGGGATCGAACGCGAAGTCATAGATGCTCAGCGGCTCGTAGAGATACGAGAACGATGCCGCGAGGTTCTTGGTCAGGCGATGGCGCGCGTCGATGTGCAACTGCTGCAGCTTGTTGAACACGTTCGGCAGCTGATTGGGCGTCGGAATCGGACTGCCCGCGGGAATCGTCTGGAGGTAATTGCCTTCCGCGTGGCTGAAGTCGTACGAGAACCGCACCTCGGTGTTGCGGCCGATGCGGGGCGGCGTCGCGTAGATGGAGAAGTAGTGGACCGTCTCGGTCGAGTCGGCCGTCCAGTTGCGCAGCGGATCGTTGAACTGCGCCGTTGACGAATCCCCTTCGTGCGATTGCTGCAGTCCGGCATACCGCTCGAGGTTGTAGCGTGGCGCCCGCGCCCAGGCCGTTCGGCAGGTGGTAGTCGGCGGCGAGCGAGAACGTGCGTCCGGTCGACTCCTGCAGCCCGAAGAAGGTGTGGCCGTAGTCGTCGTGCAGGATCCCGCCCGAGACGCTGAACATCCAGGCGTCCGACGGGACGATGTCGATCTGTCCCGTGAAGCGGTTTCTCGTTCGGTCGGCCAGGTCGTAATACCGCATCTCCGGGTGCTCGCCGATGTCGGTCAGGGCCTTCTCGTCCAGGCCGGATCCGCTGCGGCTGCCGACCTCGTATTGCACGCGGAAGGTGGTCCAGGAGGAGCCCACCGCGTCGGCCGACACGCGGAACACGTCCTCGCCGCTCGACTTGAAGGTCCGCGCGTCGTAGCCGTTGCCGTTGTGCGTGTAGCCAACGGTCAGCGCGAGCGGGTTCATCTTGCTCCAGGTCGCGTCGGCGTCGAACGTGGTGCGGTCGTGGGCATAGAGATCGGGACCGCCAGTGGGAGTCGTCGACACGCTCGAATCGTAGGCGACGTAACTTCGTGATGCTCGTCGCCGGCATGTGATTGGAGTAGGTGTAATTGCGGAAGCGCGCGCCGAACCGCCAGTCGGTCGTTGGGTGCGACGTCAGGTTCAGGTTCGTCGAGAAGACGTGGGCTTCGGCATCCGCGTTGGTGCGCGGGAGTGCAATCGGCGCCAGCGCCGAATTGATCGTGAACGGCTGCAGCGGCTCGTTGTTGCTCCACAGGCCGTAGGAGAAGAAGCCGGTGACCTGCGTCTTGTGCGCCAGCTTGGTGTAGCCGCCGAAGCTGATCGTCTGCGCGGAGTTGGACGGCCACAGCGACATGCGGCCGCGTCCCGGCGCGCCCGACGCGTCGTCGAGGCGCAGCGGGCTGTCCCAGACGAGCGGGTCGGCGAGATTGTCGAACCACGATCCGCTGTAGGCGACGCGCAGCATGCTCTTCGCGTTCGTCCACTCGGTGCCGATCGTGAAGTCGTTGGCGCGCGAGTCGTAGGGCAGCGGCACCTCGACGTCGTTGCTGAAGCCGAAGCTGGCGCCCCACGGCAGCTCGCCGCCGTGCTTCTGCGTCGTGAAGTTGGCCGTCACGTCGAGTTTCAGCGTCGGCGTGGCGACGAAATCGACGCGTCCGATGTCGCGCCGCTCGCGCAGATCGAACTGCGGCGCGATCGGGAGGTAGGGGTTGAGGCCCGCTCCGCCCTGGGCGGCGCGCTGCGCCGCATCATCGAGCACCAGCGTGCCGCCGATGCCCGTGTAGGGCGTCATCGTGTCCACGCTGTAGAACTGCGGGATCTGCTGGTAGCTCCCGGCGACCGACAGCTTCCCGGCGCGGTTGTAGTTGGCGAAGTACTCCTGATCGCGCCAGCCGAGATTGTTCGCGCGCGCGTCGAAGGTGTAGGCGCCGTCGGGCTGCGCGAACGAATAGCGGAAGCCGGAGAAGAGCAGCCCGTCGCGGACGTCCTGGTAGCGCTGAAAGCGCGCCGGGTCGCCGTCGATGCTGGTCACGCGGCCGCCGATGAAGAACTCCCGGTCGGTCAGCTCGAACAGGCTGCGCGACGTATCGTCGGCCGCGGTTGGAGATGCTGCGGCCGGTTGTGCCGGCGACTGCGTCGGCGGCGGCGTTCGCCTGGGCCAGCGCCTGCTGCGGCGCGGCGGCAGCGCCAACGAGGATCAGGAAAATCAGCGAGAGCCGTCCGCATGTTCGTCTCCCGTTAGCGCATGAAGAACTGGCCGGACGGATGGTTCGAGCCGTGAACGTTGGAGTGGCAGTTCACGCACGAACGCCCGAACATCCGGTTGCTCTTGTTGGTGGTGATCTGGTCCTTGTCGTAGAGCGTCGCCGGATGTTTGCTGGCGATGTGGCAGCGCTGGCAGAGCATCGGCATCCGGACGGCCAGCATGCGATCGTTCGACGAGCCGTGCGGGTCGTGGCAGGTGGCGCAATTCTCGCGCACCGGCGCGTGCTCGAAGAGCATCGGCCCGCGCATCTCGGTATGACAGCTCGTGCAGAGCTCAGCGACGGAGCTGCCCGTCTTCAGGTTCTTGACGTTGCTGATCGAGCCGTGCGGGTTGTGGCATGAGCTGCAGGACATCTTGCCTTCGCGCACCGGCATGTGCGCGACGGCGCGCTCGGTCTTGGTCACCTGCAGGCGGTGGCACGTTGCGCAGAGCTGCGTTTCGGTCGACTGCACCAGCTGCCGCTCCGGCGACTTCGGGCTGTGCACGCTGTGACACGTCGCGCACGACAGGTTGCGCCGGTCGTGCGCGCTGCCTTCCCACCCCGCGTGGGCGCCGCGGTTGTGACAAGTGAGACATGTCTCGCTCACCTCCGCGGGCTTCATCTGCGCGAACTTCTTGATGTTCCCCTTGGCATCGTCATCAACGTGCGCCTGCCCGGGGCCGTGGCAGCTCTCGCACCCGTGGGCCGCCGCTGGCGACCGCGGATTCTTCGCCTGCCCGTGTTTGGTGCCCTTGAGGGTAGCCTCCTCGTTGGTGTGGCAGACGACGCAGGTATCGCTCCCGACATAACTGACCGGGCCGACCGGCGGAGTTGTCGCTTGTGCTTGAGCCGGCGGTGTTGGAGCGCGTTGAGTCGGGGAAGGAGACGCAGGAGATCAGTCCGGCAACGACAGCCGCCCAGAGCCCCACAACAATCAAGACCAACCGTGGCATGGCTACCTCAATCGATCCGATCAACCACCAAACGAACTTGCCGGCCCGCCAGCGATTGCCAAGTCACATGCGCCCTCTGCATTGTGAAGGGACTTGCGCTGTCCGGAGCGGAAAACTGCAGGCGGCATGCCGGGCTCGACGGCATGGCATGCCTTCGGCCCAACGTCCTTACGCGACCGAATCTTGCGGGTGTTCCTGGACGCCCGCGCGGCACGTCATCCCTCGAAGGGCCTCACCAGATGTGGGAACGCTGACGACGGGCCGTGACCGAATTGAACGAGTGTTGTTCTGCCGTCATCAAAGACCGCGCTTTATCGCCGCGGAGTGGATTTTGCGTGTGGTTGGCTAGCGCTGCCTTCCACCTGGCGCAACGGAGGTACACAGTGAGAACGACCACATCGCGCATTTTGCTGCCGACGATCACAGCGGTGGCCATTGCGACGGCCACTTGCTCCAAGCCTGAGTCGCAGCCGCCTGCGGCTTCGCAGTCACCCGCGGAAGCGCCTTCGCAAGGCCAGCCACTGGAGAACGCGCCACCCGCCCAGGCATCTCTTCCTTCCGCGGCGGCTCGGCCGCCTGAGTCCCGACCGTTGCCGGAGTCCGCGCCTGCGCTCGCGCCAAAGCCCGCGCCGCCTAAGCCGAGGATCGCCCACTTGCCTGCAGGCCAGGTGCTCACCATCAGAACAACCCGTCTCCTGTCGACGAAAACGATGAACGTGGGAGATGCGTTCTCCGCGATTCTGGAAGAGCCGATCACCGTCGAAGACTGGGTCGTGGCGGGCGCGGGTGCCAAAATCGACGGCCGCGTTGTGGAGGCTGACAAGGGCGGGCGGTTGAAGGGAAAAGCGAACCTATCTATCGAGCTCACCAGTCTGACAACCCGCGACGGCCAGAAGGTCGAAATCGTCACGTCCCCGGTCGGCTACGAGGCCGCGGCAACAAAGGGTAAGGATGCAGCGAAGGTGGGTATTGGCGCTGGTGCCGGCGCGGCCGTGGGCGCCATCGCCGGTGGTGGAAAAGGTGCCGCCGTGGGTGCGCTGGTCGGGGGTGGCGCAGGCGCGGCGATGCGCGGCGAGGCCGCTGAAATTCCGGCCGAGACCGTGATCGCGTTTGAGCTCCGCTCGCCGGTCACGATCCGGGAAAAGAAGAACTGATGGTCGTCCCCCTAGTTTCGCCGAATCGGCGCGCGGGCCAGAAGGGTGCGCGGGCCAGAACGGTGGTGCCACGTGTCGATTGCGACTCGATGAACAGCTCGCCACCTACCAGCTTCAGACGTTCCTTCATGCTGGTCAGGCCGAGTCCCAGGCCTCGATTCGCCGCATCGACGTCGAAGCCAACGCCTTCATCACGAACGGTGAGATCGACGGCGTCCCCGGTTCCGCGAAGATGCACATCGAAATGCCGGACCTGGCTGTGTCGCACCGCGTTGTGCAGGGCTTCCTGGAGGACCCGGAAGAGACAGAGCGACACGTCAGGCGGTACGCTGCCCGGAACGTTCTCGGAGCGGAAATCAATCTCGGCGTTTTTCTGCCCCGAGAGCTCTTCACAGAAACCCCGCATTGCGGCCACAACGCCCAGATGCAGCAGCCGTGGCGGGTGCAGCTCGTGTGACAGCGCCTGCACATCGGCAATGATCTCCGCGGTCTGCTTCTGAAGCGCGTCCAGGCAGCCTGAGGGCCTCGCCATCCGAGGAATCCGGCAGCAGTCCTCTCACCTGTTCCAGCGCCAGCGCCAGCAATGCGAGGCGCTGACCGATGTCGTCGTGCAGGTCTCTGGCGATCCTGGCGCGCTCTGACTCCTGGGCCTCAATGAGACGGCCGTTCACGCTGGACAGTGCTTCTTCGGCAAGCTTGCGCTCGGTGATGTCCTGAACCGTGCCGCGGAGCCCTGCGACGTGGCCAGTGGAATCGCGCTGGGCCTCTCCGCGTCCCATGATCCATCGGTGCGTGCCGTCGGCGCGGACCATCTCCAGAACGAGTTCGTAGGGTGCGCCGGTGAGGAGGGCCGTTTCGACGGCGCCCGCAGCCGTTCCAGCTCTCGCGGTATAGAGCTGTGCGTGTTCCTTGTAGTTCACGGCCGGCAAGCTCGGATCGCGGCCGGCGATGCGATAGAGCTCCTCGGACCACACGACCGTGTCGGTTCCGGATCCCACTGCCAGCTGCCGACTCCAGCGAGGCGCTGGGCTTCCTTGAGCTCCATCTCCTTGCGCCGCAGTGATTCCTCGGCGTCCTTGCGTTCGGTGATGTCCACGGCCAGGCCCAGCATCCGCTCCGGGTCGCCGCCGGTGAGTAGTAGAACTGGCCCTTGGCTGCCACCCATCGCACGGTGCCGTTGGCCACAGACGCGGAACTCCGCCGCGTAGGTGAGCGGTCTCCATGCATCTTGACGGCCTTCCAGACCGGCCCGGTCTTCCGGATGCACCGAACGACGGAAATCTTCGACGTGTCCGACGTAGACGTTGGAGGGAATACCGAAGATGGTCGACAGGTCGCCGAACCAGGTATCGCGGTTTGTCTTGAGATCCCATTCCCAGCCCACAGACTTGCCCGACTCCATGGCCAGCCGGAGCCGATCGTTGGCGACGTTGCGCTCGGCTTCAGCGCGCCTGAACTCCGTCACGTCGAAGCACGCGCCGATGTAACCAGCGAACGAACCGTCGGGATCGAACAGCGGCGCCGCATTGTCGAGGACCCACCGGTATTCGCCGTCATGCCGCCGAAGCCGATATTCCATCATGAACGGTTCACGACGGTCGAAGGCGCGAGTGTACGTGTCCAGGCACTGCTGCAGATCTGCGGCGTGTACACCGTCTGCCCAGCCATCGCCGATCTCGGACTCGAGGGGTCGCCCGGTGAAGTCGAGCCACGGCTTGTTGAAGTAGGTGCAGCGCTTGTCGGAGCCGGAAATCCAGACGAGTAGCGGCAGGCTATCCGCCACCAGCCGGAACAGCCCCTCGCGTTTCTCGGGACGATGGAGTGCCGAGACTCATCTGGCCACCTCAGTTCATGTCGCGCGAGCGGGGCGCGAAGTTCCGGATGTGACTGCGCTGTGCGCAGCGCACACGTTCGAAAGCAGATTCAGGGCTTCTGAGTTCTCGAAGCAGTCGATCGGGTAGCTGCAGACCGTGAAAAACGGCAACGCGCGTGTCAAGTCGTTCCAGATCCGTTCGAGCTCCAGCGCTGCCTCGAAATCGCCATTCCGGCACAGGGAGGCGCTCATGTCGCCGACAGATCGTCAGACGACCTCGCGGTCCATTCGGGACGGCCAGGCGCAACAGGTCGAGGCCGTGGATCATCTCCGCGACGCGCTCCTTGTCAGGTCTCCCTTCGTGCATTACGTGTGACAAGGCCAGTGCGGAATCCGTCGCGACGTACTGTTCCCGCTCTGCCAGCACTGCGAGATTCATCTGCCGCGCCTGCAGGCGCTGAGCGACGCCAATGCGGGTCGCATCGCTGGTGAGAAGGACGACCTGCTCGCCCGACCGAAGTGTCGCACCAACCAGCTGGCTGATCTCGTCCAGGTAGTGGCTGTCGTTGGCATGGAAGTGGACGGTGTGTCGGCTGCCTGCGACTGTCGAGAGCGAGGTGAGCGATGGCACGAACAGCCGCCCCGCGAGGGCGTGGTCGATCGCGCTGATCAGATCCAAGTGGACGCGCGATTTCAGCACGTAGCCGTACGCGCCGCCATTGATTGCCGCGGCGACGAATTCGTTATCCGAGTGCATCGTCAGGAAGACGACCCTCGTTTCCGGGTCATCTCGCCGGAGCTGCTCGAGCGTCTGAAAGCCGTCGAGATGGGGCATGGCGATGTCCAGCACGACCACGTCGGGCCGGAGGCGCCTGGCCAGGTCCAGCGCCTGACGGCCGTCGCTCGCAAGGGCCACGATGTCAAAAGCGGCAGCAAGAAGACGGTTGACCGATTGCAAAAAAGCGTGGTGATCGTCGGCTAGGAGGACGCGCGGTCTGGCTGGCGGTGCGATGCTCAATCCGGTTTCCGATTTGATGACCCTTGTCAGGTCGCATCCTACACTAACCACAGCGCGCGTGCGTCAGGATTCGAACAAGACCGTGTCCCTCACCGGCGCCAGGCATCGAGCTGGTGACCGAAGCGCCTCAGAGCTTCCGCGGTCGTCTAGGCGTGGCGTCCGGTCACCGAGGGTTCTTCAACCGGGCCCTCGAGAATAGCCGTATGGACGACTCCGGCCAGTGCGGCTCCGACCACCGGCGCAAGCCAGAACAGCCAGAGCTGCTGAAGGGCCCAGCCGCCGACAAAGAGCGCCGTCGCCGTGCTGCGCGCCGGATTCACCGAAGTGTTGGTCACGGGAATGCTGATCAGATGGATCAGCGTGAGCCCGAGACCGATGGCGAGACCGGCGAACCCTACCGGCGCGCGCTTGTGCGTGGTGCCGAGAATGATGGTCAGGAACATGAAGGTCATCGCGACTTCGCACACGAGCGCTGCCGTGAGTGAATAACCTCCCGGTGAATGCGCGGCGTAGCCGTTGGAGGCAAATCCCGCGGCGGTACTGAAATCGGGGTGGCCGCTGGCGATGAGGTACAACACGCCCGCGCCGCCGATCCCGCCCACCACCTGCGCGACGATGTACGGCAGGAGGAGACTCGCTGGAAATCGACCGCCGGTCCAGAGCCCAATCGAGACAGCGGGATTGAAATGGCCGCCGGAGATCGGGCCGAACGTATATGCCCCGGTCACCACCGTGAGCCCGAACGCCAGCGACACGCCGAGCAGTCCGATGCCGACGTTGGGAAAGGCGGCCGCCAGCACCGCGCTGCCGCAACCTCCGAGGACGAGCCAGAACGTGCCGAGCGCCTCCGCAGTCAGTTTGGGGAACACGAGAACTCCTTTACGTCGCCGTGATTTCGAGATGGTGTTGGCTTGTGACACAGGCCCGCGCTCGCGCGTCCGACGCGCGGGCGCGGCCCTGTTCGAAGTCGACGACCTGCCTCCTGGAACCGTGATGCAGTGTTCTAGCGGACCAGGCGCCGGCGAACGGTCAGCGTCAGGCCCATCGCGATCGACAGGATGCTGGCGAGCGCGAGCAGCGGCCAGGCGCTCCCCGTCTTCGGCAGCTGCTCTCTTGACGCGGGAGCCGCTGACGCGAGCGACGTCGCGGGTGCCGCCGCCGCGACCGGCGTCGAACGCGACGCGGTGGGCGCGGGCGCCGCCGCCGCGCCTGCGGCCGGTGGGGCCTGGGCGAGCGTGGCGTTCACCTGCTGCTGGGTCATGACCCTCGGCGGGTGCGTCGTGACGATCGAGGCCGACAGGCGATCACCGGCACGGAAGTCAGTGAACTTGGCGGGGGCGCCATCCCTTACCATCGTGATGCCCCGCTTTTTCACGTCAGCCTCCGTGAATTGCTTGAAGCCCTGATCGGTCCGGACCAGGAGCGTGTTGCCCGACGCCTGCACGACTTCGCCGTTCTTCACCTCGGTCACGACGACAGGCGTCACCGTCGTCCTCGTCGTGATGGTCGCCGTGCCTTTCATGCCCGGCTTCAAGTCGCGTGCGGCCAGCTGCTGGCCATCGACGGTGAAACGGAAATCATCAGGCACATTGATTTCCCGCGTGCCTTCCGGCAGATTGACAACCAGGTTGTTGCCGCTGACCGCGATTACCTCGAACTGCTTGATTTGTGTCGAGGCTGTCGTCGTCTGTGCCGTCGAGGTGACCGCCGTGAAACACACTGCCATCGCCGTCATAACCAGCCCGATCGTTGTGCGTGACATGCCCATCTCCTTTTTCATGCAAGGTGCCGTTGTTTACAGACCGCTCGTGGGACCCCGCCAGCACGGCGCGGACGATGAAGCGTTGCGGGGCAGGACCGATGTAATAGAAGGGATAGCAGGTGACCAGCGTCAGGGCGCGCGTCGGCGTCGGGTCGAGCACCGAGACGGCTTCCGGATCAACGACCCAGGTTCGCTCGACGCGATAGGTCTCCTTTCCGTTGGCGGTCTCGAGTTCGATCACATCGCCCTCGGCGATGTCTTTCAGCCCACGGAAGAACCCGTCCCTGTGGCCGGCAATGCCGGAATTGCCATCCGCTCCCGGCAGTGCCGTGTCTTCGATGTGCCCGACGGCGCGATCGAGCGTGCGGTCGTCAGTGCCCGGCAGCACCGGCACTTCGAGCCGGAGCCTCGGGATCCGGAGCACCGCGAGCGGAATGGCCGCGTGCTCGCCCACCGCCTTGCGCCACGCGACGATCCGCTCGGGAGACCACAGCGACTGATCCGGAGTGCCGGCCCTTGCCGCGACATCCTGATGCGCCACGAAACGCGACACATCGAGGCGCGCCGCCGCGGGGGCCCACAGGTGGTACGCGCCCCACACCACGAGCCCCGCGACCCCGAAGAACCAGGTCGCTCCCTCGACGAGCAAAAGAAGGCGGCGCAACTGCACTGGCATGGAGTGATGAGAGGCCCCGCGTCCGGGCAGGAACCCTCGTGGTATGGCTGCCTCGCTGCAGAGCGCGTGCCGGGAGGCCGCATCGGTGGAATTCGTGATTTTATTGGGAATCTGCGAGGATTCGGGGGGTGGTCGGCGATCCTGCGGGGACGGCGCTCCCGACCCACCGGAACTCCTCCCGAAATACCGTGATTGGCAGGCGGCTGCGATCACACGTCAGCCGACTTCGACGAAGGGCGCAACAGCGTGAGCTGTCGTGCCCTCGGTCGCCGTCAGTGTCCGCTGTCACTCTCGTTGCCGGAGACGGAACGAACGCAGCATCAGGCCTGCTGCCATTAAGAGCAACCCGGCGAATCCAATCGCTGGCATCTGGCTCGCCGTTTTCGGCAGAGTCCTCTGAGGTTCTGCCATCGGCGCTGCAGGCGTCGCGGCGGCCTGTGCCGAGCGGGCCGGTGGGGCCGGTGGGGCCGGTCGAGATTCGGCCACTGGCGCCGTGGTCGCTTGCGGCGTCGGTTTTGGCGGGATGACGACCGGCACCAGTTTGAACGTCGCCACATCGAGTTCACGCAGGTTGTCCGGGTTCTTGTCGGTTTCGCTCTCGAGCCTGCCGCCGATTTCCACCCAGCGGCCAAGCGCCGCATCGGTGATGTTGCCTTTTTCCGGGTTATCGATCGTCAGCGCATCGGCACCGGGGTCGGCCGTGCAGGACGCCTCTGGGACGCTGGCAACCGGCCCTCGTTTCGGGCGCGCCAATACGTACTTGTCCTGCTTCCCGCCGCGCACGGAATCGCCACGAACCAAACATCCCACCGCGACAACCTGTCCGCTGTTGTCCTGCGGCAGGAGATTCCCATCCCGTCGCTGCGCGTATGCGGGTCCGACCGTTACGACACCGAGAGCGAGGACACCGACGGTTACACCATAGAGATACTTAAGGGGCATCGCAGACCTCCGGCCGCCGTAGAGCAACAACCGGTCCGCTTATCACACCTGCCAACATCTCTTTCTGTCGTACTCCGCAACCCAGTGGTGCGGCGTGATTTGCGTCCTGCGAACAGCATCGCTCAATCGTCACGTCGCGACAGTCTTGCCGGATCGACGTGCTGAGACGGGTTGGGAGCAACTCAATCCTCGCCATGTCGTGGCAAACCGCGGTATTTCGCTGCCAGGAGAAGCGCGACTGACCCGTCGTCATGGCGCGCAGCGCCGCTCGGTGATCTGCCGCACCTTGTCCTCGAAAGCAGCGACCCACGCGGCTGACCCAACGAAAGTTTTGCCGGTGCGGGGATCGCGCCACGCGTGCGTTTCGGAGAGCTTGTCGACGCGGGCAGTCGTCATGAGCGCGCGCACGTGTGCGTCGGTCAAGAGGAGCAGGCGCTCCTGCAGGAACGCGCGCCCGGCCTCGCCAATGCGGGGGTCTCCGCGGCTGTCCGCGCCGGCCGCCATCGAGACCGTGAGATTACCGTGGCATTCCCGCACCTCACCCGAGTCGGAAGGCTTCACCGGCTTGAAGACCGGTCGATTCGTCCACGCCTTCAGGTTCATCTTCGAACTCGAGTTGCTCGTACGGCCGGCACCGCCAAACGTGGAACCGATGTCTTGTAGCGCGATGACCGGCTCGTTGCACGCGGAGCCATCAGGCCGCTCGAAGAACACAGGTGGCTCGTCGTCGTGTCCCGGGAGTGGATGTGTGTCGCCCGCGCTCAGATCGAGCGTGCCGCGGCACTCGAGTCGCTGTTGCTCGGGCTTGCGATCACCGTGCTGGATGAACACGGCGAGGAGAGTGAGCGCGTCAAAGTGCATCCGCTGTCGCTCGCGCACCGGGCCTTCGGGCAGATTCGTGATCGCCTCATCGACCTCGCCCCAGCGCCATCCTTGGTCGGCGTCAGCCCCTGTCACCATGACCAGACTGCTCAATCGCGGTTGGAACGTTGCGAGGTACGAGCGTCTGGCGCGTGTTCCCGCGCCCGACATCGGGTCGGCCGGGCAGTCGAAGCAGTCGATGGTGATCGGATAGATCGGATCGGATAAGAACCCGAGGACCCACAGAAGTTTCGCCGACACGACCCCTGAAAAGATCTCGCGGTTGCCATCCTTGGATCCGTCGCTGTACTTGACACGGATCGCCGTACCGCCCGGTGTCACGCACGAGAATTTTGGTGTGTTGCCGCCGAGGTCCTTCCCTGGCTTCGCGAAATTGCACGGCAGCGGCTCGCCGCGAAGCGCAGCCTCGAGCCCTTCAGACTGCGTCAGCGGCCGGCCGGAAATCACCATTTCGGGGGCCACGTCTCCGGGGTCGGACCAGATCCTGGCAGACGCCAGATACCGCAACCGCTGTTCTGCATCGGCGACTTTCACGAACGCGATCGGGTTGTTGCTCTGGGCGACGAGACTGGTCGCGAGGACCAGCGCTGCGATCGCCACTCGCGCGGATGTCGAAAGAATCTTGGCTGACATGCTCTACCACCCTTTGCAGCCGGCGGCGTCGTCCGATGCCGGAATTGGAACAAGTCAAGATGACTGACGCGACGACTGACGCAAGGTTTGTTCCGTAGTCAAGCTCGACTACTACTGGACGAGTTTCCCCGGAAGGTGGTACTTGATGACCTCGACGTCGGTCTCGACGCCGCGGCCGGCCGCGAGCGAGCAGCCGAGGCGCCGAGAGAGGAGCGCGCGTCCGCGCGGGCACGCACCAGTTCGGTTGCCACGTGAAGCGGGCTGTGGACGAAGAGATCTGGACGTGCAGGGGGAGGGCGAGTGTATAAGGTTTTCGTTTCCAGGAATCTAAAACAGAAATTCCAGGCTGATCCATGGTGGCGCTACTACCACCCGCCACGTTGAACGGACGCTGACGATAAGCCACTTGTGGCTGTCGAGGATTGAAATGTTCCGTGGAAGTCGACCTTACGGCGAACGGGCAGCGGCAGCCTTCCACCTTATGCGGCGCCTTGCGGCTCTCATCGGCTTCTTCGTCCCCATCGCGGTCGCTGCGCAATCGCAGACGGTGGACGAGGCGCCGGTCTTCCGGCTCAGCGTCGAGCTCGTGCAGGTCGATGCGGTCGTCACCGACGGTAAGGGCAGCCATGTGACGACCTTGGGGTTGGAAGACTTTGAGGTGTTTCAGGACGGCGAGCCTCGAGCGATCACCGCCGTCGTGTACGTCGATGCCGATGAGCGGTGGGAACCACTTGGTCACCCGGGAGTCGCCGAGGCGATCCCGGCGCGTCCGAGAGACGGACGACGAACGATCGCTCTCGTCGTCGACGACCTGAGAATGTCGTTCGAAAGCCTTGCCCGGACGCGCCCTGGGCTGAGCCGGTTCATCGACGAGCACCTGCGACCGGAAGATCTTGTCTCGCTCGTGACGACGAGCGGTGACGCCACACCGTTCACCGTCCGGCGCGCCCAGCTGCGAGCCGCAGCTTCGCGCCTCCGCTATTCGCCGTTCGGCCGGTCGGCCAGCATCCTGGATCCGATTACCTCTGGCCCGCTCGGTCTCGATGATGCATTCAGCCAGCTGGAGGAGTTTCGCGAGCAGTCGTTCGCCGTCGGCGCCCTTGGCCGTATCGAGGACATGGTACAAGCCGTCCGCACACAGCCGGGCCGCAAGGCCGTGGTCCTGGTATCCGACGGGTTCGTGCTCTTCGGGCCAGGATTCGCCAACATCGAAATCGGCGAAGCCATGCGGCGGCTGGTCGATCGGGCCAACCGTGCAGGTGTCGTGATCTATGCCGTCGATGCGCGCGGCCTCGTCTGTGGGTGTCTGACGGCGGCGGACAACACGCGTGGATTGTCGGCCTCCCGCCTCGCCGCGCGTACGGAGGCTCGACTCGAGGCCCTCGCCGCGACGCAGGACGGGCTGCGCTACCTCGCGGGCGAGACCGGCGGGTTCGCGGTGGTCAACTCGAACAATCTTCCCGGCGCGCTCGACCGGATCGCCGGCGATCTGCGAGGTTACTACCTGATCGGATTCCAGCCAGACGCCGACACGTTCAGCTCTGATGGCCGCTTTCGCAAGATCCGCATCAAGGTGAAGCGTCCAGGGCTGAAAATTCGCACGCGTGCGGGATTCTACGGGGTTCCGACGCAGTGAGCCCGTCGCGCTATTTGTCCGGAAGCTTGGCGTTCAGGATGAGGGAAATGGGCGCGGATGTCTGTTCGACCAGCCTATCGAGCAGGAACCGTTGCCCATCCGGAGCCACAATGTAGTTGTGCAGCGAGATGCCTTGTAGCGCGCCGACCTGTGCCCGGAAGAGCGGAACGGCCGTGCCCGCCCTCAGCGGTCCCTCAGACCGCAGCGCGATGGGAACCGCGATCAGCTGACCCTCGAGCGTGAGGTAGAAGAGCTCCTGTCCATCGGCGCGCCACCGCACCTGCACGCCACCATTCGTTGAAATCCGCACCCGCTCACCCGGCGATCGAAACGGTTGCACATACACTTCATGCTGCCCGGACTCGTTCGACTGGTAGGCGATCCATTTGCCGTCGGGTGAGAACTGCGCGTCGCGTTCCTCGAACGGCGTGCGAACCACCGGGAACGGCGCGCGGTCGCCTTCGAGCGCCATCGCCCATATGTCCATGTCCGAGTTCGGTGCGAGGGTGATCGCGCGAAACAGCAGGTAGCGTCCGTCACGGGACCAATCGGTCACCTGTTTCGCCTGACGCGTGCGCAGCAGCAGCTTCGCTGACGTGCCATCCAGCGCTTTCTCGAACAGCTCGAACACGCCCTCAAGTTGCGAGGCATACACGATCCGGTCGCCCCGAGGCGACCATGCCGGGGCGATGTCCGCCTGTGGCTCGGAGGTGAAGCGGATCGATGGTCCCCTTTCCAGGTCCAGCAACCAGATATCCGTGTTCCCGTCGGCCGTGCGCTGCATCGCCAGCCGGCGACGGTCAGGGGAGATCGAGCCAGACGATAGACCATGCGCGTCGGGTATGTGCGAGAGCTCCTTGCCTGCTCGATCGACCCAGATGAACTGCCGCTGGCCACCCGGCGACCCCGTGCGATAGACGATGGTTCCCATCGAGGAAGCGGCGATGGCCGGCAGGCCCGCGCCCGCTTCCGTCGCGATGCCTTCGGCGAGCGCCATCGGTTCACCGACGAGGCTGATCGTTGTGGGATCAAGGCGGTGCGCGAAGAGCGTCGAGCGTTGAACATACAGGACGTGACTCGGTGCCGCGAAAACGGCGGGCGTGTCCGCGTCCAGCAGACGCCGGACGGCGGTCGTGCCGAGCTCGCCCACGTGGAGGCCCCTCACCGCCGGACTTCCCATCGCATGGAAGAGGAAGTGACGGCCGTCAGGCAGAAAGGCCGGCCCTCGATGGCCCGTCTGCCCTGCGGCAAGCTGGGTTGCCGGCACAAGCGGCGATCCCGCGACGGACGTACGGAACAGCGGGCTGTCCGGGACGAGCGGATGCAGAATCACGCCTTCGCGATTCCACGCCGCGCCCGCGGGAACAGCGGCCGTCGAGATCGGCCGAACGAGACCACTCTCGATATCGATCCGCTTGATCTTGCCGTCCGCGAAAAACCCGATCGACCGACCGTCCGGTGCCCAGAAGGGGAGCGACGCATGTTCGGTGCCCACGAGCTGACGCGGCGTGATGGAATCCAGGCCACGAACCCACAGTCGCGAGAGTCCATCGGCGCTTGCAACGAAGACGAGAGCACGGCCGTCGGGCGAGATCGCCAGTGACACCGGATCCGTCGTCGGCGGCGTTGTGATCTCGAGCCGCATTTCCGGAGCAACCGGTGCGCGCGGCGTCGGTCGTGTGAAAAGCCACACCGCGATCACGGTCGGCACCGCCACCGCAACAGCCACTCCCAGGAGGCTCGGCTTGAATGCCATCGCCCTGGACCGAACTGTCGGAACGGTGGGCTCAACGGTGAGCTGCTGCGCGACGGGCTGCATCGCGGTCGCGCCTGAACGCGTGTCGAACACGGGTGCGTAACCACCCTTGGGCAACGAGATGCGCACGGTATCTGAGACGCCTTCGGTCGCGTAGTACACATCGAGCCGAGACCGAAGCCGCGACGCCTCGACTCGGGCAATGGGATCGGTGCGCGGATCGAACTGCTCGCCGCGACCCAAGGCTTCCGCACCGAGGGTGTAGTCCTTCAGACGATCGGCCCGCCCTTGAAGGGCCTCTTCGACGATGAAACGAAGCAGGCTCCGGGAACGCTCCGCGCCGCGGAACGTTGCGCTGGTGAGCACGCGTTCCAATTGCGCCTCGACGGCCGCCGGCAGAACCGACGCGGTTCTCCATGCTGCGTCGATTATATAAACCTCGACACTCGCAAAATCGCCAAACAACGCGGCGTACGTAACCGTAACAGCCCTCTTCGTAACCCGTTCCTACTTTCAGAATCCCGGCAGACGTCGCATCGTGCGGCGACGGCCTCAATGGCGAGGCGTCGTGCTGAGGGTCTCTTATGCTCACCGAAACTGAACGCCGGGTCGCCGTCGACGATCGTCGATTCTTCGCAGGGATGGCGCTCGCGGCGTTTGCGGTCGTCTTTACAGGGTTCTCGTCGAGCTATTACCTCTGGCCGATCACCCGGGCCACCCTCTACCCGGCCGGCCAGCCAATCTCGTCTTCGCTGCCCCTCGTCGTGCACCTTCACGCGGTGCTCTTCAGTGCGTGGGTTCTGCTGCTCGTGACGCAGGTCAGCCTGGTCGTAACGGGACGGGTAGCGGTTCACCGGCGGCTTGGCGGCCTTGCTGCCGGACTCATCCCGCTCATGGTCGTCACGGGGCTGGTGACTGCCGTGCGGGGAGCGCGGGATGGATGGAACCCTGGCGGACCGTATCCCGATGCACTCAGCTTCATGTTCGTTGGGGTGGCGGATATCACCGTCTTCGCCGGACTAGCAGGCGCCGGCCTCGCCTGGCGTCGTCGCCCCGATCTCCACAAGCGGCTGATGCTGCTGGCCACGCTCGGAGGACTCATGTGGCCTGCCATCACGAGGATGCCGATTCTCTCGGGGCGATTCGTGCCGATGTTCGCGCTCCTGAGCACGCTCGTGCTCGCGCCGGCTGTCCGGGATCTCTGGCACGGCGCGCGGACTCGGTGGGTCACGCTCCTTGTGGGTCTGGGCATCCTGGCGACGTTTCCGTTGCGGGTCGTCATCGGCACCAGCGCTCCTTGGCGCGCGTTTGCCACGTGGCTGGTGCGGTAGGTTCAGCGGCGAGGCGGCCGCTGTCCATTGGTCGCCCGCCGTCGTTCGCTAGAATTCGCGAATGCCGCCAATCAGCCCCGTGTTGCTGTCAGAGGCACGGATCCTCGCCGCTTATCTGATTTTCTTTGGAAGTTATTTCGTCTTTGCGCTCGGCAAGTTTCCGTGGATGAAGATCGACCGTCCCGGCGCCGCGATCATCGGTGCGGTGCTCATGGTGGCCTTTCGCATTGTTGGGCCACAGGAGGCGCTTCAGTCGATCGATTTCCCCACGATCGTGCTGCTCTTTTCGATGATGCTCGTGGTCGCGAATCTGCGCGTCGGAGGCTTTTTCGAGCGCATTGCGGAATGGGCGATCGAGCGCCTGCACCCGCATCATCTGCTTCCGACCGTCATCTTCACCAGCGGGCTGCTCTCCGCCTTCCTCGTCAACGACATCGTGTGTCTGGTCATGACGCCGTTCGTCGTGCACATGACGCAGCGTCTCAGACTGCCGCCTGTGCCGTATGTGGTCGCCGTTGCAACGGCATCCAATATCGGAAGCGCCGCCACGATTACCGGTAATCCGCAAAACATGTTGATCGGATCCCTGTCAGGTATTTCGTACCTTGACTTCATGGCGCATCTGGGACCGATCGCGATCGCAGGGCTCCTGATGAATTGGTTTTTGATCCACCGGATTTACATCCGCGGTCCGATCGACCGGGTGCGTGTCGCAGATGTCCTGACGGCACCGGAATTCCAATACCAGCCGATGCGGAAGAAACCGGCCATCGTGCTCGTGATCGTACTGGCGGGCTTCCTTGCGGGACTCCCGCCGGCCATGATGGCGGCGGTCGGCGCGGCGCTGCTCCTCATTACCCGCACCGTTGAACCGAGGAAGGTCTACGACGAAGTCGATTGGGGACTGCTGGTGTTCTTTGTCGGACTATTCATCATCGTTGCCGGAGCCGAACGCGCAGGACTGACGGCCGCGCTGCTACGACCAATCGCGAGATGGGATTTGCATCAAACCGCCATCTTCGTTCCGCTCACCGCCATACTCTCCAATATTGTCAGCAACGTGCCGGCCGTCATGCTCCTGCGCACGCTCGTGGTTGATTTCCCTGACCCGCATGCCGGCTGGCTGATACTGGCTATGGCGTCGACTTTGGCCGGTAACCTCACGATCACTGGTTCGGTCGCGAACATCATCGTCGTCGAGCGCGCCGCAGCTGAAGGTGTCTACCTCGGTTTCCGCGAGTACTTCCGGATTGGGCTGCCCGTAACAGCTGGCGACCCTCGTGTTAGGTTCCGTCTGGCTCTGGATTTCCCTGTGAGTGTCCCTGTGCTCACGCTCGCTGAGTTCCTTTTACTTCTTCGGGAATCGTGCATCCGACTTGATCTCGCGGATCTGGAGAATGTGCCGCTGTTCATGCGTCGAGATGAGCAGAGCCCACTGATACCCGTCGCACGACTGTCGTTCGACCAGATGCCCTCGGAGATCGTCGTTCGTAGTCCTGACATACTCGATCAGCCGCCCATGCAGCTTGCGATGCGCCTCGAGGCCCGCGCGAACGTCCGTCAGTCCCTTCGGCACTTCCGACGGGATGGCGGTTTCGCGATTGGACCGGTCGATCCCGTACCACAGAATGTCAGCGTCGCTTGCGCTTGACCTCTGTGCACCAGGGCCTTTCAGCGCATTCTGAAGGTCCTGCCAGTAGATGGGGCCTACGACGAGAAGGTGATCAACGACCTCCAGGATGGTCCAGGTTCCGGGAGCCCGGCGAAACGCGAGCTGCGCCGGTGAAAGGTCGGATACTTCGTCAACGAGCCAGCTTTCCGTCATGTTCAGATGTGCGATGAGCCGCTGACGTTCCGGCTGACTGAGCGGCGCGGCGATGGACGTTCCTGTGAAGAGCAGCCATAAGAGAATGGCGCTCACGGTCGTTCTGAACATACAGCCTCCATCTGTTTTGAGACGGACAGATCGTCTTGGATCGGAAACCTCCGATGGCACAGGCTCTGTCTGACCAGCAGCTGGCCCTAATCTACGCCGCCCGGGTGAGCCAGAGTGGAAAATCATCACGCGCCGGAGCGTGTGAGGCGATCTCGACCCGGTCGCCGAGGCCTCTGAGTTCGCGGATCATTACACGAGGGATTACTATGGCGACGGCGGAGCTCTCCGAGCGGGGGACGCCGCCGGTCGTTGCAGGGAGACAGCGGTAGCCGCGAAGGGATGGTGATGGCAAGAACGTTCAAGCGTCTGGAAACGAAGGCCGTTCACGCCGGCGTGCCGTCACCCCGCACCGGCGGTGCTGTCATCATGCCGATCTTCCAGTCGGCGATGTTCGAGTTTACCGGCGAGGACAGCTATCACGACTTGAAGTACCTCCGACTCAACAACACGCCGACGCAGACGGCTCTACACGAGAAGCTGGCGGCGCTGGAAAGCGCAGAGGCCGCTGTTGCGACCTCCAGCGGGATGGCGGCGATTTCGACAACGCTCTTGACAGTGCTCGGCCCTGGCGATCACCTGCTTGCGCAGGACTGCTTGTACGGCGGCACTCATGATCTCCTGACCACCGAACTGAAGCATCTGGGCATCGCCGTTGACTTCATCGACGCCGATGATCCCTCTTCGTGGCCGCGTCTGCTGAGCGCGAACACACGCGCGATTTACGTCGAAACGATTTCCAATCCGCTGATGCGCGTGCCGGATCTCGACGGCGTCGTCGAGTTCGCGAGGTCCCATGGACTCGTCTCGCTGATTGACAACACTTTTGCGACACCAGTCAACTTCCGCCCTCTGGAGCGCGGTTTCGATCTCGTCCTCCACAGCTGCACGAAGTACCTGAACGGCCACAGCGACATCGTCGCCGGCGCGGTCATTGGATCGAAGGCGTGGATCGAGCAGGTCACGCACCGGCTCAATCATCTTGGCGGGTCGTTGGATCCGCACGCGTGTTTTCTGCTCGACCGCGGCCTGAAAACATTGGTGTTGCGGGTAAGGCACCAATGCGCCAGCGCGCTTGCCATAAGCCGCGGGCTCGAAGCGCATTCGAGGGTCCAGAAGGTGAATTATCCGGGACTTTCAAGTCATCCGCAGCACGCGCGCGCCCGGAGTCTGCTCGAAGGCGTGAGCGGGATGCTCAGTTTCGAGCTGAAAGGTGGCGCGGCCGCGGCCGACTCATTCATGAGACTGACCACCCTGCCGATTGTGGCGCCGAGTCTAGGGGGCGCTGAAACGTTGTTGACGCGACCGGCCGTGACGAGTCATGCGGGGATGGCGCCAGCAGATCGTTTCAGAATCGGCATTACCGATGGACTCATTCGGATGTCGGTCGGGCTCGAGGCGTGCGACGAAATCCTCGACGATCTGCTTCAGGCGCTCGACGCGAGCAACGAGAACAGATGAAGTGCCTGGCGGCTCGCGTACTGATGAGCGTCTGATCATTATCAATACCGACTAGCGATCGTGTTCGATCGCCTTCGGGAAAACTCCGACATCGTGCTCATCGAACTAGCGAAGTAGCCCGACCAACCAGATGGTCGGGGGAACCGCGGCTCGTGACTGCTCACCAAATGTTGTGGGCACTGTTACGGTGCGGGCGTGGAAACAGCCACAGACCCGGGCCTGTGACGGGCCATCGTCACGGATGTCGCCGAGACTCACGGCCCCTTGAGACCCGGCTGCTCAACGGCGGTTGAGGTGAAGAAGATCTCCCCAAAAGACAGCCGATCTCTGGTCATCCACTGCGGCAGCAGTCTTGCCTTGCATTTCTGATCGGGCGATACAGGACAACGAAAAGCTACGCGAAGCATCATCCTCACAAATGGCGATCCGGTTCATGAATCACCCGTATTCCGTTACCTGCAGATCGCGACATGCCGTCGTCGCGGTCCTCATACTCGTATGGACCGCCTCGTCGGCGTCCGCCCAGAACTACAGCTTCGACGCCAGGCGCATCGCGCTGGGGGGTGTCGGAGGGACTCCGAACCTGGCATCGAAGCTGGTCGAACGGCAGCGCCGGTACAAATCGATCGTGATCCCGTTGGGGCTGGTGAAGGTGTTGACCAACCTCCGCGTCTTTTACCCGAATCGCGAAGACTTCGACTTCTCTCGCGCCGTAGAGTTCGCCTACAGCCCGCTTCACCACGTGCTCGGTCGACGCGACGACATTACCGGCCGAACGTTATTCAGGGACATCGTCCAGGCGCAATTCCAGCCAGACCTCAACGCGTATCGCGGATTCGAGATTGAGCCGTCGATCACCGCAGAGGGACTGATCCTGGAGAACTGGGGCAAGACCTTCATGGTGCACACGGGCGACCGGAGCTTTCAGGGGATTTACGTCGGCGCGGGTCCGTATCTCGCGGCACGCGCGCACGCGGAGTTCGACAGCGAGCTTGTGGATCTCCTGAACAGCCCGGTCGATGCGTACCTTCCGGCCGCCAGCCTTGGCATCGGAGGAGGGGAGACAGACCAGCTTGCCGTTGCGATCACCGGAGGGTATCGGGCACGCTTTCCGTACTTCGCTCAGGAGGGGACGGCTGCCGGCCGCAATGGCATGTACGTCGCTGCGAATTTCCACTACCTGCAAGGTCTCCGCCTCGACATCTTCGATGCGAACCTTCAATTCGAGACCGACTCGTTTGGCCTCGTCTCGCCCAATCCGCCGACGGCGCCCTTTGCGCTCGATTGGTACACGTCGTCGCATGGCCGCGGGATGGCCATCGATGCCGGTGTCGCGTTCGTCGTCAATCGTTGGGACTTCGGCGTTGGCGTGGGCGGCATCGCGAACCGGATCACCTGGACGAAGATCAAGCCACACCACCTCACGCTCGTGAGCCTCTTCGGCGGTACCGAGTTCGTTTATGTCAAGCTGCCCGCCACCAACCAGAAGCGTCGACTCGAGCTGCCGGTCACGTATACGGGTGATGTCGCATATCACAGGGAAAAGTGGTCAGTGCTCTCAGAGTTCTCGCACGGTTTCATGGGCAACCAGTTCCGCACCGGCTTGGAGTACCGGCTTGGTGCGGTGGAACTGAGAGGGGCAGGTCGCTATTACGACGGCAGCTGGTTTCCCTCAGCCGGGGCTGGCTTCAACCTGACACGCAACTTTGGCCTCGACGTCGCCTTCTTCGGCACCCAGACTTTCCTCGAACGCAGCCCCCACGTTGGGGTGGCCATTTCCTTTCGCATCGACAAGAGGTAGTCCGACGGCAGGCTTCATCGGCTCGGTCATCGCGATGACGGAAGTCCGGGCTGGCTGTCGGACTGGGATTCGATCTATCGTCCGACCAAAGTCCTATGGACTTCCGCCAGTGAAGTCACGCATCCTCTCGTGAATGAACCTGCAAGACCATGTCGTGGCCCTGCACCCGCAGCGTAAGGGCGTCGATACCTTCGTCCAATAGATCCCACGCCTCGCATCTGATTTCATGTTCGAGATTCCACTACGACTCAAGAGGAGGACATCATGACGCCTAGTGCCACACAAGCCCCCGAGCAGACAACCGGCGAGGCCGCGATTCGCCCGTTTACTGTGGATGTTCCGGAAGCGGAACTCACCGAATTGCGCAGGCGCATCAACGCGACAAAGTGGCCTGAACGGGAAACCGTTACAGATGCATCCCAAGGAGTCCAGCTTGCGACGATGCAGGCGCTGGCGCGCTATTGGGCGTCGGACTATGACTGGCGGAAGGTGGAGGCGAAGCTCAGTGCCCTACCGCAGTTCATCACTGAGATCGATGGGCTGGACATCCACTTCATTCACGTCCGCTCGAAACATGAAAATGCGTTGCCGCTGATCGTGACGCACGGATGGCCCGGCTCGATCACCGAACAGATGAAGATCATCGATCCGCTGACCAACCCCACCGCACACGGCGGCAATGCATCAGATGCCTTCCACCTGGTGATCCCGTCAATACCGGGCTACGGATACTCGGGAAAACCGACCGCCACCGGCTGGGATCCCGCTCACATCGCACGTGCCTGGGTCGTGCTGATGAAGCGCCTCGGGTACGCGAAATTCGTGGCGCAAGGCGGCGATTGGGGTGCGGTCATTACGGAACTCATGGGCGTGCAGGCACCTCCGGAGTTGCTCGGCATTCACACCAACATGCCCGGCATCTTTCCAGCCGACATTGATGGGGCGGCCTTTTCCGGCGCGCCGGCGCCATCGGGTCTCTCAGCCGACGAGAAACTCGCTTACGAGCGTTTGCAGTTCGTCTATCAGAAGGGTATCGGATACGGTTTCCAGCTGGGATTGCGCCCGCAGACGATGTACGGAATCGCCGATTCTCCGATCGGCCTGGCGGCGTATTTCCTTGATCACGACGCGCGCAGCTATGAGCTCATCGCGCGCGTGTTTGACGGACAGTCTGAGGGTCTCACGCGCGACGACATCCTCGACAACATCACGTTGACCTGGTTGACGAACACAGCGCTTTCTGGCGCCCGTCTCTATTGGGAGTATTGGGGCAAAGGGTATTTCAACGCCAAAGGCGTCTCCATCCCGGTTGCCGTGAGCGTCTTTCCTGATGAACTCTATCCAGCCCCGCGGAGTTGGGCAGAGCGGGCATTTCCCAAACTGATCCACTACAACAAGGTCGAGAAAGGCGGGCACTTCGCGGCGTGGGAACAGCCGCAGCTCTTCGTGGAAGAGGTGCGCGCCGGGTTGAAGTCGTTGCGGTAGTTCAAAGGTCGCAGGTGGATGGCGCGCTGAGCGTGCGCGTCATCCGCCGAATTCTGGAGTTCCCGTTCATGCGAGTCATCCTGCCGCTCCTTCTCTTCGCCGGCATCGTCGCCTGCTCGAGCCTGGCCGGCGCACCGAACAAACTGCCCGCGCTCAACGCAGAACGCTGGGTGAACTCATCGCCACTCACCGCCGAACGGCTGCGCGGCAAGGTGGTACTGGTCGATTTCTGGGAATACACCTGCATCAACTGGATTCGTACCTTGCCCTATATCCAGGCGTGGAATCGCGATTACGCCTCGCTCGGCCTGGTCGTGGTCGGGGTGCACGCGCCAGAGTTCGAGTTCGGCAAGCGGGCCGAGAACATCGACCGGGGAATTCGCGACCACGGGCTGAGGTATCCGATCGCGATCGACAACGAGTTCGTGATCTGGCGGGCTCTGGGCAACGACGCCTGGCCGGCGAAGTACCTCTTCGACGGTCAGGGAAAGCTGGTCAAGCGTTGGGTGGGCGAGGGGCAGTACGACGAGATCGAAGCCGAGATCCGGCGGCTCCTGGCAGCTGCCAACTCAGGCGTTCAGCTGCCTGCTGTCAGCAACGAGGCAACAGCGTTCGCGAGGACCGGCCAGCCCTCATACGCCGGGATCACCAACGAGACCTACGTCGGGGCTGAGCGACGTCAGCCCGGGACTGTCACCATGGACGGCGACTGGCGAAGCGAACGTCAGTACGTCGAGCTCCGGAAAGGCACGGGCAAGATCGTGCTCCCGTTCACTGCCGGCGAAGTGAACCTGGTCATGCAACCAGGAACCTCGGGCAGTGCGGTGGTCACCGTGCTGCTGGACGGGAAGCCAGTCGGCGACGCCCATGGTGCAGACGTGGGCGCAGACGGAGTGGCGCGCTTCGATCGGTCCGGCATGCTTCGCCTGATTGCGGGTGCGTCGCGACGACCGCACGTGCTGACCCTGGTGACGAGCGATCCCGGCGTGCGGGCATTCGCATTCACCTTCGGTCCCTAGAGGCCCCTTCAGTCACCGTGACAGTTAGTGCGGGTGCAACGGGAGAGGCGGCGTTTGCGCACGTCCACGAAATGCTTTAACAGTAGCGACCCTCGTGTTGGGTTCCGTCTGGCTCTGGATTTCCTTGTAGTGTCAGACCCTGCCGTATGTCTCGGTCATTACGGCGAGCTTGTGCGTCGTTTCGCGAGTCAGCTGCCCGGGGAGCAGCCGCCACCTCCAGTTGCCACTGGTCGTGCCAGGCCGATTCATGCGCGAGTCGCTCCCAAGGCCGAGAAGGTCCTGCACGGGGACGATCGCTTTATCCGCGACCGACGCCAGCACTGCGCGGATGAACTGCCAGTGCACCTCTCGTCCGTCAAGGTCGAGATAACGCCGCGCGCACTCACGTTCGTTCTCACGCTCGGTGTCCGACCGTGTGCTGTGGCCAACGCCACCGGTCCACCACCCCACGGTCGTGTCGTTGTCGTGCGTGCCCGTGTAGGCCACAAGGTTCCGCGGGTAGTTGTGAGGCGTGAAGTCAGGGGCCTGCGGATCGTTTCCAAAAGCAAACTGAAGGATGGCCATCCCGGGAAGCCCTAACTGCTCGCGCAGCGCTTCCACTTCTGGTGTGATCACGCCGAGGTTCTCGGCCACGAAAGGGAGTCGATCGGCTGCCAGCGCTGATTGCACCGCTTTGAAGAGCGTTATGCCCGGTCCTTTCACCCACTCGCCACCAATGGCCGTCGTCGCGCCGCGCGGCACTTCCCACGACGCCTCGAACCCGCGGAAGTGATCGATGCGGACGCGATCGACCAGCGCCAACACAGCACGAAAGCGCTCGATCCACCATGCGTATCCGGTCTGCCCGAGGACATCCCACCGATAATGGGGATTCCCCCACAACTGGCCGGTCGCGCTGAAGTAATCCGGCGGCACACCGGTGAGTACCGTCGGGTGGCCGTCTGAGTCGAGACGGAACAACTCACGTTGCGCCCAGACGTCGGCGCTGTCGTGCGCGACGAAGATCGGCAGATCGCCCATGATCTCGATCGATCGCGCACGGCAGGCGTCGCGCACGTGCTGCCACTGCTCGAAGAACAGAAACTGCGTGAGTTTGTGGAGCCGGATCTCTCGAGCGCAGCGGGCCGTCCAGCGCGCGATCGCCGACGGATCGCGTTCGGCGATGTCGCGCTCCCACGCCGTCCAGGCGATATGTCCCTGCGCCTCCTTGACGGCCATGAACAGCGCAAAGTCGTCCAGCCAACTCGCGTGTTCGCTGCAGAACCGGTCGAAACGATCGCGCGTCGGCGTGCCACCTGCCGCATCGAAGCGGTCGAGCACTCGCGGCCAGAGCGCCCGACGGTGGGAGATAACAGCGGGGAAGTCGACGTTCCCCGGTGGAAAGAGATGCCGGTCACCGACCTCCGATTCGGTGAGCAGGCCATCCTCGATGAGTTGTTCGAGGCTGACGAGCAGCGTATTGCCTGCAAACGCGGAAAAACACTGATACGGAGAGTCGCCGTAGCCAGTCGGTCCGAGCGGCAGCACCTGCCACAACCGCTGGCCGCCGGCCGCGAGCAGATCGATGAACTCGAGCGCGCCGGGGCCCAGATTGCCGATGCCGAAACCGCCCGCCAGCGATGTCGGATGGAGCAGCACGCCGCTTGAACGAGGGAACGGTACCGTGCGCACGATCACAAGTGAGGCGCGGCGTCTGCGTCGCGTTCCCTTTTCGCATGAAGCCGCTCTTCGAGCAGTTGCTTCGCCGCGTCTCGCCCGCCCAGCCCGAACGCGATCGCCAGTCCCAGCATGAGCGCGCCAAACGTGATGGCGAACGCCGTCAGCACGACCGCACTGGCCAGTCCCAGCTGCTCGAGCGCCATCACGACGCCGATCGCGATGACGAGGACGCGCAGCGCGCCGCTCAGCAGGCGGGCGCCAGGCAGCCCGGCGTTCACCGAGGCCAGCAGCGTTGCGCGCCAGAGAAAATTGCCGACCAGGAAGCCGAGCGCGAGCACCAGCAGCGCGACCAGAAAGCGTGGGACGAACCTGAAGAACTCCTCGACGAGTCCCCGAAACGGCTCGAACTGCAGCGTGTCGACAGCCGAAACGATGAACCCGATCCAGACAATCCAGAACACAATTTTCGCGATGAGCACCTCAGCTGTCGGCATGTCGGCTTTGCGCAGCATCTCGCTCGCGCCGGTGCGCAGCGACAGGCGATCGGCGCCCAGCCCCGCCAGCAGCCTCTGGATGACCCGGCGAACGAGGAGCGATACGACAAATCCCCCGGCGAAGATGATGGTGGCGGCGACGAGTCGCGGCACGAACAGCACGAACGCGGTGGCAAAGTTGCGCCACGACTGCACGAGCGCATTGGCGATTTCATGAATCATCGTGACCTCACACTTCGACCGACCAGCGGGCGACGAGCGCTGGCTTCAGCCGTAGGAACGTCTCACAGAGCGAGTCGAGTCTTGCCTGCACCATGGCCGGCGATTCAGACGCGGTGTCCGCCATGAACGCCGAGGCGCGCAACATATAGAGCGGCGCAAACATGTCGGCCAGGTGCTCGACGCTGGTGCGCCCGAGGCGTGTCGCGGCGGCGAAGGCATACACGCTGCGCACCCAGAGCTCGTCGTCAAGCCGTGCGCTCGCGCCCGGATTGTCATCCATGAGTCGCGCGAACACGTCCGGCTCCAGCACCTCCTCGAGCAGAGGTTTGATCTCGAGAATGTCGTGACGGGCGTGCTCGGCCAGTGCCTGATAGTCCCACGTGGCGGCGTCGGAAATGGCCATCGGGTCGGTGCCCCACGTGCGCATTTCCGCGATGCCGTCGGCCTTCAGCCAGAACGGTTCGTGTGCGCGAAGGCTCTCGACCAGGGAGAGCACTACTTGGCGCACCGCCTCGCGAAGCGTCGTGCGCGCGCCGGCGACCGTCGTGGCCGGGCGCCAAATCTGCCCGACCATGAACTGCTCGGCCAGGGCCTCGGTGCGGAGCCAGAGATCGATCGCGAACCTCGCCGCCTCATGATTCCAGATGTCCTGCTCGAGACAGTGGGATGCAAAACGTCCCGAGCAGGCGAACTCGGCCCCGAGCGGCTCGTCGAGGGCGACGCCGTAAAGGGCGCGCACCAGTGGACGTACGAACTGCGTGATCAGGACGCCGTCACGAGGATGCCGTCGATAACGCGGTGCCAGGAACTCGACGTCAGCACCAGCGACTGGGCCGATAAGCTCGGTTACGCGATCGACGGTGGTTGCTGGGCCGCCGGGATCGATGAGGACGACCACCTTCGCCTGGATCAACTCTCCGGCGGCAAAGACGGTACGCAGGGCCGTGTGCTTTCCCGGCAAGCCGTGATACGGCGCGACGACGCGATGGAGCGTGCGCAGCGAGTGCGACGTCTGCACCATATCCGCTTCGGTGAACGACGCGTTACGAATCAGGTCTGGCGTCCCGTCTGTCGAGCCGCCGTCGGAGTTGATTAAGACCGTGCGCAGGCGGGGGAAATCGCGCGTGAAGCATCCATGAACGGCGCGAACGACGTCGACGACGGTTGCCGCGTTGTTCAATGTCGGCAACCCGACCAGGATGTCCACCTGGCCCACCGCGATCAGCTGACGGAGCAGCGCGTCGGAGAGGGTACTTTCGTTCTCCATTAGAGCCAGCGCAGCCGGAACCAGTAAAAATCGTAGGGCCCCATCATCATGATGTACGGCTCCCTTCCGATGCGCGGAAAGATACTGCCGCCGAACATTTCGATCGGGATGGCGCCTGCGAGCCGTGCCAGATCGAGTTCGCCCACCTGCGCGGTTCCAGCGAGGTTGCTGACCACCAGCACAGTGTCGCGCCCGAGCGTCCGTGTGAACGCCAGCAGGCGATGGTTGTCGGGCTTGAGAAATTCGATCGACCCGCGGCCGAAGACCTTGGTCAGGCGCCGAACCTCGATAAGGCGCCGCGTCCAGTTGAGGAGCGACGTCGCGTTCCGTTCTTGCGACTCGACATTGACGGCCTGATATCCGTACACGGCATTCGAGATGAGCGGCAACCACAGGCGCTCGGGATCGGCGCCCGAAAAGCCGGCATTCACGCTGCCGTTCCACTGCATGGGCGTGCGCACACTGTTCCGATCGCCGAGGTAGACGTTATCTCCCATCCCGATCTCGTCGCCGTAATACACGATCGGGCTCCCCGGCAGAGACATGAGCAGGCCGCTCATCAGCTCGATGCGGCGTCGATCGCCGTCCACGAGCGGGGCGAGCCGGCGCCGGATGCCAAGGTTGATGCGGGCGCGCGGGTCCTTGGCGTACTCGTCCCACATGTACTGCCGCTCGATCTCGGTCACCATCTCGAGTGTCAGCTCGTCGTGGTTGCGCAGGAAGATGCCCCATTGACAGGAGTCGGGAATGCTCGGCGTGCGCTCGATGATGTCGATGAGCGGCTTGCGGTCTTCGAGCCGGAGCGCCATGAACATGCGGGGCATGATGGGAAAGTGAAACGACATGTGGAACTCGTCGCCCTCGCCGAAGTACGGGCGGACGTCCTCTGGCCACATGTTGGCTTCGGCCAGCAGCACTTTGCCGGTGAAGTGCGCGTCGAGCCGGGCGCGCAGTTCCTTCAGCACGGCGTGCGTCTCGGGCAGGTTCTCGCACGACGTGCCCTCGCGCTCGACGAGGTACGGCACCGCGTCCACCCGAAACCCGTCGACGCCGATCTCCAGCCAGAACTTCATCACGTTCCAGATCTCTTCTCGAACCGCAGGATTGTCGTAGTTGAGGTCGGGCTGATGGCTGAAGAATCGGTGCCAGTAGTAGGCCTTCGACACCGGGTCCCAAGCCCAGTTCGACAGCTCGGTGTCGATGAAGATGATGCGCACTCCACGATAGCGATCGTCGGTATCGCTCCACACGTACCAATCGCGACGCGGGTTGTCGATGGAGCTGCGCGCTTCCTGAAACCATGCGTGCTGATCGGAGGTGTGGTTCAGCACGAGCTCGATGATGACGCGCAGCCCTCGGGCGTGCGCCTGGCTCAGGAACGTCTCGAAATCCTGTCGCGTCCCGTAGCCCGGATAGATGCTCGTGTAGTCGGAGATGTCATACCCGTCGTCCTTGAACGGCGAGGGATACATCGGCTGGAGCCATAAGCAGTCCACTCCGAGCGAGGCGAGGTGATCGAGCTTCGAGGTAAGGCCGGGGAAATCACCGATGCCGTCGGCGTTGCTGTCGGCGAACGACTTGACGTGGAGCTGATAGAAAACGGCATCCTTGTACCAGAGAGAATCGTCGGATCTCAGAGTGGTCATCGATGTCTCGCCACGCGTAGTCGGCTGTCATGTTGTTCCGCACGATGTTGCCTTCCATCACGGCTGTCGCAGACTTCACCTCAGCGTACGCAAAGCGGCTGGCCGACACAAGCATGTTGACACGCCACCGTCACGTGGTGTCTGTGCGGTAGTAGAATCCGCAGGCTTTCACATTCAGAGTCGCGGCACGTAACACGACGCCGAGGATCCAACCATATGACAGAGCATATCGAGGAGTCGGAAGCAGATCGGCCTCGGGCTCAGAAGGCCGCGAAGCGCATTCGAACGAACAGCGTCCTTGCGCTTTCCGCGATGTTCCTGAGCGCCATTTCCGCGGCCGCGGTCATCTGGCAGGTAAAAGTCGCAGCCGACCAGCGCGCGGCGACCGTGTGGCCGTATATTCAAGCCGCCCCAGGTCGAACCTCATCGCCGCCGTTCTTCGGGATCCAATTGGTCAATGCGGGAGTGGGTCCTGCCTTGATTCGTTACTTCGCTGTCCGGGTTGACGGCAAGCCCGTACGATCGTGGCGCGAGTTCCTCGCCGCGATTTCAAAAGACGAGGCTGTGCGGCGTGCGCCATTCCACGAGGGAATCGTAGGGGGCTCTGGATGGGTAATGGCTCCACAGGTTCCGCTGAATGCGTTTAGTACCTGAGACGCCGGAAGCTGTGAATGCACTCGCGGCACCGGCATGGAGCCGGATTCAAGTCTCCTTCTGTTACTGCTCAATTTTCGACGATTGCTGGTTGTCGGACTGGCAGGTGGCCTTGCGTGGCGAAGATCCGAAGCCCGTGAGGACCTGCCCAACCGACGGCAAATTTGGAGTCGAGTGGTCCGAACTGGATGCGGCCCCGGCCGCGCCGCGTTAGCGTTCTTGCAGGCTCGTCGTCATGGAGCGACCTCCGCTCCGCGCCGCTATAATCACGGTGCAAAGAACCCGAGGAGGCTCAGGCGCGCGTGTCCCTCAACCCAGGCTTCCGGCTCGGCCCGTATGAAGTCGTCAGCGCGCTGGGCGCCGGCGGCATGGGCGAGGTCTACAAAGCCCACGATACTCGTCTCAATCGCACGGTTGCCATCAAAGTTCTTCCGAGTGCAGTCGCCGGCGACGCCGATTCGCGGGCTCGCTTCGAGCGCGAGGCGCGGGCGATCGCCGCGCTGGACCATCCCCACATCTGCGGCATCTACGACGTGGGCTCGGTCGATGGTACGCACTACCTCGTCATGCCGCATCTCGAGGGCCAGACGCTCGCCGCGCGCCTCGAGAAAGGGCCGCTTCCGCTCGACCAGACGTTGAGGATTGCCACCGAGATTGCCGACGCGCTCGACAAAGCGCATCGCCAGGGCATCGTCCATCGCGATCTCAAGCCCGCCAACATCATGTTGACCAAGACGGGCTCGAAGCTGCTCGACTTCGGCCTGGCGAAATTACGGCCCACGCCAAATCCCATCTCGTTGTCCGGAATGACGCGGACCTCGACACCAACGTTCGAGACGGCGCACGGCACGATTCTCGGGACACTGCAGTACATGGCGCCCGAGCAGATCGAGGGCCGGGAGGCCGACGCACGCAGCGACATCTGGGCGCTGGGCGCCGTTCTTTACGAGATGGCGACCGGAGTGCGCCCGTTTGCGGGCGACACACCGGCCAGCGTCATCGGCGCGATCCTGCGCGACACGCCGCCGGCCATCTCTACGCGACAGCCGCTGGCTCCGCGCGCGTTCGATCATCTGGTCGATCGCTCTCTGGCGAAGGATCCCGATGAGCGCTGGCAAAGCAGCGGGGACGTTGGGAAAATTCTCGAATCGATCGCCGCCGACCAGACAGCTGCTGTGGATCGGCGCGCGCGGCCGAACAGCGGCTCGCTGGAACGCGGCGCCTGGATCGCGGCGACAACCGTGCTACTGATTGGGCTCGCGGTGGTCGCGCGCTGGCCGAGACCGGTCGTGCAACCGACTGAGATCGTCCGCCTTTCGGTCAACCCTCCTGGGTCGGCGATGTTCACGCCACAGCTAGACTCCACGGTTTCGATCCTGCAGTTCGCTCTCTCACCCGATGGCCGCTCCCTGACGTTTGTTGCGGGGCCGCCTGCGCTCAAGCCGACGCTTTGGGTGCGGCAACTGGAGGATCTGGAGGCTCGCTCGATGGCGGGCACCGACGAAGCTCGAGACCCGTTCTGGTCTGCGGACGGCCGCTGGATAGGTTTTTTCGATGCGCAAGGGACACTGAAGAGAGTCGCGGTATCGGGCGGGACGGTGCAGACAGTCGCCCGTGGCATTCCAGATGCCCGCGGCGCCTCATGGGGCCCGGACAACACAATCCTCGTTGGGACTGGGTACGGCGAGGTTTACAGGGTCGCGGCAGCAGGTGGAACGCCGAAGCCAGCGACGCATCTGGATTCCTCGAAGAACGAAGGATCCCATCGCTGGCCTCAGTTCCTGCCCGATGGCAGGCACTTTCTCTTCACCGCGCGAAGCAATCGTGCCGATGATCGCGGCGTCTATGTTGGCGCACTGGACGAGGAGGCACGACACCAGGTCCTTCGCATGGACACCGATGCCCACTTTGTCGCTCCCGGTTACCTGCTGTTCATGGACGGCGACACCCTTGTCGCCCAGCCGTTCGACAGCGATCGCCTGGTCGTGTCGGGCCAGCCCACACCCATCGAGGCGGGCGTGGGCCGGTCCAGCCGTGGGAATACGGCGATTTCAGCGTCGAGGACCGGAACAATCGCTTACGCCGGCGCCACGCTGCGGACGGGCCGCCTCACGTGGTTCGACCGCAGCGGAACTGCGCACGGCACTGTGGGGCCCGACGGCGAGCACGACTATTCAGATTTTCGTTTGTCCTGGGACGAGAAACGTCTGGCGGTATCTCTGGTCGATCCGAAGGTGAGCGTCCCCGATATCTGGGTGTTCGATCTCGCCCGGGGTGCCGCCTCGCGGCTCACGTTCGGTCCGGCGCTCAACGCAGCCCCCGTCTGGTCGCCGCAAGGCGACCGCATTGCGTTTCGCACCAATCGCAATGGAGTGCTCGAGCTCTATCAGCACAGCGCCGTCGCCGGAGGCAACGACGAGCCGCTGGTCCCGGGGGATCTGGCGCGCAGGGCCGGCGTGGGACATTCCACTCTGCTTCCGACAGACTGGTCCTCCGATGGACAGCGCCTGGCGTTCACGGGCGGGGACCCCTCTGACATCTGGCTTCTGACGATGGCCGACCCGACCAAGCCGGCCAGGATCGTGGAATCCCCCGGCGAGCAGATTCACGGCAATTTCTCACCAGACGGACGTTTCATCGCCTACACCTCCAACGAGTCGGGCCGGTTTGATGTCTACGTGCAATCACTTCAGCCCCCTGCTCGTAAGTGGCCCATCTCCGTCAACGGTGGATACGAACCGCGATGGCGAAGCGACGGGCGGGAACTGTATTACCTGGCGGATGATCGCATGCTCATGGCCGTACCGGTGTCGTCTGGTGACGTGCCATTTGGTGTACCGCGGCCGCTCTTCCAGGCGCAGGTGCATGCCGGCGTGGGCTCGATCCGCGTGCACTACGTCCCCAACCGCGACGGCAGCCGCTTTCTGATTCACCGCCGCAGCCAGGATGTGTCGCCCACCACGATCACGGTCGCGCTGAACGGGATGATGGCGTTGAAGCGGTAAGGGCGCCGGCGGGGACCGTGGTGGCGAGCGAGTTAAGCGACCACGTGGTTGCCAACGTCAAAAGGCGAGAACCGTCTGAATCATTGGCGCCCAGCCAGTCATACCTGCGGTATACGGAGTAAAGGCTCCGCTATAAGGAACCTTCTCATAGCGCATCAGCCTCGGCGCTCAACCAGATGCGCTCGGTCGGAAGGAAATGCCATTTGACGCCGCCGGCGTACTCCCACGAGTCGCCGAACTGTCCAAAGACCTTCGAGCCGCGGCCATACAGCATCAGCTTCTTGGGAATGACAAAATAGCTCGCCGACAACTCAACGCCGTGGTCGAATGTCGATGCGAGCGGAAGCGGCCCGTCAGCATCGAAGTCGTTCAGCCAGCGAAAGTAGTACTGCCCGTTGACCGCAAGCCCGCTCCGTTTGATGCCCCCGTCGATCGCCCACAAGCGGTAGGTGGCCTCGTCGACGGTCACTCCCGGCGCAAATGCTCCAGTCGCGAAGGTCAGCACGCCGTCGGAGTTGTACAGTGACGTGTTCTCGGGACTCGATTGATCGAGATTGGAAAAACGGTCTTCCCTGGATCTCGTGAACGACGTACCAATTCGAATACGAGTGTTGTTGGAGGCGAAATAATCATCGTACATGTTGCGTGATTTGCCGGGTTCCCCGTAGGCCCCCAGCGGTTCCCACCAGACACTGCCGGCAAGCAGTAGATGAGTGTCGATCTTGTTGGCCGAGATATTCAGCGTATTGAGACCGTTGCCGACGAACGCCATGTAGTTCAGCGCCTTCACGGGTTCCCCGATCGCCCAGACTCCCTGGGTGAAGCCGGGGCGGAAGAAATTGTCCGCCATGCTCCTATCGACGCCTGTAAAAAATGGGAACGTGTTAATAAGTGATCGGGTGCCTGGAGCACCGTTGTAACCTGAAATGATCGAGAGGGCCTGGTTGAATCGCCAGCCAATGTTCCCGGCTGTGACGATTGACGCAGCCCCGGCGGACGTCCACACGGTGTAGCTATATATCAGCCGCTTGTCGAACACGTAGCCGTTCAAGATGAACATCGCGCGATTGACCGTAAGGTCATGGCGTTTATGAACGTCGCGGACATTGCCGAGATGATCGGTGAACGTGTCGTCCGATGAAAGTGTATTGAGATATCGGAATTGGGTGTTGAGGTTGAACTTCAGCAGGAACGGTACTTTATCGTCGTCGGGAGTTTGCCAGATAACCATTCCATCCCGGTAACGATCCTTTGGTTCGGTCTGAATCTGGGCGGGCGGCGGTGGCGGCGGTGGCGCTGGAGCCTCGGCTCCCTGCGTCGTGCCTGGCACCGTGTTCTCCGGAGTGGCTGGCGATGACTCACTCTGTCCGTATGCACCCGTCGCGAACACTGACGTCAACGCCACGGCAGCTGCGAGTCTGGACAATACGCAGTGTGCGATCGATTCCGCTAGCCGCCGATCTTGGCTGAGAAGTTGTACTTGAACGAGAACTGCAGCTTGAGCCCGTCGGAACTGAAGCCGTCGGAGAAATTGGTCCGGCGTCCCCACTGCAGCTCGCCGCCGACCATCACATTCGGCACCGGCATGTAGAGCAGGTTGCCGAGCGCGTACTGGCCGGTCTTGAACGCGGTGGCCGCCTGTCCGTCGCTGTTGTCGATGTCCTGGCGGGAATACCCGACGGCCGAGCTGAACTTCGCGTTCCACGAGTGGTCCACGAAGAGGCTCAGAGCCGTCATCGGCAGTGGCTTGCCCACGATCGGGGTGACGGCGTTCTGGAGGTTGTTCTGGATGCCGATGTCGACGGGCGAGTCGTTCATCGAGTTCTGGATGCCCTCACCCACGACGAACGCCGCCCGAATGACATCCTTGGAGCCGGCCTTGAGGTTGGTCGAAAAATTGAGGCCCCAGCCGATGGCGTCGCCCGACAGGTCGAACTGGTCGGCGAGCATGTCGTCCCAGTTGATCTTGCGCAGCTGGCCCGCGACGCGCGCGTAGCCCCACGCCTGGGTCGTCTTGTAGGCGGCCGAGAAGTCCGGAATCGGGAAGCGGGCCTTGATGTTCTGCAGCTCGATGCGGTCTGCGTAGACGCCCGCGTCGCCGCTGGCGCCCGGGCGCTCGAGCGCGAACATCAGGTTGCTGTGCTCGCTCGCCACCGGGGTCCAGCGGAACTGGACGTTGCGGTACCACGCCAGGCCGGTCGGCCCCCAGGTACTCGAGCTGAGTTGGGGAACGCGTCCGGATCGGTAAACGGGCTCCAGGTACTGGCCCGCGGCGAACTGGCCCAGCTCACCCCACGCATGGCGCAGCCGGAACGTCGTCTGGCCGGAGTCCACGCCGGTGCCGAACAACTCGAACTCGAAAGTGGTCTTGAGGTCGCCCACACTCGTCGGGGTCGACGTCCTGACCCCGAGCCGGCTCTGCCGCACGCCGGAAAAGGTGCTGTTGTCCTCGCCGAACTCGTCCTTGAACGACGGCAGCTTCGTCAGGCGCAGCGTGTCGAACCAATCCGGGTGGATCTGCTTGAAGTCGTGTCCGATGTCGAGCATCGCAAAGCCGTAGATCTCCATCGATGGGTCTGCCCTGTGGCTCTGGGCTCGGGCGGTCGAGGCCCCGAGACCGACCATCAGAATCACCGCAATGAGTCGCTTCATTTGACACACCTTTCCTGACGCCTATGCGGCGTTGACGGAAATCGCACCGCCGGCTCCGGCGGAGGAGGAAGACCTCCTCCGCCAGAATCACTCGCGTTACATCAGCAGAGCGTCACTGACAAGGCCAGTCCGGCCTCGCTGGTTTCCTTGTATTTGCTGTTCATGTCTTTGGCCGTCTCCGCCAGCGCCATGATGGTCTGGTCGAGGCTGACGCGATGACTGGACGCGACCTCGTTGCTGGCGATCGCGTAGGCGGTCCAGGCCTTGACGGCCCCGAAGGCGCAGCGCTCGATGCACGGGATCTGCACGTATCCGGCGACCGGGTCGCAGGTCATCCCCAGGTGATGTTCGAGCGCCGATTCGGCGGCGTTCTCGACCACGCGCGGCTCCGCGTCGTGTGCCGTCGCGACGAGCGCCGCCGCCATCGCCGACGCGACCCCGATCTCCGCCTGGCAGCCGCCTTCGGCGGCCGACAGCGTCGCGTGGTGCTTGCAGAGGTACCCCACCGCCGCCGCCGCCAGCATGCCGTCGCGGATCTTTGCCGGCGGCAGCTTGCGGCCGCCTTCGCCCAGGGCGTAGACGATCGCCGGCATGACGCCGGCGGACCCCCCGGTCGGGGCGGTGACGACGAGATGGCCGCGCGCGTTTTCCTCCGACCCCGCGAGGGCGGACGCCGACAAGAGGCCGATCCCGCGGTCGGCCGGATTCGCCTCATCCATGCGCGCGCTTGTAGACGGTCCCCGCTTTGGTTTTCAGCTTGATGGGACCCGGCAAGCACGCCTTCCGGTGCGCTGAGCCCGGACTTCACGATGGCCACCATCGCGCCGGTGATCTTGTCGACGAAGGCATACACCTCCTGCTCGCTCTTGCCGGAGATCGACGTCTCATTCGCCAGCATCACTTGCGCGATCGACAGCTTGTTGTTCTCGGCGTGCTTCCGCAGTTCCTCCATCGTCCTGAACGGGTACTTCGGCGCGTTCTTCTTGGGAGGCGTGTAGCCCTTCCACTCGATGAAGCCGCCGCCCACCGAGTAGTACTCCTGCTCGAAGAGCACGGTGTCGCCGGCCATCAGCTTGGCGGTCATGGTGTTCGGGTGGTGAAAGTCCCCTTTGGTCGCGTCGTAGACGATGTCTTTGAGCGTCAGATTGAACGTCTTGCCGCCGAGCTTCAACGGGAAGGTCTGATTGGGTTCGTCGCGCATCTTGTCGAGAAACAAGGGATCGACGGTGGCCGGCTCCTGGCCGAGCAGCCCCGCGAGCGCGGCGCGCTCCGTGCCGTGCCCTTGTCCGGTCGCGCTGAGGCTGCCGAACAGGTGCACCTTGAGTCCCGTCGCCTTCGCGAGTGTGTCCGCCGGGAGCTTCGTGCACCGCTGGTAGAAGTCGTAGGTAATGCGCATCGGCCCGATCGTGTGCGAGCTCGAGGGGCCTGGTCCCACCTTGTAGAACTCGTCCAGCACCGTCATCACCGGCCCCTGGCCCTTTCTTCACCACGTTCAGGTTGGGGTCCAGCGGGGGCGCGGCGGGGGCTGGCGGAGTGGCGGCTGCCGCGGGAGTCGGCGCGGGTGCCTTGCTTTCGGTCTCCGCTCGTGCGCAGCCGGTCAGCACCGCGGCCGCGGAGATCACCGGCGCTCCGCATGATGAACCGCCGGCGGTCGAAACCGGCCGGAATCTCCGAAGGCACGTGCGCCGTGGGATCCAAGCGGATCCTGGCGGTCATCGTCCCGCAGTGATTCCGTCGAGGCCGGGATTCACATGGGGTCTCTCGTCTTCTCTTTCGGACATGATGTTTCTCCTGGCTGAATGGGTTTCCGAGCGCACCAGCGATCGTCTCGATGAGTGACACAGGCGAGATCCATGCCGGGGACGCGCGCGCGCTGAAGGGGCTGTTTTGCTGGCCGATCGCAGCTTCGTTTCGGAACCGCTGAAGCGTGGTGACAGCCGGCTGAGAGAAGCTCTCAACCCCCTGAAGCAGGGGGGCCGAGGTCAAGCGCGCCGGAGCGTCGCGACCACCGGCGGCAACGCGTCTGCGATGAGGTCTTTTGCGGATCTTTGGTTGGCGTTCGGTTTCGGATGCGGATTTGCCCACGGCCCTCGTGGGAGCGTGGAGAATATCGCAACGGTGGGTGAGTTCAAGCGGTGTCGCCGTTGAACGGCAGTGGCGCAGCAGAGTGCGATCGGGGCTCTCACCGATCTGGCATATCCTGCTCCCCGCCATGGCCAAAAAGAAAAGGGCAGCTCGCAGAAAGAAACAGGCAGCCGCGTCGATCGGCCTTTCGCCGGCAGAGATGCGCACAGGCACCGCCGCGGCAGACGAGCTGGCGCCGCTCGTCGAGCAGGACGGTGGGGCGGTTCTTGGCGCATATCGCGATCCGTTCGGCGGCAAACCGCTGCTGATTGTCTCGCTGCCGGTCGATCGCGTCGAGCCGACGCCTTACCAGCGCGACCCGTCGGATCCGCACGTCAAACGGCTGATGACGGTGATTGAAACGCTCGATCGTTTCCTCGATCCGCTCATCGTCGTTCGCCACGACGGCCGTTACTGGACACCCAACGGCAATCACCGGCTGCAGGCCATGCGGCGTCTCGGCGCGAAAGCCGTCGTCGCGCTGCTCATCCCGGAAGCGGACGTCGCGTACCAGATTCTGGCCCTCAACACCGAGAAGGCACATAACCTGCGCGAGAAGTCGCTGGAGACCATCCGCATGGCGCGCGCGCTCGCGGACGAACGGCGCGATCCGGAGGAGGCATTTGCGTTTCAGTTCGAGCACCCGTGGTATCTCACGCTGGGGGCGGCGTACGAGTCGCGCCCGCGCCTGAGCGGCGCCGTCTACCAGTCCGTGCTGCGCCGAATCGACGAGTTCCTCGACAAGCCCTTGTCGAAAGCCGTCGCCGAGCGAGAGCGACGGGCGCGCCTTGTCCTGGCGATCGATGACCGCGTGACGGCGATCGTCGAAAAACTCAAGGCGCGAGGACTGACCAGCCCGTACCTCCGGCCATTCGTCGCCGCCCGCATCAATCCCATTCGCTTCTCCAAAGCCACGAGCTTCGACTTCGACGAAGTGATGCAGAAGATGACGACGGCGGCGGGGAAGTTCAATATCGATCGCGTGAAGCCAGAGGAGGTCACGAGAGCCTCTGGACCGCCAGTGGACGAGGACTGACGAATCGTGGCGCGTCGAATGATCAGCTTGGCGCGGGTTCCCCGTTGGGGCTGAGTGAGACGGCTTTCGTCACTCGATTTCAAATCGTGTTTGTTGCGATGCGCGTCGCTTTGAAACCCGATCGATTACGTCCATATGGAGGATGTAACGGCCTGGGGGTAAGTTCGCAAGAGACAAATCTGCGGCATAGGGTAGACCGAGACCAACCACTCCGTCCTCTGTCGCCATCTTCTTGAAGTCCGTCGTGACGACAGGCTGATTGTCCCGCAGAATTAGCACTCGAGTGGCAATATCTGATTTCGAATCGGAACCTGCCCGGGCGGCGTTGTACATGAACAGGAAAAAACGCAGAGCAGAGCCACGCCGAAACCGACGCTGGATGACGATATCTGCCGTGACCGGCCCGCCACTCCCAGACGTGTCTGCCACATCAGGAGGCCGCCGCGTGCCAATCAGTACGCTGCTCAACGTCAGGTGGCCAGAAGCAAGATCGGGAATCTCGATCCAGGAATGCGCGCTGCCGGTGCGGCCGCTCTGGTCATCGCGTGCCGCCACTCGCACCTGATAGAGTCCCGGGCTGAGAAAGATCTGGTGCGTATAGCTGAGCGTCTGTCCTGAATCCGAAGGATCGGTGGAGTCTCTGCTGACTGCAATCCCTTCTGTGAAGTTTGCGCCTGCCTGTCCGCGATCGTTCAAGATCAGGCCGGTAATACGAATCGTCGCTTGTTGCTTGCCAACCTCGGAGCTGAACGAGAGAACCTCCTTCGGTATCTGCAGAGACGTGATGATCATCATCCGTTGATCTGTCGTGAGGAGATAATTCGTACTCAGAGAGATTGGGACCCCCCGCTCTGGATACACGCTGCTCATGGCCTGCCGTAGCGGGTCTTCCGGTTTTGATTCGACGCCCTTTTCCTGTTGGACTACCGCGCTCGTCGGCTCGATATCAAAGAAGCCTCGGCGTACGCGGACGCTGAAGTCCGGCTTCCCTCTCAAGATCACTTCAATACTGCGAAACTGTCCTGCACCCTGCGTGACCCGATCCGGCTCCCAGGCAAGCAGGTAATAAACTGACGTCTCTTGCAGGGCGCGCGAAAGTCCGGCGCCCAGCGCGTTGGTGTTGAGGATAGGTTTGCCTCCGGTGTCTCTCGCCAGAGCATTCAGGCCGTCTTGTGTGGCATTCAGCTCGTCCATTGATGCGCGAAGGAGACGGTTGGAGCTATCGAACGGGACGTCGACACTTGCGCCAGTCAGACTGGCCACGAGACCCCGCGCATCTATAGAGTAGATAACTGTCCCGCTGCGGGCCGCCGCGCTCGTGATTCGCTGCAGTTTGCCGCCTGGGTCGGAGTTCCGATAGTCGAGGACAAATCCTCCCGAAATAAAAAACACCAGCTTGCGTCCAGGCAGCGTGCTCGACGAGCGAATCAGACCTTCCAGACCAGAGAACGTATGCGCCGTCGTTTGTGCGCCCTGCTGCAATATGAAACGTGAACGCATTCTGACCTGAGCTTCTGCCGCTTCTTCGGTCAGCAACGGATTCAATTTCCGTGTCTCTTCAATGAAAAAGGCCAATATGTCGCGGTCGTACCGGTCGATCAATGTGGCGTGGTATTCGCTCATGAGCGGACGATCGGTATCACGGACTCCTGAGGAACGGAGTGTGAGTCGCTGTGAGGCGCGACGAAGGACCGTTTTGTTATTGGTCAGTTGTTGTAGAAATCCGATCTGACCACTGGCCGAGGCAATGGCTACCTCATCGTCCTGGCCCATCTCGTTGTCAATGAAATCACCGATGATCTTCTGGGTCGCTTTCAGGCCGGCAATGTCCAGACGCAGATCGTCGACATAGAAGAATATCGTTCGTCCGCGATCCAGCGGCGCTGGTGCGGCCGGGCTACTTCCTCCCGGCGATACAGCAGCCGTCAATTGCACCGCCTCGTTCGCGGTGCCTGCCGTGACGCGCTCGAAAAACGCAATCGACTTGGTCTTGCCATCTATGCGCAGCTCGAAGTCTTCGGGGCGCAAACCTTCCACAAAGCGCCCCCCTTTGTCGAACACCATCACGTCGGTTTGCACCAGCTCGGTGTTGACCCGAAACACCGGTGCTGCCTCCTGCGTCGGGGATGGCGACTGGGCTTGACCGATTGCAGATAATGGCGCCAACAAGCAGATCAAGGTGGAGAGGACGAGTATTCTGAGCCTCAAAGGTGTGGGCGTCACCGAACGGGACAACGGTAAAGGAAATGGCGACAGAGAGCAATACTAGGCTTCAAGTTTCTCTCTTTGTATTTCCTCTGTCAGGGATTCCTTCCTCTGTGGCCAGCTACACTTTCCGTTCCGCCAGTTGAGCGATAAGATGGCGCCGCCCAATGCCGACCCTTGCCATCGCGATTTTCGTCGCCGTGTTCGCCATCGCGACGTTCCGCAACATTCATCTCGGCGTCCTTATGCTTCCCGCCGCAGCCGCGGTCGGCGTGTGGCTCGCGGGCATGCCGCTTCGGGACGTCGTGGCCGGATTCCCGGTCAACATCCTGATTCTCGTCGCAGGCGTCACCTACTTCTTCGGCATCGCCCGAGGCAACGGCACTATCGACCTCGTTATTCAGAAACTGATCGCAGCAGCCGGCGACAGGCGCGCGCTCCTGCCATGGGTGGTCTATCTGATTACGGCCGGTATTGCGTCGATGGGCTCGTCGCAGGCGGGATACGTCATGATCCCGCTCGCGATGGCAGCAGCGAGGCGCTCGGCTGTGGATCCCATGTTGATGGGCGTTGCGCTCAACTCCGGCATGAGCACTGGCGGGTTCGCGCCGACCAGCCTGTTCGGCATCGTCACGGTCGAGACGGCCAGTAAGGCCGGCATCAATCTCAATCCCTTCACGCTCCTGGCCGCGGCGATGATTTCAAATGTGGCATTGCTCGCTGTCGCCGCATGGTTGTTCCCGGGCCCGGGCCCAAGTGTGGCTTCGGCTCCTCGGGAGGACGCAATCGAGCCCGCAGCAGCGGCTGCAGACACACGATTCGCTTCACATCACATCCTGACCCTCACATGCATCACCGTCCTGATTCTCTCCGTCGTCATCGGCTTCTCGCGGGGATTCACGCCGGATATCGGCATCATCGCATTCGGGTTGGGCGCCGTACTCGCGCTGATAGATCCGAAGGCCGGGGCGGAAGGCATTCGCCGGATCGATTGGTCGACGATCTTCATGGTGGGAGGGATCGTCACCTTCGTGGGTGTGCTGCAGAAGCTGGACGCGGTCAACATGCTCGGGCATGCGGCGATGAATGTCGGTACCCCGCTCGTGGCCGCGTTCGTGATCTGCATTATCGCCGGGCTGGTTTCGGCGTTTGCGTCGACCGCAGGGATCCTTGCGGCGCTCGTGCCGATGGCCGTGCCGCTGGCGTCGTCGGGGGGCGTCGCCGGGTGGGCGTTGATGTGCGCGATGGGCGTGTGCGCATCAATTGTGGACGCATCGCCCTTCTCGACGACGGGTGCGCTGACTGTCGCGGCGGCCGCTGAGGATGAACGGGTGCGGTTGAAGTCGCTGTTGATGCGATGGGGGCTATCGATGGTGATTGTTGGGCCGGTGGTCGCAGTAATCGTGTTACTGCTGCTCTGACGTTCATGAGCGGAAAAGCAAACAAGAGCTGAGGTCAAACGCATTTCCTAGCCGACCGGCTTACTACGTTCGGATGATCAGTCCGGCCCGCGTGTTAACCTTCAGAACAATCCAGTTCAGGAGGTTTCGATGCCGGCCATGCCCCCTGCCAACCTGCAGGAGTTTGTCCAACGGGTCACCGAACACGGCAAGACAGAACTCTGTCTCCCGCTTCGCTTCGGTGAGTACAATCTCGCGGTCGCGACGAACTCCGGCGCGATGATCGAGAAGCTGCGGCACATCTACCGGCATTTCCTCGACGATGCGCCGACGAGCCGCTTCGCCATCAGGATCATCGATGTTCCGGCGGCTCCCGATCTGGGACTTGCCTTCACCCAGCGACTGTCGGATGACTCAGACGATGAGTCGAAGGACGAATTTTGCGATTTGACGGACGGGCGCGTGATCCGTAAGCGCTCGAACGGGATTCTGTTCGCGTCGGGCGACGGCATCGAGCTCGCCATCGGCCCCTGCGAAGAACACGAAACCAAAACGGCGAACTTCATCAACAGCCGCTACATTCAATGGCTTCTGCACCAGGGAGGCGTGCTCGCTCACGCGGCGAGCGTGAGATCAGCGAAGAAAGGGCTGGTCCTGGCTGGAAACCCCGGTGCGGGAAAGACCACGCTCGCGTTGCGGCTGCTCGAACACGACCTGAGCCTCGTCGGGAAGGACCGCGTCATCATTCGCCGCGAGGCGCGCGGTTTGTGGGGTTATGGAGCGCCCAAGCCGCCCCGCATCAATCCCGGGACCGCCATGAGCAATCCGAGGCTTCGACCTGTCCTCAAAGCCAAATTTGTCGAGAAGCTCGAGAAGCTTTCACAAGACGAGCTCTGGCAGGTGCAAAAGAAACACGACGCGTTCATCGAGGAACTCTACGGGCCGGGGTACGCGGCAATGGACGGTCCGATCGACGGGATCGTTATCCTGACCTGGCGACGCGGCGCGGAGCCCATTCGAATGGAACGCGTGAGCCTGAGCGAGCGACGGGATCTTCTGAAGATCCTCATGAAGAGTCGCGGGATTTTCTATCGATCCCCCACAGGTTCCGCGGATCCGGAGCCCGAGGAGGAAGCCTATCTGGAAGTGATTGGAGACTGCCCGGTGCACGAAATTTCCGGTGGGCTCGATTTCGACGAAGCCACGCGGTTCTGCGCCGGACTCCTGGTCCCGTGAATGGAGGCAGAATGATGTGGAAGAGTCTGACGCTTTTCATCATCGCGCTGGGCGTGGCGCTCACCGCACCGGGGTCCGCGCCGGTCACAGCGCAGGGCCAGTCCATCAGCTTCTTCGTGAGCAGCACCGGTTCGGGAATGGGCGGCAATCTCGGCGGATTGGCCGGGGCAGACAAGCACTGCCAGACGCTCGCCGCGAAGGCCGGCGCGGGCACTCGCACGTGGCGTGCTTACCTCAGCACCTCGATGCCCGACGTCAACGCTCGCGACCGGATCGGAAGCGGACCCTGGTACAACGCCAAGGGGACACAGATCGCGTCGACCGTTGCGGATCTGCACTCGGACAAGGCCAACATCAATAACGACACGGCGCTCGACGAGCAGGGCCGCCCGATCAACTCGCCGGGCGCGCCAAACCGGCACGACATCCTGACGGGGGCAACGGTCGACGGCCAGGCCACCACGATGACCTGCCAGAACTGGACGAGCAGCGCCAGCGACCAGAGCGCGATGCTGGGACACCACGATCGCCTCACGTTCGGCAAACCTGGGTCGCCCTGGAACTCGGCGCACCCGTCCAAAGGCTGCTCGCAGGAGAACCTGGTCGCGACCGGTGGAGCCGGTCTGATCTACTGCTTCGCGGCCAAATGATCCCCGGCTAGCGAATGGTCGCGCGATACGGCGCAAAATCATTCCAGATCTGGTCGATGATTGTAAGAGTCGGCGTAAGCGTATCGGCTCGTTCCGGCTGTGCCTCTGAATAGAGAGACAGCGTCACCGTCCCGCACTGCGGACCGATCGCGTCGGCATCGAACACGTACAAGCCCTCACGGATGACATTCTTCTCCGCCACGCGGTGCTCAAGCACGAACGGGTGGATGGGTGTGATCTCGACCCCGGCGCACGTCGCGCGCATGTGCCGGAAGCTGGTCTTGAAGTCCTTGAACGCCGGCAAGACCGCGCCTTGCGTGCGCGCCGCCTCGCGGCCCAGCCGCTTCCAGAATCCTTCCACCATCTTCGGGGTTGCGCGGACGATCAACACTGCCGGCATTCTGCTGAAGTACTCGGACCATGCGCCGAACTCGGTGAGCCGGCCAAGGCGTGCCTCCGCTTCTGGCGAACGCCCGCTCTGAGCGCCGCCCGTCCAGCCAGCCCGCTGCCGTGCGCGGTGCACCATCGGCGGCGTGATGAACGCCACATCGAAATCCGACGACGACATGATGGGAACAACCGCGGTCGGCGTCGTGCCTGGCCGGGCATCTTCGAGCGCGCCGGCAGGATACGGCCGTGTGGGGTCTACGGGGAGCCGTGTCGCCGGTGGCGTCGCGCCCGACATCATGGGCAGAGATGCCGCCAGAGCCTCGCAGATGAAGACGGTTTGTACGACGGCCGCATCATCCGGACGGGAATCGGGTTCCACCGCGATCGACGTCAGGCCTACGACCGCGCCGGCGTCATTGAACGCCGGGCCGCCTGATCCTCCGAAGGGAAGTCGCATGTCCGTTTCGACGCGACGCGGCTGAAGGGCAGTCACCTCGCCACGGAAGGGTTCTTTCTCACCCTCATGCGGTGCGGTGATGGTCACAATCGCCTGACGATCGTCGAGGGACGGCGCCCGTGATGGAGGACAGGCGAGTGGCAGCGCTGGACGCGTGGCAACAAGGCTTGGATCGATCCGGATAATGGCGACATCCCGCGAACGCTCCGAGCGCAGCACGTTCGCGGGCACCTTCACCGTTGGCGCGAGCTGCACTTCGACGACTGTCGCGGTACCGACGGCTCGGCCGTCTGTCGCAATGAGCCCACGCGAGTCGACGACAAACCCCGACGCCCGCGCGGTTGGGGACCACACGGCGACAACACTCTCCTGATACTTGCGCAACAGAGCGTCCTCGAGGGACCCGCCGGCAGCCGTCGGCGATGCCAACATCGACAGGGGAACGATCTCGGCGTTGTCTGCAGTGAGATCGAGACTGACCTCACGGCCCGCGGCGATCTCGGCCACCTGGTGTATCCACTGGTACGCGCGGCCACCGAACGAGACCGGGCGATCGGATTCGACGATGTACGAGCCCGGCCGCAGCGTCAGAACGACGGTGCCATCGGCAGCCGTGAAAATCTGCCGTGGCTCCGCGCTGGGCGGGTCGTCGCTGATGAGCAGCGCGTGACGCCGGACGGGCGTCGGCACTTGCGCGTCGTCCGCCAGCGTCACCTTGATTCGCAGCACGCCCTGTGCCGGTTGCGCCGACACGGCGGCGACCGCGAGAAGCGCGAGAGCCACCCGTGCGTGCCGCATGAGAACCGAGGCTCGTGGCAATCGTCTATGGGGCATGGTCATTCGACAGTATGCGATAGTAACGCCTACCATTGGAGGCACCGTGAGAAACCCCGTTGTTGCCGCCCTCGTGTGCGGCTTTACCGTGTTTGTGAGCCTGATCGCGCAGGATGGGCCGGAGACTGTCGCGCGCGGGACGAAGCAGTTCCGCCAGAGCGAGGTGGTGACGGGACTCGCCGGGCCGTTCGAGGTGACGTGGGGCCCAGACAATATGCTGTGGGTGACCGAGCGCACGGGCAAACGCATCACCCGCGTAAATCCGGCAACGGGCGAGCGGAAGGTGGCGGTGACGATCGACGAGGTGCTCGCACCCGGAGGACAGGACGGGCTGATGGGCCTGGCGCTCGACCTGGGCAACAACGTCGTCTACACGGCCTACACGTACACCGACACGAGCTTGCCGCCGCACGAGACGCGGGCCGCTACGAGCCCGTATCGTTTTCTCTACACGAAGATCGTACGCCTGACGTACGACCGGGCAAAGGAAACGCTGGGTAATCCAGTCACACTCGTCGCGGGACTGCCCGCAGGCAACGACCATCAGGCCGGGCGGATGAAGATCGGGCCGGATCGCAAGCTGTACTACACGATCGGCGACCAGGGAAACGATCAGCTCGGCAACTACTGCGTTCCAATCGAGTCCCAGCGGCTGCCGACGCAGGCCGAGATCCAGGCGAAGAACTACGCCGCGTACGTGGGAAAGTCGCTGCGGTTGAATCTCGACGGCTCGATTCCCAACGACAATCCGGAAATCGCAGGCGTGCGGAGCCATGTCTTTACCTACGGCCATCGGAATCCGCAGGGCATCGATTTCGGTCCGGATGGCACGTTGTACGAATCGGAGCATGGCCCGAAGACAGACGACGAGATCAACATTCTGAAGGCGGGTGCGAACTACGGGTGGCCGCATGTGGCGGGAATGAAGGACGGCAAGGCGTACGAGTACGCGCGGTGGGCGGAGTCGACCACGCCGTGCGCGCAGATCAAGTTCAGCGACCTGGCGATTCCCCCGACGGTGCCGCGGGAGCCGGAGTCCGCGTTCACCAGGCCATTCACCGAGCCGATCGCGACGATGTTCACGGTGCCGACCGGGTACAATTTCAGCGATCCGGTCTGCAAGGGCATCGACTATATCTGCTGGCCGACGGTGGGCGTCTCGAGCATCGAATACTACGGGTCTCCTCGCAGTAGCGGTATCCCCGGTTGGGAGAAAGCGCTGCTGGTGACGACACTAAAGCGCGGGTCGTTGTATGTGGTTGCGCTCAGCGCCGATGGGCAGAGCGTCCGCGGGCCGTTTTCGCGCTACTTCCAATCCGACAACCGCTATCGCGACACCGCCGTCAGCCCCGACGGCAAGACGATCTACATCGCGACCGATCCCGCGGGGCTGGCCGAAGCGATGGCAGGCGGCACCACGCGCACGATGACCAACAAGGGATCGATCCTCGCGTTCACCTACGTCGGTGAAGGGACGGGTGCGGCGGTTGAACCTCAGCGTACGACCACTGTCGCTCCGGCCAAACCAGCAGCGCCGGATGTGGCGGGCGCCGCTCCGCAATACACGGCCGCGCAGGCCGCCGCGGGGAAGACGGCATTCGAGGCCGATTGCGCGGTGTGCCACGGGAATACGTTGACGAACGGCACGATGGCGCCGCCGCTCGCGGGCGAGTCGTTCCGCGCCACGTGGGCAGGACAGTCCGTTCGTGCGCTCTTCGACAGTGCCAAGGCGATGCCTCCGGCGAGTCCGGGTTCGCTCTCGGATGAAACGTATGCGCGTATCGTTGCTTACGTGCTCCAGGTGAACGGCTATGCAGCCGGCGAGACGCCACTCACGACGGGAGACGGGACGACGCTGCGTTAGCCCAGAGGAGCACCACCACAGGCCCCAGAGATCATCCTCCCGTGAGGTTCGAGGTGGATGACGTGTTGCGCGTGAGATGACTAGCGATCGAGGCGCGTTTGCAGGACGCCAGCTAGGCGGCTACGAGATTCTGTCGCTGCTGGGTGCGGGCGGCATGGGCGAGGTGTATCGCGCGCGAGATATGAAGCTCGGACGCGAGGTTGCGCTCAAAGTCCTCGCGAGATCGGCCGCATCCGATCCCGCCTACCTGCAACGGTTCGAAGAGGAAGCTCGAGTCGCCTGCGTTCTCAATCACCCGAACATCGTCACAATTTATGGCGTCGGAGAGGAAGGTGACATCGCCTTCATCGCGATGGAGCTCGTGCGAGGGCTCACGCTGCGAGCACTGCTGGCCGATGGCGCCCTTCGCGTCGGAGAGGTGCTCGATCTCGCGGCGCCGTTGGCGGACGCGCTCGCCGCTGCGCACAATAGCGGGATCGTGCACCGCGACCTTAAGCCCGAAAATGTGATGGTCACCGCAGAGGGGCTAGTCAAGGTGCTGGATTTCGGCCTGGCAAAGCGCCCCCGCGGGATTCACTCGTCTGGTTACTCCGAAGATCAGGTAGCGACACGCGCCGCGCTCACGCAAGACGGAATGATTCTCGGGACCCTGGACTATATGTCGCCCGAGCAGGCAGCGGGCCGCCCAGCGGGGATCGCGTCCGACCAGTTTTCCTTCGGAGTGACTCTTCTATGAAGTTCTGAGCGGCCGACGACCGTTCGAGCGCGACACCGCCGTCGAGACGCTCTCCGCAATCATCCGGGAACAACCGACATCAATCCGGGCGATCCGTGCCGCTGTCACGCTGCCGATACAGCAGATCGTCGATCGCTGCCTCGCGAAAAGTCCGGCCGACCGATACGCGGATACGCGGCAGCTTGCGGCACAACTGAGGGAGATTCGAGAGCACTGGGACCGTGCGACCGAGGCAGGTGCGCCGCATGTGCTCACGGCGGCACTCCCCGCGTCGACGACGGCTTCTGGTGTGTGTCACCCCCAGTCGGCGTGACACGGCGTCGTGCACTCTGGCTCGTCGGCGGGGCGGTCACGACCGTGGCGGTAGGTGCTGGGCGCCTGGCGAATGTGGCCGCGGGACACCGGGATTCGGCGTCCTGGCCGTGCTGCCGTTTACCAACGTGGCAAACGACGCAGACGTCGATTACTTGTGCGACGGTATTACCGAAATCCTGATTCATCAGATCTCGCGCCTGCAATCATGACCGTTATGGCGCGTAGCACAGTATTCAACTTCAAGGGCAAGGCCATCGATCCGCGCGAGGCAGGACGTCAGCTGGGCGTGGGCGCGATCTTGACTGGCACCGTGACGAGCCGATCCGGACGGCTACGAATTACGGCGGAGCTCGTGGAGGTGGCGACCGGCGTCCAACTATGGGGCAACACGTACGACCGCGCCGCGGCAGAAGTCGTATCGGTTCAGGACGAGATCGCCAGCGCCATCATGGATGAAGGCATCCGACTGAGATTGAGCGGCGATGAGCGCCGCCGGCTCGTGCGCCATTTCACCGACGACCCGGAAGCCTACGAGTGGTACTTGCGGGCCCGACCCCTCAGGCTCAGAGGCTCTGAAGAGGACATCCTGCAGGCACGCGAGCTTCTGGTGCGCGCCACGACGCGAGATCCGCAATTCGCGCTCGCCCATAGTGCCCTCGCTGCTACTTACGTTGGCGACGGCCGTGGACGGCTTCGAGCGGCCGGCCGACGCGTGGGCGCTGGCAAACGTGAGCAATGGCCGCGCTCTCACGCTCGACCCGGAGCTTCCGGAGGCTCATGCGAACACGGCAAACGTCGCGTTTTTTTTCAGCTGGGACTGGGCGACCGCCGAGCGCGAGTGGAAGATCGCGACCGAAGCTCCGAGCGGCGCGTTTCCAACCAACACGCTGGTGGTGTACCCAATGGAGCGGTGGGCGCTCGGCCATCCCGATGATGCGCTCCGAATCATACGGAAGATCCGGCAGGCGGACCCGCTGACTCCCTACTTTGCTGTATTGGAGGCGGATTTCTTGTTCCATTCCGAGCAGCTCGACGCCGCCGCGGCCCTCTACGAACAAACGATCCGCGACGAGCCGAGTGATAACGCCTTTTTCGGCCTCGCAGAAGTCCGACGCGCGCAGGGCCGGTTTGACGAGGCCATCGAGGCCCGGCGGCGTGGTTATGAGGCCGCCGGCGATGACTCTCTTGTTGAAGTATTCAAGACGGCGCGAGGTGAGGAGGGCTACAAGCAGATCGAGAGGAGGGCGGCACGGCAGCAGCTCGAGGCGCTCCAAAGTCGCGCGGCGACCGCGTACGCCTCGCCGCTGGACTTTGCTCGCGCCCATGCCCAGCTTGGTCAGGCCGAGCAGGCGTTCAGCTACTTCGACGCCGCGTTTGCTGATCGCGAGCCCGGGCTGGTCTTTCTCAAGGCCGATCGCGTGTGGGACGCGATCCGCGGCGACCCCCGATTTCTCGCCGCCGTCCGCCATGTAGGGCTACCTTAACCGGAGAATACCCGCCGGCGTGTTGCGGTATACGGTATAGTAGAGACGTCTTCAATAACTTCAGTAAGGGGGCTATGTATGAAAACCCCAGTCATCGCTGCGGCGCTTCTCCTTCTGGCCGGCATCGGCACCAGCGATACCCTGCTAGCCTGCGGGGAGAAATTCCTGATGGGCAGTCGCGTTACGCGTTTCCATCGGCCGCACCCGCCCGCCAATCCGCGGCGATTCTCGTTTACGCAAATCCTGCGCTTAACCTGCCCAGGGCGCTCGCCAATGTTCCCTTTGAGGCGACACTGCGCAAGGCTGGCTACCATCCGACCGTGGTCACGAGCGCGGAGGCATTCAGCAGCGCGCTGGGCCAAGGCGGATGGATCTGATCCTCGCTGATGTGTCCGACAGCCAGGCATTGAGCGGTCGGACGCGAAATGCGAATTCACCAGTCGTCCTTCCCGTGATCTACAACCCCACAGCTGCCGAGCTGGCGGCTGCGAAGAAACAGCATCAACGCATTCTCAAGGCGCCGACGAAGAATCAGTCGTTCTTGAACGCTATTGACGACGCCCTCGCGTCGAGGGTCACGTCGCCGGCAAAGTCGAGATAGACCCGTCCACGAGATTTCGCGCGGGATGCACCGGGTCTTACGCGTTCGCCGCTGCGCGTCGCTCGTGCCACTGACGCTCGCGGTTTTTGCCGCCGCCGCGCCACCCGCGTGGGCGCAGGCGTGGGTACCACCCGCCGGCCTCGGCTCGGTCACCGTCGCCGTTCAGACCATCAACAACACCGGGCATACCGACACGGACGGGTTGTATGCGCGGATAGGGAGAAGCGTCAACACCCGGGTCGACATTGAGGCCGACTATGCCTTCACCGATAGATTATCGCTGACGGCCGGTCTTCCGTTGATATTTGCGAAGTACGTGGACCCGCTCCCGTACGGTCCGCCTGGTCTTGCGGTCAGTGATGTTCCTGCGGGAATGATCCCTTTTCCACCCCGGGACCAGTGCCGCTGCTGGCAAAGCGGATGGCAGGACTTCGGCTTCACGGCGCGCTATAACCTCATCAACCGAGCCTTTGCCCTGACGCCGTCCGCATCGTTCGGCGTGCCGAGCCACGACTACGAGTACAGGGGCGAGGCTGTGGTGGGCCAACGCTTGAAAGAAATGCGGGTCTCGGTTGATGCGGGCCAGCGCCTGACCGCCATTTCGCCCAGCCTGTACTTGCAAGGCCGCTACTCGTACGCGTTCGTGGAGCGTGTACTCGACGATGTTCCGAACAACCGCAGCAACGCCACGGTCGAGGGTGGGTTTCTGATTACGAGGCGTCTCGCCGTTCGCGGTCTGCTGCTATGGCAGCGTGTACACGGCGGTCTCCGATTTGGCGGATCGGATTCGTCTGCGCTTCCATTCCCGGGCGACGTCAACACGCCGGAGCGCATGTTCGAGCACGATCGCCTGCTGCGCGACAACAACTGGCGGTTGGGCGCCGGCATCACTTACTCGATGCGGCAGATGGATCTGTTCGCTTCTTATGTCGAATTCGTGCACGGGACCGACTCGCATGCCGGTCGGGCGTTCACCGCCGGCGTCAGTTGGCCGTTCGAAATGGACTGGCGCTAACCCCCTAAGCTGCAGACGCCACTCACGACGGGAGACGGGACGACGCTGCGTTAGCGCCGGCCGGCGCTCGATGAAAGTGATGCGCTGAAAAAGAGGAGCTACAGCTCTTCGCCCGCTTCGCGCAGCCAGAAGAAGGCGGCAGCCTCCCCTTCATGCGGCTGATCGCACGTCGCGAGCCACTCGTCAGTGGCCGCCGCGTGTTCCGCGATCATCCTTGACGCGGCCAGGCGTGCACGACGCGGCATCTTCCGGATGAACCATCCCCTGCAGGCGTCGTCACCGACGCCAAGCTGGCGCGCCAGCGGAATGAGCGCGCGGAGCGCTGCAGGCACTCTTGCCTCGTCGAATCCCGCGAGCGTGGCGGTGCGCTCCTGCTCGCAGAACGCGCCCTCGGTAGTCAGAAAGCGTGTGAAGGCTTCTCCCTCGACGGCGGTCCGCGCCCGCAAGGCGCGTTTGCGGACGCGCTCCTCGAGCGCTTCCATCCCTTTCAAGATGCCGCCCGCCGACTCCAGGTCGTTGATGCGCGTCTCACCGAGATCGGCGGCGCGCGCCGCCGCCGCGGTGGCCTCGGTCTGCTCGAGGAGATCGTCGTGGAGCCGCGAGGCCACGAGCCATCCGAACGCGTGTGCTTTCACCGGGCGAAGGGTGCGGCGCAGCCCGTCGAGCGCCGAGCGTTTCAGACCGAAAAAATCGTGAGGCGATATCGGCGCGTGAACCTGCATCGCGTCGGCCAGATGACCCGCCGCCTCGGCGGTCAGATCGTATGGCTGAAATGGGCTGTCCGGTGCGGGCGCCGGTTTCAGGCCGCGAAACATCCAGCCCGAGCTATGCATCGAACGATACTCGCGCTCGCGGTACAACAACAGGGCTGCCAAATCGAGCCACCGGTCGAAGGAGTCCGGCTGTTCGTCACAGCGCGCGATATAGATCGCGATCGGCGTGACCGACTCCCGCCGGAGCAGATGGATCTTCAATCGGTCAATAGGATGGCATAGTCACGCCGTGAAGCATCCATCGTGCTCTGCCGTTCGGTTACAGATTTCAAAAGTAGGTAGTGTCCGGCTTTAGCCGGACCTGGCAAGCCGTCCGACACACCAAGCGCAGCACATCGATGAGCGTGGGAGGGACGTCCGTCATCAAGGCGTCTTGCCCGCAGCTTGTGCACAACGTCGACGAAGCCGAATTACATTTTCGTCTGACTGTACGATTCCTGTACCCCGATCCAAGAAATATGCACCAGGAGCTTCTTCGTGATGCCACATCACAGGTTGACGTTTCGCAAGCGTGACGCCGTGGTGACGGTGCGACAACCTAAATATGGTGTACGTGCGGCTTTGCGATACGGATATCCGCTCAGAAGTCTGCTTGATGGATGACTTGTCTGGCTCTTGCTGCCCATGCGACGCCTCCGGATCGGCAGCGGCGTGGGGCGTCCGGCGGCGGCATTCACATTGCTCACAGCTGAGGCATGATGACTACAAAACGCCGCGTACTCGTCGTCGCACCGCATGCGGAGGTTGCCCACACCGTTGTCGGCTGGCTGACGTCGCAGGGGCATGAGGCATCGCTCGTCAAAGACTTCGTCAGCGCACGCTCGGAGTTCGACGCTCATCCACCCGATCTTCTTGTGACGGAAGTCAAGCTTGGCGAGTTCAACGGGCTCCAGTTGGCGATTCGTGCGCATGTACACTCGCCCATGATTCCGACAATCGTGATTGGGGATGACGACATCGTCCTCGAGCGAGATGCGCTCGCGCAACAGGCGCGATATGTGAAGACGCCGGAGCTCTCGAGAGTTTTCTCGCAGACGGCGAGCGCCGTGCTCGATCCCTCACTCGAAGATTGGCAGAAATCGAAGCGGAGGGCTGATCTGCGCCGTTCATACTTTAAGGTCGATCACGACGAGAAGCTCTGGACATGCCTGACGCATCACGTCGATGACGCTGGGAGGGACGTCCGTGATCAGCGCGTCCTTGCCCTGACTCGTAAATAACGTCAGCGGCACCTTCGAAACGCCGAACCAGACACCATCGGAATGTACGCAGGCGAGCAAACGTCCTTCGGCACGGTCGGCGACCAGCCGGTCAGATGGCAGCGACGTAGCCCCAGTTAAGCGAGCACGCGTGACATCCGACGTTAGACAGTGCTCCTGCGCAGAGACAATTCCGTCCGGCAGAACACCATCAGACAGCGAGTCGGTCGCGACACCACGCGGCACTAGATAGAGACATGCCTTCCGCAGCATCGAGGCGTTCGGTTCGGCGGGACGGGCTGCACGTGCCTCGAGCGCACCAGCCAGCCTGGCGTACATCTGTGCGGCCCATTCGGGTGAGTGTTCAAACGCATCCGGCTCGCCTTCGCGTTTTGGCAACCGTTCCCATGCATGCGCCTGCGTCTGCTTTTCCTCCAACCGTTCCCGGCTGTTCAACACATCCTCGACGCTCAGGTCTGACGAAGCCGGGGAGCGCAGCGTGTTCAGGACCATGTTCGAGAAGAGGTCCGCGCAGAATCCATACACGATGCCGAGAGGGGAATAAGCGGCATGCGCAGGGTCGAACGTACGGCTGTCCTGCTGCAGCCACTTCGCCGTGCGTCCGACAAGCTCGCCATACCGCGCCAGATATGCGCGATGCACCTCGCCGATTTCTGTGTCGGATGCTGCGCCGCGATCGAGGAAGAGATCTTCGATCATGGTCGATGGCCCGAGCAGATCCAAGCGTGTCAGCAGCAGCTCGGGATCAGCGGACAGACCCTGGAGGATCGCATCCGCCAACGCCACCCGCGCGTCGCTGTCGTGCCGGGCGCAGGCCGCGCTGTACGCGTCGAGTAACGGGACGAGATCGCGGACGAGCAAGGCCATGTCCATCGAGTTCGAGCTGCGTGTCAGCGCGAGCAGTTGAGGATTGTCGAACGCCCATCCCGTGCGTCGCGAAAGGTGCTGAAGCTGCGATCGCAAGTGGCCGCCGGTCAGCACGGCGCCAGCCTGATGAATCTCGAGGCGAGCCTCGTCTGCCAATCCCGATATGTTCCCAGCCTTGATGAAGTACGGCCTCACGTGTCTGGTCAGCGGTCCTTGCGCGGTCTGAATCAGCCATCGCGCGTCGCGCACCAGCCGGACGTCGTGTGCAGACCGGCCGCCCGCGTTCAGCAGGTCGAGAAGGCGTTGCACGTGCTGCAGACGCTCCACCGCCTGCTCGTGGCCCTCGTCCCAGATCCTCAAGCTCAGCTGCTCCAGCTGATGCATCACGAACACCGCATAGAGGCTCTGCGCATAGACGAGGCGGCCGTTTGTTCCCGGCCAGCGGGTCGTTTCCCAATGGTGGCAGGCGCGTAGGACCAGCTCCGCCGGATCGAGCCCACGCGAGTACCCGTCCTGACGCGCCGGCTCGAACCCATCGGCCAGATGTGCCGCGTCCAATTGCCCGTTCAGGCGGGAGAGATGCCGTGAAATGGCAGGCGATTCGAAGAAGCACCCGTCGAAGGCGTCGGTGATCGATTCGCGATCGCCGTTCTGCGCGTTCGCCTTGCCCCGTGCGCCGAACAACTGGCGCTCGAGTGCCTCGACAATCGCCTGGCGGCTGGAAAGGAGTTGCTCCAGGAGCGCGATGTAGTCGGAGAAGGGGAATGCCATGCGCTCAGTTGCCGTCATTCTAGTGTCGGGGCGATTCTTGAGTTTTCCGTCAGCACACCGCTGCGTGCGCGATTCTGCTTGACGCCACAAATACCTGTCGCTACAGTGCACTCCGTCAAATAACTATCGATAATCGATAAACAAGAGGAAAACGATGTCGAACTGGTCGAGACGCGATTTTCTCGGCGCGGCGCTTGCCACTGCGGCCGTTCCGGCGACAGTTGAGGCGGCGCCACTACGCGCCGCTCAGACGCCGGCGCGAGGGGAGAGACTGAAAGTGCAGTTCACACCGGGCGGCCACACGTCGCCGCTGCAGATGTATGCGATGTTCACCGACCCGTTGTTTCAGGACGTGGACACGACGGTGCTGCCGCACCCACGGGCGTTCGACGGCATCGGCGGTCCGAACGCACCTGACGTGATCGTCACCAACGACTGGATCACCGGCGGATGGCCTGAATCGGATCGCGGCAAGATGGTGAAGCACCTCGATGCCGGCAAAGGCGTGGTAGTGCTGCACCACGCCGTCGGGACGAACAACGACGAGTGGGCGTGGTGGAGTGAGGAAGTCATCGGGTGCTTTCTCTACAACCCCAACGTGCCCGGCATGAAGACGCAGGGCCGGCTCAAGCAGTTCGTCAGGCAGACAGTGACGCCCGTCGGAAACCACCCGATTGTCCGCGGCATCGAGCCATTCGCACTCCCGTGGGACGAGACGTTCCCGAACATGTGGATTTCGCCGAAATCGACGGTGCTCTTCGTGTCTGATGATCCGTCGTTCAACAATCCGGCGTTGGGCTGGGTGGGCCCGCATCCGAAGGCGCGTGTGGTGTGTTTCCAGCCGGGTCATACGAGACACGTCTGTCAGGACCCCAATTACCGGCAGGTCGTTCACAACATGATTCTGTGGGCGGGAGGAAGGCTGGCCTCATGAAGATCACAACCCGCACACTCGCCTCGCGCCGCCGATTTCTGGGGGCCACAGCCGCAGCCGGAGCGGCCGCATTCCTGCGTCCCGCTCGTGGCGCCGCACAGAAGATTACGAAAACTCAGGTGTGGGTGCAGCTGACGACGGGAGGAAAGCCATATCCGCCGACGTTTCAGGAGATGTTTCTCGATCCCATGTTTTTCGGCATGGAGATCTGGCCTATCGATCAGCCCGCCAGCTTCGCGGCTTTGCAGCCGGCCCCGCCGGGACCGCCGCCTGCGCGCGGCGTTTCTCCGACGCAGGGCAGGGGCGCGATCGGTGGCGGCACCGAGCGTGACGAACCGCCGGACTATCCATGGGAACCGAGCGGCGGGCGCCCGCATCCCGGCTACGACGTCCTTGTGTTAAACGATCAGATGGACTGGCCGGAGGCGACGCGCAATCTCGCGCGCCAGGCGGTTGAAGCCGGGAAGGGATTCGTGCTCCTGCACCACTCGCTGGGCGACAACCAGGACTGGCCGTGGTGGTATCAAGAAGTGACCGGCGGGCTGCTGGTGCTGAGCGATCGCGGCAGTATGAAGCGGACCACGGTGGGAACGGCCGCAAGTCTGGAAGTGCGTCCGGCGGGTAAGCACCCGATCCTTCGACACACAAAACCCTTTACGCTGACCAACGAAGAAACGTTCAAAGGCATGTGGCAGTCGCCGAAGATCACGCCGCTGCTCCAGACGTCGAATGCCGGGAGCGATTCCACGATCGCATGGGTCGGCGTCCATCCCAGCACGAGAGTCGTCTGCATTCAGCCGGGAACGTCGCGTGAAACACACCGCAACCTCTCGTACCGGATGCTCGTGAGAAATTCGATTCTGTGGGCCGCCGGCCGTTTATGACCACGGAAATATAAAACAGGAGATCACGAGATCAGGGGGAACTTGGGCGGGATCCATCCGAATCTCCTGAACTCCTGATCTCTTGTTCGAATGTGCCTGGTAGCGTGTCTCCTCATTCAGGTGCTACGGAAATACAAAACAGGAGCTCACGAGATCAGGAGGAACTTGAGCGGCATCCCGTCCGCTCCTGAGCTTCTGATCTCTTGTTTGAATGTTCCTGGCAACATGTCTCCTGATCTTCTGACCTCCTGTTGTGAACTATCTTTGTTGCGATAGGATCGCGCAGAGGTTTCAATGTCAGCACTCCGCTTTCTGATAACGGGCGGCAGTCAAGGGATCGGCGCCGCTCTGGTGGAAGCCGCATCAAAGGCCGGCCACAAAGTCGTGTTCACCGGTCGCAACGCTCCGGCGATTGAGAAGGTGGCCGGGCAGACCGGCGGCGTGGGTGTTCGAGCCGACGTCGCCGCTCCCGAAGACAACGCACGCACATTCGATACCTGCATGCAACAGATGGGCGGCATCGACGTGCTCGTGAACAACGCCGCCTTCGACTACCGCGCCGAAATCGGCGCCCTCGATGTGGGAAGGATGAAGGCGATGTTCGATACCAACGTCTTCGGACTGGTCGACATCACCAACCGCGTCGTCCCGCAGATGAAAGAGCGCAAGTCGGGCGACATCATCAACATCGCGTCGACCTCGGGCATGAAGGGCGCGGCGGCGGCGACGCCGTATGCCGCGAGCAAGTGGGCGGTGCGCGGCATCTCGCAGTGCTGGCAGGCAGAGCTGCGGCCGCACGGCATCCGCGTGATCTCGATCTGCCCGTCCGAAGTGCAGACCAACTTCGCAGGCAGGACCGGCCGTAACAATCCGAACAAGCTCTACGCGATCGACATCGCCGGGACGATCGTCGCGGCGCTGGACATGCCGCGTCGTGTCCTGTGGCCCGAGCTCGCGGTCTTTGCCAGCAATCCGTGGCAGGAAAACTGAAAAGAACGTTAGTTCAAACTTTGGAATCACTCCAATAAATCGATCTATACTTCTTCGCGGCATGGACCCCACCGACCTCCTTCGTCAACGCGGCATCCAGGTCACCGCGCAGCGATTGGCGGTCTTGCGGGCGGTGTCGGGTCATCCTCATATAGCGGCCGACGCCGTGGCCGAAGCCGTCAGGGCCGAGATCGGCGCCATCTCGCTGCAGTCGGTGTACGACGCCCTCAGCGTCCTCGTCACCGAAGGCCTAATCCGGCGCATTCAGCCCGCCGGATCACCGGCTCGCTTCGAAGATCGAGTCGGTGACAACCACCATCATCTAATCTGTCGCACCTGCGGCCGCATGGTGGATGTCGATTGTGCCGTTGGGGCCGTGCCGTGTCTCACGGCGGCCGACGGCAGGGGCTACGAGATCGACGAGGCCGAGGTCGTGTACTGGGGTCGCTGTCCGGATTGCCTGGCGCGGTCTCGAGCGCCCGCCTCCGCCAGGGCTACGGCGGGCAAGCGAAACAAACAAAAGACAACGCGAAGAACGCGAAGAAAATCGAGGTAAACGTCATCATGGAAAACGAACAGAAGTGCCCGTTCTCGGCCCAGACGCACAGCGGCAGAGCGAACCGCGACTGGTGGCCGAATCAGTTGAACCTGAGCGCCCTCCACACGAACCACCCTGCAGGCGATCCGATGGGTGAGGCGTTCAATTACGCGGAAGAGTTCAAGACGCTCGATCTCCATGCCGTGAAGAAGGACATCGAGAAGGTGATGACGACGTCCCAGGACTGGTGGCCGGCGGACTTCGGTCATTACGGTCCTCTGTTGATTCGGATGGCGTGGCACAGTGCCGGCACGTACCGCATCCACGACGGGCGCGGCGGCGCGGGGTCGGGCATGCTGCGCTTTGCGCCCCTCGGCAGCTGGCCCGACAACGCGAACCTCGACAAGGCGCGACGGCTGCTCTGGCCGATCAAACAGAAGTACGGCCGGAAAATCTCGTGGGCCGACCTGATGGTCTTGACCGGCAACGTCGCCCTCGAGTCGATGGGGTTTAAAACGTTCGGCTTCGCGGGCGGACGCGAGGATCGCTGGGAGCCCGAGCACGTCAACTGGGGGTCCGAAGCGACGTGGCTCGGCGACGAGCGCTACAGCGGCGAGCGGCAGCTGGCCAATCCGTTCGGCGCCGTGCAGATGGGCCTCATCTACGTGAACCCGGAAGGGCCGAACGGCACCCCGGATCCTGTTGCCGCGGCGCGGGACATCCGCGAGACTTTCCGCCGCATGGCGATGAACGACGAAGAGACGGTGGCGCTCATCGCCGGCGGCCACACATTCGGCAAGACCCACGGCGCGGGTCCTGCGACGCATGTCGGTCGCGAACCAGAGGGCGGCAACCTCGAGGAGCAGGGTTTCGGCTGGAAGAGCAGCTACGAAACCGGCAGGGGAACCCACACGATCACGAGCGGTCTCGAGGTCACCTGGACCACGACGCCGACTAAGTGGAGCAACGACTTCTTCAAGCACCTCTTCGAGTACGAGTGGGAGCTGACGACAAGTCCGGCAGGTGCGAAACAGTGGAAGCCGAAGAACAGCGCCGCTGCAGGCACGGTCCCCGACGCCCACCATCCGGCGAACAAGATCGCTCCCGGGATGCTGACGACGGACCTCGCGCTGCGCTTCGACCCGGCCTACGAGAAGATCGCGCGCCGCTTCCACAAGAACCCGCAGGAGTTCGCGGACGCCTTTGCTAGAGCCTGGTTCAAGCTGACGCACCGCGACATGGGTCCCATCTCGCGGTACCTTGGCCCGGAAGTTCCCAAGGAGCCGCAGCTATGGCAGGACCCCGTCCCCGCGGTGACTCACGAACTGATCGACGCGAAGGACATCGCTGCGCTGAAGAGCAAACTTCTCGCATCGGGATTGTCCATCTCTCAGCTGGTCTCGACGGCCTGGGCGTCAGCGTCGTCTTTCCGCGGCACCGATAAGCGCGGCGGCGCGAACGGGGCTCGCATTCGCCTCGCGCCGCAGAAGGACTGGGACGTCAACAATCCGCCCGAGCTTGCGAAGGTGCTGAATGCGCTGGAGAAGATCCAGAAGGAGTTCAACGACGCGCAGAACGGCGGGAAGAAGAAGGTGTCGCTTGCCGATCTGATTGTGCTGGGCGGGTGTGCGGCCGTTGAGAAGGCCGCAAAGGACGGCGGCTACAACGTGCAGGTACCCTTCACGCCGGGACGCACAGACGCGTTGCAGGATCAGACCGACGTGGAAGCGTTCGCCGTGCTCGAGCCCGACGCGGACGGGTTCCGCAATTACGTTGGAGCTGGACACCCTGTGCCCGCCGAGCATCTGCTGATCGAGCGGGCCTTCAGGCTGACGCTGAGCGCGCCCGAGATGGCGGTGCTCGTCGGTGGCCTGCGTGTGCTGAAAGTGACCGCCGGTCAGAACGGTCTCGGCGTGTTCACGAAGCGGCCGGGGACGTTGACGAACGATTTCTTCGTGAATCTCCTCGACATGGACACGGCGTGGCTGGCGACGTCGGACGCCGCGGGCGAGTTCGAGGGCCGCGGTCGCGCGAAGAGCGACGTCAAGTGGACCGGCAGCCGCGTCGATCTCGTCTTCGGGTCGAATTCAGAGCTCCGAGCGCTTACCGAGGTGTACGCGTCTGACGACGCACGAGAGAAATTCGTGCGCGACTTCGTTGCCGCGTGGGACAAGGTGATGAATCTCGATCGATTCGACGTCTGAGCATCGGTGTGATCCGATTCGGTGGACATCTCTGCAATAGCGAGGCGATGTCCACTGAATCGGACGAGTCTGCCATCCCAACTGTCGTCGGCTCGCGAGACGGCCTGCCAGGTATCAATGTCAACAGGACGCCGCCAATTGGACAAATATAAACGATTTGATATATATATCAGCTAAGGCATGCCTGACAGGCTGAGAAGCGTCGATCCGCTGTTGCCGCTCAAACCCAAGGTTCTCCACATTTTGCTGGCGGTGGCAGATGGACCCCGGCATGGCTACAGCATCATGCAGGAAGTCCTCGAGCGGACCGACGGCCAGGTGCGGCTGTGGCCCGCGGGGTTGTACGGATTACTTCGCGAGCTCGAGAAGCTCGATTTGATTGTGGAGTCGGACAAGCGACCGGCCGCCGGCGAAGACGACGAGCGGCGCCGGTACTTTGCGCTCACACCGCACGGGAAGCGCGTGCTGGACGCCGACGTTCGGCGCCTCGAAGCGATTGTCCATCATGCGCGCGCGAGCCGCGCGTTGCGAAAGCCCCATCGCGCATGACGGGCGATCGCCTCTTGCGGTGGTGCGCCCGGAGTTACGCACAATTTCTCAGGGTGCTTCACGTTCGCGACAGCCGAGAGCGGGATGCCATCCGCGAAGACAGCGAGCGCCTGCTCAACGCCGCCCACACCCATGGGCCCTTCACGCTGGCGACAACGTGGCTCGCGCTTGTCTGGGACGTCGTCGTCGGCGCACGGGATGATGTCGCACAGGCACTGCGGGCGCTCGTGCGAAATCCCGCAGTGACGGTCGGCATCTCACTCCTCCTGGGACTCGGGGTCGCGGCCACAACCACACTCTTCGCGTTTGTTGACGCTGCGCTTCTTCGGCCGCTCCCTTACGATCAACCGGATCGGCTCGTCATGATGTGGGAGTCGAATGTCAGCCTGGATCGCCTGCGCGAGGGCCCGTCCCCGGGCAATGTCGTCGACTGGGTCGATCGGAACGATGCGTTCGATGCGATCACCGCCTCGATGACCGTCTCGGCCACCCTCAGGGGACGCGACGGCGGCACGCCGATCTCCGGGGTGCATGTCACGCGCGGTTTCTTCGACGTGTTTCGGCGTCAACCCAGGCTCGGGCGCACGTTTCATCCGGACGAGTACGAGGGCGCGGTGTCAATCACGTCGCGACAGCCGTCCACCGGCGAACCGGTCATCGTTCTGAGTTATCGCCTCTGGCAGTACCTGGGCGCCGATCCTCAGGTCGTCGATCGCACCGTCCACGTGGAAGGCCGCGACTGGCGCGTGATTGGCGTCATGCCCGAAGACTTCGCGGTGCCCGATGCGGCCGCGGCCTTTTGGGCGCCGTGGGACATGCGTGTGTCGTACCGCCCGCGTTTTCCGAACGGACCCCCTCGCGATTCCCGGTTCTTGCGCGTCGTTGGCCGGATGAAAGCAGGAATGTCCATCGAAGGCGCAGAGGCGCGGATGCAGGCAGTGGCGAGCGGATTGGAAGCTGAGCATCCCGACACGAACGCCGGTTGGAGTATTCGGCTGTCTCCGCTCGCGGACGAAATCGCCCGTACGAGCCGTCTGGAGCTCCTTCTTGTCTTTGCGGCGATGTTCTGCCTGCTGTTGCTGGTCTGCGCCAATGTCGCGAGTCTCGCGATCGCGCGTGGCGTCGCGCGCGCGAGGGAGTTCGCGATTCGACTGGCGCTCGGGGCCCGCGGGAGCCGCGTCAGGCGGCAGTTGATCGCAGAAAGCCTGTTGAGCGCGATCGTCACGACGGGGATCGCCGTTGTACTCACTGCGTGGTGGCTGGACGCGGCTGTGTCAATCGCGCCGGCCGGCATTCCGCGCATACACGAAGTGGCCACCAACGCTCGAGTCGTGTCGTTCGCCGCCGCCCTCGCGCTCCTGGTCACCGCTGTCGGAAACGCCGTTCCGACCTTTCGCGCCAGCCGCACACCAATTGCGAGCGCCCTCAAAGACGGGGCCGCCGTTTCTGGAAGGACGTCTGGCCGGCTGCGCGCGGGACTGGTGGTCGCCGAGATCGCCGCCGCGGTGATGTTGCTCGTCGGAGCCGGGTTGCTGGCCCGGACATTTGCGGAGTTGCGGCGCGTGGATGTCGGCTTCGACACCAGCAACCTTCTCGTCTTGCGCATCACGCCTGATGCCGCGCGGTATCGCACGAACGCGCAGACGACCGATTACTACCGCCGCGTGCTCGATTCACTTCGCGAGGTGCCCGCGATCCGGTCGGTGGCAGCTGTCACGGCCCTACCGATGAGCACGATTGGCTCCGACTTCACTCGCCCGTACTGGCCCGAGCATGCCCGCCCTGAAGGCAAGGCGGTGTCGCAAGCCAGCATTCGGATGGCGACACCTGGATATTTCGGGACCTTGGGCCTTTCATTGATTGCCGGACGCGAGTTCACGGACCGTGATGACGCTGACGCTCCACGTGTGGTGATCATCAATCAGAAGCTCGCGAGAAACACGTGGGGCACTGAGAACCCGGTTGGACGCAACCTGATCCTCGACTACCAGCGTGGGCCCTATCCCTATGAAGTGGTTGGCGTCGTGCGCGACGCCCGTTACCGCGGGCCGCGAAGTGAGCCGGGGCCTGAGATCTTCATTCCGCACTCACAGAACCCGTACCTCATCATGAACGTCATCGCGCGGACGGCGCTGGCTCCCGCGGCCATGGCCCAGACGGCTCGTCGCTACGCGCTTCGTGTCGACCCCGATCAACCCGTCCATTCGGTGACCACGATGGACCAGCTGCTCGGCGATGCCGTCAAGCAAGATCGATTCGCGATGCTGCTGATCACGCTCTTCGCGGTTGCAGGGCTCATCACAGCGGCCGGCGGTGTCTACGCCCTGCTCGCCTACACCGTCGAGCAACGGCGTCGTGAAATTGCGGTGCGGATGGCGCTCGGGGCATCACCGCGACGGGTGGCCAGATCGATCGTGATGGAATCGCTCGTGCTCGCCGTCGCGGGCGGCACGATTGGCGTCGTCGGTGCGGCGGCAAGCAGCCGTTTTGCGCGCACGCTGCTCTTCGGTGTCGCACCGCAGGATCCCGTCACGCTCGCGACGGCCGTTGCCGTGCTCCTTGTGGTGGTCGTGGCGGCCAGTTGGTTGCCGGCGCGACGCGCAGCACTCACCGACCCCGTGCAAGCGATGAGGATTTGAGATTGCGTCGACGTTTGTCCACTTTCTCTTGCTCCCCGGCCTCAGGCGGGCTATTCTTCGCCCCAAAATAATCTATCGCGCACAGATCGCGTGGACACCGCTCAGCCGGCGCCAGCCGGAAGTCACCCGTACGACTCGAGACTGAGAATGCTCGACTCATCCTCGGAGGTGACAGATGTGGAACCGAAGACGTTTTCTCGAGATTTTTTCGGGATTGCCACTTGTCGGAGGCGCCGTTGGGGCTGGCGTGGTACCGGCCGGTACGGCGTTCGCAGCAAAGCGCGACTACTTCCGTGAGATCGGCGTACGCCCGTTTATCAATGCGGCAGGAACCTACACGGCCATGACGTCCTCGCTCATGCCTCCTGAGGTGATGGACGCCATCCAATACGCCTCCGAGCACTACGTGATGCTCGACGAGCTGCATGATCGGGTTGGCGAACGCATCGCCGCGCTGGTGCGCGCTGAGGCGGCGATGGTTACGTCGGGAGCGGCGGCGGCGCTGACCCTGGGAACGGCGGCCGTGCTCACAGGCACCGACCGGAAAAAGATTGCCGGCCTCCCCAATCTGGAAGGCATGAAGAGCGAAGTCATCACTCAGACATCCCATCGCTTCGGCTACGACCATGCCGTTCGCACCTGCGGCGTACGGATGGTTGAAGTGGAGACACGGGAAGATCTGGAGCGGGCGATCAACGAAAAGACGGCGATGATGCTCTTCTACAACGCCAACAACAACGTCGGGCCAATCAAAGACGAAGAGTTTGTGCAAATCGCAAAGAAACGCGGGATTCCCACGCTCAACGACGCCGCTGCAGACGTTCCGCCAGTGGAGAACCTGTGGAAGTACACGACGATGGGCTTCGACCTGGTGGCGTTTTCCGGCGGCAAGGGTATCCGTGGGCCTCAAAGCGCCGGTTTGCTCCTCGGCCGGAAAGACCTCATCGCGGCCGCGCGTTTGAACGGACCCCCGAATTCGGACACCGTCGGCCGAGGCATGAAGGTGAACAAAGAAGAGATGCTGGGGATGCTGGTCGCACTCGATCTCTACGTGAAGAAAAACCACGAGCAGGAGCGGCGTGAGTTCGACAAGCGCGCCGAGTTGATTCAGAAAAGCGCGACCGAGGTGCCCGGGGTCAAGGCGGAGATTTTCGTGCCCGAAATCGCGAACCATGTTCCACACATACGAATCTCCTGGGACGCTGCGGCGAAAGGCATGACGGCGGCTGATGTCGTCAGGTCCCTGCGCGAAGGCGAGCCCTCGATTGGCACTCGCGCCGAAGGAGGCACCATCGTCATCGGCGTCTGGATGATGCGTTCCGGGGATGACAAGATCGTTGCACGCCGCCTTCGGCAGGTGCTCTCCGGCGGCGCGAGCGGACAAAAAGGCTAATGGAAAAGGAGCGATCACGATGATGCTTCGAATCTCGTCGGCAATCAGGCTCGTTCTGCTCGTGTGCGTGTCCGCCGTAGCGCACAGCGCGGAGGCCGAGGCACAGCTCGCATCGCAGACAGCGCTGGTCGGCACGGTGACCGATGGCGGTGGCGGCGTCGTGCCGGGCGCTCAGGTCGTCGCCGTCAATGCCGGCACCAAGGACACCTACGAAACGACGACGAATGCCGAAGGCTACTATCAAATCCAGTTCGTCCGCACCGGCACCTATGACATGACGGTGACGCTGTCCGGGTTTCAGACGTTCAGGGTGACCGGTGTCGAGGTGGCGAACAACCAGGTTGTTCGCACGAATGCCGTGATGCAGGTCGGCGCCCTGGCCGAGTCATTGATCGTCACGGCTTCGGCCCCAATGCTCGCCACCGACTCAGCAACCGTATCGCAGACGATCAGCGAGCAGGCAATAGCCGAGCTACCGCTGAGCGGACGCAACGTCTGGAGCCTGGCGACTGCAACCCCCGGTGTCATCGTTGGTCGGGCCAGCGACATCGGCCTCAGTTTCAGAGGGGCAGGGCAGCGGGAGATTCAGAACAGCCTGTCGCTCGACGGCATCAACACTGCGTCCAACCTGTTGGCGATGACGAGCATGCGCCCGATCGCCGAGGCTGTGGAGGAGATGCAGATCCAGACCGGCAGCACATCGGCCGAGTACGGCTCTTATCTCGGCGTCCATATCAACGTCGTCACCAAGAGCGGCACCAACACTCCCCATGGCTCCCTCTTTGAATTTTTCCAGGACGATGCGTTGGATCAGCGCGGATACTTCGAGAACCCCTCGAGTCCAAAAAATCCGCGTAAGCGCAACCAGTTTGGCTTTCAAATGGGCGGACCGCTGGTCGTGCCCGGGCTGTACGACGGCCACAATAGAACATTCTTCATGGCCGCGTATGAAGGCATACGGGCGGAAACACTGCTGAGTCCGATCAGCACCGTTCCGACTGCCTTGATGCGCGAAGGCAACTTCTCCGAGATCAGTACGCCAATCCGCAATCCATTCACGCGTCAGCCGTACGCCGGAAATATCATTCCAGCGGCACAGTTGTCTTCCATTGCGAAAAATATTCTGCAGTTCTATCCAGCCCCGAACCGGCCGGGCATTGCGTCGAACCTGCAAACCACCCTGCCAAGCGAGGAGAACGTCGATCAACTTCTTGTGCGTGGAGATCAGAATCTCGGCAACAAGGTTCGGCTGTCAGTTCGCTACAACTGGCACGACAGCGTCGGCAGCAACGTCTTGAATGCGATGCTCCCAACCCAGGTTGTCACGCAGCCACGCGTCAACCACAACACACTCGTGTCGTACACGCATGCGTTGGGGTCGAACTTGTTCAACGATTTTCGGATTGGCTATCACCGCGTCAACTTCGACACCGTGAATGATTTCTTGGTCAATGACCTGACGTCCTCGGGAGCAAATCTCGGCATTCCGGGGTTCGACGGCGACGTCAGGTTCAACAATCCCGGCATCCCCAGCATCAACATCAGCGCGTTCGCCGGACTCGGAGGAGGAGGCACGAACTGGTATCAGTTCGACACGACATTTCAAGCGGCGAACGTCCTGGCCTACACACGAGGATCGCACAGCATTCGAACCGGGTTCGACCTGCGGCGATTGGCCACGGGTCGCAGGGCGGCAAACGACCCGCGCGGGCGGTTCGATTTCACGGGCGACATGACGGGACACGCGGTGGCCGATTTCATGCTGGGCCTGGCGCGAACGGTGATTCCACCGAGCGACCAGATCCAGGGCCACGTCGGCGGATGGCGCAATGGGTTGTTCGTCAACGACGTCTGGCAGGCGACTCGGGATCTCACACTGAGTCTCGGTTTACGCTACGAGTTGAACACCCCCGTCCAAACCTACGCGGGACTTGCGTCGATGCTGGACGAAGACTTCAACACCATAATTCCCAGCAGCTTTCCCGCGGAGGGTTTCGAATTTCACGAGCCGAACTACAAAGACATTGCGCCAAGGCTCGGCGCGACGTATCGCCTTAACGCCAAAACGGTCCTGCGTGCCGGATACGGCATCTACTACAACCCGAATCAGATGAACTCGTTCACATTTCTGACCAACAACCCGCCGATCGCGGCGGTGGCGACGTTCAGCTCGGATCCGCTGAATCCAACGTTGTCACTGGAGCAGCCCTTTGGTGTTGTCGGGCCCGGCGGGCCTCCCGACATGATCTCGCCGACGCGCCATCTTCCGAATGCTCGGAAGGACCAATGGAGCTTCGACGTGCAGCGCGAGCTGTGGTCGGGCACCGCGTTGGATGTGCAGTATGTGGGGTCGAACACGAGCCATCTCGATCGCAGCTTCTTCAACAACACGCCGCAGCCTGGTGAAGGCGCGGTCGATCCCCGCAGGCCGAACCCGCGATTCCGGTCACGCCGCATCATTCAGAACGATCTGATTGCCGACTACGACGCGGTCAGCGTGATTTTCCGCCGCCGGATGAGCCAGGGCTTGCAGGCGGACGTCCACTACACCTGGTCGCGCACCCGCGATATGGCCACGGACTCTAATGGCGGCGGCCAGACGATGAACAACTACGACATCCGGGCCGACTACGGTCCCGCGAGCTGGGATGTGCCGCACCGGTTCGTCGCCAGTTATCTCTACGAGGTGCCGTTCCTCAAGGACTCCTCGCAGCCGATCCTGAAGCACGTCGTCGCTGGATGGCAGGTCGGCGGCGTGACGACCTTGCAGAGCGGATTGCCCATTAACGTCACGATCGCTGCCGACCGGGCCAATATCGGCATCTCGGGGCTTCAACGTCCAGATCTCGTCGGAGCCGTCCCCAAGCTGAATTGCCAGAAGAGCCCGACAAACCGGGACCTCATCGATTGCTTCGATCCGTCGGCGTTTGCCATGCCGGCACAATTCACGTTCGGCAACGCCCCGCGTAATGTCCTGAGGGGTCCCAAATCGGTCATTACCGATCTGTCGATGGCGAAAAACATTGCCGTCGGTCACGACATGCGGCTGCAGGTGCGCATGGAGATATTCAACGCGTTCAACAACGTCAACTACGGCCAGCCCAACGCGATATTCGGTTCGGCAACGTTCGGGCGTATCAGCGCGACCAGCACCACGTATCCGAACATGCGACAGATGCAGTTGGGGCTGAAATTGATCTTCTGAGGTGCGACGATAAGACAGCGCGTTGTAATGCCGGGGACGCTCTTGATGTCGGCGACGGTCACCGGCGAGGCTTCTGCGATCAACGCTGTCCTATCTCTTTAGTTGCCGGGCGATGAACGCCTTGACAGTGGCTCGAGCCCTGTCCGTCTGGGGTCCAGGCGCGGCCACCCATTCGTGCGGGCTGCCTTCGAAGACCTCATACTGGCAATCGCCGCCCGCCGCTTTGTACGCGTCCACGAACTTCTGCTGAATAGCCGGAAGCATGTTGTCGTCGAGTTCCCCCTGCATGATGAGCAGCGGGACTTTGGTGATCGGCTCGCCTCGCTCGAGAATCTCATGTGGATTGCTTTCGTGGATCGCTTCCCAGGGCTTGAAGAAGTTGACGTGGTTCTGCATCATCGGCGCGCGCTCGAGGCGTTCGGCGTTCTTGAAGCGCGCGAACGGGTCGCTGATGGGTGAGCGCATCGCGACGTACGCAACCGTCGCGTCCACCGGCGTCGATCCTGCCAGTGGAATGGCGTTATAGCGTCGATCGCGCGGTCGCATCGCGAGAAGCTCTCCGACGTGGCCACCGCTCGAGCTGCCGTAGATGCCGATCATCGATGAATCGCCGTGCCACGTCGCGGCGTGCGTCTTCAGCCACCGCACGCCGTAGTTCGCATCCTGCACGCAGGCTGGATACGGCGCTTCCGGGGCCAGCGTCAAATCGATTGCGACGACGAGGACTCCGCTCGCGGCAATGGCGCGGTCCATAGGTTCCTCGGCATGACGGTCCTTGGCGTTCCATGCGCCGCCGTGGAGATCGAGCACGGTGGGAAAAGGGCCGGCGCCTTTCGGCTGATAAATACGCGCCATCAGCATCCGCCCCGCGCCGTTCGGCCGCAATTCCACTTCACTCACCGCGAGCTCGAATGTCGCCGCCGGATCGTAGGTCGGGTTCGTGGCCGCTCCGACGCGCGCGGCAAAAGGCAGGCAGGCGGTTCCCAGAGCGGTGATCCCCTTGAGAAAGTCGCGGCGTCCGAGTGGATACCTGTCCATGTTGACCTCCTGCTGATCTCTTGAGCTCCTGTTTTGTCTTCAATCAGCGTTACTGAACGGGCGGCTTCACGCTTGCGACGGGCTTCGTGCCTTTCAGGATCCAGCGCTGCATGCGGCGGCCGTTCGCGGCTTCGCCGGTGTACATGCGGTTCTTCGAGTCGATTGCGATCATGTGCGCGCGAATGAATTCGCCGGCCTGGCGGCCGGGCCTGCCGAAGCGGTCCAGAATCGCCAGGTCCTTTCGGCGCAGGATCCACACGCGCTGATTCGTGCCGTCCATGAGGTAGAGCAGGCTCTGTTCAGGATCGCGTGAGAACTGCAGGCTGAAGCCGCTCCCCGACGCGCCGGTTTCCGGACGGACGAACTTTTCCATCAGGTACTCGCCGTTCTGACGGAACACCTGGATGCGGTTGCCGCGGCGATCCGAAACGTAGATGAGGCCGTCCTTTGAGCCGACGAGGCCGTGCAGCGTGGAGTACTGCTGCGGCGGATTCGCCGGATTCACGGGATACGTGTATTTCTCCGTGTCATCCGGGCGCTTACCGTACGCGCCCCAATGCCTTTTGTACTTGCCGGTCGCGGCGTCGTACACCACCACACGTTTGTTGATGTAGCCGTCGGCGATGAAGAGCTCATTGGTCTTCGGGTCAACGTAGAAATTCGCCGGCCCACCCAGGTGATCGGGATCGTTGCTGCCCTTGTTCACGCCTGGCTCGCCGATGGTGAGCACGTGCTTGCCGTCCTGCGTGAACTTCATCACGTGCATGCCGTTGCTCGTGCCCGTCCACACGAAGCCGTTGTGGTCAATGTAGATGCCATGCTCCTGGTCGAACCAGGTGTAGCCGTTGCCGGGCCCGCCCCAGGTTCGCAGCACTTTGCCCTCAGGATCCAGCTCCAGCACGGGCGGCGCGGGAATGCAGCAGTCGGCGATCGGCGGCTTGACAGCGGCGCCGATCTCCTGCGGCGTGAGGCTCGACGGCATGTGAATCACCCACAGGTGATCCCGATCGTCCACAAACAGCCCGCGGATGTCGCCCAGGATCCAATCGTTCGGCAGCGTCGGCGGCCACGAAGGATCGACCTCGTAGATCGGCAGCCGGTCGGAGGTCGGCGACCCAGGGGCCGCCTTGGCGTTCGCACCTTGCGCGCCGGCCACCACGGGCAGGAGCAAGATGACAGCCAGGGCGCCAAACGTGCGTGCATGTGTCATGACCCGGAGATTATGGCGCGGTTCAGCGGAAGCGTGGCTCTTATTACTGCCCGCCGTCTGTATACAAGTGCACAGGTGATTTCGGGAGTGTCGAGTAGGCTGGTCACCTCGCAATACGCCTCACCGCTCTCCGGTTACCAATCAAGACAACAACACAGGAGGACACGAATGCACGCAAGAATTCGCTCGACGTCTCTGTTTGCGGCGGCCGCGCTCACTTTGGCGATGGCCCTCGAGGGCACGGCGTTCGCCCAGGCAGTCGGCACGTGGGAACTCAACCTCGCGAAATCAAAGTATCAGCAGGGTCAGGCGCCAAAGAGCACCACACTGGTGTATGAGGCCGCGGATCCAGGCATCAAGGTCACGGTGGACCAGGTGCCGGCTGACGGCCCGGCGATCCACTACGCCTACCCGGCGAACTATGACGGGAAGGATGTGGCTGTCGTCGGCAGCCCGTTCGGCGATACGGCCGCGCGCACGCGGGTGAATGCCACCACAACGAAGGTGGTCAACAAGAAGGGTGGAAACACCGTCTCCACGATGGACCTTGTCGTCTCCGCGGATGGGAAGACGTTGACAGTCACCACGACCGGCAAGGACGCCAAGGGGCAGAACATCGATAGCGTCGCCGTCTACGAAAAGCAGTGAACACCACGGACCATTCGACTGGGTGCCACCCGCACCCAGTCGTCTGGTTATTACGAATCGCGCCGAAGGTGACGACCTATCTCAAACTGTTTATGGGTCGAGCCGCGCGCGAGTCCCGAGCTCTTCGCGAATCACGCGGGTAATCCACTCGTGCATTGCAGCCGTGTCGACGCGCACCCGCGCGTCCTTGTTTGCGCAGTCAATTCCACCATCGCTGACGACGGCCACCAATCGGCGCGGCGCTCGTGTTTCTCGTGGATCATCGACAAACGTTGGCGCCCCCGAATCACCGAAACACACATGGCTTGGCAGGCTCCAGGTTCCCCAGTATTCATTGACGACTTTCTCGAACGCACTTGTCCTGTAGCGGCGGATGCCGTCCCACATCGAGGGCGCCGGCTCTGACTCGCGCGGTATCGGCTCGGTTGATCCGTAGCCGACGACCGTCATTGGGAGGCGGGCCACGCGCGGGTCGGTCAGTGCTCCCGGACGCGCGAGCACGGCGGGCCTCATGTTCCGAATCGGGCGGGCGAGGATTACAAGGCCCAGATCGGCGCGTGTGGGGTCGCCCGCCGGAAACACGCCGACCGTGGTGGGATCGCAGCCAGGCGCAGACAGACATTCCTCCGGCAGTGAAGGATGAATGAGCAGTCGCGTGACGGGCACCCACGACGAGCGATCGAACGCGTTGGCAGAATTGAAGCTGACTGCGATGTGGACGAACGGTGGAACGCCTCGCACGCCGCGACCGGTACAATGCCCTGCCGTCAGAAACACGCGCTCGTGAATAAGCGCGCCGCTGCATATTCCGAGCAGGCCTTCGCGGAATCCTGCCGAGTTCGGACCTGCCCAGACGATGAATGCGCCGGTCTCAGGGAAGCGATTTGAGGTGTCCTTTCTGCTGGCGACGAGCGCGACGAGAACGGTGGTCGAACAGACACCGAAGAGCACCAGGAGTAGTGCAGTTCTCATCTGACGACGATCACCAGTTGCTGACTAACCTGATGGCCATCTCGACCGTAGGCGGTGAGCTGGTATGTCGTGGTGCGTGCTGGCGCAACACGAAGGCAAGTCAGCGTGCGCGTCGGGGCGACCTCGCCAATGTCCGGGTCAAGACGCACTTGTACAGCCTCGCTGACAGCGTAGCAGAGCCGTGTCGGCCCGCCAGTCGTAATCGAGCCGGGCCGCGGTGTAAAGATGAGGATGCTCGCACTGTCCATAAGCAGTGCCTGCGGTCCTGAAGCGGTAAGCGGCAGATCGCCTGCGAGCGCCACCGATTCGGAGCCCGAAGAAACACCACCCGGGTCGTCATGTCGCACGCCTGGTTCAGACCCCGCCCACTGGCGCGTCAGCATCGTCACACTGCGAGCCGTTGCGCTCACGAGACTGGTTTTGACGAAGGCACCGATGCTGGCAAGATTCCAGGATCGAAAAGAAAGTCCTGCGGGGTCAGTCCAATACGCGAGACTTCCGAAGATTGCGAACAGCAACATCGCGGGCAGGAGCGCACTCGCACTGTGCGTCTTCGGACTGGAAACGGCCGGTGGAGTTTCATCTCGAAGCGGTAGCGAATCGAGATCCCACACGTCGTTGTGCGGCGTTGTCGCACGCTCGCTGGAGTATTCAGATATGGGCGGGAGGACGAAACTGAGATTCCGCAGGCTGGCCGCGGCTGCGGCATCGTCATTCAGCATCTCACGCAGCTTGGCGGCCCGATTCAACAACGTGCGCGCCGTGCCCGCCTCGCCGAGACATAGGGCTCGACTGCCGAGCTCATGCAGCGCCCAGGCTTCGGCCGATCGATCGCCGATGGCCTTCGCGGCCGCGAGGCAGCGTTCGAGGGTGACCGCCCAGGCGCCCCATCGCATTCCCAGGACCAGCGGTCCCTCGAGAAGCCGACCCAGGTGAAGCACTTCTCCCGGGCGCCGGGCATCGGCTGCGTACTGCTGCACGCGCAACAGGGCTTCAGATTCCTGCAGCAAAATGTCCTGGCTGCGCGGGTGCCGTTCGGCCCACGCGGTGAAGTAGGTGATGGCGCGATTGGTCCAGGGCTTCAGGTCTTCTGATCGGCGGAGCCGGTCGCCGACCCCGTCGGCGAGTTGATGTCGCGACTGGCTGCTGACGACGAGACCTCGACGGACGAGCGCCGTTATCGATGGCTCGATGTCCGGAACGTCCGCGATGCCAGAGACGTGCAGAGCCCGTAGTGGCACGCCAGGCAGCGCGGCCAGGGCCAACAACGCGCGCCGCTGCTTCTCGTCGATCGACGCCATCAGATCCACGATGGGGCTCTGCGTGATGATGTGAGCCCACCCGTCGAGCGAGATTCCGTGCTCGCGGATGACGGCAGCGGCCTGCATGATTCGAAGCGGACTCGCGCCAATCGCCGCACAGAGAGTCGCTGCGGCCGATCGATCCGTCACGTCGAGCGGACGCTCGATCTCTCGCTCCAGCAGCAACACGGCATCCTCTGCGGGCAGGCCTTTCAGCGCGAGGCTGCGCGCCTCGCCCCACAGGCGCCGCTCTCGAGCCACAACGAACGCGGCTCTCGGAGCGAGGTCGAGTACCTGTTCCAGCTCGTCCTGGGCCTGATGAACGTCGTCGAGGAGGATCAACGCCTGCTTTTCCTGAAGACCGCGCCGGATCTCGGCCTCAGTGGGTTTGCAGAACTCGTCACTCTCGTAGAACGCTTCGAAGAGGAGCTGTTGGAGATCGAGGGATACCTGATGCCGTGCAGATAGGTAGACGATGCCGTCCACAAACGAAGCCGCTCGCGGATGATGGGCCAAGTGGCGAAGGACAGTCGTCTTCCCGATTCCGGGCTCGCCGCTCACCTCGACGGCAAGGCCCGCGTCGAGCGCCGAGATCGCCGCTGCCAGATCCATCCGACGATCGACAAGGCCCCGAATCAACCTCGGGCGCAGGAGAATCGGCGTGGGGCGGGGATGAAAGTGCGTCCGTTCGGCACGCGTGGCCTCACCGATCACGGCGCCGCACGGGTCGCCGATCTGCAGGGTATAACGCCCTACCGCTATTTGAGCGATGATCCCGGCATACATGGAAGCCGCCGCATGATGATCAAGCCGATGCGTTCCATCATACGACGAAGGCAAGACACCCGCGTGATGCCGCCCTCATCTGCAGGCGAAAGTGCGGCCTCCGCCGAATAGGTCTTCCTCACGTCACCCAGCCCTTTGTTGCACCTTGTAATGAAGCTGGACGACACCGTCAGGGAATCGTCGCACTGACTGCAGGCGGAGTGGCACGTGCCGATGCCGGCGAGCGATGAGCGGTATACCTTCGCCGATGAACGTCGGGATCACGCTGATGATGAAATCGTCGATGGCCCGTTCGTCAAGGAAAGAACCGATGATCTCGCCGCCGCCCATCATCCAGATGTCCTTCCCCTTTCCCGTCCGAAGGCGCCTGGCGAACGCGCCGATGGCCTCGGAGATGAATTCAACACCCGCCGGGACCGATGCCGGCGCTGGCCGGCGAGAGAAGACGTAGTGCGGAGTGTGTGTGTCGAATCTCGCGCCCAGCTGCACGCTCACGTCGTAGGTCTTTCGGCCAAGCAACTTCGTGTCAATCGAGTCGATGAACTTGCCGATGCCATAAAAACCTCTGGGGACGGGACGGTTCGTCAACCACGTGATGTCGCCATCGTTCCGGGCGATGTAACCGTCCGCACTCGTCGCGATGTGGACGATGATTCTTCGTTTGCTCGCACGATTTGATGCAGCCATTCGCCTGGCCTCCCTCGGAGCTGAATGCCGGCATACACGATCCCGAGCTCGGAATTGTCAGACATTGGCGAGAGTCAACGGGCGCGGAGTCTTGCCGTCGATATCGGTGAAGGCGTATTCCTGAGCCAGGGCCGCAGCCACCAACACCTTTCCAGAGTGGCGAAGCACATCAGGATCGGTTGCGAGGGCGACGACCGCCCGGCCTATGAACTCTGGCGATTCGGAATTCGTCATGTCGAGATACTGCGCAGCTTCCATGACTTTTTCTGTTCTGACGAGTCCCGGATACAGCGAGACAACTGCGACTCCATGGGGCTTCAGCTCGGTCGCCATGTCAGCCGTCATTTTATCTGTCGCGGCTTTCGACACGCCATAAGCGACGTTGCCGATGTGTTTCTGTGCTGCCCAAAACGAGATATTCACGATCGCCATCCTCGACCATCCGCTCATAGCCGCCCCACACGCTGTTCACCAGGATGTCGATCGTGTGGCTCTCAGCGAGGATGGCATTGAACGCGGCTTTCACTTGTTCGTCGAGGCGATGGTCGCAGCGGATTGCTGTGGTTCGGTCATCGAGACGTTCGTGTTCCGGCGCCGAACGGCCCGTGATGAACACTCGCGCGCCGTCTTGAGCAAGCGCGCGCCCTACGCCCCGGCCAACGCCTCTGGTGGCGCCGGTCACAACGGCGACCTTGCTTTCGAGATTCATGGGCACAACTGTATCTGAGCCGGCGGCGGACGTATTGGAAAAATGGTCTACTTGACTAACAATGGGCCCACACCTCGTATGGCGAAAGTGGGGCAACAATGAAGTCTCTGAAGTCATGCCTCGGCGGGATCATCGTCGCGCTCTTGCTCGCTATCGGCGTGCCCTCGGCGCAGAACCGCGTGCTTGTGCTCGAAGGCGGGACGCTGATCGATGGCAACGGCGGAGCCCCGGTCGCTGATGCCGTGGTGGTCGTCGAAGGCAATCGCATCATAGCGGTCGGACCGCGAGGGAAAGTGTCGGTTCCACAGAACGCCAACGTCGTTCGTCTCAACGGCCGGACGATTCTTCCCGGCCTGATCGACACGCACGTGCACCTGATTGACTGGCACCTGCCGATGTTCCTGCCCCACGGCGTCACGACGGTTACCGACCTTCACAACGACACGGCGTGGGACCTCGCGCAGCGCGAGGCGCTGAAGAGCGGGCTCATTAAAGGTCCGCGCCTGTTTATTTCGGGCGCGCGCATCATCGGACCAAACGGAGCTGGGGTAGACGGCTTCCTCGTGAAAGATGCCGCCGAGGCGCGCGCGTACGTGCGGCGCCTGAAAGCGATCGGTATCGATGTCATCAAAGTCGCCGAGGACATTACCGACGACCAGTTGAAGGCGGTGGTTGAAGAAAGCAACGCCGTGGGACTGAAAGTGCTCGGCCACACGCAGAACATCAAGAAGGCCGTGGACATGGGCATGAGGCATGAGGAGCACATGAACACGATGGCCCGCGCGCTCCTCGAGCAGGAAGGGAAGAACCCGCGGCAGGCGAACCCGGAAGCGGCGGTCAATCCGAAGCTCTTTCCGCCGCTCATCGACTACATGGTGAAGCAGGGCGTGTACATCAACCCCACGCTGGTGCAGGGGTGGTTTGGCAACACCGAACGCTGGCGCGATCAGATGGTGCTGGCGCAGCAGCTCGTCAAGGATCCGAATCTCGCCTTCGTCCCCGCCGACATCAAGGCCACGTGGGTCCGCGAACCAAAGCAAAATCGACCCGTCATTGGGGGCTACGCCAACATCGCCGAGTTCCTCAAGAAGTACTCAGAGGCGGGAGGGAAAGTCATCGTCGGCACCGACGCGGGCCTCGTCGTCATTCCCGGACTCAGCATGCACTACGAGATGCAGATGCTCACCGATCTGGGCATCCCGCCGATGAAAGCCCTCCAGGGCGCGACGCTCTGGGCGGCGGAGGCCCTCGGTAAGCAGAAGGATCTGGGGAGCATCGAACCCGGCAAGCTCGCCGACTTCACGATCATCGAAGGCAATCCACTGACCGATATCGGCGTCACCAAGAATGTGCGCATGGTGATCAAGGACGGCCAGATAATGGACACGAGCTACGACCCGCAGTGGGTGAATCCGATCCTGTTCTGTGCTGCGTGCCACAAAGGGTGGTCCGGACAGCAGGAACTCGTGGGCCGGTGAAGGATGAATCACATGAAAATGCAGGCATTCGCCATCGGCACCTTGCTGGCTCTTTCTCAACCGATGACCGGTCAGTCGTCGCCCGACACGACACAGGCGCACTGTGCGGCGGCGAAAGCCGCAGCCGGCGCCGAGCACATGAATCTCTACAACCGGTTCGCGGAAGTCTGCGGTGGTGAGCGGCCTTCCGCTCCTGGCGCGCAGCCTCGTGGGGGCGGGCCGCCGCCGCAAGCGGTCTGGCATCATGCCCCGGTGAAGGTGTTCGACAATCTCTACTTCATCGGCACAAGAGAACATGCGTCGTGGGCAGTTCAGACGTCGGACGGGCTCATCGTCATCGACGCGCTGTTCGACTACGCCGTGAAAGACGAAGTCGTGGACGGGCTGCGAGCCCTTGGCGTGAATCCCGCGACGATGAAATATCTCATCATCAGTCATGGCCATGCCGACCACCACGGCGGTGCGAAGTTCCTTCAAGACGAATTCAGCCCGCGGGTTGTCATGGGGCGACAGGACTGGGATCTGGTTGAGCAAAACAAAACGACACCCATTCCCAGGCGCGACATGATTGCAGCCGATGGGCAGAAAATCACGCTCGGCGACACCACGCTCACTCTCTACGCCACACCGGGTCATACGGCCGGCACGTTTTCCGTGGTGCTCCCTGTGAAAGACAACGGTCGACCGCACTTGCTTGCGACCTGGGGCGGAACAGCCGTCGGCCGAACGACGTCGCCCGAGGCCATCAAGGACTACATCAACTCTGCCGTGCGCTATCGGGAGGTGCTCGGCAAGTTGGGCGTGGAAGGGATCGTGTCGAACCACACCGCGTACGACAACTCGCTGAAAAAGCTCGAAGCGCTCAAGGCGCGCACGCCGATAGAGCCGCATCCTTATCTGACTGGTGCAGAATCCGTTCGACGGTACATGACCGTTGCGGAGGAACTGGGGAGGGCGGCTTTGGCTCTTCCCAGACCCTGATGGGAAACTAATCGGAGTTCACTTCGGGATCACGACAGTCGCGTGACCGTCTCTATCGATCACGACGGTCGTGTAATATCCGCCGCGTCCTTCGACATAGGCGTTGGTCAATTCAACCCTCGGCGGCCGATGGTAGTTCCAGAAGGCGAGACCGACCAGCCCGAAGCCGACGAGCACGACACCGAGCACGAGACCGATCAGGATTTTGACCACTCGGCCCAACCGCACGAGCCTATTGTCGTCCGTAACCTTTCACCCGCGGAGGATCGCGATCGCACCCAGGACGAAAGGGGTTAAGAACATCGAGTTCAGCAGTTCGGCAGAGTTATGTGGGACACTACAAGATCAATCCCATGTCTATCGGGCAACGTCCGCGCGTGCTGCTCGCCGACGACTTCCCCGACCTCGTGACTGCCATCGGACGGCTGCTGGCGCCGGAGTGCCAGGTGGTTGGGAGCGTCGATGACGGCGGCTTACTGCTCGACGCTGCAGAACGGCTCCAGCCCGACCTGATTGTCCTCGACTTGAACCTTCCGACTGTCAACGGCCTGGAGGCCTGCCGGCAGATCACAACGGCGAATCCACACATCAAAGTCATTCTGCTGACAGCCGGGATGGACTCGGCGATCATGCGCGCCGCGTTTGCGGCGGGAGCGTCCGCCTTCATCGAGAAACAGGCAGTCGCGGAAGACCTGCTGTCGGCGATCAAACGCGCATGTGCCGATAAACAGTCGTGATGTCGTGTGCCGTCACACGTCGTGACCGACTGCGTTACACACCTCAGACCGCGACCGACTCCGTGTCGCGCGAAACGGAAATGGGCACGCTCACTTCCAGTCGGGTCCCGCTGCCGGGGCTGGATCGAAGTGCGAATGTTCCCCCGATCGCCTCGACTCGTTCCTGCACGCTAATCAACCCGAGCCCTTTGCGCCATGCGGCGTCGACGTCGAACCCCACGCCATCGTCCACAATGGTCAGGGCTATGCCGTCGGACACGCCGGTCAGACCCACTGACACGTTCCGCGCGTTGCTGTGTTTGAGGGCATTGTGCAGCGCTTCTTGAACGATTCGGAACAGACACAACGTGAGATCGGACGGAAGCGTTGGCGGAACGCCCTCGTGCGTAAACGTGATGGTCACCTCGGGGTGCGACAGCTCCCGTTTCAGCCCGTGGAGAGCCTCCACCAGCCCCAACACACGCAGCCTGGCCGGATGGAGGCGATGCGAGAGATCGTGCACGCTTGTGGCGATGCCCTCAGCGTGCTTCAAAGCTTCCGCCGCGGCGGTTTCAGTATGGCCCTGCTCCGCCTGCCCCAAAAACTTGAGGTCGATCGTCAGTACGGACAATTGCTGGCTGATGTCGTCGTGCAACTCCCGAGCGATCCGAGAACGCTCCTCCTCCTGTGCCTTCAGCAGCCTCGAGCCGAGGTCACGGATGCGATCATAACTCTTGTGCAGGGCCGCCTCACTTCGACGCGTCTGCTGTTCGGCCTTTCTCCGTCTCGTTCGTTGAATGACCAGCCCGGCGATTAATGCGGCCTGCGCCAAAAGGGCCGTCAGGGCGCCGACAATGTAGAGCCGATAGCGCTCCCAAACCGAGGGCTCTCGATATGCGATTTGCGATCCGGGAGGGAGACGAGAAGGGTCGATGCCCCACCGCTGCACCTGGCGCCAGTCGATGACCGGCATGACCCGCGCGGTCTCGATGGGAATGTCCTGGGGCCGCGTGCCGGCGAGGACGCGCAGCGCCATGTCGCCAAGTCGCGTGCCGGTCTCGCGCGTGCTGCGCATCACGCCGCCGACGACGCCCGTACCAATGTAGAAGTCGCTCGTGCCGTACACCGGGTACTGTCGCGGCATCGGCCACCAGCCGCGCGATCGCATCCGAATACACGACGCTGCCGGGATTCACCTGGCCGTACCAGATGTAGAGAATCACGCTTCCCTGCGGAATCGCTTCTGACGGCGGACAACAACAGAGGCACGGTCGCTTCGGTCAAATACGTGATGCTCACCTGGCCCGAAAAGTCGCTGAACTCAGCTGCGTGCGGCTTCCTCCGTTTGATTGTCTGGGCTCATGGCAACGACAAACACCCGTTGCGTCGAGGGATGCAGCGCGAGGGCGAGCTTCAGCGTCTCGGCGTAGGCCACGCCGACTCTGACTCCCGTGATGCCGCCGCCGACGCTGCGAATGGTCTCGTCCGGGCCCGCGATCCCGAAGAAAATGACTGGCGCCTCGGGAAACAACTCTCCGCGGTGGTTCAGGATGAACCGCAGGCTCGTGTCGGTCATCGCGATGACCACGTCTATCGTGCGGCCTTGATACTTCCGGCGAAGGTAGTCCTTGAATGCCAGCAACGCCTTTTCGCCGGGGAAGAGATCGGACTCCAGGTACTCGGTGAAATAGTCGATGGGCGTATCCGAGCCTGCCGCCAGCCGGTCGCGGATGCCCGCGTCCAGAATTGGATTGGACGGGAAGGTCTCGGCGCCCGAGTGGATCGTCAGCACGGTTCGCGGGGACGCGCCCTGTGCCTCGGCTGGCACGGCTCGCGTGCACGCACACAGCGTCGCGGCGAGCGCGAGCACAACGCGTGCGCGCATTCGTACCTCCATCTCAGAAGGACAGCCGCACGGCCAGTTGAATCTGGCGCGATGAGCCCGCTTCGCCCGTGGGAAGTCGCGTCCTCGTAATCCTGCCGAACGCGGGGCTGCCGACGATATTGCCCGGCGGGCCGAAGTTGGGATGGTTGAACACGTCGAACGCATCCACTCGAAACTGCATAGCAAGGCCCCTTCCGGGCCGAGTATTCTTCATCAACGACACGTCCACATTGTTGAAGCCCGGTCCAATCACGACATTCCGTCCCAGGTTGCCGAAGTGATTAGCGGCCACGAACGCAGACGGATCGAACCACTGATCCACCGAACCGATGATCCGTATTGGTCCGGTGACATCGGGACGCACGGTGTTCGGGACGCCATTCAGGCTGCTGTTGCTGGTGACGATGTTCACGGGATTGCCGCTCTGCGACTGAATCACCGTGGCCAGCTGCCATCCGCGCGTCAAGACATGCCCGGTGAACGGCACGACCTAGGTCGCGCTCACGACGAATCGGTGGCGGGCATCGAAATCGGACAGCCCATACTGGTTGGGAATGTCGTAGCCGTCCTGGACGGCGAAGCCGGACGAATTGAGAGAGTTGGTGTCGAGCGACTTCGACCACGTGTAGGAGGCGTCGGCGTGCAGACCGCGCGAGAGGCGCTTGGTCACGGCAGCCCACACGGCAGAGTAGTTCGAGAAACCGCTGCTCTCGACCTGGGTGATGTTGCCGAGTGGCGTGCCAGGAAGAATGGGGCTGGAGGCTGCTACGACGGGGAATGGCTTCACGCCGCCAACCGGCTGATTGAGATTGCGCGAGATACGAAGGTTGGAGCCGTGTGAGCCGGAATAACCGATGGTCGCGGCCAGGTCGCGAGCCAGTTGCCGCTGCACGTTCGCATTCCACGACTGCATCGACGCGTTCCGGAATTGGAAATCGACCGTGCTCGGGCTGAGGCCGGCGGGCCCCGCCGTGTCGAGGGCACTCACCAGGGAAATTGCGCCGGTCGCCGAGAGCGGCGCCGCGAAGGGCGGGTTCCCGGCGGTGTCGCGAACCGCGGTCGTGCCGGGCTCGTCCGCCGCTCGACCATAGGCGGCGCGCAACACCGTTCGACCGTCAGGCGAGAGATTCCACGCCATACCCAGCCGCGGCTCCAGGTTTCGATTGTTCTGTTGATAGATGCCGTTGACGTCGACACCGACACGCACCAGCGACCCGCTCGCCGAGTCGAACACGACGAACCGGTCATCCCGTTCCGTGGGCGTGACATGCCACTGGTAGCGTATCCCGAATTCGAGCGTCAGGCTGTTGCGCAGCCTGATCTGGTCCTGGAAAAACAACGCCATGGCACGCTGGTCGATAACGCTCCTTCGTTCACCGAGCGTGATGTTGAAGGCATTCGCCGTTCCGGCCAGGAAGGCATCGACGCTCGGAAAGTTGAACACGCCGGTGCCTTCGGCGAAGTTCTCGTTGATGAAATGCCGGTACTCGCCGCCAAGTCTCATCGAATGGCGGCCGCTCGCGTGGCTGAAGGTGTCGACAAGGACATAGGAGGTATCAGTTCGGCCCTGAGGGAGGTTGCCGGGTCCGCCGAAGTTGAGATCGCCTGCCACGATCATCTGCGACACGCCGATCGGGCGCGTGATGCCATTCCCGATGCTGAAGTCCGTCGGATTGAGCGGAGCTGCCGGAAATGTACCGCCTACCAGCCGGCTGCGTCCAAATCGCGCCTCGTTCACGCTGGCAGTGCCGAACATATGCGTTTCGCCGATCGTCAGGATGCTCGCAAACGGGCGCGACACGCTCCCGAATCCCGGGATGCTGTTGCCGGCTGTCCCGGGCTCGACCGATCGGACGTGCTGGCTCCCGTAGAATACCTGGAGGCGATCCTTGGTTCCGGCGCTGTGCCGGAGATCAATGGTCCACCGATCGGTATCCGCGATCGCGGGAGCCGAACCGACGAAACGCGGCGTCCCGTTCGTATCGAAGAAGTTCGCGCGAGGGATCAGCGGAATCAACTGCCGAATGGCCGGGTTGGTCGCCGTCGCGCGCTGTTCGTCGCTGAGGACGAGGCTGTTCTGGTCGACGCCCTGCCGCTGTCTGAGCCCTTCGTAGGAGCCGAAAAAGAACGTCATGCCGCGCCTGATCGGGCCGCCGACCGATCCGCCGAACTGGTTCCGTTCGAAGGGGTGCGGATTCTGGGACGTGAACTCGAAGAAATTCCGAGCGTCGAGCGCATCATTTCGAAAGAACTCGAACGCCTCGCCGCGGAAGTTGTCGCTGCCCGCTCGGGTGACGATGTTGACGACCGCGCCGGACACGTGACCATGCTCGGCGCCGAACACCGAGTTGTCGACCTTAAATTCCTCGATGCTCGTGAGTGGAGGCTCGAAGATCAGCGACCCGAACGTCAGGTTGTTGGTCGTCACGCCGTTGACCTCGAACCCGACCGCCTCTTCACGATTGCCGGCTGTGTTGAACGCGAGCGCGCCGACGCCCCGAATCGGTCTCGAAGAAAACCCGGTCTGCGAAGGCGCCACTGATCCGGGCACGAGCAGGCCGAGATCGGTGAAGTGGCGACCATTGAGCGGGATCTTCTGCACGGTTTCCGCGGTGACGACATGGCCGATGGTTGCGCTGGCCCGATCGACCAGCGGGGTCTCCGAACGCACGATCACCGTCTCGGCGATGTCGCCAATCGTCAGGTGGAAGTCTCGCACCAGCGTCCGGCCAACGTCGACGTCCAGCGCGTCGATGCGTTCGGCGCGGAATCCCATCGCCGTCGCCGTGACCGTGTACGTGCCGTTGGGAACGGCAACCACATAGTAACGGGCCTCGGAATCCGTGCGAACCGACACATCGAAACCGCTGGACTCGTTCTGCACGCGGATGGTGGCGCCCGGAACGACCGCGCCAGACGGGTCGAAGACGCGCCCCTGCAGTGAGGCAAAGATCTGCGCGCTGGCGGGAATCGACGCACAGAGCGTCAGCGCGATGACCAAGCTTCGTGTCACCCGCCAACCATCCGTTGACGGCGATTCGTAAATTTCTCCGGCATCGCGTCGTCCAGGTGACATTGCGCACTCCGGGAAGCGCCGTTACCTCGCGCTCAATGGCGTCGTAGAACCGCATTATGGCGCTATTCAGGGGGTTCTCAGACGATTTCGCTTGCTAATCTGTGGCTTTGGCGGGTCACGGCACTATGCCGATTCGGCACGAGGCAGCGACGTCCATTCAACGAAACTGCAACGCGCTTGCCGCTTCGCCGTGGGACGCTGTCCGGCAATTTTCGGCGTGATTGTGGGGGCTGACGAGCAATCGCACAGCAGGTGAACGGCGGCCGGTGACTGCTCACCAAATATCGTGGGCACTCAGAGTGAAGACTCACGGCCCGCTGAGACCCGGCCGCTCAATGTTAGCCGCCGACTACGGATTCCGGCGCATCCCCAGCGCCACGCAGAGCCACGCAACCGTCAGGCATCCGAACGCCACAAACAGCGTCACCAGCGATTCCGCGGCGCCGAGCGCCATGATGCGGGGCGGCGGCGGCGGATCGTGGATCCCATATGATCGCAGCACGTTCATGAAGCCGAGCACCGCTCCGGTCAGGCCGTTGAAGATGCCAACCAGCGAGATTGGCCGCATCAGCGCCAGGCGCTGCTCGGTCGGGCGCAACAGATAGGCGACGCCCGCCGCGAGCGGGAACAGCGTCACCAACAGGCTCAGTTTTGCGACGACGCCCATCTGGCCGAACATATTGAACATCTCCATGCGTCCATCAGCCTCCCATTGGATAGAACGCGCCACGAGGCGGCGCGTGACGCGTCACGATCCCTCGCGTCGTGCGTTATGACTGATATGGACCGGGAGTCCGAGATCGATCTCGTCGCGCGTTTGCGCGCAGGGGACACCGCGGCCTTCGATCGCGTCTATGGCGAATTCAACGCGCGGCTCTTCAGTTTCCTGGTGCGTCTCTCGCGCAGCCGCGATGTGGCCGAGGACCTGCTCGACGAGACGTGGCTGCGCGTCGTCGATCGAGCGCCTAAGCTGCGTCCTGATACGAGTCTCGGCCCGTTCCTCTTCACGGTGGCGCGCAACCTCTATTTCAGCTACTGCCGCTCGCGGTTGATGGAGGATTCACAGACCGTCGATGCGATCGGGCTCTGGCCGCTGGGAACGCCACCGCCTTCACCGTTCGAATCCACCGCGGCGAGCGAAACCGGCCGGCGCATCGAAGCGGCCCTGGCTGAGCTCCCAGCCACATATCGAGAAGCCCTGCTCCTCGTTGGCGTGGAAGGCCTGCGCCCTGCCGAAGCGGCGATCGTCTGCGGCATCACGCCGGAATCGATGCGACAGCGGCTCAGCCGCGCTCGTGCCGCGATGACCGAACGCCTCGAGGCTCGCGACAACGCCGTGTTGGTGGTGATGAAAGAGGTGACGACATGATTGAGACTCTTCCGCGTCTCATACCGAGCGCGCAGCGCGGCGAGCGCAGGGTCGCTCGCTGCCACGAACGGCTGGTGCGCCAGTGCAAGCGCCGCGAGCGCAGGAGTCCCAGCGCAAGGTACCTCGCGGTCGAACGCGTGCTGATCGGTGGGTTCTGCGTGATTTACTTTTCGGGCATCGCGCTCATGGCCATCCGGATGCTCAGCGCCGGGTGAACGCTCCAGGCGTCAGCGCAGCCTAACGTAACGCCGGGGCGCTTCCCTTCGGCCCTGCGAGGGGAGGCAGCGAGCGAGGTGGGCCGATCCGGCGGGCTTCAATCGTCTGATGCTTCGGCTGCCACGTCTTACCCGCGTCTGTCGAGCGGTCGCGCAGACGTCGAAGCTGCGCAGAACCAGACGAGAATGACGAGGCATCGACTGAGATTCATGACGTCCTCCCGACGACAAATCTGTAATCACTCTCCCACATTTCATCATTGATCAGTGGCGGAGATCGCCGCTAGGCTCTGGGAAGCTCCCTCCGGACGTCATGGCTGCCTGTGCACGGTAATTCGACCCCACTCGTTCGATCCCGCGTCTGGTTCGTTATAGCAAGGAAGCCCTTCATCATTCTGACAGGCGGTTGTTTGTTCAAACACAGGAGTGAGCATGGCGACACGTTTTGACGGCAAGGTGTTCACATTCACCCAGCCTGACGGCACGCCGATCCAGGTCCGCGGGTTTGGCGATCAGAACTACGCGGTGTTCGAGACGCTCGACGGCTTCACCGTCACGAAGAATCCTGCCACCGGGTACTGACGAGCTGGCGCGGTTGAGCGCCGACGGGAACACGTTGGAGCCGGCGACGAGTCCCGCGGCGCCGCTCGATGGCGTGGCGGCCGGATTGCCGCGCGGCCTGCGCGTCACGCGCGAAAGTGCGATCGCGGCGGCGCGCCGGTCTGCCCTTGCGACAGCCGGCCGGCGCTGCGATCAGCGCCGCGAGGAAAAGCGACGGCAACTGCAGGCGTTACGTGCGATGGCGCTCGCCGGCGGTCCTCTGCTGGCGCCGCCCGAGCGTGAAACGGTCGGCGACTTCGTCGGTTTGTGCCTGCTCATCGATTTCAGCGACGCGCCGGCCACGATCGCGCGCGACGAGGTCGACCGCTTCTGCAATCAGCCGGGTACAACGGCTTCGGTAACAACGGATCGGTGTCGGAATTCTTCCGCGACAATTCGATCGGCCGCTGCCAGTACACCAACATCGTGGCTCCGTACTACCGAGCGCAGCACCCGAAGACCTTCTATACCAATCCCGCCATCCCGCAGCCGCAACGCGCAGTCGAGCTCATCAAAGAAGCGCTGGCGCACCACAAGGCGGCGGGGTTCGACTTTTCGGTGTTGACCGCCGACAACCAGGGATTTGTGTATGCGACCAACGTGTACTATGCCGGGCCGGTGACCAACAACTGGGCCGAGGGCCTCTGGCCGCACGCTCACCATCTGGGCACGGCGGTGCCGCTCGCAGCCGGCCGATCGGCGTTCGATTACCAGTTCACGGCGATGGGTGCCGAGCTCGAACTTGGAACCTTCTGCCACGAGAACGGCCACATGCTGTGCGACTATCCGGACCTCTATGACTACGGCTATGAGTCGAGCGGTGTGGGCGCGTACTGCCTGATGTGCGCGGGCAACAACGTGAGCGAGAAGAACCCGATCGCCATCAGCGCGTATCTGAAACGCCTGTCGGGCTGGGCACGCACCGTCACGCCGCTCGAGCACGATCGCACGTTCACGCTCAACGCCGAAACGAACGATTTCGCTATCTACTCGCGCGGCGGGCGCGAATATTTTCTCATCGAGAACCGGCGGAAGGCCGGTCGCGACTCCGCGCTGCCCGACGAGGGTCTTGCCATCTGGCACGTCGATGAAGAGGGCGACAACAGCCACGAGCACATGACCGGCGCGAGCCACTACGAGCTCTCGCTGGAGCAGGCGGATGGCCTGTTTCAGCTCGAGCGTCTTCGAAACCAGGTCGGCGATGCGAACGATCTGTTTGCCGGTCCGGTGGCGCGCTTTGCCGACGGATCCGTACCCAGCAGCAGATGGTGGAACGGAACGTCCTCTAACCTGACCATCGAGCAGATTACGGCGGCCGGCGCATCGATGACGTTCCGCTGCCTCCTGTCGGACACGGTGGCGCCGCCGCAGACACTCGATCTGACGTCGGCGCCAAACCGCGCGATTCCCGACAACAATGCCACCGGAGTCACCGACACGATCAACGTCAACAACGCGGTGACCATTTCCAGCCTCAAGGTCGGCGTCGACGTCACCCATTCATTTCGCGGCGATCTGCGCGTCTCCCTGATCACGCCGTGGGGCGTCACGATCGAGCTGCATCCGAAGGGCCGCGGCGGCAACGCTCACGACCTGAAAACGACGTTCGACGAGGCCACCGTGCCGGCGCTGGCGACGCTGCGTGGGCGCAACACGCAGGGTGCCTGGCAGCTGAAGGTAGAGGATCTGGCGCCTGCCGACGTCGGCGCGCTGAATCAATGGTCGCTCTCGATCTCGTCGGCCACGCCGGCGGTTACGCCGATCGAGTTGAAGGAATCGCCGGGGACGCTCATCCCCGACGCTCCGCATGCCGGAATCGAACGGGCGATGACCGCTACAAGCACTGCGCACGTGGGTAGCGTCGAGGTGTCGGTCGACATCGCGCACGCGTGGATCGGCGATCTGCGGGTGAGTCTGATATCGCCGGCGGGCACGGAAGCGCTGCTGCACAACGGCGAGGGTGGATCCAGCGACAACCTGATTCGCACGTTCACGACGGCCACGACGCCCTCGCTGGCAACGCTCGGCGGAGAACCCGCTGGCGGGACATGGCGACTGAAGATTGTCGATATTGAGGCACCGGATGCCGGCAAGCTCAATCACTGGAAACTCGTCATCAAGCCGCCCGCGTCATGAATGACGCCGCGATGTGGATAACCATCGCGTTCATCATCACGGCCGCACTCTTCTTCGGGTTGACTCTGACCACGCTCCACCACCAGCGATGGGCGCGGCGGCTGCCTGCGCTCGAGGCGCTCGCCGCGCCGGCAGACGGGTTTCCGGCCAGCGCGGTGCGCTGCTCGGTGATCGTGGCCGCGCGCGATGAGGAAGCACGCCTCGAAACGACGGTTCGTCATCTGCTCGCGCAGCGGCATGTCGCACTCGAGGTGATCGTCGTCGACGATCGATCCACAGACGCAACCGGCGACATCCTGCGGCGACTCGCGTCGGAGGATGCACGCGTGCGTGCGACACGCGTCGAGCACTTGCCTGAGGGCTGGCTGGGGAAGTCTCACGCATGCCATGTAGGCGCCAGTGCCGCCACGGGCGACTGGCTGCTGTTCACCGATGCCGACTGCTGGCTGAAGCCGGACGTGATTGCGCGTGCGTTACGCGTCGCCGGTCGAGATACCGCCGATCACATCACGCTGACGCCGGGCGTCGCCGCCGAAACGCTCGCCGCGCAGGCGTGGCATCTGGCTTTTCTGGGTAGCCTGTCTAACTGGATCTCGGGAGTGAACCGCGATCGTCCCGGCGCGCACCTGGGCATTGGCGCGTTCAACCTGGTGCGCACATCCGCCTACCGTGCCTGCGGCGGCTACCCAGCCCTGCGTTTGACCATCGTGGACGACATCAAGCTGGGCCTGCTGCTGCACCGTGCCGGAAAGCGAACGCGCGCGTTCCTCGGCGGAGCAGACGTGGAGAGCCACTGGGGGACAACCGTGCCGCGCATGATCAAGATCATGGAGAAGAACTACTTCGCCGCGGTTGATTTCAGGCTTGCCCCGGTGGTGGCGGGCGCGATCGTGATCACGCTGTTATGCGGCACTTCTATCGTCGGCCTCTGGACGAGAACCGCTGCCGGAATCGCCGCGGGGCTCGCACCGTGGTCGTTGGCCCTCCCAGCCGCGATCTTCGCGCGGCGATTGGGATGGTCTCCTGCCAGTGCGGCCATCACACCACTCTTGTACCCGATTCTGTTCTTCGCGGTCGTGAACTCGGCCGTTGTCACGCTTCGGCTGGGCGGCGTCCGGTGGCGCGATACGTTCTATTCGCTCGACACCTTGCGCAGGGGGAACGTCCGGTAAACGACGGGGCAACAATGATTGTTGCTCCTGTCGAACCAGTGTCAGCCCCGCCGCGCGGCCTCGATGGTGGCGATGTCGATTTTCTTCATCGGCATCATCGCCTGGAAGGCACGCTTCGCCTCAGCGCCACCCACCGCAAGCGCCTCGGTGAGCACACGCGGGGTGATCTGCCAGGAGAGGCCCCAGCGGTCCTTGCACCAACCGCACTGACTTTCCTGGCCGCCATTGCCGACGATCGCGTTCCAGTAGCGGTCCGTCTCTTCCTGATTGTCCGTCGCGATCTGGAAGGAAAACGCCTCGCTGTGCTTGAACTCAGGGCCGCCGTTGAGACCGAGACAGGGAATGCCGAGAACGGTGAACTCCACCGTCAGCACTTCGCCCTCCTTGCCGCTCGGGTAGTCCGCGGGCGCCTTGCGAACAGCGGTCACCTTACTATCCGGGAAGGTGGCGGCGTAGAAGCGCGCCGCCTCATGCGCATCCTTGTCGAACCAGAGGCAGATCGTGTTCTTTGGTGTCATGTTCGTGTGCTCCTTGTGCTCGGTCAGGGGTTGTGGCTACGCAGCGCGGCGGGCGCGAATCGGCAGGACGCGATGCCGCATGTAGGCGACGACCGTCGCCATGGCGAGCAGCACCAGTGTGATCGCCGCCGAGCTTATCTCGCCGCGCACCAGATGCCAGACCGTCGCCGACACGGTCACGATCATGACGCCGACGGCCGCCCATGTGACCAGCCAGGGCATGATCCGCGTCAGGCCGGGGAGTGTAAGTCCCACCGCGGCCAGCACTTCCGCGACGCCGAGGAAGAGCTGGAACCAGCCGGGCAGTGTCGCGTTCATCTGTTCGGCGATCTCCGGCGGGGGCGAGAGAAAGAGCCAGCCGTGAGCGAAGAAGGCAGCCGCGAGCAGCACCTGTAAGACCCAGAGCACGATGTTCATGATGTCACCTTGTCTCCTCTATTGAGACGTCGAACGAGGAAGGCTCGGATCGACACGCCCCGGGTGAAACCTGTCCGTGCCCCTACGTCTGCAATCCGTTTGCCGCATCGATCCCAACCAGCTCCCAGGGAATCTGCCGACATTCATGGCGTCCTCCGTGCGATCTTCCAGAGCGATGACACCGTGCGGATGATCAGGCTGCCCTGCACAATCGCCGGGCTGGCCGTGTGAATCATCTCACCCATCGAATTTTTGTGAAGAATCTTGAACTGCGGCCCGGCATCGAGCACGTACACGTCACCGTCCTCGCTGGCCAGAAAAATCTTGCCGTTATAGGCCCACGGCGACGTGCTGAAGCCGCTCGCCTGAGGATCGATGCGCTGACGTCCGTAGATTTCCTTGCCGGTCTTTGCGTCGTGGCAGGTGAACAGGCCACGCGCGAAGAGGCTGCACAGTTGGTTGCGATAGACGATCGGCGAGGGCAGGTAGGTGGCGAGTATGGGATTCGACCACGCCACGAACTCGTTCGTCGTTTCACCCTCCTTCAGCGAGATATCGCCGCGCGCGCCGGGACGAATGGCATACACGGGACGGAAGGCGCCGGGATAGCCTGAAGACGCGTACAGCAAACCATCCGCCGCAAATGGGGTGGGCGTCGTGCTTCCAGACAGCCCGTTCAGATGCCAGAGCGGGTTGCCATCGATATCGTAGGAATTGACCCGGCGTTTGCTCACTGTGATTAACTCGGTTCGCGCGCCGTGTTCCCACATGAAGGGCGTCGACCATCCGAACCCGCGCTCTTTCGCTTCCTGGATTCGCCAAAGCGGCTTGCCGGTCTCGGTGTCGAATCCCGCAAGCCACCAGACATTGGGGTGCTCGTCCGACACGAGAAAAATTCGATCCCGGTAAATGGCCGGCGACGCTCCTGGTCCGAAGGGCCCGACTTCGGCCTCGCTGAGGACCGGTTGATCAATCTGCCGGCTCCATACGACTCGACCGCTGAAATCGACGGCAGCCAGCAGTCCGGCCGGTGCGTGAAAAACATAGACACGCGCTCCATCGGTCACCGGCGTCTCGGTGGCATATGAGTTCTTGTGATATCGCGGTGTCAGCGGCGCGCCGCGCTTCAGCTCTCTCTCCCAGCGCAGCTTGCCCGTCTTGAAGTCGAAGTCATACAGCATCCATCGGTAGTTCGCGTTTTTCGGAACCTGCCAGTAGGTGGGTGTCGACGGCATTTGCCCGTCTTCGATCACCAGCCCAGGTTTGGGAAGCGTGTCATCGCCGACGACCGAGGTGACAAAGACGTGCTCTCCCCACACAACCGGTGAACCCCATCCCAGCCCGGGCACCGCGACTTTCCACGCGACGTTTTCTTTTGTGCCCCACGTATCCGGCAGCCGGGGATCGTCGGCGACGACCCCTGCGTCAGGTCGGAAATGCGGCCAGTTGTCGGCGGCTGAGACTGCCGTCAGACTCAGCGTCACGAGTACGGCAACGACAAGACCTGCGCGCATGATGCCTCCTGTGGAGTAATCAGACACCGTTCGCAGACGGTTGTTCGCGGCACGAAGAACCGCGACTCCATCCTGTAGCGGTCACCACGATCGGCCGCAATCGACTCGCAACCTGCTGTCACCGTACTAGTGGTTCCAGGTCGGACCGGCCGGAAACTCCTGGGAAATCAGGGCAAGGCGCCCTGGCTGTGGTCTTGCTGTCGAGCCAACGATGCACGGGGAGAGGTCTTCCCTCACGGACCAAAGGAGATAGAGATGAGCAACCTTGTCGTAGTTGGTTTCAGCAACGCAGCGGACGCCTTCCAGATGCGCGGAGCGCTGGCACAAATGCAGACCCAGTACTTAATCGAAATGGAGGATGTGGTCGTGGTGACCCGCGACGCTAAGGGCGCGGTGCAGTTGCACCAGGCCATGAACCTCACCAGCGCCGGCGCGGTGAGCGGGGCGTTCTGGGGCTCGCTGATCGGACTCCTGTTCCTCAACCCGCTGCTGGGTGCCGTTGTGGGCGCAGGCTCAGGCGCTCTGTCCGGCAAGCTTGCCGACCTTGGCATCAACGATCAGTTCATGAAGGACCTGGCCGCAACCCTCACATCAGGCAGTGCCGCGCTCTTCGTGCTCGTGCGCAGGTCGACCCCCGATAAGCTGCTCGAGGGACTCAAGCCCTTTGCCGGCAAAGGCAAGGTGCTGCAAACCTCCTTGACCAAGGACAAAGAGGACGAATTGCGCAAGGTACTGGAAGCCGTGTAGGTTCCTTCCGGTAGACGGCGTGGGCTGCCGCGTCACGCGAATGCCGGTTGCCGCTGCGTGGCCATCAGTTTGACGAGCACGAGTCCTGCGACGAAACCACCAATGTGTGCCATGTACGCCACGCCACCGCCCCCGGTCTCGGAGGTGGCTGCCACCGAGCCGATGCCGTTGATCAGCTGAATCACGATCCAGAAGCCCAGCACAACAATCGCCGGGACATTGGCAATGCCGCCGCGCGTGAGCACCCGAACGGTATTGCGTGGGAAGAGCACGAGATAGCCGCCCAGTACGCCACTGATCGCTCCCGACGCGCCGACGGCGGGAATGCTGGAACCAGGCCCAAAGACGATGTGGGCCAGCGATGCCACGAGGCCGCAGACCAGATAGAAGATCGCGAAGCGAACCCCGCCCATCACCTTCTCCAGGTTGTCGCCGAAAATCCACAGATAGAGCATGTTGCCGCCGAGGTGCATCCAGCCGCCGTGGAGAAACATCGAGGTCACGAGCGTCGACCAGAATGGCAGCGGAATCGTCGGCGGGAGATCCTGAGCCATCGAATATTCGCGCGGGACTACGCCCCACGCCTGGATGAACGATTGAAGCGCGGCCTCTGATGGTTGCGTCAGCTCGAGAAGGAACGCCAACACATTCAACGCGATCAGGCCGAACGTCACAAAAGCCGGCGGGCCGCCCTGAACTCGTTCATCACCGATCGGGAACATCCTGCACCTCGCTGACGGTAACAAAGCAATAGAGATGCCTATGCCGTGTTGATAATTCCCAAGTTGGATCGCGGATGGATGACTACCTTTGAGACAGAGAGCCGGCAAAGCCTCTTGACGTGTTCAAAATTGAACAGACGCTTCCAGTGCGCCTTCGCTAGCGTAATCTCCTTCACACCGTGCCTTCGCCAACGGCACAGCGCCGCAGGGCGAGAGGGAGACGCATATGTCAGTAGCCAAAGTGTCCGAGATCAGCGCGACGTCGTCGAAGAGCTTCGAGGATGCAATCCAGCAGGGTCTCACCAGGTCTGCAAAAACGCTGCGAAACGTTCGCGGCGCGTGGGTCAAGGAGCAGCACGTGCTCTGCACCGAGGGCCGTATCACGGAATATCGAGTCAACATGATGGTGACGTTTATCCTCGATGACTAGTCAGGTCGACGCACGAAGGGGGAAACATGTTCAGCATTCTTGGTTGGATCGTGTTCGGTTTGATTGTGGGTGCGATCGCGAAGCTCGTGATGCCAGGCCGCGATCCCGGCGGGATGCTCGTGACGATCCTCGTCGGCATCGCCGGCGCACTGGTCGCGGGGTTTCTCGGGAGAGCGTTAGGTTGGTATCAGGCCGGCGAGCCGGCAGGCTTTATCATGGCGACGCTGGGGGCCGTGCTGCTGTTGTTCATCTACCGTCAATTCGCGGCACGGACGGCGTGACAGGATCGGCGCACACGGACTGAGATCGCGGTCATCGATCGATCAGCCCCCCGGCCACGCTGCAAGTACCGTTGGTTGCACGCCCGTGCCACCGACGATACTTGCAGCCCCTCAAGTCCACGTCGAATGCCAGCTTGACTCGGCGCGCGGCGATGGCCAGAATCGCATCCACTACCCACGCAACCTCGCGTTCCTTTCAGAGGACCGGAAAATGAGACTCAGACTGCTCGCCATTCTCGGCGTGCTGTGCGGCGTGATTGCCGGGCAGGGTCATGCCCAGGCGCCAAAGCCCGACGCCGCCGCGGCTGCGAACGAGCGGCCGGCCCGCAACGTCATTCTGTTCCTCGGCGATGGAACGGGCCTGTCCACGATCCATGCGGCGAGCATCCACGGTTACGGCGAGCCGCAGAAGCTCTACATTCAACGCATGCCGTATCTCGCGTTTTCGGAAACCTCTTCCGCCAGCCGCTGGGTGACCGATTCGGCGGCGGGAATGACGGCGATTGTCACAGGTGAGAAGACGCACAACGGCGTGATTTCGCAGGGGGCCGACGCGGTCCGCGGGAAACAGGACGGCCGTCGGTTGAAAACGCTTCTCGAATACGCCGAAGAGAAAGGGCTTTTGACGGGCGTTGTCACCAACAGTCCTCTTGCCGATGCCACACCGGCGGCGACCTACGCGCACGCGAACGAGCGGGCCACCTTCGGCCAGATCTTCCGCTACATCCTCGAGCCATGCTACGGCGATGGGGTCGATGTCGCCATCGGCCCTGGCGCCGAGCGGATCATCGCCGAAACACAGGCATTGGGCATCGATCTGCCGAGTGCGCTTCAGGAGAAGGGCTACCGATACCTGCAAGATGATGGCGAGGGTGTGCGCAAAGCGGCGGCAGACAGGCAACGCATGGTCGGCCTTTTCTCGTCGGAAGACGCATTCGACCTCGAGTTGGCGACCGGCGCGGCGCTCGACATCCTCGAGCGCAGCGAGCGGGGGTTCTTCCTGATGGTCGAGTCGAACAATCATTCACGCGACGTGCTTCACACGCTCGATCGCGCCGTGAAGATGGATCGTCTCATCGAGGAGATCGCCGGCCGCATGAAAGGCACCGATACGCTGATTCTCTTCACCGCCGATCACTCCTACGACATGAGGATGTCGGGAGCCGTCATGAAGGGGGAGAGCATCGTGCCTTCGATGGTTGTCCAGGGGAGCCACGCGGGCGAGGAGGTTCTCGTCGCGGCTCAAGGTCCCGGCGCAGAGAAGGTGCGCGGGTTCATGCGCAATACCCAGCTGTTCGACGTCATGATGGACGCCTTCGGCTGGGAGAAGAGCGCACACCGATAGGTCCCCCTTCTACTCCATCAGGCCGAACGTGAGAATATCGTCGCCCGACGCGATCGCAATGTATTGCTGACCGTCGAACTGGTACGCCATCGGCGACGCATGCCAGTTCGCGTTGGCCTGGAAGGACCACAACGGCTTGCCGCTCACCGCGTCGGCCGCGGCGAACGCGCCGCTGTCATCACCGAAGAAGACCAGGCCGGTCGAGGTCGCGAGGGTCCCGCCCCATGAAGAGCCGGTGCCGGCTTGCGGAAGTTCCCATTTCCGGTTGCCGGTCTGCAGATCGACCGCGTACAACAAGCGCTGCGGTTTCGGATTGGTGTCGACGCGCTGACTGCCGCCGCCGTACGCCTTGCCCTGCTCCCATTCGACCGGCCGCTTGGTATAGATCGAGCACTTCTCGAACACCTGAAAGTAGTACAACCCCGTCGAAGGGTTGTAGGAAGGCGAGAACCAGTTGGTCGCACCATCCTGCGATGGACAGACGTGCGTACCCTCGGCGGTCGGTTCCTGATTCGGCGTCTTGATCGGCTTTCCATCGGCACCGATTCCTGTGGCCCATGTCAGGTTCTTGATGAACTGTTTGGCCAGCAGCAGCTTTCCGTTCGTGCGATCGAAGACGTAGAAAAATCCGTTGCGGTTGGCCTGCACCAGCAGCATGCGGCGCTGGCCTTCCCAGTTGGCGTTGATCACCATCGGCGTTTCAGTGGCGTCCCAGTCCCAGAGATCGTGCGGAGTGAACTGGTAGTACCACTTCAGCTTGCCGGTGGCGGGATCGAGCGCGAGGATACAATCGGAATAGAGATTGTCGCCGCCGCGCTCGTCGCCGTTATAGTCCGGTCCCGGATTGCCCGTCGGCCAGAACAGCGTGTCGGTGTCCGGATCGTATGTGCCCGTAAACCAGGTGTTGGCGCCGCCACGCTCGATGCTTGTACCCTTCCACGTGTCCCACGCCGGTTCTCCCGGCTTGGGCAAGGTCGAGAAGCGCCAGGCCTCTTTTCCTGTCGCCTGATCGAAGGCCGCGACAAAACCTTTCGCGCCGTTATCTCCGCCGCCCGTGCCGGAGATCACGAACCTGCCTACGGCGAGCGGCGCTGACGTGGCGCCGTGATTTTCGCGCCAGTCCGCCATCTCGATATCCCATAGCAACTCGCCCGTCGCACGATTCAGCGCGATCAAATGGGCGTTGTCGGTCACCATGAACAGTTTGTCGCCGCCGAGGGCCACGCCGCGATTGATCCCGCTGGCCGCGTCGCCGGCCAGGCCGGTAGACCGTGGGCGCTGGTATCGCCAGATCTGACGGCCATTGCCGGCGTCGAGCGCGTAGCACTCGTTCGCCTGCGTGACATACATCACGCCGTCGGCCACGACCGGAGTGCCCTGCAGCCGGCCCGCGTTCGGCACCCTGAAGATCCATTTGGGCACGACACGCTTCACGTTCGATTTGTCGATCTGCCGCAGCGTCGTGTAGCGATTGCCGCCGGGGTCTCCGTTATACGACGTCCAATCGATCTCGGACGTCACTTCGCGGAATTTGCCCGAGTCCGTTTTCCGCAGCAGGTGGATCCGGTTGTCGTCGGAGCGAACTTGCGCATCTTCCAACCCTTCGTTCAGCACCAGGCCGTCCAGCGACCTGCCCGTGGTCATCGCGAAGCTCTTGCGGTAGGGCTGGAATCCGCCGCGGGGCCGGAGCGTCCGGATGAAGGCGATCAACCCGGGCAGTTCCGCGTCGCTGACGCTGACGGGCGGCATTCCGCGAGCCGGCAGACCTTCGCGAATCACCGTGGTCAACTGCGAATCCTGCAGGTTGGGTGTGGCGCGGGTGATGGTCGGCGCGTGTTCTCCGCCGTTGCCGTCGGCGCCGTGACAGGTACCGCAGCGATCCTCGAACAGCACTTTACCCGGCAGATCTTGTGCCGAGACGGTGCAGGCGAGGGCCATCCAGACCACGAGGAACAGGCCGACGGTGCGTCGCATGATGAACCTCCTCATTGCCGGCGATCAACGAGCCTCGAATTCCGTGACCGTGAGCGTTGCCGATCCTCCGGACACAGAAAGACCGTGCCCGTAGGAACAGCCGCCGCCGAACACGAGCCCGATCCGGCTGGGCTGGCTCGCCGTGACGATCGACGCGAACCCGCGCAGGGCCGCGTCGTTCTGCGTAGCGAGCTGCCCGCTCACGCCTGACCAGCGATCGGGTGTCAACGGTATCGCGAGCGAAAACGATCCTTTCGGACCGAGCCGAACGAACTCCTGGCGGCTCCACCAGCGTGCGTACTCGTAATTGGGAGGCATCCGTTCCCAGCCCACCTCTTCCATGTACGGGCGCGTTGAAGGCGGCGTCGAGCACGTCGGCTCTGGCCCTTGTGCAAGCACGAAAAGGGGAGCGCCTGTTGTCTCTACGAGCACTGTGACATGCAGCATCTTTCCCACGTCCGAGCCGGTCCAGGATTTCGTCAACATGTTTACGGTGCCGGTCGTGGGCATTGCGATCACCTGCTGCCCGTCGCCATTGGTCGACAGTCTCGTGCCTGAGGAGTAATAGAGAGCCCACCCACTCCGCGTATCCGTCGGTGGCAGGCTGCGGTCAACCACGTCTCGCTGCGGGGACGCTGGAGACGCGCATGTGCATACGGCGAGCGACAGCAGCACCGTCAGATTGGTCAGTTTCATCGATGAAGTGAGGCGTGATTGTCCTGCGGAAGAGGCGTTTGACCGGTATTCACGTGCCACGGAAATACAAAACAAGAGATCAGGAGATCAGAAGGAACTTCGGCGGGATCCATTCGAATCTCCTGCACTCCTGATCTCTTGTTCGAATCTGTCTTCGAAGCCTGTCGCCAGATCTCCTGGCCTCGTGTGTGATTTCGCTCTCGCGCGCCGGCGAAAGCTCACTCTCAGTGCCCGACCGCGATCTTTACGGCCCGATACCCGCCGCGTGCCTTGAAGTAGAAATACAGGCCGCCGAAGATCGCGGCGAGGATCAGACCCAGTCCCGAAATCATCCTTAACGCGGCGCCCGGGCCGTACTGATCGATCCTGGCACCCATGATAGGAAGCGCTACCGCGACCGACAACATGCCGGTGCCTCCCATCAGGCCGAGCAGCAGCGCGCCGCCCTTCGGGAACTGTTCAGTGGTGATTCCGAGCATCGTCGGCCACAGGTACGTCTTGCCGACGCCGAAGATGGTCGCCGCCGCAAACGCTGCGACCGCGCTGGTGCCGGGCTGCAGGCTGCCCAGCCAGTAGAGGCCGATGGCTGCGAGGATCGAGCACACCAGGAGCGTTCCGATCGGCGACGTGTGCGCCACTTCGGCGAAGTAGGTGCGGATGATGAACATGAGACCCGCTGTGTAGACCAGAAAGAGGATGCCTTCGAGCCCCGTCAGACTGCTCATGACCGACGGAAACCATTGATCAGGGCCAAGCTCGACGGCGGCCGTCATCCACATGCAGACAAAGAGCAGGAGGAACAACGGCTTGCCGGCTTCCTTCCACATGTCTGCCGTCGTGATGTTCGAGGCGACCCGCTCGGTCCGTGGGTACTCGAGAGATAGTGCCAACACCACGTACGCGATCGCGGGCAGCAGAATCAGCGACAGCTTGATCTGCCACGCGGCGCCGACGCTGGTCAGCGCATACGCGAGTAGTCCGCCGATGATCATTCCGCCAGGCCACCACGCGTGCAGCCGATTCAATTTCCTGGTCTTCTCGTCGCTGTAGATCGTGGCGATCAACGGATTGATCACCCCCTCGACCAGTCCCTGGGACAGGCCCATGATGAAAAATCCCGCGTAGAGCATCGTGGTCCCCGTCGTCTCGAAGATCGATGTCACGGGCGCCGCCGAGTAGGGCGCCAACAGCACCAGCGCCACACCGGCCAGATAGCCGACCCCGGACAGTACGTGCAGCGTTCGCATGCCCACCAGGTCCACAAGCGCGCCACTGATGAAAATCGCCACGGTAAAGGCCCAGAACGCGGGACTCCAGATCAGTCCCATCTGGCCGGCCGTCAGCTGGAACGCGTCCCTCATGGCGGGTTCGATATCGCCGCGAACCGCGAACACCATGGCGGTCGTGACCAACGACACGCAGCTCGTGATGAACAGTCTCGACTTGTTCATGGGTCGTCACCTCGGTGCTGACAGATTATGGGAATTGAGAGGCGCGATACTGACCCAACGGTGCGCCGGCCGTCAAGCGAGACACGACGGGGCCCCGGTTCCTTATGAATCACGCTTTCTGCGCTGATAAACGGCTGTTTCAACGCCAAGGCGCAAAGGCACGAAGAAAAGAGCAAACGACAAAAAACGCGATGACGCGACGAACGCGATGACGCGACGTCAGAACGACAGGCAAAAGCAACGGCACGAAGGATCAAGGGCAAGTGGCGCAAAGCACCGGCCCTTTTCTATGCCGACAACGCCGGGGCGCCGAGACGCCGGGATTAGAATTTCAGGACATGCTCCAGCTCGTGCCAACGCCGGGGAGCCTCAGGATCCACGCCTCATCCACGCAACGCCGGGACGCCGAGACGCGGGGATGAGATTTTAAGGACGACCCGGCTTACCCCTTCATCAGATATTCCACGTTGAAGTTGATCAGTAGGCCGACGCGTTTCTCTGTATCGACCGCAAGCTCACGCGCGCAGAAGCTCGTAGCAGAGGCACACCAGAACCAAGACAGTTATTGATTTCTCTCGCGTCCCGGCGCCCCGGCGTTGACGGGGTCAGAACTTCAGGACGACCCGCTTCACACCTTTCATCAGATAGTCGACGTTGAAGTTGATCAACAGGCCAACCCGTTTCTCCGTAACCTGGAGGTACGTCCGCACCTGTGCCAGATGCACCGGCAAGACCGTTTCAACACATTTCAGCTCCACGATTACGGCATCTTCCACGAGCAGGTCGATTCGATAAGCGCCCTCGAGGACTAGATTCTTGTAGCGCACAGGGATGAGCTGCTGAGCGACGAACTTTGATCCGCGCTCTCCCAGCTCGTAGACCAGGCATGCGAGGTAGATACTTTCGAGCAAGCCAGGACCCAGCCGTTTATGAACCTCGATAGCTGCCTGGAGGATGGTGAGAGTAATACCGTCGAGTGTCTGCCGATCCATCGCGTCGTCTGTCCATTGCAACAGATCGGCCATTGCAGACGGCCGAAAATTGGCTTTCCCCGGCGTCCCGGCGCCCCGGCGTTGAAAAAACTGCGATCCTGCGATTAGAAAACTGCGATCGGGTTGCTCCTTGATATCTAACTCCTGATCTCTTGTTTGAATTTCTCCGTGACGTCCGGAGCCGTGCCAACGTACCATCACCTGTTCGACCAATCACAACCATGACGAGGAGCGCGCCGTGACCGAGCCCACTGAAGATTTCGCCGCGATGTTCGAGGCTTCGACGCAAGCGAAGCGCATCGCCAGGGGGCAGACGATCGAAGGCACGATCGTCGTGATTGGCCCCGAGGTCGCGTTCGTCGACGTCGGCGGCAAGGGCGAAGCCACGATCGACATCGGCGAACTGAAGGACGCCGACGGCCGTCTCGAAGTCGCCGTCGGTGATCGGATTCAAGCCATGGTCGTGTCGACCGCGGGCGGCCTGACGCTTTCGCGCAGGCTGATGCGAGGGGCCGCGACCGACAGGCAGCTCGAAGACGCGTTCCAGACCGGTCTTCCGGTGGAAGGCAGGGTCGAACGAGCGGTGAAGGGCGGGTTCGAGGTGCGGATCGGCCGGCAGCGCGGCTTCTGTCCGCTCTCTCAGATCGACACGGTCCGGACCGACGGCACAGTTCACGAGGGGCGCGTCTACCGGTTCCGGATCGTCGAATACAAGGACGGCGGCAGGAACCTCGTCGTCTCGCGCCGTGCGCTCGTCGAGGAAGAGCAGCGGGCGAACGCCGTCGAGGTTCGGCGGTCGATCGTCGCCGGTGCAGTGATGACCGGACGCGTCATCTCCGTGCGCGAGTTCGGCGCGTTCGTCGATCTGGGTGGAGGCGTCCAGGGCCTCCTGCACGTGTCCGAGATGGATTGGGCGCGTGTGTCAGACACGTCGCAGATCGTCAAACCCGGCGAGGAGATCACCGTCAAGGTGCTGCGCGTCGACGATGACAAGCAGAAGATCTCGCTGGGATTGAAACAGCTCACCGAAGATCCGTGGTCGAGAGTCCACAGCACATACGAGATCGGTCAGGTGCGGACGGGTCGAGTGACGCGCATTGCGGAGTTCGGTGCGTTCGTCGAGCTGGAACCGGGAGTTGAAGGGTTGGCCCACGCATCCACGTTCGCGCCGACAGGACGGCCGGAAGGATGGTCCAAGCTGGTCCCGCCCGGGACCACGGGGACGTTCGAGATCCTGAGCATCGATCTCGAGAAGAAGCGCATCGGCGTTGCGCTCGTCCCGGAAGGCTCGGCACGAGACAGCGGGACGCCGCCCCAAGATGCGATCGTGCCAGGCGCGAAACTCAAGGGAAAGGTTGAGCGCCATGAGAAATTCGGCGTGTTCGTCTTCCTGGCGCCGGGACGTACTGGACTTATCCCGTCGAGCGAGACCGGCGTTGCGAAGGACGCAGATATGGCTCGCGCATTTCCCATCGGCGCGGACGTCGACGTCATCGTGCTCGAGGTCGACACAACGGGCCGCCGGATCCGCCTCAGCGCGAAAGCGGTCGCGGACGCGCAGGAAGCCGAGGAACTGCGTGAGTACACCAAACGCGAGGATTCCGCGCCGGCCGACGGTTTTGGCTCGCTCGCCGACAAGCTCCGTGGCGCATTCGAGTCGCGGAACAAAAGGTGAGCTACACGCGATATCTCAACATCGCGCCGACGCCCTTCGCGGGTTCGAGCAGTCGCGCATCTTCGATAAAAGTAATCTCCGCGTCCGTTCGCCGAGCGAGCGTCACGAGCTCCTCAATCACGCTTTCGTCGAGCTCGCCGCGCTGTTCCTTGGGGCCGCTCATGTCGACGTCCGACGAAGCCCGATCGGCCACCGTTTTCGCCGGTGTGGCCGGCACGAGGAGGCGATCGACCTGGCCGCGCTCGAGCGCCGCTTTCACGCCGGCGAGCCCGGTTGTTGCCAACCCCCTCGCACGATAGGCGTTCAGCATCGCATCGACCCGCTCCTGATCATTCTGCTGGTCAGCGTCTCGAAATGCTTCGAGTGTGACGCGGAAGACATCGGCCTCAGGTGTCTTGATATCGACGCCGCCGACCTCCGTCAGCAGCAGGAGGGTCGCGGGAGAAAGATGCTCGCGCAACAACGGAAGGGCCACGTCGTCGCCGCCGACGAGAATGCGCGCGATGTTCTCATTGCGCACCAGCTCTTCGACCGCATCTGCCACCTCTTTCATGTGTTTCGCATGGAGGTTCTCGACGCGCCGCTGGTACCGCGCCTGAGACCAGCCGCCGGCAGAGACCCGCTTGCCTTTCTTGTTTCGCACGGTAATCTGGCGCTCCGCCGCGCCAACTGAAAAAACATACAGGCGGGCAGTGTTCGTATTGACCAGGAGTGCGGCATAGCTCTGGAGCTGATCGACGAGTCGCTCGAGCGGAAACACGTGAGGTTCGCGGTCGATATATAAGCGGTGTCCACCGATCGTGGTCTCGAGCGGTATGGCCTCAAATAAGACGTCATCCCCGGCCGACGAGAAGACGGCGAGCGCCTGTGACGAGGGTTTCTCAGTGTCCAGATATGCGCGAACCTTTTCAAAGGCGGGCATCGCCTCGGGATGCTCCTTCTCCGTTTCAGCAAGAAATGCCTTGTAGTTCTGCGCCGGTTGATCGGGCTTCAAGTCGACGTACAGGCTGACGACGGGCGCGTCGGACTGGAAATCGGCGAGACGATCGAGAACAGCATTCAGCGAATCTGCGGCGACGGGCATTGAACCTCCGCCTCAGATCTGTGCAAAAGACGAACCAGGTCGCGCGTCACATCTCCATCAAGTCGTTCAGCTCCGACGTTGCCATCACGCGATCGAGAAAATCGAACCGGCCCTGGTCCTGCACCTCTCGCGCGGCGTTGATCAAACCCGTCATGGCGGCGCGATAGAGTGACGTTGCCAGGCTGATGCGCTTGACGCCGGCCGCCGCAAGCTCACCGACAGAAAACGATTTGCCTTTGATGCCCGCCATGAAGTTGACCGGCTTCGATACCGCCGAACACACGGCACGCACGGCCGCAAGGTCGGGCAACCCGGGAGCAAACAGCACATCGGCTCCGGCTTTTTCAAATAGTTGAAGGCGGCGAATGGTGTCGTCGAGGCTCGGTGCTGCATAGAGAAGGTTGTGCGCTCGAGCCGTCAGGACGAAAGAAAAGGGGAGTGCGCGTGCCGCTTCAGCGGCCGCCGCGATTCTTTCGACAGCCAGGCGCTCGTCGTAGAGAGGCTTCTGCGGATCACCCGTCGAATCCTCGATCGTGCAGCCAACGAGTCCAACTTCAGCGGCGAGCCGGATCGTTTCCGCCACCACTGCGGGCGTGTCGCCGAATCCTCTTTCCAGATCTGCAGAAACAGGCAAGTCGGTCGCATCGACGATCATGCGTGCGTGTTCCAGCGCCTGCTCTCGCGTCAGCCCGCCATCTCTCCGCCCAACGGCACACGCAGCGGCCGCGCTCGACGTGGCCAACGCCCGAAAGCCAAGGCCGGCTAGAATTCTCGACGAGCCGGTATCCCAGGGATTCGGAATGACGAACGCGCCAGGACCCTCGTGAAGCGCGTGGAAGCGAGCAGCTGTTTCGAGCTGGTTGGTAACCATGAGAGCTCCTTGCCATCAGCGTACACACTAAGATCCGTTCTTGGAGGAGAATCCATAAGCGGTGAGGAAGATGTCAGACGATCTCGACGAACTCTGTATCAATACCGTGCGGTTTCTGTCGGTGGACGCGGTGCAAAAGGCCGATAGCGGACACCCCGGCATGCCGCTTGGCGCCGCGCCGATGGCCTACACGCTTTGGACGCGATTTCTCAAACACAATCCGCAGGAATCCGGCGTGGTTCGATCGGGACCGCTTCGTGCTCTCGGCGGGACACGGATCGATGCTGCTCTACAGCCTGTTGCATCTCACCGGGTACGATCTTTCACTGGAAGATATCAAGCAGTTCCGGCAGTGGGGCAGCAGGACGCCTGGGCATCCCGAACGCGGCCACACGCCCGGTGTGGAGATCACGACGGGTCCGCTCGGGCAGGGCTTCAGCAACGCGGTCGGCATGGCGATCGCTGAGGCGCGACTGGCGGCGCGCTACAACCGTCCCGGACTTCGAAATCATCGACCACGCCACTTACGTCATTGCGAGCGATGGAGACCTGATGGAAGGCGTCGCCAGCGAAGCCGCGTCGCTGGCGGGCCATCTGCGCCTCCGCAAGCTGATCTGCCTTTACGATGACAACGGCGTGACCCTGGCAGGCAGCGCCAACCTTACGTTCACCGAAGATCGCCTCCGGCGCTTCGACGCGTACGGATGGAAGACGCTGTCGGTGGCAGACGGCAATGACATTGCGTCTATTGACGCGGCGCTGCAGGCGGCACGCGCGGAGACGAGCCGGCCGACGCTGATCGCGGTGCGGACCCACATCGGCTACGGCTCACCGCACAAGCAGGACACCTTCGAGGCCCACGGTTCTCCCTTGGGCGTGGAGGAAGTGCGCCTGACCAAAGAGCGACTCGGCTGGCCGACCGAGCCGGCCTTTCTGATTCCCGAGCAGGCGCTGTCGCACTTCCGCGAGGCGCTCGTCCGCGGCGAACGTGCCGAAGCGGAGTGGAACGATCGCATGGCGTCCTATGCGCACGCCTTTCCCGATTTGGCGCAGGAACTGGAGCGAAGCATTCGCGGCGATCTTCCGCCTGGCTGGGATGCGAACATCCCGAGCTTTCCCGCCGACGCCAAAGGCCTGGCCACGCGTGTGGCTTCAGGTCGCGTGATGAATGCGATCGCGCCTCTGCTGCCGACGCTCGTCGGCGGTTCGGCAGACCTGAATCCCTCGACTCACACCGCGCTCAAGGGTCTCGGCGATTTTGGTGCTGCCGACCGTCGAGAAGCGGCAGGCTCGATCGGCGGCGGCGTGAGCTTCGCCGGACGGAATCTCCACTTCGGTGTTCGCGAGCACGCCATGGGCGCCATCACCAACGGCCTCGCGGCTCATGGCGGAACTCTTCCCGTACGGCGCCACGTTTCTCATCTTCTCTGATTACATGCGTCCGCCGATCAGGCTGGCGGCGCTCATGAAGCTGCACGTGATTCACGTCTTCACCCACGACAGCATCGCGCTCGGTGAGGACGGCCCGACCCATCAGCCTGTCGAGCAGCTGGCCTCGTTACGCGCGATTCCCAATGTGATCGTCATCAGGCCCGCCGATGCCAACGAAACCGCGGTCGCATGGCGAGTGGCGTGCGAGACGCGCGACCGTCCGGTCCTGCTCGTGCTGACCAGGCAGTCCGTACCCACGCTCGATCGACACCGCTTCGCATCGGCTGATGGGCTGCGCCGCGGTGCGTACATCCTGACCGACGCGCCGGCGGCCAGCCCGAACTGATTCTGATCGCCAGCGGATCGGAGGTCGGTCTGATGGTGGCCGCAGCCGAACGTCTGCAGTCGCAGGGCGTCGCCGTTCGATGCGTCTCCATGCCGAGCTGGGAGCTCTTCAACGCGCTGCCGCAGGCTGAACAGGACATCGCGTTGCCTCCGGCTGTACACGCGCGGCTGGCAATCGAGATGGGCGCGTCGCAAGGATGGCGTCGATATGTCGGCGATGGAGGGGACGTGCTCAGCGTGGACCGCTTTGGCGCGTCCGCGCCAGGAGACGTGGTGCAGCGGGAATACGGCTTTACCGTCGACGAGGTGTGTCGGCGGGCGCTGGCGCTGATTCGGCAGGGCGCAACGTAAGTTGCGCCCTACCGGTCTATCACGGGGTTTTTACCCATTTTCCCACCGAGACCGGCTTACCGTCGTCGCCGTTGGTCGTGAGCGTCAGCACGTTTCCATCCACCTGCCAGTGCCTGGGCCGATTGAGCGCGACGGGACTGGTGGCCGCACCAAGGGCTGGTTGTCCCTCTCGGATATACGTCATCGTTTTCGATTGCATATCGACGGCGACCCGCCCTTTGGTCGAGAGCACTCCGTTCTCCGTTTCAATGCCCGCGCTCGAAAGCAGAGGGATCGACGCCTTGTCGGGGCGCACTTCCATGTCGAGGTTGCCATACTGGTCGTAGACCAACGTGCCGGCACCGGTCACGCGGACGGGTGGCTTACCGGGTGGCGTCACGTCAAAGGATTGCAACGACCATCGGCCTTCCAGATATTTGCGCGCCTCGACCAGGCTGCCGGTTCCGCTCGGAACATCGCTTAGCAGGATCGGACGTTCCCGCGGGGCGCTTTTGCAGCCCGACCCGGCGATGGACAGCACGATGACACACGCCAGAGTCTCGAAGAATTTAGATCGCATTGCCGACACGCTCCTTTGGCACGCTCACGTGCGCGGAACCCGGCAGCAAGATGTAAGCCGGTACTGTATTTCTGATCAACGCCGGGTTAGAGCCGAAGCCTCACGGCCGGTAGTGAGGACCGGCGAAATGCGGTGACAGGCAGCAGGTACTGCTCATCTTCTTGAGCGTGCCGGAACTGCATAGCCCGCCGCGGCCGGTGCTTTCTATGCTGGTGAAGCAGCCAAGATAGGAGGCGCATTATGAAAATGTTACGAGCAGTACTCGCGTGTTCGCTCCTCATGCTTCCCGCACTCGCCGCCGCGCAAGACGTGAAAATCGATTTCGACAAGGCGTACAACTTCTCGACGGTCAAGACCTACGCGATCAAGATCGGCACACCCTGGGGGAACAACCTCTCGGAGCGCCGCGTTCTCACTGAGATCGATCAGGAGATCGCCAGCAAAGGGTGGAAGAAGGTCGACGAAGGTCAGGCAAACATCCACGTCGTCCTCCACGGCGCCACCCAGACCAAGCGCACAGCCAACACGTTCTACAGCGGTGGCATGGGCGGCTACGGCTACCGCTACGGCGGCGGCATGGGCTCGTCCTCGACCGTTGTGAACGAGTACACCGTCGGCATGCTTGTCGTGGACATGTTCGAAGCGAAGGGTAAAAACCTCGTCTTCCGTGGCACCGCCGAGGACGAGATCTCGGACAACGCCGAGAGGAACGCGAGTCGGCTCGAAAAGGCTTCCACGAAGATGTTCAAGGAGTTCCCACCGGGGGCAGACAAGAAGTAGCCGTCGCCGTGGTCACGGAATATCACCATCGTCGGCCATCGAGATCACGGAGGGTTGAGAGCGCTCACGGATCTGAGCGTTCGTGCGCTCCATCACCACACGATCGTGCGCTGGCGTGTGTTTTGCCATGTGGAGCGGCAGGCGGTCTTGTCAGACCGTTCCATCACGAAGGAGTTGGATTTATGCGAATCGGAACCATTGTCTCAGTTGGCGTGTTGTTGGTCGTGCTGATGTCGGGCAGCGCGCGCGCGCAGGATCGTCCCATTCATGTGAACTTCGGCGGCGGGCCCACGTTCCTCTTCGGGACCCTCGGCGATAAATTTTCGACCGGCTGGGGGCCGGCCGTGGGCATCACGTTCGATATGAATCCGCGGATGGCCTTCCAGTTCGAGTACGCCTATCGGTGGTTCAACGTCGACGAGACGATCGACGCCCAGGCGGGCCGCTTGTCGGCCAACCATAAGACGCACCAGCTGGACTTCAATCTGGTCGCGAAGCTGACCGGCGCCGACACGCGCATCCGCGTGTTCATGGTCGCCGGGCCGGGGATGTACAACCGGAACGTGGAGATCACCAGATACGAAGGCACGGGGGTGATCTGCGACCCGTACTACTACGTCTGCGGCAGCTATCCGATTGAGTCGATCCTGGGATCGCGCGGCGGCTGGGACTTCGGGTTCAACGTGGGTGGCGGCGTCGGGCTGCCCCTCGGCGACGACGCGGAATTCTACGTGGAAACCCGTTACCACTACATCTGGGGCCCGGAAATCGCCCAGAACGGCACGCTCCCGGCAGAGGTGGCGCCCACGAACACGAAGGTCAACGGGCAGTACTGGCCCCTGACGTTCGGATTCCGATTCTAGACAGACTACTTGAGCGCCGGCTGGTGTGCGAAGGGAGCACTATGAGAGCGAGGGTCACAGTCTGGATCGTTTCAAGCGTGCTGGCAGCGACGGTGGCGGTCGTTCCGACCGGTGCACAATCGAAGGCGACCGGTGCACCGTCGAAGGCGCCGAGCTCCACTGACAAAGTCGTCATCAACGGCTGGGCGCTGAACATGAGCAACATCGCCACAGGTGCCAATCAGACGATTCGCATCAACATCGATGGCTGGTCAAGTCCATCACAACGCGAGCACCTGATCACGACCTTTCTCGAGAAGAAGCAGGACGGGCTTCTCCGCGAGCTCGAAAAGCAGCCTGAAGTTGGACGGTTCAATTTCCCGGGCTACATGGGCCCCGACCCGAACAGCACCATGCGGCTGGGCACCGATGTCCGGTACGCCATGAACTTCCCCGGTGAGGACGGTGGCCGGCGCATCGTCATCATCACCCCGCGCGTCATCGGTTTCCGCGAGGCCGCCAACCAGCCGCGAACGGCCGACTATCCGTTCACCCTGTTCGAGATGCGGTTCGACAGGTCCGGTAAGGGGGAAGGCAGGATGGCCTACGCGACGCAGATCAACTTCGACAAGAAGAAGAACACGATCGAGCTCGAGAATTACTCGAGCGAGCCGGTGCGGTTGAACAACCTCACACTCGAGGTCAGAAAGTAGCGCAGGGTTTTCTATCTCGACGCAGAGCCGCAAAGGCGCAGAGCCTCTGATCCTGGTCCCGCTTCCTCCTCTCTCGACACAGAGGATCGGAGCTCTGCCTCGACGTCGCGCCGTTGGCGCTGCGCAGAGTAGAAGACAACCGAATATCAAGAGCCAGGTTCGTGCTGCTCTTGAATTCGGCTGTCTTCTTCTATGCGCGTGGGGCGCGTCAGCGGCCCACGACGTCGAGGCAACCCACAGAGCCCGCTAACGCAGCCCACCGAGGACGTCACGCGTTCCTTCGTTTCCTTCGTTGTCTTCGTGTCTTCGTGTTGAGACTGCTCACAGCATCTCTCCATGGTCTGTCAGCGAAATCACCGAGGCTTGAGAGTGCGCCGGACGTGATCGTGGGTGCGCCCCTTCAAATCGCGCCGCCACACGCGATCGTGCGCTGGCGTGTGTTTTGCCATGTGGAGCGGCAGGCGGTCTTGTCAGACCGTTCCATCACGAAGGAGTTGGATTTATGCGAATCGGAACCATTGTCTCAGTTGGCGTGTTGTTGGTCGTGCTGATGTCGGGCAGCGCGCGCGCGCAGGATCGTCCCATTCATGTGAACTTCGGCGGCGGGCCCACGTTCCTCTTCGGGACCCTCGGCGATAAATTTTCGACCGGCTGGGGGCCGGCCGTGGGCATCACGTTCGATATGAATCCGCGGATGGCCTTCCAGTTCGAGTACGCCTATCGGTGGTTCAACGTCGACGAGACGATCGACGCCCAGGCGGGCCGCTTGTCGGCCAACCATAAGACGCACCAGCTGGACTTCAATCTGGTCGCGAAGCTGACCGGCGCCGACACGCGCATCCGCGTGTTCATGGTCGCCGGGCCGGGGATGTACAACCGGAACGTGGAGATCACCAGATACGAAGGCACGGGGGTGATCTGCGACCCGTACTACTACGTCTGCGGCAGCTATCCGATTGAGTCGATCCTGGGATCGCGCGGCGGCTGGGACTTCGGGTTCAACGTGGGCGGCGGCGTCGGGCTGCCCCTCGGCGACGACGCGGAATTCTACGTGGAAACCCGTTACCACTACATCTGGGGCCCGGAAATCGCCCAGAACGGCACGCTCCCGGCAGAGGTGGCGCCCACGAACACGAAGGTCAACGGGCAGTACTGGCCCCTGACGTTTGGGTTTCGATTCTAAACAGGACGGTGAGTCAGCCGGGCCGGGCGTCTGCTGATCGAGAACGCCCGGGGCTGACTGCCGTGTGCCGGATCTGCATAGCGGGCCGCCGTGGTGCTTCCTATGCTGTGACACGTGACGCTTATTTACGCGTCAGGAGGCTCAATGAAGAAGACAATCGGACTCTCACTCGCCCTGGGCGGCCTGCTGTTCATGTGGGCCCCCGTTGCTCGAACCGGTGTTCAGGCTCAGGAAAAGCCAACCGTGGCGATTCCCAAACCCGGGGTCCCGCAAATCATGACCATGGAGGGCAAGTTCGTCCGGGCCGCGTACAACAACGAAGGCTACGTCATCATCGGCTATCAGCCGGCGAACCGGTCGATTGGTGAGGAGTGGCTGCTGCTCGATGTCGGCCTCACGCTGCGCGAGCGGATGCCCGACTTCAAGTTGACGCGCGAGGCGCTCTCACTCGAGACGCCTGATGGCAAGACGCTTCCCCTGCCGACGGTCACCGAGTTCCGGGCGGGAAACACCAGCGCGCTGCAGTCTCGGGCGAAGGTCCAGCGCGATTCCATTAACTACTTCCCGCCGAACGCGAGCAGGGCGTGTCGTGTGGGTTTCTTCGCCGATCTGGACTCTCCCGCGATGGCGTGGGATGAGGTCGAGTTGAGCGACCAGCGCGCCTGCCTCGGGCAGCTCTATTTCCACGTGCCGGGCGGCATCGCGTATGGCCAGCACTGGCTCAACGTGAAGTTCGAGAAGAGTGTCATACGCGTGCCCTTCCGCATCCTGACCGAGGACGAGGAGAGGACGCTGTCCAAGAACTACGGGGACATCAGCAAGCAGGTCAAGGACGCCTTCAAGAAGAAGTAACCGGTCGAAGGTTCGACCGCCGGGTCACATGACGTTCTCTCGCCAGATTCTTGTCGGGCTCGCTGGAGGGCTCCTTACAGGGTTGTTCTTCGGCGAGCGGGCCGGGGCGCTGAAGTGGGCGGCTGACGGTTTCGTCAAGCTGCTCCAGATGATGGTGTTGCCGTACATCACGGTCTCCATCGTCGCCAGTCTGGGGTCGCTCAAGCGTTCGGAGCTCCGCACGCTGGGCCTGAGAGCTTCGGCGGTGATTGCAGGCCTCTGGCTTGTGGCGTTGTCCTTTGCGTTCCTGATCTCTCTGACGTTCCCGCGGGTTCAAAACGCGTCGTTCTTCAGCTCGAGCCTGGTCGAACGGCAACCTGCGTTCGACTTCGTCGACTTGTACATTCCCGCGAATCCGTTTAATTCTCTCGCGAACAACGTCGTGCCGGCGGTGGTGCTCTTCTCCATCATTCTGGGGATTGCCCTGGTGGGTGTCGAACATCGCGACCGTCTCCTGGACGTCCTTCAGGTCGTCAAAGACGGGATCTCGACGGCCACGCGACAGGTCATGCGCCTCACTCCTTTTGGACTCTTCGCCATTGCGGCGAATGCCGCGGGGACATTGAGTCTGGAGCAGCTGAGCCGTCTGCAGATCTACCTCGTGGCGTACGTCGCGGTCGCGCTGATGGTGAGCCTGTGGGTGCTTCCAGGACTGGTGGCCGCCCTGACACCGATTCGAGCGAGAGATGTGCTCGGCGAGTCGCGCGACTCTCTCATCACCGCCTTCATGGCCGGCGATCTGTTCATCGTGCTGCCGGGACTGACGCAGGCCAGCCGCACACTCCTGGAGCGGCTCGGTGCCGGCGATCGTGAGGCGAGCCATCTGACCGACGTCATCGTACCGGCGTCCTTCAACTTCCCACACACGGGGAAGCTCCTTTCTCTGAGCTTCGTGCTCTTCGCGGGATGGTTCGCTGACGCGCGGGTACCGTTTTCAGACTATCCGCAGCTGGCATTCGCAGGGCTCGTGAGCTTCTTCGGCAGTCTCACCGCCGCAGTACCGTTTCTGCTCGACCTGTTCCGCATTCCGGCCGATACGTTCCAGCTGTTTCTCGCGACGGGTGTCATCAACTCGCGAGTGGGATCGCTCGTGGCGGCGGTGCACACCCTGACCGTGGCCCTCCTCGTCGCCTGCGCCGTGACCGGCCGCCTTCAATGGCGGCGCGGACCACTCCTGTCGTACGCAGCCATCACCGCAACCATGGCCATCGTGGTCATCGGTGGCACGCGTCTGTTCTTTGCCACCGGTCTGTCTCAGGAGTATTCCAAGGACAAAGTGCTGGCGTCGATGCAGTTGCTTCGCGCGCCCGTCACCGCCACGGTCGCGCGCACGCCGTCCCCGGCCCCCGCCACGACCCTGCCGCCGCTCGAGGCGATTGCAGAACGCAAGACGTTGCGCGTCGGCTACCTGCCCCATTCGCTGCCGTTCGCGTTTTTCAACAAAGCGGGAGATCTCGTGGGGTTCGACATCGAGCTCGCGCACCAGCTGGCGCGGGAGATGGGCGTCTCCCTTGCGCTCGTGCCGGTCGATCGTCACAAGCTGGCCATGCAACTCGCCGACGGGTACTGCGACATTGTGATGTCCGGTGTGGCCGTCACGACGAACCGGGCACTGGATATCCTGTTCTCCAATTCGTATCTGGACGAAACCGTCGCGTTCGTCGTGGCCGACGACCAGCGCGAGCAGTACGACACCTGGGACGCCATTCGCGCCCGGCCCGCGCTGAAGATCGTCGTGCCGAATGTGCCGTATTACGTCGCGAAGCTGCGCGAATTGCTGCCGCGCGCCGTCATCGACGTGCACGAGGACATCGACCCGCTGTTCGACCTGGCGGCCACACACGCGGACGCGCTGGCGCTGCCGGCCGAGCGTGGTTCCGCCTGGACTCTCCAGAACCCCGCGTACTCGGTGGTCGTGCCGGGCCCCAACCCGATCCGTGTGCCACTCGCGTATCCGATCGGCAGACGCGACGCGCGCTTTGCGAGCTTCGTGAACACCTGGATCGCCCTAAAGGGCAAGGACGGCACACTCGACGCGACGTATAAGCACTGGATCCTCGGCCAGGATGTCGCCCCTCCCCAGCCGCGCTGGTCAATCGTCCGCAACGTTCTTCATTGGGTGGAGTGATCGCATGACTAAACAATCCGGCACATCACGGCTCGAGCGCGTCCTCAATCTGTTCACGGTGGTGCGCCATGGAGAGGCGCGGACGGCGCTGCTCCTCGCCCTGAACGTCTTCCTCATCCTGACGGCGTACTACATCTTGAAGACGGTCCGCGAGGCGCTGATTCTCGGGGAGGGAACCGCCGAGCTCAAGAGCTACCTGTCAGCATTTCAGGTGGTGGTGCTGGCGTTTTTGGTGCCGGTCTACGGCCGTCTCGTCGCCAGATTTCGGCGCATGAAGTTGATCAACGTCGTCACCATCTTCTTCGCCCTCTGTCCGCCGGCCTTTTACCTGCTGGCACAGTTCGGCGTGCCGCTCGGGATTATCTACTTTGTCTGGATCGGCGTCTTCAGCCTGATGATCGTCTCGCAGTTCTGGTCGTTTGCCAACGACGTCTACTCGAAAGAGGAAGGGGAGCGTCTGCTCGTGATCGTCGGCCTGGGCGCCTCGCTCGGCGCCGTCGCCGGGGCACGCGTGGCCGATCGTCTCATCGAGCCCTTCGGAATCCTCCAGTTGATGCTGCTCGGTGCCGCGGTGCTTGGTCTTCAGCTGCTCCTCACCAACCACATCGATCGCATCGAGCGCGGTCGCCGTCCACGCATCGAATCGGTCAAGAACGTCAAGGCCGCTCCGGTCGACAACGCCTTCGCCATGGTGTTCAAGACGCGATATCTGCTGCTGATGGCGCTGATGATTCTTGTCGTGAACTGGATCAACGCGACGGGCGAATACATTCTTGGCAGCATCGTCAAAGAACATGCGTCTGCCATGGTCGCCGCTGGAACGGCGCCCGGGCTCAGCGAGGGACAGATCATCGGAGATTTTTACGCCAAGTATTTCTCGATCGCGAACGTGGTGGGTCTCGTCCTCCAGTTGTTCGTGGTGTCACGGATCATCAAGCACCGGGGAGTCGCCTGGTCGGTAATGATCCTTCCGGCCCTCTCGTTCGGCGTCTACAACATCCTGATCTTCGTGCCTTTCCTCACGGCGGCGCTGGCGGCGAAAGTCGTCGAGAACTCGACCGATTACTCCCTGAACAACACCGTGCGGAACATGTTGTTCCTGCCATGCACCTACGAGCAGAAATTCGCCGCCAAGCAGGCGATCGACTCATTCTTCGTGCGGATGGGTGACGTGCTCTCAGCAGGGCTCGTCTTCGCCGGTACGACCGCTGTCGCACTTCCGGCGCGAGGCTTCGCGGCGGTGAACGCGGTGCTCGCCATCGTCGCGCTGATCCTGGCGTGGCGGGTCGGGCGCCACTACAACGCCCTGACTGCCAGCAAGCCGGCTCCCGCTGCAGCCGCGTAGGCCGGGTCCTTTTGGACCCGGCTTCACCGGCGGGTCTAAAGGACCCGCCCTACTACCTCGTTCTGCCGCGACGGGCCGTGGCGAGTCACTACATGGCGCCGGAGATCACCACATGCTGTGGGCAAGGAGAACATTCCCACAGAACGCACAGTAACGGTCTTCTTCTGATTGGGTCCCCGTCTTGCAGTGCCTGCGGTGTGACAATTCGCGTCGGAGGTTTCATCACGTGCTGTGTGTGTGCCGCAATCCTGGTTGCGGCACCGCCGGCGACCGCCCAGGAATCACGGGCCGCAACGATCGCTGCTGACCAGGCGGAAAAAGCGACGCGCCTGTCTCCACGCGTGCCGAGCTCTGCCGAGCAGTGGCTGTTGAGAGCCCAGAAGGTACTCGTCGAACAGCCGGATGGCTTCTACCCGTATTTCGGCAGCGTCTATAGCGGCGGTGGCTTCACGCTGGGCGCCGGCTACCGGCGCTTTACGGGCGATCGAACGAACTGGAACGTCGCCGGCTTGTATTCGGCAAAAAACTACAAGCTTGCCGAAGTGGGCGTGGCATCGCCGGGTCATGGGTCCGGCCGGATCGACGCGCGGGCAAGCGCCGGATGGCGCGACGCCACGCAGGTACCTTTCTACGGGCTCGGGATTGACACGGCGAAAACAGCGCTGGCGACGTTTCACATGCAGCAGACGTACGCGGGTGGCGACCTCACACTGCGTCCGCTCAAATGGGTCAAGGTCTCGGGAGGCGCAACCTACGAAGACTACACGCTCAAGAGCGCCCCGGGCGACCTGACATCGATAGAAGACGTCTACACACCGGCGACCGCACCCGGACTCGGCGAGAGCCCCACTTACATTCACTCGGTGATCTCGGCCGGCATCGACTGGCGGCCAGCCGCCGAGTACGCGCGGCGCGGCGGCCTTTACGAGGTCGCGCGGCACATGTACAGCGATCGCGACGGGACGTTCAGCTTCGATCGACTGGACGCGCAGGTCGTCCAGCACCTGCCGATCCTTCGAGAGAACTGGGTCGTGTCACTCCGCGCCCAGTTGCAAACGACTCTCGATGACGCCGATCAGGTTCCCTATTTTCTGCTGCCGGCGCTTGGCAGCGGAAGCACGCTGCGCGCTTACAGCAGCTGGCGATTCCGCGATCGGCACAGCCTGCTCGTTTCGGGCGAGTGGCGATGGATCCCGAACCGAATGGGGTTTGACATGGCTCTCTTCTACGACGCGGGCATGGTGGCCAACCGGCTGAGGGCGATCGCGATCGATGACTTCGTCACCAACATCGGCGTGGGTGCACGTTTTCACACGCCGGTGGCGACACCATTGCGAATCGAAGTGGCCAAGGGACGCGAGGGCCTGCACCTCGTCTTCGCCGCGAGTGCGGCATTTTGAGGATGTCGAGCATGCTCACTCGTCGCATCACGGCATCTGGATTGTGCGCGGCATTGGCCCTCCTCATCATGTCGGCGCTGCCGTCCGGCGCGGGCCGCCGCTTTTACGACGACGACCCGATCGCCCGCGAGCCCGAGACGCAGGATGCTTCGGGAGTACAGGAGTGGGAGATCGATCTGTTCATCGATCTCGCCACTAATCTCTTCGGACGTCCTGGCGATCCCGCGCCTGATGTTCGGGCGCGCAACGTCAATACGATTGACGAAGTACCAGACTCCAGCTGGTTCACCAACCGGATCCTGGCGCATCCCATAAGTGCCGCCGACCTGGTTCGTGGCCCTCTCACCGGGAGTGGGCCCGCTCCCGGGCAGTGGACGGTGATTGCGCCCAAGAGCGCGGGCTTCGCCCCGGGATTTACAATCCGCGACTCTCGAGGAGAGATGTGGTTCGTGTCGTTTGACGCGGCCGGGCATCCCGAAGCGGCAACCGGCGCCATTCTCGTGGCGAACCGGATCTTCTGGGCCCTCGGATATTGGCAGGTGGAGAACTACCTCGTCACCGTCAGTCCAGACGACGTCGCTATCGGCGACTCCGCCATGTTTACGCCGCTGTCCGGTAAGAAGCGGCCGATGAAGCGAAGCGATCTCGAGGATGTGTTCCGGCGCTCCCATCGGAGTGCCTCCGGTTACCGCGCCGTTGCTGCGCGCGGCGTGCCCGGACGGCCCGTCGGCGGGTTCCGGTACCACGGCACCCGCCCCGACGATCCCAACGACGTCGTCCCGCATGAACACCGGCGCGAGCTGCGCGCTCTGAAAGTGTTCGGTGCCTGGACGAACCTGGTGGATATGAAGGCGGGCAACACGCTCGATACCGTGATCCCAGCGAGCGGCCGCGGGGCCGTTCGACATTATCTGCAGGATGTTGGCTCGACGTTTGGAACAGGGGCCAACGGTCCTCGTGAGTACGATGAGGGCTGGGAGTATCTCTTTGATGGTGGGGTAGCGGGGAAGCGGCTGGCGACGTTGGGGTTTTTCATCGAGCCGTGGCAAACGGTCGACTATGTCGAGAACCCGGCAATTGGACGGTTCGAGGGCAAGGAATTCGAACCGGCCCGATGGAAGCCACGCGTGCCAACGGCAGCATTCCTCCGCGCCCGCGCCGACGACAACTTCTGGGCGGCGAGACGAGTGGCCGCGTTCACCGACGAGATGATCCACGCTGCCGTCAAGGGCGGGGCTTACAGCGATCCGGCGTCGGAATCGCTCCTGGCAGACGTGCTGATCCAGCGTCGCGACAAGATCGCGGCGCACTACCTGGCCGCGATGAACCCCCTTGTCGACTTCGTGCTCACACCGGATGGCCGTCTCACGTTTCGCAATGCCGCTGTTGACCACGGTGCGGCGCCGCCCGCGAGTGGATACCGCGTCAGCTGGTCTCGCTTCGACAACACGACAAGCGAGACTATGGAGGTCGGTGCGGCCACGTCTCCCGGCACCGAGGCACAGGCGCCCGGTCCGCTGCCTGGCGCGGCAGGCGCGTTCATCAGAATCGAGTTAAGCGCGGTCGCGCCCGCACCGTCGTCGTGGTCCGTTCCAGTGAAGGTCTATTTCCGGTCAACGGCCGGCGGCTGGACGCTGGTGGGCATCGAGAGGTTGCCGTGAGAGCCGATCGATAACATCATTCCCGTCCTGGCCATGGCACCGCAGCGATCACTTCGGTCCCGCGGTTGAGCCCCGATCGGATCGAGAGCGTGCCGCCAACCAGGCTCAATCGTTCGCGCATGCTGACAGGCCAAGTCCGCGGGTGCTGATCGCTCCGCCAGGATCGAAACCTTTGCCCGCATCGCGAATGGTCAGGTGCGCATGGTCGGCCGTTCCGCGCAGCTCGACATCGAACCGCCGGACTCCCGCTGTGCTTGACCACGTTGTGGGAAGCCTCCTGCAGCACACGAAAGAGGCAGAGAGAAATATCCCGCGGGTATCATGGGCGGGACGTCGGCGTGCGTGAAATGAACCTCCACTTTCTTCTGCTGTGAGAACTCCCGGCAAAAACTCGAGAACGCGGGAACGAGCCCCAGGAAGTCGAGCTTCGACGAATGGAGCTCGTGCGAGAGGGCCTGCACATCTCTCGAAATGCTCCAGCGTCGTCTGCTGGAGATCGTCGATACGTTTCGTGAGCTCCTTCCTTGCGTTTGGAGGATTCAATCGCAGTTGCTCGAGCTCGATGGCAAGCAGCGCCAGCCGCTGATTGATGTCGTCATGGAGCTCGCTGGCGAGACGGCTGCGTTCCTGCTCCTGGGCCTCGATGAGCCGGCCGCTGACTGTGGCCACTGCTGACCTGGGCGATCTTGTTGTCCGTGATGTCGAGGCACGATCCGACATACCCGGTAAACAGCCCCGCTCTCATCGTGCATGGGGCTTCCGACATTCAGGAGCCATCGATACTGCCGTCGGCGCTTCGCAAACGGAATTCCGTCCGGAACGGCCGCCGATGGACGAATGCGTCGTGGTAGATCGTCTCGTAGCTGACGCCGGTCGTCTTCGTGGATACCCTCGATCCAGCCCTGTCCCAGCTCGGCTTCGATGGGCCGGCCCGTGAAGTCCAGCCAGCACTTGTTGAAGTATGTGAAGCGGGCGTCGAGGCCGGACATCCAAATCAGGACCGGAGCGATGTCGATGACCTGCCTCAGCCGTGCTTCGCTTTCGCGCAGGCGCGCCAGCTCCGCTGTCGACGCATCGAGCAGCGCGATCGCCCGTGCCTCGCGTTCGCTCCGCCGAGCACCGCGGCGCATCGCCGCCACCAGTGCTGAAAGGCTGAACCGCTTCATGCCAGACGCCACGCTCATTGGGCCTGGCCGTGACCGCGCAGGGTTTGCGAGGGCGTTTCGCCGAACACGGCCTTGTATCGTCCGGCGAACCGTCCCAGCTCGAAGAAGCCGTGCTCTGTCGCGATGTCCGTCACCGTTGCGTGGGGCGCGCGAGGATCGGTGAGCGCGCGGCGCACCTCGTTGAGCCGGTCGTGGATGACGAACCGCTTGGGGCTCATTCCGCGCACGGCGTGGAATGCGTTGCGCAGACCGCGCTCGCTGACGCCGACGAGCAGGCTGAGATGCGCGATCGGAAGCGGTTCGGCCGCCCGATCGCGGAGGAGCTGTTCCGCCCGTTCGACGATCGCCGTGCGTGTCGGGCTTGGGCGTGGATTTGTGGGTGCCGTATTCATGGTGCACACGCTACGCTTGCGGGCGGCGCGCGGGAACTGGGGGAAGTCGCAGATCTGCAGGTAAAAAGTAACAGGTGCGTAAGACCGCATGTAAACACGCGCCATGCTGTGACTTTCTCCGCGCTGACCTGTGCTTTCTAACAGTTCCCTGCCGGATCGAGCTGCACTACAGTCAAGCCGTCACAGCGCGATGCGTCTCTCGTGTCGCTACCGAAACTGCATAGTCGCATCCGTTCGCGATGCGTAGAGTCGCGGTGTCATGATGACGCGAGCCAGGGAGACGTACAGGATAATGTCGACGAAGAGATTCGCGTGCAGCTCGTCGATATCTGCACGTTTTGTGTGGCATTCCGACTCCGTCGAGTCTCCGTCGAGCCTAGACAGACGAAATATGGGGTCACGGTCGATGTCGTGAATGCGGCTGCGTTGTCCAAGATTCGGACGTACTCGTTCGTGCCGGGTCAGCCGGCCTACGACAAGGTTGTCGATCAGCAAGATCATCAGTGCCATCGATCGCGAGCTGGCACGCGCGCGGCCATCACCAAGGTCGCGGCGGGCGGAAGCCCTGATGTGGTGGTGACGTATCTCTCGGTTCGGCGAACGGACGTCGATTTGAAGTCGAAGCCGAGCGCCAAGGACGGAACGCTGCGTCGAATATCCGGTGGGCACGCTTGTCGTGTCAGGTCCTCGATCCTGTTGATCGGCAGAAGAGGCTGTTCAACGTGCGCGTGGACAAGCCGCTCGATCTGGACCCGGCGACGTTCGAAGCGACCGTCAACGGGCGGTCGCTGCCATCTTCGAGAAGTACCCGCAGAAAGAAGATAGAACGCCACTCAATCAGGGAGACATGAGTATGCTTGCAGCACTCGATCGACTCGCGGGGGTAACGTCCTCCACCTTCATTCGCCTCCAGGCGGATCAAGTGGGACCCGTTCTCGATGACACGCTGAGTCAGCTCGTCAATCTGCTCGACATCGACTGCGCCAGCGTTGAGCGTGTGCTCGCCAGGAGGAAAATCCTTCGACGTGGTGCACGCGTCAGAGCGCGCCGGCATGTCACGGGCCACGATCGACGACCTGCACGCCCTGCCATGGTGCGCCGAACAGCTTCTTCAGGGCCAGCCCGTCGTGCTGGCCAGCGTGCCCGACGATCTGCCGTCCGACGCTCGCGGCGATCTCCGCCTGGACGCCGTCACGGTCAGGTCCCACGTTGCCGTGCCTGTTGCGGTGGGCGGACGTCTGATGTGCGCATTGGCGGGATCGTCATCAAAGCCATCGGCCACCTTGAACGCGAGATATCGTGCAGCCGCTGCGTTTGATCGCGGAAAGCATGGGTTCGGCCATGGTTCGTGCCCAGCAGGAGTCTTCACTTCACCAGCTCCGCGCGGAGGTCGATCGGCTCACGGGGCGCGTCGGGTCCGAGAATCGATACCTGCGCGAGAAGATCGACGCATCTGCAGGGGTTTCAGGAAATCATCGGTTCGAGCCCGGCCCTGCGCGAGAGCCTGGCCCGGGTCATGGAGGTCGCGCCCACCGATGCGACCGTTCTGCTGACCGGCGACACGGGCACCGGAAAGGAACTGTTCGCGCGCGCGCTGCACGAGCGAAGCCCGAGACGTCAGCGACCGCTCGTCAGCGTGAACTGTGCCGCGCTTCCGCCCACGCTCATCGAGAGCGAGCTGTTCGGCCACGAGCGGGGCGCGTTCACCGGTGCCGTGACGCCGCGCCACGGACGATTCGAGGTCGCCGACCGGGGAACGCTCTTCCTCGACGAAATCGGGGACCTGCCCCTGGAGCTGCAGGCCAAGCTGTTGCGCGTGCTCCAGGAAGGAGAGTTCCAGCGGATTGGATCGTCACAAACACGCAAGGTCGACATGCGCCTGATCGCGGCCACTAACCGCGATCTCGAGGAGATGGCCGCCAACGGCCGGTTCCGCACCGACCTGCTGTATCGGCTCAACGTGTTTCCGATCCGCATTCCGACCCTCCGCGAACGGCGTGACGATATCCCTCGCCTGGTCTGGTACATCATCCACCGGCGGCAGCGTCCGTTGCGGCGCGCGATCACCAAAGTGCCCTCATCGGTCATGGAGATGCTTCAGGCGTATGAATGGCCCGGCAACGTCCGCGAGCTCGAGAACGTCGTCGAGCGCGCGATGATCCGGTCGTCCGGGAGACACGCTGATGCTCCACGAGTCACTCAGCAATCGCAACGGCCAGGTCGCGCTCGAGAGCGGTTCGACGCTGGATGTCATCGAACGGCGCCACATCCAGGATGTGCTGCGCACCTGCAATTGGCGGATCAACGGAGATGGCAATGCGGCGGCGAAGCTCGGGCTGCACCCCAACACGCTGCGCTTCCGGATGAAGAAGCTGGCGATTGCGCGTCCGGCCGCGGTTTCGAAGTCCTGCTGACGCGTCATTCGGGCGCAAAGGGGCTGACGTCGAGGAGCGACTGGATGAAGTGCGGCGCGCCGACGATCTGCGCTCCCGCTTTCTGCAGCCGTTGCAGCGCTTCGACCGCGACGCCGTTCGCGGAGTCGAGATCGGACAGATCGAGTCGAACCATGCGGGCTTCGGCGCAGCGCATACTCTGAGCAGGTCCGGGACCTGCACATCCGTGAGGCGTCCGGCCACACGGACGATGTGCCACCCATCCTGATGAGCGACGTCGATCCGGCACTCCATGTTGTTGCATCGCAGCGGTGCAACCGACGCGCCATCGTGTAACCAGCTTAGATCGGCGGATCCGAACGCCCGTAACAGGATGTGGTGAGCACGAGGCCCATGCGTCGTGATGTCGTGGGTTCTCCGAAACGGGTCGGGAGGGTTTTTCAGTGATTCCGGAGGCAAACCCCTCCCGACCCCGTTTCTCGTGTACGGACGACAAGGGGCGCTGTTTTTGCGTGCAGGACAACACCGGTCCAATAAGACCCGCGCTCGCGAAGGACACAACTTATGAAAACTGTAAGGACATATTCTGGCGTTCGTCGCGGCGTTGTCGTTCTGCTGATCGTGGCAGCGGCTGCGGCCTGCTCTCGTGAGCCGGCGGCCACCGATGCGCCGGCGGCCACGGCCGCGCCGGCAGCATCGGTTGGCGAGGCGCCCATTCCGGAAACGGCATCTCCGTACGACGCGCTTCCGGAAGGCGTGCAAGCGCTGTTGGACAAGCCGTTCACGGGTGACTTCGACGCGATGGTCAAGCGCCGCGCGATTCGCGTGGCCGTGACGTTCAACCGCACGCACTATTTCGTCGACAAGGGGCAGGAGCGCGGGCTGGCATACGAGTCGCTGAAGCTCTTCGAGAACGATCTGAACACCGAGCTGAAGACGGGCAATCTCAGGGTGCACGTCGTGATGCTGCCGATGTCGCGCGATCAGCTGTACTCCGCCCTCACGAGCGGAAAGGTGGACATGGTCGCCGCCATGGTGACCGTCACGCCCGAGCGGGAAAAACTCGTCGCCTTCTCGACGCCGACGCGTACCAATGTCAGCGAAGTCGTGGTCACGGGGCCAGGCGCGCCGCCGATCGCCTCAGTGGACGATCTTGCCGGCAAGGAAGTGTTCGTCCGCAAGGGGAGTATCTACGACGAGAGCCTCACGCGCCTGAACGCTGATTTCAAGACTCGCGGTAAGCCCCCGGTGGTGCTCACCGTCGCACCCGACGTCCTCGAAGACGATGACGTGCTCGAGATGGTCAACGCCGGCCTCGCCCCGATTACCGTCGTCGACGACTATCTGGCCGAGTTCTGGAGCCAGGTGCTGAAGGACATCAAAGTCCACAAGGACATTACGGTGCGGTCCGGTGGCAGCCTGGCCGTTGCGTTTCGCAAGGAGAATCCCCGGCTCCGAGAGGTCGTCAACACGTGGCTCAAGAAGCACGGGAAGGGCGACGCATTCCGAAACGTCGTCGAATACCGGTATCTTCAGAGCAACAAGTACGCGAAAAACGCCGCGGCCGACGCCGAGCGCCGGAAGTTGCTCGCGGTGGTCGAGCTCTTCAAAAAATACGGGAATCAGTACGACCTCGATTACATGCTGATGGCGGCGCAGGGCTACCAGGAATCGACGCTGGACCAGAACGTCAAGAGCCCTGTTGGCGCGGTCGGCGTGATGCAGGTCATGCCCCCAACCGGGAAGGAACTGAAGGTCGGCGACATCAGCCAGGTTGAGCCAAACATCCACGCGGGCGTGAAATACATGCGCTTCATGATGGACCAGTACTTCAAGGACGAGCCCATGGACGATCTCAACAAAGGGCTCATGACCTTCGCGGCCTACAACGCCGGACCGGGACGTCTGAGACAGCTCCGGCGCGAGACAGAGAAGAGAGGCCTCAATCCCAACGTGTGGTTCGGCAATGTGGAGCGCATTGCCTCGGAGCGGATCGGGCGCGAAACGGTCACCTACGTCAGCAACATCTACAAGTACTACATCACCTACCGCCTGCTCGTCGATCAGCAGGCGCGACGCGACGCGGCAAAGGCGGAGATCGCGAAGGGCAAGTGAAGGCACGACGAGCGCGCTTCTGATGGCGACGCGCAGCCTGGCCGGGCTGTGCGTGCTCTCCGCAAAGTGAGGAAAATTATGGGCGACGCCAGGAATCAGAGTCAGACGGCCCACCCAATCTCAGCGGTACTGGCGGATGTCGACGGCACGCTTGTCACGAAGGACAAGGTGCTGACCGAGCGCGCCATTCAGGCCGTGAAGAGGCTGCGCGAGCGCGGCATCGTCTTCACAATCTGCAGCAGCCGAGCGCCCCGCGGCTTGCGGATGCTGGTCGAACCGCTCCGATTGACAATGCCGATGGCGGCGTTGAACGGCGGCGTCATCGTGCTCCCCGACCTGTCCGTGCTCGACGAGCGTCCGCTGCCCGACTACGTGACGCCCGCAATCGTGGAGGCCATTCAGGCGCATGGCCTCGACGTCTGGATTTACACTGCGACCGACTGGTACATCCATTCCCGTCATGCTCCGCGCGTCGATCGTGAGGCGTCGACCAGTCAGAGCGAGCCCACCGTGGTGGCCACGTTCGACGACGTGCTCCGTGGCGTCGTCAAGATCGTCGGCGTCAGCGATGACCACGCCAAAGTTGCGGCCTGCGAGGCGGAGCTTCAGAAAACATTCGGCACACAGGTCTCCGCCGCGCGGTCGCAGGCGTACTACCTTGACGTGACGCACCCCACGGCGAACAAGGGTGTGGTCATCGAGCGGCTGGCGCGATACCTGAAAATCCCGATGGAGGCGATCGCGACAATCGGCGACCAGCCCACCGACGTGCTCATGTTCGTGCGCAGCGGCCTGAGCATCGCCATGGGCAATGCGAACGAGAACGTCCAACAGCAGGCCATGAAGGTCACGACGTCCCAGCAGGATGAGGGCTTTGCCAATGCGGTGGATCAGTTCATCCTGCCGCAGGCCAGGGTTGCCGGGGCTGATGTGCTGAAGGCCACGGGCCAGCTCCAGCGGCTCGGGCAGAGCCTGTGGCTCGACAACATTACCCGCGAATTGCTGACGAGCGGGACGCTCAAGCACTACATCGACGACCTGTCGGTGACTGGCCTCACCTCGAACCCGACGATCTTCGAGCAGGCGATCAAGAACAGTTCCGCGTACGACACGTCGATTTCCACCAAGCGCGCGCAGGGCAAGGCGGATGAAAAGCTGTTCTTCGAGCTCGCGCTCGACGACCTTATACGCGCCGCCGATTTGCTTCGACCCATCTATGACCGGACCAGCGGCATGGATGGATGGGTGTCGCTCGAGGTGTCGCCGTTGCTCGCGTACGACACTGCGGGGACGATCGCGGCCGCCAAGACGCTCTACTCCGCACGGGCGGGTCGCCCGAACCTGATGATCAAGATTCCCGGAACTCCGGAGGGATTGCCCGCCATCGAGGAGGCCATCTACGCCGGGATTCCGACGAACGTCACGCTGCTGTTTTCGCGCGAGCACTATTTCGCGGCCGCTGAGGCGTTTCTGCGCGGCATCGAACGTCGGATCGATGCCGGGCAGAAGCCGGACGTGACGTCTGTGGCCTCGGTCTTTATCAGCCGCTGGGACTCCGCGGTCGCCAATGCCGTGCCCGACGCACTGCGCAATCAACTCGGCATCGCGATGGCACAGCGCACCTACAAGGCCTACCGCTCGCTCCTCAGCTCGCCGCGGTGGCAGCGCGTCTACAACGCCGGAGCCCGTCCACAGCGGCTCCTGTGGGCAAGCACGGGAACCAAGGATCCGGGTGTGTCTGACGTGCTGTACATCAAAGCGCTGGCCGCACCATTCACGGTCAATACAATCCCCGAAAAGACGCTGAAGGCGCTGGCGGATCACGGGGAGGTCACGGGTCTCCTTCCGGCAACCGGAGGAGACTGCGAGGAAGTACTGGCGCGGTTTGCCGGTGCCGGTGTGAACGTGCAGACGCTCGCGGCTCGGCTCCAGGCAGACGGTGCCGCTTCGTTCGTGAAGTCGTGGCACTCATTGATGGCCGAGATCGCGTCGAAGAGCGCCGCACTCACGGCAGCGAGGTAGACACTTGTTACCCCGCGAGCCCTGATAAAGGAGAGACGCTCATGCGGGTGCTGGTTGTCGCGGCGTGAACGATCCCCAGTCAGCTGGTAGGAGCATCCCATGACCCAAGACGCCGCGACGGCGGCCGGCACCGGACGACTCACACAGCAACCGGCATGGAAGGCTCTCGAAGATCACCATCGAAACATCGGTGACGTGCATCTCCGGGAGTTGTTCGCGAGCGATCCGAAACGTGGCGAACGGCTGACAGCTGAAGCTGCGGACATCTATCTCGACTATTCGAAGAACCGGATCACTGATGAGACGGTGCCACTGCTCGTGCGCCTTGCGGAGGCCTGCAGCTTGCGCGCCCGCATCGACGCGATGTTCCAGGGGGAGAAGATCAACGTCTCGGAAAAGCGAGCGGTGCTCCACGTGGCGTTGCGCGCGCCACGCGGCACCTCGATGCTGGTCGACGGCGAGAACGTGGTGCCCGCGGTTCATGCAGTCCTCGACCGGATGGCCGACTTCGCGAATGGCGTTCGCGGCGGGGCATGGACGGGACACACAGGCAAACGGATCCGCAACATCGTCAACATCGGTATCGGCGGTTCCGATCTGGGACCGGTTATGGCGTACGAGGCGCTTAAGCATTACAGCGACCGCAGCCTCAACTTCCGGTTCGTCTCGAACATCGATGGCACCGACTTCGTCGAAGCCGTCCGCGATCTCGACCCCGCGGAGACGCTCTTCATCGTATCGTCCAAGACCTTCACGACGATAGAAACCATGACCAACGCCCGCGCCGCGCGTGAGTGGTCGCTGGCGGGCGTCGGAGGCAACCCGACGTCGGTGGCGAAGCACTTCGTCGCCGTCTCGACCAACGCGGGGGAGGTCGCGAAGTTCGGCATCGACACCGCCAACATGTTCGGGTTCTGGGACTGGGTCGGCGGACGCTACTCCATGGAGTCGGCCATCGGCCTCTCGACGATGCTGGCGATCGGTCCCGATCACTTCAGGACGATGCTCGACGGCTTTCACGAGATGGACGAACACTTTCGCACGGCGCCCTTCGCGCGCAACCTGCCGGTGCTGATGGCACTCCTGGGTGTCTGGAATACCAATTTCTTCGGAGCGCACACAGTCGCCGTACTGCCGTACGAGCAGTACCTCAAACGCTTTCCCGCCTACCTCCAGCAACTGACGATGGAAAGCAACGGCAAACACGTGACGCTCAGCGGCGATGAGGTCTCATACGACACGTGTCCGATCTACTGGGGAGAACCGGGCACCAACGGCCAGCACTCGTTCTATCAGCTGATCCACCAGGGCACGCGGCTCATTCCGTGCGACTTCATCGCGTTCGAGGAGACGCTCAACCCGCTCGGTCAGCACCACGACGTGCTCCTCGCCAATGTGTTTGCGCAGGGCGAAGCGCTGGCCTTTGGCAAGACGCCTGAGGAAGTGCGGAGCGAAGGCTCGGCCGACTGGCTCGTCCCTCATCGAACGTTCCAGGGAAACCGGCCGTCGAACACGATTCTGCTTCCGCGACTGACGCCCGCCGCGCTTGGCAAGCTGGTCGCGCTCTACGAGCACATGGTGTTCACCCAGGGGGTCGTCTGGAACCTCGACTCGTTCGACCAATGGGGCGTGGAACTGGGAAAAGTGCTGGCGCAGCGAATCATCCCGGAGCTCGGCGGCAGCGCACAACCTCCACTGAATCACGACAGCTCGACGAACGCCCTCATCCGGCGTTACCGGAGAGCTCGCCACACCTGAGGAAAAAAAGGAGCCATCTATGCAACTCGGAATGATCGGTCTTGGCCGGATGGGCGCGAACATGGTGCGCCGTCTTCAACGCCATGGTCACACATGCGTCGTATACGACCGCAATCCTGACGCGGTGACGGAGCTCGCATCGGCAGGCGCTCAGGGAGCCGCGTCGCTGAAGGAGTTCGTCGCGAAGCTCCATAAGCCGCGGGCCATCTGGTTGATGGTTCCGGCAGCCGTGGTGGATGCGAGCATCAACGATCTGCTTCCGTTCCTCGAGCAAGACGACATCCTGATCGACGGTGGCAATTCGTATTACGTCGACGACATTCGCCGCGCGAAAGAGCTCGCCGCGAAGGGACTCCACTATGTGGATGTCGGCACGAGTGGAGGAGTCTGGGGTCTCGAGCGCGGCTACTGCATGATGATTGGGGGCGAACCGGCGATCGTCAAGCATCTCGATCCGCTCTTCGTGTCGCTCGCGCCGGGCATCGGCGACATCCCGCGCACTCCGGGCCGCACGCCGTCCACCGGTACTGCCGAGCAGGGGTATCTCCGCTGTGGACCGAACGGCGCCGGTCACTTCGTCAAGATGGTGCACAACGGCATCGAATACGGTCTCATGGCGGCCTACGCCGAGGGCATGGGCATCCTGCGTGCTGCCAATATCGGTAAGGAAACGCACGCGGTCGATGCCGAGACGACGCCGCTCCGCGATCCCGCGCACTACCAGTACGACATCAATGTCGGCGAGGTGGCGGAGCTGTGGCGGCGTGGAAGCGTTGTGGCTTCGTGGCTGCTCGACCTCACGGCCACCGCGCTCCTGGAGGATCCGTCGCTCTCGAAGTTCGCCGGTCGCGTGTCCGACTCCGGCGAGGGGCGCTGGACGATCATGGCGGCGATCGACGAGGCCGTGCCGGCACCGGTGCTCACGACCGCGCTCTACGCGCGTTTCAGCTCGCGCGGCGAAGCGGACTTCCAGAATCAGTTGCTCTCGGCCATGCGCTTTCAGTTTGGCGGACACGTGGAAAAACCCCACGAAGTGTCTGCGTGAGGATGGGAATGGCCGACACACACTCCGATGCGCTCGTATTCTTCGGGGCGACGGGCGATCTGGCGTACAAGAAGATCTTCCCCTCGCTGCAGGCGATGGCCAAACGCGGTGCCCTCGAGGTGCCGGTCATCGGCGTGGCCAAGGCCGGCTGGACCCTCGAGCAATTTCGCGCACGCGCGCAGGACAGCGTCGAGAAGCACGGTGGCCTGGACCGTGCCGCGTTCGAACGGTTGAGTGGACGTCTTCGGTACCTCGACGGAGACTACAAGGACCCGGCCACTTTCGTGGCGCTTCGGCAATCGCTCGGAGGTGCAGCGCACCCCGCGCACTACCTGGCGATTCCGCCGCCGCTCTTCGGACCCGTTGTGGAGCAACTGGCAGGTTCGGGGTGCGCGAAAGGCGCGCGCGTCGTCGTCGAGAAACCCTTCGGGGAGGATCTCGTCTCGGCGCGCGACCTGAATCGGATCCTGCTCGGTGCGTTCGTGGAGCGCGACATCTTCCGCATCGACCATTACCTCGGCAAGCGCCCCGTTCACAACATGCTGTTCGTCCGCTTCACGAATCCTCTCCTCGAGTCCTTCTGGAATCGGACCCATGTCGAGAGCGTGCAGATCACGATGGCGGAAGACTTCGGCATCCAGGGTCGCGGCGCCTTCTACGACCAGACCGGCGCGATCCGCGACGTCGTCCAGAATCACCTGTTCCAGTTGTTGAGCAATCTCGCGATGGAGCCGCCGGCGCGCATGGACAGCGAGTGCCTGCGGGACGAAAAGGTGAAAGTCCTCAAAGCGATTCCCGCGCTGAAGGCCGAGGACATCGTGCGCGGGCAATTCCGCGGGTATCGCCAGGAGCTCGGCGTCGGCGCCCACTCACAGGTCGAGACGTTCGCCGCTGTCAGGCTCCGGATCGAGTCGGCGCGGTGGCAGGGTGTTCCGTTCTACATTCGCACAGGCAAGAACCTTCCCGTGACGTCGACGGAGGTCGTCATCCGCCTGCGGCAGCCGCCAACGGTGTTCCCGTCTGCGCTTCCGCTGCCGAACTACTTCCGATTCAAGATCGTGCCGCGGCTGACGATCGCGTTCGGGGTCACGATTATGGACGCCGCCGACCGGATGCTCGGCCAGCCGGCTGAGATCGTGGCGAGCCGGCAGCCCGGCGCCGACGAGAAAGCCGCCTACGATCGTGTGCTCAGCGACGCGCTCGATGGAGATGCCACGCTGTTTGCGCGGATGGACTACGTCGAAGAGGCATGGCGCATTGTCGATCCGGTGTTGAAGATGGACACGCCCGTTCGTGAATACGAGCCGGGGAGCTGGGGCCCCACCGATCGCGCGCAGGAGATCGCACCTCCCGGTGGTTGGGCAAACCCGACGCTAGATGAAGTAGTGCTGAGCCATGCCTGAACGCGTTTGGCGTTACGTTGGCGGCTGGCTGGCTAGATACTTGACCGCCGCCTGTTCCAGGTTGAAGAACATCCCCTCCTGCCCGATAGCCTTGCCGAAGGGTGACCGTCGCACGGCCGTCAACACGTCCGGCGTCAGACCCACGAGCCACACCGAGATGCGACCCGCTTTCATGCGTGCCTCGCCCTCCTCGAACATCTTCAGGACGGTGTACTCCACGTCGAACACGACACTCAAGTCCAGCACGACGACGCGAGGCTGAGCCTCTTCGATCAGCAGCCGCAATTTGTCACCCATCCTCCGGCCATTGACGAAGAACAGCCGGCCTACGGGGCGCAGTATCAAGAGGCCGGGAAAAATCTCATCATCAGGATTCTCTTCAGAGAGTGGACGGAAGACGTTCGTACCTCGCTTGCGGCCGAGGCGGTACACGGGCGGGTCGGCCACCTGCTGCGCGAGGGACACCAGGGAAATGATGATAGCCACGAGGATGCCCTTGAGAGTACCCGAGCAGCATGACCCCGGCGAACGCGGCGATCGCCCAGATGAATTCCCTGCGCCGCACCGCCAGGATCGCGCGGAATTCCGACAGTTGAATCAGGCCGACGGAGTAGACGATCACGACGGCCGCCAGCGTCGCCTGCGGCATCAGGCTAATCAAAGGCGCAAGAAACAGGAGCGTCAGGAGCGCCGCGCCACCCGTGATCAGGCCGGCCAGTTGGCTGCGGGCGCCGGCCAGGCGGTTTACGGCAGTCTGGGAAGTGCCGCCGCCCGCCGGAATGGCGCCCAGGACGGCCCCGCCGGCCGTGGCAATGCCCGTAGCCAGCAATTCCTGGTTGGGGCGTAACGGTGGTTCCCCGGTTTGTGCGAAGGCTCGCGCCGCAGACACAGTCTCGGTGAAGCTCATCAGCGCAATGGCCAAGGCGCCTGGCCACAGGTCTGCGATGAGCGAAAAATCCGGGAGTGTGAGGGCGGGAAGACCCCGCGGAATTTCTCCGACCGACTCTACGCCGTATCTCCCGAGCCCAAAGAGCGCCATCGCGGCAATTCCGGCACCCACCGTCACGAGCGGCGCGGGCACCCGCGGCACGAACCGCTTCAGGCCGAGGAGCAGCGCCATCATCACGAGGCCCACTGCGAGCGTTGCGGTGGACGTGTGGGGCAGGCTCTGAAACACGGCGAGGAGGTTCTGCAGAAATGAGCCCTTGGGGAAATGTAGACCGAGCAGCTTCGGCACCTGATCGAGCACGATGACGACTCCGATACCCGCCTTGAAGCCGGACAGCACTGGCTCCGAGATGAAGTCGGCCAGAAAACCGACACGCAGGATGGAGGCCAACGTGAGCACAACGCCGACCATCAAGGTGAGCGTGGCTGCTGCGCGCACCAATTCTGCCGGATCGGCGCCGGGCGCCACCAAGGCAAGGTTGGCTCCTGTGAGGATTCCGATCGTCGTCGTGGTGCTCACGCTCAGCACGGGCGAACTGCCGAGCACCGCGTAGATGACAATCGGTACGAACGCGGTATAGAGCCCGGCCTCAACGGGAAGCCCGGCGACCGTGGCGTAGGCCATGGCTTTCGGAATCACCACCGCCGCCGTGATGAGGCCGGCGATGATGTCCGGTCGCAGCCATTCCTTCCGATAACCGAAGAGCCAGTCGAGCAATCGTCGTCTCGCCCCTCCAATTCTCGCGCCGCTCGTCCGCACCAGCCTGCGCATGAGCAGCCGTCGCATCGGGAGCCTCCGAGATTCCGGGCGTTACCCGGAATCCCGGGCTTCAAAACCGACCGAGGGAGCAAAACGTCGGCGAACCGGGCACGTGCGGTGGCACGCACTGTGCTCACCCGCGCTTCAGTTGCGATGGACGCCCTCGCAGCACGCGCTCGCGCAGAGGGTGCGCGATACGTGAGGTCGCTCAGGGTCACGCGTTGTTGAGAGGGATCTCTCAACATGTGGTGAGGCGATGCGCGAAAACCCAGTGGAGGGAGAGGAAACCATGGAACGCACACACGAAAAGTACGAGCGCCTGATCGCGCGCTGCGCATCGGTTCCGCCGGCACGGACCGCCGTCGCGCACCCGTGCGACGAGAGCTCGCTGCGGGGGGCCATCGACGCGGCAAACGCGAAACTGATCGCCCCGATCCTGGCCGGACCTCGCGCGCGCATCGAGGCGGTTGCGAAGCAGCACGGCATCAATATTTCGAACGCCGAGATCGTGGATGCGCCTCACAGCGAAGCCTCGGCCGCCGCGGCCGTTGCGCTGGTACGCGAGGGTAGGGCGGAAGCCCTGATGAAAGGCAGCCTGCACACCGACGAGCTGATGGGCGCGGTGGTCAGGCGCGAGACGGGTCTGCGCACATCGCGGCGCATCAGCCACTGCTTCATCATGGACGTGCCCGGGCATCCTGACACGCTCATCATTACCGACGCCGCCGTCAACATCGCGCCCTCTCTCAGGGACAAGGTGGACATCGTTCAGAACGCGATTGACCTCGCGCGCGACCTGGGCGTGACCGACGTGCGGGTGGCGATTCTCTCGGCGATGGAGACGGTCAACCCCGATGTCCCCTCCACGCTCGAGGCAGCCGCCCTGTGCAAGATGGCGGACCGCAAGCAGATCACGGGCGCCGTGCTCGACGGCCCGCTCGCGCTCGACAACGCCATCAACCTCGAGGCCATGCGAATCAAGAAGATCGATTCGCCGGTGGCTGGGCGTGCCAACGTGCTGGTCGTGCCGAATCTCGAAGCCGGCAACATGCTGGCCAAGAGCCTGTCGTTTCTCGCTGGGGCTGACGCTGCCGGCATTGTGCTCGGCGCGCGCGTGCCGATTATTCTCACAAGCCGCGCCGACTCCTTGACGGCGCGCCTTGCCTCGTGCGCGGTAGCGGCCCTGGTCGCGAACGTGCGCCGCGGAAGTGTCGAGAAGGTGATGGCGTGAGTGACGCGATTCTCGTCCTGAACGCCGGCTCTTCCAGCATCAAGTTCCTGCTCTTCGTCGAGCGGGACGGGGCGCTCGATCCCGTCATTCGAGGACAGATAGAGGGCATACACACCGCGCCGCGGTTCGCGGCGCGGGGTGCGGACGGCGCGCTACTCGCCGAGAAGGCCTGGGGCGAGGGGGTGAACCTCGGCCACGACGCGGCCGTGGCGCATCTCGCGGACTTTCTGCGCGGCCAGGGCGGGAGCCTCAGGCTTGCGGCGGTCGGCCATCGGGTTGTGCACGGTGGGATGGAATACGCGGAACCCGTCCGCCTCGATTCCGATGTTCTCGCCGTGCTCGAAAAATTCATACCGCTGGCGCCACTCCACCAGCCGCACAACCTGGCGCCGATCCGGCTCCTGCTCGAGCGTCAGCCAGGGTTGCCGCAGATCGCCTGCTTCGATACAGCGTTTCATGCGACCAATCCTGACGTCTCTCGACGATTCGCCATTCCAGCCGAGCTGCATGACGCCGGTGTCAGGCGCTACGGCTTTCACGGCTTGTCGTACGAGTACGTCGCCTCGGTGCTGCCGGTGCACGAAGCCCGCGCCGCAGCGGGCAAGACCGTCGTGTGCCATCTCGGCAACGGCTCGAGCATGTGTGCGCTGCAGGGCGGCCGCAGCGTCGCCAGCACGATGGGTTTCACCGCCGTGGACGGGCTGGCGATGGGGACGCGGTGCGGGGCCATCGACCCCGGAGTGCTGCTCTACCTCATGGACCAGCGAGGCATGGACGCGCGCGCGATAGAGAAGCTCATCTACAGTCAGTCGGGCCTGCTCGGTGTCTCCGGCATCTCGAGCGACATGCGCAAACTCCTTGGCTCGGACGATCCGCGGGCGATGCTCGCTGTGGACCTGTACGTTTACCGGATCCAGCGCGAGTTGGGCTCGCTCGCCGCTGCGCTCGGCGGACTCGATGCCCTGGTGTTCACGGCCGGCATCGGGGAGAACAGCCCGGCGGTGCGGGAGCGGATCTGCCGTGACGCGGCATGGCTGGGGCTGGAGCTCGATCGCTCGGCGAACGAGAAGGGCGGTCCACGCATCAGCGCGGCGGGCAGCCGCGTAACCGCGTGGGTCATCCCGACCAACGAGGAACTGATGATCGCGCAGCACACGCAGCGGCTCATCGCGCGCGACGGCTCCCGGGCCGACGTCGCGTAACCGCTGCCATAAAGCATTGCTACAACCCCCTTGATCACCAGGAGACGAACATGTCGACAATCCTGAAAACCGCCATCGAGACACCCAAGAAGCCCGCCAGCGAGAAATGGAACGCGGCATGGCGCGGATTCGCGCCTGGCAGCTGGCAGAGCCACGTCAACGTCCGCGAATTTATCCAGAGCAACTACACCCCCTACGAAGGCGATGGTAGCTTTCTACAGGGCGCGACCGCGCGCACGCGCGGCATATGGGAGACGCTGCAGCCGCTGCTCGCGACGGAGCGCGAGAAGGGCATCGTCGACGTGTCGCAGATTCCATCCGGCATTCTCGCGCACGGGCCCGGTTACATCGACAAAGCGCAAGAGATCATCGTTGGCCTGCAGACCGACGCGCCGCTCAAACGCGCGATCATGCCGTTCGGCGGCTGGCGCGTCGTCGCGGCGAGCCTCGAGTCCTACGGTTACACCCCTGACGCGGCCATCGGCGAGATCTTCACCAAGTACCGAAAGACGCACAACGACGGCGTATTCGACGCTTATACGCCCGACATCAGAAATGCGCGGTCGTCGGGCATCGTGACCGGCCTGCCGGACGCGTACGGCCGCGGCCGCATCATCGGCGATTACCGCCGGGTCGCGCTCTACGGCGTCGAGTTCCTCATCGCCGACAAGGAGCGCGAGAAGCGGGAGCTGGACGACCGTCATTCGACCGAGGAAGTCATCCGCTTGCGCGAAGAGCTGGCAGAACAGATCCGATCCCTCAAAGAGCTGCAGGAGATGGCGTCGCGCTACGGCTGCGACATCTCGGGGCCAGCCACGAACGCCCGCGAGGCGGTGCAGTGGACCTACTTCGGATATCTCGCCGCCATCAAGCAGCAGAACGGGGCGGCGATGTCGGCCGGGCGCCTCTCTACGTTCTGGGACATCTATTTCGAGCGCGACCTTCTCGCCGGCACGTTGACCGAGTCGCAGGCCCAGGAGATCGTCGACGACGTCGTGATCAAGTGGCGCATCGTGCGCTTTCTACGCGCCCCCGACTACAACAAGCTCTTCTCCGGCGACCCGGTCTGGGTGACGGAGGTGGTCGGCGGTATGGGCGAGGACGGTCGCACGCTCGTCACCAAGAGCGCGTTTCGTATGTTGCACACCCTCTACAACCTCGGACCGGCGCCCGAGCCCAACATCACCGTGTTCTGGTCCCCGCAAGCTGCCCGAGGGCTTCAAGCAGTTCGCGATCAAAACGTCGATCGATACCAGCTCCATCCAGTACGAGTCCGACGACCTCATGCGGCCCAAATGGGGTGACGACTGCGCCATCGCCTGCTGCGTTTCGGCGATGCGGGTTGGCAAACAAATGCAGTTCTTCGGCGCGCGAGTGAATCTGCCGAAGGCGCTGCTGTACGCGTTGAACGGCGGGCGCGACGAGGTGAGCGGGAAGCAGGTCGGGCCGAAGGTCCCGCCGATCACCACGGACGTGTTGAACTACGACGACGTCATTGACCGCTTCAATCCGACGCTGGACTGGCTCGCGAAGATGTACGTCAACGCGCTCAACGTCATCCACTACATGCATGACAAGTACTGCTACGAGGCCGTCGAGATGGCGCTGCACGATCGCGACATCCTGCGTACGCTGGCCTGCGGAATCGCCGGCCTCTCGCACGCAGCGGACAGCCTGTCCGCGATCAAATACGCCAAGGTAAAGCCGGTGCGCGACGAGCGCGGGATCATCGTGGACTTCGAGACCGAGGGCGATTACCCGTGCTTCGGCAACAACGACGACCGCGCGGACGACCTCGCGAAGCTGATCGTGTCGATGATGATGAGCAAGATCCGGATGTATCCCTCCTACCGCAATGCGGTCCACACGCAGTCGGTCCTCACCATCACGTCCAACGTCGTCTACGGCAAGAAGACGGGCAATACGCCGGACGGCCGCAAGAAAGGCGAGGCGTTCGCGCCCGGGGCGAACCCGTCGAACGGCCGCGACACGCACGGCGCCCTCGCCGCGCTGATGTCGGTCGCCAAGATCCCGTATGAGGATGCCGAGGACGGCATTTCGCTGACGCTGTCGGTGGTGCCCGCCGCGCTCGGCACCGAAGCCGACCGCATCGGGCGCGGGTGCGGCGCGCTCGACGCGTATTTCTCGAGCGGCGGCTTCCACGTCAACATCAACGTGCTCAATCGCGAGACGCTGCAGGACGCCATGAACCACCCGGAGAAATATCCGCAGTTGACGATCCGGGTGTCCGGCTATGCGGTGAACTTCGTGAAGCTCACGAGGGAACAGCAGCTCGACGTCCTCAACAGGACGTTCCACGGTTCCATGTAGGAGGTTGGCCATGAGCGAGCCGCGCACTGGCAGCCGCTACGAGTTCCAGGTCGCGCGTAACGGGGCTGCGGAGAGCAAGATCGCGCGGGACTACTTTGCTGTGCATCCGGGCGACGTCGAGGAGATCGAGGAGGAGGACGACCTCGTTGGGTACGTGCACTCATACGAAGTCGGCAGCACTGTGGACGGCCCCGGCCTGCGCTTCGTCGGCTTTCTGAGCGGCTGCCTTTTGCGTTGCCAGTACTGCCACAACCCGGATACCTGGCACAAGAAGAACGGCCATCCCGTGACCGTGTCTCGAGCGATGCAGCAGATCGGCAAGTACGCGCAGGTGCTCAAAGTCAGCAAGGGAGGCGTCACGCTCTCTGGCGGCGAGCCGATGGTGCAGCGGCCGTTCGTAGTCCGGATCTTCCGCCGCTGCAAGGAGCTCGGCCTTCACACCTGTATCGACACCGCCGGCCGCCTCGGCGATCGGTTCACCGATGAAGAGCTGATGGACATCGACCTCAACCTGCTTGACATCAAGTCCGGCGACCCGGCCATCTACGAGAAGATCACGCACCAGCCGCTGCAGCCGACGCTCGACTACGCGCAGCGGCTTTCAGCACTCGGGCGCCCGATGTGGATCCGCTATGTGCTCGTGCCGGGGCTCAGCGACGGTTTCGACAACGTCGAGAAAGTGGCCGATTTCTGCACCGCGCTGAGGTCGGTTGAGCGCGTGGAAATTCTGCGCTTCCACCAGATGGGCAGCAACAAGTGGGAGAAGCTCGGCCTCGACTACCCGCTGAAGCACGTCGAGCCGCCCGATGCCGAATTGACCGAGCGTGTGCGCGGGCAGTTCCGAAGCCGCGGCCTGACCGTCTATTAGCCGACCTGCCCACCAGAAGGGACTGGGACCGTGGAATTCGTCAAGACGCTGCTCGAACAGCAACCGCTGATGGCGCTGTTTCTCACCATCGCCATCGGCTATCTGGTGGGCGAGATCAACATCAAGGGATTCTCCCTCGGTGTGGGTGCAGTACTGTTCGTCGCGCTCACGATGGGCTGGTTCGCGCCGAAGTCAGTGCCGGCGCCGATGGTCGGAACGCTCGGTCTCGCGCTCTTCCTCTATGGCGTGGGCGTGCAGTACGGCAAGCAGTTTTTCATCGGGCTGACGACCGCCGCCGGGCAAAAGGCGAACCTCGTCGCCTTGATCGGAGTGCTGCTGGCGGGCGCCGTGAGCATCCTGCTCGTGAAGGTGATCGACTTGAACCTGGGCTATGCGCTGGGTCTGTTCGCGGGATCGGGGACGAGCACGCCGACGCTCCAGGCAGCCATTGCGACTCTGGGCAACGACGATCCTGCGGTCGGCTACTCGGTCTCCTATCCGTTCGGAGTGGCGGGACCGATCCTGCTGCTCTACGTTTCCTTCATGGTGCTCAAGCCGAAGATCGAGGCGCCTTCGGCCAAGGACCTCGACCTGCTCGAAATCGCGCTGCGCAATCCCGCGTTGTCCGGCAAGACGCTCGGCAACGTGATGGCGGCGCTGCCGGCCGGAGTGCAGATCGCCGCCGTGCGACGGGCGGGCCGCAATGAAGCGGCTTCCCCTGACTTCGTAGTCGCCCAGAACGATGTCGTGCTCGCGGTCGGCAACAGCAGGAACGCGCTCGCGCAGGCGAGCCAGAGCCTCGGGGAGACGGCGCACGGCCGGATGCTCGAGGATCGCAGTGCTCTCGACTACCTGCGCGTGTTCGCATCGCGCCCGGTTGTGGTGGGCCGAGCGCTGGGCGACCTCGATCTGCCGGGGGACAGGGCCGCAAGACTCATCCAGGTGCGGCGCGGCGATGCGGACATCATGCCGAACCCCGATCTCGTGCTCGAGTTCGGCGATCGCGTCGGCGTGCTCGCGCATCGCGGCGATTTTCCCGCGATGCGCAAGTACTTCGGAGACTCGATCAAGGGCACCGCTGAGTTCAGCTACATCTCCATCGGCATTGGCATGGCGCTCGGCTTTCTCGTCGGCGCGATCCCGATTCCGGTCCCAGGCATCGGCAAGCTGTCGATCGGACTGTCGGGCGTGCTGATCGTGGCGTTGATCCTCGGTCACCTGAGGCGCACCAGCGGGATGAACTGGACTATTCCGCTTTCGGCAAACCTCGTCTTGCGCAACTTCGGGCTGACGCTGTTCCTCGCACAGGTCGGAATGGCTTCCGGCCCCAAATTCGCCGCGACGGTAGCGGACACCGGATTCCTCATGCTGGGTCTGGGCGCCGTCGTACTGATGGCGCTCGTGCTTCCTATTCTGATTCTCGGGCTGTTCGTGTTTCGGATGCCGTACGACGAAGTCGCAGGCATCATCGCCGGCGCTTGCGGCAACCCGGCGGTCCTTGCCTATGCGAACAGGCTCACACCGACGGATCGGCCGGACCTCGGCTACGCGATGATCTTCCCAGGCATGACCGTCGTCAAAATCCTTTTTGTGGACATTGTCGGTGCGCTGCTTTGAAAATGGCCATCGCCAGCAACAAGCGCGTGAACGTTTCCGCCCCTTCACAACCAACCTCCGAACCCGGCCGCATCGCGCTGGCCACGCAGAGCCGCGAGCAGGCGGGCTGGATACGCTGGCTGCCGGGTCTGCAGACCCTGCGCAGCTACGAGTCCGCCTGGCTGCGTCACGATCTTGTCGCCGGGCTGGTGCTGACAACGATGCTGGTGCCCGTCGGGATCGCCTATGCAGTGGCATCGGGCGTGCCGGGCATCCACGGCCTTTACGCGACGATTGTTCCGCTGCTGGCCTATGCGCTGTTCGGTCCCAGCCGCATCCTTGTACTCGGACCGGACTCGTCCCTGGCGGCCGTCATCCTCGCCGTCGTCCTGCCACTGTCTGGCGGCGACCCCACGCGCGCGATCGCTCTGGCCGGCATGATGGCGATCGTATCCGGGGCCGTGTGCATTCTTGCCGGCCTGGCACGCCTTGGATTCGTCACCGAACTCCTTTCCAAACCCATCCGTTATGGATACATGAACGGCATTGCCGTGACTGTATTGATCAGTCAGTTACCCAAGATATTTGGGTTCTCGATCGAGAGCGACGGCCCCATAAGAAACGTGTTGGCCATCGGCGCGGCGGTGCTTGACGGTCGAGCCAACTGGATTGCGTTCCTGGTCGGTGCAGGTACCTTGGCGGTGATCCTGCTGTTGAAGCGCCACAAGCGCGTGCCGGGCATCCTGGTCGCCGTGGTTGGAGCCACCATCGTCGTGGGTGCGCTGGACCTCGCGGCGCGCGCGGGCGTGTCGGTGCTCGGCTCCCTCCCGCAAGGCCTGCCAGCGTTCGCCTTCCCATGGATCACCTATGCCGATATCGGCCCCGTCCTCATTGGCGGCCTCGCCGTCGCCCTGGTGTCGTTCGCCGACACGAGCGTGTTGTCGCGCTCGTATGCGGCGCGGACGCGGACGTATGTGGATCCCAACCAGGAGATGGTCGGTCTCGGTGCGGCCAACCTTGCCGCCGGATTCTTTCAGGGATTTCCCATCAGCAGCAGTTCGTCACGCACACCCGTGGCTGAAGCCGCAGGTGCCAGAACCCAGCTGACCGGCATCGTCGGCGCGCTCTGCGTGGCCCTCCTGCTGCTGGTGGCGCCGGACCTCCTGCAGCATCTGCCCTCCAGCGCATTGGCCGCGGTCGTGATCGCCGCGGCCATCGGCCTGATCGAGGTCGCCGACCTCCGTCGAATCTTTCGCATCCAGCGCTGGGAGTTCTGGCTGTCGGTCGTCTGTACGATCGGCGTGGCGGTGCTGGGCGCGATTCCGGGCATCGGCCTGGCGATCGTGATTGCTGTAATCGAATTCCTGTGGGACGGTTGGCGCCCGTACTCCGCGGTCCTGGGTCGCGCCGAGGGCCTCGAGGGCTACCACGACATCAAGCGCTATCCCGATGCCCGTCTAATCCCCGGCCTGGTCCTGTTTCGGTGGGATGCGCCCTTGTTCTTCGCGAACGCCGAACTGTTCCATGACCGCGTGCTGGATGCGGTAGCCGCATCACCTACACCGGTGCGCTGGATGGTCGTGGCGGCAGAACCGGTCACCAGCGTGGACCTCACTGCCGCGGATATCCTGGCCGAATTGCACGAAGAGCTGCACGCGGCCGGAATCGAGTTGTGCTTTGCCGAGTTGAAGGACCCTGTCAAGGACAAGCTGAAACGATTCGGGCTGCTCGCGAGTCTTGGTGAGGAGCGCTTCTTTCTGACCCAGGGTGCGGCCGTCAGGCGCTATCTCAAGACCCACCCGGTGGATGGACCGGACTCAGGAGACAAATGAATCCTGTGTCACGCGTCGCCTGTGTTGCCTGCACTCTGGGGCTTCTAGCGGCTTTGCCTGAGCCGACGCTCGCCGAGCAGGCGGCGGCACCAACGCCCGCGCCTTCTCAGGCCAAGCTAGAACGACCGCGCATCGGCGTGGCGTTTGGAGGGGGCAGCGCACGCGGGCTCGCCCATGTTGGGGTTATTCGCTGGTTCGAAGAGCACCGCATTCCGATCCATTTCATCGCGGGAACCAGCATGGGCGGCCTCATCGGCGGAGGTCTGGCCTCGGGCATGTCAGCCGGGGAGTTAACCGCGCTGCTCGAAACAATAGACTGGGACGAGATGTTCGGCTTTTCGCCGTTTCGGTACAAGAACGTGCGGCGCAAGGAGGACGCGCGCGCATACCCTTCGCGTATCGAATTTGGTGTCAAGCACGGCATCGCCGGGCCTGGGGCGCTCAATAACGGCCAGCAGGTGGACTTTCTGCTCGCGCGAATCGCGGGTCAGTACACAACGCTCTCGAGCTTCGACGACTTGCCGACGCCGTTCCGAGCCATTGCTGTCGATCTCATCACAGCAAACCAGATCGTTCTCGACAAGGGAACACTGGCGTCCGCGATGCGCGCCACGATGTCGCTGCCCGGCGTCTTTCCACCGGTGGAGCGTGACGGTCTGGTGCTTGTCGACGGCGGCGCGATGAACAACGTGCCTGCCGACATCGTGCGCGCGATGGGTGCCGACGTGGTCGTGGCCGTCAACGTCGGTTACATGGGAGAAAAGCGCACAGTGAGTGGGTCGCTCCTTGGGCTCATCGGCCAGACTGTCGACGTCATGATGCAGGCCAATACTCGGGAAACGCTGAAGGAAGCAGACATCGTGATCAACCCGCCGCTCGAAGGCTTCGGGAGCCTCGACTGGAGGCGCGTCGCAGAGCTTGCGGCCGATGGATACAACGCCGCTGACGCGATGAAGGAAAAACTGCTGCCGCTTGCGTTAGACGAGGCTCAGTGGGCCGCGTATCAACAACGTCGACAGGCGCGCCGCAAGACCGCATTGCCAGTGCCGCAGTTCGTGTCGGTCGTTGGTACAGTCCCGTCCGATCGGGCCCGCATCGAGGAAGTCCTCTCGGCACGTGTCGGACAGCCGCTCGACATCAATACCCTCGAGACGGATCTCGAGAGTTTTGCGGGACTCGATCGATATGAAACGGTGGGTTGGCAGATCGACGAGGTGGACGGTAGGGCTGGCCTCCGCGTGGAGGCGCGGTCGAAACGCTACGCCCCCCCGTTTCTCATGATGGGCATCAGCCTTCAGAACACGACGACGGATGATTTCGCGTTTCAGCTCGCCGCGCGTTATCTGACGTTCGACGCCGTCGGTTCCGGCTCCGAGGTGCGAATCGATGGAGCGGCCGGCGCTCAGCCGCACATCGCCGCGGAGATATATCGGCCCATCGGAAGGACGCCGCTATTTGTTGCGGTGGCGGCCGATGCGGGCCGCCGGACGCTCAACTTCCTGAGCGACGACGTCGTCGTCGCGCGGTACGGCGAGGTCAGATCGCGTGTGAATGTCGATGTCGGCGTGAATGTTGGCCGAGACAGCGACATCCGGCTGGGCATGTCTGCTGGGCAGCTGAACGCGAGTGTCGAGGCCGGCGATCCCGGACTGCCGGAACTTGAAGGGCTCGAGACGCGTGCACGGCTCGAGTTCCGCCACGATGGCCAGGACAGCCCCGTCGTGCCGTCGAATGGTGTGCGGGCGATCGGCACGGTCGACTACATTCTTCGCTCCCCCGACGTGCCTGCCACATTCCCAACCGAACGCTCGAACGACGATGTTACACAGATCGAGATCCGCAGCTCGACGTTCTGGTCGCGACGGCGCCGCGACCGCCTGTTCCTCGTCGGAAGCGCCGGAACGACATGGGGCCGCCCGCTTCCGAACGAACAGTTTCAGTTGGGCGGGCCGCTGCGCCTCGGCGCGTACAACATCGGCGAGTTTCGAGGCGATCACTACGGCGTGCTCGCCGCGGGCTATCTCCGCGGCGTCGGGCGTCTGCCGGACTTTCTGGGCGGCCCGATCTTCGGCGGCGGTTGGGTTGAGACCGGTTCTGCGTTCGATGACATCGACAACGCGAAGCTTCGGACGAACGTAAGCCTTGGAATGCTGGCTGACACGCTGATCGGTCCTGTCCTGCTGGGCGGCAGCTTCGATTTCAGTGGCGCCTGGCGGTACTACATCGGGGTGGGCCGGCTGTTCTGATGACCGCGCCTTCCTCTCCGTCAGTAGCGCTCGCGCACGAAGTGCCGGCGCGCGATCGATGCAGTGTCGTTGTACGCACCCTTCGACGACCGCTTCGGCAACTTCACCTTTTTCTCGGGCAGCTTCTTGTACGGAATCTTTGAAAGCAGATGAGCAATCGTGTTCAAGCGCGCCGTTCGCTTGTCGTCCGAGCGGACGATGTACCACGGTGCGGTGCGCGTATCGGTCTTCTTGAGCATGATGTCGCGCGCACGGGAGTAATCGTACCAGCGCTGTCTGGACGGCAAATCCATCGGACTGAGCTTCCACTGACGGATCGGATCCCGGACGCGGGCCTCGAAGCGCTTCTTCTGCTCGTCGTTGCCCACTTCCATCCACACCTTGATCAGGATGATGCCCCCATCAACGATGAACTTCTCGATCTGGGGGCACAGCTCCAGGAAGCGCTTGTGCTCTTTCGGCGTGCAGAAGCCCATGACGTATTCCACGCCCGCCCGGTTGTACCAGCTTCGATCGAAGATGACTACTTCGCCAGCCGACGGGAAATGCTGCATATAGCGCTGCATGTAGTTCTGTGACTTCTCGCGCTCGCTGGGAGCCGGCAGCGCGACGACTCTGAACACGCGTGGGCTCAGCCGTTCGGTCAGCGCGCGAATCGTGCCGCCCTTACCTGCGCCGTCGCGTCCTTCGAAGATGACGATGACCCGCAGACCGTCTTCCTTCACCCATCGCTGAAGGTGAGCCAGCCGGACCTGCAGTTTCTCCAGCGCCTTTTCGTACTTCACCCGTTTCATGATGATCTCCACACGCCGGACACACGCGTCACCAGGGAGCGCGGTCAGCACGTGACCTGTTGGCATGAACCGTTCCACTTCCGGCGCCTGCCTGTCCGCGAAATCCAGCTCCATCGCATCAACATGTTGAGAGGGGATCGCGAACCGTCGTCAGCATGGATCAGGCGTCGGACGGCTACGGTATCGCGGAGGGTATCCGAAATGCCGGGCTTCAAATGCCGGCCTGAGGCCGCAAAACAAGGCGGCAACTGCGTGCGCGCTGGTGGCATGCGGTGTGCTGCACACCTGTGTCGATTGCCATGAACCTGCTTGCCCTCTCCTCTTCGAGTCTCGCCGCGCGGGCGGAACACGGGCTCCCGCAGATGGCGGTTGAGATCGCGCGGCCTTTCGGCTTTCCGATCACGAACTCCATGATCGTCACGTGGATCGTTGCGGTGGGTCTCATCGTCTTCGCGCAGCGTGCGACGCGGACGATGACGCAGGTGCCGGGGGGCGCACAGAACTTCCTGGAATGGATCGTCGAGAGTCTCTACGCGCTGCTGGAAAGCATCATCGGCCGGCATCTGGTCGAGCGGACGTTCTGGTTCTTCGGCACCATCTTTATTTTCATTCTCGCCACCAACTGGGCCGGCCTGTTGCCCGGCGTCGGCACCATCGGATGGGGCCACCAGACCGCCGAGGGCTTCTCGATCGATCAGCCGCTGTTTCGCGGAGTCAACGCCGACCTCAACATGACGCTCGCGATGGCCCTGCTGTTCTTCGCGCTCTGGATTTATCTGGGCGCTGCAGGAAGTCGGCGTTCGCGGGATGGCGAAGGAGCTCTTTGCGCCCAAGGGGGACACGACGGGAGCGCTCAAGCTGCTGATGATCGTGGTGTTCTTCGCGGCAGGCTGCCTCGAGATCGTCTCGATCCTGTTCCGTCCGGTGTCACTGAGCTTCCGGCTGTACGGCAACGTGTTCGCCGGCGAGAACATGCTGGAAACGATGGGGACGATGGTGCCGGCACTGAGCTGGCTGCTGCCGATTCCGTTCTATTTCATGGAGCTGCTCGTCGGGCTGGTACAGGCGATGGTCTTCATGTTGTTGACCGCCGTCTTCACGCTCCTGATCTGCCACCACGAAGAAGCCGGGCATGCGGCGACCGGCGGCGTGAACGTCGCGTTGCCGGAATGATGACCATGAGCGGTGTCAATGACCGGCGACACACAGAAAGGACACGGAGATGATCGGAAGTTTGCATGTCGGCCTCGCAGCGTTGGGTGCCGCAATCGGGGTCGGGTTGATCGGCATGGGTGCCTCGAGCGCCGTCGGGCGCAATCCCGGAGCGTCCACGAAGATCATGGTCCAGTCGATTCTGGCCATTGCCTTCGCTGAGGCAATCGTCTTTTACGCGCTTTTCCTCGTGCAGTAGGTACGGACCGATGCTAGTTCCATCGCTACTGCAAGTCACGGCGGAGAGTGGCGGACAGGTCGAACAGGTCGCCCGTGCGTTCGGGGTGGACTGGACGCATCTGGGCGCCCAGATGATCAGCTTCGGCATCGTGTGTGCCGTTCTCTACGCTCTCGCCTACAAACCGATTCTCCGGATCCTCGAGGCACGACGCCAGCAAATCGCGAGCGGTCTGGCCAACGCCGAGAAGATCAAGGCGGAACTGGCCCGCATCGAAAGCGAGCGCCAGGACGTCCTGACGCGGGCCGGCGTGGAAGGCAAGCAGTTGATCGACGACGCCCGCGCCGCGGCCGCACGCGTGGAGGCCGCAGAAACGCAGAAGGCGATCGCGGCCGCTGAACAGATTCTCGTGCGCGCCCATGAGAGCGCAGAGCGGGAACGCGCGACGATGCTCGCTGAGCTCAGGCGCGAGGTCGGCCGCCTGGTGGTCCAGACCACGGCGTCAGTGACCGGCAGGATCTTGACGGCCGACGATCAACGTCGCCTCTCTGAAGAGACGGCGAGGCAACTGGCGCCATAGCCAGAGATGAACCGGATCTGATTCATGAAGGCGACCAGAAAAACGGGGCGAATGGTGCGACGGCTGTTCCGCCTGTGTCTCGTCGATGGACGGCTCGACGCGGAGCGGGTCCGGCTGGCGGCGCAGCGGATTGGCGGATCCGGCCGCCGTGGCACGCTCGCGACGCTCGGGGCCCTGTTCAGACTGGTGCGGCTCGATCGCGACGGGCATCGCGCGGTCATCGAGAGCGCCACGCTGCTTCCCGACGACATGCGCATCGAGGTTCAGACCGGGCTCGCCCGTACCTACGGTGAGGGCCTCGACACGTCGTTCGAGGTCAATCCGGGACTCATCGGCGGGATGCGCATCCACGTGGGCAGCGACGTGTACGACGCCAGCGTGCGGGCCAAGCTGGCCGCGCTCGAAGGGCGTCTGTGAAACCGGAATGAAACAAGGACGATATGGCTAACCTGGTCCAAGAAATCGAAGCCCAGATCGCCGGAGCCAAAGCGGCGGCGGGCAGGCAGTCCGTGGGCGTGATCCGCGAGATTGGTGACGGCGTCGTCAAGGCCGAGGGGCTGGGCGACGTCATGTACAACGAGATGGTCGACTTCGGCCACGGCATCACCGGCCTCGCCCTGAACCTGGACGAGACCGAGGTCGGTATCGTCGTGCTCGGCGACTATACGCGACTCGCGGAAGGCGACGAGGTGCACGCAACCGGCAAGCTGCTGCAAGTGCCGGTCGGCAAGGAGCTGCTGGGCCGTGTCGTCAACACGCTCGGCGAGCCGTTGGACGAGAAGGGTCCCATTGCGAGCAAAGTGGCATACCCGGTCGAGAAGCTTGCGCCCGGGATCATCCGTCGCCATCCGGTCGGGCAGCCGGTGCAGACGGGCATCATGCTGATCGACGCGATGATTCCGATCGGCCGAGGCCAGCGCGAGCTGATCATCGGCGATCGCTCGACGGGCAAGACCACGATCTGCATCGACACGATCATCAACCAGGCACGCCTCAACGCCGCGGCCGAAGCGTCCGGCGACAAGAGCTATCGGCCGCTTTACAGCATCTACGTGGCGATCGGGCAGAAGCAATCGACGATCGCTCGAATCATCGCCGTGTTGGAACAGGCCGGCGCGATGCCGTACACCATCATCGTGGCCGCGCCGGCGTCGGACTCGGCGACCAGCCAGTACCTTGCGCCTTTCGCCGGCGCGGCGATCGGCGAATGGTTCATGGATAACGGCATGGACGCGCTCATCGTGTACGACGATCTGTCCAAGCACGCGGTGGCCTACCGGCAGGTGTCGCTTCTATTGAAGCGCCCGTCGGGCCGGGAGGCCTATCCGGGCGATGTGTTCTACCTCCACAGCCGGCTGCTCGAGCGCGCCGCGCGTGTCGGCGAGCAGTACGGCAACGGCTCGCTGACCGCATTGCCGATCATCGAAACGCAGTCGGGAGACGTGTCCGCCTACATCCCGACCAACGTCATCTCGATCACCGACGGACAGGTGTTTCTGGAAACCGACCTGTTCTACCAGGGGATCCGGCCGGCGGTTTCGGTGGGCATCTCGGTGTCGCGCGTCGGATCGGCTGCGCAGCTCAAAGCGATGAAGCAGGTCGCCGGTCAGCTCAAAGGCGATCTCGCGCAGTTCCGCGAGCTGGCCGCCTTCGCCCAGTTCGGATCGGAGCTTGATGCGGCGTCTCAGGCCAAGATCGATCGCGGCAAGCGCGTCGTCGAGCTGTTCAAGCAGCCGCAGTACAACCCGATACCCGTCGAGGTGCAGGTGGGAATGATCTGGGCCGCGCAGAACGGATACATGGACGACGTTCCTGTTGAGCGCATCAAGGAGTTCCAGGCCGCATGGACCGACTTCCTGACGACGCGTAAGGCGGCCACGCTCGAGAAGATTGCCCGCGAGAAGGTGTTGAGCCCGGAGCTGACGGCCGATCTCAAAGCCGCGGCCGATCAGTTCAAGCCGACGTGGAAGAAGTAGATCATGCTCAGTCCCCGTGATCTTCGCAGGCGCATCAAGTCCATCGCCGGCACTTCGCAGATTACGAAAGCGATGCAGATGGTGGCGGCGTCGAAGATGCGCAAGGCGCAGGAGGCTGCGGTCACCACGGCGCCGTTTGCGCGCCGGCTGTATCGCATGCAGCGCACCGCAACGGCTCGAGCCACCGATTTTCATCATGCGCTCATGGATGTACGTCCTGTTCGTCGGCGCGCCGTCATTCTGATCGCGGCCGACAAAGGACTGTGCGGCGCGCTCAACACCAACGTCTTCAGGCTGGCCTCGCAGTTCGATTCCAAGACAACGGTCTTCATCACCGCGGGCCGTAAGGCTTCACAATTCGTGGCTCGGAGCGGGCGACAGCTGGTCGCGGAATTCGCGTACGGCGACTCGCCGGCATTCGCGGAGGCGCGGGCCATTGCGGCGTTTGCGCGGGACCTCTTTCTCAAAGGCGACGTGGACGAGGTGCGGATCGTCGGTACCCGGTTTGTCAACACGCTGACGCAGCACGCGGTCACCATGGAGTACCTGCCGGTGGGACAGATCACGGGTCTGAAGGTGCCGGGCGCCGAATCGGAAGATGCGCTAACCGCCGACACCGCCGAGACGCTCTTCGAACCGGATGTGCAGTCGGTCCTGGGATACCTCATCGGCCACTACCTCAATATTTACATCTACTACGTGCTGCTCAGCGCCAAGGCGAGCGAGCAAAGCGCCCGCATGGTGTCGATGAAGAACGCGACCGACAGCGCCGAGAACCTCATCGACGCGTTGACGCTCGAGTACAACAAGCTGCGGCAGGGCAACATCACGAAGGAATTGCTGGAGATAGCGGGAGGCCAGGCGGGATGACCGTGGTCAGGCTCGCGTTTGGTCAACAGGTAGGAACATGAACATCGGCAAAGTCGTTCAAGTCGCGGGCCCGGTGGTGGACGTCGAATTTCCCGACGCGCTGCCATCCATCTTCAACGCGCTCACCGTCGACTACACCGTGGAGCGCCGGCCGGTCACGCTCACGCTCGAGGTGCAGCAACATCTCGGCGACAACTGGATCCGGGCGATCTCCATGTCTGGCACCGAGGGGCTCAAGCGCGGCGTCAAGGTGACCGACCGGGGTGGACCGATCTCAATGCCCGTGGGCGAGGGCGTGATGGGCCGCATCCTGGATGTGACCGGAAGCCCGGTGGACGAGCGCGGACCGGTCAAGGCGGAGAAGTACTATCCGATCCATCGTCCGCCGCCGCCGCTCGCGGATCAGTCGACCTCGCCTCAGGTGCTGTCTACCGGCATCAAGGTGATCGATCTGATCTGCCCCTTTCTGAAGGGCGGCAAAGTCGGCGCCTTTGGCGGCGCCGGCGTCGGCAAGACGGTCGTCATCATGGAGCTCATCAACAACATCGCCAAGCTCCACGGTGGCGTCTCGGTATTCGCCGGCGTCGGCGAGCGCACGCGCGAGGGCAACGACCTCTACCACGAGATGTCGCAGGCAGGAGTCATCGACCAGAAGAACCTCGGCGCGTCGAAGATCGCGCTGGTCTACGGCCAGATGAACGAGCCGCCGGGCGCGCGCCTTCGGGTGGCGCTCTCGGGCCTGGCGATCACGGAGTTCTTCCGGGACGAAAAGGGGCAGGATGTCCTGCTGTTCATCGACAACATCTTCCGGTTCTCTCAGGCCGGATCGGAAGTGTCGGCGCTGCTCGGACGCACGGCGAGCGCCGTCGGCTACCAGCCGACGCTCGCGGCCGAGATGGGCGTGTTGCAGGAGCGAATCACCTCGACCAAGAAAGGATCGATCACGTCCTTCCAGGCCGTGTACGTGCCGGCCGACGATTTGACCGATCCCGCGCCGGCGACCACGTTCGCTCACCTGGACGCGACGATCGTGCTCGAGCGCTCGATTGCCGAGCTGGGCATTTATCCCGCCGTGGATCCGCTGGCGTCGACCTCGCGCGCGCTGGCGCCCGAGATCGTCGGCCAGGAGCACTACGACGTTGCACGGCGCGTGCAGCGAGTGCTCCAGCGATTCAAGGATCTGCAGGACATCATCGCGATCCTCGGGATGGATGAACTGTCGCCCGAAGACAAGCTGACGGTCTACCGCGCGCGCAAGATTCAGCGGTTTCTCAGCCAGCCATTCAGCTCGGCGCAGGTGTTTACCGGCCGGGAGGGCAGGCAGGTGGCCGTCGGCGACACGGTACGTGGCTTCAAGGAGATCCTCGAAGGCAAGCACGACAGCATCCCTGAAGGGAACTTCTACATGAAGGGCGGGATCGAAGAGATCCAGCAGGCATGACCGACACACTGAGACTGGAAATCATCACGCCGCAGGCGACGGTCCTGGTAGAAGACGCGACGATGGTCACGCTGCCCGTCGCCGAGGGGCAGATCGGCGTCTATCCTCATCACGTCCGGCTGATCACGCAGGTGGTGCCCGGTGAGATCATCGTGAACCGGGTCGCCGGGGAGAGTTTCTTCGCCGTCGGCGAGGGTCTCGTCGAAATCGGCGCTCACCATGTGGCCATTTTGACCGATATGGCCATTCCGGCGGAAGGCATCGACGAGGCCAAAGCCGAGGAGGCACGCGCGCGCGCCGAGGCCCGCCTGCGCGACAAGATCTCCGACGAAGAGATCGCGTCCGTCAACGCCTCGCTTGTCCGCTCTCTGGCGCAGCTGCAGGTTCGGCGCCGGCGCAGGGTGTGACCGGAGTTCCGACGTCGAGTCAGGCCGGCCAACCCGACGATAGAAAAGGGAGCGTTGTAGTGCCCAGCGTCGACGGCAAGTCCCCGCCGCAATCTGCAGAGCTCAAGCGATTGGAGAACTCGCGCGAGTGGGATGCGCCCTGGAGAAAGTGGGGGCCTTACCTCAGCGAGCGGCAGTGGGGGACGGTGCGCGAGGACTACAGCCAGACCGGCGACGCGTGGCAATACTTCACCCACGACCACGCGCGGTCGCGCGCCTACCACTGGGGAGAGGACGGTCTTGCGGGCTTTTCCGATCTCAAGCAGCGACTCTGCTTCGCTTTGGCGCTCTGGAACGGGAAGGACCCGATTCTGAAGGAGCGTCTCTTCGGCTTGACCAATGGCGAGGGGAACCACGGAGAGGACGTCAAGGAGTACTACTTCTATCTCGACTCGACGCCGACCCACTCGTACATGAAGTGGCTGTACAAGTATCCGCAGAGCGCATTCCCGTACGACGACCTCGTGAAGACGAACGCGCGTCGCACGCGCAAGGACTTCGAATACGAGCTCATTGACACCGGAGCATTCGACGAAGACCGCTACTTCGACGTCTTTGTCGAGTATGCCAAGTCTTCTGCAGAGGAATGCTTCATTCGGATCACCGTCGCGAACCGGGGCCCGGAGACCGCGACGATTCATTTGTTGCCCACTCTGTGGTTCCGCAACACGTGGAACTGGTGGCCCGGCAAAAGGAAACCCCACCTCGTGGCGGCGAAAGGCACCAACGGCGCGAGCGTGATGGCGGCGTCGCACCCTGAACTTGGCGATCGATGGCTCCACTGCGATGGAGCGCCGGCTCTTCTTGTTCACCGAAAACGAGACGAATAACGAGCGGCTGTTCGGCTCGCCCAACGCGAGCCCTTACGTGAAAGACGCCTTCCATGCCTTCGTCGTGGACGGGAACACCGGCGCCGTCAACCCGAAGGAAGTTGGCACCAAGGCCGCCGCCCACTACAACCTCGAAGTGGGTGCCGGTCAGTCGGTAACGGTGCGGCTCTGCCTGACCGATGCGGTGCGGGCAACCCGTCCGTTCGCCGCCTTCGAAAAGACGGTCGAGGCCAGACGTCGTGAGGCCGACGAGTTCTATCGATCCTGCACTCCGGAGTCCGCCGACGACGACACGGCGAACATGATGCGACAGGCCTACGGAGGCCTCTTCTGGACGCAAGCAGTACTACTTCTTCGACGTCAACATGTGGCTCCGTGAGCACGGGCTGAATCCGTTCGACTCGCCGCCGTCGGTCTCGGTCACGGAACCGCCACTGGTTCCACATGCTCAACGACGACGTCATCTCGATGCCGGACAAGTGGGAGTACCCGTGGTACGCCGCGTGGGATCTCGCCTTTCACTCGGTTGCGATCGCGGCCGTCGATCCGGACTTAGCAAAGCATCAACTCGATCTGATGTTGAAGGCGCGGTTTCAGCACGCCAACGGGCAGCTGCCCGCCTACGAGTGGAACTTCGGCGACGTCAACCCGCCGGTGCATGCATGGGCGACGATCTTCCAATACAGCATGGAGCAGGTGGTGCGCGGCGAAGGGGACCTCGATTTCCTCAAGCGCGCCTTCGGCAAGCTGCTCATCAACTTCACGTGGTGGGTGAATCGCAAGGATCGCCTGGGGAAGAGCGTGTTCGAGGGGGGCTTCCTCGGCCTCGACAACATCGGCATCTTCGATCGCAGCGCCGAGCTGCCCACCGGCGGCCACCTCGAACAGGCCGACGGCACGGCTTGGATGGCGATGTTCTGCCAGAACATGCTCGAGATCGCGGTCGAGCTCGCGGCCCACGACGCCAGCTACGGCGACCTCGTGTACAAGTTTGTCGAGCACTTCCTGTGGATCGCCGCCGCCATGAACAAGGTGGGTGACGACGGCATGTGGGACGAGGAGGATGGTTTCTATTACGACGTCCTGCGCCTGCCGGACGGCAGGGCCGCGCGTCTCAAGGTCCGCTCTCTGGTCGGACTGTTGCCGCTCTGCGCGACCACTGTGATCGAACCGTGGCAGCGCGAGCGCGTACCGCAGGTCGGCAAGTCGCTCCAGATGCGCTTCAGCCACATTCCAGAGCTCTTCGGCGGCATCCATCCGATCGGTCCCGAGCACAGGAATTCCGATGGCCGGGGAATTGCCGCGCTCGTCGATCGCGATCGGTTGCGGCGAATCCTCTCACGCATGCTGGACGAGAAGGAGTTTCTGAGCCCCTATGGGATCCGGTCGGTGTCGCGCTGGCACGAACAGCACCCATACGTCGTGCAAGTGGGCGGGAAGGTTTACGACGTCTCGTATCAGCCAGCCGAGTCGGACAGTGGGATGTTCGGCGGGAACTCCAACTGGCGCGGCCCTGTGTGGTTCCCGATGAACGTCCTCCTCATTCGCGCGGTGTTCCAGTTCTATGCCTACTACGGCGATTCCTTCCGTGTGGAGTGCCCGACTGGATCCGGCAAGCTGATGACGCTCTTCGAGGTTGGGAAGGAGCTCTCCGATCGCTTGCAGCGCATCTTCCTGCGCGATGTGGCCGGCCGGCGTCCGGTGTTCGGGGGGACGGAAAAATTCCAGAACGATCCGCAGTGGCGCGACTGCATTCCGTTTTACGAGTACTTCCACGGCGACAACGGCGCCGGCCTCGGCGCCAGCCATCAGACGGGGTGGACCGCCCTGGTGGCGGCGCTTGCGCAGGTCTACGGACCCGTCAATGTTCACAACATGCTCGAGTCCAAGGACAGCATCCTCGCACGGTACGAGGCCATCGCTCGTAACCGCGGGCAAGAGATTGTGTCTACCTGATCGACGCAATGAAGCGGCAGTGTTGAAGAACGATGCTCACCGAAATCTCGACCGACTTCGCGACCCGATCGACGACGCCCCAGGCAGGTACGAGCTTCCCGCTGGGTGCCGCAGTTTCTTCGGGTGGCGTCAACTTCAGCGTGTTCTCGAAGCATGCGACGGCGGTGCAGTTGCTCTTCTTTGATCGCGTGGATGACGCGAAGCCCGCCCGGCTCGTCGATCTCGACGCGCGAACTCACCGCTCGTACCACTATTGGCATGCGTTCGTGCCCGGCATCAAGGCGGGTCAGATCTATGGGTATCGCGTCGATGGACCGTTCGATCCGGAAAGCGGACGCCGGTTCGATCGCGACAAGGTACTGCTCGATCCCTACGGGAAATGCCTGGCGCGGCCGCCGGGCTGGGATCGCGCGGCGGCGCGCGAGCCGGGAGATAACTGCGCCTCGGCCCTGAAGAGCGTCGTTGCGGATCCGGAGGCGTACGATTGGGAGGGCGATCATCCTCCGCACACATCTTTTGCAAAAACGGTTGTGTACGAGATGCACGTGGGTGCCTTCACACGCCACCCCAACTCAGGTGTGGCGGCACCGAGGCGCGGCACGTATCAAGGCGTCATCGAGAAGATTCCGTATCTGCAGGATCTTGGTGTCACCGCGGTTGAGCTCCTGCCGGTGTTCGCGTTCGACGATCAGGATGCTCCGGGAGGCGTGAACGACTGGGGATACCAGCCGGCCTCGTTCTTCGCGCCGCATCCCGCGTACAGCTCGAGACCCGATGCGCTCGGCGCGCTCGACGAGTTCCGGGATATGGTCAAGGCTCTCCACCGGGCCGGTATCGAGGTCATTCTTGATGTGGTCTACAACCACACCACAGAGGGCGGAGCCGGCGGACCGACGATCTGTTTCCGCGGCTTCGCGAACGACACCTACTACATCCTGGACGAAAACCCGGCGTGTTTCGCCGACTACAGCGGGTGCGGCAACACGCTGAACGCCAACCAGTCGATCGTGCGCCGGCTGATTCTCGACAGCCTCCACTACTGGGTCAGCGAGATGCACGTCGACGGCTTCCGCTTCGACCTGGCCTCGATCCTCTCCCGCGACGAACAGGGCCACCCGATGGCCACGCCACCACTGCTCTGGGACATCGAGACGGACCCGGTGTTTGCCAACGTCAAGCTGATCGCGGAGGCGTGGGACGCGGCAGGTCTCTACCAGGTCGGCAACTTCGTCGGAGACAGTTGGAAAGAATGGAACGGCCGGTTTCGTGACGACGTGAGGGCCTTCCTGAAGGGCGACAGCGGAAGTGTCCATTCCCTGGCGTTTCGGCTGACGGGCAGCCCCGACGTCTACGGCCACGAGGATCGCGAACCGGAACAGAGCATCAACTTCGTGACCTGCCATGACGGCTTCACGCTCAACGACCTCGTCTCCTACAACAGCAAGCACAACGACGCGAACGGTCACGGCAATCTCGATGGCGCGTTCGACACTCTGAGCTGGAATTGCGGTGTCGAAGGACCGTCCGACGATCCCGCTGTGGAACGGCTCCGTAATCGCCAGGTGAAGAACTTCCTCGCGCTGACGCTGCTCTCCGTGGGGACGCCGATGCTGCTGATGGGCGACGAGGTTCGACGTACACAGCGCGGCAACAACAACGCGTACTGCATCAACGACGACACGACCTGGTTCGACTGGGACCTCGTGGCGAGATACGGCGACGTACGGCGATTCGCGAAAGAGCTAATCGCGCTTCGCAACAGTCGCAGTCTGCCGATTGAGCGGGCGGGGATGACGCTGCAGGAGATGCTGAGGCACCAACGCGTCACGTGGCACGGCGTCAAGCTGCACGCGCCAGACTGGGGCCATGCGTCGCACACGCTCGCAGCGACCGCGCGCCTGCTGGGCGACCAGGGCCGGCTCCATATCATCGTCAACGCCTACTGGGAGGCACTCGAGTTCGAGATTCCCCCCATTGACGATACGCAGTTTGCGTGGCGACGCATCATCGATACGTCCGCCGATTCACGAGACGACATCAGGGCCTGGGCGGATGCGCCGCCGGTGCAGGACTCGACGTATGTCGTGCAGCCGCGCACCGTCGTGCTTCTGATTGCGGCCCCTGGACACGATCGGGGTCGCCCTGAGCCCGGTCGAAGGGCGGCGCATCAGCCATCGCATTTCTCGCGAGTGCCGCCATCATGATCCGCACCGCGACCAGTCAACCAGGAATATCCGGGCCGCTGGCAGAGGAGCCTACCGACTTCTCCCTCGTGCTGGGCGGTCCGATGTACCAGCTTCTTCGCGGGGCGCACCTCTCCGACGATGTCCTGACGCTCGTCCATCGCCGCATCATCGCCGGCGTGCTGGTTACCTGGCTGCCGCTGCTGCTGCTCTCGATGTGGGAGGGCCAGGCGTGGGGAGGAGATATCAGGATCCCCTTTCTGTTCAACGCAGAAACACAGGTGCGGTATCTTGTCGCGCTTCCGCTTCTCATGCTGGCAGAGCTCGCCGTCCACCTGCGTATGAGGCGGCTGGTCGCCCAGTTCCACGCGCGCGACCTGATTTCCGAGGGCGACCGTCCCCGCTTCAACGCCGTCATCAAATCGGCACTGCGTCTGCGGAATTCGCTGGCCGCCGAACTCCTGCTCGTCGTGCTGGTGTACGGGCTCGGCCTGATGTTGCGGAACTACATCGCCGTCGATGCCAGCACATGGGCCGAGGTACCGGCGGCGGGAAACGGCGCGGGATTCGCCAACCTGTCGACTCGCGGGCTGGTGGCACGTGCTCGTCAGCCTGCCGCTCTTCCAGTTCCTGCTCGTCCGCTGGTATTTCCGCTTGTTCATCTGGAACCGGTTCCTCTGCGCAAGTGTCCCGCCTCAATCTGAAGATCGTTCCGACGCATCCCGACCGTGCAGGAGGGCTTGGATTCCTCGGCAACGTCGTCTACGCGTTCACGCCATTGCTGCTCGCGCACGGGGCGCTGCTCGCCGGCCTGATCGCCGATCGGATCTTCTTTGGCGGGGCAAAGCTCACGCAATTCACGTTGGAGATTGCCGGTGGCGTGGGCGTGCTCGTGTTCGTGATGCTCTTCCCGCTGATCGTGTTTGCGGGACAGCTCGCACGAGCCAAACGCAAGGGTCTCAGCGAGTACGGCGAGTTTGCGCAGCGCTATGTCAAAGAGTTCGACGCGAAATGGCTGCGCGGCCGCCGGGATCCGGACGAGCCGCTCGTGGGAAGCGCCGATATCCAGTCGCTGGCCGACATGGGCAACAGCTTCGACATCATTCGAACCATGCGGATCGTGCCCTTCTCGAAGGAGATCGTTCTTGCAATTGGGGATCGTCACCCTCGTCCCGCTGGCGCCGCTCCTGTTGACGATGATCTCGCTCGAAGAGCTGCTGAAACGTCTGCTGAGTGCCATGTTCTGAGCTGGATCACGAACCCACAGGTCATGCCTTCACGCACGGATCTTCCTCGCGTCACCCTGGGTGTTCTCTTCATCCTGGCGTTGATTTCGTCGACAGTCTGGATTCTGCGGCCCTTCCTGGCCGCGATCATCTGGGCCTCGATGATCGTCGTTGCGACCTGGCCGATGATGCGACAGGTGCAGACGTGGCTCTGGGGCAAGCGGAACCTGGCCATTGCCGCCATTACGACGGCGTGGCTGCTCCTGCTGGTGCTGCCACTCCTGCTTGTCACCCGCGCTGTCGTTTCTAACGCCGGCACGATCGTCGAATGGGCGACGGGGATGCCGTCGTTCACCATGCCGCCACCGCCCGCGTGGCTTGGCACGCTGCCCATTGTCGGGGCTGACGTCGTGGAGATGTGGAACAGGCTTGCCGAAAGTCCTCTGGTCGATCTCGCGTCGGCGGCGGCGCCATACGCGACCACGGTCATTGCCTGGCTGGCGAGTACGCTGCAAGGCCTCGGATGGTTGCTCGTGCAGTTCGTGCTGACGCTCATCATAGCTGCGGTGATGTATGCGAAGGGCGAGAGTGCGGCCGACGGCACTGCTGCGCTTCGGCCGCACCTTGCGGGAGAGGCTGGCGATCGCGTCGTGCGGCTCGCCGCGCAGGCGATTCGGGGCGTTGCGCTCGGTGTCGTCGTCACCGCGGCTGTGCAGGCCGCCCTCGGAAGCATCGGCCTGGCGGCAGCCGGCGTTCCCTTTGCGGCGTTGCTCGCCGTCGTGACCTTCATTTTGTGCATCGCCCAGCTCGGGCCTGCACTCGTGTTGTTCCCGAGCGTGGCGTGGCTCTACTGGCAGGGTGCCGCCGGGACAGCGACCGCACTGCTCGTCTGGACGCTGGTGGTCGTGACGCTCGACAACGTGCTGCGCCCGATCCTGATGACCAAGGGCGCGAACCTCCCGATCCTGCTGATGTTCGCGGGCGTGGTCGGCGGTCTTCTTGCGCTTGGCCTCATTGGAATTTTCGTCGGTCCCGTGGTGCTGGCCGTGAGCTACACCTTGTTTCTGGCCTGGATCGCTGATCAGCCGGAGGCGCTCCCAAGCAGAGACGTGTAAAAAAACCTCACGAACCATGACGAAGACATTCAACACCTGCCTGGTTCTGCTCATCCTGCTTCTGCTTCAACGCGTGGAAGCGCAGGCCCCGCAGACAGAGCGCCCGGACAGCACAACCGCGCAGCAAAAACCGCCTATTCAGGACGCCATGGGGCGCAGTACTCCACACGGAACAGTGGTGGGTCTAGTTACAGCTGCTGAACAGGGAAACCTCGATCGCGCCGGAGAATATCTGGAGTCCGGACTCACGCTTCCAGAGCGGCGGGAGTTGGCCAGGAAGCTGTGGGTCGTTCTGGACCGCAAGCTGGTGACGAGCCTTGGTCGTGTCAGCGACGAGCTGGAGGGAGATCTCGCCGATGGGCTACCCGGCCGTGATCGGATCGGTGTTGTCGAAAGCACGTCCGGCGATGTCGAGATGTTTCTGGACCGTGTGCAACGAGGTCAAGGCAACTCCATTTGGTTGTTCTCCTCCAGCACGTTACGGCAGATCCCCCGGCTTTATGATGAAGTCCGGCCGCCGTGGTTCGAAGAGTATGTGCCGGAGCGGCTCCGAACCACTCGATGGCTGTCGCTCCCGCTGTATCAATGGGCTGGCATCCTTCTATTAGTTCCCCTGCTCTACGGTTTCGCCGCGCTGTCCACCCGTGCTCTCACCGCCCTGCTCGGCCGGTTGTTCCACCACGTCCCAAAAGTGCAGCACGACCACGCATTGGTCAGCCAGGGGCCATTGCGGTTGCTGGTTCTCGCGCTGTCTTCCTACATCGCTGCGTTCCTCGGCCTCAGCCTGACCATTCGGCACTTCTGGCATCGTGTGGCAGAGACCTTGATGGTCCTGGCTCTGTGCTGGCTCTCGCTGCGTCTGGTCGATGTGGTGGCCGGGTTGAGCCTGAAGCGCCTCCAACGAGTCCATCGCTCGGCCGACACGGCGCTGGTGCATTTGCTCAGGCGCCTTTCAAAGGCCGCGACCGTGGTCATCGCGGGTCTGGTTCTGCTTTATCTTGCGGATGTCGACCTCACCGCCGCGCTCACCGGGCTGGGCGTTGGCGGCCTGGCGATTGGCTTCGGCGCCCAGAAAACGATTGAGAACCTGTTCGGCGGCATCATGGTGATTTCGGACAAGCCGGTCAACGTGGGGGATGCGTGCAAGGTGGGCGAGTTCTTTGGAACGGTCGAAGATATTGGTATTCGCTCAACCCGCATTCGGACGGTGGATCGAACAGTCGTTTCCGTGCCCAATGGTCAACTGGCGAGCATGATCCTGGAAAACTTCAGCGAGCGTGATCGGATCCAATTTCATCATACGGTTGGATTGGCCCATCAGACGACTGCAGACCAGTTGCGCTCTGTGCTGAATCAGACCCGCCGGCTGCTCGCGGCTCATCCCAAGGTCGATGCCTCATCCGCGCGCACCCGGTTCATTCGATTCGGCGGTGCCTCGCTGGACGTCGAGGTCTTCGCATACGTGCTCGAGCGCGACTACGCGGCGTTCCTGGCCATTCAGGAAGAGCTGCTGCTCGGCATCATCGACATCGTGGATGCCAGTGGTGCTTCGTTGGCGATTCCTGTCGTTGGATCGCTGACGAAGGATCGAGCTCTTAGCACCTAGAGCCGTTTCGGTTTCCTGTATTACTACGGGGCCGCAGTCGCGGGCGCCTGTGGCGGGAGATCGAAGCTGCCACCCAGCGCCAGGTGAAGATTCACGCGCTGCACGCGTTGCTCGGCTTGCACCTGAATCAGCGCCGAACGGGTGGCGTTCAGCGCAAGCTGCCGCTGCTCGACGAACCTGAGATCGGTGCTTCCGACCTTGAACTGGGTCTGCACCACTCCGAGCGCCTGCTGATTGTCGGAGAGCGTCTGCGTCAGGATTTCCTCGCGCTCGCGTGCAGCGATCTCGGCGGCCAGCGCGCCTTCCACCTCGCCGAATGCGCGCAATCCTACTGCGGCGTACTCCGCAATCGCTTGTTTCTGTTCAGCTGTGCGAATCTCGACCTGGGTCTTGAGCGCGCCGCCACGGAAGAGCGGCGCGAGCAGGCCGGCACCGACGTTCCACACCGGATTGTCGTGATCCTTCAAGAGGAACAGCTCGCTCGAGATCGCGCTGAGCCCGGTCGTCAGTGAGATGGTCGGCAGGCGAGCCGCCTTTGCTTCGTGAATCCGATTGAAGGCGACCGCCACGCGCCGCTCCGCGGCGACCACGTCGGGTCGGCGCTCCAGAAGCGCCGACGGCAGCCCCGTCGGGATCTCGCCGGGGTAACCCGGTAACACCGGTGTGATGACGGCTGCGGCCGAGGGGTACCGGCCGAGCAGAATCTCGAGCGCACGAATCGCTTGTGCGCGACTGAGCTCGAGCTGGCGCAGGACGTCACGATAGGTCCCGACGCCGGCGCGCGCAATGTACACATCTTCCTGACCGCCAACGCCGATGCGCGTGCGATCGTTGGCCAGTCGAACGAGCTCCTCGCTCGCACGGATCGTCTCGCGTGCCGCCTCGACCTGCAGCCCTGCCTCGGTGGCGAGAAACCAGCTCTTGGCCACGAGTGCCGCAATCGACTGCCGCGCGTACTCGAAGTCCGCCTCCGCGGATGAGGCTTGAGCCGCGCTCGCAGCCCGGCCGTAGCGCACGCGGCCCCAGAGATCGAGTTCCCAGGTCGCGGTAAGAACGCCGCCCTGCAGGCCCGAGCCGTCACCGGACAACTTGCCGCCGCCACGGGCGAGGAGATCGACAGACGGCCAAAGCTTCGCGCCTGCCAGTTTGGCGTGCAGCAGCGCCTGCTCGACACGCGTGGCGCCTATTCGCAGGTCGGTGTTGTGAGCAATGGCTTCGGCGACCGCCGCTGTCAACTGATCGTCATGGAATCCCACGAGCCAGTTGTCGGCGGACACGTTCGCTGCGCCCGCGCCTGCCGCCGTCCACTGCGCGGGTGCCTGTATCCCGGGCAGCGCAAGCTCTCTGACAGCGGCGGTATCGGGCGGCTTGTTCAGCACACAACCCGCAACCATTGTCGCCACCAGGCCCAGAGCGAGCATCCGCCTGAAGGCGGACACGACATTCCGCATTGTAGTGTCCGGCTTTAGACGGACCGTGAGACGCACACAACGACGGGCCATCATCACGTCCTCAATGGAGACTGATATGGTGCTTGATAATGATGTAGTCGAGGTACGACGATGTCCTTATCAGCACTTTTCGAATGAGGTGAATGAGCGTGAAGTGTTCCGTGTAGATCGCGGCTGCGCCGCGGGCGCCTGCCGCCAGGAAGAGACCGCTGTCATGATCGGCAACCACGAGCTTCACAGGGAACCGCCCAGGAGGTGCGGGGACCAGAGTTGACGGAAGATTGCCCGACGCATCTAACTGACCCTGCGATTGAGCCCAGATCACCGAGTCCACATGCGCCTTGACGATGCGCCCCGGGTACGTGTCGAGCGTGATTTCCGCTTCGTTTCCGGGCTCGACCTGATGCAGTTCGTTCTGGTTGAACAGCGCGAAGACCTGGTACTGCGTGTCCACGAAGGTCATCACCTCGTTGAACGCCACGCCGGTCACAAAGTAGCCCGGCCGCAGCATCACGTTCACCATCGTGCCGTCGCCGGGTGACAACACGGTCGTCTGCTCCAGATTCCATCGGGCGTTCTGGAGCTTTGCGCGCGTCGTGTCGGACTGCGCCTGGGCGACATGCACTTGCGCCTGAGCCGTGGCGATCTGCGCTTTGGCTTCCGCAATTGATGACAGGTCGCCGTTGATCCGGCCAGATAGTTTTTCCCTGACCTGTTGCTCGGCCGCCCGCGCCGCGGCGATCTGCGCCGTCAGCTCGACGACGTCGGTCTGCGCACGTTCGAGGTCGAAGCGATTGCCGGCTCCGGAGGCGGTGAGTTCCGTGTTCTGCTGCACGCGTTTCCTGGCCAGTTCGAGCGAAGCCTGCAGCGAAGCGACCCCGCCCGCGGCCTGGTTGAGTTGTTCACCCAATTGGCGTTCGCCAGACACCGCATCGGGCAGTCGCGCTCGCATTTCGTTGAGCCGGGCCTGCTCGGCCCCGACTTTCGCGTCGTCCGACACCAGTTGCGCTTCGAGCGACGCGACCTCGCTCTGATATGGCGTGGGATCCACGCGGAACAGCACGTCGCCTTTCTTCACCGGCCGGTTGTTCTCGACTGGTACTTCGATCACTCGTCCCTTCACTTGCGACACGATCGGCACGATGTACTTGATGACCCTGACATCGGTGGAGGTCGGCGCTCCGATGTTCAGCAGCAGCAGCATGGCTACCATGCCAACCACCGGGATGATCACCACGGCGACCTTGAACGGCGTGGTCCACGGCAGCAGCTTCAGCTTGATGAAGATCAGCCAGACAAAGGCCGAGTAGATGCCAAGTAGAATGAGTTCCATTAGCGCACCTCGCTCCGAACGTCGCTCGCGGCAAGGCGCAACTCGAGCGCTGTCAGATCGGCGCGGATCGCGTCGAGGTCACTGACTGGCACGCCGCGCTCTTCGAGTGCGGACACGCGCTGTCGTATGTCGACAGCCGCGTTTTCCGGCTCGGGGAGGCCGTGCTCCTTGAAGTAGTCGGGATGCTTGTCGGTTCCGTACGCGAGCTTGTACCCGACCGGCTTGGTATACGCCCACAGCCAGGCAATTGGCCAGAGCAGGCCACCGAAAACCAGCGACAGCATGCACAGCGTCTTGATGGCCTCGAGCTGCGGATGGTGTCGCTTGTGCGCGATCTTCTCTGGCAGCACATGCACCATCCAGAACAGCACGATCAGCACGATCGGGACGAAGAAAAGCACGAAAAGGGCTATGTATCGCGCCAACGCGTCTTCGGCCTCATGCGAGAGTAATGAAGCATGTGCCGCCGTCGGGCCAACCAGTGACCAGGCGACTGCGAGCAGACCAACGATGACCGGCCGCCAGGCATCATGTACAAGTGCCGCGACGTCAAATGGACGAGGGTTCGGCTTCATTGAAATATTCCTGAGTACTGACAAGAGCATGTGTCGTGCCCTGTCGGCCTCCGAGGCGAGTGCGCAGAAGCTGTTGTCCGAGAACGATTTACCTGCCGTTGTTTTTCAGGCCCTCGTTGAAGCGAACGTTGAATCTCCGGCTTTCCGGGGCCCCTACGACATTCCGTGGGAAGTCAGCTGCAGACTCCATTTCCGCTATCGCGCGATTCAATGATCAGGCGGGCCGTCCGCTGATTGGTCAGCGCGGCCGTCACCCATTGAATGATCGTCGCGAACCGCATGGTGTTGAGTGCCAGGAACTGGACGTGAATGATGCCCCAGATGATCGAGGCGACGGTGCCAGCCATCCGTAGACCGAAGCCGTCGAGAACGGCGTAACCCCGTCCGATAGTGGCCATGTTGCCCTTGTCGAAATACTTGAAGGGCGGCGGTGGCGGTTTGGCCGTGACGCGGCGGGCGATGAGTTTGCCGACGTACGACCCCTGCTGAATCGCCACCTGCGCCACGCCCGGCAAAGGCCTGTCACCGTCGGTGAAGTTCGAGGCATCGCCGACGACGAAGATGTCAGGGTGCCCCGGGATGGAGCAGTCCGCATTCACCAGGAGCCGCCCCGCACGATCGGCTGTGACGCCGAGCGTCTCCAGAAGAGCACCGGCCTTGACCCCTGCGGTCCAGAATACGCATCGGCTTGGAACGCGCTCGCCTTTGATCACGACGCCGTCCGCATCAACCAGCTCCACCGGCGAGTTTGTCCTGACCTCGACTCCCACGTGTTCGAGGCGTGCCTGTGCTTTGCGCGACAGCGTTTCGGGGAAGGTCGGCAGGATGCGCGGCCCAGCCTCGACAAGCAGCACTCGCAGAGACCGCGGATCGTGGCGCCGGAACTCCGACGCCAGCGTGTTGTGCGCCATCTCGGCGATGGCGCCCGCCATTTCGACGCCTGTCGGGCCGGCGCCCACAAGCACGAACGTGATGAGCTCGGGGTGCTTGGCGGGCTCGAGCTGCCGCTCGCACAACTCGAACGCCTTCAGGATCCTGTTCCGGGCCAGCACCGCATCCGACAGCGACTTCAGGCCCGGGGCATGGGCCGCGAACTCATCGTGGCCGAAATAGGTCTGCCCGACGCCGGCCGCCAGCACCAGATAGTCAAACGTGATTGGTGCCGGGGCGTCTTTGACGACGAACTGCTTCTTCGCGGGATCGACGCTCGTGACCTCACCTTGAAAGACCATCACGTTTGCTTGACGCCTGAAGATGTGACGAATTGGCGAGGCGATGTTGTTGGGCGCCAGCGTGGAGGTGGCGACCTGGTAGAGCAGCGGCTGGAACAGGTGGTGGTTTGAACGGTCGATGATGGCCACATCGACTGGTGCACTCGCGAGCGCTTTGGCGGCGCGCACGCCGCCGAAGCCGCCGCCGATGATCACGACACGCGGCCTGACCGACTGTTTGAATTCGATTGTGGCCGTTGTCGGCATGACGAGGGCTTCCTTATTAATAGGGTTGACGCTTCAGCGTCTGGTTCAGGGCGAAGAGCGCGATGACGACGGGCGGTGCGAGGAGCCACGGCCATACAAGTCTTATTTGCGACTGTGCCGGAGCAACCGGCAGGACGCATGTGACCGTCGCTGAATCGCCGCCACGACGTACTGAAACGGTCAGCGTCCACGGGCCCGCTACTGACAGATCCACGACGGCCGCCTGCGCGAGCTTGTTCGACGCCGCGTTGTGTGTCGCGCTGGCTCGTCGCTGCTCGAAGGGTCGGGTGGCGGACTCGATGAGAAAATCGACAACAGCATCGGTCAGCACCTTTCCTCCGCTCGATTGCACGATGACGCTCACTTCCACGGGGCCGGCGTGGAGCGGCTCGGGCGCTGTAAAAATGCTGACGATGAACGGTCCTGCTTCTTGACGCGCGCGCATCAGCCCACCGTCTGCCGACACACCGGCCTCGAGGCCAAGGGCGCCCAGGCCGATCGTGAGCGCGAACGCGCGTGTTGTTGCACTCAGCTGATTCATCAATGCACCATGCCCCGCATCTGCATCGGCTGAAGGAACGTCCACACGCCGCTCGCGTACAGCACCAACGCAAGGCCCGCCCATGACACCCGAAGCCCGACGCTGGCACCCGAGCGAGCGGGGGCCGGGCGCATGATTCGCCAGCCTGCGTAAAGCGTCAGTAGAAACCCGGCATCGAGGAGGAGCAGCTGAAGTGCCAGGAGAGAGTCGGGCGTCAGGAGAGCGGGGACCGCCGCCCACAGCGGTTCCCCGAGTCCGTTGATTCCCATGTCGATGGCCGCGCGCTGCATGGTTGGCCACACGCTGCTCCAGCCCGTGACCATGTGGAAGAGCGAATGGCCAGTCCACATCGCGAGACCCAGTGGCACAAGCGTCAGCGAAAGCCGGCAGGCAATTCCTTGCAATGACGCCGCTCCGCGAGGGTGGGTGCTTTCCGGTTCTCCGGCCGTTCTGGAAATCACGAACGCCAACCCCAGCGCTGTCATGAGCGTCGTCGCGACCAACGCCGATGTCGAGCGCAGCCAGAAGGATTCCACCATGGCCGCCGCTCCGGCGAACCCTCCAATCACCACGACGAGAGCCAGGGCCGCGAGATCGGACCGTCGCGAGAACAACCCGATCGAAGAGCGCAACCGATCGCTCCAGATGTCGGATCCTGGAATCGTCGCGAGCACGCCGACGTTGTCATGGGGACACGCGCGCACGCAGTCCAGGCAGAACGTGCAGTCCATGTTCCCGGCTTTCTGCGGGAGGTAGAGATTGAGCTCGCATCCACGCTGCTGCACATTGCCACGCAGGCAATCGTGTGTGACGCAAGTGGCGCAGACACTCCGCTCTTTCAGTCTCACCTCGAACGGCGACACGAGCGAGGTCAGGAAATTGAACTGCCCGATGGGGCAGACGTATTTGCAGAAGCTGGCGCCACGGAACAGTGTGTCGACGACGAAGGCCGCGACGAAATAGGCCACGACGATCCAGGCCGTCCAGAGTGGACTGTTCCACAGCGCGAGCGCTTCGTAGGTCCAGAAGAAGAGCGCCAGCAGGATCACGGCGAGCCACTTCGATCGCAGCGGGCGGGGCCAGTTGCGCGTGGCGAGTCCAAGGCGGCGTCCGAGCTCGCGCGGCAGCATGAACGGGCATGCCATGCAGAACACGTTGCCCACCGCGAGCAGCCCGACGATGACGAAGAAGCGCGCGTACGTCCAGGGCAGTACGCCCGCGAGATTCATTCCGGCCATCTGGTTGCCAAAGAGCCCGTCGGCGATGACGGCTGCGGCCAGCACCATGAGTGTTCCCTGCAAAACGTACCGGCCGCGTCGTGCGCGCAGGAACGCACCAACAATGGGCGTGCGCAGAAGATCGAACGGCGCTCGCAACAATGCCGGCCTCGGCGCGCTGTTCGCGCGACGAGGTGTGGCTGGAGAGAGGAGGCGAAAGGTCACGACGATTGCGGGGATGAGGAATACCAGCGATCCCGGCACCCACATGACGACGCCGGCCATCACCTGGTCGTCGAGCGCCGAGAGGCCTCCAAGTCGCGGGACCTGTTCGTAGACGGGATACACGACCCGGCCGGAGAACGTGAGAATCGCGGCAATGGCCGTGTTCTGGAGATCGGCGACGAGCAAGGTTGGCGGGATCGACCACGCGGGCCAGTGCGCGACGAATGGCCACGGTCTGACGATCGACCACCAGAAAAGCAGCGAGCTCGCGAAGAAGGTGATGTGCTCCATGCCATGCCAGAACGGCACCCGCAGTGCGAGTTGGTACGGGCCGGGCAGGTGCCAGCCCCACATGGCGATGGCCATCACCGAAAGACCGACGCCGGGGTGTGTCAGGCGGTGCGCGAAACGTCGCAGCGCAGGCCAGACAAGGAATGGGCCGAGGCCGTTGCGAACGAACCCGCGCGGCAGTCCGCGCAGAAAGGGCACGATGGGAGTGCCCAGGAGTACGAGCGGCGGAGCCACGGCCATGAGCAGCAGATGCTGCGTCATGTGAGCCGTCAGAAACAGGCCCGAGAGAACATCCAGGGGAGAGGCAGCGGCCAGCCAGAGCGACGTCAAGCCGGCGGTGAAACAGGCGAGACGCCAGGGCGGAAGCAAGGTGTCGTGGAGAGGCCGCAGGCGGCGCCATCCGCGAAAGTAGATGATGCCGCTGAGTACGAGCATCGTCGTCGGCACGACGTCGATGCGCCAGGAGGTGAGGACGGCGAGCGCGACCGAAGGTGCGTCCATAGGTTCGACCTATGGAGTCTGCGTGCTGGAACGCTCTGTGACCGGCAGTACCGCCGGGTCCTGACTGCCACGTGCCGGCGCGACGTGCGGCGGATGCAGCGTCTCGAGGAACGTGACGAGTGCCGTGACCTGCGCGGGATTGAGGTTCTTGCCGTACGCCGGCATGTTGCCCCCGCCCTGGATCACCTGCCGAATCAACTGATCGCGGGTGAGCCTGATCGCCACTTCGTCGAGCGCGGGCCCGCGCGCGCCACCCTCGGGTCCGAGGAGGTGACAGTTCCTGCACTGCTTGAGCTGAAACACCGCTGCTCCCTGCCGCGCCAGCGCGGTTTGTCCCTTGAGGAACTGCTCGGGCACCGGTGCGCCGCTCCACGCCTCCATCACGGGTGAGAACGGTGCGGTGATCGCCAGGCGCGTGAAGACGGCCACGCTAACGCTGACGATCAGGATCGTGAACACGGCCACCGGCCGGCGCCGCCAGCTCTTCTCGCCTTCACCCGCCAGGAACGGCAGTGCCAGGAGCGCCAGGATTCCGATGACAGGTCCGACGAGCAGCGCGAAGGTCTCCATTTCCGGAGGCATCAAGGCCAGCGCCGCGAAGATCCAGAGGAAGAAGAAGTCCGGCCTCGGCACTGTCTGGATGATCGTCGGATCGGGCGCGCCGGCCGGCCCGAAAGGCCCGAACCAGACGGAGCAACCGATCACGGCGAGCGTGATCAGACCGGCGAAGACCACGTCCTTCTGGAACGCGACCGGCACAAACGGCAGCCCGTCCTTATGAACCAGCTCGTCATACTCCTTCAGGTACGTTTCGCGCTTGACGACTCGCCCGGGCATCGGCCACTCGTTGACGCCGACGTTAATCACCATCAAGAGGTGGATGCCGACCAGGCCGATGAGCACGCCGGGAATGACGAACACGTGCAGCGCGAAAAAGCGCGTCAGCGTTTCGCCTGCGATGATGGGACCACCGAGGAGGATCTGAACCAGCTGCAGGCCCACAAACGGCACACGCCCCGCGATCGACGCGCCGATGCCGAGCCCCCAGTACGCGTCCTGATCCCAACGCAGGATCTGGCCGGTGAAGGCCATGCCGAGCGTCATCACGAGGAGAAACACGCCGGTGAGCCACGTGAGCTCGCGAGGATACTTGTAGGCTCCGAAGAGCATCACCTGCACCATGTGGAGCAGGATGATCGCGACCATGAAGTTGGATCCCCACCCGTGCATCGCGCGAAGGAACCAGCCGAGCGGTTGATCGAAGTTGAGGACGAGGAGGCTCGCGTAGGCCTCGCTCGCCGACGGCACGAAGACGAGCGCCAGGCAGATGCCGGTTACGACCTGCAGCGCGAACAATGTCAGACCGGCGCTGCCGAATACGTACGCCCAGCTTGCGGTTCGCCGTGGGACAGGATGCGTCGCCGCTTCACGGATCGCGGAACCGATCTTCAGGCGATGGTCGATCCAGTCGGCGACCGTCCTGATCACGCGCACGTCGGCCTCCCGTCAGTGCCGGCATCCACCCGCTGGTGCCCCAGCGTGGGCATCATCCCACCGAGGATCAGAAGCTTGCCGTCTTCAATCTTGCTCTGATAGCGGAAGAGACCCCGCGGCGGTGGGCCAGAGGCCTTCGCGCCGTCCGAGTAGTACGCGCCGCCATGACACGGACACATGAAGAGCTCCGACTCGGGGAACCATCGGACCGGGCAACCCAGGTGCGTGCAATTGACGGCGAAGACCTGAAACTCGTCGCCTTCCATGCGCCGGACCCAGCAGGTGACGTCACCGGTTGGTCCGTCCCACGGCCTGGTGAGCGGATTGCGAAACGTCGCGAGTCGCGTCTGACCTGCAGGGAAACCATCGACATCGCCCAGAGGAATCCACGCGAGCGCTTCGATCATTTCTTTCTTGCGCGCGGCCGAGGCGAGATAACCCACGAGCGGCACGGCCAGGAGGACACCAGCCAGCGCGTTCAATGCGACGCCCACTTTCAGCAGGAGAAAGCGGCGAGACATCGTGCTCGGCGGCTGACCTGATTCCTGATCCTTCTCGTGTACTCCGCTCCCCATGACCGCTCACCTTCTGGACCTCGAGGTCCGTCTATTTCTGCGCTCGATACGGCTGGCCTGGAAACTCAGGCCGTTGCGACGCGAGCCAGGCCACCACGTCGGACACGTCTTGATCCGAAAGGGGTCGGCCGGCCACGTATCCGCGCCAGTCTGGCTGGTTGAGGTCGGGCCGACCTGCAATAACGGTCGTCCGAAGACCCTGGTCGCTCACCAATCCGAGATAGGTCCCATCGACGATGGAACTCCCTTTGGCGCTGCCTTTGCCCTCTGGACCATGGCAGGACGCGCAAAACGTCTGATAGATCTGGCCGCCGCGAGCGGGTTCGCCGGCGGCATCGGTGCGATACGCTGGAGGCGTGGCGCCACCGAGCGCATCCGGCCGGCTCCAGAGGCTGCGGATCTCTCTGACAAGGATGTTGATCTGTTCCTCGGTCAGGGTGCCTCCTGCCTCTCGCGCGAAGGCCGGCATCGCAGTCCCGGGAACGCCCGTTGAGGTCACGCGGCGCAGCGTCTCCTCATCAGTGATGGCGAGGTACACGGGATTTGCCAGCGCGAGGGCGACTCCGCCTTTTCCTTCGGGACCATGACAGCCCGAACAGTTATGGCTGTAGAGCTCTGCGAAGTCCTTGACCGCTTCGGGCCGCACCTCGACCGACTCGGGCCGTGGCCGGCCCGGCGAGTTCTCGCAACCCGAAGAAGCGAGCGCCGCACACGTCAGCAACGCCAGAGTGATCGGGCTTCGCATCATGGCTTCGGCCCTTTCCCGTGGGGCTCGTGCTCCATACCTCCCGCCTCGAAACCAGCGCGCACGGCGAAGGGCATGTGCTGCAACATGCGCACGGGCGTGTGCCGCGCCACGACAATTCCAGCCACGATCCCGAAAGCGAACTGTGATGCGACGAACCAGCGCCAGTCGATGCGCTCGTTCATGACCGGGTTCAGCGCTTCCAGAGATGCGTAGATGAGTCCGGTCCACATCACTGGAGCCAGGATGCCCCCGAGCAGAATGGGACGTCGCGGGAACATCGGCAGCATCACACCGTAGAGAAGCCCGACGAGAGTGGAGGTCACCACGTGAATCACCGTGGCGATCACGAAGGGCGTCAGGTGAAAGGCGGCAATCACTTCCGTGCTGAAGGTCGTTCCCTGTCCATATACGGCGCCCGCCAGAAGGTTGATCGGATACCAGGGGCTTCTGTAGAAGATGAGTCCGTACAGAATCGCGAGAGCCGCCATCGCCACGCTTCCCGCAAGTCCGCCCTTCACGCCGGCCGATATGGGATAGAACTCGATCGGGAGGCGCGCGCGGTGGAGCTCGCTAATCTGAAGGCGCGACACCTGTCGTCGTGCGGCGGCGACTGGCTGCAGCTCCGGCTCGATTGGGACTGTCTCGTGTTGCTCGTGCGGCAGCACCTCACGGAACCAGCCGGTGGCGGCCGCCAACGCCACGATAGCGCCAAGGATCGAGATGGCCATGTGCGTCAGCAGGCCGGCGAACAGCAGCGTGACCCCTACGCTCAGCGCCATCGGATACGCCGTGGGCGCAGGCAGCGCAACGGACGGAATCGTCGGTTCCGAATCGTGTGTGGCGGCCATGCCGTGTGTTTTGTCCATCCTCAACGGCCGATGATGTAGACCACCGTGAACACGATGACCCACACGACATCGACGAAGTGCCAGTACATGGCCAGCAACTCGGCGTGCGCGGCGTGCTCGCGACGCAGAGATCCGAGCCATGCGAATGTCATGACGAGCGTGAGCGCCACGAGCCCGAAAATCAGGTGCGACGCGTGCAGCCCGACGAGCGAATAGTAGGTCGTGCCGAACAGGTTCGTGCGGATGGTGAGCCCGTGCTCGTAGATCAGCACGTACCATTCGTGCGCAGTACCGACGAGAAAGATCGAACCCAGGACGATCGTGGCGAGCCACCAGAGTTTGAACGCCGCCATCCGCCCGTGTTCGAGCGCGCGCACCGCCGCCGAAATCGTCGGGCTGCTGGCGAGCAGGCAGATGCTGATGGCGATCGGCATCTCGAGTACTTCGTTGGGCAGAGGTCCGCTCAGGTTCTGTCCGAGGTAGTACAGGTAAGCCACGATGAAGATGACGAAGACGGCGCACTCGGCAATAATCAGGCAGATCATGCCGACCCGCCCCTTGGACGGGAGCACCCACGGCTCGGCTGTCGCCGGCATCACCATCGTCGCGTCTGACATCACGCTTCCCTCATTCGTACTTCCAGTCGGGATCTTCGGGATGCTTGAGATCCCACAGCGGGCGCCGGCTCTTCACGACGGGAATCGTGGCGAAGTTGTAAACCGGCGGCGGTGACGCCGTCGTCCACTCCAGCGTCCAGGCGTCCCACGGGTCGTTGCCTGCCAGCCGGCCGTGCCGCAGCGACCGGATGATGTTCCACACCAGAAAGAGCAGCCCGGCCGCCTGAAACGCCACACCCACGGTGGAGATGAGATTCCAGATCTCCCAGCCTCGTCCCGCTTCGTAGGTATAGATGCGCCGCGGCATTCCCAGCAGGCCCGGCAGATGCATGAAATCGAACGTGAGGTGGAAGCCGATCACGAACAGCCAGAAGTGCCATTTCCCGAGCGTCTCGTCGAGCATTCGGCCGGTCGCCTTCGGAAACCAGTAATAGATGGCGCCGAAGATCGTGAAGACGAGTGCGCCGACCAGCACATAGTGGAAGTGCGCGACGACGAAGTACGAGTCGCTGAGCTGCCAGTCGAACGGGACGGCGGCCAGCATGATGCCGGTCAGTCCGGCGATCAGGAACTGGAAGAGAAACGCGATGCAGAACAGCATCGGCGTGGCGAAACGGATCTTGCCGCCCCACATCGTGGCGATCCAGTTGAAGATCTTGATGCCGGTCGGCACGCCGACCACCATGGTGGCAATCATGAAGAACGTATTGGCGGCCGACGACATGCCGATCGTGAACATGTGATGGGCCCACACGCCGGTTCCGACGAACCCGATCGCGACCGAGGCGCCGACCATGGCGGGATAGCCGAACATCGTCTTGCGCGAGAAGACCGGGATGATCTCGGACACGAAGCCGAAACCCGGCAGCATCAGGACGTACACTTCGGGGTGGCCGAATATCCAGAAGAAGTGCTGCCAGAGGACCGCCGAGCCGCCGGCCTGGGTGTCGAAGAAGTGCGCACCGAGATAGCGGTCGAGGATGAGCATGATCTGGGCTGCCGCCAGCGGTGTGAGCACAATCAGCACCATGGCATTCGAGACCAGGTTGAGCCAGACGAAGAGCGGCATGCGCCCGAGCGTCATGCCGCGGCAACGCATGCACAGAATGGTCGTGACGATGTTGATGGCCGCGCCGATGCTGCCGAATCCCGCGACGAAGAGAGCGATGGTCCAGAAGTCGGTGCTGTGGCCCTTCGAAAACGCCTTGGACGTCAGCGGCGCGTACGCGAACCAGCCGACATCGGGCGCGCTGCCAGCTCCCGCCAGCCCCTCGCCGCCCAGAAAGCTGAAATAGAGCAACAGTCCGCCTAGGGCGCTGGTCCAGAAGCTGAACGCGTTGAGGCGCGGAAACGCCATGTCGCGGGCGCCAATCATCAGCGGCACGAGGTAATTGCGCAAAGCCGAAAATAATCGGAATGCCGACGAAAAACACCATCGTGGTCCCGTGCATGGTGAAGAGACGATTGAACGCCTGCGGCGACACGATGGTGAGGTTCGGATATGTGAGCTGGATCCGCATGAGCGTGGCTTCGAGGCCGCCGATCACGAGGAATACGAGGGCGTAGATCACGTACATCAGGCCGAGACGTTTGTGATCGACGGTGATGACCCATTCGTGGAGCCGATCGAACAAGGGCGCCACCGTGGGCCGAGCAACGCTCACCGGCACCGTCTCGAACACGCTTCGATCCTTCGTTTCGACACTCATCGCAGCGTCTCGAGATAGGCCACGAGCTCGTCGAGCTCGCGCTCGGTCAGGTTCATGGGTGGCATCAGTGAGCCCGGCTTGTGGATCTCCGGGTCTTGAATCCAGATCTTGAGGTTCTCGCGTGAGTTCGGTGCCGCGCCGGATGCCAACGTCGCCCGGCTCATGAGATGGGTCAGGTCGGGACCGAACGTGCCGGTGGCGACAGTGCCATCGACTACGTGGCAATTGATACAGGCCGTCTTCTCGAAGATGCGTCGGCCTGCAGCAGCACTCGAGACCTGCGCCGAGGGCTGACGCTGCTCGCTGACCCAGCGATCGAAATCTTCAGGCGTGTCCACATAGACGCGCAGCAGCATCTTCGCGTGCTGGGTTCCGCAGTACTCCGCGCACTGTCCGAGGTACAGCCCCGGTTTCTCGGGATCGATCCACATCTGCGTCACACGATTCGGGATGAGGTCCGTCTTTCCCGCCAGGCGGGGCACCCAGAAGCTGTGTGCGACGTCCGCGGACAGCAGCCTGAGAAATGTCGGCCTCCGGCTGGAAGGGTTGCTGACCGGTACGTGCAGCTCGTTCGCCGTGACGATTCCCAGCGAGGGATACCGGAATTCCCACCACCACTGATGGCCGATTGCCGTCACTTCCAGTACCCCTTGCGGTTTTGGGGCGTTCTGGATCTCATCGATCGTGCGTGCTCCGGTCAGAGACAGGACCACGACGATCAGGACGGGTGCCACCGTCCACGCGACTTCAACCTGCGTGCTCCCGTAGACCTGTGCCGGCTCATCACCGTTGTCATCGGACCGGCGCCGATATCGCACCATCGCATACACGATCAGCCCGAAGACCACGATGAAGATGACTCCCGTGATGCCAAGGACCAGGATCGACAGCTTGAAAATCGAATGCGCCGGCGTCGATTCGGGGCGGAAGATGTTTGGGATCTGTGCGGTGTTTTCCGGCGTCTGCGCGGCGAGGCCGGATTGGGCTGCGTGAACCACCAGCCAGATGAGCAGCAGCGGATGTCGCAGCAGTAACCGAATGGGTGAAGTTTGTGCCAGGGCCATGAGGTCCTTTTCGCGAAGGACGACCTTTCCCTCAGCGATAGCCGTGCCAGACGCATCAACCCTGGCGGATGAGCTCATAACGCGACGGGTATTCGAGTTGGGCGGCTTCGGCTGGACGGCAAGGCCGACGATATCGATGTCGCGCCCCCGGAATAGCGGAGGAGACCCCAGATGCCGTAGGCAAACGATCGTGCCATATGGCGTAACGAACTGAAATTGGAGGGGCTACGGCCAGGTCCCGATGTGGAATGTGAGTTGCGAGAGAGGCGAGCGATGACCGTTAAATTCAGGAGGTGGGTAGTGTCTGCTACGTACAGAACGACGATCGGTGCCGCCGTGCTTTCGAGCGCCTTGCTGATCACGCTTGCGTCCCTGCATGGTCAGGCCGGAGCCGAAGAGTTCACCGCAACGGCGGCCGTCAAGACCGCCGGCGCTGCATCAGCGAGCGCACCGGTGACTCTGACGATCAACCGCAAGATGTCTCCAAAAGAAGCCGAATCATTGGTTGCCGCGTTCAAGACAGGCGGTGCGGCCGCGCTGCGGAAGGCGCTGGTGGGGATCCCCGCGACGGGCATGGTTCAGCTTGGTGCAGGCAGCGCAACGCCGACGCGCTTTACGATCGAGCGTGTTGTCGGCGGCGGCCGGCTTCTGACCATCCTTACAGATCAGCCGCTGTTCTTTGTGGGCGCAGGCATGCCTGGCGCCAAGCCGAAGGAAGGCTATGACTTTGCTGTCATCGACGTCCAGGTCGATGCCAAGGGCAGCGGCAGCGGGACACTCGCACCCGCTGCAAGGCTCAAGCTGAACGGGGACGCGTTTGTTGTTGAGGACTACGGCGCCGAGCTCGTGCGGCTGACCGAGGTCAAGAAGACGAAGTAGGGAGTCGGGACCGGAGGATCACACTCGTGAGGCCGCGAGCCTCGGCACTCAATCAGGTGCATGAACAGAGTAATGACCGTCTGATGCGGCAGACACGCTCGAGGCCATTCCCAAGCGGCCGCCTCGGCGTGGCGGAGGGAATGTGATTCGGATTGCTCCTCGCCGGCCGTCGGGATCGCTGATTTCGAGTACAGCCTCGTCGCAACGTGCTTGGGATTGGCGTTCGTCTGGCTGAGCGCCCTGTTTGCGCGCGAGCGTTCTGCGATCACCGCCCGCCGGCTATTCCTGTTCTCGATTGTCTATTTGCCGCTGCTGTGGGGCGCGGCGTGATCGATGGGTTCTGGCTGTAGCTACGGCATGCGCCCTAAGCCTGGAGCCGCTATCCGGGCAACCCATCGATATTGCGCACTTCCTCGACGTAGTCGAGGCCGCGCGTTTCCGTCACGAAATCGAACTGGATGCGGGGTGCCTCCGGTGCGGACTCCAGCACTTCGAGCAATTGCGTGAACCGTTCCGAGCGGACACGCAGGCGTATCGCTTCCTCGGTTGCCCACTCCTCTTCGTACCGGACACAGGACTCATCGTTGTCCTCAGTCCACACCCGACACCCGAGGCAGCCCGGCTCGAGGTTCGTGGGCGAGGCCAGGAATCGGAGAGCATCAATCAATTGTTGTGTGCCGCGGGCCGGCGTCGCCAACACCACTGCTAGACGCACCACGCATCTATAGAGAGCAGCAGACGTACCAAGTGGAGTGCAGAGGAGCGGCGACTCTATGCTCCTGTGCTGCTTCGAGTTGTAACAGATCGACGAATCTGCTGTGCGAGATTGGAGGGCGTAGGTCCCCCGAATCACGGAGGGAGCCCGGAATCCCGGAGTCAGGAGCGCGGCCGCTGGAGTCCCAGCTTCGCCATGCGCGTCTCGAGGGTCGTGGCTTTGAGCCCTAACCGATCGGCGGCGCCGCTGACACCGCGAATCCGCCAGCCAGGTACTGTCGAGGACGCCCTTGATGTGCTCTTTCTCCACGTCGGCGAGCTTCACGCTGCGTCGCGCGGCCGAGGAAGAACCCTGCGGGATCGCGATGGTGAGCCGTGGGCCGTCGGCGACGATCACCGCGCGCTCGACCATGTTCCGCAGCTCGCGGACGTTGCCCGGCCAGGCATATCGCTGCAGCGCCGCGATATTTTCTTTTGTGATCGACTCGACGCGTTTCCCGAGCGCCTTCGAGAAGTCCTCGACGAAGCGCCACACGAGCTGCGGAATGTCCTCGGTTCTCTCGCGCAGAGGCGGCACTCGAATCGGAAAGACGTTCAGCCTGTAGTACAAATCTTCGCGGAACGTGTCGGCTTCAATCCGCTTCTCGAGATCGCGATGCGTGGCGGCGATGATTCGCGTGTCGACTTTGGTGGCCTTCGAACTGCCCAGCCGCTCGATCTGCTTCTCCTCGAGCACACGCAGCAGCTTGACCTGGACATCGGGCAGGCAGGTCGCCAATCTCGTCCAGGAAGATGGTCGATTTGTCGGCGAGCTCGAAGCGGCCGATCTGGCGCGACAGGGCACCCGTATAGGCGCCTCGCTCCCGGCCGAACAGCTCGCTTTCGATCAGCGTCGCCGGGATGGCCGCGCAGTTGACGCGCACCATCGGTCGTCCCCGCCGCCGGCTCAGTTCGTGAATCTGCGAGGCAAAGAGCTCTTTGCCGGAGCCGGTCTCGCCAAGGAGCAGGACGGTCGCGTCGCTCTCAGCCACCTGGCGCACCTGCTCCTGCACCCGGCGAATCGCGGCGCTGTTGCCGACGACGCCCGATGTGCCAAGAGTGCTTTCGACGTCGCTGCGCACGTGCACGTTATCCGCACGCAACTGTTCGCTCAGTCGCGCCACTTCAGCGAGCGCCTGACTGAGCGCATCGCCGCTGTGACGGCGGGCGAGCACGCTCGCGAACGTGCCTGCCACGAGGCGCAGGCGCTGAAGCATCTCCAGAGGCCACTGCCACCCTTCGCGTGCCATACCGAAGGTCATGACACCGACGATCCGGCGCGACACCGACAGCGGGATCGCCACGATCGACCGTGTGTCGAAGCGAATCAGGTTGGCACGGTCAACGCCGTCCGGCAGCTCATCGAGGGTGGAGAGACACACCGACTCACCGGCCTTGAGCTTCTCGAGCATTATCGGAAAGCTCTCTCTGGCCGACATTCGTGCGGGCAGCGCGGCCACTTCGGGACGCCACCAGCCGTGCGTGTAGAGCATGTCGCCGTCATGGCTGAGCTGGAACAGCGTGCTCCGATCGAGATCGAGCGCCTCGACGATGGAGCGTAGCGCCTCGCGGATCGCGGTGTCGACGTCGCTGGCCGGCAGATCGATGAACTGCACCGACAGTTCGCTCACGAGCTGCTCGAATCGCAACCACTCTCTGTGTGACGCGTTATGCGCATGGTCGAGACGACGGCGTTCGGTCATGTCGACGATCGACGCGACGACGAAGAGCCCCTTCTCGGTGCGGATCTGGTTCAGCCCGATTTCCACGGGTGCTTCGGAGCCGTCCTTCCGACGGCCGACGAGCTCGCCGCCCGAGCGCATCTGCCGGGGCAGAGGGGAACTCGAGAAAGGCCCTCGGTCAACCGCGTGCAGCGAGCGTAGAACGTCGGGCAGCAGCCGTTCGACCGGCTGGCCAATCAGCTCGTCACGCGAATAGCCGAACTGGCGCTCGACCTCGTGGTTCACGAACGTGATGGTCCCTGCCGGCCCGACGATAAGAACGCCGCTCGGCGACGACTCGATCGCCAGATCGAGCAAGGTCTTAGCGTCGACTGCAGGGTCATCGAGCTCAACGCGTTTCGAAGGTGCCACGAGCGGCACACGAAACTCGAGCGGCGAAATCGGAAACACTGCGGCTCTAGCCATGTCTTGATGTCATCCTGGGCAAGCTTTTGTCCTCGAGTGCAAGAACTGCACCGGCGTTTACGTGAGGCGAGCGCGTCATGTGTTTTGAGAGACCTCACCGCCAGCGGTGACCCGACCGGCGAAATGCGGTGATACCAGTTGTCATTTCTTCCGTCCAACTGCGGGTACTGACGACGGCACGCCAGTTGCCAAAGGACCGCCAGGAGAACCCGACGCAAATCCTTCTTGTCTGCGCAGTGAGTGTGCTGTTGCTTGCCGCGCCCGCATTTGCCCAGACCGCGGCTCCCGGCACAGGTACGTCACAACCAGCAGCGGCTCCGGCCACGCTCGTCTACAGCAATCGACCGATCACCGAGTTTCGCGCGAGCATCCTCGCACGCACACCCGCAGAGCGGGCTGCCGCGGCAGTGACGCTGCTGGACAGAATGGTCGCCGCCGGTCATCCAGGTTCGGTGGTGGCGCACCGCATCGAAGGCGTCATGGTTGTGGCTGTCGGTCCTCAGAACGTGATTGCCATCGTGCCTGCCGACGTCGACGAGCTGGCGGGCGAAACGCTCGAGCAGAAGTCGGCCGTCGCCGTCGCACGACTTCAAACCGCCATTGACGAGCAGGTCGAGCTGCGCATGCCGGCGCGCCTGATCTCGAGTGTGGTGCAGTCCCTCATCGTCACCATGGTGCTCGTGGGACTGCTGTGGACGATCTACCGTGTCCACCGCGCGCTGGCCGTCTGGCTGCACGAGGGTGGAGAGCGGCGGCTGCAGCGGTTCGCGGGCGATCTTCAGCTCGTTCGCGCGTCACGAGCTCCGGATATCCTTAGTCGTTTCCTCACGTTGGTCGCCGCCCTGCTGGCACTCGCGCTCAGCTACAGCTGGGTGACGTTCGTGCTCACGCGCTTTCCGTACACGCGACCGTGGGGCGAATCGCTCCGAGGCTTGCTGATCGCCGAACTTGCGGCCATCGGACTCGCGATCGTCGCGTCGATACCAGATCTCTTCACCGTCGCTGTCATCTTCCTCATCGCACGCCTCGTCGTGCGAATCGCGCACCGGCTGTTCGACGCCGCCGCTGAAGGACACGTGAAGCTTCCCGGGGTGTATCCAGAAACCGCACAACCGACACGCCGGCTCGTCTCCGTGCTGCTGTGGGTGTTTGCGCTGGTCTTGTCGTATCCGTATCTGCCCGGAAGCGAGTCGGACGCGTTCAAAGGCATCAGCGTTTTCATCGGGCTGATCATCTCACTCGGCTCGAGCGGCGTCGTCAATCAGGCGATGAGTGGTCTGACCCTCACGTATTCCCGCGCCGTGCGCCTCGGAGATTTCGTGAAAATCGGCGACGTCCAGGGCACGGTGACCCACCTTGGCAGCCTGTCAACGAAGATCGAGACTGATGTGAACGAGCAGGTCACGATCCCCAATGCGGTGGTCGTTTCAAACCTCATCACCAACTATTCCCGCCACGCGAATGCAGAAGGGGTGCTCGCGCCGGTCACGGTGACCATCGGCTACGACGTCCCGTGGCGTCAAGTTCATGCGATGCTGCTGCGCGCGGCGGAGCGGACGCCTGGGATCAAGCGGCATCCGGCGCCCGTGCTGCGACAAACGGATCTGCGGGATTTCTACGTCGAGTACACACTGCTGGTGTGCCTGGAAGAGCCGCGCCTGCGTGCGACGACGCTTGGCGAGCTGCGCGCCAATATTCAGGATGTCTTCAACGAGTTCGGTGTGCAGATCATGTCGCCCAATTACCTGGCCGACCCCCACACGCCCAAGGTTGTGCCGCGGGAGCATTGGTACGCCGCACCAGCGACGCCACCACCGGCAGCGTCCGTCGGCGTTCAAGATTCGGAACGGTATCGATGAGCCGCGGCTGTCGCGAAAAAATGTTGTCGGTCAGGGCGCGCTTCTTGCGTGCGAGTGTTTCAAGACCAGATCGAGTCAGGAAAAGAGGCGAGGGTAGTGTCTAAGACCACGGTCGGCACGGCCGTTCTCATGCTCGCGTGCGGTATAGGCGTATTCGCCCAGTCCTATAAATTCCGCTCGACCTGGAAACAGCCGGGCGCGCAGGCGCTCGGGATGGCCGGCAAGAAGGTGGCCGCTGTAGTGATCAGCCACGACGAAAGCCTGCGGATGTCGGCCGAGGAGGCCCTCGCCCGAGAGCTGACGTCGCGCGGGTCCTCAGGCATAGCCGCCTACCGAACGATCCCTCGAGAACTGCTGGAGGATGCCGACAAGGCGCGCGCGTGGTTCGAGCGCACCGGTGTCGCCGGCGTCGTGGTGGTGCGGTTGATGAGCGTCGACAAGGAAACCGTCTTCACGCCCGTTGTCTGGACAACCATGTACTACCAGAGTTTCTCCACCTACTACGCCAACGGCTGGCTCACCGCAACGCCGATCGGCCGTACCCGCGAAGTCACCACGATTGCGGTCGAAACGCTGCTCTTCGATGTGGCCAATGGCGGGCTGGTGTGGGGTAGCGTTACTGAATCGACCAATCCAAAAAATGTGCAGACCTATGTCGCTGGTCTGGCGGACGAGATCGCGAAGGAACTGCAGCGCGAGGGCCTCGTCAAGCCCGTGCCCAGGTAGCGCGAGCCGCGTCGCCTTCGGCGCGCTTCTCGTGCTCGGTGTTGTTTCTGCCGCTCGGGGCCAGGAGCTCGAGCCACGGGTGTACCTTGCGTCGCCGATCGGGACGAACGTGGTCGTCGTCGCCGCGGCACGGTCCAGCGGCGATGTCATATCCGATCCCACGTCACCGATCGAGAATGCGCGCGCGCGTGTCGGTGCGCTGGTGTTCGGATACTACAGGACCTTTGATCTATTCGGCCGGTCGGCCAGCCTTGGGGGAACCTTCCCGTTCCTGAGGGGGAGCGCAGCGGGCCTGCTCGAAGGAATCGAGCGGCGGGTCGATCGACTCGGTCAGGGAGATGCCGCCGCGCGCCTTACGGTCAACCTCTTTGGGTTTCCGGCGGTCGACACCGCGACGTTTGCCAAGCAGGGCCGCCGAGTTGGGCTCGGAACAAGCCTGATCGTGATTTTGCCCGCGGGACAGTACGACTCGACCAAGCTCGTTAATCTGGGCTCCAACCGCTTGTCGTTCAAGCCCGAACTGGGCATCACGGTTCCGGTCGGCCAGCGCTGGCACGTCGACTCCTACGTAGGCATCTGGCTGTTCGGTGAGAACACGAATTACCTCGGAGGTATGCGGGAACAGGCTCCGCTCGTGACGACCCAGATGCACCTGAGCTATGACCTTTCGCGGCGTGCCTGGGCCGCCCTGGACGGCACGTTCTATTCCGGCGGCCGCACGAAGGTGAACGGCGTCGAAAATCCGGAACGGCAAAGCAGCACGCGCCTCGGTGCAACGCTGTCGCTGCCGCTTGCGAGGCGCCAATCACTACGCGTGGCGGTGTCGAAAGGCGCGTGGGTTCGGGTCGGATCCGATTTCACGACCTTCAGCACGGCGTGGACTTACGCATGGGGTCGAGGATTTTGATTGCTACCGAATGACCAGCGCGGCACCGACCGACCAGAAATTGCCGATGACGTTCTCAACTTTCTGCGTGCTGGTTTCGAGGTCGCCCAGAGTGGCAACATGTTGGGAGGCGAAGATCTGAACACCCAGGCGTTCGTTACGTCGGAACGTCCATCCTGCGCCGTAAGTGAGCCCAAGGGCTTTCGATGTGAAGGGCGGAGCGGCGCCGCTGACGTCGTAAACCCAATTGCGCACGAACGCCATGCCCATGCCGGCTTTCAGCGAGAAGCCCCGCGACTCCCACGGCCTGAACTGCGCCACGCCCAGGAGAAACGTCGATCGAATGCTGTCTCCGGCGGCTGACGTCGCTGGCACCCAGAAGATCTCGACGCCGCTGTCCATTCGTCTATTCACGCGGTAGCCGACGTTGGCGAGCACAGTTCCTGTGTGCAGATAAGGGCTTTCAAGGTCGCACCCTTCACCGCAGGCGCCCTGAAGCGTCGTCGTGGCGCCCCCGGCAGCGATCCACGTCCTCGACGTACCTGCCGTCTGCGCATGCGCCTCAACAGACGCGAGACACGCAATCGCGATGGCTGCAGCCACGATGCGGTGTTCGTGCCGGCTCACGATACCGCTCTCCAGGTGAGGTACGCGCGGAACTGCGGGAAATGAAATTTCCCCGGCGGGTTGCCATCCTGATAATAGGTCTTGCGGCGGAAGTACTCGCCGGACACTCCGATTCCCAGCTTTCCGTGCAATGGCGCCAGCAGGTCCACTCTGAATTGCTGCAGCAGGTGATTGGCGCGAACCCCGTCGAGGCTGTAAAGATGATGGCCTTCATAAAAAACCGCCGCGAGCGTGCGGCCATCGCGCATCAGATTCGTCCCGGCGCCGAAGTCAGATCCCGGACCATAGTCGTAGAACCGCGGACCCTCTGATACGCCCTGGCCCGGGGATTCGCCTTCGTCTGGCGTCGGCTCAACTGGTGGTGCCCCTGTGGAAGGAAGCGAATCCACTGCGCCCAGTGCGGTCAGGCCTCCCCAGCCCGAGGCCCAGATGGATGTGCGTGAAGACAACTTGCCAGTGAATGCGGCGTTCACCTCGAAGGACTGCGCGCCGAACTGGTAGGCGTTGTTCTTCGAGTAGTCATACGCCTGCAGCACACTCAACTGGAAGCGGTCTCCCCGAACCGGTTGCCCGAGGAGGCGACCGCGCACGCGCACTTCGCTGAATCCCGCACCGCCGCCCATGCGAAGCCGGACTGCAAAGGCATCGTACGGCGTTCGGCTGCGTCCTCTCGTCGGGTCTCCGTACAGCAGGTCCATTTCGAGAAACGGCTCGCCAGACGACTCAAACGCGCGTGTGTTCGAGCCCCGCCAGAGCACGCCCGCAGATGTGTACCCGGCGAGTTGCGAGGGCACGAGCTCGTCGGGCTTCTCAGACACCCGTGAGCTGTCACCCGAAATGAAGCGGTTGACGCCGGTGATCGGATCGATCGCGGTCGCCGCAATTTCGCGCATGAGGCGGCTGCGTCCGGACGCGCGCGTGATCGCGCACGAGCCAGGCCGTGCGGTGAAACATCTCGCCGAGCGCGATGCCGCCGAGGGTCGTGTTGATGAGATCGTTCAGGGAGGCGTGGTTCGTCTCACCGAAGTATTCCCAGGTGCCACTCCCGAAGGCGGTGATTCCCGCCGATTCCCAGAAGCTCAGGCCGTTGGCCCGGCCAGTATTGAAGTAGTTGTTGCCTTGATACGGGTGGCCGAACTGATTGACGACGAAGTCGTCCAGGTCCCACACCCAGCCCTGCTCCATGTTGGCCCACCATGTGGCGGGGGTGATCTTCGCGGTGGCCTGGCCGCGTGCGAGGTTGGCCAGCTCATAGAAGCCGTTGACGATCGTCGTCTGCAGAAAGGCCGTTCCGACACGGCGCGGGGGACAGCCTGCGCATGGCCGCCCCTCCTCAATCCATGAGCCGGCTTTATCCGGAAGAGCCAAGGGCGTCGCTGTCGGAACCGAAGCGTCGGGCGCGGTCTGTGCGAAGGCGCTTCCCGCCATGACAAGAAGAACGAGAAGAGTGATGCCGGCCAACGGCAGATGCCGAGCAATGGGCATGCCGACCACGCATCGCTGAAGATCGCCTCGATTGGGACTGCGCGGCTCATTGCCGCTCGTCAGGCGGATCACAGCATCTGGTGAGTCAGCACTCTGCGTGCCGAAATCGCATAGTCGGCGGTAGCGGACATTTCTACACTGCACCGCATGGTGAAAAGCGCTGTCTCCCTCATCACGATCCTCAGCCTGGCTGTCGCTCAATCGTCGCTGATGTTTGCGCGCCAGGCCGCGCCATCTCGCGCCGGCGCGACGACCGCTGCTGCGGACCAACCGGTGGATGGGGGGTGGCCGCGTGCCTATTCAACACCCGCAGGCGCCCAACTGATCCTCTACCAGCCGCAGGTTGCGAGCTGGCCGGATCAGAAGCGCCTGACGATGTATTCGGCTGTGTCGTATCACGGCAAGGGAGCCAAGGACGCATCGCTCGGGACGCTCAGAATCGAGAGCGACACCAGCGTCGCGGTCGCCGAACGTCTGGTGAACTTCTCTCAGTTCTCGATCAGGGAAGCGAACTTTCCGACCCTGCCAAAAGAACAGCTGCAAGGCACGATCGCCGACATCTTGAATGCGGTTCCGAGAGAACAGCGCGTCATCGCGCTCGATCGCGTGCTGGCCGGCGTCGATGCCAGCATGATCGTCCCGCGCAATGTGCCGGGCGTGAAAGCCGATCCGCCCGCGGTGTTTTTCAGCACGAAGCCGTCGGCGCTCGTGAACTTCGACGGGGATCCCATCTGGAGCCCCATCGAGGGCAACGATCTGAGATTCGCGGTGAATACCAATTGGGACGTGTTCGAGCACGGTCCAACGAAAACGTACTTTCTTCGCGTGAACGCCAGCTGGATGACCGCCGCTGCCGTGAAGGGGCCCATGGACGCCCGTCGCCAAGCTGCCACCGAGCTTCAGCAAGTTGCCCGCCGACGAAAACTGGAAGGAAGTGAAATCTGCGCTGCCGGGGAAAACGCTGACGGCAGCGCAGGCGCCGGTGGTCTTCATCAGCACGACGCCCGCGGAAATGATTCTCACGACGGGAGAGCCGGCCTATACGCCGGTGACCAGGGACGCGCCTGCTGTGGGTGAACAACACCGAGAGCGACGTCTTTCGGGACGGGCAGACAGGTCCGTTCTATTTTCTTGTTTCCGGTCGCTGGTTCGCCGCGCCTGCCCTTGGCGGCCCATGGAAATTTGCGACGCTTTCCTTGCCGGATGATTTCAAGCGAATCCCGCTCGAGCATCCGCGCTCGCGCGTCCTCGCATCGGTACCAGGCACGTCACAGGCCATCGACGCCGTGCTGCTCGCGCAGATTCCGCAGACCGCCGCCGTCAACAGGAAAGCCATCATGGCGCCCGAGGTGAGCTATCAGGGCGCACCGGAGTTTGTGCCTATCGAGACCACGACGGTGTCGAGGGCCGTGAATACCGACAAGGACATCCTCAAGGTCGGCGATCTGTATTACATGTGCTTCCAGGGCGTCTGGTTCATGTCGAAGGCTGCGACGGGCCCGTGGGAAGTTGCTTCGTCGATACCGAAGGAGATCTACGAGATTCCGGTGAGCTCGCCGGTGCACAACGTGACGTACGTGACCGTGGAAAGCTCGACAGTCAGACACTGTTGTCTTCGCAACCGCCGCCGCTTACATGGGAGTGATGGTCGCGTACGGCTGCGCCGTCTGGGGAAGTGGCTATTACTATCCGCCTTACATCGGCTACGGCGGGTTCTATCCGGCCTATTTCCCGTACTACCCAACCTATGGATACGGCGCCTCGTACAACCCGTGGACCGGTGCATACTCGCGGGGCGCGGCGGTCTACGGCCCCTACGGCGGAGCGGGCATGGGCGCGCGGTACAACCCCAGAACCGGCACGTATTCGCGAGGGGCGGTTGCCTATGGACCGTACGGCGCAGCGGGCAGGGCACAAGCGTATAACCCTCGAACGGGTACGGCTGCGGGAACGCGTCAGGGTGCAAACGCGTACGGGAGCTGGGGAACGACGGCCGTTCAACGCGGCGATCAATGGGCAACGACTTCGCGCGTGACCAACAACAGGACGGGAACCACGAGTCGTGTGACCCAGGGGAGCGGCGGCGGCACCTCGGTCAGCAGAAGCGGATCGCAGGGCAGATCTACGGTCGGCGTCAGTGGCAGCGGCGATATGTACGCGGGCCACGATGGCAACGTATACAAGAAGGGGGAAGGCGGCAGCTGGCAGAAGTACGACAACGGCGGCTGGAACAACGTGGAGCAGCCGACGCCACAGCAGCGCGAGGCCGCGCAGAATGCCGGCGCTCAGGCGCGCGAAAAGGCCGGATCATCAAGCGCGTCACCGACCACCGGTCAGCTCGATCGTGATTCGGCGGCGCGAACGCAGGGAACGCAGCGCACAAGCGATGCGGGGCGTGCGCGTACGCAGGGCAGCAGCGGCACCTATCGTCCGAGCGGCGGTGGTGCGCGTCCGTCGGGTGGTGGGCGTCCATCGGGTGGTGGGCGAAGGCGGTAGTTGATGGTGGAGTCGCCGCTTGTCGAAGGCCTGGAGGGTCCGGACGTCCGGGCCGTCATCGCCGCTGCGACGACGCGGCGATTCCAGCCGCACGCGACCATCTACGAACAGGGAAGCACCGCCAACGAGTTCTTTCTGTTGTCGACGGGACGCGCGCGCTACTTTTTCGTCACGCCTGACGGCCGCAAGATGCTTTTGCACTGGCTCGTTCCCGGTGACATCCTCGGCGGTTCGACGCTTCTGCCGATGGTGTCGCCCTATCGTGCAGGTGCCGAGACGGTCAAAGAGAGTTCGTTGCTGGTGTGGGACCGCGTCACGATTCGAGCGCTGCTCGATCGCTATCCGCGCCTCTGCCACAACGCATTGTCGGTGGCGTCAGGTTATCTGGACTGGTACATCGCGACACACGCCGCATTGGTATCCGACACGGCGCGACAACGTCTCGCCAACGTGCTGGCGAGCCTGGTTCAGCAGATCGGCAGCGACGTTGGCGACGGCGTTGAGGTGCAGGTCACCAACGAGGAACTGGCCAACGCCGCCAATATCACTCCGTTTACCGCCAGCCGCATCTTGAGCGAGTGGCACCTCAACGGCACCCTCAAGAAGCATCGAGGCAGGATCGTCCTGCACTCGCCAAAACGCCTCTTCCGTCTCACCGCCTAGTGGTTTTGTGTCGCCGTCATGGCATCTGCCATGACGGCGAGGCCCCTTCTTCGAAGTTGCGCCAGAGCAACGACGGGCCCGGCGCGTCGTGTCATCGTTTTGTCGTGTGCGACTTTTCAAAGATTCGAATCCTCATTGTCGATGACAGCTCCATCTGGCGGACCTTCCTCATCAGGCACCTTCATGACGCAGGCCTGAAGGGCATCGATGTGGCCTACGACGGCGTTCAGGCCGTCTTCAAAGCGCGAACGGTGCCGATCGATCTGGTGCTCATGGATGTGGCGCTCCCACACATGAACGGCATCGCCGCGGCTGCGGCCATTCGCGACGTGGCTCCCGCCGTGAAAATCGTGTTCCTCAGCGCCATCTGTGACCCTGAGGTGAGGCTTGCGGCGTTGAAGGCGGGCGGTCACGACTACGTCCTGAAGTCGCTCGCGGGCCAGGAGTTGATCGGCGCGATCAAAGCTGCACTCGGCCGAAAACCCTGACCTTCGCGATCCTTTCCGTCCTTTCCGGCGCGCTGCCGAAACTGCATATCTGAGCTCCTCCTTGTCGAGATACGTTCTTCGACAATGAGGGTCAGGATTCTCCTGCTGGCCATCGCCGCTCTGGTGCTGGCACGGCCTCTTTGTGCGCAGCCGCATGAAGGAAAGACGATCGCGACGATCACTGTGAGTGGACTGCGCCACATCACCGAAGCCGTGGTCCTCGCACAGATTGAGTTGAGGCCGGGCGCGGTGTACTACCAGGCCGTCGCAGACCAGGACGTGGTGCGACTGGATCGGCTCGGGGTGTTCAGCGACATCACTCTGACGCCGGTCGACGTGGGTGAGGCGCTCAACCTGAACGTGATCGTTGTCGAGACGCTTCGCGTGCTGCCCGTACTGTCGATGGCGGTGACCGACGAGGACGGCTTTTCCGCTGGTCCTTCGCTGAAGATGTTGAGCCGGCGGGGGCGCCCGCATGATTTATCAGTCACCGCGCGATTCGGCGGGTCGACGTTGTTCGAATTCAGCGAAACATCGCCCGAGCTGACGCGTGCGCCGTTGTGGCACAGTGCCAAGCTCACGCTGCGCGATCGCTACAACAAGCTCAACGAGTTCAACGAGCGTTCGCTCGATCTCGATGCCCGTCTCGGTAAGCGCGTATCCGAGCGATTCAAAGCGGGCGCGATTTTTCAAATGTACCAGGTCCGCAGCGAGGAAAGCGGCGTGACGCTGTCGCCCGACAACGTCGACACGTTCCTCAGCGCCGGGGCGGTTGCCGAATACGACGACCGGAATTCGCGGAAGGACACGTCGCACGGGTGGTGGAACTCGGCCGACGCCCTGTGGCGGACGGGCACCGGTGGGTATGCCACGCTGGACATCGATCTTCGCCGGTACCAGCGTCTCGCGCATCGCCACGTCCTTGTCGCCACGTCCCTCGTGACGCTCCAGTCGGGCGGGACCGATGTCGTTCCTTCGTACACAGACTTTTCGCTGGGCGGAAGCAACACGGTCAGGGGCTGGGGGTTCAATGCCAGGCGCGGCAAGAATCAGTTCATCAGCTCGATGGAATATCGATACACGGCTCTCGAGACTCGAGCGTTTCGAGTGTTCGGCATCAGCATGTACGCCGGGCTCGCGTTGGCGGCATTTGGCGACGCGGGCACGGCCTGGGGCGAGTCCGATGATTTCTCTGATGGTGTCATTGGAGGGGGAGGTATCGGGCTGCGACTCTTCGTCCCTTTTGTGAGTCTGATCCGCCTGGACTTCGCTCTGGGGGATGGCAGCACTCATGCACATTTCGGCATCAACGAGAAGTCGGTGGCACAGCGAAACCGCGTTCGCTAGCGTGGCGTGGGCCGCGTGCCGATTCCGCATAGCCGCGTCGCGCGTCGCCCGCTATCGTGACCGCGCATGTCTTTCAGGAGGATTTGATGAAACGAACGATTGGCGCACTGACTCTTGCACTCACGTGGTACGTGGCATCGGCCGGCATCGCGGTCGCGCAAACGAAGGTGGTGACGGGCGAAACCACAACGGTCACCGCAACCGTCGAGGCCATCGAACAGGCCACCCGCACGCTGACGCTGAAGTTGGATGATGGCAGCTATGAAACGATCGTGGCGCCGGCAAGCGTCGAACGATTCGAGGCCATCAAGGTCGGCGACGTCTTGACCGCGCGCTACTACGACAACATCGTCCTGCGCGTCAAGCGTCCAGGTGAAAAGGATGTCGACACCGCCGGCGATGCCGTGACCCGCACGGCTGGCAAATTGCCTGGCGGCACTGCGGCGACGCAGCGGACGATCACGGCGACGATTACGGCGATCGATTGGAAGGTTCCGTCGATTACGTTCAGCGGGCCGAACAACTGGAAGTATACCTCCCGTGTTGAAGACACCAAGGCATTGAAAACGGTGAAAGTTGGCGACAAGCTCGACATCACGTGGACCGAGGCGCTACTTGTGGGATTCACCCAGGCGAAGAAATAGCCACAGGACCGGTTGAGCTAAGATTGGCGGCGGTGATGGGAGCCACAAGGGTGCTGCTGGCGGACGATCACACGCTCCTGCTCGGCGCGTTCGAGAAGCTGCTGGCGTCTGAATGCGACGTGGTAGGAACCGTATCCGACGGGCGAGAGCTCGTGGCGTCTGCGCAGCGGCTCAAGCCTGACGTGATCGTGCTGGATATCGGCATGCCGCTCTTGAACGGGCTCGAAGCGGCACGGCAAATCAAGCAGCTGACGCCCGCCGTGAAGCTCGTGTTTCTCACGATGAACGAGGATGCCGATCTCGCGGCGGAAGCATTTCGTGCCGGCGCATCCGGCTATCTCTTGAAGCGGTCGGCCACGGGAGAGTTGCTGACGGCGATTCGCGAAGTGATCCGCGGACGCTCGTACGTGACGCCGCTCGTCACCGCCGGCCTCATGGGATCCTTCATGCAGCCGCCAGATCGAAAAGCCGTCGCACGAGCTGACGCCTCGTCAGCGGGAAGTCCTGCAACTTCTCGCGGAGGGGCATTCGATGAAACAGATCGCCGACATCCTGAATGTCACGCCGCGGACGGTTCAGTTTCACAAGTACCGCATGATGCAACAGCTCGGCATCAAGTCGAGCGCAGAGCTCATTCAGTTTGCTGTACGGCAGCACATTGTCTAAGCCGCGCGTGCTCATCGTCGACGACAACCAGGCCATCCTCGACTGCCTCGCGAGATTGCTGGCCCGCGACTATGCAGTGGTCGGAGCGATCCGCGACGGCCCGCGAGCGCTGGACGCAGTCGCGATTCTGAAGCCCGACGTCGTGGTCATGGATATCTCCATGCCCGAGATGAGCGGACTCGAAGTCGCCCGCTGGCTGCACGAGCATCCCCCGGCACCCCCCGTCGTCTTCTTCACCGTGCACGAGGACACCGAATTCATGCAGGCGGCGCAGGCCGTCGGTGCCGCGGGCTACGTGGTGAAATCGAGAATGGAATCAGAACTGAAGCCGGCGCTCGAGCTGGCGCTGAAGGGGCAAAGCTGGGCATCGCGTATCGCCTGAATTTGCGTCACGCTCGACCATCACCGCTGATTCTTCGACGTTACAACATCTTCAACACGAATGCCGCGCAGGCGCTGACGACCAGTTTCGGCGGCTCGTGGTTGCGGCCAACGGCGATCACCAGACCTCGCATCCTGCCGATAGGCGCCCGATTGGACTGGTAAGAATGGATGTGAGTTACGCGACGCGCACCGTGTCGCCATGCGCCTGGCCAGCCGCTTTGCCACGCGCCGCAGGGATCGGCACGCTCGCGATGATCGTGGTGCCCTGACCAGGCTGGGTACGGACGATGAACTCACCGCTAAGCAGCCGCACGCGCTCGCGCATGCTCGCAAGCCCCAACCCTTCTTGAATCGCCGCAGTTGTCTCGTCGAACCCGCGGCCAGAGTCGGCCACGGTCAGCGCGAGCGCATCTCCTGTAGTGCAAAGCGTGACATGCGCATCGCGCGCGCCGCTGTGCTTGACGACATTGCTGAGCCCCTCCTGGCCGATGCGGAACAGGCAGAGCTTGACTTCCTGTGGCAGCGATCGCGGCACGTTCTCGTCGTGGAAATTGACGTGGATACCTTGCGCGAGGAGCTCCTGACAATGCCCGCGGAGAGCCGACACCAGGCCCAGCGCCTCGAGCTTCGACGAGTGCAGCCGGTGGGAGAGGTTGTGGATTTCGGTAGAAATCTCTGCCGTGCGCTGGTGGAGCTCGCGCATCGAACGGGACACCTTGGCGGCTGACTGACCCGGCCTCATTGCGACTTCCTCGATTCCAATCGCGAGCAGCGCCATCTGCTGGCTCAAGTTGTCGTGGAGCTCCCGCGCAATCCGGCGGCGCTCGTCCTCCTGCGCCGACAGCAGCCGTCCGCTGAGATCGCGGATGGCGAGCTCGGCCCGCCGCCGGCGCCGCCCCTGAACGAGAAGCCCGCTGATCAACAGGAACTGGCCGAAGACCACCGCAGTGACCACAAGAATCGTCCGCTTGTACGTGTCCCAGAGACTGAGTCTGCCGTTTACGACCATAGCCCCTGCCGGGAGCCGCGCTCCGTCGATGCCGAAGCGCTGCAGTTCACGCCAATCGAAGGTGAGAGTATTCCGCGACCTCGTTGGCACGAGGCTGGACGCCTGAACGCCGGACAGAATCTGCCGTGCGCGCTGAGCCAGCTCCGTCCCGTGGCTCTGCACATCGAACAGCATGCCGCCGATGATGCCACGGCCAACGAAGTTTCCCGACATGCCGTAAATGGGAACCGACGCCACGCGCCGCAAGGCCGCGAGAACTTCGGGCCCTGTTCTTGCCACGCCATCGCCATCAGACTGCATGCTCAAAAACAACACGAGTGCGTCATTGGGAAGCGCAGCCACGGCCGCCAGCACCTCGTTCAACGGCTTGTCCGTGATGTAAGTGATGGCAACCCGAGATGCGAGGCCACGCAGGTCTTCTCTCGCCACCTCTACATAGCCGCGGTCGAGACGCGACGCTCCTCCGACGACGACGATCTGGCGCGTGTCACGATGAAGCGTGAGCGCCGTCTCGACCGTCGCCCGCGCGTCGTAATGGCTGAATACCCCCGTGATGTTCGCGCCGAGGTTGTGGCCGCGGATCGCGCGCTCGTCCACGTCTCCGAACAGGAGGGCGGCGCGCGGGAACAATTCGTCTCGATGGCGCAGCGCGAAATCGAGCGCCGGCTCGGTGATCGTCATGACGAGGTCAAGCGGCGCGTTGAGGTACTTGGCTTTGTAAAACGTGACGAGCTGCCGGTCGTACTCGTCGTTGTCGAACGGGATTCGATCGATCAACTCCTCGTAGATGTTCAGCGGCTCCGCGCTGTCCTGGCGGAGAGCCGCGACGAGGTTGTCCCGCAGCACGAGGCCGTACGGCAGCACGGGGCCTTCGGAGAGAATGAGCACCCCCTTCGGCGTGGCAGACGGGGGACGTACTTCTCGGTTCGTATTCACTGACGCATCAACCCGTCCGTCGAATCGGGAGGTCCCGGGACGAGTGAGTACCCTGTCCGTTGCGGCCTCCGAGCCAGACGTTTTGAAGACAGGCTCGTGCATGGTCGCGCTCGACTGAGCGCGAAGCGGGGCTGCGGCAAGCAGCACGATCACGAGAGTCAAAATCCCTGGCATGGAACTCTTCAGAACGAAGTGTAAGTAGTACCGCCGCGCGTCGACCTTATTCATGACGACCGGCTGTGACGTGAGACGCGGCGCTTTCAGTACGCCGTTCAGGTCGCCGAGTGTATGGGACTGAATATGCTCCTACGACGACTTTTGTGTAAAAACAGTACACACTTCTATTGCTTTTGTGCTCGCCGAAACGAATTTGTGCCAGCATTGAACTCTCCCGACGGCCATAGCTTGCTGTAACTTGACGCTTCAGGGAAATAGGTACAAAGCCCTACCCATCAATGACCATCCCTTGGGACCATTTCAGTGGGTCCACCACATCCCGTGACTTAGGACCATGTATCGTGGGAGGGAGCTTGGGAAATCGACGACTACGCTTGAAATAGGCGTATTTTCGCGTTCTCGGCGCTCAACCTGCTCCAGGGTCACGGCCCGCTTCGAGGCTAGAGCGAAATCCTTGCCTGGAACGCGCATCAGCCGGAGGCCATGGCGTGCGCGGCAGGTTCCGGTAGAATCCGTGCAATGACAACCCAGAAAGCACCGCCCGGCCGTAACGAGCCCTGTCATTGCGGGTCGGGCCGCAAATACAAACATTGTTGTCTGGAGAAGGACGAGAAGAAGGCCGCCGCTCGTCGCGCAAAAGCCGCAGCGGAAGCCCCGGCTCCCGCCCCAGCGGCAGAAGATGCACCCACGCCGGCGCGTGCGCAGAAGCCTAAAACCGATCAGCCCTGGAAGACGGGAAGCTCGACTCGTGGCTTCGTTCCGCGTCCGCGAACACCACGCAAGGTCGGCGGCGGGTGATACGGAAACTGCTCCAACGCAAAGACGCGAAGGCGCAGAGGTTTTCTTTGAAAAGGATTTGGCGGCTTTGCGTTCTTTGCGTTGAGACGAGAGAAAGCTAGCGCGACGTGTAGGTCTTAGTGACGTTATTGCGGGTGTTGGTCATCGTGTTCCGGCCGTCGGGACCGATCGACGCCTTCAGGTAGTGTCCCGTGCACGCGGCTTCTTCTTCGAAATTCGCGATGTACTCGTCTGCCGTATTTCGTTCCCGCTCCGTCACCAGCGAGAGGTGCAGCTGCCAGAGGTTCTCCAGTCCGGGAGCGCTTTTGACGATGTCGAGGTAGCTGCCGATGCCACCCTTCCTCGGACCGTTGTTCATGACGGCCACGCGCGCGCCGACTGAATGGACGAACGGCGGAGCCCCGGAGAGGTCCATGCCGTGGTGATTCACCTGGAGCAGATCGACGGTGCCCAGCCGGTTCACCGGGCAGACCATGTCGATTTCATTGTTCCACGTCAGGTCGCCCAGATCGAGAAACTGGAAGTTTCCGTACTGCAGCAGGAAACCCAGGCTGCGGCCGTTTTCGCCGTTGTCCGGTTTCTTCAAGACAGGATCTTTGCAGAGCGCTGAATTGTTGGGACCGCCTCCGTTGATGGGGCCGGAGATCAGCTCTCCGTTCACGGCGACAACCGTGACGTCGAGTCCTTTCAGCGGAATCTTGTCGCCGAGCTTCGGCTGCGATCGCTTGCCCTTCGACGCTTCCTGATAGATCGCCCACTCGTCAGCGGCCTGGCCCGGCCGGTTCTCGACGGTATCTCCGTGATCGAGAAAGTGGTCGATGGGAATCAACTTCGACAACGCGCCGACGCCGCCGACGTGATCGGCGTGAAAGTGCGTGATGATGACGTAGTCGATCTTCTTCAACCCGGCTTTGGTGGCCACGTCGTAGATGCGCCGGGCGTCGCGGTCGTCTTTGCGCCAGCCGGTATCGACCAGGAGCGATTGGCCTGACGGCGAGACGATCAACGTGGCCCCGCCGCCTTCGACGTCGATCCAATAGATGTCAAGCGCCGGCTTGGAGCCGCCCCGCTGTGCTGAGAGCACAACCGCCGCGAGGCTCAGGAGCACCAGGGCAGATGCGATGCGGGATCGAACGAGCCGCGTCATCATCTACTTCAACACCACGGTATCGAGCTTGGCCTTTTCCGTCGCGATGCCGATGATCATCAACTCGAGATCCTGCGTGCCGCTGTTGACGATCGCGTGCGGCTGGCCGGGCAATATGGGAACGCCATCTCCCTTGCGAATCGCGGCGGTCTCGCTCGCGACCGTTACATCGCCATTCCCGTTGAGGACGTAATACACCTCGCCGACCGTCGCATGTTTGTGCAGGCCTTCGGAGCCTCCCGGCGCGACAATCAGGTGATCGACGTATCCCCAGTTGGTCAGGAACACCGACGGCTGGAGCGCCCGGCGGAACCGCACCGCGCCTTTGCCGCTGCGATAGTTCTGCTGCGTGTCGCGCTCGCCCATGAGCCTCTGGTCGAGCCGCATGGTCATGAACACCGGAATCGGATCTTGAGGCGCACCCACGCGCGAGTCCTGGAGATCGAACGCGTCGTATTCGCCGCTTATCGACGCGACGTTGATGTTCATGAACTCGATGGGTCCATTGGTCGGATTGACGATCGCATGCGAATGTCCCATGCGCACCGGCGCGCCAACGGTGCCTTTCAGAAGAGAGGCGCGGCCGTCGATCGTGAACTCGGCCTCGCCATCGAAGATGACGAACATCTCTTCGTTGCGATTGTGAAAATGATGGCCCACGCCGCCCTTGGGCGCCGTCATCTGGCAGCGATGGACGAAGTTGAGCAGCGGAATGGCATTGCGCGGCACCAGCGTCATGCATGCCATGTCCCCCTCGCTGCCGTGAGAGCGGCTCAGGCGATAGCGGCTCGGATCGGTGTGTCCGATGCGCTCGGCCAGCGGGGGAGGCGCCTGGGCAGAACTGGCCATCACGGCGCCAAGAATTCCACAGATAAAGAGGATTGTGCGTCTGGATATATCCATCCCAAGCCTCGCGAAAGTAGCCTACCACGTCACGTCCAGGTTGCCCGGCTTTTGCGCTATCATTCCCGCGGTCCGGCCCTGAACGGCGTAGATCTGCGCCCGGCATTTTTCAAGTCAGTTCATAACGGAGGTACGGCGATGAGAGCAGCGCGACTGTTGTCGACGCTCGGCGTGTTTCTCGGCGTGTATGCGGCGGTGTCGGGGGCGGTACCGGCCGAAGCCCAGCTCGGAGGCTTGATGCGAAAAGCGCGCGAGGCCGCGAAGGAAGCGCCCAAAGATCCCAGATCGTCGACGCCTGCGGCGACGTCGACGCAGAACCCGTTCGCGGATCCTGCCGTTGTGTTCATCACCCAGGAGCAGCTCGGGCGCTTCGACAAAGCTCTGCGCTTTGAAATCGCGAAGCGGGAAGAGCTGAAGAAATCGCTCGCGGCGGGCAAGACACACGACGAGTACGCCGCCTGCTCGACGACGGTCGCCATGTCCAACGAGATGCAGCAGATCGTCAAGAAGTGGAGTGAGATGGCCGCGAACACGCCGCCGGACCAGATGGCGAAGGCCGGCGAGAAGATGCAGGCCGATGTCGCGGCGCTGGCGACGAAACACTGCGGTGTCGATCCGAGCGAGGCCGACCGCGGGCGCGCCGATCGCATTCGGGCCATCGAGAACGAGGCGTCCGTCGTGGCCATGCCTCCCGGCTGGACGCCGCCCGCCGGCACCCAGGGACCACGTGCGTACGCGATGTTCAAGGAGCGCATTCCCGTGTTCTGCGGGAAGGTGGAGGCGAAAGCGGCGCTGACGCCAACGCCGGTGCAGATCGGTGGCGAAAAGGTGATGGTGGTCAAGATCACCGGCAGTGGGGCCGAGTACGTGTTCCGGCAGGACGAAGCGGAAGCATTGACCCAGGGCTGCTCGGGCGTGATGACCCTGATCAACTCTCTCTTCGATACGCAGTGAACGCGATCGTTCTCAGCCTCATCGTCGCGCTGAGCGCCACGTGGCAAGTGGTGTCGCCGGGCGTGTGGCAGGCTGACCTGCCGATGGCCTCGAGTGGCGCGCTTGCGCCTGTTCGCGCGATCGTGATCCGGCTCGATCCGTCGGGACTGCGCTTCAAGCTCGATCACGCATCACGCGATCACGGAATGATCGGTACCTGGACCGTGGACCGGATGCCGGCAGACGGCGTGGTGGCGTTCAATGCGGGACAGTTCAGCGGAGGCGATTCGTGGGGCTGGCTGGTTCGCGACGGGGTCGAGTCGCAGCCGCCGGGTTCCGGATCGCTCGGCATGTCGTTCGTGGTCGACCACGCTGGAAAAGTCTCGCTCGTGACACCAGGAGAATTGCCCGCCATTCGAGCGAGTGCCGTCCATGCGTTTCAGTCGTACCCGACGTTGCTCGTGGACGGGCATCTGCCGTGGGAACTCCAGGCCCCTGCGCGCGGCGTCGATCTCGCTCATCGCGATTCGCGGCTCGCGGTGGGGATCATGCCGGATGGATCGATTGTGGTCGTGATCACACGGTTTGGCGCGGTGGGACGCCCGGGCGAAACCGTGCCGTGGGGACCCACCGTTCCGGAGATGGCGGCGTTCATGAAATCGCTGGGATGCCGCCGCGCGATGCTGCTCGATGGCGGTCTCTCGAGCCAGCTCGCCGTGCGCGGCCGCGATGGATTATCGCAGTGGAAGAACTGGCGAGCCGTGCCGCTGGGGCTCATCGCCTTCCCGCGTGGAGATTGACCGGAATGAGAAGATCGCCTGTATCCGGAAAATCGAGTCAGCTTTCGTGAGGGAGGAGTGCAATGAAGTCGAGACTATTCGCCATGCTCTGCATGGTGCTGGGTGCGTTTGTCGCCGGGCCTGGCCATGCCCAGGCACCGAAGCCCGATGCGGCGGCGCTGGCCAAGACCGGCATCCTCGAGCGGTTGGCCGAGCGAAGCGGCATCTACGGGACGCCACCCACCGCCAAAGTGCCGGGATTCATCGCCGACGCAGGGTGGCCGCAGAAGCTGCCCAACAACTGGATCATCGGTGAGGTTGGCGGTCTGTACGTCGCGCCTGACGATCACATCTGGGTCTACCAGCGGCCGCGCAGCCTTACCAACGACGAGGCCGCCCTCACGCCGGCCACGCACAAGGGCCCGGACGGCCGGCCCGTGGACGTGCTCGGCTTTCCACGTCCCTACGGTGTGCTCGGCGACTGTTGCCTGCCGGCGCCGTCAGTGCTGGAATTCGACGCGAACGGCAAGCTGCTGCAGTCCTGGGGCGGCCCGGCCGATCCGGACAAGTGCCGTGTCGAAGACGGCTGCGTCTGGCCGGCCAGAGAGCATGGCATCTTCGTTGATCACAACGGATTCGTGTACATCGGCGGCAACGGTGGCGGCGGCAAGCCGACTCCTTCTGCCTGGGCTTCGACGGCAGGATCGGACGGGATGGTCCTGAAGTTCACCAAGCAGGGGAAATTCGTGATGATGATCGGCGGCCCCACCAAAGGCGCCGACAGCAACAACAAGGACGGCGGCAAGAACGCCACGCCGCTGTTCTACCTGCCCGCCGATCTGATGGTCGATCCGTCCACCAACCGCTTGTATGTGTCCGACGGCTACGGCAATCGCCGCGTCGTGATGGTTGATGCCGCGACCGGCAAGTACATCGGCCACTTCGGGGCGTACGGCAACAACCCCGTGGACGATAAAGCGGCGGCGGCGGCCGGCCCGTGGATGAACGACTTCACCAAAGGCAACATGAAGCCGGCGTTCTTCCGCAACCCGGTTCACTGCGTGAAGGTCAGCAAGGAAGGCTTGATTTACGTCTGCGACCGCGGCAACAACCGCATCCAGGTCTTCAACAGCAAAGATCCGAATCTCGGCAAAGAGTGCGCGAACCCGTCAGGTGAAGTTGGCAAGTGCGGCTTCGTCAAAGAGCAGCAGGTGGCGGTGAAGACCAACGGCCTGCCGGGCTCGGCGGTGTCGATGAACTTCTCGACCGACGCCAAGCAGACGTGTCTCTACATCGGCGACAACTCCAACATGACGATCTACGTGTTGAATCGGGACACGCTTCAGGAGCTCGGCCGTCTGGGCCGCAGCGGCCGCGAGACCGGAGAGTTCCACTGGCTGCACCAGGTGAGCGTCGATTCGCGCGGCAACATCTACACGGCGGAAGTGGACACCGGGAAACGGATTCAGAAGTTCGTCAGGTATGGTGGCGACGGCTGCAGCGGAACGGGACGCACGACAGTGGGAGGCGTTCTGCAGTAGTCCTGTCAGGGCAGATCGCAGATGGATGATCGCAGAGACCGTCTGCCATCTGCCATTTGCCCTCTGCCAAGACGTGGATCGGCTGCCGTGGCACAAGAACGAGAAGAGCCCGAATATCAAGAGCCAGAAGATCAGCCGCTCTTGTGTTCGGGCTCTTCTTGTTCTGTGCGCCCACGGCGCGAAGTCGATGCCCAGCGGCGTCCAAAGACTGGGGCTAATGGGCCGACCTTTGCGTCTTTGCGACTTTGCGTTGAGACTGCGTCGACGTGAGCCATGCGATAAGGCCCGGCTCGTCGACTGGCGTTGTGCGGAGATCGAGCTCGCTTCCTGCAAGCGTTGCCGCCTGCCTGGCCCAGTCGGATGGGAATTGCGGTCCTGCGTTGTAAATCAGCTCGCGCCCTTGTGTGTTCATGACCGACGCCGATCGGAAGTCGCCTGCCTTGCGCAGGCCGGGGACGAAGAACTTCTTCACGTACTCGGAATCGGTGTCGGCCGCGAACTGACCTAAGTCGGCCGCCAGATTCACACCCTCGCCGGCGACCGCACGAGCGAAGTACCGACCAGAGACCTGCGCCCTCCAGCCCCACGAGATTGACCGTCTGAACCTGAGAGCGGCTCCGGAGATATTCGAGAGCCGTCACGATGTCCTGGATGCGCGCCTGATCGTTGGTCAGGTTGTAGCTCGAAAAGCCTCGTGCGTTCGTATCTCGCGGCGCGACCGCGGTGCCGATCTGGAACGCGTCGATGCTCATCACGATGCCACCGCGATTCAGCAGGGCCTTGACGAGCGGAGAGCCGGCGATTCCGGCGATACCGTTCGGATGCACGACCAACGTCGGCGCGATTGCCTGATTGCGTTTGCCCGGCGCCAACCACACCGCGGGAACCTGGTCGCCCTTTCCCTCGCGGCTCAGAACCAGGTGTTCACCGTTTTGTACGGATTTCTTTTCGGCATGCACATCGGCCGGTTTGGGCCGCACTGCCAGTGTGGAAAACTGCAACTGCTCGGAAAAGGAATTTCGCGCCGACGCAAGGCTCGGGGCGTCGTGCGGACGCAGCCGATCGGTCATGTCGCGCGCCGCCCGAACCTGACTCTCCACGAACTGCTCCAGGCCCTTGATCGCATTTGCCGGCCGCGATCGGCCGAAGAGTGCGAGAAGATCCTGGGGAAAATCAACTCTGAAGTCCGGCTCCTTCACGGGTGCCGGATTGTTCATCATCGTCGCGTTGAAGAACTGGTAGACCGCTTCGCGGCTCTCCTTGTTGTAGTTGTGGATGAAATTGGGGAAGTGGGCGTTGCTGACGTTTTTTTCGGCGCCGAACAGCCGGTAAATGCTCTGGACTGCGGGCAACACTTCTTTGGGAGTTTCGACCGTCCAATCCCCGCCGTTCGACACGATGAGGAGCGGCCTCGGCGCCATCAGCGCGCTGACGACCATGTTGCTGAAATCGGACCACCCGGATCGCAAGTTGGCGGCGGCCTGACAACCGCCGCCCTGCGACGTCGCCGAGATCATGTTCACTGGAGCGGCGGCCTTGATGCGTTCATCCACAGCCATCAGGAAAAAGGTCTGCGTGCCGCCGCCCGATGCGCCGGTGGCCACAATCCTTGCCGGATCGACATCGGGAAGCGACATCACGAAATCGGTGGCCCTGATGCTGTTCCAGAGCTGTGTACCAAAGGAGCTGACGCTCCAGAGCTCGTAGCGCGGATCGCCCCAGTCATGCGGAATCTGGTTGGTGTCGTTGTAGCCGATCATGTCGTAGTTGAACACCACGTATCCCTGCCTGGCGAGATTCATGGCCCGCCCGGGAACCGAGACGAGCGCGGTGTTCTCGAGACGGCCATACTGCCAATGGCCATGCGGCGAGACGACGCCGGGGAAGGGCCCCTGGCGTCCCAGGGGACGATACAGATTGCCTCCGAGGTAGAACCCCGGCAGCGTTTCGAGCAGCACCTTCTCGACTGAGTATCCCTGGCGCTCCAGCTTGTCGAAGATCTGGATATTCAGAGGCCGCTTCTCGGGCATCGGCAGCAATCCCGCGCTGGCCAGGATTTGTTTGCGCAGGAAGGCCGCCCGATCGAGCCACGCTTCCCGGCTGGCAAAGACCGGCATCTTGTAATGCGTATTGCCGGCGAGCACCGTGTTTCGCGCGTCCTGTGCAACCGCAGGGGCTGCGGAAAGCAGCCCTGCGGCCAAGGACAGGCATGCAAGGATCTTTTTCATCGACTTCATCAACGGGCTCCTCAGAAAATCAGCTTCAACCCGAACTGGATAATTCTCTGGCTGTCCTCGACGACGGCAGTGATCTGGCCGAACTGCGCAGAAGAGACGTTGCTGTTCGGTAGCTGGAAATTCACATTGTTGAAGAGGTTGAATGCCTCGGCCCGGAACTGCACGCCGATACGGTCGTTGACCCTTGTGACCTTCAGCAAACCGAAATCGGTGTTGAAGTATCTCGGTCCGCGAAGGAAGTTGCGCGGGGTGTTGCCGAACGTGCCAATCGCATTGACCTGGAACTTGGACGTGTCGAAGAACTTCTGAATCATCTCGTCGTGCGGACGGTCCGAGCTCAATTGGGCGTCGCTCGGCGCGCCGACATAATCCGCGCGGTCTGTGCCGCCCGTGAATGAATTGTCGCGACCGCTGCTGACGCTGAAGGGGAAGCCGCTCTGCCAGATCACAATCGCGTTCAGCTGCCATCCATTCAGGATCTTGTCGAGCACGCCAGTGACCGGCGCGTTGGGGATTTCCCAGAGATTCGAAAACTTGAAATTGTGCGGGATATCATCGCCGCTCAGGTACTGCTCACGCTCGGGGCTGAACGGATCCTGCACATAGGTGGTGACATTGGTCCTGGAATAGACGTAGTTCGTCAAAATCGAGAAGCCGTGTCTGAATCGCTTCTCGAGATTCAACTGGAGCGAGTGATAGAGCGAGTTGTCGCCAGATTCGCTTCTCGAGATGGTGCCGTAGGTCGGGTAAACCCTCCGGCTCTGTGTGTTCGCCACGGTTGACGCGCCTGGGATGTAGACGGCCGGATTCTGCGCTCTGTTCGCAGAGATGTAGGTCCCTTTGTTGCCGACATACGCGATGCCCGCCGCCCAGTCTCTTCCAATCTGCCGCTCCAATCGGATGCTCGCCGTGGCGACCTGGGGAATGCGCTTGTCGAGCGAAAAATAACTGACGTTGCCGAGAGGTGAAAACACGAACTCCGGGCCGGGGACATCCGGACCGAAGTTCTTCGGAAACGGATCGGCCAGACCTTTGCTGCCGTACGGATCCGACCAGTTCACGTCGTTCATCGTGAATGTGCCGCCAAAGGGCGCCGTGTCGCTCTGGCCGTTGGTCGCACCGCTGCGCTCGGGCGTATAGAAGACACCGACGCCGCCTCGCAGGCTCGTTCGGCCATCGTTGGTGACGCGGTAGGCAAACCCTACGCGTGGCCCGAAGTTCGTCCACACCGGATTAGCTCCTGCCGTCGGGCAACCGGCATCGGCGTCGTCACCGCCGAAGAGCAGGCCGTTCGGGGCGTTCGGATAGCGCGTCGATTGATTGCCAGGCTGGAAGCAGATGACGCGGCCCTCGCGATCGTACGCCGGCAAGTACGGATCCCACCGGAAGCCGAGGTTCAGGGTCAGGCGCGGGCTCGCTGTCCAGTTGTCCTGGACGAACACGCCCCAGCGGGTGCCCTTCAGATCCTTGAATTGGCCGCCGCCCTGGAGAAACGTTGAGAGCCGTCCCAGCATGAAATCCGACAGACCGTTGCCGGAAAGCGATCCGTTGAACGTCGTCTGGCTGGACATCTGGAACGTGTTGATCAAATGGTTCGAGATGGTCACCGCCTCGCCGCCAAATCGCATCTCGTGATTGCCGGCGATCTTGGTCGCGACATGACGGAAGGTGAAGTCGCCACGATCGAAATCGCCGAGATGATTCGTGTCGATGCCGAAGCCGCCCGTCACCGACACCCTTAACTCCGGCGGTGCCGCGAGCTCGGTATCTTCCGGGCCGAACATCTTGACGCCCGCATCTTTCATCGAGAACGGCGCCGTTGACGTCGATCCCCCGCGCTGACGGTTCAGGCCGAACGTCGTGTTGAACAGCAGGCTCGACGAATGCGCGTAGGTGTGACTGATCGAGACGTTCTGCACGCGGACGGCTTTGGCCTGATTGCTGGCGGCCAGCACGTTATCGGGAATCTCAGGCGGTTCGTCGTAGTCGGTGAAGAAGTAGCGCCCGCTGAACTGATGTTTCTGGACGGAGTAGTCCACCTTGCTCATCAACTGGTTGTCGATGCCGCGCTTGAGGCTGCCTGGAAACGTGAGCCGGCCATCCGGTCCATTGGGCAGCGGAATGTACTTCATGAAGTACAGCGCAACCGGGCTCAGCTGGCTCACGGGAATCTGGTTGTTGGGAAACGGCACCTTCGTGACCGGGTCGACGAGTCGTGTCGCAATCCCCGAGAAGTCGCCGCGACGCTGCGCCTCGGTTGGCACGAACGTGACCAGACCGGCCGGCGTGCTTGTGATGCGCGTACCCTGGAAGGTTCCAAAGTAGAAGAGCTTGTTCTTGAGAATCGGGCCGCCGATGCTGCCTCCGGATTGATTGCGCTTCAGCGTATCCTGTGTTGGCGCGAAGAACTGGCGAGCATTCCATGACCCGTCCCGGAGAAAGTGGAATGCCGTGCCGTGGACCGCGTTGGTACCCGACTTGACGACGACGTTGACGATGCCGCCGGCGGCATTGCCATATTCGGCGGTGAAGTTGCTCGACTGAAGGTTGAATTCCTGCACGGCGTCAGGATTCGGAAACGGCAGGCTTGTATTCAGGTACGTATCGTTGTGGCTGGTGGCATCTAGCTGGAACTGCACCTGACCTTGCCCCGTTCCGTTCACGCCGGCCGTTTCTTCACCGGGGTAGTAGCCGCCCTGGCCACAGATGCGGCAGGAGTTGCGCCCGAGATCCACCGTCCCCGCCGCCAGGTATACCAGCCGCTCGGGCCTTCGTCCCTGCAGCGGCAGTTCCACGATCTGCTGTTCTCCTATCAACTGTCCGCCGGTTGCCGTTCGCATCGTCACCAGCTCGGCGGCGCCGCTCACCGTCACTTCGTCGGTGAGCGCCCCGATCTGAAGCGTGATCGTTCCGACATTGGCTGACTGGTCCACCGTGAGCGCGATCTGATCCTGCACGTACGCACTGAACCCGGCCTTCTCAATTCTCAGCAGGTAAGTGCCAATGGGAAGCCGTGGAAACAGGAACGCACCGTTCGAACCCGTGCGTACATCCTGAGAAAATCCGGTCGCGACGTTCACAACGTTCACGGCAGCTTCGGGTATTCCTGCGGCGCTCGAATCGAGCACGGTGCCGGCAAGACTCGCCGTGGTGAATTGCGCCCACGCATTCTGCGGCGTCAGAGCGATCGTCAGTACCAGTATGGCGAGAGTCGCAATCGTCGATCGACTCATTCGGCGAGTGAGTGAGAGCATTTCCGCCTCCGCATCAGTCCGGTGTGTAAGGGTTTGCGCGCGCGAGCGCAGGTATGAAGTGGCTTAGGTATGTTCCATTTACGAACGAGACGCAAAGCTTTTCGCGCGTTTGGTACAACTCGATACACAAATGAACGGAAATCGGCTCAAAAACGTGATGGAAAGAGAAAAGGGTCCGCCGGCCGTCCGGTTGGCCAGCCGTAAGCACGACATGTCGTGACGCCATCACCGCCGGTTGTGACCGGGCAGGTTCGTCGTGGATTTTGCGGGCACACAGCGAGCGGACGACGGCGATGTTCTTGCTGTGTCAGCAGTTCATGTCGAAGTCTCAGTCGAAGGTGGGTGTGTGGGTCGTGGCGACGGGAATCGCCCTCGTCGTTCAGACCGTATTGGCGGTCGACGTCAACATCGACTTCGACAAGGCGTTCAATTTCAAGGCCGCGCACACTTGGGCGTGGAACCCGGATGGCGCTGGCAAAGTGATGATGGCGCGGACGCCGGACGATGATCCCGAGGCGTTGAAAAAGTTGGCAGAGCCCATCATCATGGACGCGGTGACCGCCGAAACACTTCGGCGCGGGTTGAAGTCCGCGTCGGACGCGCCTGACCTGCTCCTCAACTACTATTTGCTGCTCTCCACCGGCACGTCTGCACAGACGCTCGGCCAGTTCATTCCTGGTCCCGCCGCGTGGGGAATCCCGCCATTCGCGCCCGGCACGCAGTCGCTCGAGATGATCAACCAGGGTTCGCTCGTGCTCGATTTCACCGTCAAGCAGGAGGTCGTCTGGCGGGGCGTGGCCCGGTCGAACATCAGGATTGGCGTGGACGCGAAGCGCCGCGAGGCGCTGCTTCGCGAGGCTGTGCGCGATCTGCTGCGGCGCTTTCCGCCGGGGTCGTAACCGGCCAGCCGAGAAATTCTCCCAAGTCCGAATCTTTTGGTACGCCGCCGGGCATCGACTTCGGGCCTTGGACGCACAAGAACAGAAGAGCCTGAATACAAGAGCGGCTGATCTTCTGGGCTCTTGATATTCGGGCTCTTCTTGTTCTTGGTGGGCCGCCTGCGCGGCCCACCAAGTCGATGCTGACCGGATTTCTCGGCGCCTCAGCGCCTCTGCGTCGAAAAACACGTTGGCAGGGCTAACCGCCTTCGCCAAGGCTACGGCGGGTCAAGAAGCCCTGTGCCGCCGTAGACAAAAAACTACCGCTGACAAGAAAAACGGGCGGGTCCTGAACGTCAGAACCCGCCCGACTTGACTGTGGACTATCGACTGTCGACTGTAGACTGTCGACTTAGTGTGGCGGCAGCTTGATGCCGAGCATCACCCTCATGTAGTTGACGTTGTGCGAGAGGTAGTCGTCGATGGCGAGCTCCAGATTTCCGCCGATCGCATCGAACCCATCGTCACCCTTCCTCGGACCATCCATATCGAAGATCGCCCACCCCTTGTAATTGCGGTCGCGCAGCAATTTGAAGACGGCGGGGAAGTCGACGCCGCCGCCGCCCATGTTGTGATATACGCTCGCAACCTTGTGCGACTCCTGCGTCGGTGTTGAGGTGTTGCCGCGATACTTGGCGTACGTGTCCTTGAGATGCACCTCGGCGATGCGCGGGAAATAGTCGCTCATGATCTTGACCGCATCCATGCCGCCCAGCGTCAGATGTCCCGTGTCGGTTGTGAGCCAGACGTATTTGGGATCGGTCAGTTCCATCACCCGGCGCACGTCGGATTCACGCTCCATCGGCCCCCAGATATGCGGATGCGGAGCCATTCGTATCCCCATCGCAATCGTCTGCCGGCCAATCTCGTTGAGGGTGTCGGAGAGCCGCTTGAGCTGGTCGTCGGTCGGCCCGCCGACCGGCCTCGCGCCCATGTTGCACTTCCACAACGTGCATCCGAACGGCTGGAGAAAGTCGCGCGCGAACGCCACGTGCGTTTCGATCGTCTTCGGGATTTCAGCCGGGTCGATGAAGTTGGTCGACTGTCCCTTCGCGCCGTTGGACACGTCGATCATCGTCAGGCCGGCATCGTCGAAGAGCTTTTTGAGCACCAGGGGATTGCCCCGGTATTTCTCGATCTGTTGTGCGTAGGGCTCGATCCCCTGCAGTCCGAGTGCGGCACATCGCTTGATGGCCCATTCGAGATCGCGTGCGCCGCTCCACAGTGAACTGGTGCTGCCGAACAGAATGTTCGGATTGACGGGGTCGAGCGGCTTGTGCGCAACGGCGCCCCACGCAGCGGATGGTCCGACGACGCTGGCCGCCAATGCCGCGCCGCCCACGGCCAGCGCATGGGACATGAAATCGCGCCTGTTCACGCCTCGTTCGGTGACAGTCTGTGTCATGGACGCCTCCTTGGCTCCCAAATGTTCCATATCGTGCCGCCTGCCGATCACCATGCGTAACGGATACCGAACTGCATGTTCCGCGCGTCGTCTGCGGTGGAAATGACCCCGGCGGTCACGGCGCTGACGTTGCCGTCCGGCTGTCCGAAGTTCGTTGTGTTCAGCAGGTTGAAAATCTCCCAGCGGAACTCGAGTCGCGAGCCGCCGCCGGTGGGGAAGCGCTTGCTGAGGGAGAAGTCCACCTGTTTCGATCCTGGGCCGATCAGCGTGTTGCGCCCGACTGTGCCCTGGAATCCCGTTGCGGGCACCACATACGCGGTGCGATCGTACCACTGCGTCTGCGTCGGATTGTCGACCACCCCGCGATCGCCGTCGCGGCCCGGCGCGTAGTTGACGCGCTGGGGCACGAACGACCCGCACTGGCAAACGTTGGTGCCCGAGAGCGTGAACGGGAATCCGCTGCCGACGCGAACCACGCCCTGCACCTGCCAGTCTCCGAGCACGTACCCGACGGGACCCGTGCTGTTCATCCATCGCCGCCCATCGCCAAACGGCAGTTCGTAGCCGAAGCTGAAGGCGCTGCGATGGCGCTGATGGTAACGCGAGAGGCCCTCATCCGCATCGAAATTAGTCCTGAACGCGGTGTCATTGGCCTCGACCTCGCCGGAGCCGTTGTCGCGATTCTCCGAAAGCTGGTAGTTGGCAAGGAAGAACAGCCCCGCAGAGTAGCGCTTCTCGAGGCGCAGCGAGAGACCGTTGAACTCCGCCGTGCCGATTGCCGCTGAATACAGCATCGCCGACTGGAACTGCGGAAATGGCAGACGTGTATTGATATCTGTCGTCCCGAAGCTCGCCTGATTGATGTTGTAGCGCTTGCTCAGGCTCCGGCTCTGGCTGCCCGTGTACGCCACCTCGGCCATGTAGTCGCGCCCCAGGCTTCGCTGGAAGTTCACGTTCCACTGCATGGTGTACGGCGTGCGATTGTCCGGATCGAGCGAGAACGGCGCCGGGAACTGCGGGATGTTGTTGAGATCGGGAAAGAGCGTATCGACCTGCAGCGGAGCCGCGACGCCCGGGCTCAACGAGAACTGCCCGTAGTAGGGCGGAATCAGGCGTGTGAACTGCAGCTCGTTCAGATTGAGATTGTCGTAGTAGACGCCGAACCCCGAACGCAGGACCATCCTGTCGGTCAGGTTGTATGCCACGCCGACGCGAGGTCCGAAGTTGTTGAAATCCTTCTGAAGGATTCCGTCGGGGAAATAGTGCGCCTCCTGATGGACCAACGGCACCAGCGCGGCCGGCATGGACGTCGGTAGCGCGTTGTACCCGATCTTTCCCGTCGCGGCGTCGAACGCCGCTTCCACACCGTTCTGTTCGGCCCACGGCGCCAGATATTCCCAACGCAAGCCGAGCTGGACGCTGAGGTTCTCGTTCACCTGCCAGTTGTCGTCGATGAACGGCGCGATGGTGGGCGAGTTGTACGTCGCACCAGAATTGCCGAATGCGCCCGCGCAGGTGGAGCAGTAGCCGAGGAGGTAATCGGCGATGGCGTTGCCCGTGAAGAGGCCGTTAAAGGTGAAGTTGCCGCGGGTCGAATTGTCCGTCAGGTGCTCGAACTTCCGGAACTGCGCCTGCACGCCGAATCGGAGCGTGTGGCCGCCAAACGTGCGACTGGTCGCGTTCGACACGCTGTAAATGTTTTCCGTCGCCCCCTGAGTGTTGCCGCCTTCGCCCTGATTCGAGAATCCGGAAATCGCCACGTTCGGGCGACCGTACGCGAGCGGAAACGTCGCCGCTGCGAGGTTGCGCAGCCCGAGGTCGCTCGTCCAGTTGCGGCCTTCAGGGCTGATCGGCGCGTTCAGGTGATACGCGTAGTTGTAGCCGAAGCGGAACTCGTTGACCCACGAGCTCGAGAGGACCCAGGTGTGGCCGACCGCGAGATTCCGGCCCCGCTGAGGCAGGTCCGTCGAGGTGAACGCCGCCGGCTGAAGCTGCGAGCCCTTGTAGTACATGAACCGCTGAAACAGGCTGTGGTTGTTGTTGAGCGTCTGGTCGGCTCGCACCGTCGCGGTGTCCGAGTCGTCCAGGAAGTTCCTGATGACCGTGTAATTGTTCGCGCCAGGCGAGTTTGGTGCGGGAATCGTCGGCGTGAGAACGCGCGCGAAGTTCGAGAACCGGTTCGCGGGGATGATGTTGTTCGGGAACGGTTGCCCCGTCTGCGGATCGCGAATCGGCGTGGCCAGCGACGAGAAATTGCCCGCGAGGAATGCCGGGTTCGCGACGCTGCCCAGGAACGGCTGACCCTGAACGGTGCGCAGGCCTTCGTAGGCGCCAAACACGAAGAACTTGTTGCGCATCAGCGGCCCGCCGCCGGTGGCGCCAAACTGATTCCGCTTGTAATCCGGCTTGGTCGGCGCGAAGAAGTTTTTCGCATCGAACCGATCGCTCCGGTAGAACTCGTATGCCGAGCCGTGCAGCTGATTGCTGCCGGACTTCGTCACGATGGAGACGACCGCCTGGCCCTGGCCGTATTCGGTGGAGAACGAGTTTCGAAGCAGGCTCACTTCCTGCACGGCGTCGATCGGCGGGTTGAGCGAGAGATTGTTGAAGCGCAGCGAACGCACATACACACCGTCGATCGTGTAGTTGGTCGAGCTGTCGCGCCCGCCTTCGACGGTGATGAACTGGTTGCGGCGGCCGAACTGGGTGTTGCGCGCGAAATTTCGCGGCGTCACACCGGCCGAGAGCGAGGCCAGCGAGAGTACCGTGCGGCCGTTCAGCGGCAGGTCTTCGATCTGTTTCTCGCTGATCACCTGGCCGACCGATGCGCTTTGCGTCTGCAGCAGCGGCGATTCGCCCGTCACCGTGATCGCTTCGCTGACCGTTGCGACACCAAGTGTGATCGTCGGGCGCGCCGTCTCGCCTTGTCGCAGAACGAAATTCTGCAGCTCAGCGGTCTGGAAGCCCTGCAACTCGACTTTGATGTGATAGGAGGCCGGCGGAAGCGCCGGAATCGAGAATCGTCCTTCGCCGTCGGTGACCGTCGTGCGCTGCGCGTTGGTGCCGACGTTCGTGACGGTGACCGTGGCCCCTGGTATTGCGGCCTGTGACGAGTCGGTGACCTGACCCACCAAACCGGACGATGCCGATTGCTGAGCCGAAGCGGCCGATATGAGTAACAGCGAGACCAGCACGAGGTTCGCCAGCGTGATCTTCATGAGGACCCTCACATTCACATGTGACCGGTTACGTGCGGGCATTGTATGCCTCGGTTTGATGACCCGTCAAAGAAGTTCATGACGTTCCGACATCCAAAACGATGGAGTAGGTTTGGGTTACGATGGCCGTGACTTCTGCTTCCTGAAGCTGTGCCGCGCTATCGATTCAGCGAATTCATCCTGTCCCCGCGACGCCGCCTGCTCGTCCGCAACGGGCGCGAGCAGCCGCTCATCCCGCGGTATTTCGACTTGCTCGTGTTCCTTATCGAACGGCGCAGCGAGGCCGTGCATCGTCGCGACATCTTCGATCGCATCTGGAGCGATGTCGTCGTCTCCGATAGCGCCCTGAGCCAGGCCATCCGGACCATCCGCCGGGTTCTCGGCGACGACTCGCGTGAGCCGCGTTTCGTCCGGACGGTTTCCCGCCATGGATACCAGTTCGTCTATAGAGATGTTGTTGAAGAGGAAGACGAAGCAGAGTGGCAGATGGGAAGTGTCGCGCGGGTCGAGCAGCATGCGCCGTCTGAGGCCCCTGAACCTTACGAGCCACTGCTGCAACGCGTGACGCGCGTGGCCGCCAACGCAAGCGATGAGGAAGAGCAGCGCGAGGCGGCGGAACTGCTGCACGCGCTTGGCACAGCCGAGGCGTTGCGACGCCTTGGCACTCGCCCGGGCCACGCCTTTGCGCGAGCGCTGCTGCGCGATACGCGCTGGGATGTCGCTGAAGCGGGAACGGTACCGATTTTCGGCCAGCCCGCACCTCTCGCAACGGCCGGCGAGCTGGTGAGCCTGAGGCTGCGCCGCGCAGCCGCAGTCGCGGCGGCGAGATGGGCCAGCGCGTCGATTGGCGGCGGCCTCGCTGGCGTGGTCGGCGGCGCTGGAGGTGGATTGATCCTGATGGCGGTCCCGGGTAGCGTTGCGTCCTTTGCGGTCGTTCCCGTGCTTGCCGTCATCGGAGGGTGCTGCGGCGCTGCCGGCGGCGCCGGCGTTGGTGCGGGGTTATCGGTGGCCGAATCGATTGTGCGATCCCGCCGCGCCCTTCCGTTGTTCTGCGGCGCAGCATTTGGCGGTGGAGTTGCCGGCTCTGTGGTGCAGTGGCTCGGGCGCTGGAGTCTTGCCGCCCTCGTGGGGGTGAACAATGCGATTGGTGGCGGCCTCGAAGGCATCGCGATTGGCGGCGCTGCGGGACTGGGCTACACGATCGCAACCGCGCACTCCCAGGGCGGGTTGGCCGCCCCGCGGGGTCGCCGGCGGTTCGCTGCCGCTGGGGTGACGGCGGCAGCATGCGGTCTCGCGGCGTTGGCTCTGGCGCTCGCGGGCCGTCCTCTGGTGGGAGGCACCATTCACTTCATCGCTGAGGCATCGGCAGGATCGCAGGCCAACCTGACGCCACTTGGCCGGTTCCTTGGCGAGTCCAATTTCGGTCCCCTGACCTCCGCGCTCGTTGCGACGGCGGAGGGCGCCTTGTTCGGTCTCGGCCTGGCTCTCGGCCTCACGCGACGGCCGTAACCAGCCGTAAGTCGCTCAGATTCACCGACATCTCACGCAATGCTCACGAATCGCTGAAGACTCCTGCCGGTCGAACGTCGATGCTTCCGTGTGGAGGATATCCATGGAGACGTTCACGCCGGCTTCGATCTGCCGTCACGCCAGAATTCACATCACAACCAGGCTGCCGACCGAGTTCGTTGACTTCACCGACCGGGTGGAACGGCTGGTCGCCGACTCGGGCATTCGGCTTGGCATCGTCAATATTCAGACCCTTCACACCACGACCGCGATCGTCCTCAACGAGCACGAACCTCTGCTGCTCGACGACTTTCACGCCCTGCTCGAGGCCGCCGCACCAGGCGACGCCCGATACCATCACGACGACGCGTCCGCACGCACGGTGAACGTGACCGACGCCGAGCGGCCTAACGGTCATGCGCATTGCCGCGCCCTGCTGTTGCCCTCGTCTGCCTGCCTCAACGTGACCGGAGGGCGGCTCGTGCTCGGCCGATGGCAGCGCGTCTTTTTCGTGGAGCTCGATGGTGCGCGTGAGCGGGAGATTTCGGTGGTCGTGTTCGGCGAGGCAGGGCAATGAAGGTCAAGTTGATCCTGCCGGCGCTGACGGAAGCGACGAGCCCTTTCTGGCGTCCGATCAAATACTCACTGTTTCCGCCGCTCGGCCTTGCCACGCTGGCGGCATATCTGGGAGATGACGACGACGTTGAGATTCAGGACGAGCACGTTGAGACGCTCAATCTGAACGACACGCCCGACCTCGTGGTGATTCAGGTCTACATCACTTCCGCGCATCGGGCCTATCGCATCGCCGATCACTACCGCGCCCGCGGCGCGCATGTCGCGCTTGGCGGGCTGCACGTGACATCGCTGCCCGACGAGGCCGCTTCGCACGCGGATACGATTTTCCTAGGCCCCGGCGAGGATACCTGGCCACAATTCCTCACCGACTTCAGGCGCCGGTGTCCGAAGCGCCTCTATCAATCGACGCTGCGGACGCTGGCCGGACTGCCGCCGATTCGCCGCGATCTGATCAAGCGGCGGCTGTATCTCGTCCCGAACTCGATTGTCGTCTCGCGTGGATGCCCGCACGTCTGCGACTTCTGCTACAAGGAGGCGTTCTTCGAAGGCGGCCGCTCCTTCTATACGCAGAGCGTTGACGCGGCCCTGGCCGAAATCGATCGTCTGCCCGGCCGTCATCTGTACTTTCTCGATGACCATCTGTTCGGCGATCGCCGCTTCGCTTCGGCGCTCTTCGACGGCATGCGCGGCATGGGACGCCTCTGGCAGGCCGCCGGGACGGTGAATGCCGTGCTCGCGCCCGATCTTCTCGAGCGTGCCGTGGCTGCAGGACTGCGGAGCCTCTTTGTCGGATTCGAGACGCTCAATCCGGAAAACCTCGTGGAGCAGCGGAAGTACCAGAACATGCGCCGCGACTACGCCGCGGCCATTCGCCGGCTTCACGATCTGGGCGTGATGATCAACGGAAGCTTCGTCTTCGGGATGGATGGCGACAACGGGTCGGTGTTTCACCGCACCGTCGAGTGGGCGATCGAACATGGCATCGAGACAGCCACGTTCCACATCCTGACGCCGTACCCGGGCACCGCACTCTACAAACGCATGTCAGATCAGGGCCGCATCACTCATCATGACTGGGATCTCTACGACACCCGTCACACCGTCTTCCGTCCGGCACGTCTGACGGCCGCCGAGCTCGAGTACGGGTACGGGTGGGCGTACCGCGAGTTCTACCGATGGAAGTCGATTGTGCGAGGTGCGTCGGCGCACGAGGATGTGCTTGCCGGCATGCGTCATCTGGCCTACTCGGCGGGATGGAAAAAGTTCGAGCCGCTGTGGGACTTCATCATCCGGGCCAAACGCGCAGGCGAGATGCTTCCCGTGCTCGAGACGATATTGAGCGAATTCGGGAGGCGCCCGCCGGTGCCGCGCGACTCTGGAAACGATTCTGCGGTGGCACAGGACTTTAGTCCTGTCCCCCAGGCGACACGACAGGGCTAAAGCCCTGTGCCACCTGGTCGGTCCGTGCCACCTTTAGTCGTAGGGCGGGTCTGGCTTTGACAGACCCGCCATCGTGCTAATCCACTCTTATCTTTCGCGCGTAGGTATTGTTCGACTCAGAGCTTTCTGCAACAGTGCCGCCGCCGTCGGCCTGCACGACCACATAGTAGAAGCCTGGTGCCGTGCCGGCTGGTATCGTCACCGCGGTTTGACCGGTGCTCGATGCGTCTGGGATGAGCACACCGACGGCACGCGTTTCTGCCAGCATGACGTCTGCGGCATCGAGCAACGTGTTGATCGAGAGGTAGTACCTGACCATCGACGGCGCGGCGTCGCTGCCACCGCGGTTGGTGATGGTATCCGTCACGACGGTCGTCGAACCTGCCTGTATTGGTGTCGTGGCCGACGAAATCGTCGTAACGAGATCCGGGCCGACCTTCACCGAGCGGATGTCGGTGTTGTTGCTCTCCTGAGTCTCTGTGACGGCATTGGCGCCATCGGCCTTCGCAAACAAATAGTACGTGCCGGCCGGTGTGTCGGCCGGGACAGTGAGTGTCGTGTTGCCGACGCTCACGGCGCCAGCCGCCAGGCTTCCGACAGTGCGGCTTCCAAGGAACGGGTCGTCCGCCGAGAGGCTCGCATTCGGAGAAAGAAAGAAATGCGTCACCGACTCAGCGATCGACGTCGTCCCCGCGTTTTTCGTCGTGTCTGTTGCCACGAACGACACGCCCGCACCAAGCATCGTGGGCGCAGTGAGGGCCGAAACGGTCAGATCGCCGCCCACGTGCACTGTGTCCGATCTCGTGTTGTTCGATTCGGTCGATTCGGCGATCGCGTTCGCCGAATCGGCTTTCGCAAAGATGTAGTACGTGCCGAGCGTGGCGTCATCCGGAATCACGAGCGGCATTTGCCCCGACTGCGTGCCATTTGGCACGAGCGAGCCGATAGCTGCCTGGCCAAGAATCGGATCGCTCGTGTCGAGACTGCTGTTCGTCGACCAATAGAATTCCAGCACCGATGCAGCAGCTCCACCACCACCCTGATTTTTCACGGTGAAACTGGCCTCGATGGTTGCGCCAGGCGCTGCGGTGGCGGGCACGGTCAGCGTCGAGATCGCCAGGTCTGGCCCGATTGAAAAGCCGCGCGCGTATTTGTTGTTCGATTCATTGCTCTCCAGCAGCACGTCGTCGGCGTCAGCTTTCGCGATGAGGTAGTACTCGCCCGCCGGAAGGGTCGAGGGGATATTGACCGTGACCGATGCGGCCGACGTCGCGGCCGGTGCGAGCGCCGGCACCGCTTGCGCTTCGGCCAGCACAGTGTCGGCCGGTTCCAGGGTCGCGTTGGTCGAGACAAAGAATCGCGTTGTCGATGGATCTGCGAATCCGGCTCCCTGATTCTTCGTCGTCACCGACACAGTCAGAGGTCCTCCGGCCACGGCATCGCTGGGCACGGTCAAAGCCGACACCACGGCATCGGCCGGCAGCTTCGGTGTGGCCGATACCTCGGCGGAGTTCGCACTCTCACCGAGCACGTTCACCGCCGACACGACGTAGTAGTACGTGGTGCCGTTGGTGAGACCGGTGTTGATGAACTGGGTGGTCTTGATGTTCGCCACCGTTGTATAGGGGCCGCCCGCACTGGTACTGCGCTTGATTCGATAGTTCGTGGCGCTGGCCACCGCAGACCAGCTCAACCTGATCTGCTTGTCTCCGCCGATCGCGGTGACGTTGGACGGGGTGCCGGCAGGCTCGGAACACGACTGGAGGGCCCTGCGCGCATTGAGGCGGCCTCCTGAAATCGTGGTCGTGGCCATCGATGTAGCCGGGTCGACTGAGTCGACAATCACGGTTTTCAGCGCGGACGTGTTGAGCGTGCAATGCGACAGCGCGAGCGCCGCAGCTCCAGATACATGGGGCGTCGCCATGGATGTTCCACTCAGGAAGCCATAGCCGCCGCCGCGGAGCGTCGACAGAATGTTGGCGCCGGGCGCGCCGAGGTGTACCGTCTTCGCGCCGTAGTTGGAAAAGGTCGCGCGTGTATCGGTGTTGGTCGTCGCGGCCACGGCGATGACGTTTGGCGCGGTATAGCTGGCCGGGTAGAGCGGAATGAGATCGTTCGGCAGGCCGTTGTTTCCGGCAGCCGCGACAAACAGCATGTCGGCGGCAGCAGCCGCGTTGATTTCGTCCAGCAACGCCTGTGAGAAGTCGCCGCCGCCCCAACTGTTCGACAGGATTCGGATGTTCGCGCCGCCGGAAGCCGCGAAAATCTGCTTCACCTGCAGGGCGAAATCGATGGCGTCGATCGCGTCGGCGACCGTTCCGCTGCCTCCGGAGTCGAGGAACTTGAGGCCCATCATGGAGGTGATCCAGTTGACGCCCGCCACGCCTGCGGCATTGTTGCCGACGGCGCCGATCGTTCCGGCCACGTGTGTCCCATGATTGTGGTCGTCCATGGGATCGCAGGTGCGTGTGATCGCGTTGAAGCCGTGGGTGCCCGCCTGACATGTGAGGGACACACCGCGGATGGTTACCGTGAACGGCGCCGGCGCAGACCACATGTTCGGCGCGATGTCGCTGTGGTTGTAGTCGATGCCCGTGTCGACAACGGCCACCACATTCGAGGCCGATCCAATTGCGAGCTCCCACGCCTCGGCGGCGCGCATGTCGGCGCCAGCGGTTCCTGCGGCGCCACCGTTGATCGGCTGGCCGATGTTCTTGAGGCCCCACAATTGCGGGAAGAGAGGATCGCTCGGATCCGACAGCGCCTGGACGATGTAGTTCGGTTCGACGAAGGCAATGTCGGGACGGTTCGCGAGCGAGGCGAGCAATGCGGCCGCGCTGCGCGAGCGCGACTGAATGCGGATGATCCCCGTGCGTCCGACGGGTTGCATGCCCTCGGCGTCGGCTTGCGCCGCGAGCTGTCCAAGCTGTGCCGGTTGCGGCAGCTCGCGAAACTTCACGAGAATCTCGCGTGCGACCGCTTCACGTGCGTTGATATCTTCAACCTCGAACCGGCCGATGCGGCGGCCCTGGGACGAGAGCGATTCGGAGAAAAGGAGGACGGCCAGCGCCGAAACAACGACCGTGACGCCGATTGAAATTCGTCGCATGCGTGCCTCCGAGGATGAGTTTCAGGAGTGTAGGCGAGCTCCTGTGGAGGGGGCCTGCGTGCGGGTGCAAATTCTGTGCAAGCACAAATTGCTGGAGGAGTGACGCGAATCGTGTTTGGACAGGAGCGGGGCGGGAACGATATTGTCAGAGGAAGCACGGAAAGCGACATCCGCCGTCACGATTCCTGCCCGCCACAATGACGACGAACACTGACACAGACAGAGACCCGGGCCGTCTCACGGCGGCGCTTCGGCTCGTGATACGGCAGTACGGCGCGCAACTCCGCCGACGGCCTCTCATCGCGCTCGGTGCCGTGTTGCTTCCGGCGGTCGCTGATGTGCTGACGTTTTATGCGCCGCCTCTGGTTGTGGCCAGGTTGCTCGGCGGGATCGCCCGCAACGAACCGTTCACTCCCGCCGCGTTGATGCCCTACGTATTGACGTTCGCCGCGCTCTGGTCGAGCGGTCAGATCGCCTGGCGTATTGCGATCGCCCTGATCGCGCGTGTGGAAATCCGTGGCATGCAGGCGCTTTACATCGAGGCGATGAGCGAGCTGCTGGCCAAGGACCTGGGGTTCTTCCAGAGCAACTATTCGGGCTCGCTGACCAAGCGCGCGCTCGGGTACGCCCGGCGGTTTGAAGATGTCTTCGACGTCCTCGCGTTTCAGGTGGCGCCGACGGTACTGCCGCTCGCCTTCGTCGGTGTGGTGCTCTGGAGCTACTCGCCCTGGCTCCTTGTCGTGCTCCTCGGGATGATGGCCGTGACGCTCGTCATCGTGATTCCGTTGATTCGCCGCCGCCGGTTGCTCGTGGACATCCGCGAGGTGGCCTCGAACGTGCTCGCCGGCCACCTCGCCGACACGATCACCAATGCCGAAGCCGTGCGGGCCTTTGCGCGCGAATCAGACGAGGCGCGCATCCACGCCGACAACGTGGGCGACTATGGCGCCAAGACGCTGCGGTCGTGGGATTACCAGAACCTCAGGGTTGATCTCGTGACCTCGCCGATGTTTGTCGTCACCAACATCCTCGGGCTCGTCGTGGCGCTAGGCGTCGGGAGCGGCACAGGCGCCAATCTCGAAGTGGTGTTCATCACGTTCAGCTACTACTCGACGGCCACTCGGGTGATGTGGGAGTTCAACCGCATCTACCGCAGCATGGAAGGCGCGCTGACCGACGCCGCGCAGTTCGCCGAGCTCCTGCTCGAGCCGCCATCGGTCGTCGACGCCGAGGCGGTCGAGGCATTTTCGCCGGCCGATTTCGGCGTCGAGTTTCGCGATGTCAGCTTCCGGTATTCGGCGTCACAACCGTTGCTGTTCGACCACCTGTCGTTTGGAATCGCGCCAGGCGCAAAAGTCGGCCTCGTCGGACGTTCCGGCGGCGGCAAGACCACGCTGACGCGGCTCTTGCTGCGTTTTTCCGATGTCGAGGCAGGCGAGATTCTCATCGGAGGGCAATCGATCGCGCGTGTGCCGCAGGCGGCGCTTCGAACGCTCATCGGGTATGTGCCGCAGGACCCGTCGATGTTTCATCGCAGCATCATGGACAACATCAGGGTGGGTCGTCCCGGCGCGACCGACGCCGAAGTACGGCGCGCGGCGCAGCTCGCGCACGCGGCCGAGTTCGTGGAATCCCTGCCGCGCGGTTACGACACGCTCGTGGGCGAGCGGGGCGTGAAGCTCTCGGGCGGGCAGCGACAGCGGGTGGCCATCGCCCGAGCCATTCTGAAGAATGCGCCGATTCTCGTGCTGGACGAGGCCACCAGCGCACTCGACTCGGAAAGCGAGGCGCTCATCCAGGACGCACTCCTGACGCTGCTCTCCGGACGAACCGCGATCGTCATCGCGCATCGGCTTTCCACCGTGAGGCGGATGGACGAGCTGATCATCCTCGACCGCGGCAGAATGGTCGAACGGGGCTCGCACGACGCGCTGCTTGGCCGGGACGGGGTCTACTCGTCACTGTGGGCGCATCAGTCGGGCGGGTTCTTGGTGGAGGACACTCTGTAGGTTCGTAGGTTCGTAGGTTCGTAGGTTCGTAGGTTCGTGGGTTCGTCACCGCCGCGCGCGCTTTCGTGGCCTGGCAGGCTCACCAGGCTCCCATCCGCCAGGCCGCGCGATCATCACCTCAGTCGACTTGACGATCGCCAGCGCATCATCGCCTCGCCGCAGCTTCAGCGCGCGAACCGCGTCGGCCGTGATGACGGCCGTCAGCGACTGATCGCCGACGCGTAACCGCACCTGGGCGAGAAGACCGTCGACGCGGACCTCGTCGATGTATCCATGGAGGCGATTGCGCGCGCTCAAGCCGCCGATCGATTCGTCGGGCACGGCTGGACGGGCGCGTGTGGTGTCCGGTTGCTGGCGCGCCATCAGGCGGTCGATTTCGGCGTCCGCGACGCGATGATGGCCGCCTTCGGTGCGCGTGGTTCTCACGCGGCCGCTGTGCACCCATCGCTTCAGCGTCGAGTAGGCGACTCCAAGGCGATCTGCCGCGGTTCTGACTGTGACAAGCGCCATCCTGATGCCTCCTGCGCGTGATGGTATCAAACCGCATCTGTCTTGTGTGACCAAATAAGACCGAATTAAGTCGATTTGAATTACGGCTTGAGACGGTCTAGAGTTTCCGCTGTGCGGAGGGTTTCGATAGGCGGAGGTCGCAGCTGGCTACGCGGATGCCTCGTACTTATGGCCGTGGCTGCCGCTGCGCCTGTCATAGCGCAGATTGGTGGCGCCACCCTGATGGTCAGGGTCGTGGATCAGGCCCGCGCGGTGGTTCCCGGCGCAACGGTGACGGTGACCGCGGTCGGCACCGGCGTGTCACGCACCACCGTGACCGGCTCGGAAGGCACCTTCGCCTTTCCGGGTCTTCTGCCCGGCGTCTATCGCGTTCGTGTCGAGGTGAGCGGATTCCGTCCACTGACGCGTGAAGGCGTCCGGTTGGCCACAGGGGAGACCGTTCCTCTCGACCTTCAACTGGATCTCGGCGGCCTTGCCGAAGCCATTACCGTCACGGCCGACGCGCCGCTGCTGCGAAGCCAGACGTCGGGCCTCGGCCAGGTGGTCGACAACAGACGGATCGTCGACCTGCCGCTCAACGGCCGCAGCTTCATCAGTCTGGCGAGCCTGGCGCCCGGTGTGGCGCTCCCACCGCCACCGGCGGCGCCGTTTCCCCGCATCAACGGCGGGCGGCCGCGCACGAACGAGTACCTGTTTGACGGCATCTCGGTTCTGCAGCCCGAGCCGGGGCAGGTCGCGTTCTTTCCGAATATCGATGCGATTCAGGAATTCAAGATCGAAAGCAACAGCCCGCCGGCCGAGTTCGGGCGCTTCAACGGCGGAGTCGTGAACCTGACGACCAAGTCGGGGAGCAACGCGGTTCGGGGCACCGTGTTCGAGTTCATCCGGAACGAGGCGCTGAACGCACGGAACTTCTTCGCGTCGACCAATCCGGTGAAGCCGCAGTTCCGTCGCAATCAGTTCGGCGGTGTCGTCGGAGGCCCTATCCGCAGGAATCAGACATTTTTCTTCGCCGACTACCAGGGACAGCGGCAAGCCATCGGCCGCACGGTGATTTCCACGGTGCCGACGGCGTTGCAGCGGCAGGGCATCTTCACGGAAGCCATCGCGGGAGTCATCCGCCCCATCTTCGATCCGGCGACGACGGTTGTGAGCGGCACCACCGTCACGCGCACCCCGTTCACGGGGAACGCGATTCCCGCGGGGCGGATCGATCCGGTTGCGCGCACGCTCCTCGATCGATATCCGCTGCCGACGAGCGCCGGGACCGCGAACAACTATCGGCGCCTCGAAAACGAAACGGTCGATCAGGACCAGTTCAGCGCGCGCGTCGATCATCGCTTTCCCGGGAATCGCGATCAGATGTTTGCCCGTCTGACGCGCTTCAAGGAACGGTTCATCCCGGTGACGCCGCTGCCTGAAGGCAGCGGGGTGACCGCCGGGACACTCGGACCGCAGGACACGGGATCGTGGTCATTTGCGTCCAGCTATCAGCGAACGCTGTCGAGCTCGCTTCTCAATGAGCTTCGTGTGGGAGACACCCGGCGATCGGTCAGCCGCTCTGCGGCACAGCTGACCGGCAGCGCGTCGGCCAGCCTGGGCCTGCCGGGGATTCCGGGGAACGCGCAGTTTCCGAACACCGTGCCGACCTTTCTCATCGGCGGGTATCAACAGATCGGCTCGCCGCAGAACACCGCGTCGGAATTCGCCACCAGCGTGACGCAGATCGCGGATTCGCTGACGTGGCAGAAAGGGCGGCACAACCTCAAGATGGGCGCAGACCTCCGGTGGGAGCGCCTGAACGTCCTGCAGCCGCCGTCGCCGACCGGTTCGTTTACATTCAGCAACCTGTTCACCGATATGACCGGCGTCGCCAATTCGGGCTCGCCGTTCGCGAGCTTTCTGCTTGGCCAGGTGCAGCTGTTCTCCATCGACCTGCAGGAAGAGGAGATTCGCAACCGCGCATCCTTCCAGGAGTACTTCGTCCAGGATGACTGGCGGGTGTCGAATCGCGTGACGGTGAATGCCGGACTGCGATACACCCTGAACTTTCCGTCGACAGAAGAGAACAATCAGGTCGCGGTCTTCAACCTCGAGACACAGCAGCTCGAGTACATGGGCCGCAACGGCCAGCCGCGCGCCGCCCGTCGCGTCCATAAGGACAACTTCGGCCCTCGCTTCGGCGTTGTCGGCCTCATCACGGACAAGACCGTTGTTCGAACGGGCTACGCAGTGGTCTGGATCGAGATGGCGGGCATCACGACGCCATTCACGACGCCCGTCTTTCCGTTTCTGCAAACCGTATCGCAGCGCACGCTCGACAACATCGTGCCCGCATTTACGCTGGCCAGCGGCCCCAGCGTGGCGCCGATTGCGCAGACGCCGAACGCGGGCCTTGGACAAGGAGTATTTTCCGTCGATCGTGATCTCGGGTCCGGGTACGTCCAGCAATGGAATACGTCGCTTCAGCGAGAGCTGACGTCCAACCTCGCGGTCGAAGTGGCGTATGTGGGCTCGAAGATTACGCGGGTAGGTCTTCCAGACACGAACCTGAACCAGCTGAGCGTCGACCAGCTTCGAGAAGGCGCGTCGCTGCAGACGCGCGTAACCAATCCGTATTTCGGTACAATCCCGCGCTCGTCGTCACTCGGCGATCCGACGATTCCGCGCGCGCAGCTGCTGAAACCGTACCCGCAGTACACGACCGTCAGCCTCTACCGTAATAACGTGGGGACCACGCTTTATCACGGATTCACGGCGAAGCTCGAACAGCGGTTCTCGCGAGGGCTGTCGTACCTGGTCAGCTACACGCGGTCGAAGCTGGTCGATGATGCATCATCGGTCTTCGACGCATCGATCCTGACGGGGCCGGTCGCCAATTTTCCTGTCGCGGACAGCTTCAATCGCACAATCGAGCGAGACTACTCGACAGGTGATATCCCCCACGTGTTTCTTGCCTCGGCGGTCTGGGATCTTCCATGGGGTTCGGGCCGTCGCAGCGAGGTCCCCGGAGTGTGGGGCGCCCTCGTGAATGACTGGACCGTGACGGGAGTGCTGACGCTCCAATCAGGCGTGCCGATCGCGATCGCGCAGACCACGAACAACAACGGCTTCGCAGGGTTCGGGACTCAGCGGCCGAACCTGATTGGGGATCCGCAACTTCCCGCCGATGAGCGATCGGTCAGCCGATGGTTCAACACCGGCGCATTCGAGGCGGCTGGGCCGTTTACGATTGGCACGAGCTCGCGCAACCCGCTGCGCGGTCCGGGCTATCGCAACCTCGACCTTGCAGTGGCGCGTCACGTACGTCTACAGGGGAGCAGGTCTCTGGAACTGAGAGCGGAAATCTTCAACGTCACCAACACGCCCGCGTTTGGTGCGCCAAACGCGACCGTTGGTTCGGCCGCGTTCGGCACGATCACGACCGCCGGCGACCCGCGCGTCGTGCAGCTGGCGCTGAAGTTCAGCTTCTAGCACAAACATGTCGCGGCCGACCTGAAGGTCGGCCAATCGTTTCACTCGTACCTGAGCGCACGAACCGGATCGAGGCGCGCGGCGCGACGCGCCGGAAGATAGCCGGCCACGAGCGCGACGGCAAACATGACGCCGATCGCGATGACGAGCGTCAGCGGATCTGACGGCGAGATCGCGAAGAGCTGCGCTTCGAGCAACCGCGTGGCGGCGATGGAAATGGGCAACCCAATCGCCACACCAAGGGCGGCGATACCCAGCGTTTCGGCGAAGCACCATCCGAAGAATGTCGAACCGCGCTGCTCCCGTGGCCATCCGCACGCCGATCTCCGGCGTGCGGGCGCTGACGGCGTAGGCCATCACGCCGTAAAGACCTATGCAGGCCAGGAGCAGGCCAAGGACACCGAGTCCGGCCGAGAGCTCAGCGATCAGACGATCGCGACTGAGCGAGGTTTGTACGACGTCCTCCAACTCTCCCGTCGACACCTGCAGGGTCTTGTCGATGCTCAGGACGACATTCCTGATCACGGAGGCCCCAGTGGCGGCGGTGACGCCCGGTTTCGGCCGCACGACGATAGTGCCCCGGAAAGCCGGCGGGGCAGGGTAGTAGACGACATCGCGCTCAGGCTCGCGGAAGCTTCGCAGTCGAGTGTCCTCGACGGCACCGATCACGGTGACATCACCAGGGCGCCCTGCGACGCGAAATGTCAGACCAACTGGATTGCGGCCCTTGAAGAATCGGTCGGCGAACCTACGATTCACGATCGCAACCTTCGCCGGCGCCGGACGGTCGCTCTCGTCGAAATCTCGTCCCCTGAGCAACTGAATCCCAATCGTTCGAAAATACTTCGGCGCAGCCGTGACCATGAACACGGTCGTCGGCTCGTCCGGCTGAGGAGTATAGCCGGGCACTTCTGCCGGTGCCCACCCGGGCAGGCTGCGAATCGGCAGAGCGGATACTGCGCTCGCGCTGCCGATCTCCGGCGTATTGTTCAACCGCTCCAGAATGTCCGCGAACACAGCCGCTGCTCTTGGCGGTTGGTATTGATGCAGCCCGGAGATGTCGGCGTACACCACGCTGCGCCGGTCGAATCCACCGGTTTCCGCATTCAGCTTCGAGAGCGTGCGGGCGAAGAGGCCGGCCCCGGTGACCAGAAAGAGAGAGACCGCGATCTGCATGACGACGACGGCCCGCGTAAGCCATCCACGGCGTCCACCGATCGTGCGCCCTGTCGCGCCCGCGAACACGGCGTTCAGGGGCACCCGTGAGACGCGCATCGCAGGTAGGACGCCGAAGAGCAGACCCGTGGCCAAAGTGACCAACGCGGTGAACACGAGGTTCCGTAGGCTCAACTGAAACGACAGATAAGAATGATCCTGTTCCGGGATGAACGTCAGCAGAATGCGCGTCGTACCAAAGGCGATGGCGATGCCAATCACGCCGCCCACAATCGACAGCAGGAGGCTTTCGGTGAGCCATTGGCGGGCGAGTCGGCCCGGACTCGCCCCGAGCGCCAGCCTTGCGCCGATTTCCCGGACGCGCCCCGTTGCGCGCACCAGCAGCAAGTTGGCCAGATTGGCGCAGGCGATCACCAGCACCACGGCGACGAGCGTCATCAGCAGTGCGAGCGAGTACGAGAATTCGTCTCGAATTGCAGAATACCCGTGCCTGCCGTCGCGCAGGCGCAGCTTTCGAGTGTGTCCGTCGATGACGCGCCCGCCGGTCGGACTACTGCCGCGCGCCACCATGTCGAAGTTCGGGAACCTGTTCCAAAGCTCCGCTCTGGCCCCCTCGACGCTGACGCCCGGTTTCAGCCGCGCCATGACTTGAATGATGGAAAAGTTAGGCTGCTTGAACATTGGCGCCGCGAATTCGTTGAGAACGGGAAGCGCCTGCATGGGGAGGAACACGTCTGGCGGCTCACCAATGGCTGTCCCTGAAAATTCCTCGGGCGCGACCCCCACAACGCGGAAAACCGCCGGGCTGAGGACCGGCGGATCCACGGCGGGACTCATGCGCAAGGTTCTGCCCAGCACGTGCGGATCGCCAGAGAGCGTGGTCTGCCAGAATCGGTGTCCCACCACGATCGCAAATTCGGAGCCGGGTCGATCGTCTTCCGGTGAGATGAACCGCCCCAGCGCGGGTCGAAGACCGAGGACATCGAAGTAGTTGCCGCTGACGACTTCGGAGCGGACTTCGCGTATTCCGTCGCCGCTGTCGAGCACGTGCTGCATGTTCATCCGCCCGACGACCCCGTCGAAGATGTCGAAGGACGAACGAATCAGTTCGAGGTCAGGATGGGACATCGAATCGGTCAAGCCGGTGCGGTTGTTGGAGAAGATGATGAACAGCCGATCGGGCTCGCGGACGGGCAACGTCGTGAGCACGAGGCGATCCACCAGACTGAACAGAGATGCGTTGACCCCTATGCCAACGGCGAGCGAGAACACGGCAATGCCGGTCAGCACCGGCGTCTTGATGAGCGTGCGGACACCGAAACGAACATCCTGCCACAACGCGTCGAGGCCGAGCCCGCTCCGCACGTCGCGAATGTTTTCCTTTACCTGCTCGACGCCGCCAATCTCGACCAGTGCGTCGCGGCGTGCAGCATCCGGGCTCATTCCTGCCCGCGTCTTTTCATCGATCAGCAGTTGCAGGTAGGCCTGGAGCTCGGCGTCGAGCTCGGCTTCGACCTGCGGCCGGCCCGTCAGATTGCGGTAGAGACTCCGGAGGCGCGACAGTATCGTCATGCCGGTTCCTCCTTGCTTTCGAGCGCGCTGCCAATCGCTCCGGCAATGCGGCGCCATTGTGCCGTCTCGGTAGCCAGCTGGCGGCGGCCCGATTTCGTGAGCCGGTAGAATTTCGCCCGCCGGTTGTTTTCAGACTCACCCCATGTCGAGACCAGCCACCCGGCTTCTTCCATCCGGTGCAGCGCGGGAAAGAGCGAGCCCGGCTTCACGTGAAAGGCCCCGCGCGTGATCTGCTCGATTCGGCGCGAGACGCCCAGGCCGTGCAGCTCGGTCAGCGCGAGTGCCTTCAGTATCAACAGGTCCAGCGTGCCCTGGAGAAGGCTGGTGCGAGGGTCGGGCATGGGCTCTCCTATAGACGTTCTGTAGGAAGCTACCAGCCGACCTATAGACTGTCAATAGGAAAGTCAGTGAATAACCGTGTAGGCCGCCACGTTGATACCGACGGCATACGAGTCGACGGAAAAGCGGTGGAAGTATTCGGCGCTCACACCTTCGCGTTCCCATCCATCGGCGACGTCGGTGTTGTGCGTGGAGAGCACCATGATGCGCCCCTTGTCGTCGAGGATGGCGCGCACGTGCACTTCCGCGCTGTCCGCCCCCTGTTCGGACGTGCCGCCGCCGGTGCCGAACCAGAAGCTGATGCCGGGAATCTGGGGAACTTTCTTCACCTGAAAGACGGTGCGAAACATCGCGTGCTCGGGCGGCACATCGACAAACGGGAACTGCGACGGCGGGAGGACCTTCGCCATCTCGGCGGCGAAATTATTCCAGGCGTATGTGCCCCAGGAGTCGTCGGACCAGAGAAATCCGCCCTTCAACAGATACTCGCGCAGCCGCGCGGCATCTTCCGGACTGAACCGAAGCGATTCCGCCTGCCACAGCATGACGAACCCGCATCGGAACAATGTGTCGTCCGTGGGTCTGATGATTACGGGGCGAGGATCGCCGCCGGGTTGCCGGCTGATTGCGGTTTTCGTCAGTTCGCCAAGGCGGGTACTGAAGTTGTAGTCGGCGTCGGGATAGTCGGTTGACCAGCCTCGACCTTGATAGGCCAGCCGGCAGAACTGCCACGAGCCGTCAAAATCGTCGGGTGTCGCCAGCTGCGGTCCCCATCGCTGGCGTCCAAACTGAGCGAGCGCGGGCAACGCGAACAGCACGCACGCGGCTATCAGCGCACCGAATCGCACGCCTCTCAATCGCATGTTCGCAGTCTAGCAGGCCCGGCGCGCGAGAATCGGCCGGTTGCGCGTCCTGCAACCGGGTTCTACGATCTGATACAAAAAAAGCCAGTAAATATTGACAGGTAAGCGAGTTCCGCGCGATCATCAATGTCCCCGATGCAGTTCTCACGACGAGGTCAACCGGCGCCGCTCGGCGTCCTTTTCGATTCATCCCTCGACGGCGGCATCGACCAGATTCTGGCCCTCGCGATGCTGTTCGGCTTCGCGGCGACGCAGCAGATTCGCGTGCCGTCGGTCAGCACGAGCCGCTTCAACCTGAAAAACGCCGCGTTCCTTGATGCTCGTCGCGCGCTTTTTCGCCGCGGAGCTCGCCGGCGATTTCGTCCAGAACAAGATCCCGCTGCCGATCGGCATGTCGACCTCGGGCCGGCAGTCGGACACCGTGCCGCCAATGCTCGCGGCTGCGCTCACGAAAGCCGGCGCTGACGGCGCTCCGGCGTATCCGCGCGGCATCGAAAAGCTGAACGATACGGCCGATCCGGTTGCGCTGATGCGCAACGCGCTGACCGGCAACGCCGATCAGAACGCGGCCATTGTGCTCGCGGGTCTTCCCACAAATCTCCTGTCGCTGCTGTCGATCCCGGACGGCAAGGACTGGGCCGCCAAGAAAGCCGCGCGTGTTGAGCATTGCCGGCGGACGATTCGACGGGGGCGCCGCCGATCCCGTGATCCGGGCCGATGTGGCCGGCTTCCGGAAGCTGCTGGCGGAGTGGCCCACGCAGATTGTCATGGCGGGCGCGGAGCTGAACGATGCGCTGCCGTTTCCGGGTGGCAGCCTCGACGCCATTGCGGCCTGGGCGCCGAATCATCCCGTGGTCGACGCGTACCGCGCGTTCAAAGCCGATGCCCTACGACGCGCCGTCGCAGGCGCTGGCGGCGGTGCTCTACACCGTCAGCCCCGAAGACAACTACTTCGCGCTGTCTGAACCCGGCACCATCTACGATTCTCGATAACGGCCGCACGCGATTCACCCCGTCACCCGGCGGCAGGCATCATTATTTGATCGCCAGGCCCGAGCAGAAGGAGCGCGTTCTGGAGACGTACGTGAAGTTGATCACCACCCAGCCTCCGCCACCTCCGCAGCGCGGCGGAGAGGCGGCAGCCGCAGCCGCAGCAGCACCGCCAGCACAGCAGCAGCCTCCCGCACGGGGCCGCGGTGCGGCGGGTGTGGCGCCGTTGCTGCTCCTGGGAGCCGTGGCCACGACGTTGATGCTCGGAGTGCCTGCGCGCATCAGCGGACAGGGCGACGAGTTCGACACGCGCCGTGCGCCCGGTACTGACGCAGACGTGCGTGCAGTGTCACGAGCGAGCAGCGTCCTGCGGGCGGCATGAGCGTGACCGAGCTGACGTCTGCAGACTCGCTTGTGCAGCATCGCGACGTCTGGGAGGCGATCCTGCGCCGCCTGCGCGCCGGCGACATGCCGCCGGCTGGCACTCCGCGGCCGGACGCCGCGCAGATGAGCGCGATGACCGGCTACATCGAGCGCGCCTTCGAGCGGGCCGATGCGTCGACGAAACCCGATCCCGGACGCATGACGGCGCACCGGCTGAATCGCAACGAGTACACCAACACGATTCGCGATCTGCTGGGCGTCGATTCCGCGCCGAGCAGAGATTTCCCCGCCGACGACTCGGGCGACGGCTTCGACAACATCGGCGACGTGCTCACCGTGTCGCCGCTGCTGATGGAGCGGTACCTGTCGGCGGCCGAGCGCATCGCGCGCTGGGCGCATCGCCACCGACAATCTCCGGCCAAGCCGCTCGAGATCGGCTACCTCGCGCGCGAGCAGCAGGATCCGCCGCCTCGATCGCAGCACCATCGAAGCCGAGCACCGCGTCGAGTTCGCCGGCGAGTACATCGTCCGCTTCGGTCTGCCCGGGCGAGCGTCCGCCGATCGAAGGCCTCGACGCCGCGCCGGTGACGCTCGGCTTCTGGATGGACGGCAAGCTGCTCGCGACCCAGACGGTCGAAACGAAGCCGTCGGGGCTCGTCTACTTCAATCCGTACTCCGAGGAAGAGTTCCGGCTGTATCTGCCCGAAGGCGACCACGTGTTCCGCGCCGGGTTCATCGACGACGGGTTCGTCAAGATCCTGCCGCAGCGCGACGCGTACAGCCGCCAGAAGAACAAGTTCCTCGACTCGATCATCTTCATCGGGCCGTTTGCGTCGACGACGGAGAAGGAGAGCCGGAAGAAGATTCTCATCTGCGACCCGAAGTCGGGCCGCGCGTGCGTCGAGACAGATCGTCACCGGATCTGGCGCGGCGCGCCTACCGCCGTCCGCCGACACGCGCGCGAGGTCGATGCGCTCGCTGCGCTTCGTGGACCTGGCGACGGCGCAGCGGCCAGTCCGCCGAGCAGGGCATGCAGCTCGCGATCCAGGCGATGCTGGTGTCGCCGAATTTCCTGTTCCGCATCGAGCGCGATCCCGATCCGCGCGATCCGGCGCTCGTGCACGAAGTGTCGCCGTTCGAGCTCGCCTCGCGCCTCAGCTACTTCCTGTGGAGCTCGATGCCCGACGACGAGCTGCTGACGCTGGCCGAGTCGGGCAGCTGCGCGACGCCGCGCGTGCTCGAGGCGCAGGTCGATCGGATGCTCGCCGACCCGCGCGCGGCCGGCGTTTGCCGCGAACTTCGCCGGCCAGTGGCTGGAGACGCGCAACCTCGACGTCGTCAAGCCCGATCCGGAGAAGTTCCCGGAGTGGAACCCCGAGCTGCGCGACGCGATGAAGACCGAGACGACGATGTTCTTCGAGCACGTGCTGCGCGAGAACCGTCCGGTCAGCGATTTCCTGAACGCGAACTACACGTTCCTCAACGAGCGGCTCGCGGAGCACTACGGCATCGACGGCGTGACCGGGCCGAGTTCCGCCGAGTCGAGCTGACGACCGACCGGCGCGGCGGCGTGCTGAGCCAGGCCAGCGTGCTGACGGTCTCGAGCTATCCGACGCGCACGTCGCCGGTGATTCGCGGCAAGTACGTGCTGCAGAACCTCCTCGGCACGCCTCCGCCGCCGCCGCCGCCCGACGTGCCGCTGCTCGAGGAGTCTGCCGGGCGCGGAGTCGCGGTCGATGCGCGAGCAGCTGGAGGAGCATCGCGCGCAACCCGACGTGCGCAGCCGTGCCATCGCAACATGGACCCGCTCGGCTTCGGCCTGGAGAACTACGACGCCATCGGCAGCTGGCGCGACATGGACGGCAAGTTCCCGGTGGACGCGAGCGGCACGCTGCCCGACGGCCAGCGCTTCACGACCGCCGGCGAGATGCGGGCGCTCCTCGTGTCGCAATTGCCGCAGTTCTCGCGCACCTTGACCGAGAAGATGCTGACCTACGCGCTGCGGCGGGGCCTCAAGCCGTACGATCGGCGGACGGTCGACAGCATCCAACGCGCCGTGGCGGCCGACGGCTACCACTTCCGAACCATGGTTCATCAGATTGTCAAGAGCCTGCCGTTTCAAGCGCGGCGAGGCGAAGATGTCACTGGAGGGTCACGCTGATGTTCATCACACGCCGCACGCTTCCACGACGAACGTTCCTGCGCGGCATGGGCACCGCCGTCGCGCTGCCGTTCCTCGATGCGATGACCCCCGCGCTGGCCAAGCGCGCCGAGCCGGCAAAGCGCCCGTGCGCATGGCGTTCGTCTACGTGCCGAACGGCATGGACATGCGGCACTGGAACCTGAGCTACGAAGGCAAGCTCGGCGAGCTGCCGCAGACGCTGAAGCCGCTCGAGCCGCACAAGGACGACATCCTCGCTGCTCGGCAACCTCACGCACAACACCGGCCGCGCGCTGCTCGACGGCGCCGGCGATCACGGCCGCTGCTGCGGGTCGTATCTCACCGGCGTGCAGGTGAAGAAGATCGGTCAGCGACATCAAGGCCAGCGTCTCGTGCGACCAGCTCGTCGCCAATCAGATCGGCAAGCAGACGCGCTTCCCGTCGCTCGAAGTCGGCCTCGAAGACGCGCGCCAGGCGGGCGACTGCGATTCCGGCTACTCCTGCGCCTACACCAACAACCTCGCGTGGCGAAGCGAGACGCAGCCGCTGCCGCCGATTCTCGATCCGCGCGCGCTGTTCGAGCGGCTGTTCGGCGACGGCGCGGAGCTCACGCCCGAAGCGCGCGCGCAGCGGCGGATCAACCGCCGCAGCATCCTCGACTTCGTCACCGAGGACACGCGCGCGCTGCACGGCAGCCTCGGTCCCACCGATCAGCGCAAGCTCGACGAGTACCTCAGCTCGATCCGCGAGATCGAAGAGCAGCTGAAGCGCGCCGAGAAGGAGAACGCGCAGGTCGATCCCGGCATGGAGAAGCCGTACGGCGTCCCGAGCGATTTCGCCGAGCACTTCAGGCTGATGACCGACATGATCACGGTCGCGTTCCAGGCCGACCTGACGCGCGTCGTCACGTTCCTCGTGACGCGCGAAGGCACGTCGCGCGCCTATCGCGAGATCGGCATCCCCGACGGCCACCATCCGCTGACGCACCACCGGAACATCGTGCGAGCATGATGGACAAGGTCGCGAAGATCAACCACTATCACATGGAGCAGTTCGCGACAGTGGATCGACGAAGCTGAAGGCCACGAAGGAAGGCGACGGCTCGCTGCTCGACAACTCGATGATCGTGTACGGCGCCGGCCTCTCCGACGGCAACGCGCACACGCACCACGATCTGCCGACGCTCATCGCCGGTCACGGCGGCGGCAACTTCATCAAGACCGGCCGCCGCGTCGTCTATCGGAAGGAAACGCCGATGTGCAATCTGTTCCTGACGATGATGGACCGGATGGGCACGCGGATGGATCACTTCGGCGACGCGACGGGGCATCTCAACGGCCTCGACCTTACCTAGCTGCAGCCGGTAGCCGGTGGCTGGTAGCAGCCGATGCAGTAGCAGCCAATGTAGAGCGGGTCTTGCAGTTCAAGACCCGCCTCCACTGAAAATCACCTCACAACGAGTAGCAGCGCAGCCGACAGCACCGCGAGAATCCACAACACCAGGGACACCTCCCGCGCACGACCGCTCAGCGCGTAGAGCAACGCGTGGAGGATGAATCCCCACAGAATGCCTTGCGTAATCGAAAGCGTCAGTGGAATCAGGACGACCGTCATGAAGGGCGGCAGCGCGTCTTCGATTGAGTTGAAGTCGAGTTTGGTGATGGTTTGAAACATCGCCAAACCCACCAGGACCAGGACCGCCGCCGTGGCATAGGCGGGAACGGCCGCCGCTACCGGGCCAATAAAGAAGCACGGCAGGAAACACAGAGCGGTGACGACCGACGCTCGTCCCGTGCGGCCGCCCATCCGGATGCCGGCGATGCTTTCGACGTACGCAGTTCCCGGTGATGTGCCAGCCAGCCCGGCGCCGAGAGTGGCGAACGCATCGACGAGCAGGCCCCGGCGCAGATTGAGCGGGCGTCCGTCGCGCTCGGTCAGACCCGATGCGGTCGCGACGCCAATGAAGGTCGACAGCGAGTCGAACAGATCGGTAAACATGATGGCGATGATGACGGGGACTAACGACAGCTGCAGCGCGCCGAAGACATCGAGCTTCAGGAATACCGATGAGAAATCAGGCGCGCTGAACAGGCGGTCTGGAGGCGGCGCATAGCGCAGCACCCACGCGGCGAGGGTAACGGCCAGGATCGACGCCAGGTACGCGAGCGGGTTGCCTCTCCGCTGCAGAACGAAGGCGACGATGACACCGGCCAGCAGGAACAGCACGCGATGATCCAGCTCGCCGAGACGAACCACGGTGACCGAATCACCGACGACAACGCCTACGTTGCGAAGGGCAATCAGCGTCAAGAGCAGTCCGATGCCAGCCGCAGCTGCGATACGCAGGGCTGGCGGTATCGCAGCGGCGATCCGCTCCCGCAACGGCGTTGCCGAGACAATCAGAAAAAGCACGCCGGCCCAGAACACAATTCCGAGAGCCGTCTGCCACGCCACGTGATTCTGCAGCACGATCGTGTACGCAAAGAACGCATTGAGGCCCATTCCCGGCGCCACGGCGAACGGGAGGCGCGCGTACAGTCCCATCATCAGCGTCATGGTGAAGGCGATGAGCACCGTCGCCGTGAGCGCTCCCGAAAAGGTCATGCCGGTTCCTGGCGTTGCCAGGATCGTCGGATTGACAAAGACGATGTACGACATCGTGAAGAAGGTGGTCACACCTCCTACGACATCCGCATAGGTGGTTCCGGTGTCTGGTTGAGGTGACGGCGCGTCAGTCATGTCGCGGCGATTTTAGCCTTCTGGCGGTCTGGCCGACGCGTTGCTGCCTTCAAGTCTGCAAATAACTGTAGCGCAGGGCTTTAGCCCTGCCATGTGGAACGGCCTTGACACAAGCTTAATTGTGAGTAATCATTTACTCACTAAAGGCTAATCACATGCCACGACACCCATTCACCGATACGAGAGATCGAATCGAAGCCGCCGCCATCCAGCTCTTTGTGGAGAAGGGTGTCGTGGAAACCACGGTGCGCGACATCGCCCATGCGACGGGGTTGTCCGAAGGCGCTCTTTACCGCCACTTCACAGGCAAAGAGCAATTGGTGTGGCAACTGTTCGAGCGCAACTACACCGAGTTTGCCGGACGTCTTGGAACGCTGGCGGGTGCCGAGACACGGGCGCGCGACAAAGTCGCGGCCATGATTCGCGGATTCTGCCAGGCGCACGACGAGAACCCGATGCTGTTTCGGTTTCTCGTGTTCACGCAACACGGACAGCTGGGTCGTCTGGCCGACACGACGCCGACGCCCGTGTCGGTGATGCGCGCCGTCATCGAGAGCGGGATCGCGTCGGGGGAAATTCCGAAACAGGATCCCGACCTCGCCACGGCGTTCGTTTTCGGTGTGGTGCTCGAGCCGGTGCAGTTCGCCGCGTACGGGCGGCTGCCGTCGGACATGAGCTCCCTGTGCACTCGACTCATCGCCGCGGCCTGGGCCGCGCTTACAACGGTTTGATGGAAATCCGGCAGCGGCAGGGCGCGGCTTCCGTCGCGCTTGACAGGAGGCAGGTATGCAGTCGCGATCGTTCGAGCTCTTGACGTCGCGCCGGTTTGCGCCGCTCTTCGTGACGCAGTTTCTGGGGGCGTTCAACGACAACCTCCTGAAAAGCGCGCTCGCGATCATGGTGACCTACCGCCTGGCCGCTCAGGCCGGCGTCGAAGCGGCATCGCTGGTGATGATCGCCGGCGGCTTGTTCATCGCGCCGTTCTTCCTGTTCTCGGGCGCCTCGGGAACGCTCGCCGATCGTGTGGATAAGGCGGCGATCGCGCGATGGGTCAAAGTGGCGGAAATTGCGATCATGACGATCGGCGCCTGGGGCCTGTGGCAACAGAGCATTCCGGTGCTGCTGACGGCGTTGTTCTTCCTCGGCACGCATTCGACCGTGTTCGGCCCGATCAAGTACGCGCTGCTGCCTCAGCACCTTCGAGAAGAAGAGCTCGTGGCCGGCAATGCGCTCATCGAGGCGGGAACATTTCTCGCCATTCTCCTGGGCACGATTGTCGGCGGAAGCATCGTGCTTCTCGATAGCGGTGCCGCGATCGTGGCGGCATGCGGCGTGGGCGGCGCCTTCGCCGGCTGGCTCGCCGCGCGACAGATTCCTCCGGCGCTGCCCGACCCCGACAACATCAGCGGGAGGCCGCGGCTGTTTCACGATTCCATCGCGGTGATGCGCCACGCGATGAGCCGGCCGGCGTTGATGCTGCCGATTCTGGCCATCTCGTGGTTCTGGCTCTTTGGCGCCACGATCGTGTCCGGGCTGCCGGTTCTGGCGAAGGATGTGCTCTTTGCGAACGAACGGGTCGTGACACTGATGCTCGCGCTGTTCGCGATCGGCGTCGGCGCGGGGTCGATGCTGGCCGAACGGCTTCTTCACGGCGAAGTCAGCGCGCGGCATGTACCGTTCTCGGCGTTGATGATGGGACTCTTTGCGGTCGATCTGCATTTTGCGAGCGCCGGCCGCGTCGCGGGCGCTCAACTTGCGGGTGTCACCGCGTTCCTCGCGACGCCGGGAAGCTGGCGCGTGCTCGGCGATCTCATCGGGCTTGCGGTGGCCGGAGGGCTCTTCTGCGTGCCGCTGTATGCACTGTTGCAGCACGAAAGCGAGCCGCGCTATCGGTCGCGCATCATCGCCGCGAACAACATCGTCAACGCGATCGCGATGACGCTGGCAGCGCTTGCTTCGGCAGCGATGGCGGCACGCGGGCTGACGATGGGCGCGCTGTTCGCGCTGTGCGGACTCGCGACGATTCCGGTCGCGATGGTGGCCGCGTGGATTCTGCGCCGCGCGCTGGCGAAGAGCCTGTTGCGGTTTGCCCTTCGCCGGCTCTATCGAGTCCAGATCGAGGGGGTCGAGCACGTGCGGGGGGCGCTGCCGAAAGCGGTCATTGCCGCCAACCACGCCTCGTTCCTCGATGGCCTTCTGCTCGGCGCCTTTCTGCCGGGCGATCCGATCTTCGCCGTCGACACCCAGATTGCGAAGAAATGGTGGGCGAAGCCGTTCCTCATGTTCGTGAACGCGCTGCCGGTCGATCCGACAAACCCATTGTCGATTCGCGCCATGATTCGCGCGGTCGAACGTGGATCGTCGTGCATCATTTTTCCCGAAGGGCGCATCACCACGACAGGCGCGCTGATGAAGGTGTACCAGGGCCCGGCGGTGATTGCCGAGCGTGCGGGCGCCGCGCTCGTGCCGGTCCGCATCGATGGCGTCGAGTTCACGCCGTTCTCGCGCCTTGCAGGAAAGGTTCGGCGCCGGTGGTTTCCGAGAATTCAGATCCGCGTTCTTCCGGCGACGAGGCTGACCACACCAGAAGGGGTTGCCGGCCGCGCTCGACGTGCGGCGCTTCGTCGCGCGCTCGGTGACGAGATGGTGAAGTCGACGTTCGCCGCCGCGCCCGTCGAGACGACGTTGTTCGATGCGCTTCTCGAAGCGCGGCGTCAGCACGGCAGCAGCCATGTCATCGCCGACGATCTCGAGCAGAAGCCCATGACCTACCGGGGGCTCATCGCTGCGAGCTACGGGCTCGGGTCGGCCATCGCCAGGCGAACGCGCACCGGGGAGCGGGTCGGCGTGCTGTTGCCAACGTCGCGCGGTGCCCTCGTCACGTTTTTCGCGCTGCAGGCGACCCGCCGTGTGCCGGCGATGCTGAACTTTTCCGCGGGTTCGGCATCTGTTCGCGCGGCATGCCAGGCGGCCGAGATTTCGGTGATTCTCACCGCAAGGCGATTTGTCGAGAAGGCGAAGCTCGAGGGGCTCATCGCGACGCTCGAACCGCACGCCACGATCGTGTATCTGGAAGATGTCCGCGGCGAGATTGGCCTGTCGAAGCGGATCGTGGCGCTCGTCCGTGCGCTGACGAGCCGGCCGCGCACTCGACCCGAGCGTGCCAACGATCCGGCGGTCGTGCTGTTCACGTCAGGCTCGGAAGGCACGCCGAAGGGCGTCGTGTTGAGCCACCGCAACCTGCTCTCCAACCGGTATCAACTGGCGTCGGTTGTCGACATCAACCCGAAAGACGTGGTGCTCAATGCGCTGCCGGTTTTTCACAGTTTCGGGTTGACCGGCGGGCTGCTCCTTCCGCTGCTGGCGGGCGTCCGGACGTTCCTGTATCCATCGCCGCTGCACTACCGCACGATTCCGGAATTTGCGTACGGGATGAACGCGACGATTCTCTTCGGTACCGACACGTTCCTTGCCGGTTATGCGCGCGTTGCCGACAACTACGACTTCTATTCCGTGCGTTATGTGTTCGCGGGGGCCGAACGCGTGAAGGCCGAGACTCGACGCGTCTGGTTCGAGAAATTCGGCATTCGTATTCTCGAAGGCTACGGCGCGACCGAAACGGCACCAGCGATCGCCGTGAACACGCCGATGCACTTCAAGTCTGGAACCGTCGGACGCGTCCTGCCCGGCATCGATCACCGGGTGGAGCGTGTCGAAGGCATTGCCGATGGCGGCCGTCTCTTCGTGCGCGGACCGAATGTGATGCTGGGATATCTGCGGGCCGAAGCGCCAGGCGTGCTCGAGCCGCCTGAGGGCGGCTGGTACGACACCGGTGACATCGTCGACCTCGATCGGGACGGCTTCGTGACGATTCGCGGTCGCGCGAAGAGATTTGCGAAGGTGGCCGGCGAGATGGTGCCGCTTGGAGCGGTGGAAGACTTCATCGCGAAGCTCTGGCCCGATGCCATCCATGCCGTTGTTGCGACGCCGGACCAGAAGCGGGGTGAGCAGCTGATTCTCGTTACCGACTGTGATGAGGCGGCCCGTCCCGCGCTGCAGGCGGGAGCGCGCGAGGCTGGGCTGCCGGAGATCTTCGTGCCGCGCGTGATCGTCAAGGTGCCGAGCGTGCCGCTTCTCGCGACCGGCAAGATCGACTATGTGAGTGCGGCTCAGCTGGCCGTCGAGTCGGCGCGTGTCTGACGTGTCAATCGCCGTCGGCGGGACCGTCCAGGATCTCTTTTGCGTCGATGCGCGCGGAGCGCCCGTACTTCAGGTAGAGCGCGGGCACGATGAAGAGATTCATCAATGTTGACGTGCACAGGCCGCCGAGAATGACGACAGCGAGCGGGTGTTCGATTTCGTAGCCGGCACGTGTCCCACCGACGGCGATCGGCACGAGCGCAAGGCCGGTCGCCAGCGCGGTCATGAGAATGGGAGCGAGCCGCTCTTCAGATCCCTGCACTACCAGCGTACCAGAAAACGGCAAACCCTCCTGCAGTTCGAGGTGCCGGTAGTGGCTGATCAGCATGATGCCGTTCCGCGCCGAAATCCCGATGACCGTCACCAGTCCCACGAGCGAACCCAGCGACAGGACGCCGCCGGTGATGAACGCCGCAACGATGGCGCCCACCAGCGCGAACGGCAGCGTCAGGAACACCAGCGTTGCCGCTCGTACCGGATCCGAAGTCGGCGAGGAGAATCAGAAAAATCGCCGCACAGGCGATCAGCCCCAGCAGCGTCAGGCGGTTGGAAGAAGCCTGCCGCTCTGCGTATTCACCCATCACGCGGGCGTAATAGCCCTGGGGAAATGTGAGTGCGGCAATCTGCACCTCGATATCGCGCGCAACCGCTCCGAGATCGCGCCCGCGAACGTTCGACGTCACGTCGATGCGGCGCGATCCGTTCTCGCGCGTGATCTCGTTCGGCGTCGGGACCACCGCGACCGTCGACACGCTCGAGAGCGGCACCGTCCCTCCGTTGGCAACCGGCACCTGCAGGGCGCGAATCACGTCGAGATTGCGACGGACATCGGGGGTGCCCCAGACGACGACGTCGAACAGTTGCTGTCCTTCGCTGAACTCGCCGACCTTCGTGCCCTGAACGAGCGTTGCGGCAACGCGCCGAACGGCGCCCGGTGTGAGCCCCACGACGGATGCACGGTCGGGATCGAAGCGCACCTCCACTTTGGGTACGAGCACCTGCGCTTGAACGGTCAGATCGGCGACGCCCTGGATCTTCGCGACAGCCCCCCGGACGGCCACGGCCTGCTTCCGTAGTTCGTCCAGATCGGGGCCATACACGCGAACCACGATTGTTGCGCTGGCGCCCGTCAGGACCTCCTTGATTCGTTCACGGAGATAGGTCAGCAGGTCGCGATACAGGCCGGGATATCCGTCGACAATCGACTGAATCTTCGCAACGGTTGCCTCGTAGTCCACCGACGGATCCAGGCTCACCCAGAGTTCCGTGAAGTTCGGGCCGACGACTTCGTCGGCGACCTCCGCGCGGCCGATATGCGCGCCGAAATTACGAACTCCAGGGACCGCCATCAGTTCGCGGCTGGCGCTGACCGTTACGCGACGCATCGCCTCGAGCGAGGTGCCCGGCTTTTCCACCCAATGCATCAGGAAGTCGTACTCGCGAAAGCTCGGAAGGAACTCTTCGCCCAGAAACGGCACGGTGACGGCCGTCAGCACCAGCATCAGCACGAGCGTTCCGAGGGCGGTCTTCGGGCTGTCGACGATCGTCGGCGAGAGCCTTTCGATACCGCATTCGGAGGCTGCCGAGCAGCCGCGATTCGCGGCGATCCAGATGTCGAGGCAGGAGCATGAGCGCGAGCGCCGGCGTGATCGTCAGGGCGACCAGGAGCGAAGCGATGATGGCGAGCACGTAAGCCAGCGCCAGCGGACGAAAGAACGCGCCGGCCAGCCCCTCGAGCATGAAGACCGGCACGAACACGACGACCACAATCATGCTGCCGTACAGCACCGCGCTCCGCACCTCCATCGATGCCTCGAGCACGACTCTGATGGCGGATTGCGGGTGGGCCGCGGCTCGATTCAGCCGTAGTCGCCGCACGATGTTTTCGACGTCGATGATAGCGTCGTCCACGACCTCGCCGAGGGCGATGACCAGGCCCGCAAGCACCATGGTGTCGAGCGTGCCGCCGCGGTAATGCAGCAGCAACCCGGCCATGAGCAGAGAGAGCGGTATGGCGATGCTGCTGATCAGCGCGGTTCGCCAATCGGCAAGAAAGACCATCAGGACCAGCACGACCAGGATGCACCCCACCAGCAACGCGCGGCTGAGGTTGTGCAGCGACATTTCGATGAAGGTGGCCGGCCGGAAGATCGTCGGATCGACCGCGACTCCTCGAAGCGCGGGCTTCATCTGCGTCAACGCTTCTTCCACTCCGCGCGTCACCGCGAGTGTGTTGGCGCCGAGCTGTTTCTCCACGATCAGCATCAGCCCGGGACCGCTGTTGATGACCGCGTCGCCGATGGGCGCGGGGAAACCCTCAACAACGGTTGCCACGTCGCCGATGCGGAGCACCGCACCGTTTCTCGATGACACCACGATCGATTCGAGGTCGTGCACCGATCTGACCGCGGCCTCGTGAGTGATCGCCAGGCGCTGGTTCGGCGTATCCAGAAAGCCGCCTGCTTGAAGCGAGACGCCGTCACCGGCGGCCTGTATCACCTGGTCGACCGTCAGGTCGTGCGCGCGCAGTCGGTCTGGATCCACGAGTACCTGAAGCTGTCGATCGCGTTGCCCCCAGATCGCCACATTCGCGACTCCAGGGATCGACATCAGCCGCGGGCGTATCGTCCACTTCGCGAGCGTGCTCAACTCCATCTGGGTGAGCGTGTCGGAGGTGACGCCGATCTTCATCACGCGGCTCAACGACGACAGCGGAGACAGCACGACCGGCGGATGCGCCACTCCGGGGAGTTGTGGGGCTGCTCTCGCCAGTCGCTCCTGCACCATCTGGCGTGACGCCATCACATTCGCCGAGGGGTCGAGGATGAGAACAACCGAGGAGAGGCCCAGCACCGACTTCGATCGGATCGTCCGCAGTCCGGGGATCCCGTTGAGCGCGGCCTCGAGCGGTACGGTGATGAGCGACTCGACCTCGTTGGTCGAAAGGCCAGGAGCTTCGGTCTGCACCTCGACGAGCGGCGGCGCAAACTCCGGAAAGACATCCAGGGGCGTCGTGGGCAGCGTCCTCGCTGCGGCGAGCACGAGCAGAGCGCCCAGTGCGACAACGACGATCCGGTTTCGCAGAGAAATGGCAACCAGCCAGCGCATGATGTCAGTGCCCTGCGCCGAATTCGGTGCCGAAGAGCTCGGCAGCGCCCGTCGTGACGACTTTCGTGCCGTCGCTGATGCCCCGGCTGAGCACGGCGTGATCGCCGACGTGTCGAGCAATCTCCACGCGGCGACGGACGGTACTTGTTGCTGCCCACGTCTTCATACACCCATGGAGCGCCGTGGATGTCATAGAGCACTGCCGCCGTGGGAACGACGAGACCTTTTTCGTTCCGTTTGAGCGGCAGATCGACAAGAACACGTTCGCCAGGCCGCAGCAGGGATTGGGTCTCGGGCATCGCGTAGTAGAGGTCAACCGAGGCAGCGGCGGGATCGCCGCGAAGTGGCGCCCTTACCGGCACAGCTCGTCTCGGTGCGTCAGTTTCCCCAAGCCTGGTCACCGAAACCGGCAGGGTCTCGTCGACGGCGTTCGCTTCACCGGCATAGACCGCGACTCGTACCCACAGCGTATCGACTTGGGCGATCTCGAGAAGGGCGGCGGAAGCAGGAACCGCCTGCCCGGGCGCGGCCGAGACACGTTGAACGATCCCGTCGAACGGTGCCGACACGATGAGCTCGCCCTGCTTGCCGACCGGGTTGTGCGACACGCCTGCAAGCCGATCGCGCGCGGCCGTCAGCGCGGCTTGAGTAATCTGGTGCTGCGCCCGCGCCTCTTCGACGCTTCGCACGCTTGCGGCACCGTCGGTGAGCAACTGCTCGAGCCGCTGCAGGCGCTGGCGTGCCGCCAGCTCTTCGGCTTCTGCGGCGGTGACCGCCCGCTGCGCCTCGATGCGCTGGTCGCGCTCGGCCGGCACGAGGGGAGAAATCGTCATCAGGCGATCGCCCTGGCGGACACGGGCACCTGCCGCTGGTCCTGACGGGCCCGTCAGCGTGCCGGCAACCGGTGCGGTCACGACGAGGGTCCGGCCTTCGGGTACGACGACTTCGCCGCCCACCGTTCGCGTCGATGCCACCGCATCCGATTTCACGACGACCGTCTGGATGCCCAGTCGCTTGATCGCTTCAGGCGTCAGAACGATCGTCGAGAGGTCAGCCTCCGTGCGCGGGTTTTGCACCGTCGCCGGCGCTTGATGGGCGGCGGGCGGCGAGCTCGATCCAGACGAGCAACCGGCCGCCATGAAGGCGAAGAGGAAGTTGCAGGCAGACACACGCATAACTGTTCTCAACGTGGTTGACACGATCGACCGATCGCACGCTCGAGGACGATCGTGGCCCGGTACAAGTTGGCTTCTGCATCGAGCAGACGCGTGCGACCGTCTATGAGGCGCCGGTTCACGTCGAGGAAGGCGTACAACGGAATTTCACCGGCCAGATACGCACTCTCCGACTGGCGCCGCTCGACCTCCAGAGACGGGACGATCTCGTCGCGCCAGGCGCCAATCGCACGTTCGGCTTGACGCACGACCACAGATGCCGAGCGCACGTCTGCGACCACCTGCGCCCTGACCGCGGCGTACTGACGTCCGGCACGCTCGATCTCGGCATCCGCCCGGCCGATTGCGCCTTGATTCCTCGCAAAAATCGGCACGTCGACATTTACCCCGGGGCCAAGCTCTGCGTCGCTACCGGAGCCATTCGCATCGAGAATGCCGATCAACGTCAGCACGCGCGATCGCTCCCAGCGCGCGCGCTGCGTGGCGGCCTCGATGCCGATCTCGGCGGCGCGAACGTCCGGTCTGGCCGCGAGCGCTTCTTCCAGGCGCGACGCCTCGGTGCCGCACATGGTCACGTCGATCGGAGAAGCAATCACGGTGCGCACGGCATCCGCCGTCTGGTTGATGCCAAGCAGTGCGGCAAGCGTCAGCCGCGAAAGATCGCGATCGTGCTCCGCCGTGTACCGCAGTACCTGGATGCCGGCGGCGTCATTGCGCGCCGCTCGCGCCTCCAGCTCGCTGATGTCGCCGGCTCGCAGGCGGGCGTCGGCAATTTGCGCGAGCTTCTGGACGAGATCTGCATTTTCGATCGTCAGCTGCAGCCGCCGATCCGCGATCGCGGCGTTCGCATGAGCCGTTCGTGTTTGCGCGACCAGCGTCAGCGCCTCCCAGACCAGCCGCTGCCCGACCGCCTGCGCGCTCAGTTCCGCAGCTGCGACTCGCTTGGGACGTTGCCAGATTGCCTCGATGGGGAGTTGGAGCGTCCACTCGAGCTGTTTTGGACCCACTGGAAACAGCATCGAGAAGATCGGGTTCCGAAGAAGGCCGGCCTCGACGACGTCTGCGCGCGCGATCCCCAGATCGGCAAGGGTCGCCTGAAAGGACGGGCTGTTCCACAGTGCAATCGCGACCGCCTCGTCCGATGTCAGGCCGTCGTCGATCGTGACGTCAGGCGGAAGGGGATCGGGGCTGTCGACTCGAATTCCCTGGCGCGTGCGTGCCCGAATCGCCTCGTCGAGCGTGCCTCGATCCGGCGCTTGCCCGGTTGTGGCGCAGGCACACATCAGGACGCACGCTGCCGCAATCGTCGTAATCGTGCGCAGGCGCAAAACAGGCGGCCCCGCCGGCTGAAGAACCAATGTGACGAATGATCTCAGCGCGTACATGACCGTACGATGACAGGTCACCGGGGAAGTGTGACCGTGAAGCAGCTGCCCGCGGCACTGCTGGATTCGAGGACCAACGTTCCTCCATGGGCCTCGGCAATCCACCGGGCAATGGGCAACCCGAGCCCAGCCCCCCCAGAGCGGGTGTCGAGACGAAAAAATCGATCGAAGATTCGACGCTGTTGATCGACCGGGATGCCCGCACCGTCGTCGGTGACCGTTATGGTTGCGCCTGTCCTGTTTCGTTTGACGGCCACCGTCACCAGCCCCTGGGGTTTCGCGTGTCTAATCGCATTCTCGAGGAGATTGCTCACCATCTGACGCAGGAGCACGCCATCGCCAAACGCCGTGACCGCATCGTCGCCGCACGTTCGGAGCTCGACGCCCTGCTGGGTTCCAACCACGCGCAACGCGCGCGCACACTCTGCAGCGAGATCGTCCAGGTACAGCGGTTCATTCGCCACGGGGATTCCCGCCGCCTCGGCACGAGAGAGCAGAAACATCGCGTCGACAAGTCGGGCCAGCCGCGCCGATTGTTGCTCGATGATGCTGAGCGATTCCCGATAGTCGTCTTCGGATCGTGCGCCCCGGGCCATCGTCACCTGGGCGGTCGTGCGGACGACGGAGACAGGCGTGCGCAGCTCGTGCGACGCATCGGCCATGAACTGCCGCTGCCCGTCGAGTGCGGCCGACAACCGATCGAGCAGGGCATTGAAGGCCTGTGCGAACCGGCCCAGTTCGTCGTCAGCGTGCCGAGCATGTAAACGCGCCGACGTATCGCGCTCGGTGATGGAGGCCGCCTGGCCGGCGAGGTCGGTCAGCGGGCGAAGCGACTGGCGGCCGACCACCCAGCCGCCGATGATGGCGACGCCAAGCGCCACAAGCACACCGATGCCCAAGGCCAGCAAGAGTTCATCGTGCTCCGCTTCCAGACCATCCAGCGACGCGATGACGGCGGCGACATAACGGTGGTGCTTATAGGTCACCGGATGACTGAACGCGCGCAAGCGCTTCGCGCTCAGCGTCAGCGTCTCGAGCCCGGATTCGTCGAGGCGAGGCCGCCACGCCGCCGGAAGTGGCCGGCCCCAAACCGCCAGCAGGGTGCCATCGGTCCGCATCAGGATGAGCGTGCGATCGGGAGCCACGACCTCGCTGCTGGCTTCGTCGGCGGCACCCTGCAGATCGAGTCCTTCGCCGAACTCGGTTCGCATCACGCCCTCGAGCGTCAGCATCAGCCGCTCTAACTCTCCGTCCATCCGTGTGAGCGCAAGACGTTGCTGCGCCACTGCGACGGCGACGGCCCCTGCCACGAGAACCGTCACGACGACCAGGCTGTACCACGTCGTCAAGCGTGCGCGAATCGACAGCGTCATGGCGGGCCGGCGCCGGAATCCTCGTCGGCGCGCAACATATATCCCTCTCCGCGTCGTGTGACGATGAGCGACGGGCGACCCGGGTCGTCGATCTTGCGCCTCAAACGCTGGATGCAGACGTCAATGACGTTCGACATCGTCTCGAATGGCGGATCCCAGACGTGCTCAGCCAGAGCCGCCCGGCCGACGACTTCGTTCGGATGCAGCATCAGATACTCGAGGAGGGCGTACTCACGCGCGGTCAGCACCAGGGGCTGACCGCGGCGAAGGCCCCGCCGTGCGCGCGTGTCGAGCTCGAGCGAACCCGCGCGAATGACCGAGGGGACCAGCGGCCTGCTCCCACGGCGAATAATGGCACGCAGCCGTGCGAGGAGCTCGCCAAAATCGAACGGTTTGGTCAGGTAATCATCGGCACCGCTGTCCAGGCCCGCGATTCGCGCGTCGACAGCATCCCGAGCCGTGAGCATGAGGATAGGCACGACGGATCCCTCGTGCCGGATTGTGCGACAGACGGTCAGCCCGTCCTGAACGGGAAGCATGACGTCGAGGATGATCGCGTCGTATTCCGTGATGGCCGCCATATATGCGGCTCGCTCGCCGTCCGCGGCGACATCGACGGCATAGGTTTCTTCCCTGAGGCCCTTGGCCAGCATCTGGGCCGCGCGGGGCTCGTCTTCCACGAGCAGAATCCGCATCTCGTGCCTAGTGTAGGGTAGGGCGCGCCGCCGCGTTGAGGACCGCGTGCAGAACGCTGTCATTGACGCGTCATGTCCGCTGCGGGCGGAAAAAGGTCTTGACGCCAGCAGGCGAGCCGTTGTATTTAACTAATAGGTTAATTAACTAATAGGTTCAATAACGAAACAGGTTCAACAAACCATGGCCGCCGATCAGCTCAGCACGACGTTCGCCGCGCTCGCCGACCCGACCCGGCGGGCCATCCTGGCCCGCCTCGCCTCGGGCGAATGCTCGGTCACCGAACTGGCCGAGCCGTTCGAGATGAGCATGCCGGCCGTCTCGAAGCACCTGCGCGTGCTCGAGCGGGCGGGGCTCATCGCCCGCGGGCGTGCCGCCCAGTGGCGGCCCTGCCGCCTCGAACCCGCCCCGTTGAAGGAAGTGGCCGAGTGGGCCGAACGCTATCGCCGCATCTGGGAAGCCCGTCTCAATCGGCTCGATGACTACCTGCAGGAACTCAAAAAGAAGGAGAAAAGACATGGCCGTCACTCGCGTGGCAAACAGCGACACCTTTAAGGTCTCGACCCCCTCGGATCGCGAGATCGTCCTGACGCGTCTGTTCGACGCGCCCCGGCGACTCGTCTTCGAGGCGATGACCAAACCAGAGCACGTCAGGCGCTGGTGGGGAAACCTCGACGAGGGCTACTCCGTTCCCGTGTGCGAGATCGACCTGCGTCCGGGCGGCGCGTGGCGTTTCGTCGGACGCGGTCCGATGGGCGATGTGGTCTTCTACGGCGTGTATCGCGAGATCGTGCCGCCCGCTCGCCTCGTGTTCACCGAAATCTACGAACCGTTTCCCGACGCCGAATCGGTTGTCACCGCGGTCTACACGGAAGAGGATGGCAAGACCCGACTGACCGCGACATGCGTGTATCCGTCCGTCGACGTGCGCGACGCCGTCATCACGTCGGGCATGGAAAAGGGCGCGGCCATCAGCTACGACAGGCTCGAAGAGATCGCCATGGAACTCGCACGCGGCTGAGCCGGGAAGAGGAAACAGGAGCTCAGGAAATCAGGAGAAATGTCTTCAAAAAAATACGAACTCCTGGCCTCCTGATCTCCTGTTACAGTCTGGGAATGACAAAGCTCTCCCGTCGCGACCTCGTGCGAGTGACTGCTGTGGCGGCGGCGTCTCGCGCTGTGCCGCTCGCAGCGCAGGCGCCGGCACCGTCGACGTATGTGGGGCCGTTGACCGGCGTGACGAAAGGTCTCGAAGACCGCCGCTTCGATCCTGTCGCGTACACGCGCGATCTCTATGCGGCGGCGCCGAGGCAGCTGCGATTCCAGGCGCGCACGCAGAGCGAAGCGGAGAGCTGGCAGAACACGCTTCGGTCGAAGGTGACCGAGCTCATCGGCCGATTCCCATCCGAGCGCCAACCTCTCCGTCCCATCACACTCGAGACGCGGACGTTCCCCGGCTACAGCCGCGAGAAGATCGTGTTCGACAGCGCACCCGGCGTCAGCGTGCTTGCGTATCTCCTGATTCCAAACGCCGCGCAGCGGCCATCGCCTGTCATGATTTGCGTGCCCGGCCACGGCCGCGGTGTCGATGACATCGTCGGCATCAACGAACAAGGCGAGGATCGCACCGACAAGGCAGGTTACCAGCACGACTTTGCGATCCAGGTCGCAGAGGCGGGCATGGCGGCCCTCGCAATCGAGCCGATGGGCTTCGGGTGCCGTCGCGATCCCATCAACGCCCGTCAGGGTCTGGGTCGCAAGTCCTGCGATCCAGCCGCGGGCGGAGCGTTGCTGGTCGGTGCGACGATGGTGGGCTGGCGCGTGTGGGATGTGATGCGGACGATCGATTACGTGGCAACCCGATCCGAGCTGGATCAAACCCGCGTCGGATGCATGGGCATCTCGGGCGGCGGCACCGTGACGGTATTCTCGACGGCTCTCGATCCGCGTATCCGGGTCGCCCTCGTCAGCGGCTATCTGAACACGTTCCGCGACAGCATCGGAAGCCTTGCTCACTGCATCGACAACTACGTCCCGGGGATTCTGAACTGGGCCGAGATGCATGATGTCGCGGGATTGATCGCCCCGCGACCTCTGTTTGTGGAATCGGGGGAAAAGGACAACATCTTCCCGATTCGCGCGAGCATCGAAAGCTTCACCGAAGTGAAAAAAATCTACAGCGTTTTCGGGGCACCCGACCTGGTGGAGCAGGAGGTGTTTCCGGAAGAGCACCTGTTCTGGGGCAAGCGCGGCATCCCCTTCCTCGCACGACACATGAAGGCATGACGAACCGGTTCTACGGCGCCGTCACGGTGACATCGTCGATGAGAATCGTGGTGCGCTCGGAGCTGCTGTTTTTCTTGTTGTTGTAGCCCCCGAGAATTACCGTGTGCGTGCCCGCCGGCAAGGTGCCGAGTGACCGCTGGAAGAGTTGCCAGCCGGTACCGATTGAGCTTCCGCCGTTGCCGTTGCCCGCCACTTGCGCGACGTAGTCCGCAGGAGGCGTGCCGATCAACACGCCGTCAACGCTGGCCAGCACCTGGCTCAGGTCGTCGCTTTCGTAGTCGGGCCCCTGGTCGAGGTTGTACCGGAACGAAAGCACGACCGTTCTGGCTGTGCTCAACGTGAACGTACGGCGCCATCCGCCGGAGATTCCGTTGATCGTATTACTGTTTTCGCCGCCTAACCTGACCCGCAGCGCACCTCCGGTAAACCCGCCCGAAGAGACGCGCGAGCCGCTCGCATAGCTCGACTGCGTTGCACCTCTGAAGGTGTTGTCGCTGTACGAGAAGCTGTTCTCGCTGGAGTTGAAGTTCGCCGTAAAGATTGTGAGCGGTGGGGCCGGCGGAGCGGGCTGGATGGTAATCGAAACCGTGGCTGCAGCCGAGGTCGCCGCACCGTCGTTCGCGCGATAAGTGAACGAATCCGGACCCGAGTATCCGGCCGCCGGCGTGAAGGTGAACGAACCGTTCGCGGCCAGCGACAAACTGCCGTGCGCCGGGCCCGTGACGACGGCTGCTGTCAACAAAGCGCTGTCGATATCGCTATCGTTGCCGAGAACGCCCGGAGACGTCACCGAAAGCGTCGAGCCTCCCTGCACGGTGTAGGCGTTTGCCGTCGCGATCGGTGGATCGTTCACCGGCTGCACCGTAACGGAGACGGTCGCGGCGTTGCTGCTGGCTTCGCCGTCATTCGCACGGAACGAGAAGCTGTCCGCACCGCTGTAGTTTGCGGCCGGTTGATAGACCACGGCAGGCGGTGTGCCGGTCAGCGTGCCGTGCGTCGGGCCGGTCACGATGGAGTACGTCAGATCGTCGCCGTCGGCGTCGGACGCACCCAGCGTGATGCCCAACGATCCATCTTCCGGAGTGCTGAGTGACTGGCTGGCGGCAACAGGGGAACGATTGATCGAGCCATCGTAGGCGGTTGTGAACGTCCGCACAGAGCTCGTTCGGCTCTTGCCGTCTGCGTTTGTCGCCGTCACCTTCCACTCGTACGTTGTGTCGTGTTCGAGCCCAGGCGGTGTGAAGAACACCGTCCCTCCGTTCTCAGCTGCGAGGGTTTCAACGGTGTCGAACGCGCCACCCATGGGAAAGTCCAAAGTGAACTCGCTGTTCGCGTCGGTTTCGAAGCGGTTCAGCCATGGGGAGTACGTCTGCACGTAAATCCTGTTCTCAGCAGGTACGAATCGCAGAATCCGCAGCCAGCCTTCGCCGCCGTTGGCGCGCCCCTGATAGTCGGCCAGCATCTGGTACACCGGATGGCCATGAGCCGCATCGCTGCGGCGCGACTCGTCGTGCACGTGCCCGCTCAACATGAAGTGCAGGTTTGGATTCGGCACCGCAAGCCCGTCCCACAAGTACTGCGTGCTCGTGCAGCCATGCACCGTGCGCTGCGCCGACTCGTTGAGATACCCGTGCGTCGTCATGATGCCGATGCGATCGGGATAGCTCTTGAAGACCGAATCGGCCCATGTGACGGCTCCCGCGGGTGGGCAGAACTCGAGATGGACGATCACGAACTCCAGCCCGCTGGCAGAGAACAACTGGAAGTTATTGTCATTCAGGTTCTGGTAGTGACCGCCGTACCACGGCTCACTCTGATAGCGCGTGTACGGGAAGTACTGGTTGTACATCGTGGTCGGCTGATCGTGATTGCCCGGCCCCATCCCGTACGGCACGATGCCATCGAGCATGCTCAGACTGGTATTGGCGCGTTGCCACTGGGTCGTCGTGTTCTGATTGACGATGTCACCTTCATGGGTGACGAAGATGATGTTGCGCTCGGCTTTCTTGTCGATGATCCACTGCGTTTGCGATGTGAAGATTGCCGGATACGACTCAGAGTAGAACTGCGTATCGGGCATGGCAATGATCGTGAACTCCGGCGCGGCGGCACGTCGCAGCGAGAGGCTCACATTCAGCGGCCCGCCGGCCGGATCGCTGACCGTGGCCGACAGTGTGGCAGCAACGTCGACGTTCACGGCTTCGTTGACGGGCGACACGAGCACGGGCTCATTGGGAGCACTCGCATCTGCCGTCAACTGGAAATCGACAGGCGCCCAGCTCTGCTGGCCGATTGCGTCGGTCACCTGCACGTTCCAGAAGTAGGTCTGTCCCAGCGGAACATCGCCAGAGAAGCTCACGTCGGCGCTGACGCCGGATAGCGCCTGGGTTGCCACCGGCGTCTGGCTCGATTTGAAGAGGACGGTCAGCACCGGCGAGGCCGTTGATTCGCTCGTCGAGAGGTCGACGCCATCAACGCCCGAGTCGATGAGCACGATGCCGTAGTTGGGGGCACCGTCGCTCCATTCCTGAACGAAGCGTGTCACGTCGAACAGGCGCTGGCCGACGGTGGTGCAGTCTCCTGTCAGCTCGACGCCGGCGTTGGACGCGGCTCCATCTGCACCGGCAGAGCCCCATGCAAGCCCGGTCGCGCGCTGGTTCCATGTCGCCTGGTCTTCGACCCAGTCCTGGGTCAGGCGATAGAGCCGCAGTGGATTGCCGAAGTTCGTGCAGTCCACCTGCAGCACTGCCGACGTCACGACCGATCCCGCAGGCACGCGCCCGGCGCCGGTCCCAATCAGCGTGGGGAACTTCATCAAGCCATGGGCATGTGGCGTCAGCCCATCAACATTAATAGAGAGGCCGCTGCCGTTTGCCGTCGTCGGTGAATCCGCCGAGATCTGTGCGTCCTGAATCTGAGACGGGCCGCTGAATACCGCCGTTTGCGGCGGACCGCCGACATATAGCGTGGCGCTCACCAGACCGGAGGGTGCAGCGACCGACGCGCTGAACGTCACCGCCGGCGTATTGGTGATGCCTGGATTCGCCGGCGCGATCAGGGTGACAGATGGCAGCGGCGGCCGGTTCTCGGTGGCCCGAAGCTCGAAGTTGAAACTGACGTCAGAGCTCGAGGGCGACTGCTGATGGATCTCGACTGCGAGCACGTTGTTCCCGGCGACGAGTAGGGACGGATCGATCGACGTTTCGAGCCATGCGCTTTCGTCCGCGCCGCCGATAGCGACGGTTGCCAGGGTCGTATAACTGGGAGTGCCCGCCGGCATGTTGGAGCGAGCGACTTCGACGCCGTTGAGATAGATCACCGCTCCGTCGTCGCGGACGAATCGCGCGCTGAGCGCGCTGAATGCCGCGGGATCAACGACTGTGAAGCTGCGTCGAAAGTAGTAGGTGATTCGACGGTTGCTCGTACTGCTCCCATAGGAAATCACCGTCGACTCGTCGCCATCCCCGTAGCCAAGCTGCGCGTTGCCGGTCGGCCAGCTCGTATCGACGTACGTCGGGTTTTTCCAGGTCGTGTTCAGATTGGTCCCGCTGTCGTTGTATTTCCATGCCGAACCAGGAGCGATCAACGTTTGATCGGCGGTTCGTGTCGGCGTCGACGCAAGGAGCAGAAGCGCAGCAACTCCAAGAGAGAGCTTTGAGCGGGACATGCGGTTGACCTCGTTGAGGGCGAGAGAGCGCGTGTAGATGGCACCGCTACTTCAACATGCGCGACCGGTAGTGTCAACGCGTCTTTGGCGTGTTTTGGGCGATGAAGGGTATGCGCCAGATAGTCATTCGTCAGGCAGACTTTGTCATACGCTTTGTGGCGCTCGTCGTGCCGCGATCAAATAGGCGCCGAACACCGCAACCCAGATCGCATCGATTGCGATCGCCATTCCTGCCTGATGTGAGAGAAATCGCTGTCCCTGTCGAGCATGAGTCGGCCGATGTTGGCGACGATCCAAGCCATACCACTCCATGTTGCAGAAGACGGGTTTCGGGAAAACGAGCGTGCGAGCATAGCACCCGGAGACAGCTTGGCGTGCGGTAGCATACGAAGGTGATTTGGCTCGATGAAGGTGGACACGACCGGCACGTGCAGCTGATTGCCGCACCACGGCAGTTAGGCCATGCTGTCGAGCACTTCTGGACGCTGGGAGCCCGGCCGCGCGGCACGTGGCGAATCGTGCCCGATGTCAGCGCCCATGTCATTTTCTCGATTGCGGAAGGAGCCACCGGACCCGGCGGACAGTGTCAGGTTGTGGGACCGCGAACCATGTATTTCGATGCGCAGGTGGCCGGCCGCGTGCTCGTGATCGGCGCCCGGCTGCGGCCAGGCGCGCTGCCGCGGCTTGTGCGGGACTCCGCCGCGACGTTGACGGATCAAAGCGTTGCGATTGAAAACATCTTCGGCCGTGCGGGGTTGCGGCTGATCGAGGAGATGGTGGCGTCTCGTTCCGAGGCAGCCGTCCGATCGTTGGCAAGCTTCCTCGCGAATGCGTTCGGCGCGCCGGAGAAGCAGCTTTTTCAATTCACGGGCGCGACATCCGTTCGTGATCTTGCGCACGCGATGATCCTTTCTCGTCGCGGCGTTTACGATCGTCTTCGCCACGACATCGGGCTGACTCCGAAGCGTGCCCTGCGCATCCAACGGCTGCATCACGCATTGCGGGCGTTGAATCGGGGCGTTGGGCTTGCGCAGGCGGCTGCCGAGGCGGGCTACAGCGATCAGGCGCATTTCACGCGAGATGCCGTGCATCTCGTTGGCGAGCCGCCTGCGGTCTGGCGGCGAAGAGGCTGCTCATTCGTTCAAGACCCGGCCGATTGACTGCGCGATAGTGAAGGCCATGCTACGGGCGCGTGTCGCAATTGCGCTGAGTTGTGCTGCCGCACTCATCGTGACGGCGTCTTCTCCGCATGGGCAGGCACCGGCACTCTTTGACTTTCATAGCGCGTTCTGGATCAACGAGCATTTTTTCGTTCATGCGCTCAGCCGTACGAATTCACCGATCGTCGAGACGCTTCCCGGCAGCGCAAGTGCCGCCGACGAGCAGCAATGGCGCAAAGCGGTGACGGTCTACGGGGAGCGTCACGGCTCACAATCGCTTCTGGGGAACGTTGGGCTCATCATCCTGACTGGCCGGCTCGCAGACGCCGAGTCTCTTCCCTCACTGGAGAAGCTGGACATTTCTGTTGAGGCGCGCGAGTTGCTGGAAACCGTTGCGCCCATTTATCGCCGATATTGGTGGCCATCCCATGACGCTGCGAATCGGCGGTTCATCACGAATCTGCAGCCGCTCCTCGATCGACATGGCGCCGAAATCGCCGTGCGCGTGGCAAAGGCGTATGGAACCGTCTGGCCGGATCGGCCGATTCGTGTCGATGTGGTGCCCGATGCCTCGCCGCCGGGGAACGCCCACACCACTATCTATCCGACGCACATCAAGATTGCCGCCGCCGATCCGCGACACGCGGGATTGGCCGCCCTTGAACTGATTTTTCATGAGGCGTCGCATGCGTGGGGACCAACACTAATAAAGGATGTCAACGCCGCCGCAGCGCGACTGGGGAGACCCGCCCCGGACAGCTTGTGGCATGCGATTCTGTTCTACAACGCGGGATTCATTACGGCCGACGTGTTGGGGGCGGCCGGCATCGGCAAGTACGAGATGTACGGCGACGCTCAAGGCGTCTTCGACCGCCTGCTCAAGGGCTGTCGAGGTCCGATGGCGGAACACTGGCCGATGTATCTAGCAGGCCGGATCTCGCGAGAAGAGGCCGTTCTGCGCATCGTGCGGGACCTTCCCTAGAATCCACTGCCGACAGGCACGGGCTCATCGAGCGCAGCGGCCGCGATGCCGCCCTGCGGTAGGATACGGCCCATGAAGACACATCACCTGACTTCGATCGCCATGCTGGCCGTCGTCGTGTTCTTTGCGGACGTCAAGCCGTTCGCGCAGAGCGGCCTGCCGAATCCCTATCGTCCGGTCAAGGGGCTGGCTGACGGTGGCGGGTTGATGGTGCCGGGGGGTGACTGGGCGCGGTTACCTGGCGGGCGCGAGATGGGGCCGCCGGCGTCGATGTATGTCGACGTCGACGGAGAGAGCATCTGGGCGTTCATCCGGTGCGATGAAACGAATCCCGTCACCGTGGCCAACGGGGGACGCTTCGGCATCGACTGTCTCGATCAAAACGGTCGCATCAAGAACATCGACACGATCTACAAATTCGATGCGAAGGGCAATGTCGTCAAGAGTTTCGGCGCCGGCATGTTCATCTGGCCGCACGGCCTCCATGTCGATCGTGAAGGCAACGTGTGGGGAACTGACGCTGCGGGGCAGGATGCGGTGGCCATGGCGGCGAAGGCGGGCGGAAAGTTCGGCCATCAGGTGGTGAAGTTCAGCCCGGACGGAAAAGTGCTGATGAGGCTGGGCGAAGCGGGCGTGCCTGGCAGCGATGAACGCCACTTCATCTCGCCGAGCGCCGTTGCCGTCGCCGCAAACGGTGACATCTTCGTCGCCGACGGGCACGGCATCAACGAGAACAACCGTGTTGTGAAGTTTTCCAAGGACGGCAAGTTCATCAAGGCGTGGGGAAGAACCGGATACGCGCCTGGAGAATTCCGCACACTGCACGCGCTCGCGATCGACGCACGCGGCCGCGTCTTTGCCGCCGATCGCGGCAACAACCGTATTCAGATTTTCGATCAGGAAGGCAAGCACCTGTCGACGTGGCTGCAGTTCGGCACGCCGAGCGGCATCGCGTTCGACGACAAGGATCAGATCTACGTGGCCGACTCCGAGTCGGACAACGTGACCAATCCAGGGTTCGAACAGGGGATTCGCATCGGGGATGCGAGGACGGGCTGGGTGACCGCCTTCATCCTCGACAACGGAGGCGATCCGCGCACCCTGACCGGGAGCGGAGCGGAATTTGTAACCGTCGACCGCCAGGGCAACGTGTTTGGTGGCGAGCCCCGTCCGCGAGTGCTGAGGAAATACGTGAAAGTGAGGTAAGAGTTTTCTCCCAGTCCGTTTTAGCGCTTCAGATGATTGCCGGCCGCCAGCGCCGCCGCTATCGTGGCAGAAGGTTTCCTTGCGCAGAGTGCTGGCGTGCGTTGGCCTTGCCCTGATATTTCTGCTGGCCGCTACCGCGCTGGCTCAGGATTCCTGGCGTGCGCCCACCCTTCCTGACGGCCAGGCATTTGTCACCGACCGTTCGGCCGACTTTCTGAAACCCACCGGCACTCTGGCGGGCGGCGTCACGATTGCGACCACGCCGCCGACCATCGACTTTCTCTACTATCCGGAACAGACGTATCCCGGCAACCCGTGGTCGGTCTGGGGTGATGGCGTGGCCGTCTCTGGAAAGTACTACTCAGCCATCGGCGATCATAAGGCGCCGGCAGGTGGTGCCTTTGTCTTCGAGTACGACGCGGCAAGCAAAGCCTTGCGCACGCTCGTTGACGTGAAGAAGTTTCTGAACCTCCCGGATGGGCACTATTCGCCGAGCAAGATCCACACCCGTGTCGATATCGGGAGCGACGGTTGGGTGTACTTCGCCACCCACCGTGGTTCCACTCGTGTGACGACGGATCGATATCACTTCGAGGGGGATTGGATTCTTCGAACGCATCCCGTCAGCGGCAAGACGGAGGTCGTCGTCCATGGCCCGGTGCCCAAGCATTCCATCCCGACCGGCATGCTCGACCCGGATCGTCTGATCTTTTACGGCGGTACGGTTGTGGGAGATCCGGGCGAGACGAGAGAGGCCAGCGACGAGTCGATCATGTTTTTCGCTTACGACACGCGATCGAGAAAACTGCTTCACACAGCGCCGAAAGGTCCGTATCGGTATCTCATCCTTGCGAAGTCGACCGGGCGTGTCTACTACGTCAACAAGGACGGCGGTCCGTTGATGCGATACGACCCGAAGAGCGGCGCGCCGCCGGTGCAGATTGCGGGGAGCATTGGGATTCGCGCCGCCACGCGCGAAACGCCGGACGGCTTTGTCTATACCGTGTCGAGCAGCGGCGATGGCAGATTTTGGCGTTTCAACACGCGCACCGAACAGATTGACGAGATCGGCCGGGCCGCCGTGGCCACGCAGGACTACATCACGTCGCTGGACGCGGATCCGACCGGTCGCTACCTGTATTACGTGCCCGGAGCGCACGGCGGCAGCCACAAGGATGGATCGCCCGTCGTGCAGTTCGACGTAAAAACGCAGACGAAGAAAATCATTGCGTTTCTGCACCCATTCTTTCGCGACAGGTACGGCTACACGCCGCTTGGAACCTACAGTTCGGCCCTCTCGCCCGAGGGTGACAAGCTCTACGTCACCTGGAACGGAATCCGGTCGGGTCCGCGGAGCCGGCTCCCATGGGACGCCGTAGCGTTGACCGTGATTCACATACCTCAGTCGGAACGGCAGCCGTAGAGTTGTCCCCGACATGAAGGGCAACCATCTGGCGCTTTGCCTTCTCGTATTTCTTGCCGGCAGTCCGTTGATCGGCAGAGATGAGGAGATTCGATTCGCCGACGTGACCAGCCAGGCCGGGCTTCGCTTACCACTCGACGGCATGATGGCGCATGCCGCCGCGTGGGGCGATGTCGACGGTGATGGCGACGCCGACTTGTTCGTGGGCGGATTTGCCGATCGACCGGACATTGACTATCAACCATCGCCGGGTCCCGTCTCCAATCGATTGTTCCGCAATCTATCCGATGGCCGATTCGAGCAGATAAGAAGCCCTGCGCTCGAGCATCACGGGCGCACAACCGATGCGGCGTTCGTCGATCTCGACAACGATGGGCTGATCGACTTGGTCGTTGCGAACAACTCGCGACCTTCCAGCAAACTTGCTCCCGGAGTGCAGCGAGACGCGCAGCTACGGCGCTCGACACTCTTTCGCAACGATGGCCGCACATTTGTCGACGTCAGTGCTGCCAGCGGCGAATGCCTGACGGCCGCCGGCACCGCAAGGAGCATTGGTGTCCTTGACTACGACGGCGACGGTGCATTGGACCTGCTGATTCTGGAGGATCGGTTCGGGCCCAGTCCCCGCAGCAGGCTTTGTCGCAACCTGGGGGGCTTCAGGTTTGCCGATGTCACTGCCGAGGTCGGACTCCCACCCGACGTTTTCGGTCTGGCCCTCGCGATAGCGGACCTCAACGACGACGGTAGACCGGATATCTTCGTTAGTCATAGCAATCGCCTGTTCATGAGCAGCAAAGAGGGCAGGTATTTCGAGCCGCTGGCGCCCAAAGCGACCCTTGCCTGGAAGCCGTTGGATGCAGAGGACTGGCCCGCTGGTGCCGTCTTCGCCGATCTGAATCGTGACGGCCGTGCCGATCTCGTGGTTGGCATCCATCATGAGCGCGCCCGCAATCGGGTCTACCTCAACGAAGGTCTCGAGCGCGGCGTGCCCGTCTTTCGCGACGTGTCGGCCGAGGCTGGCCTTCCGGTACATCTCAGGTACGAAGTCGCCCCACGTCGAAGTGCAGGACTTCGACAACGATGGGTGGCCGGATCTGTACTTTTCCGCGGCATGGCTGAGCGCCGAAGGTGAGGTCACACCTTTGGTGTTCCGTAATACCGGTGTGCAGCGCGGGACTCCCAGATTCGAGTCACTCCGGCAGATCTCGAACGACCAGCCGCGCGTCTACTATCCCGCGGGACCGTCGGTCGACTATGACGGCGATGGACGGGTCGATGTATTCCTGGCCAACTGGTTTCGCGGCAATCACTCGCGGTTGTTGAGAAACGTGAGCCGGCACAATCGGTGGCTCGACGTCCGAGTGATAGGGCGAACGATGAACCGGATGGGGATTGGCGCGAAGGTCCGCGTCTACAAAAGCGGAGAGCTCAATCGCGAGGCGGGGCTATTAGGAATTCAGGAAATCGGAACCGGCTATGGCTTTGGCAGCGGGCAGGCGCCGGTTGCGCATTTTGGCATGGCAAGCACGGAAGTCGTCGATGTCGTGATTCGTTTTCCCGACGGATCCGAAAGCGCGATGAAGGATATCCACACTGGCAGACAACTCACGATCGAGCAGTCTCGATACGGTTCGCCATCCGTCCTCCGGCACGATCAATCCGAACTGCAAAAAAAACCGTAACGATCACGCATCGCGCAACCGCGTGTGTGTGATACGCTGAAGACCTCCTCCAGCCGCGCATCGATGCGGCACCCTCGGCCTCCACGCGTGTCCAATCAAAACTGCGACGCGTAAGTCGTTCGGACTGCATCTACAGCGCTTTTCTCTTGTACTCGATATGTCCGTATGGTACTTCTCTGACGGCAGGAGGTGCGATGGGCGCTGTGTATTCCGTGCGTTTCCGATCCCGCATGCTAAAGCGTGCAGAACCGAAACTGTCTTCAAGGCTGCTCGCCGGCTGGCGCCGCGTGCGTCGCACCTGGGGTGCGGCGGCCTCCATGAAAGGACTCGCAGCCGCCGTGTCTCTGTGCGCGATGGTGTGCAGTGCGACGTCTGCACACGCGGCGCCTGCCGTGACGGTGCAGAGCGGCGACTGGAGTAACGCGGCGACGTGGGGCGGCGTGCTACCGCGTCCGCAAGATCCGGCGGAAATCGCAGCTGGGCATACGGTGACCTTCGATGCGTCCTCGGCGGAGGTGACAACGCTGACCGTGCGCGGCACACTCCGCATTGCGCGCGATCGCTCAACGCGGCTTGCTGTGCGCTGCAATCTTATTGTGAACGGCGTGCTCGACATGGGTCGGGATGGCGATCCGATTCCCAGCCATGTGACGCATAACCTCGTCTTCCGGCTCACTCAGGCGCAGGCTGCGGCGTTCGTGGGCGGTCCGAACTTCGCCGCCACCGACTGTGGCCTGTGGGCCATGGGCCGCTTCGACGCTCATGGCGCAAGGCTGACTCGCTCGTGGGGCAAACTGAACGGTGATGTGGCGGCGGGCGCGACGAAAGTCACTGTCGAGGGGGATGTGAGCGATTGGCCGGTCGGTGGGCAGATTGGTACTGACGCACACCTCGGACGGACAGAATCACACGGTATCGGGGACCACGAACCGTTCGTCCGCACGTGCTTCGGAAGCAGAGTACCTGACCATCGCCGCGATCCAGGGCTCGACCCTCACACTGACCACGCCAACCCGGTTCGCGCACAGTGGGAGGGTGCCGTTCCGCGGTGAGGTGGGGTTGATCACCCGAAACGTCACAATCTCGACCGAGCTCGAGGGCGCAACGAATATCTCGTCCGACGTCCGCGGGCGAAAGTTTGCGCATGTCATGTTCATGCCGACCGCGCACGGCGATGGCAGCAGCGTCACGCATAGCGGAGGCGCGAGTGGGAATGTCCAGTACATCGCGCTTCGTCACATGGGGCACTACGGCAAGGATGGCCGTTTCGCGCTCCACTACCATCGGCTGGGGAATGGCGCCCGGGGCATGCAGGTGCGGGGCGTCTCGTGGTTCGAGAGCGGCTTCCGATGTACGAATATCCACGAGTCGAATGGCATGCTCGTAGAGGACACCGTGTGTGTGAATTCTGGTGGCGGGGCCGCCCACATGGTGCAGACAGACGCGACGACGCAGCAGGCGGACTCGGTCTATGTCCACAACCTGGTGAGCAACACCACGGCGAAGCATTTTCAGGACCGTCTCAATGGCAGTATCGCCGGCGAGCACATCCGTGAAGCCACGGGCTTTTGGCCGGGTGCGTCCGAGCACGAGGCGCACATCGGCAATGTCAGCGCGGGACCATCGCTGGACCGCGAACAGGCCACGGGCTTTCACTGGCCCGAGGACCCAACGAGCACGAAGGGCACAATCGCGCGGGTGTTCATTGCCAACGAAGCGCACAGTCACACGTTTGCGGGTTTTCATAGCTGGCAGAATCGCGATCACGGCCACGATATTGCGGGCATCAGCTCCTGGGGCAACAGCGAGGGCTTTCTGCATGGCGCTTACGGATTCGAGCTCTTCATTTACAACTCAGTGTTCGCCCGGCAGCGGGTTGCGTTCAACCTGAACGCGACCTTCGTCCTGTTGCAGGACTCGACGTTCATCGGGCGTGGGCCGGCGGGCACGCGGCTGGTCGACGCGCCCGACAAGGGCGTCATGTTCACCAAGTACTCCATTCAGCCCAACCCGTTCAAAGGCTCACGATATCAGCGCAATACGTTCCGTGATCTCACTCCGGATAGTGCCGGCCGGAAGGGAGTGGCGATCTGGCGCGGCGCCGGCTCGTGCGCCTCCACCGCGGAGGAGCTGGCGTGGGCGTCGCGGTCCTGCTCATCGTCGTTCCCCCGCATCGCGCAGAATACGTTTGCGCCCGACGTGCATCCGTACCACTTCGGCTGGTCGGATCGGCGGCCGTTCTTCCCGAACGTCAACAGCTTCTGGCTCGACCACGACCGGAAGCTCGTGTTGATCCGCAAGGACCAGAAATCGCCTCAGGGACAGTTTCCGCCGAAACTCGTGAATGCCTCTACCGTCTACGACCCTGTCGCCGATGCGCTCGCCACGCCATTCTCGTCGCTGCCCGCGAGCATCACCTTCACAAAGTTGCTCGACTATCGAAACAGGGCTTTCCCGGACTTCACGTTGCGGTTCGACTACGATGCGCCGCCCACGGTGACCATCGCGGCTCAATTGACAGGGACACAGCTCAGGATGACCGCAGCGGCGAGCGCCGATACGCGGCGCGTGGAGTTCTGGGTCGACTGGGTGCTCGTGGCGACTGACACCGCGGCACCGTTCGAGGCGACGGTCGATCTGTCCCGTCTGGCCCAGTACGGCGATACGCTGCCGGCCAGACGCTGGGCGTATGCCTACGCCCGCGCGTTCGACGGCGTCGTCATCAACGCACAAACCGATGGGCCGTATGAGCAGCGCGCGTACTCGAGCGTTCTCGAGCTGACGCCCGAGTCGCGCCGTCAGGGACTTACCACGTTCTTCGCCCAACCTTTGTTGGAAACCGCCGGCGAGACTCGTGTAGCGGACATCGGGCGGAGCCAATCCATTTCACAGTCCATTTCACAGCACAGTGAACCCGCCGGTGCAGGCACTTCGACTCCTGGTGTCCTCACGGTGGTGACCGCTGAACAGGCGCAGCTGAGACTCGCGCCGGTGTCCAGCGCTGTGACCCGCGCCTCCGACCTCGCGTTCGCACCCGACGGCTCGATCTTCGTCGCCGAACGCGCGGGCACCGTCCGCCTCGTTCGAAACGGTGTTCCTGTGGATACTCCTGCGCTGGATGTTTCGAGTGAAGTCAGCGAGCCGGGAGGGGGCCTTCTCGCGATCACGCTCGACCCGAAGTTCGAGGTGACGGGGATGATGTACGTGCTATACGCCGCTGAAGGTACGCGCGGCGGGCGGGAGTTCGTGCTCGCGCGTGTTCGTTACGTGAATGGCGTGTTTGGTGAGCGCGCGGTTCTGCTGCGGACGCAGGTGTCAACGGACGCCGCGACTGGTGCGCTGCGGGCGGGCCCGGATGGAAAGCTGTATGTGGCGCTCGGCAGCTCTGACGACGATCCGGGTGGCGGGAGCGCTGCGAGCTATGCCGGCAAAGTGCTGCGTCTGAATTTCGACGGCACCACACCGGACGATCGGCCACGTTCCACGCCCGTGCTGTCTGCCGAGCATCCGCAACCGAACGGGCTCGGCTGGCAGCCGGCGACGGGGGACTTATGGGTTGTGGACAGGACTGGAACGGATGGTGGCCGCTTGAGTGTCATCCCGGCGAATGGGACGAGCGAAGGTGTTGCGTCCCGTACGTCGTACGCGCTGCCGGCCGCGACCGGTCCGGCATCCGCCGCGTTCTATCGCAGCAACCTGATGTCGATGTTCACGGGCAACCTGTTCATCGCCGCTGAGAGCGGGCGCGAACTGCTGCGTCTTCGCTTCGATCCCGACAACGGCTCACGTGTGATCTCGATGGAGCGCTTGCTGAAGAATCAGATTGGGACCGTGCGGGTCGTGGCCGAGGGCCGTGACGGCGCTCTGTATATCGCCACCGATAAGGGACTCTTCCGGCTGGGTCCGTGAGCTGATTACGTACGAGCGGTTGGTTGAAGCGAATCCGCCGGCGGGCGGGTCGCTTCAACCACATTGCTCACGTGTCGCTGTTGACGGCCACCTTCCGCTGGCTCGCTCACACACCTTGCCTCGATCGTGTGCATCTCGTTTTGATGTCGCTCGACTGCGACGGCTATTCGATAGGGCTCTGCGGGTGTAAACAACGCGAACTGCCACGATCGGGCGTCGACGGTCGAAGACTGCGAGAAACCAACGCGACCTCCTCTTACGTCAAATCCGAAGTTCGGCCACGAATCTGACAGCCCCAAGCCGGTTGCTTTGGCGTGCGCTTCCTTCAACGTCCACAGCTCGGCAAAGCGTTCGGCGCGATCGGACGGCGAGCCGCCGTCCAGTTGCGCGATCTCAGCCGGCGAAAAGCAGCGTTTGACGACGGGCGACCAGTCGACGGACGGGTCGGCGCGCTCGACGTCGATGCCGACCGCCGATGAAGACGCGATTGCACATGCGACGAGTCCGCGCGTGTGCGACAGGCTGAAGGCCAGCCCCACCCCAGTTTCACATTCGTGAGAGAGCTTCGGTTTGCCACGGCTGTCCGACTCGAAAACCCACGCCCGTGGGGCGACCTCTGCATAGCGCGACAGCGACGTCCGCAGCAGGGCATGCGCTGCCGCATAGTCGCGCCGATCGGCGTCAGAACGGAGGCGATCGTGCCGCGCCCGTTCATCCGGCGACAAGATCGAAAGGGCGTCGTCAATCGACGAGCTATCCAGACGCTCGCTGAAGCAGTACCACACGTGAACGTTGTGTGACACGAAGCTCACGCCGGAATTTTCTCGTGCTGCCACGCCTGGTTGAGACACTGTGAGAGCTCTTGTGCCAGAGCGCGAACGTGCGGTTGCTGGACCATTGAGTTGTGATTCCCCGGGACGTCGCGAACCTCGACACCTGCAGCGGCCAGCGCGTTCCAGCCGGTACTGCGGGTCGTGCCTCTCCGGGCCATTTCCGTTGATTGCTCTGAAGAGTGTGACCCTGCCCCTGAATGGCTGCGGCACATATCGGCGCCGAGCCAGCAGATTTGCCTGCCTGACGTCTTGAATCGTGCGTGGCGTCGATTGTCTGTTCTTCGTGCCCAGGCCGAAAACCATCTGCCACAGGCGCTCGCCGGCCAGGCCGCGCAGCTTCCAATACAGATAAAGGCCGCGGTTCGGCCCGACGATGAGGTTCCGCACGTGAAGGGAGATTCGCGCCGGGTAGGTTGAAAGGTCGCGTTGCTTGCGCCCTTGACGTCCGGGAGCACCCGAATCGAATATGGCCAGCAGCGAGACTTTTTCGCCGTGATTCTCGAGCTGCCTGGCCATCTCGTATGCGACGGTGGCGCCGAACGACAATCCTCCAATCGCGTAAGGGCCGTGTGGTTGTACCTCTCGAATTTCGGCCACGTAGCGGCCCGCCATCTCTTCAATGCGTGTCTGGATGGGCGCACTGCCGTCGAGACCTTGTGACTGCAGGCCGTATACAGGCTGATCGGGAGGCAGACAGAGCGCGAGATCTCTGAAGGTGAGCACGTTGCCGCCAACCGCGTGAACGCAAAACAGGGGCGGTTTGTTCCCAGCCGCGCGGATTGGCACGAGCGACGGCCATACCTTGTCGGCTTTCTGCTGCCGGAGCAAATCTGCCTGCCGCTCGATCGTTGCGGCCTCGAAAAACGTCGCCAGCGGTAGCTTTGTCCCGAAGGTCTGCTCGATCAACGCAGAGAGGCGGGCGGCCAGCAGCGAATGCCCGCCAAGATCGAAGAAGTTCGCCGACACGCTGATGGGATGCTGCTGGAGAAGACCTTCCCAGATATTCAACAATCCCATTTCCACCACGTCCCGAGGCGCCCTGTCAGGTGTCGCCGTCCCAGGTATCACATCATCGGGCGCCGGTAGAGCTGCACGGTCCAGTTTGCCGTTAATGGTCAGCGGAAAATGATCCAGGAGGACCCACGCGGAGGGCACCATGTACTCGGGAAGCCTTTCACGCGCGTGGACCCGCAGTTTCGCGACCACCTCTGCATCGTTCGTCGCAGGGACGACGTACGCGACGAGGCGCTTACCCTTCGATGCATCATCCCGCGCAAGCACGAGACTTTCGCGTACGAGCGGGCAGGTCTCGAGCGCGCTTTGGATGTCACCGGTTTCCACGCGGAACCCGCGAATCTTGACCTGCTGGTCGCGTCGCCCCACAAACTCGATGTTGCCGTCCGCGAGGAATCGACCGATGTCGCCGGTCCTGTACAGACGTGCGGAGGCATCGGCACTGAACGGATCGGGAACGAACCGCTCGGCAGTGAGCGCCGGATCGTTGAGATATCCGCGCGCGACACCGTCGCCACCGATGCAGATCTCACCCGAAGTGCCGATGGGCACCGGCTTCAGATGTCGATCCAGCACGTAGACACACGTATTGGCGACGGGCCGGCCGATGGGAAGCGGGCGTCCCCAGTCGGATACTTCGCCGACGTCATAGCACGTGGCCATTGTCGTCGTCTCGGTGGGGCCGTAGCCGTTCAACAGTCGCACGCGGCCGCGCTGCAGGACAGCTTTGGCAGCGGCCGGGTCCATGACCTCACCACCCACCAGGAGACAGGTGAGCGTGTCGAAAGCAGCCGGACATTCGCGGCCAATCATGTTGAACACGGCAGTCGTCAGCACGAGCGTCGTCATTCGCGTGCGCGCCAGTTCGGCGGCGAGATCGGTGGGCGACACGACGCTGTCTTCAGGAACGATCACGAGCCGCGCGCCGTGCAGCAACGCTCCCCAGATTTCGATGGTCGATGCGTCAAACGATGCGGTTGCCGCTTGCCCAACGGCGTCGGACGAGCGGAAGGTGACGAAGTTGGAGTTGATCACCAGGTGTGCGACCGCCCGGTGCGAGATGATCACGCCCTTAGGACGTCCAGTCGAGCCCGAGGTGTACATGACATACGCCGCATCCTCGGGGGCCGATATGTGGCGCAGATCGTCATCGTGGTCACCCGACAGATCTCCGTCGGTGCGATCGAGGAGAAGGAGCAGGGCGCCATCCGGTACCGGCAAGCGATCGGCAAGACGGGTGTCGGTGAGAACCACACGAACGCGCGCGTCGTCCATCATCAAGGCGAGACGCTCGCGTGGGGAACGCGGATCGAGCGGCACGTAACCGGCGCCGGCCTTCAGAATCGCAAGCAGACCGGCAATGAGTCCCGCTGACCGCTCAACACAGATCGCGACCAGATCGCCGGTGCCGACACCCGCCGCCTGAAGTCGATGTGCCATCCGGTTGGCCCGGCGGTTCAGCTCTGCGTAGGAAAGCGACTGTTCGCGGTCCACGATTGCAACGGCGTCAGGCGTCTGTTCAACCTGCCGCTCGAAGAGCTGATGTAGACAAAGATCCTTCGGGTACTCAGCCGACGTATCGTTCCAGTCGAACACGATCTGCTGTTCTTGCGATGGCGCAAGGATAGGCAGCAGCGCGATTGTCGACTCCGGGCGCTCGACTATCGCGGCCAGAAGCGTCACAAAGTGCTGTTCCAGTCGCTCAATCGTCTGCGCCTCGAAGATATCAGTGTTGTATTCGACTCGTGCCGAGAGTCCTTCGGGCACTTCGACCAGCGTCATGGCGAGATCGAACTTGGCCGTGCCGTTGTCGACCCGCTCCGACGTGACCGAGAGTCCGGGAAGGCTGAGCTCGGACTGTGGAACGTTCTGTAGCGAGAATATGACCTGGACCATCGGAGCGTGCGATCGGCTGCGTTCCGGCCGCAACAGCTCAACGAGGTACTCGAACGGCAGGTCCTGATGCGCGTAGGCGCCCAAAGCCGTATCACGGACGCGCGCGAGGAGCTCTGGTACGGTCGGATTTCCGGCGAGCGATGTCCGCAGGACCAGCGTGTTCACGAAGAATCCGATCAGCCGTTCGGTCTCGATCGATCGTCGCCCGGCAATTGGCGCTCCGATGACGACGTCTTCCGCGCCGGCCCAGCGATGGAGCAGGATCTTGAAGGCTGCGGCGAGAGTCATGTACAGCGTGACACCTTCCTGGCGGCTGATCCCCTCGAGCTCGGACGTGAGTCGGCGGTCGATCGTGAAGGTGTGTGTGGCCCCTCGATTGGTGGCGATCCGCGGACGGGGATGATCGGCCGGAAGTTCCAGTGCTGGCGGCAGGTCACTCAGGCGTTGCTTCCAGTAAGACACGAGGCCGTCGAGGACCTGGCCCTGCAGCTGCGTTCGTTGCCAGCTTGCGAAATCGGCATATTGCACGGGCAGCTCGGGCAGGGGAGACGGCCGTCCCGCGGCAAACGCGCCATACAGCTCCGCCATTTCGCTGAACAGGATCCCCATCGACCAGTGGTCGGACACGATGTGATGGATGGTGAGCAGTATGAGGTGGTCATCGTCGTTGAGGTGCAGCAACGACGTTCGAATCGGCGGATCCTGTGAAAGGTTGAATGGACGGCTCGCGTCTTCCGTCATGAACAACCGCGTCCGGGTTTCCGGATCCGTGCATCCTCGCAGATCCAGCACCGGCAGAGTGGTGTCGACATGTGGCACGATGACTTGAACGGGCTGTCCGTCGATGACGGTAAACCTCGTGCGCAACGTCTCGTGACGTCGCACGATCTCGTTGCAGGCCCGTTCGAGCGCACGCACGTCGAGCGCTCCTGCGATTCTCAGCGCTCTCGTGATGTTGTAGGCTGTCGAGCCCTGATCGAGTTGATCGAGGAACCAGAGGCGTTGCTGCGCAAACGAGAGCGGCGACCGATCGGCGCCAAGTCGCGGAATGGACCGCCGGTCCGAACCGGCACTGGAATTCCTCACCCGCTGCTCGAACAACAGGCGTTTGTCGGCAGGAAGGCGCGCGACACGGGCCTGAAGTTCGCCGGCTAACGTCGATCTGTCTGGTTTATGTGAGCTCACGGTCCGTGTGATCCTCAATGTCGGTGGACTCGACTTGATCGAGCACGCGAGCAGTGATGATGCGCGCCACGCTCAGAAAAGAGGGTGCGTAGAACACGTCGAGGAAGGTCAATGTCACTCCGAACGCGTCGGACAGACGCGCAACGAAGAGCATTGCGCGGACCGAATCGCCCCCGGACTCGAGAAAGCTGCGGTCGCGGTCGACACCACTCACCCCGAGGACTTCTGCGGCCGTCTTGATGACTTGAGAGAGAACGAACTCTTCGGGTTCGGGCCCGGCTTCTTCCGCGTGTTCCTCTGCGGTGCGAGGACTGCGAAGCCCGCCCGACAGGCCAAGTGCGTCGGCCAGCAGCGACCGCTTGACTTTTCCGGTCGGGCCTTTCGGAAGCTCTTGAAGGAAGAAGATGCGCTCTGGAATTTTGAAGAACGCCAGCCGGCACGCTGCGAACTCAGCCAGCTGCCGCTCGGTTACGACCTCGTTCGGACGCAGGACGACGGCCGCCGCTACGGCGTCACCGAGGCGAGCATCCGGGACGGCGAATGTCACGGCGTGCGCCACGCACGGGTGGGCCAGCAGCACGTCATCCACCTCTTGGGGTGTAATCTTCTGGCCGCCGCGGTTGATCATGTCACGCAAGCGGCCCGTCAAGAAGTAGTACCCGTCTGAATCGCGGTAGCCCTGGTCGCCTGTCCGGAACCAGCCATTCAGGAATGCCGCGTCCGTTGCCTGCTGGTTATCCTCGTACCCCGACATGACGTTCGGCCCGCGCACGATAATCTCGCCTGGCTGTTCCGCGCCAAGCAGTCGACCCTGTTCATCGATGACAGCCATCTCGGGTCCGGCCGGAAGACCGATGGATCCCGGCTTTCGAACATGCGGCGGCAGGGGATTGCTCGCGACCTGCGACGCCGCTTCGGTCATCCCGTAGCCTTGGATGACCGGGACACCGAATGTCCGCTCCAGTGCCTGCATGAGATCGTTGTGCAGCGGCGCCGAGCCTGATCGGATCAGACGCAAGGTCGAGCGTACGGCGTGTAATCCCCTCCGCTGCGCTTGATCGACAATGGCTTGGTGGATGGTCGGAACCGCCGTGTACCAAGTCGGCTTGTAGTGTTCCAGCCAGTCGAGGAAATGCAGCGCCTGGAATCCCGGTGCGCAAATCACCGCTCCACCGGCCGAAAGCGGCCCCAGGACCGAGCGTACCAGCCCGTGGACGTGAAACTGCGGCATCACGACGAGACACCGATCCTCGTGGTTGAGTGCGAGCGATTCCGCCACATGGGTCGCGGAGGCGCAGATATTCGCATGAGTGAGGGGTACGATCTTCGGCTGCGACGTCGTTCCCGAGGTCTGAAGGATGAGCGCGGGCGTTTGTGTCGAAGGTGGGCGCCACTCACCTGCGGGCGCAGCGTTGGTGTCGCACCACAAGTCAAACGTGCCGGCCGCGCTGTTGCGGCTTCGCAGCGTGATCACCGAACAGCCATGACTGCGGGCGACGTCGACGGCATGCCCGTTCGTTCCTGCGGGGACCAACACGGCTCGAACTTTGAGATGTTGCAGGTGGAACGCGATTTCCGCCTCTGTGTATGCAGGATTCAGCGGAACGGCGACAGCCGAGCAACCCACCGACAGAAAAGCCACGGCCGCTTCCGGGCCATTGGGCAGGACGGCGGCGATACGATCGGTGGGGCCGATGCCGAACCCGCGCAGCGCACCACGCGTTCGTTCGATTTGATCGATCAGCGCGGCCCACGACAACGGAGAGCGATCGGGCGCTTCGACGGCTATCGCTGTGCCTCGGGCTCGAGCCTGGGCCGACAGGAGCTCCCAGACTGTTTGGTTGTGGTTGATCGACACTGGCTGATATGTCCCGTGGGAATATTTCGGACTAGTTGGCGGCGTGAGACTCGAGGAGCGTGCCCGTACTGTCGGGCACCTGCGCCTCCCATCGGATCTCCGGGGCGATCAGTGCCTCGCGGTGCAACCGCTGCAGCGTTCGGCCGGGACCAGGCACATCGAGGACGCGAAGGCGTAAGCAGCGGGGGACGCGATGGAAGTAGACGCGTGACGTGCGCTCGCAACTGACGGTGATGCTGTAGTCGCCGGGACGGAGCACGTTTTCCCGTACGTTGCAGACCGTCGTCATCGTTCCCGGCATCACGTCCAGATCGGACCCATGTGAGTTGGCGGAAAAAATCAGTCGTTCGTTCGCGTCGCGTACCTGCACCACGAATGTCGCGCCCATCACGGTCCTGGCGACATCCCATCGCAGCCGCAGACCGAATGGCTCGCCAGAGCAAATTGCGTCGCACGGCTTGTTGTGGGCGTCCACGATAGCGGCTTCCGTGAGTACGATCGGCTGATCGGGACCCGCCCGGCGCTCTCCCTTATAGGAGGAATCAAGTACCGCGTCGTCCTCCAGATAGGCCCGGATGACAGTTTCCGGATTCCCGTCCATGCGCAGTTGTCCACCCTCGAGCCAGATGCAGCGGTCGCAGAGCCGTTGAACGGCTTCGAGGTTATGACTCACAAAAAGGATCGCTCGACCCTGTTGCGCGACGTCGCTCATCTTGCCGAGGCATTTACGCTGGAAGACCGCGTCACCGACGGCGAGCACTTCGTCGACGAGCAGGATTTCAGGCTGAAGATGTGCGGCGACCGCAAACGCGAGCCGCATCGACATGCCGCTCGAGTAGTGCTTGACCTGTGTATCGAAAAACCGCTCGACCTCGGCGAACGCCACGATTTGATCGAGCTGGGACGCAATTTCCGCCCGCGTCATCCCGAGGATGACGCCGTTCAGGAACACGTTCTCGCGGCCGGTCAACTCCGAGTGAAAACCGGTGCCGACCTCCAGCAGTGATCCCACTCGACCGCGGATTTCCGCGCGGCCGTTTGTTGGCTCGGTGATGCGCGCGAGAATCTTGAGCAACGTGGATTTGCCGGCGCCGTTGCGTCCGATGATGCCGACAACCTCACCGGGCGACACCGAGAGGGAGACGTCTCTGAGCGCCCAGAACTTCTCACCACCAACATGAGCCGAGTCACCGCGCAGAACGGCCTTGAGGCGGTGATACGGTGACACGGCGAGGCGGTTGAGGTGCTCACGCAGGGTGAGGCGGCGCTCGAGCTTTGCACCGAGCTCGTAGAGCTTGCCGAGCCTCTCGGCCCGGATCGCGACATCAGACGACATCTGCGAGGTTCCTTTCCATGCGACGGAATACAAAGACGCCGGTCACGAGCATCAGGACCGCCGCAGCCGACGAAACCAGAATCATCGGCCCCGGTGCAGTGCCCGTTCGGAGAAGTGCCCAGCGGAATCCTTCGACGACGCCAACCATCGGGTTGAGCGCGTAGACTGCCCTCCAGCGCTCCGGCAGCAGGCTCGATGGATAGGCAATGGGCGTTGCAAGGAGCCAGATCTCGACCAGAAACGGGATGACGTAACGGACGTCGCGAAACCGCACGTTGAAGGCCGACAACCAGAGGCCTGCGCCGAGGCTGGTCGTCACGGCGAGGAGGATCAGGCCCGGGATCCACAGTATGGCGGGCGTGGGAGCGAACCCATAAAAAAGCAACATCCCGACGAGCACCAGGAACGCCAATGTGAAGTCGACCATACCAGCCAGAACACTTGCAGCAGGCATCACCAGCCGTGGGAAATACACCTTCCGCAGCAGGTTCGCACTGTTGACGAGAGAGTTCGACGCCTGGCTCAGGCCAGTTGCGAACAGCGTCCAGGGCACAAGGGCGGCGTAGGCGAAGATCGGATAGGGCACACCGTCGGACGGTATCTTGCCCAGCCGGCCAAAGAACATGCTGAACACGAGCATCGTAATGACCGGCTGAAGAATGGCCCAGAGCGCGCCAAGCACGGTTTGTCTGTAGCGCACCTTGACGTCGCGCCACGCGAGGAAGAAGACGAGCTCCCGGTATTGCAGGAGCTCACGAAAATTCACTGGAATCCAGCCGCCACGTGGCTCGATGACGAGAAGTGGAAGCTCGCGCGCGGTATTGCTGATCAGTACGTCCTGCGTACTCATGCGGTTTTCATCTCCGACGCCGACGAACGTTGCGTCACTGACGGTTTCTCACTTGGTGCGTGGTGAACGGCGACGGCTGCCAGGAATACGAATAGCGCAGCGTTGCCGGGAATCTGCAGGGTGAAGTCGACGGTTTCCTGAGCAGCCAGCAACACGAGCCCGACGACTGCGCCGATGCGAAGCCAGTCGGTCATCGCGTCGCCGGCAGACTCGCGAATTCGCCGGGTCGTCTCCACGATGAAGAATGCGACTGCGGCGATCGCTGGAAGACCCACGAGCAGGCCGCCCTCAACGGCAAGCTGCAGAAAATCGTTGTGGGCTCCCTCGTACGGCTGATCGATTTCGTCTGTTGGGTAGAACCGGACGATCCTTGGATACGTGTTGAAGCCGGAACCCGTCATACGGAAATCGCGTGCAATGACCATCGCCTGGCGCCAGATTGGCAAACGGCCGTGCGCCGTCGACCATGTATCCGTTGCAAAACGGCTCATGATCGGTTGCATTCCCGTCGTCGCGAGGGCCGCCACGACCAGGACAGCGGCCAGGCTCGAGACGAGCATGCGTGTGGCGCGTGTGATCCTGCGACGGAGCGCCAATCCGCACATCACAGCGACAGCGAGCATCAGGCCGAGAATCGCTGCGCGGGACCGGGTTTGAACCAGGGCGATGGACATCACGATCGCGGCGCCAGGAACGCAGAGAAGGTGACCGATCTTCGTGCGATGCGGTTGCTCGAGAATGGCGCAGACATATGCCAGCGCCATGGCGAAGGTCATGAGCATCCAGCCTGCGTAGTGGTTCCTGCTCGAGAACGGACCATGTGGCGTACTGTCTGGAGGGAGAGGCAAAGCCGCAGCGGCATAGACGCCTCCCCACGAAGTACTCACCTCGGCAATTCCAACGACGGCAACCAGCACGCCGAGTCCCACGATCCCGACGGCCATGCGCCGCACTCCGTCGCGCTGCAGCGTCCGCACCAGCCCCACGAAAAAAAGCCCGAGCGCCAACAGGAATGCCAGACCTAGTGCGGTCTTGCCCGGATCGATCGAGAGCGGATGATCGATCGACCCGAATTCGCGGCCGGCAATCGTCATGGACGGACTGAACAGAGCGATCACGTTGTCGGGAAGCGGGACCAGCTGCAGAAAGACTGCAGTGCAGAGGGTCAGGAATGAGAGACGGAGTCCACGGCCGATGCATGCGGCCTCTTCACATTTCAGAGAGCTTGCTGCGCCGTATAGCGCCATTCCTGCGAGCAATGGGAGGTATCCCCATGGCCGGGTTGCGCCCAGCGCTGACACGCCCCAGCCCAGAATCGCAATTGCGGCCCAGCGTTCGAGACGTCCGGCGCTCATCGCGCCACGATGCCGGCCACCCGTTCCTCGGGTAGAGCGATCCACACAGGGTCGAGTTGAGGCGGCGGAACAGGCACTGATGCTGGTGAAAGGGAACGGGCACTGCAGAAAGCCAGGTCGATCGCTTTCAGATTAGGCTGGTCGAGAACCATCGCCACAGGCCGCTCGGGAAACGCCCCCGGTTCGATCCATCCGCGCCATCCGCATTCAGAACATCGATAGGGCCGCTTGTCGGTGAATTGCCGGCGTACATGCTCGAGCCGGCTACTGATCCGGGAACGGTGGATGGTCGCCGACGCACATGCAGGACAGGTCCCGGGTGTGTCCGCCAGGGCATGGCCCGCCGTCGGCTCATCCGACGGAGCAGTCGCGACTCGACTGACGGCGATCAGTGGCGCGGACACCGGCGACGCGATTGCCGGCGCCGTAACAGCCGACGCAAACTCCGGGACGATCGCTCTCAGCTGTGCCATGACGGCGTGGGCGTCCCCACGGAGCGCAGACCGTTCGAGTCCTCTGATCTGGGACGACAGCCAGGGCCCGTGGGGCGCGCGGCCCGAGCGAACCTGCATCACGCTCTCAACCTGCGACGGCCCCGCGACTTCGTCCTGTCCGACGAGCTCTTCGTCGAGCTTCTCGCCCGGACGCAGGCCGATAAAGGTGATCGGCACTTCGTCTGGCCGGAATCCTGACAGGCGAATGAGATCCCGCGCGACGTCCAGCAGCCGGATGGGCTCTCCCATGTCGAGCACGTAGATTGAATTGGGCTCGCCGATCGACGCCGCATGCAGCACCAGCTGCACGGCCTCTGGGATGAGCATGAAGTACCGCTGCACGTCGGGATGCGTGACGGTAAGGGGGCCGCCGCGTTTCAGTTGCTCGACAAACAAGGGGATCACGCTACCGTTGCTGCCGAGCACATTACCGAAACGGACGGTGACGAATCTGGTGCGGTCGCTCGAGGGCCGGGCCTGCAGCATCAACTCGGCGACACGTTTCGTGGCGCCCATCACACTGACCGGATTGACCGCCTTGTCGCTCGAAATCAGGATGAATCGCTCGACTCCGCATTGTTCCGCGAGCTCGATGGCCGTTTCCGTTCCGAGCACGTTGTTTTTCACGGCCTCACAGATGTTCAGCTCCATCAGCGGCACGTGTTTGTGGGCGGCCGCGTGAAACACGATATGCGGCCGATGCTCCTGCAAGACTGACTCGAACCGGCTGCGGTCGGTGACGTCGCCGATGGCCGCGTGGATAGTGACGGCGCTGCCGGCCGTCAGGTCGTTGAGAACGCTATACAGACTGTTCTCGTGCCGCTCGTAGAGAATCAGGGCGGCGGGGCCGAGAGCGGCGATCTGCCGGCACAATTCAGCGCCGATGGATCCTCCCGCTCCGGTGACGAGAATCGTTTTCCCCTCAATCAGTCCGAGGAGCGGTTGGCGGCTCAAGCCCACTGGTGTGCGACGCAGCAGGTCTTCGAGTGAGAGATCGCGAATCTGACTGGTCGACACGTGACCGTCGAGGATTTCACGCAGGTGCGGCAGCGTCTTGATCGGAACCGCGAAGGGCTCGAGCGCACGGACGACAGCACGATATGTCGACGGGTCGGCTCGCGGAATCGTGACGAGCACCTCGTCCGGCTGGTAGCGCTTCATGATGGCCGGCAGGTCATCCCGCGTTCCCAACACCGGAATGCCGTGAATCCGCTCGCCGACCTTCGTGCGGTCGTCGTCCACGAAGCCCACCGGGTCGTAGTCGGTCGAGAGGCTCAGGCGCATTTCTCGAACCACGGCTTCACCGGCGTCGCCAGCTCCGTAGATCAGGACCTTGCGGCCGCCTGTTTCGGCGACCAGATCGCGATGCGCGCGCGCAATGAATCGAACGCCGCCCGAGAAGCACGTCAAGAGAAGGGCGTCGATGAGCAAGATCGATCGCGGATAGTGCGAAAGCCCAACGCCTTCTTCGATGAACAGGAAGAAGGCCAGCGAGCTCAACCCGATGCTCAGGAGAATGTTCCGCAGATCGCGAACGCTGGTGTAGCGCCAGAGCCCCTCGTACAGGCGGAATACGACGAACAGCGTTCCACGCGCGACCAGCAGCGCTGGCAGTGAATCCTTGAACAGCGCCGCGTAATGGAGTGGGATGACTCCGTCGAAGCGTATCGAGAACGCCATGTAACTCGACACGATTGCCAGCGCCATGTGGAAGGCCCAGATGAGTACGCCTCGATACCGCAACAACCAGTCCGGAAGAGCAGGGGCATCGATGAAGGAACGCTTTTTCGGTTGACCTGTGCGCACCAGTGACTGCTTGAGGGATTGGTCTCTCCGCGTCGTCCGTCCGACAGTTCCCATCGCGCTTATGTCACGGACGTTCATGAAGCGGCTCCGGCGCCGTCGTATTTCGGCACCGGCACGATGGTGCGACCCATATGGCCCAGATACGCGTCCACGATCGCACGCAGCTGTAAAGCCGTGTACGACGCCCCGTATCTCGGGCCACGGCTCCACGACAGGCACGCCTTCACGAGCACCTTGAACGATTCGCGCCGGGCGAGGTCGGGGCGTCGGAACGTCGTGTTCATCGCGTAGATGTAATTGCGGGTCGAGTAAAACCGCCGCCAGAGGGTGTCGGGCGAATTGGTAGGGATGAACGGGCGCGCCGGGGTCCAGTGCAGATGTCCCGCCCTTGCGCGATGCTCTTTCATCAGATCACCAGGTACGAGCAGCCGATACCCGGCGGTTCTGATTCTGAGACAGTATTCGAGTTCCTCGAGACCAAAAAAGAGACGAGCGTCGGGTACACCGACATGCGCGATGATCTCGCGCCGGAGGATAAAGTGGGAGTTGCCCGCGATCATGTCGACGCTGACCACCCCGGTGAGCGCCTTGTCCGGCAGTCGATGTAACTCGCCCCTTTTCCAATCCCACATCGCGCCGACTGCGCCGACGGCTCCTGTATCCGCCCCTGCGGATATCGCCACCTTCATCAGTCTTTCAATCGTGTCGGGCGACGCAGGAGGGTCATCATCGTCGCCCCAATAGATCCAGTCGTAATCCTGACGGCCCAATCGGTCGAGCGCGTATGCCGCCGCCCCCGCGGGGCCCAGGTTGTCATTCATCGCCTGATAGGTGACCCGAGTGGAAGAGAACGACGAGACGACACGCTCCGTCTCACTCGACGGCCCGTTGTCCACGACCAGGACATGGTCAGGAGCGCACGTCTGGTCGAGCAGGAGCTCCAACGTCCTCTTCAAAATCAGTGGACGGTGCCGCGTCATGATGAATGCGCCGAGTCGCGTGTGTCCCATTCTGATGTCGTGGAGTGTCTAAGAATTCGCCGTAAGGCGCGGGGTGTCTGCATGTCCCCACTCGCGCCACATCTCAATGGTGTCGACCACGCGCTCGCGGTCCTTTTGGGTGAGACTGGAGCCGCTCGGGAGGCAGAGCCCTCGCTCGAACAGGCGCTCGGAAACCGCACCGCCGCGTATTCGACAGCCATTGAAAGCCGGCTGCATATGCATCGGCTTCCACACCGGACGCGACTCGATGTTGCTCAGCTCCAGCTGCTGCCGCAGATCCTCGCGCGTCGCACCGAACCGATGGGGATCGATCGTGATGCACGTCAGCCAGCAGTTACTACGTCCGTACGGGGCCTCGGGCATGACGTCGATGCCGGAAAGCGACGCGAATTTTCGCCGGTAGTAGTCGTTGTGGTCTCTGCGCTGTGCGAGGCGCCGGTCGAGATTGCGAAGCTGGCCCAGTCCAACTGCGGCCAGCAGATTGCTCATGCGGTAGTTGTAACCAATTTCCGAGTGCTGGTAGTGTGGCGCCGGATCTCGCGCTTGAGACGCCAGATACCGTGCGCGCGCGAGCCAGTCCGGCCGACTGGAGACGAGCATACCGCCACCGCCGCTGGTGATGATCTTGTTGCCGTTGAACGAGAACGCGGCCATCTCGCCGAAACGCCCCGCTTGTTCTCCACGGTATGTCGCGCCGAGCGCCTCGGACGCATCGGCGATCAGCGGAACTTCGTACCGCCGGCAAACATCCAGGAGCTTGTCGTAGTCGGCGCACTGGCCGTACAGATCGACGGTAACGACCGCTTTCGGGAGCCGTCCGCGCCGTGCGGACGTGTGCAGCTCCTCCTCCAACAGCGCCGGATCCATCGTCCACGTGCTGGATGTGGAGTCCAGGAAAACCGGCCGCGCCCCTAGATAGGTTATAGCGTTTGCCGTGGCGGCAAACGTGAGCGTGGCGGTAATGACGTCGTCGTGCCTCGTCACCCCTGCGATATGCAGCGCAAGGTGAAGAGCCGCGGTACCGCTTGACAGCGCGACCGCACCGGGCAACGCGAGGCGTTCGGCGAACTCCTGCTCGAAGCGGTCGAGATGGGGCCCGACTGGCGCGATCCAGTTCGACTCGAATGCCTCGAGGAGCAGATGGCGTTCTTCCGCACCGACGTGCGGCGGTGACAAATAGACTCGATGCATGGTTATCAGTGGTAGACGGAGAGCGCTGGGGTTCTCAACGTGAGGACGCGGGCGGGCGAGCCGACCGCCATGACGCCATCGGGCACATCCCGGGTGACCACGGCGCCGGCACCCACGACGCTCCATGCGCCGATTCGAAGGCCCGGCAGCACGACAGCGCCGATGCCGATCAAAGTGCCCTGACCAATCGTCACGCCACCGCCCAGCCGTGCGCCCGGCGCGATGTGCGCGTGATCGCCGATGAGAGTGTGATGATCGATGCTGCAGCCGGTGTTGAGAATCACATTCGAGCCGACGCAAGCCCCTGTGTTGACGATCACGCCCGCGCACACCACCGTACCGTGACGGATTACGCAATGGGCTGACAGGATCGCGCTTGGATGCCTGGCTGTCGCAAACCGCTCGGACGACCGGGAGAGGATGGTGAACAGACGACGCCGCGTGAGGTTATCTCCAACGCCGATGATGACCGCGTCGTGCTCGAACTTGTCACACTCGTCGATGGAGCCCATGACCGGCAGGTTCAACAGCGCAGTGCCCCACAGGTTCTCGTCGTGGTCCACGTACCCGCACGGATACTCGTCGGCGCCGTGCCGTGAAGCCGTCATGAGTGTGTCGGCCACTACCTGGCCGTGACCGCCGGCGCCGATGACGAGGACTCGCATGCTAGCGCTCACTTCCGAGGAATTCATGCATCGTGGCCTCACCGCGTGCATTGACGCCGCGCCGGCGCACGACCGATGCGAGTGTACGAAGCAGAATGACGAGATCGAGCGAGAACGATCGGTGATCGACGTACCACACATCCATGGCGAGACGCTCTTCCCAGGAAATTGCGTTTCGTCCGTTGACCTGCGCCCAGCCCGTTATCCCGGGCCTCACCTCGTGGCGGCGCGCCTGGGTCGGCGTGGTACCGATCCATGTACTGCATCAGAAGAGGCCGCGGCCCCACCAGGCTCATGTCACCCTTGAGCACGTTGAGCAGTTGCGGCAGTTCGTCGAGACTGAGCGATCGGAGCAGTCGTCCTGTGCGGCCGAGGCGATCGCTGTCGGCCGCGACCACGGGCGCAGCAGCGACCTGTCGCATCGTTCGAAACTTCAGGATCGTGAACGGGCGGCCATCGAAACCCGGTCGCCGCTGACGGAACAAGATCGGGGTGCCGAGCCGGCAACGAACCGCGAGGGCAACAATCGCGATGAGCGGGAGCAGGAGAACGAGAGCACCCGCACTGACTCCGAGATCCAGCAGCCGCTTGATTAGCGAATAGGACCGATGCGTCATCACTGAGCGAAATTCGGGACGGTGGCGCCCAACCTCTTCATCGCTCGTCGATAGCGATAGACCAGCGTGACACCGTAGTAGAGCAGCGCGGCCCATTGGCCGCCCATCACCCAGCGAAGCCGCTTCTTGATCAGAAAAGCGAGGTAGATGTCTATCGCGATGCGATCCTCGCGTGTCAATGCAACCCCACAACCCTCCGTATAGCCACGGATGAATGCCGTCGACAGTTCACCGTAGGAGAGGGTTTGCCTCGGCGCGTGAAGCACCGAGCGCGGTGAGAGCACGTCCATGATCATTCTGTCGATGAAAAGGGCAATATCCCGGCCCACAAAGCGGTATTGCGTCGCAGATGCCGGGTCGATGAGGGCGACTCTGCCATCGCTCACAGCGAGGAGATGACCCGGGTGAAAGTCACCTAGGCTTCTCGATACCATCGAGGGATTGACCATGCTTCGTGCCGCAGCGGTGGGACCGAACACAGCCTTGATCCTGAATTCCAGATCGTCCCATGCCTCGTTGTTCATCGCGGGAGAAAGATCCGCATGGCGCCAGTGGTATCGACCGAGCAGACGACCGGCGCGCGTAATGAGGGCGATGATGGCCTCGCGGCTGAAGTCGCTTCCGACGTTCTCTCGCTTGAGTATTTGTTCCAGGGATGACCCATCGACGAAAGGCATGATGACGCCGCTAACCGTGTCGTCAAAGCCCACAGCAGACACTGGAAGGAATTCGCCCGGATATTCGTTCGATAAGGTGTCGGCCAATTCGTTGAGTGCCGAAACGAGTGCGGCGACCTCGCCGGCGTCCTTGAGAACCTTCGCGACGAGATCGGCGGATCCATGCCGGTTGAGGCGAATCCTGTAGAGGCTTGCTGTTCGACTGGACCACGAGGAGACCAGGAACGGGCGGCTCGAAGACGGCCGGCGATCCAGGACGAGCGCATTGCTGACAGCGCTGAGGACGCACTCCGAGCTCGGCAACGGCTTTTCGCTCGGAATCGGCCGGAGCCTCCGGAGAGACGTCATCGCGACCATTCGCAGCGTCGCACACCGAGCGGCGACGAAGGCCATAAAGGTCACGACAGCGAGTGTCGCGAAATACAGCGATGAACCCGGAATCACCTGGACGAACTGGTGTCGATACATGTGTAACGCGTCGTTCTCAATAAGGGTGTAGCAGCGGACCCTCGTCGATCGAAACGCCTGAAAGAACGATGCCCTTCTTGGAGAGAAGCCGAGCGTAGGCGAATTTCACGGTCGCGAAGACTCGCTCCTCGTCAAAACTCTCGCGGGCCTTGACACGACCCGCGCGCCCCATTGTGTGTGCCAAACCGGGATTGGTAAGCAGTGTGACGATGGCGCTCGCGAGTTCCGCAGGGGCGCTCACGGGAACGAGGAAGCCATTGCGGCCATGCTCGACGACCTCGCGGCAACCTGGTATGTCGGTCACGACAGACGGCACACCCATCGCCGATGCCTCCATCGGTGAGCGTGGGACGCCTTCACGAGACGACGGAAGGACGAAGACGTCCATCAAACCGTAGAGCAGGGGCATGTCGGTGCGGAGTCCGGTCAAGATACAGCCCTCGTTAAGACCGTGCTCTCGAGCTTCTTCTGGTGTGACGGCGTCCGGCTTGTCGCTGTCGGTCGGACCAACAACGAGCAGTTGGGCATTGGGCACCTGCGCTCGAACCAGGCGCATCGCCTGGAACAAATCCAGGATGCCTTTTTCGCGCACGAGACGCCCGACGAAGCCGACGACCGGTCGTGTGGGGTCGATTCCCAATGCCTTCCGGGCAATGTCGAGGTCGACGGGGTTCAGCTTTGTGCGATCGAACTCCCGAATATCAATGCCATTTCCGAGGAGAGCAATCCGATCGGGTTCGCAGAACTTCTCTCGGACCAGTGTCGCCATCGCCTCGCGACTCTGGCAGAGCACCAGGTCTGCACACGATGCCGCTATTCTGGACATCGTGATGAGCAGCCAGCGTCGGAAGCGGCCGCTTCCGGCGCGCTCGTAAATGCCGCGAAAGGTATCGACGACAATGGGGACCCCGGCAAGGCGTGCCGCCAGCTGACCGAGCAGCTCGGCTTTGGGCGTGTGACAGTGCACGATCGTGAATCGCTCCCGGCGCATGATGCGGTAGAGCCGCCACAATGCGGTCAGGTCTGCGATCGGTGTGATCGATCTGGTCATCGTCACCGGAATATGGCGAATGCCGTGCTCCCGCAGAGCCGCCAGGTGTGGTCCTGTTGCCGACATTCCGGTGATCGAATATCCCGCCTGGTTCAAACTCTGCAGTTGATTCAGAAGCAGGAAGCGGAGCGACAGGTCGACCGTTGCCACGTGGGCGACCTTGATCACTACGCGGCCTCCTCGAGAATTTCTTTGTACAGACTCTCGATGGCCCTCACGCGGCGCTTGACGTGATACTCGGATTCGACGCGTGCGGCACCGGCCGCCCCCATCCGCGCACGACGCTCCGCGTCATTCAACAGCTGCAGCACGCAATCACTCAACTCTTCGATGGCACCGACCGGAGCGAGCAGCCCGGCGCCACCGGCTGCAACCACTTCCGGGATTCCACCCACACGTGTACAAACCACCGGCTTGCCGAGTGCCATGGCTTCCAGAAGCGCGATCGGAAGGCCCTCAAATTCAGACGTCATCAGGAACACGTCCATTGCCGCCATCAGTCGTCGGCCATCGGGTCGGAAGCCCGGCATGCGTACGCGATCCGACAAACCAAGCGCGGCGACACGCTGGTGAATTTCACTGTCGAGCGGACCGCCGCCAACCAGAAGGAACGTCACGTCCGAACGACATGCGGCAACGCGTGCGGCAACCTCCAGCCAGTCGGTGAGCCGCTTCTGCGACCGAAAGACAGCCACGGTGCCGACCACCAGGTGTTTCCCGGGGATACTGAGTTCGTCTCGGACCCCCAGGCCTCTCGCAGCGTCAGCACGAACCTGCTCAACGGGCACGCCGTTGAGCACCGTCATGACGCGAGTGCGATGGCGGAGCCCATGCCGCCCGATCGACTCGGCAACTTCGCCAGAGACGGCCAGCACGCGACGATTCCAGCTGTACGTCGCAGCGTTTGCCCACTTGGTGAGCGAGTGGTATCGCTCCTGCAGATTGTGTTCGGTATACACGACGGGCACCGAGGACCATTGACCTGCGAGGCGCGCCAGAATGCCGGCGATGGGTAAGTCCGCCTGAATGACGTCGAAACGCTCGTGCCGCTGCAGCAACAGAAGCCGCTGCAGCGCTCGCGGCAGCAGTGTCATCGCCGTCCATGAACTCGGCGATGCGCCGGCCATACGACCGAGACAATGGACGGGAATTCCGGCTCTTTCGAGCTCCGGCACCAGGAAGCGCTTCCAGGGCAGGAGATACCCGACGTGATACTCGAACTGCGTTCGATCGAGAAAGGGCAGCGAGTCGACGAGAAGGCGCTCGGCGCCCCCGAGCCCAAGACCTTTGATCAAGACCAGGACCTTGGGTCTCATCCGCACGGGAGCTCGGATACGCGCGGCGCCGCGGTCGATCCATTGGTTCGCCCTGCGAGTTGATGATAAAACTCGGCCATCCGCGCCCGGCATCGGTCGAGAGTGAACCGCTCCTCGAAGATCTCGCGGCTGCGGCGCCCGAACACTATCGCTGCCTCGCGATCGTCGAGGAGATCGGTAATGGCGTTTGAGAGCGACTCTACCGAGGCGCGGTCGACAAGCACCGCATTCCGTCCTTCTTCAACCGCTTCCTCGAGTGCCGGAATACGTGTCGCGACAATCGGCAACCCCGACGCCATGGCTTCGAGAAGTGCGCCTGCAGCGCCTTCGCACAACGAGGGGAACACAAAGAGATCTGCACATGCGAGGAGGTCGGGAATATCTTCCCGATGTCCGAGAAGCTGCACACGCCCCCTGAGAGCAGCACGCCCACAAGTGTGCTCGAGGACTTTGGACTGCCGCCCGCGAGCGCCGGCAATCAGCAGCCGCGCCCGAGGACGTCTGCACGCGAGGATTTCCATCGCTTCCAGCAGATACTGTTGCCCCTTCTCGTAGACCTGACGTCCGACGTTGATGATTACCTCGTCGGAGTCTTCCAGGCCAAGTGTCCGGCGGACCCTGGCGCGACGTTCCGCGGTCTGCGTGACAAATCGCTCGTTACGGCCGCGCTCGATCACGGTGATGCGCTGCGGCCGGAGCCCAAGCGCCTCAACTGCCGTGCGCTTGACCGTCTCACTGACGGCATGGAAATGGTGGTTCAGGCAACGAGCCGTCCAGCCGTCAATGCAACGAACCGCCCAGAGCTTCAGCCGGTTCATGTCCGGGTGTTGCGCGCGAATCGGATCGTACGGCGTGCCGACAAGGCTGCTGACAACGACCGCGTTCTGACCGATCGATGCGAGTCGGCCGGTGACATCCGAAACAAAGAGCGCGGTATGGATGACGTCTGGCCGTTCAGTCCGAATGATTCTGCGAAGAGCCGCCACCCGACGGATGACGCCGCGCTCTGGCACGTAGCGAATCTCCACTCCCTGCGCGCGGACGACGGCCTCCAGGCTTTCTTCGTGTCGATGAAAAAACACGATGGTCGATGTGATGCCTGCCGCGGTTAACCCTGGGAGGATCTCGACGAGAGACCGCTCGGAGCCACCTACGCCCAACCCGTCGATGACAAAAAGGACTTTGAGACTCACTGCGCCATCACTTGCCGATAGAACACGCAGTATTGCTGAGCGACTTTCGGTATCGTGAAGTGCTGTCGCAGGGTCACTTTGGCTGACTCTCCAAATGCATGCCGCCGCTCGGGCTGCCGAATCAGGCTGAGAAGGGCCGTTGCGAAGCCTTCCTCATCGTTGCGCTCAACGAGGATCCCCGTCTCTCCGTCGATCACGCATTCCGGCACTCCGCCAACGCGAGTCGTGACCACCGGTAATCCCAGCAATCCCGCTTCCAGGAGGACCGCCGGCATGCCTTCAGTGTCGCTCGTGAGGGCGACGACGTCACCACCCTGCATGAAATTCGACACCTGATCTCTCGAACCAAGGAACCGGACATTGGGCGTGAGCGACAACGCCTTCACCTGCTCTTCGAGTGCGCCACGCAGCGGGCCGTCACCGACAATCCACAGACAGACCGTGGGCAGCGTTCGCGTGATGAGGCTTGTCACGCGAAGCATCCGATCGACGCGCTTCTCACGTGTCAGGCTACCGACCCACACGATCACAGGTGCGTCGACGTCTGTACCAGTCTGGCGGCGGACAACCTGTCGTGACAGCGTAGGCACGATGGCTTCGTCGTCAACGGCACATGGGATGTGTGCGAGCGGGACAGAGAGGGAGTACAGATTCTCGACTGCCCCCAAAGTCGCACGGCTCACTCCGATGACGCCATCCACCTTCGGCATCAACAGCCGCGAATAGATGTACTGACGCAGTTTGTTCGTCCAGTAGTGTGGCTCACCGATGTTCCTGTAGATCAGAACCCAGTCCCGCCGCGGCCTGGTGAGTGCCGCAGCCGCACAGTACTTGACTGTGCGACCGCCGTTGGCCTGCACAACATCGGGACGGAAGTCATCGATGCACCTGGTCAGGCGCGTCAGCAGCGTTGGGTGAATGCCGGCAAGCGCCTCGAAATAGTGGTCTTCGCGTCCGCCCAAAACGAGATCGTGATCTTCGAGAGCCAGCGCCTGCGCGCCCGGATGGTGATACAGGTACACGGTCCTTACATCGTGACCGTCCACACGAAGCTGCCTGCTGAGCTGCGCGGTGAAGATCTCTGCTCCACGTCGTTGGGGCTTCTGTACGACCTGGAGAATCTTCATACGGTGTCGGGTTTGAGAGACACAGCGAGGAGTCACATGATCGACCGTGCATAGCTGGCGGCGAATTCTTCGAGCCAGATCGTCGATCGCAGCACTGTGTGCAATCGTGTCCGCATGTCTCTGCGGATGGGGATCCGCCCCAGACGCAAGGGATGAAAGCGCCCGGGAAGGTTTCTGTACCCGCCGGCTACGACCGCTGTGCGGTAAATCGCGGCAACCTGGGTTTCAACCGCACGCGACCACTTGGCCTGCGGATAACAGAAGTGCTCGACGGGCGCGCCGATCCGAACCTCTAATTGATCGTGAGATCGCTGCAGGTCGACGCGCAGTTCATGGGGACTGAGTGTTCGCAGATCGCGATGACACCAACTATGAGAGCCGACTGTCAGGAGGGGGTCGGATGCCAACTCGCGAAGAGAGGTCCACTCAATCGGCGGCAGACCCTCCGCCCCTTTGAGGGGCGTACCAAACGCCCCTTCGATAAAGCCGACCGGTACATAGAAAGTGCACGGCAACTGCAGTTCTTTCAAAAGGGGCCACGCGGACGTTCGAAAATTGTCGAACCCGTCGTCGAAGGTGATGACCACAAACGGCCGCGTGTCGGCCGTTCCGGCTTCCAAATGGCCGATCGCATCAGCCAGAGAGCAGATCTCGGCACACTCGCGAAGCTCATTCAGCTGCTGTCGAAACGAATCCAGCGGCAGGTCGACGGGCGATTCAGTACCCGCACCTACCAGGTGGTAGGTGAGGATGGAAATGCCTCCGCGATGGCTTCGCACAAGCGGCTGCGCGAACCGGACCGCTGTGCGCGACGCACGCGACAGCCACTTCATGAAGATGCGGGCGAGGGCTGAGCCGGCCGCCCCCACACGCGCCGGGAGGGCGACACCCGCGCGCGGCTGGTGCGTGGAGCTCGTGCCATGGCCACCAGCGACAGCAGCGCCGGCATGACGAGCGCGCGCTGGCGCGCAATGATGCCGAAATTCTCGAATGTGAGGCCGAGCATCAGCACGTAGAGAAGCGTGAACGGGATGGCGAACCTCAGTACTCGGTTGGCCTGCCACGATCGCAATATTGATCGAAGGTTGCGCCCATACCGGAAGACGAGCAGCCAGAACGCCATCATTTCCAATGACGACAGGAGCGCCAGGCTGCTGTTCGCCTCTGTAATAAATGGGCGACAGAGGATGGTGATGAACGCCATGGGGACGGCCGCAGCCATGCCGGCGCGCTCGAATGCGCTGCCGCCCTGGTTGGTCTGACCCCCCGTCTGGACGATGAACGCCTCCATAGTGTCGAGATCAGCACCGCCCAAACCGAGAAGGTCCAATGAGGAGATCACCACATAGAGAGCAACCGCGCTCACGAGCGTCGCTTGCACCATGCGCGCGAACGTCCATTCACGCCGCGTCCATTCGGCAACGCACACCGACACCGCCAGAACACCCGCCAGGTGAGGCCGAATGGCCATCGCGAGGGCGAGCCCCGTCGCCAATGCGAACCATCGAATGCGCTCTCCGCGCCCGACATAGCCGAGCGTGACCAGGCCGATCGCCAGGAGCAGGACGGCTTCTTTGCCGATGCTCGATGGCCAGAACCACAATGTCGGCCACAGGAAGATCAGAAGGGCCGCGTGCCGCATCGAACCGGCGGCGTTTGTTCGCGCGAACGCGACAACAGTGCAGACGAGGCCGGCAAAGGCTGCGAGGGAAAACATCAGAAAGCCGCCACGCACGGATGGGCCAACAAAGGTCAGCACAAGGCCTGAGAGGTACCGAAGGCTTTGCGTTCCCCACTCGCGATCGCCCCACCGTCCAGAGCCGATGATTGAGAAGTCCAGCGAGCGAAAGTGATCGGCGATGATGCGCCCGCTCTCGAAATATCCGACGGCGTCAGAGCCTCCGCCGTAAAGTTCGAAGATCATCATGTGCCGCGCCAGCACACCGACGATGCGCATGAGCACGCCCGCAATGAGCAGATTGCGGATGACCCGCAGCTGGGAGGTCGATCCCAGCTCCGCGGCGGCCACAAGTGCTGCAACGCCGATGGCCACAAAGGGGGCCCACTCGCCGAACATTAGAAGATTTCGAGGTCTCCGATTGAGCAGCGCCAGTTGTGCCACCGGGCGGGATCGAGCCCGGTGGAATCGAGACGCCTGGCTGTGAAGTGAGGGCCGAGCCACGGCGCCGGCAAGAAACCCGCGCGCGCCAGAGCCTGGCGCTCTGTCGTCCCTCTTGCCGCGCAAATCGCGACGTAGTCCGCGTCCGTACTACGGACGAGATCGGCGATGAGCGCGCGGGCGATCTGGACGCCGCGCATCGAAGGCGTGACGAGCAGTTCGCTGATCGTCACTTCGCGAAGATGGCCGCGAACTCTCCCACGAGCGACGACGAGAGCTCCCGCATCTCCCGTATGGTCGAGGCGGGCCGAGTACCGATATGCCCGGAATGTCTCTGTACCGCCAGCGAAGATAGTCCGGCGTTCGAGGCGTATGGTAGCGCTCGTCGTCGGTGGCGACCTCGGACAGAAATCCCGGCAGGCGTGTGTCTTCCACAAGGTCCGCGATGGTACCGAAATGACTGAGGGTCGGGTGTTGCGCCGAAACGTTGGCGAATGCCCTCCGAGCGGTCTTCGAAAGCCCAACGGGCCGGACCCACAGCGGAATTCGTGTCACCGGTGCCCATCCCATCTTGAGGTAGCCCGGCATGCTCTTGCTGTTCGGCGTGTTGTAGATGAATCTGACGCCCTCGCTTTGCATCTGCTCGACGAGGCGCATCGTCAGGCGTGAGAAGACGCCTCTGCCTCGCCACTCTGGAAGGGTCGCCGTATCGACGGCCCTGACCGCTCGAACACGGTGATTCCCACTGCACCAGACCCAACGGAGAAACATTCGCACACCGACAATCCGTCCGTCTGACGTTGCCACCAGGCAGGGAGAAGCGCCGAACGGATTCTGTTCGTGTTTCCACCGCCAATACTCGAGCCTGGAGGGGCTGTTCTCATGCCCGTAGCTGGCTGAGATGAGGTCGAGGATCTCCGGAGTGTCATCGGCCGTGCCCGCCCGCACGAGGGGCATTGCCGATGCACTCGTCGCGTACTGCATAGGCGAGTGCCCTGGTGTCTGCCACCCGGTGAAAGGTCTAAGCAATGGGTTTGTCAGGCGCACGGCGTGAAGGAACGGCAGACCTCAGGCACTTCGCTCGTGCTCACTGATGTACCTCGCCGTAAAACGGGAGGTAGTACCGCGTGTTGTAGTAATGGTCGCGATCCAGCGTGACGCCGTTCAGCACCGCGCCCGCAAACGTCGCGCCTGCTGCTTCCAACCGATCAAGCGCGGCCTGCGCAAGTGTTTGCTTCGTGCGCCGCGCATTGATGACGAACAGCACGCCGCCCGCAATGCGCGCGATGACGGCCGGATCGGTGACCGCCATGACCGGAGGCGAGTCGATGATCACCCAGTCGAAGGATTCCGTCAGCTTGTCGAGAAATTCCTTGAATCTTCTCGAACCCAGCTGCTCGGACGGATTCGACACCGCCGCACCGCTGGGAAGCAGCCACACGCCTGAACAGCGCGTTGCCACAATCGCTTCACTAGGCTTCTGTGCGCCGGTCAGAACCTCAGCAAGGCCTGGACGCTGCGGGCGGCCCAACAGATCATGCAGCTTGGGACGCCGCAGGTCGGCGTCAATGAGCAGCACGCGTTTGCCGCTACGGCCGAGGGCGACAGCAAGGTTGACGGACAACACGCTCTTGCCGTCGCCTGGCGCGGCGCTCGTGACGAGCAGCGATCGGTTCCCGTTCGTGCCGGCCGACGCGAGAATATTGGTTCGCAGCGCACGGCACGCCTCAGCGTACACCGCCGGCACACTCTCGCTGAGGAGCGGTGTGTTCCCCTTGAGTGTTCGTTTGCTCACGTATGGCAGCATGCCGAGGAAGGGAAGTCCCAGGGCGCTTTTGATGTCTGAGGGCGTTTGTATCCGATTGTCGAACGCCTCGAACAGCAATGCCATCCCCAGTGCGAGAACAGTGCTCAGCAGGAGACCGATAGCCAGGTTCGCGCGAGTATCGGGCCTTACCGGCACCCGTGGGACCTCCGCGGCGTCCACAACCTCGATGTTGTTGCCGCGTAAGCTGCTCGAAACCGCAGTCTCGTTCGCGCGCTGCAGGAGATTCTGGTAGATCTGCCGGTCGCTCTCGACCTCCCGGAGCAATACGCCGTACTCGATACCCTGACGATTGAGCGCGAGCGCGTTGGCTTTCTGACCGTCAAGCGCGACGGTCAGCTCTTTCTCCTTTGATTCTGCCGCAAGGTACCTCCTGACGCACCGATTCCACGGTCTTGGCCACCTCCGTTGCGAGCTCTCTTTCAGCAACGTTGATCGCCGCCTCGAGTCGGACCATCTCAGGGTGCTTTGCCCCGAGATTGCTCGAGAACTGCATCCGCTCGCGCTGCAGGTTCGCCAGCCGGGACCTGATGTCTTGTACGATGACGTTGGACCTGATTTGCGGGAACGTATCGAGCGCCTGATGATCGTTCTGGGTGGCCGCGAGCTGACGATACAGTGATTCAATCGCGATGCGGTCGGTCTTCGCTTGAGTGACCACGGAATTCAAGGCGTTGAGACGTTGAACGACGATGTTCTGTCCGGCATCGAGAGACAGACTGTTTCCCCGCTCCCGGTACTCTGAAGAGCCAGCTCACTCGTCTCGACCTTGCGCCGCTGCTCCGCCAACTGATCCGCGAGCCACGCTGAAGCTTCCCTCGACGCGTGAGATCGTGCCTCGGCGTTCTGCTTGATGTACGTGCTCGTCAACGTGTTGACGATTCGAGCCGCCAGTTCCGGATCGGTCGATTCGTATCTGATCTCGATGATGCGCGTATCCCGAACGGGTACCACATTCAACTTCGAAAGCATCCGATCGATGACAACCGTCTCGGTGTTCTCTTTGCCGCCGGTCTTCGCAGATGACGGCGTTCCAAATTTGGCCCGCCATTCAGACAAGAACCCGAAAGCCCTGTTCGACGTCTGTTGTCCCGTGGACACGAGGGCGGGCTCGTTCCATAAGGCGAGCTCGTCAATGACACGACGAGCCAGCGACCGGCTGCGCAGGATTCTGTGCTGGGTTTCGAGATAGCCCTTCTGGTCGCTGGTCGCGTTCCCGCTGCCTTCGAACGTCACGATGTTCGGTTTTTCTTCCAGTAGAAGCTGCGCTTGCACTTCGTAGACTGGAATCACCGTCAGCGTATACGCCGTCACGGCCGCCGAGACCACCAGAAACGTCGTCGCGGCGACCCAACGTCGCCTGTAAAGCATTGGAATGATGTCGTGGAACCGCCACTCCCGCGGTTCGGGTCTTGATGTCGCCGATTCCTGCGCCGTGGGCGGTTGGGGTAGTTCTGACATTAGAAGTACCTCTCGGGAACGATAACCGTGTCGCCAGGTCTGACCCGGTCGTCCAGGCCGACTCTGATTTCCTGTTCGGTGCCGTCTGTCACACGGATGATCTTGATGCGCCCTGCCGCCCCTCGCTGGGAGACGCCTCCTGCGAGTGAAAGCACTTGTCGAACGGATGTTTCCCTGCCGACTGTGTATTCGCCCGGCCTTCCGACGTGGCCATACACGAACACCGGCGCTGGCCGCGGAATCACAATCGTGTCGCCGTCGCGGAGGATCGGGTTGGCGGCGAGGGCGCCAGCCTGCAGCGCGGTCAGGTCGATGTGGATTTCCGTGACCTCGATGCCAGGTTGAATCACCGGACCCTTGGTGGCATCGCTGGCGCTCCGTCGCCGGATTACTGCACTTCCGCCGGCGGTGCTCGTGGTCGAGCCTGCGAGGGTCAGCGCCTCGAGAAGCGTCGTTGGCCGATCGAGGCTGTACGTGCCCGGATTCTTGACTTCACCCACCATGAAGATGCGCTGACTCCGGTACTGCTCAACGACCACCGTGACGCGGGGATCGTTGAAGTACCCTTCGCGCAGCCGGTTGGTCAGGTCGTCCTGCAACTGCCGGACGGTCAACCCGCCGGCTTTTACCCGCCCGAGGATCGGAAACGTGAATGTGCCGTCCGCTTCGACGGTGAAGCGCTCCGAGACGCCGCCGGGTCCCCACACCGTGAGAGTAAACACGTCGTGTGGGCCAACAACGTAGTCGGGTTGCTGCGCCGAGAGCGTCGGCGTCAGGAGGAGCACGATCGCGATTGCGACAAACACGCGGCAGATAGGGCTAGAAAGCATGGGTCACTCCCGCACTGAGGCTCAGACCGTCGAACCGGCGTGGGGTAAGGAGCGAGGTCCGCTCCGCGTATGCGCCCGAAACGACGATCGCCATCGACTGACCGATGTGATATCCGATTCCCGATCCGTATCTCATCTCGCGCTCCATACCCAATTGATTTGCAGACAACGCGTCATAGGTAGCTCCGTCCGGGTAATCCGCGACGTGCCGGCTGACGGTCGCCGACAACCTGACGGAGCGCAGTCCTGCGCATGTCATGGACATGCCATACGTGTAGAACGCGTAGTAAGCGACCGTTCTATACGAAGGAGCAATGTCGCGCTGGGCATCAACGGTGACTTGCAGCCGGTCCCTGATATTCGCGCCCGTGCCCACCGATACGTACAACCCACGCAACTCCGGGAGGCTTGTGTCCTGCGGCTTGAGCATCTGAATCCCCGCACGGGCGTAACCGGTGATTCGGCCGGTAGACTCGAATCCTGTCGTCAGCCGGACGTTGTCCGCATTTCGGCGTGAACCGAAGCTGAAGTCATTTCGGGACACTTCGCTGGTCACGTTGATGCTGGTTAAGGGAGTAATCTGCTGGAGAAGCCGTAACGTGACCTGCTGGGAATCGTGGTTCAGGGTCTCGCGCAGGACCACGCCGTCTGCTTCAGCCGTCCGGCCATAAGCGACCGTCCCGCGGCCCGCCGAAAGATCCACGGCCGTCTTGCCACCGATGCGCACAACGCTGCCCACCGTAAACCTCGAGTGCTGCACTCTTGGCCTGGTGTCGATTTCCGAGTTCAACCGGTGCCGGGAGTTGACATACGAGCTGCTCACGTACGGAACGACCCGGTTGAACTGAAAATCAAACCTCAGCGCGCCTTCGGCGTTCGCGCCTCGTTCGTTGACGAGTTTCGTGTAATGAGCCCAGTCGGCACCGCCGCTGACGCTCAGGCTCACTCGCCTCATGCGGGTGCGAATATCGGTTTTGGCTCCGATTGTGGAGATGATGTCGGAGACCGGCAGGCTTGAGCGGTAGAGGTTGTCGTTGTACTCGGTTTGCCAGGTGATGCGCGGTACGACGCCGAGTGGCCCGAGAACAACGTTCCCGCTGCCATCCACGTCGCTCTCCTGCGCAAATGCGCGCACTGGTGCCAGGGCGATGACGAGCCCGACCATCACAACCCGCAGGAGTCGCGTCGCCGCGCACATGGTGAAAGCTGAAGTCATAACAAGGTCCTCATGTGTCTGACACCGGTCAGGACTGGCGCCGTTCCCCGATCGGCCGACCAGCGTTTGTCGCAAGACGAAGCACGTCCCGAGCGGAAGCAGGAGTGGATCGAGTGCCGGATTGCTCTAGATTCACGAGCCCCTTCTGGATCGCGAAGATCATCAGCTGAACGCGATTCGAGACGCCCAGCTTCCTGAATATCGATCCGAGGCAGTTTCTGACGGTCGCCTCACTGACGAGGATGGTTTCCGCTATTTCACTGTTGCGAAATCCTCGAGCGACGAGACCGAGGATCTGCCGCTCCCGCGGTGCGAGCAATTCCGAGGGGCCCATCTTCGGCGGTTGGTTCGCGGCGGCGGCAGAAGCCCGCAATCCGCCAAGCACGCCCGCAATCTTGGTGCGGGTGAGCCAGACTTCACCGGCATCGACACACTCGATCGCCTTGATGAGCACCTCCGGTGCCTGCTGCTTCGACACGATGCCCAGGACGCCGCGTTGAACGGCAGTTGCGCACGCTGCAGAATCCGGCGTGCTCGTCAGCACGACCACGCGGGTATTCGAGGTGCCGGGCGCTCGAAGGTTTGGAAGGAACTCGTCGTTCGGGGTGCCGTCGAGATCGATCACAACGACCTGCGGACGGGTGGCAAACCAGACGGCGCCGAGATCGCCGGCACACTCCTGTTCGTCGATGACGCGAAGGCCCGGCTCACTGTCAATCAGCATGCGCAGCCCGGCGCGGGTCACGCGTTCGTTGCCGATGAGCACGACCCGAATCGGCTCGACGTTCTGTGCACTTGTAGGTGGTGTCGATATCATCTAGGACTTCTTGCGGCGGCCGTGGTACAGCTTCGCCCCGTCACTTACAGGGCTCGCAGACCCCAGCGGGATGTTCAGGGCATCACCCATTGCTGGTTCGCGATTGCCGATCAGGGAGACGCGAATCTCCCGAGGCACACGTTTTCCGTGTCGCGTTCGCCCGTTCATCGGCGACGAGTGCATTCGCCGCCGCACGATGAGCAAACCGCGTCGATCTCTCTCGCGGCGTTCCGTCAGGAAGTCTTCCTATCCCAACGCGGGTTGACCGGACAGCGTTGCGCTCGCGCTGATACGCGAGGGCAGTGCGGCCAGCCCGTGCTGGAATGCATAGAGGACCAGCTGAAAACGATTCGCCACCTCGAGCTTTCTGAACGTTGACGTGAGATGATTGCGAACCGTAACCTCGCTGATGCAGAGACGTTTCGCAATCTGAGAATTTCTCAAACCCTCACTGACAAGCGTGATGACCTGGCGTTCGCGTTTGGTGAGAAGCGCCAGTTGTTCCCTATCCGGATCGCCGGGCTCGGCCTGACTCGGGCACGACAGCTCGGCGATGACGCGAGCCGTCGCGGTCCGATCGAGCCACACCTCACCTGCGTAGACCCTGTCGATGGCCTTGATCAGAATCTCCGGCGGTTGTTGTTTCAAGACCAGTCCGACGGCGCCGTTCTCCAGCGCTTCAGCGATGGGCGTCGACACAGGGGAACCCGTCAACAAGACAATGCGCGTGTCGGCGTTACCGGCGCGCAGGAGATCGACAACGCCGCTGCTCGTGAAGTGATCCGGATCCAAGATCGTGACGTCGGGATGATCGGACGCAATGGCCTTGAGCGCGGCGTCGAGGTCGTCGATGGCACCGACCACTTTCGTGCCCGTCTGACCGTCAATCAGCGCGTGCAACGCCGCGCGAGTCACGCCTTCACTGCACACGACCAGCACGCTGATCGGGTGCGTCCGAGCGTCATCCAGGGCCAGGTGTTGCGTCATCGTCCGGAGACCTGGTATTTCAAGACCAGGGCCAAAGAAGTCCCAGGCGAAAAGGACCGGAACATGGCGGATTCCTTCGAAAACATCACAGCGGCTCTAGTCAGATGCGCTAGTACATCCGCGCTCCGGCAGACAGAAGTCAGCCTAATGCCGAACAAGGCGACCGACCGACCGGCGAACCAGCGCTCTGTCATCATCGTTCCGTCTGCCATCGCTGGTTGTCGTGGATGAGCCGTCGCTCCCATCGATCCAGCACTCGTCGCACGTTCCTGTCCAACCACTGCGGTTTCGTGCTCGCCGTCGTGCCGTAGCGGCAGTGCGCGTCGAGGTGCTGAATCCAGCAGCAATAGGTCAGGGGCACAATGAGCTCAGTTGGAAGCGAGAGCTCGCGACAGTGGCGTGCGATGCAGCAGTCGAGCAACGGGACCGACTCGGCATCGAGCCAATCTGCGAGTCCCTCGCCGAAGCTGGCCGCGCGCGCGAGGCCGTGAGTGCGAACGACGAGGTAGATCAGGTCAAGTGCTGGCAGCGAACATTCGTCCGCACAGTCCCAGTCGATGACGCCCGTCAACGTGTGGTCGGTATCGAAGAGCGCATTGCCCAGCCAGAAATTGCCGTGCGAATACACAGTGGGGATCGGCCCGGTGGAGAGGCACATTCTGATCTCGGAGACCAGCCGATCGAACGCCTGCGCGCTTCCGGCGCGTTTGGCAATCTGCGCGACACGTTCGACTGCCGGGTCGAAATGCCGCTCCCATCGATGACGCGGCTCTGTCGAGCCCATCGATGCTCTCTGCAGCTTTGACAGGAACGCTTCGGCCGACACGATAAGCTCGTCTGCGTTGCCGCCCGATTTCAGGATGGTCGCGCCGTCCTGCCCGGAGACCGCCGTCTCGACCGAGTAGAAATATCCCGACGCCGTTCCCGTCAGGACGAGGGCCGGACACCGCTCCGAGAGGAAGAGCGTCATCCAGCTCGCGCGTCCCAATGCGTTCAGCGTGTGTGCGCTCGCGCGAAGCCGCGGTTCGGTGACTGGACGCAGCGGTAGCTTTGCCACGTAAGACCGATCCGCCCGGATGCGGACGATCAGACTGCCGGTCCTCGTCGCGTGAACGTCAACGAGGTCGCAAGGTCTTCCGAGCCGGCCGGAAAGATCGACGATTACGCTTTTGGCCAGGCTGGCGTGGAGCGACGCATCCGCCGGCCCTGCCAGGGGGCCTTGGCGTCCCGTTACCCGTGCGAGAAGGTCGCTTAGAGGGGCCACTGGTCGAGATCAGGTTCCCGGCTGCAAGGCGTAATCCACGCCTTGTTCTGTGGGTTACAGGGATCACACGCGAGAAGTTCGCCAGTAAGCAGACTTTTGTCGCCTTCAACCGTGAAACTCGGAGATGCGAGAAGCCGTTCCTTTCGGCCAGACCCATATCGGCGCGGCAATCCCGAAAGGACCGGGCTGGACGCGTTCTTGCTGACTGGAACGCAGCACCTCGACCGTGGTCCGAGGTGTGCCCATTTCCGACGATGACATCCTTGACAGGCAGACTGTCCCCTTCGATCGGGACGACATACGGCGTTCCGCGCCGGCCACGCGCGCGCCGATGGCGCGAGCTGGTATCGATGGTGGTTCGGATCCAGCAATTTCTGCTGCAGCACCGCTTCGACAGCGACATCGGACCGTTCGAAGCCGTCAAGTCGAAGTGTTACGACAAGCTCTGGAACACCGCGGCGGCCAACGTGGGCGCGACGCTCGACGATCTCGGCTATGGGATCTTCCGCATCGCCCGCCGAGGGCGCGAAACGTTCGTCAGCGGTTCGCGTGTGATGCTCGACGGTCCCGTCACGCTGAAGATGGCCGGCAACAAACCGCTGGTGAGCCGTATCTTGAGCGAGCACGGACATCCTGTCGGACGATTCCTCGAGGACGAGCTCGGAGAGCTCGAGCAGGCCGAGGCGTTTCTGGAAAGCCTCGGTTGCCTTGCCGTCGTCAAGCCGGGAGTATCCGGAGCCTCTGGACGTGGTGTCACGCTGGGCATCAGGACAGCGCGCGATCTCCGGCGTGCATCTGCACTGGCCTCGACGTTCGGCAAAACGATTCTGATCGAAGAGCAGGCAGCCGGCCCCTCGTACCGGCTGCTCTACATCGACGGCGAATTCATCGACGCGATCGAGCGAAGACCGCCGTGCATTGTCGGCGACGGAAGTCACACGCTGGCCTACTTGATTCGGCGCGAGAACCTGCGCCGTCTTCAGTGCGTCGCGCCGCTGGCCGTGCAGCCATTGGTGGTCGATGTCGAAATGAAGCGCTGCCTTGCCGAACAGGGCCTCACGCTCTCGTCCGTCCTGGCTGTCGGCAGGAGAGTCATCGTCAAGGACGTGGTTAACGAAAACACCGCCGCAGAGAACTCGAGCGTCCGTGATCGCGTGCATCCCGATACGATTCGCCGCGGAGCCGAAATCGCGCGCCTGCTCCGAATCAGGCTCGCGGGGCACGATGTGATCACAACGGATATCTCCCGCCCGCTCGCTGAAACTGGTGGCGTGTTCAATGAAGTGAACACGACGCCGGGCCTTCAGCATCACTATTTGATTGACGATCCGGAACACGCGTTTCCGGTGATGGAGCGCCTGCTCGACGTGCTGCTTGGCCGGGGAGAATGGCCGCAGTGACGCAGGCCCTCGAAGCCCGCGTGAACGTCGACGAACTGCTTCGGTTCGCGCGCGACCTCGCGACTGCGGCCGGAGTACCGCAGCAAGAGGCCGAGGCGCTTGCCGAGACCCTGGCCTGGTGCGACCTCCGGGGCCATCAGACGCAGGGACTCTATCTGCTGCCCATACTGCTGAAACGACTGCGCCTCGGGCTGCTTGCTTCGCCCGCGACCATGGAGTGGCAGCGCACGGCGCCGTCAACGGGCACTGTTGACGCGAAGCACGGCTTCGGTCAGATCGCGGGACGGCTGGCGATGGATCACGCCATTCAACTCGCCCGTGAAACCGGAGCCGGCATCGTCGGGGTGAAAGACTCGAATCATTTCGGCGCGGCGGGGTACGTATGCCGCGCGAGCGGCCGAGCAGGGGCTCCTTGGACTTTCATACTCGAACTCGATGCCGAAGGTTGCGCCGCACGGCGGCCGTCATCGCGTGCTCGGAACGAACCCATTTGCCTTCGCCTGCCCTCGCCGGCACGGTGTACCGCTTGTCATCGATCTCGCGACGGGTGCGTCTGCAGGCTCGCTCGTCAGTCACGCGCGCCGGATGGGACGCCCGCTTCCCGAAGGCATCGCACTCGACGGCGACGGCAACCCCACGACCGACCCGAACGAAGTCGATGGCGGCGGCTGCCTGCTGCCGGCTGCAGGGGCCAAAGGCTACTGTCTCGGCCTCCTCGTTGAAATCCTCAGCGGCGTCCTGACCGGTGCCGCCGTGGCGCCCAGTGTTGGATCCGTGTTCCGCGACCTCGATCGTCAAACCCGCTGCGGTCATCTGTTCGTGGCCATCGACATCGCTCGATTCCTCCCGATCGAAGAATTCGGCGACCGGCTCGAGGGTCTCCTGACCGCTCTCACTTCCGTTGCCCCTCGCGACGGCTTCGAGTCTGTGAATCTTCCCGGTGACGCCCGGATGAAATGTGCTGACGAGCAGACACGAACCGGGATTGCGATTCCGGACTACCTCGTCAAATCGCTGACCGAGACGGCACGCGCGCTCGGCGTTTCGACGCCCTGGAGCGTCGAGCGCTCAGCGAGCTAGCTGCAACCGTCCTTTGACGGCGAGGAGCGCCGGCACAAGCGTCGGCAGCGGATCGGTCGGGAAAAGAACGGCAACGCCTGCCAGTGCCAGATACTCTTGACCCATTCGCCGAAGCTGAGCTCGTTCATCGCCCGCAGTTGCCGGAAGGCCATGAAATCGCGGATCGGATACCACAGCCGGACGCCCTGCCTGTATGTGGGGTTCGCGGGCATCGGGAGGCCGACCAGATCGTTGTAGATGAGAGACGCTGTATCGAGGCCGCATCGGACGAACAGTTCCTGCGGAGCGGTAAAGCGTGCGTTGCATTCAACGAGCTTCAACTGGCCGTCACGAAGATCGCGCTTGAACTCCACATTGGCGAGCCCGCGAAAGTTGATGCCGGTGAGGAATCGCAAACCCATCTCCGCGACTTCAGGATCCCAATCGGTGATGTGGTAAGACGTCAGCCCTTCGTTCTTGGGAAATCTGCGGATGACCTTCTTCGTAAAATGAAATGCAGGCGTCCCGTTCTTGTCGATGTAGGTGTAGTAGCTGGAAAGAAGGGAATCGGGACCGGGCACCCACTCGCAGATCATGGCCTGCAGGCCGGACTCCCACACGCGTTCCATCGCGGCCCGGACTTCGGCTGGACTGGTCACCGTCAAGTACTTCCGGCCCCCGAACTTCGCCTGGAACAAGTGCGAAAGGATGGGCTTGACGATGAGCGGAAAGGTGAGCGTTCCCTCGATCGCGTTCAACTGAGCAGGATTGTCCACTTGCCAGAATCGCGGCGCAGGCACGTTCACCGATTGCGCAAGCGCAAGGGTCTCGAGCTTGTCGAGCATTGCCAGCTGCAGATCGGGAACGGAATTGTCGAGCCGATAGTGCTGCGCCAACTCCGATCGGTGCCGCGCGATGAACCCGACTGCCTCGTCGTTGCAGACGAAAATCACGCTGCCGTGCAGCGCTTCGCCGCGAGGGCCAAGCAGCAGCTCGCGCCAGAAATCCGATCCCTTCACGTTCCGTCCGAACGGGAAGGCCTTCGTGCAGTAACGCGAGTACTGAACGTGACGCCCTTCCGATGCCGACAAATAGACCTCGATGCCTCGCCGGCCGAGGCTTCGCGCGACGGAAAGGGCGTTGACCGAACCGCCCAGGATGATGACCGGTGGTTGAATGGGAGCCAATGAGATGTCGCTAACGCTCAGGCTCATTTCGCAAAGCGTGTGCCGTGGGTGTGAATTCCTATAACCTGCTGGCAGAGCGCGCTTTGCAGGGAATAGTCAGCAACCCTGCCGAGGGCAAACCAGGTGCGATGTCATCAAAAGGCAGACTTTTGTTGCGCGGCCTCAAAGGTGGTGCCACGGCTCTTCGGGATCGTTCTCGACGGTCGGCCTGACGAACACTTTTGTGATCGCATCCAATCCTGCGTCGATCTCCGGCTTGTTCTCGGGCCCCACCGTTGGAGGACGCAGCATCTCCGGAACGCAGGCGGGCGCGTCGGGCGAAGGCACCTCGACCTGGACGTCCGCCGGCGGTGGAGTCATTACGTCGTCAGCAAACTGGACGAGAGAGCTTTCGGGGCTCACCACGGTGCGGGCCTGATCGGGCAGCACCATGAAAAGACAACTCTTCGACCCCGAAGCGCGGCAGCGGCTCACTCGGACCGCCGGGTGGAGTTTGAACCGCTTGAGGAACGTCTCGATTGCGCTTGAATAAAAATCGCAGGATGGATGGACCGCTTCTCCGCGCCCCGCACAAAACGGCGATCCGTCGATACCAATAAAGACGGTGCCGCCCCGCTGGATCATGTCGACTCGGGTGTCAGGGTAGAGGGTTGGCAGGATCGCGACGACGAGACGGACGACCCTTCGCGCGCGCATGCGTCGCGGAAGCACGCGAAGGTATGCCCGCTTGAGAACGAACAGTTTCTCGGCCGATCGTGCGGCGGCGTATTGCCCGGCGCGACCGATGACGATTTCGGACGCGTCACCCTCGTTCCGGAGGGAACCGAGCACGGCCGTGAACGACGCCGCGTCGAGCTCTGGTGAGTCGTGCTCAGGAGCCTTCAGCCACTTCTCGTAGAATTCGAGCCGAGCGGGCAGAACTTCCGCTATGGCCTGGTGAAGGCTGGCCAGCAACACGCGCTCGACCGTCGCGTCGTCGTGCATGCTTGATATTCCCACACCGAACAGAGGCGTGGGCGCGCGGCGAATCCTTACGAATCCTGTTTGCTGTACCTCGCGAGCACCAGACCCGGATCGAGTCCGGCTATGCCGCACCACTCTCGCAGCATGGGCGAGTTGGCGAGAAACGCCTTGGCGCCCGCGCGAACTTTGCTCTCTGCGGAAGGGCTGGTGGCGTCGTGCACGGCCTGACGGATGACTGCGACGGCAAGTTCCTGGTGGGCATCAACACCCCAGGTCGGACTCAACAGGGAGACGGGCGGTCTCTTCATGACGCTTGGCCTCTGAAAGATGAACTCTTGTCGCCTCTCGAGCGACTCTTTCTTCAGCGGCCCGCACGAGCAAAAATGACGCCGTGACGGCAATTCCCTGCAACCTGTTGATGTCAATGGCGTTCGACCAGAAATCGCGGAAGTCGACCCAGCGGAAGACTAGACCGACTGCACGCAAAGAGCAGACTTTTGTTTCTCGTTTTCGACCTACGGCCGATCCCATGCGACGATGTCGCCGCCGATCGCCACCGGTCGCAATCGGGCTGGAATTGTGCTCCGACTAGAAGATGAAAGTCACCTTCACAAATGACAGCCTATGCCCGGTCTTCGCTTGGCGCCGGTCGTAACGGCCCCCGGCGCGCGAAAGCGGATCGCGTCTTTTTTGCACCACACCCTATAGATCGTTAAGTACTCGCCTGAATACGCGGGAACCGCGAGTTCGGATCGCATCGAAACGTCACATGTGTGGAAAATGGCCGAATGATTGCACTATGGCAGCGTCGTGGAATCATGCTGTCGTATCGTCCTGGTTGCGGGGGCTCGTCCGAACTTCATCAAGATCGCGCCGATCGCCCGCGCGCTGGGGCGTGAGCCCGGCGTGTTTTCGTCAATGCTCGTCCACACCGGCCAGCACTACGATGCCGGAATGTCGGACGTCTTCTTCGATCAGCTCGGTATTCCGCGTCCCGATTTCAATCTGCAGGTTGGTTCCGGCAGTCATGCCCGGCAGACGGCGGCGGTGATGACGGGGTTCGAAGACGTGCTCGTCAAAACGAAACCGGATCTGGTTCTCGTTGTCGGCGACGTCAATTCCACCATCGCGTGTGCGATGGCGGCCGCGAAGCTTCACGTTCCCGTGGCGCATGTCGAAGCAGGGCTTCGCAGCTTCGATCGAACGATGCCCGAGGAAATCAACCGCGTGCTCACGGACCAGATTTCAGACTGGTTGTTCGTCACCGAGCCCGCCGCCGAAGCAAACCTGGCGCGAGAAGGCATCGATCCCGCGCGCGTGCATTTCGTGGGCAATGTGATGATCGACACGTTGTTGTCCTGCAGAGAGCATGCTCGCCGGCTGGGTGTTCCCGCCGCGCTCGGACTGGGCAACACGCCGTATGCCGTGCTGACGCTTCACAGACCTCACAACGTCGACCAGCGCGACGTATTCGAGCAGATCATGCAGGGCATCGAGCACATCTCGCGCGATCTCACGATTGTCTTCCCGATGCACCCGCGCACGCGCGAGACGCTGCTGGCGTCACACGCCGCTGCGGCGATGCTCGAGTCGGGACGGTTGCGTCTGGTGGAAGCGCTTGGATATCTCGAGTTTCTCGGACTGGTCGAGCGCAGCCACGCTGTGCTGACCGATTCGGGTGGCGTGCAGGAAGAAACGACGGTGCTGGGCGTGCCGTGCCTCACGCTGCGACCCAATACCGAACGGCCGGCAACGGTCAGCGAGGGCACCAACCGCATCGTCGGCACATCGTCTCATCGCATTATCGAGGCGTGGGAGAGCATCAAAGCATCGCCGACGCCGGTCGGCCGCCGTCCGAAACTCTGGGACGGCCGGGCGGCTGAACGCATCGTCGAGATCCTGCGGCGGGACTTTGAAGAAAAGGCGACGGCTCAGAGGTTCGGTCGAGTCGAAGCACCGGTGATGTTGCGGCATCACCAAATGGCAGGGAAGCTGACAGGGTAACGGGGCGCAGCAGGGGAGCCGGTAGGCGCCCTGGTCCAATTTTAAGATTGTCTTTTTTGTCGGTCCTGCGAGGACGTGACTCGCCTGGAGAAGCTACATGTCTGTCTTGGACATGCAAGGTATCGGAGAACCGCACAATGGGCGCGATGCCCAGGAGGATACCCTTCTCACTTCACACAGATTTGCGACACGACTCGCCGAGCTGAGCGGCAGCGGCAAGGTGGAACAGCTCATCGTCGACACACTGGCTCAGGTCGCGAAGGCCGATCAGGCCTCGCTCGCACTTTTCGAAGAGCGCGAAGGCTACATGGCGATCGCCGCCACGCGCGGTTATCTCGCCGAGCTCGTGAGCGACGTCCGCGTGAAAGCGGGCGAGGGACTCATGGGCGACGTCTTGTCGTCGCATCTGCCGAAAATCATCACAGATGTCAGCCAGGAGCCTTCTGCGGCGCGGCGACGGATTCGATACCGAACGCCGTCGTGCCTGCTCGTGCCGCTGATTGCCGCCGGCCGCATGCTCGCGGTGCTGAACCTTGCCGATCGTACCGATGGGCAGCCCTTCAGCCACTCGGATCTCGCGAGGCTCAGAGCCTTCGTTGCGCCGGCCACGCTGGCGCTGCTGGCCGGCCGTCTCACGAAGGACAAAGCCGATCTCGCCAAGCTTGTCGCCACCGATCCGCTCACCGGGCTTTTCAATCGCCGGCACTTTGCGGCTCGTCTCGAAGAGGAAATCGCCCGAGTATCGCGCGAAGGCTCGAGCCTGACCGTGCTGGCGGTCGACGTCGATCTCTTCAAGTCGGTCAACGACCGGTTTGGCCATGCGGCGGGAGACGCCGTGCTGCAGGCGGTCTCGCTCGTCATCCGCCGCGCGATCCGGTTCTTCGATCTCTGCGCGCGGATGGGCGGCGATGAGTTTGTGATCGTGCTTCACGGAACAGAGGCGAACGCGCTCCAGACCGCGGATCGTCTTCGCAAGCGTGTTGCGAGCTACGAGCCGGACCCGTCGCTGGGCTTGCCCACGGATCTGAAGATCACGGTCAGCATCGGTCTGGCGACGCTGAGCCGGGAAGTCCCCGACGCACAAGAGCTGCTGGCCCGCGCAGACCGGGCGTTGTATGCGGCCAAAGTCGCCGGAAGAAACCGTCTGAACGTGGAGCAGTGACGTGCGGAACTGCACCACAAGGATGAGAACCTAACATGTGCGGCATCATCGGATACCTCGGACCTAAACCAGTCGTGCCGATCCTCCTCGACGGGCTGCGATGCCTCGAGTATCGGGGCTACGACTCTGCCGGCATCGCGCTGGCGCAGGAAGAGTCGATCGAAGTGCGCCGCAGCGCGGGCAAGCTGTCGCAGCTGGTTGAATCCATCAACGACAATCCGATGGACGGCACGTACGGCATCGGCCACACGCGGTGGGCGACGCACGGCAGGGCGACCGCTGGGAATGCGCATCCGCACCGGGACTGCTCGGGCCGGACGGTGCTGGTTCACAACGGCATCATCGAAAATTATCTGGAGCTGAAGCGACAGCTCACGGGCGAGGGGCATCACTTCTCGACCGAAACCGACAGCGAAGTGATGGCCCACCTGGTCGAGCGCGAGACCAACGGCGACGGCCTCGAGCACGCCGTTCTCAGAGCGCTTCGAACGGTCCAGGGTATTTACGGCATGGTCTTCATGTCGGCAAACGATCCCGGGAAGATCGTGGCTGTTCGTGAAGGTCCGCCGATTGTGGTTGGCATCGGCGACGATGGCGAGTTCCTCGTGGCGTCCGACGTCGCGCCGATCCTCCCGTATACGCGAGACGTGATCTTTCTCGAAGACGGAGACATGGCGGTCATTCGCCGCAATCACCTCAGTTTTCTCGACCGGAAGGGTCGTGCCGTCTCGAAGGCATCTGCGCGCGTCGATTGGGATCCGGCGATGGTGCAGAAGGGCGCCTACCGCCACTACATGCAGAAAGAGATTTTCGAGCAGCCGCTGTCGGTTCGGCAGACCCTGAGCGGCAACAGCAGCCACGACGGCACCCGTGTTTCGCTGAAGCATGCGGGAGTCAAAGAGCGTCTTGAAGACGTGAAGCGGGTCCAGATCGTCGCATGCGGCACGTCATGGCACGCAGGGCTGGTCGGGAAGTTCCTGATCGAGCGGCTTGCGCACCTGCCTGTCGACGTCGATTACGCCTCCGAGTACCGATATCGTCAGCCCGTCAGCGATTCGGGGACGCTCACGGTCGCCATTACGCAATCGGGCGAAACGGCCGATACATTGGCAGCTCTTCGCGAGGCCAAGGACCGAGGTGCGACCACGCTGGCCATTTGCAACGTTGTGGGCAGCATGGCGACGCGCGAGGCCGACGGCACGCTGTATACGCACGCGGGGCCGGAGATCGGCGTGGCATCGACCAAGGCGTTTACGTCGCAGCTCGTGGCGATCAACCTGCTCGCGCTGCACCTTTCCGAGCTGAAAGGCACGCTGACCCAGGCCTGCATCACGAAGAAGGTCCAGGCGCTGAAGGCGCTGCCGAAGCTGATCGAACAGGTGCTCGAGCGGGACGGCGAGATTCAACGAATTGCCCGCCGTCACTACAAGAGAAACGGATTCCTCTTTCTGGGCCGTGGCGTGAATTATCCCATCGCCCTCGAGGGAGCCCTGAAACTGAAGGAGATCTCCTACATCCACGCCGAGGGCTATCCCGCGGGTGAGATGAAGCATGGTCCGATCGCGCTCATCGACGAGACGGTGCCAGTCGTGGCGATCGCTACCGAAGATCTGTTCGCGAAGGTTGCGAGCAACATCCAGGAAGTGAAGGCCCGCGGCGCCTCGGTGATCGTCATCACGGACGTGAGTGCGGACCAGCTTGCCGGGATGCTCGATCCGGCGCAGGACAGCGTGGTGCAGATCCCCGTTGCCGACCCGTTCCTGACGCCGCTGCTGTCGGTGATCCCGCTGCAGCTGCTGGCCTACCACATCGCCGCGTTGCGCGGATGCGATGTGGATCAGCCTCGGAACCTCGCGAAGAGCGTGACCGTTGAATAACGTCGAACCCGCGCAGGACCCCGGTCCTGCCCTAAAAGGAAGGTCAGATCAGTGAGCACAACGTTGGTATCTTCGTCGCCCGGCATTTTCGACCGTATCCGAACGAAGCAGGCTCGGGTCGGTGTCATCGGACTCGGTTATGTCGGCCTGCCGCTCGCTGTTGAATTCGCGCGCGCCGGTTTCGAAGTCACCGGCTTCGATATCGACGAATCGAAGAACGCACGGATCAACGAGGGCTCGAGCCATATTCCCGACGTGCCCGATCACGAGCTGGCGGAAGTCGTCAACAGCGGCAAGCTGCGCGCGACGGCCGACGTGGGCTGTCTCGGTGCCATGGATGTCATCGACATCTGTGTGCCGACGCCGCTTCGCAAGACGAAGGATCCGGATCTGTCCTACGTCATCAAGGCCGTCGAGGCAGTGGCGGCGACGCTTCGGCCGGGTCAGCTCATCATCCTCGAGTCGACGACCTATCCCGGAACGACTGACGAGGTCGTGCAGCCCGCGCTCGAGGCGCGCGGGCTGAAGCCCGAGCGTGATTTCTTCCTGGCGTTCTCGCCAGAGCGAGTCGATCCCGGCAACGGGCGATTTGTCACCAAGAACATCCCGAAGGTCGTCGGTGGAATCGGTCCCGCCAGCATCGAGGCGGCGTGCATGCTGTACAAGTCGGTCGTCTCGACCGTCGTGCCCGTCAGCTCGACGCGGGTCGCCGAGATGGTGAAGCTTCTGGAAAACACATTCCGCGCCGTGAACATCGGGCTCGTGAACGAGATTGCCCTGATGTGCCGCCGCATGGACATCAATGTGTGGGAAGTGATCGAGGCCGCCAAGACGAAGCCCTTCGGGTTCATGCCCTTCTATCCCGGTCCAGGACTGGGGGGGCACTGCATTCCGATCGATCCGTTCTATCTCTCCTGGAAGGCGCGGCAATCGGGCTTCGAGTGCCGGTTCATCGAGCTCGCGGGACAAATCAATTCATCGATGCCGCACTACGTGGTCGAGCGCGTGGGTGATGCGCTGAACACTGTCAAGAAATCGATCAACGGTTCGCGGGTCCACCTGTTCGGCGTCGCATATAAGAAGGATGTGAGCGACGTGCGCGAGTCGCCGGCGCTCGACATTCTCGAGGTGCTCACCAAGCGCGGGGCGGTCGTGAGCTACACCGATCCGTATGTGCCCACGCTCGAGCTTCACGGAGGGGCATTGTCGAGCCTGCCGTTCGAGTCGGCGCTGGCGTCGCATTGCGATTGCGCAATCGTGTCGACTGATCACGGGACGTTCGATTACGAACGCATCGCCGATATGGGGCTCATCGTCGACACGCGCAACGCGATCAAAAAACGCGGACCAAATGTGTTTTCGATCTAACCGAGGTCAATAGACCAAAAAAACGATCTCGAACGTACGTAGCACCGTGGCACGAGCCGGCAGTTTCGAAAAAAACTGCCGGCTCGTGCAATTTTTTTGTGCTTCTCTGCACGAAAAATTCTCTCCTCTGACGGCGTCCGTCCGTCATTTTTATGGCATCACCCTTTTGGCTAGCACCTTTGGACACCCATTCTGACTAGCACATTTGGAGAATTGTCAAAATTCCGACCCTCCCTCAAAGTGTCTTCACGAACGTTACGTAGGTGAAACACGGTTGACGTTCGGCGGTTACCTCATCTGACAACGAACACAGAAAGCTGAAGACGACATTCTCCAGTAATGACTGGAGGAGCCGTCCTGGTCCGGGCGGAAATCGAACGCTCGATGTGTGGGTGACTCATGCGAATTGCCTATCTGACAGCTGACTTCGGTATCCCCGTGCTGGGGACCAAAGGGGCATCAGCACACGTGCGGGGACTGGTGAAGGCGCTGCAGGAGGAAGGCCACGAAGTGTTCGTGCTGGCCTCCAATATCGGAGACGACGAGTCGAGCGAGCACTTCCTGATGCGCCAGGTCGCCTTCGGGAGCGCCCTGACGGAAGTCCACGATGCGCTCCAGCGCGAAGAAATCTGCCAGGGGACGCGGCTCGCCAAAGACCTCCGCAACATTCTTTATGGCCTGAGCCTTGAGATTCAGGGCCGCCTCCTGCTCGAAGCGTTTGCCCCGGATGTCATCTACGAACGGCATTGCCTGTTCACCACAGCCGGTCGCGAGCTGGCTCGCTACTTCAACATTCCGCTCCTCCTCGAAGTGAACGCCCCGCTCGTGCTCGAGCAACAGAAGATGCGGGGCCTGTCGCTGCCGCTCGTGGCCAGGACGGCCGAGCGGCTGGTCCTCGAGAGCAGCGACCACGTCTTCGTCGTGTCGCAGGCGTTGCGTCATTACATGACGGAGCTCGGTCTCGGTCTCTCTCCCGATCGCGTGTCGGTCATTCCCAATGCGGCCGACCCCGACTTGTTCGGACCGGTCATCGAGCCGTCAAAAATCCGTCAAAAGCTCGGATGGCAGGACCACTTCGTCCTCGGGTTCGTCGGCAGCATGAAGCCGTGGCATGGAGCGGACGTGCTGCTCCAGGCGATGCGGATGCTGGGCGGCGCGTCGAGCCCGTTCCGGCTGCTCCTGGTCGGCGCGGGTCCTGAGCTGGACAACCTCCGCGCCCGAACCGCCGAGATGGGCCTCGGCGACGTCGTGCACATGTCCGGGGCCGTTCCACACCACCACGTGCCCGACTACCTCCGCGCCATGGATGTTGCCGTGGCGCCCTACGCACCCGACGCGGATGAGTACTTCTCCCCCGTGAAGTTGTTCGAGTACATGGCCATGTCACTACCGGTCATCGCGGCACGGCTCGGACAGGTGAGCGAGGTCATCGAACCTGAGCGTACCGGTTGGCTCTACAGGCCTGGCGACGCGTTCGAGCTCGCCGGACTCATTGGCCGAGTCGCGGGCGAGCCCGAGCTTCGCCGGCTGGTCGGCATTGCGGCGCGAGAGCGCGTGATGAATGAGTACACGTGGCGCCACAACGCCCGGCGGGTGGTCGCGATCGCCGAGGACGCGATCGCCGCCCGGCGTCCCGTCGCGTCCAGTGCCGGTGGGCCCGCGAGCACCTCATTCGCCGGCGTCAACCGTACCGCTCACAAGGGTGAGTACCCTACGAAACGAGATCGCCGAATGAAAACACGACTGAAGAGCTGGTTCAAAGAAACGCTCCTCGGAGAGCTGTCCGCACTGGTAGGACCTGTACGTCCTCGCGCGGTGGAGACTCCTCGCCGGCGCAACCTTCGCGGTCGTGGCTGCCACAGCGGCCGACATTCTCCGTCCCTGGCCGTTGAAGTTCGTTTTCGACTATCTCCTGAAGGATGTCAACTTTCTGCCGGCCAGTATCCCGCTGCCTCCCGGCGATCAGCACACGTGGCTGCTGCTTGCCGTCTGCATTCTGATCTTCGTCATCTGGATGCTCTCGAGCGTGGCCGCGTACTTCGGCAGCTATCTGTCGGATCGCCTTTCTGAAGAGGTCGTCTACGAGCTCCGAATAGCGCTTTTCCGGCACGTGCAGCGGCTGTCGCTGACCTACCACGACGAGAAGCGCGTCGGCGACATGCTGGTGCGCATCACCCGCGATACCGATTCACTGCGTGAGTTGTTCGGGAAGACGTGGATACAGTGGGCGATTGCGGTGCTGACCCTGGTGGGCACGATCGGGGTCATGTTCATGGTCGACTGGCAGCTCGCCGCGTTGGGAGTGCTGACGCTGGCGACGCTCAGTCCAATCCAGTGGAGCATGCGCTGGCAGATCAAGAACGCGTCGAAAGAGAAACGCGAGCGCGAAGTGGAGGTCTCGTCCGTCACCCAGGAAACGATCGGGTCACTTCGCGTCGTCAAGGCCTTCGGCCGCGAAGACATTCAGCAGGCACAGTTCGATCGCGAGAGCGCGGGCAGCCTCGAGGCTGGCCTCAAGGCGGCCCGGCTGGAGGCCCGCGACGTACGGACCGTTGACATCATCACCGCAGTGGCCACGTGCGGTGTCATCTGGCTGGGCGTCAAGAAGGTCTTCGCGAACCAGCTGACGCCTGGCGATCTCTATCTGTTTGCCCATTACGTGCGCGGCCTCAATGGCCCCCTTCGCGAGATCGCCAAGCAGAGCGTGCGGATCTCGCGCGCGCGGGTCGGGATGGAGCGCGTGCTCGATCTCGTCAAAACCGAAGTCGGCACGCCCGATAGTCCGTCGGCGCGTCCCGCGCCGCCACTGCGGGGCACCGTTGAGTTCGAGAACGTCTCGTTCGGCTACCGGGCCGATCAGCCGGTGCTGCGCGACGTGTCATTCAAGATCGAGCCGGGTGAGGTCGTCGCGCTGGTTGGTTATACGGGCGCCGGCAAGAGCTCAATCCTGAATCTCATCCCGCGCCTCTACGAGCCTACTCACGGCCGTGTGCTCATCGATGGGGAAGACGTCCGCGACTACAAATTGAATTCGCTTCGCGATCAAATCAGCGTCGTGCTGCAGGAATCGGTGCTGTTCCAGGCCTCGCTCATCAAGAACATCCGCTACGGACGGCCGGAAGCGACCCGCGACGAGGTCATCGCCGCCGCTCGTGGGGCGCGCGTCGAACAGTTCGTCAAGCGTCTCCCTGAGGGTTATCACACCGTGATCGGTCCCCGAGGCGCGACTTTGTCCGGCGGCGAGCGTCAGCGCGTCGCGATCGCCCGCGCGATGATCCGGAACGCTCCGATCCTCCTGCTCGACGAACCGACGACCGGCCTCGACGTCGAAAACGAACAGCTCGTGATTGAAGCCCTCGAGTTGCTGATGCGCGGAAAGACGACGCTGCTCATCAGCCACCGTCTGAGCCTCATCGAGAGAGTGGATCGCGTGCTGGTCATCGACGGAGGGCGGATCGCCGAATCCGGCTCGCCGGCCGAGTTGCGCGCGAACGGGGGGCTCTACGCCCGGCTGCACGAATGGTCGGCCAACGGAAACGTCGTCGAAGAACCGAAGACCACTGCAGATCCCAAAGGAGACGTATGTCAATCCGTGGCCCGGTGAACGAGGACATCATGCCGGCCGAGCGCGCATCCGATCCCGCCGAGATTCTGACCGGCCGGTTGGAGCAGCTGCGCGATCGCGATCACATGAAGGCCGTCCTGCAGCGCGCGCTCGACGATCTCTCGCCTCGGGCCGTCGAAGTGCGGGATTTCGAGATCACCTACTGCAAGGTCAAGCCCTGGCGCGATGTGTCGGTCGCCCTCTCGGTCGATTCACACGACGGATCCTCCTCGGAGATGTGCCGGCAGCTCGTGTCGGGCACCATGTGGACCACCGTCGATGAGGCGCACGCCCATTGGCGCGAAGAACTGGCATCGGGCGCGAGCCATTCGATGGGCGACTCTGGCGGTAATGGGAGGCCTCGCGCGTCGGCCGTGCTCGTGCCGGAACTGGCCACGGTCCTGCGCCTGTTTCCGGCAGATTCGGTCTTGACGAGTCTCGTCCCCGCGACAGACCCGGCAGGTATGACGGCGCTGCTGAGCGAGAACCTGCCGGAGTGCCGCGAAGGCTGGCGGATCCGCAACCTCGAGGTCGAGCCCGTGCACTACAAGCCCGGACGGCTGTGCACGCTGCGATATGCCGTGACGCTCGAACATCCTGAAGTCGACGATTTACAGCGCATGTATCTGTTCGGGAAGGTCTACCGCGACGATCGATGGCAGCAATCGTATGAAACGCTCGGCACAACCTGGGAGGCATCGGTCGCGAGCGGAGGAGCGTGGCATGCGGCGCGCCCGATCGCCGTGGTCGGGCCCTGGCGCTTTGTCGTCCAGAGTGGCGTGGTTGGAGAGCGATTCCGGCAAGTGCTGGCTGAACTGACGCCCGACGATGCGAGTCCGGAACAGCTGCGGCAGATCGCGAGACATCTCGCGTCGGTTGCGCGGGCCGTGCATTCCATGCAGCAGGCGCCCCTCGCCAGCGGTCCTCGTCTTGATCTTGCGGGGTTGCTGGCGGCGCAGCGACGGAATCTCGACTATCTCCACAGCGTGCATGAAAGCACCGCTCGCGAGCTGGAACGCCTGCGGGCCGAGATCGAACGCGTGGCAGCCGCAACGCCGGCCTCGGCGCTGGTGCTGTCACACGGCGACTTTGCTCATGGCAACGTCATGCTCAACGGCGACGAGGTCGGCATCATCGACTTCGATCGGATGTGCCAGGCCGAGCCGGCCTACGACGTCGCGTACTTCCTGACTCACCTCACGTCGTTTACCTTGAGACATCCGCGCCGCGCGGCGCACATGCAGCCGCTCTGCGATCACTTCCGGCAGGCATACCTCGAACTGGCGCCGCAGGTTTCACCGCGCCGCCTGGCACTGTACGAAGCGCTCGATCTGTCGGCCTACGTCCTGCGGAACTTCCGCAAACAAAGCCATCAGGCCCGGTGGCTCAAATGGGCGGGGGGGCAGATCGAATACGCCTGGGAGCGCCTCGATTACGCCATACGTGTGGGGAGGAATGTGTCATGAGCTCGCACGAAACCGCCGTGATTTATTCGGCGCGCAGTGCCGGACGCCTCGGCTATCTGGTCAAGGCGTTTCCGCGGGTATCGGAGACGTTCATTCTGAACGAGATCCTCGAGCTCGAGCGTCAGGGGTTCGACCTGCGCATCTATTCGATGATCGATCCGCCAGATCGTCTGCGGCATCACCTGTTTCAACAGGTCCGATCGCCGATTACGTATCTGCCGAACCCGCTCTGGCGATCCATCCACCGCGTCGTCGGCGACCACATCAGCCAGCTCTGGCGAGCACCCCGCGCGTATTGCTCCGCGCTGACGAAGGCGATGCGCGCGGGCGACACCGACTTGATCGAACGATTCACACAGGCGGGTTGTCTTGCGCGACGGCTCGAGCAGGACGGCGTGACTCATCTGCATGCCGGATTTGTGCACTCGCCCGGCTCGGTTGCCTGGCTCGCCTCGCTCATGACCGGTCTGCCGTTCAGCCTGGCCAGTCATGCAAAGGATCTGTATCACTCGCCGCCGGCGCTTCTGCGGAAGAAGCTGGCTGCCGCGCGCGTCGTCTTCACGTGCACCCGCTACAACATCACGCACCTCAAGCGGATCGCCGACGGCGAACCGATTCGCATTCGCCATGCCTATCACGGCACCGACCTCAGCCGGTTCCAGTTCGGCATGTATGCGCAGAGCAGGCCGCCGGTCATCCTCGCGGTCGCCAGGCTGGTTGAAAAGAAAGGGCTCGACACGTTGATTCGGGCCTGTGCACGGCTCCGCGACCGTGGCCGCGACTTCCGTTGCCACATCGTCGGCGATGGCGAGCTCAGGAAGTCGCTGGCAGACATGATTCGCCGGTACAAGCTGAGCCGCGTCATCACCCTGGAAGGCTCGCTCGATCAAAGCGAGGTCCTGGCGTGGTACCGGCGGGCCACGGTGTTTGCGCTGCCCTGCGTGGTCACCCTCAACGGCGACCGAGACGGGATTCCGAACGTGCTGATTGAAGCGGCGGCCTGTGGTGTGCCGATTGTCTCGACTCCCGTGAGCGGCATTCCCGAGTTAATCGAAGAGGGCGTATCGGGGCTTCTCGTCCCACCGCACGAGCCGGAGGAGCTGGCGAACGCATTGGATGAAATGCTGCGGTCGGTGGTGCTCCGGGAAAAGCTGCGGGTCAATGCGCGCGCCCGCGTCGTCAAGGCGTTCGACGTGCGACGTAACGCCGTGGCGATCGGCCAGGAGCTGTGCGCCGTGATGTCGTCCAGGCCCGCAGCGCAGCCGGCCAACCAGGTGAACGCGCACGAGAGCGTTCCACAAACCAGTCGATCGATGTGAGGTGTTGACGTGCAGCGATTAGGTATCCAACTTCACGGCGTCAGGCTGAATCTGTCGTGCAATTTCGACGAGCTCGTCGACTACCTGCAGAACCTGCTGGGGCCTGACATCCACAAGCCGTGGGCGAGCCCCGACATCGAGGTCAGCGGCACGTGGCGCACCGAACCGGCGCAGCTCGAGAAGAGCGCATTTGCCGACGACACGTGCGAAGAGGGTTTCGGGAAGCGAATGCGCCTCTCTCAGGATGAGCTCGTCTGGTTCGACACGCATCGCGACAAGGACCTCCAGCTCCGTTTCCGGCGCCGTGGCCAGGCGATGCAGTTCGACGTCGATTACTGCTATCACCCGTCGGCGAAAAAGCTCGAGCGGTTCCCCGACTACAAGCAACGCAAATTCTTCACGCTCGCGCGCTATCTGGTGCATTTCCCGGTGGCCTGGCACCTTGGGCGCACGCGCGATTGGGTTCTCGTCCACGCCTCCGCCGTCGCGGCGGGCGAGGAAGCCATCATGGTTGCGGGCCCGGGCGGCGCCGGCAAGACGACGACGTGCGTGGGTCTCATGGGACGCCCCGGCGTTCGGCTGGTGACCGAGAACCTGCTGTTCACGGACGGCGAGCACATCTTCCCGCTGCTCGAGCCAATCCGATTGACCGACGACAGCATGGCGCTCTTCGACGCGCGCCAGCTCAAGGCACTCCTGCCGCTCGGCGTCGCCGGTGGATCGAAGCACAAGTCGCTGTTCCATCTGCCGTACGACCCGACGGCTCCTCCGGCGCGCCCGGTCGCGCTCTTCATTCCGCGGTTCACCGAGCGGGGCTTCATCAAGCCGATGCTGAGTGGCGTGGCGACCGAGCTCGTCGTGGCGAGCAATCGGCTGACGCTCGAACTGAACGACTACGACTGGTACACGGCGGCGCTCGACCTGTTGTGGCCTTCGCCGGGCCATGCCGCCCGCCAGGTTGAAGTGATCGAGCGGTTGGCGGCGCAGACGTCCTGTTACGAGCTCGGCATCGATCGTTCTGCGGGTGTGAGCGCGGTTGTGGATCGGATTGTCGAATGCGTGGGCTGGGCACAGCCCGCAATGGGGTCAACGATATGAGGACGCTGAGTCAGCCCTTCGATCTGGCGAGAGAAGAAGGCGGGGTGCCAATCCGGTGTTTCACCGGGGCGCAGTTGTTGCCCGACGAGGCCGCGCGACGGCAGCTGGCGGAACTGAGCGCGATGCCCGGTCTCGACCAGTACGTCACGGTGCTGCCCGACGTCCACTACAAGCACCGCAACCCATCGCCGACCGGCACGGTCGTGGTCAGCAGCTCGCTGCTCGTCCCGCGCGCGGTCGACCCTGGGATCAACTGCGGCATGCGAATGGTGGCGACGTCGGTGCCCGCACGCGAATTCACCACTGATCGACTCGATGAGCTGTTCAATCGCCTGATCGCGGACATCCCAATCGAAGAGCGGCAGGCGTCGCTCCTGAGCGACGAGCGATGCGGACGGATGCTGGCCGAAGGGCTGTCGGTCGTGGCTGACACGCTCGAGCTTGCTCCCGGAGAGCTCAACCGGATCGAGAACGGCGGCCACATGACGCCGACGGTCGATCCCGATGAGATTCGTGCGTTGATTCGGCCGGCCGCCATTCGCAAAGGCAATGGATGGCTCGGCACGCTGGGCGCCGGCAATCATTTTCTCGAGCTTCAGGAGATCGTCGAGGTACTCGATCAGCTGGCGGCCTACCGTCTGGGCCTCAAGGCGGGCGACGTCGTGTTCATGATGCACACCGACAGCCGTCGCATGGGCAAGCGTGCTCTGAAGCCGACCTTCGAAGAAGCGCTGATGGCGGCTGCCAACGGGCACGTGCCCGACCCGGACAGCCTCTGGACAATTCCGGCCGACTCCGCCATCGGACGAAAGTACGTGGCAGCCCTGGCCGCAGCCACTCACTCGGGGTTTTTCAATCGCTCGGCGCTGACGATGACACTCCGGCACGCGGTGCGCGACGTGCTCGGCGATCGCTCGCTGGCGTTGCCGCTCATCTATGACTGCGGCCACGAATCCATTCAGCAGGAAGAACATGGCGGACGCAAGTTGTGGGTGCATCGCCACGGCGCGAGCCACGCGTTGCCGGCCTCGGCGCTCGCGCACGATCCTGTGCTCGCCGACATCGGCCAGCCGGTTCCGATTCCCGGCAACATGGGCTCGGCGTCCTACATCGCCGTCACGCGTCCCGGTGTGTCCGCAACGTTCCATTCCGTCGCGCACGGCTCCGGCCGCGTCATGGAAAAGGTTCATGCGGCCGAGCAATTCGATCCGGAGCAGGTTGAGCGTGATCTGGGGACATCGGGTGTTCGTCTTTACCGATACGGAACCGACAACATCGCCGGGCAGGCACCAGCTTCTTTCAAGAATGTCCGCGGTGTCGTCGAGGCCATGGAGTCCTTCGACTTAATCCGGCCCGTTGTTCGGGTGCGTCCACTGGCAGTGCTGAAAGGGTGAGGGATGTCGAAGCCTACTCGCGTCTTAATGTACTCACAGGACAGCTACGGACTCGGCCATTTGCGCCGGGTGACGACATTGGCCAATTCGCTGGTCGCCGAGCGTCCCGATCTGTCGGTGCTGCTCGTTGTCGATTCACCGGTCGCGCCGTTCTTCGATCTGCAGGACCACATCGACTTCGTGAAGCTGCCCACGGTGGTCAAGGTCGCCGCGGGCGTGTTCCGGCCGGGCCGCCTTCTCCTGAGCTATGGCCTCGTCAAGTCGATGCGATCGACGGTCATCCGTGAAGTCCTGACCGGCTTTCAGCCAGACCTGGTGCTGGTGGACCACATGCCGGGCGGCGCCAACCGCGATCTCGTACCGGCCCTGCGTCTGCTTCGGAGTCTCAATCATCCGACCAGAGTCGTGCTCGGTGTACGGGACATCATCGACAACCCCTCGGTGACGTGCGACGTGTGGCGCCGTGAGGGCTTCTACGACACCCTCAAGCGCTACTACGATTCGGTCCTCATCTACGGCTCGCCGGAGATATTCCCCACGGCGTCGGCGTATCAGATCGATTCCGTGCTGCCGGTCAGTGTGCGGTACTGCGGTTACGTCTGCAACATGGATCCGGTCAGACCGCCAGAGATGATTCGCGCCAAGCTCGAGCTCGGCGACGACCCCATCGTCGTCGTGATGGCGGGCGGCGGTGCCGATGCCTTCCGCCTGATGCAGACCTATCTTGAAGCCCTGCCGCTCGTAAACGGCAATGTCCGGGCGAGCACGGTGATGGTGACGGGTCCGTTCATGGCGGAAGAGCAGCGCAAGGCCCTGAGGGATCTGGCACGGGAGCGTGGGGTGCAGGTGCGCACATCGGTCGGAGATTCTCTCAGCCATCTCAACGCGGCCGATCTCGTCGTCAGCATGGCCGGCTACAACACGATGAGCGAGATCCTCCGTTTCAAGAAGCGCGCGATCATCGTGCCGCGCAACGGGCCGAGCGCCGAACAGCGCATGCGGGCGACGATTTTCCAGGATCGCGGGCTGCTCACGATGATCGATCCGCTCGAATTGTCGCCGGCGCGCATGGCTGCCGCGATTCTCCAGCAGATGAACGCTCAATCGCCACAGTCCTGGGCAGGCATGCCCGCGCTGCACGGCATCAGCACAGTCAAGAACACGCTCCTGGGCTGGCTCGATGAGCCTGTGCCGGCATTCAGATCGGCCGCAGAGCGAAGAGCGGCAGCGGCACGCGGCCGGGTCGCCGCGCATCCGGGGATCTGACGCCATGACTTTGAGAAAGGAATCGAACGATATGCGCCGACGAATGGACGACCGCTCCACCCGACCTGGCCATCAGCGAATCGTGTTCGCCTGTCTCTTGCTGATCGGCAGTGTGCTGATCGGATCCTGGACACCACCGCACGCTCAGGAGCAGGGCGCCGCCCCAGCGAGCCAACCGGCCACCCTGGAAGCGAAATGGGTCAACAGGACGCCTGCTGCGACGAAAGCGGGCGCGACCCAGCCCGCGGGCTCGGAGGATGGTTCTCTCATCTACGACCCGGTACGTGGCCGCATGGTGCTTCACGGGGGCAAGGACGACGCCGATTTGAGCACGAAGGACACGTGGGCGTTCGATTCGGCCGCGCGCACGTGGGAAAAGATTGCCACGCCAGGCAAAACCCCGCCCGCCAGCGAGGATCACACGACCATCTACGATCCGAACGGCCACCGAATGATCGTCTTCGGCGGTGAAAACGGCCCGACGACCAACAAGCTGTGGGCGCTCGATCTCAAGACGAACGTCTGGAAGGAAATGACCAATCCGCAGGTGCCGCGGCGCGAGTCGCATACGGCCGTCTACGATTCGCGCGGCAAGCGGATGGTGATTTTCGGCGGCATCGACCGCCTGGTGCCTGATCTCCGCGAGATCTGGGCGCTGGATCTCGATCCGGCATCGCCGACGTTCGAGAAATGGCAGAACCTGACCGTCGCCGAGGGCCAGCCGGCCGGGCGCATCGACCATGCGGCGGTGTACGACTCGGTCAAGAACCGAATGGTGTTCTACGGCGGCTGGACGAAGGTCCGCCAGGGACTGTTCGGCGACACATGGGCGTTCTACTTCGCCGACACGCCAGGCGGTACCGGCCGGTGGGAGCGGATTGACGTAGGCACAGCCGGACCTCCGCCGCGTCGGCATGCGGTCGGTGTCTACGATCCCGACCGCAATCTGTTCCTCCTCTTCGGAGGACTGGGCAGCAACAAGAACGTGCCGCTGAACGACATGTGGGCGTTCGATCTCACCAAAGACGTATGGATGAAGGTCGTGACGCCCGGTCCGGCTCCTGCTCCACGGATCGACCATCAGGCCCTCTACGACGCAGGGCTGCACGGCCTGCTGTTGTATGGCGGCGACGCCATGCTCGACATGGACGACGCGCCGAAGCTCCATGACGTGTGGGAGCTCGTTCTTCCGCCCGTTGAATCCCACTCATCATCACGAGGTGTCCAATGAAGGCCTGTTTGAGATTGTTCGTTACGTTGGCTGTCATCGCGCTTGTCGGGTTGCCGCTGGCGGCCCAGGACCGCGCGACGCTTCGGTTGAGCATCGAGGACGAGGGGGGCGGAATGCTCGTCGCCGTCCGGGTGACGCTGGTCAACGTGAAGGGTGGCCAGCCGCGCGAGCTGGCGACGACACGCGAAGGCGTGGCGGCCTTCAGCGGATTGGAGCCGGGGGACTACAAGCTCACCGCCATTGCGCCGGGGTTCAGAACGATCGAGCGCACGGTGACGATCGGCAGAGAGTCGCCGGCGCCCATGAAGCTGACGATGATCGTCGAGGTGACCGAGGTCGTCGACGTCGAAGAGCGTCGACGTCCGCTTCCCGAGCGGGAGGAGATCGATCAGAACGCCGATCAGGTGAACGTCAACGACGACGTGCTGGTGGGCATCCCGATGGCGATCCGAGGCGACCGCATCGTGGAGTTCCTGTCGCGATTCATGAACTCCGCTGCGGGAGTCCCGTCGATTGTCATCGACGGCCACGAGGTGACTCGACTGAATCTTCCGCCGCGAGCCATCGACGAGCTGGTCGTGAACAAGAACCCGTACTCGGCCGAGTACCGCCGGCCGGGCCGCGCGCGTATCGAAGTGGTCACGCAGGATGGCTCCGAATCCCATCATCATGGCGATGCGACGTTCATCTTCAACAACTCGTCCTTGTCCGCGCGAAACCCGTTCGCGAACCAGAAGCCGCAACTCGAAGAGATGGTGGGCGAGTTCGGCTTCAGCGGACCGATTCGCAACACGAAAGGTTCGTACCTGTTCGCGGCCGAACTGGGCGGCGATCGCGCGACGGCAACCGTGAATGCCGTCACGCTGCAGGGACCCTTTGTCCAGTTCGTCCCGGAGCGTCAGAGTGAGCGGTTCTATACGGGCCGAATCGATCTGTCGCCCACCGATCGCGTGGACTTCACGATGCGCTACGAGTACGAGTCGGAAGGCGAGAAGAACGGGGGCGTCGGAGGGATCGTCCTTCCGGAGCTGGCCAGAGACAGCACCTCGGACAAGCACGACGTGTACCTCACGGCGTCACACATCCTCTCCGCGGGCTTCATCCACGTGCCGTCGATTCACCTCACCTACGACCTGGGGAGGGAAGGGCGCAGCCAGCCGCCGACCGGGCCGATGGTGATTGTGCAGGGCGCGTTCGAAGGCGGCGAACTCCAGCGCTACAAGAGGCGTGACAGCTTCCAGGCCGATATCCTGGACATCGCGACGTATCGCAAGGGTCGTCATGTCCTGCGATTCGGCGGTCGCTACACACCCTCGTGGGTCGACATTTCCGACAGGAATGATTTCGGCGGGCGTTACGAGTTTGCGAGCCTCGATCTGTTCAATGCGGGGAAACCGTACGTCTTTACGGTGAACGACGGCGATCCTCGCATCAGGTACAACTTGACCACCGCCGATGCGCACATCCAGGACGAGTTCAAGATCAGGCCGGACTTCACGCTCATGCTCGGCCTGCGCTACGACTGGGAATCGATCATGGAGGACAGGAACAACGTCGCCCCCAGGATCGCGTTCTCGTTCGCACCCGGCAGCAAGAGGACCGCGATTCGCGGTGGCGGCGGGATCTTCTACGAGCGCCTCGGCGAGACTCCGTGGGAACGCGTGAACCTGTACAACGGCGACAAGATTCGATCGTATGTGTTCAACAATCCGACGTATCCCGACTACAGGCTTGGCGCGGCCGGCGTTGCACCCCCTCCCACCAGGTACCAGCTCGCACCAGGGTTGCAGACGCCGTTTATCACTCAGGCGAGCTTCGCCCTCGACCAGCAGTTGACGCTCGAGAGCTCGATCAGCTTCGAGTTCCTTCACTTGGAAGGCAAGGAGCTGCTGAGAGTGCGCGACGCGAATGCGTTCTTCCCGGGAGCGATCGTGCGACCGAATCCGGCATACGACCGGATCCTCCAGGTCGAGGGAACCGCCAAGATGAGGAGCAACTCGTTCAATGCGACGTTCAACGGAGAGGTCGGTCAGTTCGAAGGTCACATTCTCTATACCTACTCGCGTTCTTTCGACGATACGCCCGGTGTCAGCAAGGCGGGGATGTTGTCGATGACGTTGCCGGCGAACAACTTCAATCCGGGATTGGACTACGGCCGGGCCGACTTCGACCTGACGCACCGTTTCGCCGCGGCTGGCGTGTACGAACTGCCGAGAGAGTTTCAGCTCGGATTCGTGCTCGACGCCATGTCGGGCCTGCCGTACAACATTACGACCGGGTTCGATGACAACGGCGACGGCGTCGGGAACGATTGCCCCGCCGGGCTCGCTCGCAACGCCGGCAAGAGTCCGAAGTTCTTCCAGCTCGACACGCGATTGTCCAAACTCTGGGAAATGAAGCGGCCCCTGGATCCGGCAGAGGATCCGGCGGAGTTCGAGCTGTTCCTCGACGTGTTCAACGTCTTGAACACCATCAACTACACCGACATCGTGGGGGTTCGGAGCTCCTCGCGATTTGGTCTGCCGTCACTTGTGGAAAAAGGACGTCAGCTCCAAATGGGATTCTCGTACTCATTCTGATTTCGGCTGGCGCTCAGGAGGTTTGAATGTCGGAAAGTGATGTGGGTACGTTCCTAATGCCGCTCGATTCCTCTGCAGAGGGGCCGGACACGGCATGGCTCCGCGATCGGCTGTCGCACTGCATCTGGCGGGATGACGAGGCTGTCGGCCGCGTGGTTGACGTCCGGATCAAGCAGAAGCGCCAGTCTCGCAACGGCACGACCTCGCTCTGCGCCGTCGGTCTCAACAGCTCGGACGGACAGCCCGTCGAGCAGTTGTACCTGCTGCATCAGGTGTCCGCCGGCACGCTGAAGGCCGAAGCGCAGCTGGTTCAGGCCGAGGCGACGATCGTCCCACCGCTCGGTCGAGCGGTAACCATCGTGCCCGAGGCGAACATTCTGCTCGTCGCATTTCCGAACGACCGGCAGATGCGACTCGTCACCGATGCGGCGCTCAGACGCTGGTTGAATGCGCGCGCGACGTCGCTCGCCAATCAGGGGGGGCGCGGACCTCGCTGGATGCTGCAGGATTCATCATTCGAGGTGCTTCGGTACGCGCCGGGACAGCGGCTGACGATGCGGTGTAAAGGGACCTTCGCAACGGGCGCCGGAGTCGAGCGCCCGTTCGGATTCATCGTCAAGCAGTTCAGAAAATCGAAAGCGGCCAAGGCACTGTACCAGAACCTCGTGGCGCTCGATCGGTATCTGGCCAGGGCGGCGACCGTTCGCCTGCCGCGTCCGGTGGCGTTTGATGAAGAAACCGGGCTGGTCGTGATGGAAGAGCTGCCGGGCATCGACATGAAGCACGCGCTGCCCGAGCTCGACCTGGCGGAAGCGATGCGCGCGGCCGGCGACATCCTGGCCGGGTTCCATCAAGTGCCGCGACGCGTGGATGAAACCGTGTCGGTTCGGAAAGAGCTCGAGGAAGTTCGTCACGCGGCGAAACGCATCGAGCGGTTCTTTCCGACGGCGATCCCCAGGCTGGCGGGCTGCCTGTCGCGATGCCTGACGGCGCAATGGACCGATGATGTGCCGACCGTGCTTTTGCATGGCGCATATCGCCCCAAACACGTCTGGGTCTCGAATGGCCAATTGGCGCTTATCGATGTTGATGGCATTCGAATGGGTCACCCGGCCTACGACATCGGCCATTTCCTCTCGGCTCTGTACTACCTGGAAATGCAGGGACACTATGACGCCGAGGGCCGTCGTACTGCCACACGTCAGTTCATTCAGGGTTACTCAGCACGTGCACCCTGGCAGCTGAGGCCTCAGGGCGTCCTTTGGTTTTTTGCGGCCCTGCTTGTCCACAAGCAGGCTCGGAAATACGTGATGCATCTGCACGATGACCGTGCGGAAAAAATCGATCGTGTGCTGCGACTGGCCGAGCGGGCGCTGACAGCCTGTGAAGACCTGCACCCCAAAGCGCCACTGGATGCGATCTGGGACGTCCTTGATTAATGGCGAAGAGCGGAGGCCTGGAGGCGGTCAACAAGAAGCTCTTCAGCGGTGGATCGACCCTGCAGGAGACGATGGAGCAGTTGTCCTCGACCGGCGGGCCTCTCACGGTGCTCGAGATCGGCTGTGGCGCCGGCCGGTCGCTTTTCGAGTTGGCGCTCGCGTTTCGCTCGGCGCCGGTGAGATTTTGCTCGATTGGCCCCGAACCCGGGAACCAGCGGTTCGACGAGCGGAGGACGAGTCACCTTGCGGACGACAGCATCGACCTCATCTATTCCTGCTCGGTGGCCCGGCTGATCGCACGTAAAGCCGAAGTCGTCGAAGAAATCTGTCGGGTGCTGAGACCCGGCGGCGTGGCGCTGATTCACCTGAGTCGATCGCGGTGGGAATATCCGGCTGGGCCGGCACGTGATGATCTGTTCGTGACGCCGCACCCGTCTCGATGGGTGTTGACGTATCAAGGCGATCTCGTGCCGCTGCCGATGTACTTGCGCCGCTTTGTGCGATTCGGCTTTGAATTCGATTTTGTCAATGCCCCTTCGTGTGTCATCCGAATTGAGAAGCGGCGGGCCGGTCGCCTTGCGCTCGGCCTCGAGTACGACGACGTTCGGAGCGTGCCGATGGCGCACCTCCCGTCGAATGGCGAACCCGTCTGGAATGTGCGTGGAGGGTTCAGGAGTGTCTATCACCTCAGCGATGCCGGCTACAACGCGATGATCAACGACGTTCTCGAAACGGCGGTGAGCGACGCTCCACGGCGGAGCGAGAGCGATCTGCTGGCGGCTTCCCCGAGATCGAACGTGCCGTCGAAACGCGCGGCGAGCCTCGCCGCATATTGCGTAGGGGAGCGCGTCAAGATCAAGGGGAAACGCGCGGAAGGCCGCTGTTTTCACGCGACAAAGATCAGACCGAACGGCGAGGGTGTGAGCTGGGAAGAGCTGGAAGGCGATATCGAATGGGTCGATGTCACGACCGGAACGTTCGGTCTGCTCGGCTGTACGGTCTGGGTCGATGCCGATCACCGCGCCTCCTTGACCTGGCAGCGTGTCATTCGTGGCGATCTGAGGCCCGGCGCTCTGGCAAAAGTCAGCGGCCATTTCCGTGACGGCCGCTTTCTGCTGGATCGCTTCTCGATTAAGGAACCGCAGACACTGGACGTCGACGAAATTCAAGGGGCGATCACGGCGATCGATGCTGCCGCGGCCAGCCTCGAGGTCGCAGGGTTTGCCGTGCGCGTGGACACTCAAACAAAAATTGTGAGCGACTAGGAGCGCTCGAGCTGTGGCCTACGATCGTAATCTCGCCTCCATCAACCGCAAACTCCTGAAGGGATCCGAGATCCTGCAAGAGTCGATTCGGGAACGTCTTGGACAAGACGCATCGATCGCCGTGCTCGACATTGGCTGCGGTGTGGGTGTGTCGCTGATGGAGCTCTCTTGGATGTTCCGGAACCACCAGGTGGAGTTTGTCGGCATCAACAAGGATGCAGGAGAGCCGCTGGCGTCGCGAGAGGACTTCCTCACCACGGCGCGGCAAATCGGACTCGCTCCTGAGGCGGAGCTGGCCCACCTTCGTTTGCCGAGCCTGTTCTTCGAGGACGCCACGGAGATGCACTTCGAGAACGAGTCCTTCGACATCGTCTATGCATCGTCGGTGCTGAGATTCGTCTCCGATAAGGCGAAGTTGCTCGAGGATGTTGTCCGAGTCTTGAGGCCAGGCGGCGTTGCGATCATCCGAGTCGGGAGCAAAGGGTGGGACTATCCATTCGGTGAAACGGCGGGAGGCGACCAGCTCACGCCGTACGCGTCGAGATGGGTACTGAAGTATGAGAATGAGCTGATTCCGCTCGAGGCGTATCTGAAGGTGGTCTCGGGCAACGGTGTCGAGCTCGAGCTCATCAATCGTCCCCAATGTGTCATCCGCGTCACGAAGCAGCGCAGCGTCGCTTTCACGCTCGATCTGCGACACGTTCCGGAGCTCAGCCTTCCCATGACACAGCTCGGCTACGGTGATGAAGACCGCGGCCTGTCGAAGGGCGGCGTGCGCAGCGTTTATGAGGTGCCGGCGTCGCAGTACCAAGTGCTCGTCGAACGCGAGTTGCTCGAGGCTCCGGACATTGAGGCTGCAAAACGGCAGCGAGAAGTACATGAACCTAAGGACTTCGCCGCGCGAGTCTGGCACCGTGCCGCTGCAGCCGCCGGCGTCATTTTCTACCTTGCGCCGATGACGGCCTGCGGGGCCACGCGAACGCTGACCGTCATGCATCGGTTGAACTGGAGGGGCGTGCTCGTCTTTGGCGTTCTCGGGCTCCTGTTGCTGCCGGGGTGGCGGAAAAGCCGTCTGTCGAGCTACAGGGTGGGTCAGCGCGTCAACATCAAGGGGCGCCGGAAAGGCCGAACCTTTCGGGCCGCCAAGATCAAGATGGTTCACCATGTGACCGCAGATGATCACATCGAGGGACCAGTGGAATCGGTGGATGTGGCGCGTCGAACGGTCGAAGTCCTTGGCATTGCGGCATCAGCCGAGCAGCTCGCGGCCGCCGATGAAGTGAGCATCCGGCTGGAGGCGCTCGAGCCAGGAATGAAGGTGCGCCTTCGCGGCAAATGCAGTCATGGCACCTTCGTGGCAACAGACATTGACGTGGTGCCGCCGTCGCCCATTCTGATCGAGGAAATCCAGGGGCCCATCGAAGTGGTGGCGCCGGCTCTCGGAGTGTTGCAGGTTGCCGGCATTCCCATCATCACCGACGACGAGACGAAGATCGATCGAATTAACGCGCGCTAGAGTGTGAACGCCATCGAAGGGTGACTTATGGGCCGACCTGTTCCCGATCTCGATAACGACGCACTGGATCCCACGCACATGCTGGGTGCCATGCGCGCGTTCGTCAGAGAGGCACTCAAGACGCGGCCGACCGCTCGCGCGATCACCGTCGAGCATCTCGAGCGCCGGTTGCTGCGCTACCGCGTCGAGTTCGACAGCGGGAATCCTGCCTGGACGGTCATTGGCAAAGTGTACGAGAGCCCTGAGGCCGGTCAGCGCTCTTACAATGGGATGTGCCGGCTCTGGGACGCCGGCTTTTCAACGCGACCACCCGCCAACGTGCGCATTCCTCAGCCGTATGGTTACATCAGCCATCTGCGGCTCTTGCTCATGGAGGAAGTGCCGGGCAAACCGTTGAAGGCGCTCGTGCGGCGCAAGCTTGCGACCGAACAGGATATGCGCCTGTACGGTGGCGCACTCGCCAAGCTCCATCGTTCGGCAGCCGTGCCGAGCAACCCATTCAGGGTTGACGATCATCTGATGGTGCGGTGCGACGGCAGGCACGAAGCGCTGGCTCAGGCGTTTCCGGCAATCGGCAGCCAGGTCCGATCGATTGTCGACCGTGCCCGTCAACTGGAAACGCGGCTCGACGCGCCACTGACCGCCGTTCACGGCGATTTTCATCTCGGCCAGGTCCACGTGTCGGACGGCCAGGTATGGATTCTCGATCTCGACCCGTTACACTTCGGCGATCCCGCGTACGACGTGGCGATGGTGTTCGTCATGCTCAAGCATCTCGAGCCAAAGCTCGACGACGCCGCCTACCTCCGATCGCTGCGTGATGCCTTCATTGAAGCGTACTTTTCGCAGGGCGCTTTCGACGTTGCCGAACGTGTCCCGCTCCACGCGGCGCTGATTCATCTCAAGCGCGCGTGCAAACGCTTTCGTTATCAGGACGAGCCGGGGTGGCAGGAAACGATCTGCCGTCAGATTGGCGAGGGCGTGGCGTGCATGGACAGAATGGGCGCCGTCATTCCGAAATCCGCGTCCGACGTCGCCGTTCTGTATGACGGATGTCCTGCAACCGTTTGATCGGAGAGGGAAGTCATGATCGATCTGACGCGCACCGAAGAGCAGCTCCTGGCCGAGATCAGGACAGACGCCATTGGCGAAACCGAGCTGGCTCTTCGAGGAAAGACCCCTGACGAGCTGCTTCCCACGCTGATGGAGACCTTCTCGAGCCGGTACGAATCGGTGCCGTCGGACTACGTATTCAAGGAGCTCAGCTATCTGGTCAAGAAAGGCCTTGGGAATGCGTACAAGTGGGGCAACGAGTGCGCGCCGGAACGTGCGCTCACGGTTCGTGCGGTCATGACAGACATCGGCGCCGTCGTGGCCATCGGTGATGAGGGCAATGGTTTTGACGTCTCGAATGTGCTGGCACGATTCCTTCACAACGACGGGTACTCGCGACACGGCGGTTCAGGATTTTTCCACTTCCATGAGGCCAGCTCAGTCGTCAGTTATGCGGATGGCGGCCGAACCTTTTTGATCCGGTTTCTCCGCTCGCACGGAAACGGGGCGGCGATGCGTGAGGCTGTCGGGTCGGCCCCGGTCGTTCGGTCGAGTCACAAACACATCGATCTGACTCAGTTGGTCGAAGGCCGCCAGGTGAAGATCAAAGGCAGCCTGAAGCCGGACGGACGATTCGTTGCCGACAAAATCAGCCTCAAGCCACCGGAGCAATGGGGAGTCGATGGCGTGATTCGGGGCGTCGTACAGTCAGAGCGCGGGATCTGTCTGCTGAATGCGATCTTCAGGCTGCCTGAGAGCGCAGAGATTTTGAGCCCGGAGCAACGCCGGCTGGATTTGGATGCGCTGGGCGTAGGCCAGGCCGTCGAGTTGACTGGCAGCTACTCACCTGAACACGGGCTCGTGCCGTTGAAGGTCCAGGTTCGGCATGGCTCGGCGCCGGAGTTCGAAGAGATTCAGGGCAGGATCGAATCAGTCAGCAGCGGCGAGGGCACGTTTTGCGTGCTCGGCATCATGGTGACGACCGACGCGAACACGCAAATCAAAGACAAGCGCGCATAAACCGTTCAGTGGAATATTCGGGGGCGTTACACGACGAACTGCAGACCGAGTGTGTACATGCGGCCGCCCGCGTTCTGCTGGACCCATCGCACCTGCAGGAGCGTGGGAATACCCACAGGCACATGAGGCGCGAAGATCTCACAGCGCATCGCTGTCGCGGGCTCTGTCTTCTCGCTCGTCACGAGGCACAAACCTCCGCCGCCAATATCGGAAATCTCTCCGCGGACATCGGCGGGGAGTCGGTCGGGAATGGCGCCGTCCTCGTCCATCGCCGTGAGGACCCTGCCTTTCAGTCCCCACGCGACTACATACCTCCGGTGCAGGCGTCTTTCTTGACGCATCTGTCCCTCCTTGTCTTTGTCTTCGCCCGCGTGACACCTTCGTCACGTCCAGGCCTCATGACAACCAGGGGGGAAGAGGGAATCGCACGACCGTGCGAACAAGCCGAACGGTCGCGCGCGTCTCTCACCGGTGGCATGAACGGCTGCCTGCCGCGTCGAGTTTTAGAAGCCGATTTCGAAGAGCAGAAGGGCCAGCCCAATCAGGGAGGCCCGATTGAAGAGCCGAGCGACCAGCGCCGTGCGATTCGACGCCCCGACCTTGGCCATGGCCAGCTTGAGGAAGGCCTTGACCGTGTTGGGGCTGATGCACATTTCCATCGCGATCTCTTTGCTCGTCAGACCCTTCAGCAACAGCTGGACTGTTTCTGACTCGCGATTGGTCAGCGAAAACTGTTCGGTCATCTGCGCGATATCGCCGGCCTGCGGCAGCTCGCGCTCGAGCACGAGGACCAGTCGAGGCTGAACACGGCCCTCGACGTTGCTGCGGCCGTCGAGATGAAACGCGCGGCAGACGTAGCGCCGCCGGCCCGAAGTAAATGCGAGCACGGTCGGCACAAGCGGTTTGCTCAAACTCGTCAACTGCGACGGCGAGAAAACCGGATCGAGCGACGGCGCATTTCGCGCCTTCTTCGGGTACCCGAGAATGTTGACCGCCTCGGCGTTGTAGTGCACTGGTTGGAAGTGCGAGTTCAGCAGCAGGATGCCGACTCGTGACGCTGTTCTTGAAAGAGCCTGTCTCATGGGCATCATCTCCGCGAGCTTTTGGGAAGCAAGAAGAGTGTACGCGCCACGACACTACACCTGTCAAGAGCTTTCGACGCTGGTGTAACGTTTTTATATCATTCGAAGGCGATGTTCGCGCGATCATCCGGAGGAATGGATCTTCGTCGGTTGAAATGTTCGCGTCAATTCTGCGAAAGCACTAGCCCAGCAGTCTTAGTCCGATGGGTAGTCCGTCATACCGATGACGTTCGCATTTCTGTTTGTCTTTAGTCTGCCTGGTGGAGAACTTTTTTGTTGTGGTTCATCTGCCCAACTGATCGGCGGCCGATCGTCAATGGACTGACGTTTGCTATGGAGGAGAGCAGCCAGCCTTGGAGGCACGGCGTCGGGTGTCGGTACCTCAGTGCATTGCTGAAGGCTTCCCACCGCTCTAATGCGGGGCACCCGACTCCGCGGCCTCCACTGGCGGCCACGCTTTACGTTTCACGTTCTACTTTTCACTTCTACTTTCCACTTTTCACTTTCCACTTTCTACTTTCTACTTTCTACTTTCATCTCATGCGCGCCCACATCGTAGCCTCGTCCTTCAGGACGGCTGTTGCCCGCGCGATCTCTGTCGACTTCAGCAATAGTGATCCCTGCATCGAGCAGTGGAGACTTCGCTGCGGGACGATAGTCGTGTGCTGCCGCGTTGGCGAAGGCAGTCGGACCAACGGCGAGATTTGACGCGCCTGCGGCTTCGACGGGCAGGTCAGCGCGCAGGAAGACGGCGTTCCGGACATCGGGCTTCGCATGACCCGCTGACGAAGCGTCCTCGAATGCCCGGCCGACCCGCTGCCCGAATGTCGTATTCCAGATGCGCAGCCGCTGGATGTCGTCCTCGTAGCGAATTCCCACAGCCACGTCGTGAATCACGGCGTTTTGAATCCGCACCCACGCGCCGCCGGCCTCGGCATCGGATCCGCGAACACGAAACGCAACCTCCGAATCCCAGACCGTCACACGGTCGACGAGTGCGTCGATGTTCTCCTTCAGATTGAACGCCGCCTGAACGCGGATGAGCCCGCCTCCGAAGCCTGACGCCTGCGTGTCGCGAATGGTGATGTTCGCGCGGGGCGATCCGGGCGCGACCTTGGTGTCGAGTGCGTTCTCACCGGTCACGGTGCCTGCCGGAAAGCCATTCTCGGCGCTGGCCAGCGGGGCGAGCCAGAACCGGCATCGCTCGATGAGAACCTCATCCCAGCCGGCAGCGGAGGCCGTGCCCGTTCGATTCAACTGGATCGCGTCGCCCGAGAAGGAATGGATTTCCGTGCCGCGAACCGTGAGCCCTCGCACCGCGCCTGCGACAACGCCATGCGCATCCGTGCGACCGCGTGTCGGGTTCAGGCAATGATGAATGAGCGAGTCTTCCACGAGCACGTTGATGGCAGCGGCGATATCAACGCAGTCGCGGCTCGACCGCCGCACCTCGACACGGCGCAGCACAGCAGACTGGACACCGGTGGCGATTTTGACGGCTGTACGGGGACCGTAGGCGCCATCGATCACGACATTCTCGAGCGTGACAAATGAGTGGTCGATCTGCAGAACGGTTCCGCGGGTTGTGATGACGACCGGACCACGGCCGGACTCGCCCCGAATCGTGATCGGCGCCCGGGCCAAGCCGCCGCGGATTGTCCGGATCGCTTCCCGATATGTGCCTGCCCGCACGAGCACCGTGTCGCCAGGCTGGGCGGTCAGAAGGGCCGTCTGGATAGCGCCGAATGGCGCCTTGTCTGTGCCGTTGCCGGTACCACCCGGGGCGACGACGTATTCCCCGGCCAGAGCGCCGGCGGGGAACGATACGACCGTTGCCGCGGCCAGCAGCACGCCGGCCAGCGTGCGCAACGGGATTCGGAGCATGTTACCCAGCCTTGCGGACGATCTGTGCGCGGGCGGACGACAGAACCTTCGCCGGCTCGGAGAGCTCGATAATCTGGTGCCCGTCGACCACTGAGAGGGTTGCTGCTCGGACACGACGATCGAGCGCAAGCACCGGTTCACCATTGAGCTCGATTCTGGAGCCAGAGACCAGGGCACACCCGGTGATCTGATCCGCATCGTCCAGCTGCACGCAGGTCGCGCGTGCATCGGTGAACCACTGATCGTGAAATCGCGCCGTCTCACCGGTCGAGAACGCCCAGATGTCGCGGCCGCCTGGCCTCGAGACCTCGAACGCGCGATCGAGGGGGGATGCCGCATCCGATTCAATCGCTCTCGTCGTGACGCGCAGCCACGGCGAGTCTCCGTGGAATGGCACGAGCACCGTGTGCAGGACGCAGGGAAGCACGGAGGTATTGCGGTACTCCGCCACCGCCGCCTGGACTCTCCGTTCGTAGCCGACAGCCAGCCACCCGCCGGCCGATAAGGGGCCGCCGCGAGCGACCTTGAGCGTCGTCCCGTCGCGTTCGACGGGAATGAGCGCGAGATTCGGCCGTCCGTCGCTCAGCCGCGTTTGCACGATGCTCGAGGCGGCGTGACGTATGACCTCGGGCGTGGCGAAATGAAAACAGCGGTCCAGCACATGTTCCCCTTCGCCCGTCAGTTCGTCGCGCACCACCCAGTAGTGCGGCTTGAGAAAGACGATCGTCCGGCGATGGGTGACCGGCGAGGGCAGCCTGTGATATCCGGAATGTGACCCTTCGGCGTAGTCGAGCGCGTTGAGCGTGATCCATTCATGCACGTCCGCCTTGGGCGCATGCGACCACTTGAGCCGCCCGCGAAACTCTGCTTGCGATCGTCCGTCAACGACGACCGTGTTGTGCGCTTCGGTCTCTCGAAAATACCGGTGCCACTCCGCAGTGCCGTTGTAGGTCCAGAAGCCCGGATCGACGAGCAGCGGTTCGCCAAACGCCGAGACCTCGATCGACAGGGTATCGGCATGTCCGTGTGCGGCCGACGGCGTGTCCTGGGCCGACACACCTGCGGCGAGCTCGCCACAATCGAACCCCAGGTAGTGCGCTTGCGCATCCCACCCGGTCCGCATGATGTAGTAGCCGCTCGTCGACAGATCCCGCGACGTCTTGTCGGGAAGGCTCTCTCTGGCGGCATCGTGCGCACGGCGTCCGCTGAGGCCCAGCAGCCATAACGCGTCAGGGGGCAGTGCGCCTCCCATTTTCTTGAAGTCGCCTCTGCCGAACAGGGCTGCGCCCAGACCGAGAAACACTCGGAAGTCCCAGGGGTCGGCCTGTGCGAGCGAGAACGCTTTGCCTTCGTCGGCGTCGCCGATCATCGGCATCGAACCATCGGGGCGCATCATGTGCATGGAGAACGCGATGGCGTTCTCCAGATCCGACCACAAGCGCCCACCACCATCGCCGGTCATGCGGCGCCGTACCGAGCAGGGCGTGCAGATGGAACCCGACCGTGAAGTGGTGGTAGCCGGTTGCTTGTTCGACCGTCCCTCCATCCTCGTGATACTGCTTCGGCATCTCTGTCTGGAGGATCGCCCAGCCGCGGTCCCGCCAGTGTGCGGCCCGCCGCAGCGAGGGCACCAGGCTGCCGATTACGAAGAGCGCGGTCGCTTCGCCAATCAGATGGTTGTACGGACTGAAGTAGAAGGACAGATGCCGTTCGATGTACGCCGCATGCTGCGACAGCGAGCCGAGAATTTTTCTCCGTAAAGCGGGTGTCAGGGAAGGAGACCCTTCGAAGAGGGCGCACGCCCAGCACCACGACAGGCTGCGCACGGCCAGTTCGAGCGCGCTCGTCCAGTTGATCCCGATGTTGCAGCGATTCGTGTCGATCCAGCTTTCGACGAGCGCGAGCCCCGCCACCGCATACTTTTCGTCGTTGGTCAGGCGGTACGCCTTGCCGAGGACGGGGAGAAACTGATGTCGATTCAGCTCCCACACGTACTTGACGTCGCCATGGCCGCTGTTGCCGTCGAAGATCCGCACGCGGGTATGGAAATCGCTGGGCCATGGTCTCGTCGACACCGGGTCGAACTGCCATTCGACGGTCTCGCCGTAGCGCACGACGGTGCCGAACAGCAAGAACTCGTGCCGGCACAGGGCGTCGGCCGTTTCGATCAGTTGCTCGACGTACTGCGGATGCTTCGCGCGCAGCTCGTCGACCACGGCTCGCTGCTCGTCCTGATCAATCCAGGGGTCCTTGAACGTCGAGCTCGCCGCGTCGGGCGACACGTCGCGGTCAGGATTCGGTTCCAGGCCCAGCCGATGGCCGGCCTCCTCACAATAGCGAGCCATGAGATAGCGCGAACGGGCGCGCAGCTCGTCCGGGCTCATCCTGCGTAGCTTCCGAAGAAGGTCGAACTTGATCTGCATCGGTGTCCTAGCGGAAACGGCGCGCGAGGGTGCCCAGCATGGGGACACGGGACGTGACCGGTTTGAGATCCCCGACGAGCTCGGTCATCAGCCGCGTCATTCCCTCATCGCGCAGGACAGCAATGGCCCCCAGGTAGGCTGCCGAGCCGAGTGGGAGGGAGACCGCCAGCACCGTGAACGGGTTCAGACCGATCGACTGTGTCCACGCCTGGCTCATGCGTTCGGTCAGGGCCATGAGCACTGCTGCGGCAAGGGGAATGCTCTGCGGCTTCAGCACGTCCGCCAGCGGCCTCAGGAGGCCGAGGCGATAGACCTGCCAGATCCCTGAAGCGAGCCCGAACATCGACACGATTGCGACGGCTGTCGCCACGCCCGCCAACCCCCATCGGACGCCGATGACAGAGCCGGCCAGCGTCAGCAGGGCCATGAAAAGGCGGCGTTTCATTTCGTAGCGTGACGATCCGGTGACGAAGGTCGCCATGATCATCACTTGAAGGATCAGGCGTGGGACGCCGGTGAGGCAGAGAATCTGAAACGGCACGACGGCCGGCGTCCACTGGCTGCCGAAGAGGACGTGAATCACCTGCGGCGCCAGTACGATGAGACTGATGAACACCGGATAACCGATGAGCGACACCGTCATGATCGTTCTGCGAACGGCTGCGCGAAAACGTCCAGAGTCGTGGCGAATGCGGGCGAACACGGGAAACAACACTCTCTGCGTGCGCTTGCCGAGATCTCTGAGCGGACGGCTCATCAGGCTCTGGCCCTTCTCGAAGTAACCAAGGGCCGCCGTTCCCAGCACTTTTCCCACGACGAAGTTCGCCGCGCGGTCGGCGGCGTCGGTGAGGAACTCGGAAATTGATACGCCCATCCCGAAACCGAACATCTCTTTGAATGCCGTCCGTGAGACCTTCAGGCTGGGCCGCCATCCTGACGCCTTCACCAGATAGAGGTTGCTGATGAGCGCGCCTGCCAGTGCCCCGTAGACCAGGCTCCACACACCGAAGCCAAGCGCCGCCAGCACCACCGCAACGCAGACGTCCACAAACGCATCGAGCACGTTCGAGATGGACAGCATCCGGAACCCTCTTCCACGCCGCAGGGTGGCCGACGGACAACCGCCAATCACGCGGATAAGGAAGTTGATCGCCGAGACCGCGAGAACGCTGCCGACGAGCGGGTTGCCGAAGTACGCGCCGACCCAGGGCGAGATGAGGACCAGCGCAAGAAAGACGACGCTGTTGATCACGAGCTGTGTGACGAACAGCGTCGCGAAGTGGTCGGGCCTGACATCATCTCTCTGGATGATCGCCATGCCGAAACTGAGGTTCGAGATGCTGCCCGACACGCCGGTGAAGAGGACCGACAGGCCCAGAATGCCGAAATCACTCGGAGACAGCAGCCGGGCCAGCGCGATGCTCGCCACGAACTTGAAAAACTGCACACCCCCGCGCTCGATGATGCCCCAGACCATTCCCGACTTGACGTCCTGCTTGAAGTTTTCGCTCATGTGATGGTCTAGTTCGGCGCGAGCATGAAGCGCTCGACCTCGAGCGCGAACACCAGGTCTTCCACGCGCTCCTGTACCTGTACGCGCTTGATGGCGTAGAGATCACATCCCGGCGCCGCAAAGCCGTTGCGCGACGTGGTGGCGGCCTGAAAGCCCGCCTGCGCGACGACCTTTTCGAGCTCCGGTGTGAAGTACGACTCGGCGCCGCCGTTCGGATACGAGAACATCGTCACGGGGCGGCCGGTCCTCTCCTCGATGAGCTGTTTCGATCCCGTTATTTCGGCGGTCGCGTCCACCAGACCGGCGCTTGGCAGGTTGGCGTGCGTCATCGTGTGCGCCCCGATCGTCATGCCGAGCTCCGCCATTGTGTTCACCTGTTCCCAGGTCAGCATGATCGACGGCATCTTCACGTGATTGGCCAGCGACCGGAGCTGCGCGCGCAGCTGCTCGCGCACAGGGATGGGATGCGCCTTGAGCAGGTGCGTGATGTGCACAAGCGCGGCATTGCGCTCTCCCGGTGTCGAGAAGGGCATCTCGATCTGCTTGCCTGGAACGCGCAGCGTCAGCACGCCGTCGGGAATCGCGCCCACCAGATACCGGATCTCGGACGGCCAGAAGGGCTCGGTTCCTTCGATACAGCAAGCGGTCATGTAGAACGTGCCTGACGCGCCGTATTTGTTCAGCGTGCGGGCGGCTGCCAGGTTGTCGGCATAACCGTCGTCGAATGTCAGCGCGACGACGTTGGATGGCAACGGCCGGTTCACGCGAAGCCGCGACACGATTTCGGGCAGCGGCAGCACTTCGTAGTTCGATGCCAGATACGCCACATGCCGCTCGAAACCGCCAGGGGTGACACACAAATGCGGATCGGCGTACGGATAGCCTTCGGGGCCGCAGACGGCGTGATACCGCAGGATGGCGATGTTGCGGCTCGGCCGCACCCGTCGAAGCACCGAAAAGACCCCGCCGCGATAGGCCATGGTCTTTCCGACCGGAGCCGCGGAGCGTCTCAGCTTGCGAAAGCTCGATTGAAGGAATCCCTGGCGCGGCGTCTTTTGTGTCGCGGCCTCAGATGTCTCTCGCGCTGTCGACCATGTGCCCTCGACCTGGCCGAACGTGCCCTTCAGCACGCCGACGAGCGACGCGACCTGAATGGTCGTGAAGTAGCCGGCCAGCGCTGCGACCCGGCGAGTCGGACGGAAGACGACGACGCTGCTTGCGGCGACACCGGCGGCGGCGAGCGGCCACGCGGTGCCTCTCTCGAGGATCATCCCCGCCACGCCGGCGGCGGCAGCGGCCGCAAATCCTCCGGTGAGCCAGCGCAGCATCTTGTGCGAGACCAGCGAGAACGCGAACCATCCGGTGCGAAATGGATTGAGTACGCCGGGCGCCTGGAAGACCGCGCGCCAGCTGCGGCTGACGATACGCACGCGACGGCGGTACTCACGTCCGGGCGTTCCCGCGGTGTCCTCATAGCAGATCGCATCGGGTTCGTAGATCGCCCGCCACCCGGCGTTCACGATCTGCAGCGGATTGAGAAAGTCGTTGATGCCCGACGAGGGCAGCGTCTGCCACAGGAATGCGCGGATCGCGTAGATCGCTCCGTCGCCTCCGACCGTCGAGCCGAGCGCCGTCTCGAGCTTCTTGATGGCGATCTCGTAGTTCCAGTAGGTGCGCTCGCCGGCGTCTGCGGCCGTGTCGCCTCCATCGACGTACTTGGCTTGTCCCGTGACACAGCCGACCTGCGGATCGGCAAAGTTGCGCACGAGCATCTTGAGCGCGTTCCGCTTGTACATCGCGTTGGCGTCGGAGAACACCACGATGTCGCCGCGGAGTGCCGGCACGGTTCGATTCAGCCCCGCGGTCTTACCCGCCCGTTGCGGCTGGCGCGCGACGATGACGCCGTGCGTTGCGGTGTATTCGGCGGCAATCGCGTCGGTTCCATCGTCCGAGGCGTCAGAGATCACGACGACTTCGAGCAAATCGCGCGGGTAGTCGAGTGCGACCGTGTTCTCGAGCTTGACTCGTATGACGTCCGCCTCGTTGTACGCAGAGATCACCAGGCTGACCGACGGCAGGTGGCTGCCTGTGCGTACGGCACGCGGTCCACGCAGGCGCACGATCAGTGCGAGCAGCAGGGGATAGCCTGCGTAGATGAACACGAGAATCGCCAGCGACAGTGCTGCTAATGTGGCCATGGCGTTACGGGATGTTACGGACGACGAGCGGACCAACCGCCCGTGTCACAGGTACGGGAAGATGACGCCAGACCTCGATCGCCCATTGCACGCGCGGGTTCTGAGGGCTGAAGTCGGGAAGGGCTTCATCGCCTGAAGCGAGCCAGTACTCCCACGTCAGCTGATGCGGCTGCGCTCCCCACTGCCGCTTGAAGTCGTAGGTACCGGCGCCGGGTGTCGACCGGCCGAAATCGAAATGGCGGAATCCGCGCCCGATGGCGAACCGCAGCATTTCCCAGTACAGGAGCGTGTTCGGGCACATCGGGTTGAAGCTCCGGAGAGCCGACGCCGATGGCACCTCCATCGTGTCGCCGTGCCAGAACACGTATGAGGCGGCGACAGTCTGATCGCCGAGCCGGACGCAAAAGATCCGAGAGTTCTCCGGGAAGTTCGCCAGGATCTGGTGAAACCACGCCTTGCCGTATGCGGGCGTGCCGAGGTCGCGCATGTTGTGCGCGAACACGTCATAGAACGCGTCGAGCAGTTCGAGGCCGCCGTGGCTGGCCTGGAGCTGGCTCTTTTCCGCCTTACGTACCTGGTTTCGAATCTTTCGATCGAGCGCCGTCCACTGCCGCTCCTCGCTGTCGGCCAGCGGCAGGATCATCTCGACCTTGTGCTGCTTGGACGGAAACGACGGAAACAGCTTGCGCGTGTGCCGCAACTCGAGGTATTCGCCGCGCACGGCGCGTGTTTCGGCAATCGCCGCCTCGATGAGCGCAGCCTCGGCCTCCGGGCTGTCCGCGACGATGCCGCCGTAGTTCACAAACGGCAGCGACACGCTGAACCGGCGGAGGAATGGCGTCTTGAAGATCACGAGCGGCAGGATGCCCACGATCTCGCCGCCGGCTTCCGCGGCCAGATACCGGGTGTCGTGGCCGAACGCCTTGTTGAAGACGGTCGCCCAGGCCGAAAGGTGATAGCCGGTTGCGGCGGGGCGGCTGTGCACGTACGCGTCCCACCGTTGCGGTGATATGCCGACACTGACGTTTATGTGAGCCATCTGATGCGACACGAATCCTTGGGCTATGCGGCCGCGGGCCGCACGATCTGACTGACCGTGGAGACAGCATCGAACTGAAAGTCGGCGAGCAGTCGTTCGAGCCGCGCTTCAGTCCGGCTGAGATTGCCGTAGTGACGGAGCTCGGTGAGCTTCGACAGCGGAACGCGCGGCTGATGCTCATCGATTTCCCAGGGATGCAGATAGAACATCACCGGTTGACCTTCGACGCGATTGACGCGGTCGATCCCCCATTTGGTCCACGCGTAGGGAAGCAATCTGAAGTAGCCGCCGCCCGCGATCGGCAGATTGAGTCCCGCCAGGCGAACGGTCGATCCGGGAAGCTCCCACAGCGATCCGTGGCGTCGCCAGATCCGGTAGGCGTGGCGCGGCGACGATGCGATCCCGTATCTGTCGTGATGAATGGGGAAGATGCTCGCGTCGTACTGGTAGCCCTCCTCGATCAGGATGTCGAGCGCCCAGAGCGACCGCGCCGTAATCGAATAGCTCGGCGCCCGGTATCCGAATACCGGAACACCGGCCGCGTCTTCGATCGCGCGCTTCGAGCGCCGCAGATCGGCGCGAAACGCCTCAGGACTGTCGTTGTAGATGAGCTGATGACCGTACCCGTGAGAGGCAATCTCGTGGCCGCATGCCGCGATACGCCGAATCAGGCTCGGGTACCGAACGGCCACCCAGCCCAGGACGAAGAACGTGGCGCGCACGCCGGCACGGTCGAGGATCGCCAGCAGGCGCTCCGTGTTCGCCGAGACGCGGCTCTCGAGATCGTCCCACTGATTCCTCGGGATCACGTTCTCGAAGACGCTCGCGTGGAAGTGTTCCTCCACGTCGATGGTCAGCATGTTGACGACCATCGACACCCGCCCGCCCTCCGGCGTGTCGATCGTCACTTGGCGCCCCGGCGGAGGATGACGGTCTTGATCGTCAGAAAGATGATGAAGAGATCGAGTGCGATGGTCAGGTTCTTGATGTAGAAGAGGTCGGTACTGCAGCTTCTCCATCGCATCGTCAACACTGGCGCCGTAGGAGTAGCGCACCTGGGCCCATCCGGTGAGGCCGGGCTTGACCACGTGGCGCTGCCCATAGAAGGGAATGACGCGCGTGAGATCTCCCACGAATTCCGGCCGCTCCGGACGCGGACCGACAAAGCTCATGTTGCCGCGGAGCACATTCCAGAGCTGCGGCAGCTCGTCGAGCCGGGTGCGCCTCAGGAATTTGCCGCACGGAATAATCCGGTCGTCTTCCTCTCGCGCCCACACCGCCCCGGTCTTGGCCTCGGCGTCGGTTCGCATCGAACGGAACTTGCACAGCGTAAAGACCTTCCCGTGCTCGCCCACGCGGCGTTGCCGGTACAAGACCGGACCACGCGAGGCAAGTTTGATGACGGCCGCCACGCCCAGCATCAGGGGCGCGGCCAGGATCATGCCCACACCCGCGACGAAGATATCGACCACGCGCTTCATCGCGACGAGCGATGGCGGCTTGCGAAATCCGGTCGAGAAGATCAGCCAGCTCGGTCGCAGGTTTTCGACGGCGATTTTTCCCGTGTACTCCTCGTACACCGAAGCCAGATGGTCGAACGTCACCCCCTGAAGCTTCATGCTCAACAATGTGTCCATCGGCAGCTGGCCGCGGGCGTCCGACAGATTCACCACCACGCGATCCACTGAACGGCTCGCGACAATGGACGGGATATCCTCGATGGTGCCCACAACACGTGAATTGGCCGGGTGATCGTGGCGGGCCGGATCGATATCAACGAAGCCGATGACCTCGACACCGAGATCGTGGCGCCGCTCCACCTCGTGCGCGAGCGCCAGCGCTGCGGGGCTCGTGCCCACCAGCAGCAGCCGCTCGCGTGGTCCCATCTGCTTGGCGAACCACTGGAAGGACAGGCGCCAGCCGACGACGGACAGGATGACGAGCGTCGCCGCAATCATGAAGACGCCGCGCCCGATGATGAGCGCGGGCACCCAGAAATACAGCGCGGCCAGTACGAGCGACGTTGCGCCGAGTGATCGCAGCGTGCGAACGTACAGCTCGCGCCGATCGCCTCCAACCCGGGAGTTGTAGAGGTCTCCGTAGTACAGACACAGCTGACAGACGCCCGCCATGAGCAGGCCCTTCAATGCCAGGTCCGACGCGCCCTGCTCGAACGGACGCCTGCCGAGGCGCAGGTACGTTCCCAGCAAGACGGCGCTGAGAATCAGCACGCTCTCGAACCCGATCAGGGCCATGACGCGCCACGTCACGCGCTGCATCAACAGCTTTGACATAGTGCTCCATGCCTTGCGACACGCTGACTCTTCACCCGGGGCCTCCTCTCAGACCGAACGGGGCAGATGATGGGGCCCGCTCTTCCCAGGGAGTCCCGAATGAACGACGTCATCAGCGCTCAACCCTAGTTATTCGGCGCGTACGCGTACGTGCTCGACGAATCGCTCGACACGACGACATCGTCAGCCCTGTTCAGGATGACGCCCATCACGCGTTCGCGACCGAGCGCGTCGGCCGTCCGCTGCACGAGTCGCGCGGGCGTCCGGCCTGCCTGGACCACCAGCAGCACGACGTCGGCCATCGTCGCCAGAAGATTCGCGTCGGGCACCGTCCCGACCGGCGGCGTGTCGATGATGACCCAGTCGAACTGAGCCGCGGCTTCGTTCAGCACGCGCTTCATGCGATCTGATGCGAGCCGGCTCATCGGGTCGTTGTCGGGCTGGCCCGCGGTCAACACGGACAGACGCGGCGAGACCTGAATGAGCGACAGCTTCTGATCGGTTTCCTGGGTCGCGCCGATGCCCGAGCCGAGGATGTTCGGCACTTCGAGCACGGCGTGCGTGGTCGGCCGGCGCAGGTCGCCGTCGATCAGCAGCACGTTTCGGCCGTAAGACTCGCTGAAGGTCAGCGCGAGATTGACGGCGGTCAGCGTCTTGCCTTCGCCCGCCATCGTGCTGGCGACCAGCACGGTCTTGATTCGTGTTTCCGACTGGCGGCGATGCAACGTCGCCGCGAGCCGCCGGTACTGTTCCAGCGAGACGGGCGAGATGCTCGGCGTCACCACCAGCTTCTCGGCGATCAGATTCGTCACCGGGGAACTGACGCGCGCCGTCGAGATCGCGGGCTCTGCCTGGATCGGAGCGCTCGTCGCCTCGATCTGGGCCTCGATCGGCTCGGCGGCTTCCTGCCTGATGGCCGGCTCCGCCACGGTCAGCTTCGGATGAATCGCTGCCGGTCTTTCGCGTACGACTGTCTCCTGGACTGCCGGTTGGCCCGACTCCTGTTCTGCGTTTGCCCGCTTCAGTGCTTCTGCAAGACGGCTCATCTGTTTACCCCAAGTCTGAACGAGTCAACGTTCTGTTAATGTGATTACCGATGCCCTCGAAAGGCTTGAAATAAATCTCGAGTGGCCGTCGCCTTCGGCAACGCCGCCGCCTGTTCCGGTGACGGCTTCGCGGTCAGCATCCTGAGACGGCCCATGTCGCTCTCGGCCGGCGGTTCCGATCTGATTGGCACCTTGGTGAATTCCACCCTGGGTTCGGGCACGAGGTCGAAGTCGTTGCAGACTTCGAGCACCGTGTCGCGGCCGATGGGCCGCTCGCCCAGCGCAAATCCCGCAACAAGCGAGTTGTCGCAGATGACGCTGATCGTGCGGGGGATACCCTGCGACGCTTCGTAGATGATGTCGATCGCTTCTTCCGTGAAGAGCGTCAGATCATTGGCGCTCGCCATCCAGATGCGCGCCGCGATGTACGCGCCGGTCTCGGTCTTGTCGAGCGGATTGAGCACGCAACGCAGCGCGATCCGCTGTTTGAGCTGCCGCAGGGACACCTGGTTCAGCCGATCGGCGAGCTCCGGCTGTCCAGTGAGCACGATCTGCAGCAGCTTGTCCGAGCCGGTCTCGACGTTCGCGAGCAGCCGGATCTCTTCGAGCAAGGCATCGGGCAGGTTCTGCGCCTCGTCGACGATGAGCGCGGTCAGGCCGCCGGCCTGGTGCCGATCGGTGACCGTGCGGTTCAGCTCGATGAGGAACGATGCCTTCGATGACGCGGCCTCACGACTGAGCCCGAGCGCCGGCGCCAGGTAGGCAATGAATTCTGCCGGCGTCAGCGTCGGGTTGTTCAGGTAGGCAACGCAATCGCGCCCAAGGGGCCTGTTGCCCCGCTGTGCCTGGAGCGCGGCATTCACGAGCGTCGTCTTTCCGGTGCCGGCTTCACCGATGACGACGGTGAAGCCTTTGCGCTCGGAAAGGCCTGTACTGCAACGTGGCCAGCGCCTCCCGGTGTTTCGGCGTCATGAACAGGTACGCCGGGTTGGGCGTCAAATCAAACGGCCGTTCGCGTAATCCGTAGAATTTTTCGTACATCTGCGGTCCCTCTTCCGCTCACCACATGAGCGCGAACGCCGACACCATCAACGTGAGAAACAGAGCGGAGGCGGCTGCCCGCACCGTCCGTTTGCCCGACAACTCTCCCGTCGTATGCATGACCGGAATCATTGCGAGCACCGGCATGCCGAGTGCGGCGTGCACGTCGACATCGGTTCTCAGGCTCGAATCGAGGTACTCAAACAGGGTCGCCAGTCCGACTCCGAGGCCGAGGCCGAAGAGCGCACCGAGCAGCACCCACTGCTGGCGGTCGGGGCGGAACGGCGACGTCGGAACCTTGGCCGGCTCGATGACCTTGAAACGCTCGGTCTGTTCGGCTTCGAGCTTCGTGGCGATTCCGGCGCTCTCGCGGCTGGCGAGGAGCTTCTGGTAAACCGCCTGGAATGTCGCGTGATCCCTGGTCAGCGCCGAGAACTCGGCCTCATGACGCGGAATCGCATCCAGGCGTGTCTGATACAGGGCCATCGTCTGACGGAGGCGCGGAAGGTTCCGCTCCTTGTCCGCGATCTGCTGATCGAGGCCCGTCATCTGGGCCTGCAGCTGCTGCAGACGCTGGCGGCGATCGATCTCGGCGGGCGAGAGGACTCCGCCATCCGCACTCTGCGGCACACCTTCGGCGCGCGCACGCTCTTCGAGCTCGACGATCTTGCGCCGTGCACGAACCACGTCGGGATGCTCCGAGGTCAGCTGCAATTCGAGCGCCTTCAGGTCACTGCGCGCCGCATCGAGCTGCGTGCCGATCGACGCATTGGACAGATCCGAAGAGCGTCGCGGTGCGTTGTTGGCTGCACCGGGAGGCGCCGGGGTCCGCGCCGCGGCGATCATGCTTTCGAGAGCGACCCGCTGCCCCTTGTCGGTGCTGAGGGCGGCCTCGAGCATCTGCAGCTGGGTCTCCGTTCTCCGGAGCGCCTCCATGTTCGACGACAGCGTCGTCGGCAGTTCGTTCGCGAAGCGCTCGCGGTAGTCCTCGATCTTGCTTTCCTGCGACTCGAGCTTGGCGCGCGCTTCATTGAGCTGCGTCTCGATGAAGGTCGCGGCGGCTTTCGCGGCGTTCTCACGATCGACCGCGTTCTCCTTGATGAACAGCTCGGCGAGGCGGTTGGTCACCATCGCGGCTGTCTGCGGATTCGTCGAGACGAATCCGATCTTGAAGAACGTGCCGTCAACGCGGCGCGGGTTGCCCTTGACGATCTCGATGCTCACGTCTTTCCGCACCCGCTCGGCGACGTCGCCTGTCGGGTGCGCCTTGCGCCAGTCCTGATACAGACCGGTGCTTTCGGCGAGCTCGAGCAGCCGGCCGTGACTGACCACCTGCTGCCGAATCGTGTAAAGGCGCTCCTCGACCGGGATGACCTCGGTGCCGCTCATGAGCGCGCCGGCTCCGCTGGGCGGCGTCACGAGCAGTGTGGTCTCCGATCGGTATTCATTCGGCTGCGAGAATGACCAGATGCCCGCTCCGATTGCCGACAGCACGATGGGAATCATGATCGTCAACCGGCGTCGCCACGCGGCGCGAAGCAGGTCTTCGGGTTTGTAGGACTTGCCTGGGATCATCTTGCACCTCACCTAGTTAAGAAGTGGGATCCAGGTCGTCAAACCGACACGGAGTACGTGCCGGTTTCCTCGCGCTGGAATCCCTGTTGGAAGCGTCACCGCATCTGAAAACAAGTAACGGTATACACGTACTCCGCCTGAGCGGCTAAACCGCGCGAGATTGCCATCCGCACGCGCCCTGTGCTCGCATTCGTGTCGTATCCGCGCTGGCGCGGCCCGAATCGCAACGGGCCCGTCGAGTAGCCGGTCGTGGCGCGTGTACTTCGACGCGAGGCCCCAGGTAGCCTCTCAAGTTTCCCGTGACGCTGTCGGCGAGGAAGACGTCACTGAGTCCCTCGATGTATTGCACGCCACGGTGGTAGAACAACCCGACGCGCCAGGTCTGGCTGAGCTGATGATCGAGATCGGCCCGGCCAATCATGCGAAGGAACGTGCTGTCGCGCTCGGCCAGGGCCGTCGCGCGTGAGCGGGACAGCGCCGTCGAGCCGGCCATGAAGGTCAACGTCGTCCGTGGAGAAAACGGCAGCGTGCTGTTGTAGTTCACGCCGAAATTGATGTCCTGACGTCGCAGCGGCAGCCGCTCGCCGTGGAAGTCGCGCACGTGGTACGCGTAGCCGGCGACGAATGCCGTCTTCTGGGTCACGCTGTGACTCAGCGCGACGCTCGCATCGTGCGTTCTCCAGTCGTGCTGGCCGACCGGCACGAAATCGAGATATTCGTGCTGGTAAGACGTTGCCAGCATCGACCGGCGGCTCAGCTGGAATCCGGCGTTGACGCCCGAGTTGTAGCGATAGGATTCGCGGCCCGAGACCGCAAGCGCGATGTCGGGAGCCGACACGTCAGCCAGGCGGTCCGATGCGAAGCCTGGAATCGGAATCACGCGGAAGTGGGCGTAGGGGCTGTATCGCACCTGCTGATCGACGCTGAAATGCGCCTTCCGCATGGTCCTCGACACGGCAACCGCCCCGGCTCCGCTCCAGCGCATCGCGCTCGAGAGTTGGGGGTAATACTGCATGGTCGATGTGCCGTTGGCGGCGAACGACGTCCGCTCTCCGCGCTTCGTGAACCAGAGGCCCAGGTGCATGTCGGCGTACCGGACGTCCGGCTTCGATGCTGAATCCGACAGATCACGAGCCACCAGCCGCGGCAGGTTCGTGTCGTTGACGGCAAACATCGAGGTCGAGAGGTCCAGGCTCTCCCGTGGCGCCGTTTCGGCCGCTGGGCCGAACAGCCCCCGGAACGGCTGCTGCGCCTGCGCGAATGCAGGCGTCGCACCTGCCGCCAGCGAGAGGACGATTGCAAGGATGACGCGTTTAGACATTGATGATCTCAACTCTCTGTCGGCCCCGTTACGGCACGATGACCGTGTCGCCCGGCAGCAGCTCGATGTTCTGATCAAGGTTCTTGCGCGCGATGACGTCCTTGTAGTTGAAGCGGCGCGTTACGAACCCGCTCTGTTCCGTGCGCATCACCGTTACGTTCTCGCCGTCGGCCCATTCGGCCAGCCCGCCCGCCATCGCGATGAGCTGCAGAATCGTGGTCGATCCGTTGAGCGGATACTTGCCGGCATGAACCACGCGGCCGGTGATGAACACTGACCGGCTGTTGATCTGCCGGATGATCACGGTGACGTTCGGATCCTGCACCCAGCGCTTGGCCACCGTGCTGATCTGCTGGCTCAGCTGCTGCGGCGTCTGGCCGGCTGCGTGGACGTCGTTCAGGAGCGGCATGGAAATCTTGCCGTCGGGACGCACGACGACGTCGCCCGACAGTTCAGCCTGCTGCCAGAACTTGATGCCGAGCACGTCACCCGCACCGATGACGTAACCCGTCGGCGGCTGTACTTCAGCCGCCGCTGCCGGCGCCTCCGCGAACGAGGGTGCCTGCTTGGTCTGTACTCTGCCCGGTCTGGGCCGATCCCGCCGCTGTCCAGGTCAACGCGCCGAGGCACATCAGGAACGCTGTCATTCGTCTCATGGTTCTCCCTCGAATTCTCAAAACACCAACTTGATACCGGACCTACCGGAACTCGTGAAATGGCAACTGACACTCGTGCTTCCGAAGAAAATTCAGGAACCTCTTGTAGTCGGTCGGCTCCATGTTGAAGAGTCGCGCGACGATCTTGTAATTACCCCGCGTCTCCCGAAGCCCGCGTCGCACGAGGTCGCGAATCTGCTCGCGCGTGATGTCCCGCCGCATATACAGGGGGTACACGGCCGTCCAGAACGACTGTCCTTCCTCGACCACCATGTTGTAGAGACTGTCGCCGACCGATCGCCGGCGCTCCTGCTTCACCGCGAGGCCGACCGCACGCGGCGCCTTGACCTCATCGGACAGGCTATCCATGTCGATCACTTCCGTGCGTGACGTCACCACCAGCCGTTCGATGGCGTTCTCGAGCTCGCGCACGTTGCCGGGCCAGGAGTACTCGCACAGCGCCCGCAAGGCGACCGGCGAGATTTCGCGCAGCGGGAGTCCGCGATCCCGCGTGAAGCGCTTCAGGAAGTGGTCGATGAGAATCGGCACGTCTTCCTTCCGTTCGCGCAGCGGCGGCACCAGCAGCGTGATGACGTTGAGCCGATAGAAAAGGTCCTCGCGAAAGGTGCCTTCCACGATCAGCTTGCGGAGGTCCCGGTTGGTCGCGCCAATCACGCGCACGTTGACGACCCGCTCGGACCGCTCCGCACCGACTTTCTGCAGCTCTCCGGTCTCGAGGAATCGCAACATGAGCGACTGCATGCGCAGCGTCATCTCGCCGATCTCGTCCAGGAACACGGTGCCTGTATCCGCGATTTCAAGCTTGCCCGGCTTGTCGCGGTACGCGCCCGTGAAGCTGCCCTTGACGTGCCCGAAGAACTCCGATTCCAGGAGCGTTTCCGGGAGTCCTGCGCAGTTCACGACGACGAAGGGTCGGGTGGCTCGGGGCCCCTGCGACTGAATCGCGCGGGCGACGAGCTCTTTGCCGACGCCGCTCTCACCAGTGATGAGAACCTTCGCGTCTGAACTGGCAACCTGCGCGATCTCCTCTTTTAGAGTGATCATCGCGCGGCTGCTTCCGACTAGCCCTGCTCGAGAATTTGTTCCCATTCTTCCTGTCTCACTCACGCGTTCGTTGAGCAGCATCCATAAGTTCCATTTGGTTACGGTGTCGCCGGCTGTCTGAGAAAACGCTCGAGGCAGCGGCGATTTTCCGGATCGAGCGATACGAACGTCACTCCAAGGCTGTAACGCCCCGGTGTTTCTCCCTGTCCCGCCTCGGGCACGACCCGCCGGACTTCGACCTGCGCGGTAAACGTGTGGTCGCCGAGCTTCGTGCGCAGCTCTCCGTGCTCTCCGACGGGCGGCCCGTGCGACGCCCGCAGCAGCGCACCCGTCATGCTGATCTCCACCAGCCGGACGGCATGAGGCCGTCCAAGCCACAGTTCGGATCCGTCTTTCGCCGTCACGCGCGCCGTTTGACGACGCTCTTCCTGCAAGTCGCTCATGAGCTAGGATTCCGATGGATTCTCGAGACCTTCAGCAGACAGGCGGCCGAGCTCTTCGCGCATCGCCGGTTGAAGGTCGAGAAATTCAAAACCGATTCGATACGCCTCCGAGCCGTCGGCGGCGTCTGCCCGCGTGACGTGCCGCACACGGGCCGTCACTTCGCCGCTCACGTCTCCCGAGACGAATCGCAGCGTCTGCACCGACTCCACAGCCAACGGCACCGAAGACTCCACCAACGCTCCCTTCCAACTGATATCCCGCACGGGCAGCACCTCGATCATCCGCAGTGCCGCCGCCAACTCACCGACGAGCTCGAAGCGAAGACGTCCACGTCTATCGCTGAGCCGCCGATACCAACTCAAAGGCCGTCCTTGCGCCATCGCGATTACTCGTCCTGCCCGCCGCCGGTGCGGCGCTTGGCGTCTTCCTGGGCCCTGGCTATGACATCCGTCACCGACTCGTCGGTTTCACTGAACGTCGTGGCACCGACCGTCACGGTCGGCAGATCGTGTTCCCTCGCCAGAGCCGCCAGGGTTTGAAGCAGCCGCGACGCGGCAAAGCTGGTTCCGTCGGCCGTGGTGTCGGTGAGCAACGCACAGATCTGACCGGTCTTCAGCCGGCCGAGCACATCGGACGCTCGCAACTGCCGGGCAACGGGACTGGGCACGTTCGATCGCACGCGGGTGTCGCGCCGTTGCGCCCCGGGCGCGAGGTCGATCACGATTAATCCTTTTTCCGCAGTCGCCTTCTTCGCGCGCGTCAGCTCGTCGCTGATGCGCGATTCGAATGCCTGAGCCGGCTCGGTCTCGACTGATTGCGCAGCGGCGCCGTCGAGCACGCCGGCGAACCATGTCTTCAAGACGCCGACCGCCGATTCGAGAAGCGACGCATGGCTGATGCTGAAGTCCGCGCCTTCGGGCGCCGTCAGGTCGATGATGGCGACCGCCTTGTTCCCGACCGAAAACGCCATCGTCAGCCGGCGCGGTGTCATCAGTGATTGTCCGGGCTCGAGGCTTGCGGTCGGACCGCCGGTCCATTCACCGCCGACCTCGGCCATCGGCCGGGTTTCCGTGCCTTCCGGCACGTCCGTGCCCGCACCGACGCCCGTCACCAGGCGGCCCTGTGCGGCTCCGAGAAAACTGACGATCTGCGCGAGGCCCGCGTTGGCCAGTTCGGCGACCGGATCCTCGCGATCCACGACGTCCCGAATCAGACGCTTTCTCATCTCCTGGTCGCGCCGCGCCGCCATCCGATCGAGACACAAGCCGAGCAGCTCGCAGAGCAGAAGCAGGTTCGACGACACCATCGAGTCCGTTTCGATCGGGATCGCCAGGACCCACCGCGGTTGCGCCTGCCCGCTCGCGGAAATCGGCAGAAGCGCGAGCTCGCCGGCCAGGTCGTTCCAGCCCAACTGCTCCTGCTCGCCGGGCGTCGAGATCCGGGTCACCGGACCTGACACGACCGAGAACGCGCTGAAGTCACGCGGGCCCACGGACAGATCGGCGCCGGGCAGCCGCACGTCGAGTACGAAGCGGCCTTGAAGGTCGCGCCGGTATGCCCGAGCGTCGACGTCGTGCCAGATGGCGGCGGCCTGAACGACCGTCATCACCAGTTCGCGTTCGTCTTCCGCCTCTTCCGCCACCTGCAGCAGCGAGCGGGCGGTGACAAACAGGCGACGCAGTCGGCGCTGTTCTTCGCGACTTTCACCAGGCGAGCCAGACGGCTGTGCCAAGGCAACTCCTCCAACCCTCGTGAACTGAGGCAAATCTTCCGACGATTCCGCTTCGACAATGGCTTCGACGGTGTTCGGTCCGAGGCCGGTGTCTTCTACCGCACTGGTTGCCCTCACGGCCATGTCCCCCCTGCACGTGCTCCACCCACAGGTGGATTCTCGTTAGCTCGATCCGCAGACCAGAGGCGTCTGCAGGTCAGACGTGCTGATCCATTCATCACGCGGCGCGGACCGACATCGGGGCCTCATCCACGGTGCCATGCGCGGTCGCGCCTTCACCGTCGTGAATGTTTGCCAGCGACGCCGCTAACGCGACGAGCCAGTACAGAACCTCCGCATACATGCGGTTGATGAACACCGCCGCGCCAAGGAACGAGATCAACGCGATTTCGAGCGCGAGCGTCTCGAGCTTCATCCGATCGCTCACCGTCTCTCTGCGAATGCGATGCAGCGTGAAGAACGACGAGACGATGAAACCGAGGAACGCGATGAGTCCGGCGACGCCCCAGTCGGCAGCCGCCCACAAGTAGGTGTTGTGCACCGCGCGCAGCTCACCTTCGTGCGCTTCGACCACCTCCGGCGCGTAGATGGGGCTCAGCATGTCGTAGCCGCCGCCGCCGACACCGAGCGGCCGATCGCCGATCAATCTCAACCCGCCCTTCCACGAAACCACTCGCTCGCTGGCCGCGCCGTCGTTCTGCAGCTGTTGTCCTTCCAGCCCTTCTTCCATGAACTGCATCAGGGTGAGCTGACGGTCGATGAATCGCTGATCGACGAGCGTCAGGACAAGCGGCACGGCGGCGAGCGCCACGAGCACCATGCGAAGCCGCAATTTCCAGGTCATGAGCAGCAGACCGGCGAGCAGGGCCACGACGATGCCGACCGTTGCGCCCCGGCTGTTGCACAGGATGAGCATATTGATGATGAACGGCGCCGCGACGATCGCGGCGAGGCGCTGCCACTTGTTTCCCTGCCAGAAGAAGAGCGCCAGAAACGGCAGCGTCGGAATGACGTGCGCCGCGGCTTCGTTGTCGTTGAACGAATCCGGCCCGCCGATGGCCACCAGCCGGCCGCTGTTGAAGTGCGGATTGGAATACGCATCCCATCCCCACGAGAGCGCGCCCAGGACAAGCGCCATCGTGACCCAGCGGTACTTGTTGTAGTCGGTCACGACGCCGACGATCAGGCAGAAGAGCAGCGTCAGCTTGAAGATATCGACGACGTACCCGCGACTGCGTTCCGGATCGATCGCCAGAAACGCGGTGACGATCGCCGCGATGCCGAGCATGATGAGCAGCCACTGCGTCGACTTGTGTCGAAAGATCTCGCGCCGGAAAATCGTCTTGCCGTGAAACGAGTAGCTGGCCAGCAGCATCGAGGCGACGAGGAAGGACCAGCGCAAATCGGGCAGCTCGTCTCCCCACCACCGCATCGGCGGATGGTTGTAGTACTCCCACATGTAGGCGAGGAGCCCGAAGATCGGATCGCGAAAACTCAGCACCGTGCCGGTGACGAGCCCGATAATCCATGCTAGAGCGGTCTTCGACATCGCTAAGTCGTACTCCTCATCGCCAGCAGAGCAATCACTCATGCTGACGCCCTTACGCTGATGGGCACGCGCCGTGCTCGCTTCAGCGCTCGATGTTGTGTCGATCGTCCCGGATGTGTTTTGTCTTCCTGAGCGGCTTGCGGGTCACTGAATGTGCAAATGGTTCGCCACTCGCAAAGGAGAGGCGGCGAGGCCTTCCGTAACGCAGTAACACGCAGGGGGAACAGCGCTTACGGGCGTATGTGCCAGCGCCGTGTGTTGTGGGGGCAGGTTGCAGTACTCACTGATTCAGGTGATGAAAGGTCATCAGATCAGTGACTTTCCGTCTCAGGGCTCGGTTCCGGCGACTTCACGCGCCCTGCCTGAGAACAAAAGGCAGGAAAACGGAGCCGCCGGCTATTGCACGCTGAAGCCGACCCGATCGACGACCTGTCTCCAGGCCGTCGTGACCGCCGGACTCAGCCGATCGACGGCTGCGCCACAGTGGAGGTAGCCAGATGGCGAGCGCTCGACCCAGACGAGCGCTGTATCAATCGAGACTCCAAACGCAGGAAGGCTCACACGAAGCCCGGAGCCGAGCTCTGGAGCCGCTGCGCCGGCATCGGCAACCTCTAGACGCAACCCGCCGTAGCTGAGATCCACAATGCGGGCTGGAGATTCACCGCACTCCGCGGCCACGGGCTCCGCGACATGCTTGCGGGGCCATCGGCGATGTCGTCCGACTTCCTGCTGCAGCGTAATGAGCTTCGAGACGAGCATTTCTTCCGTCGTCGGCTCGTTCAGGTACGTGGCGCCGTGCTGCTCGGCTTCCCTCGCGAGCACCGCATCCGGCGGCCCGATCACGACGGTGACGAGTGCAGGCCGGCGGTCGCGCCCGATGATCGCGAGATGAAGCCCGTTATATTCGCCAAGCTGGACGGCGCTCACCAACACGTCCGGCGTGGTAGCGGTCAGGCGCGGACGGGCTGCTTCAAACGTCGAGACAGACTCCGTTTCAAAGCCGGCTCTGAGGAGCCATCGCTCCGTCCGGCTGCGCGACTCGATGTTCGGACCAACTAAGAGGACCTTGCCTGCCATTCCGTCTCCCGGCTCCCGTGCTCGCATCTCCGACAAATCGGCGAAGGCGACGACGTGAGGGAACCACATCGCAACTCGCGTGCCGACAGGAATGTCGCCTCGATTTGGTAACCTTGCCCGATTTCTTCGAAAACGGCCCTGTTTTCGAGAGGCCGCGTCCGTCGGCCACTAACGGTTTTCGCTCGCTACCATGACTTTTCGGAAACTAGGTGCCCGAACTGTACTCTTCTCCCGGTTTGCCGGCAAGAAAGGGTAGTTGGCCGTCAGTGACGCCCTGCGGCGCACACCAATGGCAACGGACGACCTGTTCTGTGGGGGGCTGTGTCGGTCGAGCTGGAGCGGTGAAGACGAGACGTGCGTGAGCGCGCAATCGTTATGCGCGCCGCTGAAAGTCTGCTCCCTCCGCCCTGCTGATGTCGGCGACGGCCGCTGCCCTGAACCTGCGGAACGGCTGATGAAGCTCGTGTTTCCGCAGGAAGGTCAGGAACCGCCGATAGTCGCTCTCTTTCATGTTGAACAGCGGAAGCAGGATCTTGTAGTTGCCGCGCGCCTGACGTAATCCCTTGCTGACGAGCTCCCGAACGTGGTCGCGGGTCAGATCCCTCAAGAGAAACGCCGGGTGAACGGCCGACCAGAACGACTCACCATCTTTCACCATTCTCTCGAACAGCTGATCGGCAACGGAAACCGAATGGACGGGTTTCCCTGCTTCATCGTGCTGAACGCTCGATTCCGGCGACCAGGGCAGAAAATCTGCCGCCATCAACCTGCTGGCCGGATTGCCGCACGATCAACCGCTCGATGATGTTCTTCAACTCGCGTACGTTGCCGGGCCACGAGTACGAGAGAAACTGCTGCATCATCTCGTTCGACAGGCGCGGCGGTTCCACCTGCTGCTGTTCGCTCAGGACGTTCAGGAAGTGCAGTGTGAGCGGCAGAATGTCGTCGCGCCGCTGGCGCAACGGTGGAATCTTCAGGTGCACGACGTTCAAGCGGTAGTAGAGATCGGAACGAAACGCGCCGGTCTCGACCTGTGCTGGAAGCGAGCGGTTGGTCGCCGAGATGATCCGGACATCGAGCGAGCGGTGCGGCAGCAGACTGCCCACCGGTTGAATCTCGCCCGTTTCCAGGAAGCGAAGCAGGAGCGCCTGCATGCGCATCGACATCTCGCCCACTTCGTCCAGGAACACCGTGCCCTTGTTGGCCGTCTCGAGCAGGCCAGGCTTGTCCCGGTAGGCGCCAGTAAAACTTCCCTTCGTGTGGCCGAAGAGCTCCGATTCCAGAAGCGATTCCGCAACACCCGCACAGTTGACCGAGACCAGGCTCGCCTGGGCCCGTCGGCTGCTGCGGTGGATCGCTCTGGCCAGCACTTCTTTCCCGACGCCGCTCTCACCAGTGATGAGAATCTTCGCGTCGGATCGCTTCAGGAGCTCGACCTCTTCCCTGAGGGACAGAATCGCACGGCTGTTTCCGATTAATGCATGCACAGTGTTGTTTTATGTAAGTCCGAGTACGTTTCCGAATGTCGGGACCGCCATAGTGCGTCGGCTATCAATACAAAGTCAAGAATCAAAATGGGACACACAGCACTTCCCTACACAATTGAAGTATCGGAAATGCATCAAGTGTTCAACTCATTAGTGCTAGCCGTAAAAACATTCGAAGAATCGTCGCAGCAGCTTCAGGAATGTCGTTTGCAGTCGAATCGCCGCCGATTCATTCGAAGTGCTCCCTGTCGCCCAGAGGACGACGACGATGGTGATCCGTTTTACATCTACGCTGACCGCCGAAGACGAAGCCCGCATCGCACCCGCATTGCTGAGAGCAGTGGGAAATCTTCTTGCGCCGTTCCCGATTTCGTACTCGATTCGCATCGAAACGACGGAAGGAGAGATCGTCGAAGACGGTCGCGCCGCAAACAAATCGGATGCGTGGATGCCGCCCGGAGGTGCCCTGTTCGAGCCATCGCGCTGAGCCCGCGAAATGGGGCTTCGCGCGCAGACCAGAAGAGAAAAGCCTGCCGTACAACTGCCTTCGCGAGAACTCCCAGGAGTAGACGAAACTCCCAGAGCGTGCGCGGCCGTTGCAAAAAGTCTTGCAGTCCATGAGGTTGCGAACGGCGCGATGCAACGTCTCGTGCGGCGTCATGAGTTGTACAAGTGGCGCCATCCTTGCCATTGATCACCACATGCGAACCCGGATCTGGCTCGTCGTCATCGCGGTCATGGCAGTGGCCGTGGTTCCCGCAGCTTCTGCGTTGCCCGTTGCCCTTGCCGTCGTACCCCTTGCGATTCTGGAGCCTGGATCGTTACTGCTTCTGGGAATCACCCTCCTGACGCTCGCCGGCGTTGCGCAACGATTCTTCTTCTCCTGAGCCGTATCTGGCTCGAGCCAGGTACACAGGCGTGAGATTGAGGCATTCCCGGCGCGCTCGTGTCGGCGCGGGCGTGCTGCTCTCGATCATCGTGGCTGCGGTTCTTGGTCTCCGCTACGGTGGAGACTCGCTCGTCGTGTCGGAAGCGATCGATCAACCGGATGCGATCGTCGTGCTGGCGAGCCACGAATGGGAACGGCTGCCCGTTGCCGCCGAGCTCGCCCGGCAGTATCCGGCGGCCCACGTGCTCTTGACGCAGCCGGCCGAGGTCACCGACCACAACTGTTACGAGTGCTCGAAACGAGTGAGCTGGCTTGGCGACGCGGGCGTCAGCCGCGCGCGCGTCACGGTGTTATCGCAGCCCGTGACCAACACCTACGACGAAGCCAGGGCCACCCTGGCATTTGCCGATCGACAGAGCGTGCATCGGCTCGTGATTGTGACGTCGCCGTATCACGGGCGCCGCGCGCTTGCCACGTTTCGTTATTTATTCAAATCGGCCGGTGTGCGCACGCACGTCGGGCTCGCAAGCCCGTTGTCGCGTGCCGAACCCGCCCATTGGTGGCGCCGGCGGTACGATCGCGAGTACGTCGCGTACGAGTGGGCCGGCATCATCTACTACGCGATCCGGTTCGGCGTTCCGCCCATTGTCTGAGTCAGCCGGGGCGTCCATTCGCAAGAAGTCGCTCGTTTCGCAGACAAAAGGCGTCCCGCCGGGTATCACTCGAACGAGGAAAGCGCAGAAACGCCAATAAATACGGGCCCTTGTGCCACGGCAGCTGGCATGCAGGTTGCGGAGGTGCTCGGGGATTTGCTCGGACAAGACGCATCTATCAACCAACAAAACCGCGCGACTGCTCGAACGCGAGTGGGCGTGGACACCCATATGCTCCCGCACACTGTGGCGCCAATTCGTCCGTTCTCTGATGCCGGTACTTCCACAAGGGAAGTGCTCAGTCATTGGCGTTCGGCAGGAATTCCTTACTGCGCTCTTCGCCAGTCGCCCGAACAGGAATCTCAGGCGGGCGATCTCGACGTGCTCGTCGACGAGTCATCGATCGATCGGTGCCGCCACCTGCTGGAAGAGCAGGGGTTTGTCGGCGGGCCCAGCCGCAGCCCGTTCAAGATGGTCATGCTGCGCTATCAGCAGGGGCAGCTGTTGTGTCTCGACATTCACTGGAAGGCGGCGCAGTACGGCGTCGTGTACATGGACGCGCAACGTATGCTCTCGCGCCGGATCGAGTCTGACGGGTCGTTTCATCTTTCGTCGGAGGACGAGCTGATTCATCTCGTCGTTCACAATTTTCTGCGGAAGGGTCCGCTGCGATCGGTGGCGCTTCAACGGATCCGTCAGCTCCTGGCGCTGCCCCTCGATCGCCGATATCTCCACGATCACCTCGACTCGTTCGGCCTGCGGCCCGCTTTCGAGGCTGCGACATTGTGGATTGCGCACGACGAGACAGATGCCGACAAGGCGGACAGCCTGCGAAAGCGTCTGTTCTGGGCGGCACTGCGCGCCCGGCCAGGCAATGCCGCGCGGCACCTGATCCATCGATGCCACGCCAGGCCAGCCAGAAATCGTCGAGGCGGCCTTGTGGCGCTGGTGGGGCCCGATGGGTCTGGCAAGAGCACCGTTGTTAAAACGCTCATCGAGCGCGCACGAGCGATTCCGAGTCTGAAGCTCGAGACGACGTACCTCGGGCCATGGGGACAGCTGAAACTGTCGCTGGTTCCTGCGCTGCGCCGGCTCGGCATCACGCCGACCGTCCAACCGCTCGGGTTGCACCTGGCTCCGGCCCCCGCGTCGGATATCGAGTCGGCGCGTGCGTGGGTTGGATCACTGAAGGGCTACTTGTTCTACGCGGCGATATACGTCGAGCTCATCTATCGCTATCTGACGTCGGTGTTCTTCCGCGTCCGCAAAGGCCATTGGATCATTGCGGATCGATACATCACCGATCTCCGTTACCTGTACAAAGAACGGCCGATCCGCAACTACGGGGTCGTGCGTCGCCTGCTCTGCACGCTGTATCCGAAGCCCGACCTCATGATCGTACTGGACAACAAGCCGGAGGTAATCGTGTCGCGTAAGAGCGGCCTTGCCGCGGCGCAGATCGAAACGCTGCGTCACTTCTGTCTCAAGGCGGCGCAGGCCTATCGCTTCGAGGTCGTGACGACCGATCACACTCCTGAACAGATCGCCGACCACGTGCTGAATCGCATGCTGTCGCTGCGTGCCCACAAATAGGTTTCACGTGCGTACGAATCTTCAGCGACGCGAGCGGCGGCCAAGTCACCAGAACTCTGCCGGCACGATCGCCGTTCAGCGCCGGTCCGAGAAGGTCTGGCTCCAACGGCCGAAACGCGTGCTCGTCGTCAGCTCGCACTTTCCTCCGGAGCGGGCCGCCGGCGTGCACCGGATTCTGCGGACGGTCCGACAACTCCGCGCATCGAAGTGGCCTGTGTCGGTGCTGACCGTCGATCCCGACTACTACCGGGCCGGCACACCGACTGACGAGAACCTGTTCGGCCGGCTTCCCGATGGCACTGAGATATACAGGTCGAAGGTCCTTCGAGGCCTGACGATCGCCGCGCGGTGGCGGCGCCAGTTGCGGAACGCCATCAGCAACGGTGTTCGCCGCCTGTTGCCGTTCGACAAGCGCAGATCACAAGCCCTCGATTCATCGCCACGCGTGAAAGCTGCGCCGTCGGCCAAGCGTCCCTATATCGACACGGAGATCGGCTGGTTTCTTCCGGCTGTCTGGCAAGGCGCCCGTGTGATCGCCCGACACAAGCCAGACATCATCTTTTCGTCGGCTCCGCCGTTTACGTGTCACCTGGTGGCGGGATGGCTGGCGCGCCGGCACGGTGTGGCGTGGGTCGCCGACTTCCGCGATCCGTGGGCGCGGTCTCCGTGGAAACGTGCTGACCTCACTGATCCGTGGAAGGTGCGGTTGCGCGAGTGGCTGGAGCGCCTCGTGATTGAGCGCGCGGATGCGGTCATCCTGAACACGGCGCTCCTCTGCGATGAGTTCGCTGAGTACGATGGTCCGCAGCTCGCGCGGAAATTCCATACGGTCACCAATGGCTACGACGCGGAGCACCTGACGCCATTTCTGCGTCCGGTGACGCGCCGTTCGTCACGGCTCGTGCTGACGCATGCGGGCTCGCTCTACCGTCAGCGCGATCCGCGGCCGCTCGTGCAGGCGCTCGCTTCGGCGATCGCAAAGGGGCGGATCGATCCCGCCGGCATCGAGCTGAACTTCATCGGGACGGTCGCTCCGCAGTTTCAGCTCGCCGAGACCATCCGCGATCTCAATGTCGAATCGTCTGTACGTTTGACGCCGCCTGTTCCGCATGAGCGGTGCCTGCAATACCTGCTGGAATCGGACGTGCTGATCGTGATTCAGCCGGGCACGCGCCTGCAGGTGCCGGTGAAGCTCTACGAGTACCTGCCATTCAAAAAGCCCATCCTCGCGCTGGCGCCCTCGGGCGCCCTCACACAGATTGCCGAAGACAGCGGGCTGGGCGTGGTCGTCGACCCGGATGATGCCGGTGCGCTCGAGGATGCGATTTGTCACTTGTACGAGCATCGGAATCGGCTGGGTGAGCGCTTTCGAGCCGACTCCGATTACATCGCCCAGTTTGATGGCGATGCCGTGTCGCGGCAGCTACAGGGCATCCTGGAGGAGCTGCAGTGAAAAAGCTGCGGTTGCTCCGCGTCATGCTGCTGGACCTGCGCACGTGGCGATGGATGATACGCTGGCTGGAGTTTCATTATCACAACCACGTCTCGGCCATCCCGCGCCTGAAGCATGTCGGCGAGGGCACCTGGATCGAGCCGACGGTCAAGTTCACGAATCCTCAGAACATCGTGATTGGCGGGCACTGCCACATCAATCATCTCGGGTGTCTGCAGGCCAGCAGCGATTCGAAAATTACCATCGGCAACGATTTGCGCATGGGCCCGGGGACGATGATCTACAGCTCCAACCATGGCATCCGCCTGGGGAACCTCATTCGCAGTCAGCGGATCACTGAAAAAGATGTGACGATTGGCAATGATGTGTGGCTGGGTTCCAACGTGGTTGTGACCGCGGGCGTCACGATTGGTGATGGCGCCATCGTCGCCGCCGGCGCCGTCGTCATCAAGGATATTCCCCCGTATACGATCGCCGCGGGCGTGCCCGCGAAGCCGATTAAGAACAGGGAATAAGTGGTGGTGGGTAGTTAGTGGTTGGTGGTTGGTGGTTGGTGGTTCAGCTCGTAGCTAGCTGGTCGCTGGCTACAACCACTAACCACTAACCACCAACCACTAACTAAGCGTCGGGATTCAGCGGCGACAGGTGGCTGTGGGCAATTTTCCACTCACCGTTCTGTCGCATGTGCACCCAGGAGCTGCGGCCGGCGACGCGTGTCGGCGTGCCGTTCGAGTCGACGATTGTTCCGACCAGGTAGGCGGTCGCAATCGCCGTATCTTTGTTGACGTAGACGCGCAGATCGCGGCACCGCACATCGAAGGTCTGAATGGGTCCGGAGGCCGAGCGGCCTTCGAATCTGTTCGTCACCAGCGGGCCTCCGTCGATGGCGAAACTGGTGAACTCGGAAAGGTAGCAGTTGGCCCTGGCCGACACATCGCCGACGTTCAGCAGTGCCACGTAGTGGTAGACCGAATCCTTGACTTGAGCTGCATCGTCCTTCGGGGTCACTCGCGTCGGCGCCGGCGACAGCTCTGGCTCTTGCGCCGGCTCGACCAGCGGTGCCTCGATGGGCTCGATTTCGAGCGGGAGCATTTCGGCTTCGACGGCTGCAGCCTGCGCCGATCCTGATCGTCGCTTGAAAGTAAATGGCTGCTTGCGCTCTGGCCGTGGCACCGCAGGCCAAGGGCACCGCATACACGCGTATGGCCATTTGCGGGTGATGACGCTGAGCGCGCGTTGCGTGCAAGTGCCGCGGACGCGCTGGAGTGATGGCGTGCCACACCCAGGGCAGATCCTCTCTTCGGGACGAGTCAGTGGCGGCCGGGCGAGACGCGTCACTCGCTTGAGGACGATACCGACGGCCACGCCGAACATGAGGCCCAGCCCGATTTGTCCAACGGCGGTCCAGAAGTTGAGATTCTGAAACAAAATCACAGTGGATTCCTTGTGAGAATCAGACTCCACCGGTAGCAAAGGTTGCGCCATGGCGGAACGATCTTGTTCTTGGGAAGGTCTGACGTCCCCACGGATCTGAACGACACGTAGTTCGGTTTTAGGATGAGTATTGTCTTGTGCGACGCGAAGAAAAGTCGCCGCTCGCCCCAGGATGCCCCGAAATAGTCATCGAAATTGAAGGCATAGCGTTTGCTCATGGCTGTCGTTCATGACTCCCTCTGCCGCAATTTCCGAGGAACCGGTCCCCGAAAAGGCCCCGGTTCGCGCGGAGGTCACGCAACGGGGGAGCGAACCGGTTCGAGCAGACGAAACAATCCAAGCGGAAGAATCTGACGCCACTCTGCTCCACGGACTCAGCGCCCTGGCCGATCTCCTGAGCAATGCGTCCGAGACGTTGAACCAGTGCCTTCTCACCCTCGAGAACAAACTCAGCGCCGCGTCAGTTGCCAGAGAAGAATGGATTCCGATCCAAACCGCGCGTTCTGCGGTTGAACGAGCGCCAGTGGTCGAGGAGCGACAGCGATCGCAGGAGCGCGTGTTTGGCGGCGTGGCCGTGACCATCCTCAGGATGTCCGAGCCGGTCATCGAACCGCCATCTGCGCCACGGTGCGAGTGGCAATACGAGCTCGGGTATTCGGTCTCGGGCGACGATTGGGCCCTCATGATCCGCACGGCGAGCTCCGATCCTTCCAACGAGCGTGAGGGGTGCGTCGAGTTTTCCGATTTGATCCCGCTGCGGGATGCGCCGCTCGAGATCAGGCTCAAGGCGATTCGAGAGATTCCCAGTCTTCTCCAGGTGCTCGATGGGAGCCCTCTCGACGCAGATTCGGCGGCCAGCGATGCCGTCCAGATGGATCTAAGCGATGCCGTCCAGATGGATCTACTGGAGCAGGTGGAGCCGGTGGAGCAGGCGGAGACGATCGTCGAACAGACGGCGCCCTGACACGTATTCAGCTGACAGGTTGACTGTAGTCCTCCCTGAGGGAGCGTAATTGTAACGTGGGCGCGAATTTCCGCCAAAATTCGCAGATAAGACGGGAACGGCGGTTGCACAACGCGATTGGTCGCGGGCCTGGCCCGCTGGGAGGACGGAGACAATGGATCATTTTCTTCTCGCGTACATCGACCCGGGTTCCGGCGCGCTGATGCTTCAGGCCCTGGTGGCCGGGGCCGTCGGGTGCCTCGTGTTCGCGCGCAACCTGTTTGCGAACATCACATCGAAGTTCCTCGGCCGCCGGCAGGACGACGCGACGTCCGCTTCGCAGCTGAACCAGCCGCAGCCGTAATGCCAGTCGCAGCGGAACGCGCAGTCACGGGGCGAATCGCCGGATCGTTCCGCGATCCGTCGGGTTACGTGTTCCTTTATCGAGGACGCGTGTTCCGGGCGATCGACGCGGAGTGCCGGGATACGCTCGAGTCCCTCAACAAGAGCGGCGTGCTGCCACGCCTCATGCGAAGTGGGGCGGTGGTAGACACGCGGTTTGTGGAGGACGGCCTTCTCCTGTCGGAGCTCGAGAGCGCGCATGGTCCCCATGCGGCGTTCCTCGAGCACGATCGGATCGCACACATTACGTATCCGTACGAGTGGTCGCTCTCGATGGTTGCCGACGCCGGCATCCACACGCTCGATCTCCAGATCGCCCTGCTCGAATCGGGTTGCTCGCTGAAGGATGCCACCGCCTACAACGTGCAGTTTGTGGGCGGTGCTCCGCGCTTCATCGATCTGCCGTCGTTCGAACGGGGAGCGCGTCTGGATGTCTGGTACGCGCTGGGGCAGTTCCAGCGCATGTTCGTCTATCCGCTCCTGCTGGGACGATACCAGGGTTGGGATCCGCGCTCGTATTTCATTGCCAACCTCGATGGCCGCAGCGCGAGCCAGGTTGCGGGGTCGTTCAAAGGACTGCAGGCGTATCGGCCGGGTCTTCTGCTCGACGTGACGCTTCCGGCACTCTTCGAAAAACGTTCGACCAGCGGAAATGGGGGAGTCAAGCAGTCGCGTACCGGCACGCCGAGCGCAGCAGCTCAGATTCCAAACCTCAAACGGCTGCGCAGCAAGCTGCGCTCGCTTGCCGATGGCTACAAGCCGACCGAGTCGTGGGTCGCATACACCCGCGAGTGCTCGGTACGACGATACGGCCGAATCGGCCAAGAAGAAACAGATCGCGGCGTTTCTCGAGCGCATCGCCCCCGCGTCAGTGCTCGATCTCGGAGCGAACACCGGCGACTACTCGTACGTCGCGGCGAGCTGTGGCGCCGACGTGGTGGCGGTCGATCAGAGTCACGACACGATCGAAGTCCTCTATCGCCGCTTGCGGAAGGAACCTGCGAGAATTACGCCCGTCGTGGTGGACCTGCGCAACCCGAGCCCCGGCATCGGCTATCGCAATCAGGAGCGTCCGCCGTTCTTCGAGCGCATCTCGAGCGACTGCGTCATGGCCCTCGCGCTGATTCATCACCTGATCGTCTCCGGCAACATGACCATGGAAGCCGTCCGCGAACTGTTCGCCGGCATCGTCAAGCGTCACCTGATTCTCGAGTTCGTGCCTCCCGACGACGAGATGTTTCAACGATTGACGATGTTCAGGCGCGACGAATTCGGGTATCTGACGCTCGAAAAGTGCATTGAGACGTTCTCGTCGTGCTTCAACCTTGAAGCACGCGCATCAGTGCCGCATTCGGGCCGGACGTTGCTCCTCTTCCGCCGGAAGGAGTCGTAATGGCAACCGCTCGTGCGCGACGGTATCCGTATCTGATCGCGCTCGTCTTTCCGCTCAACCTCATGCTGTCGAACGTCAGGGAATTGCCCGGACTGACGGTCGCAGGGATGGTGTTCGGCTTCGTGCTGCTCCTCACGGCCGTCCTCGACGGCGCGGGCCGTTTGGTCGTGCGCGATCCGGAGCGGCGTGCGCTGATGGTCAGCGTCGTGCTGATGTTCATTCTGGGGTACGGACACATCGACGCCGGCATCTTTCACGAAAACGTGTTCAGCAGCGTGCTCATTCCCTCCCTCCTCTTCGGCGTCGTGCTGCCGCTGCTGTGGATGGTCTGGCGAGTGAAGAACCCGGAGCGCATCGTCAGCGTGGCGCACACGATCGCGCTGGCTCTGGTCTGCGTGCAGGTGGCCACCGCTCTGCCAAGCCTGATCGTGCAGTCGGTGCACGCCGCCGGCGAATTCAACCACTCCAAGGCACCCGTCGAGATCAAGCAGAACCAGGGTGACGCGGCGATGAAAAAGCCGGACGTCTACCTGATGGTGTTCGACGCGTACGCGCGCGGCGACATGCTGAAGCAGTACAACCAGCTCGACAATACCGCGTTTCTCGACGCGCTCACGTCTCGCGGGTTCCTGGTCTCGGACCAGGCGCGGTCGAACTACATGTACACGCGGCTGTCGCTGTCGTCATTTCTCAACATGCAGTACCTCGACGACCAGATCAAGGAGTTCGGCGACAACCCGCCGCGCGGCGCGATCAACCCGATGCTTCGCGAGTTCGAGGTGGCGAGACGCTTCAAGGAACTCGGCTATACCTACCGCCACATCGGGGGCTACTGGCACGTCACACGCTCGAGCCCGCTCGCGGACGAAAACGTGTCGTACCTGCCGTCGTTTGTCGAAGAGTTCGCATTCGTGTTCATCGAAGGAACGGCGCTGCATCCGTTCCTGAAAGCGATGCCGATCTACGGAGACTGGTTCCAGCCCGGCGTCGTCCATCTGCAGCAGTTGAAGGGCATTGCGAAGCCGGCAGGGGAGAAGGGGCCCGTCTTTACGTTCGCCCACGTGCTGGCGCCGCATTCGCCCTACGTGTTCGATCGCAATGGCATCAAGGGCGCTGACACGTCGCTCACGAAATTTGAGCGGCCGCTCGAATACGCGGAGCAGGTGAGGTATCTGAACAAGCAGATCCTGAAGATTGTCGACGAGATTATTCGCGTGAGCGGACCGGACGCCATCATCCTGGTGCACGGCGATCACGGCGCGCGCTCGCAGGGTCAGCTCGGCGGTACGCCGGAGCAGAACCGGGAACAGATGGCCACGTTCGCGGCATACCGTGTCCCCGATGTCGCCAAGGCCGCGATCTATCCCGGCATGTCGCTCGTGAACAACTGGCGAGTCGTCTTTTCGACGGTGTTCGGCGCGAAGGACCTGCCGCTCTTGCCAGATCGGACGTTCTACTCGGACCCAGACCGGATTTACGATCTCGAGGAGATCGATCTCGGCGGGAAGTTCCTCGGTCCGCGCTTGCAGCACGCCCGGTCGGCTCAGTCGAGCGGGGATGGTGAGTAGCCTCTCGTAAGTGACGTGTCAGGGCAGATAGCTGATAGCCGATGGCAGATGGCAGATGGCTGATGGCAGAGAGTACGATCTGCCATCTGCCATCATCCATCTGCCATGACAGCTAACACGTATTCACATCCGTCCTTCTCGCAGGTTACCGCGACTTGCGCCTGATCCGCTGCGTGCGCGACGCTTTGTCCGACCACATCCGAAACTTCAGCTCGAGAGGACCGACGCCGATGACGTCGCCGTCGCTCAGAGCGGTTTGCCTCTGAAGCTGCCTGCGGCGAACGAAAGTGCCGTTCGTGCTCTCCAGATCGTCCAGGAACGCCGTCTTCATGTCGCCCTGAATCTGGATGCGAGCGTGCCGGCGTGAGACGCCGGAGTGTTCGAGCCAGACATCGCTGCGGGAATCCCGTCCGATGATGTTGTCGCCCGGAGAGAGCGCAAAGGTTCGGTTCCTCCACTCGAGCCAGCATCGGGTCTCGCCTCCCTGGGCAGGCACGGCGCGGTCCAGCTCCGCAGCCTCTCCGCAAAAGGCGTAACCGACGCCGTGCGCCGTCCTGAGGAACCGCGGAGCTCGGGCGTCGTCGTCGAGCGCCCGCCGGATCTCGCCCACGAGCACATTGAGATTGGCCTCGGTGACGAAGATTTTGGGCCAAATCTTCGCAATCAGGTCTGCTTTGGCCACGACGCCGGGTCGCCTGGCGATCAGGATGGATAGCAGGTCGAAGGCCTTGGGTGAAAGGCGAATGTCCCTTCCCTCACGCAAGAGCTGCCGGGCGTCCGAATCGAGCACGAACTCGCCAAAGCGAATGGTCACGGCCCTCTCAAAATTTCGAAATCCTTCAGAATTTCCTTAGGACTGCGCGCCCCGCGCGATGCAATCCTCCTTGAGTGTTGACATCGCATTATCCACCGGGTCTACTGTCCGACAAGCAGACCAGACCAGCCCGCGATCTGATAGCCGCTGTCCTGGATAACATGCGCAGCCATCTCGAGCGTCTCAAGTACTCCACGCTCGCCCCAAGCCGGTACCTGGTGTACATGCATCCGGTGGAGTTCGCGCGCCTGGAAGGTATCATCCCGATTCTGCAGGGCGAAACGATTCGAGCCCTCGCCGAGGAGGTCGGCCGCCTGAACAGACGTTCGGCCCTGCGGCGCTACACGGAAAGAATCCTCGGAGATGCCGCACCCTTCGTTCAGAGCGCGAGCGGAGAGTGGCATGTGGAATTCCTGTCCGATCCGGACGGCATCGTTGGAGAGGACGACATCCTTGTCGATTCAGAACTGTTGTTGCCTGCCGCCCCCGAGCTCGGTGTGGGCGAAAGCACGCGCCGCATCACCACATTGCGGTCCGGTCAGCGGACGACGACTCGAGAAACAGCTCTCGAGACGCCTGGCCCGCCGACAACCCGCGCGTTCGCCAGAATCGTGTACGAAGACAGCTCGGGTCATCACTCCTTCGATGTCGTAAAAGACTCTGTCACCATCGGCCGAGGCGGCATCACGTATCCGGTCGACATCAGGATCGCTTCATCGGTGGATGTGTCCAGAGAGCACGCCCGCGTCCGGCGTGATGCGCAGACCGGCCGTTTTTTCCTGATCGACTTGAGCTCTCTTGGGACCACGCTGAACGGTCGCCACATTCCGCAGGGGTACGTGGACGCGAGCGGCACCAAAAAGGAAAACGGCGTCGAAACGGCGCTCCCGGATCAGGCGCGTATCGGTCTCGCTGAAACGGTCTTCCTGAACTTCGGCGTGGTGCCCCGATGACGACGCTGTTGTGGGCGCGGTTGGTCATGCTCGGGGCGCTCGGCCTTGTGGTCGCGCTCTACGCGCTCGTGGAGCGCGAGCCGTGACGAGATTTGGCGCCGAGCCTCGGCGGCACGGTGCGGCGTTACCGTATCGATATCCGGCGCTTGCGTCGGGCTGCACCGACGCAGGCATCCAGCGTGACGTCAACGAGGACCGATTTCACGTTGACGCCGATCGTGGCCTCTACATCGTGATCGACGGTATTGGCGGCCAGGCCGCCGGAGGGAAGGCGGCGGACGTCGCGCTCTCGATGCTTCGCGAACGCCTCGAGCGCGAGACGGGTCCGGTGTCCGATCGCATACGCGAGGCGATCACCATCGCCAACAACGAGATTTATCGCCTTGCGGCGACGCGTGCCGAATGGGAGGGGATGGCGTGTGTCCTCACCGTCGCCGTCGTGGAGAACGGGCTTGCCACGATTGGGCATGTCGGGGACACACGGCTCTACAAGATTCACCGGGACCGGATCGAGAAGCTGACGCGCGATCACTCGCCTGTGGGCGAGCGCGAGGATGCGCACGAGCTCTCCGAGTTCCAGGCGATGCGGCACCCACGGCGGAATGAGGTGTATCGGGATGTCGGCTCCGAACCGCACGATCCCTCTGATGGTGATTTCATCGATGTCGACCACACGCCGTTCGAGCCCGACGCGGCGATGCTCCTTTGCAGCGATGGTCTGACCGACCTCGTCGACTCTTCGTCGATTGGCAGGACTCTCCGGCAGTTTGCAGGCGATCCGGACGCGGTCGTGCGGGCGCTGATTGACTCGGCAAACGCCGCGGGCGGAAAGGATAACGTCACGGCCGTCTACGTGGAGGGCGAACGGTTCGCGACAAGCCAGTCGGGACTCGCCACGACGCCGTTGCTGCCGCCGCATCAGGCGGCTGCGGCACAACAACCGTCAACGAGTACGTTTTCCGCGCTTGATCGGCGCAGGCAGTTGACCCGCCTCACCCTGGCGGCGATGCTGCTGGCTGCCGTCATGGGAGTCGCCTTCGTCGGTTTTCGCGGGGATCTGGCATTCCTGCCGTCATCGCCGATCTTGACCCCGGCCACAACCAGCCCGTTGATCGTCAAATCTCCCGGATCGATTTCTGATGTCATGCGCGATGCGGCTGCCGGGTCAGAAATCATCGTCGAACCCGGCGAATACCGGGAACAGCTCATTCTCAAGGACCAGGTGCGTCTTGTGAGCCGGGTGCCTCGCGGCGCCAGCATTCGCCTGCCTGCCACGGTGTCTGATGCAGAAGCAGTCCCGGCCGTTGTGGCGCAGGGTCTCGCCCGGGCGGAACTGGTGGGATTCAAGATTAGCGGCGATTCGGCCACGCCACTGGCGGTCGGCATCTCTGTCAGGGACTCCTTCCTCTCGATCGTGGATGTGGAAATCACCGGCGCCACCAAGGCGGCCGTCGAGTTCTCCGGCTCGGGCGCCTCCACGATGCTCGCCAGCGAGATTCGTGACAATCCAGGTGCAGCGCTCATCGTTCGTGATCGCGCCGTTCCGCGGATCAGCCACAACGCCTTCATGCGCAACGGCACGTCCGAGCGGACGCCCGCTGCGATTGTCGTGGAGGCAGGTTCGACCCCTGTGTTCTTTCGAAACGTATTCCTCGCGTTGAATCCGGATTCGTTAGTGGGGGTCGAAAGCGCCGTGTCTCCAGCGCTCAAGCGCGACAACTGGTTCGTGCCGCTCCCGGAACAAAACGTTGCTCGACCGGCCGTCCCTCGTCAGGGCCAGCGGAATCGATGACGACCGTTTTCAACCAGATCGGGCCATACCGAATCACACGAGCACTCGGTCAGGGTGGAATGGCCGAAGTGTTCCTGGCCACCGACACCCGAACTGGTCGCGAGATCGCACTGAAGCTGGTACAGAAAGGCACAGATCGCGAGGCCCGTGAAATCCTCGACGCGGAGGAGTTTGGAGCCAAGCTTCAGCGACAGTTCAGTGAAGTCAGTCCGCTCGTGCCGAAGGTCTACGAATATGGAATTCAGGAGGAATCCGGCTACTTCTATGTCGCGATGGAATACCTCGACGGCGAGAATCTCTCGGAGCTCATCACGCGCGGTCTGCTTCAGCCGGACCGGGCCATCGGCATCGCCATCGAGTTGTGCCGGTTTCTCGAGAAAGCGCACTCGTTCGAGCCGGCGATAGATGGTCGTAACCTCCGATCGCTCCTCCACCTGGATCTGAAGCCCCGAAACGTTCGCATCACATCCGACCAGCAAGTGAAGGTCTTCGACTTCGGCATCGCAAAGGCGTTGTCGTTGAGCCGCAAGGTCACTCGGAATGATTTCGGCAGCGTCGCGTACCTTTCCCCGGAACGTCTCGAAACGGGCGAGGTCGATGCCTTCGCGGACTTCTGGGCACTCGGAGTCGTGCTTTACGAGATGCTGGGCGGAACGCCTCCGTTTCGAGCCGCGGATCCCGGTCATCTCGAGCGTTTGATTATCTCGAGACGTCCGGCGCCTTCGCTCACTGACTGTCCCGCAGGGCTGCAAGCCGTCGTGGCCAGGCTTCTCGCTCCCGTTCCGGCAGATCGCTACAACAGCGCGCAGGAGATTCGCGAAGACCTCGAGCGATACCAATCGGGCAAGAGGACCAGGGCCGAGGAAGCCGGCTGGCCGAATCGAGCCTCTGACGAGTCAACCAGGCGCACACGGGCGATTGAGGACGCCGACGAAGAGAAGACACGCCGCACACGAGCGCCAGGCGTTGCATCCGCGCCCCCGGGTACCTCAACGACAGCCGTCGCGACGCCGAAAACGGCATTCAGATTCCGCCGCAGGGTCCGGATGGCGCTTCTGGCCTTGATGATTGCCATCGCGACCAACGAGGCGTGCGTCGCGCTGGCTTCGAGCCGCGTGGCAAAGGCTGTCTCGACGCGAGAGCTCGAGCAACTGCCGGACGCGTGGACGGAATACGATCGCTTGTCGCGCCGGAGTTATCTGCACATCGGCACCATCGAGCTCGAACACTCACTGGTTGAGCAGACTTCCTCTCTCGTCGAGAGGGTCATGGCCAACTATCGCGCGCCAGCGACGACTGTCAGGGAGGCGCAGTGGGAAATGGCTCGCGGCGCGCTGGTCCGCGCGCTCGCGGCGACAGGTAACAACCGCCCGCTGAGGGCCGCGCTTCGCTATTGTGAGGGCCAGCTCTACAGGATCAACGGAGAAGCGAAAAAGGCGAGAGGTGAATTCGCTGCGGCCCAGCGAGACCTGACGGAAGCCGTGGTGGCGTTTCGCGAGGCGGCGGAGCTTCGTCCGAAATGGCCGGATCCATTCCTTGGGTTGTCCCGCACGTTTATCGTGGGCCTCGACGACGTCGATCGCGGCGCGGATGCGTTGAATCAGGCGCAGAAGAACGGCCACCAGCCAAACGATCGTGAAACGGCGCTGCTGGCCGACGGGTACCGGACGCGTGGCAATACGCTTGTGCAAAACGCCGGAAAACTCGCCGGACTGCCGCAGGAACGCGACTACCTGACACGCGCGGCGGACGCCTACCGGCAGGCTCTCGCCCTCTACGCGAAGGCGGGCAATTTCGCCGACGTGCCGAAAAATACCGGCGCGACGCAGCGCGCGCTGACACGCGTTGAAGAGCGGCTCGCCAAGCTTTCACAATCGACGACGTACTCCGATGGTCCGGTTGATACCGGCGTCTCGCCATCGGCGATCCCACCGCGAACGTCCACCCATCTTCAGAGTGCCCTCCTGTGGGTGTAACGTTCACCTCTGCGACCGCACGCGACATTCGGCGGTGTACCGACAGCGCACGTCACCCGATCGCGCATCAGCTCTTGCTGGCCCTCACATCCGTGGTGGCCATGATGGCCATCGGACTGTCGTATAGCGGCCGAGTGCGGTCGAACAACCAGTCGGAATCGCGATCGCAGATCAACCTCAATACGGTTGCAGATTCCCACGCACTGGAACCTGCATTCGGAGCGATTTTCGCGAACGCCGTCGATCGTCGATTCGCCGCGGCGCATCTCTTCGAGTACATCGTTTCAGTACGCAGCAGGGGTGACAGTCTGCCAAACGTCGGCGCCATCCTTGGCGCGACGGTCCCGGCCAATGTCATCGAGCGCGCGCCGCTGCTGGATACAAGGATCGCTTGCGCCAGGCATTCGATCGTGCCGACTCGACATCGAGCCCGCGTCCGGCCACGCTGCCTCTCCTTAACGCCAGGCATCTTGCGGCGCTCAAGCCGGCATTCGTGGTAAGAACGCCCCGCACCTTCGGGCGCTTGGTACTGTTCTGGGCGAGTGTCTATCTGGCTTCCGTCTGGGTAGTGGCGCTCGTCTGGTCGGTGCGACGATTTCGAGGCGATTACCTGCTCGTGGGCGCCGGGCATCTCCTCACCGCGATCGGCTTTGCGATGATCGTGAGCCGGCCCGATCCGCTGCGCGACACCGCGTTGTTCATTCGCTACTCGCAGGGAGCCGCCCTGGGCTTCATGGCATTTGCCGCGGTGTCGCTCGTCGACTTCCGCAAGACTGCACTCCTCAAGTTCAGCTATGTCCCCTTGGTTGGCGCCCTTCTTTTATGCGGCTTGCTCATTTTTTTCGGCAGCGGCCCTGCGGGCAGCAACGCGAAGGTGAATCTCGGACCGGTTCAGCCAATCGAAGCGATACGGTTGTTGCTTGCATTGTTCCTCGCCGGGTACTTCGCTCGAAGATGGGAGCTGTTGAGGCAAATCCGCGGTCAGGCGATTCGGGAGGTTCGTATTCCTGGCTGGCTGAATCTGCCCCGCATCGATTACGTGGTCCCGGTCGCGGTCGGTATTGCTGCGGCGTTGACGTTCTTTTTCCTGCAGAAGGATCTCGGTCCCGCGCTGGTCGTGTCGTGCATCTTTCTTGCGGCGTACGCCATTGCCAGAAACCGCGCGGGAATGGCGATCGCCGGATTGGCAGTGCTGGTCGCCGGGTTCTACGTCGGCTACAAACTGAATGTCTCCACGAGTCTGGCGGGCCGGGTTCAGATGTGGCAATCCGCCTGGGACAACGCCGCGCGGGGTGGAGATCAGATTGCTCAGGCCATTTGGGCTGTGTCGACGGGAAGTCTCCTGGGAACCGGACTCGGCCTGGGCGACACGCGCTACCTGCCGGCCGGACACACGGATCTCATGCTCGCCGCGATCGGTGAGGAGCTCGGCTTCATCGGACTCCTGTCGGTTGCAGGAATATTCGCGCTCATCGCGATCCGCGGTTTCCGTACTGCGCTACGCGCGGGAAACGATTACGGGTTCTTCCTCGCGATGGTCGTCACGCTGTTTCTGATCCTTCCGGTCCTGATTATGGCGGCCGGCATGATCGGCGTCATCCCTCTGACTGGCGTCGTCACGCCGTTCCTGAGTTATGGGGGCTCGGCGATGGTCGCGAACTTCGTCGCCCTCGGCGTGCTGACGTCGATTCGGATGAACGCCGCCACTGCGCCCATCTCGCGTCCGTTTCAAACCTCGGTGACATCGCTGGCATCGGTGCTTGGTATCGCGGCGATCGTGCTGCTCGGAGTCCTGCTGAACGTTCAGGTGGTGCGTGCAGACAACTACGTGGTGAAGCCACACCTCGGTCTCCAGGCAGACGGAGTCCGCCGCTACCAATACAACCAGCGCGTGCTTGATGCCGCCGGCCTCATCCCGCGCGGCACGATTTACGATCGACAGGGCTTGCCGCTTGCGACGAGCGGCGACGACGTGGCACGGCGCGCGGCGGTGGAGTACAGGAAGCACGGGATCGAACTCGACCCGTCCTGCACGGTGCCAGTCGCGGAGCGCTGCTATCCGATCGGAGGTGCGGCATTTCATCTATTGGGCGACGCGCCGGGCCGCCGAAACTGGAGCGCCACGAATACGTCGTACGTCGAGCGTGACGCTCAGGACCGGCTGCGTGGATTTAACGACCATCGTGAGCTGCTTCCGCTCCTTCGACACCGCTACGAGCCAGATCATCCGGAAGTGACCGCGTTCCTCAATCGGAAGCGGGACATCCGCCTCACGGTTGACGCTTCTCTGCAGATACGCGTGGCGAGAATCCTCTCGAAGTACGCGCAGCGCTCCGCAAGCCGTCATGCAGCCGCCGTGGTCATCGATCCAGACACCGGCCACGTGCTCGCAAGCGTCAGCTATCCCTTCCCGGGCGCACCGGGCGATCAGAGTGGGGAAAGCAGCGACGCGACGGAGTCGTTGCTCGATCGCGCACGCTATGGTCTCTACCCTCCGGGATCGACGTTCAAGCTCGTGACGGCTGCGGCGGCACTCCGGCTCGACAACGGCGCCGGTGGGGCAACGTTCACGTGCTCGAAGGTTGCTGGTGGACGAGTGGGAACGAGGATTCCTGGCTGGGGTCTGGTACGCGACGATGTCCTCGACGCGCACCCGCACGGCACAATCAACCTGCACGACGCCATCGTTCAGTCGTGCAACGCCTACTTCGCGCAGCTTGCCGTTCGCCTCGGTCCGCAGCGCATTCTGGACACCGCAGCCCTCGTTGGCGTGTCGGTGGCTCGTGACGGCTCAGTCGGCCGTCTTCGCGCCACTCTTCCGCAGGCGGGCTACGGCCAGGGTGATGTGGTGTCGACTCCACTTCGGATGGCGCGGATTGCTGCGGCGATCGCGGATGACGGCATTCTTCGCGAACCAAGGATCGAGGCGCTTCCGTCGGGCAAGCCGGAGACACACACCTTGCTGTCGCCAGACGCAGCGGCGCACCTGGGGCAGTACCTTCGCGATGCGGTGCTGACAGGAACCGGCCGGAGCCTCCGAGCTCATCCATGGCGCATTGCGGGCAAGACAGGCACCGCCGAGGTTGGCGGTTCTCCGTCGCACGCCTGGTTCGTCGGATTTGCGCCGCATGGCCGCGCCGAGAAGAGAGTGGCCTTCGCCATCATTATCGAGAACGCCGGATACGGGGGCCTGGCGGCGGCGCCCGCCGCTGGCGAAATCGTGGCAGCCGCAGCCGCCAGTGGGCTCGTCCGTTGAAGAACCTATGAACATCCTGCGTAAAGCACGGAAGCTGGAATCGGACCTCGCGCGAACGCTCGACCGCGCGGCACAACGATGGGCGAAGTCGGGCCCGCGCGAGCCGCTCGAGATTCTGCATGGGATCGTCGACATGATCGAGGAGCGGGTGGAGCCTGCCGGGCGGGGAACGCACGTCTTCCCGTTCAACAGGATCAAGGTGTCGGTCGTCGCCGGCTCCCGAGAGGCCCGCGCCCGCCTCCTGGCGGTCCTGGACGGCGATCCAAAGCTGCACGAGCGGATCGCGACACGCCTGCGTGATGCTGGATGTGAGCCATCAGGCTTGCACGTGACACGCACGTTTGTCGCGCGGCCCGAGACGCATTGGCCTACGCCCGAGTTTTACATCGAGTTCGATCGCGTTGCATCGGGGCAGCTGCGGGCTCCAGCACTCGCAACGGCGCCGGCGCTGAAGATCACGATCCTCGATGGATCGGCCGAAAAGCCGGCGTACACGTTCGCGCTTTCTCGCGTCAATCTCGGAAGAAACGCTGAGGTTCGCGACAGCCGCCATCGGCTCATCAGAACGAACCACGTGGTGTTCACTGATGGTGACGCCACGGCAAGCCACAGTGTGTCACGCCGCCACGCACATATCGAATATTCCGAAGGATTGAGGCAGTATCGGATCGCCGATGATCGGAGCGCTCACGGGACCAGCATCGTGAGGAAGGGCAGGGCGTTCGAAGTTCCGCCAGGCTCGCGCGGAATACGCCTGGAATCCGGCGACGAGATTGTCCTTGGAGAAGCGCGCGCGCGTGTGAGAATCGACGGCGACTAACGGGCAATCCGCTGTTTTTCGAGGAAGCCCAGCTCTCGACGGAACCGCTCAATCTGGGCGCGCTGCTCCTTGAGATAGTCTGCCGCGTCGGGCGATCCGGCCATGCCGTTGCGAGCCTGGAAAGTCGCGACCCGATTGTCCCCGCGTCCGGCGAAATCAGCTGAATTGCCGGTCAGTTTCTCTCCCCACGCCACCAGGCTTTCATAGTTGGCGAGCATCGCCAGCACTTCGCGCACTTCGATCTCCGTCAGGCCGCGCCATCGCGCGTCGTCCGGCCCGTCGCCTGGTCGCCAGTCGCTGATCGGGAATGGAGCGGATGTCAGAGTCTGGGCGTGCGTGGCAAGATCCTCGAGCAGTTCCCGAACACCCGTGCAGAGCGCGAGGTCACGACTGTTGGAACCGGTGGCCAGCCACTCGACATCTTCAACCTGACGTGAGACCTGGAAGAGCTGCTGCAGCAGGACCAGCAGCCGGTACATGTAGCTCACGCGTTCTTTGAGAGTCGGCTCCACGGTTTTCATGGACGCTCTGGATTCAACTATGAAGAGTTGGCGGGGATTGTAGCTGAGAGATGGGCAGAAGCGTTACAAAAAGCGTACAAGAAGAGACCCCAGTAACCGTCCCGCTGGTGAAGCGGAATGGTTACTGGGGCAAGGTCGAGCAGTCGATTATTGCTCGACGGTCAGGACGATATCGTCAATCTGCACGACAGCCGTTTCGTCGACGCCGGTCTTTCTCGTCAGGAACGAGCCCAGCGCCAGGACGTGGTTGCCGGCGGGGAGTGTGCCGAGATTCATGGTCACCTGCTGCCAGCCCGTCGTGACCAGCGGACCCGTGCCGCCGCCCGCCTGTGCCACATACGTGTTCGGCGCGATCCCCTTGAGCACGCCGTTAAGGCTCACCATCATGCGGCCAAGCTCGCCGCTGTCGAGGTTGTTCGCCGTCAGTCGATAGCGGAACGTGACGGTTGCCGCTGCCGTGCTCGCCAGCGCGAAGCTGCGGTGCCAGCCACCCGAGATGTTCGACGTATTCGAGCCGTTGATGCCGCCGACGGTCACCTGCGCGCCGCCGCCGGTGAAGCCGCCGCCGGGGACGATCGCGCCGCTCGCGAAGGTCGGTTGCACCGTGCCGAACAGGTCGTCGGCATACGCGAAGCCGTCAGCGCCGCCCTCGAAGTGCGCTTCGAAGACCGCTGAAGCCACTCCTTCGAAGACGGTCAGGGTCGCGGGTGAGCTCGTCGCGCTGCCCGCGGCGTTGGTGACGACCACGTCGAACGACGCGCCGTTGTCGGAAACTACCGTCGGGTCGAGGACGTAGCTCGCGGTCGTCGCGCCACCGATGGCGACACCATTGCGACGCCACTGGTAGCTGAGCGGTGCGGTGCCGGTTGCGACTACCGAGAAAGTTGCCGCTGCCGGTGCCGTTACGGCGACGTTCGCCGGCTGACCAGTGATGCTCGGCGCAGTCGGCGCCGCGTTCACCGTGAGGATCGCCGCCGCGCTTGTCACCGAGCCCGCACCGTTGGTGACGACAACCGTGATCGTCGAGCCGTTTTCAGCAACCGCAGTCGGCGTCCTCACGTATGTCGCACTCGTCGCACCGATGATGTTGCCGCCGTTGCGCTTCCACTGATACGTCAGCGGCCCATCACCCGTGGCGACGACCGAGAAGGTGGCGGCGCCAGGCGCCGTAACCGTCGTGCTCGCCGGTTGCGTAGTGATGCTTGGCGGCACGGGCGCGCCGTTCACCGTCAGGAGTGCTGCGGTGCTCGTTGCGCTGCCGGCGCCGTTGGTGACGACGACATCGAACGTCGCGCCGCTGTCAGACACCGCCGTCGGGTTCAGCGCGTAGGCCGCGCTCGTCGCGCCACCGATGGCCACGCCGTTGCGCCGCCACTGGTAGGTGAGCGTCGGGTCGCCCGTCGCCACCACAGAGAAGCTGGCCGCTGCGGGCGCCGTTACCGTCTTGTTGACCGGCTGCGTCGTGATGCTCGGCGGTACCGGCGCTGGATTGACCGTGAGAGTCGCCGGCGCGCTCGTGATCGTCCCGGCGGTGTTGGAGACGATGACGTCGAATTGCGCACCGCTGTCGGCCACGGCCGTTGGATTCAGCACGTAGCTCGAGCTCGTCGCCCCACCGATGTTGACGCCGTTGCGACGCCACTGATAACCGAGCGGCGCATCACCTGTCGCGACCACGGAGAAAGTGGCCGATGCAGGCGCATTCACAGTCAGGCTGGCCGGCTGTGTGGTGATGCTCGGCGCCACTGGCGCCGGAATCACCGTGAGTGTGGCCGACACGCTGGTGACGCTGCCGCCGGCGTTGGTGACGACGACATCGAAGTGCGCGCCGTTGTCAGCCATCGACGTGGGATTCAGCACATAGCTGGTGCTGTTGGCGCCTCCGATCGCGACTCCGTCCCGCCGCCACTGATACGTGAAGGGCGCGTCCCCTCCAACGGTGACCGCGAATGCGGCGGCTGCAGGAGCAGTGGCAGAGACGCTTGCCGGCGGCGTGAGGATGCTCGGCGGAACGGGCGGCGCACCAGGGCCCGGCACGGCTCCGGAAATCACGCGCACGTCGTCGATGTAGATGTCTGCGGTACTCAGAGTTCTGGCTCTTGCGGCTCAGATAGCCCCCGAGATCCAGCGTGTGGGAGCCCGTGGGCAGCGTGCCCAGATCCACCGTGACCTGCTGCCACCCCGTCGTGCTCGTGCCGCCGCCGCCCGTGCCGAACAGCTGAACGATGTAGTCGTTCGGCGAAGTGCCCTTGAGCACACCGTCGAGGGCGACGAGCACCTGCCCGAACCGGTCGGTCCGCGAGTTGATCATCGAGAGCTTGTAGCGGAACGAGAGCGACACCGGCCCTGCGGTTCCGAGATTGAAGCTCCGCCGCCAGCCTCCCGAGATCTTCTGGAGGTTCGAACCATTCACCCCTCCGAGCAGGACCTGGAGACCGCCGCCGTTGAAGCCACCAGCGGGCGCATAAGCACCAGTCGCCATGGCCGGCTGCGCTGTCGCCCGGAACATGTCGTCGGCGTAAGTGAACCCGTCTGCGCCGCTGTCGTAGTGAGCCTCGATGATGAACGGGAGCTCATCGATATCGGTTGCGCTGTTGTTCCCGGGCACCGGGTCGCTGACGTGAGACGCACGGATCGTCGCCGTGTTCGTCATGAGCGAGCCGGATGCTTCTTCTGACAGGCTCGCGTGAACCGTGTAAGTGACGCTGCCACCGGCCGGGATGTTGACGAAGTCGATGATGCTGCCCGAACCGCTCGCGCCACCGCACGAGGCTCCGCCCAGGCCGGCGCACGTCCAGGTCACGTCAGCGAGCTGTGGAGGCATCAAATCCTTCACCATGGCTCCGGTGACGTTGTTCGGTCCGTTGTTGGTGGCCTGAATGACGTAGGTGATCGGGTCGCCCAGGTTGACCTTCGTGACGAAGTCGCTCTTGGTAATCGATAGATCCGCCTGCGGCGGTCCCGATCCCATCGTGGCGCCGATTTCGGCGGGCGTCAGCGCTTTGTTGTAAATCTTGACGTCGTCCATCATCCCGCTGAATCGGCTGGTACCGTCGTGGTGTCCGCCGATGGCGAAATCCACTTCACCCGCTCCGATCGACAGGGGACCGACCATCGAATTCTCTTCGACGCCGTTGACATACATGCGCATCGTCGTGCCGTCAAAGGTAGCCGCGACGTGCATCCATGTGTAGCCGCCGATCGGGTACTGCGAAAGCGAGTTCAGCCGGAATGCCTCGGCGAACGTCGCCTCATTCAACCGGAAGAAGATCGTTCCGGGATTGGGCGCCGTCGATGACGACAAGCCGACGGTGTAGCCATCGATGCCCGCACCCGCGCGGTTCACGAGCTCCTGGTTGGCCTGCACCATCGGCTGGATCCACCCGGAGATGGTGAGTCCTGTCGTGACGTTCAGCTGCGCTTGATCGGAAACCACGGCATGTGTGCTGCCGTCGAATTCGAGCGCGAGTTTTTTCACCCCTGTGTGCCACGTCCCGCTGCCGACGATGTTGGCGTCATTGCCGTAGCCCGAGATGTCCTTGAGACGGGCGCCGCTGCCTTCGTCCATCTTGAAATGGCCGATGAGGCCGGGATTGGGCTGCATGACGACGCCGGTCGTCCCTGCCAGACTCGAGGCCATGACCAGGAGGCGTCCCGACCATGAGTCTTTCATGCTCGTGAAATCGTTGAACCCGCCGGCCATCACTTCCTCGATGGGGCCGAAATTGATGACCGAGGCGGACGATTCGCGGAAATAGGCCGTTCCCCCCGTGCTGGTATAGAAGACACGGATTTTGTTCGAGTCTTCGTCGAGGACGACGATCGGCCGCGTGCCGACCGTGTCGATGTAGTAGAGGTCGTCCCACGTGCCGTTCGGACGCCGCACGAAGAGCCCGATAGTGGGCAGGGTAGGCGAGCCGTATCCGGTCTTGACGGCGACATACAGCGTGCCGTCTGCGCGCACTGCAGTGTTGACGTGATCTTCGGCTAACCCGATGCCGTTCTCGACCGCGTCCTCCGCGCCCGGCGCCTCATCGCTCGACCAGACCAGGGGATCGGCCCCGTCCACGTGATACTTGAATGCGAATCTCTTCGTCGCCTGGTTCGACCAGAAGACGCCGATCGTGTTGTTCGGAAGTGTTGTGACCGCGGCGATGTCGTCCGAGTCGACGTCGTTGGCGAGCACAATCGGACCCGTAAAGGCCGTGTACGGATAGTCGCTATAAAACATTTCGATGCCGATGGACTCGGTCGCGAGCCACATGCGGCCGGTCGAGTCGATATCAATCGTGCCCGTCTCTCCCACGTACACCGGCGTGAGCGTCGGACGCACGCTCCATGGCTCATATGTCTTTGACGCCGCGTTGTACTGCAGCGAGAGGAGGTGCGCGGACGAGTTGTGCATCAACACGTGCGTGACATCGCCAACCGTCTTCACATCGGCTTTCGTCCCTGTGTTGGTCGACAGCTGAAGGACGTATGCCCATGTGTTATCGGGTTCCAGCCGCATGAGCCACGTGCCTGTATGAGCGCCGGTGGCGCCTGCAAGCACGGCCCAGAATGTGTGGCCGTGGAACCAGACTTTCGACTGTGGCTTGGCTTCGGTATTCTTGAAGTCAGCGATGGTCGGCAGTATCGTCCAGATTTCCTGGGCGCTCACCGACTGACCTGCGCCAAGCCATGCGGCGAAGAGCAGGAACACTCGGACGAGGAGCGGCAGGCGAGCCGCGAGGGAAACCGGCCGCTGGAACGTAGTCGTGCTGATGGACGGGGCTTGTAAAGACATGCCGGGCCGTTGTGCAACCAACGTACCCGGATTTTTCGCGGAAAGACATGTGCACCGCGACAAAAACTCCGCAGATGCGATGTCTTTTGTCGGAGAACCTGCCTGCGGGAGACGTTCGCAGACGTCCAGCAGAAGCGCGGCCTCCGCTTACAGCTTTGTTACAGCTCCTGCATAGTAATGATGTTCGTGGTCGGATCGAGGGTACGAAGAAGCTCGCAGGTTTCGGGGCGACGCGTGAACACTAATACTTGATGCGTGCGACTCAGTTCGACAATCTGGCGAGCCATGGCCTGGCTTCGCTTCGGATCGAAATTGTCGAGCACGTCATCAATAACGAGTGGCAGACGGGGGCCGTGCTGCGCGGATTCGTCTGCGAGACCGACGCGAAGACTGAACGCGAGCTGTTCGATGGTTCCACGGCTCAGCTGCTTCACGGGCGTCCAGCCGTTCTTCGAGTCGAGCACCAGTAGATCCTGCTGATCATCCGAGAGACCGAGACGCTCGTAGCGCGAGAAGGTGATAGCCGACATCGCCTCCGCTGCGCGGCGGAGCGCCGGTGGCTGAGACTCGCGTTCGACGTGGCGCCGGGCGTCGTCGAGCAGCGAGGCCGCGATCGCGAGCGTGCGCGATGCCCGGACGATAGCATGCGCCTCGGCAGCGAGGGCCGATCGCTCGACTTCCAAAACAGGCAGCTCAGCCGATTCGGCCGACGCCGCAGAGATCTCGGCGTCGAGCAGACGCAGTTGCCGCATTGCCTCGTCGCGCGAAGACTCGAGGTTCGAGAGCTCAGTCGTCGATCGCGCCGATCGATGACGCCACTCCTCGACCCGACCTCCATTGAGCTCGCGCTGGATGTCCTCCGCAGCCGGTTCCAGTCGCAGCCGCTCGCTGCAACGCGTCTCGCACGAGAGGATTGTCTGCGTTAACGCCGAGCGCCGGCGGGCCCCGGCAACCCGTGCGCGATATGCGGTCTCGTCCGACACGCCGGCGTGAGAGAAGAGTTGCGCGAGGGCATCCTCGCACATCCGCAGCCGTCGCCGTGCGGCCTGCAGGGCGGGTGAGTGCTGCTCGGTTAGAGGTTGCGCAAGCGCAACGGCCCCTTCACTCGACGCAAAGGATCCTTCAGGCTCGACCATGCCGACGAGCGCGGCTCGCGCACGCGTGTTCCATTCCGTCGCGTTCTGTTCCCATTCGGAGATCTGAATCCGAAGACGCCGGCAGGTCTCGAGCAGTTCGGCTTCGCTGCGGACGCCTTCAACCGCACGCGGGGCGCTGCCGCCATCGGCCGGGCCCGAATGCATCTTCCACTGAGTCCACTGCTGAACCGTTTGACGTTCGTGCGCCTGCGCCGCCATCAGCGATTGTGCCTGTTTGCGACGCAGCTCCTCGTTTCTGGCGAGTGACGCCAGGTGCTCCGCAAGCGTGGCCTGCGCCTCGTCCCATTCGGTTCGCTGCCGCCGCTGTGCCTCGAGCTCGGCCTCGCGTTCCTTGAGCTGGAGATCGCTGGGCATTGGAGGCAAGCCGAGGCGCACGCTGTCGACGCTGATGTCGAATCGGCGCCGCGCAGCGCGCTCCTGGTGGTGCAACAGGCTCTGGCATGCCTGCTCGAGCTCGCCGCGTACGGCGTCGAGCTGCGCCCGGCGATCCAGGTCTTGCTCGAGTGCCTTCTTGCGGCGGGTGCGCTGCACCACCGCTCCCATCATGCAGAGCAGGGAAAAGGCGGCCAGCATGCCAAGCCCTATCACGTCTTGTTCGGCATAGCGCCATGCGGCGCCGCCGATTCCGAGAAGAGCGGCGCACCACGCCAGATACATCAGAGCGTTCGACGGGATCGAAACGATATCCGTTTCGAGCGTCCGGATGGCCGCGCTTCGCTCGGCGATCTGATCCTGCCAGCGCTTCGTGAACGTCTGATCGCTGGCGAGACCGGCGAGTGTTGTCCGCACGTGCTGGACGAGCCTGGCCTCCTCGTCGAGTGTCATCACGTTTGGCGGTTCCTGCCGGCTCAGGGCAGCGGACAGCTGATTTCGCGCCGCTTCGAGCTCGCGCACCGTTCGCGAAGTGGTTTCGAATTCGCGCTCGCTGTCGCGAGCCGCATCGACGGCTTCCTTGAGACGACGTTCCCAGCCGTTCAAATCCTCGGTGCCGCTGCTGACAGGGTCCTGCATCCGGACCTTCTGTCGAACGACGGTACCGAATCGCGCGTCAGAGGTACCGGAGGTTCCACGCGTGGCATCGTCAAGGGCTTGAGGTACATCGCGACGGCCGCGAGTGTCGTGCCCGACGAGTTGCGCCACCGTGCGTTGCGCGGCCTGCTTCGCCGCCAGAGCGTGATCGAGCCGCTGCTCGCAATCGAAAGGAAAGTGTGCGAGAGAATCCAATCCGTCGAGCTCGCGTCGAGCCTCAGTGAGCTCCTGCCAGACGGGTGCGAGCTCGACCAGCGCGTCGTATTTCGCGCCTTCGGCTCTGAGGTCGGAAATCGTCCGCGTGCGAAGATCGAACGTGAGCTGGGTCTGTGCATGCGATTTGAGCAACTCACCGAGCCGGGCCGCGGCGCGCGTCGATTGCTCGATGCGAGCCTGGAGCTCTGCCGGCGCGATCGGCAGCTTGTGAACGTCGACGCTCGCACGCTGAGCGATCTCGGATCCTCTCACCTGAATCGTCTCGAGAGCACGCTGAACCGATCGCAGCCCGCGACCAGCGCCGGCCGGAAATAGCCGCTCGCGGACGCCGGAACCCATGAGAGATGAAAGCGACTGCAGATCGTTGACGTCGAAGACGAGCAGCGATCCAATCAAGCGTCCATCCGGCCCGTTGAAGAGGTGATCCAGCCCGGCCCCGCCCGCGTCTCCGCCATCGGGATGCACGACGTGAACCTGCGACGAACGATCGCCCTGGTGTGCGATCGCATAGAGACCGCCAGGCCCCGCGCAATTGAGGCGCCCTGCCCACGTGTCCGGCAGGAGAGCCGCGCACCGCCCGTCTGCATCGTGACGCCCCGATCCGAACAGCATCTGACGGATGAAGGCGACGAGCGTGCTTTTGCCCGAGCCGTTCGGTCCGCAGAACACCGTCACACCGTCAGGCAGATCTCGCACATCGTAGCTTCGAAGCGCACCGAAACGCTCGACAGACAACCCTTGTATTTTCACGGTTCTTTAGGCTCAAGAAGGCTGAGTGCCACACGCTCGGCTCTCGTCAGCAGGTCGTTGACCTCGATCGAGTCGAGGGCTGACTTGCCGCCGAGCATTGCGGACCCGAGCGCAACATTTTGATCTGAGAGAAGTCGATCGAGCCCCGCCGGCGCACGCCTGAAGACCTCGACCAGCTGCCGCACGTACGTGGAGGCTTCATCCCGGCTCCGGATCTCACAGGCTTCCGTCGAATCGACCACACTGTCCCACCAGACGAGGGGCTCTTTGCCGTGCTCTTCCTGCCGAACATCCTCGAGAATGTGATCCCAACGCGCATCGGCGAGCTTGGCGCCGACGCCGGCCTGGCGGCGGCCAACCACTTCACACGACGCCACGATCGTGCGACCCGGGCACTCCGCTCGCAGTCGCATGGCTTCGGCCGACAGCGCACGCCGGAAATCGGCCGCGCCCGCGAGCGTGGAGGCATTCAGTTGCAGCCGCATCAGGCGGACAGCATCGAGCGCGTGCTGGGCGACGTGGCTGACGTTGCCATCTGTGACCGTCACCACAGCGGCGCCCTTGGGTCCGGTCTCGTCACCTTTGAGACTTCGACCCTGCAGCGTGCCCGGATAAACGATCCAGGGATGTCCTTCCGTCACCTGACGATGGCGATGCTCGTACCCGAGCGCCCAGTAGTCCATGCCGGCTGCCTGAAGATCGCCGATCGAGCTGTGATCGCCCGGTGCGCTCTCGCCGGCTCTGACGCTCGTATGCAGGAGTCCGACGTGAATTCCCGATTCGGATCCGCGCCTGAAACGGGACACACGGTTGGTCGCGCGATCGGCAGAGTGGCTGATTCCATGAATCGTCGCGATTTGCCCATCGGCCGTTCTGACGGCGACCGACTCGTAGGCGTGAGCGCCGAAACAGTGGACTCCATCCGGCCATCGATGAATGCCCGTCCATCGGTCGGCCGGATCGCTGGCGCCCCGCACGATGAACGCGCGAATGCCGTGCGAGGCGAGCCGCTGCAACCCGCTGAGAAAGCGAAGCTGCGCGGGAATCGCTCGTTCAGCGCCGTCGCAGATGTCGCCGGCGAGCACGAGAAATGCCGCATTCTGATCGATTGTGAGCTGTACGAGCGCATCCCAGGCCGCGAGCGGCGCGTGACCCAGCGCCTGAGTGACGGCAGAAGGCGCACGCCTGAGCCCGTGGCATGGGACGTCCAAGTGCAGATCGGCTGCGTGAACAAAGCGAAACGTCGGGGATGACATATTTGAAAGCCGCGGTCGGCGGTGATGAAACTGCAAAATCGAAACCAGCCTGGGAGAAAGCGAAAAGGGCCATACATTCCGCTAATTCCACCCGGAAGAAGAAGTCGGCGTAGGGGAGCACTCGTTGATGAGAGGTGGCACTTCGGAGACCTTTTGTCAGCCTCTGAGGTGACCTTTTGACCGCGGTGCCTCGCCTTCGGGCGGAAAGCCGTGGCAGTCGCCTTGCTTAGTTGCGCCTCCGGAGGATTCCGGTTCCAAAGTCATCGTTACGCCATCTGACGCACTCCGCGTGCAAAGAGTGCGGCGTCGGAGTGCTGCGGCTGTTTGGAGTGTTCCGGTTGTTCCGATGGTTGAATCGGAATCGCCTGATCATCCTGACCTATCACAGCGTGCTTCCGTCGACGAGCGACATCGACGCCAGTGAGTCGAGAAACGTCGTCGGCGAGCACGCGTTCGCCTGGCAGATGCAGTACCTGGCGAAGCACTTTTGCTGTCTGAGATTGGAGGAGGCCGTCGATCTGCTTCGCAGCGATCGCCCGCTTCCACAGTATTCGGTCGTGGTGACGTTCGACGACGGGTTCCAGAACAACCTGCGGTACGCGTTTCCGATCCTGCGCCGGTGCGGTGTGCCGGCGACGATGTTCCTGACGACGGGGCACATCGGACGCGGTACGCAGCTGCTCTGGACCGAGCGTGTGGGGCGGCTGCTGAGCCGGGCGAAGGTTCCTCACGATGAGGCGAGGCTCGCGGTGAAGCGGCTGAAGTCGATGCCGTCTCGACAACGCGACGAGGTCATTCAAGGGCTCGAGGAGCAGTTTGGACGCGCGGCTGGCGAGCACGGACACGCAGCCGAGCCGAACCCAGACCGTTACATGTTCCTGACCTGGGCCGAGGCGCGGGAACTGGCACGCGGCGGCATGACGATCGGCTCGCATACGGTCGAGCACCCGATTATGTCGTCGCTCGACAACGTTCGCCGCCAGGAAGAGGTCGTGGAGTCGAAGCAGGAGATCGAGCGTCATCTGGGGATGCCATGCACGTTGTTCAGCTATCCGAACGGCACGGCCGACGACTTTGACGATGGCGACAAAGCGAACCTGCGGGACGCCGGCTATGTAGCCGCCGTCACGCAGATCGCGGGCGCGAACGACAAGCAGACCGACCGGTTTGCGCTGAGACGATTGAACATCGGCCACGGCCACGGGCGGCAGTTGTTCGTCGCCCAGGTTTCCGGTTTCTGGCCATGGATGCAGTGGATTGCGGCGCGGTGGACGAAGGGCGTCTCCGTGCCGGGCGGCGTGCTCGCTGAGGCGTCGCCGAGCGGGCCGCGTTAGACACGCAGTTGGAGATCGTGAGCGAGTGATGAGGATTGGTGTCGTTGTCCCGCGATTGCTCGGCGGAGGGGCCGCGCAATGCGTGGTGGACCTGGCGATTGGATTGGCGGATGTCGGACTCCGTCCAACCGTCGTCTGTCTCGAGCGTGCAGGCTATCTGGCAGATGAGCTGAGCCATCGGGGCGTCACGGTGATCGGCCCGCTGAAGAACACCGGGAACGATCCCACGGCGCCGTTCCGTCTCGCGGCGATTCTTCGAGAGCACCGCGTCGACGTCGCGCACTGTCACAACTGGGGAGGGCTTGTCGATACGGTGCTGGCCGCGAAGCTGGCGCGAATGACGCCGGTGCTCCACACCCAGCATGGCCTGGACTACGGGTTCAGCGATGCGCCCGATCACCTGCGCAGCCGCCTTCGGACCGTGATGAAGACGCTCGCCTGTCAGGGAGTGACGAAGGTCGCCACCGTCTCGCAGGAAGTGGCGCAGATGGTGACGCGCGAGTGGCGGGTGTCGCCATCGCGGGTGTCTGTCGTTCACAACGGGGTTCGCGTGCCTGCACCGGACGAAGGGGTCGAAATTCGCTCGCGCTGGCGGCGCGAGCTGGGCATCGACGAATCCGACATGCTCATCGGAACCGTCGCCGTGTTTCGCCCGGTCAAGGATCTGCACACGATGCTCGAGGCGATGTCGCTCGTCGCCAGAGAAACGTCACGCGCCAAGCTGGTGTTGATGGGCGCCGGCCCGCAGAAAGAGGAACTGGAGGCCACCGTCGCGCGACTGGGATTGCAGTCGGTCGTGCACTTTCCGGGATTCCGCAGAGACGCGAGCCAGCTGCTTCCGGCCCTGGATGTGTTCGTGCTGTCGAGCCTTTCTGAGGGCATCTCGCTTGCGCTGCTCGAGGCGATGGCGGCCGGTGTTCCGTCCGTGGCGACGCGCGTGGGCGGCAACCTGGAAATTTTGCAGCCGCCCGGGTGCGGACTGCTCGTGCCGCCGCGATCTCCGCGCGATCTTGCGGATGCCATCCTCTCGCTCGTCAACGACCCGGCACGGCGCCGCGAGTTGAGCACCGGCGGACGCCGGCGAGTGGAGCAGGCGTTTTCTTTGCGGAGGATGATCGGCGCGTACGAATCGCTTTACGCAAGTCTCGTGAACTGAACTCGCCGGCGGTAAAGGCTCCGGGAGCCTTTTCGCACAACGGCAGACGAGAAAGGCTCTCGGAGCCCTTCTCGATTCTGCGGAGGACGTGCATGCGCGGATCGGTGTCGGAACAGCCAACGCAGGGTCAAGCCATCCCGGCGGCAGCTGACGACAACCTCGAACAGAAAATTCGCGCCCGCATTCAAGCGTGCTGGCCCAAGTACTTCCCGTCGCTGGCCACTCGACCGGCTCCGGAGATCGTGTGCGAGCGCGGTCCGGTTGAGCGCGGCTTCTCGGTGATGTTCGAGTACGAGCTGAGGTTCGCACGCCCCCGTTCGGAGCATGTATTCGTCAAGGTGAGACGGGACTCGAAGTTCGGTTCGTTTCTACCGCAGGACGTGACGCACGCGCCAGAGCTGCTGCGCATGGAGTACGACGAGCTGTCGAGGGCGCATCGTCACTTCGAGCGGCGCTCGAGCGGGTTGTCGGTGGTGCGGCCACTCGACTACTGCGAAGACCTGAACGCCGTGGTCATCGAGAAGGCGTCAGGCCGCGATCTCGGAGTGCTCGCCCGCACCGACGAAGACGCGGCGCTGGCGGCTTTCAGGCGATGTGGCCAGTGGCTTCGCGCGTTTCACGAAAAGGTACACACTTCGCGCCCCCGGGTCTGGACGGAGGGTGATTTCGAGGCGCGGCTGCACAAACGGCGCGAGAAGCTGCTGGCGCTCGGCGTGCCGGAGAAGCAGCTCGATCCGCTGTTACGGGACGCCGTCAGGCTGGCGCGTGCGTGCCGGCAGCGCGAAACGCCATGGTCGCTGCTGCATGGCGACTACAAGCTGCGCCACATCTGGGCCGGTCGGGAATCGATTCAGGTCTTCGACTTCGGCAACGTGCATACCGGGCCGTGCTATGTCGACGTCGCCGCATTTCTGGTCGAGCTGAGCGTCTTGAAGCTGGGACATCCGTGGTTCGACACGGAGCGAGTTCGCCGGTACACCGAGACGTTTCTGCGCAACTACTTCCCGATGCAGCCGCCGCAGTTGCTCGGACTGTTCGTCACCGAGGCCCTGCTGAAGAAGTGGATGCGCCGGCGTCGAACCTGGAGCCGGACGGCGGTCGCGTCCACGCTGCACACGTATGCGCGCCGTATGGGCGCCAAGTCGCTGGTCGAGCGCTGGTACCTCGACCGATGGTTCATTGCACGCACGCGCGAATCGCTCGAAATGGTGGCGCGTGCCAGCCGTTAGGCGCGGCTCCGAACATGTCTGAGTATCCGTCAGCTGTCATCGACCAGGCTGTCGCCCGTTTGCAGGGCGATCCCCTCCTGCCGTTCACCGGCGGAAGTGACATCGTCACGCGCGTGCTTTCCGTCGCGACACGCCCGTTCTCGTATGTGGCACGAGTCGAGAGTGAATCGGCGGCGGCGACCAGGCGCGTCATCGTGAAGATTCCGCGGCTGGCACCCGGCAAAACCGATCGGCGCGTGCCGCGCCTCAAGCTGGAAATCGCGGCGGCACAGGCGCTCGCGTTCACCCTGAAAGGTGAAACGGAGCTGAGTGTTCCCGACGTGGTTGCGTTTTATCCCGAGATTCCGGCGCTGGTGTGGGGCGAGGTCGGCGGAGAAACGCTCGAGGCGATGGCGGCACGCATCGCTCGAGGGGTTCCGAACGCGGCCGGCCTCGCGCGTCTCGAGCATGCGTTCCACGGCGCGGGACGCTGGCTTCGGGTCCTGCAGGACGGCACGGCCGTGGAAGGACGCGAGTTCTCGCTGAACGAGATGGCCGACTACATCGATGTGCGTCTGAGGCGCATCTCCGAGCTCGGTCCGCATGGGTTGGACGTCTATTGGCGGGCGAAGGTGAAAAGTGTGTTCACCGAAGCTCATTTAACGGGCGCGGCGCTTCGTCTGACGGCCGTTCATGGCGATTTCAGCATGAGCAACATCATGTTCGACGGCACGCGCGTGGTCGCCATCGATTTCTCGCGCTTCGGGATCGGTTCGACCTACTACGACGTGAGCCGTCTCTATCACCAACTCGGGCTCCTCCTGCACAAGCCGTGGTTTCTGCCGTCGACCGTTGCGCGGCTCCGGCAGGCGCTGCTGAATGGCTACGATCCGTCGCTGCGCGCCGATGAGCCGATGTTCCGGCTCTTCTCGATCCAGCACCTGCTGTGCCACTGGCTGGGACTGCTCAAAACCTCCCCTCGTGCATCGTGGCAGGTTCGAGGATTCAACTGGTGGGTTGGCTACCGCCACCGGCGAGAGCTCGAAAGCCTCGTCGATCAACTCTGCAAAGACCGACGACTACTGGGTGCGTGACCACATGAGCGCTTCGAGACATTTCCGGCCGGCCAAGATCCTTGAGATCACGTCGTATCCGCCTCCGCGGGCGGGATGGGGCGTGCGCGTCGAATTTCTGAAACAGCATCTGGAAGCAGCCGGCCATGAATGCGTCGTGCTGAACATCGGGAAGAGCCGCAACATTCCCAGTTCCGAGTACGAGACCGTGGAGAGCGGCGCCGACTACGTGCGCAAGGTGTGGAAGTTCTGTCGCACCGGATTTACGACGCACGTTCACATCAACGGGTCGACCGCCAAGGGCCTCGTCCTCACGATCGGCGCTCAGATATTGAACCTGCTGTGCGGAAGGCGTTGCGTTCTGACGTTTCACGCAGGTGTGAAACAGGTGTATTTCCCGCGATCGCAGAAACCGATCCTGTGGCCGGTCTTCTGGCTGATGTTCATGCTGTCACGCACGATCATCTGCAACAACGAGGCGGTGAAAGCCAAGATTCAGGAGGTACTGGATTTCAGGACGGAAAATCCACCCCATCCCGGCATTCAGCCGGCAATACCTGGAAGAGGAAGCCGACTCGCTGGATGAACGGCTCGAGGCGTTCTACGCGCGCTTCGAATCCATCGTGTTTACCTATGTGCGGGTGCGCGAGGGGTTCTATCTCGAAACCCTTATCGATGGCTTTGCGCGGGTGGCCGCGCGGCGAGCCGATGCGGGGCTCGTCATCTGCGGGGTCGCCGGCGACATCAACCCCGTTCTGTGGCGGGAAGTCGAGCGGCTGATCGCCCTGCACAATCTTGCCGGCCGGATTTGCATTGTCGACGATCTGCCGCACGAGCATTTTCTGGCCGCGCTGAAACGGTCGGCTCTTTACTTGCGGACGCCCACGAGTGACGGCGTCGCGTCGTCCGTGCTCGAAGCGCTGGCGATGGGCGTTCCGGTCGTGGCGGCCGAAAACGGCACCAGGCCGTTGGGCACCATCAACTACGCGGCGACCGACGGAGATGCGATGGCCAATGCGGTGTGCCGGGTGCTGTCGAACCGCGCGCAGGCCGTCGCCGCCATTCCTGCAGTGCCGATGCGCGACACCTTACACGAGGAAGCCACTCTGCTGGCGGCATCATGAAAATTCTCTATCACCACCGGACGCTCGCCGACGGCGCAGAAGGCATTCACATTCTCGAAATGGTCGAAGCGTTCCGCGCGCAGGGTCACGAGGTGATCGTGCAGGCCATGGCTCATGGCGAAAGCCGGGGCAGCGGGAATCAGGGATTCTGGAAGCGGCTCAAGGGATCGCTTCCGAATGGCGTCTTCGAGCTGGCCGCGGCGGTCTCGAGCGTCGTTGACTATCTGACGTTTGGACGGGCCTTGCGGAAGCATCGGCCGGATTTCGTCTACAAGCGGCACGCCCTGAACGATTTTGGTGTGGCGCTCGCAGCGCGGCATCACCGCGTGCCGCTGCTGCTCGAAGTGAACCGCCTCTATGCATCCGACCAGCACACCCGGTTCGAGCGCCTTCGCTTCAGAGGCTTGTGCCGATTGCTCGAGCGTTTTGCGATCAATCAGGCTTCGGTAGTCGCCGCCGTGTCGACGCCCCTGGCCGGGTTCGTGCGCCAGCTTGCCAGAAACCCCGGCCGTGTGATGGTGCTGCCCAACGGCGCGAACCCGGACCTGTTTCAGCCGCGGCCGGAATTGCGCGCCAAGGTGCGTGAGGAACTTGCGTGGTCGAAGTCGGTCGTCGTCGGATGGGCGGGCATCCTTCGCGAGTGGCACGGAGTGGAGCTGCTCATTCGTGCGGTCGGGCGAGTGCCGAACCTGATGCTGCTCATCATCGGTGACGGTCCGGACCGTGCCCGCCTCGAAGCCGTGATTCAGCGTCTCGATCTGGCCGGGCGCGTGATGTTCACTGGGCGTGTCTCGCACGCCGATGTCATGCGCTACATCGGCGCGGTGGACATGGCGGTATCGTCGGCCGATCGAACCGGAATCGCCTCGCCGATGAAGCTGCTGGAGTACATGGCGATGGAACGCGCCACCGTGGCTCCCCGATCGCCCAACATCGAGGACCTGATCGACGACAACGTCGACGGGCTCCTGTTCGAGCCCGACAACGAAGAAGCGCTGGCCGCGGCGCTGCGGCGTCTTGCCGGCGATGATGAGCTACGACTGCGACTGGGGCAGCAAGCGCGGCTCAAGATCACACGTTTTCGGAACTGGCAACGGAATGCAGAGATCGTGGTGCGCGCCATTGGCGAAGCCGTGAATCCTCAGCGCGTGTCGTCGGCAGAGCAGCTGGGAAGCCGGACATCATGAAATGTCTCCTGACTTCAATCCTTGTCCTCTGCCTCCAGATCGCCGACGCCGGCCTCGCCGCTGCGCAGGCGCGAAACGCCGCGACACCGGTCGTCCGCACCGATCACCCGCGGCTCTTCATGACGCCGGCAGAGCTGCCCGGGCTGCGCGATCGCATCGCGAAACACTACCGCTCTGAGTTTCAGGCGTTCATCAACCTGCTCGACGACACGAGCGCTCTGCCGCGGAGGCAGGCGAGAATCGAGCCGAACTGGGGAGGCTTCAACTTCGCATTCGTGGCGGCGCTCGATCCTGAAGAGATGGCCCGCCGCGGCTTCCACTTCAAGGCGCCGCTCAATACCGCGCGCGGGTACTGCGACCGCGCGATCGCCTCTGCCAGACAGCTCCTGCCAGGGATCAGCATGGCAGAGGGGCAAACCGGGGGTGCGCTGAGCACCGGGTTTCCTGTGCCGAAGTATCTCTCGGCCATCACGACGTATGACTGGTGCTATCCGCATCTCTCCGACGCCGATCGCCGGGCGATTGTCGACGCCTACGTTGCTGCCTACAAGAAAAAGTACGCAGGCCAGAATCTGCTGACGATGAGGATCGACGGCAGAGACATGCTGGGCAACGATCCGGCATCGAACGACGTCGAGGACGTGCTCGGCATCGTCGGCTTTCACGGCGACCCCTATCCGGATGCGGCGATGCAGGGGGAAATGCTCGCGGCCTTCAAATCGATCTGGCTGGATCGGTGACCTGGTTGAGCTGAACTACTTCTACGGACCGGGCACCGGCTGGCACGAGGGTTCGGGCGGGTACTTCAGCAGGGCGTTCACCACGCTCAGCATTCCTGTGGCGATGTTCTCGCCGGCTGTGGGTGTCGATTACATCGCGACGACCCCATTCTTTTCAGAGTACGCGGTGTTTGTGGAAGCGAACACGCGGCCGCACTCGTTGCACGAGCAGCCGACTTACGACCGGTGGGGAACTATTTCCGAAGGCATCGCCGGTCCCAATTGCAAGAATCTGATGCTGAATGCGGGCATGCTGCGGCGTGCCGGCCATCCGCACGCCGCGCTTGCGAAGTGGTCGCACGAGAACACGGCGCGCGACTGCGGCCTGGTGATGACCGAGTATGGCGGCGCGTGGGCCAACGCCGTGCTGTTCTGGTTTCTGTTTGGCGATAGAGAGGTTCAGCCGCGATCGCCCACCGCGATGGAGATTCCAACTGCGGCGGAATTCGGTCTTGGACAGCACGTCATGCGGTCCGGTTACACGAGCGCTGACTCTCAGGTGATTTTCTACGGGCAAGAGCTGACGATGTACGGGCACGACACGCCCGAGTACGGAACCTTCACCCTGCACAAGTTCGGCAATCTCATTCTCCAGGCAGGAAACACCAAGAGTGGAGAAGGTGTGCTCGCACGCGGGCCCGACAAGGGTGCGGTGTTCGAGAACCTCCTGACCCTGCACAAGGGAGAGTCCGATCCCGGCCTTGGGTTTACCGGCGGCAAGCAAGTCGACCCGTTTTTCGGCTCGCGCGGAATCAAGCGGATCGGCAAAGCGGGGACGGTGCTGGCTGCCACGCTGAACGGCAGAGGGTACGACTACGTCGGCTACGACAATTCGCCGATGTGGAGCGCATCGACAGCCACAGTTTCGCAGCGGGAATTCATCTATCTTCACGGGCCGGCCGACAGCGAATTTGTCGTCGTGCTCGACCGGTTCAACGCGAAGAGTCCGGCGACTGACGAGAAGGTGTGGCGCATCTGGGTTCCGACGCTGCCCGAGTTCGTGAACGGCAAGTCGAGCACGCCGCGACAGGGTCAATGGCTGTCGAGCGACAGCGACACGATCAAGCTGACGAACAAGTTCGACGGGCTGCAGGGGAAGGAATTCCGATCGGCCGCGACGCATGGCCGCTTCTTCATGAAGACGCTGTTGCCGCGCGCGCCTGTCATCAGTTTCCTGGGCGGACCCGGCATGGAGTTTCAAAGCGGCGATGCCGACGGCGCGACGCCGTGGGGAGCGCCCGCGCTGTCGCAGGTCGAGAGGGAATACCTGGGATGGGGCCGCGTCGAAGTGCGGCCGTCGGTGCGCCAGGCCTACGACCTGTTCCTGAACGTCATTCAAGTCGGCGACGCCAACACACTTTCTGCGATGGCTCCAGTCGCGCAAGTGGATGCGTCGGCAGGTGGGTCGACAGGGGCGCATATTGCCGACCCGGCAAATGAGTGGGTTGTGATGGCCGCACGCGCCGCCGCCGACCACTATGAGATGCGCGACACGACCTACAGCTTCAAAAGCGTTGCGGCGCGCTCGAGGCACGTCCTCATCAACATGGCGCGCAAAACCACGTTTCACGTGAAGGCGTCTGTCAGGGGCGCGGATACGAACATCGAGATCGCGACGGGCGCGGTCGCCGGCAGCACACCGATCGTGTCGAACGATCAGGGCGTCTTGTCCTTCGAGGTGAGCGGCACGCAGGTGAAGTAGGGAGACGGCGACTAAAGGTTGCCGCCGGGAAGACCTTAGTCGCCTGCGCATGTGTTTCCTCAGGCTCCACGCTTCGGCCGTATTTGTCGAGCGCGCCTGTAAATCCGTTCATTGAAAGCATTTATGGATCTGCTCTCCCTCATGGTGGTGGGCGGAGCAGACGGGCAGGCAGGTTGCAGCCGTTCCCGCTTTGGAGAGGATGACCAATGGCCCAGAAGCCTCGTTCTGCTGAAATGCACCCCGGACCGGGGTTTCGAGTCAACATCGACATTCCTCGACTTCCCGCAAGCTTCGTCCAGCAATTCGCGCCGTTCGCCACGCCGGACATCTCGGATCTGCTCAATCGCCTGTACGCAGTCGATTCGGGCATCAGGTGCCTGACTGGCGATCATCACCGGCTGTGTGGACCGGCACTGACCGTCAAGGTCTTTCCCGGCGACAACCTGATGGTGCACAAGTCGCTCGACGTCGCTCAACCCGGCGACGTCGTCGTCGTGGACGGAAGAGCGTCGGAGATGAATGCGCTCATCGGCGACATCATCTCGACCAAGGCCAAGCACCGCGGGATTGCGGGGTTCGTCCTCGACGGCCTCGTGCGCGATGTGCCGGCAATCTGCGAGCTGGATTTCCCGATCTTTGCGCGCGGCACGACGCCGATCGGACCGCTTCATCGCGGACCGGGCGAGATCGGCTACCCGGTCTGCTGCGGCGGCGTGGTGGTGAATCCAGGAAATATCGTCGTGGCCGATGCTGCGGGCGTCGTGATTATTCCGCAGGACATCGCGCACGAGCTGCTGCACCGGCTGAACGCGTATCAGACGGCCAACGCCGACTACCTTGCCGACCTCAAGCGAGAAGGCAAGTTCAGCAACGCGTGGGTGGATACCCTTCTCGAAGCCGGCGGATGTCCAATCGAGGGCAAGCCGGTTCCCGTCATTGCGGATGCGGGACCGCGATGACCATGACGCTCTCATCGAATGGCACGCCCGGGTGCCGCAACTCGCAGGGATGACGATGCCGAAGCCGGACATGCTGCAAGGACCCGTTACCGATCGGTCTGCCTGGAAGGGGGCAGACATGATGAAGGACGATTCGTGGATCTACCGCCTGAACCAGCGCGAGGCGGCGGAGATCGAATCGGCTTTTGCCAAAGCGGCGGCCACGGGGAAACGTCATGAGGACGTGACGGCGAAAGACTTCCCGCTCGACACGTTCGGCCGGCTGGTGACCGCCATGCGCGATCAGATCGAGGATGGGCGCGGCGTGACGCTGCTCAAAGGCGTGCCGATTGCCGGCAAGACCGTGGAGCAGGTCGAGCTTCTGTACGCCGGTCTCTCGTTGCACCTCGGAACGTCGGTCGCGCAGGACACCGAAGGCACGCTCATCGGTCGCGTCGAAGACCGTGGCGGCAACTATCAGGACATCAAGGTTCGCGGTACTAACACGAACGCGCAGCTCACGCCCCACTGTGACTCGGCGGACATCCTGGCTCTGCTTTGCGTCCGCCAGGCGAAGAGCGGAGGCAAGAACACGCTCGCGAGCTCGATGGCCATCTACAACGAGATCCTCAGGCGGCACGAGGAGTTTCTCGAGCCGCTCTACAACGGGTTCCACTACAACATCCGCGGCAACGGGCCGCCGGAACGGTACCGCGACATCACGGCTCACCGCGTGCCGGTGTATTCGTACTATCGCGGGAAGTTGAGCTGCCGCTTCAACCAGAAGGCGATCCTCACGTCGGAGCAGTTGCCCGGGGTGGACCCGCTCACTCAGCTCGAAAAGGACGCCGTCAACGAAGTGGCGAATCTGTCGATGCTCGATGAGCTGAGCTTCCAGGTGCTGCTCGAGCCCGGGGATCTGCTGCTGCTCAGCAATTACTCCGTGTTTCACAATCGAGATGCGTTCGAGGACTGGGCCGAGCCGGAACGCAAGCGTTTGCTTCTTCGCAAGTGGATCAACATTCACAACGCGCGTGAGCTGACGTGGGAATTCGCCGATCACTACAACACCGGTCCCAGACAAGGGCCTTACGTTGAGCGCCAGGCCGAACGTATAGCCAAGGTGGCCTGACCATCAACCGGGGTCTGAGACAGCTCGTCGCCGCTGCCTGCTGCGCCGGCCTGTGCGCCTGCAGCGGCGACCAATCCGCTTCTCCGCTTGCTCCGACATCTTCTATTTCCGCGACGTCGCCCACCTCACCGGATCCGCCGAGTCCTCCTGCACCCCCGGAGCCGGAGCCAGAACCGGGCCCCGGGCCGGCGCTGGGAACGTTGATCGGTGCCGGCGATATCTCTACCTGCAAGAACGACAACGATGAGGCGACGGCCCGCCTGCTGGACCGCCACGATGGGGTGATCTTTACTGCCGGAGACAACGCCTACGAGGACGGCACCGCTCGAGAGTTTCGAGACTGTTACGGCCCGACCTGGGGAAGGCATCTCGGCCGGACGCGGCCGTCGCCCGGTAATCACGAATACCACACGCCGGCGGCGTCGGCCTATTACGCGTACTTTGGATCAGCCGCAGGCGCCGCCGGCATTGGCTACTACACGTACGACGTGGCCGGCTGGCACATCATGTCCCTCAACAGCAACATTCCAGCCTCGCCAGGATCGACGCAGTACGGATGGCTGCGCGCCGACCTGGCCGCGAACAAGACACGGTGCGCGGCGGCATATTGGCATCATCCGGTGTTCAGCTCAGGCGAGCATGGCAACGGTCCGGCGATGAGAGCCGTAGCGCGGCTGCTCTACGAGCAGGGCGTTGAGGTGATCATCAGCGGGCACGACCACGACTACGAGCGCTTCGCGCTTCAGAATCCGGATGGCCAGCCCGATGCGGCGCGCGGCTTTCGCCAGTTCGTAGTGGGCACGGGTGGGAAAGGCCTGGACCCGTTCACACACGTACAAGCCAACAGCGAAGTCCGGGATTCGACCTCTTTTGGCGTGTTCCAGCTCACACTGCGGACCAACGGTTACGACTGGGAATTCATTCCTGTCGCCGGCGCAAGTTTTCACGATTCAGGGACGGGGATGTGTAGGCAGTCGGCAGTCGGCAGTCGGCAGTCGGCGGGTCTACCAAAGACGCTTACCGCAAACTGAAAATTCTTGCAGTTTGTATGCTCGCTGTCATCAATCCCATTCCACCCTGGCGGTAGTACGGGAATCGGCACGACGACGGCGTTGTGCGCGCGAAACACGTATCCGTTGAACGTCGTCGTCTCAGAAACGCAGCCCTCGCTGTATCGCAGAGGGAAATGAAGATTCTTTAGGCGCCGCTCTTGACGCGGCCCCGCGGCGACACCACAGATATACACGTACAGGTACCGATCCATTCGGTTGAATGCCACGACTCGTCCGCTGCTCGCCGTTCGCGAGCAGAACTGGTCAACGATCCGCCCTTTGAAGCAGGACTGGCAATGCCTGTCGATCCTGTAGCCCTTCACGTAGTACGCCCAGAGAAATCGGAATCCTTCTATTGGTCCTGGCGCCAGGCGGCCGTGACTGACTTCGAGAAAGATCGTGTGCGACATGGGCGATTGGTGAGAGTATCAAGGAAGAACGAAAAAGGAAGACCTAATAGCGAAGCGCGTAAAAGGGACGCATTCGATCTCACCGACCAGAGAGGCTGGGGCACGCGCTATGCGCAGATGGCTGTTGGGGATCTTCATCTTTGTCTCAGCGACGGTGGTCGGCTTGGCTGCGTACTCGCCTCTGCTGCAACGGCCGTCTTTCCGAAGCGCGATCGACCTGGTACTGCTCAACGTGAGTGTTGTCGGGCCGGGCGGCCGATACGTCGCGGATCTGACCGCGAATGACTTCGAGATCCTGGAAGATGGACGGACTCAGGAGCTCACGTTCTTTGCTCCCTCAAACGTACCGTTGTCCGTATCCCTGATTCTTGACACGAGCTCGAGTATGGACGAAGAAATGCCCGTGTCGAGACAGGCGGCCAAGGCATTTATCGCCAGACTTGGATCGAGCGATGTGGCGCAGGTTGTCGGCTTCGACAGCAAAGTGGAAGTGCTGCAATCTCTCACGAGCGACAGAACACTCCTGACCAGCGCGATCGACAAGATGAGGGCAGGTGGGGCGACGTCCCTTTTCAACGCGCTCTACATCGTCTTACGGGCACATGAAAAGTCCAGGCCGGAAACGGCCGACGACATCCGGCGTCACGTCATCGTCGTGCTCTCCGATGGAGAGGACACGTCCAGCCTCGTCACATTCGATGACGTGCTCGACCTGGCGAAGCGTTCGCAGACGGTCATTTATACGGTAGGCCTGGGGCTCGAGGAACAACTGAGAGGACCGCGTTCTGGTGGCGAGTTCTCGCTTCGTCAACTTGCCCAGGAAACGGGCGGCCGTTTGTTTCTGGCAAAGAGCGGCGTCGAGCTGCCGGACATCTATACACAGATCGCGAACGAGCTGACGAGCCAATACGTAATCGGTTACCTCTCTCTCGGACAAAACGATGGTGCCTGGCGGCGGCTGTTGGTGCGAATACTGCGGCCGAACCTTCAGGCACGGACCCGTCCCGGCTATTACGCTCCGACACCTTGACTGCCTGTCGACGACTGAATATCCAGGCCGATTCGGGGGCCGATGCTGAGCATTCAGGCCGATGACGCACGAGCCGTCGCGCTCGTGGCGGCGATTCACAGCGGGGATGCTGAGACCTTGCAGCAGCTTTTCCGCGACAACCCGGAGCTTCCAACCGCCAGAGTTGTTGACCGTCGCGGCGTATCCCGGACGCTGCTGCATATTGTGGCAGACTGGCCCGGCCACTTTCCCAATGGCGCACATACCGTCGCCATCCTGGTTGCGGCTGGGGCGGACGTCAACGCCCGCGTCATACATCCAGGTCCCCGTGGGTCGCCCGAAACCCCATTGCACTGGGCCGCAAGCAGTGATGATGTCGGCGTGCTTGATGCGCTGCTGGACGGCGGCGCCGACATCGAGGCACCGGGCGCTGTGTTCACGGGAGGCACGCCGATGTCGGATGCCGTTGTGTTTGGGCAGTGGCGTGCCGCACGCAGGCTCGTCGAGCGCGGGGCGACGACCACGATCTGGCAGGCTGCAGCCCTGGGACTCCTGGATCGCGTTCGAGACTTTTGCTCGATCGAACCACTACCGGTGCGCGACCAGATCACGAACTCGTTCTGGCATGCGTGCCACGGCGGACAGCAGCCAACCGCAGAATACCTGCTCGACCGCGGCGCCGATCTCAACTGGGTCGGACATGGCGGCAAGACGCCGTACGACGTGGCGCAGGAGTGTGGTGACGACAATCTGATTCAGTGGTTGCGGGCGCGTGGCGCCAGGCGAGGGGCGGAAGTGAAGTAGGCCCCACGCTCTAGTAGCGCCTGCCGAAGAATCGATCGGTGGCAAGACCGCTCGTCCGAACAGTAACAGCCAATCGAGAAATTCGTCTGGCGGGAGAGTGCGGCGAGTGCATCCAGGAGATGCGACTGATCGGGCTTCTTCAACTCCGAGCGGTAGCGTCGTTCAAACGTACTCCACTGTGATTTGTCCTGAAGAATTCTGGTCTCGCGCATCAGCGCCGCGCTGGGAGCGAGCGCCGGCAGCCAGACGTCGTACCAATTCTGTCTTGCATGTTGGGACTTGGGCACACCCCGTGGTGGCCGCCTGACCGTTCCGATACGAAGCCCCTCGCGACGTCGCCTGCGAGTTCCCAACTGGACGACGCTGATCGCCACTGTTTGTCAGTTGTATCACAGGGGAAATGTAACCTGGTCAGCCCTGCCCACGTTTGCCTAATCCCTAATCCCTAATCCCTAATCCTAATCCCTAATCCCGATCCCTGAGCTCTAAGCCTTAAGCCCTTAGCCCTAAGCCCTTAGCCCTAAGCCCTCATCTCCGGCGCTTCTACTGTTCAACCGTCAGCAGTACATCGTCGATCAGGATTTGCGCCGTCTCGGCGGTGTCGGTCTTTCGCGTGAGGTAACTGCCCAGCGCCAGCACGTGATTGCCGGCGGCGAGCGTGCCGAGGTTGATCTGCACCTGTTGCCAGCCTGTCGTCATCGTGACGCCGGAGCCGCCCACCTGCGCGATATAGGTGTTGGGTGCGACGTTGCCCTTGAGGACGCCGTCGAGGCTCGCCAGCGTCTGGCCGAGCTCGCCGCTGTCGAGGTTGGTGCCCGTCAGGTTGTACCGGAACGTCAGCGTCGCCGGTCCGGCGCTCGCGAGCGAGAAGCTGCGCTGCCAGCCACCAGACATGTTCGCCACGTTCGAGCTGTTGACGCCACCGACCGTCACCTGGACCGCACCACCCGTGAATCCACCGCTGCCGAGCAGTGTGCCGCTCGCGTAATTGGGCTGAACGGTCGATTTGAAGAGGTCGTCCCCATACGCGAACCCGTCGGCCCCCGCGTTGAAATTCGCATCCACAACAGGGAAGGTCCCGCCCGCGAACACGGTGAGCGTTGCCGTGGCGCTGGTGACCGTGCCCGCCACGTTGGACACGACGACATCGAACGTGGCGCCGTTGTCGGTCACCGCGGTCGGGTTGAGCTCGTAGCTCGCACCCGTCGCGCCGCCGATCGCCACGCCGTTACGCCGCCACTGATAGCTCAGCGGTGCCGTCCCGGACGCGACGATGCTGAACGTGGCCGCGGCTGGCGACGTGACTGTCAGATTGGCCGGCGACGTCGTGATGCTCGGCGGCACGTTGACCGTCAGCGTGGCGGCCGCGCTCGTCACCGTGCCCGCGGCGTTGGAAACAACGACGTCGAACGTGGCGCCGCTGTCTGCCGCGGCCGTCGGGTTGAGGACGTAGCTCGCGCTCGTCGCGGCGCCGATAGCCACGCCATTGCGCCGCCATTGATAAGTGAATGGCGCCGTGCCGGCGGCCACCACAGTAAACGTTGCCGATGCCGGTGCGACCACCGTCACGCTCGCGGGCGGCGTGGTGATGCTCGGCGTCACGTTGACGGTCAGCGTCACCGACGCGCTGGTGGCGGTGCCCACGGCGTTGGAAACCACGACGCTGAAGTGGGCGCCGCTGTCTTCGAGCGCCGTCGGGTCGAGCGTATAGGACGAGCTCGTGGCGCCCACGATGTCGACGCCATTGCGGCGCCACTGATAACTCAGCGGCGCATCACCGGTTGCAACGACCGAGAAGTTCGCCGCGTTCGGCGCCGTCACCGTGACGTTGGTCGGTTGGGTCGTGATGCTCGGCGGCGCCGGTGCAGGATTGACCGTCAACGTGGCAACGGTCCTCGTGATACTGCCGACGGCATTCGACACGATGACGTCGAACTGCGCCCCGTTGTCGGCCATGGCCGTGGGGTTCAGCACGTAGCTGGAGCTGGTGGCGCCGGTGATGGCGGTCCCGTTGCGCCGCCACTGGTAGCTGAGCGGCGCGTCACCCGTCACGACGACCGAGAATGTGGCCCCCGCAGGCTCAGTCACAGTCACGCTGGCCGGCTGGGTCGTAAAGCTCGGCGGCACAGGCGTCGCATTCACCGTGAGCGTGGCAGCGGCGCTCGTGATGTTGCCGACCCCATTTGACACGATGACGTCGAACTGCGTGCCGCTGTCGGCGACCGCGGTCGGATCCAGGATGTAGCTGGCACTGGTGGCGCCGGTAATGGCGGTCCCGTTGCGCCGCCACTGATAGCTGAGCGGCGCATCGCCGGTCGCGACGACCGAGAACGTCGCGCTGCCGGGTGCGGTCACTGTCACATTCGCCGGTTGCGTCGTGATGCTCGGCGGCACGGGTGCCGGATTCACCGTCAGTGTCGCGGCGGCGCTGGTGACCGAGCCGGCCGCGTTGGTCACCACGACGTCGAATTGCGCGCCACTGTCAGACACCGCCGTCGGATTCAGCACGTAACTGCTGCTGGTGGCGCCGCTGATGTTCGAGCCATTGCGCCGCCACTGATAGGCGAGCGGCGCATCACCGGTCGCGACGACCGAGAAACTCGCCTGATTCGGCGCCGTCACCGTCAGATTCGCCGGCTGCGTCGTGATGCTCGGCGGTACCGGGGTCGGATTCACCGTCAGGGTTGCCACGGCACTTGTGATCGTGCCGGCCCCGTTGGTCACCACGACGTCGAATTGCGCGCCGCTGTCAGACACGGCGGTCGGATTCAGCACGTAACTGCTGCTGGTGGCGCCGCTGATGTTCGAGCCATTGCGCCGCCACTGATAGGCGAGCGGCGCGTCACCGGTCGCCACGACCGAGAAGCTGGCCTGGTTCGGCGCCGTCACCGTCAGATTCGCCGGCTGCGTCGTGATGCTCGGCGGCACGGGTGCCGGATTCACCGTCAGGGTTGCTGCGCTGCTGGTGACCGTACCGGCGGCGTTAGACACGACGACGTCGAACTGCGCGCCGCTGTCAGACACCGCCGTCGGATTCAGCACGTAACTGGCGCTGGTGGCGCCGCTGATGTTCGAGCCATTCCGCCGCCACTGATAGGCGAGCGGCGCATCACCGGTCGCGACGACCGAGAAGCTCGCCTGATTCGGCGCCGTCACCGTCAGATTCGCCGGTTGCGTCGTGATGCCGGGCGGCACGGGCGCCGGATTCACCGTGAGCGTCGCCGAGGCGCTCGTCACGGTGCCTGCCGCGTTGGTCACCCGCACGCTGAACTGCGCGCCGCTGTCGGCCACCGCCGTCGGGTTCAGCGAGTAGCTCGAGTTGGTGGCGCCGCCAATGTCCACACCGTTGCGCCGCCACTGATAGCTCAGCGGTTCGTCACCTGTTGCGACCACGGAGAAGTTCGCCGCGCCAGGCGCCGTGACGGTAAGGCTGGCCGGCTGGATGACGATGCTCGGCGGCACGGGCGCCGGGTTCACCGTCAGGGTCGCAGAGGCGCTCGTGACGCTGCCTCCGCCGTTGGTGACCACGACGCTGAACTGGGCGCCGCCGTCGGCCACCGCCGTCGGGTTCAGCGCGTAGCTCGAGCTGGTGGCGCCGCTCATGGGCACGCCATTCCGCCGCCACTGATAGGCCAGCGACGGGCCGGTGGCGACAACGGAGAAGCTCGCCGCGCCGGGCTCGGTCACCGTGATACTCGCCGGCTGGGTCGTGATGCTCGGTGGCGTCGGCGTCGTGTCGATGACCGCGACGTCGTCGATGAGCACTTCGACCGTCTCGTCGGGATAGGTCTTCTGGTTGTTGTAACCGCCAAGCGCCACCATGTGCGTGCCTGGCCCAAGTGTGCCCAGGTTGATCTCGACGAGCTGCCAGCCGGTCGTCGTCGGCCCGCCGCCGACGACCTGAGCGATGTAATCGTTCGGTGAGATTCCGTGGAGAACGCCATCCACGCTGACGAGCATCTGACTGAACTCGTCTTCTTCGTACTCTGCCGTTTCGGTAAGCCGGTAGCGGAACGAGAGGGTCACCGACGTCGGCACGCCAAGGGTAAAGCTCTGCCGCCAGCCGCCCGACATGTTGCTGACGTTCTGGCTGTTGATGCCGCCGATCGCGACGCGCAGCGCGCCGCCGGTGAAGCCGCCACTGGCGATATACGCACCGCTGGCGTAGCCCGGTTCATCCGTCCCTCGGAACAGGTCATCGAGGTACGCGAACCCGTCTGCGTTCGTGTTGAAGTGGACATCGAAGAGTGAATTCGGCTCGCCGCCGCCGCTGAATACCGTCAGCGTGGCGTTTGCGCTCGTAATGGTGCCGGCGGCATTGGAGACCACGACGCTGAATTGCGCGCCGCTGTCGGAGACCGCCGTTGGATTCAGCACATAGGTCGCGCCGGTGGCGCCGCTGATATTCGCGCCGTTGCGCCGCCACTGGTAGCTGAGCGGAGCATCACCGACTGCGGCGACCGAGAATCCGGCCGACGCTGGGGCGGTCACCGTCACGTTTGCCGGTTGCGTGGAAATGCTTGGGGGAACCGGTGCCGGATTCACTGTGAGCGTTGCCGCCGTGCTGGTCACTGTTCCCGTCGCGTTCGACACGACGACGTCGAACTGCGCGCCGCTGTCGCTCACCGCCGTCGGGTTCAGCGAGTAGCTCGCGCTGGTCGCGCCGTTGATGTTCACGGCGTTGCGCCGCCACTGATAGCTCAGCGGTGCATCGCCGGTGGCGACAACAGAGAAATTCGCCGCGCCAGGCTCCGTCACGGTGAGATTCGCCGGCTGAGTGGTGATGCTCGGCGGCACGGGGACGGGTGCCGTCAAGAGCAAGTCGTCAATCAGGACTTCGGCGGACTCGTTGGAGTTGTTCTTCTTGTTGTTGTAGCCGCCAAGCGCAAGAGTGTGCGTGCCTGCGGCGAGCGTGCCGAGATTGATCTGAACGAGCTGCCAGCCGGTCGTGGTCGACCCGCCACCCGTAACCTGCGCGATGTAGTCGTTCGGAGCGACACCGTAGAGCGTGCCGTCAACGGTCACCAGCGTCTGGCTGAACTCATCGCTCTCGTAGGTAGCCGTCTCGGTAAGGCGATGACGGAATGAGAGTGTCAGCGACGTCGGCACCGCGAGCGTGAACGTTCGCCGCCAGCCGCCTGACATGTTCTGAATGAGGTTGCTGTTGACCCCGCCAACCGACACTCGCAGCGCCCCTCCCGTGAATCCGCCCGAGGCGATGTAGTTGCCGCTCGCATACGTTGGCTGACTGGTGCTTCGGAAAAGGTCATCCTGATAGGTGAACCCATCCGCGTTGGTGTTGAAATGGACGTCGAAAATCGGACCGCCGCCGCCACCGCTCGTGACGGTGAGCGTGGCAGCCGTGCTGGTAATCGTGCCGGCGGCATTCGTCACGACGACGTCGAACTGCGCGCCGCTGTCGCTCACGGCCGTCGGGTTCAGCGAGTAGCTTGCGCTGGTTGCGCCGCTGATGTTCGCGCTGTTCCGCCGCCACTGATAGCTGAGGGGCGCATCGCCGGTCGCAACGACGGTGAAGTTGGCTGCGTTAGGCGCGGTGACCGTGGCGTTGGCCGGTTGCGTCGTGATGGCGGGCGGCACGGGTGCCCCATTCACCGTGAGCGTCGCCGCCGCGCTGGTCACGGTGCCGGCCGCATTGGTCACCCGCACACTGAATTGCGCGCCGCTGTCGCTGACGGCCGTCGGGCTCAGCGAGTAGCTCGAGTTCGTCGCGCCGCCGATATCCACACCGTTCCGCCGCCATTGATAACTGAGCGGTGCATCGCCGGCCGCAACCACCGAGAAGTTCGCGGCGTTGGGGGCCGTCACCGTCACGTTCGAGGGCTGTGTCGTGATGCTTGGTGGAACCGGAGCCGGATTCACCGTCAGCGTGGCAGAGGCGCTCGTCACGGTGCCTGCGCCGTTGGTGACCCGCACGCTGAACAACGCACCGCTGTCGCTTACCGCCGTCGGATTCAGCGAATAGCTCGAGCTCGTGGCGCCGCTGATGTCGACGCCGTTGCGACGCCACTGGTAGCTGAGTGGCGCGTCGCCGGTTGCGACGACCGAGAAGTTGGCGGCGTTCGGTGCGGTAACCGTGACGTTCGCCGGCTGCGTCGTGATGCTCGGCGGCACAGCCACGACGTCGGTCAACAACACATCGTCGAAGAGCATTTCGACGGATTCGTCCGGATACGTTTTCTGGTTGTTGTATCCGCCGAGCGTCAGGACGTGTGTGCCTGCACTGAGCGTCCCGAGGTTCAGCTGCACGAGCTGCCAACCGGTCGTCGTCGGTCCGCCGCCCACCACCTGGGCGATGTAGTCGTTGGGAGCCACGCCAAACAGGACGCCGTCCACGCTGACGAGCGTCTGACTGTACTCGTCAGTTTCGTAGGTAGGCAGCTCCGTGAGTCGATGCCGGAACGACAGAGTCAGCTGCGTCGGGTTGGCCAGCGTAAAGCTGCGCCGCCAGCCGCCGGACATGTTGGCGATGTTCTGGCTGTTGATGCCGCCGATCGCGACCCGCAGGGCCCCGCCTGTGAACCCGCCCGAAGCGATGTAGTTGCCGGCGGCGTAGTTGGGCTGATTGGTTCCTCTGAACTGGTCGTCGAGGTAGGTGAACCCGTCCGCGGTGGCATCGAAGTGGACGTCGAAGATCGGCCCGATCGGTCCGCCCCCGCCGGTCTGCACTGTAAGCGTGGCGTTTGCGCTCGTAACGCTGCCGATTGCATTTGAAACGACGACGCTGAACTGAGAGCCGCTGTCGATCACCGCGGTCGGGTTGAGCACGTAGGATGTGCTGGTCGCACCGCCGATGTCGACACCGTTGCGCCGCCATTGATAGCTCAGCGGCGCATCACCCGCTGCCACAACCGAGAAGCTGGCGGCGGCAGGGGCGGTCACGGTGGTATTCGCAGGCTGCGTCGTAATGGTCGGCGCCGACGGAGTGGGGTTGACCGTCAGCGTCGCGGAGGCGCTGGTGACCGATCCCACCGTGTTCGTGATGACAACGCTGAACTGAGCGCCGCTGTCGGAGACGGCAGTCGGATTCAGCACGTACGACGAACTCGTGGCGCCGCCGATGTTCACGCCGTTACGACGCCATTGATAGCTGAGCGGCGCGGTACCGGCCGCCACGACGGAGAAGCCCGCCGCCGTTGGTGCAGTGACGGTCACGCTCGCCGGCTGTGTGGTGATGCTGGGTGCCACGTTGACGGTGAGCGTCGCGTTGGCACTCGTGACCGAGCCGGCAGCGTTGGTCACGACGACGCTGAACTGCGCGCCGCTGTCGGTACCCGCTGTCGGGTTGAGGACGTAAGACGCGCTCGTCGCGCCGCTGATGTTCGAACCGTTGCGCCGCCACTGATAGCTGAGCGGCGCGGTCCCTGTTGCGACGACGGTGAAGGTCGCCGAGTTTGGCGCGTTGACCGTGATCGAAGCGGGTTGAGTCGTGATGCCCGGCGCCACGTTCACGGTCAGCGTCGCGTTCGCGCTGGTGACGTTGCCGGCGATGTTGGACACCACGACGGAATACTGCGCACCGTTGTCGGAGGCGGCAGACGTCGGATCGAGCACGTACGATGAGCTGGTGGCGCCCGAAATGGCGACGCCGTTGCGGCGCCACTGGTACGACAGTGCCGGGTTGCCGGACGCCGTCACGGAGAACGTCGCAGAATTGGGCTGCGTGACGGTCAGGCTGGCCGGCTGAACGCTAATCGACGGAGCGACGGCCTGCTCGATGGTATCGACGTCGGTCGCGCTGTTGTTGCCCGCCACCGGATCGTTCACGCCAGCCGCGCTGACGGTGACGGTGTTGGTCAACGTTCCGGTTGCGCTCGCGGAAACGGTTCCCTGGAGCGTGTAGGACGCGCTGTCGCCTGCCTCGAGGCTGATCTGATGGTTGATGCTCCCCGAGCCCGAGGCCGGGCAGCTCGATCCCGATGAAGCCGTACAGGTCCACGTCACTCCGGTCAGCTTGCTCGAAACCGTGTCGGTGACGGTTGCGGCGGCGACGTTGCTCGGACCCAAATTGGTGACCTGGATGTTGTAGGTCACCGTCGTCAGGCCGCTGTAGACCGTCGTGACAGAGTCACTCTTGGTGACCATCAGGTCGGCTTTGACAGGCCCGTTGCCGGCGAGTGTCACGACCTCTGCAGGTGTCAGCACCCTGTTATAGATGCGGACGTCGTCCATATCGCCACGGAAGCGGCGCGATCCATTGCTTTGCCCGCCGATGCCCACACTGAGCGCGCCTGCCGCGATCGCCGCAGGCCCGGACACCGAGCTCTCTTCGACACCGTTGATGTAGAGGCGCATCGTGGTGCCGTTGTACGTCGCGGCAACGTGCATCCAGGTGTTTCCGGTGGTCGGGTATGACGAGAGTGATTCGAGCTTGAAGGCGTCGCCAGTCGACGCCTGATTGAGCTGCACGAAGGCTTTGCCGTTCGACCCCAGCGACAGCGCGTAGCCGTCGGCGCTGCCGAACGTGGCGCGGCTGATCACATCCTGCGTGGCAAGCTGATTCGGCTTGATCCACGCGGCAAGGCTGAGCGCGGTCGTCGGGTTGAGGTTCGCCTGATCGGACACCACGCCGTGAGTCGAGCCGTTGAAGGTCATCGCGAGCCCGTTCACGACCGGGACCCACGAAGGACTGCCCGTGATGTTGGCCGTGTTTCCCCAGCCGGACGAATCCTTGAGTTGAGTACCGCTTCCTTCGTCCATTTTCCAGTAGCCGACCAGACCGGGAGCGGTCGCGATCAGAACGCCATGGGTCCCGCCATTCGAGGCAAGAACGACGAGGCGACCCGCCCAGGCATCTCTCGGTACTCGTGGGATCGTTCAGGGCACCCGACAAGATGAGCTCAGCAGGACCGAAATCGATCGGCCATCTGGCCGATTCGTACATGTAGATGCCGCCGGATGCGCTGAGAAAAACGCGCAGCGTCTGTGCGTCGTCGTTCACGACCACGATCGGGCGCGTGCCGCTGTCACCAACATGGTAGATGTCGTCCCACGTACCACCAGGCCCGCCCGATTGCGGGTGTCGCACAAGCAGGTAGATTAGAGGAATGGAGCTCGACGCGTGTGCGGCCTTTACAGACGCGTACAGAGTTCCATCGGCAGAAACGGCCAGGTTGATGTGGTCGTCCGCCATGTGCTGATTGGGGTGGAAGGACGCGGCCGGCGCTTCGTCGGCGAGCCACACCGTCGGATCGGTGCCGTCCACGTGAACTCTGAAGCCGAACCGCTCGTTGGGAAAGTTCGACCAGAACACGCCAATCGTGTTGTTCGGTAGTGCAACGACCGCATTGATGTCGCCGCCATCCGTGTCGGTCGCCAGATCGATGGGGCCCGAGAATGACGAATAGGGGTAGTCGCTGTAGTACACCTCAACGAATGTGAGATTGTCGGTAGCCAGCCACATTCGGCCGGTCGAATCGACGTCAATCGTGCCTGTCTCTCCGACAAAAACCGAAGTCGGAGTTGGCCTCACGGACCACAGTTGATAAGTATTGGAAGCCGCAACGTACTCGAGAGACACCAACTGCGATGAGCTGGGGCCTGCAACGAGTACGTGTGCGAGGTTGCCGATGGCTTTTGTGTCCGCTTTGCCCTTCAGAGACGTCAACTGCAACACAGGAGTCCATGTGTTGTTGGCTTCGAGCCGAAACAGCCACGTACCTGTCGGTGCAACCGCGTTGGTCGGGAGCGCGGCCCACCACGTGTGCCCGTGGAACCACACCTTCGACTGCGGTTTTTCTCCGGTGGTATCTGATGTGGTGATAGACGGAAGCGTCGTCCATGTTTCCTGCGCGTGAACAGCTTGAGCGCTCCCGACGAGCATCGCCAGAGGGAGCAGGCAGGTGTGAACGACGAACAGAAGGCGGCGGCTGATCAAGGATTCGCGTCGGGCGCGCGCCATCGGAGTCCCGCACGGGGGATGCAAAACGAGCATGATCGGCAAATAGCAACTCGCATGCCCCGTTTGCGCGACGTTTCACCTCGATATCTGTGGGGATCTGGGGAAAAACTCCTTTGGAATTCGAACTTTTGTCGGCACTACCTGCGGGGGGCAGACAATTGGCGCCGTCAAAGCGACTCCCCCGGCAACGCCGGGATTTCGCGCATCGCCTTGTCGATATCCTTGAGGACCGAGTCCATTGAATCGGCGGTTTCGAGGGGTTCCGGCAGCGTTTTGCTTGCAGCAACGCTGCGGCCGCGGCCACCGCGTGGGAACTGTGTAACCGGGACCAGTGAGAGAACCGGCGTCTCCACGTGAATCGCGTCGTCACGAATCACTTCGTGGCGCACCGGAACCGTGTTGTCCTCGGCGGCCGGACGTGGCTCCTGGACCTCGATGGTGCTGCTGACAGGCTGCGCGGCCTGAATGGTGCTGATGGCATCAGCCGCCGGCGCCTCGAGCAGCAGAGGGCGCGGGCGCTCGATCGGGCCATTCGTCTCGTAGGGATTTCGCTCCGTCATGCTCAACATCGTGAGCATTTCCGAGACCGTTGCCGCAAGAAGCACGCGAAAGTTTCTCTGGTTCTGTTCGAACTGCTCGGAAGGCGGCTCTGAGTTCGGCGACAGCGCGCTCACGCGCATCATGGTGTCTTCGGCCTGCGCGTGCGCCCGCGTGAGAATCTCGCGGGCTTCCTCGCTGGCGCGGTGAAGGGTGTGATTCACCGTCAGGGCTGTGCTCGTTTCCGGGCTCGTTTCACGTTGATACGCGTCGAGCACCGCCTCCAGGTCTGCGAGCTGGCGCTGCAGAGAGGCGTTCTGCAACTGAAGCACGCGGTAATCGGCCGCGACGCTATCCAGAATCGCGCGTACTTCCTCACGGTCGAAGCCGCGCATGGTGGTTCGAAAGTCTGATTGTGAAAGCTCGGCAACACTTCGCTGGTCCCACGGCCCCAGCGAGTGGTTCACGCTCCCAGGTGGTGGTAGTGGCACGACTAACATAGCTGCTCCTCCTCGCCGATACCCGCGGTGTTCAATCCATCGGGCGGACGTAACCCGAAGCAGGCAAGAACGATCCGTGCCAAATCGTTCGCACTTTCGTTAGGGAATTGTGTGTATCAGGACGGGGAGGACGCGTGCAGGCCGACGAAAGTCTGAAAGTCTGCCCGAAGTCCTTCGGGAGGCAGACTTTCAGAATTGGGAGATTGGTAGATTGGGAGATTGTGAGATTGGCCGCGTAATCTGCCAATCCACGAATCTACCAATCTACCAATGCGGGCTTCTTAGAACTCTACCCGCAACGTGTACTGCAGCTGCCGGCCGAAGTAGGCGTCGGCCTGGCGCAGCACCTGCCCGAAGTCCGATGCGCCGATGGTCGTATTCGGGTTCGCCCAGTTCATCCGAATTGAGCAGGTTGTACGCCTCGATGCGGAAGTTCAGCCGCGACGTCCCTCTGAGCGGCACCCGCTTCGACAATCGCGAGATCAACATTCTTATAGTTCGGCCCCTTGAGGTCGTCGTACTGCCACGGGTTCGTGCGCCGCGTGAACGCCGGCAGCGTCGCGAATCCCGTGGTGTCGAACCAGAACTTGCCTGCGCCGACTTCGCCAATGGTTTTCGGCGCATCAGCGGGCGCGACCATCGCGTTGAAACGCAGGTACTGTCCCGACTCGTACCGATAATTGCCGGCGAGCTCCCAATTCCCAAGCACGGCGTCGAGAATCTCCGGCATGCTGCTGCCGAGGGCCTTCTCGCGCCCGACCGGCACATCCCACACGACCGAGACGTTCAACCGGTGCCGTGGATCCGGCACGTCGGTCCAGGTCCACGTTCCGTCGTACTCGTCAACGTTGTCGTAGAACTCCTGGCGCGAGCCGCGCACGTACGCGTAGCCGGCGAGCACCGACATGCCGCTGAAGAACGGACGCTGCGCGCGGAGCTCCAGCGTGTGATAGCGCGCCTCACGCCCGTTGGTCCAGTCCTGGATCATGTTGAGATACTGCGGATACGGCCTCAAGCAGATCGGCGCGCGAGACCGTCGAGCGCGTGCGGAGCGCGCCAGGGAACGTGTCGACCGTGCCGTAGTTGAAGAACGGATTCGGCACCGCGACATCCAGGCTCGCGCCGTACTTGAAGCTGAGGCGCGGGTCCATCATGTTGAGGTTCTTCGTGTAACCGTCGCGGCTGATGAAGTTCATCAGATACGAGGCGTCGAGGATCGTGCGTGCCCACAGCTCGCGCTGAACCGAGAAGCTGAAGCGATCGCTGATGGCGGGCCGTTGCTCGTACTCGTCCCAGCGCACGTTGTCGCCGAGACCGGTGTACGTGCCATACCGCTTGCCGTACGGCCGGCGTGAGTCCCTGCGGGAACGGATTCGACAGCGTCACCTGCGGCACACCCTGTACGTCGGGCAGAATCGGCGTCATCGGGCTGAACGCGCCGAGATCGAGCTGGCCCATCGTGGCGTTCTCGTTGACGAGCATCTGCGGCGTGTAGAACCGGCCGTAGCCTGCGCGGACGGCCGTCTTCCGGTTGACGCTCCACGCAAGGCCGAGCCTCGGCATGAACTGCATGGCCGAGACCTTGGCGTTGCGCGGGTTCTCTTCGTCGGTGAAGTAGTACGCGCCGTTGTAGATGTAGCTCTTCTGCCCGGCGGATTCGCGCCATGATCGCCTTGACGTCGGCCGGGATGCGCGGATCGATCGCCGCCTGCAGCCCGGGAATCGGCTGAGTCAGATCGACTTCCCGCGGCAGGCGGTATTCGGGATCGAAGAGAGCCGCCCTCGTATTCCCATCGAAGGCCGAGGTTCAGCGTCAGGTTTTCGCGAATGCGGAAGTCGTCCTGCACGTACAACCCGTACATCTCGGTGTCGGACTTCTGCATCGGGACGTACTGCGCGCTCGAGTTATTGTCGAGCGCGCCGAGCAGGAAGCTCGCCCACGGATGGCCGACCTGTGCGAGGTTCGGGCTCGACGTCGTGTTGGCCGTGGCGTTCGCGTTGACGACGAAGTTGTAGAAGCGGAAGCGCGCCGCTTCGCCGCGCTTGATGCGCACTTCGCTGCCCGCCTTGATCGAGTGGTTCTGCAGGTACTTGTTGAAGCGCGCGTGCAGGCTGTAGCCCTCGGGAATCTGCCACCACGCGCTGCCGACGCCGTAGGTGCCGTAGTTCCCCATGGTGATTTCGGGGAAGTAGAGAATCGGGACGTCCGTCCATATAGGGCTGGTACCAGCCGTTCGACCAGAGGTTGCTGTAGTCGCTCGGCGCCAGCGCCATGTCTGGATAGTCGCGCTTGTCCTCGACTTGGTAGTACGCGGCCCGCACGTTGAGCGCCGTCGTCGAGCTCATCGTGTAGACCGTGTCGGCGGCGATGTTCCAGCCGTTGCGTTTGCTGCCCTGTGCCGGCCGCATCTTGAACGAGTCGACGCCGCCCGTGAAGTCGGGCTGATCCTGGTCGGTCTGGAATCGGCTGACGCGCGCGAACGTCTTCCATTTGTCGTTGATGTTCCAGTCGAGCCGCGTCGAGAAGTTCAGGTACTCGAAGTCGAACTCCTGGTTGTACTGGAAGTTGTTCAGACCCGTGCGATCGTCGCCTGCGCTGTTCGGCGCCCAGAGGCTCCCCATCAGACGTGACGCCAGCGGATCCCAGCGATCGGCCGGAATCCGGTTGCCGGGGAACGGATCGCGGATGATCTGCGCCCGTCGGCCGCAAAGCGCGACGTCCACGGATCGTAAATGACGCGGAGCGATCCATCGCGGTTGAACGACTGCGAGAAATCTCCCTGCCGCTCGAGCGCGGTCGGCATCGTCAGCGTTCGCGGCAGCACTTCCGTCACGCGCGACGATTCGAAGCTGGTGAAGAGGAACACCTTGTTGCGGCGAAGCGGCATGCCGAGCGTGCCGCCGGTCTGGCTGTAGGTGTTGTCGCTGTGCTGCCGCGAGACGCGATTGGTCACGGCGTTCCAGTCGGCGTTGCGCCCCACGAAGTAACCCGTGCCGTGATACGCGTTCGTGCCCGACTTCAGCGACATGCTGATGATGCCGCCCGCGCTGTGGCCGAACTCGGCGTCGACGGCGTTGGTCGAGACGTTGAACTCGGCGATGGCATCCATCGGCGGCGTGTAGGCGACCTTCGGGCCCGCTTCGAGCGGCGTGCCGTCGAGCAGCACGTCGTTGCGCCGGCGCGTGCCGCCGCCGATGTCCATGTCGTTGCCGGCCCAGTGATGGTACGGCGACGTCTCGTTCTTGTTGCCGGCATTGCGCACGACCGGGCTGAGATAGGCGAGCTGCGTCGGATTCCGCGTGATGTTTGGAATCGACTCGAGCAGGCTCTGGTCGAGCGTCAAATCCTTGGTGCTCGTGTTGAACTGAATCGCGACCGGCTGCGCCTCGACCGTCACGGTTTCGGCAAGCCCGGCGACTTTCATCGTGACATCGGCGGTGACGTCGCCGCGCGCCTGCACGAGCACGTTGCGCTGCACGACCGTCGCGAAGCCGCTGAGCTCCGCGGTGAGCGTATAAGTGCCGGGATCGACGTAGTCGAAGAGGTAACGGCCCTCAGGACCGGTGATGCGCGTGACGACGACGCCGGTGGCGTCGTTGCGCAGGGTGACTTGTGCGCCAGGGACGGCGAGCTGCGTCTCGTCGGTGAGGCTGCCTTGCACGCGGCCGCGGTATTCCTGCCCGAGCACGGGTGTCGCCAGCAGCAACGCTGCGGCCAACGCCCACAACCATCGACACCTCGAGGTCATGGTTCCTCCTTGTGTTGTTCCCTAGGCCGTTTCTGGGACCTCCTACTAATTGAGTGGCGCGACGTTACGCCGGTTGCCCTGCGGTGTCAATATCTCCGCAACATGTTCCGCTAATTGGAACTTGCCGGACGGGAACGCGACTGGGCCATTGGACAGCGCGGGCCGACTGATATGGGCCGTGCAATATACCTTGTATAACAAGATATATTGCGCTACCATTCCCTTCGTGGCGAAACAGACAGAGCCGGGCGACGACAGACGAAGCATCGAGCGCGAGCTCAAGCGCGGCTCGCTCGAGCTCATCGTGCTGCACCTGCTTGGAACGGGGGAGGCCTACGGATACGAGATCGTCTCGAAGCTGACCGCGGAAACCAACGGTGCGCTCGAAGTGACCGACGGCACGCTCTATCCGGTGTTGTATCGATTGGAGCGCGGCGGTTTTGTCAGCGTACGGTGGGAGACACCCGACCGTGGAGTGCCGCGCAAGTACCTACCGGCTGACCGATGCCGGCCGCCATGAGCTCGAGCGTCTCACGCACGAGTGGACCACGTTTGCGAAAGCCATGACCAGGCTGCTGCGTCAGAACAAGGAGGCGTGAAGTGACAACCGCAGACGATTACGTGAACCGGGTTCTCGACACGATGCCCATGGGTATGCCGTCGCGCGCTCAGATTGCGGCCGAGTTGCGGAGTCACATCGCCGAGCGGCTGGCGCACGGCCACTCGCTCGACGACGTGCTGGGCAAGCTTGGTGATCCGGCGAAGCTGGCCGATTCGTATCTTTCGGCCGAGCCGCTGACGAGCGCCTCTTTCGGCGAGCGCGTCGCGGCGAAGCTGATCGACGGCCTGTGCGTGTTCCTCGTGATCATTCCCATCGCCTGGTTGTTGACGAGGCTTGTGCCGCCAGGCGAGGGCAGCATCTGGGGAGGCTTTCGGCCGGTCGTCTTTCTCTGTGCCACCGTGATTGGAGGCAGCATTTCGTTTGGCGTCTACACGATGGTTGCCGAGTACCGCAACGGCGCAACAATTGGAAAGCGCATTCGCGGGCTTCGCGTCGTCAGTGAAAGCGGTGCGCGCATCAGCGGCGGACAGGCCATCGTGCGCCAGTTGCCGATGTTTCTGCAGATGTACTGGATCGACGTGATGTTTGCGCTCTTCACCGAGCGGAGCCAGCGCGCGTTCGAACTGCTGTCGAAAACCCGCGTCGTGCGGTAGCCCTTAATGGAAGTCGTTCAAGGTGTGCAGGCCCAAACCTTCGCGCCAATCCTCTCGCACCTGCCGTGTGGGCGAGGGCGCTGATGGCCGGCGGGCTCGGTATCATCGCGCTCGTCGTTGCACTGCGCATCGCAAATCGGATGGTCGTGCTGCCTCAACAGCGCCTGCCGGATCTCACGTCGGTGCCAGAGAACACGGTGTTCTTTCTGCTTCTAGCGGCCGCGCCGATTGCGGGAATCGTGGAAGAAGTAGCGTTCCGCGGTTACATGCAGGGACCGATCGAGCGCCGGTTCGGCTTGACGGCCGCGATCTTGCTGACCGGGACGATCTTTGCGATCGTGCATTTGGACTTTACGCTCATCCTGTGGCCGTACTACGTCACCGTTGCTGCGATCTACGGCACCGTGACACACCTGACCAATTCGATTCTGCCAGCGGTCGCGTTGCACACCGCCGGGAATCTCTATTCGAATCTCGACTTGTGGTTACACGGTCAAGCTGAATGGCAAGCCCCGTCGGATGCGGCCACATTGATCTGGAAAACCGGCGCCGACGTGGATTTCTGGCTCCTGAACCTGTCGCTCCTTTTTGTCGTAGCAGCAGCGGTGTGGGCTTATTTGCAGCTCGCCTGGGTTACGCGCGGGATGCGCCTCGGCTCGCCGCCAGACGCATCGATGAGCAGTTGCGCCATTTGACGGACGGCTGGCAGGCGCAGGAAGCAGCCGAGTAACGCCCAGCCCAGATGCACGTGCTCCATTGCTCGAGCGACGGCTTCGATACCTGATGCGGCGTAAGTACCGTCGCTCGACTCGTACGTAATCCTCGTGAGCGCGCGCGACGGATGGTGTTCGGCTGCGACAATTGCAAGGCCGCAGGCTCCATGCTGCCATTTTGAACGTGTTCAGAACTGAGACCTGGCGGGTAAGATCGACGCTGATCCGTCAAAGAGGGGGAGGGCATGGACGTCAAACGGGGACTCGTGGTGGCAGCGGCGGTGGTGTCAGCGCTGCTGGCGGGCGGTGGCATGGCTGCCCGACAAACCGCCGGCGGCGTCGGCGCGCTCGAGCAGGCGTTCAGGACGCCCCCCGACGACAGCCGCATCATGATGCGATGGTGGTGGTTCGGCCCTTCAGTCACACGCGAGCAGATCGAGAACGAGATGCGCCGCATGAAAGAAGGGGGCATCGGCGGGTTCGAGATCGCGACCGTGTATCCCATGGCGGTCGACGACGCCGCGCGCGGCATTCGCAACTATCGCTATCTGTCGCCCGAGTATCTCGACCTCATCGGATTTACCGCTCGCAAGGCGCGCGAGCTCGGGATGCGGATGGATGTCACGCTCGGGAGCGGCTGGTCGTTCGGTGGCCCGCATATCACCCCTGCGCTTGCCTCAGCACGTCTGCGGCTGGATCGACGCGAGGTTGCGCCCGACGTCACGCAGCTCGTACGACCCGCGCCCTACGAGCACGAACAACTCATCGCCGCTTTCGTCGGCCGCGGCTCTGTGCGAGAAGTTGATGCCAGTACGTTCCGGCCACTCGATGTGTCCGGAACCGGCCCGATTCAGGTCCCTGCGGGTCCCGGCCCCCGCACCATTCTTTTCTATTTCGCCGGCCGCACCGGCCAGGTCGTCAAGCGGCCGGCGCTCGGCGCCGACGGCTACGTGCTCGATCACTACCATCGGCCGGCGATCGAGACGCACCTCAGAGAGGTTGGCGACAAGCTGATTGCGGCTGCAGGTCCGGGCGGCATTCATTCGATTTTTTGCGACAGCCTCGAGGTGTACGACGCGGACTGGACGCCGGACATGCGTGCCGAGTTTCAGAAACGGCGTGGTTATGATCTTCTGCCGTTGTTGCCGATGCTCGAGTACGACATGGGCGAGCGCTCGCGCACGGTTCGCCGCGACGTCGGGCAGACCCTGACCGAGCTGTACGAAGAGCGATTCCTGGTGCCGATTCGAGACTGGTCGCGCAAGAACAACGTGCGCTTCCGCATCCAGGGCTACGGCACGCCGCCCGCGGCCCTGTCGAGCTTTCGCCATGCGGATCTTTTCGACGGCGAGGGCTTCGAATGGAAGATGTTGTCACGAGCGCGATGGGCGGCCTCTGCCGCACATCTCTTCGGGAGGCCCGTCGCAGGGTCCGAGACATGGACCTGGATTCATTCGCCCGCCTTCCGTGCCACGCCGCTCGATATCAAAGGCGAGGCCGATGAGCATTTCCTCTCGGGCATCAATCAACTCATCGGCCACGGCTGGCCGGCATCGCCGCCGCAGGCGGGCACGCCCGGTTGGCCGTTTTATGCGGCCGGCGCGCTGACCGACAAGAACCCGTGGTGGCCGGTCATGCCCGACCTGTCTGCTTACCTCCAGCGTGTCAGCTTTCTTCTTCGTCAAGGCGATCCGGTTGCGGATATCGCGGTCTATGCGCCCACCGGCGACGCTCGCGCAGGCATGCGGCCGGGCACGGGGACCTATTTGAACTTGTGGTCTGCCGTGAACAGCGCGCTGCCGCCGTGGCTCGTGCCCGGAATCCTCGAGAGCGGGTACAGCTTCGATGCCATCGACGACGGCACGCTGGCCGAAGCGCAGAGCCGCCACTACAAGGTCGTCGTGCTGCCCGGCGTGCACTGGATGCCGGATGCGACGCGGCAATGGCTGCACGCCTATGCCCGCGGCGGTGGAAAAATCATTGCGGTCGATCGTCTTCCGGAAGGCGAGTGGCCGTCACTCCAGCCGGTAGGGGCAGAACAACTGTCACGCGTGCTGCGAGAGGCCGTGCTTCCTGATGTGACGCTGACCCCCGCGGTTGCCGACATCGGATTCGTGCATCGCGATCTCGGCGACGCCCAGGCGTATTTCCTGGCGAACACCACGAATCGCGTGCATCAGGTCACCGCGCGCTTTCGATCGGCGACGCCGCACGCCGAGCTGTGGGATCCGATGACCGGTGCGACCGAGCGGATTGACGTGCGCCAGGGGGACGTCGCGCTCGAACTGGAGCCGTACGCCTCGCGCATCGTCGTCTTTCGTTCGAGCGCTGGATCGGCGCCAGCCAGAAATGTGCGCACAGCGATTGCGACCGATGAATTGCGATCGGGCTGGAGCGTAACGGTCGGCTCGACCGAGATTCGCGACGTGACGCTTCCGCATTCGTGGTCTCAGGCTGCAAACACGCGGTATTTCTCCGGTACCGGCACTTACCGGCGCAGTTGGGACGCATCGCCACAGTTCCGCGCTGCCGGCGTCCGGGTCTCTCTCGACTTTGGTCCGGCCGCCGCCATCGATCGCGAGGCGCTTGCGGACGGCACGATGCGGGGAAATTCTTTCGCAGCGCTGGTTGCGCCGCCGGCCAGGGAGGCGTTGACGGTCTTCGTGAACGGTCGTCGCGCCGGCACGGCGTGGGCCCCGCCGTATCGCGTCGACATCACCGAGTACCTGCGCGCCGGATCGAATGAAATTCGTCTCGATGTCTACAACACCGCCATCAACGCGCTCGCCGAGGGCGGCAGGGTGCCCGATGTGCGCGCGGTGTCCGAGCAGTACGGTCAGCGGTTCCGGCTTCAGGATATGGACGTGCTGAACCCGCTGCCGTCAGGTGTCACGAGCGTGCCGCGGGTGGTTGCTGAGAAGTAGAAACGAAAATCTAGAAACTGAAATCTAAAATCTGATAGCAGATTCTAGATTCTAGATTTATTCTAGTTCTAGTTTCTAGATTCTAGTTTCTAGATTCTAGTTTGTCGTGTCACTTACTCTTGGTCGCGCTCCAGCTCTGTGTTTTTCCGTTAGTGGTCGCCGTGCCTTCCATACGATCGCCCGTGACCTTGCCGGTGTAATCGGTGTCGCCGGCTTTGAAGGTGATCTGCTCCCCGCTGAGGCGGCCCGACACCTTGGTCGCCCCAAGCGTGCCCGACACCATCTGAAAATCCTGCGTCAGCACCAGGTCGCCGCTGCCCATGCGCCACGTCCCGGCGGCCTTGGCGGGCACGACGTTGAGCATCGATGTGCACCAGCTCTGGCAGGTGCCTTCGATGGTCTCGGAGGCGTCTGCATCCCAGCCCGTCACGTTGAACGTGTTGTTGACGATTCGCGTGCCGGGCCTCAACGCGAGAAATTTCGGCGCGAGCTTGTCCAGATTGCTGGGCAGCAGAAACAGCGCGAGCACGGTGGCCTTCGAGATATCGGCCTCGAACATATCGCCCTCGACAAACGTTGCGCGATCGGAGACGCCCGCCTCTTTCGCGCGACGGCGCGAGAGCGCCACCATGTCGGGGTTGTACTCGAAGCCGATCGCGCGGGCGCCCCGCTTGGCGGCCGCGATCACGTTACGACCGTCGCCCGAGCCGAGGTCGATCACCAGGTCCTGCGGTGTCACCTGAGCCATGTCGAGCATTTTCTCGACCAGCTCTTGAGGCGTCGGCACCCAGACCACGTCCTTGCCGGGCTGGCCTGGAGTTGGTTCGAACGCCTTCTCCTGCGCTGTTGTGTCCGCGGCGGCAAGCACCGTCAACAGCAGCGGCAACCCGATCAGACGAAAGCAGAAAAAAGGTTTGGTCAGCATGAGAACCCGAATCATACCGGTACTCCTCGAGTGTTGTCGCGCAAAAATTTCCGGCATCGCCAGTAGAACATCACAGCATTTCGAGAGAAATCTTTCGCTTCGGTGGCGCGAATGCGGCGTCGAGCTCGGCCAGGTCTTCCGAGGCGAGTTGAAGGCTCAAGGCTCCGTGGTTCTCGCGAACGTGCTCGACGCGGCCGGCCTTGGGAATCGTCATGACGCCCGGCTGACGCAGTACCCACGCAAGCGCCACTTGTGACGGCGTCGCGTTCACGCGTTCGCCGATCGCGCGGAGGGCCTTGTGCCGTTCCATGCGGCCCTGTTCGAGCGGCGAGTAGGCCATGATCGGAATGCCGCGCGTTTCACACCACGGGAGCAAATCGAATTCGATCCCCCGTCGCGTCAGGTTATAGAGGACCTGATTGGTTGCGGCGAGCGTGCGGTCCCGCACCGTCAGTGCCTCGAGCTCTTCCATGTCGTCGGTGTCGAGATTGCTGACACCCCAATGACGGATCTTGCCGTCGCGCGTCAGCGTGTTGAATGCCTCGAGCGTGTCTGCGAACGGCACGCTGCCGCGCCAATGCAGCAGGTACATGTCGAGGCGATCGGTCGCCAGCCGGCGAAGGCTGGCTTCACAGGCCGAGATCGTGCCCCGCTTGCTCGCATGCTGCGGCAACACCTTGCTCACAAGAAAGATCTCCTTGCGGCGATGGCCCAGTGCCTCGGCGATAAGCTCCTCTGCAGCCCCATTGCCGTACATTTCTGCCGTATCGACCACCGTCATGCCGAGATCGACCGCCACTTGCAGCGCGGCAATCTCGCCCGCCCGCGCCTGCCGGCGTTCCCCCATGTTCCAGGTGCCGATCCCGAGAACCGGGATGCGTTCTCCACCAGGCAAGGCGATTGTTCGCATCCGGGTTTCTGCCGTCCCCATTGAATCCTCCAGATCGCACGCAGGTCCGCGAGTTCCTTTATAATCCGCCGTATGAAACTTTGCCGTGCGGGCGTCGTATTCTTCGCATTTGCGGCCGCTTTGTCGATGGCCTGCGAACGCCGATCGGGATCGGGAGAGCAGAACACAACCGGAGACATTCTGGTCGGCATGTACGGCTCGATGACAGGCGATGGTGCCTCGTTCGGACAGTCCTCGGTCGAGGGCGCACAACTCGCGGTTGAGGAAATCAACAACGCAGGGGGCGTGCTGGGGCGCAAAATCAGGCTGCTGGTCGAAGACGATCAGAGCAAGCCCGAAGAAGCGTCGAGCGCGGTCACCAAGCTCATCACCCAGGACAAGGTCGTGGCCGTGCTCGGCGAGGTGGCGAGCCGGCGGACGCTGGCTGCCGCCCCGGTTGCGCAGAAGTACCAGATTCCGCTCATCACTCCCGCGTCGACCAACGAGCGGGTCACCCAGGTCGGCAATTACATCTTCCGCGTGTGCTTCATCGACCCCTTTCAAGGCGAAGTGCTGGCCAAGTTCGCGTACAACGATCTGAAAGCGCGCAAGGTCGCGGTGCTGAAGGACATTCAGCAGGACTATTCCGTCGGCTTGACCGAGGCGATTCAAAAGACGTTCACGACGCTCGGCGGGCAGGTATCCGACCCGGTGAGCTACAGCTCGGGTGACGCCGACTTCCGCGCCATCCTGACGCAGGTGCGTGCGCAGAAGCCGGACGCCATTTTTGCCACCGGGTACTATCCGGAAGCGGCCATCATCGTGCGCCAGGCGCGCGAGCTCGGCATGACCATGCCGATTCTCGGCGGCGATGGCTGGGTTGGCGACGCGTTGAAGAACGGACGCGACGCCCTCAAGAACACCTTCATCTCCAATCACTACTCGGGCGAGAATCCGGACCCGGTCGTGCAGAATTTCAGGAAGGCCTATCGCGCGAAGTTCAACCGCGAGCCTGATTCGATCGCGGCGCTCGGCTACGATGCCGCCAAAGTGCTGGCCGACTCGATCACCCGCGCGGGAGTGACGGACGGACCGAAAGTGCGCGACGCCATTGCGGCGGCCGACGTGGCCGGCGTGACGGGCCGGCTCAGAATGAACGCCGACCGCAACGTCATCAAGCCGGCTGTCATCGAGGAGTTGCAGTTCGTCAACGGGGATGTGAAGTATGCCTACAAGACGACCATCAGCCCGAATTAGTGGATACCTTCCTCCAACAGTTCATTAACGGTCTCTCCCTCGGCGCCATTTACGCACTCATCGCGCTCGGGTACACGATGGTGTACGGCGTGCTGCGCCTCATCAATTTCGCGCACGGCGATGTCTACATGCTCGGCGCGTTTGCCGGGTACTACCTCGCCAACGCGATGAACATGGACGCCAATCCGTCGATTCCCGGCGCCATTGCGGTGACCCTGGGCGCCATGGCGATCTGCGCGGCCATCGGGATCCTGATCGAGCGGCTGGCGTACCGCCCGGTGCGGCACCATTCGCGCCTGACCTCGCTCATCACCGCGATCGGCGTCTCGCTGCTGCTCGAGTACGGTGGACAGGTCGTCTTCGGTGCGACGCCGCGGTTCTTCCCGCAGATGATCCGCTCGCAGACCTACTCGCTGGGAGGCGTGCAGACGACCAATCAAAGCCTGATGATCATCGTCGTGGCCGTGCTCCTGATGTTCGGCCTCGAGTTCATCGTTCATCGAACGAAGATGGGCAAGGCGATGCGCGCGGTCTCGTTCAATCTGCCCGTGGCGCGGCTCATGGGGATCAACACCGATCTCGTGATTGCGTTTACCTTCGCGCTCGGGTCGGCGCTGGCGGCCGTCGCCGGGGTGCTGGTGGCGCTGTCGATTCCGCGCATCGATCCGCTGATGGGCCTCATGACGGGGCTCAAGGCGTTTGTCGCCGCCGTGCTCGGCGGCATCGGCAATATTCCGGGCGCGATGCTCGGCGGGATGCTGATCGGCCTCATGGAGACGTGGATCTCCGCCACCGCGTACTCGACCTACCGCGACGCGATGGCATTCGCCGTGCTCATCCTCATTCTGCTCTTCCGCCCTGCAGGCATTCTCGGGACGTCGGTCACCGAAAAGGTCTAGCAGCGCATGAGCCTGGCCAGAAAACTCGCCGTCATCGCCGGCACCCTGGCTGCCCTCCTCGCCACCAACTACGTCTTCGAATACGGGTTCGGCGACTTTCAGATCAACCCCTATTACGCCCGCATCATCAACCTGATTGGCATCAACATCACGCTGGCCGTCAGCCTCAACCTGATTAACGGCCTTGCCGGACAATTCTCAATCGGCCACGCCGGCTTCATGGCCGTCGGGGGCTACACGGCGACCTACCTGACCGTGTACCACGGCCGCGGGATCGCCGCGATCGTCGGCAGCACGCCTGGTGACCCGCTCGGCGGATCGGTCGTGATGATTCCGAGCCTGCTGGCCGGTGCGGCTGCCGCTGCAGTGGCGGGATTGACGGTCGGCATTCCTTCGCTGCGTCTCAAGGGCGACTATCTGGCGATTGTGACGCTGGGGTTCAGCGAGATTATCCGCGTCATCATTCTCAATATTCCCGCCGTGGGCGGGGCCACCGGTTTTACCGATGCGATCCCGATTACGAACACGTTCTGGATATTCGCAATGGCGGTCCTCACGATCGTGATTACGCGCAATATCGCCATGTCCACGTTCGGACGCGCGCTGTTCGCGATTCGCAGCGACGAGATCGCCGCCGAGGCGATGGGCATCAACACGACACGCTACAAGGTGATGGCGTTCGTCATCAGCGCGGCGCTGGCCGGCATCGCCGGCGGGCTGTCGGGGCAGCTCTTCGCCAACCCGCTGAACCCGCAGAATCTGAACTTCGTGAAATCGATCGAAGTCATCGTGATGATTGTGCTTGGGGGCATCGGGTCCATCACCGGTGCGGTGCTCGGCGCGTCGATTCTCACCATCCTGCCGGAAGCGCTGCGCACGTTCGATCAGCAGTTTCCTGGTCTGCGCATGGTCATCTACGCGCTGCTGCTCATTCTGCTGATGATCTTCCGGCCGCAGGGTCTGCTCGGCCGCCGCGAGTTCTCCTGGGCCTGGCTGCGTCCGACCAAACGGAGGCCCGTGCTTGAATAACACGCCAGTGCTGGTCGCGCGTAACGTCACGATGCGCTTTGGCGGCCTGACAGCCGTGAAATCGCTGGAAATGACCGTCCAGCCTCTGGCGCTCTACGGCCTCATCGGACCCAATGGCGCCGGCAAGACGACCGTGTTCAACGTCCTGACCGGTGTCTACTGTCCGACGGAAGGGGAGATCGAGTTCGACGGCACGCGCATCGAGAAGAAGAAGCCCTACGAGATCACCAGACTGGGCGCCGCAAGAACGTTCCAGAACATTCGCTTGTTCGCCGACATGAGCGTCGTGCAGAACGTGATGACGGCCCATCATCTGCGCACACGGCAAATGCTGCCTGATGCCGTGCTCGGTACGGGCCGGCACCACAGGGAAGAGAAGGAGACGCGCGACCGGGCGATGGAGCTGCTGAAGATCTTCAACCTCGAGAAGTTTGCCGACGAGCCGGCGACCAGCCTGCCGTACGGCAGCCAGCGGCGTCTCGAAATCGCGCGCGCGCTCGCCACCGAACCGAAGCTGCTCCTGCTCGACGAGCCGGCAGCCGGTATGAACCCGCAGGAATCGCGCGAGCTCATGCGGCTGATCCGATGGCTCCGGGACGAGCTGAAGCTGACGATCCTTCTCGTCGAGCACAACATGAAGGTCGTGATGGGGATTTGCGAGACGATTCAGGTGATTGACTACGGAGAGGAAATCGCCATCGGCACGCCCGCTGAGATTCAGAAAAACCCAAAGGTCATCGAGGCCTATCTTGGCGGCGGATGACGGCGTTCTTCTGTCGCTCGAGAAGGTGAACGTCTTCTACGGCGCGATTCACGCGCTGAGGGACGTCTCGCTCACGGTGCGCTCGGGCGAGGTCGTCACGCTGCTCGGCGCGAACGGGGCGGGGAAGTCGACGACCCTGCGTGCGATCACCGGGCTGCTGGCTCCGGAGAGCGGCCGGATTGTCTTTGACGGCACGGATGTGACTGGTTTGGCGGCGCACAAGCTCGTGGCGCGAGGCGTGTCGATGGCGCCTGAGGGCCGCGGTGTGTTCGCGAACCTGACGGTGCTCGAGAATCTCGAAATGGGCGCGTACCTGACGAAAGACAAGGCGGCGATCAAGCGCGATCTCGAGCGCGGATTCACGCTGTTCCCCAGGCTCAAGGAGCGCATGAAGCAGCGCGCCGGCACGTTGTCGGGGGGTGAGCAGCAGATGCTGGCGATAGGCCGCGCGCTCATGTCGCACCCCAAGCTGCTGCTCCTCGACGAGCCCTCGCTGGGCCTCGCGCCCATCATCTGCCAGACCATCTTCAGCACGATCGACGGGATCAAAGCCGAAGGCACGACTGTGCTGCTCGTCGAACAGAACGCCAGCGCCGCCCTGAAGCATTCCGACCGCGGCTACGTGCTCGAAACCGGAGCCGTCATCTTCGAGGGCAGTGCCGCTGAGATCGCCAACAATCCGCGCGTGCGTGAGGCTTACCTCGGCGAGTAAATACACTCAGATTTGTTTTGACGCCGAGGCGCCGAGACGCCGAGAAAATTCAAAAAACAACTAAGCGATACGATGACGCGACGACGGCGACGACGCGACGTCTGAACTCAGCCTAACGCCTCTGTAGGCACCGTCAGTCAGGCTCGCGGTGCTTTTCCTCTGTGCCTTTGCGCCTCTGCGTTAAAGGTCAGATCCCGTTGCAGTGTGGGTTGCCGCTATGGCCGCTTCAGCTGTTTGCGATGCTTGATCACTTCGAACACCATCGGCAGTACCGACACGAAGACGATGCCGATCGTCACAAGCGTGAAGTTTTCCTTGATGACGGGCACGTTGCCGAAGAGGAATCCCGCGCCCATGCAGATGGTGACCCAGCCGATGCCGCCCGTGATGTTGTAGAAGAGGAACGAGGCGGCGTTCATTTCGGCGGCGCCCGCCACAAACGGCAGGAAAGTGCGCACGATTGGCACGAACCGGGCGAGGACGACCGCCTTTCCGCCGTGCAGCTCGAAGAACTCATGGGCGCGCTTGATGTGCTGGGGGTTAATGAGGCGGTGTGAAAACGCCGGCCCCTCGCCGCGGCCGAGCAGCCGCGGGCCGATGCGACGGCCGACCGAGTAGTTCACCCCATCGCCGAGAATCGCCGCGCCGATCAGGAGGACATAGCAGAACCACGGGTTCAGGACGCCGGTTGCGCTGAGCGCGCCCACGGCGAAGAGCAGCGAATCGCCGGGCAGGAACGGTGTGACCACCAGCCCCGTCTCGGCGAACACGATGACGAAGAGGATGCCGTAGACCCACGTGCCGTACTGCTGGACGAATTCGAGCAGGTGTCGATCGAAATGAAGGACAAAATCGATGAGCTGCGACATGCGCTGAGGGCTTACTTGGAGGCAGATGGGTCGACGTCTCGAATAATGAACAATTTCTCGCCCGGGCTCATCAGGCCCAGCTCGCGTCGCGCGATCTCTTCAATCGCCGCGGGGTCTTCCCGCAGCCGGCGCGCTTCTTCGCGCAGCGCGGCGTTCTCAGATCGGACCTTCGCAAGGTCGGCGGCCAGGTCATCGTATTGCTTGCGCGCCCTGATTGTGGCGACCAGCCCCTGATCGCCCACGAGCGCATCGACGACCAGGACGCACACGACGAAGAAGAAGAGACCGGCGAGAATCCGCCGTCCGCGACGTTGCGCGCGCTGAACCGTCTGGGTTGTCGCAGCCTTCGTGGTTGGCATTTCCGGTGTAGTAGAGTCCCTTAGTTAGTACAGCATTTTCGGTAGAAGTACAAGCAATAAATAGGGGGGTTGCTGATGGAGAACGACTGCGTCGTCGTCTGGACCACGATCTCGAGGATGGCCGACGGGCACAAGCTGGCATCGATGCTCGTCAGCGAACGGCTGGCCGCCTGCGTCAACGTCCATGCCCTGATGGAGTCGGTCTATCGATGGAAGGGAGACGTCGAGTCCGAGCAGGAGCGGCAGCTCATCATGAAGACGACCATCCAGCGCGTGCCCGCACTGAAGGCGCGCCTTCTCGAGCTCCACGACTACGAGTTGCCGGAATTCATCGTCATGCCTGTCGTGGACGGCAGCGAGGCGTACTTGAGCTGGGTTCGAGAGTCCACAGCCGGGTGATATCATTCGCGCTATTCCTGCCCTCTGGATCGCGGCGATTGCCCTCAAGGTACTGGTTTGGCTGGTCGCGCCCGGGCAGATCGCACTCGACCGCGCGGTCAATCTCGCGCTGATCGTTCTTGCGGTCATCACGACGTATCGCTTCACCCGGCTTGCACGGTCGGGCCTGCTGTGGCGGGTCAGCCGCAAGCTGATCCTTTCCTATGTGCTCGTCGGCGCGGTTCCCATTCTGCTGCTCGTCACCTTCTCGCTTCTCGCCTTTCTTCTCATCTTCTTCGATATCAGCTCGTATCTCGTCCATGAGCGCGTCGATCGGCTCATCGAGCAGGCCAGTGTGTTTGGACGGACGACGTTGTTCGAGATCGAGCGCGCGGCGCCAGCGGCACACCCGGACATCATCGAGCGGCGGCAATCGGGCATCTCGACTCGATATCCCCGCGTCTCGCTCAGGCTCGTTTCCGCCGACGAGTTGCCGGGGTGGCTCGGAACGGGCAGCTTTTCGGGCCTCGTCGACCACGGCAGGCTCGCGCGAGCGGTCGTTGTGGCCGGCGGTGCCGCGCCCCGGAAGGCCGTCGTTGTCGATCTCCCAATCGAGAATGCGCTCGAGGAGAACGCGCTGGTGTCGTCCGGAATCAGGCTCGGCCAGAAGCGTCCACGGTCGCTGTTCAACACGGCGACCTATCTGACATACACCGATTGGGAGACGGGCCGGCCCGAGCGCACCACGGTTGCGATGAGCGTGGACGTGCGGACCTTGTATGACTGGCTCGGGAGCTCTCGCAACAGCTCGAATATCGGCTTTCAGCAGAGCCTGTTCGTCGCGCTCATTGGCATCGGCGTGCTGCTGCTCGTCATCGAGGTCGTCGCGCTCGGCAACGGGCTTGCGCTTGCGCGCACGATTACGAGCGCCGTCGACGAGCTCTTCAGCGGTACCGAGCGCGTCAAGAGCGGAGACTTCGAACATCGGATCGCCGTCCGATCGGACGATCAACTCGGCACGCTCGCCGTCTCGTTCAACGACATGACCGGACGCATCCAGCATCTGCTCGTCGAGCAGGACGAGAAGAAACGGCTCGAGCAGGAGCTGCGTATCGCGCGCGACATCCAGATGTCACTGCTGCCGCTCGGCACGCTGAAGGCGCCGGGCATGTCCATCGCGGCGCTCTGCGTGCCGGCGAGGGAGGTCGGCGGTGACTATTATGATTTCCTGCCGCTGGCCGATGGGCGTGTCGGGCTGCTCATCGCCGATGTCTCGGGCAAGGGCACATCAGCGGCGCTTTACATGGCCGAGTTGAAGGGGTTGATGCTGTCGCTCAGCCGCATCTATACATCTCCGCGCGAGCTCCTGATTGAAGCGGACCGGATTATTTCGCATCATCTCGACAGCCGCAGTTTCATCACGATGACCTACGCCGTCGTCGACCCCATGGCGCGCACGATCACCTGCGCTCGCGCCGGCCACACACCGTTCATCAGGATTGCGGCAGGCGGCGCCGGCAGCCGGCGCGCCGAGGTGTTCGCGCCGGATGGAATGGTGCTCGGCTTGAATCTCGACGGAGGGGTACGTTTCGAGCGGTGCCTGCAGGAGCTGATGTTGCCGGTGGCCGCCGGCGATCTGTTCTTCTTCTTTACCGACGGCATCAGCGAGGCGATGGACGGCACTGGCGAGTGCTTCGGCGACGCACGGCTGAGCGCCTGGCTCGAAGCCCACGCGGACTGCGCTCCAGAGGCTATCCGCGACGGTCTGGTCCAGGAAGTCTCCACGTTTGCGCAGGGACAACCGCAGCACGATGACATTACGATGATGATCCTCAAGTTCGAGGAATGAGCCGCGACGAATGAATGAGTTGACGGTGGTGTTCACGAGCGCGTCCGACATCGAGGCGCGCGTTGTCCGGGGGCTGCTCGAGAGCCACGGCATAGAGTCGCTCGTGTCATCGGGTGCGCCACAATCGCTCTTTCCCGTGGGCGTCGGGGGCATCGCCGAGGTCAAGATTTCCGTGCGGCCCGAAGAGGCCGACGAAGCGCGACGCGTCATCGACAGCCATCGCATCGACCTGTCGGGCGGCCGCGTGATTCCGCTTCGAGGCGAGTTCTCTACGCTCGAGCGGCGCGTCGGCTACACGTTTCGCGATCCGGGGTTGCTCGAGCACGCGCTGACGCACACCTCACGCGCCAACGAAGATGTCAGCGGCGGGGTCTTCGACAACGAATCGCTGGAATTTCTCGGGGACGCGGTGCTGGGCTTTGCGATTGCCGATCTGCTGTTCCGGCGCTTTCCGAGCCGTGACGAAGGCTGGAAGTCGAAGATGAAAGCGGCGCTCGTCTCCACGGCGACGCTGGCGAGGCTGGCCGAAGGTCTCGACCTTGGCGAGCACCTGTTGCTCGGCCGCGGAGAAGAAAAGACCGGCGGGCGCCGCAAGCAGGCGCTGCTGGCGGATGGCTACGAGGCGTTGATTGCCGCCATCTATCTCGATGGCGGCGTCGATCAGGCGACGGCATTTATCGCGCGGCAGTTCGACGAGCTCATGAACGAGGCGCGGACGCCCACGGCCTTCCACGATTTCAAGTCGGCCTTGCAGGAGCGCGTGCAGTCGGCCGGCGATCCCCTTCCCGAGTACGCCGTCATCGGCGAAACCGGTCCCGATCACCACAAGACATTTCAGGTGCAGGTGCGCGTGGGTGGAAAGCCGATGGCCGAGGCGGTTGGGCGCAGCAAGAAAGAAGCGGAGCAGGAAGCTGCGAGGCTGGCGCTGGAGTATCTGAAATCTGAAATCTAGAATCTGAGAATCGAAGATCTAGAATCGGCCGAGTTCCAGTTTCCAGATTCCAGTTTTTATAGATTCTAGATTCTAGATTCTAGATTCTAGATTCTAGATTCTAGATCGCTAATCTATCTCGATGATTCCCCACGGCTTCCGGTCGTCGTCCGACAGGTCGCTCTCGCCGCCGCCGGCGATCACCATGGCCGGCTCCGGTTGCGGCAGTCTGCTCAGCGCGTACGACTGCACTTCGCGTGCGACGTCTTCCTCGGATGGGCCCGACGGTCGGCAGTAGAGCCGTACCCAGACGCGGAGTAGCGGATCGCTGAAGCTGTAGCGCTTGCGCTGCGACACGATCAGGTCGACGTCTTCGAGCCACGAGAGATAGTCCTTCGTCGAACCCGGCGTCCGCCTGAGACGCTGCGCCACTTCGGTGAGCGTCAGCGGCTCTTCGAGAGCGAGGATTTCTAGAATCGCTTTGAGGGCGCCGTACCCGCGCGCGCGATGCAAACGCAATTCGTAGCACGACGCACAGGTGGCCGCGAGCCGGCCATCGGGCGACAGCAACGACGTAAGCGCGCTGACCGGATCGCCCACTCCCTGCGCATCGACCATGCGATTCAACGCTTCGGCGATCGCCAGCGCGTATCCGACGCGGCCATCCGACAGCGTGTAGACCGCGCGCGCGAGCGCTTCGGACGATCGATCATCGCGCAGCAGCGCCTGCCCGCCGTCGATCGACATCATGATGTCGCGCACCTCGGCCGACGACAGGGGCGGCACATGGATGACCTCGAACCTGGACGTCGCATCCCTCAGAAGTCTATGAGCCCGTGAGATATAGCGCGTCGTCAGCACGAAGCGGTTCGAGGTGGTGGTGAGGGTTTTCAGCAGCTCACGCAGCGCCGTGCGCAGCCCCGGAAAGCTCTCGAACGTGCGCAGTTCGAGCACTTCGTCGAGGAGGAATGTCGCCGGTTCACTGCCGCCGCCGGCCCTGGCCTGATCGAAAAATGCGAGCGTTGCATCGAACGCTTCGCGCGCCGACGCCGGTTCCGGACGCGCCGGCATCCTGAACGGCGACGCGTTGATGATCGCGTTGTAGAAACGTTCGGGTGTCGTGGCCGAACGCTCGAGATCGATGTGCTGGCACTGCGTCCGGCCGATGCGATCGCGAAGCCGATACAACACCTGCGTGCGGCCCGTGCGGAAATCGCCGAGCAGCACCGGGATGCGCGATGGTGAGGCGTCGACCCCGGCGACGATTCGCCGCTCCAATGAAGGTCTCGACGCCGTGATGGATTCGTGTGTGGGCACGGATGCGTGAAGAGCGTTCGCGAAAGAAAGACAGACGTTAAGACCGCGCGCCTGAGTTGTCAATTTGAAAATGAAAAAAATTTTGTTTGACAAGTCGCATGCATCGTCGTGTCGACTTCGCGACGTGTCCAGTTTTGTATTTCTCAGGGAAATGGCACGACAATGTAGAATGTGTCGGCCATGAACATCGCTGTACTCGGCGCGCAGTGGGGAGATGAAGGCAAAGGCAAGGTCGTCGATCTGTTGACGCCGCACTTTGCCGTCGTCGCACGCTATCAGGGCGGACATAACGCCGGTCACACGGTGTATGCCGATACCAGGAAGATCATCCTGCGGCTTCTTCCCTCGGGCATTCTCCATTCGCACGTCACGTGCGCGATTGGCAACGGCGTCGTCATCGATCCCCATGCCCTCTTTGCCGAGATTGACGAGCTCGCGAAGATGGGGTACGACGTCAACACGCGCCTGCTCATCAGCGAGCGCGCGCATCTGATCCTTCCGTATCACCGCGAGCTCGACCTGCTGTCGGAAGCGAGGCGCGGAGAGCGCAAGATCGGCACCACCTCGCGCGGAATTGGTCCGGCATACGAGGACAAGATCGGCCGGCGTGGCATCCGCGTGTGCGATCTGTTCGATCGCGCCGGTTTGGAGCAGGAAATCCGCGAGAACGTGCAGGCCCGCAACCGCCTGATCAAGGAATCGCAGCTCGACTGGCGGCCCTTGTTCGATCAGATGCTGGCCTACGGCGAGCGCATGAAGCCGTGGGTCACCGATATCTCGCTGTTTCTGGCGAAAACAAGCGCCGCCGGCCGTCCCGTGCTCTTTGAAGGCGCGCAGGGGACGCTTCTCGACATCGATCACGGCACTTATCCCTTCGTGACGTCATCGAACTCGACGATTGGCGGAGTGTGCACCGGTCTCGGTGTCAGTCCCAGGATGATTCACGGGGTGCTGGGCGTCGTCAAGGCGTACGCGACGCGGGTTGGCGAAGGACCGATGCCGACAGAGCTGGTGGGTGCTGCCGGCGATCGTCTTCGCGACAGCGGCAAAGAGTTCGGATCGGTGACCGGACGCCCACGCCGCTGCGGATGGTACGACGCGGTGGTCGCCCGCTACGCCACGCGCATCAACGGCCTCGACAGTGTCGCCCTGACGAAGCTCGATGTGCTGGATGGTCTCGACGAGATCAAGGTGTGTACCGGCTATCGATATGGCGGGCAGTTGGTTGCCGAATGGCCGGCCGATCTCAACGTGCTTGCGAAATGCGAGCCGGTCTACGAAACGCTTCCGGGGTGGACGCGCCCGACGTCGGGCGTCACGCGCTTCGACGATCTGCCGCGCGAAGCGCACCGCTACGTGTCCTTCCTCGAGGAGGTAAGCGGCGTGCCGGTCTCGATCGTGTCGACGGGATCGGGTCGCAACGACACGATCATCCGTGAGAAAACTGCCGCAGCGGAGTGGTTTGGAGTAGGCGCGCGGTAACTACGTTTTGTGGCGTCTGCAGAAGGCTTCCAGCGCCTTCGCCTCGGCACCCTTGAACTCGATGCCCGCCCTGTAGCGCGACACGCCCTTGGGAATCTCGAACAATGCCCACGCAACCGATCCGTTGAACTTCACGACACCCACATCGTCGACCAGCGCTATCCGAATCAGTTGAGCGGGCTTCAGCGGGGCGGGCGAGAGGATTTGCGCGCCGATCGCCGAAAGATCCACGACGTTGGCGATCGTGCCATCCACCTGTACGGGCGTTCCGTCGACCATGCGGAAACGGAATGCACGGCGCGTGATGGCGTAGTCGAGATACGCATCCGGCAAGGGCACCGGGTGCTCGACCGTCTCGATCGCGGTCGCCGCGCCGGCGGCCGGTGGGATCTCGGGCGCGAGTGCGATTTGCCCCAACACGGCAATCGCAGGTGGTGGTGCCGGTGGCGTTCTGCGCGGCGAAATGCGCGCGTAGGTGCCGTCGTGCGCCACGATTCGAATTTCAGCGCCGGAAAGCGCCGGATCGGCCTTGATTCGATTGATGAGCGCCGCGCCGCGCGACGTGGCGGCGAACAGCCGTTCGAGGGCAATCACGCGAGGGCGCCGTGCCGTGATCGTGTCGAGAGCCTTGAGCGCTTCGATGTCGCTGAAGATCAACACCTCGCCGCTGGCGCCTGCGCGCTCGCGAAGCGCGTCATGCAGATCGGGCGCACCCACTATGACCGTGCACAGCTCCGGCATGAGGGTCCAAGTGTACTGTAGAATTTCCGCGAAACACCCCTCAACAAACACGATCACATTTCTGTCCGACAAAAGCATGAAGCTTATAAAGTGCATTATTCGTCCAAACAAGGTCGAAGAGGTACGTGAAGCCCTCGAAAAGGCCTCAGTGTCGGGCATGACGATTACAGAAGTGAGAGGTCACGGGCGCCAGAAAGGCCACAAAGCTGTCTATCGAGGGCGTGAGTACGATGTGAGTCTTCTGCCGAAGACGATGATCGAGATGGCGGTGTCGGATGAGCTCGTCGACGAAGTGATCGCGGTCGTCATGAACACGGCGCGCACCGGCGACATCGGCGATGGACGCATTTGGGTGTTGACGATCGAGGAGGGCTATAACATTCGGACGGCGGCAAGAGACATGTAAGAGAAAGGAAAAGTAAAAAGTAGAAAGTAAAAAGTAAAGGCTTCAGTTCTGACTTTTCACTTTCTACTTTCTACTTTCCACTTTCCACTTTCCACTTTCCACTTTCCACTTTCCACTTTCCTACCCCTCGCCCCACTTCAGCTTCTCCCTCAACACCTGAAAGTATCCCCGCTCCGACGCACGGATGAGCCGCAGCGGTTTTTCCGCGCGGCACACCGACACGATGTGGTCGCTTTTCAGCGGCAGCAGCGCCTGTCCGTCGAATGTGGCGAACACTTCGCTTTGCTCGTCGTGGATGAGCGGCTGAATGCGTATCTCGCTGGAGCCGGGCACGACGACAGGACGGTTGGTCAGTGTGTGCGGGGCGATAGGCGTAATGGTGAGGCCGTCGACATGCGGATGAACGATGGGCCCCCCGGCTGACAGGTTGTACGCCGTCGTTCCGGTCGGGCTGGCAATGATGAGGCCATCCGCTTTGACGCGCATCATGAACTCGCCGTCGACCGACACCGACAATTCGATGATGCGCGAGAGTGCGCCCTGTGTGACGACCACGTCGTTCAGCACGATGCGATCGGTGACGCGGCGGCCGCCGGCGTCGACCGTCACGTACAGCATCATGCGCTCTTCGATCTGTGCGGTGCCGTTGACGGCCGATTCGAGCGACGCGTAGATCTCGGGAAGCGTCACTTCGGTGAGGAACCCGAGGCTGCCGAAGTTGACGCCGAGGATCGGGATATCCGACTTCGCCTTCGCAATGCGGCCGGCGGTGCCGAGCAAGGTGCCGTCTCCGCCGAGCACGACGATGGCGTCGACATGACGCGGCAGCTCGTCTCGATCGACGGTCTTGAACTGTCCGACGGCCCCTGCGGATCTCGCCAGGGCTGCGGTGTCCGGATCGAACACCGGCGTGATCTTCCGCTGCTCGAGCCACGAAGCGATCTGCGAAAGATGGCTCGCCGCACGCTCGAGCCGCGCTTTTGCGACGATGCCGACGGCGTTCACGCTGTGCCGCGGGGCGCCGGCACCCGCCCCTTCAAGTGGAGGAAGAACTCCCGGTTTCCCGTGTCGCCGGTAATCGGAGATTCGGTCATGGCTGCGCGGACCAATCCTACCTCAGCGGCCGCGCGCGTCGCTTCCTCGACGACGCGTAACTGCACCTCTGGATCGCGAACGACGCCTTTCTTGCCGACCTCCGCGCGTCCTGCCTCGAATTGAGGTTTGACCAGCGCGACGATGTCGGCGCCCTCTCGAAGGAGCGGCGGAAGGCGGGGAAAGATGTGGCGCAGCGAGATAAAAGAGACGTCAACGGTGACGATATCGACGAGGGAAGGCAGGTGGACAGGCCCGAGCGTTCGTGCGTTGGCGCGCTCGATGACGACCACGCGCGGATCGTTACGCAGGCCCCAGTCGAGCTGGCCGTGGCCAACATCGAGCGCGACCACCCGGATCGCTCCGCGTTTGAGGAGGACGTCCGTGAATCCTCCCGTGGACGCGCCGACGTCGAGCGCCTCGCGGCCTTCGACGAGGATGCCGAACGTCTCGAGTGCATGCGCCAGCTTGATGCCGCCACGACCGACATACGGATGGTCCGGTTTCTTCAAGGCCACCTCGGCGTCGGCAGCGACCTGCTGACCCGCTTTTTGGGCAGGTTGACCGTTGACGAGCACGACGCCCGAGAGAACCAGCGCGCTCGCACGCTCGCGCGACTGTGCGAGGCCGCGGCTGACGAGGAGCGAGTCGAGACGGACCTTCAATTGCTTCGCTTGACGACCCAGGATGCGATATCGGCCAGGCGGCTTTCGTGGAGACCTGCCGATCGCAGCGCCGCAATGGCGTTGTCGTGCCACTCGGCCGCGAGACGGCGCGACTCTTTGAGTCCGTAGATCGAGGGATAGGTGGGCTTGCCGGCGCGGGCATCTTTGCCGGCTGTTTTCCCGAGGTCGATGGCAGTTCCCTCGACGTCGAGAATGTCGTCGACGATCTGGAAGGCGAGGCCGAGCTGTCGTCCGTAGTCTTCGACGGCGCGAATCGATTCGTCGCTCCCGCCGCCCATGATCGCACCCGCAACCGCTGCAGCACGAATGAGCGCGCCGGTCTTGCGCGCGTGCATGTCCTGCAGTGATTGTGCGTCGAAGCTCGTCGCCGACCCGACAGCCTGTAGATCGATCGCCTGCCCGCCGACCATGCCGCACGCGCCGGCAGCGATGGCGACCACGTGGATGGCGCGGATCTTCCGCGAAGCCAGGCCCGGGTCGCGGGGCTCGGTCGCCAGCAGCGCGAAGGCTTCGGTCAGCAGCCCGTCACCCGCGAGAATGGCGATGCCCTCACCGTGGACGATGTGGTTCGTTGGCCGTCCACGCCGCAACGAATCGTCATCCATCGCGGGAAGGTCGTCGTGAATCAGCGAGTAGGTATGGATGAGCTCGAGAGCACAGGCCGCTGGCAGCGCAGCCGTAATCGCCTGTTCGGCACTGCCAGATGCGCCGGCGACCGCTTCCGCAGCCGCAAGCGTAAGGATGGGGCGCAGGCGTTTGCCGCCGGCATCCAGACTGTAACGCATGGCCGCTTCCAGCACCGGCGGGCATTGCGGCGAGGCCGGGAGAAAGCGCGTCAGCGCGGCGTCTACTTGGGCGCGCCGAGTATCGAGGTACTCCGGCGAGTGAGGCAACCTGCATGATGAGCGGCTCATTTGCTGTCGTCTTTTGAGAAGGCGGCGCCCGCTGGTCGCAAATCGCCGCGCTCGTTGAGAATCTCGATGCGCTTCTCGGCTTCTTCGAGTCGGGTGTGACAGAAGCGGGACAGCTGCACGCCGCGCTCGTACAGCTCGAGCGACCGCTCGAGCGCGAGGTCCCCCTCCTCGAGTTTCTTGACGATCGTTTCGAGCTCGGCGATGGCCGCCTCGAAATCCTTAATTGTCGGATCCATCAGTTTTCACCACTTCGCATTTCAATTCGCCCTCGGACAGCGTGACGCGGACAGCATCGCCGCGCCTGACGTCGCTGGCTTTACGGATGACATGCGTCCGTGATTCGTCCCACACGACCGCATAGCCACGGCCGAGCACAGCGAGCGGACTCAAACTATCGAGACGCGCCGCGCATGTGTGGAGGCGCGCTTCGGCGCGATGATGCCGATGCGTGGCCGCGGCGCGCAGGGCGCCCTCGACGCCGACGAGACGCGCGCGCACCCCTCCCAGCCGGCGGCGCAGATCGAATTGCTCGAGCTGCATCCTCAGTACTTGATACGCGCGAAGCCGGCGGCTGATGGCCGACCGCCCGGCATGCCGCAACGCATGCGTGGTTTCGGCGCAGTGCCGGCCGCGCAGCGCAAGACGCGCCGACCAGCCGGCAAATCCCGGCTTCCGGTTCAGCTGATGGACGCGCGATTCGAGGCGCGCGATCGACCCGCGGATCGCGCCGCTCAGTCGATCGTTCAGCCGCTCGATGTGATTGCAGAAATCTTCCTTTCGCGCCACCACCATTTCCGCTGCGGCCGACGGCGTAGGCGCGCGCACGTCGGCGGCAAAGTCTGCGATGGTGACGTCGACTTCGTGCCCGACGGCCGAAATGATCGGCACCGGCGAGGCCGCAATGGCTCTTGCGACGGCTTCCTCGTTGAACGCCCACAAATCTTCAATCGATCCGCCGCCGCGGCCGACAATGACGACGTCGATGCCCGGAACCCTGACGATGTCTCTGATGCCGTGGGCGACCTCGGCTGCGGCACCCTCGCCCTGGACGCGCGCCGGGCGAATCACAAGGTGCGCATTGGGATAGCGACGGGCCAGCACGTTGATGATGTCGCGAATCGCGGCGCCGTCGAGCGACGTGACAATCCCGATCTTGCGGGGCAGAGAGGGAAGGGGCCGCTTGCGCGACGCATCGAACAGCCCCTCGGCCTGCAGCCGTCTCTTCAGCTGATCGAAGGCGAGCTGCAGCGCGCCGAGGCCGTGCGGCTCCATCCGCTCGCACACGATCTGGTATTCGCCCTTCGGCTCGTACACGCTCAGGCGGCCGCGCACGACCACGTGAAGTCCGTCTTCGGGCTTGAACCGCAACGTGCGCACGTCAGACCTGAACATGACGGCCTTGATTTGGGCGCCCGGATCTTTCAGCGTGAAGTAGAGATGCCCCGTATTCCACAGCCGGCAGTTGGAGATTTCCGCCTCGACCCACACCTCGGCGTACGCGTTTTCCAGAATGTTCCGGATGTCGGCGGTCAGGTCGCTGACACTGAAGACGACTCGCGTACGCTCCCGCGCAGCGGGCGGTTTGGCCTCGGCGGGTTCGGGCTCTGGCTCGTCGAAGGGCAGATCAAACAGCGAGCTCATGTTCCAGTTCTTTGGCGGAAAGACTGACGCGCTGAATCGATATCGCCTTCCCGGTCGACTCGTCAGCAGCAATCAGGATGCCGTTGAGGCGCGGGTTGCCTGCCGCCGTTTCCATCCGGACGGGCATGCCGCGAAGAAACTTGTCGATGACCGCGGCCTTCTCGACGCCGATGACACCGTCATGCGGTCCGGTCATGCCGACATCGGTCAGGTACGCCGTCCCGCCCGGCAGGATTTGTTCGTCGGCGGTCTGCACGTGTGTGTGCGTGCCGACGACGGCGGTCACTTTGCCATCGAGGTGCCAGCCCATCGCAATTTTTTCTGACGTGGCTTCCGCGTGGAAGTCTACAAAGATGATGCGGGTGCGCGAACGCATCGCCTCGATTTCTTCGAGGACGCGGGTGAAGGGGTTGTCGAGCTCCTGCATGAAGACGCGCCCCATCACATTGATTACACCCACCGGGCGCCCCTGGGCGGTTCGAGCCAGATAGCTGCCGTTGCCGGGCACGCCGGCGGGGAAGTTGGCTGGCCGCAAAAGCCGGGCTTCGGCGCCGATGTAATCAATGGCTTCTCGCTGAGCCCAGATATGGTTGCCTGAGGTCATGACGTCGACCCCCCAGCCCAGCAACTGGTCGCCGATCTCCCGCGTGATGCCCCGGCCGGCCGCCGCATTTTCAGCGTTGGCGATCACGAGGTCGACCGAGTAGTGCTCTATTAAGGATGGGAGTCCCTTCCGGATCAGTTCCCGCCCGGGTTTTCCCACGATGTCGCCCAGAAACAACAGCCGGATTTCACTCACGGCCCAAATATACGGGGCCCGGCTCCGTTTTGCAGTCAGGTCCGACCGTACCGACGGGTCAGACCCCAAATAGTTGATTTCGAGCCGGTTATGATATGAGTATATATAACTCATATAACATGCTTGACAAATACTCATATATTTACGTAGACTACCTCCATGGCAAAAACGAACAGCAAGAAAGTCATTGGAATTGACCTCGGAACGACGAACTCCGTCGTGTCTGTCATGGAAGGCGGGCAGCCCGCCGTGCTCGTGAACCAGGAAGGCTCGCGGATTACTCCGTCGGTCGTCGCGTTCACGAAAGAAGGTGAGCGGCTGGTTGGGCAGGTGGCGAAACGCCAGGCCGTCACCAACCCCGAGAATACGGTTTTTTCAATCAAGCGTTTCATGGGCCGGAAGCTCGCCGAAACCTCTGGCGAGCATCAGCGCGTGCCCTATCGCATCGTCGAGTCCAACAACGGCGACGTGTGGGTCGAGGCGCGCGGCAAGAAATACTCGCCGCCCGAAATCTCCGCGATCGTGCTGCAGAAGCTGAAGCAGGCGGCCGAGGACTACCTCGGCGAACCGGTGGCTGACGCGGTCATCACGGTTCCGGCGTATTTCAACGACGCGCAGCGGCAGGCCACGAAAGACGCCGGCAAGATCGCCGGCCTCAACGTGCTGCGGATCATCAACGAGCCGACGGCGGCTGCGCTCGCGTACGGCCTCGACAAGAAGAAGGACGAGACCATTGCGGTGTACGACTTCGGCGGCGGCACCTTCGATATCTCGGTGCTCGAGGTGGGTGAGGGCGTGGTCGAAGTGAAGTCGACCAACGGCGACACGCATCTCGGCGGCGACGATCTCGACCAGCGCGTCATCGACTGGATTGCGGCCGAGTTCAAGAAGACCGACGGCATCGATCTGACGAAAGATCGCGTGGCCGTGCAGCGCCTGAAGGAAGCGGCGGAGAAGGCGAAGATCGAGCTCTCTTCGGCGCTCGAGACCGAAATCAATCTGCCGTTCGTCACGGCCGATCAGACCGGTCCGAAGCATCTCGCGATGAAGCTGACGCGCGCGAAGCTCGAACAGCTCGTCGATGACCTGCTGCAGCGCACGATGGAGCCGGTGAAAAAGGCGATCGCCGATGCCGGCCTCGATCCGAAGAAGATCGACGAGGTCGTGCTGGTGGGCGGATCGACGCGCATGCCCAAAGTGCAGCAGCTCGTGAAGGATTACTTCGGGAAGGAGCCGCACAAGGGGGTCAACCCTGATGAGGTCGTGGCGGTGGGTGCCGCGATTCAGGGCGGCGTGCTCGCAGGCGAAGTGAAGGACGTCGTGTTGCTCGACGTCACCCCGCTGTCGCTCGGCATCGAGACGCTGGGCGGCGTCATGACGACGCTGATTACCCGCAACACGACGATTCCGATGCGGAAGAGCGAGACGTTCTCGACCGCCGTCGACAACCAGCCGAACGTGGAAGTGCATGTGCTTCAGGGCGAGCGGCCGCTTGCACGCGACAACCGCACGCTCGGGCGCTTCCAGCTGATCGGGCTGCCTCCCGCACCGCGCGGGGTGCCGCAGATCGAAGTGACGTTCGACATCGACGCCAACGGCATCGTCAACGTGTCGGCGAAGGACAACGCGACAGGCAAGGAGCAGAAAATCACCATCGCAGGCTCGTCTGGTCTCAACAAGGACGAGGTGGAGCGGATGGTGAAGGACGCCGAAAGCCACGCGGCCGAAGACAAATCGCGCCGCGAGCTCATCGACGCCCGTAACCAGGCAGACGCGCTGACCTACTCGGTCGAGCGCACGTTGAACGAGCACCGCGGCAAGATGTCGCCCGAAGACGCGCGCCGCGTCGAGAACGCCGTCAGCGACGTCCGTGAGGCATTGAAGGGCGAAGACCTTGGCGCCATCAAGCGCATGACCGATGCGCTGCAGCAGGCGTCGCACGCGATGGCAGAGCAGATGTACAAGCAGAAGGAGAGCGGCCCGGGCTCGACACCGAACGCGACGCCGGATGTTCAAGACGGCGAAGTCATCGATGCCGAGGTTGTGGATGCGTAACTGGTTGGTAGTTCGTAGTTGGTAGTGGGTAGTTGGTAGCCGTAGCTCGTCGCTCGTCGAGAACAGTTGTCGCACTAAGTCGAGAACAGTTGTCGCACTAAGCAGATCGTTGTCGCAAACAAAGCCGAGCCCCCGATAGGGGGCGAAGGCAGAGGTCGCGGGGGTGGGGCCCCGCGACAACTAAATAAGGAGAACAGATATGGCAATCGTTCGTTGGGATCCGTTCCGTGAATTCGGTGGTGCGTGGCTGCCACCGGTGGACATTTACAGCACCGGCGAGCACGAGCTGGTGATCAAAGCCGAGATTCCCGGCATGAGCAAAGACGATCTCGACATCACCGTCGAGAACTTCACGCTGACGATTCGAGGCGAAAAGAAGGCCGAGCAGACGATTAAGGACGAGCAGTTCCACCGCGTCGAGCGGAGCTACGGCACGTTTACCCGGTCGTTTGCCTTGCCGCACACCGTCGACCCCAACCGGGTCGAGGCCGATTACAAAGACGGCGTGCTCAGCGTCAAGCTGCCGCTTCGCGAGGAAGCGAAGCCCAAGCAGATCAAGGTGAACGTCGCAGCCTGACGCAGGCGACGTTGGAACGGTTAGGGGGATTCGGGACTAGACCCGAATCCCTGCTCTTCCCAAATCTCCGACCCTGATCCCTAGATTTCCCGATCCATTGCGCATCCTGCGTAAGTTCCTGTATCCTAGGGCGTTATGGAACTTGAAACGCCACAGCAGGAAGTCGCCCAGTCTCAGGAGCCCCTCGAGCCGGCTCCGCTCGTCTCTAACCGGTTTCTTTTCGTTGATATAGCGGCCCTTCGAGCCAAGCAGCTTCGCCGGGGCGCGCGTCCCAGGCTCGATCAGACTGTGCACGAAACCCATGCACAGCCGCACAAGGCCGAACGGGTGGCCATGGAAGAGGTTCGCCGCCGCCTGGTGCAGTTCGATCTGCCGCCGGCCAAGCGCCCCGTCAATCCCGATCCCGAGGCAAACGCGTGATCTCCAAGGACGTCATCGATCTCACCGTCGGTGCGCTCATCGCGCTCGGCTCGAGTACGGTGTTCGTCCTGGTGCTGTTTCTCGGTTTCTGCATCATCCTCGGGTTTCCGAAGCTGCGGCCCACCACAGGACGCAGGTCGATGGTCGTCAAGAGCCTGGAAGAAACCGTGGGGCAGGAGGCATTCGTCCGTTACATGCCTCCTGACGCGCCGCGCGGGCCTATCGACGTGCTGAAAACACCCGAATTGCTCGAGCGGGCAAGGAAAGCCTGAAGAATTGGAAGATTGGTAGATTGGAAGATTGCTAGATTCACGGGGGTCTTTCCATTCCAATAATCTCAATCTTCCAATCTTCCAATCTACCAATCTTCCAATGCTCAATTCGAATTGTGCTTCCACCAGTTCGTATCCCGCTCGTAGGTGTCGCCAATCCGCAACAGCGTGGCTTCGTCGAAGGGGCGGCCTGTCAGCTGCAGTCCAATAGGCAGGCGATTGGGTGTGAGTCCACACGGCACGCTCAGGGCCGGTAGTCCCGCAAGGTTTGCGCTGACAGTGAACACGTCTGTCAGGTAGAGCGACAACGGATCTTCGACCTTCTCCCCAATCTTGAACGCCGCTGTCGGGCTGGTCGGCATGACGACCGCGTCGACATTCCGGAACGCCTGTTCGTAATCGCGCCGCACGAGCGTGCGCACCTGCTGTGCCTTCAGGTAGTACGCATCGTAGTATCCGGCGCTCAGGACGTAGGTGCCGAGCATGATGCGGCGCTTCACTTCGGGCCCAAAGCCCTGGCTGCGCGTTTTCTCGTACATCTCTTTGAGATTGTCAGCGCCTTCCGCACGGAAGCCATAGCGGACGCCGTCGTATCGCGCAAGGTTGGAGCTCGCTTCGGCCGTCGCCACGACGTAGTAGGTCGCGATCGCGTACGGCGCGTGCGGCAGATCGATGTCGATGAGCTCGGCTCCGCGCGCGCGCAGAATATCGAGCGCGCCGTAGAAACACCCGCAGACCGACGTCTCCACGCCCTGTTCGAGCATCTTTCGCGGCACCCCGAGCTTCAGGCCGCGGATATCGCCCGTGAGCGCGCCAACATAGTCGGCAACAGGTTCCTGCGATGCTGTCGAATCGCACGCGTCAGGACCGGCGAGCACCGACAGCGCCGTAGCAGCGTCATGGGCCGTACGCGCCATGGGCCCGATTTGATCGAGCGACGAGGCAAACGCGATGAGGCCGTATCGCGACACACGCCCATAGGTCGGCTTCAATCCGGCAATGCCGCAGAGAGACGCCGGCTGCCTGATGGAGCCGCCGGTATCCGATCCAAGCGCGATCGGCGACATGCCTGCTGCCACCGCGACGGCCGATCCGCCACTCGACCCGCCGGAGATGTAATCGGGATTCCAGGGATTGCGCGACGGCCCGAAAGCAGAGTTCTCGGTCGACGACCCCATGGCGAATTCATCGCAGTTGGTCTTGCCCATCACGATGGCGCCGGCCGCCTCGAGTCGCGTCACCACAGTTGCGTCGTAGGGTGGCACGAACCGCTGAAGCATCCGTGACGAAGCCGTCGTCGTGATGCCGCGAGTCATGATGTTGTCTTTGAGCGCGACAGGGACGCCGGCCAGCGGTCCCGTGTGGTGTTCGCGATCGATCATCCGGGCACGGTCGAGCGCGCGCTCGCGCGCGACGGTCAGAAACGCGCTCAGCGTGGGGTTGGCCGAATCGATTCGCGCGAGCGCCTGCTCGCAGACCTCGAGGGCCGAGACTCTTCGTGCGGCGATCGCATCCCGGATTTCCCGGGCCGTCTGGAAGGGGAGTGTCACAATACCCGCGGCACCCGGAAGAGACCCGTTTGCGGCGATGGATCGGGCGCATTGGCCCGCGCTTCGGCATTGGTCAGCCCGGGCCGTGGCTCGTCGGGCCGATCGGCTGGCATGCGCGAGAGCACCTGCGAGGTCGGTGGCACGCCGGCGGTATCTATTTTCTGAATCTGCTCGGCGTACTCGAGCACATGCGAAAGCTGATGGACGAACAGGTCTTTTTCAGCGTCGCTCAGTTCCAGGCGCGCGAGCGTCGCAATGCGATCGACATCCGCACGTGTCAGCCGTTCCGGCATGCCAAATGCTACCATGCGCATGGGAACGGTACGTGACGGGTAGCCAATGACACGACCTTCGGAAATCCGGCGCGCGGCCGTTGCGGGATCGTGGTACCCCTCGGATCCCGACACGCTCGCGCTCGAAGTCGATCGCTATCTGTCAGAGGTCGATGATTCGCCGGTTGGCGAGGCGCTGGCGATCGTCGCGCCGCATGCCGGGCTCATGTACTCGGGTCCAATCGCTGCGCATGCCTACAGTCTGCTCCGCGGAAGAGACTTCGACGTAGCTATCCTCGTCGGACCTTCTCACTTTGTCGGCTTCGAAGGCGTCGCGATTTACGAACGCGGCGCGTTCGACACGCCGTTCGGCAAGGTGCCGATCTCCGAGGAGTGTGCGGCTGCCGTCATGGCGGCTTCTCAGCAGGTCAAGTCTCATCCCCTCGCGCATGGTCGCGAGCATTCGATCGAGATGCAGCTGCCGTTTCTCAAGCGCGTGCTGCCCGACATCAACATCGTTCCGCTCGTGATGGGCCATCAGAGCCGCGGCACGGCCAATGATCTCGGCGATGCCATTGCCGCAGCCGCCACGGGCCGGCGTGCCGTGCTCGTCGCGAGCACCGATCTCTCTCATTATCAGACGGCAATCGTGGCGGGGAAGCTCGACGCCAAGGTGATCCAGCAGGTGGAGCGGTTCGATCCCGATGGATTGATGACGCTGCTGGAGGGATTCCCACAGCACGCATGCGGCGGAGGTCCGACGGTTTCAGTGATGAGAGCGGCGAAGCGGCTCGGCGCACGGGATGCGTGCGTGCTCAAGTACGGTGACTCAGGTGATGTCTCAGGCGACAAGGACGCGGTGGTGGGATACCTCTCCGCGGCATTCGGCACGTTCATGGCGCGGGCGGTCTGATATTTTCTGACCAATGGTCTGGCTGGACGACGAATCGAAGAGAAGCCTGTTGCTCCAGGCGCGTTCGGCGATCGCTCGCGCCATCGGCGTCGAACTGATCGCTCATCCCCAATCCCTAATCCCTCGTGAGCTGCGCGCAGGCGCCTTCGTAACACTGCACCTCAAGGGCAAGCTGAGAGGATGCATCGGATACCCGGATGCCGAGTTGCCGCTGCTTGAGGTCATCGAGCGATGCGCGGTCTCGGCGGCGATCTCGGATCCGAGATTCGCGGCCATCGGCGTCGATGAGTGGGGCGATGTCGAAATCGAGATCTCGGTGCTTGGACCAATCGAGCACGTCGCCGATATTTCGGCGGTCGTCGTCGGACAGCACGGATTGGTGGTCGAGCGCGGTGGGCGCCGCGGGTTGCTTCTGCCTCAGGTCGCGACAGAGTGGAACTGGACCGCGGAGGAGTTCGCGTCGCAAACCTGTCTCAAAGCCGGGCTCCCGCGAGACGCCTGGCAGAACGGGGCGAGGCTGTTCAGGTTCGAGGCGGAGGTGTTTGGGGAAAATGCAGACAGGAGATCAGGAGATCACGAGAAGGAAAACTAATTCTTCGCGCGCAGGGGTCTCTTCGGCCAGAAGGTTTTAGCGTGCTGACCCAACGCTTTAGAAAATGCAGACGATGGTTGAATACCGTTCCTGACCAGCATCTGAATGAGCGCAAATTCAACCTGACCAGGCAGGAACGTCAGGTACGTGGCCTTTTCCTTAGCCAAGTACGCCCGGACCCCAGCCAGTTCCTTGTCAAATTGCGTCTCGCCCGACGACGCGCGCTCGCCGCGGGTCTTGTGGAAGAGCTCTTTAACCTGCGCCGCCAGATCCTGCTGTCCCTCGTCGATCAGGATTTGTTGTGAGCCTTTCACGAGAAAGTTCAGATAGTCCCGCTGGTCTTCCACCGCGAGGTCGTCGAACATCTGAATCTCCATCGCCGACGACAGACCGGGAATCAGAACAGTGGCTGCCGAAAGAAGCGTGACCGCCGCGGATTTCTGCAGGGCGTTCATGGGAAGCTCCTCACTGCTGAGTATACGGCTACTGGCCGCCGACTGCCGACTGCCGACTGCCGACTGCTGACTGCTGACTGCTGACTGCCGACTATAGCAGCCTCCGCAGTGTATTCAGGTTCATCTCGTCCAGGGGATCGACCGCAATCTTCCCGCGCTCGCGCCATTCGGTTTTCTCTGTTTCCAGAATCATCGGCAGGTGCGCGAAGCGCTTGTCGTTCAGGAGCCGGCGGAACGGTTCGAGGCCGATGCAGCCTTTACCGATGTGCTCGTGGCGGTCGACCCGGCTCATGCAGGGCTTCTTCGAATCGTTCAGGTGAAAGACCTTCAACCGATCGATGCCGATGAGCCTCTCGAACGTGTCGAACGTCTTCTCGTAGCCTTCGCTGGTGCACAGGTCGTAGCCCGAAGCGAGCAGATGGCACGTGTCGAGGCACACCCCCAACCGCCTGCCGTTCTTCACGCCATCGAGCATCGCGGCGATCTCTTCGAACGAGGCACCCATCGCGCTGCCTTGACCGGCCGTATGCTCGATCAGGATCATCGCCTTTCCGCGCGGTCGATCCTTCAGCACTTTGGCGAGCGCGGCCGAAACGAGCGACAGCGCCTCCTCCGTCGATGCTGCCAGACGGGCACCCGGATGAAGAACGACGCCGAACAGCCCAAGCGCTTCCGCACGATCGACTTCCTCGCCGAGCGCAGCGATCGATTGCGCGCGAAGCGCCGGTGCGGCCGTCGCGATATTGATGAGGTAGCTCGCGTGCGCGACGATGGGGAAGATCCCGCTGTCGCTGGCAGCCTGCCTGAACGCGGTGATTTCTTCGGGAGGCAGCGGCCGTGCGCGCCACTGGCTCGCGTTCTTGCTGAAGATTTGAAGCGTCTCGCACCGGTGGATGGTGGCGCGGGCAATCGCGTTCGGCAGGCCGCCGGCCACCGACATGTGGGCACCGAGACGAGGCATTCAGCGATAATACGGTATGCGCATGTGTGTCTTCGGCCCGCTCGTGGCACTCCTGATGGTGCCCTCGCCCGCCGCCGCCTGGGGTTTCGAGGCGCACAAGTTCATCGTGGCGCGCGCCCTCGACATCCTGCCTGCGCCGCTTCGTCCGTTTTTCGAAGCGAATCGAGCGTTCATCGTCGAGCGCGCCATCGATCCCGACTTGTGGCGGAACGCAGGCTTTGCAGAGGAGCCGCCGAATCACTTCCTCGACTTTGACGCCTACGGCAAGTATCCGTTCAACGACCTGCCGCGCGGTTACGACGAAGCGCTCAAGAAATACGGCATCGACGAGCTTCGGGAGAACGGGTTGCTGCCGTGGCGGACGCACGAGATGGCGGGCCGCCTGATTCGCGGATTCGAAGCCCTGCACAAGAATGGCCCGTACGCGTACAGCGACGTCCGGTTCTTTTCGGCCATCATCGGGCACTATGTCGCCGACGCGCATGTGCCGCTCCATGCCGTGCTCAACTACAACGGTCAGCTGACCGGCCAGACCGGACTTCACAACCGCTGGGAGGATGAGCTGTTCGTCCGCTATCAGAAGCAGCTGGCCATCAAGCCGGGCCCGCTCAAGCCGATCAGGCACGAGCGTGATTTCATTTTTGAGACGCTCCTTGAAAGTGCTCAGCTCGCCGACGATGTCCTTGCGGCCGATAAGGAAGCCATCGGCAATCGCGACGTCTACGATGATCAATACTTTGAAACTTTGTTCGCCAGAACTCGTCCTGTAATGGAGAAGCGGTTGAACGACGCGATCACGGCGGTGGCATCCATTATCACGAGCGCATGGGAACAGGCGGGCAAGCCTCAGCTTTCGGTCAACCCTCCCCCGCGGACCCCGCAGCGGCGCCGGACCGGCGCGGCGCCGGCGAATCCCTGATGGACGTGTATTTCATTCCGGTCGCACCTGACCGGTACGAGCTGTATTGCGAGCACGACGCCAACACCGACGACATGGGTGTGGACGTGCCGCCGAAGGGGCGCCTCGCGGCGCTCTACGCGAACTTCAAGGAAGCGCTCGCGAGCGTCGAAGAAGAGCGCCTCAGCGGCGAGAAGCGCGTGCACGAGGGCCCGCGATCCTGGACCGAGCGTTTGAAAGATCGTGCGATGTGCTGGATTGCCGAGAAGATCGCCGAGCAGCGGCTGCTGTGGCGCCTCCGGAACGAGTCCGATCTGCTCGTGCACTATCCGGACGACATGTCGGCCGAAGACGTGACGGCGCTCGCGCGCGCCGAGCTTCAGCGCGAGGCCGATCGTCACATGAAATGGATCATCATCGACGGCCTGCTGTTCGTGGCATCGGGCGCATTCTTTCTCGTGCCCGGCCCGAACGTCATTGCCTACTACTTCGGATTCAGGCTCGTGGGTCACTATCTTTCCCGGCGCGGGGCCCGGCACGCGCTCACCGAGGTTCGGTGGCAGGTGTGCCCCAGCCCGCAGCTCTCGCGCCTGCGGCGCGTTCTCGTCCTTGCGCCCCACGAGCGCGACCGCGAAGTTCACGAGGTCGCGTCCGCGCTGCAACTGCCGCATCTGGCAAAATTCTTCGAGCGAACCTCGATGAAGGCCGCGTGATATTCTCGTTCTCGAAATCCCACCACCAATGAAATTACGTGAGCTCGCCGACCGATTAGAGTGCCGGCTCGAAGGCGACGGAGGGCTGGAGATCCGTGGCGTGGCAGGGCTCGATCAGGCGGGCGAGGGCGATGTGGCGTTTTTTGCCAATCGCAAATACGCACAGGCGCTCAAGCGCACCCGCGCCTCGGCGGTCATCATCGGCGAACACGAGCCGGCCGCGCCCTGCGCGATGCTGCGCGCGAAGCATCCCTATCTGGCCTTCGCGAATGCGCTGTCCTTGTTCGCGGTCCCTTCGCATGCCGCAGCCGGCGTCCATGAGCTGAGCGTGGTTGCGGACGACGCGTCAATTGGACACGACGTCGCGATTGGTCCATTTTCCTCGGTCGGCCGGGGCGCGCGCATCGGCGATCGCGCGGTGATCTATCCCAACGTCTGTATCGGCGATGGTGCGGTCGTCGGCGATGACTGCGTCATTCACGCTCATGTCTCGGTGCGAGAGCGCGTCGTTCTGGGGAGCCGTGTCGTCATCCAGAACGGTGCGGTGATCGGCAGCGACGGTTACGGCTTCGTGCGGCGGCCCGACGGCACTCATCAGAAGATTCCGCAGGCGAGCATCGTCGTCATCGAAGACGATGTGGAGATCGGCGCGAACACTACGATCGATCGTCCGGCGGTCGGCGAGACGCGCATTCGTGCCGGGGCCAAGATCGATAATCTCGTCCAGATCGGCCACGGCGTCAGCATCGGGCGCAACACGTTGCTCGCCGCCCAGGTCGGCATCGCCGGCAGTACCTCAGTGGGCGATAACGTCACGCTGGCGGGGCAGGTTGGCGTGGCCGGTCACGTGACGATTGGCAACGGCGTGTCGGCCGTGGGGCAGAGCGGCATCACCAACTCGGTGCCCGACGGGGCATTTGTGTCGGGCTATCCGGCGATCGAAAACAAGGAATGGCTCAAATCTTCCGTGATTTTCAAGAAATTGCCGGAGCTGCGGAAGAAGATTGCCGAGCTCGAACAGCGTGTCCTCGAGCTGGAGGCGGCGCTCGAGGAATCCAAGTTAAGATCGAAGTAGACACTCATGATCACTGCACATCTGTCCAGACCACTGCTGAGCGCCGTGGCGCTCTTCGCCCTGCTGACTCTTGCGCCCGTCGACGCCGCCGTGCGGCCGCCACATCTCCAGTACGAGATGATGACGCTGTCGAACGGCCTCACGATCGTGCTTTCGCCCGACCATTCGACCCCGATCGTCCATGTCGAGGTCTGGTATCACGTGGGCTCGAAGGACGAAAAGCCGGGGCGCACCGGGTTTGCGCACCTCTTCGAGCACATGATGTTCAAGGGCTCGAAGAACGTCGATCCGGAGGAGCATGCCTCGATGCTCGCGAGCATCGGCGGACAGAGCAACGCGTATACGAATGATGACGCGACGGTGTTCTGGCAGACCGTCCCGTCGCAATACCTGCCGCTGGTGCTCTGGCTCGAGGCCGATCGCATGGCCACGCTTCGCATCGACAAGGCGACGTTCGAGAACGAGCGTGAAGTCGTGAAAGAGGAGCGGCGCCTGCGCGTGGACAATCCGCCGTTCGGGCGCCTCTCCGAAATTCTGTACGACCAGTTCTACACCGTCAGCCCGTACAAGCACACCACGATCGGCAGCATGAAAGATCTCGACTTGGCGTCGGTCGAGGACGTGCGCGACTTTCACAATCAGTTCTACGTGCCGAGCAATGCGACGATAGCCATCGTCGGCGACTTCGACATGGCGCAGGCCAAGGAGCTCGTCGGCAGATATCTCGGACGCGTGCCGAAGTCAGACCGCGTGATTCCGCGCGAGTATCTGCAGGAGAAGCCGACGAAAGCCGAGCGCCGGATTACGGTGAACGAGAACTGGCCGCTGCCGGCGGTCATCGTCGCGTACCCGATTACCTACGACGGCCACGCCGACTCGTATCCTCTGCACCTGACATCGAAGATTCTGTCGGACGGGGACAGCTCGCGCATTTATCAGTCGCTCGTCTATCAGAAGCAGATCGCGTTCTCCGCATTCGGCGGCGGCAACATCATCGAAGAGCCGAACCTCTTCTTTGCGGTCGCGCTCGTGGCGCCAGGGCGGACGCACGACGAAGTCGAGAAAGCGCTCGTCGCCGAGTTCGACAAGCTGCGCAACGAACCGATTTCCGAGCGCGAGCTGCAGCGTGCCAAGAACCAGTTTTTCCGCGACTACATCGTCGACCGCGAGTCGGTGCGCGGCAAGGCGAGCCAGCTCGCGCATGCCGTCGTGATTCACGAGGACGTGAAAACGGCGGACGGCGAGGTTGAGATTTTCACGAACATGAAGGTGTCCGACCTTCAGCGCGTCGCGAAGACCTACTTCACGCCCGAGAGCCGCCTGGTCCTGAAGATTCTGCCCAAAGGGAGCCGATGATGAGACGCGCGGTTCTTGCTTCGACGCTCGCGCTCTCGACAGGCCTCGGCTCGGTTGTCGCCGCGCAGGTGGCCAGCTGGCCATCGGAAAACCCCCCGCGTCCGCTTGCGGCGAGCCCGGTGAGCTTTCCGCCGTACGAGCTGCGCACGATGCCGAACGGGATGCAGGTGATCATCGTGATGCATCACGAGCAGCCCGAGGTCACCATGCGGCTCATCGTGCGCGCGGGGTCGGCCTACGATCCGCCGGGTAAGAGCGGCACGGCGTCGCTCGTCGGCTCGCTGCTGAATCAGGGCACGACCACGCGAAGCGCGTTCGAGATCGCCGATGCGATCGATTCGATCGGCGGCGCACTCGGAACCGGCGCCGACAGTGACGTGACGTCGGGCACGGTCCTTGTGATGAAGGACAGTTTCGGCGTGGGCATGGACATGCTCGCCGACGTCATTCGAAGGCCGGCGTTCACCCCCGAGGAAATCGACCGTCAACGCAAGCAGACCATCGACAATCTCGGCGTCAGCCTCGAGGCGCCGGATTTCATCGCGCGCACGGTGCTGAATCGCCTCATCTACGGATTCCATCCGTACGGCATGCCCGACACGGGCCTGCCGGATACGATCGCCAAAATCACGCGCGACGACCTCCGCGAGTTCCACCGACGGTACTTCGCGCCGAACAACAGCATCCTCGCCATTGTCGGCGACATCACGGCCGACGAAGCGATGGCCGCCGCGACGCGTGTGTTCGGCGACTGGCCGCGCCAGGCCGTGCAGCCGCCGATGCTGCCGGATCCTCCGCGTCCCACGAGGCGCATTGTCGTCATCGACAAGCCGGGCTCGGTTCAGACATCCGTGCGGGTCGGCCAGCTGGGCATCCCGCGCAAAACGCCCGACTACATGAGCATGGATCAGGCGGTTCGCATTCTCGGCGGAGAGGGCAGCAACCGGTTGTTCCGCGTGCTCCGGTCCGAGCGCGGCCTCACCTATTCCGCGTCGGCGGACTTGAGCCCCATGCTGCTGGCCGGTGACATTACGGCTGAGACCGACACGCGCACCGAGGCCAGTGGCGAAGCGGTTCGCGTGATTGTCGACGAGTTCACACGGCTTCAGCGCGAGCGCATCGGCGACAGCGAGCTCGCGGGTGCGCAGGCCTACATGACCGGCAGCTTTCCGTTGACGATCGAAACACCGGGAGCCATCGCACGGCAGGTGGTCAACGCGGTGTTTTACGAACTGTCGCTCGACGAGCTGCGCACCTACCGGCAGCGCGCGAATGCGGTGACGCCCGACGACGTCCTGCGCGTGGCGCGCACCTACATTCTGCCCGACCGGCTTTCGATCGTCATGGTCGGCGATGCCGCGAAGTTCAAGGACCAGCTGGGCAAGGCGGGCTTCGGAAGCTACGAGCTGATTCCACTTGGCGATCTCGATCTCACATCAGCCAATTTGAAGAGACGTTGAACAAAATCATGATTTCCTGCGGGGAGCCGTCCGGCGACTTATACGCCGGCGCCCTCGCAGTCGAAATTCGGCGCCGTCAGCCCGACGCGGCCATTTTCGGCCTGGGCGGCCAGCGCCTGATGGCGGGCGGTGGAGAGCTGCTCGCCGACTATCGCGGTCTCAGCGTCACGGGCCTCGTCGAAGCGCTGCGTGTCATCCCGAAATCGTTGTCGGTGCTGAACCGGCTCGTCGAGGCGGCCCGAGCAGAGAAGCCGGACGCGCTCGTCGTCATTGATTTTCCCGATTTCAACTTTCGGCTGGCGTCGGCGGTCAAGAAGCTCAACATCCCCATCATCTATTACATAAGCCCGCAGCTGTGGGCGTGGCGCAAGAGCCGGATGCAGCTGATGAAGCGGCTCGTCGATCGCGTGCTGGTGATTTTTCCCTTCGAAGAACAGATCTATCGAGATGCCGGTGTGCCGGTGCAGTTCGTCGGCCACCCGCTCGTCGACCTGGCGCGTGCGCAGGAACCGAAGGCGCGTTTTCTGCAGGAACTCAAACTCGATGCGGCGCGGCCCATCGTCGCGCTGCTCCCCGGCAGCCGTCCGAACGAAGTGGAGCGGTTGCTGCCGATCATGCGGGATGCCGTGGCGCAAGTCACCAGCCGGTTGCCGGAAGCGCAATTTGTGATCGCGCGTGCGCCGACCCTCGACGATCGTTTGTTTTCGAACACGAAATGGAACGGCGTCCAACCCGTTGAGGTGCTCGCGAGGACCGACGATGTGCTGGCCGTTGCCGATGTGGCGGTCACCGCCTCGGGCACCGCAACAGTGCAGGCTGCGCTGCACGGACGTCCGATGGTGGTCATCTACCGGCTCTCGCCTGTGACGTACCGCCTCGGCCGGCGCTTTCTTCTGGTCGACCACGTGGCGATGGTCAACCTCATTGCCGGGCGCCGCATCGTGCCCGAGCTCATCCAGGACGAGTGCACCGCCGAGAGCATCGCGGCCGAGACGCTTTCGTTTCTGACCAATTCGCAGCGCGCCGACGAGACTCGGCGCGCGCTCGGCGACGTCCGCGCCAGGCTCGGAGGTCCGGGCGCCAGCGGCCGGGCGGCGGAGGCGGTGCTGGAAGTCGCGAACGCAGTCAGAAAGACTTGACTCCAAAGAGTCGGGGAGTCGGGGAGTCGGTAGTCGTGGGAGTCGGAGGAGTCGAAGAGTCGGAGAGTCGGAAGACTCCCCGGACTCTCGAGGAGTCGCGCTTTTGATACGATTAGCGGGATGAGCAGCACTAATTCCTTTGCGACCAGCACTCCATGCACGCTCGCCGGCGAGTCGATTGACATCTTCAGTCTCGAGAAGCTCGCGCACAACTTTCCGAACGTTGCGACGCTTCCGTACTCGCTGAAAATCCTTCTCGAAAATCTGCTCCGCCACGAAGACGGGCGGTTCGTCCATCCCAACGACATCGAGGTGCTGGCGGGCTGGAAGCCGGGCGCGCAGCTTCAGAAGGAGATCTCGTTCGCGCCTGCGCGGGTGCTGCTGCAGGACTTCACGGGCGTGCCGTGCGTCGTCGATCTCGCGGCGATGCGCGACGGCATGATTCGTCTCGGCGGCAATCCCGATCGCGTCAATCCGCTGCAGCCCGTCGAGCTCGTCATCGATCACTCGGTGCAGGTCGACTACTTCGGCCGCAGCGACGCATTTCAGTTGAACGCCGAGCTCGAGTTCGCGCGCAACCGCGAGCGTTATTCGTTTCTGCGCTGGGGACAGGAGGCCTTCAGGAACTTCCGCGTGGTGCCGCCCGACACCGGCATCGTGCATCAGGTGAACATCGAATACCTTGCCCGCGTCGTGTTCCGCGAGACCGTCAAAGGCCGTGTCACCGCGTATCCCGACACGATCGTTGGAACGGACTCACACACCACGATGGTCAACGGGCTTGGCGTGCTTGGCTGGGGCGTGGGCGGCATCGAGGCAGAGGCGGCCATGCTGGGCCAGCCGATGTCGATGCTCATTCCGCCCGTGGTGGGCTTCAAGCTGACCGGCGCGATGCCGGAGGGCGCGACGGCGACCGACCTCGTGCTGATGGTCACCGAGCGGTTACGCAAGCATGGGGTGGTGGGCAAGTTCGTCGAGTTCTACGGAGCGGGACTCGGGAATCTGACGATCGCCGATCGCGCGACGCTCGGCAACATGTGCCCGGAATACGGAGCCACCGCGGCGATGTTCCCCATCGACGAGATGACGCTCGACTACCTCACGCTGACAGGCCGGAGCCCGGCACAGGTGAAGCTCGTCGAGGCCTACGCCAAGGCACAGGGCTTGTTCCGTGAGGCCGGCACTGAAGCGCTGTATGACGAAACGATCGCGCTCGATCTCAGTCTCGTCGAGCCGAGCCTGGCGGGACCGAAACGGCCGCAGGATCGCGTCGCGCTGACCAAGGCGAAGGCCGGGTTCCAGGCGACGCTTCCCTCGATGATGGCCGAGAAAAAAGCCAAGCCGGTCAAGGCGACCGCCGTGGCGGTCCTCGATCGACCTTCAGATGCCGGTCAGGCGCAAACCGATTCGTCGACCTACAGCGGCGCTGCGGCTGAGCTCGATCACGGAGCCGTGGTCGTCGCCGCCATTACGAGCTGCACGAATACGTCGAACCCGAGCGTGATGATCGGCGCCGGCCTCGTGGCGAAGAAGGCGGTCGAGCGCGGACTGTCGCGCAAGCCATGGGTGAAGACCAGCCTGGCGCCGGGGTCGAAGGTCGTGACCGACTATCTCGACAAGGCGGGGCTGACAACGTATCTCGATGCGCTGGGTTTCAACCTGGTCGGGTACGGATGCACGACGTGCATCGGCAACAGCGGACCGCTGCCCGAGGACGTCTCGAATGCCATCACGGAGAAGAATCTCGTGGTGTGCTCGGTGCTGAGCGGCAACCGGAATTTCGAAGGGCGCATCCAATCACAGGTGCGCGCAAACTATCTTGCGTCGCCGCCGCTTGTGGTGGCGTACGCGCTGGCCGGGCGCATGACCGTCGATCTCACGACCGAGCCGATTGGCAAAGACCCGAACGGCGCCGACGTGTATCTGCGGGAAATCTGGCCGACCGAGCGCGAGATTCAGGCGGCGATGCTCGTCGGCGTGAAATCGGAAATGTTCCAGCGCCAGTACGCGAACGTCTTCGAAGGAGACGAGCGGTGGCGCTCCTTGCCCGTTCCGACGGGCGATTTGTTCGAATGGGACGAGCGTTCCACCTACGTGCGCAAGCCGCCGTTTGTCGAGCACATCACCAGGGAGCCGGCGCCGCTTTCCGATATCAGGCACGCGCGCGTCCTCGCACTGCTTGGCGACAGCATCACCACCGACCATATTTCGCCGGCAGGATCGATACCCGCCGACACGCCGGCCGGGAGGTATTTGATCGCCCAGGGCGTGAAGCCCAGCGACTTCAATTCCTACGGCGCGCGCCGGGGCAACCACGAAGTGATGATGCGCGGGACGTTCGCCAATACGCGCCTCCGCAATCAGCTTGCCCCGGGCACCGAAGGCGGATGGACGGCACACCAGCCGTTGGGCGAGGTGATGACCATCTACGACGCCTCGGTGAAATATCAGGCCGACGGGGTGCCGCTCGTCGTGCTGGCAGGTAAGGAGTACGGCTCAGGCTCGTCGCGCGATTGGGCGGCCAAGGGCACACTGCTGCTCGGCGTCAGGGCCGTCATCGCCGAAAGCTTCGAGCGGATTCACCGCAGCAATCTCGTCAACATGGGCGTTCTGCCGCTGCAGTTCCTGCCGGGCGAGTCGGCCGGTTCGCTGGGTCTCACGGGGCGCGAGTATTACGACATCGCCATCGCGGACCTGACGCCGCGGTCCGCCATCACCGTTCGCGTGCGACCCTCAGATGGGAAGGACCGCGACATGCAGGCAGTCGTGCGCATCGACACACCGGAAGAGCTGACGGCGTTCCGCCATGGCGGCATTCTTCCTTATGTATTGCGTCAGCTCGTGGGTAAGTAGTGAGAAGTGCAGGTCATGGCCATGACGCCAATTCTCGTTACACTGGCCCCGCTCTGTGGTAAAAAGACAGCCATCGCCAACGCAAGTTAGGAGGGCCCGATGACCCGGTTCAGGTCTGCACTCATATTGGGAATGATGACCCTCGCCGCCAGCGCCTATCTGGCCGCCCAGGCTCAGGAGCCGCGCCGCGAGGAGCGTTCGCAGCAATATCCCGGCAGCAACCCGCACATGAAGGACAAGGAATCGATCCGCGGCGGCATGTCGCTGTACCGCAGGATGTGCGGCGAGTGCCATGGCCTCGATGCGCTGGGCTATCGCGGGCCCAACCTCATTGCCTACATGGGAGGCGCGAGCGACGAGGCGCTGTTCCAGACGATTCGCAAAGGTGTGCCGGGATCGGAGATGCCGGCCAGCAATCGGCCCGACCATGAAATCCTGCAAATCATGGCGTACCTGCGTAACATGAACGCCGTCGCACCCACCGACACGGCACCGGCCGGCAACGTGGCGAACGGGGAGCAGTTGTTTGCCAAGCAGTGCCAGAACTGCCATCGCGTGGCGGGGAAGGGTGGCCGCATTGGTCCCGATCTCAGCCGCGTCGGCGGTGCGCGCACGCGCGCGGCGCTTGTCCGCGAAATCCGCACGCCGGCCGAGGTGATTCCACCTGCCTACGAGACCGTGACGATCGTCACGAAGGACGGCCAGAAGGTTCGCGGCGTGAAGAAAAACGAAGATGCGTTTTCCATCCAGGTGATGGACATGCGGGAACGGATTCAGGGATACCTGAAGTCGAACGTCGAAGTGCAGTACGACAAGAATTCGCTGATGCCGGCATTTGACCCGAAGCGACTGAACGACAGCGACCTGAGCGATCTGGTCGGCTATCTCAGCACGCTGCGGGGTCATGACGTCGTGGTTCGTTAAGGAGGCCTATGCGCGCTTTATTGATGGTATTGATGTGCTCGGTGACGCTCGCGGCCCAGCAGCCGGCTCCGGCTACCCTGACGAACCAGGATCTCCTCGCCGGTCTTACGAGTGACGGGTCGAAGTGGCTCATGTATCACGGGAATTACTTCGGCCATCGTTTCAGCCCGTTGACGCAAATCACACCGCAAAACGTCACTCAGCTGAAGGCGCAGTGGACCTTCCAGACGGGTCTGACCCCGAACTTTCAGACCACCCCGCTTCTGGTCGATAACGTGCTCTACGTGAGCGGCTTCAACGGAAACGCCTGGGCCATCGATGCCCGATCGGGCCGGCAGATCTGGCGGTATCGCCGCAACATGCCGGACGATTTCCGCGGATGCTGCGGTCCGAACAACCGAGGCATGGCGGTGCACGGCGACAGGCTGTTCCTCGGAACCGGAGATGCGCACCTCGTGGCGCTCGACATCAAGACCGGCGACGTCTTGTGGGACAGGGAACTGGCTGATTACACGAAGGGCTATTCGATTACCGTGGCCCCGCTCGTCGTGAAAGACAAAGTCATTGTCGGCATGGCCGGAGCCGAGTTCGGCATCCGTGGGTTTATCGAGGCGTCGGATGTGAATACGGGCAAGGCGGTGTGGAAGTTCTACACCGTGGCCGGTCCGGATCAGCCGGGCGGTCAAACGTGGCCGAAGGGATCGGACGCCTACCTCCGCGGCGGCGGGTCTATCTGGGTGACAGGCACGTACGACCCGGAACAGAACCTTGTGTTCTTCGGAACGGGGAATCCGGGGCCGGATTACTTCAGTCCCGCGCGCGAAGGTGACAACCTCTACACGTGCTCGGCCGTCGCGTTGGATGCCGACACCGGCCAGATGAAGTGGCACTTCCAGTTCACGCCGCACGACCTGCACGACTGGGACTCGACCCAGGTGCCGGTGCTGGCGGACCTGACGATCGGCGGGCAGCCGCGCAAGACGATGCTGTTCGCGAACCGCAACGGATTCTTCTACGTCCTCGACCGCACCAACGGAAAGATGATTCTCGCCAAGCCGTTCGTCTCGCAGAACTGGGCAAAGGAGATCAGCCCCGAAGGGCGGCCGATTCTCAACCCCGGCATCAATCCCAGCGAGGAAGGCAGCACCAAGGTGTGCCCGGATCTGGGCGGAGGCACGAACTTCTTCTCGCCGGCCTACGACCCGACCCAGCGGCTGTTTTTCGTGAACGCGCGAGAGACGTGCGCGATTTATTACTCGTGGCACGAGCCGTTCAGGCAGGGTGAACAGTACGAGTCTGGCGGCACGACGCGGCCGCCCGACCAGAAAAACTATGGCGCGCTGCGTGCGATCGACCCGGTGACAGGCGACCGCAAGTGGGAGTTCCGCTATCAGACCACCTCGTCGTCGGGCATCCTGACGACCGGCGCCGGCCTGGTCTTCTCGGGTGACGGAGACGGTAACGTCATCGCGCTGGACTCGAAAACCGGTAAATACCTGTGGCACTATCAGCTTGGCAACGGCCTGCGGTCGACCGGCGGTACCACCTACATGGTTGACGGCAAGCAGTACCTGCTGTTTCCGTCGGGGGCCGCGCTGACCGCATTCGCGCTGCCGTAGCTCACGCGCCGGGTCTAAAGAACAAGACCCGGCCTACATAGCGAGTACGTAGGGCGGGTCCTGTTCTTTGGACCCGCCTAAGTTTTATAAGGAGCCCTATGCGTGCTTTGGTACTGGCTCTCATCTGCTCAGTCACGCTCGCGGCGCAACAGCCCGCTCCGGGTACCGTGACGAACCAGGACATCCTTGGCGGCCTTCCGAGCGACGGATCGAAGTGGCTCATCTATCACGGCAACTACTCGGGTCATCGGTTCAGCCCGTTGACGCAGATTACGCCCGCGAATGTCAGCCAACTCAAAGCGCAGTGGACGTTCCAGACGGGCCTCACACCGAATTTCCAGACTACGCCGTTGTTCGTAGACAACATCCTGTATGTCTCGGGCTTCAACGGCAACGCCTGGGCGATCGACGCGCGAACCGGTCGGCAGATCTGGCGTTACCGGCGCAACATGCCCGACGACTTCCGCGGGTGCTGCGGTCCGAACAACCGGGGCATGGCCGTTCTTGGCGACAAGCTGTTTCTCGGCACTGGCGACGCGCACATCGTTGCGCTCGACATCAAGACGGGCGACGTGATTTGGGATGCCGAGATGGCTGAGTATTCACATGGGTATTCGGTCACGGTGGCCCCGATCGTGGTGAAGGACAAAGTGATCATCGGAGTGGCCGGCGCGGAGTTCGGCATTCGCGGGTTCATCGACGCGTACAACGTGGACACAGGCAAGAGGGCCTGGCGGTTCTATACCGTGCCCGGCCCCGATCAGCCGGGCGGGCAGACGTGGCCGAAAGGCTCGGACGCGTATTTGCGGGGTGGCGGATCGATCTGGGTATCAGGCACCTACGATCCCGAACAGAATCTGGTGTTCTTCGGTACGGGCAACCCGGGACCCGATTACTTCAGCCCGGCGCGGGAAGGCGACAACCTGTACACATGCTCGGCGGTCGCTCTGGACGCCGACACCGGCCAGTTGAAGTGGCACTTCCAGTTCACCCCACACGATCTGCACGACTGGGATTCGACGCAGGTACCGGTGCTCGCCGATCTCACGATCAACGGCACGCCGCGCAAAACCATGCTGTTTGCCAACCGCAACGGGTTCTTCTACGTGCTCGATCGGACGAATGGCCGGATGATTCTGGCGAAGCCCTTCATTTCGCAGAACTGGGCAAAGGAGATCAGCCCAGAGGGACGGCCGATTCTCAACCCTGGCGTCAATCCCAGCGAGGAAGGCAGCACCAAGGTGTGCCCGAATCTGGGCGGAGGCACCAACTTCTATTCGCCGTCGTACGACTCGACGCAACGGCTGTTTTTCGTGAACGCACAAGAGACGTGCGCTGTCTACTACACCTTCAACGAGCCGTTCAGGAGGGGGGAACAGTACGAATCCGGCGGGACGACACGGACACCTGACCATATAGCCTACGGGGCGCTGCGTGCGCTCGATCCAATTAGCGGCGAACGCAAGTGGGAGTTCCGCTATCAGGGCACCTCATCGTCGGGCGTCCTGACAACGGCGTCAGGGCTTGTGTTCTCCGGTGATGGCGACGGCAACGTCATCGCGCTCGACTCGAGGAGCGGTAAATATCTGTGGCACTACCAGCTCGGCGTCGGACTGAGATCGACCGGTGGCACGACGTATATCGTCGACGGCAAGCAGTATCTGCTGTTCCCGTCAGGTGCCGCGCTGACCGCGTTCGCGTTGCCATAGTTGGCAGTGCCGCCGGGTCTATAAGGCAGACCCGGCCTACGTACCACTGTAGCTCACGCGCCGGGTCTAAAGAACAAGACCCGGCCTACATAGCGAAGTACGTAGGGCGGGTCCTGCTTTCTGGACCCGCCTGACCGTTTGCTTCGCCCTTGTGATTGGAGGCATATGCGTGCCTTGGCGCTCGTCGTCCTCTGCTCGGTCGCACTCGCCGCACAGAGTGCGCCGCCCGTCGTCACCAACCAGGACATCCTGGCCGGCCTTCAGGACGGAACGAAGTGGCTGACCTACTCCGGCAACTACTTCGGACACCGGCATAGCCCACTCACACAAATTACGCCCGAGAACGTCGGCCAGCTCAAGTCCGTCTGGACATTCCAGACGGGCGCGCTGGGAAACTTTCAGTCAACACCGCTTGTGATCGATGGAGTGTTGTACGTCACCGGATGGGGCGGCGACGCGTGGGCGCTCGACGCGCGTTCTGGACGGCAGATCTGGCGCCATCGCCGAACGCTTCCCGACGATATCCGAGCGTGCTGCGGCCCGAATAATCGAGGATTCGGAGCGCTCGGTGATCGGTTGTTCCTGGGCACTGCCGACGCGCACCTTCTGGCGCTCGACATGAAGACCGGCAGCGTGCTCTGGGACGCCGAGCTGACGAACTATAAGTCGGGGTATTCGGTCACGGTTGCGCCTCTTGTCGTGAAGGACAAAGTCATCGTTGGCGTAGCGGGCGCCGAGTACGGCATCCGTGGATTCATCGATGCCTACGATGTGCAAACCGGAAAGCGGGTGTGGCGGTTCTACACCGTCGCCGGTCCGGACGAGCCGGGCGGCAACACGTGGCCGAAAGGCAGCGACGCGTTCCTGCGCGGTGGCGGATCGATCTGGGTGACCGGCACGTATGATCCCGAGCAGAACCTCGTCTTCTACGGGACGGGCAACCCGGGCCCCGACTATTTCAGCGCTGTGCGCGAGGGAGACAACCTGTACACCGCATCGGCAGTTGCGCTGGACGCTGATACCGGCAAGATCAAGTGGCATTTTCAGTTCACGCCGCACGATGTTCACGACTGGGATTCGACGCAGGTGCCCGTGCTGGCCGATCTCACCATCGACGGTCAGCCGCGGAAGACGATGCTGTTTGCCAACCGGAATGGCTTCTTCTACGTTCTCGATCGCACCAACGGGCGCATGATTCTGGCGAAGCCCTTCGTCCAGCAGACGTGGGCGAAGAGCATCAGCCCCGAAGGGCGGCCAATCCTGGTGCCCGGGACCCTTCCCACGGAAGAAGGAGCGAGAACGTGTCCCGATGCCGGGGGAGGCACGAACTTCTATTCTCCTTCCTACGATCCGGTCAACCGTCTCTTCGTCGTGACGGCACGAGAAACGTGTGCGACGTACTACTCCTATAACGAGGCGTTCAAGGACGGCGAGCGATATGCGGGTGGCGGCGGCGTACGCCTGCGCGAGCACATCAATTACGGCGCGCTGCGTGCGATTGACCCGGCGACCGGCGATCGCAAATGGGAATTCCGTTATCCCAATGTGTCGTCCTCCGGGGTGCTGACGACCGCGTCAGGGCTCGTTTTCGCCGGCGATGGCGATGGCAACGTCATGGCGTTCGAGTCGAAGACCGGCAAACATCTCTGGCATTACCAGCTCGGCACCATGCTTCGGTCAACCGGCGGAACGACCTACATGGTGGACGGCCGGCAGTACTTCCTCGTCCCGTCCGGCAGCACGTTGACCGCGTTTGCCCTTCCGTAGAGGACGCTGAGTCGCACTTTGGCTGAACGTTCTCTGCGCCTCTACAGCTCGAAGCCGGGCCGGCGCGTCCTCACCAGCGAGGCGATAAAGAGCCGGGCCCTCGAGCTGGGGTTCGACCTCTGCGGCGTGGCCGCTGCCGAAGCCTTCCCCGAGCTCGGCTTCTTTACAGAGTGGATCGAGCGTGGTTATGCGGGCACGATGGGCTATCTGCCCAGGTCGGCCGCTCGGCGGTCCGATGTGCGCAACGTCATGGCGTCTGCGCGCTCGGTCATCGTGACCGGCGCGCTTTACAACGCCGGCCAGCCGTACTCGACCGAACGCCACGACCCCGCGCGGGGCGAGGTCGCGCGGTACGCATGGAGCCGTGACTATCACCAGGTTCTGGGTGAGCGTCTTGAAGCGCTTCTCTCGTGGATGACGGCGCGGCACCCCGAGCCGTTCGACGCGCGTGCCTATGTCGATACCGGACCGGTCCAAGAGCGGGTGTACGCCCAGTACGCCGGGCTTGGCTGGATCGGCAAGAACACGTGCGTCATCAATCCGGAACTGGGCTCATGGCTGCTGCTCGGCGCGATCATCTGCAGCCTGCCGCTCGAGCCTGATTCGCCGGCTCTCGATCAATGCGGCACGTGTACGCTCTGTCTGGAGGCCTGTCCCACAGAAGCGTTCGCCGGGCCGCATGAGCTCGATGCGACCAGGTGTGTGTCGTATCTCACCATCGAGTACCGAGGTTCGATTCCAGAAGAGCATCGGGAGCGCATCGGCAATCACCTTTTCGGCTGCGATATCTGCCAGGAAGTCTGTCCGTGGAATGGGGCCCCCGTCCACACCACGGATCCGTCATGGTCCTCACGTGACGATCTGAACGTTCAAAGCCTCATCGATCTCTGGCGGCGCTCCGATAGCGAGCTTGCGACGTTCATCGGCGACACGGCGATGACGCGCGCCGGTGTCCGTGGTCTGAGGAGAAACCTTGCGGTGGCGCTGGGGAACTCAGGTGACGCCTGTGCGCTCGAGGCGCTGGCCGTGGATCAGGTCGACGACACGATCCACGATCCGATCGTCAGCGAGCACGTCGAGTGGGCGAAGCGGAAGCTGACAGCCGCCCCCTGAATGCAATGGATCGGATGGCTGATCGCTTGCACCGGCCGCTAGTATTGCCTGCCGTCTATCGTCAGGCGTTCAGCCGGGCAATGGGGACACTGGCCCGCGATGCGCGACTCCCTGACCTTCGAATCGCCCATCGCCAACGGGTGAACTCAGGACTCAATGACGTACACGCACGGTCACCACGAGAGCGTACTGCGGTCGCACAAGTGGCGCACCGTCGACAACTCGGCCGCCTACCTCGCCCGGAGCCTGACCTACGGCATCAGTGTGCTCGACCTCGGATGCGGGCCGGGCACGATCACGGCCGATATCGGGCGGAGGGTCGCGCCCGGACGGGTCCTCGGCATCGATGTGTCGGCCGACGTGATCGAGGAGGCGCGCCGCGACGCCGGCGGCGGTCCGAATGTCGAGTTCTCGGTCGGCGACCTCTACGCTCTCGACATTGACGATGACACGTTCGACGTCGTGCACGCGCATCAAGTCCTCCAGCATCTCGCTGACCCCGTTGGCGCGCTGCGCCAGATGAAGCGAGTATGCAAGCCTGGTGGGCTGGTCGCCGCGCGCGACGGTGACTATGGCGCCTTCCGCTGGTACCCCGACGAGCCCGCGATCGACCGCTGGCTCGCCCTATACCGCAAGGTCGCGCGCCGCAACGCAGGCGAGCCCGACGCGGGCCGATTCCTCCTCGCGTGGGCGCACTCCGCCGGCTTCGACGACGTGCGCCCGGGCGCGTCAGTGTGGTGCTTCGCCACGCCAGACGACCGCGCCTGGTGGGGAGGGTTGTGGGCCGACCGCATGACCGATTCCGCGATCGCCCGTCAAGCGGTCACCGAAGGCCTCGCGACCGAGAAAGAGCTCCGCGAGATCGCCGAGGGATGGCGTCGCTGGGCCACGCACCCCGATGCCTGGTACGCCGTCCTCCACGGCGAGATCCTCTGCCGCGCGTAGCCCTTCCCGCGGTTGGGGTCAGCGAACGAGCTGACTTTCACCACGGCCTGCCTAGTGTCCCGGCTAAAGGCGGGGACTCGGGATTAGGGAAGAGTGTGCGGAAAGGGGCACCCCCGAAGGGGCACGACCAGTAGAATGGGCGCCGGCTCGGTTTTCCGATGCCCAATCCTTCAAACACCGAAGTCACGGCCCTTCTTCTGGCATGGGGACACGGGGACGACGGGGCCTTCGACCGGCTCGTCCCCATGGTGCATGCCGAACTGCGCCGTATCGCGCGGCGTCACATGGAACACGACCGCGCGCATTTCTTCGCCATGTCTTCGCGCCTGATGCGGCGCGTGCTGGTCGATTGGGCACGCGCGCGCGGCTACCAGAAGCGCGGCGCCGGCGCCCACAACGTGACGCTCGACGAAGCCCGAGTCGGCGTCGTGGAGCGGCCCGCAGACCTCATCGCCCTCGACGACGCGCTTAAAACCTTGGGGGAGATGGACGAGAGAAAAAGCCAGGTCGTCGAGCTGCGCTTCTTCGCTGGTTTGAGCATCGAGGAAACGGCCGAAGCTCTGGGCCATGTCGGTGCGAACGGTGAAACGTGATTGGACGATGGCGAAGGTGTGGCTTCTGCGCGAGCTCAGAAAACGGTGATTTGGGATTAGGGATTGGTGATTAGTACGTGTTGAGTAACGACCGACAGAGGCGCATCGAGGAGATTTGGCACGGTGCGCTCGAACGGGAAGCGGCCGAGCGAGCGAGCTTCGTGCGCGAGTCCTGCACGGGCGACGAAGCGTTGCGTGCTGAAGTGGAGTCGTTGCTGGCCAACGTCAGCCGCGCGGCTACTGATTCGAAGTTGGGGATGGGGGATTGGGGAGGACCCGGGATTCGTCATGCACGAGTGAATCTGATCGGAACGCAGATTGGCGTCTATCAGATTGTCTCGCTGCTCGGCGCGGGTGGGATGGGCGAGGTGTATCGCGCACGCGACGCGAAGCTTGCACGCGATGTCGCGATCAAAGTGCTGCCGGCCGACTTTGCCTCTGATCCCGAGCGCCTGGTCAGGTTCCAACGCGAAGCGCGGGTGCTCGCCTCACTGAATCACCCGCACATCGGCGCGATTTACGGATTGGAAGACGCCGGCGGGGTGCGCGCGTTGGTGCTCGAGCTGGTTCATGGCGAGACGCTGGCCGAACGCATCGCGCGCGGCGCCCTTCCGCTGGCAGGCGCGCTGGCCATTGCGCGCCAGATAACGGAGGCCCTCGATGCGGCACATGAAAAAGGCATCGTGCACCGCGATCTCAAGCCAGCCAACATCAAGATTACGCCCAACGGTGCCGTAAAAGTCCTCGACTTCGGTCTGGCGAAAGCGGCATTCGGAGACGCGGCGACACGAGATCTGACGCAGTCGCCGACTGTGACGGTCGGTGGGACACGCGAAGGCGTCATCTTAGGGACGGCCGCGTACATGAGCCCGGAGCAGGCGCAAGGCAAGATCGTCGACGATCGATCGGACGTGTTCTCGTTCGGTGTCGTGCTCTACGAGATGCTCACGGGCCGGTCCCCGTTTTCCGGCGCGACGATGATGGAGACGCTCGCGAAAATTCTCGAGGCGCGGCCCGTCGACCTCCGGACGCTCCGGCACGATCTGCCTGCACCACTGGCGTTGCTGACCGAAGAGTGCCTCGAGAAGGATCGCCAGCGGCGTCCTTCGGCACACGACGTCCGTGACCGACTCGCCGCGCTCGAACAGTCGCGGACGATGTCGGCGGCCAACCTCGGCACCGGTCTGCGTCTTCGCGCCGTCCTGATTCCCACGCTTATCGCGGCGCTCGCGGGAATTGCGGCCGGCGGCGTCTGGTGGGCCTCGGGCCGTGAAGCCCGCGCGGCACGCGGGCGCGTACCCGAGCTCGTGCAGCTCGCCAGCCGTTTCGACTACGACGGGTTCTACCGCGAGGCTCGCAGCGTCGTCCCTTTGCTGGCCGACGATCTGCAAATCAAGCAGACATGGCTCAACATGACCTTCCCTGTGAACGCGATTGACAGCACCCCACCTGGTGCGGATGTCTGGCTGAAGGGATACTTGGCCACCAACGCTGAATGGATCCCGATCGGTCGCACGCCGATCGCGCAGATGCGAGTGCCGTTCGGACCCGTGCGTCTGAAAGTGTCGAAGGATGGTTACGCGCCTGTGGAGGGCACCCTCAACTCCCAGACCATGAAGTACACGCTCGATTCGATCTCTTCGGTGCCGGAGGGGATGGTCCGTGTACCGGCCAACGTTTCGAACGTCCAAGGCGTGACGATCTCTTTGCCGGACTATTGGATCGATCGCTTCGAAGTGACGAACCGGCAGTTCAAAGCGTTTGTCGACGCCGGCGGCTACCGGACGCGGGAGTACTGGAAGGCTCCGCTCGACGAGAATGGCCGGACACTGACATGGGACGGGGCGATGACGAAATTCCACGACAAGACGGGCCGGCCGGGCCCGTCGACGTGGGAGCTGGGTACCTATCTCGAGGGGGAGGCAGACGTTCCGGTCTCGGGCGTGAGCTGGTACGAGGCCGCCGCCTACGCGGAATTTGCCGGCAAGTCATTGCCGACGGCTTTTCAGTGGCGCGGCGCCGCCAGCAGCCTTGGGGGCTTCGGCGGCGTTTTCGGCGACATCCTCACGGTCAGTAACTTCGGAATGAAGGGGCCGGCCGCAGTGGGGAGCCACTCCGGGATAGGGCCATATGGCACCTATGACATGGCCGGAAACGTGAAGGAATGGTGCTGGAACGAGTCGGCCGCCGGCCGCATGATCCTCGGTGGCGGATGGAACGAATCGAGCTACAAGTTCCACGACCTGGATATGCAACCCGCGCTTCAGCGGCAACCGGCCTACGGGTTTCGCCTGGTGAAGAATCTCGAGCCGCAGCCGCCCGCGTCGTACGCGATGATTCGGCCAGAGACGCGCGACTACTCGAAAGAAACGCCGGTCGATGACGCGACGTTCGCCATCCTGCGCGGCTTGTACCGATACGACTCGCGGCCCCTCAACGAAAAACTCGAGCGGTCCGAAGATACACCTCAGTGGCGCCGTGAGACAGTGACGCTCGACGCCGCGTACGGCGCTGAACGTCTCATCGTCCACATATTCCTCCCGAAGTCTTCCTCACCGCCGTACCAAACCATTGTCTTCTTTCCTGGTGGTGATGCCCCTAACCTGCGCTCAAGTCGTGATCTGCGCTTGACCACGGTCGACTTCGTGATTCGGAGCGGGCGCGCGCTGGTATTTCCGGTTTACAAAGGCACATATGAGCGTGGGACCGACATGTCGGGAATCAACGCGCGTCGCGATGTGACGATTGCCAGTGAGAGAGACTTCCGCCGGGTGATCGAGCTCATCGACACCAGGCCGGATCTCGACCATGATCGCATCGGCTTCTACGGCGACAGCAGGGGGGCAATACTCGGCATCATTCTTACCGCCCTCGAGCCGCGCCTGAAGGTCAGCGTACTGGTTGGCGCGGGGCTGCTTCCCGTGAAGCTGCCGCCGGAGATCGATCAGTTGAACTTTGCCCCTCGCGTTCGCGTCCCCACGCTCATGGTCACCGGACGCAGCGACTTCCTCATTCCGGTCGAGTCCGCTCAAAAGCCGCTGTTCCGCCTGCTCGGCGTGGCCCCCGAACATAAGCGCCACGCGCTGTTCGACGGCGGGCATGCGCCGAGCCAGCTCCAGGACGTAATTCGCGAGATCCTCGACTGGTTCGACCGGTACCTCGGCCCCGTCGCTCCCGTGCCGCGCGGCTGATTCGACGTTGGGGATTGGGAATTGGGGAGGACCCGGGATTCGTCATGCAGGAGTGGACTTGATCGGCACGCAGATTGGCGTCTATCGAATCATTTCGTTGCTTGGCGCGGGCGGGATGGGCGAGGTGTATCGCGCGCGCGATGCGAAACTGCAACGCGACGTCGCGATCAAAGTGCTGCCGGCCGACTTTGCGTCTGATCCCGAGCGCCTGGCCAGGTTCCAACGCGAAGCGCGCGTGCTCGCCTCGCTGAGTCACCCGCACATCGGCGCGATCCACGGATTCGAGGACTCCTCCGGCATCGCGGCGCTGGTGCTGGAGCTCATCGAGGGCCCCACGCTCGCGGAGCGTCTGGAAAAGGGGACTGTCCCGATCAGCGATGCGCTGACGATCGCGCGGCAGATCGCGGAGGCGTTGGACGCGGCCCACGAAAAGGGCATCGTCCATCGCGATCTGAAGCCCGCCAACATCAAGCTCACTGCGGACGGCCAGGTGAAGGTGCTCGACTTCGGCCTGGCGAAGTTCGCGCAAGGATCGAACCCATCGTCGTCAAATGAGACCCTGGCGACTGCCGAGGGCGCCATCTTCGGCACGCCTTCATACATGAGCCCGGAACAGGCGCGGGGATTACCGGTCGACAAGCGCACCGACATCTGGGCGTTCGGATGCGTGCTCTACGAAATGCTCACAGGACAGGTCGCGTTTCGGGGCCAGACCGTTTCAGACACGATTGCGGCAGTGCTCGATCGAGAGCCGAACTGGTCCGCTCTCCAGACATCGATACCGCCGAACGTGCGCCGATTGCTCGAGCGCTGTCTCGCCAAGAATTCGAAGGGCCGCCTCCGTGACATTGGTGACGCTCGTTCCGAGCTCGATGACACCGTGTTAGCAGAGCGCACCAGCCTTGGGCAGGCTTCAGACGTCCCGGCCGGAGCCGTGCGCCGTTGGCGGGTTCTGGTTCTGACGGCAGGCGCAGTTCTGGCTCTGACCTTCGGGGGCCTTGTGCTCACGGCCCGTTCAGCTTTGCTTGGCTCTGGAGCGCTCGACACGACGTCCCACCGGTTCGCTCCCTTGGTAGCCGAGCCTGCAAACGAGAATTCGCCCTCGTGGTCTCCAGACGGGAGGTCAGTCGTCTATGTTGAGGAGATCAATCGCATCAGGCAAGTCTTCACCCGCAGTCTCGGCTCCGGCATGTCGACTCAAATCACTAAATCTGCGACCGATGTCTTCGCTCCGTTCTGGTCTTCGGATGGCACTCGCATCTATTTCGCGTCTCAGTCCGCGCCGGGAGGCGATTTGTACTCGGTCGGTGCGACCGGTGGAGAGCCACAGCTCATCATGAAGGACGCGGGCGCGGCGACGGTTGCGCCAGACGGGAAGACGCTGGCGTTCCTCAGGGGCGTGGGTGGGCGTCGGAGTCTCTGGACTGCCGCCATCCCTATGGGTGAGCCGCGACAATATCAGACACCTCCGTTCCCGCAGATGTTCACACGCTCGAATTCCGTCGAGTTTTCACGCGACGGTGCGCAGATCGCCGTCCTCGTCGAACGACAGGACGGGCCTTCATTCAGTTCGGAACTCTGGGTGATTCCTTACCCGACCGGCAGACCTCGTCGTGTGCTCACACGTGCGCGCGACATCTCCGGTGGTCGCATCAGCTGGTTGCCAGACAATCGACACATCGTGATGGACAGTGTCTTTCTCGACCGCCCTGGTAGTCATCTGTACCTGGTGGACACCCAGAGTGGCAGGACTCTTCCGATTACTTCAGGAACGGCGGAAGAAGAGGATCCCTCTGTTTCACCAAAGGGTGACACGATCGCGTTTGCAGCAGGAGGAAGCGATTTCGATCTGGTTCGAGTTCCTGTTGATGGTTCGGACGTTCAAACACTGCTCGCCAGCGCTCGGAGCGAGACAAGACCCACGTGGTCTCCCACGGGCAGCCAGCTCGTTTACGTGACGAACGCGCGGGGCATGTTTGAGATCTGGGCCAGGAGCATCGAAGAAGGGTGGACACGGCCAATCATCACGCGTCAACCCGGAGCTGATGGCTGGACGAATCTGAACCGCCCGAGTTTTTCGCCAGATGGCGTGAGAATCGTGTACGAAGTCCTCGGTCCACGTCACGCTATCTGGGTATCGTCTGTGGCAGATGGCCGGGGCGTGCCGCTCGACCCAGAGAGTCCGGACCAGCACAGCCCGGCCTGGTCGCCGGACGGAAAGTGGATCGCGTATCAGCGTATAAACGGCCAGAATTGGGAGCTCGTCAAGGTGCCTTCTGGTGGCGGTCAACCCATACGACTCGCAGAGGCCTCGCCTGGCGGCGGCGATCACACTGCCTGGTCTCCGACGGGCGAGTGGATCGCGCATGTAACACATGGAGCGCTACGTCTGACGCATGCCGGAGACGGCCAGATTCAGAAAGCACTCAGTGGTGCACCTCCGGAAGCATTCGGGTTTTCGTTGGACGGCTCGTCGCTTTACGCGGTTCGACGCGCTCCCAATGGGACGTGGCAACTCGTGACGTTCAATATCCAAACTGGCGGGGAACGGAAGGTCACTAATCTGCACTTACCGCAACGAGCCAGCGTTACAGGATTCAGTCTGGAGCCAAACGGGAATAGTTTCGCGACCGCGATCGGGATCGCACGGCAGGACATCTGGCTCCTCGAGGGTTTCAAGCAACCTTCAGCATGGTTTCGCTGGTTCTGAGCGTCGCAAGAATGGTCAGGGATTCGCAATTCAGAGTCGCGCTGATGCACTCGGAACGGGATTAGGAGGTTTTGGGATTGGACCTGATCGGCACGCAGATCGGCGTCTATCGAATCATCTCGCGGCTGGGCGCGGGCGGGATGGGCGAGGTCTATCGCGCGCGCGATGCGAAGCTGCAACGTGACGTCGCGATCAAAGTGCTGCCGGCCGACTTTGCTTCCGATCCCGAGCGCCTGGCCAGGTTCCAACGCGAAGCGCGCGTGCTCGCCTCACTGAATCACCCGCACATCGGCGCGATCCACGGATTCGAGGACGCCTCCGGCATGTCGGCGCTGGTGCTGGAACTCGTGGAAGGGCCGACGCTCGCGGAGCGTCTGGACAGAGGGCCTGTGCCGATCGGCGATGCGCTGACGATCGCGCGGCAGATCGCGGAGGCGTTGGACGCGGCCCACGAAAAGGGCATCATCCATCGCGATCTGAAGCCGGCCAACATCAAGCTCACGTTGGACGGCCAGGTGAAAGTGCTCGACTTCGGCCTGGCGAAGTTCGCGCAGGTATCGAACCAACCGTCGTCAACCGAGACCCTGGCGACTGCCGAGGGCGCCATCTTCGGCACGCCCGCATACATGAGCCCGGAACAGGCGCGGGGACTACCGGTCGACAAGCGCACCGACATCTGGGCATTCGGCTGCGTTGTGTACGAGATGCTGGCGGGACGGGAGGCGTTTCCCGGCGCAACGGTCTCGGATCGGATTGCCGCGATACTCGAGCGCGACCCTGACTGGTCTCGATTGCCGAGCGCCACTCCGCGGGCCGTGCGTGACTTACTACAGGGCTGTCTCGAAAAAGACCCGAAACGGCGGTTGCGCGACATCGGCGATGCGGAGCGTGCGCTCGATCACCCTGGCGCTCGCACCGGAGACGATGCAGTCAGCCGACACGCGTCAGGCTCGTGGCGACGGGCGGCGACGATCGCGGCATCACTCGTCGCACTTGGTTCCCTCGCCGCCGTTGGGTGGCATCGTTTCCAACGGACGAGCGAGACGGCGCCGCCAGTCATTCGGACGACAGTGAACCTAGGCGCCGGCGAGGAGCTCGACACGCTGCCGACGATGATGCCGCTGGCCCTGTCGCCCGATGGCCGACGTCTCGCCTACGTCGCACGCCGCGATGGCCGGAATCAACTTCACGTGCGCGAACTCGACGCGTTCGAGGCAAGGCTTTTGCCTGGTACCGAGGGTGCAAGACATCCCTTTTTCTCGCCCGACGGGCAGTCGATTGCGTTCTCCGCCGGAGGAAAACTGAAGCGCGTGTCGATCCTCGGTGGATCCCCAGTCACTATCTGCGATGTGCCAGTTACCGGAGGAGCGGGTACGTGGTCGTCGCAGGGAATCATCGTGTTCGATCCAGGACCATCGGGGCTCATGAAGGTGAACGCCTCCGGTGGTACGCCGGAACGAATCGCCAGCCGCGACGTGAAAATGGACGCGGGAAATTTGTCGTGGCCGCATTTCCTCCCGGATGGACGCACGTTGCTTGTCACTGCGGGCCAGGGACTGATCGCGCAGGGTACCAGCATCATTGTGATGTTTTCGTTGGACACTGGAGAGTGGACGCCCATTGGTCCCGGCTTGCAGGCCCAGTTCGTGGAGCCCGGACACATCGTCTTTCACGCGGCGGCCGTGCGAGAAGGTGAGCTGCAGGCGATGCAGTTCGATCTTGCACGTCTGGCGGTTCGCGGCGACCCGGTTTCGGTGCTCGGCGGTGTTTTCCGCGCGGAAAATAGCGGAGGCGCCTACTTCGCAACGGCGCCCTCAGGCGCATTGATCTTCGCGCGGGGAGGACACGCGCGCTCGCTGGTGCGCGTCGACCGCGCGGGTCGGCGCACGCCCATCACTGATGAACGGCGCGGATTCCGATTCCCGGTTTTTTCACCTGACGGTCTCAGGATCGCGGTGACCGTCGATCCGCGCCCATCGCAAATCTGGATCTACGACGTGATGAGGCGGTCCGGATCTCCCTTGGCGACCGAAGGGCACAATCTGTCTCCCATCTGGGCACGAGATGGCACGCGTGTCTTCTACTCCTCGAAGTCAGACATTTACTGGAGGTCCGCTGACGGCGCCACGTCCGAGCAAAGACTTTTCGAAATGGAATATCCACAGTACCCACAGGACTGGACGCGCGATGGGGTTCTCGTCTTCTCGCACGATCACCCGGAGAATAGAAACGATCTGTGGATCATGTCGAAGGGTGGAGATCGTCACGCGCTTCAGGCCACCCCTGAGAACCAACCGCACGCAAAGCTGTCACCCGATGACCGCTGGATTGCGTACACATCGGACGAGTCTGGACGCTCAGAGATCCACGTTCGGCCATTCCCGAATGTCAACGACGGGAAATGGATCGTGTCGACGGGCGGAGGAATGACGCCCGTCTGGTCGCGCGACGGCCGCGAAATCTTCTATATGAATGGCACAGCCATGATGTCGGTAGCGGTTGACATTCGAGGCGGGGCATTTCGTGCCGCTGCACCCACGACGCTGTTCACTGGTCCATTCGAGACTGGATCGCCGAATTTCGACGTCTCGCCCGACGGCAGCTCCTTCCTCATGGTCGAGGCGGATCCCGACGCGAAGCCGACGCAGGTGCACGTCATCCTCAATTGGAGCCGGGAGCTTCAACAGCCGATCGGCGCGCCGACACCATCATCAGGACGCTAGCGATCCAGCGGTAACGTTGATTAGGGATTAGAGATTGGTGATGAGGATTCGATGCGTGATAAGTGAAGGATGAGTAACGACCGCTGGCGGCGCATCGAGGAGATCTGCCACGGTGCGCTCGAACGGGAAGCGGCCGAGCGAGCGAGCTTCGTGCGCGAGTCGTGCACGGGCGACGAAGCGCTGCGTGCTGAAGTGGAGTCGTTGCTGGCCAGCGTCGGCCGCGCGGCTACTGATTCGAAGTTGGTGATGGGGGATTCGGGAGGACCAGGGATTCGTCATGCACCAGTGGACCTGATCGGAACGCAGATCGGCGTCTATCAGATTGTCTCGCGCCTGGGCGCGGGCGGGATGGGCGAAGTGTATCGCGCACGCGATGCGAAGCTGCAACGCGACGTCGCGATCAAAGTGCTGCCGGCCGACTTTGCGTCTGATCCCGAGCGCCTGGCCAGGTTCCGGCGCGAAGCGCGCGTGCTCGCCTCGCTGAGTCACCCGCACATCGGCGCGATCCACGGATTCGAGGACTCCTCCGGCATCGCGGCGCTGGTGCTGGAGCTCATCGAGGGCCCCACACTCGCGGAGCGTCTGGACAAGGGTCCTGTGCCGATCAGCGATGCGCTGACGATCGCGCGGCAGATCGCGGAGGCGTTGGACGCAGCCCACGAAAAAGGCATCGTCCATCGCGATCTGAAGCCCGCCAACATCAAGCTCACTGCGGACGGCCAGGTGAAGGTGCTCGACTTCGGCCTGGCGAAGTTCGCGCAGGCATCGAACCAACCGTCGTCAAATGAGACCCTGGCGACCGCCGAGGGTGCCATCTTCGGCACGCCCTCATACATGAGCCCGGAACAGGCGCGGGGATTACCGGTCGACAAGCGCACGGATATCTGGGCGTTCGGTTGCGTCCTCTACGAGATGCTCACGGGCCGCTCGGCGTTTCCGGGCCACACCGTCTCGGATGTCATAGCAGCCATCCTCGAGCGTGAGCCCGACTGGTCCATGCTGCCGGATTCCACTCCGCCAACCATCAGGAAACTTCTCACGCGCTGCTTCGAGAAGAACACGAGGACGCGCCTTCGTGATATGGGCGATGTGAGGATCGAGCTCGAAGACGCACTGAACCGCACCAACCTTACGGCGGAGGTTGGTCCCGCCGCCCGCGCGCGCAGAGGAATGCCGCTCGCGTGGACACTGATGGTGATGGTCACGGCGGCCGCGGGAGCCTTTGCGATTGGTCGCACGGCGTTTTCGGGAGCCGCGTCGGTCGAAGTGCCAACGTTCTCGCGAGTCGTACGTCTGACCGCATCGGCCGCACGTGAAATGGCTCCTGCAATCTCGCCTGATGGCAAATGGGTCGCGTATCTTTCCGACGCGTCGGGGCCAACTGACGTGTGGGTGCAATTTGTCGGCGGCGGACAACCAATCAACCTGACGGCCAACAAAAACATCTGTACTCAGCAGTCGCTCCGTCGTCGGCGGTCTCGAGATTTCGCCAGATGGTTCGAGAATCCTGTTCCAGGGCGGACCGACGGACGCCGACGCCAACACGACGTACAGCGTGCCGGCCCCGCTTGGCGGCGTGCCGATCCGCTTTCTCGGAAATGGGACGGCGGGTGTCCGCTGGTCGCCTGACGGCCGGCAGGTTGCCTACGTCCACGCAGGTGGCTCAGCGGGGGACGCCATCTGGATCGCGGATGGGGACGGCAGCAATGCGCGACTCCTCGTGCGGGCCGAAGGAAACCTGCACAAGCACTGGCCGTCATGGTCGGCCGATGGGAAGTATGTCTACTTCAATCATTCCATGACGGCGTGGAACGCCGCACCGGCGGAGATCTATCGCGTCGCGGCGGCCGGTGGCCCCCCGGAACTGGTCGTCGCGAGCGCGAGCCGCGCCGCATTCGCCGTCGCGACACCAGACGGACGCGGCCTGATTTATGCGGCCAATCCGGCCGGGGCTGAGCTGAGTCTCTGGTGGCGACCGCTCCCGGGCGGCGAGCCTTTACGGCTGACAACGGGCGTTGGCGAGTATGCACAACCGCGGATCTCATTGAACGGACAGACGATGGTGTGCACCTTGTTCGAGACCCGTGACTCGCTTGTGCGCGTCGACCTCGGCTCCGGGGCCGGCGTCTCGGCCGTGAGCACATCGCTGACGGGCGGATATACCGGAGATCTCGATCCGAATCTCTCGCGAAGCGGCGACCGGCTGGTCTTCAGCTCCACGCGATCCGGTCAACGCAATCTCTGGATTGCTCGCGGAGACTCATCCGATCCGCGGCCGTTGACATCCGGCGCCTCGCTCGACGAGTATCCGCAGTTTTCGCCTGACGGACAGCAGGTCGCATTTATCTCGAATCGCGGCGGTGAACGTGGCCTCTGGATCGTCTCCACGGATGGCGGGGTTCCCCGCCGATTGCTCGTAGCGGCTGTGCTCCCTTACTTCTCCTGGTCGCCGGACGGACGCGAGATCGTGTACTCGACACCGGCGGGAGAACTGCCTAGTCTCTCCGTCATCGACGTTGGCGACGGGCGCACTCGGCGTTTGCCGACGCGCGATGGTGCCACGTCGCCAGCATGGTCACCGACTGCCGACGTGATTAGTTATTTGGAGGTGTCGCCGAATACGCCGGGCCGGCAGGCAGAGGCAAATGTGCGATTCACGACAAGCTCTGGACAACCGGTCACGCTCGACATCGGCCAGACCGTGCCCTTCGCGAACGGCTTCCTGGCCTGGTCGCGCGACGGACGCAAACTGGCGGCGACGCGCGTTCCAGGTACGGCGGCGGCATCTGTGTGGATCTCTGATTTGGACGCCGGTCGTCCGATTCATCAAGTGCTCAAGGTTCCGGCCGACGCGCTCATCCGGGGAATCGTGTGGTCTGGCGACGGACGTTCGGTGATCATTGGGCAGCAGCGCGCCTCGAGCGATATCGTCCTCTTCGACCAGACCCCGGAGAGCCCATGAGATCAGAGGCTGGAAATCGCCGGTGAGTGACCAGCGGTGGCGACGCATCGAGGAGATCTGCCACGGTGCGCTCGAACTGGAAACGGCCGAGCGAGCGAGCTTCGTGCGCGAGTCGTGCAGGGCGACGAAGCGCTGCGTGCTGAAGTGGAGTCGTTGCTGGCCAGCGTCAGCCGCGCGGCTACTAATTCGACGTTGGGGATTGGGGATTGGGGAAGACCCGGGATTCGTCATGCAGGAGTGGACTTGATCGGCACGCAGATCGGCGTCTATCGAATCATTTCGCGGCTGGGCGCGGGCGGGATGGGCGAGGTCTATCGCGCGCGCGATGCGAAGCTGCAACGCGACGTCGCGATCAAAGTGCTGCCGGCCGACTTTGCGGCTGATCCCGAGCGCCTGGCCAGGTTCCGGCGCGAAGCGCGCGTGCTCGCCTCACTGAATCACCCGCACATCGGCGCGATCCACGGATTCGAGGACTCCTCCGGCATCGCGGCGCTGGTGCTGGAGCTCATCGAGGGCCCCACGCTCGCGGAGCGTCTGGAAAAGGGGCCTGTCCCGATCGGCGATGCGCTGACGATCGCGCGGCAGATCGCGGAGGCGTTGGACGCAGCCCACGAAAAGGGCATCGTCCATCGCGATCTGAAGCCGGCCAACATCAAGCTCACTGCGGACGGCCAGGTGAAAGTGCTCGACTTCGGCCTGGCGAAGTTCGCGCAGGGATCGAACCCATCGTCGTCAACCGAGACCTTGGCGACTGCCGAGGGCGCCATCTTCGGCACGCCTTCATACATGAGCCCGGAACAGGCGCGGGGATTACCGGTCGACAAACGCACGGATATCTGGGCGTTCGGCTGCGTGCTTTACGAGATTCTTACCGGGCGCGAAGCGTTCCCGGGGCGTACGATGTCCGATCGCATCGCGGCGGTCATCGAGCGCGAACCCGACTGGTCTGCATTGCCGGTGTCCACACCCGACGCTGTGAGACGGCTCATCCGCCACTGTCTGGAAAAAGACATGAGCCGCCGCCTTCGCGACATTGGTGACGCGCCGGGAGAGCTCTCCGACGTCGTCCCCAGCCGCGCGCCCATCGTCGCGAGGGCGCGGGCCCGGTATTGGGTGGCGGGCGCGACCGTCGTTCTGATGGGCATCGCTGCCGGCGTCGTCTTCTTCTGGAGTGCATCCCCGCCGGTTGCACCCATTCGCCCGGTGCGGTTCCTGCTGACACCGCCCAAAGGTCACGTGTTCGCGAATTCCGCGATTTCATACGTTTCCAATGTCGCGGTTCCGTCACCGGACGGCCGCAGCGTCGTATTTCGAGCGTCATCAGCGGGCGGCGAATTTTCTTTGTGGATTCAGGCTCTCGATTCCAATTCGGTGCGGCAGCTGCCCGGAACCGAAGGCGCGATGTTTCCGTTCTGGTCGCCCGACGGTAAGGATGTTGCCTTTGGCGCGGGAGACACGTTGAGAAGAGTTCCCGTTGCTGGCGGTGAGGCTCAGCCCATCGCAGCGATCACGAACGGTCCTCTTGGCGCGACATGGAACAACGATGGTGTGATTGTGCTGGCTCCGGGCAATCAGCGAGGCTTGTATCGCGTCCGCGCCTCTGGCGGCACATTGGAGCCGCTGACGCAGCTGGACAAGATCCGATCGGAAAACTCGCATCGCTGGCCTAGCTTTCTTCCCGATGGCGATCACTTTCTCTATACGGCCAGGTCCGATTCGCCGGAGCACACGGGAATCTACGTGGGCTCGCTCGCCACCGGAGAGCGCAAATGGCTCGATGGCTGCGCAATCGGGCGCTAGCTATGTGGCTCCCGGCCACCTGTTGTGGGTGCGTGATGGGACGCTGCTGGTCCAGCCGTTCAACCTCGAGACGTTCGAGTTGACCGGCGACGCGACGGCGATCGCCTCAGACGTCACACACGTGAGAGCGAGCGCATCCGGAGCTTTCTCGGCTTCAGCCGACGGGAGCGTTGTGTCTTACACCGTGAGTCAGGCCGATCGACGACGCCTCATGTGGTTTGATCGAACGGGAAAAGCTGTTGGTGCCGCGATCGCAGAAGAAAGCTTCGGTCAGCTCCGTCTGGATCCGTCCGGACGGCGTGCCGTCGTGTATCGTCCGAGCAAAGAAGACGGAAGCCGTGATATCTGGACAATCGACCTGGTAACCGGCGCGCAGACGCGGATTAGCTCGTCTCCGTCGAATGACTGGTATCCCGTATGGTCGCCGGACGGAACGCAGATTCTCTACATGTCCGAAAGGAACGGCAGGTCCGAGTTCTATCTGAAACCGGCAGATGGCACAGGGGAGGAGAAGCTCGTCTGGTCGGCGGCAGGAAATGCTTTCCCGACCGACTGGTCGCGCGATGGTCAACACGTCGCGTTTTATGCAAATCCCGATTTCACGAGCGATCGGCACTTCGATCTCTGGATCCTTCCACTGCCATGGGGAACGAAGGCAACGCTCCTGCAAGAGACACCATTCGCTGAATGGATCGGGCGCTTTTCACCTGATGGCCACTGGCTCGCGTACATATCCAACGTATCGGGCACAGACGAGGTGTACGGACGGGCCCTGGATGGACAAGCGGGCAAACGGATTTCGTTGACGGAGGCGCGCAGCCGATCTGGACGCGCGACGGCAGAGAGCTGCTGTACCTCGCACCAGGCAATCAACTGATGTCAGCGGCCGTGGGGCCAGAGAGAGCCTTCAACGATCCGCCGAAGCGATGTTCGTTGCCTGCGGCGAACCTTCGGAAGTCTATGTCCAGCGATTCGACGTGTCGCCGGACGGTTCACGCACGCTGTGGGCGTGTTCACCGCCACAGGAAACCTCGACGAGCATGATTGCCATCGGGTGGATGCAGCAGCTGTGTGTTGCACGTCCGTTCGTGATGACGTATTCATCCACCACGCCGCGCCCTTTCGCGTTCGAGTTGATCGCCCGACGCGCCGGAATCCGATAACATCGCAGTCCCGACGCCTGCACCTCTTTGCTTTCGTAGAGCCTCGCGATCTCGGGCGCGGTCGAGTTGCTCATCACCACATGGCAGCCGCGTTTGCTCAGCGTGATGACGACGTCCCGCAACTGCTCCTGATCGCCGGCGTCGAACCCTTCGGCGGTGTAATTCGTGAAGCGCGCGGTTTTGCTGAGCGGGGCATAGGGCGGATCGAAGTACACGAAGTCGCCTGCGCGGGCGCCGTCGATCACAGAATCGAAGCGGGCGCGCTCGAGCGTCATCCCAGGTAAGGCAAACGCCCGGGCGGCGCGGCGGATATTCGGCTCGTCGCAGATGCGCGGTTTCGCGTATCGCCCCGCGGGCACGTTGAACTCACCATCGGCGTTCAGCCGGAACAGTCCGTTGTACCCGGTGCGGTTCAGATAAATGAACATCGCCGCCAGCGCGGGACTGTAGCGGAACTCGCCGTTGGTTCCGGCAGTCAGCGCCGCGCGTTGAGGATTGAAGCGGGTGTTGCGAATCCCGTAGTAGTGCTCGGCGCCGCCTCGATCGTGATCGCGCGCGAGATGCTTCAGCTCGTCGATGACTTGTTCGGGGCAGTCGCGGACGGTGCGATAGCAGGCGATTAGATCGGGATTGCTGTCGGTGAGCATCGCGCCGCGCTGTTCGAGCAGGCCCTGCGCGTGCAGATCGAAAAAAACCGCTCCGCTGCCGAGAAAGGGTTCCCAGTACCGATTGAACCGGGCGGGATAAAAGCGCCGGAGCGCCGGCAGAAGCTGACGCTTGCCGCCAGCCCATTTCAGGAGCGGCCGGGCGTCGGGGTTCTGCCCTCTGCCATCCGCCCTCTGCCCTGACACCGAAGTCACCCTAGTGCCGTCGCCCCTCTGCGAGCCTCAGACCAACCGCCATGCCGAGGTGGAAAGCCGCTTCCTGGTTGAGCCACACCTGCCGCGCGAGGTTATCGACCAGCTCTTCGATGAGCTCGTAGTCGCTTTCGCCAGTCAGCTCCTTCAGCCGCTGGACGATCTCTTCCTGGCGCTGCACATCGGCAGATGCAAACAGCTCATCCTCGTGCAGCGCGTCCAGCAGTTCGTCGTACTCGACGGCGCATTGCTCTTCGATGTCCGCGAAGCTCGGGTATCGCACCCGCTGATCGGGCATGTCGATGCGCTCGGCGCCCGCGCGCGCAATATCCATCAAATCGTCCGATGTCGCGCCCATCACTGCCTCCGGAAAGGAGACTACTACATCTGTTGATCGATGGATCTAAGATCTATTGATCGGATGCGCCGGATATTCGCTTTCTTCGCCGTCTGCACGTGGTACGTCACGCTGGCCAGCCAGACGACACCGCTTGATTTTGGCCGCACGATGCGCGTGGACTATTTCCATTCGGGCGGCACGGGTGGGGAAGCGGCGAGACTCGATGCCGTTCTGGTCGAGGGACCGTGGCCGGGCAGCCGCACGCAGCTCGTCGACACGACGAATCTCGGGAACTACTTCTTCGAAGTGCTCGATCTCAAATCACAGCGCGTCCTCTACTCGCGCGGCTTTGCGTCGATCTACGGCGAGTGGGAAACAGTGCCGGAGTTCCGCACGACGAATCGGACGTTTCACGAGTCGCTGCGGTTTCCCTGGCCGTCAGGGCCTGTCCGCATCACGCTCAGAAAGCGCGACCCGCAGAATGTGTTTCAGCCCCTCTGGATGACCGACGTCGATCCGCGGACGGCGGCGCCCGCCTCGATCCCGCCGACCGTCGGGCCGTCTCTGATGTTCGAGAACGGTCCGTCGAATCGTAAAGTCGATCTCCTGCTGATCAGCGAAGGCTATTCGATAGAGCAGGCCACGGCATTTCGTGCCGATGCGTCACGGCTGGTCGAGGCGCTGTTCGCGCTCGAGCCCTTCAAGTCGCGTCGCGGCGATTTCAACGTCAGGACCCTCGCGGTTCGAGGCGCGCCGCTCTCGGTGCAGTTCAACATCTTCGGCCTCGAGCGATATGCGCTGACCTACGACAATCGCGCGCTTCGCAATTTTGCCGCCGTGGCGCCCTACGATATCGTCGAAGTGCTCGTGAACGAGAAGAAGTACGGCGGCGGCGGCATCTTCAATCAGCAGTCAACGGTCGCCGCATCGAACGAATCGGCCGAGTACATCTTCATCCACGAGCTTGCGCACAACCTCGCCGGTCTGGGCGACGAATATGTCGGGACCGTCACGTACGAAACCGGAGCGGCCGCGAAAGTCGAGCCGTGGGAACCGAACATCACGGCGCTCCACGATCCTTCGTCCTTGAAATGGCGCGATCTTGTCCAGCGCGACACCCCTGTGCCCACCCCGATGACCTACGCGGGCCGAGTAGGCGCGTTCGAAGGCGCCCGCTACGAAGCACGCGGCCTGTATCGGCCCGAAGCCGAATGCATCATGGGCTCGCGCAAAATCACCACGTTCTGCCGCGTGTGTCAGCGCGCGATCAATCGCATCATCGATCTGCACGCCAAGTAAGCCGCGCGTTCGGCCATCAGCATTTCCGCCTTTCTGCTATTTGCCATCTGCCATCTGCCATCTGCCATGACAGTGTTCTGAGTACCCGTCGTGGCCCAGTTCTTGCGAGGTAAGTCCCAATGCCCTGACTAAGTGTCGGAGCGACATTCAGTCGAGTTTGGAGTGATGACCAGAAACCGAACAGCTATCGATGCGTTGGCCGGGCTCGGCACCGAGCTCATGGTCCTGCTTCTGGTCGTGCTCGCCGCAGGTCTCACCGTTTCGCGCTACGTCTCTGGCGCACGAAACCGCATGCGGCATGTCGAGGTGAAGTTGCGACGACGCGCAGCGCGACGAACGGCTGTATGACGGGTGTGACAGGCGCCGATCTCCTTTCTCTCTTTATCCTGGCCATGCCGGTTGCGGCGATTTCCTGGACCGTGACCCACGAAGACCTCTTTCGAGAGATCCACGACTACTGTGTTGACCGGAGCAAGTCGGCACCAGGCCTTACCGCCCGCAAGTTTTTCTACCTTCTTACCTGTGAGTATTGCTTCAGCCACTACGTCGCGGCCGGCGTGCTGCTGGCGACACGATTTCAGCTGCTCTATGCAGACTGGCGCGGCTACGCTATCGCCTGGCTGGCACTCGTCTGGGTCGCCAACCATTTCATCAGCGCTTACGGCCGGCTGCGCCTGGGGATCCGGAGCGAGCGACTCGAGATTGGCTTGAAGGAAGCGGTCAGCGAACGGGCGGGCGTGAAGAAGAAGATGGACGAGGGTCCGAAGCAGGCACGCAAGGCAGGCTGAACCCGCGTTCGCACTAATCCCGAATCCCCCGTCCCCAATCCCGAATCCCTAATCCCAATCCCCCAATCCCTGTGATACAGTTCCGCGCGTTCCATAGCGAACCAACTGCGTCCAGAGGGAGATATGTGGCAACACAACTATGAGCCCATCGGGGGAAGTCTCGGCCTGTCGGCACTGGCTGCCGCAATCCCCATCTTCGTGCTCTTCATCATGCTTGGCATGCTGCGCAAACCGGCATGGCAGGCGGCACTCGCCGCGCTCGCGTCCGCGCTGCTCGTCGCGCTGGGCGCCTACGGCATGCCGTTCCAGATGGCGATTGTCTCGACGCTGTTCGGCGCAGCGTTCGGGATTTTCCCGATCGCGTGGATCGTCTTCAGCTCGATCATGCTGTATCGGCTCGCGGTCGATACGGGAAAGTTCGAGATCATCAAGGACTCGGTTGGCGGCCTGACCAACGATCGCCGGCTGCAGGCGATGTTCATCGCGTTCTCGTTCGGCGCGTTCATCGAAGGCGCCGCTGGATTTGGCGCGCCCGTGGCCGTGTCCGGCGCGATGCTCGCCGGGCTGGGGTTCTCGCCCTTCTACGCAGCCGGCATCTGTCTTCTCGCCAACACCGCGCCGGTGGCATTCGGCTCGATCGGCATTCCCATCACGACGCTCGCCAACGTGACCGGTATCCCCTCGATGCCGTTGAGCGCGATGACGGGCCGGCTCTGCGCGATGATCTCGGTCATCATTCCGGCGTATCTGACCGTCGTGATGGCGGGCCCGAAGCGCGCGCTCGAAGTGTGGCCGGCGATTCTGATTTGCGGCGTCTCCTTTGCCGCTACCCAGTTCTACGTCTCGAACTACATCGGGCACGAGCTCACGGACATCCTCAGCTCGCTCGCGTGTATTTCGGCGATGGTGCTTGTGCTGAAATTCTGGAAACCACCGACCATCATGCGCCTGGAAGGCGATAAGGAAGCGACGATCGCGCCGAAGCAGCATTCCGGCGGCGAGGTCTTCATGGCCTGGCTGCCGTACCTGTTGCTGGTGGTGTTCGTTCTCACGTGGGGCGAAGTCGACATCAAAGGACGGCTCGACCGGTTCAGCGCCGCGTTTCTGCCGGGATTTCTGCCGTTGAATCCGAACGTGCTGAACGGGATTAACGTGCCCGGTCTGCACAACCTGATCACACGAATCCCGCCGGTGACGCCGGCGCCAGCTCCTTACGGCGCCGTGTACACGCTGAACTGGCTGAGCGCCTCGGGCACGTCGTGCTTCCTGGCGGGAGTCGTCGCCGCGATTATTCTCCGCGTGAAACCCGCTCAGTTTGCGGCAACCTACGTCGCCACCTTCAAGCAGCTGAAGATGTCGATGGTGACCATCGCAACGATGCTCGGGCTTGCGTATCTGATGAACTATTCAGGCATGACATCGACGCTGGGATTGGCACTTGCGGCCACCGGACCGACGTTCCCGTTCTTCAGCGCGGTGCTCGGGTGGTTAGGCGTGTTCCTGACTGGCAGCGACACGTCTGCAAACGCGCTGTTCGGCAATTTGCAGGTCGTGACCGCGAACACCCTCGGCCTGAACCCCGTGCTCACGGCATCGGTGAACTCCGCGGCCGGCGTCATGGGCAAGATGATCTCGCTCACGAGCATTGCCGTCGCCGTGGCCGCCACCGGCATGACTGCGGCCGACGAAAGCCGGCTGTTCAGGTTCACGATCAAACACAGCATTCTGCTGATGCTCGTGATGGGCATCATCTCGATGATGTATGCCTACGTGTTTCCGCAGTTCGTGCCCGTGGTGCCGCCGAAGTAAATTCTGAAAGTGGAAAGTAAAAAGTAGAAAGTAGAAAGTAGGGCGGGTCCTGAACGTTGGACCCGCCCCTTTTTTTGGTTACTGCTGTATCAGCATTGGCAACGCCGTGACGAATGATGCGGCGATGGCGGCCAGCGTGGCGCCCAGGCACACGAGCGCAATCACGATGTGATCGACACGCTCGGGCTTGAGCGGATCGAGGAAGCGCGCGGCCAGATACCCGCCGAAGAAGCCGCCCGCGTGGGCGAAGTTGTCGACACCGCGCATGACGAAACCGAAGAAGCCCAGAATCAGCGCGTAGCGGAGCGCTTCCGATCGCGTCAGCGAGCTGCCGGTTCGCCGTCCGTCAGTACACAAGAGCACCGAGAAACCCGAACACCGACGCCGATGCGCCAACCGTGAACCCCGCGCCGCTGAGAAACGGCAGGTGTGGCAGGAACGCGTACGCAAAGGAGCTCAGCAGAAATCCCGACACGCCCGCGAGCGTGTAGATGATCACCATTCGACCGGGGCCGAACATGTCTGCGACCGCCGGGCCGAGATCGCGCACCCACATCATGTTGAAGATGATGTGAAGCAGGCTGCCATGCAGCCACCCTGCGCTCAGCACCGTCCACCACCGGGTGTACCCGAAGACCGGAATACCGCCGCTCGCCCCCAGCAGAAACAGCACGCCTGAGTCGGGCGCGAGAAAACCGAAGAGGCCGCCGCCCATGCGCATCGCGCTGCCCGAGAGCAGCATCGAGATGATATAGAGCGCGCTGCTGCCCCAGATGACGAGCTGGACAAAGCCGAGGTCGTTGCCGAGGCTTCTCAGGAGCGGCGCAAATCCCCACAGCCCGGGGTTGCGCCGCCCGCAGTTGTAACATTTCTCATCACGGACGCCGACGAGCGACCCGCATGATGCGCAGACAACGCTGCCGGTGGTCTGTCTTTTGAACACTGGGAACCAACTATACTGTTGGGATGCCTTCGTCGAGAAATTCGTCCACGGTCGCCAATCCGAATCGCCGCAACGTCGCCATCATCGCTCACGTCGATCACGGAAAAACGACTCTTGTCGACGCCATGCTCCATCAAAGCGGAGCCTTTCGCGCCAACGAACGCGTGGCCGAGCGCGCCATGGACAGCAACGAGCTCGAGCGCGAGCGCGGCATCACCATCATGGCCAAGAACACGGCCGTTCACTACCACGACTTGCTGATCAACATCGTCGATACGCCGGGGCACGCCGATTTCGGTGGCGAAGTGGAGCGCACGCTGTCGATGGTGGACGGCGTGGTCCTGCTGGTCGACGCGTCGGAGGGGCCGCTGCCACAAACGCGTTTCGTGCTGGGAAAAGCCTTCGCGCGCGGGCTTCCGCCGATTGTCGTCATCAACAAGATCGATCGGCCCGACGCCAGGGCTTCGGAAGTGCTCAACGAGATCTTCGATCTGTTCATCGACCTCGACGCGTCGGAAGCGCAGCTCGACTTTCCCGTGATCTACACCGACGGCAGGCGAGGCACCGCATCGCTCGATCTCGCAGAGCCCGGTCAGGATCTTCGGCCGCTCTTCGAGTCGATCGTCAAGCATGTCCCTCCTCCGATGGGATCGCTCGAGGCGCCACTCCAGATTCTCGTCGCCAACCTCGATTCCAGCGACTACCTCGGCCGTATCGCCATCGGCCGGATCTTCAACGGCAAGGTGAAGATCGGCGACGAGGTCGCCATCTGCACGCACGCGGTCCCCGAGGCGCGCAAAGCGAAGATCACCAAGCTGTTCTCGTTCGACGGGCTGAAGCGCATCGAGATCGACAACGCCGCGGCCGGCGACATCGTGTGTCTGGCGGGGATGCCCGACATCACCATCGGCGAGACGGTGACCGAAGTCGAGCGTCAGGCGCCGGTGGCGATGGTGGTCATCGACGAGCCGACGGTGTCGATGATTTTCGGCGTCAACACGTCGCCGGTGGCGGGACGCGATGGGCAGTACGTGACGTCGCGCCAGGTGCGCGATCGCCTCGAGCGCGAGCTGGTCGGCAATGTCTCGATTCGCCTCGAAGATACCGAGAGCCCAGAGACCGTGAAAGTCGTCGGCCGCGGAGAGCTGCAACTCTCGATCCTTATAGAGATGATGCGGCGCGAAGGGTACGAGCTTCAGGTGTCGCGCCCCGAGGTCGTGACGAAAGAGAAGAACGGCCAGCGCGTCGAGCCCGTCGAAGATCTCGTGATCGACGTCCCCGAAGACTTTCAGGGCGTGGTCATCGCGCAGGTCGGCGGCCGCAAGGGCACCATGACGAAGATGGTGAACCACGGCAGCGGCCGCGTCCGGATGGAGTTCCGCATTCCGGCTCGCGGGCTCATCGGGTTCCGTTCGCAGTTTCTGACCGACACGCGGGGCACCGGCATCATGAACCACCTGTTTGCCGGGTGGGAGCCGTGGCACGGCGCCATCCCCTCGCGCGCCACAGGCGCCCTGGTTGCCGATCGCACGGGGGCGGCCACCGCCTACGCCATCTCCAACCTGCAGGAAAGGGGGGAGATCTTCATCGAGCCGGGCATCATCGTCTACGAAGGGATGATTATTGGCGAGAACGCGCGGCCCAGCGATATGGATGTCAATGTCACCAAGGAAAAGAAGCAGACCAACATGCGGGCGTCCACGGCGGACGAGGCCATCCGGCTGATTCCCCCCCGTGTTTTAGGGCTCGAACAGGCCATCGAGTTCATCAACGACGACGAACTGGTCGAAATCACGCCCAAAAGCATCCGGCTGCGAAAGCGGATACTGGCGGCCAACCAGCGCCCGAAGCGGGTTGCCGAGGATGCGTAAGTCCGACCAATTCAATCGGCATTCCTGCGACATTTCGGCCCAAATATTCTTGCAACACGCCGGTTGCATTTTGATAGGATATGGGCGCTTAAGCCGCCAAGTCTCTATGGTTTTGGGTGTGCTGCGACCCCTTGCGGGTTTCATGACGAGGTGATCGCTCCATGACTGCTCCAATGCAAATTCAAGAACAGCCCAACGGCGTAACCCGGCGCGTGTTCATCAAAGGTGTGATTGCCGCAGGCGCTGCGGTGTCCGCGAGCAGCTATCTGTTCCGCGGACCTGAACGGCTCTTCGGACAGGGCTCGCTGCCCGGTGCCGTCGAGCGGCTGATGACGTTGAACGTCAACGGCCAGACGCGTCGCGTCGATGTGATGAAGCAGGAAACGCTCGCAATGACGCTGCGCTACAAGCTCGGTCTCACCGGGACCAAGCTTGGCTGCGATCGTTCCGAGTGCGGTGCCTGCACGGTCCTCATCGACGATGTGCCGCATTACTCGTGCTCGGTCCTCACCCACACGGTGCGCAACAAGCGTGTGGTGTCGATCGAAGGGCTCGAGTCGGCCGACGGCAAGCTGCATCCTGTGCAGCAGGCGATCGTCGACGAACAGGGATTCCAGTGCGCCTTCTGCATGTCGGGGTTCGTGATGGCGACGGTCGGGTTCCTGAAGACGAACCCGAGCCCGACACGCGAGCAGCTCGCGCATGGCATCTCGGGCAATCTGTGTCGCTGCGCGGACTACAACAAGATCCTGAACGCGATGATGCGCGGCGCGGAAAACCTGCGAAAGATCTAACACGTGGCAGACACCAAGAAGTACAAGCTGATCGGGCAACCGTATCAGATGAACGACCTCGTCGCGAAAGTGACGGGTCGTGCGAAGTATGCCGAGGACTTCCGTGCAGAAGGCATGCTGTTCGCGAAGCTGCTGCTGAGCCCGCTGCCGCACGCGCGCATTCGCCGCATCGACACGAGTGCCGCGCTCGCCATGCCTGGCGTGGTCGCGGTCATCACGGGCGAGGACATTCCGAAACCGCAGCAGCCCATGCAGCTTGGCGAGGCCGCCGCGCAGCGCGCAAACACGCTGCCGGAAGTCGCGCTCGCAACCGAGCCGCTCTATCAGGGCGAGCCGATCGCGGCGGTCGCGGCCATCGACGAACTCACCGCGGCCGAAGCGGTCGAGAAGCTGAAGGTCGAGTACGAACCGCTGCCGTGGGTCGTCGATCCGATCACGGCGCTGCGGCCCGGCATGGCAAATCCGCGCGCAGAAGGGAATGTGTGGCGACCGCCGCAAGTGGTCGAGTTCAAGCTTCCCGACGCGGCCGTGGCCGAGTTGAATGAGGGCCGGATCCCGTTGCTCGAAGATTCACCCGTCCCCGCGTGGGAGATCGGCAGTGTCGAAGAAGGCTTCAAGAAAGCCGACTACATCCTCGACGAGACGATCGTTCACCAGTCGACGGGCCACCAGCCGATGGAGCCGCGCACGGCGATGGCCTATTGGCAGAACGGCAAGCTCTATCTGCATGGCTCGACGCAGTCGGTTGCGCGCACTGTCGCGAACATCGCGCAATGGGTCGAGATTCCGCAGGAGCAGGTCGTCGTCATCAGCGAATACACCGGTGGCGGATTCGGCGGAAAGATTCCCGGCGCGCAGACGATGGCAATTCCGGCGGTGCTGGCCAAGAAGACCGGCCGCCCTGTGATGATGCGCATTACGCGCGAGGAAGAGAACTACATCGGCCGTGCGCGTGCCGGCATCCACCTGCGCGCCAAGATCGGGTTCCGTAAAGACGGCCGTATCACTGCGATGGACCTCTGCGCGATTGGCGACTGCGGTCCGTATTCGAATCAGGGTGACGTGGGCACGGTCGGTTCGAACGCGACCGCGCTCTACAACCCAGAAACGATGCGTTTCCGCGGCATCGCTGTGCTCACGAACACACCGCCGCGCGTCTCGCAGCGCGCGCCCGGGGGCGAGCAGGCAGCCGCCATGCTCGAGCCCATGATCAGCAAGGCCGCGCGCCACCTCGGCGTCGACCAGGTTGAGATTCGCAAGATCAACGCGCCGGTCACCGGTTCGGAATTCGGACCGCCACCGCCGCCCGCCGCTGCCGGTGCGGCCGCCGCTGCGGCCGCAGCGACTGGTGCGCGTGCGGGGGCACCGGGCGGACCTCCGGCCGTTGCGCAGCCTCAAGCACCGGAACAGGGACGGGCAACGGGAGCAGGGCAGCAGGCGGCAGGACAAGTGCCCGGCCAGCAGCCTGTCGCAGCCGCTGCGCCTCCCGCCGCGCCGCGTCGTTCGTTCTTCACCAGTTGTCACCTGCGCGAAGCGCTCGATCTTGGCGCGCAGCTCTTCAAGTGGGACGAGCGGAAAGGACGTAACGGCCAGCGCCAGGGTTCGAAGGTCACGGGCGTCGGTGTCGGAATCGGCACCTACACCGCGGGCTCGATCGCAATGGACGGGCTGCTGCTCGTCCGGAACGACGGCAAGGTCTACGTGCACTCGGGCATCGGCAATCTGGGAACGGGTTCCGTGATGGACTGTTCCAGAATCGTCGCGGAAGAGCTCGAGGTGCCATGGGAACAGATCGAGACAGTCTGGGGTAACACCAGCAAGCACCTCGCGTGGAGTTCGCCGCAGGCCGGCAGCCAGACGATTCACGCGCACACACGCGCGAATCTTGCGGCGGTGCAGGACTTGAAGCGCAAACTTCAGGAGATCGCGGCGCTCGAGCTGGGTGGCCGTCCCGAGAGCTACACGGTGGCCAACGGCCGCGTCGGGCGGCTCACGTTCGCGCAGGCGGCCGATGCGGCGGTCAAGCATGGCGGCAAGTTCTCGGGCGCCGAGATGCCTGCGGACATCAACGATATGACGAAGGCGTCGGTGAAAGGCCTCGCGGGCCAGGGCCTCATCGGTGTGGCGCGCGACAACTTCGGACGTAAGGGCAACACGCAGTCGTGGGTGGCTTCGTTCGCCGAGGTCGAAGTCGACGTCGAAACGGGTGAATACCGACTGGTGGACTACATCGCGGCGACCGATTGCGGCACCGTGATCAACCCGCGCGGTCTTGCGGGCCAGCTGCATGGCGGCGGGGTGCAGGGCTTCGGACAGATTAAGAGTCAGAAGTGGGTGTACGACCAGCGCTACGGCGTGTCGCTGGCGAATCGGTTCCACTACAACAAGCCGCCGACGATTCTCGATATTCCACTTCACGAGATGGCGTGGGGTGCGGTCGGGATTCCCGATCCGCAGTCGCCCATCGGCGCGAAAGGGATCGGCGAGCCCGCAATCTGTGCGGGCGCGGCCGCGGCTATCTGCGCGCTCAACGCGGCCATCGGTGACGACTATCTGCGCCGCACGCCGGCAACACCAAGCATGATCGTGGCTTCGCTCGATGCAAAGAAGCGCATCGATGAAGGCCTCGTGACCCACGTGTAGAGGAGGCTGAGAGATGGCAACGATTCACGATGTAATGCCCGCCTTCGAGCTGTTTCAGCCTGCGAGCATCGACGATGCCGTGTCGCTGCTTCAGCGTCATCGCCGCAGCGTCTGGGTGCTGGCCGGCGGTCTGGATACCTTCGACTGGTTGAAGGATCGCAACAAGCGGCCGTCAGGTGGTCATCGACCTCAGCGGCATCGAGGAGCTGCGGGGCATCAAGGCGCTGCCCGACGGCGGCGTCGAGATCGGCGCGACGACCACGCTGACCGAGATCGCGAACCACTCGGTCGTCAAGGAGAAGTTCAAGCTGCTGTCCGACGCGGCCGGGCTGGTCGCGTCGCCGCAGATTCGCAATCAGGGCACGCTCGGCGGCAACGTCTCGCAGGACACGCGCTGCTGGTACTACCGCAGCGGCTGGACCTGCTATCGCGCCGGCGGCAACATCTGCTACGCGGACACGCCGACGGCGATCAATCGCGAGCATGCGCTGTTCGACGCCAACCGCTGCGTGGCGGTGAACCCGTCCGACACGGCGCCGGCGCTCGTCGCGCTCGACGCGCAGATGGTGATTCGCAACTCGGACGGCGAGCGCGTCGTGTCCGCCGAAGAGTTTTTCATCGGTCCGTCGATCGACATCACGCGCATGACCGTGCTGGAGCCGGGCGATCTGCTGACGGCGATTCGCATTCCGGCGACGTGGGCGGGCGCGAAGTTCTACTTCGAGAAGGTCCGCGACCGTCAGGTGTGGGACTTCCCGCTGGTGAACGTGGCGTCGGCGCTGAAAGTGTCGGGCGGCAACATTCAGCAGGCGCGCGTGGTCGTCAACGCCGTGGCGGCGCATCCGATGCGCCTGCACGCGGTCGAGGCAGCGATGTCGAGGCAAGGCGCAGAACGAAGAGACAGCGACCATGGCAGGCGAGTTGGCCGTTGCAGGGCGCTCAGCCGCTGGCGCATAACGCCTACAAGATCCCCTTGATGCGGAACCTGGTGAGGCGGGCCCTCCGGGCGGAGGCGACATCATGAATTGGTTGGTTCAGACGGGTCTCAATCCCTGGAACGAAGAGATCCTGACGCACGCGCAGTGGAACCTCGTCTACGTCGCGCTGGCGTTCGGCGTGTTGTTCATGCTGGCCATACGCTCTATGTGACGTTCTGGCCGAAGCCGAAGGGCGGGCACACGGCGCCGGTCGAATCCGGCGGCGGCGGCCCGCGTTCCCGGCGAGTCAAGCGCCACTCGCTGGCCGCCCGTGCGTTCCACTGGATCATGGCGGCGTCGATGCTGACGCTGCTCGTCACCTCGTTCGCGCCCATCCTCGGATGGAGGTTCGACTGGGTGCAGATTCACTGGATCGCCGGCATCGTGCTGACGATCTCGATCATCTATCACATCATCCACGCCAGCTTCTGGCTCGACTTCTGGTCGATCTGGCTCAACAAGGAGGATGTGAACGAGGCGATCACGCGGTTCAAGCGCGCGATCGGCGGCAATGCGCCGGCGCCGCGCAAGGCTGCGAAATATCCGTGGGACAACAAGATGTATCACACGGCCATCGTCCTCTCGGCGCTGGCCGTGGTCCCGACGGGCCTCTTCATGATGGTGCGCGTCCGCAATCCGTTCTTTGCGCGCAACCCGTATCTCTTCAGCGACGGCACCTGGGGGTCATGTACGTGCTGCACGGGCTGTCGGGGATCGGCCTCGTCGGCCTGACGATCGCGCACATCTACTTCGCGATTCGCCCCGAGAAGATCTGGATCACCAAGGGAATGGTGTTCGGCGACATCACGCAGAGAGGAATTCCTCAAGCATCACGATCCGCAGCGCTGGGTCGTCGGCGGCGCAACACCTCCAAAGGCGTAAACAGGTTGGCGGGTCCCGAAACCGGGACCCGCCCTACATACGACAGGTAGGCCGGGTCTTGCGCTTTAGACCCGGCTTCCATTTCCAAACCATGAAAACAGAATTGAAGGATCGATGCTCGCGCATCGAAGAGGCATACGAGTTCATGCTCGCGTATGCGGCGCAGGGGCTGCCGACCGAGCCTGGTTCCGGCGCAGGCTCGCAAGTCCGCACGATGCTGAACGTCTGCGACAAGTCGCTACCGGGCTGGCCGAGGTGTTTACGCAGATTGTCCGCGACGACAAACTGCAGCCCGCCTCTGCCTATGACAGTTTCATCGCGGTTCTCGCGCGCGACGCCAAGGACGCGCAGGCGCGCATCCAGCTCGTCCTGGCCCAGCCGTCCATCAGCTCGCAGATGGTCGACAATCTCAACGCGTCGATCCACCTGCGCGCGCTGCTCACGGATCTGTTCCTGATCGACGAGATCGTGCGTCCCGAAGCCGCAGCGTGCCTTCGGCGAACGCGCCGACCGAGTAACAGGATCAGTCAGGGAGATCTTCTTCAGGAAGAATTCCTCCGACCTCCGTTCTCTGTTTCTTACTGGATCACCCCGAGATCGGTCCGGCCGCTCTTCACTTCAATCGCCGTCACGACCGGTTCGGCTCCGGCATAGACGGTCAGCTTGTACGGCCCAGGCAGGACATTCGTCGATGGTGAAGGAGCCATCCGTGTCGGTCGATGCCGTGTATGGCGTCGCGGTGACGAGGATGTCCGCCCGCATCGTCGAGTGGATGTCGCAGGACACGGTGTAGAATCCGGGCTCGAACTTGAACTCGTACTAGCCGAACGCAAGCGTGGCGACGTTGAAGACGGGCTGCTGAGTGGTCGTCTCGGTGACCCGCACGTTGTGCAGGACGTCTTCGCTGTTCCGGAACTGGACGTTCTGGCCCGCCTGGGCGATGAGAAAGCCAGGCAGGAATTCGTAGCCGGCCTGATCCATGATGGCCGGTTCAGCTTTAATGGGCAGTTCGACCCGGTGAGGCGGGCTCCACCACCACCACCGCGGAGGGTGGGGCCAGGCTTGCCGCCAGTTTGCCGGTTAATTCGACACCTGAGCCGGACGGCAGCGGTTGCTCTGCCGGCGCGGTTTGTGTCTCAGGCGCGGGTTGAGCCCTGCCGCCGCAGCCTGAGGCGATGCAAGATGAGAAGGAGCGAGGTGCGTGCGACCGTTCGCCATTCGAAATTCATCTTGCCTTATAATATTCGACGCGCTATGAGAGCTTTTCGAACGGCATGGCGCTGCTCCTGCTCGCAGCCGCTGTCCATCAGGCACAGGCTGGACAGCGTGGCGGCGAAGCCTGCGCCCGCGAAACCTCCCGCAGGTCCGCAGTTCTTCACGACGACGCTCACGCTCGACGAGATGCGAGACAAGCAGGCCGTCATCGAGACCGATCTCGGGACGATCGTCATCGACCTGCTCGCGGAAGCCGCGCCGAATCACGTCGGCTACTTCATCAAGAACGCACAGGATGGCATCGTACACCGGCACGACCTTCCATCGCGTCGTGCAGGCAGGGGATTGTTCAGGGCGGCGATCCGCTCTCGAAGGATCCATCGAAAGTCGATGCGTATGGCACCGGCGGACTCGGCGTGCTGCGGGCCGAGCGGAATGCCGAGAAGAACACACGCGGCGCGGTGTCGGCTGTCGTCGGTGGCGGAAATCCCGACAGCGGCGGCACGCAGTTCTTCATCTGCGTTGCCGACCAGCCTGGTCTCGACGGTGAATTATGACGTGTTCGGACGCGTGAGCGAAGGGATCCTCATCGCGCAGAAGATTTCAGAAGCTGCCGCCGACGAAAAGGGCACGGCCGAAAGACCGCATCGCGATCAAGTCGGTGACGATTCGCGACAAGCCCACGGCCGGTGCCCGAAAGTTTTTCGACCGAGAGCGTGGCAGAGTTGAGCGCCTACCGCGCCGTGCTCGAGACGAGCATGGGCAATATCACGCTGGAGTTCACGCCCGAGAAAGCGCCGGAGCACGTGCGGAATTTCCTGCGGCTGGCGCAGGCGGGCGTCTACGACGGAATGGGTGTGCACCGCGTGGCGAAGGGATTCGTGATTCAGACAGGATACCTGCCGTCGAGGAGCGAGCCGCTCTCGGAGTCGCAGCAGCGACTCGTGCGCAATCTGCAGCCGGAGTTCAACGACACCCAGCACGGAAAGGGCACCGTCTCGATGGCGAGGGGCGACAATCCGGCGAGCGCGGATATGTCGTTCTTCATCGTCGCTCGGTCCCAGCCCCGTTCTCAACGGCAAGTACACCGCCTTCGGTCAGGTCGTCGAGGGCATTCAGGTTGTCGAAGCGATTGAGCAGGTGCCCGTCAACGGCGAAGCCCCGCTGACACGCATCGACGTGCGCCGGGTGACTGTCGAAAAGAAATAGTTCCGGAGGTTGTATGCGATTGAGAATGGCACTGACGCTGCTTGTCGGCTTTTGTGCGGCCGCCCCGGCCGTTGCCCAGCAGAATCCCAACTCCGTCTTCCTTGAAAATCTCACCTGGGTCGAGGTCCGGGACGCCATCAAAGCCGGCAAGACGACGGCGATCATTCCGACGGGAGGAACCGAGCAGAACGGTCCTCACATGGTGCTGGGCAAGCACAACATCCTGGTGAAGTACAAGGCAGGAGAGATCGCGAAGGCGCTGGGAAATGCGATCGTGGCGCCGGTGCTGGCCTACGTGCCCGAAGGCGATATTCCAGGACCGAAGCCGGCTGCCGGCCACATGCGGTTTCCTGGAACGATCACGATACCGGAAGACGTGTACGAGAGAGTTCTGGAATCTGCCGCCAGGAGCCTGCGGTCTGCCGGGTTCATCGATATCGCGTTCATCGGCGACAGCGGTGGAAATCAGGCGGGACAGAAGGTCGTGTCGGAGAAGCTGAACAAGGAATGGGCCGCCACGAACGTCCGCGTGCATCACATCACCGACTACTATCCGGGACGAGGCGACGCCATCGCCATGGCCAACGGGCTGACGATGGAAGAGGTGGGCGGGCACGCGGGCAGCCAGGACACCACGAGCTTCCTGTACCTCGATCCTTCACAGCTGCGCGTGGATAAATTCTTCGTCGGCAAGACTAACGACGGACAGGGACACACCGGAGATCCCCGCAAGGCGACGGCCTACATCGGCAAACTGATTCTCGAGGCCCAGATCGAAGACGGGACCAAACAGATCCAGAAGTTGAGGGTGTCGAGCAGGCAATAGCGGCGGGTCCAAAGAACAGGACCCGCCCTGCGTAGGCCGGTACGTAGGCCGGGTCTTGCCTTTCAGACCCGGCGACCTTCAGACCCGGCGACCTTCAATCCATCTGCTTAGCGGTGCGGCACCGGCAGAACTGCCCAATCGTGGGCTTGGCCAGCTCCGCGAAGTCGCCGTAGTGCATCCGGATGGCGTCGGTGTGCGTCCCCGCGTTGAAGACCATTTCCCATTCTCCGACCAGGCAGCGTTCGACGAACACACGGTGCCCGTGAATGGCGCCGAACGGAGGCATGGCCCCCACCTCGTAGTCAGGGTAGAGAACGGCCAGTTCGTCTTCCCGCGCCAGGCGCATCGTTGTGGCGCCTGCGAGCACGCGCAACTGCTCGAGATCGATGATGTAGTGAGCCGGGAGGACGGCTTGAACGGGCTGCTCGTCGATCATGCAGATGACGACCTTGGCCCAGCTGTGCCCACGGATGTGCGAAGCGGCCGCTTCTTCCTGGGCTGTGTAGGTCGGTTTGTGCCGAAACCAGGTGTACGGAATCCGCTCGCGTTTGAGCAGCTCGACGATCGACAGGGCGATTCCCATCGCAGTCCCTCCATGGGTACGCAGGGTACGCGGCCCGAGATTACCGAGGGGTGTCGTGTGCGCGTCGTGTATGTGTGCATTGAATAACACGACCCGGGCCCCGCGTCCAGAAATCTTTCACTGAAAACTTGACAGGGAGGTAGAATGCGGACAAGTACAACTTAAAACTGCAAGCCGAAGACACCTCAACGCGCGGGAGGTGCCCACGGTCGGAGGGATGCGTCCATGTCGAGCAGACCCCGGTATCCTGGGATTCGCGTCACCGCCAATGGCAATCAGCTGGTTTCGTACCATACTGAAACCAGGATCGCCGATGCTGGCATCTTCTACCCCATAACCCCCTCGACAGAAGGCGGCGAGCTCTACCAGCAGGCGTTTGCCGAGGGCAAGCTCAACGTCTTTGGCGGCAACACCATTGCCGTCGAAGCCGAAGGCGAGCACGCCGCCCAGGGCGGTGCGATTGCGCACTCCGTGTGCGGCAAGCGTGTCGTCAACTACACGTCGGGGCAGGGCGTTGTGTACGGCGTTGAGCAGTACTACCACGCGCCGGGCAAGTGCTCGACGATGGTGCTGGAAGTGGCGGCCCGCGCCCTCACCAAACACGCTCTCAACGTGCACTGCGGCCACGACGACGTCTACGGCGCCCTCGACACCGGCTGGATCATCCTGTTCGGCAAAGACGCCCAGCAGGCCGCCGACCAGGCGCTCGTGCTGCGGCGGGTCACCGAGCTCAGCCTGACGCCCGGCATGAACGTGATGGACGGCTTCCTGACGTCGCATCTCGAGCGGACGTTCTACAAGCACGAATCGGCGCTCATTCGCGAGTATCTCGGGGCCCCCGACGACATCATCGACGTGTCCGACCGAGAGCCAGCGCGTGCTGTTCGGTCCGAAGCGACGCCGCGTGCCGAAAATGATCGATCTCACCAATCCAGTGCTTCTTGGGCCGGTGCAGAACCAGGAGCACTACATGCAGGGCGTCGTGGCGCGCCGCGACAACTTCGTCGAGCCGATCCTCGATTTCCTCGAAGCGGCCTGGCAGCGACTTCGGCGAGCTCACCGGCCGGCACTATGGTTTGGTCAGTCAGTACAAGACCGAAGACGCGGATACCGTGTTCGTGTCGCTTGGCTCTGCCGCCGAGAACATCGAAGCCGCCGTCGACTACATGCGCGAGACGCGGGGCGCGAAAGTCGGATCGATTCACCCGAACGTCTTCCGGCCGTTTCCCGAGGCGGCGATCGTGAACGCGCTGGCGGGGAAGAAGAACGTCATCATCCTCGAGCGCACCGACGAGCCGCTGGCCGGCGACAACCCGATGGGCCGTGACATCCGCACGGCGCTGAACAAAGCGCTGATGGGAGAGGCGGGGATCCCGAAATTGTCGATCGACGAGATGCCGCGCTTGTTTGCCGGCGTCTACGGCCTGGGATCGCGCGACTTCCGGCCCGAGCACACGATCGGCGCCTATGAATTCGCCATGGGTCAGCGCAACCGCAAGGACGGCAAGAGTGCCGACGACGGCGTCCGGTTCATGGCGCTCGGCATCGATCATCCGTATGAAGTGAAATCGGATGACGCGCCTTCGCTGCTGCCACACGGCAACATCGCGGTGCGGTTTCATTCGGTTGGCGGATGGGGCGCCATCACGACCGGCAAGAATCTCGGTGCGATCATCGGCGATCTGAACGACCTGCTGTACGAGCGCGACAAAGTCGTCGACGAGTTCGGCAATCCCAAGGAGATCATTCACGTCAGCGCGAATCCGAAGTACGGATCCGAAAAGAAGGGTGCGCCGACGGCGTACTTCATGGTTGCCGCGCCCGAGCGCATCCGGGTGAATTGCGACCTGCGCCATGCGAACGTGGTGCTGTGCTGCGATCCGAAAGCCTTCACGCACTGCAATCCGCTCGATGGGATGCAGGAGGGCGGGTGTCTCGTCTGGGAATCCGAGGAAGAGGGCGAGCAGGCGTGGGAGCGCCTGCCGCTGTGGGCTCGCCAGCAGATTATCGAGAAGAACATCCGCGTCTTCACGCTGCCCGGCTTCGAAATTGCCCGAAAAGCCACCGATCGCGGCGACCTTCAGTTGCGCATGCAGGGCAACGCGTTTCTGGGCGCGTTCTTCTCTGTGTCACCGCTTCTGGAAGAGTTCCGCATCACCCAGGAGCAGTTCCACGAGGTGGTCCACAAGCAGTACGTGAAGAAGTTCGGGCGCCTCGGCGAAGGGGTCGTGAAGTCCAACATGGAAGTCATGACCCAGGGCTTCAGCCGCGTGCGCGAGATCCCCGTTGGCGAGCTCAATGCCGCCGATCGGTCGTCGATGCGCGGAAAAGCGCTGCTGCCTGTCGTGGATGAAGAGCACAACGGCAACGGCTGCGGTTCTGGCTGCCGATCGCATGCGGTACCAGAGGGCCAGGACGAGCGCACGCCGCTCACACGAATCGCCGAGTTCGACAATCTGTTCCGGGGAAAGTTCGGATACAACCAGCCGGCGAATGCCTATTCATCGCTGGGCATCATGGCCGCCGGCAGCGGCGACACGGCATCGAAGTACGTCGCCCGCCGCGAAACGCCGCTCTATATTCCTGAGAACTGCACGCAGTGCATGGAATGTATTGCCGTGTGCCCGGACACCGCCTTGCCGAATTGTTCGCAGGATCTCGAAACGGTGCTGCGGACGGCCGTGACCAATTACGTCACCGATGCGGGTGAGCGTCAGAAGATGTACAGGTCGCTGCCGGAAATCGAAAAGCGCACGCGCGAGATGATGCGCGACGCCGTTGCCAAAAACGCCAAGACCCCGCTCCAGGACATCATTCGCGACGTGACCAACGTCGTCGACGGGTTCTCGCAGGAGGCGAAGAGCCAGTTCTTCGAGGTCCTCGACAAAGTCCCGCTGGCGTTCCAGAAGACCAACGCCATTTTTGCGACGCCCGAGAAAAAGACGCCCGGTGCGGGCGGCGTGTTCTCCATCTTCGTTTCCGATTTGTGTAAAGGATGCGCGGCGTGTGTCACGGCATGCGGCGAGCACCAGGCGTTGCGGATGGTGCAGGAGACCGAACAGGTGAACGCGGAGCACGAGACAGGGACGGCGTTCCTGGATCTGCTGCCGGATACCTCGCAGAAATACCTGGGCCTCTATAGCGACACCAGACCGCAGGATTCGAAGACGGCCACGCTGCGCAACATGCTGATGGTGCGCAGGAACTACGACGCGCTGGTCTCCGGCGACGGTGCCTGCGCAGGTTGCGGCGAGAAGAGCATCCTCAAGGCGATCACGTCGGTGACGGAAGCGTACATGCGGCCGATCTTCCACGCAAAAGCCGATCGTTTCCGCGCCAAGGCCGACGAGCTCGATCGCGAAGGCGTGGCGAAGCTGGCAGCCCTCAAGGAGCGCAGCCCGGAAGAATACGCGCTGTACCGTCAGGCTGTGGCGCATTTACTGATGGGGCTCGGAGGCGAGGACGAGAAGGACACGCAGACGCGCATCGCGGCGCACGGTCCCATCTCGGACCAGGATCTCGTCGGCGCGATTACGGCCGTGCTTCGTCAGGAGGCGTTCAATCACAAGAACCTGCAGGCCATTGACGGCCGGCTCGCGAACGGCATGTCGGTGATGGCCATGGCGGCGCACACGGGCTGCAACACCGTCTACGGCTCGACGCCGTCGAACAACCCGCATCCGTACCCCTGGATGAACTCCCTGTTCCAGGACGGCATCACCGTCGGCTGGCTCCTGGGCGAAAGCTTCATCGTGGATCATGGCCGTCGCTCGGTGGTTCCAGAGCGGCTCGCCGATGCGCTGATGCAGCGCACTGAGAACGTCATCAACGCACGCGAATTCTACGAGTACGTCCACTTCAGCGACGCCGTCATGACCGATCAGGAAATTCTCGAGCTGCCGAAGGCGTGGGTGGTCGGCGGCGATGGCGGCATGGGCGACATCGGGTATCAGAACACGTCGAAAGTCATTCTACAGAATCGGCCGAACGTGAAGGCGATCATGCTCGATACGCAGGTGTATTCGAACACCGGCGGACAGAATTCTGACTCGACGCCGATGCTGGGCGGCAACGACATGAACGTCTTCGGGAGTGCGACCCAGGGCAAGAACACCGAGAAGAAGACCGTGGCAGAGACGTTCCTGGCCGGCCATGGGTCGCCGTTCATCGCCCAGGTGTCAATCGCGAATGCCCCGAAACTCTACAAGTCGATCCTCGATGGCCTCGAGTACCGCGGCACGGCGTTCTATCAGTGCTTTACGACCTGCCAGCCCGAACACGGCGTGGCCGACGATATGGCGCTGACGCAGGCACAACGCGTTCGCGACTCGCGCGGCGCGCCCGAGTTTGTGTTCAACCCGAGAATGGGCGAGACGTACCCGGAAGCGCTCGACGTGAAGGGCAATCCTTCGATGGAATTGGACTGGTACGAGACGAAGTTCAAGGCGACCAACGAGCCGTACCGCTATACCGTCGCTCATTGGTGCGCCACCGAGGCGCGGTTCCGTAACCACCTGAAGAAGATCAAGAAGGAAGACACGGAAAAACTGATCCCGCTCGAGAACATGCTCGTGCGCATCACGCAGCAGGATGTCGTGTACCGGCGCTACCTCGTGCGCGACCATCGCTCGTACGTGCCCGACTTCGGCGTCTTCATCAAGGTGCAGGGTCCGAAGGGAGACGTCGAGTACCGATCGCTGTCGCGCCAGCTCGTGTTGTTCTGCGTGGAGCGCCGCAAGGCGTGGCGGATGCTCCAGAGCAAGGCCGGTATCGAAAACCGCGAGTACAAAGCACAACGGTCGATTCTCGCCGACGTGGATGCCGGTCGACTGTCGAAGGACGAGCTCTTTGCACGTGCAGAGGAGCTGATGAGAGAGCGCGTGAAGGGACCGGCCGCCGTGCAGGCGCCTGGCGTGCACAAGCCGGCCATCCCGACGCCGCAGACCACGGTAGTGCCGCCTGTTCGGCCCCGCACCCCGGCTCCAGGCGCTCAGGCGTGACCGAGACTTCGCCAGCCATGGATGATGGCAGAGGGCAGATGGCAGACAGTACCTTCTGCCATCTGCCCTCTACTATCTCCGCCGACAGAAGCTTGCTCTAAACCTATCAGTGATTTGGATTGCCGCACGCGGCGGCGGGTCCTGCCGCCGGGCTGCCCCGTCCCGTCCTCGGTCCGAACAACACGTGTACGGGAGACGGACCTGCGGGCGAGGCCGGGGCGGCCCCGCCCGGCGTCACCCGCTCGCTCGTGCGGCGAATCAAGAGGCGGCAATCCATTGGACATGCGCTCCGCATTCCAAGATCGACTTTCCAACGGCTCAACAGAAAGACCGGACCATGTTGCGAATGCTGCAGCAGGCGGCGAAAAAATTTCAGTTCAGCGTCGGGTGCTCGACGCGAGCGATAACAAGCACACCAAGAGGCAGTGGGGTTTGGAGTCCATTTGAGATCGAAATCAAACCAGCCGGGGAGACGAGTGCGATCGACGACATGACGGCCGACAATGCGAGACAAATGAAAAACGAGCGTGGGCATCGTCATCCCGCCAGCCACCAATCGCCCAGGCGGATTTCGCCCTCCGCAGACGTTCACCTAAGGTCACTGCCACAGCGTCAAACCGATCTGTGTTCATCCATTTGGGACCTCCAATGATCTGGAAATCGTGCAGGCTAAACGCGACTGGGGAGATTTATTGGGCCTAATGGACGCGACCTCGAATGACGGTCTGGCACTCGAGGATGGAGACTGCACGGACCCAGAGGACGGCAATGAAGCCGATTCGCTGGCCCAAACCTCTCTAAGTGCCCTCGAACTGTGGCACCTTGGATTGCGCCTCGGGATGCACCACACGAGCGAGCGGGTGACGCCGGGCGGGGCCGCCCCGGCCTCGCCCGCAGGTCCGTCTCCCGTACACGTGTTGTTCGGACCGAGGACGGGACGGGGCAGCCCGGCGGCAGGACCCGCCGCCGTGTGCGGCAATCCAAGGTGCACGGGCTCCATGCGCTACAATTGAGTGCTGATTTCATAGAGTTCTGCGTCTCAGCGGCTTCGCGTCGAGACAAGACACAATCTGAACATGCCCCAATTCATATACACGATGAAAGGCCTGGGAAAGGTGTACCCACCCGACTCCCAGGTGCTGAAGGATATCTGGCTCTCGTTTCTGCCCGGCGCGAAGATCGGCGTGCTCGGCCTCAACGGCTCTGGGAAGAGCACGCTGTTGAAAATCATGGCCGGGATCGATCATGACTTCGTCGGCGAAGCGTTTCCGGCCGACGGCATCACGACCGGCTATCTGCCGCAGGAGCCTCAGCTCGACCCCACGAAGACCGTGAAGGACATCGTCGAAGAGGGCGTGTCTGAAATCCGTGGGCTGCTGCAGCGGTTCGACGAGATCAACGAGAAGTTTGCGCAGGACCTGTCGCCCGAGGAGATGGACAAGGTGCTCGCCGAACAGGCGCGCGTCCAGGACAAGATCGACGCCGCGGGTGCGTGGGAGCTCGACTCGAAGCTCGATCTCGCGATGGAAGCGCTGCGCCTTCCGCCTCCCGACGTCGACGTCAAAACGTTGTCGGGCGGCGAGCGGCGGCGGGTGGCGCTCTGCCGGCTGCTGCTTCAGTCGCCCGATCTGCTGCTGCTCGACGAGCCGACGAACCATCTCGACGCCGAGTCGGTCGCCTGGCTCGAGCGATTCCTCAAGGACTACCCGGGTACGGTTGTGGCCGTCACTCACGATCGCTACTTTCTCGACAACGTTGCGGGCTGGATTCTCGAGCTCGATCGCGGATCGGGCATTCCCTGGGAGGGCAACTACTCGTCGTGGCTCGAACAGAAGCAGAAGCGGCTGCAGCTCGAAGAGAAGTCCGAATCGAAGCGTCAGCGCACGCTGGCGCGCGAGCTCGAGTGGGTGCGCATGGCGCCCCGGGCGCGTCAGGCGAAAGGCAAGGCACGCCTCAAGGCATACGAAGAGCTGCTGGGCCAGGACACGGCGAAGCAGATTGAGAATGTCGAAATCTACATCCAGCCCGGTCCGCGGCTCGGCGACATCGTCGTCGAAGCGCGGCATCTGCGCAAGGCCTATGGCGACAAGCTGCTGATTGACGATCTGAACTTCACGTTACCTCGTGGCGGTATCGTCGGCGTGATCGGTCCGAACGGCGCAGGAAAGACGACCTTGTTCCGCATGATGACGGGACAGGAAAAACCGGATGACGGCACGCTTCGCCTCGGCGAGACGGTCAAGCTCGGGCACGTCGACCAGAGCCGCGACTCGTTGAGCGCGACCAAGACCGTTCACGACGAGATTAGTGGCGGCGAAGAGGAAATCACGCTCGGCAAGCGCACGGTGGCCTCGCGCGCCTACGTATCGTGGTTCAACTTCAAAGGGCGGGACCAGCAGCGCCTGGTGAGCGAGCTGTCGGGCGGCGAGCGCAACCGCGTGCATCTCGCGAAGCTGCTGCGGGACGGCAGCAACGTGCTGCTGCTCGACGAGCCCACCAACGACCTCGACGTCGACACGCTGCGCGCGCTCGAAGAGGCGCTCCTGCAGTTTGCGGGCTGTGTTGTGGTGATCAGCCACGATCGCTGGTTCCTCGACCGTATTGCGACCCACATGCTGGCATTTGAGGGGGAAAGCGAAGTCGTATGGTTCGAGGGCAATTACCAGGATTACGAGGCGGATCGCCACAGACGTCTGGGGACCGCCGCGGACCAGCCGCACCGGATTAAATACAGGAGACTTACGCGGTAGGGGCCTTCGGGCTTCGGGCTTCGGACTTCGGGCCACGCCGAAAGCCAGGAGCCTGCAGCCTGAAGCCGAATTTCCGCGTCTAACAAACGAGTGACACCACCCAAGCGCAAGCTCAACGTCACCAATGCCTGGGCCGAGGCCAGGGAACTGGTGTGGGCGCATCGTGGGCGGCTGGCACTCGGCCTCGTCCTCATGCTCGTCAACAGGCTCGCCGGCCTGGTTCTTCCCACGACTTCCAAGTTCCTCATCGACGACGTCATCGGCCAGGGGCGGGCCGACCTGTTGATGCCGCTCGCGCTGGCTGCGGGCGCGGCAACGCTCGTGGACGCCGCGACGTCATTTTCTCTCTCGCAGGTGCTCGGTGTGGCCGCCCAGCGTGCCATTGCGAACATGCGCATGAGCATGCAGCAGCACATCACACGCCTCCCAACGAGTTACTTCGATTCGACCCAGACGGGCGTGCTGATTTCGCGCGTGATGAACGATGCCGACGGCATCCGCAACCTCGTGGGCTCTGGTCTCGTTCAGCTGGTCGGGGGGCTCGTCACCGCGGTCATCGCGCTGGGCGTCCTGTTTTATCTGAACTGGCAGCTCACGCTCATCAGCATCGTCGTGCTCGCGATGTTCGCAGCGGGAATGATTGTGGCGTTCGGAAAGCTGCGTCCGCTCTTCCGTGAGCGCGGCAAAATCACCGCAGAGATTTCCGGCCGCCTGGCCGAGTCGTTCGGGGGCATCCGGATCGTCAAGGCGTACACCGCGGAAGAGCGCGAAGATCGCGTGTTCGCCACCGGCGTCCTGAACCTGTTTGCGAACGTGCGGAAGACGCTGACAGGCATCTCCGCGGTCACGTCGTTCGGTGGCGTCGTCATTGGTGCGATTGGCGTCGTGATGATGGTCGTCGGCGGCCGGGCCATTCTCGCCGGCACCATGACGCTTGGCGATTTCATCATGTACATCTTCTTCGTCGGCATGCTGGCGGCGCCGCTCATCCAGATGTCGTCGATCAGCACGCAGCTGTCGGAGGCGCTGGCCGGTCTCGATCGGATCCGCGAGATCAGGGCGATGGCCACCGAAGACGATGAAGACGCGTCGCGTCAGCCGCTCAGCTCGTTGAAAGGTGAGGTTGTCTTCGACGACGTGTCGTTCGAATATGACGCCGGCGTGCCGGTGCTGAAGCACGTCTCGTTTCACGCGGCGGCGGGTACGACGACCGCGCTCGTCGGGTCGAGTGGATCGGGCAAGAGCACGCTCATCAGCCTCGTCATGGCCTTCAACCGTCCGCGTGCGGGACGCGCGCTCGTCGATGGCCGCGATCTCGCGAGCGTCAGGCTCCGCGACTACCGGTCTCAGCTTGGCGTCGTCCTTCAAGACAATTTCATGTTCGACGGCACGGTCGCAGAAAACATCAGGTTCGCCCGGCCCAATGCGACCGACGACGAAGTGAAGGCCGTCAGCCGCATTGCGCACTGCGACGAGTTCGTCGACAAGTTCCCGAAGAAGTACGAGACGATCGTGGGAGAGCGCGGCGTGAAGCTGTCGGGCGGCCAGCGGCAGCGCGTGGCGATCGCCCGCGCCATCCTCGCCGACCCCCGCGTCCTCATCCTCGACGAAGCGACCTCGAGTCTCGACAGCGAGAGCGAAGCGCTCATTCAGGACGGCCTCCATGAGCTTCGAAGGGGCAGAACGACGTTCGTCATTGCGCACCGCCTGTCGACGATTGTGAGCGCCGATCAGATTCTGGTGCTCGAGGCCGGGGAGATTGTCGAGCGCGGCACGCACGACGAGCTGCTCGCCGCCAACGGCCGCTATAGGCAGCTGTACGACAAGCAATATAAGATCGAGAGAGACCGGTTCGTGAATCCCGGAGAAGACTTCACCCCGGAGTTACCGAAAGCCCTGCCCGAGCCAGCGGGTGCGGGCCGGCAGTCGGCCCTGTGAGTGACCTATGAACTTAAAGACGTTCCTCGGCGCGGTCATTGTGTTGGCCCTCGGCATCGGAGGGTTCATGGCCGTTCAGTACACGCGCCGGGTGGGACAGCAACTGACGTCGGCGACCGATACGGACGCCGCCACGGGCAAGCCGCGCGTTCGCTTCGTCAAGAACCCGAAGGAAATTCCCGAGCTCACGATGACGACGCTCGATGGGAAGACGATTACGAGCAAGGATCTGGCCGGAAAGGTGACGATCATCAATTTCTGGGCCACATGGTGCGCGCCCTGCCGTGCCGAGATTCCCGACCTCGTGAAACTCCAGGATCAGTACAAGGATCACCTGGTCATTATCGGCGTGCTCTCAGAGGACGATCCGGGCGAGCACGTGTCGAGGTTTGCGGCCGACTACAAGATGAACTATCCCATCGTGGTCGAGACCAAAGAGCTGACCAACGCGTTCCCCGGGATTTTCGCGCTGCCGACCACGTTCATGGTCGGGCCCGACCTGAAGATGATGCAGAAGCACGTGGGCCAGATTCGCGCAGCGCAGATCGAGCTCGAGACGCGCGTGCTCGCGAAGCTGCCCGTGGACGCCGACGTCGAGTACGAAGCCGACGCGGGGCAGGCCGTGCTGGCCAGCAATGCGAAGGCGACCGATATTCCCGGCCTCGATCTGTCCGCCCTCACTTCCGATCAGAAAACGGCCGCGCTCAAACGGTTAAACGAAGAGCCGTGCGATTGCGGCTGTGGCCTCACCATCGCAGCGTGCCGCATCAACGACTCGACGTGCGCCGTCAGCCCCAAGCTGGCGGAGAAAATCCTCGCGGAGATTAGAACCGGCAAGTAGTCCTGGCGCGCGTCATCGCTGAACCAGCAACAGTTTCAGCTTCGCCTTTTTCGTCGCCTCGGTAGGATTTTTCGTCGTCCCTGCCAGCCAGCGCTGCACCTGCTCGACGGTAATGGCATGCTTCGCAGAAGGCTCGCGAATCTCAATCTCCAGCTTTGTTCCCGGGCCGATGCGCTCGAGCCACGGATCCTGGTTCAAGCGCCGGATGCCCTGCACTGCCGCTTCATAGAGCGACTCGGCTTCGACTTCTGCGGTGTGCGTGATTCCCCGGATATCTGTGAACGAGACGGAGCATGCCTTGACGCCCATTTGCTAGACGATAGCACGAGATTCGTATTATCTTCGCTACCGGCTACCGGCTACCGGCTACCGGCTACCGGCTACCGGCTACCGGCTACCGGCTACCGGCTACCGGCTACCGACTGCTCCTCGCCCACCAGCGGCAGGTAAATCGTAAACGTCGAGCCGTGACCAAGCTCGCTCTGGACGTCGATTGCCCCGCCAAGGCCCTTCACGATTCCGTACACGATTGAAAGCCCGAGGCCTGTGCCCTTGTCGGCCCCCTTTGTGGTGAAGAACGGCTCGAACAGATGCCGCTGAATGTCCGGCGAGATACCCTCGCCCGTGTCGGCGACGCTGAGGCGCGCGTAACGTCCAGGCGCGATACCGAGCGTGGGCGCGACGGGGTCGCCGAGACCGGCGACGCCCATGTCGATGGCGGCGGTGCCGCCGCCGGGCATGGCATCGCGGGCGTTGATGAACAGGTTCAGGACGATCTGATTGAGTGACGCTTCGTCGGCGCGTACCGGGATCGACGGCTGGCTCGTGGTCACACGAATCGCGATCTTGTCGAGCACCAGCCGCCGCAGCATCGGTTCCATGTTGCCGACGACCGCCGCCATGTCGACCGTGGCCGCACCCGCGCGTTGCGGGCGGCTGAACGCGAGCAGTTGCTTGGTGAGCGAGGCGCCGCGATCTGCGGCGCGCCTGATGGCGTCGGCCTCGGCCCATTTCGGATCGTCCGGCTCGATCATCATCGCCAGCAGATCGGCCGACCCGAGGATGGCCGTCAGCACGTTGTTGAAGTCGTGCGCCACGCCGCCCGCGAGGCGGCCGATGGCGTCCATCTTCTGGGCCTGGCGCAGCTGATCTTCGAGCGCGAGGCGTTGCGTAATGTCGCGCGCGATCGCCTGCACGCCGACCGGGCGGCCGTCCTCGTCGACGATCTGGACGCTCTGCCCGAGCCAGATTTCCGTGCCGTCTTTCGCGACGGCTGGAAACTCGAAGTACGTCGAGCGAAGGTACTCGCGCCGTTGACGGTCGTAGAATTGCGCGGCGTGCTTCTTGAAATCCTCGCGAATGAGCGTCAGGTAGTGACGCCCCAGCAGCTCCTTCTCGGTGTATTTCATCAGCCGAATTGCGGTCGGATTGACGAACGTGAAACGCCCTTCCAGATCGCAGTTGTAGATGATGTCGGTGGCCTGTTCGGTCAGCTGGCGATAGCGCGTTTCGCCGTCGCGGAGCGCCTCGACCGCCCGCTTGCTTTCGGTGACGTCACGGTAATTCACGATGATGCCGCGAATACTCGCGTCGTCGAGCCGGTTGATGGCGACGCTCTCGATGTGCCGCCACGTCCCGTCGCTGTGCTTGAGCCGGTACGCACTCTTCACGAGTAAGCCCGGCTTCTCGAGGCTCCTGGCGAAGTTCGACCGCAACATCAGCATGTCGTCGTCGTGCACCCAGCGGAACATGCTGGCGTTGACGATTTCCGCAATCGGCACTTCGAGCATGAGCGCGGCGGCTGGATTGGCGTACAGGACCGTGCCCGCCTCGTCGACGACCGCGATGGCATCCGAGCTGTGCTCGATGAGAGCGGTCGCCAGCTGGGAGGCTTTTTTCGGGCGGCGAGGGCTCATCGGGACTCGGCTCTATTTCCCGGTGACGCGGACCATCTCGCTGACCGTCGTCGTGCCGTTGAGCACCTTCTCGATGGCGGCTTCGCGCAGCGTCCGCATGCCGGCTTCGCGTCCGGCATCGAACAGTTTGGCGCTGTCGGCCTGCTCGGAGATCAGCCGGCGGATCGCGTCGGTGATTGGGAGAATCTCGAAGATGCCGTCGCGGCCACTATATCCCGTGTGCCGGCAGTGCAGGCACCCGCGACCGCGCTTGAGTGGCCGCTGGGACAGCAGGTCAAGGGGCACGCCCAGCGCGACCGATTCTTCGAGCGTCGGCGTATGTTCCTCTGCGCAGTGCGTGCAGATGACGCGCACGAGGCGCTGCGCCAGAATGCCCAGCACCGTGGAGCTGATGAGAAAGCCGGGCACCTTGAGATCGAGCAGCCGGGTGATGGAGGAAGGCGCATCGTTGGTGTGCAGGGTCGACAGCACGAGGTGACCGGTCAGCGCCGCCTGCACGGCGTATTCCGCGGTCTCGGTGTCCCGGATCTCGCCGACCATGATGATGTCGGGATCCTGGCGCAAAACCGTCCTCAGCGCCGTGGCGAAGGTCACCTCGATTTGCGGGCGCACGGCCACCTGGTTGAACTCGTCGTGGATCATTTCGATCGGGTCTTCGATCGTCACGATGTTCACCTCGGGTTTGGCCAGAAACTTCAGGGCAGAGTACAGCGTCGTGGTTTTTCCGCTTCCGGTCGGTCCCGTTACAAGAACGATGCCGTTGGTCTTCGACAGGAAGTTGAAGAAGAGCGGCAGCTCGACCTTCGAAAACCCCAGCTGGTCTACGTGCTTGAGCAGAATGTCGGGATCGAAGATGCGAAGGACGGCCTTCTCGCCGAACGCGGTCGGCATGGTCGATACGCGGAGCTCGATCTCGCGCCCGCCCTGCTCACGCTTGATGCGGCCGTCCTGCGGCCTCCGCTTTTCGGCGAGATTGCACCCCGAGAGCAGCTTGATGCGCGAGACGATCGCCTGATACACCATGCGCGGAATCAGGTGCACTTCGTGCAGCACGCCGTCGATGCGCAGCCGCACCAGGGTGGCATCGCGCTTGGGCTCGAAATGAATGTCGGACGCGCGCTGTTCGAACGCGTAGCTCAGGATATGATCCAGCGCCGTAATGACCGGCGCGGCCGCCGGGTCGAGCTCTTCTGTTTCGCTCGACAGAAATTCCTGGTTGCCGAGATCCACCGAGAGCCAGCTCGAGGTGAGCTGTTGCTCTGCGCTCTTGAGGCTCGTTTTCAGGCCGTAGAACGCACGGTTCAGCGCTTCGACGTCGCTCCGCGTCGCGACGACGCGCTCGACCTCGAGCCCGGTGACGCTTCGAATGTCGTCGACGGGAAATGGCGCGAGCGGATCGTGAATGGCCACGGTCAGTGTCGTTGCGCTCTTCGAGATCGCGATCAGGCCATGACGCCGTGCGAACGGCCCCGACAATGCCGTTGTGACGACATCAAGGTCGAGATCCAGCGGATTGATTTTGACGAACCGAAGCCCTGCGTAACGAGCGAGGGCTTCAGCGATCTGTACCTCGGTTGCGATGCCCAGGCTTACGATCGTCTGTTCAACGGACAGCGCCTTGACCTTGGCTGTGCGGCGGACCGCCTCGATCTGGTCCTGCGTCAGCAGCTTGCAGAAGACCAGGACCTGAAGGACGTCGGTGCCGTCAGACGCACGTGCTCCGGGCGAAGGCTGTCCGCGCTTACGTTCTGAAGGAGGGGGCGTCGGGACGGGCTTGGAAGGGCTCAAATGCAGATCTTATCGGAGCTTCGATGACCTACCGTTATAAGCCGGAAATCCTCGAACTGCTGGCCAGGCATGGGGTTATTCCGAAGCCGACGACCGCGCCGGCCGCGGCGCGCGCTGCCGTGAACGACATCTATCGGTACGAACTGCGGCTGTTACGCGATCGTTATCTGGTGGGTGAGTTCTCGAAACAGGCGTACTACGACAAGGTGGTGGAGGTCAGAAACAGGTACCCAGTCATGGCAATCCTGACCAGGCACTGGACTGAATAGCAGTGAAGGCCACTTGTGATGGCAGATGGCAGATGGCAGATGGCAGATGGCAGATGGCAGAAGGCAGAACGACGTCAGTACATGCCCAAGGTCAGCTTGGCCGCGTCTGACATCTTGTCGCGCGTCCAGGGAGGATCCCACACGACCGAGACTTTCACATCGTTCACACCAGGCACTTCGCGCACGCGGCGCTCGACGTCGATGGGGATCGTCTGCGCCGCCGGACATGCGGGAGCGGTCAGCGTCATGCGCACATGCACGTTCGCAGCGCCGTCCACATCGAGATCGTAGATAAGGCCTAGCTCGTAGATGTTGACCGGAATCTCAGGGTCGAACACTTTCGAGACCGCTTCGACGAGAAGGGGTTTGAACTTCAGGGTGTTCAGCGGCTCGGGTGCGAACGGCGCGTCCTGCGCCGGTTGGGTCGGCGGGCTTGCCGGTTCAAGATTTTCCGGGTTTGGCGCCGGTGCGTCGGCCAGTGGAATGATGCGATCGCTCATGGGGGCCTATTCCGTGGAGACGACGTCGTGCTCGGCCTGCATGGCAGCCTTCATCGTGTGCCAGGCCAGGCTCGCGCACTTGACGCGCATCGGATATTCGCGCACGCCCGACAGCACAGCGAGCTTGCCGAGCGAATCGAGTTTCACCTCGGAGCTGGCGGGGGCGGTGACCATCGCGTGAAACTGCTCGAAAAACGCGTTCGCTTCGGCCAGGCTCTTGCCCTTCAGTGCGTCGGTCATCATCGACGCCGATGCCTTCGAAATGGCGCAACCGGTTCCCTGAAACCCGAGATCCTTGATGGTCTCACCCTCGATGTACAGGAACACGGTAATCTTGTCGCCGCACAAAGGGTTGTACCCCTCGGCTTTGCGGTTCACCGGGTCGGGCACACGGAAATTCCGCGGCCGCTTGTTGTGATCGAGGATGACCTCTTGATACAGCTCTCTTAAGTCCATCAGGCAAAAATCTCACGCACGCGGGCGAGAGCGCCGACGAGCGCGTCGATTTCCTCTCTCGTATTGTATAGTGCCAGCGACGCCCGCGCCGTGGCTGGCACGTGCATCCGCTCCATCAGCGGCTGGGTGCAATGATGCCCCGTGCGGATGGCGACGCCTTCCTGGTCGAGAATCGTGCCGATATCGTGGGGATGTACGTCCTCCATGACGAACGACAGGATGCTCGCTTTTTTAGACGCTGTGCCCACCATCCGGATCCCGGGCACCGAAGTGAGCGCCTTCGTGCCGTACGCGAGCAGCTCGGCCTCGTAGGCCTGCATGGCCGCGATATCGATGCCCTTCAGGTAGTCGATCGCCGCTCCCAGACCGACCGAGCCCGCAATGTTCGGCGTGCCCGCCTCGAACTTATTGGGCACGACGTTGTAGGTCGTCTTCTTGAAGGTCACTGAGCTGATCATGTCGCCGCCGCCCTGGTAGGGCGGCATCTTCTCGAGCAGGGGCAGCCGGCCCCACAACACGCCGATGCCCGTCGGTCCAAACAGCTTGTGCCCCGAAAGGGCGTAGAAGTCGCACCCGAGCGCCTGCACGTCGACGGGCATGTGCGCCACGGCCTGTGCCCCGTCCACGAGCACTGGAATGCCGCGCGCGTGCGCTTTTTCGACGATGGTCGTAATCGGGTTGATCGTGCCCAGCGAGTTCGACACATGCACCACGGCGACCATCCTGGTGCGATCGGTCAGCAGGCTGTCGACCAGATCCATCCGCAACTCGCCCTCATCCGTGATGGGGATGACCTTGAGCTGGGCGCCCTTCTCCTCGCAGACGAGCTGCCAGGGCACGATGTTGGAGTGGTGCTCCATCTCCGTGATGAGCACCTCATCGCCCTTGCCGATATTGGCCCGGCCGAAGGTCTGCGCGACCAGATTGATGGCTTCGGTGGTGCCGCGCACGAAGATGATTTCGCGCTGGTCCGGCGCATTCAGGAATGTCTGGACCTTTTCACGGGCCTCCTCGTACGCCCGCGTGGCGCGCTCGCTCAGCAGGTGCACGCCGCGATGGATGTTGGCGTTGTCTTCGGCGTAGCTGCGCACCATGGCGTCGATGACGGCCTGGGGTTTTTGCGTGGTGGCGGCGTTGTCGAGATAGACGAGCGGCTTGCCGTGAATGCGCTGGCTCAGGATAGGGAAGTCGCGTCGTACTTTCGCGACATCAAAAGCCGTGGCGACTTTACTCGACATGGGGCAGCCGCGCGGTCAGCTTGTCCTGGAGATACTCGCGAACCGGTACGATTTTCACCCGGTTCAGGATGTCGCCGGCGAACGCGTGGACGAGCATCGCGCGCGATTCGCTGACGCCCAGGCCCCTCGATCGCAGGTAAAACATGGCCGCCTCGTCCAACTGGCCGATGGCCGCGCCGTGCGTGCACTTCACGTCGTTTGCGAAAATCTCGAGCTCGGGCTTCGTGTCGATCACCGCTTCGTCCGAGAGGAGCAACGCCTTGTTGGTCTGCTTGGCGTCGGTCTTCTGCGCGTCGGGCCGCACGATGATCTTGCCGTTGAACACCGCGCGCGACTGCTCTCCGAGGATGCCTTTGTAGACTTCGTGGCTGCCGCAGTGCGGCTTCGCATGATCGATGGTCGTGTGGTTGTCGATCAACTGCTTGCCGCGACCGACATACAGGCCGTTCAGCGTGCAGTCGATCCCTTCGCCATCGAGCGTCGCCACGACGTCGTTTCGGACGAGGCCTCCGCCGAACGTGAGCGAGTGCGAAGAAAAGGTCCCGCTGCGCGCGCAGTGGAGAAACATGCTGGCGATGTGAAACGAATCCTCCGGCTCTTCCTGCAGCTTGTAATGATCGATGACGGCATTGGCGCCCAGCCAGATTTCGCCAACCGCGTTGGTGAAGGCCTGACCGGAGCCCACGTAGCGCTCGACGAGCGTCGCCTGCGAGCTCTCGCCGGCAATGACCAGAAGCCGCGGATGCGAAACGGTTGCCGCGTGGCCGGCCGCCGAGAACGTCACCTCGATCGGCTGTTCCAGCACGACACCGCGATCGATGACGATGACGAGGCCGTCACGGAGGAAAGCGGTGTTGAGCGACGTAAAGGCGTTGGCCTGTATAAGCGACAGCTTGCCCAGATACGGCTCGACGAGCGCGGGATTCGCCGCCAGCGCCGATTCCAGCCCGATGACCCGGACACCATTCGGCAGGGTGCCGAGATGCGAGAGGTTTGGCGCGAAATGGCCGTTGACGCAGACGGCGTGCGCAATCGGTGCGCTGAGCGGGGCCGAGTTCTTCCCGTCGGCCCTGGCGATGCCGTTGCCGGCCAGGCTGAACGCACGCTCGGCAATCGGCGCGACGCTCGTAAAGCGCCACTGCTCGATCTTCGTGGTGGGGAAGCCGAGGCGCTCGAACTGCGCGATCGCACTTTGGCGCGCGCCGGCCACCCATGCCGGCTGTGCCAGCCCCTCCTCGAGAGAACGCCGGTACTCGGCGACGTAATGCGCGAGCTGCGGGCTTGCGGGTCTTTCCTGTTCGACGACTTGAGCCATTGTTTTCGATCTACCGTCAGGCAGGGCTGGTGCCCTGCGCTACATTAATTGCGGCTCGGCTTCGATCCAGCCGTAGCCTTTTTCTTCGAGGTGCAGCGCCAGGTCCTTGCCGCCCGAGCGCACGATGCGTCCATCCTGCAGGACGTGCACGAAGTCGGGCACGATGTAGTTCAGCAGGCGCTGATAATGGGTCACGACGACAATCGCGCGTTCCGGCGAGCGCATTGCGTTGACGCCCTCGGCAACCGTCTTGAGCGCGTCGATGTCGAGTCCCGAGTCGGTCTCGTCGAGAATGGCCAGCTTCGGTTCCAGCACGGCCATCTGGAAGATCTCGTTCCGCTTCTTCTCGCCGCCTGAGAAGCCCTCGTTCACCGGCCGGCTCAAGAGGGCGGGATCGATGTGGAGAATGTTCGCTTTCTCCCTGACGAGCGCCATGAACTCCATGGCATCGAGCTCTTGAACGCCAAGATGCTTCCGTTTGGCGTTGATGGCCGCCTTCAGGAAGTACGCGTTGTTGACCCCGGGAATCTCGACGGGATACTGGAACGCCATGAAGATGCCCTCGCGAGCGCGATCTTCGGGCGCCATCTCGAGCAGGTCTCTGCCGTCGTAGGTGACCGTCCCGCCGGCGATTTCGTAGTCCGGATGGCCGGCCAGCACGCGGGCCAGGGTGCTCTTGCCCGAGCCGTTCGGGCCCATGATGGCGTGCACTTCGCCTTTGTTCACTGTGAAATTGATGCCGCGGAGAATGTCTTTGCCCCCGGCGCGGACCTGAAGATTCGTGATTTCAAGCATGATGGTTGTTATACGGCTCCTATCCGACCGAGCCTTCCAGGCTGATACCCAGCAGTTTCTGAGCCTCGACGGCGAACTCCATCGGCAGCTCCCGGAACACGTCCTTGCAGAAGCCGTTGACGATCATGTTCACCGCGTCTTCGGCTGAGAGGCCGCGCTGCCGGAGATAGAAAATCTGGTCTTCGCCGATCTTCGACGTGGACGCCTCGTGCTCGACCTTCGCACTGGCGTTGCCGATCTCGAGGTACGGGAACGTGTGTGCGCCGCACTTGTCTCCGATGAGCAGCGAGTCGCACTGGGAGTAGTTGCGCGCCCCCTGGGCTTTCTTCGCGATTCTGACCTGGCCCCGGTAGGTATTCTGGCCTCTGCCGGCCGAGATGCCCTTCGAGACGATCGTGCTGCGCGTGTTCTTCCCGAGATGGATCATCTTCGTGCCGGTGTCGGCCTGCTGCCGGTTGTTGGTCGTCGCGACCGAGTAGAACTCGCCGACAGAGTTGTCGCCCTGCAGAATGCAGCTCGGATACTTCCACGTGATGGCCGAGCCGGTCTCGACCTGCGTCCATGTGATCTTCGAGTTGACGCCCTGGCAGTTGCCGCGCTTGGTCACGAAGTTGTAAATGCCGCCCTTGCCGTCTTTGTCGCCCGGATACCAGTTCTGGATGGTCGAGTATTTAATCGTGGCGTTGTCGAGCGCCACGAGCTCGACGACAGCCGCGTGCAGCTGGTTCTCGTCGCGCATCGGGGCCGTGCAGCCTTCGAGGTAGCTGACGTACGACCCTTCCTCGGCCACGATCAGAGTGCGCTCGAACTGTCCCGACCCTTTGGCGTTGATGCGGAAGTAGGTCGAGAGCTCCATCGGGCAGCGCACACCCTTCGGAATGTATGCGAATGAACCGTCTGAGAACACGGCCGAGTTCAGGGCGGCGAAAAAATTGTCCGTGTGCGGCACGACCGACCCCAGGTACTTCTTCACCAGGTCCGGATGATGCTGCACCGCTTCCGAAAACGAGCAGAAGATGATGCCAACATCGGCCAGCTGCTTCTTGAACGTCGTGGCGACCGACACGCTGTCGAACACCGCGTCGACCGCGATGCCCGAGAGCATCTTCTGTTCTTCGATCGGGATGCCGAGCTTCTCGAACGTCTTGCGAATCTCCGGGTCGAGCTCGTCCAGGCTCTTCAGGCTCGGCTTCTGCTTGGGAGCCGAGTAGTAAATGATGCTCTGGTAGTCGATCGGGTTGATCTTCAGGTTGTGCCACGCCGGCTCTTTCATCTTCTGCCAGACGCGGTATGCCTTCAGCCGCCACTCGAGAAGCCATTCCGGCTCGTTTTTCTTGGCCGAGATGATCCGGACGATGTCTTCGTTCAGCCCCGCCGGAATGGCTTCGGCTTCGACATCGGTGACGAACCCGTACTTGTATTCGCGTGTGGCGAGTTCTTCGATGGTTTCGGTGCTCGTTGACATATTCGCTTCTCGGGGTCTGACCCCGCACGCCTAACCGGGGTCAGACCCCTTTTATGCGTTGAAAGAAAGCCCGCACCCGCACGTGCTCTTGGCGTTCGGGTTGCTGAACATGAACCCGCGGCTCATCAGGCTTGTGTCGTAATCGAGCTCCGTCCCCTGAAGAAGGGCATAGCTCTTGGGATCGACGAAGATCCGGGCGTTGTCCGGGCCGACAAAAACCTGGTCGGTCGGCCGGGCGTCGCGCTCCCAGGCAAAGGTGTATTCGTAGCCCGAGCAGCCCCCGGCCTTGAGGCCGATGCGCAGGCCTCCGCCTTCTAAGCCGTTTTTGGCCAACATCTTGTGGATTTGGTTCGCCGCGTTCTGACTGATGGCTATCATGGGTCCCCAGGCCGGGTCTAAACTCCGACCTATTTAGTCCTAGATTAACACCCTGCGTCTGGAAACGTCAATGGAGCCTGCCAGTTGCGACCTTTTGCGTCATTGACGCCGTCGCGTGTCAAAGCGTGTTCTGTTAGGCTGAAATAGTGCGGAACGTTGCGCTTGCGTGCCTGTTTCTGTTGGCCGACTCGAGCGCGACCCTCGCCCAGCAGTTGACCTATACGACGCGCATCGAGGCGCGAAAGGTCGACGACGGTCCCACCGTCAATCAGCGCATCCGGCAGTTCCACGATCGGTTGAGCGCCGACCTTTCGGAGCGATTCATCGCCAATTACGCTGACGTGCCCGTCGAGTTCACCTACGACGTGACGGATCACGTGCTGCGCGTCCAGGGTACTCATGAAGCGGCCTTCTTGCGGCCAGGCGCAGTCGGAATCCTCCGGCCCGACCGGACCTGGCTGGTGATTCACCCCGAAACCCGCCAGTACGCTCGGTTCACGCCGATATCATCGCCTTCCCAATTGCGACAGAGCCAGAGTGCGCTGTCGTTCGAGCGTACCGGCGAGTTTGCCGACATCGCCGGCATACGAGCCGAGCGCGTGACATTTCAAAATGTCTTCACCAATCCTGCAGGCGAGTTGCTCTCAAAAGTCGCAGGCGAGCCCGTGATTGTGTGGGTGGGTGGCGACGCCTGGATTTCAACGCAGCACAAGAAGTACGCCGATCTGCTGGTCGGACCATATGCCGACGCCCCGTTCGCGTTCCCGTTGTTGAATGCGCTGCAAAAAGAAGGACTGATCCTGCGGGTTGTGCTCCGAAGCCCGTTCTTCAACGGTTACGAGATCGAGCGCAGGGTTACGCGCATTTCGGAAGGTCCCGTCGTTGCCAGTCTATTCGACGTGCCGACAGACTACAGCGAGATTGCGCCGGCGCGGTTCGAGCAGCCACAGCTGATTTCGAGGACAGAAGCCTCGTACACGGCAGAAGCGGCACGGGAAAAGATCGACGGCGAAGTGGTATTGCAGGTCACGATTGGCGAGGATGGATCGGTGCGCAATCCGAAGGTCATGAAGTCACTTGGATATGGCCTGGACGAGACGGCAATGCAGTCGGTCGTGCAATGGAAATATCGTCCAGGACGCAAGGACGGTGTCCCGATCAACGTCGTCGCGACGATCAATTTCCGGTTTACCTTCCGCGAGCGCGCGACGACCGCGCCTTGACGGGCGGGGAGGTGGGCCTTTATACTCCTCGATCAATGTTCGCGCGCACGACCACTAAGCCGACCACTCGAAAGCGGGTTCCGACGAAAGGAACCAGCCGGGTCGGTGGTGTGTGTGCGCTCGACGCGTAGCTAAAAGCAGCGAACGAGATTCAACAACCCGCCGACGCTTAACAGCCGGCGGGTTTTTTTTTGCCCGCCTGCGCGCCTTCGGCGCTACGGCGGGCAAGCCCGCACGGCGCCGGTAACGCAATCGCCGGAGGGAGCGCCGGGTCTACAAAGCAAGACCCGGCCTACGAACGCAGGGCGGGTCCTATTGGACCCGCCGGAGAACGCAGGGCGGGTCCTATTGGACCCGCCGGAGCGCGGCACAGCAGAGTGGAGGACGAAGTGGTTTCCCGCAGAGTAGAGGTTGGCATCCTGGGCGCGACGGGCATGGTCGGACAGCAGTTCGTCATGCAGCTCGCGAACCATCCGTGGTTTCGTATCGCGTGGCTCGGCGCCAGCGAGCGGTCCGAGGGCAAGAAGTATCGGGACCTGGCCTGGCGGCTGTCGGTGCCGCGTCCGCAGGAAGTCGATGACATGGTCGTGGAAGCCGCGGGCAATGGCCCGGCCGGCCGTGCGCCGCGGCTGATGTTCTCGGGGCTCGATTCGAAAGTGGCCGGCGAAATCGAGCGCGATTTTGCCTCCGCCGGCCACTTCGTGGTCAGCAACGCCCGTAACTTCAGGATGGAGCAGCTCGTCCCGCTCCTCGTGCCCGAGGTGAACCCCGATCATCTCGCCCTGATTCCGTTTCAGCAGCAATCGAACGGGTGGAAGGGCGCCATCGTGACCAATCCCAACTGCGCGACCGTGCCGCTCGTGATGGCGCTGGCGGCCGCCCGTCACTTCGAGCCGGCGCGCGTCACCGTCTCGACGATGCAGGCGGTGTCGGGAGCGGGATACCCAGGTGTGCCGTCGCTCGACATTCTCGGAAACCTGATTCCGTTCATCGACGGCGAAGAAGAAAAGGTACAGACCGAGTCGCTGAAGATTATGGGCTCGCTGCAGACAGATCGGGTGGTGCCGCATCCGATGATCGTGAGCGCGCAGACCACGCGCGTGCCGGTCATCAACGGCCACACCGAAACCGTCAGCGTGCAGTTCAACAAGAAGCCCTCGCTCGAGGAATTGAAGGCGGCGTTCCGCGCGTTTACCGGCAAGCCCCAGCAATATGGCTGTCCGTCGGCGCCGAAGCACCCGCTGCAGGTGATGGACGAGGTCAATCGCCCGCAGCCGCGTCTCGACGTCGAGCGTGAGGGTGGCATGGCCGTTTTCCTTGGCCGCGTGCGGCCTTGCCCGGTTTTCGACTACAAGTTCGTGGCGCTGGGACACAATACGGTGCGCGGCGCGGCCGGCGCCGCCGTGTTGAATGCGGAATTGATGCTTGCGGAGAAGTTGATTGACTGAAGCCTGAAGCCTGGAGCCTGAATGCGTCTTCTACTCGTCGGTTACGGCCGCATGGGCAAGCTCGTCGAGCGGCTTGCGCCCGACTACGGGTTCGAAGTGGTCGGATACCTCGACGATACGAACAACATCGGCGGTGCCGGCATTCCCTCGGCGCCGGCTGCAGACGTGGCCGTGGAATTCTCCATTCCCTCTGCCGTGGCTGAGAATCTTCCGAAGCTGGCCGCTCGCAGGATGAACGTCGTCATCGGGACGACAGGCTGGCACGAACACGAGGAGAAGATGAAGCAGGTGGCGGCCGATGCCGGCATCGGCGTCGTGGCCGCGTCGAATTTCTCGCTGGGCGTGGCGTTATTTCAGAGCCTGGCGGAACAGGCGGCGAAGATGTTCGCGCCGTATCCGCAGTATGGCGCCTGGATTCACGAGATTCATCACTCAGCGAAGAAGGATGCGCCCTCGGGGACCGCGATCACGCTGCAGCAGGGCATGCAGCGCGCAGGCTATGGCCATAACATTGACATGGCCTCGAGCCGCGCAGGGTCGGTACCCGGCACGCACACAATTGGCTTCGATGGTCCGTTCGAAACCATTACGATGACCCACACCAACCGCGATCGCGCGGCGTTTGCGCAGGGTGCGCTGGAGGCCGCCAAGTGGGTACAGGGGAAGCGCGGTTGGTTTACGATTCGAGATGTGCTTGGAGATAAATCATGAGAACACCATTTACAGGTGTCGGCACCGCGCTCGTCACCCCCTTCACGACCACCGGCATCCTCGACGAAGATGGCGTTCGCCGGCTCGCACGTCGCCAGATAGAACAGGGCATACATTTTCTGGTGCCGTGCGGCACAACCGGTGAGAGCCCGACGCTTTCTGACGAAGAACGCGCTCGCGTCGTGCAGATTTGCGCCGAAGAGGCGCGCGGCAAAGTGCCGGTGCTCGCGGGTGCGGGCGGGTATGACACTAGAGAGGTCATTCACGCGGCACGCCAGATGGAGCGTGCCGGCGCGAATGGCCTGCTTTCCGTGACGCCCTACTACAACAAGCCCACACCCGACGGTCTCGTCCAGCACTACAAAGCGATTGCGGAAAGCACGTCTCTCCCAATCATTGTGTACAACGTACCCGGCCGCACAGGATGCAACGTCGATCCGGCGACGCTTGTCAGGCTCGCGGCGATTCCCAACATCATCGGTGTCAAAGAGGCGTCCGGAAACATCCAGCAGATGTGCGAGGTCTGCCGGGCGGTGCCCCCGGAGTTCATCGTGCTGTCTGGAGACGATGCCATTACGCTTCCGTTGATGGCTGTCGGCGGCCGCGGCGTGATTTCTGTCGTGTCGAACGAAGTGCCGCGAGAAATGTCGCAGATGGTCGAGGCGGCAGAGCGGGGCGACTTTGCGGCCGCGAGAAACATTCACGCGAACCTGCTGCCGTTGATGCTCATCAATTTCGTCGAATCCAATCCCGTTCCCGTCAAAGCCGCCATGGCCGCGATGGGCCTTCTCGAAGAGGCATATCGACTGCCGATGGTTTCGCCGCGACAGGAGTCGCGCACCAGGATTCTGAATGTGCTCAGCGAGATGGGACTTCTGAAGGTGTCCGCCAAGGTGAGTGCGTGAGCGATTCTGCGTCGAGTCAACTGGCGAAAGACATCGGGCGGCTGTATCAGCAGGGAGCTTCAGCAGACAAAGGCGAGAGCCGATCTGTGTTCGCCCAGCTTCGCGAGGAGCTGTCGGCCGGCCGTGTGCGCTCGGCCGAGCCGGGCTCAAGACACACCATCAGGATGGCGCGTCAACACGTGGGTGAAGCAGGGCATCCTCGTCGGATTCCGCTGCGGCGACCTCGTGGACGTTTCTCTCGATGGTGGCCGGTGGTTCTTCGGCGACAAAGACACACTGCCCCTGAAGAAGATGACTACCGGCATGGGCGTTCGCGTTGTGCCGGGCGGCTCGTCGATTCGCGACGGTGCGTACGTGGCCAAAGGGGTGATTTGCGTGCCGCCGATGTACATCAACGTCGGCGCGTATGTCGACGAGTCGAGCCTGGTGGATTCACACGCCCTCGTCGGATCCTGCGCCCAGGTCGGTAAGCGGGTGCACATCAGTGCCGGCGCGCAGATCGGCGGCGTGATCGAGCCGGTCGGTGCCATTCCCGTCATCATCGAGGATGACGTGCTGGTGGGTGGCAACACCGGCATCTACGAAGGCGCGGTGATCAAGCGGCGCGCGGTCATTGGCGCCGGTACCATCCTGACTGGTTCGACACCGATCTACGACCTGCCGCAGGGACGCATCATCAAGCCGGAAGGGGACGCACCGCTGGTCGTTCCCGAAGGGGCTGTGGTGGTGCCCGGGTCACGTGCCGTCACTCAGGGTATGGGGCCGCAGTGGGGCCTGAGCCTGTCCACGCCCGTGATCGTCAAGTATCGCGACGAGAAAACCGACGCCAGAACCAATCTCGAGCAATGGGTTCGTTGAAAAGGGCTTAGAGCTTAGGGCTCAGGGCTAAGGGATGGGGATCAGCGACTTAACGGATGTTGTGTCGGTGACGCGCGGGCTGGTGGATATCGATTCCACCACCGGGCGCGAAGGCGATTGCGTGCTGTGGATGGCCACGCTGCTGAGCCAGGCCGGTTACGGCGTCGTCGAGCAGGTGGTCGACGGCCCGCGCCGGAATATCTACGCGGCCTTCGGCAAAGCCGATGTCGTGTTCTCGACACACCTTGATTGCGTGCCCCCGTTTTTTCCCAGCCATCTCGATGGCGACAGGCTCTTCGGCCGCGGATCGTGCGATGCCAAGGGCATCGCGGCGTGCCAGGTTGCGGCAGCCGAACTGCTGCGGCGCGAGGGGATCACCAACGTCGGGTTGCTGTTTGTCGTCGGCGAAGAGCGGGGCAGCGACGGTGCGAAAACGGCGCAGGCTCTTGCGTCGGGATCGAGGTTCCTCATCAACGGTGAGCCGACCGACAATCGCCTCGGCATCGGCACGCGAGGGGCTCTTCGCTACAACCTGCGTGCAAAAGGCAAAGCGGCACATTCGTCGTTCCCCGAGCTGGGCGACTCGGCGATCGAAAAGCTCATCGACGCGCTGCTGATGCTGCGGAAGATGGAGATGCCGGAGCACCCGGTGCTTGGGCGCACCCACTACACGATTGGACTCATCAAGGGCGGCGTCGCGCCCAACGTCATTCCCTTCGAGGCGGAAGCCGAAGTGATGTTCCGCACGGTTTCAGACGTCGAAGAGCTGCGTGTGTCGTTGGCGAAGCTGACCACGCTGGTGACGCTCGAAGAGATCCTCGACGTGCCGCCGGTCATGATGCCACCGGTGCCGGGGTTCGAGACTGCGACGTTCCCCTATACGACCGATATTCCGTTTCTGACCAAATGGGGTACGCCGCTTCTATACGGCCCCGGCTCGATTCACGTCGCACACACCGACAACGAGCACGTGAAGATCGCGGATTTGGAGCGTGCGGTCGAGGACTACGCGAAGCTCGCGAAGCACCTGCTCGCGCAATAAGAACAACAGATGAGATCAGGAGATCAGGAGTTTTCTGTTGTGAAGAATTCTCCCGGCCTCTTGAACTCCTAGTCTCCTGTTGGTATTCGTCGTTGACCGCGTGCAATCGAAGTCTGCAGCTTGAGCCAGGTCTGGCGGGATCTGCCGACGGACCAGCCGATGAACGCGCCCAGCAGCCCGTAGGCGATGCCTGCCACCCGCTGAACATCGACGGTGTCTCCGCCGAGCGCCGCGCCAAACATCAGGCCGGCGACCAGGCCAATTGCCAGGTATACGGCCGGAATCGACCGCGCGTCACGATCCAGTTTCGCCGCAAGTTCGTCAATCGATTCGCTACGAGATGCCATCGGCGGTGCCTCCTTGAAAGCTGTACAAGGTATCGGCCGCAGGCGCCTAAGGCTTGAAGCCCAGAACACCCATCCGGCCGAGGAGGATCCTCAGATCGCCAAATCCCTGGACGTGATTCCCATGCATGCCGACGGCAACGGCGCCTTCGACATTCTCCAGGCTGTCATCGAAGAACACGATCTCTCCGGGTGGGAGGTCCAGCGTCTTGATGACGTGCAGGTATGCGGCCGCATCTGGCTTTCTCAGTCCCATCTCATTCGAATAAAAGCACGCATCGAACCAGCGCTGAAGCTGCACTTCTTCGTCAAAGCGCTTCACGTCCAGAACGTTGGCGTTGCTGAGACAGGCGACGCGATATTTCGGTCGCAGCCCCTCCAGGAGCTCGAGGGCGCCCTCGTACGGTCCTCTGAACCAGGTCTTGTAATCGTCGAGAAACATCTCGGGCGTGACGTTCAGCTTGAATTCCCGGACGGCCTCGCGCGCAAAGTCCTCTGGACTGCATCTGCCGCAATGCAGGTCGTGCGCGCATTTCGCTTCGGACCAGAAGCGGAAGAAGGCCTGCTCGTCCACGCGGCCGTTCGACATCGCATGCACGGATTCCGGGCCGCCGAAATCGAGCAGGACTCCGGCAAGATCGAAGACGAGGGCGCGGATTTCCATTTGTTTATGGTGAGTCGTAGTCTGGCCGGGGGCAGCGAGAGTAGTATGCCCCAGGCACTTGCAACCTGGGAGCGGGACGTGACGTATGACCGCAGAGGACGTTCTGGAGGAGTTCACGATGCCCAGCGCATTGGTTGGTGTGACGGCGGCGGCGCTGCTCATGGGTGGCTGCGATTTCGGCCTGGTCTCGACGGGTGAGACCCGGCGTGAAACAAAGCTGATCGAGCTGGACAAGGCGGCCAGCGTGCGGGCGGAGATTCGCATGGGCGCTGGAGAGCTGCGGGTGAAGAGTGGGAGTCCGAAATTACTGGACGCCACCTTTACCTATAACGTGGCTGAATGGAAGCCGGTCGTCGACTATCGCAGCACGGCGTCGAGCGGCGAGTTGATCATTTCCCAGCCGGGAAGCTCTCGTGGAGGCTTCGGCAACACGGTGTACGAATGGGATCTCACGCTCAACGATGAGGTACCTCTGGACATCATCGCCAACCTGGGCGCGGGCGAAGCGCATCTCGATCTGGGCCGGATGAACCTGGGGCGCGTGGAAGTCAACCTCGGCGCCGGCGAGGTCGAGATGGACTTGCGCGGCGAGCCCAGGCGCGACTACTCGGTGCAGATTCGCGGCGGCGTTGGAGAGACGACCGTCCACCTTCCCAGAAACGCGGGTGTCTCGGCCACGGCCACCAAAGGCATTGGCGCCATCAATGTCGAAGGTCTGGAGCAGCGGGGGAATGTCTGGATCAATCCCGAGCGCATTGATGCGCCTGTAACGGTCCGTCTCGACGTGAAGGGCGGAATCGGCGAAATCCGTCTCGTGCGATAGCTACACGGTTCGACAGAAGGTCAGAAGATCAAAAGGGTTTCTTCTGGTCTTCTGTTCTTTTGTTTGAGTAGTGGCGCAGCACGTCAGCGAGCCAGGTCCTGGCGAGATACTGCTGCGACTCGTAGGCGGTCCACACTGAAGATGCCCATTGACGAACCGCCGACTGATACGCATCGTCCGGCACATCGGCAATCGTCATGATGGTCTTGCGGCCGCGCGTCTCGAGCACGGGCGGCTTCTCGAGCGACGCAGGGCCATCCAGCCATCGCGGAATCTGCCAGTAAAGCTTCTGGTCGCCGGGATGCTCGACGCCACAGCAGAGCCCGGTCAGGTGGGCGGCGTATGACTTCGCCGACACGCAGTATTGGTCTGGATGCTGCAACGCGTACGCGTCGACGACCAGGTTGTGCATCGCCGCGCGCACACCGCCTTCCCACGCGCGTGCGCTGAGCCCATCGAACTGCGCCTGGCACCCGTCGCGGCCGCCCGCGGGCGCCCCACACGAAGGGCAGAGAACCCCGAATCGTCTCGTCATCGCGGCTACAGCATACCGTGCCGCCACTCCACGAAATCCTGACGCATGCGTTGATTAGATGGACTGATGTAAGACCATCTTGAATTGAGATATCATCGCTCCCTGATGGATCTTCGCCAGCTCGAGATCGTTCAGGCCGTCGCCGAGACGGGCTCGTTTACCGGAGCCGGGCGCAAGCTGCACGTGTCGCAGTCGGCGATCAGCCGTCAGATTCTGCTGCTCGAAGACGAGCTCAACGAAAGCATCTTCCTGAGGGTCGGGCGCCGCATTCGCATCACTCCGGCCGGCGAGTCTCTCGTCCAGCTGAGCAACCGCGTCTTTGGCGACATCAAGGAGACCGTCACGGTCATCGGCGAAAGCCAGCAGGTGCTCAGCGGCACGCTGCGCCTGGCCGGCGGCATGACCGTGTGTATGTATGTGTTTCCGCAGCTGCTGCAGGAATACAGGCGGCAGCACTCGCTCGTCGAAGTGAAGCTGATTACGGGCACGTCGCAGCGGCTCCTGCAGGAGATTCGCAGCGGCGCGGCCGATCTCGGGTTCATCACGCTGCCGGTGAACGAGTCGGAGCTGGTGACTGTGCCGGCAATGGAAGAGGAGATGATGCTCGTGGCGCACCCTTCTCATCCGCTTGCGAAGAAGAAGCGCATCCTGCCGCAGGATCTCGCACAGCAGCCGTTCGTGCTGTTCGAGGCGGCATCGAACTCGCGCCGGGTCGTCGACACGTTCTTCGTCAAAGAGCGCATCGAGCCGCGCATCGTCATGGAAACCGAGAACGTCGAGATTCTGAAGGCGCTCGTGCGCTCGGAAATGGGCATCACGATCATCCCGTATCAGGCGGTGGCGCGCGAGGTGCGGAGCAAGCAGCTGTTCTGCGCGAGAATTTCAGGTGCCCACCTGGTGAGGCACACCGGCTGGGTGTATCAGCGCTCGAACAAGGTTCCGCGCATGATGGAAGAGATGTTCAAGGCCTACCAGCGGATTCTGCCGAAGCTGAACCTGAGTCCGGGGGGCAGGAGTCTAAGTAGTGACGGAGTGTAACTAGAGATCTAGGGATCTAGAGATCTAGGGATCTGGTGAGCTGGGGATAAGATGGATCGAACTGTGGCTCAGAGTGACGTAACGACGCTGGCCCTGCGTGCCGACCCGCTGTCCGCGGAGGATGTACTTCGCCTGGCCCTTGAAAAGTTTGGGCGCCGCGTCGCGCTGTCGTCGAGCTTCGGCGCCGAAGACATGGTGCTCATCGACATGCTGATGAAGATCGATCCAACGGCTCGCATCTTCACGCTCGATACAGGACGCCTCCCGCAGGAAACGTACAACGTCATCGACGCGACCCGGCAGAAGTACGGCGCGGTCGTCGAAGTATTGTTTCCGCAGCCCGATGCCGTGCAGAACATGGTGGCCGAGCGCGGGATGAACCTCTTCTATCACTCGGTCGAGAATCGCAAGCTGTGCTGCGGTGTCCGCAAGATGGAGCCGCTTCGGCGCGCGTTGTCCGGGCTCGACGCCTGGATCACCGGCTTGCGTCGCGAGCAGTCGGTCACGCGCACGGCCGTGCACAAGGTGGAGTGGGACGAGGGGAATGCGCTCGTGAAGGTGAACCCGCTGGTGGAGTGGACGCACGACAACGTGTGGAGCTACATCCGCGAGAACAATGTGCCGTACAACGCGTTACACGACCGAGGCTATCCAAGCATCGGTTGCGCGCCCTGCACCAGAGCGGTTCAACCGGGTGAGCACGAACGTGCAGGACGCTGGTGGTGGGAGCATCCAGAGACGAAGGAGTGCGGCTTGCACGTCAGATCAGTAGATCCTTAGCTCCCTAGATCAGTAGATCCATGTCCCTGTTTCCCATTTTCGTAAAACTCGAAGGCCGGCCCGTCCTGCTGGTTGGCGCCGGCCCGGTCGGCGAATCCAAAGTGGGCGGACTGCTGTCTGCGGGGGCGGTGGTCACGGTTGTGGCCCCCGACGCGACGCCCGTCATCCGGAAACTTGCCGAAGACGGCAAGCTCGTGTGGCGGCAGCGCGAGTTCAATCCGAACGATCTCAACGGCGTCGCGCTCGTGGTCGCCGCAGTCCCCAGGGAGGTCGCGCGCGCTGTCTACGAGGAAGCGCAAATCCGCAATGTGCTCGTGAACTCTGTCGACGATCCCGACAACTGCGATTTCTACTATCCGGCAGTCGTCAATCGCGGCGACCTGCAGATTGCGATTTCCACGGCGGGACACAGCCCCGCGCTCGCCCAACGCATTCGCATCGAGCTCGAACAACAGTTCGGCCCTGGCTACGAGGCATGGATTCGTCAGCTCGGCGAGGCACGCCGCGAGCTGTTTTCGAGCGACATGAATCCGGACGAGCGTAAGCGGAAGCTGCACGAGTTGGCAGCTGCGGTGGGTCCGGAAGGAGCCATCGCGGCGCCAGAAGGAGGGGCGGGTCCAACAGGACCCGCCCTACGTACGGCCGGGATGGTGTACCTCGTTGGCGCCGGGCCTGGCGATCCCGAGCTGCTCACGCTGAAAGCGCTGCGCTTGCTGGGACAGGCCGACGTCGTACTGCACGACGACCTGCTGACGCAGGAAATCCTCGAGTTGATTCCGACGACCGCGCGTATCGAGTGCGTCGGCAAACGGCACGGCGAGCGCCAGATGACACAGCAGGAAATCAATCGGCGCCTGTGTGAGTACGGGACAGCGGGGAAGACCGTCGTCCGGCTGAAAGGAGGCGACGGCACGATCTTCGGCCGCGCAAGCGAAGAGATGGATGCGCTGCGCGACGCGGATGTCCCGTTTGCGATCGTCCCCGGCGTGACTGCGGCGAGCGGAGCCGCGGCCGCTGCAGGCGTCTCGCTGACCGATCGACGCCTGGGGTCGGCGCTCGTGTTCCTGACCGCCCAACGGTGCAAAGGCAATCCGCCGCCGAACTGGAAGGCTGTCGCAGAGCTCGGCGGCACAGCGGCCATCTACATGCCAGGCGGGCACGAAGGGGATCTGGCTCTGCAGCTCATCGAGGCCGGCCTGTCACGCGAGACGCCCTGCTTTGTGGTCGCGGGCGCCTCGCGCGTCGACGAGAAAGTGGTCGAGACGACGCTCGGCGAGCTTCCCCGCCTGGAGAAACTCCCGGCGCCGGCGTTACTGTTGATTGGGGTGATACCCGCAAAGAACGGCCCGGTCCGGACGACCCTGCAAAATGCAGGGAAACAACGCTCTCACCATTAATATTATTAATGAATCGTTAATCAAAATTCATTTGACATTATGACCACCGGGACGCCAGAATACGTCCCGATCATGTCGCTCGGCCCAGTCCTCAGCTTTTTCGTCACCGTCGTCGTTACGGTGACCGGCACCTTCAAGATGCCGGTCGACTAGCTGCGGATGTTTTAGCCTGAGTGTAAGAAGGTAGCAATCAAGGGCCATCATCCGCAGCCAGCGGGTGATGGCTTTTTTTTTAACCATGCGAATTGCGTATCAAGGCGAACCGGGCGCGTATAGCGAGGCGGCGGCACTGAGATTCAGTCCGAGCGCAACCACTCTGCCTTGCACGAGCTTTGATGAAGTCTTCGAGGCGGTCAACAGCGGCAAGACGACGCACGGGATTCTACCGATCGAGAACTCGATCGGGGGAAGCATCCACCGGAATTACGACCTGCTGCTCGAGCACGAGCTGCCGGTCGTGGCCGAGGTGCTGTTGCAGGTGTCGCACAACCTGCTCGCGTTTCCAGGGACGAAACTGCAGGACATCAGAAAGGTGTACTCGCATCCGCAGGGCCTGGCGCAGTGCGAGGGATTCCTGTCGAGCCTGAAAGGCGTCGAGATTGTGGCGACCTATGACACCGCCGGCAGCGCGAAAATGATTCGCGACCAGGAGATGAAAGACGCCGCCGCCATCGCGTCGGCGCGCGCGGCCGAGGTCTTCAATCTCGAGTCGCTTGCCGTCGGCATCCAGGATTACAAGGAAAACATCACCCGCTTCATCCTGATCAGCAGGGCGGCCTCCGATCCCGAGAAGGCCGACAAGACGATGATCGTCTTCACGCTGCCGAACTCTCCGGGCGCGCTGTTCAAAGCCCTGAGTGTGTTCGCGCTGCGCGACATCGATCTCACCAAGCTCGAGTCCCGGCCGGTGCGCGGCAGAGCCTTCGAGTATCTCTTCTACGCCGACATTGCCGTGCCGCGCCAGGATCTGCAGTGCACGCGCGCGCTCGTTCATCTGGCCGAGTTTGCGAAATCGATGCGTACGCTCGGCTCCTACACTTCGTGGAAAGAGAAGAACTGATGTCAGACAATCCGTTGAAGCCTCGCAGCGGCGCGATCACCGACGGTCCGAGCCGTGCGCCCGCGCGCGCGATGCTGAAAGCCGTTGGCTTTACCGACGCCGACCTGCGCAAGCCGATTATCGGCGTTGCGAACACCTGGATTGAGATCGGTCCGTGCAATTACCACCTGCGCACGCTGGCCGAGCATGTGAAGGAAGGGATTCGCAAGGCCGGCGGCACGCCGATGGAGTTCAACACGGTGTCGATCTCCGACGGCATCACGATGGGCAGCCAGGGCATGAAGGCGTCGCTCATCAGCCGCGATCTCATCGCCGACTCGATCGAACTGGTCGCCCGCGGCAACCTGTTCGACGGCCTCATCACCCTCTCCGGCTGCGACAAGACGATTCCGGGCACCATCATGGCGCTCGCGCGCCTCGACATTCCGGGCGTGATGCTCTACGGCGGGTCGATCGCGCCCGGTGAGTTCCACGGCAGGAACATCACCATTCAGGACGTGTTCGAGGCGGTGGGCGCGCATGCGGCCGGCCGTATGTCGGATGCCGACCTGCTGATGGTCGAGAACCAGGCGTGTCCGGGTGCCGGCGCGTGCGGCGGTCAATTCACCGCGAACACGATGTCGACGGTCGGCGAGTTCCTCGGCATTTCGGCGATGGGCTCCAACGACGTGCCCGCGCTGCATCCTGACAAGCAGCGGATCGGCCGCGAGGCCGGGGCGCTCGTGATGGATCTGCTGAAGCGCAACGTCCGGCCGCGACAGATCATCACGCGCGATTCGATTGAGAACGCGATTGCGTCGGTCGCCGCGACCGGCGGATCGACCAATGCGGTCCTGCACCTGCTGGCGATCGCCCGCGAGGCGGGCGTTGAATTGAGCATCGACGACTTCGATCGCATCAGCGCCAAGGTGCCGCTCCTGGCCGACCTGAAGCCGAGCGGGCGCTTCGTTGCGACCGATATGTACAAAGCAGGGGGCGCGCGGCTGATTGCCAGCCGGCTCAAGGAAGCCGGTATTCTCAAGGGCTCGGCGCTGACTGTCACCGGCAAAACGATCGGCGAAGAGGCAGACGCCGTGTCGGAGCCCAAAGATCAGGAAGTCGTGCGGCCGCTCTCGAATCCGATGAGCCCGAACGGCGGCCTTGCCATCCTGCACGGCAACCTGGCTCCCGAGGGTGCGGTCGTCAAGATCGCCGGCAAGAAAGTGCTGACTTTTCGCGGCACCGCGCGGGTGTTCGACAACGAAGAAGCGGCGTTCGAGGCGGTCGACAAGAACCGGATCAAGCCGGGCGACGTGCTCGTCATCCGTTACGAAGGACCGAAGGGCGGCCCTGGCATGCGCGAGATGCTGGCGGTGACCGGCGCGCTCCAGGGACAGGGTCTCGGCGAGCAGGTCGCGCTCATCACCGACGGCCGTTTTTCAGGCGCGACACATGGATTGATGGCGGGTCACGTGGCGCCCGAAGCGGCGGCAGGCGGCCCGATTGCGGCGGTGCGGGATGGCGACGCGATCGTCTTCGACATTCCGAATCGTCAACTGCGAGTCGAGCTGAGCGATGCGGAAATTTCGACGCGCATGTCGACCTGGAAGGCGCCGGCGCCGATGTTCGAAACGGGTGTGATGGCGAAATACGCGAAGCTGGTGTCATCTGCGTCGCTTGGCGCTATCACCAGCTAGTGTCTCAACGCAAAAGACGCCAAGGCGCGAAGGAATTCCGGCAGGCGGTAAAACGGTGAACTGTAAACGGTGAACTGGAGCATACAGTTATGAAACGCACGGGAGCGCAAATCGTTTGGGAATGTCTCGTCCGCCAGGGAGTGACCGACGTGTTCGGTTATCCGGGCGGCGCCATTCTGCCCACATATGACGCGATGCTGGACTATCCGATCCGGCATGTGCTCGTTCGTCACGAGCAGGGCGCCACGCACATGGCCGACGGCTATGCGCGCGCCAGCGGCCGGGTCGGTGTTGCCATTGCCACCTCAGGCCCGGGCGCCACGAACATGGTGACGGGCATCGCGACGGCGATGATGGACAGCTCGCCCATCGTCTGCATCACCGGCCAGGTGGGCAGCAAGCTGGTCGGTTCGGACGCGTTCCAGGAGTCTGACGTGACGGGCGTCACGCTGCCGATCACCAAGCACAACTATCTGGTGACGCGCGCCGACGACATCGCGCCGACGTTCCGCGAGGCGTTCGAGATTGCGGCCTCGGGCCGTCCGGGCCCTGTGCACATCGACATCACCAAGGACGCACAGCAGTCGTCATGTGAGTTCGACTGGGACAGCGCCGTGCCGAAAAAGCCGGAGTTCCGTCCCGACTGGAGCGCGCGCCCCGAAGAGTTTCAGCGCGCGCTCGAGCTCATCAACGCCGCCGAGCGGCCGCTGATTCTCGCGGGCCACGGCATCATGCTCTCGGGCGCGATGGACATCGTGCGGGCGTTTGCGGAGAAGGCGAACATTCCGGCCTCGCAGACGCTGCTTGGGATTGGCGGATTCCCGGCGTCGCATCCGCTCAGCCTCGGCATGATGGGCATGCACGGCGAGGCCTGGGTGAATTCGGCGATTCAGCAGGCGGACCTGCTGCTCGCGTTCGGCATGCGGTTCGACGATCGCGTCACGGGCAACCTGAAGACGTACGCGCCGAACGCCAAAAAGATTCACATCGACATCGATGCGGCCGAGATTAACAAGAACGTACGAGTCGACGTCGGTATCGTCGGCGACTTGAAAGAGGCGCTCGAGGTGATGATGCCCGGCCTGAAGGCGGGCGATCGCAGCAAGTGGCTCGCGCACATCAAGGAGCTCAAAGGGGACTCCGCGGTTCGCGACATCCAGAACCTGCCCGACAGCGGACACTTGTATGCGGCGCATGTCATCAACGACTTGTGGCGTGCCACGCACGGCGACGCGATCATCGTGACCGACGTCGGCCAGCACCAGATGTGGGAAGCGCAGTACTACCATCACGACAAGCCGCGCTCGCTGATTACCTCGGGTGGCCTCGGCACGATGGGCTTCGCTCTGCCGGCGGCCGTGGGGGCCAAGCTGGCGTGCCCGGACAAGGAAGTCTGGGTGGTGGTCGGCGACGGCGGCTTCCAGATGACGATGTGCGAGCTTGCGACGATCGTGCAGGAGCAGATCGACATCAACGTAGCGATCATCAACAACGGGTATCTGGGCATGGTGCGGCAGTGGCAGGAGTTCTTCTACGAGCGGCGGTACGCGGCCACGCCGCTGTTGAACCCCAATTTCCAGAAGCTGGCCGAAGCGTTCGGCCTGCCGGCGCAGACGGTGACCAAACGGTCGGATGTGGTGCCCGCGGTGGAAGCGGCCCGAAAGAACCGCAAGACGGTCGTCATCGACTTCCAGGTCGAGCAGGAAGACACGGTGTATCCGATGGTGCCGGCGGGTGCGGATCTGGACGCGATGATTCGCCGTCCGAGTCCGTCACCGATTATCGAAACAGGAGCCGACGTGCTGTAGGCCGTCTCAACGCAGAGACGCGAAGACGCAGAGAGAAGAATTTCTTGACCAAGAACTTTGCGGCTTTGCGCCTTTGCGTTGAAACATAGAAGGACACCATGATTACTACTTTTGCCATTCACGTAGAGAACAAGCCCGGCGTGCTGACACGCGTGTCGTCGTTGTTCCGGCGGCGCGCGTTCAACATCGAGTCGCTCACTGTGGGACACAGCGATCGGCCCGGGGTCTCGCGCATGACGATTGTCGTCGACACCGACGAGATTGGCGCGCGGCGCCTCGAGGCGCACATCTATAAGCTCGTCAACGTGCTGCGCGTCGAGAACATCACGATCGCGCCCGCCGTGTTCCGCGATCTCGCCATGATCAAGGTCGCGACGACCGCCGAGTCGCGCACGCACATCATGCAGCTCGTCGATGTGTTCCGCGCGCGGGTGGTCGACGTGGCGCCAGACTCGCTCATCATCGAAATCACGGGCACCGAGGATAAGATCGATGGTTTGCTCGAGGTGCTGCGGCCGTACGGCGTGCTCGAAATGGTGCGGACCGGCCGCGTGGCCATGTCCCGCGGCCATCGCAGCGCGACCGCCGGGGCAACCGAGACGCTTCGGATTGCCGAGGACGATCACAACGTATTTCATTCCGTGTAGAACGCCGAGGCGCCGAGACGCCGGGTAGATCAATGAATTGTTTTGCGTTTGACCTCGGCGACTCGGCGGCCCGGCGTTGAACATCAGCGAAAAGGACACTATGTCAGCGAAGATGTACTACGACAACGATGCAGACCTCGCGCTCATTCGGGCGAAGAAAGTGGCCGTCATCGGCTACGGATCGCAGGGGCACGCGCACGCGCTCAACCTGAAGGACAGCGGCGTGCAGGTGAAAGTGGGTCTCGCCGCGGGCAGCAAGTCGAAAGCCAAGGCAGAAGCGCATGGCCTGTCGGTGGTGACGCCGGCCGAGGCGGCGAAGTGGGCCGACGTGGTCATGATTCTCGTGCCCGATACGACGGCGCCGGCGGTGTATGCCGAGATCGAGCCGCACATGACCAGGGGCAAGATGCTCATGTTCGCGCACGGGTTCAACATCCGGTTCGGCACCGTCACGCCGTCGAAAGATCTCGACGTCACGATGATCGCGCCGAAGGCGCCGGGCCACCGCGTTCGCGAGCTGTTCGTGGAAGGCGGCGGCACGCCGGCGTTGATCGCCGTCGAGCAGGACGCGACCGGCAACGCCAGGGCGCTGGCGCTCTCGTACGCGAAGGGCATCGGCGTCACGCGCGCGGGCGTGATCGAAACGACGTTCACGGAAGAGACCGAAACCGATCTGTTCGGCGAGCAGGCCATTCTCTGCGGCGGCACGAGCGCGCTCGTGAAGGCCGGATTCGAGACCCTGGTGAAAGCCGGCTACCAGCCCGAGGTGGCCTACTTCGAGTGTCTCCACGAGCTCAAGCTGATCGTCGATCTCATGTACCGCGGCGGCATCAACTACATGCGCTATTCGGTGAGCGACACGGCCGAGCACGGCGACTACGTGGCGGGCCCGCGCATCGTGACCGACGAGACGCGCAGGGCCATGCAGAAGCTGCTCGACGAAATCAAGGACGGCACCTTCGCGAAGACCTGGATCAAAGAGAACCAGACAGGCCGTCCGCAGTTCAATAAGACGCGCGCGGCGGAACAGGATCATCAGATCGAACAGGTCGGCGCGCAGCTGCGGGGGATGATGCCGTTTTTGGATCCGGTGACGATAAAGCCCGGACAGCAGGGCTAGGAAGTCGACAGTCGACAGTCGAAAGTCGACAGTCGAAAGTCGAGGCGAATGGTGCAAAGGGTGGAATCGGTTTCCGAGAGCGCGCCGGCGGGTGCGGGGAGGCAGTCTCCGCTCCGTGTAGCGCTTGTCGGATTCGGCACTGTCGGTCGCTCGGTGGCGAAGGTGCTGTCGAGCGGGATTCATCCTTCCCTGCAGCTGACGACCATCTGCAACCGCGGCGTCGAACGGAAGAAAGTCGACTGGGTGCCGCCGGGCGTCGACTGGACCGACAGCTTCGACGCCGTCATCGCATCGGACGCCGATATCGTCGTCGAGTTGATGGGCGGGCTCGACGCGGCTGGCGATCTCATCCGACGGGCGCTCAAGGCGGGAAAGTCTGTCGTGACGGCGAACAAGCAGCTCATTTCGACGCACGGCGTCGAGCTGCTCGCGCTCGCGCGTCAACAGAAGCGCGAGCTGTTGTTCGAGGCGTCGGTGGCCGGCGGTATTCCGATCGTTCGTGCCGTGCGCGAAGGTCTGGCGGGCGACCGACTGCTGCGCGTCGCCGGCATCCTGAACGGCACCTGCAACTACATCCTCACGAGGATGGACAGTGCAGACCTGTCGTTCGGCGACGCCTTGAAAGAAGCGCAGGCGCTTGGATTTGCGGAAGCCGATCCCACGGCGGATGTCGATGGATATGACGCCCGCGCGAAGATCGCCATTCTTATCGCCGTCGGCCTCGGCTGCCAGGTCGATCCCGAGCACATTCCCTGTCGATCGATCTCATCGATCGATCGTGTGGATTTCACGTACGCGCGAAAGCTCGACTGCACCATCCGCCAGATCTCGTGGGCCGAACGGGCGCCCGGCGCCGACAGGCAGCTCTTTGCGTCGGTTCGTCCTGTGCTCGTGCCCATCTCTTCACCGCTGGCACGCGCGCAAGGCAGCCAGAACCTTGTGACGGTGCAGGGGGAATTCGGCGGCGAAACGACCTATTCGGGGTTTGGCGCCGGCGGCGATCCGACCGCCGTTGCCGTGGTCTCGGACCTGATGTCGATTGCGCGTGCAGGCCTCGGCGCCGAAGTCCATTCGCCCCAGCAGCTGGAAGGGCTGGTCGAGGTGGGCACCGATTTTACGGCTCCCCACTATGTACGTTTTACCGTAGCCGACCGTCCGGGTATCATTGCTTCTCTGGCTGCGCTCCTGTCCGCCCACGGAATCAATATTGACGCCGTGTTGCAGCTGCCCGGCCACGACAAAGCCGAGTTGCCGTTCGTGATGACGCTGGAGGCTTGCCCGGTGTCGGTGCTGGACGCAACGCTTGCCGAAATGAACGCTCTGCCGTTCCACGTGCGACGTCCATTGGCGGTGCCGATTCTGATCTGAGGGGATATGCAATACGTAAAAGGACTGCAGTGTCACTTGTGCAAGGCGATGTTCCCGGCACAGGCACTGTGGGTCTGCGACAAGTGCCTGGGACCTCTCGAAGTCGTCTACGACTACGACAAGGTCAGGCAGGACATGAGTCGCGCGAAAGTCGAGTCGCGCGCAAGGAACCTCTGGCGATACCGCGAGCTGCTGCCCATCGATGGCGAACCGCGCACCGGCAACTATTCCGGGTACACGCCCCTCGTCAAAGCTGATCGCCTCGCGAAGAAGCTCGGTGTGCGCGAGCTTTATCTGAAAGACGATTCCGTCAATCATCCAACGTTTTCGTACAAGGATCGTGTTGTCGCGGTGGCCGCGACGCGCGCCGTCGAGCTGGGGTTCAACGTCTTTGGCTGCGCCTCGACCGGCAATCTTGCCAACAGCGTTTCGGCTCATGCTGCGAGGCTGGGACTCAAGTGCTTCGTGTTCATTCCACACGATCTCGAAGCGAGCAAGATTCTCGGCTCGAGCGTCTACAAGCCCCAGGTCATCGCGATCCGGGGCAACTACGACGATGTGAACCGGCTGTGCACGCAGATTGCGGAGAAGTACGGCTGGGGGTTCGCGAACATCAATCTGCGCAGCTACTACGCCGAAGGCGCCAAGACCTATGGCTTCGAAATCGCCGAGCAGCTTGGGTGGACATTTCCACGGCACGTCGTTTCGCCGGTTGCGGGCGGCACCCTGCTACCGCGCATTGCACGAGCGTTTCGCGAGTTGAAGGAAGTCGGTCTGGTCGACGGCGACCTGCCGGCGATTCACGCCGCGCAAGCGGCGGGTTGTGCGCCGGTCATCAACGCGCTGAACGACGACCTCGAGTTTCCCGATCCGGTCAAGCCGAACACCATCGCGCGGTCGATTGCCATCGGCAATCCAGCCGACGGGTTCCAGGTGCTCAGCGCGATACGCGCGAGCGGCGGGTCCGGCGCGATGGCCACCGACTCTGAGATTCTCGACGCCGTGCAGCTGATCGCACAGACCGAGGGGATTTTCACCGAGCCCGCCGGAGGCACGACCCTGGCGTGCGCGATGAAGCTGATTGAGAACGGCTCGATTCCGCGCGACGAGTCGATCGTCGTCTGCATTACCGGCAACGGTTACAAGACCGTCGAGGTGATGACGTCGCGCGTCGACACACCCGTGCAGCTCGGCCGCGGGCTGAGCGAGTTTGATGCCTTCATGGAAGACCGGGGTACTTACGCTGTAAGTGAAAAGTAGAAAGTAAAAAGTGGAAAGTAAGAAGTAGTAAAAAGTGGGACATTCCACTTTTCACTTTCCACTTTTCACTTTCTACTTTCATTTTCTCTACTTCCCAGGATCACCAAATGTCGCTAGGCCGCATCGTCGTGCAGAAGTACGGTGGAAGCTCTGTCGCCACCGCCGAGAAAATCATTGCGATTGCCGAGCGCGTGAAGGTCTATCACGAGACAACCCCCCATCTCGTCGTAGCGGTGTCGGCGATGGGGAAGACCACCGACCAGCTCGTCGCGCTGGCCCGGCAGGTGTCGAGAAACCCGCACGGACGCGATTACGACCTGTTGCTGGCGTCGGGAGAGCAGGTGGCGGTCGCGACGCTCGCGCTCGCGCTGCATGACAAGGGCGTGCCGGCGATCGGGATGACGGGTGCGCAATGCAATATCCGCACGGACGGCTCGTTCAATCGGGCGCGCATTCAATCCATCGACACCGAACGCATCGAAGAGGAACTGCGCAAGGGGAAGGTCGTCATCGTCGCCGGTTTCCAGGGCGTGACCGAAAACGACGAGATCACGACGCTCGGACGTGGAGGCGGCGATATCACCGGCGCGGCGGTTGCCGCGGCGTTGAACGCATCGGTGTGCGAGATCTGCACCGACGTCGATGGCGTGCTGTCGGCCGATCCGAACGTCGTTCCCGACGCGCGGTTCTGGCCGGAGCTGTCCTACGAGGAAGCGATTGAGATGGCGTCCAGCGGCGCGAAGGTGCTGCACCCGCGCGCGGCTGAGATCTGCATGTCGTACAAGATTCCCATCCACATCCGCTCGAGCTTTCACATGCGCGAGGGGACGTGGATTCGCGAAGGAGCCAAGATGGAGGAAGCAGAAGTCGTCGGCGTGACGAGCGACAAGAAGATTGCCAAGATTACGCTGTTGAACGTTCCCGACGAGCCGGGCGTCGCGGCGCAGATCTTCAAGGACGTTGCCGACAAGGACATCAACATCCGCCTGATCATCCAGAGCGCGGCGGCCGATCACCGCGCGGGTATCACGTTCATCATCGAAGACGAGTTCGCCGACATGGCGCGCAAATTGGTGAGCGACTGGACGCAAAAGGGCCTCGCCCGGGAGGGCATGGTCGAGAAAGACTGGGCGACGATCGCCATCATCGGTCACCGGCTGGCGGCCACGCCCGGCCTTTCGGCGCGCATGTTCGCGTCGCTGGCCAATGCGGGCATCAACGTCGACTGCATCAGCTCGTCGGAAATGACGCTGTCGTGCATCATCAAGCGCGACCAGATCGATCGCGGCGTGAAAGTCGTGCATGACGAGTTTTTCGCCAGCGAAGCCCAGGCCAAAAAGGCAGCAGCTGCGGTGAAGTAGTTGCGATGATGCAGCCGATCTGGGCGACGCTGACCACGGCGGGGATCGGTGCGGTGGCGTGGATCGCTGTCTCGATGGCGGGCGGGCGCCAGGAAGCCTGGGATAGCCCCCTCTACTTCACGTACGCGTTGCCGGTCCTGGCCCTGACCGTCGCCGCAGTCGCCTTCTTTGTGCCGGTTCGCGTGTGGCGCTGGGCCATGTTCCCCTTCTGGGCTCAGGCCCTGGTCGCCTTCCTTCAGAATCCAACGGCGAATCTCCTGCCTCTGGGCGTGATCGTGTTCTCGGTGTTCGGCGCGGTATGCCTCATCCCCGCGAGCATCGGCGCGCAGATCGGGCGACGCCGGATGACGCCATGAACGAACAGGAAGCGCTGACGCTCGTCGACTATCACTACTGGGCAAGGGATCGCATTCTGGATGCGGTCGACCTGCTCACGCCTGAGCAGTACCTCAAGGATCTCGGCAACAGCTTCAAGTCGGTGCGCGACACTGTCGTGCACACATACGGAGCAGAGTCGATCTGGTATCTTCGCTGGATGGGGAACTCGCCATCGAGCCTGCCGGATTCTTCGGCCTTTCCCGACGTTGCGAGCATTCGGGGACCATGGAGCGCTCAGGAAGAGCAGGTCCGGCTCTTCGTCCAGTCGCTGGCGGCGTCGAATCAACTCGAACGCGTGGTCAAGTACCGCACGCAGAGCGGCCAGCAAGCGGAGTCGATGTTCGCCCAGATGCTGCAGCACGTGGTGAACCATGCGAGCTATCATCGGGGGCAAGTGACGACGATGCTGCGGCAACTGGGTGCACCGGCGCCGAAGTCGCAGGACATGATCTTTTTTTTCCGGGAACGGACACGCCCATGAAGAAGGCATTGGTCATCCTCGCCGTGCTTCTGGCGCTCTCTGGAAGCTCACGGGCGCAGGACACGAGCCCGATCGTGGCCGAGGGCGTCATCGACGCGCCGCTCGAGGCGGTATGGGCCGCCTGGACGACGAGCGAGGGGCTGAGATCGTGGCTCGCACCGCATGCCGAGATCGATCTGCGCGTGGGCGGCCTCATGCGCACGAACTACAACGCTCAAGGTGCGCTCGGCGACCCGCAGACGATCGAGAACAGAGTGCTGGCGTTCGATCCGCGACGAATGCTCTCGATTCAGGTGGCCAAAGCTCCGGAAAAGTTTCCCTTCCCCAACGCCGTCCATCAAATGTGGACGGTGCTGTACGTCGAGGCCACCGCAGCCAGCCAGACGCGCATCCGCGTGGTTGGTCTGGGGTTCGGGCTGGAAGAGGAATCCCAGAAGATGCGGGCGTTCTTTCAGAAGGGCAATGCGACCACGGTGGAGCAGTTGCGGCGGCATTTCGCCAGGTAGGACCACGAAGACCCGAAGAATCACCACGGAGACACGAGGACACGAACGCACGAAGATATTGAACGCGCGGCACGACGAACGACCGCGATGACGCGATGAGCTCGATGAGACGATTGACGGAAGGGAAAGCGACCTCGATAAGTGTGAACGAGCTGCTGTGACAGCCCCACACCTTTACATCGCTGGAACGAAGATGACCGAGCGTCCGGAGAGCCGGCGCACCATCTTCGCTGACGGTGCGTCGGAGGGGCTTCGCGAGGGCATCGACCTCGAGCTGAGCCACTGGGTTCCGAACCGCACGCCCGCGAACTTCAAAGCTGATACCTCTACCGAGATCTGCATGAACTTTGTGGCGTCGGGTGATCTGGATTACGACCTGGTCGTCAACAACCACGCAGACGTCGACGGGGTGCTGTCCGTGTTTACGCTCCTTCACCCTGCGACAGCTCTGGCACATCGCCCGACCATTGTCTCAGCCGCGCAAATGGGTGATTTCTGGGGATGGGGCGAGCACGAGGCGCAGGTGCTGTTTCAGAGCCTGAGCGAACAGGTTGACGCCCTTACTAATGCGAACGCCGACCCTCAGGTCGTCTACGAGCGCTGCCTCGACCATACCCATCGCGTCATCGACGATGGTTTTTCCGATCCGGTACATCGAAGAGAGCCTCACGCCGTTGAAGCAATCGGTCGACTGGGTCTTGAACGGGACGATCGCACGACGGGAATATCACAATCGTTTCGTGCACTATGACGTGCCCGCCGATCTCAGCCAGGGCAAGCTCGAGGCCGCTTTGCGCGTGCCGCCATTCAATGCGGTGATCTCCGACGACGTTCTGTTCTGGCCGCAGGCTCGAGCTCGATGGGATCGAGAGAAGGTGCAGCTCGTCTCGCTCGAAACAAGTGAAGGCTGGTACTACGACCTCTGGTATCCGTCGTATCTGTGGGCGGACACACCGAATTCGTGGAGGGCGCCCGGTCTCGACTTTACCAGCAACTCACAATACGCGTTGTCGTATGCGCCGCTGGACGCGGTGGCTCGCGAGTTTCAAGGCCGGGAATCGAAGGACGCCACGTGGAGGATCGAAACGGACTTCGGGCTGTTTTCTTCGGCGATCGGAAGGGGCTACCCGGTCGTCCTGTCCGTCATGAACCACGACAGGCCCTCGACGAGCGGTCTGACTCCAGATGTCGTGGCAGGCCGACTTGCAGAGATTTACCACGAAGACACGACAAGATAAAACCACGAAGACACGATCACCACGAAGACACGAAGACACGAAGGCACGAACTTCAGGCGACCACTCGGGAATAATCCACTCACTCGATGGCCCCTCGTTCTCGCAGCAGAGTCACCGTTATCCTTTGAGGCGGGCCGCCAAATAGCAGCGCGTACCCCAAGGCCGTGCACTCGACGATCTCACCCGGCCGCTCATAGTCCCCCGGAAGCTTCACGCGAATTGCGAGGTCTGCACCACGCTCAATCAGCAACTGCGTGACCGCCAGGCCCTCATCGTCGAACTGCGTCACCGAATGGAAGATCGCTGTTTGCCCGCCGACGCCGGCCTCATCGACTGTCGCGCGGGCATTGACGTCCGCGCCACGGTCAAGAAGCAGCGCGATCGCCGCGGGGCTGCCGTATTCCGCAGCCACATGCAGGAGCGTTCCTCCCTGAAGCAAGAGGTTGCGCCCACCGCTCTGGCCGCAATCGAGTTCGGAGAAGCGTTTATGCACGAGCACGGGATCCGCGTCAATCAGCTCAGCCAGACTGTCGAGCCGGCGGCGAAGCAGTTGCAGCACCCCTGGAAGGTCGTACTTGGTTACGCCGCCGGCCTCGAGAAGGATGTCGATGCAGATGCTCAGTTGTTCGGGAGAACGTGCGTACGAGGCAATGATGTAGTCGAGAGCCGTGCCCGGATATGAATGGCCGGAAATCTCGTATCCATGGTCGCGACAGTTAGGGTTTGCGCCGTGATCGAGAAGCCATTTGAGAGCGACTGCGTCCAGTGACTCGCAAGGGGCAAAGATGATAGGGAAGTGTCCGTGCCACAGGGCGTTTACATCAGCACCGTGCGACACGAGAAGCTCCATCATCGGGATCCGATATCCGTTGAGCGCGGCTCGCATCAGCGGTCCGTCGCCTCCCTGGTGCACGTCGGACCCATGTTCGAGCATCCACGCCGCCATGGCCATTCTCGCCCGGGTCGGTGATTCCCATGGAACTCGGCATTCGGCAACCCATGTGAGCGGCCCGTCTTTGCCGTAACCAAGTGGAGCACTGTGCAGCGCCGGGTTGCGCGTCATCATGGCCTTCACGCGATCGATGTCGTTGGTGTCGATGGCCTGCTTGAGTTGCCCGATCTCCTCCAGGGAATCAATATGAGCCTTGAGCTTCGGCCAGCTCGCAAATCCGTAGAGCCGTGCGATTTTGAACTGCGCATCGGAGATCGACGCCACGGCGCCAGTCTTGAACAGGTCTTTGGCTTGGTCCTTCAGATGGCGGAGATTCGGGCGCTCGGGAAGCGGGCGTGGTGCCTCAGGGTGATCGATCGACATGGCGACCTCCTTTCATCGAAACGCCCGTTGTCCGCACATCGGGCTGAAAGAAGGTGGCGAATACGTGATGCTGACAGGTGGGCTTCTACCCTTTCCGCGGACCGGCTGCGTCCTTTACGCGACGCCAGCGTAATCCGATCAATTCGGCAAGTCAAACACTCGCGATCCGCTGCGACCTCGTGGGTTGCCAACCGTCGGGCAATAGTGCTCCGTTTACGTGCGGACCAGCGCGAGCACGATCGTGACGATCACCAGGTCCGTGAGTACGTGTGTGATGAACGGCACGACCAACCCGCCGGCGCGGCGGGATAGCTCACCGAGAACGAGGCCGTACGCGAACGTCAGTCCGACGCCGACCACGCCGCGAGGGAACCCCCCTCGGAAATGCAATGCGGCGAAAGCGACCGCCTGCAGGACCAACGCCGCGCGAGCAGTGATCCGCGCTTTCTGGAGCGCACCGAACACCACCCCGCGGTACGCCGCTTCCTCGGCGGCTGCATTCACGACGGAGAATACGAGCGCCGCAGGGACAAGCAGCCGGAGCGGCCAGTCAGGGATGAAGGTCCGCACGAGATCGGCGAGATCGGGGCGGGCTGTGACGTACCACAACAGAAGCGTCACCCCTGATACGGCAGCAAAGGCAGCACTCAAAGCCACCAGGCGACCATTGAAGTGGCCGACACTGAGCCAACCGGTTGCTTCGCGAAACCAGGGCACCCGCGAGGCAACCACGGCGTAGACGGCGAACGCCAGCCCGAACACCACTTGCTGCGGGCCCATCCCGGCGAGAGCAAGTGTGAGGCACGTTACGAACAGAAGGCCGAGCGAGCTCGCTCCTGGCGCACGCCTCTGCCATGCGAGAACGGTCAAGGCAATCGCCGCCAGCCCCGCGGCTATGGCCACGCCGCCTGGTGGTACGAGCGAGACAACGGTGAGGAGAGCTGTCAGCGTGACGACGATTGGTGCCTCACCGCGCAATGCGCTCGCGCGAGGCGACGCGACGATCACTTACACCTCCAGAAGGCCGGGAACGCCATGCCGATGGTCGCAATCGCAAGAAGGCGAGACCGGAACACCTCCCGTCATCGCGCCGTCGCGTTCATCGCGCCTTCGCGTGAAGAAGTATTGTGTCCGTGACCACGAAGACACGACAAGATAAAACCACGAAGACACGACAAGATAAAACCACGAAGACACGATCACCACGAAGACACGAAGACATGAAGGCACGAACTTCGTCCAGCTTCGCCGAAGTCGACGCGGAGTAGTCTGCGTGCTTCGGCCTGCGAGTCCCATTCCCGTCATCGCGCCGTCGCGTTCATCGCGCCTTCGCGTGAAGAAGTATTGGGTCCGTGTCTTGACCCGCCCAGAGCCTTCGCCTTCTTCGTGCCTTCGTGGTGATCGTGTCTTCGTGCCTTCGTGGTTAAGCCCGTTGCGCTTTTGTGGTTATTGCGTCTTCGCGGTCACCGGAGCGTCACCTCAGCCGTTCCCAGCTCTCCAAAATCCGCACGTACCCGATCGCCGGGCTTGATGGGGACCGGTATGACGCACGTGCCCGTCGTCACGAACTGCCCGGCGGCGATTCCGTCGCCGTACGTGCGCAGTTCGTTCACGAGCCAGGTGAGTGCGACGTGGGGGTCGCCGAGCACGTTCGCGCCGCTGCCGGTCGCGGCGAGCTCGCCGTTGCGATAGGCCGTCACCGTGTGAGTCACGAGGTCAAGCGAGCGCCAGTCGGCCGGGGTCGCGGGGCCGAGGATGAACCAGCAGGCGCAGGCCGTATCCGCAATCAATTGAGGCGCCCCGACACGCACGAAGTCGTTGTAGCGGGAGTCGGGTACTTCGATCGACGGATGGAGCGACGCGACCGCCGCGAGCACCTCGTCGACCGTGTAAGGGTTGGTGCGCCTGGCCAGCGTTCGCGCGAACTTGAACGCGAACTCTGCTTCGGCGACCAGCATGATGTTGCCGTCGAGCGGGACCGTCGCGCCGTTCTCGAGCACCCGGTTCGCGAGCAGGGGGCCGGCGAGCGGTCCGTCCACGCCGATATGTTTCTGGCCCGCCGCGCTGGTGGCGGCGATTTTCCAGCCGACGACATCCTGGCCCGAGAACCTGACGATCTCTTTCTGGGCCGAGTAGCCGGCTGCGCGGTCGAGCGGGCGGCAGTCCGACGGCAGTTCGTCGATGCGCGTCCGCTCTTGCCAGTTCTGCCAGAGAATCGCGGCCGCGCTACCGGCCCGTTGAGTCATTTCGAGGGTCCTCGCAAAAGCTCGCCCAGCCGGCGGATCTCCTCTCCGTACAGCGCCCAATTGCCCTCGCGCTGCGCCTTCAGCGCGTTTTCGTAATGCAGGCGGGCCTGCTGGAGCAGCGCGGGATCAACGCGATTGGGCTCGGCAGGTGCTTCCGCTCGATCCTTTGTTGTACCCGCCGGCGCCGACGATGTGGACCTGATCGCGGGGCGCTCGGCGCCTGTTCCCGTAGGGAAAATGCGATCGAGCGCTTCGTCCAGGGTCGCAGCCATCACGATCTGATCCTGATACGCGACGATGACACGATTGAGCTCGGGAATCCGCCCGCCTGACGCGCGCAGATACAACGGACGGACGTAGAGCAGCGCTTCCTCGATGGGGATGACGAGCAGCGTGCCCTGAATCACCTGCGAGCCCTGCTGGTTCCAGAGCGTGATTTGCGGAGAGATGATTTGGTCCTGATTGATGCGCGCGATGATCTGCCTCGGCCCGTACACTACCGTCTGGCGCGGAAATTCAAACACCTCGAGCTGCCCGTACCGGTCCGGATCCGATCGCGCAACCATCCACGCCGCAAGGTTGTCTTTACGCGCGGGCGTAAACGGCAGCATCTGGATGAACTCGGCATTCGCTTCTTCCGGCAGCCGCATGACCGTGTAATACGGCTGCATGAGCTGCGGGTTGCCGTCGATGTCAATCGCCGGAATCTCCCACTGATCTTCCTTGTTGTAGAAGACGCCCGGGTTGGTCATGTGGTAGGTGGAGAACATCGCGGCCTGGAGACCGAAGATCGTCTCCGGATAGCGCAGATGCTGTCGCACATCCGCCGGCATCGCGTCGAGCGGCTTCAGCAGCCCCGGGTACGCACGCGCCAGGGTTTGCGCGAGCGGATCGCGCGGGTCTGCCAGGAAGAAGTCGGTGGTGCCGTTGTAGGCGTCGGTCGTCACCTTCACCGAATTTCGGATGTAGTTGAGGCCCCCGGACGAAGGCGCCGCGTACGGATAGCGCGTCGTCGTCGTGTATGCGTCTCGAATCCAGACAAGACGGCCATCCTTGGTGACGACCAGGTACGGATCTTCGTCATACCGAAGGAACGGTGCGATCGTGCTGACGCGATCGGTGATGTTCCGGTGGTACAGGATGCGGCTGTCGGCGGTGATGTCGTTGCTGAACAGAATCTGAAGCGACTGGAATCCCAGACTGAAGAGCAGCCGGCGTCCGAGACCGCCGATGTGCACGCCGTCGGCGCCGTTGTACGTGGCGGTGACGTTCTCTTCGCCTTTCGAGTAGTGAAATTCCTTCGCTCGTGTGTTCACGACCACGTAGTTATTGGTCAGCTCACCGAAGTAGATGCTCGGTTCTTTGACGTCGATGTCTTTCAAGACGGACGATTGGGTGGGGATGTCCTTGACGAACAGAATCGGGAGCCCTTCCGACGTGACCTCGTTCACCGGGCCAAGCGTGATGCCGTAGCCGTGCGTAAACGTGAGGTGCTCGTTGATCCACGTACGGTTCGGCAGGCTCTCCGAGTTCAGCTCGCGCGCCGAGAGCATCACCTGGCGCAGCTCGCCGTTGATTGTGTAGCGGTCGTTGTCGACCGACGCAAAGTCGTAGTACGTGCGCAACTCCTGAATTTGCCCGAACGTGTCGAGCAGCGGCTGATGATCCCAGAGGCGAACGTTCTTGATCGTGTCGGCGTTGCGCGTGATGTCTTCTCGCGTCAGTTGGCCGGCGTCTCCTGAGACATTGCGCGTCCTCACCTCGGCCAGGTTGAACGCCTGACGCGTCGCAGTGATGTTATGAGTGATGTACGGCATCTCGGCCGCCTGCTCGTTCGGTGTGACGACGAAGCGCTGAATCGCCGCCGCGTACAACGAGCCACCGACAGCGGTGACCAGATACAGGCCGATAGCCAGCGGTACCGGCCAGATGGTCGAGGAGTACGCGTGGAAGGCGGCGAGTCCTGCGCAGATCACCGCAACACCCGTGAGGACACGCAACGCTGGCATGCGCGCGACAACGTCGGCGTAGGACGCGCCGGGCACGAGGCCGGGTGCTTCCACGTCCGTCAGAAGGTGCGGCACCTCGAGATACGCATGGACTGCGAACATCAGGAACACGGCCGCGATGAGCAGCGATAGATGCAGCCGCGCCTTGCGGGCAACCGACACGCCCCCGCGCTTGGTGAAGTTCAGCGCCCCGGCCAGCACGTAGGCGGCAGCCGATCCGATGAGCGCCACGATGAGCACGGCAATCGCCACCTGCTGGGCGAGATCGAACAACGGCAGGCGGAAGACGTAGAACCCGACGTCGTATCCAAGGATCGGATCGGCAATGCCGAAGGGCACACCATTGCGGAACTGGAGCCAGCGCATCCATTCGCCGCTGCCCGCGAGGCTGATCATCAGGGAAATCACGAGGCTGCCGACGCCGACCAGTCTGCGAATCTGCTCGCGGCGCACCATGGCCGGCTGCACGGTCCCCGCGGCGCCGGTGCCGATGACGATGTACGGGCTCGCGATTGACGAGACCGCGATCCAGAGATTTCCGTACAGCACGGCGAACGAAAACCCGAGGATGAACGTTCCGAGCGAAGCCTGTGCGCGCAGGCTCGTGATGTAGACGCCGCGGTAGCCTGTGGCGCCGAACCAGAGCCATTCCAACAGAAATGCAATCAGATTGGGCAGAACGACCAGCGCCAGGACGGCCCCGATGACGGCGAGACTCCGCAGATTCATGAGTCGTTAAAGCATATCCCGGTTCGTTCCCCCTGCGGATGTAACACGTGTTACACTCCGCTGAGTGCCGTACCGGTGGATGGTGTTTGTGCATCAGCTTCCCGCGCACCCGTCCAACGGGCGGGTCAAGATCTGGCGTCGCCTGCAGCAGATTGGTGCGATCGCCGTCAAGAACGCCGTCCATGTGCTGCCCGAGTCGGCTCAGTCGCGCGAAGACTTCGAATGGCTTCGTGCCGAAGTCATCGCAGTGGGCGGACAGGCCGCAATCTTCAACGTCTCATCGATGGGTGAATCGGACGAACGGCAGGTCGTCACGCAATTTCAGGCGGCGAGCGCTGCCGAGTTTGGCCAGCTGAGGAAGGAGATCAAGGTCATGCGAACCAGAGCCCGTAACGAGGCCGGAACGTCGGGCGAGAACGGCATTCAGGCCATTCGTGCGTTGCAGGAGCGATTCGAGCGTGCCGTCAGGCGCGATCTGTTTGCCGCGCCGGGCAGTCGTGAGGTCGAGTCGGCGCTGAAGGAGCTGATAGCGGATTACCGGCCGTCGCCCAGGTCCCAACCATCGCCTGGCGCGTCCCGCCTCGATCCCGAGGAATACAAAGGGCGTGTCTGGGTGACACGTCCGCGGCCCGGCGTCGATCGGTTTTCGTCGGCATGGCTCATACGGCGGTTCATCGATCGCGACGCCAGGTTCGTGTTCGCGGCCTCGCCCGACAAATATCCCGACGCGGTGCCGTTCGACATGTACCATGCAGCCGGCTTCAAGCACGAAGGAGACATGTGCACGTTCGAGGTGCTCCAGGAGCGTTTTGGCCTCCGCGATATTGCGGTGAAGCGAATCGGCGAGATCGTTCACGATATCGATCTCAAGGAGGACCGATACAAGTCGCCGCATGCACCCACCGTCGGCAATCTGGTCGAAGGGTTACGGGCGTCGACGCCCGACGATGCCAGGTTGCTCGAGCAGGGCATCGGCCTGTTCGAGGCGCTCTATCTGTCGTTCACTTCTGCGAAGCCGCAACGCGTGAGAAGGCCGCGATGCTGATATAGTTCGCGCTCGAGAGGTGCCTATGCGCAATCTGCTTCGCGCGATCTGGGTCGGCTGCATGGTCGGCGTCCTCACGTTTCTGCTGAATCAGAAAGGCGCGGCGCAGCAGGAGCTACGGCCGCCGATGCCGCCGAACCTCTTCACGATTCACAAGCTGACCGACAAGCTCTCGATCATTGCACCCTCCGGTCCCGACATGAGCCAGATTGGCGGCAACATCGGTGTGTTCATCACCGATGAGGGCGTGCTGGTCGTGGATGACAATTACTACACACAGGAACGAAACGGGCAGACGGTCCGGCTGGCCGAAGCCGTGGTCGCCGAAATCAGGAAGCTCACCAAACAACCCATTCGATTCGTCATCAACACGCATCATCACAGCGATCACGCAGGCGGGAATCCCGTGTTCGCGAAGCTCGCCACGATCTACGCGCAGAAGAACGTCAGGGCGCGCATCCTGGCCGGGTATCAGTCGTCGAAGGAGAAGCTCGATTTCGATCCGATGGCGGCGGCGCCGTCCGTCACCTATGACGGCGAGCTCATCTTCCACCTGGGCGGTGAAGAGATTCATCTGTATCACCCGGCGCGCGCGCACACCGACGGCGACAGTATCGTGCACTTCAAGAACGCCAACATCGCGCACTGGGGCGATGCGTTCATCAACAACTGGGTGCCGGTCATCGACGTCGGCGGCGGTGCGAGCAGCCTCGAGTGGCTGCAGTTCATCGATCGCGGGATTCAGATGGTCGGCGAGAATGCGACCATGGTGCCCGGACATGGTGCCATCGGCAAGGCGGCCGACGTCCGGCGCTTGCGCATGTACTTCACGAACCTGCAGGCCAACGTCCGAAAGGCGATTGCGGCAGGAAAGACGCGCGAGCAGGCCATGGACGAGATCACCGTGCCGGCATACGCCAATCTGCCTGGCGGCGCGGCTCGCATCCGTATGAACGTCGCGGCGATGTACGACGAGCTGAAGGCTGGCAAGTAGCTGGTCGGTGGTTGGTAGTTGGTGGTGGCTACCAACCACCACACCACCACACCACCAACCACCAACCACCAACTACTCAGTGGCCAGAATCGATTTCAGCAAACACTCGACGGCGTGCGGGATCGTCGACCTGAAACGCCGCGCCGTTCGGCCTGCGGCCAACGGCGATCGGTCAGGCCGTCGTCGCCGACGTCCTCGAACGCATCCTCGTCGGTCGCGATCGTCGCCGATGTAGACCGGCCACACGCGTCTCTTCGGCTGCGGCTTCGACGTGGTGGATGATGGCGCGCACCGCGTCGCCCTTGGCCCAGTCGATGTTCGGCAGCAGCTCGAGCATCTCGTCGCCGGGCTGCAGGCGGAGGGTGCCTTCGCTCAGGAACGGCTCGGCGAGCGCGTTGAAGCGCGTGGTGGCGTGCAGCCGGTCGGCCTTCGACGCGCCGCGCATGTGCAGCACCACCGAATAGCCTCTTGTCTTCGACGAACACGCCGGGCAGCGGCTCTGATGGCGCTCTGCAGCTCTTTCGCGAGCACGCCGATCGTCGGGCGCCGCGAGGGCGACGCCGCGTTGTGCACGAACCGGAGGCCGGGGCCTTCGATCTCCAGCCCATGCAGGCCTGCGTAGAAGAGCGACGGGCCGGCCGGCGCGCGCTCGCGCAGGTCGCTGATGCGGCGGCCGCTCACGATGCCCGGACGAGAGGTCGGCGCGCTGGCCAGCGACTGCAGCAGCACCTGGCGCGACGGCGGACAGGCGCACGGCGTCCGGATCGACCTTGAACTCGACCAGCGTGCCGTCGAAGTCCATCAGCACGAGAGGGCGGGCGTCGTGCAGGCCGTGACCTGCCAGGCGGCGAGCGCCCGCTCAACTCCACGCACGGAACCTCGCATCCCGCGCTTCGATGAGCTCGCTGAGCGTGACGGCGGTGTTGATCAGTCCCACGTGTGTGTAGGCCTGAGGAAAATTGCCGAGCAGCATGCCGGTCCTCGGCTCGATGTCTTCGGAAAACAACCCGACGCAATTGGCGTAGCGTCGACCAGCCGGTAGAAGAGCGTGCACGCGTCCTCGAGGCGGCCGACCATCGCGAGCGCCTCGGCCCACCAGAACGAGCAGATCGAAAACGCGCTGGTCGTCTCGCCGAAATCGTCCTTGTGGCGATAGCGCAGCATCAGCCCGTCTTCGACGAGCAGCCGCTCGTAGGCGTCGACGCGTCGAGACGAACCGCGGATCGCGCGGATCGATGAGGCCCGAGCGTGGGCAGCAGCAGATTCGACGCGTCGGGGAAGCGGCCGTCGAGCGTCTGCGCGAAGAATCCGAGCTCGTTGTTGTACGCGCGCTCGAGGATGTCCTCGCGGTAGCCGTCGGCCCACGCCTCCCACTCCGTGGCCAGCGAGTCGCGGCCGAGCCGGCGGGCGAGCTTCGCGCCGCGGCTGGCCGCCACCCAGCAGAGCACGTGCGAGAACGTGTATTTGTTCGGGAAACGTCCGGTACTCCCACAGCCCGGTGTCGTCCGTCTCGACCGCCACCATCGCTTCGGCGACGAAGCGCTCGACCATCCGCAGAATCGGTTCGGTCTCCTCGATGACCACGCGCGGATCGCCGGTGATGGTGTCGAGGCACAGAATCATCTCGCCCATCAGATCGTGCTGCCGCTGCGAGTACGCGGCGTTGCCGATGCGCACCGGCTTGGATGCCGCAGAACCCGTCGAGATGATCGAGGTGCTGCTCGACGAGCTCGCGCTCGCCGCCGATGCCGTAGAGCGGCTGCAGCGGCCCCGCTTCGGCGACGTCGCGCAGGAACGACACGAACGCCTCGCCTTCGGCGAGATGTCCCACGCGGCGGAGCGCTTCGACGACGAACGCCGCGTCGCGAAGCCAGCAGTAGCGGTAGTCCCACGTGCGTTCGGAGCCGATGGCTTCGGGAATGCTGGTCGTGGCGGCGGCGATGATGGCGCCGGTGTCCGGTGTAGGCGTGCAGCTTCAGGCAGAGCGCCGAGCGCAGCACCGGCAGGCTCGCGAACGACGGAAGCGCGCACGACTTGGCCCAGGCGCGCCATCCGGCGATGGTCAGATCGACGGACGCGCTGCGACCGACGCCACCGACTCCATGTCGGACGGCTTGCCGTAGCTGAGCGCGAAATAGCGCGGCTCGTCGATGCGCAGCGCCTGGCCGCTCTCCAGATAGGGCAGCGGAGCGTTGGTCCGCAGATAAATCGCCGATGCGACCGTCGCCGATCTGCAGCCCGCCGGTCATCGGCACGATCTTCGGCTGCTGCACGCGCGCGTAGTCGGGCTTCGGATCGAAGAGCACGCGGCACGCGCGGCGCGCCTTCCCGCGGGACGACCAGGCCGATGGATTTCGATCGGGCGCGTCGACGTCGAGCCCCGCCGGGATGCGCGGCGCGTAGTCGAAGACGTCGAAGCGGCCGTCGGCGCACGTCACTTCGGTGCGCAGCACGTTGGTGTTGACGACGTACTCCATGTGCGTCGTGAACGCCGTCGCAGTCGGGGCAGGAGCGCGAACGTGCCGCCTTTCTCGACGTCGAGCATCCTGCGCGAAGACCGAGGGGCTGTCGAAGCGCGGCATGCAGAGCCAGTCGATGTGCGTGCGTCGGCGCCACGAGCGCGAGCACGCGGCCGTTGCCGATGGCGCCGTGATCGAGCTTGATGGGGCACGAGTCGCTCACTGACGTGGACTCCGCCAGCCGGAAGGTTTCGGTCAGCAGCAGACCCGCCCATCGGAAGATGTTGTGTTCGGCCACCTGCGCGCGCAGCCGCTGCATGCGCCGCTGCTGCTCCTCGGGCGGCATCGTCAGCGCGGTGTTGAGCGCGTCGGCGAACGCGTCGGTGGCGTAGGGGTTGACGAGCAGCGCTTCCGGCATCTCGCGCGCGGCGCCGGTGAACGGCGAGAGGATCAGCACGCCCTGGCGGTCGTCGCGCGCGGCGACGAATTCCTTCGCCACGAGGTTCATGCCGTCGTGCAGCGACGAGACCACGCAGACGTTGGCCGCGCGATACCCGGCGAAGATGTCCTCCACGCCGTGATGCGCGCGCAGCGAGGCAGATGGGCTTCCAGTCGTCGGTCCCGTGCTTCGCGTTGATGTGCGCCGCCAGCGCGTCGATCTCCTCGTTGAGCTCCCGATACTCGCGGATCTCGGTGCGGCTGGGCGCGCCCATCTGCAGGAAGACGAACCGCTTCCGCCACACGCGGATACCGCTCGAGAAAGCGGTCGACGGCGCGCAAGCGCTCGGGAATGCCCTTGGTGTAGTCCATGCGATCGACGCCGAGCGCAATCGCCCAGTCGTCGTCGAGTCCCGAGGCTCTGCTGGAACGCCTGCCACGTCGCTGCGGCGCAGGCCGTTGCTGCGAGATGCCTTCCATGTCGATGCTGATGGGGAAGGGGCGGACCTTGGTTTCGTGCGCCGCGCGCGTCACCGAGAACTGCTCGTAGTCGACGCGCGACTCGATGCAGGCGATCGACGGTCTCGAGGAAGTTGTTGCAGTGCAGCTGCACGTGGAACCCGAGCAGATCGCTGCCGAGCAGGCCGTCGAGAATCTCTTCCTGCCACGGGCAGATGCGGAACGCCTCGCGATGCGGCCAGGGGATGTGCCAGAAATGGCTGATGATGGCGTCCGGCCGGCGGTTCTTGATCATGCGCGGGCAGCAGCGCGAAGTGATAGTCCTGCACGAGCACGATCGCCGGCGCGCCCTCGATTTCCTCGAGCACCGCGTCGGCAAACTTCGCGTTGACGCGCGCGTACTGCTCCCAGTCGGCGGCGTCGAACACCGGCCGCGTGTACGCGATGTGGCACAGCGGCCACAGCGCGCGGTTCGCGAAGCCGTAGTAGTAGCCCTGTTCCTCTTCCTTGCGTGAGCCAGATGCGGCGGAGCGTGTACGCGGGTTTGCCGGGCGGCACGGCGAGGCGGCCCGCGCTCGTCGGACGGTTTCGCGGTCGCCGCTGCCGCTGCCATGCGCCACCCACGACGCCGCCGGTGGCGCGCATGATCGGATCGAGCGCGGTGACCAGGCCGCTCGCGGGGCGAATCCAGCTGACCTCGTCGCCGTCGCGATTGTGGATGTACGGTTCGCGATTGGCGACGACGACGACACGTACGCCGGCCAGCCGCTCCTTGAGCAGCGACGACAAGGCGATCGCGGGACCACTCCGCCGGCTCACGACCTGGCTGCCTCGGAGGGAAACCACTTGTCGATCGCGTGTCGGAAGGATCGGGCAAGCCAATCCGCGTGCTGGACACAGCCTGCGGCATGTCGTGCAAGACTCGGATCCCTGTCGCTCATCTCGGCCCAACTGCGACAGATTTCCACGATGACTTCGACCGCCTTGTCCATATCCTGGACAGACGTCCATTCCAGCCGGGAATGAATGTTGTGCTCGCCAGCGAACAGATTCGGCGTCGGGAAGTCCCATGAATGACAGCCGCGCGCCGTCGGTGCCGCCGCGAATCTGACGGAAGTGCGGCGTGAGCCCGGCCCGCTTCATCGCCGTCTTCGCGTGCTCGATCACCTCCGGATGCGGTCGAGCACTTCCTTCATGTTGCGATACGATTCGTGCACGGTCCACCTCGACCGATGCCGCGGGATACGGCCGCACGACTTCCTCGGCCAGGTCGGTGAGCATTCGCGCCTTTTCGTCGAGGCCCTTCGTCGGTGAAGTCGCGCAGCAGCAGCTTCACCGTCGACGCGCTCGACGCCGCCCTTGCAACGTGTGCGGGTGCACGTAGCCCTCGTAGTCCGTCGGTCGTTTCCGGCGACAGGCCGTGGCGCGGCAGGCGGTGCACGAACTCGGCGGCCAGCTTCAATGGCGCTCACCATCCGCCCTTTCGCGTAGCCGGGATGCGCGTTGAATCCCTTGAAGGTGATCGTCATCGCATCGGCCGAGAAGTTCTCGATCTCGAGCTCGCCGCACATGCGGACCATCGAGCGTGTAGGCGAACCGCGCGCCGAAGCGGGTCGACGTCGAAGTACTGCGTGCCGCGGCCCACTTCTTCATCAGGCGTGAAGCCGATCTTGACCGGACCGTGCGGCACGTCCGGGTGCGCCATCAGGTACTCGGCCGCGGCCATGATTTCCGCGACGCCCGACTTGTCGTCCGAGCCGAGCAGCGTGAGGCCCGGACGCGGTGATGATGTCGTTGCCGTGCTGTGCGGCCAGCTCCGGGTTGTCGGCTTCGCGCAGCACGAGCGACGGGATCGTCGGGCAGCACGAGGTCGCGCCCGTCGTAGTTCTTGTGGACGATCGGCCGCACGCTGTGCGCCGCTGACCTCGGGCGACGTGTCGACGTGGGCGATGAAGCCGATGGCGGGCACCGCTTCCTTGCCTGGCGACGCGGGAATCGTGGCCATCACATAGCCGTACTCATCGATCGCCGCGTCGGCGATGCCGATGTCCTGCAGCTCGCCGACGAGCTGGTTCAAGCAGCGACGAGCTGCTTGGTGGTGCTGGGATAGGTCTGCGACTGCTCGTCGGACTGCGTGTCGAAGGTGACATATCTGAGAAACCGCGCCGCGGCGCTCGATCGAAAAATGCTGGCGTCATGGGTCAGAAGGGTACTGCATTACAATGCGATTTTCCGCAAGGAGATCGCGTATGCGCGCCAGTCTCTCGATGCTCGTCGCACTGTCCGGAATCGGAGTCGGCGGCACGTGCCTGACGTACGCGCAAACCGGTCAGGCTCCCGTCTTCCGATCCGGCGTCGAAGTCATGGAAGTCGACGTCACCGTGGTCGACAGCAAGGGCATGCCCGTGCGCGATCTGCGCGCACCCGAGTTCACCGTCACCGTCGATGGCCAGCCGCGCCGGGTCGTCAGCGCCGAGTTCATCTCCGACTCGCAGGCGCCGGGCGAGCGCACGCCGCCCCCCGAGCGCGACCCGTACGTCTCGAACAACACCGATCGGCGCCCGGGCCGGCTCATCATGCTGGTCATCGACCGCAACAATATCGATACGCACACGCTGCGCGGTTCGATGGAGGCGCTCAAGAGCTTCGTCAGCAATATCGCCCCCGACGATCGACTCGCGCTCATGACGATTCCACCGCCGGGACCGTCGGTCGATTTCACCACCAATCACGCGCAGGTGCTCGAGGCGATTACGCGCATCGTCGGCATGGACGATCGCTTTCTGTCGCGGTTCAACATCAGCGACTACGAAGCGATCACATTCGAGAACCGCTCAACCCCATCGCGATCCAGCGGCTGCTGTTTCGCGCATGCGGAGACACCGATCCCAACACCATGTCGCCGTGCGACCGTGACGTCGAGCAGGAAGCGCTGACGCTCGCGACACACATCAGGCAGCTGACGGCGCAGTCGGTCGCCGGGCTTGGCGCGCTCCTGAAGGGCCTTCGCGATGTCGAAGGCGCGAAGTCGATGATCATCCTGTCCCAGGGGCTGATGATCGAAGGGTCGCAGGCGGAGGCAACCGCGCTGGCCACGCTCGCGGCTGAAGCGCGCGTGAACGTCAACGTGATGATGTTCGACACACAGGTCGGGCAGGCGTCTGAATCGCGCATCTCGGAGACGATCTCGCAGGATCGCGACCTTCGAGAGGCCGGGCTGGAGACGCTGGCCGCGCGGTCGCGGGGATCGCTCTTCCGCGTCGTGGCCAACCCGCAATACATCTTCGAGCGGCTCAGGAACGAGATTTCGTCCCACTACATGCTCGGTGTCGAGCCTGCCGAGAAGCGATCGCGACGGCAAGCCTCACCAGATTCGCGTCACGATCGGACGCAAGGGTCTGGAAGTGCGTTCCAGACGACAGGTTCAGTACGCCGTACGGACGCCGAACAACTGGTCGCGCGATGTGGTGATGGGGCGCGTGCTGCGTTCGCCCGCGGCGAACACCGAGCTGCCGATGCGATTTTCCACATACACGTTCCGCGATCAAGCGCCCGAAAAAATCAAATTGATTCTGGCGGCCGAAATCGATCCAGAGTCGATGGCGAAGGAGCTCGATCTCGCCATCGGGTTTGCGGTGTTCGACAACCAGGGCAAGCCTGTGCTCAGCGGACAGGAACGCAAAATCTATTCAGCCAACACGACGCCGCCAATCCGCTACGAGCTGGCGGTCGCCGTCAATCCCGGCATCTATCGCGTCAGGCTTGCGGCCGTTGACATGTCAGGGAAGAGCGGCAGCGTCGAACGCGAAGTGACCGCGTACGGGATGGTGAACAACGAGCTGGCGCTCGGTGATTTGATCCTCACCTCTGTGCGGCCGGGACCGGGGACTGACCTGCGTGCGCCGGTCATCCTGCAGGTGACCGACGGCCGGCTCGCCACCTATACGGAGCTCTACACGAACAAGCCTGGCTCGCTCGACGAGACGAAGGTCACGTTCGAGGTGGCCGACACCGCCGACGGTCCGACGCTGCAAGCGAGCGAGGCCGAATTTCGCGAGCGCCCTGACAAGACGATGAAGCAGGCGCTGGCGGTCGTCCCGGTCGGGGCGCTGCCGCCGGGCCGGTACATCGCGCGCGCCATGTTTTCGAAAGACGGCAAGTACGTCGGAAAACTGACGCGGCCGTTCGAAGTGGTGCCAGCGAAACTGGGTGCGACGAGGTGCGACAGGTGCGATAGGTGCGACAGGTGCGACAGGTGCGACGGGTGCGCCGGGTGCGATAGGTGCGACGGGTGCGGGAGGTGCGGATTCAACTGCCGTGGCACCAGCGCGCACCGCGATCACGGGTATCGTCGTGGGCGCTCGTCCGGCTGCCTTCAAGAAGGAAGACGTGCTCACCCCGGAGATGCTGCGCGCGGTGTTCGAGGTTGTCGACAAGAATCATCCGTCGGTCAAGGCCGCCACGGCGCGCGCGCGCGCCGGCAAGCTCGATGGCACGGCGATGATGGCGCTCGACGTCGGTGATCAGAACGCCGGAGCGATTCTGCGCGGTCTCGAGTTGCTCATGAAGGGACAGCTCGATCCCGCGGCCAATCAGTTCGGCGTGGCTCTGCGCAATGCGCCTGACGCGCCGCTCGCGTCGTTCTATCTCGGTGTGTGTTATGCCGTCGTCGGCCGGGACAGAGAGGCCGTGTCGTCCTGGGAGCGCGCGAAAGCGGCTCAGCTTCAGCTGCCGGCGCTCCAAGCCGTGCTGGCCGATGGCTGGCTGCGCCTCGGGCGTCCAGCCGACGCGCTCGAACCGCTTCGCGATGTGCTCAACCGCGAGCCTCAGAACGACAACGTTCGACGCAACCTCGCGATTGCGCAGTCGCATCTCGGGTTGCACGAGCAGGCACACGCGACGATCGTCCCGTTCCTCGAGAAAAATCCGTCAGACGTGGATGCGCTCATGGTGGCGTTGTACGCGTTGTATCAGGTGCACGTCGAGGGAAAGACGATCGGATCGGCGGCCGAGGACAAGGCACAGGCCGCTGTCTACGCACGCGCGTATGGGGCTGCCAAGGGACCGCATGCGGCGCTCGTCGACAAGTGGGGGGAGTTCCTGACGAAGTAGTCGGCAGTCGGCAGTCGGCAGTCGGCAGTGCAGTCGGAAGTCGGCAGTCGTCAGGAAGTTCCTCAGGCGGTCGCCAATGCCTTCTCGAGGCGCCTGACAATCTCCTGCTTCGGCTGCACGCCCACGAGGCGATCGACGACCTGGCCGCCCTTCAGCACCAGCAGCGTGGGAATGCTGCGCACGCCGAACCGGTTGGCCGTGCCGGGGTTCTCGTCGATATTGAGCTTCGCGACTTTCACCCGGCCCGCCATTTCCGACGACAGCTGATCAATGGTCGGCGCAAGCATGTGGCAGGGACCGCACCAGTCCGCCCACAGATCCAGCAGCACCGGCGTCGCGCTCTGGTCGACTTCGGAGCCGAAGGTGCTGTCGGTCACTTCCACGGGGCCCCCGGGTTCGGGCAGCGGCGTTTTGCATTTGCCGCAGACAATGGTCTTCGCCCCAGGTGTATGAGGAGGAAGCCGGTTTGTGGTTCCGCACGACGGGCATTTGATGAGACGTTCGGCCATTTGCGTTCACCGTGGAAATCTGACGTCGACCGAGCCGCGCAGCGCGGGCCGACGGCTCTCGCCTCGATAATACACACGCTCGAGGAACAGACCCGACGCCGGTGCGGTCAGTTTTGCGGGCACGCCGGATTCCTCGCGCAGAAATCGCTCGGCCTCTGCGAGCGAGGTCCCGCCGAGGCCGACGTCCACGATCACGCCGACCATTCGGCGCACCATCTTCCACAAGAAATGTGAGCCTTCGACCCGTATCAGCACGAGGTCGCCGTCTTCGGCCACTTCGATGCGCTCAATCGCCACCACCGTCGACTTTTCCTCGGCGCTGTCGTCGGTGAACGATCGAAAGTCTTTCATGCCGGCGAACCGTTCGGCGGCGGCACGCATTTTCTTCAGATCCAGATCGTCGCGCACCCACCATACGAAGTTCTTGGCAAACGCCGTACGCCGGCGCGCGATCTGATAGAGATAGCTGCGGGCTAAAGCGTCGTGGCGGGCGTGAAATTTGCGCAGCGCCAGCTCGACCTTCAAGAGATGAATGTCGCTCGGCAGCGCCTCGTTGAGGCGGCGCCGCAGCGTCTCGGCGGGCATCGGGGTGATGATGTCGAGGTGCGCGACCTGTTCAAGCGCGTGCACACCGGCGTCGGTTCGACCCGATCCATAGAGCTCGAACTGCCGTTGACCGGAAACGTCTGCAATCACTCGCGTCAGCTCGCCCTGAACGGTGCGGGCGTTCTTCTGAATCTGCCAGCCGCTGTACCTCGTGCCCGCATATTCGATGAACAGCTTGAACCGCGCCATGCGGCTCAGTGTACTTTGACGTCTCGCTCTTTCGGTACGTCGTGTCCGGCCTTGGCCGGACCCAGGCTCGACGCGCTCTGCAGCCAGACGCGCTCGAGTGCCTCGAACAGATCATGGGGCCGCACCGGCTTGCAGACGTGCTCGTTGAAGCCGAACTTCAGCGCGCGCTGCCGGTCCTCGTGGCGGGCATAGGCCGAGACGGCCACCGCACGCACCTGGGTGCCTTCGCCGTGGGGAAGGCCGCGCACCCTGCGCATCAGCGAGTAGCCGTCCTGCACCGGCATCGCCACGTCGGCCAGCATGATGTCCGGACGATCCTCGGCAAAGATCCGCAGCGCCTCGACGGCAGAGTCGGCTTCGCTGATGCGGGCGTGTGCGTTGGCGAGCATCGCCCGCAGCAGGTCGCGTGCGTCTGGTTCGTCGTCCACGATCAGGATGTGCACACCTTCAAGATCGAGCGTGCGCACTCGAGCGCGTTGCTCCGCCGGCAGCGGCACCGCGGTCTGCTCGTCGGTCTGACGGATGGGCAGACACACCGTAAACGTCGAGCCCAGACCCTCGCCCGCGCTCTCAGCTTTCATGCGCCCGCCGTGCAGCTCGACGAGATGGCGAACGATGGAGAGCCCCAGCCCAAGCCCGCCGTGCTCGCGCGTGGAGCTGCCATCGGCCTGGCGGAAGCGCTCGAAGACGTGGGGGAGGAACCTCGGGGAGATCCCGGCGCCGGTATCGGCCACGCTGATTCTCACCTCGGGCCCTTCCAGCTGCGTGGCAACCTCGACCCGGCCGCCGGTTGCCGTGAACTTGACGGCGTTCGCGAGGAGATTCCAGAAGACCTGCTGCAGACGATCGTGATCCGCCCACACGTAAACGGGCGTCGATCCGAGTGACGCCGTGATGCCGACACCCCTGGCTTCCGCGGTCGGCGTGATTGACTCGATCGCCAGCGTCAACAGGGGCTCGAGCGCCATGAGCTTTGGCGCCAGCTGCACGTCGCCGCGCACGATACGAGAGACATCGAGCAGATCGTTGACGATCTGTACCTGCGCCGTCGCATTCCGGTGAATCGTATCGAGCGCCCGCATGACATGCCGCGGCTGTACGTTCCCATCCCGCAGCATCGTCGTCCAGCCAAGGATCGCGTTGAGGGGAGTGCGCAATTCGTGCGAGAGCGTTGCGAGAAACTCGTCCTTGAGGCGATTGGCGGCCTCAGCTTCCTCGCGTGCGGTGGCGAGCGCCTTGAGAAGGTCCCTGAGCTCGTACTGCCGCTGGCGTCCACGCATGGCACTGCGAATCAGGCTGAGCGCGGCGCCGAGCCGGATCGGACGCTCGAGGAGGATGACATTGCGAAGGCCCTCGAGCAGACGGAGGGTGCGCAAGTAAACCTCGGAGCGTTCGGCGTCGGCGAAGAGCAGGATCGGAATGTCCGACCAGGCAGGCTGCGACCGAAGGCATTCCATCAGCTCGCCGATGCTGTGATCCTCGAGCGCTTCTTCGGTGAGCATGATCACCGCAGCCCCGCGCTGAAATTCGACGCACAGGTTGTGGGCTGTCTCGCACACGCAGCCATCGAGATCGGTCCGCTGCAGGACGTCGAGTGTCAGCGGCGCATCTTTGCCGACGGGGGTGAAGATGAGGATCCGCTCGTCGCGCCGGGCATCCAGCACCGTGTCGCTCATGCCTTTTTGCCCACGCGCATTTTTTCAAGCGACCCGCCTCGATATTCCGGAACCCCTGTGAGAACGCCTCTGAAGTCGACGAGCGGGTCGCCGACGGTCAGGGTGCCCCGCTTGACGCCGATCTCACGGATCGTGGTCTCGTGCAAGCCAGTGCGCTTTTTGATGACCGACACGGCTTTCCGTACGTGACCGTGGGCCTCGAAGAAGCGCATCATGAACATCGTGTCGGCGATATAGCTCACATCGATCGGCGAGGCCATGTTCTGGCCGAGCATGCCCTGCTGGGCCACGGTGAGAAAGGTGGCGACACCGCAACTCGCCAGGTATGAGGTGAGCTCGTGGAGACGCACGACGGCGGCTGCCGATTCGGGGATCGCCGTGAGGTAACCCGTGAGGCTGTCAATCAACACCACGCGAACCTTGTCGTCTTCGACGACCTTGCGCACCGAGTGGCTGAACTCGCCTGGCGACATCGAACCGGGTTCGACCTTCGAGAGTTTCAGCATGCCGTTTTTCACGAACTTCGACAGATGCATGCCGAGCGCATCGCCGCGGTTCAGGAACGTCATCCGCTGCTCATCGAAGAGAAATGCGGCACAGTGAATGCCCTTCTGTGCCGCCGCGCAGATATATTGCGCGCTCAGTGTGGACTTTCCCACGCCAGAGGGACCGAGGAGGAGCGTGCATGTGCCCATCGGGACGCCGTTATCCAGCAGCGAATCAACTTGTGGGAGGCCGCTCGTCAGCGTCTCTTTCGGCAAGGGCCGGGATTGGCGCCGGTTCTGGAGTCGCGGGAAGACCCGGATGCCGCCGGTCTCGATCTTGAAGTCGTGGAACCCGCCGACATACGCCACGCCGCGCAGCTTGGAGATCTCGAGGCGACGGCGTACGAGCCCGAAGTCATGAATCGACTGTTCGAGCCGAATCACGCCGTGCGAGAGGCTCTGAATATGCGGGTCGGTGTCGTCGCCGCCATTTTCGTTGAGCAGCAAGAGCGTGCAGCCGCGGCCGACGAAGAACTGCTTCAGTCCGAGAATCTGACGGCGATATCGCAGCGAGTCCCTTGCGAGCAGCCGCATATCCGACACCGAATCGAGCACCGCGCGCGCCGGCTTGAAGGTTTCGACCGCTTCGAACACGTTACGCGAGAGATCGCCGAGCTCGATTTCGGATGGATGAAAGAGCGTGTACTGTTCCTCGGGGCGCAGGTTCTCGGCCGGCTGCACCTCCTGGATGTGAATGCCCGAGAGATCCCATCCGTGCGAGGATGCGTTGGCTCGAAGCTCGTCAGCCGTTTCCGACAGCGTGATGTACATGCACGATTCGCCGCGCTTCAAGCCATCGAGCAGAAACTGCAACCCGAATGTCGTTTTCCCCGCACCGGGGTGCCCTTCGATGAGATGGATGCGGTGGGAGGGCAACCCTCCGCGAAGCAGGTAATCAAGCCCGGCGATGCCCGTCGTCGATCTGTCGGCCCAGGAACGCTGTTCGCTCTCTATCGGCGCCATCTGTCCTTTGTGCAAACCCCTAGTCGCGTGGCTCTTAGACATGTCAAGGCTTCAAGTGTCACGTTTCGCTGCAAGCGAAATGCCGGAGTTTGCGTGCGAAGAATCGAACAGAAGTGTCCATCCCCTAGACACGACAGGGGAGGTGGGGTGATTTATTTGGCAACGCTTCTTGTGGCTCTCAGCCGGCGGGCCCAGTCCGCCAGGTCCTCAATCACGGAATCGTCAAACTGACGGAGCAGCCGCAGGCGGTCGCTCTCCTCAGGCTGGAATCGCCAGCCTGAGCGCGCAAACGCGTTCGTCCACAGCAAGGCTCCTCCGAGGTGGTGGTTCAGACCGTGCTCGATGGCGGCCGCCAGGTGGTCGCTCGTCGCCACTTCATAGCCGTTGAATGCCACCGACACCCGGCGTTTGGTCAGCTCGATCGCAAGCGGTGCGGCGACCGGCAGCCGATCTTCGGGCAGGTAAACGAGGAAGATATCGCGCGATTCGACGGCAGGGGAGCGCACCGACACCCGCGCAAGGATCGCTGCGGCGCTCGCGCTCGTCTTCTCGCGATCGAAAACGTGCGGCAGACGCTGGACCGTGCCGTTGTACTCGGTCAGGAGCCACTCGGCGGAGTCGGGTCTTGCGCGCATGTCGTCTGCGAGCGCGACGAGGTCGTGAGCCAGACGCAGGAGCGCAGCGGCCACAGCCTCCGGCGGTGCATCTACCGGAATAGCGCGGCAGCCGTTGGTCAGGAGCAGCGCAACCGCGTGTCTGAAGCCTTGTGGAGGGATATGCATTAGGGCTTAGGGCTTAGGGCTAAGGGCTAAGGGCTCAGGGATTAGGGATTAGGGATTGGGATAGGGTTCGCCAGAACCTCGAATACCGCCGCGGTGTCGCGCTTCGCGCCACCGCGTTCCTGCAGCTGAGTGATCACCCGGGCTGCCGCCGCGCTCGCGGGCAGCTCGATGCCCAGCGCACGCGCCATGTCGAGCACGATATGAATGTCTTTGTAGTGCAGTCGCGACTCCACTTTGCCCTCGAAGTTACGCGCGATCATCTTGGGTGCCTGCATGTCGAGCATACGGCTTGCGCCGAAGCCCGTCATCAGGACGTCCTTCACCTTGGTCGGGTCCACACCGGCGCGCTCGGCCATCAGCATCGCCTCTGCCGCGCCAAGGGTGTTGACGATCGTGCAGATCTGATTGCACGCTTTCGCGACCTGTCCCGCGCCGCTCGGTCCGATATGCACGATGGTCTGTCCGTAACACGCGATGATCGGACGGACGCGCTCGAGGACAGCTTCGTCGCCGCCGGCCATGATCGACAGCATACCGGCTTCGGCCACGGCGGCTCCCCCTGAAACGGGCGCGTCGAGCATCTCGATGCCTCGCGCTTTCACGGCGGCGGCCACTCGACGCGCGCCCTCGGGCTCGATTGTGCTGTGATCGATCAAGACCGATCCAGGGTTCGCCCCTTCGATGACGCCGCGCGATCCAAGAACTACATCTTCCACCGCCCGCGTGTCGATGACCATCGTGACGATGACGTCGGTGAGCGACGCGACCTCGGCGGGCGAGGTTGTTCCCCGCGCCCCTAGCGCGATGAGTGGCGCCATCGCCTCCTCGCGCCTGGCGAACACAGAGACACTGTGGCCACCCTTCAGTAAATTGCGCGCCATCGGCGTACCCATCGCTCCCAACCCAATCACTCCCACTCGGGCCATTTCCTCGCCTCTCTAATCCCTAATCCCTAATCCCTGAGCCCTCAGCCCTACAGCCCTGAGCCCTCAGCCCTTAACACCTCTTCGGCCGCACGCAATCCCGTTTCAACCGCGCCGTTCATGTAGCCCTGCCACCGGATGCTCGTGTGCTCGCCGGCGAAGAAGACGCGGCCGAAGGGGCGGGCCAGCCAATAGCGAAGCGACGGCGGGAACTGCGGGTCGAAGAACGCATAGCCGCCGCGCGACCATGGTTCGAGCTCCCAGCTCATAGACGCCCACGCCGTCATTTCAGTCTTCGCGAGGTCGAGCCACGAGAGCTCACGCACGAGGCGTAGTGGGCCGTCTGCAGCCAGCATTTCGCGCGTCGCGGCACTGGCACCACCACCGGCCAGGAGGCTGAGTATTCCCGCTTTCGATGAGTGGCCGTTTCGGCGCGTCGCCCCCTGCTCCTCGTTGCCGTCCCACACGGCGCCAATGCCGAGCGGTGTGCCGAAGGCTCGCGGCTTGCCGCGCTTCCTCCAGGTGGCGCGATCGAACTGCAGCGCCGTTTTCGTTGCCGCGCCGTATTTCACCGTCGCAATGGCCGTGCGCGGCGATTCCGGCATCGCCGGCTCAAAGATCACATCGCGCAACGTCGTGGCGGGTAACGAGCAAACAAGATAGTCGAAGCGCGACTCCTGAAGGCGGCCGTTCGATTCGATGGCCGCCGTCACGCCGTCGCGCGTTTGCGTCACCCGGCGCAAGACCGCCTGAAGCTGAATGCGGGATCCGAGCGCCTTCGCGAGCAGCGCTGGAAGGCGATCGTTGCCGCCGACGATACGGAACATCTTCTCGCCGCCGGGTACGCCCTCGTCGGCGAACTGATCGACGAGCGCCACGAGCGACAGGTCGTCGGGATCGGCGAGGAAAAATCCCCGCATGCCGATCGCGATATCGCGCAGCGGCCTGGGCGCGCGAATCCGATCGAGCCACTGCGCCACGGTTTCACTCGCCAGGCTGTCGGCAATGCCGCTGTCCCACCGTTGCTCGCCAAGACGGAATGCCCGAACCTCTGGCCGCAGCCGCTTTGCGAGATCGAACCATCCGTGCATGCCGACCACGCGGCGGCGGCGCCCATTTTCTCTGATGGCCACAAAACCGCCAGGGAGGATCCGGCCGGTGCGGAGGCCGACGTCCTTGATGAGGCGGCAGATTTCGGTCTGACTCTCGTCAATGAGATCGCCGCCCATTTCGGCATGTTGCCCGAGAAGAAACGGCTCGCGAGCCGTGAGCACACGTCCGCCGACACGGTTGCGGGCCTCGACGACAGTGACGTGGGCACCTTTCCTGGCGAGCTCGCGCGCCGCAGTGAGTCCTCCCAGACCGGCTCCGGCGACAAGAACGGAGATGCCGCGCATGCTCGATGCCGATCAGTCGGCGGGGTAGAAGCCGATGATGGACTGATCGCTCATCGCCTGACCTTCGAGCTTCCAGGTTTTCTTGTAGTGGATGCGCGCGACGAGACGTGAACCAGGCTCGATTCGCGCCGCGGGCTTGAGTGGAATGGGTGAGGCCGCCTGACGCGGGAACCAGGTGCCGAGCAGCCGCGTGGTGCCATCCGGCGACAGCAGCGAGATGGCCGCGCTGCGGACGATCGAGGGAGTGCCGGGCAGGACGTCGAGCTGCGCCATGGTGAGCGGTGTCTCTAGAGGAACGGGCATCGTGAATTCCTGCGTCGCTTCAAACGTGGCCGCCGGCATTTGATAAGGCTTGGTCATTGCGACGGCCAGAGACGGTTTCCCGGCTGCCCACTCGTTCTTGAATGCCGGCGCGACCGGCGCGATCGCCTTGTCGCCCTCCGGCGTGCCACCATTCGCCCAATCGAGCACGATGTCGAGCTCGCGCGCAGAAATCTGGCGATGCGCGGCCTTGACGAAGTCGTGTGGGTCGACCTTGGCGCCGCGCCCCTCAGTGGAACTATCAACGTAGGCCGAGAGCAGCTCGGCGCGAACCGATTCTGCCCACGGAAATGCATCTTCGTATTTCAGGAGCGACATCGGCCCCACGCCGCCGTCGATATGGCAGCGGCCGCATCGGTTCAGGAACACAGGATAGACATCGGCGTTGTAGTTGAATTTCGCGGTGATGCCGATGTGTGCGTTGCCCACGGGCGCGACGAGCAACGCGGTAAGGACACATGCCGACGCTGCCGCCGCACCTCTCATCAGCGTCGTCCTGAGACGAGCGAATCGAGTTGCGAAATGGCTGCGCTGAAGCTTCTGTAGGCGTCCTGAACTTTCTCACCGTCGCCGAGGTCGCCGTAGTTGTCGAGCTGATAGGCCGCAAGCACGATTTGTTTGACGCTCGCCTCAACGGCCTCCTGATTCACCCCGCGCTGCTGCGACTGAATTTCGAGCGCGAGATCCTTTGCCTGAAGGGCGGGGACATAGATCGCCCCGAGCGCTCCGCTTTTGGTCAACGATTCGACTTCGGCTCGCCGCGCCTTCAGATCGTTCAACAACTCATTGGGTGCGTTGGGTGCGACAGGTGCGGTAGGTGCGACAGGTGCGGTAGGTGCGTCTGGTGCGAGAGATGCGACGGATACGATGGGCTTATCCACGCGGCTCGACGTGTTTGGCGCGACGGATGCTGGAAGGTCGCGTGAGAAGCTGGAAAACGTAAAGTCGAAGCGGCTTTCCTTGTCGCCCGAGCGGAAAGCGATCTTGGCCGTCAGCTTGGCCGGCAGCGCGAGCGGCTCGATGCGGGCTTCGAAGAAGGTGCCGTTCCGCGCCAGCACGAGAGGCGCCGACGCGAGCTCGCGCGTCGTGCCGGTTTTCGAATCGAACACCTCTTTGGTCACGACGCGGCCCCGAACCTGTCGAGCGTCCGCGATGCTGAGCGGCTTGGCGAAATCGTCGTACACGTAGACGCGGAATCGGCCGGCAATCGGATAGGTGCCCTCGAGATGATGCCAGTTGTCCGGCGCCATGAAAAAGGTGCCGCCGTGCTTCGGATTGTGATCGCCGTGCGCACGCGCGCTGTAGCGCGCCACCATGGCGGCGCCGTCAGCGCATGTTCCAAGCTCGAGCTGAGAGATCTCGCGATTGGTCGCGCAGGTGAACGTCAGCGCCGCGGTCTTCTGCACAAGATCCCGCGAACAGATACGACATTTGCCCGGCGTGGCCTGCTCGATGACGGCATGAACCGGGCACGTATACATCGTGACCAGCCGCACGGGCTCGAGGTCCATTCCGCAGATGCCGCAGGTGCCCTTCTTGTCTTCGAGCACGTCGGGGTGCATCGGGCAGGTCCACGAGATGGCGGGAAGCTGGGCAGCCGCCGAGGCGGCAATGAGACATGCGGCCACGATCGTGACGAAAGCCCTGACTTTCATAGATCAGCGCAAGTGTAGCAAAGGCGACGGCAGGACGCATGTGCGGCTGGCCTCCGGTGGAGGCGACGTGATGAGCTCGCCGCCGTCCGGCCGCGCCGGATCGAACAGGTAGATGGCGCCCGGCACGCCCCGGGCGCGATATTCGACGATCGGCGCCAGCGCCAGCCTGCCGTGCGAGTTTGCCGCCGAGAATCGCGTCTCGAACTCCAGCACCTCGTATTCCTCCAGCAGGAAATACGGCCGCCGTCCTTGTGTCCGCAGCCACTCCACCGCGCGATCGAGCCACGCGGGATCGAGAAGCTCGTATCTGATGATCGTGCGCCCGGCATAGTAGCGGGTGGGTCCGCTGTGCTGGCCGGTGAAGATGACCGCAGAGGCATCGGTCGCCTGCTCGACCATTTTCGCGATACTCACGTACCGGTGATCGCCTTCACCAGACGGAAACGCGCCGTTTCGCGCGGCATAGCGAATGCCGTACGCGCCGACGCCAATCACGATGACGAATGCGGCTGCGCGGAATACCACGTGTCGCTTCTGTCCAAGCCGAAGCACCACCGCAGCCATCCCGAGGCAGATCGCCGGCCACGACGGAAGCATGAATCTGAGAAACCACCAGGCTTCGAACGGCGTGTAGATCAGATAGATTCCCCAGACGACGATCACGGTTGCCGCGAGCAGCCACGCTGTCTGTTGTTGCCTCGGCGTGGGCCAGATGAGCCTGCTTGGGATGAGCAACGCCATGACGCCCAGCAAGGCGATGGGCGTCTGGCTTTCGATCAGCCAGCGGCCGTACCGCTCGAGATTGACGACGATGTGGGCGATGGAGAAGAGCGAAGGAAGCGATCCGTATCCTGACGCCAGCGGTGAACCGTAGAGCCTGTTGTTAATCCAGGCAATGAACAGACATCCGGGAATGGTGCCGATGAGCAGCCGCGCCGCATTCGATGTCTGTCCTGACCACCATCGCCACACAACCAGCAGGCCCGCGAGCGGTGCGAGATTCGGCCGAATCAGAATGGCGGCCGAGGCCGCAAGGCCGGCACCCAGTGCGGATGGCTTCGATTGCCCGAGCGCAAGGTAGGTTGCCAGCGCCCAGAGAGCGGCCGCCGGTACATCGCTCATTGGCGAGACCAGCATGGCCAGCACCGCGGGGCTGGTGGCCACGAACCACGCCGCAGCAAGGCCGAGGATCTCGGACTCGACGCGCCGGCCGATGGCGAACGTCATCCACACGAGCAGCGCACCGCTGAGCGGTGTCACGAGAAACATCGCGCAGTGACCGAAGAAGGCTTTCGCGCCGGCCATCATCAGCGGAAGCCCCGGCGCCGTCACGGGCACGATCGCCGGTCCCGACACGGCCGGACGAAATCCGTGCGGCGTGAAACTCCACGTGGCTTCGGGCCACGGCGCCGTCGCCGCCAGCGGAACAGGCACCGTCAAGTCGCCCTGGAGCCAGAGATCGGCTTGCGACACGTAGGCGTACTGGTCGGCGCCGCTGGCCGTCCACGAATTCCTCGCAATGCCCGCAACCGCCGGGCACAGCGCAATCAGGATCGCCAATGGCGTCACGAGGCGGCGCAGATTCAACGGTCCGCGTGTGGCGAGATATGCAGCGATGGCGAGGGCTGTGAACGCGAGGGGGCGAAACGGATCGTTGGCCCGAATCGTAATTCCAAAGGGGGCGACCGTGAAGCCGCCGACGAGCCAGATCGCCAGCGTCCAAACGGCTCCCAAAACAGCAAATCCGGCTACAATGACGTGAAACATGCAGGCATGTGGGGCGCGACCTGGTCGCGCCTATGGGGCGAATTGTACGTGCGCCGCGAAGAAAGGGTCAGACCCCTTTTTTCGGCAATGTCGCGCGAACTCACCGACAAAAGGGGTCTGACCCCGTGCTGGAGGCCGTTCTATGGGGATGATTGAGGACCGGTGGCGGTTCAGCCGGAGCCGGCGCCGGGCGCTGGCCAGCTTCGCCGCCATCTTCGGCGCATCGCCGCTCCTGAGGGCGCAGGTCGATCCGCATGGCCTGGTTGGCCATAAGCGGACGCCGCGCCTCGACGAGCTGGTCGATGCGTTCGACTTCGAAGCGTTGTGCTACCGCAACATGACGCTCGAGCCTTATGACTACATGGCCCATGGCGACGGCACCGAGTGGAATCTGCGGCGGAACCGGCAGGCGTTCGATTGGGTCGACATCGTCCCGGGCAAAGCCGTCGATCCCAAGACCGTTGACATGTCGTCGACGATTCTCGGCGTCCAGATGAAGTTTCCGATTTTCACCGCGCCGAGCTCCGGCCAGGGCGCGCTGCATCCCGACGGCGAAATCGGCATGTACCGCGGCGCCACTGCGGCCAACGCGCTCGCGGCGTTCGCCAGCGGCACCACGGTTCCCCATCAGAAGATTGCGCCGGCAGCGACCGGGCCGCGCTGGAATCAGTTCTATCCCATCCCGGATCTTGGGGCATCGGCCAAGCAGTTGCAGACCTTTCAAGATCTCGGTGCGAAGGCCATCATCATCACCGTCGATCAGCAGGCATCGGTGTACGAGCGCGATCTTCACGATCGTCATCTCGGAGGCATCGTGCAGACGGCGGGCGGGCGCGGAGGCGGACGTGGCGGCGGTGGCGGCAACGCGGCGGCGGCCGCCGCAGCAGAGGCGCTCTCGTCCGGCGGGCCCATCCCGATGACCGGCACGGGCGAACCCGGCATCGGTAAGTTTCCGCAGTTCACGAAGTACCGCGTGTCGAATCGCCGCCTTTGGTACAGCTGGGATTACATCGACGAAGTCCGCAAGTCCATCAAGGTGCCCGTCATCATCAAAGGGATCGTCACGGCCGAAGATGCCGAGCTCTGCGTCAAGGAGGGAGTCGACGGCATCATCGTCTCGAACCACGGCGGACGATCGATGGACTACGGTCCGTCGACGCTCGAAGTGCTGCCGGAGATCGTGGCCGTCGTGAACAGGAAGATCCCCGTCATGATCGACAGCGGCTTCCGCCGAGGCAGCGACGTGTTCAAGGCACTCGCCCTTGGTGCCGATGCGGTCGCGCTTGGCCGCGCCGCCCGGTGGGGTCTGGGTGCTTACGGCGCGCAGGGCGTGCAGCGGCTGCTCGAGGTGATTCAGGCCGAGTTGGTGCATGCGGCCGCCTATGCAGGGCGCGCGACGCTGAAGTCGATCGACAAGACGGCGGTCAAAGCGAATTTCGTGTAGGTGCAGTGAAGCGATCGTCGTCGCAACGACGTCGAGCGACCGAAGGTCGCGAGATACAGGTCGTGGGGGTGGGGCCCCACGACAGGCTTAGTAACGAGGACACTATGAGCGAGAACAAACTCAGCAGGCGCCAGGCACTCGGAAGCGTTGGCGCCATTGTGGCGGGAACGGTGGCCGGTTCGACGATTGGCCGGGAGGCGCCTGCCGCACAGCAGCGCGACAGAGCACCATGGGAGCCGCCGCTGACGCCACGGCTCGTCCCTCGCGAGGAGCTCGTCAATCTCCTCGAGTTCGAAGAGGAGGCCAAGAAAAAGCTGCCGCCCGCAACGTTTGCGCTCATCGCCGGCGGCGATCGCGCGCTCTTCGATCGCATCACGCTCCGGCCGCGCATGAACGTGCCGACGACCGACATGGATCTCAGCGTGACCCTCTTCGGCGAAGAGCACTTCACGCCGATCATCGTCGCGCCCATTGCGGATCAGAAGCGCTTTCATCCAGAGGGGGAGCTGGCGACCGCGAAAGGCGCCGCCGCAGGCAAAGCGCTGATGATCGTCAGCAGCCGGTCGAGCGTGCCGCTGGCCGAGATCGCGGCTGTTGCGAAACCGTCGTTCTGGTATCAGGTATATGCGTCCGATTCGGCTGCCAAGACTCAGGTGCAGGATGCGGTGAAGGCCGGTGCGAAAGCGATCGTCGTGACGGTTGGCGCATCGCACGCGGCCAATGGCGCGCGCCCGGCAACGGCGAGCTCGATCAACTGGTCTGCCGTCGACGCGATCAAGCAGGGTGTGAGCGTGCCGGTCATCGTCAAGGGCATCACGACGCCGGCCGAAGCGACCGCCGCGCTGCAGCACAACGTGCAGGGCATCGTGGCCTCGAATTTCGGCGGACTGCTCGCAAACAAGGACGCGATGATCCTCGCCCTCCCGAACATCATCGATGCGGTCGCAGGCAAGGTGCCCGTCTTGACGGACGGCTCGTTCCGGCGCGGTACCGATACCTTCAAGGCGCTGGCGTTCGGCGCGCAGGGCGTGCTGATCGGCCGGCCAGTGATGTGGGGCCTGTCGGCGTACGGCGACGCCGGTGTTCAGGGCGTCATCGAGATGGCGCAGACCGAGCTTGGCCGCTACATGGGCATGTGCGGCAAGGTAAATCTGAAGGCGCTCGATCGCACGGCGGTGAAGGTGCACGGCCCGATACCGACGAAAGCGACGAACTGATGTCGACCATCGAACGGCGCTGGCAAACATCTCTTTCGCGGCGCAAAGCTCTTGCGGGCATGGCCGGCCTCATCGCCGGCTCACCGCTCCTTCATGCGCAGCTCGACCCGCGTCCCTTCCCGCAGCACAGACGAACGCCTGGATTGAACGAGATGTTCAGCTCGTTCGACTTCGAGCCCGTCATGTTCGCCAACATTCCACAGTCGGTGTACGACTACACCGCGCACGGTGATGGTGGTGAATGGAACCTCCGCCGTAATCGACAGGCGTTCGACTGGGTGGATCTCGTTCCAGGCAACGCAGTCAATCCGGCACAGGTCGATCTTTCTTCGAAACTGCTCGATCTGAATCTCAAATATCCGGTCGTCATCGCGCCGACAGCCACACAGGTCGCCCTGCACCCGGAAGGCGAGGCCGGCATGTATCGCGCGGCGTCGCTGTCGTCGAATACCCCGATGTGTCTCAGCAACAACTCGAGTCAGTCGGTCGAGGAGGTGGCGAAAGGCGCGAAGGGGCAGCTCTGGTGGCAGTTTTATCCGCGCCAGGACATGGGCGCGAGCCAGGAACTGCTCGAACGCGCGCAGGCTGCGGGCTATACCGCCATCGTCATCACCGTCGATCAACAGGCGTCGTACTACGAGCGAACCCAGCACGACCGCAATCTAGGAGGCCGCACCGGCGGAGCGGCCCGTGCGGGCGGTGCGGGTCGAGGCGGCGGCCGAGCCGGTGGTGCCGGCCGCGCGAACGATCCTGAGGCCGTTGGACCTGCGTTGCTCGGGCGGGGGGCCGGTACCGGTCCGTCGTCTGCGCGGCGCGGGGCTGCCGCGTATCGTGTCGGTGCGGGCCGGCTCTGGTACACGTGGCAGTACCTCGAGGACGTGCGCAAGTTCATCAAAGTGCCGATCATCGTCAAGGGCATCGTCACGCAGGAAGACGCGCGCCTTTGCGTCGAGCACGGCTTCAATGGCATCGTCGTCTCCAATCACGGCGGCCGGTCGATGGATTACGGCCCGTCGACGCTCGAAGTGCTGCCGGAGATCGTTGCGGCGGTGAACGGGAAGATCCCGGTGATGGTCGACAGCGGTTTCCGGCGCGGCAGCGACATTCTGAAGGCGATCGCCCTCGGCGCCGATGCCGTCTGGCTTGGCCGCGCGGCGCGCTGGGCGCTTGGTGCGTTCGGCCCTGCCGGAGTACAGAGACTTCTGAACGACATCATCTTCAAAGAGCTCGTGGACGCCGCGGCTGCGACGGGCCGCACGACGATGGCGTCGATTGACACGAGCATCGTGAAACAGAACTGGCCGTGATCGGACGGCGGATCCCTGTCGCGCAGGGCTTCAGCCCTGCCATCGTGGCTGCATTGACGCTGGTTGCGTTCTCGATCCCGGCAGTGGCGCAACAGCTGCCCGATGGCCCCGGCAAGGAAATTCTCGAGAAGCAGTGCAACACCTGCCATACACTGGAAGTGATCGTCGCGCAGCGCAATGACGCCGCCGAATGGAAGCGGCTGGTCATGGACATGATCGATCGCGGCGCCGAAATTACCGAAGAGCAGGTCCCCGTTGTCGTGGACTATCTGGCGACCCACTGGAGCAAGCCGGCCCCGCCGCCGGCGGAGAAGCCCGCGGAGAAATCGGCGTGGATCGCGCCGGTCGCGGCACACTGATATGGGAGTGATTTCCAGAGCGATCATCGAGGGCCGGGGCTGAACCCGGCCTTTTTTGTTTTCAGGGGCGATGCCAGCGCCGGTGCGTCACAGGAGGCACACATGCTGTCGAGACGAGAGCTGATTGCGGGCGGAGCAGTAGCACACATGTCGGCGGCGGGCGCCGCGGCCGCTCAGCGGGAAAGCGATGACGGCCCGGAGCTCGATTCCATTCGGGAGGTTCTGAGAGACATCCGGCAGGACCATGCGGTGCTGACGGGCACAGTCAATGAGCTCCGAACGCAACAGCGAAACTTCTTTCGACTGAATCAGCGGTTTCCCCAGTGCATTGACGTGGGCATCCGGGTGTGGGAGCGCATGCAGGACTGGCACATCGCGCACTTGAGGCCGCTGACCATTCAGCGCACCGGCGACGGGCACTGGCAGATGGACTTCATCATGTCGGTGATCGTGCTGAAGCACGAGCTGCCTGAGAACGAAATCGGCTTGGGCTATGACCGCTGACGCACTATTTCGCGGATTGGGAGATTGGGAGAGTGAATGACTGAGCCGGTGCAGCTCGTTCGAGTGATCGGCACGCGCGAGCTGACGGCGAGCATCATCAACGTCACAATCGCGTCGTCGATCTTCCTGATGCCGGCGACGGTGGCGGCAGGGCTGGGCGCGGCCGCGCCGGTCGCGTATCTGGTCTGCGCCACGTTGATGGCGTTGATCGCGTTGTGTTTTGCCGCAGCCGGCAGCCGCGTGTCGCTCACGGGCGGGTTGTACGCCTACATCGAGGTGGCGTTCGGTGGTTATGCGGGGTTCCTGGGCGGATTTCTGTATTGGGCGACGGCGTGTCTGTCGGTCGCCTCGGTCGCCACAGCGTTTGCCGGTTCGGTCGGCGTGTTCTGGCCGGTGCTCAACCACGGGATGCTGCGCGCGATATTGCTGGTGTCGTCTCTTCGGCGCTCTTGCCGTCGTGAATATCCGGGGCATCAAGCCGGGCATCCGGCTCGTCGAAACGATTACCGCGGCCAAGCTCATCCCGCTGCTCGTGCTCGTCGGTGTGGGCGTGTGGTCGCTGAATCCGGAATACCTCACGGCTCCGATGCCGACGGTGTCGCAAGTAGGCCAGGTCTCGATCATGCTGCTCTTCGCGTTCGTGGGCGTCGAAGTCGCGCTCACGCCCTCCGGTGAAATTCGCGACCCGGCGCGTACGGTGCCGCGCGCGATCCTGAGCGCGCTCACGGTTGCGACGCTCGTGTATCTCGCCGTGCAGATCGTCGCGCAGGGCGTGCTCGGACCCGAGCTGCCGAAGTACACGGATGCGCCTCTGGCCGAAACCGCCGCGCGTCTGATGGGCAACGCGGGCAAACTGTTACTTCTCGCGGGCGGAACGATCTCGATTTTCGGGTACATCGCCGGCGACATGCTGGGCACGCCGCGTGCGCTGCTCGCGCTCGCCCGCAACGGTGTGCTGCCGCGGCGCGTTGCGACGGTGCATCCGCGTTATCGGACGCCCGCTGTTGCGATTGTCGTCTACGCCATCATCGTCGCAGCGCTGGCGATTTCGAGCAGCTTCGAAAAGCTCGTGATCATGGCCAACGTCTCGGCGCTGCTGTTGTACTTGTTGTGCGTGGCCGCGTCGTACGAGTTGCAGCGGCGCGACGTGAGAATGGCGGGCAAACCCTTCACGCTTCCCGGAGGCGCCACCATCCAGCTGCTGGCCGCCTCCGGCATCGTGTGGCTCCTGCTGCAGGCCACCGCCCGGGAATGGGGAATTCTCGCGGCTGTTGTCTCAGCTGCGAGCCTGGTACTACCTGTTCAAAGCCCCGTCTCTTCGGAAGGCTTCCGCTTTCTCGGCTTCGCCGGCGCAGGACCAGTAACATCGCTCGGCCCGCGCTTGAGCTGCCGCTCCGCTTCGAGCCAATCGTCGAGATCGGCGCCGTGGCTGCCGCCACGGCCTTTGTAAATTTCGTACGCCCGCTTGGCAACTTCATCCGGATCGTTGAGATTCCCTGGGGAACCGTTTCCCCGTTTGGCGCGCGTCGGTTTGGGGGAGTCCGGACTTCCGTTGGCGGGTTTGTTCGTTCGTGCCATCAGAGCCTCCGTCAAAATGAATATAACTCCAGCAGCAGGTCTTTGATCAAGATCGCATTTCGCTGCTCGTGCCGCCTGCGGCTGGAATGTAGGCCTTTAGCACGTAGTCGGTGACCATGCGATCGGCGCTGAACCGCCAGCCGAGCGTACGGATGGCGCGCTTCATCCGCGCGATCCATCGCCGCGGCAGCCCGTCGCTGTCGCGGTCGTAGTACAGCGGGATGACTTCGTCCCGCAGCACTCCGAGCGAGCGCTTCAGCATCGCGCGCATCATGCCGATCGATCGACGTGTGCGTTTCGCCGCGCCCGATGGCGAAACCGTTGAGGCCGTCGTAGGCCTCGGCCCACCATCCGTCCAGGATCGACAGGTTGAGCCCGCCGTTCAGCACGACTTTCTGACCGCTCGTGCCGGACGCTTCGAGGGGGCGTCGCGGCGTGTTGAGCCACACGTCGACGCCCTGCACGAGATACCGGCCGACGTTGATGTCGTAGTCCTCGATGAAGAGCAGCTTTCCGGCGAAACGCGGGTCGCGCAGCAACGTGAACGACTCTGCTGCAGCACTTCTTTGCCCGGGCTGTCGCGCGGGTGCGCCTTGCCCGCGAAGACGAACTGAATCGGCACCTTCGCGTCGTTGACCAGCGTGACGCAGTCCTTCCATATCGCGCAGCACGAGGTTCGCGCGCTTGTAGGTGGCGAACCGGCGCGCGAATCCAATCGTGAGCGCGTCGAGGCTGAGCGCGTGGCGCACCTGATCGACGAACTCGATCGGCTCGCCGCGCTGCTCGGCGCAGCGCGCCGCGCGCAGCCGCGCCACTTCGATGAGCTGCGTCTTCAGCGTTTGATGCGTCTCCCAGAGCTCGCCGTCTTCGATGCCGTCGATCGGCATCCCAGGTGCCAGGCTCGGCGCAGCGCTCGGGCCAGTCCGGACCGAGGTGGCGGTCGTAAAGCTGATGCATCTGATGCGCGAGCCAGGTGCGCACGTGAATGCCGTTGGTGATGTGTCCGATCGGCACCTGCTCTTCAGACGCGCCCGGATAGAGCGGCGTCCACATCGCGCGCGAGACCTGGCCGTGAAGCGATGACACGGCGTTGGCGCGCCGCGACAGCTTGAGCGCGAGAATCGTCATGCAGAAGCCCTCGTGCGGATCGGCGGGATTGACCCGTCCGAGGCCAGCAGCTCATCGCGGCCGATCTCCAGCGCTTCGCGCAGCGGGCCGAGATGCTCTTCGACGAGGTGCGGGCGAGAACCGATCGTGTCCGGCAGGCACAGGCGTGTGCGTCGTGAACACCACCTGCGAGGAGATTCGGCGCAGCGCTTCGGCGGCATCAATGCCTTCGGTCGTCATCCGCTGGCGGGCCAGCTCGAGCGCCGCGAACGCGCTGTGCCCTTCGTTCAGATGCGCGACGCCCGGGGCAGATGCCGAGGGCCTGTCAGCGCGCGGACGCCGCCGACGCCGAGGAGCAGCTCCTGGCGGATGCGAACGCGATCGTCGCCGCCGTACAGCCGCGCGGTGAGCTCGCGATCTTCCGGGCGATTGCCGTCGACGTCGGAATCGAGCAGCAGCAGCGTGTTGCGGCCAACCGCGAGCTTCCACACGCGCGCGGCGATCGTGCCGGTGCGCGTTTCGATTCTCAGATCGTGACCGGAACGCCCTTCGGCGTCCATCGCCGGCTCGAGCGGCAACAGCGAGCTGTCGACGTCGCGATAGTCCTCCTGCTGATAGCCGCTCAAATCGAACCGCTGGGTGAAGTAGCCCTGGTCGTAGTAGAGCCCGATGCCGACCAGCGGAATGCCGAGATCCGACGCCGCTTTGATGTGATCGCCGGCGAGGATGCCGAGGCCGCCCGAATAGATCGGCACCGACTCGTGAAGCCCGAACTCGGCCGAGAAATAGGCGACGGGCCGCGCCCACAGCACGCCCGCGTTCTGCGCCCCCCACGTGCGCGTCGACGTCAGGTGCTCCTGCATGCGGCGATACGCGTAGTTGATGCGGCTGTGCAGCAGCGAGCGCCGAGGCCCGCTCTTCGAGTCGAGCGACCGGAATCTGCTGAAGCAGCGCGATCGGGTTGTGATCGAGCTCGCGCCACAGCACCGGATCGAGCTCGCGGAACAGGCTGACCGTGTCGTGGTCCCAGCTCCACCACAGGTTCTGCGCCAGCGCTTCGAGCCGCTGATGCGCCGGCGCGACGAACTGGCCGAGCGTGCGCGCGTTCGCTGACGATCGAGGCGAGCTGCGCGCCGGCCGTCGTGAGCATCCGGACGGCGTCGCTGCTGAACGCCCGCGCCTCGATCGGTCTGAACGACGAGCACGCCCTGCAGCAAGTCCGCGATCGATGAGCGGCACGCCGAGGAACGAGTGATACGGGTCTTCGCCGGCCTCGCTGAAGTACTTGAAGCGCGGGTGCGGGTGGCGTCCTCCACCACCTGAGGCCGTAGCTGCTCGCCGACCAGGCCCGGCCAGCCCCTCGGTCAACCGCATGCGCACGCGGCCGACGCTGTCCGGGCGGAGCCCGACCGTGGCGGCGAGCACGAGCGTGGAGCGATCGGGCTCGAGCAGATAGACCGAGCAGACATCGGTGTCGAAGCGTGCGCTGGATCAGCTGGACGATGTTGCGCGAGCGTTTCTGCGGGTGGCCGCTGTGGGAAACGAGGCGGCTGATCTCTTCGAGCGTCCAGAGCAGCGAGTCGTCGTGTGTGGTCACGGCGGCGCTGAGGGTGGTCACGATGTTTCGCGAAGCAAGAAGCGTGCTTCGATGGATTGTTGCAGATTGGCGTGCGAACCGACTCTGCCGAGCAGACATTGACAAGAACGTCTGTTCACGGTGCGCTGTCCGACATTAATGTTCATACGTTTCGATGCGACCGTCAGCTTGGCCATACCATGCGCATCGGTGCATGCGCTACCGAAGAGTGCGCATCGACGATCGACGGCTGGTCTCTTTTCCGAGTACGCGCTCGACCACTGCTACGACGAGATGTTCGACGCCTCGGGCGTGCCGCGCCCGCCGTACGAGGCGCTGTACCGCCGGCTGCTCGAGCTGTCGTCGGCCGACCTGCGCCAGCGGCAGCAGGATGCCGACAGCGCGTTCCTGCATCAGGGCGTGACGTTTACGGTGTACGGCGACGATCAGGGCACCGAGCGCATCTTTCCCTACGACCTGCTGCCGCGCATCATCACCGCGCGCGAGTGGGAGACGATCGAGCGCGGGCCTGATTCAGCGCGTGACCGCGCTGAACCTGTTTCTCAAGGACATTTACCAGGACGGCCGGATCCTGAAGGAAGGCATCGTCCCGCGCCATCTCGTCTACAGCGCGCAACATTACCGCCGCGAGATGGTGGGCATCCGCCCGCGCCGCGACATCTACGTGTCGGTGGCGGGCACCGATCTGGTGCGGCTGCCCGACGGGCAGTTCGCCGTGCTCGAAGACAACCTGCGCGTGCCGAGCGGCGTGTCGTACATGCTGACCAACCGCCAGATCATCAAGCGCGTCTTTCCCGAGCTGTTCACGAACTACGCCGTCCGGCCGATCGATCACTACGGCCAGGCGCTGCTGGCCACGCTGCGCTCGCTTGCGCCCGGCGATCGGTCCGAACCCGACGATCGTGCTGCTGACGCCGGGCGTCTTCAACTCGGCGTACTTCGAGCACACGTTTCTGGCGCGGCAGATGGGCATCGAGCTGGTCGAAGGCCGCGACCTGATCGTGCACGACAACGTCGTCTACATGCGGACGACCGCCGGCCTTCGGCGCGTTGACGTGATCTACCGCCGCGTGGACGACGACTTCATCGATCCGCTTGCGTTCAGGCCGGATTCGCGGCTGGGCGTGCCGGGACTGTTCAACGCGTATCGCGCCGGGCAACGTGTCGATCGTGAACGCCATCGGCACCGGCGTCGCCGACGACAAGGCGGTGTACGCGTACGTGCCGGCGATCATCCGGTTCTATCTCGAGCGAAGAGCCGATTCTGCCGAACGTCGCAGACGTACATGCTGTCCGATGCCGGACGACCGCGCGTACGTGCTCGAGCACCTCGACGAGCTCGTGGTGAAGGCGGTGGGAGAGTCGGGCGGCTACGGCATGCTGATCGGGCCGCACAGCACGGCCGACGCAGCGCGAGGAGTTCCGCCGGCGGATCCTGGCCGATCCGCGCAACTACATCGCGCAGCCGACGCTGGCGCTGTCGCGCGCGCCGAACTTCATCAACGATCAGATCGAGTCGCGCCACGTCGATCTGCGGCCGTACGTGCTGTGCGGCGAGATCGTTCACCGTCGTGCCCGGCGGCTTGACGCGCGTGGCGCTGCGGCGCGGCTCGCTCGTCGTGAACTCGTCGCAGGGCGGAGGCAGCAAGGACACCTGGGTGCTCGCGGACTGGACTAGACCAGCATGCTGTCGACGAGTCGCCGACTGCGCGTATTGGATGAGCCGCTATCTCGAGCGGGCCGAGCACACGGCCCGGCTCGGGCGACGTGTGCCTGCGGCGCTGACGCTCGATCGATCGTCGGACACCGTCCGGCGTCTGATGGCGCCGTCGGCGCGCCGCCGGCGGGCTACGGCGTCGCCAGTCGCGACCGATCGAGGAGCGACGCCCGAGGAGCGGCTCACGCAGACGATCGCCGCGTGCGTGGCGGCGGCGCGCGAGAACGCGCGGCAGGTGCGCGAGCAGATCAGCACGCGAGATGTGGGAGCAGCTCAACCGTCTCTATCTGCACGTCAGGCAGCAGCCGGCGCCGCACGGCGCGTCGGCGTTCTACACGCACGTGAAGGAGGCGGCGCATCTGTTTCAGGGCGTCACCGACTCGACGATGATCCACGCCGAAGGCTGGCACTACATCCAGATTGGCCGATCGATCGAGCGCGCCGCCGCGACCGCGACGATGCTCGAGATGCATTTCGGCGACGCCGGCGGCGCGGTGCGCGACGGCGGCATCGGCGCGTACATCTCGTGGACGGCGCTGCTGCGATCGTGCTCGGCGTTCGAGGCGTATTGCCAGCGCTACACCGCCGACGTGCGGCCCGAGCGGGTCGCCGAGTTTCTCCTGCTGAGCGCCGACTTTCCGCGGTCGGTGCGTTTTGCCGTCGACACCGTCGAGGCGTCGCTGCGCTCGGTTGCGCGGGCGCTCGGACGCAGCTCCGCCGGCCGCGTCGACCGGCTCGCCGGCCGCCTGCGCGCGTCGCTCGACTACAGCCAGATCGACGAGATCATGGCCGACAGCCTGCAGAGCTACGTGCAGGGCATCCGACAGGCAGTGCGAGCAAGTGCACACGGCGCTGTATCAGACCTACATCAGCTACCCGACCGAATCGGCGATTGCCTCATGAGCACCGAGACTTCAGTATCATCATTCGCCACACCAATCGCTTCACCTACAGCGTGCCCATCAGCGAGAGCATGATGGAAGTGCGCATGCAGCCGCGCAGCGACGGGCGGCAGCGCTGCCTTCGGTTCGAGCTCACGACGCAGCCGCGCGCGCGTGTGTTCGCCTATCAGGACTCGCTCGGGCAACGTCGTCCATCACTTCGACATTCCCGGCCGGCATGTCGCGGCTTGTCGATCACGGCCGACGCGGTGGTTGAGATGGCGCCGACGCCGGCGGTTCCGGAGAGCGCTGCCCGATCGAGCGTGGGACGAGCTCGATGCGCTCGCGGCGTCGGGAGAAGGGTGGGACAGCCTGCAGTTCAGCCATTTCGCCCGCGAGATCCGCGCTGCTGGTCGAGCTTGCCGGACGAGATCGCACTGGCGGCGCGACGCCGATCCGCTGACGCTGATGCGGCGGCTGAACTACGCGCTCTTTCATCAGTTCACGTACGCGCCGCGCAGACGCACGTCGATTCGCCGATCGACGATGCGCTGAAGAGTGCGGGCCGGCGTGTGCCAGGACCTCGCGCACATCATGATCGCGCTCGCGCGGCGCGTCGGCATTCCGTGCCGGTACGTCAGCGGCTACCTGTCGCCGAGCGCCGACGGGCACGACCGATCGACGGAAGGCGCGACGCACGCGTGGGCCGAAGCGTTTCTGCCCGACGCTCGGCTGGGTCGGGTTCGATCCCACCAACGATGTGCTGGCCGCCGAGCGGCACATTCGCGTGGCCGTCGGGCGCGACTACGCCGACGTGCCGCCGACGCGAGGCGTGTTTCGTGGGGAAGCGGGCAGCGAGCTTGCCGTGCTCGTGACCGTTTCGCTGCCGATACGCCGATCCGCCCGGAGAAGGTGATGCCGATGACGACCTGGGTTGCGCCCGAAGCGGCTGAGCCGGCGGAGTCGTTCGATCAGCGGAACAGCAGCAGCAACAACAGTAACAATAAATAAGAGTCTTCCGAGTCCTGGGAGTCCTGGAGTCGTGGGAGTCGTGGGAGTCGTGGGAGTCGTGAGAGTCGTGGGAGTCGTGGGAGTCGTGAGAGTCGTGAGAGTCGTGAGAGTCGTGAGAGTCGCGGGAGTCGAAGAGTCTACGAGCATCGTTCGTCAGGGTCCGGTCAGTTTGCGACGGGGCTTGCCGCGCCGAAGCACCGAAGGTGCGTAGGCGGGCGCCGGGAAATGCGGCGCGCGCCTCCTGTGCGGAAACGCTGCGCCATTTGCCCGGGGCGAGATCGCCGAGTTCGAGGCCGCCGAACCCGATGCGTTTCAATCGCGTGACTTCATGTCCCGCGGACTTCATCATCCTGCGAATTTCGCGGTTCTTGCCTTCACTCAGCTCTACGATGATATGTGTCTCCCGCTTTGAGCGTTTCCGAACGGCGATGGTCGCGGCTTTCGAGTACTTCGTCGCGATCGATGACACCGGCTTCGAGCGCTCGCGCGGTTTCGTCCGTCAACTCTCCGCGCACGGTCGCCACATAACGACGGACGATGCCGGTTGCAGGATCGGTGAGCCAGTTTGCAAACTGCGTATCGTTGGTGAACAGCAGCAGACCGCTCGATGCGTAGTCGAGGCGTCCCACCGGTACGACGCGCGACGCGGTGCCCGCCAGAAACCCGTATACCGTTGTTCGTCCTTCTGGATCGTGGCGTGTCGTAACCACGCCTCTTGGTTTGTTGAGGACGATGAGCGTCCACTGGGCGCGCTTTGCGCGCGCGCCATCGATTTCAATCCGATCGCGTTCGGGATGAACGGGCGATTGTGAATTGATGACGACGCGCCCGTTTACCCTGACCTTGCCGGCTTGAATGAGCGTCGTGCCTGCGAGCGTGACGCCTGCCCGAGTTTCGACAGCGCGCGTTCGAGCGCCACTCTTCGCACGCGTCGCACTTGCACACTCAGGGCTTCAGAATCTTGAGCTCGGTGGGCGCCGGGGGTGCACTGAGCGGGGTCGTGACTCGAACGATGCTGCCCAGGTAGTTGACGATGTAGAGCTCTCCATCGGCATCGACGCCAAACGAGCTGACGTTGCCTACGATGTTGCGCCCGCCGAGCTCCGCCGTATGCTCGCGGCGATCGGAGGCTGTCGCTTCGCCGGCGCTGTTTATCGAGAGACGCAAGAGACCACACCCGGCCGGACACGTAATCGGCAAAGAAGTATCGCCCGCGATTGGCCGGGCCGAGCCGCGAGCCGCGATAGATGAACCCGCCCGTCACCGATGCGCCGTCGCCGCGGCCATACTCGGAGATCGGCTCGGTCAATGGCAGGAAAGCGGGCGGCCGGCTGGTCACGTTGTCGTGTGCGCCCTCGCGATTGCGCCAGCCGTAGTTTCGGCCGGCGGCGCCACGCGGCTCGTAGTTGATCTCTTCAAACCGATTCTGCCCGACATCGCCAATCACCAGCGCGCCGGTGCCGCCCCGCGTCACGTCGTCAAAGTTGTAGCGCCACGGATTGCGCAGACCGAACGCCCAGATCTCATCGCGTGCAGGGTTGTTTCCCAGAAACGGATTGTCGGGTGGAATCCGATAGCCGGACGTGTCGCTGTCGGGAACGTTTACGTCGATGCGCAGCATCTTTCCAAGGAGATCGTTCGGGTTCTGAGCGCGGTGATCCGGGTCGTTGCCCGATCCGCCGTCGCCCAGGCCGATGTAAAGATACCCGTCGGGTCCGAAAGCGAGATGGCCGCCGTTGTGATTCGAGAAGGGTTGCTCGATGAAGCGCACTGTGCCGCCGAGCAGCAGATCGAAGCGCGACCCTGCGTCGGCGACGAGCGGGTTTCCGGAACGTCTGAATCGCGCGACGACCGTATCTCCGTTCCGGTTCGTGAAGTTGACGTAAAACCGTCCACTCGACGCGTAGTCGGGGGCGAATGCCAGCCCCAGCAGGCCGCGCTCGCCGCCGGACAGAACGGTGCTGGTCAAATTCAGGAAGTCGGGCTCGAGCACCGTCCCGCTTCGCACGACTCGGATACGCCCGCCCTGCTGCAGAACGAGCTGGACCGTACGATCGGTCGGGTCCTGCACGAAGGCGACGGGCCCGACAAACCCCGACGCGTAGACCTGGCCTTGCAGCTGCGCGTGTGCAGGCCTCGCGGCAAGCAGAAGAAGGCAGCACACCACGCCCGCGAATCTCATGCAACGTATCGTAACGCAGGGCAGGCACGTGTGGGCTATCATGCGGACAATGCTTCGTCGTTTCGCGCTGGCGCTCGTCGCGTGCGCGTGCGTTGCCGGATGCGACAAGAAAGATCCCGAGACGCCAGATCCCGGGAATCCGTCTGGAGATATACAGGTTGCTCCCGGCGATCGTCTTGGATGGACGCAGCCGGCCCCAGACTCGGCAGACATCACGTCTCTGCAGTTCGCGCTTTACGTCGACGGTACCGGTACGGCACTTACCGGCGCCGGCTGCACGAGATCTGGCGACGCATTCTCGTGCAGCGCGGTTTTGCCGACCCTGACGACCGGCATGCACACGCTCGAGCTCGCGGCGTTTGTCAACGAGGGGAGCGCCACGGCGGAGAGCTCACGGTCTGCGCCGCTGCAGGTTGTGGCTGTTGCCCGGGCTGCAGCGGTCTTTTCATCGGCTTCATTACCGGTCGTCACCGTCGAGCAGGCGCAGTTGAGGCTGTCGCCGGTGGCCGAAGGGCTTAACCTGCCTTCGGATCTTGCGTTCGCATCGGATGGCTCGATCCTTGTCGCTGAGCGGGGCGGTCATGTGCGAATCATCAGGAGCGGCGAGCTCATCGAACCGGGCGCGCTCGATCTTTCTTCCGAGGTGGTGCTGCCGGAGGGCGGCCTGCTGGCAATTGCGCTCGACTCGAAGTTCGACGAGAACGCCCTGATATACGTGTTGTACGCGGCGGCAGCACCGCGCAGCGGCCAGGAGTTCGTCCTCGCCCGTTTTCGCGCCGTGAATGACAGCTTCGGCGAGCGGGCCGTGCTGCTCGACAGGACGCCGGCATCGGCAACCGGCGCAAGCGGCGCGTTGCGTGTGGGGCCAGATGGCAAGCTGTATCTCGCGCTCGACAGCTCGTCCGACGGGCGGATCGCCGGGAGTTTTGCCACGTACAACGGCAAGGTGCTCAGGCTCAACACCGACGCGACGACGCCAGACGACCAGTCCGGGCAAACGCCCATTTTTTCTCTCGACCATCCTCAGCCGCTGGCTCTCGACTGGCAGACGGCGAGCGGGCACCTGTGGGTGGTGGACAGAGTCGGCGCCGACGGCGGCCGGCTGAGTGCGGTGGCCAACGATCCGAAACAGAAACGTGCGGCGTTTCGAACCTCATACGCGCTGCCTGCCGGCACGGGCGCCTCATCGGCGGCGTTCTATCGCGGGCATCTGATGCCGATATTCCAGGGCAACCTGTTCCTCGCCGCCGAGATGGGACGCGAGCTCATTCGTCTGCGATTCGATCCAGAGAACGCGTCGCGCATCATTTCAGTCGAGCGGCTGCTCAAGAATCAGATCGGGGCGGTGCGCGTCGTCGCCGAAGGGAAGGACGGCGCGCTGTACATCGCTACCGAGAGCGTGTTGTACAGACTCGCTCCTTGAACCACGAAGACACGAAGACACGAAGACACGAAGACACGAAGGCAACACCACGAAGCCACGACGGCACGAAAAGAAAGCACGACGACACGACGACACGAGGGACGACCAGACGAACTTTGCGAACTCACGAACTACCAACCACCAGCCACCAACCACCAACCACCAATCACCAACCATGGACAAGGGCCTAATCAGAGACGAGACTCCCGAAGACGCCGGCGCGATCCGTCAAGTCCACCTGGAGGCGTTCGGCGGCGACATCGAGGCACGCATCGTCGATCTGCTTCGCGAGCGCGGCAAGTCGATCATCTCTTTGGTGACATGTCTCAGCGGCGAGGTCGTTGGACACGTGGCGTTCTCGCCGGTGATCGTGGCTGAGGCCCCTTCCGGTTTTCGCGCGCTCGGGCTGGGGCCGGTCGGCGTTCGGCCCAAATCGCAAGCGAGAGGGCTCGGGTCGGCGCTGATTCGCGTCGGCTTGCGACGCTGTCAGGATGACGGCTACGACGCAGTGGTCGTGTTGGGCGGCCCGAGCTACTACGGACGATTTGGATTCCAGCCGGCACATGCGTTTGGGTTGGAAAACGAGTGGGGCGTCCGCGACGAGTTCATGGTTCTGAAGTTTCGCGACGGCGCTCTCAATCAGGTTCGCGGCCTGGTCCGCTACGGCCCTGAATTCCGTCAAGACGGGCAATAGAAGCGATGCACCAAGAGCTTTGCACTTGTCTCAACGCAGAGACGCGAAGACGCAGAGACGCAAGGGAATCCTCAAATGAAGGCGGCGATGCGGACGTCGACTTTGCGCCGTAGGCGTGCTGGCAGAAACGAAACGGCAAATAACAAGACCAATGATTCCCGATCGGTCTTGTATTTGCCATTTCGTTTCCGCCAGCGTTGGCCGCTAGGCGGCCAACAAAGTCGCCGTGGACTCGCGCGACGAAGACGGTCATCGTGTCATCGCGTTCTTCCGCGTCATCGTGCTCGGGCCGTCGTGCTCTTCGCGCCGTCGTGTTTTGTCTTCGTGTCTTCGTGTCTTCGTGCCTTCGTGGTTCCTCGTTGTGTTCACCGGACAGCGATTGGTGCCTCCTGGCCTCCTAGTCTCCTGTTGTTTTAGTCGCCTTTATCCGCATCATCTCGTTCCCTCCCCGCTGAAATTCATACGGTACGTGCTCGATGGTCACTTCGCGTCCTGCATGGCGCAGCGTCGCTGTGGTGCTCCCCAGAAACGGCGACCTGACGCCTCCGAGCGCGAGCAACGGGAAGATGCGAACGTCACGCGCCACGCGGCAGAGTTCGAGGACCGCCGCGTTGTGGAAGGATTCGCCGAGCTGATCCGAGTACCAAGAACAGAAAGTGTGAGCAGAGCGCGAGATCGAACGAATGATCTGCGAAGGGAAGCTCAGGTAATCCTGCGTCTATGTACCGGCCCTGGGACTTTCCAGTTTCGTAGTCGGCCAGAAACTGCTCCATCGCGTCCATCCGCACGCGTTGGAGCTCGTCGAGCGATTGAATCGACGTCCAGACAAACTCGTTGTGGTTGCGACGTGTCTGTTCGAGGATGTCCAGGGCGGTCTCGGCAATTCGCCTGCGGATCTGGGGTGCGGCGAACGCGTAAAGCGGATCGCACGACACCACGCTGCCGCCTCGTAGGGTGCTGATCGCGTTGAAACTGGCGGGACCGTCGGCACAGCCGAGAATGTGGCTCTGAAGATCTGCGGACGTCAGCGCGAACATGCGGCAGTACTCGTCGTAAGAACGGCCCCACGGGACGACTTTGTCGAGCGTGAACATAATGAACAGGAGATCAGGAGATTAGGAGAAATTACTGTTAGTTGCGCAGTGTTACAGCAGGATCGATGCGGAGTGCATGATGCACTGGGAGATAGCTGGCGGCAAACGCGACGAGGACGACCACCCCGATGGCAGTGCCGAAACTAAACGGATCAGTGGGCGTGACGCCGAACAGGAGAGTCGCGATGATCCGTCCCAGCGCGAGCGCGATCGCTGTGCCGGCGAGAACACCGGTCGAAATTGGCACAAGGGCTTCTCGAAGGAACAATCGCGTCACGTCGCGGCGGGTCGCGCCAAGCGCGAGGGGGATGCCAATCTCGCGCGTTCTCGCTGCCACGCTGAATGCAAACACGCTGAAGACGCCGACGGCGGCCAGGGAAAGCCCTACTGACGCAAATGCCGAGACGATGAATGTGGTGAACGGAGCACTACCCATCGACTCAGTCACGATCTCGTCGAACATTCGAATGTTGGCGGTGCTGAGATCCGCTGCAACCTGATGGATTTCGTGGCGGAGCGTCGGCACGATTCGATCCAGTGGCACCGACGTGCGCACCAGGAGCGTCATGGCGAACGATGGATCCTGCAGATACGGAACGTACACCTCTACCGACGTCTCGCCCCTGGTCGATCGCACGTCGCGAACGACTCCAACCACACGGCGCCCGCTGATACCCGGATCGTATTCGGTCGATAGCAACTGACCCAGGGCGCTTTCATTCGGCCAGAATAATCGTGCGGCCGACTCGTTGACGATAACCACACCCTCTTCACGCCGTCGTGGATCTGGCACCGGTGATGTGGCGAGGTGGCTGATGTCGGTGTCAGTGAAGTCCCGTCCGGCAATGAACTGGATGCGTAATGTCCTGAAGTAGTCGGGGGTCACGTTCCGGTAGAACGCCCGCCGGCCTCGCTTTTCACCGTCAAGCGTGACGTTCACAGGTACAGAGAGTGCCCGATAGCGGTGCGTGGTTGATCGCCGACACGGCTTCGACGCCGGCTGTCGACCGAAGTCGTTGCAACACCGAGTTCGTATCGGCGGCGACCAGTTGCCACCGGTTTCGCTGCATCGTGCGATACATCGGAAAGCGTGCGTCGATGCTGATGACGTGCGCTGGATTGAATCCAAGCTCCGTTCTGGTGAGGCTCACAAACGTTCTGATGAACAGCATCGCACCAACAACCAGGGCGAGGCACAACGCAAGCTCGCCCGCGACGATCACGCGCTGCAGACGTGTGTGGCTGCCATGCCCTGTCGAGCGCTCGCCGGTGGTCTTTAATGTCAGCTGAAGGTCTGTGCGCGACAGTCGTGCGGCCGGCAAGGCTCCTGCGAACAAGGTTGCGAATGCCGATGCGGCCAGGCCGAAGAGAAACACGGATGAGTTGAGATCGGCGTCAACGATTCCAGGGACGACGCGGCTGGCGAAGTGGATGAAGACTGGCATCAGCATGGTTGCCAGCAAGAGGCCGCCTGCGCCACCTGTGAGGGCCAGCACCAGCGATTCCGCCAGAAGAAGCCGGGCGATTTGGTTCCGTCTTGCACCCAGAGCGCTGCGCACTGCCAACTCGGTCTGGCGTCCGACGCCGCGAGCCAGCAGGAGGTTGGAGACATTCGCGCATCCGACCAGCATCACGAGCGTAGTCGCGGCGAACAGCGTCAGCAAACCGAGGCGATGCTCGCCGACATCGGAGTTGTGAAGCGGTTCGAGGCGAGCAGTCCATCCCGTGTTCGTCGCGGGATATTCACGGGACAACGCGTCCGCAATTGCTTCCAGCTCAGCGCGCGCGGCAGCGAGGGTAACGTGACCCTTCAATCGGCCGACTGCATGCTGGTACCGTGCAGAGCGTGGCTGTTGATCGCGGCTGATATCGAACGGCATCCAGACGTCGACGCCACGAGGGAACGTGAACCCTGCCGGCATAATGCCGACGACCACAGTGCCGGGCGCACCTTCAACGCGCACGTGACGGCCGATGACGTCAGGATCTCCGCCAAACACGTTGTGCCAGAGCGTGTGGCTCACGATCAGCTCGTTCTGTTCCAATTGGCCGTCACGCGCGCGTCCGAAATTTCTTCCGAGCGCCGGAGTGACGCCAAGGAGCGATGCGAGGTTGGGTGTCACGAATGCCGCTCGCGCTTGAACAGAACGGTCGCCGACACCGAGCACCATCGGCACTGCGTCGACCGTCATCAGGGCGAGATCGTCAAATGTCCGGGAGCGCTCGTGCCAGTCGCGAAAGTTCGCCGGCGACACGCCCGTTGTTTCCCGCCCTTCGGATGGATTCGATTCAAAGAGCTCGACCAGCCGGTCGGGGTCGCGAAACGGGAGCGGCCGCAGAAGCACGGCGTTGACGATGCTGAACATCGCCGTACCTGAGCCTATTCCGATGGCGAGCGTGAGCACCGCGGTCGCGATGAAGAGTGGCGATCGCAGGGCCGAACGCCAGACCGCTCGGAGGTCTTGAGTCATTTGTATCTAAGGTGTCGGCTTTGGGCTGGCCCAAAGGCCAGCACTACCGTGGATCTGCCGACACTACGGTCCTGCCGACCTTCAGAGCGGCCAACTGTTCGCGGATCTGTTGCTGGGCCTCCGCCGGCACCGTCCCGAGAGGCGGACGGGTGGGTCCGCCGACGTATCCGATCTGGTCGAGCGCGTACTTCAGGCCGGCAACGCCATGCACCGCGCCCAGAAGGCGGCCGAGCGGCGTAATCCGTCGCTGCAATGCGAGCGCTTCGGTGTGACGCTCCCTGCGGACGAGATCGAAAATCTCGACGCAGATGTCCGGTACGACCGCCGAGATCGCCAGCACGGCGCCGTCGGCCCCCGCCGAGAGCGCGTGATAGAACGTCGCGGCCGATCCGGCCAGGACGACGAAATCATCGGGAGTCCGCGCAATCGTTTCCGAAAGCTGCACGACGTCAGTATTGGATTCCTTCATCCCGATAATGTTCCCGTGGGCGGCCAGGCGCCCGACGGTCTCGGGCATCAGGTTGACGCCGGTGTACATGCTGACGTTGTAAAGGAGCACCGGAAGCGGCGACGCGTCGGCGACGGCCGTGTAGTGACGCACGAACGCCTCGCCCGTCATCACGTTCTTGTAATACGAAGGCGTCCGGACGAGCGCGACGTCAGCACCGATACGTGCGGCGCGTCTGGCGGCGTCGATGGTGGCTGCTGTTGATTCGCGCCCGACGCCCGCAATCAGCGTGCGGTCGCGCGGCACGTTCGCGCGCACCGTTTCGATCACCCCATCCGCCTCTGCATCGTCGAGAAGCGGCGCTTCGCCGTTCGATCCAAGCACAACGAGCCCTGCCAGCGGCGTCTGCATCCATCGCGAGACGTTGCCGGCGAGGGCCCGATGATTGACAGTGTCGTCAGCGAATGGCGTGGGAATGGGTGGGAAGACGCCTCGAAGATTCACGGGGCGAAATGTACCACGTTCACCAGCCGACGCCGATCGCGACGTTGCCGCCGATCCGCACGTGCTCGCCCGATCGGGCGATTTCAAATTCCGGGCGCACGAACAGCCGGTTCCCCGCGGGGATCCGCACCCCTGCAAAGCCGCTGAGCGTGCCGGCCTTCGACGTGCTGCTGAAGATACCGCCGAAGCCAACCGGCTCGGTGCGGGTGGACTTGATGCGGGTAATCCCCAGTCCGCCTCCCGCATAGGGCTGAATGCGGTTCTGGCCGAAGTACTTCAGAATGCGCGCGCGTGCGCTGGTGATGGTCGAGTCGAACCGGACGCCGCTCGAAAAGTTGCGCTCGGCTTTCTGCCCTTCGAAGAGCCCCTCGATGCCCCAGCCATTCGGCGACCTGAATCCGATGCCGCCGCCCAGCGGCACACCGAAACCGATGTTGCCCTCATCGTCCCAGACCTGGACGCCGCCGGTGACGCCGAAGACCTCTATGGACTGAGCGGACGCCAAAACGGGAATGAAAATGATGACGGCGACGAGCAAGAGAAATCGCATGGCCTGATCCTTTCGCGGCGAACCCTGCCTGCCGAACTGGCAAAGCGGGCCGGCAGCTCTCACATCAGGGAATGCGCGATTGGGTAGGGGACTGGCTCAGGTAGGGTCGAAAAAGGGGTCGGGTGCAATTTTCGCGGACCGCGGTCGAAAATTGCACCCGACCCCTTTTTTACACGTCGGGGAACTTGCGCAGGGTCTCAGACCCGCTGACGGTGCCGAAGCAGTAGCTGCCGTTGTAGTCCACCTTCATCGAGTCATTGGTCTGGCGGGTGCCGGTGCCGGTGATATTGAACTGGCAGGGCACTCCCATGGCCGTGAGCGTGCCGTTCGCGACCAGGTTGATCGTGTTCGCGCCCGTGATCGTGCCCGTCAGGTTCGCCGAGACGGCGACGCCGCTGGCGCAGTTCGCCGTGACCGTGCCCGAGACCGAGGTATCCGTCTGCGCGGTGATCAGCCACTTCACATCGGAACAATTACCCAGGGGAAGGCCGGCGATGGTTGACGAGCCCCAGGCGCCGCTGAAGGCAGATGCCGACGCGGATCCGTTGTTTCCCGAATTGTTCGAGTTGCCGCCAGTGCTGCCGCCGGAACTGCCGCCCGAGTTACCCCCCGACGATGAACTCCCGGAATTGCCGCCTACATTGTCGGGAGCCGTCGGTACAAGTTCGTGCTTGATACAGGCGCTGACAGCCAGCGCTCCAAGCAATATTCCGATCAGAGATATGCGTCTCATGGGTGACCCTTACACTTTTGTATCGGCACACACGGTTCTTGTGTGAGCGCGAGGTCCGTTCACCTGAACTTCTCAGGAGATCTTGGGGAGCGCTGGGGGGAATTGCAGGATAAAGGCCAGAACGGTGTTTTGGCAAGCGGGATCTCGGCCGCGCGCCGCTCCGCAACGTCAAAACAGGTAGAATCCGAACGATGACGCGTTTTCGCAAGAGCAGCAGGATTCTGCTGCTCTTTCTGTTGATCGGGGCAGTCGGGGCCGAAATGGGTTGCCGCCGGCGTGCGGCGGAGGTCGCGGAATATCAGGATCCGCATCCGCTTCCGGCAGAGCCGTTTGTCAGGAAAGTGCAAACGCCCGGTCGATACGGCGGTCGCTTTGTCCTGGGTCAGACGCAGAACCCGAGAACGTTCAACGCGATGATGGCGAACGAAGCCTCGTCGAACGACATCAACAACCTCACGTATTCATCGCTGGTCGGCTACGACAACGAAACGCAGGAGATTGAACCGGGGCTGGCCAAGACCTGGGAAGTTGCGCCGGACGGCCTGACGTGGACCTTCCATTTGCGCAAAGGCGCCGCCTTTTCCGACGGTCACCCGATGACCGCGCAGGACGTGCTCTTCAGCTTTCAGGTGGCGTTCGATCCCACGCTTCATCCATCGGTGCAGGACCTTCTGAAGATGGGCGACAAGTTCTACGAGGTGTCGGCGCCGGACCGACTACACCTTCGTGGTGAAGACGCCGGCACCCAACGCCGTTCTCGTGCCCACGGTTGGCGTCGTCCGGATCATGCCGAAGCACATCCTCGAGGGACCGTTCAAGGCCGGCACCTTCGCGTCGGCCTACAACGTCGGCACGCCGCCCGAGCAGCTTGTGACGAGCGGGGCCTGGCGCGTGACGCAGTACGTGCCCGGCGAAAAAACGGTGCTCGGACGGAACCCTTATTGGTTCGGCGTCGACCAGCAGAACCGTCGCCTCCCCTACCTCAACGAGATCGTCTATCGTCATGGTGCCCGATCGCGACGCGGCGGATTTGAAGTTCCGAGCCGGCGAGCTCGACGGCCTGGACAACGTGAAACCCGAGAACTACCGCTGGTATCAGGACAACCAGGAAAAGGGCAACTTCACGTTCTACGATCTCGGGCCCGACCTGAACACGAACTATCTTCTGGTTCAATCTGAACACGGTCAAGAAGGCGACACCGGGAAAGAAGATCGGCGAGCCGTTCAGGTGGACCGGACCAGGTACGAGTGGTTCAGGAATCCCGTGTTTCGCCGCGCCGTGTCGATGGCGCTCGATCGGCAGGCGATGATTCCGAGCGTGTTCTTCGGAGAAGGGCACAAGAACTGGGCGATCGCGACCCCGCGCAACAAGATCTGGTACTCGCCCGATCTCGTCCGCTACGACTACAACGTGGCGGAAGCGAAGAAGCTGCTCGCGGGCCTCGGATTCAAAGATGGCAACGGCGACGGCGTGCTCGAGGATGCGCGCGGGAATCCGATCACCTTCACGCTGAAAACGAACAGCGACAACACGCTCCGCATCGGGCATGGCGAACTTCATGAAAGACGATCTCGCGAAAGTCGGCATCAACGTGGTGCTCGCGCCAGTCGAATTCAACACGCTCATCACCAACCTCCGGGCCGATTTTCAGTACGACGCGATCCTGCTGGGTCTGCAGAGCGGCGTGCCGCCCGATCCGGCCATGATGCAGAACGTCTGGCGCTCGTCAGGACTGACCCACTTCTGGAATATGGCTCAGACAAAGCCGGAAACGCCTGAGGAGGCGCGCATCGACCGGCTCATGGACGAGATCCTGACGGTGCAGGATTTGAATGCGCGCAAGAAAGCGTACAAGGAGGTCGAAACCATCGTCAACGAGCAGGGATGGTTCATCTGGCTCCCGATCGCGAATCAAAAGATGCCCGTCAGCAACCGCTTCGGCAACATCCAGCCCAGCATCCTTCCTCATCGAATCATCTGGAACGCCGACAGCATTTACGTCAAATGAAAAACCTCTTCATTCTCCTGCTGGCCTTCTGCTGATCGTCACCACGGGATGCCGGCGCAAAGCCGCTGAAACTGCTGAGTACCAACGATCCGCACCCGCTGCCGGAAGACGCGATGGTCGTCGACGCGCCGACGATCGGGAAGCACGGCGGCCGTTTCGTGTTTGCCGAGACCAATGGAATCCGCGCACGTTCAACGGCATGATGGCGAACGAGACGTCGTCGACCGACATCACGAACCGCAATCTGTTCACGTTCCTCGTCGACTACGACAACGGCACTCAGCAATTCGTGCCGATGCTCGCGAAGTCGTGGGAGGTGTCGGCGGACGGGCTGACGTGGACGTTCCACCTTCGCCAAGGCGCGAAGTTTTCGGACGGTCATCCCATTCACCGCTGAGGACGTGCTGTTCAGCTGCGCAGGTGGCGCTCGACGAGACGCTGCATCCGGCGGTGCAGGATCAGCTGAAGCTCAACGGCAAGCCGTTCGAGTTCTCGGCGCCGGATCCGCTGACGGTCGTCGTCAAGACGCCGCGCCCGATCGCCACGATGCTCATACGCGTCGGGCGTCCCTCGAAATCATGCCGAAGCACGTGCTCGAGGCGGCGTTACAAGAACGGCACTTTGCCTCGGCGTACAACGTCAGCACGCCGCCCGATCAGATCGTGACAGCGGCCCGTGGCGAGTGCTGCAGTATGTGCCGGGCGAGAAGACGGTGCTCGGCCGGAATCCGTACTGGTTCGGCGTCGACAAGGCAGAGCAAGCGGCTGCCGTACCTGAACGAGCTGGTCTTTCTCATCGGTGCCGGATCAGGACGCGGCCGATCTGAAGTTCCGCTCCGGCGAGCTCGACGGCGCTCGACAACGTCAAGCCCGAGAACTACCGGTGGTACCAGGACAACCAGCAGAAGGGCAACTTCACGCTGCTACAGCCTCGGTCCCGAGATCAACAGCCGGTTCTTCTGGTTCAACCTCAACAAGGTGCAGCCGCCGTTGCAGGGCGAGACGCTGCCGCCAGGCAAGCGCGTCGGCGACAGCGTCGTCGATCCGGTGAAGTACGCCTGGTTCAGCAACCCGGTGTTCCGGCGCGCGGTGTCGATGGCCATCGATCGCGACGCGATGATCCGGAGCGTCTTCTTCGGAGAAGGGTACGAAGAACTGGTCCATCGCTGGCCCGCAGCAACAAGGAGTGGTACACCCCGGATCTCGTCGCATTACGACTACAACGTCGCGGAGTCGAAGAGGCTGCTGGCCAGCCTCGGATTCAAGGACGGCAACGGCGACGGCGTGCTCGAGGACACGCAGGGGCAATCCGATCAGCTTTCACGCTGAAGACGAACGCCGACAACACGATGCGCGTCGGCGATGGCCAACTTCATCAAGGACGATCTCGCCAAGGTCGGCATCAAGGTCACGCTCGTCGCCCGTCGACTTCAACACGCTCGATCACGAACCTGCGCAACGATTTCCAGTACGAGGCCATCCTGCTCGGGCTCGCAGAGCGGCGTGCCGCCCGATCCGGCGAATGCGCAGAATCTTCTGTCGGTCGATCGGGCATCACGCACTACTGGTTCGTCAGGCAGCAGAAGCCGGCCACGCCGGAAGAGGCGCGCATCGATCAGCTGATGGAACGCATGGTCACCACGCTCGATCTCGCCGAGCGCAAGGCGCATCTGGAAGGAGATGCAGACCATCTGGAACGAGCAGGGCTGGTTCATCTGGCTGCCGATCCTGAACGTGAAGATTCCGATGAGCAACCGGTTCGGCAACGTGCAGCCCAGCATCATGGCGCACCGGCTGATCTGGAACATCGACAGGGTTTACGTCAAATGAGGGTCACGCGCCTTTTGACACGTCGCGGTCATGTGCGCCGCTGCGGCTCTGCCGCGGCTGCCGTCGATCCGCGACCGAGGCCGTCGAGTACAAGGACGAGATCCCGCCGCCGGCAGAGCCGCTGATCAGGCAGCTGCCGACCGTCGGCCGCTACGGCGGGCGCTTCGTGCTCGGCGCCGACGGTGAACCCGAAGACGTTCAACGGCATGATGGCGAACGAGACGTCGTCCACCGACATCACGAACCAGCTGTTCACGGCGCTGGTCGACTTCGACAACGTCACGCAGCAGTTCGGGCCCGAGCTGGCCAAGTCGTGGGAGGTCGCGCCCGACGGGATGACCTGGACGTTCCATCTGCGCAAGGGCGCCGCGTTCTCCGACGGCCATCCGATCACGGCCGAGGACGTGCTGTTCAGCTTCCAGGTGGCGCTACGACCGAGCTCTGCACCCGTCGATCCAGGACCTGCTGAAGATCGAGCGGGCAAGAACTTCAAGGTCTCGGCGCCCGATCCCTACACCGTCGTCATCAAGACGCCTGCAAGCCGAACTCCGCGCTGCTCGACGCGCTGTGCCACGGGCGGCCTGCCGATCATGCCGAAGCACGTGCTCGAGCCGGCGTTCAAGGACGGCAGCTTCGCCTCGGCCTACAACGTCAGCACGCCGCCCGACAAGATCGTCACGAGCGGGCCGTGGCGCCTCGCGCAGTACGTGCCGGCGAGAAAACCGTGCTCGGCCGCAATCCCGTACTACTACGGCGTTCGACCAGAACAACCAGCGCCTGCCGTACCTGAACGAGCTGGTCTTTCTGATCGTGCCCGATCAGGACGCGGCCGATCTGAAATTCCGCTCGGGCGAGCTCGACGGCGCTCGACAACGTGAAGCCCGAGAACTACAAGTGGTACGAGGAGAACCAGAAGAAGGGCAACTTCACGCTGCACGACCTCGGGCCCGCGCTGAACACGCAACTTCTTCTGGTTCAACCTGAACAAGGTCCAGCCGCCGCTGCCGGGCGAGAAGCCCATGCCGGGCAAGAAGGTCGGCGAACCGTTCGTCGATCCGGTGAAGTACGCCTGGTTCAACAACGCGACGTTCCGGCGCGCCGTGTCGATGGCGATCGATCGCGACGCGATGATCCCGAGCATCTTCTTCGGCGACGGCGAGAAGAACTGGTCGCAGACGACGCGCGGCAACAAGGAGTGGCACACGCCCGACCTCGTCGCACTACGACTACAACCCCGCCGAAGTCGAAGCGGCTGCTCGCCGGCCTGGGCTTGAAGGACACGAACGGCGACGGCGTCCTCGAAGACACGCGCGGCAATCCGGTCACCTTCACGCTGAAGACCAACAGCAGACAACACGCATGCGCGTCGGCGATGGCGAACTTCATCAGGGACGATCTCGCGAAGGTCGGCATCAAGGTGATGCTGACGCCCGTCGACTTCAACACGCTCATCACGAACCTCCGCGACGACTTCCAGTACGACGCGATCCTGCTCGGCCTGCAGAGCGGCGTGCCGCCGACGCCCGGCAACGGCCAGAACGTCTGGCGGTCGTCGGGCGAGACGCACTACTGGTTCATCCGGCAGCAGAAGCCGGCGACGCCGGAGGAGGCGCGGATCGATCAGCTGATGGACGAGATCCTCACGACGCAGGATCGTGCCGACGCAGAAGCGCGCGTGGAAGGAGATCGCAGACCATCATCAACGAGCAGAGCTGGTTCATCTGGCTGCCGATCGTCGACGATCAAGTGCCGGTCAGCAACCGGTTCGGCAACATGCAGCCGAGCGTCATGGCGCACCGCATCCTCTGGAACATCGAGCGGGTCTTCGTGAAGCCGCGCGCGACAGCTGACACGCCGCCATGCGCACCTACGTCCTGCGGCGGCTGCTGCAGACGATTCCGCTGCTGTTCGGCATCTCGCTGCTGACGTTCCTCCTGCTGCAGCTGGCGCCGGGCGATTTCCTGAATCAGATGGCGGAGAACCCCGGCATCTCCGCCGAGACGATCGAGGCGATGCGCGTGCGGTTCGGCCTCGACAAGCCGTGGTACGTCCAGTACGGCGATCTACCTCCGGAACGTCCTCCTGCATTTCGACTTCGGCCAGTCGTTCTCGCGCCACCAGCCGGTGTTCGAGGTGCTGCAGCGAAGGCTTCACCAACACGCTGCTGCTCGCCGGCGCCGCGGCGCTCGTCACCTGGGGGCTGGCGATTCCGCTCGGCGTGCTGGCCGCGGTGAGGCAGCACTCGTGGGTCGATCGCGCGCTGTCGCTCGTCGCGTTCGTCTGGCTGTCGATTCCGGAAATTCTCTCGGGCCTGCTGCTGCTGATGCTGGCGGCGCGCACCGGATGGTTTCCGGTGGGCGGCATGCGCTCGCTCGACTACGACGAGCTCGACGGCATCGGCCAGTTCTTCGACATCGCTGCACCATCTCGCGCTGCCGGCGCTGGTGGTCGGCCTGATCCCGCTGGCGAGCCGCATGCGGCAGATGCGCGGCAGCCTGCTCGACGTGCTGCGGCTCGACTACGTGACGACGGCCCGCGCCAAAGGGCTTGAGCGAGCGGACGGTCATCATCAAGCACGCGCTGCGAAACGCGCTGAACCCGATGATCACGCTGTTCGGCTACACGCTCGGCGCGCTCGTCTCGGGCTCGTTCATCGTCGAGATCATCTTTTCGTGGCCGGGCCTCGGACGCATCACGCTCGACGCCATCCTCACGCAGGATCAGTACCTCGTGATGGGCGCGGTGCTGATGGCGTCGCTGGTGCTGATTGTCGGCAATCTCATCGCCGATCTGCTGCTGGCGATCGCCGATCCGCGGATCAGCTATGACTGAGATCGTCGCCCGACCGCTCGTTCGAGACGACCCGAGTGCTCGAGGTCGTCTCGCCGCAGTCGCCGGGCGTCGTCTTCTGGCGCAGATGCGGAAGAGCCCGCTGGCGATCGCCGGCGGCGTCGTGCTGGCGATCTTCTACCTGCTGGCGCTGTTCGCGCCGTTCGTCGCGCCCTATCCGCAGGAGGAGATGGATCGCGCAGAACTACTTCCATCCGCCGCAGGCGCTGCACTGGATCCACGCCGACGGCAGCTTCAGCCTGCGGCCGTTCGTCCGCGAGATGCGGCTGGTCGACGTGGGCAGCTTCGAGTACGAGGAAGATCCGGCGCGCGAGCTGCCCGTGCGGTTCTTCGTGCGCGGCTACCGCGTACGAGCTGCTCGGCGTGATCCCGACCGACGTCCACCTGTTCGGCGTCGATCCGCCGGGCCGCGTCTATCTGTTCGGCACCGATTCGTTCGGGCGCGACGTGCTGTCGCGGCTGCTGTACGGCGCGCAGATCTCGCTGACGGTCGGGCCTGGTCGGCATCGCGATTTCGTTCACGCTCGGGCTGCTGCTCGGCGGCATCGCCGGCTACTTCGGCGGCTTCGTCGACACGGTCATCATGCGGTCGACCGAGCTGCTGCTGAGCATCCCGTCGCTCTATCTGATCATCGCGCTGCGCGCGGTCTTCCCGATCGATCTGCCGAGCCAGCAGGTCTACCTCGGCATCGTCGCGATTCTCGCGTTCATCGGCTGGGCCGGCCTGGCGCGCGTCATCCGCGGCCTGGTGCTGTCGATGCGCAAGAGCGAGTACGTGACGGCGGCCGAGGCGCTCGGATTCAGCCGGCTGCGCGTCATCGCGCGGCACGTGCTGCCGAACACGATGTCGTACGTGATCGTGGCCGCGACGCTGTCGATTCCCGGCTACATCCTGGGCGAGGTCGTGCTGTCGTTTCTCGGCGTCGGCGTGCAGGAGCCGAGCGCGTCGTGGGGCAACATGCTGAACCAGGCGCGCAGCATCCGCGCGCTGACGACGTTTCCCGTGGCTGCTGTTCGTGCCCGGCACGGCGATCTTCCTGACGGTGATGGCGTTCAATTTTCTCGGCGACGGCCTGCGCGATGCGCTCGATCCGCGGCGAGTGTCAGCGGAGGACGCGCCAGGCATGAGCGAGCCGCTCCTGCGTCTCGAGAATCTGAAGACCTATTTCTACACCGACACGGCGGTGGTGCGCGCGGTCGACGGCGTGTCGTTCGAGGTGAACGCCGGCGAGACGCTGGCGGTGGTCGGCGAGTCGGGCAGCGGCAAGAGCGTGACCGCGCTGTCGATCCTGAAGCTCGTGCCGCAGCCGCCCGGGCCGGATCGTCGACGGACGGATCCTGTTCAAGGGACGCGACCTCCTGCCGCTGCTCGAACGACCGAGATGCGCGCGATCCGCGGCAAGGAGATCTCGATGATCTTCCAGGAGCCGATGACCGTCGCTCAATCCGGTCTACACCGTGCGGCGAGCAGATCATCGAGACGCTGGTGCTGCACGAGCGCATCGACCGCGCGCGCAGGCGCGCGACGCGGGCGATCGAGATGCTCGAGCGCGTCGGCATTCCGGCGGCCGCGCAGCGCGTCGACGAGTATCCGCATCAGATGTCGGGCGGCATGCGCCAGCGCGTGATGATCGCGATGGCGCTGGCGTGCCAGCCGGCCGTGCTGATCGCCGACGAGCCGACGACGGCGCTCGACGTGACGATTCAGGCGCAGATCCTCGAGCTGCTCAAGGAGCTGCAGCGCGAGCTGGGGATGGCGGTCATCCTCATCACGCACGATCTCGGCGTCGTCGCGGAGACGGCGCGATCGCGTGGCGGTGATGTACGGCGGGCAGGTGGTCGAGTACTGCGACGTGCGAGCGGCGTTCCGCACGCCGCTGCACCCGTACACCGCCGGGCTGCAGGCGTCGCTGCCGAAGCTCGGCGAGGTCGTCGATCGGCTGCGCGTCATTCCGGGCACCGTGCCGAATCCGGCGCGGTTTCCGGCCGGCTGCCGCTTCCATCCGCGCTGCCCGGTGATGATCCAGAAGTGCCTGCGAGGATCCGCCGCTCGAGGCGATCGTCGGCGATCATCTGTCGCGCTGCTGGCGCGCCGGCGAGATCGCCGCCGGCACGCTCGATCCGCGTGACCGCCGCCGGACGCACAGCGATCGAGCACGCTCGACGACTCGGATCCGAGATCGCGCCGTCGACGCTGCTGCTCGAGGTCGACGGACCTCAAGAAGTACTTCCCGATCAAGAAGGGGCTGTTCTCGCGCACCGTCGGGCACGTGCGCGCGGTCGACGGCGTGTCGTTCTCGGTGCAGCAGGGCGAAGTGCTCGGGCTGGTCGGGGAGAGCGGCTGCGGAAAGACGACGACCGGGCGCTGCATTCTGCGGCTGATCGAGCCGACCGCGGGCAGCGTGAAGTTCGACGGCCAGGAGATCACCGGCCTGCCGTTCGGCGAGATGCGCGCAGCTGCGGCGGCAGATGCAGATCATCTTTCAGGATCCGTATTCGAGCCTGAACCCGCGGCTGAGCGTGCGGCACGATGCTGACGGAAGTGCTGACGGTGCACGGCATCGCGCAGCGGACAGGCGCGCGCGCGAGCGGGTGGCCGAGCTGCTGCGCATGGTCGGGCTGTCGCCGAGCCAGGCCGGCGCGGTATCCGCACGAGTTCTCCGGCGGCCAGCGCCAGCGCATCGGCATCGCCCGCGCGCTCGCGCGTGAACCCGCGGCTGATCGTCGCCGACGAGCCGGTCTCGGCGCTCGACGTCTCCATCCAGGCGCAGATCGTCAATCTGCTGCGCGACCTGCAGAAGCGAGATGTCGCTGACGTATCTCTTCATCGCGCACGATCTGTCGGTGGTCGAGCACATCAGCAATCGCGTGGCGGTGATGTATCTCGGCAAGATCGTCGAGCTGGCGCCGAGCCTCGACCTCTATCGCGACCCGCGGCATCCCTACACCGTGTCGCTGCTGTCGGCGATTCCGTCAGCACGATCCCGACGCGAAGAAGGCGCGGATCGTGCTGAAGGGCGACGTGCCGAACCCGGCGAACCCGCCGTCCGGCTGCCGCTTTCATCCGCGCTGCTTCATGGCGCAGCCGATCTGCTCGACAGAGGAGCCGCCGCTTCGCGAGGTCGTCCCCGGGCACTGGTCGGCGTGCCATTTCGCCGAAGCCGTTCCCGCCGAAGCTGCTAGAATCGCGGCGTCCAAGTAAAAAAGGGAGGCTCCGATGATCAGCCGTCGAGCGTTTTTCGGTCTCGCCGCGGGCGCGACCGTCGCAGGAGTGAATCCAGGCGCCGCCGAGGCCTCGCTTTGCAATCCGCCGTCTGTGGCGAACGTTCCGCTGCGAAAGACCGGCAAGGTCGAGATTGCCTTCAAATCACCGGGGCCGCAGCCAAACGGGCTACAGGCGACGAAAGACGGTTTGTGGATCATCGACCAGAGCGCCGGCAGCAAGGCGTATCTCGTCGATTACGCCGATGGACGGGTCCTTCGTTCGTTCGAGACCGATACGGTTCGCCCGAGCGGCATTACGTTCGACGGTGAAGCCCTGTGGATCGGCTCGACGTTCAGCTACGAGAACGTGCGCTGCAACGCGACCACCGGCGCCGTCATTCAGCGGCAGCCGACTCCAGGCTCCATCATGTACACGATGGCGGGCGATCCGCCGCAGCGCCGGAGTCCGCTTGCTGGAGGTCCCATGGCGCAGACGCGGCCCGGTCTCGCCGAGGCCGGCGGCCCTGTCTTGCAACGGCTGACGCAGGTACCGAGCAATCGCCTGCAGGGCGCTCACGGACAGGAATGGAAAGATGGTCGTCTGTGGACGACATCGACGTCGGCACGATCGATTTATGAAATCGAGCCGAAGTCGTGGGTCGTGCAGAAAATCTTCCGCACACCCGGCAATCGCCCGCACGGGTTGGCGTTCGAGGGCCAGTACCTGTGGCATGGCGATTCGAATCTTGCCGCGTTCTTCAAGTACGACACGAATACGGGAAACATCGTCGAAAAAATCCAGCTGGGCGACGCCGATCCAGTTGCACACGGATTGACGATCTGGAACGGCACCCTGTGGTACTGCGACGATGTGGGCGTAGTCTGCCGGATGAAGATTTGACAATTAATCGCCACGACTGCTCGCGCCGATACCATGTCAGTAGGTGGGACGGCTGGCCGCCCTTTTGCTGAACGTGAACCTTATCGGAGGACGAGATTGCCCTACGTGATCTTGCGCACCGGCACGATTCGTCAGGACGGCACGGAAGAAATCCTCGCAGAATATCTCTGTGACTTTCCGAATTGTCCCAACCCCGCGGAGCATGTCGTTGGAGTCGTCCGCGAGCTCGGTGGCGGATTCGTCGTCTGCTCCGAGCATGCTGTCGCGCTCAAGCGCCGGAACCGCGAACAGCAGGGCTGACGCAGGAACCACGGTCAGTGTGAATTACGCTCCTGTGGTCTGACCAAAAACACTCCACGTGCATGCCGTCGATACAACCGGCAAGCCTTTTTCTCCCTGTTTCTCCGCACTTTCATGGGGTCCAAACGCCATGATTCCTGCTAGCATGAATAACAGGAGACGAACCCGGGTTCATGAAAGTGAAGATCACACGACAGGCGTATGGCGTCATCAACGGACTGTCGTTGAATTACTACCGGCCTGGAGAGATCTACGACTTGCCCCCGACGCTGGCGGAATATCTCGTGATGGAAGATTACGCGATTCTGGAAATGCGGGATCGCGACAAACCTCCGGTGCCGGTTGAAGTGGAACGTCGACAGCGAAGAGGGTAGCGGCTACGCCGGCGATCCGGTCATCTCTTCGTAGGTCCCCTTGAAGTCGACAATCCGGCCGTTCTCGAACTGCCACACGCGCGTGCCCACTTCTTCGAGCAAGTCCTGATCGTGGGTCACGAGCAGGATCGTGCCCTCGAATTTCTGCAGCGCGATGTTCAGCGCGTTAATCGATTCCAGATCGAGGTGGTTGGTCGGCTCGTCGAGGATGAGCACGTTGGGCTTCTGCAGCATGATGCGGCAGAAGAGCAGGCGCGCCGTTTCGCCGCCCGAAAGGGCTTCAGTGGGCTTCAAGCCTTCTTCGCCGCTGAAAAGCATCTGCCCGAGCAGCCCGTGAATGTCCTGACGCGACGCGTCGGGATCGAACTGATGGAGCCATTCGACCGCCGTCATGCCCTTCTGGATCGTTCCCGTCTGGTCCTGCGGAAAATAGCCGATCGACACTTCGTGGCCCCACGTCATTTTGCCGGCGTCGACATCGTCTGGTGCCGGCGGCCGTCCAGGCGCATCGCTCAGGAGCGCCTTCAATAGCGTCGTCTTGCCGGCACCGTTGCGGCCGATCAGCACGATCTTCTCGCCGCGGTTGACCACGGCGTCGAATCCGGGAATCACCTTCAGGCCGCCGAACGCCTTCTTGAGCCCTTTGAACTCGAGCGCGACTTTGCCGGACGGCCGCTTCATGGCGAACTTGATATACGGCCGCTGGATGTTGGATCGCGCGAGCTCGGTCGTCTGCAGCCGCTCGACTTCTTTGCGGCGCGACGTCGACCTGGCTGGCCCGGGTGCCTGCGCCGAAGCGTTGAATGAAGTCGTTGAGCTGCGCGATTTTCTTCTCGCGCTGCGCGTTGTCGGCTTCGACCCGGGTGCGAATCTGCGTTTTCGCCATCACCATGTCGTCGTAGCCGCCGGTATACGTGATGATCGTCTGGTAGTCGATGTCGGCGATATGCGAGCAGATCGCGTTCAGGAAATGCCGGTCGTGCGAGATGACGATCAGCGTGCCCTCGTAACGGTTGAGGAACTCTTCGAGCCAGTGAATCGAGTCGAGGTCGAGGTGGTTCGTGGGCTCGTCGAGCAGCAGCGCTTCGGGATGACCGAAAAGCGCCTGCGCGAGCAGCACGCGCACCTTCTGGCCGCCCTGCAGCTCGGCCATCTGTCGTCCGTGCAACTCATCCGCGATGTCGAGACCCTGAAGCAGAATCGCGGCGTCGCTCTCGGCGGAGTAGCCGTCTTCTTCGCCGACGATGCCCTCGAGCTCGCCGAGGCGCATGCCGGCCTCGTGCGTCATCTCCGTCTCGCCGTAGAGCTTGTCGCGCTCGAGCAGCGCATCCCACAGGCGACGGTTGCCCATGATGACCGTGTCGATGACGCGATGCTGGTCGAACGCGTACTGATCCTGCCGGAGCACGCCGAGCTTTTTGGGCCGTGTTACGGTGCCCTGCTGAGCATCGAGCTCGCCCGTGAGCAATTTCATGAACGTCGACTTGCCGGCCCCATTCGGGCCCGTCAGGCCGTACCGCCGGCCCGCCGAAAACGTGGTGGTGACTTCCTCGAAGAGTGTCCTCGAGCCGAAACGCATGGTGACGCCGCTTACTGAAATCATGATCTGCTTATTATAACAAACTCAGTAGCCGGTCGGTGTGCCCTGGAAGCAAGCCAACAGGAGTTCAGGAAGATCTCAAATAGTTCGCTGCACGCGTTCGCTCGGCATTGCATAAATTCCAAACGTTGCGGATGAACTCGAGAAATGAGGCGCAGTCGCGGTTGGCGCAGAGACTGCGTCTGACGCTTTCATGAACCCTACTGACGGACAAATCGATCAGCTCACTGACAGGATTATCGGGTGCGGAATCGAGGTGCACAAGGAACTCGGTCCAGGACTTCTCGAGTCCGTTTATCGGGAGTGTATGTGCATCGAGTTGAGCAATGCTCAGCTTCACTTCGAAGCGGAGCAACGCATCAGGCTGCAATACAAGGGCTCGCCCATCAACACCCGGCTCCAGATTGATCTCTTAGTCGAAGGTGTTGTGATCGTTGAATTGAAGTCAGTGGAATCCATCCATCCACTCCATCTTGCCCAAGGTGTGACGTACTTGAAGCTAGCCGATTGTCCTGCTGGATTGATAATGAACTTTAACGTGATTGTCCTGAAGACGGGTATCCGAAGGCTCTCACACCCCGACCGTTAGCGAGGCAAGTTCTCGCCAGGCAAGAACCCTTGATCTCCGAAACTCCTGATCTCCTGATCTCCTGATCTCTTGTTTGAATTTTCGGTGAGGATCACCGGCCGAAGATTTTCCCAATCCCTTTGCCAATCCTCGAGAAAATCCCGCCAATCACCTCGGCTGCGTTCGGGCCGCGGTGAATGTCGCACTTGTCCTCGGGGACTATGTCGCCGTGCTTGAAGTACTCGTTGTAGGTCGGGCACGACTCGCGGGGGACGAGATGGCTTACGCGGCAGAGGCGAACGGCTTCGACGGTGGTGGGCACGCGGAATTCTTCCGGCTTGCGCACGCGTGCGGTTCGCGACATGAAATCGGCCCAGATCGGCAACGCGTATCGTGCGCCGTAGCCGTCCTGGGCAATCTTCGCCGGCTGATCGAATCCCACCCAGACGCCCACGACCATCGACGATGAGAAGCCGACGAACCACGCATCTTTGAAGTTGTCTGTGGTGCCCGTCTTTCCGGCAGCAGGGAAGCGCACGCCGAGAGATCGAGCGGCAGCGCCGGTTCCTGTGTCGACGACGTCGGCAAGCATCGACACCATTTGAAACGCGACGGCTTCCGACAGAACCGGCTTCCGCTCGACTGCGCGATTGAGCACCGCGTAGCCGTCGTTGTCGAGCACCTGGACAATTGGCCGCGGCACGACCGCAAATCCACCGTTCGGAAACACGGAATAGGCCGTCGTCAGCGCCAGCGGCGTTGCCTCGCCCACGCCGAGGGCCAGCGACGGCACATCCGGCATGTTCGGCAGACCGAGCGACTCGGCGAGTGTCAGCACGGGCCTCGAGCCGACCTGTGTCTGCAGTTTCACCGCCGCCTGATTGTTCGACTCATACAGCGCTTCGCGGAGCGTCAACGTGTCTCGCGGCTCGGCGCTGACGTTGGTCACTTCCCATTCGTCGTAGCCGGGCACGCGAAGATTGTTGAGATCGGAGATCGGCGAAATCGGCGACAGGCCATTGTTCAGCGCAGCCGCGAACACGAACGGTTTGAATGCCGATCCCGGTTGCCGCTTCGCGTTGGTTGCGCGGTTGAAAGGGGTGCGCTGGAAATCGCGCCCGCCAACGAGCGCGAGCACGTCGCCGGTTTGGGGATCGATCGCCACGAGCGCCGCCTGGAGTCCGGTTTGACGGAATTTCGCGAGCCCCTGCGACACGGCGCGCTCCGCTTCCTTCTGCAGGGCCGGAACGAACGTCGTCCGCACCTTCCAGTCGGGAGGGTTGTCGTCCTCAAACGCCGCGCGGAACTGCTGGCGAAGATAGTCCTGCGCGTACCCCGCGGTCCCGTGCGTCAGGCCGGGAAAGGCAAGGATTCGAGGGGGTGTAGCGCGGGCCTGTTGTTCGGCCTGCGCCGTGATGAATCCTTCGGCGCGCATGCGATCCAGCACGACATGACTGCGCCTCAGTGCGCGGTCGTAGTGCGACCACGGCCAGAGCGCCGACGGCGTGCGAATCAGCCCGGCAAGGAATGCGCCTTCTGCCAGTGTCAAATCGGCTGCGGGCTTGCCGAAGACGTTCTGCGACATCGCCTCGACACCGTAGACAGCGCCGCCGAGGTAGATGCGATTCAGATAAAGCTCGAGGATCTGCGTCTTCGACAGACGCTGCTCGATCATCAGCGCGAGCACGGCTTCCTTGCCCTTGCGCGTGAAATCGCGCGAGCCCGTGAGAAACAGCGTTCGCGCCAGTTGCTGTGTCAGCGTGCTGCCGCCTTCTTCGAGGCTGAGGGCTCGTATGTCGCGGACGATGGCGCGTGCGGTGCCGATGGGATCGATGCCCAGGTGCTGGTTGAACCGGTGATCTTCGACCGCGACGACGGCGTTGCGCAGATTCGGCGAGATGCGGGTGATCGGCACATCGCGCCGATGCTCCTCGAGCGGGAACCAGGCCGTGCCGTCGGCTCCATAGAACATCGTCTGGCCGATGCCGCGCGACAGCTTGTTGACCGCCATCCCGTAACGCACGACGATGCCGATGCTCACGAGCGTGACGGCGCTCAGCACCAGGACAACGCAAAGAGCGGCGTAGTCCTTCAGCGTGCGGGGATGGCGCAGCGAGAGTGGCACAACTCCATTGTAGGCCCCGAAAGGGCGCGATCAGGATTTCGTCGTAACCGGTGCCGTGAAGTTATCGGGCAGGTCATCCACGCCAATCATCCCGCCTTGAGTGAGGATGACGGCGCGCTCGATGACGTGCTGCAGCTCGCGAACGTTGCCGGGCCAGGCGAAGCCCGCCAGGGCGCGCAGCGCATCCGGATGGAACGTCATCACGGTCTTTCCATGTTGAGCGGCATATTTCCGGAGGAAGAACTCTGCCAGCAGAGGTATGTCCGTCGGCCGTTCGCGAAGAGCCGGCACGGGAAGCATGAGCGTGTTGATGCGGAAGTAGAGATCCTCGCGCAGCCGCCCTTCCTTCAGCGCGGCGTCGACGTTGACATTGGTGGCCGAGATGAGGCGGAAGTTGGTCTTCAGCACCTTCGTGCTGCCAACCGGGCGGAACTCGCGATCCTGGAGCACGCGCAACAATTTGACCTGCAGATTCGGAGTCAGGTCTCCGATTTCGTCGAGCAGCAGCGTCCCGTTGTTGGCCAGCTCCATCAGCCCCTGCTTGTCGTTCACGGCGCCGGTGAACGCACCGCGCTTGTGACCAAACAGCTCCGATTCGATGAGCTCGGTCGGAATCGCCGCGCAGTTCACCTTGATGAAGGGACCTTTCGCGCGTTTGCTCGATTCGTGGATCGCCGTCGCCACGATTTCCTTGCCGCTGCCGTTTTCGCCGGTGATCAGCACGTTCGCATCCGTGGGCGCGACCGACTTGATCAGTTGATACAGCTGCCGCATCGGCTTGCTGCGTCCGATGACGCCGGCGTAAGTGGCCCCCTCGTCCAGCTCGGCGCGCAGCCGGCGATTCTCGCTGGTCAAGGCGAGCTTCTCTGAGGCTTTGTGAAGCTGCGCCATCAACACGCTCGGGTTGATCGGTTTTTCGATAAAGCTCAACGCGCCGTTTTCCATCGCTTCGACCGCGACGGAGATGCTGCCGTGACCGCTGACGACGATGACCTGCGACTCGGGGCTCATCGTGCGAAATTCCCGCAGCAGGTCGAGCCCCTCGACGTCGGGGAGCATCAGATCCATCAGGATGACGTCGGCATTCTTGGCCGTCACCTCGGTCCGGGCGTGTTGTGCGGTCGCGGCGGTTTTGACGACGTACCCTTCCGGCTCGAGCAACAGCCTGAGGAACTCTGCGCTGTCTGCATCGTCCTCAACAATGAGGAGTCGGGTCGAGATCGACATAGTCTTCAGAGCATATCACTGCGATGCTCCGATGCCGGCGGCGCGCCCGGTCACCCATGCCCACAGAAAGTTGTAACCGCCGATCGGTCCGAATGCGTCCAGGATTTCGCCGCAGAGAAACAACCCTTTGTGCTTCCTGCTCTCCATCGTCTTCGGATCGATTTCCGCGAGGCTGACGCCCCCGCCGGTCACTTCGGCTTTTTTGTAGCCCTCATCGCCTGTCCACGGCAGTGGTCCGCGCGCGAGCATGTCGATCAGCCGCAGCCGTTCGGCCCGGCTCAGATGGGCCAGTGGACGGTCGGGTGCGACATCGGCGGCGGCAACGAGCGCTTCCGCGAGACGGTAGGGAAGTTCTGCGCCGACTGCCGACAGGACTGTTCGCACGGCCTTCGGCCGCAGGGCATCCTCCCAGTCGCTGTCGCTCAAGGCGGACCAGCGAACAGTAATGGTCGCCGGCCTGCCGTCTGAGCGCGATCGCACGGCCACGTGAGACACATCCAGAACGGCCGGACCGCTGTAGCCGTGATGCGTGAAAAGAAATCCTCCGGTCGCGTCCGCGCGCCGCTCTTCCGATCGCGCCGTGATGGTGACCGGCAACGAGATGCCCGAGAGTTGCCGGAAATCGAGGGATTGCAACGGCGTCAACGCGGCGTACGTGGGGTTGACGACGTGTCCGAGCTCGGACGCAATGCGAAGGCCGCCGCCGTCACTGCCCGTCTGTGGCACTGAGAGCCCGCCCGTCGCCAGGACAACCGCCTCAGCTTCCAGAGGCTCATGGCCGTGACGCTCCACAATCCAGCCGTTCTTTGATTGCCGGATACCAGTAACCAGAGCGTCGGTCACGATCTGCGCGCCCATGCTCCGGGCGTGAGCCAGCAGCCTGTCGCGCACCTCGCGAGCGCTCTGCGATTTAGGAAAGAGCTTTGCCGATTCCGATTCTTCCACGAGCGGCAGCTGCAGCTCGCGCTCGAAGAACGCGATCTGCTCGTGAAGCGGCCACGAGCGCACGATGTGCCGAAGCGTGCGCGAGGACGAGTCGGTGACGAACCGTGACTCATCCAATCGCGCCGGAAGAATGTTGCAGCGGCCACCGCCGCTGATCAGAATTTTTCTCCCGCCGTCTTTCGTCCGTTCGAGAAGCTGTGTGTCTGCGCCTCTCGACGCGGCGAAGATGGCGGCCATGGTGCCGGCCGCGCCGGCGCCGACTACGACGACGCGCGGCATGCCTGGTCGGATTGGCGGAACGTCAGGTTGAACCGGCCTGTTAATTGGAGCTCTGGCGGAGCTGTGAATGGCGTGATGCGCGAGACGCCGTGATAGCGCAGGCGCGCGGGACCACCGAAGACGAACGCATCGCCCGACTCGAGCGGCAATGCATCGACCGGCTCGCGCCGCTTGAGCCCGCCGAAGAGAAAGCGCGCGGTGTCGCCAATCGACACCGATACGACCGGGATGCCCGCGGCGATCGACTCTGGACCTTCGTCCTTGTCCTGATGCAATCCCATCCGTCCCTCGGCGTCGTAATAATTAATCAGGCACAGGTCCGGCTCGATCCGCATGCCTGCTGTGCCGGCGATCTCCTGAGCGAGCAGAAAAAGATCAGGTGGCAGCGGTGGCGCCGGCAGCCCGTCGAAATCGGTGCGCGTCGATTCGTACTGATACGTCATCGCGTTCCAGTGGCGGCCCAGACACAGCATCCTGACGTGCATCTTGCCGCCGCCGCGAACGGTGGGGATATAGGCGGGCACGGCCCGTCAACGAGCGAGCGGCAGCGATCGGCAAGCGCGCGCTGACGTTCGAGTGAAAGATAGTGAGGAAAGTGAAAGGCGCCCGGGCCGATTACATGGGTGACGTGCATTGCCGGATTCTCAATTGACAATTGCCATACTGATTGTCGATTGCGAATCGACAATTGCCAATCAATGCGGCAATCATCAATCGAGAATCCGGCAATGTTGTTAGCCTACCGTGAAAGGCGCCGTGGCGGAGGCGGTGCCCCATTCGACACGCAGCACCGCGCCGCTGCCGGGCGTGTCGTCGATCGAGATGGTGACGTTCTCGACCGGTGCTTTCGTTTTTCCAACCTTCATCGGCGTGCGGCCGATCTCGAGATCCTTCTGATACGGGATGCCCCACTGGCCGGGCTTCGAGAGCCGGCCGAGGACCAGTTGCCATTCCTTGTCGCCGGGAACGGTGTTGATCGTGTAACTGCCCGGGGCCAGGCTGACCGCGCCGAACTTGAGCGGCTTGTCCGACGTGATGATCGTCGCCACATCGGCGCCGGTGCGCCATTCCTGACCCGGCGGCATCATCTGCGCTTCGGGGCGGCCTTTCAGAAACGGCCGGCCGTACTCGATCGCGATGCTCGCGGTGTCGATCGTCCACTCGGTTCGAACGTGCGGACTGCCGCCGCTGCCCGTCTTGAGATCGGTTGTCTTCTGCGCGTGAACAAAAACGGAGCTGGCTATGAAACAACCGACGGCAATGCTTGAGAAGATTCGTCGCACGAGTGCCTCCAATGAGAGTTGATCCTCTGTGAGTTGATCCTCAAAATATACCTGAATCGGTGTATAAACCGAGGTGCCCGGAGGCCTCCCATGAATGCCCTAGTCCGTCAGATACCTTTCAAGAGCTCATGTATGGTGACCGCGGCGGCCCTGGCCGTCGTTGCGGTGATGCACGTTCATGCGCAGCAGCCGTCCGCACCTGCACCCGCTGCTGCGGCCACGCGTCCTGCCGATCCGAAAGCCGAAGCCCGACTTACCGCCTTCAAAACCGAAGGCGCGGCCGGCGTCGATGATCTTCAGGACTTCACTCAGAAGATGGTCGACTCGGTGTTCAGCTTCGGCGAGCTGGGCTTTCAGGAGATCGAGACGTCGAAGTACCTGACGAACATCCTGCGTCAGCAGGGCTTCACCATCGAGGAAGGCATTTCCGGCATCCCGACGGCATGGATGGCCACATGGGGTTCGGGCAAGCCTGTCATTTCGCTCGGCTCCGACATCGACGGTATTCCGACGGGATCGCAGAAGCCCGGCGTGGCCTATCACGATCCGTTTTTCGAGGGCGGGCCAGGTCACGGTGAGGGACACAACTCGGGCATGCCGCTGAACATCACGGCGGCGATCGTGCTGAAGAAGATCATGCAGCGCGAAAAAATCCAGGGCACGATCAAGCTGTGGCCGGGGGTCGCCGAAGAGCTGCTTGCGACCAAGGCGTATTACGTGCGCGACGGGTACTTCAAGGACATCGATGTCGTCATCTTCACGCACATCGGCAGCGACTGGGGCGTGAACTGGGGCGACGGCACGAGCAACGGGCTCGTGTCGGTGGAATACACGTTCAAGGGTGAGAGCGCGCATTCGGCCGGCGCGCCATGGCGCGGACGCAGCGCGCTGGATGCGGCGATGCTGATGGACATCGGCTGGAACTACCGTCGCGAGCACCTGCGCATTCAGCAGCGATCGCATTCGGTGATCACGTTCGGCGGTAATCAGCCGAACGTCGTGCCGCCGTCGGCGTCGATCTGGTACTACTTCCGCGAGACCGACTATCCGAACATCATGCGCATGTGGGAGATCGGCGACAACATGGCCAAGGCGGCCGAGCTGATGACCGATACGACAATGACCTCGCGTGTGCTCGGCTCGGCCTGGCCGTCACATATGAACAAAGTCGTCGTCCGAAACTGCGTATGCCAACATCGTGAAGGTCGGCATGCCCAAGTGGAGCGAAGCGGATCAGACGCTCGCGAAGGCGTTGCAGAAAGAGCTGGGCGTGGAAGAGAAGGGCCTTCCGACCGAAGTGCCGAAGCTGAACGGCCGCGAAGTGATTCCGGACGACGAGAAGCGCGGCGGCGGATCCGACGACATCGGCGACGTGTCGTGGAACGTGCCGACGATCACGCTTGCGGTATCCCGCGAACATCGAAGCAGGTCCCGGACACAACTGGGCCAATGCCATCGCGATGGCCACGCCGATCGCGCACAAAGGCGTCACCGCGGCCGCAAAAGTGCAGGTGATGACGGTGCTCGATCTCTTGATGAAGCCCGAGCTCGTCTCCGAGGCGTGGGATTACTTCCGCAACGTGCAAACCAAAGACAAAAAGTACACGCCGCTCATCCGTCCTCAGGACAAGCCGGCAATCTGGCTCAACCAGGACGTCGATGGCGAAGTATCGCGATCAGATGAAGAAGTACTACTACGATCCGACGAAGTATCCGACCTATCTCGAGCAGCTCGGCATCAAGTATCCGACTGTGCGCACGAAATAAAATAGGTGCGATGGGTGCGATAGGTGCGATGGGTGCGCTGGGTGCGGTAGGCGAGGAGAGCGAGCACATGGCGGTGCTGCACGAGGAACGTTACAAGGCCGACATCCTGCGGCGCGTGGAATCGCTGCGGCCAGACTCGCGAGGACAGTGGGGCAAGATGTCGGTGGGCCAGATGTTGTGGCATGTGAATCAGGCCATGGAAGGCTGCGCTGGGGCGCATCCCGGTGACGCCTGAAAACGTGCCGCTCCCTCGTCCGTTGATGAAGTTCGTCGTCATCAACCTGCCATGGCCGAAAAGCGCGCCGACCCTGAAACAGTGGGTTCCGCAGAACGACAGCTACGACTTCGCCGGCGAGCGCGGACGTTGTGTGCGCCTCATCAACGAGCTCGCATCGAAGTCGCTCGATGCTGCCTGGCCCGACAGCCCGACGCTGGGACCGATGAGCGGTAAAGATGTCAGCCGTCTGCACGCCAAACATCTGAACCATCACCTGACGCAATTCGGGGTTTGACGCCCCTTCTGGAGGAACACATGAGACGCTCGCTTCTTCACATTCCGATCGCGATTTTTGCCGCTGCCGTTGCCGTGAGTGCACAGGCGCCCGCGGGTCAGGCACCGGCCGCGTCAGCCGGCACGGGGTCCCGCGGCTCCGCCCATGGTGCTCTCGACCCCCGCCTTTCCGGATGGCGGCGTGATTCCGAACCGCCACACACAGGTGCAGCAGGCCGAGCGCGGCATCTCGCCCCAGCTCGTGTGGACCAACGCGCCGGCGGGGACGCAGAGCTTCGTCCTGCACATGCACGACCCGGAAGTAGCGCGCAATCGCACCACCGACGATCAGGTGCACTGGCTGGTGTGGAATATCGCCGCCACCGAGAAGGGGTTACCCGAAGGAGTGCCCGAAGGCGCTCAGTTGCCCAACGGCATGCGTCAAATCAGCGCAAGCGGCGCCGTGTACCGTGGCCCGGGCGCCCCTGCCACAGGCCCGATGCATCACTACACGTTCGAGGTCTACGCGCTGGACACGAAAATCGACATGGCCTCCGGCGCTGATGCGTGGGAGACGCGCAGGAATTTATTTAAAGCGATGGAGGGTCACGTGATCGGTAAAGCCGTGATGCTTGGAATGTTCAAACGGCCGAACTGATCACGTTCGTGGGTTCGTTGAGTTTGTTCACGAACCCACGATTTCTTCTCGAATTCCCACTCCAAATTTCCGAACTTTTCTACGGTTTGATGAACTCTCGCGGAGGCACTCCATCCGCGACAAGTTGCTACACCTTGACCCCCTAACTGCCGTATAGTCGTCGGAATTCATCAGTTCAACCCTGGGTAACCCTTCGGGTGTTTTCAGGAGGTCGATATGAGTGCGTTCCGTGCCGCACGTCTGTTCGTGTTGTTGCTCGTCGTGTCCGCCTGCAGTGTCGCGCCTGCTCTGGCTCAGGGCGTCGGCGCTATTGCCGGCACGGTCACTGACGCGTCCGGTGCCGTGCTGCCAGGTGCCACCGTTACGTTGACCAGCGCTCAGGGCACAGTGGGTGGCAATCGGGAAGCGCTCACCGACGAGCGCGGCGCCTATCAGTTCCTGCGGCTCGTACCCGGAAACTACAGCGTGAAAGCTGTTCTTCAGGGGTTCCGACCCTTCACGCAAGCCAACATCATCGTCAACTCCGACCAGACGTCGCGCGCCGATGCACGGCTCGAAATCGGCACGATGGAAGAGGGCATCGTCGTCAGCGGGGAGGCGCCGCTCCTGGACACCTCGTCGGCGTTGAAACAGACAGTCCTCACGCAGGAAGTGCTCGAGTCGCTGCCGAACCGCATGGACGTGTGGTCGATCACGCGAGTCATTCCGAGCATCACGGTCAGCAAAGTCGACGTGGGCGGATCCGAGTCGTTCCTGCAGTCGGGCGTCACGGTTCGCGGCACCAACAACGAAGGCGGGTACTACATCGACGGTATGGACGTCTCGAGCCTCGACGGTGAGGGCGACGGCGCCACGATGTATCTCGATCCGTACGCGTTCGCCGAGAGCAATTTTCTGGCGGGCAACAACCCGGCAGAGGCGCCGCGCGGGGGACTCGTGTTCAACATGGTGACCAAGACGGGCACCAATCAGTTGCACGGCGGCGGGATGTTCAGCGGCGCGAATCGCGGTATGGGCTTCGACAACTTCTCCGACTCGCTGCGCAACGATCTGCTAGCGACCCTCAACCCGGCCGTCCGTGCCGCGGTACCCGACATCAAGCCCGGAGCCGACATCAACTACATCTGGGATACGGGCTTCTGGCTGGCGGGTCCGATCATGCAGGACAAGCTGTGGTTCTCGACGACATATCATTACCAGAAGCTGCTGCAGTATTTCCTCGGCAGCTACAACCCCGACGGTTCGCAGACACCCGACGATCACTACCTTTACACGACGAACAACAAGGTCGCGTGGCAGATTAATCAGTCGAGCCAGTTCTCTTACTACTTCACCTTGCAGCGGAAGGTGAACGGGCACCGCCTCGGTGGCAATTTCGCCGACTCGCGCGCGTCGAACAGCAACAACAAGTATCCGACGGTGCACCAGTTGAAGTGGACCAAGTCGCAGTCGTCGCGGCTGTTGTTCGACGCGTCGACGAGTCATTTCCTTGTCGACGATCGCTTCTCGCGGCAGCCCGACGTCCAGGATGGCGACATCGCGAAATTCGATGAGCTCACCAACTACGCGACGATCGCGCTGGGCACCTATAGCAACAATCCGATGTACCGCGCCGTCGCCATCGGCAGCGTCAGCTATTTCACGACGACGCACGACATCAAGGCCGGCTATTCGATGAACTACGCGAAGCGCACGGGCAACGTGTATTCGACCTCGGGCATGCGGATCATCTATCGGAACGGCGTGTCCGACAGGGTCCAGACCTACAACACGCCCGTCAGCTCTGTCACACAGGATCGCGAGCAGGGGCTATACATTCAGGACAAGTGGCGGCCTACGCGCAAGCTCACGCTGAACATGGGATTGCGGTTCGAAACCAACTACGGGTGGATGCCGGAGACCTGCCAGCCGCAGACCCCGTTCATTGCAGGGCAGTGCTTCGCCGGCGTCGAAGGAGCGCCAGACTGGAAAGCGGTCAATCCGCGTTTCTCGATGATTTACGACCTGCTCGGTAACGGCTCGACCGCGCTGAAATTTGCCGCGAACCGATATGTCGTTCCAGTCGGCGTCCAGGTCGTTGGCCGGGTGAACCCGGTTCGCGACACGAACGACAACCGTCCATGGCTGCCGCAGAGCCGCTGCGGTGAGGCGACGACAACGGGCTGCGATCGCAACGGCGACCTCATTCCGCAGTTGAGCGAGCTCGGTCCTTCGACGGGCTACAACCTCGGGACGACCAACCGGTACGAGCCGGGGTACGACTGGCCGAACGCCAACGAATACACGGTTGAATTGCAGCGGCAGCTGCCGGGGAACCTCATGGTCTCCGGCGGTTACACGCGTCGTGAGAAACGCAATCAACTCGGCGTGCGCAACATGGCCGTTCCGACCAACACCTATACCGCGATGAACGTCGTCGAGCCGAATAGCCAGCAGGCGGTGACCGTCTACAACCAGGCTCTCGCGCTACGCGGCCGGGTCGACAACCTCTGGAACAACGACCCCGAAATGGACAGCACGTACAACGGCGGCGACGTCACGCTGAACAAGCGCCTCAGCGATGGCTGGATGATGACCGGCGGCATCAGCATCGGCAAGAACGTCGGCTACGTCGGTGTGGCCGATCTCAATAATCCGAACTCGAAACCGTTCAGCCGCGGCATCGAGGGCGACGACGTGCCGGTGTCGGTCCGTATGTCAGGGTTGTACGAGCTCCCATACGGCTTGTCGCTCAGCGGCTCGTATCAATTCCAGAGCGGCTTCCCGGAGTTGACGACCGTCTCCGTGGCTGGCCTCGTGCAAGGTGCGCAGACCGTCATCATGAACGAGCGTGGCGACGTCCGGTACCCGGCGCTGCATCAGGTCGACTTCAGCCTTCGCAAAGCGATTCGGATGGGGAGTCGCGTGTTCCAGCCGCGGTTAGACATCTACAACGCGTCGAACAACGCGACAATTCGTACGTGGGTCACAACGCTGGGCAACACGTATCACCGGCCGAGCGCCATCCAGCGCGGCACGCTCATCAAGGCGGGCTTCCACTACGACTTCTAACCGGTTGGCGTGATGTGACTTAACCGCGGAGAGCCGACGGGGCCGCAGAAATGCGGCCCCGTCGGCAAAAACGGCCGGAATTCCTCGATTTTTCGTCGATGAATCGCCTTCGACCTGCCGCGACAATTTGCGACAACGGAAAACCCGACCGATCCCTTATAGTCTTTATAATTCAATAGCTTACCTAGACCATCGGTTCAACGCACCAGACATGCGACTGACCGACGTTTATGGCACACTGATACCGCAGCTGACGACGCAATAGACGACGGATGGCCGATGGGCCATCACGACAGGAGAGACGTCGATGAAACCACGCGTCCCCTCGATTCTTTTCGCCACTCTGGCCATCGTTTACCTGACGGCGTTACCCAACGCGCAGGCGCCCGCCACATCTCCGGCCACGCCGGCGCAGGTCGCGTTTGCCCGCGACATCCAGCCGATCATCGAAAAAAGCTGCGCAGGTTGTCACAGCGCCGACCTGAAGCTCGCGGAGCTCGATCTGAGCACGCGCGAGGCGGCGATGAAAGGCGGCGAGCACGGAGCGGTCATCGTGCCCGGCAGTGCCGACAAGAGCAAGCTGTATCGGATGGTTGCCGGGCTGGACGAGCCGGCGATGCCGATGGAGGGGGACGCACTGAAGCCCGCCGAAGTGGCGGCCATCAAGGCGTGGATCGACCAGGGTGCGACTTGGGAAACGGCGGTCAGCTTCGCCAAAGACATTCAGCCGATCATGGAGCGGTCGTGCTGGAACTGCCACGGCGCCTCGATGCAGCTGTCGAAATTGGATCTCCGCACGCGCGAGGGCGCGCTGCGCGGCGGCGCTCACGGCCCCGCGATTACGCCGGGTAACAGCGAGCAGAGCAGGTTGTATCGCGCCGTCGCCCACCTCGACGCTATCAAGATGCCGATGCAGGGCGACCAGCTGAAGCCGGCAGAGGTTGCAGCAGTCAAGGCTTGGATCGATCAGGGCGCACCGTGGGACGCGTCAGCGACACCGGCCGCGAAACCGGCGACGAGCGCGGTCGCGGCGCTCGAGAACATGGAGCTGACGCCGGAGCAGCGCAACTACTGGGCGTTCAAGCTGCCGGTGCAGAAGACACCGCCTATCGTCGCCAAATCTGAATTTTCACATCCGATCGATCGGTTCCTCGAGGGGACACGCGCCGAGAAGAAGCTCGTGGCGGCGCCGCGCGCCGACAAGCGCACGCTCATTCGCCGCGCCTACATGGACCTGATCGGTTTGCCGCCGTCGCCGGCCGAAGTGGACGCGTTCGTGCGGGACCAGACGCCTGACGCGTGGGATCGCCTTATCTCGAAGCTGCTTGCATCGCCGCAGTACGGCGAGCGCTGGGGCCGGCACTGGCTCGACGTCGCGCGCTACGCAGACTCGAACGGATTCGAGCAGGATTACGATCGGCCCAATGCCTGGCGCTATCGCGACTACGTCATCAAGGCATTCAACGAGGACAAGCCGTACAACCTGTTCCTCAAGGAACAGATCGCCGGCGACGAGCTCGACTACGTGACGCACGAAACGCTCATCGCGACCGGGTTCCTGCGAGCCGGGCCACGCGTGCTGTTCCGCGAAAAAGACAACCCCGAGCGGCGCTGGGATTACGTGGACGATTTGATTGCCACGCTCGGCCGCGGCGTGATGGGGATGACCGTCAACTGCGCGCGTTGCCACAACCACAAGTTCGACCCGATCGCTCAGAAGGACTATTACGCGCTCGCAGCGGCGGTGAACGGGTGGGTCGAGACGGATTGGCCGCTGGTGGGGTCGCGCGCCGAAGCCGAAGAGTACCTGAAGAAGAACAAGGACGTCGACGCGAGGATCGCGGCGCTCCGCGACAAGGTCGGCGCCATCGAGAAGCCGTACCGCGACGAACTGCGTGCGGTCTACATCAAGAAGGAATATCCGGAGAACGTGCAGCGCGCCGTGTTCAAGCCCGAAGCGGAACGCACCCCGGGAGAACAGCTGCTTGCCACGCAGGTGCTGACCGGTGGCGGTGGCGGTACCGAGCCGGAAATCGAGAAGAAGATGACCGCGGCCGAGCTCGCGCAGAAAAAGGAGCTTACGTCGCAGATCGCGGCCATCGAAAAGCAGCGGCCGAAGGCGCCGCCGATGGCGGAGATCATTACGGACGGCGACTGGCGCTTCGCGCCGATGGGACGCGGGGACGAGACGATCGGCTGTCCGAAATGCCGGCTCCCACCGCCCGACAGGCCCAACGGCACGTACCTGCAGGAAGGCCCCGGCAAGTATGAGCCGCCGCCCACGAATTTCCTGATCCGGGGCGACCCGGACAGCAAGGGCTCGCTGATGAAGCCGGGCTTCCTCAATGTGGCACTGCACGGCGAACACCCGACCGAGATTCCGCGGCCCGATGGCCGCACGTCGGGACGGCGGCTGGCGCTCGCCGAGTGGCTCGGTTCGAATGACAATCCGCTCACCGCTCGCGTCATCGTCAATCGCGTGTGGCACCATCATTTCGGCCGCGGCATCGTGGCGACGCTCGACAACTTCGGCAAGATGGGCGATCAGCCCACGCATCCGGAGTTGCTCGACTATCTGGCGGTCGAGTTCATGAAGCGGGGCTGGAGCATCAAACAGCTGCATCGTTTCATGATGACGTCCGAGGCCTACCAGATGGCTTCGGTGTTCGATCACGGCGGCAACCTGAAGGCCGATCCCGAGAACCAGCTGCTGTGGCGGTATCGTCCGCAGCGCCTCGACGCCGAGACGATTCGCGACACGATGCTCTCGGTCGCTGGCAACATCAACCTGACGATGGGCGGGCAGGCATTCTTCCCGTTCGTGCCGAAGGAAATCCTGGTGACCGAACAGACCAAGGGACGGTGGGACATCCAGCCCGAGGGTCCGGCCACCTGGCGTCGCAGCATCTATATCTACCAGAGGCGGTCGCTGCCGTTCCCGATGTTCGAGACGTTCGATCATCCGGATATGAATCTCACGGCAGGGGCGCGCAACGTCTCGACGGTGCCGACACAGGCGTTGACGCTGCTCAACAATCCGTTCGTGCTGCGCGAGGCCGAACTGCTGGCCGAACGAATCACAAGCGAGGTGCCGGCGGATCCCGCGAAGCAGATCGATCTCGGGTATCAGTACGCGCTTGGCAGACCCGCGACCGATCTGGAGCGCTCGCTCGCGCTCGAGAAAGTGAAGGCCGGTTCTCTGGTTGATTTCACTCACGTTTTGTTGAACCTCAGCGAATTCCTTTACATGAGGTGACGCCGTGCACAACATGAAGTATTTCTGGTCGCGTCGGGAATTTCTGTGGCGAGCCGGCGGTGGTGTCAGCGGCGTCGCGCTGGCACACATGCTCAACTCGCAGGGTCTGCTCGCGGCGGAAGTCGGCGAAGCCTGCTCGGCTAAGCCGCTGGGGAACAATCCGTATGCTCTGAAGCCCCCGCACTTCAAGCCGCGTGCGAAGGCGGTGATCTCGCTCTTCATGAGCGGTGGTCCCAGCGCAGTCGATCTGTTCGACTACAAGGAAGGCCTCGTCAAATACGCGGGCCAGCCGATCGACGACAAAGTGCACGGCGACATCGTCGTCCGCCAGGGCTATCCCGGGCCGCTCATGCCGAGCCCGTTCGAGTTCAAGCGTTACGGACAGAGTGGAAAACTGGTGTCCGAGGTCTTCCCAAACCTCGGCCAGCACGTCGACGACATTGCGTTCATCCACTCGGTGTTCGGCCGATCGAACGACCACGTCCAGGCGCACTATGAGATGCAGTCGGGGCAAATCCGAGTGGGGTTCCCGAGCGCCGGTTCCTGGGTCACTTATGGTCTTGGCACCGAGAGCACCAGCCTGCCGGCGTTCGTCGTCATTGCCGACCCCAGGGGCGGACCGATTGGCGGGCCGACCAACTGGAGCGCGGGTTACATGCCGGCCGCGTATCAGGGAACGCTCTTCCGCGCGACCGGGGATCCAATCGTCGACTTGAAGCCGGTCGCGGGAATGACACCGGAAACGCAGCGCTCGCGGCTGGATCTGCTGGCGAAGCTGAACGAGCTCGACATGGAGAAGTTCCCGGGCAGCACGGATCTGTCGGCCCGGATCTCGTCGTACGAGCTCGCGTACCGCATGCAGGGTTGCGCACCCAACGCGATCAATATCGACAGCGAGTCAGAGCAGACCAAGAAGCTGTACGGCCTCGACGAGGCGATCACCGAGCCGTTCGGCAGGCAATGCCTGCTCGCGCGCCGGCTGGTCGAACACGGCGTCCGTTTCGTGCAGTTGTTCCAGGGCGGCATGGGCAATCAGAACACCGATACCTGGGACGCGCATTCGAACATCCGGTCGAATCACGGCCAGCACGCGAAAGAGTCGGATGTGCCGATTGCGGGGCTGCTCACGGACCTCAAGGCGCGCGGCCTGCTCGACGACACGCTGGTCATCTGGCATGGCGAGTTCGGACGCATGCCGATTTCGCAGCGCGGTGTCGGCCGCGATCACAACCCGGGCGTCATGACGGTGTGGATGGCGGGCGCAGGCATCAAGGGCGGGCAGTCGATCGGCTCGAGCGACGAGTTTGGTTACAAGACCGGCGAGCAGCCGATCTCGTATCACGACCTGCACGCGACGATGCTGCATCTGCTCGGCCTCGATCACACGAAGCTCACGTATCTCTACAACGGCCGCAACATGCGGTTGACCGACGTCTATGGCACGTTGATTCCGCAAATCGTCAACGCGTAGTTCCAGGCACTATCTCTCCAGAGGGCTGCCGCCGTCGTGCGGCAGCCCTTTCGTTTTTTCCTTCAATCGTCACCTTACCCACGCGGTTCCCACGGACTTCGACCCTAATATCCCGCATTCTTCACCCTGACTCGGGTTTGGCCGCGCGTCAGTTCTGACGCACATTGGTAAATTGGTGGATTGCTAGATTGGAAGATTGTTGTCAGATTGGCAGATTGGAGATTGACAGATTAGAAATTGTCAGATTCGTGGATGTTCACGAACCAAAAGACAAACAGGAGATCAGAAGATGCTCCATGGTCTCCTGATCTCCTGTTTAATTGCGTTCCTGCGCGCCAGACGTTCGCTGCGGTCTGTGCGTCCGTGCCCTAATCGCTCGATCTCGAAATATTCAATCTGCCAACAATCTTACACTCCGCCAATCTTCCAATCTATCAATGCAGATGACTATTTCGGCTGGGGTCGTGTCTGCGTCCCCCGCGGTGGACCCGGATTGTCCGGATCATCCGGCGGTTGTGTCTGCGTCCCCCGCGGCGGGTCCGGATTGTCGGGGTCCACATTGTTCACATCCTGAACTGGTAACGCGTAGCGGCGGCGCCGGCCTCCGCCTTCTTGCATGTCCTCTGGATATGGACCGCCGACCGGTACCGCTTTACCGGCGGCATCCAGCTCCGCGTGCGTTGAATGCACGGGCCCGACACCGGTGATCTGCAGAATCACGTCGCCGCTGCCCGCGACATCGTAGTAGGCGAGCTTGGCAGGCAGATACATCAGTCCGCCTTCGCGAACGGCCACCAATCGATCCTGTCTGAACACTTCGCCCTTGCCGACCCACCAGGTGCCCTTCAGCACCGTGACAATTTGATCCTGGTCGTTATAGTGCGGACGGCTTTTCGCGTTCGGCCGGAGAGCCAGGCGGCTGACATACATGCCCGGCTGAGCGGGATCCCCGTACACCCTCGCGGTTCCCGTCGGGGTTTGTTCAATCTGCAGAAGGAGACGCGAGGAATCGACGAGCGGCCCGCTTTGTGATTTCGGCTGCGGAGCCTGCGCAGACACAACCAACGTGGCGCTACCCAGGAGGATCACGACGAACACATTGCGCTTCATGGTTTCACCTCGCTTGCGGAATGGACAATTATCACACGTCTTCCACCCGTCCGATCAGGGAATCCTTCCGTGACGCAGGGCCAGAACGGGCACGATCTTCTGAGTGGCCTTTCGCGTGTCTCCTTGTGAGTCAACCAGCGAAAAGCTGCCTTGCACCAGATCGAGGACGGCGATATCCGCCGCGCTGCCGGGCTTGAGCGACGCCATTTCCTGAGCCTTTCCGATGGCCCGCGCCGGAGCGACCGTCGTCAACTCGATCACCTTCTCGAGCGGCATGGCGAGCACGAGCAGCTTGGTCATGGTGGTGGGCAGGTCGAAGACAGGCCCGAGCGCGCTGTACGCATGGATGTCGCTGCTGATCGACGTCGGCGGAAAATTCTCCTTCAGCGCGGCTTCGGCGGCCGCGAAAGAGAAACTGCCGCTGCCGTGGCCGACATCGAACAGGATGCCGCGCGTTGCGGCGCGTCGAATGTAGTCGGACACCCGACCGTCGGGTCCGATGACGCCTCCTGTGCCGCCTCGCCGAAACGCGTGAGTCACGATATCGCCGGACCTGGCGAGGTCGAGTATCTGTTCCATGGGCGAGTGGGGACTGCCCACGTGAATCATCACCGGCTTGCCGATTTGCTCCGCCACGGTGCGCGCCGCACGCACCGCGTCCAGGTCGTTGGGACCGGAATAGTTCTCACTGCAGCGGACCTTGATTCCGACGATCACGTCGGCGTGTTCTTTCGCGACCCGCAGCGCCGAGGGCACATCAATCATTCGCGTGTCGACCAGTTCTCCCGGCTGGCCGATCAGGCCCACGCGCGAGATGTTCAGGAACGCAAGGATGCGCGTACGGGCGGGTTCGATCACCAGTCGGCGGAAGCCATCGAAGCTGTCGGAACCGGACGTGCCGGCGTCGATGGCCGTCGTGACGCCTCGTGCGATGCAGGACTGATCGAGGTTGACGCCCCAATGCGAAATGCCTGCGAATCCGTGCGTATGCAGGTCGACCAATCCTGGTGTGACGAGCTGGCCTGCGACCGGCACCGTTCGATCGGCGTCGCGCGGGTCGATGTCCGGGGCGATCGCGGCAATCCTTCCACCGGCAAGAGCGACGTCGGCGAACCCGTTGAGTGATTGCGAGGGGTCGATAACCCGCCCCCTTTCAGCAGCAATTCATATTTTCGGACGGGAGCTTGAGCCAGCGCGCCGGGCCAGGCGCCAGAGAGAAACGGGAGCGCGCCTGCTCCCATGATGCGTACGACCTCTCGTCTTGTGATGACCATCGCTTTCCTCCCGTTTTCGGCTCAGCTTACTCCTCCAACCGATTCAATCGATTGAATTTCTATTCTTGGTTTTTTCGACTTTGCACTGGATTGCGGCCTGTGATCGGCCCTATATTTCGCCTACACGATCGACCGATAGCTGTCAGGAGGGGTGACGGGGGAGAGTCCCCGCCGCATTACTCGATCAAGGAGAAGATCGATGACTAGTTCCCGTTCGAGACTCCTCGTCTTGCTGCTCGCCACGGTTGGAATATTTTCTGCAATGAGTCCTGCCTCCGCTCAGGTTGCCGTAGGCACGCTGCTCGGTAATGTGTCCGACGAAAGCGGTGCCGCGATTCCGGGCGCGACCATCACCGCGACCGAAGTTCGCACGAACATTTCCCGCACGGCCGTGTCGAATCAGGCCGGCTCATACACGTTCAACAACACGCCGCCGGGCATCTACCGCGTCGAAGGGGAGCTCGTCGGATTCAAGAAGTTCACGCGCGAGAACGTCGAGGTCAGCGTCAATACCACGATTCGCGTCGACATGCAGCTGGCGGTCGGCACGCTCGAAGAATCGGTCATCGTCACCGGCGAAGCGCCGATGCTGCAGACCGACCGCACCGACACGGGGCGCATCATCGAGAGCACGCAGATCACGCAGATGCCGCTGGGGTTCAATCGCAACTTCCAGGCGCTGCTCATCACGGTGCCGGGCGCGTCGCGGCCGTTCCGTCCGCACTCCGAGTTCTACAACTCGCAGGAGAGCCTGTCGAGCAACGTCAACGGCCAGTCGCGGCAGGTCAACAACGTGCAGCTCGAAGGCGCGGACAACAGCGACAACGGCGGCAGCCTCGCGTTCTACATTCCGTCGGCCGAAGCGATTGAATCGGTCTCGGTGGCGACCAGCAACTACGACGCGGAGTTCGGCCGCGCCGGCGGCGCGGTGACCAACGTCACCATCAAGTCCGGAACGAATACGTTCGGCGGGTCGGGATTCATGTTTGGTAACACCGAAGCGACAATCGCGCGGAATCCGTTTTCGAGCCTGCCGCCGGCGGACTCGCAAATACATGCAGGCCGGCTTCACGTTCGGCGGCCCAATCAACCGCAACAAGCTGTTCTTCTTCGGCGATTTCGTGCGGACGAGCGACGACAGCGGCCGCCTTATCCAGGGCCACGTGCCGGAGCCCGCGTTCCGCAGCGGCGACTTCAGCGGGGCGCCGACGCGAATCTACGATCCCTCCACCGGCGCTGCTGACGGCAGCGGACGAACGCAGTTCGCGAACAACCAGATTCCCGCCGGCCGCATCAACTCGATCGCCCGCAACCTGATCAATCAGATTCCACTGCCGAACATTCCCGGCGCGGCCATTGGCGCGATCAATTACGAAAAACCGTACGTGAGAGAGCGGCGGACGAACCAGGGGGACGTCAAGATCACGTATCAGGTGGCGCAGAACGATCTCCTTTCCGTGCGGTGGAGCCAGCAGAACGCCCGCACGAAGGACCCGGCGATCTTCGGCATCTACGGCGGCCTCAAGCCATTTGCCGGAACGGGCACCAATCCGACGCAGAGCGTCGGCGGGACGTACAACAAGGTGTGGTCGGCGACACTTGTGCAGGAGGTTCGTTTCGGGCGCACGCATCATCACAATGAGGCCATTGGTGAGGACTATGGACTGACGACATCACAGGATCTCGGCATCAGAGGCATCAACCTGAACGACTTTACCAGCGGCATCACAGCGATCGACGTCGGCGGCTACAGCGACTACCTGATCGGCTTCGAGACGTCGCTGCCGTGGAATCGCGAAGAGAGCACCTGGACGGTGTCGACGACCGCCACGAAGATGTGGGGCAATCACACGATGAAAATCGGTGGCGACCTGCGCTCGAACCGGCATCTCCTCGACCAGGTGAATCATCCTCGCGCGCGCTTCCAGTACCGCGGCAACCAGACCGCCCTCAACACCGACACAGCCGCACAGAACGGCTACGCGAATTCGCTCGCGGCATTCATGCTGGACGTGCCGAACGGGATTGAAAGAGGAGTGCTCTCCATCACCGACACCATTAGCATTCATCGCGGTGGCACGCACAAGGCTGTCTACACATATGTGCAGGACAAGTGGCAGGTGCGGCCCGACATCACCCTCGATCTGGGATTGCGCCATGAGCTGTATATGCCGCTCGTTGGCTACACCCCGGTCGGCGGGCAGGCGACCTACGACCCTGACACCAACAGCATTAGTGTCGCGGGATACGGCGATATTCCCGAGAACCTTGGTGTGGAGACCATCTGGAAGAACTTCAATCCGCGGACCGGAATATCCTGGCGTCCAAACGACACGACTGTTATCCGCGCAGGATACGGCGTCAGCGCTCTGGGGCTGCCAAGCTCCTGGGGCCAGGCATACCCGATCCGGCAGGTTCAGCAGATCACTCCGGCCAACAGCTTTGCACCGACGACCGTCAGTCTGACGACTGGCCTGCCGCTCCCGGCGTTGCCGCCGATTCCGGCGTCAGGGATCCTCGATGCCACGCCGCTGCGCGCAGAAGCCCTCGATATTGTTCGCAACGACAGGACCGAGGGAACGCTGCACTCGTTCAACGTCGCGTATCAGCGCGTCCTTCCCGGCGGGTTCACAGCCGAAATTGCGTATGTCGGCAATCGGGGCCACGACATCCTCGCGGCCTATAACATGAACGCGGGTCTTGTTATTGGCGCCGACAACGCCGGCCGTGCGCTTTTCGGAAAATACGGCAGAACGGCCGACACGTCGGACCCGCAACCGGTCAGATCAGCGTACAACTCGATGCAGATAAAGGTCGACCGCCGTATGCGAAACGGCTTACTGCTCACCAATTCGTACACGTTGGGACGTGCCTACAGCTTCGCCAATGGCGACGGTGGCGGGACGATCTCGACGCCGGCCGACTGGGAGCGCGGTTATCAGCGGACGACGTTCGATTCCACGCATAGCTTTGTGAGCAGTTTCGTGTACATGCTTCCGTGGGGACCCGACGGCAAGTGGTTGCGCGAAGGCACGATCGGAAAAGTGCTCGGCGACTGGCAGGTGACCGGCGTGGTATCCGCCATCTCGGGCACGCCGATCGATTTCACGGCGAATGCCGCAGGGCTGCGCGCACCTGGTAACACGAATACACCGAACGTCACAGGAACACCGGACGTCCTCGGCGGTATCGGGTCTGGCGCGCTCTGGTTCGACACGTCGGTGTTTTCCGCACCCGGCAACAACGAGTGGGGCAACGTCGAGCGGCGCGGACTGCTGACTGGTCCCGCGTACTACAACCTGGACGCCTCGATCGTGAAGGTGCTACGGGTTGGAACGAAGCGCGCCGAAATCCGCGCCGACTTCTTCAACGCGCTCAATATCTCGCACTACGCGAATCCGAACGGGACGCTCGGTAACGCGAACTTCGGCCGCATTACGGGCATCCTGCCGCAGACCGAACGCACGATTCGGTTCGGAGGCCGCTTCCTGTTCTAGCTGCTGTTTGGTGGTTGGTGGTTAGTGGGGAAGCACGACCCACCAACCACTAACCACAACCACTACACCAACCACCAACCATCAAGCCCGACTTCGAATCACCGCCGCCAGATAGGTCAACGGATCCGACTGCTGCTGTGCGACTTCTTTCAGCTGTGCGAAATCGCCCGCCATCTCGCACAGCTGCGGCAATGTGGGACAGGAGAGCTGCGCTGGCGGCGCATCCGTCAGATATCGCCTGAACGCCCGAATGGCATCGTCGTGCCTGTCGAGCCGGGTCAGCAATTCCACCAGCACTTCGGCGGGACGGCTTCCATCGCGGTCGAGATCGCTGTCAGCGGCCCTGGCTTCGAAATGCGCGACCGCTCGATCGACATCGTCGCCGGCGAGCGCGCGCAGATAGATGCCCCGATCCTCGTACCCACGATCGAACGGCGGATCGTCGTCATATTGGAACATCGGACTCAGCCGGCACCCGTAGTCCGCAATTTCCACCGCCTGTATCAGCGCCGGTTTGTCATCAAGCTCGCTGCAGAACTTGAGCAGCGCAGCGAGATGAGAACTGTCCGTGTACTGTGCGTGGTTCTCGAAGAGCCAGTCGCGGCCGGCGATCAGCGTGGAAATCGAACTGCTGTCTGGCGGCGTGCCTTCCACGGCGGCGATCGCGCGCTTCAGGTTCTCGACGATTTCCTCGTGGAGCGATCGCACGAGCAGTCGCAGTGACTCGTCACGGCCGCTCTGTCTCGGATAGGCGCCGAACATCGTGACGGCTCGGCACATGCCGTAGTGCTTGAGCATCAGCTCGAAGCCCTTCCGCGGGTGAGCGCCTTCCTGGAAGGCAATCTGGATGATCGCGCTGAGGCGCGCGCGCGACTCGGGCGATTCCGCCTCATCGGCCTCGAACGCGTCGAGCGCATCGACGATCGGTATGACATTGCCCACGGCACGAAAGTAAGGCCACGCGTCCGGAATATTTCCGTCGTTCAGAAACAGCTGCCCGACTTCGCGAGCCGCGTCGAGATAGGCATCCTGATACCGCTGCTGCAGGTCGTTCGGCACTTCGCTGATGGTTGGGTTCGACATCAGCGGGAGTCCAAGCTCGAGGCGCGCCCGCATCAAACGGGCGTTGAAGACGCTGCCGTATTGCTTGTCCTGCGTGAACTGTTCAACGAGTTGCTCGAACGCGCGATCCTGATTGGGGCTCCCCGCCGCCTCGTCAATCCAGCGGAAGCGGTCTGTGTCTGTTTTGCACTCTCCGGACATGCCCATAGCTTACGCTCGTCAGGAGTGCACATTTTTGAAACTTCAAAACGTTGGATCGGCGTGGCGCTATCCCATTGAAATTACACTGGATTACGGCCACGGTCCGCCCTATATTCTTCTTCTACAGATCATATGCTGTTGGCCGCAACGACGACCGGCCGCTGGGCGTTTACGACATCGCTCTGCGTACGTCCGTCGCCTTTATCAATCCCACAAGGAGAAGAGCGATGACAGGTTTACGCCCACTGCTGCGCGTTGTCTCAGCACTCGCTGTGTTTGGGATTTTGTTCGCGCCAGCTCACGCCGCCGCGCAGGTCGCGGTCGGAACACTCCTCGGTAACGTCACGGATGAAAGCGGAGCCGCAATTCCGGGCGCCACCATCACCGCGACGGAGGTACGCACCAACATCAGCCGTACGACTGTTTCCAATCAGGCCGGCGCCTACACGTTCACCAACACGTCTCCCGGCACGTACCGCGTTGAGGGAGAGCTCATCGGGTTCAAGAAGTTCACCCGTGAGAACGTCGAGGTGAGCGTGAACACCACCATCCGCGTCGAGATCTCGCTGGCGGTCGGCACGCTGGAAGAATCGGTGATCGTGACCGGCGAGGCGCCGATGCTGCAGACCGATCGCACCGACACGGGGCGCATCATCGAGAGCGCGCAGATTACGCAGATGCCGCTGGGATTCAACCGCAATTTCCAGGCGCTGCTCATCACCGTGCCGGGCGCGTCGCGTCCGTTCCGGCCGCACTCGGAGTTCTACAACTCGCAGGACAGCCTCTCGAGCAACATCAACGGTCAGGGACGTCAGTCGAACAACGTGCAGCTGGAAGGCGCGGACAACAGCGACAACGGCGGCAACCTGGCATTCATGATTCCTTCCGCCGAAGCGATTGAGACCGTCGCCGTCACGACCAGCAACTACGACGCGGAATTCGGACGCGCCGGCGGCGCGGTAACCAACGTTACGCTGAAAACCGGCACGAACCAGCTCCGCGGCTCGGTGTTCAGTTTCGGGAACACTGAAGCCACCCAGGCGCGCAACCCGTTTTCGCAGCTGGCTCTGGCAGAGGCCAAGTACATGCAGATCGGGTTTACGACGGGCGGTCCGATCCTGCGGAACAAACTCTTCTTCTTCGGCGACTACGTGCGGACCAACGACGACAGCGGCCGGCTGACGCGCGGCCACGTCCCGGAAGCCGCCTTCAGGAACGGCGATTTCAGCTCGGCGCCGACGAGGATTTACGACCCGGCCACGGGGAACCCGGACGGCACCGGGCGCACGCAGTTCGCGAACAACCAGATTCCCGTGAGCCGCATGAGCCCGATCGCGCGCGAGCTCATCAGCAAGATCCCGCTGCCGAACATTCCCGGCGCGGCGGTGGGCGCCACCAACTTCGAGTTGCCCTACGTCCGGGAGAAGAGGACGAATCAGGGCGACGTCAAGGTCACCTGGCAGGCCGCGGCCAACGACCTGGTAAACGTGCGCTACAGCAAGCAAAGCGCCAGCACGCTCGACCCTGCCACGTTCGGCCTTTACGGCGGTCTCAAGCCGTTCGCCGGCACGGGCACCAATCCGACCGAAAGCGTGGGCGTAACGTATAACCGCGTCTGGTCGGCGACCCTGGTGCAGGAAGTGCGCTTCGGCCGCACGCACCACCACAACCAGGCGATTGCCGAGGACTACGGGACGACGACCTCGCAGGACCTTGGCATTAAAGGCATCAACCTGAACGACTTCACGAGCGGCATCACGACGATCAATGTGGGCGGCTACAACGACTACCTCATCGGCTTCGAGACGTCGCTGCCGTGGGATCGTGAAGAGAGCACGACGACGTTCTCGACCACCGCGACCAAGATCTGGAGCAACCACACCGTGAAGATTGGTGGCGACCTACGCATGAACCGCCACCTGCTCGATCAGGTGGCGCACCCGCGCGCGTCGTGGCAGTTCCGCGGCGGGCAGACGGCGCTCTCGACCGACAGCGCGGCGGTGAACGGGTTCGCGAACTCGCTGGCGTCGTTCATGCTCGACGTGCCGTTCTTCGTCGAGCGCGGCCTGGTGAACGAGGAGCTTCACCGCGGCGGCACGCACAAGAGCGTCTACACCTACATCCACGACAAGTGGCAGGTTCGGTCGAACATCACGCTCGATCTCGGTCTTCGTCACGAGGTCTACACGCCCCTGGTCGGATACACCGCGAAGGGCGGCCAGATGGCCTATGACTCCACGAACAACACGGTTCGCGTGGCGGGGTATGGCGACGTGCCCGAGACCCTCGGCGTGAAGACCTACTGGAAGAACTTCAACCCGCGCACGGGTATTTCCTGGCGCATTGCGGAAGACAACGTGCTGCGTGCCGGCTACGGCGTCAGCGCGCTGCCCTGGCCGAGTTCCTACGGTCAGGACTATCCGGTCAGGCAGACTCAGCAGTTAACGGGCATCAACGGCTTTGCGCCGGCCGGCGCGCTGGCGATCGGCATGCCGACACCGGCGTTCGTGGCGATTCCCGACAGCGGCATCCTCGACGCAACAGCCCTCCGCGGAGAAGCGCTGGGCGAAGTGCCGATCGATCGTTACGAGGGGCAGTTGCACTCGTGGAACGTTGCCTATCAGCGAGCCCTGCGCGGCGGGTTCACGGCTGAAGTGGCCTACGTCGGCAATCGCGGCGCGCACATCCTGCAGAGCATCGATCTCAACGCCGGGTACACACTCGGCGCCGATGAGGCCGGGCGGCCGCTTCGTGCAAAATACGGGCGCACCGCGGGGAGCACGACACCCATTCCGGTGAAGTCACAATACAACTCGCTGCAGATCAAGGTCGACCGCCGCATGCGAGGTGGCCTGCTCTTGACCAATTCGTACACGCTTGGGCGCGGATACAGCTACATCAATGGAGACGGTACTGGCGGGACGATTCCGACGCCGGCCGATATCGAGCGAAGCTGGCAGCGGACGAGCAACGATTCCACGCACAGCTACGCCGGCAGCTTCCTGTACCTGCTGCCGTGGGGTCCGGACGGCAGGTGGGTCCGTGAGGGTGTGATGGGCAAGATCCTCGGCGATTGGCAGGTCACGGGCGTCTTCTCGGCGATCTCGGGTACGCCAATCGACTTCACCGCGAGCAACGCGACCTTGCGCGCACCGGGCAACAGCCAGACACCCGATGTCACCGGTACGCCGAAAGTACTGGGCGGCATCGGCCAGAGCGATCCGTGGTTCGATACGACGGTCTTCTCGGCGCCCGCGCAGAATACGTGGGGCAACGTCGAGCGGCGCGGTCTCCTGACCGGACCGGCGTATACGAACCTCGACGCGTCGATCGTGAAGATCATCCGCGTGGGCACGAAGCGCGCCGAAATCCGCGCGGACTTCTTCAACGCGCTGAACATCGCGCACTATGCGAATCCCAACGGCACGTTCGGCAACGCGAACTTCGGACGCATCACCGACATCCTGGCCCAGACCGAGCGCACGATTCGGTTTGGCGGCAGGTTCCTGTTCTAATGCAGTTTCTAATGCAGTAAAGAACAGCGAAAAACAGAGCAGAGGCACTCAACGGGCGAGCCGGTTTCGGCTCGCCCGTTTCGCTGTCAAGTCGCCTTTTCTTCGTGCTCCGTTCTTCGCTTTCGCGTACGATCCCCTCCAAGGAGGACTCGTGAAGGCTCATCACCTTCGATGGGTTCGTTCGGCGGCCGGCATTGCGCTCGGTGGTCTGTCTGTTGCCATGCTCGCCGCGGCGCCCGGGCAGGCGCCGGTGGCTGCCGGTGTTGCGAAGCCCGTCGATTTCCAGCGCGAGGTCCGCCCCATCCTGGCGGAGAACTGCTTCGCGTGTCACGGTCCCGACGTATCGACCCGTAAGGTCAGCCTGCGTCTGGATCTTCCTCAGGACACCCTCGTCGCGCGGCGAAACGGCACGCCGGTTGTTCCGGGTAAGCCCGACGAAAGCCTCCTCTACAAGAAGATTACGGAAGAGAATCCGGCCCGGCGGATGCCGCCTCCCTCGACGCACAAGACACTCACCGACGCGCAGAAAGACACCATCAAACGCTGGATCGCGCAGGGCGCCGCCTGGAACCAGCATTGGGCGTTCGTGGCACCGGCACGCCCGGCGCTGCCGGCCGTGAAGGATCAGAAATGGGCTCGAACGCCGATCGATCGATTTGTTCTGGCGAAGATTGAGCACGCGGGCCTTACGCCAAATGCCGAAGCAGACCGGCGTGCGCTCATACGCCGCGTGTCGCTTGACCTGACGGGGCTGCCGCCCGATCCCGATGATGTCGCCGCCTTCGTGGCAGATACGTCGTCGGACGCGTACGCCAAGGTAGTGGCCCGGCTGCTCGCGTCTCCGCACTACGGCGAGCACCGCGCCCGCTACTGGCTCGACGCGGCGCGGTACGGCGATACCAACGGCCTGCATTACGACAACTATCGCGGCGGCATCTGGCCCTATCGCGACTGGGTGGTCAGAGCGTTCAACGGCAATATGCCATTCGATCGGTTTGCCGTTGAGCAGATCGCAGGCGATCTGCTGCCGAATCCGACGCTCGATCAGCTCATCGCGACCGGGTTCGTCCGCAGCAACACGACGACCAACGAGAACGGTGTCATCGAGGAAGAGGTCCGCTTCCAGTACATAAAAGACCGCGCCGACACCACCGGCACCGTGTTCCTCGGGCTGACCGTCGCGTGTGCCACCTGCCACGACCACAAGTTCGATCCGATTACGCAGAAGGATCACTACGCGCTCGAAGCGTTCTTCAACAACACGACCGAGCGCGTAATGGACAACAACAGGCCCGACCCGCCGCCGGTCGTGATCGTCCCGGACGATCGCGATCGCGCCCGATGGCTCGAGCTCGAGGGTCTCAGAAAATCGCTCAGGTCGCGTCTCAGGGCGATGCACGCCGCGCGAAACGCGCGATTTGACACGTGGCTGGCATCACGCGAGCGCTCTGATGTGAACGATCCCCTCATCGAATCGGAGATGCTCGCGGTCTCGTCGAGCGCCGATGCCGTACGTGTGCGTCGGAACGGCGCCGACAGCACGCTGCCGCTCGAGGCGGGCGTGACAGCCGATGGCGCGTCTCCGTGGAGCGGCGTGCCTGCCTTGAAGTTCGACAGCGGTTCCGCGTTGAAATTGCCGGGCCTCGATCTGTCAGGCGACGAGCCCTTCTCGATGACGGCATGGGTCTTCCTGCCCAAGATCACGTTGCATCCGGGGCAGACAGGAGGCGGACTTGCGCTGACCGTTGCGGCCCAGTTGACCGCCGGCGATTCTGCCAGCACGCCGCCAGTACCGGCGACCGGCTGGGCGTTCGAGATCGACGAAGGCGTGGCCCGGCTGCGGTTGATCGATAGCGAGGGGAAGGTCATCCGCGCGCAGGCGCCGTACAACAAACCGGTGAAGGCCGGCACCTGGAATCACCTGACGTTCACCTATGACGGGAGCAGAACGGAGAACGGCTACGCGTTTTACATGAACGGCAGCAGGATGCCGACCGAGCGCGGCGCGTTTGGCAACCAGGATTCGACGATCGCGCCGGAGCTGAAAGGCAGCGTGAAAAACACGGTACCCATCGCAGTCGGAGCGACTGCCGGCGGCGAGAGGGGGATTGACGGATCCATCGGTGAGTTCCGTGTCTTCAATCGCGTCATCAGCGAAGAGGAAGCCCGCGTGGCCGCCGCATGGCCGGCTGTAGCGGCGGCGGCGCCGAAGAGCCCGGCGCAGCTCTCGGCTGCCGAGAAGGATGCGTTGAAGCTCTTCTATCTGTCCTACCGCGACCCGGGATATCGAAAGCTGGCGGCGGAGTTCACGCGAGTGAGCAGCGACTATCGCGAGATCGAGCTGCGCTCGAATACGGCGATGGTCCTCGAAGAACGGACCGACTCGAAAGCCGCGGCGCCGCTGCTCTTTCGCGGCCTGTACGATCAACCGCGCGATCTCGTCGACGCCGCCACACCGTCGTTTTTGCCGCCGATGGCCGCGACGCTGCCGCGAAACCGGCTCGGGCTGGCGCGATGGATGGTCGATCGGACCAACCCGCTATTCGCACGCGTGACGGTGAACCGTTTCTGGCAGGAGTTCTTCGGTGCGGGCATCGTGGAGTCGGCCGACGATTTCGGCGTGCAGACACGAACGCCGTCGCATCCTGAGTTGCTCGACTGGCTGGCGGTCGAGTTTCGCGAGTCGGGCTGGGACGTAAAGAAGCTGATCACGATGATTGTGACCTCTGCCGCCTACCGCCAGTCGGCCACGATGTCACCGGACAAGCTGAGCAAGGATCCCGCCAACCGTCTGCTGGCGCGAGGCCCGCGGTTCCGTCTCGATGGGGAAGTCGTGCGCGATGCGGCGCTCTCAGCGAGCGGCCTTCTTGTCGCCAGGCTCGGCGGTCCGCCGGTCAAGCCCTACCAGCCCGGCGGCGTGTGGGAAGGCACGTCGATGGTCTGCCAGCAATACGAGGAACTACACGCAGGACACGGGCGAGTCGCTTTACCGGCGCAGCCTCTACACGCTGTGGAAGCGCCAGGCGCCGCCGGCATCGATGGATATCTTCGATGGGCCGACTCGCGAGGTCTGTGTCGTTCGCCGCGAGCGGACGAACACGCCGATGCAGGCACTGGTGACGATGAACGATCCGCAGTTTGTCGAGGCGGCGCGCGCGCTCGCAGAGCGGGCGATGCGGGCGTCGTCGAGCAGCGTCGAATGGCGCCATCGATTTCATGACGGCTCGCGTGCTGGCACGCACGTTCTCGCCGGCCGAGCGCAACATCGCGCGGAGCGCGTATGACGACTTCGTCACGCACTACAAGGCGGAACCGGCGTCGGCCGCGAAACTGCTTGCCGTCGGCGAATCTGCGGCGGATCGAAGCCTTCCTGCGGCAGAGCTCGCCGCGCTGACGATGGTGGCCAATCAGATTTTCAGTCTCGACGAGGCATTGAACAAATGAACCCTTACGAAGAAGCCGTCATCCGTGAGACGCGGCGGCAGTTCTTCTCGCGCACCGCTCGTGGGCTGGGTGTGGCCGCGCTGGCGAGCATGTTCGGTTTCGACGAGAGGCTGCACGCAAGCGGCCCTGCTCCTGACACATACATCGGTGGCCTGTCGAACCTTCCTCACTTTGCGCCCAAGGCGAAGCGCGCGGTCTACATGCACATGCTGGGCGGACCGCCTCAGCAGGACCTGTTCGACTACAAGCCGGGACTGAAGGACTGGTACGACAAGGATCTGCCGGATTCGATCCGTCAGGGGCAGCGGCTTACGACCATGTCGTCCGGGCAGGCGAGATTTCCCGTCGCGCCGTCGATCTACAAGTTCTCGCAGCACGGGCAGAGCGGCGCCTGGGTGTCGGAGCTGCTGCCGTATACCGCAAAGATGGTCGACGACATCGCGATCGTGAGATCCCTGCACACCGAGCAGATCAATCACGAGCCGGCGATTACCTACATGCAGACAGGTTCGATGATTGGCGGAAGGCCGTGCATCGGATCGTGGCTGGCCTACGGCCTCGGGAACATGTCCGAGGATCTGCCGACGTTCGTCGTCATGAATGCCGTTCGCAGCAACACGCGGACGCCGATTCAGGCGATGTCCGCGAGAATGTGGAGCGCGGGATTTCTTCCGGCGAAGTACTCGGGCGTCTCGCTGCGTGCGGGCTCGGAGCCCGTTCTCTTCATCAACAATCCCGACGGTGTGTCGCCGGCAGTCCGCCGGCGGATGCTGGACGGGCTGAGCGAGCTCAACGAGATGCAGCACCAGACCATCGGCGATCCCGAAACGCTGACGCGCATCGCGCAGTACGAGATGGCGTATCGCATGCAGACCTCGGTGCCGGAGCTGACCGATCTGTCCGAGTGAGCCCGCGAGCGTGTACGAGCTGTACGGCGAGGATGCCCGCAGGGCCGGAAGCTTCGCGCAGTGCTGCCTGACCGCTCGCCGGCTGCTGGAGCGCGGCGCGCGATTCGTGCAGATCTGGCTGAATGGCTGGGATGTGCATTCCAATGCCACAGGACATCTGCCGAGTCAGTGCAAGGACGTCGACCAGGCGTGCTACGGCTTCGTTCAGGATTTGAAGCAGCGCGGGATGCTCGACGATACGCTGCTCGTCTGGGGCGGAGAGTTTGGCCGCACGGTGTATTCGCAGGGGAAGCTGACGCCCACCAATTACGGCCGCGATCACCATCCTCGATGTTTCACGATGTGGCTGGCCGGGGCCGGCGTCAAAGGCGGGCGTCGTGTATGGAGAGACGGACGATTTCTCCTACAACATCGTGAAAGATCCCGTGCACGTCAGAGATTTTCAGGCCACGATCCTCAACCAGTTCGGCATCGACCACGATCGCTTCTCGGTCCGTTATCAGGGGTTGGATGTGAAGCTGACCGGCGTCGAAAAGGCCGAAGTCGTGAAAGCGATCCTCGTGTAAAAAGAAAAACAGGAGATCAAGAGATCAGGAGAATTCTTTCTTTCTGATCAGAAAAACTCCCGATCTCTTGGTCTCCTGATCTCCTGTTATCGTGGTAACGCGAGCGCCGCGCGGCCGACCTCTTCGACCACCGTCATATAGCGCCTGACAGAATCCCTACCGGTCAGAAACGGATGCGGCTCGCCGGCCTTGCGCGATGCCAGCTTTGCGATCTTCTCGACAGCGTTGTCGAACTCGCTGTGATTCGAAAGCATCCCCTCGACGCCGAGCATGGCAAGGAGCGTGCGGTATTTCAGGGCAGAGTCCGCGTACGCCTGCAGGCTCGCGGGCGGCATGGCGCGGTTGAGCGCCGTTCCGCCCCATGTGGCCACGAACGTCTGACGTCCGTTGTCTTTCACCGGGATGATGAGCGACAGCGTGCCCTCGGTGTGCCCCGGCGTGAGGTAAATCGAGACGGTGGTATCGCCGAGCGTGATCTTCTGACCGTCGCTGGCGACCATGTCCTTCTTCGGTGGAGGAATGTTCGGCGTGCGGGCGACGAGATCCCAGTCCGGTCCACCCATCACGACGCGCGGCCCGAACTCGTCCTGCAGCAGCTTTGCGCCGCCATGATGGTCGCCGTGCCCGTGGCTGATGATGAGGTACTTCATCGTGGCCGGGTTCAGGCCGATCTTCCGAAGACCGTCGATCTGCTCGTCTCTGGCGGCGTAGCCATAGAGCGAATCGATGACGATGAGCCCGTCAGACGTCTGCAATGCCCACGCGTTGTGGACCTTCGTCCCGATGAAATAGAGGTTGTCGAAGACCTTGGCCGGCTCGTGATACCAGCTTTCGCGCGGGGGCGGAGCCGCCGCGCCCCGGCCGCCCCCGCCGCCCCTGCGTGCAGGCTGGGCGGTCTCGCCGCAAATGTCCGTGAACCGGCCGTAAAGGTTCGCGTACTCAGTTCCGGCGGCGGCTCTGGCGGCAGCGCAGTGCGACTGCGTGGTATCGGCCGGCGACTGGCCGACCATGAGCTGGGATCCATAGAGGACGAACGCGAACAGCGCCGCGGTGAGTGGCCTGATCATGGGCATTCCTCCACAGTTACCGTGTCTCGAGAGATGAGATGATACTGCATACTATTCAGGACGCCCGGAGGCAAAGCGATGAACCGAAAGGAATTTCTCCGGTCCTGTTGCCGCCGGCGCGGCTGGAACGCTGGCCAATGGACCCGCGGCGCACGCCGCTCAGGCGCTGTCGTCTGGTTCAGGAAAGGTGACAGGTGACGCCCTGAAAGGCTCCACGCGAGCGGTCGTCGAGTTCGTCACAAAGGCGAGGCTCGACAGCTTTCCACCCGATGTCGTCGCGCAGGCGAAGCGATGCCTCATCGACGGGTTTGCCATGATTCTTGCGGGCTCGAGAGTCGAGGGCAGCGAGATTGTCCGGCACTACGTCCGATCGGTCTCGAAGGATGACGGCGGCGCATCGATTCTGGGGCCCGAGCGGATGGAAGCGCGACCGCGCCGTATGCGGCGCTTGCGAACGGCGCGTCGGGACATGCCATGGATTTCGACGACACTCAGTTGTCGACGACGCCCGATCGCACATACGGACTTCTGACGCACCCAACCATCCCGGCGCTCGCATCGACGCTTGCGGTCGCAGAGCAGCAGCAGGCCAGCGGAGCGGCGTTCCTCGAGGCATTCCTGACCGGCTTCGAAGTCGAGTGCAAGATCGCCGAGGCGATCGATCCCGATCACTACCGCCGCGGGTTCCACAGCACCGCGACGGCAGGGACGTTTGCCGGCGCTGCAGGCGCCGCTCGATTGCTCGAAGCTCGATGCCGGCCGCACCGCGCACGCCATCGGCATCGCTGCCAGCTTTGCCGCCGGATTGCGCGTGAATTTCGGATCGATGACCAAGCCGCTCCACGCCGGACGCGCAGCCGAGAACGGCATCACCGCGGCGATGCTGGCGTCCAGCGGCGTTCACGGCAGGTGATGACGGCCTCGACGGGCGATGGGGGTATTTCCAGGTGCTGGGCGGCGGCGCCGAGCCGCATCGGCTGATTGGTGCGCTCTGGGCGGCCGCACGCGATCGTGAATCCGGGCGTGTCGGTGAAGCCGTATCCGTGCGGCAGCCTCAGCCATCCGAGCATGGACGCGATGCTGAAGCTCGTGACCGATCACAACATCCAGCCCGACCAGATCAAGGCGATCCGCCTGAGGGCCGGGTCGAACATCCTCGAACCGCTGCGGTACAAGACGGCGAAGACCGAGCTCGAAGCGAAGTTCTGCGTGCCGTTTCTGCTGGGTGTGATCGCGCTGCGGCGAAAGGCTGGCATTCAGGAATTCACCGACGAGTTCGTCTCGAGCGCGCCGATCCAGCAGATGATGACGAAGGTGTCGACGCGTCTTCGATCAGAAGATCGAAGCGATGGGCTTCGACAAGATCCGCAGCATCGTCGAGGTGGATCTGGTCGACGGCCGCATGTTCGTGCAGCCTTCCGACGAACGCTACCGGGGCTCGCCGGCGTGGCCGTTCACGATCGCGGAGCTTCGCGAACGGTTCGCGGACTGCGCCTCGCCGCTGCTCGTCGAAGGATCGCATTCAGCGGGCGCTCGACCAGATCGAGTCGGTGGAGAAGATCAAGGACATCCGCGAGCTCACCCGTACCCTGACAGGCGCATGATCGTGGACGCCTGGCGCCTGAAGGTGCCATGGCAGATGGCAGATGGCAGATGGCAGAACGTGCGAAAGGCAGCGGTAGCGCAGGGCTTTAGCCCTGCCAAGACGATGGCAAAGGATTTCCTTTTTGAAAGGGATTGCTTTGCGTCTTTGCGTCTTTGCGTTCTTTGCGTTGAGACCTGGCAAGGCCTGTGGGGATTAGGAACTGGTTGCCCAATCCCTAATCCCCGGACTCTCCCGTCCTAGAAATCGAACCGCATCGTCAGCCCCACGTTCCTCGGGTTTGTCGTCGTCGTGTACTTGCCGGTATCCGGTGAGGTGTTGACGCCGTTCGCGTCAAACAGGTAGATGGCGTTGAGTGCGATGAATTCCGCCTGATTGAACAGATTGTACACCTGAAGCTGAACCCGCAGATTCGCGCGTCCGCCGATTCTGAACCGGCGCGACAGCGTAAAGTCCCAGTTCGAAAACCCCGGATGTCGAAGCACGCCAACCGGCGCGTTGCCGAGGTTCCCGACCTCGCCGTTCGGCAATGGCCGGCGAAACGCGGTCGGATTGAAGTGCATCTGATCTCTTCCGCGAGGTTGGGATCGCGGGTCACCTGGAAGATCGGCTCGCCCGTCAGCTCGCAGCGCGAGTTGGTGTTGTTCAAGTCCGAGATCGTCGTGCCTGCGCTGAAGATGCCGCTCAGCGACGGATCGATATTCTCCATGCCGCCAGCGTTCGTGCCGCAGATTGGATCGAGCGCGTAACCCGACGAGAACTGCGTCACGCCCGACGCTTCCCAGCCTCCGAACACGTAGCTTGCAGCATCGGAACGATTCGGCGTGGGAATTTCGTAGCTGTAGTGCAGCGACCAGCATGTGGCGCCGATCGGCTCGAGTGATGCCCGTGATGTTGATGAGCTGCGCCGTCGTCACCGTTGGCGGACCATAGTAGTGGTCGCGAAGTCCCTGCTCGCCGGACAACTCTTCGGTCAACCAGTCATAGCCCTGGATGCCCTCTGACTTCGAGAGCGTATACGCCAGGCCCATCTGCAGCCCGCGGATGCAGCCGGCGCTGCACGCTCAGTTGCATGGCGTTGTAGTTCAGCGTCTCCTCATCGGTCGAGAGGTAGCGAACCGTTGCCGATCCCGGGTAATCGCGCCGGATAGGGTTGACCGTGATCGGTTCGTTGTTGAAGAGAGTCGCTCGGATTGGCGTAGGCGAAGGGCGCGATGTTATTCGAGTCCTTAGGCGCCAGAAGTTGCGTCCGAAGTTGCCGACCCATGCGATTTCGGCGGTGGTGCTGAAGCCGATGTCGCGCTGAAACGCGATGTTGCGCCTGATAGTAGGTTTCGGGACGCAGCTCGCCGGCCGACGCCTGTTTCCGTGCAGCGACGAGCGGGAAATCCTCGGGCAGACCGGTCTGCTGCGGGGTTTCGGCGAACTGCGTTCCTGCTTTGCCGAGCGTCGCCACATCGTCGATCGACGCGGTGCGGATGATCTTGTCCTGCGTAATCAGCGGGCCGCCGTCGACATGCGTACTGGCCCTGATTCAGGAAGTTGTAGAAGATGCCGCCGGCGGCACGGATGGCGGTTTTGCCGTCGCCGGTCAAGTCCCAGGCAAAACCCACGCGCGGCCCGTAGGAGAAGTACGGCATGTCGTAGTACCAGCCTTGCTTCTCCCCTGGGAGCCCGCCTCTGAACATGCCGTTGCTGGTGCTGCCCGAGCCAGGCACCGTCGTGCCCTGGTACGCGTGCGCCACGATTTCTCCGGTCAGCGGATTCCTCGCCCGTCGGTTCGCCGTTGCGCACGCCTGGTTCCGCGACGCCGGTCGTGCAATACGGCTGGATAGAACGCCGGCGCTTTTTTCGAATCGAACAACCCGGGATCGAACGCCGAGTTCATGTCTCGCACTTCGTAGATCGCGCCGTGATGGGCGACGCGGAGTCCGTAATCGAACGTCATGCGCGGCGAGATGCGCCAGCTGTCCTGCGCATAGAAATCGGTCTGCCAGTGCCGGCGCTCGCGATCGATGCGATTGGTCCGCTCCTTGTACCTCGTGAAGTAGCCGAGCAGCGCGTTCGCATATCCGTTGCCCGTGCTGAGCGGATTGTCGCCGCTGTGCCCGAAGTCGTAGACGCCGGTGTAGGTTGCCGATCCGGGCTCCGTCTTGCCGTCGCGTTCGGTAACGAACCCGAACTTCAGGTTGTGTCGACCCTTGGTCCACGAGAGGTCGTTCTGGAAGGTGTAGCGATAGTTTTCGTTCCAGGTCGGCCCTGGCCGCGTGTTTCCGGCCCATGGGCGCCATCGCGCGCCAGGTTCGCAGCGATTGCCGCCGCGGAAGAGCATGTCCGGCATGTAGGGGTATTCGTCGAGGTTGATGCGACTCAAATGCGGATCGCCGTACGGCCCGAACGGCTCCAGCCGCGGCGGATCGAACGCGAAGTTCGAGCGGTAGTAGGAGGTGTAGTCCTCTGTCTCGAGCTTCCCGGTTCCTACCCGGAATCCATAGTGGTTGTGCGAGAAGCCGGCTGACATCTCGTTCACCATCGAGCTGCTGAGCACCTTGCTGTGCGACACCGCTCACGAAGTCGCCAGGGAACACGTTGTTGTGGGAGCCGACGCCGGGCGCCACGCGGTTGTACGTGATGCTGTCGTCGCGGTCGAGTATCATCTGACGCTGAGCCGCTGACTGGGACTCAGCACGCCGTCGATCCGCATGATGAAGTTCCGTGCGCTTGTGAATCGGTGTCGTGTCCTGTGCGTCGTTCGACGTCAATTGTTGACCCGACTCCTGATTGATCATGCCGTTGGGCAGTGGCAGCAGATTGAGCATCTGCTGTCCCATCGGGTGGATGCGGTTTTGCGGGATGAGGTTGCCCGGGAACGGCTGTCCCGTGAGCGGATCGATGATCGGCTGGATCGTGCCGTTCGTCATCCGGGTCTGAGAGAAGTCACCCCTGCGTTCCGCCTCGGTCGGCAGGTTCGTCCGGAGCATGGCCGTCGGACGGACGTCGTCGACGAACTCCTGAGAGAGGAAGAAGAACATCTTCTTCTCGCCAGAGCGGCTGTCGATGAGTCCTGGAATCACGACAGGACCGCCGATGCTGTAGCCTGAGATATCGACTTCGAAGAATGGCTTCTCCGCACCCTGCTTCTTGCGGAAGTAGTCGTTCGCATTCCATTCGTCGCGCCGGGCGTTGTACCAGGCCGAGCCCTTCAGCTGGTTCGTGCCCGATTTGGTGACAATCCGGATGAGGCCGCTCGACTGGCGGCCGTTCTCGGCGGTGTAGCCGTTGGTAATGACGGTGACTTCGCCAATCGAATCGAGGTTCGGCGTGACGTGGGTCGTGCCGTCGCCGCCTTCTTCACCGACCGGAACGCCGTCAATGGTCGTGTTCTTGTTGAGCGAGGTCCCGCCGTTGATGCTCAGCCCGCGGCCCGACTGCCACGCGGCGTAATCGCGGCTGAAGGTGGTATCGCTCACGCCCGGCAGGATTTTCATCATGCCGAAGATGTCGCGCCCCTTGACTTGAATCATCGTGAGCTGGTCGCCGGTCATGTTTCGCTGAAGTGAACCGGTCGTGGTGTTGACCGGTGTGACTTCCGCCGACACGGTCACGGCTTCGGCGAGCGTGCCGACCTCGAGCACGAGCCTGCCAAGGTCGCGTGTCTCGCCGCTGACCATCTGGATGTCGTTCAGGTTGATTTGCCTGAATCCCGCCATCTCGATACGCACTGCGTATCTGCCGGCCGGCAACGACAGCACGCGGAACACGCCTTGTTCGTTCGACTCCGCTGTTCGAGCGAGTCCGGTCGTGGGGTCGGTGACCGACACCGTCGCGCCCGGGATGACGCCGGCATTGTCGGTGACGGTTCCTGTGAGAGTAGCGTTCTGGCCCTGGGCCGCAACGCTCGTTGCGCCAGCAGCCGCGACGATCAACACGAGAAGACAAGCAAGCAGCCTTGATCGGACACTCCGTGTCGCATCCATTGTCAGCTCCTTTTCCGAACCCCTCAGTCGGCAGGATCCACAACCACACGCGAAAACGATCACCCGAAAATCAGCGACGGTCTAATCGACGCTCGACGTGACGATCGAACTCAGCAGATTGCAGAGAAATAGACTTCGAATGGAAGGGCTGCAAGCAGAAGCATCTGCAGCCCCGCAAGAACGGCGATCCAGGGGTGTCTGCATACCAGCGCGATGAACGGCTGACGAGTTCCGAATTTTTTATAGAAGATCAGTTTGAATGTCAAGCGTCTTCGCCTGTCGATCGCATGCGGGTGTGGACTTCGTGTATGTTTTCCATTCAGATTGAACACCGGCATTTCACAGAAGCGGAGGCGTTGTCATGCGCGCTGCCATCACGAGGCTTTTGGCGTGGTCCCTTATGCTTGCGGCCTACATGGCAAGCGCCGACGCGCAAGCCGCATTTCGTCTCCAGGACGCGACGATCGCCGGCATTCGTGATGCGTTTGTCGCCGGCCGTCTGACATGCGAGCAGCTGGCGAGGTTCTATCTGAACCGGATCGACGCCTACGACCTGCGGGGCCCCTCGCTTCACGCCATCATCCAGGTGAATCCGAAAGCGGTGGCGACCGCGGTGGAAATGGATCGCCAATACAAGGCGAATCCATCGGGCGTGGGTCCGCTGCACTGCATCCCCATCGTCATAAAGGACAACTTCAACACCTTCGACATGCCGACGACAGGCGGCAACGTCGGCATGAGGCATTCGCAGCCACTGAGTGACGCGTTTACGGTTGCGAAGATACGCAAGGCGGGTGCACTGATCCTCGGCAAGACGAACCTTTCGGAGTTCGCGCGGGGCGGCATGTCGCTCAGCAGCCTTGGCGGCCAGACGAAGAATCCTTACGACCTGACGCGTACGCCCGGGGGTTCCAGCGGTGGTACCGGCGCAGCCCTCGCCGCGAACTTCGCCGTTCTCGGGACCGGCAGCGACACCGGCCAGTCGATCCGCTCACCGGCGTCTGCCAACAGTCTTGTCGGTGTACGTCCGACGCGCGGCCTGGTCAGCAGGAGCGGCGTCATCCCAAACAGCGAGACGCAGGACGAGGTTGGCCCTATCGCACGAACCGTGACAGACGCCGCCCTGTTGCTCGATGTGATGGCCGGTTACGACGCCGACGATCCGATCACGGCATTCGGCAGGGGACGCATCCCGAAGAGTTACACGCATCTCTTCCGCCGGGACGCCCTGGCGGGTGCGCGAATAGGGGTCATGACAAACCTGTTTGGAAACGCGGACCGTCATCGCGACGTCAACCGGGTGATGGACGGCGTCATCGCGAAAATGCAATCACTCGGCGCCACGCTGGTCCGTTTCGAGCTCCCGGAATACGACACGCTCGCGCCCGTGGTGGCCACATCGTCTTTCGAGGCGCGCCCGGTCATGGAGCGCTACTTGTCAACCCTTGGTTCCAGGGCGCCGGTCACGAGCATTGCGCAATTGCTTGGGGCGAAGACGTCTGCGGTGCAGTCGACGCTGGAAGCGGAGTTCGGCATCGTCGATGGCATGAACAGCCAGGCGTACAAGGACCGGACGCTGAATCGCGACAAGCTGCGTCTCGCGGTGGCCATGAAAATGGCGAGCCTGAACCTCGATGCGATCCTCTACCCGCTGCAACAGATATTGGTGGTCCCGATAACAGCCGTTGATCAGACAGAGCGGAACGGCACGCTCTCGAACGGCACAGGGTTTCCGGCGGTCACATTTCCGGGCGGGATTCTCCGCTCCAGGCGCCTCGGCGCCGCTCGGCGTTCCCGTCGGCGCCGAACTGCTCGGGCTCGACTACACCGAAGACAAACTGTTGGCATTCGCGTATGCGTTCGAGCAGGCAACCACCGTCAGAAAGCCGCCGGTGAGCACGCCGACATTGCCGGGAGAACCCTAACAAAGCTAGGTGCGATGGGTGCGATGGGTGCGATGGGTGCGCTAGGTGCGGAGCGTCAGTGCGATCGTGTAGCTGTCCATGCCGTTTGTCGTCCGGCCGCTGTTGCGGTGCCTTCGATGCGATCATCAGAGACTCGCCCGGTAAATTCGGTGTCACCAAATCTCAACGTGATGTCGGCTCCGTGCAGGCGCCCCGTCACTTGCTGCGTTCCGAGCGTCCCTTTGACGAACTGGTAATCCTGCCGCAAGGTCATCTGCGTATTGCCTGTCTGCCAGGTGCCCGCAACTCGCGCTGGAACGATGACGACGATCGCGGTGCAGTAGGCCTTGCAGGGTGGGCCGATCGTTTCGGTGGCGTCTGGTTCCCAGTCGGTCACGGGAAAGGTATTGAGGGCGATCCGCGTGCCCGGTTTCATCGCCAGAAACTTGTCAACCATCTGATCGAGCACTTCCGGCGTCAGAAACAACGCGAGCACCGTCGCCTGGGAGATATCGGCCTTGTACATGTCTCCCTGGACGAACGACGCTCTGTCGGCGACGCCCGCATCCTTCGCGCGTTGTTGTGAAAGTTCGACGAGATCGGGGTTGTACTCGACGCCAATGGCCCGCGCCCCGCGCATGGCTGCGGCAATCACGTTACGGCCGTCACCCGAACCGAGGTCGATCACGATGTCCTTCGGCGAGACCTCAGCCAGGTCGAGCATCTTCTCGACCACAGCAGGTGGCGTAGGTACCCACACGACATCCTTTCCAGGAAGACCGGGTTTGGGCTCGAACGGTGTCTGAGCAAATGAATGAGGCGACAGGACCAGCGCGCCGAGGCAGAGACAGGAGACGGCTGCGATTTCTCGAACGAATCTGGGCATCAACAGGTCGCGATGGTACCATGAACCCCGAAACCAGAACCCAGCCACGAAGCACCAACCACCAACCACCAACCACCACAAACGTATAATCCGCCCATGTTCAAGAGACATACTTTCGCCTTCTGCGGTCTTGTGCTCCTCATCGTTTGCGATCTTGGCGCCCAGCAGACCGCGCTCACCGAAGCGCAGCTCAAAGCCGCAGAGGTCGAAGTTCCCCAGCTTGTCGAGTTGCTGGAGCTGAAGCCTGGCATGACCGTCGCGGATGTGGGGGCCGGTTTTGGCGCCTGGACGATGAGATTCTCGAGATCGATTGGCCCCCAGGGGCGCGTCTATGCCACCGATCTCGGTGCGGCGCAGTTGGCGGCGCTGCGCGACGTCGTGAAGCGCGATCAACTTGCGAACGTCACGGTTCTGGAAGGCGCGACGGAGAACACGAATCTCCCCGCGCTGTGCTGCGACGCGATTCTTGTGCGCGATGCCTATCACCACTTTACGCAGCCCGATGAAATGATTCGAAGCCTCGCGGCGTCGTTGAAGCCGGGCGGAAGGCTGGCCGTCATCGACTTTCCGCCGCGCGCGAATTCAGAGGTGCCGTCGGGCGTTCGCGCGAATCGCGGCGGACATGGCGTGCCGCCGGAGGTCGTCCAGGCCGAGGTCGGCGCCGTCCTGAAGCACGTCAGGACGATTCAGACGTGGGCGCCCGACAGCCAGCCGGCGTCCCTGTACCTCGTGCTCTTCCGCAAGCCGTAGGGAAAAAGTGAAAAACGGGACCCGTTTTTCCCACCTTGACGTCGTCCCCGGGCAGGAGCACAGTTGACTCGAACCAGGGGAGGGAACATGCGGGTCGCGGCAGCCGTTTTCGGCGTCGTACTGGTGTGCGTCGCGCGATTGCCGGGTCAAACGCCCGGTGAAAGAAACCTGCGCGATACCGGTGTGCGCGCGCCGGTTGAGTTCAACCGCGACATCAGGCCGATCCTTTCCGACAAGTGCTTCACCTGCCACGGGCCAGACCAGGCGCGGCGGCGGACGAAGCTGCGCTTCGACATCGAAGCCGATGCCAAGCAGGACCTCGGCGGCCGGTTTGCGATCGTTCCCGGCGATCTCGCGAAGAGCGAGATGATTCGGCGAATCACCGCGGCCGAGCCTGCCCGGCGCATGCCACCCGAGGCTTCAGGACGCACGCTCACCGACGGCGAGATCGACACAATCCAACGGTGGATCGAGCAGGGCGCCAAATGGGAGAGCCACTGGTCCTTCGTGGCACCACGCCGCGCGCGCCTTCCCGAGACCCGCGATCGGAGATGGTCGCGAAACGACATTGATTTCTTCGTGCTCGACAGGCTCGAGCAGGAAGGTCTGACGCCCGCTCCAGAGGCCGATCGCGCGACGTTGATTCGGAGGGTCAGCCTCGACCTGGCCGGCCTGCCTCCGACACCGGCCGAAGTGGATGCATTCGTCAACGACAAATCGCCTGACGCCTACGAGAAGGTCGTGGATCGCCTGCTGGCTTCTCCGCGATACGGCGAGCACATGGCGGCGAGGTGGCTCGACGCCGCGCGCTACGCCGACACCAACGGCTATCAGACAGATGCCGAGCGGTACATGTGGCGCTGGCGGGACTGGGTGATCGAAGCGTTCAACCGCAACCTGCCGTTCGACCAGTTCACGATCGAGCAGATCGCCGGCGACATGCTTCCTCGCGCCACTCTCGACCAGAAGATCGCCACGGGATTCAACCGTAATCATCGCGGCAACGGCGAGGGCGGAATCATTCCCGAAGAGTACGCCGTCGAATACGTCGTGGATCGCGTGGAAACGACATCCACCGTCTTGATGGGACTCACCCTGGGATGTGCACGGTGCCACGATCACAAGTACGACCCGTTTACCCAGAAGGAGTTCTATCAGCTCTTTGCGTACTTCAACAACGTTCCGGAGCGCGGCAAGGCCAACAAATACGGGAACTCGGCGCCGATGATTCCGGCGCCAACCGTTCAGCAGCAGGCGCAGTTGAATGAGATCAATCGCGAGCTGGCCGACGCCGAGAAACGATTCGACGGCCTTCGCGCGGAATCGGCGAAAGCGCAGCAGGGGTGGGAATCGGCGCTCGACAAATCGGTGGCGGTCAACTGGTCGATTCCTCTCGATCTCGTGGCGCATTTCCCGCTGGATGGCGATCTGACATATTCGGGCCTGGCTCGGCCCGCTGTCCCGGCAGCGCAGCTATATGCCCCCGCAAGTACGCCCGCTGCGACCGCAAAACCGGCGCCGCAGTTCGAAGATGGGCAGCCGCAGTTTGCGTCCGGGCGCATCGGCGAGGCAGCCAGCTTCGACGGCAAGCGTGTCGTTCTCGGCGGCGACATCGGCGCGTTCGGTTTTCAGAGCAAGTTCACGCTGGCGGCGTGGATCTATCCGACCGCCGATACCGGTGCCGTCATCACTCGCACGAAAGATGTCGAGGAAGAGACCGGCTATGGCTTGTATCTGAAAAACGGGAAGCTTCAGGCCAACCTCATCCTGCGCTGGCTGGACGATGGAGCGAGGGTCGAGACGGCCAAGCCGATTGCGCTCAATCGCTGGCAGCACGTCATGCTGACCTACGACGGATCGCGGACCGCCGAGGGCATCAAGATTTATGTTGATGGGCGATCGCAGGAGCTCGCCGTGCATCTGGACGACGTGAATCAGAACTTCCAGTCGCGAGATCCCCTGCGAATCGGCGGTGGCGGCGGCCCGCAGAACCGGTTCCAGGGGCAGATCGATGATGTCCGGATTTACGACGTGGCGTTGTCGCCACAGCATGCGGCGGTCTTGGCGACGGGCGAATCGATTAACCAGATCGCGGCGATACCCGCGGGGAAGAGGAACGAGCCACAGGCCGAGAAGATCACGCTCTATTTTCTCGAGAACCACGCGCCGGCGCGCATTCAGGAAGCCTGGCGCGCGCTCGTCGCAAGTCGGCGGCTGAAGGAGAAATTCCTCGAGGGTCTTCCGACTGTCATGGTGATGCAGGAGATGCGACACGCCTCGCGAGACATTCCTGCTGATTCGCGGCGCGTACGACAGGCCTGGCGACAAAGTCACGCCAGGACGTCCCGGCGTCCTGCCTCCGCTGCCTCAGGGCTCTCCCAAACAACCGTCTGGGCTTTGCGCGGTGGCTGGTCGATCCGGCGAATCCGCTGACGGCGCGCGTGGCGGTGAATCGCTTCTGGCAGATGCTACTTCGGCGCCGGACTGGTCAAGACCGTCGAGGATTTCGGCTCGCAGGGCGAGTGGCCGATCCATCCGCCGAACTGCTCGACTGGCTGGCGACAGAGTTCGTGCGCACTGGCTGGGATGTGAAGGCGATGCAGAAGATGATCGTCACGAGCGCCACTTACCGTCAGTCATCGAAAGCCACTCCGGAGCTGCTGCAGAAGGATCCCGAGAACCGGCTGCTGGCGCGCGGCGCCGACGTTGCGGCTGTCGGCCGGAGATGATTCGGGATCAGGCGCTCGCCGTCTCAGGGTTGCTGGTCGAAAAGCTCGGCGGGCCTTCGGTGAAGCCGTATCAGCCGGCGGGGTTGTGGAAGGAGCTGTCGGCGACGAGGATTACGAGCAGGACAAGGGCGACGATCTGTATCGCCGCAGCCTGTACACGTTCTGGAAGCGCTCGAGTCCGCCGCCCGTCGATGATGAACTTCGACGCGGCCGGACGCGAAGCCTGCGTGGTTCGCGAGACGCGCACCAACACGCCGCTGCAGGCGCTGAATCTGATGAACGACGTCACGTATCTCGAAGCGGCGCGCAAGCTGGCGCGAGCGGGTGATGAAGGAGCGGCGCACGAGTGCCGAGGAACGGATTGTTCTGGCATTCCGCCTGGCCACCGCGCGCCCGCCGACGCCGCGCGAAGCGGACTGTGCTGCACGACTGCGCTCTCGAGCTATCTCGACGACTACAAGACCGATCCCGAATGCGGCGCGGAAGATATCTCGCGCAGGGAGAATCGCCGAGCGACGAGAAGCTCGACGCGAGCGAGCTGGCGGCCTATACGGCGCTCGCCAGCCTGATCCTGAACCTGGACGAGACCATCACGAAGGAGTGACGCATGGATCCGCAGCTCGAGCTTCAGTTACGGCTGACCCGCCGGCAGTTTTTCGGCCTGGCCAGCGCGGGCATCGGCACCGCGGCGCTGGCCACGCTCTTGAGCGACGATTTGCGCGCCGGCGCAGACCGGGCAGCGCTGCCGGGCTTGCCCCATTTCGCACCCAACGCCAAGCGCGTGATCTACCTCTTCCAGTCGGGCGCGCCGTCGCAGATGGACCTGTTCGACTACAAGCCGCGCCTGAACGATCTGCGCGGCTCGGAGCTGCCCGAGTCGATCCGCAAGGGCCAGCGGCTGACCGGCATGACCTCGACCCAGGCGACGTTTCCGGTGGCGCCGTCGATGTTCAAGTTCGCGCAGCACGGGCAGTCGGGTGCATGGGTCAGCGAGCTGCTGCCGCACACCGCGAAGGTCGCCGACGAGCTGTGCTTCATCAAGTCGATGCACACCGAAGCCATCAATCACGATCCCGGCATCACGTTCTTCCAGACCGGCTCTCAGCTGCCGGCCGGCCGAGCATCGGCGCCTGGCTGTCCTACGGGCTCGGCAGCGAGAACAACGATCTCCCGGCCTTCGTCGTGATGATCTCGCAGGGCACCGGCAGATCCGGGCGACCAGCCGCTCTACGACCGGCTGTGGGGCAGCGGATTCCTGCCCAGCCCGGTATCAGGGCGTGAAGTTCCGATCGGATGGCGACCCGGTGCTGTACCTGTCGAATCCCGCCGGGATTCAGCAGCGACTCACGCCGGCGATTCCTCGACGATCTGGGCAAGCTGAACCAGATGAAGCTGGAGGAATCCGGCGATCCGGAGATCTCCACGCGCATCGCGCAGTACGAGATGGCGTACCGGATGCAGACGTCGGTGCCGGAGCTGACGGATCTCTCAAAGGAGCCCGAATCGGATCTTCGAGATGTACGGGCCGGAGTCGCGCAAGCCCGGCACGTTTGCGGCCAATTGCCTGCTGGCGCGACGGCTGGCCGAACGCGGCGTGCGCTTCATTCAGCTGTTCCATCGCGGCTGGGATCAGCACAACACGCTGCCGAAGCAGATCGTCGGACAGTGCCAGGACACCGACCAGCCCGGCGCGGCCTTGATCCAGGATCTCAAAGCAGCGGGGCTTGCTCGAGGACACGCTGGTGGTGTGGGGCGGCGAGTTCGGCCGGACCGTGTATTGCCAGGGCAAGCTCACGGCCGACGATTACGGGCGCGATCATCATCCGCGCTGCTTCACCATGTGGCTGGCCGGCGGCGGAGTGAAGCCGGGGATCACGTACGGCGAGACCGACGACTACTGTTACAACATCACGAAAGATCCGGTGCACGTGCACGACCTGCACGCGACCATTCTTCACTGCTTGGGCATCGACCACACGCAGTTGACGTTCAAGTTTCAGGGCCGCCACTTCCGGCTCACCGACGTGCAGGGGGTTGTGAAGAAGGAAATCCTGGCTTGAGAAAAGGAACAGAAGGTCAAAAGATCAGAAGGACTTCTGGTCTTCTGACCTTCTGTTCGAACGCTTACGGGAGCCGCTTAACCTTCAAATTGCGGAATTCGATGTTTGCGTGGCGGACGTCCTCGGGATGCGCCAGCTGCAGGCCGATCATCCCGGACGCGCGCTTCGCATCGTGGGCGTCGACGACCTTCCGTCCGTTGAAGAGCACCACGAAGTGATCCTTGTCGACGGTCACGTCCAGCGTGTTCCACTGATTCGGAATGATCTTCGCGTCGTGCGGCGCCTTGCCCACATTGACGACGCTTCCAGTCAGAAAGTCACCGCTGCTGTAGTTGCCGGGATTCCTGTCGCGAATCTGCAGCTCGTAGCCGGGGCCGCCGGGAGCGGGTGTCGGCTTTTCCCCGGGCGGCGGCGCCGGGCGCGGCGGCGGATTGCGCAGCATGATGCCGGAGTTGATGTCGGGGTGCGCGCGAAATTCGACTTTCAGCGCGAAGTTGTCGAAGCTCTCCTTGGTCAGCATCGTGCCGCCGGCGTCGGAAAGGTCGGCCTTGATGGTGCCGTCGACGACCTTCCAGACTTTGGCCAGCTCGGGCGTGACGTTCCATTTGTCCAGCGTCTTGCCGTCGAAGAGCAGCACCCAGCCTTCTTTCTGCTCCTGGGGCGTCAACATGTTTGCGTGACCCGCTGCTCCGTTCTGTGCCCACACCGATGCACTCAGCCACACCGTCGATGCCGCCGCCAACATTAATGCGCGCTTCATCGGACCTCCCTTTGAAAATGGGTTCCTACTGTTGTTTCTGGTGCGGAGCCGGCTGACCACGCCGCCCCCCGCGGCCACGACACGTTTGCGTCGACTTCCGTGTGCGTCGATTTCACGAGCATCACTATCACATAGCTTCTGGCGGCTTGGCGTGGCTGGTACAACTTGAGACATGTTATGCCGGTCGTGCCACCGCGCTAGAATACTCCACCATGCCTCGCATTGCTTTTGATCAGCTTCCCCCCGACGCTCGACTCTGGATTTTCGCCGCCGAACGGCCGCTGTCCACCGCGGAGAGCACCCGTATCCTCGAGGAGACCGATGCCTTCATCAGCCAGTGGATGGCGCACGGCGTGCCGCTGTCGGCCGGCCGCGACCTGCGCCATAACCAGTTCGTGCTCGTGGGTGTCGACGAGCGGGCCGCCGGCGTATCCGGGTGCTCGATCGATGCGCTCGTGCGGCGCATGCAGCAGCTCGAATCGGTCCTGGGGCTCGAGCTCATCAACAACGGCCCCGTGCTCTATCGCGAAGGCGAGTCTGTCGTCCGCGTCCCACGCGATCGCTTCGCAGAGCTTGCCGCATCAGGCACCGTCAGCCCGAGCACCCGCGTGTTCGACAACACGGTCACGCGCGTCGGCGATCTGCTCGCGGGCAAATGGGAAGTGAAGGCCGCCGAATCCTGGCACGCACGGGCTTTCTTCTAATGCACCATTGGTAGATTGGAGGATTGGTAGATTGAGAGATTGGGGGGGCCTGCTGCGCCTTTTCCTTGCGCTTTTCCTCAGTGCACCTGTCTTCGCAGCCGATTGGCCGCAATATCTCGGGCCCACGCGTGACGGCATCTATGTCGGCGCGCCGCTGAACGAGAAGTGGGCCTCGACCGGCCCGCGCGTCGTCTGGCGCAAACAGATAGGCCAGGGACTCAGCGGACCCGTCGTCGCCGGGAATCGGCTCATCCTGTTTCATCGCATCGGCGACCGGGAGGCCGTGGAATCGTTCGATGCCCTTACGGGAGCGCCTCAATGGCGGCACGACTATCCGACAACCTATCGAGATGATTTCGGGTTCGATGAAGGGCCGCGCGCGGTTCCCGTCGTCGCCGATGGCGTCGTCTACACGTACGGAGCCGAAGGCAAGCTCCACGCGATCGATCTGGCAACAGGCAAGCCACTCTGGAACGTGGATGCCATGCGGCAATTCGAGGTCGCGAAAGGATTCTTTGGCGCGGCCGGTTCACCGCTGGTCGAGAGTGGCAGGGTAATCGCGAACGTCGGCGGAAAGAAAGGCGGCATCGTCGCATTCGACGCGAAGAGCGGAAAAGTGTTGTGGACCGCGACGGCCGACGCCGCCAGCTACTCGTCGGGGGTCGGTGCCACGATCCTCGGCCGCCGCTACGCGGTGTTCCTGACGCGCGACAGCCTCGTGGGGCTCGATCCCGCAACCGGCCAGGTCCGTTTTCAGAAAGCATGGCGTGCCCGGCAGGCGGCCTCCGTGAATGCCGCGACGCCGCTTGTCGTCGGCAACGCGATTTTCGTGTCTGCGGAGTACGGCCCCGGGGCCGGGGTTCTGCAGTTCGACGGCACCAAGCTCGTGGATGTGTGGCTGTCGAATGATGTGCTGTCGAACCACTACGCCACCAGCGTTCATCACGGCGGGCAGCTGTACGGGTTTCATGGCCGGCAGGAATTCGGGCCCGTATTTCGCGCGGTCGATTTTCAAAGCGGAAAAGTGTTGTGGAGCACCGAGCGGTTCGGAGCGGGGAGTGTGACCCTCGCCGGCAATCGGCTGCTCATCATCCGGGAGACAGGCGAGTTGATTCTGGCCGCGTTGTCGCCGAAGGCCTTTCAGCCGATTGCGAGGGCGCAGATTCTTCCGGCCACTGTGCGCGCGTATCCGGCGCTCGCCAACGGCGTGCTGTATCTTCGCAACGACGATACGCTGATTGCGGTGGATCTTCGATGAATAGGTTGTCTCTCTGCGTCGCAATTCTCGTGCTCGCGCCTGCAATGCTCTCTGCGCAGAGTCCGCAGGCGCTGCTCAATCGTGCCGTTGACCAGTTCGAGGCAGGGCAGTTTGCGGACTCGGCCGCAACGTTCGACGTTCTCGCGAAGCTCATCCCTGACGAAGCGCCTCAGTTATGGCAGCGCGGGATCGCGCTCTACTACGCCGGCCGGTTTGCAGACTGCCGTCGCCAGTTCGAATCGCACCGGACCGTCAATCCCGATGACGTGGAAAATGCGGCGTGGCATTTTCTGTGCGTGGCTCGCAGTGAGACGCCGGAAAAGGCGCGGGCGGCGTTGTTGCCCGTAGGGCCGGACGCGCGCGTGCCGATGACCGAGGTCTATCAGATGTTCCGCGGCGCGCTCACTGCGCAGGATGTGCTGAAAGCCGCGGGCATTCGGCCCGGTGGGTTGTTCTACGCACACCTGTACATCGGGCTCTATTCGGAAGCGCTTGGCAGAAAAAATCTCGCGCTCGAGCACATCAAAGAAGCCGCCTTGGATAAATACGCTGCCGTTGGCGGTTATATGCACATGGTTGCGCGAACGCATTTAAAGGTTCTGGGTCTAGGTTCTAGGTTCTTCAGGATCGGTAACCCAGAACCCAGAACCCAGAACCCAGAACCGGAACCTAGAACGTAGAACCCAGAACCTAGAACCTCTGTATTCACAATATGTGAAGATATAACCATGGTGACGCCGTCACGTTGGGCAGTGCGCTGTCTTGCTGTCCTGTTGCTCGGCTTTTCGCCGGCCCAGGCGCAAGACGCTGTGCCTGTCGAGCCAATCGCCGCGATTCTGGACGCGTTTCAGTCGCACTCCCTGGTTGCGATGAGCGATGCGCACGGCAACGTGCAGAATCATGCCTTCAGGCTTGCGCTGATTCGCGACCCGCGTTTTACCGGAGTGGTCAACGACATCGTGCTCGAGCTCGGCAATGCGCTCTATCAGAATTCAGCAGATCGATATGTCCGCGGGGAAGAGGTGCCGCACACCGAACTGCGACGAGTCTGGGAGAACACCGTCGTTCCGACAGGTGGGACCAACTATTTGATGATCGAGGAGCTCTTTCGTACCGTTCGGGAGCTGAACAGTCGATTGCCTCAGGCCCGTCAGCTACGCATTCTTCTGGGCGATCCACCGATCGACTGGGATCGCGTGCGGACGAGGGACGATTGGTCCAGATTTCTTGAATTGCGCGACAGCTACCCCGCAGCCTTGATTCAGCTCGAGGTGATTGCGAAACAGAGAAGAGCGCTGATTTTGTACGGCCATCTGCACTTTCAGCGGAAGAACGTGTTCAGCAACTATGTGATGGACTCCTGGCAGGCGCAGACATTGGTGAGCCTCCTCGAAGGCGCGACATCGGCGAAGGTGTTTACGGTGTGGCAACTCGATCCGCAGGAGGTTATGGCTGGTGAGCAACGATGGCCGGTGCCCAGCCTGATGCGGATTCGTGGAACCGCGCTGGGGAAAGCGGATTTCGCGGCGTATCGCGCGACGCCAAACCGGTTCTCGGTCAACGAAGGAAAAATGATTCCGATCCCGAAGGATCGATGGGGAGCTCTCGAGGCGCAGGAGCAGTTCGACGCCATTCTCTACCTTGGCCCGTCGGCGACGATGACCGAGAGCCAAATTCCGCCCAGCCTCTGTACCTGAGCCGGGCTATCTTGAGAGACAGCTCCAGCGCATGGCGCTTGCCGTACCGCAAGTTGAACAGGACCGGCTGAAGACGTCACTGCGCAGATGTCCTCGCCAAACAGTGAACCAAGAACCAAGAACCCAGAACCCAGAACCTAGAACCGCCGGTTCCTGCACCCGTAAGTCGTAGCATAACAACCTCGGCCCCACGCCGCTGATGATGTCTCGCGTATTCTGCACGACATATAAGAGCCCGCGGCTGAGTACAGGAAGCGCCCATGATTCGCGCGCACCGAAGAGCCAGGCGCGCGAGATCTCTTTGTAGCCTTTCGGCGAGAGATCCATCCACACCAGGTGTCCCATTTCTCCGAGGCAGAGAAACTGCCCATCGGCGGCGAGAAGCGATCCGCGATAGGTGCTGAGAAGCTGTTCGCGCCGCTGACCGCCCGCCGAGAACGCCTCGTTCCACTCTGGCGTGGCCCGCCACGCCAGTTTGCCGTTCGCGACATCGACGCACGCCAGCGACGCGTCGGGCTCGTTGCGGCCGTCGAAGCCGTAAAGAAAGCCGTCGCGGTAGATCGGCGTGTTCCAGTGAAGGCCGAACTCCTGTGTCGTCCAGAGGGGTCGATGCGTGAAATCAGGCCGGATCTCGAGCAGTGCACCTCCTGTCCGATAACTCGCGGAGATGAAGACCTTGTTGTCGAACACCACAGGACACGAGGCGTTGACCGATTCGTACGAGCGGCTGCGCCACGGGAACGTGAAGTCGACGCGGCCATTCGCCGGGTCGATCGAGAGAAGGCCGCCTGTCGGAGGTGTCGATTCGCCGCCGGCAAACACGAAGACGCGCCGGCGTCCGTGCACGACCGCCGGAACGGGCGACGCGTAGCTCGGTCCCCATTCCTTGCCGGCACGCCACACTTCGCGGCCAGACGCCTTGTCGAGCCCGACGACGCACGGCCCTCCTGGCGCGCCGACGTTGAGAATCAGCAGCTTGTCTTCAACCAGGGGCGTCGATGCGGTGCCGAAGAAGTCCTGAGGCACCTTGTATTCCGCGTTGATGTTTCGGCGCCAGAGGAGTTTTCCCGTGCGAATGTCGAGGCAGTGCAGTTGTCCTTGAGCGCCAAACGTATAAACGAGATCGCCGTCGATGACCGGACTCGACCGGGGCCCGTTGTTGTAGCCATAGCGGTCTTCGAAATCGGTTGCATAACGGAATTGCCAATGTGACGCGCCCGTCTGGGCGTGCATGCATTCGACGATCTCTTCGTTGCCGACCCGATGCAGCAGCACGAGGTGGTCGGCGATGATGGCCGGCGACGTATAGCTGGTGCCCTTCGCGAATTCCCAGACCAGAGGCGGTGGAAGCTTACGGCTCAGTCGCGTTTCGCTCGAGACTCCGTTGTGCGTCGGCCCGAGAAACGAGACCCAATCATGCGTGACCGCATCCTTCGCGAGCGCCTTTGGCTTCGTGTGCACGCGCGCCTGTGCCGAGAGGCGCGCTCCAGCGGCACCTGCCAGGAGCGCTTCAAGCAGCGCACGGCGGGACAGTTCCATGGATGCCATCCTACACGACCATCGACTATGATTGGTGTCGATGCATCCGTGGCACGATTGTTACGTTGACGCGTATTCCGTCGAGAAATCCTTCCCCGTCATTATCGAAGTTCCAAAGGGATCCAAGAACAAATACGAGCTCGACAAGGAGACGGGGCTGCTCAAGCTCGATCGCGTGTTGTTCAGTGCGGTCCACTACCCGGCCAACTACGGCTTCATTCCGCGCACCTATTGCGACGATGGAGATCCGCTCGATGCGCTGGTCCTTGGGCAGGAGCCTGTGCATCCGCTGACCATCGTCGAAGCCCGGGCGATTGGCGTCATGCGGATGCGCGATGAAAAGGGGCTCGACGACAAGATCGTCGCGGTCAGCATTGGCGATCCGGCGTTCAAGGACTACACCGACCACGCGCAGCTGCCCAATCACGTGCTTCGCGAGATTCGCAGGTTCTTCGAAGACTACAAGGTGCTCGAGCACAAGCAGGTGGTGGTGGAAGATTTGCTCGGACCACCGGATGCGCTGCGTCTCATCCGAGAGGCGCTGTTGCTCTACCAGCAGCTGCGGCGTGGTGAGCTGAAACACGCGTGAGCCTCGGCGAATTCGCGGCCTCGCTCCTCTTCGGGCTTCTCTCGGTCGTTCTGCCGCTGGTCATCTTCATCTCGGCGGTGGCCTTGTGCGTCTTTGTCGCGCGCTGGTGGATCGCGAGGAAGAGCTGAAAGCCCGTTGATTCAACGCAAAGACGCGAAGAAAATTCCACAGAAGATCAGAAGATCAGAAGAAAATCAACAGTCAGCGTCGAATTCGACGGCCGTCGCGCGGGAAGAAGCCGTTGGCTTCTTCCCACGCGCGCCTTCGGCGCGAATTCGACGCAGCCGATCTTTCTTGAGCCGGCCTCCTGAACTCCTGATCTCTTGTGTGTGTATCTGCTCTTGCCTGGTATCTCTTGTTTGAATTTCTCGGCGGCTCTGCGCCTCGGCGTCAAAGATCAGATTAGCGGAGGAGGACAACCAGCAGCGCAACGACTGCAAGCAGCAAGGCTGCGCCGGCCATGGCGAACGCGTAGGCGGCGATTTGGGGCGGGGCACCATCCAGGCTGTGGATGAGTGCGCGAGGACCGTGGGCCGGGTTGTCATTGAACAACGACTGCTGCATCACGCGCTTGCCGGCGATGACGTCCTTGATGCCGTCTTCGAGATGCTGCTGGTGAATCACTTTCAGCGTGTCGGGCTGGTTGGATGACGCGGCCACGAGCGCGGCCTTCAGCACCGCATTGCGGATATCCCCGCCGCTGACCTCGTACTTCTCGGCCAGATCTCGGAAGTTCACGTCGTCGGCAAGCGGGGTCAGCGTAGGGTGCATCTGCACGCGCCAGATTTGCTCGCGTTCGTCGACGCCGGGCATCGCGAAGAGGACATGCGTGCGAATGCGGCGCTCGAACGCCGGGTCGAAGTTCGCCGCGAGGTTCGTCGCGAAAATCACGACACCGTCGAACCGTTCCAGTTCCTGGAGCAGCACGTTGACGACCGTGTTCGACTCGCGCTGGAAGCCGTGGTCCATCGACGTCGAGCGGCGAGACGCGATGGCGTCGGCCTCGTCGAAGAAGAGCACGGCGTGCTCACGCCGTGCGACCTGGAACACCGCCGCGACATTCTTCGGCGTTTCTCCCATCCACATCGACTCGAGTTCGGCATAGCGCACGACCAGCAGCCGGCGCCCCAGCGTGTGCGCGATGGCCTCGGCGCAGATGGTTTTGCCGGTTCCGGACGGCCCGGCGAAATTGAAGGCGAGCGAGAGACCAGTCGGGTGCCGTTTGGCCAGGCCCCACCGATTGAAGATGAGGTCGTGGCTGGTCACTTGCGCCAGCGCCTGATCCAGCGAGCGCCGCGTCATGTCAGGGAGAATGACGTCGCGAAACGTATGGCGCGGGACAATCGACTCGACGGTGCGATTCGGCCCGGCCAGGCCTTCAAGGAGACGGTTGAGGGGAAACGGTGCCAATATATCGATTATGACATCCGAAGCCCTCGTCAGCATCGCCGTGGGGCTTGCGCTGGCGGCTGCAGCCGGGCTGCGCGTGTTTGTGCCGCTCCTGGCCGTGAGCCTGGCCGCGCAAAGCGGCTGGCTTCCGTTGTCGCCCTCGTTCGCCTGGCTGGCGACGACACCGGCAACGCTCGCGCTGGGGACGGCGACGATTCTCGAGATCGCGGCGTACTACATCCCGTTTTTCGACAATTTCCTCGACACGCTGGCGGCGCCCCTTGCGGTGCTCGCCGGCATCGTGGCGAGCGCTTCCGTGTTGACGGATGTGCCACCCTGGCTGCAGGTACATGATTGCGATTGTCGGAGCGGGCGGGACGGCCGGCGTCATCCACGCATCGACCTCGCTGGTGCGGCTGAAGAGCTCGGCGGCCACGGCGGGATTTGGCAACCCGATTCTCGCAACACTGGAACTGATGGGATCGATCCTCATCGCGCTGCTGGCGCTCGTCGCGCCACTCATCGCGCTGGCGGCCGTCGTGCTGATTGTGGTGTTTGTCGCGAAGCGCGTTAACGCGTGGCGTCTTGCGAATGCCCGCGCTGCTGCTGGATCCAGTACTCGCTGACCGCGCCCGGGTCGTACTTGCGCCGCCGCCGCATCATCGGTCGAACGCTTTGATAGACGAAGAAGACGCCGCAGAGTCCGATCGCACTCAATGCCATCCACAGCATGCCGAGATCTTTACGGATCACATGCGGTGTGCGCAACTTGACATTTTCAAAACGAACCAAAATTAGACGCGCAGTGGCGAACAATTTTGTCAGTCGTCATGCGACCGAGAACGTCCTCGCAATTGTTTGACGGCGCCGCGTCGTTTCTTTGACGTCAGACGATTTTCGCGTGCGGATTTCTTCGGTTTCGTGGGGCGCCGCGGTTTCGGGCGTCTGCCCGCATGTTCGACGAGCGCGTTCAACCTCGCCCGGGCAGCCTCGCGATTCTGCGCTTGCGTGCGATGTTCGCGGCTGTCGATCAAAAGCACGTCGTCCGAGGTCATGCGACTGCCGGCGAGCTGTCGCAGCCGGTCTTTCACGTCGGGCGGCAGCGAGGATGCGCCGACGTTGAAGCGCAGCTCGACCGCGGTCGACACTTTGTTGACGTTCTGTCCGCCCGGTCCGGAAGCGCGAACGAACCGTTCCTCTATGTCCTTTTCGTCCAGCACGATAGTCCATGCTAACATCGCGCCTTCCGCATAACAGTACGGTACTGCCCGGCTTCAGCCGGACCGTGAGAGGCGTTATGACGAAGCATTTAGGACGCATCCTCGCCAGCCTTTTCGTCGCCGCGACGTTTTCTGCCTGTTCGAGCGCTGAACCCGCAGCGACCGGAGGCTCCGCTTCCACCGTGACCGTCGATACGCCCATGGCGGCACCGAAATGGGCGCAGATGGAGAGACAGCTGCTGGCTGAGAACGTGCCGGCTGCGCGCGAGTTCTTCCAGAAATATTTCGACGATAAGGGCTATCTGCTGGTGTTTGTCCGCTGGGGCGCGAACGACGGCCCTGATGACGCGTTCGAGAACTTCAATTCCTGGCCCGAGCTGCATGCCCTTGGTGCCGACGACGAGATCGTCCAGATGTATCTGAAGGGCAACGAGGGCATGATCAAGCAGTACACCGAGGCGAAGACCGGCAAGGGCGTGCCTGCGGGCATGGATGGGATGTACTACAAGGAGTTCAGCGCGCTGTCCGACTGGCAGCATCACGGTGAGGGCCTTCAGCTCTTCAACCGCATGGCCCTTTCGGTGCCGACCGATCCGAAATACCTCGAGCGTGTGCGGCGGTTCGCCGGCTTCTACATGGGCGAAGACCCTGACGCGCCGAATTACGACCCGGAACACAACATCATCCGCAGCATGATGAACGGCAGCAAAGGGCCGTTGCTGCGGAAGGCGACGTCGACGGAATGGGTCGGAGAGCCGTTCGACATGGCCGGCTTCGACGCGCTGCACGGCGAGCGCAACTTCAACGAGTTCCTCGCGCATTACCAGGAGTACCACGACGTCGTCGGCGACCACGCCTTGAACCTGGTCGCGACAACGCTCCCGGCGAACGCGTACTTCGCGACCGGCGATCAGAAGTACAAGAAGTGGGTCACCACGTACGTCGATGGATGGCTCGAGCGGATGAAGCAGAACAACGGCATCATCCCGACCTTCGTCGACCTCGATGGCAAAGTCGGCGGGCCAACCGGTAAGTGGTGGGGCAGCGCGTACGGCTGGGGATTCAGCCCGGTGAATCCTGTCACGAACCGCCGCGAGAACCGCAATCGCATGGAGCGGCCCATCATCGGCCTCAACAACGCGCTGCTGCTCACCGGCGGTCAGAAGTACGTCGACGCATGGCGCGACATGATCAACGCGGTGAACGCGAACGCGCGCACGGTAGACGGGAAAACGCAGTATCCGACGATGTTCGGTCTCGACCTCACGGCCAATCCAAAAGCGACCAAGGCCGGCTGGTACGGCTGGCGTGACCGCCCGTGGAACGTCGGGGCGCTCGAGGTGTGGTATTTCTCGCAGAAGCCTGAAGATCTCGCGCGAGTGGAGAAGAATCCCTGGGTCGAGTACCTGCAGGGGCGCAACCCGGGCTATCCCGAGACGGCGATGGCCGACGATCTCGCGACAATCAAGCGCCGGGTCGAAGGCATCCGCAAAGATCAGTCGAAGCCCGACAAGCGCCTCGCCGATAACATGCTCGATCTGAATCCCGTGAAGACGACCTCGCTGATTCAGTTGACGCAGGGCGGCATGGAGCCGGATCGCAGGGGTAATCTCGTCAATTCGCGACTGCGATATTTCGATCCCGCCCGCAAGCGTGCGGGGTTGCCCGAAGACGTCGGGGCGCTGATTTCGGAGATGAGCGATACGGGTACGGTCGTGACGCTCGTGAATGTCGGCACAACGGCACCGCGCACGCTCGTCGTTCAAGGCGGCGCCTACGGGGAGCACGTCATCGAGTCGGTCGACTGGAACGGGAAGACCATTCCGGTGGGCAAGCCGAACTTCACGGTGACGCTCAATCCGGGAGCCGGCGGCAAGCTGGCATTGAAGATGAAGCGCTATGCCGGCGATGCGACAGTGAAGTTTCCCTTCTGATGAACCGTCGAAGTTTCAGGATCGTCGCGTTTGTCTGCATCGCGGCGTTCGCCTTTACGGCGATCGCCGCGGTGCCGGCGTTTGCCCTTCTGGACGCACAGATACCAGTCGAGGACCTCTTCGGTGCGGTGCCTGCCTGGGTGCCCGCCGTCATTCCGGACGTTCCAGTTCCAGCTGCGCCGGCAGTTGTTGACGTCCATTCCCCGCGCCCGCCGCCACTCTTCCAACACGCCTAGCAGCTGACCTGAAGGTCAGCACTACGTACCACACACCTGACGGCGAGGAGGGAAGAGCTATGTCATGGCGACATCGGCTCAGGGCGATCTTCGTGTGCGTGATGCTCGAGTGGGCGGCCCTTGGTGGCGCGGCCATGCGGCCCGAAGAGATCGAAGAACTGATGCGGACAATGAACAAGCCGAAGCTCGCCCACGTCATTCCTGACGAGAGCGACCACGGCGACGGGGACCACGAAGGCACGAAGACATGAAACCACGAAGACACGAAGACACGAAGGAACGAAGATACGAGACACGACGACGCGATGACACGAAGGCACGAACCAAGAACCTGTAACCGGAACCTAGAACCCAGAACCTAGAACCCAGAACCGCCATGTACAATGACCCATGCCGAAACTGACTGTTGAAGGATATGGAACGTTCGAGGTCGCCGAGAACAAGCGCCTGGTTCTTGCGATCGAGCAGGACGCGAAGGTCGACATTCTGCACGCATGCGGCGGAAACGCGCGATGCACCACCTGCCGCATTGAGTTCATCGAGGGTGAGCCATCGAGGATGACGGTGGCCGAGAAAGAACGTCTTGCACAGCGAGAGCTCACAGGCGTGCGGCTTTCCTGTCAGATCGTGTGCGATCACGACATGAACGTTCGTGCGATCAGCCGGCTCGAAGGGTCTGGCCGGCCGGATCCCGGCCGAACGCCGGAGGAAAGCATCCAGCCACCGCCCGAATGGGGGCAGAAGGAATCGTAGGCCTGGAGCCAAACGACCTATGGGATCTGAATCGCAATCAGGACCGCCGCAGGCGGTCGATCAATCCGTGCAGAGCGAGCTCGAGCGCGAGGTCGCCCGGCGACGGACCTTTGCCATCATCTCGCATCCAGACGCCGGTAAAACCACGCTGACCGAGAAGGTGCTCTTGTACGCAGGCGCGATCGAGCTCGCGGGCGCCGTCCGTGGGCGCAAGGATCGCCGTGCGGCGACCTCCGACTGGATGGAGCTCGAACAGCAGCGCGGCATTTCGATCACGTCGGCGGCGCTCGAGTTCGAGATTCAGGGACGGCGCATGTCGCTGCTCGATACGCCGGGCCACAAGGACTTCAGCGAAGACACCTACCGCGCGCTGATTGCCGCCGACAGCGTCGTCATGGTGATCGACGCGGCCAACGGCGTCGAGTCGCAGACGCGCAAGCTCTACGAAGTCTGTCACCGCCATCGTCTTCCGATTCTGACCTTCGTCAACAAGTTCGACCGCCCCGCCAAGGATCCGCTCGCGCTCATCGATGACATCGAGACGACGCTGGGCATTGCGGCGGCGCCGGTGAACTGGCCCGTCGGCGACGCCGAAGCGTTTCGGGGCGTGTACGACATCCAGCGGCAGACGCTGCATCTCTACGAAAGAGAAGCGCAGGGACAGTATCGCGCGCCCGTCGACATCTCGGCGATCGACGATCCCGAGGCGAAAGCCGTCATCGGCGAGAACGTGTATGCCCATTTCCGCGAGTCGCTCGCTGTCATGCGGTCTGCCGGCACGCAGTTCGACGTCGAGGAATATCTCGCCGGCCTGCAGACGCCGGTGTTCTTCGGCAGTGCGCTGACGAACTTCGGTCTCGAGCCGTTTCTTCAGGCGCTGGTCGAGCTTGCGCCGCCGCCCTCCGCGCGGCCGAGCGATTCCGGCGTCGTGAATCCAACTGACGATCGGTTTACCGGCTTCGTGTTCAAGATTCAGGCGAACATGGACCCGCGGCATCGCGATCGCATCGCCTTCGTACGCGTCTGCTCGGGCCGGTTCGAGAAGGACATGGTGTTGTCGAACAGCCGTGTCGGCAAACAGCTTCGCGCATCGCGGGCGTATCGGTTTTTCGGGCGCGATCGCGAGACGATTGACGTGGCCTATGCGGGCGACATTCTGGGGCTGGTGAACCCGGGTCAGTTCGCCATCGGCGATACGGTGCACACAGGGCAGCCGCTCAAGTTTCTCGGCGTCCCCAGATTCCCCGCCGAGCACTTCGGCCGAGTACGCTTGAAAGACACGCGGTACAAACAGTTCGACGAAGGGATGAAACAGCTCGAAGAAGAAGGCCTCATGCAGGTGTTTTACACTGCCGCCGGCAGGCGTGAGCCGATTGTCGGCGTCGTGGGGCAGCTTCAGCTCGACGTCATCACACACCGGCTGCGCAGCGAATACAACGTCGAGGTCGTGATCGAGCCCGCCACCTTTGCCGCGGCGCGCTGGGTGGCAGATCCGTCTGCAAAGTTCACGCTGGGCGGACAGGGCGCCATCGCGAACGATCGCCTCGATCGCAGGGTGATTCTGTTCAGCTCGCCCTGGGAGCTCGAGTACTTCGGCCGCCAGCACCCGAACGTCGAGCTCCTCGCCGAGTCCCCTCAGCTCGTCTCATAAGCATGATCGCGTTTTCGAAGATCAATAAGCAGTACGGCAGGCAGGTGTTGTTCGTCGACGCGTCCTTTCAGCTCAACGAGGGCGAAAAGGTCGGCTTGGTCGGCCCCAATGGATCGGGGAAGACCACGCTCTTCCGCATGATCGTGGGCGAAGAGCACGCAGACGACGGCGATGTGTCGGTGCCGCGCAAGGTGACGGTCGGCTACTTCCGCCAGGACGTCGAAGAGATGTCGGGCCGCTCGGTGCTCGACGAGGCGATTGCGGGCAGCGGACGGCTCGGCGCGCTCCACCACGAGCTCGAAGGACTCCAGCATGCCATGTCCGATCCGTCGAAGACCGGCGAGATGGACACGATTCTCGAGCGGTTCGGCGTCGTGCAGGAAGAGTACGAGCACCTGGGAGGCTACGCCCTCGAGAGCCGGACTCGAGAGATCCTGCATGGCCTCGGATTCGACGACGAGCGGATTGATGGCGACGTTGGAGCGCTCTCGGGTGGCTGGAAGATGCGCGTGGCGATGGCGCGCGTGCTGCTGGGCGAGCCCGATGTCCTGCTGATGGACGAGCCCACCAACCACCTCGACATCGAATCGATAATCTGGCTCGAGGATTTTCTGAAGGCGCGCACAGGCAGCCTGTTGATGACCTCGCACGATCGCGAGTTCATGAACCGCATCGTCTCGAAGATCGCGGAGATCGACGGGGGCGAGATCACGACCTACTCGGGAAATTACGACTTCTACGAGCGCGAGCGCGCCATTCGCGAGGCCAATCGTGAGGCGGCCTACGCGCGCCAGCAGGCCATGCTCGCCAAGGAGCAGCGGTTCATCGAACGCTTCTCGGCTCACGCGGCGAAAGCCGCCCAGGTGCAAAGCCGGGTGAAGGCGCTCGAGAAAATCGAGAAGATCGAGCTGCCGAAGAAACGCCGGATCGTGAAGTTCGATTTCAGGCAGCCGCCGCGGTCAGGCGAACAGGTGGCGACGCTCGAGCATCTGGGAAAGCGCTATGGCAAACGGACGGTTCATCAGGATCTCAACCTGAATATCCGGCGCGGCGAGCGCTGGTGTGTCATGGGCAAGAACGGGGCGGGCAAGTCGACGCTCCTGAAGATGGTTGCCGGCGCGATTCAGCCGGACGAAGGCCGGGTCGCGCTCGGCGCGAGCCTGAAGATGGGATATTTCTCGCAGCAGGCGCTGGATGTGCTGAGTCCCGATCTCACGATCGAAGAGCAGCTGCAGCGCGACTTTCCGCACGAGTCGATCGGCGTGCTGCGGAGCCTTGCCGGCGCCTTTCAGTTTTCAGGCGAGGACATCGACAAGAAAATCCGCATGCTGTCGGGCGGCGAGAAGACCCGCCTGGTGATGGCCCGGATGCTCTTGAACCCGCCGAACTTTCTCGTGCTCGACGAGCCGACCAACCACCTCGACCTTGCGACCAAAGAAATGCTGCTCGAGTCGCTCAGCGGCTTCGAGGGCACGATGCTGTTCGTCTCTCACGATCGCGCGTTCCTGCGCGCCCTGAGCAATCGTGTCCTGGAGTTGGGCGGGGAAAGCGGCACCGAGACGGCGCCACACGTCTATCCGGGGTCCTATGTTGAGTATGTGGAGCGCACCGGTCACGAAGCGCCCGGAGTACACCGCTGAAGGGTTCAGGGTTCCTGTTCCAGTTCCGAGTTCGCGGTGTCACGGTGCTGCTGCTCGCGGTCGTCGCGCTTGCGGCAACGCTCCTTCCCGCGCGCCGTGCGACGCGCATCGACCCTATCATCGCGCTGCGCTAGGAGTGAGGCTGGGGTACAGGTCCGGCTGAAGCCGGGCACTACGTGCTGAGAAGCGCGTCGTACTTGAAGGCAAGGGCGCCGTCCACCACATCGATCGTCACAGTCCCGCCGTTTTCCAGTTTCCCGAACAGAATCTCGTCGGTCAGCGGGTCGCGCACTTCGCGCTGGATCACGCGGCTCAGCGGTCGAGCGCCCATTGTCGGGTCGTAGCCCTTCTTCGCGAGCCAGGTGCGCGCGTCGGGATTCAGGGTGATGGCGACCTTCCGATCCTTCAGCTGGCTCTCGAGCTGCAGGACGAACTTCTCGACGATCGTTTCCATGGCCTCGGACGACAGCGCCTTGAAAGTGACGATGGCGTCGAGCCGATTGCGGAACTCCGGGCTGAACACCCGTTCGATGGCCGACTTCGCCTTGCCCTGTGGACCGCCGTCGGCGAATCCGATCGAGCCGACGCTCATCTCGCGCGAGCCGGCGTTCGACGTCAGGATGAGAACCGTATTGCGGAAATCCGCTTTCCGGCCGCTGTTGTCGGTGAGCGTCGCGTGATCCATCACCTGCAGCAGGATGTTGTAGATATCTTCGTGGGCCTTCTCGATCTCGTCGAGCAGGACCACGCTGTAGGGATGGGTGCGAACGGCATCGACGAGCTGCCCGCCCTGCTCGAAGCCGACGTATCCGGGCGGCGCGCCGATGAGCCGCGCGACGGCGTGCTTCTCCATGTACTCGCTCATGTCGAACCGGATGAACTCGTTGCCGAGCAGCAGCGCGAGCTGCTTCGCCAGCTCGGTCTTGCCGACACCGGTCGGGCCCGTGAACAGGAAGCATCCGGCAGGGCGTTCGGGCACCCCCAGCCCGGCGCGCGCGCGCTTGATGGCCTGCGCTACCAGATGGACCGCCTCGTGCTGGCCGAACACCACGCGCTCGAGCGACTCTTCGAGCGTCCTCAAACGCTCGCGATCTGACGACGAGGCCTGGCGGGCAGGAATGCGCGCCATCCGCGCGACGACGGCCTCGATCTCGGCGACGTCGACCGTCACGGAGTCGTTCTCGGACACCGGTCCCGCTTTCAGCCGCGTGACGGCGCCCGCTTCGTCGATAACATCGATCGCGCTGTCGGGCAGGCGATAGTCGCGAAGGTGCCGCGAGGCGAGCTTCGCCGAGGTCTCGAGCGCCGCGTCGGTGTATTTCACGTGATGGTGCTCTTCGTAGCGGCTGCGCAAGCCCGCGAGGATGCGGCCCGTCTCTTCGATCGACGGCTCGTCGATGGCGATCTTCTGCAGGCGCCGCGCCAGCGCCCGATCCCGCTCGATGTGCTTGAACTCTTCGAACGTCGTCGAGCCGATGACGCGCATGTCGCCGGTCGTCAAGAGCGGCTTCAGCATCGTCGCCAGATCCATCGTGCCGCCGCTCACCGCGCCGGCGCCGACCGTTGAGTGAATCTCGTCGATGAAGAGGATGGCTTTCGGCCGCGCATTCAGCGCTTTGACCACGGCCTTGAAACGCTCTTCGAAATCACCGCGGAAGCGCGAGCCGGCCAGAAGCGCTCCGGTGTCGAGCGCGAAGATCTCGGCATCCTTCAGCGATTCCTGAACATCATCCGTCAGCAGGCGCACGGCGAGCCCTTCGGCCATCGCGGTCTTGCCCACGCCGGCGTCGCCCACGAAGACCGGATTGTTCTTGCGCCGCCGGGACAGCACTTCGATCGTGCGCTGAAGCTCGTCGCTGCGGCCGATCAACGGATCGAGCAATCCGAGTCGCGCGCGCGTCGTGAGGTTGACGCAGTAGGCCGACAACGGATCCCTGGCGGTGCCCGGTGCGGCCTCGCCGCCGGTGAAACCCTCGCGGCTGTCGCTTCCGTCGGGGCTGCCGCGATCGGTGTGAATGGGGGTCTTCGTGATGCCGTGCGCCAGATACTCGAGGACATCGAGCCGCGTGATGCCCTGCTCGGCCAGCAGCATGGCGGCGCGCGTTTGCGGCTGCTGCAGGATGGCGGCAATCAGATCGCCGACCTGCGCTTCCTGCCGCTGCGCGCTCTGCACGTGCAGGACGGCGGCCTGGAGCGCCCGCCGGAACGCGGTTGTCTGCTCGGGCTCGCGTTCCTGGCCCCGCGGCAGCGCTTCGACCGACGAATCGAGACTGTCGTTGATCTTCCGCCGCAGCGCGTGCACGTCGGCGCCACAGGCGCCGAGGATGCGCTCGCCGTCAGGATCGTGTGCAAGCGCGTACAGCAGGTGCTCGAGCGTGAGGTAGGCGTGGCGGCGCGAGACCGCCTCTCTGAACGCGATGTGCAGAACGACTTCGACGGCGGTGGAAAACATCAGGCTTCCTCTATCGTCGCACGCAATGGGTAGCCGGCGTCATGGGAGAGTGACGCGACCTGCTCAGCCTTTGTCTCCGCGACCTCCCAGGGATAGACGCCGGCCAGCCCGCGGCCGTTCCGGTGCACGTGCATCATGATCTGATACGCCTCGGCGGGCGATTTCTGAAAGAGCGTCTCCAGTATCTGTAAGACGAATTCCATTGTGGTGTAGTCATCGTTCAATAGGATGACGTTATACAGCTTCGGTTCCTGGCCCTGGATCTCGGCGCGCTCTTTGATGGCGCCGTCGGTCTGTTCCTGCCGGCCGCTCATTATCAGCATGCTACCATGCCGAAAAACATCATCATCCGCGCCGACGGCACGGGCAATACCACCATAAAAGGCGCGGCAAACTCGGCGAGTTGGCGCGCGTCGACGATCCCGCGATCCCAATCGCAAGATCATCAACAGCGCTCTAATGATTCAAGTTCCGAACGCGTACGCGTGTCACGCGTCAGCGCTCGACTGGATGATGTGTCTGACTTGAGGCTACTCGACGGGCACTCTGGTGAGCACGCCGTTGGACACCCGCCATACGCTGGCGTTGTTGGCGTCTGCCATTCTCCTGGCGATCTGCAGGGCGGTCGAGAACTCGCTCAGGCTGAGGCGGTGTGGGTTTGGTACAACACTGAGCAGGTACCGTCCGTCTTCGGCCGTAATCAAGACATCGCCGTGCAATGGAGTGTCGGGCATGAGCACGATCCCCAAATGCGTTCAAAATTGATGCCCGCGGGCGGGCCGTGGGGGTTAAAGGTTCGTCAATTCGGCCGGGAGGATGGCGTGGCAGTTAGGGCAGGCGACCACACGCCCGCGGCGCGGGAGTGTTGAAGTGAAATTCACCTGGTCGCGCAGCAGCCGCACCGCCCTCAGCGAATCGACCGTATTCCCGCAGTGCGGGCACTTTACAGGCGTTTCCAGCCGGTAAACCGCATCGTACTTCTCGGGCTGGCTCATCGAGGATCTTTTCGGCTGATACAAACACTTACTTTACTTGGAGTTAGCGACTCGGGCAAAATGAGAGAAACGGTCAGTCGGCTCTATCCTGGAGGGCGGATGCACAAGTGCGGGCGCGCATCGGTGTTTGCGGTTGGTGTTGCTATCTGCGCAGCCATCGGGCTGCTCAGCGTGCGCACTTCTGCCCGACAAGCACCTCCGCCAGCTCCGGCAGCGGTGTCAACCTCTCAAGCTGTCGTGAGCAAGTACTGCATCAGTTGCCATAACCAGAAAGCGAAGACTGGTGGGCTCGCACTCGATTCTCTCGACGTGGCGAATCCCGGCGCGCATGCGGAAATCTGGGAGCGCGTCGTCGAAAAATTGCGGGCCGGATCGATGCCGCCTGCCGGGCGTCCACGTCCCGACGCTGCAACATATGTTGCCGCGGCCACGGAGCTCGAAGGCGCCCTCGATCGGGCGTGGACGGCGCATCCCGATCCGGGCCGCATCGGCGCGGTGCACCGGCTGAATCGTGCGGAGTACGCCAACGCGATTCGCGACTTGTTCGGCCTCGATGCGCAGAGCCTCGACATCGCATCGCAACTGCCCGGAGACGAAACCGCCGACGGCAGCTTCGACAACTTCGCCGACTCGCTCTCGATCTCCACTGCCCATCTCGAGCGCTACATGTCGGTGGCGCGTCAGGTGACGCGGCTCGCAACCGCGCTGCCGCCGACGCATCCGACCGTCGAGATGTTCGAAGTGCCCCTGCACGTGATCCAGGATGACCGGCAGAGCGAAGATCTGCCGCTCGGCTCACGCGGCGGCATCGCGGTGCGCTATCACTTCCCCGTAGACGGCGAGTACCGAATCGTCGTGCGCCTCCAGCGAAACTACCAGGACTATCTCAAGGGAATGGGATGGGAGCAGCAGCTCGACGTGCGTCTCGACGGGAAGTTGCTGAAGCGCTTTGCCGTGGGCGGAAAGGCGCAGGGACGTCCGGCCGGTGCGAGCTACGCCGGCGATGGTGAGCCCGGATTTGCCGGCGCGCCCGAATGGGAAAAATACATGCAGCTCGACGGCGATGCGGGCCTCGAGGTGCGTGTGCCGGTCACGGCAGGATCGCGTGTGGTCGGCGTGTCGTTCGTTCGGCAGTTGTGGGAGCCGGAAGGGCTGCCGCAGCCGTTGCAGCGCGGCCGCGTAATCACCAACGACGAAGTGTACATGGACTACGCGAACGTCGCGGCCGTGCAGATCGGTGGACCATACACTGGGGCGACTCAGCCCGGAACCCGGAACCTGGAAACGCGAACCCAGAACCGCGTATTCACCTGCCGTCCGCGCGCTTCGTCGGAAGAGCGCGCGTGTGCCGAGCGCATCATCTCGCGCCTGGCGCGTCTCGCGTATCGCCGCCCGGTGACGAAAGCCGACGTGCAGACGTTGATGACGTTCTTCGCCGACGGACGCCGTCAGGGTGGCAGTTTCGAAAGCGGCGTGCAGTTCGCCCTCGAGCGCATGCTCGTCGATCCCGACTTCCTGTTGCGTGTGTATAGGGATCCAGCAGCCGCGCGGCAGCAGCCGCGCGCAGGCCTGCAGCCCGTGGCCCGAAGCCTGGAGTCCTATCGGCTCTCCGATATCGAGCTCGCATCGCGGCTCTCGTTCTTTCTCTGGTCCAGTATTCCCGATGATCAGCTGCTGACGCTGGCCGAACAGCGCAAGCTTTCCGGGCCGGCGGTTCTCGAGCAGCAGGTACGGCGCATGCTCGCCGATGCGCGCGCGACCGACGCGCTGGTCGATGACTTCGCCGCGCAGTGGCTGAACCTGCGGCGCGTCGAGGAGGTGGTCGTCGATCCGGAGCGGTATCCGAACTACGATCTTTCGCTGATGGAGTCGTTCAAAAGCGAGACCGAACTTTTCGTCGCCAGCACGCTGCGCGAGGACAAAAGCGTGCTCGAGCTGCTGAACGCGGACTACACGTTCCTGAACGAGAGGCTCGCGCGACACTACGGAATTCCCGGCATCTACGGCAGCCGTTTCCGAAAAGTGACGCTCGCCGACAAGAACCAGCGAGGCGGACTGCTCGCGCAGGGCGCGCTCTTGTCGACGACGTCTTATCCCGACAGAACATCGCCGGTTCTTCGGGGAAAGTTCCTGCTGAACAATATTTTCGGCCTGCAGGTCACGCCGCCGCCGCCAGGCGTCGATACGAACCTGGCGCCGACCAAGCCGGGCGCTCCGCCGCCGAGCATTCGCGAGCGCCTTGCGCAGCACCGAACGAACCCGACTTGCTCGAGCTGCCATTCGGTGATCGATCCTCTCGGCTTTGCCCTCGAGAACTTCGACGTCATCGGCGCATGGCGGACCGTTGATGAGGCTGGCAAGCCCGTCGATGCCGCCGGGACGACGACGAGCGGACGCAACGTCGAGGGATTGAGCGGGCTGCGCGCGCTGCTGCTGGAGCATCCAGAACAGTTCCCGCGCACGGTAACGGAAAAGCTGCTCGCGTATGCGCTGGGCCGCAGGGTCGAACACTATGACCGGCCGGCGATTCGCACCATCGTGCGCGACGCGGCCGCGCAGAACTACCGGTGGTCGTCGTTGATTATGGGAATCGTGAAGAGCCCGGCATTTCAAATGCGCCGGAGCGCTCCCGACGCAGGTCGTGCACCCGAGGTGCGTAGCGCAGGCCTTTAGGCCTGCCAGTTCGTAGCGCTGGCTTTCAGGCCAGCCAAGGAGATGGCATGTTTCTGACATCGAAAGCCCTTCCACGGCGGACGATTCTGCGAGGACTCGGCGCCACGCTGGCGCTGCCATTTCTCGATGCGATGGCCCCGGCGCTGGCCGTTGCGGCGCAGCGTGCCAAAAAGCCCGCGCATCGGTTCCTCGCCTTCTATGTCCCGAATGGGATGGCAATGGAGTACTGGTCGCCCAAGGCCGAGGGTGCGGCGTTCGAGTTGACGCCGATTCTGCAGCCGCTCGAGGCGTTCCGCGATCAGATGCTCGTCGTCTCGGGGATCCAGGCGAACTGGGTCGCGATTCACGCCGGCGCGTCCGGCGCCTTCCTGACGGGGACGGCGCGCGGCGGCAAGACCGAGGTCGAGATCTTCGCCGACACCTCGATGGATCAGTTGCTGGCCCGCCATTACGCGAACGAGACGCAGATATCGTCGCTCGAGATGGCGATGGATCGTCCGGCAAACGCCGGCGCGTGCACCGGCAACCTGAGCTGCGTTTATACGCACACGCTGTCGTGGCGCAGCCCGACGCAACCCCTCCCGATGGAGTGGAACCCGCGCGCGGTGTTCGAAAAGCTCTTCGGCGACGCGGGCAGTACCGATCGTGCGGCGCGCGAGGCGAGGCTGCGGCAGCACAAGAGCATCCTCGATTCGGTCAACGAGAAGCTGGCATCGCTGCGCACCGAGCTCGGTCCTCAGGATCGGGTGAGAGTGGAGCAGTACACCGAGGCTGTTCGCGACGTCGAGCGCCGGATTCAGCGGGCCGAGCAGCAGACCGATCTCGAGCTGCCCGACATGGATCAGCCGCAGGGCGCGCCGCCGCTGTTCGAAGATCACCTGGCGCTGATGCTCGATCTGCAGCTGCTTGCGTTCCAGACCGATCTCACACGCGTCATCTCGTTCATGATCGGCAAGGAGCAGAGCGCGCGTCCGTATCCGCAGATCGGCGTGCCCGAGGCGCATCATCCGCTGTCGCATCACCAGGACAATCCGGATCTGATCGCGCACATGTCGAAGATCAACCGGTACCACACCGAGCTGTTCTCGAAGTACCTCGCGAGGCTTCGCGCCACGCCGGACGGCGATGGCACGCTGCTCGATCACATGACGATTCTCTACGGGTGCGGCATCTCGAACAGCACACGCCACTCCGGCGAGAACCTTCCGCTGCTCGTGCTCGGTGGAGGCGCAGGAAGATTGAAGGGCGGCCGTCACGTGAAGTACACGGACAAGCCCTCGATGGCGAACCTGCTGATGACGCTCATGGACAAGATGGATGTGCCGGTCGAGCGCATCGGTGGAAGCACAGGCAAGATTCAGCTCGACGCGTTGTCTCTATGAAGAAGTACCTCATCGTCGCACTGCTTGTCGCCGCGCCCGTCTACGCGCAGGAAGCGCCGTCCGGAGACGGGTCCACGCCCCTGCACTGGGCGGCCTATCGAGACGACCTGGCGAAAACCGATCAGCTGCTTCGCGGCGGGGCAAACGTGAACGCCGCGAACGATCTCGGCGTCACACCGCTCTGGGCCGCCAGCATCAACGGCAGCGACGCGCTCGTCAAGCGTTTGCTCGAGGCCGGCGCCAATCCCAACGCCGCGCTCGTTTCGGGCGAGACGCCGCTGATGGTCGCGTCCCGTTCGGGCAAGGCGGCAGCCGTCGAGGCGCTGCTCGCGAAGGGTGCGAATCCGAATGCGCGCGGCGCGCGCGGTCAGACGGCGCTGATGTGGGCGGTCTCGCAGAGGCATGCAGACGTCATCAAGCTGCTGCTGGCCGGCAGGGCAGACGTGCATGCGAAGAGCGAGAGCTGGAGCCAGATGATGGCGGTGCCTCCGCACGGTCTTCCGGAATACAACCGGATGATTCCGCAGGGCGGCGATACGGCGCTCATGTTCGCCGCCCGGAATGGCGACCTCGTGTCGGCGAAGCTGCTTGTCGAGGGTGGTGCGAACGTCGACGACCAGGACGCCTGGGGCGTGAGCGCGACGACGCTGGCGGCGTTTTCGGGATACGGTGAGACCGCGCGTTATCTCCTCGACAAGGGCGCCGACCCGAACGCCGACAAGTCGGGCTTCACGGCGCTCCACTGCGCCATCATGCGGCGCGACGAGCAAACGGTGGCAGCCCTTCTTGCGCGAGGCGCCAATCCGAACGTGACCGTGAAGGTCTGGACGCCGACGCGCCGATCCTCGGACGACTACTATTTCATGCCGGCGCTCGTCGATGCGACGCCATACTGGCTGGCGGCTCGATTTACCGAACCTGGCGTGATGCGTCTGCTCGCCAAGCACGGTGCAGACACCAAAGTGGTTCACGAATCCAATTACGTCCAGGGAGAAGGCTATCAGCGCCGGAAAGAACGGACGACGGCGGTGATGGCCGCGCTGGGCATGGGTGGCGGCACGGCCTGGGCTCCGGTCGGTCGCGCCGAGCGCGATGCGCTCCTGCTGGAAACCGTGAAGCTGGCGGTCGAGTTGGGGGCGGACGTCAACGCCGCCAGCACCGACGGCCGCACCGCGCTCGATTCTGCACGCGCGCAGAAGTTCGAAGCGGTTGCGTCGTTCCTCGAAAGCCGCGGCGCGGCAGGCAAGCCGCGCTAGCCCTGGTCGCCTAACTCTCTTTCCGCATCACCGCGCCGAGGCGCTGCACGGCGCGCGCCACGGCCATCCTCGCGGCGTCAACCGTATTGAATCCGAAGTGCTCGGCGATCTCGGCCACGTTCCACTGCGCCTCGACGCGTGCGATCACGAGCTCGCGCTCTCGCGGCTTCAACTGATTGATGGCCGCGCGGTAGTGATCGTACGTCTCGTTCTGAAGCGTCTGGTCCAACGGCGACGGCTCATCCGACGCGAAATCGGGCGGCAGCTCGACGAGGGCCGGACGGCGCCCGAGGCGCCGCAGCTCGTCGCGAATCCGGTTGATGACCGACTGGCGCAGGTAGGCCTGCATCGCGCCGACATGGCGAGGCTCGAACGAGTCAAGCCGCGCAATGGCATGCATGGCCGCATCCTGCACGAGATCTCCCGTGTCGAGCGCGCCGCGAGCCGCCGAAGGCAGCCTGCCGTGGGCCCATCGCTTGAGCGGCGGCAGGCATCGCTGCAGAATCGCCTCGATGGCAGAGGCATCGCCGGTCCGAGCGCGAATGATGAGCTCGACCGTCGGCTCGTCGCTCAGCAGAGTGGTGGTGTTGTCCTCGTGCGCCATGCGTACGATGTTACCCGTTCCTGCGGGTTCGTGGGTTTGGAAAGATCGTAAAGTTCGTAAAGTTCGTCAGGTTCGCCAGGTTCGTGGGCTTGCCGCGCCGAAGCGATGGGCAACGTCGGCGCGAAGGCGGGTTCGTGGGCGGGCTCACGGAAAGCGTACGACTGTGTCGTCGAGGGGGAGCTCCTTCGTACGCCGCACCGGCGACAACTCGGGCTTATGCGAGGTGGGCTCCGCGCCCAGGGCCAGGCCGGCTGTTGTGTTGCCCAGCAACTCGAACGCGTCGAACAGGAATGGCAGGCCCTGGGCATCTTCCGGCGAGGGGCGATCGGTGACGTTGAAATGAAGATGTGCCCCGTTCGTGTTGCCCGAATTCCCGAGTCGACCCACGACCTGACCGCGGCGAACCGCCTGTCCCGTTTTCACGATCACGCTGTTGCGCTGCAGATGCGCGTAGTGAACAAACGTGTGCTCATCCAGGGCGATGATCACGTAGTTCCCGTACGTATCCGCGACAGAGGGAGACGAGGTGCGAGGCAGCTCGACGAGCGGCTGGTTATCAGCAACGCCGTCACGAGCGTCGTACACGACGCCATTTACAACAGCCAGGACTTCGTGTCCGAATCCGATCCAGTCGTCGTTCGCCGACTTCCGGAAGTCGCCCCGAATCGCGCTGCCACTGGCATCAAGACCGATGAAGTCGATCGCGAAACGCTGCGGAATCCTGGCGCGGCCTTCGCTGACGAGCGCGCTTCCCCAGTGCGCCGTGCGATGGTTGCCTGGTCCATTGTGGGCAAGCCAGAAACCCGTGCGGAAAGGCGAACCCACGACGAGCGGTGCCGCTGACTGAATGGTCACCCGTGCATCGCCGGCGGCGACCTCCACGCCATCCTCGGCGAGGAACACAAACGAATGCCGCAACGTCTTTGGCACCGGCCGCTCCTTCGCGAGCTTGACCCAGATATGGATAAGTGCCGTCGTGCCGCTGCGAATGAGCCGCCCGTAGCGCGCCGCAGGATCGGCGTCCGGCCGCATGACCCGCTCGTCCAGGTCGGCGCCCGAATAACGCATCAGCGGCGTTGACTCACGTTCATCGAAGACATCGACTCGCTCCAGACGGGCGGCACTGGTTCCAGTCAGCGCCGTCGCGACCAGTTCGTACGCCAGATAGGTGTCGCCGTCGCTGCCACTCAGAGGTGTCGGAGCGACGTTAGCGCTTACATCGATGCGCCCCGTCGATTTCTGAGCTGCAAGGGCAAGCACCACCACTGTGGCAATTGCAGTAACAATCGAACCCTGACGAACCATTTTCGTTTTCAGAAGGTGATGCGGGCACCGATTTGCAGTTGCCGCGGCGGGCCGGCCTGCGTGAACTGTCCGAACGTTGGGGACGGCGCCGTCGGATACGAACCGATGCCGAACACGCGATTGATGTCGGTGAAGTTGGTGACGTTGAAGACATTCAACACGTCGAGCGAAACGCTGAACGTCGATCTCGCTCCGGCCCGGAACCGTTTGGTGACTCGCAGATCGAATCGATGCTCGCCCGGCAGCCGGCCGCGATTTCGACCGATGCTCGTCGACGGATCGGATAGCACCGTCCGCGCGCGATCCGGTCCGGGGCTGACCGTGGCATCGCCATCGCCGTTCAAATCGGCTCCTGCGATGATGTTGTACGGCCGGCCGGAGCCCGCCGTCAGGATACCGGCGATATTGAAGCCGTAGGGGAGATCGTGCATGCCGGTCATCACGAAGCGATGCCGCTGATCCTGCAGCGACGGTCCGCGTTCGCTCGAAGGATCGAACCCAAGCGGTAGACCCTCCGGATCGTCCGGATTTGGACCGCGCCCCTGATTCTGCGGAGGATTGTTGATGAAGTCGGTGATGGTGTCTTCTGCTTTCGAGAGCGTGTAGGCAACCGTCAGTTCGGTTCCGCGGACTGGACGCACCATGGACGAGAGCAGCAGGCCTTGGTACCAGCTTTCCCCCCACGGTGTGTACTGCAGCACCGAAGCCGATGTGCCTGGGACGTTGTTGATGTCCTGGGGCCGCCGGCCGGGACCGAGTGCTGGCACCGTCGGGTTGTAGTCGATGGAGCTCACGTATCGGCGGCCGATTGCCCCGACACCTGACGCCGACACCACCACTTGCGATGTCAGTTGACCATTGAACGAGACGGAATACTGATGCGTGTACGGCAGATCAAATGAGGAGGCGACAGCGAGCGCAAGGCTGGGAACCGCGTTCAGCGTCTCGTTCGGCAGGCGGCGTCCCGGCGATCGCCAGGCCGCGACCGCGGGCGCGCCTTGAAATGCGGCGGCGCGGACTTTGCTGCCATTGGCGATTCGCGCCGCACTCACCGGCGCGGTGAACTGATTGTCGAAAAACACACCATACGCGCCTGAGATGCCGGTTCGTCCGTCTCCCAGCGGATCCCACGAGAACGCCACGCGGGGGGAAAAGTCGAGGCTCCCCGAACGATATCCTTCGGGCCAGAACTGCTTCTGATAGCGCACACCGCCACGGAGCGACAGTCGATCGGTGACGCGCCATTCGTCCTGCACGAACGTCGAGATGTCGGTGTACTTCTCCGCTGATTCCGGCTGTCCGAATCCCTGCACGTATACGACCGGCAACCCGAGCGCAAATGCCTGAATGGAATTGACCGGGCCGGGAAGACCGAACTGGGCCGCCAACGGCGCGGGAAGATCGACGAAGAAAAACTGGCTGCCGAAGTTCAACGGCAGCGCGATGTAGTGATTGTCGACGAGGTTGAAGTCGACGCCCGCCTTGAACAGGTGTCTGCCCACCTCGCGAGAGACGGTGTCGAGCACTTGATACCGGCGGTTCTCGCGGGGCTGCGGCGTGAAGTTGTGCCGGCCAAGCCGTGCGACGCCAACGACCTCGACCGCAGGACCGCCCTGGTCGAATCCGATGCACTCCCCGCCACAGGCACTCTCGTCGAGCGATCTGACGACCTGGTTCCGGCTGGCAAACTGGAATCGCAGCTCGTTGACCAATCGCTCGCGCACCGAAGCCACCGAGCCGGCAAGAGCGTAGTCGCGATTCTTCATCCGGCCGCCGCGGCTGCGAGCGATGATCCCGCCGAACTGCTGGCTGTTTCCGTTGGACCCGTCGGCTACGTTGAACCGCGCCGCCATGGTCGTGTTGCTGCTGAGCGCATGATCGATCTTGACAAGCCCTGTCGTCGTGCGCACGTCAAACGGGACGTTGCCGACTTCTACAGGAAATCCGCCGCGCCTCAGAATGTTCGCCGGCGTCCCCAGCGCCGTCGGCAGGAACGGATGGGGTATCTGAGTGCGATCGTCGATCGTCACCGACGCGCTGTCATCAATCGCCAGACGCTCGAATGCGGCGAACGCGAAGGTGCGATTTCTCACGAGCGGTCCGCCCAGCGTCGCCCCGAACTGCTGCTGGCTGAACGGCGCCTTCGGCAGATTCACGGGAGTCTCCGCCGCCGTGAAGTTGTCGAAGTACGCGCGGCTGTTCAGGGCTCGATCCCGAAAGAAGCCGAAACCGTCCGATGTAATCCGGTTGGTCCCGCTTTTGGTCACGATGTTGACGACGCCGCCCGAAGCCTTGCCGAACTCGGCAGAGTACGAGTGAACCACGACTTGAAACTCGCGCACGGCATCCTGGCTGAACACCGCACGGACGCCGCCCGTCGCGTCGTCGTTGTTGTCGAGGCCGTCGACGGTGATGTTGTTGGCGCGGGCGCTCTGACCGGAAACGGCAAAGCCCGATGTTTCTGCCGGCCCCTGGCTCGGTGTGCGATCCGTGGTGACGCCCGGCAGCAAGGACGGCAAACGAGATGTAGTTGCGGCGATCGATCGGCAGCGTGGCGATCTGCTCGTCCGAAATCATCGTGGCGATCGCGCTGCGCTGCACCTCGACGAGCGGAATCGTTGCGACGACGTCGACAGTCGTGTCGAGCGAAGCCAGCCGCATCGTGATGCGGAGCTCGGAGATGGTTCCCAGGCTGATGTCCACATCATCGAGGGCCACTGTTCTGAAGCCGCTGGCTTCGGCGCGCATCGCATAACGGCCAACCGGCAGGGCAGACACCACGACCTGACCCTCGCCGTTGGTTTCCGTATTCCGCTCAAGCCCTGTGTCCGGGCTGGTAATCCGCAGGCGAACGGCGGGAACAGCCCCGCCACCTTCGTCGACGGTGATCACGCGCAGGTCGCCGGTCGTTGCACGCGTTTGTGCCTCTGCGACACCGGCACCTGCAATCAGAACGAGCGCCCAGATCTGCACGTGCCGCATAGTCATGCCATCCATCGACGGTGTGGACCACGGTTCAGGCGCGAGCAGATCGACGAGGCGATAGGCCGGCCCACGTGTGTCAGACAATTGACAAGGACGAGCGACGGCGCAACGATATGACCGCCGTCCGACGGGCATTATAACTCTCCAAAATAAACAGCATTTCGCACCGTTCGTTTCGCGCGCGTCGGCGTTGTCACAGTAGAGCTTTCACAGGCTCACAAACTGAGGTGACCGTACGATGAGCTCCCTTTTCTAAGCGGGCAGCATGAAAGCGCCTGCAGCGGTTCCTCCACCTCTGAAACCGGGCGAACTCTTTCCGAAGAAAATCGCATGGCTGCAGCCTGTGCAGTTGCTGCGCACGGCGTACCACGTCTGGCTGTCGACGATGGCCCAGGAGTACCTCGATCGGCGCGAGACATTGGCCGCGCTCCACGGTGTGCGGGAACGGCAGTTGGAAGGTCCTGAGCTTGCGCTGATGCCGGGAACGTGGATTGACGGTTACATTCCCCACCCAGATCGCGACGTGTGGGTCGACTATGTCGCCGACATCGGTGATTCATGGGACGCGACATACGCAGTCGCGAACCTGCTCGTCGACGCGAATCTGGCCGTGCGGGGCCATGGCACCGGTCTGAACCCGGGCGATGTGGTTGTCCTTGGTGGCGATCTCATCTATCCGACACCTACGCGCGACGGATACAGGAAAAGGATGCGTTGGCCGCTCATTGCTGCCCACCCGATGGGCATTCGCAAGCCGGCGCCCTGTCTTCTGGCCATTCCGGGCAACCATGACTGGTACGACGGGCTGACGAATTTCGTACGCGAGTTCTGTCAGGGCGGCCCGCTCGGCGGGTGGCAGATGATTCAGCGCCGCAGCTACTTCGCGGCGAAGCTGACGGCCGGCTGGTGGATCTGGGGCATCGACATCGCGCTCGATACCCGGATTGATCCACCCCAGCAGGACTACTTCCTGAGTGTGCTCCGCAATACCCATCTGAAAGAAGCGAAGCTGCATGACGCGAGGATGAGGCATCCCAACGGGCAGGAGGCCGACCTCCGTAGCGAGGCGCTCATCGACGCTCGAAAGGATCCTCAGTGGTTTGAGACCAACGACAACATCATTCTGTGTACTGCGAAGCCTTCGTGGCTGGACAAGGCTGGGTACGATTCGGACGCGTACCGCAATCTCACATACTTCGTCAAAGAAATCGTCGAGAAGCATGATGGGTGCGTCCGGGTCATCCTGGCGGGCGACCTTCACCACTACAGTCGCTACCAGAATGATTACGGCGACCATTTGATCACGGCGGGTGGGGGAGGGGCGTTCCTGACCGGCACGCATCATCTGCCGTTCCAGGTGCCCGATCTGTGCACGCCGGCGCTCGCCAGCATTGCTCCTGAGAGAAAGCCCGGAGACGAAGCCGCGTTCAAGGCTGCGGAATTTCCGTATCCGAACCGGTCAGATTCAAGACGTCTCACCCTGGGAGCGCTGCTTCTTGCCTTCCGTCCGGCGAATTTCCCATTTGCGCTGACGATTGGAGCCATCTACTGGCTTTTTGTCTGGACGCTGATGCTGGCGCGTCCGAATCTGTTCCTCGATCCGGTTGGGGAGCTGGCGTACTTGCCGTTCAAGATCGCGTTCGAGCCGGCGGCCACCGCTCTCTTCGTGATGGTACTTGCGGTAGCGGCGGCTGGGGCGATTGTGGCGGCGGCGGCCAATTCAACAACCCCGCGCATCGTGACTGTGCCAGTTGGTATGGTGCATGGCGTCCTGCATCTGGCACTGGGGGTTGCAATAGCGTGGCTGATTCATCAGTCCGACGCGATTCGCTTCATGGTGGATCAGCTTCCCGCGTTCAAAGGCAAAACGGTCATCTTCTTCTCCCTGTGCCTGGTCGGCCTGGGTGGGCTCATCGGTGCGACGTTCATCGGCGTGTATTTCGTCGTCACGAATTTTCTGCTTGGATGGCACACGAACGAAGCCTTTGCCGCGCAGAGCCTTACCAGCTACCGGAATTTCGTGCGCATGCACCTGAGACCGAATGGCGAGCTCCGGATCTATCCAATCGGATTACGGCGTATTCCGCATAAGTGGCGGTTCCGCCTGAAGCGCGAGGATTATGAGCCGTACCTATGAACCGACCGACCGTGTCATAGCGCCGCATCTGATTGAGGGGCCCATCGTCATTCACCCGCGCGGCGGTCCTCGGAAATCTATCTAGCCCGTTGCCGTTGCCCAGTGCCATCGCCTCACCCGTTGGGAGAAAACGGCCGATGGGCTATCGTTTGTGTGTAGGTGACAGCCGAATCGAACATCTCCATCGATGCTGCGCTCGCGGAGCGGCTCTATCGAAAGGCGAAGGCCAAACGATGGCAGCTCTCGCCGGAGGCCTTTACCTCGACGCTCGAGGCGAGCTGCGCCAAAGCGTTTGCCACAGGCGATCCCGGGCCGGACGAGCTGTCCAGGCATCTCGATTCATTGCACCTGGAAGACCTCGCCCTGGCATGTGCGTGCGCCCTCGGCGATGGCGCCGCCTGGGATCACTTCGTCATCGAAATGCGTCCCGGCCTCTACCGGGCCGCGGACGCGCTGGATCCCACGGGCGGTGCCCGAGAGCTGGCCGATTCGTTGTACGGCGATCTCTATGGCGTGGACAAGCACGGAGAAGCGAGACAGTCGCTGCTGGGGTACTTTCACGGTCGCAGCAGCCTTGCCACATGGCTGCGCGCCGTGCTGGCGCAGCGCCAGGTCGACCGTGTGCGGGTGACGCGACGGGTTGAGCCGCTGCCCGAGGATATCGTCGCCAGCACCCCCTTTGAAGCCGCTGATGCCGAGTGCCCGAAGGACGTCGAGTTTCTCCGCACCGCGCTCGAACACGCGCTCGCCACGCTCGAGCCACGCGATCGTCTGCGTCTCGGGTTGTACTACGCTCAACAACTCACACTCGCCGAGGCCGGCCGGCTGCTGAAGGAGCACGAAGCCACTGTGTCGCGCAACCTTGCACGGACCCGCAAACTCATTCGCGACGAGGTGGAGCGCAGGCTTCGCGCCGGCGGTTTGAGCGCCGACGAGGTAGCCCGGTGCTTCGAGTGCGCCACGCAGGACTCCGGGACGATGAATCTCGAGGAGATGTTCGGGTCGCGCAAGGAATTTGCGCAGGATCGTTCTATATGAAGGAAGAACCCGTGCAGGACGATCGCGATCACGACGCGTGGCTCGGTCCGATGCTGCGGCAGTCGCCGCTGGCGGCGGACGGGGCGTGTGTCGATACGGAAACCCTTGCAGCCTGGGCTGAGGGGGCATTGGATGCGCAACAGGCCGCAGCGGTCGAGCTGCATGCGTCGAACTGCTCGCGGTGCATGGCGTTGCTGGCGTCCATGGAACGGACGACCCCCGTACCGGAAGAACCCAAGCCCACGTGGGCCATCGGCCCGTGGTTGCGATGGCTCGTGCCGCTGACCGCCGCCGCGACGGCCGTCGCGATCTGGGTGATGGTGCCGAATCGACCGGTGACGCAGGTGCCGGTGACGCAGGTGCAGCCAGCGCCGGCTCCGCGTGAGAACGCCGCGCCAAGCGAAACGCGTTCCTTGGACAGAGAAGCCGACCTTCAGGCTCCGAAAGCGGCACCCGAACCTGGTACGGCGAGTCCGGAACAACCAACGGCTCCACTGACGGCTCGAAGCGACACATTCAAGAAACAGGATGCGCCTGCCGGGCAGCCCGAAGACGCGCAATTGAGGGACGAAAACAGACGCGAGCGCCAGGCAGCCGAGGCGTTCAGCCCTGTTGTTCCCGCGGTCCCTTCACCGGCAACAGCGCAGGATCGCGCGGCAGCGTCGCCTGCGCCTGTGCCCCCGCCCGCAGCGCCGTCCGCGCCGTCCGCGCGCATGTTCGCAGCTGAGGTGGCGAACGAGACCGTCACCCAGCGGGCGATGCAGGAAACGATGTCGGGCGCAGTCCCGTCGAGCGAGTCGACGTCGCCGACCGATCCGCTGATACGGTGGCGTGTGTTCGCCTGGGCGTCAGTGGAGCGCTCCATCGATGGTGGCAAGACCTGGATCAAGGCCAATTCGCCGCCCGGTGTGACACTGGATACGACGCCCATGCTCTGGGTGGTGGCCGTTCGCGCGGTCGACAACCTCCGGGGAACGGTTCTAACGTCAGACCGCACTGAGTTTTACACGACCAACGGCGGCCTTTCGTGGGTGCGCGTGCAAGAAAATTCGGCAGCTCCGTTCTAAGAACAGTGGGGCAGAACCCACAGTTCAAAAGGAGCTGCGAATGGTCTCTCGATTTGGTCTCGTCGCGCTGGTCGTTGTCGCTCTCGCTGCCTTCACAACCGGCGGCAATCCCACCGTCGAACCCGTCCAGGCCGCTCCGGCCGCCGCTCAGGGCTCGACCACGCTCGACGATCAGATCGATCTGAGCGTCACTGTCTACAACTCCGACATTGCGCTCGTCCGCGATGTGCGCAATCTCGATCTTCCCCGAGGTACGTTCAACCTGAGCTTCATGGACATTGCGGCCACCGTCAATCCCGCAACCGTCCTCTTCCGCTCGCTCAGCGAGCCCTCGCGGGTGAGCGTGCTCGAGCAGAACTACGAGTACGACTTGCTCGAGCCCGAAAAGCTGCTTCGCAAGTACGTCGGGCGCGATGTGACGCTCGTCCGGACCCGTCAGGTCGACGGCACGACAGAAGAGGAAGAAGTGACCGCGCACCTGCTGAGCTACAACAACCAGCCGGTGTGGCGAATCGGCAAGGAGATCGTCACCGGGCTGCACGCCGATCACATCCGGTTTCCCGAGCTGCCCGACACGCTCTACAGCCGGCCCACGTTGATCTGGACGCTGGAAAACGGCGGCGGCGCGCGGCATCGCGTGGAAGCGAAATATCTCGCGAGCAAGCTGTCGTGGAACGCCGACTACGTGCTGACCGTGGCGCGCGACGACAAAGCCGGCGACATCGACGGCTGGGTGACGCTGACCAACGGCAGCGGGACGGGATTCCGCAACGCCAAACTGCAGCTCGTCGCCGGCGATCTGAATCGCGTGCGCCAGAACATCGACAAGATGCTGATGGCCGACGAGGCGATGAATCGGAGAGAGTTCGCGGCCGCCGCGCCGATGGCGCAGGAGGCGTTCTCGGAGTACCACCTCTACACGCTCGGCCGGAAGACCACGATCAACAACAACGAGACCAAGCAGGTGAGCATGCTCTCCGGAACCGGCTTCCCGGTCCAGAAGCGGTACGTCGTCAACGGCAATCAGTTCTACTACCACAACTCCGCGCGTCCGGGTGCGCCGATCAAGGACAACGTGGAGGTGTTCTACCAGTTCAAGAACGAAGAGAAGAGCGGTCTGGGCATGCCGATGCCCGCGGGGACCGTGCGCGTCTATCAGTCGGATTCGAACGGCGGCGTGCAGTTCGTCGGGGAAGACCGCATCATGCACACGCCGAAGGACGAGATGTTGAACCTGAAGATCGGCAACGCGTTCGATGTCGTGTGCGAGCGCAACCAGGTCGACTTCCAGAAGATCGCCACCAACGTCTACGAGATCGAGTACGCGATCACGCTGCGCAACCGGAAGGCGACGCCGATTACCGTCGAAGTGAACGAGCCCGTCGGCGCCGCCACCTGGCGCATGCTGCACGCGACGCACAAGTGGACGAAAACGGCCGCCTTTGCGGCGCAGTTCACCGTGCCCGTCGAGGCGGGTGCGGAGGCGGTGCTGAAGTTCAGGATTAGGGTTAACGGGTAAATACGAACAGGAGTTCAGAAGATCAGGAGATCAAGAGTTTCAGGGGAGTCTTTCCTGCCTCCTGAACTCTTGAGCTCCTGACCTCCTGTTTGTATTTCAGTGCTTCACGCTGGTCACGTGCTCGCGGAGAAGGTCTCGCCCGAAGTCGCCGTTGAAGTCCCGCCACACCGAGTGAACGTGGTTGCCGTCGTTCTGCGTGTTGTCGAATTCGATGAGGAACGTAGGGCCCTGCACGCGGTAGTAGTGCTTCTTCCCGCGCTCGAGCTCGCCGGCCCAGGCGAAGGTCAGCTTGTCGAGCCCCGCCTTCTTCAGCGCGGCCATACGATCGGCCGCAATGTCGGGCGCCATCACGGACACGTACGCGTCCACGACACGCATCAGCATCTCGCGCTGCTTGGGCTGGAGATCCGTCGCGGCGATGCCGGTCGGGGTGAGCGGGCTGACGGTGCCCTCGTTGCGCGTCACGATGTCGTTGGGCGCCGTCGCGGTGATGACCGCCTTCGCGCGCTGCGCTTCGTCGAGCGCCATGGCGAGCTCGCGGGCCGGATCTTCTTCGAAGCCAAGTACCCTCAATCCCTTCTTCGGCCCGTCCTTCACTTCCGCCGGGTTCGATCCGAAGAAGTGGGGCGCGGCCGAGACCATGTTGCCGCCAGCCACCGTGAAGTTGAGCGAGACGTGGTGGCCTTCAACCTTCCAGCCCCACGTGCCCTTTGCCGATGGCGTGCCAAACACCCACACGAAGTACTTGAGCGGGTTGCGCTCGAGCTTGCCGGGCTTCGAGCCGGGCGGGTTCTCGATGAGGTTCAGGATGCTCTCGAGCTCCATGATGGCCGACGCCGTCATGTAGCCTTTCTGACTGAGACCGGATTTCAGAAGATTGTGCGCCGCCTGCCGCTGCGGCTCGGTCATCTTCTCGATGGTGAGCCCGACGCGGGGATGCATCTCGGTCGGCACGAAGCCGAATCGCTCGCGTTCCTTGACGTTGTCGAACGCGAAGCTCGCGGTCTGCTTTTGGTCGGGGGTCAGCGTCGAGAGAAACTTGTTGGCCGCGTCGGCCATGCTCGCGGGCGAGCGATCGGCCGCATAGGTTGCTGCGAAATACGCGAGCACGCAGCCGAGCCACAGGACGACTCGTCCGCCGGAGCGCCAAGCGCGAAGGGGGAACCGAGCTGAACGGATTGCACGCATGGGAGAATCCTTTCGAAATGTGCCGGGAAGAGTATCATAGCCCCAATCATTTATGCCCCGAACTACCTTTGTTTCTGCGGTGCTGCTGGCAGTCGGGCTTGCCTCGGCGTGGCCGGCGGCGCAGGAGTCACGTGTGCCTTTTGTCTACGTATCGGGTTACCGTCCGGAGATCACCGTCTTCCGGCTCGATACGGCCGGTGGCCGGTTGATGCCGGCCGGTACGGCCACGAACGTGGGGCAGGATCCCTCGTTTCTAGCATGGGATCCCGCGGCGAAGTTTCTATTCGCCGTCAACGAGACCGACCCGGGCCGCGTTCGTTCGTTTGCGATCAACCAGGCGAACGGCTCGCTCACGCCGATCAATGACGTGCCCTCGATGGGCAGCATTACGGCGCATCTCTCGACGGACAGGACCGGCCGCTGGCTGCTGGTCGCCAACTACGGCGACGCCAAGCAGGGCACGATTGCGTCGGTGCCCATCGCACCCGACGGGCGCCTCGGCGCTGCCGTCGACACGCGCGAGTTTGGTCTCGGATCGATGGCGCACTACATCGGCAGCGATCCGGGTAATCGTTTCGTGTTCGTCCCGTTGAAAGGCGGGCCGGCAGTCGCGCAGCTTGTGTTCGATCCGGCGAGCGGGCGGTTCAAGCCAAATGTGCCGCCACAAGTCGCGGCAGCGCCGGGCGCCGGACCGCGTCATCTCGACTTTCACCCGAACGGCCGCTTCGCTTACGTGATTAACGAGCTCGATCTGACGATGGGAGCGTTTGCCTACGATGCGAAGGCAGGACTGCTGCGCGAAATACAGGTCCTGCCGACGCTGCCCGCGGCTGCCGACAAAGTCGGCGCCTCGACCGCCGAGGTTGTCGTACACCGCTCCGGCCGGTTCCTCTACGGCTCGAACCGCGGCCACAACAGCATCGTTATCTTCCGGCTGGGCGACGATGGACGGATGACGCTGGTGGGGCACGAGTCGCGCAACATCAACCGTCCTCGCAGTTTCACCATCGATCCCACGGGCACATTGATGCTCGTTGCGAATCAGGACGGCGCGAGCGTGTCGATCTTCCGGATCGATCAGAACAAAGGAACGCTCGAGCCTGTCGGCACGCCGACGCCGGCAGGAGCGAATCCATCATTCGTTGGTGTTGTGATGTTGCCGGGGAAATAGGACAAAGACAGGGAGCAAATATGCGGAGAGTCGTTCTGATTGTGCTTGCGGCGTTCGGCCTCGCGGTCACCGGTGCGAGAGCTCAGGGTACGCCGGCGAAGGAATTGATCGTCATTGCGCCGGGCGTCATGCTGTTCGGAGGATTGCGCGACCTTGCCGCGGCCTATGAAAAAGAGACCGGCATCAAGGTGACCGTCAGGTCGAGCGGCATGGGAAGAATCGTCAACGACGTCAAGACGCTCGAGCCGGCCTCGGACGTTATCTTTCTGCCGCACGAGCTGATGAGCACGCTGTCGCTCGACGGAGGCGTCGTCAAGTCGACGTTTACGCCGCTCGGGCGCTCGGAAATGGGTCTCGCGGTTCCAGCGGGGGCGCCGCATCCGGATATCTCGACGGTGGAAAAACTCGCGGCCGCCCTGAAGAGCGCGAAGGCCGTCATGCGTTCGAACCCCGCCGGCGGCAGCATGGTGGCCAGCGTGATCGAGAACAAGGTGATCAAGCGGCCGGAGTTTGCCGGTGTGAACAGTCCGGTGAGCACCAAAGGCGAGGGTGGACAGGCGCTCGCGCGTGGCGAAGGCGACATGGCCATCCAGGCTATCTGCGAGATTCTGCCTTACAAGGAGATCTCACTGGTCGGACCGCTGCCTCGCGAGCTCGCCGCGTGGATCGACATGTCGACGGCCGTGTCGGCCCGATCGGGCAAGGTGGACGAAGGGATGAAATTTATCCGCTACCTGGTTCGACCGGAAGCGACGGCGACATGGAAGGCGAAGGGAACACAGCGGTTCGAATAGGTTCGCAGGTTCGTGGGTTCGTGAGCTTGCCGCGCCGTAGCGATGTGCGAAACGGCGCGGAGGCGGGAGGCGCTATGCGGGTTCTGGTTGCACTGTTGTTGCTGTTGCCGGCGATCGGGTTCGCTCAGGAGCAAGAGCGTGTTCTCTATTATCCGAAACCGTTGAACCGCGAGTACAAACCGCCGATGAAACCGGTGACGCGGCTTGCGGACTTGAAAGCGAAGAATCAGGGCAAGACGACCTGGCGCGAGCCGATCATCAACGACGGCAACTCGGTGTCGTTCATGGTGCAGGAGCCGCCAGGCACGAAGTACGAGCGGCGGATGTATCCGGACTCAGCGGCCTGGTTCGTCGTGCTCGACGGACAGATCCGATTCGAGGTGGAGAAGGCCGACAAGTCGTTCGAGGTGATCGACGCCACAAAGGGCTCTTACGTCTTCGTGCCCGAGCGCCTGCTGCACTCCCTCGAGGTGACAGGAAGCACGCCGGCCATTCGTTACGAGATGACCAATGGGCCCGCATCGACGCCTGTCTTCGAAAAGCGGCCCGCGCAAGCCCAGAAAGGCGTCGAGTACATCCCCGTGACGCTCGGCACGGGACTCAATCCGCTGGACGTCTACAACGAAGGCACCGCCGGCAAGCCGTGGCCCTATCACGTGAACGTCTACGAGCTGGAGAAGCGGAACGCAACGAAGAAAGGCTTCACGCAGGAAGCCATACGCGCCAACCGCGCCCGGGGCAATTTCATCTGCGGCTATCGTCCGGCGACCTTCCCGACCGAGTCGGGCGATCGCGGCCACCTTCATACAGATACCGCCGAGTCGTGGGTGGTCATGCTCGGCGAGTTGCGGTGGGTCTTCGAAGGGGACGAGAAGACTGCGATCGTCGCCAAACAGGGCGACATCATCTATGCCGTGCCCGGCACCTTCCACTCGCCGCAATTCTGGGGCAAGGAAGGATTGAACTGCCGGCTGACCAACAGCACGATGCCGTCGCTGAATCACCTGTACGACGCGAAGAAGTAACTGAGAAGGCGGGGCAGCGGTGGCGCAGGGCTTCTTGCCCCGCCGTAGCCCTGGCGAAGGCGGGCAGCCCTGCCTCTGAATAGAGAACCAAATCCCAAAAAGTTGACACCGCCCTGCACCAGGGATTAGGGCGAGCTGATTTTCCACTCGATTTCGCATCCCTCGTTAACACACCAGGGAGGCGAAACATGCGCGCTCGAGCGATCCTCTTCCTGATTTCAGTCGCTGTCTGGTCTGAAGCTGCACAGGCGCAGGTGGCGCCGCCACGATTCGAAGTTGGCGGCAGCGGAGGCGCCGCCGTCGCGCTCAGCGGCGATGCCGCCGTCATCCTCGTGATTGGGCCGAGGCTTACGTTCAATGCCACACCCAAGGACGCCCTTGAAGTCGTGGCTGAGATCGCTGGTCCCGTCGAGAACAACGGGCTCTACGGGCTTTACCTCATCCAATACAAGCGAGTTCTCAGACCGCGGGCCGCACGTCGCAGCGGCATCTTTCTGACGGCGGCAATAGGCGGCGACTTTGAGTACGACCATGTCGACCAATTCCGCTCGGAACGGCCCGACGGGTCGGTGTTCGTGCAGCCTGCATACACCCACGCATCGCTTTCGGAGCCCTCTTTCGGAGCGGTCGGTATCGGCGTCGAGCGCGTGCTTGCACGTTATGCGGCGCTGCGCAGTGATCTCCAGCTACTCGCCTTCCGATTCGGCGCGGTCGGTCTCAGAGGCACTGTCGGCATCACCGTCCCGATTGGAGGCTACCGTGACCGATAAGCGTCCGAGCCTGTTAAGTGCGATCGTTCTGGTGGGCACCGTCACACTGACCGCGTGTGAAACACGACCAGCTGGCTCCCCTTACGTCATCCCCGGGCCAACCGGACCAAGTCAGGTCGCCACCGAGACGCCCTACGTGTGGGATACGCACGACGAGCTCGCTGTCTGGCTCGACAGCAAGGTGTCGCGCGGTCCGGTGTCCGTAAGCGGAGAAGGCCGGAGCGCTGTGTTACGCATCGAGACCGGCGGTCCAACGCCTACAAACCCAGACGGTTCGCGGATCGCGTGGGTCCTTCGCGGGCCGGATTTTGAGACGCCGCTCACGGGCGTACGGGCGGTGCGGATCCGGTATGTCTGGACGCCAGCGCTCCGCAGTGCGTCGATTCCTGTCGCGATTCCCGATATCTACGCCACGTTCGAGGTGATGGCACCTCGCATCGGTCTTGATCAGATGACGCTGAGCGCCAATACCGCCGGGGAAGCTTCAGGAGAGATGGTTCTGGAAGACAGGCACGGAAGTCCGTTTGCCGCGCGTTACGTGTATCTGCACTCGGATGGCGGAAATCGCGGAGTGCTGGAGATCGATTCGATCGCGCTCGTTCGCGACTAGCAGGCCTGTAGCCAGTAGCCAGGCGTAGCCGGTAGCCCATCGTGCTCGTCGCGCCATCGTGTTATTCGTTTTCTTCGTGTCTTCGTGTCTTCGTGTCTTCGTGGTTTGCCGTTCGTGTCTTCGTGGTCACACCGCGTCCGACAGCGACGTGAAATTGAATTCACGAATCCGCAGGGCCGGCATGTGGCGGCCGGCGGCGACCGCTTCCGATCGGCCGATATCTTCCAGCCGGTTCAGCATCAGGAGCGGGCTTTCGTTCCAGCGCAGGTTCTTCAACGGGCGCGTGACCTTGCCCTTTTCGATCAGGAACGCGCCGTCGCGAGTCAGGCCTGTGTAGAGCACGGTACGCGGCTCGAGCGAGCGGATATAGAAGAAGTGGGTGACGAGCACGCCGTGCTCGCAGCCGGCAATCAATTCCTCGGTCGTTTTCGTCCCGCCCGTCAGCTTCAACCCGCCGCCTGAGAACACAGACGCGCCGTTGTAGATTTCCCGGCCGGTTGGCGGCGCACCCTGGCGTTGTGCCCAGAAGCGGGTGTAAGACAAATTCCGCAGCACACCTTTTTCAATCCACACCGTTCGCCGAATCGGCAGGCCCTCGACGTCGAACGGCATCCCGAGCAAGTCCGGATCCGATGGATCCGTGTAGAGCGTGACGCGCTCGTCGCAGACTTTTTCGCCGATTCTCGTTCCGCCGCCAGCTTTCGAAAATGCGCTGCGGCCTTCGTCGGCACTGCGTGCGTTCAGTGCGCCCGCGAGCAGAGGGACGAGATCGTTGACCGCCTGCGGCTCGAGGACTGCGGTATGGGGCCGCGCGTCGATCGCCTGCGGGTTACGGCTGGCCTGTGCCTTTCGCGCGGCCACCCGACCAAGTGCGGCAGGATCGACGGCGCCCCAGTCGCGCGACCCTGCGCTGGCCCAGCCGCTGCCGGTGCCATCGGGCGTTCTTGCCGTCATCGACAGCTCGGCGTCGGTTGTGCGGTGATAGGCGAACAAACCGTTGCTGTTGGCGACGGCGACGGCAATGGCATGTGCCTCGAGAAATCCCGCGGAGAAGATCTGGCCGCCTGTGCCTTGCACCGCTCGCTCCACGGCGCCGGCGCGCGCCACCGGATTCAGGTTGGCGGTGTCCTCGATGTAAGCGTTGATCGTCGCGTACTGCTGCGATCCCAGCTCGGGCATCAGCTCGGCGTCGTCGGGCGACAGTCGCGCCAGTTGGGCGGCGAGCTCGACCGTTCGCCGCAGGCTCGCGTCGTCGAGCACGTTGGTCGTTGCCGACGCACGCTTACGGCCGATGGTGACGGTCACTGTCACCGAGACGTCGGTGACGCCGCCCGACGTCGTGATGCTGGCGTCGGCGAAGCGCGTGTTGCCGCCCCATTCGCTCGTGATGTTGACCCGCGTCTGGTCGGCTTTGCTCAACGCGAGCACGCGGTCGGCGAGCGCTCTGGCTTCTTCGCGGGTCATGATTTCTGGCCCGTGTTGAGGATGGTGACGTTGCGGAACCGGCACGGCGGGCATCCGTGGCTCACCGAGCTCGCTTGCGCCGGCTCTCCCTTGCCGTCGTTGAACGATCCGCCAAGCCAGTACCGACGACTTGCCGCCGATCATGTCGAGCGCGTTCCAGAACACGGGCGTGTTGCTTTGATAGGCCACGTCGCGCAGCATGCCGGCGATTTTGCCGTTGCGGACTTCGTAGTACACCTGTCCCGAGAACTGGAAGTTGTAGCGCTGGTTGTCGATCGACCACGATCCCCGGTTCTTGATGACGATGCCGCGATCGGTGGCCGCGATAATGTCATCGAGTGTCATGTCGCGCTCGCCGGGCAGCAGCGAGATGTTGGGCATGCGTTGAAACTGCACCGCGTTCCACGACTCGGCAAACGAACAGCCGTGAGACCGTTTCACGCCGGTGAGATGCTCGATCCATTTCGCCTGCTCGCGTGTCGTCTGGTAGTCCTTGAACGTGCCCTTCTCGATGATGAGCCATTCGTCCGCGGGTACGCCTTCGTCGTCCCACGCGACGCGCGAAAGCGAGCCTTCCTGCGTGCGATCGGCCTGCACGTTCATGAACTCGGGTCCGTAGCGCAGTTTGCCAATCGTCTTGTCTGGCGGTGCGACGAAGCTGGTGCCCGCATAGTTGGCTTCCTGGCCCACGGCGCGATCGAGCTCCGTGGGGTGGCCAATCGATTCATGGATGGTCAGCCACAGGTTCGTCGGGTCGAGAATCAGATTGTATTGGCCGGCTTCGACGCTCCTGGCCGTCAGTTTCTCGGCTGCGAGCGATGCCCAGCGCTCTGCGTTGCCGGGAATGTCGAGCGATTCCACGTACTCCCAGCCCTGCCCTCGGGGCGCCGTTTCGTGCTCGTAGGTTTGAAAATCTCCCGGTGCCGTCGCAGTTGCACTGAAATTGGGGCCAACGCGGATGAACGTCTGCGTCACGTTCGTGCCTTCTGACGTGAGCAGCGTCTTCACTTCGCGCAGCAATTGAAGGCCTGAGGAAACAAAGCGGACGTTCTTCACTTTCAGAGCCGCTTCGTTGGCCTTCAGCAGCAGCGCAATCTTTTCCTCGAGCGGCACGTCGATCGGGTCGCGACGCACGGGCGTGATCCAGGTGCCGGTCACCGGTGTCACCGGCGCCAGCTCGACGGGATGACGCTGCACGGCGCGCGCCGCCCGCGAAAGCGCGACGGCTTCCTGTGCGGCCTTCTGTGCGCCCGCCCGCGTCAGCACGCTCGTCGCGGCAAACCCCCAGCATCCGTTCACCAGCGTGCGAATGCCCAGGCCGTAGGATTCCTCGTCGGCAACCGCGCTCACCTGGCGTTCGCGGGTCTGAATGGTCTGCCTGCGGTAACGGCCGACGCGCGCATCGGCGTACGATGCGCCGGCGCTGCGTGCCACGTTCAGGGCTTCGCTTGCCAGTTCGATCGCGAGCGGATCGGCGGTAGGCGCAACGAGCGTCTGCTTGCCCGCCGCAGCCCCGGCGAAGGCGGGCGCGGCAGCCAGCCTGTTCGTGACGAGCGCTGCTGCCGTTGCCGCAGTGGCGCCGATGAAATCGCGTCGGGTCGGGTTCGACATCAGGGCCTCGTTGGCAGCGGAAATGCTACATTTGGGTAGATACCTGGCTGCATTCCCGGAAAGAGGTGCGCGATGAAGACACTAGGCGCGTTGCTGATGTTCGTCATGATAACAGTCGTCCCGGCGATTGCCCACCACGGCTGGGCGGGCTATTCAGATCAGGAGTTCGAGATTACCGGAACCGTGGAAACGCCTGTGAGGCTGGCCGGACCTCATGGCACGATGAAAATCAAAGTGGATGGACAGATCTGGGACATCACGCTGGCCCCGCCGCCCCGCGTTGAGAGCGCGGGCCTGCAGGCGACCACCATCCCGGTCGGCGCCAAGGTCACCATACACGGCCATCGCCATCGCGATCCCAAGCGTTTCGAAGTGAAGACCGAGCGTGTGATGTACAACGGCAAGGTCTACAACGTGTACCCAGATCGTAAGTAGTGCGCGACGCGTTCGTCTGGATAGAGCACTCGGCGCTTGGCGAGTTCATGCGGACGTCCAACCTCTGGACGTACGCCATCGTCAACGTGCTTCACGTCCTGGGCATCGCCTCGCTGTTTGGCGCGACGGTGATCATGGATCTCAGGCTCCTGGGTATGTGGCGCAGCGTGCCGCTACGGACCGTCACGACCGCGGCGGTTCCTGTGGCCATTGGTGGGTTGTTGCTCGCGATCACCACAGGCGCAGGTTTGTTCGCGACGCAGGCAACCGAGTACCTCGATAATCCATTTCTGTTCATCAAGTTTTCGGCGATTGCCGTCGGTGTCGCGAATGCCGCAGCGGTGCGCTCTCTGCCCGAGTGGCAGGAGCGAGGCGAGCGCGACCTGTTGCCCGGCGAACGTCGCCGCCTGGCTGTCGTTGGCGGAATCTCGCTGGCGTCGTGGATTGCGGCTATCGCGGCGGGGCGGTTGATCGCCTATTGGTGACCACGGTCCGGCTAAAGCCGGACATATCGGTGAAGTTGAGCGCCCATCGCTGGTATTTGCCGGGCACCGTCCTCTGTTCTGGTCAGGCCGAACACTTGATGCACGCGCGAGACGAGCGCGCGTACGACCGCCGTCCAAGCGTTCATCTGGCTCCCGCGGCAAAAATCCGCATGTCCCGTCCTGCTGAAATATAAGACGAGATAGATCGCGCAGTTGTGATGAGTAAGGTGGAGGAGAACTCCGGACGATAGAAAGTCCATGAAAACGTCGATTCTTGTCGTTGTGTGCACCTTGTTGCTGCCCGGTTTTGTGAACGCCCAGGAGCCAAATGCGTATCGAGTGCTTGCGACGAGCAAAACCTCCAGTATGCAGAAAGAGATGCAAGAGGCGGGAGAAGCTGGATTCCGCTACGCCACCGTGATGGGGGGCGAGACCGCTATCGGCGGCAAAGAAGTCGTCGTTGTCATGCAGAGGTTCGGACACGATAAAAGCCTCTACGAATACCGTCTGCTTGCCACCAATAAGACGTCGACCATGCAGAAAGAAATGCAGGACGCGGCCGACGTCGGGTTCGCATACGCCGGGCAGACTGTGTTTGAAAGTCTATTCGGTGGCAAGGAAGTCGTGGTGATTCTGGAGCGAACGCCCAATGCCGCTAATACACCGAAATTCGAATATCGCCTTTCCGCCACCACCAAGACGTCAACGTTGGAGAAAGAGCTGAAAGAGGCAGGTGAGGCGTCATACGAAGTGGTTGGGATGACCGTAGGGAAGACACTGGTTGGCGGCACAGAGCTCGTGGCCATCACGCGACGCCAGATAAAGAAGTGACGATCAGAGCCAGAGTCGTCGCCTCGATTTTGGTCGTCGTGGGCGTGGTGAACGGTCTTGCCGCGGCAGAGGACTGGCTATCGTGGTCCGCGCGAAGGGCCGAAACAATCGGCAGGGCAATTTACGTAAGTGGTCGCGTCGGCGGGGTATTCGATACGCGATTGCTCAAGACGGAGCGCGCACACAATTACAAACTTGCGGCAACGTGGATGACGCCCGATGTAATTCGCGCGTCAGCCCGTCTGCTTCAGCTCTCAGGACGTTTGAGCGATCAGGAAGCATTGGCGCTGGTCTCCGAGGCGGAATCCGTTGAGGGTACCGTCATCTTGGTTGAGATCGATCCCCGAGAGGGTTCGGGCATCATTCCAAACGACTGGACGGCATTCCTGCAACCGGTTTCCGCCCAAGGATCAGGGCGATCGGTGCGCGGCGTGAACACCCCGCGCTTGCGGGAGGTGCCGGCGCTCGCCGGCGTGCTGCGACGTAACTATGACTACGACCGTTTCTGGGTCGTGTTTCCACTGAAGCATCAGGACGGCACGCCGGTGTTCGCATCGGGACGACCCACGCTGAACTTGTCGTCCGGATTACGAACGTGAAGGAACCGTCCGATGGCCGATGCTGTCGCTCGGGTTCACGCATTAGCCGCCATTGTACGAGCGGCGAAAAGCCGCGACGGGTGACAGCTCGACTCGCCCACTCAACGCAGCCCCAGCCGTGCTAATCTCCGGCGCACATCAACAAACGCAGGAGGAGCTCATGAACCGTCGAGCGTTCGGCATGACTGTCCTCGGTGCCGCCGCGGCCGCGCGGACGGCGTTCGCGCAGGCTCCAGGTTGGAGCCAATTCAAGCCTCTCCCGGGTTCAATCAAGGAAAAGTACCATTCGGGGCAGCCGGTCCAAATCGTCGGGACGACATTCGACGCCACACGAGCCCAGCTTCAGGAGCTCATCAAGAAGAGCGGGCGGATCGATCTGTTCTCGCTCGACGCTCAACATCGGCCGCTGCCGGATGAGCGCGAGCTGGTGAAGTTCTGCAAGCTTGCGGAGGAACTTGGCGCGGGCGTTCAACTCCGCATCCAGCATCCGAAATGGGCCTACCTGACGGGCCGGTATGCCGACCTCGGTGTTCTCGCCGTCATGGTGCCGCTGGTCGAGGAGGTCGAGACGGCGAACGAAGCGATCAACAACTTCTACTATCCGCCGATCGGCAACCGGAGTTGGGGCGGCGAATTCAGATTTAACGAGAAGCCGCCGACCGATCGGCTGAAATACTCTCAGTGGTGGAACGGCAACGGGCTGCTGGGATTTCAAATTGAAACGCTTCGCGGCGCGCTCAACGCGAGAAACATCGTCAAACCCGGCGTCGACTGGATCTCATGGGGACCCGGAGACATGGCCTTCGACATCGAACGGCATTCCAACAGCCCGTTCAAGACCATCGAAGACGCGCATGCTTACGTGAAAGAACAGTTGAAGGGCTATGACGTCCGGCTGCCCGCGAACTAGCTGTAGCTGGTAGCTGGTAGCCAGTCGCTACCAACTACCAACTACCAACTAGACGAAGTCAATCCTGAAGATGTATCCATGCGTCGGCGACACGTCGTCTTGCCAGCCCGGGTGGATGCCGGCGTCGCTGCTGTAGAGCGCGCCGTTGTACCAAGCGAGGCCGTGCGGATCGCAGTCGCCCTTGGCAAACTGTGCCGTCGAGAGCGTGCGGCCGGTAGCCGCGTCATATTGAATCAAGCCCGCCGCTCCGTCCGCAGCGCCGGTGACCAGCCAGATTGAATTGTCGCGGCGGTCGTACGCCATGCCGTGCGCGCGCGGCACGTTGTAGTTGATGAAGAACTCCGGCTGCCACGTCTTGGCATCGACGCGGAGGATGCCGCGAAGCCGCAGCGCGGCAATGTAGAGCTTGCCGTCGACATATTCGATGCCGTGGCACCCGCCGCCGTTGTCTTTCGGCCCAAGCGGAATCTGATGGTGCGAGATCACCTTGCCGTTCAGGTCCATCTCGAAGATGCCCTGTGGCGCCGCATTCGCCGCCATCCAGACATGACCGCCTCCCCACGCGATGCCGCTCGAGTTCTTCGATGGGGTCTTGACGGTCTTCAACAGCTTGCCTTCCCAGTCGGTAAGGACCGCGTTGTCTGACTTCTGTTCCGCGACCCAGAGTCCCTCGGGCGCAACCGCAATCCCGTTGGGATACATCTCGGGGCTCTTGAACAGTGCCACGGTCTTGATTTTCTTCACTGGAATGGGAGGCGGGGCGTTTCGATTGCCTTCGCCGAGGAACGTGGATCCCTGACGCGCCGGCGGTGTCTGTGCGTGAGCCAGCCCTGTGCCCATCAACCCGACGCCGAGAGTTTCGAAAAACGCTCTTCGTTTCATCGCCATGGCTCCCATCCTCCTAGGAAGGCCTGAACTATCGGGACGGCTTCATGCTAGCCGAACCGCGTCAATTTATCGTAAAAATCAGAATGTGCTGGCGCGGGAGCCGGTCGTCGACCTTCGAGAGCCTGAATCCTTCGGCCTCCAGTTCCATCCGTGCCTCGGCCACCGACATCTTGTGCTCGAACCGAATCGGTACGTCCGGATCTTCCTTCCGGTACTCCAGCAGCACGAGCCGGCCGGTTGGTTTCAACGCGGCCCGCAAGCCGCGCAGCATCTTCTGAGGCTCGGAAAACTCGTGATAGACATCGACCATGAGCACGAGATCCAGGGATGATGGCGGCAGCTTCGGATCGTCGATGGCGCCGTGAACGAGCGTGACATTCGTCACGCGCTCGCTGGCCATGCGTGCCATGAGCATCTTCAACATTTCGGGTTGCAAATCGTTGGCGTACACGCGGCCCTTGGAGCCCACGCGAGACGCAAGGCGAACTGTGAAGTAGCCCGAGCCCGCGCCGACGTCTGCGACCGTCAGTCCCGTGAGCGTTCCGAGCGCATCGAGCGCTTTGTCCGGTTCTTCTTCAGCGTCGCGTTCAGAGCGCTCGAGCCACTCGGCGCCCTGCCAGCCCATGACGTTTGCAAACCTGCGGCCCGAAACCGGATGAACACCGGGCGCGGCAACGGTCTGCGCCAATGCGATCGCGGCACCCGCCAGAACGACGACGATGACAAGTTTGAGCTGTCTCATACGTCCCGGAGTGCCGGCCTTCAGGCCGGCGCGGCTCGAGTTTATACTTCCTGCGCGGACGGCACCATGACGATCAAATACGACGTGTATCGAGCGGGCGATCGTGACGAAGCGGCAAAGCTGCTTGGCGAGGTGTTCAGCGAGCGGGATCCGCCGGCGGTGGCCACCGGTCTCACGTCAGCAGACTTCGAGCACTTCGTTCGCCTGTTGTGCCCGAAAGCGGCAGACGAAGGATTGTCGATCGTGGCCCGGGAGGAAGGCACAGGAGAAATGCTGGGCGCGTTGCTGGCAGAGGATTCGGCCTCGACAATGCCGGGAGGATTGGAAACGCTGAGTGTGAAATTTCATCCGATCTTCGACATTCTTGGACAGCTCGATGCCGAGTATCGCCAGGGTGAGCCTCCGCGGCCGGGCGAGTCGCTTCATCTGTTCCTGCTCGGTGTCGCACGCCGGCACACCGGTCTGGGCATCGGCCACGGCCTGGTTGCCGCCTGCCTGAAGAACAATGCGCCCCGCGGTTTCCGCGTCGCCGTGACCGAGGCGACCAACAAGACGTCGCAGCACATCTTTCGAAAGCAGGGCTTCGTCGAGCGCGTTCGACGCTCGTATTCAGACCATCGCTTCGAAGGACAGGCTCACTTCTTGTCGATCGCGGCGGAACACGAAGGGCCGATCCTGTTGGATAAGGCACTCAACTAGTCGGCAGTCGGCAGTCGGCAGTCGGCAGTCGGCAGTCGGCAGTCGGCAGTCGGCAGTCGGCAGTCCGGCAGTCGGCAGGCGGCCTCACGCCGGCCTTGCCTTGCGCTTTGCACGACCGCGCTTGCCCGCGCCCGACGCATAGCGCCACGCCATGTCGAGCACATCGCGCAAATCGTTCCGCTTGACGGTGTTCAGCCTTACCAGAACGACGGGGTAGCTCGCGTAGTGTTTCCGCAGGTAGTACGTGGATGGGTCTTTGACGATCAGCAGATCGCGATTCACGAACCCGACCTGGACGGCGAGCGAATCCGGATCCGCCGCCTTGTTCGTGGTGATGCACGCCAGCATCTTCCCGCGCAGCTTGAGCGCCGGCGCTCCGTACATTGTGCCTTCCTCGACGTCAGGTAACGAAAGCCCCAACTCGCGCACCACGGCGAAGGCGTCTGACTTCGTGCTACGCATCCAGCAACTCCAAATCCTCACGAGGGCTCGCATGCAGCTCAGCCCAGTCGAGCTCTTCCTCGAGCCGGTGAAACGCATCGTCTGAGATTTTCCCCTCGAGCCTCAACCTGGCGAGGAGCTGGCGCTGCGCACAAATCGCGTCGACCCGCAAGCGGTCGTGCTCGGTGTCGGCCTGCGGGTTCGATCGATCCTGCGCGATGGTGCTCATGGCTTTGTATTCGGCCCGAACGGCCGCAGCGGCGTCACCCGGACGGTCTCGAAGCGTTTCGAGCGCCGCCGCCAGCAGCGCGGCACGTCCTCGCGAGATTTCTCCATCAAGCGAGCGGTCGGGCTCGAGCCTCAACCATCGGATGAGGAGATTGACGGTGAGTCCTTGCACCATCAACGAGCCAAGCACCACGATGAACGCGCTCAGGACAATGACATCGCGATGTGGAAAGCCCAAGGGGAGCGCGAACGCGGTGGCGAGCGTCACGAGCCCGCGCATCCCGCACCAGCCAATGAGAACCGACTCGCGCACCGTCGTCGACTCTGAGGTGCCGCCGCGTCGAAACAATCGCGGGATGCGGCTGCCAAGCATGACCCACGCAAGGCGAACCACAATCACCACGACGAGGACGCTGACAGCAAACCAGATAGCCTTCCACCGCATCGAGTCATCCAGCCTGGCGAGAATCGTGCGCGCCTGTAGTCCCATCAGCAGAAATGCGAGCACGTTCAGGATGAAGACGGTAAGCTCCCAGATCGCGTAGGAGTGCACGCGATCACGCGCGGTCTGCTGTGCGGGACCATAGTGCGCCGCCGTCATCGCAAAAGCGACGATGGCCAGGATGGGCGAGACTTGGAGATGTTCGGCGATGACCCAGGTGCCGAACGTGGCGACGAATTCCGAGACTCGAGCCGTGAGCGTCTGTCCGAGCCACGCCTTCATCTTGAAATACAGCTTGGCGAACACCCACCCGAGAAGCACGCCGCCAGGGGCGGCGATGACCAGCTGCGGAACCATGGCCGTGATCGACGGTTCCTCATGCGTCGCTATCGCCACCGCAGCCGTAAATATCAGTAGCGCCGTGGCATCGTTGAGCAGGCTCTCGCCCTGAAGGATGGCCATCGTCCGGCGGGGAAGCGGGAACTGCGTCAACACCGCAGCGGCGGCGGCTGCGTCCGGCGGCGCGACGATTGCGCCAAGCGCGATCGCGGCGGCAAGCGGCATTCCCGCGAATACCCAGCCCGTCCATGCCACCGCCGCGGTTGTCAGAACAACTGCGATGAGCGCGAGCCACGTCAGTGGCAGCCAGTCGCGTCGCAGCTCTCGCGGCGGAAGGTCATAGGCCGCATCCAGGAGCGCCGGCGCGATGAAGAGCGCAAGCGCCAGCCGCGGCTCCATGTCGATCTCCGGCGCCCACGGCAGCGCCGCGACGCATGCGCCGGCGAAGGCGAGCATCGTCGGATACGGCGCACCGATGTGGCCGGAGAGCTTCAAGAGGACAATCGAGACGAGGAGGAGCGCGAGAAGGCTCTCGAAGAGCGCCATCGAGCCTTTACCGCTTTTTCCGTGTCGCGGCGCGCTTCCGCTTCACGCGTTCGGGCAGTTTCTTTCCGCCGGTCTCACGGTTCCATTCCTCGAACGTCTTGTTCGAGATTTTCCCCTGAACAAGCAGTTCGGCAAATTTGCGGCGCTGCGCCTGGCTCTTGAAGGGCATCGCCGCAGTTTAGCGCAGCGGGGCGTTGGGCCGAGATGGGCTACGATGTGCCGTTCCATGAGAAAGGCTGCGCTGTGGGCGGTCATTGCGTGTTGTCTCCCGTCGCACGCGTCCGCTCATCCCGTTCCGTTCAGCTACGTCGATGCACGCATCCAGCCGGGCACCATCGATGTCACCGTCATCGCGCACATCTTCGACCTCGCCAACGACCTCAAGCTTCAGCCGCCCGAAAGGCTGCTGGAGGCGGCGACGGTCGCGGCGCAGGCAAGCGCGATTATCCAACTGCTTAGCAGTCGCTTGAAGATCCTCGCAGACGGCCGCGTGCTCACCAGCGTGATCTGGTCGCCGCCCGAGGCGCTGCCTGAGCGACAGTCGGTTCGTCTCCACGCCCGCTACGAGCTTACGCAACCCGTTGGAAGGGTCGACGTGACGACGGTGATGTTTCCGTACGACCCGCAGCACCGGACCTTTCTCAATGTGTACGAGAACGGCGAAGTTGCGGCTCAGGCCATCCTGGATAAAAACAAGACAACTTTTCAGTACTTCATGGGCACGCGACAGGGCACCTGGGCAATCCCGAAGAGGTTCGTGCCGGCTGGCGTGCACCGCATGCTGATTGGGCCCGACCATCTGATGTTTCTGGCCGGCCTGCTGCTGCTCGGCGGCACCCTTAAGCAACTGCTCATCGTGGTGTCCGCCTTCACCGTAGCCCACAGCATCGCCCTGGCGCTCGCCGCCCTGGGGGTGGTCATTCCGCCGGCGAACGCCGTCGGGCCGGCGATGGCGCTCAGTGTCGTGTATGTCGGCGCAGACAACCTGCTGGTCGGGGCGGGCGGGCGCGATACGCGGGCCTGGGTTGCGTCTGGTTTCGGCCTGATTCACGGATTCGGGTTCGCAAACGTCCTGCGGGAGATGGATTTGCCCAATCGGGCGCTCGGATGGACGGTATTCTCCTTTAATATAGGGGTCGAAATCGGACAGCTCGTCGTGGTGGTTCTCCTCGCGTCGCTCTTCGCGTGGATTCGATCGCGCAGCGAGGCCGCCGGGCGGCGGCTCTCGATGGCCGGCTCAATTGTCGTAATGCTGGCCGGCGCATCCTGGTTCGTTCAACGGGTCTTCTTTTCTGGAGGCACGGCATGAGGCGCATGATCCTTCTCACAACCTTGATCGCTGCTGGCGGGCTGACGTACGTCGCCGCGCAGCAGGCTGGGCAGAAGCCCATGGTGGTCGAGGTCGAAAAACTGAAAGACAACCTGTTCATCCTCAAAGGTGGCGGCGGCAACACGACCGTCTTCGTGCAGTCGAACGGCATCAGCGTCGTCGACACGAAAAATCCGGGATGGGGCGCACCGATCCTGGCAAAGATCAAAGAGCTGAGCGACAAACCGATCACGACGATCATCAACACCCACACGCACGGCGATCACGTGAGCGGCAACGTCGAGTTCCCGACGACGGTCGATATCGTCGTACAGGAGAACACCGCGACCAACATGAAGCAGATGCGTCCCGTCACCGGCCTCAGCAAGCCCGGCGCGCCTCCGCCGCCGAACATCTTCGAGCAGAACGGGGGAAAGGGCCTTCCGAAGCGCACGTTCAAGGATCGGATGACCCTCTTCAAGGGACCTGACCAGATCGAGCTCTACTATCTCGGCCGCGGGCACACCAATGGCGATGCGTGGGTGCTCTTTCCAACCCTGCGTGTCTTGACGGCCGGCGACATCGTCTCGGGCAAGAACCTGCCGCTGCTCGACGCGAACAACGGCGGCAGCGGCCTCGAGATCGGCGACACCATTGCCAAGGCCCACAGCACGTTCAGCAAGCTGGCCGATACGGTCGTCACCGGTCACAGCGTGAACATGAACATGACCGAGCTGATGGAATACGCCACGTTCAACCGCGAATTTGCGGCGACGGTGCGCGAAGGGAAGAAGGCCGGCAAGAGCGTCGAGGAAATGGCGAAGTCGTGGCAGCAGCCGGCGAAATACAAGGGCTACGCCGAGCCTCAGGCGCCGCGGGTCACTTCGAATATCCAGGTCATTTCCGACGAAATCAAATGATCCGTTGAGTCTGGGCGGCGGGTGCAGACGTCGAGGAATGCGGCCGATATCCATCTGTTGGTGAGACACCGGGCGTCACGGGCGGCCACGATGGGTCGTGGGTGCGTGCCATTTTGTGACATCACTTGACTTGTTGAGCCCTGACCCGTACATTTGTGGGACAGCCTGCACGCTTTCCCTGAGTGTGCCGGTCTCCCACAACGACATATTCAAAGTGATGGGCCGAATTCCCTTCACGGCGGAGCTGTAGCTCTATGGGCCTCAGTCGACGGACTCGACGCACGCTGCTCATTTCCGGGCTGGCACTCTGTATCGCTGCGCTCGGCTTTTCGCTGGGCGCGTGGTACTCGCAGCGTCGTCTCGAGACGAGGATTGCCGACGCGCTCGCCGCGCAGAACTCGCTGGCGAGCGAGGTGACGCATCACCTGACGAGCGAGATGGGGCTGATGCCCATCAGCATGCTGCGCGATCGGCGCCAGAGCTTCGTCGAGGTGAATGCCTACGACGAGTTCGGCGTCATGCGCTACAGCACGGCGGGATATCTCGGCAACGGCTATTTCATCACCGTGAAGCACGGCGTGATGGCGCTGAACGAAAGCCAGCAGCCGACGGCGTCGGTCGTGGTGCTCTACAAGAATGAGCCGATACCGGCGACGGTCGTCGATAGCGGAAGCGCCGACGCCGAGGTGCATCCCGGCGATTGGGCCATCATCAGGGTGGAGCAGAAGATCGACCTGCCGCCGCTCAACATCGACATCAAGTACGCCTACGACTTCGCCGATCCCATCTTCCGCCTGGGCAACGACTACTCGAAGGGCATCATCCTGAGCACCGGGTACATCGGCCAGCGCACGCCGAATGGGCTGGTGACGTCTCTCACCGATGGTCATCCCGGGGTGTCTGGCGGGGGAGTGCTGAATCAGGACGGCAATCTCATCGGTATTCCAATCGGCCGAATGGAAGCCGACTACCGCTTCTCGTTCATCCTGCCGCTGAGGGCAGAGATGTTCCGCAAGGTCCCGGCGCTCTCCGCCCAGATGAAGAGCCTCGTCGCAGGCGGCTAGCGGTTCCTGAGAGCGGAAGACAAAACCTCCCTTCGCGTCCCCCCAATGAGCGCATAAGCCGGCTGTTGGCGCATATAATCGCGCCATACCGCACCATCATGCCGTTTCCAGGGGACGCCTCGTGAGCGGTTCCGGCCCGTCGATACCAGTCGGCCATCGAATCGGCGGGTATCAGGTTCAGGCCGCCCTCGGCGCGGGCGGCATGGGCGTCGTCTACCGCGCGCTCGACACGAAGTTGAATCGGCCGGTCGCCATCAAGTTGCTCTCCGACGACCTGGCCGACGCTGCCGCCCGCCGCCGTTTTCAGCGCGAAGCGCAGACCGCATCCTCGTTGAATCACCCGCACATTCTGACGGTCCACGACGTCGGGGAGGTCGATGGCCGTCAGTATCTGGTCACGGAGTTCGTCGACGGCGGCACGCTCAGGGACTGGGCTCAGGCCACGAAACGCACGTGGCAACAGATTATCGAGCTGCTGACAGGCGTGGCCGACGGTCTGGCCGCGGCACACGCCGCCGGCATCGTCCACCGTGACATCAAGCCCGAGAACATCCTGGTCGCAAAAAACGGCTACGCCAAGCTCGCGGATTTCGGTCTGGCCAAACTCTGGGAATCCACGGACAGCCGGGCGGTGACCCGAACGCTTTCGGCAGGGACACGCGAACCGGCATGATCGTGGGGACCATCAGTTACATGTCGCCGGAGCAGGCGGCGGGCCAGCCGGTGGACGCGCGCAGCGACATCTTCTCATTCGGCGTCGTCCTGTACGAGCTCGTCGCGGGCCGGCGGCCTTTTGAAGGCGCGACCGATCTGGAACGGCTGCAGGCGCTGATCAGCCAGCCGGCCCCGCCATTGGCGGCATCGTCGCCGGACCTGCCCGCGGACCTGAGGAATATCGTCGAGAAGGCGCTGGAAAAAGATCCGGCCGATCGCTATCAGACCGCACGTGAACTGGTCGTTGACCTGCGGCGGTTGACGCGGGTGACCACCAGTGCGAAGCCCGGCGCCACAAGCAGCCATCGCCAAACGCTGGAAGGTGATCGTTCCAGCTGCGACGGCTGCGCTGGCGCTCTTCGTCGCAGGTTACTTCTACGTTCACCGCCCACCAATACTCACCGAGAAGGACACGATTGTCCTTGCGGATTTCGACAACAGGACCGGTGACCCTGTGTTTGACGACACGCTGCGCCAGGGACTGTCCGTGGAGCTTCAACAATCGCCGTTCCTCAGCCTGATTTCGGACAGGCAGGTCCAGCAACAGCTGGCGCTGATGGGACAGCCGAAAGAGGCGCGGCTGACTGCGGAACTGGCTCAGCAAGTCTGCGAGCGAACGGCAAGTGCCATGGTTCTCGAAGGCTCGATCGCCAGCCTTGGAAGCCAATACGTGGTGGGCCTGCGCGCGAGGAACTGCAAGACGGGAAGCACGGTTGATGAGGAGCAAGTGCAGGTGGCGAGGAGAGAAGATGTGCTGAACTCTCTCAGTCAAGTCGCCCGCAAATTCAGAACCCAGGTGGGCGAATCGCTGGCGACGATGGAAAAGCACTCGACGCCGCTCGCCGAGGCGACGACACCTTCACTCGAAGCCCTGAAGGCTTACAGCACCGGGTTGAAGCTGAACCTCTCCTCCGGGAATCGCAGCGGCCATCCCTTCTTACCAGCGCGCTGTCGAGATTGATCCCAAATTCGCCATGGCGTACGCGAATCTGGGGCTTGTGTACAGCGCTGTTGGAGAGTCGGTGCTGTCAGCCCAGAGCACGACGAAAGCCTGGCAATTGCGGGATCGCGTCAGCGATCGGGAGAAGTTTTTTATCGACTTTACCTACGATCGGCAGGTGACGGGAAATCTGGAAAAGGCGTACCAAACACTCGAATTGTGGAGTCAGACTTATCCTCGCGGAGGGGACATGAGTCCTCAGAGTCTGTTTGCGGGCATTTCCGGCCAAGGGACTGGCCGATTCGAAAGAGCAAGAGAATCCGCCCAACAACGGATCGAGTCCGATCCCGACGTGGTCTTTGGGTATTCCGGTCTTGCGCATAGCTATTTTTTTACCGACCGCTTCTCCGAAGTGGAGAGCACACTTCAGCGCGCCGCCGACCGCAAGGTGGAAATGCCGTATTTTCTGGTCCTCCGATACAACATCGCGGTCTTGAAGGGTGACGAGGACCAGATGGATCGCATTGTGGCTCTGGCCAAGGGCAAGCGTGAAGCGGAACACCTGGTGGCGAACGCAGAGGTTCTCGCTCTGGCTCGTTCCGGCCGGCTGAAACTTGCCAGGCAGTCATCCACCCGCGCGATCGATCTGGCCCGGCAAGAGGGGCAACGCGAGGTGGCAGCGAGCTACCAGGCCGCACGAGGCGTGTGGGAAGCCGTTTGCGGGAATCATGCGGAAGGGAAAAGGAACGCCTTGGCGGCACTGGCGCTGTCGAATGGCCGGGATGTCGAATACGCCGCCGGCCTCGCCCTGGCTTTTTCGGGAGACTCCGCTCGAGCGCAAGCGCTTGCCGACGATCTGGAAAAGCGCTTCCCGGAGGATACGTTCGCCAAATTTACTTACGTACCGGTTCTTCGCGCGTTATTGGCACTGGACGCGGGAACCCTGCAGACAGCGTGGAGCGGCTGCAAATCGCATCTGCCCTATGAGCTGGCGGTGAACGGCCTCAACTTCGGTCATTTCTATCTTGGCGGTCTGCACTCGGCCTATGTGCGCGGCGAGGCGTTGCTGGCCGCGCACCGGTATGCGGAAGCAGTCGCTGAGTTTCAGAAGATTCTCGATCATCGCGGGATCGTGGGCGCGGATCCCATCGGCGCACTGGCGCGCTGGCAACTGGGCAGAGCGTTCGTTTTATCGGGAGACAAGACCAGGGCGAAGGCCGCCTACGAGGATTTCCTCACACTCTGGAAAGACGCGGACCCCGACGTCCCGATCCTCACGCAAGCCCAGGCAGAATACGCCAAGCTGCAGTAATTACCGGCAGGCCTGAAGGCCTGCGCTACCGTCAGCCCTCAGCCCTCAGCCCTCAGCCCTCAGCCCTCAGCCTTCAGCCCTTGGTCCTCAGGCAGCTGCCATCAGCCATCTGCGAATCTGCCCTGACTGCGAAGCTAGCCTTTTCCTTCCAGGTAGGTATAGCCGTGCAAGCCGTCTTCGAAGAACCGGATGAGGCGGCCGGATTCCTCGTAGTCGATGCGGCCTGCCGCGCACCGCGCCTTCGACGTCGGCGCGAAGCTTCGTAATGAGGGCTTCGCCGTCGAACTGCACGTACTTCAGCACCTCGCGCACCGTGTCGCCCTTGATGACCGCATCGAGGACCACCGTGTTGTCGCTGTCGAGGCTGACGTGGACGGCGTGCGTGTCGCCGTAAAGGTTGTGCAGGTCGCCCAGAATTTCCTGATACGCCCCCACCAGAAACACGCCCAGATAGTACGGCGTGCCGTTGAACGTGTGCAGCGGCAGCGTGCGCCGGACGTCGCGGCGGTCGATGAACTGATCCACCTTGCCGTCCGAGTCGCAGGTGATGTCGCCCAGCACCGCATGCCGGGTCGGCTGCTCGTTCAGCCGGTGAATCGGCATGATGGGGAAGAGCTGCTTGATGGCCCAGCTGTCGGGCACCGACTGGAACAGCGAGAAATTGCAGAAGTAGGTGTCGGAGAGCGACTCGTCGAGGTGCTGCAGGTCTTCGGGCACCTCTTCCATCGTCTTGACCAGCTTCTGCAGCTTCATGCAGATCGCCCAGTAGAGGCTTTCGGCCTGCGACCGCTGCTCGAGGGGCAGATAGCCGGTCGAGAACATGTTGATCGCCATGTCGAGCGCCTGCTGGGCGTCGTGATAGCTCTCCAGCGCGTTGCGGGTCGTCAGGCTCCCGTAGGTTTCGATGAGGTCGACGAGCGGCCGCTCCATCTCGGGCGTCGCGGCGGTCGGCACTTCGTCGTTGCCGAAACCCGAGGCGCCGAGCACGTTGAAGACCAGCAGGCTGTGATGCGCCACGATCGCCCGCCCGCTCTCCGAGATGATGGTCGGGTGGGCCACCTTGGCCTCGTCGCACACCGTCTGCAGGTGATAGACGACGTCGTTGGCGTATTCCTGAAGGGTGTAGTTGACGCTCGACTCGAAATTGGTCTGCGAGCCGTCGTAGTCGATGCCCAGGCCCGCCGCCCACATCCATATATTTGAGGCCGGCGCCCGCCTGAACGAGCTCGACATACACGCGGGCGGCCTCGTTGAGGGCGCCCTTGACGATGCGGATGTTGGGAATCTGGCTGCCGAGATGGAAGTGGAGCAGCTGGAAGCAGTCTTCCATGCCCCGGGTCTTCAGCTCTTTGAGGCCCCTGCAGGATCTCGGCGACCGTCAGCCCGAACTTCGAGCGGTAGCCGCCCGACGACTGCCAGCGCCCGCCGCCGCGGGCGGCAAGCTTGACGCGCATGCCGATGTTGGGCCGCACGCCCACCCGTTCGGCGTGCTCGAGAATCAGGTCGAGCTCGGTGTATTTCTCGACCACCGGGATGATGTTCCGTCCGATCTTCTGCGCGAGCATCGCGAGCTCGATGAACTCGGCGTCTTTGAAGCCGTTGCAGATGATGGGTGTCTCGTTGTCGGCGATCGACGCCACGGCAATCAGCTCGGGCTTCGACCCCGCCTCGAGGCCGAACTGGAACGGCTTGCCGAAATTGAAGACCTCTTCCACCACCTGCCGCTGCTGGTTCACCTTGATGGGATACACGCAGCAGTATTTGCCCGTGTATTCGTGCTGGGTGATGGCGGCCTGAAACGCTTCGTGGATGTCCTGCAGCCGGTGCTGCAGGATGTCGCGTGAATCTGACGAGCGTCGGGAGGCTGATGCCGCGCAGCTGCAGGTGATCGATCAGCTGCTTCAGATCGATCGACCGGTGCGGCTCTTTGGTCGGATGGATTTTGACGTGGCCGTTTTCGCCGATTGAGAAGTACCCCTGACCCCACCTCGCAATCTCGTAAAGCTCAGCGGCATCCACCGTGTTCCAGGCTTCCCCGATGTCATGAGCGTTACGAGTCGGTGATCGGTTGGTTCATCGTCGCTCACATGATACGCGACTTTGCTGTTGTAAGATGCCGGCAAATGAGTTCTTCGTCGTTCCTCAGCCGGTTGCCGCTCTTCAGCGACGTCTCGCCGGATACGCTCGCGCGTCTCGAGCACCGGATGCGACGTCGTGAGTTTGCTCCCCGATCGGTCATCGTCCGAGAGGGAAGCGCCGACGACTCCGCTTTCATCATCCTATCGGGTCGAGTGGCCGTCCGCCGTAGGGATCCGGACTCTGGAATCGATTTCCTCCTCGCCGAGCTCGGCGAAGGGGAGATGTTCGGCGAGATGGCGCTGCTGACGCGGAAGCCGCGGACGGCATCGGTCGTCGCCGTCGAAGCGACGACGTGCGGCATCATCGAGCAGTCCGACTTCGATCAGTTGCTGAAGGAGCATCCCGCCGCGGTGAGGGCGATGATGGCGGCGCTCGCCGATCGCCTCGACGCCGCAAATCGTCACGTCGGTATCGACTTCGTAAACTTGTCGCGGGTCAAGATCGATCCGCGCGTCCTCCGGCTGCTGCCGCCGGCGATCGTCAATGAGCACAAGGTCGTCCCGATCTCGTTTGCTAACAACCGTTTGACGCTGGCGATGACCAACCCCGCGAACGTCGTGGCGTTCGACGACGTGCGGCGGGTCATCAAGGGGGTGCTGATCGAGCCGGCCGTCGTAACCGAGGAAGACTTCAAGCGGTTCATGTCCTCGGTCTACCCGCAGCTGGTCGCGCAGGACGGCGACGCAGCTGTGGCGGCGTCGCAAAGACAGGCGTCATCGCGTCCTGCCGGCGCGGCCACGACAGCCGCAAAGCCGCCCGCGGCGCCGGCTGTCGACCTGCTCGAGTCCGATCTCATCCGCGAGCTGCAGCTCGCCGCCGATACCGAAGAGCAGAAGGCCGAAACCAAGCAGGATCTGATGAGCGCGTCCGAGGATGCGCCCATCATCAAGCTGGCGAACTCGATTCTGGGCCTGGCCATCAAGCAGGGCAGCAGCGACATCCACATCGAGCCGATGGAAGGGGACGTCACCGTCCGCTTCCGCATCGACGGCGTTCTGCAGGTCGTCCAGAAGCTGCCGAAGCGGGTGCAGCTGGGACTGATTTCGCGGTTCAAGATCCTCAGCCGCCTGGATATTGCCGAGAAGCGGCTTCCGCAGGACGGCCGCATCAGCGTGAGCATGGACGCCAAGCCGATCGACTTCCGCGTGTCGACCGTGCCCGGGAAATGGGGCGAGAAGGTCTGCATGCGGCATTCTCGATCGGTCGAATACGACGCTCGGCCTCGACAAGCTGGTCATCGAATGCCGGCGTGCTGAAGCTGATGCGCGAGATGATCGAGCAGCCCTACGGCATCATCTACGTCACGGGCCCGACCGGATCGGGCAAGACGACGACGCTCTATTCGGCGCTGGCCGAAATCAACGACCCGGGGATGAATATCTCGACCGCTGAAGATCCGATCGAGTACGACCTGCCTGGCGTGACGCAAATCCAGGTGAACTCGGCGATCGGCCTCACGTTCGCCAGCGTGCTGCGCGCGTTTCTGCGGCAGGATCCCGACGTGCTGCTCGTCGGCGAGACGCGCGACAAGGAAACCGCCCATACGGCCGTCGAGGCCGCGCTGACCGGGCACCTCGTCTTCACCACGCTCCACACCAACAACGCGGCGGTGGCGTTCACGCGGCTGCACGAAATGGACGTGGAGCCGTTTCTCGTGTCGTCCTCCACCATCGGGGTCATCGCCCAGCGGCTGGCCCGGCGGCTGTGCCAGGAGTGCAAAGAGCCGTACGTCCGTTGACGCCAACATCGCCCGTTTCTGGGGGCTGCCGGAGGGCGCCACGATTTACAAGGGACGGGGATGCGGCGCGTGCGGCGGCAAGGGCGTGCGCGGCCGCGTCGGCGTCTACGAGGTGATGAAGGTGTCGCCGCGCTCCGCACGATGATCGGGCAGCGGAACGCGCTCCGAAGAGATTCACGCGGCAGCCATCGAAGAGGGCATGATCGACCTGAAGCGCTATTCCGCCTGGCTGCTCACCGAGGGGCTGACGAGCGTGGAGGAAGTCACCAGCGTCGTGAGCGTCGACATCTGATGCGCGTCGCCATCGTCGGCGGCCCTGGCATCGGCAAGAGCACCCTCATCCGCCAGCTGGGCGACCTTTATCACAACGGAACCTACGGCGAGGGCGAGGAGGGTGTGTGGGACCGCCGCATGCTCGAAGACATCGCCGCGGGCCGGAATTCGGTGGGGGTGACCGAGTATTTCGCGCGGATTTACGACGCGAACTACCGCGACGCGGCCGAGCACGATCGTCCCGATCGCGTCATCTTCTTCGAGGGCGCGCGCATCACGCTCGAGGCGCACATGGCCGAATACGCGCCCGGCGATCACACGGCGCTGCGCGGCGTGCTCTCGATCGGCGACTGGTGGAATCCGGAGAGGGTGATTGTGCTGACCTCGAGCGTCGATACCATCGAGAAGCACATCAAGCTGCGCAATCGCCCGCACGAGGCCGCCGAAAACATGGTGAGGCGGTTCCGGCTCATCGACGCCGAGTTCCGCCGGCTGGCGCCGAGCTATCCCAATACGGTGGTGATCAACCGCGACGGCATGGAGTTCCATACGCGGCAGGGGCTTATGGACATCATCACTGCCGCAGGGCTCCCGATGTTCCACGAAATACCATACAGGGCGGGTTCGTGAGTTCCTTCCTACAGGGCTTTAGCCCTGTTGTTCGCGCCCGTAATCGGTGGCACAGGGCTTTAGCCCTGTCTGTCTTCGCACTCCTCCTGCCTGCATGCGCGTCTCGAACCGTGCCTGTGATTTCCGCGCCTGCATCTGAACAACTGTTTGCGACCGTGAACGGGGACCTCGCGCGGTTCGAGCAGCCATCGAACGAGGGGCGCTTCGACACACTGGCCGCCATGCTCAAAGCGGGTGGGATTCCATTCGAGGTCGAGCCGTTCACGATTGAACCCCGCAAGACCGATCCGCGCACGCAGGGCCGCAATGTGGTCGTCACCTTGCCGGGACGGGAACCGGAAATCGTGATCGGCGCACACTACGACGCCGTGCGACTGCAGGACGGAACACTCAGCAAGGGCGCCATCGACAACGCCGCATCGGTGGTGATTCTCGTTCGGCTGGCCGAGACCCTTCAGAAGGCCCGCCTGGCGCGCCAGGTGCGCATCGTGTTCTTCGACATGGAAGAGCTCGGGCTGCTCGGCTCGGAGAGGTATGTCCAGAATCATCGCGATCGGAAGACCCTTGCGATGGTGAACCTCGATGTGAACGCCTTCGGCGATACCCTGATCTTCGGGCCGCGCGTGCCACCGAACGGTGCAGTATTTCAGGCCATGCGCATCACGTGTACCGAGGTCGTTCGAGCTTGCGTCGAATTCCCGCTCATGCCGCCCAGCGACGACCTCAGCTTTCAGAAAGCCGGCATACCGGCCCTCTCGATGGCGATGATGCCCGAACTTCAGGCGCATCAGCTTTTGTTGCTCGTCAACGGCGGCAAGGAATCTGGGCTGCAGGCGGGCTTCGCGCCTCAGGTACTCCGAACCATACACACTGCCTCCGATGCCTCCACGCTCGTCGAGCCCCGCGCCATGGCAACGGCCTATCGAGCGGTACTGGGCCTGATTGGCCACCTCAACCGGTAGCGGCCGCAGGCGCGATTGGTCTGATTTCTGCATTCCGAACGCGTGTGCTGACGCGCGTACTTTCTGCCAGGCAGGAAGCGCTTCTTCGGGAAGAGCGGAGCCTGCTCCTGCGTCTCAGGGCCTCGCTCGCGCGCACCGACGCCGGGGCTGAGCAGCAGGAGGCCCTCGACCAGTCAATCGCACAATTGGACGAGCTGTTTCTGCTCGTGGTCGTGGGGGAATTCAACTCAGGAAAGAGCGCGTTCATCAACGCGCTCATCGGGCAGCCGCTCATGCAGGAAGGTGTCACGCCGACCACCGCGGTCATCACCGTCCTCGAGCATGGAGAGATCCCCGAACAGACCGTGCGGCAGGCGAACATGCTTGTCATCAAGGCGCCAGTCGATCTGCTTCGCGAAATCCGTATCGTCGACACACCAGGCACCAACGCCATCATTCGCGAGCACGAGACGATGACGGCAGAGTTCATTCCGCGATCGGACCTGGTGTTCTTCGTGACGTCGGCCGATCGGCCGTTTACGGAGACCGAGCGCCGCTTCATGGAGCAGATTCGCGGCTGGGGCAAGAAGATCGTCGTCGTCGTGAACAAAAGCGACATTCTCGACGGACCGGCGCAGGTGGGCGAGATCCGCACGTTCGTCGCGGAGAACGCGCGTTTGTTGCTGGGGTTCGAGCCCGACATCTTCTTCGTCAGCGCAAAACTGGCGCTCCGCGCGAAGCGGGGAGAGCCATCGGTGTGGGCCGCGAGCGGCTTCGAAGTCCTCGAGAATTACGTGTCGACGACGCTGAATGCGTCGGGTCGCGCGCAATTGAAGCTGCTCAATCCGCTCGGCGTGGCCACGGCTGTGGCGGCGCGGCAGCTTGCGTCGGTGCGCGATCGCCGCGCGCTGCTGAAAGACGATTTCGCCACGCTCGAACAGGTCGAGCTTCAGCTTGCCGTCTACCAGCGCGACATGGAGCGCGATTTCGCGCTGCGCATCGCCGATGTCGAGAACGTGCTCCTCGAGATGGAGAAGCGCGGGCACATGTTCTTCGACGACACCATGCGCATCGGCCGGGTCATGGACCTGCTCAATCGCAGCCGCGTTCAGGAGGCCTTCGGCCGGCAGGTCGTCGCCGAGGCCCCACAGCAGATCGATCGAAAGGTTGGAGAGCTGATCGACTGGATGATCGACTCCGATCTCCGGCACTGGCAAGGGGTGACGGCCCACCTGTCGAAACGGCGGCAGCAGTATGCCGGGCAGCTCATCGACAATCCCGACAGTGAGCGGTTTCATTTCGACCGGCGGCGCATGATCGATTCGGTCGGACGGGAAGCGCAGCGCGTCGTCGATCAGTACGATCGGCAGAAGGAAGCGAGCGATCTGGCCGACGGAGCGCGAAATGCCGTCGCAACGGCCGCCGCAGTTGGCGCCGGTGCGGTCGGCCTGGGCGCCATCGTCACTGTGGCGGCATCGACCGCGGCAGCCGACGTCACCGGGCTGGTCATGGCGTCGCTGGTGGCCGCAATCGGGTTCTTCGTCATTCCTGCCAAGCGGAAGAGAGGCAAGGAAGAGATGCGACGGAAGATCGCGGAGGTGCGCCAGCGGCTCAGCGACTCGCTCGAGACGCAGTTCAAGAAGGAGATTGCGCGGGCAAGCGAACGTATCCGCACCAGCATCGCGCCGTACAGCCGCTTCGTGCGGGCGGAGGGGGAAAAGCTGGAAGCGACGGAAGCAGAGCTCGTCAAAGTGACGTCAGAGCTGGCGTCGCTGCGGGGAAAGATCGAAGCAGCCGCCTGATAAACCACAGCTTCAACGCAAAGACGCAAAGACGCAAAGAAACTACGACAGGAACCACGAAGACACGAAGGCACGAAGACACGAAGCTGTGCGCTGCTTCATCGGTAGCGCAGGGCTTTAGCCCTGCCTTGGGGAACGACAGGAATTTCAACGCAGAGACGCAAAGCCGCGGAGAAAATACGACAGGAACGACGAAACCACGAAGACAGGAAGGCACGAAGAATACGAACACGACGACGCGATGAGCTCGAAGGCGCGACGAAGCTCAACCGATGGAATCGGTAGCGCAGGGTGTGAGCTTGGGATTATTCGTATCGCAGCGCGGTGAGCGGATTGACGCGTGCCGCCCGCCGTGCCGGGAGGATTGTCGCGAGGAAACCAACCAGCGCGATGAGACCAATGGCGCCGATGAACGCCGTCGCATCACGAGCGGTGATTCCGAAGAGCAGCGTGGAAACAACTCTGCTCAGGGCGAGCGCTGCGACAAGGCCGATGGCGACTCCAGTCAGAACGACCAGGCCTGCCTCTCGCAGGACCATGAACAGCACTCGAGCCGGCCGGGCGCCAAGGGCCTGCCGGATACCGATCTCGTTGGTTCGGCTCGTCACTGAATGAGCCATCACGCCGTAGAGGCCGACCGCGACCAGGAGCAGCGAGAGCACGCCCAGGAAACCAGACAACCACGCCAGAAGGCGCTCGCGTGTGGTCGACCGGTCCACGTGCGCCTGCAGTGTTTCCGTTTCGACGAGCGCGTTCCGGTCAAGTTGTGCGACGAGACCGCGCACCTGGCTGGCGACCGCTGCCGGATCCGAGGCGCTGCGCACTTCCAGAATCATGTTCTGGCTGTCGAGAAAATCAGGGCCCTGGTCGTATGCGATGTACATGACGCGTCTGGGCGGTTCTTTGAGATCGAAATGCACGGCATCCTGAACGACGCCGACGATCTCGAAGCCGGGTTCACTGCGATCGCCCGCAGACTCGGCAATGATTCGGCCGAGCGGGCTCTCGTCTCCGAAGAAGTATCGCGCCATTGTCTGATTGATGATGGCGACCTTCGGCGCTCCTCGACGATCCTGTTGAGTGAAATCTCGACCCTCGACGAGCGGCTGCCCGATGGTTTTGAAATAACCGGCCGACACGAAATTGCTCCACACGACTAGATCCTCGCCGGGCCGTTGGGGCCGGCCCTGCACTGCAACACGTCCATTGTTTCCAAAGCCCTGGCTCACCGGCGGCGCCCACGAGAGTGACGCAGACTGAACGCCCGGCAGCGTTCCGGTCCGCTGCAGGAGCTCGTTAAAGAAAATCCGGGCACGAGGCCCACGATGGCCGGCCCCCAGGGCATTGGGCCGGCTCAGCACGACATGACTCGCATCAAAGCCGGTTTCAACGGCCAGGAGGTGTCGAAAGCTGTCGACGAACAGTCCGGCCCCGACGGCGAGCAGCATGGAAAGAGCAACCTGCGCAACGACGAGTGCCTTTCGGAGCCGTCCGCCGGCGCCAGCGACCGTGCGCGAGTTTTCCTTCAGCGAAGGAGCCAGATCGATCTGAGTAGTCCGCAGAGCGGGAGCGAGTCCGAAAAGAACCACGGTCAGGAATGTCACGCCCAGGGCGAACGAGAGCAGCCGTGCGTCTGGACGGAGATCGAGCACAACGGGATTCGCATTGGAAGACAGCAAGCCGACCAGCACCTGCGCCGACCAGAAGGCGAACACGATTCCGATAAGACCGGCAATCGTCGCCAGCAGGATGTTCTCAGTAAGTAATTGCCGGAGCAGTCTCGCCCGGCTCGCTCCAGTTGCCAGCCGGATCGCAAACTCGCGCTGGCGGCTTACGCCCTTCGCCAGGAGCAGGTTGGCGACAGTGACGCACGCGCCAAACAGAACCAGTGCGACCAGGCCCATCAGCACGACGAGCGGCGACGTGAATTCCGCTCGAAGCGGCGAGAATCCGTTCGCGGCCGGAAGCAGTTCCGTTCTGTGACGAAAGAACGTGGAATCGGCGGGTGTGCCCGGCGGCGCCGAATCGGCCAACACCCGCGGCCAGATGGCTTGCAGCCGCGCGTTGGTCGCTTCGAGAGATTCGCCGGGTGACAGTCTTCCTATGATCTGCAGCCAGTGTGTCGATCGGCGCGACAGGATATCCGCCCTCTCGGGGCGCAACTGCGGCATCGTCGTGAGCGGCATCGTCAGGTCGATAGCGAATCCGACATGGACACCATTGAACGCCGCTGGCGTGACGCCCACGATCGTTACGGGCAACCCGGCAACGGTGATCTGTTTTCCGATCACAGCGCGATCTGCCGAGAACGCACGCTTCCAGAAGCCGTGGCTGAGCACGGCAACCGGTGCCTGCATACGATCGTCTTCTCGCGTAATCGTCCGGCCGGCAAACGCGTTGACACCGAGTGCGGGAAAGTACTCTCCGTTGACGAGCAGCATCCTCGTGGGCTGTATAGAGCCGTTGATGTCGACCGGGACGCCTTGTTCGTCGGTCAGCGCCACCGTATTGGCGAAGAGCCCGTGTGCCTGGAGTGCCTCGAACTTGGCGTAGCTGAAGCTGCCCCTCGTGAGCCGGACAAGACGCTCCGGCTCGGCGACGCCGGGAAGCGATCGCATCAACACCGCGTTGATCAAAGTGAAGATCGCGGTATTTGCACCGATTCCGAGCGCGAGTGTCAGGACTGCCGCGACCGTGAAGCCTGGCGCCTTTATCAACGAACGAAGGGCATAACGCAGATCCTGGCCGAGGCTGCTCATAAAGGTGAGAAGTGCAATCAACCGGCATGCCGTCGGATCGCGCCCGTAATCTAGCCAGCGACCTTCCTCAGTGGGCGGTCATGGGATTTTTGTTCCCACGCGCGGACGCGGCGAACGCCCGCTGGGAAGGCCTGGTGTTACTGGGGCGCCATCAGGTCGCCCAGCACCCATTGAATTCCGTCGAGATAGAACTGCAGGATCTCCGGCCGCTCGAAGGGTTCGGCGATGTGGCCGAAGTCGGCGTAGAACACGCGACCCTTTCCGTAGTGCTTGATCCACGCCAGCGCGAAGTCTTTGTCTTTCGCTCGCGCCGGATTCGCCACGAGATTGACCGCTCCGCTTGCGGGATCTGACAGGTCGACCGACATCAGCACGCGGCGATCCTTGCGCGAGTAAGGCTCGCCCATCACGTAGAACTCGTCACGAATCGTGAAGTGCTTTCCACCGAACGCGCGAAGCAGAGGATGTTCGGGTTCCTCGAGCTTTACCGCCCAGGTTCCGCTGGGTCCCCATGGATGATCGCCGAACGTCGCGCCAATTACCTCTGCGCCTTCCGGCCACGTGAGAAACATATCGATGGCGGCGTGGATGGCGACGACCCCGCCACCACTCCGGACATAGTCGAGATAGGCCTTGCGCTGCGCCACATTGAGGATGAGATGAGCCGTGCTGTTCATCACGATGGCGTCGTATTTCTCGAGAACGGCGGCATCAAACGCGTCGGCGTCGCGGGTGAAGTCTGCCTCGAACGCGCCGGTCTTTTTGCTCATCAACTCGATCGCGTGGTTCACCGCGGGCACGCCACCCTTGTGCAGAATGGCATCGGCCCGCCAGACGACGAGGATGCGACGCGGACGCTGAGGAGTGGCGGCAGGTTTAGTTGGCGTGGCGGCCGCGATCTTCTCAAGCGCCGCGGGCGGGATGGGCGGAAGAGGAACAGTCCAGGTACGCGCAGTGCCGTCGGCGCTTCCAGAGGCCATCTTCTGGCCGTTCGAGCTGAAGGCCAGCGAAAGCACCTTGTCAGTGTGTCCGCCCAGCGTCGTCAGGAGGACGCCTGTTGCGATGTCGCGGACAAGAATCGTGTTGTTTGCGCCAAGGGTTGCCTCGAGCGTTTTGTCAGGACTGATCGCCCGGATGACGTTCGAAGCGATCACCTTGCCGGGGCTGCTCTTAATCAGGGCTCCCGTGGTGTCGTCCCACAGCCTGGCGGTTCCGCCCTCATCAACCGAGATCAGCGTGTTTGGTGCGGGCCCGGGCGCGATATCGCGAATCGGAGAGCCATGTCCCTTCAGCTCGCGAACGAGCTCGCCCGTTCCCTGTTCACCGGGCCGTGCGTCCCACAACCGAATCACGTGATCCGGCTGTGACTGTAGCGAGCCACCGGCCGTTCCCGTTATAGGCAACGAGGCTGACAGGCTCGCGCGCGACGGGGATGGTGAGATCCGGCCGGCGAACCTCGGCGGCCGGCGGGAAAGCCGGTGAGATTTGTGGCGAGGTGCCCTGAGCACTTAACGAGGTGCACCCAAAGACCGCGAGGACGAGCCCAACGCCAGCGCGCACGGCGACAAGCTATCACGAAAGAAACAGAAGATCAGAAGATCAGAAGGTTTTTTTGATTAGGTTTTCCTATCCTCCTATCTTCTGGTCTTCTGATCTTCTGTTTTGCCTTTCTCCGTGCCTCGTTGGCTGGCTTTACCGGCTCCAATCGATCCCGGCGTACACCGTCCACGAGTAAATTTCGTGGGCCACGCGCCGATCGCGGCTGCCGGCGTAGCGGAGGCGCGGCTCGTCGTTCAGGTTGCGAAGCTCGACGAACGGCCGGAAGTGCCGGCTCACCGCGTAGCTCACCTTCGTATCGACCGGCAGATAACTGTCGGCGTAGTTGTCGCCGTCGAGACTGCCTGCGAGGCTGCCGAGCATCGGGCTGGTATACGACGCGGAGACTTGGGCCTCGATGCCGTACTTCTGATAGAGCACCGCGACATTGCCGACCCGATCCGACTGGCCGAAGAACGGCAGGTCATCCTGCTCGCGGCCGAACACGGTGACCGACGAGTCCACGAACGTGTAGTTGACGTTCAGGCCGAGGCCATCGAACGGGGAGGGCAGCATCGGCAGCGTCGTCTGGAAGGCGAGCTCGACGCCGGTGATCCGCCCATGGTCGGCGTTCTCGGGTTGCGTGAAGCCGAACCGATCGTAGCGCCGGCCGTTCTGCACCGTGTTCGTCTCGACGAAACTCCGTGTGTAGATCGGGTTTCTGATGTGCTTGTGGAACGCGCGATGAGGTCGGCGGGCACCGAATCCATCGAGACACCGCGTGTGCCGAACTCGGCCGGCGTGCCGACGATCTGCCCGTTGATGGTCACATTGTTCAGGCTGGCATCGATGCCGCGGACGACCACGAAGCGGCCTTCACCCTGATCGATCTCCATCGAGACACCGGGGATGCGTCGAAGGGCCTCTGCCGCGTTGTTGTCGGGGAATCGTCCCAGCGAGTCGGCCGACACGACGTCGAGGATGTGATCGGCGGCCTGTTTTTGCTGACGGGCGATCTCCGACCCGGCGGTCACCGTCACCTCTTCGCTGAGCGTGGCGAGCGGGAGCCGGAAGTCGACGGTGCGTTCTTCGCCCGCGCTGACGACCACATCACGCCGGTCCGTGCTGCGGAAGCCGGCCATGGTGACCGTAAGGGTGTACGGACCACCGCTTCTCAGATTCGACAGAACATAACGTCCGTCGCGTCCGGTCGTCGCTTCCTGGCGCGAGCCGGTAGGGACGTGGACGGCCGTGACGATGGCGCCGGGCAGCGCGCCGCCTTGCTCATCGGTCACCATGCCGGTGAACGACCCAGAGGTCTGTCCCAACGAGGTGCCCGTCAGCGTGATGGAAATGAAAACGATCAGGGCAAGACGTACAAAGCCGTGTTTGCATGTCATGCAGCCACTCTAGCGACTGTGCGTGACATGACCGTTTCTGCGGAGTAACGATTGGATGAAACAAGAGGTCAGGAGAGATTCTTCTTGGAAAATAATCTCCTGGCCTCGTGATCTTCTGATCTCCTGATCTTCTGTTTGTATTCCTTTGGCCTCTGCGTCCAGCTGCTAGCGGGCTCTATCCTGAATGAAATCTCTCCCTCGTCCGACCTCGGCGAGGTTTTTCACGGTCCCGACCAGCGGCGTGAAGTCGAGCGCGGTGTCGAGCGACCCGCCGAACCAGCCCTTACGCCGGATGGCCTCGCCGAGTGTGAGAAGCGCGATGGCCGCACCCAGCCACGGAATAGCGCGCGTGAGTTTGCGTGTCGCCCTGCGTTGGGCGAATTGCCGGAGTTTCTGGCTCTTGTCCATGCGCCACAACTCAGCAAAATGCGTTCCCGCCTTCGCCATGCCGCCAAGGTCGCGCCCCATGGCTACGGCGGGCAAGCCCGCCTTCGCCATGCGGCCGCCAAGGCCGCTCCCCATGGCTACGGCTGGCAAGCCCTGTCGCAGGCTAGGGGCGCTCGCGGCAATACTTCGCGCCCGTACAACGCGTGGGAACGTAAAGTTCTGCTTGAACGAGCCAGCGCCCATCGATCTTGCGCCACTGGGCGAGATACGTCCCGGCGATTTCCATAGCCCCCTCAGGCTCGGTCCAGCGGCCCGTCCACTCGCCGCGCTCCGAGGCGACTGCCCACGGAGGGTACACATCGATCACCGTCGAACGACGGACATACACAGTGTCTGGCCGGTTGGTGAATTGTCGCGCCATGCGCTGCTGGTTGGGCTCGCGGCCCGCAGCCTGGACGCCGGTCGACGTGGCGATGTGCACGTTCTCCATCCACACGCTCGCGATACCCGCAAGGTCGTGCGCGGCAATGGCCTGGTTTGATCGCGCGCGAGCTTCGCGAATCAGCTGTTCGTCGGCAGACTGTTGACGGGCCGCGCGCAGATCGGATCCGGCGTAGGCCCCCAGTGTAAAGACCACCACCGCAAATGCGGTTATCACATCTCGGCGCGTCGCTCTCATATGAGGCCTCGCTTGCTAGGGACGCGTCACACGGACGCTCGTCGGTACGACGACAGGCGTCGTCGATTTCCGGTCGATCTGGTATCGAACCGTGACATGGCTCGACGGGCAGCAGAGCGGGTCTTTGTCGGTGTAGCGCGCGAAGCCGGCGTCGATCGTGTCGTCGGCCGCCAGTCGAATCGCGCCGCCGATGCTGCCGTCGGTTCGGGAATCCATCTCTTGCGGCGACAGCGTGCCGGCGAGCCGTCCGTTCACGAACACGAACACGTTGTAGTTCACCGGGCGGCACATACCGTCTGCGCCGGTGAGGCCGCCGATGATCTCCACATCGCGATTGACGATCTGCCGGTCGAACATGCGGAAGGGAACCCAGCCGGCGGCGGCAAGCGCGCGCTCGCCGGCGGTGGTCTGCAAGAGCGGCAGATCTTTGCAGCGACTGGCCATCTCGGCGATTGGTTCTTCGTCCACCTTCGCCGCGGGAATCGCGCGGCCGGCGGTGTTCCAGTTGGTCAGCGGCTTGTCGAGCCAGGCCGGCTGAGGCGCCTGTGCGAAAACGGCAGTGCCGACGAGCGCGAGAGCATGCGCCGCGAGAAGGGCTTTCATCGTCAGGGAGAAGGTAGCACGTGCCGTTCTATCTTCGGCAACCAGAATCCCAATATGCCAATCGCCGGCAGAAACGAGCACACGTGATAGACGACCGTGATGTTGGTGCGGTCGGCCAGCTCGCCCAGCACGGCCGCGCCGAGCCCGGCGATGCCGAAGGCAAACCCGAAATAGAGGCCCGCGATGGCGCCCACCCGGCCGGGCACGAGCTCCTGCGCGAAGACGATGATGGCGGAGAAAGCCGAGGCGAGGATGAGCCCGATGACGACGGTGAGCACGCGCGTCCAGAACAGGTTGGCGTAGGGCAGCGCCAGCGAGAACGGCAGCACTCCCAGAATCGACCAGAGAATCACCCGTCGTCTGCCGAAACGGTCGCCGATGGGCCCACCGAAGATCGTCCCCGCGGCCACCGCACCCAGAAAGAAGAAAAGATGCACCTGCGCGCTTCGTACCGTCAGGTTGAACCGGTGTATCAGATAGAAGGTGTAGTAGCTGCCGAAGCTCGCCAGGTAGACGTATTTCGAGAAAAGCAATCCGAGCAGCAGCGCAAGGGCGGCCCGCGTCTGATTGCGCGACAACCCCGTGGGATGCGTCACTCCGGCGATTCCGGAACCTGTGAACGCGCTCGTCTGCCTGTACCAGTTCCCGACATTCCAGAGAAACAGCATCCCGACGATCGCCATCAGCGAGAACCAGGCGATGCTGCTCCTCCCGTGAGGGAGGACGAAAAACGCCGCCGCGAGAGGACCGACGGCCGATCCGACATTCCCGCCCACCTGGAAGAACGCCTGCGCGAATCCATGGCGTCCTCCCGACGCCAGCCGCGCCACGCGGGATGATTCGGGATGAAAGACCGCGGAGCCCAGACCGATCATCGCCGATGCGGCGATGATGGCGCCGTAGGTCGGGCCAAGCCCGAGCAGCATCATCCCCACCAGCGTGAACGCCATTCCCGTGGCGAGCGAGTAGGGCAGCGGCCGTCGATCCGTATACACGCCGATCACCGGCTGCAGCACCGACGCGATGATTTGATTCACGAGCGTGATGAGGCCGATCTGGCCGAAGCTGAGACCGAACGTCTGCTTCAGCATCGGATAAATCGACGGCAGCAGCGACTGCATCAAATCGTTCAGGAGATGGCAAAAGCTGAGGCTGGCGAGGATGCGCGCGGAAAACTTCACTCGCTGATTCTAGTTGTAGTGAAAGCAGACGAAAAACCACCAAAAAAACACGGCACGGCCGTTGCTACATCTAATCTCAACCGCGCTCGTCCCCGCCTCATGGAGGACGGCAAAACCCAACCCCCACGACGGGAGGCGTTCTTTGCCTCCCCGCTCGCCATGTACGGTTACTTAAACAAGAAGACCAGACCAGGAGGGTAAGAAAGACTAAGCGAGCCAGGAAATTTCTTCCGACCCCCTATCTTCCGATGCTTCTGATTCTTCTGACCTTCTGATCTTCTGTTTTATTAGGTACTTCAGTTCGACCCTGATGGTGTGGCTGGTCGTCTTGCCGACGTTGCGCAGGATGTGGAGGCTCGACTCGCTCCAGTAGACCGTTCCGAGCTTGCGGTCAGAGCGCACCCATTGTCCGTCGGGCAGGATGCGTGATTCGACGGTGTACTCCGTCATGCAGATGCTGACGCCGCGCATGTGGCGGTGGGGTTTTTCTTCGGTGCCGGGCGGCACGCGCGCTTCGATGACCCGGACGACCGCGTTCTCGAAGAGCAGCTTGTAGTTTTCAGGAATAACCTTCAGGACATCCTGATCGTCGTTCTGGGAGATCGCGGTTTGCGTGAGCAGCACGATCACGACGACCGCGCTGCCCAGCACCATGAGCGGCTTCACGCGACGTTTCACGCTAGTGGATCATCTTCAGCGCCGGCCCGAGCAGCAAGTCCCTTTCGAGGTCGCTTGCCGGCCAGCGTGTTTCGCAGTCGACACACTGCCACGTTACTTCGAAGGCGATGTCGATGAGCACGATGGCCTCCGGACACCTGCACCGGGGACAGATCAGACGATACTTGTCGAGTACCTCGCCGAGCCCAATGCGTTTCTCCATGCCCCATATCTCGGCGATTACAGATCTGTACGATAGTGCCTGCCCTGACATGCACGCCGTTGCACGACATTTCACATTGACGTCGCGGCAAAGTCGCAGATCCGGCCCTGGCCGGCTTGATAAGGCCATCCTCAGCCCGCGCCGATAAACAGGGGAACGGTTTCCTGCTTACCAGGGAGGTTTCATGGCGACCGACGAGACGCAGACGCCGACGCCGACTCCGCCGCCAGGTTTCCAGCCTCCGCTGCACGCAACCGCCGCCGTCCGCACGTGGCGCGAGGGGCTCACATTCTCGGGCACCGGCGGCGAGGTACTTCGGGATCTGGATCGTCAACATCCTGCTCAGCGTGCTCACGCTTGGCGTCTATTCGGCCTGGGCGAAGGTGCGCCGCATGCAGTTTTTCTATCGCAACACGCAGCTGGCGGGCGCCGGCTTCGACTATCACGGCAACCCGTGGGCGATCCTGAAAGGCCGCATCATCGCGAGCAGCATCATGGGCGCCTACTACGGGCTGGCCTTCATCAGCCCGATTGCCGGAGGCGTCGCGTTTCTTGCCGTGCTCACCGCGATGCCCTGGTTCATCTCTCGCGCGCTTCGCTTCCGGCTTTACAACACGAGCTACCGCGGCCTGCGGTTCCGGTTTACCGGAACCACCGGCGAGGCCTACATCGCGTTCCTGCTGATGCCCATCGCCACGCTCTTGACCCTGGGAATGCTGGGGCCGATGTGGCATCAGCGGCTGAAGAACTACGTGCATTCGAACGCGTGGTACGGCCGGACGCGCTTCTCGTTCAGCGCAACGGTTGGAAGTTTCTACGGCGTCTACATGCAGGCGCTGGGCCTTCTTGTTGCATTCGGCGTGGCCGGCATGGTGCTCGCCGGTCCCTTTCTCATCGGTGCTTTCAGATCTGGCGGATCGACACGCGCCATCGGCGTCACGATTGGGGTCTTCGTTTCGATCATCCTGTACATGCTCGCGTCGCTGACGCTGTGGGCGTTCACCACATCGCGCATTCAGAATCTGGCGTGGAACAACACGCAGCTCGGGCCGCATCAATTCGTGTCGTCGATCAAGGTGGGGCAGTTGGCGTTCATCACGGCGACCAACCTGCTCGGTGTGGTCTTCACGCTCGGGTTCTACAAGCCGTTCGCGGTCGTTCGGCTGACCGAGTACTTGCTGAGCGAGTCCACGGTTGTCGTGTCGGGAAGCCTCAACGACTTCCTGGCCGGCGAGAAGCTGACCGTCGGCGCGGCCGGCGAAGAAGCGATCGAGATGTTCGATCTCGATCTCGCGGTCTGATGGAACGATGACGGCGGTACACGCCCGATACTTCAACGGCATCGAAGCGACGGCGTTCCCGGTGACGGTGACGATGGCCGACGGTGTCGTGTCGATTGCCGGCGCCGGCATCGACCGGCGCGAGCGGCTCGACAGCGTCGAGATCTCGGAAACGATCGGCAGGACGCCGCGTCTGATGCGGTTTCCGGACGACGCGTTCGTCGAGATTGCCGACACGGAAGGGCTCACGTCGCTTCTTGCCGCGCAGGGGATTCAGTCGAGCGCGATCTCACAGTGGGAAGGGAATCCCTCGTGGATCTTCGCGGGCGGGGCGGTCTTCGCCGTCGCCCTGATCGTGGGATATCTCTACGGCATTCCGATCCTGTCCAAAGTCGTGGCCGATCGGATGCCCGCGGCCGCGACAAATCGTCTGAGCACCGAGGTGCTCTCCGTCCTCGACGGCCAGATCTTCACGCCCAGCGCGCTTCCACTCGAACGGCAGCAGGAGCTCGACGCGGCATTTCGGCGTCTGAAGATGCCGCGGGGCGAGAGCGCCTCGTATCAGCTGGCCTTTCGCAAGAGCGATGTGGTTGGCGCCAACGCGCTGGCGCTGCCGTCGGGAACGATCGTCGTGACCGACGACCTGGTGGCGCTCGCGGAAGACGATCGTGAGCTGATTGGCGTGCTTGCGCACGAAGCCGGTCACGTCGACCATCGTCACGGGCTGCGCAACATGCTGCAGAATTCGATGGTGGGCCTGCTCGTCGCCTGGTTCATCGGCGACATCAGCTCGATCGCCGCTGCGGCACCGACCGCGCTTCTGGAAGCGAGCTATTCGCGCGGGCTCGAGCGCGAGGCCGATGGGTACGCGGTAGAAGTGCTCAAGACGAACGGCATTCCGTTGAAGCACCTGGCCGATATTCTGCGGCGCCTCGAAGCGGCAAGCGGTGGCTCGGGCATGCCGAGCGCGCTGAGATATCTGTCGACGCATCCCGCCACGAGCGAACGCCTCGCCCAGCTCGAATCGAACTAGAAACGGTTTCCAAAAAGGGGAGCGGGTCCTGTCGCCGGGCTGCGGTCCCGTCCTGGGTCCAAGTCGGTAGTGTCCGGGTTTAGCCGGACCGTGAGCGGTGATGGGAGGCGATCCCATGGCCGGACGAGTCGGGCATTCTGCTCGCGGCAACGTGTTTTCGAGTATCCATTGCCGCTACGCAGAACGCCCGCCTCATCCGGCCATGACTGTCGCCATTCCGTACATGTCTCGGTAGCGTCCGGCTCTAGCCGGAAAGCCTCCGATGGAATTCGACACACGGCCTAGCTCTTTCGCACGTGCCCGGTAGTCTCCTAGTGTCCGGTTCAGCCGGACTGTGAGCGCTGAGGAAGGCGATCCCATGGCCGGACGTGTTTCGGTAGTGTCCGGCTTCAGCCGGACGGCGCACGTCGCGCGACTTGCTTTGTGATCGTGAGTGATTGAATAACGAACTCCCGCGATTTGATGGCGAGCTGGATGTCCGCCCTTCCGGCGGTTGCGCGTGCGCGACGCCGGCGAGGAGCAGGATGCACGGGAGCGAGCAGGGCAGCGCGCGGATGATTCTTTCCACGGCCTATTTATCGGCCGCTGGAATCCCCGTAATTGCAGGCGTGATAAGATGATGGGCTGAAATTCGCTCTCCGCGTGTCCCCATCGTCCAGAGGCCTAGGACGTGGCCCTTTCAAGGCCAAAACACGGGTTCGAATCCCGTTGGGGACGCAACCCCATTTAATACAGAAACACTCGCCAGCAGTGCGCCGTAGTCGCCGTCGAACGTATCGGCCGGTCCAATGTGCTCCGCACCGACTATGCCCATACGGAATAAACGACGGCCGAGGCGCGATAATCCCGCTGAACAACTTGTCAAACCGTGTGGGTGCTTCGAACGTGTAGCCGTCGCCGTTTGGCGTGAACACGATGCGCCACGCAAGACTCGCTGCAAGACAGCACGACCTTGCGTTGTGGACTGCCGGAAGTAGTGCGCAGCGACGCCAGCGAGCCGCGATTCCGACCACCTGCAGGTGCCAGTCGCGGCATGGGTCGCACGACCTCGCAGGTCTGCTTCGATGCGCGTGCGTCGCTTTTCCAGTTCCCGCAGCTTCGCGCCTAACGACTCGATATCGCCGGATGCTCCACGATGGCAACGAGACGGTCGATACGCTTTGTCGATATCGGCTCTGTTCCCGGACGAGCATATCGATACTGTTCGCGGGCATCGTCGCGTTCGGTCGAAGGCAAGAACCTGTTCAATGGCTTCGGGTGCGCGTCATCGTGCCGTAGAGCTTGGTAATACGCGAGGCGTTGAACACGTCTTGGTCGACGTGGGCGTCTGGTGTGTGAACCGCGTAGCGAGGGCACGCAAGACGCGCTTCAGCAGCATTCGTGATTCGTCATCGTTCGGCAGGCCAATCGCGTAGAGCAGATGCCATCCGTTTCCGGAGTTGCAGGTGATCGGGTCCGGCCAGCCACACGACGTCAGATACGCGCCGACAGCTTTGGCGACTCCCAGTGCGCGTTTGCGTTCGGCGTCCGGTGACATTGGTTTTCGGTCGGCGTGTCGGATCCACATCAACGTAGAACCAGCATCGGCGCGTAATCGCATCGTCGTCGACTGCGGTGCCGCGAATGCGCGCTCGCGGAACAACGCGAGCATGCATGGCTTCACCGAACCGCTCGCAAACATACGGCGGGTTGATTTCGTGATACGGCGGTGGTTTGTAAGGATGTAGACGCTGCTCTAAACCAGCCGCCCGAAACGACAGGTGGGTTAGGGTAAGGCTGAGGCTACTGACCGTCCCATCGGCCAGCGGCCTTCTTAGACCCCGAACGTTCGGGTGTTGACCGAAAGCCGTTCCGCCGACAAGCAGAGTATGGCGGCAGTGGTTCTGGCGATGCTGATTGGGTTGTCGTCCTGGGGTTGTGGTGCATCGCCCGCGCGACCGAGCCCCACGAGTAATCCGGTCGGCACGTGGGTCGGCACGGCGTCAGACAGCGCAGGCACCCGCCAGGTCCGGTTTGACCTATTCAAGTCCCTGTCAAGTGCGTCGAAATTTGACGGCTTTAGTCAACATTCAGCCCGCCAGAGACTCTCTTAGGCAGGCTGGGAACCATTGACGCGACGCTGTCGCGGTCCACGTTCAGCTTCACACTCACCATCCCGGGAGGCTGCTCGCCATTTGGCCCGGCTTGCGACCTCGTGACGACCGGTTCCGCCACCATCGACGCGGCGAGCATGACCGGTTCGTACACCTGCACGGCGAACTGCACGGACCTGATGCGAAGTGGGACGCTGCGGCTGGAACGGTGCACAAATTGTTAAACGTAGAACGGCCCACGCGACCGATGACTGACGCGCAACTAGCTCTGGCGTGATATTTCGCGGTAGGTTACGACGCCCTCGTTGCGCCGCCGACCGGCCAAGAGTAGATTTCTAAGAGGTGTTTATGCGACCCATGCTGATGATCGCACTCATCATGCTCGTTCCGGGGGCTGACGTTTATGCCCAAGATGCCGACCTACAAAAATTATCTCTAGAGACTGAATCCGTCACTATGGCTCTCCATAGAGCGGACATTCCTGACGCGTTTTGGCTGTTAGGCACGGCGGTAGGCGTTGAAATACGAGTAGCCAAAGGAATTCAATCACCACTTATGACCGGACATTTTCAGAACGAGCCATTCGCTAAGGTATTTGCGAGTCTTGTTGAAGCAGGCTGACTTGACGTATCAAGTGCTCAACCCTAAGACAGTTCTGGTAGGCCGACCGATACCATTTTTAGTAAGCCGACCGATACCGTTGCCGAAGTGATTTGGTCAGTCCCTGGCTAACAACCGGCTTTGCAGCCGACGGCGGGAGACGCGATGAGGGGGCGGCCGTCGGCTAAAGCGGCACGTTGCAATGGGGGTAGCATGGCGAGGGTTCATAATCTGATGGCGGGAATCGGAACAACGGCAGCAGTTGTCGCGTTGGTGAATGTGTCGTCCAGCTCGGCCCAACAGTCACCGGCGTGTGCGGAGCGTCGGAAACAAGCAATTAGCCTTGCGCGTCAGATCAACACCCTTGAGTTACAGCAGTCTGTCGCCAAGAAGACGTTTCTGCCGTTGAGCGGGCTGCCGGAGTAGTCGTGCCTGATGGTTTCACCGTTCAGTTAGTTCATAGCGCCTCTGAGTTTGTCTTTTCGATCAAGGACACTCAACCTGACTGTGGACTCGCCGTATTCTCGGATCAGAACTATCTCATTTATACCGCTCAACCATTGCAGTAAGCGCAGCCCAACGTGGCGGGGGTCATTTCAACCCGTTCAATTTCAGCATGAGGCCAGCTCTACGCAGCGGCGCGTGGCGCAAACGAGAGCGTCGCGGAGTTTTGGCGGGTCAAGGCCAGTCGCTGACCGGGGCCAGTAAGGGTAGAGCCGAGGCCGCTGGCGCGCGCTAGCCAGCGGGCTTCGTATCCCTCTAGTTAGGCCGCAACTCGCCCCACGAGTGCGCCGTGCGGTAAAGACGTTAAATGGGGTACCCGTTGGGGACGTACCCTCTTACGGAAACACTGGCCAGTAGCTCTCCGTAATCCGCGTCGAACGTATCCTCCGGTCCGATGTGTTCCGCTCCCACATTGCCAGTCTGGATGAACGACGAGGGCGGTGCGATAAGTCCGTTGAACAACTTGTCAAATCGCGTGGGTGCCTCAAACGTATAGCCCTCCCCAGACGGCGTGAACACGATACGACCGCGCAGAATGCGATGGATTACGATTCGCCCTACGGTGCCGCGTGCGGTAAATGGTTTAAGTCCCGTTTACATGGCCATGGTTAACTGGAGTTCTTTTCAAAGGAGGCACCGATGAGGCAACTAGGAGTCCTACGGGCGTTCGTTCCTATGCTTGGGACAGTGCTGGTCGCGATGTCCATGGTCGGTCCTTCTCCAGCGCATGGTCAGGATGCGCGACGTATTCCAATGTCAGGCGTGGTGTTGGATGCTACCCGCGCACCCGTGGCCAATGCGGACGTCCTGCTCATAAGGCACGCGGGGCGGTCACGAAATCACAGCTCTGAGATTCTGGCGCGGGGGACAACTGATACTGCCGGGAAGTTTTCGTTTGGTCCAGTCGCGCTGAACACCGATGTTGCATTTCCTCTTGAGACACAGGCGTCGTGGGAATACGAGGTTTTTACGAAGGACGGACCGCGCTCGGTTCAAAGCGTGGCATTCACCGCCCCCCGAAATAACGCAGCGATCATCACGTCGGTATCGGCTGAAATCCAGATCAGGTAGAGTCGCCCAGGTAGGCGCGAGGCCGCTGGCTCGGACTGGCCAGCGGCCTTCCTAAACTCGGGTGCCCGGTTTTACGCAGCGATTCGGCCTACGGTGCCCCGTGCCACGAACACGTTAAATGGCGCTAATGCGTTTGCGCGCCGCAACCCGTTTTTGTCATTTTGAGAAGAGAAAGCTCCGCCCGGCGCATCAGTCGCCACAAAGCGACCAATTAGGCGTAATCTGGCCGACGCCTTGTCTATAGATATGCAGCTACTCGAGGGTCTTAGGGAATCGGCAACGCCGCCTTTCACCGGGGGCGATTTGCTAAAGTGGGCGCTCACCGCACTGGCGCTGCTCGCGCTGTTCGTGGGCATCGCAGCACTCCAGCGTCGCCAGACGCCTGCCCAAGTGACGCTGGGCCAAATGCCGGCTCAGGTGACGGTCGGTCACCAGCGTCACGAGTTCACGCCGGTTGCTTTCCACAACAAGTTCGCTGCGACGAGCACGCCCGTTCTGCGTGTGTCACCAGGCGACACTATTCATACGACGACGATCGACGCCGCCGGAGCGGACGAAAGAGGTGTGCGTCGCGGGGAGCCCGGCAATCCACAGACAGGCCCCTTTTATATCAACGGTGCAGAGCCCGGCGACACTGTCGCCGTGCACTTGACCCGGCTGCGCCTAAATCGAGACTGGGCGATCAGCACCGACACTCTGTCGAATCCCGCAATGACCCCGGAGCTCGCGGCGCGGATGGGAGGTCAGAGAAACCTTGTGCGTTGGCGCTTGGATATCGAACGTGGCGTTGCGACGCGCGAGAACCCGCCTGCCAACCTTGCGCATTATGCGGTGCCGCTGAAGCCGATGCTCGGCTGCATTGCCTTGGCTCCGCCGGCTGTCGACCCCGTTCCTGACACTGGGGAGTTTGGCGTGTGGGGAGGGAATTTGGACTTCAACGAGATTGTGGAAGATACCACCGTGTTCCTTCCGGTCAGTGTTCCTGGAGGGCTCCTCTACATTGGCGACGGACACGCAGCGCAAGGCGACGGGGAGCTCAATGGCGCCGGCCTCGAGACTTCGATGGACGTGGAGATTCGAGTGGAACTTCTGCGACATTATTCGATTGCGGCACCGCGCGTCGAATCTTCAACTCACTTGATGACATTGGGTCTCGACTCGTCGCTAGACCACGCTTTGCGCAATGCAACGACCAGCATGGTCGATTGGCTAATGGCTCGACACGCCCTGACGCTTTCCGAGGTGTCGCAGGTGTTGGGCACGTCGGCCGAGTATAGGGTCAGTCTCATTGCGCGTGGCAATGCTGGCATTGTCCTCAAGGTTCATAAAGATCGGCTGCGATCACTGAAGTCCGGCGGGTAGCGCAGCCTGTGTGAAGGTCCCATTCACCATTCAATCTCGTGTTTGCTCGATTCCTGAAGCCCACTCGAGGCGGACCGTGTATGTATGGCGGTTGACACGTTCACGGCATCCGGTATACGAAACGTCTGGTTAGCGTCAGCCATTCGTTCATAGGAGGAGCGCGTGATCTCCCTGCTCCGATGCGCAGCCGCACTGGTCGCGGTGTTCTGGTTCAGCCTGCCCGTGCAGGTCCAGTCGTCAATCCCGGGGTTTTCCGGTCCGCGAGACACGCGCAGTGCGGCGCGGTTCCAGACGCCGGTCGTCGCGGGTGGGAGCGCCGCCAATGCGCTGACACCGGCCGAACGGGCTGCGGGCTGGACGCTCCTGTTCGACGGACGATCGTTGGCGGGGTGGCAGCCGAGCGGGCAGGCCGTATGGTCCGTCGAGGACGGGATGATCATTTCCCGCGGAAAAGCGCCGGGGATTCTCAGAACGATCACCACCTACCAGAATTTCGAGCTGAAAGCCGACTTCTGGGCCGACGACACGATGAACAGCGCGATTTTCGTCCGCTGTCCTTCGGACCTGAAGACGAGCCTGTCGTCGAAGATCTGTTACGAGGTAAACATCTATGACCCGCACGCGTCGTGGCCGACGGGCAGCGTGAACGAGGTGCAAACCACCTTGCCCGAGCGGATTCAAACGGCGGGCAAATGGAACTCGTACGAGATCATGCTCGAGGGCAGCAGAATCGTCGTCAAGTTGAACGGGAAAACCACGGTTGATGCGAGGAACGACCTGTTTACCAGTGGGACGATCGCCCTCCAGGCAAACGGCCCCGGATCAGCGGGCGGGGCGATCAGGTTTCGGAATATCAGGATTCGTCCGATGTGATCGATACGAGGCGGATCGGTTTCTATTGCCAGCGCGCTTCGAGTTCCACACAACGTCCATCACATTCGTCGTCACACTTTATTGCTGGACCGTTCGCCGGCCAACGGGTATAAGACTGCGACTATGTCCTCAATCGTCCGTACGGCGGCGGCTGTGGCGTGTACTGGCGCCTGTATCCTGCTCGCCGTGGCGTTGGTCAGCGCCCAGAACCCCACTCTACAAGGTCGCCCGGAGGATTACGTTCGCGCGGATATCGAATACGGCGCAAGGCTGTATGCGCAGCAATGTGTCAACTGCCACGGGGGCACTGGTGACGGCGTGGCGGGCGTCGATTTGCGCAGCGGAAAGTTTCGGACCGCGCAAAACGACCTGCAACTGCGCACCGTCATCACCAACGGGTTTCCGAACACAGGGATGCCCGCGTTCAAGCTCGACGGCGCCGAGCTCACGGGTATCGTCGCGTACCTCCGCAACATGAACACCGTCGACACCGGCTCGATCAAAGCGGGCGATGCTGCGCGCGGCCACGCCGTGTTCGAGGGCAAGGGCGCGTGCTTGAGCTGTCATCGCGTGAACCGCAGAGGCAGCTGGAAAGCGCCCGACCTTTCCGATATCGGCGTCTTGCGAAGCGCCGGGTCGCTCGAGCGCTCGCTGCGCGATCCGAGCAGCCAGATGATTCCGATCAACCGCCCTGTGCGCGCCGTTACGCGCGACGGCAAGGTGATTAGTGGCCGCCGGCTCAACGAAGATACCTACACCGTGCAGCTGACCGATGCAGAAGGCCAGCTGCACTCGCTTGTGAAATCAGAGTTGCGCGAGTACACCATCTCGACCAAGTCGACCATGCCCTCCTACGAGAAAGAGCTCACGCAGGAAGAATTGGCCGATGTCGTTTCGTATCTGCTCACGTTGAAAGGCCGATAACCATGCTCCGTCATTGGATGCTCATTGCTGCGTCCGTCGTGCTGGCCGCTGTACCGCTGCGAATCAGCGCGCAGTCGCCGGTCACCTACGAACGTCTCTTGAATGCGACGAAGGAGCCGCAGAACTATCTGACGTACGGCGGCGATTACTTCAGTACCCGCTACAGTACGCTGACGCAGATCACTCCTGCGAACGTGAAGAACCTCAGCCTGGAGTGGGTGTATCAGGCAGCGGTCACCGGAAGCTGGCAGCCGACCCCGCTCGTGGTCGACGGGATCATGTATCTGACGCAACGGCCGAACGATCTCATCGCACTGGATGCGACGACCGGACGCGTGTTCTGGACCTATCGTCACACCAACGAGGCCGTCATCGCATGCTGCGGATCGAACAATCGCGGCGTGGCGATTCTCGGCGAGCTGCTCTACATGGGCACGCTCGACGGACATCTGGTCGCAATCGAGGCCCGAAGCGGGCGCGAGGCATGGAAGACCAGGGTTGCCGACAGCAAGCAGGGTTACTCGATCACGGTTTCACCGCTCGCATTGAAAGACCGCGTCGTGATTGGCGTAGGGGGCGGCGAATACGGCATCCGTGGCTTCATCTCCTCATACGACGCTCAAACGGGTAAAGAGCTGTGGCGGTTCGACACCATTCCGGGCCCGGGCGAGCCCGGGCACGAGACATGGGAAGCGTGCCCGCCCAATCCGAAGACGTACTGCGACCCGGAGGCATGGAAGCACGGTGGCGCGTCGATCTGGGTGACCGGGTCTTTCGACCCCGATCTCAATCTGACGTATTGGGGAACCGGCAACGCAGGTCCGGACTACAACGCCGATCAGCGGCCGGGCGACAACCTCTACACCGCGTCGGTTGTCGCGCTCGATGCCGACACGGGCAAGCTTCGCTGGCACTACCAGTTCACGCCGCACGATCACTACGACTACGACGCGGTTCAGGTCCCCGTGCTGGCGGATATCACGTGGCAGGGCGCGCCAGTGAAGGCGATGCTGTGGGCAAACCGCAACGGCAATTTCTACGTGCTGGATCGCGTGACCGGAAAGTTTCTGTATGCCAAGCCGTTCGTGAAGGTGAACTGGATGAATGGCTTCGACGCCACTGGTCGACCCATTCAAACCAGGCAGCCGGCGGACCTGCCGACGTACCCCGGGATACAGGGAGGGACCAATTGGTACTCGCCGTCGTACAGCCCGCGGACGAAGTTGATGTACGTCTCGACGTGGGAGTTCAACGCGCACATCTTCGGCGGCACGCCGACCGAGTATGAGGCCGGACGTGAGTTCGCCGGGCGCCGCAATCAAACGTTCGTCCCGACACCGGGCGAGCCGACACGCAACATCCCCGGCGCGCCAGCCCTGCCGAATCTGCGGCGCGGCCCCATCAATAACTGGACCGACGCAGCCGGCAACGGTTCCATTCAGGCCATCGATCCGCTGACCGGTGACGCGAAGTGGAAGTTCAGGTTGTTCGACGTGATTGACACCGGCATTTTTACGACGGCGAGCGATCTGCTCGTCACCGGCGGACGCGAAGGGTATCTACAGGCGTTCGACGCGCGCACCGGGACACTGCTCTGGAAGAGGAACCTCGGCGCGCAGATGCTGAACAACCCGATTACCTATGCCGTGAATGGCAGACAATACATCGCCGCTGCCGCGGGGCTCTCGTTGTTCGTGTTTACAGTGCCGTAACACGATCGGCGATTATCGGACGCTGTGTCTTTCGTAATCCAGGGACCCACTACTCAGCTCTCAAAGCTTCGAGCGCATCGACTGCTGCTGCGCGGCGTGTCGGCAACCAGCACGCCGCTAGACCTATTGCGGCGAACAGTACGCTGGCACCAACGAGCATCCACGGATCGGTCGGCTCGACGTCGAAGAGAAACGATCGCAGCGCCCGTGCCAGTACAAACGCGGAGACGATGCCGGCTACGACGCCGCCGGCAATCAGCCGCCCTGCTTCGTTCAGGATCAGATGGCTGATGTCGCCGCGCTGGGCGCCGAGGGCGCTCCGGATCGCGAGCTCGCGCCGCCGCGAGGCGACCGACAGCGACAATACGCCGTAGATGCTGACCAGCGTGAGCAGACTGCCGACAATCGAAAACCCGACCAGCAGTCGTGTGGCAAATATTCGCGACGCCAGCGAATCATCTCGAACCTGTTCGAGCGTCTTGATGTTCTCGACCGCCACGGTCGGATCCACCGAGCGCAGCTCGCGCTGCACGGCGGCGGCGATCGACCGCGGATCCGCGGCGGTTCGGATGATCAGATCCTTGGAGAATGCAGAGTTCTGCCACAGGGACACGTAGATCTCGGGTTCGGCGGCGCGTGTGAGATCGCTGGTGCGCGCATTGTTGACGACGCCGATGATCTCGTGGGCCGGCTGGTCGCGCGGGCCGAGCCAGACTTTCTTGCCGATCGCCGTCAGGCCCTTGAAGTAGCGCTCGGCGAACGCCCGGTTGATGATCGCGACGCGAGGCGCCTGAGGGCGATCGGTGGACCTGAAATCGCGCCCTTCGACGAGCGGAAGCTGCAGGAGCTCGAAATACCCCTGCGTCACCGATCGGATAGGCAACGCGAGGCGGTCGGATGGTTTGGCAGCCGGCGGCTGCCCTTCGACATCGATCGTCACCGGGCCAGCTGTTCCCCGTCAGGGGCACGCCCCACGCGAAGGCCGCGTGCTCGACGCCGGGAAGCGCCGAGACTCTTTCGAGCGCTCGCGTGTGAAAATCGATCCAGTCGCCCTGGACCGCCGTGACGGTCATGTTCAGGATCCGATCGATGCTGTAGCCCGACGCCACCTGCGAGAGGTTCATCATCGTCCGTGTCAGCAACCCGGCGCCGACGAGCAGCGCCAGCGTCAGCGCCGTCTGCGCGATCGTCACGCCGCGGAGCAGCCGCCGTTCCGCCCGCCCCGCACTCGACTTTGGTCCTGCGCTCTTCAGAACTCCCATCGGATCCATGCGTGACGCGCGGATCGCCGGCACGATGCCGGCGAGCAGCGCCGAGAAGACGGCCGCGCCGACGCCGAACAACAGCATGGGCCATCCCGCAGTGACCGCGTCGAGTCGCGGGATGGCGTGTCCGCCGATCGTTTTGAGCACATTCACGATACCGAACGCGAGCGCGATGCCGAATGCGCCGCCGCAGACGGCGAGCAGCAGACTCTCAGTGGTGACCTGACGGAATAGGGCGATCCGGCCGACACCGAGTGCGGTGCGAAGGGCATACTCCTGTTGACGCTGGAGACCGCGCACGAGCAGCAGGGCCGCGGCGTTGCCGCACGCGATCAGGAGAACGAGCGTAGCCGCGCCAAGCAGCGGCAGGAGAATCCTGCGGCCCTCCGCGTTCATCTCGTCCGCGATCGGTTGCAGCCGCGGCGTCAGACCGTTGAAGTCGGCATCGGCCTGCGCCTGCCGTCTCACGAGCACTTCCAATTCGCCTTGCGCCCGTTCCAACGTGACGCCCGTTCGTACACGGGCGATGAGATCTGCCGTCGACTGTTTCAGCCGCTGTGGATTCGGCACCGCCGGCGTCCAGAACTCCACGCGCGCGTTGACGTTGTAGTTCGGTTCCTGCGCGGCCGCAGGCGTCGGCAGGAAGCGGATGCCGGGAGGCATCACGCCGATAATCGTCGGCGGCGTGTCGCGGCGGCTCATCCGGAGCGGTTTCCCAACGACGCTCGGATCACCACTGAACTTACGCTGCCAAAGGTCGTAACTGATGACGACGACCGGCGCCGGCGGATACCTGGTGTCCGACTCGGCAAACGTTCGTCCGAGGAGGGGCTGCACGCCGATCAGTGTGAAGTACTCGCGTGTGACGCTCATCCCCTCCATCGATTCGCTGCCGTCCTCCGACACGAGGAAGTTGAACGACCAGCCGTATCCCGCGATCGACTCGAACGATTTCGCCTCGCGCTGCCATTCCAGCCAGAGCTGTGCTGGCCAGCGTCGGACGCCGGTCCGGTTGTCAGTGCGAATCGGTTGAATCAGAACGAGCTGATCGGGGCTCGAGTAGGGAGGACGCGTGAGGAGGACTCCTTCAATCAGGCTGAAGACCGCAGCCGTCGCGCCGATACCCAGCGCCAGCGTGAGGACGGCGATGGCGGTGAATCCGGGCTGCTTGATCAGCAGCCGGAGGGCGTAACGAATGTCTTTAAGCATCAGGGACCTCCCTGTGGAGCGGGTCGACTCTATAGACGATGTCGGGACTGGCCTGGTTGCATCCGTCGCTCATCAACCAGGCGCGGCGTCGCGGCCGGAATGTTTTCCACATTCCAGTCCGGACAGGTTACGATTTCCCGGCCCGATTTCCATATATGCGAGATTTGCTTCTGTTTGCGCTGGCCGGCTTCGCGGCGACTTTTGTTGATGGGGCGCTGGGAATGGGCTTCGGGCCGACGAGTTCCAGCATTCTGCTAGGCGTTGGTCTCGCGCCGGTCGTTGCAGCGACATGCGTCAACATCGCGAAAATAGTGACCGGCGTGGCCTCTGCGATCGCACACTGGCGATTCCGGAATATCGATCGACGTCTGGTGCTCTGGCTCGCGGCGCCTGGCTGCATTGGAGCTGGGTTGGGGGGCACCGTTCTCTCGAATGTCGATGGCACGACGATCAAACCGTACCTGGCGCTGCTGCTCACGCTCGTCGGCGCGCGCGTCCTCGTACGGTTCATGCGTCCGCACGTGACCGTCCAGAACGGTGAACAGAGCGCAGACGGTGTTGTTATCGGAACGGTCCAGCCTTACCCGCGCGGGCTGGCGATCGTGGCGCTGCTGGGCGGCACGACGAACGGCTTGATCGGAGCGTGGGGCCCAATCGTGACACCTTACCTCCTGAACCGAGCAGTGAGTCCACGCTTCGCGATCGGCTCGGTCAATACCGCCGAGGTTGCAGTGGCATCGGCTTCTGCCTTTTCACTGATCGGTTCCCGCGGCATCGCGGGCGTGGACGTCTTCGTGTTGTTGTCGATGCTCGCGGGCGGCGTGGTGGCGGCGCCCCTCGCAGCCTGGGTCATCCGCTTCGTTCCGGTAAGGCCGATGGGCGTTGCGGTTGCCGTGCTCCTGCTGATAACCAACGCGCGTCCGGTGGTTGAATGGGCCGGCTTTACGTTGGGCCCACGGAGCGGCGCCGTGTACGCCGCCATGATCGCACTTGTTGTCCTTGCGGTGCATTCCGCAAGACGGTCCTACGCAAGCCGGAATGCGGCGGCCGCTGTTTGCGCGGAAGGCTAGTCCTTCGAGCTCGCGCCTGAGTGCCTGCCGTCGAGCTCGCGAGATCCGCCCGCAACACGTTTCCAGATACGAGCATCCAAAACTACAATCTAGAATCCGGATTTCGAGATCATATTCGCAGGTTCTGGATTTCTCGGCACGGCCTGCCGCAAAATTCTGAGGAGACATGGCGAAGGCTAGCGGAAAGCGGCGTTTGTCGAAGCGAGAGTATCAGACCCGGGTGCAGACGCTGCGCGCGAGTCTCTTGCAAATGCAGGTCGGCATGAAAAGCGTGCCTTTCAAGGTGCTGCTCCTACTGGCCGGATCCGAAGGCGCCGGACGGGGTAATCTCCTGCATGCCCTCACCGGCTGGCTCGACCCGCGCGGCGTGGAGACCTTCACGTTTTTTGCCCCGACCGACGAGGAGCGGGAGCACCCACACCAGTGGCGTTTCTGGCGCAGCCTGCCATCGATCGGCAGGATCGGCCTCTATGCGGGCGCCTGGTACACCGAGGCACTGGGGGAGGCGGCGCGCCGCAAGCGCACCCGTAACCAACTCGACCGGGAAGCGGGCCGGATCCGCGAATTTGAAAAACTTCTGGCCGATAGCGGCACGCTGATTGTGAAGGTCTGGTTGCAGCTCTCCAAACAGGCCCAGGGGCGCCGGCTGCAGGAGTTGAGCGACGACCCCGAAACCGCCTGGCGCGTGACCGACGAGGACTGGCACCACCACCGGATCTACGACCGGCTCGGCAAAACCGCAAGACGCATCAGGGAACTGACGAACCGTCCGGGCGCCCGCTGGACCGTGATCGACGCGGAGGACGAACGGCGACGGGACCTTTTGGTTGGCGAGTTATTGCTCGCCCAATTCACGCAGCAGCAGAAAAAAATAGCCCGTCTGACCCGGCGCAAAGCGCCTCGGCGTGTCGTACGGTCGCTGCGTCCTTCCGGTTTGCGGCGCTTGCGGGCTCTGGCCTTGGACCAGGAGCTGTCGGAGAAAGCTTATGAGTCGCAGCGCGAGAAGTGGCTCGGCCGGTTGAATCGCGCGGTGCGGGCCGCGCTCGAGGCGAGCCGGTCGATTGTGTTCGTCTTTGAGGGCTGGGATGCCGCGGGCAAGGGCGGGGCCATTCGACGCCTCACGAGCGCGCTTGACCCGCGGGACTACAGCGTCATTTCGGTATCAAAGCCGACTGACGAAGAGAAGCACGCCCACTATTTGTGGCGCTTCTGGCGCCAGATCCCACGCGACGGCCGCGTCGCGATCTTTGACCGGTCTTGGTATGGGCGGGTACTAGTGGAGCGCCTCGAGGGTTTCTGTCGCGAGGATGAATGGATGCGCGCGTTCGAGGAACTGAACCGTTTCGAGCAACAGCTGACCGAGCACGGCATCATCGTCCTGAAGTACTGGCTGCACGTGTCACACGGCGAGCAACTGCGGCGCTTCCGCGAGCGCGAGGCCACACCCCACAAGCGGCACAAGCTGAATACCGAGGACTGGCGGAACCGGAGAAAACGCGGCGCCTACGAGATCGCCGTGGGCGATATGCTGGCGCTTACGGACAAGGAGAACGCTCCCTGGCACCTGGTGCCGGCCAACAGCAAGCGCTTTGCCCGCCTCGAGGTTCTCCGCTCTGCCAGCCGCCAGATCGAGGCCGCCTTGGAAGAGTGACAGGCGACAAAACGATCATGAGCACCGACGGCTGGAGTGGGGACGTGCGCGGACCAGCAGACAGGAGTGACGTGATGCGATGTAACGCACGGTCAGGTGTCCTTCTGTTGCTGCTGTTCTCGTTTGCAGTGCCCTCGGCTGCGCAAACTGGCTGGCAGCCGGCACAGGGTCATCGGCAGGTGCCGATATGGCCGGGGGAGGTGCCTGATGCAGAGCCAGTCGACGGGCCAGAGGTGTTCGGGACGGTTGTGGACGAAGTGGGTCGAGCAAAGCTGGTTGGCGGCAAACCGTGGGTCTATGTCAACCGAGTCTCGCAACCCACGATGACCGTCTATTCGCCAAAGGGGCACAACACGGGCGCTGCGGTCGTCGTGTTCCCGGGCGGAGGCTACAACGTTCTGGCCATTGATCTCGAGGGCACGGAGGCCTGTGACTGGCTGACGTCCAAGGGGATCACATGCGTGCTACTGAAATACCGCGTGCCGTGTGTGAAAGTCGGGGCCGTATCGGGATTGTCTGACGGCGTTGCAAGACGCGCAGAGGACGGTAGGACTGTTGCGCTTCCACGCCGCGGAGTGGCAGATCGATCCGCACAAGATCGGTGTGCTCGGCTTTTCGGCGGGCGGCCATATGGTCGCCGCGATGAGCACTCAGTTTGAAAAGCGTCTCTATCCGGCTGTGGACGCCGCCGACAAAGAAAGTTGCCGCCCGGATTTTGCTGTGGCGCTCTATCCCGGGCATTTGGCCGTCCCGGCGAGAAGACTTCGAGCTGAATCCAGATAATCACGTCACCCCCCAGACGCCGCCAACATTCTTGCTCCATGCGCAGGACGATCCGATGGATCCCGTCGAGAACTCGCTCGTCTATTATGCGGCGCTCAGGAAGGCTGGAGTTCTTGCAGAGATGCATGTGTATGCGAAGGGCGGTCATGCATTTGGGCTGCGCCGCACGGCATCTCCAATCACGGGATGGCCTCAGCTCGTAGAGACATGGCTCGGGACAATCGGGATGATTTCGAGGTAAGTCCAAGGTAATTTTCGAACATGGCGTGGGCCGAATTGGAACACACCACCCAGGTAAGAGTTGTTCTGACGCTGAAAAGGACGTCTGACGTCGGCGGTTGCCCCGGCGCGCGCCGACCGCTCCAAGTGTCCAGCGTTACGTCAATGTCATACAGCCAACACCCGTCGCGAATTCTCGGCGTGACGCTTGCTACGCTTCGCGACTGGCATCCATGCCCCATCGAAGCAGCGGCGGTGACGCGGAATCTGATAGGCGCGCCTTCAGGCGTTTTCGCGCGTCCGAAGTCCCCACGTTGACGGTTTCAACGGGTCGCTCACCAGTTGCGGACATCCTCGACATCTCACAGGGCGGAATCCTGCTGGAAACATCGGCACGCCTCACACCGGCGGACCGCGAGATGGTGGTGTTGCATGGGTGTGCGACGACGAAGGTCGTTGGCCGGGTCCAACGCGTCGAAATCACGCGCCTGAATCCGTCATTGGTGTATCGAGCCGCTGTCCGATTCGCCCGGCCCATTTTCCTGGACGCGCTCACGCGCGATCCCGCGACAGAGCCGTGCGAGCACGAGCATGCTGAGCGCGGGCTCCGTCACACGTTCTCGGAATGCGTTCACTCGCTCTCGGATGTACATGCCGTGCACGTGTCATCCCTCGTCAAAACGCACCCAGGCACCGAGGCCGTGCATTTTGCGATACCGGTCTCGATTCATGGAGAGGGTCGCTTGCTCCAGGTGTTCTTTCGCGCCGGGGCCGTGCCGACTGCCTCGGAGTTTGCTCAGTTGCGCGAACTCGCACGCATGGCATCCGAACTGCCGGACCTGGACGTTGCACTCGCGTGTCGATGCCATACCGTCCTCCCCGATCTACCTGGCATTTCCGAAATCGTGGGGTGATCAGCGCGGGACGTGCTGATCCTAGGCGGCCACGCTCGCTCGTCGAAGTGCCTGGATGAGCATTTCCCATTGAAAGGGCTTCGTGACGTAGTCTCGCGCTCCCAAGCGGCGGGCATGCTCGACAGTGTGAATGTCATCGACGGCGCTCGCGAACACAATCGGCAGGTCCTTCCATCGGCGTGTGATCCGCTCGGCCAGCCAGATGCCGTCACGACCGGGCATACGAATATCGAGCAGCACGACGCCGGGCAATTCCTCGATGATGCATTCGAGTGCGCCCACTGCGTCACCGGCGTCTTTGACAGCGTATCCTGCGGATTCCAGCCACGCGCGCAAGAACTCCCGGGTTGATTTCTCATCATCGACGATCAACACGTAGGGCGTCATAGAAAGCGTGTCGGCGCATCATCGGCGCCAATCACCAGAGAGGGTATCGGCCAAAGTCCACGTAAACTTTTGGCACGCATCATGGCAATCCCATTGCTTGCGTTCTCGCAGCAACGCGTGTCGGTCGAATTGTTGCTGGCTTAAAGAACACATCGCGTGGTGAGTGTATGGATTCCCGTCAGCACCAAAGGCGCGGGTGTGCAGCGAACATGCTGGCGCGAGAACCGGCGGAACACATTTAAGGGCTAGCACAAACATTCAAGCCAACTGGAACGTTGTTGATCAGCGTATGCGCGTAAAGCTTGTCCGGAAATTTGCCAACATTCTCAACGACGTCGATCTCACCGACGTGCGCGTGGGAGATGTACTCGACTTGAAGCCCCACCAGGCTGCGATGCTCATCGTCGAAGGATGGGCCGAACAAGCGACGAGTAGCAGTCCTCCGGCCGTTCGACGCGAGTCGTCCGCAGCTCCTGAGTCCACACGATAGAGCCAAAGGCAACCAAGGCCATTGACGGCGGCAGTCCGTGGCCGCGTTCGCCGTAGACGCGGGCCACCAGAGCGTTGTTGCTCGTGATCCGAACTTCGCCCGAGTGAGACGCTGAGCTGTTAAAACCGTAGGTCGAGAGCAGGTTCCGCTAAGGATGTAGTCAGGTACAGAGACCAAGCGGAGGTGGGGGAACTCGCCCGACTTTTTTCCTTTCCCGCAGTATAGAAACATCGCAAAATCGGCAAACACGCTCCACATCAAGTGACAGTTTTTGAAGACACGTGGGCGATCCGAATAAGGCCGTGGCTGGAACCGCTGGCCCAGGACGCTCGGTATGCGCTTCGGGCGATACGTTGCCATCCAGCGTTTAGTGCCCTCGTCATCGTTACCCTTGCGCTCGGCATTGGCGCGAACACCGCAATCTTCAGCGTCGTCCACGCGATGCTCCTCAAGCCGCTTCCGTATCGGGATGCGGACCAGCTGGCATTTATCTGGTCAGGCTATTCGCGCGGGCCGATGTCGGGCCCCGATTTTCGTGACATTCGCGAAAACAGCAGGACGGTCGCCGAGCTCGGTGGAATCTGGGCAACAGGTACGGTGGCGCTCGCTGGTGACGGAGATCCCGAGCAGCTGCGATCGGCGTTCGTCACCACGAATTTCTTCCGCGTGCTTGGTGCCGAGAGCGCGCTGGGACGGACCTTCCGTGAAACAGATGGCATCGCTGGTGCTCCGCCAACGATCCTCCTTGGATGGGAGCTTTTCGTTCGCCGCTATGGTGGCGATCGGTCGATCATCGGCCGGCAGATCCTCGTGAACGATAGTCCGACGACCGTCATCGGCGTGATGCCGCGTACGTTTCGATTGCTGCTCCCGCAGGATGCGGCTGTGCCCGATCATCTGCAGGTGTGGCAGCCACTGTGGCCTGAATTCGAGCGCGGACCGCGAGGAAATACGTTTCTTCGCGTGATTGGAAGAATCCGGCCGGGCGTGGCCATCGACCAGGCTCGTTCGGAAGTGGACTCGATCGCCAGCCGTCTGAATGCTCAGCCCGGCGTGACGCGCGTATTCATGACCGTTCCTCTCCAGGCCGACGGCCTTCGCCAGATTCGAGAGCCGCTCCTGGCGTTGTTCGCGGGCGTCGGTGTTCTTCTGATGATCGCATGCGTCAATGTCGGGAGCCTGCTCATCGCACGCGCCGCGTCGCGTACAAAGGAGACCGCTCTGCAGCTCGCGTTGGGCGCGAGTCGCGGCCGGGTTCTGCGTCAATCAGTAACAGAGGCACTCGTTCTTGCACTGCTCGGCGCAGCAGCAGGCATGTTCGTCGGCTATGCGGGTCTTCGTCTGCTGCTGGTGCTTGCGCCCGAATCTCTGAGCCGCATGGCCGCATCGCGATTCGATGTCACTGTCTTTGCGTATGCGCTGTCCATATCACTCGTGTGGAGCGTGCTGCTGTCGCTCGCGCCGATGCTGGAAATCTTCAAGGCCAATGTTGGTGCGGCAAATGCTCTCGGTGGCGCACATGGACGCGCGTCAACGACGCGCGTGCGTTATCGAATGCGAGCGACGCTGTCAGTGATTCAGATTGCCTTGAGCATCGTGCTGCTTGTTGGCGCAGGCCTGCTCGCGCGGGCGTTTGTCGAGGTGCAACACATCGATCTCGGTTTCCGCGCCGAGCGATACCTCACGTTCCGCATCGCTCTTCCCGACAGTCGTTACCGAAACACCGACGCAGTCGTGAACGCCGCACGTGAGTTGCAAAGCCGGCTCTCTGGCCTTCCCGGCGTCACCGGTGTTGGCGCGATCAGTCATCTTCCCTACGACGACCTGCCGAACTGGGGCTTGACCTACGCCCTCGATCAAACAGACCCCGAAGGGGGCGCGACGCCACGGGCGACGACCCGTGCCATTTCGACGGGCTTATTCGAAGCGCTGGGCGTCCAACTGGTCGAAGGGCGATTTTTCAACGATGCGGAATCTGACGGACAGCCGGTCGTCATTGTGGACGACATCCTGGCTCAACGATTGTGGCCGGGGCGAAGCGCCATTGGCCGGCAGATCCGGTTAGGGCAAGCCACGCCCAGTGGTCGCGCCGTCGTGGTGGGCGTCGTGCGACATCTCAGACTGCGCAGCGTCGTGGAGGATGTCGCGCCGCAACTCTTCGTGCCGTACCGACTGTGGCAGCGGAGTCCGATGGCCTACGTTGTGCGCACCAGCAGCGACCCAACGGCGCTTGCTGCCGACATCCGTCGGGCCGTGGCAAGTTTCGATCAGCAGCTTCCGATTTACGACGTACGCGAGATGGACAACTACATTGAAGCGGCCACGTCGATCCGTCGATTCACGATGCTGATCGCGACCCTATTCGGGGCGTCGGCACTCCTGCTCACCTGCGTCGGCGTGTACGGCCTCCTTGCATACATCGTCGCGACCCGTCGTCATGAGTTCGGCCTTCGGAGGGCGCTCGGGGCCGACACAGGACGTGTCATGCGCGATGTGTTTCGAGAAGGACTCGGGTTTGCGCTCGTTGGGTCCGTTGCGGGCCTCGCAGCAGCCGCTTTCGTCGCACAGCTCTTGCGAACCCAACTGTACGCGGTCGACCCACGAGACCCGATCGCGTACAGCGTGTCGGTCGGGCTCATCCTCCTCGGAGTCATCGTCGCGTGCTGGATTCCAGGGCGACGCGCTACCGCCATTAGCCCGATGGATGCACTGCGGGTGGAGTGACACCAGAGAAAAATCTTTGGTATGTTTCTCCGTCCTGCGCGATCACTTTTTGCCTTTCTGATCGACAACTGAGTAATATCGCCAGTGGGAGATACACCGACATGGCGAAGCGTGCGTTAACGGTAGAGGAAATTGCATCTGAGGTAGGACGGCTATTCGGGACAACCGAGGCTCATGCGCGAAAGTGGCTGGCGCAGCGCAAAGAGTTAGTTAGTGCCCTATCCACGGTTCGCGATAAAGCAACAGGACTCATAAGTGAGCTCGGCGGTGAGGTTCCCTTTCCTTGGCGACGCGGACGCAAAGCCAAAGAAGGTATCCCGGTTATTCAGCCAGGCATGAGGGAGAGTCGCAAGAAACGTGTAATTTCAGCTCAAGCCCGGGCAAAGATGAGGGCGGCGGCGAAGAAGCGCTGGGCTGGCATTAAGAAGAAGGCCAAGGGCAAATGACGCTTCTGGTCCGAGCGCACCTAAAGAAATAATGTGCCGGCTACAACGCATCCTCGACGGAACGCTCGCTGATACGGATAGTTCTAACGCTCACTGAATAGAGGCGTTTTTTGCCTGAATCTTCCCGCCGAACGAATGGAGAATTATTTGGCCGTTTCGCATGACGAAGGTGTCGGCGACCGCTTCGTAAGTATTGTCCGCTGTCTCGGCGCGCCAGAGAATGTAGGCGTAGTCGCCGTCAACGCTCCGTAGCTGCAGGGAAAACGTCGTTCCAGGTTGTCCAAACTCCGTAAAAATTGCCTGAAAGAGTGAGCGAATGGCCGCCGGTCCCTTTAGTGGTCCTCGCGGTGTGAACATGACTGCCGCCGACGAGTAGTCGGCGACGATGCCGTCCAGGTCGCCTCGACCAAAGCAATCAAGATGGCGATCGAGCAGCTGTTCGGTTGAGCTCATTGAAGCGCTCCTTTGCTGCGAAGTCTAACACCTGCATTGAAGGAAATCTTCGACCGTCGGGGACGAGACTAGGCCGGCACCCGGAACCGCGCGACCGCGAAGCCGAACGCCTCCCGCCGCCACTCGGCGTACCGACGACCGGAAGAGTTGCGCGCGTGCCAGGAAGGCCTCGGCTTCCTGGTCGGACGTGTTCGCCGCCGCCCAACGCTCGATCGCGCCGGCGTACGAGTCCTCGGTACGCGTCCCACTCGGCCTCGTCGACGACCTCGACGTCGAGCACTTCGAGACCAGCCTCCACCCCGAGCCCCGCGAACCCGTCAGGCCCGTCGGACAGCTCGTCCCGGGTCATCCCGAACGACGCCAGCCCCGAAGACAGCGGCTCGCGCACCCAGACGCCGTCCCCGAACAGCACGACGCCGCCCGGCCGGACCGCCCGCGCGAGGCCGGCCAGCGTCGCCGCGGGATCGCCGAGGATCCCGCTCGCGCCCATCGCGACGCCCATCGCCACCGACCGGTCTGCCACGAGCGCTCCTGGCGCATCGGTCTCGATGAACGACACCCGACCGGCGACACCGGCCGACTCGGCCGCCGCGCGAGCCGCGGCCAGGAACCACGGGTTCCGGTCGAAACCCTCGGCCGTGGTCTGCGGCCAGCGGGACAACAACCGCGCGAGCAGATCGCCCTTGCCGCAGCCGAGCTCGAGCATGTGGTCGGCGCGCTCAAGCGGCGTCCGCGCGACCAGCCCATCGAGCCGCTCGCCCGAGATCGGTCCGAGCACCGACCGATCGCCGTGGGCGATGACCGTGAATCGCAACGGATGCCCGACCGGCGGCGTCTGCCCCGAGCGGTGGCCCGGAGGTGTCATCATCAGCATCCCAGGTCGCAGTGCCTGAAGGTGGCCGGACCTTCAGGTTTCGCTGATCAGGCGCGGCCGGCGGGTTCGTCCTTCAGAAGGAGCGCGCCAAGCATCGGGCGTCCGGCCAACGCGGTATGCCAGCCATACGCGGCCAGCGCGATCACGGTCGCCACGATGAGACGAGACGATGAGGCGTACGGCACTGAGGAGTCGATGGCGATTGGCATCAGTGTCAGCAGCACGCTCACAAACGACGCGACCAGGATCGTGAGCAGACCGAACCGGACAGCCACCCAGATCACCGCTGTCTGGACCGCCGCGAACACCGCGATATCCGCGACTGATGGAGGGAAGTGATCGGCCGGGGCGTTGGTGAGCAGCCAGCCCCCGTGGTTGACGACGTAGGTCACTGTCAGGCCCAGAATCATCGCCGCCATCGCGAACGAGCGCCGCCGGAGGAGCAAGAAGAGCACGAACAAGAGCAGGTACGTCATCATGATCCCGCCCCACACGGGAATGTTCATCACCGAGCCGATGATGCGCGAGAGCACATAGCGTCCGCCGAGGAGCAGGTCACTCGATACCTCCATTCCGTCGAATGGATTGCTGAAGGCACCAACCGGAAATTGCGGCGGTCGGCCCGACCAGCGCCGCAGCAGCGTGTGGAGTCCGAGTATCAAGGCATTGCCAACCGCGACAAGTACGGCGACGAGCACATCGCGTCCCACGAGTGGATCGCGAAGGCTGCCCGCCAGCAACCGGCTCCATCCGATCATGGTTTCGGGCCAGACGCGGCGCAGGTGCGGTTCGAGCGCGATATACAGCAGCCACACGAACGCCGGGACGAAGAATACAAGCCCGGGCCCTCTGGTCAGTACCGACAGATCGCCGGTTTCGAGCACGTTGCTCGCGGCGCCCGCGGCGAGAAGGAACATGCTCAACCGCAAGGCGCCGCGGCGATCGCCGCGGCCCAGACGCAGATTGCGCAGCGCCAGCAGCAGGGCGCTGATGATGGCCAGCGGTGCCACTGTGCTGCGCATGTAGAGACCAACGCGCTCTCCCGACGTGTTGCCCTGAATAGCGTCTTCGTTCCTGGGCCGGGTCCACGGCGCGACGATCTCGAAGTACGCGGGCCTCCCCCGCACAGCTGCGGCCTCGATCCGGATGGGCACATCAGGGCGGTCGGGATATACGCCTTCCCACGCCGCCCGCGCGTCCGCGAACATCGGCGGAATCCACCGAGGCTCGACGGGTGAGAACTGTGCGATCGGCAGGCCAGCCTCCTCGAACAGCGCTGTCCAATCCGCCGCCGATTCAGGAGTGGACGCGGCCGGGGCTCCCTTCGACGTCTCGAACTGTACCGGGACGGCAAGCAGGCTGACCAGTCGACCTGTCTGATCGAGCGTCAGCGACACCATCCCGGAACGGGTGGGCGGCGGATTCAGCGGCGTCACAATATTGGCGCCGCCAATTGGCATCAACCGCCGGGGACTCTGCCGGTGCCAGAAGAGCAACGCAGGCGGTTGAGAGGTGGCGAGCGCGCGCCATCGCGCGGGCGATTGGTCGTGCTCGTCGATGTACTTCAGGTAGTCGATATCGGTCGCGAATCCAATCGCTTCATCGGCTGGCGTGTCCGCATAGCCCAGGTTCCGCAGCACGGTATGGGCTCGCTCGGTGAGCGCCTGCGAGCTCAGCTCAATCTTTGTCATCCCAATCAGGTTGATGTCGCGCGTGAGCGAGGCGAGAAGGATCAGCCCAACCAGCACGCCGGCGAACAAGAGGGCGCCGATCGCGGGCGAGAGCGTGCCGGCTTCTCCAGCCGCCGCAACCAGGTCTGGTGATGGTGTTTCGCCCGCCGCCAGCATCGCCGCGAGGGGGTGCCCTCCGGGCAACGCTGCGGCGACGGCCATCGCGGAGGCCGGACGCCGGGCCGGATCACGCTCGAGACAACGCACGATGACGCGTTCGATGGCTGGATCCAGATCAGGAAGGTGGATCGACGGGCTGGCCGGACGCGCGCCGTCCTGCGCGCGCCCGCCAAGAGCGGCGCCGTCAACCGTCAGCGCACGCTGGCCTGTGAACATTTCGTACAACACGAGACCCAGCGCGTACACATCGGTCCGCGTTGTCACCTCGCGCCCTTCCCACTGCTCCGGCGCCATGTAGCCGGGTGTGCCGGCAAATTCACGCGTGTCGCGCCGCTGGTCGGTGAGATTCGCGAGACCAAAGTCCGCGAGGTGCGCCCGGCCCCGTCCGTCGATCAGCACGTTCGCGGGTTTCAGATCGCGATGCAGGACCTTGCGGTCGTGTGCCGCCGCGAGGCCTGCGCACAGCTGCCGTGCAAGCTCGAGCGCCTTGTCCGATGGCAACCGGCCGATGCGCCGCAACAACGACGCGAGATCCTCGCCGTCGATGTACTCCATCGAGAGGAAGTGCTGGCCACCGCTTTCGGCGATGTCGTACACGCGGCACACATTCGGATGGGAGACTTGCCTCGCCAGCCGAACTTCCTGATGGAAGCGCGCGAGCTGGTCGGCGCGATCCGTGACCTCCTTCGACAGGAATTTGAGAGCGACCGCCTGTCCGAGCTTCAAGTCTTCCGCTCGATAGACTTCGCCCATGCCGCCGCGCCCCAGCAGTCCAACGATGCGATAGCGGCCGGCCAGCATTGTGCCGGGAATGAACTGCGCGCCGTCGAGAGTGTGCGATGAAGGCGGTGAACCGGCCGCTGCCGTCAGCGTCGGCGCGTGAGAGCCGTCAACACGGGCACCGCACGTCAGACAGAAGCGGCTCGATTCGGGAACATCGCGCCGGCAGGCAGGACACTCCATCGGATCGGCATGATACTCGTCATCCGGGTGAGTAACCAGTTCGACCGATAGAGAATTCTGATGTCTAACAGCTTATGATGCGCAGCTTAGCGTGCCGGCCATCTGCCAATTGCGGAATCACGGCCCGAAGCCTGCCCTAGTGACAGCGATCGGCAGGTACGGCACGCCATCGCGGCCGGCCATGTGGCAGTGGTGTTTCGGCTGCGACATGTCGCGGCCTTCACCGATCTTGCGTCAGACGAGCTCGCGCTTTACTGGGCGGATGGAATCCATCTCTGGTTCCGGAGGAGCTCTTTACGGCGCGGTTCCGGGAGCTGAAGGATGCAAGCGCGTCCTGATCGCTGGCTCACGAAGGTGACGGATCTATCGTGCAGCGCGGCTGCAAGAACCGGAATCCGGCCAGGCTTATGGCTTCTGACTCGATACCCCCTTGAAGGCGAATCGCTGCGTGCCGTAGTCGAGCTCTGCCGTGTAGACGTTGCCTTTCGAATCGATCGCCAGCTGGTGAGGCCGAACGGTGCCTCGCGCTCCGAAACGGTCGCTTGCCAGAACGGCGAGCGTCTTTCGATTCACGATGACAATCTGATTGCCCTCCCCGACATACAAAAACTGCTGCTCTTTGTCCGGCGATAGGGCGAGGCCGCCCGGTGAGCCGCCCGTGAACAGCTGGTTCACGTATTTGCCCGCCAGCGTGAACACCTGCACTCTCCCGTTACTGCGATCGGCGACGTAGACGAATCCGTCGTTCGAGACGCGAATCGCGTGAACGGGACCGCCGAATTGTTGAGGACCTGGAGGCGTTCTGGCTGGCGCTGGTGTCGCCGCCGCGCCGGTGGGCGGTGGTGTTTCAGGTCCCGGTTCCGCGAAACCGGTCAGGCCAGGCCGCAACGGCGCGGGTGTCGCATCGACTGGAACATTGCCGAAGGCGCCCCACATGCGCTTGAACGCGCCGGTATCGGCATCCAGCACGATCACGCGGCGATTTCCATAGCCGTCGGCGATGAACGCTTCGTTGGTTTTCCGATAGATCACAAGATCGGCAGGCTCTTTCAGATTCTTCGTGTCCTGGTTTCCAGTGCTGCCATTTTGCTGTCCGATCTGCTGCAGAAACTTTCCTGCCGTCGTGAATTTGAGCAGCATGTCGTCATCGACGGGCACACGCTGGTTGGCGACCTTCCTGTACTTGACAACGCCCGCACCTGTTCCCGCCTGGCCGCCAATCCAGACGACGTCTTTGTCGTCGACGAAGATGCCGTGTTCGTTCTCGGGCCATTCGTAGCCTGCTCCCGGTCCGCCCCAACCCTGAACGAATCGTCCCGCTGCGTCGAATTCGAGCACGGGAGGCGCGCGATGCGCGCTCTGATCTGCGGGGATGAAGCGCGGGCGGTGGAGAAGCCAGACATGATCGCGCTTGTCGATCGCGACCGACGACATCTGCCCCATCACCCAGCCGTTGGGAAGTTTCGGCGGCCACGTTTTGTCGAGCTCGAATGTCGGCAGCGCTATGGACGTCTGTGTCGGTGCTGTGGTCGACTGCGCCAGAATTCCGCGCCCGCCGAGGAGCGCCAGCACCAAGGCCACGATTACGAAGAGTGCCTTCTTCATGTGCGCATTCTGCGCCCGAATGCTGGCGCGGGCAACACGATCTTCTTCGCATCTAGAGATCAGTTCTTGTCCCACGTAGCTTGTCCGCTAGACGCGGCTCCATCGCATCAAATGTCACTTGGGAGCTTGCACATCCGCCGAGTACAAGGAAGACTAGTACAAGCCGGCAAGAAGTGTTGCCAATTCTATTTTTCACAAACCTCCATCAGTGCTGCTATATTCGGGCCTGCGGAGGTTTGCCATGAAGTTCGGCGTAGCCATCCTGGTAGTCGTTGCCCTCGCTGGATGCTCTCGTGAAAGCGTCTCACGCATACCGACGGCTCCTGCGTCGCCTCTTGCAGATCCCGCTCCTTCCGCTCGTTCCGCGCAGCTCTTTGTGATGGTGATCGAAGAGAGCGGTAGCTGCATCAACGGTGCCACGATCCAGATCGTACGCGCGGAAAGCGCAGGCGAGCCTATCCCCCAGAAGACTCCCTGCGGCGCGTGGGACTATGACGGCGGTCTGCTCCTGACGGATCTGACTGCAGGCGTCGAGCTTACCCTTCGCGGCGCGGCAATCGGCTATACACGGCGCGAGATGAGCTTCCTTCCGTTTCCGACACCGGGGTCGTACACAGCCGTTTTCATCACATTGTCGAAGGCACAATAGCCGCCTCAGCGATTCACGCGGCATAAAACTCCTCCGCATTAACGCCAGCACCGTTGGCTCAGGCAGGATCTCGCGCCCCGCGCGCGATCACAGGAGGGGGGCTATCTCGATTGCGTTCGCCTGCTAAATGGAAGCCGGGGCCGGTCAGTAACGGCGCAGTTGTGTCGGAATAAGACTCGCTGCTTCAATTCGGCGCAATTCGGCAATCGCCCAAATATGTAAGTGCTTGAACCGACTCGACTCCGCCGCTGGCGACTGGATTGCTCTGCTGAATCGGCGGAGGACAGACATCTTGCGGACTGATTTTGAACGTCGTCTGGCGATAGAAAAGTTGCTTGCGCAATCCGATCCCCCTGAGCTGCCGCGACGCAGCCATCGCGTACGCCTGACTGGTAAGCCCGAGCGATACGCGTTGCTGCCGCGGTTGTCATCGCTGTTTGTTCAGCAGCAGTTGATGGCTCTTGAAGAGAGGCGCGAAGCGCATCTGGAGAGAGTCCGTCGCAACATCCAGTGGCGTCGTTCCTCTGCCTCGGTGAATTGAACAGATGTTCTCTTTTGGATAACACTGAAAGAGTGAGCGAACGTGATCGCTGGGGACTGCGAGGACCAGTTCAGAGTTGTCGGCTTCAACGCACGTGGTATTCAGGACGCTGCGGTGCGGAGTCGTGCGAGACCGAGGAGCGTGGCGACACAACCATCATCGAGTTCCGTGCGGATGGCTCTCTTGCCCGCCATCAGCACCACAACCACGACGGCTCAGAGTGGACGTCGAAGTATGAGTACGATGGCGCAGGGCGGCTCGCTACGGTGCGGACTGAGAACGCGGCTGGGACGGTCAATTTTCAGCGCTACGAATACGATTCCACCGGGCGTTTGATACGCATTGTCGCTCAGGCCACGGATGGCAGCGAGCGCATTGCCGAAAGCTACGAGTACGACGCGACAGGCCGGAAAGAGAAGACGTTCTATGTCGACGTGACGGGCCAGAGTTCAGAGACAATGTATTTGTGGGGAGTGGAGGGTACGGATTGCGGCTACTCAGCGCCCGGCGCGGCCGCGCTGAGAACGCTCCACAACACGCGCGACCAGCCTACTGAGCTTCTCTTCTACGATAAGGACGGACGGATTCTGAGCCGCGTCGAGTTCATGTACGACGGAGTGGGGCACCTCGTGGAAGAGGCCCAAACGATGATCCTCGAAGCGCTCCCACCGGAGGTACTGACGGGAATGAGTGCTGCACAGTTGGAATCGGTGCGTGCGCTGTTTGGCGCGGGTCTTGCGCGGCGCCTGCATCGGTACGACGCTCGAGGACACAGAATCGAAACGCACGCCTCGATGTTCGGGGCGCTTGGCCAGGATTCGAAAACGATGAATTACAACGACCATGGCGAGCGGATCGAGGAGATTTCAGAGCACCACCAGCGAGACTACGACGTCGACGAGCAGGGGCGGCTATTAGATAGCCTCACCTTCGAGAGCGCGAGCCGCTCGGAGGCCCGCTTCCACTATGACTATGATGTGCGTGGTAACTGGACCAGGATGGTTGTCGAAGCCCGCGGCGGGTCTGAGCAAGAGTTCTCCGTGTCCAGCATTGAGCAGCGAACACTCGTTTACTACGATTGAACTCAGAAGAACGTGACCTCATAGTCTAGAGGTCATCGACCGGCTCGTCCGCTCTTCATAGATTTCCCTGTGCTGCTGAAACCCCGCTACGGTCCGAAGAACCAGCCGCTGATGACCGCGTTCGCACCACCCGTCCTGATGACACGGATGGTGATATGACCGCCGATGGTCCATCGCCAATACTGGCCACCGTTGAATCCGGTGACGGTACGCGTGTCGAGCAAGGCATTGGTGACCGCGTCCCGCACCTCCACCGTCTGCGCCCGCGTCGTCGTATCCCAGTCCAGTAGATACAACGCAAACGGATGCGCGTTCCCGTCAGTAATGGTGACATCCAGCGTGAGCGTCTGGCCATACCACGTGGCGGCGATGCGTCCGCTTCCCGCTGCCCTCTGCAGCGCACGGGAATCGCCCGTCGCGCCCGTCCACGTCCAGGTGGAGACGCCGGTTGGCGTAACAACGGCGTAAGGCGGAGCGCTCACCGTGTCACCGACCACCTGATAGCCATCGCTACCGTAAACCCCGCGCCAATTACCCTGCAGGGTTGTGTTCGTCCCCACGAACGTGGCACTCGTCGCGGGCGGCTGGGTGACAGGTGGGGCGCCACCCAGGAACCAGCCGCTGACGACGGCGTTCGCGCCGGCCGTTCTCGTGACGGTGATCGTCACGCGGCCGGCGATCGACCAGCGCCAATATTGGCCGCCGTTGAATCCGTTCGCGGTACGCGTATCGAGCACCGCATTGGTCACCTGGTCGCGCACCTGGATCGTCTGAACTCGTGCCGCCGCATCCCAGTCCATCAGATACAACGAGAACGGATGCGCATTCCCATCGGTGATGGTCACATCCAGCGAGAACGTCTGGCCATACCAGGCAGCGGCCACGCGGCCGCCGCCGATTGTCTTCTGCAGCGCGCGCGGGTCGCTTGTCGCGGTACTCCACGTCCAGCTGGAGTTGCCACGCGGCGTGACGGTCGCGTAGGGAGCCGCGCTGCCTGCGTCGCCCACGACCTGGTATCCGTCGCCCCCATAAACCGTCCGCCAATTTCCCTGAGTCGCCGTGTCCGTTTCCAGGAACGTTGCGCTGGTCAACGGTCCGCCGGTTGGCGGTGTCACTGTCACGTGAACGGGCGCCGAAACCGTGGCGGCGCCTTTCGTGTCGTAGGCCTTTGCCGTCAGCGTGTAACTTCCGGTCGGCACTCCGCTCCACGTGGCTGACGTCGGCCCGGTCGGTGTCCCTATCTGCGTGGTGCCCTGGTAGAACTCCACTCGAGCGATCCCGTCGCTGTCGGTCGCTGTCGCGCTCAGCGCAAACGTCGCCGGCGCAACCGCAGTCGCCCCCTCGGCTGGCGTGTCGAGCGTCACCACCGGTCCGACATTCGTGCCCCCCACTGGGCCACCAAAGAACCAGCCGCTCACAACAGCATTGAAACCCGCCGTCTTTGTGACGTGAATCGTCACATGGCCGGCGATCATCCAGCGCCAGGTACTGGCCGCCGTTGAATGCGGTCGCCGTCCGCGTGTCCAGCACCGCGTTGGTCACCGCGTCCCGAACCTCTACCGTCTGCGCCCTCGCCGTGGTGTCCCAGTCCATCAGATACAGCGCGAACGGGTGCGCCGCTCCGTCAGTGACGTCCACGTCGAGTGTGAACGTCTGGCCATACCAGGCCGCCGCCACCCGGCCGTTCCCCGAGGCTCTCTGGAGCGCGCGTGTCTCGCTGGTCGCCGCGGTCCATGTCCAGGCCGAAGCACCGCCTGCGGTCACGATCGAATAGGGTGATGCGCTCGCAGAATCGCCCACCACCTGGTAGCCCTCGCTCCCGTACACTCCCCGCCAGTTGCCCTGCGTGGTCGCGTCGGTCCCGACGAATGTCGCGCTCGCGGGCATCGAAGGCACATTCGTCGTGAACACAAAGTTGACCGGCACATAAGAGGAGTTCGCGGCAGACAGCGTCCAGGCAGACCCGTTCAACCAGATCGCATTGTTCACGACACCGGCGCCCGAGGAAACGGTTCCGAAGTCTGTACCACTTGTCTCCGCCGTTCATTTCCTGGCTCACCAGGTAGTACGAGCGTATTTGCCTGAAGTGTGAGGGGATTCGCCAGAGGCACATAACTGAACTGGCCCCGCGCGCCTCCGGTCATCGGAATCGCGACCGAACCGCCGGGCACATCCAGTCCGTCACTGGCTCGCACGAGCTTGACGGGATGCGTCCCGACATTGCCGGTGAGAAACAGGCGCCCCAGCGCAACGGCCCTGATTGCATTGGAGCCGACGGTGAATTTCATCCCAACCCAGCCGCCGAAGTCGTTCCGCTCAGCCGGCGCGTTCAGCGCATACCCGGTGAGAAAGCTGGGGCACTGAAAGTTGGCAGTCACGTTTGCCGGACCGGACACGATTACCGTTTGCGGGTTCTGGGTGCCGCTCACCGCGCCGTTCCAACTGGTGAAGGGACAACTGGGAATCACGGGCATCGCGGTCAACTGCACCGACGTTCCCGGGTCGTAGTGGCCAGTGGCGGAAGCGGGACTCGTGGTGACGTTTCCCGCCAGAACGTTTGTTGTCAGGAGATACTGCGGCGTGAAGTGTGCCGTGTACGTCGTGTCGCTCGTCGGAGCGACCGAATGGGAGATGGCGCCGCCATCACTCCACCTGTTCCATACGAACTGCGTACCGGCAGCTCCTGCCTGTGGAGAAGACGTTGCGATCGTGTGCGGGCTTCCGGGCGCTCCACTGGATTCCGCGCACGCCGAGCCATCGACCGCGACCGCCAGACCGGATGGTGACGGTGTTCAACCGCACATAGACCGTGTTCGAATTGCCCGAGGGAAGCAGCCCGTACACGTTCAGCACATTGGATTGCGTGTTGACGTAAACCTTGCCGTTGGCGACGATGGGCGGCGCAAATCTTGACGAACGATCCCATCGCGTCCCTGCAGGAGTTCTCGTCGGAATTGTAAAGCTCCTGCGTGATGTCGTCGGCGTTGTAGGCACGGAGCGTGCCCGGCACAAGCGAACTGAACGGGTCCTGCGTGGCCGTGGTGGCCCAGACGATTCCCGTGCCTGGGCGCACTCCCGTTGGAGCTGACGCTCAGGCCGCTCGGCCGCGAGGGCAGCAGCGTTCCGACGGTCGCGGCTGCCCGGCACGAAACGTTGAGCGGCGGAATCGAACGGATACGTCCGAAGATAGTCACCAACCTCCCAGACATACAGCCGCGGATTGGTCGCGCGCGGCCAGAACGCCGTGGAAAGATGCTTGGCGCAATTCGCCGTGCAACCCGACGGTCGCCTGAAACTGCTGGAGTGGATCGGTTCCCGCGGCCGCCTGCAACCCGCCCAGGTTGGTCTGGTCCAGCAGATAAATGACGCCTTCTTTCCCGCCCGCAAACGCCAGGTTCGTTCCCGGGATGAGGGTGACGCCATTCGCGCTCAGGTCCAGGTTTTGGGTGTAGAGAAATTGCCAGTTTGCTGGAGTGAACCAGCTCAGGGGCGAGAGGGTTCCGCCGCTGAATTTGACGACGGAGTCGCCAAACGAAGAGGGGGGACGGTAATCTCCACTGTCCATCGCGACAAACACGTTGCCCGATGCATCGGCGGCGAGGCCGCGGCCCGCCTGCCAGATACCGCCGCCGAGCCCCGAAGGAGTCGTCTCGAAGCTCGCCAGCTGATTGCTCAGATCGTTGGCAGCAAATGCCTGGACGAATCCTTCCTGGCTTCCGATTGAATTGGGGACCTCCCAGACGTTCGACGTCGCCACGTACAGGATGCCGTTTGAGAGCAAAAGTCCGGCGCTCTGCAGCCACGTGCTTCCTCCGCCCTGGCTCGCGATTGTTTTCGTGACGCCGGACGGGAAGGTATAGGTGATTCTTCGTGGTGAATTGAACTTGAAGCGCCAGTGCTCAGATCGAGAGCGTAGACGTACAAGCCGTCGTCGATCGTGCGAACGATGGCGGCGACGTAGATCGTGTTCGTCGATCGGTCGATGACCGGCGTGCCCAGAATGCCGATATTGGGTCCAAGGTAATACGCGCTCCTTGGAATGGAAGCGCCCAGGTTCACCGACCAATACGCGTTGCTGACAGCCGGATCGTCGGCGTCGAAGGCGTAAACCGTGTTCCCCAATGTCGCGACATACACCACGTTTCGCTGGCCGACGCCGGGGATCGAGACACCGGTCGCGATGAGCGGCGACGCATAGAAGCCGGCGTCGACGGTACGCGAAAAGAGCTTTCCAAATTGCAGGCTGTTGACGTTGGTTTGATTGAGAACGGTTTCCTGCGTGTTGCTGCCGGTTCGGCTCGTGTTGTATTGAGCCGTCAGGACATCAACTTGTGCCTGAAGGGTATTTGCTGTCAGAACCAGAATGAATAGAGCTGTCGCGGTTCTGAGATTCGCGCGAGACATCGCCACACTATACGCACGACGGGTGGTTACGTCAGCACTTTACGCGCGCGAGTCGTCACTGCACCTGGTAAGAATGCGAAAGAACGAGAAACGCCCTGCTGCTGTTCAGCCCGACGGTCACCGTGCTTCCGTCTGTCGACGTGCAAGGAGGAATGATCTATTCTGGAGGAGCCAGCCTCCTCTCGGGTGAAAGCGTGACCACCTTGCGAAGAAAGCTCATCCTCCTCACGTGTTTGATGTCCGTGGCGTGCGCCAGTAATCCCATCGTACCCGACACCGCCAACTCGGGGCCGGCGTGGCTGACGGCGCTGATCCGCCAATCCGAAGAGCAGCCCGTCGCCAACCCGCCGGCGTTCATTGCGAGCTATGACTACAAAGGTCAGACGATGTATTTCCTGCCGCAGCGCTGCTGCGACATCATGAGCGTCCTGTATCGCTCAGACGGCTCGGTCGCGTGTCATCCGGATGGCGGCTTGACTGGAACCGGAGATGGGCAATGTGCTGATTTCTTTCGTGAACGACGGAACGAGCAGATCATCTGGCGCGACGCGCGCGGCGCACCCTAGAGTTCGGCAAGCTCTTGCGTGGAAGCGGGGTCACGTAATTCCCGGTGCGTCGACGGTATATACTGCAAAAAAATAACAGGGAGGCTGCCGTGAAATCACTGACGCCCGCGTTGATCATGCTGACCATGGCTTTGGGCGCGGCGCCCGCTTTGGCCCAGACCCCGGCCCCTGCCCCGGCAGCGGCACCCGCCCAGAGCCCCCAGACGAATTGGTGGTCTCAGGCTGGCGGCGAAGCCGGCCCGGAACGCACGGTCTGGGCGGCTCAGAAGGATCCGGAGACGCCCTACACCGGAGTCAACAAGCCGATCTGGAAAATCGCCGACATTCTCAAGAAGCATCAGGGACAGGCGCGCTGGGAAGAGAAAGTTGTGCTGACGCGCGACTTCGACGGTCGTTACGTCCAGATGGCGCCGGGCGACAAGGCCAAGTGCATGTTCTACGCTGACGACCGCGTCTTCGGCTGGGTCTACAGCGGCTCTGTGAAGATGACCATCGACGGCCAGGAGCCCAAAGTCCTGCCCAAGGGTTGGGCGTTCAACGTGGCGCCTCGCCTGTCCTACTGCATGGAGACCGTCGGCACCGAGCCGGTCGTGTACTACCGCAACACGCCCACCGGGCAGGTGCCGTCCTACCCGGAAAGCGAAACACCGACGCCCATCCCCGGCTACAAGTACATCAAGACCAAGATCACGTCGACCGGCGGCTACGACTCATTCAACATGCCCTTCTTCAATGTGACGGAGTATGGCGATTCGACGCGCACGGGTCAGCGCTTCCTCTACGACGGCCATACTTCCTCGAACTTGAACATCGGGATGAATCTCAAGGAACTGCCGCCCTCTACCAACTGGGGCCACTGGCACGCCAACATGGTGGAGCTGTGGGTCAATGTTTACGGCAACGTCTGTGCGCTGATCTCCGGCGTCGGGGTGGTCCATGGCGAACTGGGCGACGTGATCAACGCCAACGAAGAACGCTGGCACCGCGCCACCAGCTGTCCCAATACCGGCAAGAGCATCCGCATGGCCATGACACCGCGGAGCAAGGAAGGGCAGGTCCACTACTTCCAGGTAGACCAGGCATCCGAGAAGTAGCTCTCGGGTTCCACGTTCCTGTTCCAGTTCCGCGTTCCTGTTCCAGTTCCAGGTTTCCGGTTCGTGGTGGCGCCGGGCTAGAGCGCGCGTCTTTTTCTAAGAAAAGATGGCGTATGAATCCGCCGCCCACCGCGAACGTGGAACCGGGAATAGGAATCAGGAACCAGCTGCGCTTCATCGCGTGGTCGGGCCGCCGTTATTCCGCGCGCAACACCGAGAGAGGATCCGTTTTCGCAGCATGCCGGGCCGGCACGAGGCAGGCGACCAGCGTCGCGATGCCGATCGTCGCGATGGCGGTGGCGATGACAACCGGATCGTGAGGATCAACACGGAACAAGAACGACAACAGGATCGGTCCTCCCAGCCGGACGAGCCACAGTGTGATGCCGAGTCCGATGACGTTTCCGAGTACGAACTGAGCGGCGCCCTGGCGAAGGACGAGCGCGATCAGACTGCTGGCGCTCGCGCCGAGCGCTGTGCGGATGCCGAATTCGTGCATGCGCTGGTTGACGGCGAACGAGACGACGCCGTACAGGCCAAGCGTCGCCAGAACGAGTGCGACCCACGCAAACACTGTGAACATCGCGGCAGTGACACGACTGGCGAGCAACGCCTGCGCGAACGACTTTGCGGGAGTGGTCGGCGCATACAGCGCGACGTTTGGATTGACCTTCGCGACAGCCCGGCGAAGCGGTTCGAAGAGTTGCTCCGGCGCGCCATGCCCGCGGGCCACGACGCTGACGTACGACTGTGTGATGAGAGACACGGGAAGAAATGCACCGGCGCCGTCGGATTCTCCTGAATCGAGGGGACCCTGCATGAGCGTTTCGGGCACGACGCCTACGATGCGCACCCACGGCATCCGCGGATTTCCACGAATCCGATGGCCGATCGCATCGCTGTCGGCGAAATACTTTTTTGCGAACGGTTCGTTCACGATCGCGACAGGGTCTTCCGGGCCGTCTGCCGTCGTGAACTCGCGGCCACGCAACGGCTGAAGGCCGATGGCGGCGAAATAACCGTCCGAAACGATTTCGAACGACGCGCGTGGCAAATCGTCCGGCGATGCGGCGGCTGCGCGTCCCTCGATTTCGAATTCAGAGACATTGACGTCGGTCGGACTCCGCCGCGAGGTCAGGGCAGCGTGCGTGACGCCAGGCGTCGAACGCAGGGATTCGAGCAGCGCCGGAAGCACGGCCCGCAACTCTTTCTCGGTGTGGTAGTCCGTCTCGAGATTCATCCGCGCCGTCATCACGGCAGTCCCGTCGTACCCGAGCGATTGCCGCTGTCTGTTGACGATGGTCCGTACGAGCAGCAGCGATGCGACGAGCAGCGCACACGTGAGCGCGATCTGCGCGGTGACGAGCCATGCCGAGAGCCGGTTCACGAAGCGCCCGGTGTGGCTGCGAGATCCATCGCGAAGCACATCCGTGGGGTTCGTGCGCGATGCGAAGAGTGCCGGCACCACGCCGGCCATGACCACCGAGGCTGCTGCCGCCGCAAGCGAAAAACCAAGGACGGGTCCGTTGACGTCGAACGTCACCCACGGCGGTGGCTGAATCGCGCCCGACAGGGCCGCCTCGCCGACGAGCCGTTCGAGCAGGGCAGTCGTCCAGAGCGACGCCACGACGCCGGCGGCGCCGCCAACGGTGACAATCACGAGACATTCAGTGACGATTTGCGCCATCAGGCGGCTTCGTGATGCGCCCAGCGCGGTTTGAACCGCAAGGTGGCGTGCATGTGCGATCGCGCGCCCAAGCTGGAGGTTCGTGACGTTGATGCACGCGATTGCCAGCACGGCGGCGACAGCGGCCAGCATCGTGAGGAGGAGGCCGCGCGTTTCGCGATCCACGAAACGATTGAGCAGCGGCTCGATGCGGATCTGCGTAAGGGTCCGGTTCGAATCTGGAAATTGATCGGCGAGCGATGCGGCGACGCGGGTGATGTCGTCCGTCGCACGTTCGATCGACGCGCCCGGTTTCAAGCGGCCGAAGACCCGGGTGTTGCCGGTGCCGTGGCGCGTCCCTGGAGCGTACTCGTTGTACATCGGAATCCAGAGCCGATCGCGCGTGAACTGAAACGTCTGCGGCATCACTCCAACGACCGTCGCCGGTTTGCCATTGACGCGAAGCGTGCGCCCAAGCACAAGAGGATCGCCGCCGAAATCTGCCTGCCACATCCCGTAGCTGAGGATGGTCGTTCGCTCGACGCCGGGCTGATTATCGGCATCCGTGAACTCACGGCCGAGCGTCGGCGTGACACGCAGGAGCTTGAAAAATTGCGGTGTGATATGGCCACCGTTCATCCGTTCGGCGGCGCCGTTCCGGACGACGATGAACGAGCCGGCCGTGTAGTACGCGGCGAGTCCCGCGAAGGTCGTCTGGTGCCGCGTCCATTCCATGAAATCGGCGGGAGATGGAGACGCTGTGCGTTCGGTCGGCCACGAGGGATTGCGCAGCGCCACGCTGACGAGCTGCTCGGGCTCGTCCGAGGGCACACCGTGGAGCAGAAACGCATTCACCAGGCTGAACTGCGTCGTCACGCCACAAATGCCAAGCGCCAGCACCGCAGTGGCGATGAATGTGAATCCGCGTTCGTTCGCGAGCCTGCGAACCGCGAGCCGGGTGTCCTGTATCAACATGCCAAGCATGTCGTCAGGAGAGCAATCTCTATTCCCTCTTCAGTCTCTCGTTCTTGAGGCTTCTGTGTTGTTGTGCATTGGCGAGCGTTCGTTTGAGGGATCACGTTCCCAGATCCGGACGCTCGCCTGCAGATGGTTAAGGTTGCGTCCCACGTGAACCGCCGCCGCGCCGTCCGCCAGCGGGCGCGGCTGGACCTGGCGCAGCGGATGTTGCCGGTGCGCCGGCGCGGCCGCCGCGCGCAGGGGCCACATACCCGTCGTGACTCTTCGGCGGGTTCTGAATCATGCGGAAATCGGCTTCATCGGGTCGCGCGGTCGGTCCTTCGGGCGCGTTCGTGCAGCCGAAAAATTTTCCCGCGGCCAGCGTCGCATCGTGAACGCGCGTGATCAAGGCCTGATATTCCACATCGGTATTCTGGTACCCGGAAAAATTCCCAAGATCGGAGTTGGCGGCAAGAACAACGTCGACGCCTGGGACGCGCGCAATTTCAAGCGCGTTGGCCACGCCGGTGGGCGTTTCGATCATCAGCACCACCAGCATGTTCGCGTTGATCTCCTGCCGGTAATTGACGCCGTTGATGCCCCAAAGCGATCCCGCTTGATTACCGCCCTGGCTGCGCCGGCCGAATGGCGGAAAGCGCGCGTACCGGGCGACCGCCTCGGCCTTCTCGACGGTGTCGACCGTGGGCTCGATGACGCCGAGCGCGCCGACGTCGGTGGCATGCTGCAGCGTGCTTTCGAACTCGTCGGCAAGCCGAATCATGGGCGTCGCGCCGGCCTGCGGGCATGCGGCGATGAGCCGCGCCACATCGGCCCAGCTCAGCACGCTGTGCTGCATCTCGATCCAGGCGAAATCGTAGTGCGGCGCATTCTTGCAGTACAGCTCGGCGTCGGGCTGACCGATGCTGAACGCCCGGATCTGTTTACCGTCGAGCAGTTTTTGTTTCGCCGTATTCCACAGCGGTTTGTTCGTGGGCCAGCCGACCGTGTTGTGCAGGTACTCTCGCATGGCCCAACCCTGCGGTCGCTTATCCGCCGCAACATACGGCGAACGCGCTCCGGGGCCCGCCGTGGGTGACGGCTGCTGCGCCCATACGCCGATCACCAGGACCGACGCAGCGAGCAGAACAACTAAAGCGGCGTGTCGGAGTCTCATACAACCTCCAGAAATTTGAGATTCAGCGTTTGGTCGGGGCGACCGCTGTCGGTAACGCGCTGTCGGCGCCGCCGTCCCCTGGAAACACATGCGAAAACGCGTAACCCACGACGGCAAGCCTCGTCGCCATCTCGGTGCCGGCGAATCGCAGCTGGTGCCACACGGTCGCAGGTGCGTAGATGATGTCCCCCTGGTCGGCGACGAAGGTCGGCACTGAGCCGATCGTGCTCTCCATCTTCCCCTCGAGCACGAACCAGAACTCTGGACCAGTGACGTGCAGGTGGCCTTTGTCTCCGGGCGGCGCGGGTTTCTGAGTTCTGGGATCGCCGCGAAGAATGTTCGCGATGCCGACGTTCACATAGCCGCCGTCGTGGGCGTCGCCGACAAACTGCGTGGGGTTCTTTTTCGGCTTCTGCTTGCCGGCGATCGTCAGGTTGTAGTCGATGTAGGGCACGTTGGCTTCGTCGTAGGCCCCTTTGCTGTTGGCGACACGTGTCTTCTCGAACCTGATTCCAGGAGTGGGCGGAGGCGTCTCATCGGCCGGATACATCGTCTGAGAATTCGCCATCAGCACTTCGAAACGCAGCGACGCCCTGTCGCCGACGGTCTCCATGCTGTAAACCAGTCGCTTCGGCACCTGCACGAGGAAGCCCTTGGTCGCCACAAACGGCTCCTGTCCTTCGATCGTGAAGCGAATCTGTCCATCCTGCACGATCCAGAACGCGCGGTTGTCCTGATGGAATCGCCGCGGCGTTTTCGCGCCTGGCGCCATCGAGATGTACTCGCCGTGGAAAAGATTGTCGTCGACAATGAGCTCGGACCAGTTCTGCTGGCCTTTGTGCTTTGCGAGCACCTCGGAAAGCTTCGTCCATGCTTTGTGCGGTGGGACGAAGGGATTCGGTTTCACTGGCAACGGTGTCCAGACCTCGATCTGCTGCTCCTGCGCCTGAACCGCTACCCGAGAACCCGGCGTCGCCAGCACCAGGCACGCGCCAACGGCGATGGCGATTGATCGACTAAGTGTCATCGGAACAGCCTCCTATGGAAAGGCTGGATTGTGAGAGAACCGGGGCGGCTGGTCAAGGCCGCGTATTTTGCTAGAATCCTGTCGCGATGCGTTGGGAGATTGCGTGAAACATAACATGACGACAACCGCGTTCACGCTGGACGGCTATCGTATCGTTGAGACCAAGGGAGTGGTCCGCGGCGTCATCGTGCGCTCCCGCTCGATCATCGGCAGCATCGGCGCGGGGCTGCAGACGCTTGTAGGAGGGAACATCTCGCTCTTCACCGAATTGTGCGAACGCACCAGGGAAGATGCGTTCCAACTCATGCTCGACCATGCGCGGCAGCAGGGAGCCAACGCAGTCATCGGTATTCGCTATGACGCCACTGAGGTGATGGGCGGGGTGACCGAAGTGCTCTGTTACGGCACCGCCGTTGTGGTGACTCCCTCGGCCGGTTGAATGAGACTCGCGGTTCCGCGAACTTATGTCGCTGAGGTCCCGAGAACGGGCAGCATGTCTACGAATCCACGCCACCGTTGTTCGATTGCCGGGCGATTCGCCGACAGGGCGGCGCCGCACGATATGAGCTGACCCGGCGTCGACCGCGCCCAGACCCGCTGCACCGTCACGGCCACTCCGATGAGCGGCACGCGCACGTTGAAATGGGGCGGCAGGGCGGACATGCGCTGGGCCGGCATCTGGAGCCGCAAGCCGTGATAGCTGGCGTCGATGATGTGAGACGGCACGTCGTTCACGATGGCTTCGAAACGGCTCGCGATCTTCCGTTCCGACCGGCGACTCGGCCGCCCCTCCATGATTGCCATCATCACAGTGCAGAGAAGCGTGGCGCGCTCGAGCGGCCGGCACAGGTACATCGCGTGACAGCTCGCGGCGTCGCGCAGATCGGCTTCCGCGTCGCTGCCGATCACGATGATAGGCATCGACGGATTGCGCTTTCGACTGACTGCGAGAAGCCCATCGCGCATGGCGAAAGTAGCGTCGGCGACGAGGAGATCGAAATCACGCGCGTGCATTTCCCCAGCCGCGTTGCGCGCGTCCGGTCGTCGGACGGGCTCGAAGCGGTTGCTCGCGAGCCATTCGGCGATAGTTGCACACTCAATTAAATCGGGCAGGGCGACGATGACGCGGGGGCACACGGCCACGTATGAGGCGTCAAGTTGTGCATTCCACATGCCAGCGAAAACATTAAGGTTTCTTTCCAGTCGACCCTTCAAGATTTTCTAAAGTGAATGTCGAAAGAAAAAACCGTCATCGACGTCGTGGCTGACGCTTTTCGGATACAGCGCCAGCCACGCGAAGAAGCACTTATTTCCGCATCGTGTTCAGGCGCGCCAGCAACTGTTTGTGGTGCGCAATGAATCGATCGTAGGTGCCGAACTGGTGCCACTCGAGAATACGCTCGATGTCGAAGTAATCCTGCTGGACCTGACGCAGCGCTGAAAACCGTCCCTGTCCTCCGGACGTGGGTGCTGCGCCGGACGCGCCGGTCAGTTTCGCGAGCGCGTTTTCTATTTCAAGCAGGAGCAAGTTGATTTCTTTGATCTTCTGCTGGCGCGGCGGCACGCCGGCGGGCGGATTGACCAACGCTTCCGCCAGAATCCGTCCGTCCGCGTTGAGCGGCGGGTTTACGCCCATGAGGTGGCAGAGCGTGGGCACGGTATCGATCGCCTCGGTGTAGTCGAAGGTGACCCCCTTCTTGATTCCGGGGCCCACCATCACGAGGGGCATCGTCCACGCCTCCGGGACGTTCGCGGGATGCCCGCCCGCGGTCTGCTCGCCGTGATCGCCGGTGATGAACATCACCGTCTTCTCCCATTTGCCGCTCTTTTTCAGCGCGTCGATGAATTGGCCCAAATACACGTCCTGCTGCTGGAGAGCTTTGATGTACGGCGAACCCTCGGCCCAGATGTTGTCCTTGTAGGGCGATCCCGCAGGAGCGTTGCGACTCTCGCCGGCGGCCACGCCGGTGTCCTGCATGTGAATCCACATGAACGTGGGATCGACCTCACGAAGAAACGTCTGTGCCCAGAACAACGTTTTGTCGTTGCCCACCTTGTAGCCGGCCGCACGCATCCCCGATCCGCCCGCCTGCGCCGTGTAGTGGAAGCTTCCGTCGAGCGAGCGATAGCTGATCTCGTTCACCACGTGGGCCGTGATCTTGAGCGGAAAGAACGAGTCCTGGACGTACTTCTGCTTGCCCGGCAGGATCATGGCCGTGCCGGACATCTGCACCACATTCGGAATCGAGGACGTGTAACCGTTTTGTGCCCACGGACTCGGTGGGAAGCCGTTGGAAGGGTCGGCCGTCTGCACGGTCCAGTTCTGACGGAAATAGGCACCCTGTGCCATCAGCGCCTCGAAATTTGGCATCGCGACGCGCCCCGGCGCCTTGTCGCTGAACCCATCGATCGTGTAGAGGATGGCGAGCTCCGGGCGCTGAGCCGCTGCCGGTTGCTGCGCGGTCATGACCAGCGGGACGAGTGAGAAGGCGCCGGCGAGGATGACGCAAGCAAAGATCAATCGTTTCACGTGCCGACCTCCTAAGACTGAAAAGGGCCCAGCGTTCGAGAAGGAACGAATACTCTAGGCTGAGCTGTTCACGATGTCGAGTGTCACACGAGCGCCCTCTGTGTGCGCAATGTGACAGCCAGCCTGCCGGTAAGAATTACCGGTTCTGTTCACGAGCCATCACGATCTCTCTGAATCGCAACGAAACCGATGGATCGACGCGCCACTACGGTTGGCGCAGCCGTTGCAGCGAAAAGTTCGCTCAGGCACTTTTGTCTCGACGAATTCAGAGGAGAAAAGATGGTCAACAAACACATCGCTTACTCGCTTGCCGCCATTGTGTGTTCGGGCGTACTGATCTCGGCACAGGCGCCAACGCCGTCAACCTCGCCGCAGCCACGCCCGGACACGCCGAGCACCCGGGCGACGACTCAACAGGCGAACACCACGATTGTCGGCTGCGTTTACCAGGAGAAAGATGTTCCCGGGCGCTCGCCGAACGTCGCCGAAAAGGCAGGCATCCTCGAGGACTACATTCTCGCGGAAATCAGGCCAGCGTCGCCCGCCTCCACACCGGGAGCCGCCGGCACGTCGGGAACCGCACAGTTCGGATCCATGTACAAACTCGAGCACGCAGACGACTCGAAATTGAAGGCAGTCGTTGGAAAACGCGTCGAGGTGACCGGACGAATCGATAGAGAAGCCGGGGACTCCACTGCTCGACCGGCCGAGACTCCTGCACCAAGTCAGGCTGACAAGGCGATCGGCAGAGACAAGGTCGATCTCGCGGAGTTCGAAGTCGCCTCGCTCAAGGAAGTGCCCGGCGCGTGCCCGGCAAGTGCCAAAGCGCCCTAACGCTGAAACAACCTGATGACACGGCGAACCGCGTGACTCGCCGTGTCATCGCGCGTCTCGGCGGCGTCTTGACTCGGCCAGAACAATGGCATTGACTACCTCGTGCTTCAATGAGCTCGAGGAATGCTATGAAAAGTGGCCACAAGCGCGCCGCGACAGTTGCGCTCGTCCTGATGTGCTGGGGATGTGCGAGTGCCGGCGGTCGCTCGGACCGCGTCCCGCCCGTCCCGAGCGGAGCATCGAACCCGCCAACTGCGAGACGCGACACGCACGAAGGACTGAACGTCGTGCTGTGGGTGCAGTCGTCCGCCGAGTTCTGGGCGGTGACGACGGCGACTTACAACAGCGCTCAACTCGTTCTCGACCGTGCCCTGAACGATAAATCGTGGTCCGCAGCCCTCGAACAGGCGGGCGGGTCCGAGAACTTCCCACCTGCCGTGATTCTCGATCTTGACGAAACCGTTCTGGACAACTCGCCGGCGCAGGCGCAGATGGTGCACGAAGACACGACCTACGAGCAGGAGATGTGGAACGTCTGGGTCGAGCAGAGAGCGGCTGCAGCCATTCCAGGGGCCCAGTCGTTCATCGCGTCTGCAGAGAAGAAGGGCGTCAAGGTGTTCTTCGTCACCAACCGCGCGGCATCCGAGCAACCTGCCACGCTCGAGAATCTCGCCGCGCTGGGCATACAGGCTACCGACGACACGATTCTCTGTCCGGGCGAGAACGGGTGGACCTCGGACAAGACCACGCGGCGAGCCGAGATCGCGAAGTCGCACCGGGTGCTGCTGCTCGTGGGCGATGACATGAACGACTTCATCAACACGGCCACGATGACGCCGGCCGATCGCGTAGCCCTTGCGAAAAAGCACGCCGACCGTTGGGGAAAAAGCTGGATTCTGCTGCCCAACGCCATGTACGGAAGCTGGGAACGAGCGGTCTATTCCGGTCTCACGAACGATGCCGAGATTCTGCAGCGAAAGCGTCAACAACTGAAGGGATTCAGAGACCCTCGATGAGCTCGCACGCGCGTGTCAGGGCCGCGTCCGAATCGACGCGCCGTCGATAGTCGCGGCATCGCGCGCCGAGCTCGCCGTCTTCGAGTATGCCGCGAATGGCGCCGGCAACCGCTCGTGCCCGATACGCGGTCTGCGGAATGCTGCGGCCCAGGCCAAGCCGTTCGATACGAAAGCCGTTGTCGAATTGATCGTGTCCGTTCGGAACCACGAGGTGGGGAATCCCGGCCTTGATCGTTTGCGCAAGCGTGCCGATCCCGCCGTGATACACGAGCATCGCCGCGCGAGGCAACACTTCGCTGAAGGGTAGATACCCGAACGCCTTGATGTGTGGAGGAAGATCGCTCGGTACCTGATCCGGGTAGTTGGTGACGAGCATCGCACGCACGCCGAGCTCGCGCGCGGCAGCCACCGATTCCCGGAAGTACCGGTGAAGCGTCGCGGTGGCCGAGCCCGGTGTGAAGAGGATCGGTGGCGCGCCGGCCGCGAGAAACGTTTCAGCATCCTCGGGGATGATGCCAGGCCGCCCAGTGTCCCAGAGGGGAAAGCCCACCAGATGGGTATGCGGAGGCCAGTCGGGCTGGAATGCGGCGAACCATTCCGGGAAGAACCCGATGACGAGCTGCGGCGAATGCAGCCACCGATACAGGATGCGGCCGATTGGTGGCAAACCCAGCGTCGAGCGGAACTCGTTGACGGGTTTTTTCAACACCCGGTCCATGACGAGCCAGTCGGCCAGGCGAAAGAACGCGCGCTTGAACCACATGGGCTGCGATGCCGAAATCCGCACGTTCCCCGCCATGCCCGAGTCGGTGAGGCTTCGGATGATGCTCGGCTGCAGGTGAACAGTGGCGGTCGGCACACCGAGACGCTCCTGCGCCAGCCGCGCGCCAAATGCAATGCCCGATGCGGCGACAACCGTGCTCGGGCCCGCATGCCGCTCGATGTGCCGGTAGATCTCGGCCATGGCCGGCAGCATCGCCCGCCGCGCGACGACTTCGAATCCTTTGCGCGGGTGCCACAGGTCGGGATCGGCGATGATGGCCGTCGCCTGCTCGACGGTGCCGACCGGAAGGAATCCCAGGGATTGCGACTCGATGAGATCCTGAAAGAATGGATTCGTGACAACGGTTGCCCTGTGCCCGCGTGCCTTGAGGGCCAGAGCGAGCGCGACGACGGGATGCACGTCGCCGGCGCTCCCGATCGTCGGAAGCAGAACGTCGAGTGGTTTTGCCACCCGCACCCTATGAGCCTTCGGTCAGGCGCTTGTCGATCGTGGCTTTGGAGATCCAGCGGCCGTTCACCATCACGCCGGCAATCCTGGTGCTGTTGTCGATATTCACAAGCGGATTGGCGTCGAGGAGCACGAGGTCTGCGCGCTTGCCGGCGGCGATCGTGCCGGTCGTCGATTCGGTGCTCAAGTAGGTCGCGACGTTTCTCGTTCCCGTCCTGAGTGCCTGATACGGCGTCAGCCCGGCATCGACGAGCGACCGCAGCTCGCGATGCGCAGAGAATCCGGGCACGTTCCAGAACTGCGGCGCATCAGAGCCAAGCGCGAACGGCACCCCGGCGTCGTGCAGCGCCTTGATGAAGCGGCGACGCAAACCAAGCAACTTCGCTCGATCGGCCTGCGGAATCTGCTGGAACTTCTCGCGCTGTGCCGTCCAGTTCTTGATCGATTCTGGAGGGATCGCATACTTCATCTCAGGACGTGCGACGAGGGTCGAGGTCGGCAGATCGTTCAACAGGTTGTCCATCAGCACCTGAGTCGGAACCTGCCACACGCCTGCGGCCTTCGACGCCGCGACGAGCGACGCGAACCTGGATTCGTCAACCACACCCATTAAGTTGGTGCCGAAGAACTGCGAGTCGGCAGCCGGGTTCGGCGTGAGCGCCTCGACGTAGCCGTCGAGGTGATCGATGCTGGCGTAGCGCGCGTCGAGCGCGCGTGTCAGCCCGACGGCTGCGGGCACATGACCGGCGAACGGAATTTTCAGTTCGTCGGCTTTTGCCGCGAGCGCGTCGAACACGTCGCGCGGCACGCCAGGATGGATTTTCAGCAGGTCGTAGCCGGCCTTCTTCTGCGCGATCACGGCCTCGACGGCCATGGGAATCGTGGCCGCGGTCTTGGCGTTGAAAGACGGCCCCGATGTGTAGATCAGCGGGCTGACGATTTCCCCCTTTGCCGCACGGTCGCGATAGACGAGATGCCGTGGATCGCCCAGCATTCCGCGAATGGTGGTCACACCATTGGCGGCATACAGAAACAGCGTGCGCTCGACGGCCTGATCCGTGGCCGCACCACCCGGAATGTGCGCGTGCATCTCGGCCAGGCCCGGCATCAGGAACTTGCCCTTGCCTTCGACGCGGACTGCGCCGGCCGGGATCTGCGCGGTCGCCGCCGGGGCGACCGATGCGATCTTTCCCTGACTGACGATGACCGTCTGGTCGGCCAGGACCGTGTCGTTCTCCATCGTGAGCACGCTGACGCCCACGAAAGCCGTTGAGCCAGCCTGACTGGCAGGCTGTGCCGTCACCGCGACCACCAACGCAACGGCGGCGCCGGCACCGAAAAGAGTTCGTTGTTTCATGCGTAATAATAGCCGGGAAGTCTTCGTCCACGGATGATCAGCGGCTGCGTCATTCGCGACCGGGCCGCTGGCCTGCCGAGTACATCACAAGCGCGAGCCCGCCAAGAACAAGCGGCGGAAAGAGGCGCGGAAATTCGGCGTTCACGGCGTGCGTCCCCAACGCCCCAATCATGAGGACGACCAGGACCGCCGCGGCAACTCGTCTACACCGTGGAACCAGAACACCGACGCCGCAGAGAATCTCCAGCGCCCCGATGACGTATGCAGCGTCTTCGGGATAGCCCCAACCTGCGAACCTCTCGGTCCATCGCATCGCTGACGGACCCGCGAGCTTCGAAATGCCTGCGAAGGTAAATGCCACCGACAAAACAATGCCGCACACCCATACCGCGGCCTTGGGAATGCTAACCACGCCGTCCCTCCAATCGACGCCGCGTTTGTGCGGCGCGATCGCATCGCACCATCCAGCGCGTCCAGATTCAACTCACAAATCCTCAATTTCGCCTCTCCGGTTGTCATACGCGTAGAATGAGGCCCGAATCCGCTGAGAATGGAGCTCTGCCTTGGTGAAGACGTTTGGACCGTTCGCGTTTGACGATCGACGACGACGCCTAACGGGTGGAGGGCAGCCGGTGAAGCTCAGCGGACAGGCCACCGAATTGCTCGAGTTGCTGCTCGAGCGGCCCGGCGACTTGATTACTCGTGAAGAAATTGAACAGCGGTTGTGGCCAGATAGAAACGTCGACTTTCATCACAGCCTTGACGTCGTCGTCAGTCGCCTCCGAACCGTTCTTGGTGATAAGGGCTCGAGCTCTCGATACATCGAAACGGTCCCGAAAAAGGGCTACAGATTCATCGAACCGGTGAGAGTGAATCCGGAACCTGAAAGGGCGAATCGCGGCTGGCGCCGTCAACTCGTAACCTACGCGGCTGTTGCGATTCTCGCGGCGATAGTGGCAATTCTCGTGGCCCGAACTCGGTACGACAAATTTGTTCCGTCAGACGGCTTGCAGTCATCCCCAGCGGTGCAGGCCCGCTGACTCAACGCCCGGTTTGCGGCCAGGGCACGCCCTGATCCTTTCGCGTCACCGGTCTCACGCCTTTGAACAGGAACCGTTGCACGCGAGCCCCGGTGTAGGTTTCCGTCGCGTAGAGATTGCCCTTGGAGTCGGTGGCGAGATTGTGGACGCCGAAGAATTGTCCCGGCTGCCGTCCGCCGTCACCGAATGAGGTGAGCACCTCGAGCGAGCTGCGAAGCAGCACGTTGATCTTCTCGTCTACACCGTTCGCGGCGTAGATGTAGGTCTGCTGCGGATCGCGCGAGAAGGCCATGTCCCACACCGACCCTGACCGGTAGGTCTTCGGATCGATGAACGCTTCCTTGACGAACGTGCCGTCCTTGCGGAAGACCTGAATACGGTCGTTGACACGGTCGCAGACGTACACGAAACCGTCGTTCGAGACGATGACGCAGTGCATCGTGCTGAATTGTTTCGATGGAGGAGCCGACGGGTTGTACGGCGGCATCTTCGCGTCGTCCGGCTTGTTGCCGTAGGCGCCCCAGTGCCGCTTGTACGCGCCGGTGTCGGCGTCGAAGACGATGACGCGCCGGTTCCCGTAGCCGTCCGAGATATACACTTCGTTGGCCGGCGGATCGGCGAAGATCTTCGTCGGCTGCCAGAAGTTCTGCACGTCATTGCTGCCGTTGTGCACGCCGTGCTTCCCTAACTGGAGCAGGAATCGCCCATCGTTCGTGAACTTGAGAACCTGCGTGTCCTTTTGCCCGTTGCCGGCGAGCCAGACGTTCCCTTTGTGATCGACGGTGATGCCGTGGTTGCTGTCGGGCCAGTCGTATCCTTTGCCGGGGCCTCCCCACGATTTCACGAGCGTCCCTGCCTGGTCGTAGACCAGGACGGGCGGTGCGACCTTACAGCAGACCCCAATCGGATCTGTAGCGCTCACGCGGGCCGGCTCTCCCGGCTGAACCTCGTCGTCTACTGCCTGATTCGCCTTGAGGTCGGCTGCCTTGAAGTTGGCCTCGACCGTCTCTGGCCGGTGGATTGTCCAGACGTTGTCCTGCGCATCGACGGAGAGGCCGATGGTCGAGCCGGTCACCCAGTGGTTGGGCAGCGGCTTCGGCCAGAAGGGATCGACTTCGAACAGCGGCGCCTGCGCCGTCTGCGCGACGACTGTTTCAGACGGCCCGAATGGGGCGCGCGTCACCGAGAAGACGGCCGCCGACGCAAGCATCAGCAACCCGGCGTAGCGTGCGGATTTCATCGTGTCCTCCCAGCCTATTTCGCCAGCGGATCGGGGCGTAACTGGAAATGCGCGGCCAGCGGTTTCGTGCCCTTGCCGCCTTCGATCAGCCATGGTGTGCGATCGCCGTTAGCTGCCCACAGTCCTCGTCCCTTCCAGCCTGCTTTCGGATCGTCAATGCGCCCATCAAAGCCCTTGGCGTAGAAGCCGATGGGATATGGCACGCGAAGGACAACCATGCGTCCGTTGGCATACGCGATGAGGCCGTCGTTCAGATTGCCGGTTGACATCGGCACGTCGTTGCCCAGCCCGAACGTGTTGTGCTGGTCGACCCACGAGTAGTAGCTCGACTCGGCGCTGTTTTCGCCGATGCCTCTGAATCCCGGGCCGGGATACTGATGGAACGACCACCCTTCGGGACAATGGTCGCCCGTGGCCTTTGGCCCGTTGAGCGGCGCTTTGCACTTGCGTCGATCGAAGCTGCCCATGTGCCCGCTGCCGAGCGACACCCAGACCACGCCTTTACTGTCGATGTCGGCACCACGCGTGCCGAATCCGGGCGGCGGCACGCGGTAGATCTCGGCCAGCGCGGTCTCTGGAGGATTCGATCCAGGCGCAAGTCTGACGATCGCTCCAGGAACACCCTGTGTGGCTCCCCAGATGGATCCGTCCACGGGATTCGGCATCACGGCATAGAACGGCGAGTTGACTCGGGTATCTTTCGTGGGATCTGCCGGCTGATCGGGCTCGACATACGCATCGCGCTTTCCGTTGCCGTTGGTATCGAGCACCAGCGCCGTCCACCCTTGCGACTTCGCGGCGTCGCCGGTCTGGTCGAACATTTTTGTATTGACCCAGCCCACTACGGGACCGCCTCCGCTCGTCCACAACGTCTCGTTCGCGTCGTAGCCGAACTGTGGGTGATGCGTCGAAAAGCAGGTTTCGACGAACGTGTATTTCTTCGTCTTCAGGTCGAGCACGGCGACGTGGCGAACGGCGCGCTCCATCGGGAAAGCCTTGGCCGACGGATGATCCGATCCCGCCTTGCAGAACGCCGGGTTGTCCGCGCCCCGCACTGAGGCGGCCAGCCAGAGCCGTCCGTCGCGCCCGAACATCGAGTTGTGGTTGTTGACCCGCGTTTCCCAGATTCGCTCGCCACTCCAGTAGGCCGACGTCTGCAGCGGATCGAGTCCTGCGGCGTGCCCGGGACCAAGATTGAGCGGCATGTTCGTATCGCGCACCGGCGCGACGAACGTGGTCGCGACGTTCTTCACGGGATCGAGAATCGGCAGCGTGTCGGAGCTGTACTCGGGCGAGCCGACGACCGGACCGTAAGCGTTGACGGTAGGGTTGCGCCGGTCGCTCGCGATGAGGTCGTGCAGGTATTGCTTTTCGTTCATCCAGTCGCGCAGCGTGACGACGATGTTGCGTTCCACGCCCTGAGGGCGTGGCGGTTTGGCAAACGGCAGCTCGCCCTGGGCGATCCGATCCGTCCAGTCACCGTAGTTGGCGAAGGCCATTTCGCCCAGATTGCTCATCTGCCCGAGCATCTGCTGGCCCGCCTGACCCGCCTGTACCCGCCGCCGCCATGCTTCGGCTGAAGACGCAAACTTGCCGAACACCTCGGGAATCGTCCGCGTCGACTCCTGTCCGAGCTGATGGCAGCCGATGCAGCCGTTGTTCTTCATCGAGCTGATCCAGTTCATCTGGGTCAGGCGCGCGGGGATACTGCTCTTGCCGCCGAATTGATCGGCGGGAGGAATCTTCAGCATGGAGTACCAGTAGATCGCCGGGTAGTAATGGGCGGCCGCCGCTTCGCTCGGTGCGCTGACCGCGGTGATACCGATGCGCTGGCCCGGTTTCGCCGCGATCTTGGTGCTATCGACGAGTCCATAGCCGCGCGCCCAAACCTGGTAGGTCGCTGCGGGGAGATCGGGCACGACGAAACGGCCCCGGTCGTCGGTCACCACGCTCTTGATATAGCGAACCGGCAGGTCGCGGGTTTCCGCAATCACCCAGACGCCGGCTTCCGGTCCCTTGGGTCCGGTCACGACGCCGCCGATGTCGTCGTTGTCGATCGCGACGTCGCTCGCCGGTTGCTGTGCGGATGGGGACCCGAACGGCAGGAACGACGAGAGGGCGGCAAGGGTCATGAAAACTGCGACGAGCGAGAGAGGCCGTTTCTTGATCATGATGCGCTCCGTGGTCTGGATCTACCACTTAAGCCCGGGGGTTGTCGCGCACAATTTTGAGGCAGGGCAGGATCCCCGCAATGCGGGGCGATGGCCTTGTTCAGAACCGCCGATGCTCCTACACTCATCGTGCATGCGATCGCTCGTCGTGATCGTCGGTCTTTGCACCGTAGTTTCCGCTCAGACGTTCAAATCCACGGTTCACCAGGTCGCCGTCCCCGTCACAATCCATAGTGAACTGAACGAGCCTCTGACCGACGTGCGACCGGACGATTTCCGGGTCTTCGACGATGGCCGGCCGGTGCCGATTGTGGCATTTGGGAGGGTTCGCCAATCGGTCCACGTTCTCTTGCTGCTCGATACCAGCAGAAGCATGGCGCAGTCGTTGACTCAGGTCAGGTCCGCTGCGAGTGCCGTCATCGCACAACTTGGACCGGATGACTCCCTCCGGGTCGGTACCTTCAGTAGCACCCTCCGCTTGAGTCCGCCATTGTCCGCCGACGACACGCAACTGACGGCGCGTTTGCCGCTGGTGCCCGGCGCAAACATGACGATTCTCTACGATGCGCTCGTGGATGGGTGCAGCACCTTCACCAATGAAATGGACCGTCGCGCGATCTTCGTGGTTAGCGATGGGACGGACACCGCGAGCGCTGCCTCGGCGCGTACGGTGATGCAGCGAGCGGCCGAGGCCAACGTGGCCATTTACGCAGTCGGTCTTGACAGCCGTTCTGTTGAACGCGGAAATCCTGTCGTGCGGGCACCAGATCGAACTCTTCGAGAGATCGCGGAAGATACCGGCGGCGGCTACGTCTACGCAGGAACCGGCCAGGAGTTCTCTCGAATATTAGGGACGATGATACAGGAGCTCCATCAACAGTACATGCTCGGTTTCACTCCCGCTCGCGCCGACGGACGCCTTCATTCGCTCGTGGTAACCACGCGGCTACCGAACGTAAGAATCCGGGCGCGAAAACACTATCTGGCGCCGGTCTCGTAATCTCTTCGCGACGGAGAATGCGTCATGGAACATCGAGCGCTCGTCCCTTATGCGCGGGTGAAAGACATTCAGCGATCTGTGGGCTTCTACAAGAAGCTCGGCTTTACGATCGCAAACCAGCATCTCGAGAACGTGCCGGATCCGATTTGGGTGTGGTTGAATGCCGGCAAAGCGAATCTGATGCTGCATAAGACCGATGAAGCCATCGTCTCGTCGGAGCAGCGGATCTTCTTCTACCTGTATGTGCACGACGTCGGGGCGTTCCGCGAACAGGTGATCGGTGCCGGCATCGACGCCGGCCCGCTCACGCATCCCTTCTATCTACCGATCGGAGAGTTCGAAGTGCATGACCCAGACGGCTACGCGGTCATGATTGCTCAGCACGACTAGATTCTATGGTTTCTTTTGCTTGATTGCAGATTCCGCGGCCGCCTTGAGATCCGCACGCCACCAGCTGTCTGAATTCACCCGCTGCGCCTGGTTGACTCCGATGACGAAGGAGTAGGTAGGTTCGACCGGGCCACCGTCGAGGACGATCGTCGAATACTTCGTGCTCTTTGCTTCGAGCGTCCGCCGTCCAGGCGCGATTTGCTCTGTCTTGAGCACCCCTTTGGCATCGTAAATGAACACCATCACCGTGAACTGCTCGAGATCGTTATCGGTCTGGTTGGTTGCCGAATAAAGAAGCACTGGCGGATCTCCAGCCGTGGTGAGTACGGTCGCCCGGTCGATTTTCACCGGCGAATCTGCCGCCGCAACCACCACAGCCGGCGTCTCGGCCGCGGCCGCAGCCGCAACCAGCGCCCCGGCCATCGCTGCACTCAGTAGGATCATGGGCCCCCCAACCTCAGTGTAACGCATGGTTCATGATGACCGTCAGGAACCAGCAGGGATCAGCGAATCTGCTTCGCCCGAATCCTGATAGAGAAACTCCGGTTAGCAAATGCACCCGTCTTCTCATTCAGCGCGACTTCCACGATCTCGTCCGGTTTCATCTGCACCGTGGATCTGAACCAACGCGCTGCCTGATAGCCATGCTGGCCGGGATCGGCATGCGCTCTGATCGTCTCGAGGGCAATCTCCATGCTGCCTTGCTTGGGATCGGCCACCAGCTTGCCGAAGATGTCGAGGCGTTTCGCGCCATCGCGCAGGCCATCGAAATAGAATGGGATCGGACGATGTGGCAGCCCGCGAAGGGACTGCAACTGGCTCTCCTCTTTGCCATTCGGCAGCCGTTCGACGAGCCACACATCCATCCCGATCAACCGACGATCGAAGTCGGGAAAATCCGCCACGACCCGAAGAGACGCGGCCTTCGTGTGGCACGGACGACCATCGAACGTCGTCACCCCGGCCTGGACGACGGGCACGCTGTCCAGCGGTCGCGATTCTCCCGGCCGAAGCGTCACCTCTACGTCCTCGTCAGCCGGCGTCAATTCGCTTCCTTTGTCCAGTGCGCGGACCCACCGCAGCCGAAACGTGACGGCGTGATTGACGACCCGCGTCGGCGTGATTTCAACTCTCCATCCAACGGTCGCGTTGTCCTCGAAAGTGTTCGGCGGGACAGTGACCGCAAAATATCCGCAGCCGCGCATCGAGAACACACCCACCGTGGCCTTGCCGATGATCAGCGGGCCGATGTCGCGCCAGACACCCGCAGCCTTTTCGGCGCCATTCGCGGCGAGCTCAAACCCGCCGACGGCGATCTGCACTTCGTCAACCGCCTGTGCGTTCGCGAGACTTGCCGCGGGCAACAACAACGACAACACGGCCAGCATCCGCTTCATCGAATGCCTCCAGGTGGGACGAATGGCACTGCATGGACGATCCGGGTTGGCGGCGGTGCTTCGGATGATGAGGTCACGGAACGTCGCTCGCCGACCAGATATCCACCGGCGAGCGTGAGCAACAATGCCGCGGCGGTCGCGGCGATCCGCCACACGGGTCGCCACACTGGATTCGCCAATCTGATTGCAGGCACGCTATCGGTCGGTTGAACGATCCGCCGGAGCGCGACCAGATCGATCAGGAGCGCGCGGCCGGCCGGATCGCTCAGCGCGTCCATCAGTTCTTCGGAATCGAAGGGCTCCTCGTCAAGAAACGCTGAAATGACTTCATGTGCACTGCTCATTTAATCAGCCCCCATGCTTGTCTTTCCTGAGCGACTCGTCGCCATCGTCCGTGACGTGGCGATCGGCGCCGCAAGTTGGGTCCGCAACTGCAGCCGTGCGCGATGGATGCGCGATCGCACGGCGTCGGCGGTCAACTCGCAGGCGCTTGCGATTTGTTCGTAACCGAGACCGGCGACTTCGCGCATGAGAAACACATCGCGGTCAAGCGGCGGCAATGATTCCAGCGCCTCGTTGACGGCCAGGGTGACATCCTGAGACGGGAATCGTGTGGCTTGGTCTGCGAGCGCGAACGGCTCCTGGTGCCGCCTGCGACTGCGGTGATAGTCCAGCGCGAGGTTCCTGGCAATTCGAAACAGCCAGGCGCTCAGATGGCGGTCCTCCGCCGCGGGAATTCGGGTCCGGCTCACCCTAAGGAAGACCTCCTGCGTCAGATCGCGTGCGACCTCGGCCCTGCCGACCGCTCGACAGAAGTACTTGAAAAGCCCCCGATGGTGCGCGGCAAACAGCCCCTCGAGATCTGCCATGCGTCTCTATTATTTAAGAACGCTGCGCAGGGCCGATCCTCTCGAACGGCCCATGCCGATGTGCACATGGGCACGTGCGCAACAGTCAATCAGCGGAGCGGTTTCAGTACTGCGGTCTCGGAGAAGGGCGGTTTGGGAGCCGAACCAGTCGCGTCATACCAGATGACGTTGTTCTGATCGACGGCGAACGCGCGCATCGTGGTGCCGGTGCGGTGGAGCGAGACAGCGGTCGCATAGTAGGCGCGAGCCGTCGGGTTTCCGTGGCAATCGACCTGTGCCGGATCGTGTGCATCCGCCTGAAGCCGAATTTCATAATTCCGGACGATACTGGGATCGCCCGACAGGTTCCGCGCGATGAACCCGTGTTGTCCGGAGCATGGCGCGGCCAGGGTGTTCAGTGACGTGGCATACCCGCCGTTCAACGCGGCATACGCACGTTGTGCCCTCACGACCGCACGCAGCGCGCCGATCGCCCGCATGTCATCGCCCGGTTCCCGTGCAACCTTGATTTCAGCGAAGGCGAACACCGTGGCCATCGTCAGGGCGACAACCAGTATCTTCGGCATACAAATGAAGCCCCAGGGACCAACCAACATCTATCACAAGAAACCGCGTTGCGAGCGCGGATTTCGTTGAAAAGTTCTTCCTGATTGAAATCGCTACATCAGAAGGTCCGTATGCTCGATGTCGCGGGCGGGGTCATAGTGTCAAGGGACGGCTGGAAGCCGTCCCTTGCTTGAGCGATTAGAGGCGATTCACTGGCGACCGGCAACCGGAACTCGCCGGTCGCTGGTGTCAGGGTCACTCTTGGATTCACCGGTCGAGGACACATCCTCCGCGCCGGTATTTTTGAGAATTTCCTTTGCACGTGTCGTTGACGCCGAGTCATCTGAGTGCACAGAGAGGAGAATGCCGCCGTCCTTTACCCTGCCCTCATACCTCTTCGCCTCGTACTCGGGAATGCCCATTCCAATGAGGGCACCGGCCACTCCACCAACCGCACCGCCGACGCCGGCGCCGGCGAGGGCAGCCATGATCGGACCGGCGGCGATGAACGGCCCAAGACCGGGGATCGCGAGCGCTCCGATACCGGCGAGCCATCCGAGAGTTCCACCCACAACCGCTCCAGAGCCTGCACCCGTCGCCGCGCCCTCGGGCGCTTTCGTGCCCTTCTCGACCGCGAAGTCTTTCGTGCCGGCGGATTCAGGAAACAGCACCGAGATATCCGTGTTCAAAAATCCGGCAGTCTTCAGTGCATCGACCGCACGTTCGACGCCTGACCGTGTCTGATAAATGCCAAAGACCGCCGTGTTTTTTCCAGCCATTATTTGCCTGCTTTCGTATTGGATGATTTAGCCGCGGGAGTTGGGGTCGCGGCCGCATCCGGGGTCGTGACAGTGAGCTCGTTCGTCACATTGCCGACCCCGGCCACTGCTGTGGCCTTGGTTTCGATCAGCTTCTTTTCGTCTGCAGAGCGGACAGGTCCTCGAAGCGTGACCTTGCCTCCCTTGGTGACGACCTTGACGTTATGTCCATATGTCGAGAACGATTTCTCCGCCACGATCGCTTTCCGGATCTGGCGCGTCGTCTCGAGATCGGATTTGTTGTTCGGCTGTTGATCGGCCGTCACCTGAGACGGCTCGCGATCGCGTTCGTTGACTTTCGTGTTGTCAGGCGGAGTCTGGGCGAACGCTCCGGCCGGCAACAACAGAAGTCCCATGATGCAAACGGGTACTAATTTCATGAATGAGGCAACTTCTCCGCAACCCAGTTGGTAGGAGGCGCCGGGGCTACAAACGACGCTCGAAGCTAACACTGCAAGCGGATGACCACTTCGGATTACTCAGGAAGGTCGCATTCACAAGGAAAAATCGCCGGGGAAGCGGAGTACGAATCCGCCTACTGTCGCGATCCACTCCAGTGGGGCACCCACCGTACGGAGTGACCGATAAGAAGCGGGCTGCGGTCCGCGACTTACTTCTTCACGTATTTAAAAAGACCGTACGGCCTGACCTGGCTGCCGTAGATCGCGCCGTCTTTGTCGGCCGCGACGCCTTCGGCACCACTGGTGATCTGGTAAGCCCCTTCGTCGACATTGCCCATCGGATCGGGGATGAACGCGGTGACGACGCCCGTGCGCGCGCTGCCGACGTGAATGCCACGTAGAAACTCGTTGTTGTTGTTCGGCGTGTTGGACTCAGAGTCCGCCACATACAGCACGTCGTTCTTGTCGATGTACACGCCGCTTGGCCTGCCGAACTGCTTCCACTGATCGATGAACGTGCCGTCCTGATCGAAGATCTGAATGCGGCTGTTCGCGCGATCGGCGACGAAGACACGGCCCCGTGAATCGATCGTAATGCTGTGAGGGGCGTCGAATTCTCCGGCTCCCGATCCTTTGCGGCCCCATGCCTTCACGAACGTCCCGTCCCTGGTGAACTTCACGATACGGGCGTTGGTGTCTTCGCCTCCATGGCCGTCGGCCACGAAGATATCGCCGTTTGGCGCCGTCACAACATCCGAAGGCCGGTTGAAATGCGCGTCATCGGCCCCCGCCACTCCGGGTGTGCCGAGCCTGAGCAATACGGCACCGTCGGGGCTGAACTTGATGACCTGCATGCCCATCGGTACTTTTGGCGCAGGCGCAGGCGCCGGTGGGGTGCCGGCTGCTGCCCCTCGCGCGCCGCGTCCCCGTGGAGTCAAGTTGCTCTGTCCGTCGACGACCCAGACGTTGCCTTGTCGATCCACGTGGATGCCATGGGGATACACAAACATCCCGGCGCCAAAATTTTTCACCGTATTGCCCGCAGCGTCGAACTTGAAAACCGCCGCGAGACTCGAGCCAAGGCACGAACCCGCGGCGCAGCGGTCCGCAATCCAGAGAGAAGTCCCGTCGGGATCGATATCAACCGAGCTCGAGGATCCCAGCGTTCTTCCCGGCGGCATCGTGAAGTGCTGTTCGATCGTTCGATAGGGATTGGGCAGGTTCTTGTCTGCGGCAGACCGACTCTGCGCGAGACCCGTGATGCCTGCCAGCGACACGACGAGAAGCCAGCCGGTGATCCGTTGCGTCTGTGCGTTTGCCATGCCCGCTTTTAGCACATGTCGGGGCAAACTGAAGAACGCCGTTATATGGTGGCGCGCGATCAGCGCCGAGCCTGCGCTTACTTGACGGCTGCCGGCGCAACCGCGATTCCGATGATGCCGCTCCGATCGATCGTTCGGCTCAGGAATCCCGAAGTCCGGATGTCATCGATAAACTGATTGACGGCTTTGAGGTTGTCCTGATCTCCCCTCGGCACGATGAGGGTCTGCTCGACGCCGTACAGGTCGTCCTTCAGCAGACGCAGTCCTCGCGTATTTCGCAGGGCCTCGGTGAGTCGCTGGCGGTTTGTGCCGAAGGCGTCCCACTGCCCGTTCAGCACACCTTCGATGCCCTCGGTGCCTGTGGACTCGGTAATTTCGACGAGCTCGGCCTGCTTCAGCGTGCGCGCGAGATAAAGGGCCATCGAGTCTGCACGTCGTGCGCCGATCTTCTGATTCGGCCGGTCGATATCCTTGACGGACTGAAGTGGCGAATCCTCGCGGACGACGAATGTCTGCAGCACCAGCATGAACGGCTGAGAGAACGCGACAGGCCCTTCGCGCTCCGGGTTATAGGCGACGAATCCGATGTCGGCGTCGCCATTCCGTACCGCATCAATGACGTTTTGTGGTGTCTGGACGCCGATGAGCGTCACTTCCACCCCGCGCCGGCGGGCCAGCTCTCGCGCGAGCTCGACTGCCGGCCCGCCAACCGCGCCTGTGACCGGATCCTTCACAGTCATCGCGGGATTCGCCGCGAGAAATGCAGCGCGGAGGACAGGCGATTGACCGGGAGCGGTTTGGGCGCTGGCCTCTGAGCTCGCGATGAAAAGCGCTGCCAGAGCACACAGCGAGAGCACGCGCACGAGACCTCCGTTTGCGGGATCATATCCTGTTCACAACGCCGTTATCCGTCCTGCAACAACGCCTATTGACGGAACGCGACAGCTGCTCTCAAATCCGGTGGGGAAGGCCAGATGACAAAACTATTTGCTCGCAGCGTATTCATATTGGTGGGGGTGACCGCCGCCCTGGCGCAGGACGCGCCAGGTCCGGCGCAACCGGGCGAGAATCCGCGGGCCGGCCGGCGCGATCCCCACATCGTTTCGCCCCGCGCCACGCCCGATCTGCGCCCTCCCAGCGCGCCGGCGCTTCCGTACCATTTCGTCACGCAGCCGGCGCCAATGCCGGGACAGAAATTCGGCAATGTTTCAGGGGTGGCGTTGACGCCTCAGGGGCATCTGCTGGTGTACAACCGGAACCCCACCATGATGATGGTGGAGTATGACGCCCAGGGGGAATTCCTCCGGACGTTCAACCCGAACATTGCCATCAACACGCACGGGATGCGGGTCGATCGTTATGGCAACATCTGGATTCTCGATCACTTTCTGAACGTGCTGTGGAAGCTGAAGCCGAATGGCGAGCCCTTGATGACCGTGGGCACGCGCGGCGAAGTCGCCAAATGGGACGACGCCAAATGGAATGGCATGTTCAACCAGCCCGTGGACGTCGCGTTCGACAGGGACGACAATTTCTATGTGGTGCAGGGTCACGGCGGCACAGCCGGGCCGCCCGACTGCACCTACTGCGCATCCTATGACACCGCCAAGCCGCCGGTGACCCAGGGGTCCGATCCGCGGGTGTTCAAGTTCGACAAGAACGGCAAATACATCTCGAGCCGTGCACTTCCTCATGCCGACGGCACCTATCCCACCATTCACAGCGTGATCGTCACGCCCAAGGGAGAACTGTGGGTCACCGATCGTCAGATGGGCAGGATTCTGGTGCTCGACACCAATGTCAGTCCGCTCCGCGAAATTCAGCAGCCGAATTTGACGAGCGGCCTGTTCGTGGACGCCAAGGGCCACATCTGGATGTCTTCGGGGATGGACGGGATGATCATGTCCCTCGACGAACAGGGAAAAATCACGGGATGGCTTGGCAAAGGCGGGCGAGACAAGGACGGCGAAACGTCAAACCTGATCGGCGAAGCCCACTACCTGGTGGTCACTCCGGATCAAAAGACGATCTATATCGCCGATTCCGTGAACGCCAAGGTCTTGAAGCTGGAACATGATTGAGCGCGGCATCGGCGCGGTCGATCTCAGAAGCCGTCCGCTGGCTGGCCGACGTTGAGCGTGAGCGCTCCCAACTGCTGGTACATCGACATGAAATCGAAGCAGTTCCAACCCTCGATCAGCTGACCTTCTTCGAGCTGCCTTCGAGCACTAAACTCACGCCATGGCCGAACACTCTGCGCTGCTTATCTCGATAGAAACCGACACCGCCGACGAGTTGCGGAAGGCCCAGTCTGGCTATAGCGTCTATGCCGTGATGGAGGACTACCCGGTCGGTCACAGAAAGTTTCTGTTGAGAAAAACGTTCTGACCGGAAGAGAGAGGTGCCATGAGTAATAAGAAAATTTGGTTCATCACTGGAGCCGGTCGGGGCATGGGCCTCGATTTCGCCAGGGCCGCCCTTGCGGCCGGCCACGCGGTTGTGGCCTCGGGCCGGGACAGCGCCCGCGTATCAAGGGCCCTGGGACAGGCGAACGATCTGCTGGCCGTCACGCTGGACGTCACGAGCCGCTCCGATGCCGACGCGGCGGTGCGGGTCGCTGTCGACCGGTTCGGCCGCATCGACGTGCTGGTCAACAATGCGGCCAGCTTTTACGCGGGGTACTTCGAGGAGCTGACGCCGGAACAGATGGAGCGGCAGTTGGCGGCGAGCCTCATTGGTCCAATGAACGTCGCGCGCGCGGTCCTGCCAGTAATGCGCAAGCAGCGCTCGGGGCACATCATCTCGATCTCCTCGTCAGCGGGCCTCGCGGGCTTCGAATTCGGTACCGCCTACGCCGCGTCGAAGTTCGGCCTCGAGGGCTGGATGGAGTCGCTGCATGCCGAGGTCGCGCCGTTCGGCATCACCACCACTATCGTCAACCCGGGGTTCTTCCGCACGGAGCTGCTCACGGAGCAATCGACGAACTACGCCGAACCGTCCATCGAGGATTACGGCGAGCGCAGAGCGAAGCAGCTCGAGTTTTGGAAAGCCCAGAATGGCCGGCAAGCCGGCGATCCTGCGAAGCTCGCGCGAGCGCTCATCACCATTGCGAGCCAGGAGCCGCCGCCGCGCCGCTTTATTGCCGGCGCCGATGCTCTTGCGACCGCAGAGCAGAGGGTCACCGATCTGAAGGCGCAAATCGACGCGAACCGCGACCTCTCGACATCTCTCGCTTTCGATCGAAAGCCCGCTCCGCAGGCGATCTGAGCAGGTTCTGCGCCGTCGACTTCACTTCCGCGCCGCCTCGTTCACCACATCGCGTATCGCGCGAATGACAAGCTGCGGTTCGTCGATGTGAATGTGGTGCCCCGTACCGGCTGCGGCGATGATCTGCCTGCCTTTGGTCGAAAGCGCGGCCAGATCGGCTTTGAAACGTTGCCGTTCCTGCTCTCGCTCGACGCCACGTTCCGCGGTCGGATCGATGGGGATGCCTCGAGTCAGCACAATCAGCGCATGTCTCCCAGTGGATATGGCGTGGCGGCGCGTGCATTCTTCAACGCGCGGATCTCGTCGCCGTTGAACGGACTGTTGTTGGACGCGAGCCACTTGATCTGGGACATCGCCAGGCCCGAGCCCGCTGAAGGCCGGGCGGAAGTTTGTTGTGAGGCGGCCCGACGGGCTGGCCGGCGTTCTGCGCCCAGTCGATTGAAAAATCGCTCGAACCGGCTTCGAGGATCACGGTCGGTTGGCCCGCACGAGTCTGGCCCGCGCAGTTGAGATGCATCCGCCATCCGCCGATGTCGATCAGCCGGCCTGGTGCGGGTGGTTGCGCTTGTCATGCGACTTCCCGATGCCACTTCGGCTCCGCCTTGAACTTCAGCGTTGCCTTCGCGACCTTCCCCAGTTTCTGCCTGAACAAGTCGATGGGGTACTGCGTGACCGGTTCTCGATTGGATACGAGTAGGCGTAGCAGTCTGTCGGCCACCGGCCCCATTTCCTGGCTACCCGATTCCCATCGGGACACGGTTTCGGGCTGAACCGCCATGTATTGGGCGAAGTCGGCACTCGACCAGCCGAGGTACTTTCGTAGGAACCGAATCTGTTCGGCGCCGAGTTTGACATCTCGAGTGATCAGAGCCTGCGCAATCGCGCGATGCAGTTCATCGAGCCGAGGAATCACAACTTCCCGCGCGCCACAATTCGCGCAGGTGCGCACCTCCACGTTGACCAACACAATATTGGGCAGGCCTGATTCTTTGTAATGGTAGTTTTCCTTGCGGCTTTTCATCGATTCGCCGCAGGTGAGGCACCTCATTTTTTACCTGTCCTCCATGCGGTGACGATTGACAGCTCGGTTTCAGAACGGAACGAGACGACCACATAGATCCGTTGGGTTCGTACGCGGTAACGCCAGCTACCTCGGACGTATTCCGGCTCCTCAACTATGCCAGCGCGCAGCACGTTGGCGCAGTCGGGAATCGAGAGCGTGTCTTTCGTGATTTCGTCCTTTGCGTGATCGGACCAAGAAACCTGTCCTTCGGGCAGAATCTTTCGGATGAGACGCTGAGCAACAGGCGGATCCAATCGCTCAGTTACATCCACGAGATGATACTACATGCGTAATTGATAATATATCAACCAAAAATATTAGTATTTTATCAAGCAGAGACCGGCGTGCTATTGGGCGTTGGGCGTTAGTGGGACTGGGGTGCGGCTGGCGGCTGGATGCCCTCTATCCAGTCCTGAAATTTCTGATTGGGAACGCCGCGCCTCGAGGCGCGCAGACCCGCCAGCACGCGCCGCGCGATACGCCGCTCCGAAGAGTCTGCGTCCTGGCGCGCGACCTCCAGGAGAGACGCCACGAACGATTGCATGCTGACGAGCGCCGCGTCGGCTCGTTCCGGCCAGCCCAATTGCTTCACCAGCCAGTCGGCTTCGTTCTTCACCCGCAATTCACGCGCATCGTCAGCCTCCTCGGCGCTCAGAGCGTCGGCGACATCCTGCCGGCCTTCAAGAGCGGCGGCAGACTCGATGACCTGCGCAACGTCCCGGAGACCCTCAAAATCGGCAGCGGTCTGCTGCAACTCGCGCATCCTGGCCAGGCTATCCGGCTGCGCGTTGGCGTGCGCCATTCGTTTCGAGAAGAGCTCGGCGACGAGCGTTTCGTCGCGAGGCCGGAGGCCGTTCTTCATGGCCTGGATTTCCATCCACTCGATACCGCTGGTGGCCATCTCGATGGGCAGCCACGTGTGTCCGCCTTCGAAGACTTCCACCCGATGCGGGCTCGTCATCAGCCTGTCAACGGCACGCATCTCGCGATAGTTGAAGTCTTCGGTGCCGGCACTGCCGAAGATGGGAAAGCGCTCAGATTTATGGAAGGTCGTCGAGTACCCTCCGCTCGACGCCAGGACACCGGCAATCTCTGAGGAATTCTGCGCCACCATGATCGCCACACGGGCCCCGCCAGACATGCCGGCCGTGTACATCCGCTTCGGGTCGATGGGAAGGCGGAGCTTGATATCTTCGGTCATCGCCGCGGCCGCATCGAGGCCCACATTCCAGGGTCCGTTGCGCGAATTATTCGATCCCACCACCACGTAGCCGTATTTCTCGGCGGCGGCGCGATAGCGTTCGACACCCTCTCGACCGCTGCCGCCGCCATCGAACGTCAGAATCACCGGCCACTGTCGCGAGAGCGTGAAATACGACGGGAGGTACAGCGCGTAGCGCTGGGAGGCGTCGTGCTGGCACTGGACATCGTCGACGATTTCACCGCGGGGCAGCTCTTGTGCAGACACGGTTCCTCCGACGGTCACCGCCAGGAACGCGCACATCGCGCTCCATTTCGAAAAGCCCATGTCTGGGAACTATGGCCCTGTTCGCGTCGGCGCGTCAACGCGCGGCACCATCGAGTGTGCCGATGGTGGCCGGTTCGAGGGCTTGTTCAGGTTGACTCGCGTCAGTCACCACCTCGCCGTTCAGTATCCGGGTCATGCGCTGCATGTCCAGGGCGCCTTCCCATCGGGCGACGACGACGGCCGCAAGGGCATTGCCGATCACGTTCGTGATCGCACGGGCTTCGGACATGAAGCGGTCGATGCCCACGAGCAGCGAGAGCCCGGCGACTGGCAGCGTGGGGATCGCCGACAGCGTCGCGGCAAGCGTCACGAAGCCGCTTCCGGTGACGCCGGCCGCACCCTTGGATGTCAGCAGAAGGAGGGCCATAAGACCCAGTTGTTGTCCGAGCGGGAAGTGCGTGTTCGTCGCCTGCGCGATAAAGATTGCTGCCATCGCCATGTAGATTGACGTGCCGTCGAGATTCATCGAGTAGCCAGTCGGCACGACGAGCGCGACGACACGGCGGGCGCAGCCCAACTGCTCGAGCTTGGCCATCAGCCGCGGCAGGACCGATTCAGACGATGACGTTCCGAGCACGATGAAGATCTCTTCCTTGATGTATCGCAGGAATTTCCAGAGGCTGAAGCCGCAAACGCGAGCGATGATGCCCATGCCCACCACGATGAAGAGCAGGCAGGCGAGATAGAACGCGGCCATCAGCTTTCCAAGCGAGAGAAGCGTGACGAGTCCGTACGTTCCGATCGTGAACGCCATGGCGCCGAACGCGCCGATGGGCGCCAGGCGCATGATCAGACCCACCACACCAAACAACGCCTGCGAGAACTGGTCGATGAACTTGACCAGCGGACGGCCCCGCTCGCCAAGGTGCAGCAAGGCCAGACCGAATAGCACCGAGACCAGCAACACCTGAAGGATTTCGCCTCTCGCGAACGCGTCCACGAGCGTCGTCGGGATGATGTTGAGAACGAAATCCACGGCCGTCAGCTGTTGCGCGGTCGACGCGTACGCCGAAACAGACTTGATATCAAGTGTGCTGGCGTCCGCGTTGATGCCAACGCCAGGCTGCAACAGATTGACTACGGCCAGGGCGATCGCGAGCGCCAGCGGTGTCGTCACGATCTCGAAGTACACAAGAGTTTTGATGCCGATGCGTCCGAGATCCTTGATGTCTCCCATCGTCGCAATGCCGGCGACGACGGTGGAGAAAATGACGGGGGCGATAATCATCCGTATCAGCTTGATGAAGCCGTCACCGAGAGGCTTCATGGCAGCGCCGAGGTCGGGCCGCAGCGCGCCCAGCAACGCACCGAGGGTGATGCCGACCAGCACCTGAAAGTACAGCTTCGTGTAGAAGGGGCGGACATCCGCCGTTGGGGCCATGGGCGACCTCAATGAGTTGATATTGATCTACGGGGTGCGCCCGGGCCCATAAAGAATCCGTCCTGGGCGAGCGGTCGTCATTGTGGCATTTTCGAACGCGATCTGGCCGTTGATCATCACGACGGAGATGCCCTGCGCGTACTGGTGGGGTTGCTCGAACGTCGCGAGGTCGCGAACGGTGGCAGGGTCGAAGATCACCACATCGGCTTTCATCCGTTCCCGAAGCACACCGCGATCGGCCAACCCGATACGCTGAGCTGGAAACGACGACATTTTGCGAATCGCGTCTTCGAGCGTCAGCACCTTGAGGTCGCGCACGTATCGACCCAGCACGCGTGCGAAGGTGCCGTAACTGCGGGGATGCGGGCTTGCGCGCCCGAACACGACCACACCGCCGTCGGACGCAATCATCGATGCCGGGTGTTTCAGAATTCGCTGGATGTCGTCTTCGCCGATGGCAAAGTAGATGCCCCCGCAATCGCCGCTCTCAACCAGCCACAGCGCCGTATCCGCCGCCTCTTCGATCGAGCGCGACTTGCCACGGCCTGCGGCGACATCATCGAGTCGCTGGCCCGCCAGTGCAGGGTTCCAGTCGCAGCGGGAGACCATGACGTTGCGAGCATCGCCTCCGCCGCGTCCTTCGAGGAGGATCCGGATCGTTTCCACCAGAATCCGGCGGCGCGTCACTGGATCGCGCAGGCGTTTCAGCATGTCATCGCGGCTGCCTTCCTGCGCCCAGACCGGCATGAGCGCGGCCGAGATGCTGGTCGATGACGCCGTGTAAGGGTAGACGTCGAGCGTCACGTCCACGCCGCGCTGCCGCGCGTCGTCAATCTGCCTGAGCGTGTCTACGGTCTTACCCCACGAGGATTTGCCGATCGTCTTGTGATGAGTGACCTGCGTCGGCAACCCGCCTTGCTCCCCGATGGCGATCGTCTCGCCGACGCTTTTTTCTACTCCCAGTTCCTCGTCGCGCATATGGGATATGTGGATTCCGCCCGATGCGCCTGCCACCTTGGCGAGCTCGACGACCTCTTCTGTCTTGCTGAAGATCGCCGGCACGTAGAAGAGTCCCGTGCTCAAACCAAAGGCGCCATCGCGCATGCCGTCGACGACCAGCGCGCGCATGCGTTCCAGCTCGCTGCCGGTCGGTGCCCGGTTGACGCTACCGAATACGGCCTCGCGAATAGAACCATGCCCGATGAATGTGCCAAGGTTGGGGGTGATGCCCGTCTTCGCCGCCAGCTCGAGGGCAGGTCTGAGTGGCACCGGCGAGAAGCCGTCAGGCCCGGCGATGATCGTCGTCACGCCCTGACGCACGTAGTTGTCGGCGGTTGGCACCTCGACGATGGGGAGGATCGAAGGCGGCTGCCCTGCGCCTCCGAACGCGTGCACGTGCACGTCGATGAACCCCGGGGCGACCACCTGGCCGGCCGCATCGAGCGTTCGCGCGGATGGTCCGTCTATTCGCCGGGCGATGGTCGCGATTTCGTCACCGCGAATGCCAATGTCGGCTCGGAACCAGGGACTGCCTGTGCCGTCGACGACTCGGGCGTTTCTGATGACGAGGTCGTAGGGGGCGATCTGCGCCCGCAGCAAGACGATGCTTCCCACCACGGCGAGCGCTACCCGGAAGGCAAGCGGCGGGAGTCGTCCTGGTCGTCTCATTTTGTGTAAACCAGTCGCTACGTAGCAGTTGCAGTCTACCCGGGCACACGATCTGAAACAATCTTTGCTCGGGAGTCGGCGGAGTCCGGGAGCTCCATTCTCCTGTAAACCGTGCGGCGCAGGTGCTCCGGGAAAGTGGCGTATCCGAGGCAGGCGTCAAAGACTCGAACGAAAGGTTTCGCAAGACCGCCCCGAGGTAGCGCAAGAGGCTGCTCCGGCCAAGTAACTTCGTAGTTCGATATCCGCCTTCGAAGGGCTATGCAGGCGGCCCAAATGACAGGAACCGGGGTCTAAGCACAAGATGAGGCAGGGTTTCGTCCAATGCCCTGGGCGGTGTACCATTACCCTCAAGTCACGGTCAACCGAAGTCCCGCGTCTCGCGTCTAACTACCGTTAACTATCGATGAAAAAGCCGTATCTGCTGCTTGGCGCTCATCCTGGTGGTCCTGGTCGGCGCGCTCGCCATCGTGCGCGGCGTCCGCGCGGGCGGTCCCGCCGGCAATGACGATGAGGCGCGCCAGGGAACGGCGTCGTTGAAGGTCGCGCGCGGCGCGTTCGTCAAAACGCTGCGGATGACCGGCCTCGTTGAATCCATCCATTTTCATAACGTTGCGGCGCCCCGGCTCGTCGGCGCGACCGGACCGGGCAGCAACACGCTCATCATCACGAAGCTCATGCCCAGCGGCACGCACGTCGTCGCCCGGCCAGCTCCTCGTGGAATTCGACCGGCAGAATCAGTTGAAGGCCGCCATCGACAGGCGGTCCGAGCACCGCGATCTCGAGGAGCAGATTCGGAAGAAACGCGCAGAGCAGGAACAGGCGCGCGCGAAGGACGAGACGGAGCTTGCGGTCGCGGCGAATGCCGTCGAGAACGCCCACCTCGAGATGAAGAAGAACGCCTATCTGGGCCGCATCGATCAGGAAAAGAACGAGCAGCGGGTGGAAGAGGCGCAGGCGAAGCAGAAACAGCTCAAGGCGACGTTCGATCTGAAGCGCCGTGCCGAGCAGGCCGAGCTGCGAATTCTCGAGATCCAGCGCGATCGGGCGTACAAGGCGATGAAATCGGCCGAGGACAACGCCACGCGGATGGTCGTCACGTCACCGATTGCGGGCATGGTGGTGCTGCGGATGGTGTGGCGGCGTGGCAGCAGGTGGAGATCCAGGAAGGTGAGGAAGCGCGTCCGGGCATGCCGATCATGCAGGTCGTCGATCCCGCCGCGATGCTGGTGCGCGTGAAGGTCAATCAGGCCGACGTGCACATCCTGCAGGTCGGCCAGCCGGCGCGAATCTCGCTCGACGCCTATCCTGAGCTTCAATTCCAGGGTCGCGTCGAGCAGGTCGCACCCGTCGGCACGACGAGCATGCTGACGACGCGCGTGCGCAACTTCGTCGGCGATTGTCAGCATCAAGGGGAGCCATCCGAAGCTGCATGCCCGACCTGTCGGCGGCTGTCGACGTCGAGCTCGAGCGGAAGGACAACGTCATCGTTGTGCCCCGCGACGCCATCGTGCGCGAAAACGACACGTTCACGCGTGCGGGTGCTGGACGGGGACGGCGCCCGGCCGCGCACAGTCACGCTCGGCGCGATGAACGATTACGAAGTGATTGTCGCGTCCGGTCTCGAGCCGGGAATGATGGTGCAGCGGCATGTGGCGCAATAACAAACGCACGATCATCGCCTCTGTCGTCGGCCTCGCGATCGTCGTCGCCATTGCCGGCGTGAGCGGCGTGTTCGGCCGCGGCACGGCGGTCGATGTGCCGACCACGGCCGTCGTGAAGGGCGAGTTCATCGACTACCTGCAGGTGCGCGGCGAAGTGAAGGCGGTGCGTTCGGTTCCGCTGACCGTACCCACCACCGGTGGCGGCGACCTCCAGATCCTCGAGCTCGCCAAGAACGGCATGAACATCAAGAAAGGCGATGTCGTCGTCCGGTTCGATCCGATGACCGTCGAGCGCACGCTGAACGACAGGCGCTCGGACTTCAAACAGGCCGAGGAGGAAATCGGCAAGACGCGGGCGCAGTACCGCATTCAGCAGCAGCAGGCGCAGACCGACCTGACGAAGGCGCGCTACGACGTTCGGCGGGCGGAGCTCGACACCGTGCCGCAGCGAATTTCTCTCGCGCATGGAGCGCGAGCAGAAGGAGCTCGCGCTGGCGGACGCCAAGGCGAGGCTGGCCGAGGCCGAGCGGAAGCTGAAAGCGCTGCACGACATCGAGAAGGCGGAGCTGGGCAGCAAGATCCAGAAGCGGGACAAGGCGCGCTTCGATATGGAGCACGCCGAACGTCAGCTCGGCGGCCTCGCAGATCGTGGCGCCCGTGGACGGTGTCGTGGCGATCATGCCGAACTGGCGCTCGTGCTGTCCGCCGCCCGACTTCAAGGCGGGCGACCGCGCATGGCCCGGTCAAGTCATCGCCGAAGTGCCGGATCTGTCGACGCTGCGGGTGACAGCCCGGCTCGAAGAGGCGGAACGCGGCCGCATGCAGCCGGGCCAGCGCGTCGTCGTCCGCGCCGACGCGGTGCCCGACAAGGAGATGGTCGGGAAGATCGGCGACATCAGCGCGCTCGCGCGTGTCGATTTTTCCAACTGGCCGCCACAGCGCAACTTCGACATGATCGTCCAGCTCGATCAGATGGATCCGCGGCTGCGGCCGGGTATGAATACGACCGTCCGCGTGGCCGTCGATCGCGTGGCGGACGCCGTGTTGATTCCCGCGCGCGCGGTCTTCGAGAAAGAGGGCCGCTCGGTGGCCTACGTGCACGGACGCGCGGCGGCTGGGACGAGCGGCTGGTGCAGATCGCGCGGCGCGGCCAGGAACAGCTCGTCGTGCGCGAAGGCGTGCAGCCGGGCGAGCGCGTGGCGCTGAAAGATCCGATTCCGCCCGTGAAGTGAACCTGTCATGACAAAACCGAATCGTAAACGTCTCGGCTGGTCGCTCGCGGGCGTGCTGGGCATCGCGCTCGTGATTGCCGCGATCGCCGTGGCCCCGATGCAGGGCGTGCAGACCGATGGCAACGTCATTCCGACGGCGCGCGTCGCCCAGGGCGACGTGCCGGTCGTGGTGCACGCGACAGGCGAGCTCAGGCCTTTGAGGGCGCAGGCGCTCGTGGCGCCTTCGGTCGGCGGTCCGATGCAGATCCTCTCCATCGCGGCCACCGGAACGCCGGTCAAGGCGGGCGATGTCGTTGTCGAGTTCGATCAGAGCGAGCAGCAAGAGCGGCTCGAGACGGCGAAGTCGGAGCTCGCTCAGGCGGAGCAGGAAATCGCGAAGATGCGCGCCGACGCCGTCGTGCAGGGCGCGCAGGACGACGTGACGCTGCTCACGGCGCGGTTCGACGTCCGGCGCGGCGAGCTCGACGTGCAGGGCTCCGTGCTGCAGCAGCGCAATCGACAAGCAGAAGCTTCGTGCTGACGCTCGAAGAGGCGAAGGGCCGGCTCGCGCAGCTCCAGGACGATCTGAAGTCGCGCGCCGCCAGCGACCGCGCGTCGCTGGCGGTGCTCGAGGAAAAGCGCAACAAGGCCAGGCTCCAGATGGACAACGCCCAGCGCAACATCGACAACATGAAGCTGCGTGCGCCGTTCGACGGTCTGGTCGCGGTGAAAGACAACGACATGAACAACGCGGCGTGGGCCGGCGTGGTGGTGCCGGAATTCCGCGCCGGCGACACGGTCTACCCCGGGCGGCCGGTCGCGGAGGTGCTTGCACGAGTCGGGCATCGAGCTCATCGCCAAGGTGAGTGAATACGATCGCGCGCACTTGAACGCCGGTCAAAAGGCAGAGGTGACGATCCACGCGGTGCAGGGCAAGACGCTGCCGGCGACCATCAAGGCGGTGGCGGGCGCCAGCCGCCGCGAGGTGTGGGCGTGGAACGATCCGACGCGGACGTTCGACGTCAGCTTCGACGTGACGGGCAGCGATCCCGCCAGTCTGCACCCGGGCCTCACCACGCAGGTGCGCGTCACAGGCGCGCCGATCAAAGCGGCCCGGTACCTGCCGCGCCAGGCGCTCTTCGAACAGGACGGCAAGCCGGTCGTGTTCGTCCGTCAGGGCCGCTCGTTCGAGCCGCGCGAGGTGAAGGTGTCGCATCGGACCGAAACGCACATCGTCGTGACCAATCTGCCGGTCGGGACTGAAGTGGCGCTGCGGAATCCGCTCGCGGACGAAAAGAAGGGCGCGGGAAGCGCCGGACCGGTGCAGCCAAGGGCAGGCGGGTGATCGCGGCATTTCTTCGCGACCCGAAGTCGCAGCTCGGCAGCGGGCTTCAGGATCTGCGGCTCGGGCTCGACAACCTTCGCGTCCACAAGCTGCGCTCGCTGCTGACGATGCTCGGCATGATCTTCGGCGTCGCGGCCGTCGTCGCGATGCTGTCGATCGGCGCCGGCGCGCAGCAGCAGGTGATGGCGTTCATCGAGCAGCTCGGCGTGCGCAACGTGATCGTCGAGGCGCGCGAGACGACCGATCCTCAGGCGTTCGGAAAGGTGCGGAGCACGTCGCCCGGGCTGACCTTCCAGGACTACCGCGTCATCCGCGCGACGATGGAAGGGGTGAGCGCGGCGACGCCGCGCAAGCGCTTCCTGCCATCGAAGATGCTGCCGAAGCCGCAGCGCGACGATGCCGACCGTGTACGGCGTCACGCCGTCCTACATTCCGATCGGCAACCTGCGGCTCGCGGCGGGGCGCTTCTTCGATGAGGGAGAGACCGAGCGCGCGACGCCGGTGGCGGTGCTGGGCGAAGGCGCCAAGGCGGCGCTGTTCGGCCCCGAAGAAGCGATCGGCCGGTACGTCAAGGTGAACGACCAGTGGCTGCGGGTGATCGGCGTGGCAGGCCCGCAGCTCAGCGCGCAGACCGAAACGCTCGGCGTCCCGGAAGAGGACCGGAACAACCTGATTTACGTTCCGCTCTGGACGGCGATCCTCCGCCTCGAAGACAACTACAGCCGGTTTCGCGACGAGATCGACGGCATCTATCTGCAGCTCGAGCCGGGAATGGACAGCGTGGCCGAGCGCCGAGCTGATTCGCGGCGTGCTGAACGCGTCGCACCGGAACACGCCGGATTTCAGCGTCATCGTGCCGGCCGCGCTGCTCGCGGAGCAGCGCCGGACGCAGCGCATTTTCGAAGTCGTCATGGTGGCGCTCGCGTCGATTTCCCTGCTGGTCGGCGGCATCGGCATCATGAACATCATGCTCGCCAGCATTCTCGAGCGGACGCGCGAGATCGGCGTCCGCCGGGCGCTCGGCGCGCGCCGGGCCGACATCGTGCGGCAGTTCCTGATCGAGACGATTCTGATCTCGTTCGTCGGCGGCACGATCGGTGTGATTGTCGGCGTCGGGATTTCACGCCTGATTGGCCTGTTCGCGGGCTGGTCGACGATCGTGACGGCGAGCTCGATTCTGCTCGCGTTCCTCGTGTCGGTCTCCGTCGGCCTCGTGTTCGGTCTGTACCCCGCGCGGCGCGCCGCGCACCTGGATCCCATCGAAGCCCTCAGATACGAATAACAGCGCTCTTCAAAAGTACGTAGTGTCCGGCTTAGCCCGACTTGGCAAGGTGCCCGGGTCGCGAAGCCTACTTCTTCAGCTCGTTGTAGAGAATCTCGAGGTTCTGTTTCGTGACGCTGAACTGTGGGCTGGGTGAAGCGGTGTAACCCTTGTATTTGTCGGGTACTTTGTAATCCGCTGCTGCCTGGTCCGCCGTTTTCCCCGCTTTCATCTGGCCCCGCGCCCAGTTCACGAACTCTGCGTTGAAGTCTGCGTACTCCTTCAGATCGTTCCACGTCAACACCGGCGTATGTCCAGTGATGACCGTGTCGACGTTTTGAAGGGCGGCGATTGCCTTCGCGAGCGTCTGAGGATGCGCGATGACGCTCCCGCCATTCGAGGCGTCGATATACGGAAGCGCTTTCCACGCGAACATGTCGCCTGTGTGCATCGTCCGGACGGCCGGGAACACGACGAACGTGTCGCCGTTGGTATGACCCACGCCAAAGTAATAGAGGTCGACTTGATCCTTGCCGGTGCCGATCGATAGCTTGTCTTTGTATGTGTTCTTCGGGAGGAACTTCGATTTGTCCGCCTTGAACTCGTCCATCTTCACCATATTCGTTCTGGTGTTGTCGTGGGCGATGCTCTCGACGGCGGCCCCGAAGGACTCGTTGCTGCCGGTGTGATCGTTGTGTGTGTGCGTGTTGATGATTGTGGTGACCGGCTTGTCGGTGACGGTCTTGATCTGGTTCAGGATGGCCTGACCCCAGCCGGGAAGTTTCGTGTCGACGAGGACAACACCCCGCTCGGTGATGAACACGGCGGTGTTGCCACCGCTGAAGGCGTCGGTATTTGCGATGCTCGAGCCGGTGATGACGTACAGATTGTCTTTCACCTTTTCGATTTTCGTCGCGTTCAGGGCGGCCTGGGTCGCACCCTGCTGCTGCGCCCGAAACGCGGAGACTGTCATCGATACGGTGCCGATAGCGATGATGGCAGTAAGGACTGCAGCTCTATGCATAGGCGCCAGCGTAGGGTGAATGGAAAGGGCTGTCAACCGTTCGGCGAGCGGAAACCGCGACGGCTAATTCGGTAGATCTGTGATCCACTTCGGAACGACAGGGCGAGCTGCGGACGTCTCGTCGGTCGGGCGTTTGCCCATTACCGTTCCGCTGCGACTCAGCCACGAGCCTCCAGGTCCCGCGAACGTGTCCGGCCGCTGGTACGCTGGATCCTGCATCGCCTCGTCCAGGCTGATAAACGCATAACCACGCTTGCGCATGCGCGCGATACTCTCGCGCAGCGTCACGGAATTGAGCTCGTTGCAATGAATGAGCAGAATCTGCGGAATTTCGCGGCCGAACAGTTCCAACGAGAACCGTTCCGCGTAGTTGAACCCGACGTCGACCTGGTCGAGGTAAGCCTGTTTGATCTTCTCGGCGACGTCGATGTTCCCGCGTCGCAGTTCTTGCGCGTACGCGCCCGCAAAGGTGTAATCGGCGTAGTCAACGGTCACCTGGGCGACGCGATATTTACGCTGCTCCAGAAAGTCGACGATTGCCTGATGTGTCTCGGCAGTCGCTCCAGCGTGTAAATACGGGTAGCGCAGCCACACTAGCTGCTTTCCCCGTTGCTCGAGGATCGCCCGCGTAATGACTTCGCCCTTCACGACGTCGTCCTGGAACTGATCGACTGGAACCTTGCTAGCGCTCTGGTGCGAATAGGTGTGGTTGCCGACCTCGAAGCCGGCATTGAGCCACTGCTCGACCACCGCCGCCCGGGCGTCGCGTTGCCCCGGCACGTTCAGCTGGCGTTCGTTGATAAAGATCGTCACCGGAACCTTCTCGACCTGGAACGATCCCACCAGCCCGTTGGTAATCCGCTGGAAATTGCCAAGGTCCGTCATCTCGTTCACAACCGGGCCGTCGTCGATGGTGATCGCGACACGCCGCGCGGCCGGGGCCTGTGCGCCAAGAGCAGCCAGGGCCAGCGTCAGCGCCGCGATGATCGACAAAATGTTCCTGAACATCTTTCGTTCTCCTTCCGCCAGGGACCAGCCTCGGACGTCCAAGTGTGGTATAAGGTTCGCCTCGAGCGCCAGCAGAACGTTCCCGCGGACTTCAACACCGTTGAGAGGTGACGCCCATGAGCATGAAACGAAGAGACTTTCTGGCGGCCGGTCTCGCACTTAGTTCGACGGCGATTGCGCTGGCGCAGCAGGGCGGTGCGGCGCCGGCCCGGGGCGGGGGCGGCGGTGGTGGACGCGGCGCGGTTCCAAAGCGGACGGCCAAGACGACCAAGATGTTCAAATCGCCGGGCATGTATCCGAACGCGCTCGCTGTGATGACCGACGCACCGGGAGGCTTGTGGATCGGGCAGCAGAAGATCACGGCGTCAAATTCGAAGACCTATAACCTTCCCGTGTTGCCCGATCCCGATGAGGCCGCATGGCTCGTCGATTGGAACGGCAAGCTCGTCAAGACGGTCATGACCAAGTCGCGCAACACCTCCGGCATGGCGTATGGAAACGGCTGCGTCTGGATGGGCGCGAACTCCGAGCCATACGGCATCTTCCAGGTCGACATGAACTCCAAGCAGATCTCCCACCGTCAGATTCCGCTCAGCATCGACGGCAGCGGAAGTGGTTGCCATGGGGTGAAGTGGCACAACGGCAAGCTCTGGATTGCCGCGCTGCGCCTGGGCGGTATCCTGCGTGTCGATCCGACCACGTGGGTTCCCGAGGTTTTGATCCGCGCGAGCTCAGAGGAGCGGCCTCGCCTGCACGACGTGGCGTTCGACAACGAAGGGAATATCTGGGTCGTGACCGGCAACAACAGCACCACCTACGGTGAGGGGAAAGCCGGCCTGAACAAGTACGACGGCAAGACCGGCCAGCTCGTGATGACGGCCGAGTTTGCGCCCGGATCGAGCGACCCGCACGGGCTGGTGTGGCACGACGGAAAACTCATCAGCTGCGATGCCGGCATCCACCCGGGATGGAAAGGCCTGGAGAGCCCGGACAGCGGGTACATCTTCAGCATCGATCTCGTCTAGGAGATCGCCCCAAAACAGCGCGCATGTCCTGACAGGCCCGAAGGCCTGTCAGGTGCCGCGCTGGCCTCACATTCGCCGCGCGGCCGTAAATCGGTAGAACGGCTGCAGATTGTCGAGGCGCTCTTCGGGCTCGTCCATCTTCCAGCTGAACATCTGTCCCTCGATCCGGTCTTCGGTGAAATCGATGATCGTGAAGCCGTTCTTCTCGAGGGGACTCAGCCCGGCATCGAGCTCGAGACCGGTCGGCGTGCGCGGCGGCGTGCCGCGCCATGCCGACGGCCACGCTTTGGGGCCGGTGCTGATCGGTCCAGTCAACACGGAGACGACGGGATTCCGGCTGAAGTCGAGATTGCCGTAACGCAGAATCCGCCCTTCGCCGAGCGCGTGCAGATCGCCGCTCAGGAAAAGTGGAGTGCCCTGCATGGCCGAGGCGGCCTGAAGCAGCCGGTTGTGCTGCAGGTTCCAACCCGATTGCCAGAGATACTTCGGCGCGGTCACGCCAAGTTGTCCATTCGCCTGGAGCAGATCCGGGTACCACTCGCCCCATTTGCCTGCGCTCCACCCGACCGGCGTTGACGGAAGATTCACCACGTGCCGGGTTTCCTGCGCGGCCATTCGTCTCATCAACCACGCCTCGACGGTCTCAGGAAGGAAGCCGCCAACCGGGCCGGCCAGCGACATGTAACGGCGGCAGTCGTACATCAGAATTTCGAGCAGCCTGCCGTACCGCAACGTGCCGAACGACTCTGAGACGCCTGTTGCGCGATCCGCAGCGCCGCTCGACGGCAGGCCGTCGGGGCGGCCGGCATCGGGCAGGAATTCGGGGTAATACAGCCGCTGCGTCGCCCGCGCGAGCCGAAGCATGAAGTCGTCGGGTGGAAACGTCACCATCTGCTCGGTTGCCTCGTCGTTCTCGAAGTAGTCGTGATCGTCCTGCACGAAGAACATGGGCGTGGATCGAAAATCGGTGCCGTAGAGATCGCAAATCTGCGGCGTGACGACGAGCTTGAGCTTGCGCTCGTTGTCGGTACCGACGACCGGCATATCGCGCGTGAACTGGCCCACCAGCTTCTGGGCTTCGGGCGCGTTGCCGAGCATCACCGATCCCACCGGCGAGCGCAGATCCCAATAGACGTGGTCGCCAATCGCGATGACGGCATTCGGGTTGTACGACAGACCCGTCAGCAGCAGTTTTCGCCGATTGGCGATCGACACCCAGTACGGACGATTCGTGTCGGGATTCCAGGTGGCCGGGTGCCCGCCCGCACAGGTGAACACGAACAGCCGAAAGTTCTTTGGCCGCGCGTCAGGGCCTGGAAATGTCGTAATGGGCCAGGGGTCGCAGAGGGGTTTGCCTGCGGAGTCTTCAAGACGGAGTTGATAGGTGTGCTCCGGCTCGAGCGCTGCGAGATCGAACGAATAGAACTCGCCGCTCGTGTCGAGACGCCCGCCCGCCACTTTGTGAGATGCCGCGCGCAAGGTCGGAGGCGCCGCCAGCGGACGAACGAAGCTGGCCTTCAGCAGCAGGCGATTGTGGCTGACCCCGGGAAGCAGATGGCGGACCGCGCCGGCGTTCCATTTCCTGTCCTGGGCGCGACCCGTGAGGGCCAGCGCCGCTCCGGTAATCGTTGCGGCGAGCAACTCGCGACGGGAAAGAGGCGCGGACATGAGCCGGTTCTTATCAGGTCCGCGCGCTGGAGTAAAGCGCCCGTGCGCCTTCCTTGACAGCTTAGGAGACGGGTGATAGGGTGGCCTAATTTACTTAGGAGAGAAGCATGGCGCCCCGCGTTGATCTCTTTCCCGGCACGCTCGACGTGCTCGTCCTGAAGGCCGTCTCGCTCGGACCGCTGCATGGTTACGGCGTGCTGCTCCGGCTCGAGCAGATCACCGGCGGCGCGCTGCTCGTCGAGCAGGGCGCCCTCTATCCGGCGCTGTTCCGGCTGGAACAGCAGGGGCTGCTCGCAGGCGAATGGGGAGTCTCCGACAACAACCGCCGCGCCAAATTTTACCGCCTGACGCCGAAGGGCCGCCGGCGGCTCAACGCGGAGACCGCCGGCTGGAACCGGTTTGCCAGCGTGATGGCGGCGGCGCTCGGCACCCGTGCCAATGAGGTGTAGACGCAGCGATCAAAGCCGAGCCGCCGTCAGGCGGCGACGGCACAGGTCGTGGGGGTGGGGCCCCGCGACACACTGATAGAGGGTATAGACGCAACCATGTGGACGAGATGGCGGCTGTGGCTCGCCAGCATCCTCCGGCGCCGCGAGTTCGATCGCGCGATCGAAGCTGAGCTGAGGTTCCACCTTCAGGCTCGTGTCGAGCACTTGCAGCGCTCGGGCGTTCCCCACGCTGAAGCCGAACGGCAGGCGCGGCTCGAGATCGGCGCTCTCGACAAGTACAAGGACGAGCTCCGCGACACGAGAAGAGGCGCCTGGGTCGAGCAGCTCGGACAGGATCTCCGCTACGGTGCGCGCGTCCTTCTCGGCCGGCCCGGATTCACCGTCGCCGCGACGGTCACCCTCGCGCTTGGCGTTGGCGCGACCGCCACGGTGTTCTCTCTTCTCGACGTCGTGTTGCTGCGTTCGCTGCCAGTTCGTGATCCGCATGAGCTGGCGCACATCTACACCTCATGCCGGGCGGGCGATGTGTACTGCTCCAGCTCGTATCCCGAGTACCTCGACTATCGATCCCAGAGCCGAATATTTGCCGACATGGCCGCCTTCCAGCCGATGGAGGTGAGTGTCAGCGGCGATTCCGGAAGCTGGGTCGGGACAGCGCTGCTCGTATCGACCAACTACTTCTCCCTGCTCGGCGTGGCTCCGCTCGCCGGTCAGCTCATCTCGCCCGCGTGGAACGTCGCGGCCGATCCGCCCGTCGTCCTTGCGCACGACACGTGGGTGACCCACTTTGGCGGCGATTCATCCATCATCGGACGCCGTCTCCGCCTGAGCGGCGGCTCGTTCCGCATCGTCGGCGTTGCTCCATCGTGGTTCAACGGGACGCGGTTGGAGATGCGTCCCGATCTTTGGATGCCGATCGAGAACATCTCATTGCTGCCGGTCGGTGCGTCGGATCCAGGCTCCGCGACAGTAGCAGGCAGCGACATGCTCATCAACCGCGGCAGGCGTTGGATTTCCGGCACGATCGGCCGCCTGCGGCCGGGCGCGACAATCCCGCAAGCCCAGGCCGACATGCGCGCGATCTCGGACGGACTTCAGCAATCAGATGCCGGCCGCGAGCGAAGATTCGTCACCGTCGAGGGCGCCACACGCGCGGCGCTTCCGCCGATGGCTGCCCGCGACATCAGGAGATTTGTGGCGCTGCTGATGGGCGGCGTTGCCGCCACGCTGTTGATCGCGTGCGCTAACGTTGCCGGCCTGCTCCTCGCCCGTGGCGCGGCGAGACGTCCGGAGCTCGAGCTCCGCCGCGCGCTGGGCGCGGGTCGCGCCCGGCTCGTTCGTCAGCTGCTGGCCGAATACCTCCTGCTCGCGATGGCAGGCACGATAGCCGGCATGTTGGTGGCGAAATGGGCGATCGCGCTGCTCGCGGCGTACGACCTGCCGGGCGCTCTGCATGTGGCCTCACTCGATCTGAAGCTCGACGCGCGCGTGCTGATCTTCGCGGTCGTGCTGTTCATCTTCACTGGTGCGTTCGGTTTGCTTCCCGCGCTCGGAACGATCCGCGGGCTGTCAGCCACCACGGGGAGCCGGACGACCGGTGAAGGCACCGGAAGCGCGCGCGGGCAAGGCCCGCTGCTCGGCGCGCAGGTGGCCGTCACCGTCGTGCTGCTGATTGCGGCCGGGCTTTTCATCAGGAGTCTTCAGCACGGTCTCGCGCTCGATCTTGGCCTGACGAGCCATTCCGTTCTCATGGCGGAGATCGCGCCTGCGCTCGAAGGCTATCCGCCGGGCCGCATACAGCATGTTCTGGACGAAGCCGTGGCGCGGCTGGCGAGCGTGCCAGGTATAGATGCAGTGGCCGCCGCAAGGCAGCCGCCGCTCGTCCGCGGTAACGGATTTCGCGCGCAGGACATCGAAGGCTACTCGCCTCGACGCGGCGAGGAGATCCGGTTCGAATCGAACTTCGTCGGAGCGGGCTACTTCAGGATTCTCGGCATCCCCGTTCGCGCGGGGCGGGAATTCGGCGAAAGCGATCGCGCCGGCGGGCCACTTGTCGGCGTCATCAGCGAGACGATGGCGCGCCGCTACTGGAGCGATCGCAATCCCATCGGCACACACATCAGCAGCAGGTCGTTCGAAGGCCCTATCGAGATCGTCGGCGTTGCCGCGGATGTCACACTCGGCCTCGATGGCACAGCCGAGCCATTCGTTTACCTGTCGATTCGGCAGCACCCAAGGTTCCTCACCGCGCCGATTCCACTGCAGCTTCTCGTGCGCGCGCAGGCGAATCCGTCAGCGCTGGCTGCATCCATGCGCGGAGTGCTGCACGAGATCGACCCATCGGTTCCTGTCACCGCGATTACGACCCTGGACGCGCGCATCGCGGAACTGCTCATGCCACAGCGACTGGGGAGCGCCCTGCTTTCGACGCTGGCGGGGCTGACGTTGACCCTCGTGATCGTTGGAGTGGTTGGCACAGTGAGCTATGGCGTGTCTCGGCGGCGACGCGAGATCGGTGTGCGGCTTGCGCTCGGCGCACGCCGCGGCCAGGTAGTCGGCGCGCTGACGCACGGGGCGCTATTGGTGGTGGCAGCGGGGGTCCTCGCCGGCGTGCTGGCGGCCGTTGCCATCACAGGTCTCGTGTCGAGCTTTCTCTACGGGATCGAACCGACCGATAGCACGACGCTGGTGATGGCGACGACGCTGCTCGTTGTCGCCAGCGGAATCGCGTCGTTGGTGCCGGCATGGCGGGCCGCCGGCATAGATCCGGCGAAGATCCTGAAGGCGGAATAGCTAAAGGGGTCACCCGACCCCTTTTTAGTCAGGGCTGCAACAACGGCAGGCTGCTGAGCGGCGGGGGAGAAGGCAACGCCTGCAGGAACGCGTACACGTCGGCGACATCCTGATCCGACATCACCTTCGCTTTGTACGGCGGCATTTCACCTCTGGGCGAACGCAGGTATCTCAGAAACGCCTGGTAAGGAATCGGCCTCGGGCCCAGCCGCGGCCCCTGCGTGCCCCCTTGCCCTTGTTCGCTGTGGCACTGATAGCAGCCGATTCGCCCGTACAGCGCTTTGCCTTTGGCGGCGCTTCCAACCGGCGCCGCGGCTGATGTCTCTGCCGCCACCGCGGCTTTGTTTTGCGCGACGGCCGGAGCCGGCGACAATGCCGCGATCGCCGCGAGCGAGACTCCAACCGCCGCTGCGCGCAATTGTCTCAACGTCATCTCGACCTCTCAGCGCGCCTGAGTGACGATATCCACGAGTGCCGGCTCACCACGTTTCACAACGGCCAGGGCTCGCGTAATCGCCGGTGCGATATCCTTCGGATCGGTGATGGGTCCCTCTGCATGCACGCCCAGTCCCTGCGCAAGCTTCGAGAAGTCGATGTTGGGATCGGAGAGCATGCTGCCGATCTGTCCGCGATCGACGCCCCGACTGCGCCGGTTGCACATACGCTGCACGTGCATCACTTCCATGTGATACGCGCGGTTGTTGTTCATGATGCTGAGCAGCGGAATTTTGTGGTGCGCGGCCGTCCATAGCACGCCGGGCGCGTACATGAGATCGCCGTCTGTCTGAATGGCCACTGACAACCGCCCGTGCCGCTTGTTGGCGAGCGCGGCGCCGACCGAAGCGGGCGCGCCATAGCCGATTCCGCCTCCGCCGGCATCGCCGAGCCAGTGATAGGGCTTCTTGAAATCCCAGAGCCGCCTGGGCCAGCCGCCACCATCGCTGTAGTAGCTCGAGACGAGCGACCAGTCCTCGTGCTTGATCTGCGCCCAGAGCTCCGCACACAGACGAGCCGTGCTTACGGGGCTCGCGTCCCAGGCGTACGACGCCGCGAGCCGCGCACGTTCGAGCGTGGCTCGTCTGGCCTCGGCCAACCGCGCTCCTCGCTCTTCGAAGACCCGCCGGCGGTCGCCGGTAACGAGCCGCTTGACGGCTTCGATGAGCGCCGGGAGCGTCGCTTCGCCGTCGCCGGCAATCGCGAGGTCAACCTCCGCCATACGGCGGAAGTCCTGGTAGTTCGACCGGACATACAGCTCGCCGGTTGTGATGGTGACGAGCTTGGCGCCCGGCCTGGTCAGCGGCCGCTGCGTGCGATGCTGCTGATCGCGCATCGTGTTGACACTTCCCCAGAAGTCGGTCACCTCGAGGCCCACGACGACGTCCGCCGTGGCGATGACGGCATTGGCCCGCTCCGACTGATTGAGAGGGTGGAGCGAGGGGAAGTTCATCCGTCCGCCCTTGTCGATGACGGCAGCTTGCAGCGTCTCCGCCAGTTCTACGAGTAGTGGCATTGCGGCCGGAGTCCGCGCGAGCCGATCGGCAACCAGCACCGGGTTCTCGGCGGCGACCAGCAGCCGCGCCAGCTCTGCCACGGCAGCCGCGTCCCCTTGAGGAGCCGTTGGCATAGTGAGCTTTGGAATCGAGAGCGCGCTGCGGTCCTTGATGCCGTCCTCTTGCAGCGGGCCGTCGGCGACGATGACCACCGGCGCCATCGGCGGCGTCATGCCGATCCGGTAAGCGCGCACCGCCGACTCGGCAAAGTGGCCGAGCGACCACGGCGTGTCGTCCCATTTCGTGTAGTCGCGAACCATGGCGGCAACGTCTTGCGCGCCGTGATACCACTCAGCTCCACGGCGGGTCGCGGCATCGCCGTAGTTGCCCAGGATGATGTACACGGGCACGCGATCGCACCACGCGTTGTAGATCGCCATGGCCGCGTGCTGCAAGCCGACGGTGCCGTGCGCCATCACGGCCAACGGCTTACCGTCAACCTTAAAATAACCATGGCCCATGGCCACAGACGACTCTTCGTGGCAGCAGGTGATGAGCTCGGGTTTCTGATTGCCGCCGTAGTTGATGACCGATTCGTGGAGACCGCGAAAGCTCGAACCGGGATTGGCGCAGATGTACTCGAACCCGAGCGACTTGATGACGTCCACCATGAAGTCAGACCCGGCGCTGTCGGTCGTGAGCACGTCGTCTTCCACCGGCGGCGTCGCTTCGGCCGCCGCCGTCATGACGGGCGTGGCCGGCGGGCGCTGAGATTCCGGTGGAGCCGCCTGCGGCGCACCGATGACGTTGGCAGGGACCATCAGCGTGGCCGCGCCCACCATCGCACCGCTCTGCAGAAACCTCCGCCGCTCGATGGATGTCGGTCTGGGTTGCTTCGATCGCCCCACGGCGCCACCTCTATCTTTCAAATGTCAGCTGGTCGGGAAGACAGTAAGTGAGGAGAGTTCCGGAGTCAACAGAAGTGGGACAACGACTACAATGACTACCGCCCGTCACTCATACAGGAGACATCACGTGAGATTGCATGCACTCTGCATCGGCACAACGCTGGCCGTAGGGGCCGGTATGGTCATCGCGTCGGCGCAAGTGGCCCCACCGACTGTGGATGGCCTGGTGTCCGCCGCCAAGGTTGCCGCAGGTACGGATTGGGCAGGCACGTTCATGCGCCTCTGCATTGCTCCTCCTCCAGCGCCGGCAGGCGGACGCGGCGGTGGCGGAGGCAATGCCGGCCGGACCTCTCCGCCGCCAAGAGAGACGTGGCACGTCGAGCCCGCCAAGGTTGCCGACAACCTGTATTTCCTCGGCGAGAAAGCCCACCACTCATGGGCGATCGTCGGCAGCGAGGGGATCATCCTCATCGAGGCGCTCTATGACTACATGGTGGCGGATGAAGTGGCCGGTGGCTTGAGAAAGCTCGGCCTCGACATGAACAAGGTCAAGTACGCGGTCATGTCGCACGCGCACGGCGATCATGATGGCGGCGCCGCGTTCCTGCAGGACTCGATCCCGGGCGTGCGCCTTGTGTATGGCGCCGAAGATTGGGACGCCGTTGAGAAGTCGACAAACCGTCCCGGCGGCAAGCCGAAGCGCGACATGGTCGGGACGGATGGCCAGAAGCTGTCAGTCGGCGATGCTTCGATCCAGATCGTCACGATGCCTGGCCACACTGCCGGGACGCTCTCCTATCTGTTCGAGGTCAAGGACAACGGCAAGCCGCTCCGCGTGGCATACGTGGGAGGAACAGCCATCCCGTTCAATGGAACCGCCGCGTATTACGATCAGTACCTTGCGTCTTCGCAGAAGTTTGCAAAAGCTGCCGCCGCTTACGGCGCCACGGTCCTGCTGTCCAATCACACCGAGTTCGACAACGGGTACTACAAAGCCCACACCGCCGCCTTTCGGAAGCCCGGTGAATCCAATCCTTTTGACGTCGGCAAGGACGGTGTCGCCCGTTACTTCACGGTGGTTCAAAACTGCACCATGGCGACCAAGCTGCGCGCCGCCAAGATGTGAGGTTCGCGCAGATCTCGAGTGTCGTGCTCGTCGTCAGCACTGTTGCGGCGCCTGTCGCTGCGCAACCGGGTGCGGCAGCGCAGGGCTTCAGCCCTGCCCAGACCGCGTACCAGCACCTCCGGATCATCGCGCCGGCGGCTCCGGGCGGCGGATGGGATCAGACCGCGCGCGTCATGCAGCAGGTCCTGCAACGCGCGGGCATCGTTCACACGTCTTCTGTTGAAAATATTCCCGGCGCGGCGGGCACGATCGGCCTCGCGCGGTTCATCGGCGCCGAGCGTGGGAACGGCGACGTCGTGATGGTCTCAGGTCTGATCATGCTTGGCGCCATCGTCACGCACGCCTCGCCGGTGACGCTACGCGAGGTTACGCCCATTGCGCGGCTCACAGGTGAATACGAAGTCATCGTGGTCCCTGCGGCGTCACCGTTCCGATCGCTCACCGATCTCGTCCGGGCGTTCCGGGAACGGCCTGAGTCGATTTCGTGGGGAGGCGGATCGGCGGGCGGGACCGATCAGATGCTGGCCGGGCTCGTGGCCGATGCCGTCGGCGTGTCGCCGCGGCGTGTGAACTACATCGCGTTCTCTGGCGGGGGCGAATCGATGTCTGCGATTCTCGGCGGACAGGTGTCGGCGGGCATCAACGGCCTTGCTGAGTTCGCTCCGCAGATCGACGCAGGCACCGTGCGTGTGCTTGGCATCTCGAGCGCCGAGCGGTTGCCCGGCGTCGCGGCTCCGACGCTCCGCGAACAGGGTGTGGACGTCGAGCTCGAGAACTGGCGCTCGCTAGTGGCGCCGCCCGGCATCAGCTCTGTCGAGCAGGAGCGTCTCGAGAGGGCCGTCGAGACCATGGTGCGGTCGGCCGAATGGCGTCAGGAACTCGAGCGCTATCGCTGGATCGATCGCTATCTGGCCGGCGATGAGTTCGCCCGATTCTCTGAATCCGAAGACCAGCGCGTGCACGCGATCCTGACCAAGCTCGGATTGGGATCGGATGAAACGACGCCACCGAGCGCCGGTGTCTATCCTCTGTTCGTACTCGCCGGTCTCGTGTTCTGGATCGGCGCAGCGGTGGTGGAGACTGTTCGAGCGCCCACGGCATCGCCGAGAAGCAGTGCTGGTCCAGGATGGGGACCGGCCGCGCTGATTGCGGCCGGCATGGCCCTCGACCTGGCGCTGATGGAGTGGGCCGGATTCGTGCTGGCGTCTACCGCGCTCTTCTGGCTGACGGCACGGGCGTTCAACCGTGACCATCCTGGACGCGATGCGGTCTTCGCGCTCGCGGTCTCGACCGGCGCGTATCTTCTGTTTGTGCGCGTGCTCAGCGTAACGTTGCCTGCAGGATTCTTTGCGCGCTGGTTGTAAGTAGTTCGCCGTTTACAGTTCGCCGTTTACAGTTCACGGTTTACCGTTCTCCGTTTACCGTTCACCGTTACAGCGGCGTTGAACGGTAAACGGTGAACGGTAAACGGTAAACGGTTTACGGTAAACGAAGACATGGACACACTCCACGCGCTCAGCCAAGGGTTTGCCAGCGCGCTTACGCTGCCGCACCTCGCGTGGGCGTTCGCCGGGGTCACGCTTGGCACTGCGGTCGGCGTGCTCCCCGGCATTGGCCCTGCCCTGACCGTCGCGCTGCTGCTTCCCGCGACATTCACGCTCGAACCCACGAGCGCGTTCATCATGTTCGCCGGCATCTACTACGGCGCGATGTACGGTGGTTCCACCACCAGCATCCTGCTGAATACTCCTGGCGAGACGGCGTCGATCGTCACCGCCATCGACGGCCACATGATGGCGCGGCAGGGCCGCGGGGCGGCGGCGCTGACGACCGCGGCCATCGGATCGTTTGTCGCTGGCACGATCGCCACCCTGGCGCTCGCGTTGTTTGCACCGCCGCTGGCCTCGTTCGCGCTGCGCTTCGGGCCGGCGGAGTACTTCGCGCTGACGGTCGTGGCGTTCACCACTGTATCGGTGCTGCTCGGTTCGTCGATCGCCCGAGGGCTCTTCAGCCTCTTCCTGGGTCTCGCGCTGGGATTGGTCGGCATCGACCAACTGACCGGCGAGGCTCGGTTCTCGTTCGGCATTTCGCAACTGCTCGATGGTATCGACGTCGTCATCTTCGTGATCGGGCTGTTTGCGGTGGGGGAGACCCTCTTCCAGGCCTGGCGTCACGGCCGCGACGAGATGGAGATCGTCACGCTGCACGACTTCACGGGCATGAGCCGCGACGACTGGAAGCGATCGTGGAAGCCATGGCTGCGCGGAACGGCTATTGGCTTCCCGTTGGGCGTGCTGCCGTGCGGCGGCCCGGTAATTCCGACATTCCTTTCTTACATGGTCGAGAAGCGGCTGAGTCGCGAGCCAGAACGATTCGGCCACGGCGCCATCGAAGGCGTGGCCGGCCCCGAAGCCGCCAACAACGCGTCGGCCGCCGGTGTGCTGGTACCGCTGCTCACGCTCGGTCTTCCCTCGTCTGCGACCGCGGCGATCATGCTCGCGGCGTTTCAGCAGTATGGCCTTCAGCCGGGTCCGCTGCTCTTCGCCTCGCGACCCGACCTCGTCTGGACGCTCGTCGCCAGCCTGTTCATCGGCAACGTGATGCTGCTGGTCCTGAACCTGCCGCTCGCCGGTATGTGGGCGCGCGTCATGCTGGTGCCCAGGCGGTTGCTCTTCGGCGTCATCCTCGTGCTGGCATCGCTCGGTGCGTACAGCCTCAACCGATCGCTGCTCGATCTTGCCGTGTTGTACGTCATCGGTATTTTTGGTTGTGCGATGCGCGCGAATGACGTGCCGCTGGCGCCGGCGGTGATCGGCCTGATTCTCGGACCGATGTCAGAGCAGCAGTTCCGCAGAGCCGTGGCGATCAGCGAAGGCGATCTCTCGGTCTTCGTCACGCGGCCGATCAGCGCCACTCTCCTGGTTGTGGCCGTCGCGGTGCTTGCGGCACCTCGCATCCTCGAACAGTGGATGCCGCCGCGAGGGGAAGCGTAGAAGGGTTGCACAACCGCGCAGTGTGCCAGCCGCCGAAGGTGGCACAGGGCTTCAGCCCTGTCACTGTGGCGGCTGGCGGACAGGACTAAAGTCCTGTGCCACCCCAGTCCTGTACGTAGGGCGGGTCTTGCCGTGTAGACCCGCCAGGATTGCCGGGTCTGGAGAACAGACCCGGCCTACAATGCCTTCCGTGCCCTCCGGTGACGATCAGCTGGACATCTACGACGTTGCGGTGCTCGGCGGCGGCAACGCGGGCCTTTCTGCCGCGCTGACCGCGCGCGAAGCTGGCGCCCGCGTCATTGTCGTCGAGAGCGCGCCGCGCCACTTCCGAGGCGGAAACAGCCGCCACACGCGCAACCTCCGGTGCATGCACACCGCGGCCAGCCAGCTGCTGACCGACTCGTACTCTGAAGACGAATTCGTTTCCGATCTGCTCCGCGTCAGCGGGCCTGAGACCGATGAAGCGCTGGCGCGTCTCGTCATTCGCGGATCCGCGGGCTGTCCCGAGTGGATGCGGCGATTCGGTGTCCGTTTTCAATCACCCCTGCGCGGCACGCTGCATCTGGCTCGCACCAACGCGTTCTTTCTGGGCGGCGGCAAGGCGCTCATGAACAGTTACTACGCCGCCGCGGAGCGTCTCGGGATTCGGATCGTGTACGACGCCGAGGTGATCGCCCTCGAGCTCGCCGATGGGCAGTTCCGTGCCGCGACCCTGCAGACCGGCGGGCGCGATCGGACGATCCGCGCCAGGGCCGCCGTGATCGCCACAGGCGGGTTTGAATCCAATCTCGACTGGCTGCGCGAGATCTGGGGCGACGCGGCGGCGAACTTCATCATCCGCGGCACGCCGTACAACAAGGGTACGCTTCTCAGGCTGATGCTCGACGCCGGCGCGCAGCCGGTCGGCGACGCGCAGCAGTGTCACGCGGTCGCCGTTGATGCGCGTGCGCCGAAGTTCGACGGCGGCATCGTGACGCGGCTCGACTGCCTGTCGCTCGGGATAGTCGTCAACAAACATGCCGAACGCTTCTACGACGAGGGCGAGGACTTCTGGCCGAAGCGCTACGCCATCTGGGGCATGCTCGTGGCGCGGCAGCCGGACCAGATTGCGTATTCGATCGTTGATGCCAAGGCCGCGGGCCAATTCATGCCGTCGGTGTTTCCACCGAAAGCGGCGAGCTCCATCAGAGAGCTGGCGACGCAGCTGAACCTGTCGCCCGAGAAGCTGGAGGCGACCGTGGGCGCCTTCAATCGCGCGGTGCGCCCCGGATCGTTCAACCACGCCGTCCTCGACGATTGCCGGACCGTTGGCGTGAACCCCGAGAAGACGCATTGGGCGCAACGCATCGAGACGCCTCCGTACTGGGGGTACCCGCTCCGCCCGGGAATCACGTTTACCTACCTTGGTTTGAAGGTGAACGAGCGCGCGCAGGTAATGATGACCGGAGGAGAACCCGCGCCGAACATCTGCGCGGCGGGAGAAATCATGGCGGGGAACATCCTTCGGCAGGGCTACATCGCCGGTGTCGGCATGACCATCGGCACAGTATTCGGCCGCATCGCCGGCGAGGAGGCTGCGCGGCATGCCGCACGCTGACCCAATCGCACATGGCGAGCACGTGATGACCGTCTGCAATGCCTGCCGATACTGCGAGCAGGACCGTCCCGTCTTTCCAGCGATGGAAAACCGCTTGACGTTTGCGGAAGCGGATCTCGCGTATCTCGCCAACCTGTGCCACAACTGCGGCGAGTGTCTCTACGCCTGCCAGTACGCGCCGCCGCACGAGTTCGGCATCAACGTGCCAAGGACGCTGGCGGAGATTCGCGCGCATTCCTATGCGGCTTATTGCTGGCCGTCTTTCCTGTCGCGCGCCTTCAGGCATCACAACCTGCCTACCGGCCTCGTTCTCGCCGCCGGGCTGAGTGCGGTCATGTTCGCCGCCGCCCTGATCGTGAACGAGGGCGTGTTTCCTCGACCAGTTGGCCCCGGCGACTTCTACGCCGTTCTTCCCCATGGATTCATGGTCGGTCTCTTCGGAGCTGTGTTTCTGTTCGTTGTGGCGGCGATTGGGATCGGCGGCGTCCGGTTCTGGCGGGATGTGCAGGGCGCCACGCCGCGACGGGTGACCGCGACCGACGTCGGCCGCGCGCTCCACGATGCGCTGACGCTTCGGCACCTGCAGGGCGGTGGCGTTGATTGCACCTCGGCGGAAGAGCAGCGGGCTCCGGTCCGACGCTGGTTCCACCACTGCACGTTCTACGGATTCCTGCTGTGTTTTGCGTCGACGTCGGTGGCGGCCGTTTATCACCTTGTGTTCGGATGGCAGGCGCCGTATGGCTACGGCAGTCTTCCTGTTCTTCTCGGAGTGGCGGGTGGCGCGGGATTGATCGTCGGGCCGGCCGGCCTCCTGATGTTGCGAGGACGGAGAGACCCGGCGCTCGGCGATTCCGATCAGCGCGGCATGGACGAGTCGTTCATCGCGCTGTTGTTCCTCACCAGCCTGACTGGATTCCTGCTGCTGGCGCTTCGAGATCATGCAGTCATGAGCGCGCTCCTCGTCGTGCATCTCGGCGTGGTGCTCGCACTCTTCGTGACACTGCCTTACGGGAAATTCGTGCACGGCATTTATCGAACGGCCGCGCTCATCAACTACGCGATGGAGAGCCGGCGCACCGAAGGCCACGGACCCCAATGACCTTCCCGGTCTGCTGCGCGAAGATCTGGTATAAGCATCCAACACGTGAAGCGTAAGGAGAGCTCATGCGGATGCGGCTGTTCCTTTCAGTCCTGCTGCTGGCGGTCTCGACCGCTGGCGTGATTTACGCGCAGATTACCGCCAACCCCATTTCGGCGCCGGTAGAGAAGCGCGGCCTGATGATTGAGATCAAGGACGTGGTGCGGCTGCCCGAGACCCGCGGGCGGCGTCCGCCCGATCAGGACGTAGTGCCCTCCGGTTGGGCGCGCGTCAGTTATATACGCGACAGTCCCGACGGCCGGCGGTTTGTCAACGACTCGCGCGGCTTCCTGTACCTGCTCGACAGCAACAACCAACCATCGGTGTACGCGGACGTGGCCTCGGCGTTCCCGTTCGCCATCTACAACCGCCTGGAGAGCGGGTTCATCGGATTCGCGTTCCACCCCGAGTTCGCGCGCAATGGCCTGTTCTACACCGTGCATGGCGAACGCGGGGCCGGTAATCCCGCGACGCTCAACTTCATCCCGCCGGGATTTACGTTGAAGGACGTCACCCACCACAACGTCATCACAGAGTGGCATGCCAGGAACCCCGCAGCGAACACGTTCGAGGGCACACGGCGCGAGCTGCTCCGCGTGGCGCACGCGGTGAACAACCTGACCCATCCGATGGGCGCCGTCGAGTTCAACCCGACGGCCAAGCCGGGCTCGCCCGACTACGGTCTGCTCTACACGAGCGGCAGTGACCTCGGATTCAGCAACGGCGGAGGACCGAACGCGAACAACCCCGGCCAGACCCAGCGGCTCGACTCGGTCATCACGGCCATCCTGCGGTTCGATCCGCGCAGCCCCTCGGTGACGGGCGGAATGAAAGGGCTCGGTGATTACACGATCCCGGCGGTCAACAAGTTCGCCGCAGACGGAGATCCCAGGACACTCGGCGAAATCTTCGCCTACGGCTTCCGGAATGCTCATCGGCTTTCGTGGGACCTCACCGACGGGACGATGTTCGCCTCAGATATCGGGATGAATCACATCGAAGAGATCAACATCGTCCGCGAGGGTCGCAACTACGGCTGGATGAAGCGGGAGGCGTACTTCGAGAACGGGATCACACGGCCCGGCGGCGCCCTCAACCAGCTGTATCCCTTGCCGGCAGAGGTGATGGAGGGGCGCGAGAAGGACGAGTTCACCTACCCGGTTGCGATTTACGATCACGACGAAGGACGGGCAGTGAGCGGCGGGTTTGCCTACCACGGACGGATCGCCGCGCTGCGTGGCAAGTTCGTGTTTGGCGACGTCCAGCGGGGGCGCCTGTTCGCGGCCGACCTGACGGCCATGAAGAAGGCCGACGACGGCATTCCGCAGACCGTCGCGCCGGTCGAGGAGATTCAGCTCTACGTCCGCGATGAAGCGGGCAATCGCGCGAACGTCACGTTTCAGGAGTTGGTCGATCGGACGCTGGGGCAGCCCGTGCCTCGCGCCGACCTGCACATCGGCCGCAGCAACGACGGCGAGCTGTTCATCACGTCGCGGCAGGACGGCACGGTCCGGATGCTCGTGCCGTAGTACTGCATGGAAACGCCACTGACTCCCCTCGAGCTCGCCCGGCGCACTCGCGCACTGCATCCGAACCGTGAGGCGCTCGTCGACGGTGCGCTGCGCCTGACTTACGCGCAGTTCTTCGAGCGCTGCGATCGGTGGTCGGCCGCACTGCAGCAGCTGGGTGTCGGCCCCGGCGACCGCGTCGCGTACGTCGCGCCCAACACGCACGCGCAGCTCGAGTCGTTCTATGCTGTGCCGCAAGCGGGCGCCGTGCTGGTCCCCATCAATTACCGTCTCAACCCGGACGAGATGGCCTTCATCATCGCGCATTCGGGATCGACGGTTGTCTGCGCGCACGAGGATTACCTCGCGTCCATCGACCGCGTGCGCGATCAGCTGGGGGGCGTCCGTCATTTCGTGGCGCTCGAGGGGAAGCGCGAGGGCTGGCTCGACTACGAGCGGATGGTGGCTGACGCGCCGGTGGACTTCACGCGGCCTCCGTTGGCGGAAACCGACCTCCTGACGATCAACTACACCAGCGGCACGACGTCGCGCCCCAAGGGCGTGATGATCACGCACCGCAACGCGTACATGAACGCCATCGGCACGCTGCTGCACGTTCCGATGAGCCTGACGGATCGGTACCTGTGGACGCTGCCGATGTTTCACGCCAACGGCTGGACGTTTACCTGGATCGTCACCGCCGTCGGCGCGGCGCACGTCTGCCTGCGAAAGGTCGATCCGGCGCGAGTATTCGAGCAGATCGTCGCGGAACGTGTCTCGGTGCTGTGCGCCGCACCGACGGTGCTCATCGGCATCGCCAGCGCGCCCGCCGACCTGCGCGCGCGGACGCCGCGGGGCGTTCGGGTCGTGACCGCCGGGGCACCACCGGCCGCCGCTACGATCGAGCGGATCGAGGGCGATCTCGGCTGGACCATTACGCACGTCTACGGATTGACGGAGACGGCGCCGTTCATCAGCGTCTGCGAGCCGCGGCCCGAGCACGATCTGCTGGCGCCGGCGGAACGCGCGGTCATCAAAGCGCGGCAGGGCGTGGAGCTCATCACGTCAGGCGAACTGCGCGTGGTGGACGACGACGGGTGCGACGTGCCACACGACGGCGCCACCGTCGGCGAGATCGTCGTGCGCGGCAACGTCGTCATGAAGGGGTACTACAACGATCCCGAGGCAACGGCCGAGGCCCTGCGCGGCGGGTACTTTCACAGCGGCGACGCAGCGGTCGTCCATCCGGACGGCTACATGGACATTCGCGATCGCCTGAAGGACGTCATCATCAGCGGTGGCGAGAACATCTCCTCGGTCGAGGTCGAGGGCGTCCTGTTGCGGCACGAGGCGGTTCAAGAAGCGGGAGTCGTCGGGCTACCTGACGCCCAGTGGGGCGAGGCGCCGCATGCGTTTGTCGTCTTGAAGCCCGACGCGACGGCGACCGTTGAGGAGCTCCGAACCTTCGTGCGCGACCGACTCGCGCACTTCAAGGCGCCTCGCGGCATCACGTTCGTACCGGAGTTGCCGAAGACTGCGACGGGGAAGATTCAGAAGTTCGTGTTGCGTGGCCGCCGACCCGGGATCGCGGCGCAGTGACCGCGCACGGCCGTGTAGAATCGCCCGAGATCTCAGCCATAAGGATGACGATGAATTGCAAGGCCGCGGTCTGTCTCGGAGCTGTCGCCGTATCCGCGATCTTCTCATCAGGGTGCACCAACCGAGTCGACCAGAAGAAGTTTGATGCCTTGTACCGCTCAGGCAGAGCAATCGAAGTCGATCTCGAGAACTCGAGTGCTGTTCGAGTGGCGGCTTCTGAACAACTTCTCAAGGCCTTCAAAACCGAAATCTCCTTACTGCAAGGCCGCACGCGAAACGAGAACGAAGCGGCCGCTCTCCAGGCCTACAGTGACGCGGCCGACGCTTACAAAGCCTTCCTGGATGTTCGCGCCCTGGACCTTCGAGGCGGTTCCCGCGACGGTCGCCTGTTGCTCGGCGATGGCTGGGTCGCTGTTGCGTCGAAGTTTAATTTCGCAGTCGAGGCAGCCCCATGGACGCCTGCTGACAAGTACAAGTGGTACTGGGTGAACGTTGGCGATGCGATCGAAGCACTCTTGTTAGCGGCAAAGAAGAACCTGGCAGAGGCTAGCCGACTCGTGAACGGTCAGTCCTAGAGCGAACATGAACCGCCACTCTGCACAATTACTGACGCTTCTCCTTTTCACGTCTGTCCCGATCGTTGCTCAAACACAGAGGTCCGTACCGGTCCGCTGGGATTGGTTGGTCGTGTCGACGCCAGACTTCACCGGTCCGTTTCGTGGCAATGCGCCGGGCTTCAAAGCGCCCGTGCCGAAAGAGCCGCTGCCGAAAACCCTGAGTCTGACTCGAGAAAGTAGGACTCTCGGTCAGTTCGAAGTCATTGTGACGACCGAGGGCGACACCGTGCTCGAAAACACTCTGTCTGTGTCTGGTCCAGAGGTGGAGAACCGAGCGAAAGAGGCTCTCAGTCGCTGGCGGTTTGAATCAGCTTCGTTGGATGGGACGCCCATTCGCGTGAGGCTGCGAGTATTCCTTGAAGGCGGCTAACCAGCGAATGGAGCCGTCGCACCAACTTGCCTGACGTAGTATGCCGCCGCGGTGCGGCTGATTCGCGGGCGTTAGCCGGACGCAAACATGCGATTACCGAAAGTCCACGGGATCATCAAACGACGACTGCTTGTGAACTTTCGCGTGGATCCGGCCGTCATGCAACGCCATCTGCCGGCGCCATTCCGGCCGAAGCTTCACGACGGCCAAGCGATTGCTGGAATTTGTCTCATTCGATTGGAGAACATCAGACCTCGGCGTTTTCCAGGCGTGCTCGGACTGTCCAGCGAGAACGCAGCTCATCGGGTGGCCGTGATTTGGGAAGACGACGCCGGTCCACATGAAGGCGTTTACATTCCGCGGCGGGATACAGGGTCGCTGGTCAACCATCTTGCGGGCGGCCGCCTATTCCCCGGCGAGCATCAGCGCGCTCGTTTTCGTGTGGTTGAGGGCGAAAAGACCATCGAATTGCACATGCGCTCGGCTGACGGGCGTGTCGAGATCGATGTCATCGGATCCGCGTCGAATCACCTCGCTGAGACGTCGTCGTTTCAATCGATCGACGAAGCGTCGGCGTTTTTTGAAACTGGCAGCGTCGGGTACTCGGTTACGGCATCGGGCCGTCGACTCGATGGAATCAACCTGAAAACGGACTCGTGGAACGTTGCGCCGCTTGCAGTTCAGCATGCCAGGTCGAGCTTCTTTGCGGACCCCGCGTTGTTTCCGGAAGGGTCCGTCGCATTCGACTGTGCCCTCATCATGCGCAATATCCATCATGAGTGGCAGATGGCTGCGGACATGTATGTGTGATGCGATAGGAGCCTAAGTGAACGATCACGATGCACAAGCGAACGCTCCGGTAACGGTAGCCGGTTTTATCACTCGTGCGGCCGGGTACGTAGCTGACGCATTACGGTACTGGGAGCCGCGGCGTGTCATTTACAACGTCTCACTTGCGATCGTCGTTCTTGGACATCTTGTCGTGGGATGGCCGGAGTCACGGGACAGACTCTCCATGAATATCCTGCTCGGGTTTTTCTTCCTGGCAGTTCTGGCAAACGTCTGCTACTGCGCGGTATACGTTGTGGACTTGTTCGTGCAGTTCTCCGGCCTGCGTGAATTCTGGGCGAAGGGTCGGGTTGCCGTGTTGATCATTGGTACGGCATTCGCTGCCGTGATCGCGCACTTCTTCTCAACGAATATCCTGGGAGGCGCTTGAGGGCCAACGGTGCGGGTCCAGTAATTGTTCTCGTGCTGACTGTGGCCGGCGCAGTTGCAGCGTGCCCGCTCGTTTCCTCACCCGTGGCGTATTCGCAGGGCTCGCCCGCGAGTCCGATTGCCGGCACATGGCTGGCAAACATCGAAAAGTCCACGCGTGATCCGAATCACCAGTTCCAGCGGATGACGATGCAGTTCGTGGTAGTTGGAGACACCGTCACCCTGACCTACGGGGGCGTGAATGCGGGTGGGCGGCAGGAGTCAAGTGGCATCGTTCTTCAGGCAGATGGCAAGGAGCACGCCGTACCCGGACAAGCCGGAGTCACTGTCGTCACACGATGGATCGGCCCGCGGCTGCTGCAGACCATCGCGAAAAGTGCGGGGGCTCAGGTGGGTGAGCAGTCGTATGAGGTGTCGACAGACGGGATGACGCTTACCGCCAAGGTGTCGGGGATCGACGCGAGCGGCAGACGGTTCGAGCAGGTGATTGTCTTCGACCGAAAATAGGCTGCATGGCATCAAAGCGGATCTTGGTCCTCGGAGCCACGGGCGGGACCGGACGTCAAGTTGTGGAGCAAGCAGTCGAGGCCGGCCTGGATGTTACGGTGGTCGTCCGCAATCCAGCGAAGTTGTCGACGGCTTCCCAATCAATACGCACACTCACGGGTGACCTGCTGCGCAACACCTCAGTGCTTGCATCCGCAGTCGCCGGCCAGGACGCTGTCATCAGCACTTTAGGGGTGGGGCAGTCCTTCAAGGCGCTTGGCCTCATCCGCACCGCCGCCCCGGCCATCGTCGCAGCGCTGCAGCAACAGGGTGTGAGGCGCCTGATCTTCGTGTCCGCCTTTGGTGTCGGCGCTACCCGTCAGGATACGCCGCTCATCCCACGGCTCTTTATCGCAACACTGTTGCGCCAGATCTATGCGGATAAGGAGGCCGGTGAGGAAGCCATCCTGAATTCGCCTCTCGACTGGACGATCGTCTACCCCGTCGGGCTCACTGACGGTCCGAAAACCGGGACCTATCGCGTCGGTGAGCGACTCTCCCTTTCGGGCTTCCCGCGTATTTCGCGCGCTGACGTTGCCCAGTTTCTGTTGAAGCAAGTGGACGATCGCGGCTTTATACGGAAGGGCGTGTTAGTGGCGCCGTAGATCGGGGCACCAGCGCAGGTGATAACCCAAGTGAAGCTGGCTAAAATCCGCCTTGGCGCCGCACGATTCAGGTTGCGCCGTGGCGACGACAAGTGGCATCGTCCGTGGGAGCCAAACTCCCAGGGTGTGGATGCGTCGCACACAACTTCTCTTCGCGGAGGCACGTGACGCCCAGCACCGAACTCGTGATCGGCGACGAGAATGGACAGCATGTCGTCGTTCGAGCGCTTACGCGCCATCACCCAGGCCTCTTCGACCACTCGGACGGGAACTGGATCGCATGTGAGCTCGAGATTATTGCCGGCGGCTTTCGGGGCACCTTCCGAGCTGACTTGAGGTCGGAGGAATTCCGGGCATTCCTGGAGGGAGTCGAAGACCTGAGGAGGACACTTGATGGTGCCGCCAGCTTTTCCACCCTGGAGGGGCAGATTGCGTTTTCCCTCGCCGGCGATGGAAAAGGCCATGTTCGCGTGCACGGCGAAGCGTGCGATGCACCTGGAAGCGATAATCGTCTCCACTTCAGCTTCGATGTTGACCAGACCTACTTGACTCAGATATGCAGGTCCCTGGAGGTTATCGTAGCGGCCTTTCCTGTCGTGGGAGCAGTCGATCCAACCTGACTGGCTGCAAGCTGATTTCCGTCACAACAGGAGCGGCCTCATGCCGGCACTGCCATCGTCCAATCCTGCACAGTTCGTTCAAGGCGCACCGGTATTGCACGTCGCGGACGTTGAGGCGACAGCCGCGTTTTATCGTGACGTGCTGGGGTTTACCTGGGATTTCGGCGACGAGACATACGCGGTGGTGTGGCGCGACAACTCCGCCATTCACTTCGTGAAAGACAAAGGAAATCCAAGCGGCGTCCACTTGTTTCAGTGGGTCAAGGATGTCGACGCGTACCACAGAGAAATAGTCAGTCGCGGTGCGGTCGTCGCAATGGAGCCGACAGATCAGCCGTATGGAATCCGAGAGCTTGGCATACGCGATGTCAATGGCATGGGAATCGTGTTTGGCCAGGATATCGAGCCCGACTCGAAGTAACATCCGCTATCGCGAGGGAGGGAACCGCCATGAGATCGCGGTCGCTCGTTTCCAGAAGGGCAGCGCTGCTCGTGGCGGGCATGCTGTTCTTTGCCCGCACCGCATCAGCCGACGACATCAGGGTCATGACCTCGGGCACATTCACGGCGGCATATCTCGAGCTCCTCCCTCAACTCGAACGTATTATCAAGGGCAAGGTCGTGACCGTCACGACGTCCATGGGGGTTGGAGCAGAGTCCATCCCGAGCCGGCTCGAGCGTGGCGAAGCCGCCGACGTCGTCATCGTGGCGGACGATGCGCTGAATGAGTTGATCAAAGCCGGGAGGGTGCTGGCCGACAGCCGGGTTGAGCTTGCGCGGTCGGGCATCGGTATGGCCGTACGAGCGGGCGCGCCCAAGCCGGACATCAGCACTGTAGAGGCGCTGACGCGCACGCTCCTGGATGCGAAATCTATCGCGTACTCCGCCAGCGTCAGCGGGCGCTATCTCACCACAGAGTTGTTTCAGCGTCTCGGAATCGCTGATCAGGTGTTGGGAAAGAGCCGGAGAATCGACCGCGAGCGAGTCGGCGCCGTGGTTGCGCGTGGAGAAGCCGAGATCGGCTTCCAGCAGATCAGCGAGCTCCTGCCGGAGCCGGGGATAGACTTTGTTGGACCGTTGCCGCCAGAGGTTCAGCGAGTCAGCGTGTTCTCGGCCGGCGTTGCGGCAGGTTCCAGGAATGCGGACGCGGCGCGCACGCTCATTAGATATCTGGCGTCATCGGAAGCAGCCGGCACCGTGGCAAAGACCGGGTTGGAGCCCCTGGTGCTCAGATGAGGCGTCAACGTCGAGGGTGAGGAGAAAACGATGCTGTCACGAAGCCTCGCGGCCATTCTGCTCGTGTTTGTTACCTCGTTGCCCTCCTCAGCCGAGGTGGTGCGGATCGAGGTCCGGTCGCGGGCCGATCTGATCGACGGCAAGCCGTTCGGCGCTGCCGGCCCATACGAAAAACTGAGCGGGGTGATTTACTTCGAGGTCGATCCCACCAACCCCGCGAATACGATCATCACCGACATCGAAAAAGCGCCGAGAAACGCGCGCGGCCGCGTGGAGTTCTCCTCGGACTTCTTTCTGATCAAGCCCAGGCAGATCGAGCGCGGCAACGGCACGGTGCTGTACGAGGTCTCGAACCGCGGCGGCAAAGGGATGCTCGGCTTTTACAACCACGCGTCGGGCAGCCTCAATCCGACGTCGGCAGCGGAGATGGGCGACGGATTCCTGATGAATCAGGGCTTTACGCTCCTCTGGGTCGGGTGGCAGTTCGATCCACCCGGGCGCGAAGGACTGGTCCGCGTCTATCCGCCCATCGCCACCGACAACGGCAAGCCCATCGTGGGCATCGTTCGCAGCGAGGTCATTGTCGCGCGCGCGGCCTTCGACGTGTCGCTGGCCGATCGCGATCATGTCGCGTATGCCGTGGCCGACGCGGACGATTCCACCAATACCCTGTCGGTGCGCGATACGATCGAAGGGCCACGCCGCTTCATCCCAAGAAGCGAATGGAGATTCGCGCGCGTCGTGGATGGAACGCCAGTGCCGGACCGGACGCGCGTGTATCTGGCCGGTGGCTTCCAGCCGTCGAAGATTTACGAGGTTGTCTACAAGGCACAGAATCCACCGGTGGTCGGCGTCGGACCCGCAGCAGTCCGCGATGTCATCTCGCACCTGAAGCACGCGTCTGCCGATCCGTTATCGATTCCGGCCGGCTCCATTCAACGCGCGATCGCGTTTGGCATCTCTCAAAGCGGCCGCTTCCTGAGAACGTACCTCTATTACGGATTCAACGAAGACGAGCGGCATCGCAAAGTGTTCGACGGCGTGATGGCTCATGTCGCCGGCGCCGGCCGCGGCAGCTTCAACCTGCGCTTCGCACAGCCCTCGCGCGACGGGCATCCATTCCTGAACAAGTTCTATCCAACCGATATCTTTCCGTTTACCGACATCGCCCAGACCGACCCGCAGACAGGCGAAAAGGACGGATTGCTGCAGCGCGTCAAGCCGGAGTTCACGCCCAGGATCTTCTACACGAACTCATCGTATGAATATTGGGGCCGTGCCGCTTCGCTGATTCATACGGCTCTCGACGGACGGTCGGATGCGCCGATGGCGGAGAACACCCGCATCTACATGTTCGCGGGCGGCCAACACGGACCGGCTGGATCTCCGCCGAGCCGCAGCATCGGGCAGCAGCTGAACAACCCGAACGACTACCGCTGGTCCATGCGGGCGCTGCTCCTGGCCATGGATCGTTGGGTGAAAGACGGTCTCGCACCGCCGCCGAGCCGGTATCCGAGGATCGACGACAAGACGCTGGTGCAGCTCGATTCCCTGAGCTTTCCTTCGCTGGCCGGGGTGGGGAAGCCATCGGAAGTGCACAAGGCCTACCGCGTGTTTTACGGCCTGGACTTCGCCTCAAAGGGCATCATCAGCGTGGATCCACCCGAGGTGAATGGGTCCTATCCGATCCTGGTTCCTCAGGTTGATGCTGATGGCAACGAGCTCGCCGGCGTGAAGATGCCGGAAATCTCTGTGCCGCTTGCCACTTACACGGGCTGGAACCTCTTCAATTCCGCATCGGGACCGACCAATCTGCTGTCGAGCATGCAGGGCTCCTACATTCCTCTCCCGAGGACGCGCGACGAGCGCGCGCGGACGAGCGATCCTCGGATGTCGATCGATGAACGCTACCGGAACCGCGAGCATTACCTCTCACTTGTCGCCGACGCTGCCAGGGAACTGGTGCGACAGGGTTACCTGCTCGAGGAAGACGTGAACACACTCGTCGAACGGGCCGGCAGCCACTGGAGCCGCGCTGTGGCGGGCACAGAGACAATCGGCCGGTAATCGCCGCTCGTCCAGCGCACAGACAATTTCGCCGGATTTGCAGTATGCTAGTGCTCTGGAATATTGCTAGGTACTCTACGCCTCGGGTCGTAACGAGAGTTTTTTCCTGACTCGCTCCTTCCGAAGTTCAGTCCAGTAACGAAACAGCATTCCAAGATGGCATCCGCTTCAGGATGCCCAAATGGCCGCGCGTGTGAACGGCGGCAGAGGAGTCAGATATGGGTCGAAAACTGTTTGTCGGGAATCTTCCGTTCGAGACGGCTGAAGGCGATCTCCAGGATTTGTTCGCGCGCGCCGGCACCGTTGAATCGGTGAGGGTGATGCGCGACATGATGACGGGACGTGCGCGCGGGTTTGCCTTCGTCGAGATGAGCACGGACGAGGAAGCTCAGCGGGCGATCTCCGAACTGAACGAGGCTCAGCTGGGCGGGCGCAGCCTGAACGTCAACGAAGCCAAGCCAAAGCCAGCAGGTGGCGGCGGGTTCGGGAACGGCGGCGGACGTCCCAACGGTGGTGGCGGCGGCTTTCAGAAGCGCGAACCCCGCTGGTAAGGCGCAAGTAGGAAAAAGCCGGTGCCACTGGTACCGGCTTTCTCTTTTCCAACCGCGTGTCCGACTGATTTTCCATCCTGCTGTCGTTTTCTCCTTTCATTTTCAGATCCTGCCGGAGTAAGAAGCGCCATCCATTTCCCCGCTCCAACACGCATCTTGAAGGAGGCGACCGATGGGTTTCAGACGATCGTCCGCGATGGTCGCGTTTCTCATGGCCGGCGTGGCGTGTCTGTTTCCGGATTTTGCGGTCTCCGCTCTGGCTCGGGGGCTGGATCGGTCGACACCTCATTCGGAACCGGTGGCTCTGTGACCACATCCATCAGCGGTTTCGTGCCTGGCTCGCTACAACGCCAACGGCAGTCTGGATTCGACCTTCGGCTCCAGTGGCGTGGCGAGCACGCACAAAGCGTGAGGTCAAGCCTCGGGTGCCCGTAGAACCGTCAGGGCCGTAAGCTACGGAGGATGCTGTCGGTCACCGCCGCTGCCATCATTTCGTAGCCTTCCTGCGTGTAGTGCGTGCCATCGCCGGCCATGATCTTTTCCTTGCCGCCGCCTTCGACCAGCTTGTGCAGATCGTTGATCGGCACGCCGACCTGTTTCATGAGCGACACCGCCGCACGGTTGTACGTCTGCACGTCGGCTTCGAAGCGATCGAAGCCGGCCTTGCGCTCGGCGTGGAGCCTGTCCAGGATCGGAGTGGACGTCGCGAAAATAATCTTCGCCGTCGTTTCCTTCTGAATGCGCGTCAGGATCGTCTTCAGGTTTTTCTCGTATTCGACCAGCGGCACCTGGTAGCTCTTGTCTTTCAGCTTCAGGTCGTGCAGGCCGGCATTGAAGTGAACGACGTCGGGCTTTTCCTTGATGACCCATTCGTCGAGGTTTCTGAGCACGTTGCCGCTGTCCTCGCCGTTCGGCTTCGCACTGACGATGATCGCTTTACCGTCGAGCCGCTTTGCGACCAACGGTGCGTAACCCATGCGGATGGAATCGCCGACCAGGACGACCTTGGGCAACGGCTTCTCTTGAGCAGCCGCGCTCGAGACCAGAATCCCCAGAAAAAGCAGAGAGTAGCAGCGGGCCAACATGGTGGCTTCCTCCTGAGTGGCGCAGTCCGGTGAATCCGAATACCCTAACGGCAAGCGACCTGAGTTACAAGTGGTTAAGGATGGCAAGCCAGAGGCGCATGTGGACCTGATGACCGTCAAGCGGCTTTCGGAAGCAGTGAGGGCTGACGATTTGGCCTCCGTACAGGCCATGCTCGGCGCACGTCCGGAGCTGGTCCATTTCGATCTGGCCGAGGACGACGAGCATCGCGCGCTCCACTATGCGGTGTTGCGCCGGCGGCCCGAAATGGTTCGTCTCCTGATGCAGCATGGTGCCGACGCCCGCCAGGGCATCTGGCCTCACCGCGACGCCACGAGCCCGCTCACGATGGCCACCGAGCGTGGCTACGACGACATTGTCGCCATCATCCGCGACGAGGAGGGGCGTCGGTCCGGTGTGGTGCACGCGACCGCAGAAACGCCGGTGCCTGCCGAGCTTGTGGACGCGTTTGGGAGCGGAGACGAAGAGGCAATGATCGTGTCGCTTGCCGCGCACCCGGATCTCATCCATGCACAAGATCCGCAGAGTGGGATGACGGCGCTGCATTGGGCTGCCGCCAACCTCTGGGAACAATTGGGTGTCTGGCTGCTCGATCGCGGCGCGAACGCGCAAACGCGGACCGCCGCGGGCCACACGGTGTTAGACGTTGTTGGCTGTGGATGCCCGGCCGGCACACCAGACAGATCGCGGCGTGTCATGAGGTTCGCCGAGATGGTGCTCGCGCGTGAGGGAGAGCGAACAGCGCGTTGGGCGATTGCGACAGGCGATACCGATTGGCTTCGGGCGCGTCACTTGGAGGGCGCCCTGGCGAGTGAGCGCCGGCTTATCAGTCATGCCGTGAAGTCCGATAGGCCTGAGGTGGTGAGTGTGCTGCTCGAGCTCGGACTCGATCCCGACGAGCGCGAGCGCGTAGGCGGTCTCGAGGAGGTCGTGTACTCATGGGGCGCCCCGCTCCGCGAGTGCGCCAGAGCGGGCAACGCTGTCGTCGCCGAGATCCTCCTCAAGAACCGGGCAAACCCGAACACGAACGTCTACGCTGCCAGCTCTGCGATGCACGAAGCCCTTGCTCGCCACAATTCGCGGATGGTGCAACTGCTCGAGAACCACGGTGGCATCGTCAATGCGACAACAGCCGCCTATCTCGGATTGACCGACCGCGTACGGCAACTGTTCGAACTCGAGAGGGCAGGGCTCCTCCCGGACGGTGCGATTTGGCCAGGCGGGAATGTTGCGCACGCCGTGCTCGAAGCGGCCGCTGATGGTGGACATGTTGCCCTCGTTCGGATGGCCCTGGACCATCTCGATTGGCGGCCTGGCGACGCACGGTGGCAGGGGATGCTGATGCGGCCATTCGGAAAACACAAGACGTCAGATCGCGAACGATACGTTGACTGCTTCCGGATGATGATCGAGCGATCGGGTGTAGAACTGCCGGGCCGGTTCGGACGGACGCTGTTACACGATGTCGCGGCGGCCTGGCCTCGGACCGCGCCGATGGGCGGCGAAGAACGGATCGCGTTTGCCACGATCCTGCTGGATAAGGGAGCACGGCTCGACGTGCGTGATGATCTGCTGAAGAGTACGCCCCTGGGCTGGGCGTGCCGGTGGGGATGCACCGAACTGGTTGAGCTGTTCCTGCGTCGAGGAGCCGATCCGGTGGAAGCCGGGGCCGAGCCGTGGGCAACTCCAAAAGCATGGGCGCAGAAGAACGGCTCTCCTGAGATACTCAAGTTGGTTGACCTGCAAACGTAGAATCTTTGGTTCTTCCTCGCGTCGTCGCGTTCTTCGCGCCGTCGTGTTTCGTGATGGATCTTTACAGGAGATCAGGAGTTCAGGAGATCAGGAGGCTACGAGAAATTCTTTCAAAGAGAATTCTCTTGATCTCCTGATCTCTTGTCGTATTTTCGCCTGTCGCATTGCGACAGGCAGTGTGGGTGCCGCAGTGAAATTTACAGACTCGTTCAGAATTTCACGACGAGGCCGAAGCTGGCGCGCCAGAAGTTGAACTTGTCGAACGCGAGGCCGGCATCCTCCAGGTCCTCGAACTTGAATCCGAAGGCGCGGAAGTAACGCAGATCGCCGCGCACACCGAAATGGTCCGAGAAATATCCCATGATGCCGCCGCCGGTGTTGAACGTGAAGTAGTTGTTCGAAATGCTCTCCGGGTTCGGAATCACAATGCTTGAAATCCCTGTCACGTTGAGATTGAGATTGCCGGCGCCGATGGCGAAATAGGGCTTGGTCGGTCCGAGCGTGGGACCGATGAGCATGCCGCCCGAGAACGAGATCACCTTGCTCTTCGTGAGCCCGTTCGTGGAGTTGTCGATGACCTCTGGATAGAAGGCAATCTCGGTTTCACCGCCGACGATCGCTCCGAAACCGCCGAATGTCACGCCGTACCCCGGCTTCGTGCTGCTGCCGGTCTCACTTGGCGAAGTGAGCGTGGTGCCGACGAACGGGCTGATGAATCCTTGTGCCGCCGCGTCATGTGCCGAGAAGAGGACGAGAAGGACACCGAGGAGCATGAATCGATACATTAAGGGACCTCGTGAGTGAGTGGATGAGCGTAACAATCCCGACATTATCCCACTGCCGGCCGTGGGCCCGCTGTTCATTTCGGCACATGCCGAAGTCTCTCGGCCCCGGTTACCTGGCTCAGGCTTCTTACAGGAGAACAGGAGTTCAGGAGGGCAGAAGAAATTCTTTTTCAAAAGAATTCTCTTGATCTCTTGATCTCCTGATCTCCTGCTGGTATTTGTTTTTGGCGGAGATAAGTCGTGCGCGTCGTATGTGAGAGGAGAAGACATGCAGCAGAATGCGCCGGCGCAGACCACAGCGGTTGCGCCGCCTGAGGTTCCCACAGCCGGACGGCCGCAGGGCACGGAGAAATTCGGCCCCAGCGTCGACGGCATTCCCATCATCGACGCGCACATTCATCTCTTTGACGGCACTCGACCGCAGGGCGCGGGCTACATGGGATCGGCGGCATACCGCGCGAAATCCAGAACGTCCCTGCCCGGTCTCTACGCTCCGCTGGCGCGGCCCTCGGGCATCGTGGGCGCCATCATCGTCGAATCCAGCGCATGGGTAGAAGACAATCTCTGGTACCTGCTGGTATCGCAGGCCGATCCCATCATGGTCGGCGTCTCGGGACGGCTCGATCCGTATAAGCCGGAGTTCGGCGAATACCTGGAGCGCTACCACAAGAACCCGCTCTACCGCGCCATCCGCGCCAGCCGCTTCTACACCAACACGGATGGCAAAGTGACGCTCGACCCGGTCGCGGTGGAAAACCTGAAGCTGCTGGCCCAGGCAGGTCTCGCGCAGGACACCGCCAATCCGTCGATTCCGCTGATGACCGCCAACGTGATGCTGGCCGACGCCATTCCGAGCGCTGCGCATCATCATGGATCATCTGCCGTCATTCGATCCCACACCCGACGCACAGGCCGCCTACGAGGCGGTGGTCAAGGAAATGGCTGCGCGGCCCAACATCTTCGTCAAACTGAGCGAGGTGTATCATCCGCGGATCGAGAGCAAGCAGGTCGTCGACGACGTACATGCCTTTGCACGATCGGTTGGAATATCTCTACGGCATGTTCGGTGAGGATCGGGTGATGTTCGGCACCGACTATCCCAACTCGTATGGCGTCGCGACGATTTCGGAACAAGTGGGCCTGATGAAGAAATTCTTCTCCACCAAGACCCGTGCCCAGGCCGAGAAATACTTCTGGAGGAACGCCGCGCGAGTCTACAAGTACGTCAAGCGCTCCAACGACCAGCCCAGCCCGATCTAATTCTCGACGGGCGGCTCGATTCTGTCGATGATCAGCAGGGGTGCGGGGGCCAGCTGATTGTCGAATCTGAGACCGAGTTGTTCCGGCAGCGCCGCGAGAAAGTTCGGGGCATGGGACTCGAGGGGGCGTGTGTAGGCTCGATACGGAGACAATGCCGGCGCTGCCTGGCTCGGCACAAGGACTTCCTGCGCGACGGGGTCTGGTGTCCATTCGAGCGTGAAATCGAACGCACCACTCAGGTTCGTGTGGTCTATCAGCCGACGGTCCAACCCGATCCGGCTGCCGGCGGCAAGATGCTTCGGAAGAATGTGGACCAATTGCGCCATCGTGATGCCGCGGCCCACCAGGCGGCCGGCGGTACCGGAGAGGCCACACGGTGAAGACTCGCCTGGCTTGGCACGGCAATCGATCTGAGATGGCGTCAGTCGCGGTCCAGGACTGCCATCCGGTCGTGACAGGACGAGCGCATAGATCGGGAACTCCTTCGACTCTCGGTGCGTCTCCAATTTGAATCGATCCGCCAGCAGCGACTGCAGCATTTCACCCGACTGCGACCGCGACGCCGTTGGTCCGGGCGGCGCCGTCGCGAGGATGTCAAAATGATCTGAATCGACCCATCCAGGCGCGTTCTCGATCTGATGCGGCTGGTGAATCTCATTTGGGTCATCCGGGCGCCCGTACGCCAAAAGCAGCAAACTACGTACGGTGGCGTTGGTCGCGGTCATCTCGCGATCGAACAGTCTGACCCATCTTTCCGTGCCGCCGTTCGTATTGCGCCTGATCGACACTGTTTCAAATCTAAGCGGAGAAGCCGCAGTCGGACTTGACTGTGTCTGCCGCATGGCGCGCACGACCGTGATCGGGGCGATACAGAGAATCACCATGGTCCCCATGACAATCAACCCCGTGGCCCGGCGATGTCCCACAGGACCACGTGCCTGGCCCTCATCCAGCACCGCCGCGACACGTGCCGCGAGATCGCCACGACCCGCCATTGCCAGAAATGGCTGCCGCGTCTCGGCTCGTTCGCACTGCGCGATGGAGACCAGCAACGAGGCATAGTCTCTTGCATTGTCCTTGCGCAATACGACATCGTCACACGCGCGCTCTGCTTCCAGCCGCAATCGTCGCCACGCGGCCCAGACAAGCGGATGGAACCAGTACGCGGCGCAGACCATCCTCGACAGGCAGTGCGTCAGAAAGTCCCAGCGTGCCACGTGCGCGAGCTCGTGTGTGAGCGCACTCCTGACCGCCGCGGTATCCCAACGTTGTGCGCTCGACGGCAGGATGATCGACGGGCTCCACACTCCGCAGGTCATCGGGCCCGTCACGGCGTCGTGAAGCAAGACGTAAATCTGCCGGTGCACGCCGATCGTCGGCGCAAGCGTTTGCGCAAGCGCTTGTCCCTTGATCCATGACGCTGCATCCTGGCGCAGGTGACGCATCTGCCAGGCACCGGCAACGACTGGCGTCAGGAAAAGCACGACGCCTGTCAGCCAGATGATGGTCACGACCTGCGCGATCGTCACCGATCGTGCGGGTGCCGTATTTCGAGAGACCGAAGGAGCGCTGGGCGTTTCTGGGCCTGCGCCTGAGCTCGACACGGCGGCCGGCGCAGCACCGTGTGTCCGCGATACCGGGACCACCGTCGTCGCTGGTACCGGGACCGAAACGGTTGGCAGCACCAGGGCTGCACCGGGAACAGCGACGAGCGCAGCGAAGGCGAGAGCGAACAGCACGTGTCGAATCGACGCCCGCGTGCGCCGGCACACGCGCGCGAGGAAAAACGCCACACTGCAGACAAGTGTCGCCTTTGCAATCACCAGGGCAGCGAAGGACATCATTCGCTCTTCTCCTTACGTGCGCGTTGAATCTCGGCAGCCAGCTCCTCGAGCTCTTTCTCGGTCCACGACCCCTGGCGGACGAGCGACACCACCATCTGAGAGAGAGAGCCGCCGAAGAACGTCTGCAGGTAGCGCTGGAGCGCCGTTTTCTTCGCCTTGTCTGGAGATTGCGTTGACGAGTAGACATACCTGACGCCATCTTCGAAGTGACGCAGATAGCCCTTCTTTTCGAGCCGGGCGAGCATGACGCGGACGGACGACCCGGTGGGCGGATCCGTCAGCCGCGCCCGGATCTCTTCTGCAGTGGCACGATTGCCCAGCGCGAACAGTGCGTTCATGATTTCGCGCTCGCGTCGCGGAAGCGTATCTCGGGCGGTCCTGGGCATGCGTTCTCCAGATGCGACAGATGTCGCAGTGTAGTGCGACATCTGTCGCATGTCAAGCATGCGCCGAACCGTGGTCAGGGTTTATTCTTCAGTGTTTGTCGTGGGCCGATCGTGCACGATGTGCGACTTCCTTCATCATGAAGATCTCTTCCTGAAGACGGCTCACCTGTTCGCGTAATGCCGCCACGAGGTCTCGCAGGTCGCCGAAATCAATCAACATACGGTCGGTGGTGTGAGTGGACAATCTGCCGACGCGCCCGGCGAGGCCGGTCCGTCCTGGCTTGCCTCGCGCGCCACGGGCACCGCGCGCGCCCTTCGCTCCTGTTTTCCCACGCTGCCCGCGTGGTCCTGTGCGTCCGTTCGGTCGCGTTTTCCGTGGCATCGCTCCGACATTTGCAGAGATGTGGTGCGAGTGTCAATCCTATCCAGCCGGCTAACGGCGGGCCGAAACGATCAAACCCACCAGCGATCCAATACCGGCGCCAGTGCAGACGAACATCGGAATGTACGCGCTATGGGGTTCGCCGCCGCTGGCTCCAGGAATCACCGCAGCCTCAATCGCCAGGCCTGCGCCGACCCCGACCAAGGCACCGAACAGCACCGGATGACGGCCCGGCCAGCTTCGTTCCCGCGCCGGCTGCTGGCGTAAGGCGGGCGGCGGCGCCGCCAACCGAACGGATTCCCGGTTGAGAGAATCGTGCATCGTTCCCGTCGGAAGGTGGATTGCCGGTATGCGAAGTGTCATCTCGCGATCATCGTGGGCGAGCTGGGTTTGGGCGAATCCTGCCGCCGGCGTCAGTAAGCAGGAGACAAGTAGTGCCGCAGTGGTCTTGTGCATGGCATCCCTCCATGCATGGTAGTGCGCGAAGTGGTCCCGGAACGGCTCACTCCGCCGACGCGGGCCGGAAGCGGCCGATGGTGGCCGCAGAAACCCGGCTCAGCCACGCTTTCGCTCCATCGCCGATAAACGCGCGTTCGAGCGCGTCGAACTTCACATAGGCGACCGGCACGAGCAGCAGCGTAAGCAGCAGGCACAGCGACTGCCCGCCGATGATCGTCACGGCAATGGCGGCGCGGCCCGTGCCGCCAATCCCGATGCCAAGCGAAGTGGGGATGAGCCCTGCGATGATGGCCGTCGTCGTCATGAGAATGGGCCGGAGCCGCGTTCGGCACGATTCGGCGATGGCCTCGCGGAGCGGGAGACCCCGCGCCCGCAGCACGTTGGCATAGTCCACCTGCAGGATCGAGTTCTTCTTGACGATGCCGAGCAGAAGAAGCATGCCGAGCGCGCTCCACAGGTTCAGCGTGCGGCCGGTCGCCCACAGCGTGAACAGCGCGAACGGCACCGCAATCGGCAGCGCCATCATGATGACGATGGGCTGGAGGAAGCTCTCGAACTGCGAGGCGAGGACCATGTACACGAAGATCATCGCGAGGCAGATCGCCATGATCAGATTGGCCGTCGTCTCGTCGAGAATCCTCGACTGTCCCTGCAGCCGGTACGACATCGTGCCTGGCAGGTTGAGCCCGGCGAGCATCTGGCGCACGTCGTTGGCGGCTTCGTCGAGCGCGTGGCCCTGCGCGATGTCGGCGATGAGCATGACGGTGAACTGACGATTCGAACGCGAGAGCGTCGTCGGTCCGAGGCCGCGCTGCAGCGTGGCGATGTTGTCGATGCGCACAGGCCCGGCGGCGGACGGCACGGTGAGCCGGCCGATCTCCTCGATGTCGCGGCGCTGCTCTTCGCGCACGCGCATCTTGACCGGATATTGCTCCGCGGCTTCCTTATAGAACGAGATCTGATCGTCCCCCGAGACAGCCAGCCGCAGTGTGTTGCCGACAGTGGCCATCCGCACGCCGAGATCGGCGGCGCGCTTACGGTCTACGGCGACGTGCACCTCTGGATTCGACAGGCTGAGATTGATCTTGACGTCGGTCAGGCTCGGCAGCTTCTGCGCCGCCGCGAGCGCGCGCGTCGAGTACGTGGCGATCTGCTCGAGATCGGGCCCGAGGATGTTCGCGGAGATCGCGAAGCCGCCGGTGCCTTCGCCGCTGCCGAGCGCGTTGCGCGACGTGATGCTCGGCCGGTAGCCCGGAAATGCCGCGAGCCGGCGCCGCATCTCGTCGATCATCTCGGCCTGCGTGTTCTCGCGCTGCCCGATCGGCAGTGCCTGACACATCAAGTGCACGTGTGTCGACGCGCCGGAGCCGCCAGAGACGCCGATCGACGGCTCGATGTGGGCCACCCCTTCGATGCCGCTGACGGCCTTGAGCAGCTTGAACGCCACTTCGGTCGAGCCCTCGAGCGACGTGCCCTCGGGCGCGTCGAGGTGCACGATCCATTCGCCCATGTCCTCGTTCGGCACGAACTCGCGTCCCACCATGTAATTCAGCGGGATGGCCAGCAGCACGGTGAGGCCCGAGATGGCGAAGATGGCGCGCGGGTGATCGAGCGACCAGTTCAGCGTGCGCATGTACTGCTGGTCGAGCCAGTGGAAGAAACCCGCTTCCTTGGACTTGTGATCGGCCAGGCCGTCGGACGGTCTGAGGAAGCGGGAACTGAGCATCGGCGTCAGCGTGAAGCTGACGAGCATCGACACGAGAATGGCGAAGGCCATCGTCCAGCCGAACGGGTAGATGAACCGCTTGGCGTAGCCCTCCATGAAGGCAATCGGCAGGAAGATGACCACGAGCGACAGCGTGGTCGCCATTACCGGCAGCGCGACCTCGCGCGTGCCCTGTATCGCCGCGTCGAACGGCGAGCAGTTCTTCTCTTCGATGTAGCGGAAGATGTTCTCGAGCACAACGATCGCGTCGTCGATGACGATGCCCACCGCGAGGGTAATCGCCAGCAGCGTCATGTTGTTCAGCGTGAACCCCATGATGCGCATCAGCGTGAAGGTGGCGATGATCGACGCCGGTATGGCGAGCGCGGAAATGATCACCGCGCGAAGGTTCCGGATGAAGAACATGACGACAATCGCGGCGAACAGGGCGCCGAACACCAGGTGCTCTTCGAGCGACGCGACCGACGCGTAGATGAACCGGGAGTCGTCTCGGACGATGGTGACCTCCACGCCCGGCGGGAGCGTGCGCTGGATTCTTTCCAGCGTTCCGCGCACGCCTTCGATGACGGCAACGGTGTTCTCGCCCATCGCGCGGCGGATGTCGATCATCACCGCCGGCGCTTCGCCGAGCCACACGGCGCTTGTGGGCCGCTCGGACGTGTCCTCGGCGTGCCCGATGTCGGCGATGCGAATGGGCGTTTCGTCCTTGGTGGCCACGACGATGTTGTTGAAATCCGTCGAGGCGTCGACGCGGCCGAGGGTGCGCAACAGCAGCTGGCCTTTGCCCTGCTCGATCGTGCCGCCGGGAATCTCGACGTTTTCAGCGACGACGGCCTCACGCACCTGGTTCATCGACAGGCCATACGAGTTGAGCTTCTCGATGTCGACGACGATGTGAATCTCCCGTGCGCGCCCGCCGGTCACGCTGACTTCGCCCACGCCGTTGATGGTCTGGATGCCGCGGGCAATCTGCTTGTCGGCCAGCTCGGTCAGCGTCCGCAGGCTCATCGTCTTGGACGAGACGATGAGCGACATCACCGGATCGGCGTCGGGATCGATCTTCGTGATGACAGGCGGAAGCAGCGTCGGCGGAACGGTCCGAAGGGCGCCGGCGACTTTTTCGCGAACGTCGCTGACGGCCTCGTTCAGATCGCGCTCGAGGACGAAGCGCACGATGATGCGCGCCTGCCCCTCGGAGATGCGCGCCTGAACCTCGTCGATACCCGATACGCCGCTGATCGCCTGTTCCATGGGCTCGACGACCGACGTCGACATTTCGTCGGGGCTGGCGCCCGGCAGCGACAAGCCGACGCTGACAGTCGCCGGATCGGCCCTCGGGAACAAGTCCACGCCCAGCCCCTGAAACGAGAAGGTTCCAAGCACCACGAGCGACATGACCAGCATCGTCGCGGATACGGGCCGGCGGACGCAGAATTCGGACAACATGAGATTCTCCCTAACTCGTCACGACGATGGACTCGCCGCCATTCAAGGTCTCGACGTCCGACACGACGACGCGCTCGCCGGGCTTGACGCCGCTCGTCACTTCGATTCTGTCGCCGAGGCGTTCGCCCACCTGCAGCTCGCGCATCTCGAGTCGATCGCCGTTCACGACGAACGCGCGATTCACACCGTAGCGGTACTGCAGCGCGGCGAAGGGCAACGTCAGGACCTCGTCGACTTTGCCGCTCTCGACGTGCACGCGCGCGAATGTTCCCGGTTTCAGCGCGCCGTCCGGATTGGGCACGAGGGCTTCGAACGGAAACGCGCGAGTACCGGTATTGACCGCCGGGCTGATGCGCGTCACTTTTCCGGTGAAGGCTCGGGTGGGGTAGGCATCGACGCGCAGCTCGACCGGACGCCCGTCATCGATCCATGGCGCCATGCGCTCGGGGATCTCGGCGATCACTTTCAACGGATCGAGCCGGACGATGGCCATCACCGGCATCTGCGCCTTGACCAGCTCGCCGAGATTCACGAGACGCCGTTCGACAAACCCGTCGAAGGGCGCACGAATCTCGGTGTCGCGAACCTGGCGTTCGGACAGCTTCATCGCGGCCTCGGCCGCTTGTATGCTCGCGCTCAGGTTCCTGGCGTTCTGCAGCGCCACCTCGTGACCCGCCTGTTTGGTCTGCAGCTCGGCCTGGGCGTCGTCGAAGACCTGTTGCGCGACGAGCTCTCGCTTCAGGAGCTCCCTGGCGCGATCGAACGCACTGCGTGCCTGCGCGAGCTCGGCGTTCGCCCGTCGCACGTCGGGCGTGTTTTCCGGCTCCGGCAGATGCTGGGGGTCCTTGGCGCCGTACTGGGCGAGCGTGCGCGCAAGCGCCGCCTGCTGCTGTTGAAAGAAGTACTGCTGCCTCTCGTTGTCGAGTCGGACGAGCACCTGACCGGTCTGCACGCGGTCGCCCAAATCGGCCAGGATCGCGCGCACCGTGCCGTCGGCTTCAGACGACACCGTCACCTGGTCGACGGCGGTCAACGTGCCGACGACGTCAACGGACCTGCGAACGGCATCGCGCTGCACCGCCACGACGGACACCTGCTTCGCCTGGCGCCCGGCCGCCCCGGCCTGCGCAGGATCCGCGCTCGAGCAACCAGCCAGCGGTGCGGAAATGATGACAAGAATGGCGAGCGGACGAAGTCTTGGCATAGCAGTCACGTTATGGGTTGTGGGACTTATCTGAGTATACGATCCCTGCCCGCCGGCCGGCGCGTGTCTGGCGCCGCCGGCGGGTGGTCCGCCTCAGATCAAATCGATGCGGAATACGTAGCAGCCAGAGGGGCTGTTTAGCGGCGGGTAGCCCGGGTGCTGATACTGCGGGACGTCGATCGACCAGCCTGGATGTTCGCCCGCGTCCACGCCGTAAAGTTGACCGTTGTTCACGGTCACGTCGTGAATGTCACAGGAGCCGGGCACGAACTCCACAATCTCGACCACCTGGCTTGTCTTGATATCGTACCGCACGAGGCCCGGCGTGTAGCCCTCGTAACCCGTAGTGCCTTCCTTTTGATGCCCCGTCACCTGCCAGATCGAGCCGTTGTCGTACGCGATCCCGTGCAGCCGTTGCGAGAGGCGGGTGACCGGAATGATGTAGTCAACATCCCAGGTTCTGGGGTCGATTCGCAAAATCGCCTGGAGCCGGTTGGAATCGATCCAGATCTTGCCGGCATCCTCCTGCCACGACATGCCATGTGTGGCGCCTCCATCGTCTTTCGGCCCGAACGGAATCTGGCGATGGCTGATCTGCTTGCCGTTCATATCCGTTTGAAAAACGCCGTCGATCGGAGGCGTGGGGGGATTGATCACCGACGCACCGTTGGCGCCGCTCCAGACATAGCCATTGCCGAAGCACATACCGCTCGTGTCTTTGCAATTGGTCATCACGGTCTGAAGCAGCTTGCCGTTCCAGTCGAGAAGCCAGGCGGCCTCCGGCTTGTTGTCGTGACGCTGCTCCTGAACCCAGAAGCCTCGCTTCTGGTCGTGATCGATGTCGATGGCATTGGGCCAGCCGGGCGGCGTCAGAAACATCTTGGTCGTCGTGGCCTTGCGCTTCGGAATCTGCCGGACGGGCGCCGGCGCACCGACACGCCGGCCCAGTGCGTCCGTTCCCGTCTCACGAGGCGCCGCCGCCGGCGATTGTGCGAGCAGCCTGTCGGTGCCCAGGGTTGCGATCAGACCGATACCGGCCGCAAACCACTCCCTGCGCCGCATGAGGTTCGTCATGGCGTTCTCCTTAGTCTTTGAAGGCGATCGTGACAATATACGCCTTTCGCCGCCACATAAGGAGCGCATGGAAATGGGGCAGAAAGAGCATTCAACCTGGATCCTGGCGCCGGTGATCGCTGCCGGACTGACTGCGGCGATGGCGGGAGGTTCCAGTCTCGTCGCGCAGGAGAAGGGCGGCGCTGAGGTTACCGGGCCGTACGAGTATGTCGAGAACTGGCCTCTGCCCGTGCATGAGGACGGATGGACCTGGGGTTCGATCCCGGCTGTCTGGGCCGAGTCGGAAGATCGCGTGCTCGTCTTCATGCGCGGCGAGAAGCCGGCCATGCGCGCGGTGCCTGCACGGGGCGATATCAAGGGGCGCGCGCTCGGGCTGTTGGAAGGTGTCCGCGAGCAGGTGAACCAGCAGAGCCGGTTCGACGAGCACACGCTGATGATCTTCGACCGCCGGGGCCGGCTCATCGACTCGTGGGGACAGCACAAGAATCTGTTCACCGACGGCGGGGCCCATCGCATTCAGATCAGCCCCTACGATGCCGACAAACATGTGTGGCTGGTCGAGCACCTCAGCCATCAGATCCTGAAGTTCACCAACGACGGGTCAAAGCTCGTCATGCGGCTCGGCGAGAAGGGTGTCCCCGGCAACGACAAGACCCATTTCAATCAGCCGTCAGACATGCTGTTCATGCCGAACGGCGATTTCTACGTCACAGACGGATATCGCAACACGCGAGTCGTGAAGTTCTCGAAGGATGGGAAGTACTTGATGGAATGGGGCAGACCCGGATCGGGACCGGGGGAATTCCAGACCGTCCACGGCATTACGATTGACGCGAAACGGCGAATCTATGTGGGCGATCGCGAGAATGCCCGGATTCAGATCTTCGACGAGAACGGGAAGTATCTCGACGAGTGGCCCAATATTCCGCATCCGTATTTTCTGTATATGTCGAAGGATCAGCATTTGTGGGTCGGCGATGGTCTCGTGCACAAGATCATGAAGTTCGATCTCGATGGCCGCCTCCTGTATTCGTGGGGCACCTTCGGCCGCATGCCCGGCTTCCTGTGGGGTCCCCATCAGCTGAATGTGGATAGTGCCGGCAATCTCTACGTGGCCAACGCGCAGGGCAACAACGTTGCGAAGTTCAGGCCCAGGAAGAACGCCGATCCGTCGAAGCTCGTCGGCCCGCCGTTTGTACTGCCGGCGCGTTAACGCACCATCCGCGCGTAAGTGGTCATCGCCCAGAGCCACTGCGCGACGCCATCCCACACGCCGGCGACGACGAGCGCCGAGATCGCGAGCCGAACCGCGACAGGGCTGCGCCACGCCCAGCTGCAGGCAAACGCTGCCGCGACGGCCAGCATCGGGAATGCGGCGAAGTGATAGCGCATCTCGATCGGCGTCACGATGCCGAGTGCGAGGAACACCAGACAGATGCCGCCCCAGCCCAGAAGAAGCAAAGTGAGCCGAGGAGATGGGTTGTTTCGAGCGAGGTACCAGGCCCCAATCGCTGCCACCGCGATCGCGGGCCATCCGAAATAGATGTCGGCTTGCCATGCCGCACTTGCCAGCCTTGCACCGATCGACCGGGCCGGCGCCGACAACGCAGACGCCGAAGGGATGCTCGCAGAGGCCGCGCGGCCAAGCTCGCTGAAGTACACCGAGGGAAACCACGCGTAGTACACCGCCACCGCGATAACGGCAGCCGACGCTGCCGCCAGCACAACCCCGGTCGCGGCGGTGTGCAGCTTGCCGCCATGCCACGCGTAGAGTGCGCTGGTGGCGGCCAGCACGGCGGCCAGAATGGCGCAGGTGCTTGGATGTGTCAGCAGCGCGGCGGCCACGACGACCGTGAGGAGGACGACCGTGCTGCGTCTGGTGCGCTCGACTGGCAGCGCGACCACGAGCGCGAGGCTCGCCACGAACAGCGTTTGCGCGAATGCATTGGTCAGAGCACCCCACGTCATGATCCACGCCGTCATCGGCATGGCGTGGTACCAGACCACGCTCGCGATGCCCGCGAGCTTGTCGGACGTCGCCCGGACGATCATCCAGTACAACAACGTGGCCGCCGTCGCATCCGCGACCGTTGCGATGATCCGCAGAAGCGCAAGACGTTCCAGCGTGTCGGACGTGAGCCACGCGAACGGCGCCGCCACGAGATACAGAAAAATCGGATAGGGAAAGGCGTAGTTATCGGGCGTCAGTGACGTGAAGTAGAAGCGGCCGGCGAGGACGTATTCAAAACGATGCGCGTGGAATACACCGTCGCCAATCGGCATGTTCGGATGCAGCAGCATCAGCAGCTTCAGATAGCTCGCCGCGAGGCAGATGGCGACGACGCCGAGTGCCGCCAGGCTGAGCTTCTGCCGCCGTATGCGCTCGACACTCCAGACGGTGGCGAGCGTCCCCGCTCCGAGGCCCGCAGCAAGCACGAGGACATGCGACGGGTACTCCACGTAAGGTCCGACGCCTCGCGCCAGCAGTGCGGCCTCTCCGCACGCGACAAGAATTGCGAACGCCGCGACCCACAGCGGGGGCAGACCCAGCGCCGCCACGGCTGTCGCAAGCAGCGCAATCGCCGCCATGCCGTTCACGGCAGCTCGAACTGGGAAGCCAGGTGCTTCGCCGGCAGGTTCGAGCGTCATCGACGCGACCGCGACACCGAGCTTTCGGTGATCGCGTGGTCCTGGCACGAACGGTGGCGAGGTATCGATGCTGACCGTGATACCGCTGGCGTTTGTGCGCTTCGGCGCCGTGACGCGAAGGAGCAGGTCGCCTTTCATCGGCTGCTCCGTCAGCGTTTCTCCATCTACGCCAATCCGCACCGTGGGCAGCGGTACGCCCGGCGGCCGCCAGATCTTGATATCAGCCGTCACCTGCCACTCGATGCGGCGATCGATCTCGGGAAGCGTGAACTCGGCATGTGGACCCGACCACGCAAACATCTGATCTTTGTTTTTCTCGAGCGAATAAAAACCCTGGCTGCGGTTTCGCAGCTCGAGGTCTGGCCTTAGAACTATGGGAAGAGGAGACTGGAAATGTGCGCTCAGGAAGACGAAGAAGGCGACGACTCCTGAGACAACAGCAACTCCAGATGCGACAAATGGTCGGTGCATTCGTTGCGGCGGAAGGGATGTTATCAGAAGCGTTATGATTCAACGCTGTTGAATGACACGCCGCCAATTATGGTTTTCCGTGCTCATCGGATTGGTGCTATCGCTCGCCGGAGCGAACGGCATGGTGACTCGACAGCTCACAATCGGATCGCCCGAAGGTGGCTGGTACTATGGTTACGTCGACAGCGCTATCAGCCGTGTCGTCGTCCCCTTTCTGATTGCGAGCGGTCTGGCGGCGGCCGGTGTCGCAGCGTCGTGGCCATGGTTTCGTCGTCTGTCGAACGACGACCGCGGTGGTGTCGGTCCAGTTCAGGAATGGGCGCTGATTCTTTCGTGGTGTCTGCTGGCGACCGTCATTCAAGGGGTGCTTCGCTCGTTGACGCCGCACTCGCTCGAGGCGATGTTCGCGAGCGACATGGCGAACTCGTTCTACAGCGTGGCGATGAAGTTCAACGTCGCGTCAATCCTCGGCGATTTTGAACGGCTGCGCCATTCCTGGGCGCTTCACGCGCAAAGCAATCTACCGGGCAAGCTCCTGCTGGTGCGTGCGCTTGTCGACAGCATTTCGACGCGGCCCGATATGCTGGCGTGGGCGATCGTCGTACTGTCCAATCTCGGCGCCGTGCTGCTCTATATTTTCGTGCGCGGTGTCTTTGCGGACCGTTTCATCGCGGGCCTCAGCGCCGTTCTGTACCTTTTCACGCCGGCAAAGTTCTACTTCTTCCCGCTGCTGAATACCATCACTCCCGTGGTGGTGTTTGCGTGCGCCTGCCTGCTGCTGCAGTGGCTCAAGACGGGCCGGACGATTTATGCGGCGTTGTTGGGGAGTGCAATATATGGACTGATTTTGTTCGAGCCAACCGCCCTTGTTGCCGGCGTGTTGTTCGGAACACTCCTCGTGCACACCATCGTCGCCCGGCGCATGCCTCTGTTGTCCGCAGTGCTGCAGATTGGTGTCGGCGTCCTCGCGTTCGCCGCTACCTATTTCGCGATGAATCTGTGGTTCGGCTTCGATCTGCTCAGCGCATTCCGAAGCGTCGCGGCCGACGCCGTCGCCTTCAACGAAACCGCCCGGCGTCCGTACGACATCTGGGTTCGTCAGAACATCGTCGATTTTCTGTTCGGGGTCGGTTTGTGCCAGATCGTTCTGTTCGTCTCGGCGCTGGCAGACGGCATGACCCGGTCGAAAGCTGACGAGCGATCTCCCGGCACCGTGTCCATCGTGCTCATCTGTGCGGCGATTCTTGCGATGGTCGTTCTCGCCGACGTCATCGGTGTGAACAGGGGCGAGGTGAGCCGTCTCTGGATTTTCCTCGCGTGCTTCTGGGCAATCCCAGCAGCCTATATCTGCCGCCGGCTCGAAAGCTCCATGGCCTTCACACTGGTTCTCGTCACCACACTGCTTCAGAACGCGCTGGGTACGGCGATGGTGGCGTTTGTTGTGCCATGATGCCGATCGTGAAAGCGGCTCTCACGCTCGCTCTACTATTGGCCCTGGGAGTCCATCTCGCGGGCCAGCGTGTGGATGGGCCCCCGATGCCGTTTGTGGACGAGGGCGTTTGCCCATTTGAAGGGTGCGTGTATCGCGACTGGCGGGCGAAGACGTCGGTGGCTGTCTATGAAAGCTGGGATCGACGTGCGCCGGTTCGTCGGGTGTTTTCAATCAAAGCCGGCGAAGTCGTGACGGCCATGACGGGAGTCGTGGTGACGACGGCAGCTGGCCGCGCCGTGATTCGCCGCGCGATGGTTGGTGTCGCTCAGTCGAAGCATTTTCCCTACGAGCGTGCTGTCGAGATTCCCCTCAAGCCAGGCGACACCGTCTACCTGCTCACGAATCAGGGCGAGGGATTTCACACGGCCTGGTTCAATCAGATGATTTTCACGCTCGACCGTTCGCGTTTTTCCGGGCTTGCCGCCGATCCGCCCTGCAGGCATGACGACTCCTGCAAAGGAGAAATCGTCGAATACCCCACGTCTCAGTGGTGGGCGAAGGTGCGCAACGCGCGCGGAGAGATCGGATGGACGATGCAGACTGGCGAATTCGAGGGGGCCGATCAAGCACGCGTAGGTTCCGATTCCAAGGTTCCGGTTCCAGCGTTCGGGTTCCAGCGTTCTGGTTACCTCCTCACAATTCAGGCGCCACCGCGAACGGGGAATCGGAACCCGGAACTCGGAACCTGATGCGCGCAATCATCATGTTCGTCGCGATCGCCTACATGCTGTCGATCGCGCTGAGCCTTGTCGTCGGCTTGACCGGCGGTTACACGAGCCCGCTCATCGGACTCAGGTTTCTGTCGATGTTCCTTCCAGCCGTGGCAGTGCTGATCGTGAACATCGCGATGAAGGAACCGCCGTACATCGATCCAAAGCCGTTTCCGTGGAAATACCTTCCTGTCGCGCTCTTCCTGATTCCGGTCGTGCTGCACGCCGTGATGCTGCCGGCGATGATTGCGCTCCAGGGATCGTTGGCTGGCAGGACTGGTTGACGCCGATGAGCGACGGCTTGTACCACACGCCGGTATCTCGCGGATGGGGCACGCTGACGACTGCAGGCCTGGCCGGCCGTATCGCGGTCAATGCCATCGTGGGGCTCTGGTTGTGACGATTCTGGCGTTCTTCGAGGAGATCGGCTGGCGAGCCTGGCTGGTTCCGCGCCTCGAGGGCCGGATGGGCGCGCGTTGGGCGGTGGTCGTGACCGCCATCATCTGGGGCTTCTGGCACGTGCCGTTCCAGCTCTCGGGAATTCAGCATATCGATGGAGTGTCTCCGGTGAGGCTGGCCCTTCTTGCGCCGTTCGGCATCATGACGACGGGCTTGATCATCGGCTGGCTGTGGCTCCGTACGAAAAACGTCTGGCTCGTGGCGATCGCGCACGGTGCGTTGAACAACTGGGGCCAGTACGCGTTCAAGTACATGAAGGATGCTGTCGGGCCGAATCTGCAAGAACAGGTCGCGCGCGACCTGCAGGTGCTCAACGCCGGATCTCTCGCGTTGCTGGTGCTGGGAATTCTCCTGCTCTGGCGCGGCATTCCCGTCGTCGGGACCACAAGAAACGCTGGATTTTCAACGAAATAGGGAAGCGCTGTGTGGTTTTACACGTCCAAAACAGCGACTTTACCCGGGTGACACACGCATCGGCGATGCTTCGAGCTGAGGTGGTGCTATGTCCGTCATGACTTTTGCTGATGTCGATCGCCGGAGTCCGAATCGCCTGCCAACGCCCCCATGTCCGCACTGCGGCACTGACGAGTTCGTGGTGGCGGTGATCCGCACGACGAAGTTCGTGTTCTTTCGCTGTCAGTCTTGTCGAGAGCGTGAGCTGATGCCGAAGGTGGTTCCCGGCGTGGCCGCGAGTCCCGGCATGCTGTTCATCTAGTCACCGCGCAGCCGCTCGAGCGAAGCGGCTCGCGATCGGAAAGGTTTGTGAGGTCTGGGTGAGCTCGGGCCTGGTCACGCTGCTGACACGAATCCTGGCGCGAGACGTTTCGTCCCCAATTCCAGTCCAATCGTAGAACCCCACGTTTTCTGCCTCATCGATCAACCTCGTCCAGCTCCCCCCATCATCGCGCGACAGATCGATGCTGACGCCGCCCGCGACGCCGCGCAGCGTCCACTGGACGGTGTTGTTGCGCCCGATCCAGAACACCGTCCCTCCATCGGGGCGCCGAAGCGTAAGGGCGGCGGAGTGCCTGACGCCGCGCGTCGTCGTCACCGCAGAGGATTCCTGTCTGGCGCCGTCCTCGGCGCTCGCGGTGGCCAGCGCCGTGTTCACGAAGTCGCCTTCGGTCGGCGCGCGAACCGTGACGACGACGAATGCCTCGGATCCTGGCGCGAGGCTTCCCAGATTGCAGCTCGCAATCGCGGTGACGGAGCACTCGCCCTGCGACGCCCGCGCCGACAAGAGCTGCGCTGTCGCCGGCGGCATCTCGATCACATTCGTCTCAGAGACACGACCCGGCCCATGGTTGGTCACCATCACGACAAACGACCACTCCCGATCGATCGGTACGGCGGTGCCCGGTCCCGCTATCGTCACGCGAAGGCCGGTTGGTAAGCCCTGAGGCGTCGCGCGGGGCCTGAGGACGAACAGGCCCTGCTCGATGCCGTTGACGACGACCGATCCGCTTGCGAAAAACGGATAGTTAGACCAGGCGCCGTTGTAGGCCGGCTGGTCGTCGAACGGGAAAATGTCGAAAAATCCGACCTCGCGCAGCACGCCTTGCGCGATCTCGTTCGCGTCGAGCACGCGCAGTCCGCTGCGGTAGTTCGACTCGTAGACGAGATTGCCGCGAACGTACAGATTGTGATCGATCGACGGGGTGGGGCCATCGTAGCTGCTCGCGAGCACCGGCGCGTCGATATCTGACACGTCCCAGATCCACGTTCGAGTCGGATGACTGAAGGCCGCTTCGTCGCCTTCATCGTTGACGAGGAAGAACCGCTGATCTTCCGTCAGCCATCCCTGGTGCGTGTAGGCGCTCCCGTCGTAGCCGGTCCGCGACAGCTGAACCTGTTCGAGCTTGTCGGAGGTGTCCACGATTGTCAGCGTGTCTTCGTTGGAGTTGAAGCAGAGCTCGCGCCCTTGATAGAAGGTGTCGGGACCGTTGTAGACGACGCACTGTGCTTCGTGCGTGTAGCCGTCAAAGCTGAAGCAGCCGGCTGCGCGCGGCGCGCTCGGCGTGCGAACGTCGACCGCGTGCAGACCACCTTCGCACGTGCGCGTGCCGGCCGCATACGCGAATCCGGTGCGCGTGTTCATCGCGAGCGTGTGCGTCGAGCCAAAGCCCGCATAGTGCGCGGTCTCGGTGAAGGTAACCGGCGGAGACGCCACGTCGCGAAGCTGCCTGAGGTCGAAGACCTGCATGCCGTGGTTGAGCGCTTCGCTGACGATGAAGGCATGGTCAGCGAACACCTTGATGCCGCGCCACGTCGAGCTGACGGTCTTTGTCGGCAGGTTCCCGAGATATACCGGCTGGTTCGGAGTGGAAATATCCACGAATGCCGTACCGGTCGAACGGCCGACCAGGGCGTACTCGCGACCCGTCAGCGGATCGGTCCATCCCCAGATGTCGTTCCCGCTCCCTCCGCCGATTTCGAAGTGCGAGAGGAACGCCATGAGATCGATGTCCCGGCATGGGAACGGACCGGCCACGCCCTCCATGCAGGTGATATCGAGGGACCCGTCGAGCCGCTTCAGCGGTTGCGCATCCACCTTGAGCGAGCACCCGCAGGAGCAGCGCCGGCCGTTTGAGTCGAGCGGGCAAACGCCGCGGTTGCACGCGCAATGCGAGCCGAGTGGTGGATCCGAAAACGGAGGACCCGCAGCGCTGGTCACGACAACCAGACCGATGGCGGCGGCAACCGTTGCGAGCTTCATGTGAGGAACCCTGCCTGACACAGCTACTGTAAGGGTTTCTACAGAGCCTTACAACACGGATGCTTCGGCTGTCATGGCAGATAGCAGATGGATGATGGCGGAACATGCTGAGCCTCCCAATAAGCGAATTTCGCATGTTGAGAGGGAGGCGCCGGTGCCTATTTCAATTGCGGCAATGCTTCTCGGAGTCCTGTTCGTCGCTTCAACCTCTGCGTACGCACAATCAAACACCCGGAGAGCCGGTCTGGTCAGCGGCAGCCTTGGTGTGTTTGCCGGCTCGTTCCGTCCTGTCGATGCGAACAACCCCGTCACCAACAATCCTGTCAACGGCGCCTGGCTCGATCTGTCATTTGGGGGGTGGGAGCTTGGAACTATCGAGGTCGACCTGTTCCAGAACAGGCGACGTGAACGCCGTGTCGACGCCTGTCCTTCGGCCGACTGCTCGGAGCGGTATGTGGCGGACTCGGACGGTAAACCGAAACGGATCAACGACCGCCTCACCAGTGTCGCGCCGGCACTTGAATCTCAACGGATTCGCGCCTTCAGCTTCGCGTTCCTCAAACGATTTTCGAGCACGCCGCATGTGGCCCCGCATTGGATCGTCGGGTTAGAACGACTCTCACACGGCACTTCATTCCACTTCGATGATCCGACATTCGAAGAGCGAACCTACAGCCGGCGGGCATGGGGACCGGTCGGCGGAATAGGCCTCGACATCCTGGCCGGCCGTTTCATCGCACGTCTTCAGTACCGTGTCGATCCGATACCTGTTGGGCAGGAATGCATCCTCGTCTGCAACAATCAGTTCCGTCTGGGTGCCGGCTGGGCATTCTAGTGACTTCGCTGTCATGGCTGCTGACAGCTTCGCAGTCATGGCAGATGGCAGATGGGTTGTCTCTCTGTCATGGCAGATGGCAGATGGATGATGGCAGAACTCGACGTCGTGCCGCGTCGTCTGCCATCTGCCATCCGCCCTCCGCCATGACATCAGCGCCGTCGTGTCACCTCTGCGGCGCTACCGACTCCGCCGAGGCCACCCGCGGAGCGTCCGCCGGAGTCGGCGACGGAAGCACGCCAGTCAGCGGCACTCCCATCGGGCCGACCGGAATGTAGACCGTCGTGTGGTTGGGGGAGTTCACCATCAACTTCTGCGCTTCGATGGCTTCGTGCTGAATGTAAAGCGAATTGAGTTGACCGCGGATGATCTGCATCGCGTTCGCAATGCCTGTGGCCTGTACCTCTCGCTTGGTCCGCTCCTTGCGCTCGATCTCGATTTCCGTGTCCTTTCGCTCGAGCTCCTGGGTCGCCGCGAGTTTGCGCGACACCGCGTTGGCCACCTCCGCCGGATACTGCACGTTGCCGACGACGACGCCGGTGATGACGAAAGGACTTGCGTCGGCGTACTGGCGCACGCGCGCGAGCACGGACTGACCGATCGGAATGAGCTCGTCCTTGACCGTCAAGCCATTCCGGCGCTGCACTTCGTCGCGCGCGTAGGTCCGCAACGGTTCGCGGATGAAATGCGCGTAGGCGACCCGCACGATCGAGTCGGGCGATTTCTCCGTGTCACCGTTGTTGACCGTCGTGCTGAAGCGCTCCATGAACAGCGGGATGCGCTGGTCGTCGACGCGCCACACGGTGTGCACGGCGAACGAGATCTTGAGGTTGTCGCGGCTGAGCACGGCGTGATCGCCGACGAAGTCTTCCGTGTACGTGTAAGGCGTGACGCTGACATTGGTCACATCGATCAGCCAGCTGCGGCCGGGAGACGTGGGTCCCCGCTGGATGCCATAGAAACGGCTCTGACCGAAGACCGCTCCCTTGGTGAGATAGCCGACGTATCCCGCCGGCGTGTAGGGATTTCGAGATCCCAGCAGCCAGACGGCGGAACCCAGGAAGCCGAAGACGCACACAAGAATCACGAGGATGGGAACACCGCGACGTACAGTCGATCGAAGAGACGCGATGGCAGAATCGCCATCGCCTTGCAGAAACGGCAACACGGCAGGCCTCCACACGCCGGCGAGGTTAGCTGACGGGCTCGAGCCTGGAGTTGCTCTATCCGCTTTCGTACGTAGGGCGGGTCCTCTGGGACCCGCCTGACGTACGTCAGCGGAATTCGCCCCGGTGCGCGTTGATTCGCGCCTTGGGTCCCCCGCGACGCCCTGTGGGCGTCTTAGACGTACCAAGCAACATACGCCTGCGCCAGAACGGCGTCAAGAACCCGTACGTTAGGTGCGAGATGGCGCACCTATCGCACCTAACGCACCCCTCGCACCTAACGCACCTAACGCACCCATCGCACCTAATCTGGGACTTGCTTCCACGCGAGCCGGAAGTACAACCCGGGGTCGGTGTCCGACTCGGTGCGCGCGACCGATCCCGTTGGCCCAGCGGCTGTGAAGACCCGATACGCGAGCGCGAGCGACGTGTCCTCGCCTTGCGTGTTCCGCCATTGCTGGCTGCCCGGCACGCTCCAGCCCGTTGTGGGGGCCGACCAGGTGTTGTTCTCGTCGGCCAGCCATCCAGCCAGCACCAGCGTGCCAGCCGTGTTGGTCGCAAAGCTCGGCACCGTCACCGCACCGCCGCTGTGACTACCGGTGAGCACCGGCACGTCTATCTCTGGATGCATCCCCGCCGACATGGCGAACGCGAAGCTATAGGCGGTCAATGCCTCGGTGCCCGTCGTGTTCGTCACTGACGGCGTTCCCGCCCAGGTCCCGTTGAACCGCGTCCAGAACACACGCGCCGACACGCCGTTGGCCTGCGAAATGGCTTCGGCGTTCCACGTCTGGCCGCCGGCGTTCGCGATACTCAGCGTTGCGTTCCCTCGATAGGCCGCCACGATGACGTACAGGTCGCCGGTTTGCAGCGTTGCTGGAGGTGTCACGGCGCGCGGTCCCGGACCAATGCCATTCGTGTTCTCCACAGTCGGATAGTGAGTGCCGACTGATCGGAACGTGAACGGGACGGCTGGTGGTGGCGGCGGCGCGGGCGTTTCGGCGTCATCGATATTCGAGTAGTTCGACGGGCTGAAGAGATTGAATGCCCGTACCCGATACCGATACGTCGTCGAACCGGCCACGTTGTTGGTGTCGTTGTAGCTCGTCACGTTCGGTCCGACCACGGCGTGCGCGACAAAGCTCGTGCAATTCACGCCGGCACACCGCTCGATGTTGAATCCGGCTTCATTCGTCGCGTGGTCGAGCCAGGTCAACGCGACTTGTCCTGGCGATGCCACTGCCTGCAGGTCCGACGGATCTGCCGGAGGATCTGATGGAATTTCCTGCCCGCGGAAAGCCAGCCGGAAATAGAGGCCGTTGTCTGGTCCGCTCGCGCTCTGGGTGCGAACGATGTTCCCGGATGGTCCGCCGGGACCCAGGAGCCGATACGCGAACGCGATCGAACTGTCGGACCCGTTGCTGTTGCGCCACTGCGCCTGTCCGCCCGGTGTGCTCCAACCTGTCGTCGCGGCACCCCAGGTGTTGTTGTCGCCCGAGATCCATCCCGCCAGCGCCAGAACTCCCGTCGTGTTGGTATCGAAGCTCGGTACCGTCACCGTCCCACCGGCATGACTGCCCGAGACAAACGGGACGTCGATCACCGGATAGAGTCCCGGCGCCATGTCGAAGGCGAATGCGTAGACCGTGAGCGGCAACGCTCCCGTCGTGTTCGTCACCGCCGGGTTTGCCGTCCAGAAGCCGTTGAACTGAGACCAGAACACACGAACCGTTTGTCCATTGGCCTGCGCGTTGGTCTCGCTTGTCCACACCTGACCACCGGTTTCGGACAACGTCAGCGTCGCCGTTCCTCTGTACGCCGCCACGATCACCATGAGGTCGCCGGGCTGAAGCGACGCCGGCGGTGTGATTGCGCGCGGGCCGGGTCCGCCTCCCTGATCGGCATTCTCGACGGTCGGGAAGTGCGTGCCGACGCCACGGAAAGCAAACGCTGGTGTCGGCGTCGTTACGTCGGCGCTGGTCGCGTACCCCGAAGGTCCGAACACGTTGTTGGCCCGTACCCGATACCTGTATGTCGTCGTCGCGGCGACTGTGGTATCGCGATAGGTGGTGACGTTCGCGCCAACTCCCGTCAGCGGTGCGAAGTTCGTGCATCCCGCATTGGTGCAGCGCTCGATCTGGAACGCGAACTCGTTCGTCGATGTGTCCGCCCAGGTCAACTCGACCTGGCCGATCGACGCGCTTGCCAGCAGGTTCGCGGGATCGGTCGGCGGCGTCGCGGGCGTGAGCTGCGTTGCCTTGAACGCCATCCGGAAGTAGAGACCGGCGTCCGGACCGTTAGTCTGCGCGCGGGCGATGGAGCCTGTCGCGCCCGCCGAAGCCATGTTTCGGTACGCGAGCGCAATGGTGTTGTCCGCACTCGAGTTGTTCCGCCACTGGGCCTGGCCACCAGGCACGCTCCAGCCGGTGGTCGGTGCCGCCCACGTGTTGTTGTCGGCCGAGATCCATCCCACCAGCGCAAATGTTCCAGGCGTGCTGGTCGAGAAGCTCGGCACCGTTACTGTTCCTCCGCTGTGGTTGCCCGAGACGAAGGGCACGTCGATCTCGGGATACGTACCCGGCGCCAAGTCCACCGCGAAGCTGTAAACGGTGAGCGGCCCGGTACCTGTCGTATTCGTGACCGCCGGATTCGCCGTCCAGGTGCCGTTGAACTGGGCCCAGAACACGCGTGCCGTCTGGCCATTCGCCTGCGTATTGGCCTCGGCGGTCCAGGACTGCCCGCCCGTCTCCGACATTGTCAGCGTGGCTGTCCCGCCATACGCCGCCACAATCACCACCATGTCGCCGAGCTGAACCGCCGGTGGCGTCACCGCCCGAGGTCCAGGCCCGGGCCCGTCGGCGTTATCCGTCGTCGGGAAGTGCGTGCCTACTCCCAGGGCTGTGAACGGCGCTGCCAGATTGACTGAAATCGACACGGTGGCCGGCGCACTGTTCGTGCTCGCGTCGCTGGTGCGGAACGTGAAGCTGTCGCTGCCGACATACCCGAGCGCCGGTGTGTAGGTGAGGTTCGGCGCCGTGCCGGTGAGCGTTCCGTTCGAGGGGCCAGCCAGAACGGCGAAGGTCACTGCGCCTCCATCAGGATCCGAGCCGGTCAAGGTGATGTTGACTGGAGTGGACTGGATGGTCGAGACGCTCTGATTGTTTGCGACCGGCGGATCGTTGACCGGCGTGACGGTCACGGTCACGTGCCCGACGTCGGTGAGAGATCCGTCGCTGACGGTGTAGTCGTAGCCCGCCGTGCCAGAGAAGTTGGCGGCCGGCGTGAACGTCACCGAGCCGTCAGCGTTGCGGACGGCCGATCCGTTGGTGGGATTCGAGACTGCGGTCACCGACAGCGGGTTGCCGTTGCTGTCAGTGTCATTGCCAGTCATGGCCGCCTGAGTGATGGTCACGGCCGTGTCTTCCGGCGTTGACGCCGTATCGTCCACCGCGACCGGGGCGACGTTGGGGCCGTTTGTTACCGTCACCGTCACGTGACCGATGTCGGTCAACGTTCCGTCGCTGATCGTGTAGTCGAAACCGGCTGGGCCGGTATAGCCCGCGGTCGGTGTGAAGGTCACCGTTCCGCTGACCAGTTGCACGGTGCCGTTTGTCGGATTACTGACCGCGGTGACCGTCAACTGCGCGTTCGTGTTGTCGACGTCCGTGTCGTTGCCCTTCAGATTGGCCTGAGTCAGGTTGAGCGGCGTGCTCTGCGGTGTCGACGCCACGTCATCAAATGCGACCGGGGCGTCGTTCACGGCGGTCACGTTGACCGTGACGTGTCCGATGTCGGTGAGCGTGCCATCGCTCACGGTGTAGTCATATCCGGCCGTCCCGGTGAAGTTTGCCGTCGGCGTGAAGGTCACCGAGCCATCAGCGTTTCGGACCACGGTGCCGTTAGTCGGATTCGACGCGGCGGTGACGGTTAGCGTGTTCCCCTCCGCGTCGGTGTCGTTCGCGACGAGATTCGCCTGCGTGCGAGTCTCCGCCGTGTCTTCCTGCGTGGATGTCGTGTCGTCCACGGCCAGCGGTGCATCGTTCAGCGGGTTGACCGTGACCGTCACGTGTCCGACGTCCGTCGACGTGCCGTCGCTGACGGTGTAGTCGAATCCCGCCGTTCCGTTGAAGTTCGCGGTCGGCGTGAAGATGACCGAGCCGTTCGCCTGACGTACGGCCGTCCCACCCGTCGCGTTCGATGCTGCCGTCACCGTCAGTGTGCTGCCCTCGACGTCGGTGTCGTTGGCGATCATGGTCGCCTGCGTGACGGTGACCGCCGTGTCTTCGTTCGTCGATGCGGTGTCATCGCCCGCGAGTGGGGCGTCGTTGACCGCTGTCACGGTGACCGTCACATGGCCGATATCCGTGACCGTTCCATCGCTCACGGTGTAGTCGTAGCCGGCGGTGCCGCTGAAGTTCGCCGTCGGCGTAAAGGTCACCGAGCCGTCGGCGTTCCGCACGGCCGCGCCGTTGGTGGCATTCGATGCCGCCGTCACCGTCAACGCGTTCCCGTCGGGGTCGGTGTCGTTGGCAACCAGTTGCGCTTGTGTACGTGTGACCTGGGTGTCTTCCGGTGTCGACGTCGTATCGTCCACCGCGACCGGTGGGTCATTGACTGGCGTCACGGTGACCGTGACGTGCCCGATGTCGGTCAATGCGCCATCGCTGACGGTGTAGTCGAAGCCGCCTGTGCCGCTGAAGTTCGCGGCCGGCGTGAACGTGATCGCGCCGGTGGTGGCGTTGACGCACCGCCGTGCCGTTGGTCGCATTTGACGCCGCTGTCACCGTCCGCGTGTTGCCTTCGGCGTCGGTGTCATTCGCGACCATGGTGGCCTGCGAAACTATGACCGCCGTGTCCTCTGGCGTGGTCGCGGTGTCATCGACCGCCACCGGTGCGTCATTTACCGGCGTGACCGTGACGGTGACGTGCCCGATGTCGGTCAGCGAGCCGTCGCTCACCGTGTAGTCGAATCCAGCCGTGCCGCTGAAATTCGCCGCCGGCGTGAACGTCACGGACCCGTTGGCGTTGCGAACAGCCGTGCCGTTGGTCGCGTTCGACGCGGCCGTCACCGACAGCGGGTTGCTGTCCGCGTCGGTGTCGTTGGCAATCAAGGTTGCCTGACTGACCGTCACGTTCGTGTCTTCAGCCGTCGATGCCGTGTCGTCTCCGGCCACGGGTGCGTTGTTGGCTGGGGCTTCGGTCGTGAACGACCAGGTCGGACCGGTCACCGTCTGGTTTCCGTCACTGACCGTCGCATACCACTGATACTGAGTATTCGGCGCGCGGCCTGACCAGGTTGTTTGTGTATCGTTGCCGGAGGTGACGTTGTTGTTCGTCGCAATCTGCGTGAACGGCACACCCTGCATGCTGAAGTCGAGCACGAACTGGCTGTTGGCGTCGGTTTCGAACTGCAAGAGCTTCGGCGAGTACGTGTAGACGTAGATCTTGTTCTCGGACGGCTTGAACGTCATGTAGCGCAGCCATCCGTCGCCGCCGTTGATCCGGCTCTGATAGTCCGATTCGAGCTGATGGACCGCCCGGCCAGGGCAGGCTGCGTTGCCCGGAGTCGCATCCGTTCGGTTGGCCTCTCCAGGGTAGTGCCCGTTCAGAATCAGGAACACGTTGCAGTTCGGGACAATGAGGTTGTTCCAGACTGTCGCCGCGGGCGTGCCGTCTGTTGTGCGATTCAGGACCGTCGTCGGACGGCTGCCGGAATCGCTCAAGAACAGGTGGGTGGCGATGATGGCCTTGCGATTCGGGAATGCCTTGAGCACACGGTCCGCCCACGCCACCGCATAGGTCGGCATGTCGTACTCGAGGTGGATGACGACGAAATCCATCCCGCCCGCCGAGAAGAGCGAGTACTGATTCTTGTTCTGCCGGTTGATCGGATCGGTGAAGTTGAACTGGTTCTGCCCGAGGTACCCGCCGTACCACGGGTAACCCGACATTCTGGAGACGGGGAAGTACAGGTCGTAGTTTGTCGATACGCCTGCCGAGCTCATGTCGTGGTTGCCGGGCGCAATGCCGTACGGGACGGGGGGCGCTGCGAGATCCAGTACGTCCATGCTCGCGTCGGCCTTGGTCCACTCGGCGGGCTGAGCGTCGATATGCTCGGTGATGTCCCCCAGGTGCGAGACGAACACGGTGTTCAACGTTGGCCGGTTGCTGACGATCCACTGCGTCTGCTGGGTGAACGTCAGCGCGCGGTCTCCGTCGGCATCGTTCGGGTTGGTATCGTCGACGTAGTGCTGTGTATCGGGGATCGCGACGATCGTGAAATCGGCCGCCGGCGCGCCGTTCGTGGCACGGCCGAAGAACGTCACGTTCAGCGGCTGGCTTTCGGGATCCGAAACGTTGACGCTCAGGTTTGGTGAAGTGGTCTGCCCGGTGGCGCCGTTATCCGGCGTGTTCAGCACCGGCATGTTCGGAGCGTTGTTGAACACCAGGTTAAAAGGGGCACCGGTTGTGCGCGTCCATCCGCTGCCGGTGACCGTGCCGTTCACCGGGTTGACGGTCGAGTCGAAGACCGTCGTGCCACCGGTTTCGTTGAGGCCCCATCGCGCGACGAGGTTTGGCGCGTTCTGGGTTGGCTGGTTGATCCGTGCTTGAAGCTCTGACAGGGTCAACGCGCGATCCCAGATGCGCACTTCATCGATGACGCCGTTGAAGAAGCCTTCGGCCGTCCCGCTCGTATTCAGCGCGGACCCGATAGAGGCATGCTGAATGCTGTCGAACCGTGGCGTGAAGGCTCCGACCGCCGACGTCGACTCGAGTTCGCCATCCAGGTACAAGCGCCAGGTGCCGGTGTCGTCGTAGGTCGCCGCGGCATGATGCCATGTGCCATCGGCGGGTATGGAGGTCACGCCGGCGACCGGATGATTCAATCCGGTTGAGTTGTCCTCGAAATCGGCGGCCAGCACGTCGCCGGTGGCGACGTCCTTGAGGCCGAAGAAGAAGTTCATGTTGTTCGTGGAGGTCTCGTCCTGAGCCCTGCCTTTTGCCACGATCGGCACGCCCAGGAAGCCGCCGCTTCCGGTATCTGCTGTCGCGCCTTCACCGTCGCGCCGGAACCAGGCCTCGATGGTCATCTCCGAGACGCCGAGACCCGGCGCCTGACCGAACGTGACGTACGCGTTAGTACCCGTGAAGTCGATCGCGTTGTTCGGCTCCGCAGGATTCACGGTCACGATGAGCTCATCAAAGCCGCTCAACTCTCCGTCGTCAGCCGTCAGCCGCAATCGGTAAGTGCCTGTTGCCGAGAAGGTCGCCGTCGTGGTCGTCGTATCGGCGTCGGCGAAGGTCACAGTTCCCGTGGCGGGAGTCTGGTTGGTCCATGTCGGGCTGACATCGCTGCCAGGCAGACCGTCGTCGGAGACGATTCCCGAAAGTGAGATGCCGTTCGGAAAAGTGATTGTTTGATCTGGTCCGGCGTTGACACCCGGCGGCAGGTTGCCCGACGCGAAGGTCACCGTTACGGTGACCGTATCGCTGCGGGTGTAGAGACCGTCGTTGGCGGTCAGTTGCAGAACGTACTCGCCCGCAACAGGGAAGCCGACAGACGTGGCCAGCGAGTTCGCGCTGTTGATCGTCGCCGTTGCGGGTCCGCTCACCTGGCTCCAGGTGGTCGTTGGCGAACCTTCATCGGTGACACTGCCGCTCAGCGCGGCGACACCGGATGAAACTGTTTGATCGGATCCTGCATTGACAACTGGCGGCTGGTTGTTCCCGGGCGCGCTGTGCACGGTGCCGCTGCCGGAATCCATGAGCGTGTCTCCGGGGACCGGGATGAACTCCCAGTCGTACGCCGTGTCATGCAACGTGAACTTCATGACGCCGTGCGCCTGGCTGTCTCGCACCTCGCTGGTGGTGCGGAGGTTTGGATAGGCTCCGCTCACGGGAACCCCACCCGTTCCGATGACGAACGACCGGATGCCGAACGCCGCGTCGGCCGCACCGGCCGCATTCATCGGCGCCAGGCGCTCGTAGTTGTGCCAGTGACCGCCGAGATAGATATCGGCGCCGTAATCGTAGAGAGCCTGCCAGAGCGGCTGCAGGTACGCGTGCGTGGCGTCCTCGCTGCTCGAGCTGTAGCGTGGCCTGTGCCACATCGCGATGATGTTGTTCGTGGGGCTGTTGGCGAGATCGTCGCGCAGCCATTGTTCCTGCGGAGAGCCCGCAAGACATCCGTTCGGGTTCCAGAGCGCGGTGCACTCGCTGTTGAGCACGACCACGTGCCAGCTGCCGATGTTGTAGCTGTAGTACCCACCGGCCGTGCGATCGCCGGCGGGGCCGTCCTGGACGCCGACGCCGTTGAAGTAGTCGTAGTAACCGGTGCCGTTCGGCGTGTTGTAGTCGTGATTGCCCGTGACCGGCCGCGTCCGTAACTTGTGGCGCCCCCATGTCGGGTCGTAGCAGCCTGTAAACTCCGCCGCGGTGCCGTTCTGGTACGCGTTATCACCAAGCGTGAAAACTGTGCCGGGTATTCCGTCGACCAGCGTCGCCGTCGCTTGAGCGTTTGCGAGGGAGTCACTAGTGGGCGGCAGGCAATTGGGCGCGAGATCGCCAGCACCGACCAGGATGACGTTGGCGGTCACCGCCATTTCATCGAACGCGGTCTTCGCACCATCGTTTGCCGTCAGCCGGAGCACATATTGGCCTGCTTCTGTGACCGTCGCTGTGGTGCTCGCCGACGTCGCGTCGGCAAAATTCACCACACCAGGTCCGCTGACAGCCGTCCATTGCACGGTGAACGGCCCGTCGTCGCTCGCGAAACCGCTCAGCGTGGCGGTGCTCTGGTATTCGATCACCCGATCGGGTCCGGCCGTCACGATGGGGGCCTGATTCAGGCTCGCAAGAGGGGTCGCGGTTACTTCATTTGATGGCCCGGATGCATTTCCGAAGGCATCGACGGCCCTCACGACGTAGAAATACGGCGTCTCATTTGTGAGGCCAAGGTCCAGGTAGTTCGTCGCGGTCACGAGCGTCGAGCCGTTGATGGGCGTACCCGCGATTGAGACAGGGCTCGACAAGCTTCGATAGACGTTGTAGCCGGCAAGATCGGTTTCGGTATTCGCCGTCCAGGTGAGCGCGACCCGTGCGTTCAATGGGTCCGCAGCCAACCCCTGGGGCGCCGCCGGCGCTGCGGCATAAATCGGGTATGGATAGCCCGCAGTCCATGTCGGCGAGCCCACGACGGCGCCATTGATGCTTCTCGCGGTGCTCACTACTGTGGCGCCCGTCGCCTCGTTCAGTGCCCAGCGTCCGATGAGTCCCGACGCGGACTCTACTTCCTGAAACATCGTGGCCTGGATCTGCGGAAGAGTTCGTGCGTGATCCCAGATTCGGACCTCGTCGAGCAGACCGTGGAAGAATCCCTGCGGGTTGGTGCCGGTGTTGCCGTTTCTGTTGAGCGCAGTCGCGATTGCGGCGTGCTGAGTGCTCGTGGCTTCCGGTGTGAACGCGCCAACGTTCAATGTGCCGTCGAGCACCCCATCGAGATACAGGTTCCACGTCGAACCGTTGTAGGTCGCCGCGACGTGGTGCCAGTCTGTTGTGCTGATCGGAATGGCGGTGGTGCCCGACACGGGATGATTGCCGCCGTTGACGGTGTCCTCGAAATCTGCAACGAGACGTCCCGTGGACGCGCTGATACCCAGGAAGTAATTCATGTTCGCCGCCGCGGGGGTCTCCGTTTCGGCCATGCCCTTGGTAATGAGCGGAATTGCGTCTGTGATACCTGGTGATGTGCCACCCGTGCCAGTTGTAGTGGCGACGCCCGGCCCAGTTCGCTTGAACCAGGTCTCGAGAGTGAAGCTCTGAGCACCAAGTGCGCTAATGCCGTCAGCAGGACCGAAGCTCACATACTGATTCCCATTGAACTGCATCGCCGAGCCCGCCAGCGCATTTGCCGTTGCGACGACTGCGGTCGAGGCAGGTGACAGCCTCGATGTCGTGTCGATGGCGCGGATTGTGTAGGTATGAGCTGAACCATTGCCGCTCGTGGCATCGGTGAAGATGGGGCTGGTGAGCGGCGCAACGTTGAGTGGCGTACCGGCCCCGTCTCTGTAGACGTTGTACCCAGCCAGATCCATTTCAGGGTTTTCGCGCCAGGCGATCGTGACGAGACCATCACCAATACTTGCGGCGACATTTTGCGGTGTCGATGGGTCTACGGCGTCCGCGGGGATTCCGCCGACGACGCGGACGGGACTATTCGTCGCGCCCGCCAACGTGCCGGTCGGGCGGCCGTCGACTGAGTTGAAGAACGCTGTCCCTCCGCCCTCGTTCAATCCCCAGCGTCCGATCAGTCCGGCTCCCGACGTCACTTCCAGGTTCATGTTCGTCTGAATCTGAGCCTGCGTGCGCGCGACGTTCCAGATGCGGACTTCGTCGATGACCCCATTGAAAAATCCGGCGGCGGCGCCGGTCGAAGTGAGCGCACTGCCGATCGACGCGTGTTGGATGCTGTCGGCGCGGGGTAGACGATCGCCGGCCGGGACCGTAGTGGTGCCAACCTGACCGCCATTGAGATAGAGAGTGAACACACCCGTCGTGCTGTTGTAGGTCGCCGCGGCGTGATTCCAGATATTGGACGTGATGACGGTCGAAGATGTGACCGGGCGATTGGTCCCGGCCACGGCGGTCTGTCCGGCCGCTTCCTCGAAGTCGGCGACGAGCGTGTTCGCGATGTTCGGTGCGGTGCCAGAGGTATTGATACCCAGGAAGTAATTGATATCGACGTTGCTCCCGTCGGACTCTCCTCGACCCTTGGCCACAAGAGGCACCACCGACGTCAGCGTGCCCGTGCTGGTGATTGCTCCGGTCCCTTCCCGCTTGAACCACAATTCGATCGTGAAGTCTGTCGCGTTGAGGCCAGCGGCGCCCGTTGCGGGACCGAACGTGATGTAGTCGTCCGTGCCGTCGAAATCGACAGCGTTCGGGAGAGTGGCAATTTGTCCCGCAGGCCGGTCGCCGTTCATCAGCGCGAGAATGATTACGAAGAAAGCCAGGCACGCTCGCATGGCTCTGGTGGATCTGGCGCTGTTTCGTGGCGTCATCGATCGGTTCCTTTAGTCGCTGTGGGGAAGGCGGACTCCGCCCAAGACTGCTATCGATGACAACTATTCGTGCAAGCACGATTGGAAGTCCAAGAACACGCACGATCGCGCGCGTTGCGTGCGTCGCGTGCATCGCGTGCATCGCGTGCGTGCTGTAGGAGGGAAGCCGACGCGTTAGAGGAGGCCGAGCTCTCGTACGTAGCGGCGGGCTTCGTGCAGCGGAATTCTGAACACGCGTTTGCGTCCTCGGCCCATGCGGGTGGCGCGCAGGTATCCGCTTTCGATTTCCTTGCGGATGAACGTCGCGCTCATCCCAATCATGCGGGCGAGCTCTGCCGTGGTCAGCGGAGGACCTGTCCTGTGGGCCAGATCTTTCAGCTTGACGGACACATCAGACGCTTTGCGCCTGATGCTCCGGCTGCCGTTGCCGGAGTCCGGTGACGGCTCGGACGAGAGTGGTGCCGATGCACTGTGCCTCATGAGCGCGCCAGCGTGAATTGCAGGATCGCTGCCGCAAGCCCGATCGAAATTCCCCGATATTTGCCAGATTCCGGGCAGGCGACCCACGAGTTCTGCTCCAGGGCAGACTAAGATTCACGAATGGCGGGATTTCGCTGGAAGAGACAGGTCGCTGGCGGCTGGTAACATCGTGCCGGTGGTGAGTCGAATACTCACGGTTCTGTCGGCCACGACGGCGGTTGCGCTCGTGCTGACGCTGGTCGGGGTGTTTCGGGAGTCTCTTCCCAGTCCGGGGCGGCTCGCGACGGTTCTGGCGGCGCTGCATCTGCTGAACGTGGCGATGCGAAACTGGCGGGCGGGCGAGTGGCGAGAGTTCATCCGCATCCACGCGTTCCACATCGCGCTCTTTCTCGTGTGCGTGCTCGCACTCGTCGTCAGGCTTCCGGGCTTTGCCGGCGATCTGGGCCACACGCCCCTGGATATCGACGAGCGCCGCCTTGCCGCGAACGTCAGGCACTACTTCGTCACCGGCGAGCTTCGCCACACGCACATCGAACACTATCCCGGCGCCGTGTTCTGGCTCTTTGCAGGCTCATCGCTTCTCGGCTTCGTTCGCGCGCTGACCGGCGGCCTCACTCCTTCGCTCAGTCAGTTCGCGGTGGAGGCATTTGCCCATGCGGCACGACTCGCCAACATCTGGGTTGGTGTTGCGACAGTCGCGTTCACGGGTCTCATCGGATTGCGACTCTCAGGACCAACAGCCGGTTTATTGGCTGCGGTGATGGTGGCGATCGTTCCCATCTCTGTCGAGACGACGGTTCTGGTCCGCAACGATCCGGGGATGGTTCTCGCCGTCGTGGCAGCCACCTATGCAGCCCTGGTCTTCTACGAGAGCGGAAGTCTTGGGTGGATCGCGGCGGCTGGTGCGCTCGCGGGAGTGGCGGCAGCCATCAAGTATTCAGCGGTGTTCGCGCTTGCACCGGTACTGGTCGCCGCGTTCTCGGCCGCGCAGGCGCGAAGCGCGTTTCGCGCGGCGGCCGTCGGTGTGCTGGCGTTTGGATTGGCCGTCGCCACGTCGAATCACTTCATCTGGACGGACGTCCCGAACTTCCTCCGGCAGTTGTCCGATCAGTACGCGTTTACGGGCGATCTGAGCCACCGCTGGGCCATTGTTGACGATCCGGCCTTCATGTATCTGAAGACGCTGACCGGCGTAGGGCCGGGATGGTTGATGGTGCTGCTGATGGCCGCCCTCACCGTTTACACGCTCTCAACACGGCACCCGAAGCTGTGGATATTCATCAGCTTTCCGCTGGCGTACATCTGGTTCATGACGCAGCGGCCGATGCAGGTTCCTCGTTGGGTATACCCACTCGTGCCGTTCGTTGCGGTGGGTGGTGCGTCGGCGCTCGTCGCGGGCGCTGAGTGGTTCCGCTCGACGCTGGCCGCGCGACCAGCGCCGTGGCCACGAGCCGGCCGGTTCGCAACGGCGCTCGCGGTTGTCGCGATCCTGTGGCAACCCGTGTGGGCGGGCGCGGTGTCGTTCAGCCGCCGTGTTACACGCCCAACGCACGAGCTGGCCGAAGCGTGGATCCGGGAACACGCAACCCCGCAGACCGTCGTGCTGCTTGGTCAGGGATGGCTGGATTTGAGCCAGACCCAGGTCGCGACGCGACGAGTGCCGAATCTCAGCACCGCGCTCGACGGCGGCATCGAAGCGCTTGGCGGCTGCGATTGGATCGTCGTCCCGGAAGGACTCTTCGAACACCCGACGCTTCGCCAGCTCGGCGTGTTACAGCGCTTTGACGCCGATCGCTCGTTCGCCGGCAACCTCGGCCTCGACTACCGGGTGTACGAGCTCCCCGAGATCCCTCTCACCGGTACGATCTGCGGCAGCGACCCAGCGCGCTGAGCGTGGTCCGGAAGGCCACACATCCGCAATTCGCGCCGCAAGGGGGTCTTTACAGAGGAACAGGAGTTCAGAAGATCAGGAGGGCCAGGAGAGATTCTTTTCAAAGAGAATCTCTTGATCTCCCGATCTCGTGATCTCTTGTTTGTATTCGAGTGCCCGGAAGGCCAAGCATCGGCAGTTCGCGCCGCGAGGGGGTCTTTACCGAGGAACAGGAGTTCAGAAGATCAGGAGGGCCAGGAGAGATTCCCCGGCCTCCTGATCTCTTGTTTGCATTTGTGGCCGAGTCTTACCCCTTCGTCATACCGAAGCCGTCGATGTGCACTTCGAGCTGGTGATTGACGCGAATGCCGTAAAGCCCATCGGTTTTCGCCGTCAGTCCGGTCTTGGGCGTCGTGTGAACGGTCGTCCCGTTGACGACGTACTCGATCTTGTCGGCGGTGACACGAACTTCGAGGGTGTTGGTGGACTGTCCGCTGGCATCCGGTTTTTTCACGGCGTCGTTCGCCGCTTTCTCCGCGACGTTCTGCGTCTCCTTGTCACCATTGCGCCGTTTGATGAGCCACGTGCCGTCCTGCGCGACAAGGAAGTACAGGTAGTTCTGGTTCGCGCCCTCGAGATCGCTGCCGCCGAAGACCAGACCGTAGTAATTGGTGTGGCCGCTCGGCTTCTGGAGGATGAACGTCCCCTTCAGCGTGTAGTTCCCAGTTGCAGTATTTGTTGGAGCCCAATACACGGCGGCTTGAGGATTGGTCGCGTGGAAACCTTTCCCCATGGTGGTGAACTTGATGGCGCCTGCCGCGTCCGGATCGGACGCGCTCGTGCTGCGATCGGCACGCACCATCCAGCCCTTGGGGGCTTGTGCGACGAGCGGGGCGATGACGAGCAACGCGAATACTGCAGCGAACGCTGAACGTTTCATGTCTTCCTCCTATTTTTTAGGTGCAACCATCTTCGTGACGCGGCCAACGCTCGTATCGCCGGCGTACAGGTTGTTCTGTTTGTCGAACACCCAGTAGCTGGCCTCGATGAACTGGCCGTGGCCGATGCCCATGCCGTTACCGATCGCGCCAAGCACTTTGCCGTTCCGATCGAGCTTCAGGAACTGCCCGTCCTGACCGCTCGCCATCCAGGGTTGCCCCTGCGGATCGAAGTTCAACGCGCACACGAGATTTCTGGTCTGCAGCGTTCTGAGGAACTTGCCGTCGCCGCTGTAGATGACGATGCGGTAGTCCTCGCGATCGCCGATCCACACGTCGCCGTTCGAGGGATCGACGGCGAGGCCGTGCGCGGAATTGAACTTGCCCATGCCCACTTCGTTGCCGTACCACTGATTCTTGAACTTGCCGTTCTTGTCGAGGTGAACGATGCGCGACGCGCCCATGTTGTTGACAGCGTCGTCCGAATCGGTGTCGTTCGGGCTCTCGTTGCCGTGTCCCTCGCCGATATAGACGTCGCCGTTCGGCGCGAACGCGACCATGACCGGTTCCCAGAGCAGCCGTTGCCCCTTGGCTTCATCCCAATCGCCGCGGCGGCCGGTCTCGCCGATCTTGAGAAGCAGTTTGCCTTCAGGGCTGATCTTCATCACGGTCGCGCTGCCCGCGGCCGTAATCCAGACGTTGTCCTCGGGGTCGATGGCCATCCCGTGTGCCTTCGTCTGATAGCCGAGCACATCGGGTGCCACCTGGAGGATGAGCTTGAAGTTCGGATCGAACTTGAACAGTTGCGGCTTGCCGACATCCGCGCGTTGAAACACCCAGAGGTTGCCCTTCGAATCGAGAGCGACAGACGGTACGCCGCCAAAGCCGGGAGGCAGTACGACCGGGTAGGTGAACGTGTATCCCATCGTCTGCTTCCATTGCACGCGCTGCATCTGGCCGCGCGGGAAGCCGCCGCGTCTGCCGCATATGGGCGAACGCCGGCACGGCGGTACCTGGACGACCGGCGAGTTCGCCGGCGCACCCTCCGCGGATCCAGCCCCGCGTCCGGGCCCTCCGCTGCGGGCCGGAACGGTGACATTCCCTTTCTCGTCGACAATCGTCCGGCCGGTCGGGTCAGGGAACGAGCCCTGGAGGAACCACGCAGGCGAGCCGTCCGCGGCGGGTCCCTCGATTGGCGGCTTCGACTGAGAGAATGTCAGCGTCGTGGCCCAAATCACGCCGAGTGCCACCGAGGCGACTCCAACAAAGCTGCGTCCCTTCATCCCAGCCTCCCTGCAAACGTTTGAGTGAAACCGAAAGTGTCGCACAGTTGATAGATCGAGTCACTCCCGGCATTCGAGGATGCCAGGCATTGGTGCCGACGCAATATGTGCGTTAGTTCGATAAGGCGTGCGCGTGCGGGCGATGGAACGGCAAGGTCCCGCCGACCGACGCCGCCAGCGGGTCTTCGAACGCGAGCGCACCGTGATACTGAATCCGCTCGGAGCTGAGTGCTGCGACGTGGCAACGTAGAACGGTGGCCCGCACTCTATAAAGAGCGGTTGGCGCGCCAAGCTGCAGCTCGATGCGCATGCCCGGAAGGAGCCGGCATTCGGTTTCGAGGAGTGCACCACCGGGGCTGACGTCGACAATGCGGGCGGTTCGGCCGGGCTGACGATGGCCAGTCGACAGGCCGGTCCAGTCCGCCGTCGAAATGCGGGGCCAGGCTCTCCGCTCTGGTATTCCGATCGATAGATTGGCCACAGGAAAGTGACCAAGGATACGCTGAGGGCCCGGGAGGCACAATCCTCCACCGGGCTATGCCGGACAGGCTAATCGCGACGGCCGCGCTGGGGAGTGCTGGCCGCCGCTGTCATCCGAGCCTTACGCCATGGCCGATTCGGAGTCCTCGGCCAGACGAGGGAAGCGCACCGTCTGCCGCTTGGGCAGATGCAGCCGTGCACTCGCCTCGATGAACGCGAACGGCCCCGCGCCGGTGAACTCGACCTGATAGTGCCGGGTCGTGCCGTATGACGTGTCCGGCGTTACCCGCATGCACACATCTGCGTCCCTGCGATCGTCGACATACGTGACGAAGTCGTCTTCGGGCTTGATCTCATCCTCGAGCCACGTCTCGCAATCCAGAAACACTTTCAGGCGGCGGAGCCCGCCCCGGTCATCTGCCCTCGCGAACTCTTGTGCAAGCGTCAGCCATCCCTGAACAAGGGCGCGAACGGGGGTAGTCGTTACGTCGGTGGTCATCATGCTCGCTCTCCAGTCAGCATCACTCTTCGATGCTGGGGAGAGTTATAACCAACCTCGCATGAGGGCTCGATGAAGCAGATTTGGCAGACGCTTCACGAATCCTTCATTTTCAGGACGTCTGCAGTGCTGCTCGTTTTCTTGGCATTCTCAGCGTCGTCCTGATCCTCCCGGGTAATTCTGTGCCGCGAAGGTGTGAGCTTCTTCTTATTCCGTCCGTAACGTCTTCGCCGGATCGATGCGCGTGGCACGGCGCGCAGGGATCCAGGTGCCAACCAATGCGGTACTCACGACGATAAGGACGGCCACGGTGAAGAAGACCGGATCGCGGAGCTGCACACCGTGGACGTAGCTTTTGAACAGCTGCACGACCCAGAAGCCGCCAACCACACCGATCAGCAAGCCGACGACGACCGGTGCGACACCATGCGTGATGACGAGTCGCCGGACCGATCCAGCAGTTGCGCCAAGCGCCATGCGGATGCCGATCTCTCGCGTACGGCCGGCAACCATTTGCGCAATCACGCCGTGAATACCGACGATCGCAAGCAGCACGGCGATGACGCCGAACGTGCCGAGCAAATGCGCCTGAAAGCGTAGCAACGCCAGCGAACCGTCAAGCTGCATGCGTACCGGAACAACTTCGGGCACGGCGCGGGGCATGGCACGCGCGAGGATCGCGCGAATCCGGTCGTCCAAAACGCTCTGATCGCCGGACGTTCGTACGACGAGACCAGGCGCCAACCACCTGTCTGGCGCCGGCGGAAGGAAAACGATTTGACGCGGCTGGACATCGTCGTAGCGGAGGCGAATATCGCTGACAACGCCAATCACCGTTGCGCGGGCGTCTCCCCTCGAAAGTGCCAACGATCTGCCGAGCGCAGACTGAGAACCTCCGAGGGCTAGCGCCGCTCGCGCTGTGACCACTGCCGGAAAGGGCTCGCCTCGCCATTCGCCCTCGGTAGGTAGACGTCCGGCCACCAGACGCATCCCCATCGTGTCAAAGTAGCTGGCGCTCACGTGATGGGCGGAGACGACCCTTCCATCCGGTAATCGCGCTTGCCCTGACATCCATCCATACACTCCGATCGGATTGATGTCCTCGGCAGCCACAGACACGACGCCTGGCACGCTGCGCATCTCACTTGTGATCGTCGAGAGCACCTCGCGCATGCGAGGGCTCAATACAAATCGACTCGTGAGCTTGACGGAGATGAGATCGCCCGGCTCGAACCCCAGCGCCGTATTTCGTAGACGCCCAAAGCTGCCGACCATCAGGACAGCCGAGATCACTAGTACTGTGACGATCACTGTCTCGGCGCCTATCAGTAGACGCCCGCCGCCGATACGCGATGCGGCGAAGATGCGGCGCCGATCGTGGAGGCCTGCAAGCAAATCGGTCTGCGATCCTCGTATGGCCGGAACAACACCGAACAGCAAGATTGAAATTCCAGTGGCGAGCGCCGAGAAAGCCACGGCTCGAGTGTCGATCGCGTCAGGTAAGAGGAGCGCAAACACAGCCGGAACGCTCTGCACGGCGAGATTGAAGCTCCATCGCGCCAGAAGCACTCCGGCCACACCGCCAGTGAGCGCAAGAAGAGTGCTTTCGATAGCGAGTTGACGAATCAGTCGAAACCGCGAGGCCCCCATCGCAGAGCGGACCGCCATCTCACGATCGCGCCCGGCCGCGCGAGCCAGCAGCAAGTTTGCAAGATTGCCGCAGGCGATCACGAGCACGAGAGCAGCGCCTGCAAACAGCGCCAAGAGGGCTGGCCGGCGGGATTGATACAAACCCTCTTGCAAATCCATGACGCTGGTCCGCCGCATGGGCATGTCGATGCCCGGATACTCCCTGAGAAAATTTGAAACCAGCGCATCTACCTCGGCTTGTGCGGCGGCGAGCGTCACGTCTGGCTCGAGGCGGGCAATGGGATAGCGGGTCAATTCTCTGCCTGGATCCGCGAGCGTTGGTGGATCGCGAAACGGGGACTCGCCGGCAAGCACCAGGTCGACGGTAGTGGCATCCAGCGACGGAACAACGAAGCTCCTGGGAAGCACACCGACGATGCGTACACGACCTTCCTCGAAGTTCAGCACACGATCGACGATGGCCGGATCAGCGCCGAATCGCGCGATCCATGTCGAGTGAGAGATCAGAGCCGTCCGTTGTGGTCCGGTGACGTCATCCTCTGTAAACGAACGACCTCGGACGGGCACGACACCAAGCACAGCGAGCAGATTGGATGTGACGTCAGCCGCGCGGAAGGGTGCCGGGCCGGTCGCTCCTATCAGCGTCAGAGGGAGGACCGCGCGAACGGCTGCGAAATCGCCCAAGCCGCTGTGCCGCTCACGCAACGTCATCGCGATCGGTTTCGGCACCAATGCAGACGGTCGGTCGGACGCAGCGAGAACCGAGCTCACCATCACGAGACGATCCGGTTCGTGATACGGCATCGGCTTGAACAACATGCCGTCGACGATGCTGAAGATCGTCGTGTTGACGCCGATGGCTATCGCAAGGGTCAGGATGGCCGTGGCGGTAAACAGGGGATTGTGCCGCAGTAGACGCAGCGCGTAAGCGGCATCGCGCCTGGTAACGTCGAGCTGCTCGACCGGGGCGCGGCGGAAGATGTCGAGCGTCGTCCGGATCCACACGCCCGCCAGGGCGGCGCGGCCGCCCGTGCGTGCGGCGTGCAGCCGCTCGTCGCGGAAATCCGCCTGCATCTCTTCGGCGAACTCGGCGCGAAAATCTCCAGGGAAGAGTCGCAGCAGCGACGCGTAGACGCGGTCGGAGAGCGATGAGTGACGCTGTGTCACGGCGACTACCCCTTCGAAGGACGGGCCAGCAGCTTCTTCGATTCCGCGGAGAGGACCAGATCGCGCAGCCGCGCGACTTCGGCAAGCGCGACCGAACGCCCGAACGGGGTGAGGCGATAGGCCTGGCGCCGCTCGTTGCTGCCGGCGGCCGATCGCCGAATCATGCCGTCGGCCAGGAGGCGCTTGATGATGCCGTAGAGTGTGCCGGTGCTGAGCACCACGCTATTGTTCGTACGCCCGGCAACTTCCTTCAGGATGGCATACCCGTGCTTTTCGCCGTCGGCCAGCGCCAGCAGCACGTGGAAGAGCGCCGGCGTCAGCGGAAGACACGCGTCGGGCGTGCGATCATCGGGAGCGTTCTCTCTAGCCATGTCGTCACACGATATGTCGTGTGACGCCATAGTGTCAAGACGTGCGGCTCTGAATGCGTCGGGCTCGCCGCAGCCGCCAGGTGAAGCCTGCCGCGAAGCCGGCGATGGCCACCAGCATGATCTCGAGATCGGAGAATCCAAAGCTGATCGCGCCGACTCCTTCTCCGATGCTCGTAGAGAGGGCCGTCTTGATGAGCAACCATCCGACGACTGCGGCAATCCCCGTCAGGATGCCGGTGAGAGCGCTGTTGACGTATAGCATCTACTTTTTATACATCCATCTGGCGGGCCCTTTCCGTCTAACTCGCGTGACAGGTATCGAACGCTCGCGCGTGGGAACCTCAATCCCAGAAATGGGCAGGAAACGTCGATCGATGGGCGAAACAGGCCGGATTTTGCGGCACGCAGGTTGAAACGCCAGACAGGTTGGAGCGAGGTGAAGCGATGAACGGGTTTCTGCAGGACGTTCGCTACGCATTCCGGGGACTCAGGAGGAATCCCGGGTTCACGACCGTGGCGGTGCTGACCCTGGCCCTTGGCATTGGTGCCAATACGGCGATGTTCAGCGTGCTGAATGCCGTCCTGCTGCGTCCGCTGCCGTATCCGGCTCCACACCAGCTCGCGATGTTCTGGACCGAGATGCCGAATCAACGCCTGCGCGAAGGGCGATCGGCCTATCGGGACGTCGAGCAGTGGCGAATCCAGAGCAAGACAGTGTCCGACATCGGAGTGTTCGATGGGGCAACAGTCAGGCTCACCGCACCCGGCGAACTGGAGCGGATCGCCACCGTACGGCTCTCGCCAAATGTCTTCACGCTTCTCGGCGCCGAGGCGGTTCGAGGACGGATTTTCTCGACGCAGGAAGCGGACGAGCGGCGTCGAGTCGTGGTGCTGAGCCATCGCTTCTGGCAGGCTCGCCTGGGAGGTGCTGAGAATGTCGTCGGCTCGACAATCGAGCTCGATGGCGTGCCTTCCGAAGTGATTGGCGTGCTGCCGTCCAGTTTTCGGTTCCCGGGAGCCGATGGCGATGTCTGGGAACCGCACACGTTGATTCCGGGCTGGGACGCGCTGCGCGGCCCGCGCGGTGATGCTTCGTGGAATGTTCTCGGACGAGTGCGTCCGGGCGTGACTATCGCGCAGGCCCAGTCGGAGCTGAGCGCGATCGCGCGGCGTCTGGATGAGCAGCGATCCGCTGCTGAACAGGGGCGTGGCGTCAGCCTCGTGCCGTTGAATGAGCAACTGGTGAGACCGCAATCTCGCCTGGCATTGTGGATGTTGACCGGCGCGGTCTTCTGCGTGCTGCTGATCGGCGTGACGAACATCACGAACCTCTCGCTTGCCCGCAGCGCCGGCCGCGAGCGCGAGTTCGCGCTGCGCTCGGCACTCGGTGCCAGTCAGGGGCGGGTGCTTCGTCAGCTCTTCACCGAAAGCATCACGCTGGCCACGTTGTCGGGACTGGCGGGTCTTCTGGTTGCGCGGGCGGCCATTCCGATCATCATGGCGTTCAAGCCTGCCGATCTGGTCTCTGTGGGCAATGTCGGCCTCGATGCGCCGACGCTCTTGTGGGGTCTGGGTCTCTCGCTCCTGGCCGGCATTCTGGTTGGCGTCGTGCCGGTCATCACCGCGGGCCGGTCGAATCTGCGATCGTCTCTACATGAAGCGGGAAAGAACACGTCGGCTGGTGCCTCTGCGCGTCTGACGCGTCGCGCCCTCGTCGTCGCGGAATTTGCGCTGGCGATCGTGCTGCTCATCGGCGCCGGCCTGCTGACGCGCAGCCTGCAAAACGTCCAACAGATCGATCCGGGCTTCAGCGACGAGCGAGTGCTTTCGATGCAGCTTGCGCTGCCTCCAATAGACACGACGATCCAGCGGGCGGCCTACTATGAGCAGGTTCTCGAGCACATCGAAGCGGTCGGCGGTGTGGAAAGCGCAAGCGTGATTGGCGACCTCTTCATCGGCGGAACGCCTGAACAGACCGTGACCGTTGAAGGCGCTGCGCGTGGCTCGGAGCGGCTGCGTCTTCGCCGCGACGAAATCAGCCGCGACTTTTTCGCGACTCTCCGAATTCCGTTGCTTCGAGGACGCATCTTCTCTTCGGAAGATGGACCGAACGCTCCGCGCGCGGCCATTCTGAACCAGACCATGGCTCAGCGTTTGTGGCCGGGGCAGGAGGCGCTGGGTAAGCGATTCAAGATGGGGCCGCAGACATCTGAGGCTCCGTGGTTCACCGTGGTGGGCATCGTCGGCGACATGCGGCGTCAGGGGCTGGAAAACGATCCCGTCGCGCAATTGTTCGAGCCGGTCACGCAGAATCCGTCGAGGCTGGCGACGCTGCTCGTTCGCACGTCTACCGATCCGATCAGCATGGCGGGCACGCTGCGCTCCGCGATTCTTCAAGTCGATAGGCGAGGGCTGGTGTACTCGGTGAACACCGTGGCCGCCCGTCTCACGGCATTTCAGGCCGAGCGGCGCTTCCAGAGCTCGTTGTTGATGGCGTTTTCGGCGGTTGCGTTGTTGCTGGCCGCGATCGGCATTTACGGAGTGGTCCAGTATTCGATTGCCACGCGCACGCGCGAGATCGGCATCCGCATGGCGGTCGGCGCCGAACGCAAAGACATCTTTACGATGATTCTTGGCGAGGGGCTGAAGCTCAGCGGGGCAGGTCTGGTACTCGGGATCCTCGGGGCCCTGGGACTGGCGCACTTCGGATCGAGCCTGCTTTTCGGCGTCCGCTCGTGGGATCCTGCGACCTATGTGATCGTCTCGCTCCTGCTGACTGCCGTTGCGACGGCGGGCTGTTTCTTCCCGGCCCGCCGTGCTGCCGGTGTCGATCCGCTCGTCGCGCTGAAGTACGAGTAACGCGACGACGCGACGGACGCGATGCGCGACGCGCAAGTATGTCATTGTCCCTGGGACGTTGACGTCGCGCGTATGCGAGTGAGACGCTCCTGTCGCTGTTCCTCAGTCGTCTCTTCGATCCGTGCGGCGACCGTCCAGACGTGTCCGGACGGATCGATGATCCAGGCAGTTCGATCGCCCCAGAACTGATCGGTCAGCGGCATGAGCACTCTCGCGCCTGCGTTGACCGCACGATCCACCGTCTCGTCGGCATGTTCGACATAGACGAACAGCACGACAGGAGAGCTGCCATCTGCCGCGGGGGCGCGGCTCGAAACGCCCGGCCACTCGCTTTCGATCATCACCATGGCAGGGCCGAACTGCATCATGGCGTGCGCAACCCGGCCGTCGGCGTCTGGCCGCCGCACGAGCTCGGAGGCGCCAAACACCTTCTTGCAGAACTCAATCTCGGTGGCGGGATCGCGGCAGATCAGTCGCGGAATCACTTTCGACGCGCCCTCGGGAACGCCTTTCGTCTCAGTGTTCATCACTCGCTCCTCTGCTACTATGTCGACCCGCCATTGGTCCCGTATTGTAAGAATTGGACGCGGGGCGCGATATAGAATCGGGTTGTGGGCGCATTTCACTGCTGGAAACCGGGCCCGCCGCTCTCGCCGTTTGTGGACATATTCTGGACGGTTGATGGCCACACCCAGCCGCACGCACGAGAGCGCGTCCTTCCCACTGGAACCACGCAGCTTGTCTTCAATGTGAGTCCCAACGGCCGGCCCGCGAGCATCGTCGTCGGGCCTCGTTCTGAATTCACCCTCCTGGACACGGCGACGTCTCGTCCAATCACGGCCTTCGGTGTCCACTTCAAACCGGGCGGATCGTTTCCATTCGTCCGGGTTCCTGGTGGGGAGTTGTGCAACCGCTCGGTGGCGCTGGTTGATGTCTGGGGGTCGTCGGTATCGCTTCTTTGGGAACAGCTTTACAGTGTGAAAACGCCCGATCAACGGCTCCGCATGCTCGAATCGGCGTTGCTCGACAGCGCGTCGGGCGTGTTCGCTGGTCATCGAGGCGTCCATCACGCGCTTCGGCAATTCCGCAGCGGTCGCCGCACTGTAAGCGAAGTGGTTCAGCAGGTCGGACTGTCTCATCGGCGTTTTGCCGAACTGTTTCGAGATGAGGTCGGGCTCTCGCCGAAGGAATACTGCCGCGTGCAGCGCTTCAGCGACGTGCTGAAGAAACTCGAAGATCTGACCGATCCTGACTGGACGGATCTCGCGCTAGCGTGCGGCTACTTCGACCAGGCGCACTTCAATCACGACTTCCGCGCATTCTCCGGCATCAACCCGTCCACGTACTTTGCGACGTCGTGTGTCGCGCACCCATGTCGCGATCGCCGGCACGCTTACCTAAATTTCACCACGAAGACACGAAGACGCGAAGACGCGAAGACACGAAGGACGCCGGCATCGACTTCGCGCCTTCGGCGCATAAGAACAGGAAGAGGCGTGAATATCAAGAGCCAGTAGATCAGCCGCTCTTGTATTCACGTCTCTTCTTGTTCTTACGTGGGCCGCATACGCGGCCCACGAAGTCGATGCTCGGTCCTTCGTGACTTCGTGCCTCCGTGTTGAAGACAGGCGATGTTGCGACGGCGTTGGGGTTGATAGCGGTCCTTCGATGCTGTGGTAACGTCCTCACCAATGAACGATGAAACGATCCTCAACGACCAGGTTGCCTACTACCGCGCACGTGCCGGCGAGTACGACCAGTGGTTCCTTCGTGAAGGCCGATACGACCGAGGCGCGGAACACCGCGCAGAGTGGGCTGGCGAGATCGACAAGATTCGCGCGGCACTGAGCGCCACAATCAAAAACTGCGACGTGCTCGAGCTGGCGTGCGGAACCGGATTGTGGACGGAGCAACTCGCAAGAGAGAATCGCCGCGTCGTTGCCGTGGACGCCTCGCCTGAAGTGATCGCGATCAACCGGAATAGAGTCCACTCGGACCGCGTGCGATACGAAGTTGCCGACGTCTTCTCATGGACGCCTGCCGCGCGGTTCGACGCGGTGTTCTTTGCCTTCTGGCTCTCACACGTGCCCGCGAGCCGGTTCGAGCGGTTCTGGGACATTGTTCAGGCGTCGGTCAAATCCGGTGGCAAGGTGTTCTTTGTCGACAGCCTGCTGGAGCAGACGTCGACAGCGATCGATCATGCGGCGATCGACGATTCAGGCATCGTGCGTCGAAAGCTCAACGACGGCCGGGAGTTCGACATCGTGAAAGTGTTCTACCGACCCGAACAGCTCGAGGACAGCCTTTCGGCGTTGGGCTGGCATGCCAGAGTACGGTCGAGCGGGAAGTTCTTCCTGTTCGGCGAGTGCTTCACGTAGCCCACGTTACAAATCTGTCTCGCGTCACCAGGCCACGGCGCCATAGGTTGCGTACACCCGCAAATCCGCTGAAAGGCGCGTTGCGCCATCCTCAGCAAGCGCCGCTCGAATGCGTGCGATACCGGCAGAAAATTCATCGCTCGTCAGGACGGCAAGCTGCGAAGTGTGACCCGGGGAAACGAATCCACTCTGCAATGCTTCGGCTGCAGAGATATCGCCGGGGATGTGCTGCACTTCACGGCTGAAGGTATCGACGAATCCAGCGTCGCTCATCCACTCGCGAATCTGGTCGCAGGAAGGGTAGCGCTGCCTGTCGATTTCGAGCGTTCCCTCGAAGTAGTCGTACACCCACCATTGATCCGTTCCGGTGTGAGGGTCGAGTGCAACGGTCATGATGGAGCCGCCTGGTCGCAGAACGCGCCGCGCTTCCTGAAGGGCCTTGCGCTTGTCCGCAAAGTGGTGGTGGGCGTTGATACAGAACAATCTCTCGAATCGCCGATCCGCGAATGGCAATGCCTCAGCCCGGGCCCGAGTGAGAAGACCACCTGTCAGTGTTGCTCGCGCCCGTGTCAGCATCTCGGACGATAAATCGAGACCAGCGGCTTCGATGTTGTGACTTCGGAGACGCCCGAGCCAATGTCCTGTGCCACACCCGACTTCGAGCACGTGGCGCGACCGGCTTCCAATAAAGTCAATCAGCGCTCGCTCGATGCCGCTGTAATCGTCCTCCGCATAACGGCGATCGTAAGTGGCGGCGACCTCGTCGTAGTTGGTATGTCGCACCGGTGCTAAATGTCTGTCCCTGGATCGGATCTTAATCGGTGCGCAGTGATGCCAGCGGCGCGGCCTGAGTGGCGCGGCCGGTGGCTGCCCACAACGCCATGCTTCCGCCAACGATTGTGACGAGAACACTTGCGGCAACGGCCCATACGTCCGCCGCCCTTGCGGATGGGATGAGGTAGAAGAGCAGTGGAGTAGAGGCGTAAGTGCCGGCAATGCCGAGGCCAACGCCGAGCACGACTGGCGCAAGACCCTCCCAGATCAATCGCCGGCGGACGCGTGGGGGTGAAGCGCCGACCGCGATGCGAATCCCGATTTCCTTAGTCCGCTGCATTACCGAATACGAAGTGACGCCGTAGATGCCGATGATCGACACGAGCAGCGCGAAGCCTGTCAAAAACAAGATTCCCGCCGTGTAAAACCGCGGCCGAGCGAGATGCTCGGCGAGACGCTGGTCGAGCGTTTTCACGTCGTAGACAGGAATCGCCGGATCGATCTGCTGAACGGCCTGTCGCACGGTGGCAAGGTAGCTCTCTGCGTCGCCGCGAACACGCGCGACAAATGTCATGAACCCCGGCCCGGACCGCGTCTGATCGAATGGCACATAGATCTGAGGCTCCAGTTCGCTCGAGGGACCTCGAAGCCGGACGGTGCGCACCACCCCGACGATCGTCCTGGCGGTGCTCGCATTCGAGCCGCTCGAGACTGCGACCGTGCGTCCCACGACGTTCAGTCCCAGTCCGGTAATGCGCGCGAACTCCTCGTTCACAACAGCGACATCGCTCGCTTCGAACCGGTCGGCCTCTGAAAACTCGCGTCCGGCGACGACCGTCGTGCCCATCGTCCGAAAATAATCCGGCGTGGCGGCCAACGACCTTGGGATCGGCAATTGCGCCGCACCCGCGAGTGTGAGCACTGGAGTGTTGAAGTAGGCGTTTGGCGCGAGCGGCAGATAGTTGACCGCGGCGGCCGACTCGACGCCCGGCAATGCGCGAAGTCGCGCGAGAGCTTCCTGATAGAACCGGCTTTGTGCTTTCTGGTGTGGAGTACCCATCAGCGAGACGTTGAGCGTGACGACGCGTTCGGTGCGGAACCCGAGATCTGTGCCGAGCATCGAGAGGAAGGTTCGTCCGAGCGTCGCGGCTGCAGCCATAAGGATGACCGTCAGCGCCACTTGCAGTGCGACGGCTGCCGGCCGGATGCGTGCTCGCCGACGCCCGTAGGCTGGTCGAGAGCTCGCCGGCAGGCCCGGAATCACGCCAAACGTCATGCCCGTTGCGACCGCAATTGCTGCGCAGAATCCCAGGACTCGCCAGTCGAGAATCGTATATTGCTGTATGGCCAGTCGCGGTGCCTGCACCATGACGGCGGTCTGTGCCACCCAATGCGCGACGAGCAGTCCTGCGGCGGCAGCCACGACCGTAAAGACGGTTGTTTCGGTCATGAGCTGCTGAATCAATCTAGCCCTGCTGGCGCCGAGCGCGGTTCGTACCACCAGCTCTTCGCGACGCTCGCGAACGCGAGCCAGAAATAGCTGTGCAACGTTGCTGCATGCGATGAGCAGTATCCAGCCCGACGACGCCAAGCAGAACGAGAGAGGCTTGTTTGACGGGGCCAGCCAGCGTGTCGCGCAACGGATCGAGACGGGCGCGCGGAGCGAACTCGCGCCTGAATGCCTCGGGCTCGTACGCGCGCGCGATCTCTGCGTGAAACAACGTCCGGGCGTCGCTGAGCGCGATCTCGGGACGGAGTCGCGCGATTGTGCCGCCGGTGGTGGCTCCTACCATGGGGATGATCCGGGGCGTCGTCCACACGCTGGTTTGCTCGGGGTAATCGAATCCCGGTGGCGCCACACCGACAATGGTGAGCGGCACTCCATTCACCCGGACGACTTGTCCCAGCGCCGGAGCGGCGCCCAGAAACTGCTGCCAGAAGGCGTGACTGATGACGGCGACGTCCTGATTCGTGTCCTCAGGCGCAAATGACCGGCCTGCGTGCGGCGCGACGCCGAGCACGTCAAAGAACCCCGGCGATGTCATTGCCAGATTCGCCCGGACACTTTCGCCCTGCTGGCTGAGATTCACAGGAACGTGACTGAAGTCGGCCGCCGCCGTGAGATATCGACTTTCGCGCGCCCACGATTCGAGGCCGGTTTGGCCGTAGAGAAGGTTCACAAACGCATTGATCCTGACGAGGCGTTCAGGTTGCGCGAACGGCAGTCCACGCAGAAGCAGTGCGTTCACGACGCTGAAGACTCCAGTCGTCGCGCCGATGGCGAGCACGAGAGCGATCAGTGCAAGCAGGCTCAGGAGCTTTCGCTTGCAGTACAGCCGGAGCGAGAACGCCAGGTCCTGTCTCAGTTCCTGCGCGAGGAACGTCAGCCTGGCCCGGATGCTGTAAAAGGCGTGCATCTGGTGTGTGGCAAACTCCCGATGTCCAGATCTTCCAATCTCCTCGTTCCCTGTTTCAAGACCCTTGGTGTGTATCACGAGGCCGACCTAAAGGTCGGCACTACGTGGAAACGTTCGGACTCTCCGACTCCGAAGACTCTTTGACTCTATAGACTCCCCAGACTCCTCAGACTCCCCGACTCCCCGACTCCCCGACTCTTGATAGAGACTGTAGTCCATGCCTCCCCCCGGTATCCTCCTGGCTCTTCTGTCCGCTCTGGTGTGGGGCAGTGGGGATTTTGTCGGGGGCGCTGCGACCCGTCGCAGCCATCCCCTACAGGTCCTCGGGCTGTCGGCGACGTCCGGCATCGTGATGCTCGCCGTGCTGGCGCTTATCACGGAGACGGCTCCGTCGGCAGCGAGCCTCGCGTGGGCGGCTGCAGCCGGCCTGACGGGCGCCATCGGCATCGCCGCGCTCTATCAAGGGCTCGCCGTTGGCGGTGCCGCGATGGTGGCGCCTGTCGCGGCTGTCGTGACGGCGATCATTCCCGCCATCTTCACCGCCTTCGCCGTCGCGTTGCCGAGCGCCTTGCAGGTTTCAGGATTTCTCGCGGCTCTTGCCGGCATCTGGCTCGTGACGCGTGCGCCGGGCACGGAGCAAACGTCCCGCGCCGGCCTCAACCTGGCGCTGCTGGCTGGCGTTGGCTTCGGGGCGTTTCTGATTCTGATCGCGCACGTGGAAAGCGGACTCGTGTTCGCTCCGCTGGTCGTCGCGCGGACCGTCACGCTGGCGACCGCCGTTGTCCTGATGCGGCTGCGCAAAGTGACGTTTCCATCGCCGGTCTCCAACCACCTGGCGCTCGTGGCCGGTGTGCTCGACGCCGGTGGGAATGTGTTGTTCGTTCTGGCACGTCAGCACACGCGCCTCGATGTCGCGGCCGTTCTGTCGTCGCTCTACCCGGTTGCGACCGTCGTTCTCGCCCGCATCGTGTGGAGAGAGCCGGTGACACGGCTGCAGTGGGCCGGGATTGGCGTCTGCCTGTTGTCTGTGGCCTTGATGGCTGAGTGATCGCTACCGGCTGCCACCGTCGCCGGACAACCAGGCGATGACGTCCTCCGCGTTCTTGTTCGGCGGAAACACCGGGTAGAAAACTTTTTCGATGACGCCATCTCGAACGACAAGAGTCAGACGTTTCACGAGCGTCATGCCTGCGACAGTGAACGTTGGCAGTCTCAGTGCTTGCGTCAACTCGAGCTTCGCATCGCTCAGCAGTTCGAACGGCAGGTGCAGCCGGGCCACAACTTCCTGCTGGTAGTCCGTCTCCTGAGTGCTGAGACCAAACACATCAGCACCGAACGCACGCAGCTCGGCGTGGTGATCGCGAAACGCGCACGATTGCGGCGTGCAGCCGCGCGCGCCAGGGATGTCATCCCAGCCCGCGGGTGGGTCTTCGTGCGGCAGCCCGGTTCGTGGATAGCAGTAAACGATGGTGCGACCCGCCAGAGACACGAGGTTGATCGCGCGCTTCGACGTTGATACGAGAGCGAGTGAAGGCACACGCATGCCGGGCAGGTGCCGGCACCCGCCATCGTCAATGGGCGCGCGCAAACCGTCGGGAAGTTGGTAGAGATTATCGCTTCGCATCGCGTCGCCTCAGATGTCTTTCGTTTCGCAGACAAAATCGACAATAGTCCAGCGCGAGGCTGAATTTGCGCGGAATCTCTGTCCGGTCAATAGGGGATGCCCCGTGTTTGCGCGCGCGAAATCAGGCACGCCGGTTGCTCTTTGAGCGCGCATGCTCACCGCGCTGGGCCGGTCTGGCCCCTCGTCTACCCGTGCGTCGCGATTTACTTTCATCGGACGTTTAGCTTTCATTCTTCAGATTATTCTGGGCCCGCTCACGCTATCCGGCTCCGCGGTTCTGAATGCGCAGGAGACGTGGACGGTGCTTCCTTCGCTGCCGACGTCGGACGACACGTCCACGACGGTACAGTCGAAAGCCTGGTTTCACGGACACACATGGTGGGCCGTTCTTCCGAGCAGTACTCCGACCAGCGGCTCGTGGCTGTACCGACTGGAGTCGAACAACACCTGGACGCAAGTGCTGAAGGTGTCGTCGATGAAAGGCAAGTCCGACACAAAAGCCAGCGGCAACCTCACACACATCCTGCTCGTTTCCAGCGGTGCGCAAGTCGTGACGATCGAGTATGTCCCCGAGCTGCGCACGTATCGGCTCTGGCCGCCCAATCCGACCCCGGTGCCGGTGTTCGTCGGGGAAACGGGATCGCTCGAAGTGGATTCGACCGGCAAACTCTGGCTGGCCACCGATCATAACAACTGGGTGTACATCTACCACGCTGACTATCCCTTTTCGACGTTCACCGGTCCGATCATCCTGACCGATCAAACCAACCTCGGCGACGTCAACCAGATCGTGGCGTTCCCCAACCACACGATCGGCGTCTTCTGGGGCACCGGCCTTCTGCAACGGTGGGGGTTCAGAATCCACGTGGATGGAGCAGACCCAGAGACCTGGCTGGATGATGAAATGCCGGCGGCGGTGGGCCACGAGAACCTCAACATGGCCGACGATCACGTCAACCTGGCGCTCCGTGCCGACGGAACGTTGTACGCGGCCGTGAAACCCAAGGTCTCGTCGAGCTCTGTTCCTCCCTTGTACCTGCTCGTGCGGCGACCGCAGCCTGGATTGCCGGGCGGTGTCTGGGACAACACGCTGTATCCAATCGACCCCGTTAGTCCCGGTCCCACCGAAACTGGCAGCGGCCGGCGCCCGCAGGTCGTGCTCGACGAAGACACGAACACATTGCGCGTCTTCTATAACAACTCCGCGGGGAACATCTATTTCAGAGAGTCTGATGCCGACAACATCAGCTTCGGGCCACGCGAGCAGGTGCTGACCAGCGGCTACGAATACGTATCGAGCACGAAAGATACCTGGGCGGGCCGGCTCGTCGTGCTCGCGACGAAGTCGGGGACCACAGGTGTTCTCATCACGACCAACCCTGCCCTGGTGGGTTACTGGAAGATGGACGATGCAGCGGGCGTGCAGGCCCGCGACCTGTCCGGTTGGGGAAACGACGCCACGTTGCCGAGCGGCTCTGCGTGGACGCCCGGTATCAAAGGGTACGCGCTGAATTTCGACGGTTCCACGACCTACGGTTCCGTGTCCGATCAGGAAGGCCTCGATGCGACGACTGGTCTCACGTTGAGCGCGTGGATCAAGCCGCAGGCGCAGGGCGCTCAGGACATCATCAGCCGGGCCACGATCGGCGCCGTGGACGGATACAGCCTGTATCTGAATCCCACGAATGCCACGACGAATCCAGGCAAGATAATTTTTCACTTGAACGAGGCGACGTCCGGCAACACATACCGCGTCATCTCGGACACGAGCTATCCGTTCAGCGGCAATACATGGATCCACGTGGCGGCGACATACGACGGCACCGCGATGCGCATGTACGTCAACGGCGTCGAAGAAGAGTCGAGCCTCGGCCCCGGGTCGATTGCGGCCAATCTCATCGACGTCGGCATCGGGGCACAGGCAAACGGCAGTCGCAAGTTCCGCGGCCAAATGGACGACGTCCGGATCTATCGGCGTGCGCTCAGCGCTGCGGAGATCACCGAGATCGCCAGCGTGCCGCAGGCCAATCTTCACATCACGAAAACTGACGGAGTGTCGTCCGTCACGATAGGCCAGCAGACGACCTACACGATCGTCGCCAGCAATTCCGGTCCCGAAGATGTGTTGGCCATTGTGACTGACGAGCCTGCCATCCAGGTTGACCGGCGCTACGTGGACATGCAGCAGCCGCGGCCGGCGCCTCTTGTCAGGACGAAGGCTCGGGGAGCATCGACGAAGCTGGTGAGTCTCCCCGTGGGTGGGAGTGTTACTTACACGCTGACTGCGACGGTGACACCGGGCTCGGGCACTTCGCTCGTCAACACTGCCACTGTTTCGCCAAACGGCATCGATCCAACGCCGGGCAACAACAGCGCGACCGACACCGACACGATTACGCAGCCTGTTGCCCCGGTCATCACGACGCCTCCTGCCAGCATCACCGTGACGGCACCGTCACCGGCGGCATTCTCTGTCGTCGCGAGCGGGGCGGCGCCGCTGAGCTATCAATGGCGGCGCAACGGCACGGCCATCTCAGGCGCCACGAGCTCGAGTTACACGCTCAGTCCGACGGCGGTCAGCAACAGCGGCTCGGTTTATACGGTCACCGTTTCGAATGCGGGCGGCACCGTCACGAGCGCAGGGGCGACCTTGACGGTGAACGCGGCGCCCGTGGCACCGAGTATCACGACCCAGCCGGCGAGCATGTTTGCCATCGAGCCGACGGCCGCGACCTTCTCAGTCGTCGCCGCGGGCACATCGCCGCTGAGCTATCAGTGGCGCCGCGACGGCGCAGCTATTCCCGGGGCGACCAACGCCAGCTACACCGTGAACCCGACGACGGCCGGCGACAGCGGCGCGTCGTTCAGCGTTGTTGTTTCCAACAGCGTTGGCTCGGTCACCAGTGCGGCTGCCACGCTTTCTGTATTCGGGAGTGGCGGGGGCGCGATGCTGATCGACGCTCACTTCGACACGACCCCTGACGGATTCACTTACTCGGACGACGTGTTCCGCGGCACCAATCAGCCCCAATATGCCAGCGGCGTACACGTCACGAGCGGTGGCTATACGGGCGGGGCGCTCAGGGTCAATGTCGGCGGCGTCAACAGCCAGAACATCTCGAACATGTCGGGCGGATGGCGGAGCAGCTTTACGCTGGCCGGTCCGTCACCGGCCATGTTGTTGTTCCGATATCGGTTGACCGAGCAGAACACGTACGAGTCTGACGAGTTCACCCAGATGGTGGTGAGCCTCGACGGCGTTCTGCGCGGGTTGTCGCCGAACGACTACATCGCCCAGGTTGTCGGCGGAGGACCCACGACGACGGGTTGGCAGCTCGCGCAGATCGATCTCGGTGTGCTGTCAGCCGGCACTCACGTGCTGGCGCTGGGTGCCTATAACAACAAGAAAAGCTATCCCGACGAGTTCGCCGAAGTGCTGGTGGACGATGTGATGCTGCAGGCAGGCGCGTCTTCTTCGACGCCACCGAGCATCACGACACCGCCTGCGAATCTGACGGTCACTGCGCCGGCCGCGGCCAACTTCTCGGTTGTTGCGTCTGGATCTGGCCCGCTCAGCTATCAATGGCGGCGCAATGGCAGCACCATCTCCGGCGCGACCACCGCAAGCTACTCTCTCGATCCGACGGCCGTGGGCGACAGCGGCGCAACCTTCGACGTCGTCGTCACGAACAGTGCGGGCACGGCGACCAGCACGGCCGCGACGCTGACGGTCAATGCGGCACCTGTTGCCCCGAGCATTACCACGCAGCCGGCGAACGTGACTGTTACGGCGCCTGGTCAGGCGAGCTTCTCTGTCGCCGCTGCCGGGACCGCGCCGCTGAGCTATCAGTGGCGACGCAGCGGGACGGCGATTCCCGGTGCGACCAACTCGACCTACACGCTGAACCCGACCGTGGTTGGTGACAACGGCGCGACCTTCAGCGTGGTCGTGACCAACTCCGCCGGTACGATCACCAGCGCGTCGGCGACCTTGACGGTGAATGCGGCAGGCGTAGCGCCGAGCATCACTACGCAACCCGCCAACGTGACGGTTACTGCACCCGCGCAGGCGACGTTCTCCGTCGTGGCGACGGGCACCGCACCGCTCAGCTATCAGTGGCGGCGCAACGGCACAGCCATCCCGGGCGCGACGAGCGCCAGCTATGTGTTGAACCCCACGGCAGTGGGCGATAGCGGCGCGTTGTTCAGCGTTGTCGTCACCAATTCCGCAGGCAACGCGACCAGCGGGGCAGCCACACTGACTGTCGGTAGCGGGGGCGGAGGCGCAGGCCTCGCCCTCATCGATGCACACTTCGATACCGGTGCGGACGGCTTCGCTTACGCCGACGATCTATTCCGTGCGACCACGCAGCCCAGCTATGCCAGCGGCGAGCTTCTCGCCTCTGGCGGCTTCACCGGCGGGGCAGTCAAGGTGCTTCTTGGCGGTGTCAACGGGTCGAATATTCAGAAGATGTCGGGCGGCTGGCAGCGCAGCTTCACCCTCGCGATTGCGTCTCCCACGACTCTGACGTTCCGGTACAAGCTGGGCATAACGAGTCTCAAGAGCGACCGGCTTCGGCCAGATGCTGGTGAGCCTCAACGGCGTCCTCCAGGGCGTGCCGCCGAATACGTATATCGCGCAACTGAACGGTGGCACGGGTGGCGTCACCGCCACGACGGGCTGGCAGCAGGTGCAAATCGATCTGGGCACGCTGCCCGCCGGTACTCACGTTCTGTCGCTGGGCGGCTACCTGAGCGGGAAGAGCGCGTCGAGCGAAACCGCCGACGTCCTCATCGACGACGTCGTGGTGCAGGACGGTTCCGCCCCAGGGCCGGTACCACCCAGTATCGTCACGCCACCCGCGAACGTGACGGTGACGGCACCGGCGTCCGCGTCCTTCTCCGTCGTTGCGACGGGCACCGCCCCGCTGAGCTATCAGTGGCGGCGCAACGGCACGGCCATTCCCGGCGCGACAGGCGACAGCTACGTGCTGGATCCCACGGCTGAGAGCGACAACGGCGCGTTGTTCAGCGTCGATGTGTCGAACAGCGTGAGCACGGTCACCAGCTCATCCGCGACGTTGACCGTGAATGCGTCAGCGGTCGCGCCGACGATTACCACTCCGCCGGCGAACGTGACGGTCACCGCGCCGGCGCAGGCAGCCTTCTCCGTCGTCGCCACGGGCACCGCGCCGCTCAGTTATCAGTGGCGGCGCAACGGCACGGCGATCCCTGGTGCGACGAGCGCCAGCTACGTGCTGAACCCGACGGCGACTGGAGACAACGGCGCGTTGTTCAGCGTCGATGTGTCGAACAGTGTGAGCACGGTCACCAGCTCATCCGCGACGTTGACGGTGAATGCGGCAGCAGTCGCGCCGAGCATCACCACGCCGCCCGCCCACGTGACCGTCACCGCGCCCGCGCAGGCGTCCTTCTCCGTCGTGGCGACGGGCACCGCGCCGCTGAGCTATCAGTGGCGGCGCAACGGCACAGCGATTACGGGCGCGACGAGCGCCAGCTACGTGCTCGACCCGACGGCGTTGAGCGACAACGGCGCGTTGTTTAGTGTCGATGTGACGAACAGCGTGAGCACAGTCACAAGCGCGGCCGCAACGCTCACCGTGCTTGATGGCGGAAGTGGCGGAGGAACTGCGCTCCTCGAGGCGCACTTCGACGGTGGGGCGGACGGCTTTGCCTACGCCGACGATCTGTTCCGTGCAACCACGCAGCCGGCCTACGCCAGCGGCGAGCAGCTCGCCTCGGGCGGTTTCAGCGGCGGGGGGCTCAAGGTGCTCGTTGGCGGAATCAACGGCTCGAATATTCAGAAGATGTCAGGCGGCTGGCAGCGCAGCTTCTCTGTTGCGACCACGGGGCCGACGACCCTGACGTTCCGGTACAAGCTCGGTATCACCAATCTCAAGAGTGATCGTTTCGGCCAGATGCTGGTGAGCGTGAACGGCGCGCCTACGGCGTACCGCCGAACACGTATATCGCGCAACTGAATGGTGGCCTGGGTGGCGTCACGGCCACGACCGGATGGCAGCAGGTGCAGATCAATCTGGGATCACTCCCGGCCGGCACGCACGTTCTGGCGCTGGGTGGTTACCTCAGCGGGAAGAGCGGGTCCAGCGAGGTCTCAGACGTGATTGTTGATGATGTCATGGTGACCCAGTAAGAGTCTGGGAGTCCGCAGACCGCAGAGTCTGCGAGTCCAGAAGAGTCGCAGAGTCCCGGAGTCCCGGAGTCCAAGAGTCGCAGAGTCCGGGAGTCGATGAGTTCTGAATCTACGCCTCATCTGTATGTTTTGAAGGGCGAAGCCGACGCGATAACTAGCGATCGAATCGTTTGCTCAGCACTTCCGAATGGCTGGCGAAACCCGCCCGCTCGTAGAGCTGCTTCGCAGTCCGATTCGCGCTGAGGACGCCGATTCGTAGTTCGGCAGCACCAAGCTCACGCGCATGGCGCTCGGCCGCCTCGAGGAGCGCGAGGCCGAAACCGCGTCGGCGAAATGGTTCCAGGACGACCAGGTCGCTGACGAGTGCAAACTCGCCCGGAGGATCGTCCAGTTCGTGAAACGGCACGCGTGCGAGCACGGTAATGAAACCGGCGACCACCCCTGCACAATCGAGAATGAAAATGCGTCCCGCGAAGTCGCGACAGCGATCGTGCATCTGCGTCAGGTAATCGGCCGCCATTGACGCGCCGGGTCTGAGGCGGGGATCGATCTCACGCTCGTGATCCTGCAGCACGACGATGCACGCGCAGATCGCGGGTGCATCGCTGTCGCAGTATTCCCTGACGCATGCCTCGTTCATGCTGGGTGGGGCAGGGTAGCACGGGCCATCACGGCGTCCGCTCGCGGGAAGCGCAATCCCATCAGCGGCCGGTGAACATCGGAAAACACACGAAATCCTTTACTTCAAGCGGGCATGCCGCTTGATACACCTAGCGTTGTGAAGATGGCCTGTCGGTGAGTCACCTGTCTCGTTGAGCGGTCGTTGGCCACCCCTTCGTCAACGGACGCGAATGAACCCGGGTGACTCGCCGTCTGGTCTGTGAAGCCGACGCCCGAGAGTTGTGAATGCACGCACGGAGAAATTTCCGACGAACGAATGATCGTGCTCAGTGTCAGGCTGACGAAAATGCTGGGGCGAGATAGGTCAGTGTAGGACAGGAAGCGACGGCGCGGCGTTCAGGTGCGATTGCGGACGATTTGCCGTTTTTCTCAATTGACGTGGACGTTTCGACTCACCGATAATTCTTGCCGCACGTCACTCACCGCGCTGTCACCCAACAACCAACGGTTCAAGAAAATGCCTACGCGCGTGCCGTCGTGTCCGCACTGTCACAACAATCTATTTGTCCGCGTCGAATGGGTACTTTCAGGACGCCGTGTAAGCAGTGCGTACTACTGCGGTCGTTGCAACCACGAGTGGCGAGTCGAGGCGACTCCGCCGGGGCAGACGCGTGAACGAAGAGCCGCAGAACGGCGACGGCAACTTCGCCTCGAAGTGAAGGCCTGAATCAGGCGCGCGCCCGGCTTGCCGCGCGAAGCGGTCGCACCACGACAAAATCACCCAGTTCCCAGGTAAACGGCGGGTTGCTGCGACGATCGGGGCCGCGCCGGCCACCGCTCGCGTCGCTGGTTGACGCCCGCCGCTCGTGCTGGCGGCGATCCCACGACACGTTCACGGGCAGATCGGCTGCCTTCTGCTTGAGCTTGTGAAAGCGGCGGAGGGCGCCCCGGCGCACGATGAGGTCAAGAGGTTTGTTTCTCGTCCGCATGACCAAACTTATCGGCCCCATCCGACAAACCCTTAAGGGGTCGAGGCCCATCAGGCCATGCCAGCCCGCTTCGAGGGCTTACTGGGCGGCAAAGTAGCCTGCGCGGGCACGAATGCGATGCTCGCGTGCGGGCGTTCTGACTATGATTTCGTGGAACTTGCCGTCCAGTTTCGTCGGCTCGAAACTGAGCGTGTACTGCGCGCGCAGGTCGTCGGCGACTCTCGCGACCGCCCCTTCCAGCACACGCTCATTGCTCACCACTTCGACATATCCACCAGTTGGTTCCGCCAGCTCGCCCAGCGTTCGGTGATCGACGGGCTCGTGGCCCATGCCGATGCCGATCGCGTAGAGCGCGACGCCCGATCGGCGGATCGCGTCGATGGCCCGAATGCGCCACGATGTTAGCGAAGGATTTGTGATGTCCAGGTCGTGGTCGTTCCCGTCCGAGATCAGAAGCAGCACTTTCCGCGCATGGGCCGCATCGCCGAATGGAGGAACGGCCGCCAGGAGTGCCCGGAAGAGCGCCGTGGTGCCGCCGATGCTGGCACGGCCGAGCTCATTGAACACGTCGAACGTGTGTCGCGTCCACCCGCCGAGCCTCTGAGGACGCGCGTTGAAGGCCACGAGCGTCACCTCATCCTCCTTCTCGAGACGAGAGAGAAATGAGGCAACGGACCGGCGCGTCAGATCCCATCGATGGGGCTCGGTCGACATGCTGCCGCTCACGTCGAGCACGATTGCGACGCTCACCGGAACTCGTTCAGCGCTGAACTGAGCGACCGGCTTCCGCGCGTCGTCTTCGAAGATCGAAAAATCCGCGGCACTCAGCCCGCGCACGAACCGGCCCGTTCGATCGGTCACTGTCACCGGAACGATGACAAGATCCGACGCGCTCCGAAACACAGTGGTGCCGCCCTGCGCGTGCAGAAGCGCAAGGGACGCGAACGATAGTGCGATCGGCAGGCTTCTGATCTCCTGGCCTCCTGTTTTTTGACCAGTGTAAACTGGACGACGGAAATGAACAAACGGGTCCTGGTCGCTGTTACGCTGTCGATTTCGATCGGCGTACACGCGCAGTCGCCGACGTTTCGCACAGAGACGACCGTCGTCCAGATGCCCGTTCGGGTGCTCGACAGCAAGGGCAACTTCGTTCGCGATCTTGCCGCCGCAGACCTGGAAGTGCTCGAGGACGGCGTGCCCCAGACGATCTCTGAGTTCTCACTCATCGATCTGTCGACGGCGTCGAAACAGCCGGCAGGAAGTGTGGCGCCGTCAGGTCCCATCCCTACGCCCGAACTCGAAAAGCTGGAGGGCCGCCTTTACGTCTTCCTGCTGGACGACGCGCACACAGACTTGAGGCACTCGGCGCGTGCGCGCGATCTGATTCGCGGCTTTATCAAAGATCGCATGACGCCCAACGACGCGGCGGCCGTCGTCATCGCGAGCGGCGCCGCGCGTCAGGACTTCACACGTGACAAACAACTGTTGCTGAAAGCGGTCGATCGATTCACCGGCACGCTCGACGCCGGTGAACCGGCGAGCGCCAAGCAAGGACGGGCGCGAGCCGTCGTCAGACTCATTACCGATCTGGCCGGCGCGCTCGGCCAGATTCGGGGCCGGCACAAGACCGTCCTCTATGTCGGCGCCCAGATCGGCTGCCAGGTCGCGTTCGATGTGACAACGGAACGCCGATCCAACGTGAGCTCGACCGACAGCGGAGCGGCAGCCGATGCAGGCGATCAGATTCTGTGCAACGAAGAGCTCTGGGACGGCGTGCGGGCGGCTGTGCAGGCAAACGTCAGCCTCTATTCGATCGATCCACGAGGCGTGCTGAATCAGGGCTGGGTGAGCCCGGCCATCGATGGCCGTGGCGGACCCACTGAGGCTCGCAGTCGCATGGCCGTCGCCGAGCCGGGACGGCCAAGCGTGCTCGATGGTTTCTACGTGCTGTCGGATTCCAGCGGAGGGTTCGCGGTGACCGGCACCGGCAATTATCGTGATCCGTTCGACCGTATCGTGCGGGAGACCAGGTACCTATTACCTGTTGTCGTACGCCTCCACTAACAACCGATTGGATGGCAAGTATCGGCGGACTGAGATCAAAGTAAAACGTGCGGGCCTGCAGACGTTCTACCGCGCCGGCTACCTCGCGCGGCGCTGAAACGATCAGGCACGCGACCGAAGTCGCGCTCACCGCAGACTAATGTCGGGTTGAGCGCGGATTTCTGTCGTAACTGTCGCCGAACTAGAATACCGGGCCGCCGACTTTCGGCATGACCACCTTCTCGCCGTCGGCAAGCCTCGTCAGCGTTTCCTTGTAGATGTGGCCGCTGGCGTCCATGTCGGTCCATTCGCCTGACAACTCTTTGTTGCTGTTCAGCTTGTAGACCACGACCCCGGCTGTCGTGCCGACGTAACCTACCGCGAGGGTGTTGCCGTTCATCACCCCGACACCGACATTGACGAGGCCCTTTGGCGTCAGCCATTGCACGATGTAGGTATCGCCGTTGCGGGCGATGTGGACGGCTGCGCGATAGGATTTGCCGTCCGGACTGATGCCGTCGCAGCGGTAGGCGCCGCTCGGATCAACCGCCGACGATTGAACGTGTACTCGCGCGCCCGCCACGACGAGTACCAGCAGGAGGAGCAGAGCGTATCTTTTCATCTCCGCTGGGCCAGCAAAAGCGATGCCGCTATCATCAGTGTTGCGGAGGGGCACATGGCAGAGAAGTGGAAATTGACGGGGCAGGTGCTGGTGTCGTGCAACTGCGACTGGGGATGTCCGTGCAACTTCAACGCGCGTCCGACCACGGGCAAGTGCGAGGGCGGCTGGACGTGGCACATCGAACGAGGCACGTACGGCGATGTCAAACTCGACGGCTTGAGCTTCTCCTTATATGCGAACTGGCCAGGGGCGATTCACGAGGGCAACGGCGAAGCGCTGATTCTCGTCGACGAACGGGCCGATGCGGCACAGCGATCGGCGATCGAGACGCTTCTGGGCGGAAAGTCCGGCGGGCCGTGGGAAGTGCTGGGCTGGACCTGGCCGACCGTGCACGGTCCGTATCCGGTTACCTACGAAGTGAAATTCGATGGCGTGCACACGACCGCGAAGTGCGGCGAGTACGTCGAGATCGCGTGCGCACCGATCAAGAACCCCGTCAACGGTGCCGAGGTTCATCCAGGAGTGGTATTGCCCGAAGGGATCATCCTTAAACAAGCCGATCTTGGTGCGACGACCTACTTCCGCGTGAATCACAAGATTGGGTACGACCACTCGGGGCAATACATGGCCGTCGGCCCGTTTGAATACGCGTCAAAGTAAGCAACGCCGCCCTCATCGTTGGTCGCGAATCTGCGTCACGACGTCACGAATCGCGGCGACGACCAAGCCTGGATCATCCAGGTGCACCCAGTGGCCGCTCTCGGGCGAGACGATGTGGCGCCCGTTCACCGAGGCGCGCGCGAGTTTTGCGTCGGCCGCGACCCAGCGTGGGTCGCGACGGCCGGCTGAGAGCACCACCATTGGAATGGCGCCGAAGGCGTCGGCGCCACGCATCACATCGGCGCTGCACGCGGGCAGTGCCGCCAGGTGCTGCCACATGCCGCGAAATGATTTTGGATTCGACCAGTGTTCCTGCACCGCCGGCCAGGTTTCCGGCGGCAGCTTCTGCACCTCGCCGACCATGTTCGTGAGAAGGGCCGCCGCTCTCGGACCGGCCAGGCGGCTCACGCGTCTGGGCAGTCCCGGCGCGCCACCGCTGAGGCGCGACAAGAGAAAGCGGACCACACCGGCACGGGCGAACAGCGCGCCCACGCGCGACAGAAAAATTCCGCCCCGAAGCATGTTCCGCTGCTCGCGGGACGGCTCGCACCATTCTTCGGGGTGAAGCGTGTCGACGAAGACGAGCCCGGCAACCTCGCCGGGATGTGCGCGTGCGAACGCTCTGTTGACGAGGCCGCCAAAAGAGTGGCCGACCAGTACGTAGGGCCCCGGCAAACGCGCGTGCTGAATCACTTGATGCAATTCGTCGACGAGCGTGGCCATCGACCGGGGCGTCGTGCCGACCTCGCTCCACGCCAGCCCCGCGCGATCGTAGCTGCAGGCGCGTGTGAACCGCGCCACTTCGGGCTGGACGCGGGTCCAGGTGAGCGACGAGGCGGCGATGCCGGCATCGAAGATGACGGCGGGCATACCATCGCCCTCACATCGGTAGTGCAGGCGATGTTGTCCGATCGGCGCAAAGGTACCCGGGGCGGCGACGTGCGGCGAGTGGCCCATCACTCCATAATGCGCAAAATCAGGTGTAACATGCTCACACCATCCAACAAAGCTCAGGAGGTCGGGCCATGCTGACTCGTCGCGAATTCATTGGCGCAGGGGTTGGAGCCACGGTTGCCGCTCACGCGTGGGCGTTGCCGGGCGACAAGATGCGCTATGCCATGAGCGGGCATCAGTTTCGAGGGATGAAGCCGCACCCGGAGACCGGCATCAAGATGGCGGCGCAGTACCGGCTATCACGGCCTCGAGCCGTTTCAGGACGACATGCCGCAGTACCTGAAACAGCCGCCCGAGGTGTTCAAGAAGGTCCTCGATGCCTCCGGTCTCGCGCTGTGCACGGTCGGCAGCGGCGGCCAGTACCTCGACCCGAAGCGCGTGCCCGAAACCCTCGAGAGCAACGCGGCCCGGGCGCGCTACGTCGCGCATTTTGGCTGCAAGCACCTCAAGGTGAATCTCAGCCAGAGAGTGGGGCCCGAGAATCTCAGCGCCGAGAACGGAAAGATTCTCGCGCGTAACCTGAACGAAGTCGGCAAGCGAACGGCCGATGCGGGCGTCAAGTTCGCGTTCCATCCCCATGCGTGGACGCTCGTCGAGCGCCAGCCCGAGCTCGACATGGTGATGGAGCTGACCGATCCCAAGTTCGTGTACCTCGTCCTCGATACAGGCCACGCGACACTCGGCGGCATCGATCCCGTCAAGGCGCTTCGCGACTACTACTCACGCATCGCCGCCATCCATCTGAAGGACGCGGAAGGGAAATACAGCACGGCCCGCGGATGGAAAGGGCCCGCGCCGAGTGAGGAAGAACACGCGAAGGTGAATCTCTACAAGCTGATGGGCAGCGGCGGAGTGGATTTCGTTGCGTTCTTCCAGGAACTGCGGCGGAGGAACTACGACGGGTGGGTGACGATGGATTTCGACATGCCGAGGCCCGGGGCCGGCACGGTCGAAGAATTCATGGACGCGCACAAGAAGTACCTGGTCGAGACGCTGAAAGGGCAACTCAGAAGCTAATCTGGTGGGTCGCAACCAGACCGAACTCTCTCCGCGCGGCGCCATCATGCTCGGCCTTCTGCTGGGTGCATGTGGCGCCGCCGCCATTCTCGGGTCACTCGACATCATTCCGTACCCGCTTACCAAGGGCACTCCTGTCTGGGTCGGTCTTGCCGCAGGCGCGCTCTTCATCCTTGCAGGCGCCGCGATGGTGAATGGCTACGTGTTTGGTGGCGGCAAGGATTTCGACACCCAGGCACCTCCGCTTGTCTACACGACACAGCAGCTGCTCGGGTTCTGCATCTGCGCGCTCTTCGCCGCGATCGGCGGCTGGATTGCCCTCGGCGCCGGCGAGCGGAATTTTTCCATGTCGATCAGTTTGCCGTTCGTCGAGCAAAGGGGACGGGGCGGCGACGGCTTCGGTCGCGCAATGTTCGGACTCGGCGCGCTGATGTGTGCCGCGATGGCGATGTATGCGCTCTTCGCCGCCTTTCGCGGGCGGCGCTAATCTATTTAAAAGTACGTAGTGTCCGGCTTCAGCCGGACCTCGCAAGCCGTGCGCGACCCGACGGCCGTGGCATGGCATGGCTGCCTCGCGAATCCGAAGTTCCGGGGCCGGACCGCGCTGCGAGGCCCGACCTGGACCGTCCGACGCGAGGTCCCTGACGTCGCTCGGTCAACCTCGCTCGATCCCCACAGGCTTCTCGCGCGGTCAGGTACATCGTGTCGGCCGCCTCCACACGGCTTCGCGTTGCAGCCATGCCATCCCACAGCCGTGCGACGTGACACCATTGCGAAAACGCTAATCCCTAGTCCCTGGTCTTGCGAAGTTCATCCAGCACGCGCGGATCATCCAACGCCGACAGATCGCCGGGATCCTGGCCGGCGTAGACCGCGCGGATGACGCGGCGCATGACCTTTCCGTTCCGCGTCTTCGGCAGCTGGCTGACAAACTCGATCGCATCTGGTTTCAGCGCGGGACCCATGGCGTTTCGTACCCAGTCTTTCAGATCCTGTTCCAGCGCCGGGCTTGCGCTGGAGCCTTCGCTGAGCACGCACACGCACATCAGGCGCTCGCCTTTGATCTCGTCAGGAATGCCCACCGCCGCCGCTTCTGCGACGGCCGGATGTGCGACCAGGACCGACTCGACTTCGGCGGGGCCGACGCGCTTACCGGCAATCTTCAGCGTGTCGTCAGAGCGGCCGACGATGAACCACTGGCCGTCTTCGTCCACGAGCGCCCAATCGCCATGCACCCACACATCGGGGAATCGCGACCAGTAGGTGCTCACGTATCGCTCGGGATCGTTCCAGAATCCACGGCACATCCCGATCCACGGTGCGCGCACGACGAGCTCGCCCACGGCGCCGCGCAATGGCCGCCCTTCTGCATCGACCACATCGGCCGCCATTCCGGGCAGCGCTCCCGCAAAGGCGCAGGGCTTGGCCGGCGTCAGCACGTTGCCCGAGACGATGCCGCCGGAGATTTCGGTGCCCCCCGAGTAGTTGATGATCGGCAGTCGCCCCTTGCCGACCCTGTCGAAGAACCATCGCCACGGATCCGGATTCCAGGGCTCGCCCGTGGAGCCGAGCACCCGAAGCGATGAAAGGTCGTATGCATCGGGCGCCGAATCGTGCGCGTGCATCAGCATGCGAACCAGCGTCGGCGAGATACCCAGAATGGAGACGCGATGCTCGTCGACGAGATCCCAGAGACGGTTGCACGTCGGATAATCCAGTGCACCGTCGTAAAGCACTGCGGTCGCGCCGAGCACGGTCGTCCCAAGCAACTCCCACGGACCCATCATCCATCCGAGATCGGTAACCCAGAGCATCGTGTCCTTGGCGCACATGTCGAACCCATGCTGCAGGTCCTGCGCCGCCTTAATCGGAAATCCGCAATGGGTATGCACCGCGCCTTTCGGCTTGCCCGTCGTGCCTGACGTGTAAATCAGCATGAACGGATCGTCCGCCCCGGTGCGCGTGGTTGCGAGGTCAGGTGATTCGAGGGTCACGATGTCGTCCCACCACCAGTCGCGGCCGTTCTGCATCGGAACGGCCTCTCCGAGCCGCCGGACGACGACAACATGCTCGACCGATGGGACGCGCCGGACGGCATCGTCGGCCACGGCCTTCATCGGCACCGTGCGGCCCCGGCGTCGAGTCCCGTCCACGGTGATCAGTCCTTTTGCTCCAGAGTCCAGAAGACGTGTGGCGATGGGATCGGCGCCGTAGCCGGAAAACAACGGCAAGGCGATCGCGCCGATCTTGATGATCGCGAAAAACGCGATGACAATCTCGGGCACCATCGGCATGTAGATCGCGATGACATCCCGCTTCGAACATCCGAGCCGGCTCAGCGCGCCCGCCGCTCGATTCACCCGTTGCGAGAGCTCGCCGTAGGTGAGGACACCGCTCGCGCCCTCTTCAGTGGTCCAACGGAATGCAGGTGAGTGTTCCTTCGACGTCCCGATCCATCGGTCGAGACAGTTATGGACGATGTTCATGTCGCCGCCGACGCACCATCGCGTCCACGGCAGACCAGGTGAGGTGTCGATGACTCTGTCGTAGGGCTTCGAGAACTCGATGCCGAGATCGGCAAGCACCGCTTTCCAGAACCACTGCGGATCATCGATCGAGCGCCGATGCAGCTCCGCAAGATCCTGTATACCGTGCGCAGACATGAAGCGACGGAGCTGGCTCGAGGCAACGACATCTGCCGTCGGTCTCCACGCAAATTCACTATGCGCGTTCAGTACCACAGCCCTTAGCCCTCAGCCCTCAGCCCTCGACATAGACACGTTTCTTGAAGGCTTCGACAAAGCCGCGCAGGATGGGCGAGACGTCGCCTTGCTGCAGCCCGACCTCGATGATCGTGAAGCGGCTTTCGTCGTACGCGGCATTGAGCGCATCGCGGAGCTGGCGCGGCGTGAACGCGCGGAATCCACGTCCGCCCCAGAGGTCGGCGAGCTTGGCGAAGGGCCAGCTCACCGTTTCGTTATAAGTGGCGTCGGGAAAGAACGCCTGGAGCATCTCCCAGCGCTGGTTGTTGAACAGTACGACGATGGGATTGCAGCCGTACCGGCGCGCCTGCGAGATCTCGCCGCCCGTCATCTGAAACGCGCCATCGCCGACGAGGACGAGGGGCCGCCGTCCGCTGGCGATCTGCACGCCGAGCGCGGCGGGCACGGAAAATCCCATCGTGCCGTAATAGGCCGGCGCGATGCATTGGTTGGCTCGGATGTCGACGCTGGCAAACAGCGCGTCGCCGGTGTCGGCGATGAGCGGCATCTCCTCGTGCTCCCGTACAAATTCGTTCAGCAGGTTGATCGCGTGCCGCACCTTGATCGCTTCGTCCTGCTTGAAAGGGTCAAATACCTCCGGCGAGACGTCTGTGCCGATCGCCTTGATCGGATCTCTCGAAACCGGAAGAGCGGGGGCTGAGAAAAGCCGATCGACGACCAGCTCGAGGGGCGTGTGCTCGTAGTGATGCTGGCCGATGAAGACATCGCGTGCGACGGCCGTGATGAGATCGTGACCCTTCAGGAGATCCGCCGACACGCCGAGGCTGACGTCGCTCAGGCGTTCGCCGAGCAGCAGCAGGCAATCGGATCCTTCGACGAGCGTCCGCATGGGCTGAGGGCTCACCGCCCCGAGATAGGTGCCGATGAACTGCGGGTGGCGGGTCGGGAACACCCCGCGGCCGAGAAACGATGACGTCACGGGAATCCGCAGTCGCTCGGCGAGCCGAATCACCTGGTCGATGAGCTGAAAGCGGTGAACCTCGACGCCGACAATCAGCACGGGCCGCGCGGCGCGCGACAGATGGTCGATGATTTCGGCGGCCGCTTCGGCGACAGCGCTTTCGTTGACCTTCAGCTCGACCTCGTCGAAGCTCGGCGGAATGGCAATGTCGGCAAATACCATGTCGCGCGGGATCTCGAGGTAGACGGGGCGCTTGAATTTGAGCGCGACGTCGATGGCCCGATGGATCGAGGCGGCGGCCGTCTGCTTGTTGTCGATGATCGCGGCGAATTCGACGACTTCCTGGTAAATCTTGAATTGCGATTCGAACGACTTCACCTCGTGGTGGACGAGCAGTCCGGCGTCGCGCTCTACGCGGCCCGGCCCCCCCGAGATGACAATCAGGGGCGATTCTTCGGCATACGCGCACGCGATCGAATTGATCATGTTCAGGCCGCCTGCCCCATAGGTGACGAGACAGACGCCCAGCCCGTTGGTGATGCGCGAAGCGCCGTCGGCGGCAAAGCCCACAGCAGGCTCGTGCGTGAGGGTGATGAGCCGGAACCGCTGGTCCTGCTGAAGCGCGTTGTACAGGTTCAGCACGAAGTCGCCGGGAATGCCGAAGATCTGCCGAACGCCGTTGGCGTGCAGTTGGTCGAAGAGAAATTCGTGAAGTTTCATGTGATGACGCCGGCGCACTCGCCGAAACCGATTCGCGCGCAGCCGGGCCGCTCGCAGAATGCGCGCATGATGATCTCATCGCCGTCTTCGAGGAACGTGCGCGATTCACCATTCGGCAGCTGTAGTGGAACCTTGCCCCCCTCGGTGATCTCGATCAGAGAGCCCTGCGCGCTCCTGGTGGATCCTGACAGTGTGCCGGTTGCGATAAGGTCGCCCGCAATGAGATTGCAGCCGTTGCTCGTGTGATGGGCAACCATTTGTGCGAGCGTCCAGTACAGGTCGCGCAGCAAGGATCGGCTCACCGGCACGGCGGGAGCGCCACTGCGGCGCATCCCCGCCGACCGCAGAAGCACTTCGACGGTGACGTCGAAGCCACCGGCCTCTTCGATCGACCGCGACGAAAGATAGTCCAGTGGGCGCGGATCGCCAGGCTCGCGCCCTGCGGCGGGGCATCGAAACGGTGCGAGCGCCTCGTAGGTGACGACCCACGGCGAGACCGTTGTTCCGAAGCTCTTTCCGAGAAACGGTCCCAGGGGCTGGTACTCCCATGCCTGAATGTCGCGCGCGGACCAGTCGTTGACGAGACACAGCCCGAAGAGATGCGATTCGGCGGCGTCAATCGAAATCGGCTCGCCGAGTGCATTGCCGGGACCGCAGAAGCATCCAACTTCTGCTTCGTAATCGAGGCGCTCGGAGGGGCGGAACACGGGCGCGTCCCCCGGGCCTTTCACTTGCCCCGAGGGTCGCCGTACGGGCGTGCCGCTCACGATGATCGACGAGCTTCGGCCGTGATACGCAATGGGCACATGCCGGTAGTTCGGGAGCAGTGGATTGTCGGGCCTGAAGAGCTTGCCGACGTTCCTCGCGTGATCGATCGACGCATAAAAGTCGGAGTAGTTGGCAATCGCCACCGGCACGCGAAACTCTGCGTCGGGGACGGGTGTGAGCAGACTCGGATCGGCACTCCAACCGTCTGCAGCGAGAATCTTGCTGATCCTGCGCCGCAACGTTGACGCGTCGTCGTGGCCGAGCGCAATCAACGGATTGAGCGTCGACGACTCGGTGGCCGCGCGCAGGGCAGAAGACAGCCCGTCGAGAAGGCCGCGTTCGCCCGCCTGGCGAAGATCGAGAATCTCGTCGCCGATCGCCACGCCGATGGCGGGCGCGCCGGCGCCGCCGCGCGGTCGAAATACCCCCAGCGGCAGGTTCTGAATGGGGAAGTCGCTCGACGGCGAATTCGCGGACTCAACCCAGCTGCGCAGGCCGGGATCGTGGGTGTCGTTGACGGTAGTCTGCATGCGGTCGTCGTGCCCGCCTTCAGCCCGGCCCCAGGAGATTCATTTGGCCGAGCGCTTCCACAGGCTCCTGAAACGAACACGATCCGAACGATCGAAAAAACCCGCGCCGGGCGGTAGTGAGATGCTGAACCGAGATCGCGTGGTCTCGCCAGACAACCCCGTTTGACTGGAAACGAAACGCCTCTGAAGACAATTCCATGAGCGCGTCACTGACGGCCGACACGTCCGCACCACCCTGTGCGAGCGCCGAGGCGATGGAGACGTTCAGAAACCCGTGCATGAGTGCGGTCGCGCTGTCCCGCTCATAGGTTACCGCGTAGGCGCGTCGAATTGCATGATGCAGTCCGGCCGTGGCCTTGAACGCAAGACCGCGCCGGGCGCACGTGACCAGGAACTGGGCGAGCGCGTCAGGAGAGGGGAACGCACCCGGCGTGACTCCTCCCGTGCGAACCTTCGCCGCACCGCCTGAGGTGGCGATCGCGTCGAGCCGGGCCTGTAAGTCACCATCCAGTGGCGTTTCGAAGAACATTTCCAGCCCATCTCGCGCCTCTGACTTGGCACGGGAGATATCTGCAGGCGCGGCTGGAGGAAATTCAACCGATACAATCGCCGCGCGGCCGTCCCAGCGTTCGTTGAACGATTCAATCCGCCGTGTTTCCGGGGACACGTCGCCCTTCAGGATGACGCTCAGTTGCCAGGGGCCCGTCCCCGCATCGCTTGCCCGGAACGGTTCCAGCCGATCGAATTCGTCGAGCAGCTCAGCTGGCAGAATCAGCCGTCCCAGCAGCCATGCGTCCGGGCTCGTTCGCGCCGCGGCGTAACCGGCGAGCGCGTTTCTCAATTCGAGGCTCGCTGGAGGGTATGTGCCGGCGTAGTCGACGATGTTCTCGAGCAGTGCCCGTGTCGAAGCCAGCATGGTTACAAGGGCAGGGAGGTTGACGTTTTGACTTCTTTGACGACGATGCTGGTCCGCGTGCGATCGACGCCACCAGCTTTCATGAGCTTGCCGAACAGAAACTTCTGGAGATGGTCGTGGTTGGCCACGACCACCTTCAGAAGGTAGTCGAACTCACCGGTCAGAAAATGACACTCGAGCACCTCGGGCATGTTCTTGATTTTTTCCGGAAACTGCTTCACCGAGTTCGGCCGGTGATGCGCGAGGGTCACGTGAATAAAGCATAAGAGGTCGAGCCCGACGGCCTCACGATCCACGACTGTCGAATAGCCGCGAATGACCCCCTGATTTTCCAGCTTGCGCAGGCGTTTCTGGAGTCCCGGCCCGGAGAGATGGAGGCGGCGAGCCAGCTCGGCGGTCGGCACCCGGGCATCTTTCTGCAGGTATGCGAGCAGTTGCCTGTCGAGGTCGTCAACCCTTGGCCTGGGGTCCCGGCCGCCGGATCTCAGATTTGTCACCGATTCCTCCAGTCGCGGGTCCGGCTAAAGTCGGACAGTACCGTTGGTTACGATTATGAACCTATTTAGCCATTTTTGTTTGCACTATGCGCCTGTCGTGCGAAAATGGTTCATATTATGTCCGACTTCTGCCCGATCAAACGCATCGACCATCTCGAGCTCTTTGTGGGCAACGCCAGGCAGGCTGCCATGTTTTACGAGACCTGCTTCGGCTTCCATAGGACCGCCTACCGGGGTCTCGAGACTGGAAGTCGCGACTCGGCGTCCTACGTGCTCGAGCAGGGCGATATCCGGTTCGTGTTGACGACGGCGCTTGGCCCCGAGCACCCGGCCGCGAACTTCGTCCATCAGCACGGCGATGGCGTCGGCGTCGTGGCGCTTCAGGTGCCCGATGCCGCGGCGGCGTTCCACGAAACGACCAAACGCGGCGCACAGCCCGCGATGCCGCCCGAAGACGCCCGCGACGAGAAGGGCGTGCTCCGGACCGCCGCGATTCATGCCTACGGCGACACGCTCATCAAGTTCGTCGAGCGGGATGACTACGCCGGAACATTCGCTCCCGGCTTCCGGCCGCTGCCGGCGACGGCGTCGGCCGGCGGCGTGCTCAGGGCGATCGATCACATCGTTGGCAACGTCGAGCTGGGCGCGATGGAGACATGGGTCCGGTTCTTTGCAGAGACGATGGGCTTTACCCAGCTTATCCACTTCGACGACAAGACCATCACGACCGAGGTACTCAGCCCTGATGTCGAAGGTCATGCAGGACGGAACCGGGCGCGTGAAGTTTCCCATCAACGAGCCGGCCACCGGCAAGCGCAAGTCGCAGATTCAGGAGTATCTCGATTACTACGGCGGCCCCGGCGTACAGCACATCGCCTGCGCCACCGATGACATCGTCAAGGCGGTTCGCCACCTGCGCGGGTCCGGGGTCGAGTTTCTCCGCGTGCCGCCGGCCTACTACGAAGATCTCGACCGCCGCATCGGGAAGATCGAGGAGCCGCTGGACGAGCTGGCCGAGCTCGGCATTCTCGCCGACCGGGACGAGGAAGGTTACCTGCTTCAGATTTTCACGCAGCCGGTGCAGGACCGGCCAACGCTGTTCTTCGAGGTGATCGAGCGTCACGGCTGCCGCGGATTTGGCGAGGGCAACTTCAAGTCGCTGTTCGAAGCGATCGAACGGGAACAGGCGCGGCGAGGCAATCTCGTATGAGCTATTACTACAAGCTCGGGCAGCTTCCGCACAAGCGGCACACGCAGTTCCGTCAGCCCGATGGCTCGCTCTATCACGAAGAGCTGATGGGCATTCATGGGTTTGTCGGCAACAAGTCGCTCCTCTATCACCTGCGGCCACCGACAGAGGTTCAACAGATCGAACGCGGCTGCGAAGTGAAAATGTCTTACGCCGATGCCGGTCCCGTTCAGCACCGGCTTCTGCGCACCGCCAACATACCTGCGCACGGGGACGCGATTACGGGCCGAATCCCGCTGATGGGCAACAGCGATGTCTGCATTTCCGTGGCACGGCCGAAAGAGCCGATGACCTACTGGTATCGCTACGCGCACGGAGACGAGGTGATCTTCATTCACGAAGGCGCCGGGGTTCTCGAGAGCCAGTTCGGCACACTGCGCTACGGCCCTGGCGATTACCTCGTCATTCCTACGGGCGTGATCTGGCGCATCGTCGCAGATCCGTCGGTCGAGCAGCGCATGCTCGTCGTTGAAACGTCCGGCGGCCACATCGAGCCGCCACGCCGTTATGTGAACCAGTATGGACAGTTTCTCGAGAGCGCGCCGTATTCCGAGCGCGATATTCGCCCGCCCGACGCCCTGGTTCCGCATGACGAGAAGGGCGAGTTCGAGGTGCGCGTGAAAGCGCGCGGCTTCCTCGCGCGCTACATCTATCCACACCATCCACTCGATGTGGTCGGATGGGACGGCCACTTGTGGCCGTTTGCGTTCAACATCGAAGACTTCGAGCCGATCACCGGCCGCGTGCACCAGCCGCCGCCGGTACATCAGACATTCGATGGGCCTGGATTCGTGCTGTGTTCGTTCGTGCCGCGGCTGTTCGACTACCACCCGTTGTCGATTCCCGCGCCCTACAACCATTCGAACGTCGACTCGGACGAGATCATCTACTACGTCAAAGGCGACTTCATGTCGCGCAAGGACATCGAACCGGCGGCGATTACCGTGCATCCCAACGGCATTCCGCATGGGCCGCATCCCGGCACGTACGAGGGATCGATCGGCAAAACGCGGACAGACGAGCTGGCGGTCATGGTCGACACGTTCCGGCCGCTTCAGCTCACGACGCAGGCGCTTGGCATGGAGCAGACGACTTACCCGTTCAGTTGGACCCCTCGCGGATAAGACGCGCATCAAGGAGGCATTTCATGGCTGGAAAGGATTTCGAGGCGTTCAAGCAGACCATCGAAGCGCGATTCATGGGCCACCCTGTCGTGACCGACAACGCCTACACCAGGTGGTTCTCGCACGGCGAGATGCCGGTCGATCATCTGCGTCGATTCGCCATCGAGTTTTCCGTGTTCTCGAATCAGTTTCTCCTCGCCGCGCTCAATCGCGTCATCAACGCCGACACCCTGCATGGCGCTCGTGAGTCGAAGGAAATTCTCATGAACGAGCTGGGTGTCATCTACAACAGCAAGGGCGGCCACGGCGCGGCGCCGGCTGACGCCGGCGCAGATTCCGACAGGGAAGGCGATCCTGCCCTTGTGTCGACCGAAGGCACTGTCGACGGCGGCAAGTTCCGCTTCCAGGCCGCGCACTTCGAATGGCTGCTGCGGTTTGGCCAGTCGCTGGGTCTTACTTTCGACGACATGGGTAAACGGCGGAATGGCATTCCGAGCACGCTGCATTTCTGCGACGAGCTGTTCACGCTTTACGGCAGTGACGACTACAACCGGGCGATGGGCGCCGCGTTCGCCGTCGAGAACTGGGCTGCCGCCGGCTTCTGGAAAGAGCTGATTGCGGGGCTCGAACGGATGAAAGCGACGCGCGTGCCCGACATGCCGCTCGCGTTCTTCACGTGGCACGACAAAATCGAGGAACAGCACAAAGCGCACGTGTGGGACGAGCTGCGCGAGTGTTACGAGTCGCCGAAGTTCCGCGAGGAGCCGTTTCTGAGCGCCGGCGTGAAGATGCTCGACGGCGTCAAAGTGTTCTGGGATGGATTGGACGAGGAGAGACGGAAGAGCGGCAAGTTCGCGGCGTAGCTAATTCGACCTAGAATCCCAAAGTGTCCGCGTGCACATGGGGTTCGTTTCGTCGGCATATCGTACCTGTCACGTTCCTGGCGGCCATGTCCATACTGTGGACCTGGCCGCTCCTTCTTCACTTTCGCGATCACATCCCCGGACTCGCCGGCGACAACTTCAGCTTTCTGTGGAACCTGTGGTGGATGCGGAAGGCGCTGAGCACCCCAGAGCTCCAGTTCTTTCAGTCGCAATACCTGTTCAGTCCATTCGGCGTCGATCTCATCAACCATCCGCATACCGCGCTTCAGGGCTACATCACGGCGACGGCTCTGGCGGGGGTGTCTCTGATCCAGGCTGAGAACCTCTACATCATCGTTTCGGTGTTCTTGAATGCCGCGTGCGCGTATGCGCTGGCGTTCGACATCGTCCGAGATCGCAGACTGGCGGTACTTGCGGGCGTGGCGTTCGGCGGATCGCCGTACGTGGCCGCGCATCTGTTCGGGCATTTCGACCTGCTGACGGCGTGGGTCATCCCGCTCTTCGCGCTTTTTCTTCGTCGGGCGCTGCGAACAGGCAGCATTGCGGCGGCCCTCGCCTGTGGGTTGTGCGTGGCGATCGCCGCTTATTCCGCGTACTACCACGTCGTGTATCTCGCGCTGTTCGCTCTCGCGTACGTGGTTGCAGACGTCGTTCGTGCAGCGATCGAGGCGCGATCGCAGACGCCGAAGCTCTTCACAATTCGTCTGATTCTCGTCGGCCTGATGGGATTGGTCGTCTTCCTGATTGTGACGATCGCCATGACAGGCGGAACGACGTTCGCCGTTGGTGGAACTGAGATTTCGGTCCGCGGCGTTCAGAACCCGCTGCTCGCGCTGTGGCTTCTGGCGCTGGCATGGGTGCTGACCAAGTGGCGGATTGCGATTCGCTTCGAGCGGGCATCCGGCGAAGCCTTCTGGCGCACCGCACAGACGCTGACGATTATCGTCGCGACATTTGCTGTGACGTGCCTGCCGCTCATCATCCAGGCATTCAGGCTCGCGGCAAGCGGCCGTTACGTAAGCCAGACCTATTTCTGGCGCAGCGCTCCTCGCGGTGTCGATGCCATCGCACCTCTCCTTGGGAATCCGTTCCATCCTTTGTATGGCGGCGTGACGACCGGCCTGTATCAACAGCTCGGACTCGATCGAATCGAAAGCGTCGGGTGGATCGGCTTCGTGCCCTTGATTGTCTTGATGATCGGAAGAGGGAAGTGGGGTGACAAGGAAGAGGCCCGGCGCTGGAAATTTGTGGTCGCGATGTTTGCGCTCTGGGCGCTCGGGCCGTTCCTCACGGTCGCCGGGTTTGATGTCGGTTTGCCGCTGCCGCAAGCGCTCGCGCGGTTCGTCCCGGTCGTCGAAAACGCACGCATGCCGGGTCGCGCCATGGTGTGCGTGTACCTGGCGCTTGGTGTGTTGATGGCGCTGCGGTTGGCCTGTGCCACCGGTGCGACAGAGGCAGGGCTAAAGCCCTGCGCTACCGGTACTGAATCGACAGGGCTAAAGCCCTGTGCCACCGATGACGGGACGCCAGTACCGACAGCGGTCGCGCAGGACTTCAGCCCTGCCTCTGTCGTACCGGTAGCGCAGGACTTTAGCGCTGCCTCTGTCGTACCGGTGGCACAGGGCTTTAGCCCTGTCGATGCAACATCGGTAGCGCAGGGCTTCAGCGCTGCCTCTGTCGTACCGGTAGCGCAGGGCTTCAGCCCTGCCTCTGCGGTGGCCCAGGGCTTCAGCCCTGGTTACACCTGGCTGCTGATTGCATTGCTCGCACTCGACTATCTCCACATCCCGATTCCATTGACGGCGCTCGATCGGCCGGCGGTCTACGAACAGCTCGCATCCATCCAGGATAACGGCGCGGTCATCGAGGTCCCGTTCGGGATTGGCGATGGCCTGTCGGCGGGGCGGGGCAGCCAGGATCGTCGCCTGTTGTACTACGCGACCATTCACGGACATCCGGTCGTGGGTGGCTACATCGGTCGCATGCCGCCGAATGTCGCTCGAGGCTATGAGTCCATGCCGATTGTCGGCAATTTGTTGAGGCTTTCGAGCGGAGAAGACGCCATCGACGAAGACCCACCCGTGGCGCTGCCGTTTCGGTACCTTGTGGTCGACACCGCGACGGCGTCAACTGAAATGATCGAGTACATGCGACACGCGCTCGACATGGACCTCATTGCGTCGGGCGACGGCAGGCAGTTGTATGCGGTTCAGGGTGCGCGGCCGCCGAGCTTCAGAGCGTCGCGATAATGATGGCGAAGCACACGGCGCCCGACGCCAGCGCAAGCCATCCCCATCGCCGGGTCGACGGCAGGTGCCACCACATGTAGATGCCGGTCGCGATCCACAAAATCAGCCCGACCGAGACGATGTCGACAAACAGCGCCCACACCGAGTCCCAGAAACCGTCCATGTCGTAGCCGCCTCGAAAGTGCATGCCGGTGATGAACTGCCGCGTCGAGAAATTCCGATACTCGACGGTCAGCTTGCTTTGGTCGGCGTAGTACACCGAGGCGTACCGGCGTCAGAAAGTCGGGATGGTTCACGTTGACCTGGCGGGGATTGGCGCGATTCACGAAGTAGCCGCCGCTGACGCCGGCGGTGTTCATCATCTCGCGCCCGATCGGACGAAGGTTCTCTCCCGTCGCGGGCATGGGTACGTCAAAGTGATGCTCTGCGACGTGTGTCCAGGTGACCGGATCGGGCGACATGATGTGATTCAGCGGAATGGAGCTCGCGCCGAACATGATCACCCACGGCAGCAGGAAGAGCCCCATATACAGATGCGTGCGGCGGATGAAATGCAGGAACGTCATATCGTCAGTATGAACAGGGCGAAGATGCCGACGCCTGTCCCGACGCACGCGAGTCCCCAGTACCGTGTGGCGCGCATTTCCCACCACATCCACAAGCCCGAGAGCGCCCAGAACACCATGGCGACAATCACCGCATCGACGCTGATGGCCATCGCCTTGTCCGCGGCATACGGCTGCTGATACCCGCGCCGGCGGTGGAAGCGGTTCAGAAAGCCGCTCGTCTCGAGATCCTGGCGCTCGACGACCACACGCCCATCCTGCGGCGTAAACGTGATGCGGCGGGGCGAGAGCAGGTCCTGGCGGTTGATGGTGAGGCGCCCGTCCGGCGCAGGTCCCTGAACGCCGAAGGCGCCGTCGAGATTCAGATCAGACAGGATCTGATGGGCAATCTCGCGCGGCGGCGTGCCGGCATCGAACGTATTCGTGTAAGTCCGTTCGTCTTCTTTGATGAAGGCGCTTGGACGCGGCATCCGATGGTTCATCGCGATGGTGCTGACCGCATAGACGAGCATCCATGGCGTCAAAAACAACGCGAGGTACATGTGTGTGCGCCGGACGATCTTGGAAAACACGGGTTTCTTGTATCACAGCAGGCATCGAAATTGCCTTACCTACTTCTTTGTCCTTTCTGTCGCGTAATTGTGTCGGTTTTGAAGACGCATTTTCAGGAGCCGGCATCATGAAGGAGCAAGAAGCATCTCGACTGTTCATATGGCCAATCCCCCGGCTGATCTCGCCTCCCGCCATCTCGCGAAAATCGTCGACTCCTCGGACGACGCCATCGTCAGTAAGGACCTGAACGGCACGATCCTCTCCTGGAACGCGGCGGCCGAGCGCATGTTCGGCTTTACCTCGGCCGAAGCGATCGGCCGATCGATTCGCATGATCATTCCGGCAGATCGCCAGAGCGAAGAGGACTTCGTCCTGGGCCAGATACGCCTCGGCCAGGCCGTCCGTCACTACGAGACCGTCAGACAACGCAAGGACGGTTCGCTGCTGCCGATCTCCCTGACGGTGTCGCCCATCTATGACGACGAGGGGACCGTGATCGGCGCGTCGAAAATCGCCCGTGACATGAGCGAGCGCCGGGAGGCCGATTTGACGGCCCGCCGGCTTGCCGCCGTGGTCGAATCGTCAGACGACGCCATCATCGCCAAAGATCTCAACAGCACGATCACGTCCTGGAACCGGTCCGCGGAACGGATGTTCGGTTACACGGCAGCCGAAGCGATCGGAAAGTCGATCCGCATGCTGATTCCGCCAGAACTGCAGGCCGAAGAGGATACGGTGCTCGCGCGCATTCGAGCGGGCGGCGTGGTCGATCACTTCGAGACCCGCCGCAGGCGCAAAGACGGTACGGAACTGCAGATTTCATTGACGGTCTCGCCGATCGTCGATGCCAGCGGTGTCGTCGTGGGGGCCTCGAAGATCGCGCGTGACATTTCCGAACAGTCCCGCCTTCGCGCGGCCGCGGAGCAACAGGCGTTCAACACGCAGAAATTGGCCGAGGTTGGGGCCATGGTCGCCGCATCGCTCGATCGGGGCGCCATCGTCCAGAAAGTCACCGACGTGGCGACCGAGCTTACGCAGGCGGAATTCGGGGCGTTTTTCTACAACGTCATCGACGCGCAGTCGGGCGAAGCCTTCATGCTGTATACCCTGTCGGGCGTGTCGAAGGAGGCCTTCGCGAATTTTCCACAGCCGCGCGCGACAGCCGTGTTTGCACCGACGTTCCATGGCGAGGGCGTCGTGCGCATCGACGACGTGACGCAGGACTCCCGTTATGGAAAGAGCGCGCCGTACTATGGGATGCCCTCGGGGCATCTTCCCGTCCGGAGTTATCTGGCGGTGCCGGTGAAGGCCGGCTCTGGCGAAGTGCTCGGCGGTCTGTTTTTCGGTCATTCCAAACCAGGAATTTTCACGAGCCAGCACGAACAGCTTGCGACCGGGATTGCCGTGTGGGCATCGGTCGCCCTCGAGAATGCCCGGCTGTATCAGGAAGCTCGAGAGGCCGACCGGCTGAAGGACGAGTTTCTGGCGGTGCTTTCGCATGAATTGCGTACGCCGCTGAACGCGATCCTTGGATACGCCCGTCTGTTGCGCGGGGGGATTCTCACCGACGAAAAGGCGAGCCGGGGGCTCGAGACGCTCGAACGCAACGCCCAATCGCTGACGCAAATCGTGGAAGACGTTCTCGACATCTCACGGATTGTGTCCGGCAAGATCAGGCTGGACGTCCAGCCTGTCGAATTGCCACTGGTCATCCACAACGCCGTCACCACGGTGCAGCCCACCGCCGATGCGAAGGGTGTCCGGCTGCAGACCATCGTCGATCCACGAGTGGGTCCCGTGTCGGGCGACCCGGATCGGCTGCAACAGGTCGTGTGGAACCTGTTGTCGAATGCCCTGAAGTTCACGCCGAAAAAGGGGCGCGTGCAAATCCGCGTCGAACGGGTGAACTCGCACATCGAAATCACCGTGAGTGACACCGGTATCGGCATCCGAGCCGATTTTCTCCCGTACGTCTTTGAGCGTTTCCGTCAGGCCGATGCCGGCACGACGCGCAAGACTGGCGGGCTTGGTCTGGGACTGTCCATCGTGCGCCACATCGTCGAAATGCACGGTGGGTCGGTGCACGTGGCCAGCGAGGGCGAAGGATGTGGAGCGACATTCCGCGTCCGTCTGCCGCTGATGATTGTGCATTCAGGCGGCGTACGCGAGACGCGCGAACATCCGCAGACCGAGAAGAAGACCCCGCTTACAGGCCTTGCGAGCCTGAAAGGTGTTCGCGTGCTCGCGATAGACGACGAGGAAGACGCGCTCGGCCTGCTGCGCGTCGTGCTCGAGACCGCCGGCGCAGACGTGTCGACGTTGGCCTCGCCGGCCGAGGCACTCGAGCATGTCGCATCGCTGAAGCCCGACGTCCTGATCGTCGATCTCGGCATGCCCGAGATCGATGGGTTCGAATTCATCGCGCGGATTCGCGGCTCTGCCAACACCGACATTCGCGACATTCCCGCCGCAGCGCTCACGGCGTTCGCGCGATCGGAAGATCGGACGCGGGCGCTCCAAAGCGGCTTCGAAATGCATCTTGCCAAGCCGGTCGACCCTGGCGAGCTTGTCGCTTCCGTGGTGACGCTCGTCAGGCGCAGTACGAGAGGGCGATGACCGGACCCGCCTGCGCGGCGTTAGCCGCGGAGGCGGGCGAGCCAGTCGGTTACATCGAAGTACAGACTGCGTTTGGAGCCGTCGTCGAGTACGACTTCATACAGGTCGTACGTTCTGCCGTCGGCCCGTACCAGCTCCTGGCGCGTCAAGGTCCAGCTCGTGCCGCGCTGGCCGAACCATTTCTGCAAGAGCATGTGCTCGGCGCCGGCGGCGCTGAGCCCGCGGGGCGTTTTCCTGATGACGATCGCGGTCTGCGGAGAATCACCGGGTCCACCGGTGACGACGAGCGTGCCCTCGTTGATGGAGAGATCCATGAAATGGCTACCAGCTAGAGGCTACCGGCTACCAGCTGACTTGACTACCTCGCAATACGAGGTATAGCATCGCGAGATATGAGAGCCGAGCTCCTCAAGGGGCACCTCGACCTGCTACTGCTTGCGGCTGTTCAGGAACGGCCGGCTCACGGCTATGCGATTGCCGAGACCCTGCGTGCACGCAGCGGCGGCACGTTCAACCTGCCTGACGGGACGCTGTACACCGCTCTTCATCGGCTCGAGCGTGCGAGCTTGCTGACCAGCCGGTGGTCGGAAGGCACGGGCCGCCGTCGACGCGTCTATCAGCTGACGGCGAAAGGCGAGCGCACGCTGGCGCGGCAACAAACGGAATGGCGCGATTTCGCCCGTGCCGTTCACGCCGTTGTAGGGAGCTCTGCATGAACCTCGACGAAATCGACGCATATCTCACCAGCCTGTCTGAGGAACTCAGGAAGCGCGGCGTCTCCGACGTCAGGTTTGTGGAAGAAGCGCGCGGCCACCTTATCGATGCGGTCGAGCAGGGAATTCAGCGTGGGCTCGACGACGAATCCGCACAGCGGGAAGCGGTTGCGCAGTTCGGGTCAGCGGCGTCGGTCGCCCGCACGTTCGTGTCCGACAAGTCCCGCTGGTTCGACCGTGTCGTCTTGCTGGCGGGCATCATCGTGGGGATCGCGATTGCGTACGTCGATGCCTCGCCGAACTGGGACGACACCGCCGTCACGGCGTTCTCTCTCGTCGTCGCGGCAGCGATGTGCGGTTTTATCGCGCCGCGTCAACCATGGAGATGGGCGCTCGCCGTCGGCGTCTGGATTCCGGTTGTGGCCGTCGCGCGGTCAGCGTCGCTTCAGGCATTCGCGATGCTCATCGTTCTCGCGTTTCCATTGGCGGGAGCGTACGCCGGCATGGCGCTGCGTCGCGCGCTGCTGATGCGACCGGGCTCGTCCTCCGAGAAGGACCTCAGCTTCCACGACAGAAGAGGATTTCACTTTCTCATCGTGACCAGGCACGGCGCAATCGATCCAGAACTGGCAGCCATCGTGAACGACCCGGATACACACCTCGTTCCGTTTCTGGAACGTGCGGCGCCTGCGCCGCTCGGACCGTTAGGCAGGCCGGAATCGATTACGGGGCCGAGTGACTCGACCAACGCCCGGGTGAGGAAATATCAGGTCGTCTTCGGAGGCGAGAGGAAGGTGATCTGCGACGTCGAAATTGGCGGCGGCAACAGGATGTCCGTTCACTGGCAACGGACCCCGATCCGGTGACCTTCGCGCGTGGCGATTACACCCCGCCTTCCTCAGCCCGCATGATTTCGATCTGATCCTCCAGCGCGACAGCCGCGACCAGGTGGGCGCTGACACGTTCACTCAGCAGGGCCAGATCGGCATCCGAGAGCGGCCCGGTCGCCGCCAGAATGTCTGGCGGCATCCCCACCAGCTCATCCCATGTGCGTCGTAGTTCTGCAAAGGCGTCAAGTAACGCCGCTGTGTCGTGTGCCATTTTACCCGCCTGCTGCCAGAGGCATGGGAACGAGGGAGCGCATTTTTCCCAAGTATATCGATATTGAACGGACGAGCCGAAAGAGCAAGAGAGGGGAGCCGGGGGCAGAGAGGGGGAGGGTTGTGAAAGCGGACGGCCATATGAGCGGGGATGACATGCTCCGCCGCCACGACGACGGATCCAGGGCTTCATTTGACGGCGCGGTACGGCCCACAGATAATCACGACCGTCCCAGCCCTGCCGCCGATCCATCGCAAGCGGACCTCGTTATGCCGACCCAACTGCCGCCGTGCCCCAAATGCCAGGACAATCTGTTTGTGCGCCTCGAACAGGTCCTTTCCGGCCGCCGGGTCAGCCGCGCGTATTACTGCGGCCGCTGCATCCACGAATGGACCATTGAGACCATCGAGCCGGCCGCGGCCGTGCCCGAGCGTAGAAGTGCCGAACGGCGACGACGTCCTCGTCCTGCTTAGCTGGTTTCTTCGGCGATGTGGTGACCGGGCCTTCCATCGGTTTCCGCGCGCGTACGGCCGCTAGTGTGTCAGGATCCGCCCGGGGAAAACGTAAGACTCCAGAAACTCCAGTTACTCCACTAACAGTTCTGCGGACGACCTGGCGCGAGCGGGTCTTGAGTGGTGTGGAGGCGGTATGAGCATGCGTTCAGTTGCTGTCGTGGTCTGCACGTTGACCGCGTTGCCAGGGCAAGCGCTTCAGGGACCGTCCGCGTCGGCTGGAAGCGACAGCGGCCGCGGCCGCGAGGCGGACCTGGCCGCCATCAAGAGGCTCCACCAGCAGGACATCGCCGCTACGTTGTCGCGAGATTCTGTGGCGCTGACGGATCTGTGGACCGATGACGCCGTTCGTCTCGGCCGAGGCCAGCCGGCACAAGTCGGCAAGCAAGCGATCCGTGAGAGCAACGAACGCTGGTCGGCTCGCCCAGGTGTCAAGGTGCTGAGCTACGTTCCGGAAACCAGGGATTTGACCATCCTGGACGGCTGGGCAATCGAGTGGCGTTACTTCATTGGTTCGTATGTCGAATCGCCGGGTGGCGAGCCGAAGCAGTCTCGTGGCACGGTGCTCACGGTGCTCAAGAAGCTCCCGGACGGCAGCTGGAAAGTCTTCCGCGGGATGGGGCAGACCTGAAGTGCGTCATTCGTCCGCCCACGCTTTCGAGACACGGGAGGTCCAATGCTGACCCACTTTCCACAAGCCGTTCCCGAGATTCCGGTGAGCAACGTTGCCAAAGCCGCGGAGTACTACGTGAATGTGCTCGAATTCAGTTTTGACTGGGGAAATGATGACGACGGGATTGGAGGCATCTCGCAGGGGGATTGCCGAATGTTCCTCACGAACGCGCCGTTCCGCGGTGCCCACGGGCCGAAAAGTCCCGCGATCGTTTGGCTGAATCTCAACAACAAACAGGAAGTCGACGAACTGTTCGAGCGCTGGAAAAACGCCGGGGCGAAGATTATCGAGGCAGTGGAGGACAAACCGTGGAACCTGCGTGAGTTCAGGGTCGCGGATCTGGACGGCAATCAGCTGCGTGTGTTCTACGACTTCAACTGGGAACTGAGCGACGCGCGCCGTCGATGAAGTGACCGGGGCGGGGATTGAACCCGCGGCCCGCGCATTAAAAGTGCGCTGCTCTACCACTGAGCTACCCGGTCGTCGACCGCAAACACAAAATTCTATCAGATGCCGCGGTGAGGGCTTAGAGCTAAGGGCTGAGGGCTTAGGGCTGAGGGCTTAGGGGCGAGGGCGAATGGCAAAGAGCAGATCGTACTCTCTGCCGTCATCCATCTGCCATCTGCAATGACAGATTACTAGTCCAACGCTTGTGGAAGCCTGGCGCTGTCGATCATCTCGTTCAGCGCTTCGACGAGCATCGTGAGCGAGTAGGGTTTCTGGACCAGACGCGTCCGCGGGCGCAGACGCTCCAGCTCTGCCGATTCTGATGGGACACCCGAGAAGATGATCACCGGCGTGCCGGCCGGCATCGAAATCACCACATCACGACCCGACCCGCGCGCCAGCCGCAGGTCGACAATCGCCGCGACCGGGCGATGCTGATGAATCGCGTCAATCGCGTCGTCGGCGGTCTCGGCCGTCACGACTTTGAAGCGATGCATCTGCAGAAACTTCTCGAGCGGGCGGCGGACACCGTGGTCGTCTTCGACCAGCAGGACGAGCGGTGGCGCAGGGGTACTCATCACTTGTCTTATCGGCACGAGAGGGTTACCCCTTCAACTGCCTATTTTTCCGAGAGATATCCGGGTCTGGCCCGGACAGTCAGGTTGCGGCCCCTGACCCGCACTTCCAGGCGATGCCAGCCGCCGGCCGCCACACCCTGGGGCGAGTAACTGATGAGATAACGCTGCCGGAACTCCTCGAGAATGCTGCGAAACGTGGCGCCGAGGTCTTTGGCCCGCTCGATCTCGATCGATCGGCCGCCGGTCGCCGCGCTCACGTCTCTGAGAAAGCTCAGCCGCCGCGTGCCCACTTCCGCGCTGTAGACGACGACGTCGCTGCGTTTCGCGGTGTCGAGTACGGCGTCGGCCTCGAGCCAGCTCGACGAATCGACGCCATCGCTGAAGACGATCAGCAGCGATCGGCCCACATCCGACTCGCCAATCATCATGGCCGTGAACGTCGCGTCGACCAGGTTGGTCTGCCCTGAAGCGGATGCCTGATCGAGCGCTGCGCGAACGCGACCGAGATCGCTCGTCAGCGGAGCGGTCTGCGAGACCAGATGGCTGAAGGTGACGAGCGCCGCCTGATCCGTTTGTCGCAAACCTTCCAGCAGTCTTCCGCCGGCGCTGCGCAGATTCTCGAGTCGCTTGAGGTCGAGGCTCGCGCTCATGTCGAGCGCCATCACGACATTCAGCGGAATTTCCTCGTCGCTCACGAGATCGACGGTCTGCAGCACGCCGTTGTCCCGCAATTCAAAGTCTTCGGGACGAAGCCCCTTGACCGGCTTGCCGTTCTGGGTTACGAGCACGTCGACCCTGACGGACTCGACATTGCTCGAAAACGCAGGTGTCTGCGCCAGCCCGGCGCCGGCCGCTGAAATTACGGCGACGGCGAGCGCGAAGGAGCGGATCATCGAGACCCGCCCGCGAGCTGACTTCTCATGTCCTCCATCAACGGTCCGGCGTCGCCGAGGTGGGGCTTGTCAGTACCACAGCCACGGATCATCTCGATTGCCGTCGGTTGCGGTCGTAATCGTTCGAAGCGCGCGCAAGGCGGCCGCGGGATCGCCTGACTCTCTCGCCAGGTGGCCGAGCGCGAGCTGCGGCGATTGCGCGTTGGGGAAGAGCGCTGACGCATTTTCATACCGCCGTTTCGCCTCGTCGCGCCTTCCGACGGCGTGCTCCGCGCGTCCGAGAAACAATTCAGAGAGGTATCGCTCCTCATCGTCAGGCTGAGCGTCGATGGCTCTGCGCAATTCGATCGCGGCATCGGCGTGCCGGCCAAGCTCGCCGAGCGTGTGGCCCAGGCGGAGGCGAGCCCCCGCGAGGCCGGGATCGACTGCCAGCGTCTCACGCAGAAAACGCTCGGCCTGCTGAAGCTCGTTTCTGCGTGATTCGACCGCGACCCTGGTGCCTCCGGCGCGAATTTCCTGCACAGCGCTTTGAACGGCGGGCGACGACAACTCCTGATGGAGGTACGCGCTGTCGAGCAGAAACGGCGGATGTGAGGGAAAGACCTGCCGTGCTCTTGCCAGATGTTGTGTCGCCTCGGCGAGGTCGCCTTCAAGGAAGAGATGCGCGGAGACGGCGCGATACCAGAGCAGCGCGCCGGCATCGCTCCCGGGAGCTGGCGACACCGTCTCGAGGAGCTGCCGGCCGATCTGCCAATGCACCGTTCCGCGGCGGCTGCCCTGTCTTCGGCCGTCATCGACCGTGGGGTACTGTTTGACGTCACCTGGAACAAAGGTCGCGATGTCGGCATGCAGCACCGCCCCTCGCCGCAACGTCTCGTTGCCGTGAAAGATTTTTTCGATCTCTTCGAGGTTGAAGCGCCGGTTGTAAAGCACGATCGCCGCAACTCGATTTCCGTCGCGCACAAAGCGCACCTGGCTGAGTGTTCGTGCGCCTCCCGTCAGCGACTCGATGCTCGTCCGGGCGTCGGCATTGGTTTCGAGCGGCTTCTCGCGAGCCCAGCGCTCAAACACCGAGATGTTGGCAAGATCACCGAGCAGCGCCTCGAGATCGGCCGGCGACCAGCGCCCAACTTCCACTACTGGCGAATCATTGCAGCCTGGCGCGTGGAATTGAACGGCTTCGAGCCAGCGCAGCAGGCGACCGAGCCCTGGATGCCCGGCCCTGGCCGCAACCGTCATCTCGACGAACGCTTTCGTGGAGGCAGAGTCTTCGCAGACGGCCGCCGTGGGCGCCACTTCGGCCTTCCCCAGCCTCAAGTTCAGGGAGGGGATGCTGTCGAAGTGGATGGCGATCTCGGTCTGGTCCGTCCCGACGCCGTCTTTGGAGGCGGCTACGAGATACACACCCGACGTTGGCACGCTGAGGCCGTAGTCACCGTTTTCGTTTGTCGTGGCGTGCCACTTCTGACCGCCGGCACGCCGCCCGTCTCTCGTCACGAACCCGACAAGCGATTCAGAGAGGCTGGTGACTTCGATGGTGGCGCCCGCCACTGGCCGGCCGGATTCGTCGGTGACCTTGCCGCGGATCATCCGGGCCTGCGCAGATGCCGGTACGGTCGAGGCCAGAAGGACGGCGACGACCACCGCGGCAATGGCCTTCATCGTCCTGATCAACGCTTCAGCGTCACCGACATGCCTTCGCCTGAGGGGGCAACGATCGACGTCAGGACCGATGGGCTCGTGTGGATGGTCTTGAGAAAATCCTCCATCTCGTGGCGCTTGTTCAGCACGTTGTGGCCGAGGAAGAGGCCACCCTTGTCCATGCGTGGAAAGACCATGGAGAAGAACTTCTGGTAGTCGCGTTTCCACGCATCGCAGAAGACGAAATCGAACGTGCCGGACACTTTCGGGATTTCGGCGAACGCATCGCCTGAAATCACCTGTACGACATCGGTCAGCCCGGCCTTCTTGATGTTGGCTGCGGCCTGCGCCGCCCGCGCCTTGTCGTACTCGATCGTCACGAGCTTGCCGCCGGTCTCGCGCATGCCGAGTCCCATCCAGATCGCGCTGTAGCCGCTGGCGGCGCCGATCTCGAGCGCATGCCTGGCGCCGCGCGTCACCACGAGCAGTCGCAGAAATCGTCCGTCTTCCTCAGAAACCGCGAGCAGGTCTTTATCGGCCGCCTTGATTTGCTTGAGGATGGCGTCGACGTCCGGCGGGACATTCTGTGCGAAGCAGACACTCGGAAGCGCGAGGATGAGCGTGACGAGCAATGCAAGCCGTTTCATGCGGTTCATTCTAAAAGAAAACCTCTGCGTCTTTGCGTTGAGATCGCGATCACTTACGGACAAACCCCGCAGCGGCACTCGCCGTGCTGCGCGCATCGGCAATGCAGTCGGGGATGCCGACGCCGCGAAAGCCGGCGGACGATACGAACAACCCGGGATGGCGCGCGATCCTTGCGTCGATGCGCTTCATGAGGTCACCGTGTCCGACTTCCTGTTGAGGACTCGATCGATTCCAGCGATACACGCGCGTCACCGTCGGCAGCCCGCGGATGCTCAGGATCTTCGTCAGATCACCCAGGGCGGCGTTGGTCAACTCGGTATCGCTTTTCGACAGCACGTTGGGATCGCGTGCGCCGCCGAGAAACGCCCGCAGCAACGCCTGCCCTTCGGGCGCGCGTTGCGGCCATTTCGACGAGATCCAGGCGGCGGCGGTGATGCTGATGCCTTCGGCGCGCGGCACGACGAAGCCGGTACCCTGCAAATCGTGATGGACGGCGTCGCGCGGAAAGGCAAAGACCACGGTAGCCGTCGAGAGGTACCGGATCGATCCGCACGATGCCGCCAGGTCGGCATCGAGCAGGCGAAGCAGTTCGGCGGCGGCAAATGCGGGGATGGCGAGAATCACCGCTCGTGCGTGAATCGGCGGCTGACCTTCGACGTGAACGATGAATCCGTCTCCCTGTTCGACGCTGGTGACGTTCGAGCCGAGCCGCACCGATTCTTTCGGAACCGCGCGCATCAAGCCATCGACGAGCTCGCCAAGGCCGTTCGGAAACGATCGGAACGCCCCATCGGTATTCAAGGGCCCGCGATTGCGGCGAAACGCTTTGATCACGCTGCCGGAAGTGGCTTCGGCCTCGATCAATTTCGGAAACAGCGAATGCATCGACAGACGGTCGACGTCGCCGGCGTGAATGCCTGCGAGCAACGGCTCGGCGATATACGTGACGGCCTCGGGCCCGAACCGTCTTCGCACGAACTCCGCAATCGACTCGTCGTCCGGCTTTCCGCGCCTGGGCATGAACAATTCGGCCGCCATCCGCAGCTTTGCGGAGAGTCCGAAGAGCGAGCTCTTGAAGAGCGGCTTCAACCGCGTCGGGAACCCGAGCATCGAGGCACCCGGTAGCGGATGCAGCCGGCCGTCTCGGAGGATGAAGGCCGTTCGCGGAAGCCTGGTGGGGAAGAGACGATCGCCAAGTCCCAGCTCGTTGCACAGCGCGACCGCCGCCGGTTTCTGCACGAGCAGCGCGTCGGGCCCGGTGTCGATGACCAGATCGCCCACGCGCTCGGTCTGGATGATGCCGCCAGGTCGACCAGCGCGCTCGAGCACGACCACGGATCGTTTGCGCTTGCGCAGTTCGTAGGCGGCCGACAATCCCGAGACGCCGCCACCGACAATGGCCACGTCCACGGTTTCGTTCATCGGTGGAGTGGACTGTTGGCTGAAACCTGCTGCACGACCAGCGCCGCAAGCGCCCTGATGAACGTGGGCGACGTGTTCAGCGACTGCGTGCGGCGCAGGCTGACACCGGCGTCACGCGCCGCGGTGGCGGCCTGCACGTCGATATCGAAAAGGATCTCTGTGTGATCGCACACGAAGCCAATCGGCGCAACGAGAAAGCCAGAAGCGCCCGTGGCGGCCCGGTCTCGGATGAATTCCTGCAAATCCGGGCCGAGCCAGGGCTCGGGCGTGCGGCCCGCGCTCTGATACGCCGTGCCATATGAACGTACGCCGCAGCGATCGGCGACAGCCTTTGCGGTTGCCGCGACTTCGTTGGGATATGGATCTCCAGCCGAGGCGACCCGCTGCGGCAGGCTGTGCGCGGTGAACACGATCTCTTCGCCGGGTTGCGGCTCGGCGGCCAGCAGTTTCTCCGCGAACGCGTCAATCAGCAACGGGTGATCGTGAAACGAACGCACGCACGAAAACTCCACGCCGGCAGGGAGGGCGGCTTTGGCGGCATCCATGTATTTCTGGACGCTGAGCGTTGAGAACTGCGGCGCCAGAGGAATGCCGATGATTCGCCGCGCGCCGGTGCCCGTGAGGTCGCGCACAGCGTCGGCGATGAACGGCCGCCAGTTGCGCATGCCGACGACGACAGGCATATCCAGGCCGTCGGCGGCCAGTTGTGCCTGCAGCGCGTGGCCCTGCTCGAGGGTGAGATCGGTGAGCGGCGACCGCCCGCCGATCGCTTCCCAGTTATGCGTCATCTCTGCGATGAGCTCGGTGGACGGTTCGCGTCCGCCTCGAACCAGGCGCAGGTAATCCGCCATCTGATCCACTGATTCCGGTGTGCCGTGCGCCATCAGCAGCACCGCCATCTCCGGCGTGCCGCTACGCATGCGCCAGCCTGTACCGGTGAACGTGCTGCGCGAGCGCCTGCACATGATCGACTGGCGTCGATGGCAGAATGCCGTGGCCCAGATTGAAGATGTGTCCCGGCCGGCCGCCGGCCCTCTCGAGCACATCGTCTGCGCCGTTGAGCATGCGGTCGAGCGGCGCGAGCAGCAGCGTCGGATCGAGATTGCCCTGTATGGCGCGATCGTAGCCGATGCGTTCCCACGCTTCGTCGATCGGAATACGCCAGTCGGCGCCGATCACGTCGCCACCGGCCTCGCGCAGATCCTGAAGAATGTTTGCGGTCCCCGTGCCGAAGTGAATCGTCGGCACGTCCGCGCTGCGAATCGCGTCGAAGATTTTGCGCGTGTGGGGCAGGACGAACTCGCGGTAATCGGCCGAGCTCAGCGCGCCCGCCCACGAGTCGAAGATCTGAATCACCTGCGCGCCGGCCTCAATCTGCGCCTTCATGTATTCGCCCATGATCGAGCTCAGCATGTCGCACAGCCGGTGCCACGCGCGCGGGTTCGAATACATCAACGCTTTGGTGAGGGCGAAGTTCTGGGAGTGGCCACCCTCGATCGCATACGAGGCCAGAGTAAACGGCGCGCCTCCGAATCCAATCAGCGGGACCGCGTGCGGTCCGTCGAGCTCGTGCCGGATCAGGCGAATCGCTTCCAGCACGTGCGAGAGCGCCTCGCGCGGCTCGAAGCATTTCAGGCGATCGATATCGGCTTCTGTGCGCAGCGGATTTTCTATCGCCGGTCCTTCGCCGCGCACGAAGTCGAAAGGGATACCCATCGGCTCGAGGGGCAGCAGCAGATCGGAAAACAGAATCGCGGCGTCCACGTCGATGCGACGTACCGGCTGCATCGTGACGATGGTCGCGAGCTCGGGAGAGCGGCAGATCTCGAGCAGGGAATGCCGGCTGCGAATCTCGCGATATTCCGGCATGTACCGGCCTGCCTGCCGCATGAACCACACCGGTGTGCGATCGACAGGCTCTCGGCGACAGGCTTTCAGGAAACGGTCGTTCATTTTGCGGGATCGTACCTACAAAGATGCAGGCGGTTCTGGGTTCTAGGTTCTAGGTGCTGGGTTCTTCGGGGGTTCTTGGTTGCTTGGTTCTTGGATAGGTGCGTTGAACCGAGAACCGGAACGTTGTCATTCAGAACCGGAACCCAGAACGTAGAACCCAGAACCTGGAACCGCTAGGTTTTTAAGAGGTTCCTGGCAAGCGCGAGCAGATCTTCCAGCCACAGCGGCTTGAAACGCACTTCGGCGCCGAGGCCGCGCAGTTCGCGTGACACAGCATCGTCCAGAAAGTAGTCGCCTGTGACGATCGCGACCGGCATCTTCTGAAGCTCGTCTTTCGCGCGCAGTGCGCGGAGGAACTGGAGTCCGTCGACGAGCGGCATGCGCAGGTCGAGGATGATGGCGTGCGGATGTGAGCGCTCCGCCTGATTGAGACCCGCTTCTGCCGACAGGGCCGTGACGACGTGATAGCCCTCGAGCCGCAGCATGCGCTCGAACGTCTCCGTCACGCTCGGATCGTCGTCCACGATCAGAATCGTCCGGGTGGCGGCCGGGGTTGAAACGGCAGTGCTGGACATGTTCTTTGGGTTCTCGGTGGCCATTGTAGCGCTTGAGCAGGATTATCGGCCGTACGTGGCGCTTCCGTTAGACGCCCAAAAACGCCCAAACCCCTTAAAGTAGGGTCTTTACTTACGCGTGCCTATGTTATAGTCGCGATTTCGTGAGCCCCATTCTCGTCAGGCCGGTCCGGGAACAACTGGAACACGACCGCGTCATTCGCCTTTTACAAGCCAGGTTTCGCCGTCGCTTCGACGTCGGCATCAACCCGGGCGCCGAGCAAAACAGTGCAGTGGGCGCGGGCGTGTCTGCCGTCTACCCCGATGTCGTCCTGCTTTCTCAGGACAGGGGGCGAAAGGTGATGGCGATCATCGAGGTCGAGACCGTCGAGTCGGTGAACAATCTCGAAGCGCTTGCCGAATGGGTACCATTTGGCAGACTAAAGTCTGCCTTCCATTTATATGTACCGGCGCAGATGATCGACGTCGCCAAGCGCCTCTGCACCGACAGCAACATTCCCGTTGCTGAGATTCATTCCTACCATTGGATCGGCGACGAAATGCGCTTTCTGCCGGTTTACAAGGCCCCGGCGGACGGTCGAACCGTTTCAACCAAGCCCGCTCCCGTCAAAGCTTCGACCGGTGCTGGGCCGGCCAGGAGCGCGGTGGCCCAGAAAAAGAAGCCCGTGAAGCCGGCCGCGAAGAAGCCCGCGGCGAAAAAGAAAATCGGCCGTTCGCCCAAACGCAAATAGCTTTGCCATTTCTGCGGTTTACCCGCGACAAACGCGGGTACGAAACAACCTCGCTTGTGCATGCTGTTCGCCGCGGCGGGCGGTCACGGCAGCGCCTTCTCTACTGGTTCCGCACGCCGCCAGGTGTCAAAGTCGGCCGGCCCGCCCTGGACCAGGAAGCCATCCGTTGGATTGAAGAGCACAATCCCGATATCGAGTTCGATTGGCAGAAGATTCTCGAAGCCCAACCGCCTGCTGAGGCGCCCGTTGAAGACGCGCGGAACCGGCGGGGCCGCCGCGACAGACCTGAACGTCCCCGCCAGCCTCGAGCGCCGTCCGGGCCGCAGGAGCCGGCGGCACAACCCGCCCCTGAACCCGAAGCGGCGCCAGTCGAGGAACACGAAGCGGAGATCGACGATGAAGCGGAGGCCGAGCCTCTACCAGAGGAAGAGCTCGTCGAGGCGATCGAACAGCTGACGCATCCCGAGGCGGAGGAGAAGATTGAACCCCTGCCCATGCCGGCCGAGGAATCACTCGGGACCGAGCAGTTGACGAGGCTCCGCGCGCGGTTTGCCGAGCTCCAGACGCGCATTACCGAGCGCGGCGGCGATCTCGAGCGCATCGAGGCGCTCAGGGCGCAGGCCGAATCTCTCAATCCCGACACCTGGGTGACTCAGGAGGAAGTGCGTCAGGGCATCGAGACGTTCGAGCCGAAGATTCGCGATTTGCGCGCCGCGCTGGGGTTGCGCCGGCGTCGTCGATCGCGACGCGGAGGGCATCGCCGCCGCAGTGGGGGAGGAGGCGCTCCTCCGACCGAAACTCCGCCTGAATCGTCTGAGTAATTCTGGGCTTGCCCGCCATAGCTCGTGTGGTTCCGCCGAGCGAAGGTGGGTATACTGGAGTCCATCATGAAAACAGCACGTTTGGCCCCCTGGTTGGCTGCGGGTTTTCTGGCGGCGCTCCCGGTTTTTGGCGATGCGCCAGCCGCACAACAACCACCGGCGCCGGTGCCTGCGACCGAGAAGCCGGCGGTCGACGTGCCGAATCCGACGTTTCGCACCTCGGTCAACCTCGTCAACTCTGACGTCATCGTGCGCAATCGTCGCGGCCAGTTTCAGGCCGATCTCGCCAAGGAAGATTTTGAAGTGCTCGAAGACGGCGTGAAGCAGGACATCAACTCGTTCACGCTCGTGCACGGCGGACGTGTGTATCAGACGCAGGCCCCCAACGCCGCACCGGTGCGCGAGGGCATCATCCTGCCGCCATCGCGGCCCGTCAACGACGCCGCCGGGCGCATCATCATTTTCGTCATCGACGATCTTCACCTCGAATTCCGGGATACGCACCGTGTTCGCCGGCTCTTCCGTGACATGGCGAAAGAGCTGGTGCACGAAGGCGATCTGTTCGGAATCGTGTCGACGGGCACCTCCTCGATCGCGATCGATTTGACCTACGACCTCAAGCGCATGGAAGAGGCCGCGAACAGGATTACCGGCGGAGGATTGAAACCGTCGGAAATCATTCAGCAATCGGCCACCGGCGAGACGCCGCAGGAAGTGATGCACCGCGCGAACGTGGCGTTCGAGACGGTGTACGAGATGCTCACCAACCTGCAGCAGACGCAGCACCGGCGCAAGGCGGTCGTCCTCATCAGCAACGGCTACGATTTCGATCCGTTCGCGGGGTCGCGCGCGGGCACTGCCGACAGCGTCTTCCTCAATAACCGGAACGTCGATCCGAGCGACCCGTCGAACGCGCTGTTCAACCAGGGCAACCAGTTCAACGATGCCGAGCTGTCAATGCGCCTGGCCGAGCTGACGCGCCAGGCCAATCGCGCGAACGCCACGTTCTACACGTTCGACCCCCGGGGGCTCGTGGCCGGCGGCGACATCGACGAGCCGGTCGATCCGGTTGAATGGGAGCAGCATCTGCGCAAGTCGCAGGACAGCCTGCGTGTGCTGGCCGAACTCACCGGAGGGATTGCGGTCGTCAACACCAACGACCACACCAAGGCCATGCGGCGAATCGACGCCGAAACCAGCGACTACTACGTGCTCGGGTACTACTCGACCAACCCCGACCCGACGCAGCGCCGACGACAGATTGAAATCAGGATAAAGAAGAAGGATCTGGAAGGAAACGACCTGGATCTGATGTATCGGCGAGAGTACACGCTCAAGCCCGTCGCCGCGCAGGGCAAACCGCGCGGGTAAGACGTCCGGCTAACGCCGGACGCTCCGTATTAAGCCGTCTTCACAGCCGTCAAAACCGGAGTGCCCGCAATGCGATCTGAAATCGTGTGGTTTCTCCGGTGCCCGTGCGTCTTGCACGCTGCTCCCTTTTCCTCGACGTAGTTCAGATCCCGGTTTGTGGTGAGCTCGCGGTATCGGCCGACGATGCAGCCGCATCCGAGGGTTGTGAAACCTAGAAGTCTGACAAAGCTGCCCATACTCACCCTCCGCGCAGCGCTTGAGCAATATTCGTACCTATAGGTTCAGCTCGCGGGCGCTGCAGAGAGACAACGACTGGCTCACGCGTTCCGAACTTTTTCTAACATTTTGGACAACCCAATACAGAACGCGTGAGTGATTCCTCGGTTGAAGTGTGGCGGGACTGGTCACGCTTTGAGGAACTTTGGTGCACCGAACCAAGATCTTGGAGACACTTCGTCGAAATTGGAGATAGGTCGATTGAACGAGACGCGCCGATCAGCTATCGCTCGTTCGCGAGGTTTCGGAAGTGATCGAGTTCGGTCGATCGTTGCGTTGCGGAAATGCGACGCGCGCGTACGATTCTGTAATTGAACGCGAGATGCGCGGCGAGCGACAACGCGATCCAGCCGCGATGCGATTCAGTGTTCACCGAGCTGAAAAAATTCAGGAGCGTTGCGGCAAAGAAGATCGGCGAGAACAACGGATCGAGTCCACTCCCGCGGAATCTCGCGCCGAAGTTCATCGCCGTCGTTTCCCATCCGATCGTGCCGGCGCGCTCTTCATGGAACACCTGAATGAAGCGGCCGATGCGCTCGACGCCGATGTGGATGAAAAAATTGATCTCGAATGTCGCGGCCAGCACGACGAGCGGGACGAGCGTCATCACACCCGGCACAGCGGCGATGTAGAGTGTCGTGGCGAGTGCGCCCCAGGCCACGAAACCCAGCAGGAGCGCCAGCATCCGCGCGGTGCCGCGCTCGCGAATTGTGGCTCGGAGCGCCTCGTATTCGACCCGGGCGAGATCGATTTCCGACATCTTTGAAGGATATCGAACGATATCTTGTCCGGTTTCAGTCCGTTGTGGCATTTTTCGCTTGGAGCCTCTATCGGCGTTTTGCTACAATACCGATGAAACACTTCAGAGAACCTAACTTTGTCTATTTACAGGACTTTTCTGAACACTGTCCGCGTAACGGTCCTGTGGCTGGGCGTAAGCCTTCTTGCCACGGGCGCGGATGCCACGACAATCCAACAGCCCATTGGCGGCTTTACGCCGGTTGCCGAAGCAGGCGCGCCTGCCAGGGCCAAGGCGAAGCCATCGGCGACCGCCAGGGCCAGAGCCCGTGCCGCGCGCATCCGTGCGGCGCGCGCGAGGGCGGCAAGGTCTTCGAAGGCCCTGGCCGAGGCCAGGACACCGCGCTATCGCACTGACGCGGCCGGCAACGTCGTCCCCGACGTGCGAGCGGCCGCGGCCATCGTATACGACCCGGCTACCGGCAAGGTCCTCTACGAAGAAAACGCAATGGACGAGCGCTCGATCGCCAGCATCACCAAGGTGATGACCGCGATCGTGTTCCTCGAGACCGCGACTGATCTCAACCAGGAAATCCAGATTGTCCGGTCCGACACGCTCCGTGCCTCGACCACCTATCTCCGGACGAACGACCTGGTTCGGGTGTCCGACCTGTTGCACCTGCTCCTGATTCCGTCAGACAACGCCGCGGCCCGGGCGCTGGCCCGCATCTCGCCGCTTGGCTACGACGGCTTCATCGCACGAATGAACCAGAAGGCCGACGACCTTGGCCTCGACCATACCGCGTACACCGACCCGTCAGGCCTCTATGCCGACAATATCTCGTCGGCCTACGACATGGCTCGCCTGATTTCGTTTGCCTCCGAAGACGATCGCATCGGCCCGATCATGCGGACGCCCGAGTATTCGTTCCGCACGATTCCGGCGGCACGCCGCGCGGCCCGCGTCGTCACTGTCCGCAGCACCAATCAGATTCTTCGCAGCGGCGAAATGGACGTGCTCGGCGGCAAGACCGGCTTCATCAGCAGGGCCGGCTACTGCCTGGCGACGCTCCTGAAGGTACCGGGCGGCCCGTCGCTTGCCGTCGTCGTGCTCGGTGCGACCTCTAACCTTGGGCGGTTCTGGGAAACACGTCATCTCATGTCGTGGCTCTCCGAACGCACAGGGCTGGGGATCTCCACACCAGCCGTTTCCACAGCCAAATAAGTTTCCGAGTCTCAACGCCAAGACGCAAAGAGTTCCTTTCAGAATAAAGGGATCTTTGCGCCTTCGCGCCTCTGCGTTGGGACGTCAGCTCTGGTAACCGCGCTGGATCGCCGCGGCATCCAGCGGCAGCGTCGCGATTGAGTCTACCGCCAGCATCGCAGGGCGGCTGCCGTCGCGGCCGTCGAAGGCCTTCAGATACCGGCGGCATTCGTCGCACGCGTAAATGCGGTAGCGGCCGTCGCGGCTTGTGAACGACGTGATGCGGCTGCGGTCGTTGTTCTCGCAGTAGGGGCAGGTAATCGCGTCGTACCGCCATTGACCCGTGCAGCGGCTGCAAATCAGCAGGCGCTCGGCGGCCGGATTGATGAACGCAAACTCCGGCTCGCCGCCGCAGAGCGGGCAGCAGGGATGGTTCCAGTCGCTCAGCTCGAGCCTCGGCAACAGTGCCTCGGCACAGCGCGCCAGGAACGGCCGCATCGCCAGCAGCAGCACCTGATCGAGCAGCTCTTTCTCGGGAGTCCGTGCATCGGCATTTCGCTTCGCCCGGGCCATCCCCGTGTCATACCAGCTGACGACAAGCCCCTCGATCTGGCCGTCGCGCGCCAAGGCCAGGATACGGTCATAGTCGGCCGTCTCGAGCGTTTCGAAGCGGCGGAGGATGTCGGCGGTCTGCCGCACCATGAGCCGGAAATCCGTCCAGTCGATCGGAATATCCTTGAACTCGAGCGCAGGCCGGCAGTCGTTATTGTCGGGTTTACGGCGTTCGAACGCTGAAGAGGGCAGCGGAACCCGCGATTGCACGCGCCGCTGGATGGCCAGAAGCTCGATCTGCATGTCGGCCGCCGAGGCGAGGTCTGGTTGCGTGTTCTTGAGCTCGCGGAGCTCGCGCACCTCGCGCGATTCGGCTCGCGCCGGGCGCTCGCCAGGCCGCTCCGGCGGCAGATTTGTCTTCGGATTGGTCACTGCTGGATTGTGTCTCAGCGGTTCGCGCCGATGCAATAGTATCCGTCGTACGCTGTTCAACACGTATGAGTCTCTCCATTCTGATGATCGGATCCGAGGCGGTGCCGTTTTCGAAAACGGGCGGTCTTGCCGACGTGCTCGGCGCGCTGCCCCTTGCGCTCGGCAGGCTGGGGCATCGGGTGACCCTCGTGACACCGAAATATCGCGGCACACAGGCGCAGGGCACGACGCGATCGATTCACGTGGCCGGTATCGGCGGGGCCGTCGCACAAACCCGTGTGATCGAGCAGCCGCTGGCCGAGAACGTGAAGGCGGTACTCATCGATCGCCCCGAGCTTTACGATCGCGACACGCTGTACGGCGCGGGTGGCGATTACCCTGATAACCCGCGGCGCTTTGCGTTTCTGTGCGCGGCGGCGCTGGAATATGCGCTCCAGACAGGCGAGCCGTTCGACATCCTCCATGCGCATGACTGGCAGGCCGCTCTCGCGCCAATCTATCTGCGCACGCGTTACGCGGCCGAGTCCCGTCTACGCGGTGTGACGACCATCTTCACGATTCACAACCTGGCATATCAGGGGAATTTTCCTCCGGAGTGGGCGAGGCCGCTGGGGTTGGGGCCCGAAATGCTGTCGATTGACGCGATGGAGTTCTGGGGGCAGATCAGCCTGCTCAAGGGCGCGATTATGTTTTCAGACGCCATCACGACGGTGAGCCCGACCTACGCGCGCGAGATTCAGACCGAGGAATATGGCGCCGGCTTCGACGGCGTTCTTGGCGCCCGGTCAGCCGATCTCCACGGGATTCTGAACGGCATCGACACCGATCGATGGGATCCGCGTCGCGATCCGTATCTGCCCGAGCCCTACGACGAGCAGGGCCTGGAGAAGAAGGACGCGGCGAAGCGCGCACTGGTAGACCTGCTCTGCCCCGGCACAGCAGTTGAGTACCTGCGCCGGCCACTGGTCGGGATGGTGTCGCGGCTGGTCGATCAGAAGGGCTTCGACCTCCTTGCCGAACTGGCGCCGGACTTGCCCGAGTATGGGAGCTTTGCCGTGTTGGGTACCGGCGACCCGCGCTACGAGAAGATGTGGCGCGAGTTGGCGGCCGCCCACCCAAGCCGCTTTGCCGTGAAAATCGGCTTTGACGAGTCGCTGGCGCATCTGATTGAGGGGGCCGCCGACCTGTTTCTCATGCCCTCGCGTTTCGAGCCCTGCGGGCTGAACCAGATGTACAGCATGCGCTACGGAACGGTCCCAGTGGTGAGGGCCACCGGAGGGTTGGACGACACGGTTACGGATTACAATGACGCCGTCGGAACGGGCACGGGATTCAAGTTCGAGCCCTACACGGCGGTTGCCCTGCTGGCGGCCATGGAGCGAGCACGAACGGTCTTCGCTAACCCACGCAACTGGAAGACATTGCAGGTCGCTGGCATGGGGCAGGATTTTTCCTGGGACCGATCGGCTCGTGAGTACGTCAAACTGTATGAGAGCGCGCGAGGACGGCCTCGGGCATACATGGGAACGGTTATACGGTAGTAGGTTTGTAGGGGGGGAGCGCAGCGACAACATGGCCTCAGAAAAGATTCAGATTTTCACCGATGGCAACTTCGACCAGACCGTGGTCAAGTCGGACAAGCCCGTGCTCGTCGACTTCTGGGCCGAGTGGTGCGGCCCGTGCCGGCGCCTGGCGCCGACCGTAGACGCGCTGGCGACCGACTACGACGGGAAAGTCACGGTTGGAAAGCTGAACGTCGACGAAAACCCCAACACTGCGGGCCGTTTCAGCATTCGCGGTATTCCAACGATTCTGATCTTCAAGGGCGGCGAGATCGTGGAGTCGGTCGTGGGCCTGGCAGACAAGGACCAACTCAAGCAGCTGATCGACAAACACGTGTAATCTTGCCGGCACCACGCGCCAGACCAAACATGAGTTCACATCGGAACCTCACGATCATCGGGTCCGGCCCGGCCGGACTCACCGCCGCCCTGTATGCCGCCCGCGCCAATCTGAAGCCACTGCTCATCGAGGGTCTCGAGGCCGGCGGCCAGCTCATGATGACCACCATGGTGGAGAACTATCCCGGCTTCCGGGACGGCATCATGGGGCCCGACTTGATGGCCGACATGCGTGCGCAGGCCGAGCGGTTCGGCACCGACATCCTGCAGGGCAACGTCACGAAGATCGAACTGACACGGTGCCCGATCAAAATCGAGATCAGCGATCAGGTGATCTACAGCGAGTCGCTGATTATCGCGACCGGCGCAACGGCGCGGCTGCTGGGGTTGCCCGCAGAGCGCAAGCTCATGGGGCACGGTGTGTCGACCTGCGCGACCTGCGACGGGTTCTTCTTCAGGGGAAAGCCGATCGCGGTCGTCGGCGGGGGAGACTCGGCCATGGAAGAGGCGATTTTTCTGACGAAGTTTGCCTCGAAGGTGACCGTCGTGCATCGCCGCGACACGCTGCGCGCCTCGAAGATCATGCAGGAAAAGGCGTTTGCGAATCCCAAGATCGAGTTTGCGTGGAACAGCGAAGTCGAAGACGTGCTCGACGTCTCGAAAGGGGTCGTCACCAGCATCGTGCTTCGCGATAACGTGACCGACCAACGCACCGAGCTGCCGGTCGAGGGCATCTTCGTCGCGATCGGACATACGCCAAACACAGGTCTGTTCACGGGGCAGCTGGAGATGGATGCCAACGGCTATATCGTGACCACCCACGGCACGAGAACCAGCATCCCCGGGGTGTTCGCCGCGGGCGACGTGCAGGATCACATTTACCGTCAGGCCATCACCGCCGCCGGCTCCGGCTGCATGGCGGCCATAGACGCAGAGCACTACCTGGATCGCGTCCCCGAAGAGGCAACCGACACTCAGAATGTGGAATCTAACATCTAGAATCTAAAATCTTTAACCCAGAGAACCCGAACCCCGGAACCGAGAACCGGAACCCAGAACCTAGCACCCAGAACCCAGAACCGCTATAATCGCACCAACATGTGGACCAAAATGATGAGCGGGCCGCGAAAGAAGGCCCCCAAGACGATAGCGGTCATCGATCCCGATCGGTGTTTCGGTGCGTTCGCCTGTTCAATCTGTCAGGCCGCCTGCCCGGTCGCCGGGTGCATCGTCGAAGAAAAGGACCGGGATGGACGCATGGTTTGCGCGGTTCGAGCCGATCTCTGCATCGGCTGCGGCCTGTGCGTGACGCTTGGCAACCCCACCGCGCCTCAGATTCGCGAGTTCGGCTGCCCGCCCGACTACGACGCCATCAACATGATGCCATTCGACATGGTGGTCAAGGTGCTCGAGGCGTCAGAGAAAGAGGAAACGACGACGTCCGCGGCGGCCATATTGTAGGGCGCGACCTTTAGTCGCGCACTACCAACGACCAGCTACCAACCAGGCCTCACCATCCACAACAATCCGTCTTGTACCCGCATCCATTGCACCGCCAAACGGCGTGCATTCGATACATGTCCGCCCCGCAACGTTCACAGACGACCTGATCATCCGTGGCATCGCACCTGACGGGCTCGAGCACTGACTTGATGGCCGTGATGGCGTCTTTCTTGGGCGACTCTGGCATGTGAGGGCATTATAGAGGGACCTTGCGGTTGCGGGAGCGTGATCTTGTTGCGGAACTGAAAGAAACCTGGCGCATTACGCGGTTGTCCGCGTGGCGGGCCGTCATCGAGTTTTACGAAGCCGACAATCTCACCTACGCGGCGTCGATCGCGTACTACGCGCTGCTGTCGCTGTTTCCCTTCGCGCTCATCTCGATCTCGATTCTGGGCAGCGTCACGTCCGACGATTCGACCCGGCAGAAAGTGCTGCACTTCGTGCTTCGGTACTTTCCGGGACAGTTCGACTTCATCATCAGGCAACTCGATGCGTTCAGTCAGAATCCCATTCGGCTTGGCATCGGGGGCGCCATCCTCTTGGTGTGGGGCGCGCTCGGCGTATTCGGCGCGATCAGCACGGCAGTGAATCACGCGTGGGGCGTCGAGAAGACGCGAAGCTTCTGGAGCCACCGGCTGTTCTCGTTTCTCATGCTGCTCACTGCCGGCCTCATGCTGATGATCGGCGTGCTCGGCGCGACGGCGGCGCAGATTATCGGGGCCCGGTGGTTTGCCGGTGTTTCGGACAGCTATCCGGCCCTTCGCGTCATGCAGGGTTTCATCATTCGTAACGCGCTCCTGCTGCTGCCGGCGCTCGTGTTCGGGCTGATTTACTACTTCGTGCCGAACGTGAAGGTGCTGGTGAAAGACGTGTGGCTCGGCGGGCTGATTACCGGGCTTCTCTGGGACGCCGGCTTCAAGGGCTTCTCGTGGTTCATCCGCGACGCTTCGCAGTTCAGCCGCATTCACGGCTCGATTGCGACGGTCATCGTGTTTCTCGTCTGGATTTATTTTTCGGCCGTCATCCTGCTGTGGGGCGTCGAGTTCACAGCGTCCTACAACAAGATGCGGCGCGACATCCGTGCCGCTGGAGCCCAACCGAATGGCTAACCGTCTCGCCGGCGAGCGCAGCCCGTACCTTCTTCAACATGCGGACAATCCGGTCGACTGGTATCCCTGGGGGGACGACGCGTTCGCCCGGGCGCGTGCGCTCGATAAGCCGATCTTTCTGTCGATTGGGTACTCGACATGCCACTGGTGCCACGTGATGGCGCACGAGTCGTTCGAGAGTCAGGCGATTGCCGAGATCCTGAATCGCGATTTTGTCGCAATCAAAGTCGATCGCGAAGAGCGGCCCGACGTCGACCGGGTGTACATGACGTTCGTGCAGGCCACCACCGGCTCGGGCGGATGGCCGATGAGCGTGTGGCTGACGCCCGATTTGAAGCCGTTCTACGGCGGCACCTATTTCCCGCCCGATGCGCGATGGGGCAGGCCGGGCTTTCCTGAAATTCTGCGCGAGATCGTCCGCGTCTGGCAGCACGAGCGACCGAAGGTTCAGCTCTCTGCGGAAAACCTCACCGAGCAAATCAGGGGGCTTCGAGCCGTAGAGCCGGGCGGTGAGGTGCCGAGTACCGATGCCCTCAAAGAAGGCGTGGCGCAGTTTGCGCAGACGTTCGACCAGAACCGCGGCGGCTTTGGCGGCGCGCCGAAATTCCCGCGGCCGAGCGAGCTCCTGTTCCTGCTGCGCGAAACAGCGCGGACCGGCGACTACACGCCGGCCTTCATGGTGGCGAAGTCGCTGCAGGCGATGGCGCTCGGTGGCATGCGCGATCACATCGGCGGCGGGTTTCATCGCTACTCGGTGGACGCGAACTGGCGGGTACCGCACTTCGAGAAGATGCTCTACGACCAGGCGCAGCTGACGCTGGCCGCACTCGAGACGTTTCAACTGGCGGCCGATCGATTCTTTGCCGATGTGGCCGAAGACACGCTCGAGTAAGTCATGCGCGAGATGACCAACCCCGAGGGCGGCTTCTTTTCGGCCGAAGATGCCGACAGTCTGCCGCCCGAAGACGCGGCCAACCCGCAGGCGCACAAAACGGAAGGCGCGTTTTACCTCTGGACCCAGCGGGATCTCGAGGTGTTGCTGAGGGACGACTTCGAGATCTTCCGCTACCGGTTCGGCATCAGGCCCGATGGCAACGCCCCGGAGGATCCGCAAGGGGAGTTCAAAGGCAAGAACCTGCTGTATGTCGCCAGCTCGATGGAAGAGCTGGCCGAGCGCACCGGCAAACCACAGGACGAGATCGAGACGGTGCTGAAGCGGGCACGCATGGTGTTGTTCCAGGAGCGGCTGTCGCGGCCACGCCCGCACCTCGACGACAAAGTCCTGACGGGCTGGAACGGGTTGATGCTGGCAGCGTTTGCGCGAGCGGCGCGCGTGCTGCCCTCGGCCGAGACCAGAGCGCGCTATCTCGGCGCGGCCGAGCGCTCGGCGAGCTTCCTCGAAACGCGGATGTGGGATGAAGGCCGGAAGGTCTTGAAGCGCCGCTATCGCGACGGCGACGCCGCGATCGACGGCTACGCCGAGGACTACGCATTCACCATCTTCGGGCTTCTCGAACTGTTCCAGGCGGGCGGCAATCCGCATTGGCTCGAATTCGCGCGCACCTTGCAGCGGCGCCAGGACGAGCAGTTCTGGGATGCGGAGCACGGCGGCTGGTTCAACACGACCGGCACCGATCCGAGCGTCATCCTGCGCATGAAAGAGGATTACGACGGCGCCGAACCGTCGCCGAGCTCGATGTCGGTGCTGAATCTGCTCGTGCTCGCGCATCTCACCAATGAAGCCGAGCTCTTCGATCGCGTGGACCGCACGTTGAAGATGTTCGGGCAGCGCATCGGGCAGGTCGCCAGGGCCGTGCCGATGATGATGGCCGCGCTGTCGACTTACCACGCCAGGATCGCTCAAGTCGTCATCGTCGGGTTGCGCGACGATCAAGGTACGCAGGATCTCATGCGCGAGGCGGCGGCCAAGTACGATCCCTTCAGCGTGATTGTTCCTGTGCAGCCGGGATCGTCGCAGTCTCAGCTTGCGCGCATGCTGCCGTTCATCGAGGCGATGGACATGCGCGACGGCCGTGCGACGGCGTATGTGTGCCACGACTTCACATGTACCGAGCCCACGACCGACGCGGCTGGACTCGCCGAGCGGCTGTCTCGTACAATCTGATGCACGCAAAATGGAACTCAACGTAGATGTATGGCTCCGCGGGACTGACTTCGCGAAAACGCAGGCGATTGGCGGCATTGCGGTCGATCCCGCCACGTGGACCGATCACGACGTGTCGAAGCTGCTGAAGGCGATGTTGCTCGCCATTCATCGCGCAAAGAATCCCGGTTCGACCGACACGCCGGTCTTCCTCAGGGGCTTCAGCTGGATCGTCAACCCGTTCGAAGAGAGCGGGGTCGTCATTGCGATCGAAATTCAGACCGGGGCCGCAGTGGCCGGCCCGTTTCGGATCGACAAGAAGCAGCTCGAAGACATGATCTCCCGCGCCATCGCGCAGCCGACATCAGAAACCCCGACGACTTCCATTCACTGATAACACCCTCCGACCTCAATCCTGACGAAATCCTGTCAACGCGGGGACACAGAGGCGCAGGGCAGGAATTTGCCTGGTCCAGTTCTGTCATAAGAGGACGCCGAGCCGCCGGGACGCCGGGACGGAAGGAAGACGTAAGCATCGGCTTCGCGCCGGAGGCGCACGAGCGAACGAAAGAGCACGAATATCAAGAGCCCGAATCAGACTGCTCTTGTATTCGTGCCCTTTCATTCGCTCGCGTGGGCCGCGGCGCGGCCCACGAAGCCGATGCCGAGTGATCACACGCCGTCGCGTTCGTCGCGTCGTCGTGTTTTGTCGTAGCCCGACGCTTTCTGCCATCCGCCATTTGCCATCTGCCATGACGTGCTTCAGAAAGGAAGCTTCAGCTTTCCGTTCACGACCGGCTCGTACAGATCTCCGTGACGAGCCACACGCTCGAGCACTACGTCCATCGTGAACTGTTCAGATCTGAACCCGCGCTCGATTTCATCCCACGTGACAGGCGTCGAGACGCTGGCGACGGGCGTCGGCCGGACGGAATAGACGCTGGCGAGCGTGCGTCCCCAGGCGTTCTGGTTGTAGTCGACCAGCACGCGTCCGCGCGGGCGCTTCGCGACGCGATACTGCGCCGTCAGAATCTTCGGATAGTGGTCGGCGAGCGTCATCGCGAGCGCCTTGGTGAACGTCCAGACGTCTTTTTGAGTCGGCCCGCGCTTGATGGGAACGTAGACGTGGAGGCCCTTTGAGCCGCTGGTTTTCGCGTAGGACGGCATCTTCAGCGCATTGAGCGCGTCGCGGACCAGCAGCGACGCTTCGAGCACCTGCGAGAATGGTGCGCCGGGCCCAGGGTCGAGATCGAAATGAAAGTAGTCCGGCCGGTCCACATCGTCGCAGCGCGAGTACCACTGATTGAGATCGATGCAGCCGAGGTTGATGACCCAGAGAAGCGCTGCGAGATCCTGAATCATCGGAAAGTCGATGACGTTGCCCGAGTCGTGCTGGATTGAGCAGGTTTGCAGCCAGTCGGGTCGCGGCGAGGGCGTGCGCTTCATGAAGAAGAACTCGCCGGCCGCTCCATGGGGATACCGTTTCATGACCATCGCGCGCGATTTGATGTGCGGCAGAAGCGCGGGCGCGATGGCCGCGTAGTAGCGGAGCAGATCGCCCTTCGTGATCCTCAGCTCGGGCCAGAAGGGCTTTCGCAGATTGGTGAGTTGAACCAGCTTTCCGCCTGCCCGCACCTGCACGTTGTCGACATCGGTTGGGATGAGGCTTTCGGACCTCACCTGGCGCGGCGGCATCTGCCGAGGCTACAATGCGGACACTTATGACGTCCACTACACGCACGTTTGGGATTGTTCTGATTGCGCTCGGCGTGGCGAGCTATTTTCTGACCGGCCGCACGAGCATGACAGCGCTCATTCCGGCTATCTTCGGGGCCCTGTTCGTCATCCTCGCGCTTGTCGCCAGGAGCGAGGCCGCACGCAAGCATGCCATGCACGCAGCAGTCATGTTGGCATTGATCGGCTTCCTCGCAGCGGTGGCGCGGGTGGTGCCTGCAGTTCTGGCGGGAAACCTGACGCGTCCTGCGGTGCTGGCGCAGCTGGCGATGAGTGTGCTGCTTGCGATTTACATCGCGCTGGGCGTGAAGTCGTTCAAGGAAGCGCGCCGCGCGCGTCTCGCGCGGTAGGCGTTACGACGACATCGGCCTGGGCGCGCATCCCAGGTCGAAGTGGATGGCCGCACTTGTACGCGCGGCCCCATTTCGATTGCCTCTGACGACGTAGCCGATACCGCCGACGACGGTCCTGGATTCGGGCTGCGTCAGAAAATCGATCTCGACCTCGACGCGCTCGCCGATTTCGTACTCCTGCTCCATGTGCAGTAACACGCCCGTCACGCTGAGATTGACGACCTGACCTGCGTGCCAGTCGGCTTCGGTTACTGAACGCACGCGTACCGGCCACTTGACGTCGTGGCGGCAGGCACGTCGAACTTCGAGCTTCGGCATCCTCCACCTGAGATGAGCAAGATCCGGGCGCAGTCCCCGATCGACCCTCCTGCCCGTAAGTCTCAGAGCCGTCACGAGTACGAGCGAAGCGACAAATGTGAGGTCTCGGTCATTCGTTCGCGACAGGGAAATATTTTCCTATCCGGCATCCCGGGTGAACAGGATGTCGCCCGGATTCGAACGGACCGACAAGACGTGTGTGAGTTACGCGGTGAAGTGTCTTGTCTGGGCAGGGTTGGCGGCCATCAGCCTGGCGTTCGCATTTCATCAGGCCGTTCATCCTAATCACAGCGAAGACCTGATGTGGATGTACGGCTGGGCCGTGAAGTGGCTTCACGGCGAGAACGTGTACGCAGACTTGAGCACCCAGGCCGACTACCCGCCCCACGCCATCGTGTTCCTGTCGCTCTTCACGATCGTCGATGCCTCATGGCTGCCGACCGTCTGGGCAACGAGCAAGATTGTGCTGGCGCCCGTGGTGGCGTATCTGGCCGTCCGACTCGTATGGCCTTCGGCCACGTGGACGGTCGCGGTGCTGCCGATCGCGATGTTCTGCTCGTGGGGGAGCGTTCGCATTTCGTTGTGGACCGGACAGATTGCGCTTCCGCTTCTCGGTGCAGGCCTGTTGAGCGTGATGCTCGCTCGCCGGCATCCGGTGCTGTCCGGGATTCTCTGCGGTGTGGCGCTCATCAAGCCGCAGTTTGGTGCGCCGTTTCTGATGTGGGCGATGCTGACCCGGCAGTTCACGGTCATCGCGTCGGCCTCCGGTGTTGTGCTCGGAGGCCTCGTGATTTTTGCGCTGCGAACGTCGACAGGCCCGGTGGAAGTCGTCGCATCCTACTGGCGGATGCTGACGCACATCTACGTCGGCGAAGACAGAATCAGTGAACACAGTGCCCTGAGCGCGCGGTCGATCTTTCATGCCGTCATCCAGTCAGATCGTCTTGCTGACGCGGCCCACGTTGTGGCGATGACGGCGCTGCTGGTGTGGTTGTGCAGACAAGTATTTGCCGCGCGCGAATCGCTGGGCCGCTCGTTCGACGCAGTGCTGCTCTCGGCACTGTGTGCATGGTCGCTGCTGGCCTTTTACAACCAGCCGTACAACGGTGTGCTGCTGCTGCCGGCGATGACGTGGCTGGTCGTCGGACAGCATCGACCGATGACCTGGCGCGAAGAGGCATCTGTGACGGCGATTCAGCTCGTGCTGATGGCGAGCGTGGCCTGGCGTCTCTCCGACCAGTTCATGCTGCACGCGTTCAGTCCGGTGCTGGCGCTCGACGTGCTGTACTGGCGGGTGCCGATGCTGGTGCTCGACAATTTCTGGAGGGTCATCCTGCCGGTCATCATCGGTGTGCTGGTGTTCCGCGTGCGCATGCAGGAGAGGAGCGAGCCATGCTGTGGGATCTCTATCAGCAGATCAGAATCAGCCAGTTAGACAGGAGAATCGACACGATTGAGGGCGCGCCGACCGCGGACGGACTCGCGAGAGGCGAGGTTGTCCGACTCGAGGAAAAGGTCGACAAGCTGGCCCTGATCACACGCGCCATGTTCGAGTTGCTTGGAGAAGCAACCGGCAACCCGGAAGAACGGTTGGCCGCGAAGGTGGTCGAGATCGATCTGCGCGATGGCCAGGCCGACGGCAGGATGTCGCCCAAGCCAAAACGGTGCCCGAAGTGTGACGCGATGATGTCGCCGAAGTTCGGCCGGTGTCTGTTCTGTGGACATCGCGATGAATCGGTTGGATCGTTCACGTAAGACTGAAACACCTCCATTTCGAGCGAAGTAACGCTTCCTTGACAGGAAGAGTGCCGCCAGGCATACTCCCATAGATAACTATGGGAATCACGAAGAAAGACCAGCTGCAGGGTTCCCTGGATCTGCTTGTGCTCCGCGTGCTCGCCTCGGACGAGAAGCTCCACGGCTACACGATTGCCGAGAGGATTCACACGATCTCGGCCGAGGTGCTGCGCGTCGAGGAGGGATCGCTGTATCCGGCGCTCCACCGCATGGACGAAGCCGGATGGGTCAGCTCTGAGTGGGGCGTGTCCGACAACAATCGCCGGGCTCGCTTTTACCGCATCACGAAAGCAGGCCGTCGTCGTCTGGCCGATCTCGAGAAAAGCTGGGCGAAGCACGTCGATGCCGTGAAGCGCGTGCTGAAGCTGGCCTGAGATGTCGATCGTCACCCGTTTACTGAACCGGCTGCGCATCGATTGCCTCGACCGCGACCTTCACGAGGAGGTGCAGTTTCACCTCGAGCTGAGGGCAACCCATCATCAGCAGGCAGGCTTGAATCGAGAGGATGCCATGAAGCGCGCACGTGAACAATTCGGCGATGTCGAGACCGCGAAAAAAGGCATGCGTCGGGCCCGCCTGAGCTCTGTCGCCACGCTCGTGACGATAACCGCGATTGCGGGCGTGCTGGTCGTATCGGTGGCGCGGAATCGCGGCGGGTCGGACGATGTACATGTCCCGGCGCTGCCCGCAGCGCCGTTCCTGCTTTACCCTGATTCAATCCAGAAATCACCGCCGCCACCTCCACCACCGCCGCCGACCCGGGAAGAATGTCTGGAACAGGCCAAAAAGGTGCCGCGGATCTGTTCATGAAACGACGCGATATCGCGATGGTCGCGCTTTTTGTTGGTCTGGGAGCCGTTCTGAGCGCCCAGGCGCCTTCCTTTGAAGTGGCGTCGATCAAGCCCAACAAGACCAATGAGCCGCAGACCGTTCCGCAAATGCAGGCCGGCGGACGCGTGACGCTCATCAATCGCACGTTGCGGTACCTTGTGCAGTTTGCCTATTCCTCGCTTGAATCGCAGTTGCATGCGTTTCAAGTCGTCGGCGGCCCTGAATGGGCCGATACCGATCGGTTCGACGTTGTGGCCAAAATGGAAGGCAGCCCCGCGCCTGTTCCAGCCACTGCGAATCTGGGTCGTGTGATGATGCGAGCGTTGCTCGAGGAACGGTTCGGGCTTAAGGTGCGAACCGAATCACGCGAGCTGCCGGTCTATGCACTGGTCGTGGCTCGTCGCGACGGCCGCCTTGGCCCGGGACTGAAACGGCGGCCCGAATCGGACTGCGCGGGTAACGTTCCGCGGCAGGGGCCGCCTGACCCGAATGGAACAACACCGCTCTGCGGATTCTTGAGCGGTGGCGCGCTGGGCGGCCAAGGCAAGCTGACCTATCGTGGTGTGTCGATTTCGCAATTGGCGCGGCCGGGCGCGCTGACGAGAGATCGTCTCGTGATCGATCGCACGGCGCTATCGGGTCTTTTTGACATCGACCTCACCTGGGCCGTCGAGGCCGCCGCAGGCGATCCTTCCACCGACGCACCATCGGTCTTCACGGCTGTTCAAGAGCAGCTTGGCTTGAAGCTGGAGCCGGCGAAAGCCCCCGTAGACGTCCTCGTCATCGATCGCGCGGAGAAACCGACGCCTGACTAGGACAGGAACGAGTCGGGCGCCGTGACCCAGAACGTCGTGCGAAACGCGTCGACCCCATCGAGACGCAGGACCACCGAATATTTTCCGAACGCCTGAATCTCGATCGGCGCGAGCGAAATATGCGTCTCGCAGACGCCGTGCCTCGGCAAACGCAGCGACAGCGGATGGCCTTTCACATCACCGCCGGATTCGTCCTGAACGATCAGGGCAATCGTCGCGTGCTCGTCCGGATCGCCGACCAGCCGGAAGGCGGCGAGCAGCGGATCGATTCTCACGGGCAGCGTGTCGGCGACGAGCGCGCTGATCATGCCGAGTATGGAAGGGTTCCCCGAGACGCGCGAGAGATCGAATTCCTCGCAGAGCACCATCCATTCACATCGCAACGGGCTGCCTCCAGTTGACGGAGATTATCTATCGGGAATGGCTCAGGTGTGCAGCCAAACAGTACGATCGGGGCGCATGGATCGCAATTTGCCTTACAGGGCGGGGTTATGCAGGCGCCCGCCATCGCCGTCCTCTGGAAGAGCGGAGACGGGCGGTTGTGTCTCCTCAGCCGGCGAAGGACCAGACTGGTGCTCACGGTGGAACGCGATGGTCTCGTTGAACGCGAACAGGTGATCGAATCGCCTCGAGAGGCCCTGGAGGTTGCCGCCAAGTGGCGGTCGTTGCTGAAGCAGAATCCCTAGTCGTTGGACTGTCGGTCTCCTGATTTTGTGTCGGTATGAAAATCGATGACACCTCTGGACCTCCGGTTGACTTTCACTGCCCAGCCTTCGCGAATAAGCAACTCTGCCTGAAAAGGAATCAACTCGACCGTGTCGCCAATACGGATGTCCGTAAGGTCGATGCCGTTCAAGACGTTCGCATATTTTCGGACCAGTCGAATTCTCATGCGTCGCGTTTGTGAGAGCAGTTTTTAGCATGCAATTGCGCTAGCATCAATACGAATTCACTTAACAAACACGGATGCAGTGAATTCAAACAACGTCTCGGCTGGAGGTGTATTTGATTCAATCAGCACTGCGCAGTTTGGCATTCGCATTGGACTGGTCCAACAACATTTGGTGCGCTTGAGGGTCTGGGGACGCTGCGCGGGGCGCTTACCAAAAGGACCTGTGCCAATATCCTGTTGGAAACCAACATGGCCGGGAAGGTGTTTGACATGAAGTCTCTACGGCGATTCGTTGTTCGCTTGGCCGCTTCGATGACGCGCCGGCGAGACGAGACCAGACTGGGACAGAAGTCGAGGAACATCTCGCGCTGCAGACGGCCGAGAACATCAAGGCGGGGATGCCACCCGAGGAGGCGCGGCGCCAGGCCGTCCTCAAGTTCGGCGCCGTCGAGGCGATGAAGGCGGACTATCGCGAGCAGCGTTACCTTTCGGTTCTCGAACACCTCAGTCAGGACATTCGCGACGCGCTACGAGGGCTGCGAAAGAATTCGGGCTTTGCTGCCGCCGCCGTGCTGATTCTGGCACTTGGTATCGGTGCCACCACGGCCATTTTCAGTGTGGTGAATAGCGTGCTCATCAAGCCGCTGCCGTATGAGGACTCCGACGCGCTTGTCCGGATCGTCCATTCGATTGGCAAGGAACAGCCTTACTTTTCAGACGCGATCTATTGGGCATATGTGAGAAATACCCAGACGCTCCAGGACGTGGGTGTGTGGGTACCCGCGACCACGGCGACCATTACGGGCCAGGGCGATCCTGAGCAGGTGCGCACACTGACGGCGACGCGAGGGCTCTTGACGACGCTCGGCGTGCAGGCCAACGCCGATTCGGGTCGAATACTTCGGCTCTGGCTGACCGATTCCGGCCAGACGGATCCGGCGTTTCAGGCACGATATCAGCCTGCGCTTCGTTCTCTGAAGCAAGACGTCGTTGGAGACATCCACAGCATGCTCTGGGTACTGATGGGAGCGATCTTCATCGTCCTGCTGCTGGCGTGCGCAAACGTCGCGAACCTGTTGCTCGTGCGAACGGACGCACGCAGTCAGGAGTTTGCGATTCGCGCGGCGCTGGGCGCAAGCTGGAGTGTTGTGGCGCGACAGCTTCTGGTCGAGAGCCTGACGGTCGCTCTGTTCGGCGGTGCCTTAGGCGTAGTCCTCGCGTACGGCAGTCTGCGTGTGCTGGTAGCACTCGGGCCACCGAGCCTGCCCAGACTGTCCGAGGTTTCGATCGATCCGCTCGTCCTGGGTTTCGCGCTGACGATTTCTCTTGTCTCAGGACTGCTGTTCGGGCTCATGCCGATCTTGAAGCATGGGCGACCGCAACTCGTGCAGGCGATTGCCTGTGGCCGCAGCTTCGGCACGACGATCGAGCGCCAGCGGTCGCAACACGTGCTGGTAGTAGCGCAGGTAACGCTGGCGCTGGTTCTGCTTGTTGAGTGCGGGCCTGATGATCCGTAGTTTCCACGCGCTTCACCGGGTCGAGCCTGGATTTACGGAGCCCCACCGGGTGCAGACGTTCGGCCTGACGATTCCCCGAAGTGTGACCGCCGATGCGCAGATTACGATGCAGCTTCAACAGCAGTTGCTCGACAAGCTCGCCGCCATTCCTGGTGTGGCGTCTGCGGCATTCACGACCCGGTTGCCAACAGACCCGAGCGATCGATGGAGCGCTGCCCTCAGTTTTCAGGACAAGGCAGACGATGGCCGCACTCCGCCCAACCATCAGGTGAAAGTCATCTCACCCGGCATGTTCGACACATTGGGAACCTCACTCGTGGCAGGACGCGATTTCATCTGGAGCGATCTTCACAACGTTCGCGATGTCGCGATCATTTCAGAGAACCTGGCTCGCGAGACGTGGGGGTCTGCGGCGGCCGCGCTCGGTAAGCGCACGCGTGAATACTACGGACCAAAGGATGGGCCCTGGCGTGAGATCGTCGGCGTCGCACGCGATGTATATGACGATGGGGTGCATCAGCCTGCGCCGGCAACGATCTATTGGCCCGCACGACTACGAGCCGTCGGGTATCAGCCGCGCAGTGTCAGCGTGGTCATGCGGACCGAACGCGCCGGCACAGAGAGTCTCCTCAACGAGGTGCGACTGGCGGTGCGGACCGTTCATCCCAGTCTGGCAGTGGCGCAGGCGCAAACGCTGGATAAGTTGTACGAAGGGTCGATGGCGCAAACGTCTTTCACGCTCGTGATGCTCGCGATCGCCGGGGCGATGGCATTACTGCTCGGAGTGTTCGGCCTGTATGGCGTGCTCTCGTACGCCGTGTCACAGCGGCGGCGGGAAATCGGCGTCAGGATGGCGCTGGGCGCGCAGGCGTCGGAAATACGGCGGTTGTTCGTGCGGCGAGGCCTGGTTCTGGCAGGCATCGGTATCGCGATCGGTCTTGGCGGTGCCGTGGGATTCACGCAGTTCATGCGATCGGTGCTGTTCGGCATCAGCCCGCTCGATCCGATCACGTTCGCCGCGGTTCCCATGGTGCTGATCGTGGCTGCAGTGCTGGCCAGCTATATCCCGGCGCGACGTGCGGCCCGCGTCGATCCGCTCGTGGCCTTGAGATTCGAATGAGCCCCAGGCATGAGCCCAACTCAACACTTGGGCAGCCAATGCGAGTAAAGCGCACACTGAGTTGTGTCGTAGTTGCCGACAGTTCTTATGGATAATTCAAGGTTTTTGCGTGGCAGCAAACTTGCTCTTGGCTACACTTCGTGGAGAATCCGGCGTGCCCGCGTTGCCGGGCGAATCTGTTCGTCCGCGTTGAGTGGGTACTCTCAGGCCGTCGTGTGGATTTTGCGTACTCGTGCGGGAAGTGTGGCCATGAGTGGCAGGTCCGCCCGCCTCATGCGCCGGACCGTCGGCGCGCGGAGAGGCGGACCACCAACGTATCGAAACCGAAGCGGAAGCGACCCGCATAATTTCCCTCGATCACACACAGTGCCCCCGCAGGCGTCGATCCGCTGACCGGGAGGGTTTAACGCGCGTATCGGATCTCCTTACCAGTCATGAGCGCCATCATCCCGGTAACTCCACTACACTAACTCTGTGCGAACCTACGCTCACCGGCTGCTGCTGTTTCTGGCTGTCGTGACAACGATCGGGTGCGATCGCGTTACCAAGCACGCGGCGATCACGATGCTCGCCGACGAACCACGGCGGTCTTTCCTGGCGGACACCGTGCGACTCGAATACACGGAGAACATCGGCGGATTTCTCAGTGTGGGCGCCGATTGGCCGGCAACCGTTCGGACGGGAATCCTCACAGTGGGTACTGGACTGATGCTCCTTCTCGTCATTGCAGCGGCCTTAAGGCTCAGCTTGAGTCCTGGGCCCATGATGGGAGTCGCCTTCATAGTTGCCGGGGGAGTCTCCAACTGGATCGATCGGGTGACGCGAGGCAGCGTTCCTGACTTTATCAACGTCGGGATTGGGCCTATCAGGACGGGCATCTTCAACGTCGCGGACGTCGCGATTATCCTGGGAGCCACGGTGCTTCTGTTGGCCGAGCTTCCTCGCGGCAAAAATCTGTCCACTGAGGCGTGATATGAGAGTTGCCACAGTCATTGCCGTCATGACAACACTGACTGGTTTCGCTTCCCAGCGTACGGACGCCGTTGGGCTTACGCTGGACAGACTCACGGTGATCAAAGGACTTCCCGCAGGATGCTCCCTGGCGACGGATAAACCGGTCATTGGATTGAGCCGGCCCGTTCACGTCGAGTCCAATCCGTGGCGAGGCATCGACCGAAATATTGTGACGTCCATTCGGGAAGTCATGTACGGCGCGCCGCGTGTTCCGGACGGCCCGCCGCTGAGCGCCGCAGAGTTGTCCAGGTTTTTCGTCCGCCTCTCACACGGCATCGACGAAGGCTATGTTGCGTTGTATCAACAGCAAGGCTCAGATGATCTCGAAGTACATGCGTTGACATTTTCACAAGGGGAACCATTTCCACGGCGTGAAAGCATGGCTCGAGCAGATCGACGTCGAGCTGTCTGGCTCGAAAGTGGCAGAACGGCGATTGTGCTGTATGGTGACGAGAGCCCGTGTTTCAGTGCCATCCAGTCGCACTTGAAGTCCCTAACCGGCCCGTGAAGAGAGCGTTTGTGAAAAATCTGCACCGCCCGCGAAAGCGAACTCATGAATCAGTTTGCGAGCGAGCAGATTCGCTGGAACGACTTCAACGACCGCCTCGATGCGTTGGAGAGATCGCTGCAAACGCAATGACCACGAAGCACTGTTCGGACACTATCGCAGGCTCGGTGCGGCACCCTCGCGCCAGAGCCACAGGCTCGGCAGTCCGCGCGGATCGATCTCCCACGGGTCGGGTTGCGGCGTATGCCAGCCGTAGGGATCGATCGCGACAAACTCGCCATTCGGACGGCCCCGAAATGCGCCAAAGTGCAGGTGCGGCGTGCCGCTGCAGCCGGTATTCCCTGACAACCCCACCCGAGTGTGATCGGCGATGAGCTCGCCTTGCACCACCTCCACGTGTGACAGATGGCCATGAACCGAGATGAACTCGGTCCCGTCGGGAGCCCGGTGTCGCATCTGGACGAATAGGGCTTGCACGGTTCGATTTAACGGCGGACAGAAGAAGGGGGGCTCCTGGCCGGCGAACATCACCAGACCATCGGCCACGGCGAAGAGCGGAGTGCCTTCGGGCATGCGCCAATCGTAGCCATCGTGCCCATCGACTTGACCCGTCTCGCGTGCGCCGCACATCGTTATCTGGTAGCCATTCGAGTCTGCGAAAACGAACGGTTTGTCGTGATCGAACAGGTTGCCCAATGGAAAGTCGCCGTCGAAAGGTTTGCTGAAGAAGGGGAGTGTTGTCTTGGCTGATGCGGCGGATGGGTTGCAGGCGATGGCTCGCGGCGAAGGTCCCGTCGGACCAGAGCAGGCCAGCGCCAAGACAACAGCCATCCCGATGAGTACAGTGAGGCGGGACATCCGTCGATTAGACGCCACTCCGACTCCTGCGGTCTGCTTCCCGTAACGAAACTGGCCGCCTGTCTCCCACACCGCATCGGAAGTCAGTCTGAATCAGGCTCAGGTATCGCTATCGTGCCAGCGTTGAGTGTTGGCGTTGGTTTGCGCGCAGCCGGCATCCGCGAATCGCGGTCACCGTTGTCATGAGGCCCATTGTCTGGAACCGTGTCTCGACCATGCGCGATTGATATTTGTGGGCTGACAAAAACAGGCTCGTGGACAGTTGATCGTGGTCAGGCACCCGCCATGTTCCCGGCATGTATCTAAGTCTGCGCGGTTCGGCTCGTCTGAGACCACGATGCACCGAATAGCGCGCCCGGAATGACAAAAGGCGCAACCCAGAGCGCCACCATGTCAAGGTGCCTCAGACTGTACAAGATCGACATCCACTGATCACGGTTGTCGCTGAGCACAATAAACACCACGACGTTGACTGAAACGACTGTCAGAGCGGAACCTAGAGCCGCGGACACCACAGGCGTCGGCGTGTGGCCAACGAGTTTCAAGAGAGACAAAATCGGCGCGCAGCAGGCGACTACCGACAGGATGAATGCGCCGCAGCCGACGGTCACGACTGTTGCCAATGGTGTCACTGACCATTCGCCGTCAGCGACCTGCACCGCCGTGACGCCTATCGTCAGAGTCGCGAAGCAGGCCAAGGTTGGAAGGACCAGAGCACGAAGCAGCGTTCGGATTGCCATAGTTCCTCGTCCTGATTGCGGTGACAAGGGCATTCAGCGATTGACGTGTTAAATACAGGATTTGGCCCACCTCGGTCAATCATCTCAGCGGCCATGCGATGGTGGACTGGCTGAATCCGTACTACTCGCAGGCGTATAATCCGAGCCATGTGGCGCGAAATCATCAAATGAGACGGACACCGCTCTCAACACCGCTCTCGGCAGCATTCAGCACAACGTTTGCTGCTGGTCTCTTTCTCGTGACGGGACTCATCGGTTACAGCCTCAGCCACGGGTTCTTCGAAGGCACATGGACTGACGGCATCGTGTGGTGGGAAATTCGGTTCGGAATCGTCTTCGCCCTCTTCGCCGTGTACTTCTGGCGCAAGGCTTTTCGGTCGCTCGCATGAGCGACAACTACTGGTTTCCTAAAAAGCGATTCGGCTGGGGTTGGGGACCGCCACGGAATCTCCAAGGCTGGTCTGTCTTGATTGGCTGGATCGTTCTTCTTATGACTGGTAAGCGGTTTCTCCCCGGTCAATCGGGGATCGTGTTCTTCATCGGCATGATCGCGCTACTGGGGTTGATCGTCTACTTCAAAGGCGAGCCACCGGGACGCGGGAACTGGCGTATACGAAAGCCCTAGACATCACGACTTTGGATCGGTCGTCCGCACAAGCCGTGAAGAGGGCGAACCGTACAATTCATGGACATTTAATCCGCTGAGGGCAACTATGGGAGCCGATTTTCGTCGTAACGCAGCTGGCGAAGGACCGAATGTTCCCGACGCACCACCGAATCCGAATCCTCCGCAGACCCCTCCGCCCGGCGCGCCCAAACCTCCGTCTGCTCCGCCCACACCAACGGACGAACCTCCGCCAAAGCCTATTGACGATCCGCCGCCTGAGATCGATCCGAAGCCGCCGTATACGGTGGCGAGCGCGCAGTTCCAGGGTCAGCCGAATGTGGTCTCTGGGACTGGATTGGTCGGAGGCGGATCAGGGGATGGATCAGGCTCCTGAGGAGGCACCGGCTTCGGATGGGGTTTCGGCGGTTGCGGGATGACGGTCATTCGAAGATTGCATCCAAGGCTCGTGCCCGTTTCGCGGGGCGAGCAGATCCACGTCGGCGTCGATCCGCTCGTGGCGTTGAGATATGAATAGCAAGAGCCTCGTCGTCATCGCAGCACTGTCCTTTCTGCCAGTCACGACCGGTGGTCAAGCCAGAGATACACAACGCGAACTCACGGAGATCGCTCAGTTGCTCCGACTGTCTGGAACGACCGTTCTTGCCGATGTCGCCACCATCCTGCCACACTGCCACCCTTTAGGGTGGTGGGAGTGGCGGCAGTGGAGAATGGTCGCTGCAAGGTACCGCGAATGGCACTTGCCTGGGGGGCATCAGCGGTTGCGGGGAATGTGGACAGTGCGGATTGGTAGACCTTTTCAGATGCCGCAATCGAACGCTACGAGCGGATAGTCACCGCGTATGAGGGGCGGGAGAGTTCAGGGAGACGTTTGGGCCGGAACTCGTCTAAGGAAGTCTGAAGTTCTTCAAGCGTCCACCACCGCTTCTCGGCCACGTAGCTGTCTTCCGCTTCCGGTGCGAGTTCAGATGACTCGGTGATCGCCACGAAAAAGCGCTCATATTGATCGCACCAGCGTCCGTTCCACTCGTACGCGTGCCGACGTGTCCAGACCCACGCGCCAATCGGAGGCTCCAAGCCGGTTTCCTCTCGTAGCTCCCGTCGCGCTGCCTCTTCAAACGACTCGCTCGATTCCAATCCGCCACCCGGTGTCACCCACCAGGTTTGCCCATTCGCTGGGTCCACAGCGCGCAGTAGCAAAATACGGCTTTGGCGATCGAGTAGCACCACTCGGGCGACTGCCCGTGCGCCGGCAGGAGGAACATCGCCGAAAGTCACACGAAAACTGTAAACGAATATTCCGATCCGCAGTCAAACGTTTACTCGCGCCCGGCCGGTTCCAGCGTGGCAGAGGGTCCACGCATAGTTGCAATGCGTGCAGCGGAAATACAGCAGCCACGCGCCGGCAGGACTGGTCGCGTAGTGCGGTCGGGCAAGCCCGTCGCACTGTGGGCAGCGTTGCGCCGACGAGGGCGGAGGGACCGTCGTCACGTTGAACGCAGTATCCGAAACCGATTCGCCAGGCGTCAATGCTCCAAATGGATAGGACAGATCTCGTCGCGATGTTCTTCTCAGCATGGCTCGCGCCACGCGCAAAACGGCAATTTCCCCACAACCGATCTCACCGGAGGGCCCCATGCCCCCATGGGGTGGGCCCCACGTCACGCCACGGGATGCACGAAAAGGTTCGTCATCGGTCGCTACGGGGAAACTCGATTTTCTGCGGGGCCAATCCCCATCGGCAATTTCCTGCGGTCGATTTCAACAGGGGCCCCACTACCCCATGCGTGGGACCGCTCCTAGAACCGGCGTGAGCCCGTTTCAACGTTAATCGCGCATACCGGGTACGTCGGAGGATGATATGACGTGCAACACGAACCCCAGGCAGCTCGGCGCCCTCGCGCTCGTCCTGATGCTCGCCGTGACCGCCCAGGCTGTGGCAGAGCCTCTCGAGGGTGCTGCAAAGGCTCCGGCCGCCGCACTAACGCTGTTGCCTTCAACATTCGATCTGCCACCAATCAAGGCGACGGTGCCGTGGCAGACGCCGCGTCACTACAAACCATCAAAGGAACAACGGGTGATGCTGGCCGCAATCTTCGGCGGGTGCCTCGGCGCAATGCTGGCGACGAAGAGTGAGGCCGAAGGAGCTCGGCGCCACATTAGATTCCCGCTGGGGTTCGGCGTTGGAGCCGCGGCAGGCGTGATGCTGGCTTCACATCGGTAGACACTGCGTTCGGGGCGTTGGTCCGTCCATGGGGGTCGAGGAAAGCGGCCGCTAAAACGTTCCATTCGCGATGGCATGCGCGGAGGGTCCGCACTCAAGGTTCAGAAGGCCACGGCACGATTAACGATGTTCAGCGCGCGTCTGCAACCCTGTAATTCTAAATGCCGGGGGCGGGGATCGAACCCGCACGATCCTTTCGGATCACAGGATTTTAAGTCCTGTGCGTCTGCCAGTTCCGCCACCCCGGCGCGTGGCAAGTATTGCATGCAACAGGACGTGGCGTCGTTGTCGTCCCTCAATGACTGCTGCGATCGACGGTCTTACAGACCTCGAAATACTCCCGCAACGGGACAAGACGCTTGCCGTCCCCGAGCAGCGCGAGCCGGATTTGCAGCACCCGCTCGCGCATCCATCCGAACTCCTTCAGAAGCTCACTGGTCGGTCGACTGTCGAACGAAGGATCCAGAACCCTGTACTCTCCATTGTCTAGACAGGTTGGTTTGGTGAACGGATCGGCAAAGAGGTACGCCTTGTCCGCGAGGTCTTCGCCGTATTCCCACACGACGCGGTGCAAGTACGACGGCGCCATCACGAAGATCGCCGATGCCTCAGTACACAAGTCGCGGGAGAGCTGCAAGGGCCGGTGTGCGCTCGCGTCCATGCCCCATTCTCGAAGCATCTGTTCCGCTCGATGGCTGATTCGCTCCCCAATCTCCAGTCCAGCCGAGAGAGCCGGCGCCTCGTTGCACAGATGCCGATAGAGGTAGCAGGCCAGAACAGAGCGGCAGCAGTTCGCGTAGCAGACGAACAGAGGAGAGCCGTGACCGGCTCTCACGATCGACACCGCACTCCCGCCCGCCCTGTCCATGGTCCGATTATGTCAACAGCATAGTGTCTCAGCATCGACGTTTCATTGTGGCCGCGCCCTTATCGGGTCCTGCGCGAATCATGTTCACGTCCCAAGGATCGCACTAGAATGGGCTCAGGATACCGATCGTCATTCGCGAAAGAATCGGTATGGACGTTCGCATTTTCGCCGGAGGGTTCGTGTATGCGCTATCTTGCGCTCGCCACCGATTATGACGGGACGCTCGCGCACCACGGCGCGATCGATGACGCCATGGTCAACGCGCTCGAGCGCCTGCGCGCCACGGGGCGCAAGCTCATTCTCCTGACGGGACGAATGCTCGATGATCTGGTACGCATTTGCCCTCACCTTGCACTGTTCGATCGGGTCGTCGCGGAAAACGGCGCGCTGCTCTACCGCCCGGACAACAAAAGCGAAACCATTCTCGGTGAACGGCCGCCCGATAAGTTCATTGAAACCCTGCAGCGCCGCGGCGTCGCGCCCCTCGACGTCGGGCAGGTGATTGTGGCGACATGGACGCCGAACGAAAACATCGTGCTCAATACGATTCGCGATCTGGGACTCGAACTTCAGGTTGTGTTCAACAAGGGCGCGGTCATGGTTCTTCCGTCAGGTGTCAACAAGGCGAGTGGATTACGTGTCGCGCTCGATGATCTCCGCCTTTCACCGCACAATGTGGTGGGTATCGGCGATGCGGAGAACGATCATGCCTTCATGCAGTTGTGTGAATGCTCGTTCGCTGTCGCAAATGCCCTGCCGACGGTCAAAGAGCGCGCCGATTGGATTACGCAGAAGGATCATGGCGCGGGCGTCGGCGAGCTGGTAGACAGGCTCATCGCGTCAGACCTTCGGGAAATAGAACCTCGGCTCGAACGCCACGAAATTACGCTTGGCGTGGGCGAAAACGGGCAGGCACTACGTCTCAAGCCGTATGGTGTCAACGTGCTGCTGGCGGGAACGTCCCATGGCGGCAAGACGACGCTGGCGACGGGCGTGGTAGAGCGCCTGCTCGACCATCGCTATCGACTCTGTATTCTGGATCCCGAGGGCGATTATTCAAATCTGGAACAGACCGTCTGCCTGGGCGACCACGAACAGAAACCGACGCTCGATGAAGTGATCAGTCTGCTGAGCAAGCCGGAACAGAGCGCGGTCGTGAACCTGCTGGCCGTGCGAATGGAGGATCGTCCAGCATTTTTCGATCAGTTGCTTCCGCGTATTCAACAGATGCGGTCCGCGGTTGGACATCCGCACTGGCTGATCGTGGACGAAGCGCACCATTTGATTCCGGCACTGCAGAAGTCAACGCCCATCGTTTTGCCGCAAGAAGTCACCGGCCTGATGTTGATTACGATGAAACCGAAGCATCTGGCTGCTGCCGTTCTGAAATGCGTCGATGTCATTGTCGCCATCGGAGAAGCGCCGGAGAAGACCCTGAAAGAGTTCGCCGACGTCGTAGGAATCAGCCTGCCGCCTTTCGATGCACGTCCATTGCAGCAAGGCGAGGGGGTCTTCTGGGCGCCACGCGAGAACGCGTCTCCTGTCCGTTTTCAGAGCCTCCTGACCCGCACCGAGCGACACCGTCACATCCGCAAGTACACAGCCGGAGTCATTCCGTCGGAGCACAGTTTCTATTTCACCGGCAGGGAGCGCAAACTCTGCCTTCGCGCCCAGAATCTACTGCTATTTCTCCAAATCGGGGATGGCGTGGACGATGAGACGTGGCTCTACCATCTGCAGCGCGGCGATTACGCAAATTGGTTTCGGTCGACCATCAGGGACAATGACCTTGCAAACGCTGCCGCTGCCATCGCGTCGCGGCCAGGCCTTACGGCGCAGGAGGGTCGCGCGTTGATTCGCGCGGCCATCGAGCAGAGCTATACTGCGCCTGCCTAGTCGTCTGCCAGTTCCGCCACGCCGGCATATGTCGCGCGTCTATCCTGTCAACCTGCACGGAATGCGGCCTTGGATCTGACCTCTACGGTTCAGTCGGACAGCGAGCTGAGACCCGCAATACACGACGAAGGGAGCGCTCAAATGGCGTCGATTCGTAAGGAAATATCACTGAATGTACCTTCCAGGGACGTATGGGATGCCGTTCGCGATGTCGGTGCAGTCCATAAGCGCCTCTGCCCCGGCGTGCTCAAAGACGCGCACCTCGAGAACGACGCCAGAATCGTGACGTTCGCGAATGGCATGGTCGTGCGCGAGTTGATCGTCGACATCGATGACGACGCACGTCGGTTCGTCTGGGCGGCGGTGGGGGAGCCACTGAAACACCATAACGCGTCCATGCAGGTCTTCGACGATGGTGATCGTTCCAGCCGGCTCGTATGGATTACGGATATTCTGCCAAACGGTATTGCTGGCGATATTCAGATGCTCATCAACCAGGGCGCTGTGGCGATTCGACAAACGCTGGAAGGCTAGATCGCAGGCCGCGCCGAACAAGGAGATTGTCGTGTATCAATTCCCCACGAATCGCTGGACGGATCTTGCGAACGAGCTCGGCACGAGCTTCGCTGCCGGAGTCACAAAGTGCGACGAGACCGATGCCTTCGTCGCCGACAACTATGCCGTGCTCAAGGCGCGAAAGGTCTTCGCCGCCGGCGTGCCGGAGGAGCTCGGCGGTGGCGGCGCCAGCGTGGCGGATCTCGCCGGCATGCTGCGGACCCTCGGCCGCCATTGCAGCTCCACGGCGCTCGCGCTCTCGATGCACACCCACCTCGTGGCCACGGCGGCGTGGCGATGGAAGAACGAGAAAGCCCCCGTCGACGGGCTGCTCAAGCGGGTGGCGACCGAAGATCTGGTGCTGGTCTCGACCGGCGGCGCCGACTGGCTGCTCGGGTCGAGCAAGGCCACGAAAGTCGACGGCGGGTACCGTGTGACCGGGCGAAAGATCTTCTGCAGCGGCGCGCCGGCAGGCGGCCTCATGATGACGACCGCGGTGGTCGACGATCCGGCTGACGGGCCGACCGTCCTCCAGATCGCCATTCCGACCAACGCCTCCGGCGTCAGAATTGAGAACGATTGGAAGGCGCTTGGCATGCGCGGTACGGGCAGCCACGACATCTCGCTCGAGGATGTGTTCGTGCCCGACGCGGCCGTCGCGTTGCGCCGTCCGAGTGGCAAGTGGCATCCGCTGGTTCACACGGTCGTCATGATTGCGTTGCCGGTGTTCAATGCCGTGTACGTGGGCGTCGCCGAGGCCGCGCGCGATCTCGCCATCGAAGCCGCCAGAAAACGTCGCGACGATCGGAGCGTGCAGGCGCACGCCGGAGAAATGGAAAACGAGCTGACCTCGGCGCAGCTCGCCCTGGCGCACCTGGTCGAGATCGCGATGACGAGGACCCCGGGCGTCGAGACGAGCGTCGAAGTCATGTGCTGCCGCGCCGTCCTCGGCCGGGGGGCGCGCGCCACCGTGGATAAGGCCATGGACCTCGCCGGCGGCGGATCGTTTCTCCGGAAGGGCGCGCTCGAGCGGTTGTTCCGCGATGTGCAGGGCGTCCGTTATCACCCGCTGCAGGAGAAGCCGCAGAACGTGCTCGCGGGACGCTTTGGCTTCGGGTTGCCGCTCGACGACTGACGCGCACAGGAGAGCGCTACAACTCGCGCCGCACGGCTCCGCCTTTCTCATGAGCCCTATGCGTCGAAAAACATTTCCTCGAGCGCCAGCCGCGCGACTTGCCACAGGTGCAATTGCTTGTCGCCGACCTGCAGGCGGCATTCACCGTCGGCCGTGTAGACAGCGCGCGCCTCGAATGCCACATCGAGGCGCTCGCTCGAGACGGCGATATGGTCGGTCACCAGGAAGCGCACCATGCGGCCTCCTTGTCTCGAGATCACGACGAAATAGTCATCGCGACCGTTGTCCTCATACCCGAAATCAATCCGGCTCAACATGTCGTTGCGTTTCTCGACATCGGATTTCACCCGCCGCGCAAGTTGCCTGAAGAGCTCATACGTCGTGCACTGGCTGCGTTCTTCGACCCATTCGACGTGTGCCCGTGTGGGCTCTGACATGGTTCCTCCTGGAGTAGCGCGGGCCATGATTATCGCGCAATCGGCGCTATAGTAGGTGGCCCCGCCAAACGCCAATGGGAGCGCCATGCGACGCCTGTCGTTTGCCGTACTCAGCCACCAGCCTCTCGGGTGCGGCCCTTTTGCACGGGCAGGATGCGCCGACGTTTCGCGCCGGGACGACGCTCATCGAGTTCACGCTCGTTGCGCTCGACAACCAGGGGAATCCTGTCACCGATCTCACAAAAGAAGACCTGGTGCTGACCGACGGGACACACACGCGCGACATCGCGTTTTTCCGATTCGATGGCGATGCGCCGGCTGTTTCGATGTCGCCGCAGGCGATACCCGAGGGGTTTGTGACGAACAAACCTGAGCCCGAAAGGAATGCCGTCGCGCTTGTGCTCGATCTGTTGAATGTGGGAGCTGTCGGCGGATACGGTCAAACCGCGATCCGCGGCCTCCTTCAGCAGTACTTGAACAGTCTGCCATCCAATACGTATGTCGGCCTCTTTCGCTTCGCCGAAACCAAGCCCATGGATACGTTGCAGACGTTTACGCAGCGCGTCGACCTTGTCCGATCGAAGGTAGATTCATTCGATCTTGCGCTGCGGCTCGAGCTGAGCGAACCAACATCCATCCCAAGCGGCGGTGCCACCAAGGCTGATGGAGGCGCGGCCCTGGCGGCGATGGCCGCCGCCGAGGCACGAGGCATCGTAGGAATCAACGCAGGCATCGTCGAGCGGCGGTTCGCGCGAACGCTCGAAGGGCTGCAAGCGCTCGGGAGCCATCTGGCCGGCATTCCCGGACGTAAGAGCTTGATCTGGATTACCGACGCTCCGCCGATTCAGTTTCCCGCCAGGGGTGTCGACCGAATGAGTTACGCCGGGCGGATTCAACAGGCGGCGCAGCAGCTGGCCAACCAGGGGATTGCGGTGTACCCCGTGTCACCCGGTCTCCGTGCGTCGCCGGCCGTCGAGACATCGGATCGTTCCACGTTCGGCATTTTCGCCGGCGTGACCGGCGGGCGAAGCGTCGTCGACACCAACGATCTCACGGAAAGCGTGACACTGGCGGCGCGCGATCAGCGCGGGACGTATGCGGTTGGCTTCTACGCCGACGATGAACCGAACGACGAATGGCACCAGTTACAGGTGGCTGTGAATCGTAAGGGCGTGAGCCTGAACCACCGTCAGGGGTATCTGGCCGTGCGGCGCGCGCAGACCCAGAGCTGGCCCGAAAAAAACTGGAACGACCTGGTCTATCAGCCGCTCGATTCCACGGGTATTCGGCTGAATGGCCGGAGCGACGCCAGTGGAAACGAGGTGACACTCTCGCTCCAGATAGCGGCCGCCGATCTGTATTTCCATGAACGGGCCGGGAAGATGATTGCCGATCTGGAAATCGGCCTCGTCGAGAAAGCTGAGAAAGGTCCGACCAACGTCCGCGTGCAGCCAGTGGAAGTCAGCCTCGAAGCGACAGCAGCCGGCCAGCGGCCTGCTCTCGTACCTGTCAAAACGACCTGGCCGCTTAATGCCGGTACCGCAGGCGTCCGTGCTGTGGTGCGCGATCGCTTCACTGGCCGATACGGGACGCTGAACCTGCCGCTCTCGCGCCGGTAATTTCTATCACGGGCTATTGTCCACAAAGCATTCACCGATAGCAGAAGTTTCACGCTTCGTACGCCCTGTTTGGTGCTAGCCCGAATTCCTGATATTTCAACGCTGTTCAATAGGCGACAACGCTGTTTCCCGTTAAGACAATGTCTTCTTAATAGCGGAATTGTTCGGCCACTCTGACATGGCAGAGTCCTTGCTACAGCCCATCTCGTGATCGACAGTGATCAGATTTGTGAAAGCACAAACATCTGGCCGGTCGATCGTAAAGGAAAGGCTATGAGGAAAAAACAGGTGACCCGCAGAAAAGCCGGCCGGCCGCCAGGAGGCGTGAACGGGCAGCGTGTGCGCGACTACCCGCAGGTGAGTATTCGCGTTCCACCCAAACTCTACGATCAGCTTGCCGCGCTGACGAAATACACGGGTCTCTCGCGGCTCGAGATCTTCATTCGCGCGCTCGACTGCTACGAGAGCTCGCTGCGCCCGCGCCGTCGTCAACGCCGTAAGGCCGCGTGACGTCCCGCGCGCCTTACGCTTTCCAACCGCCCCTACTTCCGGTATGCTTTCCCTTCAGGCTTGGACAACTTTTGAAGGGAAAAACGTGATGAAGAAGGTGCTCGCTCTCCTCGTTGTGGCGGCCTGCGCGCTGCCGGTGGCAATCGGCGCCCAGGGCGACAACGCGAAAATGCTGCAGATATTCTCGGCGCAGTCGCGGACGGACTGGGGAAACCTCCAGGTCATCGTCCTCAACGACCGTACGGTCGAGGCACTGTTCAGCCAATCCCCCGCAAAGGCGGCGTTCCGCACCAAGGCGCGCATGACGAGCGTCTTCTTCGTGCAGGGCACGGTCAACAAGGAGTTCCAGCTCAAGCCCGAGGTGTCGGTCGTGCAGAAGGGCGAGACGCTGGCCGGCAAGGTGACGTCGATGAAGAATTTCGCCGGCGGAAAGGTCGCCAAGGGTGAAACGCTTCAGGGGCTCGTCGAGCTGCCGAAGAAGATCGACCTGTTCGAACCGTTCAAGGTGATGGTTGGTGGCGACACCGTCGACTTCCGGCTGATTGCCGATGACATTCGCGACTACGGAAACCGATAGGATCTAGAGATCTAGGGATCTCGGATGTCGAGATCTACTGAACTTGGAAAGGGCCGGGAGGTAACTCCCGGCCCTTTTTTTCTTCAGGGCAGAGTGAGCGCGATGAACTCGGCCGGACGACCCGCAGCGGAGACCGAGACCACGATGTACTGCTTCTTGTTGACCATGTAGGTCATCGGCGCGCCGGTGGTGTTGGCCGGCAGCAGGGTTTCGGACACGATCTCGCCGGTTGCCTTGTCGTACGACCGGAACCACGAGCCCTGCTGCCCGTTCACGGTCACGAGCGGGCCGCGCTCGCCGGCCCAGAGCAGCGTCTTGGTCACCATGATGCCGAGTCGGCCGCCCCGGCCTGTCCGGGGAATCGTGACGCCCTTCAGCCGCTCATGATTCTTGATGTTGTCGGGCGTGTCGCCGATCGGCTGCATCCACACATGCTCGCCGGTGTTCATGTTGATCGCCGTGACCCGGCCATACGGCGGCTTCACCAGCGGTAGTCCAAAGACGGTCGTCGGAGGAAGATTCGCGCGGGCTGGCGCCGCACCAGCGCCTGCCCCTCGTCCCTCAGCGCCGCGTCCGCCGCCCCGCCCTCCGCCTCCGCCATCGTCACCACCGCGTCCCTCGCCACCTCCGCCGCCGCCCTGGATGAAATTCATGTTCGAGCGGTTAGGGTCGTTGATGAGGCTGAGACGCGTGGGGTTGGTCGTGGAAAAGATGTAGACGATCTTTGTTTCAGGATCGAAAGCCCCGCCTTCCCAGTTCGCGCCGCCCGTCGCCGCGGGAAGCATCAGCGTGCCGGCCTTGCCCCCTTCACCAGCCGTGATCGGCGGCGTGAAGATCGGACCGATCCTGTGAAGGCCCGCGATGCGCAGCGCTTCGGCTTTCAGCTCCGGTGTCCAGTCGATGAGATCGGCTTCAGACACACCCTGACGTTCGGTACGGAGCAGGTTTTGTGGGAAACGGCTGAGTCGGTGAATACCACTCTCCCGGCACAGTGCCCTTCTCGACAGGCCGCTCGACGATCGGCCACACGGGTTGACCGCTCATGCGGTCGAAGGCATAGAGCCATCCCTGCTTCGAAGGTACGCCGATCGCTTTGATGGGTTTTCCGTCGACGGTGATGTCCATCAGGATGCCGGGGGAAGGGAAGTCCCAGTCCCAGATGTCGTGATGGATCGCCTGAAAGTACCAATAGCGTTTGCCGGTATTCAGGTCGAGGCTGACGATACAGTCGGTGAAAAGATTTGCGCCCGGGCGATGACCTCCGTAGTAGTCGCCGGTCGCCATCTCTGTGGCCAGGTACACGCGATTGGCCGCTTCATCGATTGTGATAGCGCCCCAGTTGCCGGCGTTGCCGGTGTAAGACCACGAGTCTTTCTCCCAGGTCTCGTTGCCTTGTTCGCCTGGCTGCGGAATCGTATGGAAGATCCACAGCCGCTTGCCGGTGCGCACGTCGTAGCCGCGGACGTAGCCCTTGACGTTTTCCTTGGCGCGCGGCGCCCCGCCCGGTGTGTGCGCGGCACCGACGACGACGACGTTATTGCCCACGGCCGGTGGCGCGTTGAGCCCGATGTCGGCCGTTGTGAGATCGAGGCCGGGTTGATCGAGCTCCGTCTTCAGATCGACGATGCCATTCCTGCCGAATGACTGCACCGGAATGCCTGTCTTGGCGTTGAGTGCAACCAGATGGTAGCCAGGCGTCACCGTCAGGATGCGCTCGTCACCTTTGCCGTCGGTCCAGTATGCGACACCGCGGCCCGCTCCCTGGCGCGGCGCCACTTCGCCGCGCTTGCCTTCGTCCATTCGCCACATCCACAACTGTTCTCCCGACTGAGGATCGATGGCGACGACGGTACGGCGCACACCCGCCTGGGCGTACATGACGCCGTTCACCACAAGAGGGGTCACCTGCATGTTGTAGTCAGGGCGCTGTCCGAGGTTGTCGGTCTTGAATCGCCAGGCGATGCGCAGGTCCTTGGCGTTCTCTTTGTTGATTTGATCGAGCGGGGAATACTTGGTACTTCCGGGCTCGGCGGCGTACGAGCGCCATTCACCGTTGGTCGCGCCGAACTGTGCCGATATCGACACCGCGGCCGCGACGAAGAGCAACGCTACGAGCGCAAAAACCCTGCGCGCCATCAGTAACCTCCCGAGTTGTGAGTGTCGGGGGATTATACGGCGGTTCCGGGTTCCGAGGTTCCGGTTCCCGGTTCTAGTTCCCGGTTCTGGTTCCCAGTTTTGGCTCAGTTCCAGGTCCGGGTTCCTGCTACGAGGAACCCGAACCTTGGAACTGGAACCCTTGGAACTGGAACCCCGAGCTACGGCAACGCGAGAGCGAGGAGTTCTGCCGGCTTGCCGACGGCGGCCACCGCGACAACGATGTACTGCTTGCCGCCCGACATGTAGGTCATCGGCACGTTTGTCACGTTGGCTGGAATCTGCATCTCCGACACGATGGCGCCGGTGGCCTTGTCGTACGAGCGGAACCACGACACCGTCTGGCCGTCGATGTTGTCGAGCGGACCGCGCTCGCCGGCCCACAAGAGCGTCTTGGTCACCATGATTCCGGTGCGGCCCGGACGGCCGGTGCGCGGTATCGTCACGCCCTTCAGCAGCTTGTGGTTCTTGATGTTCTCGGGGGTGCCGCCGATCGGCTGCATCCACACGTGATCGCCGCTGTTCATGTTGATCGCGGTCACGCGGCCATACGGCGGCTTGACGAGCGGCAGGCCGAACGCATTCAGCGGCGGCGCGGGCTCAGCGGCTCCACCGGCTCTTCCGCGTCCAGCTGCCGCGGCACCGCCACCGCCACCTCCACCACCCGCGCCACGGCCGGCTGGTGCGCCGCCACCGTCTTCTTCTGCGCCGCCCTCACCTCTGCCTCTGCCGCCGCGGCCGCCGCCACCACCGTCGATGTAGTTCATGTTCGACCGGGCGGGATCGTTGACGAGCGATCGTCGATTGAATTCGGTTGACGAGAAGATGTACGCGATCTTCGTCTCGGGATCGAACGCGCCGCCTTCCCAGTTCGTGCCGCCGTTGTTGCCCGGCATCATGATCATGCCGTATTTGCCGTCCTGGCCCCGGTCGATCGGCGGCTCGAACAAGTTGTCGCTGTACTTGTGCAGGTTCAGCACGCGCAGCGCTTCTGCCTTGATCTCGGGCGTCCAGTCGTTGACGTCGCTTTCACGGAGACCCTGCATGTCGTATGCGGCAGGCTTCGTCGGATACGGCTGCGTCGGCGAGTACCACTCGGTCGGCACCTTGCCGCGCGGCACCGGCCGCTCTTCGATCGGCCATATGGGCTGGCCGGTCACGCGATCGAACGTATACAGAAACGCCTGCTTCGACGGCACGGCGACCGCCTTGACCGGCTTCCCATTGACGTTGATGTCCATCAGGATTGGCGGCGCCGGGAAATCCCAGTCCCAGATGTCGTGATGGATCGCCTGGAAGTAACCAATAGCGCTTGCCCGTATTCAGATCGAGGCAGACGACGGTGCTCGTGAAGAGGTTTGCACCCGGACGATGACCGCCGAAGTAGTCGCCGGTTGCGTCTTCGGTGGCCAGATACACGCGGTTCAGCTCTTCGTCGATCGAGATCGGCGCCCAGTTGCCGGCGTTGCCCGTGTACGACCACGAGTCGTTCTCCCACGTGTTGTTCCCGAACTCGCCGGGTTGCGGAATCGTGTGGAAAATCCACAGTCGCTTACCGGTGCGCACGTCGAAGCCGCGGGGGTAGCCCTTGACGTTCTCCTTCGCGCGCGGCGCGCCGCCTGGCAGGTGGGCGGCGCCCACCACGATGACGTTGTTCCCGATGGCGGGAGGTGAGTTGAGCCCGATATCGGCGGTGTCGAGATCGATGTTGGGCTGATCGAGCTCGGTCTTGAGATCGACGACACCGTTTTTCCCGAACGACGGGAAGGTGTGCCGGTCTTGGCGTTCAAGGCCACCAGGTTGTAGCCGGGGGTGACCGTGACGATGCGCTCATCGCCCTTGCCGTCGGTCCAATACGCGAGGCCGCGGCCAGAGCCCTGGCGCGGGGCCGCCGAGCCGCGCTTGCCCTCGTCCATGCGCCACATCCACAACATCTCGCCGGTCGTCGCGTTCAACGCGACAACGGTGCGGCGGGTGCCGGCCTGGACGTACATGACGTCGCCGATGACGATCGGCGTCGACTGCATGTTGAAGTCGGGGCGCGGACCGAGATTATCGGTGCGGAAGCGCCACGCGATGCGAAGGTTCTTCGCGTTATCCCGGTTGATTTGATCGAGGGGCGAGTATTTCGTGCTCCCCGGATCGGCGGCATAAGAACGCCACTCGCCGTTCTTCGCGCCGCTCTGAGCGGCCAGGGGCAGACTCGCGCATAACACCGCGCAGATGATCGAGAGCTTCCGCAACATGCAGTCTCCTTACACAGCGGTTCTGGGTTCTAGGTTCTGCGTTCTAGGTTCCGGTTCCTGGTTCTTGGTTCGGGTTGAGATTATAGCCCGATATAAAATGACTCCCACAAGGATGGGAGTGCGCGCGAAACAGCGTCTGGTGGTCAAGGTCGGCACCAATACGCTGACCGGCGGGGAGGATCATCTGTCGCGCCCGGCCATGGCCGGGGTGGCGCGCCAGATTGCGAGGCTCGTGCGCGACGGCCATCAGGTGGCGCTGGTGTCGTCGGGCGCGATCGTGGCCGGCCGGCAGGCGCTGGACGTGTCGCGAAATGGGAAGGATATTCCGTTCAAGCAGGTCCTGGCCGCCGTCGGGCAAACCAAGCTGATGCAGATGTGGGACGAGCTCTTCTCGCGCGAAGAGCTCATCGTCGCGCAGACCCTGCTGACGCGCGCCGATCTCGCAGACCGTCAGGGCTACCTGAACTCGCGCAACACGCTGCTCGCGCTGCTCGAGCGTCAGGTGGTGCCCATCGTCAACGAGAACGACGTCGTCGCGACCGAGGAAATCAAGATTGGCGACAACGACAACCTGTCGGCGCTCGTGGCTAATCTGATCGACGCCGATCTGCTGATTCTGCTGACCGATCAGGCGGGACTCTACACGGCAGATCCGCGCAGGATCGCATCGGCCACGCTGATCGCCGAGGTGCCGGTCATCTCCGATGCCGTGCTCGCCCTCGCGGCGGGTGCGGGAACGGCCCGCGGGACGGGCGGCATGATGACGAAGCTGCAGGCCGCACGCCTTGCGACCGAGTCCGGGATTACCGTGCTTGTGGCGGGTGGAACGACCGAGAATGTCCTGGTCAAGGCTGTCACAGGCGAGGCCGTCGGGACGCGCTTTCCTTCGAGCCGGACGCGCATGGAGAGCCGCAAACGCTGGATCCTTGCGGGGCTGGCAGGCAAGTCGGCTGCGCACATCGATGCCGGCGCCGTCACGGCGCTGGGGCGCGGCCGCTCACTTCTCCCGGCCGGTTTGGTCAATGTAAAAGGCCCATTCGATCGCGGCGATAGTGTCAATATCGTTGGACCGGAAGGCAAGTCGATCGGCTGCGGCGTGGCGAATTACAGCTCGGCCGATCTGGAGCGCATCAAAGGATGCCGGTCGGCAGAAATTACGCAGATTCTTGGCTATAACTTCGGGGATGAAGTGATTCATCGCAATAACGTGGTGATGCTGTAATGCCTGTCACAACAGACGAGCTCGTCGAGAAAGCCAGCGGGGCAAAGGCCGCGTCGATTCAGCTCGCGCAATCAAACACCGAACGCAAGAATCGCGCGCTCGGCGCGATCGCGAAAGCCATCCGGACGCGTGAGAAGGAGATTCTCGCGGCCAATGCCCAGGACTGTTCTAACGCCTCGCCGAGGATCGAGATCGATCGTCTGCGTCTGACGCCCGAGCGTATCGAAGGGATGGCGCGCGATGTCGAGGCCGTGGCGCGGCTGGCCGATCCTGTCGGCGAAACGTTCGACAGAGTCACGCGGCCGAACGGTCTGTCCATTTCCAAGCGTCGCGTGCCGATTGGGGTGGTGGGGGTCGTGTACGAGTCGCGGCCGAACGTCACGAGCGATGTGGCAGCTATCTGCATCAAGACCGGCAATGCCGTCGTGCTGCGCGGTGGCAGCGAAGCGTTGGCAAGCAACCGCGCAATTGCGACGGCCATTCAGGAAGGATTGACAGAAGGAGGGCTGCCGGAAACCGCCGTGCAGCTCATCACGTCGACCGATCGTGTGTTGGTGCAGCGAATGCTGAAGCTGCGCGAGTACATCGACGTCATCATTCCGCGCGGCGGCGAAGGGCTGATCAAGGCAACGATTGAGAACGCGACGATTCCGGTCATCGAAACAGGCGCCGGCGTGTGCCACACCTACGTCGATCGGTCTGCCGATCCGGACATGGCGGTGCGCATCGTGTACAACGCGAAGGTGCGGCGTCCGACGATCTGCAACGCGCTCGATACGTTGCTCGTGCATCGCGAGATTGCGCCGTCGTGGCTGCCAAAGATGGCCGCTGAATGGGCCAAGGCGCGGGTTGAAATTCATGCGGATCCCGAGTCCGCGCGCCTGCTGGGCGCTGCCGGTGCGGCGTCCGTGCCGGCGTCGGCCGAGGATTGGGGCAAAGAGTTCCTGTCGCTGGTCGCCGCCGTCAAAGTGGTGGGCAGCCTCGACGAAGCCCTCAACCACATCCGCGAGCACGGGTCGGGGCATTCCGAGGCCATCGTCACTCAGGATGATGCGGCTGCGAGCCGGTTTCTGAACGAGGTCGATGCGGCTGCGGTGTTCGTGAATGCGAGCACGCAATTCACCGACGGCGGCGAGTTCGGCCTGGGTACGGAGGTCGGCATCTCGACCCAGAAGCTCCACGCGCGCGGGCCGATGGGCCTGCAGGAGCTCACGACCTATAAATGGATCGTCGAAGGAACGGGGCAGGTGCGACCGTAACGACGAACGAAGAACGAAAAGCGAATAGCGTGACGGGTATCACGCGTCGGTAGTGTCCGGCTTTAGCCGGACCGTGAAGGGCAATCATGGATAGAGTTGCAAATATGGCGGAGAAGCGCGCGGCGAACGCGTTGAGCGGGCGGACGATTGCGTTCATCGGCGGCGGCGCGATGGCGGGCGCGATGATTGGCGGGTTGCTGAACTCGCACACCGTCGACGCGAAGGGCGTGACGGCGAGCGATCCGCACGCCGACCGCATCCAGGATCTCGAAAAGCGCTTCGGCGTCGGGACCACGAGCGACAACGTCAAAGCCGCGAAGGGCGCCGACATCGTGATCCTGTCGGTCAAGCCGCAGATGCTGCGGTTTGTCTTTCGCGATCTGTGCGGCAAGCTGCGCAAAGATGCCTTGGTGCTGTCGATCATCGCCGGCGCACGAATCGAGTCGATGACGCAGGGACTGAAACATCCGTCCGTCGTGCGCTCGATGCCGAATACGCCGGCTCAGGTGGCGGAAGGCATGACGGTCTGGACCGCCAGCAGCGCCGTGACGGACGCGCAGCGTGGTGAGGCACAGACGATTCTTCGTGCGTTTGGCAAAGAGCTTTACGTCTCGGACGAGGCGTTCCTCGACATGGCGACGGCCATCAGCGGCTCGGGTCCGAGCTATGTGTTCCTGTTCATGGAGGCGCTGATCGATGCGGCCGTGCACCTCGGGTTCTCGCGTGAAGATGCGCGGACGCTCGTGACGCAGACGGTTCGCGGATCGGCCATCTACGCCGAACACTCACCGTCACATCCCGCGGAGATGCGCAACCTGGTGACGTCACCCGGTGGCACGAGCGCCCACGCGCTGTATCAGCTCGAAAAGGGCGGCTTCCGCACGCTGCTCTCAAAGGCCGTGTGGGCAGCGTACCAGCGCAGCGTGTCGCTGTCGGCGCTGAACAGCGCAGTCCAGCCATTCGAAGAGAAAGACGAATCTGAAGGGTAGCGTAACCACGAAGACACGAAGACACGAAGGCACGATGACTGTTCTTCCCACCGACTCTGCGTCGACTTTGCGCCACAGGCGCGCTGTCAGAAACGAAACGACAAATACAAGACCGATGGTTCTGGCTGGTCTTGTATTTGGTCGTTTCGTTTCTGGCAGCGTTGGCCGCCAGACGGCCAACAAAGTCGACGCGCAAGAAAAGATCCACGCCGTCTACGCTTTGCGTCTTTGCGTCTCTGCGTTGAGATACCCGGAAGCCTTCAATCGGACGCTTTGCTTTCAGCCGTCGTCGTCGACAACAGTGATGTACCTCGTCGGACAGCATTGACCTATTGCTGATCGGTGAGCACCACCGGATGGTACGGCTCCTCTCTTAGCAGGCGCGACGGTTTGATCGGCGGCTTCTTGATCAGCTTGAACTCCTCAATCGCGTGTTTGCGGATGTGCTCGAGCGCTTCGTTGAGATCGTCGGTCACCAGGAACAGCTTGAGATCGCGCGCGCTCACCGTGCCCGCCTTCACCATGTCCTCGAGCAGCGCCAGATAGCCGCGCCAATAGGTCGATCCCATCAGCACAACCGGGTAGTGCAGAATTTTCTTCGTCTGAATCAGCGTCAGGGCTTCGTTCAGCTCATCGAGCGTGCCCAGACCGCCGGGCAGCGCGACGAACGCGTACCAGTACTTGAACAACAGCACCTTGCGCACGAAGAAGTACCGGCACGTGACGATGCGGTCGCAATAACGATTGGGCGCCTGTTCGAACGCCAGCACGATGTTGACGCCGACCGAGCGCCCTCCCGCTTCGCGCGCGCCACGGTTTGCGGCCTCCATCAATCCAGGTCCGCCGCCGGTCATGACGGTGAATCCGAGCTTGGCGAGACCCTTACCGAGCTCGATGCCGAGCTGGTAGTACGGATGCCCTTCGCGGATGCGTGCCGATCCGAACACGGTGACGCACGGCCCGCAAAAATGGAACGTGCGGAACCCGACGATGAAGTCTCTGATGGCGTTGAAGAGCAGCCGCGCCTCGCGAATCCTCGAGTGAGGACCCTCCAGCAGGATCCGATCTTCAGGCTGTGGAGATGTTTTTACGGGTTGTGGCGTCTGCTCCGGCGTCTGCGTCAAGACACGACCTCATCCGCGAACACAAAGAGAATGCCTCCGGCCATGGCGGCCATGAACAGCGCAATGGTCCAGGTGATCAAACACACGACGATGGCCCGGCCGGTGCTCTTGTAGTCGAGCGCCTGCCTGATCGCGATGACCATGGCCACGAACATCCACGCCGTCGAAAGGCCGTAGATGACCTGGCCCAGGCCGGGAATGAAGCCAAAAATCCTGAGGATGCCGGGCGACGACGCGAACCCGATGGTGCGAAGCAGCTCGCCGACGTCGGTTTGCGTCTGCGGTTCGGGCATCAAGTACACGCCGACGATGTAGGTAGCGGTGGCCCAGAACACCCAGAGCAGCAGCGCCAGCATCACCTTGTGCAGCACCGGTGCGGTGTAATAGCTCGAGGTGAGGCCGAGGCCTCCGGCCATGCTCGAGAGCACGACGACGAGCAGGGCCTGGCTGGTGGCCTGACGATCGGCTTCGATCTCCTCGAAGACCGGAACCTCAAGCCTTGCTGCGCCGATCGCTCTCTGGAGAAGCGTCATCGGTGACCATCACCTCTCTACGCTCTGTCGCGTATGCATCCACGAAGCTGATCGCGGCGGCCATGATGACGGGCCCGAGCACGAGACCAAGCAGGCCGAATGCCGAAATGCCTCCAAGAAGGCTGATAAAGACGAGCAGCCCGTTCATCTGGGTGCGGCCGGCCAGCAGAATCGGACGAAGGAAATTATCGATCATGCTGATGCCGCCCGCACCTATGACGGCCAGCGCAATGCCCCGCGCCATCTCGCCGGTCAAGAGCAGCCAGAGCGCGACGGGGAACCACACGATCCAGGCGCCCAGCGGAAGCAGCGAGAAAAAGGCCATCGTCACGCCCCAGAACACCGGAGCCCCGAGCCCGAGAACCGCGAACGTGAGTCCGCCGATTGCGCCCTGAACCAGCGCGACGATCACGCCGGAGCTGATGCTCGCTTTGATGAGCTCGGCCGTCTCGCGAATGCGCCCCTCGCGGAACGACGGGTCGAACGGCAGCACGCGCCTGATGCGGCTCATGATGGCGTCGCCGTCTCTGAAGAAAAAAAACAGCGCGAACAGCATGATGACGACGTTGACGATCACCACGACGATGCTGCGCGCCAGAAAGCCGGCGCCCTCGGCCACGACGCTGGCGATGCGCGACTGCGCCATGCGCAGCACATCCGCGAGATTGGGAATGTCGCGGCCGAATCGCTGTCGCTGCAGCCAGCTCCATGCGCTCTGCACACGCTCGAGCCCTTTCGAGCTTCCGGTCGCGAGATCGATCGAGCCGAGCGTCTGCCTGGCCTCTTCAACGAATGCCATCAGCACCAGCACGGAGGGCACCACGATGATCAGCGCGACGGCGATCGTACTGAGGGAAGCGGCCCACGTCTTGCCAAAGCGGTGTTCGAGGGGCTTGTATCGCGAATAGAAGAACGCGGCGAAGATGGCGGCCCACGCCAGCGGCCTCAGAAAGGGTTCAAACAGCTGAAAGAGCAGGTAACCGAGGAGGAGCACGCACCCATAGAAGAGCAGCGTGGTGCTGCGCTGCCGCGCGAGTTGGTCGGACATCTGCTACGAATCTGACACCGACGCCGCAGCGATTCAAGAGCCAAAAAGGGACGCACCGTGCGAAGGCGGTTAGAATGTGCCCATGCAGCGAGTGCTCGCGGCCGCGATGGCGGGACTGATCGTGGCCTCAGCGGGCGAGCTGGTCGGGCAAGGAGGGCGTATTTCTTCCGTTATCCGAACTGATACCGGCATCACCCACGTGCCCGGCATCAAGGTCGGACACTTCACACGACCGGAGCGTCCGACTGGTTGCACCGTCATCCTTGCCGAGGATGGTGCGATCGCCGGCGTCGATGTGCGCGGTTCGGCGCCCGGTACGATTGAGACCGACCTTCTGGATCCCGTCAATCTCGTGCAGCAGGTGCACGCGGTCTTCCTCTCCGGCGGAAGTGCGTTCGGCCTCGATGTGGCCACCGGTGTGCGGAAATATTTGTACGAGCGAAAAATCGGCTTTGAGACGCGAGTGGCGAAGGTGCCTATCGTGCCGGGCGCGATTCTGTTCGATCTCGGTGTCGGCAATCGGCCCGATATCTGGCCGACGGCCGACTGTGGATACCGTGCCGCAACGTCCGCCACCAATGGGCCCGTGACAGAAGGGAATGTCGGCGCCGGTGCGGGCGCCACAGTCGGAAAAACCGGTGGCGGTGGCGGCCCGATGAAAGGCGGTTTGGGTACCGCACACGTCGATGTTCCCGCGGGTTCGAACGCCGGCCTCGTCGTCGGCGCGATTGTTGCCGTGAATGCCGTGGGAGACGTCGTGGATCCCAGCACCGGCCGGGTGGTTGCGGGCGTGCTTACCGAGAACGGCAAAGGGCTTGCCGATGCGCGCAAGCTCTTGCGCGGCGGAAGAGCGCCGGATACGAGTCCCGCACAGAACACGACGATCGGTGTCGTGGCGACCAACGCGCGCCTGACCAAAGCTCAGGCCACGAAGGTGGCGCAGATGGCGCAGGATGGGCTGGCGCGTGCGATTTATCCGGCGCACACGATGGGCGACGGCGACGTCGTGTTCGCGTTGGCCACCGGTGTCGTCGATAACAGCGACGTGTCACGCATTGGCGCCCTCGCGGCCGACGTCATGGCCGAGGCGATCGTTCGTGCGGTGCAGGCCGCGACGAGCATTCCCGGCTATCCCGCCGCGCGGGACATTCAAAAATAACCAGACAAGGAGCGTCGATGGCGGCGAAGCATCGTGTAGCGGTGATTCCGGGTGATGGTATCGGTCAGGAAGTGATTCCGGCGGCGTTGACCGTGCTCGAAGCGGTCGCATCGCGCGCTGGATTCGGTTTCGATCTGGTCGAGTTTCCGTACGGTTGCGCGTACTACGCGAAAAACGGCCGCATGATGGCGCCCGACGCGTTCGAGCGCCTCGCGGAATTCCCCGCAATTTATTTCGGCGCCGTGGGCGATCCGTCGGTGCCCGACCACATCGCCGTCTGGGAGCTGATTCTGCCGCTGCGGCAGCGCTTCGATCAGTACGTCAACTTGCGGCCGATGCGGCTCTTCCCGGGCGTCAACTCACCGCTGGCCAATCGCGGGCCTGCCGACATCGACATGATTTGCGTGCGCGAGAACTCCGAAGGCGAGTACGCCGGCATTGGCGGAAGGATTCACGCGGGCACGCCGTTCGAGACGGCGGAGCAGGCAGGGCTCTTTACACGCCATGGCATCAGCCGGATTGCGCGCTATGCATTCGAGCTGGCCTCGAAGCGTCCGCGGCGCGAGCTCGCCAGCGCCACGAAGTCGAACGCGTTGCAGCACTCCATGGTGCTGTGGGACACGGTCGTCGACGAGGTGCGCAAGGACTATCCGAACGTGACGTTCAAGAAGTACCACGTGGACGCGCTTGCGGCTCGCATGGTGACCCATCCGCAGACGGTCGACGTCATCGTCGCCTCGAATCTGTTCGGCGACATCCTGACCGATCTTGGCGCGGCGATCTCAGGCAGCCTCGGCCTCGCCGCGAGCGGCAACATCAATCCCGAGCGGAAGTACCCGTCGATGTTCGAGCCCATTCACGGTTCGGCCCCGGACATCAAAGGAAAGGGGATTGCCAATCCCATCGGCGCCATCTGGGCGGGCGCGCTCATGCTCGATCACCTCGGCGAACACAAAGCGCACGACACGATCGTCGCGGCCATCACCAAGGTGCTGTCGAGTGGAGAGACGAAAACGCCGGACATGGGCGGAAAGGCGAGTACAAAAGAAATGGCCGCTGCGATACAGGCGGCCATTTGAGAATTGCCGGATTTTCGATTGCCAATTGCCAGATTGATGTTGTTCCCAATCGCCAATCAATCCGCAATCGTCAATTGCGAATGTGGCAATGCCGATTACGCCGTCGCCTCCACTCGCTCTGAGGTCCGAGCGGTCATCGAGGGCTCCACCAGGAGTCGCAGTCCATACCCTTCAGGCGTGCCTGTCGCGCGCTGGAACGCGCCGGCGCGATAGACGGCCGACAGCACTTTGCCCGAACGCAGGACGCCGGGCAGGCCGTCGATATTCCGCGCATCGCGGTCGAGCTGGAACGTGACCAGCCGATAGAGCGGAATCGACGTCGATTCGCCCCACTCGATGAACACGCCCGTCTCGCTGATATTCCGCGTGCGCACGCAGGCGAATCGTGCGGTGCCGCGCGCATCCTTCCACATGATGCGGCCGGTCAGGACGAGCGCGCGGCGCTCGGCTCGGTGGGGCGCGGACTTGGTCGTTTTCGCGATGCTCAGTGCCTGCATTGGGAGCCTCCAGCAAACCGTCGGACGCTGGCAGAGTGTATCAATCGATAGGCCAACTGATTAGCCGCCCGCTTGAGATATTGGAGACTACCTTCAAGTTATTGATAACAAATATGTTAATAGCTAAATTGATTGCGGCTAGGTAGGTAGTTACACAGCGAATGCAGGATACTTAGTATCCACTGGTCGCTAGAATTGCTTACTTCGTATCCGCCAGAGACGTCCCCTCGAAGCCTAACCGGCGCAGTTTCAGGTAAAGGCCGCGACGCGTAAGGCCAAGCGTTCGCGCGGCTTCCGAGATATTTCCGCTGCTCTGATGCAGCGTGGCCTCGATGATTTCCCGCTCGAGGGTGTCGACCGCATCGGCCAGCGACGTCATGGGGATTCGGACCGCCGGTCGCGGCATCTCGCCGCCCCCCACCTGCGGCTGCCGGATGGCGGCGGAAATAATCTCAGGGGAGAGGTGCTCCGGGCCGATGCCCTCGCCCGCACGGCTGAGCGCGACGAGGCGCTGAATCTCGTTGCGAAGCTGTCGAATATTGCCCGGCCACCAGTATTGCGCGAGCCGCTCGAGCGTCTCCGGCGTCAGGAACACGTCGGGCTTCACCAGACGTTCCGAGGCCTCACGCATGAACAGGCTGGTCAGGTGCGAGATCTCCTCGCGGCGCTCTCGAAGCGGCGGAATCACCAGGCGTATGACCGTGAGCCGGTAATACAGATCCTCACGGAACTTTCCCTCGGCGACTCGCTGCTCGAGGTCGGCATTGGTGGCCGCAATCACGCGCACGTCAACGCGCTGTGGCATGGTTTCGCCGAGCGGCATGATCTCGCCCTGCTCGAGAAACCGCAGCAGTTTCGGCTGCACGTCGATCGGCAGGTCGCCAATTTCATCGAGAAACAATGTGCCGCTGGCGGCCGTTCGAACGAGGCCGAGCTGATCGTTCACCGCTCCCGTGAAGCTTCCGCGCCGATGGCCGAACAGCTGGCTGTCTGCCAGCTCGCGCGTGGTCGTTGTGCAGTTGTAGGGAAGGAACACCGCCGAGCTCCGCAGGGACCCCACATGAATGGCGCGCGCGACGAGCTCTTTGCCGGTTCCGCTCTCGCCCGTGATCAGCACGGTGAGCTCGTTGCCCTGCAGGCGCTGAATGTGCTCCACCACGCGCATCATCGCGGGGCTGGCGCACAAGAAACCCGGCAGCAGTGGCTCGAGCGGTTGCTCGTGAACAATCTCGGCCGGTGCAGGCGGGCGCTGGCGAGCGCTGCACAGGTCGAATCCCTGTGCGGCAATTGCCGCGATCATCCGCAGCCGTCGTCGAAGCGGGTCTGCGATCGGTCGGGGAGAGAGGATGGCGACATGGCGTGGACCGTCGACGTCGCGTCCCGTTGATTCGGAAATCACCCAGCCGGTGCCATGCGTGCGCCCGGCCGCCTGAGCTGCAATCATTCGCGCGCGGTCGACGTCGCCGCCGGTCCACGCGACGAGCCTCAGGTCGCCCTGTGAGGGCGCGACGAACACCACTGCGCAATCGGCATCGAGCGTATCGCGCACCGCGGCCGCCGTCTCGTGGCCAAGCAATTCCGGAAACGCCGCCGCATCGACGAGGCGACGAACGATCGCATCATCCGCGTCAATCGACGCAACCACGGGCTCGCTCGATTCAGCCGGCGGAATCTTCGACATGGCCTTCTGGGCTTCCAGAAGATCGCGCGCCGCTCCAAGCGACTCGAACGTCGACATCGCCAGCTTGAACTGATGCTCGGCTTGCGAACGGACACCGGCTCGAACCGCCAGATGTCCGAGCGCGAGATGGCTGAGCGCCCCCTGATAGCCCTCGCCGAGGAGCTCGAACACGCTCGCGCTCTGCGCGATGTCGTGATACGCCTCGGACAATCGTCCGCCGGCGCCGTGCATCGTGCCGCGCAGCCGCAGGAACTCGCCCCATGCGCCGGGGATGACGCGTGCATCGATGCGCGCGGCGATATCAGCGAGCCGCGCCTCGCCCTCGGCTGCGCGACCGGCGGCCAGCAAGGCCTCGCATGCAATGAGCTCTGCCTGAATCGCTTCGGCCGGAGGCGCCTTCTCGGCGATTTCGTTCGCCAGCCTCAGCGCCTGATCGGTCAAACCCCTGCGTGCGGCGAGCTTGGCCTCGAGCACGCGGATCGACCACTCGTACCAGAGCCCGGTTTGCCCGCCGTAGCTGCCGTATGCATCGCCGGCCTGCCGAAGGTAATCGTCGGCCGCTTCGTAATCGCCCCGCGTCAACGCGATCTGCGCCAGCGAGTCGAAGACCGCGCCGGTGATTTCATTGAATTGCGTCTGGCCACGCGCCGCCAGCGCCCGGTGGAGAACCTTGTCCGCGCGTTCGAGCTTGCCGAGCCTCACCAGAATCTGACCGAGTGTGGCGAGCGAAACCGCGAGCCCTCGATTCGGACCCGGTTGCTCCTGCAGCGCCGCTGCCTGTTCCGACAGCGCCAGCGCCTGATCGTGGCGGTGCTGCAGCAGTGCCACATTCGCCTGGTTGTTGTAGATGATGCCGAGGACGTCTTCCGCGTGCACCGACGCGGCGAGTTTCTCGCCCTGACGCATCGCCGACATTGCCTCATCGAGGCGTCCGCCTTGAGCCAGTACTATGCCGGACAGCGAATGAAGCTGCGCCAGGCATCGCCGGTTGCCCGCTGCATGAAGTGCCGGTGCGGCTTTGGCGATGTGTTCGCGGACGATCGCCGTGTCGCCGACCTGCCTGTAGCAGAGGCCCAGCTCCAAGTGGGCAAGTCCGATGGCTTCTGAGTCGTGCGCCTGTTCGGCATGACGCAGCGCCCGACCAAGCAGCGCGATCGCGCGGGACTGGTCGCCTTTCGCAAACGCGATGCGGCCATGCAGACGCCACAGCGTCGAAAGGAGAGCGGGCGGAAGATCGTCGCGGGGCGAATCAGGTGGCCGTCCCAGGACGGCGGCGGCCTGCGACACATCGTCGCCCATCAGCCAGGCCTCGGCGAGGGTGTAGCGCAGGCCCAACTCGTCTTCTGGTTTGAGCCCCGACGACCTGAGTGCCTGCGTGAGAACCCCTATTGCGTCGGTGTGGCGACCGCGCTCCAGAGCCGCTCTCGCGCGGGCCAACGCCGGTTGAAAGGCGATGGTGACCACCGAGGGGAGTATACGACAGTAAAATAGAGAGGTTGAATCGCGTTCTCCTTTGCCTCCTTGTGCTTGCAGCGATTGCCTGCGGCCGGTCCGACAGGTCCGAAGCGCCGCCGCCGGAAGTTGTTTCGGCTCCCGTTCCATCCGCGCCCGCACAACCCACGGCGCCACGCATCGTCGCGCTTGGCGACAGCCTGACGGCCGGGCTTGGACTTCCTCCAGACCAGGCGTATCCGGCGTTGCTTCAACGCAGGTTGAAACAGGAAGGATACGAGCTTGAAGTGATCAACGCCGGCGTTTCCGGAGACACGACAGCCGATGGCCTGCGGCGGGCGAACTGGGCGCTCGAGGGCGATGTCAGGCTGGTCATCCTGGCGTTGGGCGCGAACGACGGGCTTCGCGGCCTTCCTGTCAGTCAGATGAAAGACAACCTCCAGGCGCTCATCCATCGCGCGAAGCAGCGAGGCATTCCCGTGCTGCTCGCCGGCATGGAAGCGCCGCCAAACTACGGGGAACAATACGCACGGGCATTTCGTCAGGTGTTTCAGGATCTCGCGCGCGACAACAAGGTGACGTTCATCCCGTTTTTGCTGGAGGGTGTGGCCGGTGTGCCCGATTTGAACCAATCCGACGGTATCCATCCCACCAGTGCCGGCGCCGCCCGCATTGCCGATCATCTGTGGCCGGACGTGAAAAAGATGATCGCGAAATGATCGAGCTGCGGAGCGTTTCCAAGACAGTCAAGAGCGGAGATCATCTGCTCACCATTCTTCATCCCATCGATCTCACGGTGCCTTCAGGGCAGCGTGTGGCGATTGTCGGCCCCTCGGGCAGCGGAAAATCGACGCTGCTCGGGCTGATCGCCGGCCTCGACGCGCCGTCGAGCGGTTCGATCGTGATCGATGAGACCGACATCACGACGCTCGGCGAAGACAGGCTGGCGCGTCTTCGCGGTGAAAAAATCGGCTTCGTCTTTCAGTCGTTTCACCTGATCCCGTCGCTGACGGCTCTCGAGAACATCCTGGTGCCGATGGAAATCGCGGGGAGACGCGACGCGAACGCCCGCGCACGGAATCTGCTGGTCGAGGTCGGGCTGGAGGATCGCGGTCATCACTATCCTTCGCAGTTGTCCGGCGGCGAGCAGCAGCGCGTGGCCATCGCGCGCGCGCTTTCGAACGAGCCGGTCATCGTGCTGGCCGACGAACCGACGGGGAATCTCGACAGCAAGACGGGCCATCACGTCATCGAGCTGCTGCTGGCGATCAACCAGCAGCGGGGCGCGACGCTGGTCGTCGTGACGCACGACCAGGAGATCGCGGGGCTTGCCGATGCACGCGTCTACCTGCGCGACGGCAAAGTCTCGGAGCGGGTGAGGATCTAGATGCGATTCGTTCTGCTTACGGCGTTTCGCGAGACGCGATCGGCCTGGAAGCGCCTGGTCTTCTTCTTCGTCTGCATTGCGATTGGGGTCGGTGCGATCGTCGCGCTGCGGTCGGTGATTCAAAGCGTCCGCGATGTCCTGACGAGCGAGGCGCGCACGCTGATTGCCTCCGATATTCTGATCTCGAGCGATCGGCCCTGGCAGGAGGGGACGCCCGAGCGAATCGCCGCGCGCGTCGGTCGCATTCAGGGCTCGTCGCGAATCGATTCCATCGAGATGGCGACGATGGCGAGGCCGGCGGATGAGAGTGTGGGCATCAGCAAGGTCGTCGAGCTTCGCGCCGTGCAGCCTGGCTTTCCGTTCTATGGGCAGTTCACCTTGCAGGATGGGCGCCCGTACTCGCATTCGATGCTGCGCAATCGAGGGGCGCTGGTGCGGCCCGAGCTGCTCGCACAGTTCGGGCTGAAGGTCGGCGATCAGATCGCGATTGGCCGCTCGCAATTCACCGTGCAGGGGATTATCGCCTCCGAGCCTGGACGATCGCTCAGCGCCTTCAGCCTCGGGCCTCGCGTGATGATCGACTACGACGATCTCCCCGGCACGGGCCTGCTGACGGTGGGCAGCCGTCTCGTCCGGCAGATGCTGCTGCGCGTGCCCGACGATCGCATCGACTCGCTCACGACCGAGCTCCAGGCCGAGCTTCGCCCGCAATTTGTCCGCGTGCGATCGTATCGGGATCGGCAGGAGCAGATTGGCGAAGATTTTCTGCGCGCTGAGAATTATCTCAGTCTCGTCGGTCTCGTCATCGTGGTGCTTGGCGGCATCGCGGTGTCGAGCGTGACGCGCGTGTTCGTCCAGCAGAAGATCAAGAGCATTGCGGTGATGAAATGCGTGGGCGGCACGAGCCGTCAGATTCTTGCGGTCTATCTGCTCCAGGCGCTCGCGCTCGGGCTGCTCGGCAGTCTGGCCGGGGTCGTGTTTGCCGCGGCGGCGATTGCGGCTATTCCCGACGATTTGAATCAGATCGGCACGCTGACGGTGTCGTACGGCCTGTCGTGGTCGGCTGTGCTGCAGGGCCTCGGCGTGGGCGTGCTGGTATCGCTGTTGTTCGCGATGGTTCCCTTGCTCGAAGTCCGTCAGGTCAAGCCGTCACTCTTGCTGCGGCAGGACCTGACAGGACGCCGCCGCGACTGGTTTCAGATTGCCGCGACCGTTGTCGTGGCTGGCGCGCTCGTGGCGCTGGCTTCGTGGCAGGCCGCGTCTCTACGCGTGGGCCTCAGCGTGTGCGTTGGATTCATCGGACTGACGTTCGTGCTGCACGGGGTTGGGTGGATGCTGACGCGCCTGACGCGGCCGCTGGCGCGCTCGACCTGGTTTCCGCTGCGGCAGGCGGTGCTGCATCTCGGGCGGCCGGGCAATCAAACCCGCGTGATTCTCCTTGCGGTGGGCCTGGGGACGTTTTTCATCATGGGCGTGCGCGGGCTGCAGGTGAACCTGTTGAGTCAGTTCGCGCTGCAGATTGGTGACAACACACCGGATCTGTTTCTCGTCGACATTCAGCAGGATCAGGTCGACGGCATGAAGACGTTTCTGGGCGAGCGGCTGCCCGCGGGCTCGCAGTCGACGCTCATTCCGGTATTGCGCGCGCGGGTGACCGGCCGGGGCGTCAACCTCGAGGACGTCGAAGACCTGAAGGGCCGCGGAATGCTGTCGCGCGAGTACACCATCACGTATCGCGGAAAACTTGAAGCGAACGAAACGCTTGTCGCCGGACGATTTCCGAAACCCGTACGGGGGTCTGCCCCCCGTACAGTACCGGGGTCAGACCCGGTACTGGTACGGGGGGCAGAACCCAGGAAGAGCTTCCCGAAGTTTCCATCGAAGAAGGTATCGTGGAGCGTTTCGGCATCGCCGTCGGCGACGTGATGCGCTTCGACGTGCTCGGACGGCCCATCCACGCCAGGGTGAGCGGCATCCGCCGTGTCGAATGGCGCGATGGCCGCAGCGGCGGGTTCATGTTCGTCTTCGGGGCAGGGACGTTTGAAAACGCACCCCATTGGTACATCGCGCCGGTGCGCGCCAATCTGGCCGACCCGGCCGCGCGCGCACGGCTGACGCACGACCTGGTCGTGAAGTTTCCAAACGTCTCGGTCATCGACCTCAGAGAAGTGCTTCAGACGATCAGGAAAGTGTTCGGTGTTGTGACGGTCGCGATCGACGTGGTTGGCAGCCTCGTCATCCTCACCGGAGGACTCATTCTCATCGGTGCGGTGGCGGTGACGAAATTCCAGCGTGTCTACGAGGCGGCGATTTTCAAGACACTGGGCGCCAGCTCGCGCGCGATTGCCGCCATGCTGATGGTCGAGTACGGCCTGCTGGGGACGCTGGCCGGCGCGGTGGGGTCGTTTGGGGCGCTCGCGCTCGGATGGGGCATCAGCCGGTTCGCACTCGACATTCCCTGGCGGCCCGTGCTGCATGAAAATCTGGTCAGTACGGTCGCGACGTCGCTGTTGATTATGGTTATCGGCGTGGCGGCGAGCGCCGACGTCCTCAGGCGCAAGCCGCTTGCGGCACTCCGGGCCGAATAGTTAAAATAGCAGATTGGCTATGGACGTAACGGTCTTCAAAGAGATGCTGCTGCGCAAACGGGGGGACATCCTCACGGGCGGTGGCCGCGATCCGCTTACCGTGACGCTGGATACCAATACCCGCCAGGGTGATCTGGCCGATCAGGCCACCGGCAACAACGAAGTCCATATTCAGTTGAAGCTCAAGCAGACCGACGCGAAGATTCTGCAGGCAATCGAAGAGGCGCTCGAGCGCATCCAAAAAGGCACCTACGGCGTGTGCCGCGATTGCGGCGAGCCGATTGCCGAGGCACGGCTGAACGCGATTCCCTGGACGCGCGTCTGCATCACCTGCAAAGCGAAACAGAATTCGTGACCCCCGCCGAACTGCTGGCATTCCTTCAGGAGTTCTCCCGCGAGACGCTCGACCTGTTCATCACGCGGCAGTCGAACGCGCGTTCGGTCTCGGGCTACGACGCCAACAACGGCTATCAGCAGGTGCTCGGCCGTCAGGAAGTGCATCTCCAGTGGCTGGCCGACGCCATCGCCGCGCTCGGGGGAACCCCGGCCTCCATGCCGGACCGGGGCAACGCTGCCGGCAAGATCGGTCGCGACGAGGCCAGGTCGCAGATCGAGTCCGACGCTCGCGCGCAAAACGCGTTTGTCGAGGGCTGGACGCCGCGGATCCGCCAGGTGACGAATGCACGTCATCGCAAGATGCTGGAGCTCATTCTCGGCGAGATGAAAGAGCACCTGCGCGTACTTCAACAGGCCGCCGAGGGCCGCACAGACCTTCTCGGCCGTCACTCCGACGGCAAGGTGCTGCGCGGCGAAGTGATGGCCGCCCGGCCGAAGAACTAATTGGGGTCGCGCCCCTTCTTGCGCGTCGCCATCTCACTGGGCAGCAATCTGGGGGACAGGCGCGCGAATCTCGAGTACGCGATCGATGCGTTGAAGATCGATCTCAGCGACCTCGAGGTGTCTTCCATTATCGAAACTGAACCGGTGGGCGTTGGCGAAGAGCACGGCCTGTACCTCAACGCCGTCGTCGTCGGGCGCACGCAGCTGTCAGCGCGCGATCTGCTCGACCGTCTGCTGGAGATCGAGGAAGAGCGGGGCAGGGTGCGGCCCTATCCGATGGCGCCGCGGACGCTCGATCTCGACCTGATTCTCTTTGGCGAGGAGATCATCAACGAGAGTGGCCTGCGAGTTCCGCACCCGCAGTTCCGCGAGCGTGAGTTCGTCCTGCGCCCGCTGGCGGAAATCGCACCGGAGATGATCGATCCCGTGACGCGAAAGTCAGTGGGCGAATTGGTTAGGCAGGCCTAAAGGCCTGCGCTACCGTTACCTCACAGTTACCGGCTATTCATAGCGGAGCGCGACGATCGGATCCAGCGCGGCCGCTTTGCGGGCCGGATAGAAGCCGAAGAAGATCCCGATCATCGCCGAGAAGCCGAACGCCATGGCGATGGCGTCCATCGACACCTGCGTCGGGTAGTCCCAGATGCGCGTCGCCAGTTCGGCAAACCCGAAGCCCAGCGCGATACCCGTGCCTCCGCCGATCATGCTGACGACGATGGCCTCGACGAGGAATTGCAGGAGCACGTCGCGGCCCTTTGCGCCAATGGCCATGCGGATGCCGATCTCGCGTGTCCGCTCGGTGACCGACACCAGCATGATGTTCATGATTCCGATGCCGCCCACGAGCAGCGACACCGCGGCGATGCCCGCGAGGAGGTTCGTGAACGTCTCGATGAAGGCCGTGCGGATGTCGGCGATCTCTTCCTGCGTGCGCACCGTGAAGTCGTCGGGGTCGCCGGCAATCAGCTTGTGCTGCGTTCTCATGAGAACGGCGACCGCGTCGGCGACATCCGACACAGAATCGGCGCTCGCGGCCGAAATCGTGATGTTCTGAATGTTCTGCTGCCCCTGCAGCCGCTTCTGCACGGTCGTATAGGGGGCAAAGATCGTGTCGTCCTGATCGTTGCCCATCGCCGCCTGCCCCTTCGTATCCATGACGCCGATGACCTTGAACGGCTGATTGCGAACGCGAATCATCTGCCCGGTCGGATCGACATCGGGCCCGAAGAGCTGGTCGCTCACGGTCTTTCCGAGCACCGCGACCTTCGAGGCGCTGCTGACGTCCTGCGGGCTGAAGAAGGTCCCGTATTTGACGGTCCACTGCCTCATGAGCGGGAAGTCGACGTCGGTGCCCTCCATGCGGGTCGACCAGTTCTGGTTGCCCGCGATGACTTGGGCGCGGGTGTTCACGCCCGGCGCGATGTACTGAACGTCCGCGACCTCTTTCCTGATGGCCTCGACGTCTTCGATTTTGAGGCTCGATGCCGCGCCCACCCCGCCGCGCACGCCACCCGCCGTGAAATTGCCAGCCATCACCGTCACCAGATTGGTGCCGCCGGAACGGATTTGCGCTTCGATCCGTTGCTGCGCGCCATTGCCGAGCGCGACGAGCGTGATGACGGCCGAGACGCCGATGATCATGCCGAGCATCGTCAGGGCCGTGCGCATTTTGTTGCGCGCCAGCGCTTTGAACGCGATACGCGTGGTCATTACAGGCGACATGGGTGAGTCCTCACGCTATGGCCGGCATCGACGCCAGCTCCGTCTCGGCGTTGCGTCTATTGGTCACGACCTGATTGCCGACGATGCGGCCGTCGCGGAACGCGATGATCCGGTTCGCGTACTCGGCGATATCGTGCTCGTGCGTGATCAGCAGGACGGTGATGCCCTGTTCGGCGTTCAGCTGCTGAAAGATGCCCATCACCTCGACACTCGTGCGCGAGTCGAGGTTTCCTGTCGGCTCGTCCGCGAGCAGGAGAGAGGGCTGATTGATCAACGCGCGCGCGATCGCCACGCGCTGCTGTTGTCCGCCCGACAACTGATTCGGATGATGGTGCGCGCGTTCAACCAGCCCGACGGCTTTCAACGCGGCCATCGCACGCGCGTGCCGCTCGGCCGCCTTCATCGTCTTGTTCGTATAGAGCAGCGGCAGCTCGACGTTGTCGAGCGCCGATGTACGGGCGAGCAGGTTGAATCCCTGGAACACGAACCCGATCTTCAGATTGCGGACCTCCGCGAGATCGTTCCGGGTGAGCTTCGCGACGTCGCGTCCGTCGAGGATGTATTGACCGGTCGTCGGGTGATCGAGGCAGCCCAGGATGTGCATCAGCGTCGATTTGCCCGACCCTGACGGCCCTGTCGCGGCGACAAACTCGCCCGGCTCGATGTCGAGGGAGACGCCGCGAAGGGCGTGCACCTTTACTTCGCCGACGTCATAGGTCCGGGTGAGATCGCGGACGGAAATGACCGGCATTACTGCCCCCGGCCACCGCCTCGGCCGCCGCCGCCGCCACCGAATCCGCCACCGCCGCGATCGAACCCGCGGCCTCCACCCAGGCCCGGGAAGGCGTTGCCGCCCTGAGGGGCCTGTCGAACCTCACCGGTGATGACATTGGTGACGACCTCGGTCCCCTCATCGAGGGTTCCGTCCAGGGCCTGAAGCAACTCCGTCTGCTGACCGTCGGTGATGCCCAGCCTCAGGCGCACGCGCTGCAGCTTATTGTCGACGTTCAGCCAGACCTGTCCGAAGCTCTCCGTCGGGGCTAATGGCCCGAACAGCGCGTCGAACGTCGTCGCGCCGCCCTGTGAGGCTGTTGCTGGAGCCGCAGGCTTTTGTGCGGCGGCTGCGCGCGGGCCCTGCCCTCTACCGGGCTGCGCCGCCGTGGCGGCCGCCGGGTCGCCCCCGGGCGGTGTGAAACCACGCGCGCGCATGCGCTCCATGAAGCGCTCGCGCTCTTCGGGCGTCATGTTTGCCATGCGCTCCTGGAAATTGCCGCGACCTGCGCGCCGCTCACCGCCGCCTCCACCTGCGCCTCGGGCCGGTGTCGATCCTGATGCGCCTTCGGTGGTAGTGGTTCGCCCGCGACCCATCCGCTGAGGACGATCTTCCCCGTTAGGCTGCTCGCTGGCCGGTTGCTGCTGTGCCGTTGCGGCCTGCGGCGGAGTGGTCCGTTGCTGCGCCACGGGCGGCGACGGGGCCGGTTGCTGCTGCGCCGCTGGCTGCTGAGTGGGCTGAGCGTTGCGCGTATCGGGCCCCTGGCCGTTTCCACGGCCGCGGCCGCCGCCCGTCGGCGGAGGAGTCTGGCCGAGCGCCGCGAAGATCTCTGCCGTGGGACGGAATCGCAGCGCCGTATTCGGCACGCGGAGCGTATCCCGGCGCCGCGCGATTTCGATGTTTACGTTCGCCGTCATCCCGGGCTTCAACTTGAGCGCGGGATTCGGGACGTCAATGACGGTCTGATACGTCACCACGTTCTGCACGGTGGTCGGCTGCAGGCGCACTTGCGTGACGGCCCCGAGGAACTCCTCATTGGGGAAGGCATCGACGCGAAAGCGCACAACCTGCCCGGGGCGGATACGCCCGACGTCCGACTCGTCGAGGCTCGCGAGCACCTGCATCTTCGTCAAGTCGGCCGCGAGGACGAACAACGTGGGAGCCGACATACTGGCGGCGACCGTCTGGCCGACATCGACGTTGCGCGAAATGACGAGCCCGTCGATCGGCGACTCGATGACCGTATGCGCCAGGTTGACCTGATTCTGCTGCAGCGACGCCTGCGATTGGGTTACCGCCGCCTGCTGCGATCGAAGCTGCGCCTCGGCCGAGCGAACGGCCACTTCGGCTGCCTCCTGCTCGGTCTGGGCAATCAGCTTCTTCTCCCACAAATCGTTCGCCCGCTTCAATTTCGTGCGGGCATCATCGAGCGACACCCGAAAGCGCTCGAGGTCTGCCTCTGCGCGAATCAGGTTGGCGCGCGCCTGCTCGATCTGCGTGGCGAAGAGCGAGGGATCCAGCCGGGCGAGTACCTGACCTTTGCGAACCAGCGAGTTGAAGTCGGCATTCAGCTGCAGGATCGTGCCGGATACCTGCGTGCCCACCTGCACGGTCGTGACCGCCTGAAGCGCCCCGGTGGCGCCGACGGTCTCTGCGAGCTCACCGCGCGTAACACGCGCCGTATTGATCGTCGGAGCGACCGGCTTCTGGGTATACCGGTAGTAAGCGTAGCCCCCGCCGGCGAGCACTGCGAGAGCAACGGTGAGAAGCAGTATTTTGCGCATCTATTGATTTGACGCTGGGTGCGCCGAGAGCGTTCGGCGCACCCATGTGAAACTTCTGTGACGGCGGGAGGTCGTTAATGCGCGGCTGCCTGCGTTTGATGCGGCCGCTTCTTCCTCAGGCCCGATAACCCTTCTTCGAACAGCGTGTACACCGTTGGGACGAACACCAGGGTAATGAAGGTCGAGGTCAGAAGGCCGCCGATGACGACGCGCGCCAACGGCACCTGCAACTCGCTGCCTTCGCCGATGCCGAGGGCCATGGGCACGAGGCCGAGCATCGTCGCCAGCGCGGTCATCAGGATCGGACGCAGCCGCGTTCGGCCGGCCACCTCCACAGCCTCGCGCAGCTCCATGCCGTCGCGACGCCGGAGGATGTTCGTATAGTCAACCAGGAGGATGCCGTTACTGACGACGATTCCTCCCAGCATGATGACGCCGAGATAGGCCTGCAGGTTGAATGACGTGCCGGTCAGGTAGAGCGCCAGCACGACGCCAATCGCCGCGGTCGGCACCGAGAACATGATGATGAACGGATCGCGCAACGACTGGTACTGCGACGCCATGACGGCGTAAACGAGGATGAGCGCGAGAATCAGCACGAGCCGGAGCTCGTTGAACGTCTTCGCCTGCTGCTCGACTTCGGCGCCGAACCCGATAGAGAAGTCCTGCGGCCGGCTGATCTCGGGCAGCCGTTGCTGCACCAGGCTGACCGCCTCGCTGAGCGGTATTTCAGGCTCGGCGCTCACCATGACGAGACGCTCCTGGTTCTTGCGCTCGATCTGGCTCGGTCCGAGCTGCGATTGAATCACCATCACGTTCTTGACGGGCAGCGACACGCCGCTGGCCGTGTTGACCATGACCTCATTCACGTCAGACACCTGCTCGCGGTCTTCCTGCTTCAGGCGGACGATGATCGGATATTCGTAGCCGCCCTGCCGGAACTGCGCGGCGATTGTCCCTGCCACGTTCGTTCGAATCGTGTTGGCGACTGTCGTGGTATTCAGCCCGAAGAGCGCGGCTTTGGGTCGGTCGACTTGCACAGCGAGCTCGGGGCGCGCTTCGTCGCGCGCAAGCCGTGGATCGGCGATGCCGGGAATCGTCTGAAGCAGGTCCTGCACCTCCAGTGCGATCCGGCGTCCCGCCTCGAGATCTTCGCCGCGGATTTCAATGGCCATGCGGCTGTCGTTCCCCTGGCCACCCGACATCAGGCGGTTAATCTGGTTGTTGCCGCCGCTGGCGTTGGCGCGCACGATGACGCCGGGAATACCCTGCAACTGACGCCGCAGGTCGAACGCAACTTCATCGCTCGAGCGGACGCGCTGGTCCTTCGGCACGAGAAACATCTGAATGAAACCGCGGCTGGTTCCGCCACCGCCAAAACCGCCGCCGCCACCGCCGCCGCCGCCGACTCCGGCGCTGGCTATGAAGGTTTCCGCTTCGGGCACCAGCTGGCGCGTCATCTCCTCGAGGCGCGCCATGATTGCATCGGTGCGCTCGATGCGCGTGCCTGCCGCCAGCTCTGCCGACACCGAGACAACGCCCTCGTCAGTCTGTGGCGCGAGCTCGGTGTTCAAGAGAGGGAACATGACGATCGCTGCGATGATGGACGCGGCGCCCCCCGCCAGCACCATGGGACGATGTGCGAGTGCCTTGTGCAACAGCCGGCGATAGCCGTCGTCCATCCCTTCGAGGAATCTCTCGCTCATCGTGAATAGACGGCCGCCAATACCTGTTCGCTCTGACTCGGGCGGTGGCAGCTTCAAGAGGTGCGCGCACAACACGGGCACGAGCGTGACGGCGACGAGCAGCGACATCAGCAGCGAGAAGATGACCACGACCGAGAGCTGCTTGAAAAGGATGCTCGAGATGCCGGTCAGGAAGAGCAGCGGCACGAACACCGCGATGTGCGTCAGAATCGACGCGACGATCGCGCCCCAGACTTCCTCGCTGCCTTCGATGGCGGCGGTCACGCGATCCTTGCCGTGCTCCATGTGGCGGTACGCGTTCTCGAGCACGACGATGGCGGCGTCGACCACCATGCCTATGCCGAGCGCCAGACCGCCGAACGTCATGATGTTCAGGGTGTAGCCGGCGAAATAGAGGAGCGCGAACGTGCCGATCACCGAAATGGGAATCGACGTGCAGACGATGAACGTCGAGCGGAAACTTCGCAGGAACAGGAAGATGATGAGCGTCACGAGCCCCGCACCGAGCAGCGCGTGTTCCTGTACCGAGTTGATCGATCGCTTGATGTAGACCGAGCTATCGTCGAGGACGTTCAGCTTGATGTTGGGCATCTCGGTGTTGATGCGGTTGATCTCCGCCCTGATGCCATCTGCCACCTGCACGGTGTTGGTGCCCGACTGCTTCTGCACCGAGAGACGCACGCCCGGACGGCCGTTGATGCGGAGGATCGATCGAATGTCTTCGGTGGTATCGACGACCTCGGCGACGTCGCGCACATAGATGGGTATGCCGCCGCGCGTCATCAGCACGAGGTTGCGGATTTCGTCGAGGCTCTGGAATTGCGCCTGGCTGCGCAGCAGATAGGTGCGCTCGCCCTGGTTCACTTCGCCCAGCGGCGTGTTCTGGTTCTCCGAGCGCAACAGCGCCGAGATGCGTTCGACCGGAAGGTCGAGCGCGGCAATCTTTTCCTTCGACAGCTGGACGTGAATCTGCCGGCGAAGGCCGCCCATGGTCGTCACGGCCGCGACACCCTCCACGCGTTCGAGTCGCGGGCCGAGCTGGTTCTCGGCCATCTCGCGCAGCGTGACGCGGTCGTAGTTGCCTTCGATGCCGAGGCTCATGATCGGCTGGGCGTTCGAGTCCTGGCGGAAGATCTGCATCGGCTCGGCTTCGAGCGGCAGCCGGCCGCGCACGCGATCCAGCCGCATGCGCATGTCGTCCATCGCTTCGCTGAGGTCGGTGCCCCATGCAAACGACAGCGAGACACGACTCGATCCCTCGTTGGACGATGAGTTCAGCTGTTCGAGCCCGGCGACGGCGCTGACCGTCTGCTCGAGCGGGCGCGTGATGAGCTGCTCGATCTCCTGCGGCCCGACCCCGGGATACCGGACGATGACGCTGACCGTCGGGTAGGTGACGTCCGGCAACAGGTCGACCGGCAGCCGCGTGACTGAGATGCCGCCCAGCAGGATGATGATCGCGCTGATCATGAACATCATCACGGGCCGCGCAATCGCTATTCGAGGAATGCTCATTGTGTCTCCACGTCCATCGCCAACACCTGAACTCTACCGCCCTGCGGGCTGTTGCGCCTGATTCGCGTTCGTGTCGCCGCCGCGACGCCCGCCGCCGCGTCCGCCTCCACGCGCACCGCCGGCCGCACGACCGCCACTACCGCCGGCGCGCTGGCCCGGCAGCACGATACGGTCGCCCGCACGCAGCGCTGCGGCGCCGGTCGAAATGATTTTCTGACCTTCCGTCACGCCGGTCGTGAGCTCCGTGAAGTCCTGCTGCTCGATGCCGAGGGTGACCGGCTGGAACGACGGCGTGTCGCCTTCGCCCGGCACCCAGACGCCAAGCTTGCCCTGCATATCAACGACCGCCAGCGTCGGCACCACGAGCGCCTTCTCGTGCTTCTCAACCGTGAACATCACGCGCGCATACATGCCCGGCTTCAGACGGTAGCCGGGATTCGGAATTTCGATCTCCACCTGCGCCGTGCGGGTGGCAGGGTCGAGAATGGGCGCCAGCCGCGCGACACGACCGTTGAAGTTCTCGCCAGGATAGGCGTCGACTTCGACTTCGGCCGGGATGCCCTGGTGAATGCGGCGAAGATCCTTCTCGACGACGTTGATGACGAGGCGAACGGTGCGGATGTCCACGACGGAAATAAATGACGTGTTCACGCCCACGCTGGCGCCCGGATCGAGCGTGCGCTTGCCGATGAACCCGTCGACCGGCGACGTGATGATGGTATTCGAGAGGTTGATCTTCAGCTCGTCGAGCCGTGCTCCGGACTGGGCCATCTGCGCCTGTGCCAACTCGAGCTGCGCAAGCGCCGCCTGATATCGCGCGTCGGTATCGTCGAACGTCTGGCGTGGAAGAAGGTCGCGCTCGTACAGGCTCTTCGACCGCTCCATGTTGTTCAGCGCCAGCTTCAAGTCCGCCTGCCGCTGTCGAATCGTCGCCTGCGACACGTTGTAAGTCGCCTCGGCCTGCTTGATTTGCTCGACGAGTTCGCGGTCCTCAATCTTGGCGATCGGCTGACCCAGCCGGACCGGGTCGCCAAGCTTCACGTACACCGCGTCGAGACGGCCCTGCGCGCGAGGCACTGCGTCGACGGTTGCTGCGCCGACCAGGTTGCCGACGACCGTCACCGTGGCGACCATGTCCTTGCGTACGACAGGTGCGAGCTCAACGGTCATCGGCGGCCGCGGCCCGCGGCCAAAGCCGCCGCCGCCACCACCGAACCCGCCACCGCCCATACCACCACCGCCGCCGCGCTGCTGCGCACGTGCTTCGCGCTGCACTTCGGCCTGCGCGGCCGCGCTGGCCGAACGATCGCCCGAGAAGTAATACACCGCAGCTCCGCCGGCAGCGACGAGGAGCAGCAGGATGATTCCGTATTTGCGCATATGAAAACCGGGAACCTCTCTAGCGCGCGCCTGCCTGTTGCACGCGGTCGAACTCGACAAGGGCCTTCTGATAGTTGAGCAGCGCGCGTAGCTCGGAATTCTGCGCTTCGCGCAAATCGCGCTGCGATTGCACGACCTGATAGTTGTTCGACATGCCGACCTCGAACCGGCTCATCTCGGCGTCCAGACGCCGCTGCGACAGGTCGCGCGCCACGCGTGCGGCCGCCAGCGCCTCTGTGCTGTTGGTCACCTGAAGCGCCGCGTTGGCGACTTCCGTGGCGACGGTCAGCTCGCTCGCGCGAATCTGCGCCTGGTTCTGCTGAATCAGCAGGCGCGTGCGCGCGGCCTGCGCTTCGAAGTTGTTGCCGCCGATCGGATAGCTCACGTTAAGCGCGAACTGCCAGTTGGGGTAGTCGCGGTTGAAGAGCGTGCTCAACGCGTTGTTATACCCGCCGTCGACCGCGATCCCCTGGCGCGTTTGTTCGATTCCCGATCCGACGAGGTTCCACTGGACGCCGCCCAGGCCGGCTGCCCCGTACGACACCACCGCATCGACGTCCGGCAGCGATGAATTGCGCTGCGACTTGAGCACCACGTTGTTCGACTCGAAGTTGTTGCGCGCAATCTGCAGGTCGGTGCGCTGCGCCAGTGCGTTGCGGACCGCCGCGTCAACATCGATCGACACGTTCTGAAAGTTCGGACGATCGGTCGGCTCGATGTGCTGCGACCAGAGCGGGTCGTTCGTGCCGCTCACGATGAGACGCTTCAGCGTGAGCTCGGCCGTGCGCATCGTCGCGATGGCGATGGTGAGCGCCTGCTGACGGGTGGCTTCTTCCGCTTCCGCCTGCACGACGTCCATCGGCGCCATCGTGCCGACTTCGACGCGAATTTTGTTGTCCGAGAGCAGCTTCGACGCGAGCGCCAGCGACTGCTTCGCCACCTCGACGGCCTGGATTGAGAAGGTGTAATCCCAGTACGCGGAGCGGACCGATGCCAGCGTGTTGGTCGTGCGCGCCTTCAGATTCAGCTCGGCGTTGTCGCGATTGATGACCGTCGTCTGCATCTGCTGGCGGGTCTGGTCGATCTTGAACCCCCGCAGCAGCGGCTGCGTGTAGGCGAACAGATACGAGCTGTTGAACTGCGGATCGAAACGAGCCAGCTGGTCTGTCGGCGACACGATCTTGTTGTTGTTGAAGGTGAGCGCGTAGTTGCCGCCGCCCCACAGCATGTTCTGCGTCAGCCCCGAGTTATAGGTCATCGTCGACACGTTCGGGCTGCCGGGATTCAGCAGGTTGGTCGGCGGCCTCACGTTGTCGCGGCGGCCGATGCTCGAGGTGGCCGTCGGCTTGTAGTTCGCGCGCAGAGATGCGAGCGTAAAGTCGAAGGTCTGCGGGTTCAACCGCTCGACCTGGATTTCCAGGTTGTCGTCGAGGGCGCGGCGCACCGCCTCGTCGAGCGTCAACGGGACGGCCGCGCTGCCGGCCGGTTCCTGCCCGGCACGCACGCGCGACGCTTCGAGCCCCGTGGTGTAGCGCTCGACGGCCTGCTTGACGAGATCATCCGTGCGGGTGGAGTCAGAGGTCGGGGTCTGGGCGCGCGCAATGCCCGCCACCAGCAATACACAGGACGCCGATGCAACAAACTTTCTTCCGAACATCACAAGCTCCATTAGTCACGGTCCGGCTGACGCCGGACGCTACATCGTTTATGAAATGCAGGGTTGAAACTACTTCTGGCTCTGATTCTGGCTCTGACGATTCCGCTCGGCTTCGTGCCGCTTCGCAATGACATCGAGGCCCCGGCGCTGATCGGGCGTCAACACGCTGTGAATCCGCACGAGCATCGACGTCCGTTCTTTGCTGATCAGGAAGCGCGCCATCTCGAGCCGCTCGGCCGCTTTCAGCAGCTCGCGCTGAGGCGTATGCGGCTGTTCCATCATCAGCCGGAACTCGCTCTGCGCGCGATCGAGGTCGTCCTTGTCTCCTCTGAGCCGCCCCATCGAGCTCTGCACGATCTGCTCGATTTCGTTCGACTGCTCGGCAGTGAGCTTCAGTTCCTGCATGTACCGCTGCGTCTTCCACCAGTTCGACGGCGGACGCGGATTATTCGAGTGAGCGCTTGACGGCTTGTCCTGCTGCGTGGCGCGGGCCTCGAGCACCCCAACCATCCCCGCAGGCAGGGCCAAGGCCCCGACGATCGCCATCGTACGAATTATTCGCATTGAGTTACCTCTACCGGTTACTAACTCCAAATACGACGGCGGTATACAGGTTGTTTACGGGTTCCGGTTCCGGGTTCCGGTTCCGAGGTTCCACTTCCGAGGTTCCGAGGGCCGGTTCCAGGTTCCGAGGTTCCAACTTCCGAGGGTCGAGTTCGAGTTCCGAGTGCCCGGGTCAGACCGCGTTGCAGAGCGCCGCCAGCCGCCTGACCGTCGTGCCGACCTGATTGTCCGGTGTCGAAGCCCCAGATGTTAGCCCAACCGCCAGATTTCCCCGAACAGGCAGCCAGCCCCTGGCTTCGACCTCCCCCTTGCCGGCCCCCGCAGGCCTGTAACGGATTACATCGGCCGATTCCAGGCAGCCCGGATCGGCGATATGAAACGTCGGGACCTGTTGGTCGCAAATCCGCGCCAGATTGCAGGTATTGCTGCTGTTGTAGCCGCCGATGACGATCATCAGGTCGATGCGTTGGTCCTTCAGCAGCGTCACGACCGCATCCTGCCTGTCCTGGGTGGCGCTGCAGATCGTGTCGAACGCCCGGAATCGCGACGGGATTGCATCGAGGCCATGCCGATCGACGATGGCCTGGCGAAAGAGCTCTTCCACCTGCAGCGACTCGGACATCAGCATCGTGGTCTGGTTGGCCAGGCCGATATGTCCCAGATCGCGGTCGGGATCGAATCCCGGGGAGACGGCGTCACGAAACCGCGCGAGAAACCCGGCGCGGTCGCCGCCATGGCGGATGTAGTTGCAGACGTCGTTGGTCTCTTCGAGGTTCAGCACGACGAGAAAATGGCCGCCCTCGTAGTCGAGCGCCTGCGACGCGGTCGCCTGGGTTTCCTCGTGCCACACCTTGCCGTGAATGATGGAGGTGAAGCCGTCCTGGGCGTAGCGCTTCACGTTCTTCCACACGTTCAGCACCGAGCCGCACGTCGTATCGACCATGACGCAGCCGATCGCGCCGAACCGCTGCATCTCGGCGGCGGTGACGCCGAAGGCGGGCAGCACGACGACGTCCTGCGCCCCCAGCGGCTCGCGGCCGTCGGCGGGGTCGCTCAGGAACAGAATGCCCTTGTTGCGCAGGCGATCGTTGACGTGCGGGTTGTGAATGATCTCGCCGGTCAGGAATACGCGCCGGTCGGGAAACCGCTCGCGGGTCTGGTAGGCGTAGTCGACCGCGCGATCCACGCCGTAGCAGAACCCGAACTCGCGAGCGAGATGGACAGTGAGCCGCCCCTCTCGATACTGAAAATCGTCGGCTTTAATCTGCTGGACGAGATCGCTGTGGTAGTTCTGGTTCAGTTCGGCCGCGACCATGTGCTTGAGGTCGAGGCCCTTTCGAAACACGAGCGAGGAGGTCATGTTGTTGTCGCGGGACCCGGTCGTCCCGCGCCGGTCGCTCGTCATTCTCGAACGTAACTCACTTCGCGAATCTCGAGAGGCGTCGTCATGAGGTCGATGGCGCCCAGATCGGGCCGCATCTCGCGAACGCGCGAGCCCACCAGCGCTTCGTCCACTTCGTTGAGGAACTGATCGTCGCGCGCCTCGATCTGCCAGGCCGCGGCCGCCTGGGCGGCGGCTGTCTGCTGAATGGCCTGATTGATCGCGGCGTAGTGCATGCGGCGGTCCATCGTGAAGCCGAGGAACATGCCCGCGGCAAGGCCGGCGGCCGCCGCGCCGGCAATCCAGCGGCGAGCGGGACCGAACAGACGGACGGCCGGGTGGCTGGCAGTGCGGTACGGAAACGCAAGGACCTCGGCCGGATGATCATATCGCTCGAGACGGCGCATGATGCGGTCGCGCTGATCGTGCAGACGCTCGGCGCTGAACGCCGTGTCGGCCTCGCGGACGGCAGCTTCGTGCATGTGCTGCAGCGTGCGCACGAGCTCGTCGAACCGTGCTGTGCACTGACGGCAGGAGCTGAGATGGCGATTCTCGCCGGCCAATACGTAGGTTTCCATCAGCTGATCGTCAGACAGATGTGATCCGGTAATGGGAGCGATGCGGTTGTCAAATCGCATGACGCTGTCCTTCCATGGCCGTGCGCAGCTTGCGAATGGCGCGGAACAGATGCACCCTCACGGTCGATTCGTTCAGTCCGGTCATCTCGGCGACATCGCGCGTCGAATGATCGCTGTAGTGACACAACATGAACACCAGGCGCTGACGATCGGGCAACCGCTGTACGGCGGCGACGAGCTGGTCGCGCCATTCGCGCGCCATCAACTGCGCCTCCGGCGAGCGATCGGCCGGCCGCGTCGCGCGCTCGATCGTATCCAGATCGCGGCGCCCCGCGTCGGCCACCGGAAGCATCCAGCGCGAGCGACGCGTGCGCGCCTTCTGACGATCGAGGCAGCCGTTGATCAAAATCCGCGTCAGCCACACTTCGAACGACAGGTGACGCTGGAACGACGCGATGTGCGTGTAGGCCTTGACGAAGGCATCCTGCACGGCCTCGTCGGCCTCCGCGACATCGCGCAGATAGTGCCAGGCAATACGCGACGCCCGGCGCTGCTGGCGGGTGACGATCTGCGCGAACACATCACGCGCGGCGTGGTCGTTCCCGGCCGCGAGGTGATCCTGCACCTGCCCGGCGATCGACGATTCGATGTCGGCGGGACGAACCGCTCCCTGCGTGGCGAGAGAGTCCTCGCCGCCGGCTCCCTGTGCAGGAGCGGGAAGGGCTGAGCCACCGGCCTTCATCTGATCGTGCCTACTCATGGATACGACTGTGCTGGCCTTTCATTTACAAACGGTTACAGGGAATTGGGCCGCATTGATGATAGCATCACACGTCGTGGGATTTGAACCGGTAATTGGGCTGGAAATACACGCCCGCCTACTGACAAATACCAAAATTTTCTGCGGTTGCAGCACGCGCTTCGGGGATGCGCCCAATACCAGCGTCTGCCCTGTCTGCCTCGGGTTCCCGGGGGCCTTGCCTGTGCTGAACCGCCGCGCCGTCGATTTTGCCGCCAAAGCGGCGCTGGCGCTCGACTGCACCGTGCACGAGCAGTCGATTTTCGCGCGCAAGAACTACTTCTACCCGGACCTCCCGAAGGGCTACCAGATCTCGCAATATGAGCTGCCTCTGGCGACGGCCGGCACGCTCGAGTTCAGCGCGGGGGGCGAGGTGAGGCGCGTGCGCATCACGCGCGTTCACATGGAAGAAGACGCGGGAAAATCCCTCCACGAAGGCTTTGCCGACTCAGATCGGAAGACGCATCTCGATTTCAACCGCAGCGGCACGCCGCTCATCGAGATCGTCACCGAGCCCGATCTGCGATCGGCGACCGACGCGGCCCATGCGTTTCGCAAGCTGCGCGACATTCTCATCGCGATCGGCGTGAACGACGGCAACATGGAAGAGGGCAGCCTGCGATGCGATGCGAACGTGTCGGTGCGGCCGGCAGGCGTCGCGAAGCTGGGGACCAAAACCGAGGTGAAGAACATCAACTCGTTCCGGTATCTGGAAAAGGCGCTCGACTACGAGATCGAGCGGCAGGTCGACGTGCTCGAGCGTGGCGGCTCCATCGTGCAGGAGACGCGCCTCTGGGATTCGACCCGGCGCGAAACGTTCTCGATGCGCAGCAAGGAAGACGCGCACGACTACCGGTATTTTCCCGAGCCCGATCTTCCACCGGTTCAGCTGGCGCGCGAGCGTATCGACCAGATTCGGGGATCGATCGTCGAGCTGCCCGAGGCGCGACGCCAGCGGGTGATGGCCGAATACGCGTTGTCCGAGCTCGAAGTGACGGCGCTCGAGAACACCGAGCTGACCGCGCTCTTCGAGGAAACCGCCAGGGCGGCCGGCAATCCCCGCGCGGCCTTCAACTGGGTCTCGGGCGAGGTCGCCAGGAAGCTGAACGACCTGGGGGAGCGCTTCGATCGGCAGCGTGTGACGGCCGGCGCGCTGGCGGGACTGATCGGGCTGGTGGACACATCGACCATCAGCGCGTCGATCGGGAAAACGGTGTTCGAGAAAATGTATGAAACGGGCCGCAGCGCAGACGACATCGTGGCCGCCGACGGGCTCGCCCAGATTGGTGACCAAGAGGCCATCCTGTCGAGCGTGCGCGCCGTTATTGGCGCCAATCAGGATGCCGTTGCACAGATTCGCCACGGCAAGACCGGCACGTTCGGCTTTCTCGTCGGCCAGGTGATGAAGGCGACCGGCGGCAAGGCGAATCCCAAACTGGTGAATGAGCTATTGCGCCGCGAGCTCGACAAGTAGAAAATGTTCACAGCAGAACTTGATAGAAACCCATCATCTTTCAAAACTTTACAGCCGCGGCGTCTACGCGCTGCGCGATCTCTCCATCCAGGTGGAGAAGGGCGAGTTCGTCTTCCTCACCGGTCCGAGCGGCGCAGGGAAATCGACCTTCCTGCGCCTGCTGCTCCGCGAAAGCCTGCCCACAGACGGCGCCATCACGGTGGCCGGCAGGAATCTCGCGCGTCTGACGCCCCGGCAGGTGCAGGCGTACCGGCGCAGCGTCGGGTTCGTGTTCCAGGACTTCAAGCTCATTCCGCGCAAGACCGTGCTCGAGAACGTCTCGATCGTGCCGCGGGTGCTCGGCGCGCCGGTCTCGACCCAGCAGCGCAAGACGTTCCAGGTCTTGAAATGGGTGGGGCTGCAGCACCGGATGAACGCGTATCCGCAGGAGCTGTCGGGCGGCGAGCAGCAGCGGATCGCGATCGCGCGCGCGCTGGTGAACGACCCCATGCTGATTCTGGCCGACGAGCCGACAGGCAACCTCGACCCCGATCTCTCGCTCGACATCATGAACCTGTTCCGCGAAGTCAACGCGCGCGGGACGACCGTGCTCGTCGCGACGCACGATCGCGACCTGATCCATCGCGTCGGCCGGCGCGCCATCGCGATCGATCACGGCAAGCTCATCGACGCCGACGAGCGCGCCACCACGGCTGCCACGGGAACCAATGCGGGCGCTTAAGTACTTCTTCGACGAAGCATCGGCGAGCCTCTTGCGCGGGCTGAAGACGGCAATCATCGCGACCGTCACGATCGCCGTTGCGTTCGTCGTCCTGGGCGGATTCCTGATTCTCACGACCAACATGGAGCGCATCTTCACCCGCTGGCAGCAGGCGGCCGAGTTCTCCGTGTATCTGCCGACACGGCCACCGCCGAGCAGAGAAATGCGGCAGAGAACGCGTTGCGAGCCAGCCCGCTCGTCGGCGCCATCGAGGCCGTGTCGAAAGAAGAGGCGCTTCGACGGTTCAAGCAGAATTTTCCCGTGCTGGCCGACGCGGCCGCCGAGTTCCAGGCCAACCCACTTCCCGCGTCGATCGAAGTGCGATTGCGCCCCGGCGTGAGCCCGGCCGACATCGAATCGCTCGCGCACAACGCGGCACAGTTGTCTGGCGTGGCCGATGTGCGGTACGACCGGCAGTGGATTCAGCGCCTGATGGAGGCCGTCGACGTGGTGCGCGCGGGCGGGTTTACGCTGGCGGCGCTGCTCGTGTTTGCCGCGGCGCTCACTGTCGCCAGCGTGGTGAGTTTTGCCCTGGTTGCCAGGCGCGAAGAGATTCACATCATGCAGCTGGTCGGCGCACCCCTCGGTTACATCCGCGGGCCGTTCGTCGTCGAGGGACTCATTCAGGGCGGTATTGGAGCGCTGGTGGCGCTCGTCGTCCTGTGGATCGCGTTTTTCGTCGTCAGAAGCCGCGTCGGGCTCGTTCCTTGGCGGCGCGGTCGATCCCGCCTCGCTGGTCTTTCTGTCGTTTCCGACCGCGCTCGCGCTGCTCGTGGCCGGCATGGCCGTGGATGGTGGGAGGGCTGATCGCCGCACGGAACACCCGCGAAGTGGCGGATTGAGGGACGGCGGCAGGGCGCAATATTAGTTGCGCATCCATGAAAATCCGTTGACAGTTTTCTGGCCGCTTACTAGACTGGGTTTATCCCTCAATGGCGCAGTCGAAGGTAAGACACGGGTCGACCTTACCGATTTCTATCGGGAAGAGTTCCTGAAACATCGGCGCTGTCTGGAACAGCAGCGAGAGTATTATTCCCACAGCGCCATCACATCGGTCGAAGCCGCCCTCACCCGTATCATTTCCCAGCTCGAACATCTCTCGCCAAGAAAGACGCCGACAAGTGGTCAGCCGGCTGCTCCGGAAGTTCAACGTGGTGACCGGGCTTTCGGGCTGGACCGATCCGAAGAACGTTCACTGAGACCTCGCCCCTGTTCGATTTCCGCCATCACTTCCTGACCATCGCGCGCGGCGCTATAGACGCCGCATCTCCGCATCACCTGATCTATCGTGCTGTGCAGAAGCCGACAATCGCTTCGCGATTGCAGGGGCGACGCTGCGCCTCATTGCCGTCGGCAAGGCCGCGCCGTTCATGGCCGATACGTTCGCGGGGATCGCGGGCGATCGGATTCGCGATGGCATCGTCATCGGCACCCACTTGCCGATAGCACTGCCGCCAGCAGCTCGAGTGGATTCCATCGAGCCATCCGCTGCCCGATGAGCGCAGCGTGGCCGCCGGCCGCCGCGCGCTCGACGTGGCGCGCCGGACCGATCCAGGCGAAACGCTCGTCGTGCTGCTCTCTGGCGGCGCATCGGCGCTGATGGCCGTGCCCGCGGGAGACCTGACGCTCGAAGACAAGCGTGTCGCGGTGAACGCGCTGCTGAAGGGTGGTGCCGACATCACCGCGCTCAACACGATTCGCAAGCATCTATCGGCGGTCAAGGGCGGCCGCCTTGCCGCAGCCGCGTCGGGTCCGACGGTGTGCCTCGCGATTTCAGACGTCGTGGGCGACGACCTCAGCGTCATCGGTTCGGGTCCGACCGTGCCCGATCCGTCGACATACCAGGACGCGTGGAACTACGTCGATCGACTCGGCGTGGAAGGCCCTGATGACTCGAGCCGCAAAGGATTACCTGCGCGCGGGGCTCGAAGGCACGATCGACGAGACGCCGAAACCCGGCGATGCGCGCTTCGATCGATCGGCGACGCGCGTCATCGGCGGGCGCTTCAACGCGATGAACGGCGCCGCAGAAACCGCACGCTCGCTGGGCTACGACGTCGCGATCATCGAAGAGCCCATCGTCGGCGACGCACGAACGATGGGGCCGATTGTGCTCGAGCGGGCGCGGTCGCTCGCGGCCGACAAGAAGCGGCCATTCGCCGTCATCGCAAGCGGCGAGACGACCGTGAAAGTTGTCGGCAAGGGCAAGGGCGGCCGCAATCAGGAGATGGCGTTGTCGGTGGCCAGGGCGCTTGACGCCGCGGCGAGCGACGTGGCGCTCGGCAGCATGGGCACCGATGGAATCGATGGCCCCACGGACGCCGCGGGCGCGTACGCCGATGGAACGACCATCGAGCGCGCAACGCAGCAATCGCTCGACGCGGATGCCTATCTCGCCGACAACAACGCGTACGCGTTCTTCCAGCGTCTCAACGACCTGATCATGACCGGCCCTTCGACGACAAATGTCGGCGACCTCCAGATCGTACTGTTTCGTTAGCGGTTCTGGGTTCTCAGCGTTCTGGGTTCTCCGTTCCGGTTCCAGGTTCTCGGTTCTAACCAGACTGACCGTCCGGGAACCGATCACACGAACCGAGAACCCGGAACTGGAACCTAAGAACTTACGAACCCAGAACCTAGAACCGCTATAGTCAGAATCAAGAATCCCATGCTATCCAGAGAACAAATCGTCAAGTTATTACGTGAAAAAGTCACCCACCCGGCAACGCCTCGAGAGTTATTTCGAATCCTGAAAATCCCGCGCGAAGAGCGAGCGACATTCCGCCGCCTGGTCAAGGCGCTGGTGACGAGCGGCGAAGTCGTCGCAGACCAAGGGCGGTCGCGTCGGGCTGCCCGACAAGATGGACCTCATCGTCGGCCGTGTGCAAATGCACGCCGCCGGTTATGGCTTTGTCATTCCCGACAAGGCCGGCGGAGACGCGCCTGACGTGTACGTGTCGTCGACGAACATCAAGGAAGCGATGCACGGGGATCGCGTGCTCGTGCGCATCGAGCGGAGAACGAGCGAAGACCGCGTCGAGGGTCGCATCATCCGCATCATTGAGCGCGGGAACACCACGATCGTCGGCCGCTTCGAGCTGGCCGAATCGGGCCTCGGTTTCGTGCAGCCGTTCGATCGCCGCATCGTGACCGACGTGCATGTTCCGACCGGGCAGTCGGCGCGCGGCCGAACCCGGCGAGATGGTCGTCGTCGAGATCACGACGTGGCCGACGCCTACGCGTGGACCCGTGGGCAAAGTGATCGAAGTGCTGGGAGACATCGACGAGCAGGGGGTCGACACCGAAATCATCATCCGGAAATTCGGCATCCCCGACGTGCACGGCGAAGGCGCCGATCGAAGAAGCGCTGCAGCTTCGGTCCTGTGAGCGCGAAGGACATTGCCGGGCGCACCGACTTCCGGTCGACGGTGACGGTCACGATCGACGGCGAGCACGCGCGCGACTTCGACGATGCCATCAGCATCGAGAAGCTGGCGAACGGCCACTACTGGCTCGGCGTGCACATCGCAGACGTGGCGCACTACGTGACCGAGGGCAGCGCGCTCGACGTGGAAGGGCTACGAGCGCGCCACGTCGGTGTATTTCCCCGATCGCGCGGTCCACATGTTTCCATCGGAGCTGGCGACCGGCATCTGCAGCCTGAACCCGCGGGTCGATCGGCTGGTGCAGTCCTGTCTGATGGAAATCGACGCCAACGGGTCGGTGGTCCGGTACGAGTTTCACGACGGTGTCATCAACACCGCGGCGCGGATGACCTACACGGATGTGAACGCCATCCTGACGACCAGGCCACCCGAGCTGATGAGCAAGTACCGCGATCTCGATCCCGAAATTCCAGCTCATGGGCGAGCTGTTCCACGTGCTGAACGCGCGCCGGAAACGGCGTGGATCGATCGACTTCGATCTGCCGGAAGCCGAAGTCATCATCGACGACGCGGGCAAGGTCGAGGCGATCGTCGAAGCCGAACGAAACATCGCGCACAAGCTGATCGAAGAGTTCATGCTGCTCGCCAACGAGACCGTCGCGACATATCGTCGAAGGACGGGGCATGCCGTGCATCTATCGCATCCACGAGCAGCCGGACGTGCTGAAGGTGGAGGAGTTCGAGGAGTTCATTTCAGGCTTCGGCTATTCGCTCGCGGCGCCGCCCGGCGCCGTGCGGCCGCGGAATTTCCAGCGGCTGCTCGAGAAACTGCACGGCAAGCCCGAAGAGCGGCCGATTGCGTTTCTGATGCTGCGCACGATGCAGAAGGCGCGGTACGCTGAGCGCAACCTCGGGCACTTCGGCCTCGCCGCCGATTCATACACGCACTTCACGTCTCCCATCCGGCGTTATCCCGACCTCGTCGTCCATCGCATGCTGCGGGAGCTGCGGCACAAGGGCGTCGACATGGAGCGCGTCGAGGAGCTCGAGGCCGATCTGCCGGAGGTCGCCAGACATTGCTCTGACATGGAGCGCCGCGCCGACGAGGCCGAGCGCGAGCTCGTGCAATGGAAGAAAGTGCGTTTCATGGCCGACAAAGTCGGAGACGAGTTCGACGGCTACATCACAGGGGTCGCGGCGTTCGGATTATTCGTTCAGCTCGTCGAGCACTACGTCGAAGGCCTGGTTCACGTGTCGAGCATGGCGGACGACTATTACCGCTTCCTCGAGAAGAGCCACTCGCTGCGCGGAGAGAACACGCACAAGGTGTATCAGCTGGGTGGGCGTGTCGAAGTGCAGGTCATCCGCGTCGACATGGAGCGACGCCAGATCGATCTCGGGCTCGTGGAAGTTCTCGATGCGGTGAGAACCGATGAGCGGCGCCGCGGGCCTCGCCACAGCAAAGCGCGACCCAAACAGGAACAGCGCCGATCCTCGAAGCGCCGCACGCAGCGGCCGGGCCGCCGCGAACGGCAGAAATCAGGACGCGGGCGGCGTTAGGCGTTCTTGTCGTTCTCGCCCTCTTTCATCCCGTCTTTGAAATTCCGGATCGACTTGCCGATGCCGGTCGCAAGCTGCGGCAGTCGGTTCGCGCCGAAGATCAGGACGACGATGAAGAGGATGATGAAGAGCTCGGGCAAACCAATCCGACCCATGTCTAACTCCTTGGCCGACCTGAAGGCCGGCGCTACGTGCTATGGCCGACCCGAAGGCCGGCGCGGCATGCTAAGTCGCAGGGTGCTAACGGGCTTTTGAGACAGCGACAGGCTTCATTGTACCAGTAAAAGCAGGGGGCAGGAGCATGCGAATTGCCCGTATCGCCAGCCTCCACTCACCGGTGGCGAGCAGCCGCCGCCGCAGGCCGCGGTAGGGCTGAGCGCCGGTCACCAAATCAACGAACACCTCCCGGATCGCGCCGCTTTCCTTGAGGGCATGCACGAGCAGCGATGCGAAGCCGGGGCTGAAAAACGGGCCGCTCAGGCGCGAGGCCCGGACGATTTCGGGGCGGACCTCGACATGTAACCGTTCGGCGTAGCGCGCGGAGGCGCGGGCGGTCGACTCCGCCGCGAGGGTTTCGGCCGCCCACTGGCCTGAGAGAAGCGCGTAATAGATGCCTTCGCGCGTCAACGGATCGACCAGCCCCGCGGCGTCGCCCAGCAGCATCCATCCGGGCCCGCCAAACGTCATGTCGGATGCCTCCTGGTCGCCGATGCTCGGGATGGGCCAGGCGTAGGGCGTCAGGCTGGCGCCCTGATTGAGGCCCTGCCGCTCGATCCACCGCTGCGACTGCTGAAGCAGTGCCGTCGACGTGGTGTGGTGCGCAGCCGGTGCGCAGATGCCAACCGCGAGGTGATCTGGCCGCGGAAACGACCAGAGGTATCCAGGCTGCTCGCGCATCGATTTGATGGCGATGGCCGATGACGTGGCGCCGTGGACGAAGTGTCCCGCGGCAACCGAAAGTTGTGCCCGCGCGAATGGCTTGGCGAGCTTCTTTCGCACCAGGCTGCTGGGGCCGTCGGCGCCGAGGATGTAGTCGGCCAGGTGCTCTCCGCGATCGGTTCGGACGACAAAGTGCGAATCGCGGCGGGCGATGTCGATGGCTTTTTCGGGAATCCATCGAGCGCCCGCGGCGACCGCGCCGTCAACCAGGGCTCGATCGAAGACGGCGCGGCTCAAAACCACGAGAGGCACTTGTGGCGCGCCGGCGCGAGCGACCAGCGGAACCTCGGCGGCGTTCTCCGAACGTGGCTCGCCGTCTGCCGAAACCTGTGGCTCGATGATGGCCGATCGCACGACGACCGACGGCAGCGATCGAATGTCGATGACGTCGGCGATGAGCGCGAGCGCACGGCCCGTCAGGCCGCCGCCGCAAGGCTTCTCGCGTGGGTGGCTGGGATCGAAGAGGCTGACCACCGCACCGGCGCGCGCCAGCCGCAGGGCCGCCATCGCGCCCGCCGGACCTGCGCCGATGATGGCGATTCGCATAGTTGTCAGTCGGCAGTCGGCAGTCGGCAGTCGGCAGTTCTCAGTTGTCAGTCGGCAGTCGGCAGTCCTTTACTGATGACTGACGACTGAGAACTCAGAACTGTTATAGATTAACGTAGCGATGTCACATCCGTTGGTGATGGCTCTCTTTCAAAATGTCAGCGATGCCGCCGGCGCGGCGCGCGAACTGCACTCGTTAGGGCTGGGCCCCGCCGATCTCTCCGTTGTCGCACGCGATCATTTCGTCGAGGGCACGATTGCCAGGCAGATCGATGCCAGCCCGGGCTCGGAGCTCGAGGACTCGCCGACGGCCTCGCGACTCGGAGAGTTGGGCGGCTACGTGCTCGCCGCGATTGCGATCGGGCTCCCGGGGACGGGAGCAGTGGTGGCGGCCGGCCCGCTGGCGGCGGAGATTGGCGAAGCGGCGGGACATGTCGCCGGCGACCTGAAGGCCACACTGATCAAGGCCGGGCTCCCTGACCGGGAGGCGCAGCAGTGGCGCGCGCAAATCGAGAGCGGTGAGGCGATTCTGCTGGGCGCGCACGCCCGGTCGGTCGACAGCCGCAGAGTCGAAAGCGCGATGACGCGGCACAGCCTCGGCCAGGCTGTCCACACGGAGTGGGAAGACTAGGGAGGGTGAATGGCACTCGAGGTCGAGACCGGGCGTTTTACCGTCGGAGTTTTTCAGGACATCGCGTGGGCCGAGAAAGGGGTCGACGCGCTGCAGAAGCAGGGGATTCCCGCGGAGTCGCTGTCCATCCTCGGCAAGGCCTCGCCCGAGATGTCGAGTTTCATCGAACGTGCTCTGGGTGCGCCGCAGACGCTCGACATCCATGATGTGGGTCCCACGATGGCTCGTGGTCCGATTATCCCCGTGTTGCAGGGAAGCGATGAAGGGCTGAAGAAGCTGGGTATCGCCGGGACGATGCGGCGCGTCGGATTTCAGCAGCACGACGGCCGGATTTTTCACGTGCTGACCGGCCGGGGCGGCGTGCTGGTGGCGATCCACAGCGAACCGCGCGCGGCCGACGCCTTGGCAATATTGCACTCGTACGGGGGCGGTAACGCCGCCATTGGCGCCTGGACAGGACGGGTTTAAGAGTTCCGGGTTCCGGTTCCAATTCCGGGTTCTAGTTCCCCGTTCGGGTTCCGGACGGCCACGTAAATGTTTCTTACGTCATAGGTAATATGGCGATGGAGTGGGAGTAGTCACGGCGTATTGAGACCTGCATCGAGAACCCGGAACCTAGAACCCAGAACCGAGAACCGCGGGTTCCAGGTTCTGGTTCGCGTTTTGCAACTTGCACGTCGCGGGATGAGGGCGCAAAATAGATCCGTAGGCTCCGGTTTCCCAACGACATGAGTGATCTTCGTGTAAACGCACCGCCCGAAGTTCGATTTCTGTTCCAGGAGTCGCGAAAGCGATCGACCGGCGCGCTAGCCGTGTCGCTCGGCATCCATTTCGCGATGTTCGGGCTGGCCGTGTGGGTGGCGCTGAACCCTTCGGTGGCGCCGCAGACGATGCAGGCGATCGATAAGTTGAGCGATCAGATCGTCTGGCTCGATGTACCGGGTCCGGGCGGCGGCGGTGGCGGCGGCGGGAATCAGAAGGCCGAGCCCGTCAAGCAAGTCGAGCTCAAGGGCAAGGAAAAGATCACGGTGCCGGCGGTGAAGCCGCCAGACCTGCAGCAGCCCAAAGAGAAACCACCGGAAGATCCCCTTCAGAACCTGACCATCCCCGCGCAGACGCTCGCGTCTGCCGATCTCGCGCAGGCGGGGGCGATGGAAGGCATTCCAACATCGGATTCCCTGGGACTGGGCAGAGGCGGCGGCGCCGGAACGGGCGTTGGCACCGGCATCGGTCCGGGACGAGGATCTGGTCTTGGCGATGGATGGGGCGGCGGTACCGGCGGGGGCGCATTTCGTCCCGGTAACGGCGTCGAAACGCCGCGCCTGCTGAAAGAGATCAAGCCGCAGTACACGGCGCAGGCGATGCGGGCGAAGATTCAAGGCGAAGTACTTCTCGAGTGCATCGTCATGCCGGACGGCGCCGTGGGCAACATCCGCGTGGTTCGGTCGCTGGATGCGGCGTTCGGGTTGGATCAGGAAGCCATCAAAGCTGCGCGTCAGTGGCGCTTCGCACCGGGCACCAAACAGGGCCAGCCGGTCCCCGTGCTCGTGACGATCGCGATCGCGTTCACACTACGGTAGGTTCGTGACGTTCGTGGGTTCGTAAGGTTCTAAGACTCGCAAAAACGAAAGGCCCGAGAGGATCTCTCCTCCCGGGCCTTTTTCATTGCTGATTCTCAATTGACGATTGTCGATTGAGATTGTGGCAATTAGTACATTCCGCCCATGCCGCCGCCGTGTCCGCCGGGCATCGCGGCTTCCTTCTTCTCCTCAGGAATTTCCGCCACGAGCGCTTCGGTCGTGAGGAGCAGCGACGCGATCGATGACGCATTCTGCAGCGCCGAGCGAACGACTTTGGTCGGGTCGATGACGCCGGCCGCGATCAGGTCTTCAACCCTGTCGTCCTGTGCGTTGTAGCCGGTCGACCCGGTGGCGTCCTTCACCTGCGCGACGATGATCGAGCCTTCCTTGCCGGCGTTGGTCGCAATCCAGCGAAGCGGTTCCTCGATGGCGCGACGGATGATGTTGACGCCGATCTGCTGATCGCCCTCGAGCTTCATGCCCTCGAGGCCCTTGCCGGCGCGGATGAGCGCCACGCCGCCGCCGGGCACGATGCCTTCTTCAACGGCCGCCTTCGTGGCGTGCATCGCGTCTTCGACGCGCGCTTTCTTTTCCTTCATCTCGGTCTCGGTGGCCGCACCGACCTTGATGACGGCGACGCCGCCGACGAGCTTCGCGAGGCGCTCCTGCAGCTTCTCGCGGTCGTAGTCCGAGGTGGTTTCCTCGATCTGCGTGCGGATCTGCTTGACGCGGCCCTCGATGTCCTTCGAGTTGCCGGCGCCCTCGACGATCGTCGTGTTGTCCTTGTCGATGGTGACCTTCTTCGCCTTGCCGAGGTCCTCCACCTTGATGTTCTCGAGCTTAATGCCGAGGTCTTCGGTAATCGCGCGTCCGCCGCTCAGCGTGGCGATGTCTTCGAGCATGGCCTTGCGGCGATCGCCGAAGCCCGGCGCCTTGACGGCGGCCGCCTGCAGCGTGCCACGCAGCTTGTTGACGACGAGCGTCGCGAGCGCTTCGCCTTCGACGTCTTCAGCGATGATCAGAAGGGGACGGCCCATGCGTGCGACCTGCTCGAGTACCGGCAGCAGATCCTTCATCGAGCTGATCTTCTTCTCGTGAATCAGGATGACGGGGTTTTCGAGCACCACTTCCATGCGCTCGGGATCGGTCACGAAGTAGGGCGAGAGATAGCCGCGATCGAACTGCATGCCCTCGACGACGTCGAGCGACGTCTCGAGCGTCTTGGCTTCTTCGACGGTGATGACGCCGTCCTTGCCGACTTTTTCCATCGCGTCAGCGATGAACTTGCCGATCTCGGCATCGCTGTTCGCCGAGATGGTGCCGACCTGCGCGATCATCTTGCCCGTGACCGGCTTGGACTGAGCCTTGAGGCCCTCGATGACCTTCTCGACGGCGCGATCGATGCCGCGCTTGATGTCCATCGGGTTGGCGCCCGAGACGACGTTCTTGACGCCCTCGCGATAGATTGCCTGCGCGAGCACGGTTGCCGTCGTGGTGCCGTCGCCGGCGATGTCCGAGGTCTTGCTGGCCACTTCGCGCACCATCTGCGCGCCCATGTTCGCCAGCGGATCCTTGAGATCGATCTCTTTGGCGACGGTCACGCCGTCCTTGGTGATGGTGGGGGAGCCGAATTTCTTGTCGAGAACGACGTTCCGGCCCTTCGGGCCGAGAGTCACCTTGACGGCGTCAGCCAGCTGGTTGACGCCGCGAAGAATCGCCTGCCGCGATTCCTCGCCGTAAATAATCTGTTTTGCCATCGTGTGCTCCGTATTCTTGTTAAGTCTTTAGGCTTGACCTGCAGGTCAGCTCTACTTCTTCTTCCCAGTGGCGGTGCCTGAGTCGATGACGGCCAGGACTTCGTCCTCGCGCATGATCAGATACTCTTCGCCGTCGAGCTTGATTTCCTGGCCCGAGTACTTCCCGAAGAGGATGAGATCGCCGGCCTTGACGTCGAGCGCGATGCGCCCGCCGTCGTCCTTGACCTTGCCGTTGCCGACGGCGACGACTTTGCCCTGCTGCGGTTTTTCTTTGGCGGAATCCGGGATGATGATCCCGCCGATCTTCTGTTCCCCTTCCTCGATGCGCTGAACGAGGATGCGGTCGTGTAGCGGTCTAGCGTTCATAGGTCGCTCCAGCTGATTAAGTGAATGACGTGTTTTCTTCGGCGAAAAGGACATATCTGCAGTTGGCCGCGCCCAGGCCCCGGGACGGCGTTCGGGGCCTAGACGGGCGTTAGCACTCGCCCTACAAGAGTGCTAATTTAGTAAAAGCGTTTTAGCGCTGTCAAGTGGCGAGTGCTAAGGCCGTCTTTTTATCCTCAGCTCGGCAATCTTCCGGCTGAGCGTGTTCCTGTGCAAACCGAGCGCGTCGGCTGCCTTTGAGAGGTTTCCGTCCGACTCTGCCAGCACCTTCGAGATGAACCGCCGCTCGAATTCCCGGGTCGCCTCGGGAAAGCGGACACCCTTCTCGACCATCTCATCGACCAGCCGCTCGAGTTTCTCGTTCATCGGTCGCGTCTTTCGACGGGGCTCAGGGTGCCCCGGGCGTGTCGAGGGGCGGGGGCCACCAGGCTACTCGAGCTCCAGGCCGCTCAGCAGCCGGAACGCCTGGACATACTTCTCACGTGTCTTCTCGATGACCTCGTCAGGCAGCGTCGGGACAGGCGGCTGTTTGTTCCAGCGGATCGATTCCAGGTAATCGCGCACAAACTGTTTATCGAAGCTGGGTTGCGGGCCGCCCGGCACGTAGATGTCGCGCGGCCAGAAGCGCGAGGAATCGGGCGTCAGCACCTCGTCGATCAGGATGATCTCGCCCGCGTGCGGACCGTCGACCAGCCGCCCGAACTCGAACTTGGTATCCGCGACGATGATGCCGCGGTGTTCGGCATGGGCGGCGCCGCGCGAATACAGGCGCAGCGTCATGTTGCGCAACTTCTCGATGGTCTCGCGCCCGACGATCTTGCCGGCCTCGTCCTCACTGATGTTGACGTCGTGCCCGCTGGTTGCCTTCGTGGCCGGCGTGAAAATCGGCTCGGGCAGCCTGTCGGATTCGCGCAGTCCGGCCGGCAGCTTTATGCCGCAGACCGACCCGCCCTGCTGATATTCCTTCCAGCCCGAGCCGGAAAGATAACCGCGAGCCACGCACTCAACGGGAAATGGCTCGGTCTTCCTGACGAGCATCGAGCGTCCCCGCAGCGCGTCGGCATACGCGTGCGTGGAGGCAGGGTATTCGTCGACACGAGTCGAGCGCATATGGTTGGCGACGATGTCGCTTGTTTCGCCAAACCAGAAGGCGGAAAGCTGCGTCAGGACTTTCCCCTTATCGGGAATGCCCGACGCCAGCACGTAGTCGAACGCAGAAATGCGATCGGTCGCGACAATCAGGAGGACGCTCGGGTCCTCGGCAAACGAGTAAATGTCGCGAACTTTGCCTTGGTTATGGCGCGTAAGTCCGTTAAAGGAGGTCTCGAGTACGAGGGACGATGGCAATTGGAAGATCCTCAGCGAAGGCGAGAAAGCGCCAATCTTATCGAGGACGCGAGTGAGTGGCAAGTCCGCTTGCACGCTTCGCGTGCCGGCTCCGGGTGGCTCGAGCGTGGCAGGATTCGCGGCGAGCGGCGACGGACACACCACTACTAATGCGTTCTTGGCATTCCCTGCGACCCCCCTTATAGTAGATGCGCCCTTTTCTTGCCCCGGACTCATGCGCAAATCGCTTCGTACCGTCGTGATCCTGATTCTGTGTGTTGGCCTGCTCGCCGTCTTTCTTCGAGGCGCGCATCTCGACATCGTCTGGGGGGAGATCAAGCAGGCCGATCCGTGGCTGCTCGTGTTGTCGTGCGCTATCACCGTGCTGTCGATGGTGCTGCGCGCGGTCCGGTGGCAATACCTGTTGGCACCGATTGGACACACACGATTCAGTGCAGCATTTCGTGCAACCATAATCGGGTTCGCGGCGAGCGCCGTGCTGCCCGCGCGGGCCGGCGAGGTCATTCGTCCCTATCTGCTCGCGCGCCAGGAAGGGCTGAGTGCGACGGCGACCTTCGCGACCATCATCATCGAACGAGTGCTCGACGCCGTGACGTGCGTATTCCTGCTGGCGTCGTTTGTTCTGCTTTTCGATCCCGGGATGGACAACGCCGACAGCCGGTTGTACTGGCTCCTCGAGATCGGTGGCGTGATGGTCGGCAGCCTGGCGGTCGTGGCGCTGGGCGCGATGTTCGTAGCCGCGCGCGATCCGGCGGCCGCAGGGCGGTGGGCGTACAAGCTCGAGCACCTTCTACCGGGGAAACTCACGCACAAGCTTGCGCAAGTCCTGTTGAAATTTTCGGAAGGGCTTGCTGTGGTGCGGACGCCGAGGCGTCTCGCGCTGGCGCTCGGGTTGTCGTTGCCGTTGTGGCTGTCCATCGGCTGGGGTATCTGGAGTGTGACGCAGGCGTTCGGGATCGAGATGCCGTTCACAGGATCGTTCCTCCAAATCGCATTGCTCGTTGTGGGCGTGTCGGTGCCGACCCCCGGCGGCGTGGGGGGCTTTGAAGCGGCGGTGCAGATAGGTCTGACGTCTTTTTACGGCGTGCCGAACGATCGCGCGGTCGGCGCCGCGCTCGTCATGCACGTGGTCTCGCTGCTGCCGACGGTGGTGCTCGGCTTCCTCTTTCTGATTCAGGACGGTCTCGGCTTCGGCGGCATGCGCAACCTTGCCCACGCCGCCACCGAGGGCAAGTCATGAAATGTCCCTACTGCGCGCATCTGGGCGACAAAGTCGTCGACTCGCGAGAGAGCCGCGAGGGGGAAGTGATCCGCCGCCGCCGCGAGTGTCTCGGCTGCGGCAAGCGTTTCACCAGCTACGAGCGGATCGACGAAATCCCTTACATGGTCGTGAAGAAAGACGGCACCCGCGAGCGCTTCGAGCGCCAGAAGCTGATTGGGGGATTGCTGAAGGCGTGCGAGAAGCGGCCGGTCAGCGTCGCGTCGCTCGAAGCCGTCGCCGACCGTGTGGAAAGCACGCTGCAGGAGCGCGCCGAGAAGGAAATCAGCACGAATGAAGTGGGCGCGTTCGTCATGCAGGAGCTGAAGAAACTCGACAAGGTCGCCTATGTGCGGTTTGCGTCGGTGTACCGGCACTTCCGCGACATCGGCGAATTCATGACCGAGTTAAAGGACCTGCTGAACGCGAAAGAATGAACACGCCGCCGCGCCGCCCGTTGCGCGACAACCCGCGGCTCATCTTGGCCGGGATGATCTTCCTGCTCGCCGCGCTGGTGGGCATTGTCGCGCTCGCGAATCGATCCGCCGGCCTCTCTCCGGACTTCCTGACGGAATTCGTTCTCTACGGCCTGTGGGCCGCCGACCTCACGATTCTGCTTGGCCTGACGTTCGTGCTGGCGCGCAACGTGATCAAGCTGATCATCGAACGGCGCCGCGCGCTGCCGTTTGCGCGTTTCCGCGGGAAGCTCGTCGCCGTCCTCCTCGGCATGACGCTCATTCCGGCCGTCCTCGTGCTGCTGGTTGGAAGCGAGCTGATTCGAAACAGCGTCGATCGCTGGTTCAACGCGCCGGTCGAAGAGGTGCTGACAGCAGCCGATCTGATTGCGAGCGACTACTACCGCGATCGCCAGGTGCGAGTGACGGCTGATGCCGAACGGATCGCCGGCGGACTGGCAGCCGCCGCGTTCGATGGCGCCGATGTCGGGGTGGTCCGCGATCGCATTCTTCCCGAGGTCACTCAGGGCCGCGTGAAGATGGTTGAGATCTACCGCGTCGCGCCCGGCACGCTGGCGCCGGAAGCGATGGCGTATGTGGACGTCGCTGCGCACGACATGCCGCGCGGCTACGCACGTGCGGTCGCGGATCGGATGGCGGCTCGCGCGGCCGTCGGAGAGATCGAGCCGCCGACGCCCGAGCAGCTTCCCGGCGGGGGCGAGCTGATTCGCGCGGCGGCGATCGTGCGCCGGGCCGGCTCGCCACAGCCGGTCGCCATCGTCGTCGCGAGCGATTTTCTCGTTGGCGATCTCGCCGGCCGGGCGCGTCGCATTCAGGATGCGTACGAGGAGTACAGCACGCTGCGTGTGCTGCGGCAGCCACTTGCCGGCGTGTACCTCTCGTTCTTTTTGATGATGACGCTGATGATTCTCGTCGGCGCCACATGGATGGGCTTATATCTCGCCAAACGGATCACGGAGCCGGTGCGGCGCCTCGCGACGGCTGCGCGGGAGATCGAGGCAGGCCATCTCGACTATCGCGTCGATCGCGAAACAGTGAGCGACGACGAGTTCGGATCGCTCGTTGAAGCCTTCAACAGCATGGCCAGCGAAGTGGGGAAGAGCCGAAGGCGGCTCGAGCGCTCGACCGTCGATCTGGAGCGGAAACATGTCGAGGTCGAGGGGCGGCGGCGCTATATCGAAACCATCCTGGAACGGATTGCGACCGGCGTCGTCTCGATCGATGCGACGGGCAGCGTCAGCACGCTCAACAGCGCCGCGATGCGGCTGCTCAGCCTGGGACCGTCTGCCGTGGGGCAGCCGGCCGCCGACGTGTTCGGACGCGAAGATCTCCAGCCGTTCGGCGCGCTGCTGCGCAAGGTGGGCGTGGGCAAGACCGAGCCGTCCGCACAGGAGATTGCGCTCACCCGTGAAGACCGCGAGCTTCAGCTGGCGGCCGTCGCGACGGCCTTGCGCGGCACCGAGGGGTCGGAGGGCATGGTACTGGTCGTCGACGACGTGACGCCGCTCATCCGGGCGCAGAAGGTCGCTGCCTGGCGCGAGGTTGCGCGCCGTCTCGCGCACGAGATCAAGAACCCGCTGACGCCGATCCAGTTGTGCGCCGAGCGCATCCGCCGGCACTTCAACAACTCGTCGGGGCCGACTCAGGCACTGGTGGAGGAATGCACGTCGACGATTGTCGGCGAGGTCGATTCGTTGAAGGCGCTCGTGGACGAGTTCTCACAGTTCGCGCGCATGCCGGCGCCGCGCGCGATGCCGGCTGATCTCCATGCGCTGTTGAACGAAGCGCTGGCGCTCTACACCGGACTGCTCGGTGAAGTGCGGTTCGAGCGCAGGTTCGCGGCGAACCTTCCGAAAGTACGGGTCGACTCGGAGCAGATTCGCCGGGTCATCATCAATCTGGTCGACAATGCGATTGAGGCCATGAATCGATCGGGCGTCATCACGCTCGAGACGCAGCACGATCCGAGCGCATCGCTGGTGCGGCTGCTGGTCACCGACGACGGCCCGGGCATCCCCGCGGCAGAGCGCGAGAAGCTGTTCATGCCGTATTATTCGACCAAGCGCCGCGGCAGCGGGCTCGGCCTCGCCATCGTCCGGCGCATCGTTGCCGAGCACGGCGGGACGATCGAGGTCGGCGACAACCTGCCTCGGGGTACCGAGTTCACAATCGAGTTGCCATGCTGATCCGGTCGTCCCAACGCGAAGCCGCGAAGGACGCAAAGGAATGTATTTCGGAAAATGATCTTTGCGGCTTGGCGTCTTTGCGTTGAAGTAGAAAAACCGTCGTGAATAAAGCCTCCGTGCTGATTGTCGATGACGAGCCGGGCGTGCGGAGCGCGCTGAGCGGCGTGCTGCGCGACGAGGGCTATGACGTCGACGCCGTCGACAGCGGCGAGGAATGTCTCGACCGCGTCGTGCGCGACGTGTTCGATGTCGTCGTGCTCGACGTGTGGCTGCCGGGCATCGACGGCCTCGTGACGCTGGGCCGCCTGCGGCAGATGAAGATCGATGCGCAGGTCGTGATGATCTCCGGACACGGCAACATCGAGTCGGCGGTGAAGGCCATCAAGCTGGGGGCGTTCGATTTTGTCGAGAAACCCCTGTCGCTCGACAAGACCGTGCTCGTCGTCCGGAACGCGCTGCGGCAGCGGCGCCTGGAGGCTGAAAACCGCGCGCTGCGCGCACGCGCCGATCGTGCCGGCAGGATGGTCGGGGAGAGCATGATCATCCGTCAGCTGCGAGAGCAGGTGGCGATGGCGGCGCCGACCAACGGCCGCGTGCTCGATTTTCGGCGACAACGGGACGGGCAAGGAGCTCGTGGCGCGGACCGTGCACGCGCTGAGCCGACGGCGGAATCAGCCGTTCGTAGAAGTGAATTGCGCGGCGATCCCAGAGGAGCTCATCGAGAGCGAGCTGTTCGGCCATGTGAAGGGGGCGTTTACGGGCGCGGTGGCCGATCGCAAGGGCAAGTTCGAGGCGGCGCAGAACGGGACGATCTTTCTCGACGAGATCGGCGACATGAGCCTGAAGACGCAGGCCAAAGTGCTGCGCGTGCTCCAGGAACAGGTGACCGAGCCCGTCGGCAGCACGTCGCGTGTCCAGGTCGATGTCCGCGTGCTTGCCGCCACGAACAAGGATCTGCTGGCGGAAATTCGTGGCGGGCGCTTCCGTGAGGATCTCTACTTCCGGTTGAACGTTATTCCGATCTTCGTACCTCCGCTGCGCGAGCGCGCTGAAGACATCCCGCTGCTCGTCGAGCATTTCATCGCGGATTTCGCGCTGGAGTACGGCCGCAGCGCCAAGACCCTGGCGCCGGGCGCCATGACGAGGCTGCAGACGTACCGGTGGCCGGGCAACGTCCGGGAACTGAGGAATGTCATCGAGCGCGTTGTGATCATGGCTCCTGGGGACGAGATCACGGAGCGCGACCTGGCATTCCTGGCGAGCGACTCCCCGGTGGAAAAACCGGCGGACGATAGCTCCGTACCGGCCATCCCGCTCTACACCGCGCGCGATCAGTTCGAGCGGGACTACATCCTCAGGGAGCTTGCGCATCAGCAAGGCAACATCTCGCGCACCGCAGAAGTCCTGGGTGTCGAGCGCAGCAATCTCTACAGAAAAATGCGCGCATTCGGCATTGTCCCTCGCCGGATGGAAACGGCTGAGGACAGCGAGGAAGAGGCAGTGTAAAACCGCGTGACCCTATTCGTCGTTCGTTCTTCCTTTTTCCAGCCGTACTTCCAGCACCCTGTTCAAGTCTTCATTTCTGAGCTTCAAGCGCCTGACCGGATCCCCCGGCAGAGCGTCCGCGGGCACCAGTCCCACGATTTCACTTTCCAGAATGCGAACGCCGTCGACGGAGGCTTCGCGAGCGATCGCGTCGAAGGCGGCCGTCATCGACGTTTCCTTGTAATTGGTCAGGTTCATCGACACCTGCACGATGCCGCGATGCTCGAGCGGCACCCCCATCGCCTTGACGAAGCCGAGGCCGCCACTGCTCGTTCGGATGGCCGAGGCGATCCGCTTGGCGACGCTCAGGCGCTTGGTCGCAAGGTTGACGTTATAGGCGATGAGGATCTGCCGGGCGCCGATCGCGGTGCACCCGGCGCTCGGGTGCGGGAGGTCCGGGCCGAAATCGGGCCGCCACTCCGGTTGCTTCATGCGGTGTGCGAGTCCGTTCAGGCCGCCGCGCCGCACTTCGGAGAGGTTCCTGCGTTCGTCTGTTGACGCCGCCTCCTCGTAGAGGAAGACGGGGAGCCCGAATCTGTCTGATATGGTCCTCGCCATATCCGTGGCAAGGGCCACGCACTCGTCCATCGAGACGTCGACCAGCGGTACGAACGGCACGACGTCGACGGCGCCGATTCGGGGGTGCACGCCTTCGTGCGAACGGAGATCGATCGACGCGATGGCCGTCGCGAACAGGCGATGTGCAGCTTCGCGCACTGGTGCCGGTTCGCCGGCAAATGTGTAGACGGTCCGGTTGTGCGACGGATCGGATGACTGATCGAGAAGGCGTACGCCCGGCACCGCGATCGCGGCGGCGAGCGAGGCGATCACATCGGCGCGACGGCCCTCACTGACATTCGGTACGCACTCGACAAGCGGCATTGGCCCCTTGTATCACAGGTCGTTCTGCCTCATAATTTCGGCGCACGCATCGGAAAGATGCATGCAGCCTTCGAATCTGACAATTCAGCGTCAGTGTCTATGTCCGATCCGCTCCGCACAAATCTCAACGCCAAGGCGTCCTCGCCCGACGGCGCCGCCGGGCGCGATGCGAAGATCGAGAGCCTGCTCATCGCCGGCCTCGACCATTACTTCGCTGCCGACTACGCACAAGCGATCGACGTCTGGACCCGCGCGCTGTTTCTCGATCGCAACCACGCGCGGGCGCGCGCGTACATCGAGCGTGCGCGGAGCGCGATGGCCGAAGAGCAGCGCGAGTCGGAAGAACTGCTCCACAACGGCATTACGGCATTCGAGCGTGGAGAGATCGAAGCCGCCCGGCAGATGCTGAACGCGGCGGTGCAGCGTGGAGGAGCGCACGAGGTGGCGCTCGCGTTTCTCACGCGTATCGATCGCATCAACGCGGCCACGCCTGCATCGCCGGCGCCGGTCGCCGCACCCTCACGCCTTCCGTTCCGTCCCCGCACCGACACGGCGACAGGATCTGGTTCACGTTGGCCCGTAGCGGCGTTGATCATCCTGCTCATCGCAGCCACGGGTGTCGCTGTCGGGTCGTGGGATCAGGTGTGGACGATGATGCCTGCCCTGGGAAGGGGCGCGGAGGACGGGCTGGCGCCCGCGAAAGTCATTGCCGAGCCTTTGATTGTCCCGCGAAGCTCTGAGACGCAGCTCGATCGGGCGCGATCGCTGTTTGCCTCCGGACGTCTCTACGACGCGCTGCGGGCCGTCGATCTCGTGCGGACTACCGATCCCCTCCGCGCCGAGGCCGACAGGCTGAAGGCGACCATTCAACGCGAGATTCTCGCGTACCAGACATCGCCAGGCGGAGCGGAGCTGACAAAGCCATGAGCCGCGCTTTATGAAGTGTCCGAAGTGCGGATATCTCGGATTTGAAAGCGGCGATCGATGCCGCAACTGCGGTTACGACTTTTCGCTCTCGTCCCCGGCCGCCGACCCGTTCGACGTGGCCCTCGATCCAGGTCCGGATCAGCCGAGACCCCCACTGGATCTCGATCGCATCATCGGCGCGCCCGACACGGAAGTGGCCGGCGACTTGCCGCTGTTCGCGCCGGCCCAGCCGGACCAGAACCCGCGTCCGGTTCCTGCGCGGCGTACCGCGGCCTTCGGAACTGCCGCCGACGACATGCCGCTCGTCACCGTGCCCTCGCGCCCTCGCGCACCTCTGGGTGTCAGGAGAACAACGGGCGAGGTGCCCCGGGCACGCACACGGACGACGAGGCCCGTCGATGCGCAGGAGGAGACGCTGTTCGAAGCGCCACCCGCGGCAGTCATCGGGCAGGCGTTCGCCGCCAAGACAGCAACGACTGCCGGCGGCGACGTCCTGGCCTCGCCGGTGAGGCGTATTACCGCCGGGCTGGTCGATGTGGCGATTCTCTCGGCGGTTGATGCCGTCGTCGTTTATTTGACGCTGCGGCTGCTCGGTCTCACCACCTCAGAAATGTCAGGGCTGTCGCTCTTGCCGCTGGCTGCGTTCTTTCTGCTGCTCAACGGCGGCTACTTCATCGCGTTCACGACGGTTGGCGGCCAGTCGATCGGCAAGATGGCACTGGGCATCAAAGTGATCAGCCAGGAAGCCAGCGATGTGCCGATCGGGCAAGCCACGGTTCGCACCCTTGCTTACATCGTGTCGGCGCTGCCGCTGGGCGCCGGTTTCCTGCCTGGCGTGATCAGCGCCGATCGCCTCGCGCTGCACGATCGCCTCGCCCACACGCGGGTCGTTCGCCCGTCGTCCACCTAGCTCCCCATCGAATGCGTCGGCTCGCGGTCTTTATCTGTAGCTTTGGGTATATTGGGTTCTTTCCATTCGCCCCAGGCACGGTCGGCTCGGCCGCCGGCGTGGCGGTGTACCTTGCGGCACGGCACGCCGCGATTCCTTACCTCGAGCCTTTGTTGATCGCGGGATTGCTCGTCGCCGGTATCGTATTCACAGGACCGTGCGAGGAAGATTTGCGATGCACCGATCCCGGGCCGATCGTGATTGACGAGGTCATGGGCATGTTGATCACCGTGTTCATGATTCCCGTCGGCTGGGGAGGACTGCTGCTTGGATTTCTGCTGTTTCGCGCGCTCGACGTCGCGAAGCCTTTTCCGGCCCGGCAGCTCGAACACCTGCACGGCGGTTTCGGTGTGATGCTCGACGATGCAATGGCGGCCGTCTATGCGAATCTGCTGCTGCGCGGCGCGTACTATCTCGCTCCTGGGTGGCTGTCATGAGCCGCGCGCGGCGCGGGGCGGAGCTGGGGGCCCCCGCGACTAAATGAGAGCAGAAGTCATTGCTGTGGGCAGCGAGATGCTCACGCCGACGCATCTCGATACCAACTCGCTCTTCATCACCGAACGGCTCAACGAGCTCGGCATCGATCTGCAGGGGAAAGCCGTGGCCGGCGACGATCGCGAAGTCCTGAAGACGATCGTGGCAGACGCGCTGCGAAGATGCGATCTTCTGATTCTGACCGGCGGCCTCGGCCCCACTGACGACGATCTGACGCGCGACGTCGTCGCTGACCTGATCGGTCAGCCGCTCGAGTATCACGTCGAGATCTTCGAGCTCATCGATAAGCGCTTTACCTCGCGCGGCCTGCGCACGCCCGAGATTAATCGCCGGCAGGCGATGGTGCCTCGTGGTGCGGTTGTGCTGCCGAACAAGAACGGCACGGCGCCGGGTCTGTGGATCGAGCACCAGCACAAGCTGATTGTGCTGTTGCCCGGCCCGCCCCGTGAGCTGAAGCCGATGTTCGAAACGGTGATACAGGAACGCCTGCTTGGCCTCGTCGGGGCCTCGCGCCTGTTCCGGCGCCTGTTGCGCATCACAGGACAGAGCGAGTCGTCGGTCGAAGAAAAGATGCAGCCGCTCTATGCGGAGTGGCTTGCGGCACCCACGAAGATTGCGACGACGATTCTTGCGTCGCTTGGACAGATCGAGCTGCATCTCACGGCTATCGCGCCGAGCACGGAAGAAGGGCGTCGCGCGCTCGACGCCGCCGTGGCAGAGGTGCAGTCGGCGCTCGGCCGCGATTTGTTCAGCGCGAACGGCGAGACGATGCAGGAAATTGTCGGGGAGTTGTGCCGCGCGCGGGGCTTCAGAATTGCGGCGGCCGAGTCGTGCACCGGCGGGCTGGTGATGGCGAGGCTGACGGAAGTGCCGGGCAGCTCCGATTACGTCGATCGCGGCGTCGTCGTCTACAGCAACCAGTCGAAAACGGATCTGCTCGGCGTTCCGGCGGATCTCATCACGCAGCACGGCGCCGTCAGCGAGCCGGTCGCCGAAGCGATGGCCACCGGCATGGTCCGGCTTGCCGGCACCGATTTCGCCGTCGGCATCACCGGTGTTGCCGGGCCGGGCGGCGGCACACCCGATAAACCGGTCGGCATGGTTGTCGTCGCCGCGGCCTGGAAGCGGAACGAATCTCTCGAGACGCGGGTGCGCACGTTCAGATTCGTCGGCGGCCGGGAAATGGTGCGGTTTCAGGCATCGCAGGCCGCGCTCGATATGGTGAGGCGCTGGATTCTTGAAGGTGCGTAAGCTGCGTTGGGTGCGATAGGTGCGATAGGTGCGATAGGTGCGACGGGTGCGATAGGTGCGATAGGTGCGATGGGTGCGATAGGTGCGATAGGTGCGATGGGTGCGCTGCACGCTAACCGCGCCGAAGCGATGAGCAAGGACTGCGCGAAGGCGGGTGCGTGGCGAAACGACTGTTCATTGCGGCCGACATCGACGGACCGACGCGCGAGACGATTGATGGCATTTCGCAGTCGTTGCGGATGGCCATCGGCGGGCGCATGAAAGCTTCGTGGGTGCGTCCTGACCGGATGCACTTGACCCTGCAGTTTTTCGGCGAGGCTGATGCGGCGCTCGAGCAACGGATCAGGGGTGCGCTGGCTGAGGCGCTTCGAGAGCGGCCATTCGAGTTGTTATTCGAGGGCCTGGGATTTTTTCCCGAGCGCGGCTCACCTCGCGTCCTCTGGCTGGGCATCCTGCACGGCGTCAACGAGCTTCGCCGGGTGCAGCAGATCTTGCAGGAAAGGCTGGCGCTGCCGCCGGAACGCGAGTCATTCAAACCGCACCTCACCCTGGCCCGGTTCAGAGAACGGGTCTCCCGCGCCCAGCTTGCGGAAATCGGCAATATTCGGGCCTCGGCAGGACCCACGGGAATCGATCGTGTAACCTTGTACAAAGCCGCCTCTCGCCGACCGAACCGGTATATCTCAAGCTCGCGGAGGCGCCCCTACAACCGTGATCACCACCTTCATCGTCCTGAGTGTCGGGTATCTGCTCGGCTCTATCCCGTTCGCGTATCTCCTGGCCCGCCGCCATCGCGGGATTGATCTGCGTCAGGCCGGCAGCGGCAACGTGGGCGCCGCCAATCTGCTGCGCACCACCACGAAAAAGATTGGCGTCAGCGCGATGGCGCTCGACGTGGGCAAGGGCATCGCGAGCGTGCTCGTGGCACGGCAGATCGATCCGGGTGCGACGGGACCTGCCGTGGCAGGCATCGCCGCCGTGCTCGGGCACATCTATCCGGTGTGGCTCGGGTTCCGCGGTGGAAAAGGCGTCGCGACGACCTGCGGTGTGTTCTCGATTCTGGCGCCACAGGCGACCGCCATCGCGACGCTCGTGTTCCTCGCGCTTGTGTGGTGGACGCGGTACATCTCACTCGGATCGGTCGCCGGAACCGTCATGCTCGCGCCGCTCGCGTACGTCTTCGGCGCGCCCGAAGTGACGGTCATCGCGGCGATCATCGTCGCCGCGATCGTGGTCCATCGGCATCGATCCAACCTGAAGCGTGTGTTTGCCGGCATCGAACGGAGGCTTGGGCAAAGCGCATGAAAAAAGTCGCGATTCTGGGTTCGGGAAGCTGGGGCACGGCCCTCGCATTTCATCTGGCGCATGCGGGACACGACGTCAGGTTATGGGGCAGGAATCCGGAGCTCATCGACGACATGAAAGCGCGGCGCGCCAACGCCGTTTATCTTCCCGATATCGTGTTGCCGCCGGGTGTTTCGCCAACAGCATCGCTGGAAGAATCGCTTCATCGCGCCGACATTGTCGTGGCGGCGCTCCCGTCGCACGGCACACGCGCCGTCATCCGATCGGCGGCACCATTTATCGCCCGGCAGGCGCTGCTGGTGAGCGCGACGAAGGGAATCGAACAGGACACGTTGTTGCGCGTCTCGGAAGTGATTGCGCAGGAGGTGCGGGGCGCGAGGCCGGTCGCCGTGCTGTCGGGTCCCAGCTTTGCGATCGAAGTCGCCCGCGGCCTGCCGACCGCCGTTTCGGTGGCATGCGCCGATCCGGTTCTCGCCGAGGATGTCCAGCGCGAGTTCCGCGCGGCGTATTTCAGGTTGTATGCGAGCACCGACGTCGTCGGCGTCGAAATTGGCGGCGCGCTGAAAAACATCATCGCGATTGCCGCAGGTGTCGTCGAAGGCCTCGGGCTTGGACAGAACGCGCTCGCGGCGTTGATTACGCGCGGCCTCGCCGAGATTACGCGCCTGGCCTGCGCCGTCGGCGGGCGGCGCGAGACGCTTGCTGGATTGAGCGGGCTCGGCGACCTTGTCCTGACATGCACCGGCTCGCTCAGCCGCAACCGGCACGTGGGTGTGGAGCTGGCGCACGGGCGGCCGATTTCGGAAGTCGTGGCCGGCATGAAGATGGTGGCCGAAGGCGTGAAGACGACGGGCGCGGCGCTCGCGCTTGGCCGCAAGCACGGCGTCGAACTGCCGATTGCCACGCAGATGGCCGAAGTGCTCGCGGGCAACCGCAGCGCCGCCGTTGCCGTCGAGGAGCTGATGCTCCGCCCGCAGAAAACCGAGCAGGAATCACGGTAGGGCCCGCGAACTAACAACATGGGGTTTCTTGATCGGATCCGGGAAGGGCTCTCCAAAACCACGCAGCAGATCGTCCAGCGGTTCGACGAGCTGGTCGCGCAGACGGAGGCGCCCGAGCGCAAAGGGCGTCCGATCGACGTCGATACCATTGAGGCGCTCGAAGAGCTGCTCATCATGGCCGACGTCGGCGTCGCGGCGACCGATCGCATTATCGTGGCCGTCAAGCAGCAGACCGCAACCGGCAAGAGCCTGCGAGATGCTGTCAAGGATGAGATCCGCGCCATCTTTGCGGCAGTGCCGCCCCTGGCGCCGAATGGACATGCGCCGCACGTCGTGTTGATCGTCGGCGTCAATGGAACCGGCAAGACCACAACAGTCGGAAAGCTTGCGCAGTTGCTGAAGGCGTCGGGGAAGACGCCGCTCGTCGTCGCCGCAGACACGTTTCGCGCGGCGGCGGTGGAGCAGCTGGAAATCTGGGCTGGCCGTGCGGGCGTGGATTTGATTCGCGCGCGCGAGGGTGCCGATCCTGCGGCCGTGGTGTTCGACGGTATCGCGTCCGGTAAGGCGAAGGGGCGCGATCCCATCCTCGTCGATACGGCGGGGCGCCTTCACACGAAGGTGAACCTGATGAACGAGCTGGAGAAGATCCGCCGGGTCGCGGCCCGCGAGGTCACGGGCGCGCCGCACGAAGTGCTGCTCGTCCTCGATGCGACGGTCGGACAGAACGGGTTGAGTCAGGCGCGAGAGTTCATGAACGTCGCCGGTGCGAACGGCGTGGTGTTGACGAAGCTCGACGGTACGGCCAAGGGGGGGATTGCCGTCGCCATCGCCGAAGAGTTGAAGCTGCCGATTCGCTACGTTGGCGTCGGGGAGTCGATCGACGACTTGATTCCATTCAATGTCGACGAATACGTAGATGCGCTGTTTGAGACAAAGTGGTGACAGGTTCCGAGTTCCGGTTCCGGTTCCGAGTTCCTGTTCCGGTTCCGAGTTGCTGTTCCGGTTCCGCGTCCGTGGTAGGCGCTGGAACATGGACGCCATCTTTACTTAAGAAAAGACGCGCACGGGATGCGATGCGCTTCCACGAACTCGGAACTGGAACGGCAACACCGGGAACCTGACGTTGCTGAATGCCGTCGTCATCTAACAAAAGACGCGCATGGGAATCCACGCGCCGGAATCGGAACAGGAACCAGGAACCAGGAACCCGAGGTGCTTTCAGATCTGGAATACATGAATCGTGCACTCGACCTCGCCGAGCGGGGCCGGGGGACGACCAGTCCCAACCCGATGGTGGGAGCCGTCATCGTGCGCCACGACGGGACGATCGTGGGGCAGGGGTATCACGAGCAGGCCGGCGGTCCGCATGCCGAGGTTCGGGCGCTGGACGAGGCAGGGGACCTCGCACGGGGCGCGTTTCTGTACTGCACGCTCGAGCCCTGCTGCCACGTGGGACGCACTGGTCCATGCGTCGAGCGGGTCAGCGCTGCGGGCATTGCCCGGGTCGTCGCGGCTACCGTTGATGCCGATCCGCGCGTCAGCGGCCGCGGGTTCGACTTTCTGCGTCAGAAAGGCATCGACGTCGCGATCGGTCCCGGGCGTGAGCGTGCCCTCCAGTTGAATCGCGCTTATTTCACGTTCAAGACCAGGGGCCGTCCGTTTGTGATTATGAAAGCCGCGACGAGCCAGGACAACAAGGTGGCGGTAGGACCAGGACAGCGGACGCAGATCAGTTCGGACGAGGCGCTTCGCCATGCCCATTCCGTTCGCGCGGAGGTCGATGCGATTGCGGTTGGCTCCGAAACCGTGCTGGTGGACGATCCGAGGCTGACCGTGCGCGGAATTCATCGCCGGCGCCCGCTGACGCGAGTGCTGTTCGACCGCCGCCTGCGGATTCGCCCTTCGGCGCGCGTGTTCTCGACGCTCGAGGCCGGACCGGTGATAATCGTCACGACGCCCGAAAGCATCGCGACCGACGCCGGACATGCCGCAAGCCTGGAGCAGGTCGGTGCGGAGTTGGAGCCGATAAGCGGTGGGAAGCTGTCTGACGCGCTCGCACGACTGGGTGAGCGGCAGATCATGTCGATGGTTCTCGAGGGCGGCGCCGGGCTGCAGATGGCTGCGTGGAAGGCGGGGCTGGTTGACGCCGTTCACCTCTACATCGCTCCCATGACTATTGGCGCCAACGGCGTCCCGTGGCTCGACGCGAACGACATCGCGGTCGCCTCGCTCGCCGATCGCCGCACGATATCGCTCGGGCCAGACGTATTCACCGAAGGTTATGTTCACCGGATTGATTGAGTCGGTCGGCGAAGTTGCCGAAGTGGCCGCGATAGATGCCGGTTTCAGCCTGCGCATCAACAGCGACATCGCGGGCGACCTGCATCTGGGCGAAAGCATTTCGGTCAATGGCGTGTGTCTGACTGTCGTGAAAAACGCTCCGGGAACCTTTTCTGCGGAGATTGGTCCCGAGACGGCCCACGTCACGAGCCTCGGCAGCCTGAAGGGCGGCTCGCTCGTGAACCTCGAACGCGCGATGCCGGCCAACGGTCGATTTGGCGGGCACATCGTGCTGGGACATGTTGATAGCACCGGCACGATCCAGGCGATTCGGCCAGAGGCAGACTTCTCGTGGGTCTCGATCACCTATCCTGCGTCGCTTGCGCCGTACCTCATCCATCGAGGGTCGATCGCCGTTGATGGGATCAGCCTGACGATCGCCAGGCTCGAGGCGGCATCATTTGACGTGCAGATCGTGCCGTTCACCTGGTCGCACACAAACCTGCGCCACGCCCGCATCGGCGATCGCGTGAATCTCGAGTGCGACATGGTCGGTAAATACGTCGTCAGGGCGATTGAGCAATTGGCTGTTTCACGGTCCAGCTAGACCGGACCACAAGGGACTTATGGCTGCACCATTGAAGATCGCAAAAGGCCGCAAGAGAAAGACAGGCCCGTTCGCTCGCATCGAAGACGCCATCGACGCGTTTCGCGGCGGCGAGATCATCATCGTCTGTGACGACGAGGATCGCGAGAACGAGGGCGATCTGACCCTGGCCGCCGAGAAGGTGACGCCGAAGGCGATCAACTTCATGGCGAAACATGGCCGCGGGCTGATCTGCATGCCGATGACCGGCGAGCGGCTCGACGAGCTCGAGATTCCGCTGATGGTCAATCAGAACACCGCGCGGCTGGGCACAGCGTTCTGCGTCACGATCGAAGCCAAGCACTCTACGAGCACGGGCATTTCCGCCAACGATCGCTCGAACACCGTGCTTGCGGCGATCGACACGCGGACCAAGCCGTCAGATCTCGCGCGGCCGGGGCACATGTTTCCGCTTCGTGCGCAACCCGGCGGCGTGCTCGTCCGCGCGGGGCAGACCGAAGCGGCCGTCGACCTGGCGCGCATCGCGGGTCTCTATCCGGCCGGTGTGATCTGCGAAATCATGAACGACGACGGCTCGATGGCGCGCGTGCCGGAGCTGACGAAGTTCGCGAAGCGGCACGGGCTGCTGATGATCACCATCGCAGACCTCATCAAATACCGCATGCACAACGAGTCGATGGTGAAGGAAGTGGCGAAAGCGAAGCTTCCCACCGTCTTCGGCGATTTCGAAGTGCACGCGTTCGAGAATCAGCTCGACAAGCAGACGCACATCGCGCTCGTCTACGGCGAAATGGGTGATGGCGGCAACATCGTGGTGCGCGTGCACTCGCAGTGCCTCACGGGCGACGTGCTCCACTCGCTGCGGTGTGACTGCGGGGGGCAGCTCGACGCCGCCATGCAGCGGATTGCCGACGAGGGGCGGGGCGTCCTGCTGTATCTGAATCAGGAAGGGCGCGGCATCGGCCTGGCCAACAAGATTCGTGCGTACGAGCTGCAGGACCAGGGTCTCGACACGGTCGAAGCCAACGAAAAACTGGGGTTCAAGGCCGACCAGCGCGACTACGGGATCGGCGTCCAGATTCTTCGTGAGCTCGGCGTGCGCTCGATGCGCCTTCTGAGCAATAATCCGCGCAAACTCGTCGGCATCGAAGGCTACGGCTTGAGCATTTCAGAGTGGATCCCGCTGGAAATCCCTGCTTCGGAGTCGACGCGGCGCTATCTGAAGACGAAGAAAGACAAGCTCGGGCACAAGCTGTCTTCGGTGTAAGTGAAAAGTGAAAAGTAAAAAGTAAAAAGTGGAAAGTCGAAAGTCGAAAGTGGAAAGTAAAAAGTAGGAGACGCCCATGATGAAACGCGCGTTTGGTCTCGTGCTTGTTGTCGCCGGGTTCGCGGTCGTGTCTGCGCAGGAAGCGCCCGCGCGCGGGGGGCGCGGAGCCGGGCCGCAAGAGCAATTGGTGCTCTCGCCGAAGGCCACGAAGTTGAACGAGTATGTGGCCCCGCACAAACCGCATACGAAGCTCGCCGAGGTGCTGGCGAAGCACAAAGGGAAGGCCGACTGGGTCGAACCGGTCGTGGACGACGACAACCTTCACGCCGATTACATTTCCATGGGCCCCGGCCAGAAGACGCCGCGCAGGATGAACGCCGATACGCGCGAGTGGTGGGTGATTCAGGACGGGCAGATTCGCTTCACCATCGACGGCGAGGAACCATTCGTGGCGTCGAAGGGGTACCTCGTGCAGGTGCCGTATCGCAACATGTACACCATGGAGACGGTCGGCGATCGGCCGTCGCTGCGCTTCGAGGTGAACATCGCGAAAGCGCGGAAGATGTATCCCATCGACGCGAAGCCGGCGCCGGTGCCTGGCTTCGATTTCGTTCGGGCTCGGGTGGCGGGTAAGGGTACGTATGCCGAGGGCAACAAGCCTTGGGTGGATTTCAACGCCGTCGCCGCCGGCACCGACAAGACGCGCCGCTTCGTTCACGACGATCGCGCTGTTGCGAACATCATCATCGGCCCCGGGATTCCGCCGCCTCCGCTCACCAGAAAAGGGCACTTCCATCCCGAGAGCGCGGAGTTCTGGTTCATCCTGCTGAACAAGATTCGCTACAACATCGAGGGGATGCCGGTCTTCGAAGCGTCGCAGGGCGACATCGTCTATGTGCCGAAGATGCGGTTCCACCTGGCGAGTTTCGGCGGAGACGGGCCGTCCTGCCGGCTCGCGATGAACGGGTATGTGGACTTGTCCCACTCGTTCGACGCGGACGAGGACGGTCAGGCGCCGCAGACGAACACAGCGACAGGCCGAGGTCGGCAGTAGGCACACGGAATCGGGCCCGGGGTTCCGCCCCGGGCCCGACCCATCTTCGTTGACAGATTCCGCTATCCTCAACTACGATAAGAGATTGCGCTAGAGCATCTTAGAGCGCCCCAAGGGTTCCTGGTTCCGGTTCCTGTTCCAGGTTCGTGGAGGCGCCTGAACGTTCGTGCGCATCTTTTTCTAAATTAGACCGCGTCCAGCTTCCAGCGCGCACCTCGTACGCGGAACCCGGAACCGGAACCCGGAACCTTGGAACCCTGTAATGTTTGACTCGCTCAGCAATCGCCTTCAGGACGTCTTCAAGACCCTTCGGGGTGAAACACGGCTGACTCCCGAAAACGTGGAGGCAGCGCTGCGCGAGATCCGGCTCGCGCTGCTCGAGGCCGACGTCAACTTCAAGGTCGTGAAGGCGTTTGTCGACCGGGTGCGCGATCGGGCACTGGGGCAGGATGTGCTCCGCAGCCTGTCGCCGTCCCAGCAGGTCGTCAAGATCGTCCGCGACGAGATGGTCGCGCTTTTCGGCGACACCGAAGGCGGGCTGAAGCCGGCGAACAAGCGGCCGCGCGTCATCCTGCTGCTCGGATTGCAGGGCGCCGGCAAGACGACGACAGCGGGCAAGCTGGCGAAGTGGCTGACCAAGCAGGGCAAGCACGCGATGCTCGTGTCGACCGACGTCAAGCGTCCCGCGGCCATCCAGCAGTTGAACGTCGTCGCACAGAAAGCGGGGCTGGGCGTTCGCGTGCACGACCCGGCGGGACAGGTGGATCCCGTCTTGCGCGCGAAGGGTGCCGTCGCCGAAGCGACGAATCTCGGCTACGACGTCGTCATCGTCGACTCGGCAGGCCGGCTGCACATCGACGACGAGCTGATGACCGAGCTCGAGGCGATTCGCGATTCGACGCAGGCGTCAGACCTGCTCTACGTTGCGGACGCCATGACGGGGCAGGACGCCATCAAGAGCGCAGGCGAGTTCAACCGCCGCCTCGGCGTCAGCGGCGTGATTTTGAGCAAGCTCGACGGCGACGCACGTGGCGGCGCAGCGCTGTCGGTGGTGGCGGTCGTCGGCGTGCCGATTGCGTTTGTCGGCAGCGGCGAACGCCTGGAAGATCTCGAGCAGTTCTATCCCGAGCGCCTGGTGTCGCGGCTGCTCGGCATGGGCGACGTGCTCTCGCTCATCGAGCGTGCCGAACAGGCGATCGATATCGAGGAAGCGCAGAAGCTCGAGCAGAAGGTCCGGAACGACGATTTCACGCTCGAGGATTTCCGCGAGCAGTTGCAGGCCATCAAGAAGATGGGCCCGCTCGAGCAGATCATCGGGATGATTCCCGGCATGGGGAACATCAAGCAGCTCGCGCAGCAGAAGCCGGACGACAAGCAGATTGCGCGCGTCGAGGCCATCATCAACTCGATGACGCCGCACGAACGGCGCAAGAGTGACGTCATCAACGGCAGCCGGCGCAAGCGCATCGCGCGGGGCAGCGGTACGTCGGTCGAAGAAGTGAACAAGCTGCTGAAGCAGTTCGTGCAGATGCGCAAGATGCTCAAGGTGATGGGCGGCATGGCCAGCGGCAAACCCGACTGGAAGGCCCGCGCGAAGTTCGGCTCGCTGATGGGACGGCGGTAGATTCTAGATTCTAGATTCTAGATCTCAGATTAAGAGGAGCAGCATGGTAGTGATTCGCATGAGAAAGATGGGCTCGAAGAAGCGGCCGTTCTTCAGAGTGGTCGTCACCGACTCGCGCACGGCCCGCGACAGCAGCTTCGTGGAGATCGTCGGGCACTACAACCCGCGCACGAAGCCGGCGAAAGTCGTGATCGATCGTGAACGGATCAGTCACTGGGTCGGCAAGGGCGCACAGCTCTCCGACACGGTGCGGACGCTGCTGAAGCGGCACGCCCCCGTCCCTGCGGCAGCTGACGCCGCTCCGGCGGGCAAGCCCACGGGCGCCACGGCGTGACGACCGTACGCGACGTCATCGAGACTGTCGCGAAGGCTCTCGCGGACTCGCCGCAGAGAGTTTCGGTGACGGAAACAGAGCACCGCGGCATGACGCTCGTGGAGGTGACGGTCGCACAGCCTGACGTCGGCAAGTTGATTGGGCGGCAGGGCCGTACGATTCAGGCCATGCGCACGATTGCGTCGATTGCCGGCGAGAGACTCGGGAAGAAAGTGACCCTTGAAGTCAGGGATTAGGGATTAGGCAGTGGGGACGAGGGATTGGGCCAGCTGGGCCCGAAGCCTGAAGCCCGGGGCCTGAAGCCGATGAGCGAGTGGGACGACATGGCCGTGGTGGGCCGCATCGCGCGCGCTCACGGAAATCGTGGCCAGGTCATCGTCGATCCGGCAACCGATTTTCCGGAAGAGCGATTCAAGCAGGGTTCAGTGCTGCAGATACGTCGGGGAAATGCGACCGAATCTGTGGCGATCGCGAGCGTCCGATTCCATCGCGGGCGGCCGATTATCGGGCTCGCCGGAATCGAGACGATGGATGCGGCAGAGGCGCTGGCCGGCACCGAGCTTCGGATTGGCACCGACGCGCTGCAGCCGCTTCCGCCAGGTTCGTATTACCACCACGATTTGATCAACTGCGCGGTCGAGACGGCGCGCGGTGAGGCAATCGGGCGGGTCACTGGCGTGGAAGGCGATGCGGCCGGCAGCCGTTTGGTCGTGCAAAGCGGGAACGGCGAGGTGTTGATTCCGATCGTCGAGGGTATCTGCGTGTCGATCGACGTGCCCGGGAGGAAAGTCGTCGTCGAGCCGCCCGAGGGGTTGCTCGACTTGAACGTGACGAAACGGCAACGATTCTAAATGCGCTTCGACATCGTCACGATTTTTCCTCGCATGATCGAGGCGGCCCTCGCGGAAGGGATTCTCGCGAAGGCCATACAGCGCGAGGTGATTGCCGTCCGCGCGCGCGATCTTCGAGAGTTCACCGAAGATCGGCATCGCAGCGTGGACGATGTGCCGTATGGCGGCGGGCCGGGGATGGTGCTGAAGCCCGAGCCGCTGTTCAAGGCGGTTGACGCGATACGCGAGGAAGCCGGCGAGCCGCAGGCGATCGTCCTGGTCTCGCCGCACGGCCGGCGGTTTTCGCAGGCCGAAGCGGCCCGGTTGGCGACGCTGGATCGGGTCGTCATCCTCTGCGGCCGATACGAAGGGATAGACGATCGCGTTCGTGTGAACCTGGCGACCGAGGAGCTGTCGGTCGGCGATTACGTGCTCAGCGGTGGCGAGCTACCGGCGCTGGTGATTGTCGACGCCGTGGCGCGGTTGATCCCGGGCGTGGTAGGCGACGAGGATTCGGTGGCGGCCGATTCATTTTCGCGTGGCCTGCTGGACTATCCGCACTACACTCGGCCTGCGGAGTTCAGAGACTGGAAGGTTCCCGACGTGCTGGTGTCCGGCCATCACGGCGAGATTCGCAAGTGGCGGAAGCGCCAGGCGATTGAGGTGACGCTGCTGCGCCGGCCGGATCTTCTGGTCGGGGCAGAGCTGGATGTGGAAGAGCAGGAAATCCTGCGAGAGTTGATGGAAGCGAAGAAGGGAGTCGCCCATGGGCGCGATTGAACTCGTTGAAAAGACACACCTGACCGAACGGCCGCAGATGAAGTCGGGAGACACCGTACGCGTGCACGTGAAGGTGCGTGAAGGTGACAAGGAACGCATTCAGGTGTTCGAGGGCGTGGTGATCGGCATGCATCGCGGCGGCGTGCGCGCGTCATTTACGGTCCGCAAGGTCTCGTTCGGCCAGGGCGTCGAGCGCATTTTCCCGCTGCACTCGCCCATCATTCAGAAGGTGGAAGTGATGCGGTCCGCGAAGGTGCGCCGTGCGAAGCTCTACTTCCTCCGCGACCTCAAGGGCAAAGCTGCCCGGATGCGCGAAGGGGCGAAATAGTTTAGAACCGAGAATCGCCGCGTCAGAATGACCCGAGTTGCCGCCACGCGCACCCTCGAGAATGCCTTGCGGAAGCTGGGCTTCTACCGGGTGTGCGGCGTGGATGAGGTCGGCCGGGGATGCCTGGCCGGTCCTGTGGTCGCCGGCGCGGTTGTGCTTCATCCCGATCGCCACATTGCCGGATTGAGCGATTCGAAGAAGGTTCCGGCGGCCGAGCGCGAGGATCTGTGCGAGGAGATCAAGTCGCGCGCGCTGGCTTGGGCAGTGGCCGAGGCCTCGCCCGTCGAAATCGACACAATCAACATCCATCAGGCGTCGCTGCAGGCCATGCGCCGCGCGGTCATGCAGCTGGCGCCGCTGCCCGATTGCGTGCTGGTGGACGCGTTCCGGATCCCCGATCTGCTGATGGCGCAGCGGGGCGTCGTGCACGGCGACCAGCGGTGTTCGGCCATCGCGGCGGCGTCGATTGTCGCCAAGGTGATGCGAGACCGGCAGATGCGAGAGTTGCACATGCAGGATCCCCGTTACGGATTTGATCGGCATAAAGGCTACGCAACAGCCGATCATCTGGCTGCGGTGAAGCAATTTGGATACTCTTCTGTGCATCGCCGGTCATTCAGTCCGCCTGCGCTGCCACTGGAATTTGATACGATTGGGTGACTGATCTCGCCTTCCGTCTTCAGGAACGCTGCCTGTGCCATTTGATCGCGAGGGAACGCTTCGGAAAGCGGAGAAGTTGCTCCGCCAGGGGAAGCTCGACCAGGCCATAGCGGAATACCGCTCGGTCATCGAGGATCAACCCTCTGACTGGAACACGGCCAACACGCTGGGCGACCTCTACGTACGCGCCGGCCAGACGGACAAGGCTGTCGCCGAATACAACAAGATCGCCGAGCACCTCGGCGGCGAAGGATTCCTCCCCAAGGCCGTCGCCCTCTACAAGAAGATCCTCAAGATCAAGCCGGACGAAGAGAAGGCGATGTGGCATCTCGGCAGCATTTCCGCGCGTCAGGGGCTGCTCGTCGACGCACGGCTGTACCTCAACGCGCTGGCCGAACGGCGGCGAGTGCGTGGCGATGTGCGCGGCGAAGCGGAAGTGCGTGTCCGGCTTGGCGACCTCGACGGGGCGGATGTCGACACGAGGCTCGCCGGCGCGCGGGCGCGCGTCGAGTTGGGCGACCCCAAAACGGCGGTCGAACGCCTCAAGCTGGTCGCTGCCGATCTGCAGGAGAAGGGGAAAGACACCGACGCCTTGCGGCTCCTGACCGAAGCGGCACAGATCAATCCCGAAGACATGGACCTGCGACGGCTGCTCATGCAGGCGTACATGGCGCGAAACGATTTCGAGGCCGCCTGTCAGTTCGCGACGAGCCCTGGCGATCTCCGCGGTGTGGCGGGAGAGCTGTTCAGGCTCGGACGCGACGACGAAGGTCTGAACGTCCTGGCCAGCGCGGCTGACGCAGACCCGGCCGACACTACGATTCGCGTGGAGCTCGTCAACCGGCTGGTCGCGCGCGGCGATATTGCCCACGCGCGCACGCTGCTCACGCCCGAAGTGGCGGGCAGCGATCCGAATCTGCTCTGGCTGCTTGCCGAAATGGAGCTGCGCGAAGGGCGAATTCCCGAAGGCACAGCTGTGCTGCAGCAGATTCTTGCCGATGATCCCTCGCGCCGGGATGCCCTCGTCATCCTCGGTTGTTCTGTCGCCGAGGTGAACCCCGATGCAGGCTACGAGTGCATCGAAGTGGCCGCGCGAACGGCGATTGCGGCCGACGAGTGGGGTTCAGCCGCCGCAGCGCTGAACGAGTTCGTCAGCCGGATGCCGAACCACATTCCGGCGCTGATGCGGCTTGTAGAGATCTGTGTGGACGGCGGCCTCGAGGCGACGATGTACAGCGCGCAGGCGCAGCTGGCTGATGCGTATCTGGCCGTTGGCGCGGGACTGGAAGCGCGGGTGATAGCTGAAGACCTCGTGGCGCGCGAGCCATGGGATCGGCTGAACATCGAGCGGTTCCGGCGGGCGCTGGCAATGCTCGGCGAAACGGACATCGACGGCATCATTGCCGAGCGCCTGAGCGGGCAGACGCCGTTTACCAGCACCGACTTCCTGTGGCCCGCAGATCCGGCAGGCACAGAGATCGCTCCGATGCCTGTTCCTCCCGAACCGGTTGTGTCGATGCCGGAGCCGGCGCTCGAGATCGAGCCTGAGCCGCCTGTCGAAGTGGCGGCGCCGCCAGTCGTGCCGCCCCCTTCCGCACCGCGCGGCCCGATACGCGACGCGTATGCGATCGATCTCAACAGCATCATGTCGGACGACTTCAACGACCCTCTGGCGTCAACTGCGGGCAAGCCGGAGTCGCATGAGGTGGATCTGAGCGACGTCCTTCACGATCTTCAGAAAGAACCGCCGGCAGCCGCCGCTTCCGCACAGGGGCAACCCGTACCGTCTGTCGAGAGCGTCCTGAAAGGCATGCGCGATGAAGCCGCACACGACTCATCGCCAGAAACGGCCGAGCAGCACTTCAAGCTCGCGGGCACCTACATGGACATGGACATGCAGGAAGAGGCCATGAAAGCCCTCGAGGTGGCGGCCCGATCACCCCGCCACAGGTTCCGCGCGGCAGCCATGCTCGGGAAGGCCTACCTCGGTTCGGGCGATCAGGCGAACGCGATCGAGTGGTATGGCCGTGCGGTCGAGGCGCAGGCTCCAAGTCCTCAGGCGCAGCACGCGCTCCTGTACGATCTCGCGCTGTTGCTCGAGGCGAACGGCGAGGGCGCCCGGGCGCTTGCGGTGTTCCTGGAGCTCCAGTCCGAGGCTGGTGAGTATCGCGACGTATCGAGCCGTCTCGAGCAGCTGAAAGTCCAGATGGGCCAGTGATGCTGAAACGCCTGCTCCTCGTCGCCTACTTCATCGAGGTCGGACTGCTGCTGGTACTCGTTCCCTGGTCTCCATTCTGGGAACGCAACTACTTCGTGACGGCGTATCCTGCCATCTACGAAATCATCCGGAACCACTACCTGCGCGGCGCCGTCTCCGGTCTCGGCGTCGTCAACCTGCTGATGGGGTTCAACGAGCTCGCTTCCGTGCTGATGGCGCGCCGTCGCATGGAGACGATGGAAACAATCGAGCAGTCATGATCTGTCTGGTCACCGATCGCCATCGCGTATCCGGCGGCCCGGATGCGATCGAGCGGCTTGTGGATCTCGTGACCGTGGCGGCGCGTGCGGGAGTCGATCTGATTCAGATCAGGGAGCGCGATCTCGACGCGCGTGATCTGACCGCTCTGGTGCGGCGGTGCGTGGAAACGGTCACAGGAACCGGCGCGAGGATTCTCGTGAACGATCGCGCCGATGTGGCGCTGGCCGCCGGCGCACACGGTGTGCACCTCCGCGGCGACTCCATCGACGCGCCGGCGATTCGATCCCTCCTCCCGAAAGGCGCCCTCATCGGCAGATCGGTCCACAGCGCCGAGGAGACCCTGACAATCTCGCGCAAGGGCAGTGTCGATTACCTGATCTTCGGTACGCTGTTCGAGACACCGTCGAAACGTTCGGATCACCATCTTTCGACGTTGGATGAGTTGGCCGCCGCGTGCCGTGCGGCGGCGAGGGAGGGCGTTCCCGTGCTGGCCATTGGCGGCATGACGGTCGAACGAGCCGAGGCCGTCAGGCGCGCCGGGGCCTCCGGTATTGCGGGCATTGGCCTCTTCATCCCGCCCTCCGGACAGGATGCCGAAGGTTATGTGCAAACGACCGTCGCCCGCCTGCGCCGGGCGTTTGACACCTGGGAGGCGGTTTCCTAACATTGACCGCAACGTAGCTGCTGATGCCCCAGGGTCCCCCAGCCCGAACAGTTGGCGCACGCCTTCGTGAAGCGCGCGAAAAGCGGGGCGTTTCTCTCCGGCAAATCGCTACAAGTACGCGCATTTCCGTCATGTCGCTCGAGGCGCTCGAGCGGAGTGACTTGTCTCGATTGCCGGGCGGCATCTTCACGCGTGCGTTCATTCGGTCGTATGCCCAGGAAGTGGGCCTCGACCCGGAACGGACGATTCAGGATTTCATCGCCGAGCTCCCGGCCGATGCGGCAACGGCGACGGCTCATCCTGTGTCGGTTGAAGACAGTGAAAAGCTCGAGAGCGATCGCCGGGCCGTGACGACGGCGTTCCGGCTGGTCATGGTGAGCGCGCCAATCATCGGACTTGTCATGTACTACGGCACCCAGAATCTGCCTGAAGAGGTGGCCAGTGCGCCTGTCGAGATCGTCGAGCCTGAGGCACAGGTCGCCGAGCCGATCGCGTCCCAGGTGGTGCCGGAGGCCGTTGCGATCGCGCCCGCGCCCGGTGGCGGCGTCGCCATGCCTTCGGCCGCCGTCGCGGTCTCGGGACTGATCATGCAGATTTCGCCGAGAGCGGCGTGCTGGGTGTCGGTGAATGCCGACGGCGAGCGCGTCTTTTCGGGAATGATGGCAGCCGGTGAGAAGCACACCGTGAACGCCAAAGAGCAGATCGTCCTCAGCGTCGGTGACGCCGGCGCATTCGATTACACTCTGAACGGCCGCCCGGGCCGTGCGCTCGGCGCGCCGGGCGAGGTGGTCAGCAAACGCATCACGCTCTCCAACCTCAACGAGTTCGTCGCGCCGTAATGGAAGTCGGTCTTCGCAGCCCACTCCTGGATTTCTTCAGACGTGGAGAAGTCGCCAAGGATGTTCGCCTCCTGGCGGCGCGCGGTGCGCTTGCGCCGCGCGCGCACGAGCAGGTCGCCTTGCTCGCGATTCTGACCGAGGACGGCGATCCCGAGGTGCGCGGCGCGGCCGAGGCCACGCTCGCCTCCATTCCCAGTGAAGCACTCGCCGCGTTTCTCGGCAAGTCTGAGGTCTCTGAGGGCCTGCGGGACTTTTTCCGCGCGCGCGGCATCGAGCCGACGCTCGGCGTGGCCACTGGCGACGATCCACTGGTCGACAATGACCCGGTCCCGGCGGACGACGACGAGATACCCGCAGGAGAAGAAGGGGAGGCCGGGCGCGAAAGCGCCAGCCAGAAGCTCGGGCAGATGAACGTTGCCGAGCGCATGAAAGCGGCGATGAAGGGATCAAAGGAAGAGCGCTCCATCCTGATTCGCGATCCCAACAAGCTGGTGTCGTCGTCTGTGCTGAGCAGCCCGAAACTGACGGAGTCTGAAGTCGAGTCGTTCGCAAAGATGGCGAACGTCTCGGAGGAAGTGCTCCGGATCATCGGCATGAACCGCGCCTGGGTGAAGAACTACGGCGTCATCCTCGCGCTCACCAAGAACCCCAAGACGCCGCTGGCGGTCTCGATGCATTTTGTGCAGCGGTTGAACGACAAAGATCTGAAGATGATCGCGCTCGACCGCAACCTGCAGGAGCCGCTCAAGCTGGCCGTCCGCAAGCGTCTGGTCTCTCCCGAGAAGAAATGATCAGGATGTTGTCGGCCGGGGACAAGCTGGCCGAAATCAAACGGCTGTACTACCAGACGTCGCGGGCCACCATCAAACAGGATTTTGCCAAAGCCATCGATCTGCTGAAATCGATGACGAGCGAAGAGGAACGCGAACGAGTGGCTGTGTATATGGACGGGCTCTCGCAGATGCGGTCGGATTGGGCGAGGGCGGGGAAGAAAATGAAAAGTCGAAAGTAGAAAGTGAAAAGTAGGAAGTTCCCTTTCCACTTTTTACTTTCTACTTTCTACTTTTCCCGATTCCTCCTCAACCCCGCCCTGAAGTCCTCCACGCTCCTCGTATTCAGCACATCCTCCTTCGTCACCCATGCGCGGCGTGCGACCTGAACGCCCCACTTGAGCTGCCGGAACGCGCCCTTGGAATGGGCATCGGTACTGATGACGATCTTGACGCCGCGGTCGCGCGCGGCCCTGGCGTTGATGTCCGAGAGATCGAGGCGATCCACCTGGCAGTTGATTTCGAGCGCGACACCTGCGACGGCGGCTGCTTCGACGATCTTGTTGAGATCCAGCTTGTACGGCTCCCGTCTCAGGAGACGGCGGCCGGTCGGGTGGCCGATGATGTCGACGTAAGGGTTCGCAATCGCGCGCAGGAGACGGTCGGTCATCTGCGCTTCGTCGAGATTGAATGCCGAATGCACCGACGCGACCACGACGTCGAGCTCGGCGAGACAGTCATCGGCAAGATCCATCTCGCCATTCGGCAGAATGTCGCATTCGATGCCCGCCAGAAGCGCAATGCCGTCGAGCCGTGCTCCAATCTCCCGCACCCGCCGTGCGTGCTCGATAGCGCGATGTTCGTCGAGACCGTTGGCCATGGCCAGCGACTTACTGTGGTCGGTGATGGCCAGGTATTTCAGCCCCAGCTCTCGCGCGGTCACTGCCATCGTCTCGATGTCTTCGCGGCCGTCGGTTTCCGTCGTGTGTGAGTGGATGTCACCTTGAATATCTTCGACGGTCACCAGGTGAGGGAGCGCCCGGCGCTCGGCGGCTTCGAGCTCGCCGCGACCTTCCCGCAGCTCCGGCGGGATCTCCGCCAGTCCGAGCGCCTCGTAGATCGCGGCTTCAGTGCGTCCGGCCACCAGCGCGCCGTTGTCGACGCGGAACAAGCCGTACTCGTTCAGCTTGAAGCCTTGCGAGATGGCCCGATCGCGCAGCGCGATGTTGTGCGATTTGGACCCTGTGAAGTACTGCATGGCGGCGCCGCGGCTCTCCTCGGGGACGAGACGAAGGTCGGCCTGTATGCCGCCGAAAAGTCGAACGCTCGACTTTGTCTCTCCGTGCCCGAGGATGCGCTCGACGAGCTTGTACATGGTGAACGTCGACATCACGTGCGGGTCATTCCCCGTCCCGAGAATGTCGATGTCGCCCGATGTCTCAGCCCCGCGCCTGATGCTTCCCACGTTGTCGAAAACGACGGTTGGACACTCGGCGCGCAGATAGTCGAGCAGGAGTGCGGCGGCTTCTGCCGCATCCGGCAGCAGATGGCGTCCAGAGTGCTGCTTCCGCTCGGCGCAGGCGCGAAGAATCAACTGCTCCTTCTTCGGCCCGAGACCCTTCAGGCCGCGGACGCGGCCGTCGCCGCAGGCCGTTTCGAGCTCGTCGATTGTCTTGATGCCGAGCTCTGTATAGAGCAGCGCGACGGTCTTCGGGCCGACGCCCTGCAGGTGAAGGAGATCGAGAATGGTCGGAGGAAACTGCTCGAGGAGTTCTCGGTGGTACTGTGAGTCGCCGGTTTCGGCAATCTCGCGGATCTTCGCCGCGAGATCCTTGCCGATGCCGGGAATCGCGCGAAGCTGTTCTTCGGTGCAGTACGCGAGCTTATCGGTGGCGTGTGCGATCGTTTCCGAGGCGTTGCGGTATGCGCGAATCTTGAAGGCATTCTCGCTCTTGATTTCGAGCAGGTCTGCGATCTCCGAAAAGATCCGCGCGATGGCCAGGTTTTCCATGGGTTAGACAGGAGATTAAGAGATCAGGAGGGCCAGGAGAAATATTTTCAGAAGAATGCTCTCGGGCCTCCTGATCTCCTGATCTCCTAATCTCCTGTTATCTGTACACGCAGACCGTCGGTTTCGATGCGGTAGTCGAGGATCCGTGCTCCGCCGGATGAGAGGGCCTGCTGGACAGCCGGCACGTCTTCCGGATCGGCCAGGCAGAAGAGGCAGCCGCCGCCACCCGCGCCGCAGACTTTTGCAGCGCGTGCACCTGCAGCAAACGCGTCGCGAATCAGCGTATCGATCATCGGCGTCGTCACGCCTGGCGCCAGTGTCTTGCGCGCGTCCCACTCCAGGTTAATCTGGCCGGCGACACCGCTCCAGTCGGCGCGCCCGAGGGCCTCGCGCAGCCCCGCTGTTGCCGTCACGATGCGCTCAAAGCACTCGACCACGTGGCGATCGCCGTCGATGTGCCGTTTCATGATCTCCCAGTTATTCGTGCCGGAGAAATGCGGCGCCCCGGTGTATGCCAGCACGAGTCTGCGCTGCAGCTCGAGCGGATCGATGTCGATGGCCGTGCGCCTGACGCCATCGGGCCGCAGCTCGATGGCGGCGACCCCGCCGTAGTACGCCGGGCGGTAATCCTGAAGCCCGGTGGGCACCTGGATGACCTGGGCCTCGACGTTCATGGCGATGGTGAGCAGCTCCTCGCCGTCGAGCTTCATGTCCGCCCACGCCGCGAAGGCCCCGCACACCGCAACGTTGAGTGCCGACGAGCCGGCAATGCCGGCGCCGGTGGGAGATTCACCGCGAGTGCGAAGCGTCAGGTTGTCGGCTTTGAAGAAGTAAGCGAGCTTGCCGAGCAGCGGAAGGCCGTTGCTTTCGGCGAGCTCCTGCCAGCTCGAGACCTCAACCGTCTTGGACGAGTCGATCGATTCGAGCACGACCCTCCCGTCGCGACGCGGCGCGATCTCGGCGTGCGCCCGGAGGCTGATCGCCGCATTCAAGGTCTGCGCGTTCTCGTGAAACAGGTACAGCGGCCAGATATCGACGGTACCGCCGGCCAGATCGATGCGCGTAGGTGCGGATGCCGTAATGCGCATGCTCGCCGATGATTAGTGCGCGCGAAGGAGCAGAACCGGCACGCGAACGGTGTGACGAACCTTATCGACGGTCGTGCCGTGAATGAGATCGGAAAGGAAGCGATGGCCGTGGGTCGACATCGCGATGAGATCGACGTGTTCCTTCTCGGCGATCTTGATGATTTCGGTGGCCGGATCGCCCATCGCCAGGCGGCTGTCGACTTCGAGACCCGCCGTGCGGAGCTCGTCACAGCGCCGCTGCAGATACGCGCGGTCGTCTTTGATTTCCTCCGATTCGCGCAGTTGCAGATCGTCGAAGTGCCGGGCGGCAAAGCCGTCGGCGACATGGACAAGGAGCAGACGAGCCTGTGTCATTTTTGCGAGCGTGATGATGTGATCGAGGATCGCTTCGTCCGCTTTCGAATGCTCAACCGCAACGAGAATGTGCTGGTACACGTCAGGCCCCGAAGAACTGAATTGCCGTTTGATACAGCATATACACGTTGAGCACGACGATGATCAGGCAGATGGTCCATGCCAGCGCCTTGACCCAGAACTTGGACGCGAACGGGCCCATCATCTTCGGGTTGCTCGTGAACTGCACCAGCGGAAAGATGGCAAACGGCAGCTGAAGGCTCAGAACCACTTGGCTGAGCACCAGCAGGGGCCCGGAGCCCTCCTCGCCCTTGATCGCAATGACGATGACCGCCGGGACGATGGCGATGAGGCGTGTGATGAGCCGCCGGAGCCACGGACGGAGGCGGATGTTCAGAAACCCTTCCATGACGATTTGCCCGGCCAGCGTACCCGTGAGCGTGGCGTTCTGACCCGAGAACAGGAGCGCGACGGCAAACAGCATGCTGGCGCCGGTGGCGCCGAGCAAAGGGTCCAGCAGCAGGTACGCGTCCCCGATATCTGCGACCCCATGGTATTTCGGATCGGGGTGGAACACGGCCGCCGCCATGATGAGAATGGCGGCATTGATGAACAGCGCCGACATGAGCGCGACCGTCGAGTCGATTGTCGCGTAGCGGATCGCTTCTTTCTTGCCCTCGAACGAGTCTCCGTAGTTGCGCGTCTGCACGATCGACGAGTGCAGGTACAGGTTGTGGGGCATGACGGTTGCGCCAAGGATGCTGATCGAGATGTACAGCATCTCGGGATTGCGGAGAATCTCGGCCTGCGGAATCAGGCCGGCTGCGAGCGCGGCTGCATCCGGCTTCGCCATCCACAGCTCAATCGCAAAGCAACCTGCGATGCCGACAATCAGCGTCACCACGATCGCTTCGACATAGCGGAATCCGCGGTTCTGCAGATACAGGACGAGAAAAACGTCGGCCGCCGTCAGGCACACGCCCCACAAGAGTGGAATGCCGAACAGCAGTTGCAGCGCGATGGCGGCGCCGAGGACTTCGGCGAGGTCGCAGGCAGCGATCGCAATCTCGCACACGATCCAGAGCACGAAGGTTGTCCCAGGCGAATACGCGTCGCGGCAGGCCTGCGCGAGGTCGCGACCGCTGGCGATGCCGAGCCGCGCCGAAAGCGACTGCAGCAGGATCGCCATCATGTTCGAGAGCATGATCACGCTGAGGAGCGTGTAGCCAAACTTGGCGCCTCCGGCAATGTCGGTCGCCCAGTTGCCGGGATCCATGTAGCCGACGGCCACAAGGTATCCGGGGCCGGCGAAGGCCAGCATTTTTTTCCAGGGCGGACCGCCCACGGGTACCACGATGCTGCTGTGAACCTCGGGCAGGCTCCGCCTGTCCCAGTTGGGATCGGTGGCAACGCTGACTGGTTTCTCCATCAATTGGCTATCAACTCTATAATGACAAGTCGTGTCGCCTCAACCGCTTCGCCGCCGCATCGGCCAATTACTTATCGGCAGTCTCACAGGCCCCCAAGTCTCCGTAGAAATGCGCACATTGGCGCGCGAGTTCGACCTGGGGGGTGTCACCTTCTTTGGACGCTTGGGGAACATAGAGAGTCCCGAGCAGGTGGCCGGCCTGGCGTTCGACGTCAGGAACCTCGGCATTGAGCGCCCCGCGTGGGTCGGCATCGACCAGGAGGGAGGCCGTGTTGCCCGTTTGAGGTCGCCCTTCACCGAGTGGCCGCCAATGGCCGTGCTCGGGCGAAGCGACGACCCGGAGCTGGCGCGAAAGTTCGCGGTGGCACTTGCAACCGAGCTTGCGGCCGTCGGCATTTCGCTCGACTACGCGCCGGTGCTCGACATTCATACAAATCCGAAGAATCCGGTCATCGGAGACCGCGCGCTCGGCGAGAAGCCCGAGCTCGTGGCGAAGCTTGGCCGGGTGATCATCGAAGAGCTGCAGCGTGCAGGCGTGGCCGCGTGCGGCAAACACTTTCCGGGCCATGGCGACACGGCCACCGACTCTCACGTCGAGCTTCCGATCGTCGAGCACCCGCCCGACCGACTGCGCGCGGTCGAGTTCGTGCCGTTCAAGACCGCGATCGAGGCCGGTGTGGCGTTCATCATGACCGCGCACGTGCTCGTGACGTCGATAGACGATGAGCGGCCGGCGACCTTGTCGAAGAAGATCGTTCAGGCAATCTTGCGCGAGGAGCTGGGCTTCAAGGGTGTGATTGTCTCCGACGATCTCGAGATGAAGGCCATCGCCAACAGTTACACACCGGGAGAAGCGGCGGTCGCCGCGATTGGTGCAGGCTGTGATGCGATTCTCATGTGCGGAAGCGGTAAGACTGCGGACATCGAGGTGCAGGCTCAGGCGCTGGAGGCGCTGATTTACGCGGTCGAGAACGAAACGTTATCGGTGAAGCACGTCGAGGCGGCGCTCGATCGCAACCGGCGCGCGAAGGAGCGTTTTCTGCGCGAGTGGCGCCCCCCGACGGCGGCACAACTGCGGACCGTCATCGGCTCGGAGCAGCATCGAGCCATATCCGAACAGATGGCGCAGTTCACCTAACGGAATGTTGAAGCCACAGAGGTTGCACGCGGGAGATCGAATCGCTATCGTCGCGCCGGCCAGCTCATTTCAACGAGAGGAGTTCGACAAAGGGATTCTCGAGATCGAGCGGCTGGGTTTCGAGCCGGTCTTCGACGAGAGCGTGTTTGCGCGTCATGCCGGATACGTCGCGGGCACTGCCTCCGTCCGCGCACGCGCCTTTCTCGAGGCGTGGCGCGATCCGTCTGTGAAGGCGCTCATCGCCGTGCGCGGCGGGTTCGGCAGCGTTCACCTGCTCCCGCTGATCGAAAAGGAAGATCTTCGCCGCACGCCGAAAGCCTTTGTCGGATACAGCGATCTGACGACGGTCCTCACGTATCTGACCACGCGTTGCGGCATCGTCTCGTTTCATGGTCCGATGCTGGATCGCCGCCTTGGCCGCGGCGTCGACGGCTACGATCGCGACTCATTTCTGGGGGCACTCACTCGAGCGGAGCCGCTGGGCGAGGTGGGGCCGTCGACGCTCGAAACATTCTGCAAGGGCGAGGCAGCCGGGCCGTTGATGGGAGGCACGCTCGCGCAGCTCGTGGCGTCACTGGGCACGCCTTACGCTTTCAATCCTCCGACCGGCTACGTCCTCTTCCTCGAAGACGCAGGTGAGCGTCCGTTTCGTCTCGATCGCATGCTGACCCAGCTTCGCCTCTCCGGTGTGCTCGAGGCCGCATCGGCCGTGGTCCTGGGTGAATTCACGAGCTGTGACGAGCCCCGGGGCGAGCCGACCGCGAGGGGTGTGCTTGCAGAATTGCTGAAGGAGTTCAACGGACCTGTGGTGTACGGATTTCCTTCTGGACACACGAACGCGGCGTTTGTCACGTTGCCGTTCGGTGTGCAGGCGCGGGTGGTTGCCAATGGTCAACCACGGCTGGTCATCGAAGAGGCTGGCGTCGAGTGACGATCCACTTCATAGGAATCTGCGGGACGGCCATGGCAACGCTGGCCGCACTGTTGAAGCGCAAAGGGCACGACGTCCAGGGCTCTGACGAGAACGTGTATCCGCCCATGAGCACGTTTCTCGAAGCCGAGAACGATCCGAACGCTGTCGGGCTACAGCGCCAATCACATTACCGCAGACATCGATCTGGTCGTGGTCGGCAATGCGATCTCACGCGGCAACGTCGAGCTCGAAGCCGTCCTCGACACGAAGATGCGGGTACTGCTCGCTGCCAGAAGCGGTGCGGGAGCATTTTCTGTGGCAGGCGCGTTCGATCGTCATTGCGGGGACGCACGGGAAGACGACAACGACGTCGCTCACGGGCTGGCTGCTCGTTTACGGCGGACTGGATCCGAGCATTCTGGTGGGAGGCATTGCGCGCAACCTCGGCGAAGACGGCTCCAGCTATCGCCTCGGCCAGGGGCGCGAGTTCGTCATCGAGGGAGATGAGTACGACAGCGCGTTACTTCGACAAGACGGCAAAGTTCCTCAAATATCTCCCGGACATCGCCGTCATCAACAACGTCGAGTTCGATCACGCCGATATTTACGCCGATCTCGATGCCGTGCGGCTGGCATTCCGCCGGCTCGTGAATCTGGTGCCGCGTTCGGGCCTGCTGTTGCTCGGCGCCGATTCACCGGACGCGCTGGCGCTGAAGAAGTTTGCCGTGAGCCCGGTCGAGACGTTTGGCCTGGCGGAATCGGCGGACTGGCGGGCAACGGACATCGGCGTGTCGGCCGCAGGACAGTCGTTCAACGTGCTGCATCGCGGCGCGCGGTTTGCCACGATGCAGATTCCGCTGTTCGGCGCGCACAACGTTCGCAACGCGCTGGCGGCGATTGCGGTGGCACAGACCGTATCGGTGCCCGCGCCGAAAATCTCAGAAGGGTTGTTGCGGTTCCAGGGCGTGAAACGGCGTCTGGAGGTGTACGGCGAGGCCGCCGGGGTCACCGTTTACGATGACTTTGCGCACCATCCGACGGCGATTGCCGAAACGCTTGCCGGCCTCCGTGCGGCAAATCCTCACCGCCGAATCTGGGCCATTTTCGAACCGCGGTCGGCTTCGTCGAGCCGCAAGGTTTTTCAGCAGGACTTCGCACGTGCATTCGGACCGGCCGACGAAGTCATCATTGCGCCGGTATTTCGTACGACCCTCCCCGAAGGAGAGCGGCTGTCTGCGCAGCAGCTCGTCTCCGATCTCAAGAAATCCGGCCAGCGCGCCCGGGCGGCGGCATCGATCGACGACATCGTGACGACCCTCGTGTCAGAGCGAAAACAGGGCGACCTGGTGGTGTTCATGTCGAACGGCGGGTTTGGCGGCATCCATCAGAAGACATTGAAGGCGCTCGGCGCATGAGCCTGGGCCGGATCGTGGCACTGGGCGACTCGTGTATCTCGATCCAGTTCGAAAGCACCATTGATCCGCTCGTGAACGCCAAGTGCGTCGCGCTTGCGGTGTCGCTCGAGCACCTCACGCTGCGCGGCGTTCGCGATGTCGTGCCCAGCTACAACGCCGTGACGGTCCACTTCGATCCAAGCATTGCAAACCGGGAAGCGCTCTCCTCCGAGATCACGAAACTTGCCGCGACGTCGACGACCGGATCGAGCGAGGCTCTGCGAATCGTGGAAGTGCCCGTGAGCTACGGCGGGGAAGCAGGTCCGGATCTCTCCGCGGTTGCCGCGTTTGCGCAGTGCGGCGAGGCCGAGGTGGTGCGGTTGCATACGTCGACGCCGTTCCGTGTCTACATGCTCGGATTTCTTCCCGGGTTTGCCTATATGGGGCCGGTCGACGCCCGCATCGCGATGCCGAGGCTGGACACGCCGCGTTTTCGCGTGCCGGCGGGGTCGGTTGGCATCGCGGGAGCGCAGACAGGGATCTACCCGTGCGACACGCCTGGAGGGTGGAGAATCATCGGACGAACGCCCCTCAAGCTCTTTGATTCGGCCCGTGCCGAGCCGTTCCTGTTGAAAGCCGGCGACCACGTCAAGTTCGTCGCGGCGTGAGTGATGGGTGTGCTGACGATCGTGCGCCCGGGCCTGTTCACGACGGTTCAGGATCTCGGGAGATGGGGATACCAGTCCAGGGGAGTGCCGGTGAGCGGCGCGCTCGACTGGTTTTCGCATCGGTTGGCGAACCGCTTGCTTGGTAATGACGACGGTGCGGCGACACTGGAAGCGACGTTGATTGGCCCGCAGCTTCGCTTTGAGCGCGAAACCGCGTTTGCGGTGACCGGCGCCGAGTTTCGCATGACGGTGGACGAGAGAGCTGTCGAGATGAATCGGATGGTCGAGGTCAGACCGGGGTCCGTGCTGAAATTTGGCGAGCGCGTGCGCGGCGCTCGTGCATACATCTCGGTGTCGGGCGGAGTAGACGTGCCACAGGTTCTCGGCAGCCGTTCGACGCACGTCCTGACCGGCATGGGAGGGCTTGCGGGTCGAGCGCTGCGGGCTGGCGATGTATTGGAGCAGGGACAAGAGGAAAGAAACGCGGTCGAAAGCGGATTTCGCCTGGATCAGTCGAAAACCCCTCCCGACCCCGTTTCCCTGCGCGTGATTGTCGCCGACGCTTCGCTGGCCGGCCACCTGACCACTCAACGGTTCCGGATCTCACCTCAATCCGACCGCATGGGGTACCGCCTCGAGGCCGCGACGATGACGGCAGGCCCTGGCGGAGAGCTCATCTCCACTGCGGTGCCCACCGGGGCGATTCAAGTGCCGCCGACGGGACAGCCCATTCTGCTGATGAACGACCATGCGACCACTGGGGGATATGCCGTAGCCGCGACGGTCATCACGGCCGATCTTTCCTTCGCAGCTCAGCTTGCGCCCGGGGACTGGATCGACTTCGAGGCCTGCTCGCTCGGCACGGCAGACGAAGAGTTGCGCCGCCGGGAGGCTGCCCTTGGCGCCTAGCGACGTGTTTCACGAAGCGATGCTGTCGCGATTTGGCGCCGACCGGCTTCGAAGGGAGACACCTCTCGCACCCTTCACGACGTTCAAAGTGGGTGGCCCCGCCGAATGGCTGCTCGAAACCAGAAGCTCAGACGAAATCGTGGAGGCGCTGCGCATCGCGCACGCGAATGGCGTGCGCGTCACGCCGCTGGGCGGCGGCTCGAACGTCCTGGTTGGCGACCGCGGTGTGCGCGGGCTCGTCATCAGACCCCGCGGCGGCCACATCGAGCAGATGGATGCCGGGCGGGTGCGGGCTGACGCGGCCGCCACGATCAACGGGCTCGTGCGCTGGACCGTGCATCGCGGCATCGCCGGCCTGGAAGCATGGGCCGGCACGCCTGGCACCGTGGGTGGAGCGGTGTTCGGAAATGCCCACTTTGGCGGCCGGCTGATTGGCGAGCTCATCGAATCGGTGCGGCTCGCCTCGACCGACGGATCGACGCGCGATGTTTCCCGCGACGAAATGGAATTCGGGTACAATCGAAGCCGCTTGCAGAAAACCGGCGAAGTGCTGCTCTCAGCTGTTTTCCGCGTCTCGTCCGGAGACCCCACAACGCTTCGCGATGTGGCTCGACAGTCGCTCGCCTATCGCAAGAAGACGCAACCGCTCGATACGCCCAGCGCCGGGTGCATTTTTCAGAATCCGGAGCGCGCAGACGTGCCCGCCGACATACCCGCGTCGGCCGGTGCGCTCGTCGATCGCGCCGGCCTGAAAGGCGAGGCGCGGGGAGACGCCCGTGTGTCTCCGACACACGGAAACTTCATCGTCAACGAAGGACACGCGACCGCGGCAGAGATTCGCGCCCTCATCGATGTGTGCCGCTCGCGTGTCAGCGAGCGGTTTGGCGTGACCTTACAGGAAGAAATTGTCTACCTGGGAGATTTTTGATGTCGAGCCTGTTGATTGAAGGGGGACGCCCGATCTCCGGAAGAATCGATGTCGAGGGCAACAAGAACGCCGCGCTTCCGCTGCTGGCGGCGTGTTTGCTGACGACCGAGGAGTGCGTTCTCACGAACATGCCTCGAATCGGCGACGTCGAGGTGATGGCGAAGCTGCTGACCGAGGTCGGCGCGGAAGTTCATGGCGTCGGCACGACGACCGTTCGTGTGCGATGCCGGGAGATCACGACATCCGAGCCGACGAGCGATCTCGTCGGCAAACTGCGTGGCTCCGTGCTGTTGTTGGGTCCGCTGCTGGCCCGAACGGGGCGCGCGGTGCTGGCCACGCCCGGCGGAGACTTTCCCGCGCGGCGTACGATCGGCACCCACATCGATGCGCTGGTGCACCTCGGGGCGAGCGTGCTGGCGTCCACAGGTCATGCGCTCGAGGCGCCAGACGGGCTCCATCCCGCCTCGATGTACCTCGATGAAGCGTCCGTGACGGGCACGGAGACGGCGCTGCTCGCAGCCGCCACCATCGACGGCGTCACCGAAATCCGCCATGCCGCAACAGAACCGCACGTCGTCGAGGTGTGCGAGTTCCTGAAGCGGATGGGAGTCGGCATCACCGGGGCAGGCTCGTCGACGATTCGGGTAGAGGGCACCAGCCGCCCGAAAGGCGCGATGCACAAGCTGAACGGCGATTACATCGAGGCGGGGAGCTGGGCCGTTGTCGCGGCAGTGACGGGCGGCGAGATTGAGGTTCGCGGCGCTCGAGCCGAAGATGTCGAGGGTATTGCGTTCGTGCTCAAGCGGATGAGGATCGAGTGCACGTTCGAAGAGGGCCTGATGACGATTCAGCGATCGACACCGATTGCGGCTGGACGGATTACGACAGGTCTCTGGCCGAGCTTCCCCAGCGACTTCGTCAGCCTCGTGACGGTGCTGGCGACCCAGGCGGAGGGCCGCACGCTGATTCACGACTGGATGTACGAACTGCGTTTGTTCGCGTTGGAACAGCTCAGCGGCATGCGGGCGGATCTGTTTCTCTGCGATCCGCACCGGATTATCGTGACGGGTCCGAGCAAGCTGAAAGGCCGGAAGCTCGACAGCCGCGACCTGCGTTCGGGAATGGCGTTGATCGCCGCGGGACTGGCGGCAGAAGGGCAGAGCCGTCTCAGCCCGCTCGAGACGGTCGAACGTGGCTACGGCCAGCTCGTGGAACGTCTCAAGATGTTGGGCGCGCGGGTTGAGCAGGTGGAGCAAAGAGTGCCGCAACCTCAGGCTTGACGACCTTGCCCATGGCATTTCTCGGCAACTGCGTCACGCACGCAAGGTCTTTCGGAATCTTGTAAGGGGCCAGCCGCGCCTTGGCCCACTCCTTCAACTCATCGAGCTCCAGCCTGACGTTCGGTCTCAGCTCTGCGGCGCAACAGACCCGCTGACCCCACTCCAGATCGTCGACGCCCACCACGACGCATTCGGCGATGGCAGGATGCGTGCGAAGCACTTCTTCGATTTCGAGCGCGGAGATCTTGTGGCCGCCGGTCTTGAGGATGTCGACGCTCGAGCGTCCGAGAAGCCGATAGGCGCCGTCTTCGATGATCGCCGCATCACCCGTCCGGAACCAGCCATCCTGGAAGGATTCGCGCGTGGCGTCGGGCTGCCGCCAGTATTCGGAAAAGACGCCGGCCCCTTTCAACTGCAGCTCACCGTCAACCAAACGAGCCGACACACCCGGCAGCGGCTGACCGACATAGCCCGGACGCCGCTCGCCGTGCAGCGGATTGGCGAGGGCCATACCAACCTCTGTCATGCCGTAACGCTCGAGGAGAACATGCCCTGTGATTTCCTTCCAGCGATCGAGCACTGTGCGAGGCAGCGCGGCAGAGCCGCTCATCATCAGGCGAAGCGTGCGACAGCCGCGCGATCGCGATTGCCGGGCGGTTGTCTCTGCAGCCTCCCATGAACGGATCAGGCGGTGATAGATCGTCGGCACTGCGCTGAACACGGTGAGCTCGCCGGACGCAAGACGATCCCACGTCGCTTCGCTCTCGAACTTCGGCGCCATCTCCAGCACGGCGCCGCTCCACAACGCGCAACAGACGATATTGAGCAGGCCGTGCACGTGATGGAGGGGAAGGACGAGCAGCGTGCGGTCGGATGCGCTCCACTCCCAGGCGGCGATCAGCGAGTCAATCTGGGCCGTGAGATTTGCATGGGTGGTGACCACCCCCTTGGGGCGGCCGGTCGTGCCGCTCGTATAGACGATAAGGGCTTTACGGTTCGTAAAGTTCGTAAGGTTCGTAGGGTTCGTGGGTTCGTAGGTTCGTGGGCTTGCCGCGCCGGAGCGATATGCGGTCGGCGCGAAGGCGGGTTCGATGAGCGCTTCGCTCGAGAAGAACGTCGCGCTCGCAGAACGCGCAAGGGGCTCGATCAGAACGGCATTGTCGGCGTCGGCTATTACGATCGACGACTGCGCATCGCGAATCAGGTAGTCGAGCTCAGCCGGAGGATGAGACATCGGCAGCGGCACGGCGATGCCGCCGGCCCGCCAGATGCCCCATTGCACCGCCACGTACTCGAATCCGGGAGTGATGAGAAACGCGACGCGCGTCTCGTCCAGATCGTGTCGCCCATCGAGCAGTTGCTCCGCAATTCGGGCCGATGTGTCGAAGAGCTGCACGTAGCTGTAGCGGCCTTTGCGATCGAGGATGGCCGTACGGGTCCCGTGAGCGCTTGCGCGCGCTACGACAGGAGGCAGAACCGGAAACATCGCTACTGCGGCGGCGGCGATTGCCCCGGGTTCGGCGGAGCCTGCGGCGCCGGAGGAAGGACAGGCTTCGCAGGTTGCGGCAGAGAGCCGGGCGGACCAGGACGGGCGTCAGGCAGCTCTCCCGGTGGTGGCGCCTGTTGATCGTCCGGAAGCTGGAGCTCGAGACCACCGGCCGGCGCGCCGCCTCCAGGTCCTGGGGCCGAACCCGAGTCGCGTCCCATCTGGAACGCCCGGAGATCGTCCTCGGTAATGTCGAGGACACGCACGATGCGCGGTGTGAGCATCAGGATGACATCTGTCTGGTTGCGCTCGTTGCTCGAATGGCCGAACAGATGGCCTACGGCCGGAATGTCGCTCAGCCCCGGGATTCCATCGCGCACCTTCCGCTCGTCGTCGCGAATCAGGCCTGCCAGCATGTTGGTCTCGCCGTCGCGGAGGCGAATCGTCGTCTTGATGAGCCGGTTGCCGAAGGTCGGCAGGCCGCCAAAACCCTCGCCCGAGATGCTCGTCACGGAAATGGCCAGCGCGAGCGTCACATCGTTGTCCATGTGCGTGCGCGGTGTGATGTCGATGTTGACGCCGATGTTTTCGTAGTTGAACGACGTGATCGGCTGCTGGTTCACGCCGCCAGTCGCAATCGGCGAGAAGGTCGTCACCGGCACCGGGACTCGCTCGCCGAACTGTGCCTGCGCCGCTATACCGACCTGCGAGCGCAGTTGCGGATTGGCGAGCACGCGCGTCGTGCGATCCTGTTTCAGCAGTCGATAATACAGACCCGGCACGTTGGTCATCAGAATCTGCGAGCTGGTCAGGTTACGCAGATCGTTGAGCGTCAGTCCCGTCTTGTTGACGTCGGCCACACCGTTGATACCGGCCGAATCGGGTGAAGCGAACTGCAGCCCCCACTCGGTGAGCCGCGACCGGTTTACTTCGAGGAGCTCGACGTCGGTCATCACCTCGGGACGGGCCTTGTCGATCATGCTGATGAGACGGCCTGCCGCATCGACCCGCTCGGCCGTGTCGGTGATCGTGATCGCGTTGGTCCCTGCGATCGCACCGATTCTCCGCGCGTCGATCACGATGCGCAGAAGATCCATCGTCTCTTTGACGTCGGCATTACTGAGGTAGAAGGTGCGGACGAGATCTTCTTGGTACTCGCGGCGCTTCGCGGGCGTATCGGGGACGACCGTGATGGTGCGCTGTCCCGTCACTCGATAGAAAGCCTGCGTGCTGCCGGTGATGGAACGCAGCGCCTGATCGAACGTCATGTTGCGAATCTGGATGGTGATCGGCTGCGCCCGGAACGCGGGATCGAACACGACGTTGACGTTGGACATCATCGCCAGCGCGCGAATCACGGTGTCGCTGGGCGCGGTCTTGAAGTTGAGCTCCTCGGGCAGCGGGTCGGCGTTGACCGCGATGCCGGGCAATGGCTGATCGCGCATGCGATCGACAAGCGTCTCGAGCTCGGTCTTCCCATCGCGCCTGACCGGCACTTTCGTGCGCAGCGCGTTCTGGGCCTCCTGAAGCTCTTTCTGCACCTCGCGGTTGTCGGGATTCAGTTCGGCAGCGAGTTGGTACTCGGGGATGGCTTCGTCGAGCCGGCCCGTGCCCGAGAGGCGTCGCGCCCGAGTGAAATGGTCCTGTGACGCGCGTAGCCTGGCTCGCTGCAAGCCGGTTCGCGCGGTGGTACTGTTGGGATCCTGTTGGAGCGCCCGGCGGTACTCGACGACCGCCATGTCGTAGTCCTGGCGATCTTCCGCACGCCGTGCCTCGCGAAGCGCAGCGGTGGTCAGGCATCCGGAAAGTGTTAAGACAATCGAGACAGCAGATATCCAGCGTCGCATGGCGACTCGAGGAAACACGCTAGCGGCCTCCCCCATCGGTGACGACATCGACGTTGCGCGGCATCTGGAAGACGAACTGGTTATCGGCCACCCCGACGTTCTCCCTGAGATTCGAGAACGTAAAGGCAGACCGCCCGCCCTGCGCGTCGATCGTGATGAGCATTTGCAAGCTCAGTGTCTTCGGTTCGACGACGAGCGTCAACGATTCGTATTCCTGCTCGCGGCGCTTCGGCGTCAGCTTCAAGACCGTCGAGCCGGCCGGCGCGTCGGGCACTTTGTCGAATGCCACATTGAAGTCGCGCGTGATGTCCCCCTTGCCTGTGAGAAACAGCGCCGGCGTCGGGGCCTGTTCGTCACGTGGCATCGTGGTGATGACGACCTGCTTGTCCTGTGGGATGTAAGAATAGATCTTCCGCCCATCAGACACGAAGAGCTTTCGCTCGGGAGCAGTGTACTCCCATCGCATCTTGCCGGGCTTCTTCACGAGCAGCTTGCCCCGTTCGGTCGCCTGCTGCTTGAGCACGCCCCCGCGATAGGCATGCACGAAGTCGGCCGAGAAGTCGGCGACTTTGTCGTACTTCCGCTGGATATCTCGCGCAACCGCGTCGGCCGTCGGAGCGGGGGTCGATTGGGCGATGAGCGATGCGCCGAGCAGCAAAGAGACGGTCGCGGTCAGAAAACGAACTCTCACAATAGTTTAAAGATAGCACGGCGTTGCTTCCCCTAGGGATTGGGGATTGGAGGTTGGGGATTGGGACGAACGAGAATTCGCGGAATGGATGCGAAAAGGCCGAAGCCGTAGATGGGCTCGCGACCCGGGGCAAGCGCCTTGAAGCTGACGCCTCTTTCCATGGTGAGCTCGTGGCGGCCGTTGACGATGACGTGACCGAAGCCGCTTCGACGGATGGTGTCGGTCGGCAGCCACGACTCCATCCGGATGTCGACGTCCAACGCTTCAATCCTGACTCGAACGCGGTACGGACGGTCGCGAGACTCAATCAACACCGGCCGTTCCCCCACTGTGCCGGCGAGGACGGTGTACTGATGTAGCTTTGGTACGGCCGGTTCGGTCGTGAGCCATTGCCATGCGTGATCGATCTCGAGCGTGTTCAGAGGATATTCCCGATCGGCAGCCAGGATGGCGAACACGTACGGAGTGCCGGGGCGAACGGACTTGACCTCCGCGCTGAACCGCAGCTCGGGTCGTGGATCGTGCTGCCACGGTGATGTGGGCGGATTTCGGATCTTTTCATACACACGCGGTGTGACGATGACGTCACGCTCAGCTTGCGCATTCGCTCTGAGGAATGCCTCGAACCAATCGCGCCCACCCGGCCACTCCAGCCACTTGAGCTCCTCAGTGGCAAACCATGCGATGCCCGGTCTGTGCTCATGCATGAAGTACTCGAAGGCGTTCTGCACTTGCCAGTTGCTGTCGACGCCGAAAACAACGTTGTCCGGCGCGGCCGTAAATTCCTCGAGCAGCTTGACGGCGCGATTGTCCCAACTTCGATCGACAGCGGGAAACGTGTCGTATCCCCGCCACGCGGGATACGCCAACAACAGCGCGCCTGCCGGGATCGCCAGCGTGCGATTCGAGAATCGCGACAACACAGCGATGACCGCCGCCACGCCCGCGCCTGCGCACAATGCCACGATGTAGTGTGATGGCAGAAAGAAGATGTAAGCATCGCCCACGTTGTAAGTCCAGGCGAACGCGAGATTGGACGCATACAACAAGAGGAGCAACACGCCCCGGCTGGGCCACCGGACGGCGACATGCATGAATCCGAGTGCAGCGAGCACAACGCCCGGCACACCGAACTGCTGACGTAAGTCGAACCAGTACATTGCAGGGCGTGTTTTCAAGCCGGTCTCGGAGACGCTCATGACGAGCGTTTCGCGCCAGTCAGCCTTGGTGACGTCGAACCAGAACTTGCCGACCGCCTCGCCCAGCGAGGCAGGGGGCTCCAGCTCCGTCCAGAGCCCGCGAAAATTCCAGGCGTACTGAAGAGCGCCGGCCATCGCAATGACGAGAGCCATGGCGATCATTTGAGGACGCAGGGGATCCGCTGGCCCGGGACGTCGATGAATCAACAGGAACACAGCGAGCGCCGGCAGCAACAAGACCATGCTCAGGTGATTGCCGAATCCCAACGCGTAGATCCCGTAGAACAACGCCAGGCGGCCAACGGCCGGTTGCTCGGCCCACGCGAGCAACGCCACCAGCGCCGCACCGGCAAGGAGCAGATGCAGCGTGTAGACCTCGGCGGTGATCGCCTGTGACCAGAAGGTGTAGGAGAACGCGAGGAACATTCCGGCTGCGAGGCCGGCAAGCGTCGATTCAGCGAGGCGAGCGGCAAGCCAGGCGGCCAGGCCGACGGCCAGGGCACCAAACACCGCTGAGGCGAGGTTGACCGCGCGTGCCGGCTCACCGGGATAGAGCCACACGAACAAGCCGCCAAGCCCATGATAAAGAGGATAGGCGTGGCGGGGCGTTAACGTGAGCGACCCGACACCTGTCTGAAACGATGCGCTATCGCCAAGATCGAGGCCGGGGAGGAGCGTCGCGTCATAGCAGAGAAACGCGACGACAGCGAGAGACGCTGAAATCAGCCCTTGGCCAGTGATCCTGGTTCGGGTGGAGCCGAGCGTGGTGCTTCCTTCGTTTCGATGGGAAAGTTGGCGGCGAGCCATTCTGGGACCCCGCCTTTAAGCACGGTGATCTTGATCCCTTTTCGCAGCAGCTCGGCCGCGACGTGGGTGCTCACGAGCTCATTTGGATCGGAATCGTACGCAACGATGTCGCTGCCGGTGGGGATGGGCACCGACTCGATCGCGTAGGGCGGCACCCTGATGGCGCCGGGCAGCTTCACCGTGCTGTGCTCATAGGCGTACTTGAGGCGAACGTCGAGAATGGTCGGCTTCTCGCCGCGATCCAGACGCTCCTTAAGTTGTTCTTTGGTGATGCGTTCGACGGGCACGGCGCTATTCTCGCTGTGCCCCCGACCGGCGTCAAGTTGGGGCGCTCTGTGGGGCTGACCCCCTTCGACCGAAACATCACTGAGACCGAATGGCCCGCGAAGTCAAAATTGGCACCCGCAGATTCTGGATTGTGTCCGAACCTTCCGACACGGGGTGGAAAGCTCAAGTGCTCGAGGTGCTGGACGACCTGGGGGGCACCCAGAACATGGGCATCGAAACCATGGGCGATACGCGAAGCGTGGCCGACGACAGAGCAGTCGGGCAGCTCCAGCATCGTCTTCGGGATCAGTCCTTCTAGACCGTCCCTACCGTACGGTATACGTCTTTCTCCCAGTCAGGCAGTCCGCGAGACCGCGCGGATCAAATCGGGGAAGTTGAAGGGCTTGGCGACATGATCGTCGAAGCCCGCATCGAGTACGGCTTTTCGATCCGAGTCGGACGCGAGAGCGGTCAGCGCAATTGCCACGCTGTGGTGTCCGTTGGACGGCGACCGGCGGATGAGCTGCAGCAGCTCGTATCCATCCATGCCCGGCATCGCGAGGTCGCAGATGAGCACGTCGAAAAACTGCTTTTGCCACTCCTCGAGGGCCTCTCGCCCTGACCCGGCCTCGGTGATGGCGGCGCCGGTGCCTGCCAGTGCCTTTGCGGCAATCTCGCGGCTCTCGGCATCGTCGTCCACGACGAGAATTCGCACGCCCGAAAGGTTCGGCCGTTCAGCAGCGTCAGAGTAACCAGCGCCGGTTTCGGCGCTCGCCAGTCGCGGAAGCGTCAGCGTGAATCGGGAGCCCTGCCCGCGGCCCGCGCTCGATGCTTTCAACACCCCGCCGTGCAATTCGGTGATTTCCTTGGCGATCGCGAGACCCAGTCCGAGGCCCCCGTGCTCGCGGGTGATCGACTGATCGGCCTGCCTGAATCGCTCGAACATGTACGGCAGGAACTCGGTGGCGATACCGATGCCGCTGTCGGCGACCACGATCGACGAGCTGCGCTCGTCGGCCGTCAGCTCCACGCTGACGGTGCCGCCCGAATCGGTGAACTTCACGGCGTTCGACAAGAGATTCCAGATGACCTGCTGCAATCTGTCCCGATCGCCGAGCACGACGACCGGCGCGCTCACGATATTCGGCTTGAGTGCCACGCCCTTCGCCTGAGCCGCCGTACGGACGACGTCAAGTGAGGCTTCGACGACGGTTCGCAGGTCAACGGGCTTGGTGCGAAGCTGGAGCTTGCCGGTCACGACGCGCGAGAGCTCGATGAGATCTTCGACGACGCGCGCCTGTGATTGCGCGTTGCGCTCGATGCTGGCCATCGCCTTTTCGAGCGTGACCGGATCCATGTGCGTCGTGCGGATGATCTGCAGCCATCCGAGCATCGCATTGAGCGGCGTCCGGAGCTCGTGCGAGACGGTCGCGAGAAATTCATCCTTGATGCGATTGCTCTCCTGCGATTTCTGAAGCAGGTCGTTCCGCTCGACGTCTTTCTTCTGGATGACCTCGAGCATGGTGTTGAATGATTCGACCAGGCGTCCGACTTCGTCGCCGGTGGTTGCCCGAGCGCGCGTCGAGTAATCGCCGCTCGTCGCCACGCGATCGAGCGTTGAGGAGAGATCGAGAATCGGCTTGGACAGATACTGTTGCAGGAATTGCGTCAGGAGCACGGCCACAAGAAAGCCGCACGCGAGCGCGAGGAGCGCGACAACCGACTGGCGGCGCATCCAGCTGAATAGGAGCGAGTAGTTGCCTCGGATAAACACGGTGCCGACAGGTTCGCTGCCGGCCATCGCCTGTGTGATGGCCACGGGCACGCCGGTGGGTGTTGGCGCCGGCCACGTGGCGGGACACTGGAAGGCGGCCCGGTGAAACTGGCTGAAGATGCGTCCCTCTTTGTCGTACACACACACCATGTCGATGTTCGGACGCACGTCGAGCGCGCCGACGATCTCATCGACCAGACGCTTGTCGCCAAAGGTGAGACCGGCGCCAAGATTGTCGGCCACTACGGTCGCCTGCGACTCGACGTCGATATGCTGATTCCGCCGGGCAGTGATGAACGTCGTGAAGAGCGACGCAAGGATGGCGACGAGCAGCGCCAGGACAGTCGGCACGAGGCCGAGCGTGAGGGTCTTTCGTGCGATCGGGAGATCCCGGAAGGGCCGCATGTCTGATGGGACTTAAAGGATACCTAATCTACAGCCACTTCGCCTGCTTGAACCTCACATAGAGCAGCAGGCAAAGGCCGAAAATCAGCGCGAGAACGAGGGGGTAACCGAGCCGCCATCGCAGCTCCGGCATCGAATCGAAGTTCATGCCGTAGATGCCCGCGATGGCAGTCGGTACGGCAAAGATCGCAGCCCAGGCGGCGAGTCGCCGTGTGTCCTCGTTCTGCGAGACAGAGACGAGCGACAAATGCGCCTCGAGCGCCGTGCCCAGCAAATCTCGGACGCTGTCGATCATGTCGTTGATGCGCAGCGTGTGGTCGTAGACGTCGCGGAAGTAGGGACGCGTCTGCGTGGGCACGAGCTCCTCATCTTCGAGACGAATCAGCCGCGCCGAAAGTTCGATGACCGGCGACACCACGCGCTTCAGCGCAATCAGGTCGCGTTTCAGCTTGTAGATCTGCGTCGTCGTTTGTCTGCTGAATGGCCGCGTAAATACGCGATGCTCGAGCGATTCGAGCTCTTCACCCAGGGCATCGACGACGGGGAAATACTGGTCGACGATGAAGTCCATCACCGCGTAAAGCACGAAGGCAGGCCCCTGCCTGAGGAGCTCAGGGGTTGACTCGGCGCGCGTGCGCACCGGCGTGAAGGAGGTCGCATACCCGTGGCGTACCGTGAGGATGAAATTGCGCCCCAGGAAGATGTGCACTTCGCCGTATGCCACTTCGCACGGCTTGTCGGGATGAGGATCGTCGATCTGCGCCGTGCGCAGCACTACGAACACCGAGTTGTCGTAGCGTTCGACTTTGGGGCGCTGATGGGCCGACAGCGCATCCTCGATGGCGAGATCGTGGAGGCCGAATTCCTCCTGGGCTTTGCGGAGGAGCGGCTCGTTGGGCTCGTACAAGCCGATCCAGACAAACGTGTCGGGCTGCTTGAGCACCTCGCTGATATCCTCGATTGCGACGTCGCCGATCCGTCGCCCCGCGGCATACGCGGCGCTGGCGATAATGGTGCCCGCGGTGGGCGCCAGTGCAGTCATGTGGGCATTGTAACTGTGTTGCCGCCGGATGAACCGTGGAACTCAATGACGCAAACGCGTTAGCATGCTGCATGCCCAAGATCATTCCGCTTGCCCTCAGCGCCGTCGTTGCGAGCATTTCCCTCCAGGCCCAGGGTCCGAAAAGCATTCCTCCGCCCGGATCGAAAGCGCCGCAGTACGGCTACACGGTTGTGCGCAGTTTTCCGCACGACCCGAAGGCATTCACACAGGGCCTCGAGTACTTCGACGGATTCCTCTACGAAGGTACCGGGCTGAAAGGCCTGTCGGCCGCGCGCAAGGTTGAGCTCGAATCGGGCAAGGTCGTCCAGGAAGAGAAGCTGCATCCGCAGTACTTCGGCGAAGGCATCACGATCGCTCAAGGCAAGCTCTTTCAGGTGACCTGGCGCGATCGCCAGGGGTTTGTGTACGACGCCAAGACGCTGAAGTTCATCAGGAACTTCACGTACTTTGGCGAGGGTTGGGGCCTCACGCACGATCCTGGCGGCCTCATCATGAGCGACGGCACGAGCACGTTGCGATTCCTCGAGACCACGCGCTTTCAGGAAAAACGGAAAATGAAGGTCGTCGACGGCAACGTGCTCATCGAACGCCTGAACGAGCTTGAAATGGTGCGCGGCGAGATTTGGGCGAACGTCTGGGAGACCGACTACATTGCCCGCATTTCGCCGAAGGATGGACGCGTGCTCGGCTGGATCAACCTCAAGGGCCTGTTGGGAGCGCCGAACGTCAAGCTGCCTCCCGAGGCCGTGCTCAACGGCATCGCGTTCGACGCGCTCAAGAATCGGATTTTCGTGACGGGAAAGCTGTGGCCGCGGGTGTTCGAGATTACGGTGAAGTAGTGTCCGGCTCTAGCCGGACGCTCACTTTTTTCCGAATTTGGGAATCATTGGTCCCAGCGCAGCCAGCGACGCCAGGTCGACGTTCCCGACGATATTGACGACGGTCAGTTCGTTGGCTTCTGCCGCGATCACGACGAGGCCGCCGTTCGAGCCTCCCTCTTTCCACAGGTAGATTTCCGTCAGCTGGTTCTTTTCTCTGACTCCTACAATGCGCGACCAGCCCTCTTTCGCGACCTGCTTGCGAATGGTCTCGACGTCGGAATCGGCGTAGGCGTTGGGTATGTCGAACTTGAAGCTCTTCACATAGATGCCCCTGATGCCCTCGATGAGCTCCTGCAGCTTCTGATTGTCGACGCCTCTGCCGGCGAGAAAGCCGGCCGACTTCTTCAGCATCGTGGCGTCGACCGTCACATCGACGTTTTCCGTCGCTTTCTCTGCGAGACGGTTCAGATGATCCATCTGAATCTTCCCGCCCTGGGCCGATGCGGCGCAGGGCACGAGGACGAGCACGAGCAGAAGGCAGCCGCTACTGAGCGCTTTCATGATGAGTGATCTCCTGAACTTTGACCTGTACCGCCGACACCTTTTCGCTGGCGATTTGCAGAGCCAGCACGACGTCGCGCGCCGCCAGCTCCGTCTGCACCTGTTGGTGGCGCTCCTGCTGCCAGAGGTAGTAACTGCCGCCGAAGGCGATGGCGATCGATGCCGCCAGCGGCAACAACCGCCGCGCCCATCGCGTGTCTGCCTCTGGCGACTGGATGGTTTCGCCCGCGGCAATCCTGCTCAATACCTTGTCTTCGAATCCGAGGGGCGGGCTCTTGCGCTTCAGAGCCTGCTGCAGTTCGTGTTCAAGATTCATGGATATGTCCCCGATCCGCCAGCTTGCGCCGCAACGCTTCCAATGAGCGACGCAGATGACTTTTGACGGTATTCACGGGCATGTCGACAATCGCCGCAATGTCCGCCAAATCCAGATCTTCCTGAAATCGCAGCGTGACGACGATGCGCGGATGCGGCGGCAATTCGGCCACGAGCTTGCGCAGCAACGCATCGAGCATCGGATCCCTCATCCGCTGCATCGCGGCGGGCTCGTGGACATCGTCCATCGGCACTTCGCGACGAAGACGAGGGCTTCTGACCCAGTCGATGCACCGGTTGCTCGTGACGCGCCGCAGCCAGAACACGAGATGCCGGGCCGATTCAATGCGCGCCAGATTCTGATGGAGCGCGAGGAACACATCCTGCGCCAGCTCTTCGGCCTGACTCCAGCTTTGGAGGAAGTGATAGGCCATTCCGAAGACCATCGACTGGTGCTCGCGCACGATCGCCGCAAACGCGCTTTCGCTGCCCGCGCGGGCCTGGGTCACCAGCTCGTCGTCTGGCGGGGCAGGGACGTCCGCGGGGGCGGCAGCCGTCAGCATCTTGACTCTAATACGTCATATGGGGAGGAAAAGGTGCAGATTCTGGACTCCAAGGGTCCGGGAGACGGGGGAGAGTTCAAAGAGTCCAAAGAGTCCCGGGAGTCCGGGGAGTCCGGGGAGTCCGGGGAGTCACGGGGGAGTCCAAAGAGTCCGGGAGTCATGAGGAGTCCGGGATTCATGGGCAGTCCACGAGTCGCGGGGGAGTCTCGGAGAACGTGTAGTCATGGGAGTCAGTAAAAATTGGTCTACTGGCTGACAGCTCATCTCCACGGACTCAGGACGCCAATGAGTGGCGGGACTCTCGAATGGTCCGGGGTTTGCTTTGTGCGGGTGTGGTTGAGCGGCGAACTTTGGGTTTTGCCCATGCAAATTCGAGTCGTTATTCGATGGTCCACTGTCAGATCGAACAATGTTCTTGGACGGGTGTGGAATATTTGCAAACAGTTGCCGTGTCAGCTCCTGGGCCACCGCAACGAAGTCGAGGTCGGCTCCGGGAAGCTCGCGCTCAAATGCGACCGCTGCGGATGGCGATCGTCCGGATGGGCGCTGGACGAACCGATTCCCCATACGGTGCCGGAAACGGAACGATCTGCGTGGACCGGGGAGCCGGAACACACGCGGGGGCTGCTGCACTCGCCGCACACAGCGTTCCGACCGCGATGAGAGTGGTCCGTTGAGCAAGGCGCTTCGCGCGAGCTGGTGCCTGCTGGTTGGAATCGTCATATGCGGGTGTAGTACCGGCAATCCGATCTCGCCGCCTGTTCCGCCACCGTCAAATACGTCGAATACACCACCGACCGTGCGGTTATCGGCCACACTTCCGACACGTGTCGAAGCGGGCGATGTCTTTGAGCTACGGGCAGAGGTACAGGATCGCGAAACCCTGCCGAATGCCTTGTTGTACACCTGGAGCACCCCCGTCGGCGGTGCGTTCGTGCCGATCATCGACAGCCTTCGCGAGGTCAGATGGACGGCACCGGCGGGACAGCCGCCCCAGGAAGGGCCGATCAGGCTTTCTGCAACCGAGACGTATCTCGAAGACGGCGTTCAGAAAACGCATCAGGTGGCTCTTGCGACCTCGTCCTTCCATTACAACGATTCGCCCGCGGATGTCTTGAGGATTTCCACGCGATTCATCACACAGCTGTTCGCGGACTTTGCCGTGACGCCAGAGCAGGCTGTGCAGGACTTCAGCGACAACTGCCCGGGGAAGCGGGAGGAACGGTTGCAGGTTGAAGGGAATCGTAAAGAAGTCCGGATCTTGTCCGGCTCGTTTACCGACGCGATCGTCTTGCTCAACCCGGACAAGACACGCGCGGATGTGGCGGGATTGTGCGTCTTTCGTGACATCCCGAATGCGGGGCCGAACGCCGGCCTCACGGAGCGCGTCGAAGGCGTGTGCCGGCTGACGGCCGTCTATGAGCAGTGGAACTGGCGCCTCTGCGACAGCAATTTCGATGCGCTCGACACGTCGGTGGAGACCCTGCGCTTCCGAACGCCAGGCCTTCGGTGAGGAGTACCTCGATAGATACTCCACATTAGTCGAAGGTTGGCTTTGCGGTTCTTGCTCGAACGTGCCAACCCGCGCATAGATCGCTGCTCGCATCACACCTCTCGATACGACAAACGACCAAAGCCCTTTGGTCATTTGGGGGGAAACGTCCAGGAATCATGTGCTTTACTATTTAAGACAATCGAGTGATCGAAACGACCCGCTTACTCTTGCGGTTGCCGGAAGCCGCTGATGCTCAAGCCCTCATGGAGATCCACCAGGATCCAGAAGTGTTGGCACAGGGTCTCGTCACCTTGACTGCACCACCGGGAGGACTCGACCTTGCTCTGCGGAATATTGAGCGAATGCTTCGACATTGGAAGCGCTACGGCTATGGTCAATGGTCAGTCGTCGAAAAGGGGACGGATCTGGTAATTGGTTGTGTGGGCTTTTATAGCCGGGATGAGCCTTCTGAAATCGAACTCGGTTGGATTATCCGACGCTCCCAGTGGGGCAACGGCTTTGCCACTGAAGCCGCACGAGCGGTCATCGATTGGACGTGGCGCACGACCAGTATCGATCACATCATCAGCCTGATCCGGCCGACTGATGCACGCTCAATGAGAGTCGCGGAGAAAAGCGGTCAGCGGTTTGAGGGAGAAGGTGTAGAGCCGATCAGCGGCGAGAACCGGAGTGTCTTTGGCATCCACCGACACACTTCAAGCGAACGGTAAACGGGCGAGGCGCTCAAAGAAATGCTCAGGAAAGTTGGTGGACGGCAGGAGGATCGAACTCCTGACCTCCGCATTGCGAACGCGGCGCTCTCCCAGCTGAGCTAGCCGCCCACCGATGCGCACAAGCGTAAGTGCGAACGGTAATTTTACCACAGGCGGTACAATTCCCGTCGATGTCACCAATCACGCGAATCGGGGTGCTCACCGGCGGCGGTGACGCGCCAGGTTTGAACGCGGTCATCCGGGCGGTCGTCAAGACGGCATGCAACGCCGGCATCGACGTGCTCGGCATCGAAGACAGCTTCGACGGTCTCATCGAGCCCGGACGCACGCGGCCGCTCGGCCCGAGAGACGTCACCGGCATCCTGCGCATCGGCGGCACGATTCTCGGCACCACCAATCGCGGCAACCCGTTCGCGTATCCGATTACCACAAGCGACGGCAACGTCGATTACTCGACGCGCGTCATCGAGAATTTTCACAAGCTCGGTCTGGGCGCGCTCGTCGTCATCGGCGGGGACGGGACGCTCGGCATCGCCCATCGATTTTCGAAGCAGGGCATCCCGATCGTCGGCGTTCCAAAAACCATCGACAACGATATCGTCGGCACCGTCAGCTCCTTCGGGTTCGATACCGCCGTCGATTTTGCGACCGATGCCATCGATCGCCTTCACAGCACAGCGGAGGCGCATCATCGCGTGATGCTTGTCGAAGTGATGGGCCGTTATGCGGGTTGGATCGCCCTCTATGCGGGGGTGGCGGGCGGCGCAGATGTGATTCTGATCCCGGAACTTCCGTTCGATCTGAACCTCGTCGCCGAACGGTTGAAGGAGCGGGAAAAATTCGGCGCCCGCTTCAGCATCGTCGTGGTGGCCGAAGGCGCGGTCCCGGTTGGTGGCAAGGTCTCGCTGATTGCCACGGGCAACGCGGCGTCGGAGGAGCGCCTCGGTGGTCTCAGCGCGATCTGCGCTCGCGAGCTCCAGAAGATGACCGGAAAGGAAACGCGGTATGTGGTTCTCGGCCACCTGCAGCGCGGCGGCACTCCGACGAGCCACGATCGCAATCTTGCCACGCGGTTTGGCGGCAAGGCGGTCGAGTGCCTGCAGCGAGGGGAGTTCGACGTCATGGTGGCCTCACAGCCGCCCGACATCGTGACCGTGCCGCTTGAAGCGGTCTGCGGAAAACAGAAACGCGTGCCGCCCGACTACGATCTGGTTCGCACGGCACGCGCGCTTGGGATTTCGTTCGGCGATCACCTCTCAGCCAATTGCTGAGTAACCACAGAGGAAAGTTCCAAACAGAGGGAATACCGAGAGGCACACAGAGAACCCTTCTGGAAGAAGGTCTCTGTGTGCCTCTCGTCTCGTGCGAAGTGAGCCTCGGTTACCTCTGTGGCAAACGAGCGGCTTACTTCGTGCCGCTCGTGCCTACGGCCGCGTGTGTGAAGCTTTCGATCGTCTTCGCGAACGCCGTGACCTCCTCGGGTGCCTTGGTGCCGCCGAACAGCACCTGCCGGGACGTCAGGCTGGGGCCGTAGACGTCCTTCATGTCGCTGTCGGCGGTCTCAATCACCGCGCCCTCGAGCGCGGCGCCGGCAAAAAGACCCTTGCTGCGCGAATAGCTCAGAATCTGCGAGTTGAGCTTCAGGTCGGTGTCGGCACCAGCCTCGCGCCCAATCGGGCCCGCCGCAATGGAGATGTTGCCCCCGAGCTTGACCTTCGATTCGAGCAGGCTCTTCGCGCTCTCGGGCGTCATGAACAGCATCACGTAGTCGGTGGACTCTGCGCCAATCTGCAACCCGAAGCTCGCGCCGCCGAGGTTCAAATACGCAGGCGCGCTCCAACCGTTCGCGGTGCGGCACACGACGACCCCGCGGCCCCCGCGGCCGCCAATGCCAAAGGCCGCCTTGATGACTTGCGGGAAGACAGCGATGCAATCGCTGTCGTCGAGCACCCGTTGCGGAATGCCCTTGTCAGGTGCGCTCATCACCGCGCGGAATATCTGCGATGCCTTTGTTGTCTGCTCGATCTCGTCGTGGAAATCCCTGGCGGCGGTCTGTGCCGCGGCCGAGCTGGCCATGCCGACGACGAGGCAGATGGGCAGGCTCAAAAAAATGCGTTTCATAATCGAACTCCTCCGGTCATATCACAGTGCAAGCGGAGCGCCAACCGGCCCTCGTCGATTTGGACGAATTTCCTCAGGGATTTGTTCAGAAACGATCGGAACCGGACGGGCGACTGACCAGCCTCAAGACACTCAGTGCCCCAGCAGATCGGCGTCCTTCTTCTTCTGAGCATCGTCGATGAGCTTCACGTGCTGGTCGGTGATCTTCTGAACCTCGTCCAGCCCCTTGCGCTCGTCGTCTTCGGAGATCTTCGAGTCCTTCAGCAGCTTCTTGAGACGATCGTTGGCATCGCGCCGCACGCCGCGAACCGTGTTACGGCCCTCTTCGGCCAGCTTGTGCACGAGCCGCGACAGCTCTTTCCGCCGCTCCTCGGTCAGCGACGGAATGGGAATGCGAATCACCTTGCCGTCGTTGGACGGATTGAGGCCGAGATCGGACACGCGAATGGCGCGCTCGACGGCGCCAATCAGCGTCGGATCGAACGGCTGCGCCACGATGAGGGTCGGTTCGGGAATGGAAAGGCCGGCTACCTGATTGAGAGGCATCTTCGTGCCATAAGCTTCGACGTGCACATGGTCGAGCAGGGCGGTCGAGGCACGCCCGGTTCGCACGCCAGCCAGCTCGTGTTTGACATGTTCGAGCGCGACGTGCATCCGCTTGTTCACTTCGACGAACAGTCCTTTCAGATCGTTGACGTCCATATCGAATCTCCACAAGGTCCGGCTCTAGCCGGACACGACGTGCTGAGAGGCGCTCCTATGCCGTCACGATTGAACCGACGGGCTCGCCCATGATCGTACGGCGCAGGTTCCCGGGTGTGCGCAGGTTGAAGATGATGATGGGCAGGCGATTATCCATACAGAGCGTAATCGCCGTGGAGTCCATTACCCGCAATCCCTTGTCGATGACCTCGAGGTAGGAAATCTTGTCGAACCGCGTCGCGTCCTTGTCTATCATCGGGTCGGCAGTGTAAATCCCGTCCACCTTCGTCCCCTTCAGGATGACGTCGGCCTTCATCTCCATGGCGCGAAGGGCCGCAGCGGTATCGGTCGTGAAGTAGGGGTTTCCCGTGCCGGCGGCAAAAATGACGACCCGCCCTTTTTCGAGGTGACGAATCGCCCGGCGCCGAATGAACGGCTCGGCCACAGCACGCATCTCGATCGCGGTGACGACGCGCGTCAGCACGCCCTGCTGCTCGAGCGCGTCCTGCATGGCGAGCCCGTTGATGACGGTGGCGAGCATCCCCATGTAGTCGCCGGTCGCGCGATCCATGCCCTTGGCGCTCGCGGCCACGCCTCGGAAGATGTTGCCTCCGCCGATGACGATGCCGACTTCGACGCCGAGGCCTTGTATTTCTGAGATGTCTGCCGCGATGCTGGAGGTGACGGCGGGGTCGATGCCGAAGGGCTCTTCGCCCATCAACGCCTCCCCCGACAGCTTCAAAAGGATGCGCTTGTAAACAGGGGGTGGCATGTAGACGAAATTATAGTCGAAAGTCGACAGTCAACAGTCGCTAGTCGACAGTCCAGTCGCTAGTCGACAGTCCAGTCGTTAGTCGACAGTCCAGTCGCCCAGTCGATTGACTGTGGACTGTCGACTGTTGACCGTTGACTTGCGACTTACTCGGTCGCGCTTTCCCCGATCTTGTACCGGCTGAAGCGCGACACCGTGATGTTCTCGCCCATCTTCGCCGTGGCTTCGGCGATGAGCTGCGAGATCTTCACGTTCGGGTCGCGGATCGACTTCTGATCGAGGAGCACGACCTGCTCATAGTACGAGTCGAGCTTGCCCTCGACGATCTTCTCGATGATGTCCGGCTTCTTGCCCGACTCCGCCATCTGCGCTCGGTAGATCTCTTTTTCCTTGTCGAGCACCGCCACGGGCACTTCGTCGCGCTTCACGTACTTCGGATCGGCGGCGGCGATGTGCATCGCGATTTCCTTCACGAGGGCGCCGAACTGATCGGTGCGCGCGACGAAGTCGGACTCGCAATTCACCTCCACCAGGACGCCGATCTTGCCGCCCATATGGATGTAGCTGCCGATCGATCCCTGGCCGGTCGTGCGGCCGGCTTTCTTGGCCGCCGACGCCAGGCCGCGCTTGCGCAAGAGGGTGGTGGCTGCCTCGAGGTCGCCGTTCGCTTCGGTCAGCGCGGCTTTGCATTCCATGAAGCCGGCGCCGGTCATGTCACGAAGCTTCTTCACAAGCTCTGCAGAAATTGCCATTTCGTCTCCGTCGGTACAAAAAAAAGCGCCGGTCGGCATTCGACCGGCGCTCGGTTAGCTCAGAGGTTAACTAAACGCCGGCGGGCGAGGTCGCTGCCTCGGCAACGGCACGTCGCGGAGGTCTGGCGCCGCGCTTGTCATCGCCACCCCCGTCCTCGTTGTGGGCGGCGGCTTCGGCCTGCGCCGACTCGCGCGTGCCGCGGCCCGCGTTGACGGCGTCGGCGATCCGCGCGGCAAACAACCTGATGGCGCGAAGCGCATCGTCGTTGCCGGGAATGCGGAAGTCCACTTCGTCCGGATCGCAGTTGGTGTCGACGATGCCGATGATCGGAATCTTCAGCTTGCGCGCCTCGTCGACCGCAATCTTTTCCTTGCGCGTATCGACGATGAAGACGGCATCGGGCAGTCGAGACATGCCGCGGATGCCTTCGAGGTTCTTCTCGAGCTTGCGGCGTTCCTTCTCGAGGCGCGCGACTTCCTTCTTCGAAAGGGTGTCGTACCGCCCGTCGGTGGACATCGACTCGAGGTCGCGAAGACGCGCCAGGCTGCGCTGGATGGTGTTGAAGTTGGTCAGGAGTCCGCCCAGCCACCGCTGATTGACGAAGTACATACCCGAACGCACCGCTTCTTCCGCGATGACGTCCTGGGCCTGTCGCTTCGTGCCGACAAACAGGATGGTCTTGCCCTCGGCGGCGAGGTTCATGACGAAGTCTTCGGCTTCCTTGAACAGCTTGACCGTCTTGCCGAGGTCAATGATGTAGATACCGTTACGTTCGCCGAAAATGTACTCCTTCATCTTCGGGTTCCAGCGTTTCGTCTGGTGCCCGAAGTGCACTCCGGCTTCCAGCAGATCTTTCATGGCGATCGGGGTCAAGCGGCCTCCATACCTTTCGTTTTCCCTCCTCGGCACCGGCGCAACTGACGTTGCGCCCCACCGGTCTGTCGCTAGCGTTTGCTGAACTGGAAGCGCTTGCGCGCGCCAGCCATGCCGTACTTCTTGCGTTCCTTGGCGCGGGCGTCGCGCGTGAGCAAGCCGCCCTTCTTCAACGCCTTTCGCAGCTCGGCGTTGTAGGCCACCAGCGCGCGTGCAATTCCAAGACGCACGGCCCCCGCCTGTCCGTTGATGCCGCCGCCCGCCACAGTGGCGACGACGTCGAACTGCTCAACGGTCTGGGTAAGAACCAACGGCGTCTTGATCTGGGTTCGCAGTGCTTCGGTGGGGAAGAACGCGTTGAACTCGCGGTGGTTAACGGTGACGGTACCCTTGCCTGGCCTCAGGAAGACTCGAGCTGACGACGTCTTCCGGCGGCCGGTTGCGTAAAATTCTGTGACTGGCAACTTATGCGACCTCGAGTGACTGTGGCTTCTGCGCCGTGTGTGGATGATCCGGGCCCGCGTACACCTTCAACTTGCGGTACATCGCGGCGCCGAGCGTGGTCTTCGGAAGCATGCCGTGCACAGCTTCCTCGACGATGCGCGTCGGTTTGCCTTGACGGACGAGCTTGGCGCGCTCTTCGCGCAGGCCGCCTTCGTAGCCGCTGTGCCGGCGATACAGCTTCTGCTCTTCCTTGCGCCCGGTCAGCTTCACTTTGGCCGCATTGACAATGACGACGTGATCGCCGGTGTCGAGAAACGGGGTATAGGTGGCCTTGTGCTTACCCTGAAGCAATCTTGCCGCCAGGGTGGCAATGCGGCCGAGCACCTGACCGTCGGCATCGATGACGTGCCAACGGCTGTCAATGGTTTTCGGGGTGGCTACATACGTCCGCATGAAACGATGGATCCTCTGGGAAAAACTGGCACAACGATAAACCCAAATCTTACGTGCTGTTGTCGTGAGTGTCAAGTCTGTGACCTTACATGGTTGCACGAGCTAAGTAATTGCCCCATCAAGCTTGAACGACCCCCGGCCGATACCTTGAGCGGCGGAAAGACGCACGGATCACAGCTTCGTGATCCATCGACAAAAGCGTGATCTCGAGACAGGGACGCCGCCGATTTTCGTAGGTGATTTCACGGGCACCGGTGGCACCGGGCTTGCCCATCCGGAGCACGCCAACTGTGAAGAATTTTTCTTTGTTCAGCAAGAGCCGATCGGTTGTCGGACTCGATATTGGCTCGAGCTCGGTCAAGGCGGTCGAGCTCAAAGCGGCCGGCAAAGGCTATCGCGTCGCTGCGTATGGCGCGGAACCCGTGCCGCCCGACAGCATCGTCGATGGCGCCATCATCGACGGCACGGCCGTCGCCGAGGCGATTCGCCGCGTCTTCGAGTCGAAGGCGTTCAAGACGAAAGAGGTTGCAGCCTCTTTGTCCGGCAACGCCGTCATCGTCAAGAAGATCTCGCTGCCGGTGATGACCGCGTCGGAGCTCGACGAGTCGATCTACTGGGAAGCCGAGCAGTACATCCCGTTCGACATCCAGGACGTGAACCTCGACTACCAGATTCTCGACGCGGGTGGCGGCGCCGACACCAAAGGCACGATGGAAGTGCTCCTGGTCGCGGCGAAGAAAGAAAAAATCGCCGACTACACCGGCGTCATTGCCCAGGCCGGCCGCACGCCGGTCGTGGTCGACGTCGACGCCTTTGCGCTGCAGAACGCCTACGAGCTGAACTACGGGTTCGAGCCCGGCGCCGTGATCGTGCTGCTCAATGCGGGCGCCAGCGCGATCAACATCAACATCATCGCCAACTCGCAGTCGGTCTTCACGCGCGACATCTCGCTTGGCGGAAATGCCTACACCGAAGCGGTTCAACGTGAGCTGAATCTGCCATTCGAGAGCGCCGAGCTCCTCAAGAAAGGCGCGCCGGTCGACGGCGCGACTTTTGAAGATGTCATGCCGGTGCTTCGAGCGATGACGGAGAACGTGCTCCTCGAAGTGCAGAAGACGTTCGACTTCTTCAAGGCGACCGCGTCGACCGATCACATCGATCGCATCATGCTCAGCGGCGGGGCGTCGCGCGTCGAGGGATTCGCCGAGGCCCTGCAGGAGCGTTTCGGCACGCCGGTCGAGATGTTCGACCCGTTCCGCAAGGTGACGCTCGACGTGAAGAAGTACCTCATCGGACCAGCGGGAGACGATGGCTCCCACCGCAGCGGTCGCGGTCGGGCTCGCGCTGAGACGGGCAGGTGACCGTTGATCAAGATCAACCTCCTTGCCGTCGATCGCGAGCGCACGAAGCGCAAGTCGAAGTTTCAGATCGGCCAGAAGATTACCGCCGGCTGCAGCGTGATCCTGGTGGTCGCCGCGCTTGGCGTCGGCTGGTGGTTCTGGTACTTGCAGCGGACGTCGACCGATCTCGACGACCAAATCGCGGCGGCGCAGCGCGAGACGCAGCGCCTGCAAAGCATCATCCAGCAGGTGCAGCAGTTCGAAGCACGGCGTGCGCAGCTGCAGCAGCGCGTGACGCTCATCGAGCAGCTGCGCAAAGGACAGACGGGCCCGGTTCATCTGCTCGACCAGATCAGCCGCGCGCTGCCCGAAGCGATGTGGCTGACCGATCTTCGCAACACGGGAACGGACGTGGCGATCGACGGACGGTGCACGTCATTGACGGCGCTGTCGGATTTCATCAGCGCGCTGGAAAGCTCAAAGTTGTTCGCCGGGGCCGTCGAGATCGTCGACAGCCGCGTCGAGCTGGCGACGACGTCGACGCCGGAATTGATCAAGTTTTCGGTGAAAGGGAAGGTGCTCGAAGGTGCGGCCGCGAATTAATGGCAGCCCGACGAGACCCCGATAAGAAGGGGTCAGACCCCGATTAAGCGCATGGACCTGAATCTCAACAAAATCCCGTGGTACGCCCAGGTGGGCATGTTCGTGGTGATCGCGCTCGCCATGGTGGGCGTGTTCTACCAGTTTTACGTCGTGCCGTTCGAAACCGAGATGGCGACGCGCCAGTCTCAGCTCGAGGCCCTGCGCACCGACATTGCCAAGGGCCAGTCGACCGCGAACCAGTTGAATCAGTTCAAGCAGCAGGTCAGCGAGCTCGAAATGCGGCTCGAGAGCCTGAAGGCCGTGCTGCCCGAGCAGAAGGACGTCGGCGACCTCCTGCGCCGCATTCAGACGCTGGCGACACAGTCGAACCTCGCGATCCGCGGCTTCAAGCCCTCGCCGTCGGTCACCAAGCAGCTTCACGAAGAGTGGCCGATTCAGCTGCAGCTCGACGGCACGTATCACAACCTCGCGATGTTCTTCGATCGCGTCAGCAAGTTCTCGCGAATCATCAACGTCAGCAACATCACGATCCACGGGAAAGAGAAGCCCGAGGCGACATCGACCATTACCGTCGACTGCACGGCGACCACGTTCGTGCTGCTCGATACATCGAAGCCGGCCCCGGCAAAGGCGAACTGACGTGACGACGACAGTCCTCAAGCGCGCGCTGCCCGTCGTTCTGCTGCTTGCGGCATCGGTGCTGGCCTCGGCGCAAGGTGCGCCGGCCGTGCAGCCGTCGAGCCCGCAGCCTGCGGCTGGTCAGCCGCCGGCGCCGGCGGCGACGGCTCCGCCGGCCGAGCCATACACCTACGACCCGGGCGGCCGGCGCGATCCGTTCATCAGTCTGCTGGCGCGCGGCGCGGAACAGGCGCCCGGGAGAAAGACCCCTGGCCTCTCAGGACTCGCCACAGGCGAGCTGATGTTGCGGGGAATCCTGCAGAGTCGCGGCTCGTACGTCGCCATGGTCTCGGGACCCGACGGGAAGACCTTCACAGCGAACGTCAACGATCGTCTGCTCGACGGCGTCATCCGAAGCGTGACGGCTACGGGCATCGTCATCATGCAGGAAGTCAACGATCCCCTCTCGCTGGTCAAGCAGCGGGAAGTGCGAAAGGGCCTCAGGACCGCCGAAGATGGCAAATAAACGACTACTCCTTAAACCGGGCTTGATGATGCTGGCCCTTGCGGGGTTGTGGGCGGCGGGGCTCGCACCGCTGGGTGCCTTCGGGCCTGCGCCGGAAACAACGGCCGCTGCGGCACCGCAGCTGAAGAAGCTGACGGCCAGCGCCGGCCGGCGCATCACGACGGTCACGATCGAGACGTCCGATCCGGTTGCCTATCTCACTCAGCGCCCCGATCCGAAGACGGTGCTGGTCGATCTCCGGGACGTGGACGCGGCCCGTGCGGCAAGCACGGTGCTCGGGGCCAGTGGCCTCGTGGCGGGCGCATCGGTTGAAAAAGCGACAGGCACCGACGGTGCGAGCGTCGCTCGGGTCCGTATTCATCTGACTCAGGCGGCTGCGCACCAGGTGCGTACGAAGAGAAACCTCATCTACGTCGACTTTGACAGCGCGTTCCCGGCCGACAGTCTTGGCAACGCCTCGCCCGCCGCCGCACCCCGCCTGTCGGGACGGTATGCGACAGTCATTGAAAGCATTCGCGCAGAGGCGAAGCCAACGGGCGCGAGCATCACGCTGGTTGGCAACGGCGAGCTTGTTGCCGCGTCGGTGACACCGATGACCGATGGAACGCCGCGCGTGGTGCTCGAGTTTCCGAACGTCAAGTCGTCGGCGCCCGACGAAGTCTTTGTGGGTCGCGGCCCGGTGTCGGTTGTTCACGTCACGACGTCCGGCACCGTGCCCACGACGCGCGTGGTCGTCGACCTGATGCGGCCCGCCACCTACCGGATCATCCCGCCCGACGACTGGGGGCGCAATTTCACGATTCTTCTTGAAGAAGAGGTGGTGGCACTCGCAGTGCCGCCTGCGCAGCCGCTGGGCAGCGATGTCGTGGCCACGCTCGATCCGATTGGGGCCCTTCTGTCGCGTGGCGTCAGTGCGCCGGCCAGAGGAACGGGCCCGAGCGGGCTGGCGCAGGCACCGCAAGGTACATTCGCTCAAGCGCCGACGCCGCCATCGGGTCAGGGCGCACAGCAGCGGTTCACAGGTCATCCGGTCTCGCTCGAGTTCGAGAGTGCCGATCTGCGGACGGTGCTTCGCACGTTTGCCAACATCAGCGGCCTGAACATCGTCATCGACCAGTCGGTGCAGGGAGCCGTCGACGTGTCGCTTCACGAGGTGCCCTGGGACCAGGCGCTCGACATCATCCTGCGCGATCACAAGCTGGGTTACTCGGTCGACGGCACGATCGTGCGGATCGCGCCGCTGGCCGTGCTGGCCGACGAGGAAGGGCAGCGTCGCAAGCTGGCCGAAGAGCGCGCGCTGGCCGGTGAGCTCGAACTGCTGACGCGGCCCCTCAGCTATGCCAAGGCGGCCGAGCTGACGCCCCTGTTGACGCGCACGGCGCTGTCATCGCGCGGCGACATTCAGATCGATCCGCGCACCAACACGATCATCATCCGCGACCTTGCCAGCCGGCTTCAGGGTGCCGCGCAGCTGATCGATTCGCTCGATCGTCCCCAGCCGCAGGTTGAAATCGAGGCGCGCATCATCCAGACGACCCGCGACTACGCGCGCAAGCTGGGTGTGCAGTGGGGCTTCAACGGCCGGGTCGCACCGGACCTTGGCAATACGACGGGTCTGGCGTTTCCAAATCAGGGAGCCCTGGGTGGGCGCACCGGCGGTGCACAGGGAACAGCTCCCGACGCCGCGTCCACGGCGGTCAACCTCGGTGTCGGCACGGCGAGCAGCGCCATCGGGCTCGCACTCGGTTCGGTGAACGGCGCATTCAATCTCGACGTGGCGCTCTCGGCGCTCGAGGAATCGGGCAACGGCCGCATCCTCTCGACGCCGCGCGTGGCGACGCAGAACAACGTGCCGGCGGAAATCACGCAGGGCGTGCAGATTCCGATTCAGACGGTTGCGAACAACACCGTTACGGTGTCGTTCCGCGATGCGGCACTCAAGCTGAACGTTACGCCGCAGATCACGGCGGCCAACACGGTCATCATGAGCATCGTCCTCGAAAACTCGTCTCCGGACTTCAGCCGTGCGGTCACGGGCATTCCCCCGATTAACACGCAGCGCGCCGTCACGTCGCTGCTCGTCTCGGACGGCCAAACGTCGGTGATCGGCGGCATCTACATCAATGCCCGCGATTCATCGCTCGACCGGACTCCTGGGCTCTACAAGATTCCCATTTTGGGCTGGCTCTTCCAGCGGCGTGAGTTGACTGAAGAAACCCGCGAGCTGCTGATTTTCATCACGCCGCGCATCATCAAGAGCTAGTCATGGGCAAAGGGAGAAGACTGGATATGCGCGCAGTTATTCGTTCGGGGATTGCTTACGCCGCGACTGCCGTTGCGCTGGCCGCCTCGGTCTCCTGCGGCGACGTTGCGAGACAGGGCAAAGCGCCCGTGATGATCGTGATTGATTCGCTCGAGGCCGCTTCGGGTGCCGATCCGGGCAGTCTGGGTGGATTCCTGCTGTCCGATGTCGTGACGCTCGTCGAGCAGACCGTCAACGGCGAAACGGTGAATGTTCCGGCGATATTCAACGACGTCGGACAAGCAACGATGAGGCTGGTGATGAAGGATCAAGGCACCGGCGGCACCGGCGTTCTCCCGTCGCCGTTGAACGCGGTGACGCTGCACCGCTATCGCATCACCTATCGCAGGGCCGACGGGCGCAACACTCCGGGCGTCGATGTGCCGTGGCCGGTCGATGGCGGCCTGACCGCGACGCTGACGGGCGGAACCGTCGTCGTGCCGTTCGAGATGGTGCGGCACCAGGCCAAAGAGGAGGCGCCTCTCCGCGCGATGGCGTTCGGCGGAGGCCGGATCTTCATCTCGACGATCGCCGAAGTGACGTTCTTCGGAACCGATCTCGCGGGCAACGATGTGCAGGCGACAGGAACGATCAGCGTGAGCTTCGGCGACTACGCAGACCCAGAATAGGAACCACGTCATGAACAGATACATGAAACACACGCTCGTGCTCGCATTGGCCGTCATTGCGGCTGCATGCACGGTGACAGATACTGTGACGCCGCCGCTGGCAGGCCCGTCGGAGCTGAGTCTCTCGCTCGCGATCAACGCAAATCCCGATGTGTTGTCGCAGGACGGCGGCTCGCAATCGGTCATCACCGTGGATGCGCGCGATCCGAACGGCCAGCCGGTCCCGAATCAGCTGCTGCGCGTCGAGATACAGGGCGGCGACTTCGGCTCGTTGTCCGCGCGCACGGTCGTGACCAACAGCAGCGGCCGGGCCAGCTTCACTTATACCGCTCCTCCAGGACCGTCCGGCTCACAGGCGAACGTCTTCATTCTCGTGACTCCAGCGGGATCCGACAACGCCAACGCGCAGTCGCGGGCGGTCAACATCCGCCTGAACCCTGAAGGAACGATTCCGACGGGGGCTCCGACACCGCGATTCACGTTTCTTCCGGCCGACCCGGCAGCGAATCAGGTGGTGCGGTTCGACGGCAGCGCCTCGACGCCAGCCCTGGGCACGACCATCACTGGCTATTTGTGGGATTTCGGCGATGGAAGAACGAGCACTGGGGTGGTGGCCACACATTCCTATGCCGATCCCGGGGCGTACGCCGCGAAGCTGACTGTGACCGATTCGCAGGGCATTTCCGCGACATCGGCGAGCCAGATTGTGGAGGTCGGCGATGGTGCGGTGCCAAGCGCCAGTTTCGTGTTCTCTCCGCAGGAACCAACGGCGGGGACGCCGGTGTTCTTCAATGCGGCCACGACAGTGCCCGGCTCAGGACATCGGATTGTCAGCTACCGGTGGAACTGGGGCGACGGTTCCGCGCAGCAGACTGGCATCACGCGCTCCCATACCTATGGGACGGCTGGCAACTACGTAGTGACGCTGACGGTGACCGACGAGGCGGGGCAGACCGCCACTACGAGTCAGACCGTCCCTGTTGGGTAGTGCGTTTCAGTCGTGCCAGATAATCCTCGCATCGAGGAGCTTCGACGCCGGGTCCAGACGGATCCGGCGTCGATTGCGTTTGCACAGTTGGCCGAGGAGTATCGGCGGGCCGGCAGCTACGAAGACGCCATCGCCACCTGCCGCGCCGGGCTGACGATCCATCCCGGGTATCTCTCTGCACGCGTGACGCTTGGCCGCGCCCTCATCGAGGTGAACGATCTTGATGGAGCCGAGGCGGAGCTGAGCTGCGTGCTGCGCACGGCATCCGAAAACCTTGCAGCCATTCGAGGATTGGCCGAGATTTACCATCGGCGCGGTCAACTTTCGGAGGCGCTCAAGTTCTATCAGTCGGCGCTCGGCCTGGCCAAGCACGACCCGGACCTCGAGCAGACGGTCGATGAGATTTCGCGGGCGCTGACGCCCGAGCGTCCTCCGATCGACGATGGGATGTCGTTTGCCGAGGCGCAGGCCGAATTTCTCGCGGCCCTCGAGGGATTCGAAGCGTTGGGGGCGGCCGAAGGGTCGGAGCTGGGAGAATCCGAGACGCCCTACGAACCGGACGGTTCCTTCGCGGCCGACGCATCTATCGCACCCGACGCACCTTACACACCTGTCTCCTCTTACGCCCCTGTTCCGCCCGAGCTCCTCCAACTCGAGCGGTTTCTCGACGCGATTCATACCTACCGTCAGCGGCGGACGGTCTAAAATCCTCCCGTGCGCCTCGCTCCCCGCAAAACCCTGGCGGCCCGGCACGTCAAGCTTCGAGCGGCTGTTCGTGCGGCCAACCTCGATGCGCTGGTCGTGACGCATCTGCCGAACGTGTTCTATCTAACGAACTTCCAAGGCACTGCCGGCATCGCCGTCGTGATGCCGGAGAGGCTGTACTTGATCCTCGATTTCCGGTACAGTGCCGCGGCACAGGAATTCTGGGATACGCCATATGGCTGCCCGGACGCCGAGATCGTGCCGTTCGAGCGCACCTATGAGGAGACGCTGACGGCGCTGCTGAAGCGGTTGCAGCCGAAGCAGCTCGGCATCGAGGGCGCGTACCTGTCGGTGAATCGCGCGAACGATCTCGCCCGGAGCCTGGACGACACGGCTGTGTCGCTCGTGCCGACCGATAGCATGGTCGAGCAGCTGCGCATCGTGAAAGACGCGCACGAGGTTGAAATGCTGCGCAAAGGCGGGCAACTGCTCTCGGTTGTTGCGGCCGAGATCATTGGCGAGATCACGAGCGGCCTGAAAGAGCAGGAGTTCGCCGCCAGAATCGACTGGCGAATCAAGAATGCCGGTTTCGAGCGGTGCTCGTTCGAAACGATCGTCGCAAGCGGTCCCAATGCGGCCCTCCCGCACGCCCACGCCGGCGAGCGCGTGATGAGGGATGGGGACCTGGTGGTGCTGGACTTTGGCGGGGTCTACGGCGGATACTGCGTCGACCTGACCCGAACGGTCGCCCTGGGAGACCCCGACGCCGAGATGGCGCGGGTCTACGGGGCCGTCCTGGAGGCCCAGAAAGCCGCTATCGAGGCTGTCAAGCCGGGCGTTCGGGCGGGGGACATCGACGCGGCAGCCCGGGAAACGCTTGGCCGACATAAACTGGCGGAGGCGTTCGGGCACAGCACGGGCCACGGCCTGGGCGTGGAGATTCACGAGACGCCGCGAATAGGGCCACGACGAGAGGCGACCGGGACATCGCCGGCGCCGCCAGATGTCGCGATCGAGCCTGGAATGGTCTTCACCATCGAGCCGGGCGCCTATCTTCCGGGCTGGGGGGGCGTGCGGATCGAAGATGACGTGCTGGTGACGTCAGACGGGGTCGAAGTGCTGACAAACGTCCCAACGAGCCTCACACACACGCATGGACTTTGACGAGATCAATCAAATTCTCGACATGATGCGCGAGCACGAGCTGAGTGAGTTCGAGCTCGAGCGCGAAGGGTTCAAGATTCGTCTCAGGAAGGGGGCGCCCGTGCAGGCCTCGGCGCCGTATGCGCCGCCGACCGTCCAGCAGGTCGCGGCGGCACCTGCGCCTGTTGGGGCGACGGCACCTCCACCACCGCCCCTCGAGGCTGTTCCCGCTCTGCCCGGACCGGCCTCCGATGAAGTCGATTTTGCGATCGTGAAATCGCCCATCGTCGGGACATTTTTCCGCTCCTCCGAACCGGGCTCTCAGCCCTTCGTCGATGTCGGCACCGCCGTCAAAAAGGGGCAGGTGCTGTGCATCATCGAAGCGATGAAGCTGATGAACGAGATCGACTCGGAGTACGACGGAGAAGTCGTGAAGGTCTACGTCGAGAACGGCCAGCCCGTTCAGTACCGGCGAGCGGCTTTTCGCCATCAAACCACATGTTTAAGAAAATTCTGATCGCAAATCGCGGCGAGATCGCGATGCGCGTCATCGTGGCGTGCCGCGAGCTGGGCATCAAGACCGTGGCGGTCTATTCCGAGGCTGACGAGCACGCCCTGCACGTGCGGTTCGCCGACGAGGATGTGCGCATCGGGCCGGCGCGCAGCGCCGACAGCTATCTGAACGTGCCGGCGATCATCAGCGCGGCGGAAATCACCGGCGCCGACGCCATCCATCCGGGCTACGGCTTCCTGTCCGAGTCGGCGTACCTGGCGGAAGTCTGCGAGGCCTGTCATATCCGTTTCATCGGTCCCGATCCCAAGGTCATTCGGCTCATGGGCGACAAGGCGCGCGCGCGCCGCGCCATGAAGAAGGCGGGCCTCCCATTGCTGCCGGGGACCGACGGGCCGGTCGAGAACGAAGAAGCGGCGCTGAAGTTTGCCAGCGGCTGCGGCTTCCCCGTGATTGTGAAGGCCACGGCGGGCGGAGGAGGCCGCGGCATGCGCGTCGTGCGGACGCCGCAGGAGCTCGGTCACGCGATCAAGACGGCCCAGCGGGAAGCCGAAGCGGCATTTGGCGTGCCCGACGTGTACATCGAGAAGTATCTCGAGAACCCCCGTCACATCGAGGTGCAGGTGCTCGGCGACCATCACGGTGCGGTCGTGCATCTGGGCGAGCGCGAGTGCTCAATCCAGCGGCGCCATCAGAAGCTGCTCGAGGAGTCGCCGTCGCCGGCCCTGACGGAAAAGCAGCGTCGAAAGCTCGGGAACCTGGTGGTCGACGCGGCCAAGGCCGTGCAGTACACCAACGCCGGCACGTTCGAGTTCCTGATGGACGATCAGGCCCGGTTCTATTTCATGGAAGCGAACACGCGCCTCCAGGTCGAGCACCCGGTGACGGAGTTCGTGACCGGCATCGACATCGTGAAAGAGCAGATTCGCATCGCGGCTGGCGAGCGGCTGTCGTTCAGGCAGGGCGAGATCACGTTCAACGGCCATTCGATCGAATGCCGTGTGAATGCCGAAGACCCCGAGACCTTCGTGCCGTCGCCGGGCCATATCAGCGTGTTCAGCATCGGCGGCGGGCCCGGAGTTCGCGTCGATTCTGCCGCGCATTCGGATTGCACGATTCCGCCGTATTACGATTCGCTGATCGCCAAGGTCATCTCATATGGGCGCGATCGCCACGAGGCAATCGTGCGGATGAAGCGTGCGCTCGAGATGTCGGTCGTGGAGGGCGTGAAGACCACCATCCCGATGCACCTTCGTATCCTCAACGACCCCGACTTCCTGGCGGGCCGGTTGAGCACCAAGTTCATGGAGCGCTTTGCGGTCACTCCCGAGAAAGCCGCGACTCGCGCTGAGGCCGTCTGACGCTTGCTCCACTGAACCCCATCATTGACGACGAGGTGGCTCGTCGCGCGGGATGGACGGTACCCTCCCTAACAGACGCCTGTCTTGCGGGCGGCGCCCGGTTTCTCCAGATTCGCTGCAAGAACGCACCAAGTGCCGCGTTTCTCGCCATATGCGAGGATGTCGTCGCGCGGGCCCGTAAGTGTGGCGCGACTGTCATCGTGAACGATCGCGCGGACATCGCAAAGCTGGCACAGGCCGATGGCGTGCACCTGGGACAGGAAGATCTTGATCCCGTCTCAGTGCGTCGCCTTCTTGGCGGGTCGGCCGTGATCGGCATGTCTACCCACTCGACCGATCAGGTTCGCGCCGCGTCGAAGCTGCCGGCGGACTACATTGCCGTGGGCCCCATATTCGGGACGTCGACCAAAGACACGGGATATCGCGAGGTCGGCACGCAGTTGGTCAGCGAGGCTGCCGAAATCCTCCGCGACGCAGATGTCGTGAAACCAATCGTGGCCATTGGCGGGATCACGCTGGAGCGGGCGTCCGACGTCATCCGCGCCGGCGCATCGTCGGTCGCGATCATTTCCGACCTGCTCTCGACAGGAGATCCCGAAGCGCGCGTGCGCGAGTATCTTCGAATCCTGGCGTAGCACGCGATCGGGAAGATGCCGCGTCCACGATCATGACCAATCGCCTCCTTCCAACGCTGGTCGTGCTGACGGCGGTCCTCGTTGGCGGGACGATCGGATACGTCACCATCGAGGGATGGACCGTCTGGGATGCGTTCTACATGACGGTGACCACTGTGGCGACCGTGGGGTTCCGCGAGGTGCATCCCCTTTCGTTCGCGGGACAGGCATTCACGCTCGGGCTGATTCTCGTCGGCGTCAGCGCAGCGCTGTATGCTTTCTCCATTCTGGCCGCGGTCGTAGTCGAGGGTGGCTGGCCCAGGTACGTCGAACAGTGGCGATACGTGCGCATGATCAAGAACCTGTCGGATCACTACGTTATTTGCGGGTACGGCCGTATCGGGGCGATTGTCGCCGCCGAGTTTACGCGGCAGAAGACGCCCTTCGTCATCGTCGATCGCGACCCGGCGCGCGTGCTGCAGGCGAATCAGCACGGACACCTGGCAGTCGAGGGTGACGCGAGCCGGGAAGACACCTTGCGCCCGCTCGGCATCGAGCGTGCGCGCGGGCTGGTCGCGGCGGTCGGCACGGACGCCGAAAATGTGTATGCCGTTCTCACGGCGCGAGTGATGAAGGGCGATCTGTTCATCATCGCGCGTGCCGAAGGTGAAGATTCGATTTCGAAGCTCAAGAAAGCAGGCGCCGATCGGGTGATTTCGCCGTACCGCATCGGAGCGGTGCAGATCGCTCAGACAGCCCTGCGGCCGGCCGTCGTGGATTTTGTCGAGATTGCGACGAGCTCCGACAATCTGGAGCTGTCGATCGAGCAAATCCGCATCGAGGCCGACTCCCCGCTGGCCGGGCACCCGCTGGCCGAGGTCATCCAACGCGATAAGATGAACGTGGTCGTCGTCGGCATTCAGCACACACACGGACGGATGGAATTCAATCCGACCCCAAACACTGTTCTCCACGCCGGCGATCACCTCATCGTGCTTGGCAGCACTTCGACACTGAAAGAGCTCGAGCGGACTGCAAAATAACGTCATGTCAGCGCGAATCCTCGATGGGGCCGCTGTGGCCCTCCAGATTAGAAGCGAGTTGTCGGCGCGTGCCGCGGAGTTCACAAGGCGTGCGGGCCGCCAGGCCAGGCTCGGTATCGTACTGGTCGGCGACAAGGCAGACTCGCAGATCTACGTCAACTCGAAGCTCAAGTCGGCGGCCGACGAGGGCATGAGCGCGACGCTCTCGCATTTGCCCGCATCCACGCCGCTCGACGAGATCCTGGCGCTCATCGCCCGGCTCAACGCCGATACGGCGACCGACGGCATTCTGGTCCAGGCGCCGCTGCCCGAGGCGCTGGGCACAGCCGCAATGCAGCGCGTGTTCGACGCGATCGATCCGGTAAAGGACGTTGACGGGGTGACGCCGTCGAACGTCGGACGCCTTGTTCAGAATCGCGCCGAGCTCATTGCCTGCACGCCGGCCGGAATCATGGAGCTCCTGAAGCGCACCGGCATCGATGTCTCAGGAAAACACGCGGTCGTCATCGGCCGCAGCGACATCGTTGGGAAACCAGTTTCGTTGCTTCTGCTCCATCGCCATGCGACGGTCACGGTCTGTCATTCCCGTACTCAGGATCTTCCGGGGATCGCGGCGATGGCCGACATCCTCGTGGCCGCGCTTGGGCGGCCTGGATTCGTCAGGCGGTCGTTTGTGAAGCCCGGCGCCACTGTCATCGATGTGGGTATCAATCTGGTGACCGATCCGAGCGTCGCGCAGGAGATCTTTCACGAGGGCCATCCTCGTCGCGGGCTGTTCGAGCGCAAAGGATCGGTGCTGGTGGGCGACGTGCACCCTGACGTTGCAGAAATCGCCGGGGCGTTGACACCGGTGCCGGGTGGAGTGGGTCCGTTGACGATCGCCATGTTGATGGCGAATACGATCAAGGCGGCCGAGCTTCGGGCGGGCTATCGTGCGTAGCCAAGCCCTGCGAACTTACTGTAGTGTCCGGCCTTAGCCGGACCGTAACATGTTAAGAGTTGCGCTGACGGGCGGTATCGCGACAGGGAAGAGCTATGTGCTCGCGCGGCTGAAGGACCGTGGCGTCCCCACCATTGATGCCGACGACATCGTGCACGAGGCGCTCGGTCCGGCCACCCCGACCACACGTGCGATCGCGGCGCAGTTCGGCAGTGAGTTCCTGAGGGCGGATGGGAGCGTGAACCGCGCGCTCCTCGCGGCGAAGGTGTTCAGAGATCCGGAGACGCGACTGCAGCTGGAAGGCATTATTCATCCCGTCGTCTGGGAAACGATTCGCCAGTGGTTCGGCACGCGCGATGGGCCGATGGGCGTAGCATCGATTCCGCTGCTCTACGAGACGAACCACGAAGGCGATTTCGACTTCATCGTGGCCACGCTGTGCCCGCCCGAGGTGCAGTTTCAGCGTATTCTCGACCGCGATCGGATCCCGGCAGAGGAAGCGCTCCAGCGGATCGCCGCCCAGATGCCCGCGCACGAAAAAGCGAGTCGCGCGAATTTCGTGATCTCGACAGGGGGAACGACGCTGGCCACCGATCGCCAGGTCGATGAATTGCTGAGGTTACTGGCCAGCCAGCCGCTTCGCGGTGTCTAGAAAATTCTGCCGTTCGGCCGGCGAAGCGAAGTGCCGATTGCGGACGACGCAGATCCCCAGCGGAAAGTTGATTTCGATATCGTCAGGATTCTCACGGACTCCGGTGCAGATATTCCACGGGAAGGTCATTTCCAGTCCGGCCTGACGCGTCCAGACCGCATCGGGCCGCAGCTCGAGCTCGCTCGGAATCACAGCCTTGCCGCCAAACTGCTCGGCGACGACCCTTCGCTGCTGCTTCTGAAGCTGCTTGATGAAGTCGCCCCGGAACGTTCGGGAGACAAACAGGCCGCAGACCAGGCTCAGAACGAGCGAGATCGCAAACTGTACTGGAGTGCGGCCGCCGCCAATATAAAGCCAGAGGATGAGGAAAAGGAGCCCGCCTGCGATGCTGGCAATGATGATGTGTTGCCGGATTTGCCTTTGAAATGCCTTCGTCCTGTTGGCGAGCCGCCAGGAAACATCCACCGCATCGTCGATTGACGCGTCATACACGATGCGATGGAGCACTTCGGCCATCCACACATGTTTTCGGCCGGAGACTCTCCGGACTCCAAAGACTCTCGGACTCTAAGCCTCCCAGGATTGTCCCCGAAGACTCCTAAGACTCCTAAGACTCCTGAGACTCTTGTTAAACCCCCAGCTCTTCGGCTTCCTTGGCGGGGGCGATCCGGTCTTCGACAAACGTGTTCCACTCGTGACAATGCGGGCACTGCCAGAGCAGCTCCGTACTGCGATAGCGGCATCGCATGCAGATGTGCGGGTCCATGTAGAAGACCGCGTGCTTGGTGAGATCGACGTAGCGCTGGACGAGCGTGCTCTCGAAGTCGAGACGGGCGAGCACCTGCCAGATGGCCTGATGCAGGGACAGCGCATGAGGGTTGTACACGAGCGCTTCAAAAAGCAGCTCCAGCGAGTCTTTGGTATCCTCCCGCGCTTCGAGGTGCTTGGCGAGAGCGAGCCGCGCCCGCCAGTCCTGCGGATTGTTCGCAATCATCTTGCCGAGGAGCTGTGCGAAGCGCTCGGGTGTGCCGATCTTTTCGTAAGCCAGCGACAGGCGATCGAAAGCGAGATAGGAACGCTCGGGTGCCTTGTCGATGACCTCTTCCCAGATACTGGCCGCCTGCGCCATTCGATCGTCGCGCGCGTGAACGTCGCCGAGATTCAGATAGGCGGGAACGACAGCGGAATCGAGATCGATGGCCGACTGAAACCTTGCCATCGCGCCGGCATAGTCACCGCGGGCAACGGCCTGCAGACCAAGTTCGTTTTCGAGGAACGCGAGAATCGCCTGACTGCGGCCGTCCTCGGCGCCGGCCTGATTGCCGAGCGTTCGGCGTACATTGTACGCCTCCTGCCACTGATGCTGATCCTCGTGCAGCTTCTCGATGTTGAGGAGCGCGTACTGGTTTTTCGGATCGAGCTTGATGACCTCGTTGAACGCCTCGAGCGCACGATCGACGAAGCCGCCGCGCTTGAAATCGAGACCGAGGCAGAGCAGGATGTGCGCCTGTTCGAGTCGTGTGAGGCGTGGCCGTTGCAGGAGGCTTTGATGAATGTTGATGGCGCGCGCGACCTGGCCCTTCTCGCGATACAGGCTGCCGAGCAGCAGGTGAATCTCCAGGGCGTCGCCCAGATTCTCCGCGGCCTTGGTGAGCTCGTCGATCGCGAGATCGATCTGGTTGGTGACCAGGAAGTTCAACCCGACGATGTAGTGCAGCGATTCGGGGACGCGCCGGCGATCGATCAGCCGGCCCGCTCGCAGTTTGTAGCGCTCCCAAGCTTTCCCGACCGTCAGCCCGATGAGAAGCGCGATGAGCGCGGCGAGAAAGGGGTAATAAGCGCTCAAAACAACTCTGTCCGCCAGAGGTCGTGGAGATGGATGACACCCGCGACGGTCTGGTCTTTTCCGGCGACCACGAGCGAGGTGATCTTGCGCTGCTCCATGATGAGAAGTGCCTGAGCGGCAAGCGTGGATGGATCGATCACAATCGGACGCCTGGTCATGACGTCGCCGGCCGTTCTCTCGAGCAGCCCGTTTCTGCCGACCATATAACGCCGAAGATCGCCGTCTGTGATGATGCCGACCAGCTCGCCGCCGGCGTTGACGACGCAGGTCATGCCCAGTCCCTTACTCGACATCTGGGACAGCACGTCGCGCATCGGCGTGTCGCTCCTGACGATCGGCGCATCTGCTCCGTGCTGCATCAGCTGATCGACGCGCATGAGCCTCTTGCCGAGCTTCCCGCCGGGATGAATCTTGGCGAAGTCTTCCTCCCGGAATCCTTTAGCGACGAGCAGCGTCATGCACAGCGCATCGCCCATGGCCAGGGCAGCGGTCGTGCTTGCAGTCGGCACCAGGTTCAACGGGCAGGCTTCCTCGGAGACCTGGCAGTCGATCGCGACGTCGGCCGACTGCGCCAGCGTCGAAGCGGGGTTCCCGGTGAGCGCCACGATGTGCGCGCCGATGCGCCGGATCGCCTCGAGCAACCGAAGCACCTCCTGCGTTTCGCCGCTGTGCGAGATGGCGAGCAGTACATCCTCTGGCTGAATGACGCCGAGATCACCATGCGTGGCTTCGGCCGGGTGGAGGAAAAACGCGGAAGTGCCCGTGCTTGCCAGAGTTGCGGCGATCTTGCGGCAGATGATGCCCGACTTGCCCATGCCGGTGACGATGACGCGCCCCTGACACTCGTAGAGCATCTTCACGGCGCGGTCGAAGTTCTCGTCGAGCCGATCGACCAGCGCGATGATGGCCGCCGCTTCGGTCTGCAAGACCTTTCGCGCCAGCGAACGATCGGTCGGAGTCTTTGTTTGTGGCATGAGCACCAAAAAAGGGGTCTGACCCCTTTTTTCGTATGTATACGTCTTTTATCGGACGACGCCGGCGTCGCGCGTAACTGAGTCCAGCCGCAGGAGATGCCGCAAGAGGGGCTCGACGCGGTCGAGAGACAGCGCATTCTGCGCGTCGCTCCTGGCCCTCGGCGGGTTGTCGTGCACTTCGACGAAGAGCCCGTCAATGCCGGCGGCCACGGCCGCCGAGGCGAGCGGCTCGATGTATTCGGCCTGGCCCGCCGTCACGCCATCCCCGCCCCCGGGCAGCTGCAGACTGTGCGTCGCATCATAAACCACGGGATAGCCAAGCGATCGAAGCATCGGGAACGCGCGCATGTCGACGACCAGGTTGTTGTACCCGAAGCTGAACCCCCGCTCGGTGACGAATACCTGCGAATTTCCCGACTCGGTGACCTTGGCGATCGCATGTTTCATGTCGCCCGGCGCCAGAAACTGCCCCTTCTTGAGATTGATGGTGCGGCCGGTCTTCGCAGCGGCGACGATCAGGTCGGTCTGACGCGAGAGGAATGCCGGAATCTGCAGCACGTCCGCCACTTCGGCAACGGGCGCAGCCTGGCTGGCCTCATGAATATCGGTCAGCACCGGAACGCCGAGCTGTTCCTTGATGCCGGCCAGCACCCTCAGCCCTTCTTCGATGCCGGGTCCGCGAAATGACGTCAAAGACGTGCGGTTCGCCTTGTCGTAGGACGCTTTGAAAATGAAGGGCATGCCACAGCGCGAGGCGATCTTCACGAGCGATTCGGCGATCATCATGGCGTGATCGGCGCTTTCGATGACGCATGGACCCGCAATCAGCGCGAGCGGGGCGCCCCCGCCGAGCGAGACAGCGCCTGCGGTCACGCGCCTGGTCTCGGACGTCAAACGATGCCCGCCTCTGCCGGTCGTGTCGTGCCTGCCTGAATCTTATGTGTATGGCTCGCCTCGACGAAGCTCGCAAACAAGGGATGCGGACGCAGGGGCTTCGACTTGAACTCCGGATGGAACTGCACGGCGATGTACCACGGGTGACCCGGCAGTTCGATCATCTCGACAAACTTTCCGTCAGGAGATTTTCCGGAAATGCGCAGCCCTTTCTCGGTGAGCGTCGGCTCGTACAGGCAATTGAACTCGTAGCGATGGCGGTGCCGCTCGAGAATCGTCGTCGCACCGTAGATTTTCTGGCCGAGCGATCCGGGTGCCAGCACACATTCGTACTGCCCGAGCCTCATTGTCCCGCCAAGGTCGTCAACGCCGAGCAGGTCGCGAAGCTTGTAGATGACCTTGTGCTCGGTATCGGGGGAGCACTCGGTCGAGTCGGCCTCGGACATGCCGCACACGCCGCGCGCGTATTCGACGGCCGCCCACTGGAAGCCATAACAGATGCCGAAGTAGGGAATGCCCCGTTCGCGGGCGATCTGAGCGGCTTTCATCATGCCGCGCGTACCGCGCGTGCCGAAGCCGCCGGGGACCAGGATGCCATCGGCGTCGTCGAGCAGTTGTTCGCCGTCGGGCTGTTCGAGCGCCTCGGCTTCGACCCACTTGATGTCGACCTTCAGCCGATGTGCGAACCCGCCGTGATAGAGCGCTTCGTTGAGGCTTTTGTATGAGTCCTCGTAGCCGACATATTTTCCGACGACGTGAATCGTGACGCGATCTTTCGGGTTCTTGATGCGCTCGACGAGCTGTTCCCATGGCTCCATGCGCTTTTCGGTCAGTGGCAGACCGAGATGCTTGAGCACGATCTTGTCGAGCCCTTCCACGCCGAGCACCAGCGGCACTTCGTAAATGGTCGAAACGTCCTTAGCCGTGATGACCGCTTCGGGATCGACGTCGCAGAAGAGCGCGATCTTCTTCTTCAAATCGGCATCGAGGAACCGGTCGGTGCGGCAGAGCAGGATGTCTGGCTGGATGCCGATCGACCGCAGGTCTCGCACGCTGTGCTGCGTGGGCTTCGTTTTCAGCTCGCCGGCGGCGCCGATGAACGGGACGAGCGTCAGGTGAATGTACAGCGTATGCTCGCGACCCACGTCCTGCCGGAACTGGCGGATCGCTTCGAGGAACGGCAGGCTCTCGATGTCGCCCACGGTGCCGCCGATTTCGACCAGGACGATGTCGACGCCCGATGAGACGGCGCGGATGCTGTCCTTGATCTCGTTTGTAATGTGAGGGATGACCTGAACCGTGCGGCCGAGATAATCGCCGCGGCGTTCCTTCTGGATGACCGACTGGTAGATCTTCCCGGTCGTCCAGTTGTGATTCCTGGTCGTTTGGGTGTTCGTGAAGCGTTCGTAGTGGCCGAGGTCGAGGTCGGTCTCGGCACCGTCATCGGTGACGTAGACCTCGCCATGCTGATACGGGCTCATCGTGCCCGGGTCGACATTGATATAAGGGTCGAACTTCTGGAGGGTGACCGTATAGCCATGTCCTTCGAGGAGCGCGCCGATCGACGCGGCGGCAAGACCCTTGCCGAGCGACGAGACGACGCCGCCAGTTACGAAAATGTATTTCACGGGCCGTGTTTGGGTATTCACCATAGGTTTACCGGGGCTCCTTGTCCGCCGTAGAAGGCCGATTGTCGAAGCCTGCGAAGGCTGGGCTGCGGCTACGCACGAGCATCCGCCGTCAGAAGGCGGCGCACTCGTTCGAGATCTTCGGGTGTGTCGACGCCGATCGAGTCGTGCCTGGTCTCGACCATTTTTATGGAAAAGCCGTTCTCGAGCACCCGCAACTGCTCGAGCGCTTCAGTGCGCTCCAGCGGGGTCGGCTCGAGCGATGCAATTCTGAGCAGAAATTCACGCCGCTGAACGTAGAGCCCGATATGTTTTAATGGGGGGGCGGCGTCGTTAGTACCCGTGATGTCACGGACGTGAGGGATGGGCGCGCGCGAAAAATACAACGCAAACCCGCGCCGGTCGGTGACGACTTTCACGATGTGCGGGTCGCGAACATCGTCCGCCGCGCGGAACCGCCGGCAGAGCGACGTCATGGTCAGTGCGGCGTCATCGCGAAAGGGCTCGATGGCCTCGTCGATCGCCGCTGGGTCGATGAGCGGCTCATCGCCTTGCAGGTTGACGATGAGGTCGCAATCGAGCGTTTCGGCGATCTCGGCGATGCGATCGGTACCGGTCGCGTGAGTCGAACGCGTCATGCGCGCATCACCGCCAAATTTTGTCACCGCGTCCGCGATGCGCGGGTCGTCGGTGGCGACGAGAACGGCGTCGACATTCCGGGCGGCGGCGGCGCGGCGATAAACATGCTCGATCATCGGCCGCCCTGCGATGTCTTTGAGGGCCTTGCCCGGAAAGCGGGTAGACCCATAGCGGGCGGGGATGACAGCGACAGTATGTTTATGGTTTTGGGAACGATCGCGGATGCTTTCGGAGCAACCTGCGGGACGCACGTCGAATACTAACACAGGTTTGCCGGTGTTTTCGCCGTGAGTGGCATAAGTGTTAGGATGTTGGTGCCGTGATGACTCGAACGACATTGAAGGCGCTCTGGTTTGGCGGGGGCGGTATCCTCGCAACCTGGGTCGCCGTGGCGCCCAATCAGGGCGGACCGGCGTCGTCGCAGCCTTCCTACGATCAGCGGCCCGCATCGGCCTCAGCGGCCAGCGCTGAACATCTCAACACCCAGGCCGATCGGCTGCGCGAACGCACGGCCGCCGTCACGCTGCTCACGTCGACGCGGAATCCGTTCCGGTTCAGCTCGAGCGAGTCTGCAGGCACCACGAGAACTGCGCGCGACCAGGATGTCCAGCCTCTCGCGAGTGCGCCGCCGGAAGTGGCACCGCCTCCTCCTCCGCTGACGTTGACTGGCGTGGCGAAGAAGGCAGGCAGGCGAATGGCGGTCATCGCCAGCGCATCGCAGATCTATCTGGTGGGCGAGGGCGACACATTCGCCGGTCGCTACACGGTTGTCAGCGTCGACTCAGAGACCGCCCTCATCCGCGACGACTCCGGCACTGAGCTGCGCCTCGGCCCCCGATAAATAACGACAAACTACAAACAGCAGATCAGGAGATCAGGAGAGTTCTGTCTAATCTCCGTGGTCGGCAGGGCTAAAGCCCTGCGCTCACTGATACAGCCGGTCCATGGGAACCGGCACGTGGTAGCAGCACGTGGAACTAGAACGGGAACCGGAACTGGAACGCGGAACCGGAACTAGAACGCGGAACCGGAACTGGAACCCGGAACCTTCAAGTGTCGAGTCGAACCCGCCACACGTTCAGAATGTTTGGGATCTTCCTGATTTCTGCGAGCACCTGGTCGGTTACCATCGCCTCGGGACCATTCTCGGGATGTTCGTCGACCTTCACGACGCCGATCGCGCAATTCACGAGACAATCGGGGTCGCGGCCGAGCGCGAAGTTCGCAATGTTGACGCCGTGGCGGCCGAGCAGCGTGCCGACATCGCCGATGACGCCCGGCTGATCGTTGTTTCTAATAACGAGCAGCGTGCCCTCGAGCGGCGATTCCACCGCAACGCCGTCGACAAGAACGAGGCGCAGACTGCCGTTGGCGAAAACCGTGCCTTCAACCCATCGTTCGCCTTCGCCCCTCGACTGTGCGCGGGGCGACCCTGAGCCTGTCGAAGGGTCGTTGGTATGGAGCTTCACCGAAACGAGGTTCGTGTAGTTGCGCGCGCGTGTGCTGCGCGATTCCACGAGCTCGATGCCGCGGTCGGCGGCAATCGTGCGGGCGTTGACAGGCGTCACGCCACCCGATGAAAGAATCGATGCCAGCACGCCTTCCAGCACCGCGCTCCCGAGCAGCTGGTTGTCCTCGGCGGCAAGCTCGCCGTAATAGCGCACGCCGATCGCGCTGATGCGGGCTTCGCCCAACTGCGCGACGACCGATCCGAGCGATCGCGCGAGCGTCAGGTACGGGCGCAACCGCTTGTACGCCTCCAGCGAGACCGAAGGGAAGTTCACTGCGTTGCGGATGATGCCTTCCTTCAGAAAATCGCGCAACGCGGCCGCCGTCTCGCTGCCGACCTGTTCCTGGGCTTCCTTCGTCGAGGCAGCGATATGTGGCGTCGCCACCACCTGTGGCAGTGTTGCAAGGCGCCAGTCCTTTGGCGGCTCGGGGTCGAACACATCGAGTCCCGCCCCCGCCACGTGCCCCTGTTCGATGGCATCGGCCAGCGCGGCCTCATCGATCAGCTCGCCGCGCGCAGTGTTGATGATGCGCACGCCTTTCTTACACGTCGCGAACCGTCCGGCGTTAAAGAGGTGCTTCGTCGATGGCAGCGCGGGGACGTGAAGCGAGATGTAGTCGGCGCGCCCGCACAGCTCGTCGAGCGAGACGAGCTCGACACCGAGCGTCGCCGCCATCTCGGCGGAGATGAACGGATCGTGCGCGACCACCTTCATCTCGAACGCATGCGCGCGTGCGGCGACTTCCTGTCCGATCCGGCCGAGCCCGACCAGTCCGAGGGTCTTTGACCGAATTTCGGCGCCCGCGAACTTCGCTTTTTCCCACTTCGACGTTTTCATCGACGCATCGGCGGCAGGAATATTTCTCGCGAGCGACAGGATGAGCCCCATGGCGAGCTCGGCGACGCTCAAGCTGTTCGCACCAGGCGCGTTCATGACGACGATGCCACGCGCGGTCGCGGCCGGCACATCGACGTTGTCAACTCCCGTGCCAGCACGCGCGATAACCCGCAGCTTCGGCGCCGCCTCGATCATCTCGCGGCTCACTTTGGTGGCGCTTCTGACGACGAGGGCGTCGGCGTCGGCGAGATCGGCGATGAGCTCAGAGGCGGGACGGCCCTGGCGGTGGTCGATGTTCCAATCAGGCAGTCGAAGTAGGTCGATTGCAGAAGAAGGCAGACCGTCGGCGATAAGAATTTTCATGTGGCGATTACAGTATAATCCGTCGGTTTTTCCGTGCACCGACGTGGCCGACTACCGTTTGACTTTATCGAGCGCCGCCGAACGTTCCCGGACGACGCGATCGCACTACGATGGTGCAATCTGCTAATTTCTTCGATTTGTTGAACGATGATGCGGCTTTCATGGATCTTTTCAACAGGGTTTTCCACAATTTCTGTTGAAACGAATGCTCGTGCGTGATGGGAACTGACCTAATGCGCGATTGTCTGCGTGTCTCATAACCGAGAAAAAATTACACACCACTTTGTTTCGAGGAGCTTAGATGAATCGCAAAGTTACAGTGGTCGGTGGTGCGGGCAATGTCGGCGCGACTGTCGCGCGGAGCATCGCCGAAAAAGAGTTGGCCGACGTGGTCATCGTCGATATCGCCGATCAGAAAGCGGCAGGCGTCGCGCTCGACATTCTCGAGACCTGCCCGATCATCGGCTCAGACAGCCTCGTCATCGGTGGATCCGATTATGCCCAGAGCGCCAACTCTGACGTCGTCGTCATCACGTCGGGCGTGCCGCGAAAGCCTGGCATGAGTCGTGATGACTTATTGAACGTCAACTTCAACATCATGAAATCGGTGACCGAGCAGGTCATCAAGTACTCGCCCAACTGCATTATCGTGCCAGTGGCCAACCCGCTCGACGCAATGTGCCAGGCGGTCTACAAGCTGAGCGGCTTTCCGCGCGAGCGCGTGATCGGAATGGCCGGCGTGCTCGACTCCGCACGCATGCGGACGTTCATTGCTCAGGAATTGAAAGTGTCGGTCGAGAACGTTCACGCATTCGTGCTGGGTGGCCACGGCGACACGATGGTGCCGCTGCCGCGACTCTCGACGGTGGCGGGCATTCCCATCACTCAGCTTCTATCGAAAGAGCGAATCGAGGCGATCTGCAAGCGCACAGCAGACGGCGGCGCCGAAATTACAAAGTTGGTAGGCACAAGCGCCTGGTATGCGCCCGGTGAGTCTGCCGCGGAGATGGTCGAGGCGATTCTGAAGGACAAGAAAAAAATTCTGCCGTGCTCCGTGTACCTCGAAGGAGAGTACGGCGTAAAGGGTCAGTACCCTTGGCGTGCCAGTCAAGCTTGGCGCGAAAGGCATCGAGCAGATTATTCAAGTCAAGTTGGAGCCTGAGGAACAAGCGGCGCTCAATAAGTCGGCTGCCGCCGTGAAAGAGCTCGTGGATGTAATAAAGATGTAGGCTCCAGGCTTCGGGCTCCAGCCTTCTGGCCTGGAGCCCGAAGTCCGAAGCCCGCGCTCCTTCAGGCGCTTACACCTTTCCAGAGCGCCCGGCTGTATTCCCTGATCATCTTCGCGATGTTCGAAATTGGGATCAGCTTCGGGCAGACGGCCTCGCATTCGCCTTCGTTCGAACAGTTTCCAAAGCCCTCTGCTTCCATCTGTTCGACCATTCTGACCGCTCGAATCTCCCTTTCGGGTTCACCCTGCGGCAGAAGCGCCAGGTGAGTGACCTTGGCGCTGGTGAACAGGTGCGCCGCAGCGTTCTTGCAGGCGGCGACGCACGCGCCGCAGCCGATGCATGCCGCCGAATCCATCGCCGCGTCCGATTTGTCCTTCGGCACGAGCAGATTGTTCGCGTCCTGTGCGCCCCCGACGCCCGCCGAGATGTAGCCGCCCGCCGCGACGATACGGTCGAACGCCGAACGATCGACGGTAAGGTCCTTTAGAACAGGGAAGGCCCTCGCGCGCCACGGCTCGATGACGATGGTCTCGCCGTCGTTGAATCGCCGCATATGAAGCTGGCAGGTCGTCGTGCCCGGGTCGGGCCCGTGCGCGACACCGTTGATCATGCAGCCGCATGCGCCGCAAATTCCTTCGCGGCAGTCCGAGTCGAAGGCGATCGCGTCTTCACCCTTGCGAATGAGGTCTTCGTTGACGACGTCGAGCATCTCGAGGAAGGACATGTCGGTCGAGATGTCCTTCGCGACGTAGTCGACCAGGCGTCCCGGCTTATCCTTTGCCGGCTGACGCCAAACCTTGAGGTTGACCGTTATCGTTTTCCCGCTCACTTGTAACTCCGCTGCGATGGATGCACTTCATCGAACGCCAGCGGTTCCGTGTGAAGCGTCGGCGGCGAGCCGACACCGTTGAATTCCCACGCGGCGACGTAGCTGTAGTTGGCATCGTCGCGAAGCGCCTCGCCATCGGGCGTCTGGAATTCTTCGCGGAAATGCCCGCCGCACGATTCGTTCCGATGCAGGGCGTCAAGCGTAAGCAGCTCGCCGAACTCCATGTAGTCGGCCACGCGGCCGGCGTAGTCGAGCATCGGGTTGAGGTTGTTCTTCTCGCCCGGGACGACGACGTCCTGCCAGAACTCGTCGCGGAGCGTGCGGATTTTTCCCAGCGCCTCCTTGAGTCCCTGCTCGTTCCGCGCCATACCTACGTAGTCCCACATGATGCGGCCGAGCTGGCGATGAAAATGCCGAACCGTCCGCTTGCCTTTGATGCCGAGCACGGTGTCGATGCGCCCCTGGGCCGTGTTTGCAGCGTCCTTGAAGGCCTCATGGTCGGTCGACACTTTTGCCAGCTTCGCGCCGGCCAGGTAGTTGGCGACCGTGTAAGGCGCGATGAAATAGCCGTCGGCGAGTCCCTGCATCAACGCACTCGCGCCGAGTCGGTTCGCGCCGTGATCGGAGAAGTTCGCCTCGCCGAGCACGAAAAGGCCCGGGATCGTGCTCTCGAGGTTGTAGTCCACCCACAGTCCGCCCATCGTGTAATGGATGGCAGGGTAGATACGCATCGGAACCTTGTAGGGATCTTCAGCGGTAATCCGCTCGTACATCTCGAACAGGTTGCCGTACCGCGCTCTGATGACCTCGACGCCCAGGCGCTGAATGGCCTCCTTGAAATCGAGATAGACGGCAAGGCCCGTTTCGCCGACGCCGTGGCCTTCATCTGACTGCTGTTTCGCGGCGCGCGACGCGACGTCTCGCGGAACGAGGTTGCCGAAGCTGGGATAGCGGCGCTCGAGGTAGTAATCGCGCTCGGCCTCGGGAATCTGATCGGGCGACCGTTGGTCTCCGGTCTTCTTCGGCACCCAGACGCGGCCGTCATTGCGCAGCGATTCCGACATGAGCGTCAGCTTCGACTGGTGATCGCCGCTCACCGGAATGCAGGTCGGGTGAATCTGCGTGAAGCAGGGGTTCGCAAAGAGCGCACCGCGCTTGTGCGCGCGCCACGCGGCGGTGACGTTCGAGTTCACGGCATTGGTCGACAGGTAATAAACCGTTCCATAGCCGCCGGTGCAGAGCAGCACGGCCTGACCCTCGTGCCGCTCCAATTCACCGCTGATCAGATTGCGTGTGATGATGCCCCGCGCCTGGCCATCGACGATGGCCAGATCGAGCATCTCGCGGCGGGGAAACAGCGTCACGTTGCCCGCGTCCACCTGCCTCAGCATCGACTGGTACGCCCCAGCAGCAATTGCTGCCCCGTCTGCCCGCGCGCGTAGAACGTGCGCGATACCTGGGCGCCGCCAAACGACCGGTTGTCGAGCAGGCCGCCGTACTCGCGCGCAAACGGCACGCCGGTGGCCACGCACTGGTCGATGATGTCGACGCTCAGCTGCGCGAGCCGGTACACGTTCGCTTCGCGCGCGCGATAGTCGCCCCCCTTGACCGTGTCGTAGAAGAGCCGGTAGACGCTGTCGCCGTCGTTGCGGTAGTTCTTGGCGGCGTTGATCCCGCCTTGTGCAGCGATGCTGTGCGCGCGGCGGGCGCTGTCGAGGATGCAGAACAGCTTGACCCGGTAGCCCTGTTCACCCAGCGCCGCCGCGGCCGACGAGCCCGCGAGGCCGGTGCCGACGATGATGACTTCGTATTTGCGCCGATTCGCCGGGTTGACCAGCTTGTTTTCGAACTTGCGGCGCTCCCACTTGCCGGCGAGCGGTCCACCGGGAATTTTGGAGTTCAGCGTCATAAGCGCCCTCCCACGAAAAACACCCAGAGGGTGATGACGATGAACCCGCCCGCAATGACGACAGCCGACACCTTGCCGACCTTTCGGATGAGCGGGGTAAATCGCGGACCGTTCAGGCCAAGTGACTGGAATGAACTGCCGACGCCATGCCAGAGGTGCAGTCCGACAAGCACCATCATGGCTGTGTAGAGCGCGACGGCCAGAGGCGAGCTGAAGTTCTCGGCTTCGGTGCGGTAGAGATCGCGCATGCCCTCGCGGAAGTCGTAGTGCGTGCCGTACTTGAATTGCCACACGTGGATGGGCACGAACACCAGAATCGCGAGGCCCGTCAGAATCATCGACGAGGACGCGAGGCTTTTCTGGCTCGCGCCGCCGGCCCATGCCTTCTTCGCGTACTTCGCCGGACGCGCGCTCTGATTCTGAAAGGTCATTCTGATTGCCTTGAACAGGTGAATCAGAAAGACCACGAGCAATCCGATCTCGACGGGAACGACAAGCGGGTTATTGATGAGCGTATGCGAATAGGTATTGAAGGTCTCCGGTCCGAGGAAGACCATCAGGTTGCCGGCGATGTGCACAATCAAGTACGCGAAGAGCAGAACGCCGGTCACGCCGATGATCAACTTCGTGGTGACGAGCGAACCGAGGAAGCTCCGTCGGGTCGTCATGTACTGAATTCTATTCGCAACACCTTGACGCAGACAAACAGCGAACGCTACGATTCACTGTTTCGCACATATGAAAATTCACGAGTATCAAGCCAAACAAATTCTTGCGAAGTACGGCGTGCCGGTTCCACAGGGCGAGGCGATCTTCAAGGCGGCGGACGCAAAGAGCGTCGCTGAACGGCTCGGCGGCGGTACGGTCGTCGTCAAAGCGCAGATTCACGCGGGCGGCCGGGGCAAAGGCGGCGGCGTCAAGCTCGCGCAGAACCCTGCCGAGGCCGACAAGCTGGCAACCCAGATCTACGGCATGAACCTCGTCACGCATCAGACGGGCCCCGAGGGCCGTAAAGTGGCGCGGCTCCTCGTCGAGCAGGGCCTGCCGATTGCGCGCGAGCTGTACCTGGGCATCGTGATCGATCGCGCCGCAGGACGTCCGGTCATCATGGCCAGCCAGGACGGCGGCATGGAGATCGAAACCGTCGCGGAGAAGACGCCCGAGCGCATTCACAAGGAATACGTGGATCCGGCGACCGGCCTCATCCCGTTCCAGTCGCGCAAGCTCGCGTTTGCGCTGGGACTCGAGGGAGATCAGATCGGCAAGTTCGGCAGGATGGTCACGTCGCTTTACAACGCGTTCATCGGCACCGACGCGTCCCTTCTCGAAATCAACCCGCTCATCGTGACCAAGACGGGCGACCTGCTGGCGCTCGACGCGAAGATGAACTTCGACGACAGCGCGCTGGGCCGGCATCCCGAACTGAAGGAGCTGCGCGATCTCGACGAGGAAGATCCGCTCGAGATCGAGGCATCGAAGTTCAGCCTCAACTACATCCGGCTCGACGGCACGATCGGGTGCATGGTGAACGGCGCCGGCCTCGCGATGGCCACGATGGACATCATCAAGCTGGCAGGCGGCGAACCTGCAAACTTCCTCGACGTCGGCGGCGGCGCGAACAAGGAACAGATCCGCAATGCCTTCAAGATTCTGATGGCCGACAAGAACGTTCGTGCGGTGCTCATCAACATCTTCGGCGGGATTCTCCGGTGCGACATCCTCGCGGCCGGTGTGATCGCCGCTGTGCAGGAGCTCGGCGTGCGCGTCCCCATCGTCATCCGCATGGAAGGCACCAACGTCGAAGAAGGCAAGAAGATGCTGAAGGAGAGCGGGCTGAATTTCACGACGGCCAACTCCATGGGTGAGGCCGCGCACAAAGTTGTGGAGCTGTCGAAGTAATGGCGATTCTTCTGGATAAGTCGACGCGGCTGATCGTTCAGGGTCTCACGGGGAAAGAAGGCACGTTTCACGCAAAACAGGCCGCCGCGTATGGCACGCAGGTCGTCGGCGGCGTCACCCCCGGCAAGGGGGGGACGACGCACGAAGGCTGGCCGGTGTTCAACACCGTCGCTGACGCGGTGAACGCGACAGGCGCCAACACGTCGGTCATCTTCGTGCCGGCGGCGTTTGCCGCCGACGCGGTCATGGAGGCGGGAGACGCAGGGCTGCGGCTCGCCGTCTGCATCACCGAAGGCATACCGACGCTCGACATGATGCGGGCATTCACCTACATGAGAGACAAGCCGACGCGTGTCATCGGGCCGAACTGCCCGGGCGCGATTTCGCCAGGCAAGGCGAAAGCGGGAATTATTCCCGGCCATATCTGCCGCGAAGGGCGCATCGGCATTGTCTCGAAGAGCGGGACGCTTACCTATGAAGCGATTCACCAGCTCAGCATTCTGGGCATGGGGCAGTCGTCGTGCATCGGCATTGGCGGCGACCCGCTCATCGGCACGTCGTTCGTCGATGTCCTGAAGCTGTTTCAGGACGACCCCGAAACCGATGCCGTCGTGATGATTGGCGAGATTGGTGGAACCGCGGAAGAAGAGGCCGCGCAATTCATCCAGAAATCATTCAAGAAGCCGGTCGTCGGGTTCATTGCCGGGCAAACCGCGCCTCCGGGTCGTCGAATGGGGCATGCGGGGGCCATCATTGCCGGCGGCAAGGGGACCGCAGCCGAGAAAATGGCGGCGCTCACCGCGGGCGGCGTGAAGGTCGTGAAGAGCCCGGCAGACATTGGAACTGCTGTAAAGAGCCTCCTGTAAGCGGTTTGCCGCGATTTCGCGATATAATGTGTGGTTGGGAAACGTAATTTTCCCCAGTAGCCACGCGTCGTAACGCCAAATCAAGGACCAGGCATGTCACCGACTGACGTCGTTTCGCAGGAGAAGACCACCCCGGCTCGCACCAAAGTCATTAACGATTTCAGCATCCAAGTCGCGACGGTTAACGGGTCTGGAAGCCAGACCGCTAATCTCGTCCTGCTTCGCTCCATCCTCCTGATGGGCATCCCTGTGTCGGGAAAGAACATGTTCCCGTCGAATATCGCGGGGCTGCCCACCTGGTACACCATCCGGGCCAGCAAGCGCGGCTATGTCGGACGGAAAAAGGAAGTCGATTTCCTCGTGGCCATGAACGCGGAAACGGCCCGAGAGGACGTCATGACCCTCGAGGCGGGCGCGGCGGTCGTCTACGACGAGCCGCTCAAGTTGAACGCGCTCCGCTCGGACCTCACGTTCTACCCGGTGCCCTTCGACAAGCTGGTCACGCCCGTCTGTCCCGACGCCAAGCTGCGCCGCCTTGTCCGCAACATGATTTACGACGGCATCCTGGCGAAGCTGCTCGGCATCGAGATGGCACTGATGGAGCAGGCGCTCGCCAGGCAAATGGGCAAGAAGGCGAAAGCCGTTGCGCTGAACCAGGGGGCGTTGAAGGCCGGCTGGGATTTCGCCGAGGCGACCTTTACCAAGGAAGACCCGTTTCACATCGAAAAGATGAACGAAACGGCCGGCAAGATTCTGATCGAGGGCAACGCGGCAGCCGCCATCGGCTGCATGATGGCCGGCGTCACGGTTGTGGCGTGGTATCCGATTACGCCGTCCTCGTCGCTATGCGAGTCGCTCATCGGCTATATGCGGAAGTACCGCATCGACAAGGCGACCGGCAAGGCGACCTTCGCCATCGTCCAGGCCGAGGACGAGATTGCCTCGCTCGGCATGGTTATCGGCGCCGGCTGGGCGGGCGCGCGAGCCATGACGGCGACGGCCGGACCTGGCATTTCACTGATGTCCGAGTTTGCGGGGCTCGCCTACTACGCCGAGACACCCGCGGTCATCTTCGACGTGCAACGCGTCGGGCCGTCGACAGGCCTTCCGACGCGCACAGCGCAGGGCGACCTGCTGAGTACTGCGTTCCTTTCGCACGGCGACACCAAGCACATCCTGCTCATCCCGAGCTCGGTCGAAGAGTGCTACGAGATTGCGATGCAGGCCTTCGATTTGTCCGAGCGGTTCCAGACTCCCATCTTCGTGATGATGGACCTCGACCTCGGCATGAACAACTGGATGTCGAACGGCTTCGAGTACCCGACTAAGACCATCGATCGGGGCAAAGTGCTGACCGCAGACGTGCTGAAGAAGCTGGGTGAATGGGGCCGCTACAAGGACGTCGACGGTGACGGGATTGCCTATCGGACCATCCCGGGCGATGGCATGCCGGCGTTTTTCACGCGCGGCTCCGGCCACAACACCAAGGCACAGTACAGCGAACGGCCGGACGACTACGTCGACAATGTCGACCGACTGAACCGAAAGTTCGAGACGGCGCGCAATTACGTCCCTGCACCGATCGTCGACCAGCGGGACGACGCAAAAATCGGCATCATCGGGTACGGCACGTCACACTGGGCCATCGGCGAAGGCCGCGACCAGTTGCGCGAAGAGACGAAGGTCGAGACGTCATACCTTCGCGTGCGTGCGTATCCGTTTACCGAAGAGCTCGGCGCGTTCATCGACGCGCACGATCGCATCTATATCGTCGAGCAGAACCGCGACGCGCAGCTTCTCATGTTGATGAAGCTGGAGTTCTCGCCCGAGCGCGTGGCCAAGCTTCGGAGCGTGCTCCACTACAACGGGCTCCCGATCGACGCGCGCAGCATCAGCGACGACATCCTGTCGCAGGAAGGCTTCGAGGTGGTGAAGCGCGTTGGCCCCTCGTCGCCATCTTCGATGACCGGCGGCGAATAGGAATTGGCAGATTGGAAGATTGGTAGATTGGGAGATTAGGGGACGGACAAATACATGGCGACTCCAATAAAGGTCAATCGTATCGGGCTCGAGCCGCAGATTTACAAGGGCGGAAAGACGACGTTGTGCGCCGGGTGCGGACACAATGCGATTTCAGAGCGCATCATCGACGCGTTCTACGAAATGGGCGTCGATCCCAGGCAGGTGGTCAAGCTCTCCGGTATCGGCTGCTCGAGCAAGAGCCCGGCCTATTTTCTGGGCGGCTCGCACGGTTTCAACGCCGTGCACGGCCGGATGCCGTCGGTCGGCACGGGCGCGATGCTGGCCAATCAGAAGCTCATCGCCATCGGCGTCAGCGGCGACGGCGACACGGGCGCGATCGGCATCGGCCAGTTCGTGCATCTGATGCGCCGGAATCTTCCGATCATTTACATCATCGAAGACAACGGCTGCTACGGGTTGACGAAAGGGCAGTTCTCGCCAACGGCCGACGTGGGCTCGAAGCTGAAGAACGGGGTCGTCAACGACCTGCAGCCCATCGACACGTGCGCCCTCGCCATTCAACTTGGCGCGACGTTCGTCGCGCGATCGTTCTCGGGCGACAAGCGGCAACTGCTCACGCTGCTGAAGGCGTCGCTGAGTCACCGTGGAACGGTGATGCTCGACGTCATTTCGCCGTGTGTCACCTTCAACGACCACGAGGGTTCCACCAAGAGCTACGCCTACGTAAAGGATCACGACGATCCTCTCGAGGAAGTGAGCTTCGTGCCGTTTTTCGAGGATATCTCCGTGGAGTACGACCCGGGCACGACGCAGGAAGTGAAGATGCACGACGGGTCGCGCCTTCTGCTCAAGAAGCTCGAGGAGTCGTACGACCCGACCGACAAGCTCTCGGCCATGCGCGTGCTGCACGAGACGGCGCGCCGTGGAGAATTCGCGACCGGCCTGATTTACATCGAGCCCGATCGCGACGACTTCCTCCGGCAGCTCAATGTGGTGGACGAGCCGCTGGCTTCGCTACCCCTCGAGCGCATCCGGCCGCCTAAGAGTGCGCTCGACGAGATCATGGAATCCTTACGCTGACCAGCGCTGTCATGGCAGAGGGCAGATGGCAGATGGCAAAAGACGTCTTATGCCATCTGCCATCATCCATCTGCACTGACAGGGCACTTACCCTTGCGTGTTGTCCGCGTTGGCCCCAATCACATCCTCTGCGATAGCCAGCCGATCCTTCGGCAGACCATTGCTGTCGAGCGCGCCGGTCGCGTTCTCGTTGCCTTGTTGTGTGTCCGTAGGACGGTCACCTTCCACGGCGCCTTTGTCCTGATCGGGGTCAGTCGGTTTGGGCAAAGCTGGCTGAGCGGGCATCTTTATCTCCCTATATAATTGGCAACTTCTATGGAACGAACATTCGCGATCATCAAGCCTGACGCAACGTCCAGGCAGTACACGGGCAAGATCCTTGAGCGGATCGAGGCAGCTGGATTCAGAATCCGTGCCATGAAGACGCTGAGGCTGACCCAGAAGGAAGCCGAAGGGTTCTACGCGGTGCACCGCGCGCGTCCTTTTTTCCAGGGGCTGACCGAGTTCATGGCGTCGGGACCGATCGTCGCGATGGTGCTCGAAGCGCCCGATGCCATCACGAAATGGCGCACGCTGATGGGCGCAACGGATCCGGCCAAGGCAGACCCCGGCACGATTCGAAAGGAATTTGCGAGCTCGATCGGTGAGAACGCCACCCACGGCTCGGATGCGCCGGAAACGGCCGCATTCGAGATTGGCTACTTCTTTTCCGGCCTGGAGCTCGTCGATCGCTAGCAGTGGGCAAGATCCTTGTGTTCGGCGGCGTGGCGCTCGTCGTGCTCGGCCTGGTCGTGATGGCGGGGTTCCCGTTGTTTCGACTGCCGGGCGACTTCACAGTGCGGCGCGGGCCGGTGACGTTCTACTTTCCGCTGGCGACATCGATTCTATTGAGCATCGTGTTGACGCTGGTCATGATGTTCTTTCGCAAATAGGTCGGGCTAAAGCCGGACACTACGCACTGGCGACTGCTGACTGCTGATTGCTGACTGCTGACTGCTGACTACACATGACTATCAAACCGGATAGATGGATCAAGCGAATGGCCCGCGAGCACAGGATGATCGAGCCGTTCGTCGAGAGCCAGGTTCGGGGCAGCGCGATCTCGTTCGGCGTGTCGTCCTACGGGTACGACATCCGGGTGGCCGACGAGTTCAAGGTGTTCACCAACATCAACAATACGGTCATCGATCCCAAGAACTTCGACCCGCGCTCCTTTGTCGACATCAAGACGGACGTCTGTATCGTGCCGCCGAATTCGTTCGCGCTGGCGCGCACGATCGAGTATTTCCGCATTCCCCGCGACGTGCTGACGATCTGCCTCGGCAAGTCCACTTACGCGCGCTGTGGGATCATCGTCAATGTCACCCCGTTCGAGCCCGAATGGGAGGGCACCGTGACGCTCGAGATCTCGAACACCACGCCGCTACCTGCAAAAATCTACGCGAACGAGGGAATCGCGCAAGTCCTGTTCTTCCAGAGTGATGAGCCCTGTGAAATGTCGTATAAGGACAAGAAGGGGAAGTATCAGGCGCAGACCGGCGTGACGCTGCCGAAGATTTGACGTACTCCGTACATCCGTATATAAATTGGCGCATTAACCGTAAATCCAACGGTTCGGTTGCGCGCTAAATGGACAAATTAGTCGAGCGAGAGGCGGCCGCTCGCAACAAGCTTGTTGCAGCGCCCGCGATCGCTGTTCAGTTCTTCCTTATCCCGTTGATCGTCGTCGGTGCCACGGTGCTGGTTTACGTCGGTTTTCGCAGCCTGCTCAGCGACAACCGATCGGCCGAGGAGTATCTCACCGATATACGCTCGGGCGGGAGCAACCGGCGCTGGCCGGCCGCATATGAGTTGTCGCGGCTGATGGCCAACCCGGAGTTTGTCGAGAAAGAAGAAGCGAAGCTCGCCCCCGAACTGACGAAAGCGTTCGCGGAGTCCAAAAACGACGACCCGAGGGTGCGACAGTATCTCGCGCTGACGCTGGGCCGGCTGACCCCGCCAATTCCTGCCGACGCGCGACAGCTCCTGATAGAAGCGCTCAACGACAAGGACAGTCAGACGCGGATCAGCGCCATCTGGGCGCTGGGGTCGACCGGCGATGCGTCGGTCGCCGGCGAAATCGAGCGGCAGTTCCAGTCCGAGGATGCAGGCGTTCGCAAAATGTCGGTGTACGCTCTCGGATCGATGCCGATCGGCACCGGCAACGAGACGCTGGTCAAGGCGCTCGAAGACGAGCAGGCCGATGTGCAGTGGAACGCCGCGATTGCGCTCGCCCGGCACGGACGCCATGAGGGGGTGCCGGTGCTGCGGCGCATGCTCGACCGCGCGTACGTCGAGCGGAACGTCACCCGGCAGCCGCAGCCCCGCGAGGAAGTGGATCCGGTTGGCGAAGTCATGATTAGCGGGCTCCGAGCGATCGCGGCCCTGAAGGAATCGACGTTGTCGGAGCAGGTGAGAGCGTTGAGCACCGAGGACCATAACCTCAAGGTAAGACAGGCCGCAATCGAGGCCTTGAAGAATCTCTGACGTGAGCCGCAAAACGGTGAACGGTAAACGGTAAACGGTGAACGAATAATGGCTGACGAGACGAAACCTCCCGTACCGCCGCCTGCGCCAGGCGCGTCCTCCTCCGCCCCTGGCGGGGCTTCGGTGGACAAGCCGGCGGACAAGCCCACGCCCGCGCCCGCAACGCCTGCTGTGCCACCGGCGGCAGCGAAGCCTGCCGTACCACCGGCGGCGGCGAAGCCTGCGGCACCACCAGCGGCCGCGCATGCGGCGCCGCCACGGCCGGCCGCGCCTCCGCCACCGGCGGTGGATCTGGCGGGGAAAACCACGACGGCTGCCGCAACGGCCGCAAAAGTGACCTCACGCGACCCCGACGACAGCTCGCCGCTCGTGACGCGGCGCATCTGGCTGGGCATGGCGTGGGGCGCCTTCTCGGCGGCATCGGCTGCGGCACTGGCCGCAACGGGCCGCTTCATGTTCCCCAACGTGCTGAACGAGCCGCCCCAGCAGTTCAAGGTGGGCTTTCCAGCCGACTTCGGTATGGGCGTGGACGAACGGTTCAAAGAATCGAACGGCATCTGGATTGTCAGGACGGCCGACGATATCGATCAGCACGCCAGCGGGTTTTATGTGTTGAGCACGACCTGCACCCACCTTGGCTGCACGCCGAACTACCTGGCGGCGGAAGGCAAGTTCAAGTGTCCCTGCCACGGCAGCGGCTTCCGTGTGACCGGCGTGAACTTCGAAGGCCCGGCGCCGAGACCCCTCGAGCGAGTCGGCGTGGCGCTGGCCGAGGACGGTCAGATACAGGTCAACAAGGCGCGCAAGTTCCAGCGTGAGCTCGGGCAGTGGATTGATCCGGAATCGTTCCTGAGAATCTGACATGGCCACAGAGACCAAAACGATAAAACCGCAGGAAGGCTACGCCACCCGCTTCTGGAACTGGCTCACAGAAACGCAGGTGTGGACGTCGGTGTTCCGCCACGAGCGGCCCAATACCGATCGCAATCGCGTGCTCGTGATGCTCTCGAACGTCTTCCTGCATCTGCATCCGGTGCGGATCAGAAAGTCGGGCGTGAAGCTGCGCTACACGTGGTGCATGGGAGGGCTGAGCTTCTTCCTGTTCCTGGTGCTCACCTTCACCGGGTTGCTGCTGATGTTCTACTACCGGCCGACGCTGGAATACGCCTACAGCGACATCGTCGGACTGCGCGAGCATGTGCCGCTGGGCATCATGCGCGAGATGCACCGGTGGGGCGCGCACGCGATGGTCATCACGGTGTGGCTCCACATGTTCCGTGTGTTCATGACCGGGTCCTACAAGCCGCCGCGCGAATTCAACTGGAGCATCGGCGTCATCATGCTGGTGCTCACGCTGCTGCTGTCGTTCACGGGCTATCTGCTGCCGTGGGATCAGCTGGCGATCTGGGCGATCACCGTCGGCTCGAACATGGCGCGCGCCACACCCTTCCTCGGGCACGAGGGTCCGGGCGCCGCGCTGCTCGCGCTTGGCGACGTGAAGCTCATCCATGCCGCCGACGATGCGCGGTTCGCGCTGCTGGGGGGCACGTTCGTCGGCGAAGGCGCGCTGCTGCGGTTTTACGTGCTGCACTGCGTCGGGCTGCCGCTGGGCATTGCGGTGTTGATGGCGGTGCACTTCTGGCGCGTGCGTAAGGACGGCGGGATTAGCGGGCCACTGTAAGGTAGATGTAGGCCGGGTCTTGCTTTTTGTAGACCCGGCGGGTGAAGGGTCCAGGAAAGGCGGGTCCAAAGAACAGGACCCACCCTACGTGCGGATAGACACCTATGGAACTCATAAAAGGATTGTTCAATTTCGCCGCGAACCCGCGACTGTACTTCTTCTTGATGGTACTGGCGCTGGTGATGATGGTGTGGAAGCGCGAAGTCTTCGCATCGAAGGCGGTCGGATATGGGCTGCTGATTTTTCTGACGTTGTTCTTCTTCCTCGGCGGGCTGGATCCGAACTTCCAGCTCATCATCACCAAGCCCGACAACGTGCCCATCGTCGGCCTGATCTTCCTGCTGGTGTTCTTCACCTGGTATTCGGTGCGTCAGGGCGTGTTGAACGATCAGCGCATCGCAAAAGGTGAGGGGCCCATCGAGAAGGCCGAGTCCGATCGCGTGTGGGTGTGGCCGGACCTCGTCTATACCGAGCTCATCTCGCTGATCCTGTGCTCGGTCGTCCTCATCGTCTGGTCGATCGTGTTGAAGGCGCCGCTGGAGCAGCCGGCCAACCGCGCGGTGACGCCGAACCCGTCAAAGGCGCCCTGGTACTTCCTCGGCCTTCAGGAAATGCTCGTGTATTTCGATCCGTGGCTCGCGGGCGTCGTGCTGCCCAGCCTGATCATCGTCGGGCTCATCGCCATTCCGTACATCGACAAGAACCCGAAGGGCAATGGCTACTTCACGTTCAACGAACGAAAAGTCGAGATCACGCTGTTCCTCTTCGGCTTCGTGATCCTGTGGTCGTCGCTCATCGTGCTCGGTACGTTCCTTCGCGGACCGAACTGGAACTTCTTCGGCCCGTTCGAATACTGGGACACGCACAAGCTCGAGGCGCTGACCAACGTCAATTTGTCCGAGTATTTCTGGGTGCGGGCGCTCGGTCAGGGGCTGCCAACCAACTACGTCCTTCGAGAATTACCGGGAATTCTCCTGTCGCTGTTTTATGTCCTGATTCTGCCGGTGCTCCTGGCTCGAACGCTGTTCAAGAGCTATGTCGGCAAGCTTGGCGCTCCTCGGTTTTACGTCACTGTGTTTCTGTTCCTGATGATGATGTCGCTGCCGGTCAAGATGCTGCTTCGGTGGGTGCTCAATCTGAAGTACATCGTGGCGATTCCCGAGATCTTCTTCAATATCTGAGACGCTATGGCTGAAAAAAAGGCTGTCGGGCACGCCTACAACGTCGATTTCCTGAACGTCGTCTTTGCGGCGTCGAGCATCTTCCTGTTTCTGTCCACGATCTGGATGGTGTGGGACGACTTCGACCGCGAGTGGAAGAACACCCAGCGCCAGTTCACGCAGCTGGAGCTCGAAGTCACTCGCGCGCAGCTGGCGCAGACCGAGCGGGGCATCGACAAGACCAAGATGACCGCCTTGCAGCAGCAGCTCGCCGCGGCAGAGAAGGCGATGGAGAGCAACCGTCAGCAGATTGACGAGTTGAACGATCAGCTCGCCGAGATCGACGCCCGGCTCTATCGGGTGAATCAATCGGCGCAATTCGCAAAAGCCACTTACGACGTCCATCGATACGCGTTCGAGGCAGAGCGGAAAGCGAATCCGGAAGCCGTTGGCGAGGCGCAGAAGGCCATAGAAGAGGAAGCGCAGCGCCTCCGCGAGGTGAATCTCGAGGTTGAGAAGGTCACAGCCGAGCGCGCCGCCAAACTGGCCGAGATTGGGAAGTACACGTCCGAGGTTGGCCGCCTGCAGAAACAGCGCGATGAGATTACCTTCGAGCAGAACCGGTTGCAGAAGGTCGTCGCCAGCATCGAGCCGAGCCTGGTCAAGGATTACTTCCGCAACGCACCGTTGCTCGACTTCATGGCGCCGACGCTGACCGTGCGTCAGGTTGTGACGCCGAACGTGGTGGACGATGTGAATTTTGCCCGCGTGATGAAGATGGATCGGTGCACCACCTGCCACCTTGCCATCGATCGCCGCGGTTATGAGAAGTACCCACAGCCGTTCCGTACGCACCCGAATCTTGCGGCGTACGTCGGCAGCGATTCACCGCATCCGGTGGCGACGACGGGCTGCACGGTGTGCCACCAGGGATTGGGCGGCTCCACCAGCTTCAACGATGCGTCGCACTATCCCGGCAACGAGAAGCAGCGCCAGGAGTGGGAAGAGAAATACCACTGGCACGAACCGCACATGTGGGACTATCCGATGCTGCCGACCAACATGACCGAATCGTCATGCGTGCAGTGTCATCGGCAGGAAATCTATGTGCCGAACGCGCCGAAGCTGGCCATCGCGTATGCGACGTTCGAGCGCGCCGGCTGCTACGCGTGCCACAAGACGCGCGGGTTCGAGAACCTGCGCAAGCCCGGACCGATTCTGACCAAGATCAGCGGCAAGCTGACGCAGGAGTGGGTCAAGAACTGGGTGCGCGATCCGGTGGCGATCAAGAACGTCACCTGGATGCCGAAGATCTGGTACAACTCGAACAGCAATTCCGCCGCCGATCACCCGCGCAACGAGGCAGAGATCAACGCCGCGGTTGCCTATCTGTACGCCAACAGCGAGAGTTACACGCCCGCCGTGGCGAATCCGCCAAAGGGTGACCCCAAATCGGGCGAGCAGATCGTGCGCTCGGTCGGGTGCCTCGGCTGCCACATCATCGAGGAGAACGATCGCGCCGCCGTGGGGCCGCGCAGGACGTTCGGTCAGCCGCTGAAGAGCGTCGGCAGCAAGACCACATACACGTGGCTCTTCAACTGGGTCCGCGATCCGAAGCATTACAGTCCCGGCACGTACATGCCCGACTTGCGGCTCACCGATCCGCAGGTAGCCGACGTCGCCACGTATCTCTCTGGTCTCACTGGGGGGGCGGGCACACCGGCACCCGTGACGCCGACGCAGGCGCAGACCGACGAGGTGCTCCTCGACTACCTCCGCAACCTGATGCCGCTCGCCGAGGCGCAGGGACGGCTGGCGAAGATGGATGCGACGGCCAAACAGCTCGATCTGGGACAGCGCGTCATCACCCGGTACGGCTGCTTCAGCTGCCACGACATCAAAGGCTTCGAGACGACGCAGCCGATTGGCGTCGACTTGTCGGAAGAGGGCAGCAAGCTCGTAACGCGGCTCGACTTCGCGTTCGTCGACATCGAGCACACCAAGCTCGAGTGGTTCCACAAGAAGCTGGAGGACCCGCGCTCGTTCGATCAGGGGCGCATCCTCGAGCCGTTGGAGAAGCTGCGCATGCCCGACTTCCACTTCAACGAGGTGGAAAATGAGCGGCTGAAGACGGCGATCATGAGCTTCCAGCGCGACGTTCAGCCGGCGTCGGCCCTGCCGGCGCGGACGGCCAAACGCGATTACACCGTGCGCGGCCGCGCGCTCGTGCGGCGTCAGAACTGCGTTGGGTGTCATGAAATCGAAGGCGACGGTGGGGACTACCGGACGGTTGTGAAGGATCCGTCGCTGGCACCACCTCTCTTGACGCCCGAAGGCGCCAAGGTGCAGCCGGATTGGCTGTATGCGTTCTTCCAGGGACCGATCACCATTCGTCCGTGGCTGAACGTGCGCATGCCGACCTTCGGTCTCGACGATGGCCGCTGGAACGCCATCATCGACTACTTCGAAGCCACAGGAAACTCGATTGGATCGTTCCGCACCTACAACCACGCAGAGCTGACGAGCCTGGCTGCACCCGGCCGCGATCTCTTTACCGTGCTGCAGTGCCAGAAGTGCCACGTGCTCGGCAGCATCCCCGCAGACCAGCCGACCGACAGTCTGGCGCCCGATCTGCGCATGGCGTACGAGCGCCTCAAGCCGGAATGGATTCTCGACTGGCTGCGCAACCCCGGCCGCATCCAGCCAGGCACGCGGATGCCGCAGTTCTGGCCGACGCCGCCGTACCCGAAGTCGTCGTTCCCGCAGATGGGCGGCGATGCCGAGACGCAGATTCGGGCGATTCGAGATCACTTGATGACGCTGAGAGGCGGGCCGAGCCCGCGCCGCGCAACGCCGGCGCAGAGCACCAACTGAGTTAACCCGTCAGGGCGGATGGTAGATGGTGGATGGCAGAGAGTGCCGTCTGCCATGTGCCATCTGCCCTCTGCCATGACAGGCGCACAACGTTCCGCTGCGCATATAATTCAGTCCGTGCTTCGACCTTTCCGGTCAGTTCTCCCGAAAGTCCATCCGACCGCGTATATCGACCAGAGTGCTCAGGTGATAGGGGACGTCGAGATTGGCGAAGCGAGCAGTATCTGGATGAACGTCGTCATCCGGGGCGACGTGAACACCATCCGGATAGGCGATCGCACCAACATCCAGGACGGCACCGTCATTCACGTGATGCGCGACACGCACCCCACGCGCATCGGCCACGAGGTGACCGTCGGCCACGCCGCCGTGCTGCATGGCTGCACCATCCACGACCGGGTGCTCATTGGCATGGGCGCGATGTTGCTGAACGGCGCCGAAATCGGCGAAGACTCGATCGTGGCGGCGGGCACCCTCGTGCCGGAGGAGAAGAAGTTTCCCGCCCGTTCGCTTTTGATGGGCAGGCCGGCGACGCTCAAGCGCGAGCTCACCGACAAGGAAGTGGCGACCATTCGCGACTACGCCGATCGCTATGTCGGATACCGACGAGACTACATGTCCGCAGAATGAGTACGCAACCCGCGCGCGGAATGCGCGACTTTCTGCCGGACGATGTGCGCCGCCGCGAGTACGTGGCCGGCATCATCCGGAACGTTTACGATCGCTACGGGTTCGAGCCGCTCGAGACGCCCGCCGCCGAAAACATCGAAACGCTCCTCGGCAAATACGGCGACGAAGGCAACAAGCTGATCTTCAAGATCCTCAAGCGCGGCGAGCACGAGGCCAGCGGGCAGGCCGACCTGGCACTGCGCTACGACCTGACCGTGCCGCTGGCGCGCGTCGTGGCGGAGTATCAATCGAAGCTGCCGAGGTTTTTCAAACGCTACCAGATTCAGCCGGTGTGGCGCGCCGATCGCCCGGCACGGGGCCGTTTCCGCGAGTTCTATCAGTGCGATATCGACAGCATCGGCTCGACATCCCCGGTCGTCGAAGCCGAGCAAATCGCGGCCGTATCGGAGATTCTGACGACGCTGGGGTTCGATGATTTCGTCGTTCGGATCAACCATCGCAAGTTCATCTCTGCGTGGCTGAATCAGATTCCTGTGGCTGCCGAACGGCATGCCGACGTGCTCGTGACGATCGACAAGGTCGACAAAGTCGGCAAGGAAGGCGTCGCGAAGGAACTGGGAGACAAAGGGTTCAGCCAGGCGCAGATTGACGGGATAACCGGCTGGATCGGGATCAACCATCCGCCAGAGTGGCTTGACTCGATTGCCGCGACGTTTTCTGCCGATGGCGATACCGGTCTTCAGAATTTGCGAGACATTCTCCGCCTGGCGTCGGTGACGGCAGCCGCCGGCAAGATCCGCATCGATCCATCGCTCGCCCGGGGATTGGGCTACTACACAGGCGCGATCATGGAGATCAACGTGAAAGATCTCTCCGGAAGCCTCGCCGGCGGCGGTCGATATGACAACCTGGTCGGGATGTTCGCCGGGACTGAGATTCCGGCGTGCGGTGTCTCGCTCGGCCTCGAGCGCATCATCGTCGTCATGCAGGAGCGCGGGATGTTCCCGTCCGCTGTGGAAACACCCTCAGTCGATGTCGTTGTTGCGGCGTTGGAGGAGAAGGCGCAGCTGGCGGCCCTGGAAACGGCCATCGAGCTTCGGAAGACGGGAACGCTTCGAGTGGACCTGTATCCGGAGGTCGCGAAAAAGATGGACAAGGTGTTCAAGCACGTCGATCAACGCCGCGCGCGGTTCATCGCGATTGTGGGTGAGGATGAGGTCGCGGCCGGCACCGTAACCGTGCGCAACGTGGCCACGAAAACGAAAGAAACAATGCCGAGGGACTTGGCGGCACATTTCATTCGTACGGCACTAAGTAACAAGCCCGAGGGGAGTGCGTAGCACCCGCCTTCGCGCTACGCGTTACGGCGGGGCAAGCGAGAGCAGAAACTGAAAACTGACGACTGATGACTGATGACTGATGACTGAAAACCGGTATCGCACACACACAAACGACGCGCTCCGCCAGGAGCACGTCGGCCAGAACGTTCGTGTCTCCGGCTGGGTCCATCGCAAGCGCGACCACGGCAACCTGCTGTTCATCGACCTTCGCGACCACTACGGCGTCACGCAGGTCGTCTTCACGCCCAACTCCGAGGCATTCAAGGCTGCAGAGTCCGTCAAGCTCGAGAGCGTCATCAACGTTGCCGGCAGGGTGATCGCGCGGACAGAGGAAAACATCAACCCGACGCTGCCGACCGGCCGCGTCGAGGTGGTTGCCGATCGCCTGGAAGTGCTGTCGGCGGCCGAGCTGTTGCCGTTTCAGGTCGCCGGCACGCAGGAGATTCCGGAAGAGCAGCGGCTGCGGTATCGCTTTCTCGATCTCCGCCGCGACAAGATTCACAGCAACGTCGTCCTGCGCTCGAAGGTGATCTCGAGCATCAGGCGGCGGATGGTCGATCAGGGCTTCCTCGAATATCAGACGCCGATTCTGACGTCGAGCTCGCCGGAAGGCGCGCGTGACTATCTCGTCCCCAGCCGCATTCATCCCGGCAAGTTCTACGCGCTGCCGCAGGCGCCGCAGCAGTTCAAACAGTTGCTGATGGTGTCGGGATTCGATCGCTATTTCCAGATTGCCCCCTGCTTCCGCGACGAAGATGCGCGCGCCGATCGGTCGCCGGGCGAGTTCTATCAGCTCGACCTCGAGATGTCGTTCGTCGAGCAGGACGACGTGTTCGCCGCCATCGAGCCGGTGCTGTCGGGCCTGTTTTCGGAATTCTCTGACTGGCAGGTCACGGCGCCGCCGTTTCCGCGTATTCCGTACGAAGAGGCGATGACCGCCTACGGCAGCGACAAGCCTGACCTGCGAAACCCGATTCGAGCGTCCGACGTCACCGAGATATTCAGGGATTCCGGCTTTGCCGTCTTTGCGAAGGCGGTCGCCGACGGCAACGTCGTGCGAGCAATTGTTGCGCCTGGCGCCGCCGATAAATCGCGCAGTTTTTTCGACAAGACTGTGGAAGCGGGCAAGGCGCTTGGCCTGGCCGGTGTCGCGTACCTGGTGCTGGCCGAGCAGGCCAAGGGGCCGATTGCGAAATTCCTGTCAGACGACAAGCGCGCGGAGCTCGTCAACGCGACGAATGCGAAAACGGGCGACGCGATCTTCTTTGTCTCAGAGCAGGTGAGCAAGGCCGGGCGCCCCGTCGACGGTCTGCGCAGTCATCTCGGACGCGAGCTCGACATCATCGAGGCCAATACGTACAAGTTCTGCTGGATCACGGATTTCCCGTTCTACGAAAAGGATCCGGAGACCGGGCAGGTCACCTTCAGCCACAACCCGTTTTCGATGCCGCAGGGCGGCCTCGAGGCGCTCGAGACGCAGGATCCGTTATCGATTAAAGCGTACCAATACGACATCGTCTGCAACGGCGTCGAGCTGTCGAGCGGTGCGATTCGCAACCATCGACCGGATATCATGCTCCGCGCCTTTGAAATTGCCGGGTACGGCCCCGAGGAAGTGGAGAAGCGGTTCGGCGGCATGCTGAATGCATTTCGGTATGGCGCTCCCCCGCACGGAGGTCTCGCACCTGGCGTCGATCGCATCGTGATGCTGCTGGCGAAGGAGCCGAATATTCGCGAAGTCATCGCGTTTCCGATGACGCAGAATGCGGAAGACCTCTTGATGGGTGCGCCATCGCCGGTCAGCGAGAAGCAGCTGCGCGAACTGCACATTCAGCTGAGGGACTCGAAACGCCGATAAAGAGACATCGGCGTTGTGGGCAGCACAGGCTTTCGCGCTGCCAACTGATCGGTAGCGCAGGGGCTTCAGCCCTGCCAAGACATTGAATGTAAAGGAGATATACTAGCTACATTGGCAAGAATCACGCTTCCTGAACAGGGCATCGAGACACTCTTCGGCTCGTACGACGAGAATCTCAAGACCATCGAATCGCAGTTCGGTGTGCGTCTGCGCACGCAGGGGCACGATGTGATCGTTGACGGCGCGCCTGCCGACGTGAACAAGGTGGAGCGCCTGTTCACGCAACTGGGCACACTCTTTCAAGAGGGTTATAAGGTCTCGAACGGCGATGTGAAAACCGCCGCGCAGCTCGTCGCCAACGAGCCCAACATCGACCTCCGCGAGGTACTTTCTCAAGAGCACGCAGACGCAATCGGGCAAGCGGCGCGTTGCCCCGAAAAGCATCAACCAGCGGCGATACCTCGACGCGATCGAGCAGAACGACATCGTGTTCGGCATCGGACCGGCAGGTACCGGCAAGACCTACCTCGCGATGGCCCAGGCCGTGTCGTTCCTGCTCGCAAAGCGCGTGACGAGGATTATTCTCGCGAGGCCGGCCGTTGAAGCGGGCGAAAAGCTGGGGTTCCTTCCTGGAGATCTGCAGGAAAAAGTGAACCCGTATCTACGGCCGCTGTACGACGCGCTTTACGATATGGTCGAGGTGGAGCGCGCCGAGCGGCTCATCGAGCGGGGCACGATCGAAATTGCTCCGATCGCGTTTATGCGCGGGCGCACGCTGAACGACGCCTTCGTCATCCTCGACGAGGCTCAGAACACCACATCGGAGCAGATGAAGATGTTCCTGACGAGGCTCGGATTTGGTTCGAAGGCCGTCGTCACGGGCGATATCACGCAAATCGATTTGCCGACGGCGCGGATTTCCGGTCTCGTCGAAGCGATGAAGGTGGTTTCGAACATCGAGGGCATCTCCTTCATCCATTTCGACGACCGCGACGTCGTGCGGCATAAGCTGGTGCAGCAGATCGTGAAGGCCTACGAATCGTTCACCACCGGGAAGGGCGGACAAGTCTGACCGTCCACGTCAGCGTGGTCGAAGAAGGAAACCGTCACATCGCGAAAGGACTTGGGCCCTGGCTGGCCCGCATCGCTCCCCGCGTGGCCCGTGGCACAGTCAGCGTGGCAATCCTTTCCGATGGCAAGGTCAAGGCGCTCAACCGCGCGTACCGTGGGATAGACAAGGCGACCGATGTACTCTCGTTCCCGGGAGACGAGCAAACGGGGTCGGGAGGGGTTTTCGCGAGAAAGGGCCGAAAACCCCTCCCGACCCCGTTTTTGCTGGGCGATATCGCGATTGCCCGTGGAATTGCCCAAAAACAGGCCAAATTACTCGGCCATTCACTCAGTGTCGAGCTTAGGGTTCTCGCCCTACATGGTCTTTTGCACCTTCTCGGTTACGATCACGACAGCGACGGCGGGCGGATGGCCCGGGCGGAAGCGCGCCTCAGGCGCAAAGCCGGACTGCCGCCTGGGCTGATCGCGCGCACTGTTAAGCCTCGACAATGATCCCGCTGATTCTGTTCCTGCTGGCGTGCGGTGCCATTTATCTCGGCACGATTCAGGCGGCGTTCAACGCCTTGATGCGCGTCTCGCTCCGCCTTCTTGCAGAGGGCAGCGGGCGGGGACCCGACCTCGAACGCTATCTGCAGGAACCGATGCTGTTGTTCCTGCCGCTGCGTACCATGCTCGGCCTGATCGAAGGTTTCATCGTGCTGCTCCTCGCGCTGATGATCGGCGTCTCAGGCCCTGGCCGTCTTCTGCTGCTGGCGGGATCGATGGTGGCGTTCGGCGCGGTGTGCGAGTTCCTGATTCCGTTCCTCATCGTGTCTCGGGATCCCGAGCGCGTGCTCGACCTGCTGTTGCCGAGCTTCCGGATATTGAGCCGCGCGCTCAACCCAATTACCTACGGGCTGCTTCACCTCCTGAACCACTCGAGACGCGAACGGACCGCGCCCGTGTCGGTGAACCGCGACGAAGTCAATGACGATGGCGAGGTGATTACGAGCGCGGCCATCAACGAGCCCGGTGCGGGTACGGGCCAGGAGGAGCGCAAGCTGCTGAAATCGATTGTCGATTTCGGCGATACGCTCGTTCGCGAAGTGATGACACCGCGCCCCGACATCGTCGCCATCGAAGCGGATGGGACGTTGGACGATCTTCGCGCGCTGTTCCGTGAGCAGGAGTACTCGCGTATCCCGGTATTTCGCGAGAACCTCGACAATATTCTGGGTCTTGTGTATGTCAAGGATCTGATTCTGCTCGACGAATCCCCCAAAGGCGACACTCCGATTACCAACCATCTGCGGCCGGCCCATTTTGTTCCCGAGACGAAGCTCGTGAGCGAGCTGCTGCGCGAATTCCAGCACCAGCGTATTCAGAGTGCGATGGTCGTGGACGAATACGGCGGCACGGCGGGGCTCGTCACGCTCGAGGACCTCGTCGAGGAAATCTTCGGCGAGATACGCGACGAATACGACGTCGAAGCAGAGCGGGTCGTCGATGAGGGCAACGGCTCGTTCGTCTTCAGCGGCACCGCCGATGTCGATGAGATTGCGGATCGCCTGCACGTGTCCATCGAACGCGAAGGGTTCGAAACAGTGGGTGGCTTCCTTCTGAGCCATCTCGGTCATGTGCCCGCCATCGGTGAGGCGTTCAACATCGATGGCCTCCACGTCGAAGTGATCGACGCGGAACGCCGGCGCGTTCGAAAGGTTCGGATTACGCGCGTCCTGGAACTGGAGCCGCGATCCATGCGAGGCGAAACCGCTCAGCCGAGCGCTGAGGAGCGGGTGCTGGGTCCCCGCGAATGACGTGAAGACGGGGTTCGTCTCGTTCATCGGACGGCCGAACGCCGGCAAGTCCTCGCTGCTCAACCGCATCGTCGGCACCAAGCTCGCCATCGTCTCCAACAAACCTCAGACCACCCGCAGGCGCATCCTGGGGGTCAAGAACTACGAGAACGGGCAGGTGGTGTTTGTCGACACCCCCGGTATTCACCGGCCGCTGCACCGGATGAATGTCCGCATGGTCGATACGGCGGTCGAAACGCTGGGCGAAGTTGACGTGGTCGGGGTGGTCCTGGATGTGTCGGAGAGTCCGGGCGCGGGTCTTCGCTACCTTCTGAATCTGGTCAAGGACACCCAAACGAAGGTCGTGCTCATCCTCAACAAGGTCGACCTCATCAAGAAGCACAAGATGCTTCCGATCATCGACCAGTTGAGCAAAGAGCGCGAATGGGAAGCGATTGTGCCGGTCTCGGCGACGACCGGCGACAACGTCGCACATCTCGAGGAAGTGCTCCTGAACGCCTTACCCGAGGGTACGCCGCTCTATCCAGAGGACTACCTGACCGATCAGCCCGAGCGCGACATGGCGGCGGAAATGGTGCGGGAACAGGTGCTTCGCCTCACGCGCGACGAGTTGCCATTTTCGACGGCCGTGCTCATCGATCAGTTTCAGGAGCCCACCGCGGAAGACCCAACGACGCGCATTTACGCCACGATTCTGGTCGAACGCGAATCGCAGAAGCCCATTGTGATCGGACGCGGCGGTGAAATGATCAAGGAGATCGGGACGGCCGCACGAAAAGAGATGATCGAGTTCTTTCAGACCAAGGTGTTTCTGGATCTGCGCGTCGCCGTTCGCGCCGAGTGGCGCGAAGACGAGCGCATGCTCGACAAACTTGGCCTCAGGGACCACGACAAATAGATCCTAGCGAACAGGGGCGCTCTTCCTGACCGTCGTGGCTTCGTCTGCCGTGAAGGTCAGCAGATCCTCGCGAATGCGTGCGATTTCCATCGGCTCCCATTTGGCGCGCATGATTCCGGCCACTGAGTGGCCGCGGTGACCAAGCAGCAGATGCCCCATTTCATGCGCCATGACGTGCGCGAGCACCACAGCGGGATCGGTCTTCGTCAGGCCTGCGTAGTCTTCGACTTCGCGTAAGAACACATAGGCAAGCCGTCCGGACCCTGCCGAGCCGATCAGGGCTGCGCCCATGACATTCATTCGACGGTCCCGGGCATCCTGCGGTTGTGCCGTGAGAATGACCCTGAGGCGGCAATCCGACACGGAATGCTGCATGTTTCCGGCGACGCTCCACTCCACGTTTACGCCCGCCGCAATGAAAATGCGCGAGACCAGTTCCTGAGCCGCGGCCACGACCCCGCTGGGTGCATTCGCGTGATTGATAAGCAGGACCGCCATCGACGGCGAGGTCTCCGCCTGTGCGGTTACCACGTGTCCCACCATCAGGGTCGTTGCGATTGCGAGAATTTTGAAGCGGTTCTTCACAAGCCACCTCACTCCTTGAGTGCGTGGTCCATTGAAGAACTCAGCCGGGTAGCAGGTCGTTAGGAACCGATTAGGATTCCGTTAGTTTTGGGGAGCCTGTCCGAGAATCGTCAGTGCGCACACGGCCGCGCGCCGTGACTAGGCATATCTATGTCTGCTCGTGTACGCTGAGACATGCGCGTGAAAGAGCAGTGACGCGAAGACAAGCGAATGCTGGATGAGCTCGGAATGAAGCATCCCGACAAATAGCTAAGGATCAAGGATTGGGGCTCAAGTCGGTGCGCTTCTTCGTGGCGGCCGTGGCCGCTGTCCTGGCCGTCATCGCCGGATCCGCCCAAACCGTTGCGAGCCCGATCGTTGTACTCATTTCATTCGACGGCTGGCGATGGGACTACATCGATCGCGCGAATGTGCCGCATTTGCGAGCCCTCGCCGCGCGCGGCGTCAGAGCCGACGGCCTGATCTCCGCCTTTCCCTCCAAGACGTTTCCCAATCACTACTCTCTCGTGACAGGACTCTATCCAGAGCGTCACGGCATCGTATCGAATGTGATCGCAGATCCCGGATTTCCGCAGCGGTTTACGATGACCTCGAAGACGGCCAAGGCCGCGCGATGGTGGGGAGGGGAGCCGCTCTGGAATACGGCCATCCTTCAAGGCCGGCGCGCAGCGGCGATGTTCTGGCCGGGCTCTGAGGCGCCGATTGGCGGCCTGCGCCCGACGTATTGGAAGCCGTACGACGAAGCGATGTCCAACGCGTCGCGCGTCGCGCAGGTGCTCAAGTGGCTCGCATTGCCCGCCGATCGACAGCCCGCGTTCATCACATTGTACTTCAGCGATGTCGACACGTCGGGCCACGTGCACGGCCCTGATTCGGCAGAAGTGATGCAGGCCGCCGCTCGGCTCGACCGGATGCTCGGTGAGTTGATTGACGGCGCAGGCCGGCTCAACCTCATGGATCGCCTGAACGTCGTGGTCGTGTCCGATCACGGCATGTCTCAACTGAGCGATCGGCGAATCATTTATCTGGAGGACTACATCGATCTCTCGACAGTAGACGTCACGGACTGGTCACCGAATCTCGGGTTGACGCCCCGCTCAGGCTCGGTCGATGCCGTGTACGCTGCCTTGAAAGGGAAACACCCGTCGCTCGCGATCTACAAGCGCGAGGAAACCCCCGTTCATCTCCACTATCGCAACAGTCCGCGCATTCCACCCATTCTCGGACTCGCGCAAGATGGATGGACGATCACGACGCGCGGGATGGCGTTGGCGACCCGAGTGGTTGGCCGCGCGAATGGCGGCGCTCACGGCTACGATCCGACCCTCAAATCGATGCACGGCCTGTTCGTCGCGGCAGGTCCACACGTACGCGAAGGTGTGCGTGCGCCGGCGTTCGAGCTCATCCACGTCTACAACTTTCTTTGTGCCCTGCTCGAGCTGAAACCGGCGCCTAACGACGGCGATCCGCGTGTGACGGAGGAGTTTCTTCGGCCAAATCCCTAAACCCAGCAACTGAGTCTCACTCTCAAGTCCCAAATCCCTGATCCCCACGCGTTTCAGCATGTTACAGTAACGGGCTCGCATGCCTCCGCAGAGGAAGGTCGATCTCGTCCTGGATTCGGTGAAGCGCCTCCTCAGGGTCGGCGCCACGGCCAACCTGTCGAATCTCCTCCAAAAACAGCATCCGGCAGACCTCGCGCAGATTTTCGGCGAGCTCCCCGAGCGCGACCGCCTGGCCGCGTTCTCCGTGCTCGTCGAGCGCAACAGCCGCCTCGCGATGGAGACCCTGAGCGAGCTCGGTCCCCAGGCCGCCGCGCAGCTGCTCGCCGGCCGATCGGCGGATGAGATTGCCAAGCTGGTCCAGGAGCTGCCCTCAGACGATGCGGCGGCGATCATCGACAACCTGCCCGAAGAGCTGTCGACCGCCGTCCTCGAACTGATGGGCCGCAAGGAATCAGGCGAGGTCGAGAACCTCCTCGAATATCCCCAGCAGACCGCCGGCCGCATCATGAACCCGCATGTCTTCGCGCTGGCCGAAGACATGACGGTCGGTGAATCCATCACGGCCCTGCAGACGTCGCGCGACGTCGAGATGGTGTTCTATCTGTACATCGTCGACGGACGCGGGCATCTCGTCGGGGTCACGTCGCTGCGCCGGCTGCTGCTGGTGTCGCCGGAAACGCCGCTCAAACGGATCATGGCGCCCGAGCCGATCAGCGCGCGTGTCGACATGGACCAGGAAGAAGTCGCACGCCTCGTCGCCTCGTACAACCTGCTGGCGATTCCAGTCGTCGACGAAGGGAACAAGCTCGTTGGTGTGATCACCGTGGACGACGTCATCGACGTCATCAAAGACGAGGCGACCGAAGACCTCTATCGCCTGGCCGGCGTGTCGAGTGACGAGCGTGTCTTTACACCGGCATCAGAGTCGCTGCGCAAGAGACTGCCGTGGTTAGTTGTCAATCTGGCCACCGCATTTCTCGCGGCGGCGGTGGTCGGTCTTTTCCAGGCGACGATCAGCGGGTGGGTTGCGCTCGCGATCTTCATGCCCGTGGTCGCCGGTATGGGGGGGAACGCCGCGACTCAGACCCTGACGGTGATTGTCCGGGGCATTGCGCTTGGAGAACTGACCTGGACGAACTCGAAAAAGGCCCTGACCAAAGAGCTGCTGGTCGGCATCGGCAACGGCCTCGTGGTCGGCACCATCGCCGCCGTCGTGGCGTCGACCATGAACGGCGATGCGCGCCTCGGCATCATCCTGGCGCTCGCCATGGTCATCAACCTGTTTGTCGCCGGACTGGCCGGCACGCTGATTCCCCTCGGTTTGAAAGCGCTCAAAATCGATCCCGCCCTGGCATCGGCCGTCTTCATCACGACGTTTACCGACGTCGCCGGCTTCGCGTCGTTCCTTGGGCTGGCCACCCTGTTCACGCGGTACTTCCAACGCGCAGGGTAGAATAGGGGCCTGGCTCCGCCAAACTACGGCGAGGCAGGCTTCTGAATGCCCCTTTACAGCGCCGACGCCCTCATACTCCGAACCTACAAGCTCGGCGAAGCAGACCGCATTGTCGTGTTTCTCACCCGCGATCGCGGCAAGAAGCGGGGCGTGGCGAAGGGCGCCCGGCGGACGAAATCGAACTTTGCCGGGGCGCTCGAGCCGCTGACGCACGTGCGCGTCGCCTATTTCGAGAAAGAGCGGCGCGAGCTGGTGAGCCTGAATTACTCCGAGGCGTCGCGCTCGGCGCTGTCGAACGCCACGATCGAGGCGCTTGGGTGTGCGGAGTACTTCGCCGAACTCATCGACGAATGGGCGGCGGAAAGCCACGAAGATGAGCGGTTGTACCGGCTGGGCGTATCGATGGTCGAGGCGCTGGTCGCCGGCGTGCCGCCGGAACCATTGACGCGGTACTTTCGAGTACTGGCTGCTGAGCCTGCAGGGGGTCTACCCCGCGGGCCGCGTGCAGGCGCTGTCGGCCGAGGCACAGGCGTTCCTGGCCACAGCGCGGAAGATCGGCCCGCAGGAGCTCATCGGCATGCCCGCCGATCGTGCGATGTTGCGCGAGCTGGAGTCGCTGCACCGAAGCGTCATCGCCATGCACCTGGAGCGCGAGCCCCGGTCGATCAGAGTGCTAAAGGAAATGACGCGGTTGTGACCCTCCAAGACCTCATTCTCAAACTGAGTGCGTTCTGGGCGTCGCAGGGCTGCATCATTCAACAGCCGCTCGACCTCGAGGTGGGTGCCGGCACGTCGCACCCGGAAACACTGCTGCGCGTGCTCGGCCCGAAGCCGTGGAACGTGGCTTACGTGCAGCCGTCGCGGCGTCCCGACGACGGGCGCTTTGGACAGAATCCAAACCGCGTCTTCAAGCACCACCAGTTTCAGGTGGTGCTCAAACCGTCGCCGGACGAGGTGCAGCAGATCTATCTGCAGAGCCTTGAATCGGTGGGCATCGACCCCCGTGCGCATGACATCCGCTTCGAAGAAGACAACTGGGAATCTCCGACGCTTGGGGCGTGGGGGATCGGCTGGCAGGTGCTCTTTGACGGTCTCGAAATCACGCAGTTCACCTACTTTCAACAGGTAGGGGGCGTGACGCTGGCGCCTGTGAGCGCGGAACTGACCTATGGTCTCGAACGCATCGCGATGATCCTGCAGAAGGTCGAAAACATCTTCGACCTGGAGTGGGGTGGCGGTGTGAAGTACAGCGAGGTGAGGCTGCGCGAAGAAATCGAGCAGTCGAAGTATGTCTACGGACAGGTTGACGGCATGTCGCGCGAAGAGTTCGCCGCATTCCACCGCGACCTGTTCGACAGGTATTTCGGGATGGGCGAGCGGCTGTTGAAGAGCAATCTGATTCTGCCGGCCCTCGAATACGCGTTGAAGTCCTCGCACGTCTTTAACATCCTCGATTCGAGCGGCAGTATCGGGGTCACCGAGCGGGCGGCGTATGTGCTCCGGGTGCGGCAGATTGCCATAGCCATTGCGCAGGCATACGTGGCGGACAGCGAACCGGGGAGGCAGCCCTGAAGGGCTGTGCCACCGAAACTGGCGCACGAGCACAGGTAGCGCAGGGCTTAGCCTGCCAGGATGCACCCGTGGCCCAGGGCTTTAGCCCTGCCAGGATTTACCGGTGGCCCAGGGCTTTAGCCGTGGCCGGATAAATATGGATCGTGAACTGTTACTGGAACTCGGTACCGAAGAATTACCGGCATCATGGCTGCCGGGTCTGACCCGCCAGATTCGCGACGGTCTCGATGGCGCATTGCGCGCGCATCGTCTGCCTGCTGATGCGCCTGTTGAGAGCTACAGCACGCCCAGACGTCTGACCGCACGGATTGCGAAGATTGCCGAGCGGCAGAACGATCTCGAGGAGTTGCTGACAGGTCCCCCGGTCGCCGCGGCGTTTGCGGCCGACGGTCAGCCGACGCCGGCCGCCGTCGGATTCGCGCGCAAGAACAACATCGACGTCAACCTGCTCGAGCGCATCGACACGCCGAAGGGCACCTATCTCGGCTACCGCCGCCATCAGCGCGGCAAGGCCGCGGTGGATGTGCTTCCCGATGTGCTCGCGACAACGCTTCGCGCCTTCAGCTTCCCCAAGGCCATGCACTGGGACGCGTATCTGGAGGACGGCAAAGGGGAGCTGCTCTTCGGGCGTCCCATCCGGTGGATCCTCTATCTATATGGCGGCCGCGTGGTGCCGTTCACGATTCGCCGGACCGAGCTTTCCGAGTCGGCGGCGGTGCAGGAAGTGGTTTCCGCGGCGGTCACCTACGGGCACCGCTTTCTGACGACCAGCGGACGCGCCGGGCGGGCCGTCAAGGTGCGGACGTTCGACGACTATCTGTCGCGGCTCGGCGAACACTTCATCGTCCTCGACAGGCAGGAACGGCAGGATCGGATTGCTCGAGCGCTGGAATCGAAGGCGCGCAGCCTCGGCGGCCGCGTCGGCAGCGCGGCGATGCTGCATTCGACGCTGCTCGAAGAAGTCCCGGATCTCATCGAGTACCCGACCGTAATGGCCGGCACCTTTGCGAGAGAGTTCCTGTCGCTTCCGGAAGAAGTGCTGACGACGACGATGATTCACCATCAGCACAACTTTCCGGTGCTCGACGACGCCGGTCACCTGAAGCCGGCGTTTCTTGTCGTCACCAACACCGACGCCGGCAACGAGAAGAATGTCGCGCGCAACTACGAGCGCGTGCTGACCGCGCGCCTGCGCGATGCCCGCTTCTTCTGGGACGCCGATCGCCAGGTCCGGCTCGACGATCGCATCGAGCGCCTCAAGACGATCCGGTTCCACAAGAAGCTCGGCAGCTACTTCGAAAAGGCGGAGCGCGTCGAGACGCTTGCACGATGGATCGCTCAAGAGCCTCTGGCGTCGGGCGCAGTTGCCGATGCAGCCGCCACCGCCGGACGGCTCGCGAAGGCCGATCTCGCCACCGAAATGGTCGCCGAGTTGACCGAACTGCAGGGTGTCATGGGTGGCATCTACGCACGCGAGGAAGGGCAGTCCGAGCGTGTGTGGAAGGCGGTGTATTACCACTACCTGCCGGACTCGATCGGCGTGGATGCGCCGCCGACGCGACCACAGCTTGGCGATGCGGCGGTCACATGGGCGGCCGTCTCGCTGGCAGACAAGCTCGACACGGTTGTGGGCATGTTTTACGCCGGCGAGAGACCAACGGGCTCGCGCGATCCGTTCGGATTGCGGCGTCAGGCCCACGGCATTTTCAAGATACTGGTCGATCTGAAAGAACTGACTGGACTGGACGTCAGGCCGTCACTGATGCCGCTGCTCAGGAAAGCGGCAGAACCGTTCGCTGAATTTGCCAATTGGCCAGACGATGCCAGCTACCGTCAAATGATTACCTTCCTGCTCGAGCGCTTCCAATACGTCCTCGAGCAGCGCGGTTACGACATCCGGAATGTGAGAGCGGTTGCCCGTTTAGAGGAAAGCCCTGGAGATGCAAAGCGAAAGCTGGAAGTGTTGCCAGAGTTCACCGCATCGCCGGATTTTCAGAAACTGGCGGTTGCCTTCAAGAGAGTGAAAAATATCGCTCGGGAGGTTGGCGATGACTTTGACGTGCTCGAAGTCTCTGAGCCAAACCTTGCCAACTGGCTGAAAGAACCGGCCGAAATCGACCTGCTCAAGGAGCTTGACCAGCGTGGCCCCGCAATTGACAGCGTGCTGAAATCGGGGGAAAATTTGCGCCGCGCATTCGTCGAGGCGGCCCAGTTCGGTCCTGCAGTCGATCGATTCTTCACCGAAATCTTTGTGATGGTAGATGACGCCGCCCTGCGAAAGGCACGCCTGCGTCTAATGAAACGCCTCGAACAGCAGATCTTGCGTATCGCAGACATTTCCGAAATTGTTTCGGAGACGGAGTAAACAGTCGAATGGCAAAGAAAGCGGCAGCGAAGAAACCCCTGGAAACCGACAAAGTCGCCAAGCTGGCCAGGCCTGGCAAATACATCTATTTCTTCGGCGACGGCAGGGCCGACGGCGATCGCAGCATGAAGGATCTGCTCGGCGGCAAGGGCTCGGGCCTCGCCGAGATGACCAACGCGAAGCTGCCGGTGCCTGGCGGCTTCACCATCTCGACACCCGTCTGCACCATCTACTACAAGGAAGGCGGCAAGATTCCCGCTTCGATCGAAAAAGAGATGATCGACAACCTGCGGAAGCTCGAGAAATCGGCCGGCCGCAAGCTGGGCGATACGAAGAAGCCGCTGCTCGTGTCGGTGCGCTCGGGCGCGAAGTTCTCGATGCCCGGGATGATGGACACGATTCTGAATCTCGGACTCAACGACCAGACGGTCGAAACGCTGAAAGAGGAGACGGGAAACGGCCGGTTTGCAGCCGACAGCTACCGCCGCTTCATCCAGATGTTCGGCAACGTCGTGCTGGAAATCGGCAAGGACGTATTCGAGCACGAGCTCGACGCGGTGAAGAAGCAACGCGGCGCGAAGGCCGACACCGATCTCGACGAGGCCGCGCTGCGAGACGTCATCGCGCGCTACAAGCAGGTCGTCCAGAAGAAGACCGGCAAGTCGTTCCCTCAGGATCCCATCGAGCAGCTCAAGGGATCGCGCAACGCCGTGTTCCGGTCCTGGCAGAATCCGCGCGCGAAGGAATACCGCCGCATCTACGACATCCCCGATTACATCGGCACCGCGGTCAACGTGCAGCAGATGGTGTTCGGCAACACGGGCGATCGGTCGGCGACAGGCGTCGGCTTCACGCGAAGCCCGGCGACCGGCGCGAAGGAGTTTTACGGCGAGTTCCTGATCAACGCTCAGGGCGAAGACGTGGTGTCCGGCGTGCGCACGCCGCAGCAGATCAAAGAGCTCGAGAAGGTGCTGCCGAAGGCCTACAAGCAGCTGCGCGAAATCACCACGCGGCTCGAGAAGCACTACAAGGACGTCCAGGACTTCGAGTTCACGATCCAGGACGAGAAGCTCTACATGCTGCAGACCCGCAGCGGCAAGCGCACCGGCTATGCAGCGGTCGTCATCGCCACCGACCTCGCCGACGAGAAGATCGTGTCGCCAAAGGAGGCGCTGCTGCTCGTGGATCCCGAGGCGTTGTCGCAGTTGCTCTCGCCGGGCTTCGATCCGGGCGAGTGGGCGAAGGTGGCCGTACTCGCCAAGGGCCTTCCGGCCTCGCCGGGCGCCGCATCCGGCCAGGTGGTGTTCACCGCCGACGATGCGGTTGAGTGGACCCGTCAGGGCAAGCAGGTGATTCTCGTCCGCAAGGAAACCGTGCCCGACGACATTCATGGCATGCACGTCGCGCAGGGCATCCTCACGGCCACCGGCGGCATGACTTCACACGCCGCCGTCGTGGGCCGGCAGATGGGCAAGCCGTCCATCGTCGGAGCCGGTACGCTGCAGATTTCCGAGAAAGAGAAGCGGTTTACGGTTGACGGCAAGACGGTCAAGGAAGGTGACTACGTATCGTTCGACGGCCTCAAGGGAGAGATCAAGCTCGGCAAGATGGCGTCGAAGCCGAGCGAGATTCTTCAGGTCGTCAACGGCCAGCTGGACCCGAAGAAGTCGGACATCTATCAACGGTTCAACAAGATCCTGGAATGGGCCGACAAGACCCGCCGTCTGGGCATCCGCGCGAACGCGGATCTGCCGGATCAGGCCGAGCTCGCATACGCGTTTGGAGCGCGTGGCATCGGCCTGTGCCGGACCGAGCACATGTTCTTCGGCGAGGATCGGCTGCCGATCGTGCAGCGCATGATCCTCGCAGACAACGTGACCGATCGAAAGAAGGCGGTCCTGGAGCTGCTGCCGCTGCAGCGCGCCGATTTCTACGGCGTGTTCAAGGCGATGCACGGCTCGCCGGTGACCATCCGGACGATCGATCCGCCGCTTCACGAGTTCCTGCCGAAGCGCGAAGATCTGATGGTCGAAGTCGCCAAACTCGAAGTCACCAACGGCGACAAGCGCGAGCTCGAGAGCAAGAAAAAGCTGCTCGCGCGTGTCGAGCAGCTGCATGAGTTCAACCCGATGCTTGGACATCGTGGCGTGCGCCTCGGGATCACGTACCCGGAAATCACCGAGATGCAGACGCGGGCGATTATCGAAGCCGCCATTCAGCTGAAGAAGGAAGGGCTCAAGGTCGTGCCCGAGATCATGATTCCGCTCGTCGGCCACGTGAAAGAGCTGCGCGATCAGAAAGAGGTCGTCGATCGTGTCGCGGCAGAGACCATGAAGGAAAAGGGTGTGAAGATCGACTATCTCGTCGGCACGATGATCGAAGTGCCGCGCGGTGCGGTCACAGCGGATGAGATTGCCGGCGAGGCGCAGTTCTTCTCGTTCGGCACCAACGACCTGACGCAGACCACCTTTGGCTTCTCGCGCGACGACATCGGCAAGTTCCTCGGCGCGTATCAGGACAAGAAGATTCTCGAGAAGGATCCGTTCAGCACCATCGATACGATCGGCGTCGGCTCGCTGGTGCGCATGGCCGTGGAGAAGGGACGCGCGACGCGCCCCGACATCAAGCTCGGCATCTGCGGCGAGCATGGCGGCGATCCGTCGTCGATTCACTTCTTCGAGAAGGTCGGCTTGAACTACGTGTCGATGTCCCCGTACCGTGTGCCGGTGGCGCGGCTAGCCGCCGCCCAGGCGGCGTTGTCGGTGAAGGTCGGAGACTGATTCTGGGTGGGCTTAGGGCTTAAGGCTTAGTGCTGAGAGAGCTAGAGTGACCCTCAGACCTTCTTAAGCCTTGAGCCCTCAGCCCTAAGCCCTGTCATGGGCCGCATCAACCTCCTCCCCTCCGATTTAGCCAATCAAATCGCCGCCGGCGAAGTCGTCGAGCGGCCGGCCTCGGTCGTCAAAGAGCTCGTCGAAAACGCCATAGACGCCGGCGCGCGGCGCATTCAGGTGTATGTCGAAATGGGCGGCAAACGCCTGGTGCGCGTCGAAGACGACGGCGAGGGGATGAGCCCGGACGATGCGCGGCTGTCCCTCGAGCGCCATGCGACCAGCAAAATCCAGAGGGCTGACGACCTCGCCGCCATCAACACGCTTGGATTTCGAGGAGAGGCGCTACCCAGCATCGCATCGGTGTCGCACTTCGTGATGAAGACACGGCTGCGGGGCGATATCGCGGGCACTGAAATCAAGGTGAACGGCGGCGCGATCGCGTCGGTTCAGGAGATCGGCACTCCAGAAGGCACGTCGATCGAGGTCGGCGACTTGTTCTACAATCTGCCGGCGCGACGGAAATTTCTCAAAACGGACACGGGCGAGGCGACGCAGGTCTCTCGTGTCGTCACGCAGTTTGCGCTCGGCTATCCGGAAATCGGCTTTTCGCTGACCAGCGGACCGCGAACGCTGCTGAACTGGCCTGCCGTTGCCAGGTTTGAAGATCGGCTGTTTCAGGTCTTTGGCGACAGGCCCGATCTTGTTCCCGTGGGAAAGAGCTTGACCGGCTTCGGCATCAAAGGGTTCGTGGCAGCGCTGGCCGAGCAGGGACCGACGCGAGGCGCGCAAAACGTATTCGTCAACCGCCGCATCGTCAAGGATCGGACGATCGCGCACGCCATCATCGAGGCCTACAGCAACGCCTTGATAAAAGAGCGGAGTCCCGAGGTTCACCTGTTCCTCGAGATCCCGCCCGACCGCGTCGACGTGAACGTGCATCCCACCAAAGCCGAAGTCCGGTTTCGCGATCAGTCGTTCGTGCACGAAGCCGTGAAGCACGCGATTGCCGATGCCATCGGCAAGGGGCTCGTGCCCGAGCTCCAACTGGTGCCTGGCACCTATCGCGATCCGCTGCCCATGTCGCAGTCGATTCCGGGTGTCCTGAGCGGTGGAATCTATCCCAGCCGCTGGGCCGCCGGGCCCGGCAACTGGCGCCCGGCGGTTCCAATGGTTCCTGGAATTCCAGTTCCAGAGTCCGAACCGGGAAGTTTCGGACCTGGAACCTCAGGAACCGGAACGTTCGGAACCGGAACCCCAGGAACCCCGGAACCCGCTCCCGCCGACACCATCAAGCCATTGATTCCGCTCGGACAGTTCCGCGACACGTTCATCATCGCCGTCGATGTGGACGGCATCGCCATCATCGACCAGCACGTCGCGCACGAGCGCGTCTTGTTCGAGCGCGTCATGGAACGGCTCACCAGCGGCCAGCTCGAAAGCCAGCGATTGCTGGAGCCGCTGCTCGTCGAGCTCTCACCAGAGAGCCGTCAGGCGCTGCTGAACCATGCCAGCGACCTGGATCGCCTGGGCTTCGGCGTCGAGGAATTCGGCGGCGAAACGCTCCGCCTGACGGCCGTCCCGGCTCTTCTCGGACGTGAGGACGCCGTTGGGGCGTTGCGCGCGCTGGCAGAGGATTTGGACGGCCTCGATCGAGGCAGGGAAGTCGGCGACGCCCTGCGCCGCATCGCCGCTACCACGGCCTGCCACGCTGCCGTCAAGGCGAATTACCCGCTGACGCACGAGAAGATGCTGCATATTCTCGAAGAGCTCCGCCGCACCGCGTACTCCACGGTGTGTCCGCACGGCCGGCCGGTCATGCTCCGCCTGACGAGACGCGAGATCGAGAAGAACTTCCAGCGAATATGAGTCCACGACTGGGCGCCGCAGTGTGGTACATCGGGCGCTTTCTGCAGGTCTTCGCCATGTGGATTCTGCTGGTGGACATCTTCATGGCCGGCCCGTTGGGCCCCCAGCCGAATCCGTTTTACGTGGGCGTCGCGATGTTTATCGTCGGCTGGCTGATGGTCAGAGGGGCGAGCGGTACCAGGTACGCGGTGACGAGTTCCCTGAACTGATCCCCGGTTTCGGCACTTTGAAGCGACAGAGTGTTTCCCTCGGCGCCGGCCCAGTCGAGGGCAAGCCAATACACCGACCCGCGCTTGAGCAGAACGATCACATCGAACGATTCCGCGTGAATCTCACCCCCGTCATCGGCGCGCCATAAGTCGGCGCCGGGTCCATTGAATTTCGCAGGATAGTCGATGTAAAGACGCCGGTCGCCGTCGATGACGACGAGGCTGGCCAGGGCGTCCGACAGCCGACGGGCGAATTCGATCATCGCGACCTGAACGCCGCCGGCAGATTCCCCAATGGGCCAGCATCCGACCACAGGACGCGACTTCGCTGCCTGGAAGAGTGGATATTGCGCCTTCGAGCAGCGTGCGTCCTGCGGCGGACGCTTCAACGCGACAACCGTCGCCCCATTCAGGAACGACTCGTCTGCCAGCAGGCACGTCGTGCCGCTGCTCACGTTCGCGCCGGTGATGCGAAAGACGGCGCCGGCTGTGTCAGGGAAGTTGGACGGCGTCTGTCGTCCTGTGCTGTCTTTGCCTTCGGGCTGTCTGCGCTCGAACTCAACGGTCAGGCCCTGCCCGCCGCTGCACAAAGCCGTCCGCAGGGTATTTGGCTGAGCGATCTCACCGGTCGCCAGCAGCCTCGTGCCGTCCTGATTGGGAAAAGCAAACGCAACGGCAAGCACCAGCGCCGCCGCAGCGGCCGTCACTGCCGCAGCACGCGGATGCGGTGCGCCTCGCTGTCGGTCACGTAGAGCGTGCCGTCGGTATCCGCAAAGACGCCGTGGGGGCGAGACAGCTTGCACTGTATCGGGTCGGGTTCCGGACCGTCCCCGCGCACACCCGTTCCGAGGACGGTGGTGATGATGCCGGTGTCGAGGTTGACGCGGCGGATGATGTGGCTCTCGGTGTCGGCCACGAAGAGGTCGCGACGCGAGAGCGCCAGCCCTTTTGGTCCGGCAAGCTTGGCCAGGCGTGCCGGGCCGCCATCGCCCGACCATCCCTGTTCGCCTGTGCCCGCCAGGTGATGAAGCGTGCCGGCCTTAGGTGCAATGCGATAGAGCGCGTTGCCTTCGCGCAGGGCCAGATAGATCGTTCCGTCGCGATCGATGACCATCGTTCTGGGACCGTTGAGCGGCGTGCCGTTCAACGGGGCGCCATCAGGCGTCGGCAGCCGTTCGCCCGTACCACCAATCGTGACAATGACGCCCGTCGCAAGATCGACCGCACGGATGCGATGGTTGCCGATATCGCAAATCAGGAGGCGTCCGTCAGGTCCAATCGCAATGCTGTGCGGTTGTCTGAGTTGCGCCTTCGATGCCGGTCCGCCGTCGCCCGAAAATCCAGCCGTGCCCGTGCCGGCGAGCGTTGACATGACACCGGTTTTCCCATCGACTTTGCGAACCACGTGATTGTCGCGCTCGGCGATGTACATGTGATTGCGCGCGTCGAAGACGATCTCGTGCGGCATGTTCAGCGACCCGGAGGTCGCAGGGCCGCCATCACCCTGGTACGCGCGCTTGCCGTCGCCCGCAATCGTGGTGGTCGTGCGCGATTTCAGGTCGAGCCGGCGGATGCGCTGATTGTCGAGATCGCAGAAGTACAGCGCGCGGTCGCGCCCGATGACGACGCCGTACGGATTACTGACCTGCGAATCTGAATATCCAGCGGTCCCGTTGCCGATGAGCGTCGAGACAGTCGGCGCCGCCAGCGCCGGTCGCGGCAACAGCGTAAGGAAGGCGATCTTGAAAATGTCACGGCGATACACGGCGGCAGTCTACCCCAGCGGCGGGCGTTCCCGGTAGAAGTACCCGAGCATGCCGCGCTTCATCTCGGGCGTGTCGTCCCGCGACAGGAACGCGGGCCTGAGCGCCTCGTCCAGGCGCAGGAATCGGGCGCGTGTGTCTTCGGTATCTTCCGGCAACGGGGTTTCGGTTGCCGCGACAAGCAAGCCGCCATGTGCGAGGCGCTCGATGTGCATCCCGTTCAACTGGCGCTTCAATGCCGCCTCACCCCCAGCAAGCTCGACGTGTGCGGCCGAGAGAAAATTGGCCCAGAAGGCGCCCTTGATGCCTCGGTCCTTGCAATACAACGCCGCGAGGTTGCCTTCGATGTCGTTGCCGACATAGGCAATCGGCACCGGATGCACCCGATGTTCGGGCGGGCGTATGTATTCCCATGGCATCGGCGCTCCAGGCGGCCGCGGCATACGGGGGTCGAATACCGGCCGCGCAAGAGTGATGGCGAGGTTGCCATACCCATAGGCGGGCCCGGCGGGCACCCCGTTCCACGCAAGTTTCGCGATCTGAAGCAGCGTCTCAACTCTTTCTGGCGAGACGGCGAGGTGGCGAAGGTACGACACGCTGCACTGCACAGCGATCGTTCCGGCCATGAGCAATTCGTCGCCGCCCGGGGGATTGACGTGCGCCAAAAACCAGATCTTCTGGCGCGGGAAATCGGGCGTCTCGCCTCGGATTTCAACCACGGCGTATTCACCCCTGGCGATCTTCTTCTGCGCCGCCTTCCACCGTGCGCTGGTGAAGTCCCCCATATTGAGCCGCGCGGCCATTCCCGGCCGCTTGGTGTGAAGCGCGGTCAGTCTCGTTCCCGGAAACAGCAGGTTCGCGAGAAAGAAGTCCGCGAGATCGCCGATGAGCTGAGGCTCGACCACGGTGTCGGATCTCAGGTAGAGCGGCATCGCCAGATGCGTCGCCGACTGGTTGTAGAGAATATGAGGAGCTTCCACGCGCGATCTACGCCCTTTGACGAAGGTCGAGCGCGAGATATTTCACGCCGGGAAGGGGATTCGGATAGTAGGCGGGCGACGGCTTGAAGCCCATCGAAAGATACAGCTCATGCGCCGCTTCCATCGACGACAACGTATCGAGCACCATCGTCCGGTAGCTCATCTGGCGGGCCCGTTGCGCCACAGCTTCGGCGAGATGGCGGCCGAGATGCCGGCCGCGGAACGCAGGTCGTACGTACAGCCGTTTCATTTCACAGATATCGTCACGGAATCTGCGCAGCCCGACGCATCCGGCGACGTCTGAACCGGCACGGGCGATGAGGAGCGCACCAGCCGGAGGGCCGTACATCACAGACAGCCTGTCGAGCTCCGCGGAAAAATCCTGGAAGCACAGTTCGACCTCGATCGCGGCCGCGTACTCTTCGAACAACGCCCGTGCGAGCGCGTATTCGGCAGTCGTCTGTGCCTCCTCGACAGCGATGTCAGCGCTTTCGGGCATTCTTCCACTCGGCGATCCGCTTCCGGATCGTTTCCTCGAAGCCGCGATTCGTTGGCTCGTAGTAGGTCTTGCCCGACAGGGAGGGCGGCAGGCAGTCCATGTCGGCGATGCCCTCCGCTTCGTTGTGGGCGTACTTATACCCTTTGCCGTAGTTCAGCTCCTTCATCAGCCTTGTCGGAGCGTTCCGGATATGCAGTGGCACAGGCTCCGCGATCTCACGAACGGCATCTTCGGCGGCCTCGCTGTAGGCGACATAGACGGCGTTGCTTTTCGGTGCCGTTGCCAGATAAATCGCAGCCTGTGCGAGCGCTGTGTTCCCCTCTGGCATCCCGATGAAATGTACTGCGTCTTTGGCGGCGACGGCAACGGTGAGCGCTTGCGGGTCGGCGTTACCGATGTCTTCGGAGGCAAATCTGATCAGGCGGCGCGCGACGTACAACGGATCTTCGCCGGCTTCCAGCATGCGCGCGAGCCAGTAGACCGAGGCGTCAGGATCGCTGTTGCGCATCGACTTGTGCAGCGCCGACATAATGTTGTAGTGCTCTTCGCCGCTCTTGTCGTAGAGCAACGATCGCCGTTGAACCGACTGCTGCACGGTCTCGAGGTCGAGGAGACGTGCCGAGCCGTCCGCTCCGCGAGGCGCCGCAGCCGTGGTGAGCTCGAGCAGATTCAGCGCCGCTCGCGCGTCGCCGTTCGAATAGCGCGCGATCGCCTGCAGAACGCCGTCCCCCAGCGCGATTGGTTCGTTGCCGAGGCCCCGTTCCTTGTCGTGCAACGCACGATCGAGGATGGCGATGATTTCGTTCTCGCTCAGGCCGCGCAACGTGTAGACCTTCGAGCGCGACAACAGCGCGGCGTTCACCTCGAACGAGGGATTTTCCGTCGTCGCGCCAATCAGGACGATGTCGCCGGCTTCGACCCGTGGGAGAAACGCATCCTGCTGCGACTTGTTGAACCGGTGAATCTCGTCGACGAACACAATCGTGCGGCGATTCATCTGCCGGCGGGACAGCTCGGCGGCCGCCATGACCTCTTTGATTTCCTTGATGCCGGCAAGGACGGCGCTGAACGAGACGAACCGCGCGCGAGTCGCCTTGGCGATGAGCCGGGCCAATGTCGTCTTCCCGGTGCCGGGCGGTCCCCACAGGATGATTGATCTGAGACGGTCGTGTTCAATCGCCTCGCGCAGCGGCTTGCCCGGTGCGAGGACGTCTTGCTGGCCGACAAACTCGTCGAATGTCGCCGGACGCATCCGTTCGGCGAGAGGAGTGCCAGCCATGCTGGCGGGAGAATCGGTTGAAGGATCTTCGAATAGGCTCATTTGTGATTGTCACGATCTCTGTCGAAATGCCTCATACAGAACCAGCGCTGCTGCGACGCCGACGTTGAGCGACTCGACCGGCCCACTCATCGGGATCGACACGCGCCGATCGATCCTGCGCACGATATCGGCGGGTAGTCCAGGGCCTTCGCCACCGAGAATCAGCGCCGTCGGCGCTTTGAAATCTACGCTGAACAGCGACTCGCCGTGGCGCGGGACGAGCGCTGCCGGCGTGATGCCGGCCTTCCGAAGCCCTTCGAGCGTTTCTCCCATTCCAGCACGTGCGATTGGCAGGCGCAGGGCGCTGCCCATCGAGCCGCGGAGCGCCTTCCAACCAAGCGGGTCCGCCGTCGACTGTGTCGCGATGAAAGCGGTGGCTCCCGCGGCTTCGGCCGTTCGCACGATGCTTCCGACGTTGCCCGGATCCTGTACTTCGTGTGCAACGACGATGAGCGGGTTCGCGATGGCGAGCACCCGGTCGAGCGACACGAGAGAGCGCCGGGCTATGCCGACTGCGCCGGCCGGTGTTTTTACCGGGCTCATCGACTCGAGCGTTCGTCTGGAGACGATGAACACGTCGGCGCCTTCAGCCACGAGCTGCTCGGCCAGTTTGCGGACAGACGCATCGTCGAGGGCGTCCTGTTCGAACGCCGCGCTGTCAACGGTGACGCCCGACTTGCGCGCCTCGAACAGGAGATGCGGACCCTCGAGCAGCAACTCGCGTTCGAGACCGTTTTGTTGGGGATTGCGAGCGAGCTCGCGGTAGCGTTTGACGCTGGAGTGCGATGCTCCAGTCATCTGGAGAGCATAACAGATGTGCTAGGATCTTCTTTCGAATGAAGGCGAAAATCCTCAAGAAATTCGAAGACGAGGTGGCCGAGCTCGAGCGCGAACTGCACCTCGAGCTGCCCAAGGAGATACAGCGCGCGCGCGAGCTCGGCGATCTGCGCGAGAACGCAGAATACCAGGCGGCGAAAGATCGGCAGGGCATCGTCAACGCGCGAATCGCGATGCTCAAAAAACGCATCGGCGAGATCTCGATCATGAATCTCGACAAGATTCCGCACGATCGCGCGGCGTTCGGATCCACCGTGAACCTCAAAGAAGACAACGGCGATTCGGTCACCTATCAGCTCGTCATGCCGGAAGAGGCTGACGCAGGCAAGGGCCTTATCTCGACCAGCTCGCCCATCGGCCGCGCCATCGTCGGCAAGACGGTCGGCGACGAGATCGAGGTCACCACACCCAGCGGTACGCGCAATTTCGAGATCATCAAGCTCGTCACCATCCACGACGAGGCGTGAGCTATTCACCACATCTGAGAACCGCGGTTCTCTTGACCGGCAACGGGACGGGCGGCGCGTATCACGCCGGTGTGTTGCGTGCGCTGCACGAGGCCGGCATCAAGATCGACGTCATGAGCGCTCGCGGTGTGGGTGTTGTGTGCGCGCTCTTCGCCGCCATCGATGCCGGCGCAAAGACGTGGGAGGACGGCGGTGTGTGGCGCCGGCGTCCGGCGATCCGCATGTATCGGTGGCGCCCGCCTCTGCAATGGGCCGCCATGCTGGTGCTTGCGGGCGTCGCGATTCTCGCCATTCCGCTGCTCGTCCTGGCGACGGGACTCGTCGCCTATCCCCTCAGTTTTCTCGTCCAGATGATCAGCGTCGATACCGGCACAAGGCTGGCTACCGCTTATGCGGACATGGTGCGCTACGCCTTCGCCGCAGATGTGCTGCCGACCGTTGTTCCGCGGCTCGTGACGTTGTGCTTCGCGAGTGCCTTTGCCGTACTCGGGATTGCGGCGCTGCGCTTCCAGCCGGAGCCGGCGTTGTGGGCGAACCGGCAACCCACACCGCACGGCCATCGTGACGCGGGCAGCTGGTGGGCGAGGATCGTGGGAACCCCCTGGAACACCGAACCAGGACTTCAGCACTTTCGCAGAGGGCTGTGGCAGCTGTTCCAGGGTCCCGCGAGTGCAAAGGAACCCACGCCGCCGGAACTGAGCCGTCGATATGCGGAGCTGCTGTTCGAGAATCTCGGACAGCCCGGCTTTCGCGAGCTCATCGTGAGCACGCTCGACATCGAGACGCGCACGGATCTTGTCTTTTCGGCCATTGCCGAGTCGAGGCGACAGGCCTATTTCCAGCGGGGTCGAGGCGATCTGATCGACCTGGCCGGCGTTGGACGAAGCCAGGTACTCGACGCCCTTGCGGCGGCATTGGCGATTCCGGTTCTGACAGAGCCGCATCTGATTGCGTTCTCGCCCGAGAGCTACTGGAAGGGAGAGGCGCATCGCATCTGCGATCGGGTCGGCGGCGTGTCGCGACTGCTCGAGGAGCTCGCGGCAGCAGGAGTGGAACAGGTGGTCGTCGTGTGCCCCGATTCGGATCGGTCCGCTCCACATCGCCTGAGCAGGCCGATAGGCTCGCTTCGCTCACGCGTCGCGGAACACATCGCGGCTGCCGAGACCACCGTGGTGCGCGACGCGGTGACGCTCTACAAGAAGCGCTTCAAGGGGCTGTTTCTCGTTCAGCCGGTTCACAATCCCATCGGTCCCCTCGATTTCGAAGGCACATACGACGAGCGCTCGGATCGGTATCAAAGCCTGGGCGAGTTGATGGACCGTGGCTATGAGGACGGGTACCGGCAGTTCATTGAACCGGTGGTGGGAGGGACGGACTACGATCTCTCGATCTTAGATCTCGAGATCTTTAGATCTAGGAGTGGCTGCCGACAGGTTCCTTCTTCTTCTTGTCCTCGGGCGTTTCGTGCATGAACTCCTGCAAGAGCGCCGACATCTTGTTGCCGATGTTGTCGTCGATCACTCCGAAGCGTGACTGGAACGCGTCGAGAGGCACGACCGCCTTGGCCATCGCGCGATGGCCGCCCGCCGAGCCGATGTCGACGAAATAGCGCCGCACGAAATCGCCCGCGTTCCTGGTGTAGCCCAGGTTGCGCACCGACATGACAAACGATCCGTTCACGACGCCCGCGACGAGCGTCCATCGCACGTTCTCGAGCTGAAGGAAGAAGTCGGCCACATACGGAATCGCATCGTCGCGCGGCACGTCGCCCAGGAAGACCGAAAAAATCTGCTCGACCATCTTGCCGCGCTGCGTGGCTTTCGTAATCAGCTGCAGGCGCTCCGCGGTGATTTCCGCGCCCTCCATCTTGCGAATCATGTTCGCATCGGCCAGCGGATACAGATAAGAGAACGATTCGATGTCGCAGCGGTTCGCCTGGCGATTGAAGAACAGGGTATCGGACTTGATCGCGTAGAGCATTGCCGTGGCCGTGCGCTCGGAGATGCTCGCGTCGATCGCCCGCAGGTGCTCGGTGAGAATCGTGCACGTCGACCCGAAATCCTCGCGGATGTCCTTGAACACAGCGTTGTAACCTGGCTGCTCGGGATGATGATCGATGACGAGGTCGACGCGATCGAGGCCGGGAAAGTAGTGGGGCTGCACATCGACCATGCAGACGCGATCGAACTCCTGGATCATTTCCGGCGCAATCGTCTCGACGTGAATGTCGAGCAGGTTCACCATGCGCATGTTCTCGGGCCGCGTGACACCCTCGAGCGCGGCAATGACGGCCGTGGTTCTGGTGCGATGCAGCACGGTGCGCAGCGCGAGACCACTGGCCATCGCATCGGGATCGGGCTCGTTGTGCAGCAGGATGAGAATGCGGTCGGCGTCGGCCAGATAGCGCTGATACTGCTGTACCCGGGCGCGCGTCAGCGCGCGGCTGAACTCGGTGAGGAGCGGCGCCTCGAACAATTCCGACAGGGAAAGATAGGACACGTCAGAGAACTGGTCGCGAACGGCCTGCGCCCGCTTCTCGCGGTCGTCCGTGGCGACGCCGACGCCGAGCACGTAGATGAGCGACCCTCCGGCATCGCGGATCGCCTCGATGATTTTCGGCAGGTATCGGCGGCCCGTGTCCTCGATGATGATGCAGGTCTGGGGCGAGACGTCAGCCTTCAGATAGGTGTCGGTGCGCTTCACGTCGCCGGCACTCACGGGTAGACCGGCAGCCTGAAGCTTGCGCGCGAGCGCTCGGCTCTCGACCAGGAACTCGACGTCGATGCTGGCCGCCAGGATCTCGTCCAGCATCCTGATAACCAGCTCGTCTTGGCAAACCGCCAGACACCGCATATTTGATCCGGGGGCCCCCACCCCTCGGGTACACTTGTCGCTGTAAACTACCTATTATACGCCCCTTATGAACCTGTCTGTCCCATGCGCGTTTGTGACCGTTGCCCTTGCGGGCCTCTGTTCCTTATCGGCGCGGGCCCAGTTCTCATATAAGACCGGTATCGACGTGGCGGGGTTTACCGTGACGGTGGTCGACCGCGCCGGCGAGCCGGTGCAGGAGCTCAAGGCCGACGACTTCGAGGTGAAAGAAGACGGGGCCGTGCAGGCGGTGACCTATTTCAGCACCTCCTCGGCCGAGGAGGCTGTGCCCCTGCATATCGGCCTGCTGTTCGATATCAGCGAGAGCATGCAGCGGGATCTGTCGTTCTCGCGGAACGCGGCCATCAAATTTCTGAATACATTCCCGAAGGCGCTCGATTTCGCGCTCGTCGAGTTCAGCGACGAAGTGCGCGCCGCGAGGTTTTCGCAGGACGAGTTCCCTCGTCTCGTCGAGCGCATCCGGAGTGGCAAGGCTAAAGGCCGGACGTCTTTGTATGACGCCGTGACGGTGTATCTGGGCAGCGCGTTCGATCAGACGGGCAGGAAAGTGCTGGTCATCTACACGGACGGCGACGACACGTCGAGCTCGCGCAGCTGGGACGAAACGCTCCGAACCCTCCGTGCCTCGGATGTCACCGTGTATCCGATCGGATTGTTTGCCGGCCGCGGGTCGCCTCGCCTCATGCTGCAGTCGCGGCTGATGGAAATCGCGCGCCTCACCGGTGGCCGCGCATTGTTTCCGGGATCGATGAAAGAGCTCGAGCCTATGTACAGCAGCATCGCCAAAGAGATTCACGGTCAGTACCTGCTCGGCTACGTGCCCACCAACCCCGCGCGCGATGGCAAGTGGCGGAAGGTCGAGATCAAGCTGAAGCGGCCCCCGTCGCCGCGGGTGCAGATTCGGACCCGCGAAGGGTATTTTGCACCCGTGCAGTGACGCCTCGGCGCGTCCTAGTCGCCCGACCGCCGCAGCTCGTCCATGATGGCCCGCATTTCCTCGGCCTTGAGCTCGCTGTTCTTGACGAACCCGGCTGGACGCCGCTTCGAGGCGGGCTTGAGAATCCAGGCATCTTCGAGCAACTGCATATACGTGGGCTGACCGACATCGCTGTGCGAGGTGCACGACGTCACCTTGAAGGGCACCCGCATGCCGCGCGTGGTGATCGAGCCACAGTGCACCACTTCCTCATCAAGGGTGCGGCCGCGCACGATCGTCGCGAACCGGCACGTCGCGCAGAGGCCCTGTTCGCCGTGCAACACCGTTCCGCCGTGAATCTTCATTCGCATGCACAGTGCTCTGCAGCTTGTCTGCCACCCGCACGACCTGATTCTTCTCGTTTTCGCGCAGGATTCCTGGAGAGTTGCGGCGAGGCGGCACTTCCTGCGAAGGGCCCGCGTCCGGTTCGTGGCACAATCTGCCAGTGGCAACGCGCACGATCACGGCCCAGCGTTTTCGGCGGATGGCGCTCGCCCTCGAAGGTGCCATCGAAGGCGCCCACATGGGGCATCCGGACTTCCGCGTCGACAAGCGAATCTTTGCCTCTCTCCATTCCGACGATCAGTTCGGGATGGTGAAGCTGACCCCGGACCAGCAGTCGCTCTTGCTCGAAGACCATCCTGAGATGTTCGTGCCGGAAGCCGGCGCGTGGGGACGCAGTGGCTGCACACGCGTCATTCTCAAGGCAGCGGCCGAGGAAGCGGTGGGGGAGGCGCTGACGCTGGCGTGGCAGAATACGAGGAAGGTGTTGAGGAAAAAGTGTCGATAGTTTAGGGGAAACGGTGCAATGTCGAGCGACCTGAGGTTCTCGGTTCTTGGTGCTCGGTTCTGGGTGCCGGTTCTTGGTTCTGGGCTCTTCCTTGAGACTTTGCCACCTTCTTGGGTTTCCGCGCGCCACGTTCGAATTTGGATGGACAGGACCGCAGGTACGCCTGCAGCCGGTTCGCTGCTCCAATCGCGCGGTTGGCAAGACTGAACATCGCTTGGAACTCAGTTTCTGTGATGTAGTGTTGAGCTTTCGCGTGGAGCAGCTGATTTCTCACTTCTCCGAGTGAGGCTTTCGCATCATTTACAAATCGGTGAAATTCACGGGGGTTGAAGCGGTAGTAACCTTCGGAGATCAAATCCGGAGCTGAACGCGCCGCGCGCCGAGTGTCGTCGCAGAAATCTCGATCGCGCGCTGCCGGGGGCGTGGCAGTGAATGCGTACACGCGCTGCTTCAGTTCCCACGTAAGCTTCCACACATCGAAATCTTCCGGTTTTCGCAGTCCTGCCATATGTCCGGTTCTGCACACCGCTTGCCACCACGTTCGAACCCAGAACCTAGAACCCAGAACCTAGAACCGCAGAAAAACCTGTAGTACGATTGAGAGTTCAGCCGAGAGAAAAATTCCCGGCCTTGAATACGAAATATGCCTTCTGTTTTTGACAAATTTAACCTCGTCTCCGACTTCGAGCTGAAAGGGGACCAGGCGCGGGCCATTCCCGAGCTGGTTGAGGGGCTCGTGCGCGGCGACGAAAATCAGGTGCTGCTCGGCGTGACCGGCTCAGGCAAGACCTTCACGATGGCGAAGGTCATTGCCGAGGTGAACCGGCCGACCCTGGTGATGGTCCACAACAAGACGCTCGCGGCGCAGCTGTATCAGGAATTTCGCCGGTTCTTTCCAGACAACGCCGTCGAGTACTTCGTCAGCTACTACGACTACTACCAGCCCGAGGCCTACATGCCTTCGACGGATTCGTACATCGAAAAGGAAGCGATCATCAACGACGAGATCGACCGCATGCGGCTCTCAGCCACACGGTCCCTCTTCGAGCGCCGCGACGTGATCATCGTCTCGAGCGTGTCGTGTATCTACGGCCTCGGCTCGCCCGAAGCGTATTACGGCATGCTGCTGCCGCTGCAGCTGGGACAGCGGATTCCCCGCGACCAGATCCTCCGCAAGCTGGTCGATATCCAGTACGAGCGTAACGACGTCGAATTCGGCCGCGGGACGTTCCGCGTGCGCGGCGACATCATCGAGGTGTATCCATCCTACGAGGAACAGGCTCTTCGCATCGAGTTGTTTGGGGATGATGTCGATGCGTTGACGACGTTCGATCCGCTGACCGGCAAGAGCGGGCGCAAGCACGACAAGGTCGCCATTTATCCGAAATCGCATTTCGTCGCGCCGCGCGAGCAGACGAGGAACGCCGTCCAGTCGATCAAAGCCGAGCTCATCGAACGGCGGACCGAGCTGGAAAAACTGGGCAAGGTGCTCGAAGCCCAGCGGCTGCATCAGCGCACAATGTTCGATCTCGAGATGATGAAAGAGATCGGCTACTGCCATGGCATCGAGAATTACTCACGGCATCTCACCGGCCGGGCACCCGGGGAGCCGCCGCCGACGCTGCTCGATTACCTGCCCGACGATGCGCTGCTCGTGATCGACGAAAGCCATCAGACGGTCCCACAGATCCGTGGCATGTATCACGGCGATCGATCGCGCAAGCAAACGCTCGTCGAGTTCGGGTTCCGGCTGCCATCGGCCCTCGATAATCGTCCGCTGACGTTCGAGGAATGGCAGCAACGTGCCCGGCAGACCGTCTTTGTCTCTGCCACGCCCGGACCGTATGAGCTTGCGAAGGCGGGCGGGGTCGTGGTGGAACAGATCATCCGGCCGACCGGGTTGACGGACCCGCCCATCGAGGTCCGCCCCGTGAAGGGGCAAATCGACGACCTGCTTGGCGAGATCCGCAAGCGCGCGGAGGAGGGCACTCGCACCCTTGTCACCACCTTGACCAAGCGCATGGCCGAGGACCTGACAACCTACTATCAGGAACTCGGTGTGAAGGTTCGATATCTTCATTCCGAGGTCGAGACGCTCGATCGCATTCAGATTCTGCGCGACCTCCGTCTGGGAACCTTCGATGTCCTCGTCGGCATCAATCTCTTACGGGAGGGCCTGGATCTGCCTGAGGTTTCGCTTGTCGCGATTCTGGACGCCGACAAGGAAGGGTTTCTGCGATCGGCGGGCTCGCTCATTCAGACCTCGGGGCGCGCCGCGCGCAACGTGAGCGGCCGGGTCATCATGTATGCTGACACGATGACCGAGTCGATGCGGGTCGCGCTGGAAGAAACCGCACGGCGGCGAGCGCTGCAGGAGGCTTACAACACCGAGCACGGCATCACCCCGGCATCGATCGTGAAGGCCATCGACGACGTGTCGCTTACTGTCTACAACCTCGACTACGGGACGCCGGCGGTCATGGAGGACCGGGAGGCCTATCTGAGCCCGGAAGAGCTCGACGCGCGTATTGAAGAGCTACAGACCCAGATGCGGCAGGCTGCGGCCAACCTCGATTTTGAGCGGGCGGCCAAGCTGCGCGACAAGATCAAGGGATTGAAGGCTCGAGAGCTGGGGTTTGCCGGCGTGCGGTCAACTCGGAGCTGACGTGCTGACGGCGCTCGACAATTGGCTCAAGTCAGCGATCTTAGAAGTCCAGGAATACGTCAAGCTCAGTTGGGCCGCGGTGCGCGGTTCGTTCACGCGGCCGTTCTATTTTCACGACGTCGTCGAACAGCTCGAGGCCATTGGCGTGGGTTCGCTCACCGTCGTGCTGTTGACGGGCCTCTTCACCGGTGCGGTCCTGGCCCTGCAGAGCGGTCTGACGCTGGACCAGTTCGGCGCACGGCCGGTCGTGGGGCGGCTGGTCAGCGCCTCGATGGTGAAAGAGCTCGGTCCCGTGCTGACGGCCTTGATGCTGGCCGGCCGGGTCGGTTCGGGGATTGCGGCAGAGCTGGGATCGATGGTCGTGACCGACCAGATCAATGCCCTTCGCGCGCTGGGCACCGATCCAGTGCGCAAGCTGGTCGTCCCCCGCGTGGTCGCGGGCGTGTTGATGGCGCCGGTGCTCACAGTCATCTCCGACTTCATGGGGATTCTCGGCGGCGGCATCATCGCGATTCAGCAACTGCAGGTGCCGTCCAGCGTCTACTGGAAGTCGATTACTGACGGCCTCTACATGGACGACGTCTGGATGGGACTGGCGAAGCCGTTCTTTCTCGGGTTCGCCATCGTCAGCATCGGTTGCCATGTCGGGCTGCGCACAAAGGGGGGGACGCAGGGGGTCGGCCGCGCGACAACCAACGCGGTCGTTGGTGCGTCGGTCGCCGTGCTGGTGCTGGATTTCTTCATCACCAGGTTGATGATCACGTTGTTCTATTAGACAGGGCTGAAGCCCTGTGCCACCCGCCTCCGCGGCAAAGCGGCTGCGGCGAGGCAAGCCGGTGGCACAGCGCTTTAGCGCTGTTTTTATACGATGGACACAACCCAAACACGAAGCGCGATAGCGGAAAGGCCGCAAGCCAACGACGAGCCGGTCGTCGTCTTCGAGCACGTGTCGCTCGCGTTCGACGACACCGTTGTGCTGCGCGATGTCAGCTTCAGGCTCGGCAAGGGGCACACGAAGATCATTCTCGGCGCGAGCGGCGCGGGAAAATCGATTTCGCTCAAGCTCATTCTCGGTTTGCTGAAGCCGGACAATGGAAAAATCTACGTGAATGGGCAACTCGTCAACGACTATACCGAAGAGCAGATGATGAAGGTGCGCGCCGACATCGGCATGGTCTTTCAGGAAGGCGCGCTGTTCGATTCGCTGACGGTTGCCGAGAACGTCGGCTACAAGCTCTACGAGGAAACGAATCAGCCGCTCGACGCCATCAGGAAGCGCGTCGAGGAAGTGCTGGGGTTCGTCAGGCTGTCGCAGTTCATCGATCGGCGGCCGTCCGAGCTGTCCGGCGGACAGCGGCGCCGCGTCGCCATTGCGCGTGCCATGGCGGTGAAGCCCGGCATCCTGCTGTACGACGAGCCGACCACGGGCCTCGATCCCATCACGTCGACGACAATCGACGAAGAAATCGTCAAGCTGCGCGACTTCGAAGAGGTGACGTCGATCCTCGTGACGCATCAGCTGCGCGACGCATTTTTTATCGCAACGCAGGAAGCCGTCCGGCGTGGAGATGCCGTCGATTTCGCGGATGCCGGGCCCGAGAAAATGGAAGAAGCCGAGTTCATGATGCTGAAAGACGGCATCATTATTTTTGAAGGAACCGCCAACGAGCTCAGGGCGTCGAAAGACCCCTACATCCAGGCGTTCTTATCGTAAGGAACTGAAAAATGCCTCGCACGCGTTCGTTGAAGTGGTCGGAATTGAAGATCGGCATTATGGCCGTGGTCGCCCTGCTCATTGCGGCCGCGCTGATCCTGGCGTTGGGCGGCGAGGGCGGGTTCTTCTGGCAGAGATACAACCTGAAGGTGAAGTTCGCCAACGCCGGTGGCGTTCAGAGGGGATCGCCGGTGCGCGTTGCCGGGGTGACGGTGGGCGCCGTGACAGACATCGACTTTGTGGGGTCTGAGGTGGAGATGACCCTCGAGCTGCGCGAAGACATGCAGCAGCGTGTGCGGACAACCTCTCGGGCCACGATCGGGTCGGTTTCGCTGCTTGGGGAAGGCGCGGTCGACATCAACGCCATGACGACCGGCGAGCCGATCCCCGAGGGTGGTTTTGTGCCCTCCGATCCGCCTCCACCCCAACTGGCAGATGTGACCGCCCAGGCCAATAAGGGCATCACCGAGCTCACCGCGCTCATCACGGATGTCCGGGCCGGGAAAGGCACGGTCGGCAAGCTGATGACTGACGAGCAGCTCTACGCAGAGTTGCGGCAGTTCACCTCGGCCGCACGGGAAGTCACCGAAGGACTGCAGCGTGGGAAGGGAACGCTTGGGCAGCTGCTCAACAACCCGGAGAGCGCGCGGCAACTGGAGTCGTCGCTCAAGAATCTGAACGCGATTACCGACAAGATCAACGCCGGCAATGGCAGCCTTGGGCAGCTCATGAACGACCCGACCCTGGCGAAGAACCTGAACGAGGTGACCGCTAATTTTGGCAGCCTCTCGAACCGGCTCAATAAGGGGGAGGGGACCATGGGGCAGTTGATGAATAATGACTCCCTCTACAAGCGGCTGGACGCGGTGACGACCAACCTCGAGCAGCTGACGGTGAGGTTGAATCAGGGCCAGGGCACGATGGGACAGTTGATGAACGACAAGCAGCTGTATGACAACATGAACCGCACGGTTACCGAAATGCAGCAGCTGCTGGCCGACATTCGCAAGGATCCCAAGAAGTTCCTCAACCTCCGCATGAGCATCTTCTAAGGAGCGCGCGTGACGTTCTGGGCGGAAGTTTTTCTCGGGGTAATTGCGCTGGCCACGCTCACGATGGCTGCGGTCCAGGTTGGCGTCATCGTCTACGGCTGGAGCGTGGCGCGCCGCATCGACCGGCTTCTCAGCCAGGTGGAGCAGCAGATGACGCCGCTCGCCGAGAACCTGAATGCGATTGCGCGCGACGCCGCCCATATCAGCACGCTGGCCGCCGGGCAGGTCGATCGGGTCGATCGCCTTGTCACCGACCTCACGGGCCGGATCGAGCACACCGCAACCACCGTGCAGGACGCTGTTCTCCGACCGCTCCGCGAAGGCGCCGCCATGATGGCCGGCATCAAGGCCGCTATTGACATCTTCCGCGAGCTCACCCGGCGTTCGGGTGAGGGGCGCGGCCGCACCGATGAAGAGGACGCCCTCTTCATCGGTTAGAGGCGACGTCTTTTGTAATCCAGGCCGTACCGACTACACCTGATTGACGCCAATGCCCAAGGGTGGTAGAACTCGGCCATCCATCCGTACCTAAAATTCACCGCTGGGCCTGGGTAGAGGGGGTTCCTATGACGAACCGTGCGTCTTTTCTTTCAGCCGTTGCTGTCGGTCTGATGCTGGCGTGTCTTCCACCGCTCGCCATGGCTCAGGTGTCGAAATCGGCGGCTATTGCGAAAGAGCTGATCCAGGTGATGGACGGGAAAAAGCTCGATTCGATAGCGGCGAAGATCGCGACGCCGGAGGGCACATTTGCCGCCGCCCTGTATTTTCCCAACGTGCAGCTGCTGGTCATCTCGGGTCACTACTCGGCGCCGCAATTGATGGAACCGCGCCTGGCAGGGAAGCAGTACCGCGACACGTACATGGAACTGAGCGGCACGGTCACTCCGGATACGAAACTCTTCGTGCAGGACATGGGCGAGCCCGGGCTGTCAGCGAAAAAGCAGGACAACATGTACGACACGTGGAATCGGGCCGGTAAGGTCGTGATGTTCGATGGCGATCCGGACAAGCAGAAAATGTCGGACGCCGAGTATCAGAAGGCGTTTGCCGCGGCCGATGAGGAATACGCGAGGATTCTGAGCGCGCTTCTGGCCGAAGCGAAAAAGTAGACCACGAAGGCGGACCACGAAGGCACGAAGACGCGACGGCAGGAAGACTAGGTAGTGTCCGGCTTCAGCCGGACCGCGTGCCGGTAATTATTGGTTGCCGGCGAGCGATTCCAGGAGTTCGTCAAGTCTTTCCCGTGGGAGCCATCTACCCCGAACCATCACGCCCATGGGTCGCTGTAGCACCTCCAAGCTATCCAGAGGATTACCCGCGACAAGCAGCAGGTCGGCACGTTGACCGACGGTGATTGTCCCGAACTCCTTCGCCTTTCCAAGAAATGTGGCGGGCACGACCGTCGCAGACCGAATGACTTCGTAAGGTGAAAGCCCGCTCGCTGACAAGAGCTGAAGTTCCCTGTGAAGTGAACTGCCCGGCGCGACCAGCGGCAGTCCCATTGCGTCTGTGCCGGCCATGATAGGCACGCCGTTGCGGTGCAGGGCGCCGGCAACCTTCTGGTTGAACCCAGTGAGCCGATTGAATGGTATGCCGCGCTTCGGCTCTCCGCGCCAGGCTTCGCGAATTGAGGGCATGAGGAACCGAATGACGGGGTCGTCGAAGAGCGCTGCCCGTCCGCTGGTGCTGAACGTGTCGTAGACGACCAACGTGGACTGCACGGATATTCCCGCGTCACGAACCCGCTTCGCCACGCGCTCGATCCCGGCGTCTGTGCTCCGCCACGACACGGGAACCCAAAATCCCAGCATCGCAGCTGTTAGCGCAACGGCGCAGGTTACGGCCAGCAACGCATGCACCTTGCCGAGCCTTGGAGTCGCAGCATCGCGAAGAAGTCGAACGGCGACAAATCCTGCCATGAGCGTCGCGGCGGTAACGATGCCGGTGAGCCCTGTAAATGCCAGACGAAGAAATACGCTGTCGAACAGTGGACCGCCGGGCAGGTATGCCAACACACACATGAAGGCGCCAGCCGTGGCGAGCGCGATCAGGCCAACCAGTTGTCTCATCGTCCCGACCGCGGACTGTCTGCGAAGTGCTTTCTTTGAGGATCGGCGGAGAATCGCTGCAAAGACCGACGTGAGCACCATGCAAATGAGAATCAGACTCGCGATAGCGGTGACGAGCAGGGTTGTCGTGTGGGAACTAAACGGGAGAAAGTAGAGGTTCGCCACCATCCCCATGTGGGCGATTGATTGCCGCTCCTGCAACATTTCGTCAATGCCGAGGTTTACCGGAGCGTGCCCTACGAGCGGAATGCCGATGCGGCGCGCTGTTTCGACCATGCGGCGATACGCCGGAAGAGACAAGCCCGTGGTCGTGCCTAGAAGTTCGTGAAACTTGATGAGGTCGTAGCCGAGTTCTGCCTGTGTCACGATGTCGCGCTCAACTTCCTCCGGCGTGTTGACACGCGGTTCGTTGACAAAGGGACCAGCTGTGTAGATGGCCGGTCCGAGCAACGTTCCCGCGTCAATTCTCTTACGCCATTCCAACACCGTTGGGCTGCCGCCCACGTTCACGACGGTCGTCACGCCGTAGGCGAGATAAATCGGCGCATCGCCGAAATCGTCTCGTGTGCGCATCACCGGAGTTCCAGGCACATGGACATGCGCATCCGTCAAACCCGGAACGAGGTATTGTCCAGCGCCGTCTATGACGACTGCATCGGCGGGCAGCTTGACCTCATATCTGCTTCCAACCGACACGATGCGGTCTTCGCGCACCAACACCGTTCGGTCCCGTTCAACGCCCTCGCGGTCTAGCGGAATGACGTTCACGTTCGTGAACGCAACGGTTGTGGCTTGCGATCGTTGAGCTGATACGTGAGCCGCCAGGACCCAGACCACAAATCCGGTGCCCATGGCAGCACGGCACGTCCGTTTGAAGCGCATCCTCGAGCCTTTCGCTTCTGGCCTGGGGCCAGGCGCACGATGAAATGGGCGCCTCGATCGAGGATGGCTGAAAGAGGGATGCGAAAAGGTTGGTGGGCGCTAGTGGATTCGAACCACTGACCCCCGCCGTGTGAAGGCGATGCTCTACCGCTGAGCCAAGCGCCCAACCTTCGGAACCAACGATTTTATCCCAGATCAGCACGTCCCATACAACCGGTCTCCGAAGTCGCCAAGCCCCGGCAGGATGTACTTCTGCGCGTTGAGTTCGCGATCGACGACCGGCGTGTAGATCTCGACGTCGGGATGAGACTTCTCGACCAGCGCAATGCCTTCCGGTGCCGCGACGATGCACACGATTCGGATGTTGGTGGCCCCCGCCTTTTTCAGCACATCGAGCGCGGCCACTGCGCTGCCGCCCGTCGCAAGCATCGGATCGACCAGCACGACATAGCTCGAGGGTAGATTCTCGGGAAGCTTGGCGTAGTACTGCGAGGCGACAGCGGTAGACTCGTTGCGTTGCAGACCGATGTGGCCGACCCGCGCCGCCGGCAGCAGTTCCAGGACGGCGTCCAGCATGCCCAATCCCGCTCTCAGCACCGGCACCACGACCACATCGCGCGCGACGCGCCGTCCCTCGGCCTTTTCGAGCGGCGTCTGCACCACGGCCCGTTCGGTCGGAAGATCGCGCAGCGCCTCGGCCATCAGCAGCACGCTGATGCGGTTGGCGATCTGGCGAAACATTTCGGTTTCGGTGTTGACGTCCCGAAGCTGGCTGAGCGCGTCGTGAATGAGGGGATGCGGCACGATGTGGACTGTCATGCGGCACCTATATATCACACAGTGATTAGGGATTTGGGATTGGGGATTAGTAAGATTCAGCGATGAAATCTCTGACGGTGAAGTTGAGCGTGCTGGTCGTTGCACTACTGGTGGCGACGATAGCCGCGCAGAATGCGCCGCGAGCGGTCAGCACAATCGTCGCCAATGGCGCGGTGGTGACCGTAGACGCCAAGCGCACTATCTACAATCCGGGCTCGGTCGCGATCGATGGGACGACGATCGTCGGTGTTGGCCCTGCAGCTGACATTGCGGCGCGGTTCAAGTCACCAACCCAGATCGACGCCACCGGCTCGATCGTCATACCCGGGCTCATCAACGCACACGCGCATGCGCCAATGGTCTTGTACCGCGGTCTGGCCGACGACCTCCGGCTGCAGGAATGGCTCGAGAAGTATATCTTTCCCGGAGAAGCGAAGACGGTGTCGCGTGAAATGGTGCGTGCGGGCACACGGCTGGCAGCCCTCGAGATGATCCAGTCGGGCACGACAGTGTTTGCGGACATGTACTACTTCGAGGAAGAGATCGCGCGCACGACAAAAGCGGCGGGAATGCGCGGCGTCCTTGGTCAGACCATCATCCAGTTTCCCGTGCCCGACGCCAAGACTCCCGAAGAGGGGCTGGCCCGCACAGAAGCGTTCCTCAAGGAGTTTGCGAACGACGATTTGATCGTGCCTGCCGTGGCGCCGCATTCGCCGTATACGCTCGAGTCGAAGACACTCCTGGCGTCTCGCGCTCTGGCCACCAAGTACGGAGCGCCTGTGCTGATTCACGTCGCCGAAACGGAAACCGAACTGGGCAGCTCGAAGAAAAATCACGCCGGCATGTCGCCGGTCGCCTATCTGCAGGCGATCGGCTTTTTCGGTCCGCGAACAGTGATCAATCACGGTGTGTGGGTCGACGCGGCCGACATGAAGATTCTGCGCAGCCACCAAGTGGCTGTTTCCCACAATCCTGAAAGCAATATGAAGCTGGCGAGCGGTATCGCTCCTGTGCCCGAATATCTCGCAGCCGGGATTACGGTCGGCCTGGGCACCGATGGAGCCGCGAGCAACAACGACCTCGACATGTTCGAGGCCATGCGATTTGCCGCGCTGCTTCACAAAGTGAAAACGGGCGATCCGCAGTCGGTGCCTGCGGCGACGGCCCTGGAGATGGCGACCATCAACGGGGCGCGAGCGCTGGGACTCGAGAAACTGATCGGGTCGATCGAAGCAGGGAAACGCGCCGACCTGGTAATCGTCTCAACGGCGATCGCGCGCCTGACACCGCTCTACGATCCGGTCTCGCACATCGTCTATGCCGTGCATGGCGACGATGTGCGTACCGTGATGGTGAACGGCCGGGTCCTGATGCGAGACCGCAAGATGCTGACCCTGGACGAGCCGGCGGTGCTGGCAGAGGCACGCAAGCTTGCGGGTGCCGTCCGTGCGGCGGTCGGCAAGTAGCGCAGGGCTTTAGCCCTGGCTTAACGCGGGGCACCGGCCTTTAGCCCTGCCGGCTATTCCTGGACCCCGATGAACGGCAGATGCCTGAACTGTCCCGCGTGATCGAGGCCGTAACCGACGACGAACTTGTCCTCGATCTCGAAGCCGATATGTTCGACTTTGACGTCGACCTTGCGGCGGCTGGGTTTGCTCAACAGGCAGGCGGTTCGCAGAGTCTTCGGGTCGCGTGCCCGCAGCACGTCCTGCAGGTAGCTCAACGTGAGGCCCGTATCGACGATGTCTTCGACGATAATGACGTCGCGGCCTTGCAGGGGCGCGTCGAGGTCTTTGAGCAGTCGCACCTCGCCGGAGCTTTTCGTGGCCGCGCCGTAGCTCGAGACGGCGATGAAGTCGAGCGTCACCGGGCGCGGCGCAATGGCGCGGGAGAGATCCGAGAGAAAGATAAACGCGCCCTTCAGGACGGCGACGAAGTGCAAGGGATCGCCATCGGGGTAGGCCGCGTTAATCTCGGACGCCATCGCGATGATGCGTGCCCGAATCTGTTCTGCGGTGAATAGGGTCGTCACAGTGGCGCGAACGATAACATGAAACGGTTCGACATCATCACCGAAGCCGACGCACGCGTGCTCGAGATCGGCGAGACCGTCGAGTTGCGCAAGGGCGGACATGTCACGCCGCTGGCGGCCGACACGCTCAGGTCGCGCCGTGTGACGGTCGTGGCCGAGGGCGTGCTCGATCGCGCCGACGAAGGCCTGGCGCCGGTCTCGGATGTCCGGCGGCTCGCGATCGGGAGCGACCACAGCGGGTTGTCGCTGAAGGCCACGATCGTGTCGGCGCTGCGGTCAAAAGGTCTCGCCGTCGACGATCTCGGCACGCTGACAGCAGAGCCGGTCGATTACCCCGACACAGCGGCTCGTGTCGCCAGGTCTGTGGCGCGCGGCGAGGCCGATGCGGGCATCGTGATTGACGGGGCGGGGATTGGCTCGGCGATCGCCGCAAACAAGATTGCCGGCGTCCGCGCCGCGGTGTGCCACGACGTGACGATGGCCCGCTATGCGCGGCAGCACAACGGGGCCAATGTGCTGAGCCTCGGATCGACGCTGATTCAGCCGAAAGAGGCGCTCGAGGTCATCAATGTGTGGCTGGCGACGCCCATGAACGAGCCGCGATACATCCGTCGGCTCGCGAAACTTCGCGCGCTCGAAAAGTAGCGTATGAACTGGTCGGATCTGCAACGAATCATCGCTGAAGAAGTGGCCGCCGCACTAGCCCGCGGGCGGACGCGCACCTGCGAATGCCACTCCGTCCTCTACGATTGCTGCCCCGATCGCGTCCGTGGCGTCATCGACGCCGGAGCGTCTCGCCTGGGCCTCTACGCCGGCGAAAAAGTGCCGTCCGGTGTCGCAGGGCTCATCGATCACACGTTGCTCAAAGCCGACGCCACGCGTCAGGAAATCGAAAAGCTCTGCAAAGAGGCGCGCGAATTCGGGTTTGCGACGGTGTGCCTCAACCCGACGTGGGTGTCGGTGGCCGCACGGCTGCTGCGTGGCTCATCGACGGGGGTGTGCACTGTGGTGGGCTTTCCGCTCGGCGCCACGACCACCGACGTGAAGCAGTACGAAACGCGGCGCGTCATCTACGACGGCGCGAACGAAGTCGATATGGTCATCAACGTCGGCGCGCTGAAGTCGGGCGATCTTGCCCTCGTCGAGCGCGACATCGGGGCGGTCGTCGCTGCGTGCAGGGAGTGCGGCGTCTTGAGCAAGGTCATCATAGAAGCCGCGCTCCTGACCGATGAGGAAAAAGTGAGCGCCTGCGCCCTGTCGAAGGCGGCTGGTGCAGATTACGTAAAGACGTCGACCGGCTTCGGCCCTGGCGGCGCCACAGTGGCCGATGTCGCGCTGATGCGTCGCGTCGTGGGCCCGGACATCGGCGTCAAGGCTGCCGGCGGCGTGCGCGACTACGAAGCGCTCAAGAACCTGGTGAGCGCGGGGGCGAGTCGTGTCGGTGCCAGCGCGGGCGTCAAGATTGTCCAGGAAGCGAAGGGTGGCGCTCAGCCGTCCACATCGGCATCGAGCGCAACGCCTGGGAAGTCGCTCTATTAGTTGTCACATTACGTGGAGCGGGGTACGGGAATCGAACCCGCCTAGCTGGCTTGGGAAGCCAGAGCATTACCACTATGCTAACCCCGCAAATATCGTGATTCTAATGCCTTACGCTGCCTTCGGTCGAACTCCCTTGCGCCCTGAATACCCCCTCAACCCCCCTCGTGGACGTAAATTTACGCAGGGTTTACGCCGGAAACATCGTGATTCCTTCCGGATTTTAGCATTACGGCATTCTCTCGTGCATGCGCTGTTCCGGCGTAAAGGTTCTGCAGAAACATCTACGAATTTCCCAGCACGGCAAAGTCGAAGCCGGTGTAAATCGTGGCCAGCCAGGCAGGAAGGCAAACGAATATGCCAGCGGTATTGCGGAGTATGCGCGTGCGGCAGCGGCAAAGCAATTTGCCTCTGAGCTGACGCCTTCCGCATCAGACGCAATGAAATTTCTTGGGGGTGGATATCTCTTGAACCGGCTCGCCCAGTCATTTGACCGGCGATCATCGAAAGCTATGCGTCGCGCTTGGGACCGTAACTGCGTGTCCTAGGTTTTCGAGGATACAGGTGCCGTTTCGGCGGAGGGGGGCGTTTATCCGCGACTGACCATTGATAGTCACAACCACCACACGAGAACAGCTTGGTGGCGTTCGCGCCCTTGATAATGTGCTCCGCCCGTATCAGGCCGATTTTCGCGCAGTTCGGGCACGTAAGTTGATAGGGCATGTAACGAGTATGACGGGCGATGCTAATCGCGGCTGTTCTGTTTTACACATCCGGTAGATCGACTCGTCGGGAAATCGCCAGGCTCGACAAGGGTGGCGACGGAGAAGGGATGAGGCTTTCGAGCTTCATCCCCTTTTTCTGTTTCTAATCGCAGATCAAACACTTCCGATAAGGTCTGAGAGTGCAGCTACCGCCCGCTTGTTGCGTCTAGCGATTTGAGTTAGGTAGGGAATTCGATCAGACGCTGGCAGAGCCCGTCACGTCACCCAGTCTGGGAAATCTTTGCGTAGAGTGTGAGCTTCCGAGTTTACACGGTCCACCCTTTGAATGTTGTTAGACTGAGCGCTGAGGTGTTATATGAAGTCCGATTCCGGCACGAGTGACGAAAACGATGCTCTTGAGGAGGATGCTGGTGAGCGTGAACCCACCCTTTCGAGAAGGCTGGACGCTGTGATCGCCGACCTTGATGATGTCGCGACTACTCTTGCGGAAGCCAATGAAGAACCGCTTTCGGGGTCGCATCAAAAGCTCAGTGAGGCGGAGGAAGACATCGAGAAGGTCACGGATGCCCTAGAAGGGATAGAGGAAGAGGACTGAGCCTGGCACGTGCAAACGATCGATGGCCGCGCACAGGCGGGTTTGGTTTGATTGGTAACTACTTAGAACGGACAAGTTCTTACAACGGGAACTTGAGATCGCCGGACTTGCGTTCCACGGTCCACTGGTGATCGCACGCCGGACACCGCAGGTATGTGACGATGTGCGTCCTATGCACCGCCACCTGATAGGGTGAACCGTCTTCCGGGCAGTTAGGGCATGGAAAGCGGTCGGGTTCTCCTTTTGAGTCCGCCATAGGGGTGTAACATTTTGGGATACCTAATTCAGTCTGTCAAATGTCTGTTGCCGTTTCTCCGGCCACAGCCCATCGAACCGTTACCAAGCATTCGCGTATCTGATTGCATTCCCGTGAACCTGTTCAAAACTGAACAGCTCGCCGTTTAACATCCCCTTATCTTTGGGGGTGTGACATACATTCCTCGAATATGGAAATGCCCGCACTGTAGTAGTCCTAATGTGCGGTCCCTTTCGAAGCGGGATGACGATGTTTGCCATGATCGCAAGTGGTATCGATGCTTGAGTTGCGATCACATGTGGCACCGTAGGAAATCTGATGATGGCGTAGGGCACATCGAAGTAAGGATCGGCCCAGCGAGAGGCGATTGAACCGATCACCGCGCGTTTTGAGGCACCCGTCGAACAGAACCGGTTGATCGACAGCGGACTTCAGACCGTGCCTTCGGTTCCGTCCTTCAGCCCCTGGAGGTGTTCACGATGAATCTTCTCTAACATCTCACCTACGGATTCGAGTTCCAGGCGGGCGGAGGATTCGCTTGGTAGGGCCACCGCGATGTTTGCCAATCGTGCTCTCAGCCCGTCGAAATCCTTCCCTTCAATCCTGACTGTTCCGGGGGTCTCGACTAGATGAATTTCCATATTGTTTCGTATCTAAGTGGTGGTCGCTCGGGAGAAGCGAGCAGTCAGGTTCGAATTTTCATTCGGAACTCGCGCGACGATGCTAACCCCGCGAACGGCCGTGTTTATTGATCCTTACCCGGGAACCGTCATTCTAGCCGATGCGCTTCATGACCGCCCTCGTCCTTGAGTGTTAGCGATGTGGGGGTAGGGTTAGCAGCTGGACACCTGTTCTTGCCCCATCAAATTCGCTGCCCGAACTGTTTGAAGGTGGGGCTCATTCGAATTGAGCAGGAGCCATCGATACGGTCCCAATTCGCTGAGAGGAACAGGCCGGTGCAGGTGTGATCCTGGTCCCACACCGGCCTTTAAGCTGCGACCCCAGATGATGCGGTGGGAAGAGTCGCCTGCCGTTTCTTAAAATTACAAACTCAATTTGAAGCGGTCAATCTGTTGCGTGGAAGACATGTCGTTGAAGTCGTCAGTGTTGGACCGAGATGGAACACGTCACCGCTAAATTCGCTCAGTGGTGTTCGTTTCCAGTGATTGGTGTCCATAACCGATTCACGCTATCTCGTCCCCGCAACAGTCGAACTCACGCCACTGGATGGCCAGCGATCCCGGCTGATGGTCTTGTGGGCCGATGGTGAGAGGAAAGTGGGACGGGCCGCAAGATCAACTTGGCGCGCGAGTTTCGCGGAGCGCAAGACCCGGGGGGCCGCCAGGACAGAAGAGAGAGAGCCTAATCAACCTGGCCAATGGCGGTATCTTCAGCACCCCCGGCACTGGCTAGTCGTCGAAGCGTTTGGCCGGTGCGCCCTAATTCGGGTTGACGGCCAGTTCGCCCCACGCTTTCAAGAGGGCTCGTTCTTCGGCGTCAGCCTTCGCGGCATCGAAGAGCCATTGCTCCAAAGCAGGGACGGGGCACGTCTCTGTATGATTCTCGTCTTGCCGCCCGCACATCTGGCAGTGCAGCATGGCCGTGCTGCCGGTTCGGCGCACAGCGACGGCGACATCCAGTAGCGCCGCGACTGCAGTCTGGATCTCTTCATCTTGCTCGACCATCAGCGTTGTTGTCCGCGGTGCCATTGTTTGTCCTCCGGCGATGGTCTGGAGCAAACGAAACGCCGGTCGGACGGGCATCCCATGAGTTGCGAGGATATCGAAATCTGTCTGCATGATAGCCACGATAGTGCGACCTGCGCGAAACTGATGCCAACGCGCCTGCAGCCGAAAAGGTTCTCAAAATGGCACACATCCATTACGCATTTGTAGGAAATGTCGATTAGAGTGTGCGCTCAGTCGCATGGGCTCTCCTGAGCGAAACGCTGTGATATCCAATCTTCGCCTGTTCGCCGTTCTCTCCATCCTGACGCTTGCGACTTCGCCGGTCGCGGCCGATGAAGGCTGGATCGTCGAGCGCATGCGGGTGAACATCGATGTCCGGCCTGACGGCTCACTCCAGTTCGTCGAACAGGTCGACGTCGATTTCCGGCAACTCGAACGCCACGGCATCTTCCGCGACCTTCGCTATCGACTCGCATACGACGAGTCGAACGTCCGGCAGTACGGCATCGCGCTGGAACGCGTCACGAACGGCGGCACGGCGACACCCGTCGAGATAACGCGCGAGGGCTCCCTCATTCGCTTCAGAATCGGAGACCCCGACCGAACCCTGCGCGGCCGCACCTCCTACGAGATCAGCTACACGGTCGCCAATGCGTTCAACGGCTTTGCCGACCATGACGAGCTCTATTGGAACGTCACCGGTACCTGGCCCGTGCCGATTGCGGCAACCTCGATCGTCGTGCGGCTTCCAGAAGACGGCGTGCAGCGGGTGGCCTGTTTTCAAGGCCCGGCCGGTTCGACCGAACCTTGCAACGCACGATTTACGACGCGCGAGGCGGTATTCGCGACGACCCGGCAGCTCTACGAAGGCGAGCAGATGACGATTGTCGTCGGCATGCGGCGCGGCATTGTGCCCGAGCCTCGTCCGGAGCTCCTGCCGAACCCGCTTTTTGGCAGCACGCTATTCGATCGAACGCCAACCCTGTTGGCATCTTCCGCGTTGATGCTTCTCGGCGTGCTCGGCGGGCTGGGAACGTTATGGTGGCGAGAAGGGCGTGACCGCCGGTATATATCGCAGGTACTACCTCACGCAATCGACAGCGGAAGAGACGTTGCCGGTGTTCACGTCCGAGACGGCGGGCGTCGAGTTCGAGCCACCCGAAAAACTTCGTCCGGCTCAGATGGGCGTGCTGCTGGATGAGCGCGCCGACATTCGAGACCTGACCGCCACTATCGTGGACCTGGCGGTGCGAGGGTATCTCCGAATCACGGAGCTTCCAAAGGAGGGCTGGTTTGGATCTCAGGACTGGCGCCTCGACCAACTGAAGGAGGCGGACGACACCTTGCTCGCGTACGAGAGGAAGGTGCTTGAAGGTCTCTTCGCAGGCGCTTCTGCAACAGAGCATTCCGCGATCGCGTCGTGCAAGCTGTCGTCGCTGAAGAAGAAGTTCTACACGCATCTGGAAGGCATAAAAAAGGCACTCTATGCCGATGCCGTCAAACACCAGTGGTTCCCCCGCAATCCCGATACAGTCCGGAAGACGTCACTTCCTCGCCGGAACGGTGACGGCGGCGATCAGCGTCTTTCTGACGATGGCCCTCGGACGGGCCTGGGGCGCAGGCCTCATCGGACTGCCGGTCGGGCTGGCGGGGATCCTCCTGATGGTGTTTTCCGGGGCGATGCCGCGGCGGACGGCGGCGGGTCGGGACATGATGCGCAGAAGCCTCGGCTTCGCGAAGTACATCAAGACCGCCGAAACGCGACAGCACGAATTCGCGGAACGCGCCAACATCTTCGCCGAATACCTTCCCTTCGCAATCGTGTTCAAATGCGTCGACCGATGGGCGCGCACATTCCGCGACATTGGGATTTCGCCGTCGGCGAGTGGTGGGTGGTACGTGGGACAGGGGCAGTTCAACGCCTCCACGTTTTCTTCAAGTCTCAATTCATTTTCATCGACGGTCTCGAGCGCGGTCACGAGCACGCCCGGGGGCTCGGGTAAGAGCGGTTTCAGCGGCGGGTCGTCAGGTGGGGGAGGCGGCGGGGGAGGAGGGGGAAGCTGGTGACGTACTTCATCGTCACTGCTGCGGCGATGGCCATCCTGGTCATCGTCGTCTACAACGGGCTCGTGAGGGCGCGCCTCAGGGTGCGAGAAGCCTGGAGTGCCGTCGACGTGCAGCTGCAGCGGCGGGCCTCTTTGATCCCCAATCTCGTCGAGACCGTAAAGGGCTATGCGGCCTACGAGCGCGACACCATTACGCGGGTCGTACAGTCGCGGACGGCGCTGACGGCGGCAACGGGGCCGCGTGCAGCCGCCGCGGCGAATGCTCAACTGACCGCCGCGCTCGGCACGCTGTTCGCGCTATCGGAAGCGTACCCGGACTTGAAGGCCAACCAGAGCTACCTGCTGCTCCAGCACGACCTGCGTGACACCGAGAACAAGATTGCGTTCGCCCGCAACTACTACAACGGTGCGGTCGAGGAGTACAACACCAAAGTTCAGAGTGTGCCTGGATTGTTCGTCGCGCGACCGTTCGGATTCGACGCGGCCGAGTTCTTTACGGCGGAGGAAGAGGCCAGGGCTGTTGTCGAGGTCGATGTCAGGGCTTCGTCAACCTGAGGCGATTAACTCTCGACCGTCGGCTTTGGCGGAATCGGCAGGGCCGGGATCTCGCTCGAAAGGGCCGGCGATGGTGAGGTCCTCTTAAGGCTTTCGACCAACTCCTGTAGCTGGGCGATCCGCTGCGCGTGCAACTCGAGCTCGGCGCGATTGCGTTGCGCCTGCAGCTCGACGCTCCCAAGCCGTACGACGACTTCGGCGTATTCACGCCGCGACACACCGGAACGCATGGAAGACATTGAAGCGGTCCGCCTGAAGCCGGACACTACCGTTGAATTAGCAGTGTCAGTCTTCAGCCGGACCTGTTTACGCGTACGGCGTTTCGAGTTGTCACGGCTGAGTTTCTTGGGCACGCGAATCCTTAGTTGGCTGAAATGTCGTCCTTCGATACACGAAAGTCAGGTGCTGTCTTACCTGAGCCCCCAAAACCGTGTTTCGCTGTGATCGTTGCGAACCAAGCAAGATTGATGCTTGCACTAATTTGGCCTAGCCCCGAATGATCGCAAGCACTTCGTCCCGCTTCGCCTCCATCTGCGCCGGCGTCGTGCCTTCGAGATTGAGCCTCAACAAGGGCTCGGTGTTCGAGGGGCGCACGTTGAAGTGCCAGTCCGGATACTCGATCGAAATGCCGTCGAGCTTCGAGATGCTGGCGTCCTTGTAATGCGCTTCGATCGCGGCAATCTTCGCGGCCGCGACGTCCATCGTCGCCACCTTCGTGTTGATCTCGCCAGAGATGAAATATTTCGCGCGCAGCGGCTCGAGCATCTGCTTCAACGACTGGTTCTTCTTCGACATCAGCTCGAGGATGAGCACTGCGGGAATGAAGCCGTTGTCGCAGTAGAAGTTCTCGCGGAAATAGTAGTGACCTGTCACTTCGCCGCCGAAGACCGCGTTCAGCTCGCGCATGCGCCCCTTGAAGAATGCATGACCGACGCGATTCATCACCGCCTTGCCGCCGTACTTCGCCGCCATATCTTTCACGGCGTAGCTGGCCCGCAAATCGTAGACGACCGTCGCGCCTGGTTCCTTCAACATGAACGCTTCAGCCAGGAGGGCCGTCACGAAGTCTCCAGCGACGAACTCGCCGTCTTCGTCGATGAAAAAGCAGCGGTCAGCGTCGCCGTCCCATGCGATGCCAATCTCCGCGCGGGTCGACTGAACGCGCGCGACGATGTCCCTGCGATTTTCCTCGATCAGCGGATTGGCTTCGTGAGTAGGGAAGGTGCCGTCGATGTCGAAGCAAAGAGCGTCAACCTTGCAAGGCAGCGTCTTGAACAGCGGCGGCGCCACCAACCCTCCCATGCCGCATCCGGCGTCGAGCACGGTCCTATACGGTTTGATGATGCCAGGGTGGATGAAGCTGAGCACGTGCTGCACGTATCCGTCGAGGACCGAGCGGTGGCTGACGGCGCCCGCTTTTGCGGCTGCGGGTGGAATACGGCCCGCGGCGATCATGTCGCGGATGTCCGAAATACCGGCGTCGCCGCTGAGCGGCACATTGCCGCGTCCGACCATCTTGCAGCCGTTGTACTGCTTGGGATTGTGCGATGCAGTGATCTGCGCGCCCCCGTCGAGGTCGTCGGTGGCGACCGCGTAATAGATCATGTCGGTGGCGATCATCCCGTAATCGACGACGTCTGCACCCTGCTCCCGTGCACCGGCGATGAACGCCTCTGCCAGACTCGGTGAAGACACGCGCATGTCGCGGCCGACCCCGATGCGCCTGGCCTTCAGGTACGTCACAAAGGCGCGGCCAATCTGATGAAACGTCGCTTCGTCGAGCTCAGTCGGGTAAACGCCCCGAACGTCGTAGGCCTTGAAGATATTTGGGTTCATAAACGGCTGTATTCTGCGATCTGCGTCTTGTCTCCAAGAACGCCGCGCTGAAGCTGGGCGTTGCGGCCAATCTCTCCGGCCCGCCCGACGATGGTGTCGATAAGCTGGGCTTCACGCTCGATGTGCGAATCGGCCCAGACAATGGCTCCCGCAACGTTGGCGTCTTCGCCGACGTGACAATTTCTGCCAAGCACCGTGTACGGCCCGAGGCGGGCCCCGGCCCTCACGATGCAGCCCTCATCGACAAAAAGCGGACCCTCGAGACGCACGCTCGGATCGACCCGTGCGCCCGGTGAGACCCATGCGATGCCCTGCCCGCCGTTGAATGGCGGCATCAGATAGCGGCCGTCCATGATGTCGCGGTGGACCTGCATGTATTTTTCCGGCGTGCCGATGTCGATCCAGTAATCACGATAGATCGATGCCAGAAACGTCTCGCCCCGCTCGATGAACGACGGGAAGAAGCTGCGCTCGATCGACCAGGCGACATTCTGGGGAATTCTGTCGAACGTGTCGGGCTCGAGCACGTAGATGCCTGCGTTGATCGTATTGCACGTAATTTCCTCGGCCTTCGGCTTTTCGAGAAAACGCAGGATGTTGCCGTCGGCGTCGGTTTCGACCAGGCCGTACGCTGTTGGGTTATCGACCGGTGTTAAAACGATAGTCGCGCGGGCACCGCGGGCCCGATGGAGCTCGATGAGGCCGCCGAGATCGACCTGCGTCAGCACGTCGCCGTTGAAGACGACGATCGTCTCGTCCACCCCTCGAGCCGCATAACGAACCGCGCCCGCCGTTCCAAGGGGCGTCGGCTCGACGACATAGCGGATCTTGATGCCCACGTTCCGTCCATCGCCGAAGACTTCCTCGATACGGCGCGGCTGATAGTTGAGGCTCAGGATCACCTCGTCGATCTCAGGTACCTGCTTGATGAGATCCAGCTGATAGTGCAGAAATGGGCGGTTGAAAATCGGAACGATCGACTTGGGTGCATGGATCGTCAGGGGCCGGAGCCGCGTGCCCTGTCCGCCCACCAGGAGAAGCGCCTTCATATCGAAGCGAGATGATACTGCATTACAATAATGACCAGACGTGCGCCACACCATCAACCTTCCGAACACGCTCACGGCGACGCGGATTTTTCTCGTGCCGTTGCTGGTCGTGGTGCTGTTGACGAATTTCGAAGGACGTCTCATCTTCGGCGTGCGTAAAGAGCTGATCGGTGCCGCCATCTTCGGCCTGGCATCGATCACTGACTGGCTCGACGGTTACCTGGCGCGGCGGCGCAAACAGGTGACGACGTTCGGCCAGATGATCGATCCGATTGCGGACAAGTTGCTCACCTCGGCCGCGTTTGTCTCGCTGATTCAGATGGGTCTGGCGCCGGCCTGGATGGTCGCGGTCATCATCGGGCGCGAGCTGGCGGTGACAACCTTGCGCAGCATTGCGTATGCGCGCGGCGTGGTGATTCCGGCGTCACCGCTCGGCAAAATAAAAATGGTGGCGCAGGTCGTCGCGATTCTTGCGTTGATTCTTGGAGAGGAAGAGCGTCTGCGGCCACTTGGCCTTGTCGGTTACGCAGCGCTCTGGGTGGTCGTGGCGACGGCGTTGATTTCGGCTGTCGACTACTATCGCCGCTTCAGCAGGATTCCGTCGAAGGTGGCGACATTCCCGCCTGTGGAGCAGCCGCGGTCAAAAGCTTCCTAGGGTTCGAGGATTCCGGGTTCCGGTTCCAGTTCCAGGTACGTGGTGGGCGGTGGATTCAGTACGCCAGCTTTTCTATTTAGACGCGCCCTGAATTCTGGCGCCACCGCGAACACGGAACCGGAACCGGGAACCCGGAACCTTCGATCACTTGATGGGCGCGATCAGATCGCCGGTGGTGATCGCGGTTTTTGCCACGGTAATCTGAACCGTCGCGTCGTCCGGTCGCGCCGAGACGACCAGGGCTTCCCCGATTTCAACCAGCGGCGACATTTTGGAAATCCCCGCAAGTGTCTTCGATCGGCCGGTGGTTTCGATGAGCTGGTCGCGCTTGTCCCGGAAGATCAGAAACCGCTGTCCGACCGCGACACCGGCGTTTGTGCCGCGATCGATCGTCATCACGTTGCCGGGGGCCGCGGTGTGTAGTCCCTCGATGCCTGTCATGATGTGCCCCATGTTCTCGTACTGAGGCACGTTCCCCGACATCGGCTTGGCCGCGATTCGCGGCTCGACAAACGGCTCGAGATAGTCGTCCAGGAGAATCCCATCGCACGCGTGCAGAATGGACGCCGTCGCCACGGTCGTGTCGACGCCCATGATCTGAATCCATCCGGCCGTGTGAATCGTCCCCGGTAGATCGCCGTCAGCTTTCGACCTGGTGATGCGGCGTACGAAGTAACGCTGCCCGGTCTGGAGTCCCGCGTTGGAGCCACCGCTCACCACGAGCACATCGCCCGGGCCGAGCAAATCCTTGACCGAGTCATCCTGCGACCCGACCACGCGCAGCGTCGGGGCATTCGCCGGCGTTTGCCGTTCTGTCACGATGGACGGCGCGCAGGCCAGGTCGTTGTAAGCCCACGAGGGCGGCGGGATCAGCTCGTCGGCTGGCGTCTGGGCCGCGGCCGGGACCGCCATCAGAAACAGGCACAGCGCACACGTCATCTTGCGATAGCGCATGGTCAAAAGTCCTTAGGGGAGCGTAGGTTACCGGACGAGGCTCTGCCAGGGCAGAACGTCGACCCTCTTATCGGACTTTTCGAAGGTTTTCGCTAGGTTACCGGTTAACGCTCTGCTGTGGCGGATCTTGCTTCAGCGGCACGCTCAATTCCTGCTTGAGCCGATCGATTCGCCGCCTGGCTTCTTCGAGGTGCTCGCTTTTCTCGTACTCCTCGAGGAGCCGTTCATAGTAGGGCAGAGCCTCAGGTTTTTTCAGGGATTTTTCGAGGGTTTCCGCCAGGTAGAAGTAGAGGGAATCTTTTCGCGTGTATTCCGGGTCGTCCTTGAGGATGCCGCGGTACCGGCTCTCGGCGCCAGAGTAGTTCCGGATGCTGAGATAGAAGTTCCCGACCTGCAGGTGCCAGTCCGACAGCCGGTCCTTGGATTGGCGCAGGCGCGTTCGCACTTCGTTGATGAGCTTGCTGTTCGGAAACCGGTCGACAAACGTCTGGAACTCTTTGATCGCTTCCTTCGTTTCCGTCTGGTCGCGCTGGGGATTCAACATCTGGTTGAAATGCACCATGCCCAGCTGCATCTGCGCGTAATCGGCGCGCGGATTCGTGGGATAGAACGCCAGGAACTCGCGGTACTCGTTCTGCGCGTAGACGTACGAGCCGCTGTTGTTCTCACCGAGATACGAATCGCCGACGCCCAGCTTCGCGTCGGCGCGGAGCGCGCTCTGCGGGTACGACTCGAGCAGCTCGGAGTAGAACGTGCGGGCTCTGGTCCATTGCCGCTCTTTGAGCGCCGCATCGCCGCGCTCGAGCAGCAGTTTGTCGGCTTCGCCGGGTGCGGCCGTGACGGGGGTGTTCGAGGCGCAGCCGCCCGACGTCAGTGCGGCCAGGAGAAACACGCAACAGAAAAAAGGAAGTGTGCTGCGAGATTTATTCATTTCGTGAGCCACCGATACTGCTGGTCGAGGCCGCTCTCGAGACTGACCTTGGGAGTGAATCCCAGGTCGCGGCGGGCCGCCGACGTATCGGCATAGGTGTGGCGCATGTCGCCTTTCTGCTCTGATTCGCGTTGGATGGCGACCTTCTTGCCCGTCACCTTTCCAATCAGCTCGAGCACGTGGTTCAGCGTGACCCGAGAGCCACCTCCAATATTGTACACGCTGCCCGGACGTCCCCGATCTGCCGCGGCGAGATTGGCGGCCACGATGTCGCCGACAAACGTAAAGTCGCGCGTCTGTTCGCCATCGCCGTACACAGTGATCGGCTTGTCGTCCCTCACAGCTGTGAGAAACCGTTGAAATCCCATGTCAGGCCGCTGGCGTGGGCCGTAAACCGTGAAATACCGCAACGATACAGCGGGCACTCCGTGATTGGCCCAGTAGAGGTGGCCCAGGTGCTCGGCCGCGAGCTTCGAGACGCCGTAGGGGGAGAGCGGCTGCAGATACGCTGTCTTCGCGCATCGGCAGCGGCACGTTGTCGCCGTAAACGGACGAGCTCGACGAATAAACGTATTTCTGGATCGGCATCCCCACCATGGCCTCGAGCAGGCGCTGAGTCGCCTCGATGTTGTTCCTGGTATAGACGTCGAAATCGCGTCCCCAGCTTTTCCGGACTCCGGCCTGTGCCGCCAGGTGGAAAACATGGGTCACGCCGTCGAGCAGGGGCTTGAGGTCGATATCCTGCATGGCCGCTTCGACGAACGTGAAGCCACGCCGGTCCTTCACAGTGGCCAGATTGGCTTCCTTGAGCGGCCGCGGATAGTAATCGGTAAAGCAGTCGACGGCTGTGATGCTGGCGCCGGCATCGAGGAGAGCCGCCGAGAGATGGGATCCGATAAAGCCAGCCGCACCGGTGACAAGGGCTTTCATTCGAGGAGCTCCCGAATATAGTCGGGCAGTCTGCAGGGACGCCCGCTGGTGTCAATGGCCGCATGCACGGTGCGGCCGGTCGCATTGACCGTCCCGTCGCATGGCCGTGTGATTTCATACGCGAACTCGACGCGCGCGGGCGACAACAGTTTGCCGTTCGTCTTCACCCGTAACTCATCGTCGTAGCGCGCGGGCGACTTGTATTCGCAGTGTGCTTCGATAACCGGCAGCCAGATACCTTCGGCCTCCATCTCGCGATAACTTCGCCCGATGCCACGGAGTAGCTCGCAGCGGCCGATTTCGAACCACATGAAGTAATTGGCGTGATACACGACGCCCATCTTGTCGGTTTCGGCGTAGCGCACCCGGATGTCGATGGTTTGCGGCGCTCGTACGGTCATCAGGAAGCGACCGCGGCCGCCGCGTCCTTCAGGGCCTTGGTCGCAGCGGCTGGATCGGGCGCGTTGAAGATGGCAGAGCCGGCGACGACGATCTCGACGCCGGCGTCGACAACGCGGGCGATATTCGACAGATCGATGCCGCCATCGATTTCGATCGGCGCGTGCGTGTTGCCGGCGCGGTCGAGGATGCCTCGAATCGCGGTGACCTTCTGCAGGCTTTTCGGAATGAACTTCTGCCCGCCGAAGCCCGGGTTCACCGACATCACCAGCACGAAGTCGACGTCGCCGGCGATTTCCTCGATCGTGACGACGGGCGTGGACGGGTTCAGCACGACGCCGGCTTTCACGCCAAGGCTCTTGATGAAGCCGATCGTCCGGTGCAGGTGCGGCAGCACCTCGACGTGCACCGACAGCATGTCGGCGCCGGCTTCGACGAAGGCCTCGGCGTACCTGTCCGGGTCGGTGATCATCAGATGCACATCGAGCGGTACGCTCGCAATGCGCTTCACCGATTTGACGACCACAGGACCGATCGTGATGTTCGGGACGAAATGCCCGTCCATCACGTCGACGTGGATGAGATCGGCTCCGCCCTTTTCGGCGGCGATCACGGCTGCGCCGAGCGCCGCAAAATCGGCCGAAAGTATCGACGGCGCAATTCGGATCTGTTTGCCGATCACTGGCTGACCTCGAGCGAGATGGGATCCCCGGCGGCGATCTGAAATCCCGCTGTCGGGAATTGACGAAGAACGATGCCCGCCGGCACGCCGGGATACGGCAGCTCGCCGACGATCGTGACGCGGAAGCCGCGTGTGCGCATGAGATCGACGGCTCGAGATCCTGCCACACCAATGAGATCGGGCATGACGTAGTGACGGCTCTGCTCGCCGCGGTTGACGAGAAGCGCGACCTCGGTGCCGCGCGCATTTTCCGGAGGTTCCTGGGCCATGACCGTGCCGCTCGGAAAGTCGGCCGAGCGGACTTCGGCGAGCGAGGCGACCGACAGGCCGTCCTGCTGCAACCGGAGTTGTGCGGCGCGCTCGGATTCGCCTGTCAACGCCGGAATAATCGTGACTCGCGGCCCCTGGCTCATCCACACACGGATCGTGCGCTGCCGTCGTGTAATAGCCCCTGGCGCGGGATCCTGCAGCGCAATTCGTCCGGCGGGGATCTTCGGATCCAACCGGGAGCTCTGGTCGACCGCCAGCGCCAAGCCATCTTCCTGAAGCAGGACAGTCGCTTCGGCGACGGTGTGATTGCGAAGATCGGGCGCCGACACTTCTTTCACCCTCAGGGCCACGCGCATGGCCGTGACGGCAAAGATCAGATACGTCGCGACCAGGCACGCGGCGATGGTCAGCCACCGGCCTGCGCTTCGCATTCGAGTGGTAAACGGCATGAAGGAAGTGGAGGGACCCACCCGTAACCCCCTTATTTTACACGGCGCAGGACGGCGCCGTAGAAGGCCTCCAGGCCGTGCTTGTCGGGTCGCGTGCGCAGGACGCCCGTCGCGTCCAGCACCGGGTGCAGCGCGCCGAAATGTGCAGGCTGCTCGACATTCAAGTCGATTTGCCGGAATTCGCGGTTGGACTGCAGAAACGCCGACAGAACGGCATCGTTCTCTTCCGGCTCGCTCGAACAGGTGGAATAGATCAGACGGCCTCCCGGCCCGACAACGGCCGCAGCGTTGCGAATCATGGTCAGCTGTGCGCGTACCAGGGGCGCAAGGTCGGCTTCACTCCTGCGCCAGCGAATGTCGGGGTCGCGGCGCACCGTTCCGAGACCGGAACAGGGCGCATCGACGAATACGATGTCGAACTCAGGCTTGAACGGCAACCCCGCTTCGAGGTCGCCCTGCTGCACGCGAATATTCCGGGCGCCGCTGGCCTCCACGGTTTCGCGCAGAAGCTCCACGCGGGCGCTGCGGACGTCGACGGCAACAATCTCGGCGCGATCGCCCGCCATCGATGCCATCGCCGTCGTCTTCCCCCCTGGAGAGGCGCAGGTGTCCAGCACGCGCATGCCGGGTTCCGGCGCGCCGAGCAACGCCACGAGCTGCGACGCTTCGTCCTGGAGAAAGAACTGGCCAGTGCCTGCGAGGGGCGATCGAAGCGGGTTACCCGACGTCACCACCAGCCCGTCTGGCGCGTAACGCGCAGGCTGCACCTCGACGCCATGCCCGGCAAGAGACTTCACGAGGGCGGCGCTGTCTGTTTTCAACCGGTTCACCCGAAGCGTCAGCGGAGCCGCGATATTGTTGAACTGCTCCCAGGCTTCAGCGCCCTCGAATCCGTAACGGTCGAGCCATCGTTTCGCGAGCCAGCCCGGGTGAGACAGTGAAATCTCGAGATAGGAAAGTGCGTCACCGTCCGGCGGCCGGAGTGGCAACGGAAGGCGATGGGAGTTCCGTGAGATGGCGCGCAGCACCGCGTTGACCAGGCCGGCTGCGCTCGTTTTGCGGGCGCGTCGAGTCATGGCGACGGCATCGTTCACCGCGGCGGCGGCCGGCACGCGGTCGAGATGGAGCAGCTGGTAAACGCCCAGTCGCAGAATCTGCAATACCTCGAAATCGAGCTTCGCGACCGGCCGCTTGGCAAAGTGCGCGATCAGATGGTCGAGCTGGCGCTGCCATCGTAAGGTGCCGGTCACAAGGTCGGTCGCAAGCGCTCGATCGCGTTCGTCCTGAAGCGTGGGTCGAACGCCGGCCAGCGCGGCGGGCAGGTCGACCCGGCCGGCATTGATATCGCAGAGCGCGCTGAAGGCCGCCGTGCGAGCCGGACCGATCATGGCAGCTCGGAGCGGACGAAACGCGCCCCCGGACCGATGCGGCGGCCCGCGAGAAACTCGCGCCCGGACACCGGACGCCGGCCCTCTCGTTGCACGATCAGCAGTTGCAGGACGCCACGGCCTGTGCCGACGAGAATCCCGTCGCCGCGCGCATCGAGAATGGCTCCCGGAGCGATTTCGCTGGAGGCGTCGTCCTCGACTGTGGACTTCAACAGGATCGTCCGCTCGCCCTCCAGGTCCGTAAAGGCATGCGGCCACGGGTGGAGCCCGCGAATCTGATTGTGAATCTCTCGCGCCGACCGCGACCAGTTGACGATGCCGTCCGACTTTTCGATCTTCGGTGCGTACGTCGCCTGGGACTCGTCCTGGGCCGTTTCCTCCGCGCGACCCCCGGCGAGTGCGTCGACCACGCTGACGAGCGCCCGGGCGCCGAGGTGCGCGATATCACGCTCCACATCCGCACTTGTTTCGTGCTCGCCGATCGGGCGCGTCACCTTTGTGATCATGGGGCCGGCATCGAGCGCCTTGACGACGCGCATGATGGTGACGCCCGTCTCTACATCGCCCGACATGACGGCGCGGTGGATTGGCGCAGCGCCGCGGTACTTCGGCAGCAGTGAGGCGTGCACGTTGATGAGCCCGAGTCGGGGGATTTGGAGAACGTCGTCCGTCAGGATCTTTCCATACGCCGCCACCACTCCGAGATCGGCACGGCAGGCCCGCAGCATCTCCAGAAAGGACTCGTCGCGAAGGCGCATGGGCTGCAGCAGGGGCAGTGCGTGCCGTTCCGCGAACTGTTTGACGGGGCCTGGCTGAGATTTGTGTCCGCGTCCGCGCGCGCGATCGGGCTGCGTGACGACGCCCACGACGGGATACCCGGCCTGGTGGAGCGCCTGAAGAGTTGGGACGGCGAACTCGGGAGTGCCGAAGAAGACGACGCGAAGCCGAGGGCCGGCGTCTACCATTTGCCGGTGCGTGTCAGCTTGCGGATCTTCTTGACGATGAGATCGCGCTTGATGCCGCGAACGCGATCGAGAAACAGCTTGCCGTCGAGATGATCCATCTCGTGCTGCAGTGCGCGGGCGAGCAGGTCTCTGCCCTCGACAGTACGCATCTGGCCGTTCCGATCGAGGCCGCGGACGAGGGCACGCATCGGGCGCGCAACCGTGGCGTTGAATCCCGGGACGCTCAGGCAGCCCTCTTCTTCGAGCTGCATGCCCTCGAGCTCGAGGAACTCGGGATTGACGAACACCATCAGGTCTTCGGCTTTGCGCCCGACGGAAAGATCGATCACGAAAATTCTGAGGGACACGCCGATCTGCGGGGCCGCCAGACCAATGCCGGGGGCGGCATACATGGTCTCGATCATGTCGTCGATGAGCTTCTGGATCTCGCTGGTCAGCTCGCCGACTTCGACCGCGCGCTCGTGCAGCGGGGCCTCTCCAAACTTCAAGATCGGGCGAATCACCCCGCCTTCGCGCTCCCCCCGCTTGGACGCGGCAAGCGGCTGCGCGTTGAACCTTCTCTGCAGCCGGTCGGTGGCGTTGGCGTAGTTGCGCTCGATCTCGCCAAGCGAGTCGCCGCTGAATTTTTCGAGAAAGGCGTCAGCCAGCACGAGGCTCACGACGGCTTCACCGACGACAGCGGCGGCCGAGATCGCACAGACGTCGCTGCGCTCGATGACGGCCGGCGCCTCGCTCATCACCGACAGATCCACCGACCGCAGCGGCTTCATGAGCGTGGCGATCGGCTTCATGAACCCGGAAATTCTCAGGTCCTCGCCGTTGGTGACGCCGCCCTCGAGCCCGCCGGCGTTGTTGGTCGGCCGTGCAACGCCAATCGGCGGCTTCGTCCGGCTGGGTGCCGGGACGATTTCATCGTGCATCTGGGATCCAGGCACAGACGCGGCCCTGGGGCCGATCCCGATGCCGACACCCTTGATGGCGGGAATGGACATCATTGCCTGCGCGAGCCGGCCATCGAGCTTGCGGTCCCACTGCACGTAACTGCCGAGCCCGACCGGGAGGCCCCGGACGATGACTTCGAACGCGCCGCCTGCCGTATCTCCTGCGTCGCGACATCGATCGATCTCGGCGATCATGCCGGCTTCCGCGTCGATGTCTGCGCAGCGCAGTGCGGATTCCGGACCGATGTCGCGCGCGGCCTCGAACGTGACCCTGAGAGGCGAGTCGAGGCCGATGCCGTTCACCTGATAGACGTGGCTGACGATCTCGATGTCGAACTTCCTCAACAGTTGACGCGCAATGGCCGCAACGGCCACGCGGGCGGCTGTTTCGCGCGCGCTGGCGCGCTCGAGCACGTCGCGAATGTCGGTGCGGTCGTACTTGATGACGCCTGCGAGGTCTGCGTGCCCTGGGCGCGGCCGCGTAACAACCGGACGGGTCGCGCCGGTGGCACCTTCCGGCGCCTCTTCTTCGGCGTGCATCGTCTGCTGCCAGTTCTCCCAATCCTTGTTGCGAATCAGCAGCGAGATCGGCGAGCCGAGCGTTTCGCCGGCGCGCACGCCCGAAAGAATCTCGGCCTTGTCCGATTCAATGGCCATCCGGCGTCCGCGGCCATAGCCACCCTGACGCCGCTTCAGTTGCTCGGTAATGGCATCGAAGTCGAGTCGCAGGCCGGCGGGCATGCCTTCGAGAATGGCGACGAGCCCCTTGCCATGCGACTCGCCGGCAGTGAGAAAACGCAGCATTTCACCGTCATTCTATACGAAATTTCTGCACTGTCCGGCCGCGGCGCGCGCGATCAGGCCTGTATTTGCTGGCGACGCGATTGCAGATGGAGACGCGTCGCCATGCCCACGCTCATCGCCGATCGATTTCTTTTCTGCGGATCTCCGGCGGCGGCTGCCGATCTCGTGCTCGGCGCCGTCGATCTCTCAACCAGCGAACGTGTCCGGCTCCAGATTGCTCCAGCCGGAGGTCGCAGGGATCAAGAAGTGTGGGCCAACGCCTGCGCGCGTGCGCTCGCGGAAGGCCGGCTCGTCGATTTCGGCTTCATCGGCACGTCTCACCGATTCGAAGCGATCGGGCGGAATGGCGGCGCCGGGCACGGCGTTCGTCCCGTCGCAGCAGAAAGCCTTCTGGAGTGGGTGCGGCACGCGCATCCGTCGTCGCCACGCATTCTCCATGTCGACGAACCACCAGATGTGCGCGAGCTTCGCCTGCATGGGTTTGTGGCGTGCGAGCTTTCGCTCCTTCAGGACACCGCGATGTCGGTTGGCATCTGGCCGCTGCTCGCGAAGCGATCTGTCGTGCTCCTGGATTCGCGCGGGCTGCCGTCGGCCGTCGCGTTCGCGATCCTGCGCCTCCGGCGGCTGAACGCTCGGGACGTGTGCGTCATAGTGCGACGAGGGCACGGGCATCGCGCCGGGATTCCTGCCGTGGCCGAAGGGCGGGCCGTATACGGCAGAGGGCCGTCGGCTCAAGATACGCGCATTGCGCAAATGACCGCCGAGGTCGATCGGATGTTGCTTCGCGGACGGCATTCCGCCGCCGAGCGTGCACTGCGGGGGCTGACAGCAGCGTTCGATCGGCGCAGTGACTGGACTCGCGCGGGCACTACGGGAATTACCCTCGGCCGGTTGCTGCTCGCTCGGGGCCGTGCTGTTGAGGCGAAGACGGCATTCGAGGAAGCACACAACTACTTCCAGCGAGGGCACGCGGCATGGCAGGCTGTCGACGCGACGATCCTGCTCGGTCTCGCGCAAACGGACCTGGCCGCCTTGAACAACGCGGAGCAGACGTGCCGAGCGGCGTATTCCGCAGCGGTCGCCCTTCGTCGTCCCGAATCGGTTCTGTTTGCGGGAATCGCCCTCGCAAGGAATCTGCTGTGGCAGGAACGCCATGCCGACGCACGCGCGATCCTCGAGTCGGTCGCGCCAACCGGCGATGTGGGTCATTGCGCGCGTTACTGGTGTCTGGCGGCGAGACTTCGTGTCGCGGCGAATGCCTTCCCCGAGGCGTGGCAGGCCCTCGAACGGGCTCGCCCGATGACATGCGGCGTTTCGCCAGAGCTCGAATCCATTATCCGGTGCTCTGAAGCCACCGTTCAGGCTCGGCTCGGCGATCTCGAGGCGCTCCGGATTCATATCGCAGCAGGATTGGCGGCCGCTCGTGCCGCGCATCTGCCGTTGCAGACCATCAAGCTCAAGCTTGTGCAGGTCGAGGGCCTCATCGCCGCCGAACGCCTGGGCGCCGCACGTGCCGCGGCAAAACATCTGGAACACGTTCGCGAGGGGGTCATCCCACCACTTTTGAAATCTCGAATCAGATCTGTGTTGAAAGGATTGGACAGAGTGCCGTTGGCGCGAGAATCCGCTGCGCGCTTCCAGATCGTCGATCCCGGAGGCGGCGTCGCGGAGCTCGATGGTCTGCGTGGCCTTCTTACGCTCTCACATCAATCTGACGACGAAGCTGACGCGCTGACGCGAGCGGCTACAGCCATTCGCCGGCACACGCATGCCGTCGGAGTGGGAATCTTTGCGTGCCATGGCGGTGTCACGCGCCTTGCGGCCTCTGCGGGGTCGGTGGGCGAGTCGATACCGCAGCGGGCGATCAATGTCGGTCAGCCGATCGTTCCCGAACGTGCCGGAGGCTGGATAGAAGGCGCAGTGCCGGTCCAATACCTGGGGCGCCTCATTGGCGCGATGGGATTCCGATGGAACATCGAAGGCCCCGGCAGCGTTGAGCGCGCTCTGGCGTTCGGTGCGGCTGCAGCCGCGGTGTGCGCACCGCTCGTCTATGTGCTCGTCGAGCGGCAGAGTGTGCCCGTGCCCGAGGAAGGTTCGTTCGATCTGGCCGGCGCGAGCCCCGCCATCAACGAAGTGAGAAAGGCGATCGCTCGTGCGGCCAATGCGCCGTTCACGGTTCTCATCGAGGGTGAGAGCGGATCGGGCAAAGAACTTGTGGCGCGTGCGATTCATCGCAATGGATGCCGCCGCGATCGACGCTTCTGCGCTCTCAACTGCGCCGCCATGCCCGAGGATCTCGTCGATGCGGAGCTGTTCGGCCATGCCAAAGGCGCCTTTACCGGCGCAGCGGGCGAGAGGCTCGGTCTGTTTGAAAGCGCCGATGGCGGAACTGTGTTCCTCGACGAGGTGAGCGAGCTCTCAGCGCGTGCGCAGGCCAAGGTATTGCGCGTTCTGCAAGAGGGAGAGATTCGCCGCATCGGCGAACACGTCACCAGGTCCTTCGATGCGCGTCTGGTGGCCGCTACCAACCGCCCGCTCGGTGGGGAAGTCGAAGCGCGGCGGTTTCGACAGGACCTGCTCTATCGCCTCGATGTCATTCGAATCCAGGTGCCGCCGCTTCGCGAGCGCCTGGAAGACATTCCGATCCTCGCCACGAGATTCTGGAAGCAGTCAGCCGAGCGAATCGCGAGCAAAGCGGTGCTCGGACAGAGCGCGCTTTCGGCACTGGCGCGGTATGATTGGCCGGGCAACGTTCGAGAACTTCAGAACGTGCTCACCGCGCTTGTGGTTGCGGCGCCGGCGCGCGGTGTTGTCGGCGCGGCTCTGCTGCCGCCGGCGATCGCACGAGCGGCCGAGCCCGACTCGAACGAGTCGCTCGAGCGCGCGAGGCTGAAATTCGAACAGCGGTTCGTTCGCGCTGCGCTGGCGCGCGCCGCCGGACACCGCGGGCAAACGGCCGCAGCGCTTGGTCTCACCCGTCAAGGACTGGCCAAACTGATGCAGCGTCTCCATCTCGATGCTTAGGTATCTCATCCGTCGGCTTGTGCTGACGATTCCGGTGCTGATCGGCGTCGCGACCCTGGTTTTTGCGCTCATTCACTTCATCCCCGGCGATCCCGCGCAGGCGATGCTCGGCGAAGGGGCGACGCCCGACGAAGTCAATCAACTGCGCGAACGCCTCGGCCTGAATCGGCCGCTCATCGTTCAGTACGGATCGTTTCTTCAGGGTCTGCTGCGCGGAGATCTCGGCGTGTCGTTGCGCAACGATCAGCCGGTGACGCAGCAGATTCTGGACCGCATGCCGGCCACGGCAGAGCTGGCCTTCGCGTCGATGCTGGTCGCGGTGCTCGTCGCGCATACCGCTCGGCATCGTCGCCGCCGTCTGGCCCGGGACTGCCATCGACGTCGGCGCGATGACGTTGTCTCTGGTGGGCATCTCCATGCCGAATTTCTGGCTTGGGCCGCTGCTCGCCATCATCTTTGCGGTCGAGCTGGGCTGGCTGCCGGTGGGTGGCCGTGGCACCTTCGCGCATCTTGTGTTGCCCGCGGTGACGCTGGGAGCTGGCCTCGCGGCCATCCTCGCGCGTATGACGCGCGCGAGCCTGCTCGAAGAGCTGCGCGAGCCGTATGTGCTCGCCGCGCGTGCGAAGGGCGTCTCGCGCAGCCGCGGCGATTCTTCGCCACGCGTTCCGCAACAGCCTGATCCCGATCGTCACGATTCTCGGCCTGCAGTTCGGCGTGGTGCTGACAGGTGCGGTCATCACCGAGACGATCTTTGCGTGGCCCGGCATCGGCCGGCTGCTCATCCAATCCATCAGCTTCCGCGATTACCCGCTCGTGCAGGGCTGCGTGCTGCTCATCGCCGTGACCTATGTCGGCGTGAACCTTCTGACCGACCTCACTTACAGCTTCCTCGACCCGCGCATCCGGGTGGATCGATCGTGATTCGGGTGGGCGGTGTCATCGTCCTGATTACGGTCCTGGCTGCGCTTCTGGCGCCCTGGCTCGTCCCATACGATCCGGCCAGCCAGGAGCTTGCGCTTCGGCTCGAGCGGCCGAGCGTCGAACATCCGTTTGGTCTCGACGAGCTTGGCCGCGACATTTTCTCTCGCGTCCTCGCAGGCGCCCGCATCTCGCTGTTTGTCGGCCTCACGGTCGTGGGCATCTCATCGGTCATCGGTGTTCTGCTGGGCTCGATCGCCGGCTACTTCGGGGGATGGCTCGACGATGTCATCAGCCGCACCATCGACGTCCTGCTCGCATTCCCCGGAATCCTTCTCGCGATTGCGCTCGTCGCGGTTCTGGGCCCCAGCCTCGGAAATGTCGTGATGGCACTCTCGGTAATCGGGTGGGTGGGATATGCACGGCTGGTGCGCGGACAGGTATTGAAAGCGCGTGAGCTCGAGTTCGTACAGGCGGCGCGCGCGCTCGGCGCGGGCACATCCCGCATCCTCTTCCGCCACGTGATTCCGACGACGATGCCGGCCGTCATGGTGCAGGCGACGCTTGGCATGGCGGGCGCCATTCTCGCGGAAGCGTCGCTGAGCTTTCTCGGCCTGGGCGTGCAGCCGCCGACGCCGAGCTGGGGGACCATGCTGAACGGCGGACGGCTGCATCTGCTCGATGCGCCACACCTGACGATCTTTCCGGGCGCCGCGATCGCCGCGCTCGTGCTGGGGTTCAATTTTCTGGGAGATGGCTTGCGCGACCTGCTCGATCCGAAGCGCTACCGCGCCTGAAGCCGTCGCGCAAGGCCACGAGCGGTCAGGTTCTCCGGCGCTTGTTCCACGGCGCGCTGAACGGTCGCTCGCGCGTTGTCCAACTGTCCAGCCTTCGCTTGCGCCTCGGCCAGCCGGACAAGCAGTGCGACATCGCCGCCGCCGAGCACTTCTGATTTCTGATACCAGGCGACCGCAGACACGGCGTCGTTCAGCTGCATCGAGAGGTCTGCGATCCGCACCGCGTGCTGCGCTTCTTCCCGATCCTCGTCGACGAGAATCGAATATCTGACGAGCGCCTGCCGCGCGTCCTCGAGATGTCCAAGCCGTTCTGCGACCGTCGCCAGGTGGGGCAGCACCTCCGGATCGGTCGGAAACCGCTGGGCAGCCTGCCGGAAAACCTGTCTCGGCTCGCGCCTGCTGATCGGCGAGCATCAGCGCACGGCCGTAGTGTCCGAGCGTCTCGCTGCGTCGCGGTGGTCTGCGTGGCGATCGGTTCGAGGGCTTCGATCGCTTTTCGAAGATCGATGGGATCGCCCCGGTCTTCGGCCGCCTCGAGCCACACCTGGCCGAGTGCCGCGTAAACCCCTGGAGTTTCGGGAAACAATTCCGCGGCCCGGCGAAGCGTCACGACGGCGAGCTCGCGATTGCCTGCGCGCAGATGGGCAAGGCCGACGGCAATCAGGCGCTCGGCCTTGGCGGGGTCGAGCGCGGACAGCGCATCGAGCTGCTCGATTTCCTCGCGGGAGTGATCCTGCAGCCGATAGATGTCCGCGAGTTCCTCACGCGCCGGGATGAAGGCAGGCGAGATGGTGATGGCCCGGACGAAGGCGGCGCGCGCCTCGGCGAGCTGCTCGCGATCTTTCAAGCACAGGCCCAGCACGTAATGCGCTTCGTGAAAATTCGGGTTGATCTTCACCGCGTGCTGCAGGGCCGAAATCGCGCGGGTGAGCCGGCCATCGCCACGCGACGCCAGCGCGAGCTTGTAGAAAATCTCGGCCGAGTGGTCGTCGAGGCGGAGGTAAGACTCGTAGTTTTCTGCGGCGTTCGCAAAGCGCCGAAGCTGGACATTGACGTCGCCCAGCTTTTCGAGCGTTCGCGTGGCGCCCGGATCGAGCTCGGCGGCCGTGCGCAGATCGCGCAGCGCGGCGGCCAGCATTTCGGGCGTATCCCCGCGGCGTTGATGCGCCTCGCCCCGTTTCAGGTAGGCGAGCATGGAGCCGCGTTTGAGCGCGATAGCGCCGCTGTACGCCTCGATGGCCCAAACGTCTCTCCCCGGCTGAGGGCGTCGTCGCCCTGACCGATGAGCCGCCGGTACTCCGGTCGCGTTCGATGGCCTGGTCGGCGAGGATGCCTGCCGCGGCCAGTCCCGCAATGACGAGGATGACGGCGATGCCCTTTTTCACTGCCCCCAAATCGTAGCAAAGAAAGGCCGAATTGTTCGATTGGAACAATCCAGAGCTGCCGGGGTCCAAAGTGTGAAGAACCTGCTATATTCGGGGAGGGACCCACTTGGCAGGAGACTTTTCCGCTAAACCGGCCGGAGCCATCGGGTGGACGTCTGAGGTAGCCAGCGGCGAAGCTGCGCTCATCGAGCGGTGCCTGGCGGGTGACGACACCGCCCATGCCGCCCTCGTTTTTGAGCACCATCGCCTGGTGCTGGGCCTCGCCACCCACCTCCTTGGAGACCGCGAAGAGGCCCTCGACTTGTCACAGGAGGTCTTCTTGCGGGTGTTCCGCACGCTTGCATCGCTTCCGCGGACAATCGTCGCTGCGAACCTGGATCTTCCGCATCGTCGTGAACCAGGTCCGCAACCGGCAGCGCTGGTGGAGGCGCCGTCAGCGCGCGAATCAGGTCTCGCTCGACGAGCACATCCGCGATCACGGCGAGATGGTGCTTGGGGCAGAAGCGTGCACACCAGATCGCGAGCTGTCACGCAAGGAGCTGGGCGCACGATTGAAGACGGCGATCCAGCATCTGCCGTTCGAACAGCGGACGGCGCTCGTACTGCGGGAGGTCGAAGGGTTGAGGTACGAGGAAATCGCGTTCTCGCTTGGTCTGCCGGTCGGCACCGTCAAGTCGCGGCTCACGCGCGCGCGTCAGGCGCTGCGCGCAGGAGCTGGGAGACCTGCGATGCTGACCTGGAACTGCGGGCGCGTTCGCTCCGAGCTCTCGGCGTTCTCACGACGAAGAGCTGTCGGTTGCCGATCGCATTGCGATCTCGGATCACCTCGAGGGCTGCGCGTCCTGCCGCCTCGAGGCCGACGATCTGGAAGCCATCGGCGGTGCCCTCCAGGCCACCGCGCGTGGCGAAGACGTGGCCGTCATGCCGGGACTGAGCCGTCTGCAGACCGACATCCTCGAACGATGGAACGCGGAAGAGAAGGCCTCGCTCGGCCGGACGATTCAAGACCTGTTCGATGATCGGACGGCGGGCGTCGGCCTGCATCGGCGTCTCGGTGGTCATGTCCCTGTGCCTGGCCACGAGCGCGTTGATGCTCGCGCAAACGCCCATCAGGCATCCGGAGTCGCTGAAAGCCGCGATGACGCTCAGCTCGCGCGCCCGTACCACCGATATCTATCTGCCATCGGTCGAGTTGCTCCCGCGCGCCTACGCCGACGCCATCATGCCGGCGACGGTAGTGAATCGTGATGACGAGGAAGTGGCGTTCGCCGCGCTCGTGACGACCGATGGGTATCTCGAGGGATTGGAGTTCATCGGCGAGCGCACGCGAGGCCGCCGCGAATTGCCGACGCACGAGCAGTTGTCAGAGCTCCTCAACGCCGCCGCCACCGCGCGCTTCGAGCCCGCCCGCGCAGCCGGCGCGCCCGTCGCACAGAACGTCGTCTGGCTGGTCTCGCATACGACCGTCAGAGCGCCGCTTCGCGCCTACGTCCACGTGCGCGTTGACGGTTGGAAGATGCTGTAACACTGTAAGGAACGTGTTTCCTTACTTCGTCACCTCACCCCTTGCAGTGGCAGAATTATTCTTCGCGTCGTAGGCGCGGATGATCAGGCCTTTCGCCGCATCGCCGTTTTCCAGCGTCAGCTCGAACTGCTCGCTGCGCGAGTCGAAGATGCCGTCGCGCGGATAGACGACCAGCCAGCGCTGCGCGTCGAGCGAGTATTCCACCTTCGAGATCGCCGACCATTCGTCCCGGACCTCGAACTGAATCGTCGTGCGCCCGTTGGCGGGCCGCGATGCGGTCACGGTGACCGTCGGCGGACCGTTGTCGATGTCGAACGCCGAGCTCTCGAGCTCGCCTTCGAGCGCGGCGCCGGGCGTGTTCGACGGCCTGATCGGACGCGACGACTTTCACGACGTAAGTGCCGTTGGGAACCGATGTCGTGTCCCAGACGAAGATGGCTTCCTCGATCTCGTTCTTCAGCGACTTCCAGGCGGTTTCTCCTTCGCGGCGATACAGGATCTCGTACCGCAGCTCATCGTCGTTGGCGTCTTCGGCACGCCACACGAAGGTCTGCAGGCCGCGCTGATAGACGCGCCGTCCCAGGGCCGAACGAGCTGGCTGCCGGATTCGCCGATGCTGCTCAGGATGCGGCGATCGGGCGCCTGATCGTCGAAACCCGCGATGTCCGGATCGCCGGTCGGATACGGCTTCTGAAACACCGTGCCGGCAGGATGGACCGTGAGGCTCGTCACCTTCGGCCGCAGATTGCGCTGCACGTAGGCGGCAGACACCGACGTCAGGACGGGGCTGGCTTGTTTGCCTGCTGAGCACCGCCTTCCACTGCAGGTAGCGCGCGTTCGGGCTCTTGATTTCCTCGCCGCCCGACACCGCATACGGGCCGCTCCAGGCGCTCCACGTGTCGTCGGGCGTCGCGGTGTTGCCTGATCGCGTAAACACATCGATCCGCGCCACCGGCCGGCACCGATGCGCGCCAGCTCAGCGTGCCCCAATCGGCAACGGTCTGCGCATCGCGGACCAGCGACGTGTAGGTGCCTTCGGCGGCGCGTTGCGGCGACAGCTTGAAGATTTTTCCGGGGTTCGATGTGGCGTAGTAGACATTGCCCTTTGCGTCGCGCGCAAAACCGGTCACCTGCTGCGCCGATGCCTGCATCAGCAGCGTCGCCGTCGTCGGATCGCCCGCTCAGGCTGAAGAGCTTGCCGTTGCGGCCGGTGCCGACCACGATCTGCGCCATTTGGATCGAACATCAGGTCGTACGGCGAGTCCTCGCCCGATTCCCACATGATGTCCCAGAGCCCGTCGGGCCTGATTCGATAGATGGCGCCGCGACCGCCGCGCCGCTCTTCGCGTGCCGGCGCTTCCGTGTGCCGACCGACGCGGCGCCGGTATCGACGACGGCAATCGCCGTCACTTCGGTCGTGACTGTCGGTACGGGCTCGCGTGCCGGCCGACGGGGCGGTATCGGCGGCAGGCGTCGCAGGCGGGCTGGTTCGACGCGGAAGTGCGGCCGCTCAGCGCAGCGAGATAGATGTTTCCCTGCGGGTCGATGCGAATGGCGCGGATCTCCTGGAACGTCGAATCGAGCAGCAGAAACGCTTTTCCGGCCGCGTCGATGCGGAACAGGCGCCCGGGCCCTTCGGTGCCCGCCAGCAGCTGGCCGGTGCGCTCGAACGCGAGGGAGATGACGTGCGTCGCTTTCGTCTGATAGAACGCGCTGCCTTTTCCGTCGGGCGTAATCTTGTAAATCAGCCCTTTTTCGCCGGTGCCCGCATAGAGATTGCCCGTCTGATCGAGCGCGAGGCTCCAGATGTATTTGTCTTCGGGATCGAAGAACGGCGCGCTCTTGCCGGCTGCGATCGATTTTGTAGATGCGTCCGTCAGGCGAGGTGGCCGCATAGAGGGTGCCGTCCGAGCGCCAGAGCGAGCGCGTGCACTTCGAGCTCGGTCGTATCGAAGAACGTCGTCGGTCTTGCCCGCGCCGTCGACTTTGAAGACTTTGCCTTCGTTGCCGCTGCCGACGTACAGCGAGCCGTCGGGCGCCACGGCCATCGCCCAGAGGAACGGGGACGGTCGTTTCGGCGACCAGCTCCGTGGCCGGACCGAGCACCAGGCGGCCGTGACCGTCGACGGAAAGGTTCTCGACCTCGCCGCGCAGGAAGTCGTTGAGCGTGGCGGTCTGCCAGAACACCGGCTTGGACGCCGAAACGGTCGTGGCAGCAGCCGCAACAAGACCGAGCACGAAGAGATTTCGCAGGAAGGGACGCATTCGGTCCTTACTCGATGTTGATCGTCAGCGTGCGCGACCCGACGACCGCGTATTCAGTCGGCAGGTTCCATTCGCCGAGGGTCGCGTTCCGAAGCGGAACGAAGTCGCCCGCGCTGCGATCGGCTTCGAGCACGCCAAGGACCGACGGAGGCAGCGACGACAGCGGCTCGCCGCTGACGACGGCGCCGGCGTCCGACGCGAGCAGGCGCACGTAGAGCCGGTTGTTCTTGCGTAGCGGTGTTCAGCGCCCGCATCAGCTGCGGCACGCTGCGCGGCTCGGTCGGCTGGCGCACTTCGCGCCGCTCCCATTGCGCGAGGCGCGAGCCGTCAGAGACCATGACCGACAACGAACCGGTCGCGTTCGCGGGGATCTCCAGCGGCACGGTCGGACGACTTCTTCGCCGCGATAGGTGCGCATCAGCACCTTCAGCGGTACTGTCCGGCCGGCACGCGCGCGCACGCCGTCGAGCCAGACGCGCTCGATCGTCGCGGTCCGGGGCTGCTCGGTCGACTGAATCGTCAGGTCGACCGCTTCGATGTCAATCGGCTCGAAGTCGTTGCCGAGCAGGAACGTCAGCGGCGCCATGACGGAGCCGGCCGCGTTCAACGACGCGCTGTTGCCGGAGAACAGATCCTCGATTTTGATCTCGCCGTGCGACTTCACGTTCATCGTGCCCTTGATGTTGAACGTGGCCGCGCCGGTCTCGCGCTCGTACGACGTGAGCGTGCTCAGGATGGACGCATAGGTGAAGAGCGGCGTGAACAGCTGATCGTTCACGACCTGGAACTCGAACTGCTTCTTGAAGCCGCGTTCGGATTCGAGCGAGATCTTGACCGGGATCGTCGCCGGCGCGTCGCCGGTCAGTCCGGCGATCGTCGTCGCGCGATCCTGCTGAACCGTGCCGATGACGTCGCCGAGTCGTCGCGATTTTCATCGACGACGTCATGCTGGGCAGCAGCGTGTGGACGTAGGCCTTCGTCATCGGAAATGCGACCGGTCCCAGGTTGAAGAACGGATGGCCGAACGCATAGACGCGGTTGCCGATCACTTCGGTCACCGTACCGGTGGCGCCCATGTTGAAATCGCCGCTGACGATGTTGACGCCGACCGCAGTCGCCGGGACGCAGCGGCGCATCGCTCGCGCCGGAGACTTGCGCCGATGCGGCGGCCGCGCCCGCAATCGGCAGGAACCCATAGTCGCGAAATGACGCGCCAAGCATCTCGGCCAGCTCGGGCGAGAAGCCGCCGAGGTTCAGCGGCGTGGCGATCGGCCGGAGCATCGTGGCGACCTGGCCGTTCACGCCGTCACCGAAGACCTGCACATCGCCGGGACGATCGGCGAATGGCCGCGTCCACGACATCGACGCCCGCATAGCGGCGGCGACGCTGTCGCGCGTGACCGGCATCTCGAGCCGCGCGCGCGTACCAACAGGAGCGCGCGGCGTATCGAGCGACGCGGCGTCGATCATCTCGGTGATCGGCGTAATGCCCGCGATCGGTTCCTTCGAGAACGAGCCGAGCGAATACGACACGGCGCCGACGAGCTGGCCGTCGATGTACACCGGGCTGCCGCTCATGCCGGCGATCACGCCGGTCTGCGCCAGCGGTCCGCCTTCGAGCCTCGCCAGAATCAGATCGCGGCGGGGACCGATGACATTGCGGAGCACGCCGAGGATATGGACCTTGAACTCTTCGATCTTGTCGCCTTGCCAGACGGTGTACCCGGTGGCCACCATCCCGGCCTTGACCTGGTCGAGGGGGTAGTAGGGCGGAGCGGCCGGGAGCGACACAACCAACAGCGCCAGGCTCGTGCAGAGGGCGAAAAGAAGTCTCTTCATGTTGTTGAATCTATTGGGAAATCCTTTTAAGTATAGTGGCACATGTCTTGACAATTTCAAAGGCTTCCTGCTATCGTCGCGGCTTCATGGCTTCCACCAAGCGGACCCCGAAACCGGCGCCCAAGCCCATCGTGATCGCGCAGGGCGCACAGGGGAATATCTCGTTTGGTTTTGGATGGTGGTATTACGCCCAGACTGAAGGGGCAACTGCCTTGGCCTGAGTTCGACCGTAATCCGGAGCCAGCAAAGCCTCTTCAGCCCGCCGGTTGAAGAGGCTTTTTTTATGTCCAAACCACTGTTCGTCATCACCGTCGCGGCGCCCACGATGGCGGAGCTGCGCCGCCGGCGCGACGCCGCCTCGCAGGCGGGCGCCGACATCGTCGAGCTGCGGCTCGACTCCGTGAGCGATCCGGACGTGACAGCGGCCCTGGCCGGCCGGATGAGCCCGGTCATCGTGACCTGCCGTCCGGAGTGGGAAGGCGGAGCCTTCAAGGATGACGAAGCCGAGCGAAAGAAGATTCTCGATTGCGCGTTGCAGCGAGGCGCGGAATATGTCGATCTGGAATTCAAAGCGGCGTTCGCATCAGAGCTGATTGCGTCGACGGGTGGCAAGCGCATCGTCTTGTCCACGCACGATTTCGAAGGTGTGCCGTCCGACCTGAACGAGCGGGTGCGCACGATGCGTGCGGCAGGCGCAGAGATCGTCAAGGTCGCCATTACCGCGCGCTCGCTGGCCGATAACCTGCGGCTGCTGGCCCTCGAGCGCGCCAGGAACACCGTGTTAATCGGGATGGGGCCGGTTGGCGCGCCGACGCGCGTGCTGGCCGCACACTTCCACTCGCACTGGACCTACGCCGGCGAAGCGCATGCGCCAGGAATGATTGGCACGACTCGCATGCTCGACGAGTTCAGATTCCACGAGGTGACCGATGCGACCGCGATCTACGGCGTGGTCGGATCGCCGCTGACGCATTCGGCGTCTCCGGCCATGCACAACGCCGCGTTTCGTTCCGCCGGGATCGATGCCGTGTACCTGCCGCTCATGGCGTCGAGCGCCGACGACTTCACGATGTTTGCGACCGCGCTTGGCGTGCAGGGCGTGAGCATCACGATTCCCTACAAGGTCGATCTCTTCCGGCGTGCAGACGACATGGACGAGATGAGCCGGAAAGTCGGCGCCGTCAACACGTATCGCCGCGATGGCCTCCGCTGGGAGGCGCGCAACACGGATGTGACCGGGTTTCTCGCGCCGCTCGAAGGCCGCCTGAATCTTCGTGGCGCGCGGGCTGCCATTCTCGGAACGGGCGGCGCGGCGCGCGCGGTGGCCGTCGCGCTGGCCTCCGCCGGGAGCGTGGTTACGGTCTATGGAAGGAACCGTGGACGGGCAAAAGATGTGGCCGCGCTGGCCGGCGGCACGGCATCGGCGTTTCCCGTCGCGGAGAAGAGCTGGGACCTTCTGGTGAACACGACCCCGGTCGGGATGTTTCCGAACATCGACGAAACACCGTTCGAGGGGACGTTCGAAGGCCGCGTGGTGTACGACCTTGTTTACAACCCGATGGAGACCCGGTTGCTGAAAGAGGCGGCGGCCGCGGGATGCGACGTGATTGGCGGCCTCGACATGCTGGTGGCGCAGGCCGAAGACCAGTCGGCATGGTGGATTGGCAAACGGCCGCCAGCAGGGCTCATGCGCGAAGCCGCGTTGCGTTTCTTATGAAACAAACATCGTTTGACGCCTTCGTCGACCTCGCACGCCGCAGCACCTTCGTCCCCGTGGTGAAGGAACTCGTCGCCGATTTGTTGACGCCCGTCTCGGCATTCCTGCGTATCGCCGAGCACTCGGATTACGCGTTCCTGCTGGAAAGCGTCGAGGGCGGCGAGCACGTCGGACGGTATTCGTTCCTGGGCAAGGACCCGTTTGTGATGCTCCGCGCCCGCGATGGCAAGACCATCGTCGAAAAGGCGGGCGTGACGACGGAAAAAGCCGAGGAGTTCGTCGAGCGTGCTGCGCCGGATGATGGCCGACTTCAGCTCGCCGTTCGTTCCGGAGCTGCCGCGATTCACGGGCGGCGCCGTCGGTTATCTCGGATACGACACGGCAGCGTGGTTCGAGCCGGTCACACTGCAGAACGGCGGCGAACCCGATCCCGCGCTGAAGGACGAAGCCGGCTTCATGATCTTCGACACGGTGCTGGCGTTCGATCACGTGCAGCATCGGATCCTCATCATCGCAAACGCGCGTATCACGCCGGACGACGATCTCGAGGCGCTGTATCAGTTCGCGTGCACGAAAATCGATTTCCTCGAGCGCGAGCTGCGCCGCGATCTGTCGCATCCCCAGCCGAAGCCGGGGAAGAACATCGAGGTGACGTCGAACGTGCCGCGCGAGCGGTTCCTCGAGATGGTGAAGACCGCGAAGGAATACATCGCCGCCGGCGACATTTATCAGGTCGTGCTCTCGCAGCGGTTCGAGGCGGAAATCACGACCGATCCGTTCACGGTGTATCGCGCCCTGCGGCACGTCAACCCGTCGCCGTACATGTATTTCCTGCGAATGGGAAAGGTGTCGATCGTCGGATCGTCGCCGGAGATGCTCGTCCGCGTCGAAGGCGGCATGGCGCAAACACACCCGATTGCGGGAACGCGTCCGCGGGGGAAGAGCGACGAGGAAGACACCCGCCTCGCCGAAGAGCTGAAGCGGAACGAGAAGGAGCGATCGGAGCACGTGATGCTCGTCGACCTCGGCCGCAACGACCTGGGCCGGGTGTCGCAGTTCGGCACCGTGCGGGTTCCCCAGTTCATGGGCCTCGAAAAGTACTCGCACGTGATGCACCTGGTGTCGATCGTCGAGGGCAAGCTCGCGGACGATCAGGACCGCCTCGATGCGCTGGTCGCATGTTTTCCGGCGGGCACCGTTTCGGGCGCACCCAAAGTGCGCGCGATGGAGATCATTGCCGAGCTCGAGCCCGATCGGCGCGGCATCTACGCCGGGGCTGTCGGATACCTCGACTTTGCCGGCAATCTCGACTTCTGCATCACGATTCGCACGCTCGTCATCACCGGGCAACGCGCCATGGTGCAGGCCGGCGCCGGCATCGTGGCCGATTCGAATGCGCAGGCGGAGTACCAGGAGACGCAGGACAAAGCGCGAGCACTGATCAGGGCATTGGAATTGGCACAGGAAGGCCTTTAGTGATGCCTGCATTGGTAGATTGGTAGATTGGTAGATTCGAATGATTCTGGTGATCGATAACTACGATTCGTTCACGTATAACCTCGTCCAGTACCTGGGCGAGCTTGGAACGACGCCGTTCGTCCGGCGCAACAACGAGATCACGCTCGACGAGATCGCCGCGCTGAAGCCCGAGCGCATCGTCATTTCGCCGGGGCCCGGCCGTCCGGAGCAGGCCGGCATCACCCTCGACGTGATCAAGAGGTTCGGCCCGACGACGCCGTTGCTGGGGGTCTGTCTCGGTCATCAGGCCATCGGGATGGCGTTCGGTGGAGAAGTGGTCCGCGCCAATGCGCCCATGCACGGCAAGACGTCGAACATCAGCCATGACGGCCTGGGGGTGTTTGCCGGAATTGCGAGCCCGCTCAACGTTGCGCGGTACCACTCGCTCGTCGTCGACCGCAAAGGCTGGCCCGACGCGCTCGAGGTGGCGGCGCAGGTGGATAGCGACGGCACGGTGATGGCCCTGCGGCACAAGACGTTTCCGATTCACGGCGTGCAGTTTCACCCGGAGTCGATCATGACGCGCGAAGGACAGCACCTCCTGCGCAATTTTCTGAACGTATGAAGATCTCAGGTTTGCTCGAAAAACTGATGCGGCGCGAGAACCTGTCGGTCGACGAGTCGTCCGAAGCGATGGCCGCCATCATGAGCGGCGAGGCGACGCCGGCACAGATTGGCGCGCTGCTCGTGGGCCTGACGATGAAAGGCGAACGGCCGGCGGAGATCGTAGGGCTCGCGAAGACCATGAGGGCGAACGCCGTGCCGTTGTCGAAGACGTTCGACAACGTGTTCGATACCTGCGGGACCGGGGGCGATCGATCGGGCACGTTCAACATCTCGTCGGCGGCGGCGCTGGTGGCGGCGGCGGCCGGCCTGCGGGTCGCCAAGCATGGCAATCGGTCGGTGTCGAGCCTGTGCGGAAGTGCGGACGTGTACGAGGCGCTCGGCGTGAACGTGGCCGCAGATCCCGCTGTCGTGGAGGCATCGCTCGAGCAAGTGGGGATTGCGTTCTTCTTTGCGCCCACGTTTCACCCGTCGATGCGCCACGCGGCTCCTGTCCGTCGCGAGCTTGCGGTGCGCACTGCATTCAATCTGCTGGGCCCGTTGACCAACCCGGCCGGGACGAAGAACCAGCTCGTGGGCGTGCCTCATTCCGAGCTGACCGAGCTCATCGCGCGCTCGTTGCTGATTCTCGGATCGACCCGGGCGTGGGTCGTCCACGGCGCAGACGGCATCGACGAGATGTCGACCACCGGACACACGAAGATCTCGGAGTGCCATAACGGCGCCGTCTCGACCTTCTACGTGCATCCGTCGGACTTCGGGATCCCGAAATCCGACCGGAAGGATCTGCAGGGAGGCGATGCGGCAACGAATGCGCGAATCGTGCGCGACATCCTGGCGGGCGAGAAGGGACCTCGTCGCGACGTTGTGCTCTTGAACGCCGGCGCCTCGCTTTTCGTGGGTGGCCGTGCTTCTTCCGTTCGCGAAGGGATCGAGCAGGCGGCCGCGGCCATCGACTCTGGGTCCGTTCGCGCCAAGCTGGACGCGATGATCGCCGCGTCCAAAGGGTTGAAGGCCGCATGACGTCCACCGTCGAAACGCCGGATCTGCTCGAGGCAATTATTGCCTCGACTCGACGCATCGTCAGTGTGCGGTCTGCGGAAATCTCTCTCGATGAGATGGAGCGTCGCGCGGCGTCGGTCGAAGTTCGTGCCGGACACTTCCGCCAGTCGCTCACACGGAGCGGCCGGATAAACGTCATCGCCGAATGCAAGCGCCGGTCGCCGTCTCGCGGTGTGTTGCGGCCGGATTACGACGCGGCTTCGATCGCGTCCGGCTACGAGCACGCCGGCGCGGCGGCAATCTCGGTACTGACCGAGCCGGCATTTTTTGACGGTTGTCTCGACCACCTCGTCGCGGTGCGTCGCGCCACGCGGCTGCCCGTTCTCCGAAAGGATTTCATCGTCGATCGGTACCAGATTCTGGAAGCCCGCGCCGCGGGTGCCGATGCGATTCTTCTGATCGTCGCTGGCCTCAGCCCTGCATCGCTGGCGAGTCTGCATCGGATGGCGACCGAAGCCGGGCTGGACGTGCTGGTTGAGATTCACGATCTCGACGAGTTGCCGATCGCCCTCGACGCGGGCGCGTCGATCGTCGGGGTGAACAATCGCAACCTGCGGACGCTGGCGGTCGATACCGAAGTGAGCCGTAAAGCAGTGGAGTTGATTCCCGAAGACACGATCGCTGTTGCCGAAAGCGGTCTCAAGACACCGGACGATCTGGCGCAATTGACGGCGTCGGGCTATGACGCCTTTCTCGTCGGCGAGCGCTTGATGACGAGCGACGATCCCGGTCGTGCACTCGGAGAGCTTCTCAGAGGTGCGGACGCGTGAATCTCTTCGTGAAGATTTGCGGTATTACCCGGCCCCAGGATGCGGACCTGGCCATCGGCCTCGGCGCGAACGCGCTGGGGTTCGTTTTCTGGCCGGACAGTCCGCGTTACGTGGCACCTGAGACGGTGAAGGCGATTACGGCGAACGTTCCGGCGACGATCGCGAAGGTTGGCGTCTTCGTCGACGAGAGCTCCGAGGAAATTGCGCGCGTGATGGACGAGGCGGGATTGGACGTCGCGCAATTGCATGGCCAGGAGACCCCGGAATTCTGTCGCTCATTGAACCGTCGAATTTTCAAGGCAGTAGGCATGACAGATAACGGAACCATCAACGTCGGCGCCTTTGATCCGGACGTCGTCCTTCTGGTCGATGCGCACGATCCGGAACGACGGGGGGAACCGGCAGAGCCGTTAACTGGGACGCGGCGCGCGAGATCGCCGCAACGCGTCCGACGATTCTCGCCGGCGGCTTGAACGCCGCAAACATCCAGCTGGCGGTTCGCTCGGTGCGGCCGTATGGCGTGGACGTATCGTCTGGCGTGGAGTCGTCTCCGGGCGTCAAGGATCCCGGCCGCTTGAGGAGCTTTTTCGAGGCACTGCATGACTGACACACGATTCGGCCAACGCGATCCGAACGCGCGCGGCTACTACGGCGACTACGGCGGCAAATTCGTGCCCGAGACCCTGGTGGCGCCTGTCGAAGAGCTGCAGCAGGCGTATCTGGAGGCTCGCAGAGACAAGGACTTTCTCGACGAGTTCGATCGCCTGCTCGCGCACTACGTCGGCCGTCCCACGCCCGTCTACGAAGCCGCGCGATTAAGGGCGTCGCTGCCGTCACCGGCAGCCCGCATCTTCCTGAAGCGCGAGGATCTCGCGCATACCGGGGCGCACAAGATCAACAACGCGCTCGGTCAGGCCCTTCTTGCCCGGCGGATGGGGAAGAAGCGCGTGATCGCGGAGACCGGTGCGGGCCAGCACGGCGTGGCCACGGCTACTGTGTGTGCGCTGCTTGGGCTCGAATGCGATGTGTACATGGGCACAGACGACATGGCGCGCCAGGCCCTGAACGTCGTGCGGATGCGTCTGCTGGGCGCGACCGTGCGGGGCGTGTCCGCAGGCAGCCGCACGCTCAAAGACGCTATCAACGAGGCGATGCGCGACTGGGTGACCAACGTCACCGACAGCTACTACCTGCTGGGGTCGGTGCTCGGGCCGCATCCATATCCACTGATGGTCCGTGAGTTCCAGTCGGTGATTGGGCGCGAGGCGCGCGAGCAGTTTCAGAAGATGAACGGCAGGCTGCCTGACGCGATTGTTGCGTGCGTGGGCGGCGGGAGCAACGCGCTCGGTATCTTCGACGCGTTCATTGCCGACAAGGCGGTGCGGCTGATTGGCGTCGAGGCCGGCGGCGAAGCGCTCTCCGCCGGACGGCATGCGGCCAGGTTTGCAACCGGCCTCGCCGGAGTTCTGCAGGGCACGCGCACTTACGTGCTGCAGGACGCGAACGGCAACATCGAGTTGACCCATTCGATCTCGGCCGGGCTCGATTACGCGGCCGTTGGCCCGGAGCACGCATGGCTCCGGGATATGGGACGCGCCGAATATTCCTGGATCGGCGACAACGATGCGCTCGAGGCGTTTCAGCAACTCGCGCGGACCGAAGGCATCATCCCGGCGCTCGAATCGGCGCACGGCGTGGCGTATGCCTGCACACTCGCGCAGGAGCTGGGTCCGTCGGCGCAGATCCTCGTGAATTTGTCTGGCCGTGGCGACAAGGATGTCGATAGCGTTGCCCGGCTCGTTGACGCAGAAGGGGCGCTACGTGCCGTCTAGGATTTCGAGCGCATTTGAGCGCATCCGCGGCGAAAAGCGGACCGGGCTGGTGACGTATGTCACTGCCGGCGATCCGGACCTGGCTCGTTCGGCGGACATCCTGTGCGCGCTCGATCGCGCCGGTGCCGATGTGTTGGAGGTGGGCATTCCGTTCTCCGAGCCGCTGGCCGACGGCCCGGTCATCCAGCGCGCGACCGAGCGAGCTCTTGCGGGCGGAGCGACCGCATCGAACGTGCTCGATCTGGTCAAACGTGTGCGGTCGACGGTCAACGCGCCGATCGTGCTCTTCACGTACGCAAATCCAGTGCTCAGGATGGGCGTGGAGGCGTTTGCCGATCGCGCGCGCGCCGCGGGTGTCGACGGAGTGCTGGTGCTCGATCTGCCGATCGAAGAAGCCGGCGCGTTCCGCGATTCGATGGCCCAGCGCGAGATCGACACGATCTTCCTGCTGAGTCCGACGACGACTGATGCGCGCGTCAGAGAAGCGGCCAGGCTCGGCCGCGGATTTCTGTATGGCATCTCGCGCCTCGGCGTGACGGGCACGCGCGATAAGGTGGCTGATGGCGCCGAAACGCTCGCGAGCCGTATGCGGGCGGCGACGTCGCTGCCGATCGCGCTGGGGTTTGGGATCTCATCGCCGGAACATGTACAACAAATCGGACGATTCGCGGATGCGGCGGTCGTCGGGAGCGGGCTGGTCAACGTGATCGCAGAGGCCGGGAAAAGCCCGGATCTGATCGAACGGGTAGAATCGTATGTTCGCTGGCTTAAGAGCGACGGGTCCAAAGAACAGGACCCGTCCTACGTGCGCAGGCCGGGTCTTGCGTTTTAGACCCGGCAAGAATCACAAATGACTATCGACGAGCTCAGAAAGCGGATCGATCAGCTTGACGAACGGCTGGTCGAGCTGCTCAGCGAGCGCGCGCACTGCGCGCTCGAAATCGGCAAATTGAAACAGGCGCTCGGGCTCGAGGTGTACCAGCCCGACCGCGAGGCGCAGGTGCTGCATCACGTGCGCACGCACGGCAAGCATACGGACAGCCCGCTCGAAGGGGACGCTATCGCGCGGGTCTTCGAACGGATCATTGACGAGGCGCGGCGAATCGAGCGAGCCACGGCTCATAACCCGACGGGCAAAGTGGAGGATCGATAGTTATGGTGGTTGTAATGGAAGAGCGGGCAACCGAGGCGCAGATCGAAAAAGTGGTCGCGTCGCTGGTTGAAGCAGGCATGGACGTGCACCGGTCGACGGGCGTCAATCGCACCGTCCTTGGTGTCGTGGGAGCGCACAAACTGGATTCAGCATTGATTTCAGTGATGGACGGCGTGCACGAAGTGCTTCGCATCACCGAGCCGTACAAGCTCGCGAGCCGCACGTTCAAGCCCGAAGGCACCGTCGTGGTCATCGACGATGTGCGGATTGGCGGTGACGAGGTCATCGTGATGGCCGGTCCCTGTTCGGCGGAGAACGAGGAACAGGTCTTCACGACGGCCGCTGCGGTGAAGAAGGCCGGCGCGAAGATCCTGCGCGGCGGCGCGTTCAAGCCGCGCAGCTCGCCGTACAGCTTCCAGGGGCTCGGCGAAGAGGGGCTGCGCATGCTGCGCGCGGCCGCCGATCAGCACAACATGAAACTGGTGTCTGAGGTCATGGACGTCAGCCAGATCGATCTGGTCGGCCGCTACTCCGACATCTATCAGGTGGGTGCGCGCAACATGCAGAACTTCACCCTGCTGCGAGAGCTGGGCCGGACACGCAAGCCGGTGCTGCTGAAGCGGGGCATCGCGGCAACGATTGAGGAATGGCTGCTCTCGGCGGAATACGTCCTCGCCGGCGGGAACAACGACGTCATCCTCTGCGAGCGCGGCATCCGCACGTTCGAAAGCTACACGCGAAACACGCTCGACATCTCGGCGATTCCGGTCATCAAGAAGTTGAGCCATCTGCCGATCATCACCGATCCGAGCCACGCCACCGGCATGCGCAACAAGGTCGCGCCGATGGCTCGCGCCTCTGTCGCCGCGGGCGCCGACGGCATCATCGTCGAAGTGCACTCCAACCCGGACAAGGCGCTGAGCGACGGCGCGCAGTCGATGTTCCCGGCCCAGTTCGATCGCGTCATGGCCGAGCTTCGGATCATCGCGCCGGCGATTGGGCGCAGCATCTGCGTCGAGCCGGTCGTAAAGCGCGGCTGGGGCCGGTAGGAATTGGAAGATTGGAAGATTGGGAGATTGGAAGATTGAGGAGCGCGAGTGTCTGAGGGAAAGCAGCTGCCGGTGCTGCAGCCGGGGCGCAGCCCCGGACAGCCGCCCATATTTCAGCGCGTCGGGATCGTGGGACTGGGACTGATTGGCGGGTCGATCGCGCTGGCGGCGCGGCAGACGTGGCCGGCCGGTCTCGTCATCGGCGTAGACCGCAAGGACGTGCTCGAGCGCGCGATGGTGCTGCATGCCATCGACGTCGCGGCCGATGATCCGATTGTCCTCGCGGAAGCGGATCTCGTGATACTCGCGGCGCCGATTCAGCAGAACCTCGAGCTACTGGCCGAGCTGGCCGACAACGTCTCTGGCTCTGCAGTCATCACCGATACCGGCAGCACCAAGCGCGAGATGGTCGAGGCCGCGAAATCGCTTCCGGAGCGATTGACCTTTGTCGGCGGTCATCCACTGGGTGGTGCCGCGCGCGGCGGCATCGAGCACGCGCGGCCGGATCTGTTTACGGGGCGCCCATGGTTGTTTACCCCCAACAAGGGGCACGACATGCAGGCGCTAGACAAGCTCAAGTCGTTTGCAACCGGACTTGGCGCCGTTCCTCAGATCCTCTCACCTGAAGATCACGATCGCCTTCTCGCATTCATCAGCCACCTACCGCAACTCACCGTCAGCGCCCTGATGCACGTGGTCGGGCAGGCGGCCCGCGAGGAGGGCCTGAGCCTGAGTGGCCGCGGTCTGCAGGACACGACGCGGCTCGCGTCGAGCCCGGCCGACATCTGGAAGGAAGTCTGCGCTACCAACGCCGACGAGATCGGGTCTGCGCTCGATGCGCTCATCACCGTGCTGCGTCAATTGCGGGCCGATCTCCGGACGGGGAAGTCGATCGACGAGGTCTTCGACTCGGCGAACCTCTGGCGCGAGACGCTGCTCTCCGACAAGCCGTGAATCACTGCCTCAACGCAGAAGGCGCAAAGCCGCAGAGGCAGAGGCTACAGGTGACTGCGGTCACATACGAACACCAAGGCTCGAAGATCCCGCTTCGATTGCGCGCCCGTCGGCGACGAGCGGAGAGCGATAGGTCAAAACATGAACCGTGCTCTTTTCTCGCGGTTCATGTTTTGCGCTATCGCTCTCCGCTCGGCCGGCTTGCTTCGCAAGCCGGCGCAATCGAAGCACACGTCAAGACAACGAAGAAACCCGTGATAGGTTGTATTTCGTCGCGCCTTCGTGCACTTCGTGTCTTCGTGTTATAGGTTTCGTGGTGAGCCTTAGAATTCCAGCTGATGTCGTGAGCGACATGCTGGCGCATGCGCGGGAAGAGGCGCCGCGCGAGTGCTGCGGGTTGCTCATCGGCGCCGGCGAGTCTGTGCTGCGCACCGCCCGTGCGAAGAACCTGGACACCAGCGGGACCCGCTACTCAATCGATCCCGAAGATCATTTCAGGGCCATTCGCTCCGCGCGTGCCGACCGTCTTGAAGTGATCGGCGCGTATCATTCGCATCCGAAGGGCACGCCTGTACCGTCCCTAACCGACATCAGAGAAGCCAACAGCGGCTCAGATTTCCTGTATGTGATTGTCTCGCCCGTGGACGAGGACGTGAGGGCTTACCGAATCGATCAGGGGCAGGCCGTCAGAATCCCCCTCCAAGCAGCCTGACCATCGTGGTTTGCGACGTCAGCACCCTGTCGCGGTGCTTCAGACGAAAGACGATGCGAAAGGCGCCGGCACGCTTGTAGGTGTGCGATTGTGTGTAACGGCGGCGAATCTGTGAGATACCGGCTTCATACGGTTCGCAGTCGTTCGCCGCTTCCGACACGGTGCCATCACCCCAGTTCCATTCAATCGCCGGACAGTAGTAGTCCTGAAAATCGTCATCGCCGCCCTTGAACTCTGCGGTCGCCGAAATACGGGCCGGCACCATCCCGGTTCCGGGGGTCGCTTTGAGCGAAAGAGAGGGACGCTTGGGTTCCTTCTTCTGTTCCTTTTCGCCGGATTGCGCAGCAGGCACACTCGAACTAGTCAGCAGGAGAGCCGAGCAGAACGCGATCGCCAGCAAAGGGCGCATCATGTAATTGTCATCCTACAGCCCTCGATTCCCTAGGGCAAGAGTGCACTAGAATCCAAACGCATGGATGTGTTTGCGGGCGAACCGCAGAGCGTAGATACCGATCTTGTAATTGTTTCGGCCTTCGAAGGTCAGGCCTCCACACTTGAAACGTGGTCGGCATCGACCGGTGGCGAGTTCGGCCGCGCCGTCGCCTCGAAGGAATTCAGCGGGAAGCTGTTCGAAACATTCCTGACGCCGATTACCGCAACGGGTTCTCGCGCCCGGAGGCTGGCGGCGATCGGCCTCGGCCTTCAGGCTGACTTCACCGTCGACAGGGCGCGTCGTGTCGCCACCGCAATCGGATTGATCGCCCGGCAGAAGAAAATCGGCCGCATTGCCTTCACGGCAAACGGTGCGCTCGATTCCGCCGAAATGATTCAGGCGATCGCCGAAGGTCTCACGCTCGCTGAATTCGACGGCGGGCGATACAAGACCGCCGGCTACGAGCCGTTCGCGCTTCAAGCGTCCAGCATCATCGTCGAAACGCCATCCCGCCAGATAGGCGCGGCGGCCGCACGCCGGGGACGAATCATTGGCGAGCATTGCAATATGGCGCGGCAACTCGACAACGAGCCGGGGAACGCGCTGACGCCGTCGGTGTTCGCCGAGCGGCTTGCGGAGATCGCGCGGGGCGGCGGACTCGCGGTCGAGGTTCTCGACCACGCCGCGCTCGAGCGACTTGGCATGGGCATGCTGCTCGGCGTCGGCCGCGGCAGTGTCGAGCCTCCGCGGCTGGTCGCGATTCGACACGAGCCGCCCGGCGCTCCGCCTTCACCCGTGCTGGGGCTGGTCGGCAAGGGAATCACGTTCGACACAGGCGGCATCTCGATCAAGCCTGCGCTCGACATGGACCGCATGAAGGACGACATGGCGGGCGGCGCGGCCGTCGCCTGTGCGATGCGGGCGATCGCGGCGCTCGGCGTGACGACTCGTGTCATCGGTGTCATCCCCATTGCCGAGAACATGCCCGGCGGGCGCGCGATACGGCCTGGCGACGTCTTGACAAGCGCGTCAGGGAAGACCGTTGAAGTGGTGAACACCGATGCGGAGGGACGGCTCATCCTGGGCGACGGGCTTTGGTACGCGCAGAAGCTCGGCGCCACCCATCTGGTCGACATCGCGACGCTCACGGGAGCCATCAGCGTGGCACTCGGAAGAATCACGACAGGTTTGTTCGGAACGCCCGCGTCATTTGTGGAACACGTGCGCAGGGTCGCCGAGCGCTCGGGCGATCGGTGCTGGCCGCTGCCGCTCTTCGAAGAGTACAAGGACGACCTTCGCAGCGAAATTGCCGACATGATCAACACGGCGGGGCGATTGGGGGGCGCGATTACCGCAGCGGTGTTCCTGCGGGAATTCACCGGCGGCCTTCCGTGGATTCATCTCGATATCGCCGGCACCGCCTGGGCGGACGAGAACAAACCGTTTATGCCCAAGGGACCCACGGGTGTGGGAGTGCGCACGCTGGTTGAGCTTGCGTCCTCAATGGCGGAACTGAAGGGTGAGCCTGAATCTGAATCTAGAAACTAGAATCTAGAAACTGGAATCTAGAAACTGGAATCAAAATCTGCGCGATTCCGACGGCTTGAATTGCGGAAATACTGCAACAGATCGCCACGAGCCGGACGAATGTCGAGCGTTTTCGCGTTTCGTCGATCGGCACGTTCAGTGCGTTGAGTCGCTACATGAACTCGGCGGAATTGCAGGCTCGCGCGAAACGCTTTGCCCTCAGATCGCTCGACTTCTATCGGCGACTCCCGAAATCAACAGAAGCACAAGTTCCCGGCGTGCAGTTTTACAAAGCATCTACGTCTTCCTGGTCAAACTATCGCGCATCGAAACGAGGGCAGTCGCGGCCACATTTCATGTCAAAGTTGGCCCTGGCAGTCGAGGAAATTGATGAAACAGTGGGGTGGCTAGAGTTCATGAAAGAAGGTTCCATCGCCACAGACAATGGCCTCCTGCAGGAGGCTACTGAACTGTGCGCGATTTTCACCGCTTCTCTGACGACAGCGCGCGCCAATTGGAACGCTGAGCTGGCGGCGCGGCGGCGACGAAGGCGTCCTGGGTTGACGACCGTTGACGTGCCGGATCCCGGATTTTAGATTTCAGATTCTAGATTCTAGATCTTTAGATTCTAAATCTTAGATTTCACCACCGGGTCCGTGGGTGTGAGTCCCAGGGGCTGCGTCTGCATGTCCTCTTCCGGTTCCAGGCGAGCCTTGATTTTGCGGTAGCCGATAATCACCACGGCCAGTACCAATCCGAACAGCAGCGCCCCCACCGCAATGACACCCGTCAGACCGATCGCTTCGAGCATGACCTGGCCAAGCCCGGAGATTTCGTTCTGCTCCACGATTCTGACCATAATGGGCGGGCTTGGGGCCTGCATCGCATAATTGTACAGCCGGTCAGGAAGGAGCCTGAAGATGTCTCAGCGCGTGGTCATTGCCATTGTTGTCCTTGCCCTCACCGTCACCACGTGGGCACAACAGCGCGATCGCGCGAGCATTCCCGAGAAATACAAATGGAACCTGACCGAGATTTACGCGTCGAACGCCGCCTGGCGTGCGGCGAAGGATCAGCTCGAAAAGGACATTCCGACCGTTCGGGCGTTCAAAGGTACGCTGGGCACTTCGCCCGCGTCGCTGGCCGGCGCGCTCGAACGCATCACCGCGCTCGACAAGACGCTGTCGAGGCTCGCCACCTACGCCAACCTTCAGGCTGACGAAGACACACGGCAGGCCGAGCATCAGGGCATGCGGCAGGAGATGACGCTCGTCGGCGCAACCTTCGGTTCCGAGACGGCGTTTGTCGAACCGGAGATTCTTCAAATCGGCCCGGCCAGGCTCAAGCAGTTCCTCTCGGCCGAGCCGCGGCTCGCGACCCATCGCTTCTACCTGGAAGAGCTGTTGCGGCGCGAGAAACACACGCTGACCGAGCCGGAAGAGAGGATTCTCGCGGCGGCATCGCCCGTCACCGGCTCGGCGTCCACGACATCGGGATTGCTCCTGAACGCGGAGTTTCCGTATCCAACGGTGACGCTGAGCGACGGACGCGCGGTTCGGCTCGACCAGCAAACCTTCACAGACGTCCGGCAATCACAGAATCGCGCCGATCGAGAGAAGGTGATGTCGGCATACTTCCGGGCGCTGGGCGGATTCAGCCAGACGCTCGGCTCGACGTTCAGCGGGTCGGTGCATGGGAGCCGGTTTCTTGCGAAGACCCGCAACTACGAATCCGATCTGGCCGCGCGCCTCGACTATTCGAACATTCCCGTCTCGGTGTACTCGCGCCTGATCGACGGCGTCAATCGCCATCTGCCGTCGTTTCACCGCTATCTGAGACTCCGAAAGCGGATGCTGCGTCTGGACGAGCTGCACTACTACGACCTGTACGCGCCACTCGTCGGATCGGTCGACTTGTCCTACACGCCGGAAGAGGCGCAAAAGCATATCGGCGCTGCGGTATCACCGTTGGGTTCCGACTACGCCGCCACGATCAATCGCGCGTTCAACGAACGCTGGATCGATCTGATGCCGAGCGTCGGCAAGCGATCCGGTGCATACGCCACGGGCGGGGCGTACGACGTGCATCCGTACACCCTCATCAACTACAACGGTAAGTACTACGACATGTCGACGGTGGCGCACGAGCTCGGCCACGCGATGCACAGCTTTTACTCGAACAAGACGCAGCCGTTCGAGCTGGCCGGATATCACACCTTCGTCGCGGAGGTTGCCTCGCAGTTCAACGAAGACCTGCTGCTCGATCACATGCTGAAGCAGGTCAAGGACACCAACACACGCGTCGCGATCCTCGGCAACTATCTGGAAACGCTGAAAGCGACGGTGTTCAGGCAGACGCAGTTCGCAGACTTCGAGCTGCGCGCGCATCAAATGGCAGAGCAGGGGAAGCCGTTGACGGGTGACTCTCTTGCGAAGCTGTACCTCGAGGTGACGAAGAAGTATTACGGCCACGAACAAGGGGTCTCCGTGGTCGATGACTACATCGCGCACGAGTGGAGCGCGATACCGCATTTCTACAGGAGCTACTACGTGTTCCAGTACGCGACGTCATTTACAGCGGCCACGGCGCTGTCTGAAGGCGTGCTGGCGCCTGGGCCCCACGCGGGCGATGCCACCAAGCGCTATCTTCGATTTTTATCGGCGGGGGGCTCGAAATATCCGATCGATCTTCTCAAAGATGCCGGCGTCGACATGACTTCTGATCAGCCGCTCGAGCTGACGATTGGAAAGATGAATCGGGTCATCGACGAGATGGAAAAGCTGCTGGCCCAGTGAACTCCTGATTTCAGGTCTGCGGGAGGCCAGACTGGTCTGGCGTAGTCCTACTGCAATGCCGCCGTTTGCACCTTCTTGAGGGAGTCCTGGTAGCGCAGGATGCCCGCCAGGAGAGACTCGGCGATGCGCTGGCGATAGGCCGGCGTTTTCAGGAGTCGCGCTTCCTGGCGGTTGGTCACGAACGAGATCTCGGCCAGAACGCTGGGCATGGCGGCGCCGATGAGCACCACGAAGGGCGCCTGCTTCACGCCGAGATCGCGAATCGTCTTGTTCCCCGGCCGCATGCCTCGCACCAGCGCCCGCTGGACGCTTCCCGCGAAATCGCGCGACTCGTTCAGTTTGCTGTTCAACGTGATCGCTTTGATGATGCTGGGCAGGCTGTTCATGTTCCTGCCCGACGCCGCGTTTTCGCGAGCCGCGACGGCTTCGGCCTGCGGGTTGAGCGCGAAATTCAGGAAGTAGGTCTCCACGCCGCGCGCGGTTGCGGTCGCGCTCGCGTTGGCATGAATGGAAAGAAAGAGATCGGCCGACTCTCTGTTGGCAATCTCCGTGCGCTCGTCGAGAGAAATGTACTCGTCGGTCCTGCGCGTCAGGACGACATCCATGCCCTGCTGCGACAGCAGGGTCTCGAGACGAAGGGCGACGTCGAGCACGAGTTCCGCCTCCGCGATGCCGTTAGCCGACGCCCCTGGATCGTGGCCGCCATGGCCGGCGTCAATCACGATGCGCGAGACGCCGAGCCCGAGCTGACGCGCGACCGAGAATTTGCCACTGGAATTGGTGGATGGCGAGATTGGCTTCCGAGCGGCGAGCGGCTTGTCCACGGTGGCCGGGGTCTCGGCGTCCAGTGTCGCAGTCTGAGGCACGCTACTGGGTGCGTTGGGTGCGACGGGTGCGACGGGTGCGTTTGGTGCGATAGGTGCACTGAGTGCGACGGGTGCGTTAGGTGCGGGAGCTGTTTTCGACGCGACAAGTGCCCTCGGTACGACAGGCGCGTTGAGGGTAATCGGCGAGTAACGCCTGCTGGCCGCCACGGGTATGCCGACCGGAAGCAGCTCACTCTTGGCAACCGTCGGCTTGGGAGCAACAGGCGGCTTGGGTGCAATGGCGGCACGCGGCACGATCGCAGCGACCGGCGTACCGGTTGCCGTTATCGGTCTGCCGGCAATCACGACGGGCGCATTCCGCACTGGACCGTTAACGCGCTCTGCGTCGATCACGATGCGATACGGATTGTACAGAGTGAACACGCTGTAACGGCTGACGTTTTCGAGATCCAGGACGATGCGCGTTGTCGTATTCGGATGGCGGCCCAGCCGGATGTGGCGAATGATGTCGGAGTTGTAGCGGAAGGTGGCGTCGACGAGCCCCGGCACCGTCTTCGTGCCTTTGAGATCGAAAAACAGCCGTGCAGGACCCTCTATGCGCTCCTGAAAAAAGGGCACCTCCTGATCGAGCTCCACCGTCACACGCACGACCTCTGGTAACACCTCGCGCTGAACGGCTCGAATGGTGACGGCCCCGGGCGGGACTGCGGAACTCGACGCCGCCGCCTGCGGCGCGACAGGCGCGGACGCCTCAGGCGCTGGAGGAGCGACCGTCGGCGTCGCTGACGCCGCGGTTGATGCCGTGTCGAGCTCCGTAAGCCGGCTCAAGGCGAACCCGCGAAGACTGCTGTGCGGGTACTGATCTCGAAGCCACTGGAGAAGCTGGACCGCGCGATTCTTGTCGCGATCCTCGCTGAAACGGCGAAATGACTCGGCCGAGAGATTCGCCGCCTGCCAGAGCGCGTTGTCCGCATAGCCGCTCGTCGGGTACCGTCGAACGAAGCTCCAATACCTGTTGATGATGGTGCGGAAGTCCTCGGCTGTTGATGCAGTCGAATTGAGAGCCAGGAGATCCTGCTCGTGCAACGCCGTGTACCGAGCGCCAACAGCCGAAGTGTCTGACTTCGAGGCCGGCACTCCGTCGCCGGCCTCGCCCGCAGGCGAGGCAGTCCCCTCGGGTGTGGCCGTCAAATTCCGACCGTCCTGCCCCTGAACGCTCACGCGCGGATGCAGCGCGAGCACCAGCAGCGCGGCGATGAGAGATCTATCGAAGCTGTGCATCGACCTCATCAAAGTACCCTTTGTCCACCAGGACTTCCCGTGGTTTGCCGCCAACGCCGGGCGAGACGAGCCCGTCCATTTCCATCATGTCGACAAGGCGCGCGGCGCGGCTGAACCCGATGCGAAGGCGGCGCTGGAGATAGGAGATCGACGCCTGCCCGCTCGAGACGACGATGCGTGAGGCCTCGTCGTAAAGGTCGTCCTTTTCCATATCGATCGCGTCGAGCTTCTTCTCTTCGGCTGTGATCGTCGTGTTGTAAATCGGCTTGCCCTGCTTGCGGAGAAAGCTTGCGAGCCTGGCGCTCTCTTGTTCTGAGATGTAGGGGCCGTGCAGCCGGATCGCGCGCGACGATCCGGGCGGCATGAAGAGCATGTCGCCGCGGCCGAGCAGCTGTTCGGCGCCGTTGCTGTCGAGAATCGTGCGCGAGTCGGTCTTCGACTGCACACGGAACGAAATGCGCGAGGGCAGGTTCGCCTTGATAAGACCTGTGATCACGTCGACCGACGGTCGCTGCGTGGCGAGCAGAAGATGGACGCCCACCGCTCGCGCCATCTGGGCGAGACGGGCGATCGATTCCTCGACGTCGCCGCGGGCCACCATCATCAGGTCGGCCAGCTCGTCGATGACGACGATGATGTAGGGAAGCGGTTGCAGAATCTCTTCCGATTCGGCAGAAGGCTTTTCCTTGGCCATGTGCGCGGCGTTGCGGTTGAACTGCTCGATGTTGCGCACACCGGCCGCCGCGAGCTTCTTGTAACGCTCTTCCATCTCTTTCACGGCCCAGCGAAGCGCGTTGACGGCCTGCTTGGGATCGACGACGACGGGCGTCATCAGATGCGGGATGTCTTCGTAGATCCCGAGCTCGACGCGCTTGGGATCGATCATGATGAGCCGCACTTCTTCCGGCGTCGCCCGGAACAGAATGCTCGACAACATCGAGTTGATGGCGACCGATTTACCGGTACCGGTCGATCCGGCGATGAGCAGGTGAGGCATCACGGCGAGGTCGGTCATGTAAGGCTCGCCGTGAATCGTCTTGCCGAGTGCGAGCGTCAGCTTCGAGCTCGATCGCTGGTACATTTCCGACTGCAGCAGCTCGCGCAGGGAAATCTGCTCGCGCGAGTGATTGGGAATCTGGATCCCCACCGTCGACTTGCCCGGGATGCGGTCGATCAGCACCGACTCGGCCTGCATGGCCAGGCAGAGATCGTCGGCAAGGCTCGTAATCTTTCCGTACTTCACGCCGGCATCCGGCTTGAACTCGAAGGTCGTGACGACCGGGCCGGGATGAATCTGCGCCACCGCACCCTCGACGGCAAACTCACGGCATTTCTCCTCGAGCAGGCGCGCACCTTCCATCAGCTCGCGCTCGTCGATCTTGCGCTCCGTTTTGGGCGCATCCAGCAGCGACAGCGGGGGGATGGTGAACGCACCAATCCGTCGAGGAGGCCGCGGTTCCGGGTCGGGGAGTGGCAGCGGCGGATTTTCGACGGTCCTTGGCCGCTTGGCCATCACTGGTGGCTTGCGGTCTTCCATCGGCGGCATTTCGTCCGCGCCCGCGAGGGCAACCGCGACGGGGCGGGGCTGCGCGAGTGCCGGTTCCACGGTCCTCTTCGGGATCGCAACCGCAGGGGCCTTGTCGGCCTTCCTGCCCTGTTTTTCGAGCAGCGCCAGCCGCTGCCGCGCGCGTTGCCGCTCGTCGAGCCAGCTCCTGAGCGCGCCAAACATCCGCGAGCCGCCAGACCGGCTGACTCGCGTGGCCGATGAGAACATCCTTCCGAGTGAAAGCTGTGTGAAGAGCATGACGGCGAGGAAGAGGAGCGTGAGGATCACGATGATGGAACCGGTTCGATTCAGGTAATCCGACATCCACGCAGCCAGCCACTCGCCGAGATAGCCGCCAGAGCGAAAGGGCTTGCCCGCTACGTCGACGCTGCCGAACGCGAGGCTCAGAAGCGAGCTGACGCAGGCGAAGAGCAGGCCTGCGCCGACGAGCTTGGTGTACTGGGCGTCCATCGAGCGGCACCAGAAATAGTGCCAGCCGAGGATGACCATCGCTGCAGGAAGCAAGTACGATCCGTAGCCCAGCAGCTGAAATGACAGCTCGGCGAGGAATGCGCCGACACGCCCCGCGAAGTTCACCGGGTGTGCGCCCGAGCCCGCGCTGAAGAACCACACGGGATCGGCCGGCTCGTAAGTGGCCAGTGCGATCAACCAGATGAGCGCAGCGGCAAACAGCGCCACTCCGGCGAATTCGCTGACCCGGCGCGAGACAGTCGATCCTGCCACGCTAAACCTCCATGATGACCGGGACGATAAGCGGCCGGCGCCCCGACCGTTTTCGGAAGAAACGCCGTAGCTCGACGCGGATCTTTTCTTTGATGAGGCCCTGGTCGGTCCGTTCTTCAATACTCGCTCCCTGAATGACGTCGCCAACGAGCTTCGCCCCATCGCGCAGCAGTTCGGCGCTGTCCGCATCCTGTGCGAGACCGCGGCTGACGACGTCTGGATCCCCTTCCAATTCGCCGGTCTGTTTGTTGATGGCGACGACCGGCACGATGAGGCCGTCCTCCGCGAGATGCCGCCGATCGCGCAGCACTTCGTCAACAACCTCGCCCGAGCCGGAGGCGTCGATCAGCACCCGCCCTGCGGGAGCCTTCCCCGTGACGCTCGCGCCGTTTTCGTCGAAGCGCAGGATGTCGCCGTTCTCGATGAGCATCACTTTCACGGCGGGCGTGATGCCGGCCGTCACACGCTCGGCAATGCGCGCATGCTGCGACAGCTGTCGGTATTCCCCGTGAATCGGAACGAAGTGTCGCGGCCGCACGAGCGACAACATGAGCTTGAGCTCCTCTTCGCTTCCATGTCCCGAGACGTGCACGTGTTTGATGCCCTCGTAAATCACATCGGCGCCCCGCCGCGCCAGATGGTTCATCAGATGCCCGATGGGCTTCTCGTTGCCGGGAATGGCCCGCGCCGAGAACACCACAGTGTCGTCCTCTCCCACCTTTACGAACCGGTGGTCGTTAATCGCAATACGAGACATCGCGGCAAACGGTTCACCCTGCGATCCCGTCGCGATACAAAGCACCTTTGACGGCGGCAACGATTCGACCTCGCTGTCGCGAATCATGAATCCCGCAGGCAGCCGCAGATACCCGAGTCGCTGCGCGGCGTCGGAGTTCTGCAACATGCCCCGTCCTACGAACGCCACCTGGCGATGGAACTGCACCGCCAGGTCCACCAGAATCTGCATCCGATACACGCTCGAGGCAAACGTGGTGACCACCAGCTTGCCGGTGGTGGTCGTGAAAATCTCCTCGAACGCGTCCTTGACCTCGAGCTCGGAGCCGGTAAAGCCTTTGCGATCGATGTTCGTGCTGTCCGCAAACAGCGCCAGCACCCCAGCCGTCCCGAGCTCGGCGAAGCGATGAACGTCGAAATGCTGCCCGTCGATCGGCGTCTGATCGATCTTGAAATCGCCGGTATGCACGATCGTTCCCGCCGGCGTATGAATCGCCAGCGCGACACAATCGGGCATGCTGTGCGTCACCCGTAAGAACTCGACCTCGCAGTCGCCGACGCGGACCCGCTGCCTCGGCTGCACGGCCACCAGCCGGTCGCCAGGATCGATGCCGTGCTCTTCGAGCTTCGGGCGCACGAGCGCGAGCGTCAGCGGCGTGCCGTAAACCGGACCGTCAATGAGCGGCCACACATACGGAACGCCGCCGATGTGATCTTCGTGGCCGTGCGTCAGGAGCAGCGCGGACGGCCGCGGTTGACACTGCTGCAGGTAGGAGCGATCGGGGATGAGCAGATCGACCCCGGGCAACTCCGGTCCTGCGAACATCACGCCGGCATCGATGACGAGCGTGGCGGCATCGGTCGATACCGCCATCGAGTTCATTCCGAATTCGCCGAGCCCGCCGAGCGGGACGACTTGTAGCGATGGCGCCATAGACAGGGGTCAAACCCCTTCTTGTGCTGATTCGGTGGCTCGGTCAACAAAAGGGGGTCCCCCTTTCTCCGGGAGCGTCTTCAAAGTCCGTGGTGCGCCATTACGCGCGACCACGCGGCCAGGCTGCTGGGTGCTGCCTGAGGAGAGGGCAGAAGAATAGCACAGCTCATCTTTTCGCCGTAGCAAAAACGTCGGCAAGTCTTGCTATTTCAACGATCTCCAGCGTCTCGGGCCGGCGGCGGGGGTCGATGCCGGCGGCCGTGAGAATGGGCCCGGGGCTGACTGCCGATTTCACGCCCAAACGGCGCCAGCGCATTCCCGAGCGTCTTGCGCCGCTGGGTGAACATGCGGCGCACCATTCGCTCGAACAGGGCAGGGTCTTCGCGACCGGAACGGGGGAGGGCGGAACGTCAGCCGGATGAGCGCCGACCTGACCTCGGGCGGCGGCCGAAACGCACCGGGAGGAATCGCGAGCAGACGGGTGACCTCCGCCCGCCACTGAACAGCACGCTGAGCACGCCGTACTCGGCCGTGCCCGGCCTGGCGACGATGCGATCGGCAACCTCGCGCTGAAGCATCAGCGTGGCGTCGCTGACGGGCCGCTGCGACTGGAGATCGAGCAGGCGGAACAGGATCGGGGAGGAGATGTTGTACGGAAGATTGCCCGCGACGCGTATCGGACCGGAGCCGGCGGCTGCCGGCAGGACGGCCGCCAGGTCGATATCGAGCACGTCGCCCGCAACGATCGACGCGTTCGCAGGAAGTTTTGGTGTGAGACCGGCGATGAGATCGCGGTCGATTTCGATGGCGACAAGGCGAGAAACTCTTCGGCGCAAGCTTCAGTGTCAGGATCCCGGCGCCCGGTCCGATCTCGAGAAATACATCGCCGGGCGACGGTGCGATCGCCTCGACGCACCTTGTCGGCCCAGACCGGCTCGAGAAAGTGCTGTCCAAAGCGTTTGCGTGTTTGTGCCATCAATGTCGGCCGACGGTCCGCCTGAAGGCGGACACAACTTTGGCGAACGCAGTTCGTAGTGTCCGGCCTTATCCGGACCGTTTCGCCTTTGGACACGACCTTGCGATAGTAATCGCACTCGTCGCGCACGCACGCACTGGTCACAAAGGGGCTTCGGCTTGCAGATGCGCCGGCCGTGAAGGATCAAGGTGTCGGAGGCCTTCGTCCATTCCGCTGGCGGCAGCGCCCTGCCGAGCTGTTGCTCGACCTGAACGGGATCTTCGGAGCGGGCGATGCCAATGCGGTTCGACACGCGCAGCACGTGGCGGTCGACCGGCAGCCCGGGCACACCGAGCGCATGGCCAAGCACGACGTTCGCGGTCTTTCGTCCGACGCCCGGCAGCTCGACGAGCGCCTCCATGCGTCGTGGGCACTTCGCCGCCGTGGTGTTCAACCAGCGCGCGCGCCATTCCCATCAGCGACTTCGCTTTGGATCGAAAGAAGCCGGTCGAGTGAATCTGCGGCTCGAGCTCGCCGGCGTGCGCGGCCGCGAGCGCCGCGGCGTTCGGATAGCGCCTGAACAGGGCAGGCGTGACGCGATTGACGCCGGCATCAGTCGATTGCGCGGAGAGAATCGTCGCGACCAGCAGCTGATAGGGATTCCGGTAGTCGAGCTCGGTGTCGGCGCCGGGATGCTGCGTGTAGAGCTTCTGGAGGATCGCGTGCGTCGGTTTCTTAGTGGATCGGGCCACGACCCGGGTTCCCGGCCGATTCCGTGTAGATGCGCAGCTGTTCCTGCAATGCCGCGATGAGATTCGGGACGACTTGCACGGACAGGACGATCCGCGCTTTCACCGGCGCCCGTACGACATGCTCGGCCTCGGCCGCCCGAATGTCCTTCTCGGAGAGCGGAGCCATCTCGCAGAAGGTGAGCGTGAAGTCGAACGGCGTGTGATTCACGGCGCAGAAATTTGCGTACGTGCGCGACGCGTCGGATGTTTCGTCCGGGACGATGGTGAAGTTGATCTGCTTCGAGTCGCTCATCTCAATATTTTCGCATGACGCCGACCACGACGCCCTGCACCTGCACCTGGTCGGGGTCGACAAAGATGGGCTGCATCGTCGGATTGGCCGGCTGAAGCCGGACGCGGCCGTTCTCACGGTACAGCTTCTTGAGCGTGACGTCCGATCCGCCGAGCAGGGCGACGACCGTCTCGCCGTTCTGCGCGGTCTTCCGATCCTCGACGATGACGAAGTCGCCATCGCAGATTTGCTCATCGATCATCGAATTGCCGCGCACGCGCAGCACATAAGTATCGCGGCGCCCGACGAGGTCTTCAGGCACGGCGATCGTTTCGCTCGTGGCGACCGCTTCGATCGGCGACACCGGCGGCCACATACCCGAGCAGCGGCAGGTCGACGGCGCGGCCGCCGGAGTTGGTGGGGATCATCTCCACCGATCGGCTGCGGTTCCACGCGCGCTTGATGAATCCTTTTTCCTGGAGGTTGGTGAGGTGCTTGTGGACCGTTGCCAGCGAAGAGAGGCCGAAACGGCGGCCAATTTCTTCGAGGCTCGGAGCGTAACCGTGCTGCTGAATGAAGTCCTGCAGGTAGTCGAGAATTTCTCGTTGGCGCTTCGTTAGCGGGAGCACTTTTGCCTCCATTCGACATGGAGCGATCGGTGTCCGGCGTGGCTATCGCTTCAGCACCAATCACCCGTTGCCAGATGAACGGCGCCAACTATACGCAAAAGAAAGGCGAAGGTCAATGTGCGACAAGCGCGGGCAGTACATGCGTGTGTTGCCGGCAGACTTCTTCGAAGAGCATTGTTTCGTTCAGGAAGTTGCGCATCGCGTAGCTGCAGAGGGTGGCGGCGATGGGATACCGTTTCGAAAGTTCGTTCCAGAACACCTCGATGCGAATGGCGGCGTCGTAGCGTCCCTGCTTCCAGAGCAGATCGACCATCTCGCCGTACACCCGAACGGTCGTGCGGCGCGGGCGGCGGCGTTTGGCCATCGTGGCCATGAGGGCCGAAACGTTTTCCTCGATCTTCGAGCAGTTCGGAAAATCGCCCTCGATAATGGTCTCGAGCATGCGCTCGGCATCGAACACCATGAGGTCGCCGAGTCGCTGCGCCCGCTTGATATCGATCATCCGGTGCTGAAGCTGATCCAAGATTCCGGCGGCGTGTCGACCCGTTGCGAACATGATTGCGGGCTGACCTTCGAGAAACCCCTGGCCAAGGAATGAGGCCGCCGTTTCGAAGAGGTGCTTCTCCTCGCCGTAGAACTGCACAGAATGATGACCTTCGTAAACGGGGTGCGACATGTAATCAGCATACACCGTCCTAACCCAATGAGATAAAAGGATTTATGAATGGGCCGAATGCGGGAATTCGGTCATCCGACCGCGGGCGGCGCCGCATTTGTGATAGCTCCGATAATTTCCTGACACGTCGACGCTCGCCGCAAGTTGCTGTAGACTCTAACTAGCGCCTTTCCTTCGAGATAGCTGACCAGCCCATGAAGCGCAGTATATCGTCCGCCCTCATTGCCGGCGTGTTCGTTTGCAGCCTTTCGGGCGCCGAGCCTGTCTCGCGCCGCGACGCGGCACGCCTGCAGGCCAAGCTCGATCGCATTACGAAGAACAGCGCCAGTCGCGGAAAAGCGGCAACCACGCCTATCACCGAGGCGGAGGTGAACTCGTATCTACGTTTCGAGCTGGGCGATCGCATCCCGCCCGGCGTGACCGAGCCGTGGGTCTCACTTCTGGACAAGGGACGTCTGTCTGGAAGCGCGACCGTCGACCTTGCGCGCGTAGGACAAGGTCGCAAGTCGACCGGCATGCTCGATCCGTTCAATTTTCTTGCGGGCACGATGCCTCTGGCGGTGAACGGCGTTCTGAAGACGAAGGACGGCGTCGGCACGTTCGCGCTGGAGTCGGCGTCGATTTCAGGCGTGCCGGTACCAGCGTGGATGCTTCAGGAGATCGTGACCTATTACTCGAAGTCGGCGACCTTGCCGAATGGCGTGTCGATCGAAAAACCCTTTGAGCTGCCATCCGGCATCCGCGAGATTCAGCTTGCCAAGGGACAGGCCGTGGTCGTCCAGTAAAACCGTTCAGGTTCCCGTTCCTGTTCCTGTTCCGGGTTCGCGATCGATTCAGTCCGCCATCGTTTTTTCATTCATCAGATGCGCTCGGTAATTCTGGTGCCACCGCGAACGTGGAACTGGAACAGGAACCCCGGAACCCAGGAACCAAGGAACCGGCTTCGTGTCGACTGATTACCTCCAGACGCCACTTCAATACTTAAAAGGCGTCGGGCCCAAGCGCGCCGCCGATCTCCAGCGCGTCGGCCTTTCGACGGTCGAAGATCTGCTCTATAGATTTCCGCTCCGCTACGAAGATCGCGGCCACCTGCAGCCGATTCGTCGCTGAAAGCGGGTCAGCAGGTGGCGATCGCCGGCCGGATCCAGAGCAGCCGGCTCCGCACCACGCGGCGTCCGGGCTTCAAGATCTTCGAGGCGCTCGATCGGCGACGCACCGGCTCGATCGTCGCCGTCTGGATGAATCAGTCGTTCCTGCAGGACATCCTGCGCCGCGATGTCGCACGTCGTGCTCTTCGGAGCGGTGGAAGCGCGGCCGGGCCTCCAGGTGATGAACCCGGACTACGAAGTGATCGATACCAGGGAGGGCGATGGGAGAGGAGCCGGAGGACGCCTCGACGATCCACACCGGCCGCATCGTGCCCGTCTACGAAAGGGCCGGCGCGATGACGCCGAAGATGCAGCGCCGCCTGGTGTACGATGTCGTCTGCGAGCATGCCCGCCGATCTCGCCGATCCGTTTCCCGAAGACGTGCGGCGCCGCCTGCGGCTTGCCCGATCGCCGCACGGCGCTCGTCGAGGCGCATTTTCCCCGCGCGGATGCGCCGACCGATCTGTTGAACAACTTCAGAACACCCGCGCAGGTTCGCGCTGATCTTCGAGGAGTTCTTTCTGTTCCAGCTCGGCTTGATGATGCGCAAGCGCGCGGCGGTGCGGGAATCGAAGCCGCGCGTCATTCAAGTCGACGATCGGATTCGTGAATCGGCGCGCGCGCATCCTGCCGTTCAGGCTCACCGAAGGGCAGCGCGGTGCGCTGAAGGAGATCGTCGAAGACATGCAGCGCACGACGCCGATGAACCGGCTGCTGCAGGGCGATGTCGGCGCCGGCAAGACCATCGTGGCCCTGCTCGCGGCGCTCGTCGCCATGGAGAACGGGCTGCAGGTGGCATTCATGGCTCCGACCGAGATTCTGGCGGAGCAGCACTTCCTGAGCCTTCGAAAGCTGCTCGAGACAATCGCGCTTTCGCGTCGAGCTCATCACCGGGAGCGACGAGCGGGGCTGCGCCGGCGCGATCTGCTGGCGCGCCTGGCGGCCGGCGACGATTCATCTCGTCGTCGGCACGCATGCGCTGGTGCAGGGTACGGTGAATTTCCAGTCGCTGGGGCTCGCCATCATCGACGAACAGCATCGCTTCGGCGTCATTCAGCGCGCGACGCTTCGGTCGAAGGGCCTGATGCCCGACGTGCTGGTGATGACGGCCACGCCGATTCCGCGAACGCTCGCGCTGACGGTGTATGGCGATCTCGACGTCTCGGTCGATCCGCGACATGCCGCCCGGCCGCCGTGCGATTCTGACGACGGTTCGGCCGGAATCGCGGCGCGACGACGTGTACACGCTCGTCCGAACGCAGCTTGACGAGGGGCGGCAGGCCTACGTCGTCTATCCGCTGATCGAAGAGTCAGAGAAGGTGGACCTCAAGGCGGCGACCGAGATGGCCGATCACGCTGCCAGGACATATTTCCGGCGTACCGCGTGGCGCTGCTTCACGGCCGGATGAAGCAGGACGCGAAAGACCGCGTCATGCGGGCATTCGCGTCGGGCGAGATCCACGTGCTGGTGTCGACGACGGTCATCGAGGTGGGGATCGACGTGCCGAATGCGAGCGTGATGGTCATCGAGCACGCCGAGCGGTTCGGCCTGTCACAGCTCCATCAACTGCGCGGCCGCGTCGGCCGCGGCGCCCACCAGTCGCACTGCATCCTGCTGTACCAGTATCCGATCTCAAAACAGGGGAAGGCGCGCCTGCAGGCGCTGGCCGATACCACCAACGGCTTCGAGATTGCGGAACGCGATCTCGAGCTGCGCGGGCCTGGCGACTTCTTCGGCACGCGTCAGTCGGGTCTGCCGACGCTGAGAACCGGCGATCTCCTGCGAGACCATGCACTGATGGAGCGGGCGCGCGACGAGGCGGCGCGCTTCCTCGATGAGCACACGTTCACGACGCCGCTGGTCGAGCGGATGAAGGCCGCCTGGCCGCATCGGTTCGGATTGATGGATATCGGCTGATGCGCATCATTGCGGGTGCAACTCAAAGGGCGAAGGCTGAAAAGCCCGAAATGGGACGGCTTGCGGCCGACCTCCGACAAGCTGCGCGAGACGCTCTTCAACGTCGTTGCCGCGCAGGTGACGGGAGCGCGGATGCTCGACCTGTATGCCGGCACCGGCGCTGATTGGCATCGAAGCGTTGAGCCGCGGCGCGTCGCACGTGACGTTCGTCGATACCGATGCACGCGCGCTGAAGCTCATCGAAGAAAACCTGCGGCACTGCGGCATCGCCGACCGCTATGCTATTATCCGAACGCCTGCGAATCTCTGCCGGCCGAATCGTTCGAACTGGCCGTGCTGGATCCGCCCTACGACGAACCTGATCTGATGGCCTCGATTGCCGCGGCGGAGCCCCTCATGGCGCCTGGCGGACTGCTCGTGCTCGAGCACGCGCGCCGCCGGCAGGTTCCGGAGCGTGTGGGACGGCTGGTGAAGACGCGTGATTTGATGTCGGGCGATAGCGCGCTCGCGTTCTACCTATGAAACTCGCAGTGTATCCGGGCTCGTTCGATCCGCTGACCAACGGCCACGTCGACATCATCGAGCGAGGCACGCGCCTGTTCGACAAGATCGTCGTCGCGATTCTGGTGAACGTGGAGAAGGCGCCGCTCTTCACCATGCAGGAGCGCGTCGAGATCCTGCGCGACGTGTTCAAGGGGCAGCCGAACGTCGAAGTCGACACGTTCGACGGATTGCTGGTCGACTACGTCGCGCGCCGCAAGGCCGACGTGATTGTGCGCGGATTGCGCGCGCTGTCGGATTTCGAATCCGAATTTCAGATGGCGCTGATGAACCGGCGCCTGGGCCCGCACATCGAGACGGTGTTCATGATGCCGGCCGAGAAGTACACCTACATCAGCTCGCGGTTGATCAAGGAAGTGTTCTCGCTGGGCGGTCAGGTGCACGGCCTCGTGCCGGAGATTGTCGAAGCCCGATTGAAGGAGAAGCACCTCCGGGCGGTTCGTTGAGAAGAGGGTCAGACCCCTTTTTCGTGGAATGCGACCGAGATTGACGAAAAAGGGGTCTGACCCCAGGAGCGCACATGCTTGCTGAACGGATGAACAGAGTGTCCACGTCGCCCACGATGAAGATCGCAGGCGAGGCGGCAAAGCTGAAGCGTCAGGGTGTCGACGTCGTCGACTTCGGCGCCGGCGAGCCCGATTTTCCGACGCCGCAACCGGCGAAAGACGCGGCGCAAGCTCGCGATCGATCAGAACTTCACCAAATACACGCCGCCTGCCGGCACCGCCGGACCTGAAGCAGGCAATCTGCGCGCGCTATAAGGCCGATTACGGTATCAGTTTCGCCGAGGACGAAGTCATCGTCACCGCCGGCGGCAAGCAGGCGCTCTACAACATGGCAATGGTGCTGTTCGGCGCCGGCGACGAAGTGATTACGCACGCGCCGTACTGGCCGACGATTCCCGAGCAGGTGAAGCTCGCCGACGCGCACGCCCGTCATCGTGCAGACAAATCCCTCGGACGGCTTCGCGATTCACCCCGAGGCGATCGTCGCGGCCATCACGCCGCGGACCAAGGCAATCATCATCAATTCCCCGGCGAACCCGACCGGTGCGGTGATCAGTGAAGAGAGCATGGCGGCGATCGCCGACGCGGCGGCGAAGCGTGGCATCTGGGTCGTCGTCGATCTGTGCTACGAGAAGCTGATTTACGACAACGTTCCGCACAACCTCGTGAAAGTGCTGACCGATCGCATGCGCGACCGCGCGGTGATTTGCGGATCGGCATCGAAGGCGTATTCGATGACGGGCTGGCGCTGCGGCTGGATTCTCGCGCCGAAGGAAGTCGTCGCCGCGGCCGACACGCTGCAGGGGCATTCGACGTCGAACGTCGCGTCGATTTCGCAGAAAGCCGCGCTGCAGGCGCTGACGGGCTCGCAGGATCCGGTCGGCGAGATGCTGAGCGAGTACAAGAACCGGCGCGACAAGCTGATGGAGCTGGTTCTCGGAAGATCCGCGCTTCGAATGCGTCAAGCCGGCGAGGAGCGTTCTATCTGTTCCCGCGCATCACGAAGGTGCTCGACGCGACGGGCATAGCCAACACGCGGAGACTTCTCGCAGATGCTGCTGGACGAAGCGCGCGTCGCGCTCGCCGCGGGCGAGGGGTTCGATGCGCCCGGCTTTCTGCGCATTTCGTACGCCACCTCGATCGATCGCCTCCGCGAAGGTGCGACCCGTATCCTCGAGTTCGTCAAGAAGCGCGAGCGCCAGGGCGCAGCCGCCCGCTAAGTGGCTGCACCATCTTCAGTGTTCATCTCCCGGGTCGCCGAAATCGTCGGCGACCCGTTCGTTCTTCAGGACGCCTCCTCGCGCGAAACCTACGGCACCGATGGCACAAAGACAGGGCGCACCCGCCGACCTTGTCGTGCTGCCGGGATCGACCGCGGAAATCTCCCAGCTCGCGAGGCTGTGCAACGACGAGCGTGTTCCGATCGTCGTCGCGGGGAGCCGGCACCGGCTACACCGGCGGCGCGGTGCCCACGCGCGGCGGCGTGGTGATGTCGCTCGAGCGGATGAACCGCATCCTCGACATCGATCAGGTCAATCTGCTTGCCCGCGTGCAGCCGAACGTCATCACCGGCGATCTGCAGGACGCCGTCGAGAAGGTCGGCCTGTTCTATCCACCGGATCCCGCGAGCCTCCGGCAGTCGGCGCTCGGCGGCAACGTCGCGGAGTGCGCGGGCGGGCCGCGCGCGTTCAAGTACGGCACGACGAAGCGGTACGTGCTCGCGCTCGAGGCCGTGCTGCCGACCGGCGAGATCATCCACACCGGCTCGAAGGCCGTGAAAAACGTCGTGGGCTACGACCTGACGCAGCTGCTGGTCGGATCGGAAGGCACGCTCGCGATCATCACGGAGATTACGCTGCGGCTCATTCCGAAGCCCGCAGCGCACGCGACGCTGCTCGCCGAGTTTGCCGGACATCGCGGATGGCGTCGAAGCGGTCACCCAACTGATTCAGCGCCGCGTCGTGCCCGCCGCCGTCGAGCTGGTTGACGCCGATTCGCTTCAGGCGCTCGCCGAGTCATGCCGGCCGGCCGATGGCGTCGCCCGGCGCAGGCGCGGTGCTGATTATCGAGGTGGACGGATCTGCCGAGGCTGTCGGTCCGGAAATGCTGCTGGTGGAGGAGGCGTGCCGGGCGGCGAATGCGCTGTCGATCGAGACGAGCCGGCTCGGAAACAGAACGAGACGAAATCTGGAACCTTCGCCGAGAGCTGTCGCCCGCGCTGAAAAAAATCTCCAGCATCAAGCTGAACAACGACGTCGTGGTTCCGCGCGGGCGTGTGCCGGAGCTGTTTCGAACTGGTCGACGAGATCAGGGAGGAGAGCGGGCTGCCGATCGCGTGCTTCGGTCATGCCGGAGACGGGAATATTCACGTCAACATCATGGTTCCCGAGACAGGGTCGCAGGACGAGCGGGTCGAGCTCCTGACGCGAGGCGAGCTGGCTGTGATCGGCTGTTCGAGGGGGTCGTCGCGCTCGAGGGCTCGATCAGCGGCGAGCACGGCATCGGGTTCACGAAGGCGCCGTATCTGGGACTCGAGCTGTCGCACGACGAGATCGCGCTGATGAAGCGGGTCAAGGCAGCGTTCGACCCGAACGGCATCCTGAATCCCGGTAAGATCTTTCCAGATGAGTAAAGTCGTTGCGGTCATCGGGGCGTCGTCCGATCCACGGAAGTTTGGCAATCGCGCGGTTCGGGCATTCCGGCGCCAGGGCTATACGGTTGTCCGATCAACCCCAACAAAGCGCATGTCGAAGGTCTGAAGACGTACGCGTCGGTCCTCGATGTGCCCGAGCGCATCGACATGGCCACGTTTTACGTGCCGCCAGAGATTGGCGAACAGGTGATGCCCGAGGTAGCCGGAAGGAGATTCCCGAGGTCTGGCTCAACCCGGGCGCCGAGAGCGACCGGCTGATTCAGCTGGCGCGGTCGCTCAACGTGGAACCGATCGTGGCCTGCAGCATCATCGGCATTGGCGAGAACCCTTACGCGTAACTTGACAGCCTATTCGCGCGGGTCCTATACTGCTGCCAGTATTAATTCCTGTCAGAATGGGACGCGGGCTTTTTCTCTCGGACCCGCGGTGTTAATAAGCACGGATTTCCCCGCAACTTGATCACACTTTCAGTTTCGTTTCGGAAGAGCAGCGCGTCAGTACGCGCCATCACACCCCCAAAACAACCAGCACGAGTCTATGCCCACAAATCACAAGCGCCAAAATGCGGCGCCGCGCGGTTCTGCCAGCGAGCTAGCGGCGTCACCAGAGCAACCCACGACCACCACTCCCGAGGCGCCTGCCGCGACGGCCGCGCCGCCCGCGGCGACGGCAGCCGCGCCGCCCGCCGCGACCGCAGCGGCGCCGCCCGCACCATCCGAAGCCCCACCGCAGCAGCAGCCGCAGCAGCCGCCGCAACAGCAGCGGCCGCAGCAGCAACAGGGGCAGCGGCGCGGGGAAGGGCTCAACATCGGCGAGCTGAAGGACATGAGCATCCAGAAGCTCACGCAGATCGCCAAAGAGTTGAATGTGGCCGGCGCGACCGGGATGCGCAAGCAGGAGCTGATTTTCCAGATCCTGAAGGCGCAGACCGAGCAGAGCGGCTTCATCTTCTCGGAGGGCGTGCTCGAGGTGCTGCCGGATGGGTTCGGATTCCTGCGCGCGCCCGACTACAACTATCTGCCAGGGCCTGACGACATCTACGTCTCGCCCTCGCAGATTCGCAAGTTCGATCTGCAGACGGGCGATACCGTCTCGGGTCAGATTCGCCCGCCGAAAGAGGGCGAGCGCTACTTCGCGCTGATCAAGGTCGAGGCGGTCAACTTCGAGCAGCCCGAACAGGCGCGCGACAAACTGTTCTTCGAAAACCTCACGCCGCTCTATCCGCAGGAACGGCTGAAGCTCGAGACGGCGGCCGAGAATCTCTCGTCGCGCGTCATGGATCTCTGGACGCCGATCGGCAAGGGGCAGCGCGGCCTGATCGTGGCGCCGCCGCGAACCGGCAAGACCATGCTGCTGCAGAACATCGCGCAGTCGGTCGTCCAGAACCACCCGGAAGTGTTCCTCATCGTGCTGCTCATCGACGAGCGGCCCGAAGAAGTCACCGACATGCAGCGATCGGTCGATGGCGAGGTCATCTCCTCGACCTTCGACGAGCCGGCACAGCGTCACGTCCAGGTCGCGGAAATGGTGATCGAAAAGGCGAAGCGCCTGGTCGAGCACAAGAAGGACGTCCTGATCCTGCTCGATTCGATCACGCGCCTCGCCCGCGCCTACAACACGGTCATTCCGCCGTCGGGCAAGGTTCTGTCAGGCGGTCTCGACTCGAACGCGCTGCAGAAGCCGAAACGGTTCTTCGGCGCCGCGCGCAACATCGAGGAAGGCGGCTCGCTCACGATCATTGCCACGGCGCTCATCGACACCGGATCGCGCATGGACGACGTCATCTTTGAAGAGTTCAAGGGGACGGGCAACATGGAAATCCATCTCGATCGGAAGCTCGCCGACAAGCGCGTGTTTCCGGCGATCGATCTTCAGAAGAGCGGCACCCGAAAGGAAGAGCTGCTCATTCCGAAAGACGACCTCAACCGCATCTGGGTGCTCCGCAAGGTGCTGAACCCGCTCTCGCCGGTCGAAGCGATGGAACTGCTCCTCGACAAGATGGGCAAGACGAAGGGCAATACGGAGTTCCTCTCGGCGATGCAGAAAATGGGGTAGGGAAGGGTCCCGGGAGTCTGGGAGTCGCGTCCCGGAGTCAGGTCATGTAGCCGGCTTGTCGTCCGACCCCGGCACGGCCACCTCGGCGGCCTGGAATCCGATCTTCGAGTGCGTGCCGTCGCAAAATGGCTTGGTGGTCGAACCGCCGCAGCGGCACAACGCGATCGGTCGTCTCGTAATCGGGTAAGGATTCCCGTTCCAATCCACGACGGTCACATCCTCGCCTTCGATTCGGTACGGCCCATTCTGACGAACGCGAATCACAGTTCCCATTCCCAACTCCCTTCGACACCGGCGACTCTCGTGACTTTCCAGACTCTCATGACTTCCAGACTCTCGTGACTCCCTAGACTCTTCCGACTCTTCTACTATTCACCTTCTCCGATACCCTTCGAGCCGCCCGCCAATCTGTGCGGCCAAACTGGCATCTCCGGCTGCGACTGCAATCTTCATCGCTTCTTCAGCCGTCGCGACCGCCTGGTCGAACTGACCGGCGCGCGCATAGGCGGCCGCAAGCGTATCGAGCGCCGTCGCATTCTGCCGGTTTGTGATGGCAACCGCTCGCTGCGCGAGGCGAACGCCTTCGGCCGGCACACGCAGCTCGACGTTCGGCGCCGTCGCGATGATCCACGCCAGATCCAGCAGAGCGCCGAGCCGGGTCGGATCGATTTCCAGCGTCCGTCGATATTGATAGATGGCTTCGGAAAGCTGATTCACCATCACGAGCGCGCGCGCCAGACCCTGGCGCGCATCGGCATCCTCAGGGTCGAGTTCAATCGCGCGTTGATAACTCTGAATCGCCCGATCGTTCTGGCCTCGGGCGACGAACGCCCGGCCGAGGTTGTAGTGCCCTGAGATGTTCAACGGATCGCGATTGAGCGCCTGCTGGTACAACTCAATTGCGTCTTCAATCCGGTTCTGGCCGTGGAGGACCACCGCAAGCCCGTAAATCGCTTCGGCAAACTCGGGACGAAGGCTTAACGCGCGCCGGAACGAGGGCTCGGCTTCGTCGTATTTCTCCTGAAGGAGCAGCACACGCGCGACGTCGTAGTGACGTCCCGCCGCGGGATCGAGCCGTGCCGCCTCTTTGAGCTGTGACAGGGCGTCGTCGAGTCGGTTCGCCTCGAGATAGCAGGCAGCCAGCTCTGCTCGCAGCTCGGCGTTGCCGGGCTCAACCTCCAGCCATTTCTCGTTTCCCGCGGTATCGTCGCGCAGAATCTTCGGACCGAAGTCGCGATCGAGGATCGCGAGATCGCCGGCGTGGCGTGGGACGACCTGCAGCCAGAGGCTTCCCATCTCGGACGCGCTCGTCTGACCGAAGGTGACGCGCCTGGGCGGGCGATTCGGATTGCGGCGATTCTCGCTCGAATTGTCATAGACGTACTGCATCTCGATCCTGGTGCCTTTTGGCAGAACGATCGGCCGCACGTACGTATAGACATCCTGCCAGTGGAAATCCCAATCCTTTATGTAGATCAGCGGAAGGTTCGCGCCGTCTGGCAGTGTCGCCCACGCGCGAACTTCTCTCGCCAGAAAGTGCGCGTGTGGTTGAATCGCGAGCGCATCCACATCGACGGGCAGCGTGTAGGCATCGGCGTTGACGTAGTCATGCCGGCCGGCGGCGATGTCGATATCCTGGCGGCCGAGCCTCAGCATGTAACCGGTTCGCGTGGGCGCGCGATCGGTGAAGAAGAAGCCGACGCTCACCTGCACAGGCTCGGGCTTCGCGCTTGGCATCAAATGCAGCTCGATCACAAGGTCGCTCTGCGGTTCGAGGTGCCAGCTCATTCCCTCGGGCGAAACGCGGGGCGACTGGCCGGGAGTCCACCCGAGGAACGTGCCGTCCGGAAACTTCGCTTCGCGGCTGCCTCCGCCTTCGTAGCCGGCGCCCGGCTCGTCTTCGTCGCGACGTCTCGACAAGCGTGTGCGATCGATCTTGATGTTGGCGTGATGAACGATGCGGTGATTTCCGGGGTGAAATTCCACGGCCTTCACGTACGACGCCGCCTCCACTGGAATCGGGATCACAAACGTGCGAAACACATCCCGGGTCTGAGAGGGGAGCACGTACGGCTGGGGCATCGTGACGACGAGATCAGGCGTGCCGAGTTGCCATCCATCGGCCCACCGTGGCGGTGGCGGCAGGTCTGCCGGATCGCCCCGCAACATGCCTTGCGCGACCCACTGCTGAAGCAGCGCAATCTGCGCATCACTCAAACGCCGCTCGCCCTCGAACTGGCCGTGGGCAGCCTCTGGCTTCCACGGTGGCATCGCGCGGGCACGGGTGACCTCCGCAATCTGACGCGCGCGTGGCCGGATGTCTTCGTAGGTGATCAGGCTGAACGGCGCCGCTTGTCCGGGTCGATGACAGGAGGCGCAGTGAGCGAACACGAGGGGTGCGACGTCCCTCGTGAACGTGATCCGATCCTGTGCTGCCAGGGGAGTCCCGCTGAGCGCCAGGAGGGCCAATACTCCAGCAACACGAATCGGACAATTCATAGAAATGGATCGGCGCTCAATCTCAACGATACTATGCGTTTATCCAATAACCCATGGTATAACCAAGCAAAACTCAGGTCCTCACCGTACCTCGCGGAAGCGCGAGCAGACCCTACGTCGTTTCGGCAACGCGATTGATGGAGGTAATTATATGCAGCGGAAACTGGGCGGTATCCTGCTGTTGTTCCTCGCGTGTCTGGTACTCCTGCCAGCCATTGCTACAGCACAAAGTCAGATCAACGGCGTCGCTCGTGACGAATCGGGCGGCGTGCTGCCCGGTGTGACTGTTGAAGTCACCAGCCCAGTGCTGATCGAAAAAGTTCGCACGGCCACCACCGACGATCAGGGCCGTTTCGCCATCGTCGATCTGCGGCCGGGCGTGTACCGGATCACATTCACCCTGACCGGCTTCAACACGGTCGTCCGCGACGCCGTCGAAGTGCCGGGCGGTGTGGCCGTCACCGCGAACGCCGATCTCAAGGTCGGCGCGCTCGAGGAAACGATCACGGTGTCGGGGCAGACACCGCTCGTCGACGTGACGCAGGCGACACGCACGCAGGTACTGACGCGCGATCTCATCGACGCGCTGCCTTCGACACGCAACATCATGTCGGTCGGCATGATGGTGCCGGGCATTCGACTCGGCACACCGGACGTGGGTGGCTCGCGCCAGATGGAGCAGACCAACCCGCGCGGCCACGGGATTGCCGCGAAGCACACCGTGCAGCATATCGACGGCATGAGCGTGAACAGCCAGGAAACGTCGAACCAGCAGAGCTACGTCAACGACGCGCTCAGCGCCGAAGTGACGGTGAGCACCAGCGCGCATCCGGCGGAGATTCAGTCGGGCGGGCTGCGCACGAACATGATTCCGAAGGACGGCGGCAACATCGTGAGCGGCAGCATTTTCTTCGGCGGCTCCGATGGCAACTGGCAGAGCAACAACGTCAGCGACGAGATGAAGGCGCAGAACTTCACGAGCGCCAACGGCATCGCCCATATCCAGAACTTCAACGCGTCGATGGGTGGCCCGATTCTGAGAGACAAGCTCTGGTTCTTCGTGTCGGCGCGCCACATTTCGACCGATGAAGTGGTGGCGAACGTGTCCGAATATGTCACGGCGCCCGACGGAACGCTCATCCGCAGCACGCTCGACCAGTACATCCGCGACGTGCTGGGGCGTGCCACGTGGCAGATCAGCTCCAAGAACAAGCTGGCGGTGTTCTTCGAGCGCACGTGGAAGCGCAAGGGCAAGGACTTCGGGTTCGGCCAGGACCCGCGCTCGGGGACGCAGCGCGATCCGCACAAAGCGCACTACGGCGTCGGTCAGGGCAAGTTTACGAGCACGCTGACCAGCAAGATCCTGTTCGAGGCGGGCTACTCGAGCTCGTACCAGCACTGGACCGGCTTCAACATTCCCGAGGTGCGGCTCGATCGCTATCTCCCGAACGGGCAGATCAATCCCGCGTGGCTGAACAACGCGCGCCGGGAATCCAATGCGCTGTTCGTCACGCCGCGGTGCGCGTACTCGTTCGGGTGCACCGCGTGGATCTCGAACGGACAGGATCAGCGGACGGCGGATGCGGGTTTCCGCGTCGCCAGCTCGATGTCGTATGTCACCGGCAGTCACAACTTGAAGGTCGGGTTCTCCGACTCGTTCGGCCCTGTTCACGTATTCACCGATCGGCAGGCCGACCTCGTTCAGACATATAACAACACCCGGCCCACGTCCGTGACGGTCTACACGACCCCCTACAATCGTTTCAGCTACGTCAACTACGACCTCGGGATCTTCGCGCAGGACTCGTGGACGATCAAACGGCTCACGATGAACCTGGGCATGCGGCTCGACAACTTCGACTCGATGATCGAAGCGACGTCGATGGAGGCAGGGCGGTTCGCCGGCGAGCGGTATTTCCCCGCGCGCGAGCATGTCCCGCAGTGGCTGTGGGATGTGTCCCCCAGGCTTAGTGCCGCGTACGACCTCTTCGGTGACGGGCGCACGGCGCTGAAGGCGAGCTTCAGCCGCTACCTGGATCCGCTGACGGGCGGCTTCGCGGATCGCTACGCCCCGGGTGCGGGCAACGAGACGCGGAATTGGTTTGATTGCGGCATCAACGCCGCGGGCACGGCGTGTGCCGGCGGCACTCCGCTCCCGACCGACGGCGACGACATCGCCCAGGCGAACGAAATCGGACCTGGCGGCGCGACGTTCGGCATCCGGGAAGATCGCGATTTCGATCCCGGCATTCAGCGCGAGCGCAATACCGAGATCACGTTCGGCGTGCAGCATCAGCTGTTTTCGCGTGTCTCGATCATCGGGCAGTATTATCGCCGCACGTTCCAGGACATGGAGATGCTCGACCGCGAGCTGATCACCAGAACCGATTACACCTCCTTCCAGGCGCCGCTGCCGGCGGATGTCGCACGAGACCCGGAGGTCGCCGCACTGCTGAGCCCGGGACAACTCGTGACCATCTACAACCTGAGCGCGGCGAAGCTGCCTGTCTACACCTCGCAACAGCGCGACAAGACGAATCCCGATTTGACGTCGACCTACAACGGCTTCGACCTGGCGGCGACCGCCCGGACGCCTGGCGGCGGCACGCTGTTCGGCAGCTGGACGGTCGAACGGAACGTCTCGAATTACTGTGCCAACGACGACAATCCCAACGGCATCGCGACGGCGGATCGCTACACCGGCACGAACGTGTCGGCCGGTGGAGCGTTCTGCGATCAGGGCGCGTTCGACATGCCCTTCCGCCACGAGTTCAAGATGGCCGGCAGCGTGCCGGTCCGTTGGGGCATCGACCTGGGCGCCGTGCTGCAGAGCTATGCCGGCAGCGAGCGCATCATCACCTGGGGGCCGGCCGCGGGAGTTTTCCCGAGTGGGCGCACGAGGGCCGAGACCGTGACGCTGACCGAGCCGGGCTCGCTGTTCTATCCGCGCTACAACCAGGTCGACTTCAACATCAAGAAGACCTTCCGCGCCGGGCGGAAGACGTATTCCGGACAGGTGGACTGGTTCAACCTCCTGAACGGCAACGCCGTGTTCTCGCGGGTCAGCGGCGTGGGCACCTCGCTGGGCCAGATTCAGACCATTCTGCAGGGTCGTCTGATGCGGCTGGCGTTCCAGATGAAGTGGTAAGAGTGCGTTGACGGATGGTCGATTGCTGATTGGCGATTGCCGGATCTACTGGCAATCGTCAATTGGCAATCGGCAATTCGGATTGTGCAACCAGTTGCCTCAGCTCTTCTCCCTCGATCACTTCCTTCTCGAGTAACCGTCGCGTCACCATCTCGAGCAGCGGCCGTCGATCGGTCAGCACTCGACGCGCGGTGTCGTGCGCCTCTTCCAGCAACCGCTTCACTTCGGCATCGATGCGCTGAGCGGTCTCCTCACCATATGGCCCGCGCTCGGGTCCCATCGGAAAATCGAGAAAGGCGGTTCGACGCGAGCCTTCGTAATTCACGGTGCCGAGCTCTTCGCTCATGCCGAACTGCGTGACCATCGCACGCGCAATGTCGGTCGCGCGCTGCAGGTCGTTCTGTGCCCCCGTCGAGATTTCTCCAATGGCAATCTCTTCGGCCGTTCGCCCGCCCAGGAGCACCGCCATCTGATTCTCGAGGTCTCTGCGCGTCAATAGATACCGATCTTCAAGGGGCAGCTGCATCGTGTATCCCAGAGCGCCGAAGCCACGCTGCACGATTGAGATTTTGTGAACGGGATCGAGTCCGGGCAGCGCGTTGGCGACAATGGCGTGGCCCGATTCGTGGTACGCGACCATCTCGCGCTCGCGGGCGCTCATCACGCGCTTCTTCTCGAGGCCGGCAATCAGACGATCGATCGCATCGTTGAAGTCGCTCATCTCGACCGCGCCCTTGTTTCTGCGCGCCGCAAGCAGAGTCGCCTCGTTCACGAGATTGGCGAGATCGGCGCCGGCAAATCCCGCGGTGCGCTGCGCGACAACCTTCAGGTCGACGTTCGGCGCCATCGTCACGGCGCGCGCATGAATGCGAAGGATCTCCTCGCGGCCCACGACGTCGGGCTTGTCGACGAGCACCTGGCGGTCGAACCGGCCGGGGCGGAGCAGGGCGGGGTCGAGCACCTCGGGCCGGTTGGTGGCGCCCATGATGATGACGCCCTTGCGCGAATCGAACCCGTCCATCTCGGCCAGCAGCTGATTGAGCGTCTGCTCACGCTCCTCGTGACCGCCCATCGGACTCTGCACGCGCACCTTCCCGAGCGCATCGAGCTCGTCGATGAAGACAATGCATGGCGCTTTGGCTTCGGCCTGGCCGAAGAGATCGCGCACGCGTGCGGCGCCGACGCCCACGAACATTTCGACGAACTCCGAGCCGCTCAGACTGAAGAACGGCACCTTGGCCTCGCCGGCCACCGCTTGCGCCAGCAGGGTCTTGCCCGTGCCCGGAGGACCGACGAGCAGCACGCCCTTGGGAATTCGGCCGCCGATGCTCGTGTATTTCTTCGGAGTCTGCAGGAACTCCACGATTTCCTTCAGCTCCTCCTTGGCTTCGTCGACGCCGGCGACATCGGTGAACCGCACCTTGACGTCGTCTTCGGCGTAAATCTTCGCGCGGCTGCGTGCGAACGACATCACGCCGCCTTCGGCGCCGCCGATGCGGCGGAAGAGGAAGCTCCAGACCCCGATGAGCAGAAGGAGCGGGAGAATCCAGCCCAGCAACTCTCCAAACCAGCGGCTGGTGATCTCGCCCGAATACCTGACGCCCGCCTTCTCGAGCTCGGCGACCAGCTGCGGATCTTCGATGCGAGTGGTGACGATGGCTTCGGCCCCGCCCCTCGCATCCTTGCGCTTCAGCGTGCCTCGGATCATCTGCTCGCCGACCGTGGCTTCGGCCACCTGTCCCTGCTGTACGAGCGACTTGAACTCGCTGTAGGGAATCTGCCGCCCGCTCGGTACGAGGAAGTATGTCTGCACGAGCGCCAGCAGCAGCAGGAAGGCGAGGCCGTACCAGATGCTGCCGCTGGGACGCCGAGGTACCTTGCGGCGCTCGCCTCGGGGATTCGGTGGTGGTCGAGTGCCGGCTGGCATGATCAGCCTACGGCCGCGCCGGCCTGTTGTTTGACGAACTGCAGGCCGCCAGAGCCGGCATCCACCAGCACGGTGTCGCCTTCATGGAACTCGCCCTCGAGGACGCGTATGGCCAGCCGATCGAGAATGTGGCGCTGAATGGCGCGCTTCAGCGGCCGCGCGCCATACGCCGGATCGTAGCCTTCGCGCACCAGCCATTCCTTGGCGGCGTCGGTCAGCTTCACGAAGATCTTGCGTTCCTCCAGACGCTTCAGCAGGCCCTTTACCTGAATGTCGACGACCTGCTTCAGCTGCTCGCGATTGAGCGGATGGAAAATGATGACCTCATCGATGCGATTGATGAACTCGGGCCTGAAATGTGCGCGCAGCGCATCGAGCACCTCTCGGCGGATGCCCTCGTCGATGCCACGGTCTCCGAGCTCTGCGAGAAACGCGCTTCCCAGATTCGACGTCATGATGACGACGGTATTCTTGAAATCGATCGTCCGGCCCTTTCCGTCGGTCAGGCGTCCATCGTCGAGCAGTTGCAGCAGGACGTTGAGCACCTCGGAATGGGCTTTCTCGATCTCGTCGAACAGCACCACAGAGTACGGCCGCCGCCGCACCGCTTCGGTCAGCTGTCCAGCTTCCTCGTAACCGACGTATCCGGGCGGCGCACCAATCATGCGCGATACCGTGTGCTTCTCCTGGTATTCCGACATGTCGATGCGAATCATCGCGTGCTCATCGTCGAAGAGAAACTCGGCGAGCGCGCGTGCCAGCTCGGTTTTGCCCACGCCGGTCGGGCCCAGGAATACGAAGCTGCCGAGCGGCCGATTCGGATCCTGCAACCCCGCCCGGGCGCGACGAATGGCGTTGGCCACCGCCTGGATGGCTTCGTCCTGCCCGACAACCCGGTGGTGCAGCCGTTCTTCCATGTGGATGAGCTTCTGGATCTCGCCCTCGATCAGACGGCTCACCGGAATGTGCGTCCACTTGCTGACGACATCGGCGATGTCTTCTTCGTCCACTTCCTCTTTCAGCATGCCCTGGCCCTGCTTTGCGGCATTCGCGAGCCGTTCTTCGTCGGCGCGAATCTGCCGCTCGAGCTCGGGGAGCCGGCCATACTGCAGCTCGGACGCTTTGCCGTAGTCGCCCGCCCGCTGCGTCCGTTCGATTTCGAGCCGGAGCTGTTCGAGCTCTTCCTTGAGCTTGCGTTGCCGCTGAATGGCTTCCTTTTCCTGCTGCCAGCGCGCCATCAACCGCGTGTGTTCTTCCTTGAGATCGGCGAGCTCTTTCTCGAGCTTCTCCAGCCGCTCCTTCGACGCTTTGTCTTTCTCTTTGCGCAGGGCCTCGCGCTCGATTTCGAGCTGCATGACGCGACGATTGATCTCATCCAGCTCGGCCGGCATCGAGTCGATCTCCATCCGCAGCTTCGACGCGGCTTCATCGACCAGATCGATCGCCTTGTCGGGAAGAAATCGATCGGTGATGTAACGGTGGGAGAGTACGGCGGCGGCCACCAGCGCGGCATCTTTGATCCGGACGCCATGGTGGATCTCATAGCGTTCGCGCAGTCCTCGAAGGATGCTGATCGTATCTTCGACGTTCGGCTCGTCCACCATGACCGGCTGAAAGCGCCGTTCGAGCGCGGCATCCTTCTCGATGTACTTGCGATACTCGTCGAGCGTGGTCGCGCCAATCGTATGCAGCTCGCCGCGCGCCAGCATCGGCTTCAGCATGTTCGAGGCGTCCATTGACCCTTCCGACGCGCCCGCACCCACAACCGTGTGGAGCTCGTCGATGAAGAGAATGATTTGTCCCTCGGACTGCGCGACTTCGTTCAACACCGCTTTGAGACGATCCTCGAACTCGCCTCGATATTTCGCGCCGGCAATGAGGGCGCCCATGTCGAGCGAGACGACCTTCTTGTTCTTCAAACCCTCAGGCACATCCTGTTTGACGATCCGGCCGGCAAGTCCCTCGACGATCGCGGTCTTGCCGACGCCGGGCTCGCCGATGAGAACCGGATTGTTTTTTGTGCGCCTGGACAGCACTTGAATGACGCGTCGTATTTCTTCGTCGCGGCCGATGACAGGGTCGAGCTTGCCGCGGCGGGCAAGCTCGGTGAGATCGCGGCCGTACTTCTCGAGCGCCTCGTATTTCGCTTCAGGATTCTGATCCGTGACCCGCTGGGCCCCTCGCACCTGCGTCAACACCTCGAAAATCCGGTCCTTGGTGATGTTGAATTGCTGAAGGATCCGTGCCGAGGCGGTCTTGCCGCCCTCGGAGACGATACCGAGCAGGAGGTGCTCGGTGCTGACGAAGTCGTCCTTCAGCCGTCCAGCCTCGGCCTCGGCGGCGTCGGTCACCTTTCTCATGCGGGGCGAGAGTGTGGGCTGCGACCCGCCGTACGCGGAAGGCTGCCGCGAGAGTCCCTCCCGAATCTGATCGGCGAGGGGCTTCGGGTCGATGCCCATCTTGCGCAACAACGCCGGCACAATCCCATCGGCCTGCTCCGCGAGGACCAGCAGCAGGTGTTCCGGTTCGATTTGCGCGTGGTTCATGTCGCCGGCCAGCTTTTGCGACGCGAGCACGGCTTCCTGGGCTTTTTCGGTGTACTTGTTCAAGTTCATCGTTGTGTTCCTTGGTCCGCCTGAAGGCGGACACTACCGAAGCGTTCGGACACTACCGACCGTCGACAGCTTTCGGACAAACCGAACATCGACGCCTTATCGGTTCGTGTCCGGCTTCAGCCGGACCCAGCCGGACCAACAGTGCGTCACGCCGCCGAGCTCTTGCCACCGGCCAGCTTGGCGAGCGCTTCGTAGTGCGCGCGCTCTTCCGGGGTGAGCTGGCGGGGCAGCTCCGCCTCGACAGTGGCATAGAGGTCGCCAAACTCGTCGGTCTTGCCGACAAGGGGCATCCCCTTGGCCTTCAGGCGAAAGACCTGACCGTTCTGGGTGCCTGGCGGAATCTTGAGTCGGATGGGCTTGCCGCTGAGACTGGGTACCTCCGCTTCGCCCCCCAGCACGGCTGTGGTCACCGGCACGCGTACTTTGGCGTGGAGATCCTGGCCTTTTCGTTCGAAGCGGGAGTCGGGCGTGAGGTGCACTCTCAAATACAGGTCGCCAGAGGTGCCGCCGCCCGCGCCTTGCTCGCCTTCGCCCGAGACGCGCACCCGCGAGCCCTCTCCCACGCCTGCCGGAATTCTGACGTCGACAGTGCGCGCGTGCCCATCGTGCTTGAGCGAGAGCCGGCGCATCGTGCCTCGATACGCATCCTCGAATGACAGATCGATCGGATGCTCGACGTCGCGGCCCTGGCGCGCGCGAGACGTGCGAGAGCCGGCACGGCCGCCGCTGCCGCGCATCTGCGGCTCGCCGCTGCCCGAAAAGAATGCGTGGAAGAAGTCGGAGAAGGGGTCTTCGTTACCGAACAGGTCGCGCATCTCCTCCTGCGTCATCGTGCGGTAATTGCCCTGAGTGCTTCCCGCACTGCCGGCGCCTCCGAACACATCTCCCCACTGGCCGGGATCGAAACCACCCGCGCCGGCCCGGCCGCCTGCGCGCTGCGCCTGTTCGTACATCTTCCAGTTCGATCCGAGCTCGTCGTATTTCTTGCGCTTCTCCGGATCGCCAATCACCTCGTACGCTTCGTTGATCTCCTTGAATTTCGACTCGGACGTCTTATCGCCGGGATTGACATCGGGATGATATTTGCGCGCGAGCTTGCGGAAGGCCTGTTTGACCTCCTTCTCAGAAGCGGTCTTCGACACCCCCAGCGTCGCGTAGTAGTCCTTGAAATCCATTACGCCTCATTCCCAACTGTAGGATCTGTAAAAAATCTAGTCAATGCCGGTTATGATTTCCCGATGTTCGAGTGGGGAGATGTGGCCACTATCGGCGTTCTCATTGTTCTGGAAGGACTTCTGAGCGCGGACAACGCCATGGTCATGGCGGTCATGGTGCTCGGCCTTCCCGCCAAAGAGCATCACAAGGCGCTCCAGTACGGGCTGATTGGCGCGTTCGTGTTTCGCATCATCACGACGCTCACCGCGTTCTGGCTCATCCGTCTCGCGTTCGCGAAAGTAATCGGCGGACTGTACTTGCTTTACCTGCCCTACCAGCACTTCTGGGGTTCTGGAGAATCGACGGAGCAGCGGCGCGAGCCACCGAAAGCCAAGCCGTGGCTTGGCCTCACCGCGTTCTGGGCAACGGTCGTGAGAGTCGAGCTGATGAACCTCGTCTTCTCGATCGATTCCATCCTCGCGGCCGTCGCCATGTCTCCCAAGATCAGGGTAGTTCTGGCTGGCGGAATACTGGGGATTGTGGCGATGCGAATTGTTGTCGGGCGGTTACTCGCGTTGATTCAGAAATTTCCTGCAATCGTCGACGGCGCGTTCATCATTATCGCGTGGGTTGGGAGTAAGCTTCTTGTCGAGTACCTTCACGCGGAAGGCTACATTCCCGTAGAGATTCCGCAGTGGTTTTCGTTGACCGTGATTGTCGGCATCTTCGTGGTCTCGCTTTTTTACGCCCGGAGAGAAGCGGCTCGTCATCACGTTCGACACCTGGAAGGCATTACGGCAGAAGACGCCGCGAACGTGTTTGCCGATACCGATGTTTGAGTGGTCCGATGTCCTGACAATTGGTCTTCTGGTTCTGCTCGAAGGTTTGCTCAGCGCCGACAACGCGCTGGTTCTGGCCATTCTCGTTCTCGGGCTTCCCAAGGATCAACGGAAGAAAGCGCTTCGCTATGGCATCCTCGGCGCGTTCTTTTTCCGTGCCGTTGCCACTCTCCTCGCCGTTTATCTGATCGAGCTCAGCTGGGTGAAGCTCGCCGGTGCGGCGTACCTCCTTTACCTGCCGTACGCCCATTTCTTCACAGGCGAGGAAGGGCACGACCGCCGGGCTCCGAAGCCGGCGAAAGCCATGCTCGGGCTCTCGGCATTCTGGGCGACGGTGGTGAAGGTCGAGCTGACCGACATCGTGTTCGCGATCGATTCCATTCTGGTCGCGGTCGCGATGTCGAACAAAACGTGGGTCATCCTCGCCGGCGGCATCCTCGGGATCGTCGCGATGCGGCTCGTGATTGGCAAGCTCCTGTCGCTGATTCAGAAATATCCGGCGCTGGTGGACGGCGCGTTCATCATCATTGCCTGGGTCGGTCTCAAGCTGCTCCTGGAGTTCGCGCACCAGCGAGAGTTCGTGCACTTCCTCCTCCCGAAGTGGCTGTCGCTCGGCCTCATCCTCGTGATCTTCGCCATCGCCTTTTTCTATGCGCGAAAGCACCCGCACACCGAGGTGGAAGAGGAGGAGGCCGCGCGGGATGTCGACCAGATGGAGAAGGACCTGCTCTAGTACGGTAGCGCAGGGCTTCAGCCCTGCTACTAACGTCCCTTGAGTTTTCGCAACGCGCGGCGCTCGCGCTTGTCGGGCGCGTGCGTGCGCCGCATGCTCGCGCGATAGATTCTCTCGAGGCGCCGCAGCTCTTTTTCTTCCTCTGAGATTGGCGGCGTGGTGTCCTGGTAGAGCAGTCGCGCCTCGGCTCTGGGCACGTGCCGCTCGGCGAGCCCAAGCACCGTCAGCGTCTGTTTCCGTCCGAACGGCCGGCTCAGGCAGAGCTCGTCGCCGATCTTCAACTGGCGATGCGCCTTGCTGTTCTGACCGTTGACCTCGACTTTCCCTCCCTGACAGGCGCGCTGGGCCTCGGAGCGGGTGCGGTAGAGACAGGCGACATCGAGCCACACGTCCAGACGGACGGTTGAAGTGGTTTGAGTCATACGGGGTCAGACCCCTTTTTTCGCTGAATCGGGCGGCATGGGCGAAAAAAGGGGTCTGACCCCTTTTATACCCTTTATATTCACGGCCATGCTCGGCATCGACACCTACCGCGAGCTCCTCGCCCTGATCGGGTGCGTCTTCGTGGTGTGGTTTCTCATCGTCACGCTGTTTGCGCCGCACATTCCTTACACATTGCACGAGCGGCTCGATTGCTCATCGCCGCACTTCATCCACAGTTTGAACAACGTGATGCTCAGCTCGGTGCATCACGACAGCCGGTTCGAGGTTCTGACCAACGCCGCAGAGTTCTATCCGGCTATGCTCGAGGCTATCGCCGGCGCCCGGCATTCGATCAACATGGAATGCTACATCTTCCGGCCCGATGCGACGGGCCGGAAGTTCATGACGGCGATGGCCGAGCGCGCCCGTGCCGGAGTCGTCGTGACGCTGGTGGTCGACGCTATCGGGAGCTTCCGATTCGGTCTCTCGGCCATTCGCAAGATGCGCAAGGCCGGATGCCGCGTCGAACTGTATCAACGCCTGAAGTGGTATCGGCTTTCACGCCTGAACAACCGGACACATCGCGAGCTGCTGATTGTGGATGGCAGGGTAGCGTTCCTTGGCGGCGCGGGGGTCGGCGACCACTGGGCAAAGGGGCAGCGCGGCAAGAAACCGTGGCGCGACACGATGGCGCGTGTCACCGGGCCGGTGGTGTCGTCGATCCAGGGTGTGTTCGCCGAGAACTGGGTGGAATGCTGCGGCGAGATCCTCTGCGGGCCCGACTACTTTCCCGATCTGCGGAAGTGCGGCGACACCTCCGCCATCATCATCAAGAGCTCGCCGGCCGACCGTGCGACGGCGTGCCGTGTTGTGTTTCAATTGCTCATCGAAAGCGCCGGCAGGCAGATTCGCATCACGACGCCGTACTTTCTGCCCGACAAGTCGCTGCGGCAGGCCTTTATCGCCAGCGCCGGCCGGGGCGTGAGGATCGACATCATCGTCCCTGGATCGCATACCGACCAGCGATGGGTTCGCCTGGTCAGCCGGAGGAAGTACAACGAGCTCCTGCGCGCGGGCATTCGGATTTACGAGTATCGCGCCGGCATGACGCACGCCAAGGTGCTCAGCGTGGACGACCTGTGGGTCGTCCTTGGCACCACCAACTTCGACAACCGGTCGTTCGAGCACAACGACGAGGTGAACGTGGCGATTCGGGACGAGGAACTGTCGGCCCGGGTGACCAGGGACTTCGTGCAGGATCTGAAAAGCTGCGAAGAAGTGACGCTCGAAACCTGGAAGCGTCGGCCGCTCATCGAGAAAATCGTCGAGCCCTTCGCCTGGATTCTCGAGCGCCAGCAGTAACTGTCGTAATTTACGTCACCTCTAACCGCGTTCCGATGAGATCCGTACAAACACGCAGCGATTTCACGCACACGACGGTGGTAGGCTGGCACCTGGCGTGCAAAGCCACCTCCTCTTTGGTCGGTCGTGACCACCGCAACTGAAAATCCACAACCGGGTACCGCTGCGCCACCAGAGTTCGACGACGACTATCAGGGCGCCCGTGCGCCGCTGCCGCTCGAACAGCTCGAGTCCCATGCCCGCCAGCTCGCGGCCGAGCACGGCGAAACCGGCGGCGGCGGGCCGCGTCGCGAGCTGCTCGCGCGCCTCGATCGGAATGCCGCGCGGCTCGAGCAGATCTACAGGAGGCTTTCGGAGGAAGGATTCGCTGAGACGGCTGAGACGCCCTCAGAGGAATGGCTCCGGGACAACCATTACGTCGTCCGCGCGCAGTTGCTCGAGATCCGCCGCAATCTTCCCCGCAAGTACTACCAGGAACTACCGACGCTGACCCGAGGGCGCTGGCGCCGCTATCCGCGGGTTTACGTGTTCGCGCGGGATTTCGTCACCCACACGGCCGGCCGCTTCAATCAGGAATCGTTGCGCCGCTTTGCGGACGCGTACCAGGACGTGACGCCGCTGACCATCGGAGAGCTCTGGGCCATTCCGATCATGCTGCGCCTGGCGCTCGTCGAAAACCTCTGCGGCCTCGCCGGACAGACCCTTCGGGCGAAACAGGAACGAGAATCGGCGCGGGCGTTCGCCAACAGCCTGCTCCAGGGACGCGAACGAGCGCAGACGCCGCTGCAGGCCGCTGCAAAGACCTCCTCCACGTTTCTCGTCGAGATTCTTCATAACCTTCGAGACCAATCGGTCGCCTCGACCGCCGCCTGGCGCTGGCTCCAGACCCGGCTGAACGCGCGCGGGCAGTCGGCCGACGAGGTACTGCGCATCGAGCATCAGCGCGAGGCGATCGATCAGCTTTCGATTGCCAACATCATCAACACGATGCGCGTGCTCTCGGCGCTGGACTGGCCGACGTTTGTCGAGGCCGTCAGCCGGGTCGAGCGCGTGCTCCGGCGCGATCCGGCAGCGGCCTACTCGGACATGGATCGGCAGACGAGAGATCGCTATCGCAAATCGGTCGAGCAGCTGGCGCGGCGATCTGGCGTCGACGAGCTCTCGATCGCCGAGCGTGCGATCACATTTGCCGAGCGCGCCAGACAGGAACGGCCCGAGTCGGACCGTGCGCACCATGTCGGCTACTACCTGATATCGCGCGGACGGTTCGAGCTCGAAAAGTCGGTTGGATACTGGCCGACGGCGGGGGAGCGGATTTCGAGACTGTCGTTCCGGCACCCTGCCCTTGGCTATCTCGGCAGTCTTGCCGTGACCACGGCCCTGTTCGAAGCCAGCATTCTCGCGTACGCGCGCAATAACGGCGCGCCAGCCTGGATGTTGCTCGTCGTCGCACTCGTCACGATCATTCCCATCAGCGAGCTCGCGGTGAGCTTTCTGAACACGATCCTCACCACCATCATTCCACCCCGGCCGCTGCCGAAGCTCGCCTTGCGTAGCGGCGTGCCGGGCGAGTTCAGCACCATCGTCGCGGTTCCGACGATCCTGTCGAGCGCCGAGCGTGTGAAGGAGCTCGTCGATGCGCTCGAAGTGAGGTCGCTCGCCAATCATGATGAAAATCTCTGGTTCGCACTGCTGGGCGATTTTCCCGATGCCGATGCGGAGACGCTCGAGTCCGATCGGCACATCGTCGAGACGGCAGCCGAACTGATCTCGGGGCTCAACGCCAGATACGGATCCGAGCGCTTCTACCTCCTCCATCGAAAGCGCCAGTGGAACGAGTCCGAAAAGCGGTGGATGGGATGGGAGAGAAAACGCGGCAAGCTTCACGAGTTCAACCGCGTCCTGCGCGGCGCGCGCGACACGAGCTTCGTGGCATTCGCCGGCGACATCGAACGGCTCCGGCAGATCCGCTACGTCATTACGCTCGATTCCGATACGGACCTGCCGCTTGATGCCGGGAGGAAGCTGGTCGGCACGCTCGCGCATCCGCTGAATCGTGCACGCTTCGATTCGCGATCGGGCCGGGTCACCGAGGGGTACAGCATTCTGCAGCCTCGCGTGGCCATCGGCGCGGTCAGCGCGTCATCGACGACGTTTGCGGAAGTCTTTTCCGGCCACGTCGGGCTCGATCCCTATACGACTGCTGTGTCTGACGTGTACCAGGACCTCTTTGGCGAGGGCAGCTACGTCGGCAAGGGGATCTACGATGTCGACGCGTTCGAGCGCGCCCTCGAGAACCGTGTGCCCGAGAACGCGCTCCTGAGCCACGACCTGTTCGAAGGGCTGTTCGCGCGCGTGGCGCTCTGTACCGATCTCGAAGTCATCGACGACTATCCAAGCCACTATCTGACGTGGGTGGCGCGGCTTCACCGATGGGTGCGGGGCGACTGGCAACTCCTTCCCTGGCTCGCCCGGAAAGTACCGCTTCAGGGTGAGCCCCACGCACGCACCGCGCTGCCGGCGATCGCACGCTGGAAGATCTTCGACAACCTGAGGCGAAGCCTGCTGCCGCCATCTCTGCTACTGCTGCTGACCGCGGGATGGCTGGTGCTGCCCGGGGGGCCGTCTTTGTGGACGGGTCTCGGGTTTCTCGTGCTGTTCTTTCCCGCGTACGTGCAGTGGGGACAAACGTTCACGAATCGAGCGCGCGGCGTACAGTTTGCGCGATCACCTGAGAATCGAACGGGACAATCTCGCCTCGAGCTTCCATCAGGTGCTGCTGCACAGCGCATTCCTTGCGCACCAATCGATCGTCATGCTGGATGCGATCGGCCGCACGCTGGCGCGCCTGCGTTCGAAAAAGCATCTCCTCGAATGGCAGACGGCCGAGGATACGGCGGCCCGCCTCAAGGTTGATGGACCCCAGGTATTTCAGCGGATGTGGGCGGCCCCAGTTATCGCTGCGGTAGTTGGCCTGGCTGTGCTGCTTCTCGCGCCTGGAAGTCTCTTCTGGGCGCTTCCCGTCGTCACCCTCTGGGCGATCTCGCCGTATCTCGCGTACGACACGGGGCTTCCGCGCGGAGATTCCCGGCGCGACCTCGCTCCACGCGATCGCCATGAGTTTCGAAGGACCGCCCGGCTGACGTGGCGTTTCTTCGAAGAAGTCGTCGTTCCCGCCGACAACTGGCTTGTGCCGGACAACTATCAGGAGAACAGACCAGACCCCATCGCCCATCGGACGTCTCCCACGAACATCGGCCTCCAGATGTTATCCGCCGTATCGGCATGGGATCTCGGGTATCTCTCCACGAGCGAGTGCCTCGTTCACCTCGATCGCACGTTCAGCACACTGGAGAAGCTCCCGCGATACCGAGGCCATTTATTCAACTGGTACGACACACAGTCGCTCGTGCCGCTGGCCCCGCTGTATGTGTCGACCGTCGACAGCGGAAATCTTCTGGGATACCTGATGACGCTCAGCGCGACGCTGCCGGCCATGGTCGCGAGCAGTCCGCTGGACGCTGGGCATTTCGGCGATGGCATCGCCGATACGCTCGACTTGTTCCAGAGAGACAGCCTCCCCGGGATAACCAGCCTGGGCCGGGAGGGTGCCCGCGAGTTCCGTGCAGATTTTCGCCGGCTGCACTCGCGGCTCGAACAGCCGCCCGTCGATCTGGAAGGCTGGAACGCGTGGCTGCGATCGATTTCGGCTGACCTCACGGTCCTCGCCGCGCGGTTCCACGACGCGCAGGAGCGGCTGCCTGCCGGCGATGCCAGGGTGCGCTCGGCCGCCTGGTGGCTCGATGCGGCTGCCGCCATGGTGGCCGAACGGCAACGCGAGCTCGCCGCATTCGCGAAGGCACCCGACGAGGTCCGCAAGTCACGCGAAGAAGTCACGGCGCGCATCCTGGATCTCATCGACCAGTTCGTCGACGGCACCGAGCTCGACTTTCTCTTCGACAACGAACGGCATCTGTTTGCCATCGGCTACAACGTCACCGAGGGGCGCCGCGATTCCACCTTCTACGACGCGTTGGCATCCGAAGCCCGCCTGGCCAGCTTCATCGCCATTGCCATGCGACGCGTCTCGCAGGAGCACTGGTTCAAGCTCGGACGCCTGATGACGCCGGTCGGCCGCTACCGTGCCCTGGTGTCGTGGAGCGCCTCGATGTTCGAGTACCTGATGCCCCTCCTCGTGATGCGCACCTACCCGCGCACGCTCCTGAACGAAACCTACGAAGCCGTCGTGAGCCGGCATATCGAGTACGCAAAATCGTTCGGTGTCCCCTGGGGCATCTCGGAATCCGCCTACAACGTGCAGGACGTCAACTCGAATTATCAGTACCGCGCGTTTGGCGTGCCTGGCATCGGATTGAAACGCGGTCTGGCGGACGATCTGGTCATTGCACCCTACGCCAGCCTGCTCGCCGCGCCCATTCGCCCGAAGGAGGTGCTGGAAAATCTCGAGCACCTCGAATCTGAAGGCGCGCTCGGCGCGATGGGTTTCTACGAGGCAATCGATTACACGAAAGAGCGCCTCGCGCCCGGAGAGAGACGCGCGATCGTGAAAACGTATATGGCTCACCATCACGGGATGAGCCTCGTGGCGCTCAACAACTGCCTGAACGCCAACGTCATGCAGTCCCGCTATCACGCCGATCCGCGCGTGCAGGCCGCCGAGCTGCTCCTGCAGGAACGCAGCCCGCACCTCGTTCCGCTCGATCGTCCACCGGACGAGCACAAGGTCGAGGAGGCTCCGGGACGCATCGTCCAGTCTCGAGTGCGCCGCTACGTCACGCCGCATACGATCACGCCTCACGGGCATCTTCTCTCGAACGGCTCGATGAGCGTCATGATGACGAACTCCGGGGGAGGGTATACACGCTGGCGGGACGTCGCGGTCACGCGATGGCGCGAAGATTCGACCTGCGACGCGTGGGGAGCGTTCTGCTACATCCGCGATCTCGAAACCGGGCGGTTCTGGTCGTCGGGATTCCAGCCGAGCGGCCGCGAGGCCGACAGCTACGAGGTGACGTTCGCGCCGGATCGTGCGGTTATTCGCCGGCGCGACGAAGGTATCGAGACTTTCACCGAAGTGACGGTCTCACCGGAGGACGATGCGGAGATCAGACGCGTCTCGGTGACCAATCACTCCCGCGAGATCCGCGAGCTCGAACTCACCAGCTACGCCGAGGTCGTCCTCGCGCCACATGCCGCCGACCTCGCGCACCCTGCCTTCAGCAACCTCTTCATCGAGTCGACGCCGGTGCCGGAGCAGGACGGCGTCATCTGCACCCGGCGGCCGCGCACGCACGAGCGCCGGCTTTACATGGGGCACGTGCTGGCGGGGCGCGGACGCATTGGCGAGGGCATCGAGTTCGAGACCGACCGCGAGCATTTCATTGGACGAGGGGGGACTGTGCGGCAGCCATCAGCGCTGGTCCGGCCCGCTCCTCTGTCCGGCGCGACGGGCGCCGTGCTCGACCCGATCGTCAGCCTGAGAGTCCGGCTCCGCGTCCCGCCTGGCGTCACGGCCAGAGTGTCCTTCACAACCGTCGTGGCCGAAAACGAAGACGCGATACGCGCCCTTATCGAGAAGTACCACGATCCCCAGGTGTGCGCGCGCGCGTTCGCTCTGGCCAGCACGCACAGCGAGATCGAGCTGCGGCACCTGGGCGTGAGCCGTGACGACGAAGCGCGGTATCAGCGTCTCGCCGGCCGCGTCATGTTCGGCGATCCGCGACTGCGATCGCCAGAAGACATTCTGCGCAACACGGGCGCGCCTCCCGATCTCTGGAAGTTCGGCATCTCCGGCGATCTGCCGATCGTGCTCGTGACGGTCTCCGACGCCGGCGAGGTGGGGCTCGCGCAGGAGCTGGTCCGCGCGCAGGAGTACTTACGCGCGAGGGGGTTCAAGTTCGATCTCGTCGTGCTGAACGAAATTCCGACGAGCTACCGCCAGGACGTGCAGGAGGATCTGCAGCGCATGGCGGAGGCGGGACCATCGAATGCCTGGATCGATCGGCCAGGCGGGCTGTTCCTTCGCCGCGGCGATGTCATGACCCACGAGGATCGCGTGCTCCTGCGTGCTGTCGCGCGCGCGATTTTCGAAGGTGGTCGTGGAGGGCTCGAGGTGCAGCTGCGACGGCCGCTGATCCCTTCGGCGACGCCGACGCGGATTAAGGCACTCCCGTCGGTGCCCAGGGAGAGCGAACCCGCGCCGGCGCGAGAGGAGCCGCTGGCCTTCCACAACGGCTTCGGCGGGTTCACGCAGGATGGCCGCGAATTTCATGTGACGGCGCGGCCCCCGGCGCCCTGGTCGAACGTCATCGCGAACGAGCGCTTCGGTTTCGTCGCGACCGAATCGGGCCTCGGAAACACCTGGTCCGAGAACAGCTATCAGAATCGACTGACACCGTGGAACAACGATCCGGTCGTCGATCCGCCAGGCGAGGTCATCTACCTGCGCGACGATCAAAGCGGCGAGTTCTGGACGGCGACGGCATCACCTGCCGGAGGCCCGATCGAACACGTCACCAGGTTCGGTCAGGGTTACGCGGTTTACGAACACTGGCATCGGGGCCTGCATGTCGAGCTGACCGCATTCGTCCCAGTCGATGAGCCCGTCAAGCTGATGCGGCTGCGTATCCGCAACGGTAGTGCATCGCCACGCTCCCTCAGTACCTTCTACTACGTGGACTGGTGCCTCTCCGATACGCGGTCGCGCTCCATCCCGCATGTCGTCACGTCGATCGACACCGTTTGCGGAGCGCTCTTCGCGCGCAATGCGTTTCGGCCGTTGTTTGGCGGCCGCATCGCGTTTGTCGACACGACCGCCAGAATCCGGACGATGAGCGGCGATCGCTCGAGCTTCATCGGCCGAAACGGAACCCTGGCCGATCCGCTCGCGATGGAATTTACGCACTTGCCGGGCCGTGTCGGCGCGACGCTCGATCCGTGCGGCGCTGTCCAGGCCAGGCTGACGGTGCCTGCACTCGAAGCCGTCGAAGTGACATTCATGCTCGGTGAGGGTAAGGACGAATCGGCTGCCCGTGCGCTCGTCGCAAGATTCCACGAACCGGGCGCCGTCGACGCCGAACTCGCACGCGTGATCGAACTGTGGGACACGCGCCTTTCTGCAGTCGAAGTGGAGACGCCGGACGCCGCGCTCAATATTCTGACGAACAGATGGCTGCTGTATCAGACGCTCAGTTGCCGTTTTCACGCCCGGTCGGCGTTCTACCAGTCCGGAGGTGCGTTCGGCTTTCGCGATCAGCTGCAGGATGTCCTCGCGTTTCTGCATTTCGACCCGGACCTCGCACGCCGCCACATCGTACGCGCCGCAGGACGGCAATTTGCGGAGGGCGATGTTCAGCACTGGTGGCACGAGCCGGGCGGTGAAGGTGTGCGCACGCGCATCCAGGACGATCGTCTGTGGCTCGTGTACGCGGCGATGGAATATGCGCGCGTGACAGGAAAGCACGACATCTTCGATGCGACGGCGCCGATTCTCGAGCAGCGCGCACCGGGACCGGACGAGGAAAGCGTGTACGAGACGCCGGCGGTGATGCCGGTGAAGATGTCCATCTACGACCACTGCGCGCGTGCCATCGCCCGCACGATGGCGACGGGCATTCACGGCTTGCCGTTGATGGGGACCGGCGACTGGAACGACGGAATGGACGCTGTGGGTGCCGGCGGCCGGGGCGAGAGCGTATGGCTGGGGTGGTTTCTCGCCTCGCTCCTCGAGCCGTTCGCGACGATATGCGAAGCACGCGGTGACGCGCAGCAGGCGGCCACCTACCGCGCCCATGCCGCGCGGCTGAAGGACGCCCTCGACGCCGCATGGGACGGCGCGTGGTACCGCCGCGCGTATTTCGATGACGGGACGCCGCTTGGCTCGAAGCAGAACCTCGAGTGCCGCATAGATGCCATCGCGCAGAGCTGGTCGGTGATATCCGGGCTCGGAAACCCCGCGCGTGCTCGCCAGGCGATGCAGTCGGCAGAGGAGTGGCTGATCGATCGCGACGCCCGGCTCATCCTGTTGCTGACCCCACCCTTCGACAAGGCCAGTCCGAATCCTGGATACATCAAGGGGTATGTGCCCGGTGTTCGCGAGAACGGTGGGCAGTACACGCACGCCGCCCTGTGGGTGGTCATGGCACAAGCCCTGCTCGGCCGGGGCGATGCTGCCCACGAACTGCTCAGCTTCATCAACCCGATTTATCGATCGTCCGACGTCGATGAAGTGAAGCGCTACCGTGTAGAGCCCTATGCCATCGCCGCAGACATCTATTCGGCGCCAGGCCATGTGGGCCGCGGCGGCTGGACGTGGTACACCGGCGCGGCGGGCTGGATGTATCGGGTGACGCTCGAGCACATGCTGGGCATCAAGCGCGAAGGAGAGCATCTCCGTATAGAGCCGTGCGTGCCCGCCGGATGGCCGCGCTATCGCGTGACGTTGCGGACGAGCGGTGCGGAGTATGTCATCGATGTTGAAAATTCAGAGACATCGGGTTCCGCCGTCTCACTCACCCTGGACGATCAGGCCGTTGACGGCGGACGGATTCTCATTGCGCCGAACAGCGGCCGTCACGTCGTCCGAGTCGTCGTGGGACACGTGTCTCCCGCCGCTGCGCGCTGACTCAGTTCTTGAGCGGTTCCGGTCTGGGCCCCGCTTTCGCGGAGGGCGGGCGTTTGGGCAACGCGTGGGGCCCCACATTCCCGTTATATCCTCCCGGCGAAAACCCGGCGGCGGTCAAGCCGCGGATTTCTGCGGCAAGCGCGTCCGGAAGACACGGCTTCAGGAGGAAGCGATCGCAGTCAGAGGCTTCGGCGCGATCGCGATCGGGGCCCAACGATGCGCCGGTCAACATGATGATGCGAATGTCTTTCGTCCGGCCGTTCGCGCGCAGCCGTCGCGCGAGCTCGACACCGTCCATCCTGCCTTTGAAACGCAGGTCGGTGACGATCACGGCCGGCGGCATCTCCGACGCCATGCGCAGCGCTTCTTCGCCGGATGACGCGGCCGTCGGGTCAAATCCCATCGATCGCAACGATTCGCAGTACATCTCGCGGGTGTCCCGATCGTCATCGACAATCAGCACACTTCGCCAGGCACGTTCGGATCGTTTCATGAAGAGAAGAAGAGGGACGAATGCTAGCTCGCGCGCGGACGCAGACGCGACATGGTCGACATGACGCTGGGCTCGAGGCTCGCCTTCGCGGGACGCGTACGCGAAATGTCGGGATTCTTGAACCGGCCGTACGCACCGTCGGGCCGCATCGAGAGAAATCCGCTGTCGACGAGAAATGTCAGCGCCGTTTCGCAGACGGCGCGATCCACGCCGCACAGGCGCTGCACCTGCTCGGGCTTTAGAGACAAACCAGGCATTTCCAGATACTCCGCGCGAATGCGATGCAGTATGTGTGGAGCAGCAAGCTTTTTCATGGCACCCAATCCTGGAAGGACGTTCTTCCTCTACTGAAGTCGCACTTCGAGAGTAGCGCTCCCAGATCCTCGAATCAGTCCGATTTCGAACGGCGTGAGCTCTAAACCGCCGCTTTTACGCATTCGAAACCAGGAGGCTTCGGATGCGAGTTGCCATCGTCGTGATGCTGTGTTGCGTGCCTGCCTTCGCTGAAGCTCAGCCCCCGTTGCCGGCACTCGCGACAAACGACGCGGTGATCAGTATTGGCTGGTCGGGAAGCGACTACGAACGACCTCGATACGACAGTTGGCGCGGGAGTCTGCTCGTGGATGCCAGTATCGGCCACTACTGGACAGACCACTTGAAAACGGAGGTCGATGCCAGCTGGAGCAATCCTGGGAAAGACGAGGTCTACGAGGACTTCGCGTACATGGGCGGCGTCACTTACTTCGTCGCCGACCACCGCGCTCACGATATTCGAATCGGTGCGACCCAGATTTACCAGTTCGGACGCAACGCGTGGGTGCATCCATACATCGGCGTGGGCGTTGACGTCGTCAGGCGCGAGACGGCCATCGACCGCGACGGGCAGTCGCGAAGTGTCGTCCTGGCTCCAAATCGAACTGTGCCGGTCGTCATCCCGCCCGCCAGCGCGCGGCGGACAGACGTCTTCGGGCAGGGAGTCATCAAGTCCGGGCTCAAGCTGTACGCGACCGAAAAGGCGTTCTTCAGCACAGAGTTGAAATTCGGCATCAGGCGCAATGTCGACCATGTGGTCTGGAAGATTGGCCTCGGCTTCGACTTTTGAAGGAGTTGAACATGAACCGCTTCATCTCGACGATCGTTCTGCTGTGCCTGCTGGCGCCCAATCTGGCGTGGGGTGCCGGGCAGGGAACCACCGTCGAACGGTCACCCGAGTACTGGTATGCCTACGCCAGCAAACTTCCGATCGGTGCCGAGGTTCGCGTGCGGACGACGCGACGGCAAGCGCCATACGGCCGTCTTAGCTCTGGTCGATCACGATGGCATCGTGCTGGAAGCCAAAACCCGCGTGCCGGAGCCGGCGCGGCGGCTCACCTATGACCAGCTTCAGCAGCTCGAGCTGAAAAAGAACGGCTCGAGTCTGGGCAAAGCCGCCGCAATCGGTGCCGGAATCGGAGCCGGTTTCTTCCTCACGCTGCTGGGCATTCTCGCAGCCAGCTGGGATTGAGCCGATCTAATCGGCCGTGCGGCGCACCCATCGCGGCACTTCGTGGCCCGCCTGGCGCAGGAGGAGATTCAGCTGCGCCGCGTGATGCTGCACGTGGCGCAGGTTGTAAAGCACGGATTCGGTTTTGGTTAGGTCAATCCATCTATAACGACAAAGCTCCACCGAGCTGGCCTCGGTCAGCCCGTCTATCCGAACGTGCCCTTTGCGGCGGCCGTGCTGCAGATATCCGAGCAGTTCCGATTTCGAATACACACGATCGGGAAGCACGCCGGCGGGATCGATTTCCGAAAGCGTGAAAGGCGCGGGCGGCGCGAACCCCTCGAGCGAATCCGACAGATACAAGTCGAGGAAGAAAAGCGTGTGATACGTCACGTACCAGAACTGTGGCTGTCTCGCACGGTCGCCCCATAACGCATCAGGACACGCGTGGATCGCGTTCTCGAGCATGTCGATCGCGGCGCCGAACTGCTGCCACAATATGGTTCGCGAGGTCGCATCCATGTCTGATGTTTTGATATAGTTATGGGCTCAACGCACGCCGTTTCTCGCGCCCTGCGTGGCCAGGTAGCTCAGTTGGTAGAGCATACGACTGAAAATCGTAGTGTCGACAGTTCAATTCTGTCCCTGGCCACCATCCTTCCAGACGTCAATGCAATTCGGATACAGAAAACCGGACCGGTCAGTTGCGGCCCGCTGATGCCTTGTTAAGATCCGGAAGACGACCCTCCATGGCTAAGCGACCACGCATGCCGTCGATCGGGCGCCTTTACAGGCTGTGCGCCATCGTGCTCCTGTTGACGGCGATGCCCTTCACAGAACCGCTCAGGGCGTTCGATCTCCACGCGGGAACAGATGTCGTTGTACCGACCGGTGCGCACAATCGAAACGGGGACTCCAGCGAACTGTCCGGCGAATGGGTCCGCCCGAGACTCTCGTTCTGCCTGCTCCCGTCGCCTCTGGTGCTCGCGGCTACAGTCCACAAGGCGGAACAGGCCGTCACACTCGTCCCGACTCCCGTCGGTGACAGCTTAGCCACGCGCTGTCCCGTCCTTCGCCTTTAGTCAGCCTCTCTGTATGGAAGACGCGTCTCTGCAGCATTCAGCCGCTGCAGTGAATGCGCCCTATTTCCAAGCGAGAGCCTGATGGGGGTGACCAATGGCCTTTCGATACGACGAGAAAACCAACTGGTCTGAGTTCCGCAAGCTGCCGAACCACAAGGAAGTCGATTTCCATTGGGCGGCGAACGAAGTTGAACATCGCAAGGCCATGGCCGAGGTGAGGCGCGTGGCGCTGCGGGCGCTCCACGCAGCGCAAAGCGCGGGGGCTTCCTACCTCCTGCTGCTTCACGATTGCTCCCTATCGGAGGCCGGTGGACAAACCACCGCCCGTTCGATCGTTCGCGGTCTCATGCGGAGCCGGGCCGCGACGCCGTACATTCTCCGAAACCAGTGTATCCAGCATCACAGCTGCTTTGTCGCGGCCATTCGCCATCGGCTGTTGCGCCGGACTGTCAGGCTTGGCCGCCCGGGCTCTCGTGCGCAAAGCGCCAGGTCGTCCGTCCGACGACGACTTTCGCCACCGCAAGTCCGATCAATGCGCCGACGATGACGTCGGTGGGGTAGTGGACGCCGAGATAGATTCTCGAGAAGGCGACGAGAACACCGAGCACCCAGAACACGACCCGCGAATCCGGAGCGAGCCGGGCTAGCGCGTATGCGCCGGCCACTGCCTGAGCCGCGTGGCCGGACGGAAAGGACCGCGTCGTGGGCCTGTAGCCGTAGACACGCGTGTCGGTGTAGCTCTCAAAGGGACGCGCGCGGTCGAAAAGGGGCTTCGCCACGTGGTCGATGAGCAGGCCCGTCAGCAGGACGGTAAGCAGGACGTGCGTGGCGGCCGGCCACCGGGATGGGAAGAGCAGGGCAATCAGGACGGCAAGCACCATCCAGATCGCCCCGCCGCGCGCGAGGTCGGTCAATCCAGCCATGACCGAATCGACCAACGGCCAATGATGAAGGCGAAGCCATTGGAAAGTGGTGTAGTCCAACTTTCCAATGGCTTCGATAACTGCCGGCATGGGCCAGATGGTTAAACCGGGGCGACCTCGGCGTCGCGCGTCAGCCCGAGCTCTTTGCGCACGCGTTCCTCGATCTGCTTGAACGTCTCCGGGTTCTCGCGGAGAAACGTCTTGGCGTTTTCGCGTCCCTGGCCCAGGCGCTCGCCACCATACGCGAACCAGGTGCCGCTCTTCTCGACGATGCGCTTGTCGACGGCCAGGTCGAGCAGGTCGCCCTCGCGCGAGATGCCTTCGCCGTACATGATGTCGAATTCGGCCTCGCGGAACGGCGGCGCGACCTTGTTCTTGACGATTTTCACACGCGTGCGTCCGCCGACCACGTTATCGCCGTCCTTGATGCTGGCGATGCGGCGAATGTCGACACGCACCGATGCGTAGAATTTGAGCGCGCGGCCGCCGGTGGTCGTTTCCGGGTTGCCGAACATGACGCCGATCTTCTCGCGCAGCTGATTGATGAAAATGAGGCACGTCTTCGACTTCGACACGACGCCCGTCAGCTTTCGAAGGGCCTGCGACATCAGTCGCGCCTGAAGACCCATTTGCGCATCGCCCATCTCGCCTTCGATTTCGGCGCGCGGCACGAGCGCGGCCACCGAGTCGACGACCACGACGTCGACACCACCCGATCGGATGAGCACCTCGACGATTTCGAGCGCCTGCTCGCCGTTGTCGGGCTGCGAGACCAGCAGGTTGTCGAGATCGACCCCGAGCTTTTTCGCATACGCCGCATCCAGCGCATGTTCGGCATCGACGAACGCCGCCATTCCCCCGAGCTTCTGCGACTGGGCGATGACCTGCAGGGCGAGCGTCGTTTTGCCAGACGACTCGGGCCCGAAGATCTCGATCACGCGGCCACGCGGCATCCCGCCGATGCCGAGCGCGTAGTCGATGCTGATGGCGCCTGTGGGAATCGAGTCGATAGGCTGGACGGCGCCTCGCTGTCCGAGGCGCATGATTGAGCCCTTACCGAACTGCTTCTCGATTTGTCCGACTGCAAGCTCCACGGCTTTGCCGCGCTCGCTTCGCTCGTCCCGTTCCTGCTTCTCTGTTGATGGGGGCATGCATGATCTCCTTTGCCCGTCGAGGATGCTCAGGGGACCCGAGCCTTGTTCGAGGGTAAACGTCAGGGCATTCTAGGGACGTGCCGGGTAATTGTCAAGCGAAAATAGATTTGATACAGGCCTCAGCATCATTATTTTCAGTAACTTACACGGACGATGACTTTCGCCCCTCTCCCCGCGGGCGAACGCTGTTGCAGTTTTTGCCGGCTTTCTGTTGAAGAATATGGCCAAGAATGCCGACCCCGGTAGGGCATGCCATCGGCGGCCTCGCAGCCGCGTTCCTGACCAACGCCACAGCCCGGCGCCCGCGATTGACGACAGCCGTCGTCCTGTCGTCGGTCGCGTTGGCGCTGGCGCCCGACCTCGACATCATTGTCGGATGGCATCGCGCGCACACGCACAGCATCGCGGCCATCGCGGCAGTAGGGCTCATCGCATGGTTCGTCTTGCGCACGCGGACAACTGACGCGCTGCCGCCCGCGATGGCACTCACTGCCGCGTTTGCGTCCCACTCGCTGCTCGACCTGCTTGGTAAGGACACGTCGCCTCCGCCGGGCCTGATGGTGCTCTGGCCGTTCTCGCGCGCGTACTACCAGACCGGGTGGGATGTGTTCGGCGAGGTGTCGAGACGATACTGGCTGCCCCGCGAATTCATCATCGGAAATCTGGGTGCCGTGGCATGGGAAGTCGCCGTGCTCGCGCCCCTGCTGTTCGTCGCGTGGGCACACTGGAGTAAGAGGACATTAAGGAAGAACGAAGAGGGAAGAACGAAGAGAGCGGTGTGATACCCGTGACGTGATCGGCCATCTGCCATCCGCCATCTGCCATCTTTCACACCCCGTCCTCACATCTCCACCGCCATCGCCACTCCGTTCCCCCCACCAAGGCACAACGAAGCAATGCCTCGCTTCGCTCCGCGTTCTTTCATGGCGTAGACGAGCGTCGTCAGGACCCGGGCTCCGCTGGCGCCGATGGGATGGCCAAGCGCAATCGCACCGCCGTTCACGTTCACGCGCGAAGGATCGAGGCCAAGCTCGCCGATGACGGCAACCATCTGTGCGGCGAATGCTTCGTTGATTTCGAACAAATCGACGTCTTCGAGATTCCATCGAATCCTGGTCAGGAGCTTCCGGATGGCGCCGACCGGCGTCATGAGCAGAAGCTTCGGGGCGAGGCCGCTCGTGGCATAGCCGACAATCTGCGCCATCGGCTGAGCGTTGAGCGATTGCGCCCGCTCTTCCGACATCACGACCAGCGCGGCTGCGCCGTCATTCACTCCCGGTGCGTTGCCGGCCGTCACCGATCCGTCCTTCTTGAAGGCGGGCTTCAGTCCCTTGAGCACGGCGGCTGTCGAATCGGGACGGATGGTTTCGTCTTCCTCGACGAGCGTGGCCGGGCCTTTCGACTGCTGAATCGTCACGCCGACGATTTCCGCCTTGAATCGGCCGTCGGCCGCCGCACGAGCCGCCTTCTGGTGGCTCTCGGCGGAATAGACATCCTGCGCCTCGCGCGACACGCCGTACAACTCGGCGACGTGTTCGCCGGACACCCCCATGTGGCAGTGCTCGAAGGCACACCACAAACCATCGTGAATCATCGAATCGACGAGGTTGGCGTCGCCCATGCGCAGACCTTCGCGCGCGCGCGGCAGCAGATAAGGCGCGTTGCTCATCGATTCCATGCCGCCGGCGACAGCAATGTCGATATCGCCCAGGGCAATCCCTTGCGCGGCGAGCATGACCGCCTTCAATCCGGAGCCGCAGACTTTGTTGATGGTGAGCGCCGCAACCTCGTTGCTGAGCCCCGCATTGAGTGCAGACTGACGCGCCGGCGCCTGTCCGACTCCGGCGGTCAGGACGTTGCCCATGATGCACTCCTCGACCGTGGCGGGTTCGACACCCGCGCGCGCGACCGCTTCGCGCACGGCGATCGCACCAAGCTCGGGCGCCTGAAGTGTTTTCAGTTTTCCGAGAAACTTTCCGGACGGCGTGCGGACGGCGCTGACGATGACGGGCTTTCGCATGTCATTTCATCACGAGCCGCATGACCGCTTGTGAGCCGAGCAGCGTGTTCAGTCTGGCGAGAATCATGGACGAAGACCGTTTCAGCTCTTTGTGCCAGCGTTGATCGGCCGGAATAACCTCGACAACCCCGTCCGGTTGCAGGCGAACCGTGCTCACGCGGCTGAGTGCATCGCCGACGGCCACGCGCCACGCCACCTCGAGCTTGCCCTGAGACAGCGGACCTGTGCGGAAGAGCTCGGTCAGCGCGCGCGGCACGACGGAATTGATGGGTTCCATGGCGTAGGGCTGACCTTCAAGCCAGCCCCTGAACTGAGTGTAACATTCGCGTGCCCATGCGATTGACACTCGCGTCAGCATCTCCGCGACGGGCCGAGTTGCTGCGCGCCGCCGGCATTCCCTTCGACGTCCTGGCCGTCGAGATCGACGAGCGTTTCCATCCGGACGAAAAGCCTGAGCGAGCCGTCGTGCGCCTTGCCGAAGCCAAGGCCATGGCGGCAGCAGCGATTCGACCCGACGACATCGTGCTCGGCGCCGACACGACCGTTGTGATTCGCGGGCAGGCGCTCGCAAAACCGGCCAACGCCGAAGACGCCGCGCGCATGCTGCGGATGCTGTCTGGCCGCACCCATGAAGTGCTCACGGGGATCTGCCTCATCTACGGTGGACGGCGTCTCGTCCACGTGGAACCGACCAGGGTGCGTATGGCACAAATGGGTGAATCGGAGGTCGCCTGGTATGTCTCGACCGACGAGCCCTACGACAAGGCGGGTGCCTACGCGGTCCAGGGTCTCGCATCGAGATTCGTCGAGGGAATCGACGGCTCGTACTCCAACGTCGTGGGGCTGCCTATCTCCTGTGTCTACGAGCTCTTAAAGGAGCTCGGCTGTGATACTCTGGGTTATACGAAAGCCCGGTAGAAACGCGACACTTCAAGACAACTTCTGCCTGGGAAATTTGCGAAGATTAGGGCCTATGACGCCTAAATTTGCCAAGATTGCGCTGACGGCGGTCGTCCTGGTTTCGGCCTTCGGCGGGCTTCTCTGGGTACTCACTCCAGGGTGACGCGGCGTACTACAAGCACGTGGACGAAGTCATGGCGAGCCCGGAGGTCTGGAAAGGGAAGTCGCTGCAGCTCCACGGATTCGTCGTGAAGGGCACCTGGGTTCAGAGACCCAATACACTCGAGTACCAGTTCAAGGTCGAGAACAAGGGCAGCGTCGTGCACGCGTCGTACACAGGCGTGCTCCCGGATACGTTCAAGGACGAGTCCGAAGTCGTGCTGAAGGGCCGGCTTCTCGAGAGCGGGAATTTCCAGGTGGCGCCCAACGGCGTCATGGCCAAGTGCCCGTCGAAGTACGAGCAGGCGCCGAAATACGACCTGAAGACCGGAACCAGCAACTGAAGATCTAGAGATCCAGGGATCTTCAGATCTCTGGATTCAGCGAAGTAACCATATGGCCACTCTCGGCTACGCCATTCTCCTCACAACTTTCGTCGTCTGCAGTTACGCAGTCGGTGTGTCCGTCGCGGGCGCACGGCGTCGATCGCAGCGGCTGATTGACAGCGGCATCGGCGCGTTCCACATGGTGACGGCGCTGATGGTGATGGCCTCGGTGCTCATCGTCCGGGCCTTTGTCACCGACGATTTCACAATCAGGTACGTCTCGCGCTACTCGGACTCGGTCCAGCCGCTCTTCTTCAAGCTGACCTCGTACTGGGGCGGCCTCGACGGCTCGATCATGTTCTGGGTGTTCCTGCTCGCGTGCTTCGGCAGCCTGGCGGTGCACGTGAATCGGGATCGGCACCGCGAGCTGATTCCGTATGTTGTGGCGGTGATCTCGGTGGTGCAGATGTTCTTTCTGTTCCTGATGATCATCCACAACAACCCGTTCGACACGTACCTGACCGAGACGCCGCCCGACGGCAACGGCCTGAGCCCGCTGCTGCAGAACATCTACATGGTCATCCATCCGCCGTCGCTGTATATCGGGCTGGTGGGGATGACGATTCCGTTCGCGTTCGGCATGGCCGCACTCATCACAGGGCATCTCGACGATGCATGGCTGCGCGCCGTGCGCCGCTGGACGATGTTTGCGTGGTTCTTTCTGACGTTCGGGCTGACGCTCGGCATGATCTGGGCGTACGAAGAGCTGGGATGGGGCGGATTCTGGGGTTGGGATCCGGTCGAGAACGCCGGCGCCCTGCCGTGGTTTACGGCGACAGCCTTCTTCCACTCCGTGATGGTGCAGGAGCGGCGCAGCATGCTGCGCGTCTGGAACGTCACGCTCGTGATCCTGACGTTTTTCCTCACCATCTTCGGGACGTTCATGACCCGCTCGGGGGTCGTGCAGTCGGTGCACTCGTTCGGCGAGAACCCCGAACTCGCCATGATGTTCAGCATCTTCATGGTCGCGATTCTGGTGTTCAGCTTCGGACTGGTGATTTACCGGCTGCCGCTGCTGCGCGCGAGCAACGAGCTCGATTCGTGGGCATCCCGCGAAGCCGCGTTCCTGCTGAACAACTGGATCCTGCTGTTTTCGGCGTTCTTCATCCTCTTCGTGACGATGTTCCCGACGGTCAGCGAGGCCATCACGGGCGAGCGCATCACGATCGGACCGCCGTTTTTCAACCGGTGGATGGTGCCGATTGGGCTGATCCTCCTGCTGCTCACGGGCATTGGTCCGCTGCTGGCCTGGCGTAAGACAACGGTCTCGAATCTCAAGTATCAGTTCCTGTGGCCTGGCATCGGTGCGCTGATCAGTGCCGTGCTTGTCCTGGTGCTGCGCGTGCGTGTCTGGTCGTCTGGCATCTGTTTCGTGCTGGCGGGTTTCGTCCTCGGCACGATTTGCCAGGAATTCTGGCGCGGTGCCGTCATCCGCCGCAGAAGCACCGGGACGGACCTGTTCACCGCGACGATTGGCCTCGTCGGGCGTTCGCAGCGCCGTTATGGCGGATACATCGTCCACGTCGGCATCGTGCTGATGTTCCTCGGATTCGCCGGTCAGGGCTACAAACAGTCGGCGATGGTCCTTCTGAAGCCGGGCCAGCAGGCGGCGCTCGGCGAGTTTACGGTGCGCATGGACGACCTGCGCGTCACCCAGGACAACCAGAAGCAGATGATCACCGGCCACTTCACGTTGTTCCGCAACGGCGGGGAAGTGGCGAAGATGTATCCGGCGCGCTGGTTCTTCAACAAGCACGACGAGCCGACCACCGAGGTCGCGATCCGGCGCTGGGTGTCTGAAGATTTCTACCTGAACATGCCGAGCTACCAGGTGAAGGAGAAATCGGCGAGCCTCGAGATGACGATCAATCCGCTCGTCAACTGGATCTGGCTCGGATTCGCCGTGATGGCCATCGGCACGGGCATCGTGCTGCTGCCCGAGCGGACGTTCTCGTTCGCCATGGCGAAATTCCCCGCACCCGAGGCAGCGACCACGACGACAGCGCTGCTGCTGATGCTGCTGCTCGCGTCGCCGGCGTTTGCGCAGTCCGGGAGCGTGTCGTTGACGCCCACGGATCCGCTCGAAAAGCGGCTGCATTCCGAGATCGTGTGCACGTGTGGATGCCGCCGGGCGCTCGACAACTGCGGCATGCCGAATTGCGGCGGCCATACCGCGCAGTCGGAAAAAATCAAACAGTTGATGGCCGAAGGCAAAGACCACGACGCCATCGTGGCGACGTTCATTCGCGACTTCGGCGGCCAGGACATTCTGATCGAGCCCAACGACAAGGGTCTCAACCGCTTTGCGTGGGCGTTTCCTTACGCCATAGCCGGCTTTGGAGCCGTCGCCGGGGTGTTTGCCATCAGGAAATGGTCGCGACGCTCGAGTGAGCAGCCGCGCCTGGCGGTCGCCGCACCGGTCGGTGACGCCGCATTGCAGGCCCGGCTCGACCGCGAGCTCGAAAACCTCGACTAGTCCCTTGTCTCCCACGCAACCGACGCCCGATTCACTGCGGCCGTGGCAGTTCTTCACGCTCGGTGCGCTCGTGTGCGCCACCGCCGCGGTGTTCATCATTCGCGGGACCAGCGCCGAGAACCTCATCTTCGTGTGCCTCGGGATCTTCGCTGCGGCCCTGGTCGGGCTGGCGGCGTTGAATGCGTTGACGCCGCTCGTCACCGGCGAGACGCGTCAGCCTGAGATGGTCGGCAGCCAGACGCGTGTGGCGCTCGAGCGCGAAAAGAATCTTCTGCTCCGATCGATCAAGGAGCTCGAGTTCGACCATGCGATGGGCAAGGTGGCCGACGCGGATTTTCAGGAGATGTCCACCCGGCTTCGTTCGCGCGCGGTCCGGCTCCTGCAGGAGCTGGATAACACGGGAGGCGGGTATCGGGAGCTGATCGAGCGCGAGCTCGCACGCCGGCTGGGCAAAGCAGGCGCAACTGAAGTTGCGCCCGGCCGTGAACAATCCGAGCAGGACACTGCGGTGCCGCAGGGCTCGACCGATACGGTCGCGCAGGGCTTTAGCCCTCCCATATCAACCGGCGTCTGCTCATCCTGCGCGACCGTCAACGACGACGACGCGAAATTCTGCAAGTCGTGCGGGAGCAGGTTGCTCGCCCTCTTGATCGCGGCAATCGTTCTTCCTTTTTCCTTCTTCGTTTTTCCTTTCGTGGCTCCGGCTTCTGCGCAATTTCAAATGCCGGATCCGAAGGAGATGTCGGGCATCCCACGTCCCGTGACGGATCTTCCGGCCGGGCACGTGTCGGTGCGGCTTATCCGCGGACAGCTCTCGAACAACATACAGGGGCATCCGGTCGAGATGCACGCAGGCGGGAAAGTGCAGACCGTCAAGACCGACGAGAACGGCCGCGCCGAGTTCAGCGGCGTGGCAGCCGGGACGACGGTCAGGGCCGTAGCGACGGTCGATGGCGAGCGTCTCGAGTCGCAGGAGTTTCCATGGCCCGGCGACGGAGGCATCCGCGTCATGCTCGTCGCGACCCTCAAGGGAGGCGACGGGCCCGCGCCGGTCTTTCAACCGCAGCCCGGCAACGTTGTCCTGGGCGATCAGACCCGCGTCATCATCGACCACGCGGATGGCGCGCTCCAGATCTATTACATCCTGGATATTCAGAACACAGCGAGGGCGCCCGTACAGCCGGCGTCGGCCGTCGTCCTGGATATGCCGACGGGTGCGCAAAGCACGACGGTGCTGGCCGGAGCGCCGAAAGCGGTCGCGCGCGGCGATCGGGTCACCGTGAGCGGTCCGTTTGCGCCAGGCCAGACACCGGTCGAAGTGGCGTATCGGATCCTGGTCGACTCTGGCGACGTGACGGTTGACCAGAAAATGCCGTTGCCGGTACCAAACCTCGCGGTGCTGATCAAGAAAATCGGCGACGTGTCGCTTTCGTCGCCGCAGCTTCCCAACGTGCAGGAACGGGAGTTTGAAGGGGATCGCTACATCCTTGCGCAAGGCCCCGCCCTTCCTGCCGGTGGAACGTTGTCGCTGGTGATCTCGGGATTGCCGCATCACAGCCCGGTGCCGAGACGTCTCACCTTGGGACTCGCGATGCTGATTCTCGGCTCGGCATTCTGGGCCGCCACCCGCAAGCAGACACCCACGGCCAACGCCGCGCGCGTGAAGCAGCTCACCGGCAAACGCGAAAAGATCTTCAACGAGCTCGTCAGGCTCGAACAGCAACGACGGACGGGCAGCGTCGACGCGGCGAAATATGCCGAACGCCGTCCGGCGCTCATCGCACAGCTCGAACGCGTCTATCGCGACCTGGACGCCGAGGGCGGCCAGGGCGTCGCGGCGTGAGCGTCGATTTTCTCGAACTTTCCATCCGCGAGCTCAGCCGCAATTTTGGCCGCCGCCGCGCGTTGTCGCGAGTCTCGCTCGAGTGCCGGTCGGGAGAGATCATCGGTCTGCTCGGCCCCAACGGCGCCGGCAAATCGACGCTGCTGGCCATTGTGTCGACGCTGGCGCTGCCTTCCTCGGGTGAGGTGCGATACGGCGGCAGGACCGCGCGCGAAATCGGCGCGACGCTTCGGGGCAGCATCGGCGTGCTCTCGCACGATCTTCACCTCTATTCCGAGCTCACGGCACTGGAAAATCTGATCTTCTTCGGGCGCCTGTACGGAGTGGCCGACCCGGACACACGGGCGGCCAAGGCCCTCGAGCGGGCCCGATTGGGCGATCGCGGCGCCGACCTCGTCTCGGGGTTCTCACGCGGCATGCGTCAACGGCTCGCCCTCGAGCGTGCGCTGCTTCACAATCCGCGCCTCCTCCTTCTCGACGAACCGTTCACGGGCCTCGACGATGCGTCGACGTTGGCCCTGATGGCCCGTCTCCAGGAGCTGCGCTCGGCCGGCTGCATCACGCTCGTGGCCACGCACGATCTCGACGTCGCCGAAGCCGTGCTCGACCGCGCGGTTATTCTGCAGAATGGAAAGATCATCTCCAGTGAAAGCGACGTGCGCGGCCTGCGGACGCGCTACCAGGATCGACTTCGATCGGGAGCGGCGTCGTGAACGACTTCTGGCGCGTCGTCTGGATCGTCGCGAGAAAGGACCTCGCCATCGAGGCGAGGAGCCGGGAGCTCCTCAACACGACCGTCTTCTTCGCATTGTCCTGCGTGATCGTGTTTTCGGTCTCGTTCGTCGGCGAAGGGGGAGACGGCAGAGCGCTTGGCGAGGCGGCCGCCGGCATTCTCTGGATAGCGATTTTGTTCTCCGGAACGCTGGCGCTGGGGCGCACGTTCGAACGCGAGCGCTACGGCGACACGCTTCGCGCGCTCCTTCTCGCGCCTGGGCCTCGCCCGGCCGTGTACGTCGGCAAGCTCGTGGGCATCGTCCTGCTGCTTCTGGCCACTGAAATAATCCTCGTGCCGCTCGTCGCGTTGCTGTTTCAGGCAAAGCTTTTCGCGCACACTCTGCTGCTGTCGGCGCTCCTGATGCTGGGCACGGTCGGCTTCGCGTGTGTCGGCACGCTGTTCGCGGCGATGCTGGGGCGCGCGCGCAGCCGCGACGTCCTGTTGCCGATCCTGTTGTATCCGATCACAATCCCGGTCATGATCGCCGGCGTGCGTGGAACGGCGGCGCTGATAGCCGTCGACCCGCAGGTCGACATGGCGCGGCTCTGGATGATGCTCCTCCTGAGCTTTGACGTAGTATTTGTGACGCTGTCGCTGTGGACGTTCGAAACGGTGATGACCGAATAAGCCATGCGCAAAGCCTTCGTTCCGCTTCTCGCCGTTGCCGGCTTCATTTTCCTGACGGCGCCGATCGTCATCGTGCGCGCGCCGTTCGAGTCGACGATGGGGCTGGTCCAGAAGATTTTCTACTTCCACATGCCGCCGGCAATGTTGATGCTGCTGTCGGCGATCTTCTGCGGCCTCATCAGTGCGATCTATCTCATCAGGAAGCGCGCCGTGTACGACTGGATCGCGTACGCCGCTGCCGAGCTCACCGTGCTCTATGGCGCGATGGCGATGGTGACGGGGCCGCTCTGGGCGCGAAAAGCCTGGGGCGTGTGGTGGGTGTGGGATCCGCGCCTGACCATGTCGCTGCTGCTCTGGATGGTGTTCGTGTCGTATCTGCTGCTGCAGACGCTATGGGGGACCGGGATCTGAGACCCTCGCGGCCGGACTCGCCGTCTTCGGCATGGCGACCTCGCCGTTCGTCTACCTGTCGGTCAACATCTGGCGGACGATTCATCCGCTGACGACGGTCGTTCCGACATTGCCCGTCGATTTTGCGTTGCCTCTGTGGTACGCATTCCTGGGATTTCTGCTCCTATACATCGCGCTGATGACACTGCGAGTGCGCATCGAGGAGCAGCGCGCGCTCGTGGATCAGCTTTATCTCGAGAGCGAGGAATGAAGAAGATCTCTCTCATCGCATTTCTGTTGATGAACGCGGCGCTGCTTGCACAGGAGCCGCAGGCCGGATTCGTTCCGGTCAAGGAAATTCCCGCCAGCGAGCAGTTGCCTTCGGCCCCGCTGGTGATTGCCGCCTATGCGTTCGTCTGGGCGGCGTTTCTCGCGTATATCTGGCCGATGTGGCGGAAGCTCGGGAAAGTGGAGCGGGAGCTCACGACGCTGTCGGCGCAGCTGTCAAAGCCGCGCGCGACGCGGAGCGATGGGGCACGGCCATGAACTTCGCGAACATGACGTCGGCGCACTTCATCTTCATCCCCGTCGTCCTGTTCGTCGGGATCGTGATCGGCTGGATTCTCGGCTCCCGCGCGGCCCAGGACGCGTTCGCGATGGAAATGAAGAAAATGAACAAGAGATCAAAGAACTCCTGATCTCCTGTTCGCCTGTTTGATTTCTACCTTCCCATTCCCAGCCGGTACGCCAGCATCGGCGGCAGGCCGGCTTCCAGAATCTTCTTCTGCGCGGCTTCGATCGGATACGCCACGCGGTAGAGCGTCACGATCTTCCGTCCGTGTCCGCGATGGCGTAGCCGCGCGGGCGTCGCCGTCGCGCGGCTGGCCGACCGAGCCCGGGATTGATCAGATATTTCGAATCTGCGTCGATACGCGGTCTCGAATTCCGGATGGCCTTGCGGCGCTTCGATCTCGAGCCGGCTGCTGGCCGTCCATTCGTGCGCGACAGCGCCACGTGGGTGTGGCCGAACAGGCAGATGGGCGGTGTGCGCGACCGCAATCGATCGCGCGGCGTCGAGATCGGCCACCACGTAGAGATCTTCGTCGAGCGGCGAGCCGTGGCAGATTTCCACATCGTCATCGACGATAGCGGACCGACGGGCAGATCGCGCAGGTACTCGAGCGTGGACGGCGTCAGCGCCTCGCGCGTCCAGTGCGCGGCAGCCTTCGCCATCGGGTTGAAATCCTCGGCGTTATCCAGCCCCGCGGCCACTTTGTCGTGATTGCCGCGCACGATCGCGACCGGTTCGAGGTCGCGCACGCGGTCGACCACGGCGTTGGGATCGGCGCCGTAGCCGACGAGGTCGCCCAGCACGAGCACCGCGTCGTACTTCTGCGCGGCCGACGCGCGAAGCACGGCCTCCAGCGCTTCGAGGTTGCTGTGAATGTCGCTGAGGACGAGGTACGCGCATCGCTATTCGAGCTGCTCGATGAGTTGTTCGACCAGCTCTTCCGGGCGCGCCCGGGCGGCGTCGAGGCGCACGTGCGCCTGCTGGTAGGCGAGCCGGCGGTTCTCGTAGAGCAGCGCCATCTGCACGCGGTCGTTGGCCAGCGGCCGGCGGCCGTCTGCGGGAATCCTGTCGAGCAGCACCTCGAACGGCACGTCGATCCACACCGACACCCGTCGGCGTTGATCGCGGCCCGGTTCTCGGGATCCACGAACGTGCCGCCTCCCGTTGCGACGACCGCGTGACGATGCGGCAGCAGCGAATAGATCACCTGACGTTCGACCGAGCGAAAGTACGGCTCGCCGTCGCGCGCGAAGATCTCGGCGACGGTCCGCCGCTCGCGCGCTTCGATGAGCAGCATCCACATCTTCGGCCCGCCAGCCCAGCCGCCGCGCGAGAGCCTGCGCCAGCGTGGTCTTGCCGGCGGCCATGAACCCGACGAGATAGATTTTGTCCGTCTTCAAGAGGGAATCATCGCTCGTCGCAGAGCGCTTCGAGCGTGGCAAAGAAATCCGGATAGGAGATCGCCACCGAGTCGGCGCCGCTGATGACCGACGGCGTTTCGGCGCCGAGCGCCGCGATCGCAAACGCCATCGCCAGCCGGTGGTCGCCGGCCGCATCGGCGTGGCCGCCCTCGCAGGCGTCCGCGATCCGCGCAGGTGAAATCCGTCGCTGAACTCCTCGACATCGGCGCCGAGCGCCTGAAATCCGCGCACGAGCGCGCTGATACGGTCGCTCTCCTTCACGCGCAGCTCCCGGCCCCGTGACGTGCAGCTCGCCTCCATGAGCCGCCCAGGCCGCCAGCGCAGGAATCTCGTCGATGAGATACTGGGACTTCGGTCCGCTCCCAAGGTTAACGAATGAGGCGGGCCATACCGAACACGAACGCGCCCCGACGGCTCGCCGCCCGCCTCGCGCTCGACTGCTTCGTCCACGATCGCGCCGGCGCGGCGCAAGCACGCCGAGCAGCGCGGTGCGTGTGGGATTCAGGCCGACATTGTGAATCTCGACATCGGAGCCGGGGATCGCCGCGGCGGCCGCAGCCCAGAACGCGGCGGAGGAGATGTCGCCCGGGACGACGAACTCGCCGCCGTGCAGCGTCTGGCCGCCCGCGAGCTTCGATCGTGTTGCCGCTGACATGAACGGCCGCGCCAAAGGCGCGCAGCGCCAGCTCGGTGTGGTTTCGCGTCGGCGCCGGCTCTTCACGACGGTCGTTGTGCCCTCGGACTGCAAGGCCGGCGAGCAGCACCGCGCTCTTGATCTGCGCGCTCGGCACCTCGGTGCTGGTAGCGTAATGCCGTTCAAGGCCGGCGCCATGAATGGTCAGCGGTGGCTTCTGGTCGTGCGACTCGATGCGGGCGCCCATCAGCTCGAGCGGAACGATCACGCGCCCCATCGGGCGCCTGGTGAGCGACGCGTCGCCCGTGACCGTCGACGTCGAAGGGTGGGCGGCCAGCACGCCCGACAGCAAGCCGCATCGTCGTGCCGGAATTCTGCGCGTCGAGCGGCGCCGCGGGCGCGCTGGAGGCCCCGCAGCCCCCGGCCGGCGATTTCGACCGTCAGGCCGCGCTCGGTCGCGCGGCTGCGCGTCGGATTCGACGCCGGCGCCTCGAGGCAGTCGAGCGTCGCCGCGCAGTCGGCACCCTGCGAATATCGGGAGATGGTCGTGCGCCCGTTCGCCAGGGCGGCCAGCAGCGCGTAGCGATGAGAAATGGATTTGTCGCCGGCAAGCCCGACCCGTCCCTTTGACGCGCCGGGCAGGCCTCACCGTCGCTGGCGGCGATTGAAGCCATCGGGAGACTATACTACGTCCGATACGATGCCCCGCGGCTTCCAGGATGTGCATCTCGAAATTCACAGCACGATCGAAGCGCTGGACCTCGTGCAGGTCGTCACCGAACACATCGCGCGCCGCGCTCGGGCTCGACGAAGAGTCGCTGCACTGGACGGCGATGGCGGTCCGCGAGATCGGTCGTCAACGCCATCACGCACGGCAACCAGAGCGACCCGACCAAGCTGGTCTTCATCGACTTCACGGCGCGCAGCCGGAAGCGGAACCCGACCGATTTCATCGTGTGCGTGCGCGACCAGGGCAACGGCTTCGATCCGCGGCACTCAAGGATCCGCTGACTCCTGAGAACATGCTCAAGTCCAGCGGCCGCGGCATTTTCCTCATCCGCCAATTCATGGACGACGTGTCGATCGCGACCCGCGCAGGCAAGGCGGCATGGAGGTGCGGATGCTGAAGCGCATCCGCTCGGCCGACATGCCGGAGAACCCTCTTCTTCTCTCCACGGCCATCGAGGCCGTCATCAAGGCCGGCGAGATTCAGATGGGCTTCATCGACAGCGGCTTCGCAGATCTCGCAAAAAGGCACGATCGACCTGGTGACCGAGGCCGACGTGGCCGTCGAGACGATGTTCCGGAAAATGATCGCGGAGCGCTTTCCCGGATCACACGATCCTCGCCGAGGAATTCGGGGAGGATGCGGCGACACGCGGCGCGTCGCATTGCTGGGTGTTCGATCCCGATTGACGGCACGAACAACTACGCTCACGGGCTGCCGATTTTCTGCGCGTCGCTGGCGCTCGAGATCGACGGCACGGGCGAGATTGGCGCCATCTACGATCCGACGCGCAAGGAGCTGTTCGTGGCTGAGCGTGGCGGCGGAGCGTTCCTGAACGGCCGGCCGATCCACGTGTCGAACGCGTCGACGCTCGTCGAATCGATGCTCGTCACCGGATTTCCCTACGACATCCACAAGCGCATTCCGGAGATCGTCGGGCTGTTCGGCGAGTTCGTCGGCAAGGCGCGCGCCGTGCGGCGTCTCGGATCGGCGGCGCTCGACCTCTGCTACGTCGCCGCCGGCCGGATGGACGGCTTCTGGGAGCAGGATCTGAAGCCGTGGGACATCGCGGCGGGAGCGATCATCGTGGAGGAAGCGGGCGGCACGTGTGACCGACTTTGCCGGCGGACCCTTCTCGTCGCGACGGCACCAGATTGCTCGCCACCAACGGGAAGATCCACGACGAGATGCTGAAGATTACGGGGGAATTTCTGAGATCTAGAATCTAGAATCTAGAATCTAAAAACTGGAATTAGGATCTTCTGGCGATCTCTCTAGCAGATTTGAGTTTTCAGATTCTCGATCATAGATTTCGATTCAGTTCACGGCATTGTACAGCGCGACGCCTCCATCTGCGCATAAACGCCTGAAGCCGGTTGGAAACGCCGACGATTCGCGCACGCGCGTCGCAAGCATGTCGCCGCCTTCGGCTCGTTCCTCGACCAGAATCCATCGCACGCGGCCTTTCGGCGACTTCGATCGCCTCCTGCCAGTAGGGGAGGTTTCCCTCGTGTACGAAGTCGCGGATGTTGATCCCTTCGTGCGACAGCTCCTGCATGTAGTGGGCAAGCGAGCCCATGCTGGCGAGGATCGGCTCGCCGTGATAGTCGCGCATGAGGCACGCCGTGACATTCCGGCGGCCAAGGCTGAACGGGCGTATCCCACTGCGCTTCCTGCACCATGGGGGCCTGCGCATCCAGCGGCCTGGCGTGAAACGCGAGCCACAGCACGATCGCGACCGTGGCCGCGTGACGTACCCGCCCTTGCAGGAGGCCGATCGCGATGCCGACAAACACCGCCGCTCCGACCGTCGGCGCAACCATGTAGCGCATCCGGAACGGATGCCCTTCAAAGAACGCATACGCCGGAAGCGCGACCAGCGCCACGAGCGCCAGCACGACCAGCGACGCGGCATGTTCCGCCCGCGACAGACCGCGGACAAGGACCCACAGCACTCCCACGAGCGCGCCAAACACGAGCGGCCTGCCGATGAGCACGCGCATGCCATAGACGACCGCCATGACGGCTCTGTAAAGGTTGCCGTGCGCGACGTTATCGGGAACGTAGAAACCGCCTGTGACGAACCACGCGCCGGTCGTGAACCAGCTGTGAAAGAAAAACGCGACGATGACCAGCACGGGGAAGAGCGCGAGATCGCGCCGTTTCCCTGAGTGCGGCGAACGGTGACAGACCGCGACGCCACAACGCGACGGCGGCAAGCGAAAGGACAGCAGCCGTCACGAGCCACGCTTCATAGCGAGTGAGGCAGGCCGCCACGAGCGTCCAGCCTGCAAGCCTGCGGGCGTGCGGGTGTTCGCTCGTCGACGAAGGTCGTACACGAGCACGATGCTGAGCAGGACCAGTCCAAAAAGCAACGGCTCTGTCATCGGCGTCGATTGCAGGTACAGCACGTTGGGATCGAGCGCGAACATCGCGACGGCGATCGCGGCGGCCACGCGCGCGCCGGTCACGCGCACCACGAGATGACCGATCGCGTAGCACGCCAGCGCGAACGACAAGACGGAAATCGCGACCGCCGACGCGCCCGTTCGATAGAACGAATCGATTTGAACGGGAAGCAGGTTGAGCAGATGGGGCAGCGGCAGCCACACCGCGCCTATTTGGGAGTACTCGGGAGTCAGGCTGTCCAGCACCCGCCGGGCGACGACAAGATGCGCCTTGGCGTCGTAATGGCTGAGCGTGAGACCCTGCCGGCTGTAGAAGAGAGCAGCAGCAATGCCAACCACGAGGCCGAGTGCTGCGAGGAGTCTGGGAAAACGATCGGTCACTTCGCGAATAGAATACTAACGCATAGTCCGGCTGAAGCCGGACTCTACGCGTATTGAATGGCTCGAATCACAGCATGGATTGAAGCGTTCGCGCTCAGCATCGGCGGCCCGGGGCTTTTCATCATCGCCTTTCTCGATTCGTCGTTTCTGTCGTTTCCCGAAGTCAACGACCTGCTCATCGTCCTGCTCGTGATCAGGCATCCCGAGCGGATGGTGTTTTACGCCACGATGTCGACGCTGGGATCGATCGCGGGCTGCCTCGCGCTCTACTATGTCGGTCGCAAAGGCGGAAGTGCGCTGCTCGAGAAGCGCTTCAAAGGCGGAACCGTAGAGAAAGCCGCCAACCTGATGCGGAAGTACGGAGCCATGGCGCTCATCGTGCCCGCGCTGCTGCCACCGCCGGCGCCGTTCAAGATTTTCGTGCTCCTTGGCGGCGTCGCCAACATCCCGCTGAAGACCTTCATCTGGGCCATCGGCGTCGGGCGCGGCGTCCGATACTTTGGTGAGGGGCTGTTGGCCGTCATGTACGGCCAGCAGGCGCTCGACTACATCCACAACAACAGCCGGACGGTTGGGCTCGTGCTCGGCGTCCTCACGCTCGCCGGCGGCGTCGCGTATTACCTCTGGAAGCGCCGTGCACGGCCGACCTGAAGGTCGGCACGACAGCAACGAGTCTGGTCGGCCTAACTGACTGTATAATAGCGACTTCGATTCAGGGAGCATTGACCCTGAAAATACATGAATCCTGAGCTGTCGCTCGTCATCCCCATTCGCAACGAATCGCCGAACGTCGAGGCCCTCTACGTCGAACTGACCGAGGCCTTCGAGCGGTGGGGGCGGAGCTATGAGGTGCTGGCGATCGACGACGGCAGCACCGATGACAGCTACGAGCGCCTCGTCCGCTGCCAGCGGCGGGATCCCCGGTGGCGCATCATCCGCTTTCGACGCAACTTCGGGCAGACGGCGGCCTTCGCCGCAGGATTCCGGTACGCGCGCGGACGCCTCATCGCGACGGCTGATGGCGATCTCCAGAATGATTTGCGAGATCTGCCCGACATGATCCGCCGCATCGAAGACGGCCACGATATCGTCTGCGGCTGGCGGAAGAATCGCAAGGACGCCTGGCTGACACGGCGTCTTCCGTCGGAGCTTGCCAATAAGCTCATCTCCTGGTCGACCGGCGTCAAGCTGCACGACTACGGGTGCTCGCTGAAGGTGTTTCGCGCCGAAGCCGTCAAGCCGCTGAAGCTCTATGGCGAGATGCATCGTTTTCTCCCTGCGATCGCCAGCGAGATGGGAGTGAGCATCGCCGAAGTGGTCGTCAACCACCGGCAGAGGAGCCATGGCACCTCCAGGTACGGGCTCTCGAGAACGTTTCGGGTGATCCTCGATCTGCTGACGGTGAAATTCCTCCTGAGCTATTCAACACGGCCGTTGCAGATGTTCGGGCTCATCGGCGTGCCGCTGGGGCTCGCCGGATTCGTCATCGGTGCCTGGCTCTCGTACCAGCGCCTTTTCGGGCACGAGTCGATCGCGAACCGGCCGCTCCTGCTGCTCGCGGTGCTGCTGATCTTCGCAGGCATTCAGTTCGTTACGATGGGCCTGCTTGCCGAGATCATGTCGCGCACCTACCACGAGTCGCAGGACAAGCCCGTTTATGCCGTCAGAGAAATCTGCGAGTCATCGCAAAGCGAGACGCGCCCGCATTCCTTGAGTGTCTAATTGGTCAGTGTTGTTCTCTTCTCGGGCGGACGCGGATCGGACGTACTCTCCCGCCAGCTGATAGGCCACGCCGACGTCGCGCTGACCATTGCCATCAACGGCTACGACGACGGGGCGTCCACCGGCGAGGTGCGGCGATTCCTGGGAGACAGCCTCGGGCCGTCGGACTTCCGCAAGAACGCCTCGCGTGTCGCACGCGAGCTGCATTCCTGTCCGGACGGCCTCGTCGAGATGCTCGATACGCGATTGCCCAACCGCTGCTCGCGGGAAGAGGCCATGCAGGCCCTCGACAATGTCGCGAGCGCGAGCAGCCCGCAGCTTCGGCAGCGCATCGAAGCCATCCGCCGCGAGCTCGACTCGGGCCGCAGCTTCGAGTTTTCAGACTGCGCCCTCGGCAATCTCGTGTTTGCCGGTTCGTACCTGCACTGCGGCCGCCGCTTCAACGACGCTGTCGACGACTACTGCGGGTTGCTGGGACTTCCGCCTGGCCTCATCGACAACGTCACCGACGGCACGAACGCATTTCTGGTCGCGCTCGAGCGCGATCGCGGCGTGCTCGTGAGCGAGGCCGAAATCGTCGACGCCAAGCAGCAGAACCGGATCTCGGACGTCTTCCTGATCGATCAGCCGCCGTCCGGGCACGATCGGGCAATGCTGGCGGGCCTGTCGAACGAACAGCGCGCGCAGTGGCTCGAGAGCCGGTCGCGCGTGATTCCGCTGAACCCGCGAGTCCGCGAGCGCCTCGCGGCGGCCGATCTCATCATCTACGCGCCAGGCACCCAGCATTCCAGCCTGTTTCCGTCGTACTTGACCAAAGACCTCAGCCGGGCGATTGCCTCGAACCTGACGGCGATCAAACTGCTCGTCACCAACATCCAGGCCGATTCGGAAATCTCCGGCAGCACGGCCGTCGACATCGTCGAGCGCGCGGTGTACTACCTGAAGGAAAAAGGGAAGCTGCCGCTGCCGGTGCCGACCTTGATTACGCACTACATCATCAACGACCCGAAAATTCTCGAGTCTGATGCGGATGCGGGGTACGTGCCACTGGGCCATTTGGAGATGCTCGAAGATCCGCGACTGGTGCGCATCGGGCACTACGAGGATGGTGTGAGCGGCCGCCATGATGCCTCGAAGGTGCTGACACCGTTTCTCGAATCGTTCCTTTCGGAGCGACGCAAGCAGCGGATCGCCGTGTGGCTGTACGATGCCGCTTCACTGAACAAGCTGAGCCAGTCGGTCCTCGAGATGTTGCGCGGCGGCATCCAGGACCTTGCGGTCGACGTCACGGTGTTCTATACAGCGGACGCCGATCTGGATGACGTGTTCATGCAGGCGCTGCCCGTCACGCTTCGGAATCTGCGAGGCGCTTCGCAGGCGCCGGGCAAGGCCTTCGTGCAGGCCCTCAGCGAACGCGAGTTCGACTACGCCGCGATGTTCGAGTCGTCGGGGATGTATCGGGGAGAAGACCTCGTCAGCCTGATTCCGCCGCTGATGACCGGCCGCGTCGACGCGGTCTGGGGCAGCCGGCGCTTGTCGCTGAAGGACATCGAAGCCTCATACCGTCTTCGCTATAACCATCGAGCGGTGCTGGGTTCGTTCAGCTACATCGGAAGTCATATCCTGAGCGCCGCGTACTTGTTCCTCTTCGGGCGATATATCTCTGACACGCTGTCAGGCGTGCGTGTCGTCCGGGCCGGCTTTCTCAAGAGTTTGCCCGTACCGCCCGACGACAAATTGGCGAACCAGTACCTGCTCTGCGCGCTTCTTGGCGAGAAGGCGGATCTGCTCGAAACGCCCGTCCAGTTTCTTCCGCTGTCTCCCGAACGGGTGCGGCGTACGACGCCGGTCGAAGGCCTCCGGTCGCTGGCGGTCATTGCGTGGCAGCGCCTGACGCGACCGAAGCGTCACGCGCCATCTCCTCATGTCGAGCATCGAGAGGCCGTCCCCGCTAAAGCAACACCGAGCCCGGAACGCGTGTCCGGGCCCCGCGACTGAAGATGCGTCAGGGCGCGCCCGGTCGTGAGACGGTCCTCGTGATCCCAGCGGCCGGCGCCGGCTCGCGACTCCAAAGCAGCACGCCGAAAGTGCTGTCGCCCGTCAATGGCCGACCCATGATCGACCACCTGTTCGAGCGATACCGTGATGCCGTCGCGGGATTTGTGCTCGTCGTGCATCCCTCATTCGAGTCGCGTGTCAGGAGCCACGTGAGCGCAGCCGCATCGGATCTGGACGTCGAATACGTGCAGCAGGCGGAGCCTTCGGGCATGCTCGATGCGATTCTGCTGGCAAAGGATGCCGCGAAGAAACACGAGCCACGTCGCGTCTGGATCACCTGGTGCGATCAAATCGGCGTCCACCCGGATACGATCGCCACGCTCGCAAGCATCTCGAGCGAGCACCCAGAGGCTGCGCTTGTCCTGCCCACGTCGCAGCAGTCCGATCCGTATATTCATCTCGAGAGGGACGGTGCCGGGCGCATCGTGGCCATCAAACATCGGCGCGAAGGAGACGCCATGCCACCTGTCGGCGAGAGCGACATGGGGCTGTTTTCCCTGTCGCCGCATGCCTTCTTTGCCGATCTCCCGCAGTTTGGTCTCGAGGCAACGCAGGCACGGGGCACGCACGAGCGGAATTTTCTGCCCTTCATGCCATGGTTGACCGCGCGTGGGGAAGCGGTCGTGACCTTTCCATCCACGAACGGGATGGAAGCCATCGGCATCAACACTCCTGAAGATCGCCGCCGGCTCGAGCAATATCTGCAGGGGCTCGACGACCGGTGAAGCGTCTTTCGATTGTCATTCCGGCCTATAACGAAGAGCGGTTCATCGGCACGTTGCTCGAACGCATTCGCGTGGTCAACCTGGTCCCTTACGGGCTCGAGAAAGAGATCATCGTCGTCGACGACTGCTCGAGAGACGGCACCGCCGATGTGGTGAAACGTTTTCCTGACGTGACTCTATGCCGCCACGAGCGGAACGGTGGCAAGGGCAAAGCCGTGAGGACCGGCATCGAGCGTGCGACCGGTGATTACCTGATGATTCAGGATGCGGATCTCGAGTACGAGCCGCAGGATTACGTGCCGATGGTGCGCGCCCTGCTGTCCAATCGCGCGGATGTGGTTTATGGCAGCCGCTACATGAACGGGTTCCTGGGCAGCAAGCACGCGCAGCAATCGTGGCCGGCTTACCTCGGCGGCCGAAGCCTGAGCATCGCCGCGCTCATCTGCACAGGACGGTATCTCACCGATACCGTCACTGCGCTGAAGCTGTTTCCCCGGGCGCTCCTCAACGAGATCGGCCTCCAGACGACCGGCTTCGAGCTCGATCACGAGATCACGTCGAAAGTGCTCGCGCGAGGCCGGAGCATCGTGGAAGTGCCGATCCAATACTTCCCGCGCAGCCGTGAAGAGGGAAAGAAGATCGGCGCGAAGGACTGGGTCAGGGGGTTGCGGACGTTTTGGAAATATCGTCGGGGATGAACGCAATCCACGCACCGAGCACTCTGGTATCGCGGCTCCCCTCGATTTCGGCCGGTACGAAGCCATCAGTCGTTGAGATGGTGACAGGGAGAAACGCCACACCTTCGCGGGTCGGAACCGTCACGCGCTCGGTGACGCCGGGCACCAGATCGAGTTTCTGCGACCAGCCCGTCGTCGTGAGGGTCACCGTGTTCGGCCGTGCGCCGCTGTGAACGGCGAGCAGCAAGTCGCCTTCTCGCATCTTTTTCAGGGTCAGCTGCGTTATGGCGCGACCCTTTACCCAGAACCCATCGCGTTCCACATACGCATTGCTGTCATGGAAGAACAGCACGGCCGGGCCAAGCGCGGCAGCTGAAAGAACGGTCGGTGTCCGGACGCGCCGTCGTGTTTCCACAACGCTGACGGGAGTGACGCGCAACTCGGCGATAGCCCCTTCAACCTGGCGCAGCGCACGGAAACCCACGAACTCGGCGTCGACGGGTATCTGGAAACGTTGTTGAAAACGACCGCTCCGCAGACCGGTAATCGGCCACGCACCCACAGGCGCTCCCTCACGGCCAATTTGCAGTGAGATCGAGCCCTTGTCGAGCGACGCGGCTTCGGGAGATCCACTCAGATCGAGCCGGTATTCGCCTGCAGGGAGCCGGAAACGGGCGTTCAGCACAACGCGCACGGGCTGCGGAGCTGTACGTTCGCCTGGCACTGCCGAAGCCGTGAACAGCGGCGGCAATTCATCCGGCCTCACAACGGACATCGCGTTGTACCGCACCGCAATGGGTCGCGCGACCGGATCGAATGTCTCAAGCAGAGGAAACAACGCGCGGCCTTCGACATCGAATCGCTCTGTGGCGTCAGACAACAGGAGCGACGTCGCGGACACGACGGCCAGGAATACAAGCGCGACGCTTACCGTCGCCGCGAGCGCCGCTCGACCGGCGGACGAAGCGAGCTGCCGGGAGAACATCCACGCGACGCCGCCAAAGACGGCGACCCACACCAGCACGCGGAGGGTGGCCGCGCCGAATTCACCGGCGACGAATGTCGGCGCCTCAGTCCAGAGCCGCCAGGCCGGCGACATCCACTCCAGAAGTCCCGATGAGCCGTCGGCGTTCTGGTGAAGCGGCACACGGAAGACGACGATCGCCAGCGTGACGCCAATGCTGACAAGGAGGAGTACTTGGGCGCCCGCGCGCGCCAGCGATTGGTGCGGCAGACGCTCGTACAGCCAGGCGATTGGCAGGACGAACACCGGAAGCAGCAAGACCAACTGCTCTCCCGGCATGGCCGTCCGGCTCCACCATGGGGTCAACGTTCCGGGCAGCACGATCAACAGCAACGCCGAAAGGGTCAAGGCCGTCGCAAGCCGTCGCTGAGACGTGTCTCGCAGCATGCCGGCGAGCCCGATAAAACCGAGAGCGAGAACGGGAGCGTATACGAAAATCCCGTACTCCTGATCGAACAGCACTCCGAGGCTGCCCCTCGGCACGGCGGATAGCGTCGCTGAGGGAAGCTGCCGCACCGTGCGAAAAAGATCGACAAACGCCATCGGCAGACGGAGGACAGTCAGCACGAATGGCGCGCTGCAGGCCACCGACGCGAAGGCAAACACCGACGCGGCCTTTGAAGGATTGACTTGCGGCAGCAGGATCCAGAGCACCTGCCCGACAACGATGACCCAGATGACGAAACGTCCCGGTCCAGCGAGCAGTCGCAGCGGCGGGAACCAGTCGGCGACCCATGGAAGGTACGGGAGGATAAGCAGCGACAGGCCAAACAGAGGCAGCAGCGAATCGCCGACCGCATCCCAGAAAGGCTCCTCACGCGGCCTGCCGCGGCGAACCACTGACGCCATTCCCGCAGCGACGAGAAGCGATATGACGACAAAACCCATCAACTCCGCAAGCGACGGCAACATGGCGACGCGTTCAGTGGCAGACGTCGTACCCGCGACATCGAAGGACCCGCGGGTGAGCCAGAGCGCGATGCCGGCTGTTGCGGCGGCAGCGATGGACTGCAGAAAGGCTCCGGGAGCCTTTTTCATGGCTGTCCTCGAAAGAGGCTCCCGGAGCCTTTTACGCATCGAAAACCAACGTAGACGTTATGACGTCCGCTTCGGGATAACGCCGCACGCTCGGAAACGCGCAGGCGCTGAATCTGGTTGTCCCATCCACCGCCTTTGATGGTGCGAAGGTCGTAGCCTTCATTCCTCGGTTCGGACGCGTGCGTCATCCTGAACTCGCTCGCCGTCCACTCCCACACATTGCCGGCCATATCGTGCAACCCGAAGGCATTCGGCGGAAACGACGCCACCGGAGCCGTGAAGTCCCATCGTTCCGCCGGCAGATTGTGCCGGGCGTTCGCCTGACCCGTAAATTCGTCACCCCACGGAAAGAGCTTGCCGTCGAGGCCGCCGCGCGCCGCATGTTCCCATTCCTCTTCGGTGGGTAGCCGGCCACCCGCCCACGCGCAGTAGGTCTGGGCTTCGTCCCATGTCACGTTGACGACGGGATGGGTTCCGTCGGCGTACCACTCAGGCTGACGTGGCATCTGTCGGGACGAGGCGACGGCAAATGCGCGGAAATCGTCGGCAGAGACCTCACGATCGAGCATCTGGAACGGCCGGGAGAACGTCGTCCGGACCGGGGGCCGTTCAGCGTCATCACAGCGGTCGTCCCCGGAAACACACCCCATCCAGGATTCGCCGCGCGGGATGTCTCGCCACATCAGGCGCGCACTTGGAGGCGGATTCGAGGGAGCGGCCGTGTCGACGGTCGCCGGAGATGGCCGTTCACTGTTGCCGAACACCGCTTCAATCTGCGTCGGACGTTCTGCCTTGAACAGGAGAGGCAACGTACCCGGAATCATCTTTCCGTTCACCCGCCATCCGGCAAATCCGTTGCGATGCTCGGCAGGGATATCCGCCGTCAGCTCGATATCCGGAAAGTAGAGACCAGCGTATCCGTTCTTGACACGCTCGCCTTCGATGATGACGTCGACGCTCGCCGGTGCGCTCAGTGTGACGCGCTGGCCCGGCGGCGAGTTGAGCCACTGTTCGCTGGTCGTTCTGAAGAAGTCGCGGCGCCGCTGCAGGAACTGACGGAGCGCGGGGAGGTAGTCGAGCCGCTGGACCTGCAGCTGGGTGGCAGTATTCAGATAGTACTCGTAGCGTTCGTCGAGGAATGCCTGAGTGAGTTGATGGTTCAGGACCTTCTGCACGACGCGCTTCAGATACTCACGATACTGAGCGTCTTCCGCGATGAGCTGCGAGATGATGACCGATCGCGGCTCGGCCGGATTGCGGCCCCGTCGCCCTTCCGCAACCCGCTCGAGCAGGTACTGATAGCTGTCGAGATTCCAGTCGCGAAAACTCTGGTCCATGTCCCAGTTCACCCAGAACCATCCGCCCTTGTCTTTCGTCCGGTCGAGAAACTGACCCGGCCCCTGATACGCGTCGCGCGTTGCCGAGAAGGCCGTCGCGACAAACCATCGCGTGAGGTTGTCGATGTCGACATGCTCGGCGACCCTGGCCATCGTGAGGGGGCGCGTGGTGCGCACCCATTCCCACAGTTTGTTCATCTCCTCCTGACTCAGGAGGATGTCGTCGTACCCCCAGTGCGCGGCAAAAAACCGCGTGTCGAAACGCTCGGTGAGCACGAACGGACCGTAGTACTCGCCGTTCAGGTAGAAGCGCACCGGCTTCGTCTCTGGCGCAATCGCGCCGACGGCGCGTGCGATGTCATACGCCAGCGGGTTCACGAAGTGCCAGGCCACTTTCTTCTGTTCCAGCCGCACGTCGTCGTGAATGACGAGCCGCCGTATCGGCTGCGCCGCCGGACCGAAGAGCACGCCAGGCGGTATCTCGCGCGGACCGTACTTTCTTCTGAAATACAGTCGAAAACCCGGCTTCGGCGCAAACTGGCGGCTGCTGCCGCCGTGAATGCGCACGCCGACGCCCCCCGCAAAAAGCAGCTTTCCGCCGTCGAAGTACGACACGCTGCCTTCGCGTTCCCAATCAACGCCGTGTTTCAGCTTGTTCGGAAGAATGCCCCTGGCCGGATCGTTGAGATCCGGGTCCGGCACCGTAAGCGAGAGAACCGGACGGCCGGTGGCAATTTCGGTCATCGCAACCACTCGCGAGCTCGAAAGCGCCTCCGGGCTCCACTGAACGGCGAATCGCCACACCGGGAAGAGATCGGCCGACTCGAGCGTCAGCATGCCGAGGCAAATTATCCCGGTCGCGACGATGAGCAGCCACGAAGGGAGGAGCCGCGCTTTGGAAACAGCCGAGCGCTTGCCTTCAGGCATTTACAACGAGCCAGGCCTGTTGAAGAAGACGTTGTAGGACGATGCGCCGGCGGCGGCGTTCAGTTCGGCCTGGAAGCCGGCAAGCGCGTTGTCTGAGATGCCCTGGAAGTTGTACGACACGACGGTTTCGCGATCGGTCTGCGACAGGCTCTCGAGCTTGGCGCGGGGCAGCCGCTTGCGTACGAGGGCCGTGATGGCCGCCGGATCCGCGGGGCGCCCGTTTGACGGCAGCGTCACGACGATCGTGCCATCCGATTCCATGCCCATGAACCGTCTCGTCAGCGCCTGACCGAAGAGCGCCGCGAGCGCGGCAACGAAGATGATGCCGACAAACGCCAGCTTGAAGGTCGCGACCGCAATCGACGTCGAGATGACGAGCATGATGAAGCCGATCTCCTCGGGTTCCTTGATCGGCGTCCTGAAGCGGACGATGGAGAGTGCGCCCAGCAGGCCGAGCGACAACGGAAGCGAGAACTGGATTGTCACGAAGATGGCGGTAATCGAGATGCCCAGCAGCGGAAAGGCGCGATGCACCTGGCTGCCCGTCGCTCTGTTCGAATAAAAGTGAACGTACAAATACGCGATGAACAGCGACGACAGTAGCGATACCGCCATCAGCATCAGGAAGGCGAGCGGGGTCACTTGCGGCCCGGTGCCCTGCGTGACCGATCCCAGGATGCTGTTGAGTTGTTGTTGCATGCTAAAAAGCCCGATGCGTCATGTGCGTATAAACGGCCAGAAATTTCGAGAACGACTGTTTACGAAGACCGATCGGTAGAAGCGACTGCAGCGCCGGCGGGAGTCGATCTCCCATTCCCTTCACCTCGATCACGGCGGTTCCGAGCGGCGACAAATCGCCGAAGGAGAGAAACCGTGTGTTGATCGCGACGGCCGAAATGTCGGCATCGAGGCTGACGCGAGACTGGCTCAGCGTCTCGACGAATCGATCGCGACGGTAACGAATCAGCATCATCGGCAGCCACGCATCCTGGCCCATCACGCCGTGTTCCCGCAACACCATGGGCAGACCGCGAAACCGCGGGTCGTGAAGCTCCCAGCGGGCGATCTCTTCCGCAGGATGGGCGAGACGCTCGCGCACCTTCAGTCTTCTGGTGCCGACGCGAAGCTTTGCCTCGACAAACGCGGGGCCCGACACGCTGCCGTTCAGATCGGAGTACCAGCGGACTCGAATCTTGCGCTTGAGAAAGTCGCTGTTGATTTTCTCGCCAAGCGAGACCAGTGCCGGCGTGTCGTAGTACACGGTCCAGACGATGGCGGCCGGAAACTCCGGATCGCGACGGCAGGTGCTCTCGATCCATCGGCGCACGACATGCGCGCGCGCGTCAGGAAACGTGAACTTCAGCTCGCGCTCGCCCTCGCTGGGCGCCGGCCGAGCGGCGACCTGGCGAGTCGCCTCGGAACTAGGCATCGACAACTTGAAGGCTGAAGTATAGCAAGGTTCAGGGGGTCCAAATCAGCTCGCGGGTCTGCACGCCGAGCTGACGTGTTTCTCCACGCGGACGCCATGTTGGATCGACGCGGAGCTCGACCCATGTCGCGTCGCCGATCGCGTCCTTCGGCAGCGGCTGTCTCAACGTCATCCACGACTGGTCACTGAGCGTCACCCTGGCCACTTCGCGCTCGGCGATTGAGAGCGTGACGGTTTGCGGCGTCGGCGCAATCGACCGGACCTGCAACTGCATGACACGTGCGTGCGGCGGCGCGTGGAAGAACGCGCGCGCCGGGCTCCACCGGTACGCAGCGCCGGTGCGGCTTCGATGCGTCTCATACAGGCCGCGCGCGCGCGCGGTGTCACCGGCATCGGGCGCGTAAATGGACGTTGTCAGGGTCCAGTGTGTCCCGTCGAGCAGGCGGCCCTTGATTTCCATCAAATCGAGCGACTCGAAATAGTGCTGCGCCCAGTTCTCGTGGTCCCATTCGTAGAAGGCAAAGGCGCGCGAGCGGACGGCATCTTCCGCCAGCTTGAGGGCTGGTTGCCCTTCGAGCGTATGCGCCACACCAAGGGCGTCGAGGATGGTGGCCGGAATATCAGTGATGGTCGTCGGCGCATACGACACGCGCACCGGGCCCTGCGCGCCAGGGGCCTTCACCACGAGCAACGCCATCGATCGGGCCGCGATCATCGACAGGGCGCCCACGGGCAGTTGACGGTCGTGGACGAACTTGAGGGGAGTGAATCCAAGACCGTGGTCGGACGAGATCACGATCAAGCTGCTGTCGTACACGCCGAGCTCCCGCAATCGATCGAGGAGCGCGGTCACCCTTCTGACGGCACAGCGCGCCTGCGCCTTGTACCGTTCACGCGAAACTCGCGCGGCGACGCCGATGAACCGGCAGTCTGCGTCGACGGCCAGCGGCAGATGGGGAATGCCGACGTGGACGTATTTGTAGAGCGGCTCGCCGGTCACGATTTTCGCGCGGTGCGCGAGCTCGTTGAGAACCGCGGCGCCGTTCACCGGATGAAGCCGCCGGCTGCGCGTGTCGCCGGGCCCGAGCCAGGTCTGGAGGCGCCATTCGTCATTGTTGTAAATCTTCGGACGAAGGACGTGCGGTGCATGACGGAACAAGGACAAATCGGCCAGCTGCCAGCCCGCAAATTGAACGTACTCAGGGTAGCTGACAAATGGGCGAGACGTCCGGTGAAAGTTGGTCGCCGAGCGGAAGTCGTATTGCATCTCGGCAATGCTATCGACGCGGTAGCCGCCTGCTCGAAGCGATTTGAACAGGGACCCGTTGTCGAAGTGATCCCGGACGTATTTCTGAAGGTCTCTTTCGTTGCGGTAGACCGTTCCGGTCAGCATCGCCGGAATGCTCACCATCGTCGATGGGAAGGCGCCGGCATGATCGGCAAAGAACACCGATCCCGACCAGCTTCGATCGATCGCCTGTCGCTGCTCGTCGAGGATCTCGGAAAACACCTCGGATTGAAATCCGTCCAATACGATATGAATTGCGTTCTTCCCACTGGAAAGGTCGAACATCGACTCCGCCGGGCCTTTCCATTCCGTGCGGGTCTGAGGGGCGGCCCGGAAGGCTGTCACCAGAAGGAATGACGCCTGCAAGACGACGAGAACCCCGCTTGCGAACGGAGCAATGGGAAAGACGTACTTCGCAGCGGCGACGCAGACCAGCGGTACGACGACCCACATGGTGATCTCGTACGGATTTCGCCAGGACTGAGTCGCCCACTCGATCGCCTCACCGTTGAACGTGCCGTAGTCGGCCACAAGAAAGCTGCCCTGGATCCACAACACAATCCCCAGGCCGAACAGGAGCGCGACATACGCGCGGAAGATCTTTGCCGGCACAATGAGGCCGAGCGTCACCAACGCGAACACGAGCCCGGCGCCGGCGAGAAGCAAGGGACGAACAAGAACCCAGAATGGCGCCGTAAACTCCGCTTCGTTACCGGTGTAGATGGTGTGGGGACCGAAGAGACACAGTGGAAGGATGAGCAGGAGCGCGGGCGGAACAACCGCTTTCAATCGCAGGAGGCGATTACCATCCATCTATAAGGCTCATAGTACGGAAACCCAGCGACGAAGTCGACCTCACATCATATCGACGGACAATCTCATCTCTGAACGCTTCCGCGATGCGCGTCTGGCCCTGGGCGGTTGGATGAAGCCCATCCGATCCGATCAATTGCGGGTTGGCCTCAAAGAGCGCAAACAGATCGACCACAGGCCCCAGATTGAATTCGGCGGCAAGCTGCAGGATGCGCGTGTTGAGCGCGCGGATGCGCGACATCGAGCCCACGTGACCGTCGGCTTCCCACGCGGCCGTGACCGGCATCACCGTGGCGATAATCACCTCGACGCCTCGCTGACGAGCGCTGGTAATCATTGTTCGCAGGTTCGCCGCCTGTGTGTTCGTCGAACGAATCCAGACTGCGTTGACCCCTTCGAGAAGCAGCAGTACTTCGGGCCGCTCCGCATCGAGCACACCTGGCAATCGAGCCGCGCCTTCACCCAGATGTTCGCCGCTGACACCTTGATTGCTGACACCCATCGTTTGAGACGGATATCGCTGGACGAGCATCTCCTGGAGCTTGTACGGGTACGTTTCCGGGCCGGCGAGTGAAATCAGTGGAACCAGCGACACTTTCCCGTCAGTGATGCTGTCTCCGAACGCCATGAACTTCGTCCGCGAGATCGTCTGCGACACCCGAACCGTGACTGGGAACCCACACGAAGCCTGCGCCCGGTCGGCGTCGGTTGCGGTGCAGGCAACGTTTGTCGAGCCAATCGCGAATGTGCTGGCCGATTTGGGTGCACACTCAACGGCGTACGGCGCCCGGCCGCCGGTGGGCGATGGGACGTCAAAACTGATGTCGGCGCCCTGCGGGCCCGTGGCTTCGCGGACAATGGGGAGAGGGCACGAAACTTGAAGCGTTCCGGGGGGCGGTGGCGGCTGGATCGGCGAGCCACTACAGGCCGCGAGGGTCATGGCCGCACAGAGAATCGTGATGTTCGACAGTAACCGCATGAGATACGCAGGTGTCCTAATTATCGGTCTAATGGCGCTCGAGCCAGGCTTTCGCGCCGGCGCCACCGCCCGGCAGACGCCGCCGCCCGCCGCCACTCGAAGCGGCCAGGTTCGCATCGACGGTCGCGCCGTAGCCGATGCGGCGGGCCCCTTCAACGCGCTCGGCGCGACGTTGTTCTGGGGTGCCTGGGCCTACAGGTCCGATCGCGCCCGGCTCGAGCGAAATCTCGGCGTCTTGAGCGCCGCTGGCATCGACTACGTTCGTGTCCTGGGATCGGTCGGCGGCACCAGTTGGGAAGACAGACAAACGGATCCGCGTTGGAACGATTATGACGCGATTATCGCCGGCTTGACAGACTTGACATACGACCGGTACGGCATGAGGGTGCAGTGGACGCTCCTCGGCGGCGCGCCCTTCACGCCGGCAGGCGCCGAGCGAGAGAAACTCGTGGATCGCTTCGCCGCCATGGCCCGCGGGCGCGAGCACAAGATTTTCGCGTTCGAGATCGCAAACGAAGCCTGGCAGAACGGCTTTCCGGGCTCCGAGGGTCTCGACGAGCTGCGCCGGCTGGGCAAGCGCCTGAGCGATCGCACCGGCGTTCTCGTCGCGCTCAGTTCCCCTCAATCCGGGCGGGCGTGCCCTACATACGCCGGAGCCGGAGCCGATATCATGACGCTTCACTACGATCGCGGATCTATCGCGGACGATCCGACCAGATCGTTGCGTCGTCCCTGGGATTTTCCAGCGGCGTACGACAAGGAGTGTCGTGGCGAGCTTCCGGTCGTGGTGCTGAACAACGAGCCGATCGGCCCGGAGAGCTCAGTACAGCAGGAGAGCTCCGCAGCACGGATCGCCGCGGCGTATGTGATGACCTTTCTCGCGGGCAACGCCAGCTACGTCCTGCACAGTGGCCCGGGCGTGCGCGGAGGTGGAACAGCCGATGTGTCAGGAAAGTATCAGCGTCATGCACACTTTGACGAACTTCCGGCGTTCAAGATGATCGCGGCAGCATTGGTGGCAGCACAAAAGTACTTGCCGGGCAACCTCGCCAACTGGACACGTCACGATCCAAATTCAGAGGACGCACCGCTGCACGGATTCAATCGTTTGTATTTGGCAACTTCGGGGCAGGATTTCGTGGGCCTCGCCCTGGATGTACGAAATCCAGTCACCCTCACGGCTCGGCGTACCATGTCATTCGATGTCCGACAAGCCGCGAGCGGAAGAATTCTGAAGCATTTCACGGTCAAGTCAGGCGACAATGTTCGCGCTGAGCGCAGCCGAAGCGCTCGTGTTCGTCGGCCGCGCAAAGTAAACGTTCAGCTCCCCCCAGGGCTAAACAACTGAATGGTTGTACATCGTTCTCCGATCGTGGTCTATCTCTGCGCTGCATGTTGCCACTTTCGTGAGCATCGCGATCGCCCAACCGCTCTTTGATATGCTCGGGAAAGCACCCGAGTTCCTGCTGGCCCACGATCTCGGTCCCGAAGAAATTCTCGTCGTTGCCGCCGTCCTCGCGATCGGCATTCCGGCAATGTTTGCCGGAATCATCCTGATGTTGAACCTTGTGCATCCAAAGACCGCAAGAGTGGCCGCGGCTGCCCTGATTGCGGCGTTCTCGGCGCTCATCGTCATGTCAGCGACGCGGAACATCGCCGGAGGGCCATGGGTAGCCGTGGCTCTTTCAGTCGCTGGAGGCGTAACGCTCGGGGTCTTGTACAGCCGATCAGCGGCTGTGCGGTCGTTCAGCACGTGGCTTGCGCCGGGACTTCTGATCTTTCCGTTGATCTTTCTGCTGAGACCGGGCGTGCGCAGCCTCATTGCGCCGAACGAGCAGGAGCTCCCGCAGTCATCGAAATCGTCGACACCTGTCGTCCTGGTTGTGTTTGACGGCCTGCCGCTGACTTCACTCCTCGACCAGCACCACCTGATAGACCGCGACAGGTACCCGTCGTTCGCCGCACTCGCCGACGACGCAACGTGGTACCGCAACGCAACGACGGTCAGCGACTACACACGCTGGGCCGTGCCGTCTATCCTCACGGGCCGTTACCCACGGCCTGCTGCGCTGCCGACCGCATCGGATCATCCCGAGACGATCTTCTCGCTGCTGGGGGCGTCACACACGGTCAGCGTTCACGAGCCGATCAGCCGGTTGTGCCCGCAGACGCTCTGTGACTACGGGGGTGAAGGCGTAGCGCACGAGTTGAAGGACTTCGCCGACACCCTCGCCGTCGCCTATCTTCACGCGATCGCTCCGCAGAGTCTTGAAGAGGCGCTGCCGCCCATTGATCAGGGGTGGGCGGAAGGCGTTCCGCCTTCGGAGAACCCGGGCGAGGTGTGGCTGAAGGGCGGGGAGCAAAGCCGCCGGGGTCAGGCCGTCGCGTTCGTCGCATCGATCGAGCCCGATGACGAAAAGCCGACGTTCCATTTCCTTCACGTGCTGCTTCCACACACTCCGCTCGCGTATATGCCTGGCGGCCAACGTTACGGAACCGAGCGCAATGTTCCCGGACTGTTGGAAGGCGGGCGCGACCGCTGGCTCAATGATGAGTGGGCCGTCACCCAGGGACAGCGGCGGTTTCTTCTGCAAGTCGGCTATGTCGACACGTTGCTCGGCCAGATCGTCGCACGCCTGAAGGAAGTCGGCCTGTACGACAAGTCCCTGCTGGTCGTCACCTCCGATCACGGCGCCAGCTTCCAACCAGGCCAGCCGTTTCGACGTGTCGCCGATCGAACCTACATGGATATTCTGCCCGTGCCGCTATTCATCAAGGCGCCCGGACAGCAGGAAGGGCAACTGAACGATCGCAACGTCGAAACGATCGACATTCTGCCGACGATGGCCGGGATGATGAAGATCGAGGTGCCGTGGAAGATCGACGGCGTCTCGGCGGTTGGCAACCTGCCGCCAAAAACTGAAAAGACCGTTTACTACGACGACGCGCGGCGGGTACGAACATTCGCGGACACTGTGCTCCCCGCCGCGTATGCCTCGGTCGAGCGCAAGATTCGCCTGTTCGGCTCGGAAGGCAACGACGACCGGATCCCGACGACAAGCCCGCATCGCGAGCTCATCGGCCGCCACATTGACGAGCTGCAAATCGCCAGCGCTTCGGACAACATCGAGTTCGCGCTCGACGTGCATGGCGATTTTTCGAACGTGAGGCCCGGAAGCCGATTCGTTCCTGCGCAACTCGCCGGGCGCGCCCGCTGGCGGAACAGCGACGATCCGGCTGTCGTTGCGATCGCGGTCAACGGGACGGTGCGCGCCACAACCCGTACCTATCCGTTCCGGGACCGCGGAATCGATCATGGCTGGTCCATCGTGCTGCCGGTGGATTCATTTCACGAAGGCAACAACGACATCGACGTGTTCGTGATGCGGCGGTCCGGCCCACCCGTTCTCTATCGCACTCATTTCTCGCATGCAGGACCGGTTGATCTCCTCTCGACTGCGGCTGAGTACGGCATGCGCGTCACCTACGACGGTCTCTACAACCGCGAAGGGCAGGGTGAGCGTTCGTTCCGGTGGACCAACGGCACCGCCAGAATTGTGGCTCCGCGAGAGGGCCGTCCGGCGCCGAAATCCCTGCGCGTCAACCTCGCCACAGCGGGCCCTGCCGAGAAAGGGCTGGTCATTCGCGTGAACGGCTGCGAGGCGTTCGAAGGAAAAGTGCCCGCGGGACGCTGGTCTCGAATCTTCCCAATACCGGCAGACTGCGAAGGTGCCGATGAAACAGTCATCAATCTTCTCAGTGGCACCCACCCATCGCCTGACGGCGACGTCGGTGTGGCTGTCGAGAGAATCGATCTGCTGGCTGCCGCCTGGCCGCCGCCGCTGGCCATGCCCGAGGCCGATCGCCGTTCTCAAATACGCTTGCGAAACATCGCAACGGATGCGAGCGTCGAGAGCACCGCAACGCTCGACGTGACGGTTGGCAACAGTGGCAGCGCGGTCTGGCCGTCGATTGGCGAGCTCAAAGAGGAGAATGGCGCCGTACGGCTGGGTGTGTTGTGGTTCCGGCCGAACGACACAGAGCACCCTGCCGCCGTACAGCGCGTGGAGCTGCCGCGCACGCTCGTGCCCGGCGACAGCGTCGAGTTCTCGTTCCAGCTGCTTCCCATCGGCGCCGAAAGCAAGCCGCTGCCTCCTGGCGAGTACGAAGCATGGATAGGCCTGATGCAGGAAGGGGTGAGCTGGTTCTACCCGTCAGGCGACGCCGTGCGGAAGCTGCGCGTGATACATCACCCGCGTCCCTGAGCCGAGCGGCTCCCGTTTGGCGATGGTGAAACGCGCGGCAAGCTCGCGCTCGAACACCTGCTCGTCGTAGTCCGCATAGTGATCTTCCTTGTTGCGCAGGAGCGTCACGACCATCGGATCCTGCCGCGTGACGAACTCGATCACCAGATCACCGCCGAGGTCGCGCAGCCACTGAACGAACTCGGCCATGGGAATGTTTCCGCCAATCACGACGTGATGAATCAGCGCCAGGGCGAGCACCAGATCGGGGTTGCCTCGCTCGTTGATCCGCTTGCGCTCCATGTTTCGCCAGCCGAGGTTCGGTGAGGGATCGGTGACATTCACGATGAGCGGAAGAATGTTCGGCACTTTCTCGGACTTCAGCGCCTGATACAGCTTGTCGATCGCAAGATAGTCCGCATCCATCGCCACGACCGATTTCGCCCGTTCGGCCACGATGCGCGAGAACACGCCGACGTTGCAGCCGATGTCCCACGCCAGGTTCCACTGGCGTGAGCTTGCCACGCCACGGACGAACTCACGTTTCTGCGCCGCATCTGACGCTTCGTAATGGCCGCATTTCAGATAGTCGGACCAGGTGGACTGCTGCGGTTTCCATTGGAGTCCGGCCACAAGCGCGCGCAGGCGTTCCGCGTTGGCCTTGATGATCCGTTTATCGAAGCCTGCCTTGCTCAGGTCGGCGCGCACGTCTCGCGTCGTGCTGTTGTAGGCCTTTTGCGCCTTTGCCTGCAGGTACACGTGCGCCAGTACACCGCCCCTCAGGTAATCGCGTGCGCTGAGCAGGTTCAGGCAGACCCCTGCGTCCATGCCGTCGATATTGCCGCGCATCCACGGTTGAAACGGCACGTCGCGATACGCCTGGAGCAGCAGAGGGTAGAGGAACATCTGGCAGAACTGGCGGTACCCGACCCACGGCTCACCTTCGGTACGCTTGTAGAAGGATGCGACATCGACAAAAACCGGCGAGGCGCCTTTCCACTGAATGTTGTAAGCGGAGGCGTCCTTCAGCCCGATGCCTTCGTCGAGGCCCGCGAGCACGAGGTCGAGCTGCAGGAGCGCCGCATCCCTGAGCATCTCGAACGACCATTCGTACGGATATGAGACGAACGGCAGCTTTTCATGTTCGAGCACGCCGGCCCACTGCTGGTCGGAAGCGCTGAAGGGAATCGACGAGAGGCTTCTCTGCTCGGTCGGCACGATCGCGCCGGCAGTGGAGAAGCGCTGATAAAAATGGGTCGCCGACAGCGCCTGCCATTCCTTCAGCGCCGTCTCGTTGAGGCCTCGGAGGATTTTCCCGTCGTAGTAGAAAACTCTCGCCGTTCGATCCCGGAAGGATCCGGGCTCGAGCCGAATCTCACTCATTCGATTTCGTTTTGTCCACGCTCGACGACCGGAACATGTCTCTGAAGCGCTGCCATCCGAGCTTCACGATGACCGCTGCGCCGGCGACGCCGCCAAGCAGCAGCTGCACGAGCATGCTGCCGCTGCCGGGATCGAGATACGCATCGACCTGAGTTTCTGACAGCCAGACGAAGTAGAGAACCAGCACAAACAAGCCTTTTTTCATGCAATCTCCGTGATGTCGGCGCATATTCTAGCATCGCCGGGGGGCGGTTGGAGCCCGATCTCGTTGCGAATGTGCGGTTTGCAGTATAATTCTTGAAAACACATGCGGGGCTGGAAATGGGCGGCTGTGCTTCTCTTGAGCGGGTCGTGCTCCACCCCGACCAAACCGGGGCCCGTCCCCAATCCGAATCCCAATCCAAACCCGAATCCGAACCCGGCCATCACGAATACGGCCCCGCGCATCGTGTCGATGACCGTCAGCACAGAACGCGCCGAGGTCGGGGACCAGGTGACGATCGCGGCCAACGTCGCGGACGATGAGACATCGACCGACAGTTTGACCTACCAGTGGAGTGCGCCCGCAGGCACCCTGACGGGCACCGGCCGGATCATTACGTGGAAAGCTCCGACAGGAACGGGCGCCGTGGGCCTGCACAAGGTGACTCTGACGGTCATCGAAACATACGGCACGGTCACAGAGCCGCGCGAGCATCGAGTGACCGCCACGAGCCCCAACATCCACGTCGAAGACTCCGACGCGGCGATCCGTGCGCTCGCACTCCAGTTTCTGAGTGACTTTACGCATCCTGAAATTTCGGCGGATATGTGCGTTCGGAACTTCAGCGACGCGTGCCGGGGCAAGGCAGCGGAGTTCACCGACATCACGAACAATCGCAAGAACCTGAAAATCGATCCCGCCAAGTCGGCGTATTCGATTACGAGCGTGACGATCAATCCCACACGCACGCAGGCCACGACTGTTGCGCGCTGCGAGTTTACTTCTCTCGTGAAGGAGCCCGGGCCGTGGGGCAAGCCCGGCGACATCACGCTCGCGAAAGGCAACTGTCGCCTGACGGCCGTTTACGAAAGCCAGGAGTGGCGGCTCTGCGACAGCAACTTCGACGCGACCAACACAGCCGGCCAATACTTCATCTTCTAAATGGCGGACACGTTCTATCGCTGGTTTTCTGAACGAAAACTGACCGGCCCCGGTGCGTCGCGGCGTAAGCGTATCGAAGAGTCGAGGCTCGGCCTGGTCATGAAGTACGCGCACCCTCCTGGCGACATGCTCGAGATTGGTCCAGGTCACGGCAGTCTCGCACGGGCGGCAGTCGCGGCGGGTTGGCGCTACCGCGGGATCGAAGCAAGCCGGGTGCTGGCTGAAGAGCTCACGCGCGAAGGTCTCGACATCGTGCAGGCGTGGACGCCTCCGATTCCTTCCGGTGACGCCACAGCTGACGTCGTGTATGCCGATCAGGTGCTCGAGCACATGTCGGGCATCGACGCCGCACGCGAGTTCGTTGCAGAAGCGCGCAGAATTCTGCGCGCGAAGGGTGTGCTCTTTGTCGTGGTACCGGACTACTTGAAGGAACGGGCGTTCTTCTGGGATATCGACTATACACACAATTTCATCACGACCGAACGCCGCGTGCGGCAGCTGCTGTATGACGGTGGCTTCAACATCACGCGCGTGGTGAGAAGCATCGGAGCGGCCACCGGGCCGGCCCGCGACGCGCTGGCGGCGGGCGCGATTCTGGCCAACCTTCCGGGACTCGACGCGCTGTCGCGCTACACGCGCACAGAGGACCTGCTCTTCCGTGTACGCAAGAATCTCTTCGAAACGCTCGCGTTTGTGGCGCACAAAACCGACTAAATCCTTTACCTTCTGAACGATCCGGCGTACAATCACAGGACTGAATGGCTCAGGTTTACGCCGCCAAATACCTCGCAAAAGCCGCCCTCAGCGCTCCCCGGGACTTCGTGAACGCGTATGTCGCGACTTTACGACCGATCCACCCGACGGTGCTCATTTTCCATTGCACCTGGGTATGCGACGCGCAGTGCGAGATGTGCCATAACTGGAAGCGCGCCGATCGCAAGCACGAGATGTCGCTGGCCGAGATCGATCGCGTGTTCTCATCGGGCCTCTGGAAGAACATCGAGACGGCGAACGTGTCGGGCGGCGAGCCGACGACCCGTAACGACCTCGTCGAGCTGTGTGAGGTGATGCTGAATCGCCTGCCGCGGCTCCGCAAGTTCGGCATCAACACCACCGGGCTGACCCCGCACCGCGCGATTCCGATGCTCACCAGGGTCGCGGAGTTGTGCGAGAAGAGAGGCGTCATCTTCAGCACACGGGTGTCGATCGACGGCGTCGGCGACATGCACAACGACGTGCGCCACGTGAAGAACGGCTTCAACAAGGCGAACGAAACGATCCGCGCGATGCGCGAGCTACAGAAGAAGATCAGCTTCAATTTCGGCATCTCGACGACGATCTTTTCGCAGAATCTGGACGATGCCGAAAACATCCTGTCCTGGGCGCGAAAAGAGAAGCTCGATATCGTGTTCAACATGGTGCGGTTTACCGATGCGATGCTCGGGAATGCAGACCTGTCAGACACGTGTCGCCCGCTCGGACCGAAGGAAGAGCAGATGCGTCAGTTCTTCCTCGACCGCGTGCGCATGGATCCGCTGCTCGACGGGCAGAACTACATCTACCTGCACTACGCCGACATGATCGCCAACGGCTACCATCGTCTCAGCCCGTGCCCGTTCCAGACGCAGGGCATCATGCTGAACCCCGATGGCGGCATGTTCTTCTGCGAGAACAGCGATGTGGTCGGCAACGTGCTGACCGAGGACGCCGAAGACCTCTACTTCAAGGCCAGCAGCCAGGAGCATCGGGACTGGGTGAAGGAGAAGAAGTGCCCGACGTGCCTCAGCCCGTGCCAGATGAACGTGGCGGCGGTGAAGCAGGTCGCGCCATACGTGAAATTCCTCGTCCGAGCATCAGCAGAGAAGAGAAAGCACCGCGCAAAGGTCGCAGAAGCCGTTCACGGCGTCTGACCCCCTCGGTGATCAGCGGCGTCAGACCCCTTCAGATACAACAACCCTCCAGGCAGATTTCCCACAATCGCAATCGCTAGAAAGAGCACCGACAGCGCAAATGCCGGCGCTTCGCCGACGCCCGCGCGTCCGAAGAGCCAGACAAACCCGGCTTGTGTCGTGCCGATGCCATTAATCGTGATCGGCATCAGCACTATCAGGAGAATGATTGGCACGAGCGCGAAGTACACCCCCAGCGGCACCGCCAAGCCGAGCGCGAGTCCCAGACAGTACGTTTGCAGCACGCGCAGCACTTGGACCGCGATGGAGCTAAGCAGGACGTTGGCCATGGCTCCGTGGTAGTCGGCGTACCGCTGGATCGCCGCAACGAGCCGCTGACCGACGTCTCTGCCGCGCGGCACGCGCGCCAGAATCGCTGCAGCCGCGGCCGCCGCGCGTGGGCTGAACACCACCGCCAGCGCCGCGAAACAGAGGATCGTCAGAAAAGCCAGGGCCGGAAAAAGCACGCGGATGTCGATGAGCGCTCGCGCGAGTACCGCGCCCGCCACGGCCACCATCAGAATCGAGACGACGCCAAGCAGGCGGTCCATCAGGACCGACGCGACGGCGTACACACCGCCAACGCCCTCCTTCGATAGCCCGTACGCCCGTACAGCGTCGCCGCCAACGCTGGCCGGCAGGAACGTTCCCACGAACGTGCTGACAAAGAAAATGCGCAGCACGGTCTTGATCGACGGTCGGCCGCCTGCTGTGTCGAGCGGTGCCAGCAACGTCCACCAGCGATACGCCATCAGGACGCGGTCGAGCACCACCAGGACGCACGCCAGGAACACGAAGCGAAGATCGGTCCCGCGCGCTGCCTGCCACACAGCGGACGGATTGCTCTGCCACAACAGCAGGGCGGTCAATCCTATGGCGATGGTCCCGCGAACCACGCGAGGAAAAAGCCCCCGGCCGCGCTCCTGAGACGGCGGCGGTGGGGGAGTGGTCGTGGTATTTTGCTGTCGCGTGCGCGTTCCCGTACTGATCGTCGCCCTCTGCACCGGAATTGTAGCCGTGATCATCGCCGGACCCTGGGCGCTGGCATATCTCGCGCTTTACATACTCGCAACCCTTCCAGGATGGCCCCTCGGCCGCGCGTTGTTCGGTCATCATCCGGCTGGCTGGATGAGCGGCGCGCTCATCGGCTATGGGCTGACCTGCCTCGCCCTCTGGGGCGTCCTGGCACTGCATGCGGCCTCTCTTGCCGCCTTCGCGCTGGCGTGGGCAGGCACCTGCGCAATCTCCTGGGCACTCGGGCGCGCGCGCGCACCGCTTGTGGCGTTGCCCTCCTGGGGAAAGGATGAGGCGCGTGCGCTGGTTCTTCTGCTGCTGATCGTGCCTGCCGTGTTCGTCTTTCCGTACAAGAATCTCGGGGCGCAGGACGCGCAGGGCAATCGCTACTATCGAGCCTATTTCACGGCTGATTTTATCTGGCACACAGCCTTGACGGCAGAGTTGACCAAGTACGACATGCCGCCGATCAACCCGTACCTCGGTGACCGGACAATCCAGTACTACTGGACCTACTTTCTGGTCCCCGCGGTGATCGCGCAGGAGGGTCCTGCAGGGTTGAACGATGTCGAACTGGTGCTCAAAGTCAACGCATTGTGCTCAGGCGTGCTCTTCCTCGCCGCGCTGATTCTCGTAACGTGGACGGCATCGCTCTCGGTGCTGGGAACATCGCTCGCCATCGTGCTGGGTGTGCTGGCGGTCAGTGCCGAAGGCGTGTACATGATGTGGGACCTGATCGAGCGGGGCCGATCGCTCACGTTTCTGAAATACTTCAACATCGACGCCATCAGCGCGTGGAAATTCAGCGGGCTCCGCGTGGACAGTCTCGTGCGATCCATGTGGTACAACCCTCAGCATTCCATGTCGGCAGCCCTGGGACTGATCGCGATGCCGGTGGCCGGTGCCGCAGGCGTGGCGGCACCGATTGGGGCTATCGCGCTGGCCGGGCTCGCGCTGGCGCTCTCCACGACATTCAATCCACTGATTGGCGGGCTCTTCTCTCTGATTTATGGGGCCGTCATCGTCGCCGACGCACTACGCCCAAATCAGTCGCGCGCGATGCAACTGCGCGCTGTCCTGCGGCATGCGATAGCGGCACTCGTCGTTGTAGCCGCGGTGACCTGGTGTATCGCCAACGATATGGTCGAAGGCGCCGCGGGCGCGATGGTGTATGGCTTCGGCGGGCTCGCTCGCCATTCGCCGATTTCCACGTTGGCTCTTTCCCTCGGCCTCCTGTTCATTCCGGCTCTGCTGGCGTTGTGGCCGCCCACGCGTCTTCAGCGGCAGACGTGGCCCTGCGTCGCCGGGCTGATTCTCGGCCTTCTCGTCTTCTACTTCGTCAGGATTTCGAGGGACGATGCGTATATTGGATTTCGTGCGGGTCAGCTTCTGCAGGTGACGCTGCCCGGACTCGCGGCCGTGTTTTTCGCCCGTCTCGGACAGCAGAGCCGTGCGATGGCAGCCGCCGTCGCCGCACTGCTCGTCGCGATTGGCCTGCCGACCACGCTCATCGACGGGTTCAACGCGCAGGACATCAGCAACCGTGTGATGGGTCCCGGGTTCCACTGGACGATCGTGTTGACTCCGGAAGAGCAGGAAGCCTACCGCTGGCTGCGCACTCAGACGCCGGTAAAAGCACTCGTCGAAATGGATCCGATCGCGCATGGCAGGGAAACGTGGAGCCAGCTTCCGACATTCGCCTGGCGCCGTATGGCGGCAGGGAAGCCCATCTCACTGATGGCGGTGCCTGATTACGAGCTCCGCACGCGGCTTGCGCATGCGATCTACGCCGGCGCCGACCCTGAGGCCGCCGCTCGCACCGCGCGGCAACTCCGTATTGCCTATCTTTTCGTCGGGCCGGACGAAGAGAGAACCCACAAGCCCGAGGCGCTGGCGAAATTCAATCGGCGGCCCGATCTGTTTCGCCTGGCGTTCTCGAATTCCCGGGCACGCATCTACGAAGTGGTTCAACCCTGAGCCAGCCCTCGTCGTGGTATTTTTCAATCGCGTGCGTGCTCCCGTCCTGATCGTCGCCCTCTGTACCGGAATTGTCGCCGTGATCATCGCCGGTCCGTGGGCGTTGGCCTACATTCCTCTCTACATCCTCGCCACTCTTCCGGGCTGGCCCCTGGGACGCGCGCTGTTCGGCCGCGGCCATCCGATCGCGTGGATTGCTGGTGCGCTCCTGGGCTACGGCCTGACGTGCGTGGCGTTCTGGGCCGTTCTTGCGCTGAAAATGCCCTCGGCCGCAACGTTCGTCCTCGCCTGGTCGTTTGTCTCGGCGGCCGTTTGGTACTTCGTACGAAGGCAGGCCGCTCTCGTTCCTCTACCTGCGTGGAGTGCGGCAGAGGCACGAATCCTCGTGCTACTTCTGCTGCTCGTGCCTGCGGTGTTCGTATTTCCGTACAAGAACCTGGGAGCGCGTGACGCAGAGGGCAACCGATTCTACCGGGCGTACTTCACGGCAGACTTCATCTGGCATACCGCGCTGACGGCAGAACTGACGAAGTATGCGATGCCGCCGGTGAATCCGTACCTCGGCGATCGCACGATTCAGGTACTACTGGACGTATTTCCTCGTGCCGGCGGTCATTGCTCAGGAGGCGCCGGGCGGCTTGCAGGACGTCGAGTCGGTCCTGAAGCTCAACGCGCTTTGCTCGGGAGTGCTGTTCATTGCAGCGTTGATCGCGGTGACCTGGGCCGTCTCGTTGTCTGCCACAGGCACCGCCTTCGCGATCGTGCTCGCCGTCGTCGCGGCGAGCGCCGAGGGGATCTACGCGTGGTGGGACCTGGCGTCCCGCGGGGAGCCACTGGCGGGCCTTACCGATTTGAACATCGACGCCATGTCGGCCTGGGAATTCAGCGGGCTGCGTGTGGACAGCCTCGTCCGATCGATGTGGTACAACCCGCAGCATTCGCTGTCGGCCGCACTTGGGCTGCTGGCTATGCCCATCGCCGGCGCCGCAGGCGCGGCCGCCCCTATCGGCGCCATTGTGATGGCCGGGCTCGCGTTGGCACTCTCAACGACATTCAATCCCTTAATCGGAGGATTGTTCTCGCTTATCTACGGGGTTGTCGTACTCGCAGACACGATTCGCACCCGGCAGGTCAGACCGGTGCTGAATCACGCGATTGCCGCCGGACTGGTTGGTGCGGCGGTGGCCTGGTGTGTCGGCAATGACATGGTTGAAGGTGCTGCTGGAGTCGTGCTGTTCGGCTTGGGGGGCTACGCGCGCAATCGACCGATCGCGAGCTTGATGCTGTCGCTCGGTCCGTTGCTGGTTCCGGCGGTGATAGGTCTGTGGCCGCCATGGCGCCTGCCTCGTCATGCGTGGCCCTCGGTCACCGGGGCGCTTCTGGGCCTGCTCGTTTTTTACTTCGTCCGCCTGTCAGTTGAGGGCTCATACATTGGATTCCGTGCGGGGCAACTTCTGCAACTCTCGCTACCGGGCCTTGCAGCGCTGGCATTCTCGCGGTTCTGGGAACGGCAGCGCCGATGGCAGGTGGCAGCCGTCACGTTTGCCTTGATTCTCATTGCGGTGGGACTTCCGACAACGCTCATTGATACCTACAACGCGCAGGATATCGGCAATCGGCGGATGGGACCGGGCTTCCACTGGACCATCATGCTCACACCCGCCGAGCAGGAGGCTTATCAGTGGATTCGACGCGAAACGCCGCGGGATGCGATCGTGCAGATGGATCCGATTGCGCACGGCCGCGAGACGTGGAGCCAGCTCCCGACGTTTGCGTGGCGCCGGATGGCGGCCGGCCGGCCGATCTCGCTGATGAATATTCCGGCATACCTGGATCGATCGAGGAGGGCCCACAGGATTTACGCCGACCGGAATCCAGAAGTGGCCGCCAGGCTCGCGCGGGAGCTTGGCATCAACTACATCTACATCGGCCCGGCGGAAGAAAAGGCCAACTCCGCGACGTCGCTCGCAAAGTTTGCCGCGCGGCAGGATCTCTTCAATCCCGTCTTCAGCAACGCCGGCACGCGAATCTACGAACTACGGCGGTGACGCGCCGGCTCGTGCCCGGGGTGGCCGAATGTGACGGTACGTGAGCCGCACTTCGGACATGTTTCGGATCGTTTCCGAAACCGCGTCAGGAATGACAGAAAACCGGCTCCCAGGGTTGCGGATGGAACGAAGAGCCACTGCTCTCCGCACGACAAACAGCTCGCGACGAGCTGGGTCACCTGAGTCTCGGCCGACGCCGCGCCAAGCACGACACCTCCGGCCCACGTCGCCGCCACCACTGAAATCACCGCCACCGCCAATCGTGCGAGCCATGCGGCCACGGTTATTGCCTCACCCTTTCGCCGGGTCGACAGAGCAAGACCCGGCCTCCAAGCCGTACGTAGGGCGGGTCCGCCGGACCCGCCGATTGCATCAGTCCAACGCGTTGCCGAGCGTGCTCGGACGCGGCTTGTTGCTAATCCAGACCTGGCGAATGATCGCTCCCGGACGCGATCCCTCTTCGACGGATCCAATCGTGTTCGCGCCGAGGTAGGCGAAATGCGGGCTCGGCGTGTACGCGCCTGCAGTACCGATGCTGTAGTCGTAGACCGTCGGGCCGCCGATCCCTTCCTGAACCAGGAGCCTCACGACAGGACCCCACGTCCACTGCCAATAGTATGTTTTTGAGGGATCGAGGAAGCGGACGAGCCGGTTACCCTGACTGGGTTCGAACTTCCGTGAATCGCTCATGCTGCCGTAAAGGGCCTTGAACGAAATGCTGTTGTCGGGATTGCCGTTGATCCCGCCGCGGTACTGGACGTTGGACATGTAGACGTTGTCGATGAGATTGCCCGTCCCCGATTGCATCGAGAAGATCTTGAATTTCGATCCGGGCGCGCCGGGGCCGAGGCCTTCCACCAGGACAGAAAACTCACCACTCGACAGGGTCTGCCCCAACTGGTATCGCACGAAGCCGTTCTGCGCGTTGAGCTGGACCCCCTTGCCGTTGATAAAGCCGACCGGGCCGAACGGCGTGCCGATCGTCTCGCCGTGAATCAACGGGTCCCAGAGCTCGCCGGGCCTGTTGTAGCCAACGAGCTTCGTCCTGAACATCGCCGGCTCGGACCACGATGACATCGTCGTTCCCTGAACCGCACGCGCCCGCCAGTACATGCGCGTGGTCGGCTGCAACTCCGACTCGACCGTAAACGAGGTGCGCCCATCGCCGCCTTCGGTCACGCCCGTCTTGCTGACAGAGACCAGGAAGGAAGCCGTCAGCGACCGGCCGATGGAGAAGTCCGCCGCATCCGACACTTGAAATTCATAGCTGCGCGCGCCGCTCTGCTGCGACGATGTGGTGTTCTGCACCGTCAGCGTCGGCCTCAAGGTCGACAACTGCTCGCCGTTGACAGGGGAGACGGCCGCCGGGGTCGTCAGCGTGACGGCGCCCGAGTTTCCTCCGCCTCCCGACGGTCCGGCGGGATTCACCGGAATCTGCTTGCTCGCACCAGTTCCGCTTCCGCATGCTGAACAGAGAAACGCAGTGAAAATCAGTGCAAGGGTGCGATGCTTCGGAGCGAATGTGCTCATCTGGCCTCTTATTCTAGTAACAATATTGTATCGGTCAATTTATTTATAAAAATTATCGGCCTGCGGTAACATCTGCGTGTGGCGGTTGAGCGTCGTGGACGTCCCAGAAAATACGGCCGGCCCTCGAGAGCCGTCACGGTCACGCTGCCCAACGACGTGCTGGCCCGTCTGGCGTCGGTTCACGGCGACGTCGGCTCGGCCATCGTCACCCTCGTCGAGCGTAAGGTGTCTGCCCGGGTCGCTCCGATTCGAGCCGCGGAAGTCAGCCGTTACGGCAACCACGCCGATCATCGTCGTGACGCCAAGCCGCGCCCTCCGCCGGCTGCAGGGTGTCGAGCTCGTGCCGGTCGGCCACGGGCGTGCGCTTATTTCCCTCGCGTCATCGACCTCGATTTCGAGCCTGGAGCTGCAGGTTCGCGACGCGATCGAGCGCCTGCCATCGAACGATCGCGATCGCGAAGGGCTCCAGTTGCTTGCCGACATTCTCCGGCGCAGCAGAGGCGCACGTGGGTTGATTTCGGAAGCCCGCACGATCATCGTCCTCGCCTCGAAGGCGAAGAAACGCGCTAGTTGACGGTCTCGCGCTTGCGCGCGACGACCTGTGTCTGACCCATCCAGTAAGGCACCTGTCGCTCGCCGAGCCCCATCTTGCGAAGGAGCCATTCGGCACCACGGGCCGGCGCACCGACATATGGCGACGCGCGACGGAGCACATAGCCGAGGGCGAGACGCTGAAAGTGCGGTCGAATGCAGACGACCTCGAATCCCGCATCTTCGAGCAGCCGACGAATCGTCGCCCGCGTGAAGTAATACAGGTGAACGTCGAGGAGAAACACCCACGAGCGGCCCATCAAACGGGCAATCCAGCTTCCGATGTCCGGGTAGTTGATCACGAGGAGCCCGTTCGCGTTCAGCAGCCGGTGCGCTTCGCGGACCTCCTTCTGGGGATCGGGCGTATGTTCCAGCACATCCCAGAGGGTGACCACGTCGAATGCCTTCGACGGGTATCGCTGGTCGAAGACCGTGCCTTGCCGGATGCGCAGGCCGTAGTTGGCCATCGCCCAGTCGCACAGCCAGTGATTCAGCTCGCAGCCCTCGACCTTCCATCCGCGTTTGGAGGCCATGAACGGAAACGACCCTCCACCGGTCCCGATATCGAGCAATCGACCGGGTGCGCGGTTCCAGAGTCTTTCGATCATGTCCAGAGACCTGCCGAAGGTGATTTCACGGCCCCGGTTCTGCGACACGAACTGCTCGTCGGAGCCGGCGACGTAGCCTTCGAGCACGGCGTCGGACCGAAGCCGGGGACTGACGTACTGAAGCCCGCAGCGCGCGCACGCCACGAGCCGATGGTTCAGCGGTTCGTCGCTCGAGCTGCTGAACGTGCGCGTGAGATCGGTGTCCGCGAGCGTGTCGATGTCATATTTCGCCGGCTGCAGAACGTTGGACTCGATGCTCCCGCAGATATTGCAGGGAACACTTTCGAGGGAGATGTCTGACACGTCCATTAAGTATATGGGCGTACATGAAATGGGCCGGCTTTCGCCGGCCCATGGAATCGCCGAGTTAACTCCCGTTAATTGCAGTTCACCGGACCGTAGTCTTTGTAGTACGGGTATCCGTAGTTATCGCCGGCCCCATACGTGTGCCACGCAAGGCCCAGCGCGGCGGCTGGTATCGTCGTAGGCCGATCCGATGTCGACGCCCATATCGTGCTGGCCCGGCCGTCGCCAGACGAGGAAGTCTGCGCTGATTTCCGGCCCGCCACGCTTGAGATTGAGACCCAGGTTGAGCCCTTTGCACTTGCCGTGCTCGATCATCCGATCGCGCAGAAATTGCATGTTCGCTTTACGTTTTGACTCGAGCTGACGCCCGCCGCAAGGTACGACGGATACCTCGATTCGATGCATTCGGCGATGTCGGACCCGTCGCTGCTGTTGCACGCGCCGGGGTTACCGCCGCCACCACCGCCACCGCCACCGCCGGGCGGATCATCGTCAGGCGGAGGCGGGAGGAGGTCCTGCTGGTGGTGCCGGCGTCCTGAACGTGAACGTCGACGACCAGTTACTCTGATCCGAGCCATCGCCTGTGTGCAATGCACGGACGCGCCAGTAGTAAGTTCTGCTGTGCAGGAACGAGTAGGCTCCGCCGATCGTCGTCTCGGGCCAGGTTTCATCCTGCGTGAACGTTGCCGCGATCGATGTGAACGACGAGTTGTTCGCCACCTGCAGCATGTAATCGAGATCGGCCGTCACGCCGCTGCGATTGCCGGCCCTGATTCTGAACTCGGGCGTCAGGTCTGAGACCGTGGATCCGTTCGACGGCGACAACGGCGCCGGCGGCGAAAGAATGACTTCGGCGAGCACCTGGAAGCTTCTCGTCGTCTGAATAGGCACCACTGTTCGCACCATCGTCGGCGCGCGTCCGCCACCAATATGTGCCGGCCGCAAGCTTGTCGGGCAACTGGAACGTCGTGCTCGAACCGGCGCTTGGCTCGATGCCGGTACGCGCAAAGACGATGTTCTTGAAGGCCGAGTCGGTGGCGATGTCGAACGAGTACTTCAGCGGGCGGGCGCCGTTGCTGGCTGCGTTCTGGAACATCAGCTTGATCGGCTGATCCCGCGTCTTCAACTCCCAATCCTGGCCCGGCTCGAGCAGGTACGGCGTGGAGATGACAACGCCTTCAACAGGACCCGCGACGTTCGGGCTCAGCGGGTTGGCGGTTTTCTGTACCTGACAAGCCGAGAGGATGATTGCGGTTACGCCCCCCAATAACAGTTTCGTACACACTCTGGTCATGACCTGGATCTCCAGCATCCCTAGGGCAGGCTGCCCACAATTTCCTGGCACTGCCTTCTTATCGAATCGACTTGTCAGCGAGTTTAATCAGTGCCGAAGGGCTGGGGGGCCATCGGCGCACTTGCCGGGGAGCAAGCGCATCCTAACACACTCAGAACAAAGGTACAAGGGGTAGATGCGGCCTCCCGCACCATACCCCTTGGACACCGCTTTATTACTACACGCCCGAGCAATCGACGGGCGGATATTTCGCATAGAACGGATGTCCGTAGTCTTCGTCAGCGTCGAACACCTGCCACTTCAGTCGCAGGGGCAGCTTCACCTCGTCGTACCTGTGGCGATATCGACGCCGGCGTCATGATGTCCAGGACGGCGCCACACGAGGAAGTCGTGACTGATAACGGGCGTGCCGCGCTTGAAGTTGCGGCGAGATCGAGTCCTTTGCAAATGCCCGTCTCGATGATGCGGTCGCGGATGAACGCCATGTTGTTCTTGCGGCGTTCGACGCTACCGTCGCCTTCCTCGGTGCGGACGAGATAGGCAGGATACGCATTGCCCACGCACTGCACGATGATCGGGGCCAGCATTGCTTCCGCACGGAACCGGCCCGTCTACTGGAGGCGGCAACAGGCGTTCTGAACGAGACACCGTCAGAAAGCGAACCATTGACGCCGTTGTAGATGGCGTACGCCCGCCACGCGTAGGTCTTGTTCACCTTCAGAAGATCGTTCGGGACAGTCCAGACGGTCTGAGGATTTCCTGCAGCGATGGGATCGGACTTCACGACCAGCGTCTGCGTGCTTCCGGATACGTCGAATACTTCGAACACGTACGACAGCGGAACGGACGAGTCGAACGTGCCAGCCCCGTTCCGGAGCAACAGTTGTGGCGTGAGATTCGTGATACGCACCGCCGACTGCGGCGACAACGGCTGCGGGGCCGAGGCTTTCAGGCGCGTGCCATCTTGATTGGCGGCGTTAGTGTCGGTGGTCGGGAGCGTCGGCGTCAACGCTTGTCCGGTCCCGTCAGCACATCCCGCCGCCGGAGTCACGGCGACGGCGAAAAGAGTACACGCCACGAACTTCCATGGTTTCATTGAAGAACTCCCAAAAAAATTTTCAACAGTTGTGGAGGCATCTGGGAGATGCCTTGAGGCGCGAAGCATGATACTCCAGTTTTTCGCCGAGTACAAGGGCTAAATGCACGGGAGACAGACGAAAAAACAGCAGTGCCGACATGCTACGATGTTGCGCCCGATAAGTCATTTATCGGAGCTTCACACGCGGCGCGCCAGCGTCCGCAAAAGAATTTTTTATTTGTTACGCCGTTCAAGGATGGACACATTGATGCGCACTGTTCAAGCTCCTGTTCCTGGCGATCGTGATCGTTGTGGGCACAGTGACACAGGTCAATGCCCAGGCCCCGGAAGAGAAACCTCAGGCGCCGGTGATGCCCCCGCAGACTCAGGCGCCGCAGCCATCAGGCACATCGACGCCGAGTGATGAGGGACACAGGTTCTTTTTCAACGTGAACATCGGCGGACAGTCGCGCGAGCAGACGTTCAACGAAACAGCCGACCTTCTCCAAATACAACGAGACGGGAGCGGTCGGCACGACCCACGCGATCGGCGGAGGCGCGATGTTCGATGTCAGCCTCGGCAAAAAGCGCGTCTGGAGAAACTTCGGCGTCGGCATCGGCTACTCGAGTTTCAAGGACGATGATGATGCGGGCATCACGGCGCGCGTGCCGCATCCGGTGGTATTCCGGCAGCCGCGCACCGAAAGCACCACCGTGTCGGGTCTGGAGCACACAGAGAATGTCGTGCACCTGCAGTTCATGTGGACGATTCCGTATCGACGAAAAATTCGAGCTCGCGCTGTTCGTCGGCCCCTCATTCTTTACCGTGCGTCAGGACCTGGCAACCGTGCAGGCACAGACATCGCGGATCCCCCGCCGCTCGATTCGCAGTGTCACGTGACCAGACGTGAAGGACAGCCCCGTCGGCTTCAACATCGGCGTCGGACGGCAGTTACCACATCACGCGCATTGCCATGGTCAAGATCGGCGTCGGCCTGTTCGCGCGCTACGTCGGTGCGCTCGCTCGATCTTCCGAGCGCCGCCGGCGCCACGCTCGACGGCGATCTCAATGGCAGGCGGCTTTCAGGGAGGCGGAGGTCTCCGACTCGGGTTCTAAGCCTGGCCTGATGCGGATTCTGATGATCGCGCCCGAGCCGTTCTTCGAGCCTCGGGGCACCCCATTCAGCGAATATCACCGCATCCGGGCGCTTCTCGACCTCGGCCACACGGTCGATCTCGTAACGTATCCGTTCGGCAGCGATGTCACGATGCCGGGCCTGCGGATCTTTCGCGCGGCTCGGCCCCCGTTCATCACGCACGTGAAGATCGGTCCGTCGCCGGCGAAAGTGTTCCTCGACATGACCCTGACGCTGACGGCGCTCAACCGCGCGCGCCTGGGCCGCTACGATGCCGTGCACTCGCACGAGGAGGGCGCCGCGATCGGCGTCGTGATTTCGCGGCGCTCGGCGTTCCACATCTCTACGACATGCACTCGAGCCTGCCGCAGCAGCTCGAGAATTTCGCGTTCAGTCAATCGGCGATCCTTCGGCGCGATGTTTCAGATGCTCGAACGGACAGCCATCAAACGGTCGCGCGTCACGATCGTCATCTGTCCGCACCTCCAGGAGACGGCCCAAAAGGTCGTTCCCGAGGCGCGCACGGTGCTCATCGAAAACGCGCCGGGCTCGGGTGACATCGCGGTTGCAGGGCAGCGGTCGAGCGATCCGCGCAGCTCTCGGCGTCGATGCTACGGCGCCCCGATGGTGCTCTACACCGGCACGTTCGAGGCGTATCAGGGGCTGGACCTTCTGTTTGCGGCCGCGAGCGATCGTGGGTCGCGAGCGGCCCGATGTGCGATTCGTGCTCGCCGGAGGAAAGCCCGATCAGGTGACGAGCGCGAAGGCGCAGGCGGCTGCGGCCGGCGCGACGGGGTGATCTTCGCAGGCGAGCAGCCGGCGGATGCCATTCCGAGCTATCTGGACGCCGCCGACGTGCTGGTGTCGCCGCGCAGCACGGGCACGAACACGCCGCTGAAGATCTACCAATACCTTCGTTCGGGCCGCGTGATCGTGGCGACGCGGCTGCTGACGCACACCCAGGTGCTGTCGGACGACGTGGCGATTCTGACCGAGCCCAACGCCGAAGACTTCGCGCGCGGCATCCTGCGGGCCATCAGCGATCCGGCGTCAGCGAAATGCATCGGCGAGGCCGCCAGGCGTCTCGCCGAGACGCGCTACACCTACGAGGCCTATCTGCAGCGAACACGCGAAGCGTGCGCCGCGCTGGTCGCCTGATGGTGAAAGGCCCCGTTTTCGACGCCGATCACTACAGCTACGCCGCTTACGCCGACCCGGCGATGGCGGCGAGCTTCGACGCGAAGCGGTTCGGCGGTCCGATTGGCCGGATTCTTCTGGAAGACCAGGAACGGGTGCTCGCGCAGTTTCTCGGCGATGTCACGGGCCGCCGCGTGCTCGATATCGGCGACCGGCACCGGACGCGCGGCTCTGGCGCTGGCCAAACGAGGCGCTGTTGTCACGGGCGTCGACGCGTCCAGGAGATGCTGGCGGTCGCCCGGACGCGCGCCGCCGAGGCACGGCTCCCGGTTGAATTCGCCGAAGGCGACGCGCACGCACTGGCGTATCCCGACCGATCGTTCGACGCGGTCGGTGTGCCTGCGCATGCTGATGCACGTTCCCGACTGGCGGAAGGCGGTTTCGGAGCTCTGCCGGGTCAGCCGCGAGACGGCTCGTGTTCGACTACCCGGCTATCGAGCAGCATCGCCTCGCTGCAGGCGCTGTGGCGCCGTATCGCCTCGGCAATGGGAAGCAACGTCGAAGCGTACCGCGTCTTCAGCGCCGCCGACATCGCCCGCGAGCTCGACCGCCACGGCGTTCCGCATCGTCTCCGTTCACAAGCAGTTCGTCCTCCCGATTGCGCTTCACAAGTCCATCGGTTCTGCAGGGCTTGACGCGCAGCCTCGAGAGCGCGCTGGCCACCGCAGGCGTTCTGAACATCGTCGGGTCGCCCGTCACGATTGCAGCAGAGCGGTGCGCGTCCTAGTCACTGGTGCGACCGGCTTCACAGGTGGACATCTCGCGCGAACGCTCGCCGCACGCGGGTATCAGGTCCGAGGCCTTGTCCGGCAGTCTGCGCAGGCACGTGACCTCGAAGCCGCAGGCATCGAAGCGGCGATCGGCGCCCTTGAAGATCGGGCAGCGCTTGCCCGGGCCGTCAACGGGATTGAAGTCGTCTACCACATCGCGGCGGTGTATCGGCAGGCCGGCATCCCAGCGTCGACCTATCGCGCCGTGAACGCCACCGCGGTTGGCGATCTGATTGACGCCGCCGCGGCGGCGGGCGTGCGCCGGGTCGTCCATTGCAGCACTGTCGGCGTGCACGGCGACATCGAGCATCCGCCCGCGAATGAAGACGCGCCGCTGCGGCCCGGGCGACATTTATCAGCGGACCAAGGTCGAAGGAGAGCGCATCGCGCGCGAGGCAGCCGCGCGCACGGGCCTCGCCGTCACGATTGCGCGTCCGTCCGGCATCTATGGGCCGGGCGATCGCCGCCTCCTGAAACTGTTCCGCGGCGTGGCGCGGCGGCGTTTTGTCGTGCTGGGGTCCGGAAACATCTTCTATCATCTGACATACATCGACGACCTCGTGGAGGGCTTTCGGTTATGCGGCGAAGTGCCCGCCGCCGCCAACCGGACCTACATCCTGGCCGGAGGCGAGGTCACGACACTGAACGAGCTGATGGGACGAATCGCTGCCGAGGCGCGCGTCGCGCCGCCCGCGTTGAAGCTGCCGGTCTGGCCATTCTGGCTGGCCGGCGCCGCGTGCGAGGCGATCTGCGTGCCGCTTGGCATCGAGCCGCCGATCTACCGCCGGCGCGTCGATTTCTTCACCAAAAGCCGCGCGTTCGACATCAGCCGCGCGCGCGCCGAAATCGGCTACGCGCCGCAGGTCGGGTTGAGCGACGGCATTCGAAAGACACTGACGTGGTACCGGGAACGCGGATGGCTGTGAACCGAGATTCCGCGCGTGCAGGACGAGCTCGCTCGACCAGGTGTGTCTGCGCGCGAAAAATACGCGGCGCTCATCGTGGGGAAGCGTGGCATGGGCGCGCTCATCAAGTACGAGCTGGTGGTGCTTTTTTCCCAGAGCGTCCCAGGCGCGCTCGGGCTCGTGCTGCGCAAGAACCTTTATCCGCTGCTGCTCGGCTCCTGCGGACGAAACGTCGTGTTCGGGCAGAACGTCGTGCTGCGACATCCGCACAAGATCCGAATCGCAGACAACGTCGTGATCGACGACAACTGCCTGATCGACGCGAAGGGTAAGTCGAACACCGGCATCCGCATCGGCAGCGGCGTGTTCATCGGGCGCAACACGATCCTGTCGTGCAAGAACGGCGACATCGAGCTTGCCGACGGGGCCAACATCGGCTTCAACTGCGAGATATTTTCCGCCAGCCGCGTCACGCGTGGGCCGCAGCGCGCTGCTGGCCGCGTACTGCTATCTCATCGGCGGCGATCACGACTTCAGCGATACGTCGCGACCGGTACTCGATCAGGCCCGCAAGTCTGCCGGCATCACGATTGGCGACGGCGCATGGCTCGGCGCCGGCGCGAAAGTGCTGGACGGCGTCGCCATCGGCGCACATGCGGTCATTGGCGCCGGTGCGGTCGTGCGCGAGTCGGTGCCCGAGCGGGCGACCGCCGTCGGCGTTCCCGCGCGAATTGTGGGGACACGTTCATGATCGTTACCGTTTACCGTTTACCGTTGACCGTCTACGGATTACCGTCTTACGGATGACGGCGAACGGTCAACGGTGAACGGCTGCATGCATGACTAAGATCCGCGTCCTGCAGGTCTGCGATCATCTGGGCTGGGAAGGCTCGCGCATGCACGGCGTGAAGCGCCTGTTCGCGTGGATGATTCCGCGATTCGATCCCGCGCGCTTCGACGTCTCGCTCGTCAGCCTCCGGAAGAAGGATCTGTCCGAAGAGACGCTCGACGCGCTCGGCATCGACATCACCTATCTGCACAAAGTCGAAGTTCGATCCGTCGACGTTGCCGGCGCTGCTGAAGATCATCGACCGGAAGCAAATCGACGTGCTCCATCTGCACGGCTACGGCGCGACGACGTTCGGACGCATGGCCGCGGCGATGCGAGGCATCCCGGCGATTCTGCACGAGCACGCCAACCTCACCGACACGCCGTGGTTTCAGAAGGTCGCCGATCGACTGCTCGAGCGGTACACCGACATCGCCATCGCCGTCTCGAAGAGCACCGCCGATTTCGTCATCAACGCGCGGCTCGTGCCAGCCGGCGAAGGTGAAAGTGGTTTATCTGGGCGCGCCGCACGACGAGTTCAGCCGCGTGCGCACCTGCCGACGAGATCGCCGCGGCACGCCGTCAGCTCGGCATCGCGCCGGGCGATTTTGCGATCGGCACGGTCACGCGGCTGCACGATTCGAAAGGGAACTCCTATCTGGTGGATGCCGCGCGGCTCGTGCTCGAATCGCAGGCCGCGAGGCGCGGTTTTTCCTCGTCGGCGAGGGCCCTCTCCGCGAACCGCTCGAGGCGCAGGCGCGTCAACTCGGCCTTGGCGATCGATTCGTGTTCGTCGGGTTCGCGAAGCGACGTCGCCGCCGTCCTCAGCGCGTTCGACCTCAGCGTCTTTCCGTCGCTCTGGGAAGGGACGCCGCTGACGGTTTTCGAAGCGCTGGCGGCCGGCAAGACCGATCGTCGCGACCGATGCCGATGGGCTGCTGGACGTTCTCACCGATCGGCCGCGACGCGCGGATCGTGCCCAAGCGCGACGCCAGGGCGCTCGCCGGACGCCATCGTCGATCTGATGAACCGGCCCGACGAGCGTGCGCGGCTCGCGGCCGCGGCGCGAGTGACGGCCCAGCGGTATGACATCGCGGCGTTCGTCAGGAAGATGGAGCAGCTCTACGTGCTGCTCTGCGACGGATCGCGCGCCAGAAAAGCCGGCGGCCGCGCGAACCTCTGCGGGCCGATCTGTCCGTTTCTCGCATGAAACGCGTCGCCGTCGTCACGTCGACGCCCTTGTTTGTCGAAGGCGGGCATCTGGTGATGGCGCGCGCGCTCGTCCAGGCGCTGCGCGAAGAGGGGCACGAAGCCGAGCTGGTGCTGACGCCACAAAATCGATTCGGACGGCAGGGGGCGGCCTATCTGGCCGCATGGCTCACCGACGTGGGCATGGCGCACAACAATCGCCCGATCGATCAGGTCATCTCGCTGCGATATCCGAGCTATGCGGTCCGCCATCCCAATCATGTCGTGCTGGTTGAACCACACGATGCGTGAGTACTACGATCAGTGGGACGCGTTCAGCGCCCCGCTGAGATGGAAGGGGCGCATCAAGGAAGCGCACCCGCCGGCAGTTGATCCATGGGCCGATCGGCTGGCTGTTGACGAAGAACGTCCGGAAGGTGTTCACGATCTCGCGGACGGTCACCGCACGCCTGGAGCGTTGGGGAGGCATCAAGTCCGAGCCGCTGTATCCGCCCCCGCCTCAGCGGGCTTATCGTTGCGAAGGCTACGAGCGACTACATGTTCGCTGTGTCGCGGCTCGCGCCGCTCAAGCGGCTGTCGCTGCTGCATCGAGGCGCTGGCCAACCCTGAGGCAGCCGGCATCCGATGCGTCATCGCCGGCGAAGGGGAGGAGCACGGGTCGCTCGAGCACGCCATCGCGACCAGAGGCCTGTCGTCGCGCGTGAAGCTCATCGGGCGCATCGACGATCGGCAGATGCTGGAGCACCTCGCCCGATGCCGCGCGGTTTGCTTTCCTCCGTACGACGAAGACTACGGGTTCGTCACGGTCGAGGCGTTTGCGTCGCGCAAGCCGGTCATTACGTGCACCGACAGCGGCGGCCCGGCGGAGCTGGTGACCGATAACGTCAACGGCAAGGTGTGCGCGCCGCGTCCCGAGACCCTGGCCGTCGCGCTGCGCGAAGTCATGGAAGATCCGCCGCCGCCGAACGCCTGGGACAGGCCGGACTCGAACAGGTGTCGGGAATGACGTGGTCGAACGCTGTGCAGCGGATGCTTGACGACGTGACGACCAGACCCGGCATTCTCGCCTCGGCCTTGCTGGGCATTCTGCTGCTGGCGTTCGCGCTGTCGGTCAACGTTCCAAAGGCCAACGGGGGGGGCTTCAAAGGAGACGAATCGACGTACTACGTCCTCGCGCACAGCCTCGCGCGCGATTTCGATTTCCAGTTCGAGCGCAAGGATCTGGTCCGCGTCTGGGAGGAATATTCCGGACCGAATGGCATCTTTCTGAAACGCGGGAAGGACATCGGCATCAGCGGATCGGGCTCGGTTTCCATTCTTCCGCTGGCAGAAGCGCGAGGATCCTGAACGCGAGACCCGTCTCTACTTGTCGAAGTCCTACATCTATCCGCTGGTCGCCGCCCCGTTCGTGTATCTGTTCGGCACGAACGGATTCCTCGTATTTCATGCGCTCCTTCTCGCGCTCGATCTGCTGGTCATCTATCTCTTCATCCATGCGGCAACGAGGTCGAACTGGGTTTCGCTGCCGTTTGCCCTCGCGTTTCTCGGGGTCTCAGTCATTCCCGTGTATTTCGTGTGGATGGTCCCTGAGCTGTTCAATTTCTCTCTCGTACTCTGCGCAGTTTTTTGCTGGGCTTACAAGGAGGTCGCGAACGACAAGCACCCGTTCCTGACCGGCCCGGCGTCCGACTATGTCGCCGCCGTTCTTCTCGGGTTGGCCACTTTTTCGAAACCCCCGCACCTGCTCGTGCTCGGACCGATGGTGCTGCTCGCGGCAAGCCGCCGCCAGTGGAAGCATGCCGCGACGACGGTGCTCATCTGCGGAGCCGTAACTGCCGCACTGTTCGCGGCCAACGCGGCGATCACCGGCGAGTTCAACTATCAGGGCGGCGATCGGAAGACGTTCTACTACCACACCGGATTTCCATTCGCGAACACCTACGAGACGTTCGACAACATCGGCTCCGTCTTCGGGCGGGAGGACTTGATGGTGGGCGACGTGCTCGTGAACACGCACTCGGGGACAGTGTTCGCCCACAATCTGTGGTATTTCCTGATGGGCCGGAATGCGGGTCTTCTGCCGTACTTTTTTCCAGGCATGCTCGCAATCGTGCTGTTTCTCATGACAAGGCAGAAGCACCTCTGGCAATGGCTGTCGCTGGTCACCATCGCAGGGGTCGTGCTGATGCACGTCTTCGTCTGGCCGTTTACATGGAATGGAGGGGGGGGGCCCGTCGGCAGCCGGTACTTCCTCCCATTCTACGCACTGTTTCTTGTGCTGATTCCCGCAACGGCCGGCATCGGAGCCGCGCTGACGGCGTTTCTCGCAGGTGCGCTCTTCACGGCCCAGCTCGTGCTCAACCCGTTCTACGTCTCGTTGAGGCCGGGCGAACACACCAAATCCGGTCCGCTCCGGCTGTTACCCATCGAGCTGACGCTGCTTCACGATCTGCCTGTGGCCCAGGATGGCGACCGGATGCGGAAAACGATTGGTCCGCCCAATCCCAGTCCGCAGATGTTTGCGTATTTTCCCGACGACAACGCGTTCAACCCCGAACAAACGGCGCCCAACTCGAACGACTGGTGGTTCTGGGTGAAAGGTCACTCGAAGGCCGAGGTTGTGCTGCGCGCCCCCGTCGCCAGCCTTGGAGGCGACAAATGGGTCTCGAAGACACTCACGCGGCTGAACATCGAGATTCAGAACGGCGCGGTACAAAACCGCGTGACGGTCGCAACAGGGAGTGAGTCGCAGGCGATCGACATGGGGCCAGATGAGAAGAAGGCCGTTTCGCTCGCGGTACCTTCGGGTGTGCCATTCCGCCGCGAGGTGCAGCCGACGAGCTATCTCTACAAGTTTTCCGTCAGAACGACTGCCGGGTTTGTGCCGTTTCTCCGCGTGCCGTGCGAGAAGCCGGGAGCGTGTCCGCAGGACTCCCGCTTTCTTGGCGCCATGATTCACCTCATCCCGGAGTACACTGACGCAGACATCACAACCGGATGGGTACCGCCAGGCGGACGCATCGATTAGGGAAAGGAATTCACAGGTGGGGTATTCGACGCACCTTGAAGCCAAGGTGGCGAGGAAAGTCACGAAGGCCATCCACGACTTCAACCTGATTGAAGACGGCGACCGTGTGATGGTCGGCCTCTCGGGAGGAAAGGACAGCTGGGCGCTGATCCAAATCCTCGACGTGCTGCGCAAGCGCGCCCCAATCAGTTTTTCCATCATCGGGGTCAACATCGACTCGGGCTACGAGGACTTTCAACACGGCACCATCAAAGGGACGTGCGACACGCACGGATGGGAATGCCACGTTGAACATACGTCGATCGGCGAGGTGATGGACGACCTGCTCGGCGCGAACACCACACCGTGCTCCCTGTGCGCACGCCTGCGGCGTGGCGCGCTGTATCGGCTGGCCGACAAGGTCGGCGCGACCAAAATCGCCCTCGGCCACCATGCGGACGATTTCATCGAGACGCTGCTGTTGAACCTGTTCTTCGAGGGCAGCCTGAAGGCGATGCCGGCACGCCTCGTGTCGGACGACCGCGCGCACATTGTCATTCGGCCGCTGGTCTACGTCGGCGAAGCCGACTGCCGTGACTACACGACGTCGATGAAGCTGCCGGTGATCAGCTGCTGCTGTCCGGCGTGCGGCGACCTGAGCCTGCAGCGCCAACGCATCAAGCAACTGCTGATGGACCTCGAGCGCGAGAACGTCGGCGTGAAAAATTCGATGCTGAAGGCGCTGTCGAATGTGTCGCCTCGGCATTTGCTCGACACGCGGCTCAACCCGGCGGCGGACATTCTCGAGGAGCAGGACTCCCCCCGACTGCTCCAGATTCGCTATTAACCCTTGCGAGCCGTCGTCCAACGCGTCACCTCTGCGCGCGTACGCGTGGACGGGCAGGTCATCGGCGAAATCGGGCGCGGGTTGCTGCTCTTTGCCGGTGTCGAGAAGGGTGACGGCCCGGACGACATCAAGTACGTGGCCGGCAAGGTGCACGATCTTCGAATCTTCGAAGACACCGCCGGCAAGATGAACCTGTCGGTCACCGAGGCGGGCGGCGCGGTGCTGGCCGTCTCGCAATTCACCTTGTGCGGTGACTGCCGGAAAGGCCGGCGGCCCTCGTTTGACGAAGCGGAACCGCCGGACAGTGCGAAACCGATCTATGAAGGCCTGGTCGGCGAGCTTCGTGCGTTGAACCTGAAGGTGGAGACAGGCGAGTTTCGGGCGCATATGGAAGTGGAACTCGCAAACGATGGACCGGTGACGATTCTTCTGGATAGCCGGCGCCGGTGGTGAACCTGGGGGAGAACATGCTCAGTTCAATCCGAGTCTGTGTTGTATCGACACTGTGTCTGGGCGTCGCGGGCGGCGCGTACGCCCAGCAACGTCCTTTGGTGACTGAAGATCCCGAGACCATCGGCGCCGGCCACGTGCTCATCGAAGGCGGCGTGTCGTTCGACAAGGATCAGAGGAATTTCGCCAACGGGCTCGAAGGGGACATCACGCACATCGCCACGGTCGGCGTGAGCATCGGCGCCGGAGCGACTGCCGAGGTGCAGATCGACGGAGGCGTCTATCAGAACATCGACGTGAACGGGCGCTTTCGTGCGCCGCTCGAGAACACGACCTTGCTGCTCCCTGGTGACAGCGCGTCTGGCCTTGAAGATCTCGTCGTCGCGACCAAGATCCGGATGGCGTCCGAGTCGGCGTCGCGACCCGCGATCGGGATACGCTTCGGCACCAAGCTGCCGGTGGCCGATTCCGAAAAAGGCGTTGGCCTCGGCACGACCGACTTCTTCGCGTCGTTCCTCATCGCCAAGACCGTCCGATCGGTGCGCACCGTGGGCAACGTCGGTCTGATGATTCTCGGAGATCCCTCGGAGTCGAAGGAATCGGTCACCGCCTTGAGCTTCGGCGCCTCGATTGCGCGCGCCCTGACCAACGAATTCGAAATGGTCGGCGAAGTGAACGGGCGGCTGCCGCCGTTCGGCGACATCACTCCGGCGGGCCTCGAAAGCCGGGGGGTGTTTCGCCTGGCGGGCCGTTATACCTACCGGATGCTCCGCCTCGACTTCGGAGTCCTCTTGGGCTTCACCAATCGCGATCCGAGCATCGGCATCTCGGGGGCGCGACCTACGTGATCAGTCGGTAGGGTTGATCACGACGCGCGCTTGTAGCCCGGGCCGCGCACGAATCGCCCCGGCGTCGCGCCCGTGTGCTCTCCGGCTTTCAAAACCTGGACACCGTTGACGAAGACGTGCGTCATCCCTGTGCTGTATTGATGAGGCTTGTCAAAGGTCGCGTGGTCCTGAATCGTCCGGGGATCAAAGACGACGACGTCTGCGTAGTGACCGGCCTTGAGCAACCCGCGCCTGTCGAGTTTCAGATTTGCCGCCGGCAGCGACGTGAGGCGGCGGATCGCCTCTTCGAGCGGCATCAGTTTCTCGTCACGAACGTAGCGTCCGAGCAACCGCGCAAAATTGCCGTATGCACGCGGATGCGGATTCGACTTCAGAAAGACACCCTCCGGGGCCACCGATTCCGCGTCTGAGTCAAAGCTCACCCAGGGCAGCTTCAACTGCTTCCGGATGTTGTCTTCCGACATGAGGAAGTACACGGTCCCCACACGGCTGTCGTCCTCGATGACCAGATCCATCGCGGTCTCTTCCGGCGTCTTGCCGCGCATTTTTGCGACCTCCGCCAGCGTCTTCCCGGTCAGCGGCTTGAGTTTGTCCTGCTTGAAAGCCACGAGCAGCACGCGGTCGGGCGAGCCGGCTGCAAGGTAGAGGCTTTCCCAGGCGTTGGTGGGCGTGGTCATCTCGCGCCTGACGCGCTGGCGGATGGTCGGGTCTTTGAGACGCCGAATCCATTCGCGCAGTCCGCCTTCCTGTACCCATGGCGGCATCGCGGCATCGAGCCCGGTCGCGCCCGCGGGATAGTTGTACATGTCGGCCGTGATCTGAAGCCCCTCGGCGCGCGCCGCTTCGATGCGCGCGATGACCTGATCCATCTTCGACCAGTTGTGTTCGCCTGCCGCCTTCAAGTGGTAAATCTCGGCAGGCACTTTCGCTTCTCGCGCGATTCGAATCAGCTCATCGACAGCTTCGAGCAACCCGTTACCTTCGCTGCGAATGTGCGAGATGTACATCCCGCCGTACTTCGACGCTTCCTGCGAGAGCGCGATCAATTCTTCAGTCCTGGCGTAAAACGCCGGAGCGTAGATAAGGGAGGAGCCAACGCCGAGCGCCCCTTCCTCCATCGCCTGGCGAACGAGGGCTCGCATCCGACCCAGCTCTTCGGACGTCGGTGCACGGTCGGCGTACCCGAGCTCGTGGATGCGGACCGTTGTCGCCCCGACAAACGACGCGACGTTGGTTGAGATACCTTTCTTCTCGATGATATCCCGAGGTACTCACCCAGCGTCGTCCAGGAAATGTCGTACTTGATGTCGCCCTGCAGCTCGGTGTTCAGCTTCTTCATCGCCGGATTCAGCGGGCCCATGGAATCGCCTTCGCCCATGACCTCGAGGGTCACGCCCTGTCTGATGTCGCTTTGTGACCGGGGGTCATGGATCAAAGACTCAGTGGCCCAACTCAGCATGTTGATGAATCCGGGCGCCACCGCAAGGCCGCTGGCGTCGATATCGGTTGCCGCCTTCGCGCGGCTCAGATCTCCAATGGTTTCGATTCGATCGCCGCGGATACCGACATCAGCCCGGGCCGCAGGTCCGCCGGACCCGTCATATACAGAGCCGCCACGAACGATGACGTCGTAAACCGGCGCTGTCGCGCACGACGCAGCCATGGAGATGAGGATGAGCGCGCCGCCGATCGACACTGCCTGATACATGGACGACTCCTGTCAGAGAACTTCGTAGAAGCGCCGGAGCGACTCGATTTCGCGCTCCTTCTGCGCCTCGGACCAGCCAAGTGCCATCTGCATCCGGTCCGCGACGTTTCCGGCGGCCTGATCGCCCGGATGACCGGCTGCGCCGAGCCCGGTTCTTCGCACAACGACGTCGACGAGGGTGTACGCCATCTCGTCGCGAATCGCGGACATGACCGGGTCGGGAGGATCGCGATCTTCCAGGCCTGCACCGGGTAATAGGGTCTCCGCCGTGCGACATTTGTCCGGCGACCTCCCGAGCTTCTGCTGCACGCGATCGACAGTGCGCTCTGCGACAAGACGGGCCGTTGTGTACTTCACACCGACAACCGAGATTAGCTCCCGAGCCGTTCCTTCTTCTCCGTGATCGATGATGCGCGAATGGCCGAGCAGCGACAGGCGCCGATCGTTGACGCCGGCCGGCACGACACCGCGATGCACGAGCGAGACCTCGCCCGGCTCGAGCCCGAATGCGGGGAAGGTCTCGTTTATTTCGCGCACGAATGCGTTGACCTCGTCACGCCTGGCATCCTGATCATCGGGTTGCCGCTGGTCGGCAGACTCGCTCGTGCCAATCAACGTCCGTCCCTGCCACGGCAACATAACCAGCGCACGCCCGCTGCCCATCGGCGCGACGAGCGCAGCCTTGCGAGCAGGGCGAGACGTGACCAGGTTCATCGCTTTCAACAGCGGCCAGCGCGTGGGTACGCCCGAACGATCGAGCAGCGATGCGCCCCAGGGCCCCGACGCGTTCACGATGACCCGGGCACGCACATCGAAATCCTGTCCGCTCAGATGGTCGTGTGCCTTTGCACCAGTGAAGCGCTGGCCGTCGCGCAGAGCCCCGCACGCCTCGGTGTAGTTCGCGAGCACTGCACCATGCTTCACGGCCGCCTTCGCAAACGAGAGCGTGAGCCGGTCGCCCTTGATGGTCTGGTAGTCGTGCCACACCGCCGCCGATGCCACCGAACGGATCGCCCCGGCGAAGAGATCTCGACATTCGGCGCCGGCAATCACGCGGCCGGCCGGCAGGTGGCGCGACAGGTCGACGCCATCATTTCGATCGCTGCCCACGATGGCATCGAGTGCCAGCGCGGTTCTCATCGCGATAGGATTGCGCGTCAACGAGGATCCGGTCGGCATCGCGAAGGGGAGCGGCGCCACAAACCGTGGCGCGATTCGCGCAAACGCACGTCTCTCGCGATTCGACTCGCGCATGCGGCGGAAATCGGCCGACTGCAGATACCGCAGGCCGCCGTGAATCGTTTTCAGATGATTGAATGATGTGGCGGCGCCGAAATCGCCGCGCTCGACGAGCGCAACCGATAGCCCTCGCTGCGCCGCATCGTAGGCGATGGTCAGACCGTAGATGCCGCCACCCACGACAAGCACGTCGAATTCGCGTTCGGCAAGACGCGGGAGATCTCGAATCAAGCGGGAACTATCTTATAGTAGGCCTCCGTGCCCACACGTTCGGATCAGTCTCCGTCCCAGCGCGCTGTCCGCGCGTACTGGGACACTCACATTCACGATCTCGAGATCACCACGCACCCGCCGGGCTCGCCCGGTTTCTTTGCCGATCTCGAGCAGTATCACTTCGAGAAGCTGCATCATCTGCCACGCCTCGTGCCGTTCGAGCAATATCGAGGCCGCCGCGTGCTCGAAGTCGGATGCGGGGCGGGAACCGATCTGATTCGGTTCGCGCGGCACGGCGCAAGGGCGACAGGTATCGACCTCGCACCGTCTTCAATCGCGCTCGCCGTCCAGAACTTCGCCATCGAGAAGTTACCCTCGGAGCTTCTCGTCGCCGACGGCGAGGCGCTTCCGTTCCGGGATCGATCGTTCGATCTCGTGTACGCCCATGGTGTCGTGCAGTACACGTGTGACGATCGAGCGCTGGTTGCCGAGTGCCGGCGCGTGTTGAAACCCGGCGGCATGGCCGTCTTCCAGGTGTACAACCGAATCTCGTGGCTGAACGCGCTGTCGCAGATTACAAAGGTCGAGCTCGAGCATGTCGACGCGCCGATGTTGAAGAAATATTCCATCGGCGAGTTTCGAGACCTGCTCGGCGATTTTTCCCGCGTCCGCATCGTGCCCGAGCGTTTTCCCGTCAGAACGCGCCTTCACGGCGGCCTGAAGGGCACGCTCTACAACACGTGTTTCGTCGGGCTGTTCAACGCCCTGCCGCGATCGCTGACCAGCCGGTTCGGCTGGCATCTACTCGCATTCTGTGAGGTGTAGCTGATGCCGAGAGGCGTTCGGGTCGTCAAGGGGCACGCGTACGGCAACGATTTTCTCCTGGCGTCCGAGGCCGATGTGCATGGCCTCGACCTCGGCGATCTTGCACGAGCCATGTGCAGCCGCCATCAGGGCGTTGGGGCGGACGGGCTGATGATCTACGCCTTCGGCCGATCGTCGGTCAGCATGCGCCTCTTCAACGCCGACGGCAGCCCGTCAGAGGTCTCCGGCAACGGCATCCGCTGCCTGGCGGCGTTCGCGGTGCGAGAGTTCCCCGGCACGAGAGAGGTGACGATCGACACACCGGCCGGCTTGAAAATGATGGAGCTGCGCGAGACGGATGGCGATGCGCTGACATTTCGCGCCTCGATGGGCGCACCGCAGGACATCAGACAAATCACCCTGGAAGCCGCCGGTGAAAAGGTGCAGGCCGTCACGCTGTCGGTTGGCAATCCTCAGTGCGTGCTGCTCGACGATCCGCTCCTCGAATCGCGGCTCCGAACTCTGGGCCCGGCGCTCGAGCACCATCCGCAATTTCCGAATCGCACCAACGTGTCGTTCGCAAAAGTCGAGGCGCCCAACCGCGTGCGGATTCTGATCTGGGAACGCGGTGTCGGTATCACGCAGGCGTCGGGCACCGGGGCCTGTGGTGCCGCCGTCGCCGCGGCGTCCTACGGCGGTGCGGCACGCGACGTAGAAGTCATCTCGCCCGGCGGCAGCCAGCGCGTGGAATGGCTCGCCAACGGGCAGCTCTATTTGACGGGCTGGGCGAAGCTGGTCTTCGAAGGGAGATGGCTGGGTCTTTGAGCAGGAGACTCTACCGTCGTTTGCCTCGCGCTTTTGTGGCCGTGTCGATTTCTGCAATCGCCGACTGGAGATACTTGGCAGAATCCGCCAGTCGATCCTGACTTTCCCGGTAGTTGCCTTCCTGAATGTCCGTGCCCGCTTTTTGCAGAGCAGTCTCGGCGTCGCCGATTGCCGCACGAGCGGCGGCCAATGATCGGCGCGGTATTCGCGCGGCTTCTGCCGCCGTGAGTCTCCGCCGGGACTGGTCGAGGAGGGCCGTGACCTGTCCGAGCCGGCGCTCTGCGCCGCTGCGCAACACAGCTTGCTGACTGGCCGCTTCTTTCGCCGCATTTTGTGCACGGTCGCGGCTGTCGAGCGCCTGACTCAATGCCAGCCGGTAGTCGCGTTGCTCGACGGCCGTGTGGGCGCTTTCAAGGGCTTTGACTGCCGCTTCGTACTGCACCGTGGCGTATCGATCGGCGCCGGCGGCTCTCGCCGCATCGATCGCACCCTGCGCCTGATCCATTTCACGGCTGGGTGGTGCGGCGCAGGCGATGGCGAGGAATAACGAGCAGACACATGCAACCCCCAACGCGGACCGATCGCGACGCGACATTGACCCTGAGTATAACTTGCCCATGAAAGCCCTGTCGGTCAACGATCGGCCGCGCGAGAAGTTGTTCCGCATTGGCGCCGCGGGGCTCGGCGACAACGAGCTTGTCGCCATCGTTGTTGGCAGCGGCTCACGCCGGGGAAACGCCCTTACGCTCGCCAATGAAGTGCTGGAGATGACCGGCGGGCTACACGGGATTCCACGAACCACAGTGGATGACCTGCGCCGGGTCGATGGAATGGGGCTGGCGAAGGCCGCGCAGGTGCTGGCCGCCGTCGAGCTGGGACGCCGCACGCTGCTGCGATGTCCGAGGGCGCGGCTGCAATTCAAACAGCCGCGCGATGTCGCCAGCTACCTGTTGCCGCAATTCGGCTCGAGACCGGTAGAGCAGTTCGGCCTGATGATGCTCGACACAAAGCACCGGCTCATCCGCACGTCGATCGTGTCTGTCGGAACGCTCGATTCCAGCCCCGCGCATCCCCGGGAGATCTTCCGCGAAGCGGCATCGGCAAGTGCGGCCGCCATCGTGCTGTTTCACAATCATCCTTCGGGCGATCCGCTTCCGAGCCGAGATGACGTGGATCTGACCCGGCGGCTGATACAAGCAGGCGAGATAATGGGCATCGATGTCATCGACCACGTCATCCTGGCCGACACGCGCTACTTCAGCTTCCGTGAAGCAGGTAGACTATAAGGCCCTGAATGTCTCGAATCCTGTATTTCGACTGTTTTAACGGCGCGTCGGGCGATATGGTGCTCGGCGCATTGCTCGATGCGGGGCTGCCGCTCGAAGAGCTGCGCCGCGCGCTGGGCAGCCTTGCGATCGACGGCGCGTCGGTTTCGGCCACACGCGTGCTGCGAGCCGGTATATCGGCGACGAAATTCGTCGTCGAGAAGCAAGGCGCTCACGCGCACGATCACGATCAGGGTCACGACGGCCATGCTCATGCACACGACCATGGGCATGAACATGCGCACGACCACAACCACTCACATAAGCACGCGTCTGCGCATGCACCCGCAGCGGTCGCACATGAACATCACGCACATCGCAGCCTGGCCGAGATCAACCGCCTGATCGAACGCTCGGCCCTGTCGGCCGGAGCGCAAGCCCGTGCCAAAGATCTGTTTCATCGTCTCGGAGAGGCAGAAGCAGAGATTCATCAGATTTCGATCGAGAAGATCCACCTTCACGAGGTCGGCGCACTCGACTCGATTATCGACATCGTCGGCGCCGTGTTCGCGCTTGAATGGTTTCGCGCCGATCGCATCATCAGCTCTGCGCTGAACGTCGGCGGCGGCATGGTGAACTCGGCACACGGTCATTTTCCAGTGCCGGCGCCCGCCACGGTGAAGCTGCTCGGCGGGGCGCCAGTGTATTCGTCCGGCATCCAGAGCGAGCTTGTGACGCCAACCGGCGCGTTGCTGGTAACGAGCTACGCAAGCGCTTTTGGTCCCCTCCCGGCCATGACCGTAGATCGCGTCGGCTACGGCGCAGGCAATCGCGACCTGCCGAACACGCCGAACGTGCTGCGCGTGCTCGTCGGGGAAAGCACCGATCAGCCGCAAACGGAGCGGATCGTCGTGCTCGAATGCGAAATCGACGACATGAACCCGCAGATCTTCGGGCTCGTCATGGATCGGCTTTATGCGGCAGGCGCGCTCGAGGTGTACTTCGCGTCGGTTCAGATGAAGAAGAACCGGCCCGGCACGCTGCTGACGATTCTCGCGCGCCCGGAGCAGCGCCAGGAACTGACGACGATCGTGTTTCGAGAAACCACGACGATCGGCGTGCGGTATCACGAGGTGATGCGCGAACGCCTCGAGCGAGAGATTGTGGCGGTAACCACCCCGCTGGGCACTGTCAGATTCAAGGTGGCGCGGTTGGCGGGTGCTGTCGTCAACGCCGCGCCGGAGTTCGACGATTGTTTGCGAATCGCCTCTGAGCGTGGTGTTCCTGTCAAGGACGTGCAGGCAGCCGCGAGCAAGGCGTATCTGGACACTCCCAGACACTAGGGATTAGTGATTGGGGATTAGGGATTAGGACACTCGTGTCACGCTTCTATCTCACCACTGCAATCGATTACGTCAACAGCGCTCCGCATCTGGGAACCGCATACGAAAAGGTGTGCGCCGACGTCATTGCGCGCTACAGGAGGCTCAGCGGCGTCGACACGTTCTTCCTCATGGGGAACGACGAGCACTCTCAGAATGTTACAAAGCGCATTGGAGCAGGGGCTCGATCCGCTCGCATACTGCGACCGCATGGAGGAGATGTTTCAAAAGACATGGCGCTCTTTGGATCTCTCGTACGACTACTTCATCCGCACGACCGAGGCACGCCACAAGGCAGGCGTGACGGAGCTCGTCCAGCGAATCTATGACGCCGGCGATATCTACGAAGGTGTGTACGAAGGGTGGTACTGTGTCGGCTGCGAAGCCTTCAAGCCCGAGAAAGAGCTCGTCAACGGACGTTGCCCTCTGCATCCGCAAACCGAGCCGCAATGGATCAAGGAGAAAAACTACTTCTTCAGGCTTTCGAAGTACCAGAAGCCCCTGCTGGATCTTTTCAAGACCAATCCAGGCTTCTTCGAGCCGGAATCACGTCGCAATGAGCAGCTTCGACTGCTCGAGAGCGGTCTCGAAGACATTTCGATCAGCCGCGCAGGGCAGTCATGGGGCATCCCACTGCCCTGGGATCCCAATAGCGTCGTCTATGTATGGTTCGACGCGCTGATTAACTATGCCGCCGCAGTGGGACTCGGAACGGACAGCCAGCGCCTGGAGAAGTGGTGGCCTGCCGATCTTCACCTCATCGGCAAGGACATCACGCGGTTTCACACGGTCATCTGGCCGGCCATGCTGATGAGCGCCGGCCTACCGGTGCCACGCAAAGTCTTCGCGCACGGTTTCATGACGCTCGACGGCCAGAAGATGAGCAAGTCCGCCGGGACAGCTGTCGATCCGCTGCACGCGGCGCAGCGTCACGGTGTCGATCCCCTTCGACTGTATCTCGTGAAGGAGATCGTGTTCGGCGACGACGGGGATTTTTCGTGGGAACGATTCGACGAGAAATACAACTCCGACCTGGCCAACAATCTCGGGAATCTGGTCAGCCGCGTCACGGCGATGGCGCATCAGTATCGTCAGGGCCGGCTAATTCCGACGGGCGAAACCTCGCCGCGTCTCCGAGAGATTCCAGGGGACGTGGCAACGGCATATCGGCGCGCAATGGACGAGCACGGGATTACCCAAGCGGCAGCCTCCGCGTTTCGCCTCATCGATGCGACGAATCTACATATCGCTGACGCCGCTCCCTGGACGCTGGCCAAGGATCCGTCACAAGCCGATCGTTTGAGCCAGGTGCTCTTCGATGCCGCCGAGGCAATTCGCCTTGCCGCCGTCCTGTTGTCGCCAATCATGCCGGCGTCGTCGCGCGAAATTCTGCGCCGTGTTGGTGCTGCGTCAGATTCACTGACCCTTGAGCGCGACGGACGATGGCGGCCGGAAGGCGAGCGCATCCTGATTCAGGACGCGCCGCTCTGGCCACGTTTCGATAGAAAGAATGCGAAGGAGAAGAGTGTGTCCGAATCTGGGCCTGTGACCCCGCCAACCGCAACCACGAAGGTTGACTCTGCCACCACGAACGAAGGACCTGGAACCACGAAGGTGGCACCTGAAACCACGAATGTGGCACCTGAAACCGCGACCGTGGCACCTGGAACCACGAATCCGGAACCCGGAACCCGGAACCCGGAACCCGATCGTATTTCGATCGATCAGTTCATGAACGTCGAGCTGCGCACGGCCAAGGTGATCGCCGCGGAGAACGTGCCGAAATCGAAGAAGCTGATCAAGCTCCAGGTCGATCTCGGCACCGAGCAGCGCACGATTCTCGCCGGCATTGCCGAGGCATATCAGCCAGAATCGCTCGTGGGTCGGACGATCGTGGTGGTCGCCAATCTCAAGCCGGCAAAGCTGATGGGAATCGAGTCGAACGGCATGGTGCTGGCTGCCAGCCCGGAGGGTGGACAGCCAGTCCTCCTGACGGTGGACGCCGAGCCGGGCTGGCGCGTTCGCTGACCGTTCACGACCAGCGCAGCATCGATGCCAGCGTTCGATCGAAATCCGGAAGCACCCGCGATCGAATAGGTTCTCGTTCCTGGAAGGATGCGCGCGCGATGACGTTTGGTGCGTCAAAATTGAGCACCTCGACCCGCCGTTGAGACTGATAGAGGAGCCAGCACTCCCTGACGCCGGTACTCGGCGAACCAGGCAATGCGTTCGCCAAGCTCGCCAATGCGCGGGTTCGGTGAGAGCACCTCGACGACCAGGTCGGGCGCCCCGCGAACACGATCGGTCAGGATGTGGCTGCGCTCGTTCGAAATAAACAGCAAATCCGGCTGAAGAACGAGCGCCCGTTCTGCGTCAAGAATGACGTCGAGCGGCGACATCCAGACCTCGCCGAGATGCCTCGTCTCTGCGTGCTCGACCAGCGCAAAACACAAGTCCCTGACCGCCCGCTGATGATGGGGGAGTGGCGCATCCGCCACCCGCATAACGCCATAGATCAATTCCGTCGGAACAAGCCATTCAGGCGTCCGCAGGTACTCATTGGTGGTCATCAATGGCTGGTTAATCATGGATGCCTTCGTCTTCACGTCTTTCTTCCTTCTCGGACGACCCTTCGACAGGCGCAGGGTCGTCTTGAGCACGTCGAAAGACGACGATGCCATCGTCCAAGAACGTCGTCAAGCCCGAATGACGTTCGATCGGAACAACGCGTATAATCCCGCGCACACAGCCAAACGTTAACCGTCGTCAGGAGGTGTCTGCATGGGCCGGATCAACCTCGGTCGCGTCCTCATCGGCGGATTCATCGCGGGCATCATCATCAACTTCGGCGAATTCATCCTCAACGGCGTGCTCCTCGAAGAGGAAATGAACGCCGCGATGGCGGCGCTCAACAAGCCTCCGATCGATCCGTCGATGATCATCTGGTTCGTGCTCCTCAGCTTCGGCTTTGCCTTTGTACTTGTCTGGACGTATGCGGCAATCAGGTCGCGATTCGGACCAGGAGTGAAGACGGCGATCTGCGCATCGACGTTGTGCTGGGGCCTCGGGTACCTGTATCCCAATCTGTTTTTCTACGTGACGAACATGTTTCCCCGACACATCATCATTCTCACGTCGGCCTGGGGGCTCGTCGAAGTCATCATCGCCGGCATCGCCGGAGCGTGGGCGTACACAGAAGCCTGAAGCGCCGGCGATCGCCGTGATATTCTGATTCTGGATGCAGCGATCTCTGCCCCTCATCATCGGCGGACTCGCTCTGACGCTCGGACTCGCAGTGTTGTCGGCGCAGAGCACCAGCATCTGGGTCTCGCGCGATCATCCAGCCATTCAGTATTCGTCCCGTCCTGTACGTGATGCCGTCGTCAAGCTGAACGAGCGCGTCGAGAAAGGCGAGGTTCATCTCGAATTCGACGCGCCACCGCGCGGCTATCTTGCGTCAGTGCTGAAAGCACTCGATATTCCGCTCTCGTCTCAGACGCTCGTTTTCTCCGAGAACAGCCTGCAGCGCGTGCATATCAGCAAGGCCACGCCACGAGCGATCTATTTCAACGACACGGTCGCGGTGGGCTGGGCAAAGGGCGCCGAGACGGTCGAAGTCACCGTGTTCGATGCAGACCAGGGTGTGCACTTCTATTCGATTGCCCAGAAGAATCAGCAGAAGCCGCAATTCGTCCGTCGCGATGGGGATTGTCTGCAGTGCCATCTGCTGCCCCAGACGCATGGCGTGCCCGGCGTGCTGACGATGAGCGTGCTGCCGCTTTCGGACAACCAGAATGAATACGCGCAAGGGTGGGCAGCCGATCATCGGACGCCGATTGAAGATCGGTGGGGTGGTTGGTACGTCACCGGGAAGCAGGTTCCGCTGAAGCACCTCGGCAACGTGCCGGTGCTGCACGTGCCTCGCTCGTACGTTCGAGCCGACGCCGCGCCGAAGCTGATGACGGGAAGCGAAGCGTTCGATACAGCCGCCTACCTGACGCCGCACAGCGACGTGGCAGCGCTGATGGTGCTGAATCATCAGACGCATATGACGAACCTGTTCACGCGCCTGAACTGGCAGGCGCGGATCGCGGCCCACGAAGGACCAAAACCAGGGGCGATGCCATCGCACGTGCGTGATACGGCGCGCGAGCTCGCCGACTACATGCTGTTTGCGGAGGAAGCGCCACTGCCGTCGGCCATACGCGGCGCGTCGACATTCGCGCAGGACTTTCCGTCGAGAGGGCCCCGCGACGCCAAAGGGCGTTCGCTGCGCGAGCTTGACCTCACTCGCAGGCTGCTTCGCTACCCGTGCAGTTACATGATCTATTCCGACGCATTCGATGCGCTGCCGCCGGCAGCCCGGACGATCGTGTACCAGCGGATGTGGGAGGTCTTGTCTGGAGGGGCGGCTGACTGGGACTACTCGAAGCTCTCAGCCGACGACCGCCGCGCCATCGTCGAGATACTGCGTGAGACGAAAAGCGGCCTGCCGGCGTACTTCACGGCAGCGCAAAAACCCTGAGCGTATCGGTGGCGACAACGGCGACGTACTGCTTGCCGTTGCGCCCGAGGTACGTGATGGCGTTCGCGTTGCCTCGCCGCTCGAGCGTCTTGGTCCACAGCTCCTTGCCGTTTCTCGAGTCAAACGCTCGAACGCGATTGTCGTCAGTTGACGCGACGAATAGAAGCCGGCCGGCGGTCGCGATGGGACCCGCGAGCACAGGGCGGCCGGTGTTTTGTCTGCCGGCGGGCAGCTGTTCCGTGATGCCAAGCGGAACCCGCCATGCGAAGTCACCGGTAGCCATGTTCACGGCGACAAGGCTGCCCCATGGCGGCTTCTGGCAGGGCCAGTTCTGATCACCAATCGGCACATCGAAGGTCGCGCGTCCTGGTGTGGCTTTCTCGTAAGGAAGAGCGGCCCCTTCCCGAGCCTGTCGGATGAAGCCGAGCGCGCCGACATCCTGTGTCGCGACGAAGACATAGCCGGACGAAGGGTCCATCGCTGTGCCACCCCAGTTCGGTCCGCCCAGTCCGCCCGGGAAGACGAGAGAAACCGGCGTCGCGGCCCCCAGCGCTCGATACTTCCACGGCGTGAACGGTCCCGCGTTGAGTACGCCGCCGCTCTTCTCGATCAGTTCCCGGCACGCGGCTGCGTGCTCGGGTGTCGTATCCGCACCAGTGACCAGATTCTGGGGACCGTACGTCACGCGCGCGAGAGCTGACGGCTTCACTGGAATCGGCTGGGTGGGGAAGGCCCGCTCACCTGGAACGTCGCTCTTCGGCATCGGCCGTTCGACGACACCGAAAATCGGCTGACCCGTCTCACGATTCAGGATGTACATGTAGCCAGACTTGGTCGTCAGCGCCATCGCAGGAACTCGACGCCCGTCTTGCATGATGTCGATGAGTCCCGGTGGCGCCGGCGGATCGGCATCCCACAAGTCGTGATGAATCGTCTGAAAGTGCCACTTGTAGGCCCCGGTCTGAACGTCCACGGCCACTACGGAGTTTCCGTAGAGGTTGGCGCCAGCGCGATCGCCACCGTAGCCACCAGGAATCGGAGACGCGAGAGGCAGATACAAAAGGCCACGTGACTCGTCCAGCGTGAAATAGAACGGCCATGCATTGGCACCGAGACGCCCTTTCCAGCTGTCGCCCACCCATGTGTCGTGCCCAACGCTGCCCGGCTGCGCCACTGAACTGAATTCCCAAAGTTTCGCGCCGGTGCGGGCATCGAACGCGCGTGCGTTGCCCACCGCGCCACCGGAGCCGGGTGGGTTGTTCGCCCCGACAACGATGACGTTCCTGAACACGAGCGGTACCGAGTTGTACGGCACGACAAGATCGACTTCGCCGCTCGTGCCAAATCCAGCGACCGGCGTACCGGTCACGGCATCGAGCGCTATCAGCCGGCGGCCGGCCGTCAAGATGATCCGAGGAGACCCACCGTCGCCCGCCCAGTACGCGACTCCGCGGCGAGACGGGACCGCGCCAGAAACGGCAGACCGCCACCGTTCTTTACCGGTGTCAGGTTCGAGCGCCACCACACTGTCCGCGGTGGGCAGATACATAGAGCCACCGACGACGATGGGCGTGGCCTGAGAATTCGGACCGCCGCCTCGTCCAGGAGGCCCTGAAACCGGCGTGCTTCCCTGCAGGGAATAAGACCACGCGTCGCGCAGGCTGGAAACGTTGCCCGTGTTAATTTGTGAGAGTGGGGAGTATCCCGTTCCGGCGAGGTCATGCCGGTACATCGGCCAGTCGGCGCCTGCCTGTGGACCTGCTTGCTGAGTCAGGGCAACGCCACCGACGAGCACGATGAGGGCCAGGCCACCGGCGAGCATGAAGCGCATCGCTACCCCGTTCTGACTACCGTGATGATCGCTGAGTCACGCTCAAATACGTGTCGAACCACTTTGTGGCGCGACCGATGACGTCGGGCAGTCGCGGGTCGCCAGGCTTGAACTGGAAATCAGCACCGTGACCACCTCCAGGAACGGCAACAAAGCTCACGGGTACGCCTGCTGATTTCAATGCGGCTTCCATCTGGGGCGATTGCTCGAACGGCACGGTCTGGTCTGCGTCACCGTGAAACAGGAGGAAGGGCGCGTCGTCAGATGTGACGTGGCTAATCGGCGATGCCTCCGTAACGCGTCGTAATTCGGCAGTGTTCAGCGGCGCGCCCCCGCGCGCTGGTCGAGACCCGAGAAACAACGCCAGAGCGGGAGCTCCGATGACGGTTTGCACTCCCTTGAGATCGAATACACCATAAATCGCGACGACGCTCTGTACTTTTGCGCTGAAACGGTTCACAGGGTCGGAGTCGTTGGGGTCGCCTGCGCCGTCGAGCGTGCCAAGCATGGCGACAAGGTGTCCACCTGAAGAAGCACCGAAGGCGCCGATGCGCTCACCATTGATGCCAAAACGTTGCGCATTGGCCCTGATGAAACGGACTGCTCGTTGCGCGTCCTCGACAGGGGCAGGGTACTGGAAGCCTGGTGTCGCTCGGTGATTGATGACGAAGACCGTATAACCAGCGTCCATCAGCGCGGGCCAGTTTGTGACGCCAATGCCCCGCTGCTTCAGCGGAACCGCATCATAGCCAAGCGGCATATTCCAACCGCTTCCGGGGATGCCGACGATCGCGCGGCCGTTTGACCGGGCAGGGAAGTGAACATCCATTAGAAGTGCCAGACCGGAGTGCATGCCGTACACGATGTTTTGTTCACTTCTCGTTTGCGCGTGCCCCGGGAACGTCGCAACAACGAGCACAATCGCGAGCATAAGGCCGTTGATTCTCCGCATCGCACTGATCCTTTCGTGGATTCGCGTCCGGCGCACGGCACCTCCTGAGCGATTGGTCCAGTTCAGACGACCATCACGGGACTAGCTATTCGGACGGGCACTGGCATCGCCGTCGAACTCTCGACGCGGTGCCGCCTGCGTAAGACCAACCTGTCCGACCACAATTTCCGCCCGCGCATAACTCTCGGGCGTGATGGGAGCGCCGTGCATCCCGCGGAGCATCGCAAGCTGCCCGACGTGCGTCAGTGCGTCGGCCAGCGGCCCCTGAATCAGCTGTTCAGAAGAGCCTTTGAACGGCCGATCAGCGGCAAGCTCGGCATCGAGGGCGACGAGGCCGTCGAAGAAGCGGCGCACTTCCACGTCCCAGTGATCGCCGCCTTCGGCTTTCCACTTGGAATCGCCTCGCGCGAGCGACAGCCCCCACGCCATGAGATCCGCCATATGGGCGACGATCTGTGTCGGACGACGCGTTATAGATCCGGCCTGCATGCCGCCGAATTCCGGTGGGGCATCTCGCAACACCTTTGCGGCACGATAGGCAAGCGTTGCCACGAGGCGACGGAGCACTGGCCGTGGGTCGGTGGCGTCTGGCGGTGCGGAAGGCATCGATTGTCGGTGAACCGCAGGGATTATAGCGCCCTGCACGAGCGACGCTAGCCACAAGTCGACCGCCGACGGTCGACTGGACTGTCGACGGTCGACTGCCGACTGCCGACTGCCGACTGCCGACTGTAGACTGTCGACTACTCATGATCGACTCCCACTGCCATCTGGCCGACGATGCGTTCGCTGACGATCTGGAGGCGGTGATCGCCCGCGCCCAGGCGGCCGGGCTGACCCACGCGCTCTGCATACTAGCCGCTGAAAACGAAGCAGAAACCGCAAGGGCGACGCATTTGACCCGCGCGTGGCCGGAGCTGCGCTATGGCATCGGCGTCCACCCGCATCAGGCGGGCCGGTTCAGCGGCCGCGAGGCCGAGGTGGTGGCGCTGGTGCGCGGGGCCATTGCCGCCAATCCCGGCGCCCGGGCGCTCGGCGAAATCGGCCTCGATTACCACTACGACTTCGCGCCGAGAGACGTCCAGCAGCACGTTTTTCGCCACCAGATCCGTCTGGCGCGTGAAATCGGGGTGCCCATCATCATCCATACGCGCGAGGCCGAGGACGACACGATCAGGATTCTCCGCGAGGAAGGCGACGGCTCGATTCACGGCGTCATGCACTGCTTCACCGGCACGCGCCGGCTCGCCGAGGAAGCGCTGGCCCTTGGCATGCACATCTCCTTTGCCGGCATCGTCACCTTTCCGAAAGGCGCGAACGTCCGCGAAATCGTGCCGATCGTGCCCGCCAATCGCTTGCTGTGCGAGACCGACAGCCCCTATCTCGCCCCCACGCCACACCGCGGCAAACGCAACGAACCTGCATGGGTTTTGAGAGTCGCCGAAGAGCTCGCGAGCCTCCGTGGCGTAGCCGCCCGAGACCTCGGCGAGCAGCTGGCAACCAATTTCAATGCGCTCTTTCGACCGTAAACCCATGCACCACAACTGTCTATTCGTTGACACCCCGTTGCGGAATATGGTGTGATCATCGGGCTTTGAAGAACGCTGACGCGGTAGAGCAGCATCCCTCATACTCCACGCTCGTCCAGATGTTCGAACCGATCCGGGAAGATCTGGAGCGGGTCGAGACAGAGTTCTACCGGCACGTCGAATCGCAGGTCGACCTGATTCCGAAGATAGGCCGGTACATTCAGAACGGGGGCGGCAAGCGCATTCGGCCGGCCGTGCTGCTCATGGCGGCCCGTCTTGCCGGGTACACAGGCGAGCTCGCGGTGCTCTACGCCGCGGTCGTGGAATTCATCCATACGGCCACCCTGGTTCACGACGACATCATCGACGACTCGCAGTACAGGCGCGGACAGCCCTCCGTGCACTCGCGGTGGGGCAGCGACGTGACCGTCCTGCTTGGCGATTATCTCTACATCAAGTCGATGGGCCTGGCGCTGACGCCCGATCGCCTCGATATCGTGCGGCAGCTGTGTGACGTCACCCTCCGGATGATTGAAGGCGAGCTGTACCAGCTCTCCAAAAAGGGCGATGTGATGATCAGCGAGGAAGAGCACCTCGACATCGTCCGTCGCAAGACCGCATACCTTTTCGGAGGCTGCGCCCGCATCGGCGGCATCCTTGGAAACGCCACGGCCGACCAGGAGCTCGCGCTCGAACAGTACGGTGTCAGCCTCGGCATGTCGTTTCAGCTGATCGACGATCTCCTCGATTTCTCGGGCGACGAATCGGCGCTCGGCAAGCCGGTCGGCGGCGATTTGCGTGAAGGCAAGGTGACGCTGCCCGTCATCCGCCTCCTGCAGCGAGCCGATGCAGAAACCGCCGAAATGATTCACAGCGTCGTGCGCGAGCGGTGCGTGACGCCGGAACGGTGGCGCGAGATCTGCCGCCTGTTGCACGAAACGCGCTCGGTCGAGTACGCCATGGACAGAGCGCAGGAACAGGCCTCGCTCGCCAAGAAGCAGCTATATCTTTTTCCCAAGTCCGATGCCCGCGACGCGCTGATGGCCCTGCCGGACTACATCCTCGCGCGCGATCGCTGAATCGCGAGGCCTCCGAGCCGTGGATCCCGCCACTCGGATCGAAGAGCTCCGCCGTCAGATCCGTCACTTCGAAGAGCGCTACTACGTTCACCAGGACTCGGCCATCTCCGACGCCGAGTTCGACGGGCTCGTCCACGAGCTTCAGAATCTCGAGCGCGACCATCCCGACCTGGTCACGGCCGATTCGCCGACGCAGCGCGTCGGCGGACGTGCCGCCGAACTTTTCGCCTCGGTTCGTCATGCCGAGCCGATGCTCAGCCTGGATAACGCCTACAACGACGACGAACTGAAGGAGTTCGACGAACGCCTGCGTCGCGGGCTCGACAACCTCGAGGGCCCGGTGCCGTATGTGGCCGAGCTCAAAATTGACGGCCTCAGCATTGCGCTCCAGTATCGCGATGGCCGCCTCATGCGTGCCGCGACACGGGGCGACGGCACGAGCGGCGAGGATGTCACCGCGAACGTGCGAACGATCAAGGACATCCCGCATACCCTGACCGGCGGACCGAAAGGCACGATCGAAATCCGTGGGGAGATCTACCTTCCGCGACAGGAATTCGAGCGCACGAACGATGAGCGCGAGAAGGCGGGTGAGCCGCGTTTCGCCAACCCGCGCAATGCCGCCTCGGGCGCGATTCGCCAACTGGATCCGGCACAGGTCAAAAAGAGAGGCCTGCGCGCGTTTCTGTATCAGATGGTCGCAACCGACGGCACGCCGGAGACCCACCATGAGTTGCTGCAGAGTCTCAAGAAGTGGGGTCTGCCGGTCGAGCCGCACTGGAAAGCGCTCGAAGGCATCGAGCACGTTACCGAGTACTGCCGCGAGTGGGGCGAAAAACGGTCGGCAGCGACGCGCGTGCTGACGTTCGACACCGACGGGGTCGTCATCAAGCTCGACACGATCGCGCTCCGCAGCCGGCTTGGGACGACGGCGAAGTTCCCGCGCTGGGCGGTGGCCTTCAAATTTCCTCCGGAACAGGCAGAGACGACCTTGAGGAAGATCGACATCAACGTCGGGCGCACGGGCGCGGTCACGCCGTTTGCCGTGCTCGACCCGGTGTTCATTGCGGGCACCACCGTCTCAATGGCCACGCTCCACAACGCCAACGAAGTGGCGCGCAAGGACATTCGCGACGGCGATCGCGTCATCGTCGAAAAAGCGGGCGACATCATTCCTCAGGTCGTGCGCGTGGTAAATCCCGATCGTCAGGATCGGGCCGACCGATGGCAGATGCCCACGCATTGCCCCCGATGCCAGAGCGAGCTCGTCCGCGGCGAGGAAGAAGCCGTGTGGCGTTGCGAGAACACGTCGTGCCCGGCGAAGCTTCAGCGCGGCCTCGAACATTTTGCCGCGCGGCACGCCCTGAACATCGAAGGCCTTGGTGAGTCGCTCATCGCGCGGCTCATCGCCGACGGCCTCGTCGCGAGCTATGCCGACATCTATCGCCTGACCCCCGAGCGCCTTGAACAACTCGAACGGATGGGCAAGAAATCGGCGGCGAATTTGATCGCGCAGATCGAAGGCAGCAAGACGCGCGATTTCTGGCGATTGGTCTACGGCCTCGGCATCCGTCACGTCGGCGAGCGTGGCGCGCAAGCGCTGGCAGGGGCCTTCGGCACCATCGATGCGCTCGTGGCCGCCTCGGAAGATCAGCTGCGGGCTGTCGCCGACATCGGTCCGGTCGTCGCGGCTGCCGTTCACGACTACTTTGCCCAGCCGTCGAACAGGAGCCTGATTGCCGAGCTCAAGGGGCTTGGGCTGAAGATGGACGCGCCCATCACGGCGATCGGCGCCCCCGGACCACTGAGCGGAAAAGCGTTCGTGATCACGGGCACGCTCAGCACAATGTCGCGCGAAGCGGCCACCGAAGCCATCCAGTCTCTTGGCGGCAAGGTCACCGGCTCTGTGAGCAAGAAAACAGACCATGTGGTGGCGGGCGCCGATCCCGGCAGCAAGCTCGCAAAGGCTGAAACGCTGGGTATTTCCGTGCTCGACGAGTCGGCGTTCCGGAAGCTAGTCGGCTTATAATTCGAGTGTGTCCCGCTCGTTTGCCCTCGTCATCCTGGCACTGACGGCAATGATGGCCTTCCTGGTCGGCCTGACGACCGGGAGCGTCCGGGTGCCCGCTCCTCAGGCAACGCCAGCATCCGAGCTCGAGCTGCCACCCCAGCCGGAGCCTCGCATGGTCGAGGCACCCGTGGCGACACCGGCCGTCGCCTCCAGCGCCGCCATCGCTCCGGGAATGGTGAATTTTGCCGACGTGGCCGAGAGCATGAATCCGGCGGTCGTCAACATCGAAGCAACCACCCGCGCAGGCAGCCGGCGCCGTCGCGGACCCGAGCCGATTCCTTTTGACGGAGCCATCCCGAACCCGCAAGGCCCGTCTTCGTTGCGGCCGCAGTCGGGGAGCGGGTTTGTCATCGAAGGTGATGGACAAATCCTGACCAATTACCACGTGATCCAGAACGCCGAACGGATCATGGTGAAGTTTTCCGACGGCCGCAGCCTGCAGGCTCGCGTGCTGGGTATCGACCCGGACACCGACATCGCGCTCATCAAGGTGGACGCGAGAAATCTGGCAATCGCGCCGATGGGCGACTCCGAGAGTTTGCGCGTAGGCGAGTGGGTATGCGCGATCGGCAATCCGCTGGCATACGAGCACACCGTCACTGTCGGTGTCGTCAGCTATCTTGGCCGCAAGCTGTTCGATAGCAGCCTCGACGATTACATCCAGACGGATGCCGCCATCAATTTCGGCAACAGTGGCGGACCGCTCATCAACGGCCGCGGCGAGGTCGTCGGCATCAATTCGGCGATCAGCCAGAAGGCGAGCAACATCGGATTTGCCGTACCGATCAACGAGGCCCGTGCGATTCTTCCGCAGCTCAGGACCGAAGGGCGTGTCGCACGCGGCTTCATGGGCGCAGTGCTGACCGACGTCGATCCGGATCTTCAGCGCTCGCTGCGACTCACCTCGGTTCACGGTGCGCTCGTGCAGGATGTGACGAGTGGCTCTCCCGGGCACCGGGCCGGTTTGCGTGCGTACGACCTCATCACCGGAATCGACAACAAGCGCATCACGACCAACAGCGAGATCATCCGTGAGGTCGCCCGCCGGGGCCCGGGCACGCTCGCGCGGCTCCAGGTCGTGCGCGATGGGCGGCCACAAACCCTCACCGTGCGGCTGGGCGAACGGGCAAGCCGCCAGCCAGGGCGGCCCGCTGAGGAAGGTAATCCGTCGGTTCACCCGTCGAGCAACACCATGGTGCCGCTGGGGCTCAGCGTGCGCGACATCGATCGCGCCACGGCCAATCGGCTGCGGCTGCCGAACGGCGTGAGCGGGGTGGTCGTGACGCGCGTCGATCCGCTGAGCGCCGCGTACGACGCCGGGATCCAGCGCGATCACATCGTGATGGAGATCAACCGCCGGCCGGTCAACTCCGCCGATGCTTACAACCGGCTGGCCCGTTCTGCGATTCCCGGTGACGTCCTGGCCGTCTACGTCTATATGCCCGCATCGGATCAGCGCTCCATTCGCGCCGTCCGCGTCGACCCTCGGTAATGAAATCCCGAATTCTGGTCATTGACGATGAAGCGGGCATCCGCGATTCGATGCGCCGCACGCTCGAATATCAGGGCTATCAGTTCGTCGGCGCCGCGACCGGGCAGGAAGGTCTCGCGCTGATTGAACGCGACCCGCCCGACCTGGTGTTTCTCGACATCAAGATGCCGGGCATGGACGGGCTGGAAGTGCTCGAGCGCATCAAGGCCTCGAATCCCGCCGTGCCGGTCGTGATGGTATCGGGTCATGGCACCGCGCAAAATGCGTTCGAGGCGCGCGACAAAGGGGCGTCAGGTTTCATCGAGAAGCCGTTTTCCGAACCCGTCCTGCTGGAACGGATTGAGAAGGAGCTGGCGGGCCATCGCACGGAGACCGCATATCGAGCGCTTCGGCAGGAAGTCGACTCGAAATACCAGATGGTCGGCAACAGCCCGGCGCTGCGCAAGGTCGAGGAAGCGATTCGGAAAGCGGCGCCGGCGCACGCAACCGTGCTGTTGCAGGGAGAGAGCGGCGTCGGCAAGGAGCTCGTCGCGCGAACCATCCATCGATTGAGCCCGCGCAGCCGCGAGCGTTTCGTGCAGGTGAACTGCGCGGCGATACCAGAAGACCTCATCGAATCGGAGTTATTCGGCCACGAGAAGGGATCGTTCACCGGCGCCACCGAGCGGCAGGTCGGCAAGTTCGAGCAGGCCGATCGCGGCAGCATCTTTCTCGACGAAGTCGGCGACATGAGCCTGAAGACACAGGCCAAAGTTTTGCGCGTCCTGCAGGAGGGCGAGGTCGAGCGGCTCGGATCGGCGAAGACGGTCAACGTCGAGGTGCGCGTCATCGCGGCGACCAACAAGAACCTCGAAGCGGAAATCGAGAAAGGCAACTTCCGCGAGGATCTGTACTTCCGCCTCGCCGTCATCCCTATCTACGTGCCGCCGCTGCGGGAGCGCGCCGAAGACATCCCGCTGCTCGTCAAGCATTTCCTCAATCAGCTCGGGCGCGAGAACAACAGGCGTCCGAAGCAGATGACGCCGGCCGCCATGGATGTGATGAAGCGCTATCGATGGCGCGGGAACATCCGCGAGCTGCGCAACACAATCGAACGCATGATCATCATGGCCGAGGGAGAGGCGATCGACGTCGCCGATCTTCCCGAGACCATCAAGTCGGACAAGGGCGCGCCCCGTCCGGTGGCGCCGGGTATCGCGCCATCGCCCTCGGGCGCCGGAGCGGATGCCGGCACGCTGCGCGAGTTCAAGGAGTCGGCCGAGCGCGCCTGGCTGGTCGAAAAGCTGCGTGAGAACAGCTGGAACATCTCGAAAACCGCCGAGGTCATCGGCACGCCCCGCAGCAACCTCTACAAGAAGCTCGAGCAGTACGCGATCCGTCAAGAAACTGACGGTTAAGGTACAATCAGAGATCGTTCGATACCGTAGTCGGCCAGACGATCGTCCGCCATCGCGCTTCGCAAGCTTCGGCAAGACAGGCCCTCAGGGGCTTGCCGCGCCGTAGCCCGTAAGGGCGGAGGCGGGAGGAAAGTCCGAACTCCCAAGGGCAGTGCGCCGGGTAACGCCCGGTCAGGGTGACCTGAAGGAAAGTGGCACAGAAAATATACCGCCCGCCCAAGCCCGAAAGGGCGAAGGCGGGTAAGGGTGAAAAGGTGCGGTAAGAGCGCACCGCGTCTGTCGTAAGACAGATGGCAGGCAAAACCCCGCACGGAGCAAGACCAAATAGGGAGACGATGTCTCGTCGAAGCCCGCAAGGGCGGAGGCGGACGAGAGGACGGCCCGTCCGAAGTCTCCGGGTAGGTCGCTTGATCCCGTCAGCAATGCCGGGACTAGAGGAATGATCGTCTCCCGCAAGGGAACAGAATTCGGCTTACGGCCGGCTGCGGTACTTTTTTCTGACAACCGACAACTATTCATGTCCAACTACCTCGTCACCGGTGGGGCAGGCTTCATCGGATCCCACCTCGCAGAAGAGCTGACGCGCCGCGGCGAGCGCGTCCGGGTCGTCGACAGCCTGATTACCGGCCATCGCAAGAACCTCGCGCATGTGCCTGGCGTCGAGCTCGTCGAAGGCGATCTCGCAGACCTCGCGGTGGCGAAGCGCGCGGTGCAGGGGATGGACTACGTCCTGCACCAGGCCGCCATCCCCTCGGTACCGCGATCGGTCGAAGATCCCATTACATCGAACAGGGCGAACATCGATGCGACCTTGAACGTGCTGGTCGCCGCACGCGATGCCGGCGTCAAACGTGTGGTTTATGCCGGATCGTCGTCCGCGTACGGCAATACCGACACATTACCGAAGCGCGAGGGCATGCCGACGCATCCCTTGTCGCCATACGCGCTGCAAAAGCTGGTGGGCGAGCAGTACATGCAGATGTTCACCACGCTCTACGGTCTCGAGACGGTGACGATCCGCTACTTCAACGTCTTCGGGCCGCGGCAGGATCCTTCTTCGCCGTACTCAGGTGTCATTTCTGTTTTCGCCAAGGCTTTGTTCGAGAACACGAGTCCCACGATCTACGGTGACGGCGAACAGACGCGAGACTTCACGTACATCGCGAACGTCGTCGATGGCGTGCTCCGCGCCGCCGCCGCGCCGGGCGCGTCCGGACAGGTCATCAACGTGGCGACCGAATCGCGCATCTCACTGAATCGTTTGTTCAGCACGATGCGCGACCTCGTCGGCAGCCGCGTCAACGTGAGTTACGGGCCCGTGCGATCGGGCGACGTCAGGGACTCGCAAGCTGACATTACGCGCGCACGCGAGATTCTTGGTTACAAACCCATCGTATCGTTCGAAGAAGGCCTTCGGCAGACCCTCGAGTGGTATCGCGCCGAAGCCGACGCGATGACCCGGCGATAGCAACCCGCGTAGACATTTTTTTCACGCCACACAGGCCTTCGTTCGCGCCGGCGCACGCCCGGGCGAAGAAGGGCCCCACGCTCAATCACATCCGGCGACGGCTCGCGATCGCATGACGCGGCCCGCGGCTTGCCATGGTGATGGCCGGCCCTGGCCATTCGAGCAACCGTGAAGCGGTGCCTGACCGCCACCGCAGCAGGTGCTTCCACTCACCGGGGCCTCTTGCGCATTCCGCGCACCACAGGAGGACAGACTTATGTACCGGTCAGTGCTCGTACTCGTCGCCATGCTCGTTTGCTTCAGTTCGTACCCGGCAGAGGCGCAGCGCGCCACGAAGCCGCCGGTGGCCGCGTCCACCGACGTCGTCAATCTCAACAACGCCACCGCCGCGCAGATCGCCGCACTGCCCGGCATCGGCCTCAAGACGGCCGAGCTCGTCGTGCAGTACCGGGAGAAGAACGGTCCGTTCAAAAAGATCGAAGAGATCATGAATGTGCGGGGCGTCGGTGAGAAGAGCTTCCTCCGCATCAAAGAACGCCTCACGGTGGCCGCACCCAAGACGGAGAAATAGGAAATCGGCCATGAACAACCGAGGCTACTCGCTGCTCGAGGCGCTGATGGTCATCAGCATCACCGTCGTGGTGAGCGGCGCCGCGATTCCGCTCGGATACAACGGCATCGATCGCACACGAGCAGCAGGGGCAGCCCGCTACGTGGCCGGGCGCATGGCGACGGCTCGTCTCGAGGCCGTCAGGCGCTCGGCCCATGTAGCCATCAGGCTCGTCGGCCAGACCGACGGATATTGGCTGCGCACCTATGTGGATGGCAACGGGAACGGAGTGCTCACCGCTGATATTGCGCAGGGTGTCGACGTGCCCGTTACTGTGGACGAACGGCTCGATCACCATTTTTCCGGCGTGGCGTTCGGCATCTTGCCCAACGTCACCGGCCTCGATCCCGGTCAGCCGTTCAATACGCACGATCCGGTTCAAATCGGCAATTCGACGCTGTTGAGCTTCAGCCCGACCGGAACATCCACGTCAGGCACGCTGTTCATCCGGGGGGTGCGAGGCACTCAATTCGCCGTACGTGTGCTCGGTGCCACGGTCCGGACGCGGATCTTCGAATTCAACTTTGGAGAACGGGCATGGCACAGGTACTAGGCGAGCGGCGCGCATCGCCACGCTCGTCACCGCCAGGCACTTCAGGAATGGACCGCGCACGCCTGAGGCCAGGTCGATCGGCATACATTGTCGATCTGTCCTCAGTCGGGGCGCTCATCGAAACCGATTGGCGGCTGCTGCCCGGGCTACGTGTTGAGTTGCAGCTTGGCGAGCCGGTGCCGCTGTTTCGGGTGGCGGCTCGCATTCTTCGCTGTCATGTCTCGCTCGTGGGGCGCGAACAGATCAGGTATCGAGGCGCGCTCGCATTCGAAGAACGGCTTCCCTTTGGGGAAGATACGACCCACAAATAGCTCTGGATATCACGAGCGTTCCCGGTCGATCGGCACGTGAACACGGGAACAAACTACCCGCACAGAAGGGTGATGAGCACCCGGCAACTGGACCAGAGAGGAGACAGGCGATGGCATACGCCTTGTTTGAGCGTCACGCCATGCGACGAGACGGTGCAGCGGCTCTTATTGGTTCCAGCGAGGTGATGCGCAGCGTGCGCGATCGCATCGAGCGTGTGGCGGTGACCGACTTCACGGTGTTGATCGACGGCGAGAGCGGCGTGGGAAAGGAGCTGGTCGCGCGGCAGATTCACGAGATCAGTGGGCGCCGGCGTGGGCCGTTCGTCGCGGTCAATTGCGCGGCGCTGGTCGAGTCGCTCCTCGAGGCCGAGCTCTTCGGCATCGAAGATCGAACGGCAACCGGTGTCCGTGGACGCCGCGGCAAGTTCGAATGCGCCGATGGCGGCACGTTGTTCCTCGATGAAGTGGCCGATCTGTCGCAGGCGGCGCAGGCCAAGCTGCTGCGAGCGCTGCAAGATCTGGCGATCGAGCGTGTTGGCGGCAACGGCCTTCATCGCGTGAACACGCGGGTCATCGCCGCCACCAACAAGAAGCTGTCGGCGCTGGTTCAGTCGCGCATGTTCCGCGCCGATCTCTTCTACCGGTTATCGGGCATCGAAATCTATGTGCCGCCACTGCGAGAGCGCCGCGAAGACATCCTCGAGCTGGCCTCGTCTTTCCTGGAACGCCACAGCCACTCGCGCCGGCTCACGATGTCGCGAGCGGCCGCAGATGCGCTGCTCACATACGACTGGCCCGGCAACGTGCGCGAGCTCGAACGCATGATGGAGCGCACGCTGGCGCTGGCACGGCACGCAACAATCGACGTCGACGATCTTCCCATCCGGCTTCGCGACGGCTATGGCGACGTGCTGCTGCCATCCATGGTTCGCAACGACACGCTGCGGGCATGGGGCAGCCGCTACGTGCGGCTGGTGCTCGAACGGAGCGGTCGCAACAAGCGGAAAGCGTGCCGCGCCCTGGGGATCAGCTATCACACGCTTCAGGCGTATCTGAGATACGCCCACAAATTGCAGGTCGCAAGCGTAAACGAATCTTCACCGGAGTATTCGACAGATACCTAGTGGGCAACGCCGGACGCACCCGGCAAAACAGGGCAGGCGTGAGCGGGGCAGGGCGATATCGATCGCCACGCGAGGTCATGCGCCGGTCCAGATCCGTCCCGCCGCTGCCTGAAGGGCACGGCGGAACTCGTCTCGCCGTAGCCCGAAGGGCGAAAGCGAAAGGAGGTGCGTATGTCTCGTCTCAGCTGTGTGGTCGCGCTCTTACTGGCGATGGCCATCCCCGACCTTGCCGCGGCGCAAGGCCGGCGCGATGGCGATGCGCCCGGCCGGCGCGGCTACCAGGAACACGATCGCGCTACCGACACCACGTTCACGGCAACCACCGACGCCGGTGGGAACGCGGTCGTCATGTTGAAAGGGGGCGACTTCTTGCTCGAAAAGGCCGTATCGCCCACCGGCGACACCACGCTTCGGCTCACGCAGGACAAAGACGTCGTCACGATCGCGATCAGTCAGGCCGGCTTCCAGGTTGGCCGGGGACGCAAAACACTGCGGTTCGATCCACGAACAGACAAGGGTGAAGGGCTCGACGCGGTCCGCGCGCTCCTCCTCGGCTCACGGGCCGTTCGATCGTTCAGACGCCTTGCGGCATCACTGGAGGATCGCGACGAAAGCGAGGAAGACGGCGCCCTGGCGGTCGGCGCGCTCGTCGACGGCGCCATCGTGCAGTTACTCGACGGCGATCTCGATGCGCCGAAGCGGATTGCCAAGCGGATCACGCGAAAGCATCGCGCCACAATCCGCACGATCAAGGCCGGCAGGGCGCCGGGCATGTTCGTCGACTGTGTGGGGCTGTACGAAATCTCGCTGCTCGACTCGTGGAGCAAGTTTGCCGGGTGCTATCAGGAGTCGACCGAGTACCGATGGTGGCTCAGAGACCTGGTTTACAGAGCCTGCGAGTTCGAGTGGGTCCTCAGGTCCCAGCAATACATCTGGCAGTTCATCGGCTGTTTCATGTTTCCGTTTTGAGGCCGTTATGTTGAAGCTCTTGCTCGGCGTCCTTGTCGAGGCGATCGTCGGCGTCTCACTAGCCGGCCTCATCCTGGCCGTCGTTGTCCCGGTGATGAACCATTACCAATCGGTGCGTGCGGGCAACGTGATGGCGATAGGCGTCATTGCGGGTGTGATCGTCTGCGTGACGGCCCTGGTGCTCGTGCGCCCGGGTAGCGCCATCAACCGATGGCGGCGCTGAGGTGATGTCGATTGTGAACTGTCCGATCGGACGGGCTGGTCACCCGTCCAGATCGCTGGCCCTTGAAACAATCATTTCGATGCCTGGACAGGGCACTCCTGTTTCAGGCGATCCCCTTGAATCTTTGAAATGGGCGGCGGGAACAATGCCAGACGCCGCAGCCGCATCTCCATGTAGGCCGCGTCAGCGCAGCGTGCAGCAGGCAGCCGGCTCATGGTGATGGTGGATGGAGCACCCAGATAGAGAATCGCATCGAACTGATCTTCCATCCGTCGGACGGGCCGCAGATCCTGAACGGCCGATGGTGCGGTGCCTGCCCGCATCGCCGTCGGGGCAGGGAAATAGGAAGTGACGTCAGCGGCGCCAGGTACAGTTCCGCGAAGAGTCGCGATGCCCGGCACTCGCCACGAGGCGGCATCAGCCTGCAGTGTCTTCGGATCGATCGCCATCGGCACCGAGAACGGCGACGCAATCGAAAAAATCTTTGCCGGTCGGGAACTCTCGAGGATCTGAACGATGCTCCGGCTCAACCGCGACAGGTGGGCTTCGCCGTAGATGACCAGAGCACGCCGCTTTTTGGCCAGCACTTCTCAACGGATCAGCTCTGCCGGATAGCGATCTCGATTGCCATCGGCATCCATTTGTTGAAATCCTCGAATGTCTGCACGCTATCCCAATCAATGGGAGGATCCCCAAGCAGCACACGAAGCCGGCGCTCTGGCGGGGGCGAGGCATTCACCGCGCGAACGGCACGAAAAAAAATCCCCGTAAATAGGCCGTTCCCATACAGAGGTCGTCTGTGTCGTGTTCTGCCAGACATCGCGCAGGACATTGTCGGGGACGTCTGTGCCCCCGACAAACTGATCCATCACGTCTTGGTATCGAGCGTTGCCGAATTCCACGACGATGTCGTTCACGGTCGCGCTGAACCTGGGATCGCGAACGAGCGACAGGCGAAACGCATGACCCTGCTCGTTCCCATGAGCGCCCTCGCCCAGCGCGACGATATCGTGCGACGTGAACGCATCCAGGATGGCCGTGATCGGTTCCGCGAACACCGCCGGTCTGGACGGCTGCACCTGTTGGCCGAAACTCACATCGGCCATGAGGCCGTACGCAAGAACCGTCAACATTCCGCAGACGAACGATGCTGTAGTTTTCACACAACCGTCCTTATCTGTGGCGAGATTTCCATCGGCACTAGGGAAGCGGAGGAGCGGGTGGAGGAGCCGCGGTAAGAACTGCAGGACGCGGGGGCACCGGCAATTGTTCCGCTTTGAGCAGATCGATCATCCACACCGCTGCCCGCAGAAACATGCTTGTGGTCACGGCGACGGTCAGCATCACGACGTTGTTCGTGATCGATGCGTGCGCCACACGCCACCGGAGGTCGTCTGGAATACCCAGCAGGAGTCTCATGATTATCTGCAGGGCAGGGCTCAGTCCCGGGCGTGCATCAAACTGCGATTCCCACAAGTCCGACTCAATTTCTGCACGGCGGGACTCACGCATCGCAGATGGCAGTCCCCAGGTGCAGATGCCCGTCCATCCTCGCACTGCGGCAACCGCGATGGGTCGCAGCCGGGACTTCATGCTGAAGCGGGGCGGCGGCGGAGATGTGTCGCCGCTTTCTCGCGTGTCGCCTGCGCCTGTTGCACGGCTTCTTCGCCGGCCGCAGTGAGCGTGTACAAGCGGCGGCGTGGGCGGTTCTCGCGCGCTGAAATTTCGGGATCCTCCCAGCGACTCTGGAGAAGTCCCATCGCCTCGAGTCGCTCCAGCGCGCGATAGAGGGTGCCGTAGGCCGTCAGCAACTTGTGATTGGTCACGTCGCTGAGATGCTTGGCGACCTCGTATCCGTGAAACGCCGCAATCCCGTCGAGCTGAAGCCGGCGGGCACAGACACAAATCGCGAGTTCAAGAGGAACCAAACTGCCTGGTTTTCTACGCACGAAGCGAAATATATACAGATATATGCTTATTCGTCAAACGATCCCATAACATACATTGCAGCAATACGTTGGAGGATTTCGGTCGGATGGCCTTCCTCGCTTCAGTCCTTGTGGCGATCCCTTGACCGGCGCGTGGGCGCATAGTACCTTGACGCTCTCGGGCCTGCATCGACGCTTCAATGAACCAGCCTTCGACCGCACAACTCAAGAAAACGCCCCTGAACGCCCGTCATCGCGCGCTGGGCGCACGCATGGTGGAGTTTGGCGGATGGGACATGCCGGTCGAGTACTCAGGTATCACCAGCGAGCACATGGCCGTCCGCACCAAGGCCGGGTTATTCGACGTCAGCCACATGGGTCAAATCGAGGTGGCGGGGAAGGATGCGCTGGCGGCCGTGCAGCGGATCTCGTCGAACGACGCCACCAAGTTGAGCGTCGGACAAGCGCAGTATTCTGCCCTTACGACACCCGCAGGCACGTTCGTTGACGACTTGATCGTTTATCGACTGGCTGGCGACCATTATCTGCTCGTGGTAAACGCGGGCAACATCGAAAGAGCGTACAAGTGGATCGTCGAGCACACTCGCACGGTAGGGGACGTTGCGGTCGTCAACACCAGCTCGCGATACGCGCTCCTGGCCGTTCAAGGGCCCGCTGCGCCCGCCATCGTTCAGGAACTGACGGGCGCTGATCTCACATCAGTCAAGTACTACTGGTTCACTCACGGCGAAGTCGCCGGCGTACGAAGCATCATCGCGCGTACCGGCTACACAGGCGAAGACGGCTTCGAGCTCTTCATTCCGCCGGCATCGGCCGAACGCGTTTGGAATACGATCCTTGAAACGGGCGCCGCCGCAGGCATCGTGCCCGTCGGACTCGGCGCGCGCGACACGCTGCGGCTCGAAGCAGGCATGCACCTGTCCGGTCAGGACATTGACGAGACCACGACCGTGCTCGAGGCCGATCTGGGGTGGATTGTTGGCTGGAAGAAAAGTGATTTCATCGGGAAGGCCGCCCTCGACCAGCAGAAAAGCGCCGGCCTGACGCGAAAGCTCGTCGGGTTCGAGATGACGGCGCCGGGCATCGCTCGTCACGGTTACAAGGCCTATGCGGCCGGCGGGGAAGGTATCGTCACCAGCGGCACGCAGACGCCGCTTTTGAAGAAGGCCATAGGCCTGGCCTATCTGCCGCTCACCGCCACATCGTTGGGCGCTGAATTTGACGTCGACATTCGCGGCCGCCGAACGCCTGCGCGCGTCGTGTCGAGACAGTTCTACAAACGTTCACGGAGCTGAAGCATGTATCCTGCCGATCGTCGCTACACCAAGGATCACGAATGGATCATCGTCACCGGCAATCTAGGCCGCGTCGGCATCACCGATTTTGCGCAGAAGCAGCTTGGCGATGTGGTGTTCGTCGAACCGCCCGACGTCGGGCGTGCGGTCTCGCAGGGCCAGACGGCAGGCAACATCGAATCGGTGAAAGCGGTGTCCGAGCTTTACAGCCCCGCATCCGGCAAAGTGATTGCCGTCAATGGAGAGCTCACCTCGAAGCCCGAGATGGTCAACACAGACCCTTACGGAACCTGGCTGTTCGAAATCGAGCTCAGCAACCCCGGCGAGGTCGCGAACCTGCTCAATAATGATCAGTACGCCGACCTGGTGAAATAGCCCACGCACGACATGCCCATAGATTCTCCCGACACGTTCGAACAACGCCACATCGGACCAGACGACAGGCAACAGGCCGACATGCTTCGCGTCATTGGTGCGCGTTCGCTCGATGCGCTCATCGACGCTGCGCTGCCCGCCAGCATCCGCCTCAAGAAACCTTTGCAGCTGCCGCCGGCGGAGACCGAGCACGAGTATCTCGATCGCCTTCGCGGCGTCGCCGCGAAGAATCAGCGCTTCAAGTCGTTCATTGGAATGGGTTACTACGGCACCATCACGCCGAGCGTGATTCTCCGATGCCTGTTCGAGAACCCGTCCTGGTATACGCCGTACACGCCCTATCAAGCCGAGATTGCACAAGGCCGGCTGGAGTCGCTCCTCAATTTCCAGACGATGGTGCGCGATCTGACGGCGATGGAAGTGGCCACGGCGTCGCTGCTGGATGAAGCGACGGCGGCCGGCGAAGCGATGACGCTTCTCCATCGCCTCCAGGCCCGCCAGTCGGACAACGCGCGCAACACATTCTGGATATCAGAACGCACATACCCGCAGGTGCTCGACGTCCTGAAGGGGCGGGCAGAACCGCTGGGCATCAACATCGTTCTGGGAGATCCCGGGTCGCCGGCCTTCGGCGCCGACGTGTTTGGCGCGTACGTGCAGTCACCCGACGATTACGGCGCGGTGCTCGATCTGCGGGCGTTCATTGCACGCTCGCACGAGCAGAACGTGCTCGTCGCCGTCGCTGCCGACTTGCTCGCCCTCACCATTTCGGTTCCGCCGGGAGAGTCGGGCGCCGATGTTGTCGTCGGCAGCGCGCAGAGGCTGGGAGTGCCGATGGGCTACGGTGGACCGCACGCGGCATTCCTGGCGACGCGCGAGTCGTTTGTCAGGCAGGCTCCGGGCCGCATCATCGGCGTGTCGATCGATTCACACGGCAATCTGGCGTATCGCATGGCGTTGCAGACACGCGAGCAGCACATCCGACGCGAGAAGGCGACGTCGAACATCTGCACCGCGCAGGCGTTGCTCGCCAACATCGCCGCGATGTACGGCGTGTATCACGGCCCCGATGGCCTCACCGCCATCGCGCGGCGAACACATGCCCTCACGGCGACGCTCGACAAGGCTGCGAAGTCTCTTGGCTATTCGCAGAAGAACGAGACGTACTTCGACACGCTGCGTCTCCAGGTGCCTGAGGGCACCAGCGAGACAACGGTCGCCGTCAAGGCGGTTGCCGAACGGGCTGGACTGAACTTCAGATATTTCGACAGCCGCCACATCGGCATCGCGCTCGACGAGACCACGACGCTACACGATGTGCGGGCGATTGTCGCCGTTCTGGCAGAGGCGGCCGGGAAACCGGCTCCACCGATCGCCAAAGCCGAACCCGCCCGCGAACTGCCGGGCGCCCTGGCGCGTCAATCGCCGTTCATGACGCACCCGGTCTTTTCGGCGCACCGGTCGGAAACGAAGATGATGCGGTATCTGAAGAGCCTCGAGCGCAAGGACGTCGGGCTCGATCGATCGATGATCCCGCTCGGCTCCTGCACGATGAAGCTGAATGCCGCTTCCGAGATGATTCCGGTCACGTGGCCCGAGTTCTCCGCGGTGCACCCATTCGCGCCGCTCGAGCAGGTGCAGGGTTACGCAGAGATCATCAGCGAGCTCGAGCAGGCGCTTGCCGAAATTACCGGATTTGCCGCCGTGTCGCTTCAGCCGAACTCCGGTGCGCAAGGGGAGCTCGCGGGCCTGATGGCCATTCGCGCGTATCATCACTCGCGGGGAGACGCGAAGCGTGACGTGGTGTTGATCCCATCGTCTGCGCACGGCACGAATCCGGCGAGCGCCGTGATGGCAGGGCTCAAGGTCGTGGTCGTTGCCACCGACACGAACGGCAACGTCGATGTCGGAGATCTAAGGGCCAAAGCAGAGCAGCATCGCGAGCGCCTTGCGGCGCTCATGATCACCTACCCCTCGACGCACGGCGTGTTCGAAGATTCGATTCAGGGTATCTGTGCGGCCATCCATCAGCACGGCGGGCTGGTATACATGGACGGCGCGAACATGAACGCGCAGGTCGGTCTGACGAGCCCGGCGGCCATCGGCGCCGATGTCTGTCACCTGAACCTGCACAAGACCTTCGCCATCCCGCACGGCGGCGGAGGACCCGGCATGGGCCCGATTGGCGTGGCGTCGCACCTCGCACCGTTCCTTCCGGGACATCCCGTCGTGCGCGTGGGCGGGCCGGAAGCGATACGGGCCGTCTCGGCGGCGCCCTGGGGATCTGCAAGCATCCTGCTCATCTCGTACGGCTACATCCGTATGCTGGGCGCCGAGGGGATGACCAATGCCACGAAGCACGCGATCCTCAACGCCAACTACATCAAGAAACGCCTCGAGCCGCACTACGATGTGCTCTACACGAGGCCGAACGGCACCGTCGCGCACGAGATGATCTTCGACCTGCGCCGCTTCAAGGCGTCTGGCGTCGAAGAGCTCGACGTGGCCAAGCGGTTGATGGACTACGGCTTTCACGCGCCGACTGTTTCGTTTCCGGTCGCCGGCACGCTGATGATCGAACCGACCGAAAGCGAATCGCAGGAAGAGCTCGATCGGTTCTGCGATGCGATGATTGCGATCCGCCACGAGATTCAAGCGGTGGTCGATGGGAAGGCCGATCCCAAAGACAACGTGCTGAAAAATGCACCTCACACCGCAGCGGCGATCGCCGCCGACAACTGGTCACATCCTTACAGCCGCGAGCAGGCAGCCTTTCCGCTGCCATTCGTCAAGACCGACAAGTTCTGGCCGCCGGTGGGTCGAATCGACAACGCGCACGGCGACCGCAACCTGATCTGCACCTGCCCAGACGTCGCGGAATACGTCAGCACGTAAATACAACATGCGCGTGCTGAACGCTGCTCAGATGCGGGACGCGGATCGGCAGACGATCGACGAGGTGGGCATTCCGTCGATGGTGCTCATGGAAAACGCCGGCCGTCAGGTTGTCGCCGCGCTCGAAGCCTCATACGACGATTTGACCGACAGGCATGTGGCCGTGCTGTGCGGTCCCGGGAACAACGGCGGCGACGGCTTCGTGGTCGCTCGCACGCTTCACCAGCGCGCCGTCGACGTATCGGTGTTCGTCATCGCCACGATGGCGGCGGTGAAGGGCGATGCCCGGCTCAACCTCGAGATTCTCGGACGTCTCGGGCTGACGGTGGTCGAGATTTCCGACGCACAGGCCTGGGATCTCCATTTCTCCGAAATCTCCCAGTGCGATCTCATCGTCGACGCCATCTTCGGTACCGGACTCAAGTCGCCGCTCGCCGGAATGCTGGAAACAGTCGCCGCAGATGTGAACGCATCAGGTATCCCGGTTGTGGCCGTCGATCTTCCTACCGGCATGTCGGCCGATCGCGTCGAACCGATCGGCGAATGCATTCACGCCAGCATGACGGTGACGCTGGCCACTCCGAAGCTTCCGCTGGTGCTGCCACCCGGTGAGGCACAGGCGGGCAGCGTCGTCGTCGCCGATATCGGCATTCCGCCGGAGGTGATCGACAACCTGTCGGGCCCGCGCATCGAGCTGCTCACGCGCGAGGGCATGCGCGAGATTCTTCAGCCTCGGGAGTCCGATTCACATAAAGGCGACTACGGTCACGTGCTGGTCATCGCGGGCTCGCGCGGCAAGACGGGCGCGGCACACCTGGCGGCCATCGGCGCGCTGCGTTCGGGAGCGGGGCTGGTGAGCGTCGCGACGCCGCGGACATCGCAGCCGATTGTCGCCGCGATGGGCGCCGAGTACATGACCGTGCCCCTCGAGGAGACGGCGGAGGGGACGCTTGCGCTCGATGGCCTCGAAGAGGTTCTCGAGCTCGAGCCGGACGTCATTGCGGCCGGCCCGGGACTCGGAACGGGCCTCGACGTCAGCGCGTTCGTGCATGGCCTCGTTTCAAGGAGCGAAAGTCCTCTCGTGCTCGACGCCGATGCGTTGAATGCGCTCGCGTCCGAGCCAGACCTTCTGCAGCGCAGCGGGGAAGGGTCTCGTCCGATCATCATCACACCCCATCCGGGCGAGATGGCTCGTCTGGTCAACACCTCGGTCGACGAAGTGCAGTCGAGCCGGCTCGACGTCGCCCGCGACTTTGCGGTGCAGCATCAGATTTACGTCGTGCTGAAGGGGTATCGGACGCTCATCGCCACGCCCGAAGGCAAGGTCTTCATCAACCCGCTGGGCAATCCCGGAATGGCCACTGGCGGCACCGGCGATGTGCTCACCGGCGTCCTCGCCGCGTGGCTGGCGCAGCTGCTCGACGCCGAAGCGGCGTGCAAGATTGGCGTTTACCTGCACGCGCTCGCCGGCGATCTCACCGAAGCCGACGAGGGAGAAGTGGCGATGACGGCGGGCGACCTCGCGGCGCATCTCGGCGACGCCGTGCTCGAGCTCACCGCGCGCCGGCGCGTGAAGCCGTCAAATGGCCAGTCCTGAGATCGTCACCACGAGATCCGAAGAGGAAACATTCGCGCTTGGCAGAAGGCTGGCGGAGACGCTGCGGCAGGGCACGTTCGTGCTCCTGCATGGCGATCTGGGCGCCGGCAAGACGGCGTTCGTCCGCGGAATGGCCGCAGGACTCGGCGCCAATCCCGAAGACGTCTCCAGCCCGACGTTCGTGCTCATCCAGCACTACAAAGGACGCGTCCCGCTCACCCACGTCGACCTCTACCGTCTGGAGACCGGTACCGCGGTCGATGATCTCGGACTGGAAGAGATGGCGAGCGGGGGAGTGGTCGCCATCGAATGGGCCGAGCGCCTGCCGCGGCCATTGGAGGGCAGCGTAACGGTGAAAATCGAAGACCTCGGCGAAGATACCCGCCGTGTCTCAATCGGAACGGGAACTCAACGGAACCGGAACTTGGAACCCGCGTGAGGAACGCCGAACTTACTCGGACCGATAGTTGGGCGCCTCTTTCGTAATCGTCACGTCGTGGACGTGGCTCTCGCGGAAGCCGGCCGCCGTAATCTTGATGAGGCGCGCTTCCTTCTGCAGCGTCTGAATGTTGCCGCAGCCGCAATAGCCCATGCCCGCACGGAGGCCGCCGACGAGCTGGTGAATCATCGACGCCACGCTGCCTTTGTGGGCCACGCGGCCTTCGATGCCTTCCGGTACCAGTTTCTCCGGGCCGGCCTTTCCCGACGCATCGAGCTCGAATTCATCCTGGAAGTACCGATCGCGACTGCCGCGGCGCATCGCACCGATCGACCCCATGCCGCGATACTCCTTGAAGCTGCGTCCCTGATACAGGATGAGCTCGCCCGGGCTCTCATCGGTGCCTGCGAAAAGATTGCCGATCATCACCGTGCTTGCGCCAACCGCCATCGCCTTCGTGATGTCGCCAGAGTACCGGATGCCGCCGTCGGCAATCACCGGAATATTGCGTGCCGCTGCCGCACGGGCGCATTCCATGATGGCGGTAATCATCGGAACACCGATGCCCGCAATGACGCGCGTCGTGCAGATCGATCCGGCTCCGATGCCGACCTTCACGGCATCGACGCCGCGCTCGATCAACGCATCGGTGGCCTCGGCCGTCGCGACGTTGCCCGCAATCAAATCGATGTCGGGATGCTCGCGGCGGATTCTCGCGACCATGTCCAGCACGTTCTGAGAGTGACCGTGCGCCGTATCGATGACGACGACGTCGACGTTGGCGGCAACCAGGGCTGCAGCACGCTCCGGTGTATCGCGCGCGATGCCGACTGCTGCTCCTACCCGAAGCCGCCCCAAACTGTCCTTGCTGGCGTTCGGATACTTGATTTGCTTCTGGATGTCTTTGACCGTGATCAAGCCCTTCAGCTTGAAATCGCGGTCCACGACGAGCAGCTTCTCGACCTTGTGGCGGTGCAGAATCTCCCGCGCCGCGTCGAGCGTGGTGCCGACCGGCACCGTAATCAGGTTCTCGCGGGTCATGACGGCCGAGATCGGACGGTCAACGTTGGTTTCGAACCGCAGATCCCGATTCGTCAGAATTCCGACGAGTCTTCCTTCCTTCGCACCACCTTCGGTGATCGGCACTCCCGAGATGCGGTACTTCTGCATCAAGTCGAGGGCTTCGTAAATACGATGCTCGGGCGAGAGCGTGATCGGGTTGACGATCATGCCGCTCTCCGATCGCTTGACGCGGTCGACTTCCGACGCCTGCTCTTCGATCGACAGGTTCTTGTGAATGACGCCAATCCCGCCGTGCTGGGCCATGGCAATCGCAAGTGCAGACTCGGTGACGGTGTCCATCGCGGCGCTGGCGATCGGCACGTTGAGTTGAATGTTTCGAGTGAACCGGGACGAGACGTCGACCTGACTTGGGATGACCTTCGACAGTCTCGGGACGAGCAGCACATCGTCAAACGTGAGAGCGGTGGGGAGATCGGTAATGAGATCGACCGCGCCCAGTTGAAGAATTGACGTGGCGTTCTTGGTTTCCATTAATCCTCATGGGCCGACCTGAAGGTCGGCACTACCCGCGATCCGTCACGCGGCGGCACCATGGCACTTCTTGTATTTCTTTCCGCTGCCGCACGGGCACGGATCGTTGCGCCCCACCTTCGGCTCGTCACGGCGTACCGTCTGCACAGGCGCATCGTCGCCGCCGACACGCGGCGGAGCGGATGCCCGCGACGGCAACCCCATCGGCGCGGGTGCTGCAGAAGCCCGGGGCGCCGCGGCGAACGCGCCCACCGGCTCGGCCTTCGGCTCGTTCAACGTCATCGGCATCGGCGCGCGGCGCTGTGGCGGACGCGGTGCCGCATCGCTTTCCACGACGAAGTGGCCGGTCCATAACCGGTTCACCATGTCTTCGTCGACGCGGCGCTTCATGTCCTGAAACAGCTCGAAGCTTTCTTTCTTGTATTCGACGAGCGGATCTTTCTGGCCGTACCCGCGCAGCCCGATCCCTTCCTTCAAATGGTCAAGGCTGTACAGGTGGTCCTTCCACTGGCGGTCGACGGTCTCGAGCATCACAAATCGCTCGACCTGGCGCATCGCCTGCGGTCCCACGGTCTTTTCTTTCGTGTCGTACTTCCGGACGACGCGCTCCCAGACCGCCTCCTCGATTTCGTCCGCGGTTTTCTCGGCGAAATCGAGACCAGCATAATCGCCCGCGTCGAGTCCGAACACGCGCGACATGTCCATCTTCAACGCATCGAGGTCCCAGTCTTCGGGTTCTGTTTCCTTGCCGGCGTACGCCTCGACGGCGTCGGCTACGACATCTTCGCCGAGCATCATCAGATAGGCGCGCGTGTCGATTTCATTCACCTCTTCGGCCTCGTCGTCCTGAATGCGAATCTTGCCCTCGAGCAGCTCGCGTCGCAGGGCGTAGATGTTTTCGCGCTGCTTGTTCATGACGTCGTCGTATTCGAGGAGGTGCTTTCTGGTGCCGAAGTTCTGCGCTTCGACCTGCTTCTGCGCGCGCTCGATGGCCCTGGTGACCATCCCATGCTCGATGGGAACACCGTCTTCCATTCCGAGGCGCTGCATCAGGCCGGCGATGCGATCGGATCCGAAGATCCGCATCAGGTCGTCTTCGAGCGAGAGATAAAAGCGCGAAGAGCCCGGATCGCCCTGACGCCCTGCGCGGCCGCGCAACTGGTTGTCGATGCGGCGTGCCTCGTGGCGCTCGGTGCCGATGATGTGCAGGCCGCCGACGCCGACAACCTCGTCGTGCTCGGCGTCGGTCTGCTTCTTGAAGTGCCCGAACACCCGGTCCCAATCCGCGCGCCCGGCCTTGTAGAAGCCGTCGAGATGGTAGAAGTGGACGAACTCATCGTCGTCGGTGAACCGCTCTTCGCCTTTCGGCAGCCGCTCGGCCTTCTGCTCGCCGAGCAACTGCTGGCGCGTCATGAATTCCGGATTGCCGCCAAGCAGAATGTCTGTGCCGCGACCCGCCATGTTGGTGGCGATCGTGACCGTGCCCTTACGACCGGCCTGGGCGACGAACTCGGCTTCCTGCGCGTGATACTTGGCGTTCAGCACGACATGCTTGATGCCACGGCGCTTGAGCTTTGACGACAGCTTCTCTGATTTTTCTATCGAGACCGTGCCGACAAGGACAGGACGTCCCTCTTCCTGTTTTGCGATGATGTCGTTGACAATGGCCTCGGATTTTTCCGGTTCGGTCCGGTAAATCGAATCGGGCTCTTCGACGCGCCGCAGCGGCTTGTTCGGCGGAATGACGATGACGTCGAGCTTGTAGATCTTGGCGAATTCTTCGGCCTCGGTCTCGGCCGTGCCGGTCATGCCCGACAGCTTCTTGTATTTGCGGAAGTAGTTCTGGAAGGTGATGGTCGCGAGCGTCTGGTTCTCGCGCTCGATCTTCACCTTTTCCTTCGCCTCGACGGCCTGATGCAGGCCGTCGCTCCAACGGCGCCCGGGCATGAGTCGGCCGGTGAACTCGTCGACGATGACGACCTGGCCGTCCTTGATCATGTAGTCGACGTCGAGCCTGAAGATGGCATGCGCGCGCAGCGCCTGCTCGACATGGTGCTTGATATGCGCGTTCTCCATGTCGTAGAGGTGGCCGCCGTTCAGGCGACTCGCGAGAAATTTCTCGGCCGCCTGCATGCCGCTCTCGGTCAGCGTCACCGTCTTGTGTTTCTCGTCGACGATGTAATCGCCCGTCGCGTCGAGCGCTTCGCGCTCCTCGGCTTTGACGTCACCCTTGGTCTTCGCCCCCGCCTTCAGTCGCGGGATGATGCGATCGACTTCGTAGTAAAGGTCCGTTGAGGCTTCGGCCGGGCCGGAAATGATGAGGGGCGTCCGCGCCTCGTCGATGAGGATGCTGTCGACCTCGTCCACGATCGCGAAGTGGTGGCCGCGCTGGACATACTGCGACAGCTCGAACTTCATGTTGTCGCGCAGGTAGTCGAACCCGAACTCGTTGTTCGTCCCGTACGTGATGTCGGCGGCGTAGGCCTGCTGACGTTCCGCGTCGTTCAGCTCGTGCTGGATGACCCCCACCGACATGCCCAGAGCCCGGTGAATCTTGCCCATCCACTCGGAGTCGCGCCGCGCCAGGTAGTCGTTGGTCGTGACAATGTGAACGCCCTTGCCTTCGAGGGCATTCAGGTAGGCGGGCAGCGTCGCCACCAGGGTCTTGCCCTCGCCGGTCTTCATCTCGGCGATGGCGCCGTTGTGGAGCACCGTGCCGCCGATCAGCTGGACGTCGAAGTGCCGCATGTTCAGGACGCGGCGGCCCGCCTCGCGCACGACGGCAAACGCCTCGGCCATGAGGTCGTTCAGGGTCTCGCCCTTGGCGAGCCGTTCCCGAAATTCGGCCGTTTTGGCGCGAAGTTGCTCGTCTGTCAGCCCTTTCGCCGAGGACTCGAGCGCGTTGACGGCGTCCACGATCGGACGCAGCCGTTTCAGTTCGCGTTCGTTCTGAGTTCCGATGACTTTTGCGAGGAGAGTACCCAGCATGGGGAATATTTCCGAGGGTATTCCGACAATTCTAACACAAGGGTAGGACGTTGCCCCCGTGCATCGGGTTCCTGAGCGTCCGGCTGAAGCCTTAGTCTTGGGAGGACTTTCCGGTCAACAACTGCAGGGGATTCATCAGCTTGCCGTTGGCAACCACTTCGTAGTGCAGGTGCGGGCCCGTGGCACGGCCGGTGGCGCCGACATAGCCCAGCACGTCGCCGCGCTTCACATCGCGCCCCTGCCAGACCGCGAACTTCGAGAGATGGCCGTAGCGCGTCACGATGCCGTACCCGTGATCGACGATGACGAGGTTGCCGTAGTCGCCGCTGGGTGCCGCCAGTTCGACTCGGCCGGCCGCGGTGGCGCGTACTGCCGTGCCTCTCTCGGCCGAGATATCAAGACCAGGATGAAAATCGCGATCGCCGGTGAACGGATCCGACCGCATTCCGTAACCAGCTGACAGCCACCCATGGACCGGCCAGATGGACGGCGTGGCGTTCATCAGCGATTCCCGCTTTTCGACGTTGCGCCGGACGATGCTGAGGTGCCCCTCCAGGCTGCCGAGCACATTCCGCAGCATGGTGAAAGTCTGGTCGAGTGACGAGGGCGACGCCACGCTGAACATGGGCGTCAACATCGCCGTGGCGCCGGCAATCGACGTGCCGCCTTCCGCCCGGTTCTTCACGGCCGACGGCAGCTTTTCCATCGCACGCGACGAGACCGGGTCGAGACGCGACCGAAGCCCGAGCTCGTTAATCGCCGACTGCAGCGACTCGATTTGTGTCGTCAGCGCGCCGGTGGCTTCGCGATAGCTGGCGTTCTCCTCCTCGAGTGTCGAATTCGAGGCACGCAAATGGTTGACTTCGGTCGTAGCGCTTACCCGGAGGCCAATGCCGACAAGAACGGGAAAGGCGAGCGTTGCGAACAACGCGAGGGCAAATGGACGCAGCCGTATCGTGACCCGGCGAACGGTGCCGGTTTGACGGTCTGCGAGCACAATCGTGTATCGTTTCGACATCAATACGTGTCCGTTAAGTATCGGCCGAGGTCGCGTTTCGATTTGGGGGAACGCCTGACGGCCTGCAAGCCGAAAGGCCTGAGCACTTTAACATAGGTTATCGGAGAAATGGTACCGGAAGTTCAGGGGCGGCGAAGGTCTGGCGAACATCACGAGAACGCAACAGGTTTTCAGCTGAAACGATATTGAAGCGCCTCCGCGAGATGGGCCGGAGAGATGGCGCGGGCGTCCGCGAGGTCGGCGATCGTCCGGCTGACACGCAGCACCCGATCGCACCCGCGGGCGCTCAAACAGAACTTTCGAATCGCCGATTCCAGCACCGTCGTGCCGCGCGAATCGAGCCGGCAGTGGCTGGTCAACTCGCCGCCCTCCATTTGCCTGTTCAGCCGCTGGCTGGACTCACCGAACCTGACGCGTTGCCGGCGGCGAGCGTCAACTACGCGCGACCGAATCACTTGCGACACCTCACGGGCAGCTGACGCGCTGTCGTCGCGAACGCTCGAGCCAAGCGCCGGCACCTCCACCACGAGATCGATGCGATCGCGAAGCGGCCCCGAAATACGGCCGCCATATCGCTGAATCTGCGGATCGGTACATCGGCATGCGTGGCGGGGATCGCCATGGAATCCGCAGGGACACGGGTTCATCGCCGCCACGAGCATGAAGCGAGTGGGGAAGGACGACGTGCGGGCGGCGCGTGAGATGGTGACTCGCCCTTCCTCGAGCGGTTGACGCAGGCTTTCCAAGACGCGGCGATCGAATTCCGGAAGCTCGTCGAGAAACAAAACTCCGTTGTGAGCGAGACTAATCTCACCTGGACGAGGGATTGTTCCACCGCCGACCATCGCAACCTCGGAGATCGTGTGATGCGGCGCCCGGAACGGCCGGTGATGCATCAGCGCAGTGCCTGACGCCAGCGTGCCGGCGACCGAATGCACCGAGGTGCAGTCGAGCGCTTCGTCGAACTCGAGCGGCGGCAGAATTCCCGCCAGTCGCCGCGCCATCATCGTCTTCCCACCGCCTGGCGCGCCAATCAACAGAACGTTGTGCCCGCCGGCCGCGGCAATTTCCAGCGCGCGCTTGGCCATGCTCTGGCCGATGACGTCGGCGAAATCCGGTTCGGGATCGACAGACAACGCCGACGGCGCCGAGCTGAAGGTCGGAACTACGGTAGTGCTGGCCTTGAGATCAGCTTCATCCAAGCCAGCCACATCCTTCAGACCTCGATTCAGCGCCGCCACCGCCTCTAGCAGCGAATTCACCGGCAGCACCTTCAGCCCTTCGACGACACGCGCTTCCGGTGCGTTCGCACGAGGCAGCAGGATGGCCGCTTTCCCCTCGCGCTTTGCCGCGATGGCGACCGGCAGGACGCCGCGAATCGACTGAATCGACCCGTCGAGCGACAGCTCGCCGAGCAAAACGACTCCGTCGAGCAACCGGGGTTCGACCACGCCGTTTGCCGCCAGGACGCCGAGCGCAATGGGGAGATCGTAGGAGGCGCCGGCCTTGCGAACGTCGGCGGGCGCAAGGTTGACGGTGATTCGATGGCCGGGGAACTCGAACCCGGAATTACGGATGGCGGTCCGAACGCGGTCTCGACTCTCGCGCACGCTCGTGTCGGGAAGGCCAACCATCGTGAAGACCGGCAGGCCGAACGACACATCGACTTCAACGAGCACGGCGAGAGCTTCGACCCCGAACACCGCAGCGCTCCGTAGGCTGGCGAGCACATCTGCCCGGGACTGCAAGTTTTCGTCCGGGGGGTCTACGGGTTAACCCGTGCAATACCAATACTTTAAGGAGCGCACGTTCCCCGCGCTGAAAGAACTGCAAACGGCAAGACGGATGAACGACGCAGGATTTGCAGCGCCGCCCCTAACTGCTTGTCCTGAACGTCTTTCCGACGACTGTCTGGTCTGCACACCAAGGCCCGGCCTCATCACGTAGGCCCAAGGAGCACCTATGTTGGACGCATTCGGAATCGGTTCGAGTACGAAAAAAGCGCAGAAAACGGCCGCCGATGAGCTTCAGGCGCTGATCAACTCCTCGAAGGAGGAGCGCAGCGCGCTCAGCGAGATGCTGACCCAGATAACCGTCCGCGCCTCCAAGCTGACCCAGACGCACAAAGCGCTCGAGCAGATTGAGACGATGGCCAACGGCACGCTCGACAAGGTTGACGAGCTTGCCCGGCGCCTCAACAGCCTCGACGAGCGCACCACGGCGATGGAAGACGTCGACAAGCGAATCAAGAACCTCAGCGAAAGCGTCAAGCTGGCGCAACAGGCCGCCGAGCGTGTCGTCGGACCCGAAGGCGACCTGCAGAAACATCGCGAAGCGGTGAAGCAACTGTCATCGCAGACGCTCGAGACACAGGCCAGCCTCGACACGTTGAAAAAAGAGCGCTCGTCGCTCGAAGATCTCCGCACGCAGCTCAAGCAGACGCAGGGGCAGCTCAAGCAGTCGCTCGACTCGGCAAGCACGCTCAAGACCGAGCTCGAGCAGGTGCGCGGGGCCGCCACGATTCTCAGCCAGGACTACGCCCGCATGCGCGAGATGTCGCGCGAGTCGCGCGAAGACAGCGGTGCCGCCATGGAAGCGGTGAAAGACGTCGAGAAGCGCCTCGGCCCGCTCGCGCAGCTTCACGAGCTCAGCAAGAACACGGAAGAACGCCTGACATCGCTCAACGCGCTCGCCGAGCACGTCACCCACACCAGAAACGCGCCGTGCCCCGGACGCACTTGGTCGGGATCGAGGCGGAAATAGTTGACGCCGTCTTCTGGATAGCGCGCCCTGAGCTCGGTATTCAACGCCGCGATGAGCGCGAGCGCCGTATCAGAGGTCAGCTCTTCCCGTTTGATGTCAACCATGGCGGTTTTGCAGTTCCACGACGTTCCCTTCGGGGTCTGTCACATAGCACCAGGTGACGCGCTGTCCGGGTTCGATCGTAAGCGTGACGATCTCACCGACGGCTTTGCCCCCGGCGGCCAGCACCTCGTTTCGAGCGTCCGGCACTGAATCGACCGCGAACGCGATGTGGCCGAATCCCGGTCTGTTCACTGCCGGTGCGGGACCGGAGGCGCGACGCGAGTACGTGAAGATCTCGATCGTAGGCCCGGCGTCACCATTCCCCGGCATTCGCAGATGCGCGCCTTCGAGGCTCGCACCCGTCACACCAGTGCCAGCTTCAATTTCTGCACCTGCAAATCGGCGTTCCGGCGGCACGAGGACGCAGCCGAACACCACTGTGTAGAACGACGCCAGCCGTCGCCAATCGCGCGCGATCAGGTTGGTATGCACGTAGCGTGCGCCCGTGATCATGGGCACACGATAGCTCAGGTGCACGTCGCCGAGGGAATCTCGCGCACCGATCGAAACACTGGAAGCGCGCGCGAAACCGTTCAACGTTCGCGCGCCTGATTCATGTCGTCGTGGTTTCCGGTCTTGTGCCTTCGTGTCTTCGTGTCTTCGTGGTTGGTCGTGGGTTAGACCCAGCGACGCCAGGCAGGGCTAAAGCCCCGCGCCACCGGAACCACTTTTTTGTCTTCGTGGTTTTCGTCGTGCCGTCGCGTCGTCGTGGTTTCCGGTCTTGTGTCTTCGTGTCTTTGTGTCTTCGTGGTCGGTCGTAGTTGGACCCAGCGCCGCCAGGCAGGGCTAAAGCCCTGCGCCACCGGAACCACTTTTTGTCTTCGTGGTTTTTCGTCGTGCCGTCGCGCCGTCGTGGTTTCCGGTTTTGGGTCTTCGTGTCTTCGTGTCTTCGTGGTTGGTCGTGGGGTAGACCAGCTACCTAGGCAGGCTAAAGCCCCGCGGCACCGGAACCACTTTTTTGTCTTCGTGGTTTTTCGTCGTGCCGTCGCGCCGTCGTGGTTTCCGGTTTTGGGTCTTCGTGTCTTCGTGTCTTCGTGGTCGGTCGTAGTTGGACCCAGCGCCGCCAGGCAGGGCTAAAGCCCTGCGCCACCGGAACCACTTTTTGTCTTCGTGGTTTTTCGTCGTGCCGTCGCGTCGTCGTGGTTTCCGGTTTTGGGTCTTCGTGTCTTCGTGTCTTCGTGGTTAGTTGGACGCGCGCGCGGCGAAGATCGTGAGCCGATCTCCGATGTTGATGCGGCTGCCGCGGATGGTCCGTGAATTCCACGACCTCAGCGAGGCGACCGACGTGTTGTAAAGCCTCGCGATCGAGGAGAGCGTGTCACCGCGCCTGACGCGATGCACGATGCGCTGCGCCTCGGCTTTTTCGGCGGCCTCCACCTTGTCGTTTTTCGTCGTCTCGAGCGCCGGTTTCTGGGAGACGACCGGGCGCGATTCGGCGACGACGGCTTCTGGCTCGGGAGCCTCCAGCCGTGCAGCGAGCAGTGTCGTCGGTTCGCGCGGGATGATGAGCTGCTGCCCGACCCTGACGCGAGAGCGCAGCGTCAGAGAGTTGGCCTCGGCCAGATCGGCCTGCCGGACGTTCAGCTTTCGCGAGATCGAGAGCAGCGTTTCGCCGCTCTTCACCGAGTGCCACTGGAACGCGTTCAGACTTTCGGCGGGCGTGGCCGCCAGCCTGGTGCGAAACGCATCGCCAGAGCCGACCGGGACCTTGATTTCGTAATTCGGTAACCGCACCGGCGTGGTCCACCGCCGCAGCTCGGGATTCAGCGCTTCGATGTTGTCGATTGGGGCGCCGGTCCATTCGGCGACCAGACGCAGGTCGATCGGATCGCTGATCTGCACTCTTTCGTACGCGAGCGGTATTTCGGGCTCGAGGCTGAAACCGTATTGCGACGGGTTCTTCGCGATGACGATCGCCGCGAGAATCATCGGCACGTACTCGCGCGTTTCGCGCGGCAGGTAGCGAGAGGTCGTCGTCAGGGTCCAGAAGTCCGACTTGCCCGATCGCTTCATCGCACGCTGCACACGCGCCGGGCCGCCGTTGTACGACGCCATGGCGAGATGCCAGTCGCCATCGAACATCCTGCCGAGCGTCTTCAGATACTGCGCGGCCGCCTTCGTGGCCTTTTCAGGATCGGATCGCTCGTCGATATACCAGTTCTGCGTCAGCCCATGGTCGCGCGCGGTGTAGCTCATGAATTGCCACATGCCCATCGCCTTGACGCGCGAACGGGCCGTGTTCTTGAACGCGCTCTCGACAAGCGGGATGTAGGCGAGGTCGAGCGGCAAACCCTGCTCGCGTAACTCTGCCTGAATCATGGGCAGGTACTTCACGCCACGCTGCAGCCCTTCGCCGATGAAGTCGCGCAATCGGCCCTGAAAGAGCTCGATGTACGAGAGCACTTTTCCGTTCAGGGGAATGTCGACGTCGTGGGACGTCTGGCTGAGATCGCTGGCAACGGTGCTTTCGGTTGCGGTCGTGGCCGCCGGCGGATCGAAGGTCGAAATCGCCAGCAGCTCGTCGATCGACGCCGGCTCGGTTTTCTTTTCGACGAAGCCGTCGCCCTGCGCCAGCGCTGTGATCTCGTGCGCGCTGATCCGCTCGATGAGCCGATCGAATTGCCGCCGGATACGGGGTTCAGATCGCGCGCCGTACGGCGACTTCAGCAGGATATCGACCGAGAGGTCGAACGACATGCGCGCCTGCTCGAGATGGCCGAGTGCCAGCTCGCGCTCGCCCGACACGAAATGCCGCTGCGACGCTGCGATGAGCTCCTCTACAGGGTCGACAACCGGGGCAGGCGTGGGGGCGGCGACGGCAACCGGCGGAGCAGGGGGCGTGACCGTCACTTGGACAGTCTTCTGGGCTCTGCCGCATCCTGCGATCGAAATGGCAACGCCGATGGCCGCTGCTACGGGCAGCAGTGTCTTGAAAATCATCAGTTCTCTACTACAGCGTTTTCGTCCCCGAGGCGACCGAACTACAGAGACGACCGTAAACCGAGCAGGAAACGTGTTGGGGGAAAGCTGAAGCCGGAGCGTAACACGGCGTTTAGCGCCGGGTCAACGTTACTAAGTCCAACAACATGAACCAATAACAGGATTGTGATCGAGCGGGCGAGGTGTCTTACCGTGCGTCAACAAATACGCGCTTTTCTTCGCCCAGATCGCGTGCGGCGGGGGTCACGATCGTACGGCTGTCGATCACAATTTTGCGGCCCGCTCGCAACGCCTCGCGAACATCTTCTTCACACACAAATTCGGCGGGGCGCTGCGTACCGGGGTCTGACCCCGTACTGTACCGGGGTCAGACGTCCCGCGAGGTGTCCCACTCTCAGCGACCCGTCCCGTACGGGGGTCAGACCCCACGGGGTCGCCCATGAGGCCGCGCGAGGCGAGGAATTGATCGATACGCGGGCCGAGGACGTCCGGGTTCAAGCCGGACCTCGCCGGAACAGGACTCCGGCCACCCAGATTCGCCGCGGTCTGGACGCCAGGGAACCCAGATGCGGACGCCGTGCTACCAATCGCGGGCTGCGTCTCGTACGCCAGCCGCTTGATGTTCAACAAGTGCTTCGGCGAGATGTTGTCTGAAGTGATGTTGCCGCCCCACCCACCGCATCCAAGGGTCATGGCGGGATCGAGCCCCGTCGTCATGCCCACAGAACCATGCGTCGTCGGCGTATTCACGACGATGCGAAACGCAGGCTTCTTGAGCCCGAACTCCAGGATGATCTGGTCGTTGCGCGAATGGATCGACATCGTATGTCCCATGCCGCCGTATCGCAGGATTTCCTTGCACCGCTCGCAGCCTTCACGCCAATCGGCCACGACATACCAAGAGAGCACCGGGCACAGTTTCTCGATTGAGAGAGGATAGTCGCGGCCAACACCAGCGAGCGGCGCAATGAGCACGCGCGTTGCCGACGGCACCGTGATGCCCGCCTTTTCGGCGATGACCGTCGCCGGTCTGCCGACGAGCGCCGGATTCGGCAGCCGCTGAGGTGAGACGAGCACTCTCGTCACCGCATCGATCTCAGACGCGTTCAGAAAGTAGGCGCCCTGATTGACGAGCTCGCGTTTCAGCTCCTCGCTGATGGCCGCATCCACGACCACCGAGTTCGGAGAAGAGCAGAGCAGGCCGTTGTCGAACGTCTTGCCCACGACGATATCCGACGCGGCTTTCCGGATTTCCGCAGAGCCCTCCACATAGCACGGCGCGTTGCCCGGACCGACGCCATAGGCGGGCTTCCCAGAGCTGTACGCCGCGCGCACGAGGCCCATGCCGCCCGTTGCGAGAATCACGGCAACATCGCGGCTCTTCATCAACTCCTGCGTGCCTTCGAGCGTCACCGTCGTCATCCAGTTGATGCTGCCTTCGGGCGCGCCCGCGCTGCGGGCGCCTTCGTTCATGATCTCGGCGACGCGCGTGATGCAGCGCACCGCAGACGGATGCGGGCTGATGACGATGGCGCAGCGTGCCTTCAGCGAGATGAGAATCTTGTAAATCGCCGTCGACGTGGGATTGGTCGAGGGAACGATCGCGGCCACGACGCCGAACGGCTCGCCGATTTCGACAATCTTGCGATCCTCCAGGCGGCTCAGGACTCCGACGGTTTTCATCGGACGAATGAAGCGGTAGATCCGATCGGCTGAAAACTGATTCTTCTGAATCTTGTCGGCGACGACGCCGTATCCGGTTTCGTCGACGGCCAGCTTCGCAAGCGCCTCGCACTGCGGCCTAGCGGCGGCGGCCATCGCATCGACGATGGCGTCAATGCGCTCCTGCGAGAGCTCCGCGATTTCCATCTGCGCCTGCCTGGCGCGCCGCGCGAGGGTGCGCGCTTCGGCCATCGAGGCCAGATCGCGATCGGATGCTTTGGAAGAGGGAACCGGTTGAGGACTCGCCATGTCCCGCGGGTGTTAGAGCTTGGGTAGAATTTTTTCGACTTCGCTGTGCGGCCGTGGAATCACGTGGACCGCCACGAGCTCTCCGACGCGCCGGGCCGCTGCAGCGCCGGCATCGGTGGCTGCTTTGACGGCGCCGACGTCGCCACGCACCATCACAGTGACGTAGCCTGCACCGATATACTCTTTGCCCACAAGAATCACGTTGGCCGCTTTCACCATTGCGTCTGCCGCCTCGACCGATCCGATGAGTCCTTTCGTTTCGACGAGCCCGAGCGCTTCTTGTGACATGTGAGCGCGACTCTAACAGATTAGCCATGGTGCGGCAACCCGGTTATAATGTTGATTCTTTTCGGGTTTAACCGACATAACCACCACGTTTTGACGATGCGAAAATCAGTCCGACCACTGGCCTGTCTGGCCATCGCCCTTGTCTGTGTGACGAGCGCGGCTGCGTGCCGCAAGGAAGAGCCGGAGCCGCCGGGTGTCGCCACGCCGTCGTTTTCGGTCAATCAGACGCGCGTGCCGCTCGGCAGTCCCGTCGAAGTGACCTATAAGTTCGTCGTGGCGAAAGACGCGCCGAAGATCACGGAAAACTTCCGCGTGTTCGTTCACTTCCTCGACGCCGACAACGAGCGCCTGTGGACCGACGACCACGACCTGCCCGTGCCAACAACCCAGTGGAAGCCCGGACAGACGATCGAATACACGAGAACGATGTTCGTGCCCATCGTGCCCCACGAAGGGGCAACCAAGGTCTTGATGGGCCTGTACTCGAACGCGTCAGATTCGCGCCTTCCGCTCTCCGGCACGGTTCACGACCGCCGCTCCTATGTCGTGGGCAATCTCGATCTGCTGAAGCGCACTGAAGGCATCTTCGTGATGTTCAAGGAAGGCTGGCATGCGGCGGAAACGCCGCCCGACAACGCAGCCGTGGAATGGCAGTGGACGAGAAAAGAGGCGACCTTATCGGTCAGGAATCCGAAGAAGGACGTCGTGCTCTACCTGCATCTCGATTCGCCGGGCCTGTTCCCTGAACCGCAGCAGGTCACCGTAACCCTGGGCGGCCAGACGATTGATTCGTTCCTGCTGGAGCCGAAAAAAGAGGTGATTCGCAAGCCCACCATCACCGCGGCACAGCTCGGAACGGCCGATGTGGTGGATCTGAAGATTTCGGTCGATAAGTCTTATGTGCCGGCTGTGATTACCAATGGCGCCAACAGAGATCCCCGCGAGCTTGGCGTGCGGGTGTTTCACGCCTATATCCAGCCGCTCAGCTGACACATGAAATATCTCTTCGCGCTCATCGCCCTGGTCATCGCCACGCCGGCGTCGGCAGAGCTGCTCTTTTTCTCTGAGACCCGCTCGATGTCGATCAAGAGCCATCGCGTCGAGGGCGATCGGGTCATCGTCGCGTTGCGCGACGGGGGAGAGATGGCATTCGACCGGTCGGTGATCCTGAAGATCGGGCCCGACGAGGTGCCGTATCCGGAACCGGCGGCAGCCGTCACTACGACGGAAGAGGCGGCGCCCGACGTCATTCCGGGCAACCTCGTGGAAAAGACGGCCTACGATGCCCTCATCGAAAGCGCGTCAGATCGCCATGGCGTGCCGTCGCGGCTCCTGAAAGCCGTGATTCAGGTGGAATCGGCGTTTCAGCCGCGCGCGCGGTCCCACAAGGGCGCGAGGGGGCTGATGCAACTGATGCCGGAAACCGCGCGGCAATATCAGACCCGCAACCTGTACGACCCGCGCAGCAACATCGAAGCGGGCACCAGGCACCTCAAGAAGCTGCTCGGGGAGTTCGAGTTGCCGCTCGCGCTGGCTGCCTACAACGCCGGCGAAGCCGCCGTGCGCCGGTTTGGTGGCATTCCTCCGTACGCCGAGACCCAGGTCTACGTGGCCAGGATTCTCGGTCTCCTGCAATGATGGTCCGGCTCAAGCCGGGCACTACCGAAGTGCTATAATCTCAACTACTTAGCATGGAATTTCGCTGTAGGCTTGTCACGGCAGCTGGCGAGATCGTCGAAGGCACCTACGCGGCGGAAAGCGAAGCCCGCCTTCGCCATGATTTCGAGACCCAGGGGCTGCACGTCCTGTCGCTGCGCAAGCGCAACATCCTGAGCGGCGGCAGCATCATCCCGCAACGCCGGAAAATCTCCCGGCACGAATTCCTCGTATTTAACCAGGAGTTCGCCACGCTGCTGAAGGCCGGAATGCCGCTTGTGCAGTCTATAGATCTGCTGCGGCACCAGGTGGTGAACCCGGTTCTCAGGGGCGTCCTCGACGACGTGCACGAGAAAGTGCGAGGTGGCACGGCCTTGTCCGATGCGTTCGCCGACCACGGGGATCTGTTTCCGCGCGTCTACACCGCGTCACTGCTGGCAGGCGAGCGCAGCGGCAACCTCGATGCGATTCTGCGCCGGTACGTCGTCTACGAGAAGGTGCTCGACACCGTTCGCCGCAAGACCATTTCAGCGTTGATCTATCCAGTCATTCTCGTCCTGTTGGCGGTCGTGCTGGTCGGGATCATCGTGCTGAAGGTCGTACCGGCGTTCAATGACTTTTACGCGGGTTTCAACGCCGAGCTGCCACTGTCGACGCGGATCATCCTGGCGATCTCGGATTTCGCGCAGCAGCAGTTTCTTCTGCTCATCGGCGCCGTTATCGTGGGCAGCGTCGCATTTGCCGCGTGGATTCGGCAGCCGGGCCAGCGGGCCCAGTTCGACCGGGCGCTTCTGACGATTCCGTTTGTCGGCGAGACTGTCAGAAAATTCGTCACCGCGCAGATGGCGCGGACCTTGTCGACGCTGCTCGGCGGCGGTATCCCGCTCGTGAACTCGCTGGAAGTGACCGCGCGTTCGGTCAGCAACCAGCACATGGGACGAGAGCTCGACATCGTCACCCAGAACGTCCGCGAGGGGCAGGGGCTGGCGGTATCGCTCACCAAGCGCGGGGTTGTACCGGACGTAGCGTTGAAGATGATCGAAGTTGGGGAGTCGACCGGCTCGCTCCAGGACATGCTGAGCAGCCTGGCCGACTTCTATGACGAAGAAGTCGAGACCTCCGTCAGCCGTTTTGTGACGCTCATAGAGCCGACGCTCCTGGTCGCCATGGGGATTGTCATCGCGATGCTCGTGTTGGCGCTGTATATGCCGTTGTTCCAGCTCAGTTCCGTCGTGAACCAGTGAGCAATTCCGTGTAGTCGATACGTGTACGCCGGGTCGAAAGAACACGACCTGGCCTACAGCAACCGATACCTTACCTATATGCCCGATCCGCAGATTGCCGTATCCGCCGACGAGCGCCGCGCCGAGTACGAAGCCGCGCAGCGCCTCGCCAAGCGGTACCGGCTCGAGTTCGTCGACATGGATCAGTTCCCGATCGATCAGGACCTGTTCCGCTCGATCCCCGCGGATTTGATGCTGCGGTATTCGTTCGTGCCGTTCAGGCGGCAGGGCAAGAACCTGGTGATCGTCGTGCCGGACCCGACCGATCTGCCGCTGCTCGACGAGCTGTCGCAGCTGCTCGGCACGCCGATCACGGTCACCGTGGGCGCACGGTCGGCGATCGAATCGATCCTCAAGAAGAGTGAGAGCTCGCAGCGCGTGCTGGAGGAAGCGACCGAAAGCTTCCAGATTCAGCTCCTCAAGGACGACGACAACCTCGACGAGAATCTCACCGTCGAGCGCCTGACGAGCGACATCAGCCCGGTCATCAAGCTCGTCGACTCGACGATCTTCACGGCCATCCAGCGTCGTGCGAGCGACATCCACATCGAAACCGGCGACGATGCCGTGCACGTGAAGTATCGAATCGACGGCGTGCTGCAGCCGGCCATGCGGCCGATCGCCAAGCAGTTTCACTCGCCGATCATCTCGCGCATCAAAGTCATGGCCGAGCTCGACATCGCCGAGAAGCGGGTGCCTCAGGACGGCCGCTTCAAGCTGAAAGTGCCTGGCAAAACGATCGACTTCCGCGTCTCGATCATGCCGAGCGTGCACGGCGAGGACGCGGTCATCCGCATCCTCGACAAGGAATCGATCAGCGAGCAGTTCCGCGAGCTGAGGCTCGACATCCTCGGATTCCCCGACACCGAGCTGAAGCGCTTCCGCAAGTACATCGCCGAGCCGTACGGCATGGTGCTCGTGACAGGACCGACCGGCAGCGGCAAGACGACCACCCTCTATGCGGCTCTGTCGGAAATCAAGTCGGTCGAAGACAAGATCATCACGATTGAGGATCCGGTCGAATATCAGCTGCGTGGCATCACGCAGATTCCGATCAATGAAAAGAAGGGCCTGACGTTCGCACGCGGGTTGCGGTCGATTCTCCGTCACGATCCCGACAAGATCATGGTGGGCGAGATCCGCGACCCCGAAACAGCGCAGATCGCGATTCAGTCGGCGCTGACCGGCCACCTCGTCTTCACGACCGTTCACGCGAACAACGTCATCGATGTGCTGGGACGATTTCTGAACATGGGCGTCGAGCCCTACCAGTTCGTGTCGGCGCTCAACTGCGTGCTCGCACAGCGGCTGGTCCGCATCATCTGCGCGCATTGCAAGCGCCCGGTGAAAGTCGCGCGCACGCTGCTCGAAGAATCGGCCATGGATCCGAATCTTGCCGACACCCACACGTTCTACGAGGGCGTGGGGTGCATCGACTGCGGAGGCACGGGATTCAAAGGCCGCATGGCCATCTGCGAGCTGCTCGACCTGACCGATTCCATCCGTGAGATGATTCTCGAGCGCCGGCCGTCATCGGAAATCAAGAAAACCGCTCACGACGAAGGCATGCGATTCCTGCGCGAATCGGCCGTCGAGAAAGTGCTACAGGGCGCAACCACGCTGCGCGAGATCAATAAGGTCACCTTTGTTGATAGAATCTTTTCTTTCCGCCGCGCCGCCCACCGTCGCCGTACAGATCACGAGGAACCGGGTGTCGGCCGCGTCGGTGACGCCCCGCAGCGGCAGTCTGTCGGTGACGGCGCACGCGATAGAGCCGCTGACGGCCGGTGCGGTGACACCCGCGCTGAACCACGTGAACATTCCCGACACGAAATCGGTGGCGTCGGCCCTGCAGCGCGTCTTCGAACGCATGGGCATACGCCCGAAGCGTGTCGCGCTGGCCATCCCCGACACGGTAGCCAAGGTCTCGATCCTCAAGTTCGAGAAAGTGCCGGCCCGCGCGCACGATCTCGACGAGCTGGTCCGGTGGCAGGTGCGCAAAGCGGCGCCGTTCCGCATCGAAGATGCGCAGCTGAGCTACGTGCCCGGCCTCAAGGCATCGGACGGCAGCGCGGAGTTCGTGGTCGTGATGGCACGGAAGGACATCGTTCGCGAATACGAAACGGTCTGCGAACAGGCGGGCGCACAAGCAGGCCTCGTCGATCTCACCACCTTCAATGTGATCAACGCGGTGCTGGCCGGACCGCAGGCGCCTGCCGACGACTGGCTCCTCGTTCACGTGGCGCAGGAAGACGCGACGATGGCGATTCTTCGGGGGCCGCACCTGGCGTTTTTCAGAAGCCGGGCCGCCGACGGAGAGGGCAGCCTGGCCGACATGGTTCATCAGACCGCGATGTACTATGAGGACCGTCTGAGCGGAGCCGGTTTCAACCGCGTGGTGCTCGCCGGCGGCGGGTCACCGGGCGCAGACGGGCAGGACGCCGAGTATCTCCGCCGCGCACTCGAACAGCGGCTCGATGCCAGGGTCGACACCATCGATCCGCGAAGCGCCGCAAACCTGACCGATCGCATCACCGCGAATGCGGAACTGCTCGAAACGCTGGCGCCGCTCGTCGGCATTCTCGCGCGGGAACAGGTGGCCTGAACGCCATGCTGCGCACCAATCTCTCGACTCGCCCTTTCTACAACGAGCGCGGCGTCCATGGCCTCCTCACCGCGACAGCGATCGTGGTGGCTGTCTTTACGATTTTCAATCTCACGCAGATCGTGCTGCTGACCAGGCGCCATTCCGCCCTGCGGAGCGAGGCGGCCGCGGCGGACGCCCGCACGCAGGAATTGCGCGCGCACGCGGCGCAGACACGCCAGGCGCTCGACACGAAGCAGCTCGACTCAATTTCGAGCGCAGCGCGCGAAGCCAACGGGATCATCAATCAGCGACTGTTTTCGTGGACCGATCTGCTGAACCGGTTTGGAAACGAGACGCTGCCCGCCGATGTGCGCATCACGTCGCTGCGGCCGAGGGTCGAACGCGATGGCGCCATCACCGTGCAGATGACGGTCGTCGCACGCAGCGTCGACGATATCGAAGAGTTCATGGCGAACCTCGAAAAGACCACCGCGTTCAGCGACGTGTTTCCTCTGCAGGACGAACGGGGAGAAACCGGCGTGGTGCAGGCCACGATCGAAGGGAAATATGCGCCTGCCCCTTAAGCGCATCTTCCAGGAGAAACGCCGGGTGACGATTCCGGTGCTGGGCGGGCTCGTCCTCAATGTCGCGGTGTACGCGGGTGGTGTGCTGCCGCTCGCCGTTCGCGCCCGGAGCGCGGAAGCCCACGCCCAGGCGTCCATGCTGCAGCTGCAGGCGGCGCAGCGTGAAGATAACGAAGCGCGCGGCATGGCAGAAGGGCGCAATCGCACCGATGCGGCATTGAAGGCCTTCTATAAGGATGTCTTGCCGCCGAACGCCGCTCAGGCGCGTGGAGCCGCGTACCTCCGGCTGTCGCAACTTGCCGAACAGCACAACCTGGAGTGGTCGGGCCGGCAGGCCGATCGCGAGTTCGAGAAGGAGTCATCGCTCGCGCGGATGCACATCACGATGTCTCTCCACGGCGACTACGAGGATATCCGCCGTTTCATCTATCAAGTCGAATCGGGCACCGACTTCATCGTGATCGACAGCATCGCTCTGCGTCAGGGCGTCGAACCCGGATCGCCCCTGACGTTCGACTTGAGCCTGTCGACCTACTACCACGTGGGACCCGATGGAGCCTAAAAGTCAGCGCGAGCTGGCTCTCGCGGCGATGGCGCTGGTCGTTCTGGCCATCGCCGGGTGGACCATTCGCGCCGTCGGACGGCCTGGTGCCGCCAACGCGCCCGGCAGCACAGCGGCGGCAAAGGCCGCGAAGGCCGCCACCGAACAACCATTCAGCGGTGTCGATCTCAAAGCACTCGATGCCGAACGTCCCGAGCCCGAGGCCGGCAATCGCAATCCGTTCAGGTTCAAGCCGCCGCCTGCACCGCCACCGCCGCCGCCGACTACGAAGCGGCCTCCCGAGCAGGAGAACCCCATTGAAAAGGGGCCGCCGCCACCACCACCGCTGCCGCGCATCACATTGAAGTACATCGGCGATGTGGTCGATCCCCGGAAGCCGGGAGCCAAGATCGCGGTGTTCACCGACGGGCGAGGCGTGTACCAGGGCCGTGAAGGGGAGGTCATCGAGGGCCGATATCGCATATTGAAGATAGGCGTAGAATCGGTCGAACTTTCGTATCTTGACGGACGCGGGCGTCAAACCATCAGGCAGACGGGGCAATAACCACTTTAATGAAACGACTTTACAGAGCCTTCGCGCTTTTGCTCGCTCTTGCGCTCCTCACAGGCTGCACGGCCGGCCGGGCGTTCCAGCGAGGCGAAGACCGGGCACGCGTCGGCGACTGGGACTCTGCCGTCACCTATTACCGCCAGGCGATGCAGGCCAGCCCGAGCCGCGCCGAATACCGCATCGCGCTCGAGCGGGCAATGCTGAACGCGTCGCGAGTGCACTTCGACGCCGCACGACAGCTCGAAACGAAAGACCAGCTCGACGCGGCGCTTCAGGAGTATCGGCTGACCGTCGAGTTCGATCCGGGCAACACCCAGGCCATCGACCGGATCGTGATGCTGGAACGCGTCATCCGCGATCGCATCGAGGCGTCGCGCCCGAAGCCGCCGATCGTGCAGCTCCGCGACCAGGCGCGTCAGGCGAGTGCGACGCCGATCCTGAATCCTGCGTCACGCGCGCCGCTCGATTTCCGCTTTACGGCGACCAGTCTGCGGGACATTCTCACGTTCCTCAGCAACACCACCGGCATCAACGTCATCTACGACGCCAGCTTCCAGGATCGGATGGTGACGGTCAATTTGACGGGTTCCATCGAGCAGGCGCTCAACACGCTGCTCTCATCGAACGGCCTCTTCTACAGCGTGCAGGATGAACGGACGATCGTCATCGCGCTGGATTCGGCGCCGAACCGACTGAAATACGAGCGCCAGATCGCACTGACGATCCCGCTGTCATATGTGGATGCGACCGAGCTGACGACGATGCTGACGGCCATCACGCGGACGACGACGGGCGTGACGATTCCGCCGGTCATCTTCCCGAACAAGTCGAACAACAGCATCACCGTGCGTGCCACCGAGCCGGTCCTGGCCGTCATTCGCGAGCTGGTCATCACGAACGACAAGCCGAGGGCGGAAATCACGCTCGACGTCGAAATCCTCGAGGTGAGCCGCACCCGTGAAAAAGAGCTCGGATTGAATCTGTCGGCGAACCAGATTGGCGGCATCTTCTCCCCCGACCAGGCGCCTCCAGGCGCGGCCGGGGCGGCAAGCGGTGCGACCGGCACGACCGATGGGCGCCCGTTCAACCTGAACACGATCTCGCAGGGTGTCAGCACCGCCGACTTCTACATGACGGTGCCGCAGGCCGTCGTCAAGTTCCTCGCCACGGATGTCAACACGCGATTTCTGGCGACGACGCAGTTGCGCGGTTCGGAAGGATCGCAACTGACGCTCAAGGTTGGCGCGGACGAGCCGTTTCTCGCCACACGTTTTCACCAATCGCCGGCGGCGGCCCGAACATCGATCCGGTCTCGTCATATAACTTCCGAACGGTCGGCATCAACGTCCAGGCGACGCCTCGTCTCGTCACCGAGGAAGGCGACATCCTGATGGACCTGATCATGTCGAACGACACGCTCGGTCCGACGCGCCTCGTCGGCGGCGCCCCGGCGCCGTCGTTTCCGACGCGCAGCGTCACGACGAAGCTCCGGTTGCGAGACGGAGAGTCGCATCTGATCGCCGGCCTTCTTCAGGACGATGAGCGCCGGTCGATGACCGGTGTGCCGGGAGTGCTCTCAGTACCCGTTCTGCAAGTACCTCTTCGCGTCGTCCGACGACACGATTGCGCAAACAGACATCGTGATGCTGCTGACGCCGCGGATTATTCGCACGCATGAATTCACCGCGCGCGATCTGAATCCGATTTACGTGGGCACGAATCAGAATTTTGGTCTGACCGGCCCGCCGCCGCTGATCGCCGCACCGCCCGTCGAGGAACCCCCTCCGGGGACAGCGCCCTCACCGCCAGCACCCGGCGCGCAGACGGTGCCGCCAATCACGCCGGCTCCGAGCGCGCCGCCAACCGGCGCACCGGGTCAGTTCACGGCGCCTGCGCCGCAACCACCAGCGTCACCACTGCAGCCACCTGCGGCGACGCCACAAAGTCAGGTCGCGCCGCCCGTCGAGCCGCAGGTGGCCGCGTCAGCGAACACGACGACGCTCGCCCCAACCGCTCAGGTCTCCATCACCGCGCCCACTGGTGAAGTGCGCGTCGGCGCGGGACCGTACATGGTGCCGATCTACGTGACGAACGTGACGCGCGCGAGCACGATTACGCTCACGGTGACGTACAACCCGGCCATCCTGCGCATGAGAATGGTGCAGGAGGGAAGTTTCCTCCGCCAGCCCGGCAACGCCAACGTCGTTTTCACGCCGGACAGCAACGTCGCGCAGGGGCGGGTCGACCTCGCCTTCGTGCGCACGGGAGACAGCGTCGGTGCATCGGGCATGGGGCTGCTGGCCGCTCTTCAGTTCGACGCGGTGGGCACCGGCACCACGCAGGTGACGATCAGCGGCGTCATGCAGAATCCCGCGGGCGGACTCATTCCTGTAAGGTTCAGCCCAGCCTCGATTAACGTACGATAGGGTTGTGAACGAGCGGGGCTTCACGTTCATCGAGATGGTGATTGTGACCGCCATCGTGGGGATTCTGGCGTCCGCCGCGCTGCCGCTCGCGCGGGTTACCCTGCAGCGCAATCGTGAGATCGAGCTGCGCCGCAGCCTGCGCGAAATCCGGTTGGCGATCGACAAGTACCACGACGCGGTCGAGCAGAATCAAATCTCCGCGAACGACATCGACAACGACGCCGAAGGGTATCCGCCGAAGCTGGAAACTCTCGTGGACGGCGTGACGCCGGCCAACGATACGACAGGACGCAAGCTGCGATATCTCCGGCGCATTCCGAGAGATCCGATGACGCGCTCGTCGGAGTGGGGGTTGCGATCGACGCGCGACGAGCCCGACACGCGATCGTGGGGCGGGCAGAACGTTTTCGATGTCTATACGAAGAGCACCGGCAAAGCGCTCGATGGGACGAACTATCGTGACTGGTAAATGGCCCGCCTTCGCCAAGGCTCAGGCGCGGCAGGCGCGCGGCTTCACGCTGATGGAGCTGCTGATCGTCATCACGCTGATTGTCATCCTGGCCGGCATCGCGATCTCGACGCACGCGACGAGCGTCCGTCGCGCGAAGGAAGCCGTGCTCAAGGAGAATCTGTTCCGCCTGAATGACTCTCTCGATCAGTACCACGCCGACAAGGGCATCTGGCCTCCGGACTTGTCTTCTCTCGTGACCGAGAACTACATGCGGCAGATTCCCAAGGATCCGATCACCGACTCGGCCGAAACCTGGCAGATCGAGATGTCGGAGGCCGATCCATCCAATCCTGACGCGGCCCCTGGCGTGAAGGGCGTGAAGAGCGGTGCGCCCGGCATCAGCCTCGACGGATCCAACTACGCAGACTGGTAATAGACGATAGAGCGTTTTCGGGGCTGTTCGAGCGTTGCGCTGCTTTAACGCGAAGACACGGACGCGACGAAGGCAAAACCACAAAACCACGAAGACACGACGACACGACGAATCTAAATCGACTTCGCGGCACGCGATTCGGATCCGCAGAACTCCTATACACAGCACATTTCTCTAGAAGAAGAGATCAGACTTGAGGTTGTTCTCTCTGCGGCTCTGCGGCTCTGCGTCAGGATAGGGCGGCTAATCCGTCTAAAGCCGGCCCCTACGGAACGGTAATCGTCGTGCTGCCGGTGGCAGTTCGGTTTGTCGCTGTTCTGATCGTGACTCTGATCGTGCGATCACCCGCAAGCGTATAGGTGTGGCTGGTCGACGCGCTCGACGTCGTGACGCCGGTTCCGTCGCCGAACGTCCACGTAAAGCTCGCAACCGAGGCTCCCGGAGGACTCACGTTCGCCGTGAACGTAAATGTTTTTGGATTGACGGTGCTTGGGGTAGCCGTGATGCTGACGAGCATCGGCTGAACCACGATAACCGTCGAAGCCGATGCCGACGCGCCGGCTGTGTCGGTGGCCGTAACGGACGGCGTGAACGATCCATCGTTGCCGTAGATGTGCTGCACCGAGACCGTGCCGCTGACGGCACCCAGGTCGTCCCTCGAGCCATCGTCGTAATCCACGATGACACTCTGCAGCGGTGAGCCGCCCGTCGCGGTGTTCACCGTGACCGAGAAGGTCGTGATCCCGCCTTCAACCGGCGTCGATCCCGACGCAAGCGAGATGGAGACCGTCGGGCGGACAGAAATCGTCACCGTCACCTGCGCGGTGATCGTTCCGCCGACAGTCGCACTGACGATGGCCTCTCGCGACGTCGTCAGGGTCGTTGACGCGCGCCCAGCCGTGTCGGCATTGACGATTTGCGACGCTAACGATCCGGCGTTCGTGGCGAAACTCACGGGGACCCCGGCAATCGGATTCCCGGACGCATCCAGGACAACGGCGGTAATCGTCGTCGTTCCGCCGGTGGACGGCACTGTGGCTGGATTCGCTGTCAGGTTGATGCGGCCGGCCGCTGCGGCGCCGACGGACAACTCGAGCGCCTCTGACGCGGCGCCTCCCGAAATCGCCTTGATCGACGCCTTACCCGACTGGCCATTTCCGAGAAACTGCACCATCGCAACGCCGTTAACCGTCCTGGCGTCGGTGGGGGAGAGCGTGCCGAGGTTCGTTGTGAACGTGACGGTGGTGCCATTCTGAACCGGCGTGCCCGCCTGTTCAAGGACCGTGGCCCGAATCTCGGTTGTGCCGTTGGCCTGAACGATCGAGCTCGCGGTGGAAAGGGTGATGGTCGACTGTTGCGGGGCGAGCAGCGGCAATTTATCGCAGGCCAGCGTAACGAACCCTGCACAGGCCACAACCGCCCACACCCTGAAGTTCCTCAATCGACCAAGTCCTGTTATGATAGAAGGCATCCCGGGAAAAAGTGTGTAACTATAAGAATATCATGGCGTTACCGGCCAAATCAATTATCGGCTTTCGGCCCGCGCAGCGACAGGAGCCGGGCTATGCCATGGCGGCCTTGCTGGTCGCAATGTCGGTGATGGCGATTCTTTTGGCCGTCGCCATGCCCACCTGGTCTCAGATGATTCGACGCGAAAAAGAGGAAGAGCTCATTTTTCGAGGCCAGCAGTACGCGAGAGCCATCAACCAGTATCAGCGGAAGTACGCCAATCAGTCTCCAGCCACTCTCGACGTGCTGATCGAGCAGCGCATGCTGCGAAAGAAGTTCAAGGATCCGCTGTCGCCGAATAAAGACGGCGAATTTCAGATGCTTTATTTCCAGACGGGCACGGGCACTCAACCGGGTTCGCCGGGCGGCTCGCAGGGCGGCGGCTCGCAGGGCGGCTCGCGCGGCATGAGCGCGCAAGGCCCGGGCTCGGGAGGTACTGGCGGCGGGAGCTCGGGTGGACCGGGTGGTGGCTCGATCGGCCCGTCCCCGAGCGGACGTGGGGCGATCGTTGGCGTCGTCAGCAAGAACACGGGTCAGTCCATCAGGATCTACAACGGCAAGCAGCGATACAACGAATGGCAGTTCATCGGAATGGAACTGTCGTCGCGTGCCGGTGGTCCGGGCGGCGGCGCTGGCCCCGGTGGGGTAGGTCGTGGCGGACGCGGCGGAGCCGACGGACGGGGCGGGCCACAGGGCGGGCGCGGAGGCTCTGACGGGCGCGGCGGACGCGGAGACGGCCAGTTCAGGCCGCTCGACGGCGGCCGTCCGGGATTCCCGCCACCATCACAAGGTGGTAGAGGCTTCTAGCGCGCTCATGACGGCGTCGTGCAGCATCGGACGCACGCGCTGGATCGCCGTATTCTCACGTGTCGGATTGACTCGATTCGTCAGCAACACCACGTAGATTCCACGGTCTGGATCGATCCACAACGTGGTACCCGTAAATCCTGTGTGACCAAACGCAGAAGCCGACATCTTCGTGCCGCACGATGATGTCGGAAGCATTGTGTCCCATCCAAGCGCACGCGATCCAGGCACTCCTGCTCGCGTCACGAAGGTGCGCACCGTCGTCATCTTTCCAATCCGCTGGTCCGTTCCCTTCAGTGCTCGCAGCATCGCCTGCGCAAAATCTCCGACAGCCTGAGCAGTCCCGAACAACCCTGCATGTCCCGCGGCTCCACCGAGTGCCCAGCAGTTTTCATCGTGCACCTCACCGACGAGTTTTCGACCGCGCCACGAATCATGCTCCGTCGGCGCAATCGCAGGGCGCAACTCCGCGGGCGGATTGAAGAGCAGGGGCGCCGGCGTGATAGCGCGGAGCAGATCCTCCACCTGCTGCGCGAACGGGCTGGCCCCCGCATCCTCGACGATGAAGCCCAGAAGCATGAAGCCGAGATCGCTGTAGATCGATTGCGTATCTGGCTGGTATTCCAAGGGCAACGTGCAGATCGCGTGCTGAAATTCCTGACGCCCGGTGTAATCGCGGAAGAAGGGCAGCCACGCGGTAAGGCCGGCACTGTGACTCAACAGCGATCGCAGGGTGACGTGCTCGCGATCGTGGCCCCGCCAATCCGGAAGCCAGCGGCGCACCGGATGATCGAGTGCGAGGACGCCGCGCTCGACAAGCCTCATGATGAGACTTGTCGTCGCGATGACCTTGGTCAGGGAGGCGAGATCGAAAATCGTGTCAGTGCTGGTCAGCGGCGAATCGGCATCAGGGTCGAGCCTGCCAAATGCCTGCTGCCACAGCGCGCGATCCGGCGAGCCGACTTCGACGACGGCCGCGGGGAACGCACGTTCGCTCACAGCGCGCTCCAGAACTTCGCGGGCGCCCGTAAAATCGGTCACCGCGCGAAGGCCCCCTTCGCAACGGTTGTGACGTAGAGCGCGTTCAGGTTGTCGTAAGAAAAAAGCACGACCCCCTCGGTGCCCAGTTGTCGCGCGGCGCGAATGTTTTCAACGGTCGCGTCCGCGGTTAGCTGATAGGCGCCGATGCCGGCCCAGACAGGGCGGCCGCCGGCCACATGCTCGACGTTCGCAATCTGCGATCGGAAGAGCACGGGATCGGTCGTATAGGCCATCGGGCAGATCGCATCGAGCAGGCCTGACTCGAGCCAGTGGCCCCATTCCTGAAAGCGGTGATTCGCGGCATCGTTCGCATCGGGAAAGACGGCCGCCGAGAGTACGGCGCGCGGCCGGCGCGCCTTGACGGTGCCGCGGATTTTCGTCAGCAGAGCCGTCAGACGCGCCCGCCGGAACTCCTGCCATCGCTGCGGAAACATTTCCGTATAAAAAAACGGCCGGCCGCGCGCGCGCACCGCGTAGTCACGGCGCTCGGCACTCGACACGTTCTCCATCACCGCCGCGCGGAACTCGTTCAGCACGTCAGGGCTGTAGTCGAACTCTTCGTTCGGGAAGCGGATGTAGTCGAGATGGATGCCATCGACGTCGTATTGTCCCGCGATATCGCCGATGATCCGCACTGTGTAGTCGACAGCGCCCTTGTGAACAGGGGAGAGGAACAGGCCTTCGACGCGATCGCTGCGTGCCTTCGCGTATTCCGACAGTCGCTTCAGGTACGCCGTGCTCTTCGGATTCATTCGCGCCAGATCGGCAGCGAGCGGACGGGGCACCATGAGCCACTCTGGATGTACGTGCACCACATGCCGGCGTGCCGCCGGAGGCTCGGCGTCGGACACGAGGTTCACATTGACCCATGCGTGGACCTTGAGGCCCGCGCGATGCGCCGTCGCGAGCATGAGGTCTAACGGATCGAACGACGCCGGCTGTCTGGCGAGCAGCGGCGGCCTGGGCTCGTAGCGGCTGTCGTAGAACGCATCGCCGCGCCCGCGCACCTGCACGATGAGCGTGTTGAAGCCGCCTTGTTTCGCCATCTCGACCGCCGAGAGGATGGTTTTAGGCGACGCGAGGCTTCCACGCTGCACCCACATGGCGCGGACCTCGTCGGTCTGGCCCGATCCGGGCACGACAGACAGGAGCGCGCCCACCATGATGAGAGGCAGACACTTCCAGCGGGGCTTGAGCAACGTGCGGAAAATGTACCTACGGATTCGTGTCGGCAGGGTCGAGGTGGAGAAGCTCGCGCAAACGCGGCTCGATGTCCTCACCGATGGCGTCGCGCACCGAATCGTGTGCCCGACGAAGGCGTGCAGTGGCCTGCGTGTAACCGCCCTTCGTTTTCTGCATCACGATCGCCGCCTTCACGTTCCATTTGGCCTTCTGGAGCAGCGCGTCGGCCTGATCGTTGTCGAGTCCCGTCACCATCGAGATGATGCGCCGCGCTCGCTCGCGCGCCTTCTCCGAGGTGGTATGCAGATCGACCATCAGGTTTCCATACGTCTTGCCGATCCGGACCATCGCAGCGGTCGTCAGCATGTTGAGGACGAGCTTCGTGGCGGTTCCGGCCTTGAGGCGCGTCGAGCCGGCGATCACCTCGGGCCCTACCGCCGGCGCGATGGTGAGATCGACGAACATCTGCAGCTCGGTGCGCGGATCGCAGGTGACGAAGATCGTCTTCGATCCGGCTTTGCGCGCACGAGTCAGCCCGCCGCGCACGTACGGCGTCATGCCGCTCGCCGACACGCCGATGACGACATCTTTCTTCGTCGGCTTGAGCCGCGTAATCGCGCGCGCGCCGTCCTCGTAGCTGTCTTCAGCGCCCTCCTTGGTGTGGAGAAACGCGTCCTTGCCACCGGCCATGACGGCCTGAATCGAGTCCGGGTTCGTGCCGAACGTGGTCGGCATTTCTGCCGATTCGACAACCCCCAGCCGGCCGCTGGTTCCTGCGCCGACGAAGATGACGCGACCGTTCTTGCGAAGCGCCTCGACGATGATGTCGACGCCGATCGCAATCCGCGGCTTCTCCCTCTGCACGGCGGCAAGCACTTTGCGATCGTCGTTCAACATCAGCTCGATGATGTCGGCCGAAGACGCCTTGTCGATGCCGAGCGTCGCTGGGTTGATAGCTTCGGTAGGGAGCTGCTGATATTTCGAACGATGGGGCATCTCGTATCAGGAAACGTTAGCGCAACGAAGTGCCGGATGCTACTCTCACGTTCCGACAGTGTCAACCACCCATGATCTCGTCGATGCGTATTTGACACACCTGCGCGTCGAACGGCGGCTCGCCGATCACACGCTTGAAAGTTACAGCCGCGACCTCCAACGGCTTGGAGAATTCGCGGCCGGCCAGGAAAAAGCCATCCAATTGCTCGGCCGGCACGATCTGGAAAATTTTGTTGACAGCCTGATGAACGAGGGGTTGTCGCCGCGGTCTGTTGCGCGCATGGTTGCCGCGGTCAGGGGGTTCTTCCGTTTCGTCGTCCTCACCCAGCATGTGAATCACAATCCTGCCGACGATCTTCAGGCGCCCCGTGCCTGGCCGGGATTGCCGAAGTTTCTCGGCATTGAAGAGGTCGAGCGTCTCATCAAGCAGCCCGACGTGGGAACCGCGCGAGGCCTGAGAGATCGCGCCTTGATCGAAGTGCTTTACGCCACCGGGCTGCGTGTCTCAGAGCTGATTCATCTGCGCGCCAGCGACCTGAACCTCGAGGCGGGGTATCTGTCGACGACCGGCAAAGGCAACAAACAGCGCATCGTACCCATAGGCGACCAGGCGGCGGAGTGGCTCATAAGATACATTCGCGAGGCCCGTCCGGCGCTGCTCGGCAAACGCAGCTCTCCCTGGCTTTTTGTGAACGCCAGGCGCGGCACCAGTTTGAGCCGTGTGGGATTCTGGAAAATTCTCAAAGGCTACGGGATGAAAGCGGGCCTCTCGAGGACGCTCAGCCCGCACGTGCTCCGTCACTCGTTCGCCACGCATCTGCTCGAGCACGGCGCCGATTTGCGGTCGATACAGATGATGCTTGGTCATGCCGATCTTTCGACGACACAGATCTACACGCACGTGCTCGAGGCCCGGCTGCGGGCGGTTTATGACCGGTTTCACCCGCGCGCATGATAGAATTCGCGGATCATTTCAGACGTTCGCCGTTCACCGTTTACGGTCCACCGTTCACGGTCAACGGCAGACGGTAAACGGTAGACGCATAAGGAGCGCAACGTAATGAGCCGTGACGGCCGCCATCTGTTTACGTCGGAGTCCGTAACCGAAGGACACCCCGACAAGATTGCCGATCAGATTTCAGATTCGGTCCTCGACGCCCTCCTGGCGCAGGACCCAAAGAGCCGCGTCGCCTGCGAGACGCTTGTCACGACCGGTCTGGTCGTCATGGCCGGGGAAATCACGACCAACGCCATCGTCGACTTTCAGGAGACCGCGCGCGCGGCGATCAGAGACGTCGGCTACACCCGCGCGAAGTTCGGCTTCGACGCAGATACGTGCGCCGTTCTTTCGTCCATTCACAAGCAGTCGCCCGACATCAGCATGGGCGTCGACACCGGCGGCGCCGGCGACCAGGGCCTGATGTTCGGCTACGCGTGCAACGAGACCGAAGAGCTGATGCCGCTGCCGATTATGCTGGCGCACAAGCTGGTCAAGGGGCTGTCGTGCGCCCGCCGCGATGGCGTGCTCGACTATCTCCGGCCGGACGGCAAGTCTCAGGTGACCGTCGAGTACGAAGGCCGCAAGCCCGTTCGCGTCGAGGCAGTCGTCATCTCGAGCCAGCATCGAGAGGACGTCACCAACGATCGAATGCGCGGCGACTTCGTCGAAAAGATCATCAATCGCGTCGTGCCCGCCGAGTTGATGGACAAGAACACGAAAATTTACGTGAATCCGACTGGCCGCTTCGTCGTCGGCGGCCCGCACGGTGACGCCGGCCTCACCGGCCGCAAGATCATCGTCGATACATACGGCGGTGCCGCGCCACACGGCGGCGGTGCGTTCTCCGGAAAAGATCCCACGAAAGTCGATCGCTCGGCCTGTTACATGGCGCGCTACATCGCAAAGAACTGCGTCGCCGCCGGATTCGCCGAGAAGCTGCAGGTGCAGCTCGCATACGCGATCGGCGTGGCCGATCCCGTCTCGGTGATGGTCGATACGTACGGCACCGGCAAGATCGCCGACGAGAAGATCACCGAGCTCGTGCGCGAGCACTTCAAGCTGACGCCGAAGGGCATCATCGACGATCTCGATCTCCGGAGGCCGATCTACAGAAAAACTGCGGCGTTCGGGCATTTCGGCCGCACCGAAGAGGGCTTCACCTGGGAGAAGACGGACCGCGCCAACGCGCTTCGGAAGGCCGCCGGACTGTAAGCTGATGATTGAAAACTGACGACGAACGTGCGTAAGGTACGTGTCATGTCGATGGCGGCGGCCGTGTTGGCCGCCGCTTTTCTTTTTCTGCTGCTCCCTCTGCCACCGCGGCCTGTTCGCCTGACGGCATCGTCGACGACGGCGACAGCCATCGGATCCTTCCACGTGCACACGAATCGTTCCGATGGGTCGGGTTCGCCCGATGAGGTTGCCGCCGCAGCCGCCCGTGCCGGCCTCAACTTCATCGTGCTGACCGATCACGGTGACGGGACCCGGAAGCTGGAACCTCCGCAGTACCGGTCGGGAGTGCTCGTGATTGACGGGGTCGAGCTGAGCACCGAGGGCGGCCACTACATCGCGATCGGTATGGCGCAGGCGCCGTATCCACTTCGCGGCGAAGCGCGAGACGTCGTGGAAGACGTGAAGCGTCTTGGCGGCTTCGGCATCGTCGCGCATCCCGATTCCGCAAAACCGGGACTGCAGTGGCACGGCTGGGATGCCCCGTTCGACGCTCTCGAATGGCTCAACGCCGATACCGAATGGCGTGACGAGAGCCGCTCACAGCTTCTGCGCGCGCTCGCACGATACCCGTTTCGCCCCGCCGAAACGCTTGCGTCTCTGCTCGATCGTCCCGACCGGACCCTCGAACGATGGGACACATTGACACAGCAACGCCCGGTGGTCGCACTTGCCGGTGCGGATGCCCACGCTCGAGCCGGGTGGATGGACGACGATGCGAATGGATACACGCGGGGGTGGTTCCTGCGCATTCCGTCGTACGAGGCGTCGTTCCGCACGTTCGCGATCCGGGCGCCACTCGAGCGGCGTCTGGCAAACGATGCGGCCGCCGATGCAGAAGCGATCATCTCTACCCTCCGGACTGGTCGCGTCTACTCGGCGATCGACGCGATCGCGACCCCGGCGTGGTTGGAGTTCCGCGCGAGCGGTACGACATTGACCGCGCGGGCCAGCGCACCTGGCGGTGGAACGATTGTGCTTCGCAAAGACGGACGCATCGCCTCTCAACATCCGCTGCCTGAGTTGACGTTCGATTCAAGAGGGGAGAACGGGACCTACCGGGTGGAGGTGTATCTGTCGAACGCGCCCGGCGATCCGCCTGTTCCCTGGATCGTCAGCAACCCGATTTACATTCGCCCGGCCGAATGGGGAAAGATGTCGCCGGCGGTCGCCCCTGCAGTACCGACGATCACGTTGAGCGTTCAAGGGGGGCCGTGGCACGTCGAAACCGACGGCGCGTCAACGGCGCAGGTGTCGCAGGCCGAGCCGCCGAGGGGACCGGCAGAATTCACCTACCGCCTGGCCGACGGAGCCCGCTACGGCCAATACGCTGCGCTCGTCATTGGAGTCGGGAAGGCCCTCACCGAACGCACGCATCTCGCACTGCGTGCGAGCGCACGGCAACCGATGCGTATTTCCGTTCAGGCGAGACACCCACGATCGGGCGAACGATGGCAGAAATCGGTGTATCTCGACGCCCAGGTTCGCGACATGATCGTTCCGTTCACTGAGATGTCGCCGGTGGGGAATAGTGGCGCCTTCGATCCTTCGCAATCAGACACGGTGCTCTTCGTTGTAGACCGCACGAACACGAATCCCGGCACTGCTGGCGGGTTCACGATTCACGATCTGCGGATCGAACGCTGAAAAACAAACATGAGATCAGGAGTTCAAGAGATCAGAAGAATTCAATCTTTGATCCAAAGATCTCTTGACCTCCTGATCTCTTGATCTCCTGTTCAGTATTTATTTACGTTCGTACGGTGAGAAGCAGATACATCGCCATGCAGCCGAAGATGATGTTCGGCGCCCAGGCAGCGAGCGCGGGCGCCATCAAGCCGCCTGCGCCGATCGCGCCGAACACACTGATAGCCGTCCAGTAGAGGATTGCGAGCACGATGCCGGCGCCGATTCCGTACATCGCGCCATGCTTGCCGGTCGTCACGGCGAAAGGCACGGCGATGAGCGCCATGATCAGCGTGACGAACGGGAACGCGAGCTTGCGATGCAGGGCGACGACGTACGGCACCACGTTGAAGCCGCCCGCCTCGAGCGACGTCACATAGTCGCTGAGCTGCCCGTATGACATGTACTGCGCATCCGGCGTCTCGCCCGCGAAATAGCCGGGCCCTTCCATGACGACCGGTTGATTCGTGAAAGCCAGGAAGCGCAGCTTCGGCTGGAACTCGCGGCGCCAGCCTTTCGCCCCCTGCCACGTCACCTGACCCTTCTCTTCACGATCGCCCGGAAAGCTGGCCGATTCAAAATAGCTCCGTCGCGCGAGCATCGAGGCATCCTTGCCGAACTCGTAAATCGACAGGCCGTTGAGTCGATTCCGCCCCGGCTCGAAATACAGATACTGGTAGATGGCTCCGTTGTTCGCGGTCACCCAGCGCCGGTTCAGCTCTTGTGTGGTCGGAAGGCGCCCTCGGATCTGGTTGTTGGACGTGTCCGCACGCCGATTCGAGTAGGCGAGCACCCGCTCTTCGAGGCCCAGCAAGATCACGCTGCCGATGATCGCGAGAATCAAAAGCGGCGCCGCGGCACGGTACAAGCTGATCCCGCACGCCCGCATGACGATGAGCTCGCTGTTCTTCGTGAGAGCGCCAATGGTGACGAGCGCGCCCATCAAGACGGCGAGCGGCACCAGAAAATAGACAAACTGCGGCGACGCCCACCAGAGATACCGAAGGATCATCAGCGCGTTGGTGCGCCCCGTGAACAGGTGATTCGAAAGATCGATAAAGCTCCCGATGTAGAAGAGACCCAGCAACCCGATTGCGGCGAGCGCAGATACGCGCAGCCCGTGCTTCAGGACATACCAGTCGAGGATGCTGGGACGCGGGAACGAAAACTGCGGCACTTTGATGACCACCACGACCCGCGTGCCCTTGGCAGGCGTCGCTGCCGCGGTGGCTTGATCGTCGCGCACGCGACGCCGCAGGAAGGGCAGCGCGAATCGGAAGGAGGCCTCTTCCGGAGCGCGCAGCTTTTTCACGATCAGAATCAGGCCCCAGAACCCGACCACGATGTTCGGCACCCACATCGCGAGATGCGCGAACCACCAGGGAAGAAGCCGGCCCTTGGCGATCGCCTCGGAGATGTACATCAGGAACCAGTAGATGAAGACGACCGCGATGCCGACGACAAAGCTCGCGAGCTTGCCATCGCGTCTGTTGCTGACGCCCAGTCCCAGGGCCACGAGCATGAACGCGAGACACGCGGCGGGAATCGAGGTACTTCTTCTGCCACGCCATGATCTGGTTGTGCGGATGGATGTTCTGCGCGCGCAGCTCGGCCATGTCTTCTTTGAGCTCGCCGATGGTCATTTCCATCAGGCCCTTCATGGGGCCTTCGCGCGGGAAGACGCTGTTCGGATCGATGTTGAGCGTGGTCCGCTCGAACGTGCCCGTCTGGTACTTGTCAGGCTCGTTCAGCTTTGCGAAGTGATGCGTCCCGTCGGTCAGCACCATCTGCACGCTGCGTTTTTCTTCGCTGAGCAGCAGCCGTCCCGTTTTCGACAGGTACACTTTCGGCTCGTTCGGCAGGCTGTTATCGGATACGAACACGCTGCTCCACCCGACCCCGGGCGTCACCTCGCGAACATAAATGACGAGATTCGGAAAATCCGTATAGAACACCCGCGGTTTGATCTTGGTTTCGCCCCGCGTCATCAACAACTTGAACGTAATTTCGCGGAAGGCTTGATTTGCGGCGGGCAGCGCGACGATCATGACGTAGGTTGTCGCGGCCGTTGCGATGAAGGCGAAGAGCAGAACAGGGCGGAGCAGTTGCACCATGCTCACGCCGCAGGCTTCCAGCGCCACGATCTCGCGATCGCCCGAGAGGCGCCCGAGCGTGAACAGGATGCCGAAGAGCAGCGCCATCGGAATGGTAATGCCCAGCGACTGCGGCACGAGCGTGGCGAGCACGCGCACGACGATGTCCCACGACGCACCCTCGGTGATGAGCGTTTCGCCGTATTCGAGGATGGGCGGAATCTCGAGCGCAAAGGTGAGCAGCAGCAGCGCAAACCAGAAGGGCGCCATCAGCTCGCGCAGCAGATACCGATCGAGAATCCTCAACATTTGCGGTAAGTCGAAGATACCACATGACTAACGTCGCCATCCTCTGGCACATGCACCAGCCGTACTACGAAGACCTCGCCACCGGCGAGCACGTACTCCCGTGGGTGCGGATGCATGGACTGAAGGACTACTACGGCATGGTTGCGCTGATGCGGGAATTTCCGCAGGTGAAGGTCACGTTCAACCTCGTCCCGTCGCTGCTCGTCCAGCTCGAGGCGTTTGCCGAAGACCGCGCGCGCGACTGGCACCTCGAGCTCGGCCTGAAGCCGGTGGCCGAGCTGAGCGGGACCGAGCGCGCGACCATTCTGTCGGAATTTTTTCACGCGCCGCGCGGCCGGATGATCGACCGCTATCCGCGCTATGCCGACCTGCTGCAGAAGCGCGACAGCCGCGGCGGATTCACCGATCAGGACTTCCTCGACCTCCAGGTCTGGCACAAGCTGGCGTGGGTCGATCCGTACTACCTCGACGGCGACCCGCGCGTCCGCCGGCTCATCCAGAAGCAGCGCAGCTTTACGGAGGACGACAAGCTCGAACTTCGAACCGTCGAGCTCGAGATACTGCGCCGCGTCATCCCGGAGTACCGCGAGGCCGCCGAACGAGGGCAGGTCGAGCTGTCGACCTCGCCGTTCTATCACCCCATTCTTCCGCTCTTGTGCGACACCGACGTCTATCTGAGGACGCACCCGACGTCGGCCGTTCCCCGGCCCGCCTTCCGCCGTCCTGAGGACGCGACGGAGCAGCTGGTCAGGGCTCGGCAATGTCATAAGGCTCTTTTCGGTCACGAGCCGGCGGGTGTGTGGCCCTCCGAAGGGTCCGTTTCCGACGAGATGGCCGAGATTGCGGCCGCTGCGGGATTCAAGTGGATGGCCACCGACGAGGCCATCCTCGGGCGCACGATTGGTCGTGAATTCCGCCGGGACGCGGCCGGCCGCCTCGAGCAGCCCGAACCGCTGTACCGAGCGTACTCGGTGCAGGTCGGGTCCGCGCAGATCGGCTGTCTCTTCCGCGATCACGCGTTGTCCGACATGATCGGCTTCGTCTACTCCGGCTGGCAGGCTGACCAGGCGGCAGCAGATTTCGTCAATCGGCTGGCCGAATCCGGCCGGCGATTTTCGGCGGCGAGCGGCGGGGAAGACGCCACCATTTCGATCATTCTCGATGGCGAGAACGCGTGGGAGCACTTCGAGGAGGGCGGGCGCCCCTTCCTTCGTGCCCTGTACGGCAAGTTGGCCACCCATCCGGAACTGCGCACCGTGACGATGAGCGAGGCGACCGGGCGCGCACGCCGCCCCCTCAACGGGATTTTTCCCGGTTCGTGGATTGATGGCAATTTCTTCATCTGGATCGGACACGGCGACGACATCCGAGGCTGGCGACAGCTTCGAGACGCCCGTCAGATGTTCGACCGCGTGTCGTCGACAGCCGATCCCGCCGATCGCGAGCAGGCATTCAAGGAGTTGCTCATCGCCGAAGGCAGCGACTGGTTCTGGTGGTACGGCGACGACCATTCATCCAACCACGACCTGGAATTCGATGAGCTGTTCCGCCGGCACATTCGCAACGTCTACCAGATGCTCGGCCAGCAGGTGCCCGAGGAGCTGTTTGCGACCAACATCAGCACCGGCCACGTCCCGCTGACCGTCGTGACGCCGGTCGGGCTGCTCAACCCGGTGCTCGACGGCCGTGCGAGCAGTTACTTCGAATGGCTGCCCGCGGGCATCGTCGAAACCGATGTGCCGTCGGGCACGATGACCGGCGGCGAGCGGCACGAGCCCACCGTCAAGCGGCTGCTCTTTGGATTTGACCTCGAGAACCTCTACCTGCGTCTGGACCTTGCCGGCCCGGCCGGGCAGAAGCTGGCGGAAGGCACCCGCTGCAGCGTCAACTTCACCACACCGGCGGATTGGCGACTGGTCCTGTTCGGGACGGGCCGCGGACCGGTCGCCGAGCTCCATCATCGGACGCCAGACGGAACCTGGACCGCTGTCAGGGACGCATCTCCGAAAGTGGCCGCGGCGGACGTCCTCGAAGCGGCCGTGCCGTTCGCCGACCTGGGTCTCCGCCCGAACAACCCCTTCGCCTTTTTCGTGTCCATCCAGAACGGTGCCCTCGAGCTCGAACGTCACCCCACACATCGCCCGGTGGAAAGCTTCGTCCCCGAACCCGCTTTCGAACGCCTGAACTGGAAAGCCTAGAGTCGCTGGAGTCCTCGGAGTCTGGGAGTCGGAGAGTCTGGGGAGTCGGACTCCGCGGAGTCTTTGAGAGTCTGGGAGTCGGAAGTCCGCGGCGTCTGAGAGTCCTGGGGAGTCGGAGTTCGGCGAGTCTTTGAGTCTGGAGATTCGACGCGGGGAGGGGTTCGCGGGATTTCCACAGGGGCCTTTTGCTGCCCTTTCCTGCTGAGTCTAATAATGGATGTTATGTTAACTAACGCATCGGAAAGGCCCGGAAATGGCTTCCCCCAGATGCCAGATCGCACTCTCTGCCATCTGCCGTTTGCCCACCGCCACGCTCGTTACTTGGACCGGCTGGTCTCGCCGGCTGGATGCTCTGGCAGCGTAGACTCTCTGAGGACTTAAAACCGACTCGCGCCGGGCTCTAACGCAGGACTCTCAACTCTGACTCCCGTAGACTCGCAAACGACTCTCAGGACTCTCGCGACGGCGGGCCTCTTTTGCCACCGCCATGACACGCTAACGCTCGATGCTTGGACTGGCTGGTCTCGCCGGCTGGATGCTCTGCGGCGTAGACTCCCTGAGGACCTAAGACCTGGACTCGCGCGCCGGACTCTAACGCAGGACTCTCAACTCCGACTCCCGTAGACTCGCAAAACGACTCTCAGGACTCTCGTGACTCTTTCGGGACTCACAGACTCACAGACTCCACCCAAGACTCTCAAGAGTCACCCTTGCCTCAACTCGTCGATGATGGCCTCGAGCGCTTCGATGACTTCCTGCTTGGGAACGGTCCCCTTGCGGAACTTCAATTTCAGATTGAAGGCCTTGTTCTGCGGACGATAACTGAAGACATATGCCTTCGGACGACCCGGTTTTGGCTTCGCGAGATCCTGGCGAACCTCCGCGCGTGTGGCACCACCCTGACTGGCGATCTTCTCAATCAGCGCCGTCATTTTCTGCGGTGTCGGTTGCCTAACTACCTGTAGAAGCAATGATTTAGACGTAATGTCGGCCAGCCGACAAAGATTCTTGATCTCTTCAGGGATGGCATTCAGCGACAACGATTCCGTGATTGACGTGCGCGACTTGCCGAGCTTCCTCGCGAGGGCTTCGTGGGTATACGTGCTCTTCTGGGCGAGGTGCTGAAGCGCTTCAGCCTCTTCGAACGCCGTCAGGTCCTTGCGCTGGATGTTCTCGACGAGCGCCAGCTCGATCACCTCGCCATCGTCGACATCTCGAATCACGACCGGCAGCTCTCGAAGCCCCACTTGAACGGCCGCCTGGTAACGGCGCTCGCCGGCGATGATTTGGAAGCGGTCGCCGCGGGACCGGACGATCAGCGGTTCGATGACCCCCTTCTCGGCAACCGACGCCATCAGCTCGGACAGGTCGCCCATGACCTGGCGGGGCTGATTCGGGTTCGGGTCAATCCGGTCGATGGGAATAAGGCGGCCGATCGGAGCGCCTGCGGAGGCCGCGAGCGCCTCGACGTAGTGCTCGTCGTGTCGCATTCGAACGGTTTCGGGGAGTCCTCGCCTAGGCACGATCAATGACCTCCTCGCAGAGACTGTAGTATTCGCTCGCGCCCGTGGAGTCGGGGGCGTAGGTGAAAATCGATTCCTTGTACGCCGGGCTTTCTTCGAGCCGGACGCTCTTGGTGATGACGGTCTTGAAGACCTTCCCGCCGAACACCTTCTTGATTTGCATGCGGATGTCTTTGGCCAGCGACGTCCGCTTGTCGTGCATCGTGATGACCACCCCGAGAATCTGCAGGGATGGGTTCGGCCGCTGGCGCACCTTCTCGATGGTCTCGAGCAGGTCGTCTGTGCCTTCCAGCGCGAAATACGAGGACTGAATTGGAATCAGGAGGTGCGTCGCGGCGACGAGCGCGTTGACCGTCAGCAACCCCAGCGTCGGCGGGCAGTCGATGACGATGTTCGGATAGTTGCGGCGGACCGGTTCCAGTTTGTCCTTCAGGCGGAAGTGCGCGTCGATCTCGCCAATCAGCTTGGCTTCCAGCTTGGCCAGCGCGATTCGTGACGGCGCAACCCAGAGGTGGTCCATCGGCGACTTCACGATGACGTCGCTCATCTGGACGTTCGAGTCGGCGATCGCGTCGTAGACGCTCCGCTGTACCTGGGTCATATCCAGAAACGACATCGTGCTGTTGGCTTGGGGGTCGAGGTCGATCAGCAGCGTCGGCTTCCCGCGCAACGCGAGGCCTGCGGCAAGATTGATTGCGGTGGTGGTCTTTCCCACCCCGCCTTTCTGATTCGCGATGGCAACAATCATTAAGACGACCTTCGAGCCAGCTGGGGATCGTCCCGGAGGATGCGAGGGACGATGCGGTTCATTCTAGGGATGCGGTATGGCGAAAGCAAGAGCGAAATGGCTATAAGCAGCGGCTGAAGGGAATTTCTCTACTACATCTTGTATTTCCCGAGCTCGTCCGGATCGAGGTTCTCGAGCCATTTCTGCAAGCGATCGGTGTCGGGCTTGTCCCCGCCGGGGTCGAAGGGCTTCGCATTGTCAATCACGGACTCTTCCACGAAGATCGGCGCCCTCGCGCGAAGCGCCAGCGCGATAGCGTCGCTCGGCCGCGCATCGATGGCCACCGTTTCACCATTCACGTCGAGGTAAATCAGCGCAAAAAACGTGTTGTCCTTGAGGTCGGACACGACGATCTTGCGGACGTTGGCCTTGAGGTCGGTGATGACGTTCTTGAGGAGATCGTGCGTCATCGGCCGCGGCGTGCTGACGTTCTCGATTTGCAGGGCGATGGCGTTCGCCTCGTAGATGCCGACCCAGATCGGAAGCACTTTCTGCCCTTCGGAATCGCGGAGCAGGATGATGGGCATGTTCGTCACCGGATCGACCATCAACCCCTTGATTGTCATTTCGATCTGCACGCGCTCCCCCTGCTCTGATCCAACGCTAGGCCTCGAAACCGGCGCTGTCAAGGTCAATGGCTTCCCCGCCCACGCTGAACGCGCCCGCGCGCGTGAGCCGGACGGGCACCGTGCGGCCGAGCCACTCGTGAGGGCCGGGAAAATTCACGACGGTGTTACCGGAGGTGCGGCCCGAGAGCTCCCAGGTGCGTCGCCGGCTCACCGAATCGACCAGGACTTCGACGCGTGAACCAATCGCGGCCTCATGCAGCTCGAGCTGAATCTCCCGTTGAAGGGACTGCAGCGCCACGATGCGGCGCGTCTTTTCTGCGTCGCTCACATCATCCGGGTACCGTTTCAACGCCAGCGTATTTGGCCGTTCCGAGTACTTGAACGAGAACATGCTCTCGTAGCGCACGAGCCGCGTCAGGCTCAGCGTCTCGTCGAAATCGGCGTCGGTCTCCCCAGGAAATCCCACGATCATGTCGGTCGTGAGCGTGATGCCCGGAACCATCTCGCGCAGAGTGGCCACCAGCTCGAGATAGCTGTCGCGCGTGTAGCGGCGCCGCATCGCCTCGAGCACGCGCGTCGATCCCGATTGCACGGGCAGATGGAAATGCTTGCAGACCTTCGGCAGATCGCGCACGGCTTCCATGAGACGAATGGGCACGTGGCGCGGGTGCGGGCTCGCGAATCGAATGCGCTCGACACCCGGCACGTCGTGAACGGCCTCGAGGAGCGCCGCAAAATCGCACGCGGAATCGTCGGGCGCCTGATAGTGATTGACGATCTGCCCGAGGAGCTGAATTTCGCGATGCCCCTCCCCCGCTGCCTGAATCACTTCGTTGACGATGTCGCGCTTCGGCCGCATGCGCTCATTACCGCGCGTGTACGGCACGACGCAGAACGAACAGAACTCATTGCAGCCTTCGATGATCGTGACATACGCCTTGACAGGATCGTGACGCCGCGCCACGCCGAGCGGGAACGACACGTCTTCGTAAGCGTTGACGTCGATGAGCGGGGCGGCCTCGGCGTCCGCGGCCGCCTGCCCGATGAGCGCCGGCAACTGTTTCAGGCTCTGCGTGCCGACGATGACGTCGATCATGTTCGAACGCTTCAGCAGCGCCCCGGCCTCCTGTTGAGCCACGCAACCGGCAACGGCGACGACCGGTGTGCGACCGGTTTCTTCACTCGCCTGCCGAATCTCGCCGAGACGCGTGTAGAGCTTTTCTTCGGCGCGCTCGCGCACACTGCAGGTGTTGATGACAACAACATCCGCGTCGTGCGCGTCGGGCGCCGCCTCATAGCCAGCCTGCTCCAGCAACCCCGCCATGCGCTCGGAGTCGTGGACGTTCATCTGGCAGCCGTAGGTCTCAATGAAATATTTCACGCTGGTGGACTCTTTCGACTCTGTCGACTCTCATGACTCTCACGACTCCCCTGACTCCCCTGACTCCCTCGACTCCTCAGACTCTCCCGACTTTCGCCTTTTGATTTGCTTTCGCTTTCGCCTCCCGCTCCGAGCAGTTCCCGGGCGGCGGCGCGCGCGGCGGCGGTCGGCGCCGCTCCTCCAATCATACGCGCCAGCTCCTCGACGCGCTCGGTCTCGTTCAACCGGACCACGCGCGTCTGCGTGCGGCCGTTGGCCACCGACTTCGAAATCTGAAAATGCACGTGGCCGGCCGCTGCGATTTGCGGAAGGTGCGTGATGCAGAGCACCTGAAACCTCTCGCCGATGCGCCGCAGCTTCTTCCCCACCACGTCGGCGACGCGGCCGCCGATGCCGGCATCGATCTCATCGAAGATCAGCGTCTTGCCGGGCGCATCGGCCGCCGCGAGCGTCCTGATGGCCAGCATGACACGCGACAGCTCGCCACCCGACGCGATGCGCGCCAGCGGCCTTGGCTCCTCTCCTACGTTGGCAGACAGGAAGCATTCGGCGATATCGATGCCGTTCTCCGTCCAGGAGGCTTCCGGTGCGTCCGCTTCGAATCGAACTTCGAACTGCGTACGCCCCATTGCGAGATCGCCCAGGAGTTGGCGAATCTCGGAGGCAAAGCGTGTCGCGGCCTCGTGCCGCGTGCGCGAGAGCACCCGCGCACGCGTCAGGAACGCCTCTCTCGCGGCGCGCGTCTCGGCCTCGAGCCCCTCCCGTCTCTCGTCGGCGTTCTGCAGCGCATCGAGCTGGCGCATCAGCGCGTCCCGTTTGGCGATGACATCAGGGAGCGACGGACCGTACTTGCGCCTGAGGCGCTCGATGAGCGCCAGACGGTCTTCGACTTCCTGCAGGCGCGCCGGCGAGGCGTCGATATTCTCGCCATAGGTACGCAGCGTCAGCGCCAGATCCTCGAGCTGCGATTTAATCGCGTCGCGTGCCTCGAGATGCGGAAGGAAGAGGGGATCGACATCTGCGAGCTCTGACACGCGTTTCCACACGGCCCCAAGCCGCGCCAGCGCCGCCTCGTCGCTGTCATAGAGCGCGCTGTACGCCTCACTGCACAGCCGCTGCAGCTTGTCGGCATTGCTCAAGACGAGCCTGGCGGTCTCGAGCTCTTCGTCTTCGTTTGCATGCAGCTTCGCCTTCTCGAGCTCTCCGACCTGGAACTTCAGCAGGTCGAGGCGCGCCGCCTTTTCGCGCTCGTCCAGCTGAAACGCGTCGAATTCAGACTGAAGCGCTTTCCAGTGTCGGAACGCGGCGGCCACCTCTTCGCGTAACGGCGCCACCCCGGCGAACTCGTCGAGGACGAATAAGTGGCTTTGTGGATCGAGCAGCGTCTGATGCTCGTGCTGCCCATGCAACTCGACGAGCGGTGATGTGCGATCGCTCAGCGCGGCGGCCGTCACGAGCGCATCGTTGAGGAACGCGCGGCTTCGGCCCTGGGCGTTCACGTCACGACGCACGATGAGTTCGGTGGGGTCTGACCCAATTACGGGGACGGGGGTCAGACCCCCTATTTCAAAGACGGCCTGCACGCTGGCCTGCGATTCACCGGTGCGGATGAGGTCGGCGGCGGCCCGGCCGCCCATGAGGAGGCCGACGGCCTCGACGAGCATCGACTTGCCGGCGCCCGTTTCGCCGGTCAGCACGTTCAACCCGGGCTCGAACTCGACCTGGACGGCATCGATGACGGCGAGGTGCTCAATGCGAAGGTAGCGAAGCATGGTTAAAGGCTTGCCTCGCCGCAGCGAAGCGCGAAGGCGGGGAACTCCAATGCTACCATATGTTTGACAGCCGTTCGGACGCGTGGTACCTGTAGGCAATGCGCCTCCGCGAAAGGCTTCGGCCCCACCGGTCGAAACCTTAGCGAAGGCGGTCCGCGCTGTCCCAGCGGCGCACTTTTGCCCGGAGGCTTATTTGCGCACGCTCGGCAACCTGCTGCTCGCGATGCAGGCCGATAGTGCCACTGCCCCTGCTGCACATGCGCTGGGCGGCGGCTTCATCGACCTCATCAGACAATCGACACCACTCAGTAAGGCCGTTCTCGCGACGCTCGTTATCTTTTCGATCGTGTCGTGGGGAATCATTCTCTACAAGCTCCTGACGTTCAACCGGATTCGATCGCAGAGCTCGCGGTTCCTCGAGATCTTTCGCCGCAGCACCAAGTTCTCGGAAGTGCAGGCGGTTTGCCAGTCGCTGAACGACAGCCCGCTCGTCGGAATCTTCCTTGCCGGGTACGCGGAGCTGAATCTGCAACTGCGACAGGCAACCAGTGGTGCAAATCCTGCCCACAACCCCGCGCCGCCCGCGCGCCCGGTGCTGAAATCGCTGGTGTCGGTCGATCGCGCCCTTATGCGGGCCTCCAACGTCGAAACGAACAAGCTGGAGAAACACATCACCTTTCTTGCAACGACCGCCGCGGTCACACCGTTCATTGGATTGTTCGGTACCGTGCTCGGCATCATCGCGGCGTTCCAGGGGATCGGGGCGCAGGGATCGACAAGCCTCGACGTCGTGGCGCCGGGCATCGCCGATGCGTTGATTGCGACGGCCGCCGGGCTCGCGGCAGCAATTCCGGCCGTCTATTTCTATAACCTGCTGACGCAACGGGTGAAGGGGCTGGCGTCTGAAATGGACGACTTCTCCCTCGAATTTCTCAACATCGTCGAGCGGAATTTCACGTAATGCCGAAAGTTCAGTCGTTCGATCACGAGAAAGGCGGGCATTCCCGCCGCGGCCGCCGCACGTCGTCGTCCCTTGCCGAGATCAACGTGGTGCCGCTCGTCGACGTCATGCTCGTGCTGCTCATCATCTTCATGGTGACGGCACCGATGATGCAGCGTGGAGTCGAAATCCAGCTGCCTGTCGCACGCCGCGGTACGGCGATCAGCGCAGAACCGGTGTTCGTCACGCTTCCTCTGTCGTATCGTAAGGATCAGCGGGTGCTCATCGGGCTGGAAGGCAAACAGGAAGCTGTTCCGTTGAGCGTCCTGAGTGAGCGCGCGCGGCAGATGCTCGTGTCGCGGGCCAGCAAACAGGTGTACCTTCGGATGGATGCCGGCGTGAACGCGCAGGAAATTCTTACCGTGATGGACTCGCTCAAGGACGGAGGCGTCGAAGGCGTTGGCATCGTCGCACTTGACGCGCCGAAGGCGGCAAAGTAGTGGAAGCAGTCGTCAGCGACATTCTGCAGAGCCGTAAAAGCGCGCCCGACGGTCTGAAGGCGACCGCCAGCGTCTCCTTTGCTGCTCACGCGCTGGCTCTGACCGCCCTCGCTCTCATCCCGAGCCTGATGCCGAAGGCCGCCGAGAAGCCGCGCGTGGTAATGAGCATCAGCCTCGGTGGCGCTCCCGGGCCGAACACCGGCGGCATGCAGATGATCGGCGGCAAGAATATCGAAGCCGCTCAACCGTCGACCGCACCGACGCTCGTCCGGAATCCGCCACCGTCGGTGACGACACCGAAGATGACGCTGCCCGATCCGAAGCAGAAACCGCGCACGCCCCCGAAGACGACGGCCTCGTCTAAAGATCCCAGCGGCACGGTGAGGGGGCGCGGATTCGAGACGCAGGTCGGCACGACGCGTGTCGACACCGGCGCCAAAGGTCAGGGGTTCGGATTGTCGTCAAGTGGTGGCGGCGGTGGCGATGGTTTCAGAACGGAAGGAGATTTCTGCTGTCGTGAGTACCTCATCGACATGCGCGATCGCATCCGGAAAAACTGGAACGAGAATCAGCAGGCGACGGGCCTGGTGACGATGAAATTCGTGATTCAGCGAAACGGGCAGATCACGGACATCGCGCTGGACAAATCCAGCGGGAACGCCGGTCCTGGACCTGGCCGCGCAGCGCGCCCTCGTGAACACGCGGGCGTTGGGGCCCCTGCCGGCCGCGTATTCACCGCCACAGCTCACCTTATATCTGGATTTCGAGTACGTTCGAAAATAGAAGGTACCCATGAAGAAGCTCGCTCACGTGCTTTGCATATTCGCCTCGGGCCTGGCCGTCGTCATTGCCGGCGCACAGGCGCCCCCCGCGCAGGAACCTGTCGAACAAACGTCGCCCGACACGATCAAGACAAAAATTCTCGGTGGAGTGGGCGCCCCTCCCCATTACGCGGTTCCAGATTTCATTGCGTTGACCAACGACAAGGAGACCGCGGACGCGGCGAAGCTGATCGCCGAAGTGCTGTGGAGCGATCTGTCGTTCGAGCGCGAATACGACATGATTCCCCGCGACACCTACAAGACGATCGATGTCACCCCGAACGCAGAAACGATCGCGTTCGAGCGCTGGCGCGAGCTCGGTGCCGACGGCGTCGTCAAGGGCACGGTCAAGAGAACAGGCAACACGTTCCAGGTCGAAATGCGCCTCTTCAACGTCCTCGCGCGCGCCGTGGCTCTTGGCCGTGTGTACGACAACGTGGCATTGAGAAATCCCCGCGCCGTCGCGCACACGATCTCGGATGAGATCCATCAAACGCAAAGCGGCCTGCGCGGCGTGGCGCGCACGAAGCTGACCTTCATTTCCGATCGCGACAACGAGCGCGTGGTCGACACGGTCGAGACGCGCACGGGCAAAGAGGTCTATGTCACCGATTACGACGGCGCGAACCAGATGCGCGTGACCTCGAACCGCCGCCTGAACATCACGCCCTCCTGGTCACCCGATGGCCGAAGCATCGCGTACTCGTCGTATACGCGGATTCAGCCGCAGGTCATCGTGTCCAACGTCTATCAAGGCACGCGCGAAACGCTGACCGACGAGAAAACGGGCGCGTACATGCCGGTATTCTCGCCCGATGGCAATCGCATCGCTTTCATGTCGCAGCGTGATGGCAATTCCGAGATCTACGTGATGAACCGCGATGGCTCGGGCACGCGCCGGCTGACGAACAACTCGGCCGCCGACTCCACGCCGACGTGGTCGCCGACGGGGACGCAGGTCGCGTTCACGTCCGACCGTTCAGGGGCGCCGCAAATCTGGATCATGGACGCCGACGGGTTGAACGTTCGCCGCATTACCTTCGGCGAATCCTGGGCCGACCGCGCGACGTGGTCGCCTGCGCCCTTCAATGAAATCGCGTACTCGGCGCGCTCTGGACCCGGTTTCGACATTAGGATTTACGATGTCGCCAGCGGAAGGACGACCACGCTCACCGACGGGGTGGGCACCAACGAAAGTCCCGCATTTTCACCAGGCGGGCGCCACATCGCATTTTCCTCGTCGCGTCTCGGCAAAGTGCAGATTTTCACGATGGCGCGCGACGGGAAGAACCTGCGGCAGATTACCCGAACGGGCAACAACACCATGCCGAACTGGTCACGCTAACGAATGTTCATGACACATCAAAGCCTATGAGACTGAGATCACTGCTCTGCGCCAGCGTAATAGTGCTTATCGGTGCGACGGCGTGCCACAAAAACCCGCCACCAGTGGCGCGGCCGCTGCCGCCCCCTCCCCCGCCGCCTGTGGTGGACAACCGGCCGAACCCGCCCGAGCCGATGCGCGAGCCGATGCCGCCGGAGCCGATTCCGAGCGACGATGTGGCCGGGCGATCACTCGATGATTTGAACCGGGATTCACCGCTCCGGCCCGTGTTTTTCGACCTCGACAGCTCCGACGTCAGCGAGACGGGCCGTACGACGCTTCAGGCCAACGCCGCTGTGTTGAAGAAGTACCCAACGTGGGTGATTACCATCGAAGGTCACTGCGACGAGCGCGGAACCGCGGAGTACAATCTTGCGCTGGGTGAACGTCGCGCCGTCTCCGCGCGACAGTATCTGATCTCGCTCGGGCTCGACGCCAACAGGCTGCGCACTGTGAGCTACGGCAGCGAATTCCCGTTCGATCCCGCGCATCAGGAAGCCGCATGGGCCCGGAACCGCCGGGCGCACTTTGTGATTACCGCGAAATAGAGGGAGAAATATGACGATTCGAATCACCACGACGCGCGCGGTGATCGCGCTGGTTCTGGCGCTGGCCTACGTGGGGCTCACGCCCGCCACTCCCGCGGCCGCCGATCGCGAGCATCAGCAGATCATGGCCGACCTGCGAATGCTTCAGGAGCAGACGCAGCAGCTGCAGGCGTTGATGAACGACCTTGGCGAGGCGCTCAGGGCCGTCAACTCGCGGATCGAAGACCAGACATCGCTCGAGCGGAAGGCGTTCGCCGACGGCAAGGTGCAGATCGACACGATGACGGGCGACCTTCGCGTCGTTCGCGAGAAGGTCGACGAAACCAACGTGCGGCTGGGCACGATTACGCAGGAGCTGGAATCGATCAGGCAGGCGATTCCCGAGCCCGGCGCGTTCATGAATGCGCCGGTCAACCCCGTCACCAATGACGCCGCCGCCACACCAGGCGCGGCGCCGCCGGGCATGGCACCTCCGCCGGTGACCGGAACCGCGACGCCGCCATCGGTCGCCGGCGTGCAGCCGCAGCGGCTCTTCGACGGCTCGTACGCGGACTACACATCGGGAAACTACTCGCTGGCGGTTCAGGGGTTCGAGCAATACCTGCGCGCGTTTCCGAAAAACACACGCGCGCACGAGGCACAGCTCTATGTGGCCGAATCGCTCGCGTACGACAAGAAAGACAGTGACGCCGTCGTCGCGTACGAGCGCGTCATCGCGAATTATCCGGGCTCTGCTTCGGTGCCGACGGCCTACTACAAGCGCGGCCTTGCGCTCGAGCGCCTCGGCGAATCCGCTCGCGCCAGGGAATCGTATGAAGCCGTCATCAAACAGTTCCCGGATGCTCAGCAGGCAACCCTGGCAAAGCAAGCGCTCGAAAGACTCAGCCGGCCCGGAAGATAGTTTTTCAGTTTTCAGTTTTCAGTCGGCAGTTTTCAGTAAGATCACCCAGTTTACTGATAACCAATAACTGAAAACTGACAACTGAAAACTGACGACTGAAAGAGGCACAGCATGGGAAGCGTAAATAAGGTCATTCTGGTGGGCAACCTCGGGCGCGATGCCGAGTTGCGTTACACACCGGGCGGCGCCGCGGTGGCAACCCTCAATCTGGCGACCACCGAGGTCTTCAAGGATCGCGAGGGCCAGAAAAAGGAAGACACGCAGTGGCACCGCGTGATTCTCTGGGGCAAGACGGCCGAAACGCTGCAGGATTACCTGACGAAGGGCAAGCAGATCTACGTCGAGGGCAAGCTGCAGACGCGCAAGTGGAAAGACAAGGACGGCAACGACAAGTACACGACTGAAATCAGAGGCGATCGCGTCGTGCTCTTGAGCGGCGGCGGTGGAGCCCGCGGCGAGAGCGGCGGCGGACGCGGCAGCAGTTCCTCGACCGAAGAGTTCGCCCACGCCGAAGCCGGCGGCGGCGGGTCGGTGGAGCTCACCGACGACGATATTCCGTTCTAACGCTCGTCATGGCAAATCGATGATGGCAGATCGTACTCTCTGCCATCATCCATCTGCCCTCTGCCATGACAGGCATCAGTTCACCTAATCCGTCCGTACCGATCCTCCAACCTCACGACATCGTCCAGCTCCGGCGTCGAGACCTCGAAGATGTCGCTGTCTTCGATGGCCGTCATGCGGTGGATCGTGTGCGGCGTGATGTGCACGCTCTCGCCGGGAAGCATCTCGCGCCTGGCGAGCGTGTCGCCTTCCTGAATCTCGAACAGCAGCTTGCCCGTCCAGAGAAAGATCGTCTCGTCCTTGACGTTGTGGTACTGCAGGCTGAGCGCATGGCCCGCCTTCACGTGCAGCACCTTGCCGACATAACGCTCGGTCTTCGCCCAGTGAAGCTCGTGGCCCCATGGCTTGTCGACTTTAGTGACGCTCAAGAATCCTCCGGCTCGTCAGCGCGTCGGTGAGGAACTGTTCGATCTCGGGCGCGCTCTCGAGTTTCAGGGCGCGGGCGGCGATGACACGCAGCTCGCGGGTGTCCAGTTCCTGAATCACCTGATGCGCCACCGGAATGGCGGCCGGCGTCATGCTGAATTGCACGAGGCCCATGCCCACGAGCAGGGCCAGCACGGCGGGATCCGACGCCATCTCCCCGCAGACCGACAGCGGCACCTTGCGCTTCGCGGCCGCGCGGCGGACATGGCGAATCAGCCGCAGGATCGCCGGGTGCAGCGGCTCGTACAGATGCGAGACGCGCTCGTCGGTGCGATCGACCGCGAGGCAGCATTGAATCAGATCGTTGGTGCCGATGGTCAGAAAATCGCACTCGGCCGCGAGCAGGTCGGCCGTAAACGCCGCAGACGGCACTTCGATCATCACGCCGACCTGCAGCGGGCCACGCGCGGCTCGCCGCGCGCCTGAACTTCCTGCCGCGCCTCGGCCAGCACGCTTCGCGCCTCGCGCAGCTCCTCGATGCCCGACACGAACGGAAACATCACGCGAAGATCGCCGTGCGCGGCGGCGCGCACCAGCGCACGCAGCTGCGTTCGCAGCAGCTCGCGCCGCTTCAGCGTCAGGCGGATCGAACGGAGGCCGAGCCGGCTGCGCGGCACTTCGTAGCCCGTCGCCCACAGCGCGTCGCGCCGATGCTCGCCGCTGGCCAGCTGATCTTCGTCGATGTCGAACGTGCGAACCGTCACCGGCGCCGGCCGCATCGTCCTCGAGCAGCTGCCGATACACCTCGTACTGCATGTCCTCGGTCAGCTCGTCTGCCGGACGTCCGGCGAGCAGCAGCTCGGACCGGAACAGCCCGATGCCTTCGGCGCCCTGCGCTCGCGCAAACGACGCGTCGCCGAGCAGATCGACGTTCGCCTCGACTCGAATCTGCACGCCGTCGGCCGTCGTGAAGCGGCCCGCCGAGCGGAGCCGTCGTGGTGTCCGCCTTCAGGCGGACCATCGACCTGCGCGTACCGCTGGAGCCCGACGCCAGCGACTGGACCAGGTCCGGCGGCGGATCGATCGACACCGTCCCTTCCTCGCCATCGACGAGGATCAGCGTGCCGGGCGTGATTTTCTCGGTCGCATCGTGCAGCCCGACGACCGCCGGGACGTGGAGCGAGCGCGCGAGAATGGCCGTGTGATAGGTGCGGCTGCCGGCGTCGGTGATGAACGCCTGAAACTTGCTCCAGTCGAGCTGCGCCGCAATCGAGGGCGGCAGCTCGTCGGCCACGAGCACGCACGGCGCCTCGCACTCGCCGCAGCACGTCGCGGAATCCCGAGCCGCCAGGCGTCAGGTTCATCCGGAGCGCGACCGACCACGTCGGCCAGATCGCCCTTCCGCTCGCGCAGGTAGGGATCTTCGACCGCGTCGAAGATCGACGCCGAGATGATCGAACACCTGCTGCAGCGCCCACTCGGCGTTCACGCGCTGCTCCCCGATGATCGACGCCGCGCGCGGCAGCAGCATCGGATCGTCGAGCATCAGCCGCTGCGCCTCGAACAGCGCGCCGAGATCGCTGCCCGGCAGCCGATGCTGAATGCGATCGAGCTGCTCCGCCGACCGGCGCCGCGCCTCCTCGAGCCGCGCGATTTCCGCGCCGATGCGCGTCGCGGGAATGGAGAAACGGAGCGACCTGCGCCCGCTGGATCAGCATGACTGCGCGTCCGGCGCCCGACACCCGGCGATACGCCGATGCCGCTCAAGCGCTGCACGTGTCCTCGCCGAATCCGCGTCTCGATGAAGCCGCAGAGCGCGTCGATCGCCGCCTGCTCGTCTTTGCCATCAGCCGAAACGGTCACCACGCGTGCCGGTGGCCGCCGCCAGAAGCAGAATGCCCATGATGCTCTTGCCGTCCATCGTCTGCGACCCGCGCGAGACTCGCACCTGCGACTGAAACCCCGACGCGAGATGCACGAACCTCGCGGCCGCCCGCGCGTGCAAGCCCGAGGTTACACTGGCGATTCGCGACTCCCGGCTCGACGAGGTCGCGGACAGGATCCGAAGCCCGAAGCCTGAAGCCGTATCACGTCTTCACCTCCGCGTGCAGCAAGTCGGACGCGACCCAGATCGCGTTGCGGCCGACCTCGCGCATCTCGCGCGCGACGGCAAGCAGATCGGACGAGCTCTGCAGATGCGCCAGCTTGATCAGCATCGGCAGGTTGACGCCCGTGATGATCTCGACGCGGTTGGTCTCCAGAAACGTCAGGCCCGAGATTCGACGGCGTGCCGCCGAACATGTCGGTGAGAATCAGCACGCCCGCCGGCCTCTGAACCCGCGCGATGGCCTGCGCGATCGCCTCGCGCGCCACCGTCGGGTCGTCGTGCCAGCCGATCGACACCGCGACGAACTGCGGCAGATCGCCGACGATCGTCCTGGCTGCATTCACCAGCTCGTTCGCGAGCTGCCCGTGAGTCACGACGATGACGCCGATCATCGGATGCTCTCGTTTTCCGTCTACCGTTAGCCGTTCACTGTCGGCCTGTCACGTTACGACGCCCAGGGTTCGGTGGACGGTGAACGTGCACGGTCGACGCTTCCCTATTCATGCGTGATATCCCGATGGTGCACGCGCACGCGCGTGCCCGACACGCCGCCAAGCGTTTTGCGAAGCGCCTCTGCAATCATCACCGATCGATGGCGTCCGCCTGTGCAGCCGATGGCAATCGTCAGGTAGCTCTTCCCTTCCGCCACATACTGCGGAACCAGAAATTTCAGCAGATCGGTCAGCCGGGCCAGCAGCTCGCCTGTCGCGCGATGTCTTCCATGAACTTGACGACCGCACGGTCGCGGCCGGTCTTCGGCCGCAGCCGCGGCACGAAATGCGGGTTCGGCAGAAACCGCACGTCGAACACGAGATCCGCATCCATCGGAATGCCGTGCTTGAACCCGAAGCTCACGAGCGTGACCGCCAGCTTGGCCTTCTGGCCCCTTTGACGTCGCCCGATGAGAACGCAAACGTCTTGAACGCCTGACGCAGCTGATGCACGGTCAGATCCGACGTGTCGATGATGTGATCGGCCATCGACCGGATCGTGTTCATCCGCCTGCGCTCGGCCTTGATCCCTTCCGACGCCGATGAGTCGGGCGCAAGCGGATGCGGCCGCCGCGTCTCGCTGAAGCGCCGCACCAGCGTGGCGTGCGTGGCCTCGAGAAAGATCAGCGCCGGGTTCAGACCCTTTCATGCTCGCGAAGCTTCCGATACGTCTTCGGAAACTCCGCCAGAAAGTTCTTCTCGCGGATGTCGACGACGATGGCCACGCGCGAGATGCCCTCGCGGCTGCACCAGATCGGCCAGCGTCGGGATCAGCGTGGTCGGGATGTTGTCGACGCAGAAATACCCGAGATCCTCGAGCGCCCGGATGGCCTGCGATTTTCCCGAGCCCGACAGCCCGGTGAGCACGATGAAACGCGCCTGGCGCGCTGCGTCGTCGCGGATGCTTCGGCCGTCGACAGTCACGGCTCTTCTCCGGTGTCCGGCACGTCCTCGATTTCCGATTCGTCCAGCTCGTCCATGCCGGCCAGCTGCAGCTGATGCTCGAGCCGCTCGGCGAGCTTGCGCGCGGCGTGGTGCCCGCGCGCGCGCAGCAGCTGGTTGCGCGCCGCGATCTCCACGAGGATCGCGAGGTTCCGCCCGGCGCCACCGGCATGCGAATCAGCGGCAGCGGCAGATTCAGAATCTGGTAGCGCTCGTCGGCCAGCCCGAGGCGATCGTAGTCGCGCCGCGCTTCCCATCGCTCGAGCTGCACGACCAGCTCGATCCGCTTCGACGTCCGCGTGGCGGCAATGCCGAACAGATCCTGAATGTTGATGACGCCGAGGCCGCGGATTTCCATGTGGTGGCGCGTCAGCTCCGGGACAGGTGCCGATCAGGATCGTTTCGGCGCGGCGTCGCACTTCCACGGTGTCGTCGGCGACGAGCCGATGCCCGCGGACGATGAGATCCAGCGCGCACTCGCTCTTGCCGATGCCGCTCTCCCCGACGATCAGCACGCCGAGCCCGAGGATGTCGAGCAGGACGCCGTGCAGCAGCTCGCGCACGACGAAGCTGTCTTCGAGCATCGCCGTGACCTTCGCGATGGCGATCGGCGTGGGCACCTGCGGTGCGCAGCACCGGCAGGTTGCACCGCTCTGCCTCGAAAATCATCTCGCCGAACACCCGCAGCCCGCCGGTGATCAGAATGCACGGCACTTCGTCGTGCTCGCACACTTTCCGCATGGTGTCGGTGCGATCGCCGGACTGCAGGCTCTCGAGATAGCGGACTTCGCTGTTGCCGAAGACGAGCACGCGGCCCGGCGCGCAGGTATTCGTGGAACCCCGCGAGCGCGAGGCCGGTCTTCTGCACGTACGGGCTCGGTGATGCGGCGATCGAGGCCGCCGCTGCCGGCGAGAAGCTCGAGATCCAGGCCCAGCGCTTCGGGGCGGCTCTTGAAGCAGTCCGCCGACGGTCACGCCTGGCCATGCTGCGGGGGCCTGGCACGCTCGTCCTCGCTCGACAGCGCTCATGCTCGTCGGCGCGAGCGCGTCGCGCGCACCTGAGCGGCAGGCGCAGGTTCCGAACGGATGCGGCCGACCGCTTCCGCTCCTGCCATTTGCCTTTCACCGTCTCGGCCTGCTGCAGCACTTTCTGACCGCAGCAGTCAGCGACGTGCTCCACGACGCCGGTCGCTGCCGATGCCGTGCAGGATGTGATCCTGGCGCGCGTGAACGTCAGATTTCCGCCACGAACCGGTTCTTCTCTTGCGAGAGCACGACCTGCGCCGAGACCAGCGCGTCGCTGAACCGGCGCTCGAGCTTGGCAAGTCTGGTCTCGACGAGGCGTCTGAGCGTGGGAGTGATTTCGACCTGACGGCCGGTGAGCAGTAGGCGCATGCGATGATCAGTACAGCACCTTGCGCTGATTGGAAGTGGGGATCTTCAGCTCCTCGCGGTACTTCGCGATCGTGCGCCGCGCCAGCACGAGCCCCTCGTGCTGCAGGATGCTGACGATCTTCGAGTCGCTCAGCGGCTTGCGCGGGTCTTCGGCCTCGATGATCTTCCGGATGCGCTGCTTGATGGTGACCGACGACACGCTCTCGCCGTAGGAGCTGCTGATGCCGCTGTGGAAGAAGTACTTCATTTCGAACACGCCCTGCGGCGTGTGCATGTACTTGTTCGTCACGACGCGGCTGACGGTCGACTCGTGCATGCCGATGTCGCTCGCCACGTCGCGCAGGACGAGCGGCTTCAGGTACTCGATGCCGTGATCGAGAAAGTCGCGCTGGAAATTGATGATGCTCGTCGCGACCTTGTGGATCGTCTTCTGGCGCTGCTCGACCGACTTGATGAGCCACAGCGCCGAGCGGAACTTGTCTTTCACGTAGGCGCGCGTCTCGGTCGTGTTGTCGGCGCTCTTGTCGAGCAGCCGGCGATAGACCGGGCTGATGCGCAGCTGCGGCAGCCCTTCTTCGTTCAGCACCGCCACGTACTGGTCTTCGACCTTCACGACGTAGACGTCGGGAATGACGTAGTGCGACTGCGACGGGTTGTACCGGCTGCCGGGCTTGGGATCGAGATGCCGGATGATCTCGACGTGCTCTTTGAGATCCTCGATCGACATGCCCGAGGCGCTTGGCGATCTCGGGCACCTGATGGTTCTGCAGCAGCCGCAGGTGCTCGGTGACGATCTTCTCGGTCGGCGTGCCTTCGAGACCGATATGCCGGAGCTGCAGCAGCAGGCATTCCTGCAGGTCGCGCGCGGCCACGCCGATGGGATCGAAGCCCTGCACGAGCTTCAGCGCCTTCTCGACCTCCTCGACCGGCCAGGGCCCCATCGCCGCGATCTCGTCGAGCGAGGCGACCAGCATGCCGTCGTCGTTCAGGTTGCCGATGATGGCCGCGCCGATATCGCGCAGCTGGTCGTCGTCGGGCAGCAGCGAGAGCTGCCACAGCATGTGATCGGACAGCGACGAAGACGTCGCGAGCGTGTTCTCGATGGGCGGCAGCTCTTTGACTTCCTGCGGCGTGTGCGGCCGGTAGCCGTCGTCGAGATAGTCGCCGAAGAAATATTCGTAGTCGCTGTCGTCCCAGGAATCGCCCTTTTCCTTGGCCTCGGCTTCGGTCTTCTCGGCCTGCGCCGCGGCTTCGGCCGGCTGAAGGTCCTCGGTCGGCACCTCTTCGAGCATCGGGTTTTCGACGACTTCCTGGTTCAGCAGATCGGCCAGCTCGAGCGTCGACATCGGCAGCAGCTTGATGGCCTGCTGCAGCGACGGCGTCAGAATGAGCTTCTGAACGAGCTTTGTGTGTGATTTCTGCTGGATCGCCATAGCCCGTTTATCGTCGACATCCTCCTCGTGTCCGGCTTCATCAGATCCATCTTAAGTCAGTTTTCAGTATTTCAGTCGAGACGGAACTCCGTGCCCAGATAGATGCGGCGCACTTCTTCATCAGCCGCCAGCGTCATCGGGCGTCCCGCTGTGGAAGATGCCGCCGTCGTGGACGATATAGGCGCGATCGGTGATGCGGAGCGTCTCGCGGACGTTGTGGTCGGTAATCAGCACGCCGATGCCGCGATCTTTCAAGATGAAAAATGATCTTCTGGATGTCGGTGATGGCGATGGGATCGATGCCGGCGAACGGCTCGTCGAGCAGCAGGAACTGCGGCGAGATGACCAGCGCGCGCGTGATTTCGGCGCGCCGCCGCTCGCCGCCCGACAGCGTGTAGGCCGGCGCTGAGGCCAGCGATGTCAGATTCAGCTCGGCCAGCAGCTCGCGGCAGCCGCGCGCGCCGTCCGGCCGTGATCCAGATCGAGCGTCTCGAGAATCGCGAGGATGTTCTGCTCGACCGTGAGGCCGCGAAAAATCGACGGTTCCTGCGGCAGATATCCGATGCCCTTGCGCGCCCGCGCGTACATCGGCAGCGTCGGTGACATCCTCGCCGTTGAGAATGACGCGGCCCGAATCGGGCGCCGTCAGCCCGACCGTCATGTAGAAGGTCGTGGTCTTGCCCGCGCCGTTCGGGCCCGAGCAGGCCGACGACCTCGCCCGAATTCACTTCGAGGCTGACGCCGCGCACGACCGTGCGGCCGCCGTACGACTTCGTGAGGTCTTGCGTCCGGAGCGTCGCCATTCAGCGTTTGGAGGCGGCGGGCAGGAGTTGTCGGTACTCGGTCTGCGTTCGGGTCTCGTCCCTGCCTATCGATGTCGCAGAGCTATCAATCGGCTCTGGCGAAGGTCGAGCTGATTCCCGTCGGTCCGGCGGCAGCCCTTCGCTCGTGGTTCTGAACATGCGCACGAGCTTGTCCTTTGCCCGCCATCGTGTACTCCTCTGTCGCGGCCACGTACGTCATGCTGATCGCCGGTCGTGATCGCGGTCAGTTCTCGGTGAGCTTGACCTCGCCAGTCGCTTCCAGCCGCTCGATGTCCTGTCCGTTCTCACCGAGCGTCAACACGATCGTCTCGCCTGTGAGATCGCCCTGCGGCCCGACGAGATGGGCCTTGGTCGTGTAAGTCACCTTGCGCGAGCGCATCTTCATAATTCATCTGCTGGCCCGTGCCGATCGACCGCGCTTGGTTCGCGCACCTTGCGTCGTCGGATTCATGTCCTGAACGATCATCTGCGAAATGCACAGAGCCCTGCGCGAGCAGATTGCCGGTTTTGCCATCGAGCGTGATCTTATTGGCCTTGATGTTGGTTTCGGCTTTCTCGCCCTGCCACAGCGTCGCGTTGCCCGTGAACTCGAGCATCGACGCGTCCCCGCCAGTGTAGGCGAGCTCGCGCTGATGCCGTTCACCGGCTGATCCTGTTGCATCATGCCCGGCGTACGCTGCGTGCTCTTCGACCCCGGCTTGACGGCGAAACATGATCGACTGCACGGGCTTCGAGACACTCGTCGCCTTGAGCTTCGAGCCCTCTATGTTCATCTCGATGCTCGTCGGCATCGACCTGAATCTGCTCGTTCACGACGCGCGGCACCGGCTGCCCCGCCTCGCCCTTGAGCACCACCTGCCCGGTCTGCATGTTGTAGCGCATGTTCGAAGACGCCGCAGCCGTCGAGGCGTCGTTGAACCGCGCCGATCCGATGAACATCGCGCTCGCGAATCTCGCCCGAGCCCGCCGTTCAGCGACGTATCGAGCGTGCGCGACGTGACCGTGCGCTTGACGGGCGGCGTGCCGCCCGTTTCGTGATATTCCACGCCTTCGGTGAACGACGCCGCCGTCAGGCCCTCTTTCGGCGTCCCGCTCGCGACAAGCGCATTCGACGTCACCTTCTTCGCCGGCTGCTCGCCGGAGCCCGGCAGGTCGAGCACGACTTTGATCTCGCGCCGTTCAACGACGTCACCGTTGAGCCATCTGGTGCCATGCCGATCTCGACGTTGTCGGCATGAAGCACGCGGTCCGGCGCGTTCTTGTCGCCCGCGATGCGCAGCGATGAGCTCCCGGAAATGGTGGCGCTCTCGAGGAGATCGCTGTTTTCCTGATAGGTGAGATTGATGATGTCCCCCGACATGAGCTTCAGCTCGCCAGACGCCGCATCCGGCGTATGGATGCTCGCGTTGCCCTGCAGCTCCAGGCCGCGCAGGTATTCTTCATCGTCGGTCAGCTCGCCAAGCGCGCTCTCCGCGTCGATGACCTGCGTGCCGCGCACGATGTGCACCGCGCGCTCGAAGCTGACGAAATCGTCGATGCGGGACAGGACAGCCGACCCTGCCGTGATGTGCGTGGCGCCGACGCCCTTCTTATCGGCGGCGATCTTGACGTTCGTCTGATCGGAAATACCGATCAGATCGCGCGTCTCGTCGTAGCTGAAATCGACGCCGCTGCCGCTCATCCGATTGCGCTTGAACGTGACCGGACCGGGCGCGCGGACGATGCCTTCGCTCTCGACTATAGACCGCGCTGCCGGCCGTCACCTCGAGGCCGTCGCTCGCGATCATCCGCACGTTGCCCTTCATGTCGAGATTGCTCTGATTTTCGCCGACTCTCGCTTCCTCGCCCGTGGCGACGAACGTCTTCCCCTGGCGCACGGACGTGACCTTGACGTTGAGCAACCGCGTGCTGCCGTCGGGATATGAAAGCTGCTTTCCGGCTTCGATCCTGACCGTCTCGCGATCACCTTTTACCTGGAAGACTTCAGCGCCGGAGCTTTCGACGACGGCGGCGGGATCGACGCGGGCGATCGGCTCGGGGGAAGGCGGCTCGGCGCGCCGGCGCGTCGTGAGGACCACGACGGCAACCACCCCCAGGGCGACGGCAAGGATGACCCACCGCGCACGCTTCTGCCAGCTCATGGATTAGTCGCGGGGCCCCGGCACCCGCACCTCACCGCTTGCGGCCGTGGCTTTGAAGTCGCTGAGCGACAGTTCCAGGTATTCATTGCCCTGATAGTTATTCTGTTCGAGCGAAAACGCGAGGTCCAGCGACGCGCGGTTCTCGGAAATAAACTGCTCGCGTTCGACCGCACGCCATGCAATCGCCCGGAAAATCCGGCCGTTCTGCTTCAGTGCCATCTTCAGGTGCTTGTCCTTGAGCCGCCGGGGGCCATCGACGACTTCGACGCCTCGCGCCTCGAACAACGGGCGCGGGTTGCCGGTGCCGTACGGCGCCAGCAGCGCCATCTCCCCCGCGAAATCGCCGTTGATGTCCCTGAAGCCGAGACAGCCGTCGATGCGGAGACGGGGTTTCAGATCGTCCGGTCCCAGCAGGTTATCGGCGTAGTCCGCGATGGACTCGCGAAATGCCCCTACTTTGGACGCCGCCATCGTCAATCCGGCCGCCTGCTTGTGGCCGCCGAACCGGCTGAGGTACGACGCGCTGTGCTCGAGCGCGGCGAGCACGTTGAATCCACGAATGCTGCGGCACGATCCGTGCGCGACATCCCCATCCACGGCGATGACGATGGCCGGACGATGAAAGGCATCGACGAGCTTGGAGGCCACGATGCCGATGACGCCGCGATGCCATCCGTCGCCGGCCACGACGAGGATGCTGCGCGCGCCGACGGCGGGATCGTTTTCGACAATTTTCTTTGCGCTGGCAAGAATGACCGCTTCCTCCTCCTGCCGGCGGAGATTTTCGCCATCGAGCTGGCGCGCCAGCTCCTGCGCTTCCTCGGCCATCGTTTCATCGGCAGCGAGCAGCAACCGGGCCGCGATGTCAGGGCTGGCCATTCGGCCCGCAGCGTTCATGCGCGGTGCAATCTGAAATGCCACGTGCCCGCTGTCGATCGGCTTGCCAGTGAGGCCCGCGACCTCGAGCAGCGCCCGCAGTCCGACCCGGTGCGGGCCCTGCGACAGCATGTCGAGGCCGAGCTTTGCAATCACGCGGTTTTCACCGACGAGGGGCACGACGTCGGCCAGCGTGCCGATGGCCGCGACCTTGATGAATGCCGGCAGCAAGCGCTCGCGATCGCGCTTTCGACACAAGGCCTGAACCAGCTTGAGCGCGACGCCAACACCGGCGAGGTTCTTGTCGGGATACGCACAATCGTGGCGCCGCGGGTTGATGACGGCCACCGCCACAGGCAGCTCGACATCGGGCTCGTGATGATCCGTGATGATGAGATCGATGCCGAGCTCGCGCGCCCGCTTCGCCGCCTCGATGCCGCGAATGCCGCAGTCGACCGAGATGACGAGCGTCACACCATCGGCCTGCAACCGATCGAAGGTCTCCGGCTGCAGTCCGTAGCCGTCCTTCAAGCGGTCCGGGAGAAAGTGGATCACGTTGGCGCCAAACAACTCGAGCGCACGCCGGAGGATGACGGTGGACGTGATGCCGTCGCAGTCGTAGTCGCCGTGGACGGCGATCCGCTCTTTTCGCTCAATCGCGGCAAGAATCCGCTCCACGGCGGCTGCCATGTCCGCCAGCTTGAACGGATCGTGCAGATGGTCGAGCGACGGATGAAGAAATCTCTGCGCCGTCTCGAGCTCGTCGATTCCGCGAATCGCCAACAGTCGCGCGATCGCCGGGCTGATTCTCAACTCGTGCGCGAGCACACTCGCGGCCTGATCGTTGCACGTGAGGCGTTCCCAGAGAAAAGGAATGGGCATGCTTCTATGTCTCAACGCAAAGACGCGAAGACGCAAAGACTCGACAGGAACGCTCTCAATCGAATCTCGCGGATCATTGTCACTAAGGCCATTGTGGTGCACTCAAAACTCGGACCAGGCCTTTTGGAGAGCGTTTACCGGACCTGTCTCATTCATGAATTGAGGAACGCCGGGCTGCACGTCGTCGCCGAGCAAGTCGTGCCGGTCTTCTACGACGAACTCCAACTGGACGACGGTTACCGGCTCGATTTGCTGGTCGAGGACGAAATCATCGTGGAAATCAAGGCTGTCGAGAAGATCCTGCCGGTTCATGTGGCACAGCTGCTCTCCTACCTCAAGCTCATGGACAAACGGCTGGGCCTGCTTCTCAACTTCAATGCCCCACGTCTCGTTCAAGGGTTGAGGCAGGTGGTCAACAATTTCTAGCCCTTTGCGCCTTTGCGTCTTCGCGTTGAGACATAGCATTTTTTGCAACTTCAAGAGCTCTCTTCGTCCGTAAAATCTGCGCCCAGCCGGCCCATGTCTCTGAACTTCTCGTAGCGTCTCGCCAGTCGGGCGTCGACGTCGGGCGTGCTGGAGGCCTCGAGGGCGGCGCGCAGGGGGCCGTCGAGCAGCGTTGCCGCTTCGTCGAGGCTCGTGTGGGCGCCTCCGATGGGCTCGCGGACGATTTCGTCGATGACGCCCATTCCGAGCAGGTCCGGCGCCGTCAGCTTCAACGCGGTCGCCGCCTCGACCTTCTTCCCGGCGTCGCGCCACAGGATCGCCGCGCAGCCTTCCGGCGGGATGACGCTGTAGATCGCGTACTCCTGCATCAGAATGCGATCGCCGATGGCGATGCCGAGTGCGCCCCCGCTTCCCCCCTCACCGGTGATGACGACGACGACCGGCACCTTCAACACCGACATCTCACGGAGATTGAAAGCGATCGCTTCGGCGACACCGCGCTCCTCTGATTCCACGCCGGGATAGGCGGCCGGCGTATCGACAAAGACCACGATCGGCCGCTGGAACTTCTCGGCCGTGCGCATCAACCGGATGGCCTTGCGATATCCCTCGGGCCGCGCGTAGCCGAAGTTGCGATAAATCTTCTGCTTGGTATCACCGCCCTTGTGGTGGCCGACGACCATCACCGGCTCGCCCTTGTAGCACGCCGTGCCGGCGACGATGGCGTGGTCGTCCGCGAAGCGGCGGTCGCCGTGCAGCTCGACGAAGTCGGTGAACAGTCGAGCGACGTAGTCGAGCATGTCCGGCCGGCTCGGATGACGGGAGACGAGCACGCGCTGCCAGGGCGTGAGCTTGCTGTAGATCTCGGTGCGCGCGACGCGCAGCCTGTGGTTGAGGCGCTCCAGCTCGCGCTCCCGCGCGTCGGTACGCGGGAGGGCCGAGAGGGCGTCCACTTCTTTCAGCAACGGCGCAAGTGATTCCTCGAACTCTAGAGTCTCAGTAGGCATCTTTCTCTGTCTCAACGCCAAGGCGCAAAGTCGCAAAGATCTTCAAGAGGTTTCCGTCTTGGCGTCTTTGCGTCTTTGCGTTGAAACTACCGCAGTACAACAGTTCCTGCCCCGCAGATGCGCTCGACTTCCGAGGCCAGCTGATCGGACGGACGCACGCGCACCTGTGCCGCCAGCGGCACGCGCACGCGGACGGGCGGCTGCCGCTCGCGGAGCTCCAGCTCGAGCACGACCCGCCGATCGCCGCGGTGGCGCGCAAAGAGATCCGCGAGCGCCTCGAACGTTTCCCGGCCATGCGGCGGCGAGGTGAGCTTGATCGACAGCTCGCGCGACATCTTCTGCCGCATGATCTCGAGCGGCATCACCTCGTTGGCGGTCATGCGGATGGTTTCTTCGTCGATCTCCACCTTGCCCTTGATCACCACCATGGCGCCCGTGTCGAGCGTCGACCCGCACTTCCCGTACGCCTCCGGGAAAATCACCACCTCGACGCTTCCATGGGGATCTTCCAGCATGATGACCGCCATGCGATCGCCCTTGCGCGTCTTCAGCTGACGAATCGACGCAATGATGCCGCCGATCGCGACATCGACGCCTCCATTCCTTCGATAGCCGTTTCCGGGGCTGGGTTGCGCCCCATTGCCATTGTCGGCGCCCGAAGCCGCCGTCTCGGCCAGCTCTGCCGTCGTCTTGGCGCCGAAGCCCTTCAGCTCTGCGGCGACGCGATCGATCGGATGCCCGCTGAAGTAGAGGCCAAGCGCCTCTTTTTCAAACGCGAGCTGCTGCTGCTCGGTCCATGGCTCGACGTTCGCCGGGCCGGTCGGCTCTGCATCGGCAGAGTCTCCCTCGGCCGACCCGCCGCCAAACAGTTGCGCCTGACCGAGCGCACGGTCCCGCTGGCGCCGCGCGCCGTACTCGCAGGCAAGGTCGACCGTCGCCATCAAACGGGCCCGCAGCTCGCTGAGCGATGCTTCCCGGCCGGTCCCGAGCGAATCAAACGCACCCGCCTTGACGAGGCTTTCGAGCACGCGCTTGTTGACCAGCCGCAGGTCGAGCGCGTCGCACAGCGAGTGGAGCGACGTGATTCTGCCGAGCGTGGCACGCGCGCCGAGCATCGACGCAATCGCACCCTCGCCGACATTCTTCACCGCCGTCAACCCGAATCGCACGCCTTCGGGCGTCACGGTGAACGCGAGCTGGCTTCTGTTGATGTCGGGCGGCAGCACGGGAATGTTGCGGTCGCGGCATTCCTGCAGGTACATCGCGAGCTTGTCGGTGTTCTGCGCCTCGATCGTCAGGAGCGCCGCCGCGAAGTGCCACGGATAGTTCGCCTTCAAGTACGCCGTCTGATAGGCCAGCAGCGCGTAGGCCGTCGAGTGCGACTTGTTGAACCCGTAGCCGGCGAAGTACTCCATCAACTCGAAAATCTTGGCGGCCTTCTTTTCGTTGATGCCCTTGTTCTTCGCGCCTTCCATGAAGACTTCGCGCTGCTTGGCCATGACCTTGGGATCTTTCTTGCCCATGGCCTTGCGCAGCATGTCGGCCTGCCCCATCGTGAAGCCGGCGAGCGACTGCGCGATACGCATCACCTGTTCCTGATATGCGATGACGCCGTAGGTGTCGGCAAGGATCGGCTCGAGCTCCTTCAGCTCGTAGGTCACCTTCACCTTGCCGTGCTTGCGCGCGATGAAATCGTCGACCATCCCGCTGCGCAGCGGCCCGGGACGATAGAGCGCATTCAGCGCGATGAGGTCGTCGAGCCGCTGCGGCTTGGCCTTACGCAGAATGTCGCGCATGCCCGAGCTCTCGAACTGGAAGATGCCGTAGGCCGCGCCGTCACCGAATATCTGATAGGTCTTGGCATCGTCCAGGGGAATGGAATCCAGATCGAGCACCTCGCCGGTGGTCGCGCGAATCTCCTCGACGGCATCGTTCAGCAGCGTCAGCGTGCTCAGGCCGAGGAAGTCCATTTTCAGGAGACCGATGCGCTCGATCTCCTTCATCGCCCATTGCGTCGTGATTTCGTCGTTCTTGCCCTTGTAGAGCGGCGCGAACTCGGAAATGGCCCTGGGCGCTATCACGACCCCGGCCGCATGCACCGAGGCGTGCCGCGTCATCCCCTCCAGGCGCTTCGCGACGGCAATCAGCTCCCTGACCCGATCGTCCTGCTCATTCAGCTGTTTCAGCTGCGGCACTTCCTCGAGCGCCTTGTCGAGCGTCATGTCGAGCGCGGGAGGAATCAGCTTGGCCACGCGATCGACGTCGGCAAACGGGATGTCGAGCGACCGGCCGACGTCGCGCACGACCGCCCGCGCCTTCATCGTGCCGAACGTGATGATCTGCGCCACGTTCTCGCGGCCGTACTTCTGGGTCACGTACTCGATGACCTCGCCCCGGCGCCGCTCGCAGAAATCGATGTCGATATCGGGCAGCGACACGCGCTCGGGATTGAGGAAGCGCTCGAAGATCAAGTCGTAGTCCAGAGGATCGACGTCGGTGATGCGCAGCGAATAGGCGACGAGGCTGCCGGCCGCCGATCCGCGGCCAGGGCCAACCGGGATGCTCTTCTCGCGCGCGTACCGGATGAAGTCCCAGACGATCAGGAAGTAGCCTGGATATTCCATCCGCTTGATCATGTCGATCTCGTACGACAAGCGGGTCTCGTACTCCTCGATTGGATGACGCAGGACGCCGGACGCGCGCAGCGCCTTCAGCCGTGGAAGCCGCTGCGTGAATCCCTCCCGCACCACATGCTCGAAGTAGTCGTTGAGCGTGTAGGGTGCGGGCACGGCGAAGTTCGGCAGGTAGTTCTTGTTGTTTTCGAGATCGACCTGGCACCGCTCGGCAATCCGCAGCGTGTTGGCCAGCGCGTCGGGCATTTCGGCAAAGACCTTCTGCATCTCCGCCGCGGTCTTCAGGTAGAACTGATCGCCGTGATAGCGCAGGCGATCGCGATCGTTCACCGTCTTGCCGGTGCCGATGCACAGAAGGATGTCGTGGGGGCGATGATCGCCGTGCGTCAGGTAATGCACGTCGTTGGTTGCGACGAGCGGCATGTTCAGATCGCGGGCGATCGGCACCAGCCCCTGGTTCACGACCAGCTGCTCTTCGATTCCCTGATACTGCATCTCGAGGAAGAAGTTCCCCGGGCCGAGAATGTCGCGAAACTGCCCGGCGGCTTCCAGGGCTTTCCGTTCGCGGCCGGTGCGGATTTCGGTGGCGACCTCGCCCTTCAGGCAGCTGCTCAAGCCAATCAGCCCCTTTGAGTACTGCGCGAGCAGGTCTTTGTCGATGCGCGGTTTGTAGTAGAAGCCCTCGGTGTAGCCGGCCGACACCAGCTTGATGAGGTTGTGGTAGCCCTCGTTGGTCTCGGCCAACAAAACGAGATGGTTCGCCGTCTCACCTATATTGCCGCTCTTGGTGTGCCGGCTGCCGGGCGCGACATACACCTCGCAGCCGAGGATCGGTTTCACACCACGCTGCTTGGCATGGTCGTGGAAGATCACCGATGAGAACATGTTGCCGTGCTCGGTCACGGCCAGCGCCGGCATCCCGAGCCTGGCAGCCTGGTCGAGCAGTTCATCGATTCGGCACGCGCCGTCGAGCAAAGAGAACTCGGTGTGACAATGAAGATGAACGAAGTTTTGATCAGCCACTGGATTGGGAATGTGATCTGGCCGCGCGAAGGCGGAGGGCGTTGATTACACGCTATTATAACGGGGTGCAGTTCCATCGCACCCCCATATCTTGTGTGGCCGCGCTCTTTTTTGCCGTGCTGTCTCTGGCGCGCCTGTCCAATGCGGCCGTCACGTTTCCGCTCGAAGTGAAATGGAGCGCGGCGCTCGCTGCGCCTCCCGCGTTTGCACCAGCGTTTGACAACGACCAGGTCTACGTTTCACTGCGGACCAATCAGCTCGTTGCGCTGCTCATCAAAGACGGCAAGCCCGTGTGGTCGGTCGAATGCCCGATGACCGCGCCACCGGCTGCGGGAGACGGCCTCGTCTATGCTGGCAGCGAGGATCTGATCGAGGCACGAACCCAGGCCGATGGGAGGGCGCAGTGGCGTCGTCCGATCAGCGGACGTGTCACTCGTCTGGATTGGGATACAGGGTGGCTGTTCGCCTCAACCGAAACGGGCCCACTGCTCGCCATTCGTGCCATAGACGGTGAAGTGATCTGGCAGCGCGACCTCGGCTCGCCGCTCAGTGCACCACCCGCGGCGACCGGAGATCGCCTCTATCTGGGATTGAAAGACGGCCGCGTGCTGGCGGTGTCGCTCCAGACCGGCGAAGACATCTGGACGCAGAAGCTGGCAGAGTCGGCCGTCGGCATCCTGCCGGTGGGCGACCGCGTGTTCGTGGGCGCCCGCGACAACCAGTTTCACTCGCTCGACGCCAAAGACGGCGATGACGATTGGCACTACCCGACCGGCGCCGACCTGCTTGGCCTGCCCGTGCTCGATGAGCGTCGCGTCTATTTCATCGCGCTCGACAATGTTCTTCGCGGACACAGCCGCAACGGCGGAACGATGCTGTGGAAGGCTATTCTGCCGATGCGGCCGTTTACAGGACCGATCTTGAGCGGTCAGATCTTGATTGTGCCGGGCGTGGCCGCCGAACTGCACGCCTACGACGCACGGACCGGAAAGCCAACCGGACAGAAATTCATGCTGAAGGGAGCAGAGAACGAGGAAATGCTCCTGGCTGCGCCGCCTCACCTGACGACTCAGGATCTGCTGATTCTGGTGACCAGGGGCGGACAAGTGCGCGCCGTCGGCAGCGTCCCCGCACCGCCGGAGGCCGCTCCCGCTCCGCCCGCGCCCAGCCCCGCAAACCCTGCCGAGACCCCACCAGCCACAACGCCTGCACCTGAGGCCGCGCCTGCCCCAGGCGCCGCCGGCACCACCAAGTGAAGACCGCCGCCATTGCGCGCCCGCTTCGCCGGATTTACCTGACCGGCCTCGCGTGTGCCGTGGCCGCCGCTGTCGGCGGAATCGCGCTCGAGCGCGCACGATTTGGCCCCAGCGAACAGGACGCGATGAGACGCGTCGAGCAATCGGCGCGCGTGGAGATCGATGAGGTCGCGGCCGCGCTGAACGACATCGCCGTATCGGTTGGACGAGAACCGGCGCTCTTCGATACCGCCGCCGCCGATCCCGCAGGCGCGCGGCCGTTGCTCGATCGCGCCGATCAGGCGCTGCAGGCGCGCACGGCCGGTGTATTCGCGGTCACCGCATACCGGCCCAGTGGCGCCTACCCCCTCGCGTGGAGCGGCGTGCCGTCGGAGGTCGGCGTCGATCGCATCGCCGGCCCCGAGGCGTTCTTCGTGGCGCCCGGGCCGCTCGGCCTCCGCCTTGTCTATGTCAAGCCGATCCTCGATCCGGTCAGCGGCCACCGCGTCGGCGTGATCGCGGCCGAGCGCGTCGTCTCGTCGTCACGGGGCGTCCGCACGGCAACACTCGAAGAAGGTGTGCTGTCGCTGCCGACGCTGGTACCGGTCACGGTGCGCCCGTACGACGCCGCAGCCGGTCAGCAGGGATTCGTCATTCAATCGCCGTTGGGGCAACCCCTGCTCGTCGCGCGTGTCACGTCGCGTGCGATTCAGGACACGCGCACGGTCTGGCGCGAAAACGTCTCTGCCGTCGTGCTCGGCATTCTGGCGCTGACGCTCATCGTCTCGCTGCCACGGCTGCTCAGGTGGCGAGCCTCGTTCCCGACGCTGCTGGGGCATGTGAAAGCCAACGCTGTCGTGCTGGCCGTCCTGGTGGCCGCGCGGGTGCTGCTGTGGTTTGCGCCAACCGCTCGATGGACCGACCAGGTGTTTCATACCGCCACGCTGGGTCCCGGACTGCGCGTTCTGCTCCGAACCCCGATCGATTTCCTGCTGACGATGGCCACGCTCACAGCCATGGTCGTGCTGGCCTTCGATCTCGTCGAGCGGCTCCGGCGCACGCTTCGACAGCGGCTACCGCCTCCGGAGAGCCACAAGGAATGGCTCGCATTCGCCGCGGCGCAGCTGACCGCAGGCGCCCTCGTCGCGCTCCTGCTCGTCGGTTACGAGGTCCTGCTGGGAAACGCGATCGCCGCGACGTCGGTCGATGCGCTCCACTTCTCGCTGCATCCGCTCGTACCGGCCCGGCTTGCGTTTGCCGTCGGCTTGATCCTGGCGCAGGCCGTGGTCTTCTGGACGGCCATCCTAATCGTGCTCGTGACCGCAGCGCCCTGGCGATTGCCGCGCACCGGCAGCATCGCCCTCGCGGCATTTACGCTGCAGGCGCTCCCCGTTCTTCTCATTTCGACCTTTCCTCGAACGATCGGCGCGGCGCCCTCGACGGTGCCGGCGCCGCCGACCGCCTTCGCCGGGCTTGCGTGTCTTGCGCTGGCCTGGGGCATCTCGCGCCTGCGGCCCCGCTACCGCCACGCGTCGCAGGCACTCCGCCTCTTCGCAGGCGCCCTGGTCTTGCTGATCACCGCGTTCGTCCTCTACCCGTCGGTTCATCATTTCGCCGATCGTGGCCTGCGCCGTCTCATCGAAGAGGAATATGCGCGCCAAGTCAAAGACCAGCGCGAAGAGCTGAAGGCCAAGCTCACGACGGTGCTGCAGCAGATTGACGCGCTCGAGATGCCAAATCTTGCGGCGGCGCCACGAACGGTGCTCGCCACCTCGAACGCGGCGTTCGAGCTGTGGGGTCGAACGAACCTCGCGACCGAGCGCCTTGCCTCGTCGCTCGAGTTGTATACCCCCGCGGGCAGGCTGGCCAGCCGATTCGCGAACCTTCCCGACTACGTCTCGACGACCCAGGAATGGAAGGAGCCGAGCTGCGACTGGGAAACATTCGAGGAGGCGTCACGCTTCGGATCTGAGGAGCGGCGGCTGTTTCACGCGGGACGTGGCATCTGCGAGCCCGGCGCCGACGTGCCCACCGGCGGCTCGGTCGTCGTCAACGTGATGCTCGACTACGAGACGCTGCCGTTTATCACTGTCCGTAATCCGTACAACGAGCTCATCCGCCCTGCCGATACTCCGCCGACCGAAGGTTCGGTCGGCCGCGCCGTGCAATTCGTGGCGTATGGCTGGGGCCGTAGCGCGCACTATTCGTCGAGCACCCGCGCATGGCCGCTCGACGATACGCTGCTGAACGTCATCGCACAGTCACGGCGTCCATTCTGGACGACGATCAGCGACGGCGAGCGCAGTTATTCCACCTATATCCAGAACGATCGTGTCGGCATCTACGTGATCGGGTTTCCGGTGATCACGAGGATGGATCACCTGATCAATCTCGCGGAGTTGTCGACGCTGGTCGGCTTCACCTATGTCGTGGTGCTGATGCTGGCGTGGTCGGCGTCTGCGCTCGGGGGAACGACGGCGTCGTCGGGCCGCGCGCTGCTCCGCGAGGTGCGCGCCAGCTTCTACCGCAAGCTGTTCCTCGCATTCCTCGCGTCGGCGGTTCTGCCGGTGATGGTGCTTGCGCTGGCCACCCGCACGTTCTTCGAGCTGCAGCTCCAGTCGAGCGTGCAGTCCGACGCGGTGCGCGTCGCCGCCGTTGCGCAACGTGTCATCGAAGAATACGTGGCATTGCAGAACTCAGATGCCGGCGAGCCGAGCGACGACATTATGGTATGGCTCAGCCGGGCCGTCGCGCAGGACGTCAACATCTATCGCGGCCCGACGCTCCTCGCCACGAGCGAGCGCGACCTCTTCACCTCGGGACTGCTGCCAGAGCGGACGCCGGGCCACGTGTATCGCGCCATCGAAATCGAGCGCCTGTCGAGCCACGTCGGCCAGGAAGTGATCGGCTCGACGCCGCACGTGCTGGCCGCCGCGCCGGTAAGGCTCGAAGGAGGGCGCGCGATTCTGACCGTGCCGCTCGCGCTGCGACAACAGGAGGTCGACCGTCAGATTGATACGCTCGACCGCAGAGTGCTGCTGGCGGCGGTGCTGTTCGCGCTCCTCGGCGCCGCCATCGGGTATTACATGGCCGAGCGCATCGGCGACCCGGTGAATCGTCTTACTCGCGCCACGCGCCGCATTGCGCGCGGCGACTTCAGCGCGCGCGTCGCAGAGACCTCCTCGGACGAGTTACGGAAGCTTGTCGCCGACTTCAACCAGATGGCGGCCGACCTCGAGCGCCAGCGCAACGAGCTGCAGCGTACCCATCGCCTCGAGGCGTGGGCCGAGATGGCGCGCCAGGTGGCGCACGAAATCAAGAACCCGCTCACGCCGATCCAGTTGTCGTCCGAGCATCTGGTGCGCGTGAACAAGGACAGAGGGGAACCGCTGACGCCGGTGCTCGAAGAGTGCGTGACGTCGATCCTCTCGCAGGTGAAGCTGCTTCGGCAGATTTCGGCCGAGTTCTCCAGCTTCGCATCTCGTCCCACGCCGCACCCGGCGCCGACGTCGCTCGCCGAGCTGATTCCGTCGGTCGTCGAGCCGTACATCACCGGGCTGGCCGGCCGCATCCGCGTGGACGTCGATGTGCCGGCCTCGCTGCCGACCGTCGTGGTCGACCGCGTGCTGCTCTCGCGCGCGTTGACCAACATGATTGAAAACGCACTGCATGCGATGCCCGGCAACGGCACCCTGACGATACGAGCCGCAGCCCGAGCCTCGACGATCCGGCTGTCGGTGGCAGATAGCGGAACGGGCATGGATTCAGAAGCGCTCCGCCGCATCTTCGAGCCGTACTTCTCGACCAAAGCGACGGGAACCGGACTCGGGCTGACGATCGCGAAGAGAAACGTCGAGCTGAACGGCGGAAGGATTCAAGTGGAGTCAGCGTTGGGGAAGGGGACGACGGTGATTATCGAGCTGCCGGTATCTGAGACCGAGAAACTAAAATCTGAAATCTAGAAACTAGAATCTAGAATCTAGAATCTAGAATCTGGAATCTTCCTGAGACTCCTTCAGATTTTATATTTTAGATTCTAGTTTTTAGATTCCAGATTCTTCTCCTCGTTTTTCCTTATCGCGTACACGTTCTGCGGGTGCGCCGGCTCTGCTCTCGGGTGCCAGCGCGCCAGAATCATTTCGATAAACGCAGAGCTCATGTATCCGTATGAAAGCGTAACGAGCGCCAGCGCCGGATGCGCCGAAACAAAGGCGATCAGCATGGCGATGACCAGCAGCACCGTGTAAGAGCGGCGTGCCTGCAGATCGAAGGTCTTGAAGCTGCGGAACTTGATGGTGCTGACCATCAGGAACGCCGGAACGAGCACCAGCGCGAGCACCGGAATCGCGCCGATGGGCTCCTGGAAGCCCGACGGATACGCGAAGATGGTTGACGCCGGCACCGTTGCGGCCGCCGGGCTGGGCATGCCCACGAAGTAGCGCTTGTCGACCGACCCCGCCTGGATGTTGAAACGCGCGAGGCGCATTGCTGCGGCGGTGACGTAGACGAAACCCGCAGCCCACCCCCAGTTGCCGAGCGATGTCAGCCCCCAGGAGAAGGTCAGAATGGCCGGTGCGATTCCGAACGAAATGATGTCGGCGAGCGAATCGAACTGCAGCCCGAACTCGCTGGTGGTGCCGGTCAGACGCGCGATACGCCCATCGAGCGTGTCGAGCACCATGGCGATGCCCACAAAGGGCGCCGCAATCGCATACTCGCCGCGCATTGAGTAGATGACGCAGGCGTACCCGCAAAACAGGTTGCCCAGCGTCATGAGGCTGGGCAGCAGGTAGACCCCGCGCCTCAGTCGCCGCTCCTTGACGTCGGTGTGCCGCCGGTGAGGCGTCAGCATGCCTAAGGAGTCTATCGCACGTTCCCTGACGAAGGATTAGGGTGAAGGACGGCGATGACTGTTTCCCCTCCGACCACCCTGTCGCCGATCGAGACGCGTAACTCGGCACCTGTCGGAACAAACACGTCCATGCGCGAGCCGAACTTCATGATGCCGAAGCGCTCTCCGGCCTTGAGCTCGGCGCCCGGTTTCACGCGGCAGACCACCCGGCGGGCCAGGATGCCGACGATTTGCCGGAACACTACGGCAAAGCCGTCATGATCGACCCATACCTCGCTGCGCTCGTTGGTCGCCGCCGCATCGCGATGGTAGGCGGGAAGGTATCTTCCCTCGCCGAAAGTCGACTTTCGTGACGCGGCCCGACACCGGCGACCGATTGACGTGCACGTCGATCGGCGAGAGAAAGATGCTGACTTGTTTCCAGTCTCCGGGCGGCGCCGCGGCCGGATCCGCGGTGCCGGCCACAAGCACACGACCGTCGGCGGGCGAGAGCACGAGCGCCGGATCCTGGGGAGATACGCGATCGGGGTCGCGAAAGAAGTAGAGAAAGAAACCGGCGAGCATCAAAAGTGGCACGGCGCCGACGACGCCGACGGTCAGAGCCGCCGCTATCGCAAGAGCGGCCGTGCCACCAATGAATGGATAACCGGCTGAGTCGATCATAAAGGGGTCTGACCCGAATCAGACCCCTTATCTTAAGTCAGTGTGAGATCGCGGGTGACGACGACGTGAACCGCGCTGACGCTTCACCGCGATGGCGACGCAATATATCTTCCATCCTGTCTTTGAGCTGGAGCTTGCGTTTCTTGAGGGTGATTTCTTCGACTTGCTCGGGTTCTGACAGGTATGACTTACCAGAAAGTTCGTGGAGGCGATCGTCGAGTTCGTGGTGTTGCGTCGCGAGCTGTCGGAACTCTTCGTCAGTTTTGAGAAGAAGCTCCTTCAACTCCTGGACATTCGCGGTGTGCATGCCCGGCCTCCTTTAAAGGAAGTATTGGACTCATGAGAAGCCGAACCGTACCACAAGGGCCCGGCCCGTTCAAGCAGTCATCGTGTCGTTCGTATTCCTCCTCTCCATAGGATAAGCGCATCTTCGGACGGGCTGACGTAATAATTCGGCCGGGTCGCGGCCACCTCGAAGCCGAGACGCTCGTACAGACGCCTCGCTGGGGCATTTGACCGGCGAACTTCCAGCGTAGCTCGCTCGGCCCCCCGGCTTGCCCCGGCCTGAATGGCGTGCTCGAGCAGCGCGGAGCCCACCCCACGACCCCGGAAGTCACCCCTGACGGCGAGATTGTTGATGTGCACCTCATCAAGAACCAGCCAGAACGAGCAAAATGCGACGACGCCCTCCCCTGGTACCCGGAGCACGTACAAAAAAAACGACACGTCGGGGTTCTGGAGCTCGCGCTGATACATCTCGCGGGTCCAGGGATTGCTGAATGAGCCCTTCTCGATGGCGACGATCTCGTCGAGGTCGTGTTCCGAGAGGGTGCGTTCGATGGTCCAGTCCATGGCTATGTGGCCGGCCGGCCCTGCCCCACCTTGCGATCGCGCGCGAGTTCTGCATCCGATCGGCGGATATAGATGGGCCGGATCGCACCCGCCGGCGAAGGGCCGTGCTGCTGGATGTGCATCTCGGCCAGCCTGGCAACGCTCGGTGCCAGCGGGGGAAGCGGGTCGAGGAGACGCGCCCGCGAGTCGGCCCGGCGAATCAGGTCACGATACGCGAGCGCGCCATCGCCGGCAAACATGTGCGGGCGTAACCCCTCGAGTCGCCAGCGCGAGAGAATCTCCGCGGGCTGCTCCACGATGGCGCATTCCAACGGAGCGCCGTCTTTGTAGACGGCCGAAAAGACCTGCCCGCGCTGCGCATCCATCCAGACAGCCACTTCGTCGTGCGGCGCAGCCACGGCGTCATAGAGCGCGTCGAGTGCCGAAATGCCAACCAGCGACTTGGTATTGGCAAGCGCAAGGCCCTGCATCGAGGCGATGCCGATGCGAAGCCCCGTGAACGATCCTGGCCCGGACGCGACGGCGAACACATCCACATCGGCGACGCGCAGCGCGTGACCGCCGAGCACGCGCAGCAAGTCTCCCGGCAATCGCTCCCCATGCGTCGTCCCGGCGTCGCCCTGATAGGTCGCCAGGAGCGCGCCGTCGCGCGTCAGCGCGATGCTTCCCTGCCGGGTTGTGGTGTCGAGAGCGAGCACCAGCATGTAAAATTCAATTCTACATGCCTACACAGGGTCCCGCCTCTCCGCCGGGACATGCACCCAGCGTCACGCCGGCCATGAGGCAGTACCTCGATGCGAAGCAGCAGTATCGCGATGCGATCCTGTTTTTTCGGATGGGTGATTTCTACGAGATGTTTTACGAAGACGCGCTCGTGGCCTCGCGCGCGCTCGATCTGACCCTCACCTCCCGCTCGAAGGACGGCCAGGGCACTTCGATCCCGATGTGCGGTGTGCCCCACCATGCCGCCGACACGTATCTCGCGCGTCTGGTCAAGAAAGGCTTCCGGGTCGCGATCTGCGACCAGGTCGAAGACCCCAAAAAGGCCAAAGGAATCGTCAAGCGCGAGATCGTCCGCGTGGTCTCGCCAGGCACGCTGACCGATTCGCAGCACCTCGAAGAGCGGGCACCCGCTTTTCTGCTGGCGGTGGTGTTGGGGGACCCCGGTACAGTACGGGGGTCAGACCCCACCGTCGGGGCCACTGTCGGGGCGGCGCTGCTCGATCTGACCACGGGCGAGTTTTCCTGCGCGGAATATTCGGGTACGGCGGGTCTGCAGGCACTCGCCGACGAAGTGCAGGTGCTGCGGCCGCGCGAAATCGTCGCGCCAATCGACCTCGATCTGGGGGGCGTGCTCATCGGCGGCGCCGCTGAACGGTTGCCGGTCACCCGCGTCGAGCCGTGGACCTTCGAGCACGAGTCGGCCCGCCGCACGCTCATCGACCAGTTCCGCACGAGCGGTCTCGAGGGATTCGGTCTCGACACCCACGCGCTTGCCGTGTCGGCGGCCGGCGCACTGCTTCACTACCTGCGCGACACACAGAAGGCCGACCTCGCACATGTGCGGAGCATCTCGTACAAGACGTCGTCCGAGTGTCTGTTGATTGATGCCGTCACGCTCAAGCATCTCGAGGTCGTCGAATCGATGGAGGGCGGGCGCGACGGAACCCTGCTTCACGAGATCGATCGCACGGTGACGGCCATGGCCGGCCGCCTCTTGCGCGCCTGGCTGCTGCGGCCCCTCGTCTCGCTCGATCGCATTCGCGATCGTCTCGACGCCGTCGAGGAATTTGCGTTCCGCAGCACCGATCGCGGGAAGTTTCGCGATGTCTTGAAGTCGGTGCAGGATCTCGAGCGGCTCGTCGCGCGCGCGGCGCTCGGCACGGCGGGACCGCGCGATCTCGCCGGGCTCAAGCAGTCGATCGCGGTCGTCCCGCGCGTGCGGCTCATCCTCGAGGCATGCGAGGCGCCGCTCACACGCTCGCTCGTGAGCTCCCTCGACGATCTGACAGACGTTCGCGATGACATCGAACGCTGCCTCATCGAAGAGCCCGGCGCACTTGTTCGCGACGGGGGCTACATTCGCGACGGGCTCGACGCCGAGCTCGACGATCTGCGGCGCATCAGCCGATCGGGCAAGCAGGTCATCGCCGAGCTCGAAGAACGCGAGCGGCAGCGCACGGGCATCGGCTCGCTGAAAGTGCGCTACAACCGCGTCTTCGGCTACTACATCGAGATCTCGAAATCGAACCTCCACGCTGTGCCGCCCGACTATCACCGCAAGCAGACGATCGCGGGTGGCGAGCGATTCATCACGCCGGCACTCAAGGAATACGAAGAGAAGGTGCTGGGCGCGGACGAGCGGATTCTCGAACGCGAGATCGAGCTGTTCGAGGAGCTTCGCGGCCGCATCGCGGTCGAAGCCACGCGCATTCAGGAAACCGCGCGCGGGCTGGCGACGCTCGACATCCTCGCGGGTCTCGCCGAGACGGCTGCCCTCTCGAATTACATCAAACCCCACGTGCACGACAGCGACGAGCTGGCCATTGTCGATGGCCGGCATCCGGTGGTCGAACGGCGATGCCGCGGCGGGTTTGTGCCGAACGACACGATGCTCGACGGCACGGCGAGTCAACTCGTGATCCTGACCGGCCCCAACATGGGCGGCAAGTCAACCTATCTCCGGCAGACCGCCCTCATCTGCCTCATGGCGCAAGCCGGTTCATTTGTACCCGCCACCCGCGCAAAGGTCGGCATCGTCGATCGCATTTACGCGCGCGTGGGCGCGTCCGACAACATCACCCGGGGTCAGTCGACGTTCATGGTCGAAATGCAGGAGACGGCAAACATCCTGCACGGCGCCACATCGCGGAGCCTCGTCGTGCTCGACGAAATCGGGCGCGGCACGGCCACATTCGACGGTCTCAGCATCGCCTGGGCGGTCGCCGAGTATCTGGCCACCAGCCCGCATGGGCGGCCGAAGACGCTCTTCGCGACCCACTATCACGAGCTGACCGATCTGGCCGACGGCCTGCCCGGAGTCGTCAATGCGCATGTCGCCGCACGCGAGTGGCAGGACGACATCGTCTTCCTTCACAAGATCGTGCCCGGACGCTCAGATCGCAGCTACGGCATCCAGGTGGCACGGCTCGCCGGAATGCCCGCATCGGTGATCAGCCGGGCCCGGGCGATCCTGCAATCGCTGGAACATGACGAGCTGACACGAGGCGGCCGGCCATCGATCAGCGGCACTCCATCGGAGCCGCAACAGCAACTCGGGTTGTTTCAAATGGCGCCGGCGGATCCAGCCGCCGAAAAGCTCGCGCAACACCTTCGCGCGCTCGATACGAACACCCTGACGCCGCTGCAGGCATTGACGCTGCTCGCAGAGCTGAAGCAGGAGCTCGATCGTTGAAGATCGTGGCGTCGGCGGTGGTACTGCTCCTTTCGCTCTCGTGCTCCCAGCCTGCGGCAGATCCGAGCGTCATTACCATCGCCATTCCCACCTCGCCAAACAACCTCGATCCGCGCTTCGGCACCGACGAAAACTCTGCCCGGGCGCACGAACTGATCTTCAACGATCTGCTGAGGTGGGACGAGCAGACGCGCCTGGTGCCCGGGCTTGCCGAGTCCTGGGATACCGCCGACAACCAGACCTACCGAATCACGCTGCGGCAGGGCGTTCCGTTTCACGACGGGCACGAGATGACGTCGGCAGATGTGGTCTTCACGTTTGCCAGCATGCTGGATCCGGCGTTGGCGTCACCGTGGAGAGGCGCGCTTCGCGATCTGGAGTCGGTCGTCGCCGTCGATCGTTACACGGTTGATTTCATTCTCAAGCAGCCCTCCGGATCGTTTCTGCCGAATCTTGTCTTCAAGATCGTGCCGGCGGGAGCCACCCGCGATCTCCGGAACCATCCGATTGGCACGGGACCTTACGCCTTCGTGTCATACGCCGTTGACGACCGGGTGGAGCTGCGCGCCTTCCGCGATTACTTCGGGGGGCTGCCGAGAAACAACGGCCTGGTCATGAAAGTGGTGCCCGACGACATCATGCGCGGCCTCGAGCTTCGCAAGCACACGTCGGATTTGATCGTCAACGACCTGGTTCCCGACATGGTCTACCAGCTCGAGAAGGAAGGCCTGAGTCTCGCCAAATCGCCTGGTGTCGACTACCAGTATATCGGCTTCAATTTTCGCGATCCCGTTCTGCGGGACGTCAAGGTGCGACATGCCATCGGCCACGCTATCAATCGCCAGGCCATCGTCGATTACCTGCGCCGCGGTCTCGCGACAGTCGCCGACACCATGCTTCCGCCGACCAACTGGGCCTATGAGCCCGATGTGGTCGTGCTCGACTACGATCCCGGCCGGGCGAAAGCGCTGCTCGACGAGGCTGGCTATCCCGATCCGGACGGCGACGGTCCGCGGCCGCGCTTCTCGCTCTCTCTCAAGACGTCGACTGTCGAGTTCTACCGGCTGCAGGGAGCCGTCATTCAGCAGGACCTCCGCCAGGTCGGCATCGAGATCGACGTGCGGTCCTACGAATTTGCAACGTTGTACGCCGATATCCTGAAGGGGAATTTTCAAATGTATTCGATGCAATGGGTGGGCGTCGCGCTCGCGGATCCCGACATCCTGCGCCGGGTCTTCCATTCGCAGCAGGTACCGCCCGGCGGCTTCAATCGCGGCTACTTCAATGATCCTGACGTCGATCGGCTCATCGACAAAGCGTCTCAGGCAACCGACTATGAGACCCGGAAGCGACTGTACGGAGAAGTGCAGAAGTTGATTGCGCAGGCCGCGCCATACATCAGCTTATGGCACCGTACAACTTCGCATTGTCAGACTCACAGATACGCGGCATCCGGCTGTCGCCGCAAGGTGATTTCACGTTCCTCAGAAATGTTTCACGATAGGCTGTAAAATTCCTCACGAATGAAAAAGCGTTCTCGCTTCCTGCAGGTGCAGATCGAGCCCTTCACCGTCGAACCTGAGCTGAAAGCTGACGAACTTCTCGAGAAGATGGAGCGCATCTCGTTTCAGGGGCGCTCTCTTGGCATCGCCCACCGCGTCTGGCAGAAGATGCTGGGCGATGACGTCACGATCTTCATGGGCATGGCCGGCGCACTCAGCGCCGGCGGGTTGCGCATGGTGGTCGCCTATCTCATCGAGCACCGCTACGTCGACTGCCTCGTGTCGACGGGGGCGAATCTCTATCACGACCTTCACGAGACACGTGGACGTCATCATTATCTCGGCTCGGCGCACGCCAATGACGCCGCCCTGGCCGAAGACCGCATCGATCGCGTCTACGACACGTACGCGAGCGAAGAGGAGTTCTGCGACAACGACGTGTGGATTGGCGATTTCGTCGCATCGCTCGACGAGCGGCCGTATACGTCACGCGAGTTCCTCAACCGGCTCGGCGGCCACCTCTGGAGCGAGACCGGACAGAACGGCATCTTGACGGCGGCCTATCGCGCCGGTGTGCCGATCTTCTGCCCGGCGATTGCCGATTCATCGATTGGCATGGGCTTGTCGCAGGGCCGCCACAAGAAGCCCGGCTCGGGCTACATCGACATCATCGGCGACATCATCGAGTCGGCGAATCTGGTGATTCGGCGACCCCGCACAGCCAGCGTCGTGCTGGGTGGCGGCACACCCAAGAATTTCATCAATCAGGCGAGCGTCCAGGCTGAGTTTTTCAGTCCGGCCGTTGGCGGACACAAATACGCCCTCCAGATCGTCACCGACGTGCCGCATTTCGGCGGAGCGTCCGGCTCGACACTCGAGGAAGCGCAGAGCTGGGGCAAGCTCGCGACCGACGCCGCGCAGGTGACCGTTCATGCTGATGCCACAGTCGCGTTACCGATTCTCGCCACCGCACTGGCTCGCAGTTCCGCCGATCTCGCAAAGAAGCGCAAGCGCCTGACCATCGATCACAGCGCGCGCGAGATGGTGCTCGACGGCAAGCCCATCTCGCGTGAGAGGTTTGAGGAAACGGAATGAGTGAGTGTCCGGTCTACTACGACCACATCCAACCGCTCGCGTTCGGCGGCACGCTGCCCACATCGCTGACCTTCGAAAACGCGAAGGCTGTCATTCTGCCGGTTCCACTCGAAAGCACCACGTCGTACGTGCCAGGTACACGCAATGGCCCGCGCGAAATTCTGGTGGCGTCAACTCACCTGGAGCTGTGGGACGAAGAGACCGGCACCGACGTCCATCCTATCGGCATCTACACGTTGCCGGAGATGGAACTGCCCTTCGACGACATGGGCGAGATGATGGCGGAGATTCGCCGCGTGACGACGGCGATTCTCGAGCACGACAAGTTCCCCATCGTGCTGGGTGGCGAGCACTCGATTACATCGCCTGTAGTCGCCGCGATGGCTGACAAATATCCAAATCTGTCCGTGTTGCAGATCGACGCCCACGCCGATCTGCGCGACACATACATGGGGACGCGATTCAATCACGCCTGCGCCATGCGCCGTGTGCTCGAATACGCGCGCGGCACGCAGGTGGGCATCCGAAGCCTGTCGACCGAAGAGGCCATGGCGGCGCCGGCGCTGCCCACAACGATCTTCTACGACGTGAGCATGCGCCAGAACGAGAAGTGGATCGAGCAGGTGGTCGAATCGCTCGGCGAGAACGTCTACATCACCATCGACGTCGACGGGCTGGATCCTGCCATCATGCCGGCGACGGGCACACCCGAGCCGGGCGGGTTGAGCTGGTACGAGCTGCTGTCGGTATTGCGCGCCGTCATCTCAGCGCGCACTGTGGTGGGTTGCGATATCGTCGAGCTGTCGCCGCTGCCGGGAGTCGCTGCGCCGAATTTCCTCTGCGCGAAGCTGATCTACAAGATCCTGACCTACCAGTTCATGAAGTGAAACCAACAGAAGATCAGAAGGTCAGAAGAATTCTTTTCAAGGGTTCAAGCAGTAGGCGGGTCCAACGAGCAGGACCCGCCCTACGTGGGCCGGGCCTTGCTGTTTAGACCCGGCTAAGTTCCTTCGGCGAGAATCTTCTTCGCTTCGTCGATGTACGGCGATTCCGGGAAATCTGCAATTACCTTGTCGAGCGTCTGCTTCGCTTCGGCCTTTTTCCCGGCGGCCGCTTGAACGCGACCAAGCTCCATCAACAGCGCGTCGCGCGGCATCGTTTCGTCGGCCGTGTTGTTCACGAGCGCCTGTGCCGCGCTGATGGCCCGGTCGTACTGCTTGGCCTGCGTGTTCGCCTCAACGACGCCGAGTTGTGCGACGCGGCCGTAGAAGCTGTTGGTGCCCGCTCGATCGACAACTTCCTGATAGCGCGTCGCGGCGTCGGCATGGCGTCCGAGCATGGCGAGCGCGCCGGCTGCGTAATAGCGCGCCGCAATGCCGGCGTCCGTCGAGGGATAGCTGTTGAACACCTCGGTGAACTTGGCCAGCCCTGCCTCGGCACGCGCCTGAATGGTGGGATAGCTGCCGGCCTGGGGCTTCGCACCCGGCTTGGCATCCTGTATCGGCGACTGCACGATGACGATGGCATCGCCAAGCAGCATTTGGGCGCGATTCTCGCTGCGCGTCTTCCACGCCCAGTAGCCGCCGCCAATCACGAGCACGACGAGGAGGAGACCCCCGACGAGCGACACCGTGCTCCGATTCTGTTCCAAGCGCTCCCTGGCGTCGGTGAGCGCGTGAGTTAGTTCGTTTTCCTTGAGACGATGGCGTTCTGAACCCTTCATAGGCGGGTCATTATATCCCCTCTAGGCAGGATAACTTTCCGGCCGATAAACGGATAGGATTAGACAGTGACCGAACATCATCTGGCGGGTGTCGGCCGGATGCGTTTTCGGACGTGGCCGGTCGTCGCGGTCGCGTTGCTGGGCCTGCTCGGGCTCATCGTCGTGTCGATCCTTGCCGTGCAGCGCAAGGCCGACATCGCTTACGCCCATCTGGAAAACCTCAACGCCCAATACCGCGCCATCGAGACACGACTGCGGCGCGTTCGAACCGACCTGCATCTGTCGGGTATTCTCGCGCGCGACTATCTGCTCGACACGACGACCCCTGCGGCCGATTATCGCTCTCGGCTCCTCGCGTACCGGACCGAAAGCGACAGGATGCTCAGCGAGCTCGAGCCCCTGCTCCGCGTCAGCGACCCGACACGCTTTGACAGGTTGCGACACGAGCTCAACGAATACTGGAGCTCGTACGCTCCCCTGTTTGACGGAACAACCGTGGTGGTCGACCGCTACGGCTTTCTGCGCCGCGAGATCGTGCCGCGGCGCGATGCCGTCATGAATATCTCCGCCGAAATCGAAGAGTTGAACAACCGCAACCTCTACGCACAGCAGCTCGCCGCGGCCGAGCGGCAGCGCGAGCTGCACCAGTACCTGACGCGGACGCTTGCGGCGAGCCTCGCGCTGGGCCTGGTCGTCGCGATCATCGCAGTGATTCGCATTCGCGTGCTCGAAGGCCGCTCGGAGCAGCAGCACGGCCGTACGCAGCAGGCCGAACAGGAATTGCGGCGGCTCTCCAATCAGCTCGTGAGAACGCAGGAGGAGGAACGCAAGAGCCTCTCACGTGAGCTGCACGACGAGCTCGGGCAGATGCTGACGGCGCTCAGAATGGAAATGGGCCGCAGCGAACGGGCGCAGGCGCTCGGCAGTCCGACCTTTACGGCCACAATGAGCGAGAGCAAGGCGCTGGTCGATCGCATGATGCGGATGGTCCGCGATCTCGCCATGGGATTGCGACCCAGCATGCTCGACGACCTCGGTCTCGAGCCGGCACTGGCCTGGCAGGCGCGCGAGTTCTCGCGCCGCTACAACGTACCCGTGGACCTGTCGGTCGAGGGCGACCTCGAGCGGCTGCCGGATCCGCAGCGCACGTGCGTGTATCGTGTCGTTCAGGAAGCGCTGACCAACTGCGCCAAGCACTCGGCCGCTACGGAAATTCAGGTACAGGTGGTTCGCGGACGTTCACGCCTCGACGTGTCGGTTCGTGACAACGGTGTCGGCATGGCCCCGGAATTGGGTCACAAGGGTCTCGGGCTGACCGGCATCAAGGAACGCGTCAAGGACATCAACGGATCAACGTCCATTCAAACCAGACCTGGCGGCGGAACCGTGGTTCACATCACGCTGCCGGTGCCGGCTGCAGACAGCAGCAAGGAGGACCTCGTTGCGAATAGTGCTCGGTGATGATCATGGAATTGTGCGGCGCGGGCTGAAAGCGCTGCTCGACGCGGAAGACGACATCGAAGTCGTCGGCGAAGCCGGTGACGGCCTGGAAGCGCTGCGGATGTGCGAAACACATCGTCCCGACGTGGCGATCCTCGATATCGCCATGCCGCGGCTGAACGGCATCGATGTCGCGGAGCGCGCGATCAAGCATCAGCCGCAGTTGAAGGTCGTGTTCCTCAGCATGTATGCCGACGAATCGTACGTACTGAGGGCCCTGTCGGCGGGGGCGCGGGGCTATCTGCTGAAGGAATCGACCGAGCAGGATCTTTTGCCCGCACTGCGGACGATCAGCCAGGGTCGGCCGTATTTCAGCCCGACCATTTCCGCCATGCTGCTGTCCGATTACATGCGCCATCTCCAGCAGCGCGGCCAGGAAGATTCGTATCGGTTGCTGACCGACCGCGAAAAGGAAGTGCTGCAACTGCTGGCCGAAGGTCGGACGAACAAGGAGGTCGCGAGCATTCTCGAGGTGGGCGTATCAACGGTCGAGACGCATCGCGCGAACCTGATGCAGAAGCTCGGGCTGCACAACACGGCCGAAATCGTGTTGTACGCGGTCCGAAAGAGCCTCGTGTCGTAGGACGCACACCCGACTGAGCCGTGCAAGGTGCGGCTTTCGCATTCACCAGTGGAGTTCACGAATGCGACACCCGCACCTTGTCTTTGCAGCGCTGGCGCTTCTCTTCGCTATCGGGTGCTGCCCGTCAAAAAGTCAGCAAACGGGCGCGCCTGTGGTCTTCACCGCCACCATCGCCCAGGGCGCCAAGGCGGTTCACGATTTCGTGCCGCCCCCTCAAACGACCCAGTCGGATCTCATTCTCACGTGGACGTCTGGCGATCTGCGGCTGTCGGAGCTTGTCCCGACATGCCCGGCTGGAGACGAGGACCACTGCGCACGGCTGAGCGATCCTGTTGAAGCCGTGCCATCGGTCTCGCGCGTCATTCGCAACATTGCCACGAACCAGCGGCCCGAAAATCGCCTGCGGATGAAGTTTCTGATCGAGAACTCGTCGGACGAATCCACCAGCTACACGCTAACCATTGTGCCCAAGAGCGCCGGCTGCACGTAGCAATCCCTCGAGCTCGTCCGCGTGAATGGTCCGTGTGCGCGCGTCGTCGGCCGAGACGAATCCCTGACGAACGAGATGGGCGAGCGATTCTTCGAGGGTGATCGACCCGTTGCGCTTCGTCATCGTGATCTCCTGATGGAGGTGCTGGAGCGCATTCTTGCGGATGTGCTGGCGCCCGCCGTAGCCAATCATCAAGAGCTCGGCAGCCGGCACACGCCCTCCGCCCGTGCGCGGCATCAATGTCTGCGTCAACACCGCGCCCAGCGCCATCGCCAGATCCTGTCTGATCGTCGGCTGCCGCTCGGGCGGAAACGAATCGGCTACTCTGGCGACCGTCGATGTCACGTCGGTCGTGTGCAGCGTCGAGAACACCAGGTGACCCGTCTCCCCCGCCGTCAACGCAATCCGCATCGTCTCGGGATCGCGCATCTCGCCAATGACGATGACGTCTGGCGCCTGGCGCAAGGCGGCCCGCAGCGCCGTGGGAAAGTCAGGCGCGTCAATGCCGATCTCGACCTGCTCGACCACGCTCTGCTGATGTGTGTGCTCGTATTCGATCGGATCTTCGATCGTGATGATGTGCCTCGCCTCGCGCCTGTTGATTTCGTTGACGAGCGCGGCCACCGTCGTCGTCTTGCCGGAGCCGGTGGCGCCGCCCACAAGGACGAGGCCGTGATGGAGCCGTGTCACCAGCTCGACCTGCGCCGGAAGGCCGAGCTCGTCGAGAAATGGCGGCTTGACCGGTAGCCTTCGAATTGTCGCCGCCGCGCGCCCGCGCTCGCGGTGCAGATTCACCCGAAAGCGGCCCAATTCCGGGCGGCGGAGTGAGATGTCCGCCGATCCCGCCGTGCGGTAGCGCTCCAATGCCTGGGCATGCATGGCGGGCAGCACGGCCGCCTCGATCGCTCCGCCCTCGAGCGGGGGTTCGGACAACGACGTCACGATGCCGTTGACGCGAATCGCCGGCGGGAAACCGGTGACAAGAAACATGTCGGCCGCGCCGTGCAGGCTCAGCGCGCGGAGCCACCCTTCCAGTGCGTCGTCGTGTTGCATTGGTGACCAACTCTACTTTGGCAGTGCCTCCCCCCGCCACATCCCGGCAGACGGCCAAAAACTGGAGCGAAAAGTCTAAATGCCCATCTGGAGGTGGGTATGCGGCGTGTAGCCATCATCGTAGCCTCGGCAGGCGTCCTGGCAGTCGGCACCTGGGCGTACGGACAGCAGCAGCAAGCGCAAGTCCCGCTCGTTCCTTTTCCGCCGCCCGACAACGTTCTAAGCGGCCCTGACATCGGATTCCGCGTCGAAGGGGTATATCAAGGCAAGGTGGTCGGGACGATGGTTGTTCGATTGAAGGACGGCTCCTGGGTCGAGGCTCAGTTCGGCCAGCCACGTGTTCGGCCGCTGCACGGCGAGTAACGGGCCGTCTCTCGGGTGCCACGTCAGCCGTGCCGATATCTAACGTGTCATGCGACAAGGTTCACTCGTTGCCGCGATGCTCGTGCTGTTTGTGCTGCCGCGTCCTGCTGAAGCATGCACCTGCGCGCAATTGACGCTCTGCGCCACGCTGCCGGCCGTCGAGGCCATTTTTGTGGCTCGCGCCGAGGTGCTTGCGTCTGGGAGCGGCACCCAGCGGACCCGGCTGCACATCGCCGACGTCTTCAAGGGCACGCTACCACGGACGCTGGAAGTGCTGTCTACCGGCCTGGGTGGAAGCTGCGACTACGCGTTCATGCCTGACGCCAGCCATCTCGTCTACGCGTACCGGGACAAAAAGGACGGGACCTGGAAAGTGTCGCTGTGCAGTCGAACGACAACGGTGGACCAGGCGCGCGAGGATCTGGCTGCATTGAATGCGCTTCGCGCGAAGCCCCTGCGTGCGGGGACGCTGCCGGGCCTTATTGACCCGACTCTCGTGACGAGGTACTGCGAGAAGGCGCGCAAGCCCGAGTAAGTGAAAAAGTGTCCACTATTGGAGCAGTGTGCCGCTCCGATACAACGGACATCTGAGTCGGAATAGGCGCTTTCCGACCAGGGCGCCCCGAGGGGCTGCTGGGCCGTTAATTCGGGAGCAGCCTCTCCTTTTCTCCGCATCTGCTATCCTCCGTTCAATCCGTTTCTCAAATCAGGTGCGCACTCCTCCAGCGGTTGCGTTGCTGTTCGCCGCTTCGGCCGCTGCCGCAGCGGCGCAGTCTGCCGGGCTCGAGCGCGTGCTGGCGCTCACCGGCACTTATCTCGTCGCGTACGAAAAAGCGTTGACGGCGGTCGTGGCTGAGGAGCAGTACGACCAGTGGATCGACACCGGCCGGGGCTCTGCCACGACACCGACCGGAGGCATGCGCGGGCGGGCGGCCGAACAAGGCCCCACCAAACGCTCTCTCCTTTCGGACTTCCTGATGATTCGATGGCCAGGCGAAGCCGCCTGGTTCGGTTTTCGCGACGTGCTCTCGGTCGACGGCAGGCCCGTTCGCGACCGCGAGCAACGCCTGCTCGAGCTGTTCACGCAGAATCCGAATGACGTGCTCAAGCGGGCCGATCTCATCGCGGCCGAGAGCGCGCGCTACAACATCGGTGGCGTGGCGCGAAACATCAACGTGCCGACGCAGGCGCTCGATTTTCTGCACCCGCGGCATCGCTCGCGCTTTGAATTTCGCAAGAGCGGCGAGGATACGCTCGACGGGATACTGACGTGGAAGATCGAGTTCGAGGAGCGCGATCGGCCGTACCTCATCGGCACTCCGTCTGGTGGAAGTGTCCAGGCCAGAGGGTTCGCCTGGATCGATCCGTCTGACGGCGCCGTCTTGCAGACGCAGCTCAATCTCAGCCTGGCCGAGGCGAGACAGATCCTTCGCACGCGGATCACCGTCAGTTTTCGTCGTGAACCGGATCTTGGATTGCGGGTGCCGGCGGAACTGCAGGAAACGCACGAGCAGGCCGATCCGGCCAGCCGATTCGGCGGCGCGACCGTCCTCAATGGCCGAGCGCTCTATCGCAATTTCAGGCGATTCGGGACGGAAACGAAGGAGCAGCTCGTCCCCTGACGGACCGGTCACTATTTCTGAATTGACGCGCGATCCTTCAGCGCGCGCTCGACGCGCGTATCTCACTGCCGCTGCCTTATTGCCACGGTGCCATGGACCGTCTCTTCGTCGTAGCGCGCCTGCTCTTTGCGGAATTCTGCATTGAGGTCGGTCACGGCCTTCGTGACAATGGCGTCCTTGTCGGCATTTTCACAGATCGCATTCAACTCGTGCAGACGCTTTGTGATTTTATCGGCAGTCAGCGTCGCGAGGTCGAAATGGACCTGCTCGTGACGTAGCAGATCGGCCTCGCTATATCCGACGTTCCGCTTATTCTCGGTGTCTGCTCGGCTCCGCTCGAGCCACTCGCGTCTGGTGTCGACATCCTCCCAGGCATTCCATCGTGAGCCACGCCACCACGACTGATTGGGATCGAACGTCGCAACGGATTTCGTCATGAGTGTTTCACGCGCGCAGCCCCATGTGGTTTCGATCTTGATCCAGCTTCGCGATCCGTATCGCAGAGACGCCGGCAGCGGACCTTTGAAGTCCTCGAGTCTCAGTCTGCGCTCGGCAGACCATTCGATGACCGGCGCCGGCGAAACGGGCACTTCTGATTGCGCGAAAACCACACCGGGGACGGCGCAACCGAAGGCAAGCGCGAATCGGAGACACGGGAGTCGCATACGGTGTTACGGCTGGCTCGAGGGCGGAACCATCCCCTTGAGGCGCAAGTACGTGACGATATTGCCGTAGTGCTCGTTGTTGTGGCCGACGTTCAAGATCAACAGCGACAGCGGTGTGTCCTGCCGGCCCTTGGGAAACGTGCGTACCGTTGTCAGGTCTGTGTCTGTTTGCCGATACGCACGATCGCAGTACGTGAACGAGGCCCGGAGCGCCTCGGTCAGCCCGGCCTTCGTCGTCTGGGTCTTCTCGAAATTCTCGGGCGCAGGGTTTTTCTCTCCGAGCGCGTCCGAGCAGAACATGTACTGGGTCGAAGTGATGTGACCAATCAGCTGGCCAAACGTGCGGACATCGGGCGTCGGCCGGAATTCATACTGGTCCGGCGGCATCTGATCGGCAGAGCGAATGACGTAGCCCTTTATCCGTTCGTAGTGGGGCCGGGTTGACATGCCGACGGGATCGGTCGCCGCCTGCTGGGCGGTGGCCGTGCCGGCGAGGCAAAGAACAGTCAGTAAGCAGACCAAAAATGGCACCCGCATGCTCCCCCCTTTTGGCTAGATGGTAGCGCACCCCTGCCCCGTAAGGCTCTGCCCACAAAGCGACGATAATCTAAGGGAACGATGACTCCCGAAGAAGCCTTCAAGTGGCGGCAACGCAAGCGGCGCCTCATCATCGGCGCGACCATCGCCACGCTGGTCACCCTGACGGCGTGGATGATTTGATCTCCAAGTTATTTTTGCCAGCCACTTCTCGATTCGGTTGCACAGGGCTTCAGCCCTGTCGCCCGCGACGTTATTCGGTGGCACAGGGCTTCAGCCCTGTCGTGTGTGCCACGCAGAATTGACGGTGCGCAATCGGGGCCGGTATTTCAGCCGCCCGCCAGGAATGGCCCTGTGCCCGGCTGCGCGAGTCGCTTGACGAGACGTCGAAAGGCTCTGAGAGCGGATGCTGCGACCCTCACGAGAGAACTGGATCGATCGATCGCAACCGTAGCTCGTCAGCGAACTGATCGAATGTTGGCCTGCCAACCGTAGCTCGTCAGCGTAGTGATCGAGCGAAGGTTGGTGCGCCCGGCAGGTCTCGAACCTGCGACCCCCGGTTTAGGAAACCGGTGCTCTATCCTGCTGAGCTACGGGCGCGCGATGGAGCGACGTGTCAGTGTATCGCAGGTTTAGCGCGCAGCGACTCGTCCTCGTGGTGAACAGTCGAGAGATCATTCTCACTTTCCTGCACGTGATGCTTAAAAGGCGGCCAGTCGCGCGGAAATCGCGAGCACGCGAGTCTTTCTGGCCTTAGCCTTCACCACGAATCGTCAACTCGCCGCGGCAAAGTTCACATCGCGCCACACGAGCCTCAAGAGCTCGCCCTGCAACAGCATGTCTCAAGCGCGCAATGATCGGACACTGATGGGTACCTCGCAGCGTTCGCATTTCAGTGTGAGTATTCTGACATTCGCAGCCGTGCATGATGATTGGTGCGTCACTTCCCACCAAACGGTTGCCTCCTGGCTGTCCAAAAGTGAACATCTCCGAGCGCCTTTGCGTAGTACGTTTCAAACTTGTCGACCTCCTCTTACTGTTGCGGTCCACTTTTCCCCCAACTGCGGTACCACAACGACGGTCATTGTCAAAGTGTAAACCTGGGACCCATCGACCTGCGTCTGCGCGCAGTGCGAGCACGCGTGGAATCCGTCCCCACCACAATTTCTTGATGCGCGGACACCGCGCACTTCGAGCCACCACCTACCCTTTGGAAGGACGACGAGCATGTTGACCATAGTTGATGCACCTAGAGGCTCCCCTCAGACAAGTGCGACAGAGGCGACGAACAAATTGCTCAAGGCTCTCCCAGCAGAGGAGTACGAGCGGATATCGCCGTATTTGACACGTGTGCCGATGAGACTCAAGGATGTGCTGCACAAACAGGGACAGCCCGTCGGGCGTGTCTACTTTCCATCTGGCGGAACGTTGTCGCTCATCAAGAATATGGTCGACGGACAAGTCGCCGAGATCGCAACGATCGGCAACGAAGGAGTGGCTGGCGCCCATGTATTCTTCGGGGATACCGAATCGGTTGGAGAGACCATCGTGCAGGTGCCCGATGGCGATGGCTACGCGATGCCCGCTGTGGCGTTTAACGCGGAAATGGATCGGCGCGGGCCTTTCCACAATTTGATCGTCCGCTATTATGCCGCTTTGACGAACCAGGTCATGCAGAGCACGGTTTGCAACAGCCTGCATTCTGTCGAAGCACGCGCATGCCGATGGCTACTGATGATTCACGATCGCGTGGGACGAGACGAGTTTCAGCTCACCCATGAGTTCATGGCGGGGATGCTGGGTGTACGAAGGCCGACCGTCACGCGAATCGCTGGAAGCCTGCAGCGCGTGGGCTTGATCAGTTACCCACGGGGGCGGGTGACCATCCTGGACCGACCAGGCTTGGAATCGGCGTCCTGCGAGTGCTATGAAACCGTGAGGGCAAGCTTTCGCCGTCTGGTGCCTGAGGTGTGTCAGAGTGCGTAATATTCTTACTGCATGAATCGGCAACGGCTCAAGCGGGTTGCCGGTTACCGGCCGAGTGCGGCCAATCGTTGCTTGGCCAGAATCGCGGCTTCCGTATTCGGCGAGTTTTTCACGACCAGCTCATACTCTGCCCTCGCCTCCTTGACCCGGCCAAGCTCATTCAGCACTTCTGCGCGCCGAACACGGGCATTGGGCACATGCTCACTGGTGGAGTGGTCAGCGATCAGCCGGTCATATGCGCTGAGGGCGTCGTTGAGCTTGCGATCCAGACGATAGGCCTCGCCAATGTCAGTACCCCGCGAGGGGCGCCTGGCTCGCCTGAGGTGAGGCGTTCAAATACGCCATGAATCCCTTCACCGCCAGCGGATAGTTTCCGGCGACGTAGTCGGCTCTGGCGTTATCGAACAGCGCTGTCGCACCAACCGGAGCCGTCGATTTTTCCGAGACTGCAGCCAACCGTTGGTTTGTCTCCGCGAGTTGCTCACGAAGCACACGAACAGTTGTCAGTACGTCATCGAGGACGACCATTTGATCGGCAGAGAGCTTGCGCGTGGCGTTCGCCTGCTCAGAGATCTGCTTGCTTAACCCCTGCGCGGCTTGAGCAAGCTCCCCAAGCGTGCCCTCCATCCGGACCATCCGCTCTTCCAACATGCGGATGTCGGCTGCCAATTGGCGCTCTGCGGCGGACTGCCCGAACACCGGGCTCACACCGAAGACTCCCAACCAGACGAACAGAACAAACCTGGTCATGACTACCCCTCCCTGCGAAAGACGAACACGTCGATGGGTTCAGTCACAGGCATCGGATCGACGCGCGCTGCGTGACGACGGACAGCATTCAGGCCCTCTTCCAACTCCCGCTCATTCAGGCTCGCCAGTATCGAATCGCCCCCTGCCGCCAGTTTATCGGCGTACGCTTCATAGGTCGACGCGATCTGTTGGATAACGACCTCCGTCGCCACTTTCAAGAACCCGGCCAACGCGAAGGCGTTCGTGATGTCACGTGCGGTGTTCAGCCGTGCGTACAGAAGTGGCTTCGTCGCCGGGATGAACTCGACGTACGGGTACGCCGGGATCTGCTCGACCGTTCCAGCGCGCAAGAACACGATTCCTCCGCCGCGCAACACGCGTCGGCATTCTCGTGCGACGGCTCCAGGGTCGCTGAAGTGGTGGAACACCATCGACATGAAGACGAGATCGCAGGCACCATCGACGAGCGGCACGGCTTCCCCGGACCCGCGCACATATCGGACCACGCCCTTGTGGGATTTCCCCGCGGCCTGGTCGAGCATCTTTCGAGACGGATCGACTCCAATGACCGTCGTTCCGAACCACGTCGCCAGCGCACCCGAAAAACGACCTGTGCCGCACCCGAGGTCGACGATGCTCGAAGGATGGGGGCTTGCCAGATAGCGCTCGACGGTCTCCATCCAGAGATCGAGAAACTCGGGCCCATGTGTGCGACCACGATCGTACGCCTCAGGGATCGCCGTGGTGTCGTAATCCATGTAAGCGACGGCCATTGTAGCTGGGAGCCAATGTCGCGCGCTGGTGTCTAAGAGCGAGAGAGGTCAGTCAATGCTGGTGAAAACGCTTCTCCTCGCTGCAGCCTTTGCCCAGGCTCCAAGCCCGCAAACCGATTGCGCCGCAGCGATGGCACGCGGCATGTCGACGGCAACAACACAGGTGTGCCGGGCGGAAGCGGAGCTCGCTCGCGCCGAATCAGTTCCCAAGGGCGGCCAGGAGTGGCGGCGACTTGTGGAAGCGGCTGCGACCCTCTACAAGAGCAGCCTTGGATTGCCAGCCGATGAGGTCGTGAAAAGCACCGCCATCGAACGCCTGCTCGTAATCTTTGATGCGCCCGTGCTGAACAACCAGGCAGAGATGCTGGCGACCTTCGGCCAGTTGATGGCGCTGAGGCCGACTGAGGTCGATCCCTTGTTCCGCCTCGCAAAATATCAGGAGGCGCAGGTGTCCGCGGAGTCCGCCGAGGAAACACTGCTGTCCGCCCGACGACTCCAGCCGGGGGAAATCAGAACGTTCCAGATGCTCGCGCAGTTTTACGCGCGGCGTGCCGGCGCCATGCATGCGAGCGCGCGGAAGCAGGAGGTTCAGGAACAGACGGTGCCGGGCTCGCCCGACCGAAACGGCGTCTATCAGGTTGGCGGCGGCGTCACGCCTCCAAGGCGATTCGGCAATCCTGTCTATCCCACCGAAGCTACAGCGGCCGGCATCGACGGCCTGGTCTCTGCCGAAATCACCGTCAACGAACAGGGCGTCGTCACCGATGCGCGGGTATTGAACTCAAACCCAGTGCTCGACGAAGCGGCGCTGAAAGCCGTCCGCGAATGGCGCTACGACCCCACGATCGTCGACGGCAAAGCCGTGCCGGTGAAGATGACCGTCACGGTCAACTTCAGCCTCAATCGGCGCTAGCGTGGATCGACCAGGGGTCCCGAAAGACAAACAAGAGATCAGGAGTTCAGGAAAATTCTTGGGAAAGAATTTCTCTCCGTGATCTCCTGAACTCTTGATCTCTTGTTTGTATCCTCAGTGTCCTCCATAGACCGCATAGCCCCGCTTGCGGAGGCTCTCGGCGAGGCACGCTTCCATCTCAACGGCTTTCTTGTACGGCATCGGATTCAGGTGCGCGTAAAGCTTGGGCACGAGCCGCACCCCGTGCTTCTTGACCACACGCGCGGCCTTCACGCCGTTCTTGTGATTGAGAAATCGGTCTTCGGGTGTCAAACCGGTCATGCCGACGTAGTAGGCCGCCCGGCCATCGCCCTTCGGGTTCCGCAAGTACACGACATAAACAGAATGATGATCGGCCACGCCTGCGTTATCGGGTGCTCTCCCGCTTTCGGGAATTTAGTACGTAGTCGGTGAAATCGCAAACCGGCCGGTACCCGATCCGCTCGTAGATGCGGTTGGCCGTCTGGTTCGCCAGATCCGTATAGAGACAACAGAACGCGAGACCATCGTCGAGCAGGAATTGAGTGAGTCGCGCGACACAGGCCGATGCGTATCCGCGGCCCCGATCGTCGGGCGGCGTGTAGACGAGATTCACGCGGACGCCTCGAGCCGTGCGGCCGACCCACCCTGCCATCGATACGGGCTTGCCGTCGTCCCAGACATAAAGACTGCGGGTCGCGATGCGATGCTGCGCGTGCCTGGCAGCGTCGGTCGGGTCACCAGGTATGGCCTCCTTGATAAAAGCAGCACACCACTTCATCGCCGTCGCAAGATCGCTTTCGTCTGCGAGGCGGAAGTGGCCGTCTGGCATTGTGCGTGGCTGGTGCACTTCACGTGCTTCGAACAGCCGTTGCCTCATGCCCTGGACCGACGGGATTCCTGTGCGTATTGCCCACAATGCCGCAAAGTCCGATACGTCAGGCTCGGGCCCGACAACCTGTGGCAGGTCCGGATATCTGGCCGCAAGATCTTCGACGAGGCACGCGACGGCCGCGCGGGTGCCTCTGCTGATCACCGCCTTGTAGGGGGGCCTTCGGACGGCGCAGGCAACCACCGCTCCCCCATCCTCAACAGTGGCGAGGTACCCCTCGTCGAGCGTGGGCGCAAGGGCGCCGACGCTCAGCAGCAGGTTGTGCTCGGCCTCCGATTGGAGAAGGAACGGGTTGGCGCGCTCGAGGAATGCGGCCGGGTCGCGAAATCGGGTGATCCGCATAGTGAACCGGCAGGGCACCTATGGCGTCCTGCGTAGTGACGTGAGTATATTGGCGCTGAGTCCCGGATGCAGGAATACGTTGACCGCCTTCCGGACAGCCTGAGGGCTGTGGCCGACGAGCTCGACCGCGAATTCGAGCAGTTGCTCGTCGAATCGTCTTCGCTCGCCTTCCGCGTTGCCTACGGCGTGCTGCGGCAACGCGAAGATGCCGAAGATATCGCGCAGGAAGCGTTCATCAAGGCACATCGCAACTTCCGTCGCCTGCGCGAACGCGCCAGCTTCCGATCCTGGCTCGTGCGGCTCACATGGCGGCTGGCCATCGATCGCCAGCGCGCCAACCGCCGCCGCGTGAACCGCGACACCGAGCACAGCCGGTGTTTGCCAGACGTCGAACGTTCCGATCCCGCGATTGTGAATGAGCGTTCGGTGATGCTCTGGCAGGCCATCGATGCGCTCCCCGACAAGCTGCGGCTGGCGATCGTGCTGAGCGGGATTGAAGGCCACGACGTGCGAGAAATCGCGAGCCTTCTCGGAGTACCAGAAGGCACCGTCAAGTCGCGGCTGTTTCTTGCACGGCAGAAGATGAAAGAGAGTCTGAAATGGATGATGCCGATCTCGACCGATCGTTGAAAGCCGCGCTCGCGGTGTCGCCTTCGCCGGAATTCGTGGCGCGAGTGCGGTCGAAGATCGCGCACGCGGAGCCCGCTCCTGTTTTCGGATGGCTTAAGCCGGTCGTCGTCGCGGTATGCCTTGCAGCCACCGTCATTGCGGCCACTTTCAGGTCTACGCCCATTGAAACATCCTCTCCCGTGACGACTTTAGCGAGTCGCCGAATAGTCAACATGGGTCAGGCGCCCTACATCGCGTCATCGCGTCCCGTGTCGCCGTCGGCATTTCCCAACTCCGCAACGCCGCACCGTGAACGTGAAGTGCCCGAAGTGCTCATTGCGCCGGATTCCCGGCTCGCATTTCAGCAGCTCATCGAGAGCGCGGTCGAGCGACGGTTCGAAGCCACGTTCGACGAAACTCCGGTATCGACACCCTGGACGATGACCGAACTGACCGTAACGCCGCTCACGATCGAACCGCTGAACCCGCCGGCCGCACAGATCAACTGAGGAGACCAAAGTGAAGCCACACTTTTCCATCATCGGCGTCGTGCTGGTTGCGTTGACGGTGCAAACGTTAGCCCGCGCACAGGAACCTGCTCCGGCATCGAAGCCCGGTACAGAAAAGCCCGTTCCGGTACCTGCGCCTGCGTCCGCAGCCCAGCAACGGATTCAGACCATGGTGCCATTGAGGGTCAATGTCGTGATTTCGAAATACCAGAACGACAAAAAGCTCAGCTCTCTGCCCTATTCAATTTCCGTCAATTCAAACAACCAGCGCGTCAGCATGCGCATGGGTGCCCAGGTCCCGTATGCCACGTCGACCGCGTCCGAAGGCAAGCCGGTGCCAGGCTATTCATACAGAGATGTCGGCGTCAGAATCGACGCACAGGTCTCTATTCACGAACCTGGCATCTATCGGCTCGACCTCGGCGTGGAAGATACGTCCATCTCGACAAGCAATCAGATCCAAGGCGCACCCTCGATCACGGCTGTACCGGTTTTCAAGAACTTCAGCGCGCAGAACACGGTCATGCTGAAAGATGGTCAGACGACCCAGTTGATGACCGCCGCCGATCCGATCACCGGAGAGACGATGCGCATCGATGTGACGCTCACGGTGGCGAAGTAACGACCACTTTGAAATTGTCATAACAATCTTGATATTGCGTTCGCGTCATACGCGGCGAACGAGACGAAATTTCGCAGAATTTCGCATGGCATGGGAGTGGCAGAAACGGTCTGCACATAACCATGAAACTCATCGTCGTCGATCGCAACAAGCTTCAAACCTTTCAAAGGCTCACTTGCCAGTTCGCCGGAGCGCGCGATGTGAAGGTCGTACTTGACCGCCGGGTGAACCAGATTCGTAAGCGGAAAGTGGCCGGACATTATCCAGAGCGCCGAGAGAGCGAACGCCGCCGACTCGTCAAGAGCTGGCAGGGGCGAGACTACATCGTCGTGCACCTTGCGAGCGCGCCAGGCACGCCGCCACCCACGCGATAACGACAACAGTGGACTCTTGACCCGAGACCATGGACGATATGGCCATGGACGACGTGTCGCGCGCGTTTCTGGATAAGTCCCGAAGACTGCTGTTGTCAGATTACGTACCGAAGATTGAGCGCTGCCTCGATCGATTGACTGCCCACGACATTTGGTGGCGACCCAACGAGGCCTCGAACAGCATCGGCAATCTGATTCTGCATCTCTGCGGCAACGTGACGATGTGGATTCTGGGTGGTGTGGGTGAATTGCCGTTCGAGCGGCACCGTCAGCTCGAGTTCGACGAGCGGCGCGAGATCCCGGCTTCCGACCTTCGTGGGCGACTCACTGATGTCATGCGCCAGGCTGACGAGGTGTTGGGGGCCGTCGACGGAAACCAGCTACTGAGCCGGCGGAAGATCCAAGATTATGACGTGACCGTTCTCGAGGCGATTTATCACGTCGTCGAGCACTTCGGCATGCATACAGGACAGATCATCCTGCTGACCAAGGCCCGGGCCGGCCAGGACCTCAGCCTTTGGGAGCCCGCCGATCCTTAGGCCGCATCTCGCGCACGTCGACGCGTTCTTCGACCTCGACCAGGCCGCCCAGCCTGTTTTCAACGTTATATTCGTGGATCTCGAGGGGCTGGATGACGACAACGCCACCTTCCATCTGGCGCTCGATCATGTCGATTTCCGTGTCCCGGCCGCTCTGTAACGGCGCTTTCAAGAAGATCATCACGTTCTCGATGTACGAAAGTTGCAATCAACACGCCAGAATTCGCTTACTCAGAAAACGGGAGCCAGTCATCAGACTCTGTCTTCGGTCCAACCGCCGTACAAAGATTGTGTACGCTCACCCCTAGAAGCCGAATGGGCCGTTGCCCGGCCGAGGTTTTTTCCAGAAGCTGCAAGGCACGCGCAGACAATCCTGACCCGTCGCGAGTGGCGGCATCCGTGTGGCTGCGCGTGATTGTCGTGAAATCAGAGTAGCGGACCTTGATCGTCACGGTTCGGGCCAGCAGTTCCTTGCGCTCGAGCCACGCTACGGCGTGGCGGGCCATCTCATCGATTTCACGCCGGATCGTCTCGAGGTCGGTGAGGTCTTCGGCATACGTGTTCTCCGAGCCCGAGGATTTCGGCTCGTGATGAGCGACGACGGGCCGATCGTCGATGCCGTTCGCGAGCTGCCGCAACCAATCGGCCATGCTGCCGACCGCCTCGCGCAGCACACCTTCGTCGATGACCCGGACATCGACGAGACGGCTGATGCCACGTCCACGCAGCTTTCTGGCCGTCACGGGCCCCACGCCCCACAGCGCATCGACCGGCAGCTGCTGAAGAAACGGCTCCACGCGATCGGGCGCGATCACGGTGAGGCCATCGGGTTTCTTCCAGCCCGATGCGATCTTGGCGAGGAACTTGTTCGGCGCGACGCCGGCCGATGCCGTCAGCCCTGTCACGTCGCGGATGCGCTCCTTCAGCCGCTTTGCGACGCGCGTGGCGAGCGGCTCATTCCAGCTGTTCTCCGTGACGTCGAGATAGGCTTCGTCGAGCGAGAGCGGCTCAACGAGCGGCGTCACTTCGCGATAGATGTTGAAGATGGCCGTAGACGCGGACTTGTACCGCGAGAAGTCGGGAGGCACGATCACGAGCGACGGGCACAGCTTCACCGCCTGCGCCATCGGCATGGCCGAGCGCACGCCGAAGGTGCGCGCCTCGTAGCTCGCCGCCGCCACGACACCGCGGCGGTTCGGCTGACCACCAACGGCGAGCGGCTTGCCGCGCAGGCCGGGATTGTCTCGCTGTTCAACAGACGCGTAGAACGCGTCCATGTCGATGTGCAGGATGCGGCGCATGGTTCACCCAAACGAGCGTCATTCAGCGAATGCGGCGAGCGCCTTTGCGGTCTTGATGTATTCCTCGTAACGCTGCTGGTAACGTTCGAGCTTCTGCTGCTCGACTGCCGCGAGCCGCGTACGCAGAAGCGTCGACGCCTGCCCCTGTGCGCGGTCGATTTCGTGCTGCACTTCCGCCGCCTTCAGCGCGTATTCCGCATCATGCGCCCGTTCCCATACAAGCCAGTCCGAGCTGCATCGGGCGTGCGCGGCCTTCAACTGATCCTTGGTGAATGGAAAGCCTCCGCCGGCAGCCTCATCCAGCGCTTTGAACGCTTCGGGAAACAGCTTCCGGCTCGCCTGCGCAAGCGGATACCACACGAGCAACTGTCTGGGATCCTGGAGAGTCGGCGGCAGCCGCCGGTGCGAACGTCGCCAGCAACTGCTGAATGGCCGCCTCGCGCCGCGTCCGCTGGATCTGATCGCCTATGCGCCACAGCACCAGGGCCAGAGCGGCGCCGACGACGAGCAGGGTCATGATGAATATTTGAGGACGCTGTAGATCGACTCGTTGCCCAGCTTGCTGCGGCCGTTCAGAAACTCGAGCTCGACCAGGAACGCGAGCGACTGCACCTGCCCTCCCAGCCTGCGCACGAGAGCCGTCGTGGCGGCCGCGGTACCGCCGGTCGCAAGCACGTCGTCGATGATGAGCACACGTTGTCCGGGCTCCACGGCATCGGAGTGGATCTCGAGGCAATCGGTGCCGTACTCAAGGTCATAGGTTTCGCGCACGGTACTGGACGGCAGCTTGCCTTTCTTCCGAACCGGCGCGAATCCTGTGCCGAGACGATCAGCGACGGCCCCGCCGAGAATGAATCCGCGGCTCTCGACGCCGACGACCAGCTCGATATTCCTTCCCTCGAACGGCTTCACAAGCGACTCGATCGTCAACTTGAAACCTTCGCGATCGCGCAGAAGCGTCGTGATGTCGTAGAAGAGGATGCCCGCCTTCGGAAAGTCCGGCACGCTGCGAATCTTCGACTTGAGTGAGTCCATGTCGTGGTTATCCCGTCACAGTGAAACTGGCAAATCGATTCGACGCTCCGGTGTCCGTGGTCTCGACGTCGTCCACACGCGCACCGGACGGACCGCGCCGCAGGGCCATCTCGAAGCGCTGCATGGCATCGGCATCGCCTTCGGCGACCACCTCGACGCTGCCGTCATGCTGATTGCGGACGTAGCCCAAAATGCGCTCGCGACGGGCGGCGTCTTCGACGAAGAACCTGAATCCGACCCGCTGGACGCGCCCTTTCACGACATAGCGGCGCCCGATGAGCACGGGAGATTATACAAGGGTGCTTGAGCTGGGTGCGATGGGTGCGCTAGGTGCGATGGGTGCGATGGGTGCGATAGGTGCGAAAAAAAGGGCGCCCGGTTTTGCCGAGCGCCCCTCCGACTTGACTGGCAACTGCCGTCTGCCGACTGCTGATGCTCGACTGCCGACTAGTTGTGATTTCCCTCCGGCTTGGCGACGGCGCCCATACCCTTGAGGCTGAACTTCTGCACGCGCGCGCCCGTGTAGGTCTCGACGGTGTAGAGGTTGCCCTTGGAGTCGAGCGACACGTTGTGCGTCGCGTAGAACTGCCCCGGATAGCGGCCGCCATTGCCGATGTGATTCAGCACCTGCAGCGGTTCGCGGAGGAGCTGCCACACGCGGTGATTCGCGCCGTCGGCCACATACATCAGACGCTGCTGCGGATCCTTCGAGAACGCGATGTCGAACGTGACGCCGTCACCGAGCGTGCGCTTGGCAATCTGCGCTTCCTTGATGTACGTGCCGTCTTTGCGGAATACCTGGATGCGGTCGTTCACGCGATCGCACACATAGACGAGGCCGTCGTTCGCGAGCGACGCGCAGTGAACCGTCTGCCAGTTTTGCGACAACGGCTTCGCCGGGTCGTACGTGACGTTCGGGTCGTCGGTTGGCGGCTTGCCGTAGGCGCCCCACATACGCTTGAAGGTGCCCTTGTCGGCGTCGTACACGATCACGCGGCGATTGCCGTAGCCGTCGGCCACGTACACCTCGTTCGCGGCCATGTCGACTTCCACTTCAGCGGGCCGGCTCAGGTTGGCCGTGTCCGTGTTGCCCTTGCTTGCACCGTTCTTGCCGATCTGCAGAAGGAACTTGCCGTCCTTCGAGAACTTCAGCACGGTGTTCCCGCCGTTGCCGGCGAGCCAGACGTTGTCTTTGCCATCGATCGTGATCCCGTGCATCGATGGCGGCCACTCGAAGCCGGTGCCCGGACCGCCCCAGTGATTGACGAGGTTGCCGGCCGGATCGAACTCCAGAACCGGCGGTGCCGACGAACAGCAAAGGTCCGAAATCGGCTTGGCGCCGCTGGCGACTTCTTCGCCAATCGCCGCGTCACCGCGAGCGGGCGCGCCGGGCGCGCCGGCTCTTCCCGCACGTCCGCCGCCGCCGCGAGGAGCGGCAGGCGCAAACGTCATCTGGCTCGCGAACTTCGGATCGAGCGTGGCCTGGCCGCGATGCACGACGAACACGTGATCGCGAGCGTCGACCGCAAGCCCAACGGTCGATCCCAGCACCCAGTTGTTCGGAAGCGGCTTCGGCCACATCCGATCAACTTCGTAAATACCCGCCTGCGCACCACCGTTGCCCTGCGCCTTGGCCACGGTTTGTAGCGCGTACTGCGCGACTGCCAGCACGGCAATGACTGCCGCGATGGTGACGCCGACGTAGAAGTTTCGCGTCCGCTTCATGGGACCTCCCTGGTCTGAGCGAAGTCGAAAGACCTGCAACTGACTGAGAAAAATGTGGCGTTAGGTTACCTGCGGCGGCGCTGAAACGCAAACAAATTGGCCGGGCGGGTCTTTTGGTCAGACTTGTCGCGACCCTGATACAAGTCGAGCAACAACCGAGCCGCGAGGAATGATGCCGTCATCCCATTTCCGCCGTACCCAAGCGCAAACAGATGTCCGGGATAGCGGGAATGAGTGCCGATATACGGCAAGCCATCCGGGGTCTCGGCAAACAGTCCTTCCCATGCATATTCGGGGCGTTCATCGGCCAGCCCGGGATGGACCTGTGCGAGGTGTTTCAACAGGCGCGCGCGTGCCCGGGCCATCCGCAGCCGCGAACCCTTTGCCGACCGATGGTTTACGTCCTCACCTCCCACGAGCAACCGCCCGTCGCCGGTCCATCGAAAATAGTGATACGGACGCTCGGTATCCCACGCCATCGGAGGCACGGAGCCGGCGCCGCGAGCGGGGTTCGAGCGGGGCTTCGTCATCCGCGGCCGCAACCGGCGCGGTAGCCTGCGCGTGGCAATGACAAAGGTATCTTTCATCCGGAATCGGCCGACGAGCCTTCGAAACACTGGTGTCGCATAGCCGGTGGCAACGATGACGCGCTTCGCTAGGATAACCCCGCCGTCAGTGCGAACCTCGACGCCGGATTTCGATGCCTTGACGCTGCGCGCCTGCGACCGCTCGAAGATCTGCGCGCCAGACCGCGCGGCCGCGCCGAGAAATCCATGACACGCCCGCACGGGATTTACCTGTGCATTGCCGCGTGTCGCAATCGCGGCCTGCGCCCTGATACCCGTCATCCGATACAGCGCCGCCGCCGACAGCCATCGCCCGGGCAATCCGGCGGCTTTCCTCGCCTTCAATTCCCGTTGCAGCGCCTGCACTTTTTGTGGATTGAGCGTGAAGTACACCGAGTCGCACGTGCAGAGATCGACCTTGAGCTTCAGTGTGCGGATGGTTCGGGTGAGGTCTCGTGTCGCTCGGCCAAGGGACATCCAGGCCTCTCGCGTGGCAGAGCGGCCGAAGCGGGTGGCGAGATCGGCAAAATCGCGATCGGGTTCCTGCATCAGCAACGCGGTGCTGGCTGCCGTGCTGCCCCGTCCCATCAGTTTCGATTCGACGAGCGCGACACGAATGCCCGCTTTGGCGAAGAGGTACGCGCAGATCGCGCCGGTGATGCCGCCGCCCACTATGACGACATCGGTTTCGAGCGTGCCTCGATGTGTCGGATACCTGCGCGTTGGCGGTACCGGATGGTCAAGCCAGAGAGGACGACCGTGGCGGAGCCTGGACATCGTTGGGTGCGATGGGTGCGTTGGGTGCGATAGGTGCGCTGGGTGCGCTGGGTGCGCTGGGTGCGTTGGGTGCGTTAGGTGCGCTGGGTCGCTGGGTGCGTTGGGTGCGTTGGGGGAAACAGCTAACGCGTACGACGGGCGCCAAGCGCACCCGTCGCACCTATCGCACCTATCGCACCTATCGCACCTATCCCCTATTTACCTCTGTACACCACTCGCCAGATTTTCCCCTTCACACTCTCGGTAATGTACAAGGTGCCATCCGGTCCCACGTACGTGCCGTTCGGGCGCGCAGTCGCGTCGGCCGGACTCTTCAGCGGCTCCATGCCTTTGAAGCCGTCCGCGAAGACCTCGTTCGGGCCCGCGTTCTTTCCCTTGACCACGGGTTGAAAAATGATGTTGTAGCCGGCCATCGGGAACGGCGCGCGATTCCAGGAACCGTGCGACGTCATGAACGCCCCTCCGCGATACTTCGCCGGGAAGTGCGTGTGCGTGTAGAACATCAAGTCGACCGGCGCGTAGTGCGCAGGGAACGTCGCGAACGGCGCTTCGAACTTCGAGCAGCGGCCAATGGTCTTGCCGTCGCCGCCGTACTCGGGCGCGAGAATCATCGCCTGCACGCGGCTGTCGTGGTAGCAGTACGGCCATCCAAAGACATCGTTCTGATCGATCTGCAGCATGGGCTCGCTTGGCCCGACGGCGTTGTCTTCGGCGGTGTAGCCCTTTTCCGGAAACAGCGTGTCGAGCGAGTCGCGGCTGTTCATCGCGGCATAGAGGTGCCCGTCGTGCCACGCGACTGCCACCGGTTGACGCATCCCGCTCGCAAACCGCGCTTCCTTCGTGTACTTCTGCCCGACGACGTCGGCCTTGAATCGCCAGATGCCGCCGCGCTCGTCGAGCTGCGGACAGGGATCGATGCCGGGGGCGCCCGGACGCCGATCGGGAATCTGACACGCATTCGACGGCAGGCCGATGTTAATGTACAGGTTGCCGGCATTGTCGAACGCGATGTCTTTCTCTGCGTGGCCGCCGCCGACGGGGAATCCGTCGACGATAATCTCGGCCGGCGCCGACGGCCTGAGCTCTCCCGGCGTCAGTTTGAAGCGGCCGACATGATCGACTGCGGCGTAGTAGAGATATCCATTTCGTAGCTCGAGCCCCGTGCCGCCAACGGTCCCAAACTTCTCGCTGACCGTGTCAACTTTGCCATCGCCGTTGGTATCGCGAAGACCGACGATGCCGCCTGATCCGAACGGCGCCTCCGGTGTGGGGCGCGGGCCACGGCGCGTAATCACGTAGATGTCGCCGTTATCGTTGACCAGGATGTGACGGCCTTCGCCGATTCCACCCTCGTACACGACGAGCGCGCAGAAACCCGCAGGCAGCGTCAAGCCGCCGTTGTCGGCATCGCACGACGGCAAACCGCCCGCCTTGGCAGCCGGCATCGGAGACGGCTTCGGCGCGGCAGGCGCCTGGCCGCTCACGGTAACGGGGCTGGCTTCGGCGAGACACACAAGGACGAGCGCGAACATCACACCCTTCATGGTTCTCCTCATCGCGAACGTAACGTCATGGGATTCTCATACTGTATCTATTACTCCAAAAAGGCGCAACGAACACACGAGAACACAGAGCGATCAATGGCTGCACAGCAGAAAAATTGCCAAGGGCTCACCTCGCCGATCGAATAGAATTCAGAATTCACCGGTTGCACGTGTGTGCAGGGGGAGCGATGAACGTCAGCATCTTCGGTCTTGGATATGTCGGTTGCGGCACTGCCGCCTGTCTGGCGCGTGACGGTCATCACGTCGTCGGCATCGATGTGAACGCCAGAAAAGGTCGCGACGATCAACGCAGGATCGTCGCCAATCGTCGAGCCGGGGCTCGCCGATCTCATCGAGCGTGTGGTGCGACAAGGAACGCTGTCGGCGACCGAGTCGGCCGAAGAGGGCCTTGCGAACGCCGAGATCGCGCTGATTTGCGTCGGCACTCCGGACGCCGGCCACGGACAACCCGACTACGACGGCCTGGCGCGCGTAGCGTCGGCCATCGGTACGGCTTGCCGGTCGCGCGTGCATCCGTTGACGGTCGTCTTGCGCAGCACTGTACTGCCGGGCACGACTGAGCGTGTGCTCGCGCGCGTGCTTTCGGAGAGCTCTGGCGGGGCAGGCATGAACGCGTCACTGCGGATCGCGGTGAATCCGGAGTTCATGCGGGAGGGATCGTCGATAGAGGATTTCGATCATCCGCCGTTCGTGCTCGTCGGCACCGACGACCCGGAGGCAGCGGCGGACCTGCAGCAACTGTATGCCGGCGTCAGCGCCCCATTTCTGCAGACCTCAATCCGCACGGCGGAGATGGTCAAGTATGTCTGCAACGCGTTCCATGCGCTGAAAATCACCTTCACCAACGAGATCGCCGACCTGTGTGACGCCCTCGGCGCCGACGCTCAGGATGTGATGCGTGTGTTCCGGGAAGACAAGAAGCTCAACATCGCGGCGGCGTACCTGAAACCCGGGTTCGCCTTCGGCGGATCCTGTCTGCCCAAAGATGTTCGCGCGCTGCTCTCGTCAGGGCGGATCCACGACGTCTCGACGCCAGTGCTCAGCGCTGTCATTCAGTCCAATAAAGCGCAGATCGCTCGCGGCGTCGACGCCGTCCTGCAAACGCGAAAAAAGAAGGTGGGGGTCGTCGGCCTGGCGTTCAAATCGAACACTGATGACCTTCGAGAAAGCCCGATGGTCACTCTCGTCGAAACGCTGATCGGCAAGGGCTGCGATATCCGGATTTACGATCGCAACGTCGTGATGGCCCGCCTGCGGGGGGCGAATCGCGCCTATATCGAACAGGAAATCCCGCACGTCTCGTCGCTCTTGTGCGATACGCCTCAGTCGCTGGTCGACCACGCGGACGTGCTGGTCGTCGGAGCCGTCGGACTCGATGCGGCGAGCATCCTGGCCGTTCGGCGACCGGATCAAATCATTGTCGACCTCACTCGAGGCGCCATTCCCGAACTGGCGCCCGGGGGCACGGAGGCGAACACGTTTGTGCTTTCGTGAGGCTTGCCGGCACCGGGCGCCCGGCCTTGTTCCGCCACTCACTTTCGGACGTACTTCTTGACTCCTTTCTGCCCTACTTCTGCCCCATAGATATTCCCATCGGCGTCGGCCGCGACGCCTTCGGGACCGCTGGTACCGGAGAGAGGTCCCTCGTCGACGTTCGCATTGTCGTCGGGGATGAACGCCGTGACTTTCCCGTCACGTGCGCTGCCGATGCGAATCCCGCGCTTCCACTCTCCATGCATCCGGGACTTGTTCGACTCGGAGTCGGCGACGTAGATCACGTCGTTCTTGTCGATGTACACACCGCTCGGGCGGCTGAACTGGCGCCACTCGTCAAGATACGTTCCGTTCTGATCGAAGATCTGAATACGGTTGTTGGCGCGGTCCGCCACGAAGAGCCGCCCTTTTGAGTCCATCGCGAGGGCGTGGGGTGCGTCGAGCTGTCCACGGCCGGTGCCGCGCGTGCCCCATTCCTTGATGAACTTCCCCGTGCGATCGTATTTCACAATGCGCGCGTTGGTGTTCCCGCCGTGCCCGTCGGCGACGAAGATATCTCCGTTCGGTGCGGTAATCACGTCAGAGGGCTGGTTGAAGTGCATCGCGTCGGTGCCGGTCATTCCGGGCATGCCGAGGCGCAGCAACACCTTGCCTTCAGGACTGAACTTCACGACGTGGTGACCGCCGGCCGGCTGCGGCCCGCCGCCGCGCCCGGCACCCGGCGGGACCCCGTCGACGACCCAGACGTTGCCTTGCGCATCGACGTGGATGCCATGTGGAAAGATGAACATCCCTTCGCCGAAACTGCGAACGAGCTTGCCCGACGCATCGAACTTCATGACGACCGGCAGGTTCGAGCCGACGCACGAGTTCGCCCCGCAACGATCGACGATCCAGATCGATCGGCCGTCGCGATCCGGTTCGACCGTGCTGATCGAACCCCAGCTGCGCCCCTCCGGGAGCTTGAAGAAATTCTCGACGGTCTTGTAGGGATTCGGCGAGTCGTTGACGGGCGCCACTTGCGCCGACAGTGTGGATGCCGCGAGCAGCGCAGACGCGAGGAACATGGGAATCCTTGCAGAAGCCGGCATACGTCCTCCTTGTGGTTCGCTGCGCACCTTAATGCATGATCGCCGCAAGATCAAACCCCGCGGAGCGCGGTTGCGGCGCCCCGGCCGGAACCACCCTCATGTCGCCACACAGGGGCGTCGTCAGACCTGACGGCCCGCCACCAGGAATGGAATCCCAATACGGTCGTCAGCACGATCACACCGTCGACCGGAACGCGATACCGCGGGTCGCCGACGCCGAGTGCCGCCGACAACACCATCGTGTACGTGATCAGCGCGAGCGAGAGGGCGTAGGCAGTCACCTGCAGCCGACTGGTCGGAAGACCGGCGACCAACAGCGCTTTGTCTCTCCGGACGAGTCTCGCGCTGAGACCGAAGATCGCGATTCCCGCTACGACGATGAGCTGCAGAATAAAGCACCCCACTATCCCAAACTGGATGACGGCCCACAGCGCCTGCAGGCGCCGCGGATAGTCGATCGCCCCGTAATTCGGAAACCAGAACGACACGACCGCTCTCTCGACTTCTTCGAGGTACCTGCAGCGGCGCCTCTCGGATCAGCACCAGGTTGATGTGGAACATGTAGTTGGCCAATGGCACTCCACTCAGCCCGGTGACGGCCGTCAGATCGTGGCGGCGAGCCTCATTGAAATAGTTGTAGCCGCCGTGGCCGCTGCCGCGTTGCACGAGAACGGCATCACGGTGCTTGATCAGCACTTCGCGCACCGCCGCGTACTTGTCCGGCAGCCGCTCGACGAACTTCACGGTCCGCGTGCTCAGGTTGTATCCCAGAAATGGCGTCTGCCCCAGATATCCTGTCCACCTGTAATTCAGCACCGAATAGCTGCCCACGAGCACCACCGCTCCCACCAGCAACACGAACGCCGTCCGAATCGCCCGTCGTGGCCTGACGAAATTGCGCGAGCACAGCGCCAGCCCCACGATGACGATCCCCACTGCCACGGGCAGCAACTGATATGTCGGGCGCGTCAACGCCGCGTAGCCGAAGGCGCAGGAGGCGACAGCCAACCATGCCCGGTGTGGCCTCTGGAGATGGCGGATCACGCTCATGAACCCGACGATCAGGACAAACTGTGTCAACGTCTCCGTCATCATGGTCGCGGTGGGCTCGACATACGGCGGCAGCAGCAGCACGACAGCGAACGCGATTAACGCACCGGACGGAACGCCGGCTGAATGGAGCAGGGCCCCGAGCATCCAGATGGTCGAGAAATACATCACCAAAGATACGTAGAACAATATGCGCGTCGGCTCATGCGACGAACCGGTAAGCAGAAGCAGCAGCGGATAACCCGGCGTCCGATCGTGCATGCTGTCGATGCGCAAATCGGTCAGGTCCTGAGCGAGCCGCATATAGCTGCCGCTGTCGCTGGAGACGAGCGGCGCCTGCCGCCACCAGGCGGCGTAGGCGATGAAGCCCACCATCATGAGACACGCATAGAGATATGCGATGCGCACGGGAAGGCCCAGAATGCGACGCGCATCGTGCGGGACGCGGACCTTCATCGCATCACCACGATCGCGCACACCTACGTGATCGACTCGCACAGCGTTAAGCAAATTCGTATTCATTCTCATGAGCGGCGCACTCCACAATCAGGTCGAGACTCATTCGTCGGGGGTAATTCCTTCATGGTGGGTAAAATTTTCACCGCGGCGATGTTGCGCGGAGCTGCATAAGTTCGCGCGTCTCGCGTCGGCAAACATGCGTTCGGCTTGCGCGATTTTGTAAATCCCCGACGCAATTTGACTGCCGCGACTCCGGCGCGCGTTCCCGTTCTGCGCAGCCGCGTGCCGCGCGATGCCGCGAATTGCACAGCGTTGCCGCCCCGCGCCGGCGTCCCCATTCGTGGCACCGAATTTGTAAACACGGCCGAAGAGCGGTCGCTCCCCCACGCGCTCTCTCTACCAACACAACTAATTTCTTTTCTTTCTGGAGGAATGGTGAAACTCCACTCCCTTAGATTCTCGTCACGGCTGCGCGCGTTCATTCTCGGGTTTGCTCTCGTCCACTGCATCGACACCGCGTCCGCCTATGCGGCTGATTACTATGTCGCGCCCAACGGTTCTCCGCGCAACAACGGCAGCATCAACAGTCCACTCGACTTGGCCACCGCTCTCGGCTCGCTCACCCCGGCACGCCCGGGGGACACAATCTGGTTGCGCAACGGTCGCTACCTAGGCAATTTCGTGAGTTATCTCACGGGAACGCCTTCGGCGCCAATCATCGTTCGCCAGTACCCCGGAGAGCGCGCCACGATCGATGCCGACACGTCTCAGCGCACGACTCCGGCTCTTACGGTGAATGGATCGGACACCTGGTACTGGGGATTTGAGATCACCGATTCGAATCCCGTCCGTATGGTCACCGGCGGCTACAATCCTCCCCGCGGGACGTCGGTGTGGGTACTGGGCGCACGAACGAAATTCATCAATCTGATCGTCCACGACGGCGAGCAGGGCTTCGGGTACTGGAGCACGGCTGTCGACTCGGAGCTGTACGGCAATCTCATCTACAACACGGGATTCGACTCCGACGATCGCGGTCACGGACACGGTATCTACGTGCAGAACGCGACCGGCACCAAGCGCATCGTCGACAACATCATGTTCAACGGGTTCAGCTTCGGGATTCATGCCTATACGCAGGGCGGCAGAACCGACAACATCCACATGATCGGGAACACCATCCTCAACTATGGAGTGCTTTCCCGTCGAAGTGGTCCGAAGGCAAACCTTTACATGGGTGGCGTCGACTCGCAGTTTCCGCTCGTCCAGGAAAACTATATCTACTTCTCCCCGTTCACGAGCGGAGGACGCAATCTGGATCTGCAGCCGTCGTGCATCAACGGCAGGATTCTGAACAACTATTCCGCCGGCGGCACCGCGATGTCGGTCTTCTGCGTCGGCACGACCATGACCGGCAACTTCTTTGCGGGCCGAACCATCACCGACGTTCCAACGGCGGGCAACACGATCCAGTCGACTGTGCCGACAGGCGTCAAAGTGTTCGTTCGTCCCAATCAGTACGAGCGCGGGGGACGTGCCAATATCACGATCTTCAACTGGAGCCTCCAGTCGCATGTCACGGTCGACCTGTCGGGCGCCGGGTTCGCCGTCGGCACCCCCTACGAGCTTCGAGATGCGCAGAACTATTTCGGTGCTCCCGTGGTGACGGGCACCTACAACGGGCAGCCGATTACGGTGCCGATGCTGGGATTGTCGGCGGTGCCGCCGGTCGGAAACGTGCCGATCGTGCCGCCACACACGGCCCCGCAATTCGGCGCCTTCATTCTGGTAAAAACGTCGAACACAGCCCCGCCGACCGCGCCGACAGCATCCCTGTCCGCGTCGCCGGCGTCGATCACCACCGGACAATCGACGATGCTGTCCTGGTCGACCGCAAACGCGACGCAGGTCACCATCGACAACGGGATCGGCGTGGTGCCCGCAAGCGGCACGGCGTCAGTCAGTCCGTCGGCCACAACCACCTACACGCTGACGGCGAGCAATCAGACCACAAGCGTGATGAAGAGCGCGGCGGTCACCGTCAATCCTGGCACAACCAACAGAGCTCCAACGGTCAATCTGGCCACACCGGGCACCACCTTCACGGCGCCGGCCACGATCACGCTCACGGCCACAGCGTCTGACGTGGACGGCTCCGTCAGCTCTGTTCGTTTCTACAACGGCGCCACACTCCTGGCAACAGATACGTCGAACACCTACTCTCATACTTGGACGAGTGTTCCCGCCGGAACATACGACCTCACGGCGCAGGCGACCGACAACACTGGCGCGAGCACCACATCGGCGGTCATTCGCGTGACAGTGGGCTCGGGCAAGCCAACCGCCGCAAGCGCCACCTTCCTGCAGACCGACAAGACCACCCAAGGCAACTGGAAGGGCGTGTACGGCGCCCAAGGCTATAGGATCGCCGACGACGCGACCTCCGTGCCTGGCTGGGCAACGGTCACGCCGACTGGACACTTGAGTTGGACTTGGAGCCCTACCACCGGTGACACGCGCGCGCTGCAGCGGACCACGACAGGACGTGTCGCCGCGGCGATGTATGCCACGAGTTGGAATGTCGATCTCGCCTTCGCGGACGGGCTGCCTCATGAGGTTGCGTTCTATGTCCTCGACTGGGATCGCGACGCGCGCGCACAGCTCTTCGAATTGATCGATGCCGCCACCGGGGCAACGCTCGACCGCCAAAGCGCGTCGGGATTTGAGGGAGGCCAGTACCTGGTTTGGCGCGTCACCGGAAATGTGAGAGTCAAAGTCACTCGCCAGGCTGGGTACAACGCGGTCATCAGCGGGATCTTTATCGATGCCGCGCCGCTGGGATCTACACAAGCCTCTTTCGTCCGATCAGACTCGACAACGCAGGGTAACTGGAAGGGCACTTATGGGAAGGCGGCCTATGCCATTGCGAACGACGCGACCTCGTTCCCGACGTCCCTGACACTTGCACTGGGAGGCAGCGCGCCGTGGACGTGGACGTCGTCGACCGCCGACACACGCGCGCTCGAGCGCGGTGGAGCAGGGCGGCTCGCGTCCACATGGTACGGCCAACGCTTCACGCTGAATGTCGGTCTGGTCGACGGTCGATCACACCAGGTCGCCCTTCATGTCCTCGACTGGGATCGGAACAACCGATCCCAGTCGGTCGAAGTCGCGGATGCCGTAACAGGAGCCGTGCTCGACCGCCGGACCGTCGCCGACTTCAGTGGGGGGCAGTACCTCGTCTGGCAAGTCACAGGAAACGTGACATTCACGGTGACCAAAGTGACAGGTCACAACGCCGTGGTCGGAGGAGTATTCGTCGATCGACGCGTGCGGCGGCTGAGGTTACGCACAGTCGTTCAGCAGCGGGCAGCGACGACGCTGCGAAGAATTATCCGGCGCTCGGAACTACCAGCGGCACGTGCCGGCACACCTGTCGAGGACCCGGCAGCCGACATGCGCCGCTGGTGACGCTCTCCGCGCCTCATCACCTGGGATCGGGTGCCCGCCTGCATCATGATCCATTCTCACGCTGCCAGAGCGCCACAAACTGCAGGTGATTGGTGAGACGTCCCATCAGGCCGCTGTGGCAGGGTGCTGGATGAACCAGGCGCTCCAACGTGAACCCGCGTGCTTCCAGGTGACGACTCCAGACCCAACGCTGCTGATACTGGTGAATCGAGGGGACGCCGAAACGTCGATTTCCGAGCTCGTCCATGACACACAACGCGGCCCAATCGATCAGATTGCCGTATGAATGGTCCTTGATCAGGAAATGACGCGCAGTGCACCGCAAGACCTCGTCGAGGGCGTTTTCGGGATTTGGACAGTGGTGTAGCACGTCGATCGCATAGGTCAGCTCAAAGGCGCGATCGGCAAGTGGAAGGTTATGGCCATCGAACAGCACCGGGTTTCTCACGAGCCCCGGCCAGACCTTGACATCGGCCGCCACGACCATCTTCGCGTATCCCGCCCGGACGATCTCGTGCGCAAACCACCCGTCGCCCGAGCCAAAGTCCAGGGCCCGTTCGGCTGGGGGCAATGGGCCAATCAATTCGGAGATCTGTCTGAATATCTGCTGGCGGTACGCCGTCGGTCTGCGATTCGCGACGTATTCGCGAGTCGCTGCCGTGGCGCTCACCTCGACTCCCCGGTCTGGCTGTCACATGATCGTCTACAGAACGCCACGTAGACACTTGCGTTCTCCTGCCGGACAACATCGGGCGTGAGCAACTCTTCAGCCGCAATTCGAAGGTTCATGACCATTGCCACTGCGGGCGCCAGCGCTGCTAACACAGGAATCTTCAGGAGCACGTGGCGGAACCCAAGTGCGCGGATCTGAGTGGTCCACCCAAGTGGCCCGATCAATCCATGGAACGCGATCACCTTCAAGCCGCGCGACTCGAGCTCTGCCTGAAGACCGTCGCCTGTCCATCGACGATAATCGGTCGGATGAGGGTGATACGGCCAGACCCCATGAGTGGACAGAATCAACCACCCGCCCGGAACAAGAAGGCGGTGGCACTCGCGTAGATACCAGTCAATATCCCATACGTGCTCAAGTACCCTGAAACGAGACAATCCCGGTGGCACTCGCGTCGCCGCTCGCAATCGGCTGTCCTGGAGTGATGAAGATGTCGGGGGTGCCGTCGAGATCACATCCGACGTAGTCGAACCCCCGCTCGCGGATGAGGGGCTCGTAGGGGCGGTCGCCGCATCCAAGGTCGAAGACGCGTCCGCTTCCCCGGGTTCCGACATGCCGATCCAGAACCTGCTCGATGCATCTTCGAAGCGCAACCAGGATCGCACGTTGATGATCCCACCACGGAGGCTCGCGTCGTCGCTGAGCGCCGGGCGTCTGGATCGCAGTCATCGAAGGATGGCGAATATCATCCGCAGCGATCACCGCAGGGCCGCGGCTTGCAGCGAGACATTCCCGCTCGTGGCGGTGTTCTGCGTGAACGTCACCGTGAGCGTCTGCCCAGGACTGGCCGCCTGATAGGTCAGCGTATACAGGCCGGCCGTTTCGCTCACCCCGTTATCCAGCGCGGTACTGACGTAATCCGGGGCCGACCCGTCGCTGAGCTGGGCGACCAACTTCCCTTGCGCGCGCCACACGCCCACAAACACCTGTAAGGTGCGCGGCACCGTGTCGGCCGGCACCGTCATCCGAAACCCCTTGTTCTGACCGGAAATATACAGGCCCGATGGAGACGCCGCCGCCACAGTGCCCGTCGGTGTGCCGCCACTCCAGGTGAACCCGAAGGGATGATTGCTGTAGCGGTAGGCCGGCGTCCCCAGCACAGTCACATTGCTAATCTGCGGCGACACGCCGGATTTATGGTTGTAGCTGGTCGCCGAACTCAAACCCCAGTGCGCCCAATCGACAGTTCCCAGCGTGGAGAGATTCTGCGTGCCGGAGGGCGTGCTGAGCGTGCCCGCGAGCGCGCCCGCGGCCACCTGACTGACGGCGAGCGTCACGCTGGTGGCGTGAGTCACCGCGCCGGCTGTCCCCGTGATGGTGATCGTCGCCGACCCGAGCGGCGTGCTGGCGCTCGTCGCCACGGTCAAGGTCGATGTGCCGGTCCCGCCGCTGACGATGGCCGGATTGAACGTCCCCGTCGCCCCCGCCGGCAACCCCGCCGCCGAGAGGGCCACATTGCCGGCAAGGCCACTGGTCGCGGCGACCGAGACGGCGTAGGTCTTGGTCGCCGCCGGCGTCACCGACTGGATCGCCGGCGACGCCGTCAGGCTGAAGTCCGGCATGGTCAGGGCCGCGGCTTGCAGCGAGACATTCCCGCTCGTGGCCGTGTTCTGCGTAAACGTTACCGTGAGCGTCTGCCCAGGACTGGCCGCCTGATAGGTCAGCGTATACAGGCCGGCCGTTTCGCTCACCCCGTTATCCAGCGCGGTACTGACGTAATCCGGGGCCGACCCGTCGCTGAGCTGGGCGACCAACTTCCCTTGCGCGCGCCACACCCCCACAAACACCTGTAAGGTGCGCGGCGCCGTGTCGGCCGGCACCGTCATCCGAAACCCCTTGTTCTGACCGGAGATATACAGGCCCGATGGAGACGCCGCCGCCACAGTGCCCGTCGGTGTGCCGCCACTCCAGGTGAACCCGAAGGGATGATTGCTGTAGCGGTAGGCCGGCGTCCCCAGCACAGTCACATTGCTAATCTGCGGCGACACGCCGGATTTATGGTTGTAGCTGGTCGCCGAACTCAAACCCCAGTGCGCCCAATCGACAGTTCCCAGCGTGGAGAGATTCTGCGGACCGGAGGGCGTGCTGAGCGTGCTCGCGAGCGCGCCCGCGGCCACCTGACTGACGGCGAGCGTCACGCTGGCGGTGTGAGTGAGCCCCCCTGCCGTCCCCGTAATCGTGATGGTCGGCGATCCGGGCGGCGTGACTGGCGCTCGTCGCCACGGTCAAGGTCGACGTGCCGGTCCCGCCGCTGACGATGGCCGGATTGAACGTCCCCGTCGCCCCCGCCGGCAACCCCGCCGCCGAGAGGGCCACATTGCCGGCAAAAGCGTGGAGCGCGCTGATCGACACCGTGTAACTCGCCCCGGTACCGGGAATGACCACCTGAGTCGCGGGCGTCGCGCTCATGGTAAAGTCCGGGGCCGCTTGCACCTGCAGTGTGGCCGTGGCCGTGTGGCTGAGCGCCGCCGCCGTTCCCGTAATCGTGAGGCTCGGCGATCCAAGCGGCGTGCTGGCGCTCGTCGCCACGGTCAAGGTCGACGTGCCGGTCCCGCCGCTGACGATGGCCGGATTGAATGTCCCCGTCGCCCCCGCCGGCAACCCCGCCGCCGAGAGGGCCACATCGCCGGCAAAGGCGTGGAGCGCGCTGATCGACACCGTGTAACTCGCCCCGGTACCGGGAATGACCACCTGAGTCGCGGGCGTCGCGCTCATGGTAAAGTCCGGGGCCGCTTGCACCTGCAGCGTGCCCGTCGCCGTGTGGCTGAGCGCCGCCGACGTCCCCGTAATCGTGAGGGTCGGCGATCCGAGCGGCGTGCTGGCGCTCGTCGTCACCGTCAGGGTCGAGCTGCCCGTGCCTCCCACCACTGTCGGGACACTGAACGTTCCAGCGGCTCCGACGGGAAAGCCCGACGACGTGAGCGTCACGTCGCCGGCAAACCCGTTGATCGGATTCACTGATACCGAGTAGCTCGTCCCAGCCCCCGGCGTGACCGTTTGGGTCGCGGGCGCCACACTGATGTTGAAATCGGGCACGGTCGTCAACGTCAGAGCTGCGGCTTGCAGCGAGACATTCCCGCTGGTGGCCGTGTTCTGCGTGAACGTCACCGTCAGCGTCTGCCCGGGACTGGCCGCCTGATAGGTCAGCGTATATAGGCCGGCCGTTTCGCTCACCCCGTTATCCAGCGCGGTACTGACGTAATCCGGGGCCGACCCGTCGCTGAGCTGGGCGACGAGCTTCCCTTGCGCGCGCCACACCCCCACAAACACTTGTAAGGTGCGCGGCACCGTGTCCGCCGGCACCGTGATCCGAAACCCCTTGCTCTGACCGGAGATGAACAGGCCCGTCGAGGACCCCGTTACCGCGCCCGTGGGTGTGCCGTTACTCCAGCTGAATCCAAATGGGTGATTGGTGTAACCCTGGACCGGCGTCCCCAGCACAGTCACATTGCTAATCTGCGGCGACACGCCGGATTTATGGTTGTAGCTGGTCGCCGAACTCAAACCCCAGTGCGCCCAATCGACAGTTCCCAGCGTGGAGAGATTCTGCGTGCCGGAGGGCGTGCTGAGCGTGCTCGCGAGTGCGCCTGCGGCCACCTGACTGACGGCGAGCGTCACGCTCGCGGTGTGAGTCACCGCGCCGGCTGTCCCCGTGATGGTGATCGTCGCCGACCCGAGCGGCGTGCTGGCGCTCGTCGCCACGGTCAAGGTCGATGTGCCGGTCCCGCCGCTGACGATGGCCGGATTGAACGTCCCCGTCGCCCCCGCCGGCAACCCCGCCGCCGAGAGGGCCACATTGCCGGCAAGGCCACTGGCCACGGCGACCGAGATGGCGTAGGTCTTGGTCGCCCCCGGCGTCACCAACTGGATCGCCGGCGACGCCGTCAGGCTGAAGTCCGGCATGGTCAGGGCCGCGGCTTGCAGCGAGATATTTCCGCTCGTGGCCGTGTTCTGCGTAAACGTTACCGTGAGCGTCTGCCCAGGACTGGCCGCCTGATAGGTCAGCGTATACAGGCCGGCCGTTTCGCTCACCCCGTTATCCAGCGCGGTACTGACGTAATCCGGGGCCGACCCGTCGCTGAGCTGGGCGACCAACTTCCCTTGCGCGCGCCACACCCCCACAAACACCTGTAAGGTGCGCGGCGCCGTGTCGGCCGGCACCGTGATCCGAAACCCCTTGTTCTGACCGGAGATAAACAGGCCCGTCGAGGACCCCGTTACCGCGCCCGTGGGTGTGCCGTTACTCCAGCTGAATCCAAATGGGTGATTGGTATAACTCTGGACCGGCGTCCCCAGCACAGTCACATTGCTAATCTGCGGCGCCACGCCGGATTTATGGTTGTAGCTGATCGCCGAACTCAAACCCCAGTGCGCCCAATCGACAGTTCCCAGCGTGGAGAGATTCTGCGGGCCAGAGGGCGTGCTGAGCGTGCTCGCGAGCGCGCCCGCGGCCACCTGACTGACGGCGAGCGTCACGCTGGCGGTGTGAGTGAGTGCGCCTGCCGTCCCCGTAATCGTGATGGTCGGCGATCCGAGCGGCGTGCCGGCGCTGGTCGTCACGGTCAAGGTCGACGTACCGGTCCCGCCGCTGACGATGGCCGGATTGAACGTCCCCGTCGCCCCCGCCGGCAACCCCGCCGCCGAGAGGGCCACATTGCCGGCAAAAGCGTGGAGCGCGCTGATCGACACCGTGTAACTCGCCCCGGTACCGGGAATGACCACCTGAGTCGCGGGCGTCGCGCTGATGGTAAAGTCCGGGGCCGCTTGCACCTGCAGCGTGCCCGTCGCCGTGTGGCTGAGCGCCGCCGACGTCCCCGTAATCGTGAGGGTCGGCGATCCGAGCGGCGTGCTGGCGCTCGTCGTCACCGTCAGGGTCGAGCTGCCCGTGCCTCCCACCACTGTCGGGGAACTGAACGTTCCGGCTGCGCCGACGGGGAAGCCGGAGGATGTGAGCGTCACGTCGCCGGAAAACCCGTTGATCGGATTCACTGCTACCGTGTAACTCGTCCCACCCCCCTGCGTGACCGTTTGGGTCGCGGGCGTCATACTGATGGAGAAATCGGGCACGGTCGTCAACGGCGTCAGCGCCGCGGCTTGCAGCGAGACATTTCCGCTCGTCACAGTGTTCTGCGTAAACGTTACCGTCAGCGTCTGCCCAGGACTGGTTGCCTGATACGTCAACGTATACAGCCCGCCGGTTTCGCTCGTCGCGTTATCAAGGGCGGTACTGACGTAATCCGGGGCCGACCCATCGCTGAGGTGGGCAACCAACTTCCCTTGCGCGCGCCACACGCCCACAAACACGCGTAAGGTGCGCGGCACCGTGTCGGCCGGCACCGTGATCCGAAACCCCTTGTTCTGACCGGAGATAAACAGGCCCGTCGGGGACCCCGTTACCGCACCCGTGGGTGTGCCGTTACTCCAGCTGAATCCAAATGGGTGATTGATGTAATTCTGGACCAGCGTCCCCAGCACGGTGACGTTGCTAATCTGCGGCGACACGCCCGCCTTATGGTTGTAGCTCGTGGGCCCACTGAAGCCCCAGTGCGCCCAGTCGAGCGTGCCCAGCGTCGAGAGATTCTGCGTGCCGGTAGGATGCGTTAATTGTCCGAGCAGCCCTCCGGCACCGGTGATGACGTCGGTCACACTAGAGTAATTCCCGGCGTTGTTACTCGTGTCCAACGCCCGCACTCGGTACCGATAAGCCGTCATCGGCAGTGCGAGATCAACATAAGTTGTGGTGCTTGGTGTCGCGATGACAGAGAAATTGCCGCACCCGGCACCCTGGCAGCGTTCGAGTTCGTAGGAGGCGACGCCGGCGTTGTCCTTCGCCGGACTCCACCCAAGGGTTATCTGCGCGCCGGCAACCGTTGCTATCGGCGTGCCGGGAGCCGTTGGCGGTAGGCTGTCGACAAGCTGCGGGAGCAACACCGACGTGGTTGCGCTCACGCCACTGCTGTCGGTTGCCGTCAGAATAAGTTCATATGAAAAGGTGCCTGCCCCATGAAACTCCGTTTCGAAAGTTCCTTGTGATCCGGATGCACCGATCACCGTGTGCACATGGGTGTTGTGATGCAGGAGAATCGTCCATTTCAGTGCGGTCTCCGGCAGAGCACCGTCATCGGGATCAGTGGCAAACCCGTTGTACGAGACGACGGCTCCCGGCAAGAAGGCCGTACCGTTCGCTGGAACCGAAATCACCGGCACCGGAGGACTGCTCCCGACGGTTACGTTCACCGTTGCCGTCGAACTGCTACCGCCGCCGGTCACTGTGAGCGTTGCCAGAAAAGTGGTCACAGCGGACGTTGCGTACACGTGAACAGGATTTGCTTCGGTCGATGTCCCTCCATCACCGAAGTTCCAAAGATACGTAAGCTGAGTTCCTGACGGAGCGGTAGATCCCTGGCTCGAGAAAGAGACGCTCAACGGCGAATAGCCGCTGAGCGGTGTGGCCGAGGCTGCGGCTGTGGCGCCGTTGAACCGAATCCGCCTGATTTCGCCGGTTTCGAACGCAATGTAGTACAGCAGTCCGTCTGGTCCTAACTCGAGGGAAACCGGAGTGCGAACATTCGTGGCAAAATTGGTCACCGAGGTGAGGTTTCCCTGGACATCGGCCGCCGCGCGATTAATCCAATGGCCCGTGTAATCGGCAAAAAAGTAGTTCCCGTGATAAAGCTGAGGGTACGCGGTTCCGGTGTAAAACGGTCCCCCGGTGACGGAACTCCCGATACTGTGATCCCATACGATGAGCGGGGACGTTACCTGCGCGGGTTGAAGCGCAGCGCATGCGGGAAAGGCGGCTGAATATTGCGGTTGTCGGGCCGCACCCTCAAAGCACGGCCAACCGAAGTTCGCTCCACGCGTCGCTCGATTGACCTCCTCCCAGGTGTTCCAACCGACATCGCCTACGAACGGTTCGCCCGTAATCGGGTGGATCGAAAATCGGAAGGGATTGCGAAAGCCATACGCCCACACTTTCGAGCGGCTCGAATCTGTCCCATCGTAGAATGGGTTGTCGGTCGGCGCGGTGCCGTCATCGTTGATCCTGAAAATCTTTCCGGCCATGCTGTCGAGGTTCTGCGATCGCATGGCCAGGATGTCGGTCGAACCATAAAATGCGCCGTCGCCGTTGCCAACAAACAGTTTTCCATCTGGGGCCACTCTCACAGTTCCGATCGCGTGGGCCGAGTGATCGGTTGGCAGACAATCGGCACCAGGACCCCAGGAGTCGCATGGCGGAACATCAACCTTCCCCAAAATCACGACTTCACTGTTCGGCAGTGCCGTGTCGGGATTTGACGGGTCGACGTTGAATCGGCTGAGACGCGACGTCTTCGGTCCAGTGGAAAAGGGATCTCCTCCTCCCTCGAAGGCGTACCAGCACATAGAAGTAGCCGTTATTGACGAAGTCGGGATGAAACGCCAGACCGATCAAGCCGAGCTCACTGTAGTTGTTGACGTGAGATGAGATATCAAGAAAGGGCGTGGGAAGCAGGATTCCATTCTTGACCACGCTGATGATCCCGGGTTTTTCCGCGATAAACAGCCGGCCGTCGGGTGACCACGCAAGCGCCACCGGCGTGTATGCGTTCAGCGTGGCGACGATCTCGGAACTGAACAGCGGATCGATGAAATTCTGTGCAGGACTCTGGCGAGCCAGGCACAGGAGTCCCAGCACCGCCAACAACACGACTCGACCACGGAAAAGCGAGACGGTTGCGTGTTCTCTAAACACGTTCAGAGCTGGTCGCCACCTCCTCGAAGGCGGCCGCCCGGTCTCGCTCGTTACTTCCGATGAGTGGGCTACCCGGCATCGACGGGTTGCCCACCAATGTGCGAATCAGCTCGGCGTACCGGTCCGCGCAGATCTCCCAGTTCCACTCACGATGCGCGAACGCCGCCACACGCTCGCGTCGCTGCTGCAGCAACCCCGGCGTCGAAACAAGCGGCTTGAGTAACGCACCGAACGACTCCGCATCCGGACTCGCTGACCACACCACGTCAGCGAGGCCAGGATGAGCCGTGGCGGTATCGGTCGCGACCGCGGCGGGCGTTCCACAGGCCAGGCTTTCCTGAACGACCAGCGGCAATCCCTCGCCCACCGACGGAAGAACGAGCAGATCAGCGGCCTGATACAGGCGCGCCGTCTCTCGATGCGCAAGCTGTCCGACAGTACGAACATTCGGGAGATTCCACGAGGTGGGATCCTGTGGTCCCGTTCCCGCCATCACCCAGAGGTGATCGGGAAATCGTCCGGCCAGGCTCCTGATGATGGGTAACCCTTTTTTCTCCACAAACCGACCGACGAACAACATGATGGGACGATCGTCTCGCCACCCGAGCTCCCGACGAATGGCCAGGCGGTCCACTTGGGGCAGCGGATGAAAACAGGTGCCATCGATGCCGTTCGCAATCCACGCGCTCGGAAAGGCGTTCGGAAGGAGGCGCAAAAAATAGCGCTCCGTCGTCTTGCTGTAAAACACCGTGGCTGCTGCCCGCCTCAAGACGTTGGCGGCCAGCAACCGATTGGCGGCCTCCATCGTCGCGGCGAGAACCCTGCTGCGATAAGGCACGATTCCCACATGCTGCGTCACGAGCACCGGCTTCCCTGCTTGTCGCGCAGCCGCAGATGCCATCACGTTTCCCATGTAGAGGGTGTCGTGCAGGTGAAGGATGTCACACCGCCGGATCGCCTTGCGCAACCGCGAGAATGAAAAGGGTGACCAGATGGGGTATGGAATGCCAAACCTCCGCTCGGTGATGTTCCACGCGGGTTCGGGCAGCGCCCCCGGCGCGTCTGTCGGTTCGTGTCTGGGATTGCGACTGGCCATCCACTCGACGGCGAAACCACGCGCGAGGAGACGCGTCGCGAGTTGACGGGCCACAATCTCGATTCCGCCTCCATGTTCCGGGAAGTAGTGCGTGACGACGAGGACACGCAGCGGCGGGGACTGCGAGGATCGCATTCGCGTGTTTTTCGAATCGGTCACGCCTGACGTCTCCGGATGCCGAGAATGCTGAGAAAGAAGCTCGACAGCACGGTTTGACAGCCGAGCGTCAGAAAGACGGCGGACGGGACGACCATGCGCAGCATGGAGGTGGGCTCGAGACCCCCGAACGACTGGCGGCTCCAGTCCCAGACAGAGAACAGCGCGCCGCCCAGGCCGAGGGCGCACAAGATGACGCCCACCGCGAGCCCTACCTCCAGAGTCACGAACCGAAACAGGCTGTCAAGCCGCGCGTCACGCGGCAGGAAACCCTCCGCGACGCCGTAGACTTTCGTCAATACCGAGAAAATCACCGCCTGAAACCCGATAACCACCGCCAGGCCGGCGTAGACGAGCGTGTGGACGTCTAGCCCGATCGTTCCGATCTGACGCGTGCCGGGCATCAGCCACAGCATGAGCGCGAGCCCCAAAGACATGAACAGCAGTCCTGGATAGAAGAACAGCCACCGCGGGCAATACAACATCAGAAAGCGCAAGTGGCGCCACCCGTCGCGCCAGCTGCGCAGATGCGGCGGCCGTGAACGCCCGTCGGGCGACAGAGTCGTCGGCACTTCCGCCACTCTCATGTTCAGCAATGCCGCTTTCACCACCATCTCGCTGGCGAACTCCATCCCGGTCGTTCGGAGATCCATGCGCACGGCGGCCACCTTGCTGAACCCACGCAGCCCGCAGTGAAAATCCCCGCACGGGCTTGGAAAGAACAGGCGTCCTATGTTCGTCAGTACCGGGTTTCCAAGGTACCGATGAAGCGGCGGCATCGCCCCTCGCTTGATGCCGCCACGGAACCGGTTGCCCATGACGAGGTCGGTGCCGCGACGAAGCTCCTTGACGAAAGACATCAGATTGGTGAAATCGTAACTGTCGTCGGAATCGCCCATGATGACGTAGGCGCCACGTGCGGCGACGATCCCGCCCATCAATGCAGCGCCGTATCCTTTTTCCGGCACGTTGACGATGCGCGCGCCGAGCTGTTCCGCCAGGTTCTGGGAGCCGTCTGTGCTGCCGTTATCGGCAACGATGACTTCACCCGCGATGGCATTTTCGTGCAGAAATCGCATCGCCTTTCCGACGCACAGACCGACCGTCTCCACTTCGTTCAAGCAGGGCATCACAATCGACAACTCGAGCTCGGCGCCGTCAGACCGGCGTTCTTCCCTGCGGTCGGCGACAACGTCGGGGCCGGTGAGCCGATCGGTTGAGGGCCGGCTCGTCAGGCCCGCCTGTGAGGCAACAAAAGTCATGGAGTCCTCTTCTGGAGTTTGCGGTTTCGATCGGGTCAGCGAAGCGATTGCGCCGTCACGTTGAGCGGGAAGTCCGAGGTCGCTATCGTAGTTTGTTCGAAGGAATCGTGCGAGATCCAGTGTCGATTTGGTGCGGGGATAAAGTCGATCGCCTCCGGAGAGCTCAGCACCCAGATGACCCGAAGGGGCTTGCCCGAGTATGCTTTGTCCCAGAACTCCTGCCCCGACTGCATGGTTCCTCCAGGCACCTTCACCGGATCTCCGTGTCGAACCTTCGCCTGGACGGGCAGAAATCTCCTCATGTGCGTGCCGGGCACGGGATCGCCGAATTGATCCCAGCCGTAGACGAAGTGGTGATAGTTCTGGATGAAGAACACCGCGTCGGGATACTGACGATGTAACTCGGCAACCTTCCGGCGCGTCGCCTCCTTCACGGAATACAGATGGGTGCTCACCAGCGGTATCGGCAGCGATGTGCTCTGATAGCGCTCGCTCCGCGGAGGTGTCGATCCGAGAACCACACGCCACACGTCAACGAGATCACGACGCATGAAGGCGGCAACCGGTAGATATCCGCAGTAATACACGACGAGCAGAACAACCACGCTACGCGCGAGCCAGACCGCAGGGCGCGAGATCGCATTCCGTCCCGCAAGCAGGACCCACACGAACAGGCTCGCGAGGCTTACCGGGAGAAAATACCTGGCGACGACCAGATACGACCCACCGTCTGCCGGTCGCGTCACACTGAGCGCGATCAGAAACAGACTGAGGCACAGTTGCAGCATCGCCAGGCTCAGCGCCAGGTTTCCGGACAAAGGCAACCCGGCCACCGCGCCCAGCCGCCAGGCGAGGACGGGCAGCAACACCATGCCCGCGACGCAGATCAGACCGATTGCCTGACCGAGCGGCGGCACGCGCAGTTTGTCACTCACTTTGTACAGCAGTGGTGAGCCGATCAACCCCATACCGATCGCTGGCAGCTCGTATTCCGCGACGTCCCGTAGAGCCGGCCGCTGCGGCACATCGTCGACCGACTCGACAAATCCCACAACTCCCTGCGCCGGACTCGCGGGGCGGTGCAGGAGTGGCACGATCCCGAGCAGCGCGACCACGCCGAACACCACTGCGCGCCTGCAGAAGCTCGACATGTCTGGCTGGCTGACCTGCCACAGGATGAAGAGCGATGCGGGCACAAGGAAAACCGCTGCGTATCTGAACAAACACAGCGTTCCGACGATCAATCCAGCAAACGCCGCGGTCCACAGCGGTCGTCGATGTCCCGGCAACCCGAACAGCAGCAACACGACGAAGGGCACTGCCGCCCAGAGGAACAAGTCTGTTCCGGTCCACGAGGGTGTGAGCAACACCGGAGCGATCACGGCGACGAGCGAGACGGTCTTCGGTACTTGCCCACGTGCCGAGATGTGTAGCGTGATGAGCCTGTGCAGAACGAGCGCCCAGCCGAACCAGCCGACGAGCGTCACGGTTCCATAGAGAATTCTGAGCGCCGCATTGAGCGGCAGACCCATCGCCAGAAATCCGGCTATCACCACCGAAAAGCCCGGAGGGAACCAGGTCAGGGTACTCCGCCTGGGTAGGCTGGGAGAGATCGAGCGGGTGCGTGCCGAAATACGTGCTCGTCAGTCCCAACCCGTTGACGAATCGCTCGGCCGCCTCCAGCTGAATTGCCTGGTCGAGCCCGATTTCGAAGGCGGACACGAGCCTGAGAAGCGTGATCGCACAGGCACAGACGAGCATAAGACGCGAGGGATTGCCCAACACGACCCCGTTTCGGTGAAATACAGTTGAAGGAGTGGATTCCACGGAATCAGTCCGATACGTCAATGCGTGTCGTGCCCCACATCGGGCGTCGCGTACCTGTGACGCTGTAACCCGTCAGCGCCCCGGACACCTTCAAACGCGGCGAGCATCTGTTGGGCGGTACGCTGCCACGAAAACGTTCGCGCCCGTTCGAGCGCTTTCCGGCCGAGCTCGATGCGAAGATCCTCGTCGTCCAACAAACGGGCGAGACACTGCTCCAAGTCAACCGATGAATGCGGATCGAAGAGCAGGCCGGTGTCGCCGACGACCTCGGGCAGCGCGCCCGCCGTGCTCGCCACGACGGGCACGCCACAGGCCATCGACTCGAGCGCCGGAAGGCCGAATCCTTCGGCGAACGACGGCAGCACGCTCAGGTGCGCCGCCCGATAGAGGTGAGGCAGCACTGCGTCGGGCACGAACCCTGTAAACAGCACCCGCCCGTTGATTCCGAGCTGGTCCACCTGTTCGCGCACCGCGTGATAGCTCGAGTAGAAGACATCATTTTCGTAGTCACCGACGAGCAGCAGCTTCAGATCGGCGCCCACCCGTTTCCGGACGAGCGATGCAAAGGCATCGACGAGCGTGCCGAGATTCTTATGGGGGCTGATGCCGCCCACATAAAGAAAGAACCGGTCACCCGACTCGAGCCCGTAACGGCTCAGGACTTCGCGACTGTCGGCTGGATCCTCCACCTTGCGAAAAGCAGGCGCCACGCCGTCCGCAATCACTTTCACTGCTCCGTCCGGGAGACCGAAGCTCTTCAGCAGATCGCGCTTGGCGGATTCCGACCCCGCTGTAATCAGGTCGGCGCGCCGGTAGGCCCAATGCGCCTTGACGCTCCAGAACAGCTGCGCACGCCGGTTCGGAAAAATCAGACGAGGAAAGCGTTCGGCGGTGGTGTCGTGCCCCGTCACGACCACCTTCGTTTTCCGGCTCACCGGGAAAAACGTATAGATCGTCGGGAAATAGAAGAGGTCGAGATCTCGAGCGCGCCGCTCGACCGCGCGCGACATTCGCCACACATCCGACAAGGAGCGGCTTCCGGAGGCCGCCGCGGCTCGTGACGCGGCGTGGGACGTCTCCACGATTACTCTATGCACGCGCGATCCCGATGGAAGATTCTGCGCGTGACGAACGGTTTCGGCATCGAGAAACAACCAGGTACCTCATGTTTGCCGTCGACTTCGAGAAGCGCGTGGACCAGCTCGCGCGTGAACCGGCCGAAACCTCGCTGGTTGATCCACGCACTGGCGTCGATGCCGACGTTCACGGCAGCCCTTCTGCGCGATAGGCCGTGTGAGGTACGCGCGATGCCTCGCACACCACGACGTCTCCCCCTCCAAGCGTTCCGTGAAAGACCTTTGACGAGGTGCAACTCCGTTCGATTGCGGCCCGCAGTGAAGGTTCGATGTACTCCGGCTGTGAATACACAACCCAGAACTTCGGGTGACGACCGCGAACCACCTCGAATTCGGCGATGGTGGAAACGCCACGCCAGGGTTCGCGGTAATACCGTTGAAATGGATACGTGGCAGTACCGGCCGTCACGACGGGCTGGTCATCGGCGCGCTGCTCGGTAATGTAGGTGCGCGCACGCTCGAAGTCCTGTTTAGGAAATCGGTAGTTGTCCAGGAGCGAGGGAACCGCCAATCCAACCATGACGAGCACGAGCGCCGATGCCACCATGGACACATGAGACTCGCGGGTGACAATCGCATGCGACCTCATCCAGTCGGCCAGCTGCACGGCCCCTCGAGCGATCAACAACATGGCGAACCCGACCAGAAGGAAGAAGAACCGCGGCCGCACCGACGGTCCCAACAGGACTGCACCCGCAGCAATGGCACAGCCGGGAAGCACAAACATCGCCAGCGTGACGGGTTGTCGCGTGAGATAGCCGACCGCCCCGATCGCCCCGAGCGCGACACCCATCAAAAGACCAAAGCTGTTCATGCCAACCTGCAGACCACGAATCGTATGTTGTGCGGCAAGCGCGGGTGTCGCAATGTGCGTGCTCGGATGCGACGCCTCCACGGCGTACGCGTAAAGCCCTCTGAGCATCGGTGCATACAGCAGCAGCGTCACCATCCCCGCGACGCCCAGCCCTACGACCGGCAGCCGCCATGCAGCCCATCGGTATCTATCCTCTGGCGTTCTCAGCGTGAGCCAGAAACAGACCCCCGTCTGCGCGATCACGACGAACAGCATCGTCAGGTGAGTGTAGGTGCCCAGCGCCGCTGCGACACCATACGCGGCGTACCACACTGCCCTTCCGCTCTTCAGCGCCTTCAACAGCAACCACGTCGCCAGCAGCGTGAAGAAGAGCAGCGCCGTATATCCGCGAGCGTTCTGCGAAAACCAGATGTGGTGATAGGAGGTCGCGAGGAGCAGCGATGCCAGGATTGCTTCGCGTCGGCCGGATACGAGCGTTCCAAGAAAGTACGTCGCGGGAACACTTGCCACACCAAACAGCAGCGCGGGGAGCCGGACCACCCACGGTCGTTCTCCGAACGTGGACACCGAAAGGTGACTCAGCACGGCGAAGAGCGGATGATGACTCGCATCGTCATACGTCGTCAGAATATGCCGCAGGTTGGGGCGAACCGATTCCACAAGGCTGAGAATCTCGTCGTACCAGAGTGGCGCATCGAGCCCTGGCACTCGAAGGAGCAGCGCGAGGATGGTCAATCCCAGCACAATCGTCGCGGTCGACGATCGGTCGGATCGCCCGAGGGCGGCACCACGGAGAGCCTGCATGTATTGGCTATCTCGGCTGTTGGGCGTTCAGTTGCAATCTCGCGATCATGTCCGCGAGGAGACCGACGGACCAGATCGTGAGCGCCGCGAGGAACGACATGATTGCCGTTTCCGATAGGTTCCATACGATCACGTCGTGGACGAGCTTGACGAGTCCGAGCAGGAACACCGCCCCACCGAGCGGAAGAAAGACCTTCAGCGGATTGAACAGAACAACGGTCCGCAGGACCAGCATGATGAACGCGCTGAACTCGTGAGCTTTCAGCTTGGAAGAACCCACTCGAGCGGCGCATCGAATCGGAACATAGCTCACGCGATGATCGGTGCAGAGCATGGCGAGCGTAATCGTCGTCGTGAACGAAAATCCCGACGGCAGGACATGCAGGAATCGTGTCAGCACCGAGCGCCGCATCACTCGGAGTCCCGAGTTGAGATCTGGAATCTTCCGGCCGGCGAGATAGCTCGCGAGCGCGCCGAGCAGCAGCTTCGCGGGACGGCGCAGGCGCGGGACGCTCCTGTCGTTCACAGCACGGCTGCCGACCACCATATCGCCGGCCTCTGCCTGCTCGAGCAGAGCCGGGATGGCATCCGCCGGGTAGGTGCCATCGGCATCGGTGATGAGGACCAACCGCGAGCGGCTGTCTCGAATGCCGGCCTTGAGGGCCGCGCCGTAGCCGCGATTCTCCGGCAGTCGCACCACGCGGGCTCCCCTGCTCTGGGCCACCGCGGCAGTACCGTCGGTCGATCCGTCGTCCACGACGACAATGTCGCAGGTCAGCAGCAGATCCTTCATCACACGCGTGACGCGATCGAGGGTGGGGCCGACGCCCTCGACTTCGTTGAACGCGGGGATAATCACCGCCACGTCAACGGGACTGACGTCCGCGACTGGAACGTCAACGACGGCGACGTCGACGATCGACGCGTCGGCGGCTTGCCACGCCATATCCAGACTCCTCTTTGTTTTATGCGGGGTAGTCGCGGGCGGGATCAGTGCCAGGTTCTGACCAGACGATTGTAGACGCTGCCAATTGTGCGGCCGACACCGTAACCCACGACAAACGCGTACACGAAACCGACAAAACTTCCCAGAAACGTGACGCGATATCCAGGGAAGTATGCCGCCAGCAGGCCCAAATGCGGACCCACGTTAGGACCGCCGCGCACAACCAGGATGTTGGTGGCGAGGAAGAGACCCAACCCAAGCAACAGTCCAAGCGCGATGCCCCACGCCGCTTCGTTCATCCGAAACCCAACCTGGCGCACGACTTCGTTCGGCGGCTCAATCGATGGAACGCGTTCGAACTGCGCTTTTCGTTGCATGGCTAGATGTGATCGAGGAAGTCTTTCGCCTGCAGCAGTTCGGCTTTCGTTCTGATCACGAACATGTACACCGCCATGACCACATTCCTCACGAAACCGACAAACCAGCCAGCCACGAACCCTGTGACGAATCCCCAGAACGTGCCGATAAAGACGCCAAACCAGCTTATCTCATATCCATGGAAGTACTGCGCGAGCAGCGACAAATCCAGTGCAGAGTCCGGGACCACGACGAGATGAAACACTGTGAGAAAGAACATTCCGGTCGCACAGGCAAACCCGACGGCGGTGCCCAGCGCGCGTTTGTGGACCGGGGCAAACAGCATCTCGAGCGAGTGCGGGATCGGCCTGACAGATGGTGTTGGTCGGTTGGGCGCCAATTCTGCGCGGCTCATCGATATGCCTCCGCGAACGCGGCGCGCAGCCCTCGCAGCTTCGCCCGCAGGCGCAGGTACGATCGGAATCGCGTGCTTCCCCACGCCTCGAGACCTCCGACATCGCGTAGATAGAATGTGTCCAGCCGGGGGAGGCACATGGGATCGTCGTCACTGAGCGGCCTCAGGTCGGTGGTGCAGGCAAGTTGAAACGATACCGCAACCTCTTCGACGACCACACGATTGTTGCTTCCGTAAGGATACGCGAAGTGCCGCGGTGCGATGCCGGTTTCCATTCTCAGACGTTCCGCTGATCCCTGGATTTCGCTCATCAGCACCGCACGCGTCGCCTGCGCGAGATCGCAGTGGGTTCGGCTGTGACTGCCGAGCGTCACACCAGCGGCAGCGAGGCGTGCAAGCGCCGGCCAGCCAAGCAGCGGCAGCGTCGGAATCCCCCGCTGCGGCGACGAATTCCACGCGTTGTTCCGCCCGGCGCGGTCAGTCACCACGAAGACCGTCACCGGAAGACCATGGTCGAGTAACAGCGGCGCCGCCTCATCCTCGAAATTCTGAAACCCGTCATCGAAGGTAATCGCCAATGCCTCAGCGTCATCGGGCAGTTTCAGGAGAGCATCAAGCGACACCACCTCGACGGCACCCGAGGCCAGCCAGCGCACGTGACGAGCAAAGGCCGCCCGAGAGAGAGAAATGACAGATCCGGAGTCATCGATCGAGTGGTATGTCAGAATCGCGCGCATCAGCAGTGTAGTGCCACGGCGTCGGAATGCGCATCCTGCGGACGCTCCCTGAGGCCCGCCGTTCGCTGAACGATTTCCAGGTACTTTGGCAGAACAGCGCTCTCCGACCAGTACCGGCAGTAGGCGTCGTATCCGTTTCGACCGAGCCGATCACGCCGCTGCGGGTCTTGCTGCAGGCGCCGCATGGCGGCCAGCAGCTCTTCAGACGTCTCGAACAGTTCGCCCGCGTTCGACTGTTCGACGATCTCCGGAAAGGGCCCGATTCTGCGCGCGATCACGGGCGTTCCGCACTTGAACGCCTCGATCAGCACAATCCCGAACGTTTCGAACGTGACCGACGGCACCACCAGCGCAATCGCGTGATGGTAATAGTCCCGCAACCGCTCGCCCTCGACGCGGCCCACAAATCGCACGTGTGGGCAGCCCGAGCCGAGCTCTTTCAACACCGCGGTATGCCCGCCGTCTCCCACGATCACGAGATCCGCATCCGGATATTCGCGGAAGAGCGGAATCACATCGTCCAGGCCCTTCAGCCGCTCCAACCGGCCGACAAAAAGAAAATACGGCTTCGGATGCGGTCTCTCGCCAGGTACGGCTGCATGCATCGGTTCCATATCAGGGAGAAAGTACGGCAGCACTTCCATCTCCCGCTGGAACCCAAACTCCTGATGCTTTCGCCGGCTGAACTCGCTCATCGCGATAAACGCGTCGACGTGCCGAAGCTGCTTCGTCAGATATCCGCCGTAGCGCCATGCCTGCGGAGGCCGGTGATAGTGCAGGACGCACCGGATGCACTGTCGACCGGTGCAGACCTCGCGCTGATGACGCCAGAGTGTGTGCGATGGACACACCAGCCAGTGTTCGTGCGCGAAGTAGAGCTTGACCGGCGCATCGCCGAACGACAGCAATCCAGGCCCGCCAAGAAGCGAAATGTTATTGAAATTGATGACGTCGAATCGCCGTTCCGCCAGGATTTGCCGAATCCGGCGCCCGTTGAGCACCGGCTGACCCAACTGCTGCGTCAACAAAGTTGACAGGGTGCCATATCTGGTTTGCAGCGGAATGACCTCGACTCCATCGCACGCCTGATCCAGGTGGGGAATCGGACCTTTCCGAAGAGCCGCAAACGCATCGACATCGTAGACCACGGTCGCCTGATGGCCGCGCCGCACGAGTGCGCGCGCGAGGCGCTGCGTCGCAATGCCGTCGCCCCCGAAGTTGTGGGGCGGATAGAAGGTTGTGAGGAAACAGAACTTCATGCGATCAGGCGACGGCCGTTTTCACCCGTCCCGCCGGGTCTGAGAGCTTCTGCTCCTCGTGGTAGTCGAAGTCGGTGTTCACTTCCCAAATGTCGTGAGACGCACCGCTCATGTTCCAGACGGTCATCATGGCGGTCAGCATGGAGTGGTCCTGGTTGTTGTACTTGTGCATCCCGTTGCGGCCGACCGTATGAAGGTTCTCGATCGGATCGATGAAGCCCCGAACGGCGTCGAGCCTGGCCCGATAGGTTGTGTCGTATATGGGATACGCCTTCGGCATCCGCACGACCGTCCCGTCGATGACATCGGATGCCCGCGCCAGTCCCAGTTGCTCGAGTTCTCGAGCGGCCTGCGCGATGAGATGCCGATCGTCGGCCTCCCACAAGCCGTCACCCTTGAAGCAGAAATACTCGAGCCCCAGGCAGGTTGTCCCCGCGTGAGGCACCATGGCGGCGCTCCAGTTGTTGAAGTTCTGAATGCGGCCGACCTTGACCCCTGGCGTGTGAATGTAGATCCAGTTATCCGGGAACACCTTGTCGCGATTCAACACAAGAGCGACGACCAGAAAGTCGCGATATCTCAAACCGGCAGCGGCTTCGACGGCGGCGGACGGTGCAACGGGATCGAACGCGGACATCAACGACCGCAGCGGCATCGTCGAGATGACGTGTTTCGCCGCGAAGCGTCGCTCTCCATCCGCCGTCTTCGCCCGAACGCCGACGACCGAGCCATTGCTCAGCTCGATGGCCGAAACATGGTGCTCCATCAGCACTCTGTTCCCCAGTTCGATGACCCGATCGCGGCACGCTTCCCACATCTGGCCGGGACCCAGACGCGGGTACTGGAACTCATCAATCAGGCTTTTGATTGTGGACGAGCGCTTGTTGAGTGGTGTCGTCGACAGGATCGCCTTGGCGAGGGAGAGCCCCTGGATCCGCTGTGCGGCCCATTCCGCGCGAATCTCGGTGCACGGAATCCCCCAAACCTTTTCCGTGTACGTCTTGAAAAAGGTTTCATACAGGCGCTTCCCGAACCGATTCGTCACCCATTGCTCGAACGTGTCCTCGACCGGATACGGGCGATAACGCCACCGAAGATAACTGCAGGCGATGAACATCGCATTCCAGGCACCGAGACCCTTCAGCGCGTTGGCGGCCTTCAGCGGATAGTCGAAAAACGTCCCGTTGTAGTGAATGCGCGAGAGACGCGGTACCCGGATGAACTCCGGACCCAGCAGCTCATGCCAAAGGGCTTCGACCGGAGCGATCTTGGTGAAGAATCGATGCCCGCCTATGTCGAACCGGAAGCCACGGTACTCGACCGTGCGGGCAATGCCGCCGACCTGCTGATCGGCTTCCAGCACGGTCACCGGCACCCCTTCCTTCGACAGAAGATACGCCGCCGTCAGTCCGGCTGGGCCGGCGCCAATGATGACCACTGGATCGCCCGGGGCGAGTGGTGCGACTCGACGAGGAGTGGTCATTAGAAGGTTTGTCTCGGCAGGAAGCGGGCGAAGTAGCCGGTCTGCCCTATCGGTTTCCAGCTGGCGGGCTGGGACCATCGAGGTACGGCGTCGGCAACGATCAGGGTGACGCCTGTGGACGCAATCGCTTCGAGGATCTCCGGCTCGTCGAGTTCCGCATCGACCTCTCTAGTTTCGGCTTCCACGACGACCCGAACCTTTGCCAGTCGTGCCCACATGGAGTGTGTCAAGCCGGTGGCCGAGACGACACGCATTGCCGCGACGCGATCCCCCTCTCGCAGCCCCATACGCCGCAGTTCATGCGCAATGTGCCAGTTTCTGTTCGGAATCGCATTCGGTCCATCCGCCATCTCGCGAGCGATTGCCGTGGCCGCACGGGCCGTTGCCACGCCGATGACGGCGAGCGCCGATACGACGATGACCGACACCACGGCACGCATGAGCCTTCTCGCCTCGACTGAATTAGGTAGCAGCCGCGTGGCGTACGCGCCCAGGTAGAACAGGAGGAGCCAGGGGCCCAACATGCGCGGGACAAGCCAGACCATGACAAAGATCGTGAGCGCTGCCGACGCCGGAACGAGCACAGATCTGTACTCCCAGATCGTCGCGACATCGATCGGCCGGGAACTGCGCATCAGCGAGAGCACGAGCAAGCCGAATACCAGACTGCCGCCAAGGCTGAAGTCGGTGACGTACACCACGACGTTTTCAATCACATACCTGCCGCGATTCTGCACGTCCGACGCCACGTCCGCCGCCGGCTTGAGCCCTTCGAACCAATAGGACGGGTCGTACCAGAACGGATACGTCCCACCGATTGGAGTCGCAAATTCAAAGACTGGAATCGGTGCGGGAACCTCCCTCGTCGGGTGGCTCGGTGCCCCCTCGCCGGCGTTGCCTCGCCAGTGACGATTACTCGCGCCCCCGGACCATGCATAGTTCAGCGTCGCCGCCGAGCCGATTGTCAAACGTCCTCTGACGGCTGAGATGGGGACGATCCACACAGCAGAAACCAGCACAAATACCAGCGCTGCCGGAACCATTCGACGAAGCGCAGTTCGGAACGACTCCGCACCGACCATGCCGGTTGTCAGAAAGACCAGCGCCAACGGGAACATGACGACTTTCGTGAAGTAGCTCAACGCGAGGACGAAGCCGAAGAGCGCACCGGCACGTCTGTCTGCGCCACTGTTCTGCATGCGAAGAAGCATGCCCGTCAGCACATATGCGAACGCCGCGATCATCATGTCGGGGCCGAGCAGCCGGAGCTGGATGAGAACAATCGACGCCCATAGAAACAGCGTGTAGCCGAGGATCAGACATTCCGCCGGTGGCAGCCCCGACTGCGCCCCTGCGGTCCGCGATCTCACGAAGCCCTGATGACGAATGAACTCGTTCAGAAAAAATCGAAATGACAGCAGGGCGACCAGATAAATGACGAAATTCAGAAGATGCATCGTCGCGTATTCCCAGTACGGGCTCGGGTTCACGACTGCCCGAAAGGCGCCAACGAGCCAGGGATACAGCGGGCTCCAGTACGCGTTGAGCGCCATGCTCCAGTCCTGGCGCATGAAGGCATCGCCCATATCCAGGTACGACACAGCATCTGGATCGGTGATATGACGCGTGGACCACGCCTGGATCGAACCGAGCAGGATCGCGAGCGTCAGAAAACCCCACTCCAATCGGCGGTGGTACGCCGGCCACGGCGCGAGCACGGAAACCCGCTGCGGGCGTTCAGAGGCAGACTGTGCGATCGAAGCCGACTGGTTCACACGCGGATCTCACGACGATGACGTTGGAAGGCAAGACGTCCGGCGACGTACCCGAGGCCGCTGCAGAGAAAGTACACGAGGTGAAGCGGAATGCAGGTCGCCGCAAATCGCAACCCGTGCCGGCGCCGGAAGAAGCCGTACATTTTCCGATTGGTCACGACCACCGCGACGATCGCCGCCCCCGCCACGGCGAGCATGGCCATATGCCAGAACGAGAGTGCGACAGAGAGCAGGGCGACGGCGACGAGAACAACGCTGACGCGCTGGTCGCGTCTCAGGTTGAGATCGTCGGGAGCCATATCTCGCTCCCTCATCAACCGTGACCAGGGCAACGCGCGATGCACCAGATCGGTCCAGATCATTGACCCCATCGTCCATTTTTTCAGGTGCGTTCCGAGCAGCCCCTTGTCGAGCAGAATGCGATGGCCGGCCGCCCGCAGCCGGTATCCGAGCTCGATGTCCTCGATGCTCGGATGGGGAAAGCGGCGATCGTCGAACCCGCCGATGTCCCGGAAGACGGACCGACGAATGGCCCCGCATCCGGCCCAGAACGTCGAGGCGTCGGCGTTTCCCTGCTGATGAACGAAGTGATGCAGCAGATTGCGGTATTGCGAGACCGCCCCGGGCGCCGTCGGGCGCACGTCGTAGGACCCGAACACGGCCGATATGCCGGGTTGCGCATCGAAGATGTGCAACCCGCGGCGCAACGTGTCCGAATGAACCACGACGTCAGCGTCGACGAAAAACAGGATATCGCCCACCGCCTCACTCGCCCCGAGGTTCCTGGCGGCCGCCGGGCCCGACTGGTTCGATGAGCGCAACACCCGGGCGCCGCATGCCCTTGCCACGGTAACCGTGTCGTCGGTCGAGGCATCGTCCACGACGATGATCTCCGCCTCCGCGCAACCAGTCGCCATCACTCCCGCCAGGCACGCACGCAGCGTACGCGGACAGTTGTGCGCCGGAACAATGACGCTGATGCGCACTGGCGCGGGCGGCGTGTCTGTGTGAGCCATGTGTCGCGGAGGTCGACTGGCGAGCGTTACAGGCTATGCGGACGCTGCCACACCTTTGCCTGGACCATCATGCGCAGCAACTGTACGGGTTGGTATGTGATGCTCGACCACAGGAATATCTCATTGGTGCAATGGCATTCCTTCGCGGCAATGGACTGCCGCAGCTGCGTGGCTTTCTCGGAGCACCAGATTTCCATGAACGACTGCTCACGCAGGTTGCCGATGGGCGGATGCGTTTCGCACAGGCTGACATCGCCGTTCGAGTAGACGACGCCGGTGAGAATACCAGCGCGGCAAGGCACCACCTGGCGCTGTTCGGTCGTCGATCGAACCTTCGCGTACTGCAGCATGGGTTCGACGATCGCGCCATAGCGGCGCGACTCTCGCTCGGCCCAGACACCAGACACATAACGATAGAGCTCCTGGTACTCGGCGAGCTGTGGACCTTGAAGGGAGGGGTTCTTGCGATCGCCCCGAATAAGGCCGAGATTGTGGTGTTCCATCGCCGGGCAGTGCTCGTAGAGAAACGAAGTCAGCTGGCGGATCTCGTCCATATTCGTGCTGGTTGCGGTCGAAATCGCATGGATGCGGAGCCTCGGCTCGCGCTTCTGCATTTCGGCCACCGCGGCGTACGTCTCCATCGCGCGCGCGAACGCACCTTTCATCCCCCGGAAGGCGTCATGGAACTCTGGCATACCGTCGAGCGAGAGCTCGATCGCAAAGAGATCCAGGCTCGATTCGCTGAACACCTCCTCGAGAGCGCTGATGGTACGGCCGGCAAACGAGCCGTTGGTTGGCACATAGATCTGCTTCACGCCGTTGTTCCGGATGAACCACCGGCAGATTTCCCCGAATTCCTTCCTCAGGAACGGCTCTCCGCCCGAGAGCCAGAGGTTCTCGATCCGGCCGAGGTCCGCCGAAAGTTCTTTCAGCTCCTCGAGCGTCAGATCGTCGGGTCGATTCAGGTTGCGCCAGTACAAGCAGTGCTCACACGTCTGATTGCAGATCGAGTTGATGTACAGAATCAGGAACGGGGGACTTGGCGGGTGATCAGCGCGAGCGTAGCTGGCCCTGGTCAGACGAAGGTGCCGGCTGACGCGTTCGGTTGTGTTCATATAGTCTTTCAGCAAACTCGCGATAAAGAGTCGCCCGCGCCAGTCCAGGCACCGACGACTTCGCCGGCTCCCCACGCACAGACGAACACGGCAATTAGAGGCGACGCACTTATCAGGCGCCATCGATGTCCCGGCTTGGTCAGGACACGACTGACAATGCGTAAGAAGAGCAGCGGCGGGAGACCGAATGCGGCCGCTCCGTACAGAAGTCGCACGGTTCGTGGAGCGGTTCTCAGGCGAGCGCCGGCATAGGATCGTGCGTAATGGAACCGCTGGGATAAGTCACTCCCCACCGTATAGTGCTTACGGTGTCCAACGCGGATCTCCGGCCGGCACATCAACATGACGCCGTCGCGTCGCAGGGCGTCGTGCAGATGATCTTCCCACAGCCCGGCCGTCGTGACGGTGCGATACCGTCCAAGGAGATCACGCCGATACATCGTGTTGTTGCCGGTCAGCGATTTGCTCGGTCCTGCAGCGAGTGGCGGCAAGAGATGGCTGTACTCGCAGAAGAACGCAGCCCAGTCGACGATTCGTTCGGTCGCGACATTGTGGACCGAGCCACCAACCACTTCTTCGCCACGTTGTTGGGCCTGAAGCAGCTGCGCCGCCCAGCCGGGCGGCACCAGCACGTGATCCTCAATCACAGCCACCGACGTGCCGCGCGCTTCTGCAAAGCCCATCGCCCTCAGCTGCGGTATCGATGTCGATTGCGGCGCTGGAAGTACGCGCGCCTGTGGGAACTGGCGCGCCACGTCACGACGGACGCCCTCCCCGCACCGGTCGGGGACGAGAACTTCCATGGCAATCTGGTCTGCGTTGGCGTACAGCGCTTCCAGGCAGTCACGCAGATCGCGAAAACCGCTGACAGACGGAACGACGACAGACAGCGCGGGCTGATCCAGATGACTACCTCGAGCTCAGATGGGCCTTTTCGGGCTTCGCGGACGCGGCGACGTTTGCGTCCACGCGCTGGGGCACGACACCCCTGTACCGCTCTAACAGGATCCTGAAGAGAAATCGCGTGCCATGCCTGACCACTTTTGATTTTGGTTCACCGCCCGCACGGGCAAGTTCATGGCTGCTGACCTCGACAATCCGATAGCCCTTTCGCAACGTATTTGCGATGAGCTCGATCTCGATTTCGAACGTTCTCGACGTGTAGGTGAAGTCTGTGTAGATATCGCGGCGGAACGCCTTGTACCCATTGAGCGCGTCCGACAGATAACGCCCAGTGCAGAGGCCAAGGGAGGCGCTGAGAAACACGTTGCCAAGCGCGCGCACGTGTGTGTATTCATCGCTGCCGCCGAAGACGCGTGACCCGATCACCAGGCCGACGCCCTCTCGATGTGCCTGCAGAAAGAGCGGAAGATCGGCCGCCAAATGCGAGTAATCCGCGTCCATCATGACGACGATGTCGCCGTCGGCCTCCTGGAAGCCGGCGCGCAGCGCCAACCCCTTGCCTGACTTGCCCTTGTTCTCGACCACCTTGGCTCCGAACGAGCGCGCAATCGCGGCTGTCGCGTCGGTCGAATGATCATCGACGCAGATCACTTCGAAGTCATAGGTCGGCAGCGTGGCGATCACCTCTTGCAAGTCGGCAAGCACGCGCCCGATGGTCGATGCCTCGTTTCGTGCCGGGATCACAACGCTGATCTTCGTCATCGCTTCTCCCCTACCAGCGTTTTAAACGCCATCAGGCTTCTGAGTCCCGTCTCAATGCGCACAACGCGAAAGCCATTGCGACGCAGCACGTCATGTCCCTCGCGTACCGATGTGAGCTGTGAGATTTCATCGGGGTGAAACCGAAACTTGTCAGCACCGCTTCTCACGCCATTAATCGACGCCTCGACACATCGCAGGCACCGTTGCGGTATCGAATCGACGCCCGGCCATAAAATAATGACGCGACCGCCGTGGCGAAGCGTCCGATGGAACTCGCGCAGGATCTCGTCGATGCGCGGATGTGTGAAGTGTTCCATGACACCAACGTTCCAAATCCCGTCGAGTGACGCTTGTCGGAATGGGAGATGAAAGATGTCGCCGCAAATCCGCGCATCCATCACCGGAGCCGACCGATGGAGCACCTGCCTGACGATGTCGACCGCGACGAGACGTCGCTGGCCGCCCCGCTTGTCGATGCGGATCGAGGTCTCAGACGTTCCCGACCCGGCCTCAACAAAGATGCCCGATGGTGGAAAGTAGGCATCGATGAAGTACCGCACGGTTCTCGCAAACACCGTCTTCCGGTAGATGCTGAAAAACCTTTGCGCAACTGCCCGTTGACGTTCGTCGGACCAATGCGACGACCAGTCGCTCAACTCTGTTCGCTCGTGGTGGCTGGTCACTGGGAAATCGGAAATCGTTGCGGAAACACGCGCGTCCTTAACGGTCCGGTGTGCTCGCACAGGGCGTCATCGCTTCATCCCGCTTCGGCATGCCTGACCGGAAGTCGAACAAGTCTCGGTTCGTGCGGAGCCAGGCATAAAGTCGGCGAACGCCCTCCTGCGGCTCGATCCGCGGCTCCCATCCAAAATCGGCGGTCGCTTTGTGAATGTTGCTGACATACATCAACTGATCGGCCGGACGGCTATTCGCAAACGCATAATCGACGACGCCGTCACATTCGTCTGCCAGAAGGCCGAGAAGCTCGAGAAGCGAGAGGGTGCTGCCAGAACCTCCGCCAATGTTGTACACCTGTCCCTTCGTTCTCGAGATGTTGTCGATCGCTGCGCTGTACGCAGAGACGAGGTCGTCCACGTACAACACGTCACGCACTTGCTTTCCATTTCCATAAATGAGGATCGGAAGACTTTGCAGCGCTCGAATGGCAAACCACGCGACCCAACCCTGATCCTCCACACCGAACTGACGCGGCCCATAGATGCAGGATTGACGAAACACGACGGTCCTGAGGCCGTAGATGCGCGCATAGTCGATCACGTACTGATCGCCGACGCCTTTGGAACAACCATACGGCGTGTAAAACTCGACCGGCCTCGTTTCGGCAACGCCGTCGAACGGCACTGCGAACTGGTACTTGCTGGTTCCTTCGACCACCGCAATATCGGCCATGTCTCCATAGACCTTGTTGGTCGAGCTGTAAATCATAATCGGCCGTGACTTGGACAATCGCACGGCTTCCAACACGTTGAACGTTCCGATGGCGTTCGTCTCGAAGTCCTCTCTGGGATTGGTAATCGATCTCGTGACCGCGACCTGGCCGGCGAGATGAACAACCACGTCGACATTCTCGACGAGCTCCTGGAGGTCTGGCGTCACCCACCGCACATCGCGATTCACCACCATCAGCCGGCTCCCATGCCGGTCCTGCAACCAGCGAACGTTTTGCTCGCTGCCGCCTCGCGAAAAATTATCGAGGACGATAACCTCGTGCCCGGCGGAGAGCCAGCAGTCGGCCAGGTTGGTGCCGATAAAGCCGGCGCCACCGGTAATCAGGTATCTGTCCTTCAAAGGAATGTTCAGTGTTCGACGTTTCGCGAGACCGGGTGCTGAGCGATATCGTCAGTCCCGCCCGCCGGTTCAGCCTTCGGCACGAGCACGCTTATCTCGTCAAAGAAATAGAAGGGCACGTCCCGATGCAATTGCCGCGGCACAGCCGCAATGGTCCCGCGCAACTCGTAGTTGCGAAGCAGCGCTTCTCTGATGCCACTCGAGTGTGGCCATAACCCATGGTCGTACAGGAATGCTGGCGAGTTCAGATTTCTGACCAGGATCTTGTCGTACGCGCGGTCCTGCAATCGCGTGAGCATGCCCGAGAAATCGCCGGTTCCGTTCAGGCCGCGATTGCCGAATGCCAGTCCGCGATCCTTCATGACGACTCCCTGCCGGGCGTACAGCCAGGAACCGGCATCAAGAAGAACATGCGCGGTCGGGTCATGTTCGAACTCGCGTTCGATGTCTCGAACGTATCTCAGCGTGGCGTCGGGAAGAGTCTGAACCGGAATCCTGACGAGCCCCAATCCCACAAAGAGGAGGCCAATCGTGGCTGCCGCGGCGCCCGATTCTAACCAGACATGCAGCGGGCGATGGGAGCCCCGCGCCGACCGGCCTCCTGGCACCACTCGAACCAGGGCAGCAAAGAACCAGATGGCCGCGATTAACGAACCCGGCCCCATGTGATTCAACATGAAACCCAGTCCACTCGTGACGGCTTCGGCCGTCATCAGCACCAACCAGACGAACCAGGCGCCGGCGAGCTCGGATTGAAACCTGCCCCGCAGGAGGAGCAGGCCGCCAATCAAGCCAATCGCGAAATACACCCAGCTGCTCATCGCGTGCTGGACCACGCGCAACGGAGACAGAGGATCGTTGCCCATCGCGACAAACACCCAATAAAAGAAGTGCTCGCCCCACAACAGATATCCGGCAGCGATGACGGCGCCAATGGCCGCGGCAGTGCCCAGAATGAAACCAACCGCCTGAGACGTTGTCCGTGATCGGTCGAACCACAACAGGTACCCACAATAGAGGGGCGCCCAGATGACCAGGTTCTGCTTGATCAAGAATCCCGCCGCCGGCACAAGCGCCATCAACAGCAACAAACGGCCATCGTGAGTTGAGAGGTATGCCAGCAGGAGCCAGTACGCCAGCGCCGAGAGCAACAGACCCAGTGCGTCGTTGTGCAGATTGTGGACATACGGATTGGTGATCGAGTTGGTCGCCACGAGAAACAGTGCTGGCATCCACACCAGCTGCCACAGCCCCGGTTCGACTCCGCGCCGCGTACGAACAGTCAGCTGGACAAGCAGACGGCACGAGAGTCCGGCCAACAGAGCGGCGAGAGCCACAAACCCCAGTTGAATCGCGCGAAGCAACGGGACGGATACCGTATCCCCAAACAGCCGCGCAATGAGATAACTGACGATGGGAGCGCCAGGCGTGTAGACGAACGACTCATTGTTTTGTTGCGCGCTGTAGATCGGATAGCCCACACGGAACTTCACAATGTCATTGATGAAGTCACTCTCGGACCACAGCAGAATGTCGGCCGGAAACAGAACGTAGGAGCTCACCCATGAGAGATAAACCGCCACAAGCAGGACGCTTGCGGTAGCGAGAACGACGAGTGCGACACTGCGCGGATCACCACCTCGACGGATCATGCAATAAAGACCGACGGTCACCACGAAGATGAGCACGAGCATCATGGCGATCCACAGGGCGGCGCGTTCCGGGTCGGCAGAGAACCACTGGTCAACGGCGTAAATGGCGAACGCGACCGGCAGTGCCAGTAGCATCCACAGGAATGCCGGAAGCGCACGAGGTCGTCCTGCTGCAATCACTGTTGATTTACCGCTCGTCGAATCTCTTCGGCATTCAAGGACAGCAATGGGCCGCTGACGACCCTGAACCGACCGCCGGCAAGCGAGGGACCGTCAACCAGCCAGATGGGCCGATCTGCGTAGGCTTTGATGACCTCCGTCCTGACGGCCGGGCTTCGATCCCACGCGTAGATCGTTGCATCCGCACGAAGGTCGATCGGGTTGTAGACAGCCGCCGATGCGTAGTCAGGGTGGCGTTCGCCACGGATGAGCACCACGCTCTTTCCAAACGCATGTTCTGCGGAAAGCGCACGAATATCGGGCCTCATCGAACGGAAGTGAAAGTACTTGTCGATGGCGCGCCACGGCAGGAAGTTGACGACGGAGAGTACACACAGAATGAGCATCGCAACAAGGACTCGTGTTCCGGCAAACGACCAGCGGGCAGGGAGGCTGTTCTTGACAAACTGAACGCCGCTCGCCGTCAGCGCTGCACACGGGACCATCACCAAGTACCAGTAGCGCGCGCCAAAGTCGGGTCCCCCACCGAACCAGTAGAGCGCGTAGACCGCCATCACCGCAGCGATAACACCCAACATCAGCCGATCGCTTCGCCCCCACGCGCCTGCGACCAGCAACGGAGCGATGAAGACCACCGACCCACTGCTCCACCCGAACAGCTCCGTATTGAGAGATGAAATATTCAAACCGGCGTTCACGACTGCATCGAGCGGACTATGCCCGGGAAACGGATCGATCGGCCAGTTCAGACCTCGATCGGCGCCGAAACCGAGCGCGTTGACGTTCGGACGGTAATATTTGTCGAAGTACGCGTTCAACGGATTGGTCATCGGGTCGCCCGACAGCACACGGTTGTACGGGAGCACCAGCGACCCTGCGGCGATGCTTCCGGCCACCAGACCCACGACGGCGGCAAGCCGAAGACGCGTACCGCCGAGCCCTACACTCCAGGCGCCAAGGAGGCCGGCCACGATCAGCCCATCGAGCGGTCGGATGAGAGACGTGACACCAATGGCCATTCCCGCCGCCCATCCCCATCGGGCGCGGCCGGTCCTTCGGGCCCGTACCACCGCCACCGCCGCACAGAGCGCGGCAGTGGTCGCAAAGGTGTGGTTCATGAAATTCATGGCCATGAACAAGTACCAGGGCGACAGGCACAAGAGCAACGTCGCGACACGCGCGCGGCGCAGATCGTAGAGGTCCTGAAGAAGAACGTAGGCCAGCAGAATGTTGAGGGCGGCGAGCAGAGGATTCACGAGCCACGCCGCACCCAGCCAGATCCCTATGGCAAGCGCGGCAGGCCAGCCGGGAGGCATCGGGGAGTACCACCGATCGGCTTCGTACGACATCAGGTCGAGATCGAACGCTTCCGGTACCGGTGGTGCCGGCATCGTCAGGAAGCCGGCAGCGAAGTACCGCGCGTGGTAGACGTATGTCACCTCGTCTGGGATGTGCGGATGGCGCTGGTATGAGAACGTTGCGAGCAGTGCCGTCACGATCAACACCCATGCAGCTGCCGCCATGGCAAAGCGGTCCAGATGCGGCTCGCGCGGATCGCCCGTCGCGCCCGTGAGGAGGGCGTCCAATCGGGCCGTCCACACCTGCAATGTGTTGAGTGGCAGACTCGTGACCGCGAGCACGATCGTTCCCAGGTGGATCGCTTGCACGAACGTGGCGACGAGCACCTCGACGGCAGACCTCGCCACGTCACGCGACACGACGGCGCTCGAAACGGTCACCACGATGACCGCCCCGACCAATTGCCAACGGGTAAACGTCTGGTGCAGCCACGTTCGGACCGCCGGCGCGACACGGCCGAATCCCACGGCGACAAGGCAAAGTTGAAACGCCAGCCATACCAGAAACAACCTGTGACTACCGGAACGCAGGCCGTCAAGTGTCATGTAGTGCTGGTAACGGAGGGATGGTCCCGCCTCGATCATCTGGAGCGTCACGGCCTGGCCGAAGGTCGCCACTGCCAGCCACAACGCAAACGTTCGGCATCGCGTGCGGACGCCGACTGCCAATACCATCAGTGCCATGCTGCCGGCCGCCGGCAGACAAAAGGCGCTCGTGATCGACCCCTCGCCATTGCGGAAGCGCGGATCGATACACGCCCACGCGAGGACAAGTACCGCGCACGCGTACAGGAGCAGTCGAATCCACGACGCGCTAAAACGCATGGTCGGCGACACGCACGGCATTGGCCATCAAGGTGAAAGTAATATTCTTCGCTGGCAGCGACGGAAACGTAGAGCCATCGACGACATAGAGATTCTTGAAATCGTGACTTTGACACTCGCTCGAGGTGGTCAGCGAGGTGTGTGTCGCGGACATCGGCAGCGTGCCCGCGTAGTGAACACTGGCACCCATCGGTCTGACGTGAAGCATTCGCGGTGGCACGAAACATTTGAGCGTTCGCAACGCCCGCTTGAACCGCTGAATCATTCGCCGGATTGACGTCGCCTCGTCATACCGCGGCGAGTAGTTGATCGCGAGAGAGGGCGTTTCACTATCGCTGTTCGGCTGGAGCGTGATGTAGTTTGTGTCTCGTCTCGAATCGTGAAGATTCACGTTGACCAGACCGAGAGCGGCGTGCAGATTGCGGACGAGAAGGATCGACGTGCGCAAATCGAACGGAAGGTGTTGCGCGATAGGATGCACTAACCCGCTCTTCAGCGTCGTAATCAGCCCATGCGCGTACTCCCGAGGGTTGCTGCCCTCAACCCGCATGGCAATTTGATGATACTGGTACGACTCGGGATCGTGTGGTTGCCCGATCAACTTGAGATTCACGAACGGCATCAGGACTTGTCGGTTGTCCATCAGACCTTCGAGCCTGACGATCTCACCCGTGTGCTGGAAAATCGAGGCGAGGACAATCGCTGAAGATGAAAGCGTGCCGCCGGCGAGGACAAGGGTATCGAGCGGGAATTCCTCCCAGTTCTTCGAACTCACGGAGCGAGCCTTAACGCTCTTGACGCGGCCACGCGAGTCGACGATGAAATGGGCAACGTGCAATCCAGGCAGGTAACGGAAATTCGCAAATTCCTTGCACCGGCGGAGCGTAAGCGAAGGCGTATAAAAGGCCCCGGATGGGCAGCCCCACAGACACCTCCCGAGATACGAGCACTCACGCCGGTCGTCCATGGCCTGTGTGAGCGCCGCCACTCTTGAACGACCGACATAACACTGCAATGTGCTATTGAAGAACGCTTTCTGCCGTTCGTAGTCGGCGAGCAAGAGCGCTGAGTGGCGATCGAGCCTCAACGGCTTGAGCAGGTTTTCATGAACGGGCATGAACCTGGCCAGGTCGTCGTCGACGCCGGTGATCCCGATGCGTCGCGCGACCTGCTCGTAGTACGGCTTCAGGTCGGCATACCCGAACGGAAAGTCGGCCAGGTCATCGTCGTCGAAGGGATACGCGCCACCGGTCCATGCCTGGGCCAGGCCGCCCTGCGCGAACGAAACCAGCGGGGAAAACCCTGCGGTTTTCACGCGCGGCATATCAACGTTCGAAAAGACATACTGCTTGCTCGGAGGGATTCCGTAGAATTCCGATTTGTCGTCCGGAAACAGCACCCCTTCGAAATTCGCGCCCAGAAAATGCTCCACCGGATCCTGCAGCGTATCCTTCAAGCCATTGAAGGTCTCCACGCCGGCCGGCTCGGGTCCCTGATGTCCGACGTCCAACATCAGGACCTCGTATCCCTTTTCCAGCACGGATAACGCAAAATGGACGCCGCTGGCACCCGAACCCACGATGACTACTCGTTCCATGTCAGAGCAGTCTCATCGACGGCGTCGCGGCGCAATGCCGCCATTGCCCGCGCGCCGAGAGCAATAGGCAGAATCACGCTCGTGGCCACCACTGCAGCGAGGATGCACGACACGCCTATGCCGACCGATTTCAGGATGAGCCAGGGCAGGCGGCTCGAATCCGGCGTATCCAAGTAATGATGCGAGGGCGACGAGCATTCCAGGATCGCAAGCAACAGCACGACTTTCTTTCGGATGAGGGCTGCGCGGTGAAACATGCGCGCGTAAGTATCGACAATCCAGGTCGTCGCCGGACTGATGATCGCGATCTTCACGAGCATGGCCTCTACCTGGCTTGAATCGCTGCCAATCAATCCAGGATGACGGTGCGCAGCACGGTACTTGCTCCTCACGTACTCAGTCGGCGCCTGACCAATCAGGTAGCGGCAAAAGACGCCACATTCGAAGTCGAGCGTCTCCGATCTAGTGGCGCGATTCTTCACGAGACGTCAAATCCTTCAGCACCGAGTTGAGATCCTTCATGTGAGCACGGCGTGCCTCGCTCAGTCGGCTCACGTCCGCCGTTCCATCCTCGACGAAGACTGACAGCTGTCCGGCCGAGACTGGCAGGAGCCCGGGCACATATCTGTCCGCGAGGGCCAGCGCGCGCGTGACCGGCCGGACAGGTATGTGAACCACCTTTGCGGCCTTGGTGTGATACAAGAAGTGAACCGCTCTGAGAAACGTCTCGATGGGAATCACGTCGCGTCCGCCGACGTCCAGCTGCTGATTGGAAAAGCCGCGTGTGTCAACGACTGAAATCAACGCATCCACGAAGTCGTTCACCTCAATCGGCTGGATCGGTGTCGACCCGTCGCCGAAGACGACGACCAAGGGCAGTCGGGCCAGCGCCGACAATGCCTTCCACGTTGCCGACTCCGGACCCAGCACGATTGTCGGGCGCAGGATTGTGTAATCCAGCCCGCTCCTCATGACGGCTTGCTCACCTTCCTGCTTGGATCGTGCGTAGTCGTAGTGGACGGTGTCCGAGTACTTCACCGCAATCGAGCTGACATGCACAAACTTCTTTGTGCCCCGTTTTCTGCATTCTTCGACGAGGTGCCGCGTGCCGGCGGCATTTATAGAGAAATGTTGCTTGCGGCCTGCCTTGCCCGTCGCCGCCGCGAGATGGATCACCACGTCGCTTGCGGCCAGGCCCCTGCCGTAGACGCGATCGTGAAACAGGTCGCCAATGACCCAGCGGACATTCGGTTGCACGGGAAATGTCGCCGCCATCTGTTCGCTTCTCGTCAGACAATAGACGTGGTCGTATTGCCGCGTGTCGAGCTTTGCCAGGACATGTCTCCCGATGAAACCGCTGGCTCCCGTGATGAAGAGGGACTCCGCCATCTACGATCGATCGATCATCCGCGCCCTGTGCTCGAGCTTGCGGCGAGCACGCGGCTGATTTGCGGGCGGACGTCAGTGTCGGAACCGGGTTCGGCTTCGTAAATCTCGTCTATCACATACAGCGGTCGTGCCTTCACTTCGTTGAATACGCGCCCCAAATATTCACCGATGATTCCGAGGCTGATCAGTTGGACGCCGCCGAGAAACAGCGTGGCCACCATGATGGTCGCCCAGCCCTGCACCGTGTATCCCAGTGCTTTCTGAACGACGACACTGCATGCGTACAGGAAAGCTGCGGCCGACGTCACGTAGCCAAACCATGTGGCGAGCTTCAAGGGCAGGTCCGAGAACGAGGTGATGCCATCGAGCGCGAATCGAATCATCTTGAAGTATGGATATTTCGTTTCGCCCGCATAGCGCTTGTCCCTGGAATAATGAACGCCGGTCTGTTTCAAACCAATCCAGCTCACCAGCCCGCGAACGAAGCGGTCCCGCTCCCTCAACTCCTTGAATCGCTCGACGACCCGCCGATCCATGAGGCGGAAATCGCCGACATCCACCGGCACGTTGAGCTTGATCATGCGCTGCAGGACCCGGTAATAGGCGGCCGCCGTGATGAGCTTGAGCCTGCTTTCACCCTCACGCTTGTCGCGAATCCCGTAGACCACGTCATACCCTTGCTCCCATTTCCGAACGAACTCGCTGATGACTTCGGGCGGGTCCTGAAGGTCGGCATCAATCACCACCACAGCGTCGCCCTTGGCCCTGTCGATGCCGGCCGTAATCGCGATCTGGTGACCAAAATTCCGCGAGAATTTGATGACGCTGACGCGGCGTTCCCGCTGAGCCAGGTTCAACAGACGTTCGTATGACCCGTCGCTGCTGCCGTCATCGACGAATATCACTTCGTAGGACGTCATCGTCAACGAATCGATCACACTCCGCAGACGCGTGTAGAAAGCGCCAATCGCTTCCTGTTCGTTGAAGACCGGCACGACGACTGACAGGCTTGGTCGTTCCATTACGTAGCCTCCGGCTTCCATGACGGCCGGCCTCGCCAGATGCCATAAATGACCGCCAAACACACCAGAAAGAAAGGCAGTGCCGAGACGCGCCGTCCGCCCAGGAATGGCAGATAGTGCTCTCCCATTTTCCCTAGCGTCGTGAGCCACGGCAGTTGCAGTCCCTCGCGAAACACACTCGCAATCGAGGTGAAAACCGTCTCACCTGGAACGCCGACGCGGCGGGCCATGCTCATCGCCCAAGTTTGAGCAACGGCGAGGCATGCGATGGGATAGGAAATGGCTCGCGGCAGACGGATGAGAACCGCCACCACGAGGACGAACAGAAACGGCACGACCGGCACGAGATAGCGGATACCGGTCACCCACTGAAGACGCGTGTACTCGACGGTGCTGAAGAACAATATGAACGCTCCGGCGAGGCTCAGGATGAGGAGTGTTTCTCGCAGAGGGACGCGACTCTTGCCCTGGAGGCTCAAAACCGGTGCCCAAACGGCCAGCAACAGAATCGGCGCGGCGACGAACAGTCCAAAACCAGGATCAAACAACAGCATCTTCAGCAAATCGGCCGAAGGACCCGCGATACCCTGATATCCCGTATCGCTGTAGATCTGAGGCGGCATGAAATGCTGCGGTGGATAGAACAGGCTGCCGAACGCTTTCCACTGGTAGAACCAGAGCGTTGCGACCGGTCCGATAGCGCCGCCGACGTATGCGATTGAACGTTTGACGACTCCGCTGAGATTCGTGTCGGCCAAACATCCGTACACGCCCAGCAGCCCAAGGACAATTACTCCGCTGTAGTCGCACAGAACGGCAAGGCCGCCGAGCGCGCCCGCTGCGAAGATCGGCCACATGCGTCGCTGTGAATCCTCGCGTTGCTTCCAGAGGAGAACAAACGCGGCGAACCCGAAGATGCCAACCATCAGGTTCTGGTTGAGATACCCTGCTCTGAAAAAGACGGGTGTTCCGAACGCGTACAACATCGCCATTCCAATTGCGGTGACCGTGGAGAGTCCCAGATGCGTGAGGGCGCCAAACATGGTCACCGCGCTCGCCGCGGCGAGCGGGGCCATGCAGAACGCCATCGTGACGAAACCGACCATGCCGAACTTGAGGTCCAGGCCTCGCGCCCGCACCTCGTTGTAGAAACGGACGCGCGCCGGCCGGTGATCGTCATAAAGCGTTCCGACGGCCGTCGACGATGGTGCGCGGGCCATTCTCGCGACCGCCACGCGATCGATAAGCGGTTTGGCGATCAGATACGGGATGGCGGCAACCAGGGACGCGCCCGGGTTTGCCCCGTGATGCGCACCACGACCAGGCGTCACGAAGATGTCCGGGTGAAGTCCGACATACGGGTCGAGTCTGAAGGAGTGCTCGTCCACGATCGATAGGACAAGGTAGTGCTCGCGCACGAAGTCGGTGGCGAAGTGCAGAACGAAGACCAGCCAGCACGTCAGGAACAGGCGTAGCCGTATGTGGGACATCAAACCGTCATCTCTCAGCGCGGAAAACGGCCGACCACCCGCCGGTACCCGCGATGCTCGCCGCACCCGACGTGATATTCGGTCTTGAAACAGATATAGAGCACGTGCTGCGATCGTCATCACTGAACTCTGCGAAACGAGCCAGTCTCCACGTTAATGGGCGAGACGTCCGATTTCGTCACGCGAAGAGCGATTGTGGAGGGTGCCGGGTAACCGAGAATTGGCCAGGTCGAGCGTTGCGCCGGCCGAGTCAGTGACGGGCGCTGCAGCCGCTTGACGGGGTTCGTGATCCCAATTCGGAGCTGACGGGCAGCGAGCCAGGACCTTCTCTCGCTCGGCGTCGCGTTCGGCGTCAGTTGATGGCGCCGCCTTCCACGGCCATTGAACCTTGTAGAACGGGATCAACTCCTTGCCGAGGTTCAGCAGATGCCTCAAGAAGTACGGGTTGTTCACCGTGAAGACCAGCGTGTCCCACACGAAGTACGGGCGGAAATAAAAGGCTCTCGTCGCCTTGCGCTGCCAGGTACTCGCTGTCGAATCCGGCGATGGTGAGACCTCCCTTCGCCGTCCAGCCCCACCGGGCCTGAAATGCAGAATTCTTTCGAGGATCCCATGCCTGCGTGGCCCACCATCGCGGCTCGACCATCTTCTGATCGACGGCCTGATCGTAGAGAGGCGTACCGGGATAGGCCGTCGCCACGAAGAACATCGCGAGGTTCGGCCGAATGCCGGTGGCGACCCGAATCGTCGCCCGGACTGTTTCCTCGGTTTCACCTGGACTGCCAACGAGAAACGTGGCGTACGTCCGGATGCCCAGCTTCCGGCACCGGCGGTGCGCATCGTAGACATCTGCGATCTTGGTCTCTTTCTCAATGTTCTTGAGGATGACCGGATCCCCCGACTCGACGCCGAAGTTGATGACGTAGCATCCGGCTCTGGCCATCTTCTCGAGCAGTGGCGGCGGGACGAGGTTGACGCGCGTGTTGCATCGCCACTTGATTTTCAGTCCCGAGTCGATCAGCGCATCGCAGAACTGGTCGGCCCATTTCTTGTTCGCGGTGAACGTGCTGTCTTTGAACACGAAGTTCCTGCATCCGTATTTTTCCGAGTAGAAGCGGATGTCCCGGATGATTCGATCCATCGACCAGAAGCGCAGCTTCTTCCCCATCGTCGTCGGCGCGTCGCAGAACGTGCACTTGAAAGGGCACCCGCGCGACAACATCATCGAAATGACGTAGTCGCCGGCCATCGTCGGAATGTTGTACTTGGTGATGTCGACCATGTCGTAGTCGACCGACGGCAGCTCGTCGAGATTCGAAAGAAACGGACGCGAGGGATTGGTAACGACGCGGCCACTCTCGTCACGGTAGATGACATTGGCCACGCCCGCGAGACACCTGGACAGATTCTCCTGCCCGGTACCGCTCGAGGTTCTGGCACACCTCGAGCAGCGTCAACTCCCCTTCGCCATTCACGGCGAAATCAAAGCAGTCGCCCATTGCAAACACGTCATCGTGTGTCGAGTCGAGGTGTGCTCCGCCGAGCACGATGATGAGGTCCGGGCGCGCCTCCTTCAATCGCACCGACGTTTGCAGAGCCGGAATCAACTGCGGCGTCATGAGACTGAACCCGACGAGATCCGGTTCGGTGCTCAGAATGCGCGACGCCATCTCCTGGACCGTCAGTCCCTCGATGTCGGCGTCGATCACGCTGACCTCGATGCCGTGCTGCTTCAAAAGCGCCGCAATGTAGAGGACGCCGAGTGGCTGAAGTCCATACTTCGCCTTCAATCCAGGGAGTAGCGAGGGGTAGCACAGCGTGACTTTCATGATCTCCCCCTTTGGGGCGTGTTTGAGGTTCTCACTGCCGGCTGCTCGCAATCACGGGCCTCGTCACGTACCCGAAGACCGGCGAGGTGAGGATGTAGCGTCGAACGAAGGAATAGTTGAGCGCCCAGACCGAAGTTTCAGCGAGCAGCAGAGCGCAGGCTGCCCCCACGATTCCAAACTTCGGAATGAGAAAATAGCTCATCAGAATGTTCATGGCCGCGCCTGCCGTGGCGCTCCCCAGTTCCAGCCACTGTCGGCCGTACGCAATCAGCACGTACTGGTAGTGGGAGCTGATCAAGGCGAACGCCACGAACCAGATCAGAATCTGAAACGCGGTGACCGCTTCAGAGTACTGATGGCCATACACGACGGTTAAGAGCGGATTCGCGACAAGTGTTCCGGTGATGCCGATAAATAACGCCAACGCGGAGGTGAACTGCAGCGATCGACGCAGCAGATTCTGCAAAACCTCTGGCGCTTGCCCGGTGCTTCGAGAAATTGACGGGTACAGGTTGAAGAAGTACATCCAGACAAATGTGTGGAGCGCAACAACGATGCGGTGAGCCGCTCCGAACCAGCCAACGGCGGCCCCGCCGACCAGCAGACCGAGCATGATCGTCGGCAAATAGACCTTCAGCCCCCACATGATCTGCGTCAGCCCTATCGGAATGGCCTGGCGCATCAGGCCAACCGCAAAGGACGGATCGACGATCAGGCGCACAGGACCGACATACCGTCTGAAAAGGCTGGCGTGGAGGGCTACGACGCACACGATGGCGGCCAGGTCGGCGATCGGCACTACCCAGATGCGTGCCGGATCGACACCGGCGAATAACACGATGGCCGCGAAGAGCGACCATCGCAGGACCGATGACGCCGCGATCCAGTGCATCTGCTCGAGTCCCTGGAACACCCATGGGATGAGGGCCGCGCCCGCGAATAACGTCAGGCCATAGAGGATCAACACCTGCTCTGCCTGTGCCCCTTTGCCACTGAAGAGCGCAATCAGGACCAGGAGGAGAAACGCGACCAGTGCCAGCGCAAACCGGAGGAGCACGACGTGAACCGCGAGGCGAACGGCGCCGCTCTTGTCCTTCGCGATTTCACGCGCCCCGTAGAGCCCCAGACCGCCTTCGACCAGCAGGCTCAGAGCCAATGTGACAGCCAGCGCGAATTCGATATCGCCGTACGTGTCGGGCCCGAGAACGCGAGCGAGCTGAGCGAAGACGATAAACGCGAGCACCTTGCTCGCCGCCTCGGCTCCCGACAGGAGGACGAAGTTCAGCGCCAGCCGATACACGTTCGAAAGCATTACTCGTCAGTCACGGATATCCGGTAATCAGCCCGGCCGAGAACGAACCCCAGAAACTCGCCCCAGGCCCAAGACGCCGAGAAGAGGACGACAAAAGGAAACGCACGCGCCAGAGGCCGAAGGTGCGCTTTCCGCCGCGCGATGTTCACCACGAGCTTTCCGATCTGCCGCACCGGGAGCAGCAGGGACAGTCCTGTCCGAACCATTCGCTCGATGCGAGTGAACGTTGTCAGCCGTACACTCGCAAACGCGCGCCCGCGACGATACGCGACCCGCGCGGCGTGCGTGCACTGAATGCTCCGGTGCTGGGAGACGAGGAGGTCGGGCGAAAACCACAGCGTCTCCCCGGCCGCCAGCAAGGCTCGATTGACGAGTGGTACGTGAAAACCCTTCGACCACCGGTCGCTCATCGCCGCCAGAACACTTCGCTTGTAGGACACGTTGCAATCAGAGAGCTCGCGCGCAGGCCCTCGAGGGACGGGATTCTGGTAGTAGCCGTAGCTGCAATAGTCGTAGAAATGAACCGCCCAGTTCACGGCTGTGTCCGCCTGATCCCCCTTGTCGAGGGGACCGCCCACGGCGGCGAACGGACTGCGATGCGCGGCGACGATCCGCGTGCACCAATGAGCGTCGACGGTGCAATGATCCACCGTCAGCGCCACGATATCTCCGACCGCCCGACCAACACCCCACGCGATCATGTCGGCCTGCGTCGAGCGGTCGGTGGAATAGAAGCGAACTGAATCGAATCGCGTCCTCAAATCGTCGGTGCTGATTCGAGAGAGGTGTACGACGATCACCTCCATCTCGGGCGGGTCTACCTGATTCATGAGCGACCGCAGGCACCGCTCGAGGTGGTCGACTTCGTAAATAGCCACCACAACGACCGACAGCACCACAGGTTTCTGGGCTGAAGCCGGCCGAGTAGGCAGTCCGTTTAAACGTGATTGCGTCACGAGCAGGAATCGAAAGGGTCAGCGCTCCGCGAGCGAAATCGACTGATTTGGAACTCCAGAAGTCGCGAGCGAGCTGTCGGTCTCCGCGCTGTATTCGGTTGACCACTTCAATAACGGCCGAACCACGCCGGGGATGCCGCCCGCATAATCTCCGCGCGCGGTCTCGCCGGTCAGGGAATCCACGACCTGAAACGCGGCCGCGTTCTTTTCCCAGAAGTGCCAGGCGTCGGGACCGAGCGTCCGAATCGACGGTCCGATCAGCATGATGCCTTCGGACAGAAGATTCCCCGGGATCCAGCCGGTACTGATGTAGCGGCCGGCCGGTCGCGGGCGCCGCCGCCACGCCGGATCCTGATCGAACGCCACGAAGGCGAACGCGCCTTCCGCGTTATGCACGCTGAAGTGCGGCAAAAACACATGGCCGGGTGTCAGGACGTCGTACTCGATCTCGACACCCACCGCCTGACGGATGTCGACCGAATCGGCGAGCACACCATCCTCAGTGCGAATGCGAATGGCGCGAAGCCGCACGACGTCGGTGCCAGGTGCCGTCGCCTGATTGTCCCACTGCCTGGCCGCCGTGGTACCGAGACCGGAATGAAGATACGAGGCGACGACTTCATGCGCGGGTCCGTCCTGCACCAGCCTGCCGTCCTGCAGACAGATCGCGCGCTCGCATAACCGCGTCACGGCCGGCATATTGTGCGAGACGAAGAGTACTGTGCTGCCGCGGTTGCCGACCGACTGCATCTTGTCCATGCACTTGCGCTGAAACCGGGCATCGCCGACAGCGAGCACCTCGTCCACGAGGAGGATCTCGGGTTCGAGGTGCGCGGCCACGGCGAACGCGAGGCGCAGATACATCCCCGACGAATAATGTTTCACGGCCGTATCAAGAAATCGTTCGACTTCGGCAAATGCGACCATCTCGTCGAACTTCCGCGCGATCTCGGCCCGTTTCATCCCCAGGATCGCGCCGCTCAGATAGATGTTCTCTCGTCCGGACAGCTCGGGGTGAAAGCCGGTGCCGACCTCCAGCAGGGATCCCAGCCGGCCCCGGACATCCGCCCAGCCTTCGGTTGGTTTGCTGACACGCGACAGAATTTTCAAGAGCGTGCTCTTGCCCGCGCCGTTTCTTCCGATCACGCCTACAACCGAGCCGGGCTTCACGTCGAACGACACATCCTTGAGCGCCCAGAGCGTCTCTGGCTGAATCCTTCTGTTCCGGCGGAACCGCAGGGCCGACGCCATCGTGGCAACCGACTGGTTGGCAAATTTCACAACCTGATCGCGGAGCGTCTTGTACGACTCTTCTCTCGCCCCGAGCCGATACGATTTGCCGAGCCCTTCCACACGAATGGCCGATTCACTCATTGGGTCAGGACGCCTCCACCAAGTCAGCAGGAACGCGACGGCCGCTGAAGTGGGCCTGCTGCTCGGCCCAAAGACGATCGCACAGGCGTCCGGATGGCACCTCCACATCGTCGAACGTCAGTACCTGATCCTTAGGAATGTCCCGAACGAGGCGGCAGCCGGTGGCGAGACCCATCGGCAGCAGGTTCTCGACCTGCTGTACCTCCGCGTTCTCGGCCAGCCCGTACGTCATGTAGAACCCGATGCCGTCGAGCACTTCACCCGCTCGAAGATCACGCTTCGCAGTCGCGACGACGTGAACAATCGGACTGGCGAGCGGCGCCACGGCGGCATCGCCGAAAATGACCGCGCGGGCGATCGTGAGCGGCACCTCGAAATGGCACAGATGGTAGGGCGTGTAGAACGTATAGAGCGGACCGTCGCCAAGTTTGTACAGCTTGAGATAGTGCTGCTGTATCGGATGGTCGTGGTACCCGAGTACCAAGACGCCAGGGCCCGGCTGAGCGCCTACGATGTAATCCACCAGTCCGCCATTCATCATCTGATCGAGCGGAAAGAGCGACGCCGCGTCCGACACCTGCTTGCAGTCGGGACCGTACATGCCCCGCCGCCCGACCTTGAATCCCGTCGCATTTCCCACCAGCGCCATCTCGAACGACACCTTCGTGCCGTCGGCAAACGATGTCGCCATGTTGGGCGTCAGGTGATGGGCCCGCGCGAAGCCTTCCTGAGTCGTCGGAGTCCGGTATCGATCGTGTAGTCCCTTGATGTTGCCGGCCAGCACGGGCCGGCAACCGATGCTCTTGACGAACCGGACGAGGTTCATGATGACGCCAGGCTGATCGCCGTCGGAGTCGGTGAAGACGACACCGGCGGCGTCCGCGTGCACCTTGAGAATCGGTCCGAGGGTGCCGTTGAGCTCCGCGTTCATCGTGATCACGTGCTTGTGATTGCCGAGGGCCGACAGGACGACGCGGGCACCGAACTCCACATCGCCGGTGACCTCGAGCACCGCATCGACGCCCTGTGCCTGACACAGCATCATCGGATCGTCGGTCACCGCCGGGCGCCCGGCCATCACCGCGGCTTCGAGGGCCTCCACGTCGCGAACAACGGTGACGTCCTCGGCACCGGCCTGAAGATAAGCCTGACGTGCCGCATCGACGTGGCGGTTCGAGATCGCCGCAAGCTGCATTCCGGGAACCGCCGTGAGGATCTGCAGAGCGATGCCGCGTCCCATCGCCCCGGCCCCCACCATCGCGACCCTGACCGGGTTGTTCTCTCGTTGGCGTCGGGCCAACGCGTTGTCTACCAGAATCATCTCGATGTCCTCCCTGCCTCACCCGCAAGCGCTTCGACGCTGTCGAAGGCCGGCCAGGCGCGATCCTGATCCGAGATCGTCGTAATCTCGATCGGCCAGCGAATGCCGAGCGCGCGATCGTCGTACCGTATGCCGCGTCCGTGTGCCGGACTGTAGACTTGCGAAACCTGATACATGACCTCTGTGTCGTCCTCGAGCGTGAGGAATCCCTGCCCGAAGCCTTCGGGCACGTAAAGCAACTCGTACCTGGACGGCGTCAACTCGAACGACAGCCACTGGCGGTAGGTCGGGGATTCCGGCCGAAGATCCACAATCACGTCGTACATCGCGCCGCGAACGCACCTGAACAGCTTGCACTCGGCGAACGGCGGCGCTTGATAGTGGAGTCCCCTGAGCGTGCCCTTGCGCGGATTCAAGATGATGTTGGTCTGTGCCACCCGCTGCATGAGCCCGTGCGCGGCGAACTCGTCGGCACACCATGCACGGGCGTTGAAGCCCCGCTGGTCTTCCTTCTTTTCGAGCCGGATGAGATATGCGCCTTTCAACGGCGTTTCGACGAAGATCATGGCTGGCTCGCTAATCGAGGCACGATACGATGACGTGCGACCCGTGCACTTCGTAATCGATTGGTACTTCCGTCAGGTCGGTCAATGCCTGCCGCACGGCCGGCTGTTTGGCCGGATCGGCGACAAACAACATGCACCCGCCGCCGCCGGCCCCGCAGATTTTGCCGCCGTCGGCCCCGGCGGCCATCGCACGCGCGTACCAGGTGTCGATTTGTGAGGTCGTGATGGTGCTCGCCAGCCGTCTTTTGAGTTGCCAGCTCTCATCGAGGATGTGACCAAAGGCCGCTGCGTTGTACGCGCCATTGCAAATCAGCTCTCGAAGCTGATGGGCGTGCGATCGCATGCTCAGCAGAGCGTCGAGCTTGCGGCTCGTGTTCGCCTTCTGCTCGGCCAGCACCATGCCGGCGTCGCGCTGATGCCCGGTCCAGAACATCAGGAAGCGGTCGAACAGATCCCGAAGCACGCGCGTCGACGACACGCTGCGGCTCCACCGTCACGCCGCCCCCGGGTTTGAAGCGAGAAGAAGTTCAGGCCGCCGAACGCCGCCGCGTATTGGTCCTGCTTGCCGATCGGCTGCTTCAGCACGTCGATCTCGATGTGGGACGCCTCCTCGGCCAGTTGTCCGGCCGAGACCCGCTCGCCCCGGTAGGCGTGCAGCGCGTTCAGCAGGCCGACGGCGAAGCGCTCGAGCCGCCCAGCCCGGTCGACGCCGGGAGGTCGCCGACGGTGCTGATGTAGATCGGCGGCTCGATCTCGAGAAATCGCAGGCACTCGCGCGCGATGTCGTTCTCGATCTCGTCGATCCGGTGCACCTGCTCGCTCTTCGAGTAGTTGAGGCGGATCGGCTCGTTGAACACGTCGCTGTGCCGCTTGACCGTCACGTAGATGTATTTGTCGATCGCCGTGCTCAGGACCGCGCCGTAGCTCGCGCTCGTAGAACTCGGCCAGATCGGTGCCGCCGCCGGCGAAGCTGACCCGCAGCGGCGTGCGCGTGACGATAAGCCCGGGCAGCGTGGACTTGGATTGTCTAGCCATGCTTCAGACGCCCAGTCGTACGGGATCTCGTCGGTGAACGGATCGAGCCGCAGCATCTCGTCCGGATCGTGCGGCTCGGTGGCGCAGTTGGCCAGGATCACCAGCTTGTCGCCGTAGGCCTTGTAGCCGTTGGCGATCCCGGGCGGAATCTGCACGAGGCAGTAGTTGTCCTCGCCGAAGAAGACTTCCTGCAACTCGCCCTTGGTCGGCGAGTCCTCGCGCAGGTCGTACATCACGAGCTTGGCGCGCCCGAGATCACGGCGTTGTTGATCGTCATCGTCGTGATGGATGTGCCAGGCCTTGACGACGCCCGGCCAGGCGCACGAGAAGTAGATCTCGCCGAACTCGATGAAGTGCGGGTCGGTCGCCTTCAGCATGTGCATGATCTTGCCGCGCTCGTCGACGATCTGGCGGAGCGGAACGATCTTCACGCCGTCGATCATGCGCTGCCTCCACGCTGCGCGTTCCAGCGCAGCGACTCGATCGAGCCGGCCGGTGTCGAGCAGGTGGCTGCAGCCATTTGAGCCGCGTGAAGCGTTCGATCCGCGAAGTCGTCATGCGTCAGGCCGACGCGCTCGAAGGCGTCATACAGCTCCGCGGCGCCGTCTTCGGGCGTCCACTTGAATCGAAGTCGGGAAACGTCCGGGCGAACTTGCCGAAGTCGGCCTTGTAGGTGCGCTGGTCGGCGCCCGGCCTGGGCCAGCACTTCGAGCGTCGCAGCCCGGCACCGTCGCGCACGACGATCTCGGCGAGCTCGCGATACCTGGTGGTTCAGTGGTCCGCGCCGATGTTGAACGCCTGGTTGTGAATCGCCTCGACGCGGCGCCTCGAGCACGGCGAGAAACGCGCGCGCGACGTCCTCGACGTGCACCACCGGGCGCCACGGCTTGCCGTCGCTGTACACCATCACCTTCCCGGTCGCCACCGCGGCGCCGATCAGGTCGTTGAACACCGTGTCGAAGCGCATGCGCGGCGACAGGCCGTAGACCGTGCCGTTGCGCAGGAACGTCGGCGAGAAATCCGGTCGCGGCCAGCTGCCGCGATGCGCCCGCTCGGCCTTGACCTTCGAGCGCGCGTACTCGGTCTTCGGGTCGAGCGGCGACTCCTCGTTCGACCACCGCCGCTTCCGACATGCCGTACATGATGCAGGACGAGGAGAACAGGAAGCGGCTCGACGCCGGCCTCCTTCGCCAGCTCGGCCAGCCGCACCGACGCCCTGGTAGTTGATCTCCTCGGTCCAGCCGTCGTTCAGGTTGCCGATCGGATCGTTGCTGAGCGCCGCCAGGTGAACCACGGCGTCGAAGCCCTCGAGGTCGTCCGGCTTCGAGATCGCGGATGTCCTTGTGGATCGACCGGATCTGCCGCGTGTCGGGCACGAGCGTGCATTCGTCGAAGTAGCCGGTATCGAGGCCCACCACGTCGTAGCCCGGCCTCGACGAAGCCGGCGCCATGACCGAGCCGATGTAGCCCGTCGTGGCCCGTCATCAGCACCCGCTTCATCGTCATACGAGCACTCCTTTTGTGCGGTCGATCATGTCGTGCGTCAACGTCGAGCAGCGACCTCTCGTCCGAGACGCACCATGAACGCACATCCCGCGGCCGCCGGCCGCCTGCGCGTCGCGCTCGTCGTCGCCGATGAAGGACGTCGGGTCAGGTCCAGGTGAAGTCGCGCTGGGCCTGAAACAGCATGCCCGGCCGCGGCTTGCGGCACTCGCAGCCCTCGTCCCAGCCGTGCGGACAGTAGTAGATGGCGTCGATCCGGCCGCCGGCCTCGGCGTCTTCCGCTTTCATCCAGTCGTGAAGCTGCACAGGTCGGCCTCCGTCATCGCGCCGCGCGCGACGCCGGCCTGGTTCGAGACGACGATCACCTGGTAACCCGGCTCGACGACAGCTGCCGCAGCGCCTCGAGCGCCCGGGCAGCCACTCGAACTCGCTCCGGTTGCTGACGTACTCCGCCCGCGGCGGCCTGCGGTTGAGCACGCCGTCGCGGTCGAGCATGACGGCCGGCCGGCGGGCGAGGAACGTCTCGGTCAGCGGCAGCCGTTCGAGCGAGCCGACGCTGTAGTAGCGGTGGTCGCGTGACGTACGCGCCGAGCTGGCCGCGCTGCGCAAGGCCGGGATAGACAGCTTGCTCGAACAGGTCGTCCTCCCGTCCGACGAGATCGGTGACGACTTGTTTCTGAATGAGGCGTAGCTGATCTCGACGCCCGACAGCCCGGGAACGGTTCGGCTGCGGTCGAAGACCCGCACGTATCCGTCTTCACCGACAAGGACGTTGTCTCTCGAGTAGCCGTCTTTGTTGGGTACACGGTGACCATGGCAGGTGTGCGGCGCTTCTGTGTATCGCTCCCACAGCTGGTCCATCTGCAGCGGCCAATAGTTGTCGCAGTAGAGCAGCAGAAAGATCGGATCGAGTGCGGCTCGGCCAGCTGCAGGCGCTTCACCGTCAGGTCATCGGGGTCGGACACCGAGTACGTGATGTCGATGCCGAAGCGGCGGCCGTCGCCGAAGTGGTTCCGAATCACGTCGGGCAGGTAGCCGAGCAGCAGCAGGACGCGCTCGAAGCCCTGGTCCCGCAGCAGCTCGATCATGTACTCCAGGAACGGCTGCCCGTGGAACTCGATCATCGGCTTGGGCCGGGTGTCGGTCAGCGGCCGCATGCGCGTGCCGCGGCCGCCGGCCAGAATGACGGCCTGCCGCGGGCGGACGAGCGTGCCAGCCGCTGTCGTCACTGCTGCACCGCCAGGCCGAGCGTCTCCATCTCGTCGGCGTGGTTGAGGCAGGTGACGAGTGCGTGACACAGCACCAGGTGGACGCTTTCGACGGCTCCGTAAGCCCCCTTTGCGCTCATCACCCACAGCGGGCAATCCACAGCATGCTTCAGCACGCCGCCGTCGAAGCCCAGTAGCGCGACGGTCGTCAGCCCGCGGGCGCGCGCCATCTCGACGGCGTGCACAAGATTCGGCGAATTCCCGGCCGCCGAAATCGCGATCAGGACGTCACCCGGTTCGGCGAAGTTCTCGAGCTGTCCCGAGAAGATTCGATCGAACCCCTCGTCGTTTCCAAGGGCGGTCATCCACGACACGTTGTCGCTGAGCCCCACGACGCGCATCGGCCGGCGGCCGCTGCTCTTCGTGGCTTTCCCCAGGTCGTTGACCAGGTGTGACGCCGTTGACGCGCTGCCGCCGTTGCCGGCGATGTAGATCGTCGCGCCCCGCTCCCGGGCCGATCGGAGAACCTCGACCAGGCGCTCAATGGCGGCGACGTCGACCCCCTGCACGAGTTCCTGAACCTCGTGCAGGAAATCCGACGCGATTCGCCGCACGGCGAGTGTTATCGGTTGAGTCATGTTGCCCCTCTTTGTTGTTGACGAATGCAGCTATGAGCGCGACGGCGCGCGGCCGGCTGTGCTGCTCATCAGTCCATGGCGCCGCAGCGCGCCAACCGCTTTTACCGCCATCCGGCGGAAGGGCGCCATCGCCCAATAGAGCGGTGTGAAGGCCGCGAACACCAGCTCGGTGATGAGATGGCGGCCGTATCGTGAGACAAACGATTGCACGTGCGCGAGCGACGCCCGCGTCGCGGTTGTCAGCGGTGCGCGTGGCTCACGCAGCAGGTAATAACAGCCGAGCGCAAGGGTGAGCCAGCACTTGTACCGTCGAACGCCGCGATAGAACAGCAAATCGCGCAGATTGAACGGCACCCATGTGTACATCGGGCTCTCGATCGCATTACTCCGCTGCTGATACCGGATGATCGGCTGGCTGACGTAGGCGATCGGCCCCTGCAGGCACGTCTTCAGGCAGAACAGATAATCGTGGCCGAAGTGGCCGCCGATAGACGACGTGCCCAGCAAGGCCCGGCGATAAACGCCAAACAGCATGCCGTTGTGCTCGAGCCGCGCGGTAAACGCCTTGACACGGTCCACTGCGCGCGCGCTCGACAAATCCATCGCATTGGCGACCGCCACGACGGCGGGCGGTGCCGGCAATTGGACTTCGATTGGCCCGTGAGCCATGACCGCCTCCGGGCAAGTGTCCAGCGCGTTCACGCACGCCTCGAGCGCTCCGGCAGGCCTCACGTCATCGGCCGCGTTCCACGCGAAATATTCCCCGCGCGCAAGCTCTTTCGCGCGGCGGAAATTCGCGATCGGCCCGATGTTGCATTCGTTCCGGAAGTACTGGACCCGCGAATCGCGCGCGGCGTACTCGCGGCAGATTTCGGGCGTCGCATCGGTGGACGCGTTGTCGGAGATCACGATTTCCAGCCCGTCGCACGTCTGCGCCAGCAGCGAATCGATTGCCCGCCGCAGGACGCGTTCGCCGTTGTAGACGGGCACGCCTATGCTGATTTTCGGTGCGTTCATGGGCAACGATGCTGTGATTGGTGCGGGTTTTGATCGAAGGGGCGTGCGTTCACGCCGTGACCCGCTCTCCGTCAGGCGCCTTGTCCGCGGCAATGACCCAGCGCGCGTACTTCCGGAGAAAGTCCGGGGCGAGCCGATGGTCTGTCGTCTCCATGTAGATCACTCGAAAGCGGCTCGTCAGGAGCTCTCGAACAGCGTCCTGTGAAAAAAAGTGCTGCATCAGACCCTGCTCGTAGCCGTGTGTGATCACAAACGTGTCGGGCTCCACTTCCTCGCCGACACCATGCTCGAAATCGTCCGTCGCACGAAGATCGCAATAGAAGAGACCCCCTGGCGCCAGCACGCGGTGCACCTCGTCCACTGCACGGCGCCCAACGCTCATGGGCACATGGTCGAGGACGCCGTGCGAAACCACGACATCCATCGAGGCGTCGGCATAAGGCAGATTCGTGATGTCTCCAACGCGGAACTCCGGATGCAGTCCTTCGCGCCGGCTCCAGTCGGTTGCCCAAGCAATGGCAATGGATGAAATGTCGATGCCGAATACCTCGAATCCTTCGCGCGCAAAATACATGGCGTGACGCCCGTTGCCGCATCCAAGATCGAGCACTTTATGCACGTCGCGCTTCACTTCGACCGTGTCGTACGTCTTGCGTCTCCGAATGAGGCGCGCGCAAAATCTGATGATGTCCTCATTGGGATACCAGTTGGTCATGTACTTGTCGCCATATACCCGATCCCATTGGTCAACGCACTCTCGCTGCCGTAGCTCCACGCCAATCTCCGTTGCTTGCGCGTTATAGTCGTTCGGCATCGTTCAGGTTCGTTCTGGGAACGCCGTGTTCTCGAGCACGTTGGATACAGTTGGCCGCGTCCATCGGAAACGAAGCCTCACTGGACTTGCTGAAACGTGATCGCGCCACGCGCGGGCATCAAAACAGAAAGGGTTCCCTCTGCCTCGACCGATTGCCGAGGTAGCGCGTGCGTGTCGCCGTCTTCGGTGGCGACGCTGCCGTGGTAGTCCCCAGGAGCGAGCGGCTGGATACGGATCTGTTCCGAAGAGCGGCCCGAGTTAATGACGACGATGGTCAGACCGCCCTTCGGGGACCGAAACGCGACAGGTCTGATAATGCCGTCGCGCGATGACGAGATGCCCAGCCGCACATCGCCCGGCCTGATGTATTTCATGTATTGACGGAGCAGGCGGGCGTTCGCGTTCATTTTGTGCGTGGACCGGCCAGGGTAGATGAGGAAATAGTCACCACCGCCACTCGAGTTATACGTGTTCGGTGTCCAGCACAAGGTGTACTGTTCCCACGCCGAGACATCGGCCTCGGTCAGATCGAGGTAAAGGGCCTCCAGCGCCTCCAACCCCTCGCCTTCCAACCATTCCGTCTGCGCGGCCGTCACGCGCAGCCGCTTCGACCAGTCGCGAATTTCATTGCGATGGCCGACAGTCATCGGATCCCAATACAGGTGGTAGGTCAGCTGTCCTAGCAACGGGAGCGCGCCGGCCGCATCCAGCGCCTTCATGTACGAAGAGAATTGCGCGGGCGTCACGACTTCAGGGCCGGCCAGACGAGTCCGAAAGCCCTCTTTCCGAATCCGTGCGGCCGTGGCGACGATCAGCCGGGCCACCAGCTGCGGGTCGCCGGGACGGCGATTGCCCGGTTCATTCAGGACGACCCAGTAATCTGGTTCAAGGTTATAGGCCTTCTTGAAATGCCTGAGACAGGCGACCGCCATCTCGGCATATTCCTCAGGATCCAGCAGCCACTCCGGCGTGAGGCTGCTGCGAAGGTCGTAACTGATGTAGAGCACGAAGGCTTCGTTGCGCGCCTCAACGCGCTGTTTCAACGGCAGCAACCATCGCTCGATCAGGAAATCCTGCCATCGGAACCGGTACGCCGCGTCATCGGTGTGATGAGGATCGGCGTTGTCGTTGAGCATCTCGACCTGCGGTCCGATTTCGAGCCGAAATCGCGTCAGCCCAAGGTCGGACACGGCATCGTCGATGATCCGTGTTTTCAGCGCGTCTGGTACGGGATCGACGAGAGGCAACTGATCGTAGCGTGCCGGTGAAGGATCGACGACCCATTCGTCGAACGGAATCCCGAGAATCGGCAGGTTGGCGCCCCAGCCTTCGATTGTTTGATGTGTCACGAGAGGATCGAGTCGCAACATCACCGGCCCGTCACTCGGCGACGCACACGAAGCGGTGGCCACCACCAGAGCGGCGATCACGGGACAGCCCACGCGCATCAATCTTCCACCACGTGGTTCTGAAAGGCGCGTCTGTAGGATTGCCAGAGCGTGCGGTCGAACGAGCCGTTCGCATCCAGACACCGGGCCGCAGCGTAAGCCATGGAGAGCGCGTGGTGGGTGTTGTCATGTGCAAACAGGCCTTGACGCCCGAAGCTCAGGATGCGCTCGAACCCATTCAGCCACTCGTCGAGCGTATCGAAGTGCGCTTCGTAGCCCTGCCGGTAAATCGGATAGGCCTGGCGCAACCGGCGCGTCACCACCTGCGAGACACGCGCCTCAATCGGGATACTCGCGGCCTCCATCCATCGACACACCATCTGGCCGAGCGCCTCGTCGGAGAGCCCCCATTCAGGGTCGCGTGGATCGCAGGGCAATTCAGCGCAAAGGACTGTCCGCCCTTTCGGCCCTTCCCTGCTGTAGTTCTTGGGCTCTGACAGCCGCGACATGCCGATATGCGGTTCAGGAAAGTAGTGCGCGTCGTACTCGGAAAATTGATCCTGCTCGACCACCAGGTAGATCAGGAGCATCGCCCTGAAGTCCATGCGGTCGGCGGCCGTCACGCAGTGCGGTGGCGGCGCCGGCTTGAGGCATCGGGCGAGCGCCGTGATGGGTATCGTCGACCATACCCGATCGGCGCGCAGCGAGGCCGGCCGCCCGCCAACTTCGTATTGAATGCACGCACCGCCGTTGTCGAGATTGACGCTCTGCACGTGCGCATTCAATTGCAGTCGCACGCCGGCGCTCGTGGCGGCATCCGCATACCCCTCACAAATCTGACCGTAGCCGCGTCGGGGGTAGAAAAACCGCCCGCTGCCAGGCTTCCTCAAGCCAGGAGCGGCAGACACGATCTTTCGGGCCATTCGTCCCAGCGAGTTCGCGGACACGCGGCGTCGCGCCTGCTCGGCCGATAACGTCTGAGGATCGACGCCCCACACTTTTCTTGCATACGGAAAATAAAAGTCGTTGCAGATGGTGCGTCCGAGTCCGCGCGTCAGGACCGTCTCGAAATTCTCTGCGGCATGGTTGTGTCCGTTGCGGGCAAATATCTTCAGCGCCATGTCCTTTGCCACGCCCATCGGAAACGCGGCCGGCAGGCGCAGCGCGAGATCGATCGCACTCAGCGGAAAGTGAATCCATCGGCCGCACAGTCTGATTCTGCCGTGCCGCGGCCGGTCCAGCAGGTCGCGCCCGAGCAGCCCACGAATATCACCCAGCACATCGGCGTCGCACGATGGATGAAGCCGGTGACTGCCATAGTCGACGCGCATCCCTGCCACGTCGAAGCTCCCGGCATTTCCGCCGACGCCCGTGTTCCTTTCGAGGACCGTCACCGAGGCCTTGCCGCTGCGCGCCAGCTGGTAGGCGGCACCCAGACCGGCGGGCCCGGCACCCAGCACAACCACGTGAGGCGTGCTCATATCCGTGCCGATCCCTGGTCGTCGGTCATCTGGTGACGCTCTGCGTCTACAGTCGCGGCGGTCATCGGGGCAACATCGGACTCGGGGTCGATGCGTTCAGAGACTCTCGCGTTGGCAAACGATCGTGAAGCGGAGGAGAACCGAGCCCAATCTCGTTGAGCCATCGTCCGACGATGGTCGACCAACTGTAGTCCCGCTCAACCAGTTGCCGGCCCTCTTGGCCGAAACTGGAACGCATCTGTGGGTCGGACGCGAGACTGCGAACAGCCTGAGCGAGTGCTACAGCATCTTCAGGATCGACCGTGAGTCCACACCGGTGCGCGCGAATCAGGTCGGCGGCTTCCCCGATGCCTGAATAGATGACCGGAACGGCGCAACTGAGCGACGGAAAAATCTTTGACAAGCGCATCGAGTTTGCCACTTCGAGCTTCCGAAGCGTCGCAATCGATGCGTACGCGATTGAGTACAGCTGATCCATCTCTTCGTAGGGTGATGCCGCGAAAATCACGTTTGCGAGCCCTCGTTCAGCCGCCATCTGCTTCAAGCGGTTCCGTTCGGGCCCGTCACCGACCAGCAAGAAAATGACCTCAGGGTCGTCTCTCAGCAGCGCCGCGGCCTCGATGAGCGTGTCCAGCCCGTGGTAATACGCATGTGTGCCGACATAGAGGAAGACCTTCTTGCCATCGAGTTTCCACCGATTCAGCAGCATTTCGCTCGGAGATGTCGGCCTGAGAAACTCGGTATCGGCGCCGTTGGGAAGGAACGTCAGTTGAGTCTGCGGCAATCCACGCGCTTGAAAATGCTCGATGAACCGGTGAGTCACCGTCGAGACCTTCCACGCCTGACGAAGAAAGAGGTTTTCCAGCCAGAGGGCCACGTTGAGGAAGGCCCGGTTTTTCATGAACCCCATCTGGCGTGCCACGTCGACCTGCAAATCGGGAACGTTGTAGATGTAGGGCACTCCGCGCAGCCACTTCATCAGGACCGCGACGACACCGAGCGACAGCGGTTGTGATTCCACAAACAGCACGTCCGGCCGAGGGTAGGTCATGGCGGCTATCAATGCGGTCAACGTAAAGCTGAAGTAATTGGCCAGCCGGACCACCGCCGATTTACCGGTGCCGGCATACACCCACGTACGGGTAATGGGCAAGCCGTCGAGCGTCTCTCGCTGTTTCCAGCGTCCTTCGTATCCGGGAAAAATCTTTCCGGCGGGATAGTTTGGTGCAGCCGTCAGCACCTCAACCCGGATGCCGTGGCGCTGCAGTTCCTTTGCCGCCGCTCGCAGCCGGATTTGCGGTGCTCCAATCTCGGGCGGGTAATATTGCGTGAGAATCAGCCAACGGTTTCCCATGTTCCCTAGCATTTCCGGACAGAGCCCGTAACCACGAGGATCTGTCCATGATGATCGTTAAAGAGGCGGTCTGATACGCGCACCGAAAGATAGAAGGCCGGGAACAACGGGAGCCACAATCGCGGGCGCCGGATGAAGGTCGCCCTCAGCATGGCGGCGACCCGGGATCGGAACAGATGAACGATCCGCGGCTCCGGCTGAAATCCGGCACTCTGCAACATTCGCGTAAAGGTGTCCTGATCGAAATATTGCGTGACGAAGTGACGGCGTTTATGCCATCGGCGAAAACCGTCGCCGGAATTTTCGGCGAGCAGACTGTCGATGGACAGCGCAATCTTCCCTCCAGGTCTGAGAACGCGAGCCATCTCCTGGATGCTGCGCGACGGATCCGCAAAGTGCTCGACGCAGCTCACACTCACAACTTTGTCGAAGGAACCGTCGGGAAAAGGCAACGATTCCGCGAACCCCTGCACGTAGGCGATATGGGCGCCGCTTCGAAACCGCGTGGCGAAGCTCAAGCTTCGCGCGTCGGGATCGAGTCCAGTCACCTGCCCGCTGTGTGTGGCGATCCGTGAGGTCCAGTACCCATCGCCGCAGCCGATATCGAGCACGGCGTCAGTGCTCTTCAGGTCCAGCATGCCCTTCAATGCCGCGTACTCCCGGTCGCGGTTCAACGTGCAAACGTTGGCTGCGGTCCGAACGAGTCGCTGAAATCGAAGGGTACTCATGAATTGTGACTGGACAGTTCGGCTTCAGGCAGTGGAGTGCCTTGCTCACCGCCATTATGGCTGTGGGATCGTGCTGAGCGACTGCTCTGAAGGGCACGGTCGACGGCGAGCACATCCACAGGATCGATGAGCGCCGCGTCGTGCCTCTGCCCCCAATTGTGGTGAGCGTTAGGCGTGCTCGCAACATCCCTCCAGGCTCGCCGTCCACACTGCTGACAGCGGTAGGGACGCTTTCTCGTGAATCGCTTCCAGATCTGCTCGTGCAGCAAGCGGATCCGGGAACGCAGCAGATGAACAGAGCCGCAGAACCGACAGGGAGTTGCCTGAATGGACATATCGGATTTCTTATGCCGGGGTTTTTGCCAATGGCCTGCGCCGGGCGTTACGGGGCATCGTTGGCCGTCGTGTGCTTTGTCAATACGGTATGGCGCCGGCAATCCGAATCCACTTGAAACAGCGTGTATTCGAGCCCGTTCGCCGTGTCGTTCCATTGAGCGACGATCGGAAGCCCGCGCGTCCACGACGGGTTGTAGCGAACTTTTCCGGAAAGGTGCACGAAGCCGAAACACCGTTGTCTGAGGAACGTGAGACGTTCGGCGTTGGGAAGCGAGAAGAATCCCGCCACCTCTTCTTCGGTGCTGATGTACTCCAGCTTGTCATCCGGGATGTAATAAAGGCCGGCATACAGAAACAGCCGTCGGTCGTTCGACAAATGGTCCGCCACGTTGGTGAGGGCGCTGTAGGCGCGCCCGGGCGTAATCCGGTCATACCACGTCGCCCGATCCTCGTAGCCCAGGATGAATCGCCACGAACGGCGCCAGTCGCGGTTTTGCCAAATACCCGCATAGCCAATCGTGAAGGCGGTCATGGCAATCACCGACCACCGGAACGCCGTTGACCGCGCCCCGGCCTGTCCGACGCCCACAGCTGCCGCGACTAGCAGAAGTGCGGTCGGTACGAGCAGGAACCTGGGCGCCAGCCACTCACTCTGGCGCACAGCGATCCACGCGACGAGCATCACGGCGGCGACCGCCGCCAACCGTCGAACCGATCGCGGCGTGCTTCTCATCGCACAAAACGGAAGCCCGATGAGAAGCAACCATGGGAACGGTCCTGGCCGTCGCGACTCAACACCTTCCCAGAACAGCCTGGCCGGCAGGGTCACGAGATCGGAGGCCGACATCCGCAGCGCGTCGGAATGACGGATCGGATCAAGGTAAACGCCCGTGGTAGGAAAAATGGTTCGGGCGAACGGCGCGACCGGATTGCCGGTCCACGCCACGGTCTTCGCGAAATGCGGCAGCAGACAAACCGCCATCACCGCGGCCGCGCCCGCAGTCCACAGCACCCGTTTCTTGGGCGGTGCGGGCAAGAACAGGGCCAGCGCCAGAAGGAATGCGCCACCGAATACCCACAGAGTGTATTTCTGCGCACACGCCGTCCCCACCAGGAACGCCGCCAGGGCCATGGTCTTCCAAGAGAGCGGTTCAGCCTGCCGAAAGAGCAAAGCCGCCCCGGAGACGAACGTGAGCGTCGAGAGAACATCGACCTTTCCGCTAGCCCAGATCCCGGCAAACGAGCTCATCACCGCCAGGTGCGCCGGAGCCAAGAAACTCGACATCCGGTCCGTATACCGTCGTGCGAACTCGTACAGCGCGGCCAGCAGACACATGCCCATCAAACCGTCGAGGGCTTTGGGGATCACGTCGTTGCCAAACGCCAAGGTGAGCGCAAAAATCATCTCGGTGTTGAATGGATAGAGTTGATAGACGCTGTTGTAGGCCGAATAGATGAGGCCTCGGTCGCGCAGCCATCGAGCCGTGAACATGTACCCGCTCAACGCATCCCCTTCTCTCGGGGGTGTGAACCAATGCGTCGACACGAGCAGGAGAAAGCCGGCCGACAGGATGAGGAACACGAGCGGCACGGGCGACCACACGTCTCGTCCGGTGCCTCGCAGAGCCGAGCGAAGATCCGACGCCAGATCGATCCAATACCGATATCCCGACACGACGCCGGCCACAAGCACGCCGGCTACGACGGTGGGATTCGCCACTCGGAAGCCGATCAGGAGATACGCGACGTAAGACAACACCGCAAAGCCGATGGCCGCGGCCACTGGTGTCAGTCGCAGCGCATCTCCGGACAGCTTCGTTGTGTCCGTGACGCGCAGCACGAAACCGCCCACGCCGAGAAATGCCGCCAGAAAGAGAACGGCTATCGGGATCGCTGACAGCACTTCAGGGTTCATAGCCTCGTTTACAGCGCCGCATGGCGCACGTGATTCGACTCGAGATGTCCCGGCGCGACGTGCGTGTCGTGCTTTGGGGAGAAGTCAGGAAGTCGTCATCGGACCGGGAACGCGCCCGCTACAGGCCCGCCAAAGCCGATTCTTCCAGTCGAAAATGATTTTTCTTGACAAAGCGCTGTTGCATCGTCCGCAAAACAGCCATTAGACTATGCGGTGACGAATCGGCGCTGCTTGTACGCGCTCTTCGACAACGGGGGACATGAGCTTGATTAGAAAGAGCCGCGATATTCACCTGGTCAGCGTGCTGTGCATCGGCCTGCTTACTCTTCTCACTGCGTGTTCGGCTAAGCAGCCAACTTGGGAAGAAGATATGGAAGTCGGCAAACGCAGTCTCGAAGCCGCTCGCTATCCGCAAGCCGAACAGAGTTTTCAAGCCGCCGTCAAGGCGTCTGAGTCGTTTCCACCTAGCGATCCCCGCAAGCTTGAAAGTTTGGAAAACCTTGCGGAGGTGTACCGCTACACGAGCAAATACCAGCAGGCCATCCCGCTCCGCGAACAAGCATGGAAGCTGCGTGAAGCCACGTTGGGGCCGGAACATCCCGAGACGCTCCGCAGCCTGGTCTGGGTCGCCGGAGCCCACGCGATGGCGAATCTCCACGAGCGAGCGGAACCGTTCTACAAACGTCACCTGGCACTGGTCGAAAAGGTTCACGGTGCCGACTCGATTCAAGCGGCCGGCGCGGCCGAAGGGCTCGCGGGCGGGTACCTGAATTTGCGGAAGTACCAAGAGTCTATTGACCTGTACTTGCGAGCCATTGCGATTCGCGAAAGGCTCCTGCCGGCCGGTGATATTTCGATTGCCAATTCGTATCGCTCGCTGGCTCTGGTCTATACCACGCAAAACAACTTCGCCGAAGCCGAGAAGGTGACGTCCCGAGCCGTCGCCGTACTGGAGAAATCGCCCAGCCCTTTGCCCGACGCGCTCAGCCAAAGCCTCGCGGAGCTCGCACGAATCCTGGCTGCACAGGCCAAGTACAAAGAAGCGCAACGCGTCTATCAGCGCGCCGTGACTGTGATCGAGAAGACCAGGGGCGAAAACGATCAATCTCTGGCTCCGCTGCTCGAGAGTCAAGCCGACGTGCTTCAGAAAATGGGAGAGACCAAGGAGGCCGACAATCTTCTGGGTCGGGCCAAAGTCATCCGCGTTAAGTGATCGGTGGTCGTTCACGGGCGCCTAGTCCTTTACCAACACACCGATGAGGTGCGTTCGCAGCAGCGGAATCGCTTCGAGCGCAGTCGCGAGCACCCAGCTCACCGGCGCGACAGCCCTCGCGAGAGGTGGAGCGAGGGTGATCGATCGCAGGGCGCCGTGAAAGTTCGGAAACAGCTGTCGAACCTCGCGCCTCCCCACCTTGCGTACTTGTCTGTTTGAAGGATTGTTCCGCGCAAAGTTGTACCAGAGCAGCGCACCGCGACGGGCGAGCACGCGATTGATCTCGTGCGCCACCCGTTGACGCACGCTCGTATCGAGAATTGACGTGAACACGACCGACACGATCACCAGGTCGAACGACTCGTCCGGCCACGGAAGGCTGGCTGCGTCGCCGATGCGAATGTCCGCGTTGGGCAGCGCCTGCCGTGCGGCGTTCGCGCGGTGAGCGTCCATCTCGATGCCATGGATGTGACCCTCCGGAACACCCCACGTGATGAGATCCCCGAGCCAACCGAGCGACCCATGACCGACCTCGAGACAGCGGGTCGCCGGCCCTGGAAATGCGTTCTGTTGCTGCAGCATCTGAGCCGCCACTCTCCGTGTCGTGCCCAGCAGGAGCGCCATTGACGGCTGCCAGCGCGCATAGCGAGCGCGGTCGATGTCGCGCTCGCGACGCGCATATTCCTCGAGAATGCGGGCGCGCTCGGCGTCAACCCGGCTCCCGGCGCCCGGGATGGCGTTTCCCGCAAACGGCCGCGCGTCAGTGTCTCGCACAGCCATTGCCGGCAAGTCGCTCGTAGCTTCGAACAAAGCACGCCATGTTTTCCTCGAGCGACGCCTTCTCGCGTACCAGGCGCACGTTCTGCGCTGTTGCGTCTGCGATCATCCCCGGGTTGTTCCACAACGCGAGCAGCGCGTTTTCCAGGCCGCGCGCGTCGTCGACGGACACGAGCGTGCCGTTCTGGCCTGACGTGATCCAGTATCTGTTTGCGACGAGATCCGTCACGACCGGATAACACCCGCAAGCCATCGCCTCGAGCAGCGATGCTGAAACCCCTTCGGTAATCGGCATGGCGACGTAGACATGACAATCGCGCAAGAGCGATGGCAATCGATCGTGATCCACCCGTCCATGGAACCGCACCCAATCGGCAATCCCGAGCTGCATCGCCTGACGCTGCAGATCGTCGCTCAGTGTCCCCGTGCCCACAATGTCAAACGAAAATGGAACCCCGGCGCGCGTGAGACCAGCGAGCGCGTTGAGGATGACGGTATGGCGGTACTCGAGAAAGAGACTCCTCGGTACAGACCAGCCGCAGGCGATCGCGTGCCGGCTCTCGCGCATGACGATAGAATTTTTTCAGATCGACTCCCCGCGGGCGGATCAGAATCTTGTCGCGCGACGCGCCAAGCGCGATTTGCTCATCCGCGATATGGTCGCCCCACGCGTGAATCAGATCGGCGTTTTTCAGGCAGAATCTCGCCATCCAGCGTTTGACACCCACAAACCAGGATGTCGCGGGCCACACATCGGTCTCACCCTGTGCTGCAACCACCAGCGGATGAAACCCGGACACCGCGCCAAGAAACCCGTAGCTCGTGGTGCGATAGGCGATCACCAGATCGGGTTCGACGGCCAAGACAACGCTCCTGATCCGAAACACGGCCTTTATCCAGGCGCACACACGAAAGATCTTTCGCGCCGGACCGCCGCCATCGGGCAGAGACCAGGTCACAATCGTGCAGGGGGTCGCAGTCTTCAGCGCAGCAATCCAGCTCTGCGCGTTTGGATGCGAGATGTCTCCGAGAAACGCGATTCTCATCTACGCGGGCGTCAATTTCACATTGACTGCATCGCGGCCGGATCCGCGGCCGTCGGCGTGATGAGGCGCCACATGAGGAGCGAGGTCATTCTCTCGCTGAGTCATGCGCAACTGCGTCGAATCGAATCGCGCGCCATAGCGATGCCACAGTTCCAGCGCATAGAACAGCAGGACTCGTTGGTAGGTACCGTCGCGGCTCAAATGACGCGGGGCACCTTTCGCGCCGGCGGCCACGTCGAACACGAAACGCAGGTAATCGCTGCGAATGTACGACCTGACGAAGCTGCCTGGCCGCAGCACAAGCTCGCGCATTTCGGCCACGTCCCGAGCCGACAGATGCCGGTCCAACGGAATCGAAAATCCTCGTTTCGGCGCGTTGCTCGCCGCAGCGGGAAAGATGCGCCCGTGCAGATACCGGAGAACCTTCTTGTGCCGTCTCAATGACGATTTCTGGTGGAAGGGTATGGACAACGCGAACCGCACGAGATCCTCGTCGAGCAACGGAACGCGATATTCCACGCTGTTGAGCATCGACATCATGTCCGTTTTGCGGAGATAGTCGCCGAGCAGCAACTTGCGAAAGTGCTCGAAAATGAGGCGTCCATTGAAAGACTCGGGCTCCTCGTCTTTGAACGTGGCGCGGTAGAACGTGAGGCCGTCGTCGGCCGGATACAGGAAGGGCGACTCGCTCTCAAAGCGCGTGTGTCGCGGAAACCACGACAACCAGTCGAAAAGCATGTCGCTCGGTGCATCGGCAAACAGCACTCGGGCCCTGTCCAGCGTTCTCTTGCCATCATCATTCGACAGGCGGCCCGCGAACATGAGCATGGCTCGCACGACTGGTGCGACACCGAACTGTTGCGAGCGATGGACGAACGGAAGGCTGGCAAGGGACGCGTACCCGTTGAACAGCTCATCGCCGCCATCGCCCCCGAGCAGCACCTTCGTATGTTGACGCACCGCCTTTGTCAGGTAGTAAACCGGAATGGCGGACGCGTCTGCAAACGGCTGATCGAAATGCAGCAACAAATGATTCAACGTCTCGAGGCTGAAATCGGAATCGACAGAGATGACCTGTTGGGTCGCACCAAGCTGTCGGGCGTACTGCTGCGCCAAAGCCGTTTCGTCATAGCCCGGATCGTTGAAACGCACCGTCAGGCCGCGAATATTCGCGTTCGCTCTGGCCGCGTACGCGAAGACGAGCGACGAATCGATGCCGCCGCTCAATGCGACGGCGGTGTCGACGTCCGCAACGAGGTTGCGTCGGACGGCTTGGTCGAGCAGTTCTGAGACCTTCGCCGCGTTGTCTTCAAACGAGAGCCCGTTCTCGTCGGCAAAGCCATAGTTGATGATCGGCAGGTCTCGATTCCCGTGCTCCGATATCACCAGCGCGTGTCCCGGACGAACCGCGCTGATCTCTCGATAGATCGTGCGAGGCTCTGGACAGTAGCCCAGATTCAAATAGGCCTTCAGAACGCTCTCATCGATGGTGACCTCGGACCGCAGTGCCGGTAATAGCGCCTTTATCTCGCTTGCGAAAACAAATGCACCCTTGTGCGGCGCGTAATACAGCGGTTTGACTCCCGAGGGATCGCGGCCCAGAACCATCGTGGGCGCCGACCGCCGATCAAGGATGGCGAATGCGTAGATGCCGCGAAGTTTCTTGAAGAACGCCGTTCCCTCCGCCAGGTACCCTTCCAGCAGCACCTCGGTATCCGACCGCGTCACAAATCGTGTGTTCGGTTCGAGCGAGTGGCGCAATTCTGCGAAGTTGTAGATTTCGCCGTTGTAGACGACCCACGCCTCCGAACTCGCCGACTTCAACGGCTGATTGGCCGCGTCGGACAGATCGATAATGCTCAGCCGGTTGTGTCCAAGGTAGAAGCGATCGACGGCCAGGAAATTCGTCGCGTCGGGACCACGATGGCGAATTGCGGACAGACCCGTTCGCAGGGAGTCGACGAAATGTTCATCGACACGCCCAGCGCTCACAGCGCCCAAGAAGCCGCACATATGGAATGGGTTCTCTCGTTACGGGTTGCTAGCCGGCGCTCTTACGAAAACCCTGAACTCGCCGGAATCCAAGGGCCTCGTAAAATCCATCTGCCGCGCCTGTCGACAGGAGGTCAAGACGGGTGGAGGGACACAGCTCTCGACAGACCTCAACGAGCGCCTTACCAACGCCTTTACCCCGCCAGGTCGCGGCGATGACGATCTCGGCGACATACGTCGTCATCTCGCCGTCGGTCAGGGCTCGCAGAAATCCGACAGGCTTGTCGCCATTGGTTGCGACCAGCGCGGGCCAGGAGTGATGCCAGCCGCGACGCGCGTCCATCGGTCGATGCTCCAGCGTCGTCCACCGCTCCTGCTTTGCGAGCTCGTGAACCGCCGTCAAATCATCGTCCTCCCACGATCGAACAATGATGCCCGGCGGGATGGTGACTCTGTTGAGGGCGGCGTCAACCCGAAGTTGCTGCTCGCTGCGTGGGATCATCTCCGGCATGGTCACTGTTCTACAGGATGACTGCGCAGCACTGGTTCAGGTTCCCGGACCGCGGGGCGGCTCGGCCCGGTGCGAAATCCCTTCCGATCGACGCGAGCCACGACCCAGGGCCGCAGCATGGCATACCAGTCCCTGCCCGCTCGAATCTTGCTGTACGCACCACTGTCTGGGTAGCGCATCGTGATGGGCACTTCTACCGCGGTATAGCGGCGATCCAGCAGCACCTTGGCATAGAGGTAATACTCCATCCCGTAAGTGTTGAGCCACGGCAAGCGCCAGTCAAAGGTCGCATTGCGGATAATTTCCAATCGATACGCCTTGTACCCGCACGTGGCATCGGTGACGCGCTGGCCAGTCAGCCCCCACACAAAGGCATTGACCATGGGAATCGCCTTCTGTCGAAACGTGGGTAGGTTCGGTGAGCTGCCGCCCGGAAGATACCGGCTGCCGGTCACCATATCCGCTCGGCCTTCGAGCACCGGGGAGAGCACGCGATGCATTTCTGACGGCAGCATTTTCGCGTTGCCAGCCAGAGCCCCGAGGATTTCATAGTTACGGGCGAGTGCCCATTCAATGGCACGCATGTGACCATGACCCACGCCCAGATTCTTCGGAATGTCGACGTATGGATAGCCCGACTTCCGAATCAATGTTTCAGAGCCGTCAGTCGACCCGTTGTTCACGAACAGGATGTCAGCTGGCCGCGTGATGGCCGCGAGCTCGTCGAGCACGATCGGCAGCTCGCGGACCTGATTGAACACCGGCACGAAGAAAACGGCCTTCATCATCCGGTCGCGCCTGAGGGGCTGGCCTCGAGCGACAATTCGTATGCTTCGTAAACGGTTCCACCAGCGCCGTACTCACTTTTGTACTTGTACAAGCCTTGGTTCAGGTACCAGCCTTGCCGTTCGTTGCAGTTGCCAAAATCAAAATATCGCATTCCTTGGTGACGGGCCCTGGCGATCACCCCCTCAAACACCGGCTCGAGCGCGGAAGTCTCGAACCCGCATGCCGACGCTGCAATGTACTGCGCGTGAGAGCACAACGGCGCGAGGAACGTAATCACTCCGGCTTCCAGTCGGCCGTGAACCGTCGCGTAGCAACACTCAATGCGGTCCGGAAACCGTGCGACAAGGGTCCGCATCTCCTCGAGCGTATGTGTCGGCCGCACGTGATGCCGTTCGGCCAGCCGTTCACTCAAGACTTCCCAGTAGCGATCCAACGCATCAAACCCCCAGTGCAGCTGAACCCCAGACCGGGTCGCGCGCTTGAGACCCCGACGACGACGTTCGTGCAGGTTGGGCGGCTGGTCGAGCGCGATGGTGGCGCTCAGATCGCGGCGATAACAACGTGCGCCCAATCGAAACAACGCGTAAAGATCGTCCGCGGCCGGGACCCGATGGTAAATGTAGGGCGTTGCCTTGTAGCGTAATCGTCGGAACCCGAGGCTCCGGTAATGCTGGGCGCATGCTTCAATCGCGGTCAACATATGCTCGCCGATGAGCGCACCGGTATGGACAACGCCACCGTAGGTAGCGCCAGGATGACTGATCACCGTCTCCGGATCGTCCGAATCGATGGCTGCGGGCAGCACGCCTAACAGCGCGCCCTCGTCGCTCCGAATGCAGAGGGACTGGTCCTGAAAGCGTGTGCCGTGATAGCTCAGGAAACGTCTCGTCTGCATGAGGGCAAAATTCCACCCCTGTTCCACAAACGAATCCCAGCGCTCGGCGGCGCCCGGTACCGCCGTGTCGAAGGCCTCAACAGTCACCGACAGGGGGCGTCCAGTCGCGGTTCGGGTGTTGACCATGCGGACCGATGCATCCGGAGCTGCGGTTATCTCGGTCATCCCAAGGCGTTCTCCACTGCTGTGACCGCGGACGGCGACACGTGTTGGCGGTTCCCAATGACGGCCTTCCGCAGTTCGTCGACAACGCGTTCCTGCTGTTCCACCGTGATCTCGGCGAAGATAGGCAACGACAGAATCTCCGCAGCGGCCGCCTCGGTCGCTGGAAAATCCCCGACGCGATAACCGAGATGGCGAAATGCGCCTTGCAGATGAATGGGAACCGGATAATGAACGCCGGCCCCAATATTGGCAGCGTGCAATGTTCTGAGTACTTCGTCTCGGCGAGGCACTCGCACGACATACAGATGAAAGATGTGCTCGTTCCCTGGTCGCGTCACCGGAAGCACGATTTCCGGAACGTCCGCCAGAAGCGCGTCGTAGCGGGCGGCGGCGCGCCGCCGGGCCTCATTCCACGCGGCGAGATGCGGCAGCTTGGCGAGGAGCACCACGGCCTGTAGTGTATCCAGCCGAGAATTGAACCCTGGCTCCGGGTGATGGTATTTGACCTCGCTGCCGTAATTCCTCAGCGCGCGCACTTTTCTGATCAGCTCGTCCGAATTGGTCAGAACCCCTCCTGCGTCGCCGTATCCGCCGAGGTTCTTGCCCGGATAAAAGCTCGTGCCGGCGGCAATCCCGAAGCCTCCGGCGCCGATGCCGTCCTGCCGCGCGCCCTGCGCCTGCGCCGCATCCTCGATGAGGATCAGCCCGTGTGCGCTTGCCAGTTCGACCAGCTCACGCATCGATGCCATCTGCCCGTACAGGTGTACGGGAATGATGGCGCGCGTACGTGGCGAAATGCAGTGACGAACCTGAGCGACATCGATGAGGTGATAGAGCGGATCGCAATCGACGAAGACCGGCTGTGCACCTGCCCGCACGACGGCGAGCGCCGTCGCAATGAAAGTGTTCGCGGGCACGATCACTTCATCGCCCGGGCCGATACCGGCCGCGCGCAGCGCGAGCTCGAGCGCATCGGTGCCGTTTGCGACGCCCGCACAGTGCTCGATCCCGCTGAAGGCGGCAAATCGTTCTTCGAACTGCTGGACCTCGGGACCACCGATGAAGCTCGTTGTCTCGCAGACACGCGCGATGCCTTCGCCAACCTCGCCGGCAATCTGCGCGTGCTGCGCTTTCAAATCGACAAGCGGAATGTGCACTCTGCTCATACCGTCTCCTCACGGCCCCCGTTCTGCAGCGACCGCTGAATCGCCTCGAGCGCGCGAACGACCGCCAGACCTTCCCGTCCCCCGGTTATCGGCTCCGTCTTTCCGGAAATGCAGTCCAGAAAGTGATCGCACTCGGTCCGCAAGGGCTCGGCATTCGCAATTCTCGGAATCGTCACATCGCCGTCCCGGATGCTGGCGCGAAACGACGCGAACGTATCGACGAACGCCGCCGTCGTTCGCGTCTCAGTCACCTGCTTGTCGTAGATGCGGATCGGCTCGGTCAGGTTCATGTCGTCGAACGTCAACATCCGTTTGTCGCCTGCCAGGGTGATGTCGCGAGCCTTCCTGGGATTGAGCCACGACACGTGAAGATTGGCGAGGACCTCGTTCGGATAACGCAAGGTCGCGAAGACGGCGTCTTCGATGCCCGGGTTGATCCAGCTGCCGCCGACGGCCGAGGCGGTCACCGGCCCGGCATCGAGCCAGTAGTTGACAATCGAAATATCGTGCGACGCCAGATCCCATGCGGCGTTCACGTCCATCCGTATCGGCCCGAGGTTGGTCCGCACCATCGAGATGTAATAGACGCGGCCGAGTGCGCCCTCCCGCAGGTATTCGCGAACGCGGCGGACCGCCGGGTTGTACACGAACACGTGACCGACCATCAGGACCCGATCCACGCGAGCGGCCAGTTCGCACAGCTCGGCCGCCTCTGCCGCGTTTGCCGTGATCGGCTTTTCGACGAGCACATGTTTTCGCGCCTCGAGCGCCGCCTTGACGATGCGATAGTGGGTGGTTGTGGGTGTCGCCACCACGACCGCATCCACACGATCGTCGCGCAGCGCCTGTTCAAAATCGTCGACGACCTGGACGTTGGGAAAGCGTGTCTGGACCTGCACGCGCCGATCCTGGCTGCGATCCACAACCCAGAGCACCTGACTCTTCGGACGCTGATCGAAATTTCTCAGCAGATTCGGTCCCCAATGGCCCGCGCCGATGACCGCAAACCCGCTGGTCGCCTGTACTGCAGGTTCTGCCGCCGGCAACGGCACAGTCGGGGTTGGTGCGGGGAGCGCTACGTCCGTGTTTAACATGTTCTGTATCCTTTCGTCACGCGTGCGGGCTTCACTTGAAGTACACCTGCGACATGTACAGGCCATACGCCAGGTTCGTGGCGACACAGCCGGCCAGCAGCGAGCGGTACACGCGCGGATTATCCAGAGCAAACTGCATCGACGGTGTGCGCGCCGCAACATAGGCCAGCGGAATCACCAGCACGCGACTGAAACGAGCCACCGCCCACACCTCGGTACTGATTCAGCGCGATCGCGAGCACGACAATCGGGACAGTCAGCGCAAGACCCGGCCAGTAGCCCGCGCGGAGACTTAAATACCCGCACGCCGACACCACACCGACAATCGTGACAATGACCAGGCCTTTCGTCACTTTGGCCAGATCGCCGTCGAGGAATGGTCCAAGGAGCCCGTCGAGTACGGGTAAGTGGCCACGCGAGACGACCAGGTGCTGGACCGGCCAGCGCACAAACCACAACATGTCCCCATAGTGAATGGCCCCCATCACCAGCCACGCCAGCAGAGGAACACACGCCAGCGGGACAACCAGGCGGCTCTCCCTATGCCTGATGAAGGCGAGCAACATCAGACACGGAACGAAAAACCACATCGCCTTGTGCGCCATCAACGCGCATGCCGCACAGACCGTAAAGGACGTCCATCGCCGGCGTTCAAACGCGAGATAGGAGCCAAGGAGCAGCGTCGTCGCCAAGGTGTCTGAGACCGGCCAGACGCTGTAAGTGAGTCCGACGAGAGGATAGGCGCCGAATATCAGCGCCACGCGCTTGGGATGTTTCAGGCCGAGGTGCGCAGCCACAGCGGCGACGAGGTGAACACCAATGACATATGAGACACCCGATATCAGCACCATCACAGCCGTCGGGGGCAGCATCCCTAAGGTGACCGCACGGACGCAGGCAATGAGGAACGGGTACCCGGGCACCCACAACAGACTCGGCGTTTCCAGCGTCAGGCTTTCATTCCAGTACGTGAGCACGTCCGATCGCAACAGAGAAAAATCGAGGCCTATCGTCAGGTATGCCAGGTACGACGAGTAGAGAGCCACTGCCATCAGCAAGAGGCGCCATGCCGAGCGACGATCGTTCGAATACGCCTCGAAACCAGCGCTCACTCGTTCGGATCCCACGGGGGTCCCTCGGCTGTGAAAGGCGGCTTGCGCGAAATCAGATATGGACACTGAATGCAGTCTCAGTTGGGCGCGTGCGTTTTGACGACGACGAACGCACCGAACTCGGGGTCGGTGTGACGTGGCGGTTTGACGACATCCCCGACCGGTGGCGCGATCCGCGCACCTGTCATCGGAATCGACGCTCTGCGCCAGGGCCAATAACGCGCCACAACCAGAGGCGGCCCGAAATAATCCTGGACGTCGCGGATCTCGTAATAGTCGCCCGGTTCCAGGCCAACAAACGACAGATCCGCTCTGACGTCGGGCTCGCGGTCCCAGTTGAACACGGTGATGTGTCCCCTCCCCTTCTCGTAGAGGTTCGGACGCACAAACACGTGCGTGCCGGAGGGTTTTTCGGTCAGGTACTCGTTGCGCGAGTAGACCGATTTGTCGAGGGCGAAAATGTTGCCGTAAAACGTGTTGCCCGCAATCTCCTTGATGCTCTGGCAGGTGATGGCCAGCGCCATGGCGGGCGCCGCAAAGTAATTCCCGCGCAGGACCGCGTTGGTGCACCCCTTTGACAATGGAACCGGTGTGCTGAGATCGGCAGCACGGCCGGATTGCTCGGCGGAGTAATACGAGTAGTTATCGATCAGCGTCACGTTCTGTGGCGCCGTGTTCTTGCTCCGGTAAAGAAAGTTGACCTTGGGTCCTTCCCGCGACAGAAGGCCATGGCCAAAGGCGGTATTTCCCTCCAGATGGATATTGTCGATGGACCCGTTCTCGGTGTAGGCGTGAATCCCGAAGCTGTGGCCGTTGAACAGAATGTTGTCCACAATGCGCTTGGTTCCCTGTTCATTCTGAACGTACACGCTGTGGCCGTGCCCGCGATCGACCGCTTCGAAGCCCACGTTATAAATGATGTTGCCGTACAGCTCGGCGTCGACGGCGGCGGTCCAGAATCCAAAGCCCTGCTGCCCGTCGTGGACGACCATGTTGATGAAGCGCGTCCGAGGGCCGAACACGCTGACCGAAGTTGCGCGCACGCCGTCCGTATACGTGGGGTTCGCGGTCACACGCGTCGGATCACTGTCGGTCACCTCGAAGCCCCAATACCAGGTATCCGAACCGTGCACCGTCAGTGGGGATTCGCGACGGGATGCCGCATCGAGAATGGCCCGTTCCCCGGGGTACTGGCGGACGACAATGGGCGCATCCGGTTCGCCAACCAGTTTGCTCGTCACCGCTACCTTGTAGGTGCCGCCCCGGAGCCATACCGTGTCTCCGGGTTGGACCAGTTTCGGTGTACCGAACAGGGTCACGATGTCGAACGGCCGATCTTTGCTGCCGTCGTTCGTCGGCTTGCCGTCGGGTGCGACAAATATTTCGTGTCCGGACGCACCGGGAGCGGTGACGTAAACCGGTGTGCCTCCCTTAACCAAGACCGCACCAGTGACGACAGCTACCACCACGAGCGCGGAGACACCGGCCATTTTTTTCATGGGTTCCACGAGGCTACGGTTGGCCATGTGCCGCTACACTTGATCCGCGAACATGTGTTCCATGCGCCGGAAATAGTACGCGCTCGCCACGAGCATCACCACAGCGACGGCCGATGACACGGCGACCATCGATCCCGGCGCGGTATCCGTGCCGAGGAGCGCCCAGCGAAATCCTTCGACCACCCCTGCCATGGGATTGAGGCCGTAAATGGTCCGCCACGGCTCTTTCAGCAAACTGCTCGAATACGCGATTGGCGTCGCAAACATCCAGAACTGCACGATGAAGGGCACGACGTAGCGCACGTCACGGAACTGCACGTTGAGGGCCGAGAGCCAGAGTCCTATGCCAAGCGACGTGACAACCGTCAGCAGAATGAAGAACGGCAGCCAGACGATATTGCCGGTGGGCATGACACCGAAATACGGCATCATCAGCAGAAGAACGCCGAATGCGATGCAGAAGTCGACGACGCCCGACAGGATGACCGCGATCGGAATGGCCAGCCGCGGGAAATACACCTTGCGCACGAGATTCGCGTTGCCCACCAGACTGTCGGCCGACTGTGCCAGGCCATTGGCAAAAAACGTCCAGGGCACGAGCGCCGCATAACTGAACAGCGGATACGGCACGCCGTCCGACGACAGACCTGCGAGGCGTCCGAAGAAAAGGCTGAACACGACCATCGTGAAAAAAGGCTGGATGACGGCCCAGGCCGCGCCCAGCGCCGTCTGCTTGTAGCGCACCTTGATGTCGCGCCAGGCAAGAAAATACAGCAGGTCCCTGGTACTGCCAGAGCTCACCCAATCCGAGAGAGATCCAGCCGCGCGCTGGCTCCATGCGCACGATGTCGGCGCTGCGAGCCGCCCGCGCAGGCATCGAAGCCACGTCATCTTGAAGTCGCGGGATGTCCCGCATCTGTGTGGTCGTGTCCAATGTGTCTTCGGCAGCTCGGAGAACGCTCATTCGTGCTCCTTGCCAAAATCCGGTCGAAATAGGCCCGATGACATGCCGACCGGCGGTGATGTATAGCGGCCGGCGCCTGTTGCCGCCACAGCGAACACCGGATGTGCCCGGGTCGCGAACGAGTCGACGCGAGAACTCTCGTCAGAGGCTGCCGGTTCTTCCGCGACGGCCGGTTCCTCGCCCGCGGGCGTGAACGAGGGGACGAGCGCGGAGAGGTGCTCCATGACTCCTTGTGCGTCACCCCGAGCCGCCGAACGCTCGAGCTGTGCAATACCGGCAGCGATCGGCAGAGATATGGAGGCGCGGTCCGCACGAACGCGCAGAATCTTGTCGACGCCGCCCGGCTCGAGCGACTCACCGGCTTCGACCAGTTCTTCGTACAACTTTTCTCCGAGACGTGGTCCGGTGAACACAATAGGAATCTCCTCGTCTGGCACGAATCCGGAGAGCCGGATCAGGTTCCGCGCCATATCGAGCAGCTTGATCTGGTCGCCCATGTCGAGCACGTACAGCGCACCGTCCTCCCCTTCGGCGGCCGCGTGCAGAACGAGCGTGACCGCCTCGGGAATGAGCATGAAGAACCGGCGCATATCGGGATGCGTCACCGTCACAGGGCCCCCGGCCTTGATCTGCTCGAGAAACCGCGGAACCACGCTGCCGTTGCTGCCGAGCACGTTTCCGAACCTCACGGAGACAAATTGCGTGACGCTCGTTCGCGCGGCCAGATCCTGGAAGATCATTTCGGCCACGCGCTTGGTGGCCCCCATGACACTGGACGGATTCACCGCTTTATCGCTGGAGATCAACACGACTTTCTGGACGCTGTGCTTCCAGGCCGCCTGCGCGAGCCTTCTCGTGCCGGTAATGTTGTTCTTCACCGCCTCGCAGACGTTCAGCTCCATCAGCGGCACATGCTTGTGCGCGGCAGCGTGAAAGATGATTTCGGGCCGGTGCTCGGCCAGGATGGCGTTCAACCTTCTCGTGTCGGTGACATCGCCAATGGCCAGCCTCACGATCGCGCTCTCGTGTTCGAGATCGTTGGCGATCGCGTACAGGCTGTTCTCGTATCGCTCGTACAACACGAGCAGCTTCGGCCGGAGGGCGGCAATCTGCCGGCTGAGCTCCGATCCAATCGATCCGCCGGCACCGGTCACCATGACGCGCTTGTCGGTCACCAGATCGCGCACACGCTCGACGTCCAGGCCGACCGGTACGCGGGTCAAGAGGTCTTCGATCGACAGATCGCGAATTTCCGTGACGGCGACGCGGCAATTGTTCAAGTCGCGGATGTTCGGCAGCGTGCGGATCGGCATCTTGAACGGTTCGAGCGCCTTCACAATCGCGCGCACGGTCTGCGGATCGGCGCCGGGCATGGCGACGAGCACTTCATGCGGCCGCTCGCGCAGCACGATTTGCGCCAGATCGCTTCGTGTGCCGAGCACCTTCACGCCGTGAATCCGTTTGCCGATCTTGTCGGGATTGTCGTCGATGAAGCCGACCGGACCGTAGGTGTTGTACCGCTTCATGTCGCGCACGATCAGCTCGCCCGCGTCTCCCGCTCCGTAAATCAGCAGCCGTTTCTGTGGCTTCAGCCGCCACAGTTCCCGATACGTCCGGTGGATCAAGCGCAGTCCGCCCATGAAGAACACGAGCAACAGGGCATCGATGATGAAGACCGAACGCGGATAGTCCGGCTTCAGGAACGCCCAATGGACGAGCGCGAAAAACGCCACACTGCTGGAGACGACACCAATGAGGATGTTCCGGAGATCGTAAATGCTGGTATAGCGCCACACCCCTTCGTAGAGCTGGAAGGGGACGAAGATCAGGCCGCGCATGGCGATCAACCAGGGCAGCATTTGCCAGTACATGGCCACTTCTGCCGGCGGAATCGTGCCGTCGAACCTGAGCCAGAATGCGAAGTAGTTCGCTGCTGCTATCGCGACAAGGTGCACGAAGACGACGATTACGCGCCGCTGTGTGCCGGTCATGGTCATACTCAATTTGAAAGGAATGTGGGTACTGGCGGTCGAAGCAATCTCACGCGCGAGATCGTTTCGCCACAATCGATACGAACGTTCTGAAGATGACGCCGAGATCGAACAACAACGATGAGCGGTCGATCGATTCGGTCGCGAGCTGGATCTTCTGCGGCAGTATGCGCTGCCGGTACTCCTCAGCAGGCTCCGAGGATCTCGCCAGAATCTTCTCCTCGTCGCGGAAGGTCACGGTCGCCAGATCCGTAATCCCGGGACGAACCTGGAGAATCTTCTCGAAGTCCCGACGAAACAGCTCCACGTACTCATCGATCTCCGGCCGCGGACCGACAAGGCTCATCTCGCCTTTCAGAACGTTGACGAGCTGCGGCAGCTCGTCGATCTTCGTACGCCGGAGCACGCGGCCGACGCGTGTGATGCGCGGATCCCCGTGCGAGGTGATCGCACTCCCTTGCAGGGGCGCTTCCTTCACCATCGTTCTGAACTTGCAGATCCGGAATGGCCGGAAAAACCGTCCAACGCGCTGCTGTCGGAACAAGACGGGCCCGGGAGAGTCGAGCTTGATGGCGATGGCCACGGCGGCGAGCACAGGCGCAAGCACGATGAGACCACCGGCGGATGCGACGATATCGAGCAGCCGCTTGGTCATCTGCGCGACGCGTTCACGATTCTGCGAACGGTGGCGACAACATCGTCCACATCATCGTCGGTCATGCCGGGAAACAGCGGCAGCGACACGATGCGTTCGAACGCCTCGCTCGCCGTGGGCAGATCGTGCGGGCGGTAGCCCAACTGATCGCGATAGTACGGATGCAGATGAAGCGGAATGAAATGGACCGAGCTGCCGATGTGTGCGCGCTTCAACGCCTCGATGAAGTCATTCCGTGAGATGCTGAGCCGCTCGAGATTCAACTGGATGACGTACAGATGCCAGGAGTGCTCGACGTCGGGCCGACAGATCGGCGTCGTGATCTCGGGCAGGTCGGCAAAGCCGCGGTCTGTACCGCGCGGCGATCGCGGCCCGCTGATCGCGAAACAGCCGGTGTTTCTTCAATTGATGGATGCCGAGCGTGGCGGCAATATCGGTCAGGTTGTACTTGTATCCCGGCCTGAGAATCTCGTAGAACCACGATCCTTCTTTCGCGTAACGATTCCATGCGGTCTTGCTGATGCCATGCAGACGCATGCTCCGTGCGCGATCGGCGTATTCCTCGTTCTCCGTCGTAATCATGCCGCCTTCGCCGGTCGTGATCGTTTTCGTCGCGTAGAACGAGAAGCAACCCAGATCGGCGATCGTTCCGGCCATGCGGCCTCGATACAACGCCGGAAATGCGTGTGCTGCATCTTCGATGACATGCAATCCGTAGTCGTGCGCCATGTCGAGGAGCGGCGTCATATCGCAGACGTGTCCGCCGAAGTGCACCGGAATGACGGCTTTACACCTCGGCGTCACCAGGCGGCGCGCGTGCTCCACGTCGATATTCAGTGTGTCCGGCTCGCAATCCACCAGCACCGGACGGGCTCCGAAGTAGGTCACCACCTCGGCGGTCGCCGCGAAGGTCATCGTCGGCACCAGCACCTCGTCATCCGATGAGAGCCCGATGGCGTCGAGGGCGAGATGCAGCGCTGCCGTCGCGGAGTTGACGGCCACGGCATAGGTGCTGCCGACCGCCTTGGCGAACGCCTCTTCGAACTTGCTGGACCTGCGGTCCCGACGTCAGCCACCCGGATCGCAGAGTCTCGACGACCGCCTGAATCTCGTCTTCGGTGATCGTGGGCAGGTGAAAAGGCAGGAAACTGCTGCGCGCCGGGCGTGCGTCGAGTTCCGAAACCGAGCGCTCGCGTTCTGTCGAGGCGATGCTGTGTACTGGAATCATGAGGTATGAGTAATCGCTGCCGCAGCGGCGTTGATACGAGCCAGTTGCTCGGCTGGTATCTGACAGATCACCGATCTGAACTTTCCTCGCGTGGTCCGGGGGATCGCCCGCACTTGTTCGGCAATCACCTGAACCGGGCCGAGGCGATCTCGGAGCCGTTCGCTCATCGAATCGACGGCCCATGATTTGAAGTCGGGAGCGGGCACATATCGCACCCGGATACAGTCGAGCGATTCCTGCATAATCTGTGCCTCTCGAATCGGCAGCCGTCCCTTGAACACGGGATCGAGACGTCCGATGGCGCGACCATCAACCGTGTACAACACGTCGTCGATCCGGCCGTCGATGCGCGCCAACTCAGGCAGGTGCCGTCCGCAGTCGCACGTGACGGGAAGCGCTAATGCTCCTCGATCGCCGATCCGATACCGAATCAGGGGCATATCGGCGTTCAGCATCCCGGTGCAAACGAAATCACCGGATTCGCCCGGAGCTGCCGCGCCGGCATCGTCAACCACTTCGATGTGGCCCACTTCCGGCCAGACGTGCAGGCGCCCGGCTGTGCATTCGCTCGCGGCTGCGACAATTTCGGCCATGCCATACGTCTCGCGGACAGGACACTGAAACGCGGCCTCGATCACCTCGCGTTGATGATCGAAGACCGGCTCCGCATTCGTAATCGCCACCTTGAATCGCAGATCGCGCCGGCCAAGGCGCAAAGACTCTTGCGCGAGCGCGTATAAAGATGAGGTGTAGCCAAAGACGTACTCGACCTCGTGTCTGCGAAGTGCGTCCAGATAGCTTGGAATGAGGTCTGGCGCGAGATGGTACGAGGACATGTACAACTGGTTCAGCCCGGAGTTCCAGACCCAGAACGGCGGGTGCCGGTCGTCGGCAGCCTTGACGAGCTGTCCTCCCACCATCGCCCATCGCGAGTGCCGGGAGACCCCCACCATTGGCGGCAACGTGCTTCAGCCAGCGCATACCAGGCACGAACTGTCGCGAGGCTCCACCATAAATCGACCGACGTCCCGGAAGTACCGCTCGTATATTCCCGGAACATTCTGCGTGGATTGCAATCCGTCGCCAGAAACGCCGCCGGATTGCTTCGCACCATTTCCTTCTCGAGCACGGGCCAGTGTTCGAGCCGCTCCACTGAAGATCGATCGCCGCGGCGGCGCCGCTCTGTCCACTGCTCGCGATAGAACGGCACCTCGTGCGCCGCGCGCCACAAAATTGATGCCAGACGTTCCTCGCGAAACGTTTGCCACTTCGCGGCGCTCCAATGGTCCCGCTCCAGCGCTTCAGTGACGAGCCGGTCGGTATCGCGGCCATAACGCCAACGGGCGAGATAGTGTCCTCGCACACTCGCGACGAGCGAACGACCGCCGGGAGGAAGACGATGAAAAATTCTGACGAGGAGGTTGCTCAATGATTGATAACGAGTGAGTTGATCGCGACAGGCATGGGATCGGACCGGCGTCGCGCCTGCACCGGACCACAACACACATCGTGCCATGCCGTGATCGCCAGGAGCTGTTTAATGAGGGCCTCTGCCGAGTCGTCCCCTCCGAGAAACTCCCTGACCAGCAAGCGCACTGCGTCGGGACGCAAGCTGCCTTCGCGGATAAGCTCATGGTCAGGCAGATCGGCAACCAGCGCGCGCATGGCAGGGACCTCACGTAAATATTTTCGCCACGGCACGCCAAAGCCCCACTTCCGGAAACGCAACACCGCGTCCGGAAGTCGTGTGCCGACCGACCGGCGCAACAGCCGTTTTGATTCCGTTCCCATGCCAAATACCGAAGACGGCAACGCGGCAATCCCTTCGACCAGCCGATAGTCGAGAAACGGCACACGACACTCGATCGAGGCGCCCATCGTCATGCGGTCGTTTCGATCGAGCAGCGAGCAAAGGAACGTGTGCTGATCGCTGTACATGGCCTGCCGCATCGGATCGCTCGAATACAGCTTCTGTGCTTCGGTGACGATGCGTTCGCGGAACGGAAATTGCGCGAGAGCTGTCAGCCCGACACGCTGTAGATCTTCAGGAAGCACGTCGCACGCGTTGAACAGCACGAAATCGCGAATGCTTTTCAGCGTCAGGAAACGGCTCAGCTTTCTGGCACGCCCCGTCTGGGCCATGCGCGAAGGCATGAACGGCAGCATGGCTCGGGCCGGCATCAGCAGCGATGGATGTTGAAGCGGCCTGTAGCGGACGTATCCTCCCAGGCATTCATCCGCGCCCTCGCCCGACAACAGCACGGTGACATTCGGTTTTGCAAATTGCGAGACCGCCCATACATGGATGTCACTGCCATGCGCGAGTGGCTCGTCGTTGAGCCACGACGCATGCCGGTAGCGCGCGGTCACCTCTTCCGGGGCGATCTGCAGCTCGTGCGGGTGCAGTCGCCATCTCTCCGCCACTCGAGCGGCAAGGGGCCCCTCGTCGTAGCCTTCTTCAGTGAAACGAACGGTAAAGCTGTGGACGCCGTCGCCGGCCTGCGACGCCAGCGACGCGGCAATGCTGCTCGAGTCGAGACCACCGCTCAACAGGACGCCCACAGGCACGTCACTGATACGGCGCAACCCCACCGAGTTATCGAATGTCTCGCGGAACCACTCGATCGGATCGGCAACCCGCCCTGAGTTGCGAAGCGCTTCCGCCCGCTCGGAAAGATGCCACCATCTCGTGGTTCGGATTCTTCCATCACGCCAGGACAGGCTGTGTCCGGGCAGCAACCGCTTCACGCCGGCGAACGGCGTCCGCTCCCCCGCCACATAGCGGAAGCACAGCAGTTCCTCCCACACATCACGGTCGAAGCTTGCGGGAACACCCGCCGCAAACAGCGCTTTCTCTTCAGACGCGAAGTAGAACGCGCCACCGTACTCGGCATAGTAGAAAGGCTTGATGCCCATCCGATCGCGCGCCGCAAACAACGTACGCGTTTCGGTATCCCAGATCGCGAAGGCAAACATCCCATTCAGGCGATCGAGCATCGCCGGGCCGAGAGCCTGATAAAGGCGGAGTATCACTTCGGTGTCGGTGTCTGAATGAAACGCGTACCCCTTCGACTGGAGAAACTCGCGCAGTTCGCGGAAGTTATAGACCTCACCGTTGTAGACGATGTGGTACCGGCCATCCTCGGTCGCCATCGGCATGCGCCCGCGGGGCGACAGATCGAGAATCGCCAAACGGCGCGATCCGAGCACGATACCCGGTGCCCGGTACAAACCGGCATCGTCGGGACCGCGGTGCGTCAGAATGTCGCGCATGTCGAGTAGTTGACGGTCCGTCGGAGGACTTCCGCCAGAGGGAAACGCAATTCCGCAAATGCCGCACATAATCTCAGGCCGTCTGTGATGCGTGAGGGAGGGCTACGGTCCGCCTCGGCTGACGGAAGTAAGCCTGACTCACGGGGCGCCGGCGGTTCGCGAGGTGCGCCAGGTGCGTGGCTGCGCAGAGGCCAATCAAGAATGACGGGGCCAGTATGCGCATACCTGCGGTCAGCATGAACATCAGGCTCCACACGAGGCCGCCAACAACGAGAGCCCTCTCTGAAGGATGCAGCTTTCGCTTGAAGCTGCGCACCGCCATCGTGCCGAGAAGAAGCAGCGAGCCCACTCCAAAGATTCCATGCTCGGCGAGCACGCGAGTGAATTCGGTGTGAGCGGCGGCGTAGACCACCGAAACATCGCGGTGATACATCGCCTGACCAGGCCCGACGCCAAAGATCGGATTCTGGGACCATACCTCGAGCTCGGTTGCTACCAGCTCATCACGGCCAGAGGATCGTGTATCTTCAAACCGCTGCACAATCAGCCCGCCGGTCAACTCGTCCAATCTGGGAATCACGACCTTATCGGTGATGATCAACATCGCTGCAGCCAGGACGACTACTTTGGCGCGTGTCCGCGCGTCCTTCATGAGACACGCCATGACCACCACCGACGCCCCGATGAACATGTATAGTCCGCCCCGCGAGAAGGTCAGGGCGCTCTGAACAAGCATCACGGACATGGCGACGAACATGAAGACCTTCAGCCCCTTGCTCGTTCCCTCTTCGAGGATCAACAGCAGTGCGCTGAGGCTGCCGAGTGCGAGCAGCGCCGACACCTGGTTCGGACCAAAATGCGCGCTGTGCGCCTTGTCCGATCCCGCGCTTTCAAACGAGGCGTCGCGGGTAATCATCAAATACACGAGAATCGACGAAATACACAGCGTCGGCCCGATGAGCGCCATCAGAAATCGCCGTCTGTCGAGTTTGCTCAAATCGACGTGCTTGAAGAAGACCGCACTCACCATCAGCGCCAGCGGTCCGGAAAGATTGAAGCTGATATCCGCCTGAGCCGTGGCCAAATCGAGCTCTGTCAGCGGAATCAACATCGATGGGAGCAGCAGCATGAAGTAGCCGATTGCCGCGAACTGCCCCTTGAGCTGTAACCGGCCGCGAACGACGAGCGCGATCGGAATCAGCGCGACCAGCAGATACTTCGCATATTCGTAGAACAGGACCGGACCGCTGACACGCGCAATACGCCACAGCACTTCCGAACCGGTTATGTACGCGCCGACATACGCAATGAGCTCAATCGGCTTCGTCGGAGAGATCGCCCACCAGACGCCCACCGCGAGGACCGCTACCGCGTGCAGAACGGCCAGCTGCCGTATGTCGTAGAACAGCGGCCCCATCAGCAGGTGCAGACAGATAAAGACCACGACGCCGAAGCTGAGGCCGATGCCCGGCACCCGTTTCATCTCGACGGGTTCCGCACTGCGATGTTCCGCAATGCGATTCCCGGTCGCGGCAGCAAGCTTCACGCGAACACCTCTTGGTAGAAGTTGGCAAGAATGCGCGGGAGCCGCTCGAGCGCATAATCGGCCTGAACCACGTTGCGCGCGCGCCGACCCAGCTCTGCTCGCAGCGTTGGGTTGTCGATCAATCTGAGCACGTGCCGTGCCATGTCATCTTCGTTGCCGAGATCTGCGAGATAGCCGGTCTGCTCGTCACGGACGACTTCGGGAACACCCCCCGTGCGGTATGCGATCACCGGAAGACCCGAGGCCATCGCCTCGAGCAATACATTCGGCGTCCCCTCGAAGTCGGACGTCATGACGAAAATATCTGCGTTCTGATAGTAGCCAGCCGTGGCGGCAACCGCGCCCGTGAAAGACACGGTGTCGGGCAGGAGACCCAGTTGCGTTGCCAGCCGCTCGTAACTCGCACGTTCGGGACCATCGCCGATGATGACTGCACGCACCGGCACGCGACACTGCCGGCGCACGGCATCCACGATCCTCAGAAACCTGTCGATTCGTTTTTCGCGACGGATGCCAACCGTGAGCAAACGAACGCACTCGCCGTTCGGCGACCCGCCCGGCTGGAACTGCCGGGTGTCGATGACGTTCGGCAGCATCCTCACGCGATTGGCGGGAACACCGAGCGCAATCGCATTCCGCATGCCGGCCACGGAATTGGCGGCCAGCAGTCGCGGAGTTCGAAGGCTCAGCGAGCCCAAGCGGCCGGTGAAGTCCACTTCACTATAGGCGTCGTTGCGAATAGCGCCCACCTCGCGCAAGCGCAGCAGCCGCGCTGCCGCCACCACGTACAGATTCGTATAGAAGTGCTGGCTTTGCAGCAGCACGGGGCGGTCATCGCGCAACGTCCTCACGAGCCGCGCGAGACGGCTCGTACCAGACGGTGATCGACCGATCCACTTCACAGATGCCCCGATGTCGCGGAGTCGCTGTTCCCAGAACTCGCCGCGCGTCAGGCTCAACACGTTGACCTTCGCGCCTGCGTCTCGCAGCGCTTTGACGTTATAGAAGAGCTGGCGCTCCGCACCACCCAGACCGAGTGTACCTGCCACGAAAGTAATATCTGCCCGTTCCAGATCAAACATGCGACTGCAACGGACCCCATGCGGCGCGAAGGGTGTCGCCAATCGTATCGCGCCAGCGCTCCAGCGAGTACGCCTGCGCCCGGTCCATCGCACGAAGCGACATCGCCTCGTAGGCATCTGGCTCGGACAGGCATGTCGAGACCGCTTGCGCCAGCGCATCAGGCGTGACGATGTCCAGCAGCACTCCGCAGTCACTCACCAGGTGTGGCAGCACCGACACCTTCGTCGTCACGACGGGCAGCCCACACGCGAGCGCCTCGAGCACGGCTTTCGGGAAGCCTTCCGTTGCCGTGGGATAGCAGAAAAGGTCGGCCGCACCAAGCAGGCGGATGACGGTCTCATGATCCACCGAGCCGTGGAACGTGATGTGCTCCGCCGCGCCGCTTGTCGCCGCTCGCTCTTTCAGCGCAGGCAGCGCGTCCCCATCACCGACGATGTGCAAGTGCGCGCCGGGAACAGTGCGGCGAATCAACCCCATGCTGTCAATAATCAGTTCCGTCCCCTTGCCAACTTCCTGACGGCATACGGTGATTAACTGGGCCCCGGGGCCGCCCCGCCGGGCACGCGCGCGCTGAATCTCCCGCAGCTCGTTCAACGTCAGCGTGGTAGAGAAAATCCACCGCGCCGCCGGATTCCGCTGCGACGGTGGGCGCGAATCGCCGCCGGTTGCCATCATCACGTTTCGCCCGCCGGCGGAACGCTCCATGAACCACTTCCAGAAATGCTCGGCGACGGTCGTCTGCACAAACCAGTTGCCGCAGTACCGCACAAACAATGGCTTTCCGAGCGCGTAGGCCAGCAACATGCCGATCGTTCCGACGTCGCCTGGAATCGGGACGTGGACCGCATCGGCGCGCCGTATTTCCCCCAGAATCGTCGGCAGGTTTCGAATCACCCAGAAAGGGAACATGAGCTTTCGAAACATCTCGGTCCCGCGGATCCGGGTGAGAGGATTGACCCGCAGCCGCTTGCCAGTCAGCGCAAGCTCGCCACGCATCCCAGGTTCTGTTACGGGCAATAACAGCATCGTCGAATCGAAGAGGTCCGCCAACGCGGACATTTGAAGAGGAAATCCTCCATAGCTGGCATAGCCTGACGGAGCGTCCGGGCATTGCCAGCAGGGCTTGTGTGAGACGACGACGAGTCGCATCCGTGTCGCGCTAGTGCAAGGTGACCGAAGTGGTCGCGCCGTCAGGAGCCGTCATCCGGACATACCGTTCGTGCGCGGGACGGCGACGCCGCTTCAGCCATCGATCCAGCTCGCCCATCCACGTGCCGTACGTACTTCTCGAAGCTGTACACCCGCTCCACATGTTGACGCGCGAGTCGACTCTGTTCCGACTGGAAGCAGCGATCCTCCAGTAAGTCCAGACAGTGATCAGCCAATTGCCCGTCGCTGTCTCCGAGCAGGATTCCGTTGCCATGCGGCATGTCCATACCGTGAACGGCGTCGGGCGTCACGACTGCTGGAACTCCCAGTGCCATCACCTCGATGAGCCGGCTACGGAACCCCCAGGTGCCGGTCCATGGACATAGCGCAGCGCTCATCGTGCGGAGAACGGCCGGCACATCGTCGACATAGCCGGTGACGTGCACGCGACGATCGCTTTGCAGGCGAAGCAGCGACTCGGGTGGGTTGCTGCCCACGAGCCATATCTCGACATCGGGACGGCGCTCCCACACACGGGGCATGATGTTCCGCACGCACCGCAGTGCGCTTTCGCAATTCGCCGGGCTGGCAAATGCGCCGTAGCATGTCAGACGCGGTGGAACGGCAGGCGCGGGTGAGTATGGCCATTGGCGCAGGTCTGTCCCCATCGGCGCATAGAACACCGTGGCGTCATCGCCCAGCTTCTGCCTCACAAGCTCGTCTTCCGACGAATTGATCGCGACCAATCCGTCGAACATGCTCCATGCGCGTTCTTCACGACGCCTGTACTGATCGACAGCCCAATGCTTCCACCAGCGAGGCCATCGCTGGCGCGTCAAGGACTGGGCATAACTCTTCCAAAGGACATCGTGCATGTCCAGGACGCAGGGGATATGGCGATTCTGAAACACCGCCAGACTCTCCGCGGCGAGCCAGTATTCGTACAACACGCAATCGAACTGCTGTGATCCAAGGAAGGCCGCTACCCGGGCAGGGTGAAAGTCTACGCGTCCAATTGCGTAGTTCGATCGCTTCAACCCCGTGAACGCGGCATACATGACCCCACGCGCCCGGTGGTACATCCGGGTCGCTGTCGTCCGGCCGAATGCCGACGGCAAGAGAACGACGTCGTCGCACAGCTCCAGCAGTTTTCGGCGAATTTCGCCGTGCGGATCGTCGGCAGTCGTCGCAAACGTCACGTCAAAGGTTTCGCGCGCCGCAATCAATGTATAGAAAACGCGCTGGTGCTGCCCCGCCGAACGCGGAAACGGAAGCACATGCGACAGAACCAGAAGCCTGGGCTTCCGGACCTCGCGCGAGAACTTTTTGTCGGTCATGCGAATTGACGAAGTTCGTCCGGGCGGGCGGCGACTTCGGTTGCCGGCTTCACTCCACACAGATCCAGAAGAGTGTCGGCGACCCGATGCCCCGATTGTCCGTCCAACGTTCTTCCGAACATGCTGTGGAGCAGACGCTCCTGGTGATCCCGCGTTGCCGCGGGATGTGCGAGGGCGCGCCGAATCAGTCCCGGCATTTCGTCTTCGTCCCAGGCCAGCAGCACGGCCTGGCTCTTTGTCACCGGCCGATAGTGGTCGAAGTCGTAGAACTTTCGGTAATCGAAAGGAAAAATGTCCACGCCCGGGGGGTTGTACGCCACGTTGATGACCGGCTTGCCGAACATACAGAGCTCGAGTGTCACCGTCGACGCCACGTTGATCCCGAGGGCCGCGTGATCGAGCGTGTTGGTCAACATATACAAGTCGTCCACCGTCGGTGTCAGCCAATTCGGCTCCCACGGAATCGACGGAAACAACACGTCCGGGCAGCGCTGCTTGATTTCCTCGAATCGGCCGGTGCGGTCCTTCGGATAGACACGAACGAGCAACTGAGGAGGCCCCAAATCGGTCATCTGCCTCAGCATCGCGGCAATGCGCTCGACAATGACCTGTTCGGCGGCCACCGGCTTGGCCATCGACGTCGTGTACAGCACGATGGGCCGTGACGGATCGGCATTGACGCGACGGCAGAACTCTTCGCGCGACCAGCGATATTCCGGTTGAAAATGAAAGTCGAACTGCGGCGTGCCGGTCACCCGTACTTGCTCCGGTTTGATATCGCGGTAGATCGACAGCAACTGCTCACGAATGCTGTGGTTCCACGCCAGGTAGTAGTCGTAACGCGGCAGGATGCGCCCTTGCGACGTCAGGTTGTCCCAGGAAAACAGGAACGTCGCGGTAGGGATTTTGAGCGCGCTTGCCGCACGAATCCAGGGCAGCGCAACCATGCTGTGCACATGGGAGCCGTTGAAGACGAGCGCCGGTCGCATCGCCTTCAGCACGTCAATTGGTTTGTCGCTGGTTCGAAGCGTATGACTTGCGAGGCGCTCGAGCCGGGACAACGCGTTCAATCCAGCGCGGTTTGCAAATGGATAACACGCGGCCTTCTTCAGCGTGCGTTTGACCGCCAACGGGAACGTCGTCGCCTCGCTGTCACGCGTCACCCAGCGGTTACGCGCGGCGTGCGACCAGAGCCAGCGGCCGTGCGCCATGTCGAGGATCTCGCGGATGGTCCACACGGCGCGCCGCTCCCGAATCTCCGTCAACTCGGCGACCTCGGGCAGCCTCGCACGAAGGTCGCTCCAGACCGTCTCGTTCGGGCGAACCGAGAGCACGCTGGTCGGCACGTTTGCCGCAACCCGTTCCAATGCTCCGCTATAGACGAAATTGCGTATAGCTTCACCGCGCGGAAGAATCGCAAAAATCTGTGGTTGTGATTTCAAGGGATGGACGCTGCTCATCACCGCGAGGCGGAGGCGACCCGATCGCGTCCGCGTCGCGTGTGTGGGGCCACCTTGAGATGGAGCCCCGTTGACTGGTACATGACCCCGGGCAGCGGGCACGCGAGCTCGAATGCGTTCATCACTCCCCTGCCGCGGTTCTGGAGTAATAATCGCTGTACTCGCGCCGGTAGTATGGCGAGTAGAAGAAGGCATTGCGTCTCACGTCGACACGGTTCAACACCGCGCCGAGGAAATGCGGCCGCGCGGCATCCAGCTGCTCGAGCGCTTTGGTGGCCGCCGGTCGGCTCGTCTTTTCAGCCGACACGACGAACAGCACGCCCCCCGCGATATGAGCCAGCACCGAAGCATCGATGACCGCCATCGTCGGCGGCGAATCGATGACCACCCAGTCAGCCTGATTCAAGAGAGCATTCACGAGTTCCCGGAAGCGCGGCGAGCTCAGCAGCTCGGCCGGATTGGGCGGTAACGCGCCTGCCGGCAGCAGCCATAGTCCGGGGATGTCGGTTGGCTGCAGCCCCTGACTCGCTTTGATCGTGCCGAGAACGACATTCGAAAGCCCTGGTTCCTGCGGACGCTGGAAAATTTCGTGGACGCGCGGGCGTCGCATGTCGCCGTCAATCAGAATGACGCGCTGCCCGGCCAGGGCGAGACCGGCCGCCAGGTTGCTGGCCACGAGGGTCTTCCCTTCGCCGGGTGCCGTGCTGGTCACGACCACCGAGCGCCCGCCGCCGGGGCCGGGACGGATATCCTCGAACGAGAACAGCACATTCGTGCGCACCGTGCGAAATGCCTCGGCGAACATCTGGGGCACCCCGTTGTTGAGCATGGGATTGCCGTTTTCCTTACCCCCGATTTTCGGCACCAGTCCCAGGCACCGGAGCCCGAGCTCGTCACGAATCTCTTCTGGTGATTTCAGCTTGTTGTCCAGATATTCGGCGCTGAATGCAAGTCCGACAGCCAGCACCGCACCCGCGAATATCGCGAACAAGAGGTTTCGGCTCTTGTTCGGCCACATCGGTGAGCTCGGCGGATCGGCTTCGTCCGCCACGCGGATATTGTTGGTGCGCAGCTGACTCGAAATGTTGGTTTCCTTCGCGCGCTGCATGAGCGTGTCGAAGATCTGTCGATTGCTCACCGCCTCGCGTTCGAGCGACTGGAATCCGATGTTTTTGCGATCCCGCGCCATCGCTTCGGCCTTCTGCGACTCCAGGGCGCGCACCAGCGATTCCTCGTTGGCTTTCGCGGCCTCCACTTCGTTCTGCACCAAGGCCACGACGTTCTGGCCCTCTGCCACGAGCTTGGCTTCCGCCGCCTCGATGAGCGTCCGAACCTTGATCATCTCCGGCCACCGATCGCCGAAATCGCGGGACATCTGCGTTTCCTGTCGCCGCAGATCGGACAGCTCTGTGGTCAACCGCTGCACGTTCGGATTCGATGCCACGCTGGGAAGGCTGAGCAATGCCGCCCGATTTCCCTGCGCGCCCTTCACCTGCACCAGCAGCAGCTCCTTCTGGAGTCTGTCGGTCTTGGCGCGCGTCACCATCGTGCTCAGATCGTTCAGCTTCTGCGCAACCTCGGGATTCTCGGCCGCGAGCGCGCTGTTCTGCTCTCGATAGCGCTGGACCGCCTGCTCGCTCTGCTCGACCTTTGCTTTCTGCTCTGACAACTGATTGCTGAGCCAGTCCGAGGCTTCTTTCGACGCAGACATCTTGAACTGCAGTATGCGGTCGACATACGCCTGCGCAAGCGTGTTGGCAATCGAGGCCGCAAGCGCAGGATCGGTGGACTGAAATTTCACGTCGACGAGCCGGCTGTTTCGCACCGGCGTGATGGTCAGCCGCGCCAGGAACCCCTCAATCGCCCGCGTCTGAAACGCGCTTTCGTCCGCTTCCTTCATCTCCGAAGTCTTGGGAGCATCCTGTATCGCGTCGGCGCGCTCGGGCCCAAGCACACGTTGAACCCACTGCTCGGTCGCCCTCAACGACCCCGTCATCATTCGAGCGAAGCTGAATCCCTGCGGCGCCTCTTTCGCTCCGGCCTGCTGGCCCGCGGCCTCGGCAGGCGGCCTGCCGCTCAACTCCGGATGGTTCCACAGCTTCAAACGGTCGATCGTCGTACGCGCGAGCGCGCGGCTCTGCAGAATCTTGTATTGCGTCGTGTAGTACTCGATCGTCGACATTTCCTGCTCGACGACCTCCTTGAACGTGACGATGTTCTGTGTCTCGGCTTCGATGAGGAGCTGCGTGCGTGCCTCATAAATAGGCACCGCCGTATACGTCATGATCGCGACGCCGACAACGACGGTGAGGAACGCGGGAATGGCGGTCCATCGACGCTTGGAAAGCAGTCGGAGATAGTCGACGAAATGCCACTGATCGCGGACGACCGGTGCGCGTTCGTAAGCGCGAAATGTGTCGTCGGACGAGCTTTCCGTATTCATTTAGAAATATCTTTCTGGCACGACGATGGTGTCACCGGGTTGTACGATGGAATCCAGCTCGACCCCGATTTCCTTTGCCTTGCCGTCGACCATTCGCCGGATTTTGACGCGGTTGGTCGCCCCGCGGTCGGTGACGCCACCGGCCAGCGCGAGCGCCTGCAATACGGTCGTGTTCCTCCTGATGGTGTAAGCGCCGGTGGTCATGACATGACCGATGATGTAGACCTTCTCGCCGCGCGGTACATGGATAGTATCGCCATCCCTGAGCGTGACATTGCCCGACATCGAACCGTTCTGGAGCTCGAAGAGGTCGATACGTTTGATTTCGGTCCCCTCCTCAGTACTTTCCGGACCAATCGGCCCTATGGTCGGACGCCCTTCGGGAGGTCGGACGAGGATGAGTTCGTTGCCCGCATCAGGCGTCACCAGGCCCGCGCGCGTCAGCACCTCGACGAGCGTCGTATCGCCGCTCAGGGTATAGACGCCGGGCAGTCGCACCTCACCCTGAACGAAGACCCGCTGGCTTTTGTACTGCTCGACGGTGACGCTGACCTGCGGATTCTTCAGGTAGCCTTGAATCAGCTGCGTTGCGATGGCCTCCTCGATGCGCCGGGGCGTGAGACCGGCGACTTTGACCCTGTCGATTAACGGCAGTTTCACAGTGCCATCGGCTTCGACGTTGAACTTGCCGGAGAGCTCGGCGTGGCTCCACACCAACACCGTCAGCACGTCCTGCGCACCCACAACGTAATCTCCCTGCGCCGTGGCGGTGCGAGCGACGACAAGAGTGCTCAACAACACCGCGAGCACGACGATGGCTGATCTGATCGGCGAAGAATGCTCAGAGCCCATAGTTGATGGAAGTCGAGGCGCGCAGACCGCGGTAATTGCCCCGGACACCGCCATTCCTGCGAATGTACTCGACCGAAAAGCCCACGCCGAGACTGCGACTGAGCCGGTGCCCCAAACCGGCATGGGCGGCATATTGCGTAGCACTCGTAGCAGGCAGCAACGCCGGCAATGTAGTCGCACCAATAGGTGCACTGTCGAGGTAATCGAGCCACTCTCTGCGCAGGCCTGCGTTGAGATCCCACCTGTCTGTCAGTCGCTGGCCGACGGAAAACGCTACATTGGTCTGCACATAGTAGGGATCCGCATCAGTGAACGACGCGCTGACTTGCCGCGCCACCCGCACACTGAACCGCGTGCTTCCGCGGACCGTGGAGGCAAGATCGACAGAGGCCATCACGCCGGTGAAATCGGGGGTGTTCACGCTGCCGTCATCGAACCGGCCATACCCCACTTCGGCGGTCCCGTGAATAAGGGCTGTCGGGGCAAATTGCACGGTCGGTCTGATTGAATACGTTTTGCCCACACCACGGCCCTGCGCGAAGTCGAACAACTGCCGGTTGACGTCCGCAGTCACGCCCAAGCGGGTGAGAGCCGTCAGCCGATGCGTAAACGACAGCCCAACGCCTTCAGCGGTCCTGTTAAGCGTGCTTTGCAAGGAGGTGCCGAGAAACTGGGCATCGTCGCCAAAAACAAACCGGTTTCTGTTGAACTCGATCCCCAGCCCCGCTCGCGATGAGAGCCGGATTCCGGTCCCGACGATCAGACTGCTCGTCCGGTGCTCAACCCGCTCATCGATCTCGAGGTTGGGGCGCCCGCGGGATCTTGTGAACGCATAGGAGACAAGCGGCGAGACTCGGTTGAGCGGCACGGTCCACTGAAGGAAGGTGTCGATGTTCAGCGACCGCTGGCTGGCGAACTCGTGAAAGTACGTATAGCCGGCGCCGGCGCGGCCGCTCAGGCGCGTGCCGCCGATGGGCACGTAAATTTGAAGATTGCTGCCCAGGTTGGCCGTGACATCCTGTTCTGGATCCACAGGATCGTTGTAGACATTGGTGTCAATCCCGATGTTCGAAGCCACGAACGAAGGTGCCAGACGTGCGGGGCCAAGTCGGATGCCCTCCTGCGCCAAGGTTGGCGTTGGGGCCACCATCAGCGACACGGCCCAGGCGGTTGCCAGGATCGGGAGACGCGTGACCGAAAGCGTCATGACAGGACCCCCCGCTTTCACTGAATTACGCTCGCGACCGCGTCATAGGGATCGGCGAGCCGCACGTCGCGAAACTGCTTCTGCCGGGCGGTGGCCCAGAACTGTGGTCGCTCCAATGCCTGACGAAACCGCCGCGCGCTGTCGCCTGTGCCGAAAAACCGTGATGGCGGCGTCGCGCTCGGGAGATGTCGAATGGCGTCCGCTATGGCCTGTGCGTCGTCGGGCACGTTGACTATGGACGGATGGCTGAAACGGTTCAGTTGCCGGCTCCCGATATTCACGGTGGGCACTCCATATACCGGCGCCTCTCGAACGCCAGCGCTGGAATTGCCGATCATCGCGCACGCGTGCTTCAGGAGCGTGAGAAAGTATTCGAAGCGCATCGAGGGAATGAGCCGCACGAACGGCTTCCCTTTGAGCTGCGCCCAGCCGTCGAGAATGATCTCCGCGCCGCTGTCGTTGTTCGGATAGATGACGATGTAATTGAGGCCGGCCATTTCGAGCCCGCTCACGAGCTCAACCACGTTTCTTTTCATTGACGGTAATTCCGTCGTCACAGGATGGTAGAGAACGATGGCGTACTCTTGAAATGGAATTTCGTATTTCTCCCGCACCGCTTCGAGCTGCGGCAGGTCGTGTGACAGCATGATGTCGATTTCCGGCGAGCCGACGACGAATATACTGTCTTCCGCCTCACCCATCTGTACGAGTCGTGTCCGAGCCTGCTGATTCGAGACGAAATGCACGTGGGACAATTTCGTCACCGAGTGTCTCAACAGCTCGTCGACCGTGCCGGATACCTCGCCCCCCTCCACATGAGCCACCAGCACGTGGTTGAGCGTGCCGCTGATGGCTGCCGCCAGTGTCTCGACGCGGTCTCCGTGGGTGACGATCAAATCGGGTGCAAACTCGCGGATGTAATGTCCCAGACCCTGGATGGTGTTGGCGAGCACGAGATCCATCTGTGAATTAACGCTGGCGTCCTGATTAATGAACTGGAAGACGTTTTCGAAGCCCGCCTGGGTGATTTCGAGCACCGTCGAGCCATATCTCGACAGCATGTGCATGCCCGTCGCAAAGATCGAGTACGTGAACTCGGTCGAATGCCTTATCTCTTGAATCAAGGGCTTGAGTTTCCCGAAATCGGCGCGCGTTCCGGTAACAAACAGGATTCGTTTTTTTGCCATATCGGTTGATTTACTGAGACACGCCGGCGTGTACGTCGGCGGCGGGCGGCACCCAGTCGAAGTGGTTCCGGTATTTCAGGAAGAGATGCTCTGCAATTTCCAGATCGAGCGCGGTATCGATGTCGCCCAGTGCGTACATCGGGTCGGTGACGAGCGGCCGGACACGATCGCCGAACACACTGCCCGTCTCCAGCACGCGCCTCGACCAGGCCGCGTACACCAGGCCGTTTTCGAAGTAGCGCTCCGGCATGTCCTGGGCCCTGGTACCGGGCGCGTAGAGCGGCACGAACAGGCCGTGCTTTATCTCGCCGGTTTTGTGGTGCTCGCTGCTGACCGACACGACCGAGTCACATGCGTCGGAGAGAAGATCCAGCGCGCGCACCACCAGCGCCCGAGGGCGAAGGGGGCAGTTGGGCTGGAGGAGCACCACGGCTTCGGGCATTCGACCGTGACGGCCCATGGTCTCCAGCGCGTGGATGATGACGCTGGCCGTCGACGCGCAATCGTCCGCGAGCTCGGCAGGACGTGCAATGACCTCGGCGCCATGGCCGCGTGCCACGTCGGCAATCTCGGCATCTTCGGTCGATACGACGCAACAATCGATGCGGTCGATTGCCTGGGCGAGCGCGATGCTGTAATGAATCAAGGGACGTCCGGCAAACAGACTCAAGTTCTTGCGTGGAAGGCGCTTCGAGCCGCCTCTCGCTGGAATGATTGCGGCGATCACGCGTCCGCCGTGGCAGATGCCGAGGATGGGTGCAGTGCCGTTGACGGCTCGAGGTCGGACCAGCGGAGCTGAGTATTGGCGGCAATCGGGCGCTGCACCGATCGCCCGAGCAGCTGCTCGAACTGTCGAGCGTGGATTTCGCCCGTTCCAGGCCGCTTCACCCAGAGGTTGTCACGCGTCAGTGGCTCGCCCGCGTGCACGTCGCGAATCGTGACGACCGACGCGTATGCGAAATCGATGGTCGGTCGCTCTTCCGGCAGGATGTCTTTACGTCCGCCGAGCGCCTGTTGCACGGCATTCGCCCCGCTAATCAGGTCGCGCAGTTCAGCCGGATCGATCGAGATCGGCACGTCGGGTCCGGGCCACGACTTGTCGCACGTGAAGTGCTTTTCGAGAATCGATGCCCCGAGCGCCACGGCGCCAAAGCAGGCGTAGTTGCCGACCGAGTGATCGCTCAGGCCGACAATGGCGTCGGGAAACGCGTCGCTCAGTGCGCGCAGGGCTCCAAGACGAACCAGGTGATATGGCGTCGGGTAGATCGACGTGCAATGCAGGAGCGCGTACGGCACGCGGTGAGCGCGAAGAATCTCTACGGCGGGCCGAATGGATTCGACGTCGTTCATGCCGGTGCTCAGAATGACGGGGCGACGGTATGCAGCGATGTGGCGGACGAGCGGGTAATTGTTGCATTCGCCTGAGCCAATCTTGTACGCCCCGACGCCCATCCGCTCCAGCCTCGATGCGGCCGCGCGCGAGAACGGCGTGCACAGAAACAGCATACCCCTGGCTTCGGTATGGGCTTTGAGCTGGCGCTCTTCGTCCTCACTGAGCGCGCAGCGTTTCATGATGTCCCAAATCGTTTCGGATGAATTCCCGGGCACGACGGAGTTGGGAATCATTTCGTCGTCGATGACGTGCGACTGAAACTTGACGCATTCGCAACCCGCAGCCGCTGCGGCGTCGACCATTTGGAAAGCCTTTTCCAGCGATCCCTCGTGGTTGATGCCAACCTCCGCAATCACGAGCGGAGGGTGCATCGGCCCGATTTTGCGCCCCCCGAGTTCTATGTCCGCCGCCATGTTCTGCCCGTCCTGATGTTCGAGTCCGCCACAGACTTCCACCGTTTGTGGCGAAACAGATTGACGTCGTTTGTGTCGAAACGGTGAATGGTGTACGGGTCCTGACCGGCGGTGTTGTTTCCGACCGTCGTGGCAAACGCGTTCGAGAAGTCCAGCGACTGCACGGCATCCACTGTCGTTTGGTTGAACGCCCACGGCTGACCATACGGATATGCGAACGGCCACAACGATTGCGGCAACAGATTCGCGTGCAGCAGCCCGGCGCACACCGTCACTTCCTGCACCTGGCGCGCAGCGTCCATTGCTCCGAGAGCGACGTGCGTGTGCGAGTGACCACCGATGAGCATGCCGTGGCGCTGCATGTCGCGCGCCTGATCCCAGCTCAAGTACAGCTCGCGAGCAAATTGCGCCTCGTTGCCCAGATATGTCGTGAACAGATCGTCGAGCAGGCGATCGCGCGCGGCCTCGGGAAGCTGGAAGTTCAGCAGATACTTGACGCGCGCCACGCCAGGTGGATCCCACCGGTACGTGCGCTCCAGGATCAGCGGATCCACGTCGAGGCGGCATTCCGGCGCGAGTTCGGCGGCACGCGTCAGGATCGCATCCTGATATTCCGATTCACTGAGCGTGGCCATCACGAAATGGTTCTTGTGGACCGACGCGACTTTCGCGTCAAAACACGAAGTAATCACAAAGAACAACCCCTGGACGCCGGCGTCGGCCAGCACCGGCAGAACGTGGTCGTAATGCTCGCGGAGACCGTCATCGAAAGTGAACAGACACAAATCACGCGACGGGGTGAACTCATTGCGGAGAAAGGCCAGGGCCGACTCGAGCGTGGCGAGTTCATAGTTCGCCGAGAGCTGCCGGACCTGGTCTCGAAACCGATCGATGCTTGCCGCCTTCAGGCGCGGAAACCGCGTGCGCTTCACGTCGCGCACGTAGTGAAACATCACCACTCTGAGACTTCGCGAACTTCTGGACGAGGCGGCAACGGACCGGCTCATAGGGCGTGCAAAGGATAGGGCGATTGATCTGCGCTCGCGATCAATTGGGGCGATCCTGATCCCCGTCGCCTTTCGTGACGTACCACTGGAGGCTGCGCGCATCGACGGCAAGGTTGTTCAGGTAGGCCATGAACGGGATGCCGCATCGCCGCCGATCGATCGGCTGGAAGAGGATCGGAATCTGTGCAGCCACAGGGTGATCGCCCGGCAGAAAGCCCCATTGAAGCAGCGCATTGATGTCGCGCTGCGAGCAAAAAAAATCGACCGCACTCACGCCCTGCGACGTCGCGTCACGAAGCAGGGCGCCGATGAGCGCGTCCGAGACGTGCGGCTCGGCGAGAAACTCCACCAGACGGCCGATCCGGAGCGGGACATCGCGGACCGGCTCGACACGATAGACCGCCAATCCCAGCAGCTCTCTGTCGCGGCGCGCTTCGAACAACCGGTAGCTGAACGCAGGATGTTCGACGTAGCGCCAATTGAGGAACTCCGCGGACCGCCGCGTGCCGGCGCCGCGTGTTCCCCACTTGTGGTCCCACAGCCTCATCGCGCCATCGTCGAATCGCTCGACACTCCGTACGTCCGTCTGGCGATCGATCGGCTCAGCAAGCGGAGCGTCCTGCTCCGACCAGTCGATCGAGCCGCCAGGCGTCAGCAAGTTAATCGCCTGCCGATCGAGCACCTTCACGTAACGGGCCAGATCGCCGAAGTCGGTCCAGCCCATCCTGGGGAGAATGGCGCGTGAATCGTCGCTGAGGCCGACCACGAGGGTGACATCGACCTGTCGTGTGAGCTCACGCATCAACAGCGGTCCGAGGCCGAGCCGTCGATATTCGGGATTGACAATCCAGTTGGCTGTCCAGGCACCGCGCACGACACGCCCGCGAAGGCTGACTTCTACCGGCACGTACCCGAGACACCCGGCGATGTCGCCGTCAACGAGCACCAACTTGCAGCAGTACCCGGAGTCATCACGACGGCGCCCAAACTGCCACTCGAACAGTGTGGGGCTCGATCCGAGTGGATAGTCCGCTCGATACACCTGTCGAAAGAATCCACGCAAGGCATCGACGCCGTTCGAAGCACAGTCGGCAAACTCGATGCCCATCTACGCGTCCGTCCCGGCCAGCGGCGCGATCTCCTGCGCACTCCGGATGTATGCGGGCCACTCGAACGGCACATTGCGCAGGCTGATCGTCCACCCCGTCGATCCATCGGTGCCGTTCACCGGCTGAAACCCGTGTCGAGGGTAGAAATCCGCCGCAGGCGCGTTCTTCCTCGTGGGCACGAATTCGCCTTCGAGGTCCTCCACACCGTGCTTGCGCGCCCAAGTGGCGAAGTGACACAGCAAGGCCGTTTCGATTGTCCGGCCAATGACTCTGCAACTGAGCGCAAGCGTGTCGATGACCGCGCGTCGTTCGCTCGTCCGGAGAATGCCCACTCCCACGATGCCGTAGTCGCCAAACCGATCGGCCGCTTGCACGACAAACACGCCGCAGCTCGCATCGGCCATCATGCTTCTGAGAGCCGCGGCAGGGTGCCGCCTCGTTGTGAGGTTGAACTGGTTCGTCTTGTGAATCAAATCCAACGCCCGTTGAAACGAGCTGTCCTCGACGGGCTGGATCCCGACCTCCATGTCGAGCGTGCGCAGAAAGTCTTCGACCGATCGCGCGGAGGCCGCGAGGCGCGTTCTCTGACGCTGCTCCTGGTACATCCCGCCGCGCCGCCGATCTTCCGATGTGAGCGACACGCGGTCGAACGCGCGGCAGTCGAGCAGAGCCTGGGAGAAGCCGACCGGCGTGGGCGGCATTTCAATGGTCAGCACCTCCGGCAGCGCCTGGCGCATCTTCAACCGTTCGACCGGGCTGTCGTCGGCAAACACCAGGCTGTCGATCCCGAGGTTCAGTTCCGCCGCGATCTCCAGCATGTTCGCGGGCTTGTCCTGCCAATTGACGCGCGTCGCGGCAAAATCGCCCGACCGCAGAACCATGCCCGGGTGGCCGTCGAGCACCGACTGGACGTCTTCCGGGTTGTTCTTACTGTTGATGGCCAGGAGCACCCCTCGGTGCACGAGCTCACGGATGACGAGTTGAAACTGCCGGAATGCGCTTCCCGGATACGACGGGCCGCCCAGGGCGATGCCGTCACGGCCGACCTCGCCGACAACTCCGCCCCAGAGCGTGTTGTCGAGATCGAGCACGAGGCACTTGCGCGGCGTGCCCACGAGCGCCTGCACGAAAGCCGCCTGCATCTTAGCGAGCTCCCGCATCACTGCGGGCGCTAACGGGGCGCGCGCCAGGTGCCACAGCCGCTCATCGTGACTGTTTCGGTAACCGACGGTTGCGCACGCACGGTCGAAGTCCAGCACGTAGGCACCTGGAATTGTCGAGATTGCATCGACGAGGCGCCGGTTGAGGCGGCGAATCGTCTCCGTTTGAGAGACGCTCGCCATCACTTCGTGCAACCCCAGGGGTGCCGACGACGGTAACGCGAAGTTGTGGATGACGAGTGCCGCTGTCGATCGCTGCCGAAACGTGCTCAGCATCGCCACGGTGTCTGCGAGCACGCGATCGACCAGCTCTTCAACACGATCCCCGGCGAGGTCGAGAAACTGCTCGGCCAGAGGCGGACACACATCGGCGAGCGTGCGTGCGACGAAGACGACATCTGGCCGATGTGACAGACAGCCGCTATGGTCGCCGAGCAGCTCCTGTTCGGTCGTATTGAACGGCGCGACGTACACATCAGCCGCGAACCCCTGCCGAGCGGTCTCCACTTCAAGCGGGGGCACGAGGAGATCGATCGTGAAACTCGAGAGCAACGCGAGCCGCACAGCCGGCCAGTCCTGGCGGATCCCGCGGAGTCGTCGCGCCGCATCGGCGTACGCCGCCGACGAGGGGGCACGATCGACCGCCGTGAAGATGGCCTCAACAGACTCGGTCATGCCGCTCGACGCTGGTCCCTTCGGCTACGCACGCTCACACCTGCGCACCTTGGGCGCGCAACCCGTCTCGAATCAATCCGAGACTCCGCATGTTGATGACATCCTCGGGTGAAAAGCTCACGTTGAACTCGGCTTCGAGGGCGAGAATCAGGTTCAGGTGACCCAGCGAGTCCCACGCGGCCACGCTCATCGGGGAGGATTCGTCAGAAAGTACATCCGCAGAAACACCAAGGGTCGCTTCAGCGACTTGATACAGCCGATCCACCGATTGGCCAGTCTTCACGAGCGCACGCGTCGGCCGGTTGCCCGGCTTCCTCGTGCCTGGCGCAGAGGCTTCGGCGCGACCAGCGACTCCACATCGGCCTCGAGAAGCGACTCCACATTGGCCTCGAGAAACGACGCAGCCAGCGATTCAGGCGGTAGTCTGGCGGCCGTGCCGGATCCGGGCTGGATGGGCTGTGCGATGGTCAGCGGCTCTCGCCGCGTTTGGCGAGCCAGGTCGTTCGGCGCGGCCGGAGGCGCATCGCTATTCCGGTTCGATGCAAACAGACTTCGATCGCCACGGGCTTGTCTCCGCCGGTTTGGGACAGACGCAATCGGCGCCCGTCGGACCTTGTCCGGGCCGGTGCTACTGCTGTTCTTGCGCCACTTCGACGAGATCAGTCGTTCGAATGCAACGGCATCTTTGGTGTGGATCCGGAAGCACCGCGGACCCAACTGGATGGCTGGTAGCTGACCGGACTGGACGTGCTTGTAGACAAGTTGGCGCGTCACATCCCAGTATTCGGCGAGTTCGGCTACCGAAACATAACTTGCGGCGTGTGTGTTCAGGTTTGTGATTAGCATGTAGGCACAGCTTCGCCCTCTCACTTACAGCAGCTGTCCTCGGTGTTAGCGGCGAAGCCGGAATCAGCCTCGCGCGTGACGAGCAGGAAGAATCGCAGCTTCCTCGTGGGATGCGATAGGGGGTGACGGACTAAGAGTGCTTGAGGGGGCAGTGGTTGGGATCATCAACAGGACATCGCGCAGGCCGAACGGCGCACTCTGCGCCACTCGGTGCGCATGGGGACTAAAACGACACACAGGGACACAAAAAGACGTGTCTGGCGATCGCTGTCTTACTTATCAGCGCGGCGGGCGGTTGGCATAGGACGCATGCGCGCTCGTTTTTCGAAGTCGAGCGCGGTCGTGGTGCGGATGCGGTACAGGCGTTCGCCCAAACGGATGGCTTCGAGCGTGCCCGCGTCGATTTGTTTGTAGATCTGCTTCCGGCTGACCTGCCAATAATCGGCAAGCTGACTCACGCTGACGTACTTGTCAGAGTGCGTGGCGAGATTGGCAATCCGGGTGCGAGAGGCCAAAAAAGAATACTCCTAATGGCAGTACTAATGTCAGCCGCGTACCGATCAGCACTCCGCGTCGATCGTATAGTCTCGATTGTCGTGCAGAGCAATCTGAATACCGCCGAATCCCGCGGTCAACGCCAGATGCATAAAGAGCATTCTACTTGTTATTACAGTAAGTCTTAGGCCAGATCGACCCGCGAGATTTTTCCAGTCATGGGCGACGGCAATTGGTGACTAGTGGGAAGACTTTTGTCTGCGAGATACCGATTTTTCGACAAATGACTGGCAGAATCTGGTCAACCGATTCGCCTTGGTAGATCAACCCGAGTCCGGTTATGCATATTCACGATTTGGCCACACATCCCTCCTCCTATGTGTCTGTTGGCGAGCTCGCAGACTACTGGACCGTCAGCCGCCGCTACTTGTACAAGCAGGTCCAGGCGGGCGCGCTCGACGCCATCCGAATCGGACCCCGTTCGTGCCGCATCGCCACGACCGACGCGCTGCAGTTTGAGCGGCGATCCAAGTCGCTAGATGTCGACGAGTTTCATGCGACCTGACGTGCCGCCCCTCGCCTACTGATCGCGCGCGATGCGGCGTTACTCGTTGTGCTTGCAGGGTTTTTCCACGTCCCGTCGGTGATTCTTCCCTCTCCCGCCGGCGCCATTCAGGTCGGCGGCCTTACACCCTACGGTTCCAGCAAGTCCTTTCGGGGCATCGCCCAACCCGGGACGAAAGCGGGACATCGCGGCTTGCCGCGCTCGCCGACGAGCGACAGGTGGGTGAACGCTTGCGTGCGACGCTCGGCGAAACGCAGATCGAATATCTGTTCGCCGGCCACCACGGGGGCGCGCCCGAACCGCATCCAGGCCCTGGCCCAGCAGTTTTCTCGAGCGAGATCGCGGAGTTGTCGAAGTGATTGATGAATTTCGTCGCGTAGTGCCAGGCGTCCGTCACCAACCTTCCGCGTGGTGCCAGCCTCAGCGAAACGATGCGAGGCACACGTCGTGGGGTCTTTCAGCGCCGGCGCGAGAGACAGCGTGCCGCGCCACAAAATGTACTCGCCCCGAGTCTCAATCGACTCGATCCCGATGACGCCCCAGCACAGGGGCGAAGAGGGATTCGGCGTCAGGATGACGTCGACCAGTCGTCCATGCAGTAGAGGCTGCAACGCGCGTCGTGACACGTCACGGGCCCCACGGGATGTCGCCAGCGAGGCCACGACAATGAGCGCCGCGCCCGCCAGTGCCGTGGCCGCTCGCGATCGCGGCGACAGCCGGCGCGCGAACCACGCGAAAGAGGCGCCCGCCGCCGCCAGTACGACCGCAGACTCGAGCGGCATGATGTCCATCGACGCGATCGTGACCAGCAGGATCGAAATCGGTATCGCGGCCGCCAGCCTCGATGTGCCGCTGCGCCCGTTCCACGCAACCGCGACTCCAAGGACGACCCATAACGACGGCTCGAAGATAAACACGGCGTCGCCGAAATACCAGCGGTTGTCGATCGGATAGAACGGATGGACGCCATAACTGTTCAGCGCGTCCATGGCGAGGTGGCTGGCCAGCGCGACAGCAATTAGCAGCCAGAGCCTCCACCGGTCGCCCGCTCGCATGGCGCGCACAGGCGGCAGACGTCTGTAGGCCAGCACCAGCAGGAGCGCAAGCACGCCGAGGCCGGCGATCGTGTGCGTGTGCCCGCGATGGTGCAGCAGATACCCGACGGGCATCGGCGTGATCGCCGAGTACGTGAGATCCATGTCTGGAAGGTTTGCGGCGATGATGCCGGCGCCCACCAACAGCGGTCGATGAGATTTCGTCGCCCGCATCATGACCGCATCCGCGAGCACGGCGCCGACGAGCGAGTGCGTAACGTTGTCCACTACGCCTTGTGCGCCGCAAAGCGCAGCCTGACGTAGTGCGCCGTCCAGTTCCCTTGCGCGTCGCAGATCTCACGCCGCAGGAGCCCTTCGACTTCTTCCACGAACGACGCTCGCTGCTCTGCCGGAATGCGATCGAGTGTGGCGCGCTCGAACGTGTCGAGCCAGCCGCGCAGGCCCGTCGGGAGCGGCGTCGGCCTGGGGATCAGATCAATCTGACTCACGGTGAAACCGTGCTGCACGAGCCGCGCGGAGGTACTCGGCCCCTGTCGCGTAGTAGCGCCGGATGTTCGTCTCCCATCCCCTGCGCGCGAGCACCGCTCGAATGGCCACCTGAATCGCCGCGATATTGCCGTGACCGCCGAACTCCGCGACGAAGCGGCCGCCCGGCTTCAGGGCACGATGCACGCCGTTGAGCAGCGCGTCGTGATCGCGCACCCAGTGAAGGGCGGCATTCGAAAACACCGCATCGAACTCCTCTGCGAACGTCAGGCGTTCTGCGTCCATCACGCGCGCGTCGAGACCGCGCGCTTTCGCGGCGGCCACCATGTCTTCGGATGTATCGATGCCGACGATCGTCGCCCCGGACGCCGCGATTTGCTCGGTGAGCGATCCCTCGCCGCAGCCCAAATCGAGGATGCGCTCGCCCGGCTGCGGATTGAGCAGCGCGACCACCGCCGCTCCCAGCGCAGGCACAAAGGCCGCGTTCTGGCGGTAGGTCTCGCTCGTCCAGGTGTTGGTCACGGGTCTATGATCAGTCATATCTCAGAGCAACGAGCGGGCTGATTTTCGTCGCGCGGCGGGCGGGCAGGAAGCAGGCAAGAAGCGACACACATCCGAAGAGAATCGTGGCGCCGGCGAATGTGGGGAGATGAATGGGCTCGAGGCCGAACAGGTACACGTTCAGCACGTGACTGACGCCGGCGGCGAGCACGAGACCGATCGCCGACCCGAGGCCGGCGAGCAGCATTCCTTGTCGAATAACCATCGCAACGACATCGCGTCGTTCGGCACCCAGCGTCACGCGCACGCCGATGTCTCGCGTCCGTTGCGCCACGCTGTATGCGGTGACACCGTAAATGCCGAGAGAGGCGAGCAGCAATCCCACCAGGCCGAGACTCCCCGCAAACAAGGCCAGCAGCCGCTGCGGCGCGAGGCCCAGCGCCACGGCCTCATCGAGCGTCTCGGCCCTGACAAAGACGAGGCCTGGATCTTTCTCTGCCACGGAAGCGCGAATCCGGGTGGCGATCCGGGCATGGCTGTTTGAGCGCGCCACAATCGTCATCTGACGCGTCAGGAACAGCGGACCTTGTGTCAGCGGCACGTAGACGATGGAATCGGCAAGTCCATCGATGAGACTGCTCGACTTGATGTCGTGCGCCACGCCGACGACGAGTAGCTCGCGTCGCGTGGATTGGCCCGCGGCGCCTTGCTCTCTACTTACGAGCTGCGAGATGGATTTCCCGACGGCGGCCTCGTCACGCCATAATCGCCGGGCGAGTCCCTCGCCGACAATGGCGACCGGGAGCGAGCTCGGGGCGTCCGTGGCGTTGAAGTCCCTTCCGCTCAGAATCGGTATGCGCAGCGTCCCGAAGTATCCGGGCGCAACGATATTCCACGACGGAACTATCAGTTCGTCTGTCGCCGGCGTGATGCCCGGACGTCTGATATCGCCCAAGCCGATCCCTTCCCAGCCGCCAGGCGGCACGCGCGCCAGCGTGGCGGATTCGACGCCAGGCTGCCGGCGGATAGTGTCGATCAGCTCTTGCCAGAACAGTGGTGCGCGATCAACTGCGCCTTTGCCCATTGAAAGGTCGAGCGTCGCCAGTTCCACCCCCTTGGAGTCGAACCCCGGATCGGCGGCACCCGCGTGCTGCAAGACTCTGACAAACAGACCGGCCAGGACGACAAGCAGCAGGCTGATGGCCACCTGCGCAACCACAAAGGCACCGCGAAGCCTGGAGCCACTCGTACCCTGCGAATCGTCTTTCAGTGCGCTTATGGGATTCACCCGCGAGGCTCTGAACGCCGGTGCTATCCCAGAAAGCAGCGCGGCAACCAGCGAGAGCACGCTCGTAAAAGCGATGACGCGTATGTCGAGCGACAGCGACACCGATATCGGCACTGGCAATGACGGCAGCGTCGACATCGACCACGCAATCGCAGCTGCCAGCAGTAGTCCCAGAGCTCCGCCCAGGATGAAGAGTAAGAGCGTCTCGATGAGGAGTTGAAGAATGAGCCGCCCGCGGCCGGCGCCAATAGCGAGGCGCACGGCCATCTCCCGTCGCCGGGCCGTCGCTCGCGCCAGCAGAATGCCCGCGACATTCGAGCAGGCGACAGCCAGCACGAGGGACACGATCACAAGCAAGGCTGCCGCGATCCCGGCCACGAGGTTGCGATTGCCGCCCGCGCGGGATGCCGGCAGCAGATGGAGACGAGTCGGTCCCACCTGCCGGCCTTGTTTCTGGCCGATCACGTCATGGATGACTGCCAATTCAGCGGCCGATTGGGCGACCGAAACGCCGGGCTTCAAACGCGCGCCAACCAGAACCAGAAGCGCCGCTCAAAGAAATCGTGGCTGATGACGGCGACCGCCACATCCATTCCGTCGCCGCCCTGGCCGAACACACGTCCGGCGCTCGGGATCGCGCCGAGAACGTCGAAGTAGTTCCTTGTAACGGAGTGCACAAACACACGTTCGACCATTCCTCCAACATCGAGGGCCATCGCGTTTGGGAACATTCGGTTCGCGTACACGCCCGACGCCGTCGTCGCGCGGCGTCGAATCTCGAGGTAGGTCTCGAAAGACAGCGGATTGAGGCCGCCGTCGCCGCGCAGGCTGCCAATCTCGACAACCCGATCGGGCTCGACGACACCGGCAGGATCGCGGAAGAGCAGCGCGTTCGCGATCGTAAACACCGCGGTATTTGCGCCGATGCCGATGGCCAATGACACAGCCGCCGTCAGGGCGAAGAGCGGATTGCGCCGAAGCAGCCGAACGGCATGGACGACATCGCGGCGCGCGTCCTCGAGGGACACGAACGAACGCGCGTCACGATGGGCGTCCTTCGTCTGCTCGATGCCCGCAAGCGCGAGCCGGGCGGCACGCCGGGCGTCGGCCTCCGATTGTCCGCGTCTCTGAAGGTCTTCCTGGAGCAGCTCGAGATGAGACGCAATCTTCCGCGACAAATCGCGCTCCATCTGCGCGTGCCTCAAGAAACTCCAGAGGCGCAGGAAGAAGCGTCTCATTCCCTCACCCTTCGTTGACGAGCAGCTTGTCGACAAGACCGGCGAGACGGCGCCAGCGCTCGGTTTGCTCGGCGAGGGCTCGAATGCCCGGCTTCGTAATGGCGTAGTACTTCGCGTCGCGGTGACGTTCGGTCCTCTGCCAGCTCCCCTTGATCCAGCCTTTCTGTTCCAGCCGGATGAGCGCCGGATACAGCGTGCCCTGGTTCAGCGAGAGCGGATGATCGGCCACCTGCTCGAGGCGCGTCGCCAACCCGTAGGAATGCTGCGGCCCCATGGACCAGAGAGCGCGCAGGAGGATGAGGTCGAGCGTGCCCTGCAGCAACTCGACCGGCTTCTCGGATTTTGCCATCACTAGACAGTCAAGTAGACGACGCGATTCTGGCGCCGCTGCACTTGGTTGTCAAGTAGAAGAGATTCGACTCGGGGCTAGCGGCGGCTGGCGGGGCGGCCGACTCTTCGGCGCGGACGGCTTCAGCCACCTGCGGGGAGGAAGTTCGGGACGACGTGGCCAGCGCCACGTTGCGGTCCAGCGGGCGGCGCTCGACGACCGCGCGGAGCTGGGCCTCGTCGGTGAGATCGAGCCGCAGCGGCGTGAGCGAAATCCAGTCCTGCTCGATGGCCCACCGGTCGGTGCCCTCCTCGGCCCCCTCGAGCGGCACGACGGTGAACCAGTACAAATCGCGCCCCTGAGGATCCTTCGTGGGCACGATGCGCCCGTCGTACTGGCGGACCGACACGCGCGTCCACAGCATGCCGCGCGGTGCTCGAGGGAGATTGACGTTGAGGAGCGGCAGCGCAGGTTCCTCGAGCAGGGTCTGTAGAACGCGCTCGACCCACGGGATCAGCGGACCGAGATCCTGGTCGGCTCCGGCGGGAATGCTCAAGGCGATGCCGCGCAGCCCCAGGAGCGCGGCTTGCTTGGCGGCCGCGAGCGTGCCGGAGTGCCAGATCGAGTTGCCGAGGTTGAACCCGAGATTCAGGCCCGACAACACCAGATCGACACTGCCCCAGAGATGCGCGCCGAGCGCGACACAGTCGGCAGGTGTGCCATTGACGCGGAAGGCCGAGAAATCCCCGATTCGCGTCGGGCGGTACGAGAGTGGGTACGCAGCAGTGATGGCATGTCCGGTTGACGAACGCTCGACATCGGGGGCGACAATCCGGACACTGCCAAACCTGGAGGCCGCCTCCGCAAGCGCGGCAATACCGGGACTGTAAATGCCATCGTCATTCGACACGAGAATACGCACATCGTACTGGGTGCAAATCACCCGCCACGTTGCGGCCCGTTTCTTGAATCATCACCGCGCGTGCGTGTATGGATTCTCTGCAACGAGAGCGCGGGGCGAAGTATTTCTGATGACGATCTCCGCACGCTTGTCGAAAACGCCGGCCATACCGTCGTCGATCTGGTCAGCGCCAGGAACACCAAGGCGCGTCCAGATCCAGCGCAGGTGGATCTCGTCGTGTCCGCCGGCGGCGATGGCACTGTGGCCGCCGGGGCTGAAATTGTCTCGGCCACGCCGATCCCGCTTGCGATCCTCCCACTCGGGACCGCGAACAACATCGCCACGTCGCTCGGCCTTGCGGGCGAGATGACCGATCTGATCGCGTCGTGGCACGACGCGCGGCACGTGCCGTTCGATCTCGGATACGCGCGGTTGGGCTCGACCACGCGGTTGATCGTCGAAGGCGCAGGCTGCGGGTTGATTCCGGCGGGGATTGCGGCGGCGGGGCGAAAGCAGCGGTCTCGTGACGAGGCCGAGGCGCATCCAGCGACCGAGGTGATCGCCGCAGCACAAACGTTCTATGACATGCTCGACGACCTCGAACCTGTGCGTCAGACGGTGGTCATCGACGGGGCGGCACTCTCAGAAGACCTGCTGCTGCTGGAAATCCTCAACATCCGTTCCGTCGGACCAAACATCGTGCTGTCGGCCGATGGCTCGCCGTCCGACGGGCACTTCGATGTCGTGTTTGCGGGACCAGCGCATCGCGCCGGACTGAAGACGTATCTGGAAGATCTTATGAGCGGGCAACCCTCGCGCCTGTCTCTTCCCACGCGGCGCGCGCAGTCCGTGACGATGAGTGGATGCGCGGAAGTGCACTTCGATGACGAATGCATGGACCTGCATCGTCACGACACGGTGTCGATCGACATTTCGCCAGGGGCAATTGTCGTGCTGGTGTGACGGCCGTTCCCGCATGTGCCGGTTTGGGCCAGTCACATCCAGATTCGTAATGGCATCGCAACCGTCCCGATCATTTCCACGGGCTTTTTCACCTATCGGCCGCGGCATCAAGCTTGCGCCGCGTTTCGCATGCGCTTCCGCCTGATCGCATTGACACTCATCGCGGCGTCGGTTTCCAGCGGCACCGCGTCAGCGCAGCGACGACAGCCGACGTCGGCGAGCGTGCTCTCGGAGCACCACCTCGAAGTCCTCGATTCAATGAGCGCACAGGCACAGGCCGAATTTCTGCTCGAGCGTGCGATCAATCGCTATCAGGGGGCCAACGAACAGATCCACGCGCGGGCGGAGAGTTGGCGGGGAAAACTTACGCTCGACCAGCGGCTGAACAACCTCTTCATGGTGGCGTTGAACTCGGACGATATGGCGGTCAGGGCCGCCGCTATCGATCTGGACCTTGCCGCGCTCGACGTGGAGAAATCCGTCGCCACGGTCGACAGGCTGGAACCCGAAGCACGGCACGGCGCGCAGGGCCCGCGCGCAAACGCGCTGTGGCGCATCGGGCTGATGGGCAACCGGGGCATCGACCCCGCCCGCGCGTTCGAGATTCTGATGAGCTCAATCCAGGATGAGAACGTGAACGTGCGCTACTGGGCAGTGGAAGGGCTCGCCTATCTCGGTACTGAGAACACAATCGCGCCATTGCTGAGCGTCTTCCATGACGACCCGTCGCCGGTGATTCGCGAGCGCGCCGCCTGCTCGCTCGCGCAGTCGGGCATGCTCAGCGCGAAGCTTCGGCTGACGGCGCTTCCCCAGTTGCTCGATTTCGCCGAGGATCCCACGCTGGATGATCAGACTCGCTCGTGGGTGTTTCAGGCGCTCCGTGACATCACCGGCATGTCACTCCCTCGCGAGGCCCCGGCGTGGCGCGACTGGTATATACGGTCGCTGCGCCGATAGAAACGCTTGCACGCCGGCGCGATCTCCTGTAGACAGAAGGCATGAAAAACCTCCTTCTCGTCATTGCCGTCGCATTGCCTTTCTCGGCCGTCGCCCTGGCGCAGGTCGGCTCCGCCACCGCGAACTCTCCAGATACCAAAGCCGTCATGGCCACGCTCGAGGCTATGGCCAAGGCGACGATCGAAAAAGACGTCGCGGCGCTCGGCCGCATCTACGGTGACGACATCACGTATTCGCATTCGTCGGCGCTGACCGAAACGAAGGCCCAGGTCCTCAAGAATATCCAGGGCCCCGGCGTCGCCGAGTTCATGAAATTCACCGAGACGGACATCCGCGTCTACGGCGATGTGGCGCTCGCCAAAGGCGTTGTCGATTTTCGTAACGGCGCCCCTGGAAAGATGCTCGACAACCATCTCAACATTCTCTGGGTGATGGTACGCCGCTCACAGGGCCCGCACGGCTGGCAAATCGTCGCGCGTCAAACGACGAGAATCGGTCCATCGTCCGGAACACCCGTCAAGCAATAACAAAACTGTCATGAGATGAGGCGTGTTCGTACCGCCTCATCGCGCCCTCACCGCTCAGCTTGTTGATGAACGGCTCCGGGGCAGCCGATAACAGGGTCGATGGCTAAGCGACGGACGGGGTCCGTCCAATTGATCGTGCGCCGTGGCGCCATTCAGCGCTTTCAGAAACTGAAGAAGAAAACGGCGGATCTGCCAGTCGAAGTTACATGGGACCGGCGGAAAGAGGAACGACGCGCATCGGAGGGCGGCGCGAAGGACGAGCGCCGCAAAGGCGACCGGCGTCAGAAACCGCCGTTCACATGGGAGCTCAGCGACTTTATCGTTGTGGAGAAGACTGACCGCCGCCGGAAGAAATGATGTCGTCGCCGGCGCGCTCCGCCCAGCCCAGCTGCACCATCATGTCTGCACGCCTCTCGTCCAGTTCGATGACGTCGCCGACTTTGAGTCGCGACACATCGACGCCGTTCATCGATTGAGCGAGTTTTCGAATCAGACGGATGCGCGCCACGCGAGACTCCGGAAGCCTGGAAGCTGTTGTTGTGCCATTTATGGTAGCGCAAATCCGTAACCCATTCAAGATGCAGGGACTTAGGTGTATTGACTGAATACACTTTCGTGCTGTCACATTCCTGATGGGCCTGTCGCCTGAGGGCCATTCAACCGAAAACCAACACAATGGCCCACGCTCCCGTTGTGCTCGTGGTCGAGGACGAGCCCAGCGTTCAGACCACCTACTGCGCCACGTTGACGTTGATGGGGTTCCGAACCCATCACGCCGACACGGTCGATCGCGCGCTGGAGATCCTCAGCACGGAACGGATCGATGCCGTCTCGCTCGATGTGCGATTGCCGGATCCAAAGGGTCTGGAACGATCGGGGCTGACTCTTCTCGCGTACTTGCGCGCATCCAAAGAGCACGCTCACCTTCCGGTTCTGATTTTCACGGGCGTGCCGTTGTCGCCGGAGGAGGAAGTCCTGATTCTGAAGCACAACGCCGAAGTGTTCTACAAGCCGCAGCGATACACCACTCTGGTCGAGTGCCTCACGCGCATGCTCGGCGCGCCGAGCGTATAGACGCGCCCTTACTCCACTCACAGCTGATTACAATTTTGGGACCGGCAGGTACACTACGCGCGTGTATTGTGCAGGACGTGCGTGTGGCATCGCCTGAACGTGTCTTCCCCGCGCTTCTGGTCGCTGCCGCGGTGGCATCCGCGGCGCTCTTCGCACAGTCTTCACCGCTCCCTAACAGATCCGCCTCGCTGAAGTTTGCCGCCATTGGCGATAACGGCACGGGCGAGAGGCCGCAGTACCAGCTCGCGCAGCAAATGACGAAGGTCCATTCTTCGTTCCCCTTCGACCTCGTCATCATGCTGGGGGACAACATGTACGGAAGCCAGCGGCTGGCCGATTTCGTCAGGAAGTTCGAACAGCCGTACGCGCCTCTGCTCGCCGCGGGCGTGAAATTCCAGGCGTCGCTCGGCAACCACGATGATCCCGCACAGATCTCGTACAAACCGTACAACATGAACGGCCAGCGTTACTACACGTTTGCCCGCAACAATGTCCGGTTCTTCGCGCTCGACAGCACGCTCATGGATCGAAAACAGGTCGCCTGGCTCGAAGCCGCGCTGAGAGACTCGCGCGACGAGTGGAAAATCTGCTACTTCCACCACCCGTTGTACTCCAATGCCTCTCGCCACGGATCGTCGGTCGACCTGCGGATCCTGATCGAGCCGATTTTCGTGAAATACGGCGTCGATGTGGTGTTCTCGGGCCACGACCATGTGTACGAACGAATCCAGCCGCAGAAGGGAATCCACTACTTCGTCTCGGGCTCAGGGGGCCAGTTGAGGAGGGGCAACATGAGCCCTTCGCGCCAGACTGCCGCTTCTTTCGACCAGGACCAGAGCTTCATGGTCGTCGAAATTTCCAGAGCAGAAATGTTCTTCCGGGCGATATCACGCACAGGCAACACTGTCGACTCCGGTGTGATCCGCCGGCAGGTCAAGCCCAGTGACTAGCAGACCGCGCCGTCTCGAGCGCCGTATCGACGCCTTGCGGGGAGCTGTTCCGCGCCTTTCGCGATTTGCTGTGGAGCACCTGCTCCTGCTGCCGCTGGGCGGGGTGATCGCTCTCGTCTGGGCCAATGCGGCTCCTGAGAGCTACTTTCGCTTCGCCCATTCGATCTCGTTCGCGGTGAACGACGTCGCGATGGTGTTTTTCTTCGCCCTGATCACCAAGGAGGTCGTTGAAGCGACGGCGCCGGACGGAGTGCTCCATCCGTGGCGGCGCGCGATGTTGCCGATCATTGCCTCGATCGGCGCCACGGTGATCCCCGCGCTTCTCTATGCACAAGCGGTTGACGTGCTCGACGAGCCTGTGCTGGCGATCGGCTGGCCCGTCACGTTCGCTACTGATATCGCGGTCAGCTACTTCATTGCGAGAATCATCTTCAGACCGCATCCGGCGATCCCATTTCTCCTGCTCCTCGCGATCGCGTCGAACATCCTGGGGTTTCTGGCGCTCGCCATCTGGCATCCAACCGAGGACATTCGGCTCGGCGGCGGCACGTTGATGATGGCGGTCGCCATCGGCGTGGCCTTCGGCCTGCGACGGGCCCGAGTACCAAGCTTCTGGCCCTATCTGCTCGCCGCAGGCGGTGCGTCGTGGTACGCGCTGTTCTGGTCCGGCTTCCATCCAGCGCTCGCTCTCGTTCCGATCATGCCCTTCCTGCCCCACGCCGCGCGCGATCCGGGATTCTTTGTCGACGCACGCCCGACCGCCCGGGATGCGCTGAGTCAATTCGAGGTCTGGTGGAGATATCCCGTACAGGTCGCGCTGTTCTTCTTTGGACTCGTGAACGCCGGCGTGCCCCTTCACGCTCTGGAGTTAGGAACCTGGGGATTGCCGATCGCTGTCATCGTGGGCAAGCCGGCAGGCATCCTCATCGCGACAGGGGCCGCCCTCGGCGCCGGCCTGCACCTGCCACGTCAAGTGGCCTGGCGAGAGCTGCTTGTGGTGGGATTTGCCGCCGCCATCGGTTTCAGCATCGGGCTGTTCTTCTGCACAGCGCTGTTCCCTCCGGGCCAGCTGCGCTCCGAAACCAGTATGGGTGTGCTGCTCAGCTTCGCCGGAGCACCGTTCGCCCTTGCGACCGCAAGGCTCCTGCGAGTGGGGAGATTCGCACGATAGCGGCGGTTCCTGATCAGTCTCCGGCGACGGCTTCCGATGCCGGGAACGCATCGCACTTGACCGTGCCCGTGATCTTCGCGGACGAAGCGGTTGACACGTCGATCGTAAAAGTACCTCCCGCGCCTTGGGTCGTGAGCTTGACGGTGCCCGAGCCGGATGGCCCTTGCGGGCTTTTCACCGTGCTGACGTCGTACCTCTTCCCGCCCATGGATACGTTCAGCGTCACCATGTCGCCCGCTCCGCTCGTCGGGCGCCACAGAGAGAAATTGATATTACGCCCGGTGTCGTCCTGACGCACCGACCATCTCTCGGCCGCAATGTCATAGATGCTGCCTTTCGCCAGGTGATCACAGCTCGCCTCCCCTTTGAACGCGTAGGGAGTGCCGTTCACGTTGAGATCGATGGCGACACCAACCTTCTTTTCCTGAGAACCTGGCAGACGGCGCTGGGCTGATGCGGCCGTCGAACACATCAACGCCGCGCTGAGTAACACGAAGGCAATCGATCGCATGAGGCACCTCCTGATGGATTACATACAATCCGCTTGCCGATCCAGGCGTGACGCGTTATCTCGGCCGTCTCACTCCATGCCAAGTTAGCCGGCTATCGGCTTCGGGCTTTTCCGCAGATACCGCACAAATGCGGCCAGCGTCTTGCGGCTGACGTGATGCTCAATTCCCTCTGCATCTGACTCCGCGATTGCGGCCGGAATTCCCAACGCGACCAGAAACCGAACGACTGTCTCATGTCGATGACGTGATTCCTTCGCCAGGCTCCTTCCCTCGCTCGTGAGAAAGATGGAGCGATAGGGTTCACTTGTGACGAGTCCCTTTCGTTGCAACCGTTTGATCGTGCGGTTCGCCGTCACATGCGTGACGCCCAACCCTCGCGCCAGGTCGGTCAACCTCGCCTCTCCGATTTTCTCGATCAGTTCGGCGATCATCTCAACGTAGTCCTGCGCGAGTTCCTCGGCATGGTCCCTTCGTCGGCGTGTGGAATCACCTCTCACAGGAATGCGGGGTGGCTTCACATGATGGCGCGTCACGGCCCCATCACTAGACCAGAATCCCGCTCGATTGACAAGCGTCGGCAACGACATGTAGTATTTGCTACATTCTGAAGCCATGACAAATTTCGCCATCTCGTTCGCCGTCTTGCCGCTCTGCCTCGCCCTGCTGGTGCCCGCGAACGGCGACGCGCAAACGCCCCAGACGGCTTCCGCGCCAGTACCCGCCGAGCGCACGACGGCTATCTCCGGGTACATGGACTTTCACTTCAACAAGAATGAGTTCCAGGACGGGCGCCTCGATTTCCATCGATTCGTCCTGCTCATCACGCATCGCTTCAGCGATCGGATCCGTTTTGTAAGCGAGCTGGAACTCGAGCACGCGCTGGTGGAAGGACTCGAAGAGGCTGGAGAGCTCGAGCTGGAACAGGCCTATCTCGATTTCCTTCTGTCGCGCGGCTTCAACCTGCGAGCTGGCATGATGTTAGTGCCGGTCGGCATCATCAACGAGCGGCACGAGCCCCCTGTGTACTACGGTGTTGAGCGCCCCTTTGTGGATACCGTGATTGTGCCAACCACCTGGTTCGAGGTGGGGGCGGGCGTGCACGGCGAGGTCGGGCGCGGATGGCGCTATCGCGCGTACGTCATGTCACCCTTGAACGCGCGGGAATTCACGGCAGAGGAAGGCCTTCGTGGTGGCGTCCAGAAAGGATCCGACACGAACATCGGACGCCCGGCCGTGACGGGACGCGTGGAGTACGTCGGTTTCCGTGGCTTGACGGCCGGGGCCAGCTTCTGGACAGGGCGAACAGGCTTTGAATTCCGTCCGCGGTTCGAGGTACCGGTCACCCTGGGAGAAGCTGATGTGCGCTACTCGCGCGATCGCCTCGAGCTGCGCGCGCAGTTTGCGCAGGTTGCCATCACGAACGCCGGCCTGTTAAACGACGCCATGGGACGCGCAGTCGGTGTGGATCCAAACGTCGCGAGCGCGCTGCGCGGGTTCTACACAGAGGCGGGCTATCGCGTGATATCAGGGAGATCGTTTGGCGACATAGGCCTTTTCGCGCGCTACGAGAACTTTGATACGCAATTCAAAATGCCGACCGACTATCTGCCGTTGCGCGAGTTCGATCGCGATGGGCTCGTCTTCGGTGCGACGTACTGGCCTGACGCGGACATCGCCATCAAAGCTGACTACGCCTGGATGAGGAGCCGCAACTCGACGATCATCACCCCAAACTCGCTCAACATCGGACTCGGATGGTGGTTCTGATGACACACACATTTACACGCCGCTCGTTGCTGTTCGCGCTCACTGGTGTCATCGCCGGGACGGCTGGTGCATCGACCCGCGCCACTCGTAAACAGACTTCGCAAGTGATTGACATCACCGTGGAACGCTTCAGCTTCACACCGTCCGAATTTCGGGTGAAGGCAGGCGTACCGGTGGAGATCCGGCTACGCAGTGACGATACGGATCATGGGTTTCGAATTCTCGGAACCGACATCAACATCACAATTCCCAAGCGTGGCAAGGGCGTGGCGACGGTGACATTTCAGCCGCCGACGGCCGGCCGGTATGTTTTTGAGTGTTCGAAGCTGTGCGGCGCTGGGCACTCGTTCATGCGCGGTACGTTAATCGCGGAATGAGGCAGGAATGGTCAAGCGGTTCATGAAACGTCGAGGTTTTAGTCTCGCGTTGGGCGCAGCGATTGCGGCGCTCGCTGTCGCCGGATCAACGGCGCAAACACGGAACGCTCTGGGCACTCCCCTGGCGGGCATCACGCCGGTTGAATTCGAGGAGTTCCGACTCGGACTCGACGATTTCCTCGAGGTTGAATTCTCCGAAGAAGGCTTGGGCCCGGCATTCAACGGTACGAGCTGCGCCGTCTGCCACAACATCCCGACGATCGGCGGGGCGGGAACAATGGCCGAGTTGCGTGCAGGCCGCCGTACTCCAAGCGGCGACTTCGAAACTCTGGATGGGTCCGACGACACCCTGTTTCACATGTTCTCGGTTCCCGGCCATGGGTGTCAGCCGGTGTTACCTCCGGACGCGAACGTGTTTGCGCGGCGAGTGCCCATTCCCCTGTTTGGCGCGGGTCTGGTTGAGGCCATTCCTGATGACACGATTCGGAGTCTCGAAGACCCCAACGATCGCAATGGCGATGGCGTGAGCGGCCGCGCGGCGGTGATCGTTGATGTCGACAGCGGCGAGCGCCGGGTCGGGCGGTTCGGTTGGAAGGCCCAGCATGCGACGCTCATTACGTTTGGCGCCGACGCGTATCGCAATGAGATGGGCATCACCAACGACATCTTTCCTCATGAAAGTGCCTTCGGGATTCCACCCGACCGGCTGCGCTTGTGTGATCCGTTTCCGGATCCGGAGGATATTCGCGATCCTCGTTCGCGTCGGCGCGGAATCGACAATTTCGCGAGTTTCATGCGGTTCCTGGCACCGGCCGGGCGCGGAGACGTGAATGAACAGGTGCGCGCGGGAGAGCAGGTCTTCGCTGCGATCGGATGCGCCACATGCCACGTGCCGACACTCGAAACCGGACCAAGCGCTAACCCGCTCTTCCACCGCAAAACGGTGGCGCTGTTTTCAGACCTGCTGCTCCATGACATTGGCACCGGCGACGGCATCAAGCAGGGCGCGGCGGAACCGAACGAAATTCGCACCCCTGCGCTGTGGGGACTGCGGCTTCGGCGTCCACTTCTCCACGACGGAAACGCGACGGTGGAAGAAGCGATTCGCAGGCACACTCGAGAGGCGGAGCTTGCGAGGCGCGGATTCGAGCGCTTGAGTGACGTCGACCGGCTGGCTTTACTGGCGTTTCTGAATTCGCTCTAGAAGAGCGTGTCGGGTACATACAAAAGGCCCGAAGCCGAAGCTCCGGGCCCTCAGTAGGTCAGTAGATCTTTAGTTCTTAGTTCAAAAGTTGAATGTGGTCGGGGCGAGAGGATTTGAACCTCCGACCCCTCGGCCCCGAACCGAGCGTTGACGCAACGAGTTCCGAATGTTTCGTTGTTTATTGGACTCGTCCTGGCGAGCCTCGCTGAAGGTGCCACGACGGCCGAAATTCTCGCCGATTTTCCGTCCTTGTCTGAAGAGGACATCCGGGCGGCCATCGCGTTCGCCGCTGGCTCCCCCCGGGAGGACATGCCTCTGATCGAAACACCGATCAAACGGTGAAGATCAAACTCGACGAAAACCTGCCCGACAGCCTCGTCCCGGTCCTCACCGGACTTGCTCATGACGTCGACACCGTTCGCGAAGAGCAACTGACCGGTCGAGCCGACCCTGACGTGTGGAGCGCCGCGCAAGCCGCAGAATCCCATCGAGCACCGAGTCCAGTTCCTTGGCCAAGTCCTCGGCGAGATAACGCAGCACGAGATAGCCGTTCTCTTGCAGTAGCTGGTCCTTGCGTCGATCACGCCGGTACGCGACCGGATCCGCGAGATGCTGCGCACCATCGACCTCAACGACGATCCGCAAATCGACGCACAGGAGATACACGCTCCTGAATTCGATGCATGGCCCGGGCTTCGCGAGTCTGGACCTCTCATTATTCAAGGACTTCGTCCCGCGAGACGGAACGCGAATCCAGTTTCGGATCGAAGGGTTCAACGTCACCAATCGCGCGAACTTCGGCAGTCCGGGAGGCCTTATCGAATTCTCTGGACATCCTCAGGCCGATGAGCCTAGATTCGGGTTCCAAATAACCCCATAACCACGTCGGTCGCGGGCGGTTCGCTGTTTCTAATGAAGCCTGTGAAGATGCGACGAATCGCTCCCTTGATTGTCCTACCTGAGCTGTTTTTCAGTCATGCGTTCGCTGACGAACCGTTTCCCGAGCTGTTGTTGGCGAAGTCATTCGCCGAACAGCTGAATCACGGTTTACCGAGTAGCTCTAAGGAGGATTCCATGACTCATCGCCGCCGACTCATCGCGTCTGCCAGTGGTCGTGTATTCGTCGTCGCGGTACTTGCACTGTTTGGGATCCTGTCAATGCCGAGCGACGCTGCCGCTCAGAGTCAGGTCGGAACGCTGGTCGGCAATGTCAGAGACGAGAGTGGTAGTGCGGTCCCCGGTGCGACGGTGACGGCGCGCGAAGTGCGCACCAACATCAGCCGAACGGCGGTGTCGAACGAGGCGGGCAACTACACGTTTACGAACCTCGCATCCGGGGTGTACCGGATCGAAGGCGAGCTCGTGGGTTTTCGAAAGTTCACTCGTGACAATGTGGACGTCAACGTAAACACGACGGTGCGCGTGGATATCGCGTTGTCGGTCGGCGCACTGGAAGAATCGGTGACCGTGACTGGCGAGGCGCCGATGCTGCAGACCGACCGCACTGACACAGGTCGCGTCATTCAGAGCGAGCAGATCACGCAGATGCCGCTGGCGTTCAACCGGAGCTACCAGGGCATGCTCGTTACGGTGCCGGGCGCGTCGCGGCCGTTCCGCCCGCATTCGGAGTTCTACAACGCGCAGGACAGCCTGTCGAGCACGGTCAACGGCCAAAACCGGGAACGGAATAGCGCGAAGCTGGAAGGCACGGACAACGGCGACAACCTGACGTTCTTGATTCCCTCGGCCGAGGCGATCGAAACCGTCTCCGTCATCACCAGCAACTACGACGCGGAGTTCGGGGCGGTCGGCGGCGCGGTGACCAACGTGACCATTAAGTCAGGCACGAACAGCCTGGCCGGATCGCTCTTCAGCTTCGGCAACACCGAGGCGACGATGTCGAAGAATCCCTTCTCGTTGTTTCCCCCGACCAACACACTGTACTTGCAGAGCGGTTTCACGTTGGGCGGGCCGATTCGGCGCAACAAGTTGTTCTTCTTCGGCGACTACGTGCACACCCTGGATGACAGCGGCCGCATCTCGCGCGGCCACATCCCGGAGGCGGCGTTCCGGACCGGCGACTTCAGTGCGGCCCCGACGATCATTTACGATCCGGCGACCGGCAATCCCGACGGCACAGGGCGGAGGCCGTTCCCCAACAATCGGATCCCCGCCGATCGGATCAGTCCCGTCGCGCAGCGGCTCCTCGACAAGATCCCGCTGCCGAACGTCCCCGGCGCGCCGCTCGGGGCGATCAATTACGAGCAACCGTACGTGCGGTCTAAGACCACCAACCAGTTCGACATCAAGATGACCTATCAGGCGGCGACAAGCGACAACCTGGCGGTCCGCTACAGCCGCCAGAGTTCCGACTCGAAAGACCCAGGGACTTTCGGAGAAAACGGCATCTGGGGGGGCATCAAGGACTACGCCGGAACGGGCGAACAGCCGTCCTATAACATGAGCGTGAACTACAACCGGGTGTGGTCCTCGACGCTGATCCAGGAAATCCGCACCGGCCAGAGCTACTACCGCAACATCGCGATTACGGATGCCAACGGGATGAACCTGGCCGACGAGATCGGCATACCGGGCGCGAACCTGACGATGTTTACCAGCGGGGCTCCCACGATCAATATACCCGCGTACCATGCGTTCCTCCTCGGCACCCAGAATTCCCTGCCGTGGGATCGGGCCAAGCGCACCACGAACCTGGCGACGAATGTCACGAAAATCTGGGGCAACCACACCCTGAAAGTGGGCGGCGAGTTCCGGAATACCAATGACTTTCTGGACCAGGTCACCCACCCGCGCGGCGAATTCACCTTCACCGGCGCGATGACGGCGATCCCCACCGACAGCGCGGCGCAGAACGGCTACGCCAATCAGATGGCGGCCTTCCTGCTCGATGTGCCTCGGGAGATCGAGCGAGGCATCCCCGCGGTGACCGATGTGGGACTCTCGATGGACGAGCCGCACCGCGGTGGACGCCACAAGTCCTTCTGGAGCTACGTCCACGACAAGTGGCAGGTACACCCCAGCATCACCCTCGACCTCGGCCTCCGCCACGAGTACTACACGCCCTTGGTCGGGTTTCACGGCAAGGGCGGCATGGTCAACTACGACCCGAAAACCAACCAGCTCCTGGTGGCGGGCTACGGCAACATTCCCGAGAATCTCGGCGTACCGAGCTACTGGAAGAACTTCGCCCCGCGCACGGGCATCTCCTGGCGCCTCAGCGACGCGACCGTCCTGCGCGCGGGCTATGGCGTGAGCGGGCTGGCGTTTCCGGACGGGTGCTGCAACGGCTTCCCGATCGAACAGAACCAACTGATCGAAGGGCCGAACGCCTTCGCGCCGGCGGGCTCCATGGCCACGGGCATTCCGGCCCCCTCCCTCGTGCCGATTCCGGAGAACGGCATTCTGCTGGCCGACGGCGCGCTGCTCACGCAGAACTTCACCAACGTTACGCTCGAACCGCGTCACAGGGGGCAGCTGCACTCGTGGAACGTGGCCTACCAGCGGACCCTGCCCGGAGCCTTCACGGCCGAAGTGGCCTACGTCGGTAACCGCACAAGCAACCCTTGGAACAGCACGAATATCAATGCGGGCATGGTCGTCGGCGCGGATCGCGCCGGCCAGCCTCTGTTCAACGAGTTCGGCCGAACCGGGAGTACTACGGTGGTGGTTAAAGACGGGCGACCCCAACGCAAGTACCATTCGATGCAGGTCAAGGTCGACCGCCGCATGCGGGGCGGCCTGATGATGACCAATTCGTACACGCTGGGGCGTGGCTGGGACTACTCCGATAACACGCCGGCCCACCCCGACAAGTTCGAGCGCGGCTGGGGCCGCTCGGCCTTCGATAATTGTTGCCCGACGCAGAACTACACGGGCAGCTTTGTGTATATGCTGCCGGTGGGGCCGGAGGGCAAGTGGCTCCGCGAAGGTGTGGCCAGCAAGGTGCTGGGGGACTGGCAGGTCACCGGCCTGTTTTCGGCGTCCTCCGGCATACCGATCACCTTCAGCGCCAGCGCGGCGGGTCTGCGCGCGCCGGGGAATTCTCAGACGCCGAACGTGACGGAGACGCCCAAGGTGCTCGGCGGCATCGGTCCCAATGCGCTGTGGTTCGACACGTCGGTCTTCTCGGCGCCCCCCGCCGGCACGTGGGGCAACGTGCGCCGGGTTGACCTGCTGACCGGACCGGCTTATGTCAACCTCGACGCGTCGGTCGTGAAGATCATCCGCTTCGGAACGCGGCACGCCGAGCTTCGGGCGGACGTCTTCAACGCGCTGAACCGGGCGCACTACGCCAACCCGAACGGGACGTTGGGCAATGCGAACTTCGGCCGGGTCACGGACATTCTGCCGCTGACCGAGCGCATGGTCCGCTTCGGCGCACGCTTCTTATTCTGACGGTGAGATCGGGGGTGGGCCGCTTTCAGTGGCCCGCCCCGTTTTTGCGTCAAGGAAGCAAGCCAATGCGATGCCACGTCTCTTCCGTAGCGCTGCCCACGATCGCGACCGCTTCACTGGCCGCGCTGCGGCGCGAGTGACTTTTTCGCGAGACGTTCAGCCAATTCTCGAAAGGAGCTGCGCCAGCTGTCATAGCGCGGATATGAAGCTGGACGATCTCGACCTCAGCTCACGCGAGGCGGCCCTGCGAGGTGGTGAACATGGCGCGGCGATCGTGCCGGGCAACGCCGAGCGCGGCAAACTTTATCGGACCATTCGATCGGATTTCCCTGAAACGTGCTGGACCGGCGAGGCGCCGATCAGCATCCAAGCAGGATACCGGTTGGGTCTGGAACGCCCGATCATGACCCGACTATCGCCGGTCATGACCGATCGTATCTGCCAGTATTTTTAATTTTTAATGGTCGGGGCGAGAGGGTTTGAACCCCAGGCGAGAGGGGATTAGCGTCCCCTGGATCTAGGTTCAGTAGACGGCCATCCGGTAGAGCTCCGCCACGACGAACTGCTCCGCCGGAGATAACTGCCCCTTGTCGTAGAACCGGCGCCTAACATCCGCGATGCAGTCACGCGTCGAGGCATGGGCTGACGGGTCGTCGATAAAGACGCGATGCACGAGAGGAGGACGAGCGTCTGGCCGACGGGCGCACTCTTCAAGCCAATCGAGCTGCGCCGCGATCACAGGAATACTGCGGGCGAACTTCAGGTCAGCTTCGGTGAATTCGATCATCGTAGGCATCCTTCGACCCCCTTGCCAAAACAAAAAGAGGCAGCCGGTGAAGGCTGCCCCTTTCTGGGCTTTCGTTGCAATCTCGTTGCAAACGTGTCTCCGAAAATTGGTCGGGGCGATAGGATTTGAACCTACGACCCCTCGGTCCCGAACCGAGTAAGCATGGCGACTTTCTGGAACAAAAGTGGCAGACTTCAACTGCGGGTATACAGCATTCGACGCAAGCATCAGTTCGTTTCCGTCCGGCAATGCGGCAGGAGTGGAGTCCTTTAGCTTTCGCGAGCTTTGAGTCAGCGTCTCAACCCAGGCGTGCCATGCCCGCGGATTGTTTCCTGTCAGGTCATAGAGAGTCGGTAGTGGGATAACAGAAAGGTTCTGGTCTGGCATCGTTGGATCGTAGTCTGAGAACGCGGCTCTACCCCCACCGCCTTAGTGCCGCACCGGCGGCCCAGTGGTTTACCCTCGGATTCGACGAGTCGTGTGGCCTATAGTCATTCGGGCAAAGGCTATCTACCGGCCATGCCCGAATACCCTCGGCTCGCGCAGCGACAGCAAGTTGAAAATCCGGAATTACGAGCACTGACCCAGATTCACCGGCTGAACATCTTCCACGTGGATCTGAATCCCATGAATATCCTGCACCGGGTCGAGAAAGGCGGACCCGTGATCAGGATCGTCGACTTCGAATCTTCTTACGAGTTGGCCCGGCATGCGACGGGCGTCTTTTACAGTCCTCCGACGACCCCCGGATATTCCGCACCTGAGGTAACCCGACAGGCGCCGGATGGGCGCTCAGATATTTTCTCTTTGGGCGCCGTACTCTACACGATGCTGGCTGGCTATTCCCGAACGTGGGGAGTTGAAATTGCCACCGGTGTCGACGGTGATCCTGATCTCGATTCGGATCTCAAGGCGATCCTGCTCAAGGCGCTTGATCCGGATCCCGCCACGCGCTATGCCTCGATCCAGGAGTTTCACGCAGTTCTGGCCGCCTATCTGGAAGAAATATGGCCGGGACGATCGTGGTAGCGCCAGCCCGATTCGCGTCACCACTTTCGACTTTTCGCGCGTCAGTGGTCTCTTTCCACGCACGAGCGACACGAACGTCGTAAGCTGGGTACCTGGCGAGCTTGATCAGGCCTGGAATGTGAGCGCATCAGGGGGACACGATGAACAGGCTCCAGTTACATAACGTTCTCTGTCCGATCGATCTGTCGTCGCCGTCCATGAACTCGCTCGAATGGGCGAACGCTATCGCTCGCGCGCGAAACGCGGAGCTCACGGCGTTTCATGTTGTCATTACGGAAGGGCTCGTCGCTCCAGACAATCTCGGTTCTCGGGAGCACGGCGACACGATGAAGGAGCTACAGAGCGCGCTCGTAGCTTTCGATTCTGAGAATGTCCACACCGAAGCAGTTGTAGGGCAAGGAGACCCTGGCACCCAGATTCTTGAATTCGCGAGATCGCTCCCTGCCGATGTCGTTGTGATGGGGGCTGCTGGCACTCAACGACCAACGCGCCCGATGGGCTCCGTAACTGCCGCAGTCGTCGCCCGTTGCGACTGTCCCGTTCTAATCGTGCCCACAGCACAGCGTGTCGATCGTCCATCCGGTCTGTTCAAACAGATTCTGTGTGCGGTCGGGTTGGCGCCGTCTTCGGTCGGCGTCATCAAGCAAGCGCTCTCGCTCGCATGGGAGACACATGGACACGTGACGTGCGTGTGCGTCATGACCGAACCAAGTCCATCTCCGTCCGAGATTCGGGCCCAGTTATTGGCGGCGATTCCTTCTGAAGCACACTCCTGGTGCGACATTGAAGTGGTTGTCAAGCCTGGGATGCCAGCCACTGAGATCGCAAGGGTCGCCGAGACTTCAAACGTCGACATTCTCCTTATCGGCCCACCACGCCAGTGGACATCCACAACGGAGGCGGTCCTGGCCAAGTCGCTCTGCCCGGTCATGATTACACACGACGCTCGCCCGTTGCCTTACCCTCCGGGTACACTCGCTAGCGCTGCCAGCGCACCACCTTGAGTGAGTGCTCTGGGGATCAAGCGGTCTCCCAGTTGCCGAGCACGCAGTACGTTCCCTTTTTTTTGCGGTCTGAAGGTCGGAGGTATGAAAAATGAACGCGAACGCATTCAAAAAGAACGCGACCGACCCGGCGACCGTCGTGCGTGGTCAGAAGCCAGATGAACAGAAAGGGGCCGTAGAGGGTGACCATCGCCTGGACAAGGAACCAGGAAACAAAAACGCGGTCGGCGCGCTCGACAAAAACGGGCTTCCGAAGAACAAGAAAGCCATTGCGGAAGATTCCATCGGCGCGCGAGCGGACGAAACCCAAGGATGAAACACAACTAGCGACCACAAATGCTTCCGGGACAAGGAAGATGTTTAACAGTTCAACAATCAGACAAATGGTTGACGAGGTCATTCGGGAGCACGATCTCCCTTATGAGCCCAGAAGATTCTTCGAACCGCCGGACAGTTCGTGGACCTGGTGTTGCGAGTTCGCCGACCCGACGGTGTCGGAACCTTATCGCACATTCGACATTTGTGTGCGGTGGCCTTCTGATTCCAACTACGAATCCGTCAAAGCGGATCTGACTCGTCAGCTCGTGGCGCGCTTCAAATCATGATGGGTCAGCATTGCGCGGTTCGCCCTCGCGCTGGTGGACATCCACAATTCAGGCGGTCTTGCACTTGCTCAGGTCGCCGTATTTCATCATGGTTAGTACGCCGTTCGCCGCTCTCATGCTCCTCGGGAACTTTGCGGTTTCTCCGGCCCTCTCGCGTTGGCGATTCCCGGAAGACTGGGCAAAGACCATCCGTAATGGATAGCCAGTCCACGGACGCCAAATGTTACGAGGAAGCCGGCAATCATGGCTGTCAGCCGGCCACGTCCGAGGGCATTTAGCGCACTATACGCGCACGCTCTCAGGACTGATGCAGTTACGTAGATCTCATGCCGCAAAATAACCGAGGGGAGCTGCCTGAGCGTATCGCGGATGATCCCCCCGACAGCGCCTGTCACGACGCCCATGACGATTGCGACGAGCGCCGGCGCACCCACATCCAAGGCCTTCACCGTGCCGGCTACAGTGACCAACGCGAGACCGAAGGCGTCGAACCACAGCACCGCTTTATAGCGAGACTCCACGAGCGGAGCGCCGAAGTGCATCACAAGCGCGGTCAGAAGGCAGGCCGAGACGTGAACGGGATTCTGAATCCAGAACACGGGAACGTTCAGAATCACATCGCGCACAGTGCCCCCACCGATGCCAGTGATGACCGCAAACCACATGAAGCCCATCACGTCCATGCCTTTGCGTGAAGCCACGAGCGCGCCAGACACCGCGAACGCAACGGCCGCAAGAACGTCGAAGAAATGTACCAGCCGAAACAAGTTTATTGGTTCAATCATCGTGGGACTCATTAGGGTTGCGACCGGATTATGTCGAGGATTCTACTCCGCTGAATCGCGGCGACTTGTGGTCACGAAAACGCTAGACTCGATTTTGATGAGGTGACGCATGTCCGCGATCGATCTGTACGACCTCGCCGTCCTGGGAAGTGGCGAAGCTGGAAGGTACCTGGCCTGGACGCTCTCAAAAGCCGGCCAGCGCACCGCGCTTGTGGAGCGCAGCATGGTGGGCGGATCGTGTCCGAACGTCGCGTGTCTACCGAGCAAGAACATCATTCACAGCGCGAAGGTCGCCTCCCTGGCTCGACGCGGCGCAGAGTTCGGACTCGAGCTCGGTTCGATGTCGCTAGAACATGGCCGGCGTCCAGGATCGGAAACGGCGCATGGTCGACGCACTCATCAAAATTCACCTCGACCGCTACGAGGCCAGTGGAGTCGAATTAATCATGGGCCTCGGCCGGTTCGTGCGTCCTAAAACGATCGGCATCACTCTCAACGGTGGCGGCGAACGAGTCATCACCGCAGATCGCGTCGTCCTGAGCCTCGGCACTCGCGCAAGCGTCCCCACCGTGCCCGGTCTGGTCGACGCGTCGCCCATGACCCACGTGCAGGCGCTCGATCTCGAGCGCGTCCCCCCTCACCTTGTCGTCATCGGCGGCGGCTATATCGGTCTCGAACTGGCGCAGGCTATTCGCCGTTTTGGTTCACGCCTCACGGTGATCGAGAGAGGTCCGCAGCTCGCGAGCCGAGAGGACCCCGATGTCGGCGCTGCGCTTCTCGAACTATTTCGCGACGAGGGCATCGAGGTGATGTTGAATGCCACCCTAACGTCTGTCGAGGGACGCTCGGGCGAGCGGGTCCGCGTGAATGTCGGACACCCAGAGGGCGCGTGCGCGATCGAGGCGACGGATCTGCTGATCGCCGCAGGCCGGACGCCGAACACCGATGGGATTGGACTCGAGCTTGCCGGTGTCGAGGTCGACGCTCGTGGCAACATTGTCGTGAATGAGCGGCTCGAAACCACGGCTGCCGATGTGTGGGCCGTCGGCGACTGCGCTGGAAGCCCGCAGTTCACACACGTCGCCTACGACGATTTCCGCATCGTGCGCGACAATCTGGCCGGAGGCTATCGCACAACGCGCGAGCGCCTCGTGCCGTTCTGCATGTTCACGGATCCTGAGCTCGCGCGTGTTGGCCTGAACGAGACCGAGGCCAAGAGGCGTGGCCTGACCTATCGCGTAGCGCAGATGCCCATGGCCGCCGTCTTGCGGACGCGAACGCTCTCCGAACCGCGTGGACTCATCAAGATGCTCATCGAAGAGGCCGGCGATCGGATTCTGGGCTTTTCAGCATTCGGCGCAGAAGCGAGCGAGATGATGGCGACGGTGCAAACGGCCATGCTCGGACACTTGCCTTTCACCGTGCTTCGCGACGCCCTCTTCACGCATCCGACAACCGCCGAGGGACTGACGGTGCTCCTGGCGGACGTCGCCAGCCGCGAGTCCGACAGGACGCCACGCCAGTCGGCGTCGTAGGCGGTGTACCCTTAGCTCGAAGATGGGCTCCCCGCCTGCTGGTGACGCCATTCCGCAGGGCCATCGGATTATCGAGATCCGCGTGGCCGAATTACGGCAGCTCTTCAATGCTATCGACCCATCGCCCTTTCGCGAACGCGACCTCGACCCCAGGGTCGAACAATTCATCGTGGAATGGAGCGCCGATTTTCCCACCCACGCACCGTTAGCTCTGGTGGTTCACTTGGAGCGGACAGCGGTCGCCGCGGACGAGCTCCGTATTCTTCGGGAAGCGGTGTCCGGAGTACTTCGGTCAACGAGCCATCGCTACGCGGCGGAACCTTCGCGATCTGTTTCGACGCGGCCGCATCAGCCTTGCGATTGCCCTAGCCTTCTTGACGACCTCGATCGTCATCGGCGATGCGATCGCGGCATATTGTCGCGAGAGCCGGTTGGCGGAGGTGACCCGGGAAGGGTTTCTCATTGGTGGCTGGGTGGCAATGTGGCGACCGATCGAGGTGTTCCTGTACGACTGGTGGCCGATCCGGGCTGAGGCGCGTCTCTTCGATCGCCTGAGTAAAATGCCAGTCAGAATCGATAGCGACACAAAACTGGCGCCACCTCAGAACCACGGCGCGACTATATGACGGGGTCGACTCGATCCTCACCCGCGCCCGGCGGCTCGCCGAGGAATTCGACCCACGCCCTCTTGATGCACGGGTAGTGCGTCGCTGCTTCGGCCAGCGATAGAAACGCCTCCATGTTTTTCGCGAAGCGTGCTCGCAGCGCGGGCTCGACGAGATCATCATCGGCAAACGCCTTGTGTGCCATCGAAAGCGAAAACATGTCAGGAAACACTCGCGCGCCCAAGTGCTCGAGCGGCGTCCGCAAGGCCCATAACCCTCTGTTGCCGCCGGCCAGCGATGGCGACGCCGAGAGGAGGAGGCCATGACGTCCGTCGAAAGGCTGGGGGCGAAACCTAGAGGTCCAGTCAATCAGATTCTTGAGCACACCCGGCATGGAGGCGTTGTACCAGGGGACGCAATGATGAAAGCGTCGCTCTCCAAAAGGCGCCGTTGGAGCTCCTGTGCCCCAGACGGGATGCCTCGCGCTGCCTCAACGTCGCCATCGTAAGAGGACACATCGAAGTCTCGCATCGCTGCAAGGTCGACAGTCGCGCCATTCTGTTCGGCGACGCGCGCAGCGAGGACCGCCAGCTTGCGATTCAACGACTCGGCGCGTAGCGACGCCGCGAAGATTAGCACCTTGAGCGTGGTGGGCGAACTGGACATCGATCGTGCGCCTCCTTTCCGTGCAGCTAACGCGGGCCTTCCATACTAGCCTTCGTCAGCTTCAATGCGGCGACAGTCCCTTCCTGCACTTCGTTCCTTATTCGGCCTCGAAGAATTCGGCCGATAAAACCGCTCAAGCCATCCGATCGAGAGCGATTGATCGTGATGAACCAAAAACCTGACCCGCGCGCGGGATCGGGCGCCAGTACTCGCACCTCGAGCGCCGTCCAGAAGTAGTGGCTCGCGTACAGCATCTTAGACGCCACGACCGTTTCGTTCGCGTTCTCCTGGATCACGAGATGATTGATGCGAATGGTCGGCTTCAGTCCGAACTGCGCCTCCTGCCAGTACAGGAAGTCGGTCGAGTTCGGCAGTTTGGCGTTCGGATACCGCAGCAGATAGGTTCGCAGCGCCGGCATCAAGCCCATGAGTGTCGACATGCGGTCGATCATCGACTTCAATTCGTTGGCGACGAACGTGGGGCGCGAGGCGTCTCGGTAGACCGCGAGCCCCGCGTTCCCTTTCGCGCGGTAGACGGTCACATATTCATACGCGCGTTCACGGAATACCGCTTCCACAGCGCTTTTGGCGCCCGGCTGCGAGAAATTCACGTGAGACCGAATCGCTTCGATTGACTGCTTGCCCAGCTTCAGCTCGCAATCTCCGACCTCGCAGTCGCCGAGATCGGCGACGTCCTCCTCAGGCAGCCGTAACTCCGCGAAATCCGCCAACGTGGGTGGGACGCTAATCTTCCGCGTAATGCGGAATGCTCCTCCGCTTTCGAAGCGCTCGATGTCCTTCACCGCCGCGGCGTATCGCTCGCGCGGGGCGTCGATCCAGACAGCCCCGAATACCGCAATCTCCTTGCTTGGATCCGCGTCGAGGAGCTTCGTCACCGGTGCGCCATCGAGAAGCAGCCTACGCTCTGCGGCAGTCGGCTTCACAACGCTAGCAAGGAGGCGTTCAAAACTCACGCGCAGCGATGTCGGGAGCCTTCCTTGCGTCTGGCTAAGCTGGACAGTCGTCGTCAGGGCCATCACCAGCACCAGCAGGTTCATCCGCAAAGTGTCTCCTCTCCGGAGGATTCGAATCGCAGCATTCGGCCCTTCATTGTCGCGCACGATGTCGTCGCGGTCCATAAGTGACCGTCCGCAGTGTCGAGGCGACCGACATCCACGAGGTTTCGATCCGGAGCGCCGCGTTGGTTCTATTGAGGCCGCGAGTGCGATCGGACGACACGACGTCGCCGTACCTGAAGCGTGTTTTCGCATTCACGGTGTTCTGGCCTGGTCCTGAGGAAGCTCGGACAGAACCTCCAGGCAAGCTGCGGTGTGATCACCGCCAGACCGGCGAAACGGCCACGCTAACGCAGCGCATCACTCATGGCGAGCGCTTCGTCCGTGCACTTCGGCGTACGACCCGCGGCCCGAGGCCTTCTTCGTGAAATCATCATCGTGGTGACGCTTCACGAACTGCGGCCGGCTGTTCGATGTTCTTGCCATCGGACGATGCGTCCTGAACGTGCGCTTCAACCATCCACAGGGACTTATCTGCGCCCCTTGATATCTCGGTGAACAGGTCGGCAGTATCTAGGTCGTTCAAGGCGGTTGCGTCGTCGATGGCACGTCGCGCACCTCGCCCGAACGTCGCGAGTCCATCCTGCATCGCTCGAACGTGAGCGCGCCAGTCACCCACTTCCAGAGGGTATTCACGCAATTGTGAGCGGCTCGAGACGACTTGTATCGTGCCTCGAGCAACGCCTCCGAGTGCAACGGCCCTCTCCGCGATGAGGTCAGCAAACTCACCCGCCTGAGCGGCCACACGATCGAACAGATCGTGCAAACCGACGAAGTTCGGACCCTTGATGTTCCAGTGCGCCTGCTTCGCCTGCAATTGGAGATCGATGGCATCTGCAAGGTGTTCGTTGAGCAGCTCGATCGCTGATTGACGCGTGCTCGGCAAAAGGTCGTTATTGGTATCAAACATATGTCCCTCCATTCGGTAAGTCTCCGACTGACCGCAATTCATACTACCTCGCTCAGCGTGCGCGAAAAGCTGTTGCGACAACAGCATTGCCTAGAATCTGCTCACCATGAAAACGTGTCAACCAACATATCCTGTCATTCGAAGCATTCGCGCGCAGTAGCATTAGCCAGTGTTTGCGCTCGTCATCCTCTCGCCGTTCGGTGTCGCGGTGCTCGCGCCGTGGCTCATCGGCCGTTCGCCGCGTTTCGCGCGGATGTTAGCTGCCTGGCCGGCGATGCTGGCGGTTGTTCTGTCCATCGAGCTTCGGTCGACGCTCCATGCGGGAAGCCGTTTGATCGAGCTTCCATGGGCGCCCTCGCTTGGACTGTCACTCTCCTTCAACCTCGACGGACTTGGGCTTCTGTTCGCGTTGCTCATCACAGCGATCGGTTCGCTGGTCGTCCTGTATGCGAGCCGATATCTGGATGGTCATCCGCAGGCGGGTCGCTTCTATGCATCGCTCTTCGCGTTTATGGGCGCAATGCTCGGTGTGGCGCTCAGTGACAATGTCTTCACGCTCTTCGTCTTCTGGGAGTTGACAGGCTTCACGTCCTTCCTGCTCATCGGCTTCGAACATGAGCGCGACGACGCGCGAGCGGCTGCGCTCCAGGCGTTGATCGTGACGGGCGCAGGGGGCCTCGCGCTGCTCGCCGCCGGCGTGTTGCTCCTCGACGTGTCTGGCACCACAAGTCTTTCCGCGATGGTGTCGAGTCGCGACTCCATCGTTGGCCACCCGTTCTACGCCGCAATTGCGGCGTTGGTGTTGCTCGCCGCCTTTACGAAGTCCGCTCAGGTGCCATTTCATTTCTGGCTGCCGAATGCGATGGCCGCTCCGACCCCTGTCAGCGCCTATCTGCACTCCGCGACGATGGTCAAGGCGGGCGTGTATCTCGTGGCGAGGATGACGCCGATCCTAGGAGGCTCCACGCTGTGGATCACAGCCGTCACCAGCGTCGGAGCCGCGACCATGGTCGTTGGCGCCTACCGGTCAGTACAAGAACCGGATCTCAAACGCATCCTCGCGTACTCGACCGTGAGCGCGCTTGGCGTCTTGACGATGCTCCTCGGCCTGGGGACACGCGACGCGGTTACGGCGGCGCTGGTGTACCTCGTCGCCCACGCGTGCTACAAGGGCGCGCTGTTCCTGGTGGCGGGTGCGATCGATCATGAGACGGGTACGCGCGACATCACGGTGCTGACGGGGCTTCGTCGGACGATGCCGATCACGACCGTCACCGCCGGCGCCGCAGCGCTGTCGATGGCTGGGGTGCCGCTGACGCTCGGCTTCATCGGCAAAGACGGCGCGTACGACGCACTGCTTCACGGCGGCGCGTGGTCGACATGGTTATTGTTTCTCACGGTCGTTTCGAGCGTCCTGTTAGGACTCGCCGGATTCCTCGCTGGCGTTCTGCCGTTTCGAGGTGCGACAACGGGTGAGGGAACTCAGGAGCCGGCATGGGAGCTTTGGCTTCCGCCGCTCATCTTGGCGGCTGCCGGTGTGCTCGCCGGCCTCGTCCCGTCGATCCTCAACGCACCGCTGTCGGCTGCCGCGGCGGGAATTCTGAACACTCCGTCCGCTCTGTCTCTGGCGATGTGGCACGGACTCTCGCCGGCATTGATGCTGAGCGCGCTCACGCTCGTGGGCGTCGGCGTGGCCTACACCGGTACGCGATGCCGTTCGCAGCCGCGGGTGGCAACCAGCTCATGGGACCGAACAGCTGTACACCGGCTCCCTCTCTGCATTGAATAACATCAGCAGCGTTATCGCGCCACCTCTGCACAGCGCATCGCTGCGGTCGTACGTCATGGTGATCGTCGTGACGACGATCGCTGTGGGTGGGACCGCTCTCGTCACCTCGCCAGGGTTCGGCGCGATCGCGCCTGAGATGAACGTGCAGCTGCACGAAGTGCTGATCGTCGTGGTCATCATTGCCGCAGCCATCGCGGCCACGTTCGCCAGGTCCACGATGGCTGCCGTGCTGTCGCTCGGCGCGGTTGGCTACGGTGTGGCGACAACATTCCTGATGTTCGGAGCTCCGGATCTTGCGATGACGCAATTCTCGGTCGAGACACTCACGGTATTTATCTACGTGCTTGTCTTCAGGCACTTCAGAAATCTGGGGCCGCTCTCGCCGCGCATCGTGCGTTACCGTGACGCTTTTATGGCTGCCGGCATCGGGGCGCTGATCGGAGGATTAGTGCTGTCGGTCTCGACTACCGAGACCGCGCCGCGGCTACGCGAGTTCTTCGCCGAGTTTGGTCCGACGCTCGGCCACGGGCGAAATATCGTGAACGTCATCCTTGTGGATTTTCGCGCCTTCGACACGATGGGTGAGATTACGGTCCTCGCAACTGCTGCGATCGGCGTCCGAGCGTTGCTGCGGCTGGGAGCTGCCGAGCCTATCGCCCGCGAACTTGTCCCAACCCAGCCGGTGACGTCTTCGATCTTCCGCACCGCTGCTCGCCTGCTGATGCCGCTGCTGCTCCTCTTTTCCGTGTTCCTGATGCTGCGCGGCCACAACGAGCCGGGCGGCGGATTCGTCGGAGGGCTTGTGGCAGCGGCGGCATTCGCGATGTACGTGCTCGCGTACGGGATTGGGCGTGCGCGGCAGGCACTGGTGGTCACACCTCTGACGCTGATTGCTGCCGGCCTGATGATCGCGCTTGCCAGCGGTGTGCCGGCGGTCCTTCGTGCCCAACCATTCCTGACCGCACAGTGGGCACTCGGCGCGCTGACTGCCGGAACGCCCATGGTTTTCGACATCGGCGTCTTCCTCGTGGTGTGGGGAGTGGTGCTGATGATGATCTTCAGCCTCGCCGAGGAGCCCTGAGTGGAAATACTCCTGGCTCTCGCAGCTGGCGTGCTCTACTCCACGGGCATTTATCTGATGCTGCGTCGTCGACTCGCGCAGCTCATCATCGGACTGGGCTTGCTGTCGAACGGCACGAATCTGCTGATCTTTACCGCGGGCGGACTCACGCGTGCGCGGCCGCCGGTCGTGCCAGACGGTGCAGAAAGGCTGATACCGCCGTATGCGGACCCTGTGCCGCAGGCGCTCGTCCTCACCGCGATCGTGATCGGCTTCGGCTTGCTCGCGTTCTCGCTCGTGCTGGCGCACCGTGTGCACGCGACGATCGGAACGGATGATGTGGACGAACTGGGTAGGGAACGATGAGAACCCTGGTGCTCCCCATTCTGGTGCCCTTCACCACGGTCATCATTCTGCTACTGGCACCGAGGCGCCCGCCGTTGCAACGATCGATCGCGCTGGCGGGATCGATCGTCCTGCTCTTCAGCGCGGTGCTCGTGTTTCGGCACGTCGAAGCTGACGGGATACAGGTGCTGCAGATGAGCAGCTGGTCCGCGCCATTCGGCATCACGCTTGTGGCCGACCTGCTGGCCGCCATGCTCGTCGTGGCAGTTGGCGTCGTCGCCGTCGCGGTTACGGCGGCGGGCTTCGCGGGCGTCGATCCGCGGCGCGAAGCGTTCGGCTACCATCCGCTGATCCAGATCCTCTTGATGGGCGTCTCGGGCGCCTTCCTCACGGGAGACTTGTTCAACCTCTACGTCTGGTTCGAAGTGATGCTCGTGGCGTCCTTCGTGTTGATGGCGCTCCATCGAACCAGCGCACAGGTGGAAGCGGCGTTCAAGTACGTCACGATCAACTTGATCGCATCCTCAATCTTCCTCACCGCGCTCGGGCTCCTGTACGGTGTGACCGGAACGCTCAACATGGCCGACCTCGCGAGGCTCGGACCGGCCACACGCCCGCCTGGCGTCGATATGGTGCTCGCGGTGCTGTTCATCATTGCGTTCAGCATCAAGGCCGGACTATTCCCACTCTTCTTCTGGCTGCCGGCGTCCTATCACACGCCTCCGGCCCCAGTCGGCGCGGTGTTCGCGGGCCTGCTGACGAAGGTGGGTGTCTACGCGCTGATGCGGATCTTCACACTGCTGTTCCAGGGCGCACCTCCAGCGCTCTTCACGCTGTTGCTAGTGATGTCGGTTGCGACCATGACGATTGGGCTCGTGGCCGCGCTGAACGAGCGGGATTTTCGCAGAATCCTGTCGTTCAACCTGGTGGGCCACATCGGCTACACAACGGCCTGCCTGAGTCTGTTGTCGCCGGCGGCGCTTGCAGCCGGAATCTTTTACGTACTCCATCACATCGTGGTCATTACGAACCTGTTCCTGGTGAGCGGCGTCCTTCTTCGGCTGCGCCGCACGACCGATATGGCGGGACTCGGCGGACTGTACCGGACGCAGCCGGCGTTCTCGGCGCTGGCGCTGGTGCCCATCTTTTCGCTGGCAGGTGTGCCGCCGCTATCCGGCTTTCTAGGCAAGCTCGCGATTATCGAGGGCACATTTGACGCAGGTGCGTACTGGGTTGGAGGCATGGTGTTGGTGGTTGGACTGCTGACCCTGCTGTCGATGGGGCGCACGTGGGTGGATGCGTTCTGGACACCCGCGGCCGCACGCGATGCGACGACGCCGGGCAGGCCGCTTCTCATCGCGATCGCGGGCCTGAGCCTGGTGACGCTGGCCATCACCGTCGGCGCGGAACCGCTCTTCGCGCTCACGTTACGTGCCGCGCATCAACTGCTGCAGCGGGACGACTACATCACAGCGGTGTTGGGAGTGACCCCATAAATGTTCCTCGGCACTCTGGCGTCGAGAGCGGCGCACGCGGTGGGCCTCGCGGGGTTTTTCGTGCACGAGATCCTGTTGGCCAACGTGAGGGTCGCCGCAGACGTCCTGCGACCACACATTCGAATTCGCCCAGCGGTCGTGGGAATCCCACTCGACGTGACGTCCGACGGCGAGATCCTGTTGCTGTCGATGCTCATCAACATTACGCCAGGCAGCGTGACCATCGATCTGTCGGAGGATCGACGAACGCTCTACGTTCATGTGATGCACATGACGAGCGCGGAGGCGACCCGGCGCGAGATCAAAGAGGGCTTTGAACGCCGGGTGAAAATGGTGTTCGAGTAAGGGGGAGACATGCTTGAGATCGTGACGCACATCGCACTCGTGACGCTCGGCGTCGCGCTGCTCATCGCCGTCGTTCGACTGGTGAAAGGGCCGACGCTGCCGGATCGTATCGTCGCGATGGACCTGATCGGCGTGCTCGTCGTCAGCCTCATCGTCGTGCTCGCCGCATCCACCCAGGTAACCGCGACACTCGATGCGGCGATCGTGATCGCCCTGATCGGCTTCGTAGGCACCCTCGCGTACGCGACGTACGTGGAGCGAGGGCACCCGGAATGATCGACGTACTTACAGCCATCGTGTGGATTGCCGGGTCTGCGTTTGCGCTGCTGGCCGCAATCGGCGTGCTCCGAATGCCTGACGTGTTCACGCGGATGCAGGCATCCACGAAGGCCTCGACGCTCGGCTTGGGATGTCTGCTCATCGGCGCCGCGCTACAGTTCGGCGACTTCGCGTCCTTCATTCGGGTCCTGAGCATCGGTGCCTTCATCCTGGTCACCACTCCGGTTGCGGGACATGTCATTGCACGTGCAGCATATCTCGCGGATGTGCCACTCTGGGATGGCACCGTTCTCGACGAGCGCCGTGATCACACCGCCGTATACCCGCCATCCACGAGATAGTAACCGCCGGTGATGAACGACGCTTCGTCCGACAAGAGGAAGCACACCAGCGGCGCGACCTCGTCCGGCCGCCCGAGCCTGCCGAGAGGGTGACGCGCCACGAGCGCGACGCGGTACTCGTCCGGAAGATTTGCCAGCAGCGGCGTCTCGATGTACGCCGGACCCACGCAATTGATTCTGAGTCCCTGCGGGCCGTACTCAGCCGCTGCGTTTTTGGTCAAGCCGACCACGCCATGCTTCGCGGCGGTGTAGGCGCCGTTTCCAATCGCCGCGACCGTGCCGTGAATCGACGCCATGTTCACGATCGCGCAACTCCGCGCGTCAGCCTGAAGCATGGCCGGAATCTGATACCTCATCCCGTACAGCACGCCGTTCAAGTTGATGTTGATGACGCGTTGCCAATCATCGAGGTCCACCTCGCCTGCGGGCGCTTGCGCGCCGCCAATGCCCGCGTTGTTCACGGCGTAATGGAGTGCGCCGTATGTCGACACCGCGTGGCGGACAACTCTCTCGGAGTCCTCGGGCCGAGCGGTGTCCTGCTGCACGGCGCTGGCGGTGCCTCCGTTCGCGCTGATTTCTTCAGCAACCCTCTCAGCACCTTTGAGCGCGATGTCGGTAAGAACGACTTTGGCGCCTTTGTTTGCCAGTGCCTTACCAATCGCCTCACCAAGCCCGGATCCGCCTCCGGTGACGATTGCGACCTTCCCGTCCATTCCGGCCATGCTGACCTCCGTTCTGCAGATCGACTTCCGGGCCGATTATCACATCTCGTCTGGCCAACGGGGCTTACAGAATGAAATGACTCACGCAGATTGAAACGGTTATTCCGCTCCACGCCCCCACGAGCTGCATCTCACTCCACCATTTGCGCAATGGTCCCGTTATTGCGATAACCAGAGCGAGACGATTACCGAACGATCCACGCGGCAACGCTACTTTCAAAAGGAGGTCTCAATGTTCGAATCAGTGAATCCTCCACGCGTGTCACGTCGCAAGCAGATCGTGACGGCGATCGGATCGACGCTCGTACACGCGCTCATCGTGGGTCTGGGCCTGGCGGTTCCACTGCTGTATTTCGCGGAGCCGTTGCCAACGCCTCCGAACATGCTGGCGTTTGTCGTGGCGAGCCCACCGCCACCACCACCGCCGCCGCCGCCACCCGCCGCCGCGCCGCAGAAGGCGCAGCCGGCGAAACCGAAGGTGACGCCCAAGACGGATCCGGTGAAGGTTGCGATGGCCGCTCCCTTGGAAGCGCCGGCAACCGTTGCACCGGAGCGCACGCTCGAGCTGTTGCGGGATGACTTCACCGGAGGTGTTGAGGGCGGCGTTGTCGGCGGAATCGCGGGCGGCATCGTCGGCGGCCTTCCCATGATGCCTGCTCCGCCTCCGCCGTCTCCACCGGCACCCGCGCCGGCGCCAGGGAAGCCGATCCGAGTCGGCGGTGAGATCGATCCGCCCACGCTGCTCCTTCGCGTGAGTCCGGATTACCCGCAGATCGCGATCAACGCCAAAGTCGAAGGCGTGGTGATCCTCGAGGCGACCGTCGGCACTGACGGCGCGGTCAGACATGTCCGCGTCCTTCGATCCTCGCCGTTGCTGGACAAGGCCGCGGTTGATGCGGTAAAGCAATGGCGATACTCGCCGCTACAACTGAACGGACGCGCCGAACCGTTCATTCTGACGGTTACCGTGAGCTTTAACCTGTAAGTGCGATTCTGTGCGGCCTGCCGACCTAAGTCGAAACTTGGGTCGGCTACGCTCCGGTGAGATGGTCAACCATGGCGCATAAGACTACTGAAGATAGCGCTCCGTGAGGACAACCCAGTACGCAGCCCCCATGGGCAGAATCGCGTCGTCGAACACGTACTGCGGATGATGCACCATCGCGGTGTTGCCGTTGCCGAGCAGGCAGTACGTTCCCTTCTTCTTCTGCAACATGAACGCGAAATCTTCGCTGCCTAGATAGCTCGGTCCCGGATACATCACAGCGTTGTCGCCAAACGCCTCGCGCGCGATCTCCGCGGCTCTCGCGGTTTCGCCAGGGTCGTTGACCAGGACCGCGCCAGCCACGCCTTCGCGAATTTCGTGGGTGCAGCTGAAACTCTCCGCTTGCGTCCTCGCGATCGACCGGACCTTACCCAACACCAGCTTTCGATCCTCCGGCGTGGTCGTTCGGATCGACAGACGCAAAATCGCCGACTGCGCGATGACGTTTCCGGCGTTGCCGGAAATGAACGCACCCACGGTCACAACCGCGCTATTGTGCGGCGACACGTTGCGCGACACGATAGTCTGCAAAGCCATCACGAGCGAGGAACCCGCGACCACGGGATCGATGCTGAGTTCTGGCATCGATCCGTGGCTACCCTTCCCGGTCAGCTCGATTTCCCAGTTGTCGACCGACGCCATCATCGCACCGTCGCGAAAGTGGAGCTTTCCCCGCTCGAGTCCCGGCATGTTGTGCATGCCGAACACCGCATCGACCGGCCAGCGCTCGAACAGTCCGTCGTCGATCATAGCGGGACCGCCCGCCATGATCTCCTCTGCGGGCTGGAAGATCAGCCGCACGGTTCCAGTGAAGTTGCGCGTTCGGGCCAGGTGCTCTCCAGCCGCGAGCAACATCGTCGAGTGCCCGTCGTGGCCGCACAGATGCGACACACCGGCGACCTCGCTCTTGTAGGGCAGGTCGTTGTCCTCCTGAATCGGCAGCGCGTCGGTATCGGCGCGCAGGCCGATAGACTTCGTGCCATCACCGACGGTCATTGACGCGATGACACCGTGTTTCCCGACACCCTCCACGACGTCGTAGCCCCAGGACCTCACCAGGTCGGCGATGTACTTCGAGGTATTCGCTTCTTCCAAGGAGAGCTCAGGATGCTGGTGCAAGTGGTGGCGCCATGCCTGGATGGTCTTCAGCTTCGCCTCGAGCTCTTTGACTGTCGCGTTCATGGTCATCCTCTACACCTGCACGTCACGATCGACGGACCTTTGGAACAGTGAGCATGATCGAGGCGATGGCGGCGACAACCATCATCAGGTTGAAGCCTAATGCAATCAGGGCCGCCTGGCGGACCTGCACGTTGTCCTGCCGCCCTGTGAAGGTCACTACTCCGCTGAGCCATTGTCTCGATTCATCGGTGCTGCTCAGCGCCGTGAAGATCGCCGCGGAAATCGCCACGCCAAACGACGCCCCGAGAGACGACGCCATCTTGTAGATGCCCGCGCCGGATCCAGCCTGGTCATCGGGAAGGTTGGACAGTGCGGCATCGGTGGAGGGGGTCGCATAGAAGGCGAGCCCCAGACCGAACAGCGTGTAGGAGACGATTGCAAGGACCCTGTACTGCCCGAGGAGCAGGTTCGTCGGCATGAGCAACAGGACCGAGAAGCCGACGATCGCGCTACCCCAGATCATCGGACGGCGCGCGCCGAACTTCTGTAAGAGTTTCTCGCCCACTCGGATGAATGCAACGATCGTAATCGCGTAGCCGAGCGTCAGCAATCCTGCCTCCTGCGCAGACAGGCCACCCCCGACCTGCAGGAGCATCATCGACACCAGCAGCATCCCGGCAACGCCATTCAACAGGAAGTTGGACAGCGTCGCTCCCGTAAACGTCGCGTTGCGAAAGAGCCCGAAGTTCACGAACGGGTGCGGCGCTGTCGACTCGGCCTTGAAGAACATGACCCCAAAGATGACAGCCACAGCCGCCAGACTGAACGTAATCGGGTTCGACCAGCCCATCTGACTGCCCTGCGTCGTCAGCACTTGCAGCGCGACCATCGTGACCATGAACGTCAGCACACCCTTCGTGTCGAACGTATAGGTCGCTTGAAAGGGTGCCTTGCTCTCCGGGGTGCCCCGGACCATCAGCATCCCGAGCACTGACACTGCGGCGGATGCGAAGAAAATCCAGCGCCAGCCCACGTTCTCTGCCATCAGGCCGCCGAATAGCGCGGCGAATCCGGAGCCACCCCACGAACCCATCGACCAGAGGCTGATGGCACGCTGCCGGCCGGCACCGTCCCAGTACGTTTTGATGAGTGCGAGACTCGCCGGCATGATGAACGCGCCGGACAAGCCCTGACAGACGCGACCCAGCATCAAAAGCGGTGTCGCGACCCTGCCAGGTAAGGCGACGCAGACGAGGAGCGAGCCGACGATGCTGAATACAAAGCCCCACATAAGGATCTTCACGCGGCCGAGCCGATCAGCCAAACCGCCAATGACAACAATGAAGATGCCCGAGAACAGCGCCGTGATTGACACGGCGATGTTCATGACGCTTGTCGCGATATTCAGGTCGGCCGCCATCGCCGGCGCGATGTTCAGGGTGGTCTGAGCGAACAGCCAGAAGGCCAACACCCCAAGAATGATGCCGAAGAGGAGCCTGTCGTCGCCTCGGTAATCGGAAGACGGTATGCCGGGCATCCGAGAATTCCTCGCTTCCTATTTTTGAGTTCCCTTCCAACGCCGCGTCACCGCTTCGCGGAAGATTGGCAATGACCATGCGAACTTGATTGCCAATCCGCGCACGCCGAGCGTCACGAGAAAGCCGGCGATCATGGCAACAGGACGGCCTGCTCCCAGCGCGATCAATGCCATGCAGACGCACGCTCCCAGGTACTGACGCCGTCACGTAAATCTCATGCCGCAAGATGACCGAGGGCACGTGGCCAAGCGTATCGCGCATGATTCCCCCGACTGAGCCCGTCACGACGCCCATCACGATTGCGACCAGCGCGGGCGCCCCCACATCCAGGGCCTTCACGGTGCCGGCGACAGTCACCAACGCCAGACCGAACGCGTCGAACCAAAGAACCGCTGTATGGCGTGACTCCACGAGTGGAGAGACGAAGTGCATCACAACCGCGGTCAGGAGGCACGCGGAGACGTGAATGGGGTTCTGAACCCAGAAGACAGGGACGTTCAGAATCACATCCCGCACGGTACCACCCCCGACCCCCGTGATGACGGCAAACCACATGAACCCCATCACGTCCATGCCCTTACGCGACGCGACGAGCGCCCCGGAGACGGCGAACGCGACGGCGGCAAGAACGTCGAAGAAATGCACTAGCCGGAACAGATTCGCCGACTCGATCATTGTGGACTGCAGATCTTACTCCTCTTAAACTCGGAGGATCTCCGGACGCCTTGCGAAGGGAGTTGCCGTGAAACTATTTTCTGATCGCCGTCGACGCGACACGGACTCACAAGACGAGCCTGCGAAGAACACAGCGACGGACGAGAGCCAAATCGACCAGGCTCTCACGGATTCGTTTCCTGCGAGTGACTCACCGCCGTGGACTCTAGGCGTCACGCCGCCTCCCCCAACGGCTATGCCAAAGCCAAAGAAACCGCGGGAGTGACGAGCGACTCGGCCACGGAAGCATCGATATGGCGACGATCAAGAAAATTCTGTGTGCAATCGATCTGACGAAAGCCAGCGACATCGCGTTCGACCGGGCGCTGCTCGTGTCAGTAAAGCCAAACTCTACGTCCTTCACGCGGTGCCTGCGAACATGCCGTTTTCATGGCGAGCCAGCGACCGGCTCGGACTGCTGACCGAGCTGCGGATACGCGCGGAGCGAGCAGGCGTCGGCGATCCTGCGCGCGTCATCGTGCTGCATGCAAACTCGAGGAAGGCCGACCTCGTCGTCTGGATGCAACCGGCGACGCGGCTGGCGCCGATTCAGGGAGGGCTCTGTCGGAGAACGCGTGTTGCGCCGCGCCGCGTGGGCAGTGCTGATTGTTCCGTGGGATATCGCCTCCGAGACGCGCCTCAGCGCGGACGGAAAGTGACGGCCGCAATGACGACCACGCACACGATGACGGCTATCGGTAATAGCTGTGCGACCAACGAGCTCAGCCGCAGGTCGATGGCAGCGACAACCGCTCCACCGAAATACACGACCCACACCGCCCCTAGCAACATGCCATGCCTCGAGCGGGGGCTGCTGTTCTGCAGCGTCGGCCGCATGAATCGCGCGACCAACTGCGTCAGCGTGCCGGTGATGTAGGTGGTGGCGATGCCGGATACCTCGAGACGACGAACGGCTGCGCTCTGGATACCCATGGCAATGGCTGATAGTGCGATGAGCATCGCCAATGGCAATGCAGCGGGCGCCTCCCCTACCGATTGCCAGCCTGCGGCGAACACACACAGAATGGCGGCTTCGACGGCAAGCGCCAGTGTCACAACGCGAGGCCAGGTGTCCTCAGATCGATCGCGCTCCACGATCCATGCGCCGACGGCGGCGCCCGCAAGAAATCCGGCGAGTGCGACGCTCGATCGGACCGCTGCGTGCGCATCAAGCTGTGCGAGTCCAATCGCCAGCAACACAGTATTGCCGGTCATGTTCGCGGTAAGTACGCGGTTCAGGCCGAGATAACTGAGCGCATCGACGTAGCCCGCAGCAAACGAAAGCGCCAGCAGGAGAAAGTCTCGTGTTCTGGTTGACGTGGAATGAGCCTCAATCATTGAAGAGCTTCCAAGACTCTACGGCACTTGGGACAGGGATCGGCAGATATCGCAGTGATGCCCTCTTGGCTCTGTTTGATCGTGTCTTGCGGCGCGGCGCGCAAAAGAGGTGTATATAACGCGCATGGCTGAGCTCACCACAGTGGTTGCCCTCAGACTGCATAACTTGTCTTAACCGCGCCCTTAAAGAATTCGATCATTCATGCCGAACGAGTCTCGTTCACGGCGATCCAATCTCATCAATCGGGTGCCCACCGATGCGTTTCTGGACGTCAGCCCTGCGGAACAGGTCTCCATCGTCCTCGAACTGCCACTAAGCGCACGCTTACCATGGGTGCGGCTGCTTCCACTGGATGACGCCGCTGACCTCGTGCAGGCAGCCCCGGATCGGGAACGCGAAGGATTGCTCGGGTTGCTCGATGATGAGGCACGACGCGAGGTCAGAGCCCTCATGGCCTATTCGGAGGATGTTGCCGGCGGATTGATGAACCCGCGCTTCATGCGTCTTCGGCCCGAATTAACCGTTGACGAAGCCATCAGCTATCTGCGGAAACAGAAACCGGACCTCAGCCTTCCTATCAACTACGGATACGTACTGGACTCTGAACAGCGTCTACTGGGCGTCGTACCTCCACTCGAGTTGTTTTCATCGCCTGCCGATCAAACCGTTCGCGATGTAATGAGAACCAATCCCGTTGCTGTAACCGACGATACGGATCAGGAACGTGTCGGTCAGCTCTTTCGAGAGCATGGACTCTTTGTAGTGCCCGTCGTGGACCACGCCGGTCGCATGAAGGGCGTGGTAACCGTCGACGATATCGTCGCAGTCCTCGATGAAGAAGCGACCGAAGACATGCAGAAAACCGGCGGCGTCGCGGCACTGGACGCGCCATATCCCAAAGCCACGTTTGGATCGATGCTGCGAAAGCGAGGCGGCTGGCTGACACTGTTGTTCTTCGGGGAGATGCTCACGGCAACCGCGATGGCCTGGTTCGAGGAGCAGTTGGCCCGGGCAATCGTGCTCGCGCTCTTCGTACCGCTGATCATCAGCAGCGGCGGAAACGCGGGCTCACAAGCCACGACGTTGGTGATTCGCGCGATGGCGCTCGGCGAAGTCACGTCAAGGGATTGGTTGGGCGTGGTCCGTCGTGAATTTGCGGTCGGTCTGGCCTTGGGTGTCCTCCTGGCGTCAATTGGAGCAGTGCGGATTCTATTGTGGCAGGAATTGTTTGGATCGTACGGCCAGCACTATGTACTGATCGCGATCACAGTGTCGCTCAGTCTCGTGGGTGTGGTGCTGTGGGGGACGCTCGCAGGTTCCGCACTGCCCTTCATCCTTCGCTTTTTCAAGTTGGATCCTGCCAGTGCATCGGCGCCGTTTGTCGCCACACTCGTGGACGTGACGGGCTTGATTATCTATTTCACTGTAGCGGGCGTTGTTCTAAACGGAACGTTGTTGTGATATGCGGAGTACATTGAGGCCGCTGATCGTCTCTATCCTGAAGGTGGACTGGTCGCAGGTCGAACGACTAGCGGCGTTGCGGTGCACCATCGGAGTTGCCGTTCCTCTTCTGGTCGGTCTTGCGATCGACCAGCCACTAGTCGGGGTATTTGGCGCCGCCGGTGCCGTCGGTGTTGGCTTCGGTTCGTTTCAAGGCGCCTACCGCGGTCGAGCTGGTCTCATGCTGCTCGTCGCTGCGGGTATGGCGTTCTCGGTCTTCATCGGATCGCTCGCCGGTCACTCGAACATGGCCACAGTTGCCGTGGCGGCACTCTGGGCGTTTGCCGGAGGCCTTCTTGTAGCGCTTGGGCACGGCCCCTCATTCGTCGGACTCCAATCGATCGTCGCTGTGCTGATCGCCGGAGCGCTATCCATCCGGCTTTGATGGCGCGGCAGGCCGCGCCGTCCTCGTATTTGGTGGCGGATTGATACAGACAGCGCTAGTCGTCGTGGTCTGGCCGTTACGGCGTTTCGCCGTCGAACGTCGAAGCCTCGCGGCAGTGTATAGAAGTCTAGCGTCCTACGCATTGACGATTCCAAATCGTGACGCTTTGCCTCCCGAACCTCATACCCTTGCCAGTACGGCATCGCCGCTGGCAGACCCGCAGCCGTTTGCAAGGTCCGAACAGCCTTTTGTCTTCCAGGCGCTCCTCGACGAAGCAGAGAGGATTCGCGCAAGCCTTGCAGCGCTCGCGATTCACTATCGCCGTCTCGAAGGGGCGGATCAGACTGCCACGACGGTGCTGATCAATACGTTGGCTCAAGCCGTCGGTGAGGTCGCGACCGCACTCCTGGAGGGGAGAGAGCCTCGCGAACCGCCTGGATTCTCGCGGATCCTCTCACCCGGTGTAATGCGGTCGTCGTCGGTCACCCCAGTCGAGCCGTTGCTCGGACAGATACGCGCGGCATGGCTGATAGCCGGCGGGCTTACTAACGTTCCGGGACATCTGGCGCCTCGCCGCGAATACATCGCGCGGCGCCCACTGCGCCTGATCATTCGCGACGGCCTGATTACCTTGCGGGCTAATCTTACGATGCGTTCGACCGCGTGCCGCCATGCGCTTCGTCTTGCGGCGATCCTGACCCTTGCCGCGGCCTCTGCCAGGATGGTCGAGTTCCCACGTGGATATTGGCTGCCGTTGACGATCGCGTTGGTGCTCAAGCCAGACTTTCACGACACGTTCGCGTTCAGTATCGCCAGAGTTGCCGGCACAGTGCTCGGTGCGGCGGGTGCGACTTCCATTGCTCTTCTGTTCGCTCCAAGCCCGGCCGCACTGATCGTTTTAGTCCTCGGATTCGTGTGGGGTGCATATGGCTTCGGGAAGGCGAATTATGCGGCCGGCAGCATGTGCATCACAGGCTATGTTGTATTTCTGATGACTCTTGCCGGAATCCCCGAAGCCACAGCTGCAACGGACAGAATTATCTATACGGCGATCGCAGGAGCGCTCGCGGTGTGCGCCTATGTTGCGTGGCCAACCTGGACTGCGACCGAAGCGCGCCCCGCGATTGGAACGATGCTCGAGGCGCAGAGCGGGTACATCGGCGCCTTGCTCGCGGCGTATGCCGACAGTTCACAGCCAGACTTGGAAATGCTCGACGAGATTCGCGCGTCCGCACGTCTCGCTCGGTCCAACGCCGAAGCGGTCGTCGAGCGAATGCTCGGTGAGCCGCGCTCACGCTACACCATGCGGTCTCGCACGGCGGTCGGAATCGTCGGTGCGAGTCGCCGCAATTCACTGGCGGCGCTGTCGTTGCATGCAGGTCTGGAGCGTGGCGTCCGGAGTCAGGCCTCCGGCATTCGGGACCTCGCATCAGAGGTGGCATCAAGCCTGTTGATACTCGCGAATGCGGTCCGAGAAGGATCCGCACCTGCGCTCCCGCGGCTTCAGCAGAGTCAACTCGTGCGGGGTTCAAATGATGTCATCAAGGACGAGATCGATCTGATTGCGGAAAGTCTGGATATGATTGCGGAACTGCTCGCGAAGGACGCGGCGACCGTAGAGATCAACACAAGTAACGGCGTCCACGGTCGCACCAGCGTAGCAGCGCTACGAATCGTGTGAACACATCCCGTTCAAGAGCAACGGAACGATGAAACGCATGCTGAAGGATCCGCTCTTCGTAGTGCCAGTTGATTTCTCGCCGGATACGGAGGCGACAGTGGCAGCGGCCTTTGCGATCGCTAGGACATGCGGAGCCCATGTTCATTTACTCGAAGTCGTCTCGCCTCGGGGTCCATCACACTTCGACTTTACAACGGACAACCGATTTGGGAGCCGTGCCACGCCCAAGCGGGATTGGTCTCGACTGGAAGAATTGATACATGCAGCGGAGCGACGGCGCATACACGTAGAAACAGTCGCGTACCGCGGCGAGGTGAGCAAAACCATCAACGCGTATGTGCAGCTCACGAAGGCGACGCTGCTCGTAATTGGTAAGCACTACGGAACACCTCGGTGGCGGCGGAATCCACGCATCGTAGGCACTCTCAGCCGTACTGCGTCGGTTCCTGTGCTCGTTCTGCCCCCGCAACGCAGGTCAGCGGAGATCAAATCGGTTGAGTTCAGTCACGTTGTGTCCGCAGTTGATTTCACCGTTGCGTCGGCAGTGGCCGTGCGAACAGTATTCGACGTCATTCGCCGAACCGGTGCCCGGTTGACTCTCGTTCACGCCTTAAATGCCCAACCCAACATGGTGTTTTCGGGCGGCGAGGCGGCCAGAGCCGCGAAGAACCTTCTAGGGCAGACCTCACACGCTGCAGAACGGCTTCGGAAAAAGATTCCGTCCGACGTTCGTATGCGCGTGGACGCACGCGTGACGACGGGGAATGCTCACCGTCGGATTCTAGATGTCGCCTCGGAGGTCAAAGGGGATCTCATTGTGATGGGTGTGGCGCCACGCAATCGACTCGACGAGCTGCTGTTCGGTTCCACAGTCCGCAACGTCCTTCGTCTGGCGAAGATTCCGGTCCTGATGATTCCTGTCCCCGCCGGCGCGTACAAATGGTTGGAGGAAAAGGACTCTGTCGAGGTTGCGGTCACGCGAAACTCAGGTCGGGCCAGGCGATTGCCGTCGCACGAGAGTCGCGGGTGACGCCCATCGAATCCTACCCGAACCGTACGCTGAGCCTCGGATCGCTGGCGATCTCGCGAGCTCTGCCGATCAAGGATCGCCGCCTTGTCGGGCCATGGTGTTTCCTGGACCGGTTCGGACCATTGACGTTCAATGAAGGGAAACCCATGGACGTGGCCCCTCACCCTCACATCGGCCTGCAGACGGTCACGTGGCTTCATGAAGGCGAGGTCGTCCATCACGACAGCCTCGGTTACGAGTCTGTGCTGCGTCCGGGCGGTGTGAACGTCATGACATCAGGTGACGGGATCGCGCACGCGGAACAGACTCCTCGCAACAACAGTGGTCGTCTCAACGGCGTCCAGTTGTGGACGGCACTTCCCGACGCGACTCGTCACAGCCCTGCTCACTTCGTTCAGATAAAAGAGGTGCCGGTCGCCGAGTCTGCTGCAGGAATCGTGCAGGTGTTTGCTGGAACGCTCGATCGGACGACGTCTCCGGCACCCTATTATTCAGATCTGTTGGGAGCCGACGTACGGGTGCATCCCGGCCAAACGCTGATCGTTCCCCTGAATCATGGCTACGAGCATGCCGTCCTTGTGATGGACGGCGACTGCGCGCTCGATGCCCAGTCGCTGGAGGAACGAGTGTTGTACTACCTGGGAACGACTCGCGCCGAAGCCGGCTTCTCGAGTCGGAATGGAGGCAGGGTGCTGCTCATCGGCGGACCACCATTTCCAGAAACGATCCTGATGTGGTGGAACTTTGTGGCGCGGACCCCTGAGGAGATTACGAAGGCGCGTGCTGACTGGGAAGCGCAGCGTCGGTTTGGTGAGGTGATGGCCTACGATGGCCCTCGCCTGAATGCTCCGAGCCTCACGCGATTTGCCCAGCCGAACCCTATCAGCTAGGAAGGTCCTTATGAAGGTTGGCATCGTCGGTGCCGGCGCAGTAGGCACGGCGTGTATGTTCGCGATGTCGATGCGGGGATCCGCGCGCGAGATCGTGCTCGTGAACCGCAACTACGATCGGGCGCGCGGCGCCGTCGCCGATCTCCAATACGGAGCGGTCCTCGCCCCGGCCGTGGCTCTCCGGGCCGGACACTACGAGGATCTACGCGGCGCCGCGATCGTCATGATAACGGCCGGCGCCAATGAAAAGACCGGTGGTGCGACCGACCGCAACGACCCCGCCGGTCGCTTGCGGCTACTGTCGGCCAATGCTGCTGTCTACGAAGATATCGTGCCCCGTATCGTGGCGGCCGCACCCGACGCACTCCTTCTGGTTATCACCGATCCGCCCGATCCGCTGGCCGACGTCGCACGCCGCGTCAGCGGGCACGGCCGCGTGCTGAGCAGCGGCACGTTCCTGGACTCCCTCCGCTTTCGGTTTCATCTCGGGAAGAAGCTGGGTGTCGATCCGAAGTCGGTGGAGGCTCAGGTCATCGGGGAGCACGGCACATCTCAGGTCTATCTCTGGTCGACGGCGCGCGTTGCCGGGACCGCGATCCCCCAGGATGACCCGATCCGAAATGAGGTCGAGAATGACGTGCGCTACGCGAACATCAGCATCATCGAAGGCACCGGCGCGAGTCAGCTGGGCATCGGTGTGGTCGCGGCGCGCATCGCCGAGATGATTGGCCGCAATGAAGACGCGGTGGTGCCTATCGGTTCTTATCAGGAAGGTTTCGGTGTGACGCTGTCATTGCCGTCTCGTCTGGGTCGCGATGGCGTCACCAGAGTGCTGATGCCGACTCTGGCTGAGGACGAAGCTCGCGGACTTGATGAAAGCGCTGCGATATTACGCCGCGCATTGCAATCTATCGCATCATGAAACAGATCAGGCGGGCTCGATCCGGAGACGTGTACCCCACGGGTCGCTGGCTGCCCAGCCGGCACCCGTGACATCAGCCGCGTATCCGGCGCGACCCAGGCTCGCGGCAACTGCGGCCGCAGCGTCCGCGTCAGGCACCACGAGCTCCCACTCGAGCAATCGCGCTTGGTCATCGGTTGCGGCCGGCCCCGGGGACCATGTGTTGGTCCCGAGATGATGGTGATAGCCTCCGGCGGCAAAGAAGAGCGCGCCAGGAAAACTCCACAGCGTCTTGTCAAAGCCTAGAGCCGAGTGATAGAAGGCCTCGGAGCGATCCAGATCGCCGACATGCAGATGGATGTGGCCTATGGTCGTCGCGGCAGGCGCGCTCTCCCAGGCCACCGGACCTGCCGCGGCAATCAGCCCGGCAACATCGAGCGGATCGACCGCCATCGCGATCTCGCGTCCTCTCGTCGTCCACATCTCACGCGGGCGATCGGCATACACTTCGATGCCCAGTCCGTCGGGGTCCGTGAGATAAAACGATTCACTCACCAGATGATCGGCCGTCCCGGCGCGAATGTTCAGGCGCGACAGATGTGCCGCGAAACGGCCGAGCGCCGCGCGCTCAGGCAGCAGCACGGCAAAGTGATACAAGCCGAACGCCCCTGCCCGCGGAGCCGGCCGGATCCCGGGCTTCGCATGCAGCCGAACCAACTCGCGCCGGCTTCCTTCAGCGCCAAGCGTCGCCGTGTCCAGCGAGCGGTCGAGAACGCTCAAGCCCAGGACGTGCTGGTAGTAGTCAAGCGAGCGCGACAGATCAGAAACCTGCAACCGCACGCCGCCGACGTGCGCAGAATCGGGCAGGCGGAAACCGCTGGGCGCGGCACCGTAAGAACGATCGGCAGCCATCGTCAGAGTCTAGCTGCCGCTATGCAACGTGAGGACCGGGCAGCTCGCCTCGCGGATTACGCGATGTGTCGTCGAGCCGAACACGAGCCGGTTCACGGCGCCTTTCCCCTGCACCCCCATGACGACCAGGTCGACACGTTCGTCCGCCACAGCTTTCAGGATTTCATCGTACGCACGCCCCTTCACGACTCGTTCTTCAGGGTGGGACCAGACACGCGCGTCGTCAGGCAGCACCCCTTTGAGCCGGGTGGCTGCGTCCTTTTCGAGATGTTGGTAGTCCTCGGACACGCTCAGATTCGCCAAGGCCATGGCCTGTGACGCAGCGTCACTGAGGACATCTTCGATCACATGCATCAGGATGAGACGTGCATCAGCCCGCTGGGCCAGCGACAGCCCATATTCGAGCGCCCGGATCGATGCCGGGGAGAAATCCAAGGGGCACAAGATAGTTTTGTATAGCGGGGAGCCAGGTTCCCGCACCGGGGGTGGGATGGTCAACACTGGCACACGGGTACTTCGGAGCATTTTTTCAGTGACCGACCCGAGAAACAGCCGCTCGAAGCCGCTCCTCCCGTGGGTGCCGAGGATCAGCAGGTCGTATGGCAGTCGCTCAGCCTCCGTTCGAATCTCCTTTGCAGCATCGCCAGGTCTCACCACGATTTCGACACTCTGACCCGACGCGTCGAGGAGTGGAGCGCAAAACCGGCGCACCTCCTCGGCCTTTTGATTCGGATCAGCCGCAACGAAGACCGGAACACCCTGAGGAGTGCCTTCGACCGGAAGCGGTTGAGACACTTGGTACACGTGGAACAGGGTCAGTTGCGCCGAGTACCATTGCGCGAGCACCAGGCCGTGACGGACTGCGTCGAGTGAAAAATCAGAAAAGTCAATCGGGCAGAGAATTTGACCGTTGCTGACCATCTAAGATGCCTCCGGCCGCCGAGTATAGCGGTGATTGCCTATGATTCTGTCAAACTCGCGCGAACTGACATCAGGCGACGCACTTCGTCGCAGTCCGCTGGCGACGGCAGTCCGAAGCCGCGGCCGTACCCAAAGAGTTCCGCGACGGTCTTTGCGCCGAACCGGCCGTCGAGTAACTCGAGTTGATCAGCGGTAATGAGCGTCGGATGTGGGACACCGCAGGCACGACTCAGCGCAAGCACATCCCGTCGCAGCGTGATGATGTAATTGGCCAACCGCGCAGCTTTGTTCGTGGGATCCACCCCGCGCACGAGCCACGGGTGATGGGTTGCAACTCCCGTCGGGCAGTGATTCGTGTGACAGCGCTGCGCCTGGATGCAGCCGATCGCCATCATCGCTTCGCGCCCAACGCTGATCGCGTCACAGCCTAGTGCAAACGCGAATACGGCCGCTTCGGGAAACCCCAATTTGCCAGATCCGATGAAGAGAATCCGCTGATGCAGCCCCTGTTCCGTAAAAATCCTCTGAACGCGGCTGAAACCCACTTTGAATGGCAGGGCGACGTGATCGGTAAAGACGAGCGGCCCGGCGCCGGTACCACCTTCCCCGCCGTCAATCGTAATGAAATCGACGCCGCGCGTCCCCCCCACCATCAAGCGCGCCAGGTCCTCCCAGAATGCCGAATCGCCGACAGCGGACTTGATCCCGACAGGTAGACCTGTTTCACTCGCGATCAACTCGATGAAATCGAGCATCTCGTCGGCGTTTCGGAACATGCTATGCGCCGCCGGGCTGACGCAATCGCGGTCCATCGGCACGCCACGAATCTCGGCGATCTCAGGGCTGATCTTGGCGCGCGGCAGCAGCCCGCCAACCCCAGGCTTTGCGCCCTGACTTAGCTTCACCTCGATCGCGCGAATCTGCGGCACGCGCGCGATCCTGTCTTTCAGCCTCGCCATACTGAAGCGACCGTCCGGCTCGCGACACCCGAAGTACGCTGTGCCGACTTGCCACACCAGATCGCCGCCCTTCAAGTGGTGCGACGACACGCCGCCTTCGCCTGTACTCTGAAGGCAACCGGCAATCTGGCTGCCACGATTCAGCGCCTCCACGGCTGGCCCGCTCAGCGACCCAAAGCTCATTCCCGATACGTTGACGATGGACGCGGGCCGAAACGCACGTGCTCTCTTCCGAGCTGCGCCCATCACTTTCGCGCATGGAATCCGAAACTGTTCATCGAACTCCGGATCGCCAGGATGAAAGGCCTCCAGAGGAAAAGTGTCGTGCTTGATGATCAAATAGCTTGGTTGCAGCTCCATCTCGTTGTCGGAGCCAAACCCGAAGTAGTTGTTCTCGCGTTTCGCCGACGCGTAGATCCATCGCCGCTGGTCGCGGCTGAACGGGCGCTCCTCGTTGTTGTCGGTGACGATGTACTGGCGCAGCTCTGGACCGACGGCTTCCAGCCAATAGCGGAAATGCCCGATGATCGGAAACGTCCTGAGGATGGCGTGCTGACGCTGCGTCAAATCGTAAATCGCAATGGCGATCACGAGAACGATTCCAACGGCAACGAACCAGATCATCAAGAAGTCCTGGAACGGCGGCGCGCTCCGCGATTTCGTCCGCGAGAAGCGCGCGGGCACTCGCACTCAATCAGGGTCGGCATATATCTAGTCGTCGATTGCGTGCACGATAGCATCACGCAAAACCGTTTCCGGTTGTGCACCCGCAAGGATATGGCGGTTGTTCAACAAGAATACCGGGACACTCCGAATTCCTCTTCGCACGGCGTCGTTCATTTCTATGCCGCGTCAATGCAGACTCGTTTGGATCCCGCACCAGACGGATGACTTCTTCGGCGCTGAATCCATGCCGCGATGGCAATCGTCGTGAGCACATCGGGCTCGCCAATATTTTTCGAGTGCAGAAAGTATGCGGTGAAGAGCGAGTCCGTCAACGCATGCTGAGTTTCCCGTTGGCCCGCGTGCCGCAAGAGCGTATGCGCGGCGATCGTAGAGTAGGTGCGCCGCTGCTTCGACAAGTCGAGAGGAATACCTGTCTCCAAGGCCGCAGCCTCGACCCGCTCGAAGAGTCGCTGAGGATCAGTGCGGTACTTGCGCTCGAGCATCGTCCACAGATCGATTCCCTCTGGCGGAGCGTCGGGATGAATCATAAAGGTGCGGTGATGTATCGCCACGTCGCCGGCTCTTCCTGTCGACTGGACTGCGGCGTTCAATCGACGGAAGCCGATGAAGCACCATGGGCAGACAATGTCGGCGTACACGTCGATCGGAAGTACGCTCAGCGCCGTGCTTCCGCGCCTGTCATCTTTTATTACTCTGTCGCTGAGCCCGATCTCCGAGACCTCTGCGTTGTGCGCACGAACAGACTTGCGGGACTCGAGTTCGCACTCATAGGTCGCCATTTCATCAACTCGTAGAGCTGCCGAAGAACATCATCGCTGACGGGCCGGTCCAGCCAACCGTTCTCCGTGAATCACGAATAAACGTTCTCGTCCCGCTTGGCGCTGTACTCCTACAACGGCGCACCCCCGGTGGGCCGGCCGCAGACAAAGACATTTTGACGACGCTCAAGCGTTCCGAGGCAAGACGGTGTAGACGCGCCCAATGAAGCCAAGGAATTCCGCCATGTACCCGCGGAGAAACTCGGCGGTCGAGTCATCCGTCACTTCGCCGCCCTCGTTGATAAGACCAGGCGTGAACTGGATGTAGGCTTCGATCGAGTTCATTTGCGGTGAATTGCAGAACGCCAGGATGCTGCGCAGATGCTGTTGTCCAACGGCGGTACCGATCTTCCCCGGTGATGTGCCAATGACCGCCGAGGGCTTCCGCGTGAACGAGTTTTTGCCGTACGGGCCGACTCGCCCAGTCGATAGCGTTCTTCAGGGCCCCAGGAATCGACCTGTTGTACTCCGGCGTGACGAACAGGACTGCGTCGACGGCCGCGATGGAGTCCTTGAGAGTCCTCGCGACGGCTGGATAGTCCGCATCGTAGTCGTAGCTATAGGGCGGAAGATCCGCGAACAGAATCTCTTTCAGTTGCAGCTCTTTCGGCGCGAGACGCACCAGCGCACCGGCAAGCTTTCGATTGATCGACTCCCTGGCAAGGCTGCCGACAAAATACCCAACGGTATATGTAGCCACGCGCTCACCTCCAGTCAAACGCAAGTACTATCATCGACCTCTCGTCAGCCCTAGGCATCATGCAACGCGAACGGGGCACTCGCACATTCGGGGCAACATCTCTCAGGGTAGTCGCGATCCGCGCACGGTAAGGACTGGACATACGGCGCTCCGCACCACCTGCTGCGTGGTCGATCCAAACAGCGCCAGTCCAACGCCGCCTCTACCCTGCGCACCCATAACAATAAGGTTAGCGGGTATCGTTTCGGCGACGTGAAGGATCTCACGATGCGAGCGTCCCGGAACGACGACGTTGTCGATCTCGACCCACGTCCGCGACTCTTCCGCCACCAAGGCGCGTAACCGGTCCCCGGCATCCGCGGCCAAGTAGCGCCGATACTCGGGAACATTGAAGTGCGCTAGGGCTTGCGGCTCTTCTTCCGCGAGCCACTCTACGACGTGCATGAGCGTGACACGCCCGTCGGCTTGCCGAGCCAGGTCCAGTGCGAATCCCAGAGCTTGCAGGGCCGACGGCGAGAAATCAATCGGGCAGAGAATGCGCTCGAATGTCACGGCCTCCGAGGACGCCTCGTGTGCCGAGGATGGCACAGTAAGGACCGGACACGGCGCTTCGCGCAAAACGGTTTCGGTAACCGAACCGAGAAGTAGTCGCCTGAACCCACGGCGACCATGAGTTCCCATAACGATCAGATCCGCTCTCGTTGACACGGCGTGATCGACGATTGCCGTTGATGCATCTCCCGACTCCGCGACCACAACCGCATTTGGTGCATTCTGCGCAGGAATACCCATCGCTCGACGTACTTCTTCGACACCTGCTCGCTGGGCATAGGATTGACCATTCGAATAGGCTCGCCCAGATCGCCTCGAATGTTTACTGGATCGAACGTGGGCACGACGTGGAGGACGTCAACCGAGCGTCGTACCACCCAGCGAGGGCGACAGCATGAGCGAGCGAACGAACCGACGACGCGCTGAGATCAACCGGGCAGAGAACCTGTTTGAATTCAATCACGGTGATGCTCCGTACTTCGTTGTCATTGCTAATCGCGACGTGCGATCACCACAGGCACCGGACAACGATTGAGGGCGCCCTCGGCAACGCTACCTAGGAGCAAATGGCGTACACCGCTTGTACCCCTCGCACCCACCACCAATAATTGCGCGCGCTGTTTGGCCACTGTGCGCAGAAGATCGCGGAGAGGTTCACCGCTGGTGAGCATGGTACGAGTGTGCCATCCCCTACGTTGGAGCCTGGCTGCTGCGCGATTGAGTATTTTCATAGCCGTTTTCCTTCGGCTTGTATTCGAGCGTGTGACTTCACTGGCGACCATCCGCGCCACGAGCCCGCGCGACGGGATCGCCATCAACTGTAGGGCGCTCACGAGCGTCACACGCCCACGACGAGGTGGGATCAGCGTGGCAACAAACGCCAGAGCGCGCTGCGCGCTATGCGATCCGTCAAGCCCCAGAACGATCCCGCGTACACGTTGCAGCCGCCTGACGACGAGCACTGCGGACCTTGAGCCGCGTAAAACCCCGCGAGAGATACTGCCCATAACGAAGCGTCGAATCGGCCCATGGCCCCGCCAGCCAAGCACGATCACGTCTGCCGCAAATCGGTCAGCCTCGGCGAGGATTCCGTCCACCGGCGTCTTCTCCGCGAACACGACTTCGACATCGGGCCACCGGCGGGACAGTGCACGCCGTGCGCTCTCGGTTGCCATCTCGGCGCCGCGATCAAGCACCGTGAGGAGAATGGAGCGCGTGCGTTGCGGGCCACTTTTCCGGGCAACGACCGCCCGAACGCGTGTGCGGGCCGGCCACGGAAAATGCACGGCGGTGGCGATCGCCGCCTTAGCCTGATGCGACCCATCAGTCGCCACTAAGACACGGAATTCTCTTTTTCTCGCCATGCCGTCTGGCCCTCCGGAGTTCAGACCGTGAATCGATCAGTCTGCCGCGAAAAGATCTTCAGTATACCGTCATTTCGCAGTTCCGCGACTTGGTGTCGGTTATGTCGGGCTTACGTCGCGTCTCACGATCATTGAGCAAGTCATGCGGATCAGCATAATGCCGCTCACAGTTCGCGGTGCTCGGCGGATCACGGCGGCGTGAGCTAATGAGAATGCTCGCCGTGCGGCGTGTCGATGTCGCCAACGTCGACCGTACTCATGAGGCCCACTTCTGCGTGATCGAGGATGTGGCAATGGAACATCCACGAGCCGCGCCTGTCCAGCTTGACGAGAAAACGCTTCGTCGCATCGACCGGCACGTGGATCGTATCCTTCCAGGCACGCGGACTCAACGGAACGCCCTTCTCATCCACTTCCTGAAAGAAGAACCCGTGCAGATGGATGGGATGCGCCCAGATCGCCTTGTTCGTAATCGTCCACAGCTGTTTCTCGCCGACAGCTGCGCGCACCGCCGACTTCCGCCAGAATGGCCCGCCCTCGAGCGCAAATCCCGTAATGCCCTGCGCCTTGGTCATCACCAGATCGATAGTAATCGGCGTCGCCCCATCGGCGGACATGGCGGGAATGTCGCGAGTGACCTTCGGCAGATCCGCAGCGGCAACACTCGGCATGCTGGCCGGCTGGAAGACGATCAGATCTTCGGTCGATCGGTATCAGTGCTGCCGAACCCGCGATTGAATGGGTTGGTGATGAGCGTCACGTTCTGGCCGTCGAGCCGCGGCGCCACGAGCACGTCGGCGCGCTCGCCAGGGCCGAGGACGATCGTCCAGCGCTTGAGTGAATACTCCATGTGCCCGCCATCGACCCCGATCAGCTCGAATGGCTGCCCGTCGCCCAGCACCAGCTCGAAATAGCGGCTCTTCGCAGCATTGACGATGCGCCATCGCTGCAGAGCGCCATCGCGCACGGTCAGTGTCGGGCGGACCCTGCCATTGACGAGCACGTGATTGCCTTCGCGTCCGAGCAACGCGCCCAGCACACCACCGCTGTCGGCAGAGTGCAGTTTCCCGTTATCGTCCATCGCGATGTCGCTGAGCACGAGCACGAGCTCATCGGCGACCTTCACCGGATCGTCCGGATCGGCGACGAGCAACGGCCCGTAGAGGCCGAACCCCACCTGGGCGGCCGACATCACGTGCGGGTGATACCAGAACAGGCCGGCATCAGGCACAACGAAATCGTAGGTGAACGTGCCTCCCGTTTCGACGGGCGGCTGCGATGCCCCTGGCACGCCATCCATCTCGATCGGAACCTGGACGCCATGCCAGTGAACGGTCGTCGATTGTGGAAGACGGTTCGAGAAGTGCACGATCAGACGATCGCCCTTGCGAGCGCGAATCAACGGTCCCGGCAGACCGCCGTTGTACGTCCATGCGTCGGTACGCACGCCAGGTGTGATCTCCAGGGACGAGATGCGCGCCTCGAGCATGACCTCGACAATCTTGGGATCCGGATTGACGTCAGCGGCCTCGACGAGCTTGAGACCGGTGTCCCACCCTTCGGGCTGCAGGCTTTGAGCCTCGGCAACAGCACCGCCCGTCGCCATGACGATGAAACAAAACATCATGCAGAACAAACATTTGGTCATAACAAGCTACACACCGCGCTTCTATGATTGAAGAACCTGAGATAATGCGCGCCGTTTCACAGGCCGCCCGCGTCAAGACTGCGCGCAACGGCGTCCCACGCTCCTGAATCTAGGTTCGTACCCTGTAACGACCACTACACGAATGTGACGCGTCTTGCCCGGGATTCACCGTAGTCGTTCCGTAATCCACTGATCGCGACTCCCGCGGCGAGGACGATTGCCAGAGTAAGGATCTGCTGGCGATACGTGGCGGCCGGACGCTTTTCTTCAATACCGATCTCGTCCTCCAATCCGTCTGCTGTTACCCCGCCAGGATCGGGTTTCGCCGGAGCAGGCCTCACGACTCCCGGAATCCATGAAGGTGGGTCGCTTGCGGGAAACGAATCAGAGAGAACCTCGTCGATCCATGTCGGAGAGCCGATCACAATTCCTCCAGTCTTCTTGCGGTGCATTCCCACAGCAAGCCGCGATCCAGACAACCTTCTCGAGAATGTCGCCGATTGCCATGCTTAGAGCTGCGGCGTGGGAAACGTGACGTCGCCGGCCTTTCGCTGTGAAGGCCCATCGTTACAAATTGAAACGGACCAGCTTCCTGCACCGCGAATATCCCGAGATTTGTGGCGTCCGCCCGGCCCGTCGCTTGCGTAGTTAGCGATCGGGGGCGGTTTCAATGAGAACAACACACATGCAGGGTTTGCTGGATATGAAGCAGAGTGTCTGGCTGGACGATCTCAGTCGGGAAATGACGCGCTCCGGCGAACTTCGCGCCCTGATCGACAGCGGAATCCGGGGCTTGACGTCGAATCCGACGATTTTTGAACAGGCTATCGGCGGCAGCACGGCCTACGACGATGACCTGAACAAATGGTCGATGTCTCCAGAAACCGATCACGACGTGTACGAGCGCCTGGCGATTCAGGATGTTCGCGAGGCGGCCGATCTGTTTCGCCCTGTCTACGACGCAACCGGTGGCCGCGACGGCTTCGTCTCCCTCGAGGTATCTCCCGCAGTCGCGCGTGATACAGAAGGTTCGGTGAAGGAGGCGCGCCATCTCTGGAGAGCTGTGGACCGTCCGAACGCAATGATCAAAATCCCTGGCACACGCGAAGGTTGGCCAGCGATCGAACGCTGCCTGGCCGAGGGCATCAACATCAACATTACGCTGCTGTTCTCGGTGAATCACTACCGTGCTGTTGCCGACGCATGGCTGCATGCGCTCGAGGCGCGCGTCGAATCCGGCAAATCGATTGAGAACCTCGCGTCGGTCGCCTCCTTCTTCGTGAGCCGCGTCGATACCGAAGTGGACGCGCGCATTCAGACAAAGGGCGGGTCTCTGCTCGCGCTGCAGGGCAAGGCCGCTATCGCGCAGGCGCAGCTGGCCTATGGCGTGTTCGAAGAGATTATCCAGAGCGATCGCTGGCGCCAGCTGGAAGCCAAGGGCGCGAGAACCCAACGCCTGCTTTGGGCGAGCACGGGAACGAAGAACCCAGCGTACTCCGACGTCCTGTACGTGGAATCGCTTGTCGCTCCAGATACGATCGCAACAGTGCCGCCACGGACGTTGCGGTTGTTCGAAGACCACGGCGTCATTGCGCGACGGCTTGGCTATGGGCTCGCGAACGACGCGGAACAGGTTATGGATGCGCTCGCGGAAGGGGGCATCGATCTGGACGACGTCAACAGGACCCTCGAAAACGAAGGGATCGACAAGTTCACCAAATCCTTCGACCGACTGCTGCGGCTGATCGGTGACAAACGCAAGGCCTTTGCGCGAGAGGTATTGGAGAGCCTGCCCGGTAGCCTAGTCTAAGATCGCCACCGACGTCGCGCCGGAATCTTTCACCACAGATAGAGCTATTGGGATCGGCCGACTTCGAACAGGTGGATTCCAGAGTTCTCTCAGAGCTGCCGACCGTGTCGAGGCGCGGTCAGACGCGATATTGCAGGCGCGTCTTGCCTGTTTTCAAGCGGAAGTGGGAGGAGTTCGATGCCATACGATTTCCTGATCGACACCTACGAAACGGAACGCGTCAAAGTGGTCAGCGTCTGGAGCGAGTTCAGCGATAAGGATCTTCCCGTACGTCCGCACGGCCTCGACATGCGAGGCCGTAGTGTGCAAGAGCAGATGGTGCATCAGTGTGTGAGCGAAGATCTGTGGTTCCGGAACATGCTGGGGATCGATGTAGGCGCGCCGCCCTTGCCGCAGCAGGAAACTCGCTTGGAATTCATGAAGCGCTACGCGGAAGATAGTGGGAAGCGCGTTAGAGTCCTTCGTGAGAAGCGCGATCTATGGTGGGAGGAAGACACGAATTTCTTCGATGTGCGCCGGCCGCGAGCGTGGGTCATGACTCGGCGCCTGACCCATACATCGCACCACCGCGGGCAGCTGATGGCCATGCTCCGGATGCTCGGGCATGATGTGCACAGCAACTATGGGCCCACGGCCGATACGGGCGGCCTGATGCAAGACAACGCGCCGACGATCTATGCGTACACCAACCTGCAAGCGCTGTTGGACGGTGAAGCGGCAGGTGGCGCGAAAAAGCCATTGCCTGAGCCGTCGGGCAAACCCGTGACTGAACGCCCCGCATCAAGATGAACAAAGGATCACGTGGTTTGGAATTGTCCCGAAGAGAGGAGCTAATGCCTCAAACCCTGTAAGGCTCTCTAAAACGCCCGACAGAGGTCGGGAGCCTTTCAGGTTTTGCCGCTCACTTCATTTTGAAACGGTAAGCGGCGATCAGACCTTTCAACTCTCCCATCATCCCAGCCGTAAGTGCTCTCGAATACTGTAGTTCCAGCCTCACCGAAAGGCAAGGCGAGATGGCTCACCTGTTGCCTCTCCTATCTCCGGCGATACGAGCACGGCAGGTGCAGCGTCGCCGAATGCGGTGATGCCAGTGGAGAAATCATGAAGAACGAAGAGTTCCGAGAACTACATGTGGAAGGGACGAGCGAAGCGGGCCGAAGTGCTGTTATCGCGCGGGACAACGCGTACCATCGGTACCGGCTTCTCGCGACGATGGTGCAAGGAACAGCGGCCGCACTGCCCGAGACATGGCAGACCTTCAGGACAGTGGAGGAAGCGCGGATTGGCGCACGCGAGATGCTGCACAACCACCGTGTCCTGCGAGTCGCCATCGTTGAAGATCGCATTCCGCTGCAGTTCGTCGAATGGGTCAACCGGTGATGCCGACTCGCGGTTCGATTGCGGCGCTACCTCACGATCTCCCTGTTCGCATACTGGGATGGTTCGCTCGATGCGATTCTGATCGAGGAGCTTGAGAGCTGGCTGTCAGCTTCCGATGCGTCTAAGACTTCCGCCCGGAATGTACCAGTTGGCGCTTCGCCGACAGGGCGACGAGTGGCGCATGTTTCCGGCAAACCTGAAATAGCTCGCAAACCAAGGGTCCGGCGCCGATCACATCTCGACCTGGATCGAGTCTCCGTCGATCCTTACGGGGTACACCTTGATTGGTAAGGGCGCCGGTGGTGCGAGGACCGCTCCCGTCTGTATGTCGAACTGCGCGCCGTGACACATACAGGTGATCGTCGTGCCCGCCAAGTCGCCTTCAGCGAGCGAGCACTGCTCATGGGTGCATGTGTCTTCGAACGCGTAGTAAGTTCCGCCGACGTTGGCGAAAGCGATCGCCGTGCCATGTACGTCAATTGCTACGAGCGTGCCAGGTTGCACGGCACTTGCCTTCAGAGCTGTAATAAACTCACCCGCCATCTTGTTGGACTCCTTTACACGTTAGACGCAATGATCAAAATAAGCCATCCGGCGTCAGCATCCTCTTATCTGACGACAAGAGATGGCGCAGCCTTACGGATAGGGTGCCCTGAATTTCCAAATGTCCCCATTCCGACTTAACACTTTAACGAGTCCCCACCCGATCAGACCCCCAATCGCGGCGAATGCGACTTGAGCTTTGGGATTCGCCGGCAGTAATCCAGCGCCAACTCCCACGCCTAAGGCGATCAGAATCGTTGCGAACATTACGGCTACTCGTTTGACCATGTCGTGATCTCCTACCAACGGAATGCCTTCGGGTTATCGCTCGGAGCATTCGCGATCGCCATTCGAAGAATCGGTGTAGCACCCACACCAGAACTCCTGTCAAGATCGCGAAAATTGCCCATTCGCTAAACATGCTTCCTCCCTTTTTGGCAGCTCAGGTGAATGCATCGAAAATCGCGCCTTCCGACCGCCTCCGTTTCGATCGATGTCGGCCAAGACGTCGGCTTAAAGCCGATCTGAGACGTGCCGCAGCCTTGTCGACCGTTGAATACGCATCGCCACCGCTCGCGCGAACGAACACAACACCTGCGCGACGCAGCACGACCCGTATTCCGCACAATTTGTCGATGCCGCCGCGAGGCCCGTTTACATCGCTCAGCCGCACTTCTATCTCTTCGAGACGCTCGATACACCCCCGCTAGCGCAGCGCGAAGGCTGCGCTCCGTATAGCTTTTCAGAGCATCGGAAACGGAGAGATTATTTCCCGTAATACGCATGTCCATGTGATCTCCAGCAACCACTACGACGCACTGTCAAATCGGCCGTACGTCTGGGACGCCGGCCAAATCGTCAGAGCTGTCTTAAGTCGCATTCCGGCCCGATCGACGGCTGTGTGCGCGTCGGCGCTTCGTCCGTGGACGAAGACGACGCCCGCGCGACGAAGCTCTGCCCGTATGCCGCATAGGTTGTCGTTACTCGTGTAACGCTTGTCTATGTCCGACAGTTCTACCTCTACTGCGACGACGCGTTCCGCCGAGTCACCGAGTGCAAGGCTGAGACTGCGCTCCATGTAACGTCGCAGTTTCTTGGAAACGTTGTTTCCTGTGATATGCACGTTCATGGAGATCGTCATCGCAATCGGTAAGCCGTCTTTTGCAGAGCAATTCGCCTGTAATACAGCAATGAGGGCCTGGTGTGAACGTTTCAGGATGCAAGCATCCACACAATCTGAAACGCCTCGTGGCCATCCAACCACGCCATTTACGCGCAAACCACGAGAACGCTGGCGTGGCGCGGAAGTTGCTCTTGTCAGGGCAACGGTTGAACTTGAAGGTTGTTGTTGCGCATCGTTGTGCACCCGCCCTTCGAGCGGCCGTAGACCGCGCGGGCGGCATATGCCGCCGCGTGGTCCTTTTTCTTTTGTTGGAGATGAATCCCATGAACCTGTACAAGTCAGTCGGATACACCGTCGGCACCCCTGAAGCCCTTGCGCTCTCCGAGCGCCTGTCGGAGTGGCACGATTCGATGGTGGCCCATCAGAGGCCAGCGGATACATCACGCGTGACCCGCTGCGACGGGGACTGCCCGCACACTGAAGCGCAGTTGTTGTGGCGTGAGGCTGTCGAGCCTTCGGAGACCATGCGGAAAAGCTGGGATTCCTGCGGCGTCACGGATTTCAGGCTATCCTTGGCGCCAATGGACATACAGAAGATGCAGTTAGCCGAGTTGCTGGATTTTCGCCCAGACGAAGGGGTGATTCGGTTCCACGAGCAGCGCGTGGTGATTCTGAGCGCCGCGGCGTTGGGGTTGCTGCGGAAGGAGCTCATTGACACGTTCGGCACCGATTCGGCGCGACGACTGCTGATGCGCTTCGGGTTTGCCGACGGATATCACGATGCCGTGAGCTTGCGTCATCGCATGCATTGGACGACCCCCCTCGACGGAATTGGCACGGGTGCCGTGCTTCACAGGCTCGAGGGCATCGTTCGGGCGGTCGTCGACTCGATATCGTTCGACGAGCAGACTGGACATTTCGAAGCGCGCATCGAGTGGTACGACTCCTATGTGGCCGAGCAGCACGTTCACCATTACGGCGTCGCCGCGGATCCGATGTGTTGGTCGCTCGTCGGGTATGTCAGTGGTTACGCGAGCGCATGTTGCGGACGTGACATCTATTTCCGCGAGCTTAGCTGCTCGGCACAAGGTCACGAACACTGCGTCGTCGAAGGTCGCGACGCTGCGAGCTGGGGCGAGGCGCTTGAAAGCCTTGCAGTTCGACTTTCAAGGCGCAGAACTCGGCCCCGAAGTGGAGCGGCTGCGAGAGGCCGTTCAAGCGCAACTCCACGAAGTCACCAGACGCGAGCGCCTACTGGAGAAGCGCGAACGCGAACTCGACTTGCTTCGTGAACGCATCGCTCGACATGCCGCCTCGAAGAACTTCATTGCCCGCAGCGAGGCAATGCAGGAGGTGCTCGAGTTGGCCGGACGCGTCGCGCCAATAGATACGACCGTCCTCGTGTACGGCGAGAGCGGCACCGGCAAGGAATTCATTGTCCGCATGATTCACGATCAGAGCGAGCGTGCGGGAGCGCCGTTCGTGTCCGTAAATTGCGCTGCGCTCACGGAAACTCTCCTCGAGTCCGAGCTTTTCGGACACGTGCGGGGATCGTTCACGGGTGCCAGTCGTGATAAAGCCGGCTTATTCGAGGTCGCGGGAAGTGGCACGCTCTTTCTCGACGAGATTGGAGAAGTCGCGCCAACCGTGCAGGCGAAACTCCTTCGCGCGCTCCAGGAGCGCGAAATCCGGCGGGTGGGCGCCGAGCGTACCATCAAAGTGAACGCCCGGGTGGTGGCCGCCACGAATCGCGATCTGCGCGAGGCGGTCAAGAACGGCACCTTTCGCGAGGACCTCTATTTTCGGCTCGGCGCATTCGTGATCACCGTCCCTCCCTTGCGTGACAGGCACGAGGATATTCCGGCGCTCGTGCACGAGTTCGTGCGGCGATCGGCGGCGCGCGTCAAGAAGGATGTCAAGAACGTGTCGCCGGAGGCAATGACCGCTCTCATCAACTATCAATGGCCTGGCAATGTGCGGGAGCTCGAACATGCGATCGAACGAGCAGTCATTCTCGCGCCGCGCGCGGGAATTACAGTTCGTGAGCTGCCACCGGAAATCTCGCAACGGAAGCTGGCTTCCATCGCAGGCAACACGCTCAATTTGCGCGCCCACGAACGGGAACTCATCCAGCGCGCGCTCGATCGATATAAAGGCAACCGGCGGCAGGCTGCTGCGGCACTCAATATCAGTACCGTCACGCTCTGGCGGAAGATGAAGGAGTACGAATTGGACGTCTCTCGTTGATGGCCTGCAATTTGCCTTGATAATTGGGAATGAAGGCATCCGCGTTCACTCGCATCCTCTGTCCGGTCAATTTTTCTGATAGCTCGTGGCGAACAGTCAGCGAGGCAGCGATGTTGGCGACGCTGTATGACGCCGAGTTGCGTCTCTTCCACGTCCGTTCTGCCGCCCACGATGCCGGTCAGGATGCGGAGAGCCTCATCGCATCGCTTTTTGCGCTTTCGCGAAAGGCACCGGAACGCCTTCGCGTCAGCGCGGCTGTGGCATACGGGGATCCCTGTGATGAAATCAGGCAACACGCACGATTGATGGGGTCCGATTTGATTGTGCTAGGGTCCGATCTGCGCTCGACGCCAGCTGAGTTCCTCGAAACGGTCCCCGCGACAATCGTGACTCACGCCCCGTGCCCGGTGCTTATCGTGCGACCGGCTCTTGACCAGTCGGTGGCAGACGGCAGTCATGGGTTTGCCGAGATTCTGTGCTGCGGTGATTTTCTGCCTGGTTCCGCGGAACGCGTTAAGTACGCACTAGCGCTGGGCGATCGCGTGCACGGTCGCGTGACCCTCGTGGAAGTCCTCTCCGAAGGGGACGACTCGACTGAACTGGAGCAACAGGAGCACGAGGCAGCCGTCGTCGATGAGCGCATGCACGTCGTGCACGTCGCGCTTACGGGTTCGCCGGGGCCTGAGATTGTCGGGCTCGCAAAGCGGGTTCAATCGGATCTCATCGTAATTGGTGCACAAAAACACGTGTCAGCGGCGCCGAGGCTGGGATCCACGACAGCGTATGTGATGGCGCACGCGCCATGTCCGGTGCTGATAGTTCCGTCATTTCCTAAAGCCTCTCAGATGGAGTCGAACGACCATTCCGAATCGATGAGTAATTTCACATTGAGCTGAACGTTTCACTTTGAAAGACATCGCCAGGTCGGGCGGCATGTCACCTGCGGCCCCTCACCCCTAAGCTCCTTAACCCCATTCATTTACCCAGCTCGCCGAACTGGCCCTCGATGGTTCGTGACTTGCCCATGTATTGGTGAGGCAACTGTCATGACATTCTCGCGAATTCTTCATCCGGTCGAATACTCCGACGAAGGAAGGCAGGCGGCGGCGCAGGCCTTCGCGCTCGCCAGGTCATATCAGACTGATCTTCACTTCGTGCACGTGCGGTCACGTCGAGACCCAACCGAGCGAGAGTCCGCCGAGCAAACACGACTTCGCGAGTTCGTGTCACAGAGTAATCCTGACCAAGCGACGTTCGAGTCGGTAATCCTGTACGGAGATCCGGTTTCGGCAGTCGCGGAGTATGCCCAGTCGACTGCGCCAGACCTCGTTCTTGTCGGCAAGACCGGCCGGCGTGGTAGCAGCCTCTGGCGGACAGGCGTGTACGCAAGAGAACTTGCGAGCGCCATCAGATGCCCAACGCTGGTGGTACAAGCCGGGCAGAACCGCACAAGTGCCGATACGCAGCCGACGTTCACGAACATTTTGTGTCCAGTTGACTCTTCCCCGCCGGCAGTCGCAGCTTTGAAACAGGCGGTCGTCCTCGCTCAGCCCGGAAGTCGCTTGACCGCTCTTCATGTGCTCGAAGGCTTTCCGCAGGAAGCCGTCTCGTCCGCGTCTGAAGCATTCGCCATTCTTGAAGAGCATCTCGAGGACTTGGATTCAAGAGACGTGCAGACCCTCATCGTTTCAGGCGTACCGCACGAGGCAATTTTGTCGACGGCCATGGAGGTCAAGCCAGATCTCATCGTCATCGGCTTGCCGATCCGGGGTCGATTCGACGCTGTATTCATGCGTTCGACAGGAGCTTCTGTGGTCCGGCATGCCAACTGCGCCGTATTGATGGTGCCAGACTCGGCGAACACGATCGAACTGACGCCGACGACGCCAACTTTCCAGTGGTCTGAAGCGTGACGAGAGACGGAAACCTTTCGAGTGAAGGGTGACCCGCCGTGATGGGAGCTCACAATGCATGTCGTGAACGCCGCCGTTCTGGAAAAGTGGATTGAGCTCAGCGACGAACAGGTGGTTGCTGACGTTCTGGCCGGCCACACCGCCCTGTTTGAACTACTGATGCGCCGTCATAATGAGCGCGTGTACCGCGCGGCGCGCGCGATCGTTCGGAACGAAGCCGAGGCGGAAGATGTTATGCAGCAGTCATATGTGAATGCGTATGCGCATCTCCGGCAGTTCAACGGCCAGGCGCAATTTTCGACGTGGCTGACTCGCATAGTGATCAACGAATCATTGGCGCGCGTTCGCGAGAAGCAGCGGTACGAACCGTTCGACGAGGAACAATTGAATGTGGAGATGTTAATGACACATGACGGCTCCCGCTCTCCTGAGCGCGAAGCCGCATCAGAAGAGTTTCGCGTCCTCCTCGAGTCGGCGATTGATCGCCTTCCAAACGGTGCCCGGGAAGTGTTCATGTTGAGAGACGTCGAAGGTATGAGCACCGCGGAGGTCAGCACAACCCTGGACGTATCAGAGGATGCCGTGAACACGCGCCTAGCTCGCGCCCGAGCGCGCTGCGCCACGATTTGATGGAGCGGACGCGTTCTTCGGCTCCTGATGCATTCAGGTTTTATCGACCGAGCTGCAATCGAGTTGTCGCCAGAGTGCTGTCGCGGATCGCAAAAGCCTGACCCGTCCCTGCGCCTCCAGCACTTGCAGAATGAAATGATCATCCCACACTGAAACGGCCTTTCGGCTGCCAGACGTCGGAAGCCCCGCATAGTGCGCGATTTTCCAGACGGTCCCGTTATTGCGACTACCAGATGCATTGGACTCCAACTCGGAGGATGGGTCTGACATGACCAAGAAGACGAATCTCTGGGATCCGCTTAACGAGCAAATCGATCGGATTCGATCGGAATATCGTGAAATGCCGGGATTGAGGTTGACCTTTGAACAGATGCTGCGATTGTGGCGGCTCGATCGGCGGACTGGTCGAATACTCCTCAAAAGCCTCCTCGATGCGAGATTTCTTGAGGCGACTTCCGACGGACAGTATGTGAGATGCAATTTTCGCGAATCGATTGCCCAACGGGGGCGTAAGGAGTCCGGCTTGACAGTCGGAGGGCGGAGGTTCGTAGAGACCCATCGGGATGCATCCGACTGACATATCACGGCGGTGTAGTCACTAGGAGGTCTGGATGTTCGAATCGGTAAATCCTCTCCCCCTTCCGCGGCAGATTGCCACCGTGATTCGCTGGCGCACGCAACGATCGTGGGACTGGTGACCCTGGTTCCGCTGCTCTACTTGGCGGAGGAATTGCCGATGCCGCCCGATATGCTCGCGTTCGTGGTTCCAGCGCTCCACCGCCGCCGCCTCCGCCTCCTCCGCTCAGCATAAAGCCGAGCCCGTGAAGCCAAAGGCCGTGCCGAAGATGGAATCGGCTACGTGATTCTCGAAGCGACCGTCAACGCCGACGTCTTGTCAGCCACGTCCGTGTCCTTCGATCCGAGCCGCTTCTCGACAAGGCGGCGGTTGATGCGGTTAAGCAATGGCGTTATTCGCCATTGCAGCTCAATGGGCGAGCCCAACCGTTCATCCTGACTGTGACCGTCAGTTTTAACCTGTAAGCAACGTCGTCCGGCGACTGAAAACTCCGCGCAGGACGACGCAGCTCTTTCATTTTGATCGGCGGCCTTCATTTTGAAAGCACGAGCGTTCGCCGGAATTCTCACGTCGTGCACCTTCTCGCCCCGCAAGTCCTCCGCGCTCCGATAGTTCTGGCCGAATTGCGCCCAGGAACAACGGTGGCTCGCCATTTGCCTCTGTTATCGCCGGCGGGCGGTGCTGGATAGCGGCGCCGGAGTCTCGAAAGCCGTTGGAGGTCTCCGCACGAGTGATACGCAGAGTGCGAAAGATCCTAGCGGACGAACGCCGCAGCGTGCGGCAGGCTCGAGAGACGCCGATCCTTGCCCCGCTCGCCATTCCAAAAGACCTCGACGAGCGGAGGAATCTCAAATTGGCTGACGTTCACAAGATCACCCACAACCCTCAAGCCCGTACAAATCCGGCCATTCAAGAACTGCTTCTGCGAATCGAGGGCGAGTACCGCGAGATGCCAGGCCTAAGCCTCACCATGTCGCAGGCAGAGCGCTTATGGGGACTCGACCGTGGCACGTGTGGCTTCGTGCTGACAACCCTGATCGAACTCGGTGTCCTCAAGCAAACGAGAATGGGCACGTTCCTTCGAGGGCCGGCGCGTCTCACATCAAACGCCGGAGAAAGTTCGTGGTAAAGGTCGCCATCAACGGACTTGGACGAATTGGACGGGCCACGCTCAAGATCGTCATGGACACGCCTGGACTGGATCTGGTCGCCGCCAATGACCTCGGCACGTCCGACAATGTCGTGTATCTCCTGAAGTACGACACTGTCTACGGGCGGTATATGAAGGCAGTCGAATCAACTGAGAGCGGAACGCTCACCGTTGGCGAGCACCGGCTTCAGCTGCTGCGCGAAAAAGACCCGTCGCGCCTGCCGTGGAAATCGTTGGGCGTGGATATTGTGTTCGAGTGTACGGGCGCGTTCACCAGGCGAGAGGAACTCGCGGCTCATGTGCGCGCCGGAGCGCGGTACGTCATCGTTTCGGCACCCTCGAAGGGCGACGACGTGGAAACAATCGTCCACGGAGTCAATACCCCGCAAGGGGACACCGCCATCATCTCATGCGCGAGTTGCACGACGAACTGCATTACACCGGTGATGGAGATTCTCGGACGGCGCATTGGAGTCAAGAAGGCCATCATGACCACGGTTCACGCGTACACCGCCAGTCAGGCCATCGTCGACTCGCTGCACACGCACTCTCGAAGAGGCCGCTCCGGTGCCGCGAACATCGTTCCCACATCCACTGGTGCGGCAGTCGCGACCACCAAGGCCCTACCCGAATATCGAGGCAGGTTCGACGGAGTGGCTCTGCGGGTACCCCTCCCTGTCGGGTCGCTCGCAGACATCGTCGCTCTTGCGGCGAGGCCAACAACGGTGGACGAGGTGAACCGTGTGTTTACGGAGGAGTCCGGGAGCGAGCGCTATCGCGGGATCGTCGGTGTGACCAGAGATCCGATCGTGTCGTCCGACATCATCAAAGATTCCCGCGCGTCGGTAGTGGATCTCGGCATGACGCAGGTCGTCGACGGCGATTTGGTCAAGGTGATGAGTTGGTACGACAACGAATGGGGTTATTCGAGTCAGTTGGTCCGTGAGGCGTCGCGGATCGCGCGGGAGATCGATCGCCCCCACTTGGAAGTGAGCCGATGACCGTGTGTCATTGCCATCGTGATCCAGGGGTCGCGCGTAATGTCAATCCGCGGAAGTTAAAAGGGAGAAACTATGCGACTTATCGGTGCAACCTCAATCGTATTCGCGCTCGCGTTGACGTTCTCGATCGCAGAGTTCTCTCCGGCCCATAACCGCAGACCAACGTGGGCAAGCGATATTTCGCTACGACACGTTCGGGGACGAGCAGTTGTGGACCGACGTATTGCGAATGCACGAGGTCATTCCGACGGTCCCGCCGACGACCGCGTTGGCCGTGGGTCTCAAGGTCGATGTCGAGGCCTTGCCGCCGGAAGTCAAAGCCGCATTGCAGGCCGGTGAAGTTGACCTGACTAATCCGGCTGTGACCGTCGAGTTGTTACGGCTGAATGCAGTTGTGGGTGTCCAAGGCACGGTCAGCGAGACCGGTCAGCTGACCAGCGTCGGAATCACCTGCGCGCTCTGCCACTCGTCGGTCGACAACTCGTTTGCGCCAGGGATTGGCAGGCGACTGGACGGATGGGCCAACATCGACCTGAACGTGGGGGCAATCGTCGCCCTTTCGCCGGCGCTCGATGCGGCCACAAAGGCCGAGTTCAACGCCTGGGGCCCGGGCAAATATGATCCCCGCCACCATGCATTCGACGGCACGAACCTCCTGTCTCTGAATAGCCCCTCGCTGCCGATCGTCCTCCCGCCGATCTACGGCTTGAAGGGAGTCGGGTTCGAGACGTTCACCGCCGATGGGCCAATCTCGTATTGGAATGCTTACGTGGGCGTGGGCCAGATGGGCGGCCAGGGCACCTTCCACGATCCGCGCATCGGCCTGTTCATCACGCAGACGCCGGATCTCGTCACGTCAAAGCTGCCGGCCTTGCTGGACTATCAATTGAGCTTGCGCACGCCGAAGCCTCCGAAAGGCAGCTTCGATAGACAGGCCGCCAACCGCGGCAAGCAGCTATTCCGTAATGAGGCGGGATGCGCTACTTGCCACCAGGGGCCGCACTTCACTGACGTGTTGAGCGGGCCCACACGGACGGTGCCGTTCCTGCATCCCCCAGCGGAAGTCGGAATGGATCCGGCATATGCCGACCGGACCGCCACTGGACAATACCGGACGACGCCGCTACGCGGGCTCTGGCAGCATCCGCCATATTTCCACGATGGCAGTGCGCCGGATCTTTTGGCAGTGGTCAATCACTACAATCAGCTGTTCGCCCTGAATCTCACAGCCGCGCAGAAAGCCGACTTGGTTGAATTCCTGAAGTCCCTCTGAGACGTTTCGAGCACTCGGCACTTCGATGCAGGTCTCTTGACCTGCATCGCGGTGCCCATGATCGCCACTATCGAGTGAATCCGTTCGCTCGCCTCTGAGACCGGAAGGCTTTCAGATTGAGCCGTAATCCTTCACCTTGAAACGTTGAGCGATGGTTAGAGCCTTCGCATCAGGGTGCTGATGTCGCAAGTTCTCCCATCGCTCGCGAAAGTGTTTCGCGATCAGTTGGCATTGTAGTTGCGTTTGGAGGTCGATGTGGCCACTCGCAACGATGGACGGAATCGTGAAGCAGGCGCATCGCCTAGAGGGTCATACCCTCGATCATCACAACAGGATAAGGCAGGCCTTATGGCAACGACGACGATCACCAAGGTATCGGCGAAGATGAACCGCTATGACGAGCTCAAGAAGATGCTAGAGGATCGCCGCTGCGAACTCGCGCACAAGATTCACGGCAAGATGCGCGACGCGCGGACCGAGACCAAGGATGGTGGAGTACTTGACCAGGGTGAGAGCTCCGAACTCGACATCCAAGAGGAAATCGAGTTCGCGTTGATCCAGATGAAAGCGGAAACGCTGAACCAGATCGACGCGGCGCTGCACCGACTTGAGGAAGGCACCTACGGCGACTGTTTCGAGTGCGGCGACGAGATCCCCAAAGCGCGCCTTCGGGCGCTTCCCTTCGCGGTGCGGTGCAAGCATTGTGAGGAAGATCGTGAGACCGTCGAGCAGCGTGATCGCATCATGGCGCAGCATCGCGGCTTCTCAGCGCTCAACATGTCTACCTATCCGCTAGAGGAGCTGAGCAAATGAGCAAGTTGGCTGGCGTGATTGCCGTCGCAGCAGAGATGTCGTAGATGATTGACGTACGAGCCACGGATCGATTACGGAAAGACAGTCCCTGAAGCGCTGGCAGCGATGTTGGGTCTCGAACAGTACGTCCATCAGACCAGACTGAATCGAGGTCTCCTCGGAACTGGTCAAGCTGCGCACGTCGCTCCTCAACGGCTGCGGGTACTGCACCGACATGCACACGAAGGTGGCCCGGTCGCAGGGCGAAACTGAACAGCGCGTAAATGCGGTGAGCGTTTGGAGGGACTCGCCCTTCTACTCCGAGCGTGAGCGCGCTGCACTGGCCTGGACCGACGCGGTGACGCTCATCAGCATCGATCACGTGCGCGACGACGTGTACGACTTTGCGCGACAGCATTTCACTGAGAAAGAGTTGGTCGATCTCACCGTGGCGATTGTGGCAATCAATGGATGGAATCGCCTCGCGATCGCGTTCAGAACCGGCCTGGAACGTTCGAGCTCGATGTTCGACGATCGGTCGAGGACGCGGAAAGGGGGGGGCCAAGGCCATCGCTGAGATGATGTTCGGGCGATGATCGCACTGAAACGGGCGTACGACCCTGTCTCAAACTCTGACGGCATACGCTTTCTGGTGGAACGGCTGTGGCCCCGTGGGGTGTCGAAGGCGAAGCTGCGGATCGACTCTTGGTTGAAAGAGGTCGGACCAAGCACTGATCTACGAAAGTGGTTCAGTCACGATCCGAACAAGTGGGCAGAGTTTCGTCGTCGTTACTTCCGCGAGCTTGGCTCACGGCGAGAGGCATGGCAGCCGATCCTTTCGGCGGCTCGTCGCGGCACGGTCACGCTCGTCTACAGCTCGCACGACACGGAGCACAACAATGCGGTTGCATTGCAGGAGTTCCTGCGAAGGAAGCTTCGCCACGGCGCGCGGCGATCCGGGCGATGAATCCTTCTGGAGGCCGGCGCCACGTCTCACGCTCACTGTTGCTGCGGCCGCTTCCGCCGTTCCGACTCGACCTCACGGTGTGGGCGCTGCGGCGCCGTTCGCGTAATCTCATCGACCGCTGGGATGGGACCACATACCGGCGTGTGATCGTGTTGGGAAAGCGGCCGACTGAATTGGCCATGCGGCAAATCGGTTCGCCGACGGCGCCGCGCGTGGTCGTGACTGCAACACCGTTCCCTCGGACGCTGGTCGAGAGGCGACAGGTGCGATCGATCGTCGTCCGGCTGCTTGGTCTCCGGATCGACCTCACCGAGTGGTACCGCATGGCCGAGAGTGATGCGCGGCTGCGACCGCTTGCCGACAAATTTCGAGGTATGAAGCCGCCGAGGTTTCCGACGACGTTCGAAGCGGTGGTGAACGCGTTCGCGTGCCAGCAACTGTCACTGGAGGTGGGCCTCGAACTCCTCAATCGTCTCGCCTCTATCAGCAGTCCGAGAATTGGGATGCCGCGCGACGCTCGCTACGCCTTCCCAGCGGCACCTGACGTGGCGAAGTTGCGTCCGGAAGAATGTAAGGCAATTGGGTTTAGCGGACAGAAGGTTCGTGCACTCCTTGGCCTCGCCCGGGCGATCACACGGCGCGACGTCGATCTCGAGTTGCTCCAGCAGGAAGACGATGCGGTCGTTCGACAATGCCTGCTCGGATTGCACGGCGTCGGACGGTGGACCGCCGAATACGTGCTGCTACGAGGCCTCGGACGCCTGCACGTGTTTCCCGGCGATGATGTGGGCGCTCAGAAGCGAATGGCTCGGTGGCTTGGGCGTTCGCGGCCTCTGGACTACACCGGCGTACAACGAGTCGTCGAACGATGGCAGCCGTTCGCCGGCATGGTGTATTTCCACCTTCTACTCGAGGGGCTATCGCAAGCAGGCGTCCTGGAATCCAAATCCTGAAGCTCATGATTCACAGAACGTGGGCTCACGCTCGTTTGCGTGGTTGCACCGAGAGCGAAATAGGAGGTAGTTTTCACCGAGCAACGCTAGGCTCTGCGATCTACGGAGCACCATCGGAACTCGAAACGACGGTGCCGACTCCAGCGGTCTTGGATGGAGGTAGTTGCCGATGACGCATACCGAAGTCGGACGGCGGCCATTCCATGAGGCGCTCGCGATATCGCGGTGCCCTACGCACTAGCCGTTGACTGGGCCGACAATGGACCAAGGCGCATCGTTGAAGAGTTCGCTGGAGTTCTACAACGAACGCTCCAACTGGGTTTCATTCACCTTCGCTTGAAGGATTCGACTGAAGACCGGGACGTCGAAGCCACACGGTTCAGCGTGTCCCACCTTGGTTCCTGCTCAACTGATGCGATCAGCGCTTCCCTTGCATTTTGGCGCCACGGTGAAACGGCTGATTGGGCGGCGGTGCAACCGATTGACGGACAGCTGCATTCGTTGAGGGTATCCACATTTTCGATGGGTGGCGACCCGGCCTGTGGCGTGATTGTGGCCGGCACCTGCGACGAACTCTTTCCGACCGACGAAGATCGAATTCTCCTCAGCCTTGCCGCCAATTACGTCGCGCTTACCGTGCTGGCCAGTAGGCGTCAAAGCGCGCTTGAGGCCAGCTTAGCCGACATCTCTGAGCGGAGACGACAAACAGGGCTCCAACAAAGATTGGCCGAGACTGCGATCAAAATAAACAGTTCCCTCTCAGTCGCCGAGCCCGTTCAGACGATTCTTCAAGTGGTATCCGATGCTGCTGCAGAGATCATCGGGGCACACATGGTTACTCTCGCGATGACGAGCCAGGGGAACTGGGCGAAAGTGATGCAAGCCGTGTCCCTTTCCGACAAGTACGCGACTTGGCGGACGTACGCGAGCGCCCCACCGGCGCGGGCATCTACTCGGAGGTCTGCCGCACTAATCGCCCTTGCGGCTCACACACGCTGAACTGATCGCGCATCCCTTATTCAGACGCTTCAGTGGCGCCGCGGACAGGCATCCCCCTCTCCGCGGTTGGCTGTGTGTCCCGCTTATCGGCAGGGATGGCCGGAACCTCGGCGCGTTGCATGCTTCCGAAAGTTCGCTGGCGACTTCACCGCTGAAGACGAAGCGATCGCGTTGCAGCTCGCGACGGTTGCCGCCTCCGCGATGGAGAATTGCGCTGCTTACCAGGAAATTCTTGACATCGATCGTCGGAAGGACGAGTTCCTCGCAGTGTTGGCCCACGAGTTGCGCAATCCGCTGGCACCCATCCTGGCCGCCGCCGCGGTTCTGCGGCTGGGCCATTCGAAGAACCGGCGCATCCGGCGAGTGAGTGATGTGCTCGAACGACAAGGAACACAGCTGACGCGGCTGATCGACGACCTTCTAGATACCTCTCGAATCGGCCGCGGCCAGCTTGCTCTTACCAAGGAAGTCGTCGACGTATCAACCGTTGTCGACCGCGCCCTCGACGCGATTAGACCGGCGATCGCTGAGCGACGCCACGAAGTGACGATATCTCTGCCACCTGGGCCGCTCCAATTGCAGGCTGACGCGATGCGCCTGACCCAAGTCTTATGCAACTTGCTGAACAACGCCGTCAAGTACACAGAGCCAGGCGGGCACATCTGGATCAAGGTTGCGCAGAAGAAGAGCGACGTCATGATCAGCGTGCGAGATAACGGGATCGGGATGCCTCCCGATTTCATTTCTCACGCATTTGAGCTCTTCCATCAGGCCGAACCAGGGAAACCTACGCCCGGGGCGGCCTGGGCATCGGTCTGTCGCTGGTGCGCCGTTTGGTTGAGATGCACGGCGGGACTGTGGCAGCGCATAGCGGGGCTCCACAAAGGCAGCGAGTTCGTCGTCCACCTACCCATCGCCACAGCACATTCCCAATAGCCC
>CAWERD010000007.1:0-1318847 GCA_963811435.1 Vicinamibacterales bacterium
TTCACGCGGTTGCTGTCGCACTACTCGCCGTCGGCATCGGCGCCAATGCGCTGATCTTCAGCGCCTTTGACGCCGTCCTGTGGCGTCCGTTGCCGGTGCGCGATGCCGAAGAATTGGTGCGGATGGTCCAGCGGATCCCAAGAATCGGAACCTCCAGCACGTTTCACTACTCGTTCTACCAGGCTCTGCGCGACCATTCGACAACTCTATCCGCCGTATTCGGGGAAGCGCCGATCGATGTCGTCATGAATCAGCCGGCGCCAGCCGAGCAGGTTCGAGTCCACATGGCGACGCCTGAATTCTTTGAGGTGCTGGGCGTTCCGGCGCTGTTTGGCCGCACCCTCACGAAAGATGATGCGACGGCGACTCCAGAAACGCCTCCGGCCGTACTGAGCTACGGCTTCTGGCGACGGCGCTTCAACAGCGATCCAGAGGCCGTAGGGCGGACGATCGTGCTGCACGGCCATTCGTTCGTGATCGTGGGCGTGATGCCACGCGCGTTCAACGGCACCTCGGTGGACACTGCACCTGACGTGCGCGTTCCACTCAACACATTCCAAGCGCTTTGGCCGTGGCCAGAGGCATTCAACGTCGAAGAGGCCGAACTGGATCTCGCGGGCCGCCTCAAATCAGGAGTCACCCGCGCGCAAGCGCAGGCCGAAACCCTGACCATCTGGCGAGCAGTGATCGGCCCGTACTCCAGGGGCGAGCTTCCCGGCAGAGGAATCTTCGACCAGCTCCAGTCTGGAATGGAGCTCGATCCGCTGGAACGCGGCATCTCGATTCTGCGTGAACGTTATGCCGGCGCGCTGAAGTTATTGCTCACGTCCGTTGGTCTGCTTCTGCTGATGGTGTGTGCCAACGTCACTGGGCTCTTGCTGGCGCGACTTGCGGGCAGACGCGAGGAAATCGCAGTCCGGTTGGCGCTGGGAGCGACGAGAGGACGGCTGGTCAGGCAGATCCTCACAGAAAGTTTCCTCCTGACGGGACTCGGCGCCGCCGGTGGTGTGCTGCTCGCCTATATCTTGTCCGGCTCGATAGTACGTGTGTTGCCGCCGCTCCGCGATATCGCCACGAGACGCCTCGCGCTTTCCGTGGACTTCGGGCCGGACTGGCGTGTCGTTCTGTTTTCTTTGGGCATCTCGGCGCTCACCGCCCTGCTGTCTGGTGTCGCACCCGCACTCACCGTCTCGCGCACGCGGGGAGATAGTGCTCTGCGTGAGGCGCGCTCGAGTGGCGGGTGGCGCGGCCGGCAGGCCGTCGTCGTCTTCCAAATCGCGCTGTGCACGCTACTGCTCACCGGTGCGGCTCTGCTCGTACGAACCTTCGAACAGTTGCACAGCCTGGACGCCGGCTTCGATCGCGACCACGTGGTGACGTTTACCGCCGACCCTTCTCTGTCCGGCTACACCGCCTCGCAGGAGCAGGCGCTTCTTTCTACGCTGACCGGGCGCGTGCGCGAGATCCCGGGCGTCGTCACTGTCGCCCTTGCTGACCGTGGCGTGATGCGCGGTCGAGGCGTCGGGATGACCGTCGCGACCGTGGGCCAACGGCCATCAACTGCCGATTTCCTGAGTACCAACCTGCACGTCGTCTCGCCGGAGTATTTCGACACCATGGGCATACGGCTCGTGGCCGGCCGCGACTTCACCGGTGCCGAGGATCCCAAGGCGAAGCCGCGGAAGGTCGTGGTCAATCAGGCTTTCGTCCGGCGGTTCTTTCCGTACATCGATCCGCTTGGTCAGCGATTCGGCGCAGGTCCACCGCAGCGAGTCGTGGATGGAACGTTTGAAATCATTGGTGTGGTGAGCGACGCAAAGTACCGCTCCATGCGCGAGCCGTTGATGCCGACGGTGTATCAGGTGTCGCGCGAATTTGACGCGGTTGTGTTGCATGTGCGAACCCGCGGTCGACCGGAATCGTTTATCCAACCGGTGCGGCAGGCGTTGACCGCGCTCGATCCGGCCGTCCCGTTCGTCGAAATCAGCACTCTGGCCGAGGAAGTGGACGCGAGCATGGCGGGCGAGCGGGTCATTGCGGCGCTGGCCTCGATCTTCGGAACCATCGCAGCGCTGCTCACCGCCGTGGGGCTTTATGGACTGCTGGCCTATGTGGTAGCGCAGAGGCGACGCGAAATCGGCATACGGATGGCCCTCGGCGCGCAGAGTATGGATATTGGAGTCTTGGTGGGAAGGCAAGCGCTTGCGATGGTCGTCGGCGGCATGGTGCTCGGGCTCGGTGCGGCGGTGGCGGCCGCGCAGTGGATGCGTTCGCTGCTCTACGGCGTTGCGCCGTCAGATCCGAGTTCGCTCGCTGCCGCTGCCATATTCGTGGCGCTCGTGGCCGCCGTCGCCATAGCAATCCCCGTTGGGCGGGCCACGCACATCGAACCTGCCGTTGCCCTGCGGCAGGAGACCTAACGCGGTGGGGCCCCAGCCTGCACACACCCAAAAAGTCCTAATCACCGGCTCCTGCCAGTAAGCGGTGCGAACGATAGCTAAGCTATTCAGACCGGAGGGCAATGATCGGATCAACCTGGCCGGCGCGCATTGCGGGCCACCAAACGGTAATCAGCGCAACGCCGACCAATATCACCGGAACAACAAAGAAGACTTGGGGATCCCAGGGCTTCACACCAAATAGAAAGCCGGAGAGCAGGCGCGTCAACCCGAAAGCCATGGCGAGCCCGCAAGCCACGCCTGCCAGAGCGAGCCGCAGGCCGTGACGCACAACCATATTCCGGATCTGGCTGGATTCCGCTCCGAGGGCCATCCGGATTCCGAGCTCCTGCGTGCGTTGCGTCACTGAGTAGGCCATTAATCCGTAAATCCCGACGGCTGCCAGCAAGAGCGCCGAACACCCAAAGATAGTCAGCACCAGGGCATTGAAGTCCCCGGCCGCCGTCGATCGCCACAAGATCTCCTCCATGGTGCGAGCGCGCGCCACCGGTAGTCCTCCGCTCGCCTCACGCAGTTCGTTTTGAATGGCGGAACTCAAAGAAAGAGGCGCCTCGCGGGTTCGGATCACCCAGGCCCACGGAGTGGCCGCTATCGACCCGCTCGAGTGCGCCAACACGAGATACACGATGGGGCGCGGGTCGCGATTGAGAGCGTTGTCGCGCACGTCGCCCACGACTCCAACGACCTGCCTCGGCTCGTTGCCCACGATGATTTGGCCGTCGAGGGGATCGTCGTTCGGCCAGAGTTGCCTCGCGAGGGTCTGATTGACAATCGCAACGGGCGGTTCGTTTCCGTCACGCTCGGTAAATGTGCGGCCCCGCAGGACGGGGATTTTGAAGGTCTCGAAATAGCCCGCGGACACTTGGCTGAATCCCGCGGCGACCTCAGACGCCGGCCTTCCCGCAACCTGGAACCTTAGATAGAAACGGTCCTCCAGCGGCAGGCAACAACTGACTCCCGCGACCTCGACACCCGGAAGTGCGCGAATGCGGCGTATTCCGTCGTTGATTACTCTGGTCGCTTCTCCTTCATCTTCGAACCGCGGCCCCGTGGGCAACATGCGCATCGTCAGGACATTGCGTGCTTCGAAGCCGGGATTCACTTGCCGGATCTCGATGAACGTTCGAATAAGCAGTGCCGCCCCAATCATCAGCACGACGGCCAGCGCGATCTCGCTGATCACCAACAATGCCCGCGTGCGATTGTGTCGCGCACCCGTACCACGGCGGTTCCCACTCTCCTTAGCGCGGCGCCTACATCTGCGCGAGACGATTGCAGCGCGGGAAAGAGTCCAAAGAGAATGGCGGTGAGCATCGACACTGCGAGGGTAAATCCCATGACCCGCGCGTCGAGCTCCACGTTGGAACCGCCAGCTCCGATGCGTGGTATGTCAGGGCTGAGGCCCAGAACGGCGAGAATGCCAAGGTAGCCGCCCGCCAGACCGATGCCGCCGCCAATTAGCGACAGCACCATGGTCTCCGTTAACAATTGCCGGACAATCTGCCCCCGCCCGGCTCCTAATGCTGCACGAATCGCGATTTCCTGTTTCCGCGCCGTTGCACGCGCCAGCAGCAAGTTGGCGACATTCGCGCACGCGATCAGCAGCACCAGGCTGACGGCGCCGGAGAGGATGAGCAAGGAATTCCGCACGCCTCCAACGATGGCATCCTGCAAACGTTGCACACCAAATCCCGCTCCCGGGCTCGGGTCTGGCCATGTGCGGGCGTAATCCTGATACGTGGCTTGTAGCCGCGCATTCGCGGCTGCCAGCGTGACTCCCGGCTTCAGGCGCCCGGCGACGTTGAAGTAGCGGCCCCGTTCCGCACTGTTCGGGTCAAGTTGGAATGGAATGTAGACATCGGGCGGCTCGTTGATTTCGATTTCGCCTGACAATACGACTCGCTCTGAAATCTGACCCTTTGTGAGATCTGGGCGCAGTACGCCGATGATTTCATGGCCGCGGCCGTTCAATGTCATGCGCTGGCCGATCACACCGGTATCCCCGCCGAAACGCCGTTGCCAAAACGCGTATGTGAGCACCACGGTCTTCGGCGCGACCGGCGAGTCGTCCGCCGCCGTGAACGTGCGGCCATGCAGGGCATTCGAGCCGCACAGCCGGAAGAATTCCGCGCTCACCTGCATCGTCGGGATCTGCTCCGGGGAGGATTCGCCGGTGAGGTTGGCAACGTTGAAGGCGTACGCGGAAATATCCTCGAACACCGCAGTATGTTGCCGCCACCAGTTGAATTCCACGGGTGAGGCACTCCCGCTTCGAATGCCTTGAAACGTGTTCTGAAACATCACGATTCGTTCAGGATCGTGATATGGAAACGGCTTCAACAGGACCGCGTTGATTACCGAGAACATCGCGGTGTTGACTGCGATACCGAGCGCCAGCGCGGCAACGGCGGCGATGGTGAGACTCGGCGTGTGAACGAGCATTCGGGCTGTGTGCTTCAGGTCTTTCAGAAAGGCGTCCATAACTGTGTTAGCCGTCAGGATATTCGAATGAAGTGTAGACGGCGGCTCACCAATGTGGAGTTGCGTCGCACTGTCGGCGCATCAACCCTTGTACGCCTATTTTATGTCGGCCTAGCACACAACAACCAACGGTAGGTGCGCCCACATTGGCTCCGGTCACAATACCGTTCGTTGATTTCCAACGCGTAATGGCAGAATCGGCAGAGGGGAAAAGGTTTCCGCCTTGGCACAAAGCCCTCTGGTTGACATCCTACTAAAGCAGGCGGATACTCTGGTCGCATGTCTACCAAAGACGTGATGATGCGGCGCGGTCCTGCCGTAGAGGCCTGAGATGTGGCCGATGCGCCGGCGCCGCGACGAGGATTTTCTCGAAGAGCTCGACAGCCATGTCGCGCTGGAGATGAAGCGGCTCGTCGAAGAAGACGGTCTCAGCTTCAAGGACGCCCGCCTCAAGGCGCTTCGATCGTTCGGGAACGTCACCGCCGCCAGGGAACGATTCTATGAATCGCGCCGGTTGATCTGGGTCGAGGATCTCAAACGAGACCTGCGACATGCGCTGCGATCGCTCGGGAAGACTCCCGGATTTGCGGCCGTCGCGGTGCTGACGCTCGGTCTCGGCATCGGCGCCAATACCGCCATCTTCAGCGTCGTGCACGGGCTGCTGCTGAAGCCGCTGCCATACCAGGACGCCAGGCGCGTCGTCCGGCTCGTGATGAACATGCCTGCCGAGGAGTCTCCGAGTAAGCGCCCGCTGCGCGCATCGATGGGGCTCACCGAGGCGGAGATGCGCGACGTGCAACGGGAAAGTCGCACGCTCGAGAGAGTCGGGACGGCTACATCCATTATGCGGGCCTGGCCCGGGCACGAAGAATCGGCTCGCCTTCGCGGTTCTCGCATCTCGGCATCGCTCTTCGACATGCTGGGGGTACGTCCTGCCATCGGCCGCGGATTCGACGGTCGCGACGAGGCCGCGGGCGCCGAAGAACCGATCCTGCTCAGCCACGCCGCGTGGCACCGGTACCTGGCGGGCGCTCCCGACGCGATCGGCCGCGTCATCGCGCTGGACGCGGTGCTGCCGCCGCGCGTTCAGTACCGTTACTCGGTCATCGGCATCATGCCGCGCGACTTCGTCTATCCCGATTCGGAATCCCAGTTCTGGGTTCCGTTCCGGGCGACGAACGCAGCGGGCGTCCCGCAACGCGGCACGCTCGTCGCGCAACTGCGCGAGGGTGTTGCCATCGAAGCAGCAAGCGCCGAGATCAACGGTCTGCTTCGGCAGATGCGCCCCAAATCGCCCGGTACAACGTATCAGCTGGTGCGCGAGCGAGAGGAACTGACCGCCGACGTCAAGCCGGCGTTGCTCGTCTTGATGGTCGCCGTCGGCCTTGTCCTCCTCATCGCGTGCGTCAATGTGGCCAACCTGCTGCTGGCGCGCGCAAGCGTCAGGCAACGTGAGCTCGCCGTGCGCACGGCGATCGGCGCCGGGCGGGGCAGACTCGTCCGTCAGATGCTGACCGAAAGCGCGCTGCTTGCAGTCCTCGGCGCCGTGCTGGGCATCGCGCTGGCGGTTGGCGGCATACGCGTGCTGAAGACGCTCGCCGAAACCCAGTCGCGTATCGATCTCACGGCCGGTCTGGTGTTCCCGCGCCTCGACGATATCGGTCTGAATCCCGCGGTTCTGGGGTTTGCGGTTGCCGCGTGCGCGGTCACCGCGCTCCTCTGTGGTCTGGCTCCCGCATGGCGGCACTCGCGTTCGAATCCGATGGATGCTTTCAGAGGTGCCGCCGATCGCAATCAATCCGCGGGCGACTCGGTGCGCGCGTTCAACGTGAAAAATCTCCTCGTGGTTGCCGAGACGGCTCTGGCGATGATGCTGCTCGTCTCGAGCGGACTACTGGTGAAGAGCTTCTGGGCCTTGTCTCACGTCGAGCTCGGCTACGACCCGGCGAACGTGCTGACGTTTCAGGTCGGCGTTCCCGGACATCGCTACAACGATGCGTCGCTGAAGGCGTTCGCCGAGTCGTTCACCGGGCGCCTTCGAGCCATCCCCGGAGTCGAGGCGGCCGCGTACGCGAACCAGTTGCCGATGGTCAATCTGCGCAACTCGGCAGGTATCGGCAGAACGCCGGATCCCAAACGCGCGTTCGCTCTCGAGAACCCGGACGTCAGACTCGTCAGCCACGAGTACCTGGAAGTGATGGGGATTCGCGTGGTCGCCGGCCGAGGCTTCGGTGAGATGGATCGAAAGGGGAGCCAGCGCGTCATCCTCATCAACCAGGCGACGGCCGCGCGTGACTTCCCTGGCGAGAATCCGGTCGGCCAGTTCGTGTATGTCGGGCGGGACGTCGCTCCCTGGCAAATCGTGGGCATCGTGGAAGACGTCCGGCAGTTCGCGTTCGATCAGCCGCCGACCGGGCAGATCTTTGCGGACATGCGCCAATGGTCGTCGCCGGCCGTTCCGATTTTTCCTGCAGGCGCGTACTACGCCGTGCGCACGAGCGGAGATCCGTCGGCGCTTCTCGCGAACGCGCGAGGTATTGCCCGGCAGCTCGATGCCGATGCGGCCCTCTTCAGCATCGCGCCAATGGAGTCGATTGTGGCGACGACCGTGGCGCGTCCACGCATGTATGCCGTGCTCGTCACGGTGTTCGCGGCGGTCGGGTTCGTGCTGGCGCTCCTGGGCGTGTACAGCGTGATGGCGTATTCGGTTGCGCAACGCACACGTGAGATTGGCATCCGCATGTCGCTCGGCGCCGAGCGCAGCAACGTCGTCGGCCTCGTGCTGGGGCAGAGCCTGGCCGTTACCGCAGTGGGCATCCTGCTGGGATGCGCCGGCGCCTTCGCGCTGTCGGGTTTTCTCGACGGCCTTCTGTTCGGCATGTCGGCGCTCGATTCGACGACATTCGCGGCGGCCGCTGCCGGGTTTGCCGTGACAGCTCTGCTGGCCGCCCTGGTGCCGGCCCGGCGGGCGACGCGGATCGATCCACTCCAGGCGCTGCGCGTCGAGTAGCGTTTCTATTTCTCCACGTACGGCCCGTGCAGCTTGACCGGCGCGTGCGCCGGGCGGAGGCGCAGGTTGATCGTCTCGACGAAAATCGAGAAGCCCATCGCGAAGTAGATGTAGCCCTTCGGGATGTGGACGCCGACGCCGTCGCAGATCAGCGCGAGACCAATCATCAACAGAAACGAGAGCGCCAGCACCTTCACGGTGGGGTGTTTCATCACGAAGTCGCCGATCGTTCTGGCCGAGAACATCATGATGGCGACGGCGACGACGACGGCGGTGATCATGATGGAGAGATCGCTGGCCATGCCGACGGCGGTGATGACCGAGTCGAGCGAGAAGATGATGTCGAGGACCATGATCTGGCCGATGACGGCGCCGAACGACGGCGCGACCTTCGTGCTGCCGTGCCCTTCCTCGCCCTCGAGCTTCTCGTGAATCTCGACCGTGGCTTTATACAAAAGGAACAGGCCGCCGGTAATGAGGATGAGGTCGCGCCCCGAATAGCCGTGCCCGAACGCATGGAAGAGCGGCTGGGTGAGCCGCATGATCCAGGTGAGCGAGAGCAGCAGCAGGATGCGCATGCCCATCGCACCGGCGAGCCCGAGCATGCGCGCGCGGGGTTGCCGGTCTGGCGGCAGCTTGCCGACCAGGATTGAAATGAAGATGACGTTGTCGACGCCCAGCACGACTTCGAGAAAGGTGAGCGTGGCGAGCGCGATCAGTCCGTCGGCGGTGAGGAACGCATCCATCCGACAGATTCTAGTGCGAACGGGCGGCCGGCTCGGCCCGCTGGGCCCGCTGGGTCCGCTGGGTCCGCTGGGCCCGCTGAGCAACGACGCCGGCGACGATCGGCGACAGCGGTAAGTACTCGACGCGCACGTTCACAAATCCTGCTTGCTCCAGCGTGTCAACCGTACGTCCCGCGAACTCTCTGGACGCGTCGTCAGTGGCTCGCTGCCCTCGGGGCTGATGGACGATGACCAGGCGTCCGCCTGGTTTCAGGTACCCGTCAGCATCGTCTCGATGGCTCCGGGGAGCCCCCGCCAGAACGCAAACGCATTCACCGTGAGGATGCGATCGAAGTGCGCTTCGGGAAACGACAGGTGACCCGCATCGGCTTCGCGGACGTCTGCGCGGCCGGCAGCGACGCAGTCTGCGACCCGCTTTCGAGCACGCGCGACCATCAACGCCGAATGATCGACGCCGACGACGTGCGCGGCCGGCTGCAACCGGCAGATGCGTTCGAGCGCCAACCCGGGCCCGCAGCCGATTTCGAGCACATGGCTGGCCCTATCGAGCTCGAGGAGCGAGACGGCCCAGTCGTTCCGCTTCCGGTTCGACGGACGCGTGGCCATGATGTAGCCGGCGAGCGCGCCGGCCGGACCGGTCGGATTGCCGAATTGCCGAACGATGTATGACATGAATGTTGTCATATATACTCCCGACCGTGAAAAAGCCGCGTGAGAGAAAGCAGACCAGCCTCGACGTGCTGCTGCGCGCCTGGATCGACGAGATCCGGTTGTGTTTTCATCAGCTTGGCGCCGCCGCGACCGATGTGCATCGAGCCGTTCACCTGACGGCGGCACAACGCGGCGTGCTCGAATCGCTCGTGCGGCATGGCGATCAGACGGTGCCGCACCTGGCGCGCATGCGGCCGGTGTCGCGGCAACACATCCAGGGCATTGTGGACAGCCTCGCGGAATCCGGCCTGGTGGCCCCGGTGCCGAATCCCGCGCACAAGCGCTCGTCGCTGATTCGACTGACGTCGAAGGGCCGGAAGGTGATGGAGGCGGTGGGGGAGCGGGAGCGCGCCGTGCTGCCCCTCTTGAGCGCGGCGTTTTCCGAGGCCGAGCTCGAGGAAGCCGTCAACGTGACACGGCGTCTTCGCCGGCTGGCCGCGCAACGCCCGTGGTCTCATATGACAAGTCACTTGTCATCATAGACGAAGCGGGCTCGCGTGCGGTTCCCGGAGGGTTTAGCGCGGCGGCTTTGCGGGAAGGTCGGCCGAGGTGATGATCTCGCAAAGCCCGCTGCCGCTGCAGTTCGGCATGGGCTTTCCCTGCCATTTATCGATCTGGGCGGCGAGGCGATCGCGGAAGGCCTGAAGGTGCCGGATGCGTTCCTCGGCGGCGTCGAGATTGCGCTGCGCAAGCTCGAGGACGTGCGAGCAGGGCGCTTCGCCGGCGCGGGTGATTTTCAGAATCTCGCCGAGCTCTTCCAGCGAAAATCCCAGCCCCTGGCCTTTCTTGATGAACCGGAGCTCTTCGAGCGTGGCCTCGGAGTAGTGGCGATAGCCGGCTTCCGAACGCGGCGGCGCCGTCAGGAGGCCGAGCTCTTCGTAGTAGCGGATGGTGGCGGGGGTGACTTCCAGAAGCCGGGCGACGTCTCCGATGAGCATGATTTATTAGAAACCCTCAAGTGAGCTGCAAGGTCAAGGGCTTGACCTTGCAGCCGCTGCAGACCCTACGCTCGTATCCATGAAATTCACATCCATGGTCCGATCTATTTTCCCATTTTTCGGCAAGCGGGCGGCTGCGAAGGTTGAGGCGTGCTGCGAGTGCTGCAAGGACGGCTGCTGTTGCCCGAACGACTGCGGCGACGAGTGCTGCTGCAAGAGCGGTTGCTGCGCCGAAGGGAAGTGCTGCTGCAAGTAGCGCCGCCGACGCCCACTGCTGCATGACGTCTCGCCCGGTTATCCTGGTCGTGGAAGACGAGGAGTATCTTCGCACCACGATGTGCGCGGCCCTCACGCTCGTGGGGTTCCTGCCGGTGTCCGCCGGCACGGTGGAAGAGGCGCTGAAGATCCTGGGGACGGAACCCGTGAATGCGATTGTGCTCGACGTCCGGCTGCCCGATCCCGGGGGATCGCACCGGTCTGGTCTCAACCTGCTGAAGTTCGTCCGCGCGACGCCCGAGCACGCTCAACTGCCCGTGCTGGTGTTTACCGGCATGCCGCTGACGCCGCACGAAGAGGAGCTTGTGCGCGCCAACAACGCGCACTTGTTCTACAAGCCGCAGCAGTACGCGGTTCTGATCGATCACCTGACCCGTCTGTTAGACGCCTAGAAGACTCCGCGCCGGCGCCGCAAATCTATTGGTTCGCGATCGCGGAAACGTGGAACGCCGCAGCCGCGACCGACCTGAACCTCTCTCCCGCCACGTAGTAGTGCCCCGCGTCGTGGCGCGTCCAGCCGGCCGCTTCAAAGGTCCAGGGGCCCGAGGCCAATGGGGTCGGCGAGGGCGCCGGGGTGCCCCAGCCCCACAGGGTCCCGTTCGTGTCCAGGCCGACGCTGTATCCAAAACCTGCCGCGACGTTCTTGAATCGCACGCGTGGTGGCATGAGCGCGCCGCCGGCGTTGTCGCCCCAACCGACGACGGTTCCATTGCGGCGGATCGCGAGAGCGTGGGTGTTTCCAGCGGCAATCGCGTCGAACTTTTCGTCGGGAACGTAGAAGTGCCCACTTCCATCCGGGATCCACTGGTCGAAAATCCCGGGTGGCGAAGCTCCCCCAACCCAGGAGCGTTCCATCGTGCCGCAAACCGAGGCTGTAGTGGACCCGTGTGGCGATGGCAACGAACCGTCCTTCCGGAACATTTGTTTGCCCAGAGGTGTTCAAGCCCCAGCCGTGCAGGGATCCATGCTCCGCAAGTCCGATGCTGTGGGAATTTCCCGCAGCCACAGCCTGGAAGCGCACACCTGGCGGCGGGGTCAGCTGGCCGAAGTTGTCGTCCTTGCCCCAGCTCGCGACACTGCCATCGGGGTGGATGGCCAGCGCGTGGAAGCGGCCGATCGCGACGGCGACAAAGTCCTGATTGGCCAGCCCGGCGGGAATGGCGGGGACACCGGCATCGCCGACGCCGCCCCAGAGCACAAGGGTGCCGTCGGAACGGATGGAGAGTCCCTGAAAGGCGCCGCCTGCGAGCTCGCTGAAGTCGCCGGTCGGCGTGCCCGTGATCTGCATCGCGATATCGTTTCCCCAGCTCAAGATGGGTCCCCAATGACCCGGCTGGGCGAAGACGCCTGCGGCCGTGAGGAACAGCAGCGGCACGACACGCGTCGCCAGAGCAAAGAAACTTCGGCGGCGTGAGGCGAGAATCGCGAGGACACGTTTCACGATGACCTCCTGAACAATGCGGCGGCGCCGAACGAGACGAGAGTCTTGCCGATCACCCGGCCGCCGTATGTTCAAAAGGGCACAACGGGCTCAGCATTATGGCGAGTTGAGTCAAAGTGTCATCAGTCGCGAAGTTGGCACCGAGGTTTGGAAAAAGTGCATCAGGAGAAATCCTTCAAGAGAGCTCAAGGTCAAGGGCTTGACCTGGCAGCCGCTATAGATGTTTTCCCATTCGTTGCGAAGCCGGCACCCTCGACGTTGGCGTCGTGCGGCAAATGCTGCGAGGACGGATGCCGCTGCCCGAACGAGTGACGAGTGCTGTAAGAACGGTTGCTGCACCGAAGGGAAGTGCTGCTGCAAGTAGCGCCGCCGACGCTCACTCCTGCATGACGTCTCGCTCGGTTATTAGAGGTCTAGACGGCGAATCCGAAACGACACGTTGCCGTCGCCTCTAACCGACGTGAGTTAGTTACATCGTGACCGGACGTTAGAATCAACTCAGCAACCGATCCGCGAGATGAACGAGAACGATTTCTAGGTCCGAAAGAGAGTCTGTACTTATCGCCGAGTTCGGCCGCGACAGTTGGTTGGTGAGAATAGCGAGAGAGATCATGTCTTGAGTTACGCGCGTTTTTCGTTGAAGTCACTCAGTCCTAGCCGAAGACGCTTCAAATAGAGTCCCTTTCTAGAGATTCCCAGCATCGCCGCAGCTGTCGATACATGCCCACTGGCTTCCCGTAGAGCGTGTTTGATCATCTCAGACTCTAGCAGGCTAGTGGCGGCTTCCAGAGGTTGATTCACGCCGACTGTCACATGCGGATCTATTTCGACGCGCCCACTCAATTTCGGGACCTGTAGGTGGGGCGACAGCTCATGCGCTGCTATTAGAGCGCCTGATTCCCTCAAGACTGCGAGACGCCGTACTTCATTCGCTAGCTGCCGAACGTTCCCAGGCCAAAAATAGAGAATGAGACGTTCCATTGCACCAGTCGCGAATCGGACTGGTTGCTTAGAAAGTTCGATCGCGAATCGCTGAGCAAACACATTTGCCAGTACGGGAATTTCTTCGCGCCGTTCGCGCAGGGGTGGAATCCTGACTGGAATTATGTTGAGGCGATAAAAAAGATCTTGCCTAAAACGACCTTGGAGTACCGCCTGCTCCAAGTCTTCATTCGTTGCAAAGATTAGACGTACATCGACCCTAATTGGATGAGCTTCACCCAATGGGTGTACTTCTTTCAGGTCAAGAAAGCGCAGTAACTTAGCTTGCGTGTCGAGAGGAGTTTCGCCAATTTCGTCGAGGAAAAGTGTGCCGCCATTAGCTGTTCTTACGATCCCTTGATAGCTTTCGGACGCGCCTGAGAAGGCGCCCTTTTTGTGTCCGAACAGTTGACTTTCGAGAAGATCTCGAGGCACAGCCGCACAGTTAAGCGCGAGAAACTGCATCTTTGAGCGGGAGGAGTGCTCATGAATTGTCCTTGCGATAACCTCTTTACCTGTGCCCGTCTCGCCCGTGAGCAATACACTGACATCCGTTGCTGCGATTTGTCTGACCGTTCTTAGAACGCCCAGCATTGAGTCGGAGGCAAAAACGACTCCTTGCTTAGTCACGGTGCCTTCGTCTGATGCCCATCCTATTTCTCGATCACCAAAGACGGAATCCGTTGGTGCGATCGATAGGATTTGCCTGATCACTTTCTCGAACGCGAATGCTGTGAGTCTGCAGCTAGGATTTTCAATAGGGAGATAAGAGAGCGTTACTTTTCTATGCGAATGTTCGCTTATAACGATTGAGTTACCATTCCCAGGCCAGGAGTGCCTCACACAACCGACATGCCTAATCGGATGTCGCTGGTCTCCAACGTGGGTCGCGAGTTCGATGGCCGCAGCGCAATCCAGCTCCTCAAGAAAGGACACGGCCTCATGACCGAAGAGCTCAGGACGATTCCGTAGATCTATCAATGCCCTAAGGCGATCTAGCGATCGTTGTGAGGCAATCCCGTGGCTGCTCCGCGACGCTTCTGGCATCAATGAAAGTTCCTTTTTCGAGCGCTCTACCCCTAGAGAGTGTCCGATTGTGTCGAAAGTATGGACGGCACGCTGCAGATGCACTCGGGCCAGATCGAATGCACTTGAAGAAGCTAGCGTTTGTCCTGTTATTTGCTCCATCTGCGCAAACAGGTCAGGCGATAGCTGGCGTCCCGGCGCCATTATAGGCATTAGGTTCAAAGCAGCTGACTGAAAGTCACCATTGGCGAGCAGAGTTTCGACGCTGAGTAGATGGGCCTCAGTGGACATTCGCGCCTGCGGCAGTTCCAGCAGCAGGAGCCTAATGCTTTCAGCTACGCTGAGGGCCTCAGCTTTTCTGCCCTCTCGAAGAAGTAGACGAGTCTTGGTCAACAACGCATAGGAGTTATAGTGGCGACGCTTTGCGTACTCGTTGTGATCAATGAGTTCTTCAAGTCTTGCAATCAGCATTCTGCATTCGTCGAGATTGTTGAGCTGCAATTTGATTTGCGCGATGCTGTCGAGAATAGCGATCTCATTGACCGAGCCCTTTTCGCAACAGCTTAAGGCCACTTCGAAACATTTCTCTGCTGCAGGAAGTTGGCCTAACGAGAATTCGATGTTTCCGAGATTCGCGTGCGCCGCAAGCAGTGTCGGGCGGTGCCCTGATTGGTGGGCGTAGGATATCGCTTCCTTCGCGCATCGTTGTGCTTCTGCTGTATCGGCGGAGTAGTAGTTCAAGGCGCAGCTATTTATCGCCATGTATCCCCGAAGCCAGACGTCTTCAACATTGGAAAGCAAGGAGTCGGCAATCTCTAGATGGTGCCGTGCATTGTCAAGATTCCCGCGGGTGCTCTCAGCTTCAACCAACCAGAGGTGGAGGGCCGCAAATGGTCTGGCATCGCCGAATCGAGTCAAAGACCGCTTTACGTCATCGAGTCGGGCTAAGGCTGTGAGGGGGCCGCTATGTTCGGAAATGACAAGCATCAACCTAAGTTGCGACCAACAAGCTAGTTCGAGATCAGAGCCGGCGAGACTTGCCGCCATTTGGAGGTGTTCTATTGCCCTAGTGGCAAAGCCACGCTCACGACTTACGTTCCCCAAAACGAAGTGATAACGTGCGGCAAGCTCAGGTGAGTGTCTAACCTTCGGTAGGTTGCCAAGAGCAATTTCTTGGGCTTGCTCGTTGCGTCCGATACGCTGTAGTGCATCGGCAAGGACTACCTGTTCAAGTAAATCCGGTCGGTGACTAGCTCCCTGAAGGGTTCGAGCTTGCTCGAGGACGGTAACGGCTTCAGAAAATCGACCGCTCCGCATCAATTGCAGCGCCGATTGAACTGCGGTAGACGGTTGGACTGCCATCGTCGCCACTCACTATTACCGTTGCACCGAGAAAATCGTGCCCTGGCACGATCTATGTACGACGAAGAGGTATCGAAAGGCGAACCGGAAGTGGGGACTTGTTGCGCAAGACGGTTACTGCGTCATTGCCTGGCCAGTGTTTTTGCATTTCTACAAATGCGTCGACAACCAGAGGATCATACATCGTTCCTCGTCGCTCTTGAAGAATTGCAATAGCTTCTGCTTCACTCATGCGAGGCCGGTATGGTCTATCGGACGTGAGTGCATCAAAACAATCTACTACGGACAGAATTCTCGCACCGATGGGTATATCAGTACCGCTCAGCCGATCTGGATAGCCAGATCCATCCCATGCCTCATGATGATGCCTCACGATTGGCACGACTGGATATGGGAATTCAATCGCTCCCAGAAGGTCCGCCCCAACGCTGGAATGAGTTTTCATTACGTCGAATTCGCCAGTTGTGAGTTTTCCAGGCTTATTGAGAATATGCTCGGGCACGGCGAGCTTACCCATGTCATGAAGGAGTGACGCTGCCTCGATTGCCTTGATTAGGTTTTCGTCATTGACGCCCATGTGACGAGCAAGTGAAACGGAGTGCTCCTGAACTCGGCGGATATGACCGTGCGTGACCTGGTCCTTAGCATCAATTGCCATAGCAAGTGTTTCGATTGTGGTTAGGTATAGGTGATTTAGTTTTTCAACGTGCCGATTAGCATCTCCTACGCGAGCCATCGATGTGTGATAGGTCAGATACGAAATTACCAAGAGCGGAACAATAACCGCCAGTGCACTCAAATTGATCTCGCGGCTGACGGATACTAATAGGAGCGCCACCGAAGCGCCACTCAAGAAGCTAAGGCTCAACCACAGAAAATTCTCTCGCCATACCTCTATCGCGCTAGTGGAGCCCTCAAAACTTACCGCGATGGCCATCAGCCAGCTGTTAAGCAGAAAATAGATGAGTGCAAACAGCAAAAGCCCCGGTAACAACGCGGCGATGGCTGTTGGTCGTTCCGTTAGCGGTTGCGCGCCCGTTGTTAGAAAGAACAACTGGGCGGCAATCCACATGGACAAAGCTGGTGCGGTGGTGTTGAAGAAGAGTTGATGAAGCTCTAGCCCCCTCCTTCTCAGCCATAGAGAGATGATCAAACCGTCAAGCGTCACCGTAATAGTGCCGGCAGCTGTACCAAACAACAATACCGACGTAAAAACGAATGTTTCTGAGACCGAAATCGTTGCAGGCACTGAAGGAAGTTTGATGGTTATTGAGCCAGTCAGCAAAGTTAAGGCTGCTAGTACAAACCATTGTGACGTTACTGGATTCGAGTATAGTGCTCTAACAGAATGTCCAATGGCGACGAAACCCGCTAGGACGACGACGCCGATAAAAAGTTGTGCACTTAAGTCAAGAGAATTGAACTGTCGCGATGACGTTCCCTGTAGGTGAGTCATAGATCCGGCCACGGATCGTATCGGTCTAACCTCCCCAGACGATTACTAATTGCATAGCGCCTCCCCAAATTGGTAAGTGCCTTATGGCAAGCCGACAGCGTGCTGGTCCGTATTACCCCAGACGATCGTGTCATCGTCCAGATTGCCCCAGACGATGGTGTTGCCCCAGACGATGGTGTTGCCCCAGACGATGGTGTTGCCCCAGACGATGGTGTTGCCCCAGACGATGGTATTGCCCCAGACGATCGTGTTACTCCGCACAATCTCGTTTTCATCATCTGCAACGTCGCGTTGCTGGGTATGCCAAGAAATCGGCCTAATACCTGCTAGCAGACCGGACGATTGGACCCTCTCTCCCTCAATCGTCGTGGTCTGCTGAGTCGGACCCTTCAGCGCAACGCCAATCGCCGCAGCCGCGTTCAGGCTGCCGGCGCCGGCGCCGACTAAGCCCACCTCAGGCATGAACGTCGCCGACGACTGCAGCGCCATCTTCACCTGCGCCGGCGTCAGACCCTTGTTCGCCTCGAGCACCAGCGCCACCGCGCCGCTCACCACGCCCGTCGCCATGCTCGTCCCGTTCAGCGTCGCATACGCATCCGCGCCGGAACCCGACGCGTGCAGCGTCGGATGATCGGCAATCAGCGACGCGCCCAGCGCTTCGGCCGACACAATCTTGTTCCCCGGCGCCACGAGGTCGGGCTTCATAAGGCCGTCCACCAGCGTCGGCCCCTTCGAGCTGTACGTCGCCAGCTCGTCGTCCGACCGCCGCGCCGTGCCTTTCGTGTTCGAGCGCGCCCACCGTAATCACATACGGGTCGATGCCCGGCGATTCGATGAGGCCGTGCACGCTGCGCCCCTCGTCGTCTTTGCCCCGGTTGCCCGCCGCCGCCACGACGACGATGCCCGCGTGCACGGCGCGCTCGACCGCCTCGCACATCGGGTCGTCTCGGTACGACTGCTCGGCCGCGCCGCCCAGCGACAGGTTGATGACGCGGATGTTGAAGCGCTTGCGGTTCGCGATGGCCCACTCGATGGCCTCGATCACGTCGCTGGCCTTGCCCGTGCCGTCGGCGCCGATCACGCGCAGGCTGATGAGGTGGGCGCCCGGCGCGACGCCGCGGAACGGCGTCTGAAACGTGGAATCCTGCGGATAGGGAGAGCGGCCGGCGATGGTGGCGCCGATGTGCGTGCCGTGGCCATAAGGGTCGCGCGCGTCTCGGCTGTCGCCGACGAAATCTTTCGCGTAGACGACGCGGCCGGCGAGCGAGCGGTGGCCGGTCCAGATGCCCGAGTCGATGAGCGCCACGCCGATGCCGGCGCCGGTGAAGCCGCGAGACGCCCGCGAGCCCCGCCTGCACCTGGTCGGCGCCGATGGCGGCGTTGGTCACCGACATGAACGACGTCACCTCGACGTCGCGCGAGAGGTGATCGACCTCGGCGCTCAGCGATTCAATCTGCGCGGCGTTGGCCTGAAGCACGGCGCCTTCGGACAGGCGCTTCTTGATGCGCAGCCCGTGACGCGCGGCGACGGCGCTCACCTCGTCGGCCGAGCCGTGCACGATGAGATCGACCGGCTGCTTCGACTGCGAGGCGACATGTTTCCGCAGGCTTTCGGGAAGACGAGCCTGCGCCCAGAGCGGCGCGGCGATGAGCAGCAGGAGCACGCCGAACACGGCATGTCCCCAGATAGTCTTTCCCCACACTGTCTTGCGCTGCTTCGCCATAGCGCGCTCCTTCGCCGGTGAGACGAACGTTACGATTCCTGCCGGTTCCTGGGGTCGGTGTGGGTGCTGCTGATGGTGAACGGCTCGAGGTCGTCGGACACGTCGTCTTCGCTCGCGACGTGCGCCTGGACGCGGCTCACGACGGAGCCGGCGTCGCGCATCGGGTCGGACGAAGCGGTAGACCAGACGGGCCGGCGGTTCTCATCGAGCGACGACAGCAACACGCGCTGCGAGCCGCCGATGGTGCGAATCGTCTGCAGCTTGCCTTCGCGAATGCGGTTGTAGATGGTGCGCCGCGACACGTGCAGCAGGCTGCGGCCTGATCGATGGTGACACTGCGCCCGAGGTGTTGTTCGAACATCCCTTAACCTTCCTGTCTGTTGCTGGGGGTGCTTCCGCCTTCGCGCTGCGCGCGCCGGCGCGACGGGCGCTCGGTGCGTGGCGAAGGCGACTCTGGCCTTTTCTTATGGCGAAGGTCGTGCCATAACTCGCCCGATCGCGACGAAGAGGTCTAACTCGTTGCGGCGTAGAGAGTTGGTGCGGTACGATGCGGGTTCGGGCCAGGAGCCGTGGGCAGATGAATCCAGCCAATCCATTGGCCGATCACGACGGTGGGCGGTGGATCAAATTCGAGGGGCGGGGGAGATGCGCGTTGTAACGAGGTTGCGACAACTTTGCGTGCAGATTTCGAGGGCTTCAAGGGCGCTTGAAGCTGTGGCCAACCCATTGGCCGGTCGGGCGGAAATTGGCTAGGCCAAAACCGGCCGGCCCGTCGAAACGGGTCTACATCGCCTTCGGGATGGCCGCCGTCATCGGCCTCGCGGTCTTTCTGATCTGGTGGTTCACGGGAGCAGCCGCCCGCCAGAAGGCGCGTGATGCGGCCGCCGAACCGCCGGCTGCCGCAACGCCCAGCGCCGAAGCGCTCGTCGAAGCGTCGCTGCCGCGCGGCGGAACGCTGACCGGATCGACCGGCACGCCCGAGCTGGCCGTCGAGCGTCTGACCGGGGCGACCCTCGTGCGCGTAAACCGGGGGACCGATCGCATCGAGCCGTGGCTCGCCGAGTCGTGGACGGCCTCGCCCGACAACCTGACATATGCGGTGAAGCTGCGGCAGGGTACGGCTTCGTCTGACGGAACGCTGCTGACAGCAGAGCTGGCGATCCAGTTGCTGGCCGGCGCGCAGGCCGCCGGCAAGCCGCTCGCGCTTCGCGCGGTCGATCCGCTCACGATCGAAATCAGATTCCCCGAAGCGTTCGCGCCGGGTCTGCGCGTGCTCGACAAATATCCGCTGCCCGGTTTCGGGCCGTTCGTCGAGAAGGGGAAAGGGACGTTCGCGCGAAATCCCCACTACTGGCGCAAAGCGGCAGACGGATCGCCGCTTCCTTATTTAGATGGAATCGCTTTAGTTGAAATCGTCCTTCAGCCGGGCCGCGCCGGACAGCACGACTTCGACGAGTCGCCGGTTCGCGCGGAAGACTTCGAGGCGCTGAAGAAGATCGAGCAGAGCGGCAAGGCGCGTCTGTTCGAGCTTGGGCCAGGCCTCGATGCCGACGCGCTGTGGTTCGCGCCCGCCATCGCGGCTGCGCCGCTTCGGCGCGGCGAGCCCGCCAGGGATCGACCGTGGCTGACGAGCGAGGCGCTGCGGCTGGCGATCTCGACCGCGATCGATCGACGCGAGTACTGCAAGCAGGTGTTCTACGGCGCGTGCGATCCGATCGCCGGGCCGGTGACGCCCGCGAACGCGTCGTGGTTCAACCCCGATATGCCGCTCGGCCGTGCCGATCCGCAGCTGGCGCGCGCGATGCTGGCCGAGCTCGGCCTTCGCGATCGCAGCGGCGACGGCCTGCTGAACGATGCGACCCGCCGCCCGGTGCGCTTCTCGCTGGTGATTCGGAACGACGTGCCCTCGTCGGCGCGCGCGGCCAGCTTCATCGCCACCACGCTGCGCGGCATCGGCGTCGTCGTCGACGTGACGCCGGTTTCGGCGAGCGTGCTCGCGGCCCGCCGGCAGAAGGGGAACTACGACGCCATCTACGATCGCATCGAGATGGACGACACCGATCCGGCGATGAACCTGGATTTCTGGCTCAGCTCGGGCACGGCGCACGTGTGGCACGGCGCGCGCTCGGAGCCGCCGGCCGACTGGGAGCGCCAGATCGATCAGCTCATCTTGAAGACCGCGTCGAGCTTCGATCGCATCGAGCGGCTGCAGGCCTTTGTCGACGCGCAGAAGCTGTACAACCAGCACATGCCGGCGATCTTCTTCGGCGCGCCGCACATCCGCATCGTGACGAGCACGCGAACGCTGAACGCCACGCCGTCGCCGCTGCGGCCTCACCTGCTGTGGAATGCCGAGGCGCTCGCGGCGCTGAAATAGCGCCTATCACCTCATCAGGCTGAGCATACCCACGAAGTGGCCTATCAGCAACGCGAACATCCACTTCAACACGCTCGCATGCTGCTGCGCCATGTCGACCCTCAGCCCGCCGATTTCTTCGCTCAGCCGCCGTTCGAACCTCTCGCAGGCTGTTTCCAGCACGTCTTCCTTCCATTCCTTTTGAGAAGCGTCGAGTAGCCGATGCAATTCCAGCAGCCCGTCATCCCCAACCTTTGAGCGAAGCCCAGGGAATGCTACGTGGGCCCTCATACAACCCATCCTTTCTGACCTGACGACGACGGTGCCATCGTCCAGAATCGTCGTCAAGCCGAAAGGCGTGCCAAGGGAACGGCGGTATGCTTGGCGATCCAATGCGCTTTCGGACCGTCATCGGCGCAACGGCTGCCGTAGCCCTCGCCGGAGTGGTGATCGCACGCTCGGCGTTTCAGGCGCCGTCCATCCTGCCTGTCGATGAGAAGGCGCTTCGCGAGTACGCGGGCGTGTACCAATGGGGACCGGATGCGTTCCTCTATCTCCAGATATGGAACGAGTCCACAGGAACGAATCAACTCGTAGCATTCGACGAGTCCGGGGACATCCGCACGCTGTATCCGACAGCGCACGACCGTTTCTTCGCCGGCCCCGGCATGGCGGTCGCGACCTCGATCGAGTCGCGAGTCGAATTTCAGCGCGGTGCCGGCGGTACGATTACCGCGCTGACGTGGCAGCGTGACGGCGCCCCTCCACGCACCGCACGACGTGCCGCGATTGAGCGACACGAAGACGTACGTTTCCCGAGCGGCGACCTTCGGATGGCGGGCACGCTTATCAGCCCGGCGACTGGCGGGAAACATCCGGCGATTGTCCTCGTTCATGGCTCAGGAGCACAGAGTCGCGAGAACATCCTTCCGTTCGCCCGCTTTCTGATACGCCACGGCGTGGCCGTGCTCGGCTACGACAAGCGCGGCGTCGGCGGGTCGACGGGCGACTGGAATACCGCGTCGTTCGACGATCTGGCCGGCGACGCCGTCGCGGCGTTCGAGTACCTGAAAACGCGCAGCGATATCGACAGCGGTCGCATCGGATTGCTCGGCGTCAGCCAGGCGGGGTGGATCATGCCGCTGGCCGCCGTGCGTGCGAGCGGTCTCGCGTTTCTGATCAGCATTTCCGGAGCGGCTGTGCCGGCTGCCGAGACCACGATCGATCACGCAGAGCGCGAGATGGCAGGGTCGGGCATGCCGCCGCCGCTGGTGGCGCAGGTGATTGCGCTCTTGAAGCTGCAGTATCAGTTCGCGCGAACGGGGCAGGGGTGGGACGAGTACATCGCCGCCCGTCAGCCGCTGTCGGCGCAGATGGGACAAAGCGACACGTTCCCGGCCACGCCGGACCATCCTCAATTCCAGTTCATCCGGCGGCTGTATTTCTACGATCCGGCGCCGACGCTGCGGCAGCTGCAGGTGCCGACCCTGGCGCTGTTCGGAGAGCTCGACAACAACATCCTGGCCGGCAAGAACAAAGCCGCGTGGGAATCGGCGTTCAAAGCCGGCGTGAACCGCGATTACACGCTCGAGATTCTTCCGAAGGGCAACCATATTCAGCTCGAAGCGAAGGTCGGCAACAACGCCGAGATGGCGTCGCTGCAGCGATTCGTGCCGGGCGTACTTCACGGTCATCAGGAACTGGCTGGGTAAACGCATTCCGCTGCGATCGTGATTGACAGCGCGCGCCTGATAACTACAATGTAGTTATCAATGGCGGAGATCCTCGGAACGTTCGAGCAGGCGGTGCTGCTGGCCGTGTTGCGGCTGGGCAACGAGGCGTATGGCCGGTCGATCATGAAGGTCGTGCACGAGCGCCTCGAGCGGGAAGTCGCCGCCGGTGCCATCCAGGCCACGCTCGAACGGCTCGAGCGAAAGAAGCTGCTCTCGTCGCGCCTCGGCCCGGGCACGCCGATTCGCGCCGGGCGCGCGCGGCGGTTCTACCGCCTGCAGCCTGCTGGCGTCCGCGCCCTCGACAACGCACGCCGGACGGTCAACAACATCTGGCGCGGCGTGAAGTGGCCCGCCATGAAAGCGAGATGGGGTGTATGAAGCCGGATGACCCGAATGCGCGGCCACCGCAGTGGGCCGAAACGATCCTGCGCCTGCTCCTGAAGCCCGAGGATCGCGAAAGCGTCTCGGGCGATCTTCTCGAAGAGTATCGCGACACCATCGTGCCGGCGCGCGGATCGGCGGCCGATCTCTGGTATGTGCGGCAGGTGGCGTCATTCCTGTGGCGGGCGAGCCGAGCCTGGGGCGCCATCCTGGGTGGCGCGCTCATCATCCGGTACCTGTTCGACACGCTCGTGCCAGTGACCGATTACCTGGTGCGTGCGCGCATCGTCACCTACACAATCATGGCGGGCTGCGTGCTCGCGGGCTTCAGCACGGCATGGCGGACGCGATCGGTACGCGCCGGTGTGCTCGCCTCGTTCACTAGCGCGACCATTGGCGCCCTCTTCAGCATCGCCGGCACCGCCGTCATGCTTGCCATCTGGCACGATCCCGCCACGCTTCGCGAGTGGCAGAACTCTGGTGGCCTCGACGAGGCGTTCATCGACGTGCCGCTGAAAGTGGTGGCGCTCGGCGTCGTGCTGGGCAGCGCAGGCGCGCTCGCCGGGAAAGCGCTGGCGATGACGCTTCCGGCACAGCCGGCGAAAAACGCATTACCATAAGGCGCCGGCGATCGAGGTGCCCGTGACGGAACTGCGACAGGACCTGCTGCACGCCTTTCGATTGCTGCGGCGAGCGCCGGGATTTTCGGCGCTCGCGATTGCCACCCTCGCATTGGGCATCGCGGCCACCACCTCCATCTTCACCATCGTCGATGCAGTCCTCCTGCGTCCGCTGCGATTCCCCGAGCCGCAGCAGCTGACGATGCTGCTGCCCACGTCGGGATCGCGGCTGTCGCCCGAGTATTTTCACGACTGGAGGACTCAGAGCCAGACGTTCGCCGACATGGCGGCGTGGTACGACGAGCGCGCGAACATGACGGGGCGCGGCGAGCCGGTCGAGGTGCTCGTCGATCGCGTGACGTCGAACTTCTTTGGCGTGCTCGGCGTTTCGCCTGTTGCGGGCCGCACGTTTACGACCGAAGCAACCCTTGGCATCGCGCCACAGGAAGTGATCCTGAGCTACGCCTTCTGGCAGCGGCGATACGGCGGCGACAGGAGCGCGGTCGGACAAACCATGACGCTCGACGGCGAAGTATTGACGATTGTCGGCGTCATGCCGCCCGACTTCGCCGTTCGCACGAACGAGCTGGCCGAAACGCGCGCCCAGGTGTGGCTGCCGTTCCGCCTGGTTGCCGGAAACCGCGACGCCGGCATGGGCGGCATGCTGAACGTCATCGGCCGCATGAAGCCGGGCATCGGCGTCAGCGAGGCGCAGGCAGACCTCTCGCTGATTGCGGACAGAATCGAAGCAGCAGTATCCATTCCTACAGCAGCGACTGGCGCATCACGGTCGTCCCGCTCCTGAATGCGACCGTGCGCGACGTCCGGCTGATGCTGCTCGTGCTGTTTGGTGGGGTGGCCATCCTGCTGCTCACAGCCTCCGTGAATGTCGCCAATCTCGTGCTGAGCCGCAGCGCCGCGCGCGCGACCGAGTTCGCGGTCCGCCAATCGCTCGGCGCCACGAGCTGGAGGCTCGCGCGTCAGTTGCTGACGGAAGCGGCTGTCCTTTCGATTCTGGGAGGCGTGCTCGCCGTTGTGCTGGCTGCCTGGGGAACGAATCTGCTCGTTTCGTTCGTGCCTCCCGGCCTGGATCTTCCGCGAACGCGCGAGATCGGCGTCAGCGGCACCATGATGTCGTTTGCCCTCGCCGTCACCGTGCTGACGGCGATGCTGCTCGGTCTGTCCCATCCCTCAGTTCAGCGCGATCGGCCGCGATCCGCGCTGCAGGAAACGGCACGCGGCTCATCCGCCTCGCGCGGCGCAACTACATGGGCAGTGCGCTGATCGTGTCGGAGGTGGCCCTCGCCCTGGTGCTCCTCGCCGGCGCCGGCCTCCTGGGCCGCAGCTTCTGGAGCTGGCCCGCGTGGAGCCTGGATTCGAGCCGGAGCAGGTGATGACGATGCGCGTCACGCTGCCGGCGTCGAAGTACGATGCCGATGAAAAGATCCGCGGCTTCAGTCGCGACCTCGTGGAGCGCATCGAGCGGCTGCCCGGCGTTCAGGCCGCCGGCTCGGTCGGATACCTGCCGATGAGCAACATCGGCGTGGCAGACGACTTCGAGATCGTCGGCCGCCCGCAGGTTCCACCGGCGGAGATCGGCCCGGCTCGTGGATCAGCACGGTGGGAGGACGCTACTTCGAAGCGATGCGGATACCGCTCGTTCGCGGCCGCCTGCCCGGCGATGCTGATACGGAGACGTACGCTGCCGGTGTTCGTCATCGACGAAGGAGCTGGCGCGGACGGTACTGGCCGCAACCAGGATCCGATTGGCGCGCGGCTCATCTGGCGCGAGGACGGAAAGGTGAAGCTCGCCGGCGAGGTGATCGGCATCGTCGGTGGTGTGCGCTGGGCCGGGCGGGCTGAAAGCGCGCAACCGACAACCTATTTCTGGTTTCCCCAGAATCCGGGACGCGAGATCAACATCGCCGCGCGCACCAGCGGCGATCGCGACGCGCTCGCCGCTCTCATCGCGGCGCAGGTGCGCGAGATCGATCCGAACCAGCCAGTTGGAGAAGTGCGCGCGATGGACGAGCTCGTGTCGGCCGATCTCGCGCGCCCTCGCTTCACGATGCTGCTGCTCGGTGCATTCGCGTCTTCGGCGCATGCTTCTGGCCGCGATCGGGCTCTACGGCGTCATCGCGTTCTGGGTGACGCAGCGCACGCGCGAGATCGGCGTTCGCGTCGCGCTCGGCGCGGAATTTGGCGATGTGCTGAAGCTCGTCATGTGGCGCGGCATGCTGCTGATTGCTGCCGGCCTCGCGATCGGCGTCGTGGCGACGCTGGCCTTCGGGCGTGTCCTCTCGGGATTGCTTTACGGCATCAAGCCAACGGATCCGGTCACTCTCGCAGCTGCGGCACTTCTGCTTGCCGGCGTCGCGATGCTCGCGACCTACGTTCCGGCGCGTCGCGCCGCGCGGGTCGACCCATTGGTGGCGTTGAGGTATGAGTAAGGTTGTGACTAGAGCAGATTGACGGCGCGCAGGATGAGGGCAAAGACCGTCAGGTTGACGCCGAGCTGACCCAGCCAGAACACAAACATCCAGCGGACAATCCGGCTTTCCATCTGCGCCATATCGACACGCAGCTTGCCGTTCTCCTCGGTGAGCCGCCGCTCGAATCGATCTGCCGCGCTTTCAAGCACGTCTTTTTTCCATTCTGACAACGCGAAGTTCACCATGACTATCCCTTGCCCAGCGACCGACCGGCGGTGCCTGACCCCAGGACGACGATGCCATCGTCGAAAATCGTCGTCAAGTCGAAACGCGTGCCAGAAACAGCAGCCTGAACTGGTACGTGGGTTGCACAACCGCGTATCATCACTGTGGGGATGTCACGAAATGTCCCCAATCGAGTGCAACACTATCCGCTACCGGCTACGAGCCAGGGGCATCATGAAATTTCCAGCGGTTCTCTTTGCGGTCGTCCTGACGGCTGCCTGCGCGACCAACCCGGTGACGGGCAAGCGCGAATTCTCGTTGATGAGCGAAGCGCAGGAAATCAGCATGGGCCGCGAGCTCGACGCGCAGGTGCGCCAGGAAATGGGCCTGTACAAAGACGACGCCTTGCAGCGGTACGTGCAAGAGCTCGGGATGGGCCTCGCGAAACGCTCGCAGCGGCCGAATCTGCCCTGGAGCTTTGCCATTGTCGATTCGCCCGCGGTCAACGCCTTTGCGCTTCCCGGCGGGTACATCTACATCACACGCGGCATCCTGCCGTATCTCGACAACGAAGCGCAGCTCGTGGGCGTGCTCGGGCACGAGATCGGGCACGTCACCGCACGCCATTCGGCTCAGCAGTACACGCGCGGGATGGGCACTCAGCTCGGCGTGCTCGTCGGCAGCATCTTTGTCCCGCAGGTACGGCCGTTTACCGATCTCGCCCAGACCGGCGCCGGCATCCTGTTCCTGAAGTTTGGACGAGACGACGAACTGCAGGCCGACGCGCTGGGCGCCGCGTACGCGGCCGAGGGTGGATGGGATCCTCAGCAAGTGCCCGAGTTTCTGACGACGCTCGCGCGGATTGCCGAGACGGCCGATCGCAACGGAACGCCGAACTGGCTGTCGACGCACCCGCAGCCCGAGAACCGCGCCGAGCGCGTGGGCGAGACGGTCAGCAAAGTGCGAGCGTCGGGCGGTGAAGGTGGGACCTGGACGCTCGACCGCGACGGCTATCTTGCACGTATCGACGGCATGGTGTTCGGCGACAACCCCGAAGAAGGGGTCGTCCGCGGCAATCTGTTCCTGCATCCGCCGCTGCAGGATTGCCCTCGAGTTCCCCGAAGGATGGGAAATCACCAACAGCGAAGAGCAGGTCGTGGCGCAAGAGCCGGGCAACAAAGTGTTCGTGGTGATGCGCACAATCGAGCCGCGGATGGGACGCACGCTCGACCAGGTGGCGCAGCAGCACATGCGCGAGTCGGGCTACAGGGCGACGGACCTGACGCAAACCACGATCGGGGGCCTGGACGCCGTCGTCGGCACCTATGAGGGCACCGCCTCGGGGATTGGAAAGGTGATGGCGCGCGGCGCGCACTTCGTGCTGGGCCGGAGCACCTATTTCATCGGCGGAATTGCGCCGCCCGATCTCTATCCAGGCGTCTCCGCCGATTTCGACCGCACGATTCAGTCGTTCCGGCAGTTGAGCCCGGCCGAAGCCGACGCCGTCGAGCCCAATCTGATCGATCTCTACACGGCCCGGGCGGGTGACACGTGGCAGTCGATTGCGCAGCGCGCCGGGAAGGGCCTGGTGACCGCGATGACGCTCGCCATCATGAACGATCACGCCATCGACGAGCAGCCCAAGCCGGGGGAAAGGCTGAAGATCGTGGTCGCGGGATCGTGACCAGCAGTAGGGCTTAGGGCTTAGGGCTTGGGGCGAAGGGCTGAGGGCTGAGGGCTTAGGGCTGAGGGCTTAGGGCTGAGTTAAGGTCGCAGCGCGTTCGGCCGCCATGATAAGTATGGACCCCTCCATGCGATACCTTTCATCCGTTCTCGCCCTCTTGCTGTTGGTGACGACCGTCGCAGGCGGCTCGGCACCCGTGCGGGCGCGCAGTGGAATGGTCGTCACTCAGGATCGCCTCGCGTCCAACATCGGTGCGGATGTGTTGCGACAGGGTGGCACCGCCATTGACGCAGCGATTGCGACGGCGTTTGCGCTTGCCGTCACGCTGCCGTCGGCCGGCAATATTGGCGGGGGCGGATTTCTGCTATGGCGCCAGGCGTCGGGTGAATCGGTCGCCTACGACTTCCGCGAGGTGGCTCCTCCCGGCGCTTCAGCCGACATGTGGCTGCGCGGTGGACAATACGATCCTAAACGCCATCACTCCAGCCATCTTGCGGTCGGTGTACCCGGCACCGTGGCAGGTCTTCATCTCGCATGGAGAGATCACGGCACACTTCCCTGGCGTCAGCTCGTCGAGCCGGCCGTGAAGCTCGCGCGAGATGGATTTCCCGTGTCATACGAGCTCGCATCTTCTCTCGAGCGAGTGCTCGACCAGATGCGCCCGTATCCGGCGTCAGTCACGCAGTTCTCGAACAACGGAAGGCCCTTCCAGCCCGGAGAGGTCCTGAAGCAGCTGGATTTGGCGCAAACGCTCGAGCGCATTGCGGCGCGTGGCCCGGCGGGATTCTATGAAGGCGAGACGGCTCGACTTGTCGAAAACGAAATGAGGGCGAACGGTGGCTTGGTGACGCGCGGCGCGCTCGCGAGCTATCAGGCGAAGAAGCGCCATCCGATTCGCGGTACGTATCGCGGTTACGAAATCATTTCGATGCCGCCGCCGAGCTCCGGAGGCACCGCTCTGATTCAAATGCTCAACGTGCTGGAAGGCTATGACCTGACGGCCGCTGGTGCCGGATCGGCCCAGAACGTCCATCTTGTGGTCGAGACGATGCGCCGTGCGTTTGCCGATCGCGCCGCGCACCTCGGCGATCCTGACTTCAATCCGGCAATGCCAATCGAGCGGCTGATCTCCAGGGAGTATGCCTCTGCCGTACGTCGCACGATCAATGTCAACCGCGCGTCGCTTTCTTCACCCACGTCGTTTTCGTGGCCGGCAGAAAGCCACGAGACGACGCACGTATCCATTGTCGATCGCGCGCGAAACGCCGTTGCGCTCACATACACGCTGGAAGCCTCGTACGGTTCGAAAATCGTGGTGCCTGGTGCGGGATTCCTGCTGAACAACGAAATGGGCGACTTCAACGCGGCGCCGGAATTGACAACCATGGAGGGACTCATTGGCACCGCTCCGAACCTTACGGCTCCCGGAAAGCGGATGCTGTCGAGCATGACGCCGACGATTCTGACCAGGGGAGGCCGGCTCTTCATGGTGACGGGAAGCCCGGGAGGCCGGACGATTATCAATACGGTGCTGCAGACGATTCTCAACGTTGTCGATTTCGGCATGAACGCACAGGAATCTGTCGATGCCGGCCGGATACACCAGCAGTGGCTGCCCGATCGGATTGTGTACGAGAAGCACGCGTTATCGCCAGACTCTCTCGCCCTGCTCAAAGCGAAGGGACATCAGCTCGTGGAGGGTGCCACTCAAGGCAATGCCGAGGTGATCGTCGTATCCGATGACAATGTGCTCGAGGGCGGTATAGACCGGCGGACCAGCGATGGCGGGGCAGGCGTTCCCTGAGCCGGCTACAATCTCACACCCATCAACACAGAAATCGCGTTCGTCTTCACCGCTGCCGGTTGCGGATCGACCGCCACGTTTCGCACGCCGCGCGTCAGGCGCATATCGACCAGCCAGCGTTTGTGCTGGAACCCGGCCCCGAAGACATACAGAAAATTGCGCGTCTGGATTTCGTCTTCGATATCGATCCGCCTGCCGGGGTCGGCCACTTCGCGAATCACCGCGTTGCGGCGGAACGCGAACGCCGGGCCGGCGATCAGATACAGCGACGTGCTCTCGTGCGTCTGCTTCGCCACGCGGAGGAGAAGCGGAAATTCCAGGTATCGCAGCAATACCACCCGGTCGGCAGGGGCTTCCTTGAGTCCCTCAACAGTACTGATCGGCGGCGCATCCTTGTCGCGAATGCGTTCTCCCTTGGCGGCAAACAGCACTTCAGGCTGAAACGAGAGCGGCCCCCGCAGTTTCACTGTGAAGAACCCGCCGAAGTTCAGCGTCGGCTCTGTCGCAACCGGGACATCTGTCGCGTCGAACGTCGCGATGCTCGTCAACGACGTGAACGACGGCCCGAATCTGACGCCGTATGCGAACGCGCGGCCCGGGCCGGCCGGAGGAACGGGTGCGGGTACATCTGGTGCCGGCGCCGGCGGCGGTGTCTGAGGTGGCGCCTGAGCTCGAACGTGGGCGGAACTGATGAGAATCAGCAGCGCAGCACAGGCGCTGAATCGGGTTCGCGTCATCTTGTCCCACGATCTTACAACGCGCAGACGTATAATCCGCCACCATGCGCGCCTTCGCCGGCTTGTTGTTCGTCGTGATGATGGCGGCACCGTCGAGCGCCGCAACCGTTCTGCAGTGCGGCCGCCTCGTCGACGTGCGAGCAGGCAGCGTGCTCACCAATGTCACCGTCGTTGTCGATGGCGCGACGATCGCTCGCGTGGAGCAAGGACTCGCGCCAGGCACCGCGGGCGACACCGTGATCGATCTCCGGTCGCACACGTGCATGCCAGGTCTCATCGACATGCACGTGCACATCACGAGCGAGTACAACGAACAGTCCGATGTCGAGAGGTTCAGGCTCAACCCGCCCGACCATGCGTATCGCAGCGTCGGTTTCGCCGAGAGAACGCTGCTGGCGGGTTTTACGACCGTCCGCGATCTCGGCGGCGTTGTGAACATCTCTCTCCGCAACGCCATCAACGCCGGCCTCATCAAAGGTCCGCGCATCTTCACGGCAGGCAAAGGCATCGCCACGACCGGCGGCCACGCCGATCCCACAAACGGCATGCGGAACGATCTCGATGAAGCATCCGACGCCGGAAGAGGGCGTCGTCAACAGCGTCGACGACGCGCACAGAGCCGTGCGGCAGCGGTACCAGGATGGCGCCGATCTGATCAAGATCACGGCGACGGGCGGCGTGCTGAGCGTCGCGTCGAGCGGGCAGAACGCGCAGTTCACCGAAGACGAAATCCGCGCGATCGTCGATATTGCGAAGGACTACGGGTTTCGAGTCGCGGCGCACGCGCACGGCGCCGAGGGAATGAAGCGGGCCATACGTGCGGGCGTGGCCTCGATCGAACACGGCACCTTCATGGACGACGAAGCGATGACGTTGATGAAGCAGCGCGGCACCTATTACGTGCCGACGATCATCGCGGGGAAGTGGGTCGAGGAGAAATCGCGTGTGCCGGGTTTCTTTCCCGAGATCGTGCGAAAGAAAGCGGCAGAGATCGGGCCGCTGATTCAGGAAACGTTCGCGCGCGCGTACAAAGCCGGAGTCAAGATCGCGTTCGGCACCGACTCGGGCGTCTCGGCGCACGGCGACAACGCTCGCGAGTTCGGCTATATGGTTCAGGCCGGCATGCCCGCGCTGGAGGCGATTCGATCGGCCACGCTCGACGCCGCCACGCTGCTCGGGCAGGAAGGCCGGCTCGGCACGATCGAAGCGGGCAAGTCCTCCGATGTCGTCGCCGTGCCTGGCGATCCCGCGAAAGACATCACCGCGATGACGCGCGTCAGCTTCGTCATGAAGAGCGGCGTCGTTTACAAGCGGCCATAAAGCCGTCGTCGATGGGCCATGGACGAGTCGATAATAGGGAGCATGATGCGAACCTTCAAAACGAGCCTGGCTACGCTCTGCGCCATCGCGATGTGGGGCGTTCCGCCGGCGGCGGCGCAATCACCCGCGAACGCGAATCCGGTCGCGTCAAGCATTCGAACGGCCTGGAACGGCGCGAAGCAGAACCTGACGCGGTCGGCCGAGCTGATGCCGCAGGCCGACTACAGCTTCCGTCCGGTCGATACGGTGCGAACGTTCGGTGAGATTCTCGCTCACGTGGCAGGCGCGAATTACGTGTTCTGCTCGGCTTCGAAAGGCGAGCCGTCGCCCCATGCCGAAGCGGCGTTCGAGAAGACGGTGACGACGCGCGAGCAGATCATCAAGGTGCTCAACGACTCGATGGCCTACTGCGAGGCGGCTTACGCGGCCCTCGACGACAAACGCGCCGTCGAGACGATCGATTTACCGTTCGGGATGGGCAAAGGCACGCGCGCGCTGCCGTTGATGCTCAACTCGGGACATCTCCAGGAGCATTACGGCAATCTGGTGACGTACTTCCGCATCAAAGGGATCATCCCGCCGTCTTCGCAGCCGCAAAAATAAACGGGAGGCGCCTACTCAGCGATTCGCGGCAGGCCAGGCGTCACGCGGAGCGCGTTCTGGTAGTACACCTTTCGCAGCACCGCGTCGGGCAGGTCGATGCCGTACAGCTTCCAGAAGGCGTGGTAGTCGCGGTAGTAGTCGAAATACTCGTCCCTGGTCTCGAGCACGCGCCAGTAATACGGGAACTCCGCGGGCTCGTAGGTGTCCTTGCCGAACATGATCCGATCCTGATACTTCACGAAAAAGTCATGCGCCGCGCGCGGCTGCCGCCCGAGGTCGTAGAGGATGGCGGCCAGCTCGAGCACCACGTTCGGGTTGGCGTCGAGCAGCCTGGCGGCCCGGTTCAGATCGTTGCCGTGCCAGCCGAAGTGCGCAGAGATGAACCGCGTCTTCGGGTGCTTCCTGAACAGGTCGTCGCGTTCCTTTGCGAGCTCTTCGAACGTGACAGGCACCAGGTACCTGCGCCGGCCGGCGAACAGGGCCAGCTCGAGCCACCGCTCGTTGTGCATGTCGAGCGGCTTGAAGAACTCCGGCGGCTCGCCCGTATGAATGATGACGGGGATGTTCAGCCGCGCCGCCACATCCCAGATCGGTGATAGCTCGGGATCGTTGATCTTCAGGCGCGTGCCGTCCGCCTTCCGGGTATCCATGCCCGTTTCTTTGAAAATCTTGAAGCCGATCGCGCCGTTCTTGACGTCGGCTTCGAGCTGCGCCGCGGCCTTCTGTCCGTAACCGGGCGCGACCTCGCGAAACCGGTCGAGCCCGTTGGCAAACACCGTGAATCGGTTCGCGTAAGGCGTGCTCTTGATATAGTCCACGCGCTGCTTGACCTGGTCTCCGAATCCTCCGCTCAGGTTGTTCAGGACGCGAATGTTCAAGGCGTCCATCTGCGCGATCAGGGACGTAATCGTTCCGGGCGTCGGCCCCGTGTGGCTGTGGATGTCGACGACAGGAAACTTTGCCCTGGGCACCGAATGCTCTTCGACGACCAGCGACGATGTCGGCCGGTAGTCGACGATCGATGGCGGCGGAAACTCCGGCGCCTGGCACGAGCCGACGCGCACGAGCGTGGTGCCCGGAGGGCATTCTTCTCCTGGCTTGGTCGCCGCCCCGCGTCCGCCGCCCCGGCCGGCGCGACCCTGTTGCGCCACGACAGCCGCACCCAGCAGAATCGCGGCCACCGCCAGCCAAACCGCGCTAATGTGTGGGCTCGCGACGCGCCGGGTATTCACAGGTTTCACGGTGCTGCGATTGTATATCGTCCTGTTGCGGGCCCGAAGGTGAGCGCCCAAAATACCTCAGGGATCAGGAGTATCGGAATGCGACGTGCGATGTGCGCGCTCTTGCTGCTCTGGATCGTGCCGGCGCCTGCCGCGCAGCAGCGATCCATCGACGACTTCTTCCGCGAGTTCAGCGACGGGTGGGTGCGCCTGAACCCGAATCTCGCGGTCGCGACGCGATACTTCACCGGCGAGGAGCAGGATCGGCTGGAACAGCAGATCACATCGGACTCCGCGGCCGCCGAACGGCAGCGGCGCGAGTACATCAGGCGCGGTATCGCCGATCTGGCGCGGTTCGATCGCGCGAGCCTGACCGATGGGCAGCGGCTCTCGGCCGACCTGCTGCGCTATCAGCTGCAGGCCTACCTCGACTGGGAAGCGGTCGAGGACTACGAATTTCCGCTCGATCAGTTCAACGGCGCGAACATCGGCCTCGTGAATGCGCTGTCGGTCCAGCACGCCATTCGCACGCCGAAGGACGCGTCGAACTACGTCGTTCGTCTCGGGCAGGTGGCCCCGCGCATGGCGGAGGCGGTCGTCGAAGCACGGCAGCGCGCCGCGAAGGATCTGATTCCGCCGCGCTTCATCCTGAACCTGACGATCACGCAGATGCGCCGCTTTGTCGAAACACCGGTTGCGCAGAATCCATTGGTCACCTCGCTCGGCGAGCGCGCGTCAACCGTCAAGGCGCTTTCGGCGGCAGATCGTGCTGCGCTCGTCTCGAAAGCCGAGGGCATCGTCCGCGACGCCGTGTATCCGGAATGGAGCACGGCGATCGCGTTCCTCGAATCGCTCGTGGCGCGTTCGGCCGACCATGCCGGCCTGTGGCGGTTCGAAGGCGGCGCGGCGGCCTACACGCGCTTCCTGAAGATGTACACGACGACGAGCCTGACGCCTGACGAGATTCACGAGATCGGGTTGCGTCAGGTGGCGCGCCTCGAGCGTGACATGGATGTCGTGCTCCGCAAGCTCGGGCGATCGAACGGCACGGTGAAGGAACGCATTGCACAGCTCAAGAAAGACCTGAGCTATCCGCTGACGGAAGACGGCCGGAAGCAGATCATGGCCGAGATCGACGCGATGATTCGCGAAGCCGAGCGCCGGTCTGCTCTCCAGTTCGACATGCGGCCGAAGGGCCCGGTCATCGCGCAGCCGTACCCGCGCTTTCGCGAGGCAAACGCCGCCGCGTCGTACACCGCGCCGCCGCTCGACGGATCGCGTGCGGCGATCTTTCAGATGCCGCTGCGGCCCGATCGCATGACGAAATTCGGCCTGCGCACGCTCGTCCACCACGAGACAGTTCCCGGCCATCATTTTCAGATCGGGCTGATGGTCGAAGATCAGTCGCTGCCCAAGTTCAGGCAGGCGCGGCTGTTCGGCGGCATCTCGGCGATCACCGAGGGCTGGGCGCTGTACTCCGAGCGTCTCGCGGCCGAGTCGGGGTGGTATGCCGGCGACATGGAAGGCCTGCTCGGACAAATGGACGCCGAGTTGTTTCGCGCACGGCGCCTCGTGGCCGATACCGGCCTGCACGCGAAGCGGTGGACTCGAGAGCAGGCCATCGACTACGGCATCGAGGCGAGTGAAATCGAACGATATGTGGTATACCCCGGTCAGGCGTGCTCGTACATGATCGGTCAGCTCAAGATTCTCGAGCTGCGCGATCGCGCGAAAGCGCAGTTGAAGGACAAGTTTTCAGAGCGCGCCTTCCACAACACAGTACTCAGGGCGGGCGCCGTGCCGCTGGACATGCTCGAGCAGGAAGTCGAACGGTACCTTCGCACTCAATGACAGGGCTAAGGGCTAAGGGCTAAGGGCTGAGGGCTGAGGGCTTAGATGAGTCTCGAACCTGGTACGCGACTCGGTGCATACCAAATCGCCGCCCTCATCGGACAAGGTGGCATGGGCGAGGTGTATCGCGCGCGCGATACGCGATTGAATCGCGATGTCGCGATCAAGGTGTTGCCCTCGCAGTTTGCCGCAGACGCCGATCTGCGCGCCCGGTTCGCGCGCGAGGCGCGAACTATTTCGTCGCTGGAACATCCCCATATCTGCCCTCTGTACGATGTCGGCGAGCACGACGGCGTCGCGTTTCTCGTCATGCAGCATCTCGAAGGCGAGACGCTCGAGCTCAGGCTGAAGCACGGGCCGCTCGCGATTGACGATGCCCTGCGATACGCGATTCAGATCGCAGATGCGCTCGACAAAGCGCATCGCCAGGGAGTGATCCATCGAGATTTGAAGCCAGGGAACATCATGCTCACGAAATCGGGCGCGACGCTGCTCGATTTCGGCCTCGCGAAAGTCCAGGTGACGCCTGCCGCCGGCGCGCTGTCAATGCTCCCGACCACGCCGCCCAATCTGACCGCACGCGGCACGCTGCTCGGCACGTTTCAGTACATGGCGCCGGAGCAACTCGAGGGAGGCGACGCCGACGCGCGCACCGATATTTTTGCGTTCGGCGCGGTGCTCTACGAGATGGTGACCGGCAGGCGTGCCTTCGAAGGGAGGAGTCAGGCGAGCCTCATCTCGGCGATCATGTCGGCCACGCCCGCTCCGCTGTCTGCGCAGCAGCCGCTGACGCCGCCCGGGCTCGATCGCGTGGTCAAGAAATGCCTCGCCAAAGATCCAGACGCGCGCTGGCAGAGCGCGAGCGATCTCGAAGACGAGTTGAAATGGATTGCCGAAGGCTCAGGCAACGAGCCATCTGCAGGCGCCGCTCGAGTTGCGCCGAAGCGCAGCGCTCGCGTCGCATGGGCGTTGTCGGCGATCCTTGGCGCCGCTTTGGTGGCGGGTGCGGTGCTGGGGGCTCGCGCATATTGGCGCCCGGCTCCGGATGCCGGCGGCACAATCAGATTTCTCGCGACGTTGCCGGATGGATGGGGAGTCGCGCCGGTGCTGGCGTCGGGTCCCTCCACGGCTCCGCTGGCGATCTCGCCAGATGGACGACGGCTCGCGATTGTGGCGATCGGGCCGGACAAGAAAACGCAGATCTGGGTCCGCCCGCTCGACGCCTTGACTGCAGTGCCATTGCCGGGGACAGAAGGCGCGACATCGCCGTTCTGGTCGCCCGACAGCCGCTTTCTGGCATTCTTCGCCGACGGTCAACTGAAAAAAATGGAGGCGGGCGGCGGCCCGGCCGTCACGATCTGCGCCGCTCCAACTCATATGGGTGGCACGTGGGGCACGAGCGGAGTGATCGTGTTCGCGCCGGTCAATTCATCTCCGCTTCACAAAGTGTCGGCGGCGGGAGGCGTGCCGGCGCCGGCCACTCAATTTATCGAAGGCGAGGGACAGCAGTGGCGTCCAAGTTTTCTTCCGGACGGCCGGCATTTCATTTACCGGTCAGATGTAGCCGGCGAGAAAGGATCGTTTTACGTCGCGTCGCTCGATTCGCCTGGCAGTACGCTCGTGCTGCGAGCCGATTCGTCGAATGCGGTCTATTCGCAGGGGCATCTATTGTTCATGCTGGGGCCGACGCTGATGGCCCAGCCGTTCGATCCACGGCGGCTTGCGTTGTCGGGCGAGCCCGTTCCGATTGCGGACCAGCTGCAGACCCACGCGACGGTACGGTACGGACTTTTTTCGGCGTCCGCCAATGGTGTGCTCGCCTATCAGACGGGAGATGAATCGAGCGGTAGCGAGCTGATCTGGCTGGATCGCGGCGGCAGGCAACTGTCGAAGCTGGGTGAGGCCGCCGGCTATTTAGATCTCGAGCTGTCACCGGATGGGACTCGTCTCGCCGTCGGCGTGCTCGATTCCGCCACGAGAAGAACGGACCTGTGGATTTTCGATATCGCCAGAAACCTCCGCACGAGGTTCACATCGGACCCGGCCAGGGAAATCGGCCCCCGGTGGACGGCCGACGGAAAAAATATTGCGTACCTCGTCGACGGGAAAGGCATCTTCCTGAAACCGTCGGGCGGGTCGGTGACAGAACGGCGGCTGCTCGAGGCGGCGCTTGGAGAGTATCCGGACAGCTGGTCGGTGGATCAGCGCTCGCTGCTCTACGAGATGAACGATCCCAAAACCTCGTGGGACCTCTGGGTGCTCCCGCTGGCCGCAGGGTCGAAGCCGTACCCGTTCATCCAGGCGCCGTTACGGCAGGAATATGGACGGTTTTCGCCGGACGGACGATGGGTTGCGTATCAGTCGACCGAGTCAGGGCGCGAAGAAATCTACGTCGTGCCGTTCCCGGGTCCGGGCGATAAGGTGCAGTTGTCCACAAACAGTGGACGGTCCCCACGCTGGCGCCCCGACGGTAAGGAAATCTTCTACCTCGGATCAGGCAACCGGCTGATTGCGGTACCTGTGGACGGCAGCGGGCCAGCGTTCAGGCCAGGTGTCGAGGTTCCGCTGTTTGAGGCGCCTCCGAGGAGAGGAGACTGGGCGTACGATGTGTCGCCCGACGGTAATCGCTTCGTCGTCAACACGCCAATCGACCAGACCAGCAGGGAACCGATTACCGTCGTTGTCAACTGGCTGGCTGGGACCGGGCACGCGCGTGAAGCGGGATTGGGGAGTAGATGAGCCCCGTGCGCGGCGTCATTCTCGCTGGAATCGCGGCGTGCGCGATGGGCTGTGCGCCTGCGCGATCGGATGCGCCGTCGGCTTCGAGCTCCACACCTGCCGTCACCTCTGAGTCGCATGCAGGCCACCAGGTGCCGGCGGCGACGCCGCAAAGCACCTCTCCGGTCGCGATTCGCATCAACAGCGACGCAGTACCGGGCCCGGCGCCGCAGGGCATGGTGTGGATTCCCGGCGGAACGTTCTGGATGGGATGCGAGGGATGCGGCATGCCCGACGCGCTGCCCGTGCACGTCGTCGAGGTCGACGGCTTCTGGATGGATCGCACACCCGTCACCAACGCCGAGTTTCAGAAGATTCGTCGCCGCGACTGGTTACGTCACCGTCGCCGAGCGTCCGTTGAAGGCGAGCGATTATCCCGGCGTGTCGAAAGATCTGCTTGTGCCGGGCTCGGCGGTGTTCAGTCCGACGACGAAACCTGTTCCGCTCGACAATCCTCTTCAGTGGTGGCGCTACACTCCGGGCGCAAGCTGGAAGCATCCGCAGGGATCGACGAGCAGCGTGCGCGGGAAGGCAGAATCACCCCGTTGTGCACGTGGCGTTCGAAGATGTGTCGGCGTACGCGAAGTGGGCCGGCAAGCGGCTGCCCACCGAGGCCGAGTTCGAGTTCGCCGCGCGCGGACGGCTCGATCGCAATCTCTATCCGTGGGGCAACGACCTGAAACCGCAGCAACAAGCCGGTCGCGAATACATGGCAGGGACAATTTCCCGCAAGCGACAGCGGAGAAGACGGGTACACCGGCACCTCGCCCGTCGAAGCGTTTCCTGCCGAACGGATTCGGGCTGTATGACATGGGCGGCAACGTCTGGCAGTGGTGTGCGGACTGGTACCGGCCCGACTACTATGCGGCGCTCGCGGCAACGGGCCAGGTGACGCGCAATCCGCAAGGGCCGGCCGACAGCGTCGATCCGCAGGAGCCAGGGGCCATCAAGCGTGTCCTCAAAGGCGGTTCGTACCTGTGCACAGATCAATATTGCGCGCGCTACCTGGTGGGCAGCCGCGGCAAATCGGAGGTGACAAGTGGCGCTTCGAATCTTGGATTCCGTCTCGTGCGGGCTGCTGGTCAATAGCCGGATCCTCCGTGCGAGCGTCGTGCTGTTTCTTGCAGCGGCCACAGCCGTCGCGCAGCCGGCGCTCGCCCAAGAGCGCGCTCGCGGTCCGAACGTGCTCGTCATCATGGCCGACGATCTGAACGACGACATGGGGGTGTTCGGCCACCCGATGGTGAAGACGCCGAATCTCGACCGTCTCGCCAAGCGCGCCGTGCGGTTCGATCGCGCGTACAACCAGTTTCCGCTGTGCAGTCCCAGCCGTGTCTCGCTGTTGACGGGCCTGCGCCCCGATACGACGAAGATTTACGAGCTGCAGACCGACTTCCGCACGATTCTCCCCGACGTGCAGACGCTGCCGCAGATGTTCAAGCGCAACGGATATCTCACGGCGCGCGTCGGAAAAATCTTCCACTACGGAAATCCTGGACAGATCGGGACGAGCGGCCTGGACGATCCCGCGTCGTGGGATGTGTTCGTCAACCCTCGCGGCATCGACAAGGATGAAGAGTCGGTGCTGACCAATCTGACGCCGGCGCGGCAGCTCGGCAGCGCGCTCGCGTACTACGCATCGCCCGCGCCCGATGAGCAGCACACAGACGGCAAGGTCGCGGCCGAAACGATCGCGCTCCTCGAAAAGAACAGGGACCGGCCGTTCTTCATCGGCGCCGGCTTCTACCGGCCGCATTGTCCGTTCATCGCGCCCAAAAAGTATTTCGATCTGTATCCGCTCGATCGCATTCCGGCGCCATCGCCGCAGCCCGGGTCGCTGCAGCCGCCCGCCGCGTGGTTCACGACGCCGCCGAACTGGGATGTCGGCGAAGTAGGGCAGCGCGAGAACATCAGGGCCTACTACGCGTCGATCACGTTTCTCGACGCGAACGTCGGCCGCCTGCTCGACGCGCTCGACCGCCTGAAGCTGACCGACAACACCATCGTCATCTTCCTGAGCGACCATGGATACCATCTCGGCGAGCGCGGGCAATGGATGAAGCAGACGTTGTTCGAGCGCTCGGCGCGAGCCCCCATGATGATTGCCGGCCCCGGCGTCGCCGCGAAAGGGCGCGCGACCACCCGGATTGTCGAGTTCGTCGATATCTATCCGACGCTCGCCGATCTGGCGGGCCTGCCTCCACCGCCGGGACTCCACGGCCGTTCGCTGCGGCCGCTGCTCAATAACCCGCAGGCCGCCTGGGATCATCCCGCGCTGACGCAGGTTCGACGGGGCGCCGGGAATGCGACGTTCATGGGCTACAGCGTCCGCACGGACAAGTGGCGGTATACGGAGTGGGACGATGGCGCGCGAGGAGTGGAGCTGTACGACGAGGCCGCGGATCCCAATGAGATGCGAAACCTCGCGACCGACCCGAAGCACAAGAACACGGTGACCGAGATGCAGCAGCTGCTTCGCCGAATCCGAGGCAACTGACGTGCGATCTGCCATTTGCGGATTCGCGCTCGTCTGGATCGTGACCGCGCAGGCCACCCAAACAGAATTGGTGGCACAGGGCGGCGCAACGGTGGCACAGGGCGGCGCCACAGCGGTGGCACAGGGCGGCGCGACAGCGGTGGCACAGGGCTTTAGCCCTGTCAGCCGTCCCACGCCGCCGGCGAGACCCAACATCGTCTGGATCTCGAACGAAGACATGAGCCCGCATCTTGGCGTCTATGGCGATGCCCTCGCGCGCACGCCGGTGCTCGATCGACTCGCCAAAGAATCCATTCGCTACACGCGCGCGTTTACGACCGCGCCCGTGTGCGCGCCGAGCCGTGCCGCCATCATCACCGGCATGTACCAGAACGCGATCGGCGCGCAGCACATGCGAACGACCGAAGACCGCGTGCCAGAACTGCCCGGGCCGTACCTCGCGGTGCCGCCGTTTTACGTAAAGGCGTTTCCCGAGTATCTGCGCGCGGCCGGCTACTACACCAGCAATCGTGCGAAAACCGACTACCAGTTCGGCGTGCCCTTCACGATCTGGGACGACCTGGGTGCCGACGCCCACTGGCGTCGCCGGCCCGATCCGAGCCAGCCGTTTTTCTCCGTATTCAATCTGGAAGTGACCCACGAGAGCCAGATTTTTCCGTCGAGCCCCGCGCGGAAAGGCAAACCGCTGGTGACCGATCCGGCGAAGATCACGGTTCCGCCGTACTATCCCGATACACCGCTGGTTCGTCAGGAGCTCGCGCGCATGTACGACAACATCGCCGACATGGATCGTCAGGTCGGCGAGATCCTGGGACAGCTCGCGGCAGACGGACTGGCGGAGAACACCATCGTCTTTTACTGGAGCGATCACGGCGACGGCGTGCCCCGCGCGAAGCGATCGCTCTACGATTCCGGCCTGCACGTGCCGCTCATGATCCGCTGGCCCGAAATGACGCCCGGCATCGCCGCCACCGTCAACGATCAGCTCGTCAGCCTTATTGATCTCGCGCCCACCGTGCTCGCGCTTGCGGGCGTCGAAATTCCAGCGCATCTGCAGGGGCGGGTGCTCGTCGGAACAAATACTGGATCGCCTCCGGAATTCGTGTTCGGCGCCCGCGATCGCATGGATACCGAGTACCACATGATGCGCTCGGCGCGCGACCAGAGGTTCCTCTACATTCGCAACTTCTCCCCGGAACTGCCTTACGCGGGGCACATCACGTATCGGAACCAGAGTGCCATCATGCAGGAGTGGTTCAGGCTGCAGGCAGAACGATTGCTCAGCGAAGGGCCAGCCCTCTGGATGCGGACGCACCGGCCGGCGGAGGAGCTGTACGACACGCAGGCGGATCCGCACCAGATCCGCAATCTTTCAGAGGAGATGGCGCATCGGCAGACACTCGAGCGGATGCGCAAGGCGGTGACCGACTGGATGGCACGTATCGGCGATCAAGGTCTCATCAACGAGCCGGAGATGATTCAACGGATGTGGCCAGGAGGCGTGCAGCCGGAAACGGCGCAGCCGTACATCGTGTTGCGCCGAACCCCGGATGTTCACTCGCGGCAGGCATCGATGACGGTCAAAGGGCCAACCGAGGTCGTCATCTACGTGCCCACTCAGGGGGCGTCGATCGCCTACGCAACGGAAGAGGGTCCCTCGCCGAAATGGCGTCTCTATACAGGCCCGATTCTCGTCAACGCGCCCATGACGCTGCGCGCGAAGGCGATTCGGTACGGCTACAAGGAAAGCGCGGAAGCGAAGACCACGTTCACGAAGGAGTGACGATGAAGGTGCGATCGCAACGTCGTCTGCCGGTTCTCCTGGTGCTGCCGTTGATGGCCTGCGCGGCGGCTCCGCCGCCGGCCGCGCAATTCGACTATCCCGTTACGCGGACAGTCGATCAGGTCGACAACTACCACGGCACGCAGGTGGCCGATCCCTATCGATGGCTCGAGGACGACAATTCTGCCGAAACAGCCAAGTGGGTCGAAGCGCAGAACAACGTGACGTTCGCGTACCTCGAGAAGATTCCGTTTCGTGCACAGCTGAAGACACGAGTCGAGAAACTGTACAACTATCCCAAGTACTCGGCGCCATCGCAGAAACGCGATCTGTTTTTCTTCTACAAGAACGACGGACTGCAGAACCAGAGCGTGTTGTACGTGCAGCGGGGGATCGACGGAAAGCCCGAGGTGCTGCTCGATCCGAATACCTGGGGCGACGGTACCGTGCGCCTGCTGACATTCTCGCCGTCGAAGGATGCGCGCCACGCGGTCTACGGCATGTCGCGCAGCGGCTCTGACTGGGAGGAGTACAACATCCTCGATCTCAGGACGCGCAAGCCGCTGGCGGACAAGATCGAATGGGTCAAGGTGTCAAACGTGGCCTGGCGCGGCGACGGGTTCTACTACAGCCGCTATCCGGCGCCGGAGGCCGGCAAGGAGCTCTCATCTTCCAACGCGAATCATCTCGTCTATTACCATCGCCTCGGTACACCGCAGTCGGCCGACGAACTGGTCTTCGAGGACAAGGCCAATCCGCAGCGTTTCCATATTCTTTCCACGACCGAAGACGAGCGTTTCGCGATTCTCGAGGTACACGATCGCGGGACAGGCAAGCAGGGAAACGCGTTGTTTGTCCGCGACCTGACGAAGCCGTCCCAGCGGTTCTCACCGCTGGTGCCGGCGATCACCGACGACACGTTCGAGATCATCGACAGCGTTGGCGATCGCATCCTCGTGGCCACCGACAAGGACGCCACCAATCGCCGCGTCGTCAGCATCGACCCCCGAAACCCGTCGGAAGCGAACTGGAAGACGGTCCTGGCGGAACAGCCTGAGCCCCTGGAGGCCGTCGATACGGCAGGCGGGAAGCTGCTGGCGACCTACATGAAGGATGTGGCGACGCGTGCACGCGTCTACAGCCTGAATGGTCAGCTCGAGCACGAGGTGGCCCTGCCGGGGCTGGGCGCTGCCAGCGGCTTCAGAGGCGAGGCCGATTCCACGTTCGTGTTCTACACGTTCACGTCGTTCACGATCCCAACCGCGATCTACCGCTACGACATCGCCACGCGTGCCAGCACGCTGTTCCGCGCGTCTGAGATTTCCGGCTTCGATGCGTCGGGTTACGAGACGAAGCAGGCGTTTTTCACCAGCAAAGACGGGACGCGCGTGCCGATGTTCCTGGTGCACCGCAAAGGGATTGCGCTCGACGGAAACAATCCGACGCTGATGTACGGATACGGCGGATTCAACGTGCCGCTGACTCCGGCCTTCTCTCCCGTCCGGCTTGCGCTGCTCGAGCAGGGCTTTGTGTACGCGAGCGTCAACATGCGCGGCGGCAGCGAATACGGAGAGGCCTGGCACGACGCTGGAACCAAAACGAAAAAGCAGAACGTGTTCGACGATTTCATCGCCGCGGCCGAGTGGCTGATCGCCAACAAGTACACGTCATCGTCCAGGCTTGCGATGCTTGGAGGGTCGAACGGAGGATTGCTGGTCGGCGCCGTAGCGAATCAGCGGCCCGAGCTGTTCCGCGTGGCGATTCCGGAGGTCGGCGTCATGGACATGCTGCGGTTCCACAAGTTCACGATCGGCTGGAACTGGATCGCCGACTACGGCTCGAGCGACAACGCCGAAGAGTTCAAGGCACTGTATGCCTACTCGCCGCTGCACAACATTCGCGCGGGGGTGAAGTATCCGGCGACGATCATCACCACCGCCGATCACGACGATCGCGTCGTGCCGGCGCATTCATTCAAGTACGCGGCGGCGATGCAGGCGAAGGCGAGCCGTGAACAGCCGGTCCTGATTCGGATTGAAACGAAGTCGGGTCACGGCTCCAGCAACACCACCAAGCTGCTGGAGACCTACGCAGACGTGTACACGTTCCTCATGCACAACCTCGGCGTGCAGCCGAACCTGGCGAAGTAGCGTTACGGAAGGCGGCCGAAACACTCGTCGACGGTCAGCGTCAGCTCTGGCAGAACTTTGGAGGCTATGGCCTGAGAGCCGGCGAACGATCCTTCGCCAGAGCCCTGGCAGTCGACGACATCGATGCGTTCCGTGTGTGGATGCACGAACCAGCACTCGCGCACGCCGTATCTCCGGTACCACGACAGCTTGACGGTCCGATCGCGGTGTTCGCTTGTGGGCGAGGCGACCTCAACCACGAGATCGGGCGCGCCCCACACGTGATTCCTGATGATGGCGCGGCGCTCGTTGGAGATGAACATCACATCCGGTTGCACGATGAGCGCGGCATCCTTGTCGAGGACGACATCCATTGGGGACAGGCAGACTTCTCCGAGGTGGCGCTCTTCGACGTGCATGCTCAGCAGGCGAAACAACCGTCCCACGACCGTCTGGTGTCCGTACGATGGCGCAGGTGGTTCTCTCACGAAGCCATACACCAGCTCGGCCGGCCGGGTGGTTTCCGGCATCCTGAAGTAGTCGTCGGTCGTGATTCGCTTCTCCATACCGACGACGATGCCATCGTCGGAATGCGCCGTCAAGTGGTGGAATGCGTAGAGCGCGAAGCGAGTCCTGCCATCAACGCTGGACCGCGCCCAGCCAGTTGACGATGACGGTCAACGGCATGATTCGCGACCGCTGCTCGATGGCGTTAACCAGGAACTTCCGGCCATCTTTCGTGACGGCAAAGTGCTTGGCGCTGGCTGGGGAGCTCGCGAGGGAACCGGCGAGCGTCGGAACTGGAAACAGTGCTTCCGATACGCCGTGCTGGAACGGACCAGCGGTGTCGACCGCCGCAACCATCATTGTCGAGTCCGGTGACAGGAAGAACAGTTCCTTCCCGTCCGGGCGCCAGATTGGATTTACGCCGCCGCTGTTCGATATCTGGAATTTGCTGCCGGACGTCGGAAATGGCTGCACGTAGATTTCAGTCTGCCCGCTCTCCGCGGACTGGTACGCGAACCATCGTCCGTCCGGTGAAAACACCGCATTGGTTTCGATGAACGGCGTCTGCACCAACGGAAACGATTTGCGATCGCCGAAGAGCGAGAGCGCCCAGAGATCGGAGGAGTTCCCTAGTGCTTCAACGCGGGAGTAGAGCAGGTATCGGCCGGATGAAGCCCAGTCATTGGGCACCCCCGTGCCCGTGGACGTCACCAGCAGCGGCTCTTCCGACGTGCCGTCGATGCGTTTCCGGCGCATCGTCGAGACCCCCTGGCGGTACCCTAGAAACGCGATGCTGACATTGTCGGGCGACCACACCGGCGCCACGTCAAGGCCGGCGTCGAACGTGAGACGGGTTCGCGTGCCGCGCGAAGTATCTAATATCCAGATGTCGGCGTTTGCCGGTATGCCGCCGGACAGGACGAGGGCAACCCGCCGTTCGTCTGGCGACAGTGCGATGTTCTGGTACGGCGCAGGATCACCGAGAGTGCTCAGTTCATGACCTGACCGATCGATCCATGTCAGCTGCGTCACCGGCTGGGCAAGTCCGTTGGCGAACACGAGGACGCCGCTCTCCGAGGCCGAGAAGCTCGCATAACGGCTGCCCTCGCTTCCGACGTTCTCGGTCAGTGGAAATGGATCGCCCGTGAACCGCCGCGATGTGGCATCGAAGCGCTGTGCCGTTAAGGTGCTGTCTCGATTGAACAGCACGTGGCCTGAGGCGAACTGCGCGGAGGATTCGGCCTGCAGCAGCGTTTCCGCGTCCATGCTGTCGAGGGCAGCGATCCGGATCCGGCCAGGCTTGGATGGCGGACAGCAGGTGCCCACGACACCGCTGTAAAGGAAGTGCCGGCCGTCCGGCAGAAATGACGGGAACCGGTGGATGTTCTCGCCGTAGGCCTTATCGAGCGCGGAAGCTGGCTGAGGGACACCGCCGGCGGCCGATATCCGCTGCAGAATCGATCCCGCGGCCGATGATGGCGCGAAGACGATGACGTTGTCGCGATTCCATGTGCCTCCACGGCCCGACAACGCATCGCACAGCACGACAGCCGGGCCGCCGCCGGCGTGCACTTTCTTGAGCTTTCCGTGCGCGAAGAATCCGATGTAGCGACTGTCGGGCGACCAGAAGGGAAACGACGCGTCTTCAGTTCCCGGTATCGGGCGCGCGACAGCGGAGTCGAGCGATCGGATCCACAGCTGGAACTGTCTCTGGGCGCTTGCCACGAACACGACGTTCCGGCCGTCGGGCGCGACCGCCAGTTGGGCGGCCGATCCAGTGCCGCCGCCGGGCTTTGTCGCGAACGAGACATTCTCGGGCGGCGGAATCGTGAACTGGATTGCCTCTGCGGCAGGCGCGGCCTCTCGCAAATGCAGCACGGACATAACGACGAATGCCAGCAACGCCAGGGCCGCGACTATCCATGCGAGCCGCGGACGGGCGCGCTGCCGTGTTGAGACTGAAGCGGCAGCCGGCTGGTCAGCCGCGCTAGAGGAGGCCCATCTCAAATCCCGCAGCAGGTCGCGGGCGCTCTGATAACGGTCGTCGGGATCCTTCGCGAGGCAGGTCGAGATAATACGGTCGAGCATTTTGGGCGCGACCGGCTGAACGGTAGAAACGGCTGGTGGCTCATCCTTCAGAATGGCCCCGAGCAGGCTTGCGCGCGTTTTGCCTTCGAACGCCCGGCGGCCGGCGAGCATTTCGAACAGAACAGCGCCAAACGCGAAGATGTCGGTGCGGACATCGGCTTCGAGCCCTTCAATCTGCTCCGGGGCCATGTACTGAAAGGTGCCGAGGATTGTCCCTTTCGCCGTCACGCTCGGAGGCGTCGTTGGCAGCATCGAGAGGCCGGTGGCCGCGACAACGGGGGCCGCGCTTTTCGCGAGGCCGAAGTCGAGCAACTTTGCGCCCGACTTGGTGAGCATCACGTTTGCCGGTTTGAGATCGCGGTGCACGATACCGGCGCGATGCGCCTTGTCGAGCGCGTCGCAGAGGTCGATGGCGATCCGAAGCGCTTCCGCAGGCGGCAGCGGGCCTTTCGTCAAGCGCGCTTCGAGCGTTTCTCCGTCGAGATGGGGCATGACGAGAAAGGTGCTGCCCTCGTGCTCCCCAACATCGTAGAGGCCGCAGATATGCGGATGCTCGAGTGACGATATGGCGCGCGCCTCGCGATCGAAGCGGGAGCGCAATTCGGGATCGCCGGCAAACTGCTGCGGAAGGATTTTGATCGCGACTGTGCGATCGAGCCGCGTATCGCGCGCGCGATATACCTCGCCCATGCCGCCTGCGCCGATGAGGGCGACGATTTCGTAGGCGCCGAGACGAACGCCGGGCGCGAGGCTCATGTCGGATTGGAGGACGGAAAGGCGGGATTATATGGGAGTTGGCAGTGGCTGACCACTTCGCGTGCGGTCAGCCACTGACTCAAAACGCGAACCTTACGACTTGGTCGCCGCCACAGCCGCCTTTGCCGCTTGCAGTTCGGCGACGGTCGCGGCGGTGTCGATGTACTCCTGGAACGCGACGACCTTGCCGTTGCTCAAGGTGAATGAGTGCACCCAGGAGCTGTCGAGCACCTTGCCGGTCGCCTTCACCGTGGCCGTCTCATCGCCGAGCACGATGACGCGATCGCCCTGTGCGATGAGCTCTTTGGCCTCGAAGCGCTGGATGTCGAAGAGCTCGCTGACCGCCGCGAAGAATTCTCCAACTTCCTGAAGGCCCTTGCGCCGCCCGCTGGTGGCGAGCTCCGGCGGACCCGGCGTCACCCACTCAATCTGCTCGTCGAAGAGACTCAGCAACTTCGGGATGTCGCCCTGCCCGAATGCCTCGTAGCCCTGTCGAATGACGTTGAGATTGTCCTGCTCGCTCATTGCGCCTCCTTGGATCTGACCGATGAATTTGGATGTGTGTTGAAGCCGGAGAGCCTACAACCATGAATCGCGCAAGGCAAGAAAGATCCGCATCAATTTTCTTCAGACATCCGTCGCGCCACCTGCATCGCGTGCTCCGGAGTGCTCGAGGTCCCCATTTCGGTGTCGAGGTAGCCGCGGTAGTTCAGCCGGCGCAGCTCCGCGAACAGAAACGGGTAGTTGATCTCACCGGTACCCGGTTCGAGCCGGCCGGGGTTGTCGCCGATCTGGACGACCTTGATCAGACCCTTCGCGAGCCCCTCGCGCAGATTGATCGTCAGGTTCCCCTCGGTACGCTGCAGATGATAAAAGTCGAAACAGACTTTGACGTTCGGGTGGTTGACTTCGGCGATCACCGGGAAGCAGTCCACGGCGCGGTCGAGCGCCCGGCGTGGCTGATCGGGATTCACGCTCAGCGGCTCGAGCGTGATCGTCACACCCCCGGCGGCCGCAATGTCGCCCGCCCGCTTGAGCCCGTCGACGATGCCCGCCCGCTGAACGGGCCAGGGCACGTCGTCCTGGATTTGTCCCACAAAGCTGATGAGATCGGGCGTGCCGAACTCTTTCGCAATCGCCACTCGCTCGCGAATTTCGTCGAGCAGCCTGTCCGCGGCGCCTGGACGCGTGAATCCGGTCGTGCCGCCGGCAGCGCCCGTCCCGACGATGCTGACGCAGGTGAGCTTGGTTTCCTTCTGGGCCTGCAGCATGGCCTTGCGCTCGTCTTCGGTTGCGCTCCAGAAACTGTAGGCCTTGAAACCCTGTGCCGCGACGGCGCGGATGCGGTCGGCCTTCGAGAGGTTCAACGCGCGAAACATGATCTCGATGTTGATCGAGAGCGTGTAGGGCGGCGGCGTCCGCGGCGCCGGCGTCTGAGCGTGTGCGGCGGTCGAGGCAAAGACCCCGGCGGGCAACATCGCCCCCGCACGCAGGAGATCCCGACGGGTCACCGATCCGGGCGTTGTGGTCCGATGCATTGGCTTCATGGCTCCGCTTTCAGCGTTGGCTGGTGGTTCGAAAGAGGAAGACTACGCCCGGGACGGCTATCCGTCAAAGGCGACGTATAATCCGCCCGTTCCCGCGAACAGCAATGTCTCTTACCCCCGGCGCTCGACTCGGGCCCTACACCGTTCTTTCTGCCATCGGCGCCGGCGGCATGGGCGAGGTGTATCGGGCGCGCGACACGCGGTTGAATCGCGACGTCGCCATAAAAATCCTCCCGGATCTGTTTGCCGCCGATGCCGATCGCGTCGCGCGATTTCAGCGCGAGGCGCAGGTGCTGGCCTCGCTCAACCATCCGCACATTGCGCAGATCTACGGCGTCGAAGATCGCGCCCTCGTGCTCGAGCTCGTCGACGGCCCGACGCTCGACGAGCGCATCGCGCAAGGACCCCTTCCGCTGGACGAAGCCCTGCCGATTGCGAAGCAGATCGCCGAGGCGCTCGAAGCCGCACACGAGCACGGCATCGTCCACCGCGATCTCAAGCCCGCCAACATCAAGCTGACGGCCGACGGCACGGTGAAGGTGCTGGATTTCGGTTTGGCAAAGGCGTCCGAGGCCTCCGGCTCCGGGCTTCAGGCTTCGGGCCTGTCGCTCTCGCCGACGATCACATCCCCGGCGATGCATACCCACGCCGGCATCATTCTGGGCACGGCCGTGTACATGAGCCCGGAGCAGGCGAAGGGGAAGCAGGCCGACAAACGCAGTGATATCTGGGCCTTCGGCTGCGTGCTCTTCGAGATGCTGACCGGGAAGCGCGCGTTCGACGGCGAAGATCTCACCGATGTCGTTGCCGCCGTCGTACGCGGCGAGCCCGACTGGAAAGCGTTGCCGGCCGGCGTGCCCGACCACGTGCGGACGCTCATCAAGGGCTGCCTCGAGAAAGATCGCAAGGCGCGCATGGGCGACATCGCCGTCGCGCGATTTCTGCTCGAGCAGGGAGCGACGCTGCCTGGGGCTCGCGTCGCAACCACGACAGATGTGCCTGCTCGATCGCGCAGGGGAATCATGTGGATGGCCGCCGGCCTTATCGCGCTGACGGCAGCCGGCATGGCGTTGTTGGTGTGGCGGCCGTGGCGCGACACGCCGGCCGCTCCCACTCCGCTTCGGCTGACCGTGGAGGTGGGATCCGACATCTCTCTCAACAGTCAGTTCAGCGGGTCGATTGCAATCTCGCATGACGGCTCACACCTGGCGTTTACCGGGATTCCCGCTATGGGAGGCACCCCGTCGTTGTACGTGCGGCGGCTCGATCAACTGCAGGCATCACATCTTGCCGGTACCGACGGAGCGTTCAGTCCGTTCTTCTCACCTGATGGCGCCTGGATTGGGTACTTCGGGCAGGGCAAGCTGAAGAAAATCGCGATCACAGGCGGGGCTGCGGTGACGCTGTGCGACGCGCCGAACGGCCGCGGCGCAGGCTGGTCGGAGGATGGCTGGATTTATTTCACACCCGGCTCCGGGGCAAGTCAGGTGGTGAGGCGGGTGCAAGCAGAAGGCGGCACGCCAGAGGACGTGACGGCCATCGAAGGCAAGGAGCTGTCCCTTCGATGGGCGCACGTGCTGCCAGGAGCGAAATCGCTGCTGTTCTCGTCGCAGCCGGCAACCGGGAACTTCGACACCGCAAACGTCGTCGCGTATTCGCTCGCCGATCGCACGCGCAAAATCGTCGTGCAGGGCGGGTATCACGCGCGCTATGTTTCGAGCGGCCACCTTGTGTATGTCAAGGAAGGCACGCTCTTTGCCGTGCCGTTCGATGTCGAGACGCTCGAGGTGACCGGTCGTGCCGTGCCGGCCGTTCAAGGCATCACCAGCAACCCCACCACCGGCGGTGCGCAGTTTGCCATCTCAGACAACGGCACGATCGTCTACCTGCCGGGAAGCGTGGTTTCCGACAAGGCGCCCATCCGCTGGATCGACCGCACCGGCAAAACGTCACTGCTGCGAAGCGCCGCCTCCGATTGGAGCAATCCGAGCTTCTCGCCCGATGGGCAGAGACTGGCGATCGATATCCACGATGGCACGCACACCGATGTGTGGGTGTATGAATGGGCCCGCGATACGTTGTCACGCCTGACCTTCGATCGGGCCGACGATGCACGGCCTGTCTGGTCGTCGAGCGGACGATACATCGCGTTCGCCTCGTCACGCGGTGGCGTTCCCAACTTGTACCTGCAGCGCTCTGACGGCACCGGCGACGTGGTGCGTCTCACGGAGAGCCCGAATCCCCAGTACCCGTCATCCTGGCATCCGAGCGGAAAATATCTCGCGTTCTTCGAATCGGTGCCGGGTAACGCAACCGACTTGATGATTCTTCCACTCGAAGGTGATGAGACGACTGGCTGGAAGCCAGGCAAGCCGCAAACCTTTCTCGGCGGCCCTCTCTCAGAGAGCAGCGCGATGTTTTCGCCCGACGGACGATGGGCGGCGTACATCTCGAACGAGTCAGGTCGCAACGACGTCTTCATCCGGCCGTTTCCCGGCCCGGGAGGCAAATGGCAGATTTCGACGTCGGCTGCGGACGATCCCACCTGGTCTCGCGCGTCCAGTGAGTTCTTCTTCTTGAACACCACAGACCTGCGCATGATGGTCGTTCCCTACAGCGCCAGCGGTGACTCGTTTCAGGCGGGCAAACAGGCCGTCTGGCTCGATGCGCGCCTCGGCGGCCGTCCTCGGCCGCCGAGCCGCGATCTCGACCTGCATCCTGACGGCAAACGCCTGGTCATCGGCACGAGCGAGGAACAGACGTCGGCGTTGCAGAATCGCGTGGTCCTGGTCTTCAATTTCCTCGACGAGCTCAGTCGGATTGCGCCCGCCAAAAGCCGGAATTAGGCAATCAGAGGGCGCACGCCGCGCACGCCAGGTCTACTGGTCGAACACCAGCACGTTGCTGGTCTTCTGTCCCTGCCCGTTGGTTCCCGTTTGCCTCACCGTCAAGGTCTTCCCATCGGCCGAAATGGTTCGCCGTACGACGAGCGTGGGTTTTCCTTTCAGCGTGTACGAGCTTTCGATCGTGGTCGGATCGACGCGCTTGACGACCACCATGTCGCCATCCGGATTCCCTTTGACGGGATACGGTTTACCGTCGAAGTTTGCCGTGTATTCCCAGTGGACCTTGGCGCCGTCCGGGCCGACGCCGTCGATCACCGCGCGCACACCTTCTCCGGCTGCCGAGAAGGTGACGGTCGAGCTCTTGGCCGCGGGTCCAGGACTGAACTTCGATTGCGACACGTTCATCTTCCAGGTGCCGAGTCCCAGAGGGGCGCTCTGCGCACGACCGGCGATGACCAGGACGGAACACAACACCGCGAGACACGCCGCCGTGCGAACGATTGGGCTGAGCACCATCGCTGGACTCCTTTGCTGAAAGTTTCCGGAGGCCGGAGAGTCTAGCACGCGACCCGTTTTCGCACCGACAAACATGTGGACGTTCAACAGAACCTCGTGCTATACCGCTTGGACGACATCATCTCAGTTCATCTTTGTTTCAGGACGCCGCTCCAGGGTCCGACATTGCTGCTGCGAGGTGGATATGCGTCAAGCTCAACGAGTTCTCATCTCTGCTCTCCTTCTGTTCCTGTCAGTTTCCGCAAATGCTCAGGTCACGACGGCCACACTGGTTGGTCTGGTGCGTGACAACTCCGGCGCCGTCATTCCCGGAGCGAACGTCGTCGCCACACACGAAGGTACCGGAGTCGCTCGCGAAGGCGTCAGCGACGCCAACGGTGAATTCGTGTTTTCGGCGCTCCCAAACGGTCCCTACACCGTCCGGATCGAGCTGTCGGGTTTTAAGACAATCAGTCAGCGCGGCATCCAGTTGGGCGCCGGACAAACGCTGAGACAGACATTCACGTTGGAAGTGGGCGCCATGTCCGAGACGGTGACCGTCACCGGCGAGGCGCCGCTCGTTCAGACGGCGATGTCGCTGCAGGCCGACAGCCTCGGGTCGCAGGAGGTACGTGAGCTGCCGGTCAATCGCCGAAACCTGCAGAACCTGATCGGCCTGACCGCCGGCGTGGTCATCACCGGTACGGGGGCAGCGGGCACCTCGGGCGGCGTGCAGATGAACGGCGTCGCGTCGGGTGGCACAGGCGTCACGGTCGACGGGACCGAAGCAAACTCCAACCCCGAAGGCCGATCGCTGACCCAGTATGGCAGCGAGAATCAGATCTCGGTCATGAGTCTCGACTCGATCTCCGAGGTCCAGATCGTCAAAGGCGTGCTGCCGGCGGAGTACGGCGGCGTCGCCGGCGGGCAGATCAACGTGATCAGCCGATCGGGCACGAACAACTTCAGCGGGTCGGCATTCTACAGCGGTCAAAATGAGAGTTGGAACGCGCGCGACTTTTTCTCCACGGCCCAGCAGCCAGTGGGCCACTTCAATCAGTACGGCGGGTCGCTCGGCGGTCCGGTCATGCGCAACAAGGTGTTTTTCTTCAGCACCTACGAGGGGTACCGCGAGAAAGTCGAGCGGAACCTGGACACGACCGTGCCGTATCAAGCCGTTCGCGACGAGGTGCTGCGCGCGCTGCCATTCCCGGAAACGAAGATCGCGCTGGACACTCTTTATCTGCCGACCGAGCCGATCGTCTCGGCCGCCGGTGTCGTGAACCCGCAAGTCGGCCGATGGCGCGGACTCGGAACGCGCAGGCGCAGCGAGAACCATATCGTGGCGAAGACCGACATGTCGGTCTTCAACGGTGCGAACCTCACCTTCACTTACACGCGTCTTCGGCCGTTCACACTCGATCCTCGACCGAATCCGAACGGCGTGAACGATCGTGAATTTCCGAACCGGCAGGATCGCATCGCCGCGCAGTATGTGATGACGCGCGGCGCATGGGTATCGGAAAGCCGCGTGGGATGGAACAAGGCGTACCTGGCGCGTCTCGACAAGTTCCTGTCGGTCATCGGGCCGAACCAGCCGGCCGAGATCATGCCGTACAGGCCGGCGCGTGGCGTCTTTCAGCATCAGCGGCCTGTTCGGCACGGCGCACTCCGAAATCCTGGACATGGCGGGCACGGCCTACAGTTTCGAGCAGAAATTCAGCCGCGGCTATCAGCGGCATCTCATCAAGACAGGATTCCGTTTCCTGCGCGAGACCGGCAGTCACATCAATCCGGAAGATCCCGCATTCACCTACCAGACCTATGCCGAGCTGCTCGCGAACGTCGTGAACTCGCATAACACCACGTACGGCGCGCCGCCGCACGGTTCGCGCATGGACCAGTACGGTGCGTTCATTCAGGACGATTGGCGCCTGGGCAACAGCTTCGTCCTGAACCTCGGCCTGCGCTGGGACTATTACGGGGTCGCCAAGGTGTATGCCACGACGGATGTTCCGGTGGAGCTCGTCAATTTGGAGAATCCGACCGATCTGCGCAAGCTGGACTTCGGGCCGAAAAGAGATCCACTTCATCCCTACGAGCCAGACGGCAATAACGTTGGTCCCAGGGCGGGTTTTGCGTGGACGCTGGGCGCAAATGAAGCAACGGTTATTCGAGGCGGTATCGGCTATCTGTATAGTCCCACGCTGCCCATGACGGTTCGTCAGGCGGTGAACCACCCGACGATTCCGTACCGCGTGGTTTACAACCGGACGGAATCGGCCGCGCGAAATGTCCGGTGGCCGATGTACACGGACGACGCGTTGCCGTTGGCGCAGGCAGACTCTGCCGGCCAGGCCGCCGTGTTCTCGCTGATCGACACCAACATCGCCGCGCCTTACACGATTCAGACAATGGCGAGTGTGCAGCATGCCTTCGGCCGCACGATGGCCGCAGAAGTCGGCTACATCCGCACCGACGGCAACGATTTTCCGCTGCAGCGTCAATTCACTCAGGCGTTCGACAGGCAGACGGGTGCACGGCCTAACCCGGCAATCGGTGCGCCCGGTGGTTACTACGTGGACAGCAGTCAAACGATGGTCTACAACGGTCTGCAGACGTCGCTGCGAAGGCGGTTCTCCAACAAGTATTCGTGGGACTTCAATTACACGCTGGGCAAGAGCAATTCCACGCAGGGCGGCGATCTCTCGGTGTACTACATCACCAGCTTCAACAGAATTCAGGACTTCTGGGATCCGGAATTTGACTACGGTCCGTCCACCAACGACATTCGTCATCGGGTGAACGCATCGTTTATCTACGAGCTCCCGGCGATTAACGGTGGCCAGGGCGTCCTCAATGGTGTGCTTGGCGGGTGGCAGGTTTCCGGCATCGTTCAGGCGCGATCGGGGTTCGCGCTGGCCGTCACACAACCGTCAGGAATCGGCAACAGCCGGCCCGATGTCGCGCCGGGCGTCGATCTGGTGCTCGACGACTGGAAGGATACGTGCGTGGCGAACGGATGCAACTATTTCGACACAGCGGGCTTCGTCAGGGTGCCGGTCATTACGGCGACCAATGCCACGGTTCGGCCGGGCAATTTCATGCCCGAGATGTTGAGAGGTCCCGGCGAGTTCCTGATGCACACGACGTTCGCCAAGAGCTTCAATCTCGGTTCCGGCACGAGGCTGCAGGTTCGAGCCGAGGCCTTCAACTTGTTGAACCGGAAGAATTACAACGATCCCACGACGAACATGAACAGCGTGGACTTCGGCCGCATCACAGGCGCCGGGCGTCCGCGCGTGCTGCAGTTCGGGGCGAGGTATACGTTCTGACGCTGAAAAGTAAAAAGTAAAAAGTAAAAAGTAAAAAGTAGAAAGTAAGAAGTAGAAAGTAAAAAGGGGTGAGGGCGTCGGGGCCGTCACCCTTTCCTTTTTTATCGGACGGCGGCTTGTTTGGCGCCTGCTTTACTGTACAAGTCGGGATTCATTCCGCGGTCGATCATCAGTTTGCGAATCAGCGCCGCCGCCTCGGGAAATTCCTTCACGGTCGCGCCAAACTGACCGCCTTCGGCCACCATGAGCGGCGTCCATCCGAGCTTGTTGCGCGCGTCAAGTCTGGCGCCGTTGGCGACCAGATACTGAATGATCGATTTCTGATTGCTCGTCGCCGCGCCATGGAGCGCTGTACTTCCACTCCATCGCATGTCGCCCAGCGCGGTTTTCGGCAGTTGTTCCAGGTTTTCCGGATAGCTGGCAAACAGCTTGATCGGATCGCCGATGATTTCGACGTCGCCGAAATCGGCGACCGCATTGATGTCGTTGCCGAGCGCAACGGCCAGTTTCACGGCTTCAAGTCGTTCTACCTCAGGCGTGCCGTTGAGCGGACCGGGCGTTTCTCCCGCCCACGTTCCCAATCCGGCGGCCGCCATCAGCGGCGTGACGTTCTGAACGGTGGGAAGCACCGGGTCTGCGCCGTACCTGGCGAGCAGCCGCATGAGCTCGACGTCGCCATTCTTCGCTGCCAGATAGAACGGTGATGCGCCGACCAGACTGATGTAATCGCGGCCGACGCGAATATTCGGCGGACTCTTCACTTCGCCGTCGTCGCGGTCGAAGGGAATTTCCTGCCACGCGATACGCACATTCGGATTCGCGCCGTGCTTCAGCAACGCTTCGGCGAGCCCGAGGCTGTCGAGCGTTCCGGTCGATTGTGGAACCGCCTGATCGCCGCCGACGGCACCGGGCCGGCGAATCCACGCGAGCGCGTGCAGGATGGAGCCGCGTGCATCCGGCGCATTGGGATCGGCGCCGTTCTCGACGAGAAGGCCCGCGATCTCGAAGTGCGCGTTGATGACCGCCATGGCCAGCGCCGAGGTTGCGTCGGTCACCGGCTTCGCGGTCGAATTGGATGAGATGGCCGCAGCACGCGCCACGTCGTTGACGTTGGCGTGTGCTGTTATCAAGGTTCTGACCGCATCAACCGAGCCCTGGCGGACAGCGAACAGGACGGGCGTGAAACCGGCCTTCGATCGCGCGTTGACATCGGCGCCGGCTTCGAGCAGCGCCTCGACCACCGCCGCATGACCGTCGGCGGCCGCCCACATCAGTGCCGTTTGTCCGCGCCAGCTTTCGATCGCGTTCACCTTTGCGCCGCGTACGAGCAACGCCTTGACAGCCGCAAGGCTGCCGGTGCTGGCCGCCGTCATCAGACACGTTTCTCCCTCGGGCAGTGAGGTGTTTGCATCGGCGCCCGCGTTGAGCAGGAGATCGATCATCGCGGCATTGCCTCGGGCACACGCCAGCGAGATCGGCGCGGCGCCGTATCGGTCAACGGCGTTGAGGCTTTCGCCATTCCGTAACAACCGTGCTGTCTCTGCAAGATCGTCTCGCTCGACGGCGCGATGAAGAGCCGTAGTGTGCGGCTCGTTCGGTCGTGGTCCAGAGGTTTGTGCGGCAGCCGAAGCGGTCGAGAGCGAAAGAAAAATGAAGAGCGACCATGATTTTGAAGGCGCCAATACCGCCATGTGGCACTCCTGTGTTGGCATGAGGGTGTTCTGTTTCATGCTACGGGAGCCTCTTCGAATGCGCAACGCGTTTTTGCCGTGATGGTTGGGCCGTCCGCCACGTATACTGATATATCAAACGACTTAAGGCCAGGATGACGAAGTCCTTCTGTTTCGCCGTCACCCTCAGCGCGTTCCTGCTGACGTGTTTCTATTCGCAAGGGGTTCGCCTTGATGCGTCTCAGAATCCTTCAGCCCAGTCTGCCCCGTCCGCGGAGCCGCCGCAAAGCCGTACAGTTCTGAGCAAGTCACTGCTTCAGTTGTCACAACGCGAAATCGCACATCGGCAATCTCGCGCTCGACACGCTGGATTCGCAGAATCTCACGGCCCATGCGGCAACCTGGGAGAAGGTGGTGCGCAAGCTCCGCTCCGGCGCGATGCCGCCGGCCGGGCGACCGCGGCCCGATGCGGCGACCTACGACGCCGTTGCGTCTGAGCTGGAAGGCAAGCTCGACGCCATCGTCGCGACACACCGCACGCCAGGCAGGCTGCCGCTCTTTCATCGCCTGACACGTACCGAGTACCAAAAATGCGATTCGCGATCTGCTCGGCCTCGGCGAACTGCCGAAGGATGTCGATCTCGACTTGCTGTTGCCGGCCGACAACACGAGCAGCGGTTTCGACAACATTGCGGATCTCCTGTTCGTCTCGTCGACGCAGCTCGAACAATATTTGTCTGCGGCCCAGAAACTGAGCGGCCTCGCCGTCGGCGATCGCTCACTGCCTCCGCTGGTCGACACCTATCGACTGTCGGATCAGTTCAATCAGGAATATCAGGCCGACGGTGCGCCCTTTGGCACGCGCGGCGGCGCCGTCATCCACACGTACTTGCCGCTCGACGGTGAGTACCGGATTCACGTTGAACTGGCCGACGCACCGCGGGAAGTGCACAAACTCGAGGTGACGGTCGACGACGAGCGCGTGTCGCTCATCGACGCGAGTGTGCAGGCGGCATCGCCGGAACCTGCGGCCGACTCCACGAAGCCGGCAACCGCCTCTGTCGCGGAGCAACTCGACGAGATCGCGACGCCTATCAAGATCAACTCGGTCGTGAACCGCCGGTTCGAGCTCGATCGCCGCAACGAAGCACGCCGAAGAGCCATCGAAAAGGGATTCGACATCGATTTGTCGATGAAGGCAGGTCCTCGAGTCGTCACGGTCACCTTCCTGAAGCGTACGTCGGCAAAGGGCGAGGCGCTCATCCGTCCACGGTTGCGAGGGCGAGGGCAGTTGCCGGCGGTTGCGAGTGTCACGATCCGCGGGCCGCAGCACATCGCCGGGTCCGGTGATACGCCGAGCCGCAGACGGGTCTTCGTGTGCACGCCCTCAGGTGCAAACGACGAAGACGCCTGCGCGAGAAAGATTTTTTCGGCGCTCGCCAGGCGTGCCTATCGTCGTCCGGTCGTCGAAGCCGATCTCCAGCCGATTCTTGCCATCTACCACGCCGAGCGCGGGGAAAGCGGGTTCGAAGGCGCCGTAAAGCAGGGCCTGGAGCGCATTCTGGTGAGCCCGCAGTTCCTGTTCCGCATCGAGCGCCAGCCGGCGAAAGCGGCGCCGGGCGTTGCGTACCGCATCAGCGATGTCGAGCTCGCATCGCGGCTGTCATTTTTCCTCTGGAGCAGCATCCCCGACGATGAACTGCTCGATCTCGCGTCGCACGGCAAGCTGTCGGATCGCGCCGTGCTCGAGCGCCAGGTGCGCCGCATGCTGCGCGATCCGCGATCCGACGCGCTCGCCACGAATTTCGCCGCGCAGTGGCTGTACCTTCGCGACATCAATGCCAAATCACCCAGTCCTCGCCTGTTCCCCGACTTCGACTTGAGTCTCCGCGAGGCGTTCGAGCGCGAAACGACGTTGTTTCTGGCAAGTGTGTTTCGCGAAGACCGGAGCGTGGTCGACCTGCTTCGCGCAAACGACACGTTCATGAACGAGCGGCTCGCAAAGCATTACGGCGTGCCAAACGTGTTGGGCAACGATTTCCGGCGCGTGACGCATCCGGCGGACAGCCCGCGACGCGGACTTGGCCTGCTCGGCCACTCGAGCATCCTGACGATTACCTCGTATGCCAATCGCACCTCGCCCGTGCTTCGCGGCAAATACGTGCTCGGCAATCTTCTGGGGGCACCGCCCCCGCCACCGCCGCCCAACATCCCGGCGCTGGCGACCGAAAACAAAGATTCCGGGAAGATTCTTCCGATGAAAGAGGCGCTGGCTGAACACCGTGCGAACCCCGCGTGTGCGAGCTGTCATGCCGCCATGGACCCGATTGGCTTTGCGCTCGATAATTTCGATGCGCTGGGACGATGGCGCACGATCGATGCCTCGGGTGAGAAAATCGATCCGTCGGGGGTGCTGCCGGACGGAACGCGGTTCGAGGGTGTCGCAGGGCTGCAGCGCGTTCTTGTGAGCCGGCCGGAGCGCTTCGTGAGCACGCTCACGGAAAACCTGCTGGGGTATGCGTTGGGCCGCAGCCTCGAGCACTACGACGTGCCGGTTGTCCGGTCCGTCGTTCGCAACTCGGCGGCGCGCGACTATCGTTTCTCTGAGCTCGTGCTCGGCGTCGTCAACAGCGTACCGTTCCAGATGAGACAAGCGGAGCCATAACCATGATGATCACCAAACGAGCACTGCCGCGACGGACGTTTCTACGCGGGTTGGGCGTGACGGTGGCATTACCGTTTCTCGACGCCATGGTGCCGGCGCTGTCGGCGCGAGCCGCCAGGTCGCCGGTGAGACTCGGGTTCGTCTACATCCCCAACGGCACGATTCAGCCGATGTGGGTACCTGCCGCGACCGGCAGGCAGTTCGAGCTCTCGCCAATCCTCAGTCCGCTTGCGCCGGTTCGCGATCACGTCACCGTGTTGAGCGGCCTCGCGCATCGTCAGGCCGACAACTTCGGCGACGGGAACGGCGACCACGCGCGGGGCACCGCGGTGTGGCTCACGGGCGTTCACGCGTGGGATCGCAATCGTGGCGGCGCTGAGGGCGTCCGTCTGGCGACGAGCGCCGATCAGATCGCCGCGCGCGTGATCGGCAAAGACACGCGCCTGACGTCGCTGGAGATGACGCTGGAAAGCCCCACGCAAATCGGCTGCGACTCCGAGGATTGTTTCTTCTCCAACACGATCTCCTGGAAATCGCCGACGACGCCGCTGCCCATGGAACCGCACCCGCGTATGGTGTTCGAGCGGCTTTTCGGTCAGGCCAGCACCCCGGCACAGCGTGTTGCGCGCATGCGGAAGACGAGCAGCATTCTCGATTCGGTGCTCGACGAAGTTTCCGCGCTGCAGAAGACCCTGGGAGCCGGCGACCGCTCGAAGCTGAACGAATATCTCGAAGCGGTCAACGAGATCGAGCAGCGGATCCGCCGCACAGAGGATGCCGGCGTTGCGGCCGGCGTCGCGATGCCCAGCCGCCCCGACGACATTCCCGAGTCGTTCGAAGACTACGTCAATTTGATGTTCGACTTGCAGGTGCTGGCCTATCAGGGCGACATCACACGCGTCACCACGCTGCTCATGGGACGCGAGACCAGCCCTCGCACCTTCGATGTGATCGGTGTGCCCGAGCAGCATCACTCCTGCTCGCACCACATTGACAATCCGGAGTTGATGGCGCGGAAAGCGAAGATCGATCAGTACCACGTGGCGCTCTTCGGCCGCTTCCTGGAGAAGTTGAAGACGACGCAGGACGGCGACGGATCACTGCTCGACCACTCGATGATTCTTTACGGTGGCGGGCTCGGCAACGGCAACCTGCACGACCACGTGAATCTGCCGGTGCTCGTGGCCGGGCACGGTGCGGGAACACTCGGGGGCGGTGTGCACGTCAACTATCCGGATAACACCCCCATGGCCAATCTGCTGTTGTCGATGCTCGACAAGGCTGGGGTGCCCACGCCGGAGAAAATCGGCGACAGCACCGAGCACCTGGGCGGGATCTAGCGGTATTTGCACCCATCGAGGACGTTGCGCGCCTCTCCTCGCAACGTCCTTGGTTTCCTTCCGTACGACATCGGCTAAAACACACGCAATCAGCGACTCGCGCCCTGTACGGAGGAGTGTGTCAGATTGTCGCAACATGAAGAATCCATTAAGACAAGGCCGCCTTGGGGTGCTATAACTAATCAATCGGACGGTGATCGTTTAAGTAAAGGAAGGCGCATGTCGAACCGGCGGGCGCGGTGGATATCTGACTCGTTGGCGGCCGGTTGTATTGCTGCAATCAGTGCTGGTGTTCTCACGGCGCAGCAGCCTCCCGCGCCTGTAGCAGTTCATCCGGCGCCCCAGGCCAACTCTTCGACCGACGCTGCGTATCGCGGGCTCGTTTCCACCTATTGTCTTTCCTGCCATAACACCAAAGTGAAGGCGGGGAGCCTCGACCTCTCGAGCATCAACACAGATGAGGTGAGCGGCCATCCCGAGGAATGGGAAAAGGTTGTACGGAAGCTGCGTGCGCGCCAGATGCCGCCGGTGGGTTCGCGCCGACCGGACGAAGCCGGCTACACGGCCGCGCTGACGTCGCTCGAAGGTTCGCTCGATCGGATGGCCACTGCGAGTCCGAATCCAGGCCGGACCGAAACGTTCAGGCGCCTCAACCGTACCGAGTACCGCAACGCGATTCGCGATCTGCTCGCTCTCGAAATCGACGTCGCGCCGCTCCTGCCGAGCGATTCGGCGAGCTTTGGTTTCGACAACGTCACCGTCGGTAATCTCTCGCCGACACTGCTGGAAAGCTATGTGTCTGCCGCCGAGAAAATCAGCCGGCTCGCGGTCGGACGCCCAAGCCTTTCGGTTGGCGGATCGACTGTCCGTATCAAGCCCGATATCACACAGGAAAACCACCTCGAAGGACTGCCCATCGGCACGCGCGGGGGCGCGCTGGTGTCGCACGTGTTTCCGATCAACGGCGAGTACGACATCACGATTCGCCTGGCGCGCGATCGCAACGAGCACATCGAAGGACTGCTCGAGCCGCACGACATCGACCTGATGATCGACGGCGAGCGTGTGCGTCTTTTCACGATCGAACCGATTGCGGCCGTACAAGGACCCGCGAGCGATGCGCCGTCGCACGAAAATCTCGACGCCCATTTGAAATTGCGCATGCCGATGACGGCCGGACCGCACGTCATCGGGGTGACATTCCCGAAAAAGCCGTTTCTGCTGCTCGAAACCGGACGTCAGCCATACGAGGCGCACTTCAACTACTACCGGCATCCACGGCTGCAGCCTGCGGTGTACGAGATTTCCGTCGTTGGTCCTTACAACCCTGCCGGTGCGGGCGACACGCCGAGCCGCCGCAAGGTGTTCGTGTGCCAGCCGACGTCACCGAAAAACGAAGACGGGTGCGCGAAGAAGATTCTGCTGACCACGATGCGCCGCGCGTATCGCCGGCCCGTGACCGATGCCGATCTCAAGAAGCCATTTGAGCTTTACAGCGTCGCGAAAGCCGAAGAGGGATTCGACGCAGGCATCGAGATGGGACTGTCGGCGGTGCTCACCAGTCCCGAGTTCCTGTTCCGCATCGAACGCGATCCGGCGACGCCCTCGCCGAGACAAGCTGCGCTCGGCACGCCAGTGTCGGCCGCCGTGCGTGCACAGCAGCGTCAGGGCTATGGAGACGCACGCGGGGCGTCTCCGGCTTCGCCGGCCCGTCAGGACGTCTATGCGATCAGCGATCTCGAGCTGGCGACGCGGTTGTCGTTCTTCCTCTGGAGCAGCATTCCCGACGACGAACTGCTGGATGTGGCCGCGCGCGGCGATCTCGACAAGCCGGCGGTGCTCGAGAAGCAGGTGATGCGCATGCTGGCCGACCCGAAGTCGGAGAGCCTCGTCACCAACTTCGCGTCGCAGTGGCTGCACCTCAGGAATCTCGACGCGATTACGCCCGACATGCGTTTGTTCCCGGATTTCGACGACAACCTGCGTCAGGCGTTCCGGCAGGAAACCGAGATGCTCGTTGAGAGCGTGATCCGCGAGAACCGCAGCGCGCTCGATCTTCTGCGCGCCAACTACACGTTTGTGAACGAGCGGCTCGCGAAACACTACGGCATCCCCAATGTGTATGGCAGCCGCTTCCGCAAGATTACGTTCGGCGAGGATCAGCCGCGAGGTGGATTGCTCAGGCAAGGCAGCATCCTGCTGGTCACGTCGTATCCGACTCGCACGTCGCCGGTCATTCGAGGCAAGTGGATTCTCGACAACGTGCTGGGCGTGCCGCCGCCTCCGCCGCCGCCAAACGTGCCGGCGCTCGACGACGTGAAGAACGTCAAGAAGAATGCGCCCGTTCGAGAGCGGCTGGCAGAACATCGGAAGAACGCGACGTGCGCCGGATGTCACCGCCTGATGGATCCGGTGGGATTCGCGCTCGAGAACTACGACGCGGTCGGCCGCTGGCGCACGCTCGACGGCGGTGAGCCGATCGATGCCTCGGGCACGATGTTCAACGGTGCCGAGTTCCGTGGTGTGGCCGGCCTTCAGAAGGCCATTCTCGACCGTCCCGATTTGTTCGTGACGACGCTCACCGAAAAGCTGCTCATCTTCGCGATTGGCCGCGGCGTGGCGTATTACGACGCGCCGGCGGTCCGCAAGATCGTCCGCGATACGGGCGCACAGGACTATCGCTTCTCTTCCATCGTCATGGGCATCGTCAACAGCATGCCCTTCCGCATGAGGACACGAGCATCATGATCATCTTCAAAAAGTCTCTGCCACGGCGCACGTTCCTCCGAGGCGTTGGCGCGACGGTCGCGCTGCCGCTGCTCGACGCGATGATTCCCTCGATGACCGTGCTGGCGCAGACGCCGGCGAAGCCGGTGAGGCGACTCGGTTTCGTCTACATTCCGATGGGAGGCGACATCACGCGCTGGACGCCGCCGGGTGAAAGCGGAGCGCTGACTGATCTGTCGGTCACCCTCAGTCCCCTCGAGGCGCTGAAGAAGAACATCACCGTGCTCAGCAACATGGAGCTGAAGAACGCGTACCCGGGCACTCACGCGACGTCGAATGCCGCGTTCCTGAGCGCCGCCAAGGCCAAGTGGACCGAGAGCAGCGATTACTTCCTGGGAACAACCGTCGATCAGATCGCCGCGCAGCAGATGGGGCAGGAAACGCAGCTGCCGTCGCTCGAGCTGGCGATGGATCTGATGGAAGTCGTGGGGCAGTGCGACAACGGCTACGCGTGCGTGTATCAGAACAATCTGTCGTGGTCGTCGCCGACGACACCGCTGCCGTCCGAAGCGCACCCGCGCGTCGTGTTCGAGCGTTTGTTTGGCGAGGGTGGCAGCACGGCCGATCGCCGTAAGGCGCTGGGGCGGCGCGCAAGCCTGCTCGACTGGGTGCACGAAGACATCGCGCGTCTTCAGCGCCAGCTCGGTCCGAACGATCGGACGAAAGTTGACGAGTATCTGAGCACGGTGCGCGAAGTCGAGCGCCGCATCGAAAAGGCCGAGGCCCAGACGCACGAGAACCTGCTACCCGATCTCGATCGACCGGTCGGCGTGCCCGCGTCGTATGGCGATCACGCGAAGCTGATGTTCGATCTGCAGGTGCTGGCGTTGCAAGGCGACATGACGCGCGTCATCACGTTCCAGCTTGCGCGCGAGACCAGCAACCGCAGCTATCCGGAAATCGGCGTCGCCGATCCGCATCACCCGACGTCGCATCACGGCGGCGATCCCGAGAAGATCGCGAAAATTGCCAAGATCAACCAGTTCCACGTGTCGCTGTTTGCGTACTTCCTCGACAAGCTGAACGCCATCAAGGAAGGCGACGCGACGCTGCTCGAAAACTCGCTGTATCTCTACGGCAGCGGCATGGGCAATCCGAACATTCACAACCATGTGGATCTGCCGATCGTGGTGGCCGGCGGAGCCGCGGGCAAGGTCAAGGGCGGACGGCACATCAAGTACGCCGAGCCGGCGCCGCTGGCCAACCTGCACATCACGATGCTCGACGCGGTCGGTGTTCGGCTCGACTCGTTCCAGGACAGCACCGGGAAGATCGATACGCTCTATAAGTCGGTGGAGCTGGTTGGATAAATTGGGTGCGACGGGTGCGGTTGGTGCGATAGGTGCGTCGGGTGCGATAAGTGCGATAGGTGCGCTGGGTGCGCCAGGTGCGCTGAGCGCGAAGGCGGATGCGAGGGGTCCTATGAGTGCCAAAGCTGCGTTAGCTGCCATTCTTCTGCTCGCGACTGTCGTTCCGATGTCTGCCGCAACGGACGCGTCTCTTGCGAGAGCCGTCGAGCGTTTGGACCGCGCCGCCGTCACACAGCTTCTCTCCAAGCGCGTGGATGTGAACGCGGCTCAGCCCGACGGCACGACTGCGCTGCACTGGGCCGCCTATCACGACGACCTCGATCTCGTCACCAGGTTGCTCGCCGCGGGAGCCAACGTGAAAGCGGCCAATCGCTATGGCGTGACGCCGCTGTCGCTCGCGTGTGTGAACGGCAACGCCGCCGTCATCACGCGATTGCTCGATGCCGGCGCCGACGCGAACGCCATGCTCCCGGGTGGCGAAACCATGTTGATGACCGCCGCGCGCACCGGCAAGGTCGATGCGGTGCGTGTGTTGCTGACGCGCGGCGCCGATGTCCACGCCAAAGAACCGCGTCGGGGTCAGACGGCGCTCGTGTGGGCGGCCGCCGAGGGGCACGTGCAGGCAATCGAAGCGCTCATCGAGGCGGGTGCCGACTTCAAGACGCCGCTCGACTCGGGATTTACGCCGCTGCTGTTCGCCGTGCGCCAGGACCGCATCCCCGCCGTGAAAGCGCTGTTGAAAGCAGGGGCCGACGTCAACGAAGTCGTCAAAGTCAAAACCAATCCCAAGCTGCCGGAAGGTGAACGGCCGCTGCGCAACGGCACGACGCCGCTGCACGTGGCGATCGCCAACGGCCATCTGGAGCTTGCGGCAGAGCTGCTGGAGGCGGGCGCCGATCCCAACTCCGATCAGCAGGGTTTTGCGCCGCTCCACATGCTGGCGTACGTGCGGAAGCCCGCGATTGGCGACAGCGATCCCGGTCCGGAAATTACCGGCAACCTCTCGACCCTCGAGCTCGTGAAGCGGCTGGTCGCGAAGGGAGCCAACGTCGATGCGCGTATGACCAGGCGGGTCAACCTGACCAATACCCGGTTCAACGAGGTGGGCGCGACCCCGTTGCTCATCGCCGCCGTCACGGCCGATGCCGAGTATATGAAGGCGCTCGTCGCGCTTGGCGCCGATCCCAAGGCGACGAACAACGACGGGAGCACGGCGCTCATGGCGGCGGCTAGTATCGGGGCGCGCTCGCCGGGCGAGGATGCGGGCACCGAAGAAGAAGTGATTGAAGCGATGCAGGCGGCGCTCGACTTCGGCGTCGACATCAACGCGGTCGACAGCCACGGCGAAACGGCCATGCACGGCGCCGCATACAAGAACCTTCCACTCGCCGTGAAGTTTCTCGCCGATAAGGGCGCGCGCATCGACGTGTGGAACCGCCGCAACGAATGGGGCTGGACGCCGTTGACGATCGCGCGCGGCTATCGATTCGGCAACTTCAAACCATCCCCGGTCACTGTCACGGCCATCGAGCAGGTGATGCTGTCGGCCGGGGTCATCCCACCCACGGAAAAGGAGGAAAACGCGAAGGGGTTCGATATCTACGCAGCGCCTCCCGCCAGGGCGCCGCAGAAATAGTCGCAGGTCGAGTCATACGTCGTAAGTCCATAAGAAGTCGCAAGTCCAAGTACGTAGTGCCCGGCTTCAGCCGGGCTCACCTTCCTCAAGTAGCGAAGCGTTCAACTGATTTCGGAAAATCGCGTTGGAGGACCCCATGATGACTCTTCCGCGGATTCGTGCCGCCGCCCTCGTTTTCGTGTCCACGTTCATATTCACGTTCTCGACAAATGCCGCCGCGCAGGTCCTCGAAGCCACGCTCTACGGCACCGTGCAGGACACGTCGGGCGCGATTCTTCCCGGCGTCACCGTGACCGTCACGCATCAGGGCACAACGCTGACGCGAGAAACCGTCACGGACGCACGCGGCGAATTTACGCTGCCCGCGCTGCCAGCTGGCGCGTACACGATCCGGATCGAGCTGTCAGGATTCAAGACGTATGAGAACCGGGGACTGACGCTGAACGCCGGCCAGACGGTGCGGCAGACATTTGGGCTCGAAGTGGGGGCGCTGGCAGAGACCGTCACGGTCGCCGAGAATGCGCCCCTCATTGAGACAGCCACGACGGCGCAGGTGCAATCGCTCGGCGAGGAAGTGCGCGAGATTCCGGTCTCGCGGCGGAACCTGCAGAACGTCATCCTCCTCGGCTCGGGAATCAGCTCCTCCGACAACGCCGCCGGCGGCGGCCGGGCGTTCCGCGTCAACGGCGTCGGCGATGGCGGCCACGCCATCACGGTGGACGGCAGCAGCGCCCAGACCAATCCAGAAAATCGCGGGTTCGGCAACTACGGCGGCCAGAACCAGATCGAGATCCTGAGCGTCGAAGCGGTCGCCGAGGTGCAGGTGGCCAAGGGCGTCCTGCCGGCGGAGTACGGAGGCTCGATCGGCGGTCAGGTGAACATGATCACGCGCTCGGGGACCAACCAGTTCCACGGATCGATATTTGAAAACTTCCAGAGCGACGCGTTCGCGTCGCGCGATCCGTTTCTGCCGCCGACGACGGCCAAGCCCGAGATCAAGTTCAACCAGTTCGGCGGATCGCTCGGCGGGCCCATCCTGCAGAACCGCGTCCTGTTCTTCACCAGCTTCGAGGGGTATCGCGAGGAGTCGGGCGTGACGGTGCAGGGAAACGTCGCAACGCCGGCGACGCGCAATCGTATGCTGGCCGCGCTGCCATTTCCCGAAACCAAAATGATCCTCGACAACATGCCCCTGCCGAACGTGCCCATCAATGCCGAGATCGGGCGGTACACGGATGCCAAGGTACTTACCCGCCGCGACAACACGTTCCTGGGCAAAGTGGATTTCCAGGCCGGCACGGGCAGATTGTCGGTGACCGCCTCGCGGATGCGGCCGTTCGCCGACGTCCCGCGAATTCAGATCAACAACAACCAGCAATACACGAACGGCTCGAAGCGGCTGTCGACCAACTACGTGATGACGCGGAATTCGTGGGTGTCTGAAAGCCGGTTCGGCTGGAATCGCAATACGCTCGATCGCTTCGACGCGTTCTGGCTCGCGGAGTCGCCCACGCGGGGTGCCCAGGAGGACCTCTACAACGTCCGGAAGCGCATTTCGACCTTCAGCGTCTCGAACTTCTTCAGCAGCGGAGATACCGAAATCCTTGCCTTGACCTACGACGCGTACAACGTGGACCAGAAGGTGACCCGGCTCATGGGACCACACTCGATGAAGTTCGGGTTCCGCTGGGCGCGCGAGATCGGCTTCAAGTCGAATCCGCAAACGAACCGGTTCACGTTCACCAACCTCGACGACCTGCTGGCAAACAGGGCGAGCGACTTCCTCCTCGCGATGGGCAACCCGCCACATAAAGCGTGGGTGGATCAGTTCGGAGGCTTCATCCAGGACGACTGGCGCGTCAGCGAAAAGTTCGTGCTCAACCTGGGTCTGCGCTACGACTACTATCCGGGATTTGGCTACAAGGGCACGGATCCCAACGATCCGGCGGAAGTCAACAACCTGAACAATCCGACCGACATCCGCAAGATGGACTTTGGCGCGCCGCGGCCACTGGACACCCCCATTGACTCCGACAAGGTGAATTTCGCCCCGCGCGCCGGATTTGCGTGGACCGTCGATCGCGCGGGCGCGACGGTCGTTCGCGGTGGTGTCGGGGTGTTCACCACCGGCCACATCATGGCGTTGTTCCAGAACTCGGTCGCGCGCCCGTTCACACCGATCCGCCAGGGCTGGAACCGCACCGAGCAGCAGGCGCGCGGCATCAGCTGGCCCAACACGTACGCGGAAGACGCCGAGAAGATCGTCACCGCCGAATCGGGCGGCAAGAAGAACCTGTACTACATGTTCGAGACGGACATGAAGAGTCCCGAGACCGTGCAGGTCACCTTCGACCTGCAGCGGCAGGTCGGCAGGCTGGCGTCGGTATCGGCCGGTTACGTCCACACAAGCGGGAAAAACATGCCGATCCTCCTGAACTTTGCGAACGCGTACGATCGAATAACGGGCGCCCGGCCCAACCCGGGATTCAACCCCGGCGGGTGGTACGTCACCAGCGGGCAGACGATGGTGTACAACGCATTCGAGGGGAACGCCAACCTCCGCCGGTACCACGGGCTCGACATGGCGCTGCACTATACGCTGTCGAAAGGCTGGTCGGAACAGGGCGCCAACCTGGTTGGCAATTTCAACAGCTCGATTGGCGATACCACTTACAACAACACACAGGACTTCTTCGATCCCTTCCTCGAGTCTGATTACTCACCCTTGATCGGCGAAGTCCGCCATCGCGTCACCGGCACGCTCGTCTACGAAATCCCGTTTTTGAGGGACCGGAAAGATGTGGTGGGCGGCGTGTTCGGCGGCTGGCAGATGTCGAGCGTGCTCAACTTCCGATCGGGCGAACCGCTGCGGATCACCCAGGCATCGGGTATTGCGAACAGCCGGCCCGATTACAACGGCGGGAATCAGATACTCGACAACTGGCGCGACACGCTGCTGTACCTCGATCGAAGTGCGTACACGCTCGTGCCGACCTCCCCGACTACAGGTGCGACGATTCGGCCCGGTAACCAGAACTCCTCGCAGGTGCGCGGGCCGGGGCGCCGCCGCGTTGACCTGACGGTTGCCAAGACGTTCGCCGTGCGCGGCACCACGCAGATCCAGTTCCGATTTGAATCGTTCAACGTGTTCAACTGGCGGCAGTACAGCAATCCCAACACCACAGTCACAGGGGCGACGTTCGGACAGATTACCAGCGTTGCCTCGACGAGAACGGGACAGATCGGGCTGCGGCTGACGTTCTGAGCTATGCCGGTGGCACAGCGCTTTAGCGCTGTCGCTTGTTGGCAGGGCGCGAGTTCGTCGCGCCCTGCCACTCTCTCACCGCTATAATCCGTCCACCACATGACTCTTGCGCCAGCCGTTCGATTCGCGGTGCTCGTCGCTGTGTGCGCCGTCCTGACATCGGTATCTGCTGCGGCACAGGACAAACCGATCGTCATTCGGGCCGGCACCCTCATCGATGGGTCAGGCAAAGCGCTGCGCGATGCGACGGTGGTCGTCAGCGGAAGGCAGATCACCCGTGTTCAGGAGCGCAGTTCCGATCCGCCCGACTACGATTTCGCCGGCCTCACACTTCTTCCAGGACTGATCGATACGCACTCCCACATCGTGACGCACTTCGGCCGCGATGGGCGTGCGGTGAACGACGGCGAAACCGATGCAGAGCAGGCGTTGTCTGCGATGGAGAACGCGTATGCGACGCTCATGGCGGGCTTCACGACCATTCAAAGCATCGGCGCCCCGCTCGATCGCGAGCTGCGGGCGGCAATCGATCGTGGTGCGCCGGGTCCGCGGCTCCTGACGTCTGTCTCATCTCTGAACGAGCAGTCGGGTACTCCAGAGGAGATCAGGCAGCAGGTGCGCAAGCTGATTGCCGACGGCGCCGACCTCATCAAGCTGTTTGCGTCGAAGAGCATCCGCGAAGGTGGCGGCCAGACCATGAGCGACGCGCAGGTGGCCGCCGCGTGTGATGAAGCGCGACGGCTCGGAAAGCGGACGTGGGTGCATGCGCATGCGCCCAGTGCGATCGTGGCGGCCGTTCGCGGCGGCTGCACGACGGTGACGCACGGATTCTACGCAACGGACGCAGAGTTGACGTTGATGGCTGAGCGCGGCACCTACTTCGAGCCGAACATCGGCGTCCTCATTCAGAACTATGTCCGGAACAAGCCTCGCTACCTCGGCATCGGCAACTTCAACGAAGCAGGGTTTCGCTTCATGGAAGAGGTGCTGCCGAAGAACATCGCGATGTTCAAACAGGCGATCACCCATCGCGATCTCAACATTCTGATGGGTACCGACGCCGGCGCCGGCGCGCACGGGCGGAATGCCGACGAGATCATCACGCGCGTGCGTGACGGCGGGCAGGCCCCGATGGACGCCATCACTGCCGCGACGTCTCTCAATGCCCGGGCGCTCGGCCTGAGCGATCGCATCGGCTCGATTCAACCCGGCATGGAAGCTGACCTTGTCGCGGTCGATGGCGACCCGCTGCGAGATATCACCGCGCTCGGTCGGGTGGTGTTTGTGATGAAGGGTGGGAAGATTTATCAAAATACGGCGACGAGCGTCCGAAATAGATGACGTTGCGTGCTTCGCGTCTTTCGTGTCGGTCGTGAAACGGTTCTATGTCAGCAATCGGCACACGGTCGTAGTACGACGTGTCTGCTGACGGACAACGGGTCCTCGTCAACTGGCAGCCGCCAGTCGTCTCTCAGGAGCCCATCACGGTGGTGGTGAACTGGGCGAAAGTGTCGAGGGATTGAACGTCGATGCTGAAAATCGGAGCGGTCACCACCGTCTCACCCTCGATGTTGAACTCGATTCGCAGGCCGACATAAATCCCATACTGCTTCAAGAACCCTCCGCCTAACGAGCTGCCCGTCAGCCTGGCCACCGTGAACTCCTGAAAAAATCGTCCTCCGCGAACCAGGACATCGCCGGTCGCACCGCACCGCACGAATATTTCGTACATGTGCTGATGGGTCCGCACGAGGAGGCGCTGCATGTGTTCGAGACAATCGAGCTGGACACCGTCGGCACGCTGCCAGTCGCGCTCGGACCACGTGGAGAGCATTGACGCCGAGGGATACAACGGAGCGGCACTTTCCATGGCCGGTCTGAAATGCAAGTGTGGGGCCGGAAAATCCCCGCGAACAACTGGAAATCTCGATCGAGCGTGAGCGCGGCGTCATGATCCGGACAACTGTGGGCGATGAGTGTATCGGCCCGCGGCGAGCAGTTTTTGCCTCCCACGGCCGCAATTGACCGTATAATCCCCGCCACTCCGACATTGTCTCTGGCGCCTGGCGGACGGACTATCATGGTGCAGCACGTGCCTGAAGAAGCGCTCCGGGGTCAGCATGCGGCCGCGGCCGATTCTGTGCACCTGGCTGTATGACACGCCACGAAACGGAACAGCTCTTCGCCGGACGTATCGACGCATGGCGCAGGCACGACGTCGATGCGCTGGTGCATGCCCACTCGGAGGACTGCGTGCTTGAAAGCCCCATGGCCGGAACGGTGACCGGCCGGACGGCGATCGAAGGTGTGTATCGCGGATTCCTGACCAGCTTTCCCGACTTCAACGTGGAGAATCCGGAGCTCGTCATCGAAGACGGCCGGGTCGTCCAGCTGGTGACGTTCTCGGGTACCAATACCGGCGGCTTCATGGGTGTGCCGCCAACGGGAAAACGCTTCGCGTTCCCGGCGGCGCTCGTGTGCACCTTGCGCAATGGGCTGATCGTCCACGAAAAACGCATTTACGACTTCACGGGGTTTCTCATGGAGATCGGCGTGCTGAAAGCGAAACCTGCGTGACCATGTCCGAAGCACACGACGTCAAAACGCCGCGCCTGCAGGTCGACGACCCGCTCGGTCCGCGGGTCGTCGTCATCGACAAGCCGGTCTTCCGCATCGGCCGCAGGAGCGAGAGCGATCTGCGCGCGGTCGGCGTCGACGTTTCGCGCGAGCACGCCGAGATCATCCGGCAGGACGATGGCCGCTTCGTCCTGAAGGATCGAGGGTCGCGCTGCGGCACGTTCGTCAACAACGAGCAGGTGACCGAGCGGACGCTGCGGCACAGCGACCAGATCCGGCTGGGCCGGAGCGGCAGCGCCGAGCTGGTCTTCCTCGCCGACGACCCGTCCGATTCGCGATCGAGTCATGTGTCGGGCGTCATCGATTTCCGGCCGATCACGACGCTGCTCGATCGGCTTGCGCGGCCTCGGATCGGCGCGGGTGCTCGACGAAGTGCTGGCGCTCGTGATGGATTCGGCCATCGACGCCACGGGCGCCGAGCGCGGGTTCATCATGCTCGCCAACGCGAAAGACGAGCTCGAGTTCAAGATTGCGCGCGCGCGCGGACACGTCACGCTGTCGGGACAATCCTTCGAGACGAGCCAGAAGATTCCGCAGGAGGTGTTCGCCACCGGACAGGAGCGAGATCGTCGCCGATCTGCGGACGCCGACCTCGCCGGGCAGCACCTCGGCACGGTGGCGCTCGGCATCCGTCACGTCCTGTGCACGCCGTTGCGCGTCGTCCGCTACCTCGAGCAATCGAGCCGCCGCAGCCGACCAGCGGCCGATCGGCGTGCTGTATCTCGACAGCCGCGAGAGAGGGCAGTTGCTGTCGTCGGCCGCCCGCGAGGCGCTCGAAGCGGTCGCGACCGAAGCCGCGTCGGCGATCGAAAGCGCCCGCTTGTACCGCGAGGCGACGGAGAAGGCGCGCCTCGAGCAGGAGCTGCAGCTTGCCGCCGAGATTCAGCGCGCGCTGCTGCCCGAGGCGCTGCAGTCGGGCGCGCATTTCGACGTCGCGGCCGCGTCGATTCCCTGCCGCTCGATCGGCGGAGACTTTTTCGACTATTTCAACCTGCCGGACGGGCAGTTCGCGTTCGCGCTGGGCGACGTGGCGGGGAAGGGCCCGCCTGCCGCGTTGCTCACCGCGATGATTCAGGGGGTGTTTGCCGCCCAGGTGACATCGACCGACTCGCCGGCCGCGCTGATGGCGCACGTCAATCGCAGGTTGATTCGCCGTGCCATTCAGTCGCGGTTCGCCACGGTCATGTACGGCGTGCTGGCTCCAGACGGTCGGCTGACGTACTGCAACGCGGGCCACAATCCGCCGATCCTCATCGGGCGGAGCGGCGTGCGCCGGCTGGAGACCGGCGGGTTGATTCTGGGGTTGTTTCCGCACGCGATCTACGAGGAGGAGACGCTGCAGCTCGAGGATGGCGACATGCTCGTCGTGTTCAGCGACGGCGTGACGGAAGCGCTGAACACGGCGGGCGAGGAGTTCGGCGAAGAACGGCTGTTGCCGTGCATCGAAGGGTACCGCAGCAGCCCGCCGGAGATGTTGCTCGACAGGATTCTCGCGGCCGTCAGAACGTTTGCCGCGAGCGCAGCCCAGAACGACGACGTGACTGCGCTCGTGCTGCGGTACGGAGAGCGGCTTAGCTGAACTTGCTCAGCGCTTCCTTTTCGGACTCGTACGTATCGAACACGGTGACGAGCTTGGTGATGGTCAGAAGGTCGGTCAGTTTCTTGGTCAGGTTCACCAGCTTCATGCTGCCGCCGGCCCGCGTCACGGTTGTGTACGCGCCGACGAGCTCGCCGAGACCGGCGCTGTCGACGTGCGTTACGTTGGCCATGTTGACGAGGATGTTCTTCTGCCCCTGGTGTATGAGGCTGTGGATCTTGTCCTTGAACACCTGATCACCCTGGGTAAAGGTGATCTGGCCCGACACATCGAGCACTGTGACATTGCCAACCGAGCGTTCGGCGATCTGCATAAGACGCTCCTTGCGCTGGGAAACGGGACGTTATTGGGTCGCGGCCGGATACTAGTCGAACGACCAAACGGGCGCAATAGCGGGCTTACGGCCGTCGGCCGCTCGCGCTCAAAGGCACCGATATTGTCGGATTCACGGCACTCGAACGGTGGGATACTGAGATATTGAACACGACCAGCGTTCCAAGAGCGTGCGACCTCGACTCGTGGAGTGGTCTGCCATGGGGCAACGGGGTGCAGCTTGCGAGCTTCCGCTCGCTCGAGACACTCGAGGTTCGCACGAAGAACACCGTCTACGAGATCACCGTGATGGACTCGTCGAGCGGCGACGTGCTGGTTCGGGGCGGCCGCTTCTTTCCTGTTTACACGAGGGTTCGTCTGGCGGGTGCGTCGCTCGCGGGCAGTTTTCTGAAAGTCTTCGGCATCTACGTGGGCTTCAGCATCGAGTTCACGACCGACTCCGAAACGATTGTGACGACCCGCGTCCGTCAAATCGACGTCATCCCTTCGCGGTCGCTCTCCTAGGGCTGCTGCACCATCGGCACAAACCGGACGCCAATCGTGCGTGTTTCGGTCGTGCCACCGCCTGATTTGTTGATGACCACGATCTCCTGATAGTCCGTGCCGACGGGCACCACCATGATTCCACCCACCGCAAGTTGCTCGACGAGTGCGCTGGGAATCTCCGGGGGCGCTGCCGTCACGATGATGCGGTCGAATGGTGCGCGATCGGGCCATCCGAGATACCCGTTTCCGGTACGGACGTCGACATTCCGGTAGCCGGTCTCGGTCAGCGCGCGACGCGCGCGCTCTGCGAGCTCGGGGACGATCTCGATGCTGTAGACATGCGTCGCCATTTCGGCGAGGACAGCCGCCTGATAGCCGGAGCCGGTGCCGATCTCGAGCACTTTGTGCCCTGGCGCGAGCTGCAGGACCTCGGTCATGTAGCCCACGATGTACGGCTGAGAGATCGTCTGTCCCTGCCCGATCGGCAGAGGCCGATCCTCGTACGCATACGGCCGCACGGCCTCCGGCACGAAAAGATGACGGGGCACGCGCGTCATGGCCTGCAGCACAGCCGCGCTGCGTACGTCGCGTGCACGAATCTGCACGTCGACCATGTGCTGGCGCAGCGCCTGCCAGTTGTCGGCCTGCGCACACGTAATCGCTCCGGCGAGCATCACGACGACGAAGACTATAATTAAGTTCATGCGACGTGTGGGTCGCGTCATCGCGGCGATTGCGGCGTTCGGATTCGGGTATCTGGCGTTTCTCTATCTATCGCTGCCCGACGTACGCGAGTTGCGTACGAAAAATCCCGAATCGACCGCCTTCATGGATTTGCGCGTTCGCGAGGCCCGCGCCGAAGGTCGCGATCTGCGCTACGAGCATCGGCCGGTGCCGTACGATCGGATTTCGCCCCATCTCAAGCGCGCCGTGCTCGTGGCCGAGGACGCCGGATTCTGGGGCCACCAGGGCATCGACCTCGAGGAGATCAAGAAATCGCTCGAGACCGACTGGGAGCGCGGCGTGTTCATGCGCGGCGCGAGCACCATCACGCAGCAGCTGGCGAAAAATCTGTACCTCTCGCCCACGCGCAACCCGCTTCGCAAACTCACCGAGCTGTTCATCACGCGCCGCCTCGAGCACGAGCTGAGCAAGACACGGATCTTCGAGCTCTACCTGAACAACATCGAGTGGGGCGACGCCATCTGGGGCGCGGAGGCGGCCGCGCAGCATTACTTCGGCATCCCGGCATCTGCGGTGACGCCCGATCAGGCCGCGCTGATGGCCGGCGCCATTATCAACCCGCGCGTGCTCAACATCGCGAAGCCGAACGGACGCCTTCGCGCGCGTCAGCGCATCATTCGCGCCCGCATGGGCAACATCACGCCCCCACCTCTGGTCGCCTTACCGCCACCGGCACAAAGCTCGACGCCGGCCGAGCCGCCGCCCGATTCCGATGAGGAGTCTGAACCAACACCGCCGGAATCAGAGCCTTTAGAACCGCAGCTGCCCACCGAGCCTTCGACGGCGGAACCGTCTTCAGCCGAACCTCCGGCTCCGAAACAGCCGGAACCGGCGCCTGGAACCGGAACCGGAACTCCGGAACCTACGCAGGGTACGGCCCGTTGATGTACTGCTGCAGCTGCTGAATCATCTCACCCTGTACGGTAATAACCGACCGCACGAGATCGCCGATCGACACGATGCCGACGATGGATGTGCCCTCGATGACCGGCAGATGGCGGATGCGCTTGTCGGTCATCAGGCGCATGCACTCTTCGACCGTGTGACCCGGCGTGACCGTGACGGCGGGGCTCGACATGATGTCGGCCACCCGCGTGTCTTTCGACGACCGTGCCTGCAGTACCACCTTCCGCGCGTAATCGCGTTCCGAGAGGATCCCGACGAGCATGCTGTCGGCAACCACCAGGAGTGCGCCTACCGAATTTTCAGCCATGAGGGCGATGGCGTCGTACACGGATGCGTCGGGCGAGATGCTCAGGATCCGGCGATCCTTCCGGCGCAGAACGGAATTGACGGTGTCTGGCAACATGAACACCTCCGTCGTGGGTTGTGAGAGTCGGCAATTATAGACCATAATCTGGCCTCTTCACAGGAGGTTCGATGATGACGCGCACGGCGGCGGTGCTGGTGTTCGCGGCCACCCTGCTTCCTGAACCGGTCCTCGCGCAGCCGGCCACCCGGCGTATCTTCGTGGAGGCCACGCACGCCTCCGGAGGCGCCGTCGTCGACCTCAAACCCGCAGACTTTCAGATAACCGAAGGCGGTGAGACGCGGGACGTATCGTCGGCAACCCTGACCCGCCGGCCTGAACGCATCGTGCTGGTGGTCGACACGACCGAAGCGATTCGCCAGACGGTCGGACAGATTCGCACGGCCATCACCGCGTTTCTCGAGGCCATCGATCCCCAGCACGAGATGATGTTCGTCACCGTCGCCGGCACACCCCAGATCCGTGTGCAGCCGACGGCGGATCGGGCGGCGATGGTGAAGGTCGCCCGCGATCTCTTCGGCACGAGCGGCGCGAATACGATGCATCGTACGATCGACGACATCTTTCATCGTTTCGGACAGACTACAGGCCATCGTCCCGTCTTCGTCGTCGTGACCGCCGAACCGTTCGAGTCGACGGCGAACATCAATCCGCAGCAGATCAAGCACCTGTCGGATCACTTCATCGCGCGTGGGGGAACCCTGCACGCCGTCAGGCTGATCGTGCCGATGAGCGGTCAGACGTTCCGCGGCGGGAACCTGACCGATCTGCCGGTCACGTTGATGGTGGCCCGCGATAGCGGCGGCATGTATACAGACACGTCTGCAAACGGCCTGCAGGAGGTGCTGCAGCGCCTGGCAGCCGCCATCAACGACCGCCACAATTCCTCGGCGATGAACTATCAGGTCGAGTACGCCAGCGCACCAGTCAAAGGCAAGAAGCCGGTGACGCCGGATGTGCGCGTCAATCGCGACGGTATTCAATTGAAGGTCTTCTCCGCCCCATAATGTTCGTTCTCTGCAGGTTTAACGGCCATGAGCACATTCGACATACCCAATCGGACGTTCGGCACCGCGAATTTCGGCCGGATTTTCAGCGCGAAAAGCCCCCGCGAGATGCAGCTCGGCGTGCGACTGAGCTTTTGAAATGGGGCATATAATGGCGGCGAATCCCCATACAAGACAGGAGCGCGCTATGCGAAGGTCGTGTTCTCGCCTGTTGGTTCTTGCCGCTGTGGTTTCGTTGAGCCTGACGACGGTTGTCGTGAAGGGCCAGACCGGTGCGCCGAACGGCGAATGGCGCGCCTACGGCGGCGATACAGGGCACACCCGCTACTCGCCGCTCGATCAAATCAACGCCGGCAACTTCAGCAAGCTGACCGTGGCATGGCGATTCAAGACCGATCATCTCGGGCCGCGACCCGAGTTCATGTTCGAGTCGACGCCGGTGATGGCCAACGGAGTGCTGTATTCGACAGCGGGCAGCCGGCGTGCCGTCGTGGCGCTGGATCCCGAAACCGGTGAAGAGCTGTGGATGCACAGCGAGCGCGAGGGCCCCCGCGCAGCGGCGGCACCGCGCCAGCTTTCGGGCCGCGGCCTGGCGTATTGGACCGACGGAAAAGAGGAGCGCATCCTCTATGTCACGCCCGGCTACCAGCTGGTCGCGCTGGACGCGAAGACCGGAATGCGCATCCCGGGGTTCGGCAGCGCCGGCATCGTCGATCTGAAACAGAACAACGATCAGCAGATCGATCCTGTGTCGGGCGAGATCGGCCTGCATGCGACGCCGATGGTCGCCGGCAACGTCGTCGTCGTCGGCGCCGCGCATCGCTCGGGCGGCGTGCCGACCGGCAAGACCAACGTGAAGGGTTACATCCGCGGCTTCGACGTGCGGACCGGCAAGCGGCTGTGGATCTTCCACACCATTCCGTCGCCGGGCGAGTTTGGCAACGAGACGTGGCTGAAAGACTCGTGGTCCTACACCGGCAACACGGGTGCGTGGGGACAGATCAGCATCGATCCCGAGCTCGGCATCGCGTATCTGCCCGTCGAGAGCGCAACGGGCGACTACTTCGGCGCCGATCGGCCGGGTGCGAACCTGTTTGCCGAGAGCCTCGTCGCCGTCGATCTGCAGACAGGGAAGCGCAAGTGGCACTACCAGCTCGTGCACCACGGAATCTGGGATCACGACATCCCGTGCGCGCCGATCCTGGTCGACATCAGGCGCGACGGCAAAATCATCAAGGCCGTGGCGCAGCCCACCAAGCAGGCCTTCATGTATGTGTTCGATCGCGTCACGGGGCAGCCGCTCTGGCCGATTGAAGAGCGCCCCGTGCCGAAGGGTGACGTGCCTGGCGAGTACTACTCGGCGACGCAGCCCTTCCCGCTCAACGGCCGCGGCCAGCCGTTCAACTACGACAGGCAGGGATTCGTCGTCGACGACGTCATCGACTTCACGCCCGAACTTCGCGCCGAAGGGGTGAAAGCGATCTCGAGATACAAGTACGGGCCCATTTTCACACCGCCGGTTGTCAGCAAGCCCGAAGGTCCGCTGGCGACGCTCACGCTCGCGGCGGCGGGAGGCGGGACGAACTGGCCGGGCGGCTCGTACGATCCGGACACCAACATTCTCTATGTGAACTCGCAGAAGTCACTGAGCCAGCTCGGACTCGTGCCGCCTCGCGATCCGTCGAAAAACGATCTCGCGTATGTCGTTGGCAACGCGCTCACGGGTGCAAGGACGACCGGCGGTACCGGATCAGCGGCCGGCGGTGACAGAGCGATCGCACCAGGTACGACCCCAGCCGCAGCTGCCGCTGCGCCTGCAGGAGAGGGTGGTGGGGCGCCGGGCCTGACCGTGCAGGGCCTTCCGATCATGAAGCCGCCGTACGGACAGTTGACCGCGATCGATCTCTCAAAGGGCGAAATTCTCTGGCAGGTGGCGCACGGTGAAACGCCCGAGGCCATTCGCAATCATCCGGCGCTCAAAGGGCTGAACGTGCCGCGCACAGGCAGGCCCGGTGTGGTCGGATCGCTGACGACGAAGACCCTCGTCATTTCCGGCGAGGCGGGCTTCGGCCCGACGTCGAGCGGCGCGCGCGGTGCGATGTTGCGTGCGTATGACAAGGCGACCGGTAAGGAAGTGGGCGCCGTGTACATCCCGGCTCCGCAGACGGGATCGCCGATGACCTACATGCTGAACGGCCGGCAGTACATCGTGGTTGCGGTGAGCGGCGCCGGGTACTCTGGCGAATTGATCGCGTTTCGCTTGCCTTCGTAGTGAGGGCTTAGAGCTTAGGGCTTAGAAGAGCTTAGGGCTTAGGGCTTAGGGCTTAGGGCTTAGGGGTTCTCCTCAACGCGGTGCGGTTCCGCGTGCAGGAGCGGCCGGGTGCAGCGCGGTGGACGGCGGCACGACGCCCTGCATGCGCAGGTAAGTCGTGATTGTTCCGTAATCCTCGGCGTTGTGCACAACGTCGTAGATAAAGATGTGCGCCCGTATGCCGCGAATCTGGCCGCTCGACGGTCCGCCGACCGCCGGAACCACCTCCATCAACCACGATTCTGACGCGGCCGCGAGAATGCGGTCGCAGTAGGCCGTCGATTCCCTGAATGCCGCGACGATCGCGGCCTTCGCTGTCGGAGCGGGGGTTGGAGCGGACTGCTTCTGCACACCCGGAGGAAGGCCCGTCTGGTTGCAGAACGAGTACTGAGTGCTCGTCGCATGGTTGATTTGCTCGCCGAACGTCCGAAGCTCAGGAGTAGGGCGGAAGCCGTACCCGGATTCGGGCATCATTTCGGCGGCCATCGCGAGGTAGTTCGTGAAGATGTTGAGCGAGCGCTGGATGACGCCGCCCAGCGGACGATCCACGAACGTTTCCAATCGGCGTTTTTCTTTGGCAGCGGATTCGTCGAATTTCGACGCCAGCGATTCGCTCAGCGCAGTCTGTTCTGGAGTGATTGCCGGTGCGACGGGCCCTTTCACCTGCGCGGCGGCGGGCGCCGCCACGAGAAGCATGAACACAACGACGTGAATGCGCATGCCGCAAATGGTAGCACTCAGCGACCTGCCGCGGCTGCGGCGCCGACGCCTGCGCCAATACCCAGGCCTGTGACCGATAGCTTCAGCACAACCTGACCACATGAGGCGCCTTCGTTGTGGCAGTAACGGTTGAGCATCGCGCCCGCGACGAGCCCTGAAAGCAATCCGATGGCGGCACCTTTCGCGGCACCCTTGGCCACGCCTTTCAACGTGCTCGACGTCTGGCGGCCCATCGGCTGACTTTGATTGGCCGAGGCGGGCTGCTGCAAGACCCGATGAATGTCGGCGTTCGAGAGCTTCGACACCGAGGCGGCAATGGACTGAGCCTGCCCGGAAGCTGGCAATCCTGACAGCGCGACGATCGCGATCGCGCACCAGATACGTCTGAACGATTGGCTCATGTTGCCTGCTGTCTATTAATGCGCAGGGAGGCACCGATCCGGCTCAGGCGGGCTTTGACGCTAATTCGAGATCTCTAAGGGGGAAATACGCCGTGCGCCGATATAGCGCGAGCCCCAGTAGGTGGAACCGAGTGTTTCGATGCGCACGACACCGGTCGAATTCGGGGCGTGAACGAAGCTGTCACCGCCGATGGCGATGGCGACATGCGACGCGCCGTCGCCTCGCCCCTTCGTATTGAAGAAGATCAAATCGCCAGGCTTGATGTTCGAGGGCTTTATCTTGTCGCCGAACTCCCACTGCTCTTCGACGATGCGCGGCACGGCGATCCCGTATTGGGCGAACACGTACTGGACGAGCCCGCTGCAGTCGAATCCCGTCGGATCGGTGCCGCCGAGCCGGTAGGGCACGCCGCGGAATCCCAGCGCAAACTGCGCGAGGGTTCGTCCATCAAACCGTTCGGCTCGCAGATCGGGTGCGATGGGCGCCTCGTGCCAGGGGTCTACGGCATCGCCGGGAGCGGCAGGGTCGGGTGCAGCCGGCGTCGCGACGGCCGGCGTGGCGACGGTGGCGCCTGGAAACGGGCGAGGCACGGCACCTGTCGTCGCGCACGCGGCAGAGGAGACCGCCAGCGCGACCATCATTATTAGTACGTGTGCCCGCCGTGGACGAGCGTCGCGAGCCGCGGGATCCATCGATGTGAATTATCGGCCCGATCGAGGCCGAAGTACAGTCTTCACAGTAACTTGACAGCCGTGCGCTTTGCCAGCGAAAATCGTTCAGCATGGAGCAAACGCTCCTTTTGAACGCAACGTACGAGCCCCTCAAGGTTGTCAACTGGCAGAAGGCTATCACTCTGCTTTGCCAGGGGAAGGTGGAGGTGATCTCGGTCTACGACCGGGAAATTAGGGCAGTATCCTTCAGCATCAAGCTGCCCTCCGTCATCCGCCTCCTCCGCTACATCAAGATCAAAAGACGCTTCGACTATGTTCCGTTCTCGAGGGCGAACATCTACGCGCGCGACAACCACGCGTGCCAGTACTGTGGCGACAGCTATCCGACCAGCGAGCTCACGTTCGACCATGTCGTCCCGGTCGCGCAGGGCGGGCGGAAAGACTGGGAGAACATCGTCACCTGCTGCGTGACGTGCAACCGGCGGAAGGGCGGACGCACGCCCGCCGAGGCCGGGATGCACCTCGTGAAGTATCCGAAGCGTCCTGAATCGGTACCGGCGATTCGCATCACGATTGGTTTACGCAATGCGCCAGACAGCTGGCGCGATTTCCTCTATTGGAACGCCGAGCTCGACGAAACCTGACGGTTTGACGCGTCTGACATCGATTCAACCTCACTGGGCCGTGGAAGGTGGCCGTGTCAGCATCCACGGATCCGGCTTTCCGGTCGATCGTCCTCATCTTCCAGATGTCACCATCGGCGAGGCCCACGCGCGCGCCGTCTACGCGTCGTCTTCGACGATTTCGGTGCTGGTGCCTGGCGGACTCGACGGCGGACGCACGGCTGTCCGTGTCGCCGACGTGCCGGGCGAGACAGCGCTGCTCGAAATCGGGACGCCGTTCGCGACAGGCCTGCATCAGGTCGACAATCCGGCGTTCGATCGTGAAGGAAATCTGTATGTGACCTACAGCGGAACGCGGGGACAGGAAGTGCCCGTGTCGATCTTCCGCGTGGGTCCGACCGGCCGCCGCGAGTCGTATGTCTCGGGCATCGTGAACCCAACGTCGATGACGTTCGACGCGTCGGGCCAGCTGTACGTTTCGAGCCGCTTCGAAGGATCGATCTATCGGGTATTTCCCAACGGTACGCACGAGCCGTACGCCAGCGATCTGGGGATCGCGTGCGGTCTCGCCTTCGATCGCAACGGCGTGCTGTATGTGGGGGATCGGTCGGGAACCGTGTTTGCCGTGCAGCGCGATCGAACGGTCAATGCGATTGCCACGCTGCCCCCGAGCGTGGCAGCCTTTCACCTGTCTGTGGGACCGGACGACTGCGTGTACATCTCAGCCCCGACGCTCGGGCCGTACGATCACGTCTACCGGCTCGATCCCAACACCGGGACCGTGGATCGTGTGTACTCGCGATTCGGACGCCCGCAGGGCATCGCGTTCGACTCGCAGGGCGCGCTCTACGTCGTCGAAGCGCTGGCGGGTGCGAATGGGCTGTATCGCGTGCGGTCTGACGGCACGACAGAACTTGTCGTGGCGGGGCACTCGCTAGTGGGCGTGGCGTTCGATCCGAACGGCGGCCTTGTCGTGGCGTCGAACGACACGGCGTACCGGCTGAACGTGCCGATCAGGCCCCTGATGTAATCGCAGTCTTAAGCTACCAATCTCCCAATCTCCCAATCTCTCAATGCTGGCTCAGCAGCACACCTGTGTACTGCATCTCTTCCCAGGTCTGATCTCCCCAGAGCACTTCCGTTTTCGGATCCGGATTCGACTTATTCGCTGCCGAATTGTCGTACCACGCAGTCGAGACGATCTTCGAGCCCTTCGGGACCTGTAATGGCTGCGTGAACATGTAATAGGTCTGCCAGTTGAAGTCGTATCTGGGCACAGACAGAATCGGCCGCACCTCGCCGCTGGGCAGGACCAGCTTGTAGTCCCATTTCTTGCCGCGCAGGTGGGTATGCGGAAAGAGTCCCCACACTGTCGCATCCTGTACGAACTCGAGGTCCGTCGTCACTTCGACGTTGGCGGCGCCGGCGGGCAGCCGCAAGGTGCCGTTGAAGAAATGCTGCGCGCGTACTTCGCGCGGCGCTTGCTCCTTCGAGAACGTAATGCCCACTCTTGTTCGATCCGAGGCCGCCTTGCCGTTGGTCGTGTAGTGCATCTGGAGCTCGAGGATGCCACCGGCCTCGAGCCGGAACGCGGTGCCTTCGGGGGCCGCCTGTGGATTCGTACCGGGTGCGTAGGTTGCGACGAGACGCGCCGGCATGTTTTTCAGGTCGGTTCGCTGCGGACGCAGGCCCTTGACGCGGGTTTCCGGAGTCTCCATGTTCTTGGCGTTGGGACGCGCCAGCGGTATACGAGCGGGATCCGGCGTCGCGCGGTAGTACACGAGGACGTGGTGGACCAGCGCACGATTGCCGGGCCTGACTTCAATCGACTTCACCCACTTGGTGTCGGTGAAGTTGCTCGGCACGTAGAAGTATTCATACTGGACGGTGCCCGACGCCGGAATCGGATAATCCTCCTGCATCTCGAGCACGACGTCCGGTGTGCCGAGCGACCAGCCTTCGGCGAACGTCGGTGCGGCCGTGAGATCCTTGTCCTCTCCCTTCGGTGCGCCCTCACTCGCCCAGTCGACGAGCGTCTTCCTTTCCGCATCGGTCAGAATGCGCTCGTTGTGAAACGTACCGGCGGGCGCGTCGGCGTGCCATGGCGGCATGGTGCGATTGCCGATCGCGTTGGCGATCGCCCGCGCATAAGGACGTGCGTTCTCGTAGCTCAGCAGCGACATCGGCGCGATTTCGCCGGGACGATGGCAGTTGACGCAGTGTTTGTAAAGGATTGGGGCGACGTCCTTTGAGTAGGTCGGCGGGCTCGCGGCGGGCTGTTGTGCAACGGCCGGAGCCCCGGCGTACGCGGCGAGCAGAATGGCCGACGTCCAGAGGAAGATAACCCTATTGCGCATGGCGCAATTTTAGACCTATTCGTACCTCAGAGCGACCATAGGATCGACTCGTGTGGCGCGACGGGCGGGCAGATAGCCGGCGGCAGCCGACACAATCGTCATGACCACGATAGCGAGAACCATTGTGGCGGCGTCGGTGGCTTCGAGGCCGAAGAGCTGCGATGCGACGAGTTTGCCGGCGCCCAATGCCACAGCGATGCCGATGGCGATGCCGGCGGCGACGAGGAGCATCGACTCGCGGAGAACGAGGCCAAGCACGGCTTCGCGCTGCGCGCCCATGGCCATGCGGATGCCGATCTCTCGCGTTCTTCGAGAGACGTTGTACGACATCAGGCCGAACAAACCGATGGCGGCGACAAACAGCGCAATGCTGCCAAAAAGCGCATAGGCCTGGGCCAGCACTCGCTCCTGGGCGTAGCGACGCTCGATCTGCGACATCTGCGTTTCGACCGTGACGACTGGAATGTTGGGATTGACGCCGCCGACAGCCGAGCGCACCGCGGTGAGGATCGTGGCTGGATCGACGGCCGTGCGCACAGTGAAAACCAGATCGGAGCGATTGGCCTGAAGGTAAGTCACGTAAAGCGTTGGCGGCGGCGGTTCTCGCAGGCTGTTGTAGCGGACGTCGCGAAGGATGCCAACGATCTCGAATTTCCCAGAGTCCTCGGGTGAGTATCCGATGCGGCGGCCGATCGGATTCTCGTTTGGAAAGAATTTTCGGGCGGCCGCTTCGTTGATGATCGCCACCTGTGGGGCGCGGCTGTCGTCGCGATCGGTAAACGCGCGCCCCGCGGCCATCGGTATTCCTAGAGTTGCGAAATAGTTCGGCGCCACGGTCACTCTATCGATGTCGTCGCGTTCCGCAAAATAGGCGGCGCGCCCTTCGGGATAGACGCGTCCCTGCACAAACATCGCCCCTCCGTTCACCATCCCGGATAGCAGCGTCGGAAAGGAAACCGTTGCTGCTCTTACTCCAGAGACCGCTCGCAGGCGACTCATCCCCTCTTGCAGGAACTGGAACTTGCGTTCGTCGTTCAGACGGGCGCCATTGATATCGACACGCACGAAGACGAGGTTCTGCGGATCGAACCCGATATCGACGTTGCGCAGATTGTTCAGGGTGTGAAGGAACAATCCTGCGCCGACGAGCAATACGACCGAGATGGATACCTGCGTGACCAGCAACACTCTCGAGAGAACCGAGTTCGAGCCTGCGACGGCCCGATTGTTTTCTTTGAGCGCGCCACCGACATCCATCGTCGTTGTGCGCAGCGCGGGGGCGATGCCGAACACGATTCCAGTGAGCACCGTCACGCCGGCTGTAAAGGCGAGAATGCGCCAGTCCACCGGTGCCGTCGTGCCGACCGGCGCGGGCAGCAGCGATTGACCCCAGCGAGCGAGCGCAAGGCCGAGAACCCCACCTGCGGTAGACAGCATGAGGCTTTCGGTCAGAAGCTGGCGAATGAGCCTCGCGCGCGTGGCGCCCAGGGAGAGCCTGACGGAAATCTCGCGTTGCCTGCCGGCTGCGCGCGAAAGAAGCAGATTCGCCACGTTCGCACACACGAGCAGGAGCACCAGCGAGACCACGGTGCCGAGCATCGTCAGCGCCGTAACTTGCCGTTGGTCGTTGTCGTACGTGCCGCGGCTTGCCGAATCCACGATCAGGTGAGGAACGGCTGTGCGTCCCTGGTTTTGCGTAAGGTTGCGGACCTCGTCGGACGCCGACTTGAGGTATGCCTCGAGGCCGGCGCGCGACTGGCGTTGAAATACCGGCTGAAGATTTCCGTGAACCTGCGACGGCGTGATCCCGGGTTTGAGGCGGCCGGTCACCTGCACCCACCACGCGGTCGGATCGTTCAACCGCGGCTCATCGCCGCTGATTTGATCTTCGAGCCTGATGGGCATCGTCAGGGAAGAAGGCTGTGCGGAGGCGAGCTGTGTGCCGGTAAACGATTCAGCAGTCACCCCGACGATCGTGACTGGGACATTGTTGATGCGGATGGTCTTGCCGATGACGCCCGGATCTGACGAGAAGCGCGATCGCCAATAGCGATCGCTCAACACCGCCACGGCCGGCGCTCCTGGATTGTCGTCGTCCGGTACGAGGGTGCGTCCGATCCGCGCGCCGACTCCGAGCAGCACGTGGTAGTTGCCCGATACCATCAGCCTGCTCGCCGTTTCCGCGCGCCCGTCGATCGTGACTGTGACGCCGCCCGGCCGACTGGCCGCGAGATCCGTCATCGTCTGATTGGCCGTCCTGAAGTCCTGGAACATGGGGTATGAGAACGTCGCATGGAGAGGCTGGCCATCGGTCCAGCGTCCGCTGCTCCCGTAGTCGCTCTGGTCGTTCGACATGTCGTTCCGGCCACCCCATCTGAGGCGGACCAGCGAATCGGGATCCTCGACCGGCAGCTTCCGGAGCAGCAGTCCGTTGACGGCGGTGAAGACGGCGGCGTTTGCGCCGATACCGACCGCGAGCGACAGGATGACCACGACAGTCCAGCCTTTGGCCTGCATCAGCACGCGGACGCCGTGGCGAAGATCTCTCAGCATGAGCGAGGCCATTATCAAGCTGCGTGCCGCCGGGAGGCGGGCCTAAAATGCGAGATCCGGCGTGAAATCGGGGAAAGATGTCCGATGGTGGGACGGGCGCCCCGCCCGCGGGACTCTGGTAAACTCGCGGACAACCCCGCTCCCCAGGAGGCTCTATGTCCATCTTGAAGAGGACGATCCCGTGTCTTCTGCTGAGCGCGATTGTCGCCGCGCAGGCTCCCGAGCGCACGTTCCCGCCGAGCGCGGCCACGCGGACCGTCATCGAAACAAAGCTGGCCGAGCTGACACAGCGAATCGACGGGCTGACGGCGAAGCGCGCCGATTCGGCACTTCTGGCCGACGTTGCCATTTATCAGAAAGCCGCGCAGTACATCCTGAGATTTCCGGAGGAGTTCTTTACCGCGGCATACGTGCCGGAAACCGTCCGTGCGCTCGAGACCGGCATCGAACGGGCGAAAGAGCTGGAAGCCGGCAGCGCTTCGTGGCCGAAGAAGGCGGGCCACGTCGTGCGCGGCTACGTGTCGCGAATCGACGGCAGCGTGCAGCCATATGGCCTGACTATCCCGGCCTCCTACGACGGTTCGAAGCCGATGAGACTCGACATCTGGCTGCATGGAACGCAATTGCAGCTCAACGAAGTGCGATTTCTCACACAGCAGGAAGCGCCACACGAAACTTCACAAATCCGGGCGGACGACTATATCCAGCTCGAACCGCTTGGCCGTATGAACCTCTCGTACCGTTATGCCGGCGAGACGGACGTCTTCGAAGCGCTGGAATCGGTACGTCAGCGCTACAACATCGATCCGAAGCGGATCGTGATTCGCGGCCATTCCATGGGCGGGCAAGGCGCGTGGCACCTTGGCTTGCAGCACCCGGGCAAATGGGGCGCAGTCGAGTCGAGCGCGGGATACGTCAAGACCTACACGCAGGCGAGGCGGGTGATCAAACTCCCGCTGCCCGACTACCAGGTGCCCACGTTGAGCTACTACGACGCGGATAAGTACGCGCTGAACGCGTTCAACGTGCCGACGGTCGGATACATCGGCGAGACAGACGGAAACGCCGGTGCGTATGAGATGCGCGATGCGTGGACGCAGGAGGGCTTCCGCTTTACACAGGAGACCCCGTATCGCTGGACGACGAGAAGCCTTCGCGCGTTGTTTCTCATCGGCCCCAAGACCGGGCACTCGTGGCACCCGGAAAGCAAGGCCGAATCGGAAGCGTTCATCCGCAAGGCGCTTCTCGACGCAGACAAGGTACCGAATCGCCTGCGCTGCGTCACTTTCACGACGCGCTTCAACGAGTGTCACTGGCTTGCGATTGGCGGTCTCGAGAAACATTACGTCCGCGCCGAGGTGGACGCGGAGCGGACAAACGACCTGAAGTCGTATACGGTTGCCACGACGAACGTGAGCCGGCTCACGTTTACCGCGTCTTCCGCTGCCTACACGATTGACGGACAGACGCTGAAGGCCGGTTTGAACCCGACATTCGAAAAGACGAGCGGCAAGTGGGCGCTGTCGCGCGGTCGCGCCGCCGACTTGAGGAAAGTCCACGGGCTGCAGGGGCCGATTGACGATGCGTTCATGGAGGGATTTCTGGCGGTGCGCGGCACCGGCCAGCCATGGAACCCGGCGGTGCAGGACTACGCGCAGAAGCGGTTTGACACGCTGAAGATGGAATTCGCGAAGTGGGCGCGTGGCGACATACGCGCGAAAGACGACTCCGCGGTTTCGGCCGACGACATCGCGAAATACAACCTCATCCTCTTCGGCGATCCCGGGAGCAACACGCTGATCGCAAAAGTCATGGCATCGATGCCGATACAGTGGACGGGCCGCGAGATCGTCGTCGGCAAGGAGGAGTTTCCTGCCGACACGAGCGCGCTCGTGATGATTTATCCGAACCCGCTGAACCCTGCGCGCTACGTCGTCATCAACAGCGGCCACACCTTCACCATCGACCGCATTGCCGCCGCCACCGAGTCGATGTTCTTCCCTCGGCTGGGGGATTACGCCGTCGTCTCGTTGAAGGGAGACGTGGCGACGGCCGGATTCTTCGACGAGAACTGGAAGCTGAAGTAGAGCCAGTCCCACCGATTTCAACAAATCCGTTGACATCAGGCCGCCTATTAGTACTAACTGATTAGTAGACATGATGACCAGGCAGTTGCCGGTGCTCACCGAGCAGGAGCTCGAGATCATGAAAGTGGTATGGGCGTGCGAAAGCGCGACCGTGCGCGATGTGTACGAGACGCTTCGCGAGCGCAGGCAGATTGCCTACACCACCGTCATGACGATGATGCGGATCCTGGAGCGCAAAGGGCACCTCAAGGTGAGCCGCGCCGATCGGGCGTTTCTGTATCGGCCTGCCAGGCCACGCCAGCGGGTGCTCGGCGAAATGGTGCGCGAGTTCGTCGACCGGGTGTTCGGCGGGGCCGCAGAGCCGCTCGTACAGCATCTCGTGCGCGATCGCCATCTCACCGAAGAAGACCTGCGGGAAATCGCGCTGCAGTTGAAGTCGCGAAAGAGTGAGGACACCGATGAACGCTGACCTTCTGGCGCGAAACATTGCCGCTCATTGGGTTCAATCGGGCTTGCTTGTTGTCGCGGCGCTTGCTGCGATGCGAGTTTTCAGAGTCGGGGCACCTCGGCTCAGGTTGGTGACGCTACATCTGACGTTCGCAGCAACGCTGCTCCTGCCCTTCGTGCAGCCCTGGCAGCCCGGGGTCTCGCCGGGTCTCGCTGTGGCGGAGACAACCGAAGTCTTCGTGACGAAATTCTTCGTGGCGATCGTGGAGACGCCACCGTCGCCACAAGTCGAGACGCCACCGTCCCCACAACATGTCACTGAGGCAGTGCTCGCACTGATTGCTGGCGGCATCGTCCTCCGTTTGTTGTGGCTGTGGGGAGGCATCATCCGGTTGCGGCGCTTGCGCCGGCAGGAGCGGGAAATCCCAATACCTGACGTGGCGCACGATCTCGAATCCTCCCTGGGCGTGTCGGCTCGATATTTCGAGCATGGAGACGAGGCGGGTCCTGCGACATTCGGACTCGTCCATGCGACGGTCATGTTGCCGAAGAGATTCGCCGCCCTCGATGTGTCAACGCAGCGTGCCATCGTCTGCCACGAGCTTCTGCACGTGAAGCGTCGCGACGTCGGAATGGCGGCGCTCGAAGAGCTCCTTTTTGCGTTGTTGTGGTTCCATCCGTGGGTATGGGTGCTGCGATCTCACATTCGCATCGCACGCGAGCAAGTGGTCGATCGGCAAGTGATCGCGCTCATCGGCAACCGCGAAGTGTATGTGCGCTGCCTGGTCGAGATCGCAGGTCACGATCTCATTCCGCATCTCAGTGCGGGCATGTCGAGCTCGCGCGAGCTCCGGACTCGCATCGATGCTGTCCTCGAGGAGGTCGCTATGTCGCGTCGTCGCACTGTCACGACAGCGTTCGTGCTGCTGAGCGTCGTTGCTGCCAGCGCTTCGGTGGTCGCGTGGGCGGTTCCGCTGACGTCATCCCAGAGCGTTTCCCACGACATCGCGCCGCACGTCGCTCAGATCATGGCTCGGAATGTCGTGTCTAGTGTCAGCCGGACCGCCCCGATGATTTCTAACGCGAGCCAGACCGCTCCGGTAGTGTCGGGCTTCTTGACCGCCGGAGCCTTGGCGAAGGCGGTTAGCCGGACCCCACCGCAAACGCCACAAACACCGGCACCCGCGCCTCGCAGGCAGATCAAACCCACCTACGCGGAATATCCGCAGGATGCGATTGAAAGGGGCATCAGCGGCACGGTGGTCGTCGACATTGTCGTCAACGCGGCCGGCGACGTCTCAGGGGGCGCTGTCGTCAGCGGACCGCAAGAGTTGCATGCCGCGGCGTTCAAGGCGGCGTTGGCATTGAAATTCGAGGCGGGATCCGGGGTGACGCCGATGCGCGTCGGCGTCGAGTTCCGTCTTACACCCGATTCATGGGGCGTACGCATCACATCATCTGAGCCCGGGACACCGTCGCAACCGCAGGTCTATTCCGTCTCCGGTTGGGGAGGCACCGGAACACAGCTGTCCGGCATGCGTATCGGCGGCGCCGTGCAGCCCCCCAGGAAAATCAAAGACGTGCCTCCGGTGTACCCAGCCATTGCGCAGGAAGCGCGGGCGCAGGGCGTTGTCATGCTCGAGGTGAGCATCGACGAGAACGGCAACGTCAGCGATACGCGCGTGCTCCGCTCGATCCCACTGCTCGATCAGGCTGCCATCGATGCTGTGAAGCAGTGGCAGTACACGCCAACCCTGCTGAACGACGTCGCGGTTCCGATCGTCATGACAGTGACGGTCAATTTTTCATTGAGGGCGCAGGTTCAGCTGAGAATCAACATGCCTGACGGTACGCTGGTTCTTCTTCGCACAAGTGCGAACGGCATGGGCAGAACGGAACATCCTGCGATGGCACGGTTTGGCTTTGTGCCGTCTCTAGACCGCGATCCGTCTGTGAACACGGTGAAGGTCACAATTTATGAGCTCGCTGAAGCGGGCAGTGAACCGCGTTTACTGGGCAACGTTGACGTCACTGAAGGGAGAGGTGCCGTGCAGTCGGCCACGACACCCTCGTTCGGCATCGAGGTCATGAAAATCGACAGGTAAGATGGAAGGTGCGAAATAACCGGCTCGTTCGACGCCGATGAACGCCACGCCCGCGCAGCACGAAGTTCACCGTTACCGTCAGAGGAACGAGTTGCCGTCGACTGTTGTCGGTTGGTAACGATGAGCGTTCGGCTCAGCAGTGTGGAGCGTTGCGCAGCAACCGGTGTCTAAGTCGGCGGTGAAAAGCGTATCCTTCTACTCATCGCGGCAACCCTGGCCTGCACGCCGCGTCCGGTGCCGGTGGTGGTGCCACGGATCACTCCGGAGCAGCTCGCCGTCCAGTTGACGGAAGCCGACCGGCTCGCTTCGCGCGGGTGTTACCTGTGCCTCAAGGAAGCCGCTGCCGCTTATTCCGCGCTCCTGGCCCTTTCCGACGATCCGGTCCTCGCCCGTAAGGCGCTCGAAAACAATCTGATGCTCGTGTTGCGCGAGATCGAGCTTCGGCTTCCGGATTCGGGCGCGCGCGAGACAGCTCATCAGCTGCAAGCGAAGGTGCCGTCGAGCTACGCCTCCTATTTCGCGTCGCTCGATGCCCTGGGAGGCCTGCCCGACGCCGGGGGGCAGTACGTGCGCGGCAATCAATTCTATGTGCCGCCCGAACAAAGAGCCGCGCGCACGAAGCTCGCAACCGAGCTCGAGAAGGAATGGCCGGCGAGCGCCATGAAGGCGTACTTCTATCTGGCCATGGCCCTCAATGCCGGTATGGTGACCGAGCTGAAGCCGCAGCTCGACGCGATGCTCAGCACCTACTCGAACGATCTCTCGCTCAAGTACCGCACTCAGGCGTTTCTCCCCCTGTTCTCGACGGAGGCCTCACGCGACCTCATCGGGCAGGAAACGGGATTCGGCGAGGTGCACTTTCTGATTGGCCAGCGAGCCATCCTCAACGGAAATCTCGGCAGCGCGTACCGCGAGTTGTCGCGCGCGAACGAGCTGCTGCCCGACAGCGCATCCATCTCGCTCGTTCTGGCCACCGTGCTGATGTCGTATGCGCGCTATACGGATGCGCTGGCCGCGTTCGACCGCGTGTTGAGCGCCGGTCCTGACGACTCGGCCCTGCTTGGACGTGCAAGGGCGCTCAGCTACCTGAAGCGCCACGACGAAGCGATTGCGGTGCTCGAGGAGTCGCTGAAAAACGCGCAGAACAGTCCAGGGGAGAAGTACTACTGGCGAGGGTGGAATCGTCTACAGCTGGGGCAGTCGCAACCAGCTCTGGACGATGCGACAGCGGCGTTGAATGCGATGAGAAACAACCAGGTCTACGGCCTCGCGGGGATGGCAGCCTTCAGCCTGAGCCGCCTTGCCGAGTCGCGTGACTACTTCGACAACGCGCTGCAGATGAACCGTGCCGATTGCGACTCCGAGCGCTACCTGGGACAGATCGACTCGGTCGAGCGCAGCTGGAAGGCGGCAGCCGGCCGGTTCTCGCAAGCTGCCGCCTGTTACGACGCCGCGATTGTGCGAATGCGAGCAGAACTGGCCGAGTACGAGGAAGACATCACCGGACTCTCCAACGGCCTGATTGCCGCCAAGCGGGCCGAAATCAAAGACGGCGAAACGCTCCGTGTCAACGCCGTCAACAACGCTGCCGTCGCATCGAAAAACGCAGGCCTCGCCAAGTAGTCAACGAAGGCTCTACGCCTCTGCGTCAGAATCTGAAACCCTGCTACAATAAAGAGTTTCAGGTCCCCCGAAGAAACTACACAGATGGGTCAGGGCTGGATAGCAGTACGCGGCGCCCGCGTTCATAACCTTCGCGATATCGACGTCGACATTCCGCGCGACAAGCTCACCGTCATCACCGGGCTGTCGGGGTCGGGCAAGTCGTCGCTCGCCTTCGACACGATTTACGCCGAGGGGCAGCGCCGGTATGTCGAGTCGCTCTCGGCGTACGCCCGCCAGTTTCTCGAGCAGATGGAGAAGCCCGACGTCGATCTCATCGACGGGCTGTCGCCGGCGATCTCCATCGAGCAGAAGACGACGGCCTCGAATCCGAGATCGACGGTGGGCACCGTCACCGAAATCTACGACTATCTGCGGCTGCTCTTCGCCAACATCGGCATCCCGCATTGCCACCAGTGCGGGCGCGAGATCTCGGCCCAGTCGCTCGAGCGCATCATGGACATGGTGATGCTCTATCCACAGGATGCGCGCATCAACGTGCTGGCGCCGATCGTCCGCGGGCGCAAAGGCGAGTTCAAGAAAGAGCTCGCCGACCTGAAGAAGAAGGGCTTCACCAAGGCGCGCATCGATGGCGCGTTCCGATCGCTCGACGAAGACATCAAGCTCGACCGGCGGCGGAATCACGCCATCGACATCGTCGTCGATCGGCTGATCGTGAAGTCGGGCATCGAGCGGCGCCTCGCCGAATCCATCGAGATCGCCCTGAATCTTGCCGAAGACATCGTCGTCATCAACACGCTGGATGGCGGCGACCGGCTGTTCTCGCGCCGGCTGGCCTGCATCGAGTGCGGCATCAGCATGCCCGAGATGACGCCGCGTGCCTTCTCGTTCAATTCGCCGCACGGGGCGTGCACCGAGTGCCAGGGGCTCGGCGCCATGCACGACTTCGATCCGAATCGCATCGTGCCCGATCAGACGAGGTCGCTCCTCGATGGCGCCATCGTGCCGTGGGCCAAGGGAGACCGAAAGCTTGTGCGCGAGGCGATTGCGGGTCTTGGCAAGAACCTCGGTTTCGACCCCGCGACGCCGTTTGGGAATCTGACGAAAAAAGTGCGCGACCAGATTCTGTACGGCGGAAACGGCAAGGGGTTCGAGGGCATCATCCCGAATCTGCGGCGCCGCTTCGACGAAGCCTCGTGGAACGAGCAGGAAGATCTCGACGTGTATCGGTCGCTTCGGCCCTGCGGGGTCTGCCGCGGCGAGCGGCTGAAGCCCCAGAGCCTGGCCGTCAAGGTCAAGGGGCGCACGGTTTCCGACTACGTGAACCTGCCGATCAGCGAGGCCTACGACGTCTTTCACAAGCTCGATCTGAGCGAGCGCGAAAACCTCATCGCCGGACGCGTGCTGAAGGAGATTCAGGATCGCCTGAGATTTCTCTACGACGTCGGCGTGGGCTATCTCACGCTGGGCCGCGGCGCGACGACGTTGTCCGGAGGCGAAGGCCAGCGGATTCGCCTGGCCACGCAGATCGGGGCGAACCTCACCGGCGTACTCTACGTGCTCGACGAGCCGTCGATCGGCCTGCACCAGCGCGATAACCGTGCGCTGCTGGGCACGCTTCACCACCTTCGCGATCTGGGCAACACGATCATCGTCGTCGAACACGACGAAGAGACGATTCGGGTCGCAGACTACCTGATCGATCTCGGACCGGGCGCCGGAGAGCACGGTGGGAAGGTGATTTTTCAGGGGACGCCCGAGGAGTTACTGAGGCCGTCAGGGCAGATGGCAGATGGCAGCGGGCATACGGCGAATGGCAACGGACACGATTCGCTGACCGGGCAGTATCTGCGCGGGGAGAAAACGATCGCCATTCCCGGAGGACGGCGGAACACGAAGGGCGGTCTCCTCATTCGTGGCGCGCGGGAAAACAATCTGAAGAACATCGACGTGCGCATTCCGCTGGGCGCGTTCGTCGCCGTGACCGGCGTCAGCGGGTCCGGGAAGTCGACGCTCGTGAACGACATCCTTTACCGATCGCTCGCGCGCGAGCTCTATCGGGCCGGCGACGAGCCGGGCGCTCACGATGCCATCGAGGGGATCCAGCACATCGACAAAGTCATCGAGATCGATCAATCACCGATCGGGCGCACGCCGCGGTCGAATCCGGCGACCTACACCGGGCTCTTCACATTCATTCGCGAACTGTTTGCGATGCTGCCCGAAGCCAAGGCGCGCGGGTTCCGTCCCGGACGCTTCTCGTTCAACGTCAAGGGCGGACGGTGCGAGGGTTGCCAGGGCGACGGGGTGATTGCGATCGAGATGCATTTCCTGCCCGACGTCTACGTCACGTGCGAGCAATGCAAGGGGCGGCGCTACAACCGCGAGACGCTCGAGATTCAGTATCGAGGCAAATCCATCGCCGACGTGCTCGAGCTGACAGTCGATCAGGCGCTGCCGCTGCTGGAAAATTTTCCGCCCATCGCGAACAAATTACGCACCTTGCAGAGTGTCGGCCTGGGCTACGTCGAGCTGGGGCAGTCGGCGACGACGCTCAGCGGGGGCGAGGCGCAGCGGGTGAAGCTGGCTAAAGAGCTGTCACGGCGGGGTACCGGGCGTACGCTTTATATCCTGGACGAGCCGACAACCGGCCTGCACTTCGCAGACACCCACAAGCTGCTCGACGTGCTCAACAAATTGGTCGATCAGGGCAATACCGTGGTTGTAATCGAGCACAACCTCGATATCATCAAGTCTGCGGATTACATCATTGATCTCGGTCCCGAGGGCGGGGCGGGTGGAGGCCGCATCATCGCGCAAGGGACGCCCGAAGAGGTCGCGAAGACTCCCGAATCGGCGACGGGGGAGTTCCTAAGACCGTTAGTGGCGTCATTTTTATGACGCTGTGTGGTAAGATTGCAACACCGTTCTGCCGGGTTTCTGTGGTCCCCGTACCACAAGCGACCTCCAGCCCGCGCGGTCCCTGTAATCAGGTCTTTTCGGTAAATATCAACAGCGTAATAACTTAGCGTTTCAGATTCGTCACGCGGTGAGACAGGCATTGGAATTGCTCTAGAAGCGCCGGCTGATCGCACCTTAACAGCCTGTTTCTCAACGATTAATGGACTCGCAGCGCACTCTCAAACGGGCCGTCTCCTGCGCCGGAATCGGTCTTCATTCCGGTAAGAAGGTGACGTTGTCCCTCAAGCCGGCCTCAGCCGATCACGGTATTCGCTTCCGGCGGTCCGACCTGGGCGGCCTCGAGATACCGGCGGTCGTCGGCCATCTCGGAGGCATCCAGTACGCGACGGGTCTTTCGCTGAAAGACGGGTCGGTCGAGACGGTCGAGCATCTTCTCGGCGCGCTCGTCAGCCTCGGCGTCGACAACGTCACGGTCGAGCTCAATCACCCCGAAGTGCCCATCATGGACGGCAGCGCGGCGCCGTTCATCTATCTGATTCACGAGGCCGGCCTCAAGCGGCTGGCGGCTCCGAAACGATTCCTCAAAGTGGTCCGCCCGATCGCGCTCTCGCGCGGCGACAAGCGCATCGCGCTCTATCCGTCCGATCATTTCAAGGTGACCTACAGCATCAGCTTCGATCACCCGATGCTGCGTCACCAGACGCGGACGATGCAGGTGACCGAAGAGTCGTTCATCGAAGAGATCGCGCCGGCGCGCACGTTCGGGTTCCTGAAGGAAGTCGAGATGCTGCGCCAGAACGGTCTTGCGCTTGGCGGCTCGCTCGAGAATGCGATCGTCATCGGCGAAACGGGTGCGTTGAACGCGCTGCGCTTCGAAGACGAGTTCGTGCGCCACAAGATTCTTGACGTCATCGGCGACATGGCGCTCGTGGGCTATCCGATTATTGGACACCTCGTCGCGCACCGCGGCGGTCATGCGCTGCACACCGCGTTTGCCAGCAAGCTGCTCGAAGAAACCGATGCCTGGCGTCTGGTCGAAGGGCAGTTCGACCCGTCGCACGTGAGCGTCCCCGTCACGATCCCCGTCAAGAGCGCGCCCAGACTCGCGAATTAAGCCTCGCGCTCGCGGAGCAAATTCGCCAAACCGGTATCCAACTCTACAGGTCCGCCAGCTAATTCCCCCTACACTCCGGACCGATACATCGACAACGGCATTTCCCCCCAAAGGACAGATCTATGAAGCTTTACGCCTGCGCGGTTGTGGTTTGCTGTGTACTTTTCGCGCCAAATCCGGTCGCCGCGCAGCAGCCCTCTGGCAGTCTGACCGTGGTAAGCGCCGGTCCCGTTGGCGAAACCGGCAGCCTTGAAGAGGCGAACGAAATCCGCATGGTGTTCTCCGAGCCGATGGTGGCGCTCGGACGCATCCCGACGCCGGTCACTGCGCCGTTCGTGTCGATCAGTCCTGCCATCTCTGGCGGCACCTTTCGCTGGTCCGGCACGACCATCCTTATCTACACACCCGACCCGAAGCGGAAGCTGCCGTTTGCCACGCGTTATACGGTCACTGTCGACGGCTCCGCTGCGGCGACCAGTGGCCGGCGGCTCGCCTCTCCGTACACATTCACGTTTACAACGCCCACAGTGAAGCTGCGTCGCGCCGAGCCGTTCCGCAGGAACGGCCGCTACGATGGCCCGATGCTGGTGGCGCTTCGATTCAATCAGCCTGTCACGCCGTCAGAGATCGTCTCGCACCTGACGCTTGCCTTCGAGCCGCACGGGTGGGACGTGCCGCAGTTGAGCGAAGCCGGGCGTGCGCGGTTGCGGGCGAATAACCCTCAGGCCATCGCAAGATTCGAAGCGAAGGTCCAGGCGGCGGCACGAGCGGCCGCGTCAAACCAGAAGCTGACATTCACGGTTGCGGCAGACTGGGACAAGAAACAATTCCCGCCGTCTTCCGATCTCGTTGTCATCGAGATTACGTCGCCGGTACCGACGGAAAGCTGGATCAGAGCGAACGTCGATGCCCAGGTGCGGGGCGTCGAAGGGGCCGCGCTGCCCAATGGCGCGCAGATTGTGCGCATCGAAGCCGAGGAAACGTTCTTTGTGACGGGTTTCGAATGCCGCAGCCAATGCGATCCGTCGAACTGGAACGGTGTCCGGCTTCGAGGTGGCGGTGTCGAGCTGCAGCGCCTGCAGTCGGCGTTGTCGGTGCGCGATATCACCGATCCCAATAGTCAACCCCTGCTGAAGCCGTCAAAGCCTGTAAGAAAGCAAACGTGGCAGTTCGACGTTCCCACGGCAGTGACGCTCGAAGACGCCGGGTTCAGCCGCCAGCCGCCGGCGCACACATACGCCGTGCGTCTGGACGCCAGTCTTCAATCAGCTCGAGATGGACAAACGCTCGGCTACGACTGGACCGACATCGTTTCGAACTGGCACGAGCGCGCGTTCACGAGCTTTGGCGATGGTCATGGCGTCTGGGAATCGAGCTCGGGCCTGGTGCTGCCGTTTTACACCCGTAACCTGGTCGGCGTGACGCAATGGGCGCAGCCGATCGGACGCGCCGATTTGATGCAGACGATCGCGAATATCGATGGGCGATTCAACCAGGTGCCGCCCGGTGACGGTCTTCAACGCGCGCTCCGCACCAAAACAGACGCGATCGAGTCGGCCGGCATCGATCTGTCGCGCGTGATGGGCCCGTCGGGAAAAGGGATCGTCTGGGCAGGCGTGCGCGAGGGCAGCCCGATCGCGAATTCGCGCCGGCTCACGCGTGAAACCGACAAGTCGACCATCGTCCAGGTGACCAATCTCGGCGTGAACGTCAAATACAGCCCGCAGAACACGCTCGCGTTCGTCACTCGCCTCGATACCGGCGAACCTGTTCAGGGCGCGAACATTTCGCTCATCCGGCGAGATGGCGCCGTCGCCTGGCAAAGCACGACAGGCGCCGACGGCGCCGCGATCGGCGGGGCGGCGCCGCGACTCACACGGGAATGGTACGACCCGGCGCTCGATTTCATCGTCGTCGCGGAGAAGGACGGCGATCTCGCCTATGCCGGCAATTCGTGGCACGAGGGCATCGCCCCGTGGGATTTCGGGACGTATCCAGACCCGCGTGAAATCGATCCGCTCCTCCGAGGATCCGTCTTCACCGATCGCGGCGTGTATCGACTCGGCGAAGAGATTCACTTCAAGGCGATCCTGAGATCGGATACGCCAACAGGCATCAGGCTGCTGCCCGCGGGCACCCCGGTCGAGGTGGCCATACGCGACAGTCAGGACAGAGAGGTCGACAAACGCACCATCAAGGTCAGCGAGTGGAGCAGTGCGGAATGGACGCTGCGTTTGCCTGCCGATGGCGCGTTGGGCACCTATCGCATCAAGGCGTCATGGGTCGATCAGAAGCCGGCCGGCGATGACGAGATGGTGCAGGCCGTCGGTGGAACGTTTCTCGTCGCCGCTTACCGGCGGCCCGATTTCCGCGTCGATGCCACGTTGAGCAGCGATTCGGACGTTGCCGGGGCCAGGCTGACCGGCGTCGTCACCGCAAAATATCTGTTCGGCGCGTCGATGGGGAAGCGGCCCGTCGACTGGAAGGCGACCCGGCAGGCCGTCTGCGCTCCGCCCGATGCGATCCGCGAACATTTTCCCGATTCGCGTTTCGTGTTTGCCGGTGATTGCGGCGACAGGCCCGAATCTGAAGACGTTGGAAGCAATCAGACGGCGCTCGGCGCCAACGGCCAGTTCAGCATGAATTTCGACACGCCCGTCGATCTGGGACGTCCATATCGCTACGTCTTCGAGGGCGATGTCGAGGATGTGTCGCGCCAGCGCATCGCAGGCCGCGCAAGCTTCGTCGTCCATCCGGCACCCTGGTATGTCGGCGTGATGGTGCCGTCGTATTTCATCGATCAGAAAGCCGGCCTCAACACGTCGATCGTGGCGGTGTCGAACGATGGCAAAGTGGCCGCCGGCGTGCCTGTCGAGATTTCGATCAAGCAGATTCAGTGGCACAGCGTAAGGCGCGCCGAAGGCAACGGCTTCTACACCTGGGACACGACACGCGAAGAGACGCAGGTCGGCACGTGGAACGTGACCTCGGGCGCAGAGCCGGTTCCACTGCAGGTTCCGTTTTCGAGCGGCGGATATTTCGAGCTGACCGCAGTCGCGCGCGATCAGGCGGGGCACGTCACGCGAACGCTGACAAGTTTCTATGTGCTCGGCGAGGGGTATACCGCGTGGGAACGGTTCGATCACAACCGCATCTCGCTCGTGCCCGAGCGCAACACCTATCGCCCTGGCGATTCGGCGCGAATCATGATTCAGTCGCCGTGGGAGCGTGCGACCGCGCTTCTCACAACCGAGCGCGAAGGCGTTCGCACACACCGGCAGTTTGCGCTGACCTCGTCGCAGCAGTACGTGACGGTTCCGATCACCGAAGACGACATCCCGAACCTGTATGTGTCGGTGCTGCTCGTCAAGGGCCGGACAAGCGCTGAAGCGGAGCGGGGCGCTGGGCCCCCGGATCAAGAAAAGGACGGCAGCGATCCGGGCAAACCGTCATTTCGTCTTGGATACGTCGAGTTGAAGGTCGACGACGGCAGCAAGCGCCTGTCGCTTGCCGTCAATGCCGACAAGGAAGAGTATCGGCCGGCGAATACGGCGGCGGTGAAAGTCCAGGTGAAGGATTTTCGCGGCAGTCCTGCGTCGAGCGAAGTGACGCTGTGGGCCGTCGACTACGGAGTGTTGTCGCTGACGGCCTTCAGGACGCCAGATGTGCTGCGGTCCGTGTACCTGGAGAAATCGCTTCAGGTCGTGAACGTCGACAATCGGCAGAGGCTCATCAGCCGTCGGGCAGTGATGCCGAAGGGCGAGGATGAAGGCGGTGGCGGCGGCGCCGACAGCGGCGCCGACGGATCGATGCGGAAGGACTTTCGAGTGCTCGCCTTCTGGCTGGGATCGGTCACCACCGATGCGAATGGCGTGGCCAGCATCGACGTCAAGCTTCCTGAGTCGTTGACGACCTACCGGATCATGGCGGTGGCCGGCGACAAGGCGTCGCGTTTTGGCGCAGCCGACAGCGAAATCCGCATCAACAAACCAGTCACGCTGAAGCCCGCGTTTCCACGTTTCATGGCCGTGGGCGACACGTCGCATTTCGGGTCGGTCGTGACGAGTCAGTTGCAGGAAGCGGGCACCGCCATCGTCACGATGAGGAGCCTGGATCCTTCGATTCTCGAAGTAAGGGGCAACGGGAGGCAGATCGTCCAGATCGCCGGGAACGGGTCGATTGAGGTCAGGTTCGACACGGTTGCAAAAGCCGTCGGGCCGGCGCGTGTCCAGATGACCGCCCGCCTTGGAGAAGAAAGCGACGCGTTCGAAGACGTCATCCCGGTGGAAATCCTTGCGTCACCCGAGACGGTCGCCGCCTATGGCGAGGCGCGGCCCGACGCGAAAGAAACGATCGTGATGCCCGCCGGTGTCGTCCCGGGATTCGGCGGGCTCAACGTTCAGCTGTCCTCGACGGCGCTCGTCGGGCTGGGTGAAGGCGCGCGGTATCTCGTCGAGTATCCGTACGGTTGTGCAGAGCAACAAGGATCCCGCGCGTTTGCGCTGCTGCTCGCGTCAGATCTGGGCTCGGCTTTCAAGCTGCCTGGCATAGACGCCGCCGATTTACGGCGCATCTCGCAGGAAACCATCACCGCGCTTCGCAAGTTTCAGTGCGGCAACGGTGGATTTACGTATTGGGCCGGCGACTGTCGATTCACCTCGGCGTACCTGACGGCATATCTGCTTCATGTCTTCCATCAGGCGTCTGCGTTGAAGTACGAGGTCGACAAAGAGATGCTCCAGCGTGCCTACGTATTTCTCGAGCAGGAGCTGAACGGGACCCCGCCGAGCGACGATGGCTGGTGGCCTGCATACACGGCGTGGCAGGCGTTCGCGGTGAAGGTGCTCGTCGAAGGCGGGCGAAACCAGGACTCGCACATCAATCGCCTGTACACGCGTCTCGATCGCATGCCTGTCTTCGCGATGGCGTATCTGCTCGACGCGCTCGTGGCGAAGGGAGAAACGGGCCGTCGCCCCGAGGAACTGCAGCGGCGCATGGTGAACGCCATCCTTCCGGAAGGCGGCAGTGCCCATGTGGAAGAGCTGTCCGATCCGTACCTGCTCTGGTTCTGGAACTCGAACGTCAACTCGACCGCGATCGCCCTTCGATCGCTGATGCGCGGATCAAGCGCCGATCATCTCGTGCGCCCGATCGTCAACTGGCTGCTGGCCGCCCGCAAGAAGGGCCGATGGGGCAACACGCAGGAAAACGCGCGCGTCATGGAAGCCCTGGTTGCCTACTACAGAAAGTACGAGACCGAGATTCCCGACTTCCGGGCCGTCGTGAAGTTCTCGGGCGACGACCTGGTCCGAAACAGATTCGAAGGCCGTTCATCCGAGGCAGTCACGCGAGACGTGCCGATGGCGGCGCTCGCGGCCAAAGCCGCGCCAGGCTCGAAGCGCGAGCTCACGTTCGCCCGGGAGGGCACTGGAACGCTGTTTTATGTGGCGCGTCTCCGATACGCATCGAACGAGCTCTACCAGGAAGGATTCGACAGCGGATTCACCATCGAGCGCCGTTACGAACCGTTCCGCGAGAACGGTCCGGCGGCTCCGCCGGCGTTGTCATTCAAAGCTGGAGATCTCGTCAAGATCACGCTCTCGTTCACGTTGACGAAAGAGCGACGCTATGTTGCGGTGACCGATCCGTTGCCAGCCGGCTTCGAGCCGGTCGAATCATGGTTTGCCACGACCGCAGCGTCTCTGAAGGGCGAGCAGCAGCAACTTGAAAAGCAAGGCGACTGGCGAAGCTGGTGGATGAACGGCGGCTTCGATCACATCGAGCGCCACGACGATCGCATTCAACTCTTTGCGACGCGGCTCGATGAAGGTCGCCACGAATTCTCGTACATCGTCAGGGCGACGACGGCAGGTACTTTCCGGACGGCGCCTGCGCACGCAGAGGAAATGTACGAGCCCGAAGTGTTCGGCCGCACCGGAACGGCCATCATCGAAGTGCAACGATGAGTCCGCGATGGCCGTGGCGTCCGCCGGGTCTTGCACTCCAAGACCCGCCGAAGATGAGATGGGCGAAGGCGGGAATGTTCGCAGGCGCCATTGCGCTGCTCGTATGGATGCGTGCCGGACCACTGCCCGCCGGCCTGCTCGACACGGCTCAGATCCAATCGACGACGGTATTCGATCGGAATGGCGAACTGCTGTACGAATCGCGAGCGGGTGACGGCACCCGCGCGGTGTGGCTCGATGAGCACGCGCTTCCGGCCAACCTCGTGTCCGCGACAATTGCGGCAGAAGACCGCCGCTTCTACCGACACGTCGGCGTTGACCCGGTGGCCATCACAAGGGCCGCCTGGCGCAACCTGCGGGAAGGTGCGGTCGTCGAAGGTGGATCCACGATCAGCCAGCAGGCAGCGAAGCTGCTGCTCGCACGGCAGAATGCGGGCCGGCAGACACGAGGGCTGTCGGCCAAGATTCGTGAAGCGATCGTGGCGCTTCGGCTGGAGCACCGGCTGAGCAAGCGCGAGATCCTGACGCTGTATCTGAACCTTGCGCCATACGGGAATCAGATCCAGGGGGCGCAGAGAGCGAGCCGTGCGTACTTCGGATCGCCGGCGAGCGTACTGACGTCCGCGCAGGCGGCTTTCATCGCCGGATTGCCTCAACGGCCGTCGCGGTTCAACCCGTTTCGCAATCCAGCCCCTGCACTGGCACGGCAGAGACGCGTCATCGCCCGAATGGAAGAGCTCGGGCTGCTGAACGCGACACAGTCTGCCGAGGCCAAGGCGGAGCGGTTGGCCTTCCGTCGCGACGAATCAACGTTCGTCGCGCCGCATTTCGTGGACATGGTGTTGTCCGCTCACAAAGACTCGCGGCCGGCACGGATCGACACAACGCTCGACGCAGGGTTGCAGCGGGACGTGCAGGGCATCATCCGCAGCCAGCGTGCCACGCTCGAGACGCATCGTGCGCACAACGTCGCCGTCGTCGTGCTGAAGAACGACACCGGCGAATGGCTGGCATGGGAAGGCTCGGGCGATTACTTCGACGCCGAGCATGGCGGCGCGATTAACGGCCCGCTCGCGCTCCGTCAGCCTGGCTCGGCACTCAAGCCGTTTACCTATGCCCTGGCGTTCGAAGAAGGCTGGAGCCCCGCCACGGTTCTGGCGGATGTGCCATCGCACTTTCCGACGGCGGAGCCAGGCGTTGTCTACAGCCCGCGCAACTACGACGGGCGATATCGAGGACCGCTGCTCGCCCGTCGCGCGCTTGCCGGATCCGAGAACGTGCCGGCGGTCGCTCTCGCGGCCGAGATCGGTTTGCCGAAGCTCGTGCGATTTCTCCGCAGCGCGGGGTTGACGTCGTTCGACAAGACCGCCTCTCACTACGGCCTGGGCATCACGCTTGGCAATGCCGAAGTGCAACTCGCAGAACTGGCAGCGGCGTACGCGGCACTGGCGCGTGGCGGCATGCTTCTTCGGCCGACCGCCGTTCGTGATGGCGGCGATCGGACAGCCGAGCGATTCATTTCTCCACGATCGGCCTTCTGGATTACCGACATCCTGTCGGACGCCAATGCGCGCGAGTACATTTTCGGCCGTGGCGGAAGCCTCGAGTTTGCATTTCCGGTCGCGGCGAAAACGGGAACGTCCGAGGGCTACCACGACAACTGGGCGATCGGCTATACGCGAGACATCACCGTTGGCGTCTGGGTAGGGAATTTCGATCGCACGCCACTCACGAACTCGTCCGGTGTGACCGGTGCGGGCCCGATTTTTCATGCCGTCATGCTCGCTGCACACAGGCGTGCCGGAGGGCCGGCGGCCGCGCTCGATCAGGCACTGGCAACCCCTTCCAACGACACGGCTCGTGCTTCCATCTGCGCGCTCTCGGGCATGCGCGCGAATGCATCCTGTCCGGCGCGCATCAATGAGTGGCTGCCGGCCGGTGCGAGCGATTTGCCGTGCAGCTGGCATCACCTGAGTGAAGACGGCGTGATGGTTGTGTGGCCGCCCGAGTACCGCCAGTGGGCACGGGGGCGCGAGCGAACGGATAACGTGAAGATCGCCCGGGTGGCGTACGCACAGTCATCCCCGCGTCCAATCCGCGGCGAACACCTGTCCATCCAGAATCCGCCCGAGGGAGCGATCTACCTGATCGATCCGACGCTGCGATCGAAATATCAGACAATTGCGCTCCGCGCGTCGACCGATCGCGGTGCGAGGTTGATCGAATGGACTGTGGATGGCAAGCCTGTCGGCGCATCCGGTCCCGATGCGCCGTTCCATTGGCCGCTGTCGCCAGGCACGCACCGAATCGTCGCCGCAGATGATCGGGGCCGCAACGCGGAAGCGACAATCCTGGTCAAATAGGATCCAGAAAAATGGTCCTGTATTAAGTTGTATCAGCGGCGTTCCCCTTACGGTAGTACGACTTACACTGACTCTTCAAATCATTCGAATCGACGGTCACACCCGTTTTCGGGCCGGCGTCCGCACTTATTTCTTTTCAGGAGGACGGATGAGCACGATGTACGCGTCACTAAGGGTTCGCAACAGCGCAATTGCGCTTTTCGCGATTGCGGCGATCCTGTTCTCCCTTCCAGCCTCGGCACAGACTCTTTACGGTACGCTCGTCGGAAACGTCACCGATGAGACAGGTCTGGCAGTGCCCGGCGCCACCGTCAAGATCACCCACTCCGAAACCGGCCAGACGCGTGAGTCGACCACCAACGCGACGGGCGGTTACAACTTCCCGAACATTCCAACCGGTACCTATCAGGTGGACGTGACGCTCACCGGCTTCCAGTCCGCCGCCTCGAAAGGCATCGGCGTGACGCAGAACAGCCAGGTTCGCGTCGACGTCCGGTTGACCGTGGGTGCACTGCAAGAAACCGTTCTCGTGTCGGGGACGGCGGCCGTCCTTCAGACCGAGAGCGCCGCCGTGCAGATGCAGACGACGAGCGAGCAGATCGTCAATCTGCCGACGGCCGGGCGGTCGTATCAGAGCTTCATTGGTCTGATGGCAGGTGTGGCGGCGCCCTACATGATTCAGGCGGGCGGTATCAATAATCCGGCGCGTTCGATGGGCGTCTCGATCAACGGACAGCCGCCGAACAACACGCTCTTCAGAATCGACGGCGCTGCGGTCACCAATCAGTGGTATCCGGACATCCAGTCCTACAGTCCGGCCCTCGAGGCGGTGGAAACGGTCAGCGTTGTCACCAACAGCTTCGATGCCGATCAGGGCATGGCGGGCGGAGCGGCGGTGAACGTGCAGGTGAAGAGCGGGACCAACAGCGTGAGCGGTTCGCTGTTCGAATACCTGACGTCCTCGGCGCTCAAGAACCGGCCGTACTTCCTCCCCACCGGCACCGACAAGGGCAAGGACAACAAGAACATCTTCGGCGGCACGATTGGCGGGCCGATTGTGCGGAACAAGCTGTTCTACTTCATCAGCGTCGAGAGCGAGGTGCGGCGCGTCAAGGACGGCACGGTGCAGCTCGCCGAAGGTGAGGTGTCCACCGGCACGACCGGCCTCAACACGCTGGCACCAGCGGATCTGAGAGCCGGCAATTTCGGCAATACGGGCACTGTTATCTACGATCCGCTGACGGGGACGGCAACGGGTACCGGCCGCGTACCGTTTGCGTTTGCCAACTGTCCTGGCCTCTCCTCCACGACCGACCCGCGTTTTGCGAGCTGCAACTACATCCCGGAAAGCCGCATCAATCCGACCTCGCGCCGGTTGCTCGCCGGGCTCGTGCTGCCGACGCTGCCGGGCTACACGGACAACTACTATGCGCGCGACAACTTCGAATCGACGCTGCACAAAATCGACACGAAGCTGACGTGGACTCCGGGGAACCGGCTGAACCTGAACAACCGTGTCAGCTGGCTCACGAGCCGGCAGAACAGCCACGGCATCTTTCCGTCGCTCGACGGCGCCGAATTCAACCCGCAGAGCGTCGGCCGCCTGTGGCAGGCGAACATCACGAGCGGATCGGTGCTGGCCACCTCCATCCTGTCGCAATCGTTCGTCGTCGACGGTGTCTTCGGTTACACGCCCTATCACAGCTGGGTGGGCCCCGAAGGACCGGAAGACGAATGCTGGGGCGACCACTTTGCGATTCCCAACGCCTGCCAGCCGCCGCGATCGCGCGACCGCGCGGCGCCGATGTTCAACATGGGCCCATGGGCGTTGGTGACGCCGAGCCAGATGCGCGACTACGCCGACAACCAGATGCAGTTCAGCGGCAACGCGGGCTGGACCAAAGGCACGCACAACGTGAAGTTCGGCTTCGACGTGCAGCACAACTACCTGAATCACTACGAGACGGCGGTGCCGGTCTTCACGTTCAACGGCGGCGCCACCGCGCTGAGTGGCGGCACCTCGCCGAATACATTCAATCAGTTTGCCGATTACCTGTTAGGACTGCCGCAGTCGCGAAACGCACAGGTGATGACGCCGCTCCTCGACACCGACGATGCGAAGGGCGCGGAGTGGCCGGCGACGGTGCGGGGCTGGGCGTCGGGGCTGTACCTGCGCGACCAATGGCAGATCACGCCCAAGATGACCGCGTCGGTTGGCGTCCGTTGGGAGTATTACCCGTTCCCGACGCGCGCGGATCGCGGGCTCGAGATGTTCGATTTCAACACGAACCTGCTGCAGGTGTGCGGCATCGGCGCCGCGAATCCAGAGGTGTGCGACATCAAAGTCCAGAAGGATCTCTTCACGCCGCGGCTCGGCCTGGCGTACCGGCCGACCGAGGATACGGTTCTTCGCGTCGGCTTCTCACGAAACCCGCAAAGCGACAACGCGATTACCCGAGTGGGCGGCATCGCGCAGGCGTTTCCCCAGATCATCCAAATCACTGAGAACGGACCGAATACCTTCACACCAGTCGGTTCATTGACGACCGGTGTGCCGCTCGTGCCGCCGCTGGACCTGTCGCCGGGCGTCGTCCGGCTGCCGGCCGGTGCGGGCGTCACGACGCTCGAAGGGGAATTCGAACGGGGCACGATCACCTCGTGGAACGTCACGGCGCAGAAGCTCTTTCCGCATTCGCTCAGCGTGACGGTCGGTTACGTCGCAAACCGCCAGAGCAACCAGACACGCCAGGTGAACCTCAACTACGGCCAGATTGGCGGCGGGCCCTTGAGCCAGCCGTACAACCAGGTCGGGCTGACCAACGGTCTCCGCACGACGGCTGCGATGAACGTCTTCCGGCCGCTGGGAAAGATCACCTACGATTCGCTGCAGCTCAGCGTCACGCGCCGGATGATCGCCGGCTTCCAGTTCACGTCGGCGTACACCTACGCACGCGCCATCGACTGGTGGGCGGGCAACATCGCGATCCCGGAGCTCTACCACCTGAACAAAGCCACCCAGGGCGGCGGTTCATTCCAGGCCGCGCGTGGCGGCACGAGCACGCCGCACAAGGTTGACGCCTCCGTAATCTATCAGCTGCCGTTCGGCCCGGACCGGGCGCACCTCAATACGGGCGGTGTGCTGGCGGCGATCGTGGGGGGCTGGCAGCTGGGCTCAACGTTCACTGCGTATTCCGGTGCGCCGTTCACCGTCACGTCCAATACCGCGACGCTCAACGCGCCGGGGAATCCGCAGCTGGCCGACCAGGTGAAGGACGACGTCGAAATCTTCGGCGACGTCGGTCCGACGACGCCGTACTTCGATGTCCTGGCATTCAAACCGGTCACCGATATCCGGTTTGGCAACGCCGCGTTCAACAGCCTGCGCGGGCCCGGAGTGCGAAACTTCGACCTGAACTTGATCCGTACGCTGGGCATCGGGGGCCGAAAGACATTGCAGCTGAAGCTCGACGTCTACAACCTGTTCAACAGGCCGACCTTCGCGAACCCGGGGAACCTGAACGTCTCGAACCTGCAGCTCAATCCGGATGGGACCGTGCGCAGCCTGAACGGATTCGGGGTCATCAACTCGACGCAGAGTTCCGGACGTGAGTATTCGGAACGCTACATCCGTCTTGGCTTGCGCATGGGATTCTAGATGAAGGTGACCGGGATACTCGCCGTGAGCGCCGCGATCGCGAGCGGCGTGTTCACCGGCTCGAATCTTTTCGGGCAATCGGCAGCGCCGGTTGCCGGTGAATTCGAGCAGAAGGTCATGCCGGTGTTGTCGCGGAACTGCGTGCGATGTCACAGCGACCGGCAGCAGGCCGGCAAGCTGAGCCTCGATGCGTTCCGCGACGGCGCCTCTGCGTTCGATCGGCCCGAGGTGTGGCAGAAGGTGCTCGACAAGATCACGACGGGGCAGATGCCACCGCGTCCGGCGGCGCCGTTGTCGCCGGAAGATGTCGCGTCGGTTTCCGCGTGGATCCGGAAGCTGCCCGGTATTTCCGAGACGCCGGCAAACGCATCGATGTCCGATCCCGGCCGGGTCACCGCACGCCGTCTGAACCGCGCTGAATACAACAACACGATTCGCGACCTGCTTGGCGTGAGGCTCAAGCCTGCCGACGAGTTTCCGATAGACGATTCGGGTTACGGATTCGACAACATCGGCGACGTGCTGTCGATCTCGCCGATGTTGATGGAGAAGTACGTCAATGCCGCGCGAGTGGTCTCGCGAGCGGCTGTCTTCGGCGAGGCGCATCCCGACAAGCCGGGACAGCTCATGGTGCTGACGCCGAAGAAGATGCAGGACGATGTGCATGCGAGGGGCAACGAGACGCCGTACTCGATGCGCGGCACGTTGTACGCGACGTATCACTTCCCCGTTGATGGCGAGTACGAATTCAGATGGCGGTATGGAAATTACCGCGGCCGCGGAAAGCCCGTCGGTCCGGGCCGTCCATTCGCCAGCGCCGAGGCGGCGCCCGCCGTGCCGCTGCCGTCAGCCGATGTCGTGCAGCCGTCACCCGAACCCGCCCGCGGCAGAGGACGCGGGGCAGGTCCGGCCGGGCCACGCCGGCCGCCGACCGATGAAGAACGGAAAGCAAGGGAGGAGAAGCTGCGCCAGGCCTTTCCGCCGATTCTGATGACCTTCAGCATCGACGGCACACAGGCGGCGAGCGACTACGTCGAAGGCGACGGCAACTACAACTACTCGCACGGCGACAACGTCGCGCGGGTGAAAGTGACCGCGGGCGACCACAGGTTGCGCGTGTCGTGGCCGGATCTCGCGAATCATCCGAACCCGTTCGGGCTGATTAACGCCGACGGCCGCCAGGAGCTGTTTGTCGACTACATGCGCATCCTCGGCCCCTTCAACCCGTCGATTCCCTCGCCGACGGCCAACAAGAGGATCTTCGTCTGCGTCGAGAACTCGCCGGCGTGCGCCCGTCAGATCGTGACGAATCTCATGACGCGCGCCTACCGTCGCCCAGCCACGCCGGACGAGATACAGCGGCTGCTTGATGTGGTGAACGACGTCCGCAAACAGGACCCGCTCGAGCACGCCGTTCAGCTTGCGATCGAGGCGGTGCTCCTCTCGCCGAATTTCCTGTTCAGAATCGAACGAGATCCAGGTGCGACTGGTGCGTTAGGTGCGACGGGTGCGACAGGTGCGTATGCGTTGAGTGATTATGAGCTCGCGTCGCGGCTGTCGTATTTCCTCTGGAGCAGCATGCCGGACGAAGACCTGTTTCGACTGGCTGGAGAGAAGCGGCTTCACGATCCGGTGGTGTTGAGCGCGCAGGTGCGACGGATGCTGCAGGATCCGAAATCATCCGCGCTGGTCGAAAACTTCGGCGAGCAGTGGCTGAACCTGCGGCTGATGGATCGCACGAAGCCGGATGCCGAGAAGTTCCTGTCGGTTGACGACGAGCTGCTCGACGCCATGCGGCAGGAAACGCGGCTGTTCATCGGCGCGGTGATGCGCGAGGACCGAAGCATTCTGGATTTCATCGACGGACGGTTCACCTATCTGAACGGTCCGCTGGCGCGTTACTACGGCATCAAGGGGGTGGACGGCGAGCCGTTTCAACGCGTCGAGCTCGACGGCGAGCAGCGCAGCGGCATCGTGACGCAAGGGTCGATCCTGACGATCTCGTCCTACGCCACGCGCACCTCGCCGGTTCTTCGCGGCAAGTGGGTGCTCGACAACCTGCTCGGCGCAGCGCCGCCCCCGCCGCCCGACGACATCCCGCCCTTGCAGGAAAAGGATCTCGGGACGGCGGCATCCATGCGCACGAGGCTCGAGCAGCATCGCGCCAATCCGAGCTGCGCGGCATGCCACGATCGGATGGATCCGATCGGGTTCGCGCTGGAAAACTACGATGCCGCCGGGGCGTGGCGGATGAAGGACGGCAACTTCGACATCGATACAACGGGGACGCTGCCCGATGGGCGGTCGTTCACGGGCGCGAAAGGGTTGAAGCAGCTGTTGAGGGCCGACTCACCGGCGTTTGTCCGTCACTTTACCGAAAAGCTCATGACCTACGCGTCTCGGGCGCGGACTCGAGCGCGGCGATCGACCCGTCATCGATCAGATTGCGCGCGGGGCCGCCGGTGATGAATACACGTTCACCGCGATTGTGATTGGCATCGTCAACAGTCCGGCGTTCCGCATGCGCAGCGGAGCGCAATGATGTCAGCGATGGCAGATGGCAGATGGCACAATGAGAGATTGATATGAAACAACTATCCCGGCGAACCGTGCTTCGCGGCATGGGCGCGACCATTGCGCTGCCGTTTCTCGACGCGATGTATCCCGCGTTCGCGTCGCAGGCCGTCAGGAAATCGCTTGCGGCCAACCGCATGGCGTTTCTCTACGTGCCGAACGGCATCGTCATGGAAGACTGGACCCCGGCCGGGACGCTGGGATCGGCGCCGCTCGGCGAACTGCCGCGCATCTCGCGCGCGCTCGCGCCGTTTCGAAACGATGTGTTGATGCTGACCGGCCTCACGTCGGATGGCGGGCCGCGAACACGGTGACGGTGGCGGCGACCACGCTCGCGCCGGCGCCGCGTACCTGACGTGCGCGCACCCGAGGAAAACGTACGGCAAAGACATCAAAGCCGGCATCTCGATGGACCAGATTGCCGCGCGTCATCTCGAAGGGCAGACACGCTTCGGCTCGCTCGAGCTTGGCTGCGAGGAAGGCATTCAGGGAGGCAATTGCGACAACGGTTACAGCTGCGCCTACAGCAACAGTCTCTCGTGGCGCACCGAGAACACTCCCAACCCTCCTGAAATCCGCCCGCGTGCGGTCTTCGAGCGTATGTTCGGCGTTGCGGACGACGAAAAAGATCCTGCGCGACGGCAGCGCATCGGCACCTATCGCCGAAGCATCCTGGATATGGCATTGGCCGAAGCCCAGGGTCTCAAGACGTCGCTCGGCGGCGACGACAAACGCAAGCTCGACGAATACCTGTACGCGGTCCGCGACATCGAAAAGCGCATTCAGAGCGCCGAAGCGAGCCACGTGGAGCGCGCGCCCATCGACGCGCCGTCGGCGAGCGTGCCCGACGACTTCGCCGAGCACTCTCAGTTGATGTTCGATCTGACTGCGCTGGCATTTCAGACCGACATGACGCGGGTCATCACACTACTGCTCGCGATCGAGCAGAGCCCGCGAAACTATCCGGAAATCGGCATCACTGAAGGGCATCACGGGCTGACGCACCATCAGGGCGACAAGGCGAAGATCGAGAAAGTGACGCAGATCAACGAGTACCACATCAAGCAGTTCATCTATCTGCTCGAGAAGCTGCAAGTCGATTCGCGACGGTGACGGCACTCTGCTCGACAACTCGATGATCGTCTACGGCAGCGGCCTCGCCGACGGCAATCCGCACCAGCACCACAACCTTCCTGTCGTTGTGGCTGGCCGCGGCCGCGGAGTGCTCCACCCGGGACGGCATGTCCGTTATGCCGACGAGACGCCGATGGCCAACCTCTTCCTTTCGATGCTCGACCACATGGCCGTGCCGATCGACGCGTGGGGCGACAGTACCGGCCGGATCGGAGGGCTTTCGGACCTGTGAGGTGATTCAGGCATAATCCTCCCCACAGTCAGGAGGGAGGCCGATGACAGGGCTGACCAAATTCATTGCGGTTGTGTCTCTGCCCGCAACCATCCTCGCGTCGGCCGTCAGGGCGCAAAACACCGAAGGTGACGCCGCACGCGGCCAGGCGCTCTTCGAAGGGAAGGGCGCGTGCCTCGACTGCCATCGGGTTGGTGTGCGCGGATCCCGTTTCGGTCCGGATCTCACCGACATCGGCGTGCGCGCGGGCAACGTCGCGCAGCGTGGCCGTGGCGCCGCTCCTGAACCCGCAACCCCCGAACGTGCCCGGGAAGAGCTGGAACGTTCGCTCGTCGATCCTGCGGCCGAGATTCTGCCGTCGAATCGCACCGTCAGCCTGATGACGCGCGACGGCCAATCGGTGACGGCACGGGTTCTCAACCAGGACACGTTCAGCCTGCAGTTGATCGATACCAAGGAACGGCTTTTCACCATCCAGAAGTCGGAACTGCGCGAGTTGAACTGGATCAAGACCTCGTCCATGCCATCGTTCCGGGACAAGCTGACGCCCGGTGAGCGCGCCGACATCATCGCCTACCTGCTCTCGCTGAAAGGCATCAACAAATGAACGCTCGTGCTCTCGCCGCGCTCGCCATCGCGATCGGCGCACTGTCGGCTCACGGCTCGGCGCAGGTCACGCCGGAACGGCTGCTCGGTGCGGCGAAGGAGCCGCACAACTGGCTCACCTACGGAGGCACCTACAGCAGCCAGCGGTATACGACGCTGGATCAGATCGCGCCGGCGAACGTGGCGCAGCTGGAATTGAAGTGGGTCTTCCAATCGCGGCTTCTCGATCCCTTCGAAACGACGCCGATCGTCGTGGACGGCATTCTCTACACCGTCCAGGGCAACGACGTCGTGGCGCTCGATGCGGCGACCGGCCATCGCTTCTGGATGTACCGCCACCAGCAGACGCCAGGCGCACAGTCATGCTGCGGCCTCATCAACCGCGGAGTGGCGGTTTTGAATGAGACCATCTTTCTGGGTACGAGCGACGCCCGTCTGGTGGCGCTCGATGCGAAGACGGGCAAGCCTCTCTGGGATGTCACGCTCGCCAAAGCCTCGGCCGGTTACGCGATCAACCACGCACCGCTCGTCATCAAGAACAAAGTCATCGTAGGAATGCACGGCGGCGAGTACGGAATCCGCGGATTCATTGCGGCACACGATGCAGTCACGGGCAAGGAAGCCTGGCGATTCAACACGGTTGCAGGTCCGGGCGAGGCCGGTGGCAATACCTGGGCAGGTGATTCCTGGATGCGCGGCGGCGGATCCGTCTGGGTGACGGGATCCTACGATCCCGAATCCAACTTGACGTACTGGGGCATCGGCAACCCTGGTCCGGACTACAACGGCGACATGCGAATCGGTGACAACCTTTACACCTGCTCGGTCGTGGCCCTCGATGCCGACACCGGCGCGCTGAAGTGGCACTACCAGTTCAACCCGCACAACGAGTTCGACTGGGACGCGGTGCAGATTCCGGTCCTGGCGGACATACCGTGGCAGGGCAAACCTCGAAAGGTGATTCTGACGGCCCAGCGCAACGGATTTTTTTATGTGCTCGATCGGCTGACGGGTGAGTTCCTGATGGGGAAGCCGTTCGTCCGGCAAAATTGGAACGCGGGATTTGACGGTGGCCGGCCGGTCATGACGCCCAATTCGCTGGCAAGCCGGGAAGGCACGCTCATCTACCCCGGCAATCAGGGCGGCACGAACTGGTTCAGTCCATCCTTCAGCCCGCGCACCGGGCTCTTCTACGTGAATGCCTGGGAAAATACCGCGACGATTTTTGCGAAGCGTGATGCCGAGTACGTGGAAGGTCGCTTCTATACAGGTGGCGCAAACCGCGGCATCGTGCCGCCCGGCGTCGGCTTCGGCATGCCTGGCGGACGGCAACCGTTCAACTATCGGATGGAAGAGGAAGTGTACGCCGCCGTGCGCGCGGTCGATCCCCGAACCGGAGATCGGAAGTGGGAATTCAAGCTCAGCGATGCGTCGTATAGCGGAATTCTGACGACGGCGTCGGACCTGCTCTTCACGGGCATCAGCGACGGAAATTTCCTGGCGTTGGATGCACGGTCGGGAGCGCTGCTGTGGAAAGTGTCGCTCGGTGGAAATATCTTGATGGGTCCTATCAGTTACGCCGTCAAGGGCAAGCAGTATGTCGCCGTGGCCGCCGGGAACTCGTTGTCAGTGTTTGGTCTGCGCTAACGTTTGGCAATCGAAAAAAAAGAGGACCTGTGATGACGCGATCTGTGTTGGTGACGCTCGCCATTGCCGTCGGATCCGCAGCGACGTCGTTCTCTCAGCAGGGCGCGCCTGCGCCCGCGGCCCCGACCCAGGACGTGAACATCTATTACCAGCTGGGGCCCGATTCGCTTCCGCATGACGGTGTGTCGAAGGGAGAGATGCGCGGCCCGTTCGTCCTTCCCAGTCAGGCCTATCCAGGCACTCAGCACACCTACTGGGTGTACGTGCCGGCGCAGTACGATCGGTCGGTTCCCGCGAGCCTCATGATCTTTCAGGATGGCCAGGCGTTCAAAGACACGGAAGGCGGCCTTCGAGCCCCGAACGTGCTCGACAATCTCATCTACCGGCGCGAGATCCCCGTCATGATCGCCGTGTTCATCAATCCGGGCCGCACACCGGAACAGCCCGAGCCGAATCCGAAGAACTGGGGCGATCGCGACACGAACAGGCCGACCGAATACAACTCGCTCGACGACAAATACGCACGCGTCATTGTCGACGAGCTGATGCCTGTCCTGTACAAGGAGTACAACATCTCGAAGGATCCCGAACGCCACGGGATTGGCGGCGCCAGCTCGGGCGCCATCGCGGCGTTCACCGTTGCGTGGCAGCGTCCCAATGACTTCAGGAAGGTGCTGAGCATTGTCGGCAGCTTCGTGAACCTCGGCGATCGTGGCGGCGACACGTATGCCGACATCGTTCGCAAGAGTGAAAAGAAGCCGCTGCGAGTGTTCCTGCAGGATGGACGCAACGACAACCGCGGTGTGGGACGTGGCGGCGCCTACGACCAGCGGCGCGACTGGTTCTTTCAGAACGTCCGGCTGATGCAGGCGCTGACCGAGAAGGGCTACGACCTGAACTATACGTGGGGCATGAACACGCATGGCCAGCGTATGGGCGGGCCGATTCTGCCCGAGATGATGCGCTGGCTGTGGCGCGACCATCCCGTTTCGACCAGTCCCGACGATCAGGTCGAGCGATCGTTCAACGAGCCCTCAAAATAGTTGGTAGTTGGTTGGTAGTTGGTAGCCATGCGAATGCGCTTTGCCGTCGTGTGTGTGATATCCGCCGCCGTACTCGCGGCCGATATTTCGCGGCCCGTCGCGGAGGAGACGTTCAATCGCGGCCTGATTGCCGTCGTCAACGATGCGCATCAGGCATATATCGGATGGCGGCTGTTGAAAAGCGATCCCGCCGATGTCGGGTTCAACGTGTATCGCCGCACCTCAGGCGGTAGTCCTGTAAAGGTCAACGCCGCACCCGTCACGGCGTCGACGAATCTGGTCGACACAACCGCTGCATTGGACAGGGACAACAGCTGGTTCGTACGCGCCGTCATCGGTGGACGCGAGCAGCAGCCTTCTGAAATCGCGTCGCTTCCGGCGAAGTCACCCCCGAATCGCGTCAGGTCGATCAAGCTCCAGGGCGACTACCTCTTCAATCGCGCCGGCATCTGCGATCTCGATGGCGATGGCATCTTCGATTACGTGATTAAACAGCCTGGTGCCGGGCATGGGCTCGATCCCGGCACCATTCGTGAGAGCCCCGATACGTTCAAGCTCGAGGCTTACAACGGCCGGACCGGCGCGTTCATGTGGCGCTACGACCTCGGATGGAACATGAACATGGGCGTCTGGTGGACTCCCTTCATCACCGGTGACTTCGATGGAGACGGGAAGGCCGAGGTGGCGCTGAAGATGGCGCCCTATGCCGCGACGAAGCAGGACGCCAGAATTGCCGAAGGCGGATTCGTGCTCGAGGGACCCGAGTACATCGCGGTGCTCAACGGCATGACAGGAAAGGAAATCGCTCGAGCCGATTGGGTCGAACGCGGTGATCCGGAGCGTTGGGGCGATAACCGGGGGAATCGTGTCAACCGCAATCAGATCGGCGTCGCGAAGCTCGACGGGAAACGATTGAGCATCCTGGTGGCGCGTGGCACGTACACGATGATGTTCGTGGACGCCTGGAACCTCGTTGACGGCAAGCTCGTGAAGGCGTGGCGCTGGTTCGGAGACGAGACCGATCCGCCGGTTCGTGGACAGGGCGCCCATGGCATGCACGTGTATGACTTCGATGGCGATGGAAAAGAAGAGATCGCCCTCGGGTCGGTGATGGTGGACGACAACGGCAAGACGATGTGGACCAACGGCCTGGGGCATCAGGATGTGTTCTATGTCGCCGACATCATTCCTGAACGGCCGGGTCTCGAGATCGCGTACGGCTATGAGGATCGTCAGCCGGCCAATGGCATTCAGGTCGCCGATGCCAGGACGGGCCGGATGATCTGGGGACATCCGAAGCCAACCACTCACATACATGACTGGGGAATGTTTGCCGACATCGATGCGTCGAACCCTGGTTACGAGCTCTACGCAGCGGAACAGAATCGAACACTGGGACAATTTCTCTATTCGGCGAGAGACGGAAAGCTTCTGTCCACCGATGACCTGGGCTCGATTACGTTGAACCCTGTGTACTGGCTCGACGGCCCGCAGAAGCTTTACAACATCTTCAGCTATCGCGGCGACACGACGACGCTCCACAAGTACAAGAGCCCTGAGCCCGTGGACACACTCGAGGGACGAATTGTCGCGATCGCCGACGTGGTCGGCGACTGGCGTGAGGAACTGATTCTGACCAGGAGCGGCGAGCTTCGAATTGCGACGACGACCGTCCCGTCGACGAGCCGTCACGTCACGCTGATGCAGGACGCGCTTTACCGCAACGACGTCGCTCTCGCCTCGATGGGATACTTCTATCCACCCAACACCAGCGCTCCGCTGTTTCCTGAAATCTTCAAACGATGAACGTCTCCGTTGTGCTTCGATTGGTGTGCTGCGCCCTGCTGGCCGGCCTGTTCTCGTCCGCGCCGCTCGCGCTCGAGCGCAAGGATGTAACGTACAAGATCTTTCAATTTCCCGCGAACCAGATTCCGCGCATCGACGGCAAGATCGATGATTGGGCGGGCGTGCCTGCGAGCTATGCGATCGGCATGGACCAGCTCATGGACACCGAGCAGGGGCACGGGATGAATCACGACACGAAAAACCTCGACGTGACGGTCAGGGTTGGATGGGTGAAGGGTCTCAACCGGCTGTATTTCCTCTATGAAGGATTCGACAACTACTGGGACTTCGCCGGTTCCGGTCTGCACAACGACATCTTCGAGGTGGTCGTCGACGGCGACCTGTCCGGCGGCCCGCTCATCGACATCTACCATCGCGACGTCTGGACGCCGGAAGCCGTCGGGCCGCGTTCCGAGCTCGACCCGAGAGTTCCGCGCGCCGACGCGCATTTCGGCTATCACGGCGTGCACGCGCAGAACTACCATATCTTTACGCCGCCCGGTGACAAGGACTGGACGATGGCGTGGGGCTGCGCGCAATACACGAAAGAGTTGCCGTACGCCAACGCGGCGTATGGCTACGACTTCAAGCCGGGCCAGGCGGGCAAGCTCGTACTGGAATTCTGGATTACACCGTTCGACTATGCCGGCTGCGACGGCCCGCAGCGCGCAATCGAGTCGCAGTTGTCCGAGAACAAGCTGATCGGGTTGTCCTGGTGTCTGATCGACTACGACGATGTGAACGCGAAGGGCCGCGTGGGCTTCTGGAACCTCTCACATAAGCAGACGTTCTTCGGAAACGCCGATCAGCTCGTCGGATTCAGGCTGATGCCGCTCGAGCCGGCGCCGGCGCAGGAGCTTCGGGCAAAGTGGACGCACACCATCGTCGACATGAGCCGGCGGCTCGTCGCATTCAAGGATGAGTCGGCCGGCGCCGTGACGTCGTGGAAGTGGGATTTCGGCGACGGCAGCAGCTCCACCGAGCAGCACCCTCAGCACGTCTATACGCGTGGCGGCGATTTCGTCGTCACACTGGAGGTTACGGGGCCGCAGGGGACATCGCGCTTCCAACGGGTGTGGGACGTCTCACTGCGCTGAGCCTGCACGTAGGGCGGGTCCTGCTCTTTGGACCCGCCGCCGGGGCCGGCCCTGAAAGGTCGGCGCTACGCGATGATGGCCGTCAGATCAGCCGAAGCTTCTGGATCGCCCGATTCAGCGAGTAGCCGCGCTTTTTCAGATCGGCCCACACGTCACCGACCTTCGCGACGCGCTCCGGCATGTTTCGCAGCGTGAACGTCGCAGGTGCCACTTTGCCTCCTGCGACTTCGTCCCACGTGCACGGTGCAGACACGGGCGCCCCACGCTTCGCGCGCACGGTGTACGCCGCCGCGAACGTGGCGCTGTAGCCGTTTCTTCCTGTGTCGATATAGATCCGCCCGCGGCGATCGACCTTGGCGAATTCCTGGGTGAGGTGATCGGGCGCGTGACTCACGAACAGCTTCCCGACGGCATGTGCGAAACCGGCGACGCGCCCCATCTCGGTCTTGCCATCGAGCGGGACGACGATGTGGAAGCCCTTCGAGCCGGACGTTTTAATCCACGACGGCAGCTTGAGCGTTTCGAGAAGATCGCGCAGTCCTATTGCCGCGGCTCGAAGCTCTGCCTGGTCGTCTTTCGACGGATCGAGATCGAAGACGCAGATATCGGGGTAGTAGAGATCGGGGATCCGCGAGGTCCACACATGCTGGGTGATCGTGTTCTGGTTGGTCACCCACAAGAGCGATCGCGTGTCGGTGATGACAGGATGGTGGACGACGCCGTCTTTCTTCGGCACCTCGACACGCTTCAGCCATTGGGGGAAACCCTTTGAGACATCCTTCTGCCAGAATCCCTTTCGGCCGATGCCTGCCGGATATCGTTCCATGGTGATCGGCCGGCCACGTAGATGGGGCAGAAGGACGGGCGCCATCGCCTCGTAGTACGCCGCGAGATCGCCCTTGGTGATCCCGTCGTCGGGAAAGAGGACCTTCTCGGGGTGGGTGATCACGGGTGCTTGGGAGGGCACGAAGCCATTTAAGCACGGGAATCAGAGGGCACGGAGGGCAGCTTCAACACGGAGGCACGAAGACACGGAGAAATTCTTCTTCGCTTCGGAGTGTCGATTTCGCGCCGTCGGCGCGCCGTGGGAACAAGAGGCACAAACACAAGACCCTGAACATCCGGCGGTCTTGATGTTTGTGCCTCTTGTTCTCACGGCGATGGCCGCCACTGCGGCCATCGAAATCGACGCTTCCCCGTGCGTCTCGGTGCCTTCGTGTCTCCGTGTTAAGGCTGCTCCGTGTCCTCGGCTCTCTCCGCGCCTTCGCGCACGACCTCGTGCGGATTCTTGTCGAAGCGGACGCCGAGGAGGCGAGGATGGCGCAGCTTTCCGTGCACCGTCCACTCGATGAACGCCACCTGGACCACGATTTCCGGACGCACCCAGTGCGCGCGGATCTTCGGTAAGCCTTTGGCTTTTGTAAAAGGCGACTTGGGCAGCTCGATGGCATCGAGGCGCGTCCGCAGATCCAGCAGGAGCTTCGTGTCGAATCCCGTGCCGATCTTTCCGGCAAACACGAAATCGCTGCCTTCGTAATATCCCACGAGCAATGCGCCAAGACCGACGCGCGCACCCTGGGGATCGGTGAAACCGCCGACCACCAGCTCCTGCGACGACTCGCACTTCATCTTCAGCCAGTGTTTCGAGCGGCGGTGCTCGTACGGCGACCCGCGGCGCTTCGCGATCACCCCTTCCCATCCTTCGCGGCTGGCGCGCTGCCAGGGGTCCTCGTCGTCCAGCAGCTCGACGCGCGTCAACGGCGGTGTGAACGGCAGCTCCAGGAGCAGCGCACGCCGGTCTTCGATCGGCAGCGACGTGACGGCTCGCCCGTTCAGCCACAGGATGTCAAAGACGTGGTACCCGCTTCGGCCGTCCCAGGTCACCTCACCGTCGAGCACGAGCTCTCTGGCTGGAAGACCTGCGATGGCTTTGGCCACCGCCGGCAGGTTTTGCGGCAATCTGTTGCGCGAGAACAGCTCGACGTCGGCCCCTCTCTTGTACGCGAGCAGCCGAATGCCGTCGAACTTGCGCTCGAACAGCCAGTCGCCGCCGCTGAAGCGATCCTGGGTCAGCGTGGCGGCCATCGGCTCGAACCAGGGAGGCATCTTCGATGGGACGGAGGGCGTGGAGGGCACGGAGGTATCTTAAACACGGAGGCACGGGGTCACGAAGACGCACGGAGAATTTTTTCGAAAAGATGCTCCGTGCCTTCGTGCCTCCGTGTTGAGACACTAGTATTTTCTCCGTGGCCTCCTTGCCGCCCTTTGACACATTCTGCCGTTTCACTCCACCATAGGCGGTGAGCTGGAGCGAATTTTGACGGCCAATCCCATTCTCGATTTCGAGATCGATCGAGCCGCGATCACGTTCATCGGGCACGACCTGCAACGACCAGAGTGCATTCTCGCCGAGCCCGACGGAACATTGTGGTCGGCCGATGCGCGGGGTGGCGTCGTCCGGATCGCACCAGACGGGTCGCAGCAGATCGTCACCCAACGCTCGTCGGCGCAATTCGAGAACGCCCGGACCGAGGCCACGCGGTATCTTCAGGGTACGCTCCCCAATGGGCTGGCATTTGCCCGGAACGGCGATTTCCTGATTTCCAATTTCGGGACCGACTGCCTCGAGCTGATGTCGCGCGACGGCACGTCGCGTGTCCTTGCCGATACGATCGACGGGCAACCGATCGGCAAGGTGAACTTCGTGCTGCGCGACTCGCGCGATCGGATCTGGGTCACCGTTTCGACCCGCCTCAAGAACTGGATGCACGCGCTGCGGCCGGACCTCGACGACGGATATCTCGCCCGGTTCGAGAACGGCAAGTTCACGCATCGTCGCCGACGGGTTCCATTTCACCAACGAGATCAGGTTCGACGCCAACGAAGAGTATCTGTATGTCGTCGAAACGACGGGCGGCTGTATTACGCGGCTGCGTATCAACGAACACGGCAACGTCGAGGCGCGCGAGGTTTTCGGTCCGGCGTCGCTTGGAAGAGGTGCGTGGCCCGACGGCATCGCCTTCGACAGCGCCGGAAATCTGTGGGGCACTCTCGTCTATTCCGACAAGCTGTTCGTGCTGACGCCGAAGGGCGATCTGCGGGTCCTGCTCGACGAAGGTGATCCTGCGAAAGTCGACGCGCTCGAGCAGGCGTTCCGCTCGAACAGCGTGACCGAGGAGGCGCTGTTTACGACCGGGCGCGGCGTTGCGCCGTGGATGGCGAGCGTGACCTTCGGCGGCTGCGACCTTCAGACGGTCTACATAGGCTCGCTGAAGGGCACGCGCATCCCGTAGCTTTCGTGCGCCGGTTGCCGGCCTGCCGATGGTGCACTGGAACGGCCACCGGACGGACGCATAAGCTACATCTTCTGCCATTCCGCCGAGAGCTTCTCGAGCAACGCCGTCGGCGCGTCTCCATCGTGAACAACCACTCTGTATCGCAGACGCAGCGTGTGTCCTCCGGGAATCGTAAACGGGCCCCCTGCGGTAATCACCGGGTTGAGCATCCAGAGGTGGCTCGAGTTGTGCCACGTCGTATATGGGTTGCCCGGATGATCCATCACGGCGAAGCCGACGATCTTGCCAGACGCTTTCAGCCGGATGCTGAAGTCGTACCAGGGCTGCGGAGGCCAGTTCAGATCTGGTAGCGAGTAGTGGGCGTCGGGCAGATCGAGCTTGCCCTTGGCGCTCGAAAACCACGACTCGCCGTCTTTCCGGCCCTGCACGTCGAAGCCCCCGAACGACGCCCGGTTCAGCACGTACTCAACGGTCGGTGTGAGGCGATACTCGAGATCGAGCACGTAGACGCCGTCGCGCTCGACGACGGTGGCGGTGTTGACCTCGTCGAGCATCTTGCGCTCGCGAACCGTCCAGTCGTTGCGAATCTCAATGACGGCCTGCGCGGCATCGGCACGCACCAGCTTGACGTCTCGCGTTTCGACCACGCGGCCCTCGCGGGTGGCAAACGATCCCCAGCCCCAGAAATCGGCTTTCGTGATGTTCAGCGCGCGAAGCGGCTTGTTCGGGCCGTAATTGTCGAGGTTGACCGGCGCTCGAAACTCGGAGTCGTGCCATCCAAAAAAAATCCCGCGATGATGGGGATGATCGTCGGGCGCCAGCGCGGTGACCGTTTCGCCGGTTGGCGTATTCACGGGATGAAAACACGCCACGCTCGGCGAGGTCAGCGGGCTGCCGTCGGGTTTCCGCGTGAGATATTCCAGAACGATACGGCCGTCGGGAGTCTTGAGCTGCATCCCGAACGCGGTGGGCTGAAGCGTATAGGCCGTTCCGGGACGCGCCTGACCGGCCAGGTGAAGCCCACCAAGCATCCAGACGAACACGGCGCACGCGAGCGCTGTCGATACTCGCCTCACGGCCGTCATCGCTGTGCCCCCTTTGTTGTGCGCGGCTTGCCCCAGAAAATAAATGTCCCCGTCTTGGTGGCTGTCACGATGTCCACGACAGAGTCCTTGTTGAGATCCACGGCAAGCGCGTCCGATCCGACACCCGAGCGATTGTGAACCAGCTCCGGGACGAACTCCGCTCCGCCAGGGGCCTTTGCGTTGCGAACCGTTTTGTACACATAGAGCACGCCGGGGCCGTACGGATCAGGATCCAGATAATCATCCCGATGCGCCCAGAAGCGTTTGCCGACGATGAAATCTGGAATGCGGTCGCCGTCGATGTCGGCAAACGTCGATCCGTGCGGCTGAGAAAAGGTGACGCCCCCCGCGTTCTTCGTCGAGAAGTCGTCCATGATCATGTGCTGGACGAACGAGATCGCGCCCGACGCGTCGCGCTTCTGTTCGTACCACGCGAGCCCCCAGCCGTGCGCGGAAAGCGAAGTGACGACGTCATTCAGGCCGTCGCCGTTTGCGTCGTACACGGCCATGACGCTGCCGCCCACGACGTTGCGCGTATACCGGGCGAAGGCTTGCGGATGGTAGGCCCACGGACCCTGCGCGCTTCCTGCCGATGGCGGCTGTTCCCACCAGCCGAACGCATTGACGATGTCGATGCGTCCGTCGCCGTTGATGTCGCCAGCGCCCATGCCGTGAGCGGTCGAGTAACCGGACTCCGACACGGAGCGAACGACCCATGGTCCGGTCGGGTTTGCCGGATCCGGCTTGGCATAGCGAACGGCTCCCTCAGCGGCATACACCAGCTCGGGCTTACCGTCGGCGTCAATATCTCTGAGCACGGCGATTTCGCTCTGAAATGTCGGCACGACGCGATGCCTGTCCCAGCGGCGCGGCTCGCCTTTGGGGTTCACATACAGCCACACGCCAACGGCGCCACGCTCCGACCCAATCGCGCTCGGCGAGAAGCTCGCCGTGATCACATCGTCCCAGCCGTCACCGGTGAAGTCGCCCGCAAACTGCATCCAGCAGTCGAAGGAGTATTCGGTCCCGGGATTAGAGACGTAGCCGAGGAAGATTTCACGGCGTTTTGCATAGTCCGGCCCGAGATAGTAGTACGGGCCGGCGGCCACATCGAGCACGCCGTCGTGGTTGAAATCGCCGGCGGCGGCACCCCACGCGTAGTAGAAGTCGCTGATTTGCTGTTTCCGGAAATTGCTCGATACCTGCTCTGACGCGATCTCGTGAAGTCCGAGATCCTTGTAGGCGACATCCTTGAAGCGCGCCTCGCCGCTGCCACCCACGTACAGCGCCAGCGGACCGAACCTCCCGGCTTCATCGTCCGCCACCCAGCCCAGCTCGCCACCTTCGTTCACGAAGGCGCGGATGATGTTCGCGTCAATCAGAAGCTCGACGGTGTTCCAGTCGGCCGGCCGCACGTCACCGGACGGCCGGGGAAGTGGAAGGGTGACGCTCGGCGGAGCGCCCCTGCCGCCTCCGCCTGCGCCGCGGGCAGGAGCGTTGGGATCGATCGGCGGCGCGATCCGCATCTGTCCGCCGCCCCGCCGGAGGGGCTCGCGCTGAAGCTCCCGGCCCTCGGCGTCGAGGGTGACGCGATAGCTCGCCACATCTTCGCCGGCCAGCGCGAAGTAAATGCCTTTCATGCCCTGCGGAGTTTTCTCGGCGCGGAGCAGCACGCCTGCTTTGCAGCCACCGGTGCACCGGAACGACGCATACACGCCGACATCCTGGTACGAACGGTCGAGCACGAGCCAGCCGCCGGTCCCACCCGGCCTGGGCGTCCCGACGATCTCACCGTTCTGCGCCTTCCAGTCGGCCTGCCCGAGTGCATGCCAGCCGTCCAGGCTCGATCCTCTGACGGTCGCATCCGGACGGAAGCTCGGACCCACGGCAATGACCTCGGCCAGCCACAACAATCCGGCAACAGCCGTCAATGCGAACCTGCGTTTCATGGCGTCACTCCCTCCGTCCAACCGCGCGTCATGCCCGGGAACGCCCGCATCATACCGTTAGAACCAGGCATCACCCCGTTGAAAATCCCGCGTGATTTGTTATCGATTATCGATTAACCTTTGGGACCACCCATGCACATCGACAGACGAGCCTCCTCGCAGCTGGTTGCGTGCGCAGCCCTTGGTGCGGCTATGCACCTGAAGGATTACGCCGGCGGCGAGGCGTTTCTCGGGTATTGTCCGCTCGGCCAGGCCGCGATCGAGGCCGCCAGGAGTGTGCGCGGTATTCGGTGAAGCAGGGCGTCGCGTTGAGACGATGACGGCAAAGAGGAGTCTCATGAAGAGCACGAGAGCTGCCGTTCTGATGGCTTTCATGGCTGCAATGGCCATGCAGCACGGGCACGCCCAAACCGGTCGCACGACCTGGAACGACTATGGCGGCAGCCCCGACAACGCACGCTATTTCACGCTGAACCAGATCAACAAGTCCACGCTCAGCCAGCTGGCGGTGGCCTGGACGTATCCGACGTCGGACAACGTGTCGTACGTGTTCAACCCGATCGTGGTCGACAACACGATCTACGTGCTCGCACGAAACAATTCTCTCGTCGCGCTCGATGCCAGCACGGGACGCGAAATCTGGATTCACGAAGGCCTGCTGGGCATCGCTCCGCGCGGCATCAACTACTGGGAGAGCAGGGACCGCTCCGACCGGCGGCTGCTGTTTCAGATGAACAGCTACCTTCAGGCGATCGACGCGCAGACGGGCAAGTCGATTACCACATTCGGTAAAGACGGCGTCGTCAACCTGCGTGAGGGGCTCGGGCGCGACGCCGCCACGATCGTCAAGACGCAGTCGTCGACGCCCGGGAAGGTGTACGAGAACCTCATCATTCTGGGATCGGCCGCCGGCGAGAACTACATGGCGCCGCCCGGAGATCTTCGTGCGTTCGACGTCGTGACCGGTGCGCTCGTGTGGCAGTTTCACACCGTGCCGCATCCCGGCGAGTTCGGCTATGAGACGTGGCCGAAGGATGCATGGAAGTACATCGGCGGCGTCAACACCTGGGGCGAAATTACGATCGACCCTGTCAGAGGCATCGCCTATTTCCCGCTCGGATCGCCGACCTACGATTTCTATGGCGCCGATCGTCATGGCGCCAATCTGTTCGGCACCTCGCTCGTGGCGTTGAATGCGCGGACCGGCAAGCGCCTCTGGCACTTTCAGATGGTGCACCACGATCTCTGGGACTACGACAACGTCGCCGCCCCACAGTTGACGACGGTGCAGAGGAACGGGAAGACGATCGACGTCGTCGCGCAGGCCGGCAAGACCGGTTTTCTTTACGTGTTCGATCGTGTCACCGGACAACCGTTGTGGCCGATCGAAGAGCGGCGGGTGCCGGCGAGCGAAATTCCGGGCGAGCAAGCCTGGCCGACGCAGCCGTTTCCAACAGCGCCCCCTCCGTTTGCGCCGCAGAGGCTGACGGTCGACGATATCAATCCGTTCATCCTGACAGCCGACGAGCGCGCAGAGTGGAAGACGCGTATTGCGAACGCGCGCAATGAAGGGCTCTTTACGCCGCCGGCGTTGAAAGACACGGTGTCGATTCCCGGCGCGCAGGGTGGAGCCAACTGGGGATGCACGGCCTCCGATCCCGCGAAGGGCATCGTCTATGTCCTGAGCATCAACGTCCCGTCGATTTACAAGCTGAGCAACGAGGCCCCCGCGCCGGGCGGCGGCGGGAGGGTAGGGGGACCAGCGGCGATCGCGCAGGGGCGAACGCTTTACGAACAACGATGCCAAACGTGTCACGGCGCCGATCTGAAAGGGAGCGGCAACTACCCGTCGCTTGCGGACATCACCACGCGATTGGGCCCCGAACCGCTGAGAGAAGTGATTACCGGCGGTGGTCCGGGAATGCCACAGAACAACGATCTCAATCAGACGGAACTGGCGGCGCTCGTCGCATTTCTCGCATCGCCCGACGCGGCGTCCCCTTCGCGCGGTCGCGGCGCCGGACCGGGCGCGGCGGCGGCGCCCGGTGGACCGGTCGTCGCATCTGGTGGTGCTGCCGCCGGGCGGGTCATCCCGCCAGGTCGCGCAGGCGGCATGATCGGTCCGGACTATCCGCCGGGAGTGCAGGTTCCGGAAGTCCGCATGTACACCGGCTACGGCATGAACAACACGATCTTCAAGCCGCCGTACTCGACGTTGACGGCCTACGATCTCAACACCGGCACGATCAAGTGGCAGGTGCCGGCTGGTGGTGACGATGCTCGAGCGATTGCGGCCGGGGCAAAGGAGACGGGATTCATCAGCCAGCGAACGGGAATAGTCACGACGTCGGCCGGGTTGCTGTTCCACGCCGGCGGCGACAGCAAGCTGCGCGTTTACGATTCAGACACAGGCCGTATTTTGTGGACCGGTCCATTGCCGGCAGGGTCGCGAGGGATTCCGGCGATGTATGACGTGAAGGGACGTCAGTTCTTCGTCGTCAACGCCACATCGACGACGGGAGGCCAGGACGGGATGACGGAACAAACCGCGTCGGTGCCGGCGAGGGCGTATGTCGCGTTTGCACTGCCAGAGAAAGGAACTCAGCGGTGAAACGAGCAAAGAGCCCTCGGCGCGAGCGGCGGGTACTCCGTGACGAGATTCGCGACCAGTTGATCGAACAGATTCTGAACGGCCGTCTCGCGCCTGGCGAGCGAATCGTCGAGATGCGCATCGCGCAGGAGTTCGGCGTCAGTCAGGCTCCCGTCCGCGAGGCGTTGCGCGACCTCGATCTGCTTGGGTTTGTGGTGAGCTCTCCCTTCCGCGGTGCGATCGTCCGTCAGATCTCGGCCGAGGAGCTCGTGCAGCTCTATCCGATCCGTGCGGTCCTCGAGGGTCTCGCGGCTCGTCACGCGGCGCTGCGGATCAATCCAGCGACCCTGAAGAAGCTCGAGGGCCTTCTCGCCACGATGCGGACCGCGGCCGCGCGGGGCGACAACCGCCGCGCCGTCGAAGCAGATTTCGCATTCCATCTGACGATCGTCGAAGCGTCTGGCAACAGGATGCTTCAGCAGATCTGGGATCGTATGCGGCTGACAACGACGACGTTTCTGACGGTGTCGAAGTCGCACCATTCACTCAGCGAGATTGCCGAGCGGCACGCTGCAGTCGTCGACGCGCTGCGAACGCAGGATCCCGACGCGGCCGAACGTGCGCTGCGTCTCCACATCGAAGAGCCGGGACAGTGGCTTCGCGCGGCGTTGGAGCAGGAAGCCGCAGAGGTCGAAGAGCAGAAGGGCAGCCGCAAGACCCGGGTTGGTCGACGCCGCTGAAAGAGGGGACTCTATGAAGTGTCGCATCGGTTCGTTTCTCGCGGTGATCGTCCTCGTGGTCGCGGCGTTCACATCCATCATGCAGGGCGCGTCGAAGAACTTCGTACCTGACGTGGTCTTCAACGGTTCGAGTCTCAACGGCTGGAAGCCGGTCGGCCAGAGCAGCTGGCGCGCCGAGAACGGCGAGATTATCGGCAGCGGTGCCGGCGGGTGGCTGATCGCGGACCGTTCGTATCAGGACGTTGCAGTATTCGCCTCATTCCGGTGCGCGGCGGGATGCCAGACCGGCGTGTTGCTTCGCGCAGAGCGGACTGCCGACGGCGGGCTGAAGGGCGTCTTTGTGTCGTTGAACGAAGGCGATCTCGCGGCGTATCGCATCACGCTCGACGCTCAGGGTGTCGAAAAGTCGAAAGAACGCCTGCGAGGACCGGGAGGAGGGCAGTTGCGCGTGGCGCTGCCGCCTCCAGACCCTGCTCCGAATGCCGCGGCCGGCGCGCGTGCGGGAGGGCCCCCGGCACTTCCTCAGATGCCTGGCGGGATGGCTTCGCCCATTCCGCGTCCGGTCACCGGCCTGCGCGCGGGCGACTGGAACACGATTGAGCTCGTGCTCGACGCCAATATTCTTCGCGCATTTCTCAATGACGCGGGGGGCATCGGCGACTCGGTTGCCGATCCCGAGTTTGGTGCCTACGGTCCATTTGCGCTGTATGCCGGCGGCAGCGGCGAAGTGCGCTTCAAAGACATCTCTTACAAGGATCTCCAGCCGAGAGTGGCCAGTCCCGAAAAGGTGTCCACGCGCTTCAGGATGCAGACACTGAACGAGTTCTATTACTCGTGGGGTCCCGCCGTGGCCGATTTCAACCACGACGGCACGCCTGACATCGTGGCCGGTCCGTACTACTACCTCGGTCCCGACTACAACAGTGCCCGCGAAATCTACATTGGCGGGACGATCGATCCCGGCACGCAGTATTTCAACGGGCTGCAGTATGCCTACGACTTCACGGGCGACGGATGGCCGGACGTGCTGAACGCGGTCTTCCAGCGGCCTGCGATTCTGTATGTGAATCCCAAAGGCGAGTCCCGCCGGTGGGAGACCTACACCGTCACCGATCGCATGTCGTGCGAGTTCATGCTGCTCAAAGACGTGGACGGCGACGGCACGCCCGAATTCCTGTTCAAGGACAGCGAGAACCGCTTCGTCTATACGAAACCGGATCGCGCGAACCCGACGGGGATGTGGACGAAGTACTACATCAGCGAGCCGGGCCCGTGGGCGAATCACGGCATGGGTGTCGGCGACGTCAACAGCGACGGCCGCGCCGATTTCCTCAACGCCTTCGGCTGGTGGGAACAGCCCGCCACCAAGGACGGCAAGACCTGGCCCTACCATCCGGCGGCGTTCGGCCGGTGGACCCGGTCGAGCCCGGGCGGCGCAGAGATGGCGGTCTACGACGTCAACGGTGATGGCCTCAACGACGTGGTCACTTCGCTCCAGGCGCACGGCTGGGGGCTGTCGTGGTTCGAGCAGAAGAAAGCGGCCGACGGGGCGCGATCGTTTGTCGAGCATCCGATCATGACCGATTTCTCGACGAAGAATGCCGGCGGCGTGACGTTCTCGCAGCTGCATGGCGCCACCTACGCCGATGTCGACGGCGACGGGCTGCTGGACTTCGTCACCGGCAAGCGGTACTGGTCTCACCTCGACACGTTCATCGACCCCGATCCGCACGGGGCGCCGGTGCTGTATGTGTATCGCACGGTGCGGAATCCCAAGGCACCGGGCGGCGCCGAGTTCGTGCCCGAGCTCATCCACAATCGATCCGGCGTGGGCTCGCACCTGTCGGTGGTCGATCTCAACAAGGACGGCAGCGCGGAAATCATCACCTCGACCAAGAGGGGCACGTTCATCTTCTGGAACAACTGGAAAGACGCAAAGCGATGACCTGCTATCTGCCATCTGCCATCTGCCATGACAGGTAGATCAGCGCGATACCTTGGCGTTGCGCTCGTCGGAGTGGCCGCCGCCGCTATCGTCGTCGCTCAGGCGCCGAAGCCCGACAGAGACTGGGCGACGCACGGTCACGACTCGGGCGCGCAACGATACTCGCCGCTCAAGCAGATCAATACGTCGAACGTCTCGAACCTGAAGCTCGTCTGGACGTACGACACGCCGGCGGCAGTCCCGCCTTCGCGTCGTGGTGGTGGCCCGGCGGAAATTCAAGCTGACGAAGGCTCGCCAAACCCCGCTCAGCCGGCACGCGGCGAATCGAGTGGCGGGGCTGGACCGGTACGGCCGGCGCCGAGACAGTCCGCCTCCACGCCGCTCGTGGTCGATGGCGTCATGTACCTGGCGACCATGTATAACCGTGTGGTCGCGCTCGACGCCGATACGGGAAAAGAAATCTGGGTCAAAGACATCGGCCAGACGCCGTCGACCCGGGGGCTGGCGTACTGGCCCGGCGGGAACGGCATTCCGCCGCAGCTTGTGTTCGGCACCACTGACGGATCTTCGCTGCTGATTTCGCTGAACGCGAAGACCGGCGAGTACGCGCCGGGATTCGGACAAGGCGGCAAGGTCGACCTGCGGCAGGGCGTCGGCGAAAAATTTCCGAAGCTGCGCGTGGCGTTGTCCTCACCGCCGGCGATTTACAAACATCTCGCGATTACCGGCGCGCACTCGCAGGAGAGCCCCAGCCTCGGCCCATCGGGCGACGTTCGCGCGTGGGACCTGCGGACGGGCAAAATCGCCTGGACGTTTCACACGATTCCGAGGCCGGGCGAGCCACACCACGACGTCTGGAAAAACGATCAATGGGTCGATCGCGCCGGCGCGAACACGTGGGGATTCATCACCATCGATGAAGCGCGCGGTATCGCGTACGTGCCGACGGGCACGCCCGCGACCGATTTCTACGGCGGCGATCGGCTCGGCTCGAACCTGTACGGCTCGTCTCTGCTGGCTCTCGATGCGATGACGGGCACGCTCAAATGGTTTTTTCAGACGACGCATCACGACAATTGGGACTACGACCTGTCCGCGGCGCCGACGCTCATCGACGTCAGGCGCAACGGCCGGACGATTCCGGCTGTGGCGCAGTACACCAAGCAGGGGCTCCTGTTCGTGTTCGATCGCGTGACGGGTACTCCCATCTTCGGCGTCGAGGAGCGGCCCGTCGTGTCGGATAACCCGATTCCTGGAGATGAGTACTCCCCGACACAGCCGTTTCCGGTCAAACCTCCGCCCATCGCGCGCATGACGTTTTCGCCCGAGGAAGTCGCGAAGGTGACGCCCGAGCACGAGGCGTACTGCAGGGGTCTGCTCGAGCTCGAAGGTGGCGTCAAGACCGGCGGCCCGTATGCGCAGTACGGCCCCAAGCTGAGCGTGATTTTTCCCGGCTGGACTGGCGGCGGGAATTGGAACGGGTCGGCGTTCAATCCCGATCTCGGCTACCTGTTCACGCCCACGCAGGACCACGGCATGCTCAACAAGATGGTGAAGAGCACCATGCTCGAGAACATGTACGTCCGCGCGGGTCCCGACAAAGCGCCGCCGATGCTTGGAACGAATTTCTGGGACGGACGGAAGGGCTGGCCCTGTCAGCAGCCGCCGTGGGGTGAGCTCGTCGCCGTCAACGTCAACACCGGCGACATCGCATGGAGAGTTCCGCTCGGTTCGTTCGAGGAGCTCGATGCGCTGGGCGTGCCGGCGACGGGCACGCTGAATCGAGGCGGACCGATTGCGACGGCAGGCGGACTGGTTTTCATCGCGGCGTCTCAGGACGCGCGATTCCGCGCATTCGACGCGCGGACAGGAAAGGTTCTCTGGGTGGCCGACCTGACGGAAAACGGCCGCGCCGTGCCGATCACGTATCAGGGCAAGCGCGGCAAGCAATACGTGGCCATCATGGCGGGCGGCGGCCGCCCGGTTGCCAGAAAAGTCGACGAGAACAGGATCGGCGGACGCCTTCACGTGTTCGCGTTGGCCGATGCCAAATAAAGACACGGCCATGGACAGGCCTGAAGGCCTCTGCCACCGGTGGCACAGGCCTCTTACTCTGTCGGTGGCACAAGGCGTTAGTCCTCTCGGTGGTACAGGGCTTTAGCCCTGTCCTCGGAGATAACGATGGCTGTTCACGATTAACTAAGGAGTCAGCGAGATGAAATCGTACCTTTATGGTTTGACGATGTTCCTCGGTGTCGTGCTGACCGTGCACCTTGCGATGAACGGCAAGGTTGGCGCCGTGATCGGCAATCCGCGCGTCGGCAATGCGCTCTTCTGGTGCATTGGAGCGGTGACAGCCGTGGCGATTGGCTTAAGCGGCTGGCAGGCGGGTGCGCTGGGCGGCCTGCGCCAGGTGAATCCTGTTCTCCTGACCGCCGGCGCCATGGGCGCCTCGCTCGTGTTCGGCATCGCGTGGCTGATTCCCCAAATCGGCGCCGGCCCGATGACGATGATGCTGCTTGGCGGACAGATTCTGAGCGCAATGGCGCTTTCGCACTTCGGGTGGCTGGGATCTCCCGTTCAGCCGCTCACGCTGACGAACGTAATTGGCGCGGCGATCATGGTTGGCGGGATTTTCCTTGCAACACGTGGATAAAAAACAGATGGCTGTCGACTATTCGAGCTTTGGACTGAAAGACAAGATCGCAATCGTGACGGGCGCATCGCAGGGCATCGGCAGGGCGATCGCTCTTGGTCTTGCGCAGGCAGGCGCCCACGTCGTGCTGGCGAAGCATCCCGAAGGCCGCCATGACGAGATCAAGGGCGTGCAGGCCGAGATCGAAGCGCTGGGGCGGCGGTCGGCCATCATCATGGCCGACGTCGCAAATGTCGATCAGGTGCGCGCGATGATTGCCGAGACCAAGGCGATGTTCGGCCGTATCGACATTCTCGTGAACAATGCAGGATGGACGGGAACCGGTCCGGCCATCGATGTCACCGAGGAAGAGTACGACAAGACGATGAGCGCGTCGGTGAAGAGCGTGTTCTTCGCCTGCCAGGCCGCCGCGCGCGTGATGATTCCGCAGGGCCGCGGCAAGATCATCAACATCGGGTCGAACTTCGGCATCGTGGCGTTTAACGGAAGGGCGGTTTACGCCGGCGCGAAAGCGGCGGTCCACCACCTGACGCGCGCGCTATCGCTCGAATGGGCGAAGTCGGGTGTTCACGTCAACGTCGTGGCGCCCTGCATTACCGAGACGGAATCGCGAAAGGTGATCCTCGAGCGCCCCGGATACAAAGAGTGGGCGACAACACAGATGCTGCCGGCAGGCCGCTGGAATCAGCCGGAGGATCTGGTGGGTGCCGTGCTGTTTCTCTCGAGCCATCTGTCGGACATGGTGGTCGGCCACGTGCTGATGGTCGACGGCGGATGGACAATCCACTAGCTCACGTCATGGCAGATGGCAGATGGCAAAAAAATGGGATCGTCAGGCCAGCGCTTCGTCGAGCAGCTGATTCAGATCGACGGTCCGGTTCGACTCTGTACTGCGAGCGACTGACGGCCCAATGACCAGCGCCTCGGAGTGATTCTCGAACCAGACGAGCAAGGACGATCGGTCCGCGTCCGGCAGCCGCATCAGATTGAGCCAGGTGTAATACGCGCCCATATCGGCGTCCACGAGCGCCCCCTCGGCATCAAGCTCGACCGGTGTCCGTTCTCCGATCATGGCCCCGTTCATCGCACGTTCGGTCAACCGCGGCGCAAATCTCGCCACCAGGGTCACCGGCTGAGCGCGGCGCAGAACCTCGCGGGCTGCCCATTGGACGAACGTCGTGCTGAAAAACTGCACCCCTGAGCCTTCCGACAGCACCGTCACCTTGAAATCGTTCAGCACGCCGCTGTCGCCATCGTCTTTAAGGCCGACATCCGCCGGTGTCAGCCGCATCAGCGCACTGCGACGAGCTTCGGTGCCCGCGCCAGCCAACGTCAGGCTTCGCAACTTCGCGACCACGGCATCCCGGACGAAATCGAGCTCACCATAGGCCAGCTTCTCGAGTCCCGGTGGAGACGGTGCAGGTACGCCACCATCCACGTACCAATGTCCGAACGGCATTGGATGCGTCTGTGCCCGCGCCGCGGCGCGATCGATCGCGATCCGCAGCCCATTCGCCGGATTCACCTGGCTGAAGTAGGTGCCATGTGAGCGCAGCTTGCGAAAGAGCGGATAACTGTTTTTCGTGACTCCCTGTCCGATCACCACGACGGTCAATCGCGGAACAGGTGGCAGGGGCGGCGGAATGGCCGCTCGAACGCTATTGAGGAATTCGATCGCGGCCACTCGGAAGTCGGCGACCTGCCCCGTCGTCCAGAGATGCGCAGACAGCTGTTCGGAAAATTCTCCCGGCGCTTTCACCCAATCCACTTGTTCGAGTGCCGGCGACAACCTCAGCTGCTGAAATCGCGCCATCACCTCTTTGCGCCGCTGTGGCGACAGCGCGCGCATGAACGTGAACTGCGCGTCGACTTCCTGACGCTCGGCAGGGAACCTGGAGTCGTACGCGATCACCTCTGCCAGGAGCAGCGGCACGAAGCTCAAGGGCATTTCACGCAGGATGTCCAGGTTGCTCGTCGCGACCTTGCGAGCCAGCGGGCGGTAGGACGCGAAGAGCTCAGGCGCGAGCTGCGCGGGTTGCATAGCCGGGCATCAGAAAAGCTCGCCGACAGGCGTGCCTTGCGCGAACTGCGGCGAGAATCCGAAGTATCTCCCGAGCGTCGGCACCAGGTCCATCGAGTCAAGCGGGCGATCGATGAGCACGTTCTCGCGAATGCCGGGGCCCAGCGCGAGCATCCAGGTCGTGCGCGAGCGCGCATCGCCCGTGCGGTGATGCTGGAACCCGTTGCCGCCGGTCGTCTCATCGGAATCGCGGCCGAAGTCTGGAAGGACAAACAGTGACGTCCTGCCCGCGTACTCGGGATCGCTCTGAATCATGTTCCAGATCTCACCGCACAGCCGATCGGTGCGGCGTATCGCATCCACGTACAGCGAGAAGGTGCCGGCGTGCGCAATGTCGATGTCGTGCAGCGTAATCCAGAGAAGACTGGGGGCGAACTGCCGCATGACGCTCCGTGCGATGAAGACCGAGAGCTCGTCAGGGCTTTCGAGATTCCGTGCGCTCGAGACGAAGTCGGCGACCGACACCTTCAAGACCCCCGTCAGCCGCTCGAGCTCGAGATCCGTGCTCGCCGCCTCGGGCTGGAACAGAGGAGACTCGTAGTTGTCGTGCAGGAGCGATTCGTAGTTGGCGCGCGCGCCCGCGGGCACGGCCGACGCCAGCAGACGCTTCGGCAGGACGACGTTGGCACCCAGGCCGGGTCCATAGGAGGCATGCCGGCTTTCGCCGATGCGCTCGAACCCGACGCTTGGCGCAATCACCCACACGTCAGAGGAAGGCCGTCCAAGCTCTTTGCGGAAATACTCGAAGACCGTTGGGTGCTGCGGAGGCGCGGCAACGAAGTTGTTGATGGTCTCGTATGCGCCTGTTGCCAGGCTCGCGTTGGCGACGTAGTGGCCCAGAATGCCGCGGTTGACGACCTGAGTGAAGAACGTGGCGCGGGGCAGCAGGTCGCCAAGCAGGCGGGGAATATTCTGGCGGCCGTCGGGCATGAACGTCTCGTCATCCCTCGCGCCACCGCCAAAGGTGACGACGACCGCCTTGCGCACGCGTGCGGCCTGCGCCGCCCGCAGGCGCGAGCTGAACAGTGCCGTGCCCACACACGCGCCGGTCGCTTCGCGAAGAAATTCGCGACGACTCCAGGAAACCGCCGCTGCCGCGTCTCGCAGATCCCTCACATTCAGGGCAGCCCGAAAACGAACAACGAATTGCTGGCGCTCACCGCCACGTATTGCCTGCCGCCGACCGAGTAGGTCATGGGACCATTCTGGATCGGCCCGCCCAACTGGATCTTCCAGAGAAGCGAGCCATTCCGCGCGTCGAGGGCGAAGAAGTAGCCTTCGCGACCGCCGGTAAGCAGGACGTCCGATGCCGTCGTCAGAATGCCGGCGTCGGTCAGATCGGACATCTTGTATTCCCACTTCCACTTGCCGGTTTCCGGCTCGAAGGCCCGCACGGTGCCGTAGTTTTCGTCTTCCCTTCTCAGGTTCGGCCGCGTCGAAGCGCGCATGCCTGCGGCGATTCCGCGTCCGGGATAGTTCGTGCTGAGCCGTCCTTGTGTGTAGGTCGCACCTTCCGCATACGGCTGGTCTGTTCGCGCGAAGATGTGATGGGAATTCTCCCAGACGTTCACGTAGAACAGTCCGGTGCGTGGACTGAAGGAAGGGTTGAACCAGTTTGTCGCACCCTGGTTGCCGGGGTAGATGAGCACGCCTTCATACGACGGGGCCGCGTTTGGAGTCCGGATGGGGCGTCCCTTCTTGTCGAATCCCGCATTCCAGTTCTGCTTGGCGATGGGAGCGGCCAGCAGGAACTCGCCCGTGCGGCGATCCAGCACGTAGAAAAATCCGTTGCGATTGGCCCAGAGCATGGCCTTTTTCGGCTGTCCCCGCCACGAGATGTCCGCGAGCACGGGAACCTGCACGGCATCCCAGTCGAATTCATCGTGCGGCGTGAACTGGTAGTGCCACTTCAGCTTGCCGCTGTCGGCGTCGAGCGCGACGACGGAATTGCTGTAGAGGTTGTCGCCGGGGCGCGTCTTGGCGTTGTAGTCGGGGCCCGGATTTCCCACACCCCAGAACGTGAGATTGGTCTCGGGATCGTACGAGCCGGTGACCCAGATAGAGGCTCCGCCGGTTTTCCATCCGTCACCCCAGGTCTCGTGTCCCGGTTCCCCTGGCAGCGGCACGGTGTTGAAGCGCCACGCTTCCTTTCCAGTCTTCGCATCATAGGCCACGAGGAAGCCGCGGATCCCGAACTCGCCGCCCGCCGGTTCCTACGATGACTTTGTCTTTGACGACGAGCGGTGCCAACGTCATGGAATAGCCGGCCGCCGCGTCGGCGACGATGCGGTTCCACCGCGGACGGCCAGTGCTGGCGTCGATCGCGATGAGATGCGCATCGACGGTTGCGAGAAACAGCGTGTCGTCGAGAATCGCAAGACCGCGCGTGATGCGCCCGCAACAAAACTTGGCGTCACTCGAAGGGGCGTACGGATAAATCCAGAATATCTTTCCCGTCGTCGCATCCAACGCGAGCACGTCGTTGCCCTGCGTCGTGTACATGATGCCGTCGACGACGAGCGGCGTGGCCTGGTAGTAGTCGAGCCAACGGGCCTGGAAAACCCACTTCAGCTGAAGGTCCTTCGCATTTGCGGTCGTGATCTCGGTCAGCGGGCTGTAGCGCTGACTCATGTAGGTTCCCGAGTACGTGAGCCAGTTGTGAGGTTCCTTCTGGGCGTTCAGGATGCGATCTGACGAAACCTGCGCCAGCAGGAGCTGGCCAAGCAGGAGGATGGCACCCAGCACGATAGGCGTCCTGCGATTCATTGTGCGACGACTCCTTTCAGTGAGGCCAGATAGCCGACGACATCGGCCAGCTCTTCACCAGACAACGTCGTTCGATAGGAGGGCATCGGCGAGGACGCGACGAAGCCGTGCTCGCGAAGCTCCGACTTGTTGAAGCTGCGCAACTGGTCCTTCTGGTCTCGCATCAGGACTTGAAATGTATCGTGATTGAGCAGCCGGCCGGTAATGCTCGCGCCGTCGCGCGTGACGACGCGATACGATGCGGTTTTCGGGAAGAATTTCAGCGTCAGGATCGAGCAACGACGTCTGGATTTGCTCGAGGCTTCGGATCGCTCCGATGTCGGTGAGATCTGGTCCGAGGCGTGAGCCGGTGCTTTGGATGCGATGGCAGGTCAGGCACTTGCCCTTCCCGTTTACGATGGCGGCGCCGTTGACGTCGTTGCCCTGCGGAGCGACCTGGGGGCTCGATTGTCCCCAGGCCGCCGTCGCGACAAATGAGATCGACAGGACCAGTACTCGCGTCCGCATTCCGTCACGCCCTTAGAAATAATATTTCAGAGCGAGCTGAATCTGCCTCTGATCGTTCGGGCCGAGGCGGAGCGCCGTGATCTTGCCGAAATTGGTCGTGTTGCTGAAATCCAGCACGCCCGGCGGTGGAGGCAGACCGGCGCCGCCGCCCGAGAAGCCCGGCACGCTGAAGTTATGCGTGTTCGTGAGGTTGAAGATCTCCATGCGCACCTCGAACCGCTGCTGGCCGGCGCCGCGGAACTCCTTGAACACGGAGAAATCGATCCTCTTGAAATCCGGACCTCTCACCTGCGTGGGTCGGCCCGCCCAGCGGCGTCAGATCGGTCTGCCCGATGGTGGTCGCCACAGGCGGATTGGTGAACGCCGCCGGGTTGAGCCACCCCTCGAAGCTGCGGTTCTCCCGGTACAACGGCTCACCCGTCAGCACCGCGTTGCAGCCCTGCCCCGTCGTCGTCGGAATGTTGCACGGAATCGTAAACGGCGGACCGCTCTGATACAGCGCGATCGCGTTGACGCGCCAGCCGCTGACCAAGTGATCGAGCAAGCCTGACGTGCTCGAGCCAAACCGTTGCCCCTGGCCGAACGGCAGGTCGTAGCCGACGTTGACGCTGATGATGTGAGGCGAGTCAGAATCGCAGAGCGCCCAATCAGGGCCGAGCAGCCACAGCGAGCGGTAGCCGCCGACGTTGTTGACCAGCCCCTGGCGGCCCTGGTTGCGGCACTCGGAAAAGGTGTAGTTGGCGCGCGCGGCAAAGCCCTGGGTAAACAGCTTGTCGTAGGTCATCTGCAGCGCGTTGTACTCGGCCTTGCCGAGGTTGAGAATCTGGTTGATGCCGTTGAAATTGGGGTACTGCCGGAAGGTCGTCGCATTCAATCCAGGCGGCGCCATCACGCGCACCGCGTTGTAGTTGTACGCGCTGAAGCCGAGGTCCTGATTCCGGCTCTTGCTCCCGACATAGCCGACCGAGACCGACTGCGACGTCGTCAGCTGATGCTGAAGGGTGACGTTGTATTGAATCGTCAGAGGAACCCTCCACGGGCTCGGAATGCCGCCCAGCGAGAGGTTGAACGCGTTGAACGCCGTCGGATCGTTCGCGCGAATCCCCTCGATGCCCGATTCGAACGTGCCGCGGCTGCCGTCGCCGTAGATGACGGGCGCCCCCGGCGTGTTATTCGTAATGGTGACGCCGTACGCGTACGGATAGATCAGCTGAGTGCCGACGAGATTGTTGCCGCCGTTCCGCCCGGACGTGCCGCTCGTCAGATAAAACATCCCACCGCCCGCCCGCACGACCCAGTCGTCCGCGAACGCGTACGACAGCCCGAGGCGCGGCGCGAACATGTCCTTCGGGCTCGTCACGAGCATGTTGCTGTCGGCGCATTCGATCGCGATGCGGTCGGCGGCGGCCTGCGCGATGAACGAGGGCGACAGATTCTCCCGGCACCGATCCGCCGCCATCACGTAGCGCGGAGTCGGCTCGACGAGGAGATTCGCCGCGGCTCCGTCCGGTGCCTCGGCATTGCGTTGAAAGTCGTACCGGAGCCCGAGATTCGCGGTCACCTTCGGCGTGAGCTTCCAGGTGTCTTCGATGAAGCCCGACCAGACCTGCCAGGAGGCGTGCGGCGTCGGGTCGGGAATTCTGTTGACGTTGATCGAGTTCGGCCCACCCACGAAGTTCGCTCGGCAGGGCGCGACGGCTGTTGCAGCGCAATCCGGTAAGCCAGTCAGCGTGCTGGCGAGAGGGTTCAGCAGCATCTGGGCCATGCCCGTGCCGCCGCCGGTCGTGAGGGGAACGTCGGTGAAGGTGCCAGAGTAGCCGTACCCGCCGCGCGGCGCGGCAGGCTGGAAGAAGTCCGTCAGCGGACGCGAGAACTGGAAGCCCCACTTCCAGCTGTGATTGCCCGCGAGCTTGCTGAACGTCGTGCTGAGCTGATAGGTGCTCTGAAACTGGATGCTCGGCAGATTGTTGGGGACGCCGAACTGGCCGAGTCCATCGACGGTAAACAACGGCAGCCCACCCATGAACTCAGAATCAGGCGTGCGCAGCCCGAACCGGGACGCAACGGTGTTGTCGGTGGCGTTCAATGGCAGGCGCTTGTGGTCGATCGACGAATAGCCGAACCGCGTCTCGCTGACGAGGGAGGTCGAATAGATGTGGGTCCAGCTGAGCGCGCCGCTGTAGACCTTGATCGTCTGATCGCCGCCGCCGAACTGCGAACCGTCGATGATGCCGCCGTACGGGGCAGGCACCAGCGTCGTGCCGCGCGCGGCGCTGAACCGGCCGAACATCGTGTTGTTGGCGTCGAGGTACTGATCGATTCGAATGTCGCCCTGATGATTGTCGTCCTCCGTGATCGGGTTGACGGCGTAGTTGCTGGCCAGCACATCGGTCCGGGTCGCGCCGGGAAATTCCTTCAGCAGGCGCAGCGCGTTCTGGTTCATGCGATTGGCGGGAATCCGGTTGTTGCCACTCGGGTCGAGCGGGTCGCGAATCCACGCCGCCGCCCCGGCCGTCACGGTTCGCCCGGTCACCGGGTCGACGGCGCCGGCGGCGATGAGTCGCGTGGTCGCCGGATCCATGATCGTCCCCAGCGGGAAAGTCCGTCCGAGCCGGTCCGTGCGCGTGCCGCCCTGCAGCCGGATCAGGTCCGACATATCCGTGAAGTTGCTGTCCTGCATGCGCGGGGTCGGCGTCGTCAGGATCGATGTCGTCGCCTGGCGCGCCACCGTGCCCTCGTAGTCGGCGAAGAAGAAGGTCTTCCGATTTCCGCGATGGAGGAAACGCATCGGACCGCCCAGCGTGAAGCCGAATTGATTGCGGATGAACTTCCCCTTCTTGAGACCCTGATACTTGTCGAAGAAGTTCGTCGAGTCGAGCGCGGAGTTGCGATGAAATTCGAACAGATTGCCGCTGTACCGATCACCGCCCGATTTGAGGCTGGCATTCAGCACGGCGCCTGACGAGCGTCCCAGCTCGGCGCTGTAGCTGCTCGTCTGAACCCTGAACTCCTGCAGTGCGTCGACCGAGGGCCGGTACACATAACCCGCGCCGTTGACGAAGTCGACCAGGTTCGAGTTGTTGTCGACGCCGTCGAGAAGGTAGTTGTTGGCGAAGCTGTTCTGGCCGTTGGCAGAGAAGCTGCCATTGCCGCCCATCCCGCGCGTGTCCTGCTGCGACTGGACAACGCCGGCGTTCAGCTGCGCGAGGAACGTGTAGTTGCGCCCATTCAGTGGAAGATCGTTGATGGCCTTCGATTGCACGACGCCGCCGAGCGACGCTTCCTGCGTCTGAAGCGCCACCGCATCGCTCGTGACGTTGACGGTCTCGGCGATATTGCTGGGCTGGAGCGAAAAGTCGCCGACATACCGCTGTTGAATGCTGAGCGAAATCCCTTCGAGGGTTGACGGGGCGAATCCGCTGGCCTCCGCCACCAGCGTGTAGTTGCCGATCCTGACCGACGGAAACTGGTACAGCCCGACTTCGTTCGTCTTGGTCTGGAACGAGACGCCCATATCCACGTTGAGGAGCGTGACACTGGCACCCGGCACGACGCCGCCGGTTGCGTCCCGGACCGTGCCCTGGATGACTCCGGTGTCGACCTGCGCCACGACCGTCGATGGCATCAGCAGCATCACACCAGCGATCATCATGGTCACAATCACACACGATCCTGCGAAGGGTTTCATCGCTTCTCCTCATCGTCCGAAAATCGATTCTCGATGGGCGAAATGGTGCCAGCGAGACGTCGCGGTGTCAAGACGGGTTTTCACTGCACGAGACGAAGTTTCATTTGGCGAGCCGGATCGCCGAGACCTGCCGCCGTGGCGCACCTCGACTGGACGCGGGGTTTGAACAGTAATCCAGGCGGTTGGATTGTATGATGCGGCCGGGGAGTCTCTTGTGCGGGTCACACCGAAACAGCTGATCGTCGTGCTGCTGCCAGCCCTGGTGGCGATCGCCGCAGTGTGGTACGCGCTTCGCTGGACGCCTGCCGGCAGCCAGACTCCACAGCAGGCTCTTGACAACGCGCAGGAAACGACCGCAGGCGGCTACGTCGATCCCGCCATCTGTGCGACGTGCCACGATCAGATTGCCGGCACCTTCAGCCGCACAGGTATGGGGCGTTCCTTTTCGAGGGTTCGCCCGGACGCAGCCGGGCTCACCCAAACCAGCCGCATCTACCATGAGGCGTCCGACCGCCACTATACGATGGTGGTGCGCGACGGAAAGCTCTATCAACGCCGTCACCAGATCGGCTTCGACGGGAAGGAAGCCAACGCGATCGAATTCGAAGCCCACTACGTTGTCGGCTCGGGTAATCACGCCCGGACGTTCCTGCATCGAAATCCTGACGGACGACTGCTTCAACTGCCAGTGAGTTGGTACGCCGAGCGTGGAGGGTACTGGGCGATGAGTCCCGGCTATGATCGCCCCTCTCATCTCGACTTCAGGCGTCCGATTGATGCGGGATGCATGTCGTGCCACAACGCCTATCCGCGCACGCCGGTTGAGGACGATGGTGTGGGTCCGAGATTCGGAGATGCGCTGCCTGAAGGCATCGACTGTCAGCGCTGTCATGGGCCGGGGCAGGCGCACGTCGACGCCGTCAAGGCGGGCGCGCTCGACGCCGCGCTCCGCGCCATTGTCAACCCGGCGAAGCTCGACCGGGAACGCCAGCTCGAAACGTGCATGCAATGTCATCTCGAGCCGACGAGCACACCGCTTCCGTTCCAGATTCGGCGGTACGACTATCCGCCGTTTTCATATTCACCAGGCAAGCCGCTCGGCGACTATTTCACGTATTTCGATCATGCGGCGGGGAGCGGTCGAGACGACAAGTTCGAAATCGCGAGCGGCGCGTATCGGCTGCGCAAGTCCGCCTGTTTTCAGCGCAGCGAGATGACCTGCCTCACCTGTCACAACCCGCACGACATCCCGCGCGGCGAGGCAGCGGTCCAGAAGCAGGTGGCCGTCTGTCAGAGCTGTCACAAGGAGGTGCACCCACGCGGAGCGCCGCAGGTACCAGGCGTCAACGCGGGCGCCACGTGCCTCGATTGCCACATGCCGAAGCGGCGCACCGAAGATGCCGTGCATGTGGTGATGACCGATCACTACATTCAACGTCGCAGGCCCGCGCGCGATCTGCTGGCCGATCTCAGGGAAGCCGACATGCTCACGCACGGCGACTACCGCGGCGAAGTCGTGCCCTATTACCCGCCGGTGCTGCCGGCGACGCCGGCCAACGAGTTGTATGTCGCCGTTGCGCAAGTCCAGCAGGGTTCCAATCTCACGGCCGGCATCAGCCGGCTCGAACAGGCGATCGAGAAGCACCGGCCGCAACGCCCCGACTTCTATTACGAGCTTGCGCGCGCGTACGCGAAGGCGTCGAACCACGAGGTTGCGATCCGGTGGGCTCAGGAAGCACTCCAACGGGATGCGAGCTTCGCGCCGGCACTCAAAGAACTGGCGACTGCCGCAACCGCAATGGGCCGGTGGGACGAGGGCGCTCGAGCCTTCGCGAAAGTCGTGACCGTGCGGCCGAAGGACAGCGAGGCGTTCGCGGATCTCGGCAATGTCCTTCTGCAGCAGGGCCGGACGGACGAGGCACAGCGTGCGCTGCAACAGGCGCTGGCGCTCAATCCCGATCTTCCGCGTGCCAACAACACGATGGGACTGACCGCGCTGAAGGCTGACGACTCCGGACTCGCGGAGCGGCATTTTCGAGCCGCGATTCGCCACCAGCCCGACCTCGCGGAAGCCCAGAACAACCTTGGAAACCTGCTGGCAAACCGTCGGGCGTACGCGGAAGCCGCCTTCCATTTCGAGAAAGCCCTCCGCAGCAATCCGAACTATGCCGAGGCCCGGCACAGCTACGGGCTGGTCCTGGCGTTGAGCGGCTCATCGGCCAGAGCGGTCGTCGAGCTGCGCGCCGCCGCGGCGCTGATGCCGCGGTCCGCGCAAGTCCACCTCGATCTGGGCGATGCCCTCGCGATGGCGGGTCGTCCCTCCGAGGCTGTGCGCGAGTACCAAGTGGCCCTGCAGAGCAGCTCCGATCCAGAAATCCGGAGAACCGCCGAAGCGGCGGTCCGCTCGCTTCGCTCACGCGAGCGTTAGGGCTCATCTTGTCCCATTTTCCCCATTGACAACGGGTGCAACATACTCGATTATCGATAATCTTTTTTTCCAAAGATCGTCATGCAAGTCAGGAGGGGTGCATGTTGAACCGCTTTCCGGGTTGGATTCTGGCCGCTCTTCTATTTCTAGGGTTGACGTTGCGCCCGGCTCCGGTCGTTGGCCAGTCCTTTTACGGGTCTCTTGTCAGCGTGGTCATGGACGACCAGGGTGGCGTCATTCCCGGCGCGACGATCGTGCTCGTCAACCCCGCGACGAACGAGCGCCGCGAGGGCGTGAGCGCCGAAGACGGCACCTACCGGTTCCTGAATCTCGTGCCATCCACTTACCGGCTCGAGGTCGAGCTCGCCGGATTCCAGCGCTTCGTGCGCGATGGGATCGCGGTGAACGTCAACACGGCGCCTCGCATCGAGGTGAGGCTGGAGCTCGGCAACCTGTCCGAGACGATTACGGTTGCCGGTGAAGCGGCGGTGCTGCAAACCGAAAACGCGTCGGTCGGCATTGTGATGGAGAGCAGCCGCATACGGCAGTTGTCGCTGAACGGCGGCAACGTGCTCAACCTGATTACGCTGGCGCCTTCCGTCGTGCCGCAAGGCGGCAGCGAAGGGAGCCTGACGGGCAAGAACGTGTTCGCAGCTGGCAACTACCAGATCGGCGGCGGCACGGCGAACCAGAGCGCGTCCTACTTCGACGGCGTCACGGTGCAGGATTCGGCCTACGGCAACATCGTCGTGCTGACGCCGAGTCCGGAGGCGGTCGAAGAGTTCCGTGTGCAGACCAACAACAGCAGCGCCGAGTTCGGCCGCTTCACCGGCGGCGTTGTGAACATCGCGTCGCGGTCGGGCACGAACCAGTATCACGGCTCGCTCTTCGAACAACACCGCAACAAGGCGCTGAACTCGAACACGTTCTTCGGCGAGCGCGCCGGCCTCGACAAGCCGCCGTTCGTGCAGAACAACTTCGGCGGGTCGATGGGCGGTCCGGTGCTCAGGAACAAGCTGTTCTTCTTCGGCAGTTTCGAAGGCTACCGCAACCGCGAAGGTGTGTTGTTCCGGCGCACGGTGCCGACGGCCGCGATGAAGGCCGGTGACTTCTCCGACTATCGCGGCAGTGGTCAGACGGTTGTGCCCATCTACGATCCGTGGACGCAGTGCGGCATCAACAATCCCGGCACGGGGGTCTTCAACGGCGTCTGCGGCGCGCCCGGCGTACCCAATCGCCAGCAATTTCCCGGCAACATCATCCCGGCGAACCGCATCAGCCCGATTGCGAAGAAGTTCCTGAACTTTCCGATTTACGCCGAGCCGACGGTGGCCGGCCGCTGGACCACGAACAACTTCGAGCGCAATGCCTCGATCGGCGGCGACAACAACCAGGTCAACGTTCGTGCCGACTACAACATGAGCCAGAACAACCGCATCATCGGCCGGTACACGCGATTCGACTCGACCAACCTTCCGGTGGACGTATACGGCAACGGCCAGACCAACGGCGATCCGTACTCGCCCGAGCATTTCATCACGACGCAGCTGATGGTGGCCGACACATACACCTTCAATTCGTCCACGGTGCTGGACGTGCGGTTTGGAGTGATGCGGTGGGACTACGATCGCACCCCGGGCAACCTGGGGACGGACCCGGTGGCGACGTTCGGTCTTCCCGTGGTGCCTTACGGCCAGATTCCCGAACGCAGCGACGGAGTCCCGGCAACCCTTCCAAGCATCGGTGCCGGCTCGAACCAGGTCATCGGCACCGGTCTCATCTACGCGGACGACTATACGTATTCGCTCACGCCGACGCTCACCAAAATCATGGGCGCTCACACCGTGAAGGCGGGCGCGAACATCCTGAACGGCGAGGTCAACTACTTTCAGAACAACAACGTGGGCGGCACGTTCACGTTCGCCAACAACCCGACGGCGCTCGACGGTACAGCCCCCGGCGCAACGGGCGATCCGTTCGCGTCGTTTCTGATCGGTCAGCCCACAGGCGGGACGTACCAGTCATCGAATTTCAACTACGGCCGTACGCGGTACCAGGCGTACTTTGTCGAGGATTCGTGGCAGATGAGCCCCCGGCTGACCGTGAACCTTGGAATGCGCCTGGAGAAGCCGGGTGCGTACTTCGAGACGGGAGACCGCCTTGTGACCTTCAACCCCGACTTGGTCAACCCGCTTCTGGCCGGGAAGACCAACCCGGAAACGGGAAAGCCGTACCTCGGTGCGTACGAGTTAGTGGCGAGCTCTGGGCAACCGGAGCGCACACTGAGGAAGAACCCGCTGCAGTTTGCTCCGCGTGTCGGCGTGGCGTATCGCCTTGGGGAGAACACGGTCGTGCGCGCCGGTGGCGGGACGTTCTACGTGCCCTCGACCGTACGATTTCCAGATGGGCCGACGGGCAACCCCGTGAACATCCGAACCAATAACATCGCGACCAGCGTCGACAACAACCGCACCTTCTTCACTGACTTGAGCAATCCGTTCCCGACCGGCGTGGATAACTATCCGGGACGCGATCCCAGTTTCCAGCAAGTGCTGCTCGGAGGAACCGGCAACCAGTACTACCGCGATGAGGAGGGCTATCCGGGCCGGACGCAGCAGTTCAACGCGGCCGTGCAGCATCAGTTCGCGAAACAATTGTCGGTCGAGGTCGCGTACGTAGGCCTGCGCGGCAGCCACCTCCCCGCCACCCTGAACCAGAATCAGCTGGGGCTGGATCACATCAATCGCGCGGCGAATGACACGTCCATCTGCAGCTTGACGGGCAACGTCGTCATTCCGCAGGGGCAGCCTGGTTACACATCGTCGCAGCGCGACACGTGTTACGGGGCGTTTCTGCGGCAGACCGTGCCGAATCCGTTCCTCGGGATCGTTCGCGAGGGCGCGCTGTCTACGGCCACCGTTCAGCGCAATCTTCTGCTGGTCAAGTTCCCGCAGTACACATCGGCGAACGAGCCTGGATATTTCGGCGAAAGCAGCTACAACGCCCTGCAACTCCGGGCGGACAAGCGCTTCGGCGCCGGCAGCGTCATCAGCGCGAACTACACATTCTCCAGGAATTACGGCAATGTGGAGACGGTGACCGGCTGGCTGGAATCGGGGGCCGGGAACCCGGCCGCCGGCTACCAGACCAACAATCTGGAGAACGAATTCGCCCTGAGCAGCTTCGATGTCCCGCACAGGTTCGTCTTCAACTACGTGTTGGACCTGCCGTTCGGCGCCGGCCACCGGTTCGGAGGAGGGGCGACCGGTATCAGCAACACGCTCATCAGCGGGTGGACGCTGAGCGGCTTCACCACGTTGCAGGCAGGATATCCTCTCGCATTTACGGCAACCCCTAATTTGATCGGCTCGGGTTACGGACTGCGCCCGAACGTCGATCCGAACTGCGACAAGCACGTGTCCGGTTCCGCAGTCGATCGTCTGAACGGCTGGTTCAACACGAGCTGCTACAGCGTGCCGAATGCGGCGTTCGTCGCCAGTGAGGCATCCACGGATGCATCGGTGCGGTGGGACCTTGGCAACGCGGAGCGAACTGACCCCGACCTGCGCGCGCACGGTGTCAACAACTGGAACATGGCCGTCTCGAAGACGACGCGCGTCGGCGAAAGAGTGAACCTGATGTTCCGCATCGAAGCCTTCAACCTGTTCAACCGCGTGCAGTTCGGCCCGCCGAACACGCAGGCGTCGACGGCGCCCACCAGTATTTTCGGCCAGGTCACCTCACAGGCCAACCAGCCGCGGCTGATGCAGCTGGCGGTGCGGTTGACGTTCTAACCTAGTTGGTGGTTGGTGGTTGGTGGTTGGTAGGGCGCAACGGAAGTTGCGCCCTACTTTTTTTTGTCTGCCAGAATCATCTCGCTGCCTTTTTCCGCGATCATGTATGCGGGCGCGTTGGTGTTTCCTGACGTGATTCTCGGCATGATCGACGCATCGACGACCCTGAGCTGATCGACGCCGTGGACGCGGAGACGGTCGTCCACGACGGCCATCTCGTCGCTTCCCATCTTGCAGGTCCCGACCGGGTGAAAGATCGTCGTCCCGAGCTCCCCGGCGGCGCGCGCGAGCTCGTCGTCGCTCTGGGCCGCAGGACCCGGACGAAACTCCTCGGGCTCGAATTTCTTCAGCGCGTCCGCCGCCATGATGCGCCGCGTGAAACGGATCGCGTCGACGGCGACACGCCGGTCCTCTGCCTCGCAGAGATAGTTGAGCTTGATGTGTGGATACGTGGCGGGATCAGGTGACGTCACGCGCACCCAGCCTCGCGACAGGGGCCGCAGATTGCACACGCTCGGCGTGATCGCGGGAAACGGGTGCAGCGGGTCGCCGAACTTGTCGAGCGAGAGCGGCTGCACGTGCCACTCGATGTTCGCCGTCCGCTGATTCGGATCGCTTTTCGCAAACGCGCCCAGCTGCGACGGCGGCATCGTGAGCGGCCCCGTCTTGAAGAGCGCGTACTCCAGGGCCATCGCCGCTTTTCCAAAGAGGCTGTTTGCCCGTTCGTTCAACGTCCGCGTGTTCCGCACCTTGTACTGCAATCGGATCTGCAGGTGGTCGTGGAGGTTCTCGCCAACGCCCGCGAGCGTGTGAAGCGGCGCGATGCCGTGTGCCGCGAGAAGGTCGGCGGGGCCGACGCCGGACAACTGCAGTATCTGCGGGGATCCGATGCTGCCGGCCGCGAGAATCGTTTCGCGCGCGGCCTGGGCAAACGAGCGGCCGTCGCGTGGATGCGCAAACTCGACCCCTTCGGCGCGCAGCCGTCCGTTCTGATTCCCGATGCGGATGCGCTCGACGAGCGCGTGCGTGATGACGGTCAGGTTCGGCCGTGAGAGAGCCGGCCGGAGAAACGCCTTGGTGGCGCTCCATCGGACGCCCCGCCGCTGGTTCATCTGAAAATACGCGCTGCCGAAGTTGTCGCCCCGGTTGAACTCGCGAATCTTCGGGATGCCGCACTCTTCTGCGGCGTCCCGCCACGCTTCGAGGATTTCCCAGCGCACGCGTCCGTCCTCGACGCGCAGCTCGCCGCCGGCGCCGTGCATCTCGTCGGCTCCGTGCTGATAGTCCTCGACCTTCTTGTAGAGCGGCAGCACGTCGTCCCACGACCATCCCCGGTTGCCGAGCGAGGCCCAGTAGTCGTAGTCCTCTTTCTGCCCGCGCATGTAGATCATCGCGTTGATCGACGAGCAGCCGCCGAGCACGCGGCCGCGCGCGTAGTTGATCGATCGGCCGGCCAGATGTTCGTCGGGCTGTGTCTTGTAGCACCAGTCGGTGCGGGGATTGGCGATCGTGTAGAGATAGCCGACGGGGATGTCGATCCAGAACCAGTCGTCCTGTCCGCCGGCTTCGAGGAGCAGTACTCGCTGCGACGGATCGGCAGACAGCCGTTTCGCGAGCACACAACCGGCGCTGCCTGCGCCGATGATGATGTAATCGAAGGTCCCGATCGAGGTGTGCATGAGACTCGCTGGTAGCCGGTAGCACGTTGCTACCAGCTACCAACTACCAACCACCAACTACCAGCAAGCTAGGGCAGTGAAAGCGCCACCACCTCGGCAGGGAAATTCGGCGCCCCGACAGCCACCGCAATGTACTGCTTGCCGTTGACCATGTAAGTCATCGGATTGCCGCACGTGTTGGCCGGCAATTGCAGTTCGTGCACCACCGCTCCCGTCATCTTGTCGTACGCGTAGAACATCGGACCGCCACCGCCGCCGCCGCGGAAGAGGCCGCAGCCCTGTCCGGCGAACGCGAGCGTCTTGGTGACGACGATGCCGCCTTCATCGGCACGACCCGTCTTCGGGATCGTGAGACCTTTCAGCGCGGGATGCGTCTTGATCCATTCGTAGGTGTCACCGTTTGCGACCTGCCACACGATGTCGCCGGTGTTCATGTTGTAAGCGGTGATCCTTCCGTAAGGCGGCTTGATCAACGGAAGGCCCTGCGGGCCCATGCCCCATGGACCGCGGCTTGCGCCGGGCCCCAGCGGTCCCACCGCTCCACGACCACGACCGCCGCCTCCAGCCTCGGGATCGACGGGCGCCCCGCCGCCTCGCGGGCCGGCCGCCGTGCCGCCGCGTCCTCCAGCCGGTGCCGCGCCCCGAGCGCCGCCGCCACCGCCACCACCGCCCCCGACGAAGTTCATGTCGGATCGGCCCTCGCCCGGTGAAAGCACGTTGTTGGACATGTTGGTGACCGACGGGACATACAGCATGTTCGTTTCGGGATCCCATGCTGCGCCCTGCCAAAGGGCTGCGCCCTGCGCCGCGGGAATCTGCAGAGTTCCGCGGAGGCCGTTCGTACCGTTCACGATCGGCGGTGTGAAGAGCGGCCCGATCTTGTACTCCTTCAGCATCGCGCGGGCTTCGGCATTCAGCTCAGGTGTGAAGTCGATCAGATCCGCCTCGGACACGCCCTGCCGATCGTACGGCGCAGGTTTGGTCGGGTGCGGCTGCGTCGGCGAATACCACTCGCCCGGCACGGTGCCCGCTTCGACCTTGCGATCCTCGATCGGCCAGACCGGAGTACCGTTGACGCGGTCGAAGGCAAAGAGATATCCCCACTTGGTCGTCTGTGCGACGGCGCGGATCGGCTTGCCATTGACGGTGATGTTGATGAGGGTCGGCGGGGAAGCGAGGTCGTAATCCCAGATGTCGTGATGCACGAGCTGGCGATGCCACACGCGCTTGCCTGTCCTGGCATCGACGGCCACGAGACTTCCGGCGAACAGATTGTTTCCCGGGCGATGGCCGCCGTAGTAGTCACCCGTCGCCGACTCGACCGGCAGGTACACGTAACCGAGTTCTTCATCAGCGGAAAACGGCGACCACACCGACGTGTTTCCTGTGTACGCCCACGAGTCGTTCAGCCAGGTGTCGTTGCCGAACTCTCCCGGCTGCGGGATGGTGTGAAACGTCCACAGCCGCTTCCCGCTGCGAACATCGAAGCCGCGAATATAACCCTTGGTGTTTTCCTTCGATCGCGGCGCGGTGCCGCCGACCATCGCGGCGCCGATGACGATGACGTTCCGCACGACGACGGCCGGCGACGTCGAGCTGATGACGCCATCCTCCGGTGGAGGTTGATCGAAATCCTGATAGAGATCGATGACGCCGTTTCTGCCGAATGCCGGATCGGGCAGGCCCGTCTTCGCATCCAGTGAAACGAGCTGGTAGCCTCGCGTCATCAGGATGATTCGCGACTGCTTGCCGTCGGTCCAGTACTCGACGCCCCGCGACACGCTGCGGGGAGCCCGGTCTCCGCGCTGTCCCTCGTCGAACCTGTAGCTCCACAGCGTCTCGCCGGTCGCGCCGTCAATCGCGACGACGTTCGGCCGGAAGCCGGCCGTCATATAAAGGACGCCGCCGACCATCAACGGTGTCCCTTCCATGTTGTTCTGCGGCCGGGGACCATAGTTCTCCGACTTCCACCGCCACGCGATGCGCAGGTTCTTCACGTTGTCGCGGTTGATCTGATCGAGCGGTGAATACTTGGTGTTTCCGAGGTCGCCGCCCCAGTGCGGCCATTCACCGTTGGTGACGCCAGTCTGCGCAAACATCAGCGCAGACACGGCCAGGCAGAGCACAACGAGCGGCAACGTCAAAGATCGCATGCGCATGAGCACTCCTCTAACTTAGCCAGTAGCCGGTGGCCGGTAGCCCTCAGCCCGGGTTTTTACTTGTAACCTTGCCACAACCAGACCAGGGCATCCGGCAATGTCTGATTCACCACGTTCGCATCGGTGTGCCGCGCGCCTTCCGCGTACACGAACTTGTGCGGATAGGCCTTCGCCTTCAACACCTGCGACAGGCGCTGATTGGCCAGCACCCAGTTGCCGTGGGTCGATTCATCGCGGGCCGCGCCGTTGTCGAGCTCGCTGACGTGAAACCAGATTCGAAGGGGCTTCCGTTCGGAGTTCGGAATCAGCGTCGCATGATATTCCCACGCGCCGAACGGATACTCAGGATTGGAGCCGCGTGCCTGGTCGACGAACGTGCCGGAGTAGCTCAGCACTCTGCGGTACAGCTCCGGATGGAACCACGCCATCGTCAGCGCGCAGGCGGCGCCCGAACTTCCACCCATCGTCGCGCGCCCTTCGGGATCTTTCGTGAACCGGACTTTATAGTCGCGCTCGATCCGCGGCAGCACTTCGGTTTCGATGAACGTCGTGTATTTGTCCGAGACCGTGTCGTATTCGAGTCCGCGCTGGCTGCCGGGGCCGTCGCCGCCGCCATGCTGGACCAGGACGGCGAGCATGACCGGCACCTTCTTCTGATGGATCAGGTTGTCGAGCGCCGTCGGCACCGAGTAGTGATATTTCGGGTTGTAACCATCCTGCACCACGATGAAGGGCGCCGGTGTGCCGGCGACATACTGTGCGGGAATGTAAACGGCGACAGGGCGCTCGTAGGGGACGACCGCGCCGGGCTTGTCGCGCGAAATCCCCTTGTAGATCTTGCTGTCTTCCGACTTCATGAGAAAGCGGTGAATCGTGCCTCGCGGGGCATTCGGGTTCGGGATGAGATCGGGCGAGTTCGAGAAGGGCGGCGACAGCGTGACGTCGCTGTCATCGAGCATGTTCGGGCGCGGCGGCGCATTTCCGCGCCCGCGCTGACCGGCAGACGGCACCTGCGAGCAGACGATGAAGAGCAGGACGAACCACACCCCGTAACGCGACTTTTTCATAGCGTCCTCGATTCGAAAAAAGGCTCCGGGAGCTTTTTTCCTCAGTGCGCCGATGGCCTGACCGTCACCACCGTCTGGGCGGTCTGCATGCCTTGTTCGTCCTTGTCCGATCGCTCGCGCGCTTCGATTTGCAGCAGATACCGGCCCGGCGCGATGTCCTTCAGCGGGATGCGGCCAGTGTAGCCGAAGCTGGTCCATCGCGAGGCCCCCTCGCCATTGCTGAGCATGTCGCGCGAGACAAAGGCGTCGCGGCCGTCCTCGGCTATCAGCCGGGCCGCCACGTCGATGCGGCGCGGTTGCCGCGCCGGCGAGTTGTCGTAAATCTCCGAGAGCCATGTGAGCGTATCGGCCTGATCGAATTCGCGCCGGGTTGTCGGCGGGGCACCGAGCAGCTTTTCCGCTACGGCGTCGTGCTGTGGCGTGAACACCCCCTGCCCTTCGGCAGACGACACGACGACACCGCTCATCATCAGCGGCTTGCTGCTGAACTCGGGAACGGTGAGATCGGTGAAGACCGTGCCGGACTTTCCGGTCTGCGGGTCGCGCGCGCCGACGCGAAGCTGATACCGGCCCGGCGCCAGGGGGGTCCGCGAGCTCAGCCTGACGCCGAGCGTTTTCAGTCTCTGATACGTCTCGGGCCTGACCGCGAGATTCAACGCGGCCCGGGTACCGCGCTGCGGCCTCCCGTCGTCGTTCAGCGCGAAGTACGACACCTCGATGTTGTCGGCGAATAGGCCGTTTGGCTGCTGGGCGAACTCCAGCAGCCGGCCGTCGAGTTCAACCGTAATTGCGACATCGGCCTGCTTCGCAGTCCCTTTGAACGCCACAGCCTGGACCGCGAGGGTCAGGCCCGACTGCTGCACAGCGCCGTTGATCGCCGCGCGAAGCTCGGTCGACATGTCGTTCTCGCCGCCCGTGCGCCGTTCCCGCGCCCATCGATTGAGGGCCTCCAGCCGCCGTTCCTCCCGTGTCGCTCCGCTCGACGAGGGATACCCGCGCCGCGCGATGGTTGTCAGACCGGGCCGTTTGACTCTGACTTCGATACGGTGGAACCGGCCGTCCCGTGGATGCGCAGGCGGCGTGTAGCCGAGGAGGTAGTAACGGCTGTTGGCTTCGATGATGCGATTGAACGCTTCGTTGAACGAGTTGGTATCGACTGCGGCGAAGCCGCCTGTGCTGTCGGCGAGGGTGCGAAGGCTGTCCTGAGTAAGGCGCATCTCGCTGAGGAGCGCTTGCGTGCCGCTGAAGGGGGTGCCGACGGGTTTCGTCGGATCAGTGCCGGCATAATCTGGCGGGCCGGCGCGGCCCGACTCGATGAGGTCTGTCGTCATCCCGATAAGCCCGCGCGGGTCGAGGGCGTACACGTTGACGTTGGCCCGGGCTGCGGCGTTGACCGCGTCGCGCGTCGCCCGGATGATTTCGTTGCCGCTCTGCGAGCTGAACGTCTCGGCCATCGGGTAGTCGATGCCTTCGCTGAACCACAACAGCGCCTTCCGGCGCCCGCGAACCCCCTCCAGAAACTCCGAAAGGCTCTCGATGGTGTTCAGGACGCCGACCGCGCGCTGCCCGCGCTCGAGATTGCTTGGATCAAACGACTGGTTCCGCGTAATGGGGTTGAGAACCGTCGTCGGCTGCTGCGGATCGTTGTCTTTGTTGACGGTATCGTTGAGCCCGGCGAGCAGCTGGTTGTTGTAGTAGTCGTCGATGCGCTGCATTTCGGCCGACTGCAGCCGCTGTCCGAAGAAGTTGTCGACGGCTCGCAGGAGCAGCGCCGGATCGTTCGTGAATTCCTGGGCGGCGTCCTTGCGGCCGCTCGTCACGACGACCGAGGCGAGATCACGGGGGCCGAAGTGCTGTTCGATGAAATCGCGGGCGTGACGCCGAACGACGGCCGTCCGAATCGGCGCGACGTTCAGATCGTCGAGGACGATGATGTAGACGCGTCCCGACTCGACGTCGCGATTCGATCGCACATCGGCCGGCACGGGCCGGCCGCCAAACGCAAACGACGTGCGGCGTTGCGCTGGAAGCTCGATGTAGGAAAACGTCTGAATCGACTGAGGCTTCCCATCTTCGAGCACTTCGAAGTCTTCCGCGGCGAGACCGGTGACGAAGTTTCCCTGGACATCTTTCACCGTCACGTCGACATCGACGACGTTGACGCTGACTTTGAAGGTCGGCTGCGGTGGCGGTTGTTGGGCCCGGGCCGGTCCGAGGGATGGTACCGAACCAGCCACGGCGAGGCATATCGAGACGGCCAGCGCCCGGCCACACCAGCACGACATGGGTGACAAGCGAATCAATGGTTGGGGTCCTGTCCTAACATCATAACTATTTCGCGCCCACCCGCAGCTTCGATGCCATGGCGCACTCCGTCATCACGGTGAAGTAGCGCTGTACGCCCTCGGACCCGACGACGAATGGATGGTTTTCGCCGGGCTGACGTGGCGCTGCGACCAGGCGCGCCTTGGTGTACGCGCCGTCGTACTCACTGTGGTTCGAGAGCAGGACGCTGGCTCCCGCGTCGGCTGCTGCCTTGGCGATCTTGCGCTGCGAGGCGATGTATTCGTCCCATCGTGCGCCATCGGTGCCGAAGGCGCCCGTCAGCGTGCCGCCCGAATAGGCGACCATGACAGTGCGGCCCTGGTCCTTCACCGGGAAAACATAGGACAGAGTCCCCGGCGTGTGGCCCGGCGTCGCGACGATCTCGACTGTGGTGTCGCCCAGCGTCAGCCTTCTGCCTTCCGGACCGACCGCGATGTCGCGCTTCGGCACGCCGCCAGGAGCCGTGGCCGGACGCTTCAACGTGGCCTCCCAGTCGGGAGTGCCCATGACCACCTGCGCGTTGTAACGTTCCTGCAACTCCGCGGCGCCCTGGTCGTGGTCGCCGTGAGCATGGCTCAGGATCACATACTTGACGTCGCTCGGATTCAATCCGAGCTTGGTCATGCCGTCGATGATCTCCGGCCGGGTCGCCCAGGCGAAATTCGTGTCGATGATGATGATGCCGGCGCTGGTCTGAAGCGCCCACGAGGAATGCTGGCGCGTTCCCAACCAATACAGGTTGTCGAATACCTTCAATGGCGGCGCATACCAGTTCGCCCGGTCAGGCGTCTGGGGTGCGCCGGCGCCACGTCCGGCGGCGCCATCGCCACGGGCGCCTGCACCACCTCCGCGCGGAGCGCTGGGGAGGCAGAGATTGACGAAGGTGCCACGGTAGTCCTGTCCCGCCGCGGTCTTCGCCGTGAGGATATGCGTGTCAATCTCGCTGGACGGTGCCTGCGCCAGAAGAACTGTGCTCAAGAGCATGCCCGAGCATGCGCAAATCGCGACTCGTGTGCGTGTCATTCTTTTCTCCTTGGTCAGGCAGAGGTCATCGCTTCGACGGTCAATATGTAGCCGTCGCCGTGAACGGTCCGAAGAAAGCGCGGGTTCCGCGGGTCGGCCTCAATCTTCTGCCGCAGCCGCGAAACCGCGCGATCGACAGACCTGGTGGTCGACGCGTCTACGAATCCCCAGATTTCCTTGAAGAGCTCGTCCCGGAACACCACGCGCGAATGTCGTTCGGCCAGAACGCGCAGGATTTCAAATTCCCGGTGGGTCAGGCGCAAATCGCCCGATGCCCCTGTCGCTACGCCTCGCCGGAAATCGATCCGCACCGATCCGAGCTGAACCGTGCCGACAGCCGGCTTCATGCGGCGCAGCACGGTGTGGATGCGCTCGACCAGTTCTTCCATATCGAACGGCTTGGTGACGTAGTCATCGGCACCGAGGCGCAGCCCCTGCAGCTTGTCCGCCTTTTCGCCGCGGGCAGATAAGATGATGATGGGTGTTTTTCCACCATGGCGCAGCACACGGCCAAGCTCGAACCCACTCAGGTCGGGCAGCATCAGGTCCAGCAGCACGAGGTCCGGTACGAATGACCGGTAGAGCGTGAGCGCTGTGGCCGGACTCGACGCCCACTCGACGTCGAACCCGTCTACGAGCAGGTTGTCGTGCAGGATCTGGGCGAGCGACGAGTCATCTTCGACGATCAGAATTTTCGGTCGCATTCAGACTTTCGCCCGTGGAATCAACAGCGTCGCGGTCGTGCCGACGCCGACTTCGCTCGTAATCTCGAGCGCCCCGTGGTGATCGGATGCAATACGATTTACGATCGCCAGGCCCAATCCGTTGCCTTGTCCCCTCGCCGTACTCCCGCGGACGAACCGACGCCTCACCTGCGGCAGCTCGTCGGCCGGTATGCCCACTCCCTGATCGATGACGTCGAAGCGCACGTTCGCCGCCTCGCCCGACGCGCGGACAAACACTGTTTTCGCCGCGTTGGAATAGCGAATTGCATTGTCGATCAGGTTGTCGAGCGCGAGGATGAGCGCCGTGCGATCGGCGCGAACCGGCGGAACGTCTGCCGGCACGTCGATCTCGAGCTGGACATCGCTATCGGTCAGCTGCCGGCGGAATCCCTGCGTCGCTTCGGAAATGAGCGCGGCCGGCTCGAAGGTCTCGAACGAATACACCTCGGTTACGTCGGTGACGCGCGAGTAGGCAAGCAGGTTGTTGACCAGACGCGTCAGGCGTCTCTCTTCGCGCACGAGGAGCTGCGCGTACCGATTCAAATCGATGTCAGTCTTCACGCGTCCTCTCACGAGCGTCTCTCCGACCGCGCGAATCGTCGAGAGCGGCGTCTTCAGCTCGTGCGTGACCGTGGCGACGAAATCGGCCCGCACCATCGCGACGGCAGCGCTTGCGCGTGCCGCGCGGGCAGTGGCGAAGAAGCTGAGCGCCAGAAGGGCGACACCCGCTCCGACCACGATGAGACTGCGGCGCGCGCCGCGCGCGGCCAGCACGAACGTGGGGTCACCCGCCGCGCTGGCTGCGACCGTCCACGATCGCAGCTCGAGATCCGAGGGCGGATCGACGGCAAGCAGCGTGGGATCGAAGAACAAAACCGGAAAGGCGCGCGAGGCGACGCCTTGCCTCGACGCCGGTTCCAGCGTGCCAGCGATGCGGCGCCCGTGTTCGTCAATCACCGCGAACGACGTGGCGCTGGCGCTCCCGGCGATCTGAGCCACCTGCTGCAGGATGTCGTTGAAATAGTGATTCCGCGCCCAATCGAGGTTGACGGCGACGCCGAAGACGCGATCGAGCCGCTCCCGGGTGACGCCCTCGTAGGTGAGGAGCGCCAGAACCTGGTAGCGGTCCCCTTCGATCGAGGTGTCGAACATCGAGTAGCGCCGGCGCGCGGCGACGTCGGACTCGACCCGCTGACGAAGTGCTGCGATCTTTGGCGGATTACGACGGACTTCGACGGGATAGACGTCGTCTCGCTGATGCTGGGTGAGCCAGCCGGGTAGCCGATCGGTACGGGCGAACATGACCGTTTCGTCGCTTGTCGCCCAGCCGAAGAAAAATTCCGGATAGGGATAGCGCGCGAACGCGAGAGCAACGAGATCGTTCGCTTCGTACGGAGGATCGAACGCATAGCGGTTCTGTTCGGGGCTGTTCAGGATCGACGTCTGCACGCCGGACATGTCGCGGGTAAGCGCACGCGTGAGCAGATCCGCGGCTTCGTGCCCACGGTGATCGGCGAGCAGCGCCGCGCTCCGCTGCCACTGATCGGTGGCGCGATAGCCAAACCACCCAAGAGCGCACAGCCCGCAGCAGATGAGGGCGGCCAGCCACGTGGAGCGCTCGCCGACAAGCGCGCGCGGCCGCGAGATCATCGCCGGAGCTCCCGCTCGCGATAGTAGAGCGCCGCGCCCGGGTGTAACGGCACCGGCGTCGCCGGCGCACGCTCTGGCACCATTCCTTTCAGGAATGGCAGCTCGGCCGTAAGCTGCGGCAGCATCCGGAACAGCCCCTCCGTGAGCCGCCGCACCATCGCGTCATCGAGCCCGGCGCGCGCGAGCAGGACGACGTCGACCGAGAGTGTATGGACAGGCTGATCTTGGCCGGCGTATTCGCCGGCCGGAATGATTCTCGAGCGGATAAACGGGTACGTCGTCCGCAACCGGTCAACGGCCGGTCCCCGAAGCTGCAGGAGTTTCGCGCCTGCCCGGGTGAGGATCTTCGCCTCGTCGTTCGGAACGCTCGAAATCGTAAAAGCCGCGTCGAGCCTGTTATCCATGAGCATCGCCATGGTCTGCGGCACGGTAGTGCTGATTTCCTGCACGTCGCCCGGCGGGAAATAGCCGCGCAGCACCGTCTGAGAGGTCAGCGCGAGGCCCCCTCCCCTGGGGCCGACACCTACACGGCGTCCCCGCAACTCCTCTATCGAGCGGATCTTCGACGCGGGGCTTACCAGCAGATGCACTTCGGAGGAATTGAGCACGGCGATTCCGCGAATGCGCCGCAGCGACCGTTTCAACTCGCGTGGCTGGCCGTTATAGGCCATGTAGGCGATGCCGGCCTGCGCGAGGCCGATGTCGACCGTGCCGTCTTCGAGCGCCTCGAGGTTGTGCACCGATCCCGGAGTGTCCACGCTTTGAATCCGGACGTCAGGCATCAGGGCCGCATAGCCCTTTGCGAGCGCTTCGCTGAACGGCCGGAAATTGCCCGTGAGAGATCCGGTCGACACCCTGACGGTCGCCGGTTCCCTGTTGCCGGCCGACTCGAGCGGTCCGCACGACGCCGCGCAGACCAACAGAGGCAGGAGGGCGGCGATGAACCGGAACCGATGGATTTTCATCAGGAGTGGAGTTCTTGTGCCATTCGCGCATCCCGGTGTCAAGGGCCCCGGCCCGGATGTCGCAACTTGTCACAATTCCACCAGTCGTACCCAGTAAAATAACGCGCATTCGATTAGTCGGTCTCAGCCCTGTTTTTCTGGAGGAAATATGAGGATCGGATGGAGAGGTGTGCTCTTGGCGGCGCTCGTGTCGGCGATCGGGGTGAACACCAGCGCCCAGGCGCTGTATGGCTCGCTCGTCGGCAACGTCACCGATGAAACCGGAGCCGCAATTCCTGGTGCGACGGTCAGCATCACGCAGCGGGAAACCAACCTCGTGCGCGACGTCGTCACCAACGAGACCGGCAGTTACACCGTGCCGAACCTGCTGCCGGGAACCTACCAGGTCGAAGTCAAACTCCAGGGATTTTCGACGTATACCGCGCGGGACATCGCCGTGCGCCAGGGGCTCGACGTTCGCGTGGACGCGAAGCTCACCGTCGGCGCGCTCGAGGAATCCATTGTGGTCTCAGGGCAGGCAGCCGTGCTGCAGACCGAGAGTGCCGCCGTGCAGTCGCTGACGACGGCCAATCAACTGGAAACGGTGCCCACGAGCGGCCGCGCGTATCAGACCGCGCTTGCGCTGATGCCCGGTGTCGCCCAGCCCAACTACGATCAGTCGGGCGGCAGCAACAACCCGACCCGCGCAATGGCGATTACGGTAAACGGGCAGCCGCCGAACAATACGGTCGTCCGGCTCGACGGTGTGTCGCAGATCAACCAGTTCTTCCAACAGATTCAGGCCTACAGCCCCAGCCTCGAAGCCATCGAAACGGTCAGCGTCGTCACGAACAGCTTTGATGCCGATCAGGGGATGGCCGGCGGCGCCTCGGTGAACGTGCAGGTCAAGAGCGGCACGAACACGATCGCCGGATCGATCTTCGAACATGTCACCGACTATCGCATGAAGTCGAAGAATTTCTTCCTGCCTGCCGGCGATCCGAAGGGCACCGGCAACACGCAGGTGTACGGCGGCACGGTGGGGGGGCCCATCCGGCGCAACAAGGTGTTTTTCTTTGCCAGCGTGGAGCGCACGCGCCAGCGCACCGAAGCCGGCAACGCGTTCTCGAACTCGGGCGCCAACGGCCTTCGCAGCCTGCCGACCATGGCGATGCGCGAGGGAAACTTCGCCGGCACCGGCACCGTGCTCTACGATCCGCGGACCGGTGTCGCCGCCGGCACGGGACGCACGCCGTTCGCGTTCGCGAACTGTCCGGGGCTCAACGTGCTCTCCGGACCGCAATTCGAAGCGTGCAACTATATTCCGGCCAACCGCATCAACCCGATCGCGAAGAACTTTCTCAGCAAGCTGGTGGCGCCCTCGCTGCCCGGCTTTACGAATAATTTCTTCGCCACCAACAGCTACGACAGCGATTACAACAAGTACGACGGGAAGATCACCTGGACGCCGAGCGCGCGTGTCATCGTGAACGGCCGGTTGGGATACGCCGACAGCTACGAGGACAGCGCGCCCGAAATGCCGTCGATCGACGGCGGCATCAACCAGATCTTCCAGGGCCGCATCTGGGATTCGACGGTGCACAGCCATTCGCTGGCGGTCACCTCCACGCTGTCGCCGACGATGGTCATGGACGGCGTGTTCGGGTTCACGCGTACAGACATGCTCGCGCGGCCGCACACCGACGATTGCTGGGGCGAGCTCCTCGGCGTCAAGAACAGCTGCCAGCCGCCGCGTTCCAGGAGCACGGCCATTCCGCAAATCATGGCCTCCAACACCTACCGGCTGGCTGGCGGCGGCGAGCCGCGGGCCTACCGAGATCCGCAATGGAGCGGCTCGATGAACTTCGGCTGGACCAAAGGGGAGCACAACATCAAGTTCGGCGGCGAGATGAAGATCCTCCACCAGAACCATTACGAAACACAGACACCGACCTTCTCGTTCACCGGAGGCCGCACGGCGCTCGCGCCGGCCGGGCCGAACCAGTTCAACGCTTTCGCCGATTTCCTGCTCGGCGAAGTGTTCCAGCGCACGTCGGAATCGATGACGCCGATGATCGGCGACGAGCCGACGGTCGCAGACATGATGGACTTTCGGCCCGGGACGTTGCGGTCGAACCAGTACGGCGTGTACATCCGCGACCAGTTCGAGCTGAACAGCAAGATGACGGTGTCGGCGGGTATCCGCTGGGAGTACTACCCGCTGTCGCAGCGCGCCGATCGCGGCCTGGAAATATTCGACTTCCAATCGCGGCTGCTGCTGATTTGCGGCGTGGCCCCCAACGATGAAACATGCGGGATCACGGTCGAAAAGAATCTCTTCACGCCGCGCCTCGGCTGGGCGTACCGCCCGACCGAATCGACGGTCATCCGCGTAGGATATTCACGCAACCCTCAGAACGACACATCGGGACGCAATCAGATGCCGCCGTTCCAGGCGTTCCCGGCCACGATCATCATCAGCGAGCAGGGAGCGAACAACTACGCGACGGTCGGCAGCCTGAACGACGGCGTAACGGTCGTGCCGCAGTTCGACCTGTCCGTTGGCAGTGTGCGGCCCGCCGCCGGCATGACGACCTATCGCGGCAAGTTCGAGCGAGGAACCATCTCGTCGTGGAACGTGAGCATGCAGCAGTTGTTGCCCATGAGCCACAGCCTGACGCTGGGCTACGTGGCGAATCGCCAGCGCGGCATCACGCGCAACCTGAATGAGAACTACGGACAGCTGGGCGGCGGCACGACGAGTCAGCCGTACCGGGAACTGACCACTGCGGCGATTAACGTCCAGGGGCCGTACGGCAGGGTTGACTACGACTCGTTCCAGGCGAGTGTCAACAAGCGCATGTCGCAGGGGCTGCAGTACACCGTGGCCTATACGTTCGCGAAAGCGATTGATTGGTGGGCGGGATCGATCCCTCAGCCCGAGTTCTTCTATTTGAACAAGGGCGATCAGGCCAACAGCAATCCGCACATGCTGAATACGTCGGTCATCTACCAGCTCCCGTTCGGATCCGGCCGCCGTTTTCTCAACAACTCCGGACTGGCGTCACAGATAGCGGGAGGATGGCAGGTCAACGCATTCTTCACCGCGCGCTCGGGGACGCCGTTTACCGTGACAGCCAGCAACGCGTCACTCAATGCGGGTAACGGCACGAACCAGACGGCCGATCAGATTAAGGATACGGTCGAGATCAACGGGTTCTCGGCGGGTGGGGCGTATTTCGATCCGACAGCGTTCAGGCCGGTCACGGATGTCAGGTTCGGCACGGCCGGCTACAACACGCTCCGCGGCCCGGGAGTGGCCAACCTGGACCTGAGCCTCTTCCGGACGTTCTCCTTACAGAGGAATATGTCCCTGCAGCTCCGGCTCGAAGCCTTGAACGCGACCAATACGCCGCATTTTGCCAATCCGGCCTCCAATGTGGCGAATCTCCAGCTGAATCCGGACGGAACTGTCCGCAGCCTCAATGGGTTCGGGGTGATTACGTCGACCAACCGCCTTGGGCGTCAATACGATGAGCGCGAGTTCCGTTTGGGGATCAGACTGACCTTCTAGTGTGCGAAAATAGAGGTCTCTCTAAGGAGCAGCATGACGCGAAGTTTGTTCGCCGGATTAGTGGTGTGCGCGGCCGTCGGAAGCGGCCTGGCGACGCGCACCATCGTGGGACAGGGTCAGCCTCAGGCGACGGCGGACGAGTACCAGCAGCAGGTGCTGCCGGTGCTGTCCAAGAGCTGCCTGAACTGTCACAACGATCGCACGAAGGCCGGCACGCTGAGCCTTGAAGCCTTCAAGGATCCGGCAGCGGCGCTGGCTCAGCAGGCCATCTGGCCGAAGGTTCTCGAACGGGTCAGTGCCGGATCGATGCCCCCGCCCAACGCGGCTCCCCTGAGCCAGAGCGATCGTGACGCCATCACGAACTGGGTGCGGAAGCTGCCGGGGGTGGCCGAAGCCTCGATCGTGCGCAGCAGCGCAGGACGCGTGACGGCGCGCCGGTTGAACCGGGTCGAGTACAACAACACTATTCGCGACCTGCTCGGCGTCGCGGCGCGGCCGGCCGACGAATTTCCTGTCGACGACTCCGGTTACGGGTTTGACAACAACGGCGACGTCCTGTCGGTCTCGCCCATGTTGATGGAAAAGTACATGCAGGCCGCGGAGAAGGTCTCGCGCCTCGCTGTGTATGGTGAAACGGTACCGGAGAAACCGACACGCCTCGTCCGATTGATGAACCGGCGGTCGCAGGACGCGTACGATGTGCTCTCGGAAGGGAACTCGGGCATGTACCTGCCCTATTCACTGCGCGGCGCGATGTACGGGAACTTCACGTTCCCGGTCGACGGCGAGTACGAGTTCCGCCTGAGGATCGCGAATTTCCGCGGCGAAAGCGACGCCGACCTGACCGATGAAGAGCGCGCCCGCCGCGCCGAAGAGCGGCGGAAATTCTTTGAAGCGCGCAGGCTGGAGCGCGAGAAGGCGGCCGGCGCAGCGGGGACGCCGACGGGGACTGAGGCGCCGGCACGAGGCGGACGCGCGGGCGGGCCGCGTCGTGAGCCCACGCCCGAAGAATTGAAGGCGCGCGACGAGGCGGCGAGGAAGGCAGCGCCTCCTCGCCAGCTGGTGCTGTCAGTCGACGGCGCGCCCATCATCACCACCGTCATCGAAGGCACCGGTGCGTTTGGATATTCGCAAGGCGAGTTCACGACGCGTGCGACCGTGAAGGCCGGCGAGCGGTTCCTGCGCGCGTCGTACCCTGAGTTGGCGAACCTCGACGATCCGCGCGAGAACATCAATCCCGACATGCGCCGCGGCCTGTTCGTCGATTATCTCGACATCGTCGGACCGTTCAAGCCGAGCACGGCGCCGCCCGAGAGCTACAAGAAGATCTTCGTCTGCGCGCAAAAGACGCCGCAGTGCGCAAAAACGATTCTCAGCAGCCTTATGGAGCGCGCCTATCGCCGCCCGGTGACCGAGGAGGAGCTGAAGTCCAAGCTCGACCTCGTCGCGCTCGCGCAGAAAGAAGGCGACACGTTCCAGGAGGGCATCCGTCTGGCCCTTCAAGCCATCCTCGCCTCGCCGAACTTCCTGTTCCGCGTCGAGGCGAATCCGCGTCCCAGAGCCGGGTCTAGAGAGCAAGACCCGGCCTACGCGAATGTCCGAGCCAACGTCCGTAGGGCGGGTCCTGATCTTGGACCCGCCAGGCGACTCAGACCGGGTCAACCGAGACCGCGCATCCGGTCAGTGATATCGAGCTGGCTTCGCGGCTCTCGTACTTTCTCTGGGCGAGCATGCCCGATGCGGAGCTGATGCGCGTCGCCAAGGCAGGCACGCTGCGGCAGCCGGCCGTGCTCGAAGCGCAGGTCCGCCGCATGATTGCCGATCCGAAGGGCTACAACCTGGTCGAGAACTGGGCCGCTCAGTGGCTGCAGTTGCGGAACCTCGGACGGACAAAGCCCGATCCGAAGCGGTTCCCGACCGTGGACGACGAATTGCTCGACGCGATGCGCAAAGAGACGAGCATGTTTGTCGACACCATCATCAAGGAAGACAGAAGCCTTCTCGACTTCATCGACGCGCCGTTCACGTTCGTCAACGGCCCGCTCGCGCGTCACTATGGAATCACAGGCGTGGACGGCGAAGCATTCCAGCGGGTCACCCTGGATGGGGAGCAGCGCAGCGGAATCCTTACGCAGGGTGCCATCCTCACCGTGTCCTCCTACCCCACGCGCACGTCGCCGCCGGTGCGGGGCAAATGGGTGATGGAGAATCTGCTCGGGGGGGCGCCGCCGCCACCACCCGACAACGTCCCGCAGCTGAACGATTCGAACATCGGAACCGAAGTGTCGCTGCGCGAGCGGCTCGAGCAGCACCGCCGCGATCCGAGCTGCTCTCCGTGTCACGTGCTGATGGATCCGCTCGGGTTCGGACTCGAGAACTACGACGCGGTCGGCGCGTGGCGCACGCACGACGGGAAATTCCCGATCGAAACCGCCGGCACACTGCCCGGCGGGCAGACGTTCACCGGATCGAAGGGCCTGAAGGAAATCCTGAGAGGGAAGTCGGACGCGTTCGTGCACAACGTGACCGAGAAGCTGCTGACCTACAGCCTCGGCCGCGGACTGGAGCGCTTCGATCGTCCAACCGTCGAGGCCATTGCGAAGCAGGTTAAGGCGAGCGATTACAGGTTTTCGGCGCTCGTCATGGAAGTCGTGAAGAGCCAACCGTTTCAGATGCAGACTGTGGAGGGCGCGAGACCATGAATCTGATCTTCAAGAAGCAGCTTCCGAGGCGGACGTTCCTGCGGGGGATGGGCAGTGTCGTGGCCCTGCCGCTGCTCGACGCGATGGTGCCGGCATTCGTGAAAGCCGCCGGCTCGTCGCCGACGCGCCTTGCGATTCTGTATTTTCCGAACGGCGTCCAGATGGACACCTGGGCTATCAAGAGCGACGCGCCAATCGCCGCGCTCCCTGACGCGCTGCCGCGCACGCTGGCCCCCCTGACGAAGTATCGCAACGACATCACCGTGCTGAACGGTCTGACCGTCGATGGCGGCCGCGCGCATGGCGACGGTCCCGGCGACCACGGCCGCGCGGGCGCGAGCTACCTGACGGGTGCACATCCGAAGAAAACCTTCGGCAAGGATCTGCAGGCCGGCGTGTCGATGGATCAATATGCGGCAAGCGTCATCGGGAGCCAGACGCGCTTTGCCTCGCTCGAGCTCGGATGCGAAGAGGGCATTCAGGGCGGCAATTGCGACAACGGCTACAGCTGCGCGTACAGCAACAGCATCTCGTGGCGCACCCCGTCGACGCCGAATCCTCCCGAGATTCGCCCGCGCGCCGTCTTCGAGCGCCTGTTCGGCGCCGGAGAGATCGAGCGCGACCCGGTGAAGCGTGCGAGGCAGGAGAAGTACAAGAAGAGCGTCCTCGATTCGGTGCTCCAGGACGCGAAGCGTCTCGAGAAGGCGGTGAGCGTCTCCGATCGCCGCAAGCTGGATGAATATTTGTACGCGGTTCGAGACATCGAAACCCGTATCCAGAAAACGGAAAGCGAGAGCGCGCTCGACCCCGAGATGGATCGGCCGTCGCCGAGCGTGCCCGAGAACTACAACGAGCATACGCGCATCATGTTCGACCTGATGGCGACGGCATTCCAGACCGATTCGACGCGCATCATCACGTTCCTGATGGCGATCGAGCAGAGCAATCGCGCGTATCGCGAGATCGGAATTGCCGATTCTCATCACGGGCTGACGCACCATGGCGGCGACAAGGAAAAGATCGAGAAGTGCATCCTCATCAATCAGTACCAGATTGAACAGTTCGCCTACTTCATCGACAAGCTGAAGGCGACCAAGGATGGTGACGGCACGCTGTTCGACCACATCATGGTCAACTACGGCAGCGGTCTCAGCAAGGATCACGATCACGACGACCTGCCCACCGTCATCACCGGCCGCGGCAACGGGCTGTTCCATCTGGGCCGGCACGTGACCTATGCGAACGAGACGCCGCTTGCCAACCTGCACGTGACGATGATGAACAAGATGGGGATTCCGGCGGAAACCTTCGCCGACAGCAACGGCAAGCTGGGCTATCTGTCGGATATCTAACGGACGGCGGGTCGTGGCGCCGGGTCTGCAAATCAAGACCCGGCCTACTTACCAGCGCCTCTTTCTTAAGCCGGGTCTTGCTCTTGAGACCCGGCTTTTTTTTCCTTCACACTTTCTTTCCGATCGTCTCCTCCAAAAACCTGAATTTCGCGTGGCCACCACCACGGGGAATTCCGTTGCTTTTACTGGAGGTTGTTCCTACCATCACGCAAAACCCATCGCCCGCGTCTCCGAGCAGTACCGGACTTCGGCTCTTCCGCTTCCAAGGAGGCAGATATGACCTTTCTCCGCGTAGTCGGCAGTGCGGCCACCATCCTTCTGGCACTGAACACATTCGCATTCGCCCAGGGCACTGCCGATATCGTCGGTCGTGTGACGGACACGAGTGGGGGCGTGTTGCCCGCCGTGACGATTACTGCGGAGAACGTCGCCACGAAGAACGTGCGCACCACGGTGAGCAGCGACACCGGCGACTATCTCTTCACGCTGCTGCCGATTGGTGTCTATAACGTGAAAATCGAGCTGCAGGGGTTCCAGACCGTCACTTCGCGCGTGGAGCTCACCACGGGTGACCGCGCTCGCGTCGACGCACGGATGCAGCTTGGAACCGTGCAGGAGAACCTCGTCGTCACGGGCGAAGCGCCGCTGCTGCAGACGGACTCCTCGACGGTCAGCTCGCTCATCGACGAGAAGACGGTGCAGGACGCGCCGATTCCCGGTCGCAACATTATCCGAATGGTGCAGATGATTCCCGGGGCGAGCGAGGGTGCACTGAGCTCGCTGGCCAATGGCACGCGTCCCGATGAGCGCCGGCAGACCTCCTCGGTGTCGATCAACGGCGTCAATGACGTCCTCAACAATCAGTTGGTCGACGGCATGGACAACAACGAGCGCACAATCGGCACCGTCAGCATCAAGCCGTCGATTGACGCGATTGCCGAAGTGCGCGTCCAGACCAACATGTACACGGCCGAAACCGGCCGGACGCTTGGCGGTGTCATCAATATCATCACCAAGTCGGGAGGAAATGCGTTTCACGGATCGGCATTCGAGTTCGGCCGCCACGAGAAGTTCGATTCGCGCCTGTTCTTCGCGACCGACAAGCCGATCATCCGTCAGAACCAGTTTGGCGGCAGCCTTGGCGGACCGCTGCGGGCGAACCAAACGTTCTTTTTCGTCGACTATGAGGGCTATCGGCTGAAACAGGGCGTGCCCACCGTAATCACCGTGCCGACGGTGAAGATGCGGAGCGGTGATTTTTCTGAGCTCTCGACTCCCATCTACGACCCGACAACAGCGGTGCGCACGGCGTTTCCGGGCAACGTGATCCCGGCCGGTCGATTCGACCCGATTGCGGTCAAGATGACGCAGTTATATCCGATGCCGACGAGCCCAGGTCTCTCGAACAACTTTGCGTATACGAATGAGCGGACCCAGAACAATCATGCGACCGACGTGCGCATCGACCACCGCATCAACGATCAGAACAGCGTCTTCACGCGGTACTCGTACAACAAGACCGACACGATCACCCCAAGCCTCTGTCCGCCGGTCGAAATCGGTGGACGATCGATCGATCCGACGTGCATCGTCGGAGGCGCCGCCACCGGCAACTATGCGGGCCCCAACTACACGACCGCACACAACGTGGTGGGCAGCTGGGTTCGCGTCTTCAGTTCGACGATGATTTCCGAGATCAAGGGCAACTATTCGAGGCCCGACATCCTCTCGCTTGGGCCGAATCACAAGTCTAACCTCGGCGATTTTCTCGGCATTCCGAACGCGAACACAGGTGCCGACGAAACGAGCGGCCTGCCGCTCATGGAAATGCGCCCGACGACGTTCGCCGCGGTTGGCGAGACCCAATGGGTGCCGCTTCAGATCTACAACCGCACGTCCCAGATCGCGGGCTCGGTCACGATTGCCAAGAACGCGCACAACCTGAAGGTTGGTGCGGGAATCGTTTTGCGCAGCTTCGGCGTCCTCCAGTCGAACTCTGCGCAGGGCCTCTGGGGGTTCGATTCCACGACGACCAACAGCGGAGTCGCCGGTTCAGCAAGCGGAGGCCACGCATTCGCGTCGTTCCTCCTCGGGTTTCCGGTGGACGTGCGCCGGCTGTATACGCCGGGGATGCCGCACTACCACTCGAACGAGCCGAGCGTCTTCGTGCAGGATGACTGGCGTGCGACCTCGTGGCTGACGGTGAACCTGGGGCTTCGCTACGATGTCTTCACTCCGCTCACCGAGGAGGACAATCACCTCTCGAACTGGGTTCAGTCCGAAGGGAAGCTGCTCGTCGCCGGCGTGGATGGCGTGAGCCGCACGGCTGGCGTCAAGACCGATTTGACGGACATCGCGCCGCGACTGGGGTTCTCGGCCACGCTGCCGCATGAGATGGTGCTTCGCGGCGGCTTTGGGCTGGCCTATTACCCCAACAACAAGAACGCCGGGGCATTCATGAAGAACCCGCCTTACACCGCGAACTACGGGCCGGTCACGAGCAACGGGGCGTCGAACGGCATACCGGACCTGCTACTCAGGAACGGGTTACCCGTCGTGAACTTCAGCAGCCCCTCGTCTCCGGCGGGCAATGTCATCGGTACTGACATCAACTACAAGTCCGACCGGGCGAAGCAATTCAACATCATGCTCGAGAAACAGTTCGGGGGCAACGTCGTGACGGCAGGTTACATCGGGGCGATCGGCGATCGCCTGCAGCAGGGAGTGAACTTCAACCTGGCGCCCGCCGCGCCGGGCAACGTCAACGCCCGGCGCCCGTACGCTGCGCAATATCCGCAGATGGCGAATGCGACGGTCCTGATGAACGTCGCGCGATCGAAGTACGATGCCGCCCAGTTTGTGTTCACACGCCGCTCACGCGGCGGCCTGACACTGACCTCACATTACACGTTGGCACACGCGACCGAAGTGCGCCGGACGCCGTGGGACTTCAGTATTGAAGAGACGGGCGATACGCCGAACTTCGACGTTCGTCATCGTTTTGTCCTGACCACGAACTATCAGCTGCCATGGGGCAATAGCCTCACCGGGATTGCGCACGGGTTCCTCGCCGCGTGGCAGGTGAATGCCACGATTTTCCTGCAGTCGGGCGTGGCCTATGCCATCACCAACGCGGCATCTCGGACCAACACGGGAGGCACCGACCGGCCAATTCTAAACGGGGATCCAAATCTGCCGAGCAGCGAGCGCACCGTCCAGCGCTGGTTCGATACGTCCAAGTTCTCGGCCGCTCCGCAGTTTCAGGCGGGGAATCTGGGGCTGTCGACTCTGCATGGCCCGGCACAGCGCCGGATAGATTTCTCTCTTTTCAAGGATCTGAATCTGGGTGCGAGCCAGCGGCTGCAGCTCCGCGCCGAGGTGTACAACCTGACCAACTTCGCGAATTTCGGGCTTCCCGACGCGCAGTTCGGGAGCACGGGGTTCGGCAGCATTTCGAGCACGGGCAATTCGATCCCCCGTCAGATGCAGTTTGGAGTGAAGTATCTGTTCTAAAACGAACCGGGATACCTTATAGGGGATGATTTTCAGACGACTCCTGGCTATTGGCCTGACCGTCTTCGGCGCGCTCTGTCCCTCACTTGCAAATGGGATGGAGCGCGCCGCCATGGATCAGCTGCTGACGCTGTCCCGCACCCGGCCTGACTCGCCAGAATTCAAGGATCTGATCGTCAAGCACCTCGGCGAGGCTCCTATCAAAAGCGGCGAGGCGTTCAACTCCAACGGGCCCGACTTTGTCTGGGCAGTGGAGTCGGCCACACAACCGTCGATGATCCTCGACGATCAGCCGGGCGGCCCCATGCGCCGGATTGCCGGCAGCAACCTCTGGTTCTACGTGGCGCAACTCCGCGTCGGCACCTCACATCGCTTTCATTACATCGTCGGCGGCGCGAAGTTTGGTGGCTCGTACGACGTGCCTGCGTATACACCCACCTCGTATACGCGGCCCGGTGTGCCGCAGGGGCGCATCTCGGAGAAGCTGGTTCACACGAGCAAGCTCTACGGCGGCATGGAGAGCAACTACTGGATCTACGTGCCGGCGCAATACAATGCCGCGGTTCCCGCGGCGTTGATGGTCTGGCAGGACGGCGAGCGATACATCACGCGCAACGTCGAGGAATTGTGCCGCTTGTGCCCCAGCTTGTACCGGCTGCACGAGGTCACGGACAATCTGATTCACGACAAAAAGATTCCGGTGATGATCCACGTCTTCGTCTCACCGGGCACGCTGAACGGCAAGCCGCTGCGCTCGATCCTCTACGACACCGTGTCTGACAAGTACGGACAATTTCTCCTCGAGGAATTGCTTCCGGAGGTGTACGCAAAATACAACATCCGCAAGGATGCCTACAGCCGCGCGATTCAGGGGCAGTCGTCCGGCGGCATCGCCGCGTTTACCGTAGCGTTCAATCGTCCGGAAAGTTTCAGTCGTGTCTATACGGTGGTCGGCAGCTTCACCGCGCTTCAGTGGAAACCCGGCGAGCTCGACGGGGGCAATATTTATCCCTTCAAAGTGCGGCGAGAGCCGAAGCGCAACCTGCGCGTGTGGATGAACGACGGATCGGAAGATCAGGAGGCCAACTCGGGAAGCTGGCCGCTGCAGAACATCCAGCTCGCGAACTCTCTGAAATTGAAAGGGTACGACTTTCACTTCAGCTTCGGCGGCGGGACGCACCATGCCGCGCTCGCGGCGTCAGAGCTGCCCGAGTGTCTCACCTGGCTGTGGCGGGACTATGATCCGGCAAAGACCGGACAGGACTACGAACAGAGCGCCGAGGAAAAGGCGAAGCCGCCGTTCCGCGTCCGCATATACAATCGCTGACTCCGCATTTTTGGATTCCATCCGGAAATCCGAACGAGTTTCACCTTGAGAGATTTCACGCCACATCGTGAGACAAAGTGAGACAAAGTATTGACAGCCCTGCGACTTCATCCTACTCTCCACGTTTCGGATTCATAACTGCAATTACTCAGGGGAGGGGTGTCTATGGGGAGGAATCTGTTCGCGCGCGCCGTGTTTCTTGCGGTGGCGTCCATATTGGTCGGGACGCACTCGGCGGCGGCGCAGAACATCTACGGCTCGCTCGTCGGCAACGTTACCGATTCCAGCGGCGCGGCGATACCGGGCGCGACGGTGACGGCGACCCAGACCGAGACTAACCTCAAGCGCGAAGTGGTCAGCAATGCGAGCGGGGCCTATACGATTCCCAACATTCCATCGGGAACCTATCAGGTCGTCGTCGCCGTTCCAGGGTTTCAAACGTTCACCGCGAACAGCGTCACGGTGACCAACCGCGACGTCCGCGTCGATGCGAGGTTGAGTCTCGGGGCACTGGAGGAAGCGGTCACCGTGACAGCGACGGCCGCGATTCTTCAGACCGAGAACGCCGCCGTGCAGCACATTGCCAACAGTGAGCAGCTGCAGACGCTACCGACCAGCGGCCGCGCGTTCCAGAGCTTCATGACGCTGATGCCCGGCGTGGCCGATCCGAACTACCAGCAGTCGGGCGGCATCAACAACCCCGGCCGCACCATGTCGCTGACGATCAACGGGCAGCCCGCGACCAACACCGTCGTGCGGCTCGACGGCATCACGGCGACCAACCAGTTTTTCGAGAGCATTCAGAGTTACGGCCCCAGCCTCGAGGCGATCGAGACCGTCAACGTTGTCACGAGCAGTTTCGACGCAGACCAGGGAATGGCAGGCGCGGCGGCCGTGAACGTGCAGGTGAAGACGGGCACGAACAACTTCCGCGGCTCGGCGTTCGAGTATGCGGTTGACGCGCGCATGCGCGCCCGCAACTATTTCCTGCCGGCCGACCGCGACAAGGGCACGTCGAGCGTGCACGTGTTTGGCGGCACGATTGGCGGCCCGATCGTCCGGAACAAGCTGTTTTTCTTCTTCAGCGACGAAACCACGCGTCAGCGCACGTTCAACGGCAATGCCCAGGGACAGACAGGAACCAGCGGGTTCGTCTCGATTGCGCCGGCAGATCTGCGCCGGGGAGATTTCTCGCAGTCGGGCACGCCCATTTACGATCCGCTGACGGGCAATGCGACGACGGGCGCGGGGCGCGTGCCGTTTGCGTTTGCCAATTGCGGAATCACGTCAACGACGGATCCGCGGTTTGCGTCGTGCAACTTCATCCCTCAGAACCGCATCAACCCGATTGCTGCATCGATGTTGTCCAAGCTCGTGTTGCCCACGCAGCCTGGCTACAACAACAACTATTTCGTGGTCAACGGGTACGACACGACGTACCACAAGCTTGACGCGAAGATCACGTATAACCCCGGCCCAAGGTTGAACCTGAACGGCCGTCTCGGATTCCTGCCGAGCTGGGAGCGTTCGTTGGGCATTCTGCCGTCGGTGGACGGGTCGCCGACAAACCCGTTGTCGCAGGGCCGCGTGTGGGATTCGTTCGTGGACAGCCACTCGATCGGTGCGACGTCGATTCTGTCGCAGAGCTTCGTCGTTGATGGGTCGTTCGGGTACACAAAGCACAACGTCCACGTGTTCCCGCCAGTGGATACCTGCTACGGCGACGTGTTCGGGCTCAAGAACTCCTGCCAGGCGCCGTACTCGCTCGACACCAACGTTCCCGACATGAACGTGCAGGGTTGGACGATGAACGGGCAGAGTCCGATTCGCGATTACGTTGACCCGCAGTGGCAGTTCGTCGCCAATGCCGGATGGACCAAGGGGTCGCACAACGTCAAGTTCGGGCTCGACTACATCATCCTCTTCCAGGATCACTACGAGACCCAGGCGCAGGCGTTCGCCTTCAACGGCGGTGTGACGACGCTGAACGGGGCCGCCAACAACTTCAACAGGTTCGCGGCGTTTCTGCTCGGCATGCCCTCGTCGAGAACGGCGCAGGTGATGACGCCGATGCTCGGGGACGATGCGTCGGGTGCGTCGCATCCGAGCACCGGCACGCCGAACGAGTTCCGGCCGAACACGCTGCGGAACAACAACGTCGGCACGTACATCCGCGATCAGTGGAACATCACGCCGAAGATCACCGCCTCGGTCGGTGTGCGGTGGGAGGACTACTCACTGCCGCGTCGCGCCGACCACGGCATCGAGGTGTACGACTTCGCCGCGAACAGGCTTCTCATCTGCGGCGTCGGTCCGAACGACGAGAACTGCGGCATCGAGGTCGAGAAGAATCTGTTCACGCCGCGCCTGGGCCTCGCCTATCGGCCGATGGAGGATCTGGTCGTCCGCGTCGGCTATTCCCGCAATCCCCAGAGCAACAACCCGGGCCGGCAGCAGATGGTGCCGGCGCAGTCGTTCCCGCAGACGATCGTCATCACGGAAGAAGCGCCGAACAACGTCACGGCGGTCGGGAGCCTCAACGATGGGTCGACGAGGGTCATTCCGGCCGACCAGACGAGCGGCGTGCTGGTGCTCCCACGTGGCGCCGGCGTCAACACCTACCGTGACGAGTACGTGCGCGGCAAGATTTCGTCGTGGAACCTGAGCGTGCAGAAGGCGCTGGGCACGCGAATGAGCGCGACCTTCGCGTATGTGGCGAATCGCCAGAACGGCATGACGCGGAACCTGAACCTGAACTACGGAGTGCTCGGCGGAGGTTCGGCGAGCCTGCCGTTCAACCCGCTCGGGATCACGTCGGCGATGAACGTCTTCGCGCCCGAAGGCAAGGTCAAGTACGACTCGATGCAGTTGAGCATGAACCGCCGGATGAGCGACGGCATGCAGTTCACCGTCGCCTACACCTACGCCAAGACGATCGACTGGTGGAGAACCGCCATCCCGCAGCCCGAGTACTGGTACCTGAACAAGGGAGAGACCGGAGCCCCGCACAGAGTCAATGCGTCGTTGATTTACGAACTTCCGTTCGGAACGGGGCAGCGGTGGCTGAATGACGAAAGCGTTGTGGCCAAAATTGCGGGCGGCTGGCAGGTGAACACCTTCTTCAGCTATGCGTCGGGGTCACTGGTAACGGTGACGGGCAGCACCAACCCGCTCAACGCGCCGAATGTCGGGACGCAATTTGCCGATAAGGTAAAGGATGGGGATGTCGAGATTTTCGGGGATGTGGGTCCCAACGCGCAGTACTTCGACGTGAGCGCGTACAGGCCCGTACCGGCCGGAGAGCTTCGATTCGGCAATTCAGGCCAGGGCGAGTGGCGTGGGCCGACTGCGCCGAACGTCGACATGAGCCTGTTCCGTGTCTTCCGTATCGGCCAGACGAAGACGCTTCAGATTCGCGCCGAAGTGTTCAACGTCTCGAACACGCCGCACTTCAGCAACCCGGCCGCGAACATCTCGAACGTCGTATTTGCCGCCAACGGGACCATCACGAATCTGGGCGGTGTGGGTGGGATCAACTCAACCGATCGCACGGGCCGTCAGTATGACGAGCGCGAGTGGCGCTTTGGCGCAAGATTCGGCTTCTAGGAGGAGGAACACATGAGACTTCAGATCGCAGCGCGCCTGGCTCTCGTTTTCGCGCTGTTTATGCTCGTCGGCACGCCGGCCTTCGCCCAGTTGCAGTCGGGACGCATCGTGGGCACCGTCTTCGACACGCAAAAGGCGGGCATTCCCGGAGCGACCATCACCGTCACGAACCTCGCGACCAATCTTGCGAGGTCGGCGGTCACCGATTCCGAAGGCAACTACGTCGTCACGCCGCTCGATCCTGGCACGTACAACGTGACTGCCGAGATGCCCGGCTTCCAGACAACCAGGCGGGAAGGACTGGTGCTGACAGTCGGACAGGCGGCCCGAGTCGAGCTGACGCTCAATCTCGGCACGCTGTCGACCGAAGTGCAGGTCACCGCCGAAACTCCTCTGCTCAATACAGAATCGGCGACGTTGAGCGAGGTCATCACGAACGAGCAGATCGTCGACCTTCCGCTCAACGGCCGTGGCTTCCACGAGCTCGCGCGGCTGACGTCGGGCGTGGCGCTGCTGCCGCCGACCGGCAACACACAGCCCGTTCGCCCCGAGGTCGTCAACGGCAACGTCATCGGCGGCGTCGCCGGATCGCAGACCCGATTCCTTCTCGATGGCGTGGACATCACCGAAGAGCATCAGGGCGGCACCTGGATTCAGACTTCAGTGGACGCGCTTCAGGAGTTCAGCGTTCAGCAGAACGCGTACTCGGCCGAATTCCACGGCGCCGGCGCCACATTCAACGTGACGACCAAGTCGGGCGGCAACGTGTTTCACGGCAGCCTGTTCGAGTTCACGCGCAACGACAAGTTCGATTCGAAGAACTTCTTCGCCGTGAACAAAGAGAAGCTCGAGCGCAATCAGTTTGGTGGCACGCTCGGCGGCCCGTTCATGATTCCGGGCGTGTATGACGGCCGAAACAAGACGTTCTTCTTCGCCAGCTACGAGGGACACCGGCGACAGCAGGGCGTCGTCGACGTCAGCAACGTGCCCTCGGCCGCACAGCGCCAGGGAGATTTCACCGGACTCGCAGCCGTCTTCGACCCGCTCACCACGACGACCGTCAATGGCGTCGCGACGCGCACACAATTCGCGAACAACCAGATTCCCGGGAATCGCATTTCGCCGCAGGCGCAGTTCTTCATGCAGTACATCCCGCTGCCGAATGCACCGGGAAACACGTACGTCTCGAACCCGATCACGGAATTCAACCAGAATCAGATGACGCTGCGGCTCGATCAGGAAATCACCTCGCAGCACCGGTTCTTTACGCGTTACAGCCATCACGTGAACGCGGAAGACAGGCAGGACCGTTGGGACACACTCGGCGCTACCCGGCTCGAGGGCCCGGCGTACAATCTCGCCCTTTCGATGACGTCGAATTTCGGCTCGTCCCTCGTGCACGAAGTGCGTTTCAGCCGCATGTATGGCGAGTATCGGTCCACCGCGTACTTCCAGGGCCAGGGCGTTTCGCTGGTGCAGCAGCAGGCCGGCGTGAAAGGCCTCGCGGGCATTCAGGATCCGAACATCGCCAGTCTTCCAGCCTTCACCATTTCCGGTTACCAGGGGTTCTCTGGAAACGCCGGTGATGGCCGTCCGAAGTGGCAGGACAGAGGTGAGTACCAGCTCACCGACAACCTCACCTGGATCAAGGGCCGGCATATCCTGAAATTCGGCGGCAGGATGTACCACCGCAACATTCTGTTTACCGACGCCAGAAGCCATAACGGCGCGTTCAGCTATACCGGTGTCATGACGCAGCGTCCGGTGACGACGGCTGGAACGGGAGTGTCGTTTGCCGATTTCCTTCTCGGCTATCCCGCGAACGTGACGCGATCGAATCCCGCGACGTGGTGGGGCGGATCCGGGACGTACTGGCACGGGTTCATCCAGGATGACCTCCGATTGACGAACAATCTGACCGTCAATCTCGGGTTCCGGTACGAATACACGCCATGGCTGACGCCGTACCGGAACCAGGGCGCCGTCTTTGATCCCACGCGGGCCAAGTCGATCATCGTCTCGAGCGAGAGCGACCAGATCGATCTCGGCTCGCAGGCCCTGGCAGACATTGGTTATCAGCTGTTCGGCGACCTGATTCAGACCAGCAGTCAGGCGGGCGTGCCGCTTCAACTGACGGCGAATGACAACAAACAGGTGGCGCCTCGCGTCGGCTTCGCCTACCGCCTGGGCGATCGCACTGTCATTCGCGGCGGTTACGGCATGTTCTACGAAGCGGAGGGCACCAGCGGGCGGCTGAACTTCCACTTCCTCCCGTTCAGCCTGAGCGAGACAGTCAATGCCGCCACCAACGTCGTGCCGACCCGCACGACGGCCGACTTCTTCCAGGGCGTGCAGTTCGGCCAGTCGGTCGGAAGCGTCGGCTGGAATCCACTGACGCTCGATGCCGAGTTCGGATTCGATCAGCGCTGGAACTTCGGCTTTCAGCGCGAAATCGCCAGCCGGATGAGCTTCGAGATGAACTACGTCGGCACGAAGGGATCCAATCAGCAGGAGGCCGAGCCGATCAATCTTCCCGACGCGGGCGCCGGGAACATTCAGACTCGCCGGCCGTATCCCCGCTTCGGCAACATGAACATTCACAGCCAGGCACGGTCGAGCGAGTATCACGCGCTGCAGACCAAGCTCCAGAAGCGGACGTCGGGCGGGCTGTGGTACCTCGTTTCGTATTCATGGTCCAAGAGCCTCACGACGCAGCCTGCGCCCGGGATTGGCGGCAACTTCACGTACGACACAGGGCCGGCGGCGTTCGACATTCCGCATCTGCTGACGTTGAGCGCCGGCGCTGAGCTGCCGTTCGGTCGAGGAAAGCGCTTCCTCGGCGACGCGGGAACGCTGGCCAACGGCTTCATCGGGGGATGGCAGGCCCAGAGCATCGTCAACTATCGCAGCGGCCTGCCGTACACGCCGAGCGTCTCGCGCGACGTGGCGAATACCGGATCGGGCGGGCAGCGTCCCAATCGCATCGGCTCGGGCGAGCTCGACGAGCCGACAATCTTGAAATGGTTCGATACGGCTGCGTTCGTGGTGCCGCAAGACTTCACGTACGGGAACACGGGCCGCGGCATCCTGCGTGGCGACCACCAGTGGAATGTGGATTTCTCACTGTTCAAGAGGTTCGCCGTCACCGGATCGAAGACCCTGGAATTCAGGGCTGAGGCGTTCAACCTTCTCAACTCTGTGTACTTCGATCTGCCGAGCACGGCGATCGACACGGCGACGGCCGGTCGTGTGACCGCCACGTCGAACGCAGCGCGAACGCTCCAGTTCGGATTGAAGTTCCTCTTCTGATTCGTCGAGGCTCAATGGGGTCGGGAAGGGTTTTCTGCTCGAACGAGCGAACCCCCTCCCGACCCCTTCTGATATCATCTGCCCGTGAATAAGACTGCTGCAGGCCGCCAAAAACATCCCGACGTGCCCATCTCCCGGTACAGAGTCCAGGTGCTGGATCGCACGATCGCCGTGCTCCAGGCCGTGGCGGATTCGGACACCGATCTTGCGGCGGCTCAAATCGCCCGACAGCTTCGCCTTCATAAGAGCACCGTGCATCGTCTGCTCGTGGTGCTCGAGCACTATCGTCTAATCAAGAAGGGCCCGGAGGGCACGTATCGGCTGGGGACGCGCCTCATCGAGCTCGGCGAGTCGGCAATCGCGAGGCTCAGGCTCAGCGACCACGCCCAGTCGTTTCTGCGCGAGCTCGGGAATCAGATAGGTGAAGGCGCGCACGTCACCATTCTGAGCGGCACCGAGATGCTGTCGATCGCGCATGTCGAAGGCCGCTGGAGCCTGCAGTCGCTGACGCGCACCGGGCAACGCACCCAGATTCACTGCACGGCAGCGGGCAAGGCGGTTGTGGCGTTCCTTTCAGAAGAGGCGTGCGACGAGCTCATCGCGAGGCTGCCGTTCATGCGGAATACGCGGCGGACGATCGTCAAGCCGTCGGCGTTCAAGATGGAGCTGATGCGGGTTCGCGAGCTGGGTTATGCGGTCGACGACGAGGAATTCGAGGAAGGGCTTCGGTGCGTCGGCGCTCCGGTCTTCGATCATCGAGGGCATGTCGTGGCGTCAATCAGCACGGCTGCACCTGTGTTCCGTTTGAGAAAGGACCGGCTCGCCGAGGTGGCTCGCCTTGTGATGGCGGCCGCACGGCGTCTTTCAGAGGATCTGGGCTACCAGGATCCTGCCGACTCAAAGCGGGAAGCCGCGGCGCGGGCCAAAGGGCGCAGATCGTAACCGGATTTCACAATGTGATACGGCGGTGAAACCCGCTACGGTATAATTAACGACACGAAACACGGTCCTTTTCATGAGGTGGTCGTTATGCGGCGACTGATGGTCCCGGCCCTCTTCCTGCTGCTGATTGCGATGACGGCGGCCGCGCCGATGTCGACCAGGTCATTGTCGGCGGCGGCGCCCCCGGCCCCGACGTTCAACAAGGACATTCTGCCGGTCCTTCAGAAAAACTGTCAGGAGTGCCACCGGCCTGGCGCCATTGCGCCGATGTCGTTTGTCACCTATCAGGACACGCGTCCGTACGCGCGAGCCATCGCGAAAGCTGTCGTGGCCAAGACGATGCCGCCGTGGTTCGCGGATCCGAGCATTGGCCATTTCAAGAACGCAAAGGTGCTCAGCGGCGACGAGGTCGCGGCGATTACGACGTGGGCCGAGAAGGGTGCGCCTGAAGGTGACGCGAAGGACAAGCCGGCTCCGGTCGATTTCGGTGAGGGCTGGACGATCGGCAAGCCCGACATGGTCGTGACCATGCCGAAGGACGTCGAGATTCCTGCGACCGGTGTCATCGATCAGCAGAACGTGCTCGTCACCGCCCACTTCGACAAGGACGTATGGGTGAAAGCCGCGGAAGTGCGGCCCGGCAATGCGAAGGTCGTCCATCACATGAAGGCGTGGATCCGTCCTCCCGGGTCGACTTGGATGAAGGACGCGCCGGAAGGCGTGCTCTACAGTCCGCCGCGTGGCGCGGCCGGATTCGACGGCGTCGCGCCGCAGCCTCCGCCGCTGTCGGCGACCGGCTACATGCCCGTGCAGGACATCCTCGCGAAGTACAACCCCGGCGTTGAAGGGCAGCAGTTCACCACCGGCAACGCGGCGAAGTTCATCGCGGCCGGGTCGGACATCGTGTTCGAAGTGCACTACACCGCGTCGGGCAAACCGGAGATCGATCGCTCATCAGTCGGCATCGTCCTCGCCGATGGTCCGCCGGTCCAGCGGCATCTGACGACGACGGCGATCAGCTCGCGCGACTTCGAGATACCTGCTGGTGCGACGAACCACGAAGTCAGGGGAGAGACGGTCGTAAACGACCCTGCGAAGCTGGTCTGGGTGCAGCCGCACATGCACTACCGCGCGAAGAATTACGAGCTGACGATCGTGTACCCGTCTGGCGAGGAGAAGACCGTCCTTCGCGTGCCGACCTACCGGTTCGACTGGCAGATCGGCTACGAGCTTGCGGAGCCGCTCGATCTTCCGAAGGGCACGAAGTTGAAGACTGTCGCGCACTACGACAACTCGCCCGCGAACAAGTTCAACCCCGACCCGACCGTAAATGTGAAGTACGGGGCGCAGAGCTGGGATGAGATGCACGTGACGTTTGTCGGCATCCTCATCGACGCGAAGACCAACCCCGCACGCACGTTCGGCGCCGGCCGCCGTCCCGCGGCGCCTGCGTTCGAGTAACCCCGACGCGTCCACGAGGCGCTCGCCAGGCCGGGAGGCCGGCGAGCGCCTTTTTTTTGTTCTCGCTTAGCAGGTGGATCATGAATGACCGCGTGTTCCTCACTGTTCTTGTGGTTCTGTTTTCCGCGGCTGCTGCTGAATGGACGCCGGCGGTGGCGCAAGGCGCCGAGCAGGAAGTGCGCAAGGCTGAGAGCGCCCGGTTCGGCGCCATGGTGAAAAACGATCTGGCCGCGCTCGACAAGCTGCTCGCGCCCGAGCTGATCTACACCCACGGCGACGGCCGCGTCGTCGACAAGGCGGCGTTCATCGCCGACCTGAAAACCGGCGACTTCAAGTACGTGAGCATCGACGCCGGCGAATCGAAGGTGCGCGTCTTTGGCGACACCGCGATCGTCTCCGGCGTTGCCGGTATGAGCGTCACCAACAAGGGAGCTCCCGCCAAGATACGAATCGTCTACTCGACCACACATCTGCGGCGAAACGGATCGTGGCAGATGGTGGCGTGGCACGCCACGCGGCTGGCCCAGTAGAAAGCAGGGGCAGATGTCCAACCGGTTCCTGGTTCTGGGTTCTGGAGTTCTGGGGTTCTGGTTCCTGGTTCAGGGTTCCGGTGCGCTCGCACAGCGAGGAGTGGCTCCCCCCTCACAGAAGCGGGCGGCCAGCTACGAGCTGACAGACGGTCGCACCATCAACGGCATGGCCCTCAATCAAGAGGGTGCTGACGATGTTCAGCTGCTCACCAATGAAGGGAAGATCCTGCTCCTCAGGAAGTCGGGTGCGCGTTATCGCGTGGTGACGTCGACCGTCGACTGGCCGAGCTACGACGGATGGCAGAGCGGCAATCGCTACACGACGCTGACGCAGATCAACAAGTCGAACGTCGCGCGGCTCGCGCCACGAGTGGATCTACACAATCCCGACATCGATGCGCCTGCAAACCACGCCCGTCGTGGTCGACGGCATCATGTACGTCACGGGCGCCAACGAATGCTACGCGCTGGACGCCGGCAACGGCCGCGAGATCTGGCGCTTTCAGCGTCCGCGCACGAAGGGGCTCGTCGGCAACGCCGCCGGCGGCATCAATCGCGGCGTGGCGGTGTCGGGCGATCGCGTGTTCATGGTGACCGACCACGCGCATCTGCATTGCGCTCAATCGATTCACCGGCGAGCTGCTGTGGGACACCGAGATGGCCGACTGGCGCCAGAATTACAACGCCACGTCGGCGCCGCTTGATCGTCGGCGATCTCGTGATGTCCGGAACAGCCGGCGGCGAGCAGGGCGTGCGCGGATTTCTTGCGGCCTACGATCAGGCGACCGGCAGCGAAGTGTGGCGGTTCTGGACCGTGCCGAAACCGGGCGAGCCAGGATCGGAAACATGGGTCGGAACGGGCATCGAGCATCCTGGCGGCGTCACGTGGATGACCGGCGTGTACGACCCGGAGCTGCAGCTGGTTTACTGGACGACCGGCAATCCGAGCCCCGACTACAACGGCGACGATCGGCTCGGCGACAACCTTTACGCGAGCTCCGTCGTTGCGCTCGAAGCCCGCACGGGCCGGCTCAAGTGGCATTACCAGTTCACGCCGCACAACGTGTGGGACTGGGATGCGCAGCAGCCGACCGTGCTCATCGACACAACGTGGGAGGGGCGGCCGCGCAAGCTCCTCGTCCAGGCAAGCCGCAACGGATTTTTCTACGTGCTCGATCGGACGGACGGAAAATTCCTGCTGGCGAAGCCGTTCGTGAAGAATCTGACGTGGGCGAGCGGGATCGGCGCCGACGGCCGTCCCGTGCTGGTTCCGGGCCAGGTGCCGACACCGGAAGGCACGCGCATCTGTCCTTCGTCGCACGGCGCCGCGAATTGGTACTCCACGTCCTACAGTCCGCAGACCGGGCTCTACTACGTGCAGACGCTCGAGAACTGCAACGTCTTCGTCAAGGCCGTCAGCGAGTGGGCTGCGGGAAAGTCCTACTGGGGGGGCTCCACGCGTCAGGATCCAGGATGCGCCGAACCAGAAGATCCTTCGCGCCATCGACGTGAAGACAGGCAAGCGTGGCGTGGGAACTGCCGCAGACCGGCCCCGGCGCCGCGCGCGGCGGCACGCTCGTGACCGCTAGCGGTCTGCTGTTCTTCTGCGACGATCAGGATCGATTCGTGGCGGTCGACGCGTCAACGGGCAAGCCGCTGTGGCAGTTCGCCACGAACAGCGTCTGGCGCGCGTCGCCGATGACCTATGAGTTCGACGGGCAGCAGCACATGGCCATTGCGTCGGGGTCGAACATCATTGCGTTTGGGTTGGTGAAGTGACAGTGAAGTGACAGGACAGGCCTGAAGGCCTGTGCCACCGATGTGGCAGGCCTGAAGGCCTGCGCTACCGGCAGGCACAAGGCTTGAGCTTCAGCCGTGTGAGAGCAGTGGCACAGGGCTTCGGCCCTGTCATAGCAGTGGCACAGGGCTTCAGTCGTGTCAGAGCAGTGGCACAGGGCTTCAGCCCTGTTATACCGGTAGCGCAGGGCTTTAGCCCTGCCATGACATCGGTAGCGCAGGGCTTTAGCCCTGCCATGACATCGGTGGCACAGGGCTTTAGCCCTGCCATGACATCGGTGGCACAGGGCTTTAGCCCTGTCCAAGGAGTTGCGCGATGAAGAAGCTGTCGTTTGCAAGCGCGATCATCATCTCGCTGATTGGCGGGGCCGCCCTCGCCCAGAGAGGCGCGCCTCCCGGACCTGCGCCGCACACGCTGCCGCTCGCGCAGCGGATCTCGCATTACGATCCTGCGAAAAACCGGAACTCGCCGTCGGTGCACGCGGGCGCGGGCCCGATGTTCATCGGGTCGATGCTCGAGAACGAGCATACCGACACCAACCTGTGGTTTCTGCATCGCGGAAATATTCCACCGAAGGCCGGTATCGGCGCCCACTTCCACAACAACTGCGAGGAGATGTTCATCATCCTCGATGGAGAGGCGCAATTCACGATCGACGGGCATACCACGCTCCTCAAAGGTCCTGTGGGCGCGCCGGTGCGAATGGGTCATTCGCACGCGATTTACAACCCGACCGACAGACCAGTGGAATGGATGAACATCAACGTTACGGCGATCAAGGGATGGTATGACGCCTTCGATCTTGGCGACTCGCGCGCCAACGCGCATGTCGAACCAAATCCCGCGTTCATGGTGATGCGGCTCGATCGCGCGCTGCTGCGCCCGTTCAACGCGTTGCATGGCGGCAAGGGCGCCGTTCAGGCACGCCGCGCGCTCGATGTCCAGGTGTTCCTCGGCCCGTGGGGATACGTTGACCACCTGCTGATTCCGCCTGGCGCGTCGATGGGACCGAGCACGGATGCGGAGATTGGCGGCTTCTACTACGTGCTGTCTGGAGAGGGAACCGTCAAAGTCGGCTCGGAGACGGCCTCGATCAAGGCGCACGACGCCGTGCCCTTGAATTTCAACCAGGCCAGGTCATTCGAAGCGACAGGCAGCGCACCTCTCGACCTGATGGCTGTGGGCATCGTCAAGGATGCCACGCGCCGGTTCCAGATCGTCGGCCGCAACCCCTACACGCCGGCCCGAGGAACGCCGCCCGCTCGCGGCGCGGCGCAGTAAGAAAGACCCCTTTATGGATTTTCAGCGTGAGATACCAGGAGCCACGGCGATGCGCGGTGGCTCTTCATTGGTCAGCGGGATGTCCGCGTCAGGACGCACGACACGCAGCGAAAAGACGAGGGCGCTGCCTGCCAGACCGCACGTCATGAGGTAGAGAAGACCCGCCGTGTAGCCGCCCGTGAGATCGGCGAGATATCCGATCATGTACGGACCTGCGAACCCGCCGAGATTTCCCGTCGCGTTGATCAGGGCGATGCTGGCCGCTGCCGCCGGACCGCTCAGGAAGATTGTCGGCAGCGCCCAGAACGGTGACGGGAACGAGTACAGAGCCATCGTCGCCATCGAGAACGCCGCCATGGCCAGCACTAGGTGATTGCCGGCGGCAATGCTGAGCGACAGCGCAAGGCCCACGAGGAACAGCGGAATGGCGGCATGCCAACGCCGTTCGCCGGTCTTGTCCGAGTGCCACGCCGTGACGAGCATCATCGGAATCGCGACCAGCCAGGGAATGCCCGAAATCAGGATGACCTGCGTCGTGCTGAGCCCCGAGATGCGCTGCACGATTTTCGGCAGCCACGAGCTGAGGCCGACGCTGTTGGTGATGTAGCAGAAACACGCGAGCGCCAGGATGATGACTTGCGGATGCCGCAGCGCTTCAAGCGTGCTCAGCTTCTTCGCGCGCCGTTTCCGCTCCTTTTCCCGTTCGAGCTCGCCGTTGATCCACTGTCGTTCGTCCTCGGGCAGCCAGCGCGCGTCGATTGGCCGATCCGTGAGAAAGAAAAATGCGATCAACCCGAGGGCGACGGTCGGCAGCCCTTCGAGAATGAGCAGCCATCGCCAGCCGTTCCAACCGAGCCAGTCGATGCGCATCAGGAAGGCGGAAATCGCGGCGCCGACCATGTTCGACGTCGGAATCGCCATCATGAACATCGCCACAGCCTTGGCGCGGTCCTCGTATCTGAACCAGTGGGTCAGATAAACGAGCACACCCGGAAAAAACCCTGCCTGCGCGATGCCGAGAAAGAAACGGACCCAGTAGAACTGTTGTGCGCTGTTGATGAGCCCGCAGAGCGCCGCAAGCGCGCCCCAGACAATCAGGCTGAGCGTGATGAAGTTTCTGGCGCTCCACAGTTCCGTGAGCAGCGTCGATGGAATCTGGAGCAGGAAATAACCGATGAAAAAGATGCCGGCACCGTACCCGAATACCGTGTTCGAGAACCCGAGGTCGCCCGTCATCTGCAGTGCCGCGTACCCGACGTTGACCCGGTTCATGTAGTTGAACACGTACAACACGAAGAGAAACGGCATCAGCCGCCGGATGATTCGCCGGCGGGCGCGCTCGCCGACGTCGTCGCGATTCACGGCGGCGTTCATCGTCATGACCTCTTTCCGCCAGGTCGGCTGAAGCCGGACATCACGTCCGATGCGAGTGGCCGGGTAATGTCGATGCCTGGAAGCGTGCGGGCGACGAGCACGTCGAGCTGTGCGGCCTGAGCGGCGGAAATCGTTGCGCCCGGATGACGCACGCGCGCGGATGTGAGCAGGCCGCGCCGGCGAAGAAGCTCCTTCCGGACGGCGATGCCGGGTTGCTGTTCGAACACGATCAGGGCGGCGAAGCGCGAGTAGATGAGGTGGACGCGCGGCCAGTCGCGATCGCGCGCGGCGGCAACGATCGCCTGGAGCGCTTCGGGGAAGGCAAACCCGGTGTTCAATCCGTCGCATCCGGCTTCGAGATCGAACGGCGCATACAACGCACCGAGTCCCGAGAGAATCGTGATGTGCCGGTCGCCGAGCCCTTCGCGCAACTGGCGAATCTTCGGGGCCGTGGGCACCGCCTCTTCCTTCACCCCGGCGATCGACGGAATTGCGCGGACGATGCGAACGATGAGGCCGGCGGACATGTGCACGTCGGTCGATGCGGGATGGTCCTGCAGCACGATCGGAATCGACACGTTCTGGGCAATCTGCTGATACAGCTCGACGATCCGATCCTCATTCGGAACCGGTTCCTTCGCAGGCGTCACCATGACTGCGTCGGCCCCGAGATCCTTGGCCATCTGCGACAGGAATCGGACGGTTCCTGTCCCCGTCGCGCTCGTGCCGACAATGATGGGTACCCGCTTCCGGACCACCGCGACTGCGGTTTCAATGAGCGTGTGGCGCTCCTCGTCGTTCAGGCGGTTCGACTCGCCCAGCACGCCGAGAATCGTCACGCCGTCCACGCCGAGGCCGACCATGAACTCGAGCAGGCGCTGCCACGAATCCAGATCGAGACTTTCGTCGTCGTGAAAGGGCGTGGCCAGGATGGGGATGACGCCTTCGAACATGGGGCGGTCATTATAGCCGGAAGGCACAGTCTTGACTGGCAAAACCCGGTCTCACGTGTCATTGTTATCGCGCCCGACAGCGGCTCGATTCTGAGAAGGAGGACGTATGCGACGGCAGTTGACGTTCGCCCTCGGCTTTATTTGGCTCGCGGCCACTTCGTATTCCACGGCGCAGACACCCTCACCTCCGTCCGGATCGACTCAGGAGAAACTCTACGTCTCCCTCGAAACCACCGACACGGTTGCGGTTGTCGACTTGAAGGCGTTCAAGCAAATCAAGACGCTCAAGGTGGGCAACCATCCGCACGGTCAGGCATCGCCCGCGTCTCAGGACAAGCTTTACGTCGCCGCCGAGATTGGTGGCACCGTCACGCTCATCGATACGATTCGCGACGAGGTCGTCAAGACGTTCGACGTCGGGTTTGGCGTCGAGCCGCAGAACGGCGCCGTGACGCCTGACGGACGCTTCCTTTATCAACCGTCGTATGCCGGCTACTGGCAGGTGTTCGACACGCAGAAGGAAGCCATCATCGAATACGTCCACACACTTGGCATCGGTCACAACACGGTGATGGCGCCCGATGGACGGTTCGTCTACCTGTTGCCGATTGCCGGCGGTCCGGGGCATTTTGCCCGTGAGTCGCTCGGCCTTCCGAGGACGCAACCCAAGGAAGTGACGGTCGTCGATGCGCGAACGCACAAGGTAGCGGGCACGATTCCCGTCGGATCGGGTCCGCGGCCAGGAACGATCAGCCCGGATGGGAAGCGGCTTTACATGAACGTGGACGATCTCATGGGTTTCCTCGTCATCGATACCGCGGCGCGCAAGGTGATTTCGAAAGCCACTTTCACGTTGACGCCAGACGAACAGGCGGTCAGAAGCCGATCGCACGGAATCGCTGTTGCGAACAACGGCAGAGAAGTCTGGAGTAACGACGTCGTGCACAATCTGACGTTCGTATTTGACGTCACAGGCGATACGCCGAAGCAGATTGCGCGATTTCCGGTCGGCCGCCAGCCTGTACTGGATCGTGACGTCCAAAGACGGCAAGACCGTTTACGTCAACTGTCCCAGCAGCGATGAGCTCATCGCGTTCGACGTGGATACGAAAAAGGAGAAGGGGCGCATTCAATTTCCAAAAGGATCGCATCCCACTCGGATGCTGACCGTCGCTGCGCCGACTTCACCGTTGAGAACATCCCGGTGACATGAACGCCCGCAGGATTTTCATCGCGACCGGGCTCGCGCTCGTCGGCATCGGCCGAAGAGTGCGGGCCCAGGCCGCCAGCGCATCACCCATCCGATACAGCGCACTGACGCGACCAGTCACGATTCCGCTTCAGGCAGTAACGACACCGTGGCATCCTGTGACGTTCGTTGCCGAGGCGATGGCTCCCGCGACGCCAACGGCGCAGGCGAGGCGCGTTCTCATCAGCGGAGTGCTGTTTCGGCGCGCCAGCGCAGGGGCCCCCGGATCAATAGAAGAGTTGAGCGCGCTCTGCGTGACATGCCCCCACGAACAATGCCAGGTCGACCTGGTGACCGACGAGGCCCGGCTCAGCCGCATGACAGGCGGAATTGCCACGCATCCGCTGTTTGAATGTGGCTGTCATTTCAGTGTTTTTGATGCGGCCGCGGATGGCGCGCGAATCTCCGGCGAAACCCCTCGCGGTCTTTACCGGTTTCGTATCGCCGGCCTTGCGCAAAACACCGTCGAAATCACAGAAATTGAAGATGTGGCGCTTTTCGAGGTGTAAATTGAGCGATACTCCCCGCATGCACCGGATGATTTGGCTCTGTTGCGTCGTCGGACTGCTGACCGCCGTGGTGGGCGCGCAAGCCCCGCAGAACCCGGCGCTGGCGGGCGGAGAACCTGCGGCGCAGATCCCCGAAACCAATCCGTTCTCGTCCGAGGCCGATATTCAAGCCGGCGAGGTGCTTTTTCAAAAGCACTGTTCGTACTGCCACGGCTCGTTCGGTGAAGGGGGACGCGGCGCCGATCTCACGGCGGGCGTGTATCGGCGCGGGGGACGCGATCCCGAGCTCTACGGATCGATTCGCAACGGCATCCCCGGATCCGAGATGGCGCCCGTGAGAGTCACCGATGATGAAGTGTGGCAGATGGTGGCGTTCGTGAAACGTCTCGGTTCGCAGGGGCTGCTGGAGAAAGCACCGGGCGATGCGTCGGCCGGGCAGATTGTCTATCAGAAGAGAGGTTGTGCGACGTGCCATCGCGTTGGCTCGGAGGGCGGCAACCTCGGGCCCGATCTCTCGGCGATCGGCCGCCGGCGCGGGCTGAAGTTTCTGACCGAATCGCTGGTAAACCCTGAAGCCGATGTGCCGATTGCGTATCGCGGCCTGCAGGTCGTGCTGAAATCGGGGCAAACCGTCACGGGCGTCCGGCTGAATCGCGACGATCTCTCCATTCAGGTGCGCGATACTCGCGACAACCTCCGATCGTTCCTCATGGAGAACGTGCGCGAAGTGCGGTTCGACAAGCCGTCGCTCATGCCGGCGTACGCGTCGATGGATCGCAAGGATCTGGACGACATAGTGGCGTACTTGAACTCGTTGAAGGGGGAGCCATGATCTCGAAGCGGGCTGGTGCGTGGACGGTTGTGGCGATTCTGGTGACGGCGGCCTCATGGACGCTGAGCGGGCAAAGTGCGCCCGTAACCTCGGACAGGCTGCTGAAAGCGGACCAGGAGCCCGGAAACTGGCTCATGTATTCCGGGTCGTACAGCGGCTGGCGATTCAGCAAGCTGAATCAGATCACGTCGCAGAACGTGAAAAACCTCCGCGTGAAGTGGCTCTTTCAGGGACGCCATCTCGAGAAGTTCGAAACGACGCCGCTCGTGGTCGACGGCATCATGTACCTGACGCGCCCCGAAAATGCGATTTACGCACTCGACGCCGTCACGGGCCGCCAGTTGTGGATGTACGAGCACCGCAACCCGGAGCGGACGTTCAACTGCTGCGGCCGGGTGAATCGTGGGCTGGCCATCCTGGGCCAGACATTGTTCATGAACACGCTCGACATGCACGTGATCGCCATCGACGCGAAGTCGGGCCGCGAGCTCTGGAAAACGCAGATGTTCGATCACACCGCCGCTGGCGGATATGCCGCGCCAGGCGCGCCGTTGATCGTGAAAGACAAGCTGATCGTCGGGATGGCCGGCGGCGAGCGCGGTGTCAGCGGCTTCCTCGATGCCTACGATCCGAAAACCGGACAGAGGCTCTGGCGCTTCAACACGATTCCGCAGCCCGGGGAACCGAACTTCGGCACGTGGGCCGGCGATTCGTGGAAGACCGGCGGCGCATCAACGTGGAACACCGGGTCCTACGATCCCGACACGAATACCTTGTTCTGGGGCACCAGCAACCCGTGGCCGGACTACTACGACGACATGCGCGCCGGTGACAATCTGTATTCTGCCTCGGTGCTGGCGCTGGATCCGGACACAGGCAAGCTGAAGTGGTACTACCAGTTTACGCCCCACGACGTGCACGACTGGGACGCGACGCAGAATCCTGTTCTTGTCGACACGACGTTCCTGGGTCAGCCGCGCAAAGTGCTCGCGTGGCCGAACCGCAACGGATTTTTCTATCTCATCGATCGCACCAACGGCAAGTTTCTCTCGGCCAAGGCGTTTGTGAAGCAGACGTGGAACGACGGGTTCGATTTCGAGAAGAACGGGCGGCCGATTGTCAGACCAGGCATGGAACCGACACCGGAAGGCAACGACCAGGTGTGGCCCGGCATCGACGGCGGATCCAACTGGATGGCGCACAGCTACAGCCCGCTCACCAAGCTGCTGTACGTGTTCGCGCGCGAGGAACGGCGCGTGTACACGAAGAACGAAGTGCGGCATCCCACGACCGAGCCCGGTGAGAAACCGAATCCCTTGCAGGCCTTCAACCGCGGCCGGGGGCCCCGGTTCGCACCCGAAGAAAGCTGGGGCAAGGCGATCGCCATCGATCCGGCGACCGGCACGACCAAGTGGGAGCATCGCGTGGTGTCGCCTCCGTGGGGGGGCCTGATGAGCACGGCCGGCAACGTGGTGTTCGGCGGCACGATGGAAGGCGTGATCTTCGCGCTCGATGCGACAACCGGCGAACGCCTGTTTACGTTTGCGAGCAACGGCGCTGTGTACGGTTCCGCGATCAGCTACCTCGCCGACGGGAAACAGTACGTATCGATTCCAGCCGGCGACCTTCTGGTGACGCTCGGACTGGACTGACGGCATCTCCTTTGCTCCAGACGGAGCATGGCGAGATCTGTCTTCCCGTCCGCACGGACGGCGCTCCTGCTCGTCGATGTGATCAACCTGTTTGATTTTCCCGCAGGCGCGGCGTTCGCCCGCCGCGCCATCGGCCCCGCCAGAAACATCGCCCGTCTCCGCGATCGCGCCCACACGGCGGGAATCCCGGTGATTTACGTGAACGACAACTGGGGCCGCTGGCGATCGGACTTCAAGGCGATCGTCGCGGACTGCAGCCAGCCCGACCGTCCCGGCGCGCCCATTGCGCGCCTGCTCGCGCCGGCCCGGCGCGACTTCTTCGTGCTGAAGCCGCACATTTCCGGGTTTCACGACACGCCGCTCGATACGCTGCTGCAGGCCGGCGACGTGCAGAAGCTCGTCATTGCGGGCTTCGCCGCCGACAACTGCGTGTTCTTCACCGCCGCCGAGGCGCACATGCGCGACTACGAGGTGGTCGTGCCATCGGATTGCTGCGCGTCGGAGCACGATACGGAACGGCGCCACGCGCTGGGCAGGATGCGAAAGTTTCTTCACGCCGATACCCCATCATCGCGGCGTCTCCGCATGCGCCGATGACCGACCCGAACCTCGAGATCGCCGCGTTGCTGCTCGATCTCTCCGAGGTGTACCGTCCATCATCACGATTCTGGGGTTACAAGAACGCCGCGCGATCGATCCGCCGTCATCCGGAGTTCTTGTCTGATCTCAGCGACAGGGAGATTCTCGCGATCCCCGGTGTTGGTCCAGCCTCGCTGCGCATCGTGCGCGAGTACCTGGACGGCGGCGACTCGGGAACGGTCGCGCGGATTGTCGGCGAGAGCGGGAAAGCGAAAGAGATCGAGGCGCGCCGCGCGCTCCGCAGAAACTTCCTGAGCGCCGCGATGGTGCAGAAGGTGCTGTCGGAGCCCAAAAGAGGCGCGGTGAGGCGCGAAGACTATCTGGGCGACTTTCAGATGCATTCGCACGGCAGCGACGGTGCAGACAGCATCGAGACGCTTGCACAGGGGTGCCTGAAGCGGGGCTATCGCTGCATGTGCGTTACCGATCACTCATACGGCCTGCCGATCGCCGGCGGTATGACGATGGACGAAATGCGGGCGCAGCACGCAGAAATCAACAAGCTGAACAAGGAGTTCGGGGCGGATTTCCGGATCTTCAAAGGCGTGGAGGCCAACATTCTCAAAGATGGCTCGCTCGACATGCCTCCCTCCGAGCTGACGGCGTTCGATCTCGTCGTCGCATCGCCGCATTCGAGCCTGCGCAAGAGTGTCGATCAGACCGAGCGCATGCTGGCCGCTGTGTCGATACCGGGCGTGCACATTCTCGGGCATCCGCGCGGGCGCGTGTTCAATTCTCGTGCGGGCGTCATCGCCGATTGGCCGACAGTGTTCAAACGCGCGGCACAGACGGGCGTCGCGATAGAGCTCGATGGTGATGTTTCGCGACAAGATCTCGACTATCGCATCGCGGTCGCTGCGAAAAAGGCGGGATGTGTCTTCGCGCTCGACAGCGACGCGCACGCCGCCAATCAGCTCTGGATGGCCGACTATGCGATCGCGCACGCGCGATTAGCTGGAATTCCCACCGACCGGATAATCAATTGCTGGCCTGCAGCCGAAATACTGGAGTGGTCGCGAACTTTTCAGCAGCTCGCGACGTCTAAGGCTACGAAAAGATAACCCCAGGGGAAGATCTACGTCTTTACGTGTGGAGGCGCATGGTCTGGCGAAGTGATCTGGGCAAGACCTGCCGCGCCGAAGCCGCGAAGCGGCGGAGGTGGGGCGTCATCCTCTGTCTGGCAGTCGTCGCCGGGGTTGCTGCAGGATCGTGCACCGATAGCGCCATTAGCGCCCAGGCTCCAGCCACAGCGCCCGCGACCACGAGCGGCGAGGCGGCAGCGGTCCTCAGTGCCGCGCGCGAAGGCCTCGGCGGCGAAAAGCGTCTCGCCTCGGTCAAGACTCTCATCGCGAGCGGCCAGACGCGTCAGCTGCAAGGCGACAATCTGGTTCCCATCCTGTTCGAAATCAGCATCGAGCTTCCCGACAAGTACGTCCGTACCGACGAGATCCCGGCGCGCGAGAGCGGCCCGAGCAGCCGTGGCTTCAATGGTGATGGCCTGATTCAGTCAGGCGATTTACCGGGTGGGCCGCGACGGGGAGGACCTCCGCCTGGCGCGGGTGCCCCTCCACCGCTCCCGGCGGCCGCAGCCACTCGAGGCGACGCAGCGGCAGACAGAGGCCGTGGCCCGGCAGGTCCACCGGCGAATCTCACCGTCCCGGTGAAGCAGGACTTTGCCCGGCTGACGCTCGGCATCTTCGCCACTTCATTCAGCGCCTATCCGCTGTCGTTCGGTCACGCCGGGCAGGCCGAGGCGCCGGAAGGCAAGGCAGACGTGCTCGACATCAAAGGCGCCGGGAATTTCACGGCGCGCCTCTTCATCGACAGCAAAACGCATCTACCCCTTATGCTGAGCTGGACGACCCCGCCAAATCTCGTGCCGGTGGTGGCGGGACAGAAGCCACCGGCCAACCTCCCTCCGGGTTCGGTCACCTTCGAAACACCCACACCGCCCGCGGAGGCGGCGACCGCCGAAGAGAAGAAGAAATTCGAGGAAGAGGCCCTCGCTGCGCGTAAGAAAGCGATGGCGTCGACGAGGCCGACCGAGAACCGCATCTACTACGCCGACTACCGCGATGTTGACGGGTTGAATCTGCCGTTCCGCATCCGGCGGGCCGTTGGCGCGACGACCGTCGAAGAGACGACGTTCGACCGCTACCGAATCAACGCGCGTGTCGATCCGAGAAAATTCGAGGTTCGTCCATGAAGTCGTCGCTGCGCGGCCTGCTCGCCGCGTTGGTCTCGCTGTCCTTCGTCGCGATCACGTCGGCGCAGCAAGGGCGTCCCGAAGGGCGTGACACACGGATGCTCATCACGGTGATCGATCAAACGAACGCCGTGATTCCGGACGCGACCGTCACAGTCACGGGGACGGAGCCGGTCACCCAGAAGACAGAACCGGCGCCTGTCAAAACGACACCGAACGGCCTCGCGACAGTCGGCGGCCTGACGCCGGGCCGCTACATGGCGCGGGCGGAATTCCCCGGGTTTTTCCCCGGCGTCCTGAAGGAAGTGCGCATCCGCCAGGGCGACAACCGCCACATCATCGTGCTGCTCGTCGAGAATTTTCAGGAGACGGTCAACGTGGCGCAGGATGCGCAGGCCGGCGCGGCCGATCGTCGCAGCGACGCGTTCGGCTCGGTGCTGACGCGCGAGCAGATGGACGCGCTCTCGGATGACCCCGACGAGATGCAGCGGCAGTTGATGGAGATGGCGGGGCCGGGCGCCGTTCTCCGCATCGACAGCTTCGAGGGCGGACGCCTTCCGCCGAAGTCGCAGATCAAATCGATTCGGGTGACGCGAGACCAGTTTGCGGCCGAGAATCACAGCGCCGACTCGTTCTTCGTCGAGGTCATCACGCAGCCCGGTCTCGGCCCTGTCCGAACCGGCTTCAACTACGGGCTGCGCAACAGCGCGATGAGCGCGCGCAACGCGTTTCACCCGACGAAAGGCGAAGAGCAGGATCAGTTCTACGGCCTGAATATCGGAGGAGGCCTCATCCAGAACAGGGCGTCGTTTTTCCTCAGGGTGAATGGCAATTCCGCGTACGACACACCCAACTCGAGCATCGCGCGTTCGACCGGGACGACCATCGAAACGCTCAAGCAGCGTGTGCCTCGCGAGAACATGTTCGTGAACGCCTCGTTCGACTGGGCGGCGACGCGCGATCAGACGCTCAGGTTCAGCTACAACCGTAACGCCTTCGTGAACAAGAATCAGGGCATCGGCGGATATGACGAGCCCGAGCGTGCGTTCCTCTCCAGGAACTACAACAACACCTTCCGGGCGCAGGAGGTGGGGCCCCTGGGCCGGCGATTCTTCATCAACACGCGGCTGAACGTGGGCTGGAGCGACTCGGAGCGCGAGTCCGCCGTCGAGACGCCGACCGTGCGCATTCTCGACGCGCGGACGTCCGGCGGCGCGCAGAAGGCCGGCGGACGCCATTCACGCGACGTGAATTTCGCGTCCGACCTCGACTATGTCAGGGGCATTCATTCCGTGCGGATGGGGACCGCCATCGACCTCAACGTGTACCGGTCTGACGAGTGGGACAATTACCTCGGTACCTACACCTTCGAGACCCTCGAGGCATTCGACGCGGGACGTCCGCGCAGCTACACGCGGCGCGTCGGCATCCCGAATGTCGACTACTCCAACGTGCAAGCGGCGCTGTACGTGCAGGATGATATCCGCCTCAAGCGGAGCCTGTCGGTAACGCCGGGCGTCCGCCTCGAAAGACAGACTCACATGCACGGCGTGACCGTGGGTCCGCGAATGGGTGCGACGTGGGCTCCGTTCAAGAATGGCAAGACGACGCTGCGGGCGAGCTGGGGCATTTTCTACGACTGGCTGCCGACCTACACGTACGAGCAGACGATTCGGATCGATGGGTTCCAGCAGAGCGAAATCAACATCGCGAACCCGACGTACCCGACCCCGCCGGATCTCGGCAGCACGGCGCCTGCGGATCGCTACCTGCTGAATCCCGCTCTCGAACACGCGAGGAATTCCCGCGTCAGCGGGGGTGTCGACTACGCCTTCTCGCAGCGCCTGCGCGTCAATGCCACCTATCGATACGTGCGCGGCGAGGGCCTGCTGCGTGGTGATAACCTGAACACGCCGTTCAACGGTGTGCGGCCGGATCTGCGGTTTGGCAACGTCATTCAGGTCGTAGGCGACGGCCGGTCGCTTCAGCACATGTGGCAATTCGGCGGCCAGACGAACCCGCCTCAGGAACAGGGACGGACCTCGCGCCGATGGGACTGGCGCCGGTTCAACTTCTTCGGCAACTATACGCTCGCGTACAACACGAACAACTCCGACGGCCCGTTCAGCGTGCCGTCGACCGGTGACCTCGATCTCGAGTGGGGCACCGCGGCGCAGCACGCCCGGCATCGCTTCTTTGGCGGGTTCTTCTCGAACGCGTTCAGGGAACTGGCCATGCAGGTGAATGTCAACGGCAATCTCGGGACCGCGTACGGCATTCAGACGGGCCTCGACAACAACGGCGATCTGATCTTCAACGACAGGCCGTCCGGTATAGCGAGAAACACGCTGCTGACGCCGGCGACCTGGACGCTCAACCTGTTCACCGGATACTCGTTCACGTTCGGCCCGTCGATTCAGTTGCCGCCCGGCATTCAGTTCGGGCCCGGCGCGGGAGGGACGCTGACCGTGACGACCGTGACGCGTCCCGATCAGGGACGGTACCGGATGTCGCTGAACGTCTCCATCAGTAACCTGACCAACCGTGCGAATCTGATGGGATTCAGCGGCGTAGAGACGTCCGAGTTCTACCGCAAGCCCACCTCGGCGCAGGGTGCGCGAAGGGTTCAGGTGAGCACGAACCTGCAGTTCTGACGATGTAACGGGGTCAGACCCCTTTTTTTGCTGATTTCGGTCGCTTTGGCAAAAAAAGGGGGTCTGACCCCGTTATCTCACTACCAGCGGCTTCAGGGTCGTCGGAGATCCGTTGTTCTCGAACCAGTCGATCCCTTCGCTGACCAGATCGAACTTCAACATGTAGGTGCCCGGTGTTTTCGGGGCGACAATCTCGATGGGGACGTCTATGGTGGCGCCCGGTTTGAGCGTTTCGGGCAGCCATGCGCGCGCGTAGTCGCGCTCGAGCAGCGTCCCGTGCTCGTCGCACAGCTGCGCGCCCAGTCTGACCAGGCGGCGCCCGTATGACGCTTTTGCGGGAAACGGGCGATCGCAGACATTCTGCACGCGCGTCTTAATCTTCAGCTTCCTGTCCGCGCGCGTTTTGAACGGCTTCGTCGGGAAGAATCGCTTCCTGACCTCGATCTTTGCCCTGGGTGTGGCGCCCGGGATGGCGTTGCCCAGGCCGGTCATGTCCCAAATCTCGTTGCGGATAGCGTCGAAGTCGGACGTGCCCGGCACGAACCGCCGCGAGAACGACGTTTCGGGATGATCCGTGATCTCCCACGACAGCCGGTCGACGCCGATTTCCGCGGCGATCTGCCGCGCGCGGTTCATCTCTTCATCGCTGTCATTCCACTTGAACAGGATGTAGCGCCAGTTCAGGTGAGGCACATCGCGCCGCGATTTCCGCTTCTCTTCGGCCATGACGCGCAGATTGCGGATCGCCAGATCGAACTTGCCGCGCTGTCGATACTGGACGTAGGTGTCCTGCGAGGCGCCGTCGATGGAGAAGGTGACTTCGTCGATGCCCGAGTGGGCGAGCCGGCGGGCCGACTCCTCGGTGAACATGAGGCCGTTCGTGCTGGTGTACAGATAAATGTGCGGAAAGCGGCTCTTGATGTACTCGCACATCTCGATCGCGCGCTTGTGCAGGAAGGCTTCGCCGTAGTTGAAGAAATCGATGCGCACGAGCCCGGGACCGGCCTCGTCGACGACATTCCTGAACAGGTCGAAGTCGAGCATGCCGGCGTTACGCGTTTTCGTGATGCCGGTTTCGGGTGCGCAGCACGCCTCGGCGCACGAGATATTGCACGCCGCCGTGCACTCGATGTAGAGGCGGTTCGGCAGCCTGCCGACGTCGAGGGATCGCTCTTTGGGGGCTTCGCCGCGGAGTGGAAGCTTCAGCGGGCAATCGCCGCAGAACGTCGAGCCGCCGGCGTTGAGATCGGCGCGAAGCGTGGTGATTCGCGTGTCGTTCCAGATCTCGCCGATGCTGGCCGTCCTCGCGTCGCCGAGCACGCGCTTACCATACGGATCGGCGCAGCCGCAGACGATCCGGCCGTCGCAGAGCATGACGAGCGTGCTCCACGGCCAGGTGCATTGGAAACGTGTTGAGAGGTAGTTCAAAGACAAGACGCCATCATTTCTTATGGGTCAATTTTCTCATAAGTGCCTCGGCCCGGTCGTTTTCGTATTTCACCGAGTTCAGGAACAGGCTTTCGGTCAGGTACGCGCGGCGTTCCTCGTCGGTCATCTGGTCGATGAGCTGCCTGATCTCCTGAATCATATCCTCGAACGATCGTTCGAAGTTCCGCTTCACCGTAATCTCACGGTAGAGCGTCTCGAGAATCGCCAGCAGGTCGCCGTCGAGGTTGATCCTCGCGCCGGTGCTGGTCTTTATGCTGCGCATGGTCGACCTCTCAGAAGCTCTTGATCGCCGCCGAGGCATCGGCGTGGATTTCCATGAACTGGTTCGCGCCCGTCAGCGTGAGCATCGTCTCCACGCGGCGCTGCAGGCCGGCCAGCTTCAGGGTCGCGCCGGCGGCCGTGGCCTGCCGGTAGAGATCCATCAGGCAGCCGATCGCGGCGCTGTCGAGATACTCGACGCCTCCGAGGTTGATGACGATCTTGCGCGCGCCTCCGGCAATTTCGCCCGTCACCGTCGTCGCGAATTCGGACAGCGACGGGTGGATGAGCCGCGCCGGTCCCGCATGGACCACGACGACGTCTCCGGATTGTTCACTCGTGACGTGCATTGAATGCTCCTGTCGTATGGCGGGTCTTGTAAGACCCGCCCTACATGTTTTTTTCCTTCCGCAGTGCGACGATCTGTCTGGCCAGCTCGGCGCGCCCCCGGTTGATGCGCGACTTCACGGTGCCTTCCGCCACGCCGAGCTTGTCGGCAATCTCCTGATACGACAGTTCGTGGATGTCACGCAGCAGCACCGCCGTGCGGAGCGGCGGCGAGAGTGCCCGCAGCGCCTCACGCAGCAGCGCCACCCGATCCTGCAGCTCGACGCGGGCCTGCGGGCTCGGCCCCGGTGCTTCGGCCTGCACGTCTGCCGCGTTGACCTCGCGCGCAAAGACCTCGCGATCGCGCCGGCCGCTGCGGTAGCGATCGATGCAGTAGTTCCGGCTCACGCTGATGAGCCAGGTCTGAAAATTCGCCCGCCGGTCGAACGTGTTGAGCGAGCGGAAGACCTTGAGGAAAATCTCCTGTGTCAGATCTTCCGCTTCTTCGTAAGTGCCGACGAACCGGTACGCGACGTTGAAGACCTTCCGCCAGTAGGTCCGGATGATCGTTTCCCACGCGGTTTCATCGCCGTCGGCCGCGCGCTGGATGGTCGCTTCGATGGACACCGGCGATACGAATAATAGCTGATGTAAGATCTTCGCCGTGTTGGGATTCTTTCGGGAGGACGGCACCCTCGTGTGTGACGGCGTGCGGCTCGAGCGGGTCGCGCTTGACTTCGGCACGCCGCTGTACGTCTACAGCGCCGAGTCGATCCGCAAATCGTATCGCGATCTCGATGAGGCGTTCGGGTCTCACCCGCATCGGATTCATTACGCCATGAAGGCGAACTCGTCGTTCGCGATCATGCGCCTGCTGTACGAGAGCGGCAGCGCCGTTGACGCGAACTCCATCGGCGAGGTCGACATCGCCATGCGCGCCGGCTTTCCGGCGTCCGACATCGTGTTCAGCGGCGTCGGCAAGTCGCCGGATGAGATCGAACGGGCCGTACAACTCGGGCTGAAAGCGATTAACGCCGAATCGGCGGGGGAGCTGGAGCGGATCGATCGGGCCGCACAGGCCAGGGGTGTGCGTGCCAGGGTCGCGGTGCGCGTGAATCCCGACATCGACGCCGGTACCCACCCTCACATCTCCACAGGGCTTCACATCAACAAGTTCGGTGTTCCGCTCGACCAGGCGGGCGAGTTGTATCGCAGGATGTCTGCGCAGCCGGGGCTGCAGCCGGTGGGCATTCACGTGCATCTCGGGTCGCAGATCATCAGCACGGAACCGATTCAACGCGCGGCGATCGAAGTGGTAAGGCTCGCGCGAGAGTTGCGCGATTCCGGTATCCATCTGGACCACATCGACATCGGCGGTGGCCTTGGGATTTCCTACGACGGGTCGCGCGTACCGACCGCCGCCGAATATGCCGCGGCCGTGCTTTCCATTGTGAGGCCGTCCGGGTTGGCCATTGCGCTCGAGCCGGGCAGATACCTCGTCGGAGCCGCCGCCGTGCTGCTGGCGCGCGTCGTGGACGTCAAACCCGCCGCTGCCGGCCATCATTTCGCGGTGCTCGACGCCGGCATGACAGAGCTGATGCGGCCGGCGCTGTATGGGTCGTTCCATCGCATCGAGCCCGTCACACCGGCTTCGGTTCGCGAGGTGTGCTACGACATCGTCGGGCCGGTGTGTGAAAGCACCGATGCGATCGGCCACGACCGTCGTCTTCCGGCGCTGGAAGTGGGCGATCTTCTTGCGATTCTCGATGCCGGCGCCTACGGATCGGCCATGTCGTCCAACTACAATCGCCGCCCATTGCCCCCAGAAGTGCTCGTCGATGGCGGAAAGGCGAAGCTGATTCGGCGGCGCCAGACGGTTGACGATCAGCTCTCGCTCGAAACGCCCGCCTCCGGGGATTAGGGACCCAGCCGAATGCCCGGAATGTTGATCGCGTTCGAGGGGCTCGACCAGAGCGGCAAGGAGACGCAGGCGCAGCAGCTGCGCGAACGGCTGCGCGAGGCCGGCCACAAGGCGCGGCTTCTGTCGTTTCCCGACTACGGCACGTCGATCGGGGAAGAGATCGCGCGTGCGCTCCAGGGTGAGCGCGAGTACGGCTCCGACGTCATGCAGCTGCTCTTTGTCGCCAACCGCCACGAGCGGCGCGAAGCGATCCTCGAGTGGATATCGGGCGGTCTTGTTCTCCTGTGCGATCGTTACCGCGCGTCGAGTGTCGCGTACGGCGAAGCGCAGGGGCTCGACCCCGCATGGCTGGAAGACATTCAACGCTTTCTGCCGCCGGCGGATCTGACCATTTACGTGGACATCGCTCCCGAGACGGCTGCGAAACGCAAGGCCCACGACCGGGATCGGTATGAGCGCGATCTCGCGCTGCTTGGACGTGTCCGTGAGAGCTATCGACGCCAGGCTGCCCAGCCTGGGTGGGTCATCATCGATGGGGAGCAACCAAAAGACGCGATTGGAGAACAGGTGTTTGCGGCGGTGTCGGCTCGCCTGAGTGGAACGGATCAATAGGACCCGCGGACGCCCAGTCTGCGTGCAGCTTTCGCCAGAGGGCGGTCTTGCGTCCAGAACGCCGCACCGGCCAGCAGTGCGGATCCGAGCAGATGGGCATCAAGCCATCCAATTCCAGATGCCATGAGCTGGTGCCGTTTTAGCGGATATCTGCGATCGAGAGAGGCGACCATCAACCTGTTACAAACATTGCCCCAGGCTCCGATCGCCGCACACGGCGAGGTGCTCATGCTGGTATCGCATCGGCCAGCATGGCATCGTCCAGGTTAAGTGTCGTTCTCATATGCATGAGTGTGCCTGTTTCATGCATACAACTCAACGCGGCCCGGATACGCCCTGGAGCGGCTCCCGGCGGCGCCGGATGGGTACTCTGGCTGCCGTGAGAGCGAACACCTCCGATGCGCCGGAGTCCTGCAGGACGCGAGCACACGATCCCAGCGTCGCGCCGGTGGTGCTCACGTCGTCAATCAGCAGGATCTTCAACCCATAGACCGTCGGCTGTCGAAACCAGCGTTGACGGAGGCTGAATGCGTCCGCGACGTTTGCCCGCCGGCGGGAGGCTGCGAGTTCTACCTGAGCCCGCGTATGGCGCCCGCGAGTCAGTGCCTCGACGACCGGAGGGCCGAGATGCCGGGCAAGCTCGCGGGCCTGGTTGAATCCACGCGAGTATTCCCGGCGCCAGTGAAGAGGAACAGGGACGACACAGTCGGCCTCGTTCAGCAGCTCGGCACCACGCGCGCGCATAAGCGCCGCGAGTGGCTGCGCCAGCGATCGCCGTCCGCCGTATTTCAGCGCGTGAATGATTTCTCTGAGCGTCCCGTCGTATTCACCGACCGCGCGTGATCGGCTGATCATTCGTTCAGCGGCACAGCAATTGGCACATCGCCCGGCCGGTGCCGGCAACGGATCGCCGCACGAATCGCAGACAGGCGGCGTAATCGGTCGGACAGAACCCCAGCAAATTCTGCACACACAGCCTTCGATCGGGTTATCGAGAATAGAACTGCACACAGCGCACTCAGGCGCCAGTGTCGCGGTAATTAATGCGTTACAACACGTCGTGATTAGCGATTGGGGATTGGCGAAGGGCTTGATTTGTGTCATGCGCCTTCGTGAGCAAGGCGCATTCCCTGATCAAAAATCAGGGATTCTTGATCAGGAATGGTTCGTTGGTGCAGAAACAGCCAAACATGTGGTGTGCCGAAGGTTGCAAAAGATGCTGCTAATCCCGAGGATTGGACAGTTCCTGGGGCTTCGGTTCCGGCACATCTATCCGCTCCGCAGATCCCCACAGACGCTCTAACGCGTAAAACGCGCGTGATTCAGGGCTGAAAATGTGCACGATGAAGTCGAAGTAGTCCAGCAGGATCCAGCCGGCTCGATCGCCGCCTTCGATGTAAGCGGGCTTCACGCCTTTCGAGCCGAGCGACTCCTGGATGGCGTCGGAGATGGCTTGAATCTGTCGCGTGTTCCGGCCCGTCATGATGACGAAGTAGTCTGTGAACCCTTCGGCGGGACGGAGATCGAGCACGACGACGTCAAGGGCCTTGCGATCGTGCGCGGCGTCGATGGCGCGCTGAACCTGCGCCGGGAATTTCCTGGCCGATCGTTTGCGTTGAGCCGTCACAACACCGCCGCGACTGGCGTCGGCACGTACAGACGGTGCCGGCGGATGTGATCGGCGACGCTCGAGGGTACCAGGCCGTCGATCGATTCGCCGGCTCCGACGCGGCGGCGGATCTCGGTAGAGGACACATCTGGCGTGGTCGCCTCCACGGAAAGCACCGTCGGTACCGAATCAGTCGCGCGGAGGCTGGGATGTGGGATGAGATCCGATGAGCGGGGAGCACCCGGACGCGAAATCACCACGAAGTTGGCGAGTTGCAGAATGCGTGGATAGTCGTACCACGTGCCGACCTCCGCGAACGCGTCGCTGCCCGTGATGAAGTACAGCTGCAAGGGAGTGTAGCCGTCCCGATGCAGGGCCTCCAGCGTCAACGCCGTGTACGACGGGCCGTCGCGCCGCAGCTCGAGATCGGAAACCGCCATGTCACGCTCGGCCGCGGCAAGCGCAGCCATGGCGAACCGGTGGAACACCGACGCGCGCGGCTCGAGGCTGCGATGCGGAGGCGTCCGCGCCGTCAGAAGCAGGACGCGATCGAGCGACAGCGCGCGGCGGGCCGCGGAGGCCGCCCCGAGATGGCCAAGGTGGATGGGATCGAAGGTGCCGCCGAGAATGCCGACCTTGATGTCAGGACTCATCCTTTGATGTCTCGGCGCGCTCCCGCGCGCCGAGCAACCACCTCAGCCTCGCTGCTTGGAGGCTCGGCTTCGGCGCTGTTGGCGAGCGCCCGCGCGGGCTTGGCGTCGCTCAGATACTTCCACGCGGCTTCCTGCAGCGCGTCCAGTCCCTGGCCGCTGACGGCCGAAATGCGCAGAAAGGGAATGTCCTGCGACGTGACGTGCGCCTCGAGGGCATCGACCGTCGAAGGATCGGTGACGGCGTCCATCTTCGTCGCCGCCACGATCTGCGGCTTCGAGCCGAGGGCGTCGTTGAAGAGCGAAAGCTCGCGCTGGATGGTTTCGAACTCTTCGATCGGGTCCCGGCCCGATGCGCCCGACACATCCACGAGGTGGATCAGCACCTTCGTGCGGTCGAGATGCTTCAGGAACCGATCGCCGAGTCCCTTGCCCTCGTGCGCCCCTTCAATGAGGCCGGGCACGTCGGCGACGACAAAGCTGCGATTGCCGCTCAGCGACACGACGCCAAGATTCGGGATCAAGGTGGTGAACGGGTAGTCGGCGATCTTGGGCCGTGCGGCGGAAATGCGCGAGATCAGCGTTGATTTGCCCGCGTTCGGAAATCCGACGAGGCCGACATCGGCGAGCAGCTTGAGGTGCAGTTGCAGCTGCCTGGTTTCGCCGGACGTGCCTTCTTCGAAGCGCCGAGGCGCGCGGTTGGTCGAGCTGACGAAGCGCGCGTTGCCGCGGCCGCCGATACCTCCCTGCGCGACGAGGATTCGTTGCCCGGCCTCGACGAGGTCGCCGATGAGAACCGGACTGTCATGGGGATCGGCCGGCTTTTCGTAGATGAGCGTGCCCACGGGCACTTCGAGCTCGAGATCGTCGGCGTCGCGGCCGGTGCGGTTGGAGCCCGAGCCGTGGCCTCCGCGCTTGGCGTGAAACTCGCGATTGTAGCGATAGGAGATGAGCGTGTTCAGATGCGGGCTGGCGACGGCGTAGACGGATCCACCCTTGCCTCCGTCGCCACCGTCCGGGCCGCCGCGAGGGACGAACTTCTCGCGCCGGAAGCTCATGCTGCCGGCGCCGCCTGCGCCGGCCTCCACGAGGATGTCGACTTCGTCGACGAACACTAAAACTATTCTACCGGCAGTACGCTGATTCTGCGGCCGCGGGCCCCGTGGTCTTCAAACCGTACGCGCCCGGCAGTCTTCGCAAAAAGCGTGTCGTCTTTTCCGAGACCGACATTGAGCCCGGGTTGGAAGCGGCGTCCACGCTGGCGCACCAGGATCGACCCGCCGGTGACGATGTTGCCGTCGTGGCGCTTGACGCCGAGCCGCTGCGAATTGCTGTCGCGGCCGTTGCGTGAGCTGCCTTGTCCTTTTTTATGAGCCATGGGTCAGACTATCCTTGAATATCGGTAATCCGCACGCGCGTGTAGAACGCGCGGTGGCCGGCCTGCTTGCGGAAGCCCTTGCGGCGCTTCTTCTTGAAGACGCGCACCTTCGGGCCGCGCGACTCGCCGTCGACGACGCCGAGCACTTTCGCGCCGCTCACGAATGGGGCGCCGGCCGTCACCTCGCCGCCATCTTTGGCCAGAAACAACACCTGGTCGAAGGTCACCTTCCGGCCGGCCTCGGCAGCTCTCCCGTCGAGCTCGACGGTGGCGCCCGGCACGACCTTCACTTGACGACCCCCGGCTTGAATGATCGCGTACACGGAGACTCCTCCCTTAAATGCAGGAAACAAAAAATTATATCACAGACGTTAACCGTTTGCCGTTAACGGTTTACCGTCGAACCAGAACCCGGAACGGAGGAACTGGAACCCCGGAACCGAGGAACCTATTTGATCAGTACTCTGGAACCCCTGACACGCTGCGTGCTCAGCGTGCTCAGGAACCTTGGAATGATCTCGTCCATCAGCTCGAAGTAGGACGACAGCGCAGGCGTGTTGTCGTTCTGGTTGTACAGCCGCTCCTCGCGCAACGCCTCGGAGTAGATCTGCGCGCCCGACCGGCCGTCGATGAAGATGAACTTCTCCTGCAGGATGAAGCCTTTGCGCTCCATGTATTCGCGCACCGGCTGAACGTAGCGTCGCCCGAGCCGGTCCATGACTTCGGTCTCGCGCTGCACCATGCCCGACTGTGAATGCGGGATGAACAGCACGGTGCCGGTCACAATCAGCGGGTTCTGATATTCCTCGCCGATCCGCTTCCAGTAATCGGCGTCTGCGAAGATGTGCTCGTAGGGCTGCAGATCTTTTTCGTTCTTGATCGATGCCGGTTCTGGCGGTGTCTGCGTCGGCTCGGCGCTGGGCCCGGCCGCCTGTCCTTCGGGGCCGCGGCCGGCGGCCACTTCCATGAGCGGCAGCACGTCGGCGTCGATGACGCGCAGCCCCGACTTCATGCGCAGCTGGCTGCGCAGCAGCCGGACGGTTTCGAGATTGCCGTCGACGTCTTCCGTCCCGCCCGAGATGAACCCGGCGATGAAGACGCGCTGAAATGCCGACACGTCGAGCTTGGCCGCGATCGGGGTCTCGATCGGAATCTCGTAAAAGCTGGCGCAACCGGCTACGCCAAGCGCGAGAACGCCGCTAAGGAGTTTGAGACTGATTCGTCCGGTCATGGATTTCCTTGAACAGCTCGAAATTCTGCCGCACCAAGGCGTTGTTCGGTTCCAGCTTCAGCGCGCGTTCGTAGGCCTCGGCGGCCTTGTCGAGCATGCCTTCGTGCTCGTAGGCGACCGCGAGATTGTTGAATCCCGCGGCGTAGGTCGGATCGATCTGCGTGGCCCGTTCCCATCGATAGATCGCTTCCTTCCACAATCCACGCTGCGCTACCGAGATACCGAATTCCACCTGTGCTTTTGCGTCCGCACGTGCGTCGGCATGGGCCACACCGCCGAAGGCCATCAAAAGCACGACGACAGACAACAGACGCATTGGCATGGAATGGTTCAACTATAGCAGGGCAGGCGCCCAAGGAGTAAAGATAAACCAAAGGATAGGTCCTAAGGACTAGGCGTGGGGCGCGGGTTTCCACGCTAAAATCAATCCAGGTCAGGCACCGCTCACGCTGCAGACAGGAGCAGCCGTGAGTTCCAACATTTTTGCAATATCCGCGGGCGACCTTCGCTATCCCACCGCACTCGCCGCGATCCACGATCCGCCGCCGACGCTCTGGGTGAAAGGCGCTGTCGACGCCCTGCGCGCGCCGTCGGTCGCCATCGTCGGGTCGCGACGCGCGTCGCCGTATGCCCTCGAGGTGGCGCGCCGGCTCGGCGCCGATCTCGCGTGTCGACACGTGACGGTTGTCTCGGGTATGGCGCGCGGCGTCGACTCTGCGGCGCACCGCGGTGCGCTCGAAGGCGGCGGCGTGACCATCGCGGTGTTCGGGTGCGGCGTCGACGTGATCTATCCACCGGAACATCGCGCGCTCGCGGAACAGATCGCCGAGCGCGGGGCGCTCGTCAGCGAGTTTGCTCCCGGCATGCCTCCCTTCAGGCAGAACTTTCCACAGCGCAATCGCATCATCAGCGGCCTGTCGCTCGCGGTTGTGATCGTCGAGGCGGCAGAGGGGAGCGGCTCGCTCATCACCGCCGACTTCGCGCTCGAGCAGGGCCGCGCCGTGCTTGCAGTTCCGGGCAATGTGCTGGGGGGCCGGAACTACGGCGCGCACGCGCTCCTGCGCGACGGTGCAAAGCTCGTGGAGTGTGCGGACGATATCTTGGAGGAGATCACTCCAGGGATTGGGGGCTGGGGATTGGGGATTCGCGGTGCAAAAGAATCCGCCAGGCCCAATCTGGCGTCTCAGGATCCAGTTCTCAGGTCGATGGACGAGGGCGACGCCTATGATCTCGACGAGATCGCGGAGCGCTCGGGAATCGATCGCGTGAAGCTGCTTCCGCGTCTACTTGAACTGGAGCTCGCTGGCGCACTGCGTCGCGTCGAGGGCGGCCGATTCGTACGATTTCGAGGACCGTGCTAAGGTATTTGAAAGGTTCCCATGGCAAAAGCGCTCGTCGTCGTCGAGTCACCGGCGAAGGCAAAGACGATTAACAAGTATCTCGGTCGCGAGTACAAAGTGCTGGCGTCGATGGGACACGTCCGCGATCTCCCGAAGAGCAAGCTCGGCGTCGACGTCGACGAAGGCTTCGCGCCGGTGTACGAACCGATCGCTGCTCGCAAGAAAGTGATCGCCGAGCTGAAGAGCGCCGCCAAGGAAGCGACCGACATTTACATCGCGACCGACCCCGATCGCGAAGGCGAAGCCATCGGCTGGCATCTCGCCGAAGAGCTCGGCACGAAGAAGAAGAAGATCCACCGCCTGATGTTCAACGAGATCACGAAGAAGGCGGTGCAGGAAGCGATGAAACATCCGGGCCAGATCGACATGAAGATGGTCGACGCGCAGCAGGCGCGCCGCGTGCTCGATCGCCTCGTGGGCTACAAGATCAGCCCCATCCTGTGGGACAAGGTGCGCCGCGGCCTCAGCGCCGGACGTGTGCAATCGGTGGCGCTCAAGTTGATCTGCGATCGCGAGCAGGCGATCGCCAAGTTCGTTCCGGAAGAGTACTGGCACCTCTTCGCGTCGCTCGCAGGCCCGATTCCGCCAGAGTTCGAGGCCAAGCTCGTCAAGCGTCGCGACGAGACCATCAAGGTTACCAACGAGCAAGAGTCGAAAGATGTCTTGCGCGACCTCGAAGGTGCCTCGTATGTGGTCTCGTCGGTGGCCACCAAAGAGCGCAAGCGCAACGCCGCCCCTCCTTTTATTACAAGCAAGCTGCAGCAGACGGCGCGCTACCCGGTCAAGCGGACGATGCAGATCGCCCAGCAGCTCTACGAGGGCATCGAGTTGCCCGGGCTGGGGGTCGAGGGGCCGGTCGGCCTCATTACTTATATGCGTACCGACTCGACCCGCGTGTCAGACGATGCGCTGACGGCGGTACGGGCGCACATCGGCGAGGCGTTCGGGGCGGAATATGTGCCGGAAAAGCCGAACGCCTTCAAGGCGAAGGCCGATGCGCAGGACGCTCACGAAGCCATCCGGCCGACTTCGATGGAATACCATCCGGAGAAGGTCAGACCGTTCCTGACACCAGAGCAGTATTCGATCTACCGCCTCATCTGGAACCGGTTCGTGGCGTCGCAGATGCCGCCGGCGACGTTCGACGAAACGACGGTCGACATTACGGCCGGGGATTACGTGTTCCGGGTCAAGGGGACGGTCCCGAAGTTCCCCGGTTGGCAGGCGGCGTACGGCATGCAGGCGTCGGCCGAAGACAAGCCTGAGACTGAAAAGGACAAGGACGAGGAAGATACCGCGTCGGGCGTGCTCCCGCCCCTGGTCGAGGGCGACAGGCTCGAGCTGAGAACGCTGCGTCCCGAGCAGAAGTTCACACAGCCGCCGCCGCGGTTCACGGAAGCGACGCTCGTGAAAGAGCTCGAAGAAAACGGCATCGGCCGACCGAGCACGTACGCGTCGATTATCGGCGTGCTCCAGGACCGCGAGTATGCCAACAAGGTGGAAGGCAAGTTCAAGCCGACCGCGCTCGGCATGATCATCACCGACCTCCTCATCAAGAGCTTCGACGACATCCTCGACGTCGAGTACACCCGAAGCCTCGAGGAAGATCTCGACCGCATCGAGCAGGGGAAAGCCGATTACAAGGGCACCCTGACCAGCTTCTACAAGAAGTTCAAGAAAGACCTCGCCAAAGCCGGCAAGGAGATGCAGAACCTCAAGGAAGGCATCAAGACCGAGGAAATCTGCGATCGCTGCGGCAAAGGCATGGTCATCAAAGTGGGCAAGTTCGGACCGTTCGTGGCCTGCAGCGGTTACCCCGACTGCACGAATACGCGCGAGCTCGAGAAGAGCGAGACCAACGGCGACGTCGACGAGACGCAGGACGAGACGTGCGAGAACTGCGGCAAGCCGATGGTCGTCAAGCGCGGCCGGTTCGGCCAGTTCCTCGCGTGCACGGGCTATCCCGAATGCAAGACGACGAGGAAGATCATCTCGGCGGGCGGTTCGATGAAGGCCGCCAAGCCCGATCAGATCCTGGACGAAAAGTGCCCGAAGTGCGAGTCGAACCTCGTCATCAAGCAGGGGCGCTTCGGCGAGTTCACCGCCTGCACGAATTATCCGAACTGCAAGTACGTGAAGATGAAGACGACCGGCGTCCTGTGCCCCAAGGACGGAGGCGACATCGTCGAGCGGAAATCGCGTCGAGGCAAGGTGTTTTACGGATGCGGCAACTATCCCGACTGCGACTTCACGCTCTGGAAGAAGCCGATCGCCGAGGCGTGTCCGGATTGCGGCACGCCGTTCCTGCTCGAGAAGATCACGAAGAAAGCCGGGCGGCAGCTCATCTGCAGCAAAGAAGACTGCTCGTACGTGAAGGATGCGCCGCTCGAAGAGGCTGTGCCGGCGTAGTGTCCGGCTTCAGCCGGACGTGACCACATGATTCATATCATCGGTGGCGGTCTGGCTGGTTGTGAGGCCGCCTGGCAGGCAGCCGCCCGCGGGGTTCCCGTCACCATCCACGAAATGCGCCCTGTGCGGCCGACCGAAGTCCACAAGACCGATCGGCTCGCCGAGCTCGTCTGCAGCAATTCCTTCCGCGGTGACAAGCTGGACAATGCCGTCGGCCTCCTGAAAGAGGAGATGCGGCGGCTTGACTCGCTCATCATGCACGCTGCCGAACTCGCGCGCGTGCCGGCGGGTGCGGCCCTCGCCGTCGATCGCGAGCTGTTCGCGCGAACGGTGACGCAGGCGATTCACGAGCATCCGCTCATCACGCTGTCGCGCGAGGAAATCACGTCGATTCCAGCGGCGACGCCGGAATCGCCGGTGATTGTCGCAACGGGTCCGCTCACCTCACCAGAGCTGTCGGCGGCGATTGTCAAGCGCATCGGCGACGAGCACCTGTATTTCTACGACGCCATCAGCCCGATTGTCCTCGCGGAAACGATCGATATGAACGTGGTGTTCCGCGCGTCCCGATGGAACAGAAACATTCGGCAGTCGGCAGTCGGCAGTCAGCAGTCGGCAGGTCGGCAGTGCAGTCAGCAGTCGAGGGAGTCAGCAGTCGGCAGCCGAGGTTGGAAAGACGTGCGGAACAGACGATGGGGAAGGCGACTACCTGAACTGTCCGATGAGCGCAGACCAATATCGAGCGTTCTATGCGGCGCTCACGACGGCCGAATCGGCGACCGTGCATGATTTCGACAAGGAGAAGTTCTTCGAGGGCTGCCTGCCGATCGAGGTCATGGCGCATCGCGGAGAGGACACGCTGCGATTCGGGCCCATGAAGCCGGTCGGATTGACCGATCCGCGGACAGGGCGCCAGCCGTACGCCGCCGTTCAGCTGCGCCAGGACAATCTGGCCGGCGATCACTACAGCCTGGTTGGTTTTCAGACGCAGTTGAAATGGGGAGAGCAGGCGAGAGTGCTGCGCATGATTCCCGGCCTCGACCAGGCCGAGTTCGTGCGGTTCGGCATGGTGCACCGCAACACCTACATCAATGGCCCGACTGTCCTCTGCGAGACGTGGCAGACGAAGACAGACGAGTCACTGTTTTTTGCCGGACAGATTTCCGGCGTCGAAGGCTATGTGGAGTCGGCGGCATCGGGGTTGATCGCGGGCCGCAACGCGGCAGCGCTCGTGCGCGGCGAAGCGCTCCGCGTGCCTCCGCGCACGACCGCGATTGGTGCGCTCGCGTTCTACGTGTCGCATGCCAATCCCCACGACTACCAACCCACGAACATCACCTTTGGCATCATGGAGCCTCCGCCCGGGCACATTCGCGACAAGCAGAAACGGAAGCTGGCCATTGCCGATCGTGCCTTGGCGGAGCTCGACGCCTGGAAGTCGTGCGAAACGGTAACGGTAGCGCAGGGCTTCAGCCCTGCCAGAAGCAGGTAGCGCGGGGGGTTCTTGTCCGCCGAAGCCTCGGCGAAGGCGGATAGCCCTGCCAAACGCATGAAAGACACGCTCAAAGACTTCCTCCAGCACCTCAGGCGCCGCGACGTCTCGCCCCATACGCTCGCGGCGTACGAGAACGACGTTGCGACGTTTCTCCAGCACACCGCGCACCTCAGGCAGACGCCACTTGACGCGCTGGCGGCATCGGACGTGGATGCGTTCGCGATTCGCGCGTTTCTGGGCGAGCTGCACAAGCAGCGCATCTCTGCGTCGTCCGCGGCGCGAAAGCTGTCGGCAATTCGGACGTTCGTGAAGTTTCTGCGGCGCGAAGAGCTCATCGAGGACGATCCCGCCACGCTCGTGGCGTCGCCGAAGAAACCCGAGACGATTCCCGCGCACCTGACCGTCGGCGAGATGAACCGGTTGCTCGAGATGCCGGATGCCTCGATGCCGCTCGGCCGGCGCGATCGCGCCATCCTCGAGCTGTTCTACGCGTCGGGCCTGCGGCTCAGCGAGCTCGTCGGGCTGGATATGGAAGATGTGAACCTGTCGGGCCGCATGGTGCGGGTGATGGGGAAGGGTCGCAAGGAGCGGCTCGTACCCTTCAATGGCGCGACCGCTGACGCTCTTCGCGCCTGGCTCAAAGATCGAAGCGTGTCAGGGCAGAGGGCAGAGGGCAGAGGGCAGACGAAGCGGGGGCGTGGTGTCCGGGCGCCCGTGTTCCTCAACTATCGTGGCGAGCGGTTGTCGGCCCGAAGCGTCGACCGTCTCGTGCGGCGCTACGTCGCCGAGTGTGGCGCGAAATTCGGCATCAGCCCGCACGCGCTGCGGCACTCATTTGCCACGCACCTGCTCGCCAACGGCGCCGACCTGCGGGCCATTCAAGAGCTGCTGGGCCATGCCCGGCTGAGCACGACCCAGCGATACACGCATGTCAACGCGCAGCAGTTGATCGACGTCTACAAGAAATCCCATCCGCGCGCGTGAGCACCCAACGTCGACTGCCGACTGCCGACTGCTGACTGCTGACTGCCGACTGCCGACTGCCCACTCACTCCGGTCTGGCCATCGCGAGCGCCTGCTCGCGGGTCAGATCCATCTGGTGCACCTGTTTGGCGTGTTCCTGCGCCTTGGTTACGAGCTTGTCGTCGTTTTCCGCTCTCACAATGTAGCCGCACGAGCAGTTGATGACTTTCTGCATGACAGCTCCTTTCTGCAGTCCGTAATATAGGCGCACTCTAATTCCGGAACCTTGAGGGAAGGTTGGCAGAACCTTGGCAACCGCGCGTCTTTACCTGACAGGGCGGATTTCTCTCGAGCACGGCGACACCCTCGTCGAGGAGCGCGACCTTGCGGGCCGTCAAGGGCGTCTCGCGTTCGCCTTCCTGGCCTCAGAGCGTCACCGGCCTGTCAGCAAGGACCAATTGATCGCGGTTGTGTGGCCGGAGACGCCGCCTCGCGAGCTCGACGTGGCGCTCAGCGCCATTCTCAGCAAACTTCGCTCGACGTTCAAACGGGCGGGTCTTGCGACAGGCGTTTCGGTCGAAGTGCTCTCGGGGACGGTGCAGATGCGTCTGCCAGTCGATGTCTGGATCGATCTGGAATACGCTGCGAATGCGATCGATGAAGCGGAAGGTGCGTTTCGCGCCGGCGACGCGCGGCGCGCATGGGGCCATGCCGTTGGGCTCGTCATCATCGCGCGACGCCCGTTTCTAGCCGGCGAGGAAGCCGTGTGGATCGAAGCTCGCCGCGCGAAGCTGCGGTCCGTCCTGGTGCGGGGACTGCATATCCTGTCCAGGATCAGTGCGGACAATGGTGAGCCCGGACTTGCGGTTCAATATGCAACCGAGATTATTGAGCTCGAGCCCTTTCAGGAAACCGGGTACCGGCACCTCATGCAGACGCACGCGCAGATGGGCAATCGCGGAGAAGCGCTGCGTGTGTTCGGAAAGTGCCGCGAGCTGTTCCGTGACGAGCTCGGCGCCGACCCCTCACAGGAGACCGAGCGCGTGTTTCTCGACATTCTCAGAGCGGGGCAGTGAACCCGGCGCTGCTCTACGCGACAGGCTGATAACGAACAATGCGTGTCGTCTCGAAGAAGTCCAGCAGGGCGGTGGGTAGTCCGCGTCCTGGCGCAGCCGGCCCGAAGATCGTCTGAAGCCGGGCGAGGTGGGCGTCGAGCGCTGCCTGATCGCGCCACTGCTCCGAACCGACCTTCCGCCGAGCACGGCCCATTGGACGTCGGTGAGGTCCATGCCGTCGAGTACCGACGGCGATCCTACCGATGTTTCCCGTTGATGCAGCCCGGTTGTCAGGGCAACTGTTCTCTGAGGTGCGGGCGGCAGAGCGGCCATGCGCCAAGTACCAGCAATAGGCCACCTACAACAATGAATACGAGGGTCACGGAAAAGCCGGCCAGGAAATGCGGCAGCGTATAAGGTTTGCCCTCGAAGAACAATCCATACACAATTCTCACCGCAAATAGCGCGACAAACGCAAATACCGGGAACAGTGCGGACACGATGCGCTCGAGGACTGAACCCTTCATTCGGCGGGACCAATATGCGGCGAGGGCGCCGACGAATGGCAGCACCAGATATGGGATGGCCAGGAACTGGAATCTGTTCTTGTCAAAAGGCAACCAGATGAGCACCCAATAGAATCCGAAAAACAACAGACAGGATGCTGCTCCAGGCAACCAAACCTTCTTGATATCCAAATCCATGGAAGGTCTCCTCTGACTCACTGACTTCGGCACAACGGGCCGCCAGAATTGCCCCGATAAGGCTGACCCGCTTCACTGTCTCACCGCGCAGGTGCAGCGCGCGGATCGGTCCACCGTCGGCCGCGCCCGTCCGGGCGACGGCGAGGACGGAACGTCGGTTCGAGCACGGCCCACTGGGCGTCGGTCAGGTCCATGCCGTCGAGTACCGACGGCGATCCTACCGATGTTCAGGCGGCTTCCGTATTTATGAGACAGCTTCTAGCTCGCCGCGGCGACCATCGGCCTCCGGCCCCGCGGAAACTCGATGCCAAGCGTCTTGATTTTGTAGTTCATCACGCGCGGGCTGATGCCGAGCAGCTCGGCCGCATCCTTCTGAACCCAGTTCGACATCTTCAGCGCTTCCATCAGCGCGCTCCGCTCGATCTCTTCGAGCGGCACACCTGACGGCGGAATCTTCACCAGCGCCGACGTCTCGCGCGGGCCGCTGACGCCCGCCGTGGCCGCCTCGCCGAGGCGTAAATCGTCGGACGCGATGAACTGGCTCTCGGTCATCAGAATCGCCCGTTCCACCGAGTTCTCGAGCTCGCGGATGTTGCCGGGCCAGTTATAGCGCAGCAGCATTTTCTGCGCTTCCTGATCGATGCCGTCGATCTTCTTCTTGAGCTCGCCGGCGAACTTCTTCACGAAGAACATCGCCAGCGGGATGATGTCTTCCTTGCGCTCGCGCAGCGGCGGCATTTCCACCGAGACGACGTTCAGCCGGTAGTAGAGGTCTTCGCGGAACGCCCCGGTGGCGACCATCTGACTGAGGTCGCGGTTGGTGGCCGCGACGAGCCGCACGTCGACTTTCTGCGTACGCGTGCCGCCCAGGCGTTCGAACTCATGTTCCTGCAGCACGCGCAGGATCTTCGCCTGAATCGCCGCGCTCATGTCGCCGACTTCGTCCAGGAAGAGGCTGCCGCCGTCGGCCTGTTCAAACCGGCCGATGCGCTGGCGATCGGCGCCCGTGAACGCACCCTTCTCGTGGCCGAACAGCTCCGATTCGAGAAGCGTCTCAGGCAGCGCCGCGCAGTTCACCTTCACAAAGTTCCGCGACGCGCGGAGGGAATTGTGATGGATGGCGCCGGCGATGAGCTCCTTGCCGGTGCCCGTCTCGCCGCGAATCAGCACCGTCGTGTTGCTCTTGGCCACCTTGCGCACGACGCCGAGCACCCGCTTCAGCGGATCGCTCTGGCCGACGATACGGTCGAAATCGTAGATGTCGTTCTGCGTGTGCCGCAGATAGTCGAGCTCGTGGCGCATGCGCCGCATCTCGAGCGCCTTCTCGATCTTCACTTCCATCTCTTCGATTTCGAAGGGCTTCTGCACGTAGTCGAACGCGCCGCTCTTCATCGCTTCGACGGCCGTGTGCACCGATCCGAAGGCCGTCATCAGAATGACCGCGGTCGAGGGGTGCAGCGTCTTGGTCGTCCGGAGCACATCGAGCCCGTCGCTGCCGCCCATCTTGAGATCGCTCAGCACGACGTCGAAATGCCCGTCGTGCAGGCGTTCGATGGCCTGGTTGCCGTTGGGAGCTTCTTCCACTTCGTGATTGGCGGCCGTCAGCGCCCGTGCGAGCCCGCGACGGAGCGCATCGTGATCGTCAGCGATGAGAATGCGACCCATAACTCTCCTACTCGTCCGTTGAGGTTCGTGCCGGCATCGCGGGCCGTGCGACGAACCAGTCGTTGGCTCCCGATACCGGGAGCGTCACCCGGAAGCACGTGCCGTGCGGGCCGCTCTGGATGTCGATGCGCCCGTCATGCGCGTCGACAACCTTGCGAACGATCGCCAGGCCGAGCCCCGATCCCTGAGGCTTGGTCGTAAAGAACGCGTTGAAAATCCGATCGCGCAGCTCGCGCGGCACGCCGGGGCCGTTGTCGGTGACTTCCACGATGACCGATCGCGTGGCGTGCGCCTCGCCGGTCGGTGCGTGGCTGTCCTCTTCGAGCACGCCCTCGCGGGCGGAAATCTCGACGGCGCCTCTGCCTTCGAGCGCTTCGAACGCATTGATCAGCAGATTCGTGAACAGCTGGCAGAGCTGGTGGTGGTCGCCCTGAATCGGCGGCAGCCCGTCTTCGATGTCCATCTCGAGGCTGATGTTGCGGCGCGGAATCTTGGTTTCGGCCAGCGTGATGGAGCTCTGGAGCACGTCGGCGAGCGCCGTGTGCTCGACCTGCAGCCGGATGGGCCGCACGAACTCCAGCGCCTCGTGCACGATTTGGTTGGCCATCTTGGCCTCGCTGATGATGTCGTTCAGCAGCGACTGCGCGTCGGGCGAATCGGTGATGGCCGCCTGGCGTTTGAGCAGGCCCGCCATCACTTCGATGCCGGCGAGCGGGTTCTTCACCTCGTGCGCGATGGCCGCCGCCATCTCGCCGAGCGCCACGAGGCGATCGCGCAGGCGCTCGCGTTCTTCGAGCTGCTCGACCTTGGTGAGATCCTTGAAAAACAGCGCCACCCCGGTCGAGCGGCCGCGCTCGTCGCGCACATGCGACAGCGTGTAGCCGATCACCTTACCGGTCGTCTTCAAACGCAGCTCGGCACGATTCGGCAGGTGGCTCAGCTCGAACGCGCTGTGCAGCACCCGCACGATGTCGGGGTGCTTGGCCAGGACGACCGAGAAGTGGCGTCCCATCGCAGTCGGCGAGCGCTTGAGCTGGAAAATTCGCAGGGCCTCGGCGTTCATTTCCGCGACATTGCCGTCGCGCGTGATCGCGAGCACACCATTACGCATGCCGGCCACGAGGTGACGGAAAAAGCGGTCAGACTCACCGCGTTGGCGGCGTCGCCGGGCGGAAGTGCTCCGCTGGCTGGGCCGCCGACGGCTCGTAGAGGGCATTTGGGGCTCGTTAGCGAACGGCAGTCTGACGAACTGCGGGTTCTCCATGGGTTTATCAAGGCTGCCGAGGGGCAAACGCCGTGCCCGGTGCCAACCGCCAAAAATGCGGCTAAACCCTTGAACTGTAAGGCTTCGCGTGCAACTTTGCGACGTGCTGATTACATTATCGTCATTAGCGGGGCGTTACTGTAACCGAATCTAAAATCTGGAATCTGAAATTTGAAATCTGGGGGTTCCTCAGATTCCAGATTTCAGCGTCCAGCGTCTAGATCCCACTTTTCTGCAACTCTTCCCAGCGATGCATGAGGTCGCCGAGCTCCCACATGAGCGACTGGTGGCGGTCGATGAGCGGCTGGGCCTGGTCGCGGTTGTCATAAAAGCCGGGTGCTGACATGGCCGCCTCGATGTCCTTCATGGCCTGCTCGCGCTCGGCGATGCGAGCCTCGAGATCGGAAATCTGCGACTGCAGCTTCTTCGCGGCGTGGTCGCGTTTGCGCTGTTCGGCGGCCTGGCGCTTGCGCACTTCGTGATCCTGCGCACCGTCGGTCCCGCTGCCTTTGGGTCGTCCGGGTGCCGGTCCGGCTGGAGCTTTCGCACCTCGCGCACCCTTCGCACCTATCGCACCCGTCGCAACTATCGCACCTATCGCACCTATCGCACCCTTAGAAGCCACCTCCGCCTTTGCCCCGTGTTCCTTACTCCACAGGAACTCCGTGTACGTGCCCGGAAACACGATTGCCTCACCGTGGCCGATCTCAATGATCTTGGTCGCCAGCCGTTCGACGAAATACCGATCGTGCGAGACGAAGACGAGCGTGCCGCCGTAATCTTCGAGCGCTTCGAGCAGGATGTCTTTCGAATCCAGATCGAGATGGTTCGTGGGCTCGTCGAGCAACAGGGTGTTCGACGGCCGCAGCAGCATGCGCGCCACGGCGAGCCGCGTGCGTTCGCCGCCTGACAGCACGCCGGCCTTCTTGTAGATGTCGTCACCTGAGAACAGAAAGCCGCCCAGGATATTGCGGATGGCGGGCACCATGTCCATCGGCGACCCGGACGAGAGCGTCTCGTAAACGGTGAGCCTGGGATCCAGCCTCACAGCCTCGTCCTGCGCGAAGTACTGCATCACGACCTGGTGTCCATCGCGCCGCTCGCCCGCGTCGGGCGCTTCCACTCCAGAGAGCATCCGCATCATCGTGCTCTTGCCCGCACCGTTCGGCCCGACGAGCGCAATGCGATCGCCGCGCTCGATGAGGAGCTTGAGGTGCGAGAACACCACTTTGCCGCCGTACGCCTTGCGAACGTCGTGCAGCTCGAGCACCGATCGCCCGCTCTTCGCGCACACGGGAAACGTGAAACGGATGCGCTTGCGCTCGGGCGGCGCCTCGATGGGCACCACCTTCTCGAGCATCTTGATGCGGCTCTGCACCTGCGCGGCTTTCGTGGCCTGATAGCGGAAGCGATCGATGAACATCTTGACGCGCGCGATCTCTTCGTCCTGTTCGTGCTTCGCCTTGCGCAGCTGATCCATGCGCGCATCGCGCTCGGCGATGTAGTGCGTGTAGTTGCCGGGATAGTCGGTCAGCTTGCGCAGGTTCAGGTCGGTGATGCGCGTGACGACGGCATCGAGGAAAAAACGGTCGTGCGAGACGAGGATGACGGCGTGGGGGTAGGCGCTGAGATATTCCTCGAGCCAGTTGCGCGCTTCGAGATCGAGATGGTTGGTCGGCTCGTCGAGCAGCAACAGCGTCGGCCGCCCGAGCAGCAGCTTGGCGAGTGCCAGACGCATCTGCCATCCGCCCGACAACGAGTCGGTCGGCTGCGCGAACGTGTCATCGGTGAACCCGAGGCCGCGCAGCACCGTCGCCACCTTCAGATCGATGCTGTAGCCCTCGCCGATGCGGAAGCGATCCTGCAGAGCGCTGTAACGGTCGAGCATCGCATCGTGTTCGTCCTGCGACAGCGCGGCATCACCGAGGCGCTCCTCGATGGCGTGCATCTCGTGCTTCACGTTCAGCAAATCGGCAAACGCCGAGCTCGCTTCGTCGAGAATCGAACGGCCGGCGTGTGACAGACCGTCCTGAGGAAGATACCCGACTGTCAGGGCCGACGGCTTGACGATAATGCCCTCGTCGGGTTCATCGAACCCTGCCAGCATTTTCAGCAGCGTGGTCTTGCCGGCGCCGTTCGGTCCGCAGAGTCCGACGCGCTCACCCTCGCCGATCTGCCAGGTGATGTCTTCGAACAGGACGCGCTCGCCGAATGATTTGCTGATTGAGGAAAGCTGCAACACGAGGGATTAGGACTTGGGTTTAGCCGGGTTCTCCAATGGCCTTCGCGGCAGCGGCGAGCACTTGTGGAACGCGAAACGGTTTCGTCAGATAGCCCGATACGCCGAGGTTGACCGCTTCGATCGCCGCCGTTTCGGTGGAATAGCCGGTGATGATGATCACTGGAAGATCCGACTTCAAGCGTTTTGCCTCGCGGATGACGCTCAGCCCGTCGATGCCCGGCATCTTCAGGTCGGCGATGAGCAAGTCATAAGGATACAGGCGCAGGCGCTCGAGCGCCGATCGGCCGTCGGATGCAGTATCGACGTCGTACTCGGCAAGCGCCAGTGTCTTCGACAGCAAGTCGCGGATGCTCGACTCGTCGTCCACAACGAGAATGCGCGGCCGTTCCGTTCCCTGTCGCGCAGCGGGCGCGGTTGTTTCGTCGGAAGCCGCTGCCTGGCGTGAGCCGCCGCGCGGCCGCTGGCTGTCGAGCCACGCGTCGATGTCGCGTTTGCGGAAGCGCCACTGACGTCCGACGCGCACGGCCGGAATCTTGCCGGCTTTGATCAGCCGGTACACCGTGCGCAAATTGACTTGGAGGTACTCAGAGTACCTCTTCAGTCGTCAGGAAGGTTTCGTCCATTATTTTGTCGCGGCCAACATGCTACTCGCTTTCAACAGGCAGGTGCACCGTGAACACGGCGCCGCCGTCGGGATGATTCGACGCCGCGATCTGTCCGCCGTGCTCTTGAATGATGCCATAGGTTATTGCCAGCCCGAGCCCGGTGCCTTTCCCGACTTCTTTTGTCGTGTAAAACGGTTCGAACAGGCGCGACATCGTCTCTGGCGCAATGCCGGGACCTGTATCCCGAATGCGCACCACGACCTGCCGTGAGCCGTTCTGGTCGAGCACCGACGTGTGCGATTCGATGCGCCCGCCGGTGCCGATGGCCTGCTCCGCGTTCAGGACGATGTTGAGCATCGCCTGCTGAATGAGCAGCGGGTCGGCCTTGACGCGCGGCAACCCGTCTTCGTGGCGCCGCACCACGTCGATGCCGGCCGCGCGGAATGCCGGTGCGCGCAGCGCGAGCACGCGCGAGAGCGTGGCGTTGATGCTCGTTCGCCGGCGAACGAGGCGTCGTGAGCCGGCAAACACCAGCAGGTTGCGCACAATCTTTGCCGCGCGGTCGGCCTCACGGTAAATCAGCTGCATGTCGCGCCGAAGCGCCTTGGGAAACGCACCGGTCGTACGCAGCAGCTCGATATGGCCGAGCACCCCCTGCAGCGGATTGTTGAGCTCGTGGGCGATGCCCGCGACAAATTGTCCGAGCGCCGCGAGCTTCTCCGATTGCACGAGCCGATTGCGCAGGACCGTCCGTTCGGCCTCGAGCTCCGCCTGCGGCGTGACGTCGCGCGCGACCAGCACGACGCCCATCGACTCGTGCTCTTCTCCGATGAGCGGCGTCAGCGTCAGGTGGAAGGTGCCGCGCAATTTGGGATCTTCGACTTCCGCCGAGCCGATCGTCGGGGTCTGACCTCCGCGATGTTCGAGGGGGTCAGCCCCCATCGTGCGCTCGAGCAGCTGCGCGATTTCGGTGCCGATGACGTCCCTGAGCGGCCGATCGATCAGCTCCTGCCGCGGCCGTCCGAGGCGCTCGAGAAACGCGAGATTCATGTACACGAGCCGGCCATCCTGATCGGCGACGGCCACGAGATCGGCGAGCGAATTGAACGTGTTCTCGAGCTCGCGCCGCGAGCGCAGCACGGCGTCGAGCAGCAGCACGTTTTCGATCGCGCTCGAAAGCTGCCGCCCCAGCTCGTTGGCACGCTCGAGCAGGCCCATCTGCGCCCAGGGCTCGATGCGCACTCCCTCTAACACCAGTGTTCCGAGCGCACGGCGTTTTCCCTTCAGCGGAATCGTCAACAGGGCCATGTGCGCGCCGCCGGCGACCGCGCCCGTGGAGGCCATCTCGGCGCGCTCGCGGCGCAGGGCGAGCGCGGCGGGCGCCAGGGAATCCGACGTCGGGATGCGCCGCTCCTGCGCGAGATACACCACGTCGGAAGACGCAGTGAGGACGATCATGCGCGCGCGCCGATCGTGCAGCCAGACCGACGTGCGATCGGCGCCGAACAGGCGATTTGCACCCGTGCAGAAGGTTTCGAGTCCCGCAGTCAGCGTGGTGTTCGAGACATCGCGCGAGAACGCCTGCAAGAGCGTCTTCAGCTGGTTCTGCAGATCGAACTCGCCGGCCGCGCGCGCGGCTTCGAGCGCGATGACGAAGGCGTGCCCGACAGAAGCGGCTTCGGTGAGCTTCTGCGCGGACGGCGTCGCCTTGCAGCCGACCACCAGCACGCCGATCGACTCCTGCACGCGCAGGAGCGGGATCAAGACGGCCGCCCGGGTGCCGAGAAATCCGGAACCACTGCGGAAAACGACCGAGACATCCTCGATGAACTGGGGTGTCCCGCCCTCGAACAGACCTTCGGGAACCATTCGCCCGGGCCAGGGGTCGTCTGGCAGGCGATCGACGCCCGATGCGGATGTCGCCTGCAAGGCGTCGCTGCTGCGGTTGAATTGAAACAGAATCGAACTGCAGCCTTCGACGGCCGAAACAGCGTGCTGGTGAAGAACAGGAAGCAGGTCGCCGAGCCGGTCGGTGGCCGTCAGCGCCTGGAACAGGCCGGCCTCGCGTGACACGGGCAGTAGTTTAATTGGTTGGCGGTATCATGGGGAAAACCGACTATGTGCGCGTCAGGCACCCGACGGTGCCTGGGGGCGGGAAAAAGGCCGAATCAGCCACCGTATCGTCTAACCAAGAGACGAACCCGGGTGGGCTCTAAAGCATGACTACGCTTGCAGCTACAGTTCCCATGACGCCGTGGACGGACGAGGAGCTGGTCGCGCGATCGAAGACCGGCGATATCGACAGTTTCAATCAGCTGGTGAAGCGATGGGAACGGCCGATTTTCGCGCTGGCCTATCGCACGCTCGGCCGCGAGGAAGACGCGCGCGACGTCACGCAGGAGACGTTTCTCCGTGCGTTTCGAGCGCTGTCCGGCTTCAAGGGGGACGCGAAATTTTCGTCCTGGCTCTACCGGATCGCGCTGAACCTCTGCCGCGACTGGATGCGGAAAGAACGGCGGGCGCCGCTCGTCGCCGTGCCGGAAGGCGTGGATGTGGAGCAGCTGGCGGCTGAGCGGGGGCCGGTCGAGACAGTAGAAGACCTGGCCGCGCGGTCCGAGCTGACCCGCGAGGTGGCCAAGGCCATGGAGCTTCTACCGGCCGAGCAGCGACAGGCCATCATCCTGAAGGAATACCACGGCCTCACGTTCCAGGAAATCGCCGATCTCATGAAGTGCCCGCTCAGCACCGTGAAGACGCGCGTCTATCAAGGTTTGTCCACGTTGAGAAAACAGCTCGGGGAGCAGATGAGCCCCCGACGCGAAAGCTGAAGAGATTGCGATGATGCAGCACATTACCGATGATCAAGACGCTCTCCTCGATTACCTCTACGAGGAAGGAGATGCGGCCGAACGATTGAAGATTGCCCGGCACCTTCAGGAGTGCGCGCCCTGTTCGGTGGCGGTGCTCGAGTTCCAGAACGTCCGTGGGATGCTGCGCGACTGGACGCCGCCCGCTTCGGAACTGGGGTTTCGCATAGTGCAGGAAACGCCGTTGCCTGCGGTGCCCGCCCGCGCGCTCTGGACCTCGCGATTCGGCAACTGGACGCAGGCCGCCGCGGCTGCGGTCTTGTTTGCAGCCGGGTTCGCCGTATCGCAGTTCAGCATGAGCTACAGCGACGGCGCGCTGACGGTGCGCATGGGGCCGGCCGAGTCCTTGCCGAGCGTGCAGACGGCACGTGCGCGAACCGCCTCGATCGACTTGCCGGCGGAGAGTCCCGTCGGCATCAGTAACAGCGCGCTGGCCGTGCAGACGGCGGCGCCGATCGACACCGAGCAGCTGCTGCAACGCGTGCGCTCGATGATCGATCAGAGCGAGCAGCGCCAGAAGAGCGAGCTGGCGTTGCGCATTTCGCAAGTCACGAACGAAGAGCACACGCAGCATCAGGCCGATCTCCTGCGCATCCAGCAGAACATGGGTCAGCAGCAGGACGATTTCATGAACTACCTTGTCAGAACGTCTGGGGGAGTGGTGAAGTGAAAGTTTTGACCAGGGCGCTCGTGACGGGCGCCGTGTTGACGATGGCGGCTTCGGCCGCTGCGCAGAATATCCAGCGGCTGCCGCAGGCGACGGCCGCGCAGATCGAGGCACGGCAGCAGATTGCCGCCTTCGAGGCCGCGCTCGAGAACGCGATTCGCTACGGGACGCAGATGCTCGATCAGCGTTTGCAGGCGTCGAGCGCAGCGAATATGGTGATGCTCGCCGGCATGGCGCGCGCCCGCGGGTTTCGTCTCGATAGCTACGGCGTGATGTTCGACGTGGAGTTCCCTTCCATGCGGCGCAGCATGGTGTGGAGCCTCCAGGAGCTCGAGCGATCGACCTCGACGGTCGGTAACGGCGTGCGTGCAACCCAGACCGCCGGCACGTCGCAGCCACGCGACATTTATCAGAACGAAATCACCGATGCGCTCCTGAACGTCATCCTCGACTATTCGGGATCGCTCGGCATTGGCCCGGAAGAGTGGCTGACCGTTGCGGCGCGCGAGAGCGTCGTCGACCGGCGATCGAGCGAGGCGCCGATGACCGTCATCCTTCGGATGAAGGGCAGCGACCTCGAGGCCCTGCACGAACGCAAAGTCTCCCGGGACGAGGGCCGAACCCGCGTCGAGGTGAAGCACTACTGAACCTCAGGCTTCCGGCTGCTGGAAGCCTGAAGCCTGAAGCCCGGAGCCTGAAGCCCGATCCGGTGTCGAATTAAGATATGGGTATGCGCTGGACGTTGACTGTTTTTCTGGCGGTGTTGTCATTGCTATGGGTGGCTTCCTGCGGAGGCGCGAGCCAGCCCATCAGCAAGCTGGTGCAACCGGTCGACGTGAAATCCGGCTGGTTCGACGCCGGCGTCGAGGACGGCAAGAATAAGCTGCTGCCGACCATCGTGCTCACGCTCAAGAACGTCAGCAGTGAGCAGGTGGCAAATGTGCAGCTGAATGCCGTCATCCGCCGCGTGGGGGAGACCGACGAATGGGGTGGCGCCTTCCAGAAGGCCATTGGTACCGACGGCATTGCGCCGGGCGGCAGTACCAAACCTATCGTGCTGCGGTCGAACCTCGGATACACTGGCATCGAACCGCGCGCGCAGATGTTCAAGAACAGCCAGTTCGTCGACGCCCAGGTCCAGGTCTTCGCCAAACATGGCGGCGAGCAGTGGACGAAGCTGGGCGAGTGGCAAATCGCGCGAGAGTTGCTCACTCAGTAGCGCTGCGTGCCTTCTTCGACACCAACCTCGCTTGAACGGCGGCTGGGCCCGCTCGACGGTGCCGCCATCATTATCGCCAACGTCATCGGCGGCGGCATTCTGTTCACGCCGCCGTTTGTCGCGTCGATGACGCCGCATCCCTTCTGGTTCCTTTCCACCTGGTTCGCCGGCGGCGTTCTGGCGTTCTGCGGCGCGGTTGCGTACGCCGAGCTCGCGGCCTTGCGGCCGCGTGCGGGTGGTGAATACGTCTACCTGCGCGAGGCCTACGGTCCGCTCGCCGGGTTCATGACCGGCTGGACGTCATTTGTCACCGGGTTTTCGGGTGCGATGGCTGCGAGCGCGATCTTCTTCATGATCGTGCTCAATCGCTTCATTCCCGGCGTGGCGAATCCCGAACCGTTCTTCGTGATCCCGCTGCCGTACGTGCCGCTGACCTTCTCGCGTCACACGCTGATGGCCATCGCGCTCGTGTGGCTGTTCGCCTTCGTGCACGTGCGCGGCGTCGGTCCCGGCCGCATTGTCATGAACGTGCTCGCCACGCTCAAGGTGACGACGCTGCTGGTCTTCATCGCGCTGGGATTTACGATGGGCACGGGCTCGACCGCCAATTTCCAGCAGGCGGCGGGCTCGGTGTCGGCGACCAACTGGCTGCTCGCGCTCGTGCCGGTCATGTTCACCTATTCAGGATGGAACGCCGCGTCTTACATGGCCGAGGAGATTCGCGACCCTGGCCGCAATGTCCCTCTCTCGCTGCTGCTCGGCACCGTCTCGGTCATCGTGATTTACGCACTGCTCAACGCGCTGTATCTCTACGCGATGCCCGTGACCGAGCTCGCGGGCGTGAAGGGCAGCGTGTTCGATTTGATCGGCGAGCGTATCCTCGGCGCGCGCGCCGGCGAGATTCTGGCGATTGTGGCGCTGATCAGCCTGTCGGCAGGCATCAACGCCTGGACGTTTGCCGGTCCGCGCATCTACTACGCGATGGCGCGCGACGGCGTGTTTTTTCCGGCCGCCGCCCAGGTGCATCCGCGATTCAAGACACCGCACGTGTCGATCCTGGCGCAGGCGTTGTGGACGAGCGTCCTGATTCTGACCGGCAGCCTCGACACGCTGTCGAATTACGTCGGGTTTGCCATCACGCTTTTTGCGGGCATCGCCGTTGCGGCGGTGTTCGTCCTGCGCGCACGCGATCCACACGCGCCTCGACCTTACAAGACACTTGGGTATCCCGTCGCTCCGGCGATCTTCGTCGTCGCGAGCTTTGCCATCGTCGTGAACGCGTTCTACCGCAGCCCTGGGCCGTCAGCACTCGGCCTTCTCGTTATTGCATCCGGCATTCCGCTGTACATCTGGCTGACACGGCATAGGTAGTTGGTGGTTGGTGGTTGGTAGCTGGTGCTGGTAGCTAGTAGCTACCAGCCGCTACAAACCACGAGCTACCAACCACAAGCGAGTGTTGTAGACTGCGACTAAGTGATCCACGCCACGACCATTCTTGCTGTCCGCCATCGCGATCGCGCCGTGCTCGCGGGCGACGGGCAAGTGACGCTCGGCGATACGATCGTCAAGCAGCGGGCCAAGAAAGTGCGCCGGCTGTACAACGACAAAATCCTCGCAGGGTTTGCGGGGTCGGCCGCCGACTCGTTCGCGCTGTTTTCGCGCTTCGAGGCGAAGCTCGAACAGTACCGCGGCAATCTCGAGCGTTCGTCGGTTGAGCTCGCGAAGGACTGGCGTACCGATCGCGCGCTCCGGCGGCTCGAGGCGATGCTCCTCGTGCTCGACAAGACCTCGATGTTCCTCCTGTCGGGCACCGGTGATTTGATCGAGCCCGACGAAGGTGTGATAGGTATTGGATCGGGCGGCGCGTATGCGCTGGCCGCGGCCAAGGCGCTGGTGCGCCACACCGAGCTCGACGCGCGCGCCATCGCGGAGCATGCGATGAACGTCGCGGCATCCATTTGCGTCTATACCAACAGCACGCTCTCGATTGAAGAACTGTGATGGCTATTTCGCTTCCCGAGACCCTCGCGCCCGCAATCGACACGCTGACGCCGCGCCAAATCGTGTCCGAGCTCGATAAATACGTCATCGGGCAGAAAGACGCCAAGCGCGCCGTCGCCATCGCCCTGCGAAACCGCATGCGCCGGCAGAAGCTCACGCCCGAGCTCGCCGAAGAAGTCGTCCCGAAGAACATCCTGATGATCGGGCCGACCGGTGTCGGCAAGACCGAGATCGCCCGGCGTCTGGCGCGGCTCGCGCAATCGCCGTTCATCAAGGTCGAGGCCTCGAAATTCACCGAGGTCGGTTACGTCGGGCGCGACGTCGAGTCGATGGTGCGCGATCTCGTCGAGCTGGCCGTCGACATGGTGCGCGAAGAGCGGCTCGAGGAAGTGCACGGGAAGGCCGAGCAGAACGCCGAAGAGCGGCTGCTCGATCTGCTGCTGCCGCCGCCGCGCGCGACGCTCGAGCCTGATGATCTGCCGACCAATCGCAATCTCGAGTTCATGCCCAACATGTCGGCACAGGACTCGTGGCACCAGACGCGCGAGAAGTTCCGCGAGCAGCTCCACGACGGGCGGCTCGATCAGCGATCGGTTGAAATCGACGTGCGCGAGCGGGCGTTCCCGTCGTTCGAGGTCATCACGGGGTCGTCGATCGAGGAGATCGACATCAACATCAAGGACATGCTGCCCGGGCTCATCCAGGGGCGCACGCGCAAGCGCCGCATGAAGGTGCCCGAGGCGTTCGACTACCTGGTGCAGGAAGAAGAAGGCAAGCTCGTCGACATGGACAGCGTGGCGCGCGTCGCTGTCGAGCGCGTCGAGCAGAGCGGCATCATTTTCGTGGACGAGATCGACAAGATCGCCGGGCGTGAGGGCGGTGGCCAGGGCGGCCCCGACGTCAGCCGTGAGGGAGTGCAGCGCGACATCCTGCCGATCATCGAAGGCACCACCGTGAATTCGAAGTACGGGATGGTCCGCACCGACCACATCCTGTTCATCGCGGCGGGCGCATTCCATGTGTCGAAGCCGTCCGATCTGATCCCCGAGCTGCAGGGGCGCTTTCCGATTCGCGTCGAGCTGGAGCCCCTCGGCAAGGACGACTTCGTGCGCATCCTCACGGAACCGAAGAACGCGCTCGTGAAGCAGTACATCGCGCTCATGGAAACCGAAGGCATCACGCTGCGTTTTCTCGAAGACGCGATCGACCGCATCGCCGACTTCGCCACGCGCGTGAACGAGCGTACGGAAAACATCGGCGCGCGGCGGTTGCATACCGTGATGGAGCGGCTGCTCGACGAAATCTCCTTCGAAGGTCCCGACCTGCGGGATAAGATCATTACGATCGACGCGGCGTATGTCGACCACATGCTTGCCGCCATCGTCAAGAACGAGGATCTCTCACGCTATATCCTGTGACACGGACGACCAGATTCAGGACACAGGGGCCACAGGGCCCCGCTTCGCACTCTCGAGATCACAGAGAATTGTTTTTCTCCGCGGAAAAGAATTTCTCTGTGTGCTCCGTAATCCTCTGTGCGCTCTGTATCCTGAGTTCGATAGCCTGCGGGCAAAAAGGGCCGCCGCTGGCGCCGATCGTGTTTTTACCGCGGGCCGTGACCGACGTTGCCGCCAAGCGCGTCGAAAATGAAGTGGTCGTACAGTTCACTGTGCCGACCCTCAACACAGACGGCTCGGGTCCGGCCGATCTCCGCCGCATCGAGGTATACGGCCACACCGGACCGCTTCCGACGCCGGCTGACTTCCTGAAGTACGGCACGCTGGTCGCGTCGATCGATATCGCCGAGCCGCCCGAGCCGAAAGAAGAGAGCAAAGAGCCGGCGACGCCGCAGCAAGGTGCGGACGGCGTTGCGAAAACGGAAACACCAGATGTCGCCGGTACGGCTCAGCCTCCCGCGAAGGAGGAACCTGCCTCGCCGAAGCCGGATCCCAGATTGCCGACTCAGGGCATGCTGATCAGCGTGCGAGAGGCGTTGACCGACAAACAGAAGGAACTCGGTCCCACGCCACCCACGCGGCCGGCGCCGCCTCCGCTGCCGGACGCGCCCGTCGTCGAGAAGCTGGAAACTCCGGGGACCGTGAACTTCGAACTGCCACCGATGCGGTTCTACACAATCGTTCCCGTCAGCGACAGCCGCGGCCGACGCGGACCCACCGTGGGCCCGATTCGTGTGCCGTTGGTGGAGCCGTTGATGCCGCCGGAGAAAGTTGACGTGACGTACACGGAAACGACGATTTCCCTGACGTGGCCCCGACAGCCGGAAGATCTCGCACCGGTCGTGACGGCACAGACCCCGGCGGCACAGCCCTCCGCTGCCGCGGCGCCTCCAACACCAGCGGCAACTCCGCCTGCGTCAACACCCCCGGCTGCGGCTGCGCCACCGTCAACCCCCGAGGCGGCGGCCCCTGAAACTCCTGCGTCGCCCACTCCGGCGGTACCCGCACCGGTAGTGCCCGCACCGGCGGTGACGACCCCTGCGGTGCCTGCGCCTGATGCGCCTCCACCGGCTCCGGCTGCGGTGGTCAGGGCCGTCGAAGCTCCGGCAATACAAGAAACCCCCGGGACGGTTGAGTTGTACGCCGACATCGAAACGGAAGGCACGCGTGACGTTGCCCCTCCCGCGCCGGCTGCGACGGCCGGGGCAAAGCCGTCAGCCGCGGCTGCCGCCGCAGCCGCGGCGGCGAAAGCCGCGGCGGCGCCCACGCCTCGTTACGGTTACAACGTCTACGAGGCGCCCGCAGCCAACGCACCCGACGCACCTGTCGCACCTAACGCAGCTGCCGCACCCAACGCACCTGGCGCACCTGGCGCACCTGGCGAACCTCGCCCACCAGTGCTGCCCCTGAACAAGACCATGCTGACGGCCACAACATTCGCCGATCCGCGCGTGGAGTTCGACGTCGAGCGGTGCTATCTCATTCGACGCGTCGAAATCTCGAGCGGGATTGCCATCGAGGGGATCGCATCGGCTCCGGCGTGCGTGACGCCGCGCGACGAGTTTGCGCCGGCGGCGCCGAAAAACGTTCAGGCCATCTCCAGCGGTGCCGGCGTGAGCCTGCTGTGGGAGGCCAATACCGAGTCCGATTTCGGCGGCTACCTGGTCTTGCGCGGCGAGGCGCCAGGTGACAAACTTTCCCCTCTGACTCCGACGCCGATTCCCGACACGTCATTCAACGACACGACCGTTCGGCGAGGGCGCACGTACGTCTATGAGGTTGTCGCGGTCGACAAGCAGACGCCGGCGAACCGGAGCGCGCCGTCGAATCGGGTCGAGGAGACGATTCGTTGAGGTTATTCAGAATCGAACATGAGGGTCGGGCGCGCTATGCTGTGGAGTCGGGCGGAACGTATCGGCTGGTTGACGGCGACGGGGTTGCCGGGCTGAAGGAGCGCGCCGAAGCGGCGGCGAAAGCCGGACCTGAGGTGAAGCCAACGAAGATCCTGGTGCCGGTCATGCCGTCGAAAGTGGTGGCCATCGGCCTCAACTACAAGGATCACGCGGCCGAAATGAACAAGCCGCTGCCGGCCGAGCCGCTGATGTTCATGAAGCCCTCGACGGCGGTGATTGGCCCCGGCGAGACGATTCACATTCCGCCGCACGTCGGCGAAGTGCATCACGAGGCTGAGCTTGGCGTCGTCATCGGCAAGAAGGCATCGCACGTACCTGCCGATAAGGCAATGGAGCACGTGCTTGGCCTGACCTGCCTCATCGACGTCACCGCGCGCGAGCTGCAGCGGAAGGAAATTCAGTACACGCGCGCAAAGGGCTTCGACACGTTCGCGCCGATCGGTCCGTGCATTGCGATGGGGCTCGATCCGGCGGCGCTCGACGTCGAGGGTTGGCTGAACGGCGAACGGAAGCAGGCGTCGAACACGCGGCAGCTGATCTTCACCGTGCCGCAGATCGTCGCGTTCGTGTCGAACGTGATGACGCTGCTCCCCGGCGACGTGATCGCGACGGGGACGCCGTCCGGCGTCGGCCCGCTGAAGAGCGGCGACACATTTACGGTCAAGATTGAAGGCATCGGCGAGCTGAGCAATCCGGTAAACGGCGAACGGTAAACCGTGAACGACTGAGAGGACGATATGAAGCTGTTCGTGGATACGGGCAATATCAAGGAAATTGAGACGCTGGCTGCCATCGGCATTATCGACGGCGTGACGACCAACCCGTCGCTGATGGCCAAGGAGTCCGGTGATTACCGCAAGACGATGAAAGAGATCTGCCGAATCGTGCAGGGACCTGTCAGCGCCGAAGTGCTCTCCACTGACTGGGAAGGCATGGTTCGCGAGGGCCGCGACCTCGCCACGATCGACGAGTATATCGTCGTGAAGGTGCCCTTCACGCGTGACGGCGTGCGCGCGTGCAAGACGCTGACGAAAGAAGGCTTGAAGGTGAACGTGACCCTCATCTTCTCGGCCGCGCAGGCGCTGCTCGCCGCCAAGGCCGGTGCGACGATGGTGAGCCCGTTCGTGGGACGGCTCGACGACGTCGGGACGACCGGCATGAATCTCATTCAGGAGATCGTCGACATCTACCGGAACTACCCGTTCCAGACCGAAGTGCTCGTCGCCAGCACGCGGCATCCGCTTCACATCGTGGAAGCGGCGAAGATGGGGGCCGACATCTGCACGTGTCCGGCGAAGGTGATCGATCAACTCTTCAAGCACCCGTTGACCGACATCGGCCTCGCGAACTTCCTGAAGGACTGGGAGAAGTCGCAGGCTGCTCGCGTCTAGTGGACCAGAAACGCAGGCTCGATGAGCTCGAGCGTCGCGCGGAGCTCGGCGGCGGCGACGAGCGGCTCCAGCGTCAGCGTGCCGCGGGCAAGCTGACCGCGCGCGAGCGCATCGAGCTGCTGTTCGATTCCGCCACCTTCGAAGAGATCGACAAGCTCGTCACCCACCGCTGTCTCGACTTCGGGATGACCGATCAGGTCATCCCGGGCGACGGCGTCATTGCCGGACACGGCCGCATCGACGGCCGGGTCGTCTGCGCGTTCGCGCAGGACTTCACGGTGTTCGGCGGATCTCTCTCAGAAACGAACGCGGCCAAGATCGTGAAGATCATGGATCTGGCGATGAAGCTGGGCGCGCCGATCGTGGGCTTGAACGATTCAGGCGGCGCACGCATTCAGGAGGGTGTGCTCTCGCTCGGCGGCTACGCCGACATTTTTCTCCGCAACACGCTTGCGTCGGGCGTCGTGCCTCAGATCTCGGCCGTCATGGGACCGTGCGCGGGCGGCGCCGTGTACTCGCCGGCGATCACCGACTTCACGATCATGGTGCGCAATACGAGCTACATGTTCGTGACGGGGCCCGACGTCATCAAAACGGTGACGCACGAGGAGGTCTCGAAGGAGGATCTCGGCGGCGCGATGACGCACAACGAAAAGAGCGGCGTCGCGCACTTCGCCGTGGACGACGATCGTGCGTGCCTGACGCTGATTCGCGACCTGCTGCGGTTTCTGCCGAGCAACAACCTCGATCCGGCGCCCGAGATGGCGACTTCCGATCCTGCCGAACGCGAAGACGAAGCGCTCGATCGCCTTGTGCCGGCATCGCCGAGTCAGCCGTACGACATGCTCGATCTGATTCATTCGATTGCCGACGACGGCGATTTTCTCGAAGTTCACCAGCATTTCGCGCGCAACCTCATCGTCGGCTTCGCGCGGCTGGGCGGAAGGCCGGCGGGCATCGTTGCCAATCAGCCTGCGCATCTGGCCGGCGTGCTCGATATCGACGCATCGGTCAAAGGCGCGCGGTTCGTGCGGTTTTGCGATGCGTTCAACATCCCGCTTGTCACTTTCGAGGACGTTCCGGGATTTCTTCCCGGCACGGCGCAGGAATTCGGCGGCATCATCAAGCACGGCGCCAAGCTGCTGTATGCATTTGCCGAGGCGACGGTTCCGAAGGTGACCGTCATTACGCGCAAGGCATACGGGGGGGCGTACTGCGTCATGTCGAGCAAGCACATCCGTACCGACTTCAATTTCGCGTGGCCCACGGCCGAGGTCGCCGTCATGGGTCCCGAAGGCGCCGTGAACGTGCTCTACAAGAAAGAGCTCGAGAGCGCCAAGATCCCGCGGCCGAGCGCGCGAAGCGGGTGGCCGAGTTCCGTGACAAGTTCGCCAACCCGTTCGCCGTGGCCGCCCATGGGTTTGTAGACGAGGTGATTCAGCCGCGGACGACGAGACGGAAGCTGATCCTGTCCCTCGGGACCCTGACGACCAAACGCGACAAAAACCCGCCGAAAAAGCACGGGAACATTCCGCTCTGACTTCGGGCTCCAGGCTCCTGACTTCAGGCCGGCGGCAGCCGGAAGCCCGCAGCCGGAAGCCAATCCCGCGCAGCTGCGTAAGTTCGCGCAGATGATAGAATTACAGACGCGCTGCTACCCGTTTTGACCACTTGAACAAGCTGCTGATCGCCAACAGGGGCGAGATTGCTGTGCGGGTTATTCGGACGTGCCGCGAGATGGGGCTCGGCACCGTTGCGATTTACTCGCAGTGCGATCGCAATGCGCTTCACGTCCGCCTCGCAGATGAGGCGTACGCAATCGGGCCGGATCAGGCATCTGAAAGCTATCTTCGGATCGATCGCATCATCGACGTGGCGCGGCGATCCGGTGCCGACGGGGTGCATCCGGGCTACGGGTTTCTCGCCGAGAACCCGCTGTTTGCCGAGGCGTGCAGCCACGCAGGGATCACGTTCGTCGGACCCGACGCGAAGGCGATGCGCCAGATGGGAAGCAAGACGGCGGCGCGCGAGGTTGCGGCTTCGGCAGGCGTCCCCGTGGTGCCGGGGGGCGATGACCCGGGCCCCGTTGGATATCCGTTGCTCGTGAAAGCCGTTGCAGGCGGCGGCGGAAAAGGCATGCGTGTCGTGCGGACGTCCGACCAGCTTGCCAGCGCAGTGCAGATGGCGCGCTCGGAGGCGCAGTCGGCGTTCGGCGACGATCGTGTGTATTTCGAGCGGCTGCTCGAGAAACCGCGACACATCGAGGTGCAGCTCCTCGGCGACGTTCACGGCACCGTCGTGCCGTTCGTCGAGCGCGAGTGCTCGATTCAGCGCCGCCATCAGAAGCTCGTCGAGGAAACGCCCTCTCCGTCGGTGACGCCGGCGCTGCGTGAGCGCCTCATGTCGGCAGCCGCCGCAATCGGACGGGCGGCAGGCTACACGAACGCCGGGACGATTGAGTTTCTCGTCGATGCCGGCGGGGCGTTTTACTTTCTCGAGATGAACACGCGGCTTCAGGTGGAGCACCCGATCACCGAAGAGGTGACGGGCGTGGATTTTGTGCGTGCCCAAATCGAGATTGCGAGGGGCCAGGCGATACCGGGAGGGCTGAAGTCCTGCGCGAACGATATCGACGGCCACGCAATCGAAGTGCGTGTCTACGCCGAGAACCCCTACGAGGGGTTTCTGCCGTCGCCAGGGCGGATTACGCATCTGCGCGTCCCGTCGGGGCCGGGCATTCGTGACGACAGCGGCGCGTACGAGGGCTGGACTGTTCCAACCGCGTACGACCCGCTTGTGTCGAAGGTGATTGCGTGGGCGCCGGACCGGCCAGGAGCCATTCGGCGGATGGTTCGCGCATTGAACGAGTACGACCTCCGTGGCATCAGCACGACCATCGGGTTCTGCCGAGACCTCATTGCGTCGCCCGCGTTCGGTGCCGCCGAATTCGATACCACCTATGTGGATCGGTTGCTCGCAGAGAACGTCCGGGACGGCGCGGGTAACGAACAGATGGAAGAGATTGCGGCGACGGCTGCGGCGTTATTTGAGATGGCTCGACTAAAGTCGAGCCCTTCCGGAGCTGCGGGACCTTCTTCGGGAGGGCGCGACTTCAGTCGCGCCGATTCACTGTGGGCGCAACGTGCCCGGACGGAAGCTCTGCGGTGAACGTCGAGGTCAGCGTGGACGGCCGTCCCTGGAAGGTCGCGATCGAACCGGCGGAGCAGCCGGGGAAGGTCGTCGTGACGATAAAGGGAACGCGCCGCATCGTTGACGCGTCCTGGATTGATGACGACACGCTGTCGTTGGTCGACGGGGCGGACGTGCGCGAGATTCGCATCCACCGCCGGGCTAACGGTGCGGTTGGCGTGGAGCTCGGCGGGAGGACCTACGAGACCGTCGTCTCTGCGAAAAGGGGTCGGGTACAATTTTCCGATTCCGCAACGGGGAAAATTGCACCCGACCCCTTTTCGGGCACCGTTTCGACCGCTTCGGTCGTCATCAAGGCGCCGATGCCAGGAAGAATCGTGCGCGTGCTCGTCGCCGTCGGCGATCGCGTCGTGGCGCGCCAGGGCGTCGTGGTCGTCGAAGCCATGAAGATGGAGAACGAGCTCCGCACGCCCAGGGATGGGACAGTGAAGGAGGTCGCGGTCGCGCCTGGCGCGGCAGTTGACAGTGGTGCCTTGCTGCTCGTGATTGGAGATTAGGGACTAGGGATTAGCAGTGCCGCTGAGATTCAAGCGCTTCGAGCGCATTCGGGCGCACTTCGCGTTCCGCTTCACGCGGTTCGGTGTCGCCGTGTTGGCGGTGACGCTCGCCGTGGCGATCGTCTCGACGCTGGTCATCGATCTTGGCCCCGGGCTGCGCGCCCTCGCCGAGCGCGAAGGCTCGAAGCGCGTGGGCCGGTCGATGCACATCGGCAGGCTCGGCGTCCGCCTGCTGAGGGGCAAGTTCGTACTCGAAGACTTCGTCATCGAAGGACTTAAAACGGGGGATCGGCCGTTCATTACCGCCAAGCGCATCGATGTGTCGCTTGCCTGGGAAGCGATGTTCCACCGCGAGGTGCTGGTCGATTCAATCGAGATGACCGACTGGCACATGGTGATCGAGCAGTGGGCCGGCGGCGTGCACAGTTTTCCGAAGTTCAACATGGGCGGGGGTGGCGGACCGAGGCGGTTCGTCACGACGATGCAGTACGTGCGGACGCGAAGGGGAACCGTGACGTTCGACGATCACGGCGCGCCCTGGGGCGCCGTCGCGCGAAACCTCGACGTCACGGTCACGAAGTTCGCCGGGTATCGCGGCGAAGCGACATTCCACGGCGGCACGGTCTGGATTCAGAACTACGTGCCGATGGACATGTCGATGAAAGCGATTTTCAGCGTCGATGGCGGCAACGTGCACTTCGAGCAGATGGTGCTCAACACCGACGGCGCGCAGTCGCTCATTACCGGCGACGCGGACATTCCGAAGTGGCCTGAGATGAAGTATCAGGTGAAGTCGACCGTCGACTTCAAGCGCATGCGCGAGCTCTTCTTCGCACACGACAACTACACGCTCTCGGGCGAAGGGCGCTTCAACGGAGTCTTTCATCTCTTCAAGGGCGGACGCGCCCTGACAGGCGATTTCGAGAGCGACGTGGCCGGCCTGCAGATGGGCGGGCTCGACTACGAGTTTCCCGGCTTGAAGGGCAAGCTCGGCTGGTTTCCGAACCGGTTCGAGGTCACCGACACGACCACGGGTTTCTACGGCGGCGTGGCCGACCTGAAGGTACTCAATCCTTTCGTCAGGAAAGCCGGGCCATCCGTCGAACGCCAAATTCGACGCTGCGTGGGACAACGTCGATCTGGCGGCCTTCAGCGATTTCCTGCAGATGCGCGGGCTCCGCTTCTCTGGACGATGGAGCGGGCACAATCTGCTCGAGTGGCCGCTGGGACGCTTTCGCGAGCGGTCGGGCGACGGCCGTTCCGAGGTCATTCCTCCTGCGGGCGTCAACGTACTGGCCGGCACTCTGGCGAGCGAATTCTCGAGCGAGCCGGACCAGGGTGGCTTCCATCCGGGCTTGGGGCATTTGCCGATTGCCGGACACGTGACGTATCGCTACAACAGCGACCTGGTGGAGTTTTCGGACGGCCGGTTCTCGACGCCTGCCACTGATGTCACCTTCGGCGGCCGCACGGCGTGGGGAGACAACTCGAACATTCCGTTTCATGTGACCAGCGCCGATCTGCAGGAAAGCGATCGCGTGCTGGCCGGCATGATGACGGCGTTCGGTGCGCCCACCAACCCCATCACCGTGGGCGGATCCGCGGAGTTTTCGGGCGTGCTGACCGAGTCGATCGGCCGGCCGCGCGTCGAGGGCAACTTCGTCGCGGAAAATCTGCACGCGTTCGATGTCAACTGGGGAAGCGGCGAGGCCGGCCTCGTCATCCAGAATGCATATACGGACGTCACTGCCGGGCGCATGCAGAAAGACGGCGGCGAGATTGTCGTCAACGGCCGCTTCTCGCTGGGATTCCCGAGGCGGGACAAGGGCGAGGAAATCAACGGGCGTATCCGCGTCGCCGGATGGACTGCCGCCGACTTCAAGCATGCGTTCGACATCGACGACTACGACGTCGAGGGCCTCGTCTCGGGTGAGTACCACCTCTACGGTCCGTATCAGGGACCGTTTGGCTTCGGCACGCTCACCCTCGACCGGGGCATCGCCTATGGAGAGCCGTTCGAGACCGCATCGGGATCGCTGCGGTTCGAAGGCAACGGCGTGCGCATCGACAGCATTCAGATGCGCAAGAGCGGCGGTACCGCCGAAGGCGCCGCGTTCGTCGGCTGGAACGGCACGTACTCGTTCAACGCGACCGGTCGCCGCATTCCGCTGGAAAGCGTCAAGGCAATGGCGTACCCGCAGGCGCCGCTGACCGGGCTTCTCGAGTTCAATGCCGACGGCACCGGTACGTTCGATGTGCCGAGGTACCAGTTCCGCGGCCGCATCCGCGACCTGTTCGTCTCTGACGAAGGCATCGGCGAAGTGACGGGACGGCTGGATGTGCGCGGCGAATCGATGACGGTCGAGATCGAGGCGGCGTCGCCGCGCCTGGCGGTCTCGGGCACGGGCCGCATCGACCTGACCGAGGCGCAGGATGCCGACATCACCCTGCGCTTCACCGACACATCGCTCGATCCGTATGCGCGCGCCTTCGAGCCGCGCATCTCGCCGTTCACGACCGCCGTCGGCAGCGGCACGCTGCGCATCATCGGCCAGCTCGCGAATCGCGAGCGGCTTGTCGTCGATGTGATGTTCGATCAGCTGCAGCTGCGGACGTTCGACTACCCGCTGCGCAACGCAATGCCGATCCGCGTGCTGATGCACAACAACGTCGCGCGCATCGACGACATGCGCTTCGTCGGCGATGGCACCGAGCTCGACGTCACCGGCACGATGGACATGAACGCAGGCCGCGTCGCCGGGCTCGCGCGGGGGCGGGCGAACCTCGGCATTCTGCAGGGCTTCTATCGCAATATCCGCAGTTCCGGCAATGCCGAGCTGACCGCGCAGGTGAGCGGTTCGCTCGATGCGCCCATCATCCTCGGGCGCGCGACGATCGACAACGGACGTCTCCGGTATTTCTCGCTGCCGCATTCGCTCGAACAGGTGAATGGGACCATTCTGTTCGACTCGCGCAATATCAGGCTCGACGGTCTTACGGCGCGCCTGGCCGACGGCCAGGTGAACTTCGATGGGCGCATCGGTCTCGAAGGCTACACACCCGCCGACCTCGCGCTCACGGCCAGCGGCCGGAGCATGCGGCTGCGCTATCCCGAGGGCGTGCGATCGGAAATCGACGCCGATCTCTCGCTGACCGGTCGTGTGACGGCACCGGTGCTGGCCGGATCGGTGATGGTGCAGAGCGCTCTCTGGACGACGAAATTCGACACGGGTGGCAATCTGTTCGATTTCGGCGGAGGAGGAACGGGCAGCGCGGTGCCGATCGTGGCGGGCGCGGCGTCCAACAGCAACATTCCGCCCGTGCGCCTCGACGTGCGCGTCATCGCGCCGGGCACGCTCCGCATCGAGAACAACGATGCGACGATCGTGTCGAGCGCCGATCTCCAGTTCCGAGGCACCTACGATCGGCCGATTGTCTTCGGGCGCGCGGAGATTTCGCGCGGCGAGTTCATCTTCGAAGGGCGCCGCTATCTGGTGACGCGCGGCACGCTCGATTTCGTGAACCCTCTGCGCATGGAGCCGGTGTTCGATATCTCCGCCGAGACCCAGGTGCGCGTGCCGCGACAGACCTACCGCGTCACGCTGAGCGCAACGGGCACCATGCAGCGGCTGCGGCCCGTGTTCATGTCCGACCCGCCGCTGCCGCCGATTCAGGTGGCGTCGTTGCTGCTGGGCGATCTCGGGACGGGTCAGGACGCCGACCTCCGCGCGCTTCAACGCCCGGACATCACCGAGCAGCAGCTCGTGCAGGCGCGGGTGGCTCGCATGCTCGTGAGCCCGATCTCGGGGCAGATCGGCGATGTCGTCGAGGAGACATTTGGCGTCGACACGTTCCAGCTGACGCCCCTCGTGTCCGACCCGTTGCAGCAATCGTCGCGCTTCAATCCGTCGGCCCGGCTCACCGTCGGCAAACGCATCTCGAATCGCGCGTATCTGACCTTCTCGCGCAGCATGGGCTCGACCAGCGATCAGATCATCGTGCTCGAATACGACCAGACCGATCGCGTCTCGTGGATCCTCACGCGGAATGAAGACGACAGTTACGCGCTGGATCTCCGTGTAAGGAAAGAATTTTGAGCGTGTTCCGCCACGGTCCGGCTGAAGCCGGACACTACGTACTTGTTGCTCTGCTGCTCGCCTTCGCCCGCACGTCCGAGGCCGCTGTCACGGATTACATCGGCAAGACCGTCGTTGAAATCCGGTTGCAGTCCAACGGCGCTGAGCTGAAGGATGCGACGCTCGTCGAGATTATCGAGACGCATGCCGGCTCTCCGCTCGCGATGGTGGAGGTGCGCGAGAGCATGGCGCACCTGTTCGGTCTCGGCCTGTTTCAGGACGTGCAGGTCGACGCCACGCTCCGTGAAAACGGCGTCGTCCTGACCTACAACCTCATTCCCGCACAGCGCTTCAGGCGCATTGTCTTCGAGGGCTCGCCCGGGATTCCCGAAGCGGAGCTGCGCCGCATCGTCGTCGAGCGGCACGGGTCGATGCTGTCGCTGACGCGGGCAAGTCAGGTGATTGCGACGCTGCAGGCCCTGTATCGCGAGCGAGGCTATCCGAAGGCCGACATCAGCGTGAGCGCAGGCGCGGGGCGCGACCCGTCGAACGCCACGATGGTCATTTCCATCCGGCCCGGCGCGCGCGCCCGCATCGCGCAGATTGACCTGCAGGGCACACCGCGCGGATCGCCGGCCGAGCTGCTGAGCGCGCTCGATCTGCAGGTGGGCGACGATTACGACGGAGTCGAGCTCGATCAGCGCCTCGTCCGGTATGCCAGCGAAATGCGCACCGACGGGTACTACGAAGCGCGCGCGACCCAGCTTCCGAGGTTTGTCGATGGGGACGCCGCGGTCAATCTGACGTTGAGCGTCGAACCGGGGCCCCGCGTGGAAATCGATTTTCAGGGCGATCCGCTCACCGCGAGCGAGCGAAATCTCCTGGTGCCAATCGCACGTGAGCACTCCGTCGACGAGGACTTGCTCGAGGACTCGAAATTCGGCATCGAGCGCCACTTCCGGGAGCGCGGGTTCTGCAATCCGCGCGCAGACTACCAGCGTGCCGAGTCGGATGGCGTGCTCCGCGTGACGTTCACCGTCGTCCGCGGCCCGCAGTGTGTCGTCGAGCAGGCCGAAATCGCCGGCAACACGTCGATACAGTCGGCGGAGCTTGCACCACTCGTGGTGACGAGAGCCGGATTGACGTTCAGCGATTCGACCGTCAGCTCAGATGCGCTGCGCATCCAGGGCTACTATCGCCAGCGCGGATTCTCGGGCGTCAAGGTCACCTCGCAGGTCGAGCGGCGCGAGCCAAAGGCCGGCAGTGAATACGTGCGTGTGCGCCTCGTGATCGCCGAGGGTGTGCGGTCGATGATCGATGCGGTGGCATTTCAGGGCAATGAGGCGATCACGGCAGAGACGCTCCGCGAGAAGGTCACGTCGACGCCTGGGCAGCCGTACTTCGAGCCGCAGATCTCTTCTGATGCCGACGGCATTGCCGAGCTGTACCTCAATCGCGGCTACCCTGAAGTGACCGTGCAGCCGGCCCCTAAGGGCATCGGCGACGGATCCAAGGTCGAGCTCAGCTTCACGATTCACGAAGGGCCGCAGATTCTGATCGACCACGTGCTCATCGTCGGCAATCAGCGAACCAGCCGCGAGACAATTCTCCGCGAGGTGCAGCTGAAGAGCGGACAGCCGCTCTCGCAGCAGGAGGAAGACGAGACGCGCAGGCGGCTGGCCTCGCTCGGATTGTTCCGGCGCGTCGACATCTCGTATCTTCAGCTGCCAGGGGAGCAGAACCATCGCGATGTCGTCATTACCGTCGACGAAGCGCCCGTGACGACCATCGCCTACGGTGGAGGCGTCGAAGGTGGACGGCGGCTCGTGCGGTCGTCCGAAGGTGGTGATGCGGTCGAAGAGTTCGAGATTGCGCCGCGCGGCTTCTTCCAGGTGAACCGGCGCAACCTGCTCGGCAAGAACCGATCGCTGAGCCTGTTTACGAGCGTCAGCTTCCGCCGGAAGGGGATCGGGGCCGCGCCGAATCCGCTGGATGCCGGCGAGGACGGCGGATATGGCTTCAACGAATATCTGACGCGGGTCACCTTCGACGAGCGCAGCATCTTCGGCACCGAGAGCGACGCCACGCTGACCGCGGCGCTCGAACAGGGCGTGCGGTCGAGCTTCGACTTCAATCGGCGCGGCGTGAACTTCATCGTCACGCGGCGTCTCAGCCAGAGGGTTCTGGTCAGCGGCCACTACGGCCTCGATCACACGAAGCTGCTGAACATCAAGGCGAACTTCGCGGCGCAGCCGGAAATCGACAGGCTGTTTCCGCAGGTGCGCCTGTCGAGCGTATCGTCGTCGGTGATTCGCGATACGCGAATCGATTCGCTCGAGCCGCTTTCCGGAACGCTCGTCGGCGCTGATGCCGAGCTTGCGGCGCGAAGCCTTGGTTCGGAAGTCGGTTTCTTCAAGACGTTTCTGCAGGGATTCAGCTATCGGCAATTGCCGCGCGCACGGTCGACCGTCCTGGCGTTGGGTGCGCGTTTCGGCCTGGCGACAGGGTTTGCACGGACCGTCGAACGCAATGGCGAGACGATCTTCGTGGAGGACATCCCGGCGAGCGAGCGGTTTTATGCCGGTGGCGATACCACGGTTCGAGGTTTCACGCTCGACCGGCTCGGTACACCGGAGACGATCGACCAGGATGGCTTCCCGAAGGGCGGCCACGGCCTCATCGTGCTGAACGCCGAGCTTCGGATTCCTGTCCGCGGCGGCCTCGGCGCGGTTGCATTTGTCGACGGCGGAAATGTGTTCGCCACCGTCAATCAGATCGATTTAACCGAACTGCGAGGCGCCGTGGGCTTCGGGTTTCGGTATCGCTCGCCGGTGGGGCCGATTCGTGTGGACCTCGGGATCAAGCTCGATCGCAGACTCCTGCCGACGGGAGAGCGTGAGCGGCCGACGGCGCTGCACATTTCACTGGGCCAGGCATTCTGATGGAACTGACGCAGACATGGCAGAGGGCAGATGGCAGATGGCTGAGGGCCGCTGTCTGCCTTTGTGCTCTGCTCTTCTGCCCTGGGCCCTCAGCCTTCAGCCCTTTCGTCGTGAGTGCCAGAGCGGAGATCATCGACAAAGTGATCGCCGTGCTGCCGGGTCAGATCATCACGCTCTCAGATCTCGAGGCAGCGCTCGATCTCGGTCTTGTCGAACCGCCCGCAGGGACCGATCGCATTTCCGGAGGGTTGACCGTACTTGTGGATCGCATCCTGATGCTGAACGAAGTCCGCCGGGTGGTGCCGCCGGAACCGACCGCGGCGGCCATCGACGCGCGCGTTGCGAGCATCCGCCAACGGTTCGCTTCGCCAGCCGAGCTGACGCGTGTGCTGGCCGCGCGAGGGGTGGACGAGACGGTCCTGAGAATCTATGCCGCCGACGACCTGCGCCTCGCGTCGTATCTCGACGAGCGATTCTCGGGCGCATCGCAACCGACCGATGACGAAATCCGGCAGGCAGGCGAAGCGGCGCGGCCGAAGCTCGTCGCCGAGCGCCGGCAGGCCCTCGTCGGCGCGTGGATTGCGGATCTGCGCCGGCGCGCGGACGTCACAGTCCTGCCCTAGGTCACATTTCTAACCACAGAGAAATCCCTGAACAGAGGAAAAAGAAGAGGCGTGGTTAAGCGCGACGCGAGACCAGAAACACAAATATCTCGGCCGCGTTGAAGCCGGAATGGCTGACGACCGGCGCGATGATGCTTCGGCGCATCAGGTAGATTGAGCCCCAGAAGGCGCCGAGCATGGTGGTCGCCAATACCGCATCCCATCCCTGCAGGCTGTGCCCGAAGCCGAACACCAGGCTATAGAGAACCAGGCCCAGACGCGCGCCGCCGAGATGCTGCTCGAAGCGGTGAAGGATGAACGCGCGCTGAATTTCCTCGCGCAACCCTCCGCTGATAGTGGCAACGATGGCCAGGATAAGCGCCTGGGTGGGCGTTTGAATCAACTGCTGAAGCGGGTTCTCTTTCACGTTGTGCAACGCGGGAAGGAGCAGCCGTGCGGCAGAGAGCACGGCCACGGCGAGGGCGAAGACCACCACGGTGAGCCCGACACCGAGCTTCACTTCGGGAGCAACCGGTAACCGCCCCAGAAACACGTCGCGGGGCCGCTCGCCATGGCGCCGCAGGAGCCAGAAAATCAGGGCTATCAGGATCGTCGCGTCAACGAGGAGCAACGTCGTGATGTAACCGAACGACAGCTGGCCGCCCACGTGCGGCGAGAATCCCGCGAGCGCGAACATGTAGGCGAGCGCGAACTGCGATGGAATTCCAGAGCACAGCGCAATTTCGAACAGCGCAGACACGCGAGCTGTGGCAATCGCGTTCGATGCAGGCTCGGGCAGTGAAGGCTCGGGCAGCGAGTCGTCCGTGGCAGCGTCCAGACCTGTGATTTTACCGGGAAACGTGAAAAATCCTCATCGGGCCGCCTTTGACCCGTCAGAGGCCGCGGAAACGGAAAGTGTATATATTGCGTTCGACCTAAAATTGAAGCACAATATGTAGTAGTTTGTTGCTTGACAACCTACCAAGTCGGGCGCATATTTGACCGCCTGAGTGCGACAGATAGGTTGCGGGGCCTCCCCCCAAGGTGCCGCAAGTGGACCGTAGCGAAAGCCTCAGAACGGAATAATTAGCGAATCCCCAAACAGCAAGCGAAACGTTCGCTCTGGCGGCGCATTTTCAATTTTTTGGACGCGTCTGGCTCCCGGGAGGGTGGCCAGGAATCGGAGGGTGAGAATGGAACGAGGCGCAGCTCACGACATCACAGGCAATGAGCAGCCGACCGCGCAAGACACAGACAGCCAGGCGCAGGACACGGCCCCGAATGGAGACCACCGGACGGCTCCGTCCCCAGGGCTGGAGTTCCCGCGCTATTTCACGCTACCGGGTGTAGACCCGTTCGATGAGGTCACCTGGGAGCTGCGATCGGCCGTCATCGGCAACGAGCGCGGCGAAGTGGTGTTCGAGCAGCGTGACGTGGAGATTCCGTCGTTCTGGTCGCAGCAGGCGACCAACATCGTCGTCTCCAAATATTTCCGCGGTCAGATCGGCACCCCCCAGCGCGAGCACAGCGTCAAGCAGCTCATCGGCCGGGTCGTGGACACGATTACCGCGTGGGGCCGCAATGACCGTTACTTTGCGACCGATGCCGATCTCGAGAGCTTCAGCGCCGAGCTGAAGCACATCCTTGTGTACCAGAAGGCCGCCTTCAACAGCCCCGTCTGGTTCAACTGCGGATTCGAGAAGAGCCCTCAGTGCTCGGCGTGCTTCATCAACTCGGTGCAGGACACGATGGACTCGATCCTGACGCTGGCGCGCACCGAAGGCATGCTCTTCAAGTTTGGATCGGGCACGGGATCGAACCTGTCGGCCATTCGTTCTTCGAAGGAAGTGCTCGCGGGCGGCGGCACCGCCTCGGGCCCGGTGTCGTTCATGAAGGGCTACGACGCGTTTGCGGGCGTCATCAAGTCGGGTGGCAAGACGCGCCGCGCCGCGAAGATGGTGATCCTCAACGTCGATCACCCCGACATCGTCGAGTTCATCAACTGCAAGGTTGAAGAAGAAAAGAAAGCCTGGGCGCTCATCGACGCCGGCTACGACGGCTCGTTCACCGGCCCCGCCTACTCGTCGGTGTTCTTCCAGAACTCGAACAACAGCGTTCGCGTGACCGACGAGTTCATGCGCGCGGTGCTCGACGACGGGAACTGGTCGACGAAGGCGGTGACGAGCGGCGAGGTGATGGAAACCTACAAGGCTCGCGATTTGATGAAGCTCGTCGCCGAAGGCACGTACGTGTGCGGCGATCCCGGCATGCAGTTCGACACCACGGTGAACGAGTGGCATCCATGTCCGAATACGGCCCGCATCAATGCATCCAATCCCTGTTCGGAATACATGTTCCTGGACGACTCGGCGTGCAACCTGGCGTCGATCAACCTGATGAAGTTCGTGCGCCCCGATGGCGAGTTCGACGTGGTGGCTTACAGGTCTGCGTGCCGCACGCTCATCACGGCGCAGGAGATTCTCGTCGACAACGCGAGCTATCCGACGCCGGCGATTGCGAAGAACAGCCATGCGTATCGTCCGCTCGGTCTCGGCTATGCCAACCTGGGCGCGCTGCTCATGTCACGTGGGCTGCCGTACGACAGCGACGGAGGCCGTGACTACGCTGCGGCGCTGACGGCCATCATGACCGGCGAGGCGTACGCGCAGTCGGCGCGCATTTCGCGCGATCACGGCGGGCCGTTCACCGGCTACGAGATGAACCGCGAGCCGTTCCTGCGGGTCATGCGCAAGCACCGTGACGCCGTGAAGGCCATCAACTATAGACACGTGCCGATCGAGCTGCTCAACGCGTCGAAGCAGACGTGGGACGAAGCCGTCAGGCTGGGCGAGCTGTACGGCTATCGAAACGGCCAGGCTACCGTGCTGGCGCCGACCGGCACCATCGGGTTCATGATGGACTGCGACACGACGGGCGTGGAACCCGACATCGCGCTGGTGAAATACAAGAAGCTCGTCGGCGGCGGGTTGATGAAGATCGTCAACCAGACGGTGCCGATGGCGCTGGCCAAGCTCGGCTACAACGAGCAGGAAATCAAGGCCATCGTCGAGTACATCGATCAGAACGAGACGATCGAGGGGGCACCGGCGCTGAGGGACGAGCACCTGCCTGTGTTCGACTGCGCCTTCAAAGCGCGGAAGGGCGAGCGGTCGATTCACTATCTCGGCCACATCAAGATGATGGGCGCGACGCAGCCCTTCATCTCGGGCGCCATCTCGAAGACGGTGAACGTGCCGAAGGAAGCGACGGTCGAGGAGATCATGGAGGCCTACATCGAGTCGTGGAGGCTCGGCGCGAAGGCCATCTCGATTTATCGCGACGGCAGCAAGCGCACGCAGCCGCTGAACACCTCGAGGGACAAGGACAAGGTCCAGGCTGAGGTGGAGAAAGTGGTAGCGAGCATGGCGCAGCCGGTGCGCCGCAGGCTGCCCGACGAGCGCCAGTCGATTACGCACAAGTTCGACATCGCCGGCCATGAGGGCTACATCACCGTGGGCCTCTTCGAGGACGGCCAGCCCGGCGAACTGTTCCTCGTGATGGCGAAGGAAGGCTCGACCATTTCGGGCTTTGCCGACGCCTTCGCGCAGGCGATCTCCTACGCGCTGCAGTATGGTGTGCCCCTTCAGGTGCTCGTGGACAAGTTTAGCCACGCGCGCTTCGAACCGTCCGGCATGACGCGCAATCCGGACATCCGCTTCGCGAAGTCGATCGTCGATTACATCTTCCGGTGGCTCGCGACGAAGTTCCTGTCGAACGACGCGCAGTATCACGCCGGCGTGAACAACAGGGAAGAGCGGCGTGGGGAAGAGCGTCCTGCTGCGTCAAAGGATGCGAAATCGGGCGACTCGAAATCGGTCGACGCAAAATCCGACACTGACGCGAAATCGGTAGCGCAGCCCTTCAGGGCTGCCCCTCCGGCAGCGACGTATGCGGCCGCTGCCATTCAAAACCAGGAAGACGCGCCACCGTGCAGCACGTGCGGGGCGATCATGGTGCGGAGCGGGAGCTGCTATAAGTGCGCGAACTGCGGCAGCACGAGCGGGTGTGCCTGATTAGTTCGCGACAATCTTTGCTGTCTCAACGCAGAGACGCAAAGGCGCAAAGAGAAATCTCGGTAGCGCAGCTTCAGGGCTGCCATGGAAGGGCCGATGTAAAAACGTCGGCCCTTTTTTCGTTATTTACTCGGGTTCGAGTCCCGTTGGGGACGCCAGCCTTTGCGAGGTCTAATCCGCAGCAGCCCGATGTAGACTCTGCCCGTGGCCATCAAATACATTCCCGACGGTGTCCATACGATAACGCCGTACCTGACGGTGAGCGACGCGGCTGCCCTGCTCGACTTCATTCTCCGCGGTCTCGACAACGTCGAGACGATCCACGAGATGAAGGGCGCCGACGGCACGATCTGGCATGCAGACCTGAAGATCGGGGACTCGCACCTGATGCTCGGCCAGGCGCGCAAGCCGGAAGACGCGGTGCAGTCGATGTTGTATCTCTACGTGCCAGACTGCGACGCAGCGTTCAGGAAGGCACTCGACGCAGGCGGCACGGTCCACTCAGAGGTACAGACTCAGTTTTACGGCGACAGACATGGCTGCGTGAAGGATCCATGCGGCAACCAGTGGTGGTTCGCGACGCACCTTGAGGACGTTTCGCCGGAGGAACTCGAGCGTCGCGCCAAGGTTGCACGCGGCTGACTCCACCAATTGTATGTGCGCATAGGCCCACATCGCCGACCAGTGATCGCTCGAAGTGCGCAAGCCGCGTAAAGTGGCTGAAATGGATAACGCGGGCTGCGATCTTCCCCGCTGACGCCCTGCAGCCCTAAAGGGCTGCGCTAACGAGATTTCTCTTTGCGTCTTTGCGTCTCTGCGTTGAGACAGCAAAAAATTGTTGCGAACTAGTTAGGCACCACCGAGGAGGCAGCATCGGATGCGATTCGTCCTCGCGCCGTTGCTATTCATAATGATGGTCGTTGTTCCGATCGTGGCGCCTAACGCTCCACTCGTTTTCGCAGTGTTCTTCTTTCGTCAGCGCCTGTCGCTCTTGGTGGCTCGCTTCTTGTTGGCATCTGGATTTGGACTTGCGGCGACCTACCGGATGTGGCGCCTGTGGTCGTTCGATCTTGTTCGAGATAGCGGTCCATCGCTCGATTACGTCATGACAACGATCGTTCCGTACGCAGCCGCTTTCGCGGTCGCAGGCTGGGTACTGGCCGCGTTGATCACCCCGAACCCAGAACCCAGAACCGGAACCCAGAACCCCAGAACCCAGAACCGAGAACCGAAATCAGTCTGAGTCGGCCACCGCTAACGACAACTCCCGCTGTCCTCCCGTCGTCTAACACCCATGCCTCACCTTTATCGAGATCTCCGCTACGCCTGCCGCGGTCTGCTGCGCGCGCCGCTGTTTACGATGGTGGCGGTTGTGTCCATCGCGCTCGGGATCGGGGCGAATACGGCGATCTTCACGCTCGTTGATCAGGTGCTGCTGAGGCAGCTCCCAGTCAGGCAGCCCGAGCAGCTCGTCCTGTTGACGCAGCGCGGCCCTCATCACGGCAACAACAGAGGCGGGAACAGCACATCGTTCCCAATGTACGAAGACTTTCGTGAGGCATTCGTCGATCACGCCTTCGTCGGGGCGTTACCGCGTGTGAGCCTGCCCTACGATGCGCTGCCAGCGGCGAATCCGCTCTTCTCCGGGATGTTCGCCCGGTACGCAATGTCGCTGAATGTCGGCTTTGGCGGTCAGACCGATCGGGTCACCGGCGAGCTGGTATCGGGCACCTATTTCCCGGTGCTCGGGGTCGGGGCGGCGGTTGGGCGCGTGATCGCTCCAGAGGACGATCGCGTGCGCGGAGGGCATCCGGTCGCGGTGCTCAGCTACCAGTACTGGCGAACCCGCTTTGGCGCCGACGCCGGCGTCATCGGCAAGACGATCGTCGTGAACAACTATCCGCTCACGATTATCGGCGTGTCGCAGGCCGGCTTCGACGGTGTCGACATCGGGTACGCGCCGAGCGTCCGCGTGCCGATGATGATGAAAGCGCAGATGACGCCCACCTGGGACGCTCTGGACAACCGCCGAAGCCGGTGGGCAAACGTCTTCGGGCGGCTTAAACCCGGCGTCACGGCAGCGGACGCCAAGGCGGCGCTTCAACCCTACTTTCACGGCGTGCGCTCGATGGAGGTACAGGAGGCGGCGTTCCGCAACACTTCAGCGGACACCCGTAAGCAGTTTCTCTCCGGCACAATCGATCTCCTGCCGGCCGCGCAGGGACGGTCGCCGCTTCGCATGCAGCTGAGGCAGCCGCTCTGGCTGCTGATGGGGACGGTCGTCGGCGTTCTGCTGATTGCCTGCGCCAATGTGGCGAGCCTGCTCATCGCGCGCGCCACCTCGCGGCAAAAAGAGTTCGCGGTGCGTCTCGCGCTCGGCGCAGGGCGCGGCCGCATCGTCAGTCAGCTCCTCGCCGAAAGCGTGCTCCTGGCTGGTATCGGTGGCGTGCTCGGACTGGTCGTCGCACGCTGGACGAGCGGGTTTCTCCTTGGCTTTATTCCGACGGGAGAAACGCCGCACGTGATTTCCGGAGCGCTCGACTGGCGGATCCTGGCGTTCAATTTCGCGCTCGCGCTCGCCACCGGCGTGTTGTTCGGTCTGGTCCCGGCGCTGCGATCGACCAAGCCAAGCCTGGCGCCGACATTGAAAGATCAGGTCGGCACGGTAGTGGGTGGCGGGTCGGGCGTCCGCTTTCGCAAGACGCTCGTCGTGGCCCAGGTGATGCTGTCGGTGCTGCTGCTCATCGGCGCGGGGTTGTTCATTCGCAGCCTGCGCAATCTGAACACGACCGACCTCGGCATACGAACCGACAACCTGCTCGCATTCAGCATCGATCCGTCGGTTGGTGGCTACTCGCCGGAGAGGGCACAGCAGTTCTATCAGCAGCTCCTGGATCGGATGAAAACGCACGGCGGCGTCAGCGGGGTCGCGTTCGCCGCCATGGGCGTGCTCGAGGGGAACGAGTGGGACAGCACGATGACCATCGAGGGCTACGAGGCGAAGCCCGGCGAGAACATGAATCCGTACTGCAACGCCGTGAGCCCTGGCTATTTCAGGACGATGGGCATGCCGTTCATTGCTGGTCGCGACTTCGACCAGCGCGACGCAGCAGTGATACCGGTTGCTCCGGATCCGTCCGGCCCCTCCTCGACTTTTAGAGTGGCGATCGTGAACGAGAGCTTCGCCAGGCACTACTACGGCGAGGCGAGCCCGATTGGACGCCGCATCGGTTTCGGTGGCGATCCCGGCACGCCGACCCCCATTGAAATCATCGGCGTCGTCAAGGACGCGAAATACACCGGTGTGCGCGACGAGATTCCGCGAACAGTCTTCTTCGCGTACCAGCAGATGGAGGGTGCCGCATCGGCGGCAGTGTACATGCGGTCGGCACAAGATCCCGGAGCGGCGTTCGCTGCCGCGCGGCGCATTGTGCGAGAGATGGACGCCAACATCCCCATTTACAATTTGCGCACGCTCGCGTGGCAGATCGAGCGCTCACTGCTGACCGAGCGGATCGTCGCGACGCTCTCGTCGGCGTTCGGCGTGCTTGCGACGCTCCTCGCGGTCATTGGCCTCTACGGACTGATGGCATATACGGCGTCTCGCCGTACACGCGAGATCGGCCTGCGCATGGCGCTTGGCGCGGTTTCGGGCGACGTCGTGTGGCTTGTCATGCGGGAAGTGATCGTGCTGGTCGGCGTGGGCGTGTCGCTTGGGCTGGCAGCCGCGTGGGGATTGAGTCGAGTGATCGGGAGTCAGCTATACGGCGTCTCCCCGAACGATCCGGTGACGATGGTCGCCGTGGCATGCGGGCTGACGATCATCGCGTTAGTGGCGGGATACATTCCCGCTTTCCGGGCGGCGCGCGTGAACCCGGTTGCCGCGCTCAGGTACGACTAAAGGGTAGGGATCGTGCGTGTTCTGGCACAATACCGCTATGAGCAAACGCGGGATTGTGGCGATGTTGGCGGTGATCGCGGGCGGAGTGGCCGCCGCTTATGTTTTGGGGTTGTTTCCTGGTGGTGCCCCGAGCGCGCGAGGGGTTCGCGAGGCGCTTCTGGCAGAGCTCCAAACGGTCACGCTGAAGAACTGCACCCTGAAACGCTACGGCAGCGCAAACGACGGCGGGTATCTGATGTGCGAGAACCTGACCGCCGGCGTGCAGGCGGCGTATTCCTACGGGATCGATACCGAAGACAACTGGGGCTGCGAAGTGTCCAGGCAGCTCGTCGTGCCCGTCCATCAGTACGACTGTTTCACTCCGCATCGTCCGACATGTGAGGGCGGGCAATTCGACTTTCACGATGAATGCGTCGGAGCCAAAGCGGAAACGGTCGACGGCCAGCCGTTCGACACCATCTCCTCGCAGATCGCGCGAAACGGCGATACGGACAGGAGCCTGCTCGTCAAGATCGACATTGAAGGCGCCGAGTGGGACTCGTTGATGGCGACGCCCGATGCTGTGCTCGACAGGATTTCGCAGATGCCGATGGAGCTCCACGGCACGGACCAGGCCAAGTTCCTCGAGGTCGTACGTCGTCTGAAGCGCCAGTTCTATCTCGTCAACCTGCACTTCAATAATTGGGCGTGCTCGGCAGAGGCCGCGCCGCTTCCCGCGTGGGCATTTCAGGTGCTGTGGGTGAACAAACGGATCGGTGAGATCGATCCGAATGGACCGTCACCTGCACCGATGAGCCGGCTCAACGCGCCGGACAAGCCCAATAGTCCCGACTGCCAGCTGGCCCGCTCTCGGTAGCTGATGAACCCCCCTTAAACAGCCGATATTCCGGGTACTGGAGTGGCTTCGCACGATTCAACCGCGCGCAAAGATCGGGTCAACGAAATTGACCTTCTGCGTTTCTGCGCCGCCATGTCCGTCGTCTTCCATCACTACGCATTCAGGGGCTATGCGGCCGACGGCATGTCGGTCATGCCCTACCCATCGCTCGCGCCCTTCGCGAAGTATGGATATCTCGGCGTCGAGCTGTTCTTCATGATCAGCGGATTCGTGATCCTGATGACGGCTGCGAGCGGCAGCCTCAAGGGGTTCCTCATTTCGCGGTTCGTCCGCCTCTATCCTGCGTTCTGGGCCTGTTGCACCGTGACCTTCGTGACGATCCTGGCAATCGGGTCCCCCCGCTACGTGGCGTCGCTGCCTCAGTATTTGATCAACATGACCATGACGAGCGGGTTCGTCGGCGTGGCCGACATCGATGGCTCGTACTGGTCGTTGTTCGTGGAAATGAAATTCTACGCGCTGGTCGCCGTCGTGCTGCTGCTCGGGCGAATCCGCCATGCGCAGGTGCTGCTCGTGCTCTGGCTCTTCGCCTCGATCGCGCTCGAATTTGTCCATATCGGACGGTTACGTTCGCTGCTGATTGCCGACTACTCCGCATTCTTCATTGCAGGCGCTGCGTGTTTCCTGGTGTGGTCCGAAGGCATCTCGCGCACCCGGATTGGCGTGATCGCCGCCTGCTGGTGCCTCGCCCTCTGGCAATCGATCAGGGTGCTGCCCACAGTTGAGCGGCACTACAACACGCCGGTGAGCAGTTACGTGGTCGCAGGAGCGGTGACCGCGTTCTTTGCGGTCATGTTCCTGATCGCCGCCCGCCGGACGGGCACGATCAGCCGGCGTCGATGGACGGTGGCAGGGGCGATGACCTACCCCCTTTATCTGCTGCATCAGGTTATCGGCTTCGCCGTTTTCAACCTGGCGTACCCTTCAGTGAATCCGCACGTGCTCCTCTGGACGACGATAGCTTTGATGCTGGCATTGGCCTACGCCGTCCACGTCACCGTCGAGCGCAGATTTTCGGCGCGGCTTAGAGACGGTCTCCTCCGATCGGTCGACGCCTTACATCGGCAGACGAAACGCCCTGTCGAGATCAGGGTTGGTTGAGCGGGCCGACGCGGAACGTCGTCGGTCTGCGATATACTCGGCGCCGGTTCATGCACCAATCTGTTGAGGTTTGAATGAAACGAGGCGCTTGGCTTCTCGCGGGCATCGTCGCAGCAGTTGTTCTCTCGAGCGTTCACATCAACGTCCGTGCGGCTCAGGCGCCGACCACTCCGGATCCCGCCGATCTTGCCGAAGGCATGCGCCTGTACCAGCAGAAGGGCGATTGCCGTGCGTGCCACGGATGGGCCGCGGACGGTGTCAAGGGCGACAACCAGATGCCGGATGGCCCGAGCCTTCGCGACAAGAAATACACACGCCAGTTGCTGGTTCTGACGATTAAGTGCGGACGGCCGAATACGCAGATGCCCGCGTTCGATAAGTTCGCCTACACCGATGGCCGCTGCTTCATGATGACGCAGGCCGATCTGGCGAAGAACGCCACGCGCATGCCCGATCCGCCGGCGACGCTGCAGCCTCGCGAGATCGAGCTCATCGCCGATTTCCTGATGACGAAGGTGGTTGGCCAGGGGCCGATGGATCAGGCGAAATGCGTCGAGTTCTGGGGCAGCGAGGTCGAAGTCTGCAAGACTTTGAAGAGATAGATTCTCCCTGAACGGTGTACAGGCGTCCGCGATTTGTGAACTGCCGATAGTCCGACTTCTGAACACACCGAGAAAAACCTACTCCTCGGCTACTACTCGCTTGCGCGCACGTCAGCGGTTTTTCCGCCGTTTTTTGCTGTTCCACCCGCAATTCCTGTTGGCGTACTTCCTGCTGTGCTAAATCGAAACAGAACACTCTGAACAAGAGGAGGAGATTCACATGCGAAAAGCGTTCGCCTTAATGCTGGCTCTGGTTGGTACCATGTCGATCGTCGCCGCCCAGACCCCTGCGGCCCCGCCGGCCGGTCAGGATCCAGCCCCGAAACCGGCCGCGCCGTCGGCATCGCAGCCGGCCGCGGCAAGCAAAGTGACCTATACCGGATGCCTGAAGCCGGGCACGACGGCCGACAGCTGGATCCTCGAGAATGCGGAAGCCGCTGCGGCGGGCAAATCAGCGACGGCAGCCACGTCTGGTGGCGCGTCGAAGATGACGCTTGGACTCACCGCCAAGCCAACCGAGAACCTGAAGCCCCATGCGAACCACAAGGTCGAAGTCACCGGCACCGTCAGCCGTGCGGCCTCGGCGGGTGGCGCATCGTCGTCAACGGCTCCGAGCCAGAACCTGACTGTCGAATCGTTCAAGATGGTAGCGGCGACCTGCCCGTAGTTCATCAGCATCGTCGATCGGTTCTCCCGTGAGTCTGTGTCTGCCGCTTGCTTGACGACGCGGGCTCACAACGCAAAGACGCAGGGAGATCTTCATTCAAGAGATCTCTGCGCCTTTGCGTCTCTCGTCCAAGCCGTAATTGTCAGCCGGATACAAATTTCGTCGTGATCCAGCGCCGTCCCGCGCAAAATCCCGCCCAAAAGTTCGTGGTCTGACTCTTGCTGCCGCCCGGGGCGTGATGATGCGCCTCATTCGGCCGGCATTGCGGGTGTGCGGCATCGCGATGCCGCCTGCGTCTGTCATTTGTCCTGAGTACCTGAAGACCATCACCATCGATGTAGATGGGCGGGCTCGCGTGGATGTTCGCGAGACGCTGGTATTTCTGCATCAACCACCACCGGGCGATCTGTACGACTCCTGCTCGATCGACGCGCAGGCGCCCGTCTCCACGTTTATTCGCCAGTCACCAGACGCGATGGATACGGGACAGCGGCTACAAGGCAAGGGCACGGTTGTTGTCGATTGGAAGCCGAAGAGCGCGGTGGTGCCCTATGCGCTCTACGAACATGAGTACAGCTGGTTCCCGCCCGGATCGCATTCGCAGCCGGCGCTCTTCGCCGAATTCCAGTGCGAGAAGAAAACGGGCAACTTTGTGTTCGAGATGATCACACCGCAGGGCTTCGAGACGGCGGTGGCATTTCCGAGGCCGGGCTGGACGCACATGAGGTCGGAGCGCACGCTGATCAAGTACGCACTGAAAAAGCTCGAGACCGCCGCCGAGCGCCCGGCTATCTCAGACAACGGACAGCGTATGCAGTGGAAAATCGTCGGTCCGAAGGTCAACAGCCGCCACGTGTGCGTCGTGTTCCACCGTCATGGCGTGGCGCTGTGGCAGGAAGAGCTCAAGAAGGGCACGCTTCGCAACAAGATCAACCAGCTGATGGGCCGCCTCACGCCAACACAGGCGTCCTAGGTTGTTGAAGGACACAGAGGGCTCAGAGAAAACGGAGCACACGGAGAATTCTTCAAAAGAAATTCTCTGCGGCCTCCGTTTGCTCTGTGCGCTCTGTGTCCTCCGCCGTCAATTCAACGCGAACACAAACAAGTAACTCGAATTCTCGAGCTTGTCGTACTTCACGGGATGCAGATGTCTGCCGCCTGCCTGCACGGCGAGATACTGCTTCGGCCCGATGGAATAGGTAACCGGCGCGCCCTTCAGCGGCGTGCCGACGTTGAAGCGCCAGAGCTCTTCGAGCGTCTCGTCGTTGTAGGCCACGATCCAGCCATCCTGCAGCGCGGTGAAGACGAGACCCCCGGCTGTCGCCAGCGTGCCTGAGCGGATTTCGATGTCGGTGACCGCTTTGGCGAGTATTTTGTGGTTGACCGCATCGAAGGCGGTAATCGACCCGTAGTACAGATCGCTCGTGTAGGTTCGTTTGGTGGTGTTCTTGTCGTCGATGCCACCGTCCGGCGACAGGAACGCCACGGTGTGCCCGTTCTGTGAGTAGCAGCCCTCGGTGCCGACACCGTACGCGATCTTTTTCACCGGATTGTACGACGTCGGTTGATGCGCAATGCCGCCGTGCCAGGTCGGACACGTGCGCTTCATGGAATCACCGCGCAGCGCGCGCGCTTCCGGATTGTAGATCTGGACGTCGAGCTTCGGGTTGTATTCAACCGGCTTGCCGGTCTCCGGATCGAGACCCTTCGTCCAGTTCAGATCGTTCACGTACTGAGAGCCCTTGATGAACCGCCCGTTCGTGCGATCGATCGAGTAATAGAAGCCGTTACGGCCGAAGTGGCCGACAATCTTCCGATTGATCTTGTCGATCACCGTGTCGTACAGCATGTGAACGCCCACCTCGTCGTAGTCCCACGAGTCATTAGGCGTGTACTGGAAATACCACGCGAGCTTGCCCGTATCGATGTTCAACGCGACGACGGCATTCGTGTAGAGGTTATCGCCGGGGCGGGCCTGCGGGTCGTAGGCCGGCACGGGATTGCCCGTACCCCAGATGGTGAGCCTCGTCGCGGGATCGTACGATCCGGTCTGCCAGATGCCGCCGCCTCCCGTTTTCCACGCGTTGTTCTTGTCCTTCCAGGTCTCGCTGCCGGGATCGCCCGGCTTGGGGACGACATACCAGCGCCATACTTCGTTTCCGGTGCGCGCGTCGAGCGCCGCAATCCAGCCGCGTGTCTTTCCATCACCGGCGCCGTTCACGACAATCACCTTGCCTTCGGCCGTAATGGGCGCCGTGAAGAACTTCTCCTTGCTGCCGAACTCGTTCGCGACCGCCACCTTCTTGTCCCAGACGATTTCGCCGTTGGCGCGATTGACGCCGATGACGCGGCCGTCGGGAAGATTTGCGATGACGAGGTCCTCCCACAGCGCGATGCCGCGCGAGCGCGAGATGTTGCCTTCGTGCGCGACGCCCGGATCGGTCACCCAGACGAGCTCGCCTTTGTTCGAAGCGCGCGCATCGATCTTGTAGATCGTGCCCCACCCGTCGCTCGTGTACATGAACCCGTTGTCGATGAGCGGATTCAGCTCGCTCTCGGGTCCGTTCTGACCGACATCCTGCATGCCGCCGAGCGCCAGCGCCCACACCATGCGCAGCTCTTTCACGTTGTCGCGGTTGATCTGCGTCAGCTTCGAATATCTCGTGGAGGCATAATCGCCGTTCATGATGAGCCAGTTCTGCGGCTCATTCTGCGCGTTGATCAGCCGATCTCTGTTGACCGTCATCGAGTACTGGCCCACCAGCGTGGCTGCTGTCATGACCGCGACGACGATACCCGCCGTCAGCACGGCACCGAACCTCGAGCCCCTACGCGCGCCTGATTGCATGGCCCTCTCCTTGAATGATTGGGATTGCGGGGATACTAAGCTGCCGGCAGATGTTGCGCAATAACAAAGGAGCGACGTGGGGAACCGGGCTGTGGCTGTCGAAATGGTAAGGTCCAGCTAAAGCCGCACCGTTGCGATCAATTGACTGCGACCGCTTCGAAACGCAGCCTGGCGCGGAACTCGCGCCGAAGCAGCACAAGGTTCATGCCGAGCTGCAGAATCGTGGCGGCAACCGACAACCACCAGATCCATCGCAGCTCGAAGCCGGCCATTCGCGCCATCAGGACAGCCGGAATGGCGACAACGATGATGCGTGTGAACGACGCGACGAGCGGCGGAATGGTGTTGCCCATCGCCTGGAACATGCTGCCGTTCACGTAAATAACGCCCGACGCGGCGGCGCCCCAGGTGGCGATGCGCAGGTACTCGGCGCCGACAGCAATCACCTCAGGATCGGATGAGAAGAAGCGGATCATCGCGTCGGGCACAATCTGGCAGACGATGGTGAACAGCAGCATGAACGTGCCGCCCATCAGCGCTCCGCGCTGAAAGGTCTCGCGAACCCGATCCGCTTTTCGCGCGCCGAAGTTCTGGCCCGCCACAGGCGCGGCAGCGAAGCCGAGCGCAACGACCGGCATGAAGCCCGCCTGAATCAGCCGCTGACCGATGCCGAACCCCGCCTGGGCGGCCGCGCCGAATGGACGGCTTACCGTGTAAACGATGAAGAGATACACGGCCACCAGTCCGAACTCGACGCCAGCCGGCAGGCCGATCTTCAGGATGCGTCCCCACATGCCCCCATGCGGCTTGAACTCCGCGCGCAGTTTCAGATACGACTTCACCTCGAAGAAGTAGAAGGTGAGCCAGATAGTGCCGACGATGATGGCGATGAACGACGCGAGGCCGGCGCCGGCCACGCCCATCGGCTGTCCGGCTATCCACCCGAACATCAGGGCTGGTGCAAGGACGATGTTCATGATCACAGTGGCAGTTTGCACGATCATGCCCGGCTTGAAATTGCCTGTGCCACGAAGCGCGGCGCCCATGACCACCATCGGAAACTGAAGCGCCATCGCGGGAATGAACCAGGAGAGGTACTGGATGGCGTTGGTCGCGCTGACCGGGTCTGGGCTCAACGAGTTGACGTACGTGTCGCGCAGCGCCGACACAACCGCCATGAACAGCACACCGATGAAAACGGACAGCAGCAACGACTGCGTCAACACCAGCTGGGCGTGCTCCTGCTCCTTGCGGCCGGCGGCGTGCGAGATGAGCGTCGTCGTGCCGACGGCGAGCATCTGCGTGATCGCAAGCACGATGAACGTCAGGTTGCCCGCGATCCCCACGCCGGCGATGGCTTCCTTGCCCAGGCGTCCGACAAAGTAAAGGTCGACCAGGAAATACAGCGTCTGAAACACCATCGTCACCAGCATGAAACCGGTGGTTTTGAGGAGATGGCGGGCAATGGAGCCGGTCGTGAGGTCTTCCATAAGCGGACGATCGTATCAGAAGGTCGATGGGCGATGGTCAAAGGGCGATGGGCGCTGGTCTGTCCTGGTCGCTCGTCGACGGTGTATGAGACCTGCCGCGAGACAATTGACCTTCGACCATGACAGACCAACGCCCGTGGCCCAACGACCATTGCCTATCGCCCGCGCACGACATTTTCCTCGTTTTTCAGAATCGTTTTCCGTCTAGAATCCGCCTTTGTCATTACCAGTCTTTGCGGTCCGGCTGACGCCGGACACGATTCAGTTGGCTCGCCGCAGGAGGCATAACGCGTGACAATCCCCGTCAAAATCACCGTCAATGGCCGCGCGTACGAGCGCAGCGTCGAGCCGCGCCTGCTGCTCGCGTATTTCCTGCGCGAAACGATCGGCCTCACCGGAACAAAAATCGGATGCGATACGAGCCAGTGCGGCTCCTGCACCGTGCTCGAAAACGGCATGGCGACCAAATCGTGCACCAGGCTCGCCGTGCAGGCCGACGGATCGACGATTACGACGATCGAAGGCCTTGCCGTCGACGGCAAGCTCGATCCGGTGCAGGAATCCTTCTGGAACAAGCACGGCCTCCAGTGCGGGTTCTGCACGCCGGGAATGATCCTGGCGAGCGTCGATCTGCTGAACAAGAACCCCAAGCCGACACCCGAACAGGTCCGGCACGGATTGGAAGGCAACCTGTGCCGATGCACCGGTTACCAGAACATCGTGCGCGCCGTGTGCGACGCGGCGGCGACGGGGAGGCCACGATGAGCGCCAAGGTATTCGGCTCTGGTATCCGCCGGCGCGAAGATCCGCGGCTCATCACCGGCACGGCCACATATACGGAAGACGTCGTGCTGCCGAACATGGCCTACGCGGCGATTCTGCGAAGCCCGCACGCGCACGCGCGCATCCGCTCACTCGACACCTCGCGTGCGAAAAAGGCTCCAGGCGTGCTTGCGGTGTTCACCGCCGCCGACACCGAGGCTGCGTTGAAACCGATGCCGTGCGCGTGGCTGCTGCCGAACGCCGACCTCAAGGTGGCGACCTATACGCAGCTTGCCAAAGACACCGTTCGCTACGTCGGCGACTGCGTGGCCGTTGTGGTGGCCGACGATCGATATCAGGCTCAGGACGCCCTGGAGCTGATCGACGTGGACTACGATCCGCTGCCCGTGGTTGTCGATCCTCAAAAGGCCACGGCCAAAGGCGCTCCGCAGCTGCACGCCGATATCGCAGGCAATCAGGCGTTCCATTGGACGGTTGCCGGGGGCGATCTCGACGCCGCGTTCGCCAAAGCCGACGTCGTGGTGAAAGATCGCATCATCCAGCAGCGGCTCATTCCCACGGCGATGGAAACACGGGGCTGCGTGGCGAAGTGGAGCTCGGCCACCGGTGAGCTGACGCTCTGGAACACGACTCAGAATCCGCACATCGTCCGTTTTCTCTCGTCGCTCGTGACCGGTGTGCCCGAAGACAAGCTTCGCGTCATCGCGCCGGAAGTCGGCGGCGGATTCGGGAGCAAGATTCCTACAATACCCGGCGATTTTCTGACCGCGTTCAGCGCCATGAAGCTCGGACGCCCGGTCAAATGGAGTGAGACCCGCAGCGAGAACTACCAGGGCACGACGCACGGCCGCGATCACATTCAGGATGTCGAGCTCGCCGCGACACGCGACGGCAAGATTCTCGGTTTGCGCTGCAGCGTGTGGGCGGGCATGGGCGCGTATCTCTCGACTGCGGCGCCGGGCATTCCAACGATTCTCCATGGCTTGATGCTGTCGGGCCCCTATGCCGTGCCCGCAGTGAAAGAAGACGTCTACGGTGTCTACACGAACACCACACCGGTCGAGGCCTATCGCGGCGCGGGTCGTCCTGAAGCGACCTTCATGCTCGAGCGCATGATGGACAAGCTCTCGGACGAGCTGAAGATCGATCCGGCTGAAATCCGCAGACGGAATCTGCTGCCGCCGTTCGAGGATGGCTGCAATGTCATCACAGGGCTCACCTACGACAGCGGCAACTATCAGGCAGCGCTCGACAAGGCGCTCAACCACATCAAATACACGGACCTGCGAGCAGAGCAGGCAAAGCAGCGGCAGCAGCCGAACGGAAAGTACATCGGCATTGGTGTGTGCACCTATGTCGAGATCTGCGGACTCGGACCGTCACAGGTGGCCGGCGCAATCGGGTTCCAGGGCGGCCTGTGGGAAAGCGCCATCGTTCGCTTCCATCCGAGCGGCAAGGTGAACGTGTTCATCGGAGCATCGCCGCATGGTCAAGGCGAAGAGACGACGTTTGCGCAAATTGTTTCGAGCGAGCTGGGCGTCGACGTGAACGACGTGAAGGTCATTCATGGCGATACTGACAGCACGCCGATGGGATGGGGCACCTACGGCAGCCGAACGACCGCCGTGGGCGGAGCGGCGCTGGCGGTTGCGGTGCGCAAGATCAAGGACAAGGCGAAGCTTCTGGCCGCGCACCTCATCGAGGCGGCTCCGGAAGACATCGAATACGAAGACGGAAAGTTCTTCGTCAAGGGCGCGCCGAGCCGGTCGAAGACCATTCAGGACATCGCGCTCATGGCGAACGTGGCGTGGAACATGCCGGCGGGTATGGAAGCGGGCCTCGAGGCGACGAGCTTCTACGATCCTCCCAATTTCGTTTATCCGTTTGGTGCGCATATCGCAGTGGTCGAAGTCGATCGCGAAACTGGCAAGGTCGACATGAAACGGTATGTCGCGGTCGACGACTGTGGACCGCAGATTAACCCGGTCATCGTCGAGGGGCAGGTGCAGGGCGGAGTCGTGCAGGGCATCGGACAGGCCCTGTGGGAAGGGGCGGTCTACGACGACAGCGGTCAGCTCATCACCGGATCGCTGCTCGACTATGCCATTCCTCGCGCCGACGTCCTGCCGGATATCGATGTGCTTTCGACGGTGACGAGATCGCCGCATCATCCCCTGGGCGTGAAGGGCATCGGCGAAGCCGGCACGATTGCGTCGACGGCCGCGGTGTACAACGCCGTCATCGATGCGCTCGAGCCGTTTGGCGTCGACAACCTGACGATGCCGCTTACGCCCGAGCGCGTCTGGCGCGCGATGAACAAGTAGGAGCTGCCATGTTTGGACCGTCATTCGAGTACTACCGCGCGGGTGCCGTCAAGGAAGCGCTCTCGCTGATGCAGCAACATCCGGGCGCCAAGCTGCTTGCGGGGGGCCACAGCCTGATTCCGCTGCTCAAGCTGCGCCTTACGGCGCCAACCGCGCTCATCGACATCGGACGCATTGCAGAGCTCAAAGGCATCAGCTCTTCGGGCGGTACCATCCGAATCGGCGCCCTGACGACGCATTCGGAGCTCGCCTCGTCGCCGGTGCTCAAATCCGAATGTCCGATGTTGTGCGAGGCCGCAGGAAACATCGGCGATGCGCAGGTGCGCAATTGCGGCACCATCGGTGGCAATGTCGCGCATGCCGATCCGGCGTCCGATCTGCCCACGGTGCTCCTCGCGCTCGATGCGCGCTTCGCAGTAACCGGATCGAAGGGCGAGCGGACGATTGCGGTCGGCGATTTCTTTCAGGGGATGATGACGACGGCGCTCGACGCCAGCGAGATTCTCACCGCCATCGAAATACCATCGAAAAAGGCGGGGCAGGGGATGGCGTATGTCAAGTTTGCGCATCCGGCGTCGCGGTACGCGGTGCTCGGAGCGGCTGCGGTCGTCACGATGAAAAACGGATCCTGCGGCGGCGCGCAGGTCGCGATTGGCGGCGTCGTGCCGGTGCCCGCACGACTGCGGGACGTCGAAAGCGCCGTGACCGGCGTGAAGCCGTCTGAGGAAGTGATCGCGAAAGCCGCTGCGGCGGCGTCGCGACATCTCGGAGGCGACATCCTGGGCGATATCTACGCGTCTGCTGAATATCGTCAAGCGATGGCGCCTGTCTACGTGAAGCGCGCGCTCGCCGCAGCATTCGAGCGGGCGTCGTAGCGTGGGTCTGCCGGCGTCCGTCGACGAGCTCGAGCGGCTGCTGGCCGGGCAGCGCTACGTGGCCGATCGCGGCCTCGTGATGTCGGTGTACCTGGCGCTCAAGCTTGGCAGGCCGCTGTTTCTCGAAGGCGAGGCCGGCGTTGGGAAAACCGAAATCGCCAAGGCACTGGCCGCCGCGCTCGGAACCGAGCTGATTCGGCTGCAGTGTTACGAAGGGCTCGACGTCAGCCACGCGCTGTACGAGTGGAACTACCCTCGGCAACTCCTCGAGATCCGGTTGCTCGAGGCCAGCCACGAGCTCGATCGCGTCCGTGCCACGGAGCAGCTGTTCACTGAGCCCTTTCTGATCAAGCGTCCGCTGCTTCGCGCGATCCAGCACGATCGCGGCCGCGTTCCCGTGCTGCTCATCGACGAGCTGGATCGGGCCGATGAAGAGTTCGAGGGATTTCTCCTCGAGCTGTTGTCGGACTACCAGGTGACGATTCCCGAGCTGGGCACCGTTCGTGCGTCCGAGCCTCCGATCGTCGTGCTCACGTCGAATCGGACCCGGGAGATTCACGATGCGCTGAAGCGCCGATGCCTGTATTTCTGGATTGAGTATCCCGACTTCGAGAAAGAGCTCCGCATCATCACCAGCCGGATGCCGGACGCGCCACGGCGGCTGGCCGAACAGGTGACGGCGTTCGTGCAGGAGCTTCGGGGCGCCGACCTCCATAAACTGGCGGGCGTGTCGGAAACACTCGACTGGGTCGCCGCGCTCGTCGCCCTGGAGAAAGATCAGCTCGACGAATCGACGGTCGAGAACACGCTCGGCATTCTCCTGAAGGATCACGACGACATCGAATCTTTGCGCGGTGAACGCCTCGCGGCGCTGGTGAAAGACGCCAGGGCGCGCGCCATGGCGATGCCCCGATAGTGTCCGAACGTCTCCTTGCCAATCTCCTGATCTTCGCGCGCACGCTGCGTGCCGCCGGTGTCGCCGTGCGGGCGGGCGGCGTACCGGATGGCGTCCGGGCGCTGGCAGACATCGGCATTTCGAGCCGTCGCGACGTGCGTGATGCGCTTCGTGCGGTGCTCGTCTCGCGTCACGAAGATCTCGCGCTCTTCGATCACGTGTTCGAGCGATTCTGGCGAGTCTGGAGGGAGCCGGGCGATCGCGAGATGCCCAAGCCGATGGGTATTCCGAAACGTGCGCGAACAAGCGTCACCATGCTTGCTCCGGGCGCGGGGGCTTCGGAACCCCGGCCAGCCGATTCAGGGAAACACGATGTTCCGGTCACACTGCAGACATACAGCGCTGACGAAGTGTGGAGGCGGAGAGATTTTGCCACCTTCACCGCTGACGACTTCGTGCGCGCGCAGGAGGCGATCGGCAGGCTCACATGGAATCCAGGTGTGCGCATCACACGGCGATGGAACGCCGGCGGCAGGGGCGCGGTCGATCTGCGGCGTCTGATGCGGGCGAACGTGAAGCATGGCGGCGAGCTCATCACCGTTCCCTATCGCGTGCGCCGCGTCGCGCCGCGGCCGTTGATTCTCATCTGCGACGTCAGCGGATCGATGGAGCCGTATACGCGCATGCTTCTGCTGTTTGCGCATGCGCTGGCGGGCGGGCACCGCCGAATCGAAGTGTTCGTGTTCTCGACGCAGCTGACGAGGGTGACGCGCCAGTTTGCCGGCGCGCGGTCCGACGCGGCGTTGTTGCGCGTACGCGATGCCGTCCGCGACTGGTCTGGAGGCACACGGATTGGCGAGGCACTCCATCGGTTCAACACACAGTGGGCCCGTCGCGTGTTGCGCCGGGGCCCGGTCGTGCTCCTGATTTCCGATGGATGGGATCTCGGCGATCCGGCGGTGCTTTCGCGCGAGGTCGCCCGGCTGCAACGCAGCGCGCATCGGCTGATCTGGTTGAATCCGCTGATTGGGTCGCCCGGGTACGAGCCTCTCACCCGCGGCATTCGCGCGGCCTTGCCGTATGTCGATGACTTTCTGTCGGTGCGCGATATGTCGAGCCTGGAATCACTCGCGCGCCATCTGAATACATTGGAATAGCGGAGGAGCTCGCTGGAGTCACGCAAAATAACCCTGACGCTGTCCATCGCGCACGCCTTGAGCTCGACCGCGTTTCTGGCGGCGGCCACGGTGACCTCGATTATCGGCGCCGATCTCAGCGGCCGCACCGAATGGGCCGGAGTGCCGTCTGCCGTGTATCTGCTCGGCGTGGCGGCGTCCTCGCTGATGCTCGGATACGCGATGGATCGCGTGGGCCGGCGAAAAGCTCTCGCGACGGGGTTCGCTGTCGGGGCGTGTGGCGCCGCGATCGCCGCATGGGCAATCGTCTCGCGCCATTTCCCGGGCTTCCTGTTGGGTCAGGCTCTCATGGGGCCGGGAAGCGCGGCCGCAGGGCTGTCGCGCTTTGTCGCCGCCGAAGTCCATCCGCCGCACGAACGAGGGCGGGCCATCGCGACCGTCGTCGTCGGCGGCACGGCAGGCACGCTCATCTGGCCCCTGCTGTCCGTGTCGCTCGGGGCACGGCTGTCGCGCCTGAACGTCAGCGATCTCCTCTGGCCATTCGGCTTCAGCAGCCTGCTGCTCCTGCTCGCGTCAGCGGTCCTCACCATATTTCTTCGGCCCGATCCGAGCGAGATCGCCCGTGCGCTTGCGCAGCAGGACCCCCACGCTGGCAGTCAGACAGGCCGCAGTGCCGCGTCGCTTGCCGAGATTCTTCGTCGTCCGGGTGCCATCGTGGCCATGGCGTCGATGGTGCTGGGCCATGCGGTCATGGTGATGGTAATGGTCATCACGTCGCTGCACATGCGGAATCACAATCATGCGGTGACGGCCATTTCGTTCACGACCTCGCTTCACGTCCTGGGGATGTTCGCTTTCTCGTTTCTGTCGGGAAGGCTGTCGGACACCATCGGCCGAGCCCCGGTCATCATGACGGGCGCGATCGTCCTTGTTGCGGCATGTCTCGTCGCCCGTCTTTCGCCTGGGTTCGTGCCGATTACGTTCGGCCTGTTTCTGCTCGGGCTCGGGTGGAACTTCTGTTTTGTCGGAGGCTCGTCGCTGCTCGCCGATCAGCTGTCGCCCGACGAGCGCGCGCGCACGCAGGGATTCAACGACCTGCTGATGGGTCTTGTGGCAGCGTCGGGAAGCTTCGCGAGCGGGCACGTCTTCGCAGCCGTCGGCTACGGGACGATGGGCCTTATTTCGGCGGTGCTATCGATCGCACCATTCGGCCTGGCGGTCTGGTGGCAGATCACGAGGTCGCGCACACCGCTTCAGGCAGTGTAGCGCGGCTACGTAGTGTCCGGCTTCAGCCGGACCTGGGACGGATGGTTGCTACGCGATTGCTGTGGTCACCATCGCGAACGGCGCGACGGCCACGGCGAGCGCCACAAGACGCGCGCGGAAGCGATTCATTTGGAAAGTCATGCGGGAAACCGTCGCAACGGCGGTGCCACACCGCGTGGCATGTGCCGTTGTGGCTCACGGCCTGCCAACACGTTGATCTTCAACGACTTTGCTGCGACCGATCGTGGTCCATGCGCAGATTTGCCGAGTCCGGCCGGAAAAGGGCGACGTGGTACTGTAATCAGGAGAACAAGCTTCGTAGGCCTGCCTCGCCGAGCGATGTGCGCGCGGCGCGAAGGCGGGTTCGTGCAATTAGCGGTTCGTGACCGATTCTTCCTCGTCCAGCATGCCCGGATAGTGCGCAGCGCCACACGACGGGCACACGCCATGGCTGAACTCGGCCTCAGAGCGGCGCGAGATGTACGACTCGAGGTTCTCCCATTTGCCGCTTTCGTTCCGGATGCTTTTGCAGAACGCGCAGATCGGCAGCATGCCTTCGAGCACCCTGACCTGTCGGTCCAGGTCGCGCTCGAAGCCTGCCAGGCGCGCAAACCAGAGCCCGATGATCAATACGATCGTTCCCCGGAACACCGTCTGCAGCACGTGCGCCGCGAGATCCAAGGGTGGACTCTGCGACAGAATCAGAGTCAGGATGCGAAAAAATGGTACTGCGATGCCCACCCCGATCGCGGCCCACATTCCCGAGTACCAGGCGGCAAGAATGACAGGCAGCGTGTACAGCAGTGGAAATGGGGAGTCGAAGCCGCTGTAGTGATCCAGCCACAGCAGTACGGCACCAAGCGCAATCCACCAGCCCGGATGAATACGACCAGGCGGCAACAACCACCAGGGACGGACAGCCATACTCTCGCAGAAGTATATCGGTACGAAGCGCTCCGGAGCCGACCGAAGGGTCGGCACAAAGCACCGTGGGTTAATTGCGCGGTGTGAGGATGTAACGAAGCTCGCGAAGCTCGCGGTTCAGACGGGCGTGACGCTGGCGCCACAACTCGAAGCGCCCTGCGATGGAATCGAGCAGCTGAGCCTTACCGGCGGTTTCCTCGCGCGCGGCGGCGCGCTTGTAGAAGCCGGCGCCCATTTGCGCGTACCACCGGATGTTGTGGCGGCGGCGCATCTGCTCTTCGAAAAAGCCGGCCAGCAGCAGGCACTGTGCGCCCGCGGCCTCCATGATCGCGCTGTTCCGGAGCACCGCCGGCTGCGAGATGAACCGATCGTAAATCGTGCTCAGGTCGGCAGGCGTCGACAAGTCGTCCTCAGTATCGACCGATACCTGTGCGTAATGGGCAAGCACACTGGCGTTGTAGAGGAGCTCCTGTTCGTCGGTCGCGCTCTCCGAAACGTCGCGCAGCCCGACGACGAAAAACTCCAATGTTGCCAGGTGATCGCTTCCGAGAAGTTCCTGGAACAATCCCATTTGAATCCGGTATCGGCTCAATGGCCGTAACCCGTTAATTCGGCATGCAAGGTTTACACCCATCTGCTACGATTTGTGAGAACCCATGCGCAAATATTTCCTGATCCTCCTGGTCGTCTACATCGGCTCGCAAGTCGGCGGCTCGCATGTGGGCTACGCCCAGACCGGTGCCGGCAACGCAGCCGCGCCAAGGCTCGTGCTGATGATCTCGATTGACCAGATGCGGTACGACTATCTCGAGCGCTTCGAGCCGCTCTATAAGTCTGGCCTCCGACAACTGCTCGATGGAGCCGGCATCTTCACCAGCGCCAAATACCGGCACGCGTCCAGCGAGACCGCGCCTGGTCATTCCGTCCTGCTGACAGGCACACATCCCAGCCATTCGGGCATCGTCGCGAACGAATGGTGGGATCCGTATCTTAACAAGGTAATGAACGTCATCGACGATTCGGTGCAACGCACTGTGGGCGGCAACGGCCGCGCATCGTCGCCCGCGAACCTGCTGACCTTTACGGTCGGCGATGTCCTCAAAGCGAAGTCGCCACGCTCCCGGGTCGTCGGCCTTGGAATGAAGGATCGTTCCGCCATCCTGATGGGCGGACGTCGCGCGGATGCGGCGTACTGGTTCGAGAACGACGGCGGCAACTTCGTTTCGAGCACCTACTACATGGATGCCGCCCCCGCATGGCTCAACGAATGGAACAAGAAGCGCAACGCCGACCGATTCGCCGCGCGAGGCTGGACCCGGCTGCTCGACGATGTGGCGCTGTATGAGAAGTACGCGGGCAGGGATGCGGTCGAAGGAGAGCGCGATCGGAAGGACATCGTGTTCCCGCATCCGTTTGTGGCCAAACCGCCCATGTCTGATTACTACGTCGAGTTGCGGCGTTCACCATTTGCCGACGAGGTCGTGCTCGACTTTGCGCTCGAAGCCATGAAGCAGCATGCGCTCGGAAAAGACGCCGACACCGACATTCTCGCGGTGGGATTTGCTGCGGCCGACGGCATCGGGCATCAGTGGGGGCCGGACAGCCAGGAGCAGATGGACCAGTTGCTGCGCCTTGACGGCGTCCTCGGCCGGTTGCTCGCGCACGTCGATTCGACTGTGGGCCTGTCGAATACGCTGGTGGTGCTGTCGGCCGATCACGGCGTGCGTCAGCTCGTGGAGATTTCGCAAGAGAAAGGAATACCGGCGCGCCGCGTGCCGCCAAAGGTTCTTCAGAACGCCGTGTCGGCGGCATTCGGGAAGCGCTACCCGGGCGTGAAAGACCTCATTAGTTACTTCGCCATCGATTTCTATCTCAACGAAGAATCCGTGCGCCGCAACAAGCTCGACTGGAAAGACGTCGAGAAAACCGCGATCGATGCGATCTATGCGACGGGCCTGGTCGAGAAGGTCTATACGCACGACGATCTGCGCAGCCTCGCACCGTCGTCCGATCCGAACCTGGTTCTATTCAAGAACGCGTTTTTCCAGCCGCGCAGCCCGCACCTGAACGTCATGCTCAAGCGCGAGATTTACATGAACGCGTCCGCGGGCGGTACCAGCCACGGCAGCGTCTATGAGTTCGATCGTCACGTGCCCATCGCCTTCATGGGCCGCATGATCAAGCCGGGGCGATACGCGGACGAGAGCGGTCCCGAGGACATCGCGCCGACGATTGCCCACCTGCTTGGGCTCGAGTTCCCGCGCGAGCACGATTCCCGTCTGCTGCTCGAGATGTTGTCGCGGCCACAGACGGGGACACAGAGTCCACAGAAAGGGACAGAGAACACAGCTCAGTGAACTCTGTGCCCCCAGCTGGGGAAGAACACCGAACGTCACAACAGCCACGGCGGGTCGCCGCGGTCCAGCGTCGACCACCAGCGGCCAAGAATCTCCTTCAGCTCGGACACGTGAAACGGCTTCTCGAGGCAGCCGATCGTCTTGAGCATCCGCAGCCGCTCGATCGAGCTCACGTCGGCATGGCCGGTCATCACGATGGCCGGAAGCGCGATTCGGCGGCGGCCCAGCTCTTCGATGAGATCGAGCCCGCTCATGCCGGGCATGCGAATGTCGACGAGCAGGCAGCCCTGCTGCTCGGGCTCGTAGGTTTCCAGGAAAGATTCGGCCGACTCGAACGTCACGCTCGACATGCCAATCGCTCGCAGCAGCCGCGCGAGCCCCGACCGCACGGGTTCCTCATCGTCGATGACAAAGATCGGAGGAGGAATGGAGGTCATTGCAAAGCGGCGGCGCCTTGCCCGCCGTGGGCTTCTATGAGCGTCTCACAGATCACAGGCCCTCAGCACAGTTTCGGCATTCGCGCACTCGGAGATATGATCACCTATGCGCCGAGAAGCGGTCACGATCGGCCACAAGACGATCAGTTATCTCATCGCGGAGTCTTCGGCACCTGCCGTTCGACAGCATCCCGTGAGGAACCTGGTGCTTCTCCATGCATTTCCGCTGCAGGCGGCGATGTGGGAGCCGACGCTGGGTGCCATTCCGGACGGCTGGCGTGCCATCGCCCCCGACTATCGCGGCTTCGGCCGAACACCAATCCCCGATTCGAACGGTCCTTCGGACCTGAGCGAGCTGGCCGGCGATGTCATCGATCTGCTCGATCGGCTCGAGATTACACAGGCGGCCGTCATCGGATGCTCCATGGGCGGCTACGTGCTGTTCGAGATGTTGAAGAGCGCGCCTCGCTACATGAGTGCGATCGGTCTCATCTCGACGCGACCTGGCGCCGACAGCGAGGAGGGACGCAGGAACCGCGAGAAAATGATCGACCTGGTCGTTCGAGAGGGCGTCGATGCCGTGGCAGCGCAAATGGTGCCGAAGCTGCTTGGCGCGACGGCACAGAAAGACCGGCCCGATCTCGTCGAGCACGTGCGCAGGCTCATCGTCGAGAACAGCCGCGAGGGCGTCAAGGCGGGTGTGACGTCGATGATGGAACGCGGAGATTCGACGCCGCTCCTGGGCAAGGTCGACGTGCCGGCGCTCGTCGTTCATGGCACCGAAGACACGTTGATTCCGCCGAGCGAGGCCGAAGGGATGCACAAAGCGATCAGACACGCCGAGCTCGAGCTGATGCCGTCGGCCGGGCATCTGCTCAATCTCGAACAGCCGTCGTCTTTCAACGCGAGACTCTGGAAGTTTCTGGGTAAGTTATGAAAATGACATTAAACGCATTCGCCGCCATCGCCCTCGTGATGGTGACCGTGAACCTGAGAGCGCAGGAGTACAAACCGTCGCCAGATCTCGAGGCGCTTCACGTGCCGTTCGATGCGCTTCTCGATCTCCATGTGCGCGACGGGCTCGTCTACTATCGAGCCCTCCAGGGCGATCGCGACCGCTTGAGCCGCTACATCGGATCTCTGAACGCCCCCTCGATTACGGCGGGGTACCAGGAATGGCCGTCCGATCAGAAGAAGGCATTCTGGCTCAACGTGTACAACGCGCTGGTGTTGCAGACGGTCGTGAACAACTATCCGATTCGCGGGCGTGCGTCGACGTATCCGGCGAACAGCGTCCGCCAGATTCCCGGGGCGTTCGAGAAGACGCCGCACATGATTGCCGGCAAGAGCGTCACGCTCGATCAGATCGAGATGAGCGTGCTGGCAGAGTTCGACGACCCGCGAGTGTATCTTGCGCTCGGCCGCGGTGCGGTGGGCAGCGGCCGGCTGCGGAGCGAAGCGTTCAGTACCGAAGGCGGTCGACCGCCAGCTGGACGAAGCCAGAAAGCAATTTGTGACCACTCCGCGATGGACCAAGATCGATGCCTTGAGCGGCAAGGTGAGCGTCAGCCCAATCCTGAGCTGGCGTTCGAAGGAGTTCATCAAGGAATACGCCGACGATGCGTACGACCTGCCCAAGCGCGAGGCCATCGAGCTTGCGGTGATAGGATTCCTGCGGCCGCACCTGCTGTGGGCGGAAGAGGAGTTCATCAAGAAGAACACCTTCCAGCTCACCTACGAGCCTTTCGACTGGAGGCTCAACGACCTGACCGGCGGACGGCCGGACTAGGATGAACCTACAGCTCGAGGGCAAGGCCGCAATTGTCACGGGATCGAGTCGGGGGTTAGGGCTGGCGAGCGCGAGAGCGCTGGCGGCCGAAGGCTGTCGCGTCTGCCTGTGCGCAAGGGGGGCGGAGGCGCTCGAGCAGGCCGCCGCGGAACTCCGTACCGCACACGACGTCATTGCCGTCGCTGCCGATTTATCCACAGCCGCCGGCGCCGAGAAGGTCGTCGGCTCCACGCTCGAGGCCTTTGGCGGCGTTGACATCCTCGTCAACAACGTCGGGACGGCGAAGGGCACCGATATCGTCAACACGGACGACGCCGAGTGGCAGGAGGGGTTCGATCAGACACTGTACCCAGCCATTCGCATGTCGCGCCTCGTCATCCCGCACATGCGAATGCGCGGCGGAGGATCGATTGTGATGATCGCCTCAATCTGGGGGCGGGAGTCGGGCGGCCGGATGGTTTACAACGCTGTGAAGGCCGCCGAAATCAGCCTCGCGAAGGCGATGGCGCAGCAGCTGGCCAAGGATGGCATTCGTGTCAACAGCGTGGCGCCGGGGTCGATTCTGTTTCCGGGCGGGTCGTGGGAGAAGCGGGTGAAGGCCGATCCGGCGGCCATGGCCGAGTTCGTGCGCTCAGAACTCCCGTTCGGGCGTTTCGGGCGTGCTGAAGAAGTGGGAGAGGTCGTCGCGTTTCTGGCCTCGCCGCGCGCGAGCTGGATCAGCGGCTCATCTCTGACGGTCGATGGCTGCCAGTCGCGGTCGCAAATCTGAACGAGCGGCGGATTCTGACTCTTTGTGTCGAACCGGTGGAGCTGAGCTTCGGTTGAGCTGCGGCTGCTGAACTCGCTCGCACCGCCTGCACCGGCTTCCGCCGCGCGATGCGTGCCGGCATGCCCTCGGCGGATTCCGTTTCGATGCCGTCGAGCTCTGGTGTCTCGACGTGAAAGAACAATCCCCTTCGCCGCACTCGCGGCTTGCCTGCGTCCATCAATTTCTCCTCTCGCCGGTGTATCGGCCGTTCTGACACAGGGTAACACGATCGTTTACACTTCTGGCGCGACCACTTCTTGTCGATCATCCTCACATCGAGCGTGCTCGTAACGTGGCTGGCGCTCGCGGCTGCGTTCGCTGCCATCGGCGGGCTTTTTTTCCATCGCGTCGGAGGGATCGAGACGAGCTGGGCGCACCTCTACTACGGCACCTGGGCGGGCATCGCCCTGACGACGCTCGGGCTGGTCATCTGGCACTTTCTTTTTCCGATCGGCGCCGCGCTCGGGCCATTCACGGTCCTCGCTGTCGCGGCCATCATCGTCGAGCGTCGATGGTTTCGGCCGCTGTTGCAGCTCCGATCGCACTGGCCATTTGCGCTTGGCGCGATCGCGCTTGTCACCTGGACTGCCAATCACTCTCTGGCGGCCGGCGGCATGGACGACTACAACTACGAGTTCCAGGCGGTTCGCTGGTACTTCGAGCATCCGTTGATACCAGGACTTGCAAACCTGCACGGACGTCTCGGATTCAACAACACGCACCACCTTCTCGCGGCGCTCTTCAGCGCCGGCCATTGGGCGGGACACGTCAACCACCTTCTGAACGGCTTCATCGTCTCGCTGGTGCTGGTGTATGTCCTCTACGCGCTGGTGCGAGTCGGTCAGGGTGGCGACCCGCCTCGGGCCGTCTTTCTGTTTGCGGCGGCTCTGTTCGCTCCAACCATCGGGCTCGTGCTCTTCGGCATCTTCGGCCCCGCCATTTCGACGCTCAAGGCGGACGTGTTCGTCACCGCAGGCATCATTCTCCTCTCGTGCATCTTTCTGGGATTTGCCGGTTCAGCCCCCGGCACGCCCGAGTATCGGGCGAGCGCGGCCACGGCGATTCTGGTCGGGTGTCTGCTGGCGACCGTCAAGCTGAGCGCCGCGACTTTTTGCGGGGTCATCGTGCTGGCCGTCGCCATCCGCGCCGCGCGAGACACTCGAAACGGGCTCCGGGAGCCTTTTTCGGGCCGGCTGATTGTGGCAGCTGGCGTTGCGGGTGTACTTCTGTTGGCCGGCTTTTTCGCGCGGGGTGTCGTGCTGAGCGGCTATCCGCTCTATCCGTCCTCGGCTTTCGGCCTCGACGTCGACTGGCGTGTTCCCCTGGCACAGGTCGAAGCCGATCGCGTGTTCATCAAGACGTGGTCGCAACTCCGGCCCACTTACGATCTGGCGCGCGTGGCGAATCAGGAGTGGGTGAAGGGGTGGCTCAACTCGCTCATCCTCACGCAGAAGCTCAGCATCATCCTTCCGATGGTGCTCATCACCGTCATTGGGGGTCGGGAGGGGTTTTCGTCCGATTCACGAGAAAACCCCTCCCGACCCCCTTTTTCGGGCGAGTGGGCATTCCCGGTTCTGCTGGGCGCGTCGCTCGTGGCACTCCTCGTCTGGCTTACTCAGGCGCCGGCCGCGCGATTTGCCTCAATTTATTTCTGGATTCCGCTCGCCGTCGTCATTGCGGCCAGTGCGCGGAGCGGCAAGCCGGAGCCGGGCGCCGGCAGGCTTCTGGGCGTGGTCCTTGGCTGCGTTGCGTTGACGGTATTTGCCCTGACCATGCTGCTCAGGTATTCACAGGTGGAAGCGCTTCAGCAACCAGGCGTTTTCGCGGTCGTCGCATTCGGCGCGCTGTGGGGGATTGCCTTCCTGACCGTACGCCATCACCCGAAAGTCCTGTGGGGACTGTGCGTCGTGCTCGGATTCTCGCAGATAGGCGAGCGCGCGGTCGCGCATGCCGTGCGAGGCCGCATGGACGAGATCGGCGCCATGGCCTGGTACAACGCCCACGCCCTGCCGCGCGAGCCGACGTTCGAGCACACCTTGCGACAGACGCGATCCGGTCTGACCATCTACGTGAGCAAGTCGGCGAGCTTCCGCACGCCGATTCCGAACACCCGTTATTTCAATCCCTATCTCGAGCTTCGAACGCCAGGCGAGCTGCGCAGCGGATTTCGCAATCGTGGGAACGCTGCAGTCGCGTACGGTTACACGGTGGACTACGTGATCCAACCCAATGCGGGAACAGAGATTGTCGTTCCGGCCAGCGAGTGAACAGGACCAGAGATGCGAATACTTGTGACAGGTGGCGCGGGCTATATCGGCAGTGTGATGACGGACGTGCTCATCGAGCGCGGGCATGACGTCACGGTGTTCGACAACCTCGCGCGTGGCCATCGCGATGCGGTTTCTCCCGAGTCGACGTTTGTCGAAGGCGATCTCAACGATACACCGACCGTCGTTGCCACGTTGAAGCGGCAGCAGATCGACGCCGTCATACATATGGCCGGTGTTGCTCTGGTAGGCGAATCGATGGAGCAGCCGGGCGCCTACTATCGCACGAACTTCGTGGCGGGCCTGAGCCTGCTCGAGGCGATGCGCGAAGCCGGCGTGAAGCCGATTGTCTTCTCGTCGACATGCGCGGTTTACGGCGTTCCCGAGAGCACGCCGCTTCACGAAGGGATGCCGACGCGGCCGATTAACCCGTACGGCGAATCCAAGCTGGCGTTCGAGCGTGCGCTCGCATGGTTTTCGTCTGCGCACGGATTCAGCGTGACGTCACTGCGCTACTTCAACGCCGCCGGCGCCAGCACGCGATCGGGCGAACGCCACGATCCCGAGACTCACCTGATCCCGCTCGTGCTTGCCGCAGCGGCCGGCTCGCGGGAGCACGTGACGATTTTCGGCGACGACTACCCGACGCGCGATGGCACGTGCGTGCGCGACTACATTCACGTGCTCGATCTCGCCGATGCGCACCTGCTCGCGTTGCAGCGTCAGGAACCGAGGATGGACATCTACAACCTCGGGTGCGGGGGCGATGGGCACACGATTCGCGAAGTGATTGATTGCGCTGCGAAGGTGACCGGCCGGAAGATTCCGACCGTCACCGGCCCGCGGCGAGCCGGCGACCCGCCGGTGCTGGTGGCGTCTTCAGATAAAGCGCGGCAGGGACTTGGTTGGAAACCGAGCCGCGACCGTCTGGAGGTGATGGTGGAATCGGCGTGGCGCTGGATGCAACTGGGCGGATAAGAACCCTGTCAGGGCAGATGGGAGATGGCAAATGGCAGCCATCTGCCATCTGCCATGACGGGTGACGACTGCTAAACCGTCGCGTGCTTTGAGCCCTTGCCCGGGGCAGCTTTGGCCGGCGCCTTCTTGCGGCTCGCGACCGTCTGGGCGCCGAACTTCTTGGTGAACCGCTCGACACGTCCTTCGGTGTCGATCAGCTTCTGCCGGCCGGTGAAAAACGGATGGCAGTTCGAGCAGATTTCCAGGTGCAGCTCTTTCTTGGTCGACCGGGTCTTCCAGGTCGCCCCGCAGGCGCACCGGGCCTCTACCTCGTGATATTTCGGATGGATGCCTTCTTTCACGGTAAAACTCCCTTCTGGGAAACCTTGATTATAGCAGGCTCCGCTGAGGGCTGCGGGCGCCCGGCTGCGGGCTGCTGTCTCCGGGCCTGAACGTAGGTATCACGCGTTGTTGGTCCCGGATCCGGAATCCGGGAGCCGGAAGCCGCCGGCTAGGGGATCACATGGGTCCGGTCCCACCTGTGCGCGCGCAACGCCTCCAGCAGGCGGGCGGGAAGGGGTTCACCGTCGCTCGCCGCCAGATTGCGTTCGACATGATGGGTCTTGCGCATGCCTGGAATGACCGTTCCGACGTCCGGGTTGGCGAGGATGAACCGTAGCGCCAGTTCGGGAAGGTCCATGCCGCTCGGCACGAGCATGTCGAGCCGCTCGACCCGTTCGAGGGTCGTGGCGAGATTCTCCCGTGTGAAATAGATGTTCCGGAAGTCGCCTTCGGGCCAGGTACTGTTTCTCGTCAGTGTGCCCGTCAGGCTGCCTTCGTCGAAAGGCACGCGGGCAATCACCGCGACGTCGAGCTCGCGGCAGGCCGGAAACAGCTCGTCCTCGGGACTCTGATCGAAGATGTTGTAGACGACCTGCACAGAGTCGACGAGTCCTGTCCGCAGCGCCTGGAGCACGTTCGCAGGCTGCCAGCGGTTGACGCTGATGCCGAATCCCGTGACGAGCTTCTGCCGCTTCAGCTCCTGTGCGGCGCGCTGCCAGCCTTCGTCTTTGGCCCACGCGTCGCTCCACACGTGAAGCTGCTGCAAATCGAGCCGATCGATACCCAGATTGCTCAGGCTCTTCTCGGTCATCTCCACGATGTGATCGGCAGGGAAGACCTCGGCAACCGGCGTTTCGGCGCGGCCCGGCCATTTCAGGTTCTTCGGGGGCACCTTCGTGGCGACGTACAGCTTTTTGCCGGCGTGCCGCTTCAGCGCCTCGCCGAGCAGCTTCTCGCTGTGCCCCATGCCATAGGCGAACGCCGTATCGAAGAAATTGCAGCCCAGCTCGACCGAGCGATCGAGCGACCTGTGCGACTCCGCGTCGTCGGAGCCCGTCCAGCCGCCCATGCCCCACATGCCGTAGCCGATCTCCGAGACCTGCCAGTTCAAGCGTCCAAAGCGTCGATAGCGCATCGTTATGGTGATTTCCTCGCGTCGATAATGTAACCCAGCGCGAACGGGCGCGTTTTGGAAAGCCCGCTGAGCGCCAGCAGCGTTTTGACCAGTTTCTTCGGCGCCGAATGCGTGGGCGCGATGCCGGCGCGATCGTACTGCACGCTCTCCACGCGGTATCCCAGCTCTTTCATCAGATCCGCCACGATCCACGCCGGGTATCCCGGTAGTGGATGTCGCCGCGATCGATGACGGTGCCGTTCTGAAGCTTTACATCGCGCAGAAACGCGGGTGTGCCCCACAAGACGTACCCATCGCCGAGCAGGCGGATGCTGTTGGCCAGCGTCGACGGATTGGGTGTCGTCAGAATCGTCACGCCGCCGGGGCGGAGGATGCGATGCACAGCCTGCAGCAGGCCGGCCGGGTGGTTCAGCACGTGCTCGAACACTTCGCCGAGCACCACGACATCCATCGACGCGTCAGGGTAAGCCGCGAGCGGCGGCGCCTCGTTGAGGTTGCCGCTCGTAAACGCGATGTTGCGCCTGGCGAACATCTCGTCGCGTTTCGCGTCCTTGTCGGAATCGATCGCAAAGGTTCGATACCCGAGCTCGTTGAAAAGGCACGCAATGTAGCCGTTGGCGCAGCCCACCTCGAGCACCGATGAAGGCTGACCGTTTGTGGAGGCCGGTCGCGCGCGGCTCGCCAGCTCGACGATTGTGCCGACACGCTGCGCGTTTTCGGGCCAGTAGGTATTCAGGAACCACGGATTCCAGTTGAATTCCTCCAGCAACGCGCCAACGGCGCCGGCGTACGGCGTCATCGCGCCGTCCACTCCCGCAATGTCTGCCACACCTCGAGCAACCCCGTTTCCTTCATAGCGGATACGGGCAGAACGAGCGCTCCGTAGTTTTCCGCCAGTGCCTTCACGGTTTGCGTCTGCTCGCGCCGGGCGAGCTTGTCCATCTTCGTCGCGACGACCGCAATTGGCAAATCGCGGCGGAGCAGCCATTCGTAAGCGACGGCATCCTGACGCAATCCGGGATGCCGGGCGTCGATCAGGTGGAAGATGCCGGCGCAAAATCGTTCCGGATTTGCTGCAGAATCGAAATACTGCTGCGTCAACTCTTCGAACTCTTCCGCGGACGCGGCGCCGCCGCGCGCATATCCGTAGCCAGGTAGATCGACCAGGTAGAACGGCTTCATCTCGCGCTTCGGGCTCACGCCTTCGATGAGATAGTAATTCGCGAGGCGTGTTTTGCCGGGCGCGGCGCTCGTCCTGGCGATCTTCTGCTTCACGAGCGCGTTGATGAGGCTCGACTTGCCTACGTTGGAACGGCCCACCAGCGCGACTTCGGGCAGGCCGGTTCGCGGAAAGTCGGCAGACGACGCTGCGGAAATTACCAGACGGGTCATGGTTCCGGGTTCCGGATTCCGGGTTCCGAGTTCCGGTTCCCACGTTCCACGTTCGTGGTTTCAGGTTCAATCGGGCGGCTATCGCGGTCGCGCAAGAGGCGCGGCGCGGAAGCCGCAACCGACCACCAGGCTTTGGCGATCAGCCGGGCGCGGCGGGGATTCTGAAAGACGGCACGTGACAAATCAATCACCCCATAGCGTATGACGAATGCCGGCAGCACGCGCGCCGGCGCGTGAAGCAGGTATGTCGCGAACAGATTCCTGATTCGAAAGTACTCGACCATCTCGGACGCCGGGCCCGGCGGCGGATCGGCGTGATCGACTCCTGCCTCGGGCACCGTCACGATACGACGTCCCGACTTGAGCACGCGGAGGCACAACTCGAGATCTTCCTGGTAGAGGAAGAAGTCGTTTCTGAACCCCTTCAGCGACTTCAGCAGGGACGTGCGCGCCAGGATCGATGCACCCGGTATGTACATGACGTCGAAGGGGCGAGTCCCGAGTCCTGCATGGTCGGTGACGATCTGCAGCGTGAAAACAGGATCGAGCGCGAACCGTCCACCGGCCGACCGGATCGCTCCCGAAGACTGATCGTACATGACGGGCGCCACCAGCCCCGCATCCGGATGGCGCTCGAGATAGTCCACCATCGCACGCAGACAACCCGGACGAAGGTAGATGTCATCTTCCGTGAGGTAGACGTACATCTCCCGAGGCCGCCGCGATGCCGACGTTCATGCCTCCAGCGAATCCCAGATTGTCGCTGTTCTGAATCAGACGCACGGCGGGGAAGTTTCCGGCCACGCGTGCAATCTCGCCGCTTGCGGCGCTCTTGTTGTCGACGAGGAGAATCTCGAGATTCGGATACGCCTGGGCGGTGACAGACGCCAGCGCGCGCGCCAGCAGCGCGGGCCGCGCATAGCTGAGGATGACGATGGTGATCATCGGTGCCACGACGGCGGTCACCTCACCGCAACCCGGAGTTGCGCTGGAGAAGGTAGACCATGCCGGGACCGGTTCCGATCAATCGGGGGAATTCGTGCGAAGAAACGCGTGTGTATCCAGGCATGTCGCCGAGCGATATCAGCAGGCGCGGTTCCTGGACGCCGATCTCGCGATTCAGCAGCCGTCCCGTGACTTCGAAACCGCCTTCGAGATCCTCGACGCCGGCGCCCATGCGAAGCGCTTCGTCCACGGCGGTCCATCGCGCGCGGTTGAATGAAAACAGATCCCTCGTCGCCGCCGCGTCGAATCCGGCAAACGCCGCGACCAGCACAAGGCTGGCTCCGACAGCCATGCGAGAAGGAGCCTGAAGGGCCCCCAGCGACCCCAGGAGCGCGAGCACGAGCACCAGGGGCGTGCTGAGATACCTGTCGAACACAAAGCCGGCAGCAAACAGCGGAGCGACGTACGCGGCACAGGCGACACCGAACAGGACCGCCGGCGCTCTCCGGGGCGCGCTCCATACGCTCGCGATGTGGGACGCCACCTGATAGAGGACGACCGCCGCTGCCACGGCCGAGGCGATCGTCAGTCCCATCCACGCAGACACCGGCGCGTGCGGCCACACGTCGGCACGCGCCATCAGCACCGGACTCAGCCCCAGATCATGAAAGACGTTGCCGAGCGCCGGCATGCGCACGCCGTATTTCACAACGTAAACGCCAGAGGCGGCAAGGCCCGCCAGGGCCGCAATTGCCGGCCATCGCTTGAAGATGTTCCGCGTCAGCAACGGAACCAAAGGCAGCATGAACAACCCGACATAAAGATAGGCGCTGGCCGCTGAGTGCAACACCAGGCTGATGAGCACGCGAGGATTGGTTGCCGCCTGAAACACCTGCGCCTCCCGGGCGTTGTAAAGGGAAGGTGTTCCGCGGCTATGCACGAATCTCGTGTAGACGACCAGGGCCACCACGGGAAAAACGACACACGCCAGCGCCGCGAGGCGATCGCGAGTTGACGTAGACACGACGAGCAGAGCGGCCATCGCGCCAATCGCGACCGCGACGCCCGTTTGCCTGATCAGCGTCGTACCGACCAGCAGTCCCAGCGCGCCTGCCAGGTGTTCGAGGCGCCTCGTCTGTATGTACTTCAGCACGCACACGAGCGCCCACACGCCGAGCGCCAGTGCCGGAACGTCGGTCATGAACGTGAAGGCGAGCGGAAAGAAGACAGGGCACACGGCCACGGTGGCCGCACCGAGCAATGCCACCACTGGCCCCACGCTGGCGATTCTCAAGAGCGCATAGATGCCGAGTGTGGCCGCCCATGCGAGCACCAGCGTGGAGATGCGCAGCGCTGTGAATGAGAACCCTGCAGGCTGGCTGAACAGCCATCCCCACACGACCTGCGTGCCCAGGGGCATCGACGTCCAGGGATTGAGGCGCCATTCGCCGTGCTCGACGAGCCGGCGCACGGTGTCGGCATAGGACCAGTCGTCGTTAATCGGAAAGTTTCCAGAAGGATTGACGGAGGCGATCGCAAGCACCCATGCCGCGGTGAGCACGACACGGGCGCTGCGATCGGAGAGGGTCAAACGTCAGTGCGTGATGGTATCGTCCGCTTCGACTTCCACCTCGGGCGTCGCGACTTCAGCCGGCAGCCTTGCCGGCATCGGGCCCGAGACGGCAATCTTCAGAACCTCGTCCATCGTGCTCACGAGATACATATTCAAGGTATCGAGCACGTTCTTCGGAATGTCCGCGAGATCCTTCTCGTTGTCTTTCGGCACAATGATGTTCTTGATGCCCGCGCGATGGGCGGCGAGCACTTTTTCCTTCACGCCGCCGATCGGCAGCACCTTGCCGCGGAGCGTGATTTCTCCGGTCATCGCCACGTCGGTGCGCGTCGGCACCCGCGCGAGCGCCGAAACCAGCGCCGTCGCCAGGGTAATGCCGGCAGATGGTCCGTCCTTCGGAATCGCGCCTTCAGGCACGTGGATGTGCACGTCGGTCTTCTTGTTGAAGTCCCGCGCAATGCCGAACTCGTCGGCTCTCGAGCGCACCCAGCTCATCGCCGCCTGCGCCGACTCCTGCATGACGTCGCCGAGCTTGCCGGTCAGTGTCAGGTGGCCGCGCCCGGGCATCAGCGTCGCTTCGGTGACCAGAATCTCGCCGCCGACTTCGGTCCACGCGAGGCCCGTGGCGACGCCAATCTCTTCTTTCTCTTCGGCAACCGTCGGGCGGAACCGCGGCACACCGAGGTATTCGGTCACCTTCTCGGCGGTGATGTTCTCCTGGAACGTCTTGCCCTCGACGACGACCTTGCGCGCCACCTTGCGGGCAATCGAGCTCAGCTCGCGCTCGAGATTGCGGACGCCCGCCTCGCGCGTGTAGCGCTGAATCACCGTCTGGATCGCCTCGTCCGTGAACGCGATGTTCTTGTCGTCGAGGCCGCTGCCTTCAATCGACTTGGGTGCCAGGAAGCGTTTGGCGATTTCCAGCTTCTCCTGCTCGGTATAGCCGGCGAGCTGGAGCACTTCCATGCGGTCGCGCAACGCCTGCGGAATCGTGTGCAGCACGTTGGCCGTGCAGATGAACATGACCGACGACAGGTCGTACTCGACGTCGAGGTAGTGATCCAGGAACGTATGGTTCTGCTCCGGATCGAGCACTTCGAGCAGCGCCGCCGACGGGTCGCCGCGGAAGTCCATCGACATCTTGTCGACTTCATCGAGCAGGAAGACCGGGTTCATCGTGCCGGCCTTCTTCATCATCTGGATGACCTGACCCGGAAACGCCCCGATGTAGGTACGCCGGTGTCCCCGGATTTCCGCTTCGTCGCGCACGCCGCCGAGTGACAGGCGGACGAACTTGCGGTTCATCGCCCGCGCAATCGACTTGGCGAGCGAGGTCTTGCCGACTCCGGGAGGTCCCGACAGGGTCAGAATCGTCGCTTTCGGCTTCTTCACGAGCGCGCGAACGGCGAGAAATTCGAGGATGCGGTCCTTGATCTTCTCGAGGCCGTAGTGATCGGCGTGCAGGATCTCTTCGGCGCGCTTCAGATCGCGGCTCTCGCGCGACTTCTTGTGCCACGGCACCGCAATCAGCCAGTCGAGGTAATTGCGTGAGACGGTGGCCTCGGCCGACATCGGGGGCATGGCTTCCAGGCGCTTGAGCTCCTGGATGGCCTTCTCCTCGACGTCCTTCGGCATCTTGGCCTGTTCGATCTTCTTCTTCAGGTCGTCGACCTCGTTGCCCTTGTCGTCTTTGCGGCCCAGTTCCTTCTGGATCGCCTTCATCTTCTCGTTGAGGTAGTACTCCTTCTGCGCCTTCTCCATCTGCTTCTTGACGCGAGACTGGATGCGGCGATCCACCTGGAGCTTGTCGACCTCGATTTCGAGAATGCCGGCGATGCGGTTGAGCCGCTCGATGGGCGAGACGATTTCGAGCAGGTTCTGTTTTTCGTCGACGCCCACGAGCAGGTGAGCGGCAATCGTGTCAGCCAGACGGCCCGGATCATCGACCCGGACGGCGGCGATCATCGCGTCGTAGTGCAGGTTGTTCGAGAGCTTCACGTACTGCTCGAACAAGGACACGACGCGCGTCATCGTTTCTTCAATATCGGCCGGCATTTCCTTCTGGCGCGGCAGCACCTTGACGACGACCCGGAAGAAACCCTTGTCTTCTTTCCACTCGACGGCGCGCGCGCGCTCGACGCCCTCGACGAGCACCTTGATGTTGCCGTCAGGCAGCTTCAGGCTCTGGACCACGTTGGCCACACAGCCCATGGTGTAGATGTCGTCGGGTCTCGGGTCGTCGGTCGACGCATCGTGCTGCGCCGCCAGGAAGATGCGCTTGTCCTTGCCGAGCGCGTGCTCGAGCGCGCGAGTCGACGACGGCCGTCCAATGACGAACGGCATCATCATGTGCGGGAAGACGACGACGTCGCGCAGCGGGACGATGGGTAGGGTTTCGTAGACTTCCAATTGGTCTCCTATTGGGCTTCCGGCTTCGGGCTTCCGGCTGAGGGCCGGTCACGCGTGACGACGTGGCAGGCCCGGAGCCTGCGGTCCGGAGCCTGGAGCCTAACCAGCTTTCTCTACCAGCGTAATCGGCTTGTCCTTCGCCTCGACGACTTCACGCGTGATGACGCACTCGCGCACCTTCTTCTGGTTGGGCAGCGAGTACATCAGGTCGAGCATGAGGTCCTCGATGATCATCCGCAGGCCGCGAGCGCCAATCTTGCGCTCGAGCGCCGATTCCGCGATGGCTTCGAGTGCGTCCTCCGAGAAGCGCAGCTTCACGTTTTCGTACTCGAACAACTTCTGATATTGACGCGTAATCGCGTTGCGAGGTTGCGTCAGGATCTGGACCAGGGCCGCCTTGTCGAGCTCGTGCAGCGTGCCGACGACCGGCAGGCGGCCGACGAACTCGGGGATGAGGCCGTACTTGATCAGGTCCTGGGGCTCGACTTTCTCGAGCGTGGAGCCGAGATCGCGATTCCGGTGTGACTTGACGTCGGCCTTGAAGCCCAGCGTCTTCTTGCCGGCGCGCCGCTCGATGATCTTCTCGAGACCGACGAACGCGCCGCCGCAGATAAAGAGGATGTTGGTCGTGTCGATCTGGAAGAACTCCTGGTGCGGGTGCTTGCGGCCGCCCTGCGGCGGGACGTTGGCGACCGTGCCTTCCAGGATCTTCAGCAGCGCCTGCTGCACCCCTTCGCCCGAGACATCGCGGGTAATCGACGGGTTCTCGTCTTTGCGGCAGATCTTGTCGACTTCGTCGATATAGATGATGCCCTGCTGGCACTTCTCGATATCGCCGCCGGCCGCCTGCAGCAGCTTCAGGATGATGTTCTCGACGTCTTCGCCGACGTAGCCCGCTTCGGTCAGGGTGGTGGCGTCGACAATCGTGAAGGGGACCGAGAGCAGCTTGGCGAGCGTCTGCGCGAGCAGCGTCTTGCCGGTGCCCGTCGGACCAATCAGCATGATGTTCGACTTGGTCAGCTCGACATCGTTGCGGCTGCGCGGCTGCTTCTGGATTTCGATGCGCTTGTAGTGGTTGTAGACGGCGACGGCCAGCTTCTTCTTGGTCGTTTCCTGGCCCACCACGTACTCGTCCAGGAACTTCTTGATTTCCTGGGGAACGGGCAGCGAGGAGCGGACGCTCCGGTTATCGAACCGGTTGTCGTCGGCGATGATGTCGTTGCAGACCTCGACACACTCGTCGCAGATGAAGACCGTGGGGCCCGCGATGAGCTTGCGGACGTCGTTCTGGTCTTTGTTGCAGAACGAGCACCGAAGGACCTCGTTTTCGCCTTTTGCTTTGACCATATATGGGGGCTACGCCCTTTTCCGGATTACATCATCAATGATACCGTATTCCTTGCCCTGATCAGCATTCATGATGTAGTCCCGTTCGGTGTCGTCTTGGATCCGCTTGACCTGTTGCCCCGTATGGTTGACTAAAATCTCGTTTAAGCGCTCTCTCATCCTCAAGATCTCTCGCGCAGCGATGTCTATATCGGTCGCTTGACCTCCCAAACCTGACATAAGCGGCTGATGTATGACGATTCGCGAGTTCGGGAGCGAGAATCGCTTACCTTTCGCCCCGGCTGAGAGCAAGACCGCGGCCATCGAGGCCGCCTGCCCGATGCACAAAGTCTGCACATCCGGCTTCACGAACTGCATCGTGTCGTAAATGGCCAGCCCGGCCGTGATCGATCCACCGGGGCTGTTGATGTAGAGCAGGATGTCCTTGTCGGGATCCTCGGCTTCGAGAAACAGCATCTGCGCGATGACGAGGTTCGCAACCGTGTCGTCGATGGGAGTCCCGATGAAGATGATGCTGTCTTTGAGGAGACGCGAGAAAATATCGTACGCCCGCTCCCCGCGGTTGGTTTGTTCCACGACCATGGGAACGAGTTGCATGCGCGCTTCTGGCATAAGAGGAGCACTCCGCCTTGAAAGAAGATATCGGCACTAGTCTCGGGTGACTTGAGCCTGAGACAACACGTGATCGATCGTTTTTTCCCGTCGTAGCCCTGACGCAAGACGCGACAGCGCGCCTTCTTTTTCCAGACGGGCTCGCACCGCTGCCGGCGTCAGCCCGCTGCGCTCGGCGTACTGCGCCACGTCCTTTTCGATCTCGTCGTCGGACACCGTCACGTTCTCGCGTCGCGAGATCTCGTCGAGCACCAGCGCGCTTTTCACCGATTCGCGGCTGGCGTCGCGCTGGCTGTCGCGAAACTGATCCCAGTCGATGTTCGCGCGGCGCGGATCGATGTTCTGATCCATCAGTCGCCGGGCGAACTCTTCGGTGCGCCGATCGAGCTCCCGCTCCACCAGGGCGTCCGGAATGTCGACGCTGACACGCGCGGCGAGCTCTTTCAAGAGATCGCTCCGCAGCGTCCTGTCGGCTTCCTGCTCCGCTTCGCGCGCCAGGTCCTGCTGGATGCGCCCGCGCAGCGCTTCGAGGGTGTCGAATTCGCCGACGTCCTTCGCGAATTCGTCGTCGAGCGCCGGGAGCACGCGCTTGCGGATGTCTTTCACCTTGACCGCGTAGTCCACGCTGGTGCCCGCCAGCTCCTTGACGGCGTAGTCCTCCGGGTAATGGAGCGTGAAGCTCTTGTCTGCGCCCGATTCGAGGCCTTTCAGCTGGTCGTCGAATCCAGGGGGGTTCGCTTTCGCGCCAAGCTCGACGACGACGTCTTGATGATGGTCGCCTTGTTCTCCCTCAGCGGCCGGCTTGCGATCGACATCGAGGGTCACAGTATCGCCGTCTTCGACGCCACGCCCTTCAACCGGCTCGAACCGGGCGGCGCGGTTCTGCAACTGCGTGAGGGTTTGATCAACCGCGTTTCCTTCGACCGTGACCGCAGGGCGCCGGAGGGAAATCGTGTTCAGCGGCCCTGGATCGATGGGCGGAAGGGTCTCGAACGTCGCAGTAAACGTCAGCGCCTGTCCCTCGTCGAGCGACACATCTTTTACGTCGGGCGTGTCGACCGGTTCGAGGCCACGCTCGCGCAGCACTTCGTCAATGGCGCGAGGGATCAGATCGTGTGCAACGTCGTGGAGAATCTGTTCGCGGAAGCGCTTCTTGATGAGGGTCGGCGGCACTTTGCCCTGGCGGAATCCGGGAATGCGCGCCTGCCGGCTGTAGCTGCGGGCAACCCTGTCGATCTGGGCGTCGACGATCTCGCTGGGAATCTCGACGGCGACACTCTTCCTGGTCTCACTGAGATCGGCGAATTCGGTTTTCACTCTTGAAGTATACCTGCTGGAATTGAAGAGATTTGGTGACGGACGCGTCCGCCTTCCACGTCGACCGCTTGCGCAATCCCGCGTCTCAAGGAGGTCCGCCTTCGCACCTTCGGTGCTTCGGCGCGACAGCCTTCGCCTTCACATCAAATGGCTTGCCGAGCCGAAGCCGCGCCAGCCGTTCAGCGCGGCGAAGGCTGGTGCGAAAGGGGGGAGTTGAACCCCCATAGCCTTTCGGCTACCGGATCCTAAGTCCGGCGCGTCTGCCAGTTCCGCCACTCTCGCAACAAGGTCCTTATCTTACTACCGGTTACAACCGGACCCCTGAAAGTGGCGCCGCGGCAACCTTGATCTGCGCTTTAAGCCCCCTCCGGTCGATAAGAAAGCTGGCGCTTGTCTGCTTGTGTATCCCGATGGATACGATCGGTGCCTCAATTGTCATATTAAGTCATACCCAGTCGTTACAACCGTATCCCTTTCGATTGCTGACTCGCAAGGGATCCTTCGTGTAACTGACGGGGCGGAGCTGCATCTGAGCCTTTTTCCCACCATTGTCGAGCTGATCGGCGGATCGGCACCTGCGGAGCGGGCGCGGGAGGGTTTTCGCCGCGCGACCGGCGGCGACCAGACCGTGATGATTGTCGCCGAGGCCGGGCTGGACGTGCCGGCCGTCGCGCGCGCGGTTCATGACAACGGCCCGAGATGCCACGGGCCATTTGTCGTCATCGATTGTGCGCTTCCCGACACGACGAAGCTGGAGCAAGAGGTCTTCAGCAAGATGGCGTTCGGCGGGACCCTGGCGCTCGTCAACCTTCACGAGCTTCCCGCCCCGTTGCAGGCGCGTTTCGCGCGGGTTCTCCGCGACGGCCAGATCGAGACAGATGCATCGGGGGCCGGTGTGGCGTTCGATGTCCGCGTCATCGCCGGAGTGACCGGCGACCCTGATGACGCGATTCAGGAAGGCACGCTCCGGCGGGATCTCCATGCCCGATTCAATCTGCGGCTCGAGCTGCCGCCGCTGCGCCAGCGCGCCGCCGACATCCCGATGCTCATCGGATGCCTCGTCGGCGATGCGGCCGCAACGGCGCGTGTGCCCGTTCCGACGTTCTCGCGCGAGGCGCTGACGCTCCTGGCTGCACTCCCGTGGCGGCGCAATTTCCACGAGCTGCGCGAGGTGCTCGACGTGCTCGTGCTGGCCGTGGTCGGCAGCGCGGTGCGCCTCGAGGACGTGCTGGATCACGTCGCACTCGAACCCGTCGTGTGGAGCCAGGCCAGCGCGACGAACCTGCGCGAGGCGCGTCTCAGCTTCGAGCGTCACTTCATCGCGAAAGTACTGAATCGGCATCGAGGACGCATGGACGATGCCGCTCGTTCGCTCGGCATGCAAAGAACCAATCTTTACAGGAAGGTCCGCCAGCTGGGCATCGGCCTCCCAAGGATCAGGTAATCATGAACACACGCAGCGCGAAGATCGTCGGCTTACTGGCAATCACCCTCGCGGCATCGTGGCCGCCATCGCCCGCAGCCGCGCAGATTAGCGCGCCGCGCGAAGCCGCGCAGATTGAGTTCGGGTCTGTGTCGATTTACCCGAGCCTGCGGCTCGTCGACGTCGGCCTTGACCAGAACGTCTACAACGACGCGCTCCATGCGCAAGAGGACTACACGTTCACGATCGCATCGAAGGCGCTGACCGTGTGGCGATTGGGGCTGAACGAATTGATGTTCTCGGCCGGCAGCGATTACGTCTGGTTCAAGGAAAACGCCTCGCAACGGTCGACGAACGCCAATTATGGGCTCCGCTTCAATCTGTCAGCCAGCCGGTTCAAGCCGTTCATCGGCGCGGAGCGGGTGCAGACGCGAACCCGTCCCAATCCGGAGATCGACACGCGCGCGAGGCGGCTCGATCACCAGATTGTGGCTGGCGCGAATTTCAACATCAGCGAACGCACCGCGATTGCCACGAACGCCGAATACACAGATTCACGCTACGACGACGGCGAGGAATTTCGCGGCGTGGAGCTCGACGATGCGTTGAACCACACGTCGCAGACATATTCCGGCGGCGTCCGGTACACCGTGACGCCGCTCACGACCATCGCGGTGATGGCCAACTACACCCAGGACGCTTTCACACAGTCCCATCTGCGGGACTCGAAAGCCTACAGCGTGACGCCGGTCGTCGAGTTTGCCCCGGATGCGTCCATACGCGGGACCTTCTCCGCCGGTCTCGAACTGTTTTCTCCGGAAGATCCCGCGCTCGCCGACACCACGGGGCTGATTCTCGAAGGCGCGCTCAACTGGTCGATCTTCAGCGGGTGGACGGCGTTTGACGTGAGCGCGAGGCGAAATGTAAATTACTCGTACCAAGACACCGAACCAATGTATCTGCAAACGGGCGCGCGCCTGCTGGTGACGCAGCGCCTGTTTGGACCGATTGGCCTGCAGGCGTCTGCCGAGCGGCAGCACCTGTCTTACCGGTGGCGACGTGGCGTCCCCCCAACGCCTGGCTCTGAAACCCGAGAGGATACCTCCGACGTGTTCGGCGGTGGCGTGCAAATCGATCTCGGACGTGGCTTCATGGCTGTGGTCGGCGCCGAAAAGGCGCGGCGCCATTCGATCGAGGATCCCAGGCAGAATTTCAGTCGGACACGTGTGATTAGCAACATCACGGTTGGTCAGTGAGGGTTCTTATGCTTCTGTTGATCGCGTTCCTCGTGCTCCTACCTGCGGCGGGCGTTGCTGCGCAGACCGCGTCGCCGCCGGCGGTACCGGCACCGGCTGGACAACCGCTGGCCCCCGCGCAGGCAAAGCCCCCCAGCGACTATCTGGTCGGCCCGCAGGACGAGCTGAACATCATCGTCTACGGCGAACCGGCGCCGCTGACCGGCCGGTTCCGCGTCGACAACGACGGCACCTTTCCGTATCAATATCTCAATCGCGTGAAGGCCGAGGGGCTCACGGTCGCCGCCATCGAAGAGGCGCTCGAGAAGGCGCTTGGCGACGGCTATCTGCGAAACCCGCAGATCTCGGTCGAGGTGGCGGTCTACCGCAGCCAGAACGTGTACGTGCAGGGCCAGGTTCGTTCGCCCGGCAAGTACTCGCTTCAGTCGAGCGCGAGCTTGATGGACGCGATCTTTCTTGCCGGCTCGACGCTGCCGGAGGCCGGAAACTGGCTCGAGATTTATCATCAGGCGGAGTCGGCCGGGCCCGCCACATCGACCATCGGCACGAGGGCGCCCGATATTCGCGTGCGCCTGAGCGATCTGCAGAGCGGCAAGGCACAGGCGGTGACCATCAAGGACGGCGACACGATCTTCGTGCCCAAGTCCGAGCGCATTTACGTGACGGGAGAAGTGCGCACGCCCGGCGCCTATGCCTACGACGACGACATGACGATCTTCACGGCGATTTCGCTGGCCGGCGGCGTGACGGCGAAAGGCTCGAGCACCCGCATCACGATTACCCGACTGGTCAACGGACGCCGGCAGGAGATCGACGCGAAGCAGGAAGACACGCTCAAGCCCGGCGATCAGGTCACCGTCAAGCCGCGCCGCCTGTGAGAATCGTCTTCCTCAACCCTGGCGGCGAACTCGGGGGAGCGGAGACGGCCCTGCTCGAGCTCGCCGGGGCCCTCATGGATGCCCGCCCATCCTGGGCGCTCCATCTCATTGCCGCCGCGCCGGGCCCGCTCGTCGATCGCGCCCGTCGCCTGGGAATTTCCGCCACGTCGTTGACGTTTCCACCGTCGCTCGCGCGGCTTGGCGAGTGGGGCCGCCGGGGTTCGCTGGCGAATCGGCTGCTGCTTGGCGTCGCCGCCGCTCGCGCGGCGCTCCCGGCGTTGTCGTACGCCTCACAGCTTCGCCGCGAGATCGCCACGCTCGATCCCGATATCGTCCACACGAATGGCTTGAAGATGCATGTGCTCGGGGCGCGATGCCGTCCTCCCCGGTCGAAGGTCGTGTGGCATCTGCACGATTATCCGGATGCCCGCCCGGTCGCCGCGGCGCTGCTGCGGATGAACGTCAGCCGCTGTTCGGCCGTCGTGGCCAACTCCGCAAGCGTTGCCGATCGTGCCCGCCGAATGCTGGCAACCGCGCCGTCGATACAAGCCGTTCACAACGCCGTCGATCTCGATCGATTTCAGCCCGACGGGCCGTCGCTCGATCTTGACGCGTTAGCCGGGATGTCGCCGTTCGTGCGCGGGGGCATCCGCGTTGGCCTCGTCGGTACGTTTGCGAAGTGGAAGGGACACGAGGTCTTTCTGCAGGCGCTTGCGAAGATCCGCGCGCATGTCCCGGTCCGCGGTTATGTGATCGGAGATTCGATCTATCAGACCGACGGGAGCCAGTACTCCGTGTCGGGGCTGCGCGAGATGGCGTCGAAGATTGGTCTCAACGGCAATGTCGGCTTCACCGGCCACGTCGCGGATGTGCCTGCGGCACTGCGGTCGCTCGACATCATCGTGCACGCGAGCGTCGAGCCCGAACCGTTCGGGCTCGTCATCGCCGAAGCGATGGCGTGCGGACGTCCGGTCATCGTCAGCCGCGCGGGCGGCGCCGCTGAAATCGCGCAAGCGGGTGCGGTGTTCCACACCCCTGGAAACGCCGGCGAGCTTGCCGAGCGCATGACGCAGCTGGTGAACGAGCCCACGCTTCGCGGCGCGCTGTCCAAGGCCGGACGCGCTGCGGCGGAGCAGCTCTTCAGTCGGAGGCGGCTGGCTGAGGCGATGATACCGGTGTACGAATCTGTCATCGGACACAGAGGTGCCGGAGAAGAACAGAGGGCACAGAGGACTTGTGAATCAGAAACCTCCGTGTCTTGAGTCAGAGAATGACGCGTCTGATGCCGTCAACCAACCGGACTTCGTTGTGTTCTCTGTGTGCTCTGCTTCCCTCTGTGATCTTTGTGTCCTAGACAGATGAACGTCCTTCACCTCCACAGCGGCAATCTCTACGGCGGCGTAGAGACATTCCTCCTCACCCTCGCGCGATCGCGCACGTTCGCGCCGGGCATGGAGATGTCGGTGGCACTGTGCTTCGAAGGGCGGATTGCCGATGAGCTGCGCGACGCGGGCGTGCCGCCCACGATGCTCGGCGACGTGCGTCTCCGGCGGCCCGACAAAGTCCGGCGCGCGCGGCAGGCGCTTCGCTCGCTGCTGGCAGCGCGCACGTTCGACGTGGTCGTGTGTCATCAGGCGTGGCCGTACGCGATCTTCGGATCGGTCGTGAAGAGCGCGGGCATTCCGCTCGTGTCGTGGGTGCACATGGCGCAGACCGGCGGTCACTGGCTCGATCGCCTGGCCGGCCGCACCGAGCCCGACTGCTACGTCTGCAACAGCCAGTTCACGGTGTCGGAGCTTCCGCCGACAAACGCGCGCGTCGAAGTCATCTACGCACCCGTCGCACCCGTCGCACCCGTCGCACCCGTCGCACCCGTCGCACCCGTCGCACCTGTCGCACCCGGCGCACCTGTCGCACCTGTCGCACCCAACGCACCCAACGCAGCTAACGCACCCAACGCACCCAGCTCCCTTGTGATCATCCAAGTGTCCCGGTTGGAAACCTGGAAAGGTCAGCGCGTGCTGCTCGAGGCGCTTGCGCGGCTGCGCGATGTGCCCGCGTGGGAGTGCTGGCAGGTAGGCGGCGCGCAGCGGCCCGCTGAAGCGCGCTATCTGGAAACGCTTCAGGCAGACGCAGAACGGCTGGGCCTGACCGATCGCATCCGATTTCTCGGCCAGCGCTCCGATGTGCCGGCTCTGCTCGCGTCGGCAGATATCTTCTGCCAGCCCAACCTCGATCCCGAGGCCTTCGGCATCAGCTTCGTCGAAGCGCTGTATGCGCGCCTTCCCGTCGTCACCTCCGCCATGGGCGGTGCGATCGAAATCGTCGACGCAACGTGCGGTGTGCTGGTACCGCCGAACGATGCAGGTGCGCTCACCTCGGCGCTCGCGCAGCTGCTCCGGAATCGAGAGGAGCGCGAACGGCTCGGCCGCGGTGGCCCCGCGCGCGCAAGGACGCTGTGCGATCCCGAGCGGCAGATGGTGGCAATCGCAAACGTGCTCGAGTCGGTGGCTTCCCATCGTGCTGTCGCGCACTGATGATGATTCCCGTCATCGCGCGTGAGGTGTTGTCCGAGGCAGAGCCGGAGTACCGCGAGCTCGAGAAGTACGAATCCGGAGCGGCGGACGACGATGCACGGCGCATTCCCGGGCCGCATGACGAGCCCTGGCTCAACGTGCTGGATCAGTGCGAGCCGGCGTCGCCTCCTGCCGTCGAGTTCGCGCTCGCGCATCCGGCGATTCGGCGGCTCGTCAGAGGCCACGCCATCGATCTTGGCGCCGGCACCTGCTGGCTCACCGCGAGGCTGTCGACGATGCCCGAGATTGAAGAGGTCGTGGCCCTCGACATGTCGGAGCGGTTTCTCACCGAAGTTGGCAGCCGGGTGATTCAACAGCGAGGCGGGCGCTCGGAGAAAGTGCGGTTCGCGGTCGGGTCGTTCAACAGGATTCCATTTCCCGCCGCGTCGTTCGATTGCGCGTTCCTCGTCGCGGCGATTCACCACTCGCTCAGCCCGCTCAAGACCCTGCTCGAAGCGCGGCGTGTGCTCGGGACGCGCGGCGCGCTCGTGCTGGTCGAGAGCCCGAGCTCAGTCCTCGACGTGCGCAAGAACCGCCAGCTCGCAATCGACATCAGCCGATCCTCGGGTGCGACGGAGATTTGCTACACGGCGGGCGAGCTGAACTACATACTCCGGCATGCCGGCTTCGAGCGAGTCTCGTTTTATCCCGTCGACGTGCTCACGCGCGGCATCATGCGGCGCACGCTGCGGAGGTTGATTCGGGCGATGGGGCTCGAGGATCTCGTCAAGCCGCCGGTGTACGTGATCGTGGCGCAATGATGCGGCTGGCCGTCCTGAGCTCGGGCCTTCCTGCGGTGCGGCAGAAACGCGGCGGCATCGAGCGCGTCGCGCACATGCTCGCGCAGGGACTGGTCGAGCGCGGACATCACGTCGTGGTGTTCTCGCACGACGAGAAGCCTGCGGGCGCCGGCTACGACGTGCGCGAGCTTCCGTGGAAGGCGTTCGTCGACACGTGGCTCGGGCGGCGGCTCACATTTGGCTACCTTGGGAACGTCCTCGCCCTGCTGCCGGACATTCGCGAGTTCGATGCCGTCATCGCCCACGGCGACAGTCTGCTGCTGCCGCTCAAACGGAAGCCTGTGCTGAGAGTGATGCACGGAAGCGCCCTGCAGGAGGCGTTGCATGCTTCGTCACCCGGCCGTGCCGTGCTGCAGATTGGCGTGTACGTCCAGGAACTGCTGACAGCGCTCGTTGAACGGGGAACGGTGGCCGTCAGCGAAAACGCGCGACGCCACAATCCGTTCGTTCACCATGTCATTCCGAACGGTGTCGACACGCGCGTCTTTCGACCGGCTGACAACGACAAAACACCAGCACCCTCGATTGTCTTCGTTGGTGCCGTCGAAGGACGCAAGCAGGGCAAGTTTCTGCTCGATCTGTTTTCACGGGTGATTCGCTCCGCGCATCCTCAGGCTGAGCTGATGTTCGTGGGATCCCCGGGACCGTCGCTGCCCGGCGTCACCTACCACACGGGCATCGACGATCGCGCGTTGGCGCAGCTCTACAACAGCGCCTGGCTGTACGCGTCGCCGAGTACCTACGAAGGCTTCGGCTTGCCGTACCTCGAAGCGATGGCATGCGGCACGGCGGTCGTAGCCACACCGAACCCCGGCAGCTCTGAAGTGCTCGCAAACGGCCGCTACGGCAGGATTGTCGAGCGCGAACGGTTTGGCACCGCCATTCTCGAGCTGCTCGGCGATGCAAGCGCCCGGCGGACCTTGCAGGCCGAGGGCGTCGAGCGCGCGAAGCAGTTGTCATCCGAGATCATGGTCGAGCGCTACGAAGCGCTCCTGCGCCAGCTCATTCATTCCGATGCGCGACGAATCGCCACCGCCTAGCGAGATCATTTTCCCCACCGCGCTCCAGCCGGCGGAGTGGGACGAGGCGCCGCAGCTGCCTCTAGATCGGTGGGGCTGGCTCGAAGTCTTCGTCCTCATTCAGGTGCTCTGGGGCGTGCTCCTCTTCATCCCGGGCTCGCAGGCGTACCGCACGTACATCCGCGCGTTTCCGTATGTGTCGAGCTTCGTCGCGCTTGTCGCGTGCGCCCGGTCGATCGGTGCGGACACCGCCGGCCCGGGCGCGCGCTGGATTCTGCTCTCGCTCATGCTCCTGGTCGCCTCGCTGATGCACCCCGCGACGTGGATGATGTCGGGCATGGCGCAGATCATGTTTCAGTTGGCCCTCGCCGCACCGATCTTCTGGGCCGTGCGGGTCTGGATCACCACGGAGCGTCTCGAGCGGCTCATCGTTCTGGTGTTCGCGGCGCACTTTCTCAGCGCCGGACTTGGATTGCTGCAGGTCTACTACCCCGATACGTTCCTGCCGCCCGAGTTCAGCGCGCTCGGGCTGAAGTTGAACCCGGAGTTCGTTCACGAGTTGAGCTATCTCGGCACCGACGATCGTCTCATCGTGCGGCCGCCTGGACTGAGCGACATGCCCGGCGGTGCGGCGATCTCGGGCGTCATCGCCGCGCTGCTCGCGTTTGGCCTGGCCACGCGTTCGAAGATCCCGGTCGCAAGCCGGGCGTACTACCTCGGGGCCGTTCTCGTGGCGATCACCACCGTCTATCTCACGCAGGTCCGGTCGGTGTTGTTGATGCTCGTCATCTGCATGCAGGCGGTCGCGTTTGTCAGCCTTCGGCAGGGGAAGGCGATGCAGGGCGGCTGGCGCGCGACGCTCGCCACGGGCCTCGTCGTCGCATCGTTCGTGTGGGCCGTCACCCTCGGCGGCGACGTCGTGTCCCAGCGGTTCCAGGACATCTTCGGGGCGGGCGTCGTCGAAACGTACCAGGAAAATCGAGGATTCTTCCTCGATTACACGATCAACGAGCTCGTCTTCGAATATCCGTTCGGTGCCGGCCTCGGCCGGTGGGGGATGATGTCGGTGTATTTCGGCGAGCCCGGCAACTGGCGATTTCCGTCGCTCCACGCGGAGATTCAGCCAACCGGCTGGTTGTTTGACGGCGGGATCCTGATGTGGCTGTTTTACGGCGGCGCCATCTGGTTTGCGATGAGGAATACGTACCGCGTAGCCATCAATCGCGAGCATCCTCTTCACGAGTTTGCGAACATGGCGCTGTCCGTTCAGATGCTGGTCGCCGGCCTGTGTTTCACCGGGCCGGCCTTCAACACGCAGCTTGGCATTCTGTTCTGGCTGATGACGGCCGTCGTCTATGCGGCACAGCGCACCGTTGCCGTGCAGTACGAGATTGACGCTGAGGCCGAAGCGGAGGCCGAGGCTGAGGCACAGGCACAGGCTGACGCGGACGCAGATGCGGAAATAGAGGCACACGCTCGAGTGCGGTAACACGTGACCGATCGAAACAGCATTCTGAATCTCGGCTGCGGCCGCCGGAAGATTGACGGCGCCGTCAACGTCGACATCAGCGAGCGCGTCGGCGCCGATGTCGTGCACGATCTATCGGTCACCCCGTGGCCGCTTCCGTCGAATGCGTTCCGCGAAGTACACGCCCAGGATGTCATCGAGCATCTCGATGACACGCTGGGCATCATGGAGGAGATTCATCGCGTCTGCTCGAGCGGTGCGCGCGTGCACATCGTGGTCCCGCATTTTTCATCCGGGAACGCGTTCACCGATCCGACGCATCGTCGATACTTCAGCGCCTTCAGCTTCGACTATTTCGATCCCGAGCACGCCCTCGGGTTCTACAGCGCGGCGCACTTCAAGCGGGTGCGCGCACAAATCGTCTTTTATCCCACCCTCGTGAACCGGCTCGTCCACCGTCTCGCCAACCGGCGGCCACTGGCCTACGAACGGCGGTGGGCGTGGATGTTTCCGGCGTGGTTTCTGTCGATCGAACTGGAAGCCGTGAAGTGACACGTGTGGATCGTCCCCGCGTGCTGCATCTGGTCCCGGCGTTGTTTGGCGCCGGCGGCGTCATCGGAGGCGCCGAACGATATGCCCTCGAGCTCGCACGGCATATGGCCGAGCAGGTGCCGACCCGCCTCGTCACGTTCGGCACCGAAGCCGGCGATCGCTCGGTCGATCGGTTGAGCGTGCGCGTCTTGTCGCGCGGCTGGGCTGTGCGCGGCCAGCAGGCCAATCGCTGGTCCCCCGCCATGCTCGGCGAAATTCTTGGAGCCGATGTCGTGCACTGTCACCAGCAGCACGTGGTGATGAGCAGCTCCGCTGCGGCCATGTGCCGTGTGACCGGTCGTCGGGTATTCGTGACCGATCTCGGAGGCGGTGGTTGGGACATCTCCGCGTACGTGTCGACCGACGGGTGGTTTCACGGTCACCTGCACATCAGCGAATACAGCAGGACCGTGTTCGGGCATCAGCACACGGCGCGCGCGCGAGTGATTCTCGGAGGTGTGGATACAGTGAAGTTCTCGCCGTCGCAGGACGTCGCACGAAACGGAAGCGTGCTGTTCGTCGGACGGCTGCTGCCGCACAAGGGCATCGCAAATCTCATCGAGGCGCTGCCGAGTGAGCTCTCGCTCGATATCGTCGGACCCCCGAGCGACAGTCCTTACGTTTCGCGACTGCACGCGCTCGCAAAAGGAAAATCGGTGCGCTTCAGGCACGACTGCAGCGATGAGGCGCTGGTTGACGCATATCGTCGCGCGCTCTGTGTGGTCCTGCCGAGCCTCTACCGCACGCCCGAAGGGGAGACGAACGTCCCTGAATTGCTCGGGCAGACGCTTCTCGAAGGCATGGCCTGCGCTGCGCCTGTCATTGCCACGAACGTGGCGAGCCTGCCCGAAATTGTCGAGGACGGAAAGAACGGGTTCGTCGTCGAGGCCGACGATCGCGAAGCGCTTGGCAATCGCCTGCGTTGGCTGTCCGGGCACCCGGATGAAGCCGCCGCATTCGGCGCACGTGGCCGCGAAATTGTGTTGACGCGCTTCCAGTGGCCGCAGGTCGTGCGGCGCTGTCTCGATGCGTATTCAGCGCGCAACTAGGCAAGCGTCAATGGCCGTCATTCACCTTGTCACTCCTGAGTACCCGCCGGCAATTGGCGGCGTGGGCGATTACACCCGGCAGGTTGCGCAAGGTCTCGCGAACGCGGGTGACGACGTTCATGTGTGGTGTCCTGGCCAGGGCGATCAGGAGAGGGCGGCCTCCGTTACCCTCCATCGCACGCTCGGCACCTTCGCCGCGACAGATCTTCAACGCGCCGATGCCGGGTTGGACGCGTTTCCATCGCCGCGCCGCATCCTGGTTCAGTGGGTGCCGCATGGCTACAGCAGACGCGCGATGAACCTGCCGTTCTGCCTCTGGCTGAAGGGCCGGGCGGCAGCGGGCGATCGCGTCGAGTTGATGGTGCACGAGCCCTACCTCGAGTTTGCCGGGACGTGGCGTCAGACGGCGGCCGCCGCCGTTCAGCGGGTGATGACGATCGTGCTCCTTCGCGCTGCCGCGCGTGTGTGGATGTCAATACCTGCGTGGCAGGCTCGGCTGCAGCCGTATGCATTGGGCCGCGAGGTGCCGTTCACGTGGTTGCCCATTCCAAGCGCGCTCATCCAGCCGCAGCAGAACGCCGTGACGGCGCTGCGTTCGAAGCTTGGAGGTGAGCGAGGCTGCCTCATCGGGCACATCAGCACGTATGGCTCGCTCGTCACCGCGCTGCTCGACTCTCTGTTACCCGACTTGCTTCACGCCACGCATGCGCGCCTGGTATTGATTGGCGCGAATGGCGACGGATACGCGTCGTCCTTTCTGACGCGCCATCCGGATCTACGCGATCGAATTGTGACAACAGGGCACCTCGAACCGGCACAAATCGCGACGCACGTCGCAGCGTGCGATGTGCTCATCCAGCCGTATCCAGATGGTGTCAGCGCGCGTCGGACGACCACGATGGCCGGGCTGCTTCTTGGCGTTCCCGTCGTCACGACGAGCGGTCACCTGACGGAATCGTTCTGGGAGCGATCGCACGCGGTACGGCTGTCTGCCGCCGGCGATTGGCGCGCCTTCAACGCCCACGTCCTGCACCTGCTCTCAACGCCGGATGAGCGACGGCGTCTGTCGAACGACGCCCGGCGCTATTACGACGAGCATTTCGACGTGCGGCACACAATCTCGGCGCTGAGGTCCGTGGCATGATGCGCGAGCGCCAGCAGGTGGCCGGCTGGCTGATCGTGGCGGCGTCGCTGGTGTATCTCTGGACGTTCGTGCCTCGCGGCTGGGTGCCGCACGATGAGGGAATGCTGGGCCAGTCTGCCGAGCACGTGCTCCTTGGACACATGCCGCATGTGGACTACGAAGAGCTGTACACAGGCGGACTCACTCTGCTGCATGCAGCCGCGTTTCGGGTGCTCGGCAGCGATCTCGTTCACCTTCGATGGGTTCTGTTTGCAGCCGCCGCGATCGGACAACTTCTGATCTACGCGATTCTGAGACGATTTCTCGATCCCGTCAGCGCGGGGTTCGCATCAGCCCTCGCTCTGACCTGGAGCTTTCCGAATTACTTTGCGTCGCTGCCGTCATGGTGGGTGTTGCTCTGTGCGTTGGGGTGTATCTGGGGATTCATTCGTTACATCGAAACGGCATCTCTCAGATATGCCGCAGTGGCCGGTCTGGCCGCCGGCCTTGCGATTGCGTTCAAGCAGACAGGCTTGTACGTGCTCATTGCACTCGTCATGGCGTTCATGTACGGACGAGGCGCTCAGGTGCTTCGTGCAGGCATTGCCGTTGCGGGCGTCGGTCTCGCCATGGCCGTCATGCGATCGAGGATGGCCTCTACCGACGCGCTCTATCTTCTCCTGCCCATCGTGGCGTGCGGAACGATTCTGGTCGCGGCGGAGCGACGCGAATCCGATGACACACCTGCGGCGTTGCGAGCGGTCGTGCTGGTGGTTCTATGTGCCGCGCTGCCGTTGATCCTGTTTGTCATTCCATACGTGACGAGCGGCCACGTCGGGACGCTCGTCAACGGGCTGTTTGTCATCCCGCAAAGGCGGCTGCAGTTCGCCAGTCTGGCGATGGAGCATACCTACTTCATCCTTGCTGGTGTCCCGTGTGTGGCGCTTGTGACGCCATTTGCACGCCGGCTGCAGATATCCGGAAAGCAAGCGCGATTGGTCACGATCGGCCTCTCCATTGTTGCGGCCGTCGTCATTGCTGCAAGCGTCGATCGCTATGCGGCGTACCAGCTTCTCTGGCAATCGGGCCGTGGGTTCGCTGCGCTGCTGCCGGTTGCCGTCAGCTGGCTGCTCTTCGCCAGCCACGATGACGATCCGAACCGCCGTCGCGTTCTCTTCGGGACGATGGTGATGCTCGCGTGGGCCTCGCTCGTTCAGTTTCCCTTCAGTGGTGCCATCTATTTCTGCTACACCGTGCCGCTGGCGGTCATCGCGGGAGCGGCCAGCGCGAAGCACTTTTCCAGTCTCAAGAACCCGGCGCTCGTGGTGTGGTGTGCCGCGTTGATGGTCTTCGCTGTTCTCACGATGAACCGCGGATATCTCGACAGTCTCGGTGCCTGGCATCAGCCGATGGCGCTCGATCAGAAGCTCGATCTGCCGCGCGCGCACCTCGAGATGAAGCCGGAAGAGGTCGCTGAGTATCGTCGCGTGACCGAGCTGGTCACAGCGCATGTTGGAAAAGGGGAGCTTCTGGCCGGCCCGGACTCCCCCGAAGTGTACTTTCTCGCGCGCCGTTTGAATCCATCTGGTGTGTTCTTCGAGTTCTTCTCGGGCGGACTGGCGGGCGAAGGCGACGCGGCATGGACGGAGACGAGCGTGGTCGTGCTGAATCATCGCCCGGGCTTTTCACCGGCGCCCTCTGAACGGCTGTCGGAGCAGCATCCGTAACCTGTTTCCTCACGGCGAATCAGTGGGCCGTTTCGAGGTGCGATGGCGCTGACGTATGCACGCGATCGGCTGATGGAGCATCCGGCGGTGTATGCCGCCTGGCAGGCGCCGTTTGCCGCGCAAAAATTCGCCCCGGTCGAGCGGCGCCTACGCGAGCGCGAGATCGGTCGAATCCTCGACGTCGGCTGCGGAACGGGTAACAACGCAGGCCGGTTCGAGGGCTCTGACTACGTCGGCCTCGACATCAACGAACGGTATCTGCGGATGGCTCGCGCCCGTTACTCAGGGCTCTTTGTCCAGGCCGACCTCACCGCGGCAGATCTCTCATCGCTGGGCACGTTTGACACGATTCTCGTCAACAGCTTCCTGCATCACGTCTCGGACGAAGACGTGCAGCAGATTCTGAAGCGCCTCACGGCGGTGCTGTCGCCTGACGGCAGAGTGCACATCCTGGAGCTCGTTCTGCCGCCGCGTCTGTCGCCGGCGCGAGTGATGGCGAAGCTCGATCGCGGGCGTTACGCACGATCGATCGAACGGTGGCTGGAGCTGTTCGGCGCGGCATTCGAACCGGTCATTACCGAGCCTTACACATTCGCCAAAGGATTCTGGGCCATGATTTATTTTCAAGGCCGGGGGCGCCAATGAGGGTCACAGTCGGCATTCCAATCTTCAACGAACAGGACGTGATTCCTGAGCTGTTGTCGCGAATGCGTGCGGTGCTGGATCGGCTCGAAGGAGGACCGCACGAAATGGTCTTCGTCGACGATGGCAGCACCGACAACACCAAGAAGATGCTCGAGGATGCCGCGCGGAGCGATTCGCGAATCAAGGTGGTCGTGTTGTCGAGAAACTTCGGTCACCAGGCGGCCATGGGTGCGGCGCTCGACCACGCCACCGGCGATGCCGTCGTGCTGATGGATGGAGACCTGCAGGATCAGCCCGAAGTCATCCCGGAATTTCTCCACCATCATAGGGCGGGTGCCGACGTGGTGTTTGCGCGACGAAAGACCCGGCAGGAGGGATGGCTGCAGCAAACGGCGTATCGTACGTTCTATCGTGTGATCGCGGCCCTCTCTGATACCAAGCTTCCGCTCGACAGCGGCGACTTCGCGTTGCTCGGCGCTCCGGTCGTGACGGCGCTGCGCACGCTGCCCGAACACGAGCGCTACCTTCGTGGTTTGCGCGCCTGGGTCGGGTTCACCCAGGTCGGCATCGACGTCGACCGGGGCGCGCGATTTGCGGGCAAACCGAAATACAGCACCTGGAAGCTCATCAAGCTCGCGCTCGACGGAGTATGCTCGTTTTCGATCGTGCCCCTGCGCGCGGCCGCGGTGAGCGGTCTTCTCGCAATCGCCGCGTCGGCGGCCTTTGCGATGTACGCGATCTATGTTCGGCTCGTCGTCGGTGCGGTGCCGGCCGGATTTACGGCCTCGTTGTTGATCATGACCTTCCTGTCGGGTGTGCAGCTGCTGTTTCTCGGCATCATCGGTGAGTACCTGGGCCGGGTGTATGGCGAAGCCAAAGGCCGTCCGCCGTATGTCGTCGCACGTGTGCTGAGCCGGAGGGCCGGGGACGTCCGGTTGAAGGCGGAGACGACCTACCGAGATGCAGTCTGAGGTACATCGCCGCCTACAAGGATTTGTATTCCCGGCATTGGTGGTGGCGTGTCCGGGAGGAAATTCTTCTGAAGGAAGTACGGGACGTGCTGGCGCCTCATGCGACGGGCGCCAGAATTCTCGACGTCGGCTGCGGTGCGGGTCTGTTCTTTGACGCGTTGGAGCCCTTTGGCCATGTCGAAGGCATCGAATCCGATCGCGTTGCCGTCGAACAGAGCGGACGCTGGCGGGAACGGATTCATCTGGGCGGGATTGAGACGTTCGCGCCCGGCGGCGGGTTCGATCTGATTCTGATGCTCGATGTGCTCGAGCACGTCGAACACCCGGCCAAGATGCTTCGGCGTGCCGCGAGTTTCCTTGCGCGTGATGGGCAATTGCTGATCACAGTCCCAGCGTTCGATGCATTGTGGACCCTGCACGACGAGCTGAATGGTCATGTAAAACGGTACGCGGCCAGCGAGGTTCGGCGCTTGATGATGGATGCCGATCTCGACGTGACCGACACGAGGTATCTGTTTCAGTCTCTGACCGTGCCGAAGCTGCTCGCCCGGGCGAAGGAAACACTGATTCCGTCCGCCGCGGCCGTGCCGCGGATACCTCCCCGCGTTCTGAACCAGGCGCTGCAGACGTGGTTTCGCTGTGAGAACGCGATTGCCGGCCGGCTTCCTTTCGGAAGCTCCGTCATGGCGGTCGCGCGCCGTACCGCATGAACCTCAACGCAGTCTGGAAGCCGTGGTACGTCTACAGGCCTCAACAGCTGGCGAGACGTCTCGCCTCGAGTATCTCTACGCCGCGGCGAGGCCATCGCCTGATGGCGGTCTCGTGGGGCGTCGAATTGTGGGCCGATCCGACCGAGCACGTCGGAAGGTGCGTCTGGACGACCGGCGTGTTCGACCTTGCTGTCTCAGAAGTCCTGTTTCGTCTCACTCGGCCTTCCGATCTGGTGATCGATGTAGGCGCCAACATCGGCTACATGACGCTTCTGGGAGCAGTCGCGTCGGGCCCGCAAGGTCGAGTGACTGGCGTTCGAGCCAAATCCCCACGTAGCGAAGTGGCTGAGGCAGAACGTCGAAGGCGCACAACAGCAATATGAAATGGCCGCCGTCGAGGTGCACGCCACCGCACTGGGTGCGTCGGCAGGCGTAGCCAGCCTCATCCTCCCAGATGCCGCCGCAGCAAACGATGGCCTCGCACGCATCGCAGAGCGAGGGGAGACCGGCGGCAATGGAGATTCCGTGCGGGTCAGCGTCGAAACGGTGGATGACCTGATCGCTGACAGAAAAGCGGGCGTCATGAAGATCGACGTCGAAGGCCACGAGCCACAAGTGCTCGCGGGCGCGGCTCAGGCGCTTCACGCCCATCGCATTCGACACATCGTGTTTGAGGACCATCACGGCTCCGGCAGCGCACCCATGGCACTCCTTCGCGCCGCGGGCTACGAGATTTTTGCGATCGGCTGGTCGATGCGAGGTCCCGTGCTCGCGCCGGCAGTCGATGGATCTCTTGCGGCGTCCTTCGAAGCGCCGAGCTACTTGGCCACGGCGGAGACGCGCACGGCGTTGGACGCGTGCGCGTCTGCCGGCTGGCAGACGCTTCAGCGCCAGGCGCACCTGATCCCGGAGACGGTCTCAACATGACCACGCGTTCGCTTCGGACGTTGCGACCGACCACGGGCTGGGTCTCGCTCGAACTGCACGAGCTGGGCGAGTTTCGAGACTTGCTGCTCGAGCTGGCACGGCGCGACATCAAGCTCCGGTATCGCCAGACCGTGCTCGGCATCGCCTGGGTGGTGCTTCAACCGCTCCTCGCCGCCGGCGTGCTGAACTTTGCGTTCGGCATCGTGGCAGGGGCCAGGCCGCCGGGCGGCTCGTATTTTCTGTTCACCTTCGTTGGATTGCTGGCGTGGAATCTCTTCAGCTTCACGCTGAGCAAAACGAGCTTCTCGCTGGTGGGCAACTCGTACCTCGTCAGCAAGGTGTACTTTCCGCGGCTGATTCTGCCGCTCTCCGGAACGCTGTCGACGCTGCTCGATTTTGCCGTGGCGCTGACGGTCTACTTCGCGCTCCTGGCGTTCTCCGGACTTTCGCCCCAGCCGCTCTTGGTCCTGCTGCCGATCTGGATAGGGCTGATTGTCTGCCTCGCCCTCGGCGGCGGTTTCATCGCGGCCGCGCTCACGGTGAACTACCGTGACATTCAGCACATCCTTCCGATCGTGATTCCGTTTCTCCTCTATGCGAGCCCGGTGGCGTATGACGTGACGCAGATACCCGCCCGGTATCAGACGATCTTCTATCTCGTCAATCCCCTGGCGGCGTTGATCGCCGGATTGCGTGCGTCGCTGCTGCCTGGCAGCCCGCTGCCGCCGCTCGCGTTTGTCGCCTGGTCGGCCATCGTCGCGATGGCCCTGTTCCTGTTCGGCGCGGCGGTCTTCAAGCGAACCGAACGAAGCTTTGCCGATGTCGTCTAGCGAGCTCGCCATCTCGATTCGCGGGGTCGGGAAGAAGTACACGATCCGGCACGACTACACCGCGCCGACCACTCTGGGAGAAGCGGTCGCGCGGCGTCTGCGCCATCCGTTTGCCCGCGCGGAACGCGAGCAGTTCTGGGCGCTCAAGGACGTGACGTTCGATGTCTCGCGCGGAGAAGTGCTCGGCCTGATTGGCAGCAACGGCGCCGGCAAGAGCACGCTGCTGAAGATCCTGTCGCGCATCACCGAGATGTCCGAAGGCGAAGCGGACCTCTACGGCCGTGTTGGCAGCCTTCTCGAGGTGGGAACGGGATTCAATCAGGAGCTGACCGGGCGCGAAAACGTGTTTCTGAACGGTGCGATTCTCGGCATGACCAGGGCCGAGATTCGCAGCCAGTTCGATGCGATCGTGGCGTTCGCCGGCGTCGAACGATTTCTGGATACGCCGGTCAAGCATTACAGCAGCGGCATGTATGTGCGTCTGGCGTTCGCCGTTGCCGCCCACCTCCGCAGTGAAATCCTGATCGTCGACGAAGTCCTCGCCGTCGGCGACCTCGACTTCCAGCGGAAGTGCCTCGGCAAGATGCGCGATGTCGCGAGCGACGGCCGCACGGTGCTGCTGGTCAGCCACAACATGGCGGCGGTTGGAAACCTCTGCTCGAGAGCCGTGCTGCTTCGCGGCGGGCGCGTCGTGCTCGTCGGCGACGTCGCCGAAGCCGTGGTGGCGTATTCGACGCATGAAGAATCGATCCTGGTGGGCGATCTGCGCGATCGGCACGATCGGACCGGAAGAGGGGAGATCCGGGCCTCGAGCATTTCGATTACCGCAGCCGACGGCGAGCTCACGCGCTCGATTCGCTATGGTCAGCCGTTCGACATCGTTGTCGACTATGAGGCACAGAGTGCGCTGGAACATGTGCTGGTCAGCGTGTCGCTGAACATGCTCGACGGCACGCGCATCGCGACGCTCTCGAGTGGCTTCAGGAACGAGACCTTCTCGGTGTCGAAGGGGGCCGGCACGTTCGCCTGCCGTCTGCCGGGACTTCCGCTCCGGCCCGACACGTACTCGATTGACGTGTTCATTCACGGCGCCCATGCGTTCCACGACTACGTCGAGCAGGCGATGACCTTCGACATTGCGCCGCGCGACGTTTACGGGACGGGCCGCATGCCGCAGCGGAGCGAAGGGCCGCTGATTGCCGACTATCATTGGCGCACTGTCCAGCGCGAGATGGCCTCGAGCGCATGATGCGCGTCGCGGTGCTGGCGTGGACCGCTCAGCGGGTGGGGGGCATCGAGGCGTATCTCTCGCTCCTGCTGCCGGCGATGACCCGCGCCGGGCTCGACGTCGCGTTCTGGTACGAGCATCACGAAGCCGGCGAGCGGCAGGCGATCGACATGCCGCGCGAGGCGGCGGTGTTTTCGGCTGCGGAACTGGGCGCCTCAGGCGCGGTTCAGCGATTGCGTGAGTGGAAGCCCGATGTTTTGTACGTGCATGGCCTTCACGACGTCGGCGTCGAGCGCAGCCTGCTTCGCGTGGCGCCGGCAGTGCAGTTCGTTCACACGTACGTCGGCACATGCGTGAGCGGCACGAAGGCCTACACGCGGCCAGGTGTGCTCGCGTGCGATCGGCACTTCGGCGCACCTTGTCTCGCGTACTACCTCCCGCGGGGATGTGGCGGCAATAACCCATCGACGATGTGGCACCTGTATCGCGAGCAATCGCACAGGCTGCAGCTCTTGCGCGAGTATCGCGCCGTGTTGACGCACAGTGCGCACATGCAGACCGAGCTCAACCGTCACGGCGTTCGATCCACTGTGGTTCCGTTCCCGGTGACGTCCATCACAGGACCCGACGATTACCGCGGAGGCACGGCGTTGAACCTGTTGTTCGCCGGCCGAATGGATGCGCTGAAGGGCGGTTTGTTCCTGATCGATGCCCTGCCCGAGGTTCAACGCCGGCTCAATCGGCCCGTCCGGCTCACGCTGGCAGGCGACGGCCGCGACAGGCGTGAATGGGGAGAACGTGCCCGTCACATACAATCGGAGCATCACGACATCGAGATCACCTTCCCCGGCTGGCAATCGGCTGAGCAGGTCGATGTGCTGATGTCGAAGACCGATCTCCTGGTTGTCCCAAGCGTATGGCCCGAACCGTTCGGTTCGGTGGGCCCTGCAGCCGCGCAGCACGGCGTTCCAGCGGCGGCGTTCGCCGTTGGCGGCATTCCGCAATGGCTGCATGAAGGCGTGAATGGTCACCTGGCCGCGGCGCATCCGCCTTCGGCGTCATCGCTCGCACAGGCGATCATCACGTGCGTGCACGACTCCCAGCACTACGCCGCATTGTGCGGCGGCGCCCGCGAGGTTGGGTCTTCCTTCACAATGGAACGCCATCTGCCGGAACTGATCAAGGTGCTCGAGCAGGTGGCCTGAACACGTGTGAGCGCGCCCCTCGTCACGGTCATTCTCACGGTTTACAAGCGTCTCGACTACCTCCGCGAGGCGCTGAGCGGCGTTGCCGCGCAGTCGTTCGACGACTACGAGGTCATCGTCGCCGACGATTCCGGATCGGAGGCCGCAAGGGAGATTGCAACGACGGCATTCGAAGGCGAACGGCTTCGCTACGAACCAAACCCGGAAACGCTCGGCGTTGCGTTGAGCCTCCAGTCTGCGCTGAGCAAGGCCCGCGGCCGCTATATCACGATTCTGAACGACGACGATGTCTGGGAGCCCGAGTTCCTGGCGCGCCTCGTGCCGCCGCTCGAAGCCAGCAGTCGCAGAGTGCTGGCGTTCTGCGATCACTGGATCGTGAGACAGAACGGCGAGATCGATCATCGCGCGACCGAGCAAAACACCGAAGCGTACGGGAGGCACAATCTGCAGGTGGGAGACATCGCCAACCCGCATACGCTCGTGCTCCAGAAAAATGCGGTTCCTCTGGCGATGGGGTCGGTGTTCAGAGCGGGAGCCTTCGACTACACGAAGCTGGTACCCGAGGTGGCCGGTGCCTATGACTTCTGGATTTCGAGCCTGCTGGCGGCGTCGGGTGGCGGCTTCTTCTATGTGTCTGACAGATTGACGCGCTACCGGCTTCACTCGCAGATGGAAACCGTCAGGCGAAGCCCGGAAAAGAGCGAATGCTTTGTGTTCATCTGGCGCTCGCTCGTCGAAAGCGGCAAGTTCCCGGAGCTCCTGCCGTACATGCGCGCGCGCCTGGCCGAGTCGACGGTCCGGGCCGGTCGCGATCGGCTGTACTTCAACCAGCTCGACGAGGCGCGCACGCTGTTCCGCGACGCATTCAGGATGGCGCCAGGCTGGGAGCCGTGCGCCTCGTATCTCTTGTCTGTTCTGCCGATGTTGATTCGAAAAGCTGCAGGCGTCTCACGCGCGTGAAGGTCCTCTACTTCTGCGAAGGCTTCACCGACATCCGTTTCGTCGTCGGGTTGTCGGAGATCTGCGATCTCACCCTCGTGACGCCGTCACGCCAGTTTCGAGAGAGCGGCCTCCTCGAACGCATTGCGGACAGCGGCGCGGAGCTGAAGGTCGACACCATCGAGGGTGGCCGGCTGGCCTTTCAGGCCCGCTCGCTTCTCTATCTGCTCCAGCACATTCGCCGCTACGACGTGGTGCTCTCACAGGAGATGGGGCGGGGCTCGCTGAACGCGACGATTATCGGCAAGGCGATGGGAGTGCCGGTCGTGACCTATCTCGGCACCTCGCCAGTCGAGTATTTCCGGTGCCGGCGGCAGCGTGGACAGATCGGACAGATTGAAGCGATGGCCGGCGAGGTTTTTCTTCGCGTGGCGATGAACGTGAGCGGACGGCTGGGCAGCGCCGTCGTGACGACCGGCCCATATCTACGCGATCTGGCTGCGGCGATTCCCGCGCGTGCCTTCGAGGGCTACTATTGCGGCATCGACACCACCCTGTTCAAGCCCGTGACCATTGCGGAGCGCACGGCGTTGCGATTGCGCCACCAGCTTCCGGAGGACAAGTTCCTTGTTCTCTTTTCCAGCCGTATCAGTCACGAGAAAGATCCCGAGACGGTACTGCGTGCCGTGGCCATGGCCCGTGAACGCGGACTCGAGGCCCTCGTGATCAATCTCGGCGGAGGCTTTCAGGAATTCGTGAACATCGCACGAACCCTCAACCTGCGAGACGTCGCCGACTGGGTGATCGCGCGTCCTGCCGTCCATCCGATGAAGGATCTCTGCGAGTACGTCCAGGCGGTCGATCTCGTCGTGCAGGCGTCCCTCGCCGAGGGTGGTGGCATGTCGCCGCTTGAAGCAGTGGCGTGCGGCACCCCGGCAATTGCCACGGCCGTTGGCGGTCTGGCGCTGACGTTGAAGGGGATTGCCCAGTTGACCCCGCGCCAGGACGCAAACGCGATGTGTGAAGCGATTCTGTGGGTTGCGCGCAACCGCAGCGAGGCAGGCGAGCAGGCGCTGCGCGGCCGCGCCTTCGTCGAAGCCACCTGGTCGCGCGACAGAGCATTCAGGACGATCAGAAACGTGTTGAGCGAGGCCTGTGTCAGACCTTCATAGCGCGATCAGCACGGGCCATTACGCGCGCAAGCAGATGTTCTCGCGCGACAGGCTTGTCGCCTGGAGCCACACGAGGAGATTCGACACCGGCATTTCACTCGCGCGTGAGTTTCGCGGAAAACGCGTGCTCGATTTCGGCTGCGGCGATGGCACGTTCCTGGCGCTGACGATGATGAGCGATGACGCTCCAGCGGTTGCCACCGGGGCTGAGCTTACGCGGGAGGTCGTCGACGACTGCCGGCGGCGTTATCACAGCGAGCCGCGTCTGCAGTTTCTTCAAATCAGCGAGCTCGACACCCAGGATCACGCAGGCACGTACGACGCGGTGTTCTGCATGGAGGTGCTCGAACACGTGGTCGACTGGGAGCCGGAACTGGCGCGCATGGCTCGACTCCTCATGCCCGGCGGGAAATTGATCATCAGTGTGCCGGTCGAAACAGGACTGCCGGTTCTGGTGAAGCAGACCGTTCGCCGAATTGCCGGGTGGCGGAAGGTCGGCCACTATCCCGGCACGAGTCCGTACTCCTGGTCCGAACTGGTTTCGGCGCTGGTGGCCGGCAACCGCCAGCATCTGGTCCGCCCGGTATTCGACACTGGCAGCGGGCCTTCGCACGATCACAAGGGCTTCAACTGGATGCTGCTGCGCGACCGGCTCAGCCGTTCGTTCGTGCTCGAGAGGGTGGTTGCCAGCCCGTTCGCGAGGCTCGGGCCACGGCTCGCGACTCAGGTGTGGTTTATCTGTCGCGCGAACAGCCTGTGACCACACTTCGAGTCGGCATCGTCTGCGACTATCTCGAAGAGCGATGGCCCAGCATGGATCTCATCGGCGACATGCTGATGCAGACGCTGCCTGGCGTGTCCGGCGGCCGGGTCGAGGCCGTACAGCTCAGGCCGCGGATGAACCAGCGCTGGAGCAAGCTGCCGCTCATTGGACAGAGCGCGCGCATGCATTTGGCCGATCGGCTGACCGGCCGGTTGTGGGACTACCCGCGATGGCTCGCGCCCCGCGTGCGCGAATTTGACGTGTTCCACGTCGTCGATCACAGCTACGCACACGTGATGCGCGTGCTGCCGGCCGAGCGCACCGTCGTCACGTGCAACGACGTCGATGCGATTACTGCCGCCCTTCCCTCGACGTCGGCGATGGGACCAGAAGGGTTGCTGGCGAAATCGGTCCTCGACGGCGTCTCGCGGGCGGCGCACGTAGCGTGCATCAGCGAAGCAACAAGGACACAGCTGCTGGCCAGCGGGCGAGTGACGCCCGCGCGCACGAGCGTCACCTACCTCGGCGTTCATCCGAGCTGCAGGCCGTCATCGAATGGAATGGCGGCCACGGCTGACGTGCTGCATGTGGGCAGCACGATTCCCCGCAAGAGAATCGACGTGCTCCTCGAGGTGTTTGCAGGTGCGCGCAAGTGCACGCCGAACCTTCGACTCATCAGAGTGGGAGGTCCGCTCACGTCTGAACAGAGGGATCTCGCAGCCAGTCTCGGTGTCATTGAAAGCATTGTCGAGATGCCGACGCTCGGTCGCGACGAGCTTGCCGATCTGTATCGACGTTCAGCGCTGGTCCTGCTGCCGTCCGAGCGTGAGGGCTTCGGGCTTCCGCTCGTCGAGGCGATGGCGTGTGGCACGCCGGTCGTCGCGAGCGGCATCCCTGCGCTTCGCGAAATCGGCGGCGATGCCGCCGTCTACTGTGCGCCGGGCGACGTGGCGGCCTGGGTGGACACCGTGACGAAGCTGCTGCAGGAGAAGGAACGCGATGCACGAGGATGGCAGGTTCGTCGTGCGGCGTGCGTTCGTCAGGCGGGCCGTTTCGACTGGAAGACCTACGCCGGCCAGATGACCAGCCTCTACCTGCAGGTGGCCCGATCGTGAGAGTGCTGCACCTCGGCAAGTTCTATCCGCCGGCGAAGGGGGGTATGGAGGCGATTCTGCGACTGATCTGCCACGAAACGGCGAACCACGTCCAGAATCGAGTACTCGTCGCCAACGATCGGTTCGTCCGCGTGGAGGAACAGGACGGCACCGTCGAAGTGGTTCGTCTTCCGTCGATCGCAAGAATCGGCGCCGTCGCGGTGTGCCCCGGGTTCCCGGCGCAGCTCGCCAGCGAAGAGGCCGATCTCATCGTGCTGCACGAGCCCAACCCGATGGCGCTGGTCGCCTACTTTCTTGCGCGACCCGAAGCACCGCTCATCGTCTGGTTTCACAGCGACGTCATCCGCCCGAGCTGGCGGTACCGGCTTTTCTATCGTCCATTTCTGCGTTTCGCGCTGACATGCGCCACGCGCATCGCTGTGTCGTCCGCACCGTTGTCGAAGACGGCCCCCGCACTGCAGGAGTGGCAGAACAAGTGCGTCGTGATTCCGTTCGGCGTTGAGAAGCCAACCGAAAGCGCGGCGATTGCCGCGCGGGCCGAAGAGATTCGCCGCGAGATCGGCCGGCCGTTTGTGCTGTTCGTCGGGCGGTTCGTCGCTTACAAGGGTGTCGACATCCTGCTCGACGCGTTGCGCCAATCCTCTGCTTCGGCGGTCCTCGTCGGCGACGGTCCGCTCCGCGGAGAGCTCGAGCGCCGTGCGCACTCGTGCGGCATGGCCGACCGCGTCAGATTTGCCGGAGAGGTGACCGATGACGAGCTCGCTTCGCTGTATCGGGCGTGCGATCTGTTCGTGCTGCCATCGGTGACGCGGCAGGAAGCGTTCGGTGTGGTGCAGATCGAAGCGATGTCGCGTGCCAAGCCGGTTGTCAGCACCGATGTCGGCACCGGCGTGGCGTGGGTTAACGTCCACGAGGAAACCGGCGTCGTCGTTCCACCTGGCGACGCCGTGGCACTCCGCGCTGCGATCGAGCGCCTGCTGGCCAATCCTCTCGAACGCCAGCACATGGGCAGGGCAGCCGCGGAGCGTGCGCGGTCGGTGTTTGCCGTCGATCGCATGGCGAATGCGATTCTCGCGCTGTACCACGAGGTTGGAGGCAAAAAAGATGTCCGGCGCCAAACGGTTGCTTGACATCTTGCTCGCCGGCTGTGGGCTGATCGTGTCAGCCCCGATAGCGCTGATGTTGGCGGCGCTCATCAAGATTGAAGATCGCGGGCCCATCTTCTTCACACAGGAGCGCGTCGGCAAGAATGGCCGTCATTTTCTGGCGCTGAAATTCCGATCGATGGTGCCCGATGCCGAGGCGCATGTCGGGCCGATGCAGGCCGTCCAGAACGATCCGCGGGTGACGCGCACGGGGCGGCTGATGCGCGCCACCGCGCTGGACGAGCTGCCGCAGCTCTGGAACATCTTCAGCGGCGACATGAGCTTCGTGGGGCCGAGAGCGTTACGGCCCGGCGAAATCGAGGTGAACGGCCACGGCAGCGTCGAACGACTCGAGGACGTGCCAGGATTTGACGCGCGATGCGCGGTTGTTCCAGGTCTGACCGGCGTTGCACAGATTTACGCTCCTCGCGACGTGACCAGGCGCCACAAGTTTCGGTACGACAAGGTCTATATCCGTCGCCAATCGTTCTGGCTCGACGTGCGCCTCATCGCGCTGTCGTTCTGGATCACGTTCCGCGGTACATGGGAGGCGCGTGAGCGCAAGTTTTAGCGATAGAATGCCCGCGATGCACGATGTGGCGATTGTTGGCGGAGGCCCCGCTGGGCTTTACGCCGGAGCGCGACTCGCTGCCGCAGGGTTCCACACGGTACTGCTCGAAGAACATCCCGCCGTCGGCGAGCCCGTTCACTGCACGGGCGTCCTTGCCGCGGAAGCGTTCGACGAATTCAACCTCTCACGCCGATCGCTCTTGAACAATCTGACGACCGCACGCTTCTGGTCTCCCGCCGGCAATCAGGTGAGCTATTCGAGCGGCCGTGTCGAAGCCGTTGTCGTCGACCGGCGCATGTTCGATCAGGAGTTGTCCGCCGCGGCGAGGCATGCGGGGCTCGCCGTCAAGGAAGGGGCGCGTGCGATCGCCCTGCAGATCGGTCGGCATGGCGTGACCGTCAAAACCGCCTCCGGTGACGTTCATGCACGCGTGGCGATTCTGGCGTGCGGCGCAAACTACTCCCTTCATCGGCAGGTTGGCCTCGGCATGCCGCGGCTGTTTCTGAACACGGCGCAAATCGAGATGCCGGCCCGCCATCTCGGCGATGTCGAGCTTCACTTCGGCAGCGAGGTCGCACCCAAGGGATTTGGCTGGGTCGTGCCGGTCATTCGCGGCACGCAGCACTGCGCGCGTGTCGGCATCATGTGTGAGAACGATGCGCCCCGGTATTTCGAGCGTCTCGCCGCACGCGTGGGCGACCGGTGGGGCATCGAGGAGACAGCCATTCGACGGCCGCGGCAGAAGATTCTTCCGCTTGCACCGCTCTCGCGCACCTATGGCGATCGCCTGCTGGCGATCGGTGATGCGGCAGGTCTCGTGAAGCCGACGACTGGCGGCGGCATCTATTACAGTCTCGTCAGCGCCGCGCTTGCCGCCGACGTGCTGGCCGATGCCCTCCCGCGAAACGACCTCAGCGCGAAACGGCTCGCGCCGTACGAGCGTCGCTGGCGCGAACGGCTGTCGGCAGAATTTCAGGCGCAGCTCAAGCTGCGCCTCGTCGCTCATCGCATGAGCGATGCCGATATCGAAGCCCTGTTCGAGCTCGCTCGTACCGACGGCGTCATGCCAATCGTGCGCCGTACTGCAACCTTCAACCGCCACCGCCAGCTCATCCTCGAACTGCTGAAACACCCACCCGTGCGGCAACTGGTTCTCCGCCGTCTCGCCTTCTAGCACGACAAGAAACACGACGGGACACAGAGGCCTCCGAGGAATACGGAGGTCACAGAGAAGAACGTGTGCAGCTTTTGACTCCGAGACGCAGAGACGCCGAGAAATCCCCGTCGGCTCTTGGGCGCATCGATTTCGCGCTTTCTGGTGTGGGCCGCAATACGCGGCCCACGAAGTCGACGCTTTGAAGAGCCGGCTCACGCAAGAGAGAAGTCACCTTACGTGCGTCGTCGCGTCGTCGCGTTTCCTTCTCGGATTTTCTCTGCGCCTTTGCGTCTTTGCGTTGAAATACCGTCTGTGGAGCAGCCGTCTTTGGAGCAGCTATGTGCCTGTTCTTCTAATGCTTACTTGTCGGCGTGCGGCGGGATCGGCCGGGCTGCGCGGGGGTTCATCGGCAGCACGTGGCCATCGGGCTCTTTGCGCGTAAACCAGTCGGCCAGGCGCATGACGACGCCGCGTTTCTGCGGCAGGACGTCCTGAAGCTGCAGCAGCACTTCGATGACCTCGTCGAGACGGTGCACGATTCCGATGCCGCGATCGATGGCCTGCTGTTCGAGGGTCGCATCGCCCACGCGGAGGATGAGCATCGCTTTGGACTGGGAGGCGCCGACCACCTCGAGGCAATTCAGGAATTGATCGTCGATGACCACATCGAGTCGCAGCGCGTTGGCAACCTCACCGCGCGATCCGGGAACGGTGACGACCGCGGGCATATAAAAGCCATGTGTTTCGAGCCAGGCCTGGCTTTGGAACTGCACCGAGTCGCCTGCAGTGGGAATGCGCGAGGTCAGAAACGACACCTCCCAGCTATGGCGACGCGCAAGCTGATAAAGACGAGCGATCTGATCCGGTTCATACGGCGCGAGCCCGATCCACCAGTTCGGCGTTTCGGTGATCACTTTCCAGACGCGCTTGGCGTCGGTAGCCGACACGGCATCGAAGTCGGGCAGTGGGGAAGACGGCCGCTGAATCGCCTCGCGTCCGAGTATGCTGGCGGCCGCTTCGAGGAAAGCGGTCCTGAAATCCGCAACCACGCCGTCGAGATCGAAGCCAATCCTCAGCATTTTTAGTCGCGGGGGCCCCCCGCCCCGCTCCGGCCGCTCGCTTGCGGGGCCCCGGCGCCCCGCGCCGCTCGCGGCTCAACAAGCCCAGTCTCTTTTGCGCCTGGGTCAGGTGAATACGTGGCGACGGCGGCCAGCACGGCGAGTAGCATCGCATTTGCGGGCATTCTCAAACCAGTCTCCCAGAAGCTTTGGACGAGCGCCGCTGCAATGCCTGCCGCCGATCCCGCCCGCACGAGATAGTCACGACTGCCATCCTCCTTCAGCCGGCGCGCACACAGTGCGAACAGTGCGGCGATGCTGAGCGCCACTGGCGCCCCAACCAGCAATCCTCCTTCGGCCGCCATCTGCAGATAGTGATTGTGTGCGTTGCCGATAGAGTACCCCGGTTCGGCGGTCTGGTAAACGGCGACAGCGGTGCCGAACGTGCCGGCGCCTGTGCCCGTGAGCGGAAAATCGCGAATCAGACGTTGGGCATCAGCCCAGATGGCCGTTCGGCCCCGTCCCGCTTGTGACGGCTGCACGGTTTCGTCGAAGCGGGCCATCAGCGCGTCGAAGTTTGCAAACGAAAGGGCGACGAGCACGAGCACCACGCCCTGAAAGATCATCCAGCGCCGAATGGCGGGGCCCGCATCCGCCTTTCTGAGAAACAGACTGATGGTCATGGCGCACATCAGCCCGATGAGTCCCGACCGTGATGCCGAGAGAAGCAGCGCGAGCGTCATCACGCAGACCGATGACACGAGCCAGATCCGCATGGAGCCCAGCTGCTTCAATGCGGTCGCCACACGCTGCGAGAAGAGCTGCGGCGGCCGGCGGCTCGGTGCGCGCGCGAGCAGATATCCGAACACAAGCGGGCACGCCATCACAATCCATGTGGCAAAGTGATTGCGATTCACAAAGGGGCCATATGGCCGTGCACCGGCATCGGCCGGGCGCCAAATTCCGTAGAGAAGGTCGTGGCTCTGCGCGCGCTGGACGATGGCGGCAATCGATCCGACGAGCCCGATCACGGCAATAGCGCGAACGATTCGACCGGCGCCGCCCCTCTCGCAAATCTGGCGGCACGTCCAGAAGAGCAGCACAGCGCTCGCGAGAATCCCGAGCGCCGCAAACGTGTCGTGGGGCAGGATGCTGATTGGAAGATACCGTGCCTCGGAGCCGGCAAAGGGCGTTGTCAGCCACAGCGACGCGCGCACCGCGAGCGCATGCGGATCGGCGGCGCGCAGGAGTGCATAGGGCAGCGGGACGAGCTGGAAGGCGATCGCGGCGACTGAAAGAGCGAGCGCGATGTCCGCGGTTCGCGTTGAGCCCCCGGCGGCCACCCGCGGCCTGACAAAGAAGGCCAGCAGCGCGACAGCGCACGCCGCGGGAACCCAGACCCACGGATACACACCGCCCGCCGGGAACGTCACCCACGCCAGAAGGCACGCCACGACTGTGGCGCCCGGCGGATAGGAAGTCCTATGCCGCAGTCGATTTGACGTAGTAGTTCTTGTACTTGTAGCCGTAGTAGCGCGAGTAATGGTCCTTGTTGCGGATGATATCAACGCGATTGAGCACCGCGCCAAGCACGTGCGGACGGCTCGTCATCAGTGTCTCGACGGCACGTTCGGCCAGGCGGCGCTGAGTCATTTCCGATCCGATGACGAACACCACGCCGGAGACCCACGGCGCGATGATGACGGCGTCGGTGACGGCAAGGACCGGCGGCGTGTCGATGAGCACCCAGTCGAATGGCCCGGTCTGCACCGTCGCGATGAGCGTTTTCATGCGCTCCGACGCAAGCAGCTCGGACGGATTCGGCGGCGTCAGGCCTGCCGTCATGACCCATAGATTCTGAATCGTCGTGCGGCGGATCGCCTGCCGCGCAGTCGCCTGACCTGTCAGCAGGTGCGACAGTCCAATCTCGTTCTCGATGCCGAGCGTACGCGATACGCTGGGGCGCCGCATATCGGCGTCGATGAGGAGGACGCGCGAACCGCCATAGGCCAGCGCAATCGCCATGTTGCAGGCTGTCGTCGTCTTGCCTTCGAGCGGCTGGGCGCTCGTGAGGCCGATGACGCGCGTACCTTCGGTGCCGCTGCTGAACACGAGCGAGGTGCGCAGCGCGCGAAACGCTTCGCCGAATTCGTGCGGCACTTCCTGCGAGAGCAGCGGGTGATTGTTGCCCTTCACGGCGGGCACGAGCCCCAGGAACGGCAGCTTCAGGCGGCGCGTGATGTCTTCCGGGGTCTTCACCGTGTCGTCCAGATAGTCGATCGCGAGGACGAGGCCGAATGAAAGCAACAGGCCGGCCAGCGTGCCGAGCATGTAGTTCCGGCGCACGTCCGGCGTGAACGGCGTGTCGGGCACGACCGCACGGTCCATCAGGCGCACGTTGTTGCCGCCGCTGTTGCTGACGATTTGCAGCTCGTTCTGACGTTGCAGCAGCGTCTCGTAAATCCCGCGGTTGCTCTGGGCCTCGCGCTCGAGCACGGTGTAGCCCACGTTCTTGCGATTCAAATCCATCGAAGCGGCCTGCGACTTCGTCAGTTCGTTCGCGAGGCGCGACTCGGTTGCCCGCGCCGTCTCGTACTCGCTGCGAATCGCCGAAACCGCCGCTGCGAGGGCGTTTTGAAACTGCTTGGCGGTGTCGACGATCGCGTTCTCGTTTTCAATGACCTGTGGGTTCTTCGGTCCGTACCGTTCGTTCAGCTGCACCTTCTGACGCTGCAGCTCCGCCAGCCGGGTGCGCAATGTCTGCACCGCGGGGTTTGCCGACACCGCCGGCGCATCGGCCACGGCCGAGGGCGGCAGCGATTTGATCTGGTTGTAGAGCGCTTCCTTCTGAATGCGCTCCGTCCTGATGCGCGTGTACTGATCGTTCACCTGATTCAGGCTGGCGACCACGGTGTTCTGACGATCTTCGAGCGACAGCGCGTTGTTCGACTCGCGGTATTCCGCCATCGCCCGCTCGCTGTCCTCCACTTTCTTCTGCTGCTTGGCGATTTCGCCCGCAAGGAAGTCGAGGCTCTTGCGCGTCGCATCGGTGCGATATTCCTGATTGAACCGCACGTACTCTGCGGCCAGCATGTCGGCGGCGCGCGCAGCGAACTGAGGATCGGAAGACGTGATCGACACGTTGAACAGCCGGCTGCCCCGGACTTGTTCCACCTGAACCGCGCCGAGAAAACCATTCGCGAGATCGTCGCTTGAAGGTTTGGCTGCGGGCGCCTGCGCGGGCGCCGCCCTGCCGGTCACGCGGCGCAAAAGGCCCTTGCCCTGATCGGTCATCCTGTCCAGCCCCGCGGCAAGGCCGGTGCGCGTTGGTCCCTGGCCGTTGAATTCGGGCACGTTCTCGAGGTGCAGCTTCTCAACGACTCGGGTGGCGAGCTCTCGTCCTGTCAGGATGCGTAGCTGGGTCTGGTAGTACGGCTCGGGGTCCTGGCTGTAATCGGTGGGGGCCTGCGTGTTGAAGCCGGCGACGTTCGCCGTCCGATCTTCCTCAATCAACACGCTCGTCGTGGCCCGGTACATCGGCGTGGTCGTATAAGTGCGAACCGTCACGGCGAGCAGGACGAGCAGGAAAATCGTCAGGACGACGTAGCGGTACTTATAAATCGCGTTGAGGCGGTCGAGGAGATGGGTATCCGAGTCGGACGGAAAAAGGCCCTGCTTCGCGGCGGCAGACGCCGATTGCTGCCGCGGAGCTGCGGGGCCGGGAGGACGCAGACTAGGATCCATTCTCTATGGCGATTTATCGGTCGTGTCAGTAGTTTTCGACAGATTTTACAAAGAACTCTATAGGACAATTTAGCACAATAAAGACAAACTGTCAACCCGAGTGCCCCTGATAATCTCGGTCAACGAAGGGCTTTAACAGTTATTTCGCTTTTATTTCGTTAACAGAATACCTAGGTATGGGCGGAATGTCCCAAAAGCTCTTGCAGAAGTGAGGCAGCAGGGTGCCCGTACCGACGGTTATTTTTCAGGACTCAGCGGGGGCGGTGGCTCGATGACGGCGATCCCGGTGCTGGATGCCGCCGAGAAGACAGAGCTGGCGGTGTTCCCGAACACGCCTGCGACCGCGGGCAAGCGAGAGGGAATGGCGATGATGGCACCGGCGACGTCGCCGGCCTGGGCCGTGATGATGTCGCCGACGGCGAGGATGCGGCCGAGGCGATCCGCGATCTCGACCACATACGGGATTTCGGGGCGCGCGATGAACGTGAACTGGCCGACCTGATTGGCGGTGACGACCTGCTCGATCTGATTTGCCGCCAGATTGCGAAGGCGGACGGTCGCGTTCGGGAGCGGCACTGAGTGGTTGTCGACGGCGGTTCCGTTGATGAGCGCCTGTCCGCCCTTGGTGGAATATCCCGTCGTCGTCGCGGGGCCGAGCGCGCCCACAGGCTTCACTACCTGCGACGATGCGCTCACCGTCATTACCGCAAACAGGCCGACTGTCAGATACAAGCGCCCGGTCATCACCAGCTCCTCAGTGTTCCGTTCCACACCACGGCGGTTCGATTTCGTAATCGAGGCCCCGTGATAATCTCTCGAAACTTCGAATGAATCGACGAATTCGCGTGTTCGCGCCAGCAACTGTTGCCAATCTGGGGCCAGGATTCGACGTGCTGGGCCTGGCGCTGAGCCGGCCCGGCGATGAGCTCGAGGCCGAGCTGATCGATGATCCGCGCGTCGAAATCGTCGAGATCACCGGTGACGGTGGCGTCCTGAGCCGAGACCCTGGAAAGAACGTCGTCGGCCGCGCCGCAGCCGACGCGCTGCGGCGCGCGGGCGCCAGTCAAGGCGTGCGGCTATGGTTGCACAAACAGATGCCGCTTGCGAGCGGGCTCGGCAGCTCGGGAGCGAGCAGCGCCGCCGGTGCTGTTGCCGTGAACGAGCTGCTGGGCAGACCACTGTCGCAACGTGACGTGGTATCGAGTGCGATGGAAGGTGAGCGGGCGGCGTCCGGCACACCCCACGCCGATAACGTCGCGCCCAGCGTGATGGGCGGCATCGTCCTGGTGCGAAGTTATCAGCCGTTCGATGTCATTTCGCTTCCTCTTCCCGAAAATCTTCATATCAGCGTCGTGCATCCGCACTGCGAAGTCTCGACGGCCGAGGCGCGGCGGCTCGTGAAAGGGCGCACGTCCTCTCTCGACGACATCGTTCCGAATCTCGGCAACATTGCGGCCTTCGTTGCGGCGCTCGGCCGCGGCGATCTCGAACTGCTCGGACGCAGCGTTGAAGACCGTCTCGTGGAACCGCTGCGCGCGCAGCTGATCCCTGGATTCCACGCCGTCAAGAACGCTGCGCTCCAGGCCGGTGGACTGGGGTGTTCGATCGCCGGCTCGGGCCCTTCTGTGTTTGCGTTTGCCGACAGCGTCAGCGCCTCACAGAAGATCGGCGGCGCGATGCAGGCAGCCTTCCAATCTGCGGCCGGTCTTCAAAGCGATCTGTTTGCAGGAAAGGTGACCAGCGCCGGCGCGCGCGTGATATGAAGCTGGCAGCGATCCTGTTCTGCGCTGCCGCTGTTCCCCGTATCGCCTACCTGCTGATTTTTCACCCTCGAATCGAGAGCCAGTACCTGGGGCTTGGCCGAAAGCCTGGTGCGGACCGGGACGTTCACGATCGACGGTCTGCCGGTGACCGACTTCGAGCCGCTCTATCCGCTGTTTCTCGCCGGCGCGCGGTTGATCGCCGGCGAATCGGCGCTGGTTGTTCAACTGATACAGATCGCGCTCGCCTCAGCAGGCGCGGTGTTGTTGTTCCGCTTGACGCGGGCGCAGGCGGGGTCGCCTCGCGCGGGTGTCATCGCGGGGCTGCTGTTTGCGGCCTATCCGCTTCTCATCAGGCACGCCGCGACGATGAGTGATTCGTCGCTGACCACGGTGCTGCTGATCGGGTTTGCGTCCGCGAGTGTGGCGATGACCACTGCTGCCACAGCCGTGCTTGCGGGCCTGTGGCTTGGGTTGAGCGTCCTGAGCCGGGCCATGGTGCTTCCGCTTGTCCCGATCGTGGGAGCGATCCTCGTCTGGCGAGGGCGCGTGCGAGATGCTGTGGCGGTCACGACCGTGGCGACGCTGGTGATACTCCCCTGGTGGATCCGCAATCACACCGTGAACGGATCGTGGTGGCCGACGCGCAGCGGGATCAACCTGTTCATCGGCAACTCGCCATACACGGCCGCTCTGTTGCCCGACTACGATCTCGACCTGCTCGAAGCGCCTGCCTATGCGCTGGCGTCTGCTGCCCGGCCCGACATCGTGCCGGGCACGGCCGACTACATCCCGCGCATCGACCGGTACTTCACACGCGCGTCGATCGAGTACATGAAAGCGTCGCCGTTCGCCACGGTTGCACAGAAGTTCAGAAACGCCCTGTATTTCCTTTCGCCACGCCTGACCCCGCGCTACGTCTCTGGAGCGGAGACTCGCGTCCGCCTCGAGCCGCCCGATAAGGTCTTCGTGGAAGATCCGCTCGTCCGCCCGCGCAGCGAGGTGTTCAGTCATACGCTGGCTGCATCGTTCGTGATGGCCGCTGCGGCGATCGGCGTCTATCTTCGCCGGCGTGTGCTGGCTCAGGATGCCGTGCTGTGGGCGATCGCCGGCGTGTTCGTGCTGGTTTACGCGATTTACGTTCCGGCAACCCGCTACCGCGCGCCGATGGAGTTCGTGTTTCTCTTCTACGCCGGCGTTGCGCTGGAACACGCGACAAGAAAGCGCGATGCCGTCTGATAACCGCCGCATCATGATGGTGGTCACGGCGCTCGTCGCCGTCGGTGCGACGCTCCGGCTTCAGATGTATCTCTTCGACAAGCCCCTCTGGTGGCCGGAAGCGGCTCTGGCGCTCAACATTCTCCGCAGATCCGGATGGGCGCTGCTGGGGCCGTACGACTTTCACCAGGCGGCGCCGATTGGCTTCGTGCTCATCACCAAGGCCGGCACCCTGCTGTTCGGCGATTCAGAGCGGGTACTTCGCCTGCCCGCCTTCCTGTTCGGGCTTGCGTCGCTCCCCCTTTTCTACATGGCTGCGCGAGCGTACATCTCGCAGGCAGCGGCGCTGCTGGCGCTCGCGTTTTTTGCGCTTTCTCCGTCGGCCATCTACTGGGCGTCGAACTGCAAGCAGGTACAGCTCCGACCTGACGTTTGCGATCGCCACGTTGATGCTGGGCAGCTGGCTCATGCGAAACCCGCTGACACCGCGTCGAGCGTTGGCCGCGGCACTGTTTGGGGCGGCTGGGTTGTTCTTTTCGTTCCCACTCGTGTTCCTGTTGACGGGTCTCGCCGCCGGGCTCGCGTGTGACTATCTGGTGCGCCGCGACGGGCGGGCCGTGTTCCGGTTGATACCGGTTTGCGCGGCGTGGGGTGTCGGATTCGCCGTGACCTACCAGGTCTCGTTGCGCACGATTGATTTGGACGGCTTTCTCAAAATCTTCTGGGCGCAGCGATTTCTCAGCGTGTCGGACTGGCATCACAGCTATGCGCTAGTTGCGAGCGCATTCATCGTGCCGCTGGATCTCGCTACCGTTCATCCATGGCCGCTGATTCCCGTGTGCGCGCTGGGTCTGTGGGCGATCTTCGCTCGACGTGAGGCTCTCGGGTTGTTTCTCGCCGTGCCTGTTGTCGCGCTCGCGATAGCCTCGCTTTTCCAGATGTATCCGTTCTGGCACCGGATGATTCTCTTCGTGCTTCCGTTGCTGCTTCTGCCGACATGCGAAGGCGTTATCGTCATCGTGGAACGCGCGCGATGGGTGTGGAAGCCTCTCGGCGCAGCGGTGGCGGTGGCTCTGGTCGCGTTGTTGAGCGTGAGAACCGTCGAGCATTTAATCGTCGGGCCCACGCCGTTCCTCGAGATCCGGCCGATGCTCCGGCACGTCCGCGAGCATACCCGTCCGGGCGATGTGATGTACATCGGTGAGTTCCAGCCAGTGTACGAGTACTACAAAGATCGCCTCGGGCTGGCCGCGCAGCCGTATGTCGTTGGTCGCTATCTCGACAAGGAATGGGCCGGGAGCGACGACCAGGTGCTGGAATCGCTGCGAGATTCTCCGCGTGTGTGGGCCCTCACGGGCGACTGGCAGGTTCAGGCCGGACTGGAAAGGTTTGCGACGCTCGTCGAGATCATGCCGAACGAAGACCTGACGCTGAGTCTCTACGATCCGCAAGCACAGCCTCGCACACTTCCGCCAGACGCGACAGTTTCCTCGGGTAGGTAAGGCGGGTCACCGGAACGATGTTCACGAGACTCGTGGCCATCCTGAACTGATTTTCGAGTCGGGCTTTGTCGATTTGAATCAGGTTGAATGCCGACCGAATCACTTCAACGAACGCGCGCTGGCCCCTCAGAGGCGTCAGGGTGACGCGCGAGGCGCGACGGCTGCGTGCCGATCCGCACAGCACATACAGCGCATCGAGCGGAACCGCGGCTGCGGTCGCGTCGCGACCGGTGAGTGACAGCACGAGCTTTCGTGTTCCAGGATTCAACGTCCGAGTGCCCGTCCGTCCGAGCAGCGATCGCGCAACCGACGGAAACAGCTTGAGTCGTGCGGGGCCGGCATGGGCAATCACGCCCGCCCGGTCGAATTGCAACGCCAGCACGTCGTCCGTGAGGAGGGGATACCCGCGCGCGAGAAACGCGGCGCCGAGGGTCGACTTTCCATCGCCGCAGTCGCCGAGAAACGCCACAGCCGAGCCATCAACGACGACCGCCGTCGCGTGGAGCGGTTCGCATCCGAACGAGAGCAGCGAGAACGAGAGCACCTGTCCCAAAAGATACGTTGTTAGCGTGTGCTGGGTGGCGTGCTCGAGCGGACGAAATTCAATTGTCCGCGCATCGGGAGCAATGAGGAACTCGAACAGGCGCGACCAGCGCAGATACGTGGAGCCGTCCGGCAGGCGGGCACACTCGAACCACTGAGCGGCGCGCGGCGGAATCCCGGCGAGCGCACGCGCCTGCACGAACCGGGACGCGGTGGCTCGAGTCAATCGAACGTCAGAGGCAGTGCCTTTGGGAGCGCGGGGACAGACGAGCGGGAGGGAGCTTTCGAGAGTCAGCCCGTACACTCGATATCGCACGGGCATTTGCTACTGGTTCGGATTGGCGTTCTTCGTCCGCGGCTTGCCGGTGCCGTCGTTGTTCGTGCCGTTCTTGGTGGCGGTCAGCTTCCGGAAATCGCCATGAACTTTCAGCGACGGCGTTCGATAGGTCCGCTTGGGCGTCACCGGCCGTTCTGCGTTGCGCTTCATGCGTGCTCCTCTTGCAAGCGCGGTAACGTCGCGCCGCCTTGACTGCCCAAGAATACCTGAAGCCACATTTCGAGGCCATACGTGTCGGCCATATCCCAGCTATCGGTGCAATCGGCTTCGTTCAGCAACCCGGCCAGTCGAGTGAGCTCCGGCCTCAGTTTCTCGCCATCGAGATAGCCGAAGCGCACGCCCAGACAATCACTGCCCAACGCCCTCAGAATTTCGCCGGCGTCGTCCTTGACGCCCTGGCTGACGAATGCGGTGAAATCCGACTTCCAGGTACGCGTGCGGATCGAATCGGGCAGGATGCCACGCATCGCCTCGCGCAGCAAGGCGCGCGGTACGCCGTGGCGCGCGTGCGCTTCGCCCGGGATCGCCATCAGAAACGCGATCAGATCGCGATCGAGGAATGGAAACGCCACTTCGAGGCCGTAAAGTGCGCCGACCTTGCTGTTCCACTCCATGCACTGCACCTGGTACTTCGAACGCGCCTCGATGTAGATGGCGCGGGCGTGCGCGGAGTGGAACGGGCCGTCGAGCGTGGCCAGCCTGTGGCGGTGCCGTAGCGCGGTTGCGAGGAACGACGGCGCAAACCACGCCTTCGGTCTGGGCGGTGCGAACAGCTGCATGCGCAACCACTTGAGCGGCGCAGCCAGCGAACGCGGGACGTGATATCGCGCCGCGTCCACCAGCAGCAGACGCCGTCGTCTCGCCGTCTCCTCGTCCCCGAAGTAGCGCCCGTATTCGCGCGTATGCTGCCAGATGGATGGCCAGGCCCCCCGGCGGAGGAGGTCGATCAGATACGCGCTCGAAAACAGCATCTGGTCGCCCCAGTGGCCCGACACCATCGAGCGTGCGCCCGTGGCTGCGGCGCGCGTATGAAGCTCGCGCGTGACGCCCCACATATAGTCGACAAACGGCGCCTCGATGGCCGCCACCTGTTCCTTCGCGCCGGCGACCAGGCCCGTCCGCGTCTCGATCGTGAAGCGATTGAAGCGCCGGTCGAACTTCGCTTCGATGTCGCGAAGGAACTGCTGCTCGTCGGTGTCTACTCGATCCGATACATAGGAAAGACCGGCTATCGACGGCGAAGCCAGCACGCCCTTGCGGCGGAGCGTTTCGGCCTGGCAGAAGATCGACGACGAGTCGAGGCCGCCGCTCACGGAGAAGGCGACGGGGAATGCCGAGCGCGTGCGGCGTTTGACGGCTTCGGCAAACCGCTCGTGAAACGCCTCCACGTATTCGCCGGTCGTCTTCAGGCGTAACCGGCGGCGGGTGTCGAAATTCCAGTAGCGGCGGCTGGTCACCGACTGCTTCGTCGCGATGACGAGATGTGCCGGGACGACGGCCATGACGCCGCGAAAGCAGGTGAGCTCCTGTCGATCGAGCGGCCGCGCGCCGACGAGCATGAAATCGGCGACCCCCTCGTCGTCGGGTTGCGCCGGAATGTCGGGATGGGCGAGAAGCGCTTTGATTTCCGATCCAAACGCGAACAGGCGAGGGGTATGAACGTAGTAGAGCGGCCGCACGCCCAGCACGTCGCGCGCCAGCAAGAGGCGCCCGGCACGGAGATCGAGAATCGCAAGCGCGAAGTCACCATTGAGGCGCTCGGCGAAGCCATCGGCCCATGCTTCGTAGGCCGAGAGCACACACCGCGCATCGCTCGTCGAGGGATCGAGACGCAATGCGGCGATCAGTTCGTCGCGATTGTCGATGCGGCCGTCCATCACGAGCACGGCACCAGAAGCGCCGATGAGCGGCTGATGTTCTCCCTGCTCCTCGGGGTTGACCCAGGAGTGCTGGCAGGCGATGCCGGTTGCGCCGGACACGTGCAGACGTTCGCCGTCGCGCCCGCGATGACGCAGGCGGGCACTCATCGAGCGCAGCACACTGCCCTCGATCGGGCGCGCGTCGAGATTCCACAGGCCGGCTATTCCGTTCATGATCGCAATCCGGACCCTATAATACTTCGCGGTAATTGATGACTCGCTTCAACATATCGGACTCATCGACGCTCGCGATTGCACCTGGCGTGATGGCGAGCGAGCTCGGCGCCGAGGTCGTGATGCTGAACCTGCATGACGGCACTTACTACGGGCTCGACGGCGCTGGCACGGAGATCTGGAAGGTGCTCCAGAGCCCGGTGACGATCGATGAGATTGTGAGCGCAGTCGTGGCGCTCTATGACGTCGACGCCGGACGCTGTCGCGCGGACGTCTGCACGCTGCTGCATCATTTCCTGGAGCGCGGGCTGGTGGAGGTACGCGAGCCGGCATGAGAGCGGACCGCATCGGTCCAGCGGCACTGCCTGCAACCGCCTGCGTGATCTTCTCGATCTTCGTCATCACGCTCGGCCGGGTACCGACGCCCTGGCCCGACGCGCAGTTGTATGCGTCGATCGCCCGATCGCTGCAGCTGCACGGCAACGGAGTGCCATCCACGATCTGGTTCTCGCCGGCCGCGGTCGATCACCTGCCGTTCTACGGTCCGGTCTACTTCGCACTCACGTCGCTGTCGTTCAGCCTCTTCGGGTTCTCGGTCGAGAGCTCAAAGGTTGCCGGCCTGCTCGGCGTGCTGCTCACGGTTACAGGCGTCGCGATGCTGGCTCGCTCGTTGAGCGGCGAGCGCGCACGGTGGCTCTGGGCGGTGGTATTCGTGCTGCTGACCCCGGAGATCGGAGCGGCGGCTACGAGCGGCGACATGGAAACGCTCGTCGCCGGTCTCGAACTGATGGCGCTCGCCGTGTATGTGCACGGTCTCCTCGGCCGTACGCGGCCGGCGATATCAGGTTCGATCGCTGGTGGTTGTGTTCTCCTCGCGGCGCTCACGACCCCGCGAACCTATCCTTTCGTTGCCGCATTTTTCGTCAGCGGATGCGCGCTGACGTTCGTATCGCGAAATCGATCGAGCGTGCTGACGCAGTTTGCGATGACTGCGGGCGTGTTTGTTGCGGGATTTCTGGTATGGACCGTCGTCGAGCATGGCGGTCCCGTTCAGTGGGCCCGGAACACGATCTTCATCCTCACACGTGAAGATACGGACGTCGCCACGCTGGAGACCGCGACCCGCGTGCTCGCATTCAACTGGTCGTCGGCCGTCACACCCGCAGCCGCGCTCGTCGGAGCCACACTTGGATGCTGGCACCTGGTGCGAAACTTCCGCCGCGAAAGCCACGAGCAGATGGCAACGGTCTTCGCGCTCGCGACGACGGTGGCCGGCGGTGTGTTGATTGTCTGGGGCATGAACATCACGTTCTCGCTGGGTGTGTATTTCGCGCTTCCGGTCTTCGCGGTGGTGCTCGCATTGCCGCGCCGTACGTTCGGCGTCCCGGCTGGCATGCTGGTCGCGTTCGTCTCGACGCTTCTTGCCGCCGACATCGCCGTGGCCGGCGTTCGGTACGCACGCGTAGCGGCGACGTGGGCAGCTCGAGATCCGATACCGCTCACCGAGTTTCTGCGGTTGCACGTGCCGGCAGGTTCATCGGTCGTGGGCCCCAACGCGCTCTATTTCTTTCCGGTCGAGGCCATCGGCGCACACTACCGATCGTTTTCTCCCGAAAGCCACGCCGACTGGGCGAGGTGGGCGACTCGCCTCGACGCCTTCGCTCCGCCGGCAGACCGTCGGGTTTCGCCCGGACCAGAAGGACAGAGGTTTTTCATCTGGCAGACAGGCGACGATGTGCCACAGCAGTACGGTTGTGCGGTGCGCGTGGCCAGTTATGCGCCGCCTCCGATCCATCTGAATCGTCTCGGACCGCTCGGCGGGTCGTGGGACATTGGATTCCCAGCGACAGATCTTTATCGGCTGTCGCCGGAGTGTCCGGTCGGATACGATCCGACTGGTACGAGAGCCGAATGACGTTGCTTCGCACGCTCGGTCGCTTGTCGGCTGCAGACTGGGCGCGGCTGCGGGGGGCCTTTCTCCTGCTCGTGTGCGTCAGGGCCGGTCTACGACTGCTGTCGTTTGCCGAGCTCAATCGTCGCCTTGACAGTTGGGCGAGGAAAGGTACCGTTCGCTCTGACTCGCGTTTGCGCATCGCGTGGGCCGTGGGCGCGGTGACGAGGCGTTTACCAGGCACGACGTGTCTTGCGGAAGCATTGACCGCCTGCGCGATGCTGCGCCGGCACGGGCACGACGCCACGCTGCGCATCGGCGCGCGGCATGCGGCGGCCCCAACGCTCGTGGCGCACGCGTGGGTTGAATGCGACGGCGAAGTCGTCGTGGGCAACGTGGCGGAAATCGAGGACTATGCCGTCCTCACTTGAGCGCTTTCGCGGGATCGCGTCGTTTCTACGCGGCGATGCGTCGCGCTGGCAGGATCTCGAGATCGACGCCGAGCGCTTCCTCGATCTCTGTCGAGAACAGGAAGTTGAAGTGCTGAGCCTCGAGAGATTGTCGAGGCTCGAGCCGATCGACGGCTGGCCTCACGAGGTGCGCGAGCGTCTGTCAGATGCGGCGCGCGCGCAGGCGGGCGAAGAGTTGCTGCGGGGGGCTGAAATCCGCGTCGTGCTCGATGCCCTCGCCGACGCGGGCCTTCGTCCGCTTCTCATGAAGGGCACGCCGCTCGCGTACGGCTGGTACGAATCGCCCGCATCGCGGCCTCGCGCCGATACCGACATGCTGGTGGCGGCTGCAGACGTCGACGCCGCACGCAGTGTGATGAGCTCGCTGGACTATGTCGGCACCGTTCACTGCCACGATCTGTTTTCGCAGTTCGAGGTGCAGAAGCGCGATCGATTCGGCGTAGTGCACGCCTTTGATGTGCATTGGAAGATCAGCACGCAGCCGGTCTTTGCAGATGTGCTGACCTACCAAGAGCTCCTCCCTCGCGCCGTTCCGGTCCCTGCGCTTGGCGCCACTGCGTGGTCGCTCTGTGGCGTTGACGCCCTCATGCTCGCGTGCGTGCACCCGGTGATGCATCACCGCAACGAAGAGCGGTTGCTGTGGGCTTGTGACATTCACCTGCTCGCAACAAGCCTGGCGCGAAGCGAATTTGCAGAGTTCGGACGCCTCGCGCTCGAGAAACACGTCGCCGAGGTGTGCGCGCGCGGATTGCGCCTCGCCCAAACGATGTTCAGGACGGAGGTGCCCGCAGAGGTCATGGCGAGTCTGGAGCGTCACGACAGGCCTGAACCGTCGGCCAGCTACCTGGCGTCTGAACGAAAATGGCACCACGAGACGCTTGCGAGCCTGCGCGCGCTGCCTGGATTCGGCGAGCGCGCCCGATTGCTGCGCGAGGTGCTGCTGCCGAGCCCGAGCTACATGCTGGGCGCGTACGGTCTTCGCGGTAAGCCGTTGGCGCCATGGCTGTTGCCCGTGCTCTATGTCCACCGCAACGTCCGCGGCGCATGGAAGATCATCGCAGGGAAAAAGTGAGATAATGCGGAACATACCAAAAAAGGGGTCAGACCCCTTTTTTCTGTACGCATGGCTGCAGTAGACGATCCCAAAACGCTTGGAAGGACGCGGCTTTCATTCGCGAGTGAAGCCGACATCGACGAGTTTGTCGCCACGCTCGAGAAGTTCGAAAGCGGCGAGCTGACGCCCGATCAATGGCGCGTGTTCCGCCTCGTTCGCGGCACGTATGGCCAGCGGCAGGCGGGCGACGTGCAGATGCTGCGCATCAAGATTCCTCAGGGCGTGCTCACTGCCCCGCAGCTCGAAGCGCTGGCCGAAGTCGGCGAGCGGTTCTCTCGCGGTTTCGGCCACATCACCACTCGCCAGAACATCCAGTTTCATTTCGTCAAGCTGCACGACGTCGAGCCCGCCATGCGGATTCTGGCGGCCGCCGGGCTCACCACGCGCGAGGCATGCGGCAACTCGGTGCGCAACATCACCTGCTGTCCGCAGGCAGGCGTGTCACCGACCGAAGTCTTCGACGTCACGCCGTACTCGGAAGCAATGACGCGGTATCTGCTTCGTCACGCGCTCAGCTCGTCGCTGCCGCGCAAGTTCAAGATCGCGTTCGAAGGCTGCGCCGACGAAGATCACGCGCTGCTCGGCATGCACGATCTCGGTTATCGCGCGGCGATCAAAGACGGCAAGCGCGGCTTCCGCGTCGTCGTGGGCGGCGGCACGTCGATCATGGTGAAGTCGGCGGAGCCCGTGCACGAGTTTCTGCCGGCGTCGGAAATGTTCAACGTCGCCGAAGCGGTCATTCGCGTCTTCCACGAGTTGGGCGACTACAAGCACAAGCAGGCGAATCGGCTGAAATTCCTGATCAAGAAGATCGGATGGGACGGCTTCCTCGCCGAATACCACAAGAAGCTTGCGGAATTCAGGTCGAAAGGCGGTGCGACATTGCCGTTCGATCCCGAAAATCCGCCCGTCGAGCAGGCGCCGGCCTGGCAACGGATCGATTCGCCGCCGATTCTCAACACGGTTTCACGAGCGACCAGCTCGCAGGTGATCGGTCCCGGCATCGTCCCGCAGGTGAGGCCGATGCTGCCGACGATGAACGGCGACTACTCGCACTGGCTGAGCACGAACGTGCGCAAGCAGAAGCAGAGCGGATATTTCTTCGTGAACGCGACGATTCCGCTCGGCGACTTCACCAGCCAGCAGATGCGCATCCTCGGCGATCTGGCGACGTCGTTTGCCGACGGCACGATCCGCATTACTGCTGAGCAGAATCTCGTGTTCCGTTGGGTCACGACCGACGCCGTTCCGGAGTTGTACCGTCACCTCGCTGCCGCAGGGCTTGGGCTGGCCGACGCCGGAACGATTGCCGACGTGACGAGCTGCCCGGGCGCGGAATCGTGCAAGCTCGCGGTCACGCAGTCGCGTGGCCTCGGCAAGTTCCTCGGCGATCACCTGAGAGAGCATCCCGAGCTGATCGCCAAGGCGCCCGACCTGCAAATCAAGATCAGCGGCTGCCCGAACGGCTGCGGCCGCCATCACATTGCCGGCCTTGGCTTCCAGGGCAGCGTGCGCAAGGTCGGCGGCCGGGCGATTCCGCAGTACTTCGTCATGGTGGGCGGAGGACCGGAAGGCGATGCCGTGCGTTTCGGGCGTCTTGCGGCGAAAATTCCGGCGCGGCGGCTGACTGTCGCGCTCGAGCGTCTGCTCGATCTCTATCTGGCCGACAGACAGGCCGGCGAGTCGGCAATGGCGTTTTTCATGCGCGTCGACGTCGCGCGCGTCAAGGAAGTCTTGTCCGATCTCGAACAGATGACCACCGCCACCACGGCGGCCGACGATTACGTCGACCTCGCGGAGACGGGCGAGTTCAATCCCGAAATTCAAGAAGGCGAGTGCTCGGCGTAAGTCGAGCCTCGCTCTACCGCGCCCTCTGGGCCTGCTCGGGCCTGCACGGACACCTAGGAAACGCCTTCCTCTATCTCGCCACCGGTCTTCTTCGGTCTGAAGATCTCGATGCCGCCGCGCGCGGCGAATGGATCGACTACAGCATCTCGAACGAGGACGTCGACGCGGGACTGTCCCGCGACGAGCGGCAGTTCTACACGCGCCACCTGCGGCCCGGCGATCGCGTGCTGATTGTGGGCTGCGGCGCCGGACGCGATCTGCTGGCGCTTCACCGCCTGGGATACCACGTCGACGGGCTCGACCACTCGGACACCGTGATCGATGTCGCACGAAAGCATCTCGCCCGACATGGTGTGACCGCCAGCGTGCGCGCAGGTGCGATCCAATCAGCGGCGCTCGATGGACAGTACGACGTCGTGATCTTTTCTGACGGCTGTTATTCGCTGATTCGAAGCGCGAGCGCGCGGACGTCGGCTCTGACACGCATCGGAAAGCATCTCGCGCCGCGCGGCCGGGTCCTCATCAGCTATCACGGCGTCACGCAGCAGTCGGCAGCCGGTTCGTGGATGCTCCGCACGAGCGCGCGCGCGGCAGGCGCGGACTGGTCGCCGGAAAACGGCGACGTGTTCTGGCGTCACCGGCCGGGAAGCGTTCTGCGATATCGCCATCACTTCACGCAGGAGGCGCTGGCGGGCGAAATCGATGCCGCGGGGTTCTGCATAGTGGCGCAGAACCGTGAAGGGAGCGTCCAGTTCGCGGCCGTTTGTCGCGCGTATCACACTGCAGCGCAGTGACTTAGCGCCTACAGCCCGATACATCAGCAAATTGGATACATCGAATGTAAAAATTGTATTTTACTTATGGCTCGCGGTACCCGATAACTAACCCTTCTTTATGGACCGCGACCCCGGGTGTCCTCCCGCACAAGGACTCTACGACCCCACCCACGAAAAAGACGCCTGCGGCGTCGGGTTTGTCGTCAACGTCAAGGGCGTGCGCTCGCACCGCATCGTACGGCAGGCGCTGCAGTTGCTCGTCAACCTCCTTCATCGCGGCGCGTGCGGCTGCGAGGTCAACACGGGCGATGGCGCCGGCATCCTCATTCAGATGCCGGACAGGTTTCTCCGCAAGCAGGCGCGCAATCTCGGCATCGAGCTGCCGCCCGCGGGTGAGTACGGGGCGGGGTGTGTGTTTCTGCCGCGTGACCCGTCTGCGCGCGCGACCATCGAAGCGCTCGTCGAGAAGATCGTCCAGGAAGAAGGGCAGATTCTGCTCGGCTGGCGCGATTTGCCGACCGACGATCGTCTGGTCGGCGCGTCGGCAGCGGCGGTTGAGCCGTACTTCAAGCAGCTGTTCGTGGGAAGGGGTCAGACCCCTTTTTCGGGACAAGGCGATGGAACTCACCGAAAAAGGGGTCTGACCCCGTTTCGGCATTCGAACGAAAACTCTACGTCATTCGCAAGCGAATCGAGCATGCCGTCGACAAGCTGCCGATCTCGAGCACCGACAGGAAATATTTCTACGTGCCGAGCCTCTCTGCGAAAACGCTGATCTACAAGGGCATGCTCATCGCCGATCAGATCGAGACGATGTTCCCCGATCTGATGGATCCGGACGTCGAGTCGGCGCTCGCGCTGGTGCATCAGCGCTTCAGCACCAACACGTTTCCGTCGTGGCCGCTCGCGCATCCCTACCGCTACATTGCGCACAACGGTGAGATCAACACCCTGCGCGGCAATATCAACTGGATGCACGCGCGCGAGGCGATGTGCGAATCGGATCTGCTGGGCGACGATCTGCAGAAGGTTCTGCCGGTCATTCGCGAGGGCGGCAGCGACACCGCGACGTTCGATAACGTCCTCGAGTTCCTCGTCATGACCGGCCGCACGCTGCCGCACGCCGTCCTGATGATGATTCCCGAGCCATGGGCCGGGCACGAAGCGATGTCGGCCGAGCGCAAGGCGTTCTACGAGTACCACGCGACCATGATGGAACCGTGGGACGGCCCCGCGTCCATCGCGTTCACCGACGGCAAGGTCATCGGCGCGGTGCTCGACCGCAACGGCCTGCGCCCGTCGCGCTACTACGTGACGAAAGACGATCTCGTCATCATGGCGTCGGAAGTCGGCGTGCTCGACATCCCCGAGGAGAACATCCTCCTGAAGGAGCGGCTGCACCCGGGCAAGATCTTTCTGGTGGACACCGAGCAGGGCCGCATCATCGCCGACGAAGAAATCAAGAAGCAGCTGGCCTCGGAGCAGCCTTATGCCGAGTGGCTCGCGACCAACATGGTGGCGCTCGAGGATTTGAAACCGGCGCCGCTCCTGCCGCTGCCCGATCACTACACGATGGTGAACCGGCAACGCACGTTCGGTTACACGCAGGAGGATCTGAAGATCCTGCTCGCGCCGATGGCGCAGAACGGCGAAGAGGCGATCGGATCGATGGGCACCGACACGGCGCTGGCTGTGCTGTCGGACAAGCCGCGCCTGCTCTACGACTACTTCACCCAGCTGTTTGCGCAGGTCACCAACCCGCCGCTCGACGCCATCCGCGAAGAGCTGGTGACGTCGATGGGCTCGACGATCGGCCCCGAGGCGAACCTGCTGAAGCCCGGGCCCGAAGCCTGCCGGCAGATCAAGGTGAAGTCGGCCATCGTCAACAACGAAGAGCTCGCCAGGCTGCGCCACATCGACGAGCGCGGCTTCAAGGCGATTACGCTGCCGATGGTGTTCGACGCCGATTCGGGCGGCACCGGGCTGTCGCGAGCGCTCGAGGACCTTCAGCGTCGCACGAGCGAAGCGGTCGAGCAGGGCTACACGATCATCATCCTCTCGGACCGCGGCGTGAACATGAAGCTGGCGCCGATTCCCAGCCTGCTCGCGACCGCCGGCGTGCACCATCATCTCGTGCGCGAGGGCACACGCAATCGCGCCGCGCTCGTCATCGAGACCGGCGAAGCGCGCGAGGTGCATCATCTCGCGCTGCTCATCGGCTATGGCGCGGGCGCGGTCAATCCGTATCTGGCGTTCGAGACGCTCGACGACATGATCCGCAGCGGCATGCTGCCCGGGTTGAACCACGAGAAGGCCGTCAAGAACTACATCAAGGCGCTGAACAAAGGCGTGCTGAAGGTGATGTCGAAGATGGGCATCTCCACGCTGCAGAGCTATCGCGGCGCGCAGATCTTCGAAGCCATCGGCCTCGAGAAGGATTTCGTCGATCGGTACTTCACGTGGACCGCCTCGCGCATCGGCGGCGTCGGCATCGACGCCATCGCCGAAGAAGTGCGCGCGCGCCACGAGCTGGCGTTTCCGCTGCGTCCGGTCGCGGACCGCGATCTCGATGAGGGGGGCGAGTACCAGTGGCGCCGTGACGGGGAATTCCACCTGTTCAATCCCGACACGGTTTACAAGCTGCAGCACGCGACCCGCAGCGGCCAGTACGCGATCTACAAGGAATACACGAAGGCGGTGAACGAGCAGACGCGCAAGCGTGCCACGCTGCGCGGGCTGTTCGAGCTGAAGCTTGCGGCCAAGCCGATTCCGATCGAGGAGGTCGAGCCGGCCGAGGCCATCATCAAGCGGTTTGCGACCGGCGCGATGTCGTACGGATCGATCAGCAGCGAAGCGCACGAGACGCTGGCCATCGCGATGAACCGCCTCGGCGGCAAGTCGAACACCGGGGAAGGCGGGGAAGATCCGGCCCGTTACGTGCCCGAGCCGAACGGCGACTCGCGCAAGAGCGCCATCAAGCAGGTCGCCTCGGCGCGCTTCGGGGTGACCAGCGAATATCTCGTCAACGCCGACGACCTGCAGATCAAGATGGCGCAGGGCGCCAAGCCCGGCGAGGGCGGCCAGTTGCCCGGCCACAAGGTGTATCCGTGGATTGCGAAGGTGCGTCATGCCACGCCGGGCGTCGGCCTGATCTCGCCGCCACCGCATCACGACATTTACTCAATCGAAGACCTGGCGCAGCTCATCTACGACCTCAAGAACGCGAACCGGCGCGCGCGGATTCACGTAAAGCTGGTCGCCGAGGTGGGGGTCGGCACGGTCGCGGCGGGGGTCGCGAAAGCCCATTCAGACGTCGTGCTGATCTCCGGCCACGACGGCGGCACCGGTGCGTCGCCGCTGACGAGCCTCAAGCACGCCGGCGTGCCGTGGGAACTCGGTCTTGCGGAAACGCAGCAGGTGCTCGTGCTGAACAACCTGCGCGATCGGATCGTCGTGCAGGTCGACGGCCAGATGAAGACCGGGCGCGACGTCGTCATCGGTGCGCTGCTGGGCGCCGAAGAGTTCGGGTTCGCCACAGCACCCCTGGTCGTCATGGGCTGCGTGATGATGCGTGTCTGCCATCTCAACACCTGCCCGGTTGGTGTCGCGACGCAGGATCCCGAGCTGCGCAAGCGTTCACGGGCCAGCCCGAGTTCGTCGAGAACTTCTTCCGGTTCATCGCCGAGGACGTGCGCGAGCTGATGGCGCAGCTCGGCTTCCGGACGATGGACGAGATGATCGGGCGCGTGGACAGGATCGACGTCACACACGCGGTGGATCAGTGGAAAGCCGCCGGCATCGATCTCTCGCAGATCCTGTACAAGCCGATCGTCGCGCCAACCGTCGCGCAGCGCTGCGTGCGCGGACAGGATCACGGCCTCGAGAAGGCGCTCGACAACGAGCTGGTTCGCCGGTGCGAGGACGCGCTGACTGCACCGTAAACGTGTCGAGTTCAGCATGCCGATTCGCAACGTGAATCGAACGGTCGGGACGATTCTCGGCTCCGAGGTGACACGGGCCTTCGGCGCGGGCGGACTGCCTGAGGGTACGATCAAGATTCACTTCACCGGCTCGGCAGGGCAGAGTTTCGGCGCGTTCGTGCCGCAGGGCATCACGCTGACGCTGCAAGGTGACGCCAACGACTATTTCGGCAAGGGGCTATCGGGCGGCATGCTCGCGGTGTTTCCGTCGGCGAAGGCGACCTTCGTGCCCGAAGAGAACATCATCGTGGGCAACGTGACGCTGTACGGTGCCACGAGCGGTGAGGCGTACCTTCGAGGTGTCGCGGGCGAGCGCTTTGCGGTCCGCAACAGCGGCGCGCGTGCTGTCGTCGAGGGCGTCGGCGATCATGGCTGCGAATACATGACCGGCGGCCGCGTGATCGTGCTTGGCAGGACCGGACGCAACTTTGCGGCGGGCATGAGCGGCGGCGTCGCGTACGTGCTCGATCGCGACGGCACGTTCGCCGAGCGCCTCAACACCGGCATGGTCGATCTCGAACCGCTCGACCACGAAGACTGGAAGACCGTGCGCGAGATGATCACGCGGCACGTGGAGTTCACCAGCAGCTCATACGCGAAGGCGATTCTCGCGACGTTCGCCGATCGGCCGTTCGTGAAAGTCATGCCGCGCGACTACAAGCGCGTGCTCCTGGCCGAGGCGAGGGCGCGGGCGGAAAATCGCGAGCCGGAGTTCGCCGAGCTCGTTGGATCCGTATAACGGGAGATCACAGGAGTTCAAGAGATCAGGAGACAGGACATCAGAAGAAAAACCAAAAAACGCCTGTTCTCCTGAACTCCTGTTTAGGCTTTTATCACATGGGCAAACCGACCGGCTTTATCGAGATTCATCGCAAAAAAGCACCCACCCGTCCGGTGGCTGAGCGCCTCAAGGACTGGCGAGAGGTCTATCTTCCGTACCCGCAGGAAGAGCTCCAGAAGCAGGGTGCGCGCTGCATGGACTGCGGCATCCCGTTCTGCCATCAGGGGTGTCCGCTCGGCAACCTGATTCCCGACTGGAACGATCTCGTCTATCACGACCGCTGGGAGCCGGCCATCGAGCGGCTGCACGCGACGAATAATTTCCCGGAGTTCACGGGGCGGCTATGCCCCGCGCCGTGCGAAGGGTCGTGCGTGCTCGGCATCAACGACGATCCCGTCACGATCAAGTCGATCGAAGTGTCGATCATCGAGAAGGCCTTCGACGAGGGTTGGGTCACACCCAAGCCGCCGCTCGTGCGCACGGGCAGGAGGGTGGCCGTCATCGGCTCCGGCCCCGCCGGCCTGGCGGCAGCCGAGCAGTTGAACCGCGCCGGCCACTTCGTCACTGTCTTCGAGAAGTCCGATCGAATCGGCGGACTGCTGCGTTACGGCATTCCTGAATTCAAGATGGAGAAGAAGTTCCTGAACCGCCGGCTGTCGCTGATGGAGCAGGAAGGTGTCTCGTTCAAAACGAAGGTCAACGTGGGTGTCGACACGACCTTCGATCGCATGAAGTCGGAGTTCGACGCGATGGTGCTTGCCGGTGGTGCGGGATGGCCCCGCGATCTGCAGGTGCCTGGCCGCGACCTCAAGGGCGTCCATTTCGCGATGGAGTACCTGACGCTGTCGAACAAGCGTACCGAGGGCGATCGTGTGTCGGACGACGATTTCATCAGCGCGAAAGGCAAGCGTGTGGTGATTATCGGCGGCGGCGACACGGGCGCCGACTGTCTCGGCACGGTGCACCGTCAGGGCGCGTTGTCTGTGCATCAGTTCGAGCTGTTACCGAAGCCGCCAGACACGCGCGCGGCCGACAATCCCTGGCCGCTGTGGCCGAACGTGTTTCGCGTCTCTACCGCGCACGAAGAGGGCGGCGAGCGCGTGTTCTCGGTCTCGACCCAGCGTTTCAGCGGGGACGATCAGGGGCGCGTGAAGAAGCTCCACGGCTCGAAAGTCGAGCTCGTTCGCAAGGACGGGAAGATGTCGTTCGAAAACGTCCCCGGCAGCGAGTTCGAGATGGACGTGGATCTCGTGCTGCTCGCGATGGGCTTCCTGGGCCCGGAGCGTCAGGGCCTGCTCGACAATTTCGGCGTCAAGCTGACCGAACGCGGGAATGTGTGGCGCGACGCGAACTGGATGACGAGCGTGCCCGGCATCTTCGCCGCCGGCGACATGCAGCGCGGCCAGTCGCTCATCGTGTGGGCCATTGCCGAGGGCCGCAGCGCCGCGCGTGGCGTCGACCTGTTCCTGATGGGGAAGTCAGATTTGCCGGCGCCACTCGCCTGAGTACGCCGCACACAGCGCAATAGCCGCGAGCAGGAACCTGAAACGAGTCCTCCTCTTCGCTCATCGGTGGCTCGGAGTCGCGTGCTGCCTGCTCTTTCTGCTGTGGTTTCTCTCCGGAATCGGCATGATGTACTGGCCGTTTCCGGCCGTGACGCCGGCCGATCGCCTTCAGCGAGCGGCCTCCCTCGACTCCACCCGCGTCCTGCTCTCGCCTGAAGAGGCAGCAAGCCGGCTCGGGGTCTTGCCCGCGCCAGAACACACGCGGCTCAATACATTCGACGGCCGCCCCGTTTACCGCTTCGCCGAAGAGCGCGGCGCCGAGCGGATTGTGTATGCGGACACCGGCGACGAACCGACCCGTCCCACGCGCGAGATGATGGATCGCGTAGCGTCGTCGTGGACCCGCAAACCGGCAGGTGGGGCACAGGTCGATCTGCTCACTGACGTCGATCAGTGGACGATCCAAGCGCCCCTGAGAAATCTCAGGTCGCTCTGGAAATATTCGTGGCCAGACGGAGAACACGTTTACATCTCCGGCACGTCGGGAGAGGTGGTCCAGTACACGACGACCGCGTCGCGGGTCGGCGCGTACCTGGGTCCCATCCCGCACTGGCTCTATTTCACACCCCTCCGCCGCCATCCACGGGCATGGAGCAGCGTCGTCATCTGGGCCTCGGCGGCTGGGACCCTTACCGCCGTGCTGGGCCTCGCCGTTGGCATCTGGATGACGATTTCTTCGACGTCGATTCCCTACCGCGGCATCAAACGCTGGCATACCGTTTTCGGCTTGATCTTCGGAATCGCCGCGCTCACGTGGGCGTTCAGCGGCATGCTTTCGATGGACCCGTTTCCGTTGGGACGAGCCGAGGGTGCAAACGCCGCCGACGCTGCGAATCTTGCCGATGCCATCCGCGGCACTGCCGGTATCGAGGCATTTGCACAGATGCATCCGCGCGCCGCGCTCGCCCTCCTTGCCGGGCGCGACGTGAAGCAGCTCGAGTTCGCGGCGTTTGCCGACGAGCCCGTGTATCTGGCGACATTTGGCGATGGGCGCACGCAAATCGTCCGCTTGAACGGCGATATGCCCGCGGAGTTCGATCGCAACCTGATTGCCGAGCGAGTCCGGCGTGCGATGCCGCACGAGGCATCGATCGATACGTTCGTCATCAATCAGTACGACCGTTACTATCTCGATCGCGACCGCCGAAGACCGCTGCCCGTCATGGTTGCCGTCATTGCCGGTGCCGGGCGTATGCGCTACTACATCGATCCGAAGACGGCGCGCATCGTCGGTGCCTACAGCGATCGCGACTGGGCCCGCCGATGGCTCTATCACGGATTGCATTCGTTGGACTTTCCATGGCTCTATAATTACCGCCCGATCTGGGACATCATCGTCGTTGGGTTCATGCTCGGCGGCGCCGCCCTGGGCGTGACGGCCATCGCGCTCGCCTGGCGCGTCGCCGGCCGCGCGCTTGCCCGGTCGGCACGGTAATTCGAGAGGAGTCTCGCTCCATGCGTTCGTGCAGTGTCGCCTGTGCCGCACTGTTGTGTCTTGTGGTGTGCCGTCCGGTCTCGGCACAGATTGCGGCCATCTCAGGGCGGGTCGTGGATTCGCAGAAGGCAAGCGTGGCGGCGGCTGAGATCTCACTGCTGAATCCTGCCTCGAGGCGCATTCGCGCCACACGTTCGAGCGCCGACGGCTCCTTCTCGCTCGAAGGCATCCCGCCGGGCGATCACATCCTCGTCGTGCAGGCTGCAGGGTTTGCAGAGTGGACCCAGACGGTCACGCTCGACCGCACGGCCATGAACATCAACGTGGCGTTGGTGCCGGCGGCCGTAGTGGAGGATGTGACCGTTGAAGGCGCGCTCCTTGGAACAGCGGCCACCGGCAAGACGACTCTGCCCCTCCGAGAACTGCCTCTCACCGTTCACACTGTTCCAAGCGGCGTGATTCGAGAGCAGGGCGCCAACGATCTTGTGAGTGCGCTTCAGAACGTTCCAGGGGTGTACGCCTTCACGAACTATGGCGTCTACGAAGGTTACACGTTTCGCGGTTTCGTCGATCTGTTCCCCTCGCTTGCCAATCAACTCGTAGACGGCGTCCGGCAGGAAGGCAACCGCATCAATTCGCAGCTTGTGAATGTCGATCGCGTCGAGGTTCTGAAAGGGCCCTCATCTGCGCTGTACGGTGGCGGCGCCATTGGCGCGACGGTCAACGTGATTCGCAAGAAACCCGCTTCACAGCCGGCATACGACTTTTCCGCCGCTGCCGGGAGCTGGCGTCTGGGACGCGGAACGTTCGGTGCGGCTGGACGGCTCGGTCGAGAGTCGGTGCTGTACCGCGTCGACGTCGGCACCGAGACGAAAGAAGGCTACCGGCACAACGACACGCGTCGCTTCCAGGTCACTCCGTCGCTGGCCTGGCGTCTCTCAGCCAAGGATCAGTTGAACGTCTATTACACATTCAACCGCGATCGGTTCGACGGCGACGCGGGCATTCCGTTGCTCAACACGGATTTCGGGACCCCTTCGTCGGACAGCGTCTTCCCGGATGTGCCGAGAGATCGGAACTACCGCACCCCGTTCGATTTTGCCGAGTCCTACGATCACAATCTGCAGGTCGCCTACGCACGGCAAGTGAACGAATCATGGGGCTTTCGGAACACGCTTTCGTACCGGCCGGTAAACGACGACTATTTCCTTGCCGAATTCCTGGTCGTCGAACCGCCGAGCGCGGTTTATCGTGAGTATCTGCAATTCAAGCACTTGCGGCGGCCGCTGACCAACCTTGCCGAGGTGACCGCGCACGTTGCCGGCCGCGTCGAGCACAATCTCGTTGCGGGTTGGGAGGGGCAGCACTATACGAGCCGCACGAACACCATTCCTGATGGAGGCGTGGCACAGGCGGAATACATCGATCTCTTCAACCCGGTCGAAACCCAGGCTCCGATTGACATGCCGCTTGCGCGTGTCGCACATTTCACTCACAACACCAACGCGCTTTACGCGCAGGATCATCTGACGCTCGGCCCGCGTGTAAAAGCGATGGCGGGCGTCCGGTTCGACATCTTTCGCCGATCGAGCCACAACAATCCCGTCGAAAGCGGGGTGGAAACTGACGGTCCCATCCTTCGGCGTCGAGCCGACGCGTTGACGGGTCGCGTCGGGCTGGTCTATCAGCCCGCGCCGTCCGTCGATCTCTATGGCTCGATTGCGAACTCCTTTCGGCCACTCACGCAGGCGCAGCCCGACGGCACCACGCTGGAACCCGAGCGTGGCCGTCAGCTGGAATTCGGTCAACGCCTGCACCTTGCGGGCGACCGGCTTCAAGTGAATACGGCCCTCTTTCACATCGTCAGAAAGAACATCGCATTCGCGCGGCCTGGAAACTTCTTCGATCAGGCAAGCGACATGCGGTCGCGCGGTTTCGAAGCCGATGTCACCACGAGCCTGGCGTCGCACTGGCGCATCAACGGCGGCTACGCATTCACGAACGCAGAGTTCGGTGATTACCTTGTGAACGAAACGGAGAACCTGAAGGGCAACACGGCGATTATGGCGCCGCGACATACCCTCACGATGTGGACGGCCTACGACTGGCCGAATGGTCTGGGAATAAACGCGGGACTGCGCGCGCAGAGCCGCATGTTCATCGATCGCAGCAACGCATTTTCAGTCGAAGGTTACGGCCTGCTGAATCTCGCCCTGCGATACGTGCGCGGTGCGGTGGAGTACGCCGTCAACGTGAACAATGTCACAGACACGGAATATTTTGCGTCCGTTCTGTACGACAGCCAGATGTATCCCGGTGAGCCTTTCAACGTGCTCGGAACCGTTCGCGTCCGCCTGCGCTAAAAAGCCGTCAGATCTCCATTCTCATCAAAGAGATCTGAGGCGCCCGCGATCACATCGACGCTCCGGCCGTTCGAGACCTCGTCGACGACGGCCGTCGTTACGTAGAGCTCTTCGACGTTCAGCGTGTCGAGAATCCGCAGAATCCGCACGTTGCCTTCGGATGCCCGTCCGCAGCTCCTGATGGCGATCTCGAACGCCGCCTGCGGATTGTCGGCGACGATGGGAATCTTTCCCCGCTCGAGAAAGCCGCTCGTAATCACATTCGCATAGGTCGCTTCCGCATCGATCTTCGAGTGCAGCCGTCGCGTGATGACGTCGGCCAGTCCCACGCCGATGGCATTTCCGTGGGACTGATCGGTGAGGTCGCACACCATCATGGCGGCGACTCTTGGACCTGCGGCATCCCGCTCTCCGTTCACCCCGATGCGTCCGGTGACGTTCGGGTCGATGCCGACGCCGCTGATGTTCTTTCCCATCCGGTCGATGACCAGAACGTCGACCTCGTCGATCGGCAGGCGGGGCATGTTGCGCCGGGCGATCTCGAGCAGTAAGGGCTCTTCGCGCGCAATTTCATCGGCCATCAAGACGCGGACGTGCAGCGTTTGGTGCACGGCGTTTTCAACGAGACCGACGCCGGCAAGGATCTTTCCCGAGCTGAGCACCTGCGCTGCACCGGGCGCGATGAGCTCGCGCAATCCGCGCAGGCCGAACTGATGAACCGCGAGTGCACCGTCCAGTTTTCCCAGGCCGATGAGCGCCATCTTCATCAGGCCGCTCTCGTATGAACCGTGATAGTCGGTGTGCGGCTTGATGCGGTTGACGAGGATTACCCCATCCGATTCGTAGGCCTGCCGATCCATGAAAATTCGAAGCGGCAGCTCGCCTCGAGGCAGCTCGATGGCGTCCATCGACGAAAGAACAGGCGCGCCGATCGCCTCTTCGGCGATGCCGTACTCCTTCAGGATTGCGGCCTGTCCTTCCGCGGTCGCGCCTCCATGGCTTCCCATTGCCGGCACGATGAACGGATGCGCGCCGCGTGCTTTCACATAGTCACTGACGGCTTTGATGATCGGCACAAGGTGGTCGATGCCGCGACTGCCGGCGGCAATCGCAATGCGTGCGCCGGGTCGAATGATCCCGTCGAGGCGGGAAAGCTGCTGCTGCAGCGCCGCACGGGGGTCTTCGAGGCGCGTTCGATCGAAGCGCTGGCGAATTTTCACGAGCTGCAGCGGCTGCATTTGGCGTTTCCAGTATAAGCACCGGCCTCGTGTCTCGCTCTGTCCCGGTTGGCCATGCTCCAGTGCGGAACAGTTGCGCCGGAACGGAACACGAAAGGTTCTGGCCCAGTTTTCTTAGGGAATTTGGGACATTTGCGCGCCGGCATGCGCCGGGATGTGCAGGAACGGCACAAGTGGCCGTGTGGTCGCCTGATAGATCCGTATCCCTCCATGGTTCCGTAGCTCCTGTCTCATCAATCAGTTAGAGCCGGTGTCGCGGCGAGCCGGACAGCATGGCGCCGGGATTGCTCTTTCGGTCGCGCGTATTGTGCGAGGCCCATTTATGAACATGGCGCGGCTCCCCAGCTCACGCTTATTCAAGCTCGTTGCAATTGTCGCCCTCATCGCCGGCTCGACGTTCGGCGTCGGCGGTCAGCGACATCGCGCCAGGCTCTCGAGCGATCTCCTGTCGTTCGAAGGCCGGCGGACAGCAGCACGCACGCGCGTCATCGTCCGCGGCTCAAAGACACAAATCGAAGCCATGGCGTCGCGTCATGGTCTCGCGATCGCGCGCTGGATGGACGACGCGGCGGTGCTGCTGGCCGACAGCAATCAGGTTTCCGGCCTCGCGGCCGATTCCGCGAACGCCCTGCTCTCGGGCGACGCGCCCGTCGCAACGTTCATGGACGTGTCGAACGCGGCAACCGCGGCTGATCAGGTCCGCGCAGGGCAGCCGGGGCTGTTACTTGGCCTCGGAGCGATTCCCGGCATGAACGGGTCGGGCGTGACGGTCGCCGTGGTCGATACCGGGATTTCGTATCATCCGGCTCTCTACGAGAAGGTCGTCGCCAACGTCAGCAAGGTGACGGGCGATCCGTCGACTGCTGATGCGCACGGCCACGGCACGCACATCGCGGGCATCATTGCCGGCACCGGATCGGCTTCATCGGGTATCACGTCGTTGTACAGAGGCGGCATCGCACCCGGCGTGAAGCTCGTCAATGTCCGGGTGCTTGGCAAAGACGGCACCGGATGGACGAGCGACGTCATTGCGGGCATCGAGTGGGTCATCGAGAACCGCGACAAGTACAAGATTCGCGCGATCAATTTGTCGCTGGGCCACCCGGTGACGGAGCCGTCCACGACAGATCCCCTTTGCCAGGCCGTGATGAAAGCGAGCATGGCGGGCATCATCGTCATCGCGTCCGCCGGCAATGCCGGCAAGGCCGACGACGGATCGCCGATTCTCGGCGGCATCTCTTCGCCGGGGAACTCGCCGTTCGCGATCACCGTCGGCGCGATCAACACGAAAGGCACTGCGAGCCGTTCCGACGACATCATGGCGACGTACAGCTCGCGCGGCCCGACCAAATTCGAGAACGCCGTCAAGCCCGACGTCGTCGCGCCCGGCAACAAGATTATTTCGCTTGAAACCTACGGTTCGTACCTCCAGCGCACCTACCCACAGTTCCACATGGCGGGGAAGTCGAGTAACGGTTACATGCATCTCAGCGGCACCAGCATGTCTGCGGCCGTGGTCACCGGAGGCGCGGCGCTCCTGATGCAGGCGCATCCGAACATCACCACCGAGCAGCTGAAGATGGCGCTGCAGAGCGGATCGACCTACATGGTCGATGGCGGCCTGATGGGCGGCGGCGCGGGCAGTGTGAACTTCTGGTCAAGTCGCAAAATGGCGTCGAGTGGGCTCACGAACATCCTCTCCACGCTGGTAGGCGGGGTGCTGACGCCGGCGAGCGGCGTGATCTACTGGGATCAGGGCACGATGACCAAGCGGCTCTACCGCGGCTACGGCCTTCGAGTGCTGTCGTTGCTGGAGGCGCCGCTCGCATGGTTGACCAGCGGCTATCTCCGGTCGGACGAACTGAACCTCATCGGCCTCAACAATCCGCTGTCGCGGACGCATCCGAACGAAGTCATCTGGGGCGACGTGTCGCGCTGGACGGCGGATCAGGAAGTCATCTGGGGCGACCATATTACGAACCCCGAAGGCCAGGAAGTGATCTGGGGCGACTCGACGAAGATGGAAGGCGAAGAGGTCATCTGGGGCGACTCGGTCAAACCCGATCAATAGTTCATGACTCGACCCCGAAACTGGCTGCGAATATGGGTGCTGGCCGTCGACGTGATCGGCGCGCTGGTCATCGTCCAGTCGCTCATCTCGCTTCAAACGACGCCGCACCGCTATGAGTGGCTGTTATTCGCCCTCCTCACGGCGGTGGCGGGATCGTTCTCGCTGAAGATCGGATCGATCTCCGCCAGGGTCACCATCTCCGACACGTTCTTCATTACCACTGCGCTCCTGTTCGGCCCGGCACCCGCGACCCTTGCCGTGGCGCTCGGGACCTTCGTATCGTCGTGGCGCCGTGGCCATGCGCGCGACCGCGTGACGTTCAACACGTCGACGTGCGCCTTTGCCATCTGGGCCGGCAGCCAGGTGTTTTTCTGGATGGCGGGCGTGCCGCCGCTTACCCAGATGCAATCGCCGGTGGTGAACCTGGTCGCGCCGCTGCTCGCGCTCACCGCGGTGTACTTCGTTGCGAACACCGGCATGATTGCGATCGCCGTGGCCCTCGACACCGGGCGATCGACGTTAGGAGTGTGGCGCGAACATTTCCTGTGGCTGATGGCCACCTATTTTGCCGCGGCCTCGGTTTCGTTCTGTCTCGTGCTCCTGATGTACGAGGCGGGACTGCCGGCCGCGATCCTCGTGCTGCCGCTGCTTCTGGTGCTGCACCTCACCCTTCGATCGTCGATCGGCCGGCTCGAAGATGCCAGCCGGCACGTCGCGCACCTCGATCGGTTGTATCTGTCGACGGTCGAGACGCTCGCGATGGCCATCGATGCCAAAGACGACGTCACGCACAGCCACGTGCGGCGGGTGCAGGCGTACGCGCTTGGACTGGCGCGGGCGCTCGGCGTCAACGACGATGAGACGCTGAAGGCCATCGAGGCGGCGGCACTGCTGCACGATACGGGGAAGCTTGCGGTGCCCGAGCACATCCTCAACAAGCCGGGCAAGCTGAACGAGGTCGAGTTCGAGCAGATGAAGCGCCACGTCGACGTCGGCGCCGACATCCTGTCGCTCGTCGAGTTCCCGTACCCGGTCGTGCCCATCGTGCGCTGCCATCACGAGAACTGGGATGGCACAGGCTACCCGCGCGGCATCGTGGGCATTGACATTCCCATCGGCGCCAGGATTCTCTCGGTCGTGGACTGCTTCGACGCGCTGACGTCCGACCGGCCGTATCGCTCGGCGCTGACCGACGAACAGGCCTTCGAGGTGCTCCGCGCGCGGCGCGGCACGATGTACGAGCCGCTCGTCGTCGATACGTTCATGCGCGTGCATCGCGAGCTCGTGGAGCAGATGGCGGCATTCCAGACCCATGACGCGCTGAAGCAGATCACGCGGTCGGCCGCCTCGGCCCCTGCGCCTGCGGCGGTGCCCACCGTGGTCACGTCGGAAGGGGTCTCTGATGACGTGCTCGCGTTCGTGAGCCTCGCGCGGCTGGCCGCGGGCGACGGCTCGGTCAACGACGTGCTGACGCTCGCATCGAATCTCACACGCGAGCTCGCGCCGGGCGCGACGATTGCGTGGTATGCGGTGGACGAGGCGAGCGGATGCCTTGTGTTGCGTCACGCTGCCGGTTCGGCAGCCAGGCAGGTGTCCGGCACCACGCTGCGCATCGGTGAAGGCGTCAGCGGGTGGGTCGCCGCGCAACGCCAGGTGATCGTGAACTCAGAGGCGTCTCTCGATCTCGGGGCGCGCGCGCATGCGGCGATTCGGCTCGAACACGCGCTGAGCGTGCCGCTCATCGCGCGCGAGTCGCTGGTGGGGACGGTCACGTTGTATTCACCATCGGCGTTTTCCGAAAGTCAGAGCCGGCTCGTTCAGGTGATCGCGCCGCACCTCGCGCAGGCCATCTGGACGTCGAAGCGGAACGACGCGGCCGCGCGTGCGTCTCAAGGCAACCGCCTCGCAAATTCCGCCGTCGATCTGCGGCTGGTTTCGACCCGTTAGGACATTCCCGTTCATTTCACCGTCCGTTCCCACATTCCTGTTCCGCTCTCCGTTTGATACTTCGAGAATTTGCTGAAAGTTCTTCGCAAGTTCGCATATTTGTCGATTGGCGTTTACCTTGCTCTGTGATTCTCCAGAACGTTGGCGATTGCGATCGCAGCCGTCCTGCGCGTGGCAGTGCGCACAACGTGAGGAGAAATCATGCGGATCGAGTCCTGGGTGGGTGTCATGGCGGTGTGTCTGATCGTGTCCGGCGCTGCGGCGTCCGCTGAACCGCCGCAATGCCGGCGTTCAACGATTCCTGCGAACGTGGAGCTCTACTCGGATCTCTCCCGGGCTCTTCAACACATCTACGATCGGTCGGCGACGTTTCGCTCGCAGTGCGAGCGCATCGCGGGCGCGTCGAACCTGCGGGTACGGGTCTTCATCAAGGTCAGGTTTCCCAGCCACTGCCGCGCGTTCACAATCGTGCGGCGCCTGGGACGTCAGATTCGCGCCGATGTGTATCTTCCGCCCAGCAGCGACCACTCCGAGCTGCTCGCCCACGAATTCGAGCACTTGCTCGAGCAGATCGAAGGACTGAACCTGCGCCGCCTGGCCAGGGTGCGGGGATCGGGCGTGCGCACGGTCGAGGGCGAGTGGTTCGAAAGCGATCGCGCCCAGACCGCAGGGCGCGTAGTCACCACCGAAGTGCGTCAGTACCGCGCGCCGTCGACCGACTAGAAAAAGGCAAAACAAGAGATCAGGAGATCAGGAGGCTAAGAAGCGAAAGGCCAGATCTTTCTATTCTTGATCTCCTGATCTTCTCGATCTCCTGTTCGTATTTACGAACGTGCGATGAGGTTGACACCGGATTTATAACTAGAGCATGGCGAAGACAATTCGCATCGGGTTTGCGGCGTGCATTGTTGCGGCGGCGCTCTTCGGACAGGCCGCACTGCGTGGACAACAGGCGGCCTACGACCTGCTGATTCGAAATGGTCACATTGTCGACGGCACGGGCAATCCGTGGTTCGCGGCCGATGTCGGCGTCCGGGGTGACCGCATCGTGGCGGTCGGACGGCTCACCGGCGCGACGGCCACACGCGAAATCGACGCCCGCGGCCTCGTCGTCGCACCGGGTTTCATCGACCTCCATACGCATTCGGATCTTTCCCTGCTCAGCGACGGCAATGCCGAGAGCAAGGTCAGGCAGGGCGTGACGATCGACGTCATCGGCGAGAGCACCTCGGTTGCGCCGAGAGATGGATTGGCCGAAGCAAAGGACACGTGGACCAATTTCAGCGGCTACTGGCAGGCGCTCGGACAAAAGGGCATCTCCATGAATGTCATTTCGGAGGTCTCTTTTCAACAACTTCGTCTCGTCGCCGTCGGATACAACCCCGGCCCTGCGACCGTGGCGCAGCTCGATCGCATGAAAACCCTGGCCGCGCGTTCGATGGAAGAGGGCGCGTGGGGTCTCGTCGCGCGTTTCGAAAGCGGCGGACCCGAACAGCCCGAAGAGGTGATTGAAGTCGCGAAGGTCGTGGCGAAATACGACGGCATTTACGTGACGCACATCGGCAGCGAAGGCGCCGAGCAGGATCGGGAGCTCGACTTCGCGATTCGCGTGGCGCAGGAGGCCAGGATCCCGGCTCATATCTTCCATCTGAAAATTCGCGGCGAAGAGAACTGGGGCACGATTGGGAAGTATCTGGACACGATCGAGGCGGCTCGCGCACGGGGCCTGGATGTGACGGCAAACCAGTATCCCTACACCGCCATGCAGCATGGGTGGAGCGCATTTTTTCCCGTGTGGGCGCGCGAGCACGGCCCGCAGAAATTTGCGGCGATGCTGAAGGATCCCGTCATCCGCGCGAAGATCAAGCAGGACAAGGATTTTCAAACCTGGGTCAGCGAGCATGGCGGTTGGGAAGGCGTCGTGATGGGTCGCGCGCGGCAGCCCCACAACAAGAAGTACGAAGGCATGAGGATTCCCCAGATCGCCAAGCTGCGCGGCGACAAGGACTTCGCCGATACCTGCATCGAGCTGATGGCCGAGGAGGGCGGGAACATCTCGGGCATGTTCCACACGATGTCGGAGGCCGATGTGCGCGCGGTGATGCGCAAGCCGTGGGTGGCGATCGCGAGCGACGGGTCTGCGATGAACATCAACGAAGACGGCGTCCCGCATCCGCGCAGCTTTTCGACCAATCCGCGCGTTCTCGGACACTACGTGCGCGACGAAAAAGTGCTGACGCTCGAAGACGCCGTTCGCAAGATGACATCACTGCCCGCACAGATTCTGGGCCTTCGCGACCGCGGACAGATTCGCGAAGGCTTTGGCGCCGACATCGTCATCTTCAATCCCGCCACCGTTCGCGAGACGACGACGTTCGAGAAAACGAAGTCGTATCCGGAAGGGATTCCCTACACGATCGTGAATGGCGTCGTCGTGATCGACGGCGGCAAACACACAGGGGCACGGCCGGGACGGGCGCTGATGGGGAGGGGGATGAAGAAGTAATCTGTCATGGCAGATGGCAGATGGCAGATGGCAGATGGCAGATGGCAGATGGCAGATGGCTAAGGGCTGAGGGCTAAGGGCTGAGGGCTAAGGGACGACGTGTCAGCCCACGAGGAAGGACGCGCCGAGCACCAGCAGTAGCCCGCCGACGACGACTCGAAACTTCGCTTCCGGCACGCGCGCGAGCAGTTTCTCGCCGAACAGCGTGCCCGCGATGACACCCACCGTGGCGATCGAGATGACAGGGAGCAGCGCCATCAGCTCGCGCCTTTCGAAGGCAATGAAAATCGGCACCCGTGCGACGTCGATCAACAGGGCAACGGCTGTCGTTGTCGCGACGAACCGACGTTTGTCGACTTCGAACCCGAGCATGGCGGCGGTGCGGATGCCACCCTGATTGCCGACGAGGCCGCCGAAAAATCCAGACAGCGCTCCACCCAGCCACGCCAGTGCGCCTCGCAGCCGCCACCGTTTTGCGAATCCCGTCACCTGCGAGACGCCGGCCAGCACGAGGAGCGAGCCGAAGACGATCTCGAGCGCACGGCTCGTGGCCCACGTGTTCAGCAGCGCGCCGGTCACGCCCCCGGCGGCACTGGTGAATCCGAACGATCGGACGATCGTCCAGTCGACGTCCCGGCGAAACCGCAGGAAACGGATTGACGTGCCGATCGCGTGTGGAATGGAGACGGCGGCCACGGCAAGCTTTGCGCCGGCCGAGGCGGCAATCGCGGGTGTCAGCAGGCTTCCGATGCCGAACCCCGCGATCGAGGCAACCGCGCCACCGAAAAGACCCGCGAGGAAGTGCAGGACACTTAGGTCCCGAGGCATCAGTGTTTCGCGAAGACGCGGGTCGTGCCGCTCTTGTCGAACGACATCACGTTGTACGGCTGCGGCTTCGTGCCGGGATAATCCATGCCCGGCGAACCGGCCGGCATCCCGCCAACCGCGATACCCGCGATCGCCGGCTTTTCTTTCAGCATCCGGTGGATGTCGGCCGCCGGCACGTGTCCTTCAACGACGTACCCGTTGACGACGGCGGTGTGGCACGACTGCACCGCGTCCGGCACACCGCGGGCCTTCTTGATTTCGGTGAGGTCGTTCAGATCGTTGGTGCGGACGTTGAATCCGTTCGTGCGCAGGTGCTCGACCCATTGCGAGCAGCATCCGCACGTGGGCGTCTTGAACACTTCGACGAGCGGCCCGGCGGCCTTCTGTTGAGAGGCCGCAATGAGGTCCGGCTGAAGCCGGACATAGGACATTCCCAGAAACGCGAACGCCGCAACGGCGAGCGCGACTATGGTCGCTCGAGACATTGCTCCTCCTGCTTTCGTCATGTTCTGTCCTTACCTTCGTGGTTTGGACTTCAGTATGCCACACAGTGTGGATTCGCAGATGAGACCAGGGTCGAACGGTTGTGGCAGACTTGCAGGTGACGATCCACTGTCATGAAGCCGTTTCAGATCGCTGCGTGTGTCGCTCTTGTCGCCATGGCGCCGTCTGGCTGCGCTCCAGCCGGCCAGGTCCATAGCGGGGGCGCTCCTGTGTCGTGGTCGATGAGCAGCAGCGATTCTCCCACGGCGCGCGCATCGACCAAATGTGAGGGAGGGCAGCCGCAACCCTGCGTGCTGGACCGCACGACGGAGGATCAAACGTCGTACGCGACATTCGTGCTCCACGTCTGGGGCCCGTCGCCGACGAAGTTCACCGGTACGATGTTTGTGGGATATCTGCTCGATACGGATCCGCGCCATTACACAAGCACCGTCGCGCTCGTATCGAACGGGCAGGACGTACACCAGCGCCTCTTCAGCCGGGTCACAACCGTCGCCGGCGAGTACGAGGTCCGCTTTCGACTCGAGGAGACGGGCACGCACCTCGGGACGCCGCGGGTGCACGAACTGTCCGTTCCCGTCACTGTCAGATGACAGTCAGTGTGCGTGGTGATGCGCTTGATCGCAGTTTGTCACGCGATCGATCTGAATGGTTGTGTGACGAATCCTGAATCGCTGTACGAGCACCTGTTCAGCCGATTTGACCACCGCGGCGGCGTCGGCGACCTCGTTCACGACGACGTGCGCCGACAGCGACACGAAGCCGCTCGTGATCGTCCAGACGTGCAGATCGTGAATTTCCCGAACGTGCGGAAGCGCCTCGAGAGCCCCGAGCACATCGTCGAGTTTGATGTGCGCGGGCGTTCCCTCCATCAACACGCCGACCGATTGCCGGATGAGCTCCCAGGACGAATAAATCACGAGCAGGGCAATCAGCACCGACGCGACCGGATCGACCCACGTCCAGCCGTAGGCCCAGATCAAAATGCCGGCGGCGATCGCTTGAATGCTGCCGAGCGCGTCGGTCAGTACGTGCAGCCATGCGCCACGCACGTTGAGATCCTCCGCATGACCGCCATGAAGCAGCCAGAGGCCCGACAGATTGACGAGGAGGCCGCCGGACGCGACCGCCAGCATCAGGCCGCCCTTTACTTCCGGCGGCTGCAGTATCCGCTGGTACGCCTCGATGAAAATGAATCCTGCGATGGCAAGGAGCGTGGCGCCGTTGACGAGCGCCGCGAGAATCTCAGCGCGGTGATAGCCGTACGTGTGCTCGGGTGTTGGAGCTTTTCTCGCGAACCTGATCGCGAGCAGCGTCAGCGCGAGCGCCGCGGCATCCGACACCATGTGCCCGGCGTCGGCGAGCAGCGCAAGCGAGCCGGACAGAAGGCCGCCGACGACTTCGGCGATCGTATAGCCCACGACCAGCGCGAGCGTCCACGCGAGGCCACGCGTGCGCGTTGGGCGCGCATGCACATGACCGTGGCCGTGGACGTGCGTATCAGCGGTCGCCACACTCACGATTTTCGCAGGTATTTCTCGAACGCCGCCAGGGTTTCCGGGCTGACGTGGTGTTCGATGCCCTCGGCATCAGATTCCGCGACATGCGCGGGCACGCCCAGTGCCGTCAGGAATCGCGCGACGAGGTCGTGACGGTCGCGCGACTCTTTGGCCAGGCTGCGGCCAGCGGCGGTCAGAAAAATCGACCGATACGGCTGCGTCGTCACCAGGCCGCGGCTCTGCAGGCGCCTCAGCGTCTGACCCGCGGTGACGTGCGTGACGCCCAGCCCGCGCGCCAGATCGACGAGGCGGGCTTCGCCGTTCCTCGCGATGAGATCGGCGATCATCTCCACGTAATCCTGCGCGAGCTCCTGGGAGTGATCATTGCGCCGGCGTTCCGCGTTACCGCGGATGGGAACGCGACGGCCGGCAGACGCTGAGCGAGCTGTTGTCGGACCGGCGATTGTGTGCAACACAGGCTTAATAGTGTAGCTTACACTACATTCAAGCCGGCGGAATGTCAACTCGAGCCGATCGGGCAGGCGAACGGGTTGCGAATGACCTGGCGGGCGGCTACTTCGAGATCATCTTCAACGCGGTCGCGTGAATCATCTTCGTCTTCTTGTCTTTCGAATCGACGACATCGCCCGTCAACGTGACGGTGTGGGCCATGTGCGGCACGAGCTTGGCGTTGTTCTCGCCGGCGAGGCTTCCCATCGTCATGATCTCGTACACGTCGCCCTTCTCGGTGACCAGCGCGACGGTGCCGCCTTTTTTCGCGCACGCCTGCGCGCACGTTTCGCCCATTCCCTGGTGCGCGTTGGTCGTGTTCGCCTTGTTCTGCGTGTAGCACGCCAGGTCGACGAGCACACCGGTGACGTCTGCTGCGAATACCGGGGCGCTGGTGCTGAGAACGATCGCCGCCAGAATGATTGAGATCTTCTTCATGGTTCCTCCGCGCGCGATGTTAGCACGCGCAATTACAGAAGTCCTGCCGCAAACACGCCGCAGCTCGCCATGCCCAGCGCCAGAACCGCCACACCGAACGCCTTCCGTTTCTTCAGCCGCCACCACAGGTAGTAGCTGCCGAGCACCATGACGATGAGGCCGGCAGCCAGCGCATCCATCGCCCACACCCAGACGCTCGTGACAATCCAGTCGCGCTGACTCGCCGGCTGATTGAATCGCGACCCGCTGAACGTATGGAAGACCTGGAATGCATGCAGGCGGCCGTTCTCGAACTCGTGCACGAACGCCTGCTTCGCACTCAAGTCGACGCGCACCTGCGCGGCGCCGTTGGGCCGGCTCACGTTGAAATCGATGTGCCAGGCGGGTTGTGACGCCGGAAAGTCGATTTCTCCCTGCAAGCCGAGCTGCTGCATGAGGTCGCGCGTCTGAGCGGCCAGCGTATCGCCCGACGGTGTCGCGATGGGCAAATCGTAGGATCGTTCGCCGCGTGCGTAGAGATCCGTGAACCATTGCTGATGGTTCAGCATCAGGCCGGTCGCCGAAAACAGCCACAGGAAAAAGAGGAAGTAGAGGCCGATGTAGTAGTGGAATCGGCGGTTCCAGACTTCCAGTGTGCTAGCGAACGATGACATAGACGGCCGCGACCAACGTGACAACTCCGGCTGTCAGCAGCGTGAGCCCGATGCGGCGCTCGGCTTTGATCGCCCACCACAGATACACGCCGGTGATGGAAATGAACAGAAGCAGATAGATCGTCGCGTCGGCAAACCATCGCCACAGCTCGATGCCGACCCAGTTGCCGCGAATCGCCGCATTGTGCGGCCCCGGCATCTTGTGCAGATACGCGAGCGATTCCCAGAGGCTCATGCGCCGGCGAATCACCGTAGCAGAGCGCGCATCGAGATCGACGTCGATGGCCGATTCGCGTCCGGCGATCGACACGGGAAATGTGAGGTGGCGATTCTGAGCGACATAGCGAAGAAAGCCGATCTCGCCGGACACGCCAACCTGGGGCAGGATGGCCTTCGCGCGCTCGACGGCCTCGCGGCCCTTGAGCCGATCGAACCCGTCAGGAATGTGCAGGTTCTGAAACGTGTCAGCCCGCGGTGGCGTGCCTGGCCTCAACTTGCCGTGGTTGAGGTAGAACACGCTCACCGCGAACAACAGGACGAAAGGACTGACGAACAACCCGAAGTACAGATGGAGATCGCGCAGCCATCGGTAGAGCAACGCTGTGTCCTGAATTTACTTGTGTTCGTGATGTTCCGGATCCGCCGCCGGTTTTGCGCCGGCTTTAGCGGCAATCGTCGTCACCGACGCCGGATCGGCCGGCTTTCCGTCAGCGGTTTTTGCCCCGCGCTCGGCAACCCAGTGCCGCACCGAGCCATCCGCGAAGGTCTGGTGCGCCTTCCACTGAAGCGCTCCTGACTGCGGGTTGTGCGCGGTAAACGTGAACTTCGCGGCCGGCTCTTTCGGCTTGATCTCCTTCTTCCACGTGATCGAGACGATACGGTCCTTATCTTTCTTGACGTCGAAGGTGAAGCCTTCGCCTGATGCCACCTGCATCACATGCAAGTCCGCAGGCACTTCGAGCTCGACCGACATCGACGCGACCGTTCCCTCGACCGGCACGGAAATCGTGTAAGTCTGCTCAGCGCCAGGGGCCGACTCGCGCGGTGTGACGACGACATGGGCACTGAGCGCGGCGACTGCAAAGACGAACATAAACAGCGCCGACGCAACTGATTTTCTCATTACCCCTCCTGGACCAGGTGTCATAAGGGTCGGCGGATGCTATCTGCCATTTCCATCTGCCATTTCGATCTGTCATCCGCCATCTGCCATGACACGTTCTTATCTGTACATTGTAGGCTACGGCTTCGAGAAGTCGACCTCGAGTTGAACGGGCTTCATCGTGGCCTCGAGCGGAAACTGACGCTCGCCGCCGGGGGTTCTGACGGTGACCGTATGTGCGCCAAACGGCAGACGCCCTTCGAATGGTGTTTCGCCGGCGCGCGTGCCGTCGATGAGCACTTCTGCGGGCTCATTCGACGTCACGCTGATGGCCGTCTGCGGAATCAGATTGATCGTCGTCGTTTCGGTCGGCCGCACTTGGACAGTGCGGGTTTCGTCATAGCCCACCTCGGCATTCTGGAACCGCAATCTGTACTTGCCCGGTGGCAGCATGGCGCGGCTGCGGTCGTCGAGTGGGACGGCCTCGTTCGCGTTGCTGACGGTGATATCGAATGGGGCGAACACCGCAACAAATCCTGCCACCTTTTCGGCCGGATCCGGAACGGTCGGAGCCGGTGCGCCCGGAGCCGGTACGCCCGACGAGGCCGGCGCAGCGACGGCCGGGTCGCCCGGCGGTGGCTCCGACGGGGCCGGCGGCGGTGTTTCAGCGCGCGGAGGCTCGCTCGGCGTGCTGACCTGAGAAACGGTGGTAGAGGCGGTTCCACGAATCCGCGGCCACAACCAGAATCCCGTCGCTGCGATGGCCACCAGGGCCGCAACGGCCCCCACGCGAGGCAGCCACCTCGCGGCGGCGGATCGGAAGGCCGAAGGCTCGTCCGATTCGCCACCAAACATGTCTCGTTCGTAGGGTTGGTGGACTTCGTCGGGTTCGTGAGGGCCTGCCGCGCCGAAGCGATCTGGATCTGGCGCGAAGGCGGGTTCGTGGGGTTCGTACGCGTCCGCGTTGGCGACGGGCGGCGGAGCCAATGCCGGAATCCTCGCATCGATCTCGGCCCACTGGGCCTGTCGAATGTGAATCCATTCGATCGCGGCGTTCGCAGCGGCGATGAGATGCGGTGAGGGTCCCTTCGGCTTCGGGGCTGGTGCAGCGGCCTTTGGTGGTGGCGTGAGCAATGCGCGAATTTCTTTCGCCAGCGCAGAAGGATCGGCAGACGACACGGGTGGCAGCTTTAGCGTTGGCACACCACCCGGCACCGCCTTGAGACGCGCAAGCAAATCGGCCTCGCCTCGGGGCGTCCGGTCAGGCATCAACACGAGGTCGGGCCTCCGCTCGTTGATCGCCGTGATGGCAACCGCGCAAGACTCGGCGCCTATGAGCTCGAAGCCTTGCAGCTCGCGGGCGAGACGGGCCAGCGTGGGGCTGTGGCTGTTTCCGGGATTGATGGCAAGTATCAGGGGCACAGGGAATTGTGGAAAACTTATCTCATATAAGATGGCGGCCGTGAAGAGGAGCCCAAAAGAGGCCATGCCGGAGGACGTCCAGGCCCTCCGGACCGCGTTGACGTCGAAGCTGACCGCTCTCGAGGAGGCTCTGGCGAATCCGGCGAAGCATTCGTCGCTGGAATCACTCATTCTCGACCTCGCCCGCGTTGCGACCGAAGAAGCGCACGCGACCGCCCGGCAGGCCGTGCTCGTGGCACAACGAGACGTTCAGAGTGTAGTTTCAACGGCCCGCAGCGAGGCGGCATCGGCGCTGGAGGCAGAAAAAACCACCGCCACATCGTTGCGTGAGGCCGTCGAGAAGGCCCAGGCCGAGTTGAAAGAAGAACGCCGTGCGGCCGAAACAGCCAGCCGCGACGCCGCCGGTGTTCAGCGCGAGCTCGATGCGCTGCGTCAGACACTGGAACAGGAACAATCGGGTCGCGCGACAATCCGGCGCGAGCTCGAAGCCATGCTGGCGTCATTCGAAGTCGAGCGCACCCGCGCGGCCGGGCTTGAACAGACCGTCGAGCGGCTCCGTGGAGAGGCGCAGGGCGAACGGGTGGCCGTCGACGCGCAACAACGAGAAATTGCGGCGAAGCTCCAGGAGTTTGCGGGGCGTCACCAGGCGCTCGAGCAGCAGCTGAAGGATGCGCAGGCCGCGCACGCATCCGCGCGGAACGACGCTCAGGAGGCGCGCTTAGCGGCAGACGCCGAACGGGCGTCGGCCATCCAGCTGCTCGAGACGAGCGCTCAGCTCGAACGAGATTTCGAGGCCGTGCAGAGCGAGCTGGCCGCCGCTCGCCGTGAGCTCGACGGCCTGCGCATGGATGCCGAGGCGCGCACGCAGACACTGTCGCAGTCGCAGGCCGAGCAGGAACAGGTCCTCAGGGCGGTCCAGGATGCCGCGAGGGCCGCCGAGGCGCGGGCTGAAGAAGCCGGCCGAGAGCGCGATGCTGTGAGGAACGAGTTGGAACTGGCCGAGGCGGCGATTCGCGAGCACGATGCGCTGAGGCGCGAGTTGGAGATTGCTCACGAACAGCGGGACGCCGCCGGAGCCGTGCAGATCGTGCCGGAACTGACAGAGGTCGGCGAAGACGAGGAAACTGTCGTCGATCTCACCACCGACACGAGAGACGAGGAGATGCAGCGGGCGATCGAAGCCCGGGTGCGAGGTCTCGAGCTCGCGCTGCGCGATGCGGAAACCCGCGCCGAGTCGGCCGAGCTGCAGCTTGAGCTCGAGCGTGAGCGGCTCAGCGCCGCTGGTCGAGCCGGCGCGTCCACATCTGAAGAGGCCGCGCGTGAGGCGCCCGCCGTACCCGGTGCACCAGAATCAAAAGAGCCCGCCTTTCGCGGACCTGCGCGCGGGGCCAAGCGGGTGCCCATCTCGAGCCAGGTCGATATTCAGATCGATGGAACCGAAGGCAGATTGATCGACCTGTCGGTCACCGGCGCCCAGGTGCTCACGCCGTCGTCGATGAAACCGAACCGGCTCGTCAAAGTTACGCTGCCGATGGGCGACAGCATGATTGCGTGCAAAGCCAAGGTCATGTGGTCGCGGCTCGAACCGAAGTCCGGTCAACTGTGGTATCGGGCCGGCGTCTGCTTTACGGGCGCCGATCAGTTTGCCCTCGAAGCATTCCTCAAAACCCACAGGAAAGAAGCCTGACATGCCGACATCCCTTCGTCGCGTGTGGACAGCGGCTGTCTTCGCCGCCGGAGTAAGCGTAGTTGTTGCGTCTGCCGGTGATTCCGCGCTCGCTGTTCAAAAAACAGCGCAGACGACGTTGGCCGTGCCGGGAGCCGCCAGCTCGGCGCCTTCGCTCGCGGTGCTCGATCGCACCGTTGTGGCGGTCTGGTCGGCGCTCAAGGACGGTGCGGCGAATGTCTATGTCGCGACGAGCGTCGACGGTGGCATGACGTTTTCCAGCCCGCGGCGTGTCAACGACCAGGATGGCGACGCGAGCGTCAACAGCGAACAGCCGCCGCGAGCGGTCATTTCCGGAGCCACCAACCCGCGGACCGTGACGGTGCTCTGGTCGAAGAGAAACGAAGGGCCGCAGCGATCGCGACGAGATGCGGTGCGCGTGGCGCGATCGACAGACGGCGGCCGCACATTTACTGCGGCACGCAGCATCCACGACCCCGCATTTTCCGGCGCCCGAGGCTGGGAGTCTCTGGCGACGGGCGCCTCCGGCACCGTCCATGCCGTATGGCTGGATGGCCGCGACGCCGAGCGAAAGATGGCCGAGATGACCGCTCATTCCGGCATGGCGCACAAAGGACAACCGCCGCAGGATGTCTATCACGGCATCCTGACGCCCGATGGACAGCGCGTCGAAACCGTCATTGCGAGCGGCGTGTGCTTTTGCTGCAAAACTGCTGTCGCCGTCGACCCACGCGGTCCCGTCTACGCGGCTTGGCGACATATTTTTCCGGGCAGCATGCGCGACATCGCCTTCGCCAGGTCTACTGATGGTGGCCGTCATTTCGATCCTCTGGTGAGAGTCAGCGAAGACAAGTGGGAGCTGAACGGATGTCCCGAAGATGGTCCGGCGATGGCTGTCGACCAGGCTGGCGTCATCCACATTGCCTGGGCCACGCTCGTCAACGACGGTGAGCCTCAGAAGGCTGTGTTCTACGCGATCTCGCGCGACGGCAAAACATTTTCGCCACGGGCTCGCATGCCAACCGCCGGCATCACGCCTGGTCACCCGCAACTGACGATTACGGCTGACGGCGGAGCCGTGGTGGTCTGGGACGAGGCGGTCGGCGGCTCACACCGGGTCTCGTTGAGCCGTATCTCGCCAAATCGCGTCATAGGATCAGCAGAGGTATTGAGCGGCAGCGAATCGGCCTCGCATCCCGTTGTCGCCCGATCGGGCGCCGATCTGGTCGTGGCGTGGACGAGCCGCGACGAATCCGTTATCCGAGTCCGGCGAATCGAGGGGCCGAGGTAAGGCTCGGCCTTTCGACGAGCAGCGGCTGGCTGCATGTATCCCACACTGTTCCGCATTGGAAATTTTGAAATCACCACCTTCGGCGCGCTCGTCGCACTCGGTGCGCTGGCCGGGCTGTGGGTGTTTTCACGAGAGCTGAAGCGCAGCAGGCTTCCCGCGGAAGGCGTCGACGCCGCGCTCGCCGGCGTGCTCGGAGGCCTCGTCGGCGCCAAACTTATCTGGGCGATCGAGTTCAGCGGCCAGGGGCCGTTCCTCTCGCTTGTTTTCAGCCGCGGCGGTCTCAGCTGGTTCGGCGGATTCCTCGGCGGCGTCGGAACGGGCCTGTGGATGCTGCGACGCCAGGGCATTGGTCTGGTGCCCGCACTGGCCGCGGCCACGCCGGCGCTTGCGATCGGACACGCCATCGGCCGTCTTGGGTGTTTTCTCGTCGGCGACGACTACGGCCGACCCACAGATCTTCCCTGGGGCCTGGCGTTTCCGAAGGGACTGCCGCCCACCGAGATTCGCGTGCACCCGACGCAACTGTACGAGGCCGCTGGGTTGGGCGTGATTGCGTGGGCACTGATTCGATGGAGGCGTCAGGGCACGCCGAATATCGTGGTGCTCGGCAGATATCTGGTGCTCGCCGGCACCCTCCGGTTTCTCATCGAGTTTGTTCGCATCAACCGCCGTCTCGCCGGTCCGTTGACGCTCGCGCAGCTCATTGCGCTTGGCCTCGTGACCGTTGGTGTGGCCATGATATGGAGAGGAGGATCCATGGAACGCGACGTGGTGTGTGGAATGCAGGTCGATCCCGCGAAGGCCGCGGGCCAGAGCGAATACAACGGCAAGACGTACTACTTCTGTTCGAAAGTGTGTAAGACGAGGTTTGATGCCGATCCAGGCAAGTACGCCAAATAGGTCGATGGGCAATGGTCATTGGTCGACGGGCGATCGTCTGTCATGGGCGATGGTCTCATGCGCTCGTACGTTGGGCCTGCCGCGACACCCCGACACTCGACCATGACAGACCCTCGACCATTGCCCCTTGACCACGGCCCATCGCCAACCGAGAACGAAGTCCTCGACCCGGTCTGCGGCATGATGATTCTTCCGGCTGACTCAGCGGGTCAGACAGACTACGAGGGGCACACCTACTACTTCTGCAGCGAGTGGTGCCTCGAGCAGTTCCAGAAAAACCCGGCGCAGTTTCTCGAGGCGCGTCCAGCTGATCGGCCCGCGGCGCCGGCCGATCCTGAAGCCGAATACACCTGCCCGATGCATCCGGAGGTGCGCCAGAAAGGTCCGGGCGCCTGCCCGATCTGCGGCATGGCGCTCGAGCCCGTCACGGTCTCGCTCGAAGAGCCGTCGAACGAAGAGCTCGATGACATGACACGGCGGCTCTGGTGGTCGCTCGCGCTCACGCTGCCAGTTCTTGCCGTCATGATCTCCGAGTTTCTGCCGGGCCACCCGATTCAGCAGGCCCTTACGCCGCGAACGTTGCACTGGATCGAGCTCGCGCTGGCGACGCCGGTTGTGTTGTGGGGCGGGTGGCCGTTTTTCGTACGCGGCTGGGCCTCGCTGGTCAGCCGCCACTTGAACATGTTCACGCTCATCGCGCTTGGCGTTGGCGCGGCTTACGGCTTCAGCGTCGTCGCGACGATGGCGCCCGGTTTATTTCCGCCCTCGTTTCACATGCACGGTGGCGTCGCCGTGTACTTCGAGCCGGCAGCCGTCATCGTTGTGCTCGTTCTGCTTGGTCAGGTGCTCGAGCTCCGCGCGAGAAGCCGGACGAGCGCGGCGATTCGAAGCCTGCTCGGGCTCGCGCCGAAAGTCGCGCGTCGGATAGAGGCGGATGGAACCGAGCGCGACGTTCCCCTCGCAGATGTGATTGCAGGCGATCGTCTGCGAGTGCGTCCTGGAGAGCGCATTCCGGTCGATGGCATCGTGTTGGAAGGGAACGCTGTCGTCGACGAGTCGATGGTGACGGGCGAGCCGATTCCGGTCGAGAAGGGGCCGGGAGACAGCATGACCGGTGGGACGGTCAATACCACGGGAACCCTCGTCATGCGCGCCGAGCGCGTCGGGGCAGACACGCTGCTCGCACAGATCGTGCGGATGGTGAGCGACGCGCAACGCTCGCGCGCGCCGATTCAGCGGCTGGCCGATACCGTTTCGGGATGGTTCGTGCCCGCGGTCATCGTCGTGGCCATCGTCACGTTCATCGCGTGGGCGCTTGTCGGGCCGGAACCACGGCTCGCGCACGCGCTCGTCAATGCGATCGCCGTTTTGATTATCGCGTGCCCGTGTGCGCTCGGACTGGCGACGCCCATGTCGATCATGGTCGGGACAGGTCGCGGTGCCGAGCGGGGGTACTGTTCCGCAATGCCGAGGCGCTCGAGCTGCTCGAACAGGTCACGACGCTCGTCATCGACAAGACGGGGACGCTGACGGAAGGCAAGCCTGCGCTCGTGACCGTCGATGCGCAGGGCGGCATCGAGACGACGGCACTGCTGCAGTTGGTTGCCAGCCTGGAGAACGTCAGCGAGCATCCGCTGGGCGCGGCCATCGTCGGCGGTGCGCGCGAGCGAAACATCGCGTTGTCGCCTGTGACCGATTTCCGGTCTCTGACAGGACAGGGTGTTTCTGGCACCGTGGGCGGCCGGACGGTGGCCATTGGGAACGCCCGATTCTTGGAGTCGCTCGGAGTCGAGATTGGAGGCTTGCGCGAGCGTGTGGAAGCGCTTCGCCGATCCGGCCAGACGGTGATGTTCGTTGTCGTCGACTCAAGACTGTCGGGCATCGTCGGAGTAGCCGATCCGGTGAAGCCAACAGCGCGCGAGGCAATCGGGTCACTGCACGACCAGGGGATGAAGGTCGTGATGCTGACCGGCGACAACAGGATCACGGCGCAAGCGGTTGCGTTCAGCGGTCGGGATCGACCAGGTGGAAGCGGAGGTGCTTCCCGATCAGAAAGCCTCGGTGGTGAAGCGCTTTCAACAGGAGGGCCACCGTGTCGCGATGGCGGGCGACGGCATCAACGACGCGCCTGCGCTCGCGCAGGCCGACGTCGGCATCGCCATGGGGACGGGCACCGACATCGCGATCGAAAGCGCGGATGTCACGCTCGTGAAGGGCGACCTGCGCGGCATCGTGCGGGCGCGCCGGCTGAGCCGTGCCACGATGAAGAACATCCGTCAGAATCTGTTTTTTGCTTTTGTCTACAACGTGCTCGGCGTGCCGATTGCCGCCGGCGCCCTCTATCCGTTTGCGGGCCTGCTGTTGAGCCCGATGATCGCGAGCGCCGCGATGACCTTCAGCTCCGTCTCGGTCATTGGCAACGCGCTGCGTTTGCGGCGACTGCACCTCTAAGGCATGATGGGATCCATGACAAGAATGTTTGTCGTTGCGGCCGTGCTGGCCGCTGCGGTATCGGCGGGCGCGCAGACTGGCGCGGCAACCGTCGCGTTGACCACCAAACCCTCTCCGCTCGGGCTTGGCCAGAATTTTTTTGAAGTATCGCTGAAAGACGCGAAAGGCAAACCCATCACAGATGCCACCGTCGCTATCGTGCTGCTGATGCCGGCCGATCCGAAGACGAAGCATCCCGAGATGAAGTCTGAAGGGAAATTGAACAACATGGGGAACGGCATCTACAACGGCATCACGATGGTGACGATGGCGGGCGATTGGGATGTGACGGTCACCGCCAGCCAGAACGGTCGTCAGATCGGACAGAAGAAGGAACGGTTGACGGCGCTCCTCACGCGCCCGAAGCCGGCGGCGCCTCGCACGAAGTGAAAGTGCTGGAATTCGCTTTCTCCGATCCCGACACGAATGTCTGTGCCCGTTGATTTCTCTGCAAGTTTGTTCCCTTGCAGAGCAGGGCCAAAACCGCCAGATCGCCAGAAATTATTAGCGTTTTCGCCAGGCCCTCTGCCGGGCCCATGTGGAACCAGCTTTGCTCATGCGAAGCGGGGGCCCTTACACATGGCATCGAGCTCAGCGGGGTTGAAACTGGCCGAAGTGACGACGACGAGCAGCACCAGCGAGCAGCGACGCCTGTCGACGCTATTGGAAATCAGCCAGACGCTCGCGGCCGGTGTGAATCAGAAAGGCGCGCTGCATCAGGTGCTCAGCATTCTCGAGCGCCATCACAGTGTGATTCGCAGCACCGTCGCGCTGCTGACGGCCGCAGGCGACATCGAGGTCATCGCAGCGGAAGGGCCGCCCGGTCGGAAAAGCCGACGCGAAGTTCCGGCTCGGCGAAGGCATCACGGGCCGGGTCGTCCAGAGCAGCAAGCCAATCGTCGTCCCGCGGGTCTCGCGCGAGCCGATGTTCCTGAGGCGGACATCCGATCGCCCCGAGCTGGCGCGCGAGGAAATCAGCTACGTGTGCGTGCCGATTCTGCTCAACCGCAAAGCCGTCGGCGCGCTCGGCGCCGACTTCCGCTTCAAGGCCGAGCGCGATTTCGATCGCACGGTGAAATTTCTCGGCGTCGTGGCGTCGCTGATGGCCCAGTGGATCCGCATTCAGCGCGTGATCGACGCCGAACGCGACCGTCTTCGCGAGGAAAACACGCATCTCAAGAGCGAGCTGCGCGAACGCTACGACTTCTCGAACATCCTGGGGACGAGCGGGCCGATGCGCCTCGTGTACGAGCAGGTATCGCAGGTGGCCCGCACCGACACGACCGTGCTCATCCGCGGCGAATCGGGCACCGGCAAGGAGCTCATCGCCCAGGCGATTCACTACAACTCGCTGCGATCGAAGCGGCCGTTCATCAAGGTGAGTTGCGCCGCGCTGCCCGACACCCTCATCGAATCGGAGCTGTTCGGCTACGAGAAAGGGGCGTTCACGGGGGCGCACGCCCCCAAGAAAGGCCGCTTCGAGCTCGCCGAAGGCGGCACGCTGTTCCTCGACGAAATCGGCGAGCTCAATCTCGGGACGCAGATCAAGCTGCTGCGCGTGCTCCAGGCGCGCGAATTCGAGCGGCTCGGCGGCACCAAAACGATTCGCGCGAACGTGCGCATGATTGCCGCGACCAACAAGGACGTCGAAAAGGCGATGGCCGACGGCAGCTTCCGCGAAGATCTGTATTACCGGCTGAACGTCTTCTCGATTTTCCTGCCGCCGCTGCGTGAACGGAAGCCGGACCTGCTGCTGCTGGCCGACCATTTTCTCGAGAAGGCGTCGCTCTCGCACGGCAAGCACATCAAGCGCATCTCGACGCCGGCCATCGACATGCTGATGGCCTTTCACTGGCCGGGGAACGTGCGCGAGCTCGAGAACGCCATCGAGCGCGCGGTGGTGGTGTGCGACGGGCAGGTGGTGCACGCCCATCATCTGCCGCCGACGCTGCAGACGGCCGCCTCGTCGGGCACGTCGATGAGCCTTTCACTGAAGGACGCCATCGACGCCTACGAGAAAGATCTCATCCAGGACGCGCTCAAGACCGCGCGCGGGAACCGGGCGAAGGCTGCGCGCCTGCTCAGCACGACCGGCCGCATCATGAACTACAAGGTCCGCTATCTCGGCATCGACTGGCGCCGGTTCAAGAAGTAACAAAAACGCCAGCCGCGTCTCCTCACCCTACAATTTTGTCGTCAGCTGCCGGACCGACCAGACCGTGTCCATCAGGAGGCGCAAAGGCGCGGCAATCTTTCGTACCGAAAAATCCGCGCGCCGTTCTTCGAACGTTCTCCGTCCCGGCGGCAGATCTTGAAAGGTACAGGAATGTAGGCGTACACGAGGTCCCTGACGCGTTTGTGAGATTGGCGGATCGCCAGAAACGTCACTTTCCTTAGGGAAATCACAAATTCATCGGTTCACACACTGGCATCCCTCGTGCACTTGCCGACGGCATCGAGCGACGCGCACGTCGCGCGAGGCTCTTCTTCCAAATCATATGTGGAGGTTTACGTGAAGGCACACTCCGAATTGGCGCGAATGTGGCGGTCTGGTGTGGTTGCGGCGGCGATGCTGTTGCCGCTGACCGCGAATCCTGCAGCCGCACAGACGCCCGATCCAAACGCCGGCGCGCTGACATTGACGAGCGTCGTCGATTTTCCGTCGGTCTACTTCTTCCGCGGCATCCGCCAGGAGTCCGATCCCAAGCTCACGACCTTTGCCTCCGGCGACGTCGGCATCTCGTTGTTCTCAGGCGACGGCGTTCTCAAGAGTGCGGGCCTCAACATCGGAGTCTGGAACAGCCTGCATACCGGCACCTCGGGAGCGAATGCCGACAAATCGAGCCACTACGAGGAAGACTTCTACGCCTCGGTTGCGCTGGGGTTTGGCCGTGGCATCACCGTGACGCCAACCTTCACCGCATACACCAGTCCGAACTCTTCCTTCGGCACCGTCCAGGAGCTCAGCTTCAAGGTCGCGCACGGGAGCAAGTTCGCGCCGTACGGCCTGGTGGCCGTTGAGCTGAAGGGGCAGGCCGACGGTGGAGACCACAAGGGCACGTATGGAGAATTCGGCGTGGCGCCGAGCTGGCCGCTGTTGGGCGGTCCGGTGACGCTCGCGATTCCCGTGAAGATTGGTTTGAGCTTGAACGATTACTACGAGACGAGCGGCGTCGACAACAAGTTCGGATACGTCGATGCCGGCGTGCTGCTGACCGTGCCGTTCACCAGCATTCCGAGTCAGTTTGGCACGTGGAACGTTCACGGCGGCGTGAACGTCATGGGCTTCGGCGATACGACCAAGTCGTTCAACAACGGTGATGCCGGACAGGTAGTTGTAAGTGGTGGCATCGGACTGAGCTACTAACTTTCTTCCAGGGAGGCATCCGTGAACGCTACCTCGTCTTGTTCGTCCCGCTTCATCCGGTTCGCGCTGCTCGTCGCCATCGCGCTGGGCGCGACGGCAGGCTCCGCGACGGCTCAAACCAAGAAGGCGACGTTCAACGGCGCCATCGATTTCCCCACCGTCTATTTCTTCCGCGGCATCCGCCAGGAAGCCGATCCCAAGTTCACGACGTTTCTGGCGGGCGACCTCGGCATCTCGCTGCTGAGCGACGGCAGCGGTGGCGTCAAGTCGGCCGGCGTCAACTTCGGGACCTGGAACGCGCTCATGACCGGATCGTCCGGTTCGGACGGCCCGCAGGACGGCCTGTTCTACGAGTCAGACCTGTACGCCAGCCTCACGCTCGGGTTTGGCGGCGGTGTCAGCGTCACGCCGATGTTCACGGCCTACACCAGCCCGAACGACATGTTCAAGACGGTCAAGGAAATCAGCTTCAAGGTGGCGCACGCCAACAAGGCCGCGACCTACGCCCTCGTCGCGTTCGAGATCGGTGGCGATGACAGTGGACAGGCCGACGCCGGTTCGGAACTGGGCACGTATCTCGAGCTGGGCATCGGTCCGAGCTGGCCGATCGCAGACGGTAAGGCGACCGTCGCCGTTCCCGTCAAGGTCGGCCTCAGCTTGAAGGACTACTACGAGCTGTCCGGTGACGACAAGAAGTTCGGCTACATCGTTGGCGGCGTTCTCGTGACCGTGCCGCTGAGCGGCGGCAAATGGAACGTGCACGGTGGCGTCGACTTCTATGGGCTTGGCGATGCCACGGGAGCCGCCAACGCGGATCCCGACGACGGCGATCCGCGCAAAGGGTGGGTGATCGCGTCCGGCGGTATCGGCGTCACGTTCTGACGCGACGCGTACGCGTCGCGCGCTCGTGACACGAGTGCAACGGAGCATCACGGATCGAGACATCTCGACATCTCTATCCGTGAATCTCGAGATCTGTCGATCTCGAGCTGCGGCGAAGTATCCTATGGCGCTATGGGCAGCGATGGGTCCCGCTAAGGGAAGGGACGTCGATCAGGCGGAGCTACGGCTCCGCCTTTCTGCGTCGCTGGACCGCGCGCGACAGCAGCTGATAGACGCCACGGAACGCGGGGAAGGCGGACACGCCGCGCTGGCTCGACACGCGGAGTGTATCGACGGCATCGTCCGCGAGCTCGTGGAGAGCGCGCGCGTGCAGACCCGCACGCCGCTGGCCGTCTTTGCCGTCGGCGGATACGGCCGCAAATCGCAGTTTCTCCACTCGGACATCGACCTGCTCGTCGTGTTCGGCGGCCCGATCGGACGTCCGGAAGAGCGCTTCGTCAAGGCGCTGCTCCATCCTCTCTGGGATCTTCGCTTCCAGGTCGGCCATCATGTGCGCGAGCACACCGACTTCGATCATCCCGATAGCACGAACCCCGAATATCTTCTGGCCCTGATGGACCTACGGTCGCTGGCGGGCGATCGGGAGCTCGTCGATCGGCTCGGTGCCGCGATGAAGGCCTCGGCGCCGTCCTGGCGGCCTCAGGTGCTCGACGCGCTCGTCACGCTGACCGATCAACGTCACAGCGAGTTTCACGACACCCTCTACCAGCTCGAACCTGACGTCAAAGACGGCCCGGGCGCGCTGCGTGATGTGTGGGCCACGCGCCTGCTGCTGCGTCTGGGCGGCGATCGCCGGGGCGGTGTTCGCGGTGCGTCGCCCGATCGCCTGCGCGAGGCCGAGGAATTCCTCATGCGCCTCCGGTCGGGCCTGCACCTCGACACCGGCCGCAATGTGAACGTGCTGAGCTACGAGCTGCAGGAAAAGGCCATCGATCGGCTTCGCTATGCGGGATCCGACATCAGGCGCCGCGTGGAAGCGCTGATGACCGACTACTTCAGGGATGCGCGCAGCGTGACGCGCGCGCTGGGCCGTGTGCGCCGCGCGGCGTTGCCGCCCACGCCGACCCCGATTCGGCTCGTGGGCGAGAACCTGATGTGCGTCGTCGAAGGCATCACCTTTGCCGATTTCTCAAAGGCCGTGGCCGCGCCGGAAGAATGGCTGAGCGCTTTCGAGGCCGCCGTGTCTCGAAACGTGCCGGTTGCCGATGACGCGCTCGCGATGATCGAGCGCGTGCAGCAGAAGCAAAGTTATCCGCCGGAGACATTTCTTCCAACGACCACCCAGCAGATTCGCCTTCTGCACTTCATGCGCCCCCGCCCGGGACTGTCGGCCCGCCTGGGCGAGATGCGCGATTGCGGTCTGCTCGGCGCCATCTTCCCCGAGCTGAACGAGATTTCCTGCCGTGTCACTCGCGACTTCTATCACAAGTACACCGTCGACGAGCACACGCTGCTGACGGTGCGGAACGCCGAGCGGCTGCTGACGAACCCGCGCTTCGCGTCCATTCTGAACGAGATTCGGACGCCGGAGCTGCTCGTGCTGGCGCTCCTGTATCACGACGTCGGCAAGGCGCGCGAGGGCGATCACTCGATCGTCGGCGCCGAGATGGCTGAGGGCATGTCCGCCCGCCTGAGCCTCGATCGAGAATCGCGGCAGACGATCGATTTCCTCATCCGCCACCACTTGAAGATGTCGCGCATCGCATTCAGACGCGACACCGAAGAGCCCGAGGTCGTGCGCCAGTTCGCGTCCATGTTCGGGACCGAAGAGCACCTCAAGCTGCTCCTCCTGCTGACGCTCTGTGACGTCGGGGCCGTGAGCCCCGACACGCTGACCCCCTGGAAGGAAGAGTTGTTGTGGCGGCTCTACGTCGACGCCTACAACCAGATGACCCTGGGCTATGGCGACGACATCATCGATCGCGAGCAGGCGGCGGTTGCGGCGCTGCAGGCGAACCGGCCGGACGACATCGCTGAGCACGAGATGGCGAGCTTCCTGGAAGGGCTGCCGCGCCGGTACCTGATTCTTTTTTCACAGGACGCGATCTATCGTCACGTGCAGCTCTCGCGCGATATCCGGCCGAACGAGGCGCATTTCTTCCTCGAGAAGAAGGCCGAAGCCTGGGAGCTGACGGTCGTCTCGCTGGACAAACCGTTCCTGTTCTCGAACATCTGCGGTGTACTGGCGTACTTCGGCATGGACATCCTGCGCGGCCACGCGCTGACCAGCCTGGCCGGTCTCGCGGTGGATGTCTTTCAATTTGCCGACAGCGACGCCTTCTTCGAGCGCAACTCGCAGGGCCGCAAGGACTTCGATCAGCGGCTGGACGAGGTGGTCAGCGGCAGGACCGACGTGACGTCGCTCCTGAAGAGCAAGGAAGGCAGCGTCCTGACCCGCAAGGCGCTCGTTCGTCGCACGCCGGTTGTATATTTCGATACAGGGCACTCCCAGAGGTATACGGTACTGGAACTGGTGGCCGACGACGCGCCAGGATTGTTGTACCGGGTGAGCCGGGTGATCTCGAATCACGGCATCGACGTCGACCTCGTGTTGATTTCCACCGAAGGGCAGAAGGCGATTGACGTATTTCACATCACGAAGAACGGGGCCAAGCTGACCGAAGAGGCCGAAACGGCGCTGAAAGTCGACCTCGAACAGATGCTGCAGGAGCCCGCTCACGACTAACAGGAGACGGCATGAAGCTGATTAAGGCGATCGTTCGACCCAATATGGTGGACAACATCAAGGAGGCGCTGGGCAAGCTCAACATCGCCGGCATGACCGTGACCGAAGTGCGTGGCCACGGCCGCCAGAAGGGACACACCGCGGTGTATCGCGGGCGCGAGTACCAAGTCAGCCTGCTGCCGAAGATGGAAATCGAAGTGGTCGTGCCGGACACCGCCGTGGACGAAGCGATCAAGGCCATCATCGGCGCCGCGCGCACCGGAGAGATCGGCGACGGCCGGGTGTTCGTGATGCCGGTGGAGCAGGGCTACAACATCAGGACCGGCGAAAAAGACGTATAGAACATGACAGTCGACAGTCGAGAGTCGACAGTCGTCAGTCGACAGTCACGTCGCACGTCTCAAGTCGACACGGACTGTCGACTGCCGACTCGACTGTCGACTTGCGACTGTCGACTCTCGACTGTCGACTGATCATGCCAACCCCATCCGACCTCTTCCTGTCGCCGGAGCTCACCGAAGATCAGGCGCGCGCGTACCTCAAGTCCCTGGGTTTCCGTGATGCCGCGGCGGTCGACGAGCATCTGCAGCAGATGGCCGACGACCTCGTGGTGCGCGAGTCGCTCGGCCGGCTGGCACCCGACCTCATTTCTGCGTTGCTCGAATCGCCGGATCCGGATGGCGCTGTCGCGGCGATGGCGCGATACGTCTCGGCGCGAAGCGGACGCGCGATGTTTCTCGACTACCTTCGCGAAGATCCCCGCGCGCTTCACGTGATGACCTATGTCATGGGGGCGTCGCCGCACCTCGGCGAGATTCTCGTACGCACGCCTGAATATTTCCACTGGCTCGTCTCGCAGGTGGAGCGGAGCGCGCCGGATCGCGAGGACCATGAAGAGGAACTGGTCTCCGCGCTCACGACGATCGACGATCCGGTCGAGGGGCTGAACCTGCTCAGGCGCTGGAAGCGGCGCGAAATGCTGCGCATCGGCACACGCGATCTGCTGCGGCACGAAACGGTACAGACGGCCGCGGCGCAGTTGTCGGATGTGGCGGCGGTGGCGGTCGATTTCGCGCTGGCCATCGTCATGCAACAGCGCCTCGAGGCCGACGGACATGCGCGGCCGCCCGGAAAATTTGCCGTGATCGCGACCGGCCTGCTCGGGGGACGAGAGATGAGCTACGACCCCGACGTCGAGCTCCTCTACGTTTACGATGCCGAGGTCGCCAATGGCGCCGATGCGGCGAGCGTGCGCGAGTTCTTCGAGCGGGTCGGCCGCGACCTCACGGCCGCGTTACGCGACGAAACGCACGAAGAATTTCTCTATCGCGTAGGTTTGCCGGCGTGGCCGCAGACAAATGGCTGGCTGAAAGCCTGTCTGGTGACCGAGTACACGGATCATTACGCCGCCTCCGACGAGATGGCCGAACGGTTCGCGCTGACCAGGGCGCGGGCGATTGCCGGAGACGCCGAGCTGGGAGCGCGGTTTATCGCGGCCTGCCATCCGTTCGTCTACGGCGGACCTGCTGAACATGACGCGGCCGGCGTCGGGACCGTTTCCTCGAGTGATCGCCAGATAGACGAGGCGGTGGTTGCCGTCGAGTTTCTCACGCAGACCTTCCAGCTCAGGCACGGTGCTCGCCATGCCGCGCTCCGCCACACGGGTACGCTCGGGGCGCTGGAGGCGATCGGCAAAGCCGGCTTGATCGCTGAACATTTGTGCCGGGAGCTCGATCACGCCTACGTCTTCCTTCGATCGACCGAGCATCGCCGCCAGCTCGGCCTCCATGAAGACCTCCAGAAGCAGATCGACGCGTCGCGCGAGCGCGTGAACAGCCTCTGCCGCACGATTCGCGCCCTGGCGGATTGGTAGATTGGCAGATTGTTGCTAGAGTGTCGCTGGCCTGCAGCGGCCTCTCGATCTTCCCGTCTGCGAATCTGCCAATCTACGAATTCATATGTTCGATGTCATCGGTGTCGGTACAAATTCGGTTGACGACGTCATACAGCTGGCCGGCGAACTGTCCGCCGTGCTGGCGTCGAGCAAGGCTCGCGTGACCAGCAGGCATCTGATGATGGGAGGCCAGACGGCCACTGTCGCGGCCGCCTGCGCGACGCTCGGATTGCGAACGGGCTACATCGGTGCGTTCGGGTCCGACGCGAATGGAGGCCTGGCCAGGAACGCCTTGATCTCGCGTGACGTCGATCTCACTCACGCAGTGTTCGCCGATGCGCCGAACCGCGGGGCGTTGATCCTCGTGGATGCCGCCGGACGCCGCACGGTGCTGTGGCACCGCAGCGAACGGTTGGTCGTGCGGCCCGACGTGCTCACGCCGGCATCGGTGGCCGCCCGTGTGGTCCACCTGGACGATGACGATCCGCAACTGGCGTTGAACGCCGCGCGCGCCGCGCGGAGCGCCCGTGCCATCGTGACGAGCGACATCGAACATGCGGTCGATGGTGTCGAAGAGCTCATCTCGGCGGTGACGCATCCTATCTTCGAACAGAACCTTCCCGTGCAGTTGACGGGAGAGCGCGATCCGGAGCGCGCACTGAGGAAGCTGCGGCGGCTGAACGGCGGCACGATGGTGATCACGCTGGCTGAGCAGGGCGCCGTTGCGCTCGAGGGCGATACGTTTCATGCGTCGCCGGCGTTCAAGGTGAAGGTCGCCGACGCGACCGGAGCCGGCGACGTCTTTCGTGCGGGGTTCATCTACGGGCTGCTTCAGAAGTGGGCCGTGCCCGAGATCCTTCGCTTCGCGAATGCCACGGCTGCCGTCAGCTGCACGAGGCTCGGGGCCATCCCGTCAGTGCCGACGCTGGACGAAGTCCGCGCGATTCAGGGCGCCGGGCACTACTGAATACTGCTGACCTTGACCCGCTGCCGGGTGCGATGTGCTTCGGTTGCGGCGAGCGCCGTTCGCAGGGCTTCCACGCCATCCTTGAGCACCACCGCCGGCTCGCGGCCGTGCAGCACGTTCTGCGCGAAATTCTGGAGTTGAATGGTATAGGCGCGCTCGAACCGTTCCATGAAATACGGCACGGTATCGTGCGCGACGCTGTTTTTGGTCATGGTCAGGAGCGGCGTTTCGCGGATATATCCGACACGCAATGTGCCGGCGTCGCCAAGCAGCTCGGTGCTGATGTCGTATCCGTAGAACCCATTGCGCGTGAGATCGATGACGCCCAACCGGCCGTCGGCGAACTCGAGCGTCGCGATGGCGTTGTCGATATCCCCGATGGATGCCATCTCAGGGTAGGCGAGCACCGCACCGCTTGCCGAGACGGCGTCGACATCTCCCATGAACCATCGGGCGAGATCGAAATCGTGAATCCCCATGTCGACCATGATGCCCCCGCTACTGGCGGGATTCGCGTATTCAAGGCTGGGGCGGAACGGATCGCGCGAGCTCGATTTGAAGACGACGGGCCGGCCGATGGCCCCCTGCGCGATTTTTTCCTTCGCTGCGGCGTAGCCGGGGTCGAAGCGGCGCATGAAACCCATTTGAAAGAACGTGCCCGACTTCTCGACCGCGCTCGACATGGCCGCACATTCGGCAAGGCTGAGCGCCGGCGGTTTTTCGCAGAATGTCGGCTTCTTTCCCTCAGCCGCCACGATGACGTTATCCCGATGCGCATGCGTGGAGGTGACGATGACCACGGCATCGACGTTCCGGTCGGCGATCAAATCTTCGGCAGAGCTGTAGGTGGTGGGAATATCGAATTCTTCGGCAATGCTCGCAGCCAGCCCGCGATCGATGTCGGCCACGGCGACGACGGTCGTTTCGGGAATCCGCGCAGCCAGATCGCGGACGTAGACCTTGCCGAGCCGCCCCAGGCCGACCACGCCGACCTTCAACTTTGCGCGCTTGTTCGATGTCATATGAAAGAAAAAGCTCCCGGAGCCTTTTTTGCGAGTGCTAGTGTATCCCAGCCACATGGACTATCTGCTCGAAGTGGACCGCGTGAGCAAGGCGTTCCCCGGCGTTCTCGCGCTGGATCAGGTGTCGCTCAAGGTCCGGGCGGGCAGCGTGCACGCGCTGATGGGCGAAAACGGCGCCGGCAAATCGACGCTGATGAAGATCATCTCGGGGTTGTACCGGCCCGACAGCGGCGGCGTCGTCGTGCGCGGCCGCGCCGCGATGATCCATCAGGAGCTGCATCTCATGCCGCCCATGACGGTTGCCGAGAACATCTGGATCGGCCGGGAACCGCTGACGCGGCTGGGACTTATCGATCATCGCGCGCTCGCGCGCCGGACGGCGGCCTTGCTGGCGGAGCTCGACATCGACATCGATCCCGAAGAGCGCGTGTCCGATCTGACGATCGCTCAGAGACAAATGATCGAGATCGCGCGCGCGGTGTCGTATGAAGCCGACGTGCTCATCATGGACGAGCCGACGTCGACCTTGTCCGAGCGCGAGGTGACTCATCTTTTCCGGATCGTGGACGACCTGAAGGCTCGCGGGAAGGCGATCATCTACATCACGCACAGAATCAACGAAGTCTTCAGAGTCGCAGACGAGGTGACCGTTCTCCGCGACGGAAGGGTCGTCGGCTCGGATATGGCGAGCCGCCTCGATCGCGATCGGTTGATTGCGATGATGGTCGGCCGCGAGCTGACGCAGCTGTTTCCGAAGGGCAACACGCCGACCGATCGTGTCTCGCTTTCCGTGAGGCGCCTCAGCCTCGACGGCACATTTGCCGACGTGTCGTTCGACGTGCGCGCCGGCGAAATCCTCGGCATCGCGGGCCTCGTCGGCTCGAGACGCACCGAAGTGGCCGAGACGGTGTTCGGCCTCAGGCGCGCCTCGTCGGGCGAAGTCCTGATTGAAGGGCGTCTGGTGGACATCGAATCGCCCGCCGCGGCCATCGATCTCGGCATGGCGTTTCTCACTGAGGACCGCAAGGCGACAGGGCTGCTCCTGCCACTCAGCGTTCAGGCAAACATGGAGATCGCGGTGCTCGATGGCCGGTTCGTCAGCATGGGTTTTGTGAGGGAGGCGGCGCTCGCTGCGACGTGTGGCGAGATGGCCGCGACGCTTCGGGTGAAGGCGCCGAGCCTCTTCGAATCGGTGCAGACGCTGAGCGGGGGCAACCAGCAGAAGGTCCTGGTCGGCCGCTGGCTCCTGACGTCGCCGCGGATCCTGATTCTCGACGAGCCGACTCGCGGTATCGACGTCGGCGCGAAGGCCGAGATTCACCGGCTCATCTCGAATCTCGCGGCCGGAGGCGCCGCGGTCGTCATGATCTCGTCGGAGATGCCGGAGATTCTCGGCATGAGCGATCGCGTGATGGTGATGCGCGAGGGGCGTGTCGCCGGTTTCCTCGAGGGGACCAACGCGAATCAGGTAGACCTGATGAGGCTGGCGGCCAATTGACGCGACTCTCGCGCGACACCGGCATCTTCCTGGTGCTCATCGGTCTCGTGGTGCTCTTCGAGGCCGTGGGGTGGAGCGTCCGAGGCGCCAGCTTCCTCTTCAACGGCCAGCGGCTGCTCGTCATGGTGCTGCAGGTCTCGATCATCGGCCTGCTGGCCATCGGAGTAACGCAGGTGATCCTGACCGGTGGCATCGATTTGTCGTCCGGGTCGGTCGTCGCGTTGTCTGCGATGATCGCGGCCAGCCTCGCGCAGACGGCGAGCCCGCGCGCGGTGTTCCCCTCGCTGGTCGATCTTCCCGCCGTCATACCGATTGCCGCCGGACTCGCAACCGGTGCGCTGGCGGGCTTCGTCAACGGCCGTCTCATCGCGCGCACCGGGATCCCGCCGTTCATCGCGACGCTGGGCATGATGGTGACCGCACGCGGCCTGGCGCGCTACTACACGCGGGGGCAGCCGGTCAGCATGCTCTCGGATTCCTATACGCGCATCGGCGAAGGTGCGCTTCCGGTTGCGATGTTCGTCATCGCGGCGATCGTCTTTCACGTCTTGCTCCGCCACACGCGCTATGGGAAGTACACATACGCGATTGGTGCGAACGCCCAGGCGGCGCGCGTGTCGGGCATTCGGGTCGACAAACATCTGGTGGTCGTCTATACCGTCGCCGGGCTGCTCTCCGGCCTTGGCGGCGTCATGACGTCGGCGCGAGCGGCGAGCGGACAAGCCGGGATGGGGATGTCGTACAGCTCGATGCCATTGCCGCCGCTGTGATTGGCGGGACAAGCCTCTCGGGAGGCATTGGACGGATCTCGGGCACCGTGATCGGGACGGTGATTCTCGGGGTTATCACGAGCGGGTTTACCTTCATCGGCTTCGACGCGTACATTCAGGACATCGTGAAAGGCGCCGTCATCGTGATGGCGGTCGTCGCCGATCGGTACCGGCATCGCGAGGCCCATGCGTAACGGAGGAACTGTGCGGACATCGATCGCGAGATTCTCGTGTCTGACGGCGGTGCTGGCCATGACGCTCGCAGGCCATGGCTGCGGCGGTGCGTCTCCGCGCGACCCGGTCATCGGCGTCTCGATGGCGCACTTCGACGACAACTGGCTCACCATCCTGCGCACGGCCATGGCCGAGCACGCGGCAACCCTCCCGGGTGTGGCACTCCAGTTCGCCGACGCGCAGGGCGATGTCGCCAGGCAGCTCAGTCAGATTCAGAATTTCGTGGCGCAAGGTGCGGCCGCCGTCATCGTGAATGCCGCCGACACGTCGGCGACGCCAAGCATGACGAAGATTGCGCGCGAGGCCGGCGTGCCGCTCGTGTACGTCAATCGACGGCCCGCTGAAGAGGCGTTGCCGAAGGGCGTCGTGTTTGTAGGCTCCGACGACCTTCAGGCGGGCACGCTCGAGATGGAAGAGCTGGCGCGCCTGATGAAGGGCCGCGGGACGGTCGCGATCATGGTGGGCGAGCTGGCGTCGAACGGGGCGCAACTCCGCACGAAAGCCGTCGAAGATGTCGTCGCCAGGTATCCAGGCATGAAGGTCGTCGAAAAGCAGGCAGCCAATTTCCAGCGCGAGCGCGGGCTGGATCTCATGAACAACTGGCTGACCGCGGGCGTGAAGATCGATGCGGTCGCGTCCAACAACGACGAGATGGCCATTGGCGCCATCATGGCGATTCAGCAGGCGGGGAACAAATCAGGAATCCTCATCGGAGGCGTCGATGCCACGCCTGACGCTCTTGCCGAAGTCGAGAAGGGCACGCTGGCCGTGACCGTCTTTCAGGACGCGCGGGGACAGGGGAGGGGCGCGGTCGACGCCGCGGTGAAGCTGTCACGCGGTGAAGCGATCGACAGCTTCGTCTGGATTCCGTTCGAGCTGGTGACGAAGGAGAACTACAAGAGCTTTCTGAGCCGCTAGCTGGGACTCGGATGCTGGAGGTTCCGGGTTCCTGTTCCGCGTTCCACGTACGCGGTGGCGCCAGGAAATCCGAGCGGTTCAAAAATAAGAAAGCTGGCGTACTGAATCCATCGCCCTCCTCGAACCTGGGAACGGGAACAGGAACCGGAACCCGCTCAGCTCTTAAACCTCCGATAGTCGATCGAATACTTCCTCACCTGGTAGTTGATGATGCGCTCGGTGGTGTTGAGCAGGCGCGCCGCCTTTGCACGATTGCCGCGCGTGGTCTTGAGCGCATCCGAGATCAGATCCTTCTCGTAGGCGGCCACGGCGTCCCGCAGCGAGACGCGCGTGACGGTGCCGGACGCTTCGGCGGTCTGCAGCGTCGGTGGCAGGTGATGCGCGTGAATGACGTGCCCGTCGCACACGAGCACCGCGCGCTCGAGCGTGTTTTCGAGCTCGCGCACGTTGCCCGGCCAGTGATAGCTCATCAGCATGTCGATGGCCGGCGTCGAGATGCGCTTGATGTTCTTGCTGTGCGTTCTCGAGAACGACTCGAGGAAGTGATCCGCCAGCAGCAGCAAATCGGTCTTTCGTTCGCGGAGGGCCGGCACGAAAATCGTGAAGACGTTGAGGCGATAGTAAAGGTCCTCGCGGAACGTCCCATCCTGGATGGCTTTCTCGAGATCTTTGTTCGTCGCGGTAATGAGCCGCACGTTCGATTTCAGGGTCTCGGTGCCGCCGAGCCGCTCGTACTCGCGCTCCTGCAAAACGCGCAGCAGCTTCACCTGCGTCGCAAGCGGGATGTCGCCGATTTCGTCGAGGAACAGCGTGCCCCCCTCGGCGAGCTCGAAGCGCCCTTTCTTGCGCGCCTGCGCGCCCGTGAACGCCCCCTTTTCGTAGCCGAACAGCTCTGACTCGATGAGGCTGTCGGGCAGCGCCGCGCAGCTGACCTTGACGAACGGCTTGTTCGCGCGCAGCGAGTTGTAGTGAATCGCGTGCGCGATCAGCTCTTTGCCCGTCCCCGACTCGCCCCGGATGAGCGCCGTCGTCATCGTGCGCGCGACCTGCGATACCTGCTCGCAGATCTGTCGCATCGGGCCGCTCGTGCCGAGAAGGTTGGAAAAGTCGTAGCGCTCGCGCAGCTCCTGGCGCAGATGCGTGTTCTCGTCGAGCAGCTTCTTGCGCTCGTTGTCGATCAGGCGCTGCACCTTGACGGCCTGCGAAATCATCGAGGCGACGACCCCGAGAAATTTCTGGGTGCGGTCGTAGTCGCGATCGGGCTTGAACTTGAGATCGACGCCGAGCGCGCCGACGGCCTTGCGGTTCAGCATGATCGGCACGCAGATGAAACTGAGCTCCTGCTGCGGCAGCTCGCTGCGCTTGGACGCACGGTTGAGAAACATCGGCTCGCGGCTGATCTGCGGCACGACGATCGGCTTGCTGCTCTCGACCACGCGGCCGGTGATGCCTTCGCCGAGCTGATAGCTGACGCGGTAGCCGGGGCGGTCGAGGCCGTCGGACGCCTCCACTTGCAGCTGGCCCGTGTCTTCGTCGAGCATGACGACGGTGCTGCGGACGGCGCCGTGATGGCGGCCGAGGATCTCGAGGACGCGGTGCAGCCCGGCTTTCAGATCGAGCGTACCTGTGAGGGCCTGGCTCGTATCGAGCAGGCTGGCCAGGCGGCGGACTTCGCGAGTGGACGAATCGACAGGCTTCGGCGCGGTTCTGGCGGTGCTCATTTAGGGGAAACTAAATTCAGACAATAATGTATGGCTGAGGGTCCTGGAACCACATGATTGTCGCCCGCTCGGCGCCGTCCCGTCAAGGGCGCCGGCGGGTTCCTGGTTCCAAGGTTCCAGTGCCAGGTACGAGGTGGCGCCTCGATACCGGAGCGCGTGGTTGTTTTGCTGCGAAACTCGAACGAACGGCCTGGAACCAGAACCTTGAACCAGAACCCTCGGAACCGGAACCTGGAACCCCGGAACCATATAATCCCTACAAGTGCCTGCATTTGAAACGCTCGATCCGGAACTGAGGGGTGTCCTCGGCAAGCGCATCCGCGAGATGGGCTTGAAGCTCGAGGGATCGCCCGTCGAACCCTACGTCCGGCAGCTCTACAAAGAGCTGGAGCGCCGCGGCCTGCACAAGTTCCGGCCGGTGTGCTACCTCACCGACGAGTGGGGCTGCCCCGACATGCAGCCCGTGCTGGGTATTCCGTTCTACCTCGCCGATCCCAACCTGGGCCGGCTCGAGCGTGCGATCGACGACCTCGAAGACAGCCGCGAGATCATGCGCTACATGCGGCACGAGGCCGGACACGTCTTCAACTACGCCTATCGTCTCTACGCGCGCCCCGACTGGGTCGCGACGTTCGGCCCGTTCGATCGTCCCTACCGCGACAAATACCGGCCCGTGCCGTTCAGCCGCAATTACGTGCGCCACATGGAAGGCTGGTACGCGCAAAAGCATCCCGACGAGGACTTCGCCGAAACCTTTGCGGTGTGGCTCACCCCCGGCAGCGCGTGGCGGCGGCGCTACAAGGGATGGCCGGCGATGCGCAAGCTCCGCTACGTCGATCGCATGGCGCGGACCTTCGGCGACCAGGAGCCCATCGTCAGGACGGGCGAGGTGGACATCACCGTGGACGACATGCGGCTCACGGTGGAAGAGTTCTACCGGCGCGCCGAGAAAGAGCGCGACCTGCGGGTCGAATTCGCGATGGACGCGCACCTGTCGGAGATCTTTCTCACGCGCAAGCCGCGCGAAGGGCGCCCTGCCGCCGCGATCGTCACCAAGTACCGGCGCGACTTGATCGACAAGATCACCTACTGGACGGGTGTGCGCCGCGCGGTCGTGCGCGCGCTGGTCGAAGCGATCGGCAGGAACTGCGAGCGGTTGAAACTGTGGGGCGAGGTGGGACGCGAGCCGGCGTACCTCGTCGAGCTCACCGCATTCGGCACAACGTTAGCGATGAATTTCCTGACTCGTGGTACCTTCACAGGCGATCGTGGACGAGCGAGGAGCAAAGAGCAGAGCCCGAACGGCAAGCGACCCAAGCCGGAGAGCCCGAAGGCCGAAGCGATCTGATGCCAGGTAAACTCAAGATTACGGTCCTGTACGATCGGTGGGAGCCCGAAGACGAGAACGCGGGCGCCAACGGCAAAGCGCCCCTCGTCCGAACGCTCGACAAGAAAGAGGTCGAGGAAGAGGTGGTCGACGCGCTCACCAAGCTCGGGCATGAGCCGGCGCTGCATCAGCTCGACGGATCGCTCAAGAGCCTGCACGCGCTCGCGAAGCTCGACACCGACATCATCTTCAACCTCAGCGAGTCATTTGGCGGCAACGACACCGCCGACTACAACATCGCGGCGTACCTGGAGCTGGTCAGCAAGCGCTTCACCGGCACCGGCAGCCACGGCCTGATGCTGGCGCAGGACAAGAGCGTCGCGAAGAAGATCTTCGCCTTCCATGGCATTTCGACGCCGGTGTTTGCGCGATCGTTCCGCGGCCGCCTCGCGTTCTCGCACGAGCTGCATTTCCCGGTCATCGTGAAGCCGATGCGCGAAGACGGATCGATCGGCATCGAGTTCGACGCGGTCGTCTCGTCGATCAAGGAGCTGATGGAGCGCATCGACTGGCTGCATGGGCAGTTCGACTCGCCGATCCTCATCGAGGAGTACGTCGACGGGCGCGAGATGTACGTCGGCGTCCTCGGCAACGAGAACCCCGAGGCGCTTCCGGTGATCGAGCTCGACCTTTCCAAGCTGCCCGAAGGCACGCCGAGGATTGCGGCAGCCGAGGTGAAGTGGGCGAAGGGCACCAAGGCGTATCGCGACACCAAGTCGATCGTGGCGACCGATCTGTCTGAAGAGACCACGGCGCTGCTGCAATCGACGGCTGTCTCGGCCTATCAGGCGCTCGAGCTGCGAGATTACGGCCGCGTTGACATGCGCCTCAAGCCCGACGGGACCGTCGCCGTCATCGAGGTGAACCCGAACCCGTGGCTGGCCTCTCGCGCCGAGCTCGCGCAGGCCGCCCGGAAGGCCGGCCGTACCTATAACCAGCTGATCGAGGAAATCATCGGCATGGCGATGGCCAGGTACTCGCACTGAATGCGCAGATTGGCAGATTGAAATGCCTGCGCGCGATCATCACCTGCTTTGGGAGGTCTCGAACGACGAGACCAGGACCATGTGCGTCATGGTGAGCTGCTGCGGCGGTGCCGAGCTGCAAATCGTACGAGCCGCCCACGGCGATGAAGAGATAGTGCTTCGCGAGCTTTACCCCGATCGCACGTCGCTCTACGAACGCGCCCGCGAGCTGCAGAGCGAATGGTCTCCTCAGTCCTGAAGGGTCTCCTCGTTCCCGGCACCGTCCATTTCTTTCTTCTTGCTGCGACCATCGGCACGCTCCTCCTGTTCCGGAAGAAAGATCACGGCAGGGTGGGACGTGGACTCCTCGGCGTGCTGATGCTGTTCTACTGGATTGCAAGCACGCCCGTGACGGCCTCGGCTTTCATCCGCGCGCTCACGCGTGAGTACACGGTCCACTCCGCTGCCGATGCGCACGGCGCAACGGCCATCGTCGTCCTGTCCGGAGGCATGCACGAGTACCAAATCGCGCGGGTTGACGCTGCGCCAGGGCACCCGCGAGCATTCGTTGCGTGCGCTCGAAGCGGCGCGTGTCTATCACGTCCTCGACCGTCCGTGGGTGATCGTCACGGGCGCCATGCCAGGCACCGCAGGCGAGGGCGTTTACATGGCCGTTTCGATGGAGGCTCTGGGCGTGCCGAAGGATCGCATCATTGTTGAAGGCGCCGCTCACAATACGAAGGAACACACCGTCTATGTGCCCCCGCTGCTCGCTCAGCGCGGCGTCAAGCAGTTCGTGCTCGTGACGTCGCGCCAGCACATGGCACGGGCGTTGGCGGCGTTCCGCCGTATCGGGCTCAATCCTGTGCCGTCGACACCCGAACTACTGGCCAGCGACGCTGGACTGCTGAAAAGAGTGCTGCCGTCCGAATCCGCTCTCGAATCGACAACCGCACTGGTGTACGACGTGTTGGCGATGGTCTACTACCGCCTCCGCGGGTGGGCATAATGGCGGGCGGCCAATTCAGCGATTTCGCGGCAGCGAAATCGTAAACAGAGCGCCGCCTTCCTTGCGATTCTCCGCCTTCACGCGTCCCCCGTGCAGCTCGATGAGATGGCGCACGATGGAGAGACCGAGACCCGTGCCGCCGGGATCCTGCGTGCGCGATTTGTCGACGCGATAGAAGCGTTCGAACACCCGCTCGAGATCCGCATCGGGGACGCCGGGTCCGTGGTCGCCGACCGTCAGCAGGACCCGGTCGCCGTCTGCGCGCGTGCCGAGCTCGATGCGGCCCCCTTCAGGCGAGTAGTTCACCGCATTCTCCAGGAGATTGCACAGCGCGTCGTGCAGCTTCGTGGCATCGCCGTTGATATTTGCCGCTTCGGGATCGACGCTGATGTCGACGTGCAGCCCCCGCCGCTCGATGCGCTCGGACAGGTCGGCGGATACCGAACGAAGGAACCCTGCCATCTCGATCGGATGCACATCGGCGGCTTCCTGCAGCGCGTCCAGCCGGGCGAGGCGCAGCAGATCGCGAACGAGACGTTCCATGCGACCCGTATGGCGATCGATGACTTCGAGGAACTTCTTCCGCTGCGGCGACTCGCCGGGTTCCTCCAGCAGCGCCTCCACGTAGCCGCGCACGGCGGTGAGCGGCGTGCGCAGCTCGTGCGACACGTTCGCGACGAAATCGCGGCGTACGCGATCGACGCGCCGCAAATCGCTGATGTCGTGAAGGACGAGGACGGCGCCGCCACCGCTCGCCGATGCCGGCGTGGCCTGCGCGCGGAAAATCCGCGGACCGCCCGCCGCGCCGGCTGTGTCGAGCGTCACCTCGATCGGCGGCCGCTGTTCGCCTTTGAGGGCTTCTCCGAGCTGCCGGACGACGCCGGGTTGGCGTACGGCTTCGACGTAATGGCGTCCCAGAAGGCTGCTTTCGAGATTCAACATGCGCCGTGCCGCTTCATTCACGAGCCGCAAACGTCCATCGCCATCAACGACGAGCACGCCTTCCACCATGCCGGACAGAATGGCGGCCATACGGGCGCGATCGGTTTCGAGCTCGCTCAGACGGCGCAATGTCTGCGTCATCTCGGCCGTCGATCGTCGCGGCATCTCGCGTCCACGGCGGGTCGCGAGGGCCGCGCCGATCCATGCGCCTGCGAAACCTGCCGCCGCGGCGGCGACAAGCAGATAAGGGAGCAGTTCGAGCATCGACTAGGGCTCGGTGAGTTTGTAGCCGAACTGCTGCACGGTCTCGAGCGCCTTTTCGAGAAACGGCAGCTTCTCTCTGAGGCGTCTGACGTGCACGTCGACCGTCCGCGTGGCGCCCGGATACTGATAGTCCCACACATCGGAGAGCAGCCGATCGCGGGAAAGCACGCGGCCGCGGTGCTCGATCAGATATTGCAGCAGCAGAAATTCCTTGGCCGTCAGGCGAACCTGCTCGCCATCGCTCGATACCGTGTGCCGTTCGACGTCGACGCTGATCGGGCCGCATCGGAGGACCCGGTCTTTCACCGCCGGCGGCGCCGTGCGCCGCAGGAGCGCGCGCACGCGCGCCATCAACTCGCTCGGACTGAACGGCTTCACGACGTAGTCGTCGGCTCCCGAGTCGAGCCCGAGAATCCGCTCCGATTCTTCGCCACGGGCGGTGAGCATCACGATGGGCAGGGAAGCGGTGCGGTTGTCGGCGCGCAACGCGCGGCAAACCTCGAGGCCGTTCAAACCCGGCAGCATCAGATCGAGAATCACCAGATCCGGCGGTGTCTCGCGTGCCGAGGCGAGCGCGCGGCCGCCATCGGCAACGATGTTGCCGGCATGCCCCGCTTTTTCGAGATAGTGCGCGATGAGCGCTGCGATGTCCTGGTCGTCCTCGACGATGAGAATCCTCGACATAGTGTCAGTTAATGTCCGACAGAGGGAAACGGCGTGTCCATCCTTGCACAAAAATGCGACGAAAGCCTATGGGTCAGACCACCTTCGGCCGAAACGGATACATAGATGGGCTGGCTTGCGCTCGGCGCCGCGTATTCGATCGTCTATGCCATTATCGGCGCTTACCTTCGACCCTTTCCGGACGTCCTTCCCTGGTTCCGAATCGTCGCGCTGCTGACACCGCCGCTGGCTGGCGTCGGCTTCATCGTGCGCCGGCGGCACACCTGGGCAGGATGCCACTGGCTCTTCTGGGCCACGCTCGCGCTTGGCCTCCTGATGTCGGGCATCAGCGTCATCGGCTGGTCGGTCGACGAGATGCTGCTCGGTGTCAGCACGTCGTGGCTCGGATGGCACGCCGTCTTCGCGTTGTTTGGCGGCGTCGCGCCGCTGCTCGCGTTGCTGGCGCAGCCGCACAAGGGACCGCGCGAGAAAGTCACCGCGACCATTGCCGTCGACATCGCCGGCATCGCCGTCCTCACGGGCTTCCTGTACTCGCATTTCGTCGTGGCAACAGATCCGGGAGTCGAGGTTGGCGCATCGGGACCGCTGCTGTTGCTCTCCGAGCTCCAGCAGTTCCTCGTCTGTCTCGGCATGGGCATCGCAGCCATCTTCACGCCCGACCCGGGATGGAAGCAGGTGTATCGGCGGCTCGGCACCGGTCTCTCGATCTCGTTCATCACACTCACGCTCGGCAACGCCGAGATCTGGCAGGGCTTTTATCAGAGCGCGTCGCTTGGCGATGTGATGTGGATCCTGCCGTTTGCCTTCTACCCCTGGGCGGCATCCGAAGCGCCGCGATCGGCCATCTCGCCCATCGAGGCAGACGAGGCACAAGCCGCGACATCGCGTCCGTGGGTCATCTTCGGCGGCCTGGCGTTATTGCCGCTGATTGATTACGGCCTGCGTCGCGCCGCGCCCGCCGGGCCCTTCGACACGTTTCAGGATCTGTCGATGGCGGTGGCCATCGTTTCGGTGCTTCCGCTGTTGATGGCCCGGCTGGCCGTCGAGCGCGCCGAACTGCGACAGGTGGATGCGAAGCTGCGGCTGATGGGCGCGGCTGTCGAAGAAGCCAACGAGCTCATCGTCATCGTCTCGCGCGACGGGCAGATTCGCCACGCGAATCGCGCGTTCTGCCAGGCCGTCGGATACGAGCTCGCCGATCTGATGGACCGATCGCGTGCGTCGGTTGTCGCCGACGAATCGCTGCACAAGCTCGAGGAAGTGAAGAATGTCTCCAAAGGACAGGCGTGGAACGGAACGCTCGTACACCGCCGCGCCGATGACTCGACGTTCCAGGCTGCGTGCGCCATCGTTCCGCTGACCAACGACCAGGGGCAGGTGACACACTACGTGCAGATGGAGCGCGACATCACTGAAGAGTTGCGCCTCCGGAGCCAACTGATTCACAGCGAGCGACTGTCGGCAGTCGGTCAGCTTGTCTCTGGCGTGGCACACGAGCTGAACAACCCGCTGCAGTCGATTCTCGGGTTCACCGAGCTTCTGATCGACGCCGAGGAGCGCCCCGAGCTGCGCCGCGATCTCGAGCAGGTGCGATCGGAAGCGATACGCGCCGGCAAGATCGTCCGCAACCTGCTGGCGTTCGTGCGACGCTCGTCGTCAGAGCGCACGATGGTCGGCATCAACGACATCGTGAAGACGACCATCTCGCTGCGCTCGTACGAGTTCGGCTCGGCGAATATCCGGCTCTTCGAGAGCTACGGCGAAGGGCTGCCGTACGTGGTTGTGAACCCGGAAGAAGTTCAACAGGTCATCCTCAATCTCATTCTCAACGCCGAGCAGGCCATGCGGTCGGCGCATCGGGGTGGCACGCTGACCGTGACGACCAAGTGCCTCGATGCGATGGTGACCATCGAAATTCAAGACGACGGACCCGGCGTGCCCGCGCCGCTGGCCGGCCGCGTGTTCGAGCCGTTTTTCTCGACCAAAGAAGTGGGCGAGGGCACCGGCCTCGGCTTGTCGATCGCCATGGGCATAGCCGAAGCGCATGGTGGTGCACTGACCCTCGTGCCGACCGAGAGAGGCGCCTGCTTCCGCCTGTCGCTTCCGGCGGTGGACCCTGAAGACGGGCTTCCGATTCCCAGCCTCGTCACCGCACACAGACAATAAGGGTCCGCGCGCGGTAAGCAAGCGCACGACACGATCAGTAGTAGCTACCGGCTATAATGGCCTGCCAAAATTCAAGAAACAGTCCAATGATGATGGAGGGCGGGTCTTGAACGGCAAGACCCGCCTCTCGTTTACCAGGAGCCAGGAGCGCTCGAATGTCGAGAGGATCTCTTCGGGCCGCGATGGCGATTGTTGTGCTCGCGGCCGTCGTTGGCGCGCCTTCGCTGATCGTGTCGGGTCAGGGCGGCGCCCGGAACGGCGAATGGCCGCACTGGGGCGCGGATCTGGGGAACGCGAAGTATTCCCCGCTCGACCAGATCAATCGCGAAAACGTCAAGAGCCTGCGCGTCGCCTGGCGCTGGAAGGCCGATAACTTCGGTCCGCGGCCGCAGAACAATCTCGAAGCGACTCCGCTCATGGTTGGCGGCGTGCTCTATACGACCGCCGGCACGCGGCCGTCGGTCGCCGCAATCGACGGCGCGACGGGCGAAACGCTCTGGACGTACCGGTTCGACGAAGGCGCACGCGGCGAGATGGCTCCGCGGAGCGTGTCGCGCGGCGTCGAATACTGGACCGACGGCAAACAACAGCAGCGCATCATCCTCATCACGCGCGGCTATCACATGGTTTCGCTCGACGCGAAGACCGGCCTTCCCGATCCTGCGTTCGGCAACAAGGGGATCGTAGATCTCTATCAGGATTTCGATCAGCCGACGCCGAAGGACGGCACGATCAGCTCGACCTCCCCGGCGGTCGTCGTGAACAACGTCGTGGTCGTGGGTGCCGCTCTTCAGGCGGGCACGGCGCCGCGATCGAAGGAGAACACTAAAGGCTACGTGCGCGGGTACGACATACGGACCGGCAAGCGCCTGTGGATCTTCCACACGATTCCGCACCCGGGCGAGTTCGGCAACGACACGTGGCTGAACGATTCGTGGGCCTACACGGGCAACACGGCCGTCTGGTCCGCATTCTCGGCTGACGAAGAGCTTGGCTATGTCTATCTGCCGGTCGAGTCTCCAACGGGCGACTTCTACGGCGGGCATCGTCCCGGTAACAACCTGTTCGCAGGCAGCCTGGTGTGCCTCGACGCGAAGACCGGCAAGCGCGTGTGGCATCAGCAGCTCGTGCATCACGACATCTGGGATTACGACATCGCCTCGCCGCCGAACCTGATCAACATCACCGTGAACGGCAAGCCGATTCGCGCCGTCGCACAGGTGACCAAGCAGAGCTTCGTGTTCGTGTTCGATCGGCTGACGGGCGCGCCGGTGTGGCCGATCGAAGAGCGGCCTGTTCCAACCGGTGATACGCCTGGCGAGTGGTATTCGCCGACTCAGCCGGTTCCGACAAAGCCATTGCCGTACGATCATCAGGGCGTCCAGGAAAAGGATCTGATCGACTTCACGCCCGAGCTGAACGCTGAAGCGCGCGAAATGATTAAGCAGTACCGCACGGGTCCGCTGTTTACGCCGCCTACCGTACGAGGCACCGATGGCAAGCTGGGCACGCTGCAGCTGCCGGGCAACCAGGGTTCGGCGCTCTGGCAGGGCGCCGCGTGGGATCCCGAAACGCAACATGTTGTACGTCCCGTCGGTGTCGAACATGACGGTGCAGGCGCTTCAAGCAGGCGGCACGCGCTCGGACATGGCGTTCATCGGTGGAGCCGGTGGCGGTGGAGAAGCGGCGCAGGGTGGTCCGCGCGGGGGCGGTCCAGGCGACGCTCCAGCCGGTGGCGGACGAGGCGCCGGACCCGCTCCGCAGGCCGGTCCGACGAGCGCAGGTCCAGCAGGCCCTGGAGCTCCGCAGGCAGAGGCCGCGAGAGCGGGCGGTGGTGGGGGTCGCGGAGGCGGCCGCGGCGGTGGTGGCGCTGGTCAGTCGATTGCTCCGGTCGGACCACAATTCGGGCGTGGCGGTGCCGTCAACGTCGGTCCTGGTGTAGGCCGCGGGCCGTGGGGTCTCGGCCCGCAGGGATTACCGCTCATCAAGCCGCCATACGGTCGCATTACGGCTTACAACCTGAATTCCGGCGACATCGTCTGGCAGGTTGCCAACGGCGAGACGTACGACTGGATCAAGAATCATCCGGCGCTGAAAGGTGTCGACATTCCCAAGACGGGTCGGGCCGATGAAGGTGGCGTCGTCGTAACGAAGACGCTCGTTTTCGCGGGTCAGGGGTGCGGGCTCTTCCGCTCGGGCGCCGGCGGCAGCGAGTTCTTCTATGCGTACGACAAAGCCACCGGTGCGGTCGTGCACCAGATGGAAATACCCGGCGGTACCTGCGGCAACCCGATGACGTACGCGATCAACGGCAAACAGTACATCGCCGTCTCGGTCGGCTCGCGCACGACGACGGCAGAGATTGTGGCGTTGGCGTTACCGTAATCGGGCTGCGGGCTTTGGACTTCTGGCTTCGGGCTGGCTCGTGCTTGAGTCGCGCTATCGGCCACCACTCAGGGCCACGATTCGACGCCTGGCTTTCTGCACGAATTGAGTCATCTCCGGATGCTTCTCTATGAAAGCCTTGTACTCGGCAACTGCGTGAAGCCGGTCGCTCAAGCAATAGTCCAGAATGACAGCGCTGTAATAGGCAGCCATTGGGGCAGATTGGGACGCGGGATAAGTCGCGAGGTACTTCGAGAAACATCTGACGAGCTTCGACTGCCCGTTTCGGGTCTCGATTGAACGCGATGCCGATGGGCCCGCCCCCGAATCCCCTTGTGTCAAACCACTGTTCCAGGTGCTGCTTCTTGGCCAACCAGCCTTCCCTGGTTCCCGGTTCCAAAATGTAGTGGACAACCTCAGGATAGCCACCCAGTGCCCATGTTGCCTCGGCCATTCTGAACAGTGCGTCACCTGCACGCGGATGGTTGGGGTATATCGCCAGGAAACCTCCATAATTCTGGAGTGTCCAGCCAGCCAGAGCCTCGATGTCGCCCTCCCATTCGTGTCGCTCATCCACAATGCGCTGCCACTTTTCGTCTCCGTCTCTGCCTGACGGAACCGGCTGTTTTGCGCGTGTCTGATTGTTCCGTACGGCGGTGACCGAGTTAGCAGGACTCGACTGAGGGGTTTCCGCGCTGAGGGAAACACAGATGCTGAGGGAAAGACAGATGATGATCACGAAGGAGCTTCCGCGCATGATTGGGTACTGCTAACTATGCCAGACGCCCGACGCCGGAAGCCTGGAGCCCGTCTATCAGCTAGACCGCCGGCACATTCCCCTGCGCGTTCAGCGTTTCTCGAATCTTGTGTGACAGGGCGTCGATCGAGAAGGGCTTCTGGATGAAGTGTGCCGCCGCCTTGCGCACGCCGTGACGCAGAATCGCGTCGTCTGAATAGCCCGACATGTAGAGCACGCGCGTGTCGGGGCGGGCCGCGGTCAGACGCTCCGACAGGATGCGCCCGCTCAGGCCCGGCATCACCACATCGGTCAACAGAAGATGGATGCGGCCCCGATGGCGGGCGGCGATCTCGAGCGCCTGGTCGCCTGCCGATGCCAGCAGCACCGTATAGCCGTTCTTGCGCAGCATATTCGACACAAGCGCACGGACCCGATCGTCGTCTTCGACCAGCAGAATCGTTTCGTTGCCCGACGATGATGATGCGCCGGGCTTGATCGGCGCCGGCTTGCCGAGATCGACCGCGCGAGGGAGATAGATATAGAACGTGGTGCCGTGGCCGATGCGGCTCTGCACTTCGATCGCGCCGTTGTTCTGCTGGACGATGCCGTAGACGGTGGCGAGCCCCAGTCCGGTTCCCTTGCCTGGACCCTTGGTGGTGAAGAACGGCTCGAAGATGCGCGACATGGTTTCGGCATCCATGCCGTTGCCGGTGTCGCTCACCGACATCTCGACATAGTCACCAGGCTGCAACCCGGGGTGGGCGGCGACGCCGATCTTGTCGAGCTCCGATGTTGCGAAGCTCGATGGTGACCTTTCCTCCCTTGGGCATCGCATCCCGCGAGTTGATGACGAGGTTCACCAGAATCTGCTCGAGCTGCGTGCTGTCGGCGAGCACCGGCGTCAGGTCCGGCCAGATCTCGGTGACGATCTGAATCTCAGGGCCGATAAGCCGCTGCAGCATCGCCTGCATGGTCTGCACGAGGTGATCGAGCGCCACGGCCTGCTGCGTGATCACCTCGCGCCGGCTGAACGCGAGCAGCTGCCGGGTCAGGCCGGCAGCCCGATCGGATGCTTTCAGGATCTCTTCCGCGTCGGTGCGCCGCTCGTCGCCCTCGGGCAGGTTCTGCGCGATCATCTCCGCATACCCGCGGATGGCCATGAGCAGGTTGTTGAAATCGTGCGCGACGCCGCCGGCAAGCCGTCCGATCGCTTCCATCTTCTGTGCCTGGCGGAGCTGCTCGTCGCGCTGCTTCAACTGATCCTGCGACTGCTTCCGCTCCATCACGTCGCGGACGACCGCGGTGAACGCCGTCCCTTCCGATCCATGAAGCGCCGCGAGCGAGAACTCGCACGGAAAACGGCTGCCGTCTTTCCGCATGCCGGTGACTTCGATGATGTGGCCGAACGTCAGGTCGTCCGCATTCGGGTGGGGCAGCGCCGCCTTGTAGGCGGTGCGATCGGATTCGCCGATCAGGTTCACGATGGGTCTGCCGAGCACTTCGCTTTCCGTGTAGCCGAACGTCGCTTCCGCGCTTCGGTTCCAGAACGTGATGTTCCCCAGCTCGTCGGTGGAGATGATCGCGTCGCGTGCCGACTGGGTCACGGTCGCGAAGCGCCGATAGGACGCGTTCAACCGCTCGGCCTGGCTGCGCAGGCTGCGCGTCATGTCGTTGAACGCCATCGCCATCGTCGTCGATTCGGCACTGCCGCGCGCAGCCACGATACGGCTCCAGTCGCCGGCGGCGATTTCGCGCGCGGCCGCCGCCAGATCCATCAGCGGCTGGCTCGTGCGGTGGCTGAAGACCAATCCGCCCGCCAGCGCAATCACAAAGCCACCGACGCCGGCGAGCAGCAGCGACGTGCGCAGCTCGTCGAGAAATGACTGCGTCGGCGCCCAGTCCTGCAGCAGCACGAGATGCCCGGTGTCGGCGGCGCCATCGCGGAACAGCGGAAACGCACCTGCGATGAACTGTCGCGCGCCGATGCTTCTGACCTCGGAAGAGAGGGCGTCGGCGCTGGCGAGGCTGCCCGAGGCGAGCGCCGCCGAAAGCTGTTTCTGCTCATCAGGCGCCAGACTGCTGCCCGCGAGGTGGGTGCCAGATACCAGGTTGATCTCGGCACGGGTTATCCGCGCCAGTCCCTGCGCGACGCGATCGTCGAGCGGAAAGCCGAACGTGACCGCGCCAATCACCTCGGCCTCGGTGAACCTCGCGGGCTCTGCTGTAATGAGCAGAAGCTTTCCGTCGATCGGGATGATGTCGCGGCGCGATTTGCCGGCGGCCGCGCTCTGGATTGCTGCCTTCAAGGCGGCCGGCATCGCGATACCCCTGGGCCATCCCGGCGTCGCGGTCGGAGTGCCGTCGGGCGCAGACACAATCGCAAACTGCGCGTTGAGCCGCTGCCGATAGCTGTCGGCCATCTCCGTAAGCGTGGCGACGTCGCTGGCCACCGCGGGGGTGAGCATCATCGAGCGAAACACCGGGAGCTCGATGATGAGTCGCGTCTGCTGTGCGGCAAACGCCGCCCGATCGTCGACCAATCCATAGAAGGCCGATCGGGCGCCTTCGAGATTGTCAGTGGCGCGAGCGACGGCGCTGCGTTTCGCCACCCGGGTCGCCGTGATCACCACAGCGGTCACCGAGAGCGCGACGAGAAGAAGGATGCCTGCGGCCACGCGCGCTTCCATCCGGTCGTGCCATCGAATTTCCTTCCTAATCGATGACATGGTCCAGACGAAGCGAATAAGTGGCGCTGAGGTCGATGGTGTGCGTCTTGAGATGCGGCAGATCGCCGCGCTGACGGAGATAGTTGAGCTGAATGGTCACGGGACCGGGCAACCGGACGCGCGTGCCGAGCGTGAGACGCCGGGCCTCTCGGGCTCGCGGCGTCGGTGCCATGTAGTCGAGCCACTCGCCTCGCACGACCGCGGTGAACGGTCCCATCCCGTGACGGTGGAGAAGGCCGTCGACAAAGAACCCGTTTGTCGAAACCCCCTCGTAGGAGTGACCCTTCAGAAACTCGCCGCGCGCCTGGATGCCGGCCGGATGCGCCCACCGCGCGTCGAATCCGCCGAACGCCTGACGGCCAACGGCGAATCTCGGCGAGAGATACGGATTGCTGCGTGCGTAGCTGGCGCCGAAGATGAACTGGCCGCGATATCCCTGCACGCGCATCGAGGCGTCGGTGCCCTTCCGCCTGACGGCAAAGCCGAGATCGTGCGGGCGGCCGACGCTCGCCTCGACGAACAGCTGCGGCACGCCCGCGGTGACGAGGACGCCGTCTTCGAGCCAGTTGTTCGAAAGGCCGAAATACCCGTCATAACGGATCAGCGGGGGCCGCGTGAAGCCCGTGTAGCCGTAGTCGCTGCGGCTGTAGATGCCGAATGGGGTGCGGAACCGCCCGGCCCGCACGCCGAGGAGCGTTCCGCGGGGGCGGAAGAACCGCTCGGCATACGCCTCAATCAGCTGGGTGTGTCCCCTGTAGGGATACGCAGCCCCGAAGACGTCGGTACCGATCGGATCCATGCCCGAGACGCTCTGGCCGAGAAGCGGCGCATCGCCCGCCCAGCGCTCGCCCCATGCGGTTTCCGCAAAGAATTCGATCTTGCCCGGACCCTCCCCGAAGAGCCTCAGCTGCGACGCGGCCGCGCGGACCTCTTCACCCGAATAGCCGGCCGTCAGGTCCAGTTCGGCAGAAACGGTCGTCTGCGCGCGCGCGGGCACAGAAGCGAGCGTGGCGACCAGTACGCCGGTGAGCGCAAGAGATCGCATTACCAATGGATTTCGAGAGGCTGATGTCCGTCAACCGTGACCGATCCGGAGGTCGGCTGCCCGCCCGGACGCCACGCGTGATAGGTGTAGGTTCCAGGCGGCACGCCGCCGATGCTGAATGTGCCGCGCTCGTCCGAGACGGCGAAATACGGCGTGTCGACCGCCATCACATACGCCGCCATGTTTGGATGAATATTGCAGAACAGTCTCGCCAGACCGGGCTTATCGAAGACGATGGGTCTCGAGGTGCCTTTTGGATACATGCCGAGATCGAACTTCTTTCCGTCGCGAAACGAGAACACGTTGTGGAAGACCTTGTCGTTGTTCGGAAATTCCACAGTCGTGCCCACCCGAACGACGAGCACGTGCGGGCTGAACGATAGGTTGCGTTGATCGAGGACCACACGTGCCTGCTGCGCCGGTCCGGGGGCGTTCGGGGACTCGAGCCACACGACGGCGTTGTGCGCGGGCTTGCCCGCCACCTTCACAGTACCCGCCAGATCTGCACCCAGGACGGGGACCGTCGCGAGGCAGATGAGGAGAGGAAACACCCTGACGGGCCTCATGGTTTCTCTATCGGTTGGACGTGCACCTGAAATCAGGCCTTTGCGGTAGACTTCGGCACACGCAAAAGGAGCGTCCGGCTGTGGCCGGACTGTGCGGGAGGTTGGTATGCGAAGAGGGCTGATTGGTCTTGCCTTGTTGCTCGTCCTGGTCGCGTTACCGGCGGCCCAGACTCCGTACTATCCGCCGGCCGGGGATTGGGCCCGCAAGACCCCCGCTGAAGTGGGCATGGATGCCGCGAAGCTGAAAGAAGCGGTCGAGTTCATGAAGACCCACGAGACCTCTACGCCCCGGCGTGATTTTTCCGATCAGGAAATCAACATGGGCAAGCTGCTGGCCTCGATGCCGACCGAGCGCGGCGGCAGCAGCGGGCTCGTCATCCGGCACGGCTATATCGTTGCCGAGTTCGGCGATCCGCTGCGTCCCGATCCGACCTACAGCGTGGCGAAGAGCATGCTCGCGACCGTCACGGGCATCGCGCTTGAACGCGGGCTGATCCCGAGCCTCGATGGCCCTGTCGCGGATGTCGTCAAGGACGGCGGATATGACTCGCCGCAGAACCGTCGTGTGACGTGGCGCCATCACCTGCAGCAGGAGTCCGAGTGGGAAGGCGAGATGTGGGGCAAGAACGCAAATTTCATCGGCCGCGAAGCCTTTGGCGAAGCCGAACGGAAGCCACGCGCCATTCAGCCTCCAGGGATGTTCTACGAGTACAACGATGTGCGGATCAACCGCTTTGCGCTGTCTCTCCTGCGCCTCTTCAAGAAGCCGATTCCCGACGTGTTTCGCGATGAGGTGATGAACCCGATTGGGGCCTCGTCCACGTGGAAGTGGGTGCCGTACACGAATGCGTACCTGGATATCGACGGCAGGCGCATGGCATCGGTGTCGGGCGGAACCCGCTGGGGCGGCGGGATGTGGATCAACAGCTACGACATGGCGAGATTCGGGCTGCTGTGGCTGAGGAACGGCAAGTGGGGCGATCGGCAGATCGTGTCGCCCGCATACGTGAAGATGGCCACGACGCCGAGCCAGCACGGTCCCGACTACGGATTCCTCTGGTGGCTCAACACGAAGCAGGCGCAATGGCCCGGATCGCCGGCCGACGCGTATAGCGCGAGAGGCTCGGGAGGCAACATCATTTTCATTTCACCAAGCCACGATCTCGTCGTGGTCTGGCGCTGGAGCGGGCAGTCGAACGAGGGATTCCGGCGCGTCGTCGCCGCCATCACGAGCTGAGCCGCCCATCGAATGAACCTCGCGTACGTTTCACTGGCCGCGCTCGTCGTCGCCATTCTCGTTAGCTGTTTCACGGAGCTGAACGTCGGCATCCTCGCGCTGGCGCTGGCGTGGGTGGTCGGCGTCTACGTGGGCGGCATTCCGCTCAACGACGTCATCGCCGGCTTTCCCGTCTCGTTGTTTCTGACGCTCGCCGGCGTCACGCTCCTCTTTTCGCAGGCCCAGATGAACCGCACGCTCGACCGTATCGCGCATCGCGCGGTGCGATTGTGCCGGGGCAACGCCGGGCTGATCCCGATCATGTTTTTCATCCTCGGATGCGGCCTCGCGTCGCTGGGACCGGGGAACATCTCGACGGCAGCGCTGCTCGGGCCGATGGCGATGGCCATTGCCGGGCGCGCAGCGATTCCAGCGTTCCTGATGATCATCATGGTCGGCAATGGAGCGCAGGCCGGTGCGCTCTCGCCGTTCGCGCCGACAGGCGTGATCGTGAACGGGCTGATGATCAAGATCGGCCTGGCAGGCCACGAGTGGTTTACCTACTGGACGAATCTGGCGGCCCACGCCGCGGTGGCCTTCGGCGGATATTTCCTGTTCGGGGGTCTCAAGCTGTTCAAGTCTGGTGGCGTCGCAGAGATCGAGCAGAAGCCGGAAGAGATCGAGTTCGACAGAAGCAACATCATCACGATGGTGGTCATCGGCGCACTGTTGATCGGCGTTCTGTTCTTTCGCGTCAACGTAGGGATGGGCGCCTTCGCAGGCGCCGTGCTGCTCGCCGTCGCCGGCGCCGCCGATCACAAGGAATCGATCAAGAAGATGCCCTGGTCGGTCATCGTCATGATGAGCGGCGTCACGGTGCTCATCGCGTTGATGGAAAAGACGGGCGGTCTCGACCTCTTTACCGCGGCGCTGGCGCGACTGGCGACACCCGGTACGATTACGGGGGTTATCGCCTTCGTCACGGGCCTGATTTCCGTCTACAGCAGCACGTCGGGTGTCGTGCTGCCCGCGTTTCTTCCCACCATCCCCGGGCTCATCGAGCGGCTTGGGGGCGGGAATCCGCTGGCGATCGCGGCGTCGATGAACATCGGCGCGCACCTCGTCGACCTGTCGCCGCTCTCCACGACCGGCGCCCTCTGCATTGCGGCGATCTCGTCAGGGGAGAACATTCGCAGCGTCTTCAACAAGCTGCTCATCTGGGGGCTGTCGATGACGATTGTGGGGGCTATCTTCTGCTACGTGTTCTTCTGACACCAGGATCCGAAGAAATAGCCACACGGACACGAAGCCACGAACCTTCGAACGGTGCACCTGGCGGTTCGACCAGATCGGCGGCTGCGACTACGGGGCTTGGAGGTGGCGTTGCAGGCCCGTGACCGATGGTCTTTGGTCTGAGCACTCGTCTGAACGAAGCACCCTGCCTGCGTAGGGATCTATAGAGGGCGTCGCTCGCGACAACTACAACAAAAACGCTGACCAGCTGCGTACCGATCTCCGCCCAGTTTGGCATAACAGGTGGCATTGGCGTCGTAGGGGTTGCCACATATATCGGAAGGTGCCGGAGGCATCTGCAGGGGTCAGCGCTTGGGTATGTAGCCGCGCGCCGCGATCGGCCAGACCTCGACGACGTTGTCGCCGGCGAGCGCGTAGACCACGTCATGAAGGTTCATGGTCGGATCGATGTGTGAGGGGACGAGCGCAAGGCGATCGCCGACCTTGATCGTGCTCGACGGAGGTATCGCGATGATCGTGTGCTCGTCGTTGAGGGCGAGCACCGTCGCATCCTTCATACCCTTTACCGTCGGATGACCGTGATCTTTCGTGCATGCCTTGTGGCCTGCGTCGATGACGCAGCGCTCGGGAACCGGGCGGCTGACGACTGTGCCGAGCACGAACAGGGCCTGCTCGAACGGCATGCCGAGGCAGCCGTAGTCGCTGTCCATCAAGGCGTACGATCCGGCCTGAATCTCAGTAATGCCTGCGACGTCGCTGCTGATGTCGTAACTGCCTGTACCGCCCCCCGACACGATGTCTGCCGGTAACCCGGCGTGTGCGAACGCCTTCGCGGTGGAGGCGAGCTGATTCATCGAGCGCCGGACGGCAGTTTCACGTTCGGCGCGATCGTGAATGCCGACCGCGTGGCCTTCGTAACCCATCACCCCGCGCAGCTTCAACCCCTTCATGCCGAGCGCCTGTTTCCCCAGAGCGACGGCCTCGTCGCCCGGCGCCACTCCGCAGCGATTCTGGCCCACGTTGAGATCGACAAGCACATCGATGGTGACTCCAGCCGCGACAGCTGCGGCGCTCAGCTGCTCGAGCCCCGCCACAGAGTCGACGGCCACCGACACATGCACCTGCTGCGCAAGCATGGCCGCCCGCCGGCACTTCTCACGGTCGACAATCTCGTTGGCGATCAGGATGTCATTCGAGACTTGCGCCGCAACCTCGGCCTCGCCGACGGTTGCGCAGGTGAGTCCGGTGCACGAGCCGGCGGCGAGCTGGCGTCGCGCGATCTCCGGCGTCTTGTGGGCCTTGAAGTGGGGCCGCAGCTTGCTCGTGCGGGAGGCGAAGTAGTCGCTCATCCGCTGGATGTTTCGTTCCATTGCGGCAAGATCAACGACGAGTGCCGGAGTCGGGATGTCTGAGTTGGTCATCGTATCGCTCGTTGAACGCGCCCGAGGTCTTCACGAATCACGGGGTCGTCGGGCCTCAGTTTGACCGCCGTTTCCAGACTGACGAGGGCTTCCTTCATGCGCCCCTGCAAGGCCAGCAGTTTCCCGACAAGGTGGTGGGCATCGGCATTTGTGGGGCTGAGCGTCAGTGCGCGCTGGGCTTCGACGAACGAGTCCTGGAGCTGACCGTTGTCGAACAGCGCGGTCGCAAGATTGTAGCGTGCGCTCGCGTTGCGGTCATCGAGGCCGAGCGCCAGGCGGAATTCGCCAATCGCTTCGCCAAACGTCTGCGCCTGAGCCAGCTCGACGCCGTGGGTGTTGTAAGCATCAACGAGCAGCCGGCGCGCCTCGTCGTCATGCGGCGTCATCGTAAGGACCATTCGAAGCTGGGCAATCGCCTCCGGCCATTTCGAGAGCCGCATGTACGCGTGTCCCATGATCCTGCGCGACCACGGCACTTCCTCGCGCATCGGGTGCTCGCCGACCAGCACGTCGAGCTCGCGGATCGCTTCGTCGTAGCGTTTCAGGTTGAACAGCGTGATCCCCAGGTTATAGCGCGCGCGCGGCTCGGTGCGGGCGCCGACGCGCAGCAAAGGCAGTGCTTCTTCGTCGCGACCAAGCCGTGCCAGCTCGCCGCCGACGCCGGCGTACGCCACATCGGTCGGCCACCGCTCGAGCGTGGTCTGCGTCAGCGTCAGCCAGGACTGATGCTCGGCGTTGCGTTTGATCGTGCCGGCACCTAACGCTATCGCCACGATAGCTACGGTTGCGATGGCTGTTGCGCGCGATACACGCTGGCGTATCCCGGTCCAGGTGTACAGGGCCATCACGATGCCGGTGACAACCGACATGAGGGGCAGGTACATCCGGCGCTCTGCAGCCACTTCAGTGGCGATCGGAATGAAGCTGGAGGAGGGCGCGAGTGTGATGAAGAACCACGCGCCGAGAAACGCCGCCGCGGGATTCCATCGGAAGGCCGCCGCGGTTGCCAATAGAAGGGTCACAATGACGGCAGACTGCGGAAGAACGTCGCGAAAGGAATGCGCGACCGGCGGGCCGTAGTTGATGACGAGATCGACCGGCCAGAAGGCCAGCCGCAAATATCGCAGGATCATCGTGGATTGGTTCAGCAGGTACGTCCACACACTGATGCCGGCGCCGAATCCGGCGGAATTCGCTCGCGGGGTCGATGCCAGTTGCGAGACGAGGAACAGCCAGGTGAGGACGAGCCCGGCATACAGCCGCCAGCGCGCGCTGAGCGCGTCGCGCAGCGAGCGAAACAGAAACACGCGATCGTAGAGCACGACCATGAGCGGGGCGGTCACCATCGATTCCTTGGTGCCCATTCCAAGCGCGCACGCCCCAAGAGCCAATACGTGCCATTGAGTGGGATTCCGGGAGGCATGGGCTCGAAGGCTCGCGTACAACGTGAGCAGGTAGAACAGGGCCATCAATGACTCGGTACGTTGTGTGATGTATGTCACCGCATCGGTCGTCAGGGGATGCACCACCCACAGCAGGGCAACAGCCGTCGCGAGATCGTCGGCGCTCTTGTCGAACGCAGGGCTCAGGAGCGGCAGTGCGAGCGTTCGTCGCACGAGGCCGAAGGTGAGCAGCGCACAGGCGACGTGGATGACCACGTTGGTGGCACGATACGCAGACGGGTCGAGCTCGGAGGCCGCGAAGTTCAGGGCGAACGTCAGACCCGCGACAGGACGCCCGCCCAGAGGCGTGTTGTGCGGCTGCGATCGTGCCCCTGCCAGGGAGCGGATTGCAGGATTCTCGACAATCGCGTACTGGTCGTCGAAGATGAACGGGGCGGTCAGGCTGTTTGCGTAGACGACGGCGGCCGCCATTGCGATGACGAGCGCACGCAGCCACGCGGCTGCGGGTTCCGAGTTCCGGGTTCCGGTTCCCGCGTTCTGGTTCCGCGTTCCACGGGGTGGTCTTGCTGACGACTTCTGAAGGCGCTTTGAATTCAGGCTGCTCACGTGTGTACGCGGAACCTCGGAACCAGAACCTTGGAACTAGAACCCCGGAACCGGAACCCCTGGAACCCGGAACCGTGTCTACTTCTGATTGGGGAGATACAAAGACATCAACGTCAGATTGCCCTTGATGTCCACGAACTCGTGCGGGACGCCGGAGGGGACGAGCACCCAATCGCCCTTGTTGAGTGTCTGACGCGTGCCCCCCTCGATGGTTTTGCCCGAGAGGTTGGTCCCGTTTTTCGTGCCGTTTGGAATCGTCCCCCCGGTCACGATGACGCCGGACCCGTCGACGACGTGAAACAGCTCGGCGACGGCCTCGTGCGACGAGGAACCTTGTGCGACGGGATTGCGTTTCTCGACGTTCACGTTATAAGGACCCAGGCTGAACACGCGCACGTTCGTGCTGCGGCTGTCGGGCTTGCCTTTTGCGAGGGCGGCGGCCACGTCGGCAGCCGACATGTAGCTGGCCCGATCGGCCGGCGCCTGGGGATTGGCCGGTTGTTGAGCCCACATCGATGGCGACAGCAAGAGAACGACGCCGGCAGTAAGAAGAACGCGCATGAATGCCTCCTGTGGCGCGGATTCTAGCAGGCTTCGCGGGCCCCGGCTTCCGGCTTGAGACTTCCGGTTTCGGGCGGCCGCAAAAGAACCCAACAATGGCCAACCAGGCGGCGTCTATTGCGTATCGGATGACCGATGGCGAGCTGGTCGAGCAGGCGCGCGCCGGCGACGCAGAGGCGTTCGGCGAGCTCGTCGATCGCCATCGTGGTCCGGTCTATCGCGCAGCGCTGGCCGCGCTCGGGAACGAAGCCGACGCCGAAGACATTGCGCAGGAGGCGTTCGTCCTCGCGTATCGCCGCATCGATCAGTTCCGGGGAGACGCCAGCGTGCGGACGTGGATGATAGCGATCGCCTGGCGGCTGTCGTTGAGCCGGCGCAGACGGCTGAGCTGGAAGGTGAAGAGGATGCTCGCGTCTGACACCGAGCTCGATGGCCTGCGATCGCCGGACCCGTCCCCGGAAGCGCGTCTCCAGACCTCAGAGATGAAAGCAACCGTGCGGCGACACATCCGACAGTTGCCGCCCAAGCTCCGCGATGCGCTGCTTCTGGCGGCGATCGGCGATCTCACACAAGACGAGCTCGCCGCGGCGATGAACATTCCGCCGGCGACGTTCCGCGGCCGCGTCCGCGACGCGCGATTGCGACTGAAGAAGTCGCTGGGCAGCGACATATGACCTCGCAGGATCCCGACACGCTGATTGACACGGTGGCGCGGGAGATGGTCTCCGGAGATCCGGGCCGTTCGTTCACGTACGGCGTGATGTCGAGAATCTGCGAGCGTGCGGAGCCTGCACCGAACCGACTCCTCTGGTCTATCGGGACCGCGAGCGCGGTCGCGATCTGCGCCATCGTGGCAATGGTGATGATGAATCGCGCCGACGCACCGGCACCTCAAATGCCACGTCCCGAATCGCAGCCTCAAGCGCGCGCGGTCGCGCAAACTGCCACACCGCCGCCTGCACTCGAGCCAGTCGTGGCACCTCCAGTGACGCACCCGTCTATCCGAGGGCGCCTGGTGCCGCCCCTCGTCATCGATGCGCCCGCACTCGAACCACTCATACCCGACCCCATCGTGTTGTCGGCGCTCGACCTGCCGCCGCTCGAAAATGAAGCATCAAGCATTGAGAACATTCCGATCGACGACATCACAATCGAACCCCTTGTGGCGTCCAATGACTGAGGAGTTTCACGTATGAAGAGCCTTGTCGCGCTGTTCGTCGCCCTCTCAACCGTGTCGATGCTGGCGCAGCAGCCCCCATCAAAGCCGGCGCCGCCAAAACCGCCCGCCGCCCCTGCCGCTCCAGCTCCGGTGGCAGCTCCCGCGCCGCCGGCTCCTGTGGCAGTGCCGCGGGTCATCGTCGATCCTTCGGGCGGCGGTCAATCCGTGAACATCCGGCTTGACGTCTCCGTCATCGACCAGAAGGACAACGCCGTCGGTCAGCCAAAGACGTTGATGGTCATCCTCGCCGACAAGGCACTGGGGCAAGCGCGTGCGGCTTACGAGGATCGCTCGGTCTCGGTTGACGCGAGGCCGACGATTGTCGACGGGCTGATCCGCGTCAATGTCACCATCAACAGCCAGGAGCCGCCGAAGGGGATGCCGACGGCGCCGGACTTCAACAAATCAGATCCGCTGCTCAACTGGTCGAACTCGTTCGCCTTGTTGCTGCAGTCAGGAAAGCCGATGGTGGCGCTGGAGACGTCAGACGCGGTCACAAAACGCAAAATGTCTATCGAGGTGAAAGCGACGATTCTGAAGTAGCGTCGCTCAATGCGTCATCGCGTAGAGCAAGATGTCGATGCCGATGGCGTAGCCGTTGACCGAGAAGGTGTGGAAGTAGCTGGGATCTTCGGCCTCGCGCTCGTACGCGTCGCCGAAATCGGTGTTGTGCGTCATCAGCACCATGACGCGTCCGTGCTTGTCGTAGATACCCCGCACGTGCAGCTCGTCGCTGTCCAGGCCGCGTTCCGACGTGCGGCGCTCCAACCGCCACAACCCGACGTTGGGAATCTGCGGCAGCGTGTGCACCGGGAACAGCATGTGGAACATCGTGTGGTCGACCGTCAGATCGACGATCGGATACTCGGCATGCGAAAGCGCTTTGCCGATTTGATTCTCCCAGTTCTGCCACGCGCGGCTGCCCCAGAAGTCGTCGACCCACAGGAACCCGCCCTTCAACAGATACGACCGCAGGTTGGCCGATTCTTCGTTGTTGAAGTATGAGCCGCCCGGCTCGCTCATCATCAGGAACGGGCATCGGAAGAGCGAAGGATCGGTCAGCCTCACGATCACCGGGTACGGATTGCCTTCACCGTCCTGCGTGACGCGCGTCTTGGTGACCTCCATCAGGCGGATTGACAGATTCTCGTCGGCGCGCGGGTAATCAACGTACCAACCGTCGCCGTCACCCGCCGCGCCGTTGCGGAACCAGACCCGGCAGAAGCGGAAGCCGCCGTCGTAGTCGGGCAGTCGGCCCGAAGGGTCCGAGGCGTGGGGCGATTGACGAGACAGGCGCGGCACTCCGTACTGCGCGGCGGCGCTGGCCGCCAGCAGAACCGTAGCAATGACGAAAGCGGGTGCCCGCATAAAATCCGTAATCCGGCCTATTCAGGATCCGTGCCGCCGTACTATAGTAATTCTCATATGGAATTCGTTCGCCACCCCAGGGCCCGCCGTTATGTTGTCCGCGTAAAAGCGGATGGAAGTGTTCGGATCACGGTACCTCGATGGGGATCGCGCCGCCACGCCGAGCTGTTTGCCGAAGCGCAGCGCCCCTGGATCGAACGACAGCGTGCGCGCCTGGACGAACAGGAGCAGCCGCGTCTGGCGTACACGCCCGAGGCGATCAAGGAACTGCAGCAACAGGCGTCGGTCGAGCTGCCCGCTCACTTATATCACCTTGCCGAGCATCATGGCCTTGTCGTTTCTGGCGTGAGTGTACGCAATCAGCGATCGCGATGGGGGTCGTGTTCTCCGTCTGGCCATATTTCCCTGAACTGGCGGCTTGTGCTGATGCCGGACGAGGTGCGCGACTACGTCCTGATTCACGAGCTCATGCACCTGCGGCGCCTCGACCACTCTCGTCACTTCTGGCGCCTGGTCGCGCACGCGTGTCCGAACTATCAGCAGGCGAGGAAATGGCTGCGTGAGAACAGGCACCTGATCGGAGATCGGGCGATCTCCAATTGACTGGATGTCCTATTCAACCCAACCGACGAGAGGCCGATGATCGGAGCCATATCGATTCTCGATCTGTCGATACTGCGCGCGCCGGTTCCCACCGGCCCGGAAGAACAGATAGTCCAGGACTCGAAGTCCCAACCCGACGCGATTGATTGAAACTTCGGTATCGCGAGCGAGACGGCTGAGAAATCTGACAGCCAGCTCGTCGCGCCCATGCCATGTGTTGAGGTCGGCGCCGATCACCAGCGGGCCTTCGGGCAGCTGTGACTGCATCGACCGGACCTGCACGTCTCGCATCCACGGTGTCCAGAACACGGCGAGGCGGCCCCGGCCTCCCAACGCGTCGAGATGGACGGTGCCGACAGAGATCGACGCCACCTTTGCCAGGATGGCGACGCGGCGCTGGCGTTCGCCCGGGAGCTCCACGGCCACAGGATCCGACAGGGGCAGCGTCGAGAGGATGGCGTTGCCGCGATCCTCCTGCGGATCGTCCACCGACTCGCCGTTGCGCATCGACGGGACATAAATCAACGATAGGTTCAGCTCGCGTGCGATCTGCACGATGTCGATCAATTTGGCTGCGCCGTGCGCGGCGATGTGGCTGGCGCCCGACGCGCCTTCGGCGAATGCCGGCACGCCGTCGGTCCTCACCGCCTCCTGCAGCATCAGCACATAGCGATCGACCTTGCGGCCATCCGTGTGCCGGCCTTCGCGGAGATCGCGGACGAAGGTTCGGACGTCGCCGCTGCCAACATGCACGTTCCAGCTGACGAAAATGATGTCTTCGATGCCGACCGGCCTGGCCGGCAAGGTCATGGCGAGCTGGTGAATCGCGGCGTCTCCCACTCCGGCGCACCATGAATCGAGTCGTCTGCGTTCGCGTGCCTCATCGGGCGCAAACCACCGAAGCGATGACGAGCGGCAGGTGCCCGTCGCCACGGGGGTCAGTGCAGGAGGCGTCCAGCGGACGCAGCCAGACAGGAGAACGCTGGAAAGGAAAAACGAAAAACGAAGAAGGAATAAAGACACGGGAATCGAGCGAGTATAATCACTCGCTCACCGCACTTTCCTGGCCGGAGTGGTGAAACTGGCAGACGCGCGGGACTCAAAATCCCGTGGGGCTTAAACCCCGTGACGGTTCGATTCCGTCCTCCGGCACTTCCTGGTTGGTAGTTGGTGGTTGGTGGTTGGTAGCTCGTGCCTCACAACAAGTGCTTGGGGTGTTTTGCTACCAACCACTAACCACCAACCACCCATCAACTACCGCGCCGACACGTAAGGCTCGTGCCTCCGGAAGAGCTCCTGATGGCGTCGAATCATCTCGGCCAGCGCCGCCGGCGGGTTCAGGGCGAGCGCCTCGTCGGCCACTGAAATCGCGCGATCGAAATCTCCGGCAGACGCATGAGCCACCGCGAGCACGTCCAGCGTGTTCGCGTCGCGCCGCAGGGTCAGTGTCGCCGCACGGTTGGCGAGATTGATGGCCTCGGCAGGTTTTCGAAGCGAGGCGTCCGGCGCTGCCGCGAGCATCGACGCAAGGCTGGCGATGGCGGTGACCCAGTTCGGATTCAGCTCGATCGCGCGCCGAAAACGTGCGATGGCTTCCGGCGCATCCCCGAGCGCCCGGGCAATCAGTCCCACGTTGAGGTGGGCTTCGTCCAACCCCGGGTCGATTCTCGCTGCTTCGCGGAACGACGCGAGCGCCGCCTGCGGGCGGCCCAGCTGAAGCAGTCACCGTTCCCAGGTTGTTGTGGGCAATCGCGTAGTCAGGCCGCAGCTGCAGCGCCCGCTGATACTGCGCCACGGCATCGTCCCGTCTGCCGGCAGCCGCCAGAGCGGTGCCGTAGTTGAAATACGCGGATGGCGAGTCCGGCTTCAGCTTCAACGCCGCCTCGAAGTGCGGCACCGCTTCGGCCGGGCGATCGAGCTCCATATAGAGGACGGCGATGTCGTCACGCAGCGCGGCGCGGCCGGGCTCGCGCTGAATCAGCGATTCCAGCCCCACGATGTCGGCCGCCATCCACTTGGCGCGGAACGTCTGATCCAGCATCTGCCGGTCGACCGCGTTTTTCGGCATCACCTGAAGCCAGAAGTCGCCCATCTCTTCGCGGGATTGCTGACCCCATGGCACCCGCACCGGCGGTGTCGCGGGATTTCGCGGATTGCCGGCGGAGTTGTCGTATCGATAGCTCATGGTCACCGTGGTGCCTTTGGGCAGCGGTACAGGTGTTTGATAGCGATAGACGTGCTGCCAACGCAGATCCCAGTCGGAAATCGAAATCAGCGTGCGGGTGGTGCCATCAGGAAGCGTCGCGGTGCCCGTGACATTGCGCGCGAGGTAGTGCGCGTGTGGCTGCACCGCGAGCACGTCGGCATCTACCGGCATCACGAACGAGTCGGTGGCCAGGTAGTTGGCGTCGCCGGCGGGGATGTCGATGCGCTGATTCGACAACCGCATCATCACCGGTGCCTGTTGGGGCGGATCGTCGGTGAAATACACGCCGATCGACGGCTGGATGGGCTCGGGCTTTCCGCCAGGCACCATATGAAGTTGCAGCACGAGATCGCTGTTGGGTGTCAGATTCCACGCGAGTCCCTTCGGAAGGAGAGGAGCGGCCTGACCCGGCGTCCATCCGAGAAAGTGTCCGTCCGGATAAACCGCCGATCGCACGATGATGCCGTCGTAGCCTGGCGCCGGATCCTGCTCGTCGAGCTGGCGCGACGCCGCCGTGCTGTCGATGCGGATGTTGGCATGATGGATCCGCGGGTTGTTGGCGCGGAACTCGATCCCGCGAACGTATCGCAGCCGATCGACAGGGAGAGGCAGTACGAACACGCGTGAGATGTCGGGGCCATCGGCCGCCAGCACGTACGGTTTCGGGAATGTGACGATGAGGTCGGGCGTGCCGAGCTGCCAGCCGCCGCCCGGCGCCGGAGCGTTGGGCAAATCGCGCCGATTGCCTTCGCGCGCGCCTTCTGCGACCCAACGCTGAAAGATTTCGATCTCGGCATCGGTCAATGGATCCAATCCAATGAACATGTGCTCGGATGGATCCGCTTTCCACGGCGGCATCGCGCGGCTCTTCGTGAGAAGCGCCATCTGCGTGGCGTGCGACCGCGCGCTCGAATATGTGAGAAGGCTGAAAGGAGCCGATCCGCCCGGGTGATGGCACTGAGCGCACTTGCGGAAGGCGATCGGTGCAACATCTTTCGAGAAGGTCACTTGGCCGAAAGCTGGCGCACACAGAAGAAGCACAGCGGCGAGGACGTGAGCTACCTGCTTGTACATCAAAGTGTTACGGCCAAAAGTAGCGGAACCATGCAATCCTGTGCAAGGGCGAAAATATGGCAAAAACCGGCGTTTTTTTGCCAGATTCCGTTGTTCGTCGGGCTTTTTCCGCAGTATACTGGAAGGACGTTCATAGTCAGTTTCGCGCCTTCATCACGCACCGCATGACGGGGGAATCACTGTGACATTCCAGGTCGGAGACAAGGTCATCTACCCCAACCAGGGGCTCGGCGTCGTCACGCGTATCGAAGAGAAGACCATTCTCGGTACTACCTGCGGCTTCTATCATCTTCGCATCGTTGCCAACGAGACGACCGTGCTCGTGCCGATCGACAACGTTGACGGTGTCGGCCTCCGCCGCGCCATCGGCGATGAAGAAGTCGAACGGCTGTTCAACGCGCTCGGCAATGGCAAGATCGACAACCACCAGAACTGGAAGGGTCGATTCAAGGACAACTCGGACAAGATGCGGACCGGCTCAATCTACGACGTAGCGGATGTGCTGAAGAGCCTCACGCTGCTGAGCCGATCCAAGAGCTTGTCGTTCCGCGAAAAGCGGATGCTCGATCGGGCGAAGTTCCTGATCGTGTCCGAGATTTCCGAAGTGATGCGCGAGACGGCCGAATCCATCGAAGGCCGGGTCGAGAAGGCCCTCGAGCGCAGCTTTGCCACGCGCACGCGCGCTATCGCGCGCGCGAAGGCGGCGAAGGCCACGCCCGCTGCGACGCGCACCGTTGCGCCGCGGCGCGCCGTTCGAGCGTCCTAAGCTCGTCGATCGCACCACAGTCCGCAGGGCGGGTCTTGTTCTTCAAGACCCGCCCTCTTTTTTGGCGCTTCTGCTGTACGCTCAAACACGTTGTCCACCGCCATCGCCGCCGTCCGATCGTTCGCCGCCTACTTTGCCGTGTCGCTCTACGTTGCCGTTGCGGCTCCCATTGGCATGGCCCTCGCGCTGACGTTTCACTGGAAGAACCTGCTTTACATGCTCGGCCATTGGGGCGTGACGCTCGGCACCTCGCTCGCCGGCATCCGCACGCGCGTGGCCGGGGGCGAGCACCTTCAGCCGGGCCGCGCGGTCGTGTTCTGCTCGAACCACCAAAGCAACATCGATCCGCCGATCCTCTTCCAGGCGCTTCATCCGCGGCTGCACATACTGTTCAAGCGCGAGCTGACCAAGCTGCCCCTTCTCGGCCGCGCTTTTCAGGTTGGCGGGTTTGTGCCGATCGACCGCGGCAGCCGGGAGCACTCGATGGCCGCGATCGAACAGGCGGCCCAGTCGTTGCGGAACGGCAATTCCTTCCTGACGTTTCCTGAGGGCACCCGCAGCCGCACGGGGACGTTGCTGCCGTTCAAACGAGGTCCGTTCCTGATGGCCCTCAAAGCGCAGGTGCCCGTCGTCCCGGTCGCCATCCAGGGTGGAACCGCGTCGATGAAGAAGGGAAGCCCGATCGTGCGGCCGGTTACGGTCAGCGTGCGGATCGGCGCGCCGGTCGAGACGAAGGGGATGGATGTTTCCGATCGCGAGAAGCTGGCCGACGAGGTCCGTTCGCGCGTGGAGCAGTTGCTCGCGCTGGGTCCCGTCACGAGCTGAGGCTCGGCTTCCGTCCCGCTCGAAGCTTCTCAATCGCCTGCTCGATCCGCTTCTGTTTCGTCTCTTCGCGTTTCGCCGTGTCAATCCAGTGGATATACAACCGCCGGTGTGAGGGTGCGAGCGACTCGAAGAAGGGCCACGCTCTGGGGTCCTTTTTGAGGGCCCTCTCGATATATGCAGGAACGACGTCCGTCTTCGGGATGCCGACGACGGGACGTCCCTCGGGGCTGCGAGCAAGACCCGGGGCGGCCAGCCTCTTTGCGGCTTTCAGCTCGTTGTAGCGCTTGATGTTGATGATGGACCAGTTGCTCTCGGCCTTGCGCGGGGTGAATTTGCGCGCGTACCGATCCTCGTCGATGCGCTTGATCAGGCTGTCGATCCATCCGTAACAGAGCGCTTCGTCAAGCGCGTCTTTGTAGGCAACCGACGGCTTGCCGGTGTGCTTCTTGTGGAAAATCAGCCAGACCTCGTTTTCGGAGTCGTGGTGCGTCTTCAGCCATTCGCGCCACCGCTCGATCGTCCGTGCATCGAAGGTCTTCATGGCCAACCCTGAGAATACAAACAAGAGATCGCGAGATCAGGAGATCAGAAGGATCGGAAAAGTCTTTCTGAAAAAGAATTCTCCTGGCCCTCCTGGTCTCCTTCGTGTTTGTATTTACTGTGCCCCGAAGGAAAACGTCAACTGCCACGGTTTGAGCTTCGCGCCGTCGGTGGCGGCAATCCCGTCGAGCAGTTCGAGGAGGACGTTTCGAAAGCTGGCGGAATCGTTGAGGTCGAGACGAATTTCGAGCGAGCGCTTGGCCCGATCGTACTTGAATTCCGGCTGGCGCTCGGACCCGCGCGACGGGTTCGCTGCGGCGGCAGCGCCTTCGACGGTTGCAAACGTCCAGCGGAGCTGACCCTTGAAGGTTTCCGGGTTCATGTCTCGTGAAAACTGAAGCCGGATGGGGGCCTTGAGCGACACGTCGAACTCGCCTTCGGCGGGATCGCTGAAAATCACTTCGGGCGGCGGGCCCATCTGCGGAATGGGAGGCGCCTCCGCGGTTTTCGTCTCGACGGTCGGCTTGGTGACGGCAACCTGCTGTCCTTCAATCCAGACGAGACCTTTCCCCTCCCTGACGACCCCTGCGATTTCGAGCCACGTCCCGGTATCGACGCGCGCGCCTATGTCGAGGTTGAAGCCTTTGCCGCGCGGGCGGAGACCTGTCACCCAGACGGCGCCGTCTGCCGCACGCAGCACGAAGTCCCACTGGCTCAGCCCCGGTCCCTGCGGCACGTCGCCGTACAAGTTGCGTCCGCGGAACTGACCGGTCACCTTCACGCGCTCCCCGATGTAACTGGACGGATCCAGTGCGATCTGCCGCACGGTCATCGCGCCTTCTGCCGGCTTCACCGGCATCGCGTCTGTCACTGTGAGCGCGACGACTTCGCCCGGCCGCGGCCAGTCGCCTTCCACTCCTGCCGGCAGCAGACGATCGAGGCCGAGCGAAACGATGCGCGGATCCTCGCGCTGAAGACGTCCGACATCCCAGAAGCTCGCGCGCACCTCGACGGGTCCGTCGGCCGGCGACGGTCCGCTGAAGACGAGTGGAATGGATCGCTCGATAGTGGGCGAGAGCAGCACGGGCCGATCGCGCGAGACGAGATTGCCGCGCACGACGACGAGTTGTCCCTGGTAGAAGCCCGGATAGGCGAGCAGCGCCGCCGGCGACGCCGCACGGCGCGTCGCGAGCTGAGCGTATGACGGCGTGGCGCTCGATACCACGAGCGCGACCAGAGCAACGCAAATGGTGGCGAGAGGCACGCTCCTTCGATTGTACCTGTTCCGGCTGGAACCGCTATAGAATCCTTGTGAAATTGGCGATCAAGCGCAAACAACTCAGCGATCAGGTCTCGGAGCTCACGACGAACCGGTTGTCGGTGTATTTGCGGTGCCTCAACACCCTCGATACCGAGGGTGTGAAAACGGTGTCCTCGCAGACCCTCGAGAAGCAGTTTCATCTCAACGCCGCGCAGATCCGAAAAGACCTGGCGTACTTCGGCGAGTTCGGCGTGCGCGGCGTCGGCTACTACGTGAAGGATCTCAAGCAGCACCTCCGCAAGATTCTCGGGCTCGATCGGCGGCTGAAAGTGGCGATCTTCGGCGCCGGCAACCTCGGCCTTGCGCTCGCCGACTATCCGGGATTCCAGCAGGAAGGCTTTCAAATCGCGGCGCTGTTCGACACGCTGCCGGCAAAGGTTGGACAGCGCTCGCGCGGCGGCGTGCCGATTTTCGACATCCGCGAGCTCCGCAAGATCGCCGCACGCGACCAGATTGCGATCGCGGTGATTGCCGTCCCGGCCGAGGCGGCACAGCAGGTGGTCAACCAGGTCGTCGCCGCGGGCATCAAGGCCGTGTTGAATTTCTCGCCAGGCACGCTTCGCGCACCTGAGAATGTGAAGCTCAAGAGCGTCGATCTCACCGTCTCGCTCGAGAGCCTCTCGTTCTATCTGGCGCAGGAGATCAAATGAGGCGCGTGCCAGGGCGGAAGCCCGGAGCCCGGAGCCCGAAGCCGGCGTTGTCGCATGTCGATGAGCGCGGTCGCGTCCGCATGGTCGATGTCGGCGACAAGGCGGAAACGGCCCGAGAGGCCGTGGCGCGCGGCCGCATCTCCGTTGGCCGGGCGGCGCTGAGCGCGATTCGCGCCGGGAAGGTCAAGAAAGGGGATCCGATCCAGACCGCACGTCTTGCCGGCATCGTGGCCGCCAAGCGCACGTCCGATCTGATTCCGTTGTGCCATCCGCTTCCGCTTACCCACGTTGAGGTCGAGATCACGCGCGAGAAGAACGGCTACGCCATCGAGTCGCGAGTCCGCACCACGGCCCGCACCGGCGTCGAGATGGAGGCGCTGACGGCCGTTGCCGTTGCGGCGCTCACGATCTACGACATGCTGAAAGCGCTCGACAAGACGATGGTGATCGGGGACATCTGCGTGATGGAAAAGCGTGGCGGACGATCGGGAGAATATTTAAGGGGGCGATAGGTGCGATGGGTGCGACTGGTGCGATAGGTGCGATGGGTGCGATGGGTGCGATAGGTGCGATAGGTGCGATAGGTGCGATGGGTGCGATAGGTGCGCCGCACCCACGCACCCAACGCACCCGTCGCACCCAACGCACCTAATTAGGTGCGGGGCGGCGGTTCGATGTGAATTATCGCGTCCACGATCTGCGGATAGCGCTCCATCAGCAGGTCCTTCACGCGGTGCGAGATCGCGTGCGCCTCGGTCAGCGGCGTCATGCCGTCCATCCAGATATGCATATCCAGAAACACGTGGTCGGCGGAGCCGCGCGATCGAATGTGGTGACAGCCGAGAACTTCAGGCACTTGTTCGACCACGCGCCGGATGTCGTCCTCTGAAATGACGATCTCGTCAGAGAGAATCTTCGCTGTGTCCCGCGCGATCTGGAAGCCGGCATGGCCGATGAATCCGACGATGACGAGTGCCGCCAGCGAGTCGAGAACGGGATAGCCGGCGGCCGATCCGATAAGCGCGGCGATCACCGCGAGCGACGTGAGGACATCACTCTGTGTGTGCCTTGCGTCGGCCAGCAGCAGCTCGCTCGAAAGGCGCGTCGCGGCCCTGCGTTCCGACCGCACGACCAGGATGTTTATCCCGAGTGTCGCCAGCATGATGACGAAGCTCGCGATCGTGACCGTTGGCTCCCCCCCGACCGGAATCGGAGGAACGCCGTCTGTGCGATCTCGACAACGACGACCAGAAGGAACAGGGCAATGGCGCCGGCCGCTAGCGTTTCGAACTTGCGATGGCCGTACGGATGGTTCGCATCCGGCGGCTTCCTGGCGAGCCGCAGGCCCACCAGCGCGACCACGTTCGACGCGCCGTCGGTCAGCGAATGGAAGCCGTCTGAAAGGATGCTGATCGATCCGCTGAGCTGGCCGTAAATGACCTTCGCGAGCGCGACGGCGAGGTTCAGGAAAAGGATGCGGAGGAGGACGGACCTGACAGCGGTGTGACGCGAATCCTGCATTGCCACATTTTCAATTGGCAATTGGCCATTGAATCGCAAATCGTCAATTGCAAATGCGGCAATGCCAGCTTCAGAAGATTCTGGCGCTCGGTATCGGCCACCAGCGAACCTGCACCTTGCCGATGATGTAGCGCTTGGGCACGAAGCCCCAGTGGCGGCTGTCGGAGCTGTTGTTGCGGTGGTCGCCGAGGACGAAGTAGTAGCCCTCGGGAATCACCTGCGGGCCCCAGTCGTCGTGCGCGCGGAAGTCCTCGGGCACGAACTCGTCCTTCATCGGCGTTTCGTTCACGAACACGTTCCCGTCGACGATGCGCACGGTGTCGCCTTCTTCGGCGATGACGCGCTTCACGAACGACTTGTTCGGGTCGATCGGGTAGTAGAGCATCACGATATCGCCGTGATGCGGCTCGCCGATGCGATAGGCCAGCTTGTTCACAATCAGCCGGTCCTGATCCTCGAGCGTGGGCGCCATGCTCATGCCCTCGACGCGCGCGACCTGGAAACCGAATGTGACGATGAGCGTGGCGTAAACCGCCGCGGATGCGAGGGTTTTGAACCACGCGACCAGCTCGTCGCGCACCATCTTGAGGCGCTCGGCGGTCTTCGACCTGGAAACGGGATCGGCCGTGGAGGGGACCGTCACGATGACCGGCGCCGACACTGAGGCGGCATCGCCCGCCATGGCCGGTTCCATGCCCATCCGCATCTGATCCGCCTCGGCCCGCTCGAGCTGCCGTCGGGACTCTAAAGCCTCAGGTATTCCCGGAGCCGCTTGGTCTGAGCGCGGCTGACCGGTATCTCCGTCGCCTTCGCGTCCTTCATCCGGAGGATGTAATTCCTGCTGAACCAGGGGACTATCTCCTTGACCTTGTTGATGTTAACCAGATGCGACCGGTGCACCCTCCAGAAGACGCTCGGGTCGAGCCTGGATTGCAGCTCGTCGAGGGTCCTGAAGTTGGACGTCCCGGCCAACTGGCTGGTTACTATGTTAATCGAGTCGTCGGTAAGTGAGGCATAGATAATCTCTTCGGCCTGAACCAGCAGAAAACGCTCCCCAACCTTGACAGCGACCCGCTCACGCCTGCTCTGGCGCTCGGACATCAGTTGGACGATGCGCTCCACCTGATCGTTCAGGGGGGCTTCCTTGGCCGGGGAGACCCGTTGGCGGGCCCGTTCCACCGCCTTTTCGAGTCTGGCCGCCTCGACCGGCTTCAGGAGGTAGTCCACCGCGTTCACTTCGAAGGCCTCGATGGCGTGCCGGTCGAACGCAGTGACAAAAACGATACTGGGAGGGGTCCCGTTCTGAATGAGGCGGTGCGCCACCTCGAAACCATTCAGGCCGGGCATCTGGACATCGAGAAACAGCACGTCGGGCATCAGACGTTCGACCACGCCCACCGCCTCGAGCCCGTTGCCGGCCTGACCGATGACTTCGAGGCTGCCGATTTGTTCGAGCATGTAGATGAGCTCTTCTCTCGCGAGCTGCTCATCGTCGACGACCACCGCTCTTAGGGACATTGCTGACGTCTACCGTTCACCAGTTATCGGGGCTACCGGCTACCGGCTACAGGCTACCGGCCCAACACTCATGCGGTAATCCGCTCCGCGGAGACCATGTCGGGAATCTCCAGCCGGATGATCGTGCCGAGATTGGGGACGCTCGTCATTCGCACGCGGTAGGCGGCGCCGTAAATCACGCTGAGCCGCTCGTTGACGTTGCTGAGGCCGATGCCGTCGGTGAGCGCCGTGTCCATCCGATCGTCGGTCATTCCCAGCCCGTCGTCTTCGACTTCGATAATCGCGTGGCCGTTTTGCTTCGCGCTGCGAATGACGATGCGGCCGCCGCCGACTTTTCGCGAGAAGCCGTGCTTGATGGAATTTTCGACGAGCGGCTGCAGGATCATGCTTGGCACGATGATGTCCAGCGTGTCCGGGCTGATTTGCTTTTCGACCTTCAATTGCGGGCCGAACCGGATGACCTCGATATCGAGGTACTCGTCGATCGACTCGAGCTCTTCGCGGAGCGTGACGAAGTGATCGCGGCTGCGCAGCAGCCGCCTCAGCAGCCCGGACAGCTTCACCACGACGGTTCGAGCGGTTTCGGGATTCGATCGAATCAGCGACTGAATCGACGTGAGCGTGTTGAACAGAAAGTGGGGGTTGATCTGGCTGGCCAGCGCTTCGACGCGCGCCGTCAGCAGCAGCTTTTCCTGTTCCTGCAGGCGATGCTCGATGCGCGCGTTGTTCCAGATCTTGATCGGCGTGGCCACGCAGAGCACGGTCGTCAGCACGACGAGAAAGACCCACCAGGCCGACATGGGGTCGATGTGCAGGAAAAAGAGCCGCGTCACGTTGGGGTGGTTGAAGCGCCACCCGAGGGTCTGGCGCAAGAGTTCGAGCGCGACCGGCGCCAGCAGCAGGATGACGGCCCAGTCGACGCTGACGTTTCTGACCATGCGCCAGATGTGACGGTGCAGCTTGGTGAAGACGAACGGCGAGAAGTGCCAGATGTCTTCCTTGTTCGGGCACGCCTCGCGAAGGCCGCCGCCCGCGAACCCGCAGCCCACGGCGAAAAACAGCGCGATGAACTCGCCGGCGAGCACCGCCGGCGCGGCGACCATCAGGCCGACGATGGCGCCGGCGTACGGGCCGGCGATGAGGCCCGCGAGAAACGCTCCTTCGAGCGTGAGATCGGCCGCGTCGTAGTTGAGCAGCAGACGTGATGCCACACCCGCGGCCAGCGGCACGCCGAGGCTGAACGCAAAGAGCAGCCGCTCGGGCCAGGCGCGGCGTTCCGAGATGAGGATGTGACGGAAGCGGTGATAGCGTACGAGGATCGTCGCGAGAGCCGCGACGATCGTGATCTTGACGACGAGGGTCGTCAGCAGAAACTGCGCGGCCGTCAGGAACATTTCGGTTCGGCTTTATCGTAACAAATTGTGGCTTACAATGTTGGAAGCATGCTGAAGCAGATTCTCGAGAGCACGAGCGCGCTCCTCACCGGCTTCGCGACGACCTTCAAGTACATGTTCAAGCCGGCGGTGACGGTGAACTATCCCGATCAGAAGGTGCCGATGTTTCCCAAATGGCGCGGGAAACAGGTGCTGATGCGCGATGAAGCCGGCCTGGAGAAATGCGTGGCGTGCGGGCTGTGCGCAGTGGCGTGCCCGGCCGATGCGATCTACCTCGAGGCGGCCGAGAACGACGGCACGGTGCTGGCCGGGCCGCGATATGCGACCACCTACCAGATTCACAAGACGCGCTGCATCTTCTGCGGCTACTGCGAGGAAGCCTGCCCCGTGTCGGCGATCTTCATGGGCAAGGACTACGAGCTCGCGGTCTACAACAAGAGCGACTTCGTCTGGGATAAGAAGGATCTGCTCGTCCCCGCTCCCGCCGATGCTGTCACACCGCGGGAGCGGAGAACCGGCGGTTCTGGGTTCTAGGTTCTACGTTCCGGGTTCCGGTGCCAGGTTCGAGGTTCTCGCGCGCTAGAATGCAGAACCAAGAACCAACCCGAGAACGAGAACCCAGAACCGGAACCTAGCACCTAGAACCCAGAACCCAGAACCGCATGTTCTTCGGTGCAGTCGGCGATCTCCACGGCGACTTCGATGCGCTCGATCGTGTGATGGCGCGTCACCCTGAAGTCGTCTTCTGGGTCTGTCCCGGCGACCTTGCAGACGAGAACGGCGAGTACCCGCGGCCACGCGCACCGTTGTACTGGATCAAAGGCAACAACGAAGACTTCGATTTTGTCGCGGCGCAGCCCGCCGGAAGCGGTACGTTGCCGAACCTGCACTTCATCCCCAACGGAGTCTCCGTACGGACTGCCGGTTTTGTGCTGGCCGGCCTTGGCGGCACACTGGCGCCCACCTGGTACGAGAAGCCTGCATCTGAGCTCAGGCGCCTCACGCCGCGTGACGACCGCAGAAGACACTTTGTACATGAAGAGGTCAACGCGTGTCAGGCGCTGTCCGGCATCGATATCTTTCTTTCACACGAGGCGCCCCGTCCGTTCCCCTTGCCGCGCGTGAAAGATGCGGGCAAGACGCCGATCAACGAGGTGCTGTCGGCCATGCAACCTCGCCTTCATCTCTTCGGGCACCATCACAAGTACACGGTCGCCGAACGCCAGCACGTTCCGTCGATAGGTCTCGACGAAGTGTCCAGCTCCTACCTGGTCTTTGATGGCAAGACCCTTGCTCACGAACGTCTGACGATCTGATATAGTCCCCCGACGGAGGCGTAATGGCGCTGCTCTTTCCGCGAGAAGAGGATAAAGACTTCGCGGGCACGACTGACGCGGCAACACGATCCTTGTCTGCGATCTCTCTCGAGACGTCGTTTGTCGAAGGCGTATACGAGAAGATGGCTTCTGTTTACGATCTGTTCTTCGGACTTCCGCTGCATCACGGGCGGGCCAGGGCGATACGGCGCATGGCCATCAAGCCGGCCGATCTGGTTCTCGAGGTCGGCGTCGGTACCGGGATCAGTCTTCCTCTCTATCCCCGCCGATGCGCGGTGACGGCCATCGATCTGTCTGAGGGCATGCTCGAGCGCGCGCGCACGCGCGTGATGCAGTACAACCTTCGCAACGTGCGCCTGATTCAGATGGATGCGACCAGGCTGAAGTTTCCCGACAACTACTTCGACATCGTGTTCGCCCCGTACTTCATCAGCTGTGTTCCTGATCCGCTCGCCGTGACTCGCGAGATGCGGCGGGTCTGCAAGCGCGGAGGGCGCCTCGTCTTTCTCAACCACTTTCTGAGCGACCGTCCGATCACCTCCAAGCTGGAGCGCGCCATTGCGCCGCTGACCGTGCATCTCGGTTTCAAGTCCGATTTCGATCTGCCGGCATTCCTCGCGCAGACCGGATTGCGGGCGGAGTCCATTGAGAAGGTCAATGTGCCCCGGATCTGGTCGCTGGTGATCTGTCAGAACGCTGAATGAGCCGGCTGTCAGACTATCAAACCTTCCTCACACAATTTCTTCGCAGCTACAACACGACAGGCTCGGTCATTCCGAGCGGACGCGCGCTCTCGAATGCCTTGTGCCGGTACGTAGGCTCGGGCGGGGCGCCTCAGAAGATTCTCGAGGCCGGGCCGGGAACGGGCGCCGTCACCTCATGCATCATCGATCGCATGGGACGGGATGATCAGTTGTGGATGGTCGAGCTGAACCCGACCTTTGCCTCGCACCTGCGCCGCGCCTTCCAGGACAAGCCGTCGTTTCGCGATGCGGCGGGCCGCTGCCATCTGATCGAAGGGGCCGTGCAGCAGATCGGGCACGAGGGGCAGTTCGATCTCGTCATTTCCGGGTTGCCGCTCAATAATTTTTCGTCCGACGACGTGCGCGCCATCATGCAGGCGTACGCAAAGCTCCTGAAACCGGGGGGCGTCCTGTCGTTCTTTCAGTACATCCTCATCCGCCCGGCCAAGATGTTTGTGAGCGTCGGCTCAGAGCGCGATCGGCTGAAGCGTGTCGGAGATGCCATCGAAAGCGTGCTGGGCGAGAGAGAGATTGCGCGCGAGTGGGTGTGGGTGAACGTGCCGCCGGCCTGGGTGCATCACATACGATTCTGAGAAGTAAAAAGTAAAAAGTAAAAAGTAAAAAGTAGCGCAGGGCTTTAGCCCTGCCCGAGGATTTCCGCGGCGGCAACCTCTGCACCATTCAACGCCGGCTTCTCTGGTGGCGGCGGTTTCTCCAGCAACCGCTTCAACGCCGCGCTCCAGTTTCCCGCCAGCAGGTCGTTCTGTTCGATGAACTCGGTCCGCAGATACCGAGGCATCTCTTTGACCAGTACGTCGTATTCGACAAAATGACCGCGAGAGGTGTACAGCAACGCGGTGTCGTTCGCGATGGCTTCGCTGATGATGCCGTAGCCGGGCTTGGTCGCCACGACGTCTGCGGCGCGGACGAGATCTTCGTATCGCAACCCACGGGCGTAAAGGTCCTGCTCTGAGATAGAGAGAAGGCTGCCCGGGGGCGTGATCGGATTCACACTTGCGGGTGTGTCGGTCGTCGCGATCGTGTAGTCCGTCAACGCGGCGAGCGCGGCCGTGTCGAGGCGCGAGACGCCGTAGGCGCCGAACGAGGTCAGGACAAGCGGCTTGCCCTGCGCGCGCGACGGCAGTCCCAGCGCGTGTCGCACCTCGTCCGGATTGCGCCGCGAGTGGCGCGCAATGAACGGAATGTCGCGTGTGATCGATGCCAAACCCTCAAATCCGCCGGCCATCGGCAGTCGCAGCACGCTGGTCGCGGTCTGGTACGCACGCCGGATATCGCGCGCGAGCGCGTGCGTCGAGTCGTCTCGATAACCCTCGTAAATCCAGTCCCAGGTGAAGTTCCCGATGGCCACCGAGGGACGGTGCGCCCCTGCAGCCGCCAGGAAGGCCAGCGGCGGGATGTCGCCGACGATGACATCTGCCCCGTAGGCCCCCAGGTAAGCGGCTTCGGTCTCGGCGAGTTCGGGCAGACGCTTCTGAAAGTCCACCGCCCGCCGGATGCTTTCCTCGGTATCGACGTCAAGGCTGTCGAGCTGAATCATGCCGCTGTCGCACTGCAGCGGGACGACCTCTACGTGTCCCTGGAGCGTCCGTTCGAAGAGACGCAGCGGCGCGGCGGTCTTGACGACGACGCCGGCGTCCGGCCGCGCACGAAGCACCGCGTGGATGACTTCGACCATCCGCGAGGTGTGGCCGAAACCGTGGCCTGAGACGTAAAAGACGATGCGATATGATGGGCTCATGGATGAACGGGATTTTTTTACTGAGCGGCCGGAGTCGAAGCCGGTTCAATATTCCTGTCCCCGGTGCAAGCGCCGCAACGAGTACATGGTGCGGTGGATGCGCCGGACCAAAAAGAAAAGCCTGCCGCCGGGTGCCGACGCACGCGACCGCGCGCTGTACGCGAAGCTTCGCGATTATCTCATCCGGATGGACGACGACGTCACCTGCAAGGCGTGCGGCAAGCGCTTCGAGATTCCATCGCACCAGTCGATGGTGTTCGTCGATGCGCAGGGGAACGCGCCGGCAGGGAATGACGATCCGGACGACGACAACCGGGGAAACCGCGCATAATGGTGTCTTCCATGAGATCCGGGTTTTGGCGCGGCGCGCTGGTCCGTCTTCTGGCCGTGGCACTGGCGATCGGAACCGTCTCGGATGGCCGGAGCAGCCGGATCGCGTACGCGCAGGGCGTCAGCGATCCGGTCGTGGTGAAGGCCCGCGCTGCCATCAACAGCGGGCAGTACGCCGAGGCAGAGGCGCTGCTCAAGCCGTTGGCCGCAAAAGCGCCCGAGGGCGAGGCGGCACTCGAGCTGGGTCTCTTCTACGGGATGATGGGGCGCAGCGACGAATCGCGCGCCATCCTCCGGCGCATTGCCGACGTGCAGGTTGGCCCGCGCACGGCGCCGGCCGAATACGCCCGGCTTGGCCGCGCGGCCCGCGCGCTCGGGGAATTTCAGCTCGCCAACGACGCCTATCGCATTGCGACCGAGAAGGCTCCGAACGATCCGTCGCTCCATACCGGCTGGGGAGAGCTCTTCCTGCACGTGCACAACAACGCCGAGGCCGCGAAGTCGTTTCAGGACGCGCTTGCCGCCGACGATAAGTGGATTCCGGCCCTCGTCGGGATGGCGCAGGCGCTCCTCGACGTCAATCCGCCGGGCGCCGAGAAGGCGATCGAACAGGCGCTCACACTCGACCCCAACGCGGTCGATGCGCAGTTGCTGAAGGCGCAGCTCGAGCTCGACAAAAGCGATCGTGCAGCGGCCAAGGCGTCGATCGCGAAAGCCAAAGCGATTAATCCGGCCAGCCTCGACGCGCTCGCATGGAGCGGCGCGGTTGCGTACATCGAAGGTCGCCAGGCCGATCTTCAGCAGGAGGCCTCGGCCGCGCTGAAGATCAACCCGCGTTTCAGTGGCGCCTATCGCATCCCTTCCGAGCTCGCGGCTGCCAACTATCGATTCGAAGAAGCCGTCGCGCTCAGCCGGAAGGCCCTCGAGATCGAACCGAACGACGTTCGCACGCTGTCGGCGCTCGGGGTGCAGCTGCTGCGCACCGGCGATGAGGCCGAAGCCCGTCAGGTGCTCGAGAAGTCGTTCGCGATCGACAAGTTCGATCAGACGACGTTCAACCTGCTGACGATGCTCGACTCACTGGAAAAGTTCGAGGTGACGACCGAAGGCAACGTGATTTTCAAGAGTCACGCGAGCGAAACGCCTGTGATGCGCGAATATGTCACGCCGCTCGCGCTCCACGCGCTCGATGTGTTCTCCAAGAAGTATGACTTTGTGCCCAAAGGCCCGATTCTCATAGAGATGTTTCCGAAGCACGACGATTTCGCCGTACGCACCGTCGGCCTGCCCGGCATGATTGGCGCGCTCGGTGCGTGTTTCGGACGGGTGGTGACGCTCGACTCGCCGAAGGCCCGGCCGCCGGGCGACTTCAACTGGGCGCCCACGCTGTGGCACGAGTTGGCGCACGTGATAACCCTTCAGCTCTCGAAGCAGCGTGTGCCGCGCTGGCTCACCGAAGGGATCTCGACCTACGAAGAAAAGCTGGGATCGCCGGCCTGGGGACGTGAAGGTGAGCTCTCGTTTGTCGCGGCGTACGGCATGAACGAGCACATGACGCTGCGCGAGCTGAACGCGGCGTTCCAGGATCCGGAAAAGATCTCGCTCGCCTATTACGAGGCCTCGATCCTCACCGAGCACATCGTCGAGAAATACGGCATGGGCGCGCTTCGCAAGCTGCTCATGACCTACGGCGAGGGGCTTGAAGGCGAGGCCGCGTTGAAAGCCGGACTTGGCGTCGATATCGACACGCTGCAGGCTGATTTCGACAAGCTGCTCAACGCGAAGTACGGAACGATCGTCAAGGCCTTGAGGCCGCCGAAGGAGCTCGAGCCTGGCAAGGGAAACCCCGAGTCGATCGCCGCCGCATTTCCCGACAGCTTCCAGGCGCAGGTGGCGCTCGGCGAGTTTCTGCGCAAAGCCGGCCGCATCGACGAGGCCTTCAAAGTGCTCGAGCGGGCAGCCGAGATGGTGCCGATGGCCACCGGTCCGCGAAGCCCGCGGTCGATGATGGCGCAGATGGCGGTAGAGCGGAAAGATCACGCCCGAGCCATCAGCGAGTTCGAGAAGCTCTTGCAGTATGAGAACACGGATCTCGACGCCGTGCGGCTGCTGGCGAAAGAGTACGAGGAGACCAAGGCCCCACCCGCCAAGCTGATCTCGGCCTACGAGCGCATCGCCCAGCTCGATCCGTTCGATGCGAAGAACCATACCGAGCTTGGGCGCCTGAAAATGCAGGCGGGCGATGCGCGCACGGCTGTGCGCGAATTCCGGGCGGCGATTGCCGCCGGATCGCTCGATCCCGCCGGCGCGCAGTCGGATCTCGCCGAAGGCTATCTCGCGATCGGTGACAAGGTGCAGGCGCGTCGCGCAGCGCTGGCGGCCATCGAAGTGGCGCCGGGTTACCCGCGCGCGCAGGAATTGCTGCTGAAAGTGATAGGCCAGTAGTGCGCGTGCTCAGGATTTGCCTGTTGTGGCTTCTGGCCGCCGCCGTCCCTGCGGTGGCTGCCGCCGAGGAGCGGTATGCGCTCATCGTGTCGGGGGTATCGGGCAGCGAGAAGTTCGCGGAAAGCCAGAAGACGTGGGTGGCGTCGCTCCAGTCGACGCTTCAAAAGCGCCTCGGCTTTGCCGCCGAGCGCATCGTGGTGCTGTCTGAAGGCGGGGCGGCCGAATCGGTGGCGAATCGGCAGAACGTGACGCGGACGCTCGCCTCGCTCAAGCCGAAGCTGACCGCCGACGATACGCTGTTCGTCGTGCTGATCGGGCACGGGACCTACGACGGCACAACCGCGAAGTTCAATCTCGTCGGCCCCGATATGGACTCAAAGGAGTGGAAGGCGTCGCTCGATGGATCACCGGCGCGGCTCGTCTTCGTCAACACGACCAGCTCGAGCTTTGAGTTCGTCCAGGCGTTGTCGGGCAAGAATCGCATCGTGATTGCGGCGACCGATTCGTCCGCGCAGAAATATGCGACCGTGTTTCCGCAGTACTTCATCGAAGCGCTGGATCAGGGCGCGAAGGCCGACAACGACAAGAACGGGCGCCTGTCGGTGTGGGAAGCGTTCACCTACGCGAGCCAGGCCGTGAAGCAGGCGTTCGAGCAGAAAGGCACCCTCGTCACCGAGCGATCGATCATCGACGACAACGGCGACGGTGTCGGCAAAGAGGCGACGGCCACCGGCGGCGACGGCGTGCTGGCCAGGACGACCTTCCTGGATGCGCCGCCGGCAGCGACGTCGGCGAACGCGGCGGTTGCGGCACTCGACAAGCGCCGCATTGCGATTGAGGTCGAGATCGAGCAGTTGAAAGCGCGTAAGGGAGAGATGCCGGCCGGTCAGTACGAAGAGGAATTCGAGCGCCTCGCCATCGAGCTCGCGAAGATCTCCGCCCAGATCCGATCCAGCAAATAGCTTTTCCTGTCCCAACGCAAAGACGGGAAGGTTTTTTCAACCCGGCTTTGCGCCTTGGCGTCTTGGCGTTGGGATGACAGAGTCACGCCCAGCGGGTGCGCGACGGTTTCTTCAGCACGAGTACCGCCGCCACGCCGGCCAGAAAGCCCGCCACGTGCGCCCAGAAGGCGACGCCGCCGGTCTGCACGCCCGTTCTCGCGAGCGATCCGACACCGCTGAAGAACTGCATTACGAACCAGATGCCCAGGAAGACGATGGCGGGTACTTCGATGAGCTCCCAGATGATGAAGAGCGGCACGAGCGCGAGCACGCGCGAGTGCGGGTAGAGCACGAAATAGGCCCCCATCACCCCGGCGATGGCACCGCTTGCGCCAATCGTCGGGATGGTCGAGCCGGGGTTGACCCAGACGTGCGCGAGCGCGGCGGCCGCGCCGCAGACCAGATAGAACAGCACGAAACGCGCATGGCCGAGACGGTCTTCGACGTTGTCGCCGAAGATCCAGAGGTAAAGCATGTTCCCGAGAACGTGCAGCCAGCCGCTGTGCAGGAACATCGACGTGAAGATGGTCGTGAGATCGAGCCGCGCCGGCACGACGCCGTACGCGACGAACAACGATTGGAGCGCGCGTTGCGAAAGCGAGAGTTCGAACAGGAACGCGACGCTGTTGAGAACGATGAACGTGACCGTGAAAAAAGGAAATGTCCGCGACGGAATGACGTCGCGCAACGGAATCATGTGCGCGATTGTGACATATAATCCGAGGCCTCACCGATGAAGTGCCGCGAGTGTGGGACCGAAATTGCCGACAAAGCGCTCATCTGTTTTCGATGCGGCGCGTCCGTTCAGGAAGCCGTCCACAAACCATTCGTGGCCACGAAGAAAAAGCGGCCGGTGATTGTGTACGTGATATTCGTCGTCATGGTGCTCGTTGCGATACTGATCGCTCTGCTAAGACCGTGACCGCAAAAGCGCTATCTCGACGCAGAGCCGCAGAGTCGCAGAGGATGCAAACGCCGTTGGGTCAGCGTATCGACTTCGTGGGCCGCGTACGCGGCCCACGCGAGGGGAAGAAGACAGCCGAATATCAAGAGCGAGAATTGTGCGGCTCTTGTATTCGGCTGTCTTCTTTCCCTCGCGCGCCAACCGCGCGAAGTCGATACGGTGTTCTGAGTAGAAAAACGATGCGATTGGTGGCCTTGCTTCTTTTGGCAGCGGTATGCCGTGTCAGTGCGGCGCCCGATTTTGAAGCGCTTGCGCGGGAGAAGCTTGCGGCTGGCTGGGAGCAGCTCACCAGCCAGGTCGGTGCGTACAAGAGCGTCAGCTCCGCACGGGTCATACCGGTTCCAGCGCAGGGCGTCAATGCCGTCGACCTGACGGCGGTGTTTGAAAAGACGCCATTCGTCATTCGCCTCGCGTTCAACGACGAAGGAGAGATCGCAGGTCTTCGTGGTTACCTGGCCAGGTGAGGCTCAACACTTGAAACAGAAGATCAAAAGATCAGAAGGCTTTCGGTTGAAAAATCTCTTCTGATCTTCTGACCTTCTGTTCGGGAGCGATGTCCGGCTTCGCGGCACCGTGCTCGTCGTGCCGTCGTGTTGCCTTCGTGCCTTCGCGTCTTTGTGTCTTCGTGTCTTCGTGCCTTCGTGGTTTAGTCTTCGTGGTTACCTGGCCAGGCGAGCCCCAACACTGCAACAGAAGATCAAAAGATCAGAAGGCTTTCGGTTGAAAGTCTTCTGATCTTCTGACCTTCTGTTCGGGAGCGATGTCCGGCTTCGCGGCATCGTGCTCGTCGTGCCGTCGTGTTGCCTTCGTGCCTTCGCGTCTTTGTGTCTTCGTGTCTTCGTGTCTTCGTGGTTTAGTCTTCGTGGTTACCTGGCCAGGCGAGCCCCAACACTGCAACAGAAGATCAAAAGATCAGAAGGCTTTCGGTTGAAAAATCTCTTCTGATCTTCTGACCTTCTGTTCGGGAGCGATGTCCGGCTTCGCGGCACCGTGCTCGTCGTGCCGTCGTGTTGCCTTCGTGCCTTCGCGTCTTTGTGTCTTTGTGTCTTCGTGCCTTCGTGGTTTAGTCTTCGTGGTTACCTGGCCAGGCGAGCCTTAACACTTGAAACAGAAGATCAAAAAATCAGAAGGCTTTCGGTTGAAAAATCTCTTCTGATCTTCTGACCTTCTGTTCGGGAGCGATGTCCGGCTTCGCGGCACCGTGCTCGTCGTGCCGTCGTGTTGCCTTCGTGCCTTCGCGTCTTTGTGTCTTCGTGTCTTCGTGTCTTCGTGCCTTCGTGGTTTAGTCTTCGTGGTTACCTGGCCAGGCGAGCCCCAACACTGCAACAGAAGATCAAAAGATCAGAAGGCTTTCGGTTGAAGAGTCTTCTGATTTTCTGACCTTCTGTTCGGGAGCGATGTCCGGCTTCGCGGCACCGTGCTCGTCGTGCCGTCGTGTTGCCTTCGTGCCTTCGCGTCTTTGTGTCTTCGTGTCTTCGTGTCTTCGTGGTTTAGTCTTCGTGGTTACCTGGCCAGGCGAGCTCCAACACTGCAACAGAAGATCAGAAGATCAGAAGGCTTTCGGTTGAAAAATCTCTTCTGATCTTCTGACCTTCTGTTCGGGAGCGATGTCCGGCTTCGCGGCACCGTGCTCGTCGTGCCGTCGTGTTGCCTTCGTACCTTCGCGTCTTCGTGTCTTCGTGTCTTCGTGGTTTGGTCTTCGTGGTTACCTGGCCAGCCTCGCCTCGATCGGGGCAAGCGAAGCCACCACGACATCTCCCACGACTTGAAGACTGCGTGCAGAGGTCTGGTCGAGCGTATCGCCGGCTGTATGCCAGGCGGGGTAATCCAGGTCGATGATGTCGGCGGAGGGAACGCCCGCTTTGAGGAAGGGAATGTGGTCGTCCTCAATCGGCGTGCTCGCGTTGACGAATATCGAACCGTGACCGAGCTTCCGGGCGGTTGACCAGATGATGTCGGTCAGCCATTCGGTCGAGTTCGTCTCGCGCATGAAGCGCTGCGAGCGCTCGGCAATCATGTCTACGAGCACCATCGCCTTCAGGCCCGACAGCGTGCCTGCCTTGCGGCCGCTGTCAACGTAGTACTGGCTGCCGTAGGTGTGGTCGGTCCCGCCCCAGTCCCTGAGCGTCGCCTCTTCGCCGTCGAAAAATATCAGCTCAATCGTGAAGGCGTTCTGCCGTGCCTTGACGACCCGGGCCAGCTCGATGAGCAAGGCCGTGCTGGATCCACCGTCGTTTGCGCCGACGAAACGAAACTCCTTGAACAGCTTCGTGTCGTAGTGCCCGGTGACGGCAATCCGCTCCGGACGCGCACCTGGAATCGTCGCGATGAGGTTGACCATCGGAATCTCCCCGATGGGCGTCTTTGCGACGAACGACTGCTGGACGACGGCAATGCCGGCCGATTTGAGCTGCTCGATGATGTATCCGCGTGTGCGCTCAATGGCGGGCGAGCCGGCCGGTCGCGGTCCGACGCTCACCACCTGGCGCAAGTGCTCGTAGGCGCGGGAACTGTCGAAGCTGGCGGCGGGCTTCGGACTCTGGGCTTCGGGGCTTGTGATGCAGGCCGCCGCAAACAACACGCCGGCGGCCAGAACCCTGAACCCGGAACCAGAACCCAGAACCCGGAACCGAGAACCCAGAACCGTCACTGTCTCTTATCCCTGGGGATGAACTCCCGCATTTTCGTTCCCACGTAAATCTGACGCGGCCTGGCGATCTTCTGCTCGGGATCCCTGAGCATCTCTTCCCATTGGGCGAACCAGCCCGCCGTGCGGGGAATGGCGAAGAGCACGGGAAAGAAGTCCTTGGGGAACCCCATTGCCTGATAGATCAGGCCCGAGTAGAAGTCGACGTTGGGATACAGCTTGCGTGTCACGAAGTACCTCATCCTGCAGGGCGATGCGCTCGAGCTCGAGCGCGATGTCGAGCAGCGGGTTTCTCCCGGTCACCTCGAAGACTTCATCGGCAATCCGCTTGATGATCTTCGCCCGCGGGTCGTACAGACTTGTAGACGCGATGGCCGAAGCCCATCAACCGTCCATCACCGCCCTTCACGCGCGAGATGAATGCCGGAACGTTCTTGATCGTGCCGATCTCATCGAGCATTCGCAGCACGGCCTCGTTTGCGCCGCCGTGCAGCGGACCCCAGAGCGCGGCCGCCGCGCCGGCAATCGACGAGTAGGGATCGACGTGCGAGCTGCCGACGACGCGCATGGCGGTCGTGCTGCAGTTCTGCTCATGATCGGCGTGCAGGATGAAGAGCACGTCGAGCGCGCGCTCGAGTACGGGATTGGGCCGGTACTTCAGCTCGGTCATCTTGAAGAGCATGTTCAGGAAGTTGCCGGTGAAGCTCAGATCGTTGTCGGGATAGACGTAGGCGCGGCCGATGCTGTGGCGATAGGCGTACCCGGCGATGCTCGCGACCTTCGCGACCAGCCGCAGGCACTGACGATCGCGCGAGCTCTGATCGAACACCAGCTTGGCGTCGCGGTAGAGCGTCGAGAGCGCGCCGACCGTGCTGATGAAGATGCCCATGGGGTGGGCGTCGTACTGAAAGCCTTCCATCAGCTTCTTGACGTTCTCGTGCAGCAGGGTGTGCTGAGTAATCGCGTCGGTCCAGGTCTGAAGCTGCTTTCCGGTCGGCAGCTCTCCGAACAGGATCAGGTATGCCGTTTCCAGATACGTGCAGTGCTCGGCGAGCTGCTCAATCGGATATCCGCGATACCAGAGAATGCCTTTGTCGCCATCGATATAGGTGATGGCGCTCCTGCAGGCCGCAGTGTTGAGGAACGCCGGGTCGTAGGTGGTGAGTCCCGTGTCTTCCGCCCCTGCCTTGATCTGCTTGAGATCGGTGGCGCGAATGGTGCCTTCCTTGACCGGAATCTCGTACTGCTTGCCCGTGCGGTTGTCGGTAATCGTCAGCGTATCAGCCATAAGCCGTTAGCGGTCAGCCTCATCGTCCATCGGCTCGCCTTGCTCGCGCGGGACGTCGGTGTCTTGCTGAACGGGCTCGGCCGGCACGCGATAGCGACCGTCGACCCACCGGGCAAGATCTTGAAGTTTGCAGCGCTCGCTGCAGAAGGGAATCCAGGGCGCTTCGGCTGGCTCGCGACGGCAATAGACACACACGCGAACAGGCACGATGGCACATTCTACTAGCTGGTAGCTCGTAGCTGGTAGCTACCAGCTAGCTACAGGCTACCGGCTACAGGCTACCGGCTAACTAAGGCTGAGAATCCGCCGCGTGGTGGCGTACGTCGCGGCCCGACACCATGAAAATGACGTCTTCGGCGACGTTGGTGGCGTGGTCGCCGACGCGCTCGAGGTGGCGCGAGATGAGAATCAAGTCGAGCGCCGGCTCGATGGTCGAGGGGTCCGAGAGCATGTAAGTGAGGAGCTCGCGGAATACCTGTGTCTTCAGCGAATCCAGCTCGTCATCTTCGTCGAGCACGTGCTGCGCGAGCGCCATGTCGCCGCGCACGTACGAATCGAGCGCATCGCGCAGCATGCGCTGGGCCGTCGTGGCCATCCGCGGGATGTCGATGAGCTTCTTGACCGGGGGATGCGAGGCATACCGGCGCGCGGCCTCGGCGATGTTGACCGCCATGTCGCCGACGCGCTCGAGATCGCTGTTGATCTTGATGGCCGCCATCACGCCGCGCAGATCGGCGGCCATGGGCGAGTGCAGTGCGAGCAGCTTCAGGCACAGATCGTCGATTTCGATGTGCAGCACGTTCAGCGGCATGTCGCCGTTGAGCACCTCGTCGATCAGATCGCCGTCGCGCTCGACGAGCCCCAGCATCGCCGTACGCACCCGATCTTCGGCCAGGCCGCCCATGGCGAGCAGACGCTCTTTCAGGAGTCCAAGCTCTTGCTGGAAATGAAGTCGTTCCATTAGCCGAATCGTCCCGTGATGTAGTCCTCGGTAAGTTTTTCCTTGGGCGTCGTGAAGATCTGGTCCGTCCGCCCGTACTCAACGAGCTTGCCGAGCCAGAAGAACGCCGTGCGGTCTGACACCCGCGCGGCCTGCTGCATGTTGTGCGTGACGATCACAATCGTGTAGTCCTTCTTCAGATCGTAGATCAGCTCTTCGATACGCTGCGTGGCAATCGGGTCGAGCGCCGACGCGGGCTCGTCCATCAGCAGAATCTCGGGCCGCACCGCGAGCGCACGGGCAATACACAGACGCTGCTGCTGGCCGCCCGACAGCGCGAGCGCGGGGGCGTGCAGCCGATCCTTCACCTCGTCCCAGAGCGCGGCGTGCTGAAGGCTTTCCTCGACGCGGAAGCTCAGGTCGGCCCTGTCCCGGGCCATCCCGTTGATGCGGATGCCGTAGGCCACGTTCTCGAAAATCGACTTCGGAAACGGGTTGGATTTCTGGAAGACCATCCCGACCCGGCGCCGCAGATCGACCACATCGGTGCCGGCCGAGTACACGTTGCGGTCCTCAATCATGACTTCGCCTTCGACGCGCGTGGCCGGGATGATGTCGTTCATCCGGTTCAGCGTCCGAAGAAACGTGCTCTTACCGCAGCCCGAGGGGCCGATGAACGCCGACACCTGGTTTTCATGCAGTCCGATCGAGATGTCGTGGAGGACCCGTGTATCGCCGTAGTAGAAATTCAGGCGGTTGACGCGGATTTTGATCGGCGTTTCGATGGCTTCGGGGCGCCGCACCACTGGAGTCGTGAGTTGGGGGGCGGTCGTCACTGATTCAGGCACGCATCTACTTTAGCGTGCGGGTGTTAATACCGTGTTAACAGTTGTTACGGACACAACGGTGTCCTCAAAGCCTCTCTGTGGGCTCGGGTTCCGGAACCTGCGCGATGTCGGCATTTGATAGAAAGGCTTGTACCTGGCGGCGCAGGTCCTCCTGCAGCACGTCAATCGGCCGCCGGGCATCCATCACGCGGAACCCGAATTCGTCGGCCATCGAGTTGTATTCGCGCAGCAGCTTGTTCTGGTACGAGCGGAAGCTGTCGTAGATGTCGTCGCCGCCCTTGAGGTCCATCCCCGACTCCCAGAAGTCCATCCCGCGGGCGGACAGCACCCGGCGAATCAGGGTATCCACGTCGATCTTGAGATAGAACACCAGGTGCGGTGCGATGGCGAATCCGTACAGGCTTCGCAGCCATGCGCGATCGACGCCGCGGACGCCCGCACGCGCGAGAGCGGAGAAGATATAGCGGTCGGAGAGCACCACAAACCCGGCCTTCAGCGCCGGGATGATTTCCTTTTCGAGCCGATCGGCGAAGTCGGTGGCGTACAGCAGCACGAACGTCAGCTTGTTGAGCGTGTTGCTCGACTTGGCCAGCTCGATGGTCGGCTGCATGAGCGCCGATCGCGTCCAGCCGGTTTCGACGACGCCGTAGCCCTGCACTTCGAGCCATTCGCGCAGCAGCCGAATCTGCGTGCTGCGCCCCACGCCATCGGTGCCTTCGACGGCGATGATCTTTCCCGGATAGTGGTCGATTGGTGCGTAAGGCAGCCCATGCCCGTAATAGCGCCCCGGCTGGATATGCCCGTTGGCGCCGAATTCGGGAGTCTGTTCTTTTGTGTCTTTCTGGTCTGTCATCGCAATCATCTGACTTCCGGCGTCGGGCCACAGGCTGCAGGCCGGGAGCCTGGAGCCCGGAGCCAGAAGCCTATTGGTTTACAACCTCCAACGCCGGCTTCTCCAATTGCCTCGACACGAGATTCCGGACCATCTGCTGCTGATTCGTAATGGCCAGCGATGCATCGATGACGCTGAGCCCGAACTCGTGGACGAGACGATCGGTACTCGTCGAGCACCTTGCCCTGAAACATCCGGAAGCTCTCCTGCGCGTTGAGGCTCCAACCCATATCCAGGCCGGCTTCATAGAACTTCAACTTGACGCGGCGCGCCATCAACCGATCGAGCGAGACGTCGATCGGCACGCGGAAGTACATCGCCAGATCGGGCCGCACACCGAAGCTGTACAGGTCGCGAACCCACGCGCGATCGACCCCGCGAGCCACATCGCGCGCGAATGCGGTATAGGCGTAGCGATCGGCGAGCACGATCATCCCCGCCTTCAGCGGCGGCACGATGTTGTAGAGCAGCCGGTCGGCGAAGTCAGTGGCGTGTAGCAGACTGAAGGTCGTCGGCGTCAGGGAGTTCTTTTTCTTGCCCATTTTCGTCGCCGTCTTCACGAGCGCCGACGAGTTCCATTCCGTGACGAACACCCGCAGTCCGGCGGCGCTCAGCCACTTTGCCAGCAGGGCGAGCTGGGTGGTCTTTCCCGACCCGTCGATGCCTTCGACCACGAACAGCTTGCCCGGATATTCGTGCGGCGTGCTCAGGTTGTTCAGCATAAGACACTCTACCCGCGCTGATCCGGATGGGCTTCCCCAACATCCGCTCGAGCGGTGCGGTCTGACGCTGGGCGGCCCAGAGCTCGAGCTCGGAGTCGCCAGCGGTATGGAGTTTCAAAAGATATTCTTCCCCGCGATCGTGAAGCTCGATCCCGGTCACCGCCTGCGCGTGGCTGCGATCGAGCGTCTCGGCGAATCGGAGGATGGCGGAGAGCGTTCGGACGGTCCCTCGATTTTTTTTGCCGAGCTCGCCGAAACCTGCGTGCGACTTCTTCGGCGACGATTTGCGGTGATATCGTGCGACCAGCGCGATGATCTCCCCCTCGACCGGCTCGAACCCGCGCAGGTCGCCGTTCTTGATCAGGTAGTACGAATGCTTGTGATGACTTTGATAGCTGATATGCGTGCCGATGTCGTGCAGGAGCGCTGCAAATTCCAGCCACTCGCGCTCGCGGTCGGTCAGGCCGTGCGTGCCGCGCGTCTGGTCGAAGATCGAGAGGCACAGTCGCGCCACTTGATTCGCGTGCTCCGGCCAGTAGCTGCAGCGCTCGGCGAGCTCGACGACGCTGCGACGGCGCACGTCGGGGTACTGCCCGGCTTGCGCGATGTGCTTCCGGTTGCGCTGAATGTAATCGAGGATGAGGCCTTCACGAAGCGCGAGGTCGCACAGCGTCACCTCGCTCGCGTCGAGGTGCTGCAGGATGGTGTCGAAGAGCACCGCGCCCGAAACGATGAGGTCGGCGCGCCGCGGATCCATGCCGGGCATTTTCATGCGCTCGGCAATGCTGCGGTCGACGACCTCTTTGCGCACGCGATGAATCTGTTTGGCCGCGACGCGAAGGTTCCGAATCTCGTCGCTCGTCCGCCTGCGCTCGACCGACGCGATCGTGCCGAGGCTGAGGATCGTGCCCGACGTGCCAATCACGCGGTCGAATCCGGCGCTCCGGATGTCGCGCAGATATTTCGAGAGCTCGTCCTCGATGTGGCCCACGAGCTTGCGTTCGTCGCGGCGCGACAGCGGGTCGGTGTGGACGAAGCGCTCCGTCAGCCGGATTACCCCTAACTTGAAGCTTTTCGCGGCACGCAGCGAGGTGCCGGCGCCGTGAGTGATCTCGACGCTGCCCCCGCCGATATCCACCACGACCGCCGAAGCCCCTGACACATCGACACCGTAGACGGCCGCCAGGTGAATGAGGCGGGCTTCTTCGGTGCCCGAGATCACCTGAGGCTTGATGCCTGTTTCGCGCTCGACGGCAGTCAGGAATTCGCCGCCGTTGCCCGATTCTCGAACAGCGCTCGTGGCTGCCGCGAGAATTTCCTCCACCTGGTGCGATTCGGCGAGGCGGCGAAAACGCGAGAACGTCTGAAGCCCCGCCGTCATGGCTTCTGCCGTCAGCGCCTTGCCGTCGAGGCCGCCCGAGCCGAGGCGGACCATCTCTTTCTCGCGATCGATGACTTCGAACGACAGATCGGGCCGTATCCGGACCACGATCATGTGAATCGAATTTGTGCCGCAGTCGATCGCCGCTATCCGCATCTATTTGATAAAAAAGGGGTTGTCGCCGTCATACAGAGTTTCTATAATGGAGGGCATACAAGACGGCGTGCGCTGCACCTCGCCCCGCATCCTAGCATGAACGTATCAACTTCCCGTGACAGGCTTTGGCGAAAGCGGCTGAACGAGCTCAGCGCCGTATGGCCGGAGTTCGTCCACGGCCGCGCAACCGGCCTGCACAAAACGCGCGTAGCTTCACGACGCATTCGGGAAGCACTCCCGATCGTGGCGGCCGCCGCGCCGTCGTCGAAGGTCAAGAAGCTCAACAGGAAGATGCGTGCCTTGACGCGTGCGCTCGGACCGATCAGGGAACTCGACGTCGAGCTCCACATCCTCCAGGATCGGGGCGCCCCCGACGGCACGTCCACGCGCGCGCTCGAAATCGTGCGCCGCGAAATTGCGTCGCGCCGGCAGGTTCTGCGCGATGAGCTCGACGAGGATGCGCCGATCAGCGACCTCAAGCGGCTGATCAAGAAGCTCGAGCGCGTCGCCGACGGCAAGGGCAAGGCGAAAGGCGGAAAGCGCAAGGCCGAGCTCGAACTGGAAGCGCTCTGGCGCGCTGTGCTTGCCGCCCGGCTGATGCGCCGCGCAAAGCGGCTTGGTGCCTCGCTTGACGACGCGGGGTCACTGTATGCACCCGATCGGCTTCACGACGTGCGGATCTCCACCAAGAAACTGCGCTATGCGCTCGAAATCGCGCGCGATACCGGCGTCGCGGCCACGAAGCCGTTGTTGAAAGTCCTGAAACGCCACCAGGAACGGCTGGGACATCTGCACGACCTCCAGATGTTGTTGAAGCACGTGCGCGAAACCGAGACGTTGCCCGGCATCGGACCGAACATCACCGACCTGACGGCCTACGCCGACTCACTCGACGGCGAATGCCGCCGCGTGCACGCGGGATTCGTCGAGGCTCGAGGCGAGCTCGTGGCGGCCGTGAGACAAATCCGTCAGCAGATTGTCCCCTCCCTCACGACGCCGCCCCGGCGTCAGGCGCGCGTGCCCGGTATGCGGCGCGCCGCTCAACAGACCCGCGCAAAGTAGCTGATGGAAACCGAACGGTTCGAGCTCTACCTGATCCGTCACGGAGTGGCGGCCGAGCGCGGTGACAACTATCCCGACGACACCAAGCGGCCGCTGACCAACGAAGGCGTGCAGAAGCTTCGACGGGAAGCGAAAGCGCTCATCGCGCTCGACCTCACGTTCGACGTGATTCTCACCAGCCCGCTGGTGCGCACGCGTCAGACCGCAGAGATCATCGGTGCGGCGTTTCGAAACGCACCGCCCGTCGTCAACATGCCGTCGCTTGCGCCGGGCGGCGCGCACAACAGCATCATCGAAGAGCTGACCAAGCAGCATCGCCGCCACCGTATCGCGCTCGTCGGTCACGAGCCCGGCCTCGGCGAGCTTGCCGGGCGATTGATTGGATTGCGGAAACCGCTGGAATTCAAGAAAGGCGCGATCTGCAGGATCGATGTGACCGCGCTTCCGCCGACGGGACCTGGCCGCCTCCGCTGGTTCCTGACGCCGCGCATCCTTCGCCGGATTGGCAAGTAGGCGCCGGCCCGGACGTCACACCTGTTGCTGAATCTCCGACCATCCCTGGTTCTGCAACGCCAGTGCCTTCAGCTCGAACAGCACAATGGCCATTTCGACCTTGTGCCAATCATGGAAAAGGCTTGTCCGAATGACGCTATCGTCCTGCTCGCGCGCGATCCAGCCCGACGTGATGTTTCGTTCGATCGTAAATTGACGGCTATGGCCGGCGGTGGCCAGTCGCTTGGTAAAGATCATGTTGTCATTCCTGTAAGCGAAGGATTACGACCTGAAGATGTTGCCTTACTTCGCGTGACACCCGCGTAAACTTTCATCCACAGGTGCGTAAGTGATACAGGCCGATCTGGAAAAGTCCCTTACCCCTTTAGATGCAAGTGCCTGGCGCGATCTGCCCACCCTTCGGTACGATGATGATTCCGCCGCGGATGAAGTAGCCGTCGCCGTCGGTGTGCTGAACGCCGCCCTCATTGAGCAGCCGGGCCCCCTCGCCTATCGAGGCGTTCTTGTCCATGATGACCCGGTCGAGCACCACGTTTGGCCCGATGCCGACAGGTTTGCCGGCGTCGGACTCGTACATGTCCGCTCCGAGCAGCACCGACCGCCTGATGTTTGCCCCCTTGGCGACATGCGTGCGGATGCCGATGACCGACCGCTCGATGGTGCAGTCCTCGAGAAAGCATCCGTCGGCCACGATCGAATCGCGTAGATCGCACGAGCGCATGTGCGACGGCGGAAGGAACCGCTCGTGCGTGTAGATCGGCTTGCGCGCATCGTAGAACCTGAACGGCGCGTCGGGCGCGGTGAGCATGATGTTCGCGTCGTAGAACGATTCGACCGTACCGACGTCTGCCCAGTAGCCGTCGTGCAGATAGGCGCGCACTCGATGCGTCGTCAGCGCGCCGGGAATGATTTCGCGGCCGAAATCGGTCGCGCCGGTTTTGTGGAGCAGGTCGAGCAGCACGGCGCGCGAGAACACGTAAATGCCCATCGAGGCGATGAACGGTTTCGCCGCATCGAAGTTGCGGCTGTGAAAGAGATTGCCCGTCGGCGTGCTGCTGCCGATCTCGCCAAGGCGGGCGGGACTGGGCTTCTCTTCGAACCCCACGATGCGCCCTTCGCGATCGAACCGGAAGATGCCCATGCCCGGCGCGTCGGCTGGCGTCACGGGAAGCGCGGCCACGGTGATGTCGGCGTCATCGTCGACGTGCGCGTCGAGCAGCCGTCCGTAGTCCATCCGATAGAGATGATCGCCGGCGAGAATCAGGTAGTAGTGCGCCTCATGGCGCATGAAATGGCGCGTGGCCTGCCGCACGGCGTCAGCCGTTCCCTGAAACCAGCTCGAGCTGTCCGGCGTCTGCTCGGCCGCGATGATGTCGACGAACCCGTGCGAGAACGGATCCATGCGATAGGTCTGCACGACGTGGTGATTCAGCGAGGCCGAGTTGAACTGCGTGAGGACAAAAATCCGGCGCAGGTCGGCGTGCAGGCAGTTGCTGATCGGGACGTCAATCAGGCGGTACTTGCCGCCAATCGGGACCGCCGGCTTCGAGCGCTGCTGCGTGAGAGGGAAGAGGCGCGATCCCTGGCCGCCGCCCAGGATCATCGCGAGCACGTCGTTCATCGTCAGTCCATGATTCCCATGAAAAAGAGCACCAGCTCGAAGATGAGGATCACCACGATCGTCAATTCGAGAAATTCGCCGCGCACCATGCCGAGATGCTCGACCGCAAACCGGTAGATGTCGTCCGAGCGTCTTCAGCTTCTCGCTGACGTTCGTCTTCCACCGATCGAGATCGAGTCGCGCGCCGAAGAGCGTGAAGAGCCGTGCGGCGTACACGTCGCCGACGATCTTCAGTGCGTTCTCGGTGCGATCGGTCAGCTCGTTCACGTCGATGAACAGGGCATGCACCTGCCGCGCGGCCCGGGCGTAATGGCGGCCGAGAAACACGTCGTACCAGCGCGCTTCTTTCTGAATCTTGCCGTAGATGTCGGCCAGCGCGTTGTCCAGCAGCTCGTCGTAATAGCGGAACTGAAGGAGCTGTGAGTTGGCGAACTCGGCAATCTCGACTGCCGCCTGGGTGCCAGCGGGAGTATCGTACACGAAGGCGGCATTCCACGTCGGAATCACCAGATCGTCGGCGAGATAGGAGATCCGGTGCCGCAGCACCTCATCGCGCTCCTGCTGGCTGAGGGACCCGCGCTCGCCGCGCAACAGCGACGCAATCACGTCGCCGTGGTGGCGAACGAGGTCATCGGCCGTGTGCGGGCGGCTCAACTCGTTGACCGCGATGATGAGGTAGTCCTCGGTGATCGCGGTCTGGCGCGGCTCGCGCATCGCATTTTTCAGGCGTGCGGCCACCGTGCGAGATGCGTGTTCGGCCTGCCGCTCGAGCGCTTCGTTTTCGATGAGCGTGTGAGCCACGTCGGCCAGATCGGTCCACGTGCCCTCGAAGTCGCGCGTCAGCCGCAGCGAGATGACCCCGTAGTCGAACAGTTTGAAGCCGACGCGAAAGCCATCGATCGACGGAAGGTCGACGGCCGTTCCATCGAACAGCAACGGAGGCTTCTGGTACTGAACGTAGGAAGGTGTTGCGGGTTTGGGGGCCAGCCTCGCGCGCACGCTGCCGCCGATGTCGGCCGCGGCGGCCTTGAGATCTGTGGCCTCGGCTACGTCGAAGAGGTACAGCGCAAAGATCTGCCCGCGAAGGCTCTCCACAGCGACACAGTATCGCTCAATCTTCCAGGGAATTCGGTTCTTCGACGAAGCGGTATCCCATGCCGATGACCGTTTCGATCTGGCGGCCGGCCTGACCGAGCTTGCCGCGCAGGCGTCCGACGTGCACGTCAACCGATCGTGTTTCCACCTGCCGGTCGAGGCCCCAGACCCGCTCGAGCAGCCTGTCGCGCGACAGGACGCGGTTGCGGTTCTCGACCAGGAAACGCAGCAGCTCGAATTCCCGCTTCGTCAACCTGATCGGCGCGCCTGACACGCGCACCGACACGGCGTCGTAGTCGATGGCAAGCCGGCCCCGCTGATATCCCGGATTGCGATCGGCGTCTGCCACGGGCGGTGGCCGCCGCAGCACTGCGCGCACGCGGGCCACCAGCTCACGGAGACTGAAGGGTTTGGTGACGTAGTCATCGGCCCCCAATTCGAGTCCTGATACCCGATCGGACTCGCCGGTGCGGGCCGTGACCATGATGATGGGAATGGCGGCACTCGTGGGCCTGCTGCGCAGCAGCCGGCACACTTCCAAGCCATCGATAAAGGGCAGATTCAGGTCGAGCAGCACGAGTCCAGGGGGCTCTTCCATGACACTCTTCAGGGCTGCGGCGCCCGTGCCGACGATCTCGACCTGCATCTCGCCACCACGCTCGAGCGCATGCTTCATCAATCCCGCGATATCAGGCTCGTCCTCGACAATGAGCACACGCGTCTTGGTCTGAGTAAGGGTCGTCATTGACTAGCACATTAAGGCGGGCGTGTTACCCCTCGATTGCCGGGCTGTTAATTCTGCGTTACACCATTTTGACTACTCCGTTTGGGTGGCTCCCGGCAGGCAGACCGTCTGAAATCGCGACAGTCTTGAACGGTGTTCTCAGTCGTTGTTTCATCCGGGTAAAGGGAAAGCGGGCTTGGCTCGCTTTTCGCAACGTTGGCTACGTGACGGAGGACGGAATGATCTTCACGAAGCGGTTACGGAGTCAGAACCACGTCAGAGAGTTCGTCGTTGACGAAGCGGACGGACGCGGATGGGAGGTGCGCGAGGAAGAGGACCATCGCGTTGTGAAACGGACATGGTTAACCGACTGGCATCGTGTGGAGAACGCGATGATGCGTTTTGGGCTTCAGGCGACACAGCTGCAACGTGCCGGCTGGGTCGATGTGGGAACCCCGTAGATAGTGCGTAGTGTCCGGCTTCCGCCGGACCGTGGGAAGCTACGTTTCAAATATCGTCTGAATGGGGACGCCGGGCGCCAGCGCGCGGGTGACCGGCGTCTTATCCGCGATTTCCAGCAGCTTCGCTTGCTGTTCGGCATCCATCGCTTCACTGACTGAAATTTTCCGTTCGATGCGCAGCGGGTCCTCACCCTCTTTGAGAAGTCGCAGCTTGACGTCGATCGTTCCGAGCTTCCACTGTTTGCGATTGCCGTACATACGCAGCGTAATGGCCGTGCATGCGCCGAGGCTGCTGAGCATCAATTCGAACGGGGGGGCGCCCGTATTGGTGCCGCCTCGCCTTTCGGGTTCATCCGAGGTAAATTCGTGCCCCGCTGCCGTGATTTTTTGGGCGTATCCGTTCATACCCGTCACCGTTGCGCTCGCCAGAATCATCGTCGCCATTCGGCTATATTACTTGTAGCCGGTAGCCCGTAGCCCGTAGTGTCCGGCTCGAGCCGGGCCATGAGGGAAATCATGTTTGCTTCACGAAAAACCACAATGGTCGATCCCGGGAAAGCGCTCCGCGGACGCGTCGCAAAAATGCCCGTGACCGATCGGCACGCCGTGCACGGCACGCCGATGGACGCGGACTTTGCCGGCATGGAGGTGGCGCTCTTCGGCATGGGCTGTTTCTGGGGCGCCGAAAAAGGATTCTGGCTGCTGCCGGGGGTGCACTCGACCTCAGTTGGATACGCAGGCGGCTACACGCCGAATGCCAGCTACGAAGAAGTGTGCTCTGGGCAGACCGGGCACACCGAAGTCGTGCGCGTCGTGTTCGATCCGAAGCAGACGTCGTACGACGCGATGCTCAAGCAGTTCTGGGAAGGACACGATCCGACGCAGGGCATGCGGCAGGGCGCTGATGTCGGTACGCAGTACCGATCGGCGATCTACTACTACTCGGATGCCCAGCGTCGCGCCGCGGAACAATCGCGAGACGAATATCAGAAGCGGCTGAACGCCGCCGGATTCGGGGCGATCACGACCGAGATCCAACCGGCGCCTGACTACTATTTCGCCGAGGACTATCACCAGCAGTACCTTGCCAAGAACCCGCGGGGATATTGCGGGCACGGCGGTACCGGCGTGAGCTGTCCGATCGGCGTCACTGCGGCCCGGAGATAAGACTGTTCAGCTGGCATTCACTGCCAGGCCGATGAATTCCCGCCCCATCGCCTTCGATAGGGATCGTTGACGTCCGCCCGGAGTAACCCACCTATCCATCTGACTAACCCATTTGTTTTGTTCACGTCGCCTTCATTTCTGGTCTGATAGCGTGAGCACTCCGGGCTGCAGGTATGCCCGAAGGAGGTTGCATGGCAATAAGGATGCGAACGATTGCGGCGCTCATGAGGCTGGCGATCGGCGGTAGCGCGTTGGTGTGGCTCGGCGGCGTGGTGGCGGCCCAGGTTCAGGAACTGCCTCTCCCGGCGAACGTCGAAAACCTGTCGAAGTCGAAGGTGCTCGAAGTCCGGGACAGCAAGGGGGCGTCCGTCCTGTGTGGCCAGCTCATCATGCAGCCAATTGAGGGCGACGAGACCGAACAGGAGGCCGATCTGATTCCGTGCGGCGAAGCCACCAAGGCCACGGGTGAGGCCGAAGTGGAAGTTACGAAGATGGCGACCGGTATCGATCAGGAAGTCGAGGTCTCGGTATCGAATCTGGCGCCCGAGACCACCTATTCCATCTACATCGACTCGAAGCTGTTGGGCACGTTCAAAACCAACAAGAGCGGTGCCGCGGAGGTGGAAATGAAGACGGCGCCGGTGAAAAAGCCGTGACGGGCGAGCCTGAGGTTTCGCTGGGAGGAAGCATGATGAAACGTGCGCGAACCGGCCTGACGCTCGGCCTGCTGGCCATTGCCGTGGCGTCGCCATGGCTTGGCGGGCGCGTTGCAGCCCAGGGCAACCATCTTCCGTCGGATATAGGCGACTTGTCGGCGGCCAAGCGCATCGAGATCAAGGACAGTCGTGGCCAGGCGGTCCTCTGTGGCCAATTTGTCAGGCAGCCCACCGTCGGCGACGAGATCGAGCGCGAAGCGGAACTCTCTGGCTGTGGCGGGGCCTCGAAGGCCAGCGGCGAGGCCGAGGTCGAGTCGCAGATGGAAGGCGGCCGCCGCGAGCAGGAAGTGGAACTGTCTGTTCTCAACCTGGCGCCGGGCGCGACCTACTCCGTCCACATCGACTCGCAGCTGGTGGGCCGCTTCACGACCAATGAGTCTGGCGCGGCGGACGTGGAGTTCAAGACAGAGCCCGTCAAGCAGCCGTGACCGGCGACAGGCGCTAAGAGCCGGTGTTCATCCGCTCGAGCGAGCGCGTGGCGGTGCGCGCGAGGATCGAGCAAATCAGCACGATGCTGACGAGCACGAGCGCGCCGGCCCAGGCCTGCCGGTGCCAGTCGGCGTACGGCGAGCTGGCATAGGTGAATATCTGCACGGTGAGCGAGGCGGTTGGCTGCAGCGGGTTCGTGTTCCAGAACCGGTTGTTGAATGCGGTGAACAGCAGGGGCGCCGTCTCGCCCGCGATGCGCGCCAGCGCGAGAATGACGCCGGTGATGATGCCCGGCAACGCCGCAGGAAGCACGACGCTGAACGTGGCGCGCGCCCGTGTCGCACCGAGGGCCAGCGCACCTTCGCGCAACGTCGCCGGCACCAGCCGCAGAAGCTCTTCGGTCGTGCGCGCGATGATCGGAATCATCATCACGCCGAGTGCCACGCTGCCAGCCAGCATAGAGAACTGCCGCAGTTGCAGCACGACCATCCCATAAACAAATACGCCAATGACGATTGACGGCACGCCGTTGAGCGTATCGGCCGCGAAACGCGCGGCAGACGCCAGCCGCGTGCCCGCATACTCGGACATGTAGATGCCGCACATGATGCCAACAGGTACGGCGCCGAGGCCCGCCAGTCCGGTCAGCATCAGCGTCCCGACGATGGCGTTCGCCATGCCGCCTCCGGTCTCACCCACAGGACGCGGAAGCTGCGTGAAGAAATCCCAGTTCAGCGCCTGCACACCTCTCGAGACGACGAAAAAGAGGATGAGCGCAAGGGGAATGAGCGCCACGACGACAGACAGCGCGCATAACGTGACGGCGATTTGCGAGACGATGCGGCGTCGTGCAGTACGTGTCATGCGGCGTCACCTATGGCTGTCGGCTCGAGCTTCGCTTTCGGCCTGACAATCGTCTGCCGGTTCATGTTCCAGATCAGCATGCGCGAGACAGCATTGACGGCGAGGGTAATGACGAACAGCACCAGACCGATTTCGATGAGCGCGTGAAGGTGCAGATCGTCGACGGCCTCGGAGAATTCGTTCGCGATGACCGCCGCCATTGTGTATTGGGGAGCGAAGAGCGACCACGAGACCGTGGGGCTGTTGCCGATGACCATCGTGACAGCCATCGTCTCGCCCAGCGCCCGCCCGAAGCCGAGCATGATCGCGCCGACGATGCCCGTGCGGCCGTACGAGAGTGCGACGCGGATGGCCTCCCACCGCGTCGCGCCAAGGGCATAGGCGCCCTCGCGTTGTGTCCGCGGCACCGACTTCAGCACTTCGCGCGCGAGCGACGAGATGAACGGGGTCACCATGATCGCCAGAATCAGCGCGGCCGCCAGCATGCCGAGCCCGATCGGCGGCCCGCTGAAGAGCGCCGTTTCGCGCAGCCAGTCAGGCAGCGCATTTTCGAGCTGGCGTACGATCGGCACCAGTACAAAGACACCCCACAACCCGTACACGATTGACGGAATGGCCGCGAGCAGCTCGGTGAGGAAAATCAACGGCTGCTTGAGGGACGGAGGACAAAGCTCGGACAGGTACGTCGCGATCCCGAGCGAGATCGGTGCCGCGATGAGCAAAGCGAGAATTGACGAATAGATGGTGCCCCAGATGAACGGTCGCGCACCGAAGTCGTGCGCGACCGGATCCCAGGTGTCGGTGATCCAGAAACCGAGCCCGAACTCGCGCACCGAGAGGATCGATTCGCGCAGGAGCACGAGTCCGATCGCCGCCACGATGGCAAGCACGAGCGCGGCAAAGGCGCCCGTGCTTGCCCGGAAACCCAAATCAGTCTGGTCGCGAACCTTCATGAAGCGCATCACTGTGCCTTGATCCGGCTCAACTGCTCGAGCTCCATGGGCACGATCGCTTCGGGCAGCGGGGCATAGCCAAGCTGTGTCGCCATCTTCTGTCCGTCGCCGAGCGCCCACTTCATGAAGTCGTTCATCGCGGCGGCCTTTGCTTTGTCATCGGGCGATTCGAACAGCAGAATCCACGTAAACGACGAGATGGGATAGGCACCCTGACCCGGTGAGTTCGTAATCGAGACGCGGAAGTCCTTCGGCATCGTCGCCATGGCTCCGGCCGCGGCCGCGGTCACCGATTTCACCTCGGGGACGATGAACTCACCGGCCTGGTTCTGCACGGCGCCGTAGCTGATCTTGTTCTGCAGCGCGTAGACGAGCTCGACGTAGCCGATTGACGCCGGTGTCTGGCTGACGAGGCCCGACACTCCCTCGTTGCCCTTGCCGCCAACGCCTACGGGCCATTTCAGCGACGAGTTGGCGCCGACCTTCTTTTTCCATTCCGCCGAGATCTTCGACAGGTAGTCGGCCCAGACGTACGTGGTGCCGGAACCGTCCGAGCGATGGACGACCGTGATCGCGGTGGAGGGGAGCTTGACGCCTGCGTTGATCTTCGCGAGAGCCGGGTCATTCCATTTCGTGATCTTGCCGAGGAAGATGTCCGCGAGGATGGGCCCCGTGAACTTGATCTGTGAATCGACCCCCTCGATGTTGTACACGGGCACGACCGCGCCGAGCACGGTCGGAAAATGGAGCACTGGCCCCGGCGCCTTCGCGAGCATCTCGTCGGTCATCGGTTGATCGCTCGCGCCAAAGAACACCGTGCGCTCGAGCAGCTGCCGGATGCCGCCACCCGATCCGATCGACTGATAGTTGATCTCGATGTTCGGGTGCAGCTTGTTGTAATCAGAAAACCACTTCGAATAAATCGGATTCGGAAACGTCGCGCCGGCGCCGTTGATCTTGTTTCCCGCCGCCGCGGCCTCGTCGGGGGGCCTCACCGGGCCGCCACCACCGCCGCCGCATGCCACGGTCAAGGCGAGCCCCGCGAGTATCGCACTGAACTTTTTCATCATCTGCATCTGCCTCCAGACAGTCGAGAGTTGCTTACCAGCCGACGCGAAGCCCGGTCGTCCACGACACGCCAGAAAATGCGCCGCCGTCGTTGGCCCGGTCGTTCATGTCTTCGAACTGAATGCCGCTTTGCAGCTTCAGCCGGTGACCGTAGAAGTAGTAGTTCGCGCCAAGATAGACCTCGTTGTATTCGTCGCCTCTGCCCGTCACGATCCGGCTCTCGTAGGTGGCGAGGCGGACGCCGTTTGGATCGTCGCTCTTGATGTAGGTGTAGCGGCCGACGGCTTGAAGCTTGTCCGTGACGTTGTAAAACGGCATTCCCTGGACCGCCCACATGCCGCTCTGTCCCAGATAGCCGGAGGCAGTCGAGAAATCGGCGCGCGTGCCCCAGTGGCCGTCTTCGAACCGGAAATTGATCGATCCGATGTGTTCGAGCTGGCGGGTGAACGTGTTGTCGCGATCGGGGTTCTGGTAGACGTAGTTGCCGGTGAGGAGCGCTTCGCGCGCGTCCAGCGTCTTGGAGAAGTCGTAGCCAATCACGCCGAGCGTGGCCGTGCCGCCGCTGAATTCGCCGAACTCGCGGTTCATCGCCCCGGAGGAGTAAACCCCCACGCGGTACACCCACGGCGCGCGTCTTCCCGACAGGCTGACGCCCGGCAGATACTCCTGCGGGAACCAGATATTGTTCGCGAGGTTGCTGCGGTCGATTGTGAGCAGCTCTCGCGACGAGGTGGCGCCGTCCAGCGTGAAGGGCGCGCTCTGCTTGCCGACGGTGAGCACCATCCGCGGGTTCCTGGTCCACTGCACGTAGAAATCGGTGAACCGGACGTAGAAAGGATTGTGCCGCTGGGGGTCGAGCTCCAGCTCGCTGTGCAGCAGCAGCTTCTTGAAGAGCGTCACGCGGGGGCCGATTCGGAGCCGCCTCACGTTCCACTCATCGTTGTCCCCCTGGTCTGCGTCCACCTGCGCGAAGTCGTAGTGAAAGCGACCGCTCAGCATGACGCGCTGCACGACCGGATTCGAGTCGTCGGAGTAGACCTCGGTGAAGCTTCGCCAGACCTTGTCGTAGGTCGATGGCACTTCTTTCGAAGCTGCTGGCTGGGCGGCGGCCAACGCGGGGAGCGTAAGCATCAGCACGATCGAGAGTAGTGTTCTCATGCAACCAGCCTATAAATGCAGGGTTTCCAGTGCATGTCGGACGTGTTTCAGGGGTGTAAATTCACGTTACATGGGTGTTAACTGGCGTTTACACGCCCGGCATGCCTCCTATAAGATCGCCGGGCCTCGACCGCAAAGGAGACCAGTTGGCGTTTCGATTCCGGCTAATCCCTAGAAACGAGGACTTTTACTCGCAATTCAGCGCGCTGGCGGACCAGCTGCGAGTTGGGGGAGATCTCCTCGAGCAGATGCTCGCCCATGACCCGGTGCTCTGGGACAAGGTCGACGAGATCAAGGAGGTGGAGCATAAATGCGACCACCTGACGCACCAGATTATCCAGCGCCTGAATTCGACCTTCGTGACGCCGATTGACCGCGAAGACATCCACGCCCTCGCCAAGTCGCTCGACGACGTGATGGATGCCATCGACGCGTCGGCGCGCTTCGTGCGCCTCTACAAGATCAAGTCGGTTCGATACGGCGCCCGCGAGCTGGCGCGCGTCATTTCTCTCAGCGTGGACCAGGTGCGTCTGGCGATCGATGCGCTCGAGAAGCACGCGGGCGTGCCTGAACGCGCGGTCGAGATCAACCGTCTGGAGAATGAGGCCGATCGCATCCACGAAGGCGCGCTCAGGCGCCTCTTCGACGAGGAAACCGATCCCGTGCTCATCATCAAGTGGAAAGAAATCCTCGACGTGCTCGAGGAGGCCACCGATCGCTGCGAGGACGTCGCGAATCTCCTCGAAGGCGTCGTCGTCAAGAACGCCTAGCGGAGAGGCGACGATCCGATGCCACCGATCTACATCGTGGGCGCCATCATCCTGACGGCGCTCATCTTCGACTACATCAACGGGTTTCACGACGCCGCGAACTCGATTGCGACCGTCGTGTCGACGCGCGTCCTTTCCCCTGGGAAAGCGGTCATCTGGGCCGCGTTCTTCAACTTCGTCGCGGCCTTCGGGTTCGGGACCGCTGTGGCCAAGACCGTCGGCGCGGGCATGGTCGATCTCAACATCGTCACCTTCGGGGTGATTTTTGCCGGTTTGTTTGGCGCAATCACCTGGGACCTCATCACCTGGTACTGGGGTCTCCCGACGAGCTCGTCACACGCGCTCTTCGGTGGGTACGCCGGTGCCGCGATTGCGAAGGCCGGCTTTGGAGCTGTCATCGTGTCGGGTTGGACGATGACGCTCATCTTCATTGTGCTCGCCCCGCTCATCGGACTCTGCGTCGGCCTGCTCGTGATGAACTCCATCAATTTCTTCTTTGCCCAAACGCCGCCAAGCCGCGTGGATCGCTGGTTCCGGCGGCTGCAGCTCGCGTCCGCCGCCGGGTTCAGCTTGATGCACGGCGCGAACGACGCGCAGAAAACGATGGGCATCATCGCGGGTGCGCTTGTCACCGGTGGGTATCTCGAGCTGCAGAATGGACAACTGCAGATTCCGTTCTGGGTGATCATCTCCGCACACACGGCGATCGGGCTCGGTACGCTCTCGGGTGGATGGCGCATCATCCACACGATGGGCTCGAAGATTACGAAGTTGCGGCCCGAAGGCGGATTCGCCGCCGAAACCGGAGCGGCCGTAGCGATCTACATCGCGACGATGCTCGGCATCGGCATCAGCACGACGCACACCATTACCGGGGCGATTGTGGGTGTCGGTGCCACCCGACGGCTCTCGGCCGTCCGATGGGGCATCGCCCGGCAGATCGTCTGGGCCTGGCTGCTGACCATACCCGCCGCCGCGGCGATCGGCGCTGTCACCTACTTCCTGGTTCGCACCGCAATACCTTGAGCCACTGAAGCTTAGCGGCTGCTTTCCAGTGAGGTGTCGATGCCGAACCGCTCCTCCAATACCGACCGTGCCACTGGGTGCAAATCGGCAGCGGGCTGGCTGCCGGCGCTGAACGCTTCGACGCCACCTTTTGACAAATGCCTCAATAGAGCTTCACGCGCAGCATTCAGGGCCGCAACAGCTCGATTTCACCGGTTTATGGGCACGAATGAATGCGCTCGCGATTGAGCCTTCAACCCGGCCCGCAGAAACCCTCCACGGCTCCACGCTCACGTCTGTGAATCCTGCGGCGCGGAGTTTCTGCTCGTACTCGGAGTCCTGAAGAGCGCCCCCAATGCATCCCACCCACAACTCCATGTTGCGGCGCACTTCCGACGGCACGTCGCCGCGAACGACGACGTCGGAAACGGCGAATCGGCCACCGGGCTTCAGGACTCGGAACGCCTCGCGAAGTACCGGCGTCCTTGTCGCTGGACAGATTGATGACGCAGTTCGAGATAATGACGTCCACGGAACTGGATGGCAGGGGAATGGACTCAATCGTGCCCGTGAGGAATTCAACGTTGGTGGCCCCCGCCTTTGCCTGATTCGCACGCGCCAGATCAAGCATGGCGTCGGTCATATCGAGCCCATAGACCTTGCCCGCCGGTCCAACACGCTTTGCCGAGAGAAATACGTCGATTCCGCCGCCCGACCCGAGGTCGAGGACCGTTTCACCCGGCTTCAAGTCCGACAGCGCCGTTGGATTTCCACATCCCAGGGACGCCGCCACGGCGCCGCTTGGAAGGTCGCCGGTCTCATCGGAGGAGTACAGATTGGACGTGATCAGATCGCTGCAACCGCATGCGGACGGTCCACAACATGAGCCTGTTTGGCTCGAGTTCTTGACGGCTTCGGCGATGGCCCCGTATCGCTGCCGCACCGCTTCTTGAATGTCAGTCATTGCGTATTTCTCCATATACGTTAAAGCGAATATATAAGACCATAGGCCGACATGATATATTTGTCAAGGCATATATATGATCAAGCAACTGGACGAGCTGGAGAGCTTTTTCAAAGCGCTGGGCGATAAGACGCGACTTCGGATTCTGGGCCTGCTCCTGAATGGCGAGGTCTGCGTCTGTCACATTCACGAGAGCCTGAAAACCTCTCAGCCCAAAGTGTCGCGACACCTGGCGTATCTACGGGCGACGGGGCTTGTTGAGACCCGTCGAGAAGGGGTGTGGATTCACTACCGGCTCGCAGACCTGAGTGACCCGCTTCGGAAAACCGTGGCCGCCGCGATCAAGCACATGCTGACCCACGTCGATGTCATTCACAAGGACGCTGAACGCTTACAGAAAACCACAGGCTGCTGCATCGCTCCGCCCGTCGAGCTCGCAGGCGCGGCGTGTTGCGCCTGTGAACCTGCAGACAGGACCAGGGTACGATGAGCATCCGCATTGGCATCAACGGTTTTGGCCGGATGGGGCGGCTTGCTCTTCGGGCAGGTTGGGTCAAGCCAGACCTCGAGTTCATACATATCAACGAGGTAAGCGGTGGGACTTCCGCGGCCGCTCATCTGCTGACGTTCGATTCTGTTCACGGCAAATGGAATCGCGAGGTCCAATCGCTCGACCACGCCATCGAGGTAGACAAAAAGTGCATTTCCTTTTCCGATCAGCCAACGCCTGGCGCTGTGCCTTGGTCGGAAAAACACATTGATGTCGTCCTGGAATGCAGCGGACGGTTTCGGACTACCGAAACACTGAACGAATACTTCGCGGCCGGTGTCAAGACAGTCATTGTGGCCGCGCCCGTGAAGACAGGCGCGCTGAACATCGTCGTCGGCGTCAACGACCACCTCTATGATCCCAAGACGCATCGCCTGCTGACAGCCGCGTCCTGCACCACCAACTGTCTAGCGCCTGTTGTGAAAGTACTTCACGAAAATATTGGGATAAGGCACGGCGTGATCACAACAATCCACGACATCACGAATACGCAAGTCGTGGTGGACGCGCCCCATAAAGATCTGCGGCGTGCGCGCGCCAGCAGTTTGTCGCTCATTCCGACGAGCACCGGATCGGCAACCGCAATCGGCCTCATTTATCCGGAGCTCTTGGGTAAGCTCACGGGCGTGGCTGTTCGTGTGCCGTTGCTCAACGCGTCGTTGACCGATTGCGTGTTCGAAATGCAGCGTCCAACCACGGTTGAGGAAGTCAACGCGGCATTCAAGCGGGCCGCTGTCGAGAAACCGCTCTCGGGGATTCTCGGTTTCGAGGAACTGCCGCTCGTATCTGTCGATTTCAAGGATGACCCTCGCTCGGCGATCGTGGACGGCCCCTCTACGATGGTTGTCGATGAAACATGCGTAAAGGTGCTCGCGTGGTATGACAACGAAATCGGATACGTCAATCGCATGATCGAGCTCGCGCAACAGGTGGGTCGTGCCGTCGCGGCGCAGGCATGATCAGCTACCGCCACTATGCGGTCGTCACGGCGGCATACTGGGCGTTTACCCTCACTGACGGCGCGCTTCGGCTGCTCGTTCTCTTGCATTTCCACGATCTCGGGTACACCCCCGTTCAGCTCGCCTTCCTTTTTCTCCTTTATGAGCTCTGTGGAGTTGTCACGAACCTGTTCGGCGGCTGGATCGCTTCGAGAACGGGCGTGCGATTTACCCTGGAGCTTGGTCTCGCCGTACAGGCAGCCGCCCTTGGCCTGCTCGCCATCTTGAATCCGTCGTGGCCGGTCACCTTCTCAGTCTGGTACGTGATGAGTTGTCAGGCGCTGTCGGGGATCGCCAAAGATCTGACCAAAATGAGCGCCAAGAGCGCTGTCAAAGTGCTCGTCCCGAAAGGCGATGAGTCGGGTCTCTTCCGATGGGTGGCCATCCTGACCGGCTCGAAAAACGCGTTGAAGGGAGTCGGATTTTTTTTGGGCGGCTTCCTGCTGTCGATATTGGGATTCCAGGCGGCGCTCCTGACGATGTCGGTAGCGATTACCGCGGTTCTCGTATTCGTTCTGACTTCGTTGCCGGCCGCGCTGGGACAGCCAAGAACGAAAGCGAAATTCCGCGCCGTATTTTCCCATTCAGCCGCGATCAACATGCTGTCGGTCGCGCGGATCGCGCTATTCGCGGCCAGGGATGTGTGGTTTGTGGTCAGCGTTCCCGTATTTCTCGGCAGCGTTCTGGGATGGACGTTCACTGAGATCGGCAGCTTCCTGGCGCTTTGGGTCATCGGCTATGGATTCATTCAAGCGGCGTCGCCGGTTCTGCTGCGAACCTTAGTCGGAGATCAACCGCCACCGCCTGCGGCCGTGGGAACACTGGGTATCGCCCTGACGGCCATCATGGTTGGGATCGTCTTCGGATTGCGTACCGCATGGTCTGACGCACTGGTGATTCTTTCCGGGCTGACCCTCTTCGGAGTCGTCTTTGCTTTGAACTCGGCTGTCCATTCGTATCTTGGTACTTGCCTACGCCGAGTCGGACCGGGTAGCGGTGACGGTCGGGTTCTACTACATGGCAAACGCGATCGGCCGGCTCATCGGCACCTTGCTATCCGGACTTCTGTATCAACACTCTGGGGTCATCGGGTCGCTCTGGGGCTCGGCTGCACTGGCGGCCATTGCAGGGGTCAGCGCTTTTTTCCTGCCTCGAGTAACCGCGACGTCGCCCTGGTCATCTGTCAGGAGCGGCGACGACTGAGCGGCTTTGACCCGCAATACCTTGTCTTTACGGCACTTACGCGGCGACTTGTACTCTGCCTCGGGGAGTTAACGTCCTTTTTACGAGGCTGTCACAGCCGCATTACGGCGGCTCTCTAAGCTTCTCCCTGAACTCATGGTCAATTGTTTTGAGAGGGGAGAGGATTCCATGAAGCGTTATTTCAGGCTCGTAGCAGCGGTCGTCGCGCTGGCGGCACTCTTGGTGCCGGTGGTCGTCGCGGCGCAGCAGACCGAGTCACGGGTTTTGGGTCGGGTCCTTGATGATTCCAAGGCGGCGATGCCTGGGGTCACCATCACCGTCACGTCGAAACAGACCGGCGCCGTAAGGAATGCGGTCTCCGGCGGAGACGGCACCTACGCGGTGACCAATCTTGGTCCCGGCACATATACGGTGCTCTTCGAGCTGTCGGGATTCGCCACGCAATCACGCGATGTCGTGCTCGGCGTCGGCCAGCTCGAGACCATCGACATGACGATGGGTGTGGCATCGTTGCAGGAGGCGGTGACCGTCACTGCCGACTCGAACGTCATCGACATGTCATCGGCGAAGATTGGCGTGAATGTCTCGCCGGAGGAAATCGAGACGCTGCCGGTGAACGGCCGCAACTTCGCGAACCTGATGACGCTGGCCACCGGCGCGACGAGCGACGGCAACGGCGGATGGGCGAGCGTGCGCTTCAATGGAAAATCCAATCAGCAGAATTATCTGAACTACGACGGCGTCGATGGCACTTACGTATGGGACGCGAGCCCCGGGTACCTGAACTCGACCGGTTCGCAGTTCCGCCTTCAGACATCGATGGAATCGGTCGCGGAGTTCCGTGTGAACTCGGGCCTCGCTCCGGCAGAGAGCGGCCTTGGCGCGGGCGGCAACATCACCGTCGTCAGCAAGAGCGGCACGAACGCGTACCGCGGATCGCTTTTCGAATACCGGCGCGACGATGCGCTCGATGCAGCGAGCAAATACGACGACAGGAAACAGCCGCTCGAGCTCGATCAGTTCGGCGGTTCGCTCGGCGGTCCCGTCGTTTCGAACCGGACATTCTTCTTCGGCAGCTTCGAGGCGCTTCGCCAGAAGACCGGTCTGAGCTTCACGGAAGCGGTGCCGAGCAACGAAGCACGCCGGCGCGTTCTCGCCGGCGAGCCGGTCGGGTCGGGAGCAGGCCAGAGCGCGGCCCGCACGCAGGCGGTGGCGCCGCTCCTGGCCGGGTTTCCGGTCGGCGAGACCGCGGTTGCGGGGAACCCTCTTCTCGCCCTGGCGACGTTGAACACCACGGCCCGGCAGGAAGAGAACAGCATGTCCCTGCGCCTGGATCATCGGTTGAATGCGTCGCAGTCGTTCTACCTGCGGTACCTGTTCAGTGACGGCGACCTGGATACGCCGGATCGCACGGTCACGCCGCGACGGGTTCGGGCGAAGCAGCGTCCGCAGAACGTGGCGTTCAACTACCAGTCGCTCATGGGCCGGAACATCGTCAATGAAATGAAGGTTGGTTACAACAAGCCGACGACCAGCGCGCAGGCATTCGGCGACGTCGCCGGATACGATCCCGTCGGGATCTCGCTTTCGGGAACGGTCACATCCTCGTCCATCGATGCGCGCGGCACCACCGGCATCGCCCGGAGCGGACTGCTGATTCGCGCGACGAGCGCTTCGTCGACCACCGGCTCAATCTTCGAGCCGCACTCGCTGTCGTTCAGCGACGCGCTGACGTGGACCAGCGGTGCGCACACGTTCAAGTTCGGCGGCGAGTACCCGTCAGCTGCAGTCGGATTTCACGTTCCTCGGCAGCACCGAGATCACGTACAACAACATCACCGACTTCATCGACAACAAGCCGAACGCGGTGGCGGTGGCGCTCGACTCGCCGGTGTTCAAGCCGCAGCAGTACTACCTGATTGGTTACATGCAGGATTCCTGGCGCGCGCACGACCGGCTCACGTTCGAGCTCGGATTGCGCTACGACTTCTACTCGGTCGTCAAGGAGAAGAACGGGAACGCGAAGCCGTTCTTCATCGAGGAGAACAACTTCTCGACCGACCCGGACAACTTCTACAACCCCGACAGGAACAACTTCTCGCCCAGGCTGTCGGCGGTCTATCGCATCGACGATCGCACGGTGTTGCGGACGGGCTTCGGGTTGTTCTACGGTCCGGGACAGTTCGAAGATCGTATCCAGCCCATCGAGAACGCCATCGAGCGGCGTCGCGTCGGCGCGGCAGACGTGGCGAACAACGGCCTCGCCTATCCCGTCTCGGCGGCGGTCCTTCAGAATACGCTTTCGATTCGCGGATACACGCACGAGCGGCCGGACGAGTACAACATGCAGTACGGCGCGAGCGTTTCGCGCGAGCTTCCGGGCGCGGTGAACCTCACGTTGGGCTATACCGGCAGCCGCGGCAAGGACATGTTCCTGCGCGGTGTGGCGAACACGCTCGACTTCAACACGCGTGCGCGCCAGCAGCCGACGTTCGGTCAGATCGACTACAAGACGTCCGGGTGCGTCGATGGTCTGGTCATCAACAACCAGGCGCTGACGGGGTGCGGCCGTGCGTCCTACGACGCCCTCCAGGTCGGTCTCTCCCGAAGGTTCCGTTCGGGCCTGTCGGGCGGCGTGAACTACCAGTACCGAGAAACAAGGGCACCACTCAGGGATCGAACGAGGCGGCGACGTCACAGAACACGTTCGACTACGAAACGGAGTACGGCACGAACCCGCAGGACATGCCGCACACGTTCAACGGGTCGCTCGTGTATCTCATCCCCGGCGAGGGGATGTTGCGCGGCGGCTGGCGCGTGGGAGGCATCCTGAACGCCCGCAGCGGAGTGCCCATCAACGTGACGATCAGCCGGGCGGACAACGTGCCGGTGAATGGAGTGACGGTGACGAACATCCCGGGCGGCAACAGCCGCGGCACGCAGCGTCCGGATGTCGTTCCCGGTGTGGATCCTTACCTGAAGGATGGCGTGCGGTGGCTGAACCCCGCGGCATTCACGACACCGCAGCCGGGCACCTTCGGCAACCTGGCCCGCAACGCGCTGCGTGGACCGGAGTTCGTGCAGCTCGACCTGATGTTCAGCAAGGACCTCCAGTTCGCACAGTCTCAGTCGTTTCAGATTCGTCTGGAAGTCTTCAACCTGACCAACCGGTTGAACTACGAGAATCCCGCGTCGAGCCTCCCCAGCGCTACGCCGGGGACGCCGTTCACCGACGCGGTGGCCGGCACGTTCGGCTACATGCTGGGCCCGCTGAACCGCACGGTCGGCCTCGGCACAGCACGTCAGACGCAGGTGTCGGTGAGGTATACGTTCTAAAAGAAAGTAGAAAGTAGAAAAAAGTAGAAAGTCGAGGGGTGAGAGGCGAAACTGCCTTTCACCCCTTTTTACTTTCTACTTCACTTTTTACTTTTCAACTTTTACTTTTCACTTTTTACTTTTTACTTTCGATTTTCCCGCCCCTCAGTCCCCGCTCGCTGCACGCGCGATCTTCAGGAATGCGTTCACCTTTTTCACGTAGTTGCGGGTTTCCCGATAGGGCGGAATGCCGTTGTATCGATCGACCGCGGTAGGTCCGGCGTTGTAGCTGGCCACTGCAAGACTCACGTTTCCATGGTGCAGATCGAGCAGCTGTCGCAGATAGCGTGCGCCGCCGAAGATGTTCTGACGAGGATCGAAGGGGTCGAGCACGTTCAGCTCTTCGGCAAGGGCCGGCATCAGCTGCATCAGTCCCTGCGCGCCGGCCTGCGAAACGGCGAACGGGTTGAAGGCCGACTCGGCACTGATGATTGCCCGAATCAGATGGGGATCGAGCTTGTACAGGCTGGCGGCTTCGGCGATGGCGTCGTTGTAGGCAATCGCCGCTGGAAGCGGCCGGAATGCTTCGGTGGTCGAGACGAAGCCCTCCGGGGGTTTGATATTGGATGGCGCTCTTGACGCCGCAGCCGGCATGGACATGGCGAACATGCCGAACAGCACGCCTCGAATGGTGCGCTTGCGTCGGTTGGCAATGCGGCGATCTGCAAAGCCGCGTTCCGAATTGCGGCGATCGTCGCTATGGCGTCGCTCGTCCCGCCGAAGGCCAAGTACCTCTTTCACCTCTCTAAGTAGAGCAAGATGGCTACCAGGTTTCACGCATTCAGAAGGGGTGTGGAAGGGGCAGTATGTAGCGCGAGCGGACAGGCGCTGACGGATTAGCTCTCCCACGCGACAGCATCGCCGACAGCGATGGGTCCGCCCTCGATCACTTCGGCAAACGCGCCGCCGCCCCAGCGATGGCGCATGGCTTCCTGGAGGCCTACAGCAGCCTCCTCCATCAGCTCGCACGGTCTGGTCTCGCCGCCGATGCGCAATCGGCATGTGCCTATGCGCAGCACGCGACCTCGGCTGTTTTCCAGATCGATCCCCGAGAGGACGAGATTCGCGCGGCGTGCCTCGGGTCCGAGCATGCTGTCGACCTGCTGCATCAGCTCCGTCCATCGCTCGGAGGAGAGCAAGGTCACCTGACGGCGGCCGCCCCGATCGGCGTTGCCGGACAGGCCGCGACCTTCTTCGAGCGAGGCGACTTCATGGGCGTCCATGCGGCCGCCATGGGCCCGCTTGACGAAAATACCCGCCAGTTGCCCACTCATCTAAGCTCCTTCCCTTCTTGCGGCTACGCGGTTTTCCACAGCCCTGTGGAAGAAATGTTACATTTCCGTTGCACTCCAGGGCGTGCCATGTTAAATCCATAACAGGCCATGTCTCGCAACGCCCATCCCGGCTGGTTGCTGCTTGCGGTGCTCGCCGCCAGTCCCGCAGTCCTGGCGGCCCAGGGCATGGTCGCACCGCCGGTGTCGCGCGTTGAGGTATTTCTCACCGTCGCGCCTACGCTCCCTGCCGCGGTTCGCGCGGCGCTCATGGAAGAGGCCAGCGCCATCTGGCAGCGGCAGCATGTCAGCATCGATTGGCTGCCGTCGAACGAGACGCGCCCGCTTGCCCAGAATCGCCTTCGAGCGATGATCGTCGAACGTCGCGCGACGCCCGTCAGGGTGGATGGACCTTTCGCCGTCGGCGAGCTCGTGCGATCGTCGAACAGTCATCCGATTGCCCTGATTTCGATCGAGCGAGCGGAATGGCTCGTGGCCAGCGCGCGCAGCAGCGGAGGATCCGAGCTGACGACTCTCGATGAACAACGCCTGGGGGTGGTGCTCGGACGCGCGCTCGCGCACGAGATCGGCCACTTCCTGCTCGATACTCCCACTCATGCCCGCAACGGGTTGATGCGCCCGCGATTCGACGCGGTCGAGTTTACGGATCTCCGCGAAGGGACCTTCTCGCTCGACCGGGATGCCGCCGACTGGCTGCGCTCGGGCAGCGATCAGAAATTCGCCTACGCCCGGCGGTAGACCATCACATCAGCCAACACTCCGGTGGCACAGGGCTTCAGCCTGTCCTCGGGCGACTCGCGTTTTTACCGGTGGCACAAGGCTTCAGTCCTGTCCTCGGTCTTCTGGTGCCTTTACCGGTGGCACAGGGCTTTAGCCCTGTTTACTCTGCCAGAATTCCTTCAGCTGCTCTCCGTTGTAGACATCACTTCCACTGTACGGATACTCGTCAAACTCGCGCACTAAAGCCTTTCGCACGGGGTTCTCCAACACATACCGCACTGTTCGAATCATTTCTTCATCATCACGCAGCACATGATCGTAGTAGCTTTCCTGCCATAGGCATTCGCCAGTGCGTTGTTTGTGCTGAAATCCCGAGCGTTGTTTCCAGGTGGACATGAAACGCTGAAAGTCCGATTGTTCGTCAGTGGCGGCCGTCACCAGGTGAAGATGATCCGACATGAAGCAGTACGCATGAATGGCAAAGTTGAATGACGCGGCACATTGCCGAATTATCATCAGCACTGGGTCAATCACGTCGCTTCTTGTGAAGGCAGGTTTCCGCAAGTGAGTGCAAATCGTCACCGAATATCTGTGGAAACCAACGTAGTTGAAGCCTCTGATGCGGCCGGGGCGTCCTGGAAACATGAGGCTGCGAAGGGCAAGCGGTGTGCCGAAGCACCGCGACAGGGCTAAAGCCCTGTGCCACCGCGACACGCAGCGTTGCTGAGACAGGGCTGAAGCCCTGCGTTACTGCCGTGCTGTCTTGGCAGGGCTAAAGCCCTGCGCTACCCCTGGTGCCGTCTGCTATCAGCCGTGACTATTTCATCCCGATCTGTTGCCCGAACGTTCCCCAGCCTCGCGTCAGATAATCGCCGAGCGTCAGGCCGAGCAGAATGATCATCCAGTAGAGGCCGGCAATGACGGTCAGCTTGATGAGGCGCGAGCTGTATTTCACGTGCATGAAATAGAGCACCACGATCATCGCCTTGAAGCAGGCGATGACGATGGCGACGACGGCGTTCATCGCGCCCAGATCGACGTAGGCGACGGCAACCGTGATCCCCGTCAGCGCCATCAGCGTCGCAAAGATCGCGTAGTAGACCCTGACGGGAACAACGTGATGTGCCGTAGATGACGGGTGGTGAGCCATGTTCAGTGTCCGGTCGCGTGCCGCCCAATCAGGTAGAGCAGCGGGAACAGGAAAATCCACACGATATCGACGAAGTGCCAGTAGAGACCGACGATCTCGACGGGCGAGTAGTAGCCGTCGCCGAGGACCCCCTTGTACGCCCAGATGAGCATCCAGATCATCAGCCCCATGCCGACGATCATGTGAGCCGCGTGCAGCCCCGTCATCACGAAATAGAGCGAGAAGAAAAGCTGCGCCGGCTTGAAAAACTGCGGCTCGGCGTACGCGAAGTGCGGCCCCGGAACCAGATGCTCGTGGAACTTGTGCGAGTACTCGACCCCCTTGATGCCCAGGAACACGCTGCCAAGCACCATCGTCAGAACGATGAAGATCATGATGCCCCTGCGCGAGTTCAATTGCGCAGAGTGGACGGCCATCGCCATCGTCAGGCTGCTGCCGATGAGCACCGCGGTGTTGATCGTGCCGAGCGGAATGTCCAGGTGATGGCTCGCCGACGCAAATGCCTGCGGATACCATGTGCGGTAGATCGTGTACACGAGGAACAGCCCGCCGAAGAAGAGGATTTCCGTCAGCAGGAACACCCACATACCGAGCGACGCAGCTTCCTGCTGCTGATCGAGATTGTCGAAGTGATGTGCGAGCGCCGGATGATGCGTGGTGGCTGTCGTTATGCAACGTGTTTCACCACTGGTGATGGATAGTTGTATGGACTCTCGATGACGGTCGGCGTCACCGGGAAATTCTCGGTTGGCGGCGGCGACGTCGTTTCCCACTCCAGTCCGGATGCCCCCCACGGGTTCGCGCCCGCCGGCTTGCCGTACCGCAGCGACCAGGCCAGGTAGAACATGGGCAGCAGATATCCAACGCCGAGAATCGACGCCCCCGCCGACGACAGCACGTTCAGCACCTGGAACTCTGGCGGGTAGGCGTGATACCGCCGCGGCATGCCGAGATAACCGAGGATGAACTGCGGAAAGAACGTCAGGTTGAAGCCGATGAAAATGACCCCGGCCGACAGCTTCGACAACCCCTCAGGATAGAGACGGCCGCTGATCTTCGGCCACCAGTAGTGGATACCACCGAGGTACCCGATGATCGTGCCGCCGACCATGATGTAGTGGAAGTGCGCGATGATGAAATAAGTGTCGGTGACGTGAACGTCCACCCCGATCGCCGCGAGGAAAAGACCTGTCAAGCCGCCGATCGTGAACAGCCCGATGAACCCGAGCGCGTACAGCATCGGCGTTTGCCACGACACCGATCCTTTGTACATTGTCGCTGTCCAGTTGAAGACCTTGATCGCCGACGGGATCGCGACGAGGAAGCTGAGCATCGAAAACACGAGCGACGCGTACACCGACTGGCCCGCGACAAACATGTGGTGGCCCCACACGAGGAAGCCGAGCACGGCGATGCCGAGGCTCGAAAACGCGACGAAGCTGTAGCCGAAGATGGGTTTGCGGCAGAACGCCGCGACGAGTTCGCTGATGACTCCCATCGCCGGCAGAATCATGATGTAGACGGCCGGGTGCGAGTAGAACCAGAACAGGTGCTGGAACAGCACCGGATCTCCGCCAAGCGCCGGGTCGAAGAATCCAAAACGGAACAGCCGTTCAATCGCAACCAGCAGCGCGGTAATCGCGATAACCGGCGTGCCGAGGATGTTGATGAGGCTGGTTGCGTAGGTCGCCCACAAAAAGAGCGGCATCTTGAACCAGGTCATGCCTGGCGCCCGCATCCGGTGAATCGTGACGATGAAATTCAGCCCGGTCAGAATTGACGAGAATCCCGTCACGAAGATCGCCAGCGCGGCCGGAACCACTCGCGTGGTCGCAAATCGCGTGCTGAAAGGCGCGTACATCGTCCATCCGGTGTCGAGGCCTCCCGTGAGCAGGACATACACGCCCATGAGGCCGCCGGCCATGTAGATGTACCAGCTCAGCAGGTTCAGTTTCGGGAATGCCAGATCTTTGGCGCCGATCATCAGCGGCACCAGAAAATTGCCGAGAATCGACGGAATCGCCGGAATGAGGAAGAAGAACACCATGACGACGCCGTGCATGGTGAACAGCTGGTTGTAGATGTCGTCGCTGACGAGATCGCCCGGCGGTGTCGCGAGGTCGAGCCTGATGAGCACCGCGAATGCGCCACCAACGAAGAAGAAGAACGTCACCGCGACCAGGTAGAGCAGCGCGATGCGCTTGTGGTCGCGCGTCAGCAGCCACGACGTGATGCCGTAGCCGTCGTTCAGATAGTGATGAGCGGGAAATTCTGCAGCCATTATCGTTGTTGGTTCACAGGCTCTGTCTGCTGTCGAGACGAGAGCGACTTGACGTACTCAATCAGCGCGAGCAATTGCTCTTCGGTGACCAGCCCCTGAAATGCCGGCATCACCGGCTGGAACCCCGCCGTCACCTTCGCGGCCGGCTGCACGATGGATTCGCGGATGTAGTTCTCATCAGCGGTGATGAGGCTGCCATCCTGCAGTTGAACTGGGTGGCCGAACACGCCCTCGAGGATCGGACCGCGACCACGTGAGTCGGGCCGGTGGCACGTGTTGCACGCCAGATCCGCAAAGAGCTTCTCACCGGTCGAGGCGAGCGAGCCTTCAGCGGCGCCACCGCTCAGCCAGGCTTGATACGCAGCCGGTTCCAGCACGGCGACCCGGCCGATCATGCCCGAGTGCTGCGTGCCGCAGTACTCGGCGCAGAAAATCTGATACGTCCCCGGCTGCGTGGGCTGAAACCAGAGCTGCACGAACCGTCCGGGAATGACATCGGCCTTGACGCGCATCGCCGGCATCGAGAAATTGTGGATGACGTCTTCCGAGGTCATGATGAGCCTCACGGGACGGCCGACGGGTACGTGCAGCTCGTTGATCTCGCGCTGCCCTGTGACGTGCTGCACCTTCCACATCCATTGTTTGCCGACGACGTAGATGTTCAGCGTCTCGGCGGGCGGGTTCGCCATCGCGAAGTACACCTTCGCGCCCCAGAAGAAGATCACCATCGTGATCAGAAACGGAATGACCGTCCAGCCAATCTCGAGCAGCAACCCCCCATGCACCTGCGCGCCGACTTCGTCGGGATGGCGGCGGCGGAACCGGATGGCGAACGCCACGATGAGCGTCGCGATGAGCACCGAAAAAAACCCGGAGAGACCGACGAGGAAGAAGTACAGCGCGTCGACTTCGCCGGCGATCGTTGATGCACGCGCTGGAAACAACGGGATGTCGAACATGTGCCTAACGGGCCTGCCTTCGCTCGCGCCTCGTCCAGACGAAGATGAGCGTGCCGAGCGAGAAGACGGTGGCGGCGCCCGCCAGCCGTACGATCCGCATAATCGCGAGGCTGTAGCGTCCGGTCGCCAGGTCGTAGTGATAGCAGTAGAGCAGCGCCCTCTGGAGCGGCGAACCGATCTTCTCCTTCGAAGCATCGAGCAGCGCCAGCCGCAGATCGCGGGGGCCGTAGTCGATGCCGAACAGATAGCGCGAGACTCTGCCTTCCGTTGTTGCGATGACGATGCCGGCCGGGTGCGCGTACTGCGCGGTTGCCTGGTCCCATACGTAGCGGAACCCGGCCGCTTTCGTGACGCGCTGGATGTTTTCTTCGGTACCGGTCAGGTAGTGCCACCCCCGTCCGATTGATGGCTTGCCCGAGCGTTCGACGTAGTGGGTTTTCTTCTCGAGCGCCAACGCCGGCGTTTCGCGCGGATCGATGCTGATGCTGACCACTTCGAAGTCTTCGCCAGGATTCTCGGACAGTACGCCGAGCGTGCCGGCGAGACTGCTCAGGCTCTGCAGGCAAAGCATCGGGCAGCCGTAGTACACGAACGACAGCACAACCGGGTGTTTGCCGAAGTAGTCGCCGATCTTCACCCGTTGACCGGTTTCGTCCGTAAACTCGACGTCGAGCGGCAGCATCTGATTCAGGTTCTGATCGAACCCGACTTCTTTGATGGCCGCCGGCAGTTCTGCCGCCGGCACGCCCGCCGGCGTCGGCAGCGGCTGCGCGTACGCGGTCGACGCGACGCAGAACAGCGGTAGTGTCCGCCTTAAGGCAGACCTCACAAGGTTCGTCATCATTTCTGCGCTTCTCTCGCGGGCAGGCCGCGCTCGACCACCATCCGCATCGCTTCCTCGATGGGAATGCGGGCGAAGCCAGCCTCCTTGTTGACCCATCCATATCCCTTCAACAGGCTTTCCTGCTTCGCACGAAGATCGCGAAGCTCCTGCTGCGGGTCGTTCTGCAATCGCGGTTCTGGCGGAAGGCGATCCTGCTGTCCCGCGGCCATCGGATAGACCTGCGTCTGCGCGCGCGCGTACTGTCGCTCGTACACACCGAGCAGCCACGACAGGAACACGGAGACGATGACCCCGACCAGGAGCAGCCCCGCGCCGTAACGCAGGATGGCCCCAACGTTGACGTCGCTCTCTTCGTGGACGACCTCCGGGTTGTCCTGCTCGTGACTATGCAGTTCGGACATGCTTCAACGCCTCGCGGAACTCCGGATCGTGCAGCGGCAAGAGCGCGCGACCCCGCAGTTGATAGACGAAATAGCCAAGCCAGATGAGCGCGAGCGAAATCGGCAGCGCGACATCGAGCCAGTGCACGTGCGGTCCGCCGCCGTGCGCGAATGCCGGCGCGCTCAGCCAGTACAGATCAAAAAACCGCATGACGAGGATGAGCGCCGCCACCCTCGATACCAGCGCGGCGTTGCGCTTGATCGCGCGGTGAAGCAGCACGAGAAACGGCACGGCGAAGTGGAAAATCACCAGGACGAGCGCGATGAACTGCCATCCTGCGGCAGTGCGGTGGATGTACCACTCCGTCTCTTCGGGAATGTTCGCCGCCCAGATAATCAGGTACTGCGAGAACCCGAAGTAGGTCCACAGCATCGTGAAGCCCATCATCAGATTGCCGAGATCGTGGAAGTGGTTGGCCGTGATCAGCTCGTTGAACGGCGCCCGGCGCACCAGCCACGCGAGCACGATGATGGAGAACGCCATCGCCGACAGTGCCTGGCCGCCCATGATGAGCACGCCGTAGATCGTCGAGAACCAGTGGGGCTCGAGCGACATCAGCCAGTCGAAGCTCGCGAACGTAATCGTCAGGCCGTAAGCGAGCAGCCCGCCCGCGCTGACCAGCTGCATCCGGCGCGACGCGCTTGGATCGCCCGTGGTGTCCTGCTCGACCGACCATTTGTTGAGGAAGAACGCGATGGCGTTCCACGCGATGAAGTAGATCGCGGCACGAGCCAGGAAAAACGGCACGTTCAGGTATGGCTGCTTCCATTGAAGGATCGGATCGCCGGCCACGTGCGCGGCGTCCGCCCAGGGGTACAACGCGTGCAAACCGAGCGCGATCGGGATGAAGAGGATCGTCAGGAGCGGAAGCGTGCGGCTCGCGGCGCCCAGAATGCGGCGAATGACGACGCCCCAGGCTCCGCCCGACACCTGGTGCACCATCGCAAGCCCCAGCGAACCGAGCGCCACCGACAGCATCCACATGTAGGCCGGCAGAAACGAACGCACGAACTGCGCGGGGTTCATCACGAGACCGATGCCACACAGGGCGGCGCCGATGCCGCCGGCCATCATCAGCTTCGACTGCAGGTTCTTCAGCTCGGGGACGAGCTCGTCGCCGATCTCTTTCAGCTGTGCCGTCATCGTAACTGCCCCTGCATTTGCGGCGACAGTTCGGCGACCGCGGCGTATTGGCTCAGTTGCAGCGCGCGCATGTAGGCGACGATGGCCCAGCGATCGCGCACGGCAATCTGCGCGGCGTAATCGGGCATCGCGCCAAAGCCGTTCGTGATGACGTCGAACACGTGCCCGGGAGCCGCCTGCCGCAGCCGGTCGACATGGAAGGACGGGGGACGCCGATAGCCTCGCTGCACGACCATGCCGTCACCATCGCCGGCCAGCCCATGGCACGGCGTGCAGAAGATGTTGTAGCGCTCACGTCCGCGCTGCATCACCGTCGCATCGATGGCGAACGGAAACACGGGCGCCGGCTGGCCGCCGACCCGGCCCAGGTACAGAAGGTCGTCGTCGTTCAGTTGTCCCTGCGCGATCGTGCCCTCGACGAGCGGACGCGCCGATCGCATGTCGGCGAAAAAGTCGGACGGCTTGTACGCCGTGTACTTGGGCTGATCGTGCATGTCCTGCCGGCAGCCGGCAGCAAAGATCACCAGAAGGGACAAGGCTAAAGCCTTGTGCCACCGATGTGGCCGCACCTCGCCAGTGGCACACATCTCACCTATGGCACAGGGCTTTAGCCCTGTCGTAGCCCGAGGAGCGGTAGCGCAGGGCTTCAGCCCTGCCCGGATATCAATCCTCAACTGTGGTGACCTCACGCGCACCCAGCGACTCGAGAAACTTCCGCGTGGTCTCGATGTTGAACTTCGGGTCTACGGCCTCGATGCACAGGAAAAATCGGTTGCGGCTCGCCAGCGCGAAGCGCGGGACGTTGAACACTGGATGAAACGGCTGCGGCAACCCGTTCAACGCCAGCATGCCCAGCACCGCCGTCAACGCGGCGGCCAGTATCGTCGTTTCGAAGGTGACGGGAATAAACGTCGGCCAGCTGTGGAGCGGACGGCCCCCGACGTTCAGCGGGTAGGCCATCGTCGCAACCCAGTACCTGCAGGCCGTAGCCGCCGAGACCGCCGAGGATGCCGCCGACCATCACCATCTTCGGCAGACGCTCGTCGTGCATGTGCATGGCGTCGTGCAACTCTTCGATCGGCACGGGCGAATACGCATCCATCCTGCGGTAGCCCGCGTGATGCGCTTTGCGCGCGGCTTCGACGAGATCGTGCGAGTGCTCGAATTCCGCCATGAGGCCGTGGATCTTCGGACGGCCGGACGGTCTCATCGGGCACCTCCGTGGTCCGCCTGAAGGCGGACACTACCGGGGCCGGCCGGGTTGCCAGTGGCCTCCGGTTCCTCGTCGGGTACGAGCGTGCGCATTTCGAAGATGGAGATCATCGGCAGGAAGCGCAGGAACAGGAACAACAGCGACAGAAACAGGCCGATGGTGCCGACGTAAAGACCCCAGTCCCACACCGTCGGCGAATATCTGCCCCACGAGGACGGCAGGAAATCCCGATGCAGCGACGTGACGACGATGACGAAGCGCTCGAGCCACATGCCGACGTTGACGATGAGCGAGATGATGAACAGGAACAGTACGTTCGTGCGAATCCTCTTGATCCACAGCAGCTGCGGCATGACGCCATTGCAGAGGATGAGCGCCCAGTAGAACGGCCCGTACGGACCGCTCATGCGGTTTCTCATCATGTAGGTCTCGTACGTGTTCGCGCTGTACCAGGCCATGAAGGCTTCGATCATGTAGCCGTAAGCCACGATGAGGCCGGTCACCAGCAGAATCTTCGCCATGTTGTTGAGATGGCGCTCGGTGATGAAATCTTCGAGACCGTAGATCCTGCGAATCGGAATCGCGAGTGTCAGCACCATCGCGAAGCCCGAGTAGATCGCGCCCGCCACGAAATAGGGCGGGAAGACCGTGGCGTGCCATCCCGGAATGACCGACACGGCGAAGTCGAAGCTCACGATGGTGTGCACCGAGACGACCAGCGGCGTTGCGAGGCCGGCGAGCAGCAGATACGCGGTCTCGTAACGATGCCAGTGATGCGCCGACCCGCGCCATCCCATGGCCAGCGCACCGTAAATCACGCGGCCGACCTTCGATTCGGACCGATCGCGCAGCGTCGCAAGATCGGGGATGAGCCCGACAAACCAGAACAGCGCCGAGACGGTCGCGTACGTGGAGACGGCGAAGACGTCCCAGATGAGCGGGCTGCGGAACTGCGGCCACACGTCCATCGTGTTGGGATAGGGGAACAGCCAGTATGCGGCCAGCCAGGGGCGGCCGGTGTGCAGCAGCGGAAAGATCGCCGCACACGCCACCGCGAACAGCGTCATGGCTTCGGCAAACCGGTTGATCGACGTGCGCCACGATTGCTTGAAGAGCAGAAGAATCGCGGAGATGAGCGTGCCGGCGTGACCGATGCCGATCCACCAGACGAAGTTGATGATCGCGAAGCCCCAGCCGACCGGAATATTGATGCCCCAGATGCCCGTGCCTTCTGCGATCAGGTACGTGATCGAAATCATCAGGACGTTTACGAGCAGAAATGCGATACCGAAGCCGAACCACCAGCCGAGGCCCGTCTTTCGAGTCAGAACAATCGCGCTGATCTTGTCGGTAACGGTCGAGAAGCTGTGGCCTGGTGCGATGACCGGGCTCGGCGGACGCGCTGCGGCTGCCGCGGGCGTGTCTTCCGGAAAGCGAGTATCGGGAGTCTGCGCCATCTAGTGATCGCCGCCTCGCGCGGGAGCGTTGGGTGTCGCCGGCGTCAGCTCGGGATTCGTTTCCGTAATGGCGGCCAGATAGGTGGTTCGGGGCCTGGTATTCAGCTCGTGGAGCAGGGCGTACTCGCGCTGTTCTGCCTTCAGCTGCGACACGCGGCTCTTCGGATCGTTCAAATCGCCGAAGACGATTGCTTCAGTGGGGCACACCGCCTGACAGGCGGACTTCACTTCACCGTCCTGAATCCGCCGGCCTTCCTTTTCAGACGCGATGCGCGCGGCGCTGATGCGCTGCACGCAGTAGGTGCACTTCTCCATGACGCCCCGGCTGCGAACGGTGACGTCAGGGTTGCGCCCGAGCTTCAGGCTCGGCGTCTCCCAGTCCTGGTATTGCAGGAAGTTGAAGCGGCGAACTTTGTACGGACAGTTGTTCGAGCAATAGCGTGTGCCGACACAACGGTTGTAGACCATGTCGTTCAGGCCTTCGCTGCTGTGCACGGTGGCGCCGACCGGGCACACCGGCTCGCACGGCGCGGTTTCGCAGTGCATGCACGGCACCGGCTGGAAGTACGTTTTGGGATTCTCAACCTCCCCCTGGTGATACGTGTCGACCCGCAGCCAGTGCATCTCGCGGCCGCGCATCACTTCGTCCTTGCCGATGATGGGGATGTTGTTTTCAGCCTGGCACGACACGACGCACGCGTTGCAGCCGTTGCACGCGTTGAGGTCGATCGACATGCCCCACTTGTAGCCGCCGGCCTTCGCCTGCTCCTCGGTGAGGACGGGCCAGAGCGAGTGCATCTCGTGCTGATCCTTCTTGAGCGTGGCCAGCTCGGCACGCGGAACGGTGCGAATCAGGTCGCGGCCTTCCACGAGATGGTGATACTGCACGCACGCGAGCGGAAATGTGTCTCCGGTCAGCGTGATCTGTGCGCCCGTGGCGAAGACAAGCGCGTCCGTCGTTCTCAGCGCGCCCGCGTTGAACCCGCGATCGGTGCCGACGCGTCCGGTCCGTGCGCGGCCGTACCCGAGGTGCAGCGTGGCGACGTCATCGGGATGGCCGGCAACCGGAAACATGGCGCCGCGTACTGAACGGCCACGGTGACCAATCTCGACCATCGTCCCGTGAATCTGTCCACGCTCGCCCCCGGTAAAGTCGGGCCTGGCCGTCCCGCCGAGACGCGCCATGGTGGCCGGGCTTACGAGCACCGCGTTGTCCCAGGTGAGATGGGTGATGGGTTTCGGAAGCTCCTGCAGCCACCCGTTGTTGTTGAAGCGCCCGTCGGCGATCGTCGGATCGGGGCGAAAGGCGATCTCGATGCCGCTCGCCGGCGGAGCCGGCGCGGCGCCGAATGCGGAAATCGCTCCGGGGGCGATTTCACGGGTGGGCAGGGCAGAGTTTGCCATCACGCCGTCATGGACGGCACGCCGCCAGAAAGCTTCGAATTCTGGATCTGGGACAGGGCTGCCGCCGTCGCGCTGGTCGCGCTTCGGCGAGCCAGGAAAGCCCTGTGCCACCGGAGGTTTCTGGGCAGGGCTGAAGCCCTGCGCTACCGATGTCTTCGCACCCACCGCACCGGTCGCACCTACCGCACCTAACGCTGTCGCACCTGTCGCACCTAACGCACCTGTCGCACCTGATCGCACCCAACGCACCCAACGCACCCAACGCACCTATCCCACCCCTCGCACCCAGCCGTTGTTGTTGCCAGAACTCGCGCACGATCTGGTAGCCGCTGCGCTCGGGGCGATCGCTCAGCGTCACCAGCACTTCGTGGGCCGACCGGCCGCCGTACAGCGGAGCGATGAGCGGCTGCACGATCGAGACAGTTCCATCGAAGGCGCGCGCATCGCTCCACGCCTCGAGAAAGTGCGCTTCCGGAATCTGCCAGTGCGAGATCGCCGAGGTTTCGTTGGAATGCAGGCTGAGATGCACGCGCATCCGAACCTTGTTCATCTGCTCGGCAAACTGCAGATCGGCCGGTGCCGAATAGACGGGGTTGCCGCCGATGATGAGCAGCGTGTCAACCTGGCCGCCGGCCATCGCCGCAGCAAGCTCGCGAATCGATTGCAGCTGATCGATCGGATGCGCCTCGATGGGATCGGTGTAAAGAACGGTCTGTCCATCATTCCCGAGCGCGGCATTTACCGCATGCGCGAGCGCGTGCACGACCGGCGGCTGACCTTCGCCGGCGACGACGATGCTCGAGCCGCGATGAGCATTCAAATCATTGCGCACCGCCGTCAGCCACGCCTGTGCCTCAGAGGCAAGCGCTGCGCCGCGTGTGACGCCTGCCACTCCAAGATCGGCCGCCAATGCGCGCGCGAGCGTTTCGATCTGGCTCGGCTTCATCGGCAACCGATGATCGGCCTTCGCTCCGGTCGTTGTCGGCATCGCTTCTGCCGCGTAGAGCCGGCAGCCGGCCCCTTCGGGCCGCCGCCGCCGCGCGAAGTCGCGCGAGTAGCGCAGGTGCGCGGGCCCACAGCTGAAGAAATCGGCGTCGAGCGCAACGATGACGGCCGCACGCTCGACGTTGTAATGAACAGACGCGGCGCGGCCTGCGGCCAGTCTCAGACCGGCGGCGGCGTTCATGTCGCTTGCCGGATCCCACTGATGCCACACGGCCGCAGGGTAGCGCGCGAGGATGTCTTCCATCTGCGCCGCGAGTGTGGGCGAGCTGATGGTTTCCGTGAGGATGCGCAGCCCGGCGCCCTTGACCGCCTGCTGCGTAGTGGCGGCCGTACGCATCGCGCCGATGAACGAAGACCAGGGGAGTATCTCTCCCATGTTCGTGAGCGTCTGCATCCGATCGGGATCGTACAGATCGAGCAGCGCGGCCTGCGCGAAGACGTCGGTCGCCCCGAGGCTGGCGGGGTGCGACGGATTTCCTTCGATTTTCGTCGGCCGCCCTTCGTGGCTCTCGACGAGCAGACCGGTCGCGCGACCGCCGAGCGTCATGGCCGTGGCGAAGTACAACGGCCGGCCGGGCACGATGCCTTCCGGTTGACGCACGTACGGCAGGATCTGTTCGGCAGGCTGGCGCGTGCAGCCCGCCATCCCTGCAAGGGCGATCGAGGCGCCCATCAGCTTCAGAAACGACCGGCGCTCGATCGCATCGGGAGGTGCGGGGAGGCGTGAAGCGAACTCGTCGCCGATCAGCTCGTCGAGATTGGCGCCGTCTTTTTCCGCCAGCGTGCGCCAGAACTCAGGGGCGCTGCCGGGCCTGTCCTGAGCGGAGCCGAAGGGTTTCATCGGTGACATGAGTTGCAGTCGGTCATTTTACGTACGCGGTTCTCGGCGACCAGCTTGCGGCCGAGCTCGAGCTGATTGGACGGCGCCTCGTAGCTCATGTTGAACACTTCCTCGCGCGGACGTACGTAGCGCTCGGGATGTCTGTGGCAGTCGAGGCACCATTCCATCTGCAGCGAATGCGCCTTGCGCATGAGCGGCATCTTGTCCACCTGCCCGTGACAGGTCGAGCAGCCGACGCCTTTGGCGACGTGAATGCTGTGATCGAAGTACGCAAAGTCGGGCAGATCATGCACGCGCGTCCACGCGATCGGCCGATCGGTACGAAAGCTGTCGCGCACCGGCTCGAGGAACGCCGCATCCGAAAAGATCTGCGAATGGCAGTTCATGCACGTCTTGGTCGGAGGAATGCCCGCGAAGCTCGACGTCTCTACGGTCGTATGGCAGTAGCGGCAATCGATGCCGTTACCCGCGACGTGACGTTCGTGGCTGAACTGGATGGGCTGCTCGCGCGCCACGTTGACTTGTGTGACCCACGGCGAGCGATCGATTTGATAGGCGAGGTAGAGAAGACCGCCGATGAAGAAGAGCGCGCCGAATATGCTGACCCGTGCAATCGTGTTCGCGCTGCGATGAAAAATCTGCGGCATATCCCGGACGAACGCCTAGCGGCAGCATATCACGTGCCGCACGGGCATTTGGTTGTAGGACACATATGTAGAGCGCAACAAAAGTTGCGCTTACACATATCCAAACGATCGGTGCCGGCTGATTACGCTGGCCACTGCTTCGCGGCGCGAAGCGACAATCCTGTCGCAACCGACGTCAGTTCTTCGCCGCCCGTAATTTTCTCCGATCCGAATCGTTCGACGAAAATGTTGCGCACCGCCGGTACGAACGACGATCCGCCTGTGAGAAAGACGTGATCGATGTCGTGGGCTGATACACCTGTCGTGTTCAGCAAGCCGTCGACGCAGCCGGCCATGAGTTCCACCTCGGGCGCGATCCACTTCTCGAAGTCGAGCCGGGTGACTTTCTTCGTGATCGACACCGGCTCGCACTGAAACTCGAAGAGCGCTTCCGTTGCGGCCGAAAGCTCGAACTTCGTGCGGCGCACGGCCTCGTGCAGCCGGAATCCCATCTCGCTCTTAATAAGGTGTACGAACGCCTCGAGCCTCTCGGGAATGAGGGCGGTGCGCCGCAGGTGCTCGAGCATGTCGAGGTTCTTCGCCGTGTTGAGGAAGGAGAGGTGATGCCACCGTTCGAGCCGCTCGTAAGGCCAGCTTGGAATCGGCAGGAACTTGCCCGGCGGTGAGAAGTATTCAGATCCCAGGCCGAGCCGCGGTGCGACGAGCTTTCGGATGATCTGTTTGTCGAACGCATCGCCTGCGACCGCCACACCGTCGGTGCCGATGATGTCGCCGGGCTTCCGTCCGTGACGCCGTTGTGTGGGGCCGACCCTCAGTACGGAGAAATCGCTCGTGCCGCCGCCGAAGTCGCCGATGAGGATGAGCTCGTCTCGATCGAGCGTCTGCTCGTAGCTGTATGCCGCAGCGACCGGCTCGTACTCGAACACGATATCGGTGAAGCCGCATTGGGCGATCGCCTGACGCAATCGTCCAAGCGCGAAGTCGTCGTCTTCCTGATTTTGTGCGTTGGAGAAATGAACCGGACGGCCGACGACCACGCGTGAGGGAATCTTGGAGTGTGGCGCGGGTGATAAGGGGTCTGGCCCCCTCGATATGACGGGGGTCAGACCCCGTGAATCCATTACGAGGTGCCGGACAATGAGCGCGACCATCTCTTCGAGGCTGTAGTGCTGGGAGAACACCGCGGTGCCGTCGAACCGCCGGTCGGCAAGATAGGCTTTCAGCGACTGTATGAGGCGGCCTTTCTCTTCAGCTTCCAGGTAGTGTTCCAGCGCCTTCGGGCCCGCGGCCGACGTGAGGCGAGTCACATTCGCCTCGCGGCGGCGCTCGAAGTACAGAATGGATGGGAACGTATGCGTGTGGCCGCCGGCCGATGCAAACGCCGCCAGCGTGGGCTGAGAGCCGGCGACGGACGCGATGGCGCTGTTGGTTGTGCCGAAGTCGAGGCCAACGGAGCCGGTGGCGGAGAACGTGATGGGGATCATGGCAGATGGATGATGGCAGAGAGTACCGTATGCCATCCGCCATTTGCGATCTGCCCTGACAGGTCACTTAACGGTGATCAGCCTGTCCTCCCGCGGGTCCACCTCCACCTCGATGTCCTTGTATTCGACGATCGATGCGCCGGAGTGTATTTGCAGTCCGATCGGGCCGCGCTTCAGGCGGCCTGGGTCTTCATCTTTATAGCGGACGATCTCGATGCCGTTCACGGCCATGCGCACGGTACCCGACTTGAGCCTGGCGAGGACCTCGGTCTCGTGCCACAGATGCGGGTCGGCTTTCGTGTGCGGGATATTCTCGCGCGGCGGGCTGCCCTTGCCGGCGTGGTAGTCCCACATGCCGCCGTGCGGCGGAATCACGAGAATGCAGTCGCCGTAGCGCCAATCCGTCCGGCGCTCGCCCCAGAAGCAGACGCCGAGATGATTCGCCTCACTCACGAGCCGTGATTTCAGAATCAGACGGAAGTCACCGTATTCACCGTCTGTCAGCAGCAGCTCGCCGCGCGTCTCGTTCGTCACGCCGTGAATCGCTCCGTCCTTCACAGACCAGAACAGCGGATTGCCATTCCACCCTTTCAACGAGACGCCGTCGAACAGCTTGATGCGCGTCGCGGGCTGCTGAGCCAGCGGCGCCGGGCCGACATTGAGAATCGCGAACGCGGCGGCGAGACAGACGAGAAATCTGCGCATGAGTCAGCCCCTTGTGTCTGCGTCGAAACAGAGAAGGCCGGGGATTATGTCACAGAAGCGAGCGGGCGTATGATTGGCGCTCTCAATCATCCGAAAGGAAGGCTGTCATGACGCGCGCGATGCTCGCAGGGATTGTCGGGTTTGCCATCATCAGTTCGCTGCCAGTTGCCGGACAACAGGGCGGCACAGCCAATACGTTGACGCCGGCTGAGCAGAAAGATGGCTTCGAGCTGCTGTTCGACGGCAAGAGCCTCGACAAGTTCATCGTGCCTGCCGACCAGGTGAAGGTGTGGCGGGTCGTGAACGGCGTCATCCGAAACGAGCAGGCGATGCCGGGCGCGACGATCCTCACCAAAGAGGACTTCGGCAACTTCGTGATCAAGGCGGAGTTTCGCGCGCATCCCAACGTGAACTCAGCGCTCATGCTGCGCCAGGGGCGTCCGCAGCCGGCCGGCTACGAGCTGCAGATTCGCGACAAAGTCCTCACCGATCGCACGGGCGGCGGCTATCTCACCGGCAGCATCGTGAACGTGCAGAATGCGCCAGAGGGGACGACGATCATCCCGAATCAGTGGAATGCCTTCGAAGCCACGCTGACCGGCGACCACATCGTCGTCATGTACAACGGAAAGAAAGTGATCGACGTGCACGACAAGAGGCGAGCCGACGGCGCCATCGGGCTGCAGTCTGCGCACCCTGAAGATCCGGCCGGCGCGTTTGTCGAGTTCAGGAATCTCAAGATCAAGCGGGTGAAGTAGCTCTCTCGGAGGCCACGATGCGTGTCTTTCATCGCCTGGCGCTGACGGCGCTGTTGTTGCCGGCGTGCGTGTCCACCGCGCTCGCGCAGAATGCGCCCCCGATTCTTCAGGAGCCGCAGACGTGGCCGCTCTGGGAAAGCAAGGTCCCTGGGGCGCTCGGCAACACGCCCGAGGATGTCCCCACTATCACCGTCTACATGCCGCCGAACACCGCGGGCCCGATGACAGCCGTCATCGTCGCGCCGGGCGGCGGTTATCGCGCGTTGTCGATGAACAAAGAGGGAAGGATTCCGGCCGCTTATCTCAACGCGCTCGGCATCGCGGCGTTCGTCCTGAAGTACCGGCTCGGACCGAAGTACCACCATCCGATCGAGCTCGGCGATATGCAGCGGGCGATTCGCATCGTGCGGTCGCGCGCCGGCGAATTGCACATCGCGCCCGATCGCATCGGCGTCATGGGGTTTTCGGCCGGCGGCCACCTGGCTGCGACAGCGTCGACGCATTTCGATCGTGGAAACGCGACGGCCACCGATCCGATCGATCGCGCGGGCAGCCGTCCGGATTTCGCCATTCTCGGTTACCCCGTCATCACGTTGTCAGAGGCCTGGACCCATCAGGGATCCAGGACCATGCTGCTCGGCGAAGGGGCCGACGCCGAACTGGTGCGACGTCTGTCGATGGAGACGCGAGTCACTTCCGAGACGCCGCCGACGTTTCTGTTTCACACGAACGCCGACACCGCGGTGCCCGTCGAGAACAGCATCCACTACTTTCTTGCGTTGCGGAAAGCCGGCGTGCCTGCAGAGATGCATGTGTTCAAGGATGGCGCGCATGGCGCCGGCATGCCCATGAACGATACAGTGCTCTCCGAGTGGCCGAAGGTGCTCGCGAACTGGATGCGAGCAAGCGGTTTTCTACGGTGATCACACGAAATACAGGCGGGAGATCAGGAGATGCGGCTCCTCATCTCCTGTAACTGTACAGACGATCCAAAAATCAGAATGAACTCCGAGCGTCTGTCGTTGACGCCGCTATGGCCGTGTGCAAACATGCCGCATTCAGTTACATCGGCGTTCTCTCCCGAGATCTGTCAACTGTCGTCCATGTTTGGAGGGGAAACATGAACATCAAGACCTTGGCGGTGCTCTTTCTTGCCATTGCCATTCTCGCCACACCGCTTCGCGTTGCAGCCCAGACTGAACGCGGCACGATTACCGGCGTTGTCATGGACTCGACCAAGGCGGCGCTGCCTGGCGTGTCGATAAGGGTCATCCACACGGGCACGAACTCGGCGACCAACGTCGTGTCATCCGACTCTGGTACGTATAGCGCGGCGAACCTGGCACCAGGGACGTACAAGATCGAAGCGACGCTTCAGGGATTCCAGACGTCGAACGTCGAGGGGGTGATCCTGAACGCGGGCACCACCGCGCGCGTCGACGTCACTTTGAGCCTCGGGTCTGTCAGCGAGTCGGTGCTCGTCGTGGCAGAAAACGCCGTCGTTCAAACCGAGGACGCGAAAGTGGCGACGACCGTGTCGAATCGCCTCATCGACGAGCTGCCGCTCGTCGTCGGCGGCGCGATGCGCAGCCCGTTCGACCTGCTCTCGACCGTTCCGGAAGCGCGGGGCAGCGGCAACACGACATCGCTCGGCGGAGGGCAGGGGGGCTCGTTCGGTGCGACGCTCGATGGTATTTCGGTGAACACCAATCGTCAGGGCGACACCGCAGAGACCGCATTCCTCACTCCGTCTCTCGAGGCGATCACCGAGTTCGCAGTCGAGACCAACGGCTTCAAGCCCGAGTTCGGCCAGGCCGGCGGCGGCACCATCACGTTTGCGTCGAAGTCGGGCACGAACAACATCTCGGGGTCGGGCTACGGGTTCTTCCGTCACGACGCGCTCGACAAGAAGGGATATTTCGAGACGGTCAAGGGCATCTACAAGCAGAGCGACGTCGGGGGATCGCTCGGCGGGCCCATTTCGATTCCGAACGTCTACAGCGGGAGAAATCGCACGTTCTTCTTCGTGTCGTATGAAGGGTTCTACAACAAGCAGGGCAGCAATGCGCTCTTCCGCAGCGTGCCGACACCGGAGATGTGGGACGGGGATTTCTCCAACTGGGTGAACGCCAGCGGGCAGCGCATCACGATCTACGATCCCGACACGACACGAGTCGGCCCGACTGGCGCGCTCATTCGCGATCCGTTTCTCAACAACAGAATTCCGGCGGACCGGTTCAGCGCCACCGCCAAGCAGTACATTGCGCTCGCCCGGAGCGTGCTCGTGCCCAACACGGGAGCGGCTCCCGGAACGTTCGGGTATGTGAACAACAACTTCGTCTCCGAGGGCAAGGCCACGATCGAGACGACGAACAAGTACAGCTTGAAGATCGATCACACGCTGAACAACACGAACCGCGTGGCGTACGTGTTCAACCGGACGAACAACGGCATCAAGGCCGGCCCCGATGGCGCGCCAGGACTGCCGGCGCCGTTCAGTGATTTTTCAGAAAATACCTTCGACGGAGATCTTCATCGCGCGACCTGGGACTGGGTCGGCGCGTCACTCGTCAATCACTTGACCGTCGGCGCGAACACGTTCAACAAGAATGCGTTTTCGCCCAACGTCGATCAGGACTGGAAAGACAAGGTCTGTATCAGGAACGCGGTCGACTGCAACCAGAACATGGGCGCGATCACGTTCTCCGAGTACACCACATGGGGGGCGACGTCCTACAACGGGACGAAGCAGCCGCGTTTCACCGTCAAAGATGACGTCACGTTCGTCAAGGGAACGCACACGCTGAAGACCGGGTTCACCTACGACAGGCAGCAGGCGAACGGTTTCGGCCAGCAGGATTACGCCGGCCGCGCCGGCTTCGACTTCAAGATGAGCGGCGTGCCCGGCGTGACCAACTTTGCCGCGGCGGGCGGCAGCTCGTTCGCGTCGTTCCTCCTGGGGTGGGCGAACACGGGCCGGACGGAAACGATCCGCTATCTGCAGCAGATCTACCCGTACTACGGGTTCTACGCGCAGGACGACTGGCGCATGAACGACAAGTTCGTGCTGAACTACGGCGTGCGCTACGAGTTCACGCGTCCGCCCGTCGCCGGCGGCGATCAGTACTCGGAGCTCGATCCCACCAAGCCGAACCCGGCGGTCAACAATTTCCCTGGCGCGCTCATCTTCGCGGGCGAAGGTGAAGGACGTGAGGGCACGCGCAGCCTCATCGACGGTTACTACGGCGCGCTGGCGCCGCGGGTGAGCGGCGCGTACAGCATCAACAACAAGACGACGATTCGCGGAGGCGTCGGCCGATCGTATGGCCGCGTCACCGTCATCTCGGGGACGAGCCACTTCGCCGGCTTCATCGGCCAATATGAGTTCACCAACGGCGACAACGGCGTCACGCCGACGTTCCGGCTCGACCAGGGCATCCCTGCGTATCCGTTGCCGCCACAAATCAATCCGTCGTTTGCGAACAACCTTCCCATCGACTACTGGAACGGCGACGCGGCGCTCACGCCGGCCACTTACGACTCGTGGACGCTTTCCGTGCAGCGCGAGGTTCGGCGTGGCATGACCGTGGAGGTTGATTACAACGGTTCGAAAGGCTCGAAGCTTCAGGCCAATCTGATCAACATGAATCAGGTGCCGCTGGCTGCCGTGAACGATCTCATCGCGCGGCTCGGTCCGACGGCGGCGGTGGCGCTGTTGAGCATGCAGGCCAACTCGCCTCAGGCCGTCGCGGCGGGGATCAAGATCCCGTACGCGAATTTCACGAACCCTGCGGTGCAGACGACCCGAAGCGTCGCGCAGGCGCTCAGACCGTTCCCGCAGTACGGCGCGATCAACACGACCAACAGCGGCGGCGACAAAACGGGCCGGTCGATGTACCACGCCGGCGTGTTCAAGCTGACGCAGCGGCTGACGAACGGTTTCGTCTTCCAGGGCAGCTACACGCTTTCGAAGCTGATGACCGATGCCGACGTGTTCAGCGGCAGCACCGGGTCGATGGACACGGCGCAGCCCGAGCTCGAGTATTCGCTCGGTCGCCTCGATCAGACCCACGTCATCAAATTGAACACCGTGGTCGAGCTGCCGTTCGGGCCGGGCCGGCGCTGGCTGCGAGAGGGCATCGCCAGCCACATCCTCGGCGGATGGCGGATTGCGGCGGTGCAGAGCTACAGCAGCGGTTTGCCGATTGGCGTCACGACGGGCGCTGCGCCGCTGGGCATCTTCAACGGCTCCAACCGTCCGAACGTGACGGGCGAAGACTGGCGTGCACCGTTCGCCGGCGACGAGTTCAACCCGCGGGTCGATCGGTATCTCAATCGCGCGGCGTTTTCAGCCCCGGTCGCGCAGTTGGGCAACGCACCTCGCATCAACGGCGACGTGCGGAGACCATGGAATATGACCGAGAACATGAGCCTCGCGAAGACGATCTCGATGACGAATCAGCTGCGCCTGGACGTACGGGTGGAAGCGTTCAATCTCTTCGATCGCGTCATCTGGGGCGCTCCGCAGAGTACCGATTTCAACAACGCGAACTTTGGTGTGATCAACTCGCTTGCGAATTCACCGCGTCAGATGCAGTTCGGATTGAAGCTGTACTGGTAGGCGTTCCGGTCGGCGAAAAGGGCGCAGCTTCGGCTGCGCCCTTTTTTTGTGCGCGTTCTCTTTTCAGACGAGCCGGTAAAAATTACTCGGTGCACGCAAGGGGAGTTTCATCTCCTGTCCTGGAATTTCCTCAGGTGCTGCAGCCACCGTGTTCTTTCCAGATCGCTTCGCGCTATACATCGCGCTGTCCGCCTTGCGCAGGAGAGCGGATCCATCTTCCTGCATTACATTTTCGTTACCGCCGAGCGTGGCCACTCCGATTGACGCCGTCACAGGAAATTCCGTGTGTTGCTCGGCGATGCGGGCGCGAACGCGCTCGGCGAACGAGAGTGCAGCGACGGCTGGTGTGTTCGGCGCCACGATCGTGAACTCGTCGCCGCCCCACCGCGCGCCGGTATCGCTCTGCCGCATCTCGGAGCGAATCACGCCGGCCACTTGCCGAAGCGCATCGCTGCCGGCCCGATGCCCGTGGCGATCGTTGACGTGTTTCAGGCCGTCGACATCGAGAAACAGCAGGCTGAGCGGCTGGCGATACCGCTTCGCCCGTTTGACCTCGGCGTCGAGGCAGGCCGAAAACCCTCGTGCGTTGAGCAGATCTGTAAGTGGATCCGTTTCAGAGAGCTGGGCCAGCCTGTCGGCCTTGCGTCCCAGGAGGTAGCCGAACAGGGCGAAGATGGCGGCCGTCGCTCCGCCGATGTAAAGATAGGCGCGGCGGTCGGAGATCAGCTCGCTGCGCACCTGGCTCAGGGAGACACCTTCGGCCTGGGCGTTCGCGAGCCGCACGCCCAGCAGTCCGGCCGGTGCTCCCGAGGATAGAACCCCCGCTGTTAACGCATACGAAAATCGTCTTCTCATGGGCTTTTGAAAACTCCTGAAATGCAAGCGGCATACCCGGAAAAAAGAGATGTTGGAATCGCCGCGTCGTGCCGATAGAAAACTTCAATGGTCGCTATCGCTCTGATCGCCGGCTCGATGACCCTGGGCGTGTTTCTTTCGCGCATGACACTGATGGCGCTCTTTCGTGTCGCGGAGTACACCCGGTCGTTCCTGACGCGGTCGCTGTAAGACACTGTACTTTTTCTCAAAACAGCACGTGATCGCGCGGTTTTGCCTCGCGGCGGCCATCACGCTGGTCCATACCTCGTTTTCGGCCGCTCAGCCCCCCATCATCACGCCTGTCTCTCCGGCATTCGAATCTCTCGCCCGCGAGATCGCCGTCCTCGGCCCCACTGAATTTCTTCACGGATTCCGTGAGCCACCTCTCTGGATTTCTGCCGAAGCCCATCCGCCCCTTCGTAGGCTGCGTGCGTTTCTGGAGAGCGGCACATGGCGACCGGCCGATGTCGTGCCGCTCCTGAAGCACGACGATCCGCGGGTTCGTGGGCTCGCCGTGGTTGCGCTCTACAGCGCCGACGATCCGCAGCTTCTGCCCGCGATCGCGGCTCTGGCCGATGATGCCGCGGTCACCTTTCCCGCGGCTCAGCCGCACGCGGCTCCGATGGCGATGAAGATTCCGACGGTGCTGGTGAAACAGACAGTCGGTCAGCTCGCGACGGCGATCGTCAACATCTATATGCAGAGCGGCGGATTCTTCTACGGCCCGCAGGGAAACCGCAATCATCCCGGGTTCGATGAGTATTGGAAGCCGCGGGCCGCGCGATCGTGGACGGCGGGGTGGTGGAGTGTCCGTCTGGCGAGAGTCGGGCACAGCTCCAGCCCGACCATAAAAGACCGGTATCCGGCGATTCGAGCGCTTCGCGCACAGATCGACAAGCTGCCCGAGCCGGACCGCACATATGTGTTGCTGTGGCTGCGCCACGATTTCGGATCTGACGTGCTCGCGCCCGAAAGCGAACTGCTCGAGCTGACGCGACGCCTCGGCGCGGACAACCTGCTCGATGTGCTGAAGAGAAACATTCGCAGCGAGGATCCCGACCTGCAGGCTCGGCCCGGCAACAACCAGCGCTACTCGCAGATGTGTGTGTTCATCCTGCAGCATGCAGATGTGCTGCTGCGCCCGGGCGACGCGAAGGCGCTGCTGGATCAGGAGACCTGGGAACGTGGATACCAGGCGCGGGGCATTTCGGATCCGCTCCTGACTCCTTGGTGGGCGATTGCTGCCGCGCAGTTGACGCCGCAGTCTGCTGCGTCCATTCTCGAGGCGGCGTACTCGCGATTTCAGGATGAGCATGAGGGTTTCTATCGCCTCGAACTGGCCGCGGCGGCCTGGCGGCTGACCGGCGATGGTGCCGTCGCCCTGGACTGGTTTTATCGACAAGTCCCACGTCCGGTGGGACAGGAGTCGAACTACCTCGACACAATGCTCAAGACTGAAGGCCGATTGCCACGAACGCTGGCGAAACTCGTCATTGCGCATCCCATGTTCAACGAGCTGAACTGGAAGTCTCTCGAAGTGCTCGCCAACGCCGTGAACGAATGGCAAGGCCGTGAAGTGGTTTCGAAAGAGGAGCTGGAGTCGACGTGGTCGCCGGGAGGGTTCGACTTCTACTACAACGATCTCGCCAGAGTGCAGGCGGAGTTCCCGAAGGAAACCCGGGAATTCCTTGCCAGGCTGGCGCGCTGGCGTCAGCAATTGCGCGCGGCAAGCAGCGGGTTATAGCAGCCGTACGCTGTTCAGCCGCATTTGCCCGTATTTCGTTGACTTGGGCGCTCCGATGAGGCTAAATGCGCCTCCATGGATTTAACCACACGCGCCAAAAACATCATCACCACGCCGAACACCGAATGGCCGGTCATTGCCCAGGAGCAGACGTCAACCGGGTCGCTCATCACGGGCTATGTCATGCCGATGGCCGCGATCGGCGCCGTCGCCGGCATCATCGGTGGGTCGATCGTCGGAACGACCATTCCGTTTCTCGGAACCTATCGCGCACCCATCCTTACCAGCCTGACGATGGCCGTGTTCATGTTCGTCATGGCCATTGTGGGAGTGTTCATTCTGGCCTTCATCATCGATGCGCTGGCGCCCACCTTCGGCGCGCAGAAGAACAGCGCGCAGGCAATGAAAGTGGCCGTGTATTCGTACACGCCGGCATGGATTGCAGGGGTGCTCCAGATTCTGCCGATGTTGAGCGTGCTCGGCATCCTGGCCGGGCTGTATGGAATCTATCTTCTTTATCTGGGTCTTCCATTTCTGATGAAGGCGCCGCAGGACAAGGCCGTCGGCTACACCGCGGTGGTCGTCGTCTGCGCCATCGTGCTGTCGATGGTCGTGGGCGTCATCGGCGGGATATTCATGGCGCCCGCTGCGATGGCAGGTATGGGTATCTGGGTGGCGGCGATGCTGCCGAGCAGACGGTAGCCGATCCCAACAGCGCTCTCGGAAAGCTCGAGGCGCTCGGACGCAGCCTGGAGAAGAGCACCCAGAAGATGGAATCGGCGCAGAAGAGCGGTGATACCGCTGGACAGACGGCGGCCGCGTTCGAAACGCTGGGGACGCTGTTTGGCGGCGGCAAGCGCGTCGATCCGGTCAGCCTCGACCAGCTGGTGCCGCTCGTTCCCGAAACCTTCGCCGGCCTTCCGAAGCAGAGCAGCGATTCACAGCGCTCGGGCATCGCGGGCCTCATGGTCGCGACCGCCGAGGCCAATTACGGTGATGGCGCCGGAAAATCGGCAAACCTGGAAATTACCGACACCGGCGGCGCGAGTGGCTTGATGGGCCTGGCGTCGTGGGCCGGCGTGATGGGCGAGCGCGAGAACGATCAGGTATCGGAGCGTACCGAGCGAGTCGGCGGCCGGCTCGTGCATCGCAGTGCGTCGAAGACCGGAGGCAGAAACGAATTCGCCATCGTGCTTGGCGACCGCTTCATCGTGACGGCGAAAGGCGATGGTATCGACATCAACGCGCTGCAAGCCGCGGTGACGAGCATCAACCTGGCGAAGCTCGAGTCGATGAAGGACGTCGGCGTTTCGAAATAGTTACCGCTGCAGCAGGCCGGTCGTCAGCCACGGCAGATAGGTGATGAGCAGCACGCCGATGAGCAGGATGACGTACATCGGCAGCATCGCCCGCGCGAGCTGAAGGATCGGCTTGTTGAACCGGTAGGACGCGACGAACAGATTTTCCCCCACCGGCGGCGTCAGGTAGCCGAGCTCGGAGTTCGCGACGAACACCACTCCGAGGTGGATCGGGTCGATCGCGAAGTGTGTGGCAATCGGCACGACGAGCGGCACGACGACGATGATGGCCGAGAAGATGTCCATCATCCCGCCCACGACAATCAGGAACGCATTCAGACCGAGCAGGAATACCCACTTCGAGTGGATGTTCTCTCTCGCCCAGTCGGCCAGACGGGCCGGTACCTGCGCATCTATCAAGTAGGTCGTGAATCCGACGGCGACCGCGAGAATGATGAGAATGCCGCCGACGAGCGCGATCGAGTGGCTCATCGCGCGCCGTAAATCGGCGAATCCCGCAAGATCGCGCTGGATGAACCGCTGCACGATGAGCGTGTAGAGCGCCGCCAGCGCCGCCGACTGCACCGTCGTCGCGCCTGCGACGAGCGACACGATGATCACGATGGGCAGCAGCAGTTCCCACTTTGCGCACCATGTGGCCGCGCCGGCTTCGCGAATCGTGAACGGCCTGCGCGAGCTGCCGGTGACGATCCCTTCGCGTACGCCCAGCGCCGCGAGGGCGCCGAGCATCAACGTCCCCGGCAGCAGACCACCAATGAACAGATCGCCGATGGGCACCTCTGCGACGATGCCGTAGAGGATGAGCGGCAGCGAAGGAGGGAAGAGCAGCCCGAGCGACCCGGCCGCGGTCAGCAAACCCAGCGAGAAGCGTTCGCTGTAGCCGTCGGCGAGAAGCGCCGGCAGCAGCAGTCCGCCGAGCGCGAGGATTGTGACGCCAGAGCCGCCCGTCAGGAGCGTGAAGAACGCGCAGAGAACTGCCGTTACGACTGCTGTACCGCCCGGAGCCCAGCCGAAGAACGCCCGGAAAAATCGAAGAAGACGATCCGACGCCTTGCCTTCGGCCAGAAGAAATCCCGCAAGCGTGAAAAGCGGAATGGCCGGAAGGTCGTTGGACGTGAGCTGATCGTAGCTCCCGATGATCGCGTTAGCCGGTTGGTCGCCCTGCACCAGGAACAAGATGACGGCGGCACCGCCGATGAGCGCGTAGATTGGCATTCCGAGAACGGCGGCGCCGACCAGCACGACAATCCAGGGCCATCCGGACTGATCGAGCAAGAGCTCCGGATGGGTTGAGATCCAGATACCGGCGGCGATGCCGGCTCCCGCAAGCGCGCGTCCACGCATGGTTGGCGACGCCTTCCAGACCAGGCGCAGGGCGATCAAGCCCAGCGCGATCGGGAACGCGAGATCGGCGACCCATATCGGCACGCCCAGCGCGATTTCCCTGCCCGCTTCGCGGTGCACCTGCAGAAGGCGCAGGCCGCCAAGCGCGAGGATCGTCGTGACGAGCGCGCCAACGAAGGCGGCAACGATGCCGGCGATATGCCGCGAACGTCCTTCGGGCAGCATCGTGCCGGTCGCGAGCGAGAGCAGCTTTCCCTCGCGCGCGGCAATCGCGGCCCCGACCAATCCAACGATGAGCGTGAGGTGGGCGGTGAACGGGGCGGCTCCGGGAACGCCGGTGTTGAAGAAGCGCCGCAGCACGACCTCGCTGAGGGGCAGGATCATGATGCCCAGCGCCGCGAGAAATGCGATGAGATCCTCTGTCTCACCGACCTTCATTTCGCGGGCTTCGCTTTTCTAAACGCGTCGCGCTCGCGGACCGCGAGGTCGTAGACGTCGGCCGGGATCATCCCCCCTCGCAGCGTCCCACCCAGTTTTTCAGCTGCGCTGCGAAATTCGGCCGTCGCCTTTGGATCGAGCGTGACGACCTGCAGTCCGGCCGCCGTCATCGCAGAAATCGACTTGCTGTCGAGCGCGGGCGCCTGCGCATTGATCTGCTGCTCCATCGCCGACGCGGCGGCGAGAATCTTCGTGCGGTCGTCCGCGGAGATTTTGCTGAACGCCGAGTCGGTCATCACCGTGGCGCCGACGAGCGGGGCCAGCCGGATGTCGAGCATGTGCGGCGCATCTTTGAAGATCTGCAGAGCGACGGCATACACCGGCGGCATCGGCGCCGCGTTAATCGCGCCCGTCGGCAACTTCAACTGCTTGGGAATCTCGCCGGCGGCCAGGGGCACCGCGTGAAATCCGTTCGACGTGTACCACTGCACCATCTTCGGGTTGCCTTCGGTGGTGTAGAGCTTGGCGCTCTTCACGTCGTTGAGCGTGCGAATCGGCTGCTTCGAAAAGAGCTGTACCCATCCGGCGTTGCCCCAGTTGATGAGGTGATAACGCTTGGCCTGCAGGCGCTCGCGGATGAGCGGCGTCAGCTTCTGCTGCACGTGAAGCAGTTCGGCGTCTGATTCGAAGAAGAACGGGACGCCGAAAATGTTGAACGACTCGTCGATTTCCGACAGCCCCGCCACCATCAGCGTGGCGGCCTGAAGTCCATCCACCGCCATGCGCGCGATTGCAGACGACTCGCTCGGAATGGTGCCCGCGTAGACCGTGAGCCGCACCCGCTTCTCGGTCGATTTCTCCCACGCGGTGCCCATCGAGCGGAGCGCACCCGTCCACGGCGAGTTGTCGGGTGCGAGCGTCGCGAGCCGGATGTTGATCGGTGCCTGGGCACCAACCGACACCGATGCGACGAGCGCAAGTGCGAGAGCGAATCGAACGGGGATCCTGCCGAACATAATCATGCCTCCCGATTTAGTCGAGACGTGGACCTGGTTCCAGAAACAGATCGTCGATGCGGTCGAGCAACACTCGCGCGCGCCGTTGCGCGATCAGGGTCACGAGGCGATGGCTCGGGTCTTTCTCGGGATCGATCGCGAGCGCCTGCTCCAGGAGCTTCGAGAATTCTTCACGATCCTGCTTGTTCTTGACCACACCGGTCGCCAGCGCCACATACGGGATGGGCGACAGGCCGCGCTGAATGTCGACGGCGCGCGCGAAATACTTGCGCGCACGTTCTTCCGATCCGCCCAGAGCCTCGCCCTGGCTTTCAACGGTAATCATCAACTCGGGGATGGCCCCATTGCCCCATGTCTCGTCGAGCGCCATCGCGCGCTCTGCGAGGGCCCGAACGACCGGCCAGTCAATCAGCAGATCCGGATGGTCGAGGCCGCCCGCCGAGATCGCGGCTCCCAGGGAGGCCGCGGACCAGTAGAGGAGCTCGACGTGCTCCCGCCGCGTGCGCACCAGTGCCTGGTTGGGGTCGGTTTTCAGGGCCTGTCCGATTCCGCGGAACTTCGCTTCGAGACCCCTCCAGCAAAGGTTCTTTCCGCGCTGGGCGAGGGTAAAGGACCTGCCGTTCAGCCGTTTGGATCGGTCGTAGTCGTCGCGCTGCAGGGCCTCGGCCTCGGCGGCGACGAATCCGAATGCGTACTGGGTATACAGGCCGCAGGTGGTCGTCAGCAGAGGTTCGTAGTTCGGTACCGATGCCAGCAGCGATTCGTGCAGCATCAAGGCAAACGGCAAGGCGCCGGCGATGAGATCGGGGTCGTCATGCGAGGTCACCGTATCGCCACCTTCGGACAACGTATCGGCCACGCCTTTGACGGCCATGCGATTGACCATGGCGCAGCCCGGCAGGGCGGCGACGAGGGCGACCAGGACAGCCCCGCGCGCAAAGCACACGAACTGCGACTGACAGGGCATACAACTCCTCACGCCGGAATGCGAGATGGAGCCGAGGATCGGCTCATCAGGGCAGGCCCGGCAAGAGTTTAGCCCAAAGCCTTGCCGGCCAGCGGTGACGAACTGTGAAGTCTTTCCGAGTCGTACCGATAAGGGAGGCATGACACACAAGACTCTCCCAGACAAAGTTGCCGGAGAACCCCCAGTGGTTGTGTTGATGGAGCGGCGTCATGCGCCCACTCGGCGTGCCCTATGGCGAGGGGGCCGTCGGGACAGGGATTGGCAGGACCGTCCAGATGGCGCGTGGTCGCGAGTAGCCGGGCGGACCGCCCTTCTGCTCGACTGGCGCGGATGGTTGAAACCGCGCTAGGTGTTCTGAGACGCCAGCGGTTCTGGGTTCTAGGTTCTAGGTTCTAGGTTCCGGTTCTAGGTTCTAGGTTCGACTGATGAACCTGGCTCAGAACCGGAATCCGAACCTAGAACCGGAACCTAGAACCTAGAACCCAGAACCTAGAACCGCGAGGGACCTATTCCAAGGCAGTTCTGCAGTAACGCAGACACCTTGCGACTTCCTTCACCGCATCCGAACCTTCAGGCACGTCGTACTCCAGCTCGATTGATGCGGGCATCGTCCATCGATTCTTCTTCACGGTCTGCAGAATCTCTTTCAATGGCGTGTCGCCCTGTCCCCACGGCAGGTTTCCTGCGCCGTTGGCGGGTGTTTGCCGGTCTTTCATGTGGAAGCTGGCGATGCGGCTGTGGAACTTCTCGAGGAACGGAACCGGGTTCCCGCCACCGCCAGCCACATAGTGGCCGAAATCGACGTTCGCCATGTTCGCCTTCGAGGCGGCGAACGCCTGATCGAACACGGTCATGTTCCCCTGGGTGTGCGTGTGATACGCGGCGTAGATTTTTCGTTTTTCGGCGAACGACCCGATCCGTTTCAGCTGCGCCATGTCGGTCGGTAACTCGAGCGTCGTGTGCGTGCAACCCAGAGCCTCGGCGACGTTGAACACGTACTCGTATTCTTCGTCCGACATGTTCGGATTCAGTGCCTTCCACGCGTAGATCGTGACGCCCGCGTCGTTATACATCTTGCGCAGCGCCTTGAACCGGTCCATCGATACCGAAAGCCGCCACTGCTTCAGACGCTCGGCAGCTTCGCGCTGAGCGGCCTGTTGCGCCGCTTGCTGTTCAGATGAGAGCTGTTGGCCACGTCCTCTACCACCGCCGCCACCTCCGCGGCCTGCGGCGCGCGGCGCGCCGGCGAACGCTTCCGCCGGGCCATTCATCATTTCGATCTCGCTGATGCCGGAATCGACGATGTATCGCAGCGTGGCTTCGCCGCCCTGATCGGGCATGCTGCGATAGCTATAGGTAATGACGCCAATGTGCACACCGTTCGTCACTGAGTTCGGCCTGGTTTGGGCGAATGCGCGACGGGGGAGCAGGACGATGCCGGGAAGCCCCGCGAGCGTCAGCTTTGCGACTTCACGCCTGGTGTACATCGGACGCCTCCATCCTGTAATCGATTGCAGATGAGGGTAGCAAGATTCGCACGGGCGCGACAAGCGTGAATCAGTTCTTTCGTGGCGTACGAGCCGACGTTTAGTCGGCCGCCGCTACCACACCTCGCGCGCAACTGTCGCCACAAGGGTCAGCTTCTTTTTCTGATCGTCCTCGGACAGACGGTTACCTTCCTCGGTCGAAGCGAACCCGCACTGAGGGCTCAAGGCCAGCCGCTCGAGCGGCACGAACTTCGTGGCTTCGGCAATGCGCGCCTTGAGCACCTCCGGCGATTCGAGCAGGGGCCGTTTCGAGCTGACGAGCCCCAGGACCACGGTACGGTCGTCCGGCACGTGTTTCAGCGGCTCGAACGTACCCGATCGGTCATCGTCGTATTCGAGGAGGAACCGATCGAAGCCGGCCTTGGTGAAGATTGTCTGCGCGATCCGATCGTACCCGCCGGACGCGTAGAACATGCTCTTGTGATTGCCGCGGCAGATGTGGATGGCGAAGGTCACGCCCTTGTGGTCCTTGATGATCGCGTTGTCCAGCTCGATGCACTCTTCCAGCATGCGATCGGGATCGCTTCCACGCTGTCGATAGCCGTCGCGGATGTTCTCGTCCAGCAACGCAGCGTACTGAGGTGCGTCGATCTGGATGTACTCGCATCCGAGCCGCCTCAGCTCCTCGATCTCCCGTCGTGTGAAGTCGACGAGATCGGCAAGGTATGCGTCACGCGTAGGGTAGGCGCCCTTCGATTTGACGGGATCGTAGTAGGCGGCCGCTTGTTGCGCGCTGATTAAGGTGACCTTCACTTGCGACCGCGTCCGGCCTCGCAGGTACGTGAATTCCTCGACCGCCATCTGCCGCCGCCAGCGCAGCTTGCCGACGACGACCGGTCGCTGCAGCGCCGCTTCATGCCCCTCGCCATCGCGGAAGGTGACCGACCAGCCGGCGAATTTGTCGAACCCTTCCAGCGCCTCGATGAGATGGCCAAAGAACGCATAGCGGCGCATTTCGCCGTCGGTGATCACGCTCAGCCCCGCGCCTTCCTGCAGGGCGATCGCCTGATCGACCGCACGATCTTCGATCGTCTTGAATGCGGCGGGCGTAAGTTCGCCATTCTGATACTGCTGGCGCGCCTTCTTTAGATACTCCGGCCTCAGCAGGCTGCCGACGACGTCGCTCCGCATGGCAAGCTCCCTATCTCAGCGTTGAGCCAATGGCGAGCCCGATTTCCTCGGCCGCCTCGCGCAGTACGGGGACATACTGCCGGGTCATCGTTCGAAGGTCCACGCGCGCGGCGTGGACGCCGACATTGATGGCGGCGACAACCGATCCGCGCCCGTGGACGGGCACCGCAATCGAGCGAAGCCCGATTTCGAGCTCCTGATCCACCAGCGCAAACCCTGCCGCACGCACTCGTCGAAGTTCCGTGCGGAGCGCGTCGGGATCGGTGATTGTGCGGGACGTATGCGCCACGAGATCGAGGCGGCTCAACACCGACGCCTGTTCCTTCTCATCGAGAAACGCCAGGAGAACCCGTCCCATGGACGTGCAGTAGACGGGGAGTCGTGTGCCCACCGAGATGCCGATGGAGAGGATACGCCGCATCGCCGCCCGCGCCACGTACACGATTTCGCTGCCGTCGAGCACGCTGAGCGAGCAGGACTCCTGCAGGCGCTCCGACACGCACTCGAGCACAGGTTGAGCCGCCCGGGCGACGCTCGCAGACCCCAGGTAGGCATTTCCCAGCATCAGCACTTTCGGCTTCAGCTCGTAGGCGCCGTCCGCTCGGCTCGCATAGCCAAGCCGCTCGAGCGTATACAGACACCGCCGTGCCGCGGCGCGCGACATCGAGGCACGCCGGGCCACTTCGGCCACCGACAAGGCCGCATCTGTGTGCTCGAACGCGCGAATCACCGTGAGGCCCCGCGCGAGCGACAGCATGAAATTGGGGTCGGAACGCCGGCGCGCCATTGGTGGCCGATTATCGCACAAATAGGGCGATATTCGGCTTGACACGTTCGAAGCGCCGGGGCTATCGTCCCACAAGGTCCGGGGTCCGGCTAAAGCCGGACACTACCGATATGCCAGACGCCTTTATCTGCGACGCCGTTCGCACGCCCTTCGGGCGCTACGGCGGAAGCCTCGCCTCGGTACGGACGGACGACCTGGCGGCGGTGCCGCTCAAGGCGCTCGTCGACCGCAATACCGGCGTCGACTGGGCGGCCCTCGACGACGTCGCGTATGGATGCGCAAACCAGGCGGGCGAGGACAATCGCAACGTCGCACGCATGGCGCTGCTCCTGGCCGGCCTGCCGCTGGATGTACCGGGACTGACGATCAACCGGCTGTGCGCCTCGAGCCTCGACGCCATCGTTCTGGCGGCGCGCGCGATCAAGAGCGGCGAGGCGTCGCTCATCGTCGCCGGCGGCGTCGAAAGCATGTCGCGTGCCCCCTTCGTCATCGGCAAGAGCACCGAGCCGTTCTCGCGCGAGACGAAGATGGAAGACACCACGCTTGGGTGGCGGTTCGTCAATCCCCGCATGAAGGAGCGGTACGGCATCGACACGATGGCCGAGACCGCGGAGAACGTCGCCGAAGAGTTCAAGATCTCCCGCGCCGACCAGGATGCATACGCACTGCGCAGCCAGCAGCGAGCGGCCGCGGCGTCTCGCGAAGGACGGCTCGCAGAGGAAATCGTTCCGGTTCCGCCCCTCGTCTGCGTCGATGAGCATCCGCGTCCGAACGTCACGCTCGAGGCGCTCGCAAGCTTGAAGCCCCTCGTGAAGCCCGGCGGAACCGTGACCGCCGGCAATGCGTCCGGCATCAACGATGGCGCGGCCGCCCTCATCGTCGCGTCAGAAGAAGCGGTCAGGAAACACGGGCTGACGCCGCGTGCAAGAGTGGTGTCTTCCGCAGCGGCCGGTGTGGCGCCCAGGACGATGGGGATAGGTCCGGTGCCGGCGATTCATAAGGTGCTGAAGCTCGCGAAGATCGATATCAGCCGACATCGGCGTCATCGAATTGAATGAAGCCTTTGCGGCGCAGGTCCTGGCCGTGCTTCGCGCACATCACGTTCCCGACGAGGCGCCGCACGTCAATCCGAACGGCGGGGCGATCGCGCTCGGCCATCCGTTGGGCGCAAGCGGCGCCCGGCTGGTCACGACCGCGACGTATCAACTGGGCCGAACGCGCGATCGATATGCCCTGTGCACGATGTGCGTCGGCGTCGGCCAGGGTGTGGCCATGATTCTCGAGCGTGCGTAAGAGACTGCGCCATGAGGACTCAAGTAGGGATTGTCGGCGCCGGACCGGCAGGTCTGGTGCTGTCGCACCTGCTCCACCTCGAAGGTGTCGAGTCGATCGTCCTCGAGCGCCGAAGCCGTGAGTATGTCGAGAAACGGGTGCGTGCGGGTGTGCTCGAGCAGAGTACGGTTGATCTGCTCGTGGCGGCTGGCGTCGGCGATCGCCTGAAACGTGAAGGGCTCGTCCACCACGGTATCGAGCTGAGATTTCAAGGCGAGGCGCATCGCATACCGTTGACCGAACTGGCGAACGGAAGGTCAATCTGGATTTACGGCCAGCAGGAAGTCGTCAAAGATCTCGTGAATGCGCGGCTGACCGCGGGCGCGGCGATTCACTACGAAGTCGATGACGTCTCGGTGCACGACGTTGACTCCGAGCGGCCACGGCTCCGCGCCACGGTCGACGGCGCACGCCTCGAAGTCGAGTGCGATTTCGTCGCCGGTTGCGATGGCTTCCATGGCATCTGCCGGCACGTCATCCCGGCAGGGGTGTTCGCGACCTACGAGCGGGAATATCCATTCGGCTGGGTCGGCATCCTCGCTTCGGTAGCGCCGTCAACCGACGAGCTGATTTACGCGTCGTCCGAGCGCGGGTTTGCGCTGCACAGCCTTCGAACGCCCGAGTTGAGCCGGTTTTACGTGCAGTGCGGACACGACGATCGCATCGACGACTGGTCCGACGATCGCATCTGGGACGAGCTGCACAAGAGGTTCGAGAGGCGAGACGGGTGGACGCTGAAGGAGGGGCCCGTCATCGAGAAGAGCGTAACGGGCATGCGCAGCTTTGTCGTCGAGCCGATGCAGTACGGACGTCTGTTCCTGGCCGGCGATGCCGCGCACATCGTGCCGCCGACCGGTGCCAAGGGATTGAACCTTGCGGTTCGTGATGTGTGGCACCTGTCGCGTGCGCTCGTCCAGTCGTATCGGTCAGGCGATACCCGTCTGCTGGCCGGCTATTCGGCAACCTGCCTTCGACGTGTCTGGCGGGCGCAGGATTTTTCCTACTGGATGACGTCGATGCTGCACCGCTTCCCGGGTGATCATTCGGGCGCCGAGTACCGGCTTCAGCTCGCCAGGCTCGCATACGTTGTCGGGTCGCGTGCGGCAGCGACGAGCCTGGCCGAAAACTACGTGGGGTTTCCGATCGATGCCTGAGATCGTCACGCTGCAAGAGGCGATTGCCGAGCTGGTTCATGATGGCGACGTCGTCGCGATGGAGGGATTCACCCATCTCATTCCGTTTGCTGCCGGACACGAGGTGATTCGTCAAAAACGCCGCGACCTGACGCTCGTGAGAATGACACCCGACCTGATTTACGACCAGCTCATCGGCGCGGGATGCGCGAGGCGGCTTGTGTTCTCGTGGGGCGGCAATCCCGGTGTCGGATCACTGCACCGCTTCCGCGATGCCGTGGAACATGAGTGGCCCAACCGGCTCGAGATCGAAGAGCACAGCCATGCCGACATGGCGAATGCGTATGTCGCGGGGGCCTCGGGGTTGCCGTTCGCGGTGTTACGCGGATATGCCGGCTCCGATTTGCCGCGCTACAGCGATCGCATCAAGCCGATCAGGTGCCCCTTCACCGGAGAGGAGCTCACGGCCGTTCCGGCGCTGCGGCCCGATGTCACGGTCATCCATGCACAGCAGGCCGATCGCAAAGGCAACGTGCTCGTGAAGGGCATCATCGGCGTGCAAAAAGAAGCGGTGCTGGCGGCCCGGCGTGCCATTGCGACGGTCGAAGAAGTGGTCGACGGGCTTGCGGCCGACGTCAACGCATGCCTGTTGCCTCATTGGGTCTTTTCCGCCGTCGCGGTTGCGGAGGGCGGTGCGAAGCCTTCGTACGCGCACGGCTATTACGAGCGCGACAATCGCTTTTATCAGCAGTGGGACGAAATCGCCCGGACGCGCGAGGGTTTTCTGCACTGGCTCGAGCGGCATGTGATGAACGGCCAGGCCGCATGAGCATGGCGCCGAGCTGCACGACCACCGAGATGATGACGGTTGCCGCCGCGCGACGTCTGCACAACGGCGTCGTCTGCTTTGTCGGCATCGGGCTGCCGTCGACGGCCGCCAATCTCGCACGCCTGACACATGCGCCCGACATCGTGCTGATCTACGAATCGGGCCCGATCGGCGCAAAACCCAGCGTGCTGCCGTTGTCGATCGGTGACGGCGAGCTCGCGGAAACCGCCGACACTGTTGTCTCAACCGCAGAGATTTTTCGCTACTGGCTGCAGGGAAGCCGGATCGACGTCGGCTTCCTGGGGGCTGCGCAGGTGGATCGCTTCGGCAACATCAATACAACGGTCATCGGGCCTTATGATCATCCCGTCGTCCGGCTTCCCGGTGCCGGCGGGGCGTCGGAAATTGCGTCGCTGGCGCGCGAAGTGCTCATCGTGCTGCAGCAATCGAAGCGGACGTTCGTGGAGAAGGTAGACTTCATCACGTCGGCCGGGTATCTCGACGGCGGCGACACGCGAGCCAAGCTGAATCTCCCCGGCAAGGGACCCGTGGCCATCATCACCGACCTTTGCATCATGGAGCCAGAGGCAGGATCGTGTGAATTCATCGTGACGCATCTGCATCCGGGTGTGACCCGGGAGAAGGTCATCGAAAACACGGGATGGACCGTTCGGTTTGCCGGCCAGGTGGATGAGACAGAAACACCCTCGGAGACGGAGTTGACGGCGCTTCGTGCACTGTTGCAACGCACGGCCGAAGCGCACGCAAGAATGTGATGTCGAAGACCACTCGTGCGTATGGTCCGGTGACGCCGGGAACACAGCCGCCACACCTGTATCCGGCGTACGTGTCGACGAGAAAGCGCGCACCTTCGAAGCCGTTGGTGCTCGCACCGCAGACACTGTCTGAATTGACGGGTCCGGTGTTTGGTCGCGACATCATCGGCCCGCTCGATCACGACCTCACCCGTCAACACGACGCCGAGCCGCTTGGCGAGCGCATCATCGTCACCGGACGCGTGCTGGATGAGGACGGCCGGCCGATCCGCAACACGCTCGTGGAGTTGTGGCAGGCGAATGCGGCTGGACGATACGCACACGCGATCGACCGGCACGATGCACCGCTCGATCCGAACTTCAGCGGATGCGGGCGGACGATGACCGATGAGGAAGGCCGATACCGCTTCGTTACCGTGAAGCCCGGCGCCTATCCGTGGACCAACCATCACAACGCGTGGCGTCCGGCGCACATTCACTTTTCAGTCTTCGGCGAAGCGTTTCTCACGCGGCTCGTGACCCAGATGTACTTTCCCGGCGATCCGCTGTTGCCGTTCGATCCGATTCTGAACGGCATTCCCGATGCCGCAGCACGCGAACGGCTCGTCTCGGCGTTCGATTGGGACACGACGATGCCCGAGCATGCGCTGGGGTACCGATTCGACATGGTGCTGCGCGGCCGCAACGAGACGCCGTGGGAGAAATGATGCGGCGATGATTGGAACCGGGTCGCAAACCGTCGGGCCGTTTTTTCACGTCGGGCTGCAACCGTTCTTCAACGACAAGCTCGTTGACGCGGGCTTCGCCGGAGAGACCGTCACGATTCGGGGCCGTGTGATCGATGCCGATGGCGCGGGCGTGCCCGACGCCATGATCGAAATCTGGCAGGCCGATCCACGAGGCGAGTACGCGACCGGTGAACGGCACGATGGCTTTTCCGGCTTTGGCCGGGTGCCCACCGCACCTGACGGCAGTTTTCAGTTCACGACGACGAAGCCCGGACGTGTGGCGGCGCCTGACGGGAAGCGGCAGGCGCCCCATGTCGTCGTCGCGATCTTCATGCGCGGCTTGCTTCGGCATCTCAACAGCCGGATCTATTTTCCCGACGCGCCGGGCAATTCGGAGGATCTCTTGTTGAATCTGGTGGAGGCGGGACGAAGACACACGCTCATTGCGCGCGAAATCGCGCCACGCACGTTCGAGTGGAACGTGCATCTGCAAGGCGAGGATGAAACGGTGTTCTTCGACTTTTGATGGCTGCCGATTCACCACTTCTCGATCCGTTGTTCCGTGGCACCGCCGCTTCGGAGGTGTTTTCAGATGCCGCACGTCTCCAGGGGATGCTCGACTTCGAGGCTGCACTTGCGCGGGCGGGAGCGAAGGTAGGCATCATTCCGCAGCGTGCCGCAGAAGTCATCGTCGAGCGCTGCCGTGCGGAGTTGTTCGATCGTCATCAGTTGGGGGCTGCCGCTGCCACCGCGGGCAATCCCGCGATCCCGCTTGTCGCCGCTCTGATCACGCTCGTCGCGCAGAAGGATGCAACATCTGCCGGCTACGTGCATTGGGGTGCCACCAGCCAGGACGCGATGGACACAGGCCTTGCGCTTCAGTTGCGGCGAGGCTTGAACCAGTTCCTCGCTGAAGTAAGCAGGCTGGCCGATGCGCTTGCGACACTTGCAGAGGCACACGCCTCGACGCCGATCGTAGGCCGGACGTGGCTGCAGCATGCGGTCCCCATCACGTTTGGGCTGAAGGTCGCGGGCTGGTGTGCGGCCGTCGATCGCGCGCGCATGCGTGTTGAGCAAGCGGGTGACGCCGCGTGTGTGTTGCAGTTTGGTGGTGCCGCGGGATCGCTTGCGTCTATCGGTGACGCTGGCGGGCGCCTGACTGCAGCCCTCGCCGCCGAGCTCAAACTTTCCGAGCCGGATCTGTCGTGGCACGCACACCGCGATCGGCTGGCAGACTTCGCGGCCGCATTGGCGCTGCTGACGGGCGTGCTGGGAAAGATAGGCCGCGACATTTCGCTGCTTGCGCAGACAGAGGTGGGCGAGGTGTCCGAGCCCGCCGCGCAAGGACGTGGTGGATCCTCGACAATGCCGCACAAGCGCAATCCGGTTGCGTGTGCTGTCATGCTGGCCGCGGCAGTACGAGTGCCGCACTTGCTGGCGAGTCTGTTCGCGGCCATGCCGCAGGAGCATGAGCGCGGCCTCGGCGGCTGGCACGCCGAATGGGAAACGATTCCCGATATCTTTTCGCTCACCTGGGGATCCGTGAGCCGGGCCGTCGAGACGATCGACGGTCTCGAGGTCTTCGCCGATCGCATGCGCAGCAATATCGACATCACGCGCGGCCTCGTCAGCGGGGAGGCCGTGATGATGGCGCTCGCCCCGCGCATCGGCAGAGATCGGGCGCACAGTCTCGTCGAAGAAGCGAGTCGGACAGCGACGAAGGATGGCGTGCATCTGCGCGACGTGCTCGCGAGAACACCTTCCATAGCCGAGCACCTCGATGCGTCCGCGCTCGACACGATCTTCGATCACGATCGCCAGGCAGCTCACGCGAAGCGGCTGGTGGAGCGGATGCTGGCGTCGCGTCGTCGTTCGCAAGGAGCGTCATGAATGCCGCACGTATCCGTTGGCGACTGCCGCTTGTTCTATCAATGGGATGGGCCTTCCGATCTGCCTGTCCTGATGTTCTCCAATTCCCTTGGCAGCGATCTGTCCATGTGGGACGGCCAGGTGCAGGCCCTTTCCAGCCGGTTTCATGTGCTGCGATACGACAGCCGTGGCCACGGCCGATCGGATGCGCCTCCCGGGCCTTACACCATCGATCGCCTCGGGCTGGACGCCGCCATGCTGATTGCCGGACTTGGCCTTCGCCAGGTGAGCTTCTGCGGGCTTTCGAAGGGCGGCATGGTGGGCATGTGGCTTGGCGTCAACGCGCCGCAGATGGTCGGCCGCCTCGTTCTTGCAAACACCTCTTCCAATCTCGGGCCGCCCTCGTTCTGGGACGAGCGCATTGGCGTCGTGCAGGCCTAGGGGATGTCCGCGCGTGGCCGACGTCATCCTCGATCGATGGTTTACTCCGGAATTCATCCAGCGCGCGCCGCCTGAGATTGAGCGCTGCCGACGGATGCTGCTTTCGACACCGGTCGATGGTTATGCGGCCTGCTGCGCCGCGATTCGTGACATGGATCTGACCGGCGCGATCTCGGCAATCCGGACGCCGACGATGGTGATTGTCGGCGATCGCGACCCTGCGACCCCTCCCGCGCATGGAGAAGAGATCGTTGCAGCGATTGACGGCGCCACTCTGACACGATTGCCCGCGGCGCACCTTTCGAACATCGAGGCGGCCAATGCGTTCAATACCGCAGTGATTGGTCACCTGGCGACTGGACCACAACATGGATGAACAAGAGCGGTCGAAGAAGGGCATGGATGCCCGCCGTCGCGTGCTTGGCGATGCGCATGTGGATCGCGCCATGGCCGCGCGGGACGATCTGACGCATGAGTTTCAGGACCTCCTCACCCGTTACGCGTGGGGAGAGATCTGGACGCGCCCGGGATTGGACGAACGCACCCGGCGGCTGCTCGTGCTCGCGATGCTCGTGGCGCTCGGTCGCGACGCCGAATTGAAGATGCATTTGAATGCGGCGTTCGACCACGGCATGAGTCAGAGCGATGTGAAAGAGGTGCTGCTGCAGACAGCCGTGTACTGCGGGTTGCCGGCGGCGAACAGCGCCTTCCATATTGCGCAGGAAGTGCTGGCCAGTCGCGGAAAGAACACGTCCGAGTGACATCTTGACCCTCGGACGCTCCGTCGATGTCGGCAAGGTCCTCGACGAAGGGGGCTGGAGCGGCTACCAGAAGTTCGTCGTCGCGTTGAGCGCGCTCACCATCATCTTCGACGGCATCGACAATCAGCTGCTCGGCCTCGCGATTCCTTCGATCATGCGCGAATGGTCGCTGCCTCGTCAGGCGTTTGCCAGCGTCGGCGCGCTCGGCTTCGTGGGGATGCTCATCGGCGGGAGCCTCGCGGGTGTCGTGGCCGATCGATCGGGCCGGCGCGGTGCGCTCATCGCGAGCATGATGCTCTTCGGAGCCATGACGACCGCGGCCTCGATGGCGAACAGCATTCCCGCACTCGGCATGCTGCGACTGCTCGTCGGTATCGGGCTGGGCGGCGCGATTCCGTGTGCGGCCACGCTTTCATCTGAATTTGTTCCGCGCCGGTATCGGCCGTTTGCGGTCACGCTCACCATCGTCTGCGTCCCGCTCGGCGCCATGCTGGCCGGGCTTGTGGCGGAACGCGCGCTTCCGGCGGTCGGCTGGCGAGGGTTATTCGCGCTCGGCGGCCTCGTTCCGTGTGTGGCCGGGTTGCTGTTGTTCTGGCTGCTCCCTGAATCGCCCCGGTTCCTTGCGCGGCGTCAGAACCGTTGGCCCGAGCTCTTCGCTATTCTTCGAAAAGCGGGTCATTCAATAGATGCGGACACCAACGTCGTCGATGACACTGAACAGCACATCGATCGTCCCGCGGCTTCCACGGTGTTGAGACCACCATACCTGCGCGATACCCTCGCGCTGTGGTCTGCCTATGTGTCGTGCCTGCTCGCTGTGTATCTGGGGTTCACATGGGTGCCGTCGATGCTCTCGGGTGCCGGACTCGGATCGCTGGCGAACATCGGCATCACCACATTCAATCTCGGTGGCGTCATCGGCGCCATCGCCGGCTCGCTGGTGATCTCCCGTATCGGTTCGCGTATCACGATGATCGTGATGGCCGTGGGAGCCGTTGTGTCTGCAATCGTCATGCGCGGCATGACGATCGAGACCGGTAGCGCGACGCTGCCGATCATGGTGATGCTCGCGCTCACAGGCGGGCTGATCAACGCGGTTCAGACGACGCTCTATGCGCTGGCCGCGCACGTGTATCCGACCGCATTGCGATCAACGGGTGTCGGGAGCGCAGCTGGTATCGGCAGGCTCGGCGCGATTCTCAGCAGCTACGCTGGAGCCTGGGCGCTCGATGCCGATGGCAGCCGCGGCTTCTTCACTGTAGTGGCCGGCGCGATGTGTGTGACGGTGATTTCGCTGTCTCTTGTGCAGCGACATGTTCCGGCGGCGAGTAGATCTCTGCGGTTCTAGGTTCTGGGTTCTACGTTCTAGGTTCCGGTTCCAGGTTCTGGGTTCGTCAACCGAAGTTAAGAACCCAGAACCGAGAACCTAGAACCCAGAACGCGGCTAGTATTCCTGACAATGAACGGCTTCATGACTGATCTTCGCCATGGCCTTCGGGGACTGACGAAGTCTCCCGGCTTCACGGCCGTCGCCTTGCTGACGCTCGCGCTCGGTATCGGCATCAATGCCGCGGTCTTCACGGTGACGAAGGCCGTTCTTTTCAAGGGATCGCGATCGATCGACAGGAATGATCGCATCCTGTACATCGGCTCTGGCGGGCCTTGCTGTGTCTCCTATCCCGATTTCGAAGATTGGCGGGCGCAGGCGAAGTCGTTCGTGGGAATGGGCGCCGTCGCCGATTTGAGAATCACGCTCAGCGACAGGAACGGCCTCACGGAAGCCAGCAATGCGACACAGGTTACCGCAGACACCTTCAAGCTCATCGGCCAGAGACCCGCGATCGGACGAGACTTCGTCACGTCTGATGCGCTGCCCGGCGCCGCGCCTGTTGTCGTCCTTAGCCATGGATTCTGGGAACGTCGATACGGAAAAGATCCGGCGATCGTCGGCCAGGCTGTGCGCATCAATGGCGTTGCAACGACGGTAATCGGCGTCATGGCCCAGCGTTTCTCCTTCCCGCAGAAGCAGGATGTCTGGGTGCCGCTGGTGCCGACGCCTGATTTCCAGAAGCGAGAGGCTCGCCGTCTGTGGTTCGCCTTCGGCCGCATGGCCGACGGCGTCACGAGCGAGAGCGCCCGCGCGGAAATGGACACCATCGGCCGCCGGCTGGCGAGCGCGTACCCGCGAACGAATCAGCGCGTTCTTCCCGTCGTCATGAACTTCCGGCAGTTCTACATCGGTCCGAACGCCACAACGATCTACGCGTCCATGTGGGGTGCCGTCGGGTTCGTGCTGTTGATTGCGTGTGCCAACCTCGCCAATCTCCTCCTGGCGCGCGCGGTCGGCAGGTCACGCGAGATATCCGTCCGCATCGCGCTCGGTGCGGGACGATGGCGGATCGTTCGGCAACTGCTGATCGAGAGCGTGATGCTCTCGGCCATCGGAGGCGTCTTCGGCTGGTGGATTGCCACGTGGGGCGTGCGTGCGTACGAGGCGGCGGCCAATGCGCCGACACTTTACTGGTCCGACCAACTCTTCGACTATTCACTGGACTACGGTGTCCTTGCCTACATCTTTGCGATTTCGATAGGCACGGGACTGCTGTTCGGGCTGGCGCCGGCGCTCCGGCTCTCTCGGCTCGACGTCAATACGGCCCTCAAGGAGGGTGGCCGTGGCGGCACTGGTGGACGGCGCGGGAAGCAGCTCTCGGCGTCGCTTGTGATCGGAGAAATGGCGCTGGCCGTCGTGCTGCTTACGGGCGCGGGCGTGATGATGCGCAGCTTCCTGAATGTCTATACCGCAGATGTCGGTGCGAAGACGGAAAACGTCCTCACGATGTTCCTGGCGCTGCCCGAAGGCAAATATCCGCGCGCGGAGTCGCAGATTGCCTTCTTCGAGCGCCTCACCACGCGACTGCAAACGCTTCCTGGTGTGGAGTCGGCCGCAATCGCCTGGCGTCCGCCGACGAGCGGTTCACTGAGCCTGCCGTACGAGCTGGCCGGCGCGCCTTCGGTCGACGAAGAGCGGCGTCCCACGCTTTCGGCACTGGTCGTCAGCCCGGCGTACTTCAACGCACTGGGTGGGGCCGTGCTCGCCGGTCGCGATTTCACTGATGCCGATGGTGTGTCAGGCATGCCGATTGCCATCGTGAACCAGCGGTTCGCGAGCGTGCATTGGCCGGGGCAGGATCCTCTCGGTCAACGCCTTCGGTTATTCGATGGCGGAACGCCGGGCGCGTGGCTGACCGTCGTGGGCGTCGTGTCGAACATCGTGCAGAACAGCACGCGGCAGGAATTCGATCCGCTGGTGTACTTGCCCTACCGGCAACGAGCGACCGCCGGCATGTGGGTGTTCGCGCGAACGCGCGTGCCGCCGGCAAGTCTCGGAGCGGCGTTCCGGCACGAGGTCGAGGCGCTGGATTCCGATCTCCCGATATGGATCGGGCCCTTCACGTTGACCGAGCGTTTGTCGGCGATCTATTGGAACAGGGGCCTCTACGGCACGCTGTTCCTGATTTTTGCGGCGATGGCGCTGCTCCTGGCATCGATCGGCCTGTATGCGGTCATCGCACATGCCGTGAGCCAGCAGACACGGGAAATTGGCGTGAGGATGGCGTTGGGCGCCACGGTGCGCGATGTCCTCGCGCTCGTGTTCAGGCAAGGGCTGTTTCCGGTGGGCATCGGTCTGACGGTTGGACTGGTTGCATCGCTCGCCCTCAACCGCCTTTTGCAGGCGGAGCTTGTTCAGGTGTCGCCCGGCGACCCGCTCGTATTTGTCGTGACATCGTTGACCTTGACTCTGTCCGCTGGGCTGGGCTGCTATCTTCCCGCCCGCCGTGCTGCGCGCGTCGATCCGCTCGTGGCGTTGAGGTATGAATAGAGGCACTCTGCTGGTTATGGGGATGCTTGCCTCTCGCCAGCGGTGTGCTGTATTTCGCCGTTTCACGAAGGTACACTTGTCGAATCCAACCGACTGACCTCATCGCGATCCGCTTGGAAGCCGACACTGCCGACGCCGATGCGGGCTGTTGTCCGCGCCGGCCTGAACGAGTACAACTTCACCCTCCGAAGGAAAGCCCAAGCCGCCGCGCCTCGAAGAGAAAGAAAACCCACTCACCTGTTGTTTTCCAAAATGAACTGTGTCACTATCCCTGTGGGAAACCAACATGGCAAAGAAAGACGTTCAGCAGGGAACACTGGCGCTCATGGTCCTCAAGACACTCGACGTGCTGGGCACGTTGCATGGGTATGGCATCGCCCGGCGCATCGAACAGATCAGCGGGGATCTCCTGGCAGTGAACCAGGGCACGTTGTATCCCGTGCTGTTGAAGCTCGAGCAGGAAGGTGCCATCAGCTCCGAGTGGGGCACCTCCGAGAACAATCGCAAGGCACGTTTCTACCGCCTGACCCGCGCCGGCCGCAAACAGCTCCAGGCCGAGACCAAGGATTGGGAGGCGACAACGGCGTTAATCGAGCGGTTCTTCGCGGTGAAAGCGGAGGACTTGTGATCAAGGCCCTGCGGCGATTCTTTCTCCGGTCAGCGTCGTTCGTCACCCGGCGCCGCGATGAGAGGCGACTGAGAGAAGAGATCGATGAACACCTCGCGCAGCAGACCGACGAAAACGTGAGAGCCGGCATGGCGCTCGAGGAGGCGCGCCGCCAGGCGGTCTTGAAGTTCGGCGGTGTCGAGTTGGTGAAGGAGAGCTACCGCGATCTTCAGCGGCTATCGTTTCTCGGACCTCTTCTTTACGACACGCGCTACGCCGCGCGAACGCTTCGCAGGAACCCCGGCTTCACCTCTGTCGCGATGCTCACTCTCGCACTGGGAATCGGTGCCAATACGGCAGTCTTCAGCGTGTTGCACGGCGTCCTGCTCAAGCCGCTGCCGCTCCATGAGCCCGAGAGCCTCGTCGCCGTCTGGCACCGCGCACCAGGGCTCAACATGCCCTTGCTCGAGCAAGGGGCGGCCACCTACTTCACCTATCGTGAGAACAACCGTGTCTTTGAAGACATCGGGCTGTGGAACAGCGAAGAGGTGTCGATTACTGGAGACGCCGAGCCGGAGCGCGTACAGGCGCTGATGGTGACCGATGGCGTGCTCCCCATCCTCCGAGTGTCACCGCTGCACGGCCGATTGTTCACGCAGGACGATGATGCGGCGCTGGCAGCCGTTGCGCTTCTGGCCACGTACCTTCCCGCCCGCCGCGCCGCGCGTGTCGATCCGCTCGTGGCGTTGAGATACGAGTAGATGGCACGTCAGTCGTCCTGCCACCGTCAGCGACGCCGCTCCGGGACGATCGTCTCACCGCGCTCCAGCATCGATACGAGCGCCGCTATCTTCCTTGCACGGCCGGCTGCCGTTTTCATGTTGTTCGTGCGGAACGCCAGGGCGAACAGATTCAGGCGGCCCAGAGTCAGGAATGTCCTGCGCGCCCGCGGGCTCGCGTCGATGGCGGCGCGAAGGTCTTCGGGGATGGTGTCTCTCGTCGCGCTGCGGATCGGGGCGTAGGCGGCGTGCCAGCGGCCGTCGGCTTTGGCGAGGTCTACCTGCCGCTGGCCGTGCGAAGTCATGCGCCCGTCCGCCGTCAACCGCGCAACATGCTCGCGGTTGATCTGGCTCCAGACGCTCTTCGGCCGACGCGGCGTGTAGCGTTGCAGGAACGAATGCTCGTCGAAGGCCTTCCGGATGCCGTCAATCCAGCCCCAGCACAGCGCCACGTCGAGCGCTTGTGCGGTGGAAATCGTGGCGACGCCGGATCCCTTCTTGTAGACCCTCAGCCACAGCTCGGTCTCGCGCGCGTGGTTCCTGCCCATCCAGCTTTCAAATGCCGCGCCGGTGCGGAAGCTCTTGATCTTCCTCGGATTCGGAATAATCGGTGCCATTGAAAACGACCGAGCCGCGATCTTTCTGGTCAGTGTGTTTCGCTCTGGAGCGCTCTCACGGGACCGACTCGCAGAGCGTGGCGAATCGGTAGATATGACGCGGTCAAGGCGACTCCTCCTAGTAACGCCGCTACGATCAACAGGGTGCGCACGTCGGTCGAGGCCACGGCGAACAGATACGCCTCGATCACGTGCCGGAAGGCGATGCTGCCAGCCAAACCAGCCCCGACGCCGATGACGGTCAGGACGAGGTTCCTGTAGATAACCAACGCGATGATATCGGTGGTTTGCGCGCCGAGCGCGATTCGGAGCCCGATCTCCCTCGTCCGTTGTTGTGCGCTGTGATTGGCCACTCCGTAGACCCCGACCGCCGCCAGGACCAATGCGATCACCGCGAAGGCACCGATCACCTGCAGCGCCAGCCGGCGGGGACCCAGGGCCGCGTCGATCACGTCGTTGAGCGGGCGTATCGAATTCAGGGGCCGGCTGGCATCGAGCGCGCGCACCGTGTCCCGGAGAACGCCTGCCATCTCTGACGGAGGCGCGTTGCTCTTCACGACGACCGAAAACGCGGTCGAGGGGCGCTGTTCGTAGTTGACGTAGATGGTCGGCTCGGGTGCAACATCCAAACCTTCGTGCCGTATATCACCGACGATGCCGATGATCTGCTGCCACCCTTCCATGTCCCAGTCGAATGAGACTCGTCGCCCGATGGGATCTTCGTCAGGGAAATAACGTTGCGCATACAGCTCGGACACGACCGCCACCGGCATTGCGCCAGAGCGATCGCCCTCTGAGAACGTCCGCCCCCGGACCAGCGGAATACCCATCGTCTCGAAGTAGCCCCGGCTCACAATACGTTTGTCCGCCACCGGAACCTGGCCGTCACGGAAGGCCTTCCCTTCGATAGGAGTCTCCCCGCTGACGCCACTGCCAGCCAGGGGCAGTTCGTTCACCAATCCTGCTGACGTGATCTGCGAATTCGCGGAGAGATGCTCGATCAGGCTCGCGAAGAAGAGTGGGTGACGATTGGCCTGCACGTCCGCCCTCGATGCTGCAACATTGAACGTCAGAACACTTGTCGCATCGAATCCCTTGGGCACGTCGAGTATGTTGCCGAAGGATCGCGCGAGAAGCCCAGCCGCTACCAGCAGCAACACTGCGAGGCCCAGCTCGATAGTCACCAGAAGGTTTCGGAGCCCGGTCGCGCTGCCGTTCGTCAATCGGGCCGATTCCTGAAGCAGCGGCTGCACACCGGTTCGAAGCGCGTGGATCGCTGGTGCAATCGCAAACAGAAGGGCCGTCAACAGGGAAGTGGCCGCGGTGAATGCCAACACCGAGAGATTGATGTGGACGAGGGAGAGGTTTACGGCGTTGGTCGCGTCGATGCCCGACAACGCGCGGACGGTGCCGATTGCCAAGCCGAATCCTGCCACACCCCCCACGCCAGCCAGCACGCACGCTTCGGCAAGAGACGCCGAGAGAATTCGCCGGGGACCGGCGCCAAGGGCGGCACGAATGCCGATTTCCCGGCGCCTCGCAATGCCACGAGCGACCAGGAGATTGGCGAGATTCGCGCAGGCAATGAGTAAGACCACGGCAACCGCGCCGCTGAGGGCCAGCAACAGCGGTCGCGCGCGCGCTGCCACATCTGTGGCGAGTGCGCGGGCAGAGAGCCCGTGGGTTGTACGCCCCGCTCGTCTCAGCCCGAGCGCCATCGCCGCAAGCCGCTCGCGTCCCTGGTTGTGAGTGACGCCCGGCCGAAGACGCGCCACAACCGTGAGAACATGAAAGTCTCTCGGTGCGGTAGAGACATCCAATCGGAACGGTACCCACAGTTCTTTCTGTGCTGCGGCAGCGCTGTCCCTTGGCAAAACTCCCCGGAAGTCTCGCGGCATGACTGCGACGACGGTGTACGGCGTGTCGTCGAGTGTGATGACCCGCCCGATGACGTGCGTGTCGGACCCCAATTCTCGCTGCCAGAACGCGTAACCGATCGCCACGACGCGATCGGCCGCGCGAGCCTCTTCGGTATCTTGAAAATGCCGGCCCATGAGCGGCGTGACGCCGAGTGTCCGAAACAGGTTTGCGGACACCGCCTGTGACATCACGGTATACGGCTCGGCGCCTCTTATGATGTGCGTGGTGTTGAAGAACGCCGCGACGCCTGCAACGTTGGCCGATTGTGTTCGCCAATCGACAAACTCTGGAAAAGACACATTCGTTTCAGAAGTGGGGCTCGAAACATCACGGAGGATCATCAATTGATCGGGGTCGGGATACCCGAGTGGATGCAGTACCGCTGCATTCAGGACGCTGAAGACGGCGGTGTTGGCGCCAATCCCGAGGGCCAGCGTGAGGACCGCTGCGGCCGAGAAGCCAGGCTGCTTCCTGAGCGACCGAACCGCATCTCGAAACTCGCGCGTGAGAACCTCCTGCCACATCATGCTATGAAACGGCAGGAGGGAGCGGTTTCTCGTGACCGTCGCGCGTAACAATCAGAGCGACTTCAAGTACTCGACGAGGTCTCGCTGCTGGTCTGCGGTGAGACCAAGCTTACGCACCCGGTTGTAGTGCGCCACGACGTCGGCGAGCGTTGCCGCGCTGCCGTCGTGGAAGTACGGCGGATGCTGCCACAGCGCACGCAGGGGAGTTGTGCGGTACGCCTTGTTTGCTGTGCGCTCCGCATACGCGCCGTCGACGCCAGTATCCGCCGGCGGGTGCAGTATTCCGGCGTTGTTATCGGTGCCCGTCCCGCCAACGTGGCAGCTCGCGCACGTCCGGTCAAACACCGTGCGTCCACGGTCGGCGATGGCGGCATCGAAGCTTCCGGCCGGAGGTGGAGGCGCCGGCAAACTGTGCTGGTAGGCGCGCAGAGCCGGGAGCTTCGATGTGACCATGTCCGGCGAATGCTTGACGTCGATCCCCAGCCGGGGGTCGGAGAAGTTGCCTTGCCCGCCCATCTGTGTGACGGCGACATAGGCATTCCAATACGAGATGGGACCCTCAGCCGTGTACGTTTCGTTGTTGACGTGAGCCAAACCATACGCTGGCGGGAGGACGAGTGGCGTGTTCTTCCCGTCCTGGTTGTAGCGCGGGTCGTATTTGCCGGGACCCCACGACTGGTAAACCGCCTTTTGGTCCGCAGTCGCCACGGGTGACAGGGCGATGATGGCGCCCACATTGAGATCGCGGTTCGGCCAGCCGTCTTTCCGGTGACCGATGCCGGGCATGACTGAATTGTCCACAGTGGAATGGCAGAGCGCGCAGGTGACGCCAAGCCGGGTGATGTGATTGTTGGCATCCACCGTGGCCTGCAGACCCACGACCGCATTCATCTTGAGCAGCGCGACCGTCGTGGCCGGACTCTTGAGATCGACCTTCTCGAGGATGCCGGCGGGCAGTGCGTCCGCGTCCACTTTGAGCCCGACCTTGAGCGCCGTCGTCGGATCCACGTTCTTCTCAACAACCTCGTTCAGGCGGAGCTTGTCGGTCCACAGCTGTTCGTCACCGAAGGTCTCGAAACGAAAAATACGCTGGCCCTCGGTGACCTCGGCCGCCGGCGACTCCTGCCTGGCCTGAGGCTCGCCGGTGGCGACAGGCGCTGTGCCTTCCTCAGCCGGCGTCGTGGTTCCGCATGCGCAGATGAGTGTTCCCGCGGTGAACATGCTGAACGCCAACGCTGCCGCACGGAGCTGCTTTCGCAGCTCGGGGTTTGTGATGTGGGTTCCTTCGAGTGCCATGTCGTCCTGCCTCCGGGTTAGATACACAATATTCATCTTGCGTATCTTGCAAATCGAAGGCCCTCCGCGATTGAGGTTTTCTGGCGAGTAAACTGCAGGTGCCCTTTCGATATCTGGTCGGTTGGAGCGCCGGATGTAGTAATCGACGACAATCGACGCTCAACGATCGCAGCCAACTTTTCGTCGCGTACTCACATGCTCAGACAACAGCTACTCGATACGGGCCGCGGACGGATCGTCAGCCTACTTCAGCGCGGACCCCTCACGGTCGACGATATCGCCTCCCAGCTCGAGCTCAGTGCCAGCGGGGTACGAGCACAAATCACCGCAATGGAGCGTGACGGCGTTGTCCGGCGTGTGGGCCGGAGGCCGGGCACAACCAGACCGTCACGAATTTTTGAGCTCACACCTGAGGTCGAGCAACTGCTGTCGCGAGCGTATATTCCGCTGCTCACTCAGCTCGTCGATGTGTTTGCCAAGGGCCTGCCGGCGCGTCAGATGGATGCGCTCTTGCGTGAGGCGGGGAGGAAGCTCGCCGGTGAACTGTCTTCCGGACGCCCTTCTGGTTCCCTGCGGTCGCGTGTCATGGCTGCGAGCGCTCTGCTCAACGAGCAACTCGGCGCCGTCACTCACGTTGAGCAGAACGGTAGTTACGTCATCCGCGGTGAGGGATGCCCGTTATCGGCCCTGACCGGGAAGCACCCCGCCGTGTGCCGGGCCATGGAGAGTCTCGTCAAGGAATTCGTGGGTGCCCCTGTTCACGAATGTTGCGAGCGCACACTTCGTCCTCGTTGCTGTTTCAAGATCGGCGCTGGCACCAAGTCTGACTAAATACGTCGTAAACTTGTGAGGTCACATCCCTGACGCCGCTCATGGAATTAGCGCTCAGGCGTCTTGCGCTCGCGCTCAACGGTCCACTTGTGGCCGCACGCGAGACACTTCAAGTGGGTGATGACGTGTGTGCGGTGCGTGGTGACCTCGACACGAACGCCGTCGCGCAAGCACTCGGGACAAGGAAATCGTTCCGGAGATGGGTCTGTGGTCATCGGGACGCGTGTATGTTCATCCAGTTTGACATGGGGTAATTCAGGTACCCCAAATTTTACATCATTGACGGACCATCAGGACCAGCTCGGGGCACTCCCTTATGAGCACAAAGATCGCCTTCTCCTGGCGGTGTCCGAAAGGCCACAATGTCGACGACTCCTTCTCTAAGGTCGAACTGAAAGATCACCTGGCGGCCGGGAGACTCATTGCGAGTTGTCCTCATTGTGGTGGACGTGAGTACGCGATTCCAGCAGAACAACGCGAACGGATTCTCAAAGCCCTTTCGACACCAGGTTCCTCGCCGCGCCAGTCCGAGGGCTAACTTGTCCGCCCCTGGGAACCTCAATACGTGAACGGCGTCCTGAACGACCTTCGGTATGCTGTTCGTGGGCTCAGGAAGGCTCCGGGGTTCACGGTGACGGCGCTGGCCACCGTCGCGATCTGCCTGGGCGCGAACCTCGCGATTTTCGCGGTGATCGATGCCATTCTGCTCCGTCCGCTTCCGTTTCCGGAATCAGATCGGCTGGTCACGGTCTTCAACACCTATCCGAAAGCCGGGGTCCAGCGCGGCGGCTCCTCGTTGACCAATTACTACGAGCGGCGCGGCAGCATCCCGGCCTTCTCGAGCCTTTCCATCTATCGGGACGGCACCGAAGTCGTTGGCGAAACCGGTTCGACCCAACAGGAAAAGGTCATGCGCATCTCACCGGACTTTTTCACGACGCTCGGCGCCGGCCCGGTGATGGGTCGCAGCTTCGACGAGGCGGAGACTATCACGCCGATCGAGAACCACGGAGCGGCCATCTTGACCGACGCCTATTGGCGCCAGCGCCTCAATTCGGATCCGCACGTTCTCGGCCGGAACATTCGCGTGAACGGAGCGCCGCGAAAGATTGTCGGCGTCCTGCCTCCCGACTTCCGCTTTCTCTCCTCGGAAGCGCGGATCTTCCTGCCGTTGACGTCCAGGTTGCAGCAACGGACTCCGCAGCAGCGCCATTCCGGCGGCGGCGGCACGCACATGATTGCGCGGTTGAAACCGGGCTCGACAGTCGCCGAAGCACAATCACAAATCGACGCGCACAACGCCGCCGCCGAGAAAGATAACCCCCAGGCAAAAATGATGGCTGAGGCCGGCTTCCGCTCGTCGGCGCTGCCACTCCATACCGATCACGTGCGCTCGATCCGTCCGACCCTCTGGTTGTTGCAGGCCGGCGCGTTGTTCCTCCTGGTCATGGGCGCGGTCAATCTCGTCAATCTGTTTCTGATTCGCGCGAGCCGCCACATGAAGGAAATGGCGATCCGCCGATCGATGGGCGCGAGCCGCCGGCATGTGGTGAATCACGTGATGGTTGAGACGCTTCTCCTCACCGCACTTGGCGGATTGCTCGGCCTTGTGGTGGGCGCCTCGGGAGTTCGGCTGCTTGAAGTTCTCGGCGCGGATCGCTTGCCGCTCGGGGCGCACATTGTGTTCGATGGCAGGTTGGCGGCGATTGGCCTGGCCGGCGCAGTTCTGCTGGGAGTCGTCGTCGCGGTGCCAATCGCGTGGTTCAACCTCCACAGCCATCTCGAGAATGCGCTCCGATCGGAATCCCGCACGGGCACGGTCAGTCGCGCCGCTCGGCGCCTTCGCCACGGATTGATCGTCGCGCAGATCGCGCTTGCGTTTGTTCTGCTTGCGGGCGCGGCGCTGCTGGGGGTGAGCCTGAAAAACGTGATGGCCGTTTCTCCGGGCTTTCGCGCCGATCACGTTCTCATCGGACAATTCACGCTCCCGTATGGTCGTTTTCCGGGCGGATCACCCGAACGCGTTGCGGTCCTCGATCGCTTGCTGGAAGCAGTCCGGCAGCAGCCGGGGGTTGCCGCGGCCGGAACGATCACAAACGTTCCGATGAGCGGCGACAACGACAAGACCGCGATCACGCCCAGGGGATATGTACCGCGGCCGGGCGAATCGTTGCACGGTCACTATTTCTATGGCGTTACCGGCGACTATTTCTCGGCCCTCGGAATTCCGCTGCGCGAGGGACGGTTCCTGACGTCAGCAGATTCTCACCGCCCCGACCGAGTCTGTGTCGTGGATGAAGACTTCGCCCGGCGTTACTGGCCACAAGGCGGCGCGCTCGGTCAACGGGTGTTTCAAGGCACGGATTCGGACGATGCAAAACTGTTTACCGTCGTCGGGGTCGTAGGCTCGATAAAGCAAGCCGAGCTCACGGAACCGCAGGGGCAGGGTGCGGTGTACGTGCCTTTCCACTATCGAGACACCAACGTCTTCGTGGTGACGCGTACGAGCCAACGCCCGGAAGCGTTGACCGATACGCTGCGAACATTAGTGCGGGCGACACATCCAGAGCTGGCGATCGATGACATCCGCTCCATGGATACCGGCATCGCCGAAAGTCTCATCGCGCGGCGATCTCCCGCCCTGCTTGCCGGCATCGTCGCCGGCGTCGCGCTGCTCCTCGCGGCGATTGGCATATATGGCGCCCTCGGTTACACCATCGCTCAACGCCGGCGCGAGATCGGCATTCGCCTCGCGCTTGGCGCGGAGCGTTCCAGTGTGCTCGTCCTGGTGATGAAGCAGGGGCTCCAGCTCACGATCATCGGCGTTCTGGTGGGGCTCGCCGGTGCGTTTGGTCTGAGCCGGCTGATTGCGTCGTTCTTGTATGGCGTTGCGCCCACAGATGCGGCCACGATGGCTGCCGTCATCATGACAATCACGCTTGCCGCAGCTGTTGCATCCGGGTTGCCCGCGTGGCGTGCGTCTCGACTGGACCCCAACACAGCCCTCAGAGAGGAATGAAGGCGAGAAGACCTAGAGTCTTCCGCTGGAAGTGACCAGATGCTCTCACTTCAGCCGCACCGCAAGTCTGTGGTTCTGCGACTCGCAGGTCGCCACCGGAACCTCGCACGCGGGATTACCGTCTGGTTTGCGGTCCGCGCAGTATTCGAATCTCGCCCAGAACGGCATGTGCCCGTAGTCGCCAGCGATGTTCCCCAGCGCGGTTCCGTAGATGACAAGGTAACTGTCATCCGACAGGGCCTCCCAAACGGGAGGGTCCTGGAACCATACCTCGGTCAATGTGTCTGAGAGCCTGGTATACCCGCCTGCGAACCTGATATACAGGACGTTCCACGTCGAAAACGGGTCGCCTGCCAGCACGAACGTCGCGCCCGTGAGATACGCGAGGGCCGCACCCGCCGACCATGTGCTGGTGTACGTTCGGCTTCGGGCCTCCGCAGGCAGGTGGGGGCACGCCGCGCTATCGGCGGTAAAGGTCAGTTCGTAAATGCGCTGTCCGTTCCCGCTGGCGGTGGCCGGAATCGGCAGAGTGCTCTGACCAGACGTATGGGTACTCGTAGTGCTCGGGCCGATGAGTCCGTTACGGCTTCCGCAAGCGGAGAGGGCCACGACGATCGTCGAAACGAGAATCCGCCGCATGTCACCTCCTAAACGCCGGTGAAGGCTGAAACGAACGTCGGTTTGCGCACGCCACGAGCGGCGCATTTTACTCCAACCCTATAACGTCGAGCATCTGGTCGTGAAGCTCTCGCGGACGTTGAAAGGCAAACAAGAGATCAAGAGCTCAGGAGATCAACAGATCGGAGAGATTCTTTCCCAAAGATTCTCCTGACCTCCTGATCTCATCTGTTTGTATTTCGGGTCTATCTGTCGGTCGTGCTGAGGATGCTCAATGGACAACTTCGTCCACGATGTCGGCGGCGCTGCGGGCGATGTTGATCCAATGGCAGCACTGAGAGTCGAGTAAGAGCCGGTCCGCTACCGCTTCGGTCCCAGGAAGGTCGGGAGCCGATTGGGCAAATCGTCGCGAGTTCTGAGTGGCGGCAGGCGGCTCATGTCGCGACAGACGGACGGGTTGCGAACCTGAAGGTTGAACTGACCTGACGGCGGCGTTTTAGATATCTTCTCGTCGACCGCGCGTGGGCCCGGCAAGATCGTCATGCCGCACACAATAGAAGGTTCAGGTCGGTGAGATCAGTGGCCGAGTGGGGTCAACTGGTCCTTGCGCGCTTAATTGCGCATTGACACAGAGCGTGACACCGAGCAGCCATCCACACCGACCGGCCATTTGCATTTTGCGCTCCTTCGGCTACCGCCAGTATAGATGCTCGAAGCACGTGGACGCATCCTCCTGTCACGGCGTCGTGCGCGTTTAGACGCGCGTCACGCCCCGTTGGCCTGGCGATATGCGTTACTCTTTGTGACCAAGAGGAGGTGCTTCTTGAGACGCTCCTGGTTAGCGGCTTCTTTCACCCGGATTTTCGTCCTGTTAGTCCTTACCTCAAATTGCGAAGCGCAAACCGCACTGCCCACGCGAATGGTCATGGTTGAGGGCAAAGCCATGCGCATCTGGACCGCAGGACTGGACAGTCGTAAGGCAGAACAGCCAGTCGTGATTCTTGAATCGGGAGCGAGTGGAGGACTCGAGCATTTCAAGCCGATCTTTGCGCAAATCGCCGAGCGCACGCCCGTGTTTGCGTTCACGATCGGCGTGGGGTGGGGCAGTCTGAACCAGACACTGTTCCGCAGACGCTTGATCGAGTCGCACACTCCCTCCACGCGCTATTACGAGAAGCGCAAGTGGCGCCGCCGTATGTTCTCGCGGGCGCATCCTGGGGCGGCGCGTTCATTCGGAAATTCGCCACTCTGTTTCCGTCCGAGGTTGTCGGCTTCGTGTACCTCGACGCAACCGATTTTCCAACTCGTGCAGAATTGGCGCAGCTGCCGCCCGGCGCCTTGGAAGCAGTATTTGACATTCAGCCCGCCCCGAAGGATATGAAAATGCCTCCCGGACTGCGTGCAGAGATCGAGTCGATCGTCAGTGCCGTTCACAGCGAATTCAGTGAAGTCAGAGCATTGCGCCCGCCGCAAAACGTGCCTGTCGCGGTGATCATTGCTGGAGCCAAAACGTGGCCGCGCATTTCTGAAGCAGCACGCACGGCGTTGCTGAATCTGCAAATCACGCATCAAAGTGAGTGGACGCAAGCCTCACCCAAAGGGTTGCTCATCGTGCCCAGCAAAGCCCGTCACTTCTTGTTCAATGAAGAGCCAGCATTGGTGGTAGAGGCGATCGCCTATGTTGTGCGGAACGCTCGGCAGCAGTCGGGTCGATAGCGGTGGGATAATTACGTTATAACCATTCCGGAAGGCCAGACACGAACGAGAACAAGCTGTGCTTTGCCGACGATCGAACGCTGTTAGCCGCGGATCTACGGGGACGAATGTACTTCGAACGACCAGTGTTTGCACGTGCGCGGCGGCTGTGCCTGGCGCTTCCGGAGACCATTGAAACATCGTCGTGGAAGCATCCAAACTTTCGGGCAGGGCGCAAGACGTTCTGCACCTTCGAAATAGTGAGCGGTCGCCCATCAATCGCGTTCAGACTCGCTCCGGTCGATGTGGCTGCCGCGCTTCGGCGGAAGCACTTTTTTGCGACGCCCTACGGCCGTGGATTGTGGGCAAGTGTGTGGGTGGATGTCGCTGTCGACTGGAAGTTAATCGAGTCGCTACTTGAACGCAGCTACCGACTCGTGGCGAGCAAACGACTGCTCGCCGCGCTCGACATCAAGCGCGACGCATGAATCTGGCACCCCGTGGCAATGAAGCAATCGGCGTGTACACCATGTAGCACGCCTACTCAGTCAGCAGTTGTGTCGTGATGTCGCTGATTGGATTGACTGAGTTCGATAACACCACGACGCCAATCTGCCTCTTCGGATCGTAGGCGATTTGGCTGGCGAAGCCGAGCGTTCCACCCACATGCGTGATGATTTGGGTTTCGCCGTTCGTAAAAATCCACCACCCGAGCGCCTGCTGAAATGCAGGTCCCTTCCGTTGAGTTGCCAGCATCAATCTGAATGCGGGAGCAAGCGGCGACTCCACATGTCCCATGGCTACGGATAGAAACGTAAGCAAGTCGTTGACCGTCGAATGCAAGGAACCGGCACCTGGAAGTGCAGGCACAGTCCATCGCGGTGCTGCCGCGAGCGTCTTATCATGGCCGACAGCAAGACGGGACTGCATAGTCGGGAATACCGCAACAACAGTGCTCTTCATGCCGAGCGGAGTGGTCACACGGCTTTCGAGCAGGCGCTCGTAGGACGTGCTCGCCCGGTGAGCCAGGGCGAGACCCAGAAGGCCCGCGTCCATGTTTGAGTAGGCCCATCGCGAACCGACGTCGCTGGGCACGTCGAACGTCGAAACGAATCGATAGAGCTCGTCGACCGTATAGCCGGACATCAGCCGCACTCCCTCTGCATTCGCAGGAATATTCGATGGCCAGAACGGCAGGCCCGACGTATGCGTCGCGAGGTCAGCCAGTGTGATCGGCTTACCCACGTGTGTCCCCATCCTCGCAGCCGATGCGAGATGCTCTGTGACCGCATCGTCGATGCCCACTTCTCCTCGGCGCGAGCTCTCTGCCAGGAGCAATGCCGTGAACACCTTCGTGACCGAGCCGATCTCGAAGATGGTGTCGCCATCAACCATCTGGGGGTCGTCTTGCGTCAGTCGTCCGTAGCCGACCACACGTCGCTCGGTGGGGGTCACAATGCCGACAACAATTCCAACGCTCTGCCGTTTGACGTCAACGCACTCCACCAGGATCTGGCGAATCGCCGAATCGTTCAGCAACGACGGCGCTTCAATCTCCTGCGCCTGTGCGACGAGACTGGGCACGACCGCTCCGAGACATATCCCCACGGCGGCGAGCCTCGTCGGAGTGCTGAACCACCTGAACAGGTCCCACAGTGCTCTCGCTGTCCCGGCGACTGCCGCGGCGGTCAATGCAATCGAGAACGCGTAGTTCACCAGATTGACGACTCGTGCGTCCGGTTGTGCCGCCTCGCTCCAGACAACCCATTGATGGTCGGATGTCGCCATGAGAACGAGCAAGGTCAGGCTACTCACGCCCAGGACGACCGGAGAGATCCGTGAGAGCCGCTTCTCGTGTGGAAGCCACAAGCCAGCGAACTGATTCGCCAGCTCTGTGATCAGCGAAATTGCGAGAACGGGGTAGAGTCGGTTCATCGCAGGCGCCCACGCCACGATGTCGGCGCCACCTGCGAAGAGGAGAATCGGAAACTTCAGCGCCAGCAGCCACCAGGCGCCGAGGGCCGCCTGGACAATGAAGCGGGATACGGAGGGCGCTGTACTGGTTGTCGTTGCGGGTGCTGATGATAGTGCCCCAGATCGAAATACCAGCGTGCGAGGATTCCATTTCTCCAGCACACGCGACCTGGTGATCCAAAGGTCGGCAACGGCCGTCAGAAGTGTGAGCCATCCGAAGACCATCAAGCTCGATTGAACGAGCCGTTCGGCGAGGTCACCAACCTGACCCCAGCCTGCGCCGTTGGCCAAGAGGATTGCGCTACCAATCACGTGGCCAACGAGGATCAAGGCCAACACCACTCTCAAGAGAAGCCAGTAGTACGGGAACAGCAGCGGTCCAATGAGATGCTGCTGCCGTCGATACCGGGCGGCAGCGAGCAGCGGGTGCCCATACTTGCCAATGATCGCTGCCTCTTCCTCGGCGCTGAGGGAACGTCCGATTTCTCGCTCCTGTTCTGCGATGTCCGTCTCGATTTCCTCCGAAAGCTCGCGGATGATGTCCTCACGTTGCGCCTTTGGAAGAAAGAGCTGCAGAGTCCGCAGATAGCGCTGGAGAAGAATCATCGTTCGCTCCTTATGCGACGGATCGTGCGCCGCCGACGATGCGAGACAGGGACGTATTGATGGTCTGCCATTCGGCGAGGAGTTCCTTGAGGACGCGCTTGCCTTCGGCGGAGAGGCGGTAGAAGCGCTTATTGCGCTTGTCCTCTTCCCGCCACTCGCTCACAAGGAGATGCTGGCTCTCGAGCCGGCGCAGCAGCGGGTACAGCGTGCCTTCGTCGATGTCCATGCCACGTGCCTGCAACTCGTGTTTGAGGGTGTACCCGTAGTGCTCAACACGAAGTTGCGCGAGCACGGCCAACACCAAACAGCCGCGACGTAGTTCAAGCCTGAGTGCGGGAAACTGTTCATTCGTCATTGACCTGTGTGTCACACACTGTATGACACACAGTATGGTCTGTCAAGTGTGAAACGAGCGAAGTATCACCGCAGATCAGCTGACGAGTCGGACGAGCACGACCGGTACGTTGAGACCGAAGCCTGGACTCGAGAGGTTCAGCGTCGCGGTCGCTCCTTGCGACGCGAGTATCTGAATGCGAGTGTCGCAGGAAAACAGAAGATTATCCGCCGGCCCCACGAATACCTCCGTGGGCAGCGATCGCGGTTCGGCCTCGCTATCGAAATTGAAGCCGCCGGCGTTTGCGTCGGCACCGCAATCCCCGCTCGCTCCCTCCGAGACGATGAGCCCGCCGTTGGACACTCCGAGCGTCGCATCGAGGGCGTTGTCGACGACCCGGATCAGGCGGAGACCAATCCCCATGGTCACGACCGCCGTGCCCGGGGCGAAGCAATCGCCCCGCGCCGTGAGGGCGAACGACCCCACTGGCGCGAAGGAGGCGGTGGCGCTGAGCATGCCCAATTCAGGCGGACGAAACGCGAAATCGTGGAAGATGGCAACATCGAGCAGCGCAAACTCGAAATGAGAGTTGGCCGCGATGCACGTCGCGCTGAACGTGACGCGATTGTCGAAGAAACGAACCGGCGGCTCGGCCACTGCCGGTGCGATGGTGACGGTGCTTCGCGTGCTCGAGGTGTCGGGGTTCGTGAAGGCCACGATGTTCGACGCCTGCGACAGGCAGACCGTCCGCACCGGGTTGCCGGCGCTGTACCTGAATCGGGTCCGTTCGCGCCGTATTCCGCGCAAAAGCGCTTTCTGCTCCTTGAGGCGCTCCTTCGTGAGCCGGGTCGCGTCGTCGAGCTGGTGTTTTGACTGTCTGAGACAGGTCGCGTAGTCGTGATCGTGCAGTTTCGTGAGGCTCGTGTAGTTGTCCGCGAGCTGAGTCGAGAGTCCTCGAATCAGTCTCGTAAAGTGCCGCTGGTTGACGGTGCCGCGCCGGAAACGGTCGCGCAGTTGAGCCGCCTCAAACGCCGCCCTCCTGCGAAACGCCGCCTCACGTTGCGCCGCAAGTTGACGGTAGAGCTTTGCGCCGAATCCCTCGTCGACTCTCTTCGTGGCCATAGTCACCTCCTCGAGCTATCGGAGTCTAGATGCGACTGAAACACGGCCGTGTCTCGGAGCGTGGTTGCGTAACGGAACGCGCACCTGCGCGAAGGGATTCGTTCGAGGGTTTGACGGCACGCGGATGGTATCAAGACCCGGCGCGAATCGCTACGACGATTCGGTTTATTTGTGCAGTGAAATGACCCAGGTCAGCTCTTGCAGGAAGATGCGCCGACCTTGTTATCCTTGACGCGAGCTCGCGATCTGCACTGAATTCAACCGATGGGAGGATCAGCACATGGCGGACGCCGATATTGCCCACGTCGTTCGATCGCTGACCGCAACGATTCGCGCCGACTGCATCGACATCGACAACACGCGTTCAGTGCCGGTGTCTGTCATCGAGACACTACGTCGCGCCGGCGTGTTCCGCATGCTCGCCCCGCGCGATATCGGCGGCGCGGAAACCGATCCGCTGGCGTTCTTTGACGTCGTCGAAGCCGCTGCGTCGGCCGACGGCTCGGTCGGCTGGGTGGTCATGATCGGTGGATGCTATGCGACGTTCGGCGGCCTCCTTTCGCCGGAAGGCGCGGCGGAGATCTTTGGCGACCCGTCGACGATCAGCGCCGGTGCATTTCGCCCTGAGGGAACCGCCATAGAGGTGGACGGTGGTTACCGCGTCACGGGACGCTGGTCACTTGGCAGCGGCGCGAGCCACGCGAACTGGTTCATCGGCGGATGCGTCGTCATGCGTGACGGAAAGCCGGTGCAGACGGCGAGCGGCGCACCGCTGATGCGTGAAGTCTTCATGCCGGCATCGGCCGTTCAGGTCATCGATACCTGGAATTCGACAGGACTGCGCGGCACCGCGAGCCATGACTACGCGGTCGACAACGTTTTCGTCCCCTCTTCGCGGACACTGTGGTTTCAGGATCCGCCAACCTGCGGGCGCAGCCTGTACCGCATGCCGCCGATCGCGATGTTTGCGACGTTCATCAGTGCGGTCCCACTCGGCATCGCGCGCCACGCGATTGACGCGTTCGTCGCGCTGGCGCGTGCGAAAACGCTGGCGATGGCCCCCGGCGTTGTCGCCGAACGTCCAGTCGCCCAGGTAACGGTCGGCCGCGCGCACGCGCTCGTGTCTGCGGGCCGTGCCTATGTGAGAGGGGCGCTCGAGAGCCTATGGGCACGCGTGGCTGCCGGCGACGCGCCGACACTGGCCGACCGCGGCGCGCTCTGGACTGCCGCCACACATGCTGCGCATAGTGCGCTCGAGGCGATCCAACTGCTGTACGGCGCCGCGGGAGCCGATGCCGTCTACGCGCGATGTCCGCTCGACCGCTGCTTGCGGGACGCGCGGACGGCCGTGCAGCATGTCGTCCTGCAGCAGAACAACTACGAACACGCAGGACGGCTGATCCTCGGCATCGGCGAGCCGCCGCGTGTGTGGATGATGGACTACCGCGGAGAAACCGAGGGACGGCCGTAATATTTCCTATCGTCCGCCTGCGCGCGATCCGAAAGAGACGCACAGGGAGATCTGGGAGAGCATGAAATTCGGGGTCGATATCAGCCGGCTCGGCGTGCACGACATTTCGTTCTTTCCCTTTTCACCCTACCCGGGAACCGAGCTGTTCAACGATCTGGCACGCGAGGAAGACTTCCGGAATTCACCGATGAGTGGTTCCTGTCGCTGTCGTACGTCGAGCTCGGCCGATTTCGTTCGTATTCGAGGCACGTCAGCGCAGCGGCGCTTCGCATCTATCAGGTCCTCGGCTTCAGCTTGTTTTATGGAAGTCAGTATCTGTTCAGACCCTGGCGTTTGTTCCGCAACGGCGACGTCCCTATCCATCGACGGTGTCAGTAGAGCACTTGAGGATCGAGATCCGCACTTGTCGGCATCGAAGAAGCGTATGCGGCCCGGATCATGGCCTGATGGAGCTGTTCTCGCGCAAAGGGCTTGGGCAGGAAATCGACGGCTCCGAGTGCCCGTGCTTTGCGAATGATCGTCTCCTGGTACGCCCCGCTTTCCACAATCACTGGCGTATTGGGCCACCGCAGGTGAATCCGCTCGATCAGCCAGAGGCCGTCGTGATCGCCGGGCATGAGGAGGTCTGCGACAACCATCGCGGCGCGTCTTCGCATCATCAACTCGAGCGCCTGGTCTGCGCTGTTCGCGGTCAATACCGAATATCCCCACCCCTGCAGCCATCGGGCGATCACGTCGCTCACAGATGGTTCGTCATCGAGGACCAGGACATACGGGCGTCTCTCTAAGGTGATCATGGTTGAGCATTCTCCGGTGACGACAGTTTTGTAAGCGTCGAGGTTGTGAGCGCGATGCAGGGAGCAACTTCAGCGCCAGTAAAAGTCGTGCAGAGCTGACAAAAACGGCTGCGAATATGCTGACGTTTTATCCTCCGTCTGCTTTTTGTGTAGTCAATCACTGCACGAGAGCCGTGTTCAATTTTGAGTTTCTCGGTGTAGTCGTTGCACTGACGAACGAGCACGTACTGTGCTGGTTGGCGAGCGTGGGATTTCCGTGTCTAATTCTCTGACGGGGATCGCGTCCCTCGCTTCTCATGAAGAACCAGCATCTACGGGCATTGGTTGTGGCCGGGCTTTTCTGTGGTTCTTTCCTCACCGCCGCGTACGGCCAACAACCGATTCTCCGTGTGGAACTATTGGCGGGTCCATGGGAGGTCGCAGGTCCGTCCGGCATCGATGGTATGTTTCTGAAAATAGACACGCATCCCCAACGGACGCCGGACCAACCCATCGTCACTGGTCAAACGGTCAGCATACGCGTGTACCATCGTCAGGGTGGGCGCGAGACCTGGGGATGGTACTTGGCGGACTCAGCGGACGCTGTATCGGTGTTCGATGGTCAGCATCTTCAAATTCGGCGCATTCGCAATGGCCCTGCCCTGGATCTGACGTTTCATGCCGAGACGCAACGGTGGACCGGGACATGGTCCCGCGAAAGCCAACCGCGCGGCGTTGTGCTCGAGCGCCCTCGTCCTCCTTTGAAGTCCGCGCCCAATCCCTTCACGGGGGAGTGGGACGGAATACCAGCCGTCTCGGGCTTCGCAACAGCGCAAACTCGCCTCCACGTTGACCAGTCGTTGGATGGGACGCTCACGGTTTGGATGGATCGCTTCTTCGGAGTCAACGATCACCGTCACGGAGAGTTGCTCCAACTCGTGTCCTTTGAACAGCAAACGATCACGTTAGAGACGACAAATGCCACTGGTGTGCCATACAGGTTCCTGGGGACGCTTTCGGCAGACAGGTCAAGCCTTGTGGGAAGGTGGAACGGTGCAAATGGGAATCTGAATGCCTCCGAGAGTTTTCGCCGTCGGTGAGCCAACTGATGGCGTCCGGAGCCACAAGCCTTTATAGGTGAGGATCAGACCTCATCACCCAACCTACCCGGGCACCAGCTACGCTGGCGCATGTTAGGGTGTGACCTCAGCGGGGTGTGTCCTGCCAAGACTTGCTCTGACTCCGTCCTTCACTGACTCCTGGCGTTGATCACTCGCAGGGATTTGCGCGCCGACTCACCGTATTGCGGATGCGAGGCAAGGTCTGTGAGCACTTGTGTGGCAGAGGGGTCGCCGTAATCTTCGAGCAGGAGAATCGCCAAGAGTGGGGTCGCGATTGCAGTAGGGGAAGCTGTCGCCTGTATGGCCGACAGATTCTTCTGCAAGAAATCTTTGGCGAATGCTGCAAGTGATTTGTCGTTGACACGGAAGGCTCTGAACGCGCGTACGAAGAGGTCGTCATTCGACGGAGACCATAAGACTTTCCCGAACAGCATCGATGCAACGAGCGCGTCCGGTACTTTGTCCGACAGCAGTGGCCGAAATGAGGATTCCATACCAAGGATTGCGCCCACCCTATGACCGACCAGGCGAAAGCTCTCGTGCTGTCGAAAATCATCAATCGCGTGAACGCGCAGTTCGGCAGCACTCGGAAAATTCTTGGGGTTCAATGTTGGTCGGACGGTCTGCATTGAGTGGTACAAGTCTCCGGTCGAATCCTCGACGCGAAGATGTAGGACTATGTAGGTTGCCGGCACCAACTTCGGCCAGACTCCGGGACCAGCCCTCTCTTCATACAGAATGTGTACAACGGGCGCATTGAGGTCATTCGAGATCTCAACGCCGGCCTCCGTGAGTTTGGCCGCAAATTCCTTGGACGCTTCAAACGGCGTTGGCGCCAGCCAACTTTCGATTTCGACTTCCAGACGCACGCGGGTTTGTGAGGCCGCAGGATACGCGGCTACAACGACGAACAGACAAGCCGTCCAAATTCGGATCATGGCCTTACCGTGCGCGTAAGGGTGGAGCGGATCGCATCTTAACGCAATCGTCACTTCTGACGGGCAACCCTAGTGGTTTGGGTGGCTTGGGAGACTTGGATGTCTACTTTCCTGACGACAGGCACCTTCCGCGGATCGCACCGAGGGGCCTCATCACCCCAGGAAGGATACTGCGCTTCAGCTCGATACGTGCGGGTCTAACCGTCGGGTTCGTTTGTGGCTGTGCGTAACAAAAGAGAGTGACGTACGTCAGGCCCTTGAGGGCGATGGCGATTCGGTGCTTTCATTTACAAAAATGGTCACGGCGGGGCGTCTTCATCCGCCGACTCGGCGATTACTTTGCGATCCACAATGCGCAGTTGACGGCGCCGCCTCTACCGAAACGAAACTGCAGTAAAGGCGTGAAGCATCTCGGCTTCGGGCGGTGGGTCCAGGATGTAGCGGGCCGCAAACTCCTCGGCCTGCGGATACGTGGTGGCGCGTACTTGGTCGGCGGCGGAGGTCAGGTCGTACTCGGTATGCCGCAGTTGCACATCCGGTTCAAGGAGCAGCCAGAAGGCACCGCCTGGTTGCTGAAAAGGCATCCCTACGCTGCCGGCATTCACGACTCGCACTTTTCCAACGACACGATCGAACTGCATGTGGGTATGGCCGCACACCACTAAATCGATGCCACGCTCGTCGAAGACGGGTATCAGTAGATTTTCCGGCGTGAGGCGTGTGAAACATTCCACTTCGCTTCGTGGCGTGGCGTGACAAAACAGGACTCGTCCTAACTTGCCGATGTCGAGACGTACCGTACTTGGCCAACTCCCCAAGAGCCGCTCGTCCTGGGGGCGAAGCTGCTGTGCGGTCCAGCGCACCACTTGACGCAGCGGCCCCGGGAGGGGTTCTCCCGACACGGTGCCCCAATAAGTAACGGTGCTCGGATCGTCGGTCGCTACCGCTTCGGCAAGGACCGCCAATTCGCCGTTCCCATGTATGAACTGCACTGGCACATCATGACCCAGCAAGCGGTCAATGGTCGCCACCGGCATGGGACCGGGAAGGACATCGCCGCCGACCACGATTCGATCCACACCAAGCCCACGAGCGTCTCTAAGCACCGCCTCCAAGGCGGGCAAGTTGCCGTGGATGTCATAGAGCGCTGCGATTGACATCCGGGCAACGATCGCCCGAGGTCTTGCACAAGTCAACACCCTGTAGAGAACCAGCACACATCCGACGGGCCAGGACAGGTTAGGCTTCAGATGGCTGACGCATGAACCGCCGAGACTTTGTGACCGCCTTGGGACTGAGCATGCTGCCGAACGCTGTCCGAGGACAAGGCGGAGCTGAACCTATCCGTCATGAGGTTTACGGGGCCGGCCCAACGCTGATGCTCGGTTCGCCGATCGCACTCTCGTCCCCTGCAGCGATCCGTACCGGGTACCTGGACCGGCTGACAGACTCGTTCCGCGTCGTCCTGATGGACTACCCACGTCGTAGCGAGAACGCCAGCTCGTTTACGCCGGACCGAGTGTCTGATGACATGCTGGCCGTCGCAGACGCGGTCGGGGCAGAACGGTTCGCATGGTTTGGGTTCTCATGGGGCGCAGTTGTTGGTCTGCAGCTTGCCGCCAGAACGAATAGACTCACGGCACTCATGTGTGGCGGCTGGCCTCCGCTCGGAGGGCCCTACGGTGCCACACTTTCGGTCACCGAGTCTCTCGCGGCAAAGCTCCCCGAAGCGCAGATGATGGTGACCTACTATCGCGGGCTTCAGAACTGGCCGGAACGCGAGGTCGTCTCGAAGCTGAACGTCCCGCGACTGGCGTTCGCTGGTAGTCATGACATCGTCGGTCTGCCGGGGGCCCGGACGGCGATTGGGCCGGTCATTGCGCAGCACAGAGACGAATTAGAGCGAATGGGCTGGACGATCAGACTCGTCGACGGATTCGGTCACGACCTTGTGAGTCGTCCCGATCTCGTGATCCCGCTCATTAGGGAGTTCCTGGATCCGGTCTTGTTGTCGAGATGATTCTCTCCATTCCAAGTCGTCCAAGACACCTGAGGTTACAGTAAATGCCGCTCTCGCCAGGGAGGATCAGCACATGGCGGATGCCGGTATTGCCCACGTCGGTCGATCGGAGACGGCAGAAATGAAAAAGGCGCCTGGTAAGGGCGCCTTTCTGCTTTTCGTTTGCAATCTCTTTGCAAACCACCAGCGACAAGTGGTCGGGGCGACTGGATTCGAACCAGCGACCCCCTGCGCCCAAGGCAGGTGCGCTACCAGGCTGCGCTACGCCCCGACTTTTCCTGCGGAATCAGCGGAAAACCGCTGAGAGTAGGTAGTCTAGCACGGCGGTATCGTGCGAGGCCCTCGCGTCTCACCACGGAGCGCTCCCGAGATCGATCTGTTCAATCGTCTCGAACCCCGGCTTGAACGACATCGTCATCACATGAAACGGGCAGGGCAGTTTGCCCGTCGGTTGATCGACCAGCACTTCGCACGCCACCGTGCGCCAGCCGAGACGCTCGTCGTACTTGACCATCCGATCGACGCAGAAGAGCAGGGCGACGTCCACGTTCCACTGCGTGCGGAGAAAATCCGTGGCATGTCGCACGAGCATGGTTGCGTAACCACGCCGTTGCGCGGTGGGGATCGTGACGACACCACCGATGCCTCCGATGAGAGCCGGGCGTCCATTCGCCGCTGCGTAATGCTTCAACACGGCCGCATGGCTGAGCGGGCCGTGGCCGTCTGCGTAGATGACGAAGTGGAGGACGCCCTCTTTCGAGCGGTACGTGAGATGAAGATGAGCGGTGCCGAAGATGTTGTCACCCCAGCCGGTCAACTGCTTCGCCTCATCCGGTGAGATGTGTTGCACCTCGCGTATTTCCACCGTCTCGTCGAGTCGTGTGCCCGCCATGCTCGGAACGGCTTACTCTGGCGCCGGTCGCTCCACGCTGTCAATCACCAGCACGTCGACCGGTGCCCGGGTTGACTCCAGTTTCAGCCCAAGCTGATCCGGCAACACCGCGAAGACCGACGCAAAGGGGGCCTCGAATGGATTCGGCACACCCGGCGGCGGCGGAGGAAGCGGGATCTCGGCGATGAAGTCGAAGTCCCCATCGAAGTAGCCGGCAAGTCCGGTACTGTCGCGCACGCTGCGACGCAGAATCGGCACGAACGCTTTCGCGAGCGCTCCCATCGTCAGACCTCGAAACGCGAGACCTCCGCGTCCGGCAGAAAACTGCGTGCCGGGCGCGAATCCGAAGTAGCCGCAGGATGGCGGTCCCCCCGCGGGGCTGGGCCCGATGCCGAACGTCGCCGCAGGCTCAGCGGATGCGCAGTCTGACGTCGTGCGGCGAAGCTGGGGACCCATCCTTCCATCGTTCCTCGCCATGACCATCGCATAGATCGGCAGGTCGCGCGCTTCGGTGTGCACGGTCAGCTTGAATCGCTCGGCCAGCAATCGACGCAGCATCAACCGTTTTTGATCGAGCGGCACATCACCGTCGGCCTTGGCGGTCACATCGAAGCGATCGGAGCCGAGCCAACCCGGTGACCCGAATATCAGAAAGTCCGGCAGGTCGTATGCGAACCGAATCAGCATGGCCGTCGTGACATTCGTTCCCGTGAGGCGACCGCCTGGTTGAGACTCCAGATTCATCCCAACGTAGCTCGACTTGTTAGGCCTGACGGACGCCACCTCGAATGCCGGACCGCCCGCGGCAACTGGCCCCGACTGGGCGCTCACCTGCGACAACATCGACACGCCGAGAGTCGCCGCGATTCCAGCTGTGAGAAGGGGCGAGTTCTTTGTCATGGTCCCCTCGCTTTGAAGATCCAAACCGGCTGTTCGGATGGGGACGGCGACGGGTTGACGTCTCCGGCTTGAATCGAGATCGATGACCCACACTGCACAGATGAAGAGTGCTGCGCCTGCTGCACGCCCGCTCAGCACGACACCTCGCTGGGTGAGCGTGCCGATTACCGACGCCTGCTCCATGCGCCACCCGAGGTCGTCCGGCATGCCGATGAGGAGTCGGAGAAGGAGGTGAAACGTTGAGACGAGGCTGTTTTCTCCGGCAACGTCGCACTGAAATTCCCACAAGTCGGACTCGATCTCATCGCGACGCGCCGAGCGCTCGTCAGCCGGCAAACCCTGGGTGTACAGCCAGGTCCACACACGTACGCACGCCTTTGCGACGTTCATGCTGGCGCCCATTTCCGTCGCAGGCGCTTACGCGCCGCCTTCTCGACTCTGATGGTTTTGTCGCGCGCCACGGTTTCGCCGAGCGCCGTCAGCGAGTACAGCCGGCGGCCTGGCCGATTCTCTCGTGCGGGAATGCGCGGATCCTCCCAGTGGCTCTTCAAGAGGCCCATGTCCTCGAGGCGCGAAAGCGCGCGATACAGGGTGCCGTGTGCGATGAGCAGGCGCGAGTCGCCAGCCTCCTGGAGTCGCTTCGCCATCTGATATCCGTGGAATTCTTCCCCGAGCGCACGGGCCTCACTGCAAATCGCCCGCTCGATCGGGAGGAGCTCTCCGGGCTTCCGGCGCATGGGACGGAATTATAAGCAGGTATATGCGTATAAATCAAGCAGGAAGGTCGTAGCATACGGCAGGTGGGTCCATCCCGTTTGATGATCGGCGCCGTCATGTGCCTGGTCGGAGCTGTGGCCTTGAGCGGTCAACTGCGGCGTTCGGCGTTCCCTGACCGCGATCATCCCGCGATTCAATACTCCACTCGCGTCACCAGCGACGTCGTCACGAAGCTGAATCAGCAACTGGCAAGCGGCGCGCGTCAGCTTCGATTTGAAGCGGTTCAAGGCTACCTGCCGTCCGTTTTGAATGCCCTGAATGTTTTGCCCGAATCACAAGTGGCGGTCTTTTCAAAAACGAGCCTGCAATCGCACCTGATTAACCCGCAGAACCCGCGCGCGATCTTCTTCAATGACGACGTCGCGCTCGCATGGATGCCTGGCGGATTCATTGAACTGGCGGCTCACGACCCGGAACAAGGCGTCATTTTCTATATCCTCGAGCAGCGCGAGATCAGCAAGCCCGCCTTTACCAGAACCGACATGTGCCTGAGCTGTCATGACTCGCTGGCCGCCTCGGGAGTGCCCGGTTTCCTTTTGCGAAGCAGCCCGACTCGCCCTGATGGTCGAACGTTGAGGTGGCTGGGCGAATTCACCATTGACCATCGCAGTCCGATTGCAGAGCGGTGGGGAGGATGGTACAGTAACTGGGAAGACAGACGGCATGACGCACATGGGGAACAGGATGACGACCGATCCGAAGGCCGTGGAGGTCTCGGGGCGATCAGAGCTCATGTCGCTTCGAGATTCGGTGGACGTCACTCGTTATCCGTCGGCTCACAGTGACGTCGTGGCGCTGATGGTCCTCGAACACCAGACACAAATGCTCAACCTGTTTACACGAGTCGGGTGGGAAACCCGCCTGGCGGACACGATCACCGACAAGAAGATGGCATTGATGGCGAACAAGACCGTAACAGATGGCATCAACGAGCTCGTCGACTACCTGATGTTCGTGGACGAGACTCCATTCGCAGGTGTCATCCAGAGCACCTCAGGCTTTGCCGAAAAGTTCACAGGGCAGGGACCAAAGACCTCCGATGGGCGGTCTCTTCGTGACTTCGATCTGCGAGGCCGGTTGATGCGCTATCCGTGCAGCTACATGATCTACTCCGAGGGATTTGAGGGCTTGCCTTCGGCCGCAAAGGGCGCCATTTATCGGCGGATGTGGCAGGTGTTGTCAGGCCAACAAGGTGGGAAATACGCTCGCCTGACCCTTGCCGATCGACGATCTGTCGTAGAGATCCTCCGCGAAACGAAGAACGGATTGCCTGCCTACTTCAGCGCTCTCAACTGACGTGGCCCCGATGCGATTCGTGCTGCCGATGGCAGCACTCCTGGTCGATGCGCTTCCGTCCGGCGCCGAATGGCTCTACGAAGCCAAGTTCGACGGCTATCGTGCGCTGGTCATGAAAGACGGCGCTAAAGTCCGGATCCTCTCGCGCAAGGGCAACGATCTGACGGCCACCTATCCATCCATTCGACAGGCTGCTGCACAGCTCGACGCAACGTCCGCCGTGCTCGATGGGGAGATCGTCGCGTTCGACGAAGCGGGCCGACCGTCGTTTCAACAGCTGCAGCACCGCACGGCCAAAGCCACGGCGATCCGCTATTTCGCATTCGATCTGCTGCATCTGAACGGGATCGATCTGCACGGGAAGCCGCTGACGGCGAGGCGATCGGCTCTGCAGGAGCTCATTGCCGGCTCCAATATGGAATTTTCGGACGAGCTTGCCGGCACGGCCGACGAGGTCGTCGAAGCGGTCAGTCAGGTCGGCCTGGAAGGCGTCATCGCCAAACGCCGCGACTCGCGATACGAGCCCGGCAAGCGAAGTGGCGTCTGGCAGAAGTTCAAGGTGCAGCACCGGCAGGAGTTCGTCATCGGCGGCTACAAGCCCGAGAACAAGAACTTTCAATCGATTGTGGTGGGCTACTACGAAGACAAGACGTTGCGCTTCGCTGCCCGCGTGCGCGCGGGTTTTACGGCAGCGCAGCGCGTCGCGCTCTTCGAGGTGCTACGTCCACTGAAAGTCGAGAAGTGCCCGTTTGGCGATCTCCCGACAGGCAAGACGGGTCACTGGGGCGAGGGGGTCACCGAAGAGGACATGAACGTCCTGAAATGGGTGAAGCCCGTGCTCGTGGCGGAGGTGGCGTTCACCGAGTGGACCCGGGACGGGCACCTTCGTCATTCCGCATTCGTCGGAATCCGGAATGACAAAAGCGCCCGCGACGTGCGACGCGAATGACCCCTTTTTCTGGGCGTCAGCGGCCGGGTGGCTGATAGCTGCCTGCCTTCTTGGCGGCCTGGTCGAGTTCCTCTGGCGTGAGCAGCACGACCGTCTTTGTTTGTACGGCGCCGCTCGCGCCGATCGTCAACGACGCCGCGGCGACCGACACGTTGTCTGGCGCGTCGATAATGGCGTAGACGTCGTGCTCGCCGAACGCAAAGTAGAACGCATCCACTTTGCCGCCGACGCTCTTCAGCGCCGCCTCGGCTGCCTGCCGGCGCTTCGACCCGCCGTCTTTCAGCACGCCCCGGGCGCCTTCCGCCGTGTAGGACGCAATCACGAGATACTTCGGCATACATGCCTCCATTCTGAACAGCGCAGTATACGGCAGTTCTATAATCTGAAATTGCGATGGATCAGATGTTTACCGAGCACGGATTTCTTCCTGACGAGGATCCGCTCGCGGCGTTTCCCCCGGAATCGCCGCTGTCGGCGCTCGACGAAATCGGCCGGGATTTGCCGAGCCTGCTCGAGGATGAGCACTTCCGTACCTACGCGCGAGAACTCTCGCTGCCGCCCTGTCCGGAAGATCGCAGCGACCCCGACTTTCTACGGTTGCTTCGCCTCTACTACGTGCGCGTGGGATTTCTGGCGTCCGCCTATATCAACCAGACGTCGCAGCCCAGAGCCGCCTCGTTGCCGCAGAATCTCGCGCTTCCTCTCTGTCAGGCCTGCACGCTCCTCCGTCGTCCGCCGATTCTCAGTTACGACGGCTATGCGCTCTACAACTGGAAGCGATTCGATCCGCAGCAGCCGATCGCGCTCGGCAACATCGACACGATCCAGAACTTCGTTCATCTCTATGACGAACACTGGTTCATCCTCGTGCACGTCGCCATCGAAGCGATCGCCGCGCGCATTCTGGGCGCCATTGCGCTCGTTGCGGCTGCGACCGATCGACGTCGCGTCGAGCTTGTGCGCGGCGCGCTGGTCGATATCGCGTCGGCGATCCGCGATCAGTTGACGGTGTTGCGGCGGCTTCCTGAAAAGATGGATCCGGCGCTGTATCACCGGACCTTCCGGCCCTACATCCGCTTTTTCGAAAACGTCGTGTACGACGGTATGTCAGAAGCGCCGATGAACTTCCGCGGCGAGACCGGCGCGCAGAGCAGCATCATGCCGGTGCTTGTCGCGTTCATGAAAATTCCGCACCAGCCGTCGGTCCTGACCAATCACCTGGCCGATATGCGCCGGTTCATGCCGCCGCGTCACCGCGAGCTCCTCGGCGACATCGAGGCGATGCCCTCGATACGCGACGAGGCCGAACCTGGTGCGTTCAACGATGTGCTCGAGCAGATGGCGACCTTCCGCGAGATTCACTACAAGTACGCGCACGAGTACATCAATAAGTGGACCGACGATCCCCGCGGCACCGGAGGGACTCCGTACATGAGCTGGCTCAAACAGCTCATCGACGAGACGCGGGCGTACAAGCTTTGAAGCGAAATCGCTACTTCGGTTGTGGTTTGGCTTCGACGAGTGTGACGATTTGATTCGTCACGTCCAGCGACGGCTCACCCCACGCCAGCACTCCGCTGTCGAAATTGAAAAGCAGCTGGATCGCATTGTCTTTGACGACGCGCTCGATGGCGGGGCGAAGCTTCACGAGGAACGCGCTTTCGGCATCGCGGCGTGCGCCCATCAGCTCGGCCTGCGCATCCTCGATGAACCGCTGCGTATCGACACGGAATTTCTCGAGCTCCTTGGTGCGAATATCGCGCGCCGCTTCGCTCAACACCGCCGCGCCTTGCTGCAGCGTGCGCTCCATCTTCTCGATGGCCAGGGTCTTGTCCTGCGCGGCCTTGGCGCGTTCGGTTTCGAGGGCGTTCAACCGGGCGGTTGCGGCTTTGCCGTCAGACGACTCGGCGAACACGCGCGACGGGCTGAAATAGGCAATCCGGACCGGCACCGAAAGATTGGCTTGTTGAGCGAACGCCGGCGAGGCAGAAGCCGCCGCGAGGCACACAAGCACTGGCAGGAGTCGAGTCATGGGAACCTCCGGCCGTTTTAGACGAGAGGCTTGCGGGTTTGGCCGGTGGGTCTTCTTCTCGTCTTCGTGCCCTTCGTGTCTTCGTGGTTTCGTCTTCGTGGTTTTGCCTTCGTGGTCACGCGACCACGAGGGGGAGGGCCGCCGGCGGCCGGGCCGGGATGCTCGACAGGCGCAGCGTCAGCTCGATGCGGACGCAGGTGCCGCAGGGCAACTGGGCGACGACAACCACGACGTGGGGTTCTTCCGCGACAGCGGTTGTCATTTTTGGCTCAGGGCTCACAGAGCCTCGCGAAACGCCCGCTTCACTTCGGCGATGCGCTTCTCATCGCGCTTGTAGAACGTCCACTGCTTGATCCGCTTGCCGGTAATGAGCCCGGCCTGCGTCAAGATGCGCAGGTGCTCGCTCGCGGTCGGCTGTCCGACGCGCAGCTTCCGCGCGATGTAGAGCCCGCACACGCCGTCCTTCACCAGGTCGCCAGCGACCTGCGGCGGGAAGTGGGCGCGCGGGTCCTTGAGCCAGTTCATGATCTCGAGCCGGCGTGCGTTGGCCACGGCCTTGATCACGTCCGCGGTAATCACTTTGACAATTTGCCATTTAACGAAGTAACGTGTCAAGGGTCATGGCGCCGTCGCTCGACAGAGACCACATCACCGCAGCCTACCAGCTCATCAAACCCTGGATCCGCCGAACGCCGGTCGTCGAAGTGCCGGGCCGGGAATACGGGCTGGCCGATTGCCGCCTCATCTTCAAGCTCGAATGCCTTCAATGTGCGGGCTCGTTCAAGGCGCGAGGGGCCTTCGTCCATCTGTTGACCCGGGATGTGCCGCCCGCCGGAGTCGTGGCGGCATCGGGCGGCAATCATGGCGCCGCGGTGGCATACGCGGCGTCGCGGCTGAACGTGCCCGCCACCATTTTCGTGCCGACCATATCCTCGCCTGCAAAGGTCGAGCGCATCCGGGCCACGGGAGCGCGGCTGGAGATCGTCGGCGATCGGTATGACGATGCGCTCCAGGCGAGCGAGGAGTGGCGTGAGAGGACCGGCGCGATGGCCATTCATGCGTTCGACGATCCGGCGACGCTGATGGGGCAGGGCACCCTTGCGCTCGAGCTGCAGGAGCAGGCGCCGGTGGCCGACACCGTGCTCGTGGCGGTGGGAGGTGGAGGATTGATCGGCGGGATGGCCGCGTGGTACCGCGGATCGATTCGCCTTGTGGGCGTAGAGCCGGAAGCCGCGCCGACGCTGACCTATGCGCGAGCAGCGGGGCAGCCGGTCGATGCGCCTGCGGGCGGCATCGCCGCCGACTCGCTGGCCCCTCGGCGCGTAGGGACGCTGATGTACACGCTGGCGGCTCAATATGTGGCTGCTGTGAAGCTCGTGACCGACGGAGATATCATCCGCAGCAAACAGACGCTCTGGGACACAATGAGAATAGCAACCGAGCCGGGCGGGGCGGCGGCGTTCGCCTCGCTCCTGTCAGGAGCCTATCAACCAGCTGCGGGCGAGACTGTGGTCGTGGTCATCAGCGGAGGCAATGCAACGTTATGAAAACTGACCTCTACACGAAAGCCGTTCTGACAGTGATTGCGGCCTGCCTCGTCTGGATGTGCGTCAATGGCGCCACGCCGGTGACGCTGGCACAGGGACAGCCACAAGCACAGGCGAAGGCGGCTCGCGCGCAACCGACGCCGGTCATCCTCGTCAACGAGGACGGCGCGCCCATCTACTCGCCGCAGGGCCTGCGTGTGAGCGTCGTCAACGAAAAGGGGATACCGATCTACACACAGCAGGGCATACGGGTGAATCTGGGGGCGCAGCCCCTTCCGGTCACCGTGAACAACAATGCCCCGCTTCCGGTGTCTGTGAGAGCGCTTCAGCAGGGAAGCGAATGGGATCCGATACTGGTTCACGTCCTGCGCGAACCCCCGACGCTGAAGCCCATTCCATGATCCCCGAGCATTTGCGCGAGCGAATCGCGCGCATCCAGCGCGAGCTCGTCGAGATCGTGCCCCACGATTCGCGATGGCGCCAGCTGTTTGTCGAAGAGCGGGACCGGCTGAGAGGCCTGTTTCCGGCGCTCGTCCGGCGCATCGAGCACTTCGGCAGCACCGCCGTGTCGGGGCTGGCGGCAAAGCCGATCGTCGACATGCTCGTCGAAGTGACGAGCCTCGAGGACGCAAAGGCGCAGATCGTGCCGGCCCTGGAGGGTGACGGCTACGACTACTTCTGGCGGCCAAGCGAAGGAGACGACATCCCGCCGTTCTACGCGTGGTTCATCAGGCGCGATCGTCGCGGCGAACGGACTCATCACATCCACATGGTCGAGCGCGACTATCCGCAGTGGGAGTCTCTGTTGTTTCGAGACTACCTGATCGCGCACCCGGATGTGGCCGTGGAATATGCGGCGCTCAAGCGCCAGCTGGCCGCGGACTTTCCGAACGACCGGGCATCCTATACGGAGGCCAAAGGCGAATTCATTCGCCAGGTGACGGACCGCGCGCGAAGGGAATCGGACGGCTAGGCCAGCCGCGCCTTCAGACTGCGCGCGCGCTCACGGCTGACGTCGATCTCGACGCCGCTCGCCAGCTTCACCTTCCAGGTACCCGACGCCCACGGCAACAGCTCGCGCGCATAGTGAAGATTCACGATCGCGCTTCGACTTACGCGGAAGAACCCGGCGGGGGCAAGCAGCGCTTCGAGCTGGGCAATCGTGCGGTCGGTGCTGAAGCGCTCTGAGGCGGTGTGCAGGAAGACCAGCTGGTCTTCCACATCCGCATAGACGATTTCCTTCGGCGCCAACAGGATGATGCGTTGACCTCGACGGGCGGCGACCTTGGCGGGCACGCCGACCCTGAGCTCTTTGAGCGCATTCTGAAGAGACGCCTGAATGCGTTCGTCCGGCCTGGACATCCGTTCGCGCATCCTGTCGAGGGTCTGTGCAAGGCGCAGAGCCTGGATCGGCTTCATGAGATAGTCGACGGCGTTGGCGTCAAAGGCGCGGACGGCATACTCGTCGAAGGCCGTGGTGAAGACGGTGTGTGGCGGCGTCGCCAGCTGCGCGAGCACTTCGAAGCCCGTCAATCCGGGCATTTCGATATCGAGAAACATCACATCAGGCCTGGTGTCCGCAATCAGCTGTAACGCTTCGAGTCCGTTTGCAGCTTCACCGACCAGGCGCACGTCGGAGTGTTCGCGTAAGAGACGCGCCAGATGCTGCCGGGCAGGCGGCTCGTCGTCGACAATCAGCGATTGGATCATGACTCGATGGGCGCTCGAATCGTTACCGCCACCATGTCGGGTGTGGGGCGTGTCACCTCGAGCACGCCCCTGGCCCCGTACGTCAGCTGCAATCGCTCTCTGATATTCGCAAGCGCGTGTCCCGGACGGAAGAACTCGTGCTCCGTTGGCTCGGCCGGACTCTCCACGGTCAGCAGGAACCGATCCGGCGAACGATCGATGCGGACCACAATCGTGCCTCCTTCGATGCTCCGGCCGATCCCGTGACGCACAGCGTTCTCGGCGATGGGCTGGACGGTGAGCGACGGCAGACTCAACCCCTCGGCCTCGGTTTCGGAGGGCAGTGTGAAGTGCAGGCGTTCTCCGAACCGGGCTTTTTCGATCTCCAGATACGTTCGGGCAAATGACAGCTCCTGCTTCAACGGCACGAGATCGACCTCGCTTGCAGAAAACGCGTACCGGCTCATATCGGCCAGGAGATTGACGGTGCGTTCGGCAGATGCAGGGTCCGATCGTATCAGCGACGCAATGGTGTTGAGCGTGTTGAAAAAGAAATGAGGATTGATCTGCGCGCGCAGCACCCGATTCCTCGCTCGAGCCGCCGCAACGGCCTGCTCGGCACGGTTGCTATGCCAGGCGCTGAGAGTGATTGCGACAGCCATCGCCAGAATGCCGGAGGCCACCGACACCTGCGCAAGCTGGTGCGGTATTTCTCCGCGCGGGATGGTGAACAGCAGCAGCGATGCGCCCGTTCCCAGGATGCCGCCAAAAATGCCAACGATCCACAGTGCCTGCCTGCCACGTTCATGGCGATCGGCGCGAGCATACCGTGCCAGGTAACTGACAGGCAGCCCGCAAAACAGGTAGAAGCAAACGGCGAATGTCACGCTCACGGTCGCCGCATGCGCCATCCAGGCAACAGGTTCCGACAGGAAGCGGCTCCACGTATGTGGGGGCGTAAAGAGAAACCCCAGCGGCAGCGCTGCCACAAGGCCGAATAACACCGCGCGGAGAATGGCGACCGGTAGCTCACGCAGAGAAGGCGCGGCCGGCGGGAAAAGCCATCGGAGCACAGACATCACCGCCGCACCTCGTGCGGCACGAAGCTGCCGCCCCATGCCATGCCGCCAGGCAAGACGTTGAACAGCTCAATCCCGATTTGTACCGGAGCCGTCCCGTAGAACATCGTTTGTTCGCCCGCGATAGCGGCAGCACGGTTTCGCATCCAGCGCTGATGTGTCTCGCCATGGTAGAAATCGTTCAGCGCCTTTTTGTCCTGAAACCAGGCGAAGATCAAAAACATTCCAGGCTGGTCGAAGCTCGCGGCTGAATGGGCGGCAACCAATCCGGGCACCTGATACAGCTCGTCCATGATGGTCTGGAGCCACGTCGGTCGATCGGTAGGCCGCACACGTTCGAACGTGACGCTGGCAACCGCCATGATCGGTCCCGTTGTGGCAGCGACTTTGGGAAACCGATCGATTCGACCGGCCTGAGCCGGTTCGACCGTTGCCCTCTGCGCTCGCTGCAACGCCGTGACGACACGATCCCGCACGGGCTGGGGTAGCCCTGAAAACTGTGGATGGGCGACAGCGGCTTCCAGATCCTGTCGCGCCACAGGTTGTTTGTTGTAGGACGGCGGGAACTCCACATAGCTGAGCCCTCGCTTGATGCGAACCGTCAGGTCGTCAGGGGCAATGGACACGGCGCGATCCATGTCGGCCATACCGGATTGAAAGAACTCGAGGGCGTTCGGCAACGATGTGGAAATCAGAAGAACGCCACGCATGATTCGCGCTTCGCCCCGATGCGCCAGCGCCCGCGCGTGCGTCGGCTCTACGGCGAGAAGAGCCGTGAATCTCTCTTCTGCGGCGGCGTACCCGGTCTCTGTGCGTGTCGTTCGTGCGGTTTCGAGGTGTTGAAGACCCGCCGCGAGCATGACCTGAGTCGACTCTTGAGACCGGGCCGGGCTGGAAATGGCCAGAACGCCGACGGTGAATATGAGTGTACGGAGCTGCATGTGTGAACCTCCCCATGCAGTGTCCTGTTGGATCCCCCGATTCCGGCGCCGGTTTCATGCGAACGGTCGAAAAGGGGTGTTGACCGGTTCAGAGCGTCACGATAATGGGAATCCCCTTGGTGATAATCAAGGTGTGCTCGTAGTGCGCGGCGAGGCAGCCGTTTCGCGTGCGCAACGTCCAGCCATCGGCATCCTCGACGATGCTGGTCCGTCGCTCGGAGATGAGCGGCTCGATCGTCAGCACGAGCCCTTCAGTGAGCACGTCGCGCTGAAACGGATCGAAATAGTTGGCGACTGTGGGCGCTTCGTGAATGCGTCGTCCGACACCGTGGCCGGTGAGCTCGCGCAGCACGCTGAAGCCATGTGACGAGACCTCGCGCTCGACGGCCCGGCCGATTTCCGACACGCGCCGGCCAGCGGACGCGGCGGCGCATCCCGCGTCGAAGGCGGCGATCGCGCACGTGCGCAGTCTCTCGCCGGTTTCCTCTCCTCCGGGCAGCACCACGGTAGTTGCCGCATCGGCAATGTACCCGTCGACCTCTGCCGTCACGTCGAGCTTCACCACATCGCCAGGGCGCAGCGTGCGCGGGCCCGGGAGGCCGTGGACGATTTCGTCGTTGACACTAATAAGGTTGTGCGAAGGGCACCCGTAGTGCAGGCGAGGTGCCGATTGCGCGCCGTCACGCCGCAGCCGCGAGGCGCCGAGATCGTCGAGCTCGCGCGTGGTGATGCCAACGCTGACGGCCGACGCCATGGCCTTCAACACGCTGGCGACCACACGGCCGGCGTGCGTGATTCCGTCGAGATCGTCCTGAGACTCAATTGACATGGTGCCTGCAAAACAGCGTAGCATGGAGCGCGAGTGGAGAGGAAAAAGCTGCCGCTCGGCTCGAAGCCGCTGCGGTGTCCGGCGTGCCAGTCACCCAATATGCACGTCGCTCCTCGTGAAGGCGAATACGTCGTCATCGTCTGCGTCAATTGCTATAAACGGTGGGCGGTGTCGCTCGAGCCAGACACCTCCCATTCCCCTGAAGTCGCCTGAGAGGAGCAAGCATGCTCACGATGCTGGGACTCGCGTTCGTCGCGTTGATCTCGACCGCGCAGGATGTGAAGTGCAAGCCGGGAACCGTGATCGAGGTTGCGCACGGGCGCGATTACACACTCAATATTTGTGGCGTGGGCGTCGTCGGACTTCGAGGTGTGGAGCCGCCATTGCGCAGCGCCGCCGGATCGTTCCCCATGATGCGCGGGCCGGGTTCGGGCGAAACCACCGTGGGCCGGCCCACTTCAGGGGACATCCTTGGCGGCACGAACGTCGGGCCCGAGGCGGTGGCGTTTCTTTCGAAGCTCGTCGGCCAGCGTGTGACGATCGTCAACGACGGATATCGGATCGGCGATTCGGGCGACCGCCAATATGCCTACGTGTTCCTGCCGGACAAGACCCTTCTGAATGCCCAGATGATCCGTCTCGGCTACGGCTATGCGGATCGCCAGGGCTCTCATCCGCGCAGGAACGAGTTCATTGCGCTCGAAGACACGGCCCGCCGCTCAAAGGTAGGTGTATGGGCGAGCTGATAGCCGGACGCTAAGCCCAGCGTCTTTCCTTGATGAGTGCGGTCACCCGCGTTTTGATGTCGTCGCGAATCTGACGCACCAGCGCTATCGGCTTTTCCTTCGGATCCTCGAGCGGCCAGTCATCGCGCTCGACGCCGGGCACGAGCGGGCATTCGTCGCCGCAGCCCATCGTGATGAGGATGTGCGCGTCCTTCGTGATCTCGGTCGACAAGTACTGCGGCGTGCGCTGGAGAGGTCGATGCCGAGCTCGCGCATCGCGGCAACCACTTCCGGATGAACCGCCGTGCCCGGACGAGTGCCCGCCGAAACGGCGTGGGCACGCGTCGGGATCGGCGAGCGCGTTGAAAATCGCGGCGGCCATCTGCGATCGTCCCGCGTTGGCGACGCACGCGAACACGACCTTTGCGGGACCGAGTTGTCAGTCAGACATGTCGATTTAGTTGATGAAGCTGATCGCCGAGCCGCTCGCGGGCCAGCATCGCCCGCAGCCGCCGGCTCATCAGCGTGTACTGCGCGTCGAACGGCGGCCCTCGCGCTCGACCGGCTCGTAGCTGCCGTCGGGCTGGAGTATCCGCGCCCGCACGTTGTCGCGCAGATACGCCTCGAGGATCGACGTGCCGCAGGAACTGCGCTCAGCTCGGGATCGCGGATCGGGCAGACGGCCTCGACGCGCTTGTTCAGGTTGCGCTCCATCAGGTCGGCGCTGCCGATGTAGACCTCCGGCGTCGCCGTCGTTCTCGAAGTACCAGATGCGCGAGTGCTCGAGAAAGCGGCCGACGATCGAGCGCACCGTGATGTTCTCGCTGATGCCGGGCACTCCCGGCCGCAGCGCGCAGACGCCGCGGATGATCAGATCGATGGTCACTCCCGCCTGCGACGCGCGATACAGCAGGCGGACGATGCGCGGGTCGGTGAGGGCGTTGCACTTGATGATGATGCGCGCCGGCTGGCCGCGCCGCGCGTGGCCCATTTCGCGCGCCACCAGCTTGCCGAAGCGGCGGCGCAGCGCGACCGGCGCGACCAGCAGCTCGCGGTAGTCGGTCTGGTTCGAGTAGCCGGTCAGGTAGTTGAACAGCTCGGACGCGTCGGCCACGACGCTCGGACTGCGCGGTGAAGAGGCCGATGTCGGTGTAGATCTGCGCGGTCGTGCGGTTGTAGTTGCCGGTGCCGATGTGCACGTAGCGCGCGGATCTCGTCGTCTTCCTTGCGCACGACCAGGCAGATCTTGCAGTGGGTCTTCAGCTTCTCCACGCCGTAGACGACGTGCACGCCGGCATCCTCGAGGCGTGTCGCCCACTCGATGTTGCTGCGCTCGTCGAATCGCGCCTTCAGCTCGACCAGCACGGCCACCTGCTTGCCGCGCTCGGCCGCCTTGATGAGGCGATCGACGACGGGCGAGTTGGCGCCGATGCGATACAGCGTCATCTTGATCGCGACGACGCGCGGGTCGTCGATGGCGGCATCGACAAACGATTCGACCGATCGGAACGAGTCGAACGGATGATGCACGAGCTGGTCGCGGTATCGGATCTCGTCGAAGATCTCGGGCGAGCCCTTGCGCCAGATCTTCGCTCGGCGTAAAGGCGGTCCTTCAGGTCCGGCCGCGGCATGGCGCGACAGCGCCATCCAGTCGGCGAACCCCATCCGGCCGCGCGATCGGACGATCGACGTCGCGGCTCGCTTCGAAGTTCTCGATCAGGATGTCGAGCACGCGGCTCGGCATCCCGTGCTCGACTTCGAGAAGCGAGAGCGCGCCATGGCGCTGTTCCTTCAGGCCGCGATCCACGACTTCCATCAGCGTCTCGGCGGTGTCGTGCGGGTGCGTCACGGCCATTTCCATGTCGCGCATGACGCGGAACATGTGCGCCGTCCGGATGCGGACGCCGGGAAAGAGCTGCCCGAGGTTCTCGCGAATGACGTCTTCGAGCATCGCAAAGCGGCGGACCCCTTCGTCGCGCCGGCAGCGCCACGAAGCGCGGAAGCAGGTCGGGGACTTTGACGCGCGCGAACTTCGTGCGACCCTTGTGCTCGACCACGACCGCGAGGTTCTTGCTGCGGTTCGACACGTGCGGAAACGGATGGCCGGGGTCGAAGGCCAGCGGCGTCAGCACCGGGCAGACGTCGACGTTGAAATGCCTTTCGAGATACGCGCGGTCGTCGTCGGTGTAATCGGCCGCATCGACGATGCTGATGCGTTCGGCCGGCCAGTTCGCGGGCGGAGCGCCTGTCCTCCCAGAGTTGCGAGAGCTCGTCCAGCACGCCGTGGCGCGCGCCCGCGCGCGCGCGAGTCGTGCTGGATCGAGCCGCACCATGAAAAACTCGTCGAGGTTGTTCGCCGCGATCGCCAGGAACTTGATCCGCTCGAGCAGCGGGTGCCCGTCTCTCGCCTGTTCGAGCACCCGCTCGTTGAACGCGAGCCAGCTGAGGTCGCGGTCGAAGTAAAGCGACGGATCCCGTAAATCGGGCTCCGATGGAGCGGCATTTCTCGCGGGCAGGCGTCGAACGCGGCGCGCCGCTAGTGGGGCTCATCGCCCCCCTCGTGCGATTTCCTTGCCAACGGTTGCGCCTATTGCGGCTTGCGGGCCCGAATGAACGCACTGAAAAGGTGCCGGCCCCCGCTTCTGGGCCCAGGTCGTAAACCCGCCATGTCTCGATATCGACATCTGCGAACCCGGCGTTCGCCAGCTTCCTCTTGTAGTCTCCTTCTTCCAGGGCGCCGCCAATGCAGCCGACCCAGAGCTCCATATCCCTGCGCAGCGCGGGGGACACCTGGCCGCGAACGACGACATCTGAGACCGCGAAGCGTCCGCCGGGCTTCAGGACCCGGAACGCCTCGGCGAGCACCTGGCCCTTGTCGGGCGCGAGATTGATGACGCAGTTGGAGATAATCACATCGACCGAATTGGCCGGCAGGGGAATGGCCTGAATGTCGCCCTTGAGGAACTCCACATTCTCGAACGCCCGGCGCTCCGCTGATTGTCGCGGGCCAGATCGAGCATCTCGTCGGTCATGTCAAGTCCGTAGACTTTTCCCGCGGGGCCGACACGTCGGGCCGACAGCAGGACGTCGATGCCGCCGCCGGAGCCCAGGTCGAGAACGGTTTCGCCTTCATGCAGGTCGACGAGGGCCGTTGGATTGCCGCACCCGAGCGAGGCGTCGACGGCCTCCTTCGGGAGGCCGGCCGTCTGCTCCTTCTTATAAAGGTTGCCGGTGATGGGGTCATCCGTCGAACAACACGACGGGCCGCAACACGACCCGCCGCCCGCTTTGACCCCCGTCGCAATCTCGCCGTATTTCCTCCGAACCGCCTGCTGAATCTCGTTGCCTTCCATGACGACCTCCTCCATGTATTCGCTCTTGCGAATATCGAACAATATTCGCCATAGCATATATATGTCAAGCAGGATATATACTGGCGCATGAGAGATGCCCGGCTCGCCAGCCTCGAAGAAGCGTTCAAGGCGTTTGCGGATCCGACGCGGCTGAGGATTCTTGGATTGCTCGCCGGAGGCGAGATCTGCGTGTGCAACATTCACGAGTGCCTCGACATTCCGCAGCCGACCGCGTCTCGCCACCTGGCGTATCTCCGGCGGAAAGGCACTCGTGGTCACGAGAAAGGACGGTTTCTGGGTGCACTACCAGCTCGCGCCGCTCGATGAGCCGGTGATGCGTGTGTTGATGAGCGCGGTGACGCACGTGCTGGGTCACTGCGACGCGATCTCGAAGGATCGCCAGCGTCTCGAAGCGCAGACGGGTTGCTGTGTCCCGAAGCTCGTCGTCGCAGCTCGAATGCTGCTCGCCGCGCAAGAGCGATCGCGGAGTACTACGCCGACTCAACCAAAAAGTGCCATAATCTCGCATTCGAGCGATATAGATTTGTTTTGACATACAAGTAATGGGAGGCACGCAATGAAGAGTGTCAATCTCCTCGGAATCGCGGGTCTCGTGCTTGGGTGCGCCGCCATGGCGTTCGCGCAGACGCCCGAGCGCGCCGGCCGTCGAGCTGAAAGTGGGCGACAAGGCGCCGAACTTCAAGCTGCAGGGCAGCGACGGCAAGACCTACAGCCTGGCGGACTTCGCCGGCAAGAAGGCCGTCGTCATCGCGTGGTTCCCGGCGGCGTTCACCAAGGGCTGCACGGTCGAGTGCAAGTCGCTGGCGATGAACGGCGACAAGATTCGCGCAGTATCGACGTCGCGTATTTCATGGCGAGCGTCGATCCGATCGAGAAGAACACCGATTTTGCGAAGGCGCAGGAAGCCGATTTCCCGCTGCTGAGCGATCCGACGAAGGAAGTCGCGACCGCGTACGGCGTGCTGAACGCGAACGGCATGGCCACGCGCTGGACGTTCTACATCGGCAAGGACGGCAAGATCCTGGCGATCGACAAGGCCATCAAGGTCGAGACGTCGGCCGAAGATATGGTGGCGAAACTCGGTGAGCTGAACGTCGCCAAGGCGAAGGCCAACTAAGTTCGCTCAGATAAACGGCAAACGCCGGGATGCCGGGATCAGATGGTTGATTCGTTTTTTACGTGATCCTCGCTGCGGCTCGGCGTCATTTGCTGTCGGGCACTATCGTTCTGCTTTCATCTCTATCGGCGCTAAGCGGCTCTTCGGCCGGTCCCGCCGATCACTTCGCCAGTCACCTTGAAGCGCGATCCATGGCACGGGCAGTCCCACGTGCGCTCGGCGTCGTTCCAGTGCACGTAGCATCCCATGTGCGTGCACACGGCTGAGCGCACGTGGATCTCGCCGTCCGACCCGCGATACACCGCCGCCGGCTGGCCCTCCACGTCGATGACCTCTCCGGTGCCGCGCTTGATTGCCCGCAGCGAGTGCGCACTCTTGCCCGCAAACCGATCGCGGATGAGGTAGTACGGATAGTCCTTGTTTTCCTTGACGTAGTCCCAGAGGCCGCCTTTGATCTTCGTGCGGCCCGGATCGAACAGCTCGGCCCACGGATTCTGCTCGCCCGTGACGTGGTCGGCGAACATCATGGCTGAGAGCGTGCCGAACGTCATGCCGTTGCCCGAGAATCCGGTGGCGACGAACTGCCGCTCGGCGGTCTCGCCGATGTAGGGAAGGCCGTCGTTGGTTTCGATGACCTGCCCCGACCAGCGGTGCGTGACGCTGATGTCGGGCAGCAGCTGCTTCAGCCGCTGCTCGAGCCTGTTGAAGCACTGGCCGAGGTGTCTTCCACCTGCCCGGTCTTGTGATCCTCGCCGCCGAAAATCACGAAGTCATGATCGTGGCGGCGATCGACGCGCAGGTAGTCGTACGGATCGCCCGTATCCCAGAACAGCGCTTCGGGCACCGTGCCGCGCGTCACCCATCCGCCGATCGACGTAGGACCTGTAAGGCGCAAGCTTCGACTGCAGAAACGTCGCGGGCAGCAGGCCCGATCTTGCCCTGCAGCGGCACGTGCGTGGCGATGAGCACGTGCTCGCAGTGAATGCGATGGCCGTCCCGCGTGGTCGCGGTGATCGGCGTGCCCTCGATCTCCTCGATCTCGGTGCTCTCGTAGACCTGACAGCCTTTGCCGGTGGAGATCAGGCGCAGCAGCGCGAGGAGATATTTGCGCGGATGGAACTTCGCCTGGTTCTCGAAGCGGACGCCGGGCTGGTTGAACGAGCGGGACGGACTCGACGAATTCCGCGTCGAAACCGAGCTCGTTCGGCCAGTTCCGCTTCCTTCTCGAGGTCGATCGACGCTGATTCGTGGTCGGGGCGGTACGTCGCCGGCCGACGGGTTGAAGAGGTAGCCGGGCACCCATTCGAACTGGCACTTGATCTGCTCGCGCCAGACGATGCGGTCGATGGTGTCGATGGCGGCAAGCTGCGCGTCCCAGACAGCCTGCGCGTGATCCTTGCCGAAGTTCTTGACGAGCTCCGACAGCGGCGTGTCGGTGACGCACGTCAGATGCGCGGTGGTGTACGACGTCTCGCCGTTCAGGCAGCGATCTTCGTCCACGAGCGCGACGTTGCGGCCGGCGCGCTTCAGCAGATACGCGGCGGTGATGCCGGTGATGCCGGCGCCGACGATCAGCACGTCGACGGCAATGTCTTCTTTTAATGCGGAGAATCGCGGGGCTGGAGTGTTGTCAGTCCAGTACGAATTGGTATCGATGGCGGCCATGGCGGTGCACCGATGCAAGCCACACGCCGGGACTGGGTGCGATGGGTGCGATCAGGTGCGATGGGTGCGATGGGTGCGTTGGGTGCGTCAGGTGCGCTGGTCAGGAAGTTCCGAAAGGCGCGGATGGCTTGGCCGCGGTGGCTGACGGCGGTTTTCTCTCGTCCGACACTTCGCCGAACGTTTGCCGTAGGGGGGATACCAGAAGATGGGGTCGTAGCCGAAGCCATTCGGGCCCGCGGGCGCATCGGCGAGCTGGCCTTCCACCGTCGCGTCGTTTCGAAGATCGACATCGTGGCCGTTGGCCACTGCGAGCGCGCACACAAATCGCGCCGCCGATCGCTTGTGCCGAGCTCGCGGACCCGGCGATAGATGTCGTCGAAGCGCTCGCCGTACGTGGCGTCCTCGCGCAGATAGCGCGCGGAATAGATTCCCGGCTCGCCATTCAGCGCGTCGACCTCGAATCCTGAATCTTCGGCCATCGTCACCATGCCGGTGATGGCGGCATAGTGCAGCGCCTTCTGCCGGGCGTTGTCGGCAAACGATGCGCCCGTCTCTTCGGCGATCGGGATGTCGGGAAAATCGGTGAGAGTCCTCAGCTGATTGGAACGCCGTCGAGGATCCGAACAATCTCGCGCAGCTTCCGGGATTGGTGGTCGCGATCAGAATGCTCGTCACTTCAGAATGTGCCCGACCGCCTGCTTTCTGAAGCTCGATGAGATTGCCGATGCCCTGTTGCGCCGAGGTCGAGCAGCTCGAGCAGCGCATCCCGGCCGAACGGAAGCGTCTCGGCGGTCCCCTGCACTTCGATGAACTTTCCCGCTGCCCGTCATGACGACGTTCATGTCGACTTCGGCACGCGAGTCTTCTTCGTAGGCGAGGTCGAGCATCCGCGTGCCGTCGACGATGCCGACGCTGGTCGCCGCGACGTAGTCCAGCACGGGAATCGCGGCCAGCAGCCCCTTCTCGCGCATGTGCTGCAGCGCGAGCACGAGCGCGACGAACGCGCCGGTGATCGCCGCGGTGCGCGTGCCGCCGTCGGCTTGAATGACGTCGCAGTCCATCCAGACGGTGCGCTCGCCGAGCTGATCGAGCTTCATCACCGAGCGCAGCGAGCGCCCGATCAGCCGCTGGATTTCCTGCGTGCGGCCGCCCACTTTTCCCGCCGACGCCTCGCGCGTCGTCCGCGTCGAGGTGGCGCGCGGCAGCATGCCGTACTCGGCGGTCACCCATCCTTTGCCCGTGTTGCGCAGAAACGGCGGCACTCGATCTTCGACGACGCGGTGCAGATCACCTTCGTGCGTCCCGACTCGATCAGCACAGAGCCCTCAGGGTGCAGCAGAAACTGCGGATGAATGGCGGTCGGTCGAAGCTGATCGGGTGTTCGGTTGTCGATGCGCATCAGTTGGTCATCCACTTGAGATCTTGTTCGATGGGCCGCCGCAGGTCGAGATGGCCCGCGAGCGTGTCGACTTCCTTGCCGTCGATCAGAATCTGGACGCCGGTCACGGCCGGCAGGTTCGACGTCAGCGCGTTGACGAGGGAATAGACCGTGAGGATCTCGTTCGTCGTGCCGCCGGGATGATTCTGTCGGAACTCGGCGCTCAAATCGACGTACATGTCGCCGGCTTTCGTGAGAAACACCGTCCGCAGCTTGGTGCCGGGCGGAATCGCCGACGCAAGGGGCTCGGGCGCCGCCGCAATCTGCGCTTCGACGATGCGCTTCGCCTGCTCGATCGTGCCCTCGCCGTACAGGACTTCCTGCTCGACGCTGGTGAGCCCGGTGCCCTGCTCGTCGACATAAAACAGCCGCGCGCGAATCTTTCGCGCTTCGGCAGCGGGTGTGGCGATCGTGCCGGGTTCCACCGGCACGGTTGCGAGGCAAGCGCGGTCCCAGAACCGCCAGCCCGACGAGACCACCGGCCAGTACACCGGCGAGGGCAGCGTACACGACAAACGCGCGCGGCGGCATGCCCTTCATGGCGCTGGAGGCACCTCGGGGCTCAGCTCGAGGTAATCGCGGAACGCCGCAACCGCCTCGGTCAGCGCCTGCGCGATGCGGTTCTGAAAATCGGCCGAGGTCAGCAGCTTTTCCTCTTCCGGATTCGACAGGTAGCCCAGCTCGATCAGCACCGCCGGCATGTTGGCGCCGGCGAGGTCGCGCATCGGCGTGCGCTGAAGCGCCACCGACGGCACCCCTGCGGTGGCGCGCAGCGTTCTGTCGACGATGCCGGCGAATGCGTTCGAGCCGTCGAGGTGCGCCGCCTGTGCAAGCTCCCACTCGACGAGCGAAACTTCGCGGGTGCCGCCGCCAAACACCGGCAGCACTTCGCGGTCGGCCTGCGACTGCCGCCGCGCGTCTTCGCCGAAGCGATCGAGGCTCAGCGTAAAGATCGTCGCACCCCGTGTCGCCGGCCGCGGCGAGCCGTTGGCGTGCAGGCTGATGAAGAGATCGGCCTTGTTGTTGTTCGCGATCGCCGCGCGGCCGTCTGCGTCGATGCGGTTGTCGCTTTCGTGCGTCAGCAGCACGCGCATGCCGAGGCGCCCTTCGATGGCGCCCTTGACGCGCCGCGCGACCGCCAGCGTGACGTCCTTTTCAACGACGCCTCCAGGTCCTTTGACGCCGTTGTCGTCGCCGCCATGTCCCGGGTCGATCACGATCGTGCGGATGGTCGGACGGGTTGCCGCGCCGAAGACCGGCAACGGCGTGGCCGGCACCGGCGCTGCGGCGCTGGGAGCAGGAGCGGGCGCCGGAACAGCGGCCGCGTCGCCCGCTGCGACCAGTTCGACCGTCACAACCGCGGCCGCGCCCCGCGACGTCACGGGTGGCGTGCGGAACGAGCTGAATCGCTGGCCGAGATCCATCTGGATCGTGTTCGGCTCGATCGCGCGGATGCCGGTCAGCAACCCTGTTGCGTCGGTGCGGCGGGCAGCGAGGCATCGAGCGCGTCGGCGTCGATGCGGACGAGCAGGCGGTTCTGTTCCTGGGTCACAGTGGCGGTCGCGCGCGGCGCGATCTCAAAGGTCACGCGCAGTCGAGCGGGCTGTCGTCGTACTGTGCCGTGACCCGCGGGACGCGCAGATCGCCGACGACCAGAAGCCGCGAGGCGGCGCGAAAATCGAGCCGCGCGTCGTAAATCGGCGCCAGCGCGCGGCTGATGAATTCGACAGGCACGAGCCATCGACGTCCCTGGCGCGTCAGCGGGGCCGGCAGCGACACGAGCCGGCCCGACGCCGACACGAGCGACTGATCGGGCGTGAGCACGATCGTCTGGTTCTTGTAGGTGGCGGTGACCGCGCGTGCCGCGGGATCTTCGCGAACTGTAAGTTGAAACAGGTTGGCGAGATCGTCGAGCCCCACCATCTGGTGGCCCTGCACGTCGACGGTGGGCAGCGGTCGTCTGCCCGTCGCGCGACAGCATCGTGAGCGGCCCGCTCTGAGCAGATTGCGCGCGCAACAGGTAATGTCCGGCGGTCGCCGGACCCATGCTGGCCGAGCGAGCAAGAGCAGGCCAAGCGCGTAGCCAAACCATCGAATACGGCGACGTCTCAAAAGGTGTACATGATATCAGTCGGGCTATCATGACGGCATGTCTGATCTGCTCGCGGCCGTCCGCGGCTGCACGTTCGACGATTTTCTTTTCTCGCCGCAGTTCAGCGTGCTCGAGCGGCGCGATCCGAAGACCATCGATCTGTCCTCGCGATTCTCCGAGCACCTCACGCTGAAGCATCCGATCGTGTCCGCCAACATGGACACGATTACGCGTTCCGCCATGGCCATCGTCCAGGCCGAAGAAGGCGGCCTGGGCGTCATCGACCGCGGCTTCCGTGGCGGCGATATCGCGGCGCAGGTGCGCGAGGTGGAAATCGTCAAGCGCACGCAGCACGGCGTCATCCCCGATCCTTACACCATGTCGCCGGCCGACAGCCTCGCACGACGCCAGCCGGACGATGCAGAAATCAGGCGTCGGCACGCTGGTGGTCGTCGACGGCGCGCGCAAGCTGAAGGGGCTGCTGACGTCGCGCGACGTCCGGTTCGTCGCAGGGCAGAAGCAGGTGAGCGAGCGGATGACGCCGCTCGACAAGCTGGTCGTTCACAGCGGCGAGATCTCGCTCGACGAGGCCGAGCAGGTGATGATCGATCGCAAGATCAAGAAGCTGCCGCTCGTCGACGCCGGGGGCGTGCTGATCGGGCTCATCACGGCGAAGGACATCATCGAGCAGAAGCGGCTGCCGCTGGCGACGCGCGACGCGCAGGGACGGCTGCGCGTGGGCGCCGCGATCGGCGCCAAAGGCGACTTCCTCGAGCGCGCCGCCGAGCTCATCAAGGCCGGCGTCGACGTGCTCGTCATCGACATCGCGCACGGCCATTCGGTCGTGATGGCGAAGGCGATCGAAGCGTTTCGCGCGCGGTTCGGCGATTTCGAGCTGGTGGCCGGCAACGTCGCCACGGCGGAGGGCGCGAAGTATCTGGCCGAGCGCGGCGTGAACGGCATCAAGGTCGGCATCGGCCCGGGCGGCGGCTGCACGACGCGACTCAATACCAACTTCGGCGTGCCGCAGCTGCAGGCGCTGGTGGAGTGCCGGATGGCGGTGGGTGCCAGGATTCCACTCATCGCCGACGGCGGCATCAGGCGCGACGGCGCCATCATCGAAGCGCTGCTGTTCGGCGGCGATACCGTCATGCTCGGCAACGCATTCGCCGGCACGACCGAGACGCCGGGCGAAACGGTGCACAAGTCGGTGGTGCTGCCCGAATCGCAGAAGGTCGTGCGCGTGCCGTTCAAGGTGTTTCGCGGCATGGCGTCGATCGGCGCGATGGTCGATCGCCTCGACGTGGAGGATGCCGACTCGGTCGATGTCGACACGCTCGGCGCCGAGGGGCTCGAGGTGAGCGTGCCGCTGCGCGGTTCTGCGCGGCCCATCATCGCGGGCATGCTGAAGCATCTCTCTTCGTCGATCAGCTACGGCGGCGCGGCGAGCCTGGCGGAGCTGAAAAAGATGTTCTGGGACAACCCGGACGACTACATCATCAAATTGTCGGCATCGGGCCGCCGCGAGTCGTTTGAGCGTTGAAAAAGGTACCGTACCCCTTTACTCTCTTAGTGATGATGCTGAACAAGGGCGATCACGTTCCGCGGTTCGAGTGCACCACCATCGACGACATTCATGTCAATTACGCCGACCTGTGGCAGAAGAAGAATCTGGCGCTCGTGTGCCTGTCGGAAGACGATTCGCCCGACGCGCAGTCCTATATTCAGCAGCTGCGCGAGGCCTGCCGGCGCTCGCCGTGCACGACGCGGTCGTCGTCGTGACGACCAAGCCGATCGAGGGCATGCCGCTGCCGGGATGTGCCGTGGCCGATCGGTGGGGAGAAATGCAGTGGATTGCTTCGGCGGCCAACGTGGCGGCGCTTCCGTCGGCGCGGGAGATTGCCGCGTGGCTCCAGTTCGTCGAAATCCAGTGTCCGGAGTGTGAAGGCGAAGTCCACTGACTGTCGTGACGGTTGATATAGACTCTTCCATACCCCTATGCGGGTCAAAAAGCTGGTCGCGCTTGGTGTCGTCCTCGTCCTGGGGACGACTGCGCTCCTCGAGGCACAACGCCGCGGCGGCCGGCGCGGCGGCATGAGCTACGTCAAGCGTCCCGAGCACATCAAGTGGACCGGCGATTTCACGTTCTGCCGCCTGGCCTTCCGCGAGGCCTACGACGGTGACGGCGGCGGATGGGGCGTCGACTACCCGCGCGCCGACATGAACCTGCCGATTCGGCTGTCCGAGCTCACGACGAGCCCCGGTCAATTTCGATGGCGAGCACGAGCCCAATCACGTCGTGATCCAGGCGACCGAGCCCGAGCTGTTCAAGTGCCCGTTCGTGATGATGACCGAAGTGGGCGCGACCTTCTTCGACGATCAGGAAGCGCTCGCGCTGCGCAAGTATCTGCAAAAGGGCGGATTCCTGTGGGCCGACGATTTCTGGGGCGAGTACGCGTGGGCAGCACTGGGAGCGCGAGCTGCGTAAAGTTCTGCCGGCGAGTGAGTACCCGATCATCGACGTGCCGATGAATCACTCGATCTTCCACACGCTGTTCGATGCGAAGCGGTTCCCGCAGATTCCGTCCATCGGCTGGGTGTACAGCGGGACGACGTCGGAACGGGGAGCCGACAGCGCGACGCCCCACGCGCGCGCGGTCGTCGATCAGAAGGGCCGCATCATGGTCTTCATCTCGCACAACACCGACTTTGGCGACTCGTACGAGCGCGAGTCCGACGATCCGACGTACTTCTACAATTTCTCCGTGGAAGGCTACGCGATTGGGATCAACATCCTGCTATATGCGATGACGCACTGAGCGCCGCCACGCTTTTCGTCAGCAGCAACATCAACGCAATCAAAATCAGCACGAACCACAGCGACTGATGGGGAAGACGATACTGATCCTGCTGGTACTGTGTCTGGATGGCGATCCTCACCACTGACCTCCCGCTGTAGTATTTGCAAGACGAGTACCTCTGATGGCCTCCCGCGTCTCTTTCATGCTCCGCGCGTTTTCCTACCCCAACTACCGGCTGTTCTTCGGCGGGCAGATCGTGTCGCTTATTGGCAGCTGGATTTCAATGACGGCGACCAGCTGGCTCGTCTACCGGCTGACAGGGTCGGCCATGCTGCTCGGGGTCGTCGGGTTTGCGGGTCAGTTTCCAGGATTCGTGATGGGCCCCTTCGCAGGCGCCTACCTCGACCGCTGGGACCGCCATCGCGTGCTGGTCGTGACGCAGACCGTGTCGATGCTGCAGTCATTCACGCTCGCCTACCTGACATTCAGTGGACAGATTACTGTGCCCGCTGTGATCGCGCTGAATGCCGTTCAAGGTCTGGTGAACGCGTTCGACATGCCGGCACGGCAGGCGTTCTTGAGCACGATGATCACCGACCGCGAAGATCTCGCAAACGCCATCGCGATGAACTCGTCGATGTTCAACGCCGCAAGGCTGGTCGGGCCCTCCATCGCGGGCGTCGTGATTGCGACATCGGGCGAGGCGTGGTGTTTCCTGGTCGACGGCATCAGCTACTTCGCGGTCATCATCGCCCTGCTGGCGATGAAAGACGTGCGGCGGCCGAATCAGGCGGCGGCGCATGCCGGCATCATGGAGCACCTCTTGGAAGGGTGGTGGTACGTGTTCGGCTTCCGGCCGATCCGTTCGCTGATGCTGCAGCTCGCGTGGCTGTGCCTGGTCGCGATGCCCTTCTCGGTGCTGATGCCGGTCTTCGCCGATCAGATTCTCGGCGGCGGCCCTCACACACTGGGCTTTCTCATGACCGCATCCGGCGTCGGCGCCTTGAGCGGCGCGTTGTGGCTGACGACGCGCAAATCGGTCGTCGGCCTTGGCCGCGTGATCCGGTTCAACACAATCGTGTTTGGCACGGGGCTCATCGGATTTGCGATGTCGCGCTGGCTCTGGGTGTCGCTCGTGTTCATGACGATTGTGGGCTTCGGCATGATGGTGCAGATGGCCTCGACCAACACCGTCATTCAGACCATCGTCGACGACGAGAAGCGCGGGCGGGTGATGAGCTTCTACACGATGTCATTTCTCGGCACGGCGCCCTTCGGCAGCCTGCTCGCCGGGTGGCTCTCGACGCGTATCGGCGCGCCGCCCACGGTGTTGCTGAGCGGGGTGTTGTGTCTGGCGACAGCCGCCTGGTTCTCGAGAGAGCTGCCCGAGATCCGCGCGCTCGTGCGCCCGATTTACGTGCGGATGGGCATCCTGCCCGAGGTCGCGCAGGGCCTGCAGAGCACCGCGAATCTGATGGCGCCGCCGGAGCAGGAATGACTCAGTCGGCAGTCGGCAGTCGACAGTCAGCCGACCTCGCGTCGAACGGTCCAGGTCGGGCCTGGCAGCCGGGATTCACCAGCGGTTACTCCTGGTGGCGGAGCTGGGCGATCAATTTCTTCATGTCGTCCGGCATCGGCGCTTCGAATTTCATCGGCTTCTGTTCGACCGGATGTTGAAAGCTCAGACGCCAGGCGTGCAGCGCCTGCCGTTTGAACGGGACCGGGCGCAGGTGATCGGGGCCGTAGGTGTAGCGCACTTCGCCGACCAGCGTATGGCCGCGCAGGCGCGCCTGGATGCGAATCTGATTCCGTTTGCCGGTCTTGAGACGAACCTCGACAAGGCTCGTCGATTCGAACGTCTCGACCACTTTGTAATGGCTGATCGCTTCGACGGCGCGCGGGTCGTCGGGGTGCGTCTCCTTCTGAATGAGCGCCTTCCGATCCCACACGAGATGATCCTTCCACGTCCCCGATTCGGGCGTCGGGTGACCGTAGACCACGGCGAGATAGACCCGTTCAGGCGTGCGTTGACGGAACTGCTGCTTCAGCACGGCCTGCGTCCGCCCCTCTTTGGCAAACAGCACCACCCCGGATGTATCGCGATCGATGCGGTGCACGACGAGCGGCTTCCGCTTCCCGTGCGACCGCAGATGGTCTTCGATTTGATCGAAGATCGAGACCTCTTCGCCACGCCTTTCGAGTGGCACGGCCAGAAGTCCCGCGGGTTTGTCCAGGACGATCAAATACTGGTCCTCATACAGAATCCTGAGTGGTCCAGATTTGAACGGCGTTGCGCGGCGATGCGCGCTTCCAGGCCGGTCTTCCCAGAGCCGAATCTCGTCGCCGGGTTTCAAGCGGAGCCTGATTTCCGATTTGCCGGCCTCGGCGTCGTTGACGAACACTTTCCCACGCTCGCGCGCGGCTGCCGCGCGTGATCGTGAGCCCAGCCGGTCCGGTGACGCCAGAAATTTATCCAGCGTGACGCCGGCCTCTTCCGCCGACACCTTCCACGTACGGTTTGCCATCAGTGACTGCGCGCGCTCGGCACGTGTCCTGCAGGATACTTCCTAAACCCCCCGATCAGCGGTCGGGGCGTCTGAAACGGAGCCATCCATGACATCAATGTACAAACCCAATATCTCTGCGACTGCACGGTGGACGTCCTTGATTGCGGGTGCGACGCTGGCCGCCGTCGGCTACCGACGGTCAAACCCGGCGCTCGGATTTGCCGGTCTCGGATTGTTCGCGCGGGGCGCGAGCGGATGGTGCCCGATTACGGCCGCCATCGACCCCAACACGCACTCCTCCGACCCCACGAAGCAACATCTCGGCGGGTCGAACGGCATCATCGTCGAAGACGCCATCACGATCTATCGCCCCGTCAGCGAGGTCTACTCCTACTGGCGCAATCTCGAGAACCTGCCGCGCTTCATGGAGCATCTCGAGGAAGTGCGCGTCATCGATCGGCTTCGTTCGCATTGGGCTGCGAGGGGACCGCTCGGTACGGTGGTCGAATGGGATGCGGAGATCATCAACGACATTCCACCGACGCTGCTGTCGTGGAAGTCGGTGGGGGAATCCGATGTCGTCAGCGCGGGATCGGTTCGGTTCAAGCCGGCAGGCGAGAGCGCGACGCAGGTGCGCGTGAAGCTTCAGTACGATCCGCCCGCTGGAAAGCTCGGCGCCACCGTTGCCTGGCTGCTCGGCGAGGATCCGCAGCATCAAATCGCGGAAGACCTCCGTCACTTCAAGCAGCTCATCGAGACCGGAGAGGCCGCGACCGTCGAGTCGACACACGCAACGGCCTCGAGCCAGCGGCTACCCCGCGGCCTCGATGGTGCGGAGCTCGCAGGGGATTTCGGATCGGCACGGTAGGGGAGAAGTCACGAGCCAGGCATGCGAATGCGATCGGCCGCACTCCGGCCCGGCTCAAGCCCGCGGCGGCCGCCCGCGGAACCGGAAACGCGCGCTTCAACGGCGCATGGGCTCGCCTCGCGAATGCTACTCATGGAAACTCGCGAGAAGACGGCCGTGATGCTGGAAGATGATCGTGTTCCGGTACCGCAGACGGTCGCTGCGGGAGATCAGTAGATCCCTAGATCCCTGAGATCTATAGTTACTGCACTCCCATCAGCTCCATGTCGAACACGAGCCCGCTATTGCCGGGGATCGCCCCATCGGGCGTTCCCATATCACCGTACCCGAGATCTGGCGGGATGATGAGGCGCCTCTTGCCACCGATTCGCATCCCCTCGAATCCCTGATCCCATCCGCGAATCACGTCGCCGGCGCCGAGCCTGAAGGTGAACGGCTCGCCGCCGCTCGAGGAATCGAACTCCTTGCCTTTGGCATCTGGCCGGCTCGCGTCGTAGAGCCAGCCCGTGTAGTGCACCGTGAGGCGCGCGCCGCGACGTGCCGTGGCACCCGTTCCGGTGGAAAGATCAACCTGCGAAAATGCCGTGGGCGGCGGAGAGGTCACCGGCGCCTCCGCGCCCCCACAGCCCACCATGGCAATTAATGAAATAAGACTGAGTAATCGCACCTGCGGGAGTCTATATCAGTCGGCCTCGTGGTCTTCTGAGGGCTCGGTGCCCTCGTCTTCCGGCTCGACAGCGGTTTCGTCGTAGTGGCGGCCGGTACGATCCGCTTCGCCCAGCGCCCGGTCGCGGTTAGGTCCGCAGTACCTGATCTCGTTGCGGACCGGATTGGGATCACTCGCGAGCGTCTTTATGTCTTCCATCGCGTCTCGCGCGACTTGTGGATGTTTCTTGTCGAGCCGACTTGGCGTGTGGGGTTTCATGAATCCTCCTGAATCCAATACTACGAGATTCGTGCCATACGAAATTGCAGCGATCTACGACACTCGCCAGGGAGCAGTAATCGGTGTTTGGGGCTTTTACCGCGAAAACGTCGACGGCACACCTTCTGCTATTGTCAGACCGAATGGAGGTGTCGCAGTGCTGTATTACGCGCTTGTTTTCCTTATCGTTGGTTTGATTGCTGGTGTTCTCGGTGCCACGGGCGTCGCGGCCATCGCATCGCAGATTGCGTGGATTCTGTTCATCGTCGGCATCATCCTGTTGGTGATTCATCTCGCCACAGGACGGAGAGGGCCAGTCGTCTAGGCACGTCGGGCCGGCCTCTGGCCGGCCCTCCCTTGCGTTCGGTGCGCACGCTGCTGTTCTGGCTGATCGCCTTCGCCGCATGTTCCGCGTGCAGCGACCGCGCGGGAACGGCGGCGCCATATCGCCTGCAGGTCATCGACGGCGACGATGAACCGGCGCTCGGTACTGAAGCCGGTTTCTCTAAAATTTGCCGTCATCGGCGACTCGGGCCGATGGAGCGAGGCGCAGCGTCAGACTGCTGCCCAGCTTACCGCGCAGCGCGGAAAATTTCCGTTCGATCTGGTGCTGATGCTCGGCGACAACAACTACGGCGACGGCTCGCCGGAGTCGTACAAGCACAGATTCGAAGATCCCTACAAGCCGCTCCTCGACGCCGGCGTCAAGTTCTACGCAGCGCTCGGCAATCACGATCCCGACAAGCAATGGGACTACCCGTTCTTCAACATGGGCGGGCATCGCTATTACACCTTTCAGCGCCGGTCGGGTGTGATGCCGCCTCTCCTGGGCGACCGTGTTCAATTTTTTTCTGCTGATAGCGTTCACCTGGACGACGAGCAGATGATCTGGCTCGATCGCGAGCTCTCAGCATCGACTGCCGAGTGGAAGATCGTGTTCTCTCATCATCCAATCTACAGCTCGGGACGGTACTCGTGGTCGTCTGCGGCGCGGCGGCGCACACTCGAGCACGTGTTTATCGAGCACGCGGTCGACGTGGTGTTTTCCGGGCACGAGCATCTTTACGAACGGATGAAACCGCAGGCCGGCGTCATGTATTTCGTGGCGGGCGCGTCGGGCTCGGTCCGTCAAGGCGAGCTGCAGGCGACGACGTATCAGGCGAAAGGTTACGATCGCGATCTCACGTTCATGCTGGTCGAGATCGCCGGGAACGCAATTTACTTTCGCGCCGTGAATCGAGTGGGAGAGACCATCGATCGCGGAAAAATCGTCAGGACAAAGACTTCTGCACCGTAGGTGCCGGGCAAGGCGCCCTCTCGACAATCTGCCGCACTTTCTCCTGGAACGCCGAGACCCAGCGTGGCGCATCGTCGAGTCCGGAGGCGGTGAAGAGCCCACGGATCTGCTCCGGGGGAAGTTGACGCAGGCGCTCGCCGAGCAGACGCCTGCCGCCTTCCGAAATCGCGACATCGTTGAACGTGCCTCCGTTGTAGGGCATCCCCTTCATCGACAACAGGCACTGCGAAGGATCGCCGGACCAGACAGGTCGTGACTGCCAGTTGTCGAGATCGACCTTCTTCGGGCCGAAATCAGACCCGGCATCCTGAATCATGGCAAGCGGATGCTTGCAGTCGGCCGTTGTGGACTCAGCACAAATCAAACGCTGGTTCGCGGTCTTGTTATCCCAATGGTGGAGGAACACCGCCATCAGCCTCAGCGCGTCAACTTCGGCGCGGGTGGCGCCGCCGCGCGCTTCGTTTATATGTTTCAGCTCGTGGAAGCTCCAACCTCGCTCTTTGCCGACCTCGATGGCCTCGCCGTCGAGATTGCGCTCGGCGCTCACGTGGTGGAAATCGCGATGACGGGTGTAGTTGATGTGCCTGTCGAGGAATCCGGTAAGCCCGACCATCTCGGCGAGGGAACGCATGTGGAACGGCTGAAAGGGGCATCCGTAGCAACGAACCGTTCGCACGCGCGACACGCGATCGGCTCCGAACCCAAGACCGTGGAGCAGACGAGTTGCCACAATCTCTGACGGGATCTCTTTCGTCCAGCCGTACTTCACTTTTATCTTGTCGCCGCTCGGCAGTTCGCAATCGAACTTCGGTGTGGTACCCGACACCTCGTCCGGCTTGTACCTGCAGGTCGTGAGCTGGGGGTCGATAACGCCGCCGTTTGGATCCTTTACGAAATCGACCGACGAGGCCGCGAATCTCTCATCGCGAAAAATTCTTGCGCGAGACAGCGCGTCGTTGCGTGCGGCCCAGGCTTTCTCGGGCGGCGCCGGTATTCCATCGCCCGTCTCAAAGCCGCCCAGAGCCGCGATCGCAGCAGCAACGAGCAAGACGCTGAACAGCGTATTTTTCATACCCGCTTGCAGAAAGCAAAGGGCACGCCAGAGGTGTACAGTTCACGGCAGTGTTTGACATTTTCTGCCCGTTGCGGCAACTTTCTCCCACACCAGCAGCTCTTTAAGGGGGACTTCGGATGAGACGCCGGGAATTTCTATCTGCTGTCAGCGCCGGTGTTGCGATGTCCTCACTGTCGGCCTTTGGACAGCGAGGAAGGCCGCTGGCGCCGGGCGAAGTGCGCGGACCGGGCAAGCCGCCGGCGCCCCCACCGCCCGTTCGCAAGGCCACCATCACCAAGCTGTTCAGGACGGCTGACGGTCACCCGAATGCGCTCGACGTGTCGCCGGAAGGGTTCTGGATCGGCGAGCAGGTGACCGATCGCGTCATTCTGGCGGACATCGACGGCAAGGTGTTGAAGGCCTTTCAGACCGAGTGCCACAACTGCAGCGGGCTTGCGGTGGGTGGCGGATACCTCTGGCTGTCGGCGAATGGCGCTGCGCAGTTCGATCGGCCGATAAAGATTGAAAGCACCACTTCGGAAATCCTTCAGTGCCGGATGGATGGCACGGTGGTGAAGCGTCACAGCGTTCCGCTTGGCGGCGGCGGCTCGACGGGTCTCGAGTATGTAGACGGCACGCTGTGGATGGTGGCGTCGCGATTGCGCGCGCTGATGCAGGTGAACGCCGAGACGTTTCAGCCGATCCTTGCGCATCCATTCCAGCTGCAGAGGCCGCACGGCCTCGCGTGGGACGACGGCGCGATGTGGGTCGTCGATGGCATGGACGAGCCGCGGCTCGTGAAGATCGATGCGAAGACCGGCGCAACGCGCGAAAGCATCCAGTTGACGCTCGGCGATCCCGATCCGCACGGGCTCGCCATGCTGAACGGCAAACTGTATTTCTGCGACGCCGGTATTCATCCCGGTTGGGATCGCGACAAGAGCCCGCACACGGGCTGGGTTTGCAGAGTGGATGTCACCTAAGGCAAACGAATAACGAAAAGGAAAAGGACGATGCGAAAACACGCCGTGGTGCTTGGACTTGCGCTATTCGCGGTGACCGGAACGATGCTCGCGCAGCAACAGGCGCAGCCCGCACGACAGGAGGCGCCAGCCGCTGCCGCGGCACCGGCCGCGCCGGCCAACCTGCCTCGCTGGGCGTATGGGTATGCGGAGCCCGGCTCCACACCTCCACCCGCCACACCGCCGGCCGCGGACGACGGATCGCCGAAAACGCTGACGGGGAGCACCGGCAAGTTCACGCTGACGCAAATCCGCGATGGCTTCGGGCCGGCGGACTGGCATCCGGGCGATCACCCGGCGATGCCCGAGGTCGTTGCGCGGGGGCGCAAAGACGGCAACATCCGCGCCTGCGCGTTGTGCCACTATCCGAATGGAAAAGGGCGCGCGGAAAATGCGCCGGTGGCTGGATTCCCCGTTTGCGTACTTCGTGCAGCAGATGGCCGATTACCGCAGCGGCGCGCGGAAGAGCGCAGACCCGAAGAAGGCCAACGTCAACGCGATGATTGGCATCGCCAAGGCGATGACCGAGGAAGAAATCCTCGCGGCCGCCCAGTACTTCGGCTCGATGAAGTGGACGCCGTGGATCAAGGTCGTCGAAAGCAAGACTGTGCCGAAGACCCGGATTGCCGGCGGCCTGTTCGTCAGCCTGCCCGGCAGCGAGACGGAAGCGCTTGGACAACGCATCATCGAAATGCCCGAAGACAACGCGCGCGAAGCGCTGCGCGATCCGCGCTCGGGGTTCGTGGCCTACGTGCCAGTTGGCAGCATCAAGAGAGGTGAAGCGCTCGTGAAGACCGGCGGAGGCAAGACGACGGCGTGCGCCATTTGCCACGGCGCCGACTTGAAGGGCCTGGGCCCGGTACCGGGTCTCGCCGGTCGGTCACCGAGCTACAGCGCGCGGCAGATGTTCGACATGCAGACCGGCGCACGCGCAGGAGTGTGGTCCGATCTCATGAAGCCGGTTGTCGCGAAGCTGACCGAAGAAGATTTGATCAACGTCGCGGCCTACACGGCGTCCCTGGCGCCATAATGGGGTCAGACCCCGTTTTTTGACGATAATGGGGTCTGACCCCTTTTTTTGTATGTATAAGCGGCTGGTTGCGTTTCTTGTGGTCTGTCTGAGCGCTGCGCCGTTTGCGCAGGGTCCACAGACATGGTCTGGCGTCATCAGCGAGAGCAAATGCGCCGGCTCCCATCAGTCTGTGGCCGCGGCGGCCGGGATGACCGACCGCGAGTGCGCGTTTCACTGCTTGAAGGGACTCGCGAAGTACGTCCTCGTCGACGATCAACAGAAGGCCCTTCCGATTGCGAATCAGGATTTCGCCGGGTTGCCTCTTCGGCTGGCGCGGCCCGTCCGCGTCACCGGCACGATGACCGAGAAAGGCATCGTGATTACCCGCATCGAGCTTCCCGTCGTCCACTCGCACATCGGACACGTGATGATCGCCTGGCGCGATACGCCAGGCACCGTGGGGCTGCTCACCGTGGCGTTGAGCGACACGCGTGTCGCAGCGGCGCATGCGCTGCTGACGTCGAAGTCCACCGGCCTCGACGACCTGAAGCTGCATGCGGGTCACGTGCTGCATGCGCTCGACCCGGCCGTCGAGCCGAAAGGTCCGGCGTCGGGATACGGCACGAAGAAAGCGATCGAGGGGGCGGTGCAGCATGTCGGCTTCGCCGCCGCTGTCGAGAACGCATCGGCAACCGTCAAGAGCCAGGCTGGTGTCGTGTCGGCCACGCTCACTGAAACCAGTGCCGTGGTCGATCGCGCGATCGCCGTGGCGCAGAATATCCGCGCGGCCACGTCGCCGACCGACGCCACGACGCTGGCCCGCGAGCTCCTGGCGCTGACGACCGAGATCGGCGCCGGTCTCGATCGGGCGCAGCAGGAAATGCGCGTTATGATGAAAGCTGAAGGGTTATAGCGTGCCTATTTACGAATACGAATGCCGCGGATGCGGCCACCGCTTCGAATTTCTCAAGCTGCCGGCGTCGGCCGATGCCGCGTGCCCGTCGTGCTCGGGGACCGATCTCGAGCGCCTCATTTCGATGTTTGCCCCCAGCTCGGACGGCTCGAGGCAGGTGGCCCTGTCCGATGGCCGGAAGCGCGCGGGAAAGGTGCAGCGCGAGAAGGCCGCGGCAGACGCGGAGTACGTGAGAAACCACCCGCACGACTGAAACCGGGTCTCAAAAGCAAGACCCGGCCTACAGAACGTAGGGCGGGTCCTGCTCCGTGGACCCGCCATTTACCTCAAAATAGCGACAATTTAAGGCCTTTTGGGGGTAGCCTGCCTTCTCACGGCGCGCTATCCTAGTTGTGTTCTTTGAGACTGCCGGGAGTGGTGTGCGTGCGATGAAAAAACCGCTCGGAACGACCATTTTTCTCGCTGGCTGCGGCGCCGTCTTCGCCGCGGCGTTTGTGAGCCATGCTTCGGTCGCGCAGGGCTTCAGTCCTGCCTCTTCGGTGGCACAGGGCTTTAGCCCTGTCCCGTCGGCAGGGCCCGGCTTTAGCCGCGCCCCAGAGGCACAAGCGCCGGCGGCCCCAGTCACCCAGGGCGTCAATCCTGCCGCCACCCTTTCGAAATACTGCGTCACCTGCCACAACGAAAAGCGCAAGGTCGCCGGTCTGATGATCGACAAGCTTGATCTCCAGCACGTCGGCGCCGACGCCGAGGTGTGGGAAAAGGTCGCACGGAAGTTCCGCACGCACGAGATGCCGCCGCCGGCGGCGTCGCGTCCCGACAAGGCGACCTATGCCGCGATGACGGCTCACCTGGAAAACGCGCTCGATGCGGCGGCGCTCGCGAATCCCAATCCGGGCCGTGTGCCGGTGCACCGCCTGAACCGCGCCGAATACACCAACGCGATTCGCGATCTCCTCGGGCTCGACATCGACGGCCGCGCGGTGCTCTCGACCGACGATTCCGAACAGGAAGGCTTCGACAACGTCGCCAGCGTCCTCACGGTGTCGCCCGCGCTGCTGGAAAACTATCTGTCTGCCGCGCGCATGATCAGCCGTCTCGCGGTTGGCGATACGTCGCGCCGGCCGATGGTCGACGTGTTCAAAGTCGAGCGCGACTTCGTGCAGGACGAGCGGATGAGCGAGGATCTGCCGTTTGGCTCGCGTGGCGGGATCGCCGTCAACTATCAGTTCCCGGTCGACGGTGAATACCTCATCAAGCTCGAGCTGAAGCGTCAGTTGTACGACTACCTCGTCGGAATGGGCGAGCCGCATCAGGTCGACATCAGGCTCGACGGCGCGCTGTTGAAGCGCTTCTCGATAGGCGGCGAAGCCAAGGGCATGAGCACGCCGGAGAATTTCGCGGGCAACACGCCTGGCGATCCCGAGTGGGAACACTACATGCTGACGGCAGATCGGGGCCTCGAGGTTCGCGTGCCGGTGAAGGCCGGCCCGCACAACGTCGGCGTCTCGTTCGTCAGGCGGCTGTGGGAACCGGAAGGGGTTCTGCAGCCGCTGCAAACAGGATTCGGACGCACGACCAACGAGCTCTATTTCGGCTATCCGGCGCTGAAGACCGTCTCGATTGGCGGCCCGTTCAGCGTAACGGGGCCGGGCCAGTCGCCCACCCGTCGCGCGCTCTTCGTGTGCACGCCGAACACGGCGAGCGCAGTGAAGCGGGGCGATGGGGCCACGCGAGCGGAGCGAGCATCCGGGGGGCAGGGGCCCCAGGATTCCAACAACGAAGAGACGTGTGCGCGCAAGATTCTTTCGACGTTTGCGACGCGTGCGTATCGCCGTCCGATCACCGAATCGGAGACCAACGTGCTTCTCAGCTTCTACAAAGCGGGACGCACCGAGGAAAACAGCTTCGACGCCGGCATTCAGCGCGGCCTCGAGCGGGTCCTGGCCGCGCCCAGCTTCATCTTCCGCATCAAGTCGAATAATTCCGACGATATCGATCTCGCGTCGAAGCTGTCGTTTTTCCTGTGGAGCAGCATTCCAGACGAAGAGCTGCTGAACACGGCGATTCGCGGCAAGTTGAGGGATCGCGCCGTGCTCGAGCAGCAGGTGCGGCGCATGCTGCGCGATCCGCGTGCGAGTGCCCTCGTCGAGGGATTTGCGACCCGCTGGCTCGAGTTGAGCAAGCTCGCAGGGTTCGTGCCCGACACGCATCTCTATCCCGAGTTCGATGAAAACCTGCGCGAGGCGTTCGGCATGGAGACGCGCCTGTTCATCGGCGATCAGCTCAAACAGGATCGCAGCGTCACCGATCTCCTGCTCGCCGACTACACGTTCGCCAACGATCGGCTGGCCAGGCATTACGGGATTCCGAATGTCTACGGCAGCCACTATCGCCCCGTGAAGTTTACCGATCGCAACCGTGGTGGTCTGCTCGGACAGGGCAGCGTCCTGGCGGTGACGTCGTATGCGAACCGCACGTCCGTTGTCATCCGCGGGCGCTGGCTGCTTGCGAACATGCTGGGCGCGCCGCCACCGCCGCCGCCGCTCGACGTGCCGGCGCTGAAAGAGCCCGGCGCCGAAGGGCAGCCGAAGTCGCTGCGCGATCGCATGGAACTTCACCGCAAGAATCCTGCGTGTGCGTCGTGCCATCAACGGATGGATCCGCTCGGCTTCACGCTCGAGAACTTCGATGCAGTCGGCAAGTGGCGCGCCGAAGCCGATGGCACACCGGTCGATCCGCGCGCGTCGATGCCCGATGGGACGCAGTTCTCGGGTATCGAAGGGCTTCGCACCTACCTGGCCGAGAACAAGGAAGATTTCGTGCGAACGCTCAGCGGAAAGCTGCTCGCCTATGCAATTGGGCGCGGCATCGAGTACTACGATCAACCGGCGATCCGGAAGATTGCGCGCGACGCCGCGGCAGGTGATTACCGCTGGTCGTCGGTGATTCTGGGTATCGTCAACAGCACCCCGTTCAGTGGAGCTCCGGGAGCAAGCACGGGACGTCCCGCGCCGGAGTCGAGGGTTGGCATGAGGAGCGAGCGATGATCATTTCCAAGAAAGCGATACCGCGCCGCACCGTGCTGCGCGGCATGGGAGCGATGCTGGCGCTGCCGCTGTTCGACAGCATGGTTCCGGCGCTGTCGGCGTGGCAGAAGACCGCAGGCAAGCCGGTCAACCGGTTCGGCGTCTACTACGTGCCGAACGGGATGATCATGAAGAACTATCTGCCGACGGCTGTCGGCGCGAACTACGAGCTGACGCCGACGATGAGCGCGCTCGCGCCGTTCCGCGAAGACATCCTGGTCGTCAGCGGCCTCAACAGCCTGCCGACACGCGAGCGGCCCGGCGGTGCGCACGCAAAGGCCAGCACGCGGTTCCTCACCAACGTGTCGCCCCCGACCAGCGAGACCTGGCTCGATGTCGGCATCTCGATGGACCAGATTCTCGCCAACGAGACCGGCAAGAAGACGCAGTTGCCGTCGCTCGAGCTCGCCATGGAATCGGGCGAAACATCGGGCGCGTGCGACACCGGTTATGCGTGTCCGTACACGAGCACGATTGTGTGGAAGAGCGCGAACACGCCGCTTCCGACTCAGAACAACCCTCGAGTCATCTTTGAGCGCCTGTTCGGCGACGCGGGCACGACCGATCCCAAGGTGCGCGCGGCGCGCATGCGCCAGCAGAAGAGCGTCCTCGACTCGGTCACCGAAGAGGTCGCGCATCTCCAGGGCGCGCTGCCTGCGGCCGATCGCGTGAAACTGACCGAATATCTGTCTGCGATTCGCGACGTCGAGCAGCGTATTCAGCTCGCCGAAGCGCAGGCCGACCAGGAGTTGCCCCTCGTCGACCATCCGGCCGGCATTCCCACCGATTGGGAAGCGCACATGAAGCTGATGCTCGACCTGCAGGTGCTGGCGTATCAGTGCGATCTCACGCGCGTGATGACGTTCATGGTCGGGCGCGAGCACAGCGGCATGACCTACCCGCAAATCGGCGTGGCCGATTCGCATCACCCGATTTCGCACTACGCCGGCGAGGTGGAGAAGATTGAGAAGGTCGCGAAGATCAACGCGTACCACATGAAGATGTTCGCGTACTACCTCGAGCGCCTGAAGGCGACGCCCGACGGCGATGGCACGCTCCTCGACCACATGACGATGATGTACGGCGCCGGCATTGCCGACAGCAACAGCCACGATCCGTACGACATTCCGATCATCCTCGCGGGCAAGGGCACCGGCTTCATCAAGGGCGGCCGGCATGTCCGTTTCAGGGATACCCCGCTGGCGAACCTGCACCTGACGCTGATGGATCAGTTCGGCATCACGATGGACAAGTTCGGTGACAGCACCGGGCGGGTCGACGTGAAGATTCTGTCGTTATAGCCATGCGTGCGACAGTCATCGGCGCCATCGGCGTAATGCTGCTCTCGCAGGCCGGCGTGTTTGCGGCGGCAGATGCCCGTCTCATCGACGCGATTCGCGTCAAGGACGTCAACGCGGTGCGTGCGCTGCTGAAACAGCGCGTCGACGTGAACGCACCTCAGGGCGATGGCACGACGGCACTGCACTGGGCGGCGCACGTCAACGACCTGACGATTGCCGACCTGCTGATTCGCGCCGGCGCCCGCGGAGCAGTGGCGAACGAGAACGGCTTCACGCCTCTTCACCTCGCCTGTATCAATCGCAATGGGGCGATGGTCGAGCGGCTGCTGGCGGCCCGTGCGGATGCCAACGCGGCGTCGTTGAACGGCGAGACGGTGTTGATGACGTGCGCGCGCGCTGGAGATGCTCGCGGCGTAAAAGCGCTGCTCGTGAAAGGCGCGCGCGTCAACGCGAAGGAAACATCACACGAACAGACCGCGCTGATGTGGGCGGCGTCGCAGCGCCATCCTGAGGTGACAAATCTCCTCGTCGAGTCGGGTGCCGAAGTCAACGCGCGATCGCGAACGTTTCCGCAAACGGTCGTTGGCGAGCAGACACAGCGCTTCGGCCGCGAAGAGTTGAACTACACGGTGCTGCGCGGAGGCAGCACGCCGCTCCTGTTCGCCGCGCGATCGGGCGATGCCGCGTCGGCCCGGCTGCTGATCGAAGCCGGTGCGAGCGCCAACGACGCGCTTCCGGAGGGGATGAGTGCGCTGGTCCTCGCCGCGCACAGCGGGCACACCGACGTCGCGACGCTGCTGCTGGAGAAGGGCGCCGATCCCAACTCGGCTGACGCCGGCTACACCGCCATGCACGCCGCCGTGCTGAGGAGCGATCTCACGCTGGTGAAGGCGCTGCTGACTCGCGGCGCGAATCCGAACATCCGAACGACCAGGGGCACGCCGATTCGCCGGGATACCACCGACTTCAATCTGCCGGCGACGCTCATCGGCTCGACGTCATATCTGCTCGCGGCGCGCTTCCTCGAGCCGGAAATCATGAAAGCCCTGATCGCCGGCGGAGCAGACGCGACGCTGACGATGAGGGACGGCGCGTCGGCGTTGATGGTGGCGACCGGCGCCGGCTCGGGCGGCAATTCCACCCGTCGCGGCATTGCGGTGATTGACGGTGGGGTGGTGGAACCCGAGAATGAAGTGCTGACGGCGGTGACCGCGGCCATCGATCTCGGCGCTGACGTGAATGCCACCAATCAGGCGGGCGATACGGCTCTTCACGTGGCAGCCGGCCGCGGGCTCAACACCGTCGTTCAGTTGCTGGCCGATCGTGGGGCGCAGTTGAACGCGAAGAACAAGCGCGGATTGACGCCGCTGGCGTCGCTGATGCCGGGCAACGCCGGCCCCAGGCGAAGAGGCGCGGCTATCACGGCGGCCGCGATTGCCGACGACGATGACAACAATGACGCGGACCGCCAGGTCTCGCGTGCACCGAACTTCCCTGAAACGGTTGCCCTGCTGAAGAAACTCGGCGCGACGGAATAGCGAATCTGGAAACTGGAATCTAAAATCTGAAATCTAGAATCTAAAATCTAGAATCTTAAGACCTGAACATCTTCTAGATTCTAGATTCCAGTTTCTAGATTCCAGTTTCTAGATTTTAGATTCAACGTCAGCCTATCTGGGTTGCGCTGTCCTGCCTCCGCCACCAATACTGCCGCCACTCGATCCGCTGGACGTACCACTCGAACCTGACGAATTCGACGAACCTGACGAACCGGAAGAACTCGTCGAACCTGACGAGCTTCCAGAATCCGCTCCGCGAGTTCGTCCGACACTGCCGCCCCGTTCTGCAGGCGTGGCGCCCTGGCCGCTGTCGCCAGACCCGGACCCTGACGGCCGCACGCGCGTATAGCCTTCCCTGGTCACGATGCCGCTGCCGCCGCGCGAGTTGGGTGAGCCGGGCTGTGCGTTGCTGCCTCCGTCGCCGCCCCCGTGGCCCGGATTAAAAGACCCGCCGCCGCCGTAGTAAATGCCGGGATATCCGTAAAAGTCGTAGCCGTAGGAGTTGCGGTAGAACGGGTAGCTATAGCGATAGCGGTAGCTGGACCCCCAGTAGTACGGATATGCGAAGGGCGAATAGTAGTAGTAGCTGCTGTAGAAGGGATCGTACATCGGATACGGATATGGGTAACCAGCCGATCCCATCATCACGGTCGTGTTGCCAACCGACGCCGAGCCTCCGGACGAGACCGGTGCGGGAGGATACACGCCGCGGTCGATCTCGAACCGCTCTGGATACGCCTGCGCCACCATCAGATCGATCACCGCTGGTGAGACCTTCGCATCGGCGAGCTGCTTCAGCACCCGGCTGTTCAGGCTGAATCGTCCGCCGACCTCGAGAAGCGCCGCTTCGACAGCCGGCGCCTGTACTTTGGCGCTGGCTTCGATGACGTCTTCGACGCTGAAGGGCGCAGTCGTCACGGCCGGGACACCGCCATACTGATCGCTCGTCCGGCGATATCGTCGCACGCGCAGGTCGTGATCGCCATCGACCACCGTTGCCTGCACATCGACCCACTGTCCCTTCGCCATCATCGTGATGCCCGAGACCTCTCGCGTGGGACGTCCGGTACAGTTGAGAGAGACGCGCGTAAACAGGCGATCGCCATCGCGCGACCAGTCGCTCGTCTGCGTCCCGCTGCAGTCTGCCTGTGACAGGGGCTGTGCCGATCCGTCAGCAACGATCGTCTGCTCGAGCACGTTCTTGCCGTCGACCGTCGTGGTGACGGCGACACCGAATCGGCCGGATGGCCGGACGCAGACCATCGTGCCGGGTGCGAGCGACACCGGCTGCTGGCCCAGTTCTTCCTGCGAAATCGTCCAGCACCCCAGGTATGGCGTCCATCTCGAGTCGAATGCGGCCGGCGTCTCCTGTGCGAGCGCCGGTACCGACGAAAGCAGCGCGAGCGTAAAGGCCAGCGTGAATTTATGCGTCATATGATCCTCAAAACATGTAGTGGATACCGACGGTGGCTTTCAGCCCGGCCAGATCGATTGAGTCGTAGTCGGGTCGGAAATCGCGATCGGGCGTTGCGTTCGACCAGAGATAGCGGGCCTCGCCACTCACATACATCCTACGCCAGACCTTCACGTCGAGACCGCCGAACACATGAGCGGTTGGCGTCCAGCCATCTGACCGAAACGTCTCGGGGAACACTTCGAGGTTCACCGTATTGACGTCGATAAAGTCGCCAAACTGGAGGAACTCGTAGCGCATCACGCCGCCACCGGCGCCGACATACGGCGTGACCGCCGCAGGAATCCAGGCGCGGCTGCTGATTTCGCGCCCGCGTGGCGTGAGCGCGAACTTGAAGCTGCCGCTCAAGTTGAGCTCGCGCAGCCGGCTCGTCTGCGTGATCGGCAAGCGCTGGTTGTCGACGAAATCGCGATATTCCGAGTCCTTGCTCGCCTGCGAGAAATCGAATCCCGTGACGACGCTCGCGCGCGGCGTCAGGGCGATTTCCACATCGACGCCGATCGCCGGCGCGTTGAAATCTTTGCGATCGACGGTCAGCGTGCGCTGGACGAAGTTGAGCAGATCGCTGTCCGCGCTGGCAAAGACCCATCCGCTGCGGAACCCGACCATGCCGTTGGGACTGCCGAAGAGAAAATCGGGTGCGGGCTGGGCGTCGGCCCGGCCGGGTGACCAGATGAGCAGTGCAAGAGCCAGAGCGATGGCCGGGGGACAGTGGCGCATCAAACGACCTCCTTGTTGGTGCGTGCGGGAATGTTGCAAGGACAGCACCAACAGGAAATGCGCGAATTCATTGGATTTACTTAGGATAACACTGTACCCGCCCGACGTCGGGGCGTCCTCTTTGGTAGAATTCGCTCCGGAATGAAACCCCTGAAGGCGTGCCTCTATTGTGAGGGCGTCGTCGATCTCCCGCATCTCTCCGAGGCCGACTGCTTTCGCGCGGTGGATCGCGAAATCAAAGCCGCACAGACTCACATGCGCTCGCTGACCAAGCGCAAAAGCCTGCTATTGCGACAACGGATCCAGCATCGTCAGCGGGCCATTGCCGCTGCGCGACGACGACGCTGATTCGGGGTCTCATTTCTGCCGACTGCCGACTGCCGACTGCCGACTGCCGACTGCCGACTGCCGACTGCCGACTGCTCCACTTGACTAATAAGTGTTATAACACATATAATGGCTTCAGGTATGGCGAAGACCCTGCGCGACGAGCTCAAGATGACCAGGCCCTTCAAGAGCGTCGAAGAAGAGGCCATCCTGAGCATTGCGCGCACCGCTGCCGTGCTCGAGCACGCGGGCGCGGAAGCGCTGAAGCCCTTCGACCTCACGGTCACGCAGTACAACGTCCTGCGGATTCTGCGCGGCGCCGGCGACACGGGAATGTGCCGCAACGCGGTGGGGGAGCGGCTGGTGACGAGGGTGCCCGACGTCACGCGTCTGCTCGACCGGATGGAGACGAGCGGCCTCATCAGCCGCCATCGCAGCGGCGAGGATCGGCGTTTCGTCGCAACCTACATTACCGACAAAGGGTTGAAGCTGCTGGAGAAGATCGATCGCGAGCTGCCGGCCATTCACGCCAGTCAGCTGGGACATGTGAGCCAGAAGCGGCTCAAAGAGCTGATCCAGCTGTTGGAGGAGGTCCGTAACTCCGGGTAGGGAATTTTTCAGACCCAATAGGTGTTTAAACATATAGCGTCACAACATTCAAAAGGAGCCTTCGCATGACTACTCAGACCGCCGTCGCCACCTCGACTCTCGCCATCGACCGCAGCCATTCTGAAATCGCCTTTCAGGTACGCCATCTTCTGAGCAAAGTCCGCGGGCGCTTTGCCGACTTTGCCGGCACGATTCACTTCGACGCCGCACGTCCCCAGGACTCGCACGTTGAGGTCGTGATTCAGGCCGCCAGCATCGACACCGCTGAAGCCGACAGGGACAAGCACCTCCGCAGCGCCGACTTCTTCGACGTGGAGAAGTTCCCGACGCTCACGTTCAAGAGCACCTCGGTCGTGCCGCGCGGGGCTGACGCCTATGATGTGGTTGGCGATCTCACGGTCCACGGCGTGACGAAGCAGGTGACGCTGCCCGCGACCTTCCTCGGCACGGCCCAGGATCCGTGGGGCAATGTGAAGTCCGTGTTCGAGGCCGAGCTCACGCTGAACCGAAAAGACTTCGGTCTCCTCTGGAACGCCGCGCTCGAAACCGGCGGCTTCCTGGTTGGCGACGAGGTTAAGGTGATCTTGTCGGTGCAGGCTAAATAAGTGAAACATGTCAGGGCTGAGGGCTGAGGGCTGAGGGCTGAGGGCTGAGGGCTGAGGGCTGAGGGCTGAAGGCTGTGGGCAGATCAGCCCTTAGCCCTTAGCCATCAGCCCTATTTGGATCTGCTAAGCTCCAACCAATGCCGTTCTCCCAGTTCCACCTTCACCCTGACTTGCTCCGCGGCGTCAAGGATCTCGGCTTTCAACGTCCCACACCGATTCAAGCCGACGCCATTCCGCCGGCTCTGGCAGGCCGTGATTTGCTCGCGTGCGCGCAGACCGGCAGCGGGAAGACCGCCGCGTTTCTTCTGCCGATCGTCAACGCCCTGATGAGCAAGCCGCGCAGCCGTCCGGGCACGACCCGCGCACTCATCATCACGCCGACGCGCGAGCTCGCCGCACAGATTCTCGAAGACCTGAAGGACCTCACCGTGCACACGCCGATCAACGGCTTTGCCGTCTACGGTGGCGTCGGCATGGGTCCACAGGAGCACGCCTTTCGCAGCGGCGTCGACGTCATCGTCGGCACGCCGGGGCGGCTCCTCGATCATTTCCGCCAGCAGTACGCGAAGTTGAGCGGCCTCGAGTATCTCGTGCTCGATGAGGCCGACCGCATGCTCGACATGGGTTTTCTTCCCGACATCCGCCGCGTGCTTCGGCATATTCCGTCGAAACGGCAGACGTTGTTCTTCAGCGCGACGATGCCCGATCCGATCGTGAAGCTGTCGCAGGAGATGCTGCACAACCCGGCGATGATCAATCTCGAGCGCAAGGCCGCACCGGCCACCGGCATCTCCCACGCCGTATATCCCGTGCCTTCTCATCTCAAGCAGAAGCTGTTGCTGACGCTGTTGAACACCCGCGACGTCAACGAAGCGCTGGTGTTTACGCGCACGAAGCATCGCGCCGACCGCCTGGCGAAATACCTCGAGCAGGAGAAGGTGAGTGTCCAGCGCATTCACGGCAATCGATCGCAGTCGCAGCGAACCGATGCGCTCGCCGGATTCAAGAGCGGCAAATATCGCGTGCTGGTCGCGACAGACATCGCGGCGAGAGGCATCGACGTGACGGCGCTTGGACACGTCATCAACTTCGATGTGCCGGGGGTGCCCGACGACTACATCCATCGGGTCGGGCGAACGGCCCGTGCAGAGCTGACCGGTTCGGCGTTCACGCTCGTGGCGCCCGAAGATGAACAGAGCATCCGCGACATCGAGCGGGCCATCAACAAGCGCTTACCGCGCGTGACGGTGCCCGATTTCGACTACAGCGCGCGAGCGGAACCACGATTGGAAATGCCGCACGCTCAGCGTATCGCCGAAATCCGGGCGCGAAAGGCGGAAGAACGCGGGCGGGCCAAAGTGAATGCCGAGCGGCGGGCGAGGCATAGCCAGGGACAACCGGGCGGTCATAGCGGTCAGGGCCAGGGACACGGACACGGGCAGCGACCGGCAGGACCGCGGCCAGCAGGAGCGCGGGCGCCCGGGCACGGTCCGCGGCAGCGGTTCCGGCCCCGGCGACCGCACTGAAAATCGGTTACGGCTTGGTGATCATTTTTCTTTCGATGATCATGTCGCGATTCGCGCCCGCGTCGATGACCTTGAAGTCTGAAGGAATTTCGAACAGCTGAGGCGGCGGCTCTCCGCGCGCAAGATTCGCGAGCCGATACGTGGTTTCGCCGAATCGCGGATCGGACTGCTTGCTCATCACGAGCACCTTCAGGTCGGGCGACGTCCAGCGCTCGGACACGATGTTGATCGGCTGCTCGTTGCCGATCTGACCCGCCGGAATGGTCATCGTCGTGCGGACGCCTTCGACCGCCACACCTTCCATGAACGTCGTCCCGAGTTGTTCCACGACCGGTTCTGCCACATGCTGGCCGGCGACGGCTTGAGACGAAATGGCCATTGAGCTGCCATACATCACGCTGGCGCCCGCTCCAGGCGGTGGCGCCGGCGGTGGCGGTGGTGGCACCACGACCTCCGTTCTCTCGACGCTGACACCAGCGCCCGCGGTCCAGCCGACAGCCCCCGCCATCTTGTTTCTGAGCATGACGTGCGGGGCCGGCATCTTGTGAGCGATCTTGTTCTGCAGGTCGAGCATGACCATCGTTCCGGTCGTGGGATCTGAGATCTGCACGTGGCGCGGCGCATCGCCGGCGCCAGGGCCCTTTACCAGCGGGCCAAACATCGCAAACCCCTGTTCGCGGCGCGTGCGGCCCTGCCCGTCGCGTGCGACCTGGTTCTTGTTCTGCCTGACGATGCGATTGCCGTCGGCCAGGGTTTGCACGACGTCGGTCACGGCTTCGGCAGAGTAGGGAGCATTGGCGACAGGCTCGGCGTCGAAGGCAATCGGCTCATCCATGAACGCGAAGTTCATTGGGCTGCTGAACGCGATGATGTTGGCCCCCCCCTGCGCGCGCAAGCCAAGCGCACCAGCCACCAGCAACAACGCAAGGACGAACAATTTCCGGATCATCGGGACCTCCACGGATATATCGATCCGTTCGTGTTGACGCGAATCGCGCGCGCCCTTCCATCTTCTCCAAGAAGCACGTCGGCTTCAACTATCTCGTTCGGCTGCGAGAGCGGCGGCCGCAGCGCCCCGAGCGAGGCGCTGGACATCTGCACGCGGACGATCTGGAACGATCCGGTGAGCTCCTGTTCGGTGAGGGGCATGAGCGGCACGAATTCAATCGGTGCATGGGACATCGGAGATTCCGCGACGGGCGGTTGGTTGGGCTTAAGCGAACGGTCCAGATCGGGCCGACGGTCCGGCTGAAGCCGGACACTACCGACGGATGCAGGTTTGGATGCCTGGCGTACGACCGGCGAGGGGTTTTCAACGGTCGCAACTTCAGGGGCGCCCTGCCCGCGGTCCGTGGCTTCGGTCGTGTCCGGCTTCAACCGGACCGTCGCCGTTCCCGTCGCTTCAGTAGTGTCCGGCTTTAGCCGGACCGTGATCCCTACCGCGATCAAAACTGTTGCGGCGACAGGCACCAGCATCCACGCTCTCGATCGCCTGGAGCGCGCGTCGACGGGTGACGCCGATTCCAGCACTCGCGCTTCAAGATGCGCCGCCTCGAGCAGTGCATCCTCTCGTGCGATATCTCTGAGCAATTCGCTCAGCAGTTGTTCTTCGTGAGTATCAGCCATCTCTTGCCAACCTCGACTTCTGATTTCTGTGGGTCGGTCTTCATCAACGCCCGGCATCGCTCGATCAGCATCTGACGCGCGCGACTCAGGCGCGATCGAACGGTCCCCACCGGGCATCCAGCCACGCCGGCGGCTTCCTCGTATGAAAGTCCGTTCAGCTCGCAGAGCACGACCACCTCGCGATAGTGAACCGGCAGATGCAGAATCGCGAGACGCAGCTGCCGGGTCAGTTGCGTCCGCGAGATCGAGTCGGCCGGATCGGCCGCAATCGCGAGCGCGGCATCACCGTCGCTGCCGATCGTGTCGATATTGACCTCGATGCGCGAGCGATTGCGCTTGTAGTGCTGCAACACCAGGTTCCGCGCGATCCCGTAAAGGTACGTCGAGAGCGATGCCACCGCAGGGTTGAACCGGCCGGCGCTTCTCGTGAGGGCCACGAAGACGTCTTGCGTGACGTCCTCGGCGGCTTCCTTCGAACCGAGCATCTGGCGGCTGAACCGATATACCGTCCCGTGGTGGCGGCGGAAAATGATGGCCAGGGCCTCGCGATCGCCAGACGCCATGCGGTCGAGCAGTTCCGGGTCTGAGGGTTCGGTCGTCACGTTTCTGGTGATTGGGTTCCGGGCGGCTCGAAGTTCCAAATACCACCATCAGACTCGTTTTGGGTAGAGTTGGCCTGTCAGACGTCTCTATGACCTACATTTTTGGCGTCTTCGAGCTCGATGCGACCGCGCTCGAGCTGCGGAAATCGGGCCGCCTTGTCGCGCTCGAGCCTCAGCCCGCGCGTGCGCTCAGCCTGCTCGTCGAGCGAGCAGGTCAAACAGTGTCGCGAGAGGATCTTAGCGCGCGGCTCTGGGGCACCGATACGCACGTCGATTTCGACCGCGGCCTGGCGTACTGCATCGGCCAGATTCGTCTGGCACTCGGCGACAGCGGTGAGAGCCCCCGGTTTATTCAGACGTTGCCGAAACGGGGGTTCAAGTTCGTTGCGCCGACGACCACGCGAGGGGCAACCGATGTGGGCGGCGTCGTCGCGCCGATCATGCCGGGTGGATGTGTTCAACCGGCCGGACGGCTCTCTGTTTCGCCTCGCATGAGGCGTATCGCGCTGGGGCTTGCGATCGTGCTGCTGCTGACGGCGCTGGCGACGGCTTTCGCCGATCGTGTCATTCACCGATCGCGCCGCCCGATCGTGGCCGTTTCAATTTTCGATAACGAGACCGGCGACAGTCGCTACGATCGCGCCGTTCATGCGCTCTCCGACACTGTGGTCGATCGATTGACGGGGCTTGGTCCCAGCCAGGTTGGGATTATCGGCAACGCGGCGATTCTGCGGATGCCGCGCAACGAGCGCGATCTTGATCGAATCGAGGCGCAGACCGGCGCCTCCCATGTCATCCTCGCGCAGCTGCAGCCCTTGAAGGGTGAACTTTCGCTGCTGATGCACCTCATTAGGCTGGACGACGGCACACACCTGTGGACCCGTCGAACCGCGCGACGCCCCGCCGGCTCGCTCGAAGGCCTCGACGAGGAAGCCGCCAGTCTGGTCGAATCAGGAGTGCGTCAGCATCTCCTCACCGCGACTCCTAATCCTTAATCCCTGGCGGACTGCCGACTGCCGACTGCCGACTGCGGACTGCCGACTGCCGACTCCCTAGTCCCCAATCCCTAATCCCTGTAATTCTTTGAGTTAGCGCCGCAGGGAATCCTCATTCGCATGACACCTGCGAGCCGTGTAGGATTCGTGCATGTTGAACCGCCGACAGTTCGTTCGCATTGTTCCCACTCTCGGTGTCTTTGCGGCTTCAGTAGATGCGGCTCACGCGCAGGTCCCCGACGTCGCGGCCTGGCCGTCGCCGCCGCCGGCTTCGGGTGCGCCGCGGGACGAATCGTTCCCGAGCCAGCATCCATTTCTGGCCAAAGAAATGGTTGGCGTGGCGCATGGCAATCTCGCGCGAGTGAAGGAGCTCGGTCACGGCACATCCTGCGCTTGCGAACGCCTCATGGGACTGGGGATACGGCGACTGGGAGACGGCGCTGGGCGCCGCGTCGCACGTGGGCAACCGCCCAATCGCCGAATTGCTGATCGACCAAGGCGCGGGCCCCACGATCTTTTCAGCGGCAATGCTGGGGCAACTCGACGTGGTGAAGGCGCTTGCCGCAACGATTCCGGACGTCAATCGGCTTCGCGGGCCGCACGGCATCCCCCTCGTCAACCACGCCCGCGCGGGCGGAGCGCCAGCAGCCGAAGTTCTGAAGTATCTCGAGTCGTTGGGCAACCTGCCGAAGACAGGCGATCTCGAAGCGTTGAGTGCAGGCGATCGCTCGTCCATCGAAGGGCGTTACGTCTTCGGCGACAGGCCGCGAGATGTCTTCGTCGTGGATTTCGTCCAAAACGCGCTCGGCATCACGCGACCTGGCGGCACGAGGCGCATCCTGATACATCTCGGCAAGCTCGAGTTTCACCCGGTCGGTGCACCATCCGTGCGCCTTCGCTTCGAGCGCACACCGGCAGGCATAACGTTAGATACTGCTGGATCCCGATCTCGTCGTTCGGGCGCGTAGGCAGGGCTGACGGCCTTCGCCAAGGCTCCGGCGGTCAAGAAGCGCTGCGACACCGTTATTCAGCGCTTAGGGCTGAGGGCTTAGGGCTGAGGGAAAAAGAAGAATTGGGGATTAAGGATTGGGGATTAGTGATTAGGCAGTCACAAGTCGACGGCTCAAGTCAGATTGCAGTGCGACAGCGGCCGGAAGCATCTGTGAAGCAAACAATGAAGGCGGCGTGACAGTGAAGGGGACAAACCACGGAGCCGGCCACCTCCGTGGCGGCCAAAGCCTTAAGCCCTAAGCCCTAAGCTCTCAGCTCTCAGCTCTCAGCCCTCAGCCCTCAGCCCTAAGCCCTGGAATCTATCTCGCCGTAACAGCGTGACCCGCTCTAATCCCTACTCCCTGATCCCTGGTCCCTGGAGGCGCAGCCGCCGTCTCCGTCCACCGGCGCTCGCCAATCTGCTGCCTCCACATCGCGTAGTACAAACCCTTCTGCTCGACGAGCTCATCGTGCCGCCCGGTCTCGACGATGCGGCCGCGCTCGAGCACGTAGATGCGATCGGCGTGCAGAATCGTCGAAAGGCGATGCGCGATCAGAATCGTGATTGACGTCGCCGGTGTTCGCCACCTCGCGGATCGTTTCGACGATGCCTTCTTCGGTCAGCGAGTCCAGCGACGACGTCGCTTCGTCGAAGACGAGCAGCTGCGGATGGCGGAGCAGCGCGCGTGCGATCGACAGCCGCTGTTTCTCGCCGCCGGATACTTTCACGCCGCCTTCGCCGATGACCGTGTCGAGCCCTTCGATGCGCGCGCGAGCAGGCTGTCGCACGCGGCGCGCCTGCAGCACGTCGAGGCACTCCTCGTCGGTCGCTTTCGGATTCACGAACAGCAGGTTCTCGCGAATCGTTCCCGAGAAGAGCTGCGTGTCCTGCGTGACGAAGCCGATCCGCTCGCGCAGCACGTCGAGGTCGATTTCGTCGCTCGGAATGCCGTTGTAGAGAATGCGGCCGGAGCCCGGCGGGTAGAGCCCGACCAGCAGCTTCACGAGCGTCGTCTTTCCGGCGCCCGAAGGGCCGACGAACGCGATCGTCTCGCCCCGCGCGACGCCGAAGGAGATATCGTTGACGGCCGGCGAAGTCGCCGACTGGTGCTGGAACGTCACGCCATCGAAATCGAGCGTCCGCACGTCATCCAGCGGCAGAGGGTTGACCGGCTTCGGCTCTTTCGGCATCTGCAGAATGCCTTCGAAGACGTTCAGCGACGCTTCGGTCTCGCGATAGACGTTGATGACGTTGCCGAGCTCCTGCAGCGGCCCGAAGATGAAGAACGAGTAGATCCAGAGCGAGAAGAACTGGCCGACGGTGATGTCGCGCCTGTAATATCAGGTAGAGCATCAGGAACAGGATGCTCGTGCGCAGAAAGTTCACGGAGGTGCCCTGGATGAAGCTCAGGCTCCGCAGGTACTTCACCTTCTTCAGCTCGAGCTGCAGGATCTTGCCGGTCGTGGTGTTCAGCCGCTCGATTTCCTGCTGCCCCAGACCGAGGCTCTTCACCAGCTCGATGTTCCGCAGCGACTCGGTCGTCGAACCGGCCAGCGCCGTCGTTTCGCCGACGATCAGCTTCTGAATCGTCTTGATGCGCTTGCTCAGCACCGAGCTGATGATGCCGAGCACGGGCACGGTCAGGAAAAATACCGGGGCGATCAGCCAGTGCACGCTGAAGGCGTAGACCATCACGAAGATGATGCCGACGAGCGACGTGAAGACCACGTTGATCGACGCCGAAATCAGCCTCTCGACATCGGAGCGCACCTTCTGCAGCTTGCCGAGCGTCTCGCCGCTGCGCTGATCTTCGAAGACCGAATAGGGCAGCTCCAGCGAATGCCGGATGCCGTCGGAGTAGAGCTGCGCGCCCAGCCGCTGCGTGATCAGGTTGATGTAGTAGTCCTGGAAGTTCTTCGCCACGCGCGAGACGAACGCCACGCCGACCGCCGCCGCGAGCAGCAGGCTGACGCCCCGGAAGAACTCTCGCGTCGTGTATTCGGAGAATCGCGTCGCGTAGCTGTCGATGACGTGCCGAAAGATCAGCGGATCGAGCAGCGAGAAGACCTGGTTGATCGTGGCCAGGACCAGTGCCAGGGCGACAAGCGTCCAGTAGTTTCGAAGGTAAGCGTAAAGCAGCTTCATGTTTAGGGACTATAACCGAATGTTTACGCAGCCGTCGCATCGCGTACCCGAATCTGTTACGCGGTGTGCCGATACTGGACAACATTCCGGTGCGCGTAGCTCTCTTTGCCGAATCGGATCCAGACCTGCCAGGCGGTGTTGCCACAACGATCGCCGGGCTTCTCGATCATTTACCCAACGATATTCACGTCATCCCTTATCTGAGTCAACCCGGCCTGTCGGGTTTGCTGCGAGTGAACGAGTTCGTGCGGTGCGTTCAGCAGCATCACGTCGAGATCGTTCACATCGCTACGTCAGGGCCGATTGCGCTCGGGGCCTTGTTTGTGGCGGCACGGCTCCGTCTGCCCGTCGTCGGCTCGTTCGACCTCGACTTTCTGTCCGAAACGCCGCTCCGACGGAGATATCTTCGAGCGCTGTCCGATCTCTGCGACAGGGTGCTCGTGTCGTCCTCGTGCGCGCGCGACACGTCTTGCAGCATCGCGAACGCTGAAAAAGTCGTGCTGTGGCGTCCGGGCGTCGATATTCAGACGTTCGCCCCGCAGAAAAATCCACGGGCCTGCGCGAGCAATGGCAGGTTTCGCAGAACCGCGCCGCGGTAATGTATGCCGGGACGCTCGCCTCGAATCATGGTGTCAGCCGTCTCGTCTCGCTGGAGCTTGCGCTTCGCCGAACCTATCCCATGCACAGGTTGATTGTCGTCGGCGATGGTCCCGCGCTCGGCGAGCTGCGGCTCCGGTGCCCTCAGGCCGTATTTCTTGGTCATGTTCCCGATTCCGAAATGCCCGAGCTGCTCGCATCGGCGGATCTCTTCGTCTCGCCAAGCGAGCGCCAGTCGACGCATCACGCGGTGCTCGAGGCCCAGGCGTGCGGTCTGCCGGTCGTCGTGATGGCGCGCGGCGCTGCACGCGAGCGTGTTGCAAAGGGATCGGCCGTCGTCTGCGATTCCGATGCCGACTTCATCGTCGACACGGCGACGCTCGCCCGGACGGAAGCCCGCAGAGTCGCGATGGCGCGTGCCGCACGTGAGCACGCCCTGGACCAGCAATGGGAGTCTGGCCTCGCCCCGCTCTTCGCCGCCTATCGGAGCGTAGGCGACCTGAAGGTCGGCACCACGACAGAGGTTCGCGCCGCTATGGGCACGTAGTTACCCGACAATTGCTCAGCGGTTATTGTGCGGTCATGTCGCGATGTTATAAGGTTCGCGAGGAGGAAGCCCGCATGAAAACCATGAAAGCGCTCGCCGTCGCGATGGCGATCCTCGTGTCCGCGACAACGGCATCTGCACAGTTCGAAACCGCCACCGTGCTCGGCACGGTCCGGGACACAACCGGCGCCGTCGTGCCGGAAGCGACGGTGACGCTGACGAATCTCTCGACCGCCGTATCGGTTGCGAAGAACACCAACGCCGAAGGCAACTACGAGTTCTTTACGGTCAGCGCCGGTCTTTATCTGCTGACGGTCGAGAAAAGCGGCTTTGCAGTGACGATGATTGAAAACGTCGCGGTGCAGGTCGGCGCGCGGCTTCGTGTCGATGCGCAGATGAACGTCGGCCAGGTCAGCGAGAAGGTGCAGGTGACGAGCACGGCGCCCCTCATCGAGACGGATACCAGCGCGCGGGGACAGATTATTACGGGCGATCAAACGCGGGCCCTTCCGCTGAACGGCCGCGAGTACTCGTCGCTCGCCCTTCTCACGACCGGCGTGCGCCTGTCGGCGCTGAACAACAATCAGGCCGGCACGCCGCGCGAAGGCGCGTTCAACGTCAACGGCCTTCGCAGCACGTTCAACAATTTTCTCATCGACGGCGTCGACAACAACGCTTACGGCACGAGCAATCAGGGGTTCTCGAATCAGGTCATGCAGCCGGCCCCGGATGCCATCTCGGAATTCAAGGTCGTGACCAACAACATGAGCGCGGAGTACGGCCGCGCCGCAGGCGCGACGATCAACGTCGCGTATCGCAGCGGCGGCAACCAGTTCCACGGCAACGCGTGGGAGTTTCTCCGCGACACCAGCATGAACGCGGTCGGCTTCTTCAAGCCGCCCACGGGCAAGCCATCGCTCAGCCGCAACCAGTACCGGGGGAACCTTCGGCGGACCGATCGTCAGGAATAAGGCATTCTTCTTCGGCGATTTCGAGGGATTCAGGCAGGACAGGAAAGTGACGTCGATCTCCAGCATTCCCACGCCCGAGCAGCGCCAGGGGATTCTCAGCGTCGACGTTCGCGACCCGCGCACCGGAACGGTCTATCCGGCAGGCACGCGAATTCCGATGACCGCGTTCGCGGCGAAAGTGCTGTCGCAGCTGCCGGACACGACTTCGGCGGGCAACACGAACAACTACACGATTCTCCAGCAATTCACCAACCACACCGACAAGGCGGGTGGCAAGGTCGACATGCGCGTGAACGATCGCACGACCATGTTCGGACGGTTTGGGTGGCGCGATCTCAACACGGTCGATCAGCCCCCGATTCCGTTGCCTGCGGGCGGCGGCGGCAATGGCACCATCTACGCCAGGAATCAGCAGCTCGCGCTTGGAGCCACCTATGTGACGGGCAGCGCATCGCTCCTCGAGGCGCGCTTCGGATGGTCGCAGACGCGCGCGGGAAAGAATCCCCCGGCGCTCGGATCGACGAGCGCGTTCGACGAGTACGGCATCACCGGCCTGCCGTCCGATTCGCGCATTCTGGGTGGATTGCCGACGCAGACGATCACAGGCTACACGGCGCTCGGACGGCAGTCCACGAACCCGCAATGGCAGTATCCGACGGTGTTCAATCCGAAAGTGAATTACACCTCGCTGATGGGGCGTCAATCGATCAAGGCCGGGTACGAGTTTCAGCGCATCAACACCGAAGTGCAGGACGTCAACCCGCTGTATGGGTCCGACTTCTACGCCAGCTCGTTCACACGGCCCACCACGGCCTTGGCAAGCAACCTCTACAACGTTGCCGACTTCATGCTCGGCCTGCGTTCGCAGTACGCCCTCAGCAACGTGCTCGTGGCGAATCTCCGTCAGAACATGCACTTTCTGTATCTCCAGGACGATGTGCGGATGAGCGATCGTCTGACGCTCAACCTGGGCCTCCGTTACGAGTACGCGACGCCCCACTGGGAAAAAGACAACGTGCTGTCGAACTGGGATCCGGATGCGCGCAAGATGCTTCAGGCCACGGACGGATCGATGTACGATCGCGCGCTCGTCGACCCCGATCGCAACAACTGGGGTCCACGGCTTGGTTTCGCCTACACGATGACGCCTCGCACGGTGCTGCGCGGCGGGTGGGGCGTCAGCTACGTGCACTTCAACCGTGCCGGCGGCGGCAACATCCTGTCGATCAACAGCCCTCAGGTCATCAACGCGGTCGCGGTGCAGGGCAATCCGCTGGCCACGACGTTCAGAACGACTCAGGAAGGCTACCCGGCCGGGTTCACCGACTCGTCGAAGTTCGATCCGCTCGTGGCCAACATCACGTTCATGCCGAGGGACTATCACTCGGCGTCGGTGCAAAGCTGGCACGTGTCGGTGCAACGCGAGATTGGGCCGAACATGGTGCTCGATGTCGCATACGTCGGCAATCGCGCGAACGACATGCTGCTCTTCGCCAACTACAACCAGGCGGCGCCAAACAATGCCGCCGGCTCGCTGACACTGCAGCAGCGGCGTCCGATTCAGGATTGGGCCGACATCACCTACGCGTTCAACGGCGGCAAGTCGCGCTACAAAGGACTGATGGTGAAGTACGAGTGGCGCCTGCGCGGTGGTGTGTCGATCCTGAGCTCGACCACGTTCTCCGAGACAAAGGACAACGGAGCGGGCACGCTGGAGAATCAGAACGGCAACGCTCCGTCGCCGCAGGATTTCAGAAACATCGATGCCGACTTCGGCTTGTCGAACTATCACCAGCCCTACAACAACACGACGAGCTTCGTCTGGGCTTTGCCGGTTGGACGCGGTGAGCGGTGGATGGGCGACGCGTCGCGCGCGCTCGACCTGCTCGTGGGCGGGTGGCAGTTTTCGGGAATCAGCTCGTTCTACTCAGGCGAGCCCGTGACCTTTACCTACACGCCGGCTGCGGCGGCGCTGGTGTCGGGCATCACCCAGGACTTCCGAGGGCAGAACATTCACCGGCCGAACCTGGTTGGCGATCCATATCCGGAGAAAGCGCAGCAGACGATCAACAACTGGTTCAACCGCGACGCCGTCGTCGTCCCGACCGACTTCTCGCAGCCCTTCGGCAACGCTCCGCGCAACAACGTGCGAGGCCCGGTGTTCTGGCAAATCGACTTCGCGATGAGCAAGCACTTCGCGCTGACGAGCTCGTCGGATATCGAATTCCGGCTGGAAGCGTTCAATCTGCTGAATCGCACGAATTTCCGGCCGCCAAACGGCAACCGCAGCGCCGGTGCCTTCGGGACGATTACGTCGACCTACGACCCTCGGCAGTTACAACTGGGTTTCAAGCTGAACTTCTAAATTCGGCTGCGGCTTGGGTGGGAAAAGGCAAGCAAGAGATCAAGAGTTGGAGATCAAGAGATGGGTGAGATTCTTTTGCCAAAGAATTCTCCTGACCTCCTGATCTCCTGTTTGTATTTTCGGGTGAATGGCGGAATGCCGAAACAGGAGACTGGGAGATCAGGAGACTGGGACAATCCTCTTGCAACGCCTACGACGGGTCGATGTCGATGGCAGAAGGCGAAAAGCGCACGCCGCTGGCGTTTTCGCCGGCGTAGGCGCTGTAGAGAGCGGTTCTAGGTTCTGGGTTCTACGTTCTGGGTTCCGGTTCCTGGTTCTGGGTTCTTCGCATCAATACCGAGAACCGAGAACCCCAGAACCGGAACCTAGAACCTAGAACCTAGCACCCAGAACCCAGAATCGCTGGTTCTAAACGCCCCGGAACGCCTGCGTCAGCGTTCCGTAGAGCCCGGTGGCGGTAACGAGGAAGATGAGTGCGGTATAAGAAGGGATGTTCCTGCAAAGTCTCCGGAGGACGCAGCCGATGGACGGCCCATCGGTATGAAGGTCAACCACCGGCAACCATTGTCGCGAACGACAGTAACGCGCGCCGCCTACCCCATGTAAATTTCCCACGACAGAACCCAGAACCACGAACCGGCACCCAGAACCTAGAACCTGGAACTCAGAACCGCATTACGCGGATACTTGGTTCGTATGCGGGTGCTCGTGACAGGTAGTGCCGGCCATCTTGGCGAGGCGCTGATGCGCACGCTGCCGTCTTGTGGCTACGACGTCGTCGGGCTCGACATCAAGGCGTCTCCCTTTACGCAGCAGATCGGATCGATCGCGGATCGCCCATTCGTAAAGCGAGCCGTCCAAGGCGCACAGGCCGTCGTGCACACGGCCACATTGCACAAACCACACGTCGCCATAAAGACACGGCAGCAGTTCGTGGACACGAACATCCTCGGCACGCTCATTCTGCTGGAAGAAGCGGCCGCTGCCGGCGTCGCCGCGTTCATTTTCACCAGCACGACCAGCACGTTCGGCCACTCGCTGAGACCTCCGTTGGAAGAGCCGGCGGCCTGGGTGACTGAAGAGGTGAAGCCGGTGCCACGGAACATCTACGGCGTCACGAAGGTCGCCGCCGAGGACGTCTGCGAGCTGATTCATCGCGACCATGGCCTGGCGTGCCTGATCCTCAGGACGTCGCGGTTCTTTCCCGAAGAAGACGACGACCCGAAGGTGCGCGAGCGGTATGAAGACGCGAACGTAAAGATCAACGAGTTCTTGTACCGGCGTGTCGACATCGACGATGTGGTCAGCGCGCATGTGGCGGCGCTGGAACGGGCCGCGTCGATTGGATTCGGGCGGTACATCATCAGCGCAACGACGCCGTTCGTTCAAAAAGATGTGCAGGAGTTGCGCGCAAACGCCCCGGCCGTTGTCGAGCGCCACGTGCCGGGGCTGAGGCATATCTACTCTGGCCGGGGATGGTCGATGTTTCCGACCATCGATCGGGTGTACATCAACGAGCGAGCGCGACGCGAACTGGGATGGCAACCGCAATACGATTTCGCTCGTGCCATCAACCAGATCGCTGCCGGCCAAGACTTTCGGAGTCCGCTGGCGCAAGCGATTGGATCGAAGGGCTACGACTGAGTGCCCCCGTGGCCAGTGCAATCCCCACGAAAATGACGCCGCAGGCCACAGCCATACGGGATGTGATGGTCTCGCCGAGAAGCGCATAACCCCATACCAGGCCGGATACCGGGATGAGATAGGTGACCGTCAGGGCTCGCGCCGCGCCCACGCGCGCGACGAGGCGGTAGTACATCACGAACGCGACGCCCGTGCAGATCACGCCGAGGAGAATCGTGCTGATCCAGCTTTTGAAACTCGGCTGCACGGACGGCCAGTACATGATCGCGGGCATGAGAAGCACCACGGTGGCCGCGATGAGGCTACCAGTCGCACTCACGAGTGGTTCGACACCGCTCAGCCGCTTCCTTGTGTAGTTGGCGCCGATACCGTAGAGGAATGCGGCTGTCAGGCCGGCGAGAACCGCGAGCGCGCCGCCGTCAGAAAAAGAGAGCTTGTCCCACACCAGGATCAGCACCCCGCTGAATCCGACGAGCAGCCCGAGCACGCGGCCAGGGCCGGGTGTTTCGTGAAGCCAGATGAACGCGACGACCGCGCCGAAGAGCGGCGCTGTCGAGTTGAGGACTGCGGCAAAGCCGGCCGTCACGGAGAGTACCGCATAGGCGAAGAGCGTGAAGGGCACCGCCGAGTTAAAAGTGCCGAGAAATGCCAGCGGCGCGGCGTTTCGATACAGTCGATCGAGGCCACCGCGCCGCGCAAGAACGCACAAGAGAAAGATCGCACCGATGCCGACCCGTGCCGCTATCAGGGGAACCGGCCCGAACTCCGGAGCGGCGATCCGCATGAAGAGGAACGAGGCGCCCCAGATGGCACCGAGCACGACGAGATCGATCAGGTCACGTGTCGCCAATGAGACTCAGCCTCTCGATGATCTGCCGGGCGGCCGCCACGAGCTGGGCGTTGCTCGCCGCTCGCGATCCATCCGGTAATCTGAGAGTATCTTCGAAACCGACACGCGTGGCGTAGCGGCGTTTGACCGCCAGCTCGACGAAATACCAGGTATAGCGACCGAGGCCGTGCAAAAGGCGCGGTGTCTCGACACCTTCCAGCACTTGCTCAATCTGATCCAGGTTCGCTCGCGCGCTGCACGAGGCTTCGGCTGGTTCCAGGAGAATGCGAAGGCAATCTGCCGCCAGCCCGCTCTTGAGAAGGGCGGAAGCCGCCGGTGCATTCCAGACACCAGCTTCCACGCCAACCCCCTTGTCGAGGAGCAGGCGGATGACGTCGATGGCGCCGGCTTCGTGCAAGTTGACCGATGCGAAATCAGGCAGAACGCTCCACGCACGAATGAGCGCCAGCCGCTTGTCGAGATCGGGCACGATCCATGCCCCGGTGCTGACACCCATCGGAATCCCTGGACACGCGTCGCGAATCGCTTTTATCGTCTCGGCGAGATCGTCGGGCGCGAGCGACTCGTTGCCCTGCGCGTCGCGGACGTGCACGTGGATGGCATTCGCGCCAGCGGCCACGGAGGCCCTCGCCTCCGTGGCTTGTTTCTGTGGAGTGATCGGGACTTCGGGGTGTTCGGCCCACGATCGCGTGCCGTTGAGCGCAGCCTGTATCGTCACCGGCCGACGTTCAACATCACGGCGCCATAGACGCGATGTCCGTAGCGCGCTTCGTTGCCGAAAAACGGCGAGGTCTCGTCTTTCGACGGAACCGCCAGGAACCTGTAGTCGCCGCGAAGGCCCCAGCGCCCCGCGTACCATTTCACGCCGCCGCCGATGTTGGTCGAAAAGAGCGTCTCGGTCTGGTCGATGCCAAACGCTTCGCGGCTGAACAGGCTGAGCCCGCCAACGCCGCCGGTTACATACGGCACCACCGATGAGCCGTTCGGGACCGAGACGACGAGGTTGCCGGAATAGTTCAGCACGTCCGGCGTTCTCACAGTGCTCGGATACCCGAAGTCGAGGCTCTGCGAGAGACCAATCGAGCTGGCGACTTCACCCTCGACGCCAAGAAAGCGATTCAGGTTGTACGTGAAGCCCCCGCCAAGCTGGTAGTTGCTGAAGCCCGGCGCCGAGGCGTCGCTGTTCTCCGTAAACATCACTGCCCCGGCGGGGATGAAAGTGATCTCCGCGCGTCCCGCGCCGGCCGGACCCTCCTGAGCACGCACCGGGGCTGCAGAGACGATTAGGGCCAGCACAAATCCAAGTACAAGCAAACGTTTCATATGAAAACCTCCGGCGCTCAAAACTGCAGGAGCCGTACCGCGCGCGACGCTCTCCCAGACGCCTCAAACCCATCCTTTAATGCGCGTTGTTCAGGAAGACGCAAGTTGGTGACGGCAATTCGGCACACTGCCGAAAAATCGGCAGCGCGCTTCGTCACGGCGTCGGCACCGGCGTGCGATTTCCCTGAATTTCAAGGGGATTGGCGGTGTTGCGCCACTTGGACAGGAAATTGCCAACTCGAACCTCATGATGAAACGAATGCTTGTCATGTTGGCCGTGATGGCGGTGCTCATCGGCGGCCTTGGTTTTGTGAAGTTCCAGCAGATTCAGACAGCGATTGCGCAGGGCGCCTCGTTCCAGCCGCCGCCGGAAGCGGTGACGACCATCGTAGCCGAGCAGACCGAGTGGCCCGACACGCTGAATGCGATCGGATCAGTTGAGGCCGTTCAGGGCGTTGTCGTCAGTGCCGATCTCGCCGGCACCGTCGATCGCATCGCGTTCGATTCGGGCAAGTCGGTCCGGCAGGGTGAAGTGCTCGTGCAGCTCGATACGCGACAAGAGCGGGCACAACTGGCCGCCGCCGAAGCGCAGCGCGATCTCGCGCGCACCAATTTCGATCGCATGCAGGGGCTGTTGAAAGACAGCGTCATCTCGCGGGCCGAATTCGACAACGCGACGGCCGACAGCAAACAGACAGAGGCGCGGGTGGGTGAGATTCGCGCGGCCATCGACCGGAAGACGATCCGTGCGCCGTTCTCGGGGATTCTGGGCATCCGTCAGGTGAACCTCGGCCAGTACCTGTCGAGCGGCGACCCGATCGTGCAGCTGCAGTCGCTCAACCCCATCTACGTCAACTTCGGTGTGCCGCAGCAGGCGACGTCGCAGATTCGGGTGGGCCGCGAGGTGCAGATCACGAGCGAGCACCTTGGAGGCGCGGCGTTTCAGGGTCGCGTGACGGCTATCGACTCGATCGTGAACGAAGAGACACGGAACATCCAGGTACAGGCCACGCTCTCGAATCCCGACGGCCAATTGCGGCCGGGCATGTTCGTGCAGGCCGCGGCCGCGCTCGGCAAAGGCCGTTCGATTGTGGCGCTGCCGGCGACCGCCATCAGCTACGCGCCCTACGGCGACTCCGTCTTCATCATCGGCGAGGTGAAAGGCCCGAAGGGCGACACGTATAAAGGCGTGCGCCAGCAGTTCGTGAAGGTCGAAGGCGCCCGCGGCGATCAGGTTGGCGTCGTGTCCGGCGTCAAGCCGGGCGACGAGGTGGTTACATCCGGCGTCTTCAAGCTGCGCAACGGGGCGGCGGTGCTCGTCAACAACAAGGTGCAGCCGGCGAACGATCCGTCACCGACGCCCGCGGATAACTGACGGGCAGGGCTAAAGCCCTGCGCCACCGATGTCGGCAGGGCTGAAGCCCTGCGCTACCGATGGGGTAGCTACCGATGGGGTAGCGCAGCCCTTTAGGGCTGCCTGGTCGGGCAGCTGCCTGGTCGGAAGCCAGGAGACCGTAGCCAATAGCCTCACAGGACCAACAAAATGCGCTTTACAGACCTCTTTATCAAACGTCCCGTCCTTGCAATCGTCGTCAGCCTCGTCATTTTGATCGCCGGACTTCAATCGATTCGCGCGCTCAGCGTTCGACAGTATCCGCGCAGCGACATCGCGGTCGTCAAGGTCTCGACGGTGTACGTCGGCGCGAACGCCGACCTCGTGCGCGGGTTCATCACGACGCCGCTCGAGCGCGTCATCGCCAGCGCCGACGGCATCGACTACATGGAATCGTCCAGCGCGCAGGCGCTGAGCACGATTACCGTGCACCTGAAGCTGAACTACGACACGAATGCGGCGCTCACTCAGATTCAGGCGAAAGTGGCGCAGGTGCGCAACGATCTGCCGCCTGAGGCCGAAGCGCCCATCATCGAGCTCGAAACGGCGGACAACCAGTTCGCGGCGATGTACATCGGGTTCTCGTCGGCCGAGCTCGATCAGAGCCAGATTACCGATTACCTGACGCGTGTCGTCCAGCCGAAGTTGAGCGCCATCAGCGGCGTTCAGCGCGCCGACATTCTTGGCGACCGCACGTTCGCCATGCGCATCTGGCTCAAGCCCGATCGCATGACGGCGCACGGCATTTCGCCGACAGCGGTGCGCGAGGCTCTGGCCCGCAACAACTACCTGTCGGCGCTTGGCCGAACGAAGGGTTCGATGGTGTCGGTCAACCTCATCGCCAACACCGACCTTCGTACGCCCGAAGAGTTCCGCCAGCTCGTCGTCAAAGAGGAAGGCGGCGTTGTCGTGCGCCTCGGCGACATCGCCGACGTCGTGCTCGGCGCGGAGAACTACGAAGAAGAAGTGCGGTTCAACGGCGAGACGGCCACCTTCATGGGCGTCTGGGTGCTGCCGACGGCGAACTCGCTCGATGTCATTGCCGCCGTGCGCAAAGAGATCCCGCAAATCGAAGCACAGTTGCCGGTTGGCATGAAGGTCGGTGTCCCGTACGACTCGACGGAGTACATCCAGGACGCGATCAACGAAGTGCTCCGTACGCTCTCCGAGACGCTGCTCATCGTCATCGTCGTCATTTTCCTGTTCCTCGGATCGTTCCGCGCGGTGATCATCCCGATCGTGGCGATCCCGATCTCCCTTGTCGGCGCCGTCTTCCTCATGCTGGTAGCCGGCTTCACGATCAACCTGCTCACGCTGCTCGCGATCGTGCTCTCGGTCGGTCTCGTCGTGGACGACGCGATCGTGATGGTCGAGAACATCGAAAGGCATCTGCGGGAGGGCAAGACGGCATACCGGGCGGCGATCGACGCCGCGCGGGAGCTCGTCGGGCCGATCATCGCAATGACGATTACCCTCGCGGCGGTCTATGCGCCCGTCGGCATCCAGGGTGGACTGACAGGGTCGTTGTTCCGCGAGTTTGCGTTCACGCTTGCCGGCGCCGTCATCGTGTCGGGCGTGGTCGCGTTGACCCTCTCACCAATGATGGGAGCCAAGCTGCTGCGCGCTGGAGACAACGAACGCGGATTCGCGGGATGGATTAACCGGCGCTTCGACAGCGTGCGTCAGGCCTACTTGCGAACGCTGACAGGGACGCTGCGGTACCGTCCGGTCGTACTCACGCTGTGGATCATCGTCGCTCTGCTGATGATGCCGTTCTACATGTTCTCGCAGCGCGAGCTCGCGCCGGCCGAAGACCAGGGTGTCGTGTTCGGCATTATCCAGGCGTCGGCCAATTCGACGATCGACCAGACGACGCTCTTCACCAGGCAGGTGGCCGATGTGTATCGAGCGTTCCCGGAAAGCAAGAGCATCTTTCAGCTGACGTACCCGACCGGCGGGTTCGGCGGCATGGTGACCAAGCCGTGGAGCGAGCGCACCAAGACCGCGCAGCAGCTCCTGATGGAGTCGATGGGACCGCTGTCTCAGATTCCCGGCATCCGCGTGATCCCGCTCACGCCGCCGGCGTTGCCCGGCGGCGGCGATTTCCCCGTCGATCTCGTGATCGCGTCATCCGCGGAGCCCGAGCGCTTGAACGAGATCGCGCAACAGCTCGTCCAGAAGGCGTTCGCCAGCGGGTTGTTCATCTTCGCCGATGCCGACCTCAAGTTCGACCAGCCGCAGGCAGAGGTCGTGTTCGATCGCGACAAGGTGCGGTCGCAGGGCGTCGAGTTGAGCCAGGCGGGACAGGACCTGTCAACTCTGCTCGGCGGCAACTACGTGAATCGCTTCAGCATCCAGGGACGCAGCTACAAAGTGATTCCGCAAATCAAGCGCGCAGAGCGGCTCGCGCCCGAACAGCTCTCCCAGATCTACGTTACGGGCTCGAAGGACAAGCTCGTGCCGCTGTCGACATTCGCCACGCTCGAGACCACCACACAGCCGCGCGAGCTGAAGAAGTTTCAGCAGCTCAACGCGGTGCGCATCCAGGGTGTCATCCCGCCTCCCGTGCCCCTCGATCAGGCGCTGCGCTTCCTCGAAGACGAAGCGCGCGCCTCCCTTCCTCAAGGGTTCACGATCGACTATGCCGGAGAGTCGCGCCAGTTGCGCACGGAAGGTGGCAGATTTCTGGGAACGTTCCTGCTCTCGGCCATCCTGATTTATCTCGTGCTGGCGGCGCAGTTCGAAAGCTTCCGCGATCCGTTCATCATCCTCGCGGGTTCGGTGCCGCTGGCCATCTCGGGCGCGCTTCTGTTTTCGTTCCTCGGCTTTACCAGCCTGAACATTTACAGCCAGGTCGGGCTCATCACGCTCGTCGGTCTCGTCTCGAAGAACGGCATCCTGATTGTCGAGTTCGCCAATCACCTTCAGGAAACGGGCAAGGACAAGCTTGCCGCCATCATCGAGGCGGCCGGCACCCGTCTGCGCCCGATTCTGATGACCACGGCGGCGACCGTCGTGGGGCATTTCCCGCTTGTGCTTGCGACGGGACCTGGCGCCGGCGCGCGCAACAGCATCGGCATCATGCTCGTCACCGGCATGGTGATCGGGACGTTCTTTACCCTGTTCGTGGTGCCGTCGATTTACATGCTGCTGGCGCGCACGCATCGCGCGGAAGCGCCCGAGGCTGTGAGGTCGCCGATCGCCACGTCTGTTCCTGCTACGGAGTCTGCGATATGAAACCTTTTCTTGATCCGAGGGCCCCTGCCCCCCGGCATGCTCGCTTCACTCGCGGGGCCCCAATGCCCCGCTCCGTTACGCTCGCCGTCAGTGTCGTGTTGCTGTTGGCGACGGGTGTCGTGTCGGCACAAGACGGCCGACCTAAACAGATCAGCCCAACGGCCGCCCCCGACTCGCTGCAACTGACACTCGACGAGGCCGTGCGCCGCGCCATCGACAACAACCCCGACCTGGCCGGTGTGCGAATCGGGACGCAGATCGAATCGGCACGCGTGGCCCAGAGTGAGAGCGCCTACACACCGGTGTTTTCGACCGCGATTGGTGCGTCGAGCAATGTGACGCCCCCGTCGAACTTTCTGCTGGGTGAGCGTGGAGTCGATACCAACGACCTGTTCTCGTCGACCGGCGTGCGCCAGCGGCTCGCCTGGGGGGCCGGCACGTGGAACGCGTCGTGGGATACCTCTCGGACGACCAGCGACAGTCCGTTGACGAGCTTCGATCCGAGTCTGCAGTCCGGTTTCCAGCTCTCGTTCTCGCAGCCGTTGCTGAAAGACCGCAAGATGGATCTCGCGCGCCAGCAGACCATCCTTACGCGACGAAATCTCGAGAGCGCAGAGCTGCAGGTCCAGGAGTCGGTCGTGCAGACGACGGCCGCGGTCAAGCAGGCGTACTGGACGTTGAAGGCGACGCTCGCGAACGTGACCGTACAGCAACGCTCGCTCGAGCTGGCGCAGGAGTTGGCCCGTCAGAACAAGGCGCGCGTCGATGTCGGCCAAACGCCGCCGCTCGATCTGCTGCAGGCGGAAGCGGAGGTCGCGCAACGCCGCGAAAACCTGATCCGCGCCACGACAGCGGCCGGTGATGCAGAAGACCGGCTGCGACGGCTCATCATGGATCCGGCAGACGTGTCGTTCTGGCGAACGCGCATCAATCCGAGCGACGAACCCATCGTCAGCGGCGTGTTGCCCGATGTGGACGCCATCGCGACCGGCGGATTCGCCGGCCGGCTGGATCTGGCGCGGGCACGAAAGGATCTGGACAACCTGGCGACCAACGTCGACTTCTTCAACAACCAGAAGCTGCCGGACGTGCGGCTCGAGACGTCGTTCCGAAGCAACGGGCTTGGCGGAACGCGATTCCTTCGCTCCGGAGGATTTCCGGGCACCATCACGGGGACCGTCGATCGAGGCTATGGCAGCGTGCTCGGCGACATGTTTGGCAGCACATACCCGACGTGGAGCGTCGGCCTGACGGTGAACTATTCGCTTGGCCGCAGTTTCGAAGAAGCGGGAGAGGCGCGTGCGCAGGTAGAGCGGCGGCAGGCGACGCAACGCATCGCGAGCCTCCAGCTTCAAATCGGCGAGACACTGCGCCAGGCCGTGCGGCAGGTGCAAAGCACCGCCGAGCGCATCGAGGCCGCCCGCGCCGGCCAGACCGTGGCACGCCAGCGTCTTGACGTCGAGCAGCGGCGCTTCGAAGTCGGGCTCTCGACGAGCTTTCTCGTGACACAGGCTCAGCGCGATCTCCTGCAGACCGAGGTGAATCTGCTGCAGGCGATGCTCGATCACCAATCGGCGCTCGTCAGCTTTGAAGCGTTGCAGCATGCGCCCGCGCTGGGTGGGGGAGAGTCGACCCCGCGGAGCACGAACGTGATCGCGCTGCCGGCATCGGCGCCGCAGGGATTATTCCGTCCAGGCCCGGTCAGTGGGTTTTGATATCTCAACGCCAAGCCGCAAGGAGATCTTTCTTCAAAAGAATTCTTCGCGTCTTCGCGTCTTTGCGTTGAGGCGTTATCTGGCTGCGGGACGTTCGATGCCGAGCTTCGCCATCTTCGACTGCAGCGTCGTGCGCTTCATGCCGAGTTTGGCGGCAGCGCCGGCCGGGCCACCGACGAGCCAGTTGGCCTGTTGCAGCGCCTGACGAATATGCTCACGCTCCGCTTCTTCGAGGGTCGAGACGCTTCGGACTTCGCCGTCGTGGCCGTTCCGCTGGTGCCGCAATTCCGCCAGCGGGACAGCCAGGCTCGAACCGCGCGTCAAGATGACGGCACGCTCGATGAAGTTCTCGAGCTCGCGGATGTTGCCGGGCCAGTGATAGCGGCTGAGCGCGTTCATCGTCTCGGTCGGAATCGCGTCGATGCGCTTGTTCATGCGCCGCGCGAACTTGGCGGTGAAGTGCTGCACGAGCGCGGGGATGTCTTCGCGGCGTCCCCGGAGCGGCGGATTCACGATTGGAAAGACGTTCAGGCGATAGTACAGGTCGCTCCGGAACTCCTTGTCCGTGACCATCGAGGCCAGATCGCGATTAGTTGCGGCGACGAGCCGGATGTCGACACGAATGGTTCTCGTCGAGCCGAGACGCTCGAATTCCTGCTCCTGCAGGACGCGCAGGAACTTCGATTGCAGCTCGAGCGGAATGTCGCCCACTTCGTCGAGAAACAGCGTGCCGCCGTTTGCCAGCTCGAAGCGGCCGATCTTCTGCGCGATGGCGCCGGTGAACGCGCCTCGTTCGTGACCGAACAGCTCGCTTTCGAGGAGCCCCGTCGGAATCGCCGCGCAGTTCAGCTTGACGAACGTGCGCGAGCGACGGCCGCTCAGGTTGTGGATCGCACGTGCGATGAGCTCTTTGCCGGTACCGGTCTCGCCCTGAATGAGGACGGTCGAGTCGGTTGGTGCGACGATCTCCACCTGCTTGAGCACGTGCGTCAGCGGCGTGCTGTCTCCGATGATCTCCTCGAAGTTGTGTTCGGTCCGGATCTCGTCTTCAAGGTACAGCTTCTCTTCGTTCAGCTTTTCCTTGAGCTCGGCGATCTCGCGATACGCAAGGCCGTTCTCGACGGCGATGGCAATTTGCTGGGCCACCTGTGTGAGCAACTCGAGCTCGTCCGGGTCGAACGGATTGTCGGTGAGCCGTCCGACATTCAACGTACCGAGAATCCGGTCGTGCGATTGCAGAGGAATGCTGCAGAACCACTTCACGCCCTCGGCGAGCAGGTACTGCGCCACCTTCGACTTGGTCAAGAGGCTTCGCAGGCCCGATTCGTTGAAGACGACCGGCGCGCGCGTCGAGATCGCGATGCATCCCGGCGACACGGTACATTCGTCGGCCTGGCCTTCTTCGACGAAGCTCTCGTTCTTGCTCACCTTCAGCACGTGGCACCGGTAATGTCCCGTCTCCGGCTCAAAGAGCAGCAGGCTGCATCCATCGTGCTGGATGACGCGCTGCAGCGAAGTGCTGACCGACGCGAAGACGGCGTCCATGTCGAGGTGCGACACCACGGCGTTGTTCACTTCCAGCAACAGGCGGAACCGATCGCGCTCGTGGGCGAGCGCCACACGCGCGACGCGCGCGCTTTCATCGTGCAGCACGTTGTCGACGGCCACCGCGACCTGTTTGGCCACTTCCTGCATGAAGCTGATGTCGCTGGCTTGATACACCTGCTTCTGCAGGCTGCCGAACCCCATCGCGCCGAGACGTCCGAGTGCCGTCGTCAACGGGACGACACAAAACGATTGCACGCCGTTTTCTTTCAGGCGCGCAATCAGATCGACAAAACGATGTTCGACGGTGATGTCGTTGACGACCAACGGCTCCTGCGTTTTCCAGACGAAGCCGCCGGGCGATTCATCAATCGGAAACTCCATGCCCGGCCTGAAGTCGGTGTCGTCGGGGACCGCAAGCAGATGCAGACGCATCACATTGCGTGGGGCGTCGTGTAGGACAAGGTTGATGTAATCGAACGGTACGATTCGCGGAAGCCGTTGGGCGAGATCGCGAAAGAGTTCGTTCAAGTCAGGATGTGACGCGATGGATTCCGACACTTCGGCGAGGAGTCGGAGCCGATCGCGCTCGTCGAGCGGCAGGGCATCTTGCACTTCCAGGATGGCTTCCTCGGGAGATCGCATACGCCTCAACCTTCTTTGACGCGGAATTGTGGATGGACGTTCCAAAGAAATATTCCGTTGATGAATAGACCGTCCGGGGTCGTCGAAATCGCGATCTTTGCGTGCGGTCGCCATGTCAGACGATGCCGCGCTGAACGCTCCCTGGACATTGATGCAGGGCGACCGCGAGCTGTTTACGTTGCCGCGCGCCGCGATGCTGCGGTCGGTGATGCTGAACCACTGGTATCACCACCGCGGCCAGCTCACGGTGTACCTGCGCGAGCTGAACGTGCCGATGCCGTCGATATACGGACCGAGCGCGGACGAGAATCCGTTTTGTGCCACGCTGATCAGGCGTTGTGCGCGGCGGCGAGGCGTGCGGCCTGACTGACGAGGTACTCACGTTCGGGAGCGCTCGTCGTTCGACCCGCTGCTGCTGCGTAGGAATCGATGGCGGCCCGATGGTCGCCGGACATCTCGAACAGGTGAGCTCGTACGGCATCGAGCCGGTAGTGTCCCGCCAATCGCCCATCGGCGTCGAGCTGTGCGACGAGCTCGAGCCCGGCGGCAGGCCCATGCACCATGGCTGCGGCTACGGCGCGATTGAGCGACACCATCGGGTTGTCAGACATGCGCGCGAGCACGGAATACAGGGCCAGGATCTGCGGCCAATCCGTATCTTCGTGCCGCGCGGCTTCGTCATGCACCGCGGCTATCGCGGCCTGCAACTGATACGGTCCAACGGATCCCTTGGGGAGCGTGTTGGTGATGAGCGCCGAGCCCTCGGCAATCGCCTGCTGATTCCAGAGCCGCCGATCCTGCTTGTCGAGCGGGATGAGCTCGCCTTCCGATCCAGTGCGTGCCGGGCGGCGGGCATCGGTCAGCAGCATGAGCGCGAGCAACCCCGCGACCTCGGCATCCTCCGGCAAGCGCGCATGAATGGCTCGCGTCAGCCGGATCGCTTCGCTCGCCAGCTCGACGCGCTGCAGTGCCGCGCCGATGCTGCTCGCGTAGCCCTCGTTGAAGATCAGGTAAAGCACGTGGAGCACTGCGCCAAGCCGCGGCGCATGATCGCGATTGGCAGGCAGTCGGAACGGCACGTGCGAGGCCTTGATGGTTTGTTTGGCCCGGCTGATCCGTTGCGCCATGGTGCTTTCAGGTACGAGAAACGCGTTGGCGATCTCCGCGGTGCTCAAGCCGCCTACTGCGCGCAGCGTCAGCGCAATGGCCGATGGGGCAGTCAGCGCGGGATGGCAGCACATGAAGAGAAGAACGAGTGTGTCGTCGCGCTCTCCTGTGGCCAGGCTGTCTGCGGGCGGAGCAAATTGTCGATCGGCAGGCGCTTCGGTCACCGCGAGCTGTTCACGCTGCCGTCTCGCCGTCTCACTGCGAATGTGATCGGTCATGCGGCGTGCCGCGACGTGAATCAGCCAGCCGCGCGGATTGTCCGGGATCCCCTCGTTCGGCCACTGTACGCTCGCCGCCGCCAGCGCCTCCTGCACGGCGTCTTCGGCGTCGGCGAAATCCCGGAATCGGCGGATGACGGCGCCGAGAACCTGCGGCGCGAGCTCGCGCAACAGGCTCTCGGCGTTCGCATCCAACCGCGCAGTCGTCACGGTTCGACGGGTGGCGCGCTCATCACCTCGCGCACCTCGATCGGCATGTTGAGCGGTTTGCCGCCCGGTCCCGGCGCCGCCGACGCGCCAGCGGCAATCTCGAACGCCCGTGTAGGGGTGTCGACGTCGACAATCCAGTATCCGGCCAGGAACTCCTTCGCCTCGGCGAACGGGCCGTCGGTCACTGCTGGTGCGCCGTTGGCCTGGGCCTGCACGAGCCTGGCTTGTGCGGGCGCGGCCAGCCCTTCGGCGGCCACCAGTTCTCCGTTTTCGCTGAGCTTCCTGGTGAACTGCTTCATGAAGCCGATATGGGCCTTAAGGTCCTCCGCCGGCCACTTCATCACTCCCCAGTCCCCGCTGGCCCCTCGTGGCGCGTTCATCATCAGCATGTACTTCATGGTCTGTGCTCCCTTATGGTTGTCGCCCGCCATTATTGGCGCTTTCATGGGTAAGTCGGAGCAGACGGCGGGTTCTCGACATCACGCCGGAATTTTATAATGCGGTTCCAGGCACCCATGTTTCCGATCGAACCTCCCATCGAGCCGATGCTGGCCAAGCTCGCCGAAGAGATTCCCGCCGGCGAGGGGCTGTCGTATGAGCCCAAGTGGGACGGATTTCGTGCCATCGTGTTTCGCGGACCGTCCGAGGTGTTTATTCAGAGCCGCGACTCCCGGCCGCTCGATCGCTACTTTCCCGACCTGCACGCCGATTTTCTTTCGGCACTGCCGGACAACTGCGTGGTCGATGGCGAGATCGTGATTGCGACCCCTGAAGGTCTCGACTTCGATCGGCTGCAGCTCCGCCTTCATCCGGCAGCCTCCCGGGTTGCGAAGCTTGCGAAGGAAACGCCGGCTTCGTTCGTGGCGTTCGATCTCCTGGCCGTCGATGGACGCGACCTTCGCGGCGCACCGCAACGCGAGCGGCGCACGCTCCTCGAACGCCTTCTTAGCGGCGTCAAACCGCCGATTTACCTGACGCCGATGACGCGCGATCGTGAGATGGCGTCGGACTGGCTCGCGCGCTTCGAAGGGGCCGGCCTCGATGGCGTGATCGTCAAGCCGGAAAATGGCATTTACGAGCCCGGCAAGCGCGCGATGATCAAGGTGAAGCACGCGCGTACCGCCGATTGCGTCGTCGCAGGCTTCCGTTGGCACAAGGCGGGGAAAGACCGGCTGATCGGATCGCTGCTGCTCGGGCTTTACGATGCGAAGGGTCAGCTGCAACATGTCGGCGTCACCTCGGCGTTCACCATGGCCATGCGCGAACAATTAGCGGTCGAGCTGGCACCGTTGCGCGATCGGGCGCTCGAGCATCATCCGTGGCGAGCGTGGGCAGACGCGGGCGCCGAGATGAACCGCATGCCTGGCGGCCAGAGCCGTTGGAGCGCCGGCAAGGATCTCTCGTGGGAGCCGCTGCGGATCGAGCGCGTGTGCGAGGTGAAATACGACCACATGCAGGGAGATCGGTTCCGCCACGCGGCCATCTTTCAGCGGTGGCGGCCCGACAGGACGCCCGGCGACTGCCGCTACGATCAGCTCGAGGTTACGACGCCTTACGAGCTCGAGAAGGTTTTCGGCGCCGCGAGCCAGGGCCGGTAACTCCCGGTTCGGCGCCGCCCCAATCATTCAGATCATCATTGGGATCGAGCTCTTCTTGTGAGGGTCGCAGATCTTCGGGGACGTGTTCGAGATTCACACGAATCCTCGTCCACGTCGTAAACCGTCCTCGCATGCGATCCACGAGTACGTCGGGCGGCTGCAGATGTTTTGCGGCCTCGGGATGCCGCTCTTTCCATCGCTCCAGTCCTGCTAATGCGTCTGCCTGGTGTCTCGCGCGACCGATTTCCACGAGCGGACGTGTTGGCTGCCGTCGTTTCGACGGCTGCACACGTGACGGCTCGCCGGGCTGTTTTCGATAGTGCGGCGGCCACGGCGCGTCGCCGAGACCTTCGCGTTCCTGTCTGGCCGAGAGCTCCAGGAGCAACTCGAGCGAGCACGGGTGCTCGTCGATAGCGGCGTGCGCATCGCCGATCGTCGCGAATCGCGCCGGCATCGATCGAAGCGTGAAATCGCCGGGCTCCGCCGATTCGACTTCGCTCCAGGTCAACGGCGCCGACACGCGCGCATCTTCTGTGGGGCGCACGGAGTATGCGGCCGCGACCGTTCTGTCCTTGGCGTTCTGGTTGTAGTCGAGGAACACGCCGTGCCGTTCCTCCTTCCACCACTTGCTGGTGGCCAGCTCGGGCGCACGCCGTTCGACTTCGCGCGCCAGCGCGAGCGCGGCTCGTCGCACCTGGTCGAATGTCCACCGTCGCTCGATGCGCACGTTGACGTGTATGCCGCGCGAGCCGGACGTCTTGGGCCAGCCGATGAGCTTGAGGTCCTGAAGGGTCGCGTGCAGCACCTGCGACACCTGCTGCAGCTGTGTCCATACGACACCCGGAACTGGATCCAGATCGATTCGCAGCTCGTCGGGATGATCGACATCTTCCGCTCGCACGGGATGCGGGTGCAGCTCCAGGCACGCAAGATTCGCCATCCACACGAGCGCTGCGGCATCGCGCGGCACTACTTCCTCGGCTATCCGGCCCGAGGGGAAACGCAGCGTGACGACCTCTATCCAGTCCGGCCGCGATTGCGGCGCACGCTTCTGATAAAAGAATTCTCCGCCGATGCCGTTGGGGTAGCGGACAAGGACATTCGGACGCCCGCCTGCCGCTCGGAGCGCACCGTCCGCCACGGCCAGGTAGTACTGAACAACGTCCAGCTTCGTGTAGCCGGTTTTCGGGAAGAGGACCTTATCTGGATTCGAAATCGCGACGTCGCGGCCGGCGACGCTCACAATGTGGGGCGTGTTGGTCGATGGGCGAGCGTCGGGGGTCACTGGGCATAGTTTGTCATGGTCGATGGTCATGCGAGACGGACCATCGACTACGACAGACCATCGCCCAACGCCCCATGACCATGGACCAGTGCCCGTTAAACGTCGATCATGCCGCGCTTGAGTCCGAGGCGCACCGCATCGGTGCGATTCGAGGCACCCAGCTTCGAGGCGATCGAGGCGACGTGAAACTTGACGGTTTGATCGCTGATGCCGAGCCGTTCGGCGATGGATTTGTTCGGCAGCCCCTCGGCTAACAGCTGCAGTACCTCAATCTCGCGCCTTGTCAGCGGTTGTTCGATCCATTCATCGTCGGCTGCATCGCGCGCGCGATCGGCCAGCACAATCGCGTCTGCAGTCATCGTCGACGCTCGAGCTTCTCTCAGCGTCCGGAACTCGGCAGCGATCTCAAGGCCGGCCTCGTCGAGCTCGGGTCGCAGTTGTGCGCGGCTGCGCGGGCTTCCAACAAGGATGATGCGCATTCATCACGCCGGCCGTTCGCCGGCGCTGACGTCCAATTCTTTAACCACGCCACCTCGCAACAATTGAAGGTGCGCTGTGCCCCCGGCACCGATCGTCATGAGCACGTCCAGCAGTTCTTCAGGCGATTCGATCGCGACGCCATTGATCGACAGTAACACGTCGCCGACGAGCACCCCGGCGCTTGCAGCGGGGCTTCCAGAGGTGACGGCGAGCATCAGCATCCCTCGTTGGCGGTTGCTGTCGCCGCGCTGGTGGTCGGGTAGTTCGACCGACTGACCGGCCACACCAAGGTATCCCCGTCGGGTTCGACCATGCTCCAGCGCGCTCGCCGCGGCTTTCCACGCAATCGATGCCGGAATGATGACGCCGAAACCGCGAATCGACCGTGCTGTGGCGACCCCGATCAAACTGCCGCTCGCATCGAGAAACGCTCCTCCTGCAAAGCCATCGTGCATCGGAGCGGTCGTTCGATAGACCTGGTCAATGGCGCGTCGAGAACCAGTTGCCAGCGGCCCGCCAATGACCGCGACGATGCCGGCGCTGGCCGTGATGCTGTTGCTCCAGGATCGGCAAACGGCGACGCCGATATGGCCGACGCGCACGGGCGCCGTGGCCGCTGCGAGCGGCTTCAATCCGAGACCCGGTGCCCGCAACACGCCGAGTCCGGTCGCTGGATCCCACCCCAGAAGCTCAGCCGCAATCGGATCGCCGCTGGTGCCAACCACGCGCAATCCATCCTGGCGCCCGAGCGCACTCATCATGGTAAGGACAAGATCATTTTCATAAACCAGGCCGCTGGCGGGCCGGCGGCGGCCGGCCACCTGCACAACCGAGGGTGCCGCGGCCGCAACGGCGTTGGCAATGTCGTTGGAAAGTTCAGTAATCATGCGCCGATCATCGCAGGACGACGATCGGCGTGCACGACCCGAATGGGTGGTAGTTGGTCGAAAGGCGATGTCGTGACCCAGGACCATGGCCCATCGCCCCACGTCATCGATTCACGTCGATGACGATCGATCAGGGCGATGAAATTCTTGCGAACTCCTCGTATTGATCGGTCGCGATGAAGTCGACGCCGGCCTCAATCGCGGCGCGCCACCGGGTGCGCGCCGCATCGAGCGCCCCGAAGTTGTAGCTGGGCGTCAGCCCCAGCCGTTCGCCATCGGCCGCCGGGTGACCGTTCAACGTATAGAAGCGAATCCAGAGTCCGGCCTGGTGCGCGGCGTTCACAGCGCTGCGCAACCGGTTCTTGTCGGCGTCATTCCATTCCGCGGCTTTGACTTGGCCTTCGGGCTCGACCACACTCCAGGGGTTGTTGGACCAGCGCAGGTAGTTTGTGACCTCGAGGCGCCCGGGCTGCGACCGCACCGAACAGGCGGAGGCGAGATCCGATTGGTACCGCATCGTGAAAGACGGCTCGCTGTGCCGGATCGGCACCTGTGAGAACGAGGACAGGCGCGATCGTCAGGGGTTGCACGCTCGTGCCGTCCGCCGTACGTGGCGCGGTCATCAGCCACGGCTCGTATTCGCCGAGCAGCCGCCAGATCTCGGTGAAGTGGTCGGGCTGACTGTCTTTGAAGTCGAGGTTCAGCGTGATGAGGGGCCAGTCGTCGCGCGACCCCGACGCAAGCGCCTTCGTGACAATCGGCCGGATGCGCTCGAAGAAATCACGGAGGGTCGGCTCCTGTCCGGTAAAGGGCTCGCCGTGGGACACGATCGAATGCGCGGGGGTGGCACCGCTTGCAGGACGCCACATCAGGTCTTGCTCGATCGCGAGCGGCGTGCCGGTTGCCAGCGCACGATCGACACGGTCATTCCACCTGTCCTGATACGGATAAGCATTGTGCGCATCAAGAAGCACACGTCGCCCGGGTGCGCCGCCACCTGGTGCCTGGGCGGTGAGCACCGCCAGGAAAGCCACGGCAATAAGCAATGAAAGCGCGCGCCTCATCTCGTTCGAATGGGTCGACCCGATCATGGGGCTCTTCTCACCACGCTCGTGTAATCGAGGTAACGGTACTCTTTGGCGCCGGCTCGGACGATCGAGAAGTAGGCGGTCTGGCTGTAGGCGCCGTCTTTCGTCCGTGCCGAGTGCTGCATCTTCGTGACGGTGGCCGCTGGTTGATTGGCCGTCCGCAGGGCCTCGATCAAGGGCCGCCCCTGCATGGTCGATGGGACCGCGATCCCCAGCATGTGAAGGAACGTTGGCGCGAAGTCGACGTTGCCGCTCGGCACGCTCACGGTCGCGGCCTGCTTGATGTCGGGCCCAGCCGCAATCAACGTGTTGTGAATTTCAAACGGGCTCGAGCTGCCGTGTCCGGCCACGCCATTCGACGCGCTTGTTCCGGCAAATCCGTGCGCGTTCTTCCGATCGGTCCAGTCGGGAGAGTACAAAATCTCGCCAGATCGCGCGTGGCTCCAGCGTGCCGCATCGAATGAGAGCGTGCCCTCGGCCCAGCCGTCGAACGAACCTGCCTTGACGGGTCGCGTGAAGATGGCGCCGATGCCGGCGGTCGTCTGCAGGGCGCGCACGATTTGACCCACGACCTGACGATTGCCGTCGCGGACGTAGATGGCGGTCTCGCCGTTGACGATGCGCGGAGAGCCGTCGGCCAGCGTGCCTGCGAATGGCTTCAACAGCGCGCGTACGTCGGGGGCGCCGATGTATGTCGCGAATCCGTGATCGGACGTGACCCAGATGTTGTATTTGTCGAGCACGCCGCGCGCCTGCAAGCCATCCTGGATGTTCTTGATTTCGCGGTCGACGCGTCTGAGCGCTTCAACCGTCGTGGGATGTCCCATCCCGAGTGCGTGCGCCGTGGTGTCGGGATCGCTGAGCCACATGGCCGTGACAGACGGGTTTGCCGACGGTATCCCGATTTTCAAGAACGTCTCGACCGCGCGGCGGTTCCGCGCATCGTTCGGGTGCCCTTCGGGTGGCGGCGGGCCGAGATCGGTGTTGGCGCGCGAATACAGAGTCTCCGGCAGCGCGAAATCGGTGTGCAGGATCGCACCGCCCGACACTTTGTGATTGAGCAGAAAGGCCGAGCCGGTCGTGCCTGCGCCGATCGCCAGCATCGTGCGGCCGTTCGACTGCAAAACCTCGCCAAGGGTGGTGGCCGTTAACAGCACGCCGTCCTGATCGACCTGGATCTTTTCCAGGTTGGCACGCTGGCCGGTATCGAGAAATCCATTCGCGTTGACGCGGGGGAAGAATACCGAGTTGCCCAGGATGCCGTGACGCTCCGGGTATGCGCCCGTTGAAATCGACGATGAATTCACCCGCGTGACGGTGGGATAGACGGAATGATGGTTCGTGAACACCACGCCGCTTCGCCCGAGCGCATGGAGATTGGGCATCACGTCTGGCGTGACGTAGTCGGGCCGCAGGCCGTCCAGCACCAACAGAAGATGATGGTTTGGTTCGGCCGATCGAGCCGCGTCGAACGTCGGCCGGACTACCAGCACCGCAACCAGTAGGACGAGCACGGCAGCAGCACACCGTCGCATGGATACGCTCCCGGCGCAGTGTCGCACGAATCTGCCGGCGACGTTCATCGAAGACATGAGAGTTTCCAGAATTTTTACACGGCTGCGACGAGGCGGGGCAGGACTATAGTTGGCCCATGCAGACACCAACACCACGACAGCAGTTCCTCGACAGCTTCAAGCGCGAGACGGCGACCACCCTGAAGGTGATGCGGGAGTATCCCGCAGACCAGCTTGATTTGAAGCCGACGCCGAAGTCGAACTCGGCCCGCGATCTCGTGTGGCTGTTTGTGATGGAGCAGGGGCTGGCTCAGAAAGCGCTGACGACCGGATTCGACTGGTCGACACCCCCGGGAAAGCCGCCCTCACCGCCGGAGTCGTACGACCAGCTCGTCACAGCGGTCGAAGAGAGCTTCAAGCGCACGGTGGGGCTGGTGGAGAACATGCCCGACTCGCAGGTCGGCGACACCGTGAAATTCTTTACCGGTCCGAAGACGATCGGCGATATTCCGAAGATCGACTTCCTGTGGTTCCTGCTGTGCGATCAGATTCATCACCGGGGCCAGCTTTCGGTCTACCTGCGCATGGCCGGAGGAAAAGTGCCGTCGATCTACGGTCCAAGCGGCGACGAACCCTGGTTTTGATCCTCACGGTGTCTCAACGCAAAGGCGCAGAGACGCAAAGGTCGACCTCAAGATTCTTTGCGCCTTGGCGTTCTTTGCGATGAAGCTTAGAATTCTTCCAGCGTCAGTTTTGTATCCGCGTTTTTCCACGCCGCATCGAACTCCTGCCGGACGAGCGTTGCCTCAGACTCGCGGCCTTGTCTGGCCAGGGCGGCTTGCAGGCCGAAGAGCGATCGCGCGTTGCGCGGATGTTTTTCGAGATCTTCGCGGAAGACGCGCTCGGCATCGGGCGCCCGGCCGGCCGCGAGAAGCGTGGCGCCCAGCGACTCGCGCACAGGATAGAACCACACCGGCGGCTCGTCGTAGGGAAGTTGATCGGCTGCGACGATCGCCTGCTGCCAGAACTTGACCGCACGGTCGTGCTCGGCACGCGCATGCGCGATGCGCGCATCCAGCGAGAGCGCCGCCACGTTCAACGCGCTCGTCGCCGTTGCCCACCCGCCTCCACCGAATGCGGCGGTCTCGGGCACTGCGGCGATCGCCGTGGCCAGCAGCTTCCGTTCAGCGACCGCATCATCGACTTTTCCCGTCTTTGCCAGCGCCGTCCCACGTGCGAAGTGATGCCACGCGCGCTGCACCGTCCGCTCTGCCGGCGGCGCCGGGAGCGCAAGGACGTCGGCGTACCTGCCGAAGCGCAGCAGCACCGAGACGGGCATCACCATCATCGATTCGACCATCGGCATCATGGTGACGTGTGGCGCGAGCTGTTCGGCCACCCTCGCTGCGGCCTGCTGCGCATCCGCAAGCCGTCCCTGCATCATGTGCGAGTCGGCCAGGAAGTGCAGGTTGTGCGGGTAGTACATCATTCCGTACATCCCGTTCGGCGGTGCCGTCGCGATGTAACGGCGATCGGCGGCGGCGCCCGCCGCGTTGGCGGTGGCGGCGCCTGCATGGTCGCCGGTGCGGGCATAAATGTGCGCCGGCATGTGAAGCAGGTGGCCGGATGATTCGGAGAGCTTTTCGAGACGCTGCGCGCTGGCGAGCGCACGTGACGGCGCGCGCGATGCCTCGACGGCGTGAATGTAGTAGTGGTTCGCGCCGAGGTGATTCGGATTCCGAAGCAGCACCGACTCGAGCACACTGACGATCTCCTCGGTGCTCGCCGCCGGCTTGCCGTCGGGGGTCCAGAGCTTCCACGGCGTGAGGTTCATCATGCTCTCTGCGTAGATCACGGCGGCATCGAGATCGTCCGGGTATTTCTTCGAAAGGTTGCCCATGGCCTCGCTGAACGCGCGCGCCATCGCCGGACGGTCGGCTTTGGGATCGGCGGAGTACCTCACCGCGAGGACGTCGATGTAGGCGCGCTCGTTCTCGGGACCATTGGCGGCAAGCGCCTGCGCCCTGATGACCGATTCGGTCGCCGCCTTCGCCCGCGCGTCGTCGATGTCGAGGTTGTAGTTCGGTCCGAGCGCCCAGGCCTTGCCCCAATGCGGCATGGCCGCACTCGAATCGAGCTCGGAGGCACGCTCGAACGATCGGATCGCCGCTTCGTGATTGAAGCCGAATGCCAGCGCCATTCCCTGATCGAACATCCGCTGCGCTTCGGCATTCGACGTCCGGATCGGATGATGGTGCTGACCGAACGTCAACGGTTCCGGCGCGGGGGCAGGCGCGGCGGGTTTGGTGGTTGCCGGTGCCGGCTGGGGACTCGGCGAGCTACACGCAGCCGACAGAAGAACGAGGGCAAGGGTGATGGCTCTTCTCATAACGCGCTACAATTTATCAGTTCCACATGCATTTCAAGCGGTTCTTGGTGTCTTTCCTCGCGCTGATCCTGGCGACCGCCGCGCTTTCCGCCCAGCGCGGGGGCGGCGGTTTCTACAGCGTCCGCCGTCCGACGGCCGACACGTTCAAGGGCGACTTCACGTTTTGCCGCATCGCTTTCCGCGGAGGGTACGGAGGATACGGCGGCGGATGGGGCGTCGACTATCCGCGGGCAGATGAGAACCTGTCGATTCGCCTGTCGGAGCTCTCCAACGCGGCGGTCGATCTCGACGAGCACGGCTCACCGAACTATGTCGTGATCCAGGCGACTGAGCCCGAGCTTTTCAAGTGTCCGTTCGTCGCCCTCACGAATCATGGCCGCGCGTTGTTCAGCCCCGAAGAGGTCGAGTCGCTGCGGGCGTATTTCAAGAAGGGCGGATTCATGTGGGCCGACGATGCGTGGGGCAGCTATGCGTGGGACCACTGGCTGAACGAGATGCGCAAGGTGCTGCCGGCGTCGGAATATCCGCTCGTCGATCTGCCGATTAACCATTCGATCTTCCACACCTTGTTCAGCGCGCAGCGCATCCCGCAGATCCCCAACATCGGGTTCTATAGGGGGTCGGGAGGGCAGACGTCCGAGCAGCGGGAAGACAGCCGCACGCCGCACGCCTATGCCATCGTCGATCACAGCGGCCGCATCGTCGTCCTGACGACCCACAACACCGATTTCGGCGACGCGTACGAACGCGAAGGCGACGATCCGGAGTTCTTTTACAAGTTTTCTGTGGAAGGCTACGCAATCGGGATCAATGTTCTGCTGTATGCGATGACGCATTGACGCCGTGAAGTGGGCGTTCGGTTGCGGGCTGCGGCAAAGGCAAACAAGAGATCAGGAGTTCAGTTGGAGATCAAGAGATCGGAGAAATTCTTTTCCACAGACTTGACCGACCATCGACCATAGACCCAAGACCATCGCCCGACACGATATAATCGCCGCCGCAATGAGCCGCATCCTCGTCGTCGACGACAGCGAAACCGTCCTGAATTTCGTGCGGATGATCCTCGAAAGTGAAGAGTACGAAGTCGAGACCGCGACCAACGGCAACGAGGCACTGGCGACTGTGCGTCAGTCGCTGCCCGATCTCGTCGTCACCGACAGCATCATGCCGGGTCTCGATGGCTTTGGGCTGCTGCGCGAGCTGCGGAGCGATCCGGCGACCGAAGCGCTGCCCGTCATCATGCTCACATCCGGAACCGCCGACGATCCGGACCATGTCGCCCGAGAGCCGCGGCCGGATGCGTTCGTGAAAAAATCGTCGGATTTCGGGCCGCTGCTGGCCGAGATTCGCGACGCGCTCGAGCGCATTCGCTGATCTCGCTTTCGTGGTCCGTTGTGCCGTTTTGGCACGCCCGTAAGCGCACTTTCTTCGCGCCCTCCTGATTCAATCCTTAGAAATACCGATAAACAAAACAGTTCGCGCCTCGTGACACAGGCCGGTGTGAAATCGACCTCCGTCCCGGAACAGCACTCTCAGGAACTCATAGAAAAGAAACGGCTTCGGCAGCTGATCTTCGGCCAACGTGCCAGGACTGCGCATCCCTTGCACGGCTGACGCTTTCGTCAGATTCGACAAGTGCATGAACTGCAGCAAGTTAAGCATTCGTTTCACGCGCGGTGAAACGTGGAGTTGGAATTGCCTATGAGTCGCTCACCCGACAGCTCTATCACGTTGGGAGAGGAGACCGGCGTATGAAAGTCGGAAAGTACATTGCTGCGGCCGGGGTGATCTGGGCATCTTCCCTGGGCCTCGTCGTGCAGGCTGATAACGACCGCGGCCAGGGGCTCGACGCAAAACTGACGCGCGTGCTGCGCGAGCATCGATTCAGCGGACGCATCGAGTCGGAGCTCGAAGACCGGCTCGGACGACGCATCGAGCAGGATCTCGCCAATCTCGGACGACTGCTCTGGTTCGACAAAGTGCATTCGCTCCACCGCGACAACACGTGCGGCGGATGTCACTCGCCTTCGAATGGGTTTGGCGACACGCAGTCGATCGCGATTGGCGTGGATAGCAACGGACTGGTGGGACCAAACCGCACAGGCCCGCGCAATCAGCGCCGGACACCGTCGGTCATCAACACCGCGTTCTATCCGAAGCTGATGTGGAACGGCCGCTTCTTCGCGAACTCGCTCACGCCGAATGGCCTGGGCGATCCGTTCCGCAATAATTTCGGGTTCACGTTCCCAAACCCGGAGGCCGGAACGCTCAGCTACCACGATCACCTTCTGCAGGCGCAGGCGTTTATTCCGCCGACCGAGACCGTCGAAGTCGCGGGGTTCACAGGTATCAGCGCCGATCCGTCGATGCCTCGCTACCATCAATTCGATGATGGCCATGGCTTGCCGCTTCCTGATTACGATGATTCAGGATTCCGAAATGAGCCCATCCGGAAGATGGGCATTGCGGCCCTCAATGCGGCGGCCGGTTACCGTCTGGCATTTGGAAAAGTGTTTCCGTCAGTCCGGCGGGGAGCGCCGATTACCTTCGATCACTTCGCCCGTGCGATCGCGGAGTTCGAGTTCACGCTCGTCTTTGCCGACGCACCGATCGACCAGTTCGCGCGCGGTCGCGAAAACGCGATGACCGATGCGGAAAAGCGCGGCGCGCTGGTGTTCTTCGGCGAAGGCAAGTGCGTCACGTGCCACGCCGTGAGGGGCAAGTCGAACGAGATGTTCAGCGACTTCCAGAACTACGTCGCCGGCATCCCCCAGCTTGCGCCTGAATTCGGTGTCGGCAAGAGCAACATGATCTACGACGGCCCCGGCGAGAACGAAGATTTCGGCGCCATGCAGATCTCGGGCAACGAGGCGGACAAGTATCGCTTCCGCGCGTCGCCGCTGAGAAACATCGCGTTGTCGCCGGCGTTCTTTCACAACGGCGCCTTCGCTCGCCTGGAAGATGCAATCCGCTTCCACGTGAATCCGGCGCAGAGCTACAACCCGGCCAAGGCGGGCATCGATCGCGATCTTTACGCCCGAATGGGGCCGCGGGTGCCCGCGTCGCTGCTCGATCCGGTGTTCCAGAAGGGCGGCATCAAGCTGTCCGAACAGGAGCTCCGCGACGTGACGCAGTTCGTGAAGACCGGACTGCTCGACGAGCGCGCGAAGAAAGAAAACCTGTGCAAGCTGGTGCCGAAGTTCGTGCCGAGCCAGCTTTCAGTGCTGACGTTTGAAGACTGCCCGAAAGAGCGGGACAGAGACCACAAGGATCGGGATTAACACAGCTCCTCCGGTGGATTGGAGATTCGGCGATGTTACCGCCGAGTCTCTAATCCTCTCCCCTTAGGTAGCCGCCGCTCGCCACCTCTCGCCCTCACCCGTTACCCACGAAGTTCCGATAAGCGGTGCAGTAGCAGTGTGCCCGTGGTGCCACTGTGCAGATCTGTGAAGGAGTGTCGATGAAACGCATGCTCTTATTGATACCGGCGATGGTGCTGGCGGCCGGCGCCGGTCCCGCGTGGGCGCAAGGCACCGAGCTGGCCACGATGCGCGCGGAGATCGCGAAGCAGCAAGTGATCATCTCCCAGCTGCTGAAGCGCATCGAAGCGCTCGAGCAGAAGCAGCCGCCGGCGTCCCCAACGGTGCAGGACCTTCAGGACGAATTCAAAGCGCAGGACGACTCGATCAATTCCCTGCGCGAAACCGTCAACAGCAAGGTCAATTTGAACGGCTACTACAACTTCAGATTTTCATGGGATGAATCCGAAGAGCCCGCAGCCTTCCAGCAGCATCACCTGGGCGTCATCATGGCGAAGCAGCTCGGGAAGTTCAACTTCCTGATGGAGCTTGAGCTGCAGAACGTGCCGCACCATCCAGAGATTGTGCCGGAAGATGGTGAGGAGCCTGGAGAAGGTGAAGATGAGGAAGGTCACGGCGAAACGGACCTCAGCGGCGAAGGGCAGGTGGCGGTTGAGAACGCGTGGATGGAATACAACCACAACCAGTTTCTCGGCATCCGTGTCGGCAAGCAGTTGTCGCCGCAGTACTGGTGGCAGAACCACTATCCGAATCTGACCCTCTCGACGACGACGCCCATTTACTTGCGCGAGCTGTTCCCGGCAGAGCTCGTTGGCGTGATGGTCCAGGGGTCTGCGGCGACACCTGTCGGCAGCTCGGAATTTGGCGTCGGCTACAAGTTCTACGTCGTCGAACAACAACTTCGAGGGCAACAGCCGGGCCGATCTTCGCGACGGCAAATCGTGGGGCGCGCGCGGCCAGGTGCGCTTTCCAACGTCGGGCGCAGTGCGGCGGCTCGACGTGGCAGCGGACGTCTACCGCGGACACGTCGGACTGACGAACAACACGCTCGCCGAAGACAACGTGTTCGGATTCGAATCGCAGATCGAAATCTCGAGCTTCCTCTTTCAGACCGAATGGGCGCGGGGCAAGTCGCTCGAACAGACACGCACCGGCTACTACCTGCAGCCGGCGTGGCGCATCGATGAAGATTGGATCACGTTCTATCGCGCTGAGCAGCTCGAAAGCCCGCGTATCCAGCGCGCCGAGCGGCGGCACATCCTGGGGGTGAACTATCGTCCGTATCCGCAGATTGCGTTGAAGGGCGAGCTCTATCGCTCGCAGCCCCTCGAGCGCGACTTCCTCCACTCGGAGGAGGGCGAGGAAGCAAAACCGTACAACGGGTTTGCGACCGCGGCGGTGTTCTTCTTCTGATGAACTGACGTGACGCGTCGAGTTCTGCTGGCGGGGTTGCTGGTATTTCTGTGGACGGGCTCTCCGTCCGCTCAGGGCCCGGAGTTCGTCATCATCGTCAACAAGGCGAATCCGATGAAGACGCTGCCGGTTGCCGAAGTGCGGCGCATCTTCATGAAGCAGTCACGGATGTGGTCGCATGCCGAGCCGATGGTGCCCGTCGAGTGGGACAGCACCAGCGCGATCCGGCAGGTATTTTCGAGGCGGATCCTGAACAGGTCGGTGCGCGAGATGGCCGAGTACTGGGTGCAGCAGTCGATGACCCAGGGTCTGGCGCCCCCTTCGACGCAGCGATCGGCGCGGGCAGTACTGCGGTTCGTGGCAAGCGTTCCGGGCGCAATCTCGTACGTCTCCCCGGGTGATGCGGACGATACGGTCGCTGTGATCAAAGTCACTGGGCTCAACTGATGGCGTTGAAACTGAACATCCGATGGCAGCTGGCGCTCGTGTCGGTCGCCCTGTCTCTGGTGCCCATCGTGGTGGTTGGCATTCTTGCGTACGCGATTGCGCGGGATGCGCTCGAAGAACGCATCCGCTTCAACCTCGAGACGCTGGCGTTTCAGAGCGAAGAGAAGCTGGAGCGCCTGCTGCTCGACCAGCACCAGAATCTCGCCGTGTGGTCGCAGCTCGGGTTCATCCGCGACGACACCATGACGGGCGACGCCGATGGCCGCATCCTGCAGTTTCTGCAGGAAGCCAAGCGCAACACCGACGTGGCGCAGGAATTCTGGATCGCCAACGCCGCCGGGACGGTGATTGCGTCGACCTTGCCGTCGTTGCGCGGCCGCGATGTCGGCGATCGCGAGTTTCTGCAGGCCGCGCGCCGCGGCCAGCCGTGGGTCGGCTCTCCGTCGATGCAGGATCTGACGGGCCGTGTCGGCATGCCGCTCGCTTTTCCGCTGCAGGCGAGCTTCGATCGATCGAAGCCGGTCGGCGTCATCGTCGCGGTGCTCGACTGGCCGAAGATTGCGTCCGTTCTTCAGGCGGTGAGAGTGCTTCCCGAGGGTCAGGACGAACGCGGGTATCTCGTCCTGTCGAACGGGCAGGGCGGGATTCTGGTCGCGCCGCCGTTTCTGACGGGCTGGGAGCCTGGACGAACACGGCTCAATGCGCTCGGCCTCGAAGCATTCGGCTCGATCGTCACCGACCCGGCGGGCAGCGGCGAGCTCGAGGTGCGCGATTCGCGTTATCTCGCCGGCTACGCGACCACAGAGCGCCGTCCGTATCTGCCAGACACGTGGCGCACCATCCTGGTGATGCGCACCGACGTGGCGTTTGCGCCGCTGGGCAGGCTGCTGTGGACGATCGTGCTGCTCTCGATCATTCTCGCGGCGCTTGCTGCGGCCGGGTCGTTGTACTGGGCGACGCAATTCTCGCGGCCGATCATGGCGCTGGTGCCGTTTCTCAAGTCGGTTGCCGCCGGCGATCTCTCGAACGGCATCTCCGTCAATCGCAAGGACGAGCTCGGCATGCTCGCCGACGCGGCCAACGACATGGCCGCTCAGCTTCGCAAGCTGCTGCAGGATTTGCAGCAGGCCTCCATTCAGATTACTGGCGCATCGACACAGGTACTGAATGCCGCCGAAGAGCACGCGTCAGGATCGGTCGAGCAGGCGGCGTCGATCGCCGAAGTCACCGCGACGATGGAGGAGTTGACGAACACGGCAAAGCAGATCGCGATGAGCGCCACGTCGGTGGAGAAGATTGCCGACGACAGCGCGCAGGCCGCGCACGCCGGTTACGACTCGGTTGGCGAAGCGCTCGAGGCCATGGAGAAGATTCGGCGACGCGTGGCAGATATCTCCGGTAAGACGCTGCTGCTCGGCGAGCGATCGCAGCGCATTTCGGAAGTGCTGAACCTCATCAAGGATATTGCGGGCGAAATCCATCTGCTTGCGGTGAACGCGGCGATCGAGTCGGCGGCGGCCGGCGAGCATGGCAAGCGATTTGCTGTGGTCGCGAGCGAGGTGCGCCGGCTGGCCGAGCGCACGCGCGAGTCTGCGGAAGAAATCAAAGGCATCGTCGGCGAGATTCAGTCGGCCACTAACACATCTGTGCTTGCCACCGAGCAGGGCGTGAAAGAAGTCGAAAACGGCGTCTCGCTGGCCACGCGTGCGCGTGGGAGCCTCGAGGAAATCATCCAGATGGTCGATCGGACGACGCAGGCCATCCGGCAGATTACGTTCGCCACGCAGCAGCAGCAGAGCGCGAGCGAGCAAATCGTGCTGACCATGCGCGAGGTTGCCGAAGTGACGCGCCACGCGGCGTCCGGTATGAAGCAGTCCGCGAACTCGGTCGGCGAGCTCAATGTGCTGGCCGATCAGTTCAAAACCAGAATCAGAGAATTCAAGTTGTAGGGACCCGACATGGATCCGGACGCCATCATTGCCGCCATCGAGCAGCAGCGCGACAGCGAAGCGGAACCGCAGGCCGACCAGGAGCGGGTGTCGTACCTCGGGTTCTATCTGGGCGATGAAGTGTACGGATTGCCGCTCGAGCAGCTGCGCGAGGTCGCGCATGTCGGTCACCTTCGGCGCGTGCCTGGCGCACCGGCGGGTGTGGCAGGGCTCGTCAACCTGCGTGGCGAGATCCTGTGCGCGCTCGACGTGCGCGCGATTCTCGGATTGCCCCCGCAGGCGTCGACTGAAGCGCCATTCATCGTCGCGCTTCGAGGCTTTGCCGATCCGCTTGGCCTCATCGTCGATTCGATCGCAGATATCTATTCTGTGGCGTCGAGCGAGATCGAAGCGCCGCCGGCCACCTGGCCGGCCGACCGTGTGGAGTGCTTCATCGGCACCGTGCGCGTGTCTGCCGGATTGATGGGGCTGCTCGATCTGGCGCGGGTGGTGAGGGTGTGACGACCGAGCCCACCATCGTGCCGCTGCTGGTCTTCGAGGCCGCCGACTGTTTGATGGCGGTTTTGGCCTCCGAGGTGGGGCACCTTAGCGCTGAAAAGGGGTCAGACCCCTTTTCTGATCAAAAAAGGGGTCTGACCCCTTTATTTGATCTCGACCGCTATTTCATTGGTGGCGAAGCAGATGGCCCGTGGCTGCAATGGGCGCGCGGCACGCACAGCGCGTGGCTTCGTGTCCGGCAGGTGATTGATGTGGTGCCTGTGTCGCTGGCGGTCCTGACGCCGATGCCAGGGTTGTTGCGGGCGCAGAAGCGCACGCGCGCGTTTCTCGCGGCCGGCGTTCGCGGCAACGACGTGTTTCTGTTACTCGACCCGGCTCGGTTGGCGTCCTAAATGAAACCGCTCGATGCTTCGATCTTCGTTGCCAAATTCGTCGAAGAGGCCCGCGACCGCATCAAGGCGCTGGGTGCGGCCCTGCTGCGTCTCGAGCAGACGCCCGGTGCGCTGGACGCCATCGCCGAGGCGATGCGCGAGGCACACAGCATCAAAGGCTCGGCGCTGATGCTCGGCTTCACCGACATCTCCCAGATTGCGCACAAGCTCGAAGATCTGTTTCTCGCAGCCAAACAGAATCCACACGTCCTCGACGGCGATGCCTTCGACGTGGTCTTCGGCGGCGTCGATTTCATGGGTTTGCGCGTCGATGCGCTCGCCCGAGGCCAACTGAACCCGGTCGAAGTGGGCGAGATTTGCGACAAGCTGACCGCCGTCCTCGACATGCGGTCTGACCCCCGTACAGCAACGGCCAACACCAATAACGACGGCCAAATTCCCAAGCCGGCGTCTGACCCCCGCACAGTACCGGGGTCAGACCCCAAAACGGCCAAGGCGGCCAGGGTGGGCAAACCGCAGGAGCTGCGGCAGTCGCTGCGCGTCCCCATCGAAAAGCTCGATCGGCTTGCGCATCTGGCGCCCGAGATGGTCGTGCAGAGCCTCAAGGCGTTCGAGCGGCACACCGAGTTGCGCCGGCTCGAGCGAATACTCAGCCGGCTGCGCGACCGCGTGCGCGAAGCGCGGCTGACGCCGGACACCGCAGACGTCGATCGCGGCGCGCAACTCGCCGAGTATGCCGACGCCCTCGACGCCGTGACCCGCCGTATGCGCGAGTTCCTCGTCAACTTCAGCGACGACCGCGTGCGGCTCAATCTGATCAGCGAAGAGCTCCGGCAGAACGTCATCGAGCTGACGATGCTGCCGGTCGGGTCGGTGTTCGACAGTTTCCCGCGCGCGGTGCGCGACCTTGCGCGCACCTTCAAGAAGGAAATCGACCTGACGATACGCGGCCGCGAGACCGAGCTCGACAAGAAAATCATCGAGCAGATTTCCGAGCCGCTGATTCATCTCATTCGCAACGCGGTCGACCACGGCATCGAAACGCCCGCCGACCGCGAGCGCATCGGCAAGCCGCCTGCCGGTCAGCTCGTGCTCTCGGCAGAGCAGCAGGGCAATCGCATCCTGATTACGTTGAAAGATGACGGCTGCGGCATCGACCTGCGGATGTTGCGCGCGGTCGCCATTCAGCGCCGTGTGGCGCCGGCGACCGAGATCGATCGATGGTCTCACGAGCAGTTGCTCGACTTGATCTTCCAGCCCGGCTTCAGCACGCGCTCGTCTGCGACCGACGTGTCCGGGCGCGGCGTCGGCATGGACGTCGTGAAGAGCGTGGTCGAGCGGCTCGGCGGGGCCGTGCGCGTGCAATCGGAGCTCGACAAAGGGACGACCTTCACGCTGAACCTGCCGCTGTCACTCGCGCTGCTGAGGGTCGTGTTGCTCGAGGCCGGTGAAGAGCTCTTCGCCATGCCGACCGCCGCCATTCGCCGCATCGTTCAAGTGGCCACCGCCGACATCGGTCAGCTCCAGCGGGGTCAGGTTGCGGAAGTCGACGGCGAAAATATTCCGCTGACGCCGTTATCGACGCTGCTGCAGGTTCCGGCTGCGCCGGTAACAGGCCGGCAGACGGTGCTCGTCGCCGAGAGCGGCGAAGGACGATTCGGCATCCTGGTCGAGGCGGTGCACGAAGAGCAGGAGCTCGTCTTCAAAGAGCTGCGCGGCCCACTGCGCAATCAGAAGACGTTCACCGGTGCCGCGCTGCTCGGCAACGGCGACATCGTGCCGATTCTCGACGTCAACGCGCTGTTCGATCTCGCATCCCACGCGCCGTCGCCCGGCGTTGCGCCGGTGACGCAGCGGCGCGTCGCCGCACGCGTGTCGCGCGTTCTGGTCGTCGATGACTCACTTGTCGCAGGCGAACTGCAGAAGAACATCCTGCTTGCCGCCGGCTACGAGTCCGAGATTGCGAGCGACGGCGTCGAGGCGCTCGAGGCGCTACGCCACAAGGAATGGGACCTCGTCGTTGCCGACGTCGACATGCCCCGCATGACCGGTTTCGAGCTGACCGAGCGGATCCGTGCCGACGATGAGTTCCGCGACATTCCAGTGATTATCGTCACCTCGCGCGACACGGTCGACGATCGGCGCCGCGGATTCGAGGTGGGCGCCGACGCCTACGTGCTGAAGCGCGAGTTCGACCAGACACAGTTGCTCGATACCGTGCGGCGACTGATTGGTCGCGGGGCGAGGCAAAACACCAATGCTTGAGACGCAGGTCGCGCCAGGCCGTTCGCCGACCGTCCGCGTCCTCATCGTGGACGACTCGGCCGTCACGCGCGAAGTGTTGACGGCGCTGCTCAATTCCGACTCGGAGATTCGTGTCATTGGCCAGGCATCGACGGGCGCCGAGGCGGTCGAGTTGACGGCGACACTTCGTCCCGATCTCGTGATGATGGACTTGATGATGCCGGGCATGGACGGCATGGAAGCTACTCGCCGCATCATGGCCCGCCATCCCACTCCGGTGCTCTTCCTCAGCTCGTTCTTCGACAAGGAAGGCACCTACTCGCGAGCCGACGCGATTGCGGCAGGCGCGCTCGACGTCGTAGAGAAGCCTGCGCTGATGCCCGACTGGCGCTGGCACAACGCCGCCGGCAAGCTCGTGCAGAAAGTGAAATCGCTCTCGAAGGTGCCGGTCATCGCGCACATTCACGGTGCACGCAAGCTGCTGGCGCAGGAAGAGTCGCAGTTCGAATCGTTCGTCGGGCCGGCTGCCGATATCGTGGCGATTGGCGCTTCGTCCGGCGGGCCGCGCGTCATCGAAGCGCTGCTGTCGAGCCTGCCATCGACCTACGCGCTTGGCATCATCGTCGTTCAGCACATGACGGACGGCTTTACGACGAGCATGCTGCGCTGGCTGCAGGAACGCTGCGCGGTGCAGGTCAAGGTGGCGGAAGAAGGCGATGCCATCGTTCCGCGGCGTGTCTTGTTCACGCCCGAAAACTCGCACCTCGTCGCTGCGATCGGCGGACGCGTGCATCTGACCGACGCCGAGCCGGTAAACGGCCATCGCCCGTCGATCGACGTCACCTTCCAGTCGGTGGCGCGCATCTACGGGGCGCGATCGGCCGGCGTGATACTGACGGGGATGGGGTCCGACGGTGCCCAGGGTCTGCTGGCGATCCGGCAGGCCGGCGGCATCACCATCGCTCAAGACGAAGAGAGCAGCCCGATTTTCGGGATGCCGCGTGCGGCCATCGCACTGAAGGCCGCACAGCAGGTTCTGCCGCCCGCAGGCATCATCCGTTGCCTGAACGCCCTCCACGTGGAGCGTGTCCGATCGCTAATTTGATTTCGTTCATCGCCGTCCGCGACCTCATCGAGGAACGTTGCGGGCTCAGGTTCGACGACAGCCAGCGCGCGTCGTTGTCGGCGTCGGTCTCGGCACGCATGCAGCAGTTGGGGCTCGACAGCGAGGACGAGTACCTCGATCGCCTGCGTGGCGCCGCGCCACGCATGGTCGAGGCCGAGCTGCGCAATCTGCTCAATCTCGTGACGGTGACGGAAACCTGTTTTTTCCGCGATGCGTCGCAGTTCCGCCTGCTTCGCGATCACATCATCCCGACGTTGATGTGCCGAACGTACCGCGCGAGGCGACAAGTCGAGGACCATTCGCATCTGGAGCGCCGGATGCTCGAGCGGCGAAGAGGCCTACTCGATTGCGCTCACGCTCGAAGACATGGGGGTCTTCAGGACCCGCCCGGACTGGACGATTGAGATCCTCGGAACGGACCTCAATACGAAGGTGCTCGAGAAGGCCAGGGCCGGTGTGTACGCGGCGCGTGCGGTGCGCAACGTCGAAGGGCGACTGCGCGATCTCTATTTCACTCGGCGAGGGGAAGACGTTCACGTTGACCGACGCGATCAAGAGACACGTCAAGTTCGAGTACGGCAATCTGACGCAAACGCCGATGCCGTCGACCGGCCCGCAGGACATCGTCTTTTGCAAGAACGTCACGATCTACTTCCGCACAGACGTCACACGCAAGCTGGTCGACGGCTTGCACGACACGCTTGCACCCGACGGATACCTGCTGCTCGGCCATGCGGAGTCGCTGTGGCAAATGTCAGAAGGCTTCGCGCTCGTCGAACACGGAGGCGCATTCTGTTATCGGAAGAGCTCGCACGTCGGGCGAAAGCTGACGGCGCCGAAGCCAATCGCATCAAGGTCGGTGGGCCGAAAAGCGTCCAAAAGAGCGGTCGTGTCCGGCTTCAGCCGGACTACGGCGACGGCCCCCTTGAAGGCGGACACTGCCGACCTTGCCAGCCGGTATGACTCGTGTTTCGCGGCCTTTCGCGCGGGCGACTGGGACGTGGCCGAGACCGGGCTTTCTGCGCTCGTCGCGTCGTGCCCGACGTTCGTGCCTGGCCTGCTCCTGCTCGGCGGGCTTTACGTGCACCGCGGGCGATTCGATGAAGCCCTTCTCCAGGCCGAGTCCGTCCTGAAGCTCAGCGATCTCGAGGCACGCGCGCATCTGCTGCTCGGGATGATCGCGGCTCGCCAGAATCGGGGTGAAGAGGCGCTGCAGTCATTGCGTCGCGCCCTGTATCTGGACGATTCGCTTGCGCTCGCGCACTTCTGGCTCGGAAATCTCTATCGCGATCGCGGGGACTTCGCCCGTGCCTGTCAGGAGTACGAAAACGTCGTCCGCGACTGGGAGCGTCACACACTCGAACTGACCGAAGAGTTCGCGTCAGATCTCACGGCTGAGCAAATCGTTGGATTCTGCAGCGACAGCCTCGAACGACTGCAAGCGGTGAACGGTAAATCGTAAATGGTGGACACCAAGGGCAACCCGTCAGATCCTGCCGGCGAAGTCACGCGATACCTCCGCAGCCTCGAGGCAGCGCGGCTCGCGCCGGCTCGTCGCTCAGCTCATCGACTCGCTGATGAGCGACAGCTCGAGTCAAATGGAGGCGGTCCGCAAAGCCTCCGGGAGCGGCGATCGTGAAGCCCTGTTTCGAGCGGCGCATTCACTGCAGGGCAGCGTCGCGATGGTCGGCGGCGAATCGGTCGCGCGCGCGTGCGCCGAGCTGGTCAAGACGGCCAGGGACGGCTCGTTCGATCAGATCAATTCACTCGTGGTGCAGGTGCAATCCGGGATCGAAGCGATTCGCAAGGCGCTCGTCGGCTGGGACGACAAAAGAGGTCGTGAGGGGTTTTCGGAATCATCAGTATGAAAACCCTTCCCGACCCCCTCACTCGGGCAAGCGCGTGCTCGTCATCGACGATGACGAAGGCATTCGCAAAATCACGCAGATGCTCGTCGAAGGGCTTGGCCACGAAGTCGAGCCGGCTCGCGATGGCATCGAAGGCCTCGCCAAACTCCAGCTCGGCGTCGACCTCGTGCTGCTCGATGTCGTCATGCCGGGCCTCGACGGGTTCGACGTCTGCCGGCGCATCCGCCAGGATCCGGCCGGGCGCGACGTGCCCGTCATCATGGTGACGACGCTCGAGACGAAAGAGCATCGGTTGCATGCGGTCGAGGCCGGCGCGAACGACTTCATCGCCAAGCCGATCGATGAAACCGAGCTCCGCGTGCGCGCGACCTGCCTCATGAAGATGAAGGAAGCGCAGGATGAGGTGAAGCGCTACCAGGGGCATCTCGAAGAGATGATCGAGGAGCGCACGGCCAGCCTGCGACGGGCGCTGGAGCAGATGGCCGAAGCGCAGCGTGTCGCCTACCAGGCGCAGCTCGAGACCGTCGAGCGTCTCGCCATCCTCGCCGAGTACAAGGACAAAGTGACCGCGCGGCACATTCAGCGCATGAGCGAATACAGCGCGGTGCTTGCACGAGGCCTGAAACTGCCGCCGGCCGAGGTCGAGCTGATTCTGCATGCGAGCCGCATGCACGACGTGGGCAAGATCGCCATGCCCGAGGCGATTCTCCGAAAGCCCTCGTCGCTCGATCCGCAAGAGTGGACGGTGATGCGGCAGCATTCTGCGATCGGCAGCCGCATCCTCGACAACTCGTCTTCGCAGATTCTGCAGGCCGGCCGCGTCATCGCGCTGCACCATCACGAGCGGTGGGACGGCGCCGGCTATCCCAACGGCCTGGCCGGCAGTGATATTCCGCTCTGGGGCCGCATCTGCGCCGTGGCCGACGTCTTCGACGCCGTCACGAGCGAGCGCCCGTACAAACCTGCCTTTCCGAACGAAGAAGCGTTACAGTTATTGCGCGACGGCCGCGGCAAGCACTTCGACCCGCGCGTCGTCGACGTCTTCTTCGAATGCCTCGAGGACATCCTGGCGATTCAGGAGAAGCACAAAGACGAGTAAACCCTTTTACAGAAGATCAGAAGATCAGAAGTATTCTCTGGTTGAAGAGTCTTCTGATCATCTTCTGATCTTCTGTTTTCTTTTCCAATCGATGGAGGTGACATGATCTCGCGCCGTGAAGCTCTCACCCGGATCGGCACCGCTGCGGGCGTGGCGGCGTTCACGCCGCGGTTCGGAAGCGCCCAGACCCCACAGCCTTCGACTGCGCAAGGAGCCGCGGAAGATCGATCCTCCAAGCGTCATCTCGAACCCGCCGCGCGATTTTTCACAGCCGGTCACCTATCCCGATCCCGACATCATCACCATCGATCCGGCGTTCAACGCGCTGCGCGTCGGCAACACGCCGATTCAGCGGCTGTGGACCGGTGCGATGTGGTGCGAAGGGCCCGCGTGGAACGGTCAGGGACGGTATCTGATCTGGAGCGACATCCCGAACAACCGCCAGATGCGATGGATCGAAGAAGACGGGCGCGTCACGGTGTTTCGTCAGCCGTCTGGCAACAGCAACGGCAACACGTTCGATCATCAGGGGCGGCAGCTTTCATGCGAGCACTCCGGACGGCGGGTGGTTCGCTACGAGCACGATGGATCGATTACGGTGATTGCCGATGCGTTCCAGGGCAAGCGGCTGAACTCGCCGAACGACATCGCGTGCCACACGGACGGCAGCTACTGGTTTACCGATCCCCCATACGGCGGATCGGTGTATGAGGGCATGCCCGACGCGGCGGGTGGCCCGAGCAATCAGCAGGGACAGTTGAACGCGAAGGTCGGGCAGCCGGCCGGCTCGGGTGTGCTGAAGCGCGAGCTCAGCTGCAACGTCTACCGCGTCGATCCGACCGGCCGCATCGACATGGTGATCAGCGAGGAAGCGCTCGGCGGCATCCCGAACGGCATCACCTTTTCGCCGGATTACAAGCGCGTTTACATCGTCAACCGAGGCTTCGTCTCTGTTCTCGACGTAGGAGCCGGACATCAAGTCGGCGCCCCGAGGCAGTTCGCCGACTTCATGGTCGACGGCATCCGTTGCGGCACCGATGGCATCCGCGCAGACGTGTTTGGCAATCTCTGGGCGAGCAGCAATGCCGGTGCGAACGTCGGCTACAGCGGCGTGACGGTCTGGAATTCAGCAGGGAAGTTGATCGGCCGCATACGTCTTCCTGAAGTGTGCGCGAACGTGGCGTTCGGCGGGCCGAAGCGCAACAGACTGTTCATGGCAGCCGGCCAGTCGCTGTACGCGGTCTACACAAATACACAGGGTTCCTCACCTGGATAAGACGAACCACAGAGGCTGGAATAAGAACTGAGGAAAAGACAAAGTAAAAGGGATATTCATGCGACAGATATACGTGTGTGCGATGCTCGCGGTTTTGGTGTCGGCGATGGCTGCCGGACAACCCGGCTCAAACACGATCGCCTTGGTTGGTGGTCGCGTCATCGATGGCACGGGCGCTCCGCCGATCGCGAATGCGACGGTCCTCATCAGCAACGGACGCATCGAACGTATTGGGCCTGCGGCGTCGTTGAAGGTGCCCTCCGGGGCAACACGTGTCGACGTAGCAGGGAAGACCGTCATCCCTGGTTTGATTAACGCCCACGGCCATCTCGGCCATGGCGACCGCGCGCTGCCGGTCTACGACCAAATCATCCAGCAGCTCAAAGTCTACCCACGCTTTGGTGTGACGACGGTCTACGCCCTTGGCGATGATGGCGTCGAGAGCGTGAGGGTGAGCGGCGAGAACACGAAGGCTCCGCTCGATCGCGCACGGCTCTTTGCAGCGGGCGACAGAGTCACGGCGAGAACTGCAGACGAGGCGCGACGGCTCATTGCCGAGCGTCATGCGGCGCGGGTGAATTTCATCAAGACCGGCATGAACGGCAATGCGAACGACATGCCTGTCGGCGCCTACACCGCGCTTATCGATGAGGCCCACCAGCGCAATCTGAGAGTCGCGGCGCATCTGGTCAATCTCGCTGATGCGCAGGGGATGGTAAATGCGGGACTTGACGTCATCGCTCACAGCATTCGCGATCGAGACGTCGACGCCGCGTTTATCGCCGACCTCAAGCGACGGAACGTGGGCTACATCCCGACCGTCACTCGCGATCTGTCCGTCTTCCAGTACGTCTCAATGCCGGACTATCTGACCGATCCATTTTTCCTTCGCGGCAATCCGCTGTACCGGCCGCAGATTGAACGGGTCACAGATCCTGCGCTGCACGAGAAGACAAAGAACAATCCGGGCACGCGAGCGGGCGAAGGCAGGGTTCGATCAGGCGCTGCGGAACCTCAAGTTGCTCTCGGATGGCGGGGTGATGATTGCGATGGGCACCGACAGCGGCACGGGCACCGGCCGCTGGCAGGGCTACTTCGAGCACGTCGAAATGGAGTTGATGGTCAAGGCGGGCATGACGCCGATGCAGACGCTTGTCGCCGCCACCGGCAACGCCGCGAAGGTGATGCGGATCGACAGCGAAGTCGGCACGCTCCAACCCGGCAAACGCGCGGATCTGGTCGTGCTGAACGCCGACCCGCTCGCCGACATCAAGAACACCCGCTCAATCGAATCCGTCTGGATTGACGGCCGGCGACTGCCGTAATCGTCTCAACGCCAAGACGCTAAGCTTTGCGCCTTCGCGCCTTCGCGTTGAAGCAGCGTGGTTACTGTGGGAACCGTCCGAGCGCCGTCAGAAAATCCAGCTGCGCGCGCATGAGCGTGTTGGCGGCAACCGCAGCCGCCGAATCGGCATCGCGCGCCTGACGCTGCGCGTCGATCACTTCGAGGTTGGTCGTCGCGCCGGCCTGAAACGCGAAGTTCGTGATGTTCAGCACTTCCTGCGCCTGCTGGGCGGCGGTGCGAAGGTTGGTGAGCGCGCGCTCGCTTGTGCGAACGGTGTCCTGCGCCAGCCGGACCTCCGATCGGGACTGAATCTGCAGATTGGTCAGCGCCAGTCGTGACACGTTGAGATCGGACTCGCGGAGGTTCTTGACCGCGCGCCGCTGGCCGCTGTCGAAAATCGGTTGTGAGAAGTTGATGGCGAGCCTCCAGCTGCGGGCCGAGCTGAAAATGCTCGCCGGCACGAGCGCCTGCGGATCGAACGATGCGATCGCCGTCGGGAACCAGTCTTTCGAGCTGTCCCGCCATACCCGATCGGCGGCCCGTTCCTGTGCCGCGAACAGCCGGAGATCGGGGCGCAGAGACATCCACCCGGCCTCGTCGATGACCAGCGGCACGTCGAAACTCGGCTCCGATGCGGCGTCGACCGGCCCGTTCGATGCCATCAGGACGCCGAGCGCTTCCTGCCCGATACGCACAGCCAATTGCGTCACTTCGAGCCGCGCTTCGTCGGTGGAAACCTCCTGGGCGGCGCGCAGCTCGTTCAGCCGGGTACCGGCACCCGCCTCGAGACGTCGTCGTGCGTAGTCGAGATGGGCGAGCGCCGACTCACGCGCGCGCAGGCTCACGTCGACCTGCCGTTTGGCGGCGATGATCGCGAGATACGCTTGACCGGTCGCGACGGCAATGTTTGTCCGCACATCGGCGGTGGACAGGTTTGCGACCTCCACCTGGTCTCGTGCCTGATTTCTCGCGGCCCACCCCGCCGGCGCGAGCACCGGCATCGAGGCGCTCGCAGAAAACGTGCCCTGCATCCGCGGGCTGGTGACGACGTCGTCGAACCGGCGCTCGGTGCTGTTGAGGAGCCCGGTGAAGTACGCGTTCACGTTCGGCATCGTGGCCGCGCGCGCCTGCTGCAGCAGCGCCTCGGCGCGCAGGATGCCCTGTGCCGCCTGCGCCACGGTCGGGTTGTTCTTCAATGCGCGCTCGACCGCCTGGTCGAGCGTCACCGATTCCATCGGCGGAGGAGTCGTTTGAGCGTGTGCCGTGGAGGCGAACAGCAATATCGCCACGATGGTCAGCCTAAAGGCGGACACTACCGTAGAGAGTTGAGCTACGTCCGACGTACGTAGGCCGGGTCTTGCTTCGTAGACCCGGCTACGCATGGGACGCCTCCGCATGCCTGATCTTGCCGGGCGCGATCGTCCTGATGATCACGTACAGCACCGGGATGAAGAGGATCGACAGGAAGGTCGACGCGAGCATGCCGCCCGCCACCGCCGTGCCGACCGAATTTCGAGCGCCGGCACCTGCGCCGGTGGCATACGCCAGAGGAAGCACGCCGAGGATGAATGCGAATGACGTCATAAGAATGGGTCGCAGCCGGATGCGCGCGGCTTCGAGGGCAGCGTCGACAATCGACCTGCCCTGCGCGCGAAGCTGTTCTGCGAACTCGACGATCAGGATCGAGTTCTTCGCGGCAAGCCCGATCAGCATGACCAGGCCGACCTGACAGAACACGTCGTTGGAGAATCCGCGAATCAACTGGGCGCTCAAGGCGCCGAATACCGCGAGCGGCACACCGAGCAGAATGATGAACGGCAGTATCCAGCTCTGGTACTGCGCGGCCAGCACGAGGTACACGAGCAGGATCGACAACGCGAACAGATACACCCCCGGTTGCCCGATTTCGTTTCTTCGAGCGACAGGCCCGCCCATGCGAAGTCGTAGCCCTGCGGCAGCACTTCGCGGGCGATCCGCTCCATTTCCTGCAGCGCCTGGCCCGAGCTCACTCCCGGCAGAGCCGCGCCCGTGATTTCCGTCGAGCGGAACAGGTTGAAGTGATTGATGACCGCTGGAGCCGTTTGTTCGCTCGTGCGCACTACGGCAGAGAGCGGCACCATGTCGCCATTCGACGCACGCGCGTAGTACTGGCTCAGATCGGTCGGTTGAGCCCGGAACTGCTGGTCACCCTGCACGTACACCCGGTACGCGCGGTTGTTGAAGTCGAAGTCGTTGACATACTGCGAGCCCAGCAGCACGGCGAGGGCGTCGGTCACCTCGCGAATCGGCAGGCCGAGCGACCGTGCCTTGTCGCGATCGATCGTGACCACGAGCTGCGGATCGTTCGCGGTGAAGGACGAAAATAATCCGGCCACGCGTCCGGACTGGTTCCCTGCGCCGGCGACCTGCTGTGTGACGTCCGCCAGCTGGGTGATGTCGCCGCTCGACAGGTCGAGAACCTCCATCTGGAACCCGCCGAACGCCGACACGCCCTGGATTGACGGTGGAGCGACCGGAATGACCATCGCGCCGGGAATGCCGAAGACCTCGCCGCGGAGCCGATTCAGGACAGCGTCGAGCGAGTGCTCCTCGCCTTCGCGTTCTTCGAAGCCCTTCAATCGCGAAAACATGAGGCCGTTGTTCGAGGCCGCGCCACTGAAGCTGAAGCCGGCCACCGAGAACACCCCGGCAATCTCGGGCTGCTTGAAGTAGATCTGCTCGACCTCCTTCATGATGTTCGTGGTGTATTCGATCGACGCACCGGACGGCGCCTGGACGATGGTGATGAAGTAGCCTTCGTCCTCCGCCGGCACGAAGGCGCCCGGAACCGCGCGATAGACTCCCCACGTCGCGGCCAGCGATAGCACGAACACGACCGCCATGGCCCACTTCCAGCGCAGGGCGCCTCCGACCGCCCTGACGTACAAGTTGGTACCGGAGTCGATGACACGGTTGACGCCGCTGAAGAATCGGCCGTGCGTGTGACTTTGCCCCTCGAGCAGCAGCGCAGACAGCGCGGGCGTGAACGTGATGGCGTTGAACACCGACAGAACGACCGCAAACGTGATCGTCATCGCGAACTGCTGATACATGCGGCCCGTCGTGCCCGGAAAGAACGCGACCGGCAGAAACACCGCGACGAGCACGATGCCGATGACGACGACCGCCGAGAACACTTCGCGCATGGCAGCGACCGCCGCATCGTGCGCGTTCTTGTGTTCCTCGCGCATGTGCCGCTCGATGTTCTCGATGACGACGATGGCATCGTCCACGACGATGCCTGTTGCGAGCACGATGCCGAAGAGCGTGAGCGTGTTGATGGAGTAGCCGAGCAGCTTCACGAACGCGAACGTGCCGATGAGCGACACCGGAATCGTGATGGCCGGAATCAGCGTGCTGCGCCAGTTCTGCAGGAACAGGAACATCACGAGGATGACGAGCACGATCGCTTCACCCAGCGTCTTCAAGACCTCGATGATCGACTCACGCACCACGACCACGTTGTCGAAGGCGAGCTGCCACTTCATTCCCGGCGGGAACTGATCGTCGAGCCGTTCCATCACCGCAGCCACGCCGCTGAAGGTTTCGAGCGCGTTTGCCGTGGGCAGAAGCATGATGCCGATACCGGACGCCTCGACGCCCGCGAATCGCAGCCGCGAAGAGTAGTCTTCGGCACCGAGCTCCACGCGGCCGATGTCACGCACCCGCACGAGCGCGCCGTCCTGGCCGGCCTTGACGACGATATCTTCGAATTCCGCTACTTCGGTCAGGCGTCCGGCCGCGCGCACGCTGAGCTGGAACATCTGATCTTCGGAAGACGGCTGCGCTCCCACCGAGCCTGCCGCAACCTGCACGTTCTGCTCGCGCAGAGCACTGGTCACATCGCTGGCCGTCAGGCCCCGTCCGGCGAGCCGGCTCGGATCGAGCCACAAGCGCATCGCAAAGCGGCGCTCGCCGAAGATGATGACGTTGGCCACGCCAGGCACGCGCTTGAGGTCGTCGCGCACGTAACGGTCGAGGTAGTTGCTGATGAACAGCGAGCTGTACTGGTTGTTGTCGGAATAGAAGCCGATGCCGGCCAGAAAGCCCGCGGATCCTTTCGTGACGGTGATGCCGTTTGTGCGCACCTCGAGCGGCATGCGTCCGAGCGCAGAGTTGATGCGGTTCTGCACGTCGACTGCCGCGAGATCGGGATCGCGTCCCACTTCAAACGTCACCGTGATGGTGGAGAGGCCGTTGTTGGTCGAGGCCGAGGTCATGTAGAGCATGCCCTCCACGCCGTTGATGACCGATTCCAGCGGCGTCGTCACGGCGCTTTCTACCGCCTGCGCATTGGCGCCGGTGTAGAACGCGCTGACGGCGACCGTCGGCGGCGCAAGCTCGGGATAGCGGCCGATGGGCAGGGTCGGAATCGCAATCGCGCCCGCGAGAGTAATAAGGATGGAGCAGACCGTCGCGAGGATCGGCCGTTTGATGAAGACGTCGGTAACCATTAAGCAGTCCCCAGGTCCACAGTCCGCCTGAAGGCGGACACTACCGGTGAGGTGCCGCCATCTCGGTAGTGTCCGGCTTTAGCCGGACCTGCTTGCACCGGGGCCCCGTCACGCACCTTCTGTATTCCCGCCGTGATCAACTTTTCCCCGGCTTTCAAACCCTTCGTCACCGTGTAGAAGTTTCCGACCACGGGGCCGAGCTCGACCGAACGCTGCTTCGCCACGAGACCCTTGCCGCCTTCGCCCGGTTCGGCAACGAACGCAAACCATTGCCCGTTGATACGCGTCACCGATGTGACTGGAATGGTCAAGCCGGGCTCTGTCGTCCAGATGACGTACGCGCGCACGTATTGCTCGGTCCGCAGCGTGCCCGGCACCGACACCGGGGTTTTGATGAGAACGGTTTGTGTCTTTTCATCGACCGACGGCGACACGAAATTGATTCTCTCTTCCGCAATCGTCGCGCCGCTTTCATCGACGATGCGGACAGGCAGGCCGACCCGAAGATTCGGCGCCCGCTGTACCGGAACGTTGATGTAGACCTCGAGACCGGCGTTGGCATCGATCGACGTCAACGACGTCGCCTTCGTCACGCGATCGCCTTCGCGGACAGGAATGTCACCAACGACGCCAGCGGTCGGCGCGGTAACACGGTAGTACCCGAGATCCGTTCGAGAGGTGCGAATCTGTTCCTCCACGGTCCGCAACTGAGCCTGGGCGGCTTTCAGGTCGTTCGCCGCACGATCGGCATCCATCTGACTGGCGGCGCCCGCCGCCAGCAGCTTCGTCGCGCGATCGGCCTCCTGCCGGGCATACGTCACGTCGATCTCGCGCTGGGCGCGGACCGACTCGAGGCTCGCCAGTTGTCCCTGTTGCACCCGCGAGTCGATCTCCATGAGCAGCGCCCCGGCGGTGACCCGCTGGCCGGGTTTGGCGGTAATTCGCGTAATAAACCCCTCGACTTGGGGCTGAATGTCGGTCGATCGGCGTGATTTTACGGTTCCGACGAATTCGGTCGTTTGCTCTACCGGCTTGGCTTCGAGCGTCACGATTTCGACCGCCATGGCGGGCATGCCGCCCCCGGCTCCGCCGGCACCGGCCGCCGCGCCCTCGCCACCGCCGCAGGCAGCGGCGGTAAACGACAGTAAGGTAACGAGAAAGATGCGATTTCGTGGGTTAGCCATAGGTATGTAGGACAAACTGTGTGGGAAGACTCCACTCTTTGATGCGGATCGTGTGCCGAAAATGCTCATTATAATCTGCGCATGGCTACGACCTCCGATCGCGGTTTATTTGTCTGGCACGAGCTGAACACCACCGACCTTGGGGCAGCTGACGACTTTTACTCGCAGCTGATTGGCTGGAAGAGCAAGCCATGGGAACCGAACCCTTCCTACAAGATTTGGGCCCTGGGACGCGAAGGCCGGGCTGGGCTTTATCAGCTGCACGAGATGCCCAATGTCGTGACTCCGCCGCCGCATTGGCTCAACTACATTGGGACGCCCGACGTGGACGCCACGGTGCGTCAGGCCGTCGAGCTTGGCGGAAAAGTTGTGACGTCGGCGGCAGATGTCCCTCGCGTCGGGCGCATGGCCGTCCTTCAAGATCCGCAAGGCGCGATGTTCGCCGTCTCGGCACGCATCGAGCGCCAGCGATGGAAGGAAGCGCAGGTCGGCGATTTTTCGTGGCACGAGCTGCTGACGAGCAACGCCCAGACGGCGTTTGATTTCTATTCGAAGCTCTTCGGCTGGGAAAAGATGCAGGCCATGGAGATGGGGGCGCAGGGCATCTATCAGATATTCGGGACCGGTGGCCATCAGCTCGGCGGCATGTTCAATCCCGGTGGGATGCCTCCTGGCGGTCCGCAGTGGATTCCCTACATCATGGTGCGCGACGCGAAGAAGACCGCGGAGGTCACGACCGGGATTGGCGGTACCATTGCGCACGGGCCGATGGAAGTGCCGGGCGGCGATATGGTATTCACCGGCGTTGATCGCCAGGGCGCGATGTTCGCCGCCCAATCGAGGAAGCGCGCGGCCCCGGCCATCAAGGCGACACCCGCGAAGCCTTTGAAGAAAGCCACGAAAACCACGAAAGCCACTAAGACGACGAAGAGCACGAAGAAGGGAACCACGAAGGGCGCGAAGAAAAAGGTGGCGCGGCCCACGCCGAAGAAGAAAATGGCGAAGAAAACACGCCGCTAGTCAAAAGTATTAGATGTCCGGCTTCCGCTGGACCGTGACAGGAGGCTCCATGAAACGTTTGTTGCTCATCGCTCTCGCATTTGTCGCCCTTGCCGCCCAGGGCCTCGCCGCGCAGACCAAGGACGGCTGGGTCACGTTGTTCAACGGCAAAGACCTGAACAGCTTCAATGTGATCGGCACCGCCAACTGGCAGATCGTCGACGGCGCGGTGCAGGCCAACATGGGCACGGGCTATCTCGTGTCGAAAGAGAACTACACCGACTTTGAGATCAAGGTCGAGTTCTGGTCGTCCAACGGCGGCAACAGCGGCGTGTACATGCGCTGCATGGATGGCACGAAGATCACCGACAAGACGTGTTATGAAGCGAACATCTTCGACAAGCGCAAGGATCAGTCGGGCCGTACCGGTGGAATCCCGAACTACGCCCCGCCGATCGCGATTGTCGATGCGGAAGGCAAGTGGAACACGTACAAAATCACCCTGCGTGGTCCGCACATCGTCGTCGTGTTGAACGGGACCAAGACGGTCGATGCGATGGACAGCACGCTGAAGAGCGGGCCGATCGCGCTTCAGTACACAGCCGGCGATATCAAGATTCGAAACGTGCAAATCAGACGGCTGTAGGCATATCCAATGGGAGCCCGGGATCGCGACTACGCGATTTTGGGCTCCCGGCCTTTCGTCCACGCACTCATTCCGCCCGTCATCTCGGCCAGGCGCGTGAATCCCTCCCGCTGCAGCAGGCTGCTCGCAATCGACGATCGATAGCCGGCCGCACAGAAGACCACCACCGGACGATTGCCGGGCACTTCGGTCAAACGCTCCGCGAGCTTGTTGAGCGGAATGTTGACGCTGCCCTCGATGTGCAACTGCTGCCATTCGCCGGGTGTTCTCACGTCGAGAAGATACGGCGCGTCCGGCTCGCCAAGCCACTCGTGCACCATCGCGGCCGAGGTCTGCGGCGTGGCCACGAGCAGATCGTCGCGGTCCTTGAGCGCCTGCATGCCGTCCTCGAGATAGCCGGCCACGTTGTCGAATCCGATGCGTCCCAGGCGCAGGGCCGCCTCGGCCTCGCGCCCCGGTGACGCGATGATGACGATGGGCCGCTCGCGATCGAGAAGAGTGCCTGCCCAGGTGGCGTACTGGCCGCCAAGACCGATATTGATGCTGCCGGCGAGGTGCTGCGATGCGAACTCGGTCGCATCGCGCACGTCCAGCGCCTGCGCGCCCTGCTTGATCAGGTCGAGCACCGTCTGCAGACCAAGAGGATGCAGCTCGTCTTCCAGCACGTGTTCGAGCGTCTGGCGCTCTTTCGCATTGAGCACGGCGTCGTAAGTGAAATACGACGGCGCGTCCGGCTGATCGGCCGTGACGAGCGCGATGAAGTCGGCTTCGCTCATCGGCTGCAGCGCGTAATTGCTGCGCCTCTGCTCGCCAATGGTCGACACAGTGTCTTTGCTGATTTTTTTGCCGCATAGTGATCCTGCGCCATGCGCGGGATACACGAGCGTCTCGTCGGGCAACGGCAGCAACTGCTCGCGGGTCGACCGGTAGAGCAGTCGTCCCAGATCGACAGCAGACCAGCCGAGCGCCGCGCGCAGATCCGGTCTTCCGACATCGCCGATGAACAACGTGTCGCCTGTCAGCACGGCCTGTGGCTTTGCCCGGTCGCGCGAAAGGTCATACACAAGGATCGATATCGACTCGGCCGTGTGGCCCGGCGTCTCCAGCACTTGCAGTTGAACGTCGCCGACATCGAGGGTGTCACCGGTTCCCATCGGCGTGAACGCATACTCGGCCTTCGCCGTCCGGCCGAGGTAGATGGCGGCGCCGGTCCTGTCTCGAAGCTCGAGATGGCCTGCGACGAAGTCTGCGTGAAAGTGAGTGAGAAACACGTGACGGATCGTCAGGCCATGACGATCCGCCTCGTCCAGGTACTCCTGCACATCCCGTTTCGGATCAACGACGACCGCCGTGTGCGTCCGCTCGTCGCCGACCAGATATGAGGCGTGTGCAAGACAATTCAGATAGAACTGTTTGAAGATCATGCGGGTTCCGGGTTCCAGTGTTCCGAGTTCCAGTTCGGGGGTACCGCGTTCGGTTCCGCGTCGGGTTCCACGTTCGGGTCCAACTGCGATCGCTCGTAGTGCCGACCTTCAGGTCGGCCGTGGCGACATGCCTCTGTGGTCGGGCTCTTAGAACGCCGGCGTGTTCGGTTTCCGTCCCAACAGAACGCGTCCGGCTTCTTCCCATGCGTGCGGCGCGACCGTGAAGTGATGCGTGACGGCCTCCGCGTCGCGTGCATGCCGCTGCATCGGCGATTTCGTATAGATCGCGCTGCCGCCGGCGAGTGTGTTCGCCGTTTTCGTGACAGCGGCGCCCGTTTCCACGGCCTGGCTCGTCGCCACACGCGCGAGCGCGAGCTGCCGGTTCGACACCGGTTTCCCGGCCACCACCGTGTTCCAGATGTCGGCCGCCATTTCGTGCAGGAAGGCGCGCGCACCGCCGAGCGCGGCCTCGGCCCGCGCAATTTCGACTTGCGTGACGGGCCGGTCGGCCAGCGGCGCTTGATACATCGTCGGTACTTTCGTTTGCGCCATCTCCATCAGTTCGTCGAGCGCCGCACGGGCGATGCCGAGGCTGACGCTCGCCAGCTGAAACACGAACAACTGCAAAGGCGGCATGCGATAGAGCGGTTCAGACCGATGGCCGGCAGGATCGAGGAGCGCGAAGATTCTGTGGTTCGGGATGAAGACGTCCTTCGCACTGAAGTCGTTGCTGCCGGTGCCGCAGAGCCCGCTGACGTGCCACGTGTCGTGAATCTGGACGTCGCCGACGGGCATGCAGACGTGGATAATCTCCGGCCCCATCGGCGTCATGCGGGGCTTCCCGTTGTCCATCACCATGCAACCGGCCCAGACCCAGTCGCAATGCGTGATGCCGCTCGCGAATGCCCACCGGCCGCTCACGTTCACGCCGGCGTCTGTGCGGACCGCCGCGCCGGCCGGTGCGGCAATGCCGGCAGTGGGTGCCGCGGGATTGGCCCAGACTTCCTTCGCGCCGCGCTCATTGATGTAACCGGCCGAGACGTTCCCGCCAGTGCCGATCATGGCGCACCAGCCGGCCGATCCGTCCGCGGTGGCGACGGTTTCGATCGCCTCCATCATCTCTGCGGGCGTCGCTTCCTGGCCGCCGATTGCGCGTGGCACGCCCAGGCTGAAGATCCCCGTCTCGCGCAGGGCCTTTGCGAGGTCACCCGGCATGCGGCGCGCTTCTTCGATGTCCTGCCGCCGTGCCCGAATCGTGGGAAGAAGGCTGCGAACGCTGTCGATGACGGTCGTGGTAATCATGGCGACCTCCTGAAGGTGTGGAAAAGCTAACGATACTACGTCGAGGGGCGCGCAGCGGTTACATGCCGGGCCTTCTTGTGCTAGTTTTGCCGCATGAATATCAACCGAATTCTCCTCGCAATGGCGCTTCTGGCGATGGCGACAGTAAGTGCCGCCTACGCACAAGGTGCGGACAGCAAATATCAGGTCGTCGAGAACTGGGCACAGTTTCCCGAAGGCATCACCGCCTGGGGCGGGGCGACCGGCGTCGATATCGACCCGAAAGGGAATATCTACGTCTTCCATCGCAACGAGAAGATGCCGATCATGGCGTTCGACAAGAACGGAAAATTCCTGAGGGCCTGGGGCCAGGGAATGTTCAAGACGACGCATTTCCTGCGCACCGATCATGAGGGGAATGTCTGGGTCACAGACCGGGGCGACCATCAGGTGTTCAAGTTCAGCCCCGAAGGCAAGCTGCTGATGACGCTCGGCAGGAAGGGCGTGATCGGTGAAAACGAGTCACAGGACGCGTTCAACGGCGTGGCCGATCTGGTCATCGCCAAGAACGGCGATCTCTTCATTGCCGATGGCGAGAGCACCAACACGCGCGTGGTGAAGTACTCGAAGGATGGCAAGTTCGTCAGCTGGTGGGGCGGCAAGGGCACCGAGCCTGGAAAGTTCGACGAGCCGCACAGTATCGCGATCGATTCACGGGGCCGTCTGTATGTCGGCGATCGCCGCAACAAGCGCGTGCAGGTCTTCGATCAGAGCGGGAAATTTCTCCAGCAGTGGAATCACCTGGGCACGCCGTGGGGTGTGTTCGTGAAAGGCGATCTTCTGTACGTGGTGGACGGCACCGAGGCGAACTGCCTGTACATCATGAACGTGAAGGACGGCAAGATCGTGGACAAGGTGGAAGGCCTGAAGAACGCCACAGCGGTGACCGTCGACTCGAAAAACGCGATCTACATCGGCGAAGTGAATGGCGCGAACGTGAGGAAGCTGGTCAAGAAGTAACGTCCAGCCGATCGTCGAGACCATCAGTGGCGCTCACCGCCGGCACTCGCCTTGGCCCGTATGAAGTCATTTCTGCCATCGGCGCCGGCGGAATGGGTGAAGTCTACCGCGCGCGCGACACGCGTTTGAAGCGCGACGTCGCCCTTAAAGTTCTTCCCGATCGATTCTCCCGCGATCCCGACAGGCTCGCACGGTTCCAGCGCGAGGCCGAGCTCCTCGCCGCGCTCAACCATTCGAACATCGCCGCCGTGTATGGCCTGGAATCGGGCGACGGCGTCAACAGCATTGCGATGGAGCTGGTTGACGGCCCCACGCTCGCCGAGTCTCTCGCAAGAGGCCCTCTTCCGGTTCGAGATGCGCTGAACATCGCCCGCCAGGTGGCCGACGCGCTGGAAGGGGCGCACAGCAAGGGCGTCGTGCACCGCGACCTGAAGCCCTCGAACATCAAGGTGACCCCCGACGGTAAGGTGAAGGTGCTCGACTTCGGACTCGCGAAGATGCTCGCGACCGAGGAGACATCGCCGGCATCGCTGTCGCTCTCACCTACCGTCAGCGTGCAGGCGTTGTCGAGCGGCATCATTCTCGGGACGGCTGCGTACATGAGTCCCGAGCAGGCACGCGGTAAAGCGGTGGACTCGCGGACCGACATATGGGCATTCGGGTGCCTTCTCTACGAAATGCTCACCGGCCGCAGCGCGTTTTCTGGCGAAACGGTCACCGATGTGCTGGCATCCGTCATCGGAACGGAGCCCGACTTCAAGGCGCTGCCGGCGACAGTTCCGGCGGCTGTCCAGAAGTTGATTCGCCGGTGCCTTCAGAAGGATGCGAGCCGGCGATTCCACCACATCGCCGATGTCCGTCTCGAAATCGAGGACATTCTTTCGGGCGCGTCGCCCGCGGATGCTGTCGTCATTCAAAAGCGCGGGTCACCTTGGCTGCTCTGGAGTGGCTGGATTGTCGCGGCCATGTTCGCGTTCGCCGCGTTCCTGACGTTCATCCTGTGGTGGAGCACGGTCAGCAGGCCTGTTGACCGGCCGATCACGCGGCTCGAGCTGAACTTGCCGGACGGCGTCGAGCTGACCTATAGCGCGAGCAGCGTGCTCGCGATCTCTCCGGATGGGCGACATTTGGCATTTGTGGGCATCGAGAACGGGCTGCGCCGGATATTTCTGAGGAATCTGGACGAGCGCAGCACACGTGCTCTGGAAGGCACAGACGGTTCTGTCGGTTGCTTCTTTTCTCCCGACGGCCGTTCGATTGGCATCGTGAGCAACGCGCGCGAGATCAAGAGGATGTCGCTCGCCGATGGCCTCATCAGCACCGTCGCGACAGGCTCGGGGATAAACGTCCTGCTCGGCGGGACCTGGTCGTCGAGCGACCGCATCGTCTATGTGCGTGATTCGACACTGTGGGTCGTGCCCGAAACCGGCGGAGAAGCGAAGGCGTTGACCACGCTCGATGCCGCCCGCGCCGAAATCGCGCACTTGTCGCCGATCGCGCTGCCTGATGGAAGTGCGGTCCTCTTTACGATTCGTCGCGACGGCGGCAAGACCAACGATGTCGGTGTGGTCGACCTTCGAACGGGAGCGCGCACGCTCGTCCTCGAACGCGCCGCGTCGCCGTTGTACGCGGGCAGCGGGCATCTCGTGTTTGTGCGCGATGGCGCCTTGCTTGCCGTGCCCTTCGATGCCGACGAACGGAAGGTCAGCGGATCGCCGGTCCGTCTGGAAGAGCGGGTGCCCGGAGGAGACGAGGCGGCAATCGCCATATCGAGTACCGGCTCGCTGGTGTACGGCACAACTGCTGCGGACGCGTACCGTCTCGTCTCTGTCTCGCGTCTTGGTGTCGAGACGCCATTCAACGATACGCCGCGTGCGTACGTCCGCTCGCGATTCAGCCGCGACGGTCGATTCCTGGCCATCCAGATCGATGACGACCTCTGGGTTCAAGACCTATCCCGGCGCACGTTCGAGCGCGTGACCGGTTCCGAGAACACCAGCTACTTCACGTGGAACTCGAACGGAAACCTCCTGGTGCTTGGCACGACGGCGGGGATACGCTGGGTCGGTACTGCAGATTCCAGCCTGCGCGGGGCGCTGGCTGGTACCAACGATTCCGATGTGCCGATGTCGGTCACTCCGGACGATCGCATGCTGATTTTCATGCGTTACGGATCGGAATCGGGCGACATCTACATGACACCGCTCAAGAGCGGCGCGGAGTTTCAGCCCCTCGTCAAGACGCCGGCCTACGAGGGTGGCGCGCAACTCTCGCCCGATGGAAAATGGATGGCGTACGTGTCCCAGGAGTCTGGGCAGGCGCAGGTCTACCTTCGCGGGTATCCGGGACCCGATCGGAAGTGGCGTGTCTCAACCGCTGGTGGCACACAGCCTGTCTGGAATCCCAACGGGAAAGAGATCTTCTATCGTGACGGTGACAGGATGATGGCGGTGCAGGTGGCGATCGCCGGCGATCCAGGCTTGTCGGAGCCGACGACGCTGTTTCAACGGCGTTACGTCTTCGGCACACACATTTCGGTTCCGAACTACGACGTCTCGCACGACGGTCAGCAGTTCGTCATGGTCAAGGACCTGGCAGGCAACAATCCGCTGAACGTCGTGACCAATTGGACGGAAGAGCTGAAGGCAAAGGTACGGTGATGGCGACAATCAACCTCCGTGTGAACGGACAGGCGCGAACCGTCGATGTCGATGACTCGACGCCGCTGCTCTATGTCTTGTCCGACGAGCTCGCGCTGAACGGCCCGAAATTCGGCTGTGGCCTCGGCCAATGCGGCGCCTGCACCGTCATCGTCAAGGGGCAGGCGATGCGGTCGTGCATGACACCGGTCAAGACCGTTGCGGGTGCCGAAATCACCACGCTCGACGGCCTGGGCACACCCGAGACGCCGCATCCCCTTCAGCAGGCGTTCATTGACGAGCAGGCCGCGCAGTGCGGCTTCTGCTTGAGCGGCGTCATCCTCAGCGCCAAAGCGCTCGTCGATCGGACACCGAAACCGACAGACGAGCAGATTCAGCAGGCGTTGTCCGGCGTCCTTTGCCGCTGTTTTACGCATGCGCGAATGATTGCCGCCATCAAGCGCTACGCGAACGGAGGTGCAGCGTGACCGAGCGCTTCTCGATCCATGCGCGAAGGCCGCGCCGAAGCGCCGAAGGCGCGAAGGCGGGCGCCATCTCCCGCCGCGAGCTTCTCAAAGGCACCGGCGCACTTGTCGTTTCCTTCGCACTCACTCCGTCGGATGTCTTCGGGCAGGCAGTCGCGACGTTGGTCGGCAATCCTCCAAAAGAGGTTGACGGCTGGCTGGCCATCAACGCCGACAATACCGTCACCGCCTACACCGGTAAGTGCGAAATGGGGCAGGGCCTCTTCACCGCGCAGACTCAGCTCGTCGCAGAAGAACTGTGCGTGGAGGTCGATCGCGTCAAGCTGATTCAGTGCGTCACTGGTACCACGCCCGATCAGGGAGTGACGTCGGGTGCGCAGTCGCATCCACAGAATTTCAATCACGACAATCTTGCTCTTGCCGCGGCGACGGCGCGCGAAGCGCTGCTGCAGATGGCGGCCAAGCAGTGGGGCGTGCCTGTCGAGCGGCTCACCGCCGGCAATGGGGTCGTTCACTCCGGGACGAGAACGATCACCTACGGCGAGCTCGTCGGCGGCAAGAAATTCAACCTGGCGCTGAATGCGAACGCCAAGCGCAAGTCACCTCGCGAATGGACCGTGCTCGGCAATCCGGTCAAGCGCCTGGACATGCCCGCGATGGTGACGGGCACATTCGAGTACGTGCACAACGTGCGCGTGCCCGGCATGGTGCACGGACGCGTCGTCCGTCCGCCGACGGTGGGTGCAACCGTCGTGAGCCCGCTGAGCGATATCGAAAGTTCCGTCAGCGGCATGCCCGGCCTCATCAAAGTCGTCGTCAAGAAAGATTTCGTCGGCGTTGTCTGCGAGAAACAATGGCAGGCCATTCAGGCGGCGAATCGATTGAAGGTGAGCTGGAAGCCCGGCCCCGCGCTTCCCGCGCAGGCGACCTTCTACGATCACATGCGCAAGGCGCCGAGCCGCGACGCGATGCTCGTCGATTCAAAGGATGTCGATGCCACGCTCGCGTCCGCTGCGCAGGTAATGCGTTCGACGTATCTGCACCCGTATCACATGCACGGGTCCATCGGCGCCTCGTGTGCGGTTGCCGACGTGAAGGCAGACAGCGCGACCATCTGGTCGCCGACGCAGGGTGTCTATCCGCAGCGCGACAGTTGCGCGATGGTGCTCGGCATGAAGCCGCAGCAGGTGAAGGTGATCTACGCGCGCGGCTCCGGGTGCTACGGCATCAATGGCGCCGATACCGTTTCCTATGATGCCGCGCTGATGTCGCAAGCCGTCGGCCGTCCCGTGCGCGTCCAGCTCTCGCGCAAAGACGAGATGGTGCACGAAAACTTCGGCCTCGCGTATGTCATCGATCAGCGCGTCGGCCTCGATTCCGCGGGCAACATCATCGCGTGGGACTACGAAGGGTGGTCACCGCTTCGCGGCGGCCGGCCTGGCCACACGCAACCGGGAAATCAGGTGACCGGCTTCCTTGCGGGCTTCCAGCCTGCGGCGTTCGTTCCACAATCGCCGGCGCCACCACCAAAGGGCCCGCTCGCGAACGGATCGAACGTCGTGCCGTCGTATGTCACTGGAACCGTCAACGGTGTGGCAGGCGGAACAGGCACTGTGAAGTGCGAGCGCGCGCTGGCGCGCACGGTGGAGTCGCCCTTCTGGACGGGGCCGCTTCGTTCGCCAAGCCGTCTGCAGAACACGTTCGCCCACGAATCGATGATGGACGAGCTCGCCGCCGCCGCGAAGGCCGACCCGGTCGAGTATCGCCTTCGCCATCTGCGCGATCCCCGTTTGAAAGGTGTGGTTCAGGCCGCCGCCAAAGCCGCCAACTGGCAGGCGCGTTCTTCGCCGCTTGCGTCGGTGGCGCAGGGCTTTAGCCCTGCCACTCGGGTCGCGCAAGGCCGAGGACTTTCCTGCGTCTTATATGAAGGTGACAACGGTTACTGCGCCATGGTCGCCGACGTCGACGTCCACCTCGACACCGGCGTCATCGACGTGAAGCGCATGGTGATGGCTGTTGACGTCGGGCCGATCTCGAATCCCGACGGTCTCCGCAATCAATGCGAAGGCGGCGCATTGCACGGCGTCAGCCGCGCGCTCTTCGAAGAAGTGACGTGGGACCACGAGAAAGTGACGTCATTGGATTGGCGCACATATAAGACCTTCCCGGTCGGCTTCAAAGTGCCAACGCTGCAGACCGTGCTCGTCAACGCGATGGAAGCTGAAGCGAACGGCGCGGGCGAAGTGTCGATTACCGTCACGGCGGCGGCCATCGGCAACGCCGTGTTCGATGCAACCGGCGTACGGTTGCGGCAGGTGCCGTTCACGCCAGAGCGCGTCAAGACAGAATTGAAAGTCGGCTGATTCATCCCGTTGGATCGTTAGGGGATTTGACGTTTCCCCCCTGATTAGGGGGGTGGCTCCTACCGGGTAACATCACTACGCTCCAACCACTACGACCAACTTCCAAACCACGGAGTCGCCACCGGTGTATCCCGACGCGATCTCCCGACGGACGTTCATCAAGGGCGCGATCGCGACGGGTGTCGTTGCGGCTTCGGCAACATACTTGTTCCGCGCAGCGCCGGGCGTCGCCGGGCAGCGTGCGCTGGGCGCTGCCGAGAGACTTCTCAGCCTGAACGTCAACGGACAGGTGCGCCACGTCGACGTCATGAAGCAGGAAACCCTGGCGATGACGCTTCGCTACAAGCTCGGTCTCACCGGGACGAAGCTCGGTTGCGATCGTGCGGAATGTGGTGCGTGCACCGTTCTGATCGATGACGTACCCCACTACTCCTGCTCGGTCCTGACGCACACAGTCCGCTCGAAGCAGATCGTCACCATCGAGGGGCTCGCGGACTCGCCGGAACATCTTCATCCCGTGCAGCGTGGCGTGGTCGATGAGCAGGGCTTTCAGTGCGCGTTCTGCATGCCGGGCTTCATCATGGCAGCGGTCGGATTTCTCAAGACCAAACCCGACCCCACGCGAAAAGAGCTCGCGCACGGCGTGTCAGGCAATCTCTGCCGCTGTCAGGACTACAACAAGATACTCACCGCGTTGATGCGCGGCGCCGAGTACTCGCGGCAGGCGCAAGCCCGGACGAACTGATGGCTCCGTTCAAGTACATAGGAACCGACTACACCACGCCCGACCTTGTCGCGAAGGTCATGGGCCAGGCGAAGTACGCCGAAGATTTTCGCGCCGAGGGCATGCTCTTCTGCAAACTGCTCCTCAGCCCGTTGCCGCACGCGCGCGTGCGTCGCATCGATGCAACGAGGGCGCTGGCGATGCCCGGCGTCAAAGCGGTTCTGACCGCCGACGACTTGCCCGTGCCCCGTGCACCATTGCCTCCCGGAACTGAAAGGCCGTTGACCAACGAGCCCCACTATCAGGGCGAGCCGATTGCGGCAGTGGCCGCCGTTGACGAGCTCACCGCAGCCGATGCGATCGAGACCATCAAGGTTGAATGGGAGCCTCTTCCATTTGTCGTCGATCCGCTTGTAAGCCTGCGGCCAGGCGGACCCAATGCGCGGACGCTGGGCAACGTCTGGTATCCGCCGGCTCCCGGCCAGACTCCACCACGCCCCGAGATCAAGACGCTGAAGTGGACCGTCGCCGATTTCGCCGACGAAGGCGAGGGCCGTCTGCCGATGGGCGAAGCGCCAGAGGAATGGAAGTTTGGAGATCCGGACGCGGCATTCCGGGACGCGGCGTTGGTGCTCGACGAGACATTCGTCGTGCAGTCCACCTCGCATCAGCCGATGGAGCCCCGCAGCGCGATGGTGTACTGGCGCAACGGCAAGCTGCATCTGTACGCCTCGACGCAAAGCGTCATTCGCACGGTCGACAACATTGCCAACTGGATGGCGATGGAGCCTGACGATGTCGTGCTGGTGTCCGAGGACTGCGGCGGTGGATTCGGAAGCAAGGGCGGCGGACCGATCTCGATGGCCATCCCGGCGCTGCTCGCGAAAAAGGCGGGCGCTCCCGTGATGATGCGCGTGTCCCGCGAAGAGGAGCATTTCATCGGCAGGGGCCGCACGAACATGACCGGCCGCACCAAAATCGCCTTCAGGAAAGACGGGCGCATCGCCGGCATCGATCTCTTCATCGTCCAGGACAACGGCTCTTACGGATCGTTCGGCGACTTTCGCTCGGCGGGCAACGCCGTATCGGTGCTCTACCAGCCTTTGGCCATGCGCTGGCGCGGTGTGAGCGTGTTCACCAACACACCTCCGCGATCGCAGCAGCGATCGCCCGGTTGGATGCAGGCCAATGGCCTGCTCGAGTCGGCGATGACGAAGGCGGCGAAGCAGCTCGGCATCGATCAGGTCGAAATTCGGAAGATCAATTCGCCCGAAGGCAAGGCGAACTATGGTCCGCCACGCGCCGATGGGACACGCCCGCACCTGACGAGTGCGTTTGTGAAGCGTGCGCTCGATCGCGGAAGCGAATTGTTCCGATGGAACGAGCGGAAAGCGCATACTGGTTCCCTCAAAGGCACACGCGTGAGAGGCATCGGCGTCGCCGTTGGCACCCATCCAGCCGGGTCGATTGGCTTCGACGGCCTGATGCTGATTCGCCCGGACGGCCGGCTGAATGTGCACACCGGTGTGGGCAACCTTGGGACGCACTCGGTGATCGATCTGGCACGAGTCGCCGCCGAGGTGCTGCAGATGCCCTGGGACCGCGTCGACGTGATCTGGGGTGACACGAGCAAACATCTGCCCTGGAGCCCGATGTCGGTTGGCAGCCAGACGACGCACGCAGCCACGCGCGCGAATCATGCGGCGGCGCTCGATATGCGCCGCAAGCTGCAGCAGATCGCAGCCCGGGATCTTGGTGGTGCGCCCGATGACTACGAGCTCGGACAGGGGCGCGTGTTCCGGCGTGGGAATCCTGGCCGTGGTCTCAGCTATCAGAGCGCGGCGAGCCGGGCGATTGAGCTGGGAGGCGAGTATGACGGTCACGAGCTGCCGAAAGAGATTCACGCGGTCACCCGCGAATCGGCGAGCGCATTGGCCGGCAGCGGTCTGATGGGCGTGGCCAAGGATCTGTTTCCGCGCGACGGCGACACGTTTTCGTTCATCGCCGGTTTCGCCGAAGTCGAAGTCGACATCGAAACGGGCCAGACGACGCTCATCGACTATCTTGCGGTGGGAGACGTGGGCACGGTGGTGAACCCGAGGAGCTTGAAGTGCCAGATTCTGGGCGGCAGCTACCTGGGTATCGGGCACGCGCTGATGCAGCGCGTCGTGTACGACCAGCGGTATGGCGCGGCGCTCGCGCGGCGATTCCATTACAACAAGCCGCTGAGCATTCTGGACACGCCGCCGGAACTGAACGCCGAAGCGCTGAATATTCCCGATCCCGAAACACCCGTCGGCGCGCGGGGTGTCGGCGAGCCGCCCGTCGGCGCTGGCTATGGCTCGGTCATGAATGCGATCGCCGATGCCGTTGGTGTGGATGTGTTTCGACGCGCTCCGGTAACTCTCGATGTGATCTTGATGTCGCTCGAGCACAAACGTCGCATGCACGCGCCGCTCACAACCCATGTGTGAGGCGGCAAAACAGGAGGCGAGTATGGTTAGGCAGACGCGCAACGGCGCTCGATGGCAGCACACACTCTTCGCAGCTACGGTTTTTCTGACGCTGATCCTGGTGGCGGTACCGGTCTGGGCGCAAAGTGCCCTGTCGACGATTCACGGCACCGTGAAGGACGAGCAAGGCGCCGCCATGCCGGGCGTGACCGTCACCCTGACGAGCCCATCGCTGCAGGTCGGGCAGATCGTGGTCGTGTCGGAGGCCGATGGCAACTATCGCGTCGGCGAGCTGCCGGCCGGACTCTATCGCATCGCCTTCGAGCTGGCCGGATTCAAATCGTACGTCCTCAGCGACTTCCGCCTGACGATCGGGTTCGTCGCCAGGGTGGACGCGGCAATGTCGGTCGGTGGACTGGAAGAAACCATCACGGTCACTGGCGCGAGTCCGGTGGTAGACATGACCTCGACCACGACCAGCGTCAACCTGACGTCCGACACCATCGAATCGATTCCGGCAGGCCGCGGGTTGCAGCAGTTGTTCGCGATGACGCCCGGCGTCACGACTAATCGCGTGGACGTCGGCGACAGCTGGATGGGTGTACGCGCGGCCGCAGAGAACTACGGCCAGTCCGCGAACGTGAAGGTGCAGATCGACGGCATCGACATCTCCGACGGGACGAGCTCCGGCGTCTACATGACGAGCCTGACGCTCGACGAGGCGCAGATCAGAACGTCGGGCAACGACGCGGAAGTGTCGGTGCCTGGTGTCTCGATGGTGGCCGTGATCAAGTCCGGATCCAATCAGTTCCATGGTTCGTACATGGGCTCGCTCGAGACTCCCTCGCTGCAGAGCAGCAACCTGAACGACGAGTTGAGAGCTCAGGGGTTGAGCGACACCCAGCCGCTGAAGCATCTGTATGACCTGAGCGCCGATCTCGGCGGCCGTATTGTTCGCGACAAGTTGTGGTTCTACGGCGCCTTCGTGCAGCAGGACAAAGTGGCCGGTGAGGTCGGCTTCGCGGAAAACGCCGGCCCGGACGGCAGATACCTGACGGGTGACGAACCGCCCGGCTATGTCAGGACACGTCTGACGCATGGTTCTATGAAGCTGTCTTACCAGCCGACGAGTAACAATCGGTTGATCGCTGCGTGGCAGCCCACCTTGAAGTACCAGCCGCAGGGCCTTCCGCCCGAGCCGAACCGGTTGCGTCCGCTCGAATCGACTCTCGACTATCGGAACCCGAGCTCCATGTATAAGGGCGAGTGGCAAAGCACGCTCTCGAACCGCATGGTCTTCAACGTCGTCGGTGGCTATGGTGGCTACCTGGCCGATTACGCGCCCTGGCGGTCGAACTTCTCGGCGCCGGTCGTGAAAGGCAATCCGCCGCGCATGGATCGCATCACGGGTCTCAACCTTGGTGCCAACCCGAAGACGAACCTCGAATATCGCGACAAGTGGCAGTTGGACAGCGGCCTCAGCATGTACCCTGACAAGTTCCTGGGCGGGCAGCACGAGTTCAAGGTCGGCACCACGCTCTACTGGCGCCGCAATAGCGTCGGCTGGCGCGAGCATCCGTCTGGTGATTACACGCTGATTTTCGATGGGCCCGTACCTGCCGAGATTGACATTCGCAATTCGCCGACGCAACCCGATTCACGCGCCAGTTACTACGCCGGCTATGTCAAGGACACATGGCGCGTCACCGATCGACTCACGTTGAACCTGGGTCTGCGCTTCGAGCAACAAACGTCGTTTCTGCCGGAACAGTCGAAAGGAGCGAGCCCGCAATTCCCGACGTTGTACCCTGCCACGTCGTTCGACGGGCTCGACGTGTTGACGTGGAATATGGTGGTTCCGCGATTCGGGCTCGCATGGGACGTCGCCGACAGGACCATCGTGAAAGCGACGTTCGGGCGATTCGCCAACGGCATGGACGACGCATTCGCGAATGCCTACAACATCATGGCAAACGTGACGACGAAGTTCCGATGGCGCGATCTGAATGGCAACGGCGATTACGACGCGGGCGAGGTGAATCTGAATCCGAACCTGGGTCTGAGCCAGGGCGGCGATTTCATCCAGGTGACCGGGCAGAGCAGCGCGAAGCTCAATCCCGAACTGCGCTCGCCAATGACGAACGAGGCGACGGTGGGCGTCGAACGCGAGATCATGCAGAACCTCGGCGTTCGCGCGTTATACGTGTACAAGAGTGTCGCCGACCGCTACACGACCCGCAACGTCGCGCGTCCGCGCAGTGCCTACAACATCCCGCTGACTCGCCGCGATCCCGGACCGGACAGCGTGCTGAATACTTCCGACGATGGCGGCACGGTGACGATCTATGACTACGATCCGCGTTTTGCGGGGGCGGCGTTCGTGCAGAACGAGCAGCAGAACACCGATCGCGACGATTCGTACCACACGATCGAGTTCACCCTGACGAAGCGAACGTCCAGCAGGTGGGGCGGGATGGCGTCGTTCTGGGCCATCAAGAACCACGTGTGGCCGAATGCCGCGCTCTTTGATGACGATCCGAACGCGGATTTCAATGCAGTGGATGACACGTGGAAGTGGGCGGGTAACTTCAGCGGAACCTATATGGCGCCGCTCGGGATTCAACTCGCCGCGTTCTACCAGGCCAAGGTGGGGATCCTCGAACAGCGCACGGCGATTTTCCGTGCGACCGATCCTGATGGCGGCCCCCCGTTGAGGCAGCTCAGTACGGTCACCCTGAAGGTCGAGGAGAAAGGCGCGCAGAAGACGGATGCGATTAACGTGGTGAATCTGCGCGCCAGCAAGTGGTTCCCGTTCGGCAGTGGCCAGCGTGTGCAGTTCGATTTCGACCTGTTCAACGTGTTCAACTCGAGCGCGCCCATTACGGCGAACTTCCAGTCGGGGCCGACCTTCTTGTACGCCACGGCGGTCGTGCCGCCGCGTATCGCCCGTATCGGCTTCCGCTATACGTTCTGACGGCAGGTTCGTAGAGTTCGTAGAGTTCGTAGGTTCGTAGGGTTCGTAACGTTCGTGGGTTCTGGGTTCTTGGGTTCTGGAAAGCACTCAGAACCCAGAACTTAGAACCCAGAACCGAGAACCGCAGTATCACAGGCCCCCCAGGTTGGGGACTGGTCAGAAGCTTGACTCTCCGGTAACGTAGAAGGACTACATGAGTGGGCGCCTAACCTTATTCGTTGCGGCAACAGCCTTTATCGTTGCTATCACTTACAACGCGCCGTCGGCCCAGCAGCGGCCGTCGCCGTCCAACGGTAATCAACCGCCGATCGTCGGCGATCGCCAGTCGCAGCAGGCCGTTCTCGCCAAATACTGCGTCACCTGCCATAACCAGCGCCTGAAGACCGGCGGGCTCGCGCTCGACACGCTGGACCTGGCAGACGTCAGTCATCACGCCGAGGAATGGGAAAAGGTCGTTCGCAAGATCCGGACGGGCGCCATGCCGCCCGTCGGGCGCGCACGGCCCGACAAGGCTGCAGCCACGAGCCTGGTGACCTGGCTCGAGACCGAGCTCGATCGCGAAGCTGCCGAACACGTGAATCCCGGGCGCGCCTCGCTGCAACGTCTAAACCGCAGGGAGTACACGAACGCCGTCCGCGATCTGCTTGCCGTCGAAATCGATGCCGCGTCGGTGTTGCCGGCAGACGTCGCCGGATACGGATTCGACAACAACGCCGACGCGTTGACATTGTCGGCGGCGCTGACCGAGCGCTACCTCGGGGCGGCGGCGAAAATCAGCCAGATGGCGCTGGGGCGGCCGCGAGGACTTCCGACGCCGGAAACGATCAACGTGCCGACCGATAGCGATCAAGCCAAGCGTGTCAGCGACGATCTGCCGTTCGGATCGCGCGGCGGCGTGGCCTTCAGCTACTACTTTCCTGCCGACGGCGACTACCTCATAGAGATGAGACCGCGAGAGACGGGAGTCTCTGGCGGGTTCGAAGGCGTCACGGCCGAGCCGCATCAGATCGAAGTGGGCCTGGACAACGTCAAGGTCTGGACCGGCACGATTGGTGGACCTGAATTCGCCGGCGGTCGTGTCGCTGGTGGCGCCGGCACCTATATCACTGACGACCGCGACAAGAAAGTGATCGAAGCGTTGCGGTTCACGACGCCGGTCAAGGCCGGCTTGCACCTGGTGCAGGTGTATTTCGTGGCGAAAACCTCGGCGTATCTCGAGGACCTGTTCGACCGGTCTGTGCATCGAGAACCGTACAGAAAGGGCAATGGCCAGCCCAACCTGTCGACGGTGACCATCACCGGACCTCAGCAGGGGACGGTGGCCGTGAGCGAGTCCGCGAGCCGTCACAAGGTGCTCACATGCACACCCGCGTCGCGGAATGACGAATCGGTCTGCGCGAACAAGATCCTCTCGACGTTGGCGCGGCGCGCGTACCGGCGCCCGGTCGGCGAAGAAGACGTTCGGATACTGATGGATTCGTATCGTGATGGCGCGAATCGGGGCGGCTTCGAGGCTGGCCTCGAGATGGCGATTCGCAGCATCCTCGTGAGCCCGGACTTCCTGTTCCGGCTCGAAACCGACCCTGCGGGCGTGTCGCCCAACACTCCGTATCGCGTCAGCGATCTCGATCTGGCCTCGAGGCTGTCATTTTTCCTGTGGAGCAGTATTCCAGACGATGAGCTCCTGAGGGTGGCGGAGAAGAAGGGGCTGCAGAAGCCCGAGGTGCTGCAGCAGCAGGTGCGCCGGATGCTGGCGGATCCGCGTTCGCAGGCGCTGGTGGACAATTTCGCGGGCCAGTGGCTGTTCATCCGCAATGTCGCCGGGCATCAGCCGAGCCCGGAATTGCTGTTCCACTACGACGACAATCTGCGCCGCGCATTCGAGCAGGAGACGAAGCTGTTCTTCGAAAGCATCATTCGCGAGAATCGCAGCGTGCTCGATCTGCTCGATGCCGACTACACATTTCTCAACGAGCGCCTCGCGAAGCACTACGGCATTCCGGGCGTCTACGGCGAGCGTTTCAGGCGGGTGACGCTGGCGCCGGACAGTCCGCGCCGCGGCCTGCTCGGAAAGGGCTCGATTCTGATGTCGACGTCCTATCCGAATCGGACCTCTCCGGTGATTCGCGGGAAATGGATTCTGGAGAACATCTTCGGTGCGCCACCGCCACCGCCGCCGCCGAACGTGCCAGACTTGAAGGACGAGCGCGACCCGAGAAAGGTCTTGCCGATGCGCGAGCAGATGGCGGCGCACCGCGCCAATCCGGTGTGCGCGGGCTGCCATGCGCAGATGGACCAGTTGGGATTCTCGCTGGAGAACTTCGACGGCATCGGCGAGTGGAGAGACGTTTATGTGTCCGGTGCGCGGGTTGACGCGTCGGGAGAGCTGCCGGACGGCTCGAAGTTCAACGGGCCGGCAGAGCTCCGCCAGCTGCTGATGAAGCATTCTGACGAGTTCCTGACGACGATGACCGAGAAGCTGATGACCTATGCGCTCGGACGCGGGCTCGAAGCGAGCGATTCGCCGGCGGTGCGCAGGGTCAAGCGCGAGGCTGCCAGAGAGAACCTTCGCTTTGGCGCGCTCGTTCAGGGGATTGTGACGAGTACGCCGTTTCAGATGAAAACGGCACACAGCGATACGAACTAGGAGGCTGTCCGATGGTGATTACGAAGTTAGCGCTGCCCCGGCGAACGTTCCTTCGCGGTGTGGGCGCCGCAATGGCATTGCCGCTTCTCGATGCCATGATTCCCGCCATGCGGGCCGCGTCGCCGACGGCGCCGCGTTTCGCCCCGATCTATTTCGGCAACGGCGCGAACATGTTCGAGTGGACGCCCGCTACCGACGGCGTGGGCTTCGAGCTCTCTCCGACCCTCAAGCCGCTCGAGGCGTTCCGCAACCGGACAACGGTCTTCACCGGGCTCGACAACTACCCGGCAACGGATCAGGGTGACGTCGGCGGGCAGCACCCGCGCGCGGCGCCGGCCTTCATGAGCTGCATGCATCCGAAGCAGACCGAAGGCGCCGATGTCGAGGCGGGCACGACCATCGATCAGATGATCGCCGCGAAAATCTGCCGCGACACGAAGCTTCCGTCGCTGGAAATCTCAGTGGACCGCAACGACGTCGTCGGCGCGTGCGACCATGGATATGCCTGCGCCTACATGAACTCGTTGTCGTGGAAGACGCCGACCAGTCCGCTGCCGGCCGAGACCAATCCGCGCTTCGTATTCGAGCGGATGTTCGGCATCGGAACGACAGCCGAAGAGCGCCTCGCGCGAGTGCAGGAAGATCGCAGCATCCTCGACCGGCTCAGCCAGCAGATTGCGAAGCTCAACGGACGCCTGGGAGCGCGCGACCGCACGAAGCTTGGCGAGTATTTCGATGCGGTGCGCGACATCGAGCAGCGCATCGCCAGGGCCGAATCGTACAACAGCGATTTCTCGGTCCCCGAGCAGCCGGTGGGCGTGCCGCCCACTTTCAGGGAATACGTCGAGCTGATGTTCGACCTGCAGGTGCTGGCGTTCCAGGCCGACATCACGCGCGTCAGCGCGTTCATGATGTGCCGGGAAAACATCAACCGCTCGTACCCGGAGATCGGTCTGCCCGAGGCGCATCACTCGATGTCGCATCACGGCAACAATCCGGAGAAGATGCAGAACTTCGCGAAGCTGAACAACTACCACGTCGACACGATGACCTACTTCCTGAAGAAGCTGGAAGCGGTGCCTGATGGTGACGGCAACCTGCTCGATTCCACGGTCGTGCTCTACGGCGGCGGCATGAGCGACGGCAACGTCCACAACAACTACAGCGTTCCAGTGGTGATGGTGGGCGGGAAAAACCTGCAACTGAAGGGGAACCGGCACGTGAAATACCCGAAGGGCACGCCGCTGGCCAACCTCATGCTGGGCGTGATGGACCGGTTCGGTGTGCAGGCGGAGAAATTCGGCGACAGCACTGCAGAGATCGACCTGCTGACGATCTGATAGGGCTAATGGCTAAAGGCTGAGGGCTTAGGGAGGTTCAGAAACTCTCCCGCCCTCAGCCCTCCGCCATCCCACCTAAGCCCTAAGCCCTAAGCCCTAAGCCCTAACTAAGCCCTCTAGCCCTAAGCCCTGAGCCCTCAGCCCTGAGCCCTCAACCCTCAGCCCTCAGCCCTACTTCAAGTGAATGATCCCGCGGCGGAGAGCGACCGTGACCGCGGCGGTCCGATCCTGCACCTTCAGTTTTGCAAAAATACTCTTGATGTAGCCGTGGGCCGTCTCTTCGGTGATGCCGAGGTTGGCGCCGATTTCCTTGTTTCGCAGGCCCTGCGCCAGAAGCTTCAGCACGTCCGTTTCGCGCTGCGTGAGCGTGGCTTCGCCGTTGCGCCTGGCGAGCCGTTCGGCGACCTCGGCCGACAACGGATGCTCGCCCTCATGCACCTCTCGAACGACTCGCACGAGATCGTCTGAGAGCGTGTTTTTGAGCAGGTACGTCGCGGCTCCGGCCTTCAACGCGCGATAGATATCTTCATCGCCTTCATACATCGTCAGCACGATGACGCGTGCCTTGGGATCTTCGGTGTGGATGCGCTTGATGGCCTCGAGGCCGCTGATGCCGGGCAGCTGCAGATCCATCAGCGTGACATCGGGATGGTGTTGGTTGAAGAGGGCGAGCGCTTCTTCGCCGGTCGCCGCCATGCCGATGACCTGCATGTCGGGTTGCATGTCGATGATGAGCGAGACACCCTCGCGAACGACGGGATGATCGTCGACGCACAAGACTCGGATCGCTGACGGTTCCACACGTCACCTTCCAGGCACGGCCGGGACGACGAGCTCGAGCTCGGTGCCTTTGCCGGGCGAGCTCGCGAGCTGAAAGTCGGCGTTGATCTGCTGCGCGCGCTCGCGCATGCTCGTGAGCCCCCAGTGCGCGCCCGCGGTAAAACCGGGATCGTTCAGGTCGAAGCCCCTGCCGTCGTCGACGACGCGCAGGCGGACGGAATCGCGCTGGTAGGTGAGCTCGGCTCTGACGCGATTCGCGTGCGCATGCCTGACGGCGTTGCTGATCGCTTCGCGGCCTACCCTGAGCAGTTGTTCTTCCACCTTCGGCGGGCACGGAAACGGCTTTCCGCGCACGACCAGCTCGAATCGCATGTCCTTGTCGGCCGTGAGCGCTTGCCCGGCCTCGCGCAACGCGGTGACGAGATCGCTCGATTCGAGCACGGGCGATCTGAGGTCCCAGATGGACTGGCGGGTCTCGGTAATGTAGTGCTCGACCAGTTTCCGCAGGCGTTCAAGCCGTTCCCTGGCCGCGTCGGGCGAGGCCTGAAACTGATCGGCAATCACTTTGAACTGCACCGCCACACCGACCAGGCCCTGCAGAAGCGTGTCATGGATTTCCCGTCCCATGCGGGCCCGCTCTTCGAGCACGGCCGAGAAGCGGCGCCGCATCTGATGCAGCCGCAACTGCCAGAGTCCCCAGAACGAGATTCCAGCCCCCAGCAGACAGGCGAATCCGAACCACGTGGTCTGGTAGAAGCGGGGCAGAATCGAGAACTTCCATTGAGCAGACGCACGCTGCGCCGATTCATCGCCCTGTGCTTCGACGACGAATCGATACGATCCCGGCGAGAGATTCGTGTAAAACGCCTGACGGCGCGTGCCGGCTTCGATCCATTGCGCGTCGAAACCCTCGAGCTTGTAGCGGAAGCTCACCTGCGAAAGAGGGGCGAGGCTGAGCAGCGTGTAATCGATCTGAAGAGTGGACGTGCTCGGCGGCAGCTCCAGATCGTCGAGCGGAGCCTGTTCATGGTTGTCGGTCAGCAGGCGCTCGACGAGGAGTGGCGCGGTCTGGCGCGTGCCGGCGAGGCGCGCCGGATCGACGACGCCGAGACCGTTTCCGGTGAGGAACCACATCGCGCCGTCGCTCGCACGGGTGGCGGTGGGAGTGCCGAACGTCCGGACCGGCGTTCCCCGGAGGCCGTCGGCCGGTCCGTAGAGGTGATACCGCAGCGCATGAGTGCGGTCCTTCGCAGCCGCGTCGAATTCAGCGGGGTTCACCTGCAGTATTCCCAGCCCCGTGACGCCGAGCCAGAGTTGTCCCTGCGCATCGTCGACGATCGAAACCGGCCCAGGGCCCGGAAATCCTTCCGCCTTCGTGAGCGTGACGAATCGGGTGTTCGTGTATCGGCTCAAGCCCCGGTGAGTGCCTACCCACAACGTTCCGTTGCGATCTTCGTGGATGGCCGTCACCGTTCCGCCGCCCGGGAGGCCCTGCTCCACGGAGAACGATTCCGACCGTCCGTCGAGATACGATCGCAACGTGCCGTCGAGGAATCCGATCCATACCCGGCCATTCTTCGTGCCGAGCACCGTCGACGCGGCCTTGTCATGTGCGATGAGAACGAACTTCGTATGCTGGCTGTCGGTCGAACGGTAGACGCCTCGATCGACATCGCATAGCCACAACCGCCCTTCGTTGTCTGTGGTGATCGATCGAATTCGATTCAGCACGCCGACGCCCGGTGTCGGGAACGACGAGAGCACGCCCGACTTCAGCCGCACGACACCCTGGTTGGTCGAAATCCAGAGCGTGTTCGAGCGCTCGTCATAGTGAAGCGCGATGAGCGTGTGATTCGGCAGCCGCTCTTTCCAACCGAAGTCGTTTTGTCTGTCGCTGGTGAATTGCAGCAGGCTCTCATCGGTGGCGACGAACGTGCCGTCCCCGCCATTGGCGACGGCACGCACATGGCCTGTGGTGTCGCTGCCCAACGGGACCGGAATGACCGAGTTCCGCGACAGCCGGTTCAGGCCGAACGGCGTTCCAACCCAGATGTTGCCTTCACGATCTTCGAAGAGCGCCTGCACCGAATCGGCGGAGAGGCCATCTCCGATCGTGACGCGATCGAACACGGGTTTTCCGTCACCGGCCCGCAGCCGCACGAGTCCATGCCCACGCGTGCCAATCCAGAGATGTCCTTCGTGATCGCGAAGCAGTCGTGTTCCATGCGCTCGCTGTATGACGGGATCGTCCGGTTTCGGCATCGCGCTGCCGAGGCCAGTGATGAGGCTCGTCGGATGCGGCACGACGATACGGCCGGAATTGTCCTGCGCGAGATCTTCGATGGCGAACGCGAGCGCTGGAATCGGCTCGAACGTGGTTCCGTTCGCCGCCCGGCGATGGAGGCCGACGCTCGTACCTACCCATAGGGTTCCCGCGGCGTCCTCGTGCAGGCGCTGGGCCGCGCGTTCGGGCAGGCCGGACTCGCTGCCGAATCGCTGCCAGCGCGTCCCGTCGAATCGCGCGACGCCGTTCTGACCCGCCGCCCAGATGTGCCCGCGGGTGTCCTGCAGAAGCGCCGCGACCGATCCGTCGGAGAACCCTTCCGCGGTGGACGCCTTCTTGTCGATGCGGCCATCGGCGATGCGGGTCACTCCGCCGAATCCGCCGACCCACAGGGCGCCGTCTCGCGCGACGAGCAGCGTGGACAGGTCTTCACTGGGCAGCACGCTGCCATCGCGCGATTTCCACGCGACGAAGCGCACACCGTCGAAGCGAACGAGACCGGAGTAGGTGGCGAGCCACAGGTAACCGTCGCGATCCTGCGCGACCGCCCGCACGTAGCTGGACGGCATGCCGTCGCTCTCGGTCCAGGAGGTGACCGTATATCGCGCGCGCGGCTCGTCCGCGTCGAAGGCAGAAAGCCGCCCATGCAGGGTCAGCATGAGCATGGCGATGAGGATCCGCTGCAAGCGCTTCACAGCAGGCTGTCGATGATGGGCGCATGTTACAGCACAACAAGGACCGAACTGACGTCGGTAACTGTCGCAAATTGCTTCAAGCAGGCCGGCCGTCAAGCCGGCTTCAACGGACGCCTAGCAGGATTTCCATCGTGAGCTGGTCGAGCCGCTCGTACGCGAGTCCCTTCGCCGACAGTTCTGCACGATCAAAAGTCTGGGCAAGCAATGCGTCGCGCGCGGGCAACCGCGACGAACCGGAACTCGGAACCCCGGAACTGGAACCGGAACCTGGAACCTCTTGGCGGAGCAGTCCCTGAATTTCCGCATCCGCATTCCAGCGCGCCGCCCTTTCCTTGAGAATCAGATAGGTGCGCATGCAGCCGCGTGCGAATTCCTTGACGCCCTCGTAGTCTTCGGTGCGGTAGGCGTGCGCGTCGAAATGACGCGACCCGTCGTAGTTGACGTCTTCCAGAAACTTCACCAGGAAGAACGCTGCTTTGGGATTTGCCGATCCGAAGCGGAAGTCCTGGTCGTAGCGGCCAGAGACCTGGTCGTTCAAATCGATGTGAAAGAGCTTTCCGGCTTCCCATGCCTGCGCGACCGCGTGGACGAAGTTGAGTCCCGCCATCTGCTCGTGCGCGACCTCGGGGTTGACGCCGACCATCTCGGGATGCTCGAGCGTGGGAATGAAACCGAGATACGCGCCCGTCGTCGCCATGTAGATGTCGCCGCGCGGCTCGTTGGGCTTCGCTTCGAGCGCGAACCGGAAGCCGGTACTTCTTGTCGATCGAGTACTGGCACAGATAGTTCACCGCCTCGCGCAGCCGCTTCACGGCTTCATCTGCCCGCCGGCATGCGTCGGTCTCGGTGCCTTCGCGCCCGCCCCACAACACGAAGATCCTGGCGCCGAGCTCGGCGCCGAGATCCATCGCCCGGAGAGTTTTCTGAACCGCGTACGCACGGACACGCGCGTCGTTCGACGTGAACGCACCGTCACGGAAGACTGGGTCGTAGAACAGGTTCACCGTCGCCATCGGCACGACCACGCGATGGCGCTCGCAGGCCGATTTGAATTCCTTGACGATCCGATCGCGCTCGGATGGTGTGGCATCGATAGGAACGAGATCGTTGTCGTGCAGGTTCACACCCCACGCGCCAACCTCGGCGAGCATGGCAACGGCATCGTTTGGCGCGAGGGTGGGGCGGACGACGTCGCCAAACGGATCGCGGCCGCGATTGCCGACGGTCCAGAGTCCGAAGGAGAACTTGTGCTCGGGGAGGGGAGTGTAGGAGGACATGGTTAGTTCTCAGTTTTCAGTTTTTACTGACTGCCGACTGCCCACTACCGGCCTTGCAATCCAGCCAACGCCGGATATACACGCCGGTACGCGTCGTAGCGCTCATTCATCACAGACACGACGTCCCGGTTTGGTGACGCGGCCACCGAGCTCTGCACCAACCGATCGCATGCGTCGTCGACGCTTGGCCAGAGGCCGGCACCGACACCCGCGAGCAACGCGGCGCCGTATGCCGCACCTTCCTCGGCAGACACCCTCTCGACGGGATGTCCGTAGACATCCGCCTGAATCTGCCGCCACAGCGCCGAGCGTGCGCCGCCGCCGCCGAGACGTATGCGCTGAACGGGCACGCCAAGCTCCTTGAAGATCGTGAACGTGTCGCGAAGGCTGAACGCGACGCCTTCGAGCACCGCACGAACGACGTGGCCGCGAGTGTGATTAGCCGCGAGACCGATGAGCGCGGCGCGCACGTTGGGATCGAGGTGAGGTGTGCGCTCGCCCATCAGATAGGGCGTCCACAGCACGCCGTCCGCGCCCGGCTCGATCGCAGCGGCTTCGCGCGTCATCAGCTCGTAGCCTTCGTCTCCCTGGTCCTTCAGCCCGAGCTGCTCGCGGAGCCAGCGCAGCGACAGGCCCGCCGCCTGCGTCACGCCCATCACATGCCAGCGATCAGGAATGGCGTGACAGAACGTGTGGAGGCGTCCTTTGGGATCGAGCGCCGGACGGTCGGTCGCCGCAAACACGACACCCGACGTGCCGATCGTGGCGCTCACTGCTCCGGGTCGAGTGATCCCCATTCCCACCGCGCCGGCGGCCTGGTCGCCCGCGCCGGCGACGATCGGCGTATTCGCGACGAGGCCTGTTTCGCGCGATGCCCTGGCCGACACGTGAGCGCAGATCTCGGGGGACTCGAACAGCCGGGGCAGTATCGACGTATCGAGGCCCGCCGCGTCCATGATCTCCTCCGACCATCGGCGATGCGCGACGTCGAGCATCAGCGTCCCGGATGCATCGGCCATATCGATCGCGTACTCGCCGCTCAGACGGAGGCGCACGAAATCTTTCGGCAGCAGCAGACGGCGGACGCGATTCCAGGCATGCGGTTCGTGCGTCCGAACCCAGAGAAGCTTCGGCAGCGTGAAGTTGGTGAGCGCGGGATTCGACGTCAGCTCGAGCAGTCGCTTCGCACCGAGGGTGTCGGTCAACCAGCGGCACTCAGCTTCGGTGCGTTGATCGCACCAGATGATCGCCGGCCTCACGACGTCGCCGACGTCGTCCAGAAGCACGGCGCCGTGCATCTGGCCGGAGAGGCCGACGGCGCGAATCGACGAGGGTTGAGCGCGTCCCGTCGAGAGGACTTCGCGAATGGCCTGACGACAGGCGCGCCACCAGTCCTCCGGCTCCTGTTCCGCCCAGGCGGTTCGCGGCGATGTGAACGGTGCGTGCTCGACCGTTGCCGACGCCAGCACGCGGCCGTCTGCACCGACGAGCACCGCGCGTGAGCCGCCAGTTCCGACGTCGATACCAAGGATGAGATCCATTGCCAGTGTGCTCAGAGTTCTGCTACGCTCGGCGCAAAGTTTAATCGATAATCGAACGCATCATGAATCAGCGCTCAATTACGTTTCTGGTGGCGGTGTTCGCGCTCGTGTGCGGGCTCGATTCGCCCGGCGCAGACGCGCAAACGCAGAAGCCCGCTGCGGCAAGCCCTGCGTCGAAGCCGCCGCCCGCCACTGTGACGCCGCAGTCGTATCCGCCGGAACAGGTTCAAGCCGGCCAAACGCGCTTCGCCGGCCAGTGCGGCTTTTGTCATGGCCGTGACGCCGCCGGTGGCGAAGGCGGACCAGATCTCATCCGATCGGCCCTCGTTGCGGAAGACGTGCGCGGGCGACAAGATCAGCCCGGTGATTCGCCAGGGGCGTCCCGACAAGGGGATGCCGGGTTCGAATCTGAGCGATTCCGGATATTGCCGCCATCGTCGCGTTCATCCACGACGCGAAGACGAAAGCCGCGACATTGGGCGGAGGCCGCCGTGCGGTGGACGTCGAGGATCTGCAGACCGGAAACCTCGAGGCCGGCAGGCAGTATTTCAACGGCGCGGGCGGATGCGCGAAGTGCCATTCGCTGACCACCGGCGATTTTGCAAAGATCGGTGCGCCGTTACGAGGGGCTCGCCTTGCTGCAGCGCTTGCTCTTTCCCGGCTCTGGTCGTGAGGCAGGACCGGCGCCGGCCAGACCGACGGCGACTGTAAGGACGAGCGATGGGCAGGTCGTCACCGGCAAAGTGGTTCAGCACGACGAATTCCTGATCTCGTTGACCGACGCCAACGGCTGGACGCGATCGTGGCCGTTGAAGCAGGTGCGTGTCGATATCGACAATCCACTTCAAGCGCACGTCGATCAGCTCGGCAAGTACACCGACAAAGACATGCACGACGTGTTTGCGTACCTGCAGTCGCTGAAATAGGAAGGATGCGGATGATGTTCAGGCGGACCGTGACACCAGTGCTCATCGTGATGGCGATCGTGGCCGCCGTTGCCGCTCAAAGCGTCGATCCCGCGATGCTGTTGAAGCCGCCGGTCGACAGCTGGCTTACATATCACGGCGACTACACAGGGCAGCGGCACACGAAGCTGTCGGCGATCACTCCGGCCAACGTTCATCAGCTCACGCTGGCGTGGGCGTTTCAGACAGGGCAGAACGCAGTCGCTCAAGATGAGCCCGGTGCTGGCCAACGGCGTGATCTACCTGACGGCGCCGGACAACGTCTGGGCGATCGACGCGCGATCGGCGCGCCAGCTCTGGCGATACACGCATCCGACCAACGATGCCTTCCACATCGGTCAGCGCGGGGTGGCCGTCTACAAAGACCTGGTCTACTTCACGACGCCCGACGCCCATCTCGTCGGATTGGATGCGCGCGACGGCAAAGTGAGGCACGACATCGTGATTGCCGACGCGAAGCGAGGTTTCTGGTCGACCAACGCGCCGCTCGTGATCCGCAATCACATGATCGTCGGCGTGGCAGGAGACTTCGACAATCTGCCGGGCATCTTGAAGTCGTTCGATCCCGATACGGGAAAGCTGCAGTGGACGTTCTACAGCACGCCGCCTCCGGGCACGCCTGGATCGACGAGCGGAGGTGCCACTGGCGGACAGATGTGGATGACCGGCACCTACGATCCTGAGCTGAATCTTCTGTATGTGGGCACCGGCAATCCGACGCCGGTGCTGAACGGCGAAGTGCGTCCGGGCGACAACCCGTGGACCTGTTCGATCGTGGCGATCAACCCGGACACCGGCAAGCTGGTGTGGGGATTTCAGGCGTCGCCGCACGACACGCACGACTGGGATGCGGCCGAGGTGCCCGTCCTTGTCGATGGCAACTTCAACGGCACGCCGCGCAAGATGCTGTTGCAGGCGTCGCGCAACGGCTACTACTTCGTTCTCGATCGCACCACCGGCAAGAGCCTCGTGACCAAGACGTTCGCGGCGGCCAACTGGGCGAAAGAGATCGACAAGGACGGCCGGCCCATCCCGAATCCCGACAAGGAGCCGAAGCGTGATGGACGCCTCGTCGCGCCCAACGAGGCAGGCGCGACGAATTACCGATCGCCGAGCTTCGATCCCGCATCCGGGTTGCTCGTCGTCAGCGCCGTCGACGCATGGGGGATTTATTTCTTCAAGAAAGAGCACGGGGAGTACGGCTGGGCGGGAGCGAACTCCAGCGTGTATTCGAGGGCCGCGCTTCGCGCCATCGACTACCAGACCGGCAAGATCAAGTGGAGTCACGACATCGGCGAGGGCGCCGGTGGGGCCGGGGTGCTGACGACGGCGACCGGCTTGACGTTTTCCGGCGATAACAACAACAACGCGCTGGCGCTTCGCACATCCGATGGCGCGACGCTATGGCATTCCACGATCGGCCGGGTGAACAACTCGCCGATTTCCTACGAGCTGGATGGCCGCCAGTACATCGTCATTGGCAGGCGGCACCACGTTGTACGCATTTGCTCTTCCGGAGGCGCGATGAGGAAGCTGTTCCTCTCCCTCGTGTGTGCGGGCGTGTTGCTCGCAACCGTCGTCAGTGGCCAGGGGCGGATTCGCGTCATGCTGCTGGACGGCCAGAACAATCATGACTGGCGCGCGACGACGCCAGTCCTGAAGAAGATGCTCGACGAAACCGGTCTCTTCGACACGACCGTCGTCACCGCGCCCGAGATTGCCAATCCGGCGTTCGCGAGCTTCAATCCGGACTTCTCGCAATATCGCGTCGTCGTGATGAACTACAACAACGGCATCGACGGGAAAGCGCCGGAGTGGGGTGACGCGCTCAAGGCGTCATTCGAGCGCTTCGTGCAGAACGGCGGCGGCGTCGTGCTGATTCATGGCGCCGACAACGCCTTTCCGCACTGGCCGGCGTTCAACGACATGATTGGGGTCGGCGGCTGGGGAGGGCGCGACGAGAAGTCGGGTCCGCTTTGGTACTTCAAGGATGGGAAGCTGATGTCCGACGAGTCGCCCGGACGCGCCGGCGCGCACGGCGCGCGGCTGCCGTTTCTCGTCACGGTGCGCGACGCGAGCCATCCGATTCTGAAAGGCCTGCCGAAGGCCTGGATGCATCACGGCGACGAGCTCTACATGAACCTCCGCGGGCCGGGGCGCAACATGAGCGTGCTCGCTACCGCGTATGCGGATCCCAAGAATCGCGGCACCGGCCGCGACGAGCCGATGCTGATGACGTTGTCGTTCGGCCGCGGCCGCATCGTGCACCTTCCGATGGGGCACGACGTCTCGGCGATGAGCTCGGTCGATTTCGTGGCGCTCACCCAGCGCGGCACCGAATGGGCCGCCACGGGCGCGGTCACGCAAAAGGTGCCGGGCAACTTTCCAACCGCCGACACGGTGAACTATCGCGCGGATCTGCTGGCGATGGACCCCGCATATTGGGGCCCGCCTGCCAAATAGAGCGTCTACTTCGCGCCTGAACTAAGCTCTGCGTAAAGCTGTCCGATGAAGCGATCGCCGGTCGTGCCGATGCCCGGCACTTTTGTGTCGTAGTCGGCTGTCGGCTTGGCCGCCGTCACCTGCTCGACCGTCATCCCTTTCTTCACCATCGGCGCAATCTTGTCGCGCAGCGCGATGATCATGTCGCGATGGGCCGCAACCGCGGTTCGGTCGACGACCAGGCCGTGGCCGGGGACGATCTTGGTCGAGGGCCCGGCCAGCTCGACGATCTTGGTGAGGCCCGCCACCATGCCGTTTAGCGTTCCGCCGTTCGCGCGGTCGATGTTGGGATAGCCCATCGAGCGGTAGAAATCGCCGGTGAAGATCACGTCGGCGTTGACGAACTTGACCAGCGTGTCGCCATCGGTGTGCGCGCCCGGTATCGGAACCAGCTGCACCTGCTCGCCGTTCATGTGGAACGTCATCGGCGCGTCATAGGTCAGCCGGGGCAGCGCAGCCGCCGGAGCCGGCGTTCCTGGCGCGCCACCGGCGCCCGGACTCGGCTTCTCGAGCCGGGCTCGCAACTGCGGGCGCGCAACGATGGTGACGCCCATGGCGCCGAGATTCGGCGTTCCCGCCCGTGTGGTCGCCGTGCACGTGCGTGTTGATCAGAAATCGAATGGGTGACGGGCCGATCGCCTTGATGGCTGCGACAATTTTGTCCGTGAGCGGCGCGAACTGACTGTCGACCATCAGCACGCCGTCCGGACCCGCCAGCACGCCGATGTGGCCGCCCTGTCCTTCGAGCTGATACACATTGCCGCCAAGCTTCGTCGTCTTGATCTCGACCTTGCTGAAGTCCTGCTGGCCATAGGCGACTGCGGCAAACACGACGGCAAGACCGAGGACGAGGAGTGAATGTCGTGCGGTGCTCTTCATAAGCTGGCTCCTTCTGGAAGGCAGCATCTTAGCTGAGGTTTTGGAACAGGAGGCCAGGAGATTCGGCTTGCGACTGGCGACTTGCGGTACCATGCGGCAGCCCCGGATGACGTTCGACACCCTTCGCAACTGGATGCAAGGCCGAGCTCCCGATCAGCGCGAGCTATTCGACGTCCTGAACACGGGCGTCTGGATCATCGACGCCGCACTCAATACGCAGTATGTGAATCCCCACATGGCGGCCCTGCTGGATCGCACGGCGTCCGACATGCAGGGCACGGGGCTTCTGTCCTACGTTCCTGCCGGCGAGCACGTGCGGGTTCGTGAGTGCTTCGAAGAGACCGCTCACCGCGCCGAACGGCAGACGGAGATCCTATTTCTCCACAAGGACGGATCTATCGTCTCGACGATCGTGTCGGCCACTCCGCTGCCGGCAGACTCCGGACGAGAAGCGTGTTTCGTCTGCTTCGTCGTCGATATTACGGCCCGGCGCCAAATCGAAGACGCGCTTCGCCGCAGCGAGGCCTACTATCGGGTGCTCACGACGGCTGCTCAGGACCACATCTTCGTCATCAACAGCGACGACCGCGTCGAGTACGTCAACCAGGCGGCGGCCGATCAGTTGCGGACCACGCCCGATCGCGTCATCGGCAAGCGTCGCTCAGAAATCTTTCCGCCAGAGGTTGCCGAACGCCAGGGCGTGAGCCTTCGCAAGGTGATGACCGAAGGGCAGCCGGTCTACGCCGAGGGAAAGACGATGTACGTCGATCGAGAGGTGTGGCTCAGCACCTGGCTGGCGCCGATTCCGGATGAAAGCGGCAAGGTGACGGGTGTGCTCGGCCTTTCGCGCGACATGACCGCGCGCAAGCGCGCCGAAGACGAGCTGCGCGCCACCGAGCAGCGGCTGCGCGTCGTCATGTCGAATCTGCCGCTCGTGCTCTGGGCGAGCAATCGCGAGGGCGTCGCGACGTTTTGCGCCGGCCAGGCGTTGCAGGCGCTGGGCATGATGGCTCAGGAAGTTGTCGGCCGCCCGCTCAAGGACATCGGCGGTCAGCCGTTCACCTGTCTTGTCGACCATGTGCGACGCGCGCTGGCCGGAGAATCGTTCAGCAGCCAGATCGACGTGCAGGAGCTGACGTTCGAAGCCTGGTCGGTGCCGCTCCGCGACGACAAGCAGAACATCACCGGCGCGACCGGCGTCATCTTCGACATCACCGAGCGCCGGCGCCTCGAGACCGAGCTCTCGAACGCGCAGAAGATGGAAGCCATCGGCCGGCTGGCCGGCGGCATCGCCCACGATTTCAACAACAACCTGACGGCCATCATCGGTTACGTCGACATGATCCTCGGGCAGATCGGCGACGACAAGCCAATCTCGAACGATCTCAAAGAGGTTCAGCGCGCCGCTGAACGTTCAGCCGGACTTGTTCGAAGGCTGCTCGCATTCGGGCGGCGGCAGATCATCCAGCCGCGCGAGCTGAACCTCAACGCCGTCATCGAAGGATTGAAGCCGATGCTCGAGCGGCTGATCGGCGAATCGATTCAGGTTGTCGTGTCGCTCGACCCCGATGCGCGATCGATCGTCGGCGACGCCGGTCAGGTTGAGCAGGTCGTGATGAACCTGTCGCTCAATGCGCGCGACGCGATGCCGTCGGGCGGAACCCTGACCATCGTCACGAAGAACGCGACCAATGCCGATCGCCTGCCCGCCTCTATATCCGGCCCGCACGTGCTGATGACGATTCGCGACACCGGAACGGGCATGGACGCCGGCACGAAAGAGCATCTGTTCGAACCGTTCTTCACCACCAAACCGGTCGGCAAGGGAACAGGCCTCGGCCTCTCCACCGTGTATGGCATCGTCAAGCAGCTCGGCGGATTCATCACCGTCGACAGCGAAGTCGGCAAGGGCACGACGTTTCGCATCTTCCTGCCTACATCTGGTCGAGCGCCCGAGATTATTCATGCGCCGCCCAAGACGGGTGCGGCGATCGTCAGCCGCCAAACGATCCTTCTCGTTGAGGACGAGGACGCGGTTCGCGCGCTTTGCGAAGCTCGCGCTCGAGCGCCACGGCTTTCACGTCATCGAAGCGGCATCGCCGGAGCAGGCCTTGTCTATTGCGTCGGCCAGCGACTTACTGATTGAGCTGCTCGTCACCGACGTGGTGATGCCGCAACTGAGCGGTCCCGAGCTCGCCGAGCGTCTCAAGAAGGCGCGTCCTGATTTGCCCGTGCTCTACATGTCGGGCTATCCGGCAAGCATGGTGATGCAGGGCGCGCAGCCGGCGGCCGGCATCCGGCTGCTGCCCAAGCCCTTCACGACGGCGGATCTACTGGCAAATATTGAAGATATTCTGGGGAAGGGCGCCCGCTGAATAATCATCTCGTCATGGAGACGTGGTTGTGAGTCCTGCGGACCCGCAGCTGGAGCTTATCGACCGTCTGTTGACGGCGCTCGGGACGAGCGATCGCGCGACCGTCGACGCGCTCGGGCGACGCCTCGCGGCATCGTGGGCGGCGGGGGAGTTTTATCTCGGAACCAATATCAAGAGCGATCCGTCAGCCGAAGTGGACTCAGGGATGCTGCTGCGCTTCGGCGATTACGCACACCTGTGTGAAGAGCGGAAGGCAGACCTCGATCTGCTCGAGCGACACTGCTCGTCGAGTCGATTCGACGAGCTGCTCCAGGGCGCTCCGCTGACCGGCGTGGAACGACGACTCCTGAACGCGGCGATCGCCGAAGAGCGGCTCGAGGCTGCTGAAGGTGAGAGCTGGGAAATCACGAAAGTGCAAAGCACGTCGGGCGCGCATGCGTACATCGCGTGCGTGTTGAAAGGCAGCTCGATGGAAGGCGTTGCACCAGATTTGATCGGCGTGTACTCGGACCTTCCATCTGCGCGCCAGTCTGTCGAAGCGCTCGGCTACATCAGCGTCGAAGATTTCCAGCAACGCCACAGGTAGCGCAGAGCTTCACATCCACATCGGTAGCGCAGGGCTTTAGCCCTGCCCGGCAACATCGGTGGCGCAGGGCTTTCTTGGCCGCCGAAGCGCGATGAGCGCGAAGGCGGCAGCCCTGCCTCTACCGACCGCCGAACATCTTTCCAACGTTATTCAGAATATCGTCGACCACCGACCCGTCGCGATTCCCGTCGAGCATCGGCGTCAGCATGCTGAAGAGATCGCCACCTGCCGTGGCTCTGTTCGTTTGCTGACCGGAATACTGTTTCGCCAACGAGCCCATCACGAGCGTCGCCGCGATCGGCAGGAACCTCTTCAGCACGTCAGCAGCGATGCCGGTCTGAGCAGATGCCTGCGTGGCGACGGCGCGGCTGACATCCTTGTTGCCGAGAACATGTCCGAGGATGGCATTGCCGTCAGTTAATGTCTCCTGACTCCAGAGCATCGAAGGTTGATCGACGTATCGCGCGTGTCCGCCGCCACCGAGCGCGCCGAGCAGCGCGTCGAGTCCGCCCTGTTGTGTCGCGTTTCGCTGCAATCCTGCGGCGAGAGCGGGCACGAGCGCGGCTAACGCTGTGCTCGTCTGATCCTGCGACAAGCCCACAGATCGACCCGCTTCGCGTGCCGCCGCTCCTCCTTGCGCGTCGAGAATCGCCTCGAGGATGTTCATGGCTCGCTCCTCCTTGGGTGGAGTATCTCGCCGGGCGCGAATAAAAGATAGATCTCATCGGGTCGGGAGAGTTAGAGTCGAAATTTGGCTCGCGATTCGCATTAGTACGGTGGTGGACAGATGAAGAAACACACAACACGGAGGTGATTCATGGGTTTGAGAGACACGTACTCTTACGCGATTCAGACGGCGAAAGGAAAGTTCCAGGGCAACGCCGAAGAACGCGACGGCAAGCTGTACTTCAAAGGGACCGTCTCGAGTGAGGATGAGAAGAATCAGATCTGGAATGCCATCAAGACGATTCCCACCTGGCAGAAGGATGTGATCGCCGAGATCGCGGTGGTTGGTCCTGCGAAGCCGGCCGCCACTGCCGCAAAGCCGGCTGCGACTGCGGGCAAGACCTACACGGTGAAGGCCGGCGATACGCTCAGCCAGATCGCGAAGGATCAGCTCGGCAGTGCCGGTTCGTACATGAAGATCTTCGAGATGAACAAGGACGTGTTATCGGATCCCGACAGAATCAAACCAGGTCAGGTGCTGCGTCTGCCGTAGCATCCGTGACGGAAATTCAAAACAAGAGCTCAGGAGATCAGGAGGAACTTATGGATACCCATTCCGATCTCCTGAACTCCTGATCTCTTGTTCGAATTTTGGACTGGTCTGTACGTGCTACGGAAATGTAAAACGCAAGCCGTGTTAGACTCTCCCTTTTCCGGTGGTTCCACACCACGGTAGCCGATTTTCCCGGCAATAGAGTCCGGGAAGGAGATTGATGATGATTCACGCCTGCCTTGCCGCTTTTCTTTCACTGTCCCAGGGCAATATCCGCATTGCGAAATAGAAGCGAGGTCTCGTATGCCTGGATCTCGTTCTGCGCGTAGCAGCGTGCGCCCTGTTTCCCACCGCGCGATTCAATCGCCGACGGCCGCAATACGTCTGCGCGAAGCGCGCAAATTTGTGGATCAGTTTGCACCCGGCGACGAAGTGCTCCTGCTCGGCGCATCGCGTGGGGCAGTGGACGATTTCGCGCGCTCGATCGCAATCGAGAAGGGGGCGACATTCGGGCTGCACCGGTTGTCGTTCACTCAGCTGGCGGCGAGACTCTCGGCGCTGCACCTGGCCTCGATGGATCGCGCGCCTGCGACGACGCTCGGTCACGAGGCGGTCGCGACCCGCGCCACATTCGAGGCTCATCGAGATGATGCGCTCGAATACTTCGCACCGGTGGCGCGAACACCCGGCTTTCCGAAAGCGCTCGCGCGCACATTACTCGAGCTGCGATTGGCGAGTGCACCGGTCGAGCGATTGAGCAGCCTGTCGCGCAGCGGACCAGATCTCGCCGAATTGCTCAACCGCGTCGAGCTGTTGATGGGCGAAGCCGGAGCGAGCGACAGGGCCGCGCTGTTCGAGACCGCCATCAGGGCGCTCGGGTCTTCGACGACCGGTTGGCCGGCGATGCCGACGTTGCTCCTGGACGTGCCCTTCGATTCGGAGGCCGAAGCGCGATTCCTGTGGGCGCTGATTCAGCAGTCTCCCAGATCGCTCATCACGATTCCATCGGGCGACTCACGAACGATCGCAAAGCTTCGAGATCGCGGTGTCGATGCCGAGCTCTTACAGGATACTCAGCAGAACGATCTCGGACATCTCACGCGCTACCTGTTTTCGCCCGAGCCTCCGCCCGAACGCGATCGATCGGGCGAGCTCGTGTGGTTTTCGGCGCCGGGGGAAGGCCGCGAGTGCGTAGAAATTGCGCGTCGGCTTCTCAAGGAAGCGTCGCGTGGCGTGCGCTTCGACGAGATGGCGATTCTCGTCAGATCGCCGCAACAGTATCTTGGCGTCCTCGAGCATGCGCTGAGTCGCTCGAGGATTCCGGCGTATTTCGATCGTGGAACCCGCCGTCCTCATCCCGCCGGCCGGGCATTTCTTGCGTTGCTGAGCTGCGCAGTCGAGAAATTCTCGGCGAAGCGATTCGCCGAGTATCTCTCGCTCGCACAGGTGCCCAATCTTGACGCATCGGGCCAACCAAAAATCGACCATGACGCTACCGCTTGGGTATCGTCGAAAGATGAAGTGTTCGGCGCGCTATCTGAGGATAGTGAAGGCAGCGAAGGGGGACTGCAGCCCGACATGCCCGAAGCCGGAAGCCCGAAGCCGGAAGCCGGAAGCCCGACGCCCGAAGTCGCCGCGGACGCGGATCCAGCGTCAGCAGTCGTCAGCGGAACACTCAGAGCGCCGTGGAAATGGGAAAGTCTGCTGGTCGAATCGGCCGTCATCGGCGGCGCCGATCGCTGGTCCCGTCGTCTGACTGGCCTCGATCGCGAATACGAGTTGAAGATCCGGGCGCTTCAGTCGGAAGAACCCGATTCGCCGCGAATCCCGCGTCTCGAACGCGAGCGCCAGAATCTCGAGCACCTGCGCGCGTTCGCCTTGCCGCTCATCGAGTCGATGTCTGCCTGGTCCGACTCCGCGAGCTGGGGTGACTGGCTGCAGCGCCTCGAAGGCCTGGTCCCGCGCGTGTTGCGCAAACCCGCCGACGTTCTGCGTATTCTGGCCGACCTCCGTCCAATGGGCGCCGTCGGCCCGGTGGGGTTGACGGAAGTTCGCGACGTACTCGCCGATCGTCTCATGTCGCTCGAAGTCGATCCGCCCGCGAACCGCTACGGCCGCGTCTTCATCGGCAGCCCTCACCAGGCCCGCGGCCGCTCGTTCCGCATCGTTTTCGTCCCCGGCCTCGCTGAGCGTCTGTTCCCTCAGAAGCTGCGCGAAGACCCGCTGCTCCTCGACGACCTGCGCTCCGAATTGAATTCAGGTGGGTTGAATCCGGTAGCGCAGGGCTTTAGCCCTGCCAGAGCAGATGCATCGGTGGCACAGGGCTTTCTTGGCTCGCCGAAGCGCGAACAGCGCGAAGGCGGCAGCCCTGTCCAGAAGGGTCTGCCCGTCCAGGAAGATCGCGCCGACCTCGAACGTCTGCTCTTGCGATTGGCTGTGGGCGCGTCAACCGAGCGCCTGTACGTCTCTTTCCCCCGCATCGAAACCGCCGAAGCTCGCCAGCGCGTGCCGTCCTTCTACGCGCTCGAAGTGATGAGAGCCGTCACCGGAAAAATTCCAGACCATCACGTACTCGAAACCGAAGCGGCGGAAGAAGCCAACGCGAGCCTTGCATGGCCAGCGCCCGTCAAGGCCGAAGACGCCATCGACGATTTCGAGCACGACCTGTCGGTCCTTCGCGTGTTGATGCGCAGCAACGACCCTGTGAAGGGGCACGCGCACTACATGCTGCGGCTCAACGACTGTCTGCGGCGGTCTGCCACCGAGCGCTGGGCGCGTTCGAAATCACAATGGTCGCAGTTCGACGGCATCATGCGGGCAACCGACGCGACCCGGCCCTATCTGCAGACGCAACGTCTCGGAAAGAGACCGTATTCCGTGTCCGCACTCCAGAACTACGCCTACTGTCCCTATCGATTTCTGCTTTCTGCCATCTACAGGCTCGAGCCGCTCGAAGAACCCGAGCCGCTGCAGCGCCTCGATCCGCTCACGAAAGGCAGCCTGTTCCACGAAGTGCAGGCCGAGTTTTTCAGAGCGCTGCAACGCGACAAGAAACCGATTGCGACGACGCCTATCGAGACGGTGCTCAAGGTGCTCGACGCGACGTTGACGCGCATTGCTGCCAAGTACGCCGAAGAAGTGGCGCCCGCCGTCGATCGCGTGTGGCAGGACGAGATTGCGAGCATGCGCACCGACCTTCACGTGTGGGCGCGCAACCTTGCCGAGGCTAAAGAGTGGGAGCCGTGGCTTTTTGAGTATGCGTTCGGCTTGCCCAACGAAGTGATAGAACCAGGAACGCATCCTCCTCGCGACCCGAGCAGCCTCCCCGATCCCGTGGAGATCGATGGGCGCTTTCTCCTGCGTGGCTCGATCGATCTTGTTGAACGCAGGCCGGGTCCTTTAGGACCCGGCGGCCCCGCCATTCTTCGCGTCACCGATCACAAAACATCCAAGAATCGATCTGAACGCCGCTCGATCATCGGCGGCGGCCAGCAGCTTCAGCCCGTGATCTACAGCCTCGCCGTGGAGGCGGCAACGAAGGGCACGGTCGAAAGTGCCCGCTTCTCGTATTGCACGACGGCTGGCGGATTCACCGAGCACTCCGTGTCGATCAACGAGACCAGCCGTCGTGCGGGCATCGCCGCGATGGAGATCATCGACCGCGCCATTGACCTCGGCACGCTGCAACCGGCGCCCGCCGAGAGGGCATGCCGCTATTGCGACTTCCTGACGGTGTGCGGTCCCGATCAGGAGTACCGCGCGAAGGGCAAGTCGAAGCAGCAGATTGCCGATCTGCTCGCGCTGAGAGGCGAGCCATGAGCGCGAAGCTTGCGGATCAGAAAGATCGCGACGCCATCGAATCGGCGCTCGACGATACCCTCGTCGTCGAAGCGGCCGCCGGTACCGGAAAGACGACGGAGCTCGTGCGTCGCATCATCCGCATCATCGAAACCGGCCGAGCCGAAGTGTCTGGCATCGTCGCTGTCACGTTCACCGAGAAGGCGGCTGGAGAGCTCAAGCTGCGATTGCGCGAGGCGCTGGAAGAAGCCCGACGAAAGGCGGCCGCGAATTCGCCGGAACGAAACCGTCTCGACCAGGCGCTCGGACGGCTCGAAGAGGCGCAAATCAGCACCATTCACGGTTTCTGCGCCGATCTCCTTCGCGAGCGGCCCGTCGAAGCCCTCGTGGATCCCCTGTTCACAGTGCTGACCGAAGGACAGGGGCAGCGTTTGTACGACGAAGCGTTCCGCCGGTGGATGGAAGAGCAGCTCTCAGATCCCCCTGAAGGCGTCCGCCGGTCGCTGCGCCGTCCGAGCTTCAGCGGCTTCGGCTTTCAGCCCGATTTCGACGATGGTCCGATCGGGCGAATCAGCCGGGCCGGCTGGGAGCTCATCCAGTGGCGCGATTTCGAGGGCGAGTGGAGGCGCGAGCCATTCGATCGTCGTTCGCGTATCGATGCGCTCATCGTGCAGTTGACCGACTTCGTCCAGCTGCTGGCGAATCCCTCCAATCCGTACGACAACCTCTTTTATGACAGCCGGCCGGCCCGTCAGCTCTGCGACGATCTGCATCGGACCGAGTCTGTCGTCGTGCGCGACTACGACCGGCTCGAAGCTGCGCTCATCGAGCTCGGCCGCAATCGCGATTTCAAGAACGCGCGCAAGGGGAGCACCAGGAACTACCGCAAGGACGTGCTGCGCGAAGACGTGTGGCAGGCGCGCGAGAACCTGATGAGCGCGCTCGCTGCGTTCGAGCGCGATGCCAATGCCGATCTGGCTGTGCTTCTGCGGCAAGAGCTTGCAAGCTGCGTCGCCGAATTCGAGGCTGCGAAGAGCAGGGCCGGCGCGCTCGATTTTCTCGACCTGCTGCTCAAGGCGAGAAATCTGATTCGCGATGACGAGGGCGTCAGGCGAAGCTTTCAGGCCCGGTTCCAGAGAATCTTCGTTGACGAATTTCAGGACACCGATCCGCTTCAGGCCGAAATCCTCATGCTGCTGGCGGCCGACGATGCTTCCGTCATCGACTGGCGCAAGGTCACACCGGTCCCAGGCAAGCTCTTCATCGTCGGCGATCCGAAGCAGTCGATCTACCGCTTCCGCCGAGCCGACGTCGGCGTCTATCGGACCGTTTACGAAATGTTAAAGTCTGCCGGCGCGAAACAGGTAACCCTGCAGACCAGTTTCCGCTCGCAGCCCAACATCCAGCGCGTTATCAACGCCGCGTTCGCGCCGGTGATGACTGGCGACCCCGACGCTCTCCAAGCCGATTACGTGCCGCTGCAGCCGTTTCGATCGGATGCCGCGAATCAACCGTCCGTCGTCGTGGTGCCTGTGCCGAAACCTTACGGGGTGAGGCGCATCTCAAACGTTGAGATCGACAAATCGCTTCCCGACGCCGTCGGCGCTTACATCCACTGGTTGATCAACGAGAGCGGCTGGAAGGTGGCCGAGCGGCCAGGTTCATTCGCCAGAGCTGACAACTCAGCAACGGTAGCGCAGGGCTTTAGCCCTGCCCCGGACGTGGCGACGTCATCGAAAGCAATGGGCTTCAAGCCAAGCGAGCGCGAACACCTTGTGCCGGTCCAGGCGCGCCACATCTGCCTTCTGTTTCGCCGTTTCGTCAGCTACGACGAAGACGCCACTCGCCCGTACGTCCAGGCCCTCGAAGCGCGTGGCGTCCCTCATCTCCTGGTCGGCGGCCGGACATTTCATAACCGCGCCGAGATCGAGACGCTGCGCGCCGCGCTTGCCGCCATCGAATGGCCGGACGATGAGCTGTCGGTGTTTGCGACGTTGAGAGGAGCGCTCTTCGCGATTGGCGACGAAGACCTGCTCGAATTCCGTCATCGTTTCGGCGGACTTCATCCATTTCGAATCCCGGCGGATCTGGACACGGCGTCGCCCATCGTGTTTGCCCTCAAGCTGCTTCAAGCGCTGCACAAGTCACGCAATCACGTTCCCGTCGCATCGACGATCTCTCAGCTGCTCGAAGCGACGCGCGCGCACGTCGGGTTCGCGCTCGAGCACGGTGGAGAGCAGGTGCTCGCCAACGTCTCTCATGTTGCCGAGTTGGCGCGCCGCTACGAGGCGGAGGGCGGAATCTCGTTCCGTGGCTTTCTCGAGGAGCTGCGCTCACAGGCCGAAGGCGGCGAGGCGACCGAAGCGCCCATTCTCGAGGAGGGCAGCGACGGCGTCCGCCTGATGACCGTCCACAAGGCGAAGGGGCTCGAATTTCCGGTCGTGGTCCTCGTCGACATGACAGCGAAGCTGCATCGCGCGACCGCCAGCCGCTATCTGGATGCCGGGCGCGGCGTGTGTGCGGTCCAATTGGCCGGTTGCTCGCCGAGAGACCTGATCGATCACGAGCAGGACGAGCTGCGCCGCGATGCGGCCGAAGGCGCGCGCCTCACCTATGTTGCGGCGACACGTGCGCGCGATCTCCTCGTCATTCCTGCCGTGGGCGACGGCGAGCGCGAAGGCTGGATTCAGTCGCTGAACTCGGCGATCTACCCGCGCATCGAAACGCGGCGTCAACAGGCTCAGGCGCCTGGCTGCATCGAGTTCAAGTCGAAAGATTCAGTTCTGTCGCGCCCCGACGGTGACCCTGCGCATTCGGGTACCGTCTGTCCCGGCTTGCACGTATGTAGGGCGGGTCCTATTGGACCCGCCGGTCCTGTTGGACCCGCCGACGCACCCGCCGATCACTCCGTCGTCTGGTGGGACCCAACTGTGCTCAACCTCGGTGTCGAGTTGTCTCTCGGGATTCGGAAGCCCGACCTCATCGTCAAGGACGTCCCGAGCGCCATCGTCGATTTCGGGCTCGGCGCTTACAAGACCTGGCGACAACAGCGAGATGCGGCAGCGAACAGCGCAGCAGCGCCCTCGATTGCAGCCCAGCCGGCGACCGCCTGGGCGAAGTCGTCCGAAGCCCAAGGCTCTGCGCTCGGCTCTTCTGTTGAAGTCATCGAACTGCCGCGCGACGACGACCGGCCTGGCGGCATCCGTTTCGGTGCGCTCGTCCATGCCGCGCTTGCAACGGTGCCCCTCGACGCCGACCCGGCCACAATCCGGAGGGTGGTCTCCACCCAGGCGCGAGCGCTCGGTGCCACGCCCGAGGAGGTCTCGTACGCATCGGCGGCCGTGGCCAACGTGCTGGCGCACCCGCTTCTCAACCGCGCCCGAAGCGCTCAAAACGGAGACGTGTGCCGGCGCGAGGTGCCCGTCACCCTGCGAACGGCCGAAGGTGCGTTGGTCGAAGGCTTCGTCAATCTCGCGTTCAGCGAAGGCAAGCGCTGGACGGTGGTCGATTTCAAGACCGACGAGGAATTTCGTCGCGGGGGGAAATACGAGCTGCAGGTTGGCCTGTACGTCACCGCGCTGCAGGCGGCGACGAAACAGACAGTGTCCGGCATCCTGATGAGGATCTGACTTTCGGTCGTCTCGACGCAAAGCCGCAAAGACGTCGCGTAAGCGGCCCACGAAGTCGGTGCCTACCGGATGCGTTCTTCTCGGCGTCTCGGCGTCTCTGCGTCGAAAATCAGGCAGGAGTTGCCAGGTATCAGCCTCTCACCGGAACAAAACCTGCCCGAACGGCCGCCGGAAGGTGGTATAAGGCGGGGAATCATGAGGCTACTGATCCTTCCCGCGTCTGCCGCTGCCGTTCTCGTTGCCTTCTTCGCCGCAATCCCCGCTGCCCAGCAGCAGCCCGGAGCCGCCGGTGGGTATACACAACAACAAGCCGAAGTCGGGCGCACTGCCTACGACGTGAGTTGCGCCGGCTGCCATGGCCCCGATCTGAATGGATCGAGCGATGCGCCTCCGCTTACCGGCATTAATTTCGGCGCCGCGTGGGGACCCCGGCCGGTCAATCAGCTGTTCACACACATCATGGACACGATGCCGCCTGGCGCGCCGGGCAGCCTCGGCGAAGAAGTGACGCTCAACGTCGTTGCTTACATCCTTCTGCGGATGGGCGCGGCACCGGGTTCGCAGCCGCTGACGATCAAGACGCCCACATCACTGAACGCCGCCGTCTCGGCACGGGGAGCCGGCCCGGCATCGATGGCGCTTGGTGCCGGTACCGCAAGCGGGCAGGGCAGAGGAGGCGCGGCCAATTCCATTCGAGGTGTCACCGTGCGCGGCGAGGTCAAGAACTTCGTGCCCGTCACGCCCGAGATGCTCAAAAATCCTCCGCCCGAAGACTGGCTGATCTTCCGCCGCAACTATCACGGATGGAGCTACAGCCCGCTCAATCAGATCACACGCGATAACGTTCGCGATCTGAAGCTCGCCTGGGTGTGGGCGATGAACGATACGGGTGCGAATCAGACGACGCCCATCGTGCACAACGGCGTCATCTATCTCGCGAGTCCCAGCAACATCGTGCAGGCGATTGACGGCAAGACGGGCAACCTCATCTGGGAAACGCGCGTCGGTCCCGATCAGGCGCCTGGGTACGGCGGCATCCGCAGCATCGCGATTTCCGGCGACAAGATCCTGCTGCCGGCGAGCAACGCCCATATGGTGGCGTTGAGCGCACGCAACGGAGACATCCTGTGGGACACGGCGCTCTCGGATGTTCCACATCCCTCGACGAGCGGCGCCATCGTCATCGGCAACAACGTGCTGCAGGGGATCACGGGATGCGGAGGAAACGCGGCCAAAGCCGACGGGTGCTTCATCAGCGCCATCGACGTCAACACTGGCAAGCGCGTCTGGCGATTCCACACAATTCCCCGTGAAGGGGAGCCTGGCTTCGATACGTGGGGAAACCTTCCCAAAGAGTCTCGAGCGGGCGTCGAGACGTGGATTGCCGGCTCCTACGATCCGGATTTGAATCTCACTTACTGGGGCACGGCGCAATCGAAGCCCTGGTCGTTCCTCAATCGCGGGACGACCCCGTTCGATAAGACGCTCTACGCCAACTCCACGCTCGCGCTGAATGCCGACACAGGAAAGCTCGCCTGGTATTTCCAGCACGCGCCGGGCGAGTCGTTCGACCTCGACGAGGTGTTCGAACGTGTGCTCGTCGACATCGGCACCCAGAAAGTGTCGTTCAGCGCCGGCAAGGCGGGCGTGTTGTGGAAGCTCGATCGCCGCACCGGTCAGTTCCTCGGCTACAAAGAGATGGTCGCGCAAACCATCTGGGAGCGCATCGATCCGAAGACGGGCGTGCCGAGCTACAGGCCCGACATCCTCGAGATGCGGTTCGATCAGACCGTGAACGTGTGTCCCAGCACCTCCGGTGGAAAGAACTGGGCCGCGATGAGCTATCACCAACCCACCGGCGTGCTCGTGGTGCCGTTGAGTCAGTCGTGCATGGACTTTACCGTTCGCAAGACGGAACAAGGCGGCAACGGTGCTGTGCGCCGGTTCCTGCCGATGCCGAAAACGAACGATCACCTGGGCAAGCTCGCCGCGTACGACGTGCGCACGATGCAGGAGTTGTGGAAGCACACGCAGCGAGCGGGATATCTGACCGGTGTCGTCACGACGGCCGGCGGCATTGCGATCGTTGGCGATATCGATCGCACCGTGCGCGCGCACGACGTGCGAACGGGCGAGGTGTTGTGGGAAACGCGCCTCGGCACGTCGGCGCAAGGTTTCCCGGTGACTTACAGCATCGACGGCAAGCAGTACATCGCGGTCGCAGCCGGACTCGGCGGCGGCAGTCCGCGCAACGTGCCCGCGGCCGTTGCGCCGGAAATCAAGATTCCTCAGAGCGGTCAGGCGTTATACGTGTTCACGCTCCCGGAGCCAAAGAAGTAGGCTCCACGTCGTCGCCAACGTTTCGGCCGGAGAAGGAGAGATGTCATGCGCCGCATATTCCACGGGATCTTGCTTCTCGGTATTCTTCTCGCGACAACCTCCCCCTCGTTCGCACAAACCTTCGGACAAATCACCGGGCAGGTGACCGACACGAGCGGCGCCATTCTCGCGGGTGCGAGCGTGACCGTCACCAACACGCAGACGAACGCTGTTCGTGAGGCTGTGACCAACAGCAGCGGCAGCTACGTGTTTCCCAGCCTGCTTCCAGGTACCTACAGCGTGAAAGTCGATCTTCAGGGCTTTCAGTCCAAGATCGCGAACAACGTCGAGCTTCAGGTGCAGCAGACGGCTCGTATCGATTTTTCCATGGAGCTCGGCTCGCTGGAAGTCGCCGTCGAGGTCACCGGCAGCGCGCCGATGATCAACGTCACGGACGCCACGGTAGGAACGGTCATCGAGAACAAGCAGATTCTCGAGCTGCCGCTCAACGGCCGCAACTTCATCAACCTCGTGTCCCTGAGCCCGAATGTGAGCTCGGACTACGCAGGAGGCGGTGGCGGTGGCGCCGGCGGCAGACAGGGTGGCGACCGCTCGAGCCAGAATTTCTCAGTCGCCGGCCAGCGCCGCGAATACAACCAGTACACGCTCGACGGCATCGTCAATCAGGATGTGAACTTCAACACGTATGCGTTTCTGCCCTCGATCGACAGCGTCGAGGAATTCAAAGTGCAGACGGGCGTGTACTCGGCGGAGTTCGGGCGCGAGGTGGCACAGGTGAACGTCTCCACCAAGAGCGGCACGAACGCGTATCACGGGACGATCTTCGAGTTCATCCGCAACGACGCGTTCGACGCGGCGCCGTATCAGTTCACCCCTATCAAGCCGCAGACATCGCCGTTCAAGTGGAATCAATACGGCTTTACGCTGGGAGGGCCGGTCCAGATTCCCGGGCTGTTCAATGGCGCGAACAAGTTGTTCTTCATGTCCAACTTCGAAGGGTTCCGGCTCCGCAACCAGCAGGAGGTCGTGTTCAGCACGCCGAGTGTGGCGATGCGCAACGGAGACTTCTCCGGGGCCGGCGTGACGATCCGCGATCCCCTGACGAATCAGCCGTTCCCCGGCAACCAAATCCCGGCCAACCGGCTGGATCCGATTGCCAAGAAGCTGCTGGAGTCGTACCCCGAGCCGAATATTCCCGGTGCGGCACTTTCCAGAAACTACCTCGCGCTGCAGCATCACGTGACCGACAAGGATCAGTTCACGCAGCGCGTCGACTTTGTCGAAGGTCCAAAGTCATTCTGGTTCGGCCGCTACAGCTGGACCGACGAGTACGTGCTCGCGCCGAACCTCAAGGACAACGGCCAGGTCGTCGAGACCAACGTCAAGCAGGCGATGGTCTCCAACACGCGAACGCTGTCGCCCAGCCTGGTCAACGAATTCCGATTCGGCGCGACCAAGTTCTACAACAACCTGGCGCAGGAGCTGCAGTACAAGCGCAATGTCCACGAGGAGGTCGGGCTCGGTCTGTTCATCCCGCCGCCGATCAGCTGGGGTCTTCCGAACATGACCATCTCCGGGTTCAGCGGTTTCGGCGACAATCCTTCGCTGCCATTCACCGGCAACAATTACGTGTTTCAGTTCATCGACAACATCTCGTGGATCAAGGGCAACCATTCCATGAGGATGGGCGCCGAGGTTCGCCGCGATAAATACAACATGGTCGGCACACAGGAAATCCGCGGTTCGCTGAACGTCGACCGGCCTGTCACGGGTTACAGCTTCGCCGACTACATGCTCGGGATGATCTCGGGCACGCGGAGCGCCGGGGCGCTCGGCGAAGGGTGGTACCGGGCCACCAGCCAGGCGTACTTCATTCAAGATACATGGAGGATGCGGCCGACGATGACGTTCGATGTGGGGCTGCGTTACGAATACACACCGCCCTGGACCGACGTGAAGGGCGAGATGATGAATATCTGGATCCCTCCCGGTTTCGGAACGCCGTCGCAGCAGGGCAAACCCTGCTTCATCCGGGTCGGCAGCGGCGACCCGTACGAAGGCGTCGCGACCCGGTTCGATCCGGCGATTTGCGTCGCGCGCGACGGCCGCCTGGGCGATCGGTTGGTCAAACCCGACAAGACGAACTTTGCGCCGCGCATCGGCGTGGTGTGGAGCCCATCGCCGAAGACGACCCTGCGAACCGGTTACGGCATTTTCTACGCGCAGGATTCGACCAACCCGGTCTTCGACATGAGCCGCAACATCCAGGGGCGCATTACGGCGCAGAGCTCAACGCTGACGCTCGCGCACCCCTACGACGGCGGAGCCACGAACCCCTGCGGTGTTCAGATGCCGCCGCAAGTGTGCGTCACGGCACCGCAGGTTCTGGGTAATGAATACGACCGGCACACGCCATGGGTCGAGCAGTACCTCGTCAACTTCCAGCGGGAAATCGGTGCCAGCACGGCCGTCGAGATCGGGTACTTCGGCAGTCGCGGGCACAGCCTGCAGCGATTCGTCACGCTGAATCAGCCGGTGCCCGGCACGAGCACGCCCATCCTTGGTCGTGCGCCCGCACCCGAGCTGGGCAACTGGCAGTTGATCGCCGGTGTGGGCCATTCGACTTACAACGGACTGGCCGCGAAGGTCACTCGCCGAATGTCGAACGGGTTCTCTGGTCTGGTGTCCTATACCTTGTCGAAGTCCATGGACAACGGCAGCGGGCTTCGCAGCCCGGGCGAACCGCTGAAGCCCCAGCAGGGTGATTGCTGGGAGTGCGAATACGGGCGATCCGTCTTCGATGTTCGGCACCGGGTGACCACGTCGTTCCTGTATGAGCTGCCTTTCGGCACCGGACGCAAGTACTTATCGCAGGGCGGCGTGCTCGACTTCCTTGCGGGCGGGTGGCAGCTCGGCGGCATGCTGAGGGCGTCGTCGGGGTTCCCGCTGACCGTGTTGAGCGGTGTCGATCGATCGAATACGGCGCACGGCTACGATCGTCCCAGCGCAGTGGCGGGGGTCAGCACAGACATCGACAAACCCAGCACCGCCGCCTGGTTCAACGTCTCCGCGTTTCAAATGCCCGCGCTCGGAACCTTCGGCAACGTCGGGCGCGCCACGCTCACCGGGCCTGGAGTGTTTACGATCGATTTCTCGGCGCTGAAGAACTTCCGGTTTGGCAGCAGCAATTACCTTCAGTTTCGAATCGAAGCGTTCAACCTGTTGAACACGCCGAATTTTGCCGATCCCAACACCAACCTTGCTCAAAGTGATTGGGCCGCCGCCGGGAACAACGGAATACCGACGGCCGGGAGCGGCGCATTCGGCACGATCAATTCAATTAGAGGCACAGTGCCGATGCGGCAGTTGCAGTTCGCGTTGAAGTTTGTGTTTTAGACGGGCTACGGGCTACCGGCTATAGGCTACCGGCCTCGCGCCGCAGAACATCGGCGCGGGGCCGGACCACTTAATCCCAAATCCCTAGAGCGCTTTTCACAATGGTGTCGCGTTGTACGGCCGTTGAGATGGCATTGCTGCAGCGCGAAGCCGTGTGCAGGCGGCCGACACGACGTACCTGACCGCGCGAGAAGCCTGTGGGGATCGAGCGAGGTTGACCGAGCGAAGTCAGGGACCTCGCGTCGGACGGTCGATGTCTGGCCTCGCAGCGCGGTCCGGCCCCGGAACTTCGGATTCGCGAGGCAGCAATGCCATGTCAACGGCCTTCGGATCGCGCACGGCTTGCAGGTCCGGCTAAAGCCGGACACCATGTACTTTTTTTGTGCTTTAGATCGGAGTCTCAACGCAGAGGCGCGAAGCCGCAAAGAATTTTGATCAAAAGATTGCTTAGCGTCTTTGCGTCTTTGCGTTGAGACGGAAATCTTGTCCTGTCGCTATTTCGCCGCTGGCGGCGGCGTACCGGCGCGCATCGCCTCGTGCGCTCTTGCCGGCCACCACGGATCCGGCTGCCACTTGAACACGTTGCCCGTGAGGCTGGCGACATAGACGACACCGTTCGGCGTCGCCGTCAGCATGTGGCCGGGCGATTCCATCGAGCCCAGGATCTTGCCGCTCTGAATGTCGATTTTCATCACCTGACCGGCGAGCGTGTCGTAGGTGATGTTCTCGCTGTTGTTGCGGTGCGTGACGATCCACATCTCGTCCTTGGGTGAGATGTACATGCCCTGCGTGCAGCCGAGGTGCGTCCAGGTATTCAGCAGCTTCCCGCCCGTATCAAAGATTTGGATGCGGTTGTTCTCGCGATCGCTCACATACACGCGATCCTTCGAATCGACGGCAATCGTATGCGGCAGACGGAACTGCCCCGGACCGTCGCCCTCGGTGCCCCACGTCATAGCGAAGTTGCCCGCCTTGTCGAGCTTGACGACGCGTCTATTGCCGTAGCCGTCCGAGATGTAGGCGTTGCCCTGCGAGTCCCAGGCGATGTCGGTCGGCCGGTTGAAGGTCTTCGCGTCGTTGCCCGGCTTGTCCTTCACGCCCCACGTCTGCAGCAGCTTGCCCTCGCGCGTGAATTTGAAAATCTGGTGGCCCGCATCGTCCAGCGCCCACACGTTCTGATCGCGATCGATGCGCAGGCCGTGCGGGCGGGTGAACATGCCCTTGCCCCACGAGCGCAGATACTTGCCTTGCGCGTCGAACACGACGAGCTGATCGGTTGCCGCGTCGCGCTTGAACACGTAGACGTTGCCCTGGTTGTCGGTCGTGACGGCCGACACACGCCCGAACTTCATGCCCGCGGGCATCGACTCGGGCTCTTCGCCGAAGCGGATCTCGACGCTGTATTTCATGAGCGATCCCGGATGCGGCGCCCATCCGTCTGGCACATAGCCCTGTTCCGGCGCCTTGCCTTTCGGGATGTTCGGCCCGGGCACCCCTTGCGGAAGCGGGGTTTGCGCCAACACGGCAATCGTCAACAACATCACGGCTATCGCAGCGAGTTTTTTCATAGGTCCTCTCAGTACGTGGTATCGTCCGCATAATCTACCCGATCACGAAAGGAGACACACGTGCGCAGAGTTCATGTGTCCGCTCTCACCATCGCGTTGATCGTTCTAATCAATCCCCCCTCCTTGCACGCGCAAGTCACTGGCACCATCAGCGGGTATGTGCAGGACCAGGGTGCCGGCATGGTGCCCGGCGCGACCGTCACAGCCGAGTTGGCCGGACAGCAGCTGGTTCGCTCGACACAATCCAACGAAACCGGGTTCTTCGACCTGCAGGCGCTTCCGCGAGGTACGTATGTAGTGAAGGTCGAAATCGCCGGCTTCCAGACGCAGATTCAACGGAGTGTCGAGGTGACGGCCGGTGCAAACGTGCGGCTGGACTTTTCGCTCGCCGTCGGCGGCGTCACCGAACAGGTCGACGTCTCGGGGCAGGCGACGATGGTGGAGTCGCGCACGGCGACGCAGTCAAATCTGATCGATGACCAGCGGGTGCAGGACCTCCCGATGAACGGCCGCAACGTGGTCGCGCTGGCCGGCACGTACGCGGGCGTCACGTCCATTCGCGCGAATCAGGATACGTCGGACGGCCGCCAGGGGCCGATCATGTCGGTGAACGGCGGCAATACGAACCACAACCTGTTCACGCTGAACGGGTCGATCTTCACGCATTTCAACCAGACGACGGGCTTCAATCCGCCGCCGCCGGACGCGATTCAGGAAATTCGGATCCAGACGCACAATTTCTCGGCCGAGTACGGCCACACCGCAGGCGGCCAGATCAGCATCGTCACGAAAGCAGGGTCGAACGCGTTCCACGGAACGGCGTGGGAATTCCACCGCAACTCGGCGCTGAACACCCGCAGTTACTTCCTGAAACTTGCCGGGTCGCGGCAGGCCGAGCAGAAGCAGAACCAGGCGGGCGCGAGCGCCGGCGGCGCTGTCATCCGCAACAAGCTGTTCTGGTTCGGCTCGTATCAGCGGCTCTGGGACCGGTCCGAGGCCGGATCGAGTCAGACGACCGTGCCGACCAACGCGCAGCGGACCGGCAACTTTACGGCGCTGAGCGCCACGTTGACCAATCCGATCAATCCCATTACGCGCGCCCCCTTCACCGACAGCACGGGCGCGGCGTGTATCGCGGGCAACATCATCAGGCCCGGCTGTATCAGTCCCGTTGCGAAAGGATTATTGGACACGTACGTGCCGGCGTCCGACAGCGGCACGATCGTCACGTTGACGCCCGCTCCGCGCGATCACGCGGTCTACATGGGCCGCGGCGACTATCATTTCTCGAGCCGCAATCAGCTGAACGCACACTTCTTCGCCGACCGAAGCGACAGTACGTCGTGGCCGGGCAATCTGAATTACGTGCAGCAGTCGGTCTTCAGCGATGTGAATCAGTTCGGCGTCAGCGATGTGCACATCTTTAGTCCGAAGCTGGTCAACGAGGTGACGTTCTCGTACCTGACGTCGAAATCGGGCGGCGGCGCCGTCACGCAGATCGCGCCGCGCGAACAAGGCGTGAACGTCGACGTCGGCAACGACGGGCGGGGGATGAGCTACTCAGTTTCGGGATCGATCAACCTTGCGTATCCCGGCATCAACACCCAGGACTACTACAGCTACCAGCTCAAAGACACGATGACCTACAACGTGGGCAACCACACGTTGAAGTGGGGCTACGAGTTCATCAGGCCGGTCTTCGAGTTTAATCTTGCCCTCAATCGCAATGCGAACTTCCAGGGGACGCGGACGGGAAATCCGATCGCCGATTTCATGGTCGGCGCATTCGAGCAATCCGTGATTGAGTTCGGCATTGCCGACCACAGTCCGTCTACGGTGAAGCACCAGGCGTTTATCGAGGATTCGTACAAGGTGCATCCGCGGCTCACGGTGAACTATGGCCTGCGGTACGAGCCGTTCATCCCATTCGATCAGAAGGGCGGCCGTCACACCACCTGGGTGCCGGGCGTGAAATCCACCGTCGTGTCTGATGCGCCGACGGGAATCCTGTTCCCGGGCGATCCGGGTATCCCGGAGCGGCTCACGAACAGCGATCTCAATAACTTTGCGCCTCGGCTGGGCGTGGCGTGGGATGTGAACGGCAACGCGAAGACCGTCGTCCGCGGCGGGTACGGCATCTTCTATCAGCAGATTAACGGTGAGACCACGCACGCGGCAGAGGGGCCGTGGCGAGGGACCACGACGCTGCGCCAGGGGCGCATCGAAGATCCGTTCGGCTCACTCGGACAAACCGAGCCGCCGCCCGCATCGCCCGGCCGGTTCGGGTGCTCCGCCGCTCCGGGATTTCCGGGCCTGCAATGCACGCAGTATCCGATACCGATTCGAATCGTGTACACGGACCAGAATCTCCGGACGACGTACACGCATCATGTGAGCGCGTCGCTGCAGCGTCAGCTCACGCCCAATTTTGTCGTCGAGGGTTCGTACATCGGCAAGATCGGCAAAAAGCTGGTGGGGCACAATTTTTTCAACGCCGCTCCATACGTCAATTCGCCCATTTCCGGGGCCCCAACGAATGTGAACATCGAAGAGCGGGTGCCGTTCAGCCCGGGGATCATCAGCGCGTCGTCGAGAGTGCTCGGCAACTTCTTCCGCAGCGAGTATCACAGCCTCCAGTTGAGAGCCGAGCGCCGAATGGCTCGGAGCTTCTCGGGCTCGGTGTCGTATGCCTTGTCGAAAAATCTGACGAACCAGCCGGAAAACACGACCGGACTGATCAGCAACATTCCGAATCCCTTCGACCTCGACTCGCTGTGGGGGCCTTCGTTCCTCGATCGCCGGCACGTCGTTGCGGCTTCGTGGGTGTGGACGCCCCAGCGCGACTACTCGAATGCCATCTCGAGTGCGTTGCTGAACGGATGGACAATCACAGGATTCCATCGTCTGCAGTCGGGGACGCCGCTGGTATTCACGACGGGCGTGGATGTTGCGCAGAACGGCGTGCTGAATTCCGGTGGCCAATATCCGGCGCTTGCAGCAGGAGCGACCGCCGACGACTTGCGGCGCGATTTCTCCGGCACCGACGACATGATCGCGCAGTACTTCAACACCGCTGCGTTCGTGCCGTTGAACAGCATTCCTCGCGGGACGTACGGCAACGCCATGCGAGGGCTGATCTACGGACCCGGAGACTCGACAACGGATCTCGCGATTCTGCGATACGTGAGCCTTGGGCCGGACATGCGTCTGCAGCTGCGCGGCGAGTTCTTCAACGCCTTCGATCAGGTGAACTTCAACAACCCGGTGACGAGTATTTCGTCGACGACGTTCGGGCGCATCACGGGCTCTGGTCCCGGCCGCGTTGTGCAGGTCGCAGCCAAGCTCATCTGGTAACGCCTCAATGCAAAGGCGCGAAGCCGCAAAGGTCTGAAATCACCTTTACGACTTCGCGCCTCGTGTTACTTCGGCGTCCGTAGTCGAGGCTCCCGATCCCAGACGCGACCGCTCTTCGCCGCAGCGATGAACTGCGCGATGTCCTTCTCGCCGTCCATTTCTATCACACCGTGCTCTTCGTCGACCCCTGCCTCCTCGGCAAGCCCCAGCGACGTGTCGAGCACGCCGATTACCTTGAGGTGAGCGAACGCGTCGCGAATCCAATCGACCGCCGCCGCCTCTGTCTCGAGTATCAGGGAACCTTCGGTCGATGCTGCGACGACGACGGCATCAAAGAAGATGGACGGTCCGCCGGCGAGCTGATGATCGGCTGCGATCAGCTTGCCGCCTTTGCCCTTGGCGCCGCCAATTTTCGGGGCGACGACCTGCAGCTTTGCGCCGGCCTTCTCGACGGCTGTTCGCAACGCGGTCACGAACGCGGGATCGCTGCCGTCTGTGACCAGCACGCCCACCTTGCGTCCCTCGAGCGTCTTCGGCGCTTTCTCGATCAGGCTGAGTGCGGGCGACGGCTTCATGTCGATAGGCGCGCGCGCCGGTTTGATCGTCTCGGCCTGCCCCTGCATGCCGAGCCCTTCTTCGACCCTGGCGCACAGATCGCCATCGATGATCTTGAGGTGCCCGAGCAGCTTCTGGCGGATGGCCGGTCTGGACACCTTGCTGAGCTCGAACGTGAAGGCATTGACGATGTGGCGCTGCTCGGGCTCGGACATCGACCGATAGAACAGCCGCGGCTGGCTGTAATGATCGGCGAACGTGTCCGATCGCTCGCGCACCCTGTCGCCGGCGTCGAGCGCTCTCACGGATGCGAATCCGCGCTGCGGATGCTCGCGAGGACCCTCGGGCGCGATGCTGTTCGGCTCGTAGGCGACCTGACCTTTTGGAATGTCCATGCGCCTCACGCCGTCGCGCTGGAAGTTCGCCATCGGGCACTTCGGGCGGTTGACGGGGAGCTCGTGAAAGTTCGCGCCGCCCAGCCGGATGAGCTGCGTGTCGGTATAGGAAAACAGCCGTCCCTGCAGCAGCGGATCGTCGGTGAAGTCGATGCCCGGCACCACGTGGCCGGGATGGAAGGCGACCTGCTCTGTTTCCGCAAAGAAATTGTCGGGGTTGCGATCGAGCACCATCCGGCCGACAGGCTGCAGCGGGACCATTTCCTCGGGAATGAGCTTGGTCGCGTCGAGCACGTCGAACGGAAATTTTGCGGCCGTCTTTTCGTCGAACGCCTGCACGGAGAACTCGAACTCGGGAAAGTTCCCCTGGTCGATCGCCTCGAAGAGATCCCGGCGCTGCGAATCGGGATCCGCGCCGTAGAGCTTCACCGATTCATCCCAGATGAGCGAGGCGGCGCCGATCTTCGGGCGCCAGTGGAACTTGACGAAGGTCGACTTGCCGTCGGCGTTCACGAAACGGAACGTGTGCACGCCGAAGCCTTCCATCATGCGGAACGAGCGCGGCAGCGTGCGGTCTGACATCGCCCACATCAGCATGTGCATGCTCTCGGGCATCAGCGTCGCAAAGTCCCAGAAGGTATCGTGCGCCGAGGCCGCCTGCGGAAAACCACGGTCGGGCTCCATCTTCACGGCGTGGATCAAGTCGGGAAACTTGATGGCATCCTGGATGAAGAAGACCGGGATGTTATTGCCCACCAGGTCGAAGTTGCCTTCGGAGGTGTAGAACTTCACGGCAAATCCTCGAACGTCGCGCGGCGTGTCGCCAGAGCCGGCGCCGCCGGCGACGGTCGAAAAGCGCACGAACACGGGCGTCTTCACCTTGGGGTCCTGAAGAAACGCCGCGCGCGTCAGCTTCGACATCGACTGATAGGGTTCAAAAAATCCGTGCGCACCCGATCCACGCGCGTGCACGATGCGCTCGGGGATGCGCTCGTGATCGAAATGCGTGATCTTCTCCCGGAAGATGAAATCCTCGAGCAATGTGGGGCCGCGCGTGCCCGCTCGCAGCGAATTCTGATTGTCCGAAACGGGCGTCCCCTGGTTGGTCGTCAGCAGCGGGCCGCCAGCCGACGGCGTCTGGTGCGTCTCGCCTCCTTTGCCGGCTTTGTTCGGCATGTCGCGTTTGCTTCGATGGGCGGGTTTGTTGTTTTTTCGATTCGATGTTTTTGCCACGGCGCCTCGTATGTTCCGACGTGCTCTGTCGGTGGGGGATTCGATAGGTTTTGATGAGTCCAACCTCCAAGATTAACAAGAAAGGACAGCGCACGTGCGCAGCATTCATGTGTGTCAGCGGGTCGACACTCATCACTTGCACGGACCAGGGGATTCCTCCTATTCTCCTGATCAGAAAGGACAACACATGCGCACTTTTCATCTGTCCACGCTCGCCATCGCGTTGGTCGCGTCGGGACTGTTCGTTTCTGACGTTCGGACTCAGGGCCAGAAACCCGCCCCGGTAGTTACGCCGACAGCCGGTGATTATGAGAAGGCAGACATCAGAGTCCTCACCCCGGGCGTGGTGTTCATGTCGGGGCTGCCCGACCTCGCCGCTGCGTTCGGCAAGGAAAACGGCAAGACCGTCGGCATCAACACCGTCGGCATGGGCACCATCGTCGAGGAGATGGGGAAGCGGACGCCGCCGCCCGACATGATCGTGCTGCCGTTTCAGTTGATGAACACGTATGCGCTCGAGGGTGGCGTCATGGCGGGCACGATGGTGCCGCTCGGACGCAACCGGATGGGGCTCGCGGTGAAGGCTGGGGCTCCGAAGCCCGACATCTCGACACCCGAGAAGTTCATCGCCGCGCTGAAGACCGCGAAGGCCGTGATGCGCTCGAATCCCGCATCGCGCACCATGGTGGCGACGATCATCGACGACATGTTCAAGCGGCCCGAGTTTGCGGGCATCAACGCTCCGCCCAGCACGAAGGGCGAAGGCGGTCAGGCCCTGGCAGCCGGTCAGGGCGACATGGCGATCCAGACGATCAGCCAGATTCTTCCGTACAAGGAAATCGAGCTGGTCGGTCCCGTGCCGAAGGATACGGCTTGTGGATCGACACCATGCTTGCCGTTTCTGCTCGCGCCGCGCACCCCGACGACGCGCGCGCGTTGATTCGTTATCTGCTGCGCCCGGAGTCGAACAAGGTGTGGAAGCCGAGAGGAATGGAACGGCTGGAATAATCGGTTGGTGGTTGGTGGTTGGTGGTGATTGGACATTAGTCGAGCGACGGCGGATAGGTCGGCGGTGGCACGCGTCCCGACCGCTGCCTGTGAAGGACAAACGACAACGCCACGTAATAAATCGGAAAGAACAGCGAGAGCCAGGCCAGCGATCGGGGCGGATTCGGCAAACGAAGGATGAGAACGAGCATCACCACGCCCCAGAGAGTGCAGAGCGTCAACGTGACTGTGCGCCAGGCTAACGTGCGCGACGGATAAACGTACCCAATCCGAACAAACACCAGTGCGGCCAGCACGAAAAGAACGATGGCGTTGTAGAGCGGCGGGAGCTCGAATACGAACAGGTACAACACGACAATGTTCCAATACGACGGGAAGCCGGTGAAGAACTGATCTGGCGTCTTCGCATCGGCGCTGACAAAGCCATAGGCGCTCGACAGCAACATCGCAGCCGCGACAGGTAAAGACCATCCGGCCGGAACGAGATCGGCACGCCAGACAATCAGCGCCGGAACAAACACGAACGTCAGATAGTCGACGATGTCGTCGAGCCTGGCGCCCGAAAAATGCGGTAGCCGCTCCTGGACGCGGGCGAGCCGCGCAAGCCACCCGTCGGTGCTGTCCACCAGCACCGCCACGAACAACCACAAGAACGCAAGGCGCCACTTCTCATCGACAACCGCCTGAGCCGCCACGAACGCAGAGACGGCTCCGATGGCGGTGTACGCGTGGACGGCCCACGCCGGCCACGTCCGCAAGGTCCTTGCAGGATCGGACAGCATGGGAAATGCTAGCGCCAATCGAAGCTGCCAGGAGGGCCTATGGACGATCGAGAATTATTCAGCGGACTCTGGGAGAAGGAGTCGAAGACGACGGGCAAGGTGTTCGCGCGTATTCCGGAAGGTTCCGACTACCGTCCCGATCCGAAGTCGCGCACGGCGAACGAGATCGCGTGGCAGATTGTGTGCGAAGAGAAGATGCTCATCGAGGCGCTCGAGACCGGCAAGGCCGAGTGGACGCCTGCGCCCGCGCCGGCAACGATAAAGGAGCTCGTCGACATCTATGAGAGGCAGAGTGCGGATATCGTCCAGCGGCTGAAGGCGCTGCCCGCCGCACGCTGGGACGGCACGATGGAATTCTTCGGTGCTCAGCGACCCGCGTCGCCGATGGCGTGGAGTTTCATTTTCGACATCGTGCACCACCGTGGGCAAATCACCACGTACCTGCGCCCGATGGGATCGACCGTCCCGCAGATCTACGGACCGAGCGCGGACGAGCCTTAGCGGCGTCTTTGGATTGCTACGCCATGGTATTTCGGCACGCCGTATGCACTAAAGCGTACGGAGGAGCTTATGCGGTCCAAATTTCTTACGTTTACGACGTTTGCAGCTGCGTTGGTCGTTGCAGGCTTGTCCACTCCGACGACACTCGAGGCTCAGCAAGAGCCTCGGACGCGCTTCGACTCGATGGATCAAAACAACGATGGCGTGATTTCCCGACAGGAGTGGCGCGGGTCGGCGGCCTCGTTCGCCAACCACGACTGGAACCGTGACGGGCAGCTGTCGGGCGACGAGGTCAGACCAGGCGCCCGGCAGGGCACGAACATCGATCAAGCCGATCATGTTCCAAATCGGTACGAGCGCTACGCGAGCTGGACGCCGGCCGGCTTCAACAACCTCGACCACAACCGCGACGGCAGAATCAGCGCGAACGAGTGGCACTACGACGTCGAAACCTTCCGCCGCACCGATCGCAATCGCGACGGCGCTCTCACCCAGGCAGAGTTTCTCGGCGCCGACGACTACGATGACGATCGCGGAGACAGCTTCGACGATCTCGACTGGAACAACAACGGACGCGTCGAGCGCTCTGAGTGGCACGGCAACACTGCCGCGTTCAACGACCTCGATCGTAATCGCGACGGCGTCCTCACCCGCTTCGAAGTGGCTGGCGGGACCGAGTGGAGGAACGACACGTTCGACCAGTTCGCCACGCTCGACTACAACCGCAACGGATCGATCGATCGCAATGAATGGCACTGGTCGCCCGGCAGCTTCAATCAAGGCGATCTGAATCGCGACGGCAGGCTCACGCGCCGCGAGTTCGATGCAGCGGGCGGAGCGCCGGGTGCCATCGGCACCAGCGGCGGATCGCAAACCGTCCACGTCAACTCGCAGCAGGGCTGGACCGACTCGGGCATCGACGTGCGAGCAGGCGACACGATCACGCTCGACGCGAGCGGCACCATCCGGATGAGCGACAACGGGCAGGACGTGGCGAGCCCGGCTGGTTCGACGACCGGTCGCCGCGCTCAGGATGCGCCGATCCTGAATCAGCCCGCGGGCGCCCTCATCGCGCGGGTCGATCGCTACGGTCCGATCTTCGTGGGCGGCCGCCGTTCGTTTGTGGCGCCCGTCAGCGGGCGTCTGTATTTCGGCGTCAACGACGACCATCTGCCGGACAACCAGGGTGAGTTCGTCGTGAACGTCACGAATCAGGGTCGCCGGTAGAAACGACGAAAAGCAGGGGGAAAACAAAGAGGAATGTCCTCTTTGTTTTTCCTCCTCAATCTCGTAGCAGAACGGCTCCGCCTGCGTTACCATCCCCGAAATGAGAACGTCTGAAGCCGTCGTCCTGGCCGTGGTTTCTTCCACCCTGACGCTCACCATCCTGACTCAGTCGGGATCCGCGCGCGCACAACAGCCGGCTCCGTCCCCTACGCAACCGCGTGACTTCGCCGACAGAGCGACGGAAGGAGCGGGTGCCACGATCTTTGGCAATGTCTGCTTAACGTGTCATGGGAAGGACGACATCAAGGAAGCGATGTCTCCGGACATGCTCAAGCAACTGACGCCGGAGAAGCTCTATGCGTCGATGACGACGGGGAGCATGCGCACCCACGCAGACAACGCGGGTCTGACCGACGAGCAGAAGGTCGCGATCGCGGAGTGGGTGAGTGGAAGGAGATTGGGCTCTACCGAAAGTGGAAGCGCCACTGCCATGTCGAACGTGTGCGCGACCCATCCTCCGGTTGCGCAACTGTCCGCGCCTTCATGGAATGGATGGAGCCCGGACATGACGAAGAACAATCGCTACCAGGCGGCGAAAGCGGCCGGTGGGCTTGGACCCAAGGAGTCTGGAGCCACCGATGATTTGCGACGCCATGGGTTCGCACCGGCCGCGGTTGCGAGGCTCGAGCTCAAGTGGGCGTTCGGACTGCCATGGACTTCTTCAGCTTACGGGCAGCCGACGGTCGTCGATGGCCGGGTCTTCATCGGTTCCGATTCCGGATATCTCTATTCGCTCGATGCGGCGACGGGGTGCGTGCACTGGTCGTTCCAGGCGCAAGCGGGCTTGCGCAGCACACCGATGCTTGCCCCTGTGAAACGAGGGGCGACCCAGTTGGCGGCGTTCTTCGGCGACATTCGCGGCAACGCGTACTCGGTGGATGCCTCCACGCGGCAAGCTGCTGTGGAAAACGCGCGTCGATCCACATCCGCTCTCGCGCATTACCGCGGGCGTCACGGTTTATGAGGGGCGCGTCTACATTCCCCTGGCTTCGCTCGAAGAGCCCGAGTCGGCGAGTTTCAACCACATGTGTTGCACGGTGCGCGGGCATGGTTGCGGTGCTCGATGCCGCAACTGGAAAGGAGATCTGGAAGACATACACGATTCCGGAAGAGCCTTCGTTGAGAAAGAGCGACGCCGGAATACAGTTCCTGGGACCGTCAGGTGCGGGCATCTGGGGTCCGGTCACGATCGATCCCAAACGGCAGGCCGTGTATGTGTCGACGGGTAATGCGTTCTCCGCACCCGACCTCGGTCGAGCCAATGCGGTGATGGCTATGGACATCAACACTGGAAAAGTTCTGTGGGTCACACAGGGGATGCACGGCGACGTGTGGCATACGGGCTGCCCGCAAGGACCATCGGCCGCCGGCCATCCGCCACGAAGCGCGCATCGTCGTCCTGGTCCACCGCCGCCGCAGCGAGCAGGCGGCCCCGCACGTGGACGGCCCGACAACTATTACTGTCCCGATGAGACCGACAATCCCGATTGGGATTTCTCCGCAGGCACGATCGTGGTCGACCAGCCGAATGGGAGAACGCTTGTCCTCGCCGGCCAGAAGTCTGGCGCGGTCTGGGCGCTCGATCCGGACAACAAAGGCAAGGTGGTCTGGTACTCGGACATCAGCAGAGGGCAGATTCTCTTCGGTGGCGCCGCGGATGAGGAGAACGGCTACTTCGCGATGAGAGGAACTTACGGGGGATTGGTCGCGGTCCGGTTGAGGGACGGCCTCGAAAGGTGGTACGCAGACATCCCGCCGCAGGAATCGATGGCCATGCATCCCGGTATCAGCGCGGCCGTGAGCGTGATCCCTGGCGTCGTCTTCACCGGTGGGCTCGACGGGATGCTTCGCGCTTTCTCGGCGTTCGACGGCAGACCGATCTGGCAATACAACACCGCGAAAGATTTCGAAACCGTCAACGGCGTGAAGGCGCGTGGCGGGTCGATTGGCTCAGCCGGCGCCACGATCGTGAATGGCATGGTGTACGTCACGTCGGGCTACACCGGATTTCAGAATGGCCGCCCGGGAAATGTGTTGCTGGCCTTCAAGCCGGCGGAGCAATAGGCATGCGCCGCGCAATTCTCATCGTCGCAGCTATCGCTTCCACAACGATTGGCTTCGCTCAGGCGCCGAACGTTCCCGTTCCTGTCCGCGGCTCGGCATCGGTTCGGGTGCCGGCGTGGCGGCAGCTCCGCACCGCGGTGGGACTCTCTCCTTGGCTGGCAGGTGGGTGTGTCGCTCGGGAGCTTCCGGCAGGAGACGTTTCTCGAGGCGGCGCGAAAAGCTGAAGCGCTGGACCTCGCGGTCGTCGAAGGCGACAGCGCGCAGAAAATCAGCGCCCAGATTCCGAAGAATCTCGATTACAGGTTGGCCCCTGGAGAACTGGACGCTGTCCGCGACAGGATGACGACGCTCAACCTGAGGATGCCGGTGTATGTCATGCCTGCGATCAGCGAGGAGGAGCCGATCGCGCGAAAACAGTTCGAGTTTGCGAAGAGCCTGGGCGTCGAGACGCTGGCCGTCGAGCGCACGTCTGCGGCATGGCCGCAGATCGAGAAGCTGGCGGATGAGTTCGGCGTGAATGTCGCAATCAGCGGCAGCCCGAAAGCTGTGCTCGAGGCACTTCAAGGACGCGGCAAGCGAATCGGTGCGTATGCCGATCTTGGCAAGTGGACGCAGCAGGGTGTCAGGCCGCTCGACGGCATCGCCTTGCTCAACGATCGGTTGCTGGCGATCAAGGTAAGCGATCGCACCGCTCTTGCACCGCTGCTGGTTGAAATCAGCAAGCGGGATTTGAAGCTCTCTCTCATCACCGTGGACGCCACCGGCGGCCCGGACGTTGTGGCCGATCTGTCGCGGTCGCTGGAAGCCTTCGAAAAGGCCGTCCAGCCACTGGTAGCCGACCGCGTGATGCAACTCTCGCGCGGGATACCGATCAAGGGACCAGATCGGCTGACTCCCGAGGAACGGGAGAAGGTCACCGCAGCGACGCCGCGAAAACCTGCCGCAACGCCGAAGGCATCAAGACGGCTTCTGGTCTACGACGCGAACATCGGTTATGGCGGCGCGAATGGCGGGCATCGTTCCATTCCAGCGGCGAACATGGCGATCGAGCTGTTCGCGAAATCCACGGGGGCATACGAGGCGGTGTTCAGCAACGATCTCGAGAATTTCAAATACGAAAAACTGCGAACATTCCACGCCGTCTTTCTGAACAACACGGTCGGGCAGATCTTCGTCGATCCCGAGGTTCGCGCCGGCCTACTCCGTTTCGTGCGTGAAGGCGGCGGGCTGGCGGGATACCACGGGACGAGCCACGCCTCGATGGACTGGCCGGAGTTCCGCGAGATGCTCGGCGCCGTGGAGGGCAGTCACCGCGAACCGACCGAGATGGCCACTGTAAAGATCGACGACCCCACGAATCCGCTCGTCGCGGCGTTCGAGGGCAAGGCATTCGTCCATCAGGACGAGTTCTACCGCTTCGTCGAGCCACCGCTTTCGCGCGACAACGTTCGTGTGCTGATGAGCATGGACATCGAGAAGACCGATTTGAATCAGGGCAGGGGCTGTGCTCGCCCCTGCGTCCGCCCCGACGCCGACTACGCGCTCAGCTGGATCCGCACGTACGGCAAAGGCCGCGTCTTTTTCACCGCCCTGGGTCATACGCCGGCGTTTTTTGCGTCGCCGAATCTCAGCGATTTCTTCTTCCGGGGCATTCAGTTCGTGCTCGGCGATCTGGAAGCCGACACGACGCCGAGTGCGAAGCTCGGTCGGGCGAATCGGCGGTGATTGGTTGGTGGTGGGTGGTTGGTGGTTGGTCGTAGGTCTTACGTCGGTAGTGTCCGCCTTCAGGCGGACCGTCGTCCGTCGTTCGTTGCCTTCGTCGTTCGTCTCCGGTAGTGTCCGCCTTTAGGCGGACCGCTGTCCGTCCCCGTGGAGGCCTACATGCGAATCATTATCCGCAACGTCGTGTTCGTGCTGGCGTCGCTCATTCCCTTCGTCGCCCTCGCGCAGTCAGGATCGTCGAAGCCGGCGACCTACATCACGAAGGAAGAGGTCGATACCGTCAACAAGCAGCCGGGCGGCGACCGTCAGATCAGGGTGGTGGACATCGGATCTGAGAATTTCGCTGTGGGCATCGTGCATCGCGGAGCCACGCCGGCGCCGGGCGCGCGCGGAGGCGGCGGTGGTGGCGGTGGCGCGGCCCGCGCGAACACGCCGCCGGCCGAGCCGTGTGGCGAAAAGAGCGCGACTCCGCCTCCGGCGAACGCGCCCAACGGCCTGACGCACGACGAGCAGACCGAGGGGTACTACATCGTTTCCGGTGGCGGCACGATGGTGACGGGCGGGCATCTCGTCAACGGGCGTCGTTCAGCGCCCGACTCTGCTGTGACGAAGGAACTGAATGGACCTTCCTGCAGCGGACCGGTTGTGGGACCTGACATGGTCACAAGAGAGGTGAAGATCGGCGACATCATCATCATTCCCGCCGGCACGGTTCACGGCTGGGTGACCATCCCCGATCATGTGGACTATCTCAGCTTCCGTCCGTCGGCGCGTGTCCTGACGGCGGGGTATGTGCACCCATCGATTAAGAAATAACGCAGGCTCTTCCCGAGATCTTTCGGTTGGGCAACTGGCTGTGGTTTCAAACTGTTCGAGCGGGTCCTGTCGCCGGGCTGCCCCATCCCGTCCTCGGCGAAAACCGCGTGTACGTGGGACGCCTTGCGGGCGGGCTGGGGCGGCCCCGCCCGGCGCCACCCGCTCACGAGTATTTCGAAACCGCTCTGGTCGTGGTCACACGACGTAGTGTCCGGCTTTAGCCGGACTACTGCCCTTGAGCTGGTGAGCGCGCAGCTCGATGTCGCAAATGGACTGCGTAAACAATTGTGCAATGGATGAGTACGTTGAGATCCATATCGCGCGCAGAATTTTCGATCCCTCCACTCGAATCGTTGTTTTTGTTCGACGACGATGCTACCGTCCGCCTACGCTCGGAGGAATCATACGAGCTACGGCGCAACGAGTCTCTTAGAACGATTGACAGCAGTCGAAGGCATGATGGCCGGCAAAACTCTCGAAGAACACTTCCGGCGGTCCACAAACGGTTCGAGGCGATGGACGAACGGTTCAACCGTGTGGACCATGGGCTCAGCCTCATCCGACGGGACGTCGGACTGATTCTGGCCAAGCTGAACGCTGCGTAAAAGCAGAGTCCGACGGTCAGCTTTTCCCATTCGAGACCGATCGTCACCTTCCCAACGGCAGGAAGCCCAAAGATAATGACCAGGGATCCTGTCGACCATGGCCTCACGTTTCAAGCCCGGTGACACCGTGCAGACTCGCCTTGGAAAAGGCGTGGTCCGCGAGGTTCGAAACGGTGGTCGTCTTTTGGTTGACGTGCAGGGACGCGCGCTCGTCGTTTCAGAAAACGAGCTCGCCGTAGTCCCTCATGGCGGCAAGCGGTCGCAGGTCCCCGAGCGTTTCGAGCGTGAAGCCAAACCAGCTCGGCCTAAGCGCGAGAGGCGCACGCCGTTCGACGAGATAGACCTGCACGGCCTGACCGTCGAAGAGGCGCTCGAGCGCGTGCAGGAGGCACTCAACGCAGCTCTGCTTGGCGACCTCAGCGAATTGCGGTTCATTCACGGGCGGAGCGGAGGACGCATCCGCGCCGCCTTGCACCGTCACTTGCGCGAAACGCCCAGCGTCAAACGCTTTCGGCTGGATCCACGAAATGAAGGAGTCACCATCGTCAGCCTGTAAAGTGATGACGTGCAAATGAGCGTACAGGGAGTGCAGCGCGTGGCGATCGTTGCCGCGTTCTTCATCGCGTTCACGTCTTCGCTGGACGGCCAGCGACGCGAAGATCTGATTCGCCTCGTCGGCCAATCACTATCCGGCACCGCCATTGGCATTGCTGACGGCGACACCGTCCGCATTCGTCTGGATGGCACCAACCGTGTCATTCGGGTTCGCCTGGAAGGCATCGATGCCCCGGAGACCGGCGAGCCCTTCAGCACTCAAGCGAGAAATGCCGCGCGGATGTTGATGTTCGATAAGAAAGTCCAGGTGAAGGCGACCGATGTTGATAACTACGACCGCCTGGTTGCACGAGTGGTTGTCGATGGGAAGGATTCCAGCATCCAGCTTCTTCAAGCGGGGCTTGCCTGCCATTTCACCCGTTTCAAGAACGACGCGGCGTTGGCACAGGCGCAACTCGATGCGAAAACAAATGGAAAAGGATTCTGGGCTGCGGGCGCACCGCAGCCACGGTGCGTGAAGTTCACCCGATCGCCATCGGCGCCTGCACCGCGATGATGCCGGCGATAGTTCACGACGTTCGAAACGGCAGTCTCGGATGGTCGCTCAGGTCGAACAGCGATCCGCGAAATTCGAAATCCAGTTGCGGCGCGTAACCGTCGCGCGCTTCCTCCAACTGCTCGAGAATCGATTCAGCCAGAGAAGATGGCGACACGGCACGTGCTAATGGTCCGAAACTCAGGATCCAGCTTCGCAGCGCCCAGTCGTTGCAGACATTCAGGCTGAGGCGAATTGAGCCGTCGGATTTCTCTCGAATCTGCTGCGACGCATGCCATGTACGCTCCCTCACGTGGACGGCCGCCTCAGGCAGAAACTCGATCTCCACTTGCTCTGGCGCGCCGGTGTGCACGCCGAGTGAGTTCGGGAACGGATCGGTTGGGGCACCTTCTGGTACGACGAATGTTTGAGATGTCACCTTCAGCGATTTAATCCGCTCGACCGCAAATGTCCTGAGCTGACGGTACTTCGGCACCTGAGCCAGCAGATACATCCCGCCCTGCGCATAGGCAAGGCGATAGGGTTCGATGAGATACCCCTTCGTCTGGCGGCTCGACGCGGAGTCGTATTGCATCTTCACCTGGCGGTGTTCGAGAATCGCGTTTAGAAGCTCTGCGATGTGTTTGCGGTAGCGATCCTCCTCGCGTTTTTTGCGTGGAGTGGCCTTGACGTTCAGCACAGTTGGTAAGCGATCGAGAAACGCGCGCATCCGCTGAGGCAGAGCGGCGGCGATCTTGTCCATCGCGCTGCTCGCATCTTCGTGAAAGGGCGTGCCGACGAGGCATTGCACGAGCGCCCGGCTGAAGTACAACGACGCCAGCTCGCTCATCGTCAGCGCGGAATCCTGCAGGCCCTTCAAACCACCGGGCATCAGTTTCCACCGCGTGCGCCCGTCCGGTTTCTCATCGATCAGAGGAAATCCGACGTCCTGGAGCGCGACAATATCGCGCCAGATCGTCCGCGTCGTCACCTCGCACTGACGAGCCAGGCCGGCGATGGTCTCGCCCTGACGGCTCGCGTCGAGAGTACGCAGAATCTTCCACTGCCTGATGACCTCGGCATTGCGTGGCATTGAACTGGTCGGGTATAGCACAGAAAGGAAGGTGTCGCGCAAAGTCGTGTGCCCGACGCGCTTCAGCGCAGCCCTAAGCCCTCAGTCATAAGCCCTGCAGGTTCCATCATTTAGGTGTGTGACCTGCCGTGTCACGGGCCCTCCATAAACTCTGCATATCGATAGGCGCAACTTCAGTTGCGCATAAGGAGCGTGCTGCTTGCTGAATCCAATCGCGATGACGTTGGAGGATTTGAATGTCGGCGCGGAAACATCGTTCGAGCGGTTGTCGGTCATCCCGTTGACGATGAGCAATCCCAAGCTTCCGATGGATTACATCATACTGGACGAGGCCCTCTCGCGGGGCGACTTCGACGTGACCGAGGTCTCCGAAGGCGGACGGGTGCCAGAGCTTCAGGTGGTGAACCGCGGCGAGACGCCGGTGCTGGTCGTGGATGGAGAAGAGCTGATCGGCGCCAAGCAGAACCGGATTATCAATCTGACCATCCTTGTGCCGGCCAAAGCGACAGTCGTGATTCCTGTGTCATGCGTGGAAGCCGGCCGATGGCATTGCCAAAGCCGCCGGTTCGCGGCGTCGCGGAACGCGCAGTATTCGCGCGCTCGGGCGTACAAGGTGGCCCGGGTCACAGAATCGCTCGCGTCGAACGGCACCGCCCGAAGCGATCAGCAGTGGATCTGGAGCGACATCGCTCAGAAATCGGCCAGGATGTCGGCCGCGTCCGACACGTCTGCCATGTCGCGAATGTTCGAGACGCATCAGCGCTCGATTGACGCGTTCGTGAGTGCATTTCCGAGAATGGCAGGTCAATGCGGCGCGGTGTTCCTCATCGACCGCGTTCCCGTCGGGTTGGAGTGCTTCGAGAGCGAGGCAGTATTCGGCGCGCTGTTTCCGAAGCTTGTTGGAAGCTACGCGCTCGATGCGATTGATACGCAGAACTCGGTCGTGCCGAGCAGAATCTGTGTCGACGATGCGAAAGCCGTTGCTCAGAATTTCATTCGCTCCGTGGCGACGGCTGCGGAAACGAAGGGCAAGCCGTTCCCCACGGTTGGATTGGGCCAGACCGTCCGCGTGGCAGGGGACCGCCTGGCGGCCGCGGCACTCGTTGCCGACGAGCGCGTTGTGCATCTGGCGGCATTCGAGCTGGGCGTGTAGGACAGACGATGGCGAGAATCCTCCCGTTTCGACCGAACACGCAGGCGAGTACGCGGAAATCGCGATGCTTGGATAGCAAAATTCTCAACGTCGTGCCGATAAGCAGGAATGCTGTGGTGAACAGAGGTAGGAAAGCGGTCGCATTGAGCTTCCCGGAAGCTTGGCTGCCGTTTGTTCGCTGGCCCCACGCGACTTCCACAAACAGATGAGCCCATCGATGCCAGATCGGTTTCTCGATCGGTTTTCCTCGCTGTGCCAGACACTCTACGCGCCTCGAACCGCGTTGTCGGTTGTTGAGCGGAGAGAATCGATGGACCTTCTAGCCCGGTATCGCGGCGCCGATTACCGACATGGTCGACGGCGGCCCTGTCTGGTTGAGGCGCTCTGATATCCTCCGCTCAACCGCAGAAATGACAGCGATCTTCTCGGTCCCCGCCGCGTACTATGCTGCCAGCGTCGCCGATTTCATCGGCGAGACGACTGAGTCGATCCTCGGAACGCTGACTGCGAAAAGCTCGTTCGCCGTTGATCCGCCTCAGCGCGACGCCTGGGTGGGCGAGATCGAGAGTCCTCAAGGCAGCGCTCGCGGGCACCGACGGGAGCGTATTCCTTGAGTTCGACGTCCCCGAATCGGCAGCCGCATCGATGCGGTGCTCGTCGCCGGGCCGGCGGTGTTCGTGATCGAGTTTAAGGTTGGGGCGCGACACGTCAATACCCAACACTTCAATCAGGCGTGGGACTACGCGCTCGATTTAAAGAATTTTCACTTAGCCAGCTACAGCGCGCCCATTCTGCCGATCCTAGTCGCCACGGAGTCTGATGACTGCGAGCCCAAGTTACTCGAGCCGGCGGAAGACCTCGTATTTCCGCCAATGACCTGCAATGCAGTGACCTTGGGCAAGACGCTCCAGTTGGGTCTGGCGCGGGTGACTGGAGCAACGATCGATCCTCTCGCGTGGGCCCGTGCGCCATATCAGCCGACCCCGACGATCATTCAGGCGGCACAAGCTCTCTACGCGCATCATTCGGTTGACAGCATCGCGCGCCACGACGCTGGTGCGCGCAATCTCGGGATTACCTCCGCCCGGGTGGAAGAGATCATTAACCTCGCCCGTAGGGATGGCCAAAGAGCCATCGTGTTCGTCACGGGCGTGCCTGGTGCGGGCAAAACACTAGTCGGCCTCAACGTGGCGACGAAGAAACGAGGCGAAACACCAACCCACGCAGTGTTCTTGTCTGGTAACGGCCCTCTGGTGAAAGTGCTGCGAGAGGCGTTGGCGAGAGATGAGATGACGCGCCTGAAGGCCAAGAACGAGCGAACCCGCAAAGGGGTTGTGCAACAGAAGATCAAATCGTTCATTCAGAACGTGCATCACTTCCGAGACGAAGGATTGAACGAAGATGGACCACCCATCGATCACGTCGTGATTTTCGACGAGGCACAACGTGCGTGGAATCGCAAGAAGACTACGAAGTTCATGCGCCGTAAGAAAGGCCGACCCGGGTTTACGCAATCGGAACCGGAGTTCTTGCTGTCGTATCTGGACCGCCATACTGACTGGGCGGTCGTGATTTGCCTCGTCGGAGGAGGACAAGAAATCAACGGCGGAGAAGCCGGCATCTCTGCGTGGCTAGACGCGGTGTCGGAGCAGTTTACGGGCTGGTCCGCGTACATCTCGCCCAGTCTGACGGATAGCGAATATGACGCCGGGCACGCACTCCAGAGCCTTGGTACCAAAGCGACGGTCGTGACCGACGAAAGCTTGCACTTGTCGGTCTCGATGCGCTCCTTCCGAGCGGAGCACGTTTCCCGATTCGTCAAGGCGGTGCTCGATCGGGAGAAATCAGAGGCGCGCGACCTACTGACCAAGATCAGCCCTCGTTATCCGATTGCGCTCACTCGGGACATGAATCGAGCCAAGTCGTGGATCCGAGACCGGGCAAGAGGCTCTGAACGTTTTGGCCTCGTGGCCTCGTCAGGGGCCCAGCGACTTAAGGTCCACGCCGTGGATGTGCGGGTTGAGGTAGATCCCGTCCACTGGTTCTTGAATGATCGCGACGACACGCGCTCGAGTTTCTACATGGAAGACGCAGCAACCGAGTTTCAGGTACAGGGTCTTGAGCTCGACTGGGTGTGCGTCGCATGGGACGCTGACTTCAGATTTGCTGCGACCGACTGGAGCTTTCACTCGTTCGTTTCGAGCCGATGGAACGTGATGAGGAAGGCCGACCGCAGAAACTATCTTCGTAATGCCTATCGCGTGCTGCTCACGCGTGCGAGACAGGGGATGGTGATTTTCGTTCCGCCCGGTAACTCAGTAGATCCGACCCGGGAGCCAGACTTCTACGATGGTACCTTTCATTATTTGAAGGACGTAGGGGTCGACGTCATCTAGGAGCGTGGGAGAATAAGTTGGTTTAGAAAACGTCGCTCGTCAGGCGGTCACTGACACTCAGCCCGGAGGCCCAACTCTTAGTGCCTGGCGGGGATTTGGAAAGGTCGGCTGACTATCAGGTGACCTCAGAAAAAGCGTAGGCCCTTACGGCGGTACAAAACATTGAGATGACGAGGTCGAGTCTGGGGAAGTCTTAAGAACGCCACTCAGCCGCTTGATTTCGGCGGACACCCTCTCAATCGAACGAGTTTGGAAATCTCGCAAAACTGCTGGTGAACACTGATCTGTCATGTGAACGGGTGTTTTCCACATGAGCGAACATGCAGTTTTCAGTACGCGGCGTGCATACGACATGGGCAACCGACTAGGCCGTGTCCCCGTCTTGGGGCACTGACTCGACGAGCGTAAACCGATTGGTTCCGCCGTCCAGGTTCTGCGTGGTTCTTCGATCATCACTCCCCGCTGAGTTTCAGCAGGCCAGCACCTTAATGAGGACGACATCACAAGCTGGTCCATATGAATCGTCACAGAAGCATCCGCGGGAACTGTAGAGCACGTTAGCGCCGGTCGCCTTTCCTGTAGATGGAGATCGCCGAGACGAATATGAGCCCGTGCACAGCGATAGCCCGTGTGCCGGAGGCGACCTAGTGATGTCGTCCGCCCGCTGGACTACACCGGCGCCATCGCGTCGACACCCCGCCAGAGGTTCGTCGTGCCCAGCTGGTCGTGCCCACACGCCTTGAGGTAGCAGAACAACTGCGTGCGATACGCCGCATGCCCGCCGAGCACCAGGCTGATGATGAACATGCCCCGTGAGAGCTTGCTGCCGTCGAAACCGGTCATCTCGCCACGGAAGTCGGCGTCCGACATACCCGCGAGCAACTGGTCGTATTTCGCTGGCAGTGTTTCGATGACCGCGACCGTCTCATGCAGATTGCGCTTCTCCGCAGCCGCGACCGCTGCCCCCCACGCCGGGCCGTCGAACGCCCCGTTCTTCGCAGCCGACACGAGCTCGGGGCCCATGATGCTGAGATAGCGGAGCACTTCCAGCGCGCTTCGTTGCTTCGGCGTCGGCCGGTATTCGGCCTGGTCGCCTTCGAGCTTGCCCGCGAGATGAAGCAGAATGCGCACCTCTTTATGCAGTTGGTCGATGAGCTCTTGTTTGTTCAGAACCATTCGTTTCCTCCGTTTGGTCGATATCCTATCGCGAACGGCCCGTGCGTGCGGGAAACTTCAACCGCTCTAGAGTTGTTCGCGCCGGGCGAGTGTTGCTACATACCCGAGTGCAAGAATCACGACGAGAACGGCTGCGCCATAACCTCTAGCGCCCTGCTTTTGTGGGTGACCTAACCCGGTTCTGAACGCGGAGATCGCCTTATAGATTTCGAGCCGCGCTCGGTTGACGCTGCCAAGCGGCTGGTGCTCGGGCCACGCGCGCCAGGGGGTGAAGTTGAGACGCTCTGCCGTTTGAAGATTTTCGGCAGTGCCGACCTCAGGCTGGCCAGCAGGGATCTCAATCCTCGCGACCCGCTCCCACCGTCCCTCCCACCGCCGCGTCGCATTCTCGATGGCCCACACCGGCAACCGGCTCAGATCGGGCCAGCGCTGCACCAGAAACTCCAGGGTCGCACCCTCGTCGTGCAAGTCCCGCTGCAGCGAGCTGCGCAACACGTCAAAACCAGGAAGCCGCCGCGCCACAGATCTGAGCACCATGCCGATCGGGGTCACAATCGACGCCAGGAGATGTCTCACACCAAACCACCGATACCACGGGTCACGTTTCACTCGCCGCGGCTCTAACCGACGCACCTGATACTTCACGCAGTGCGGGCCGAGACGGTAAGGCGTCTGGCTGAAAAAGTACGCGTCGAGCGGACTCCTCGGGCACGACTGCGCCGAAAGCATCTGCCATCCGCCGCGCAGTCGACGGGGAAACTTGCGAACGAAATAGAACGGCACTGTCCACCAGTGTTCCGAGGCTGGAAGAAAATCGACGAAGTCGACCGCATCACGGCCGAAGAAGGCCTCGCCGGTGGCCATGACGAAGTCGTGTGTCGCCAAGCCTGTCGCTTCGTCGTCCAGGAAGGGGATCGGGTCATCAGGTCTTTGCGGTCCCAGCAAGACCTTCATCGCGAAGCCACGGAGATCGTGCACGAGATCGTGGCCCACGATCGGGTGACCGTTGGAGAACCGAATCCTCGCCGAAAACGCCGTTCCTGGCTCGCGGAAGAGGCCGTGCCGAAGCGCGACAGGAATCTTCTCATCAACGATGAACGTGGCCGTGACCAGGCCATAGTGTTTTGGATGCGCGTCGCGCCGGATCACGCCTTGCGGATATCGCTTCGTGAGTTGTTCCTTGAGCGTCTCGACCATCCCGGCAATGGCGGCGTTCTCACCCGGCGGGACCTCTTCGACCGGGAAACGCTGAATGGCCGGCCGTACGACAGGCGGTGCGACGGCGTTCATGGCCTGCACTCCGCCACGTCCGCCGGTACCCAGGCCGCCGGCGTGCCGAGGACCGACGCGACCTTGTTGATGTCCGGTGCGCCTTTCGACGATGGGTCGGGACCGGCTGGGCCGCCGGCGGCCCGGCCGTATTTCTCGTCCCACACCTTCTCGATGCCGCACCGTTCCTTCCTGGAAAGATGCCAGCTCAGCAGCGTGTCGGTCGACTCGCCGCTGTGTTGATAGGGGAACTCCGCCCACACGATGTCCAGTTTGTACGCGTCCTGGAACAGCTTGATCTCGAGATCGTTGCGGTTCCGTTGCGCATCCGTTCGCATGGACAGCCCCGCCTGGAGCGGTGCGATCGTCTGCCACGGCCATGCGCGGTCACGCACTGGCGGACTGGGCTCGAACGGGGGAGGGATGCGCACGACGAGGATCTTGCGTCCTTTCACGTCGGCTTCTGCAAGCCACTCGAGCAGCGTCACGACGCCGTGGTTGTCCCAGTAGCCGCCGTCGATGAGATGCCCCATCTGGGCGTCGTTGTCCGGCCGGGCCACAGCGGTAATGAACGGAAACGTGGCGGCGAGCCGCACAGCCGTAATCACCGGCAGATCCTTCTGTCCGGTGAGCCAGGCGAGATCCTTTGTCGTGGACTCGGCCGGAAATCGATACGTGGCAAGCACCGCGCGCTGACCTGTCTCGACGACCATGGCGTTGAAGGCGACGGCGGGCCGCCATCCGTTTGCGACGTCCGCCTGCCAGTCGCCCATCGTGGGCTTCATGCACGTCGGGTCAAGCTTCATCGCATGACACCATGCGCGCTCGAGGCTTCGGCCGCGATCCAGCGTGCTCGGAACGAAGGCGCCGATCGGCCACAGCGTCCGCGTGAGATCCGGATACGTGATGCCCCACCAGACGTCGCCCGTGGCTCCGGCCTTGGCCGCTTCGACCACATCGCGTTGCAGCTTGTCCACGCCACCCGGGCTCGGCGGGCCGGCCTCGAGCGGACCGTCCTGGAACTGCCGAACGAAATGCATCGCGCCGACACTGCCGGCCGAGGCACCGCTGATCAGGCGCAAGTTTCCGGTGAATGACGTGCCCCACAACTTCGTCAGTCCGGTCAGCACCCTCGCTGTCCACGCCGCCTGATGCGCGCCCCCTCCGCCGGCGGCCACAACCACGATCGGACGGGATGTCGAAGCGACGCCTCCATGCGTCGCGTGGTAAATGTCGGCACGGTCAATCGCCTCTCTGACGGTGGGCGCAGCATACAAGTCTCTCTGCGTGACCGCGAACTTGTGGTCTGAACCACCCACAAAGGTCGCCGCCAACCAAGACGCGGCGAGCATCGTCAGGAGAGGGACGCGAAACCAGTCCAGGAAAAACGCGACGGTCGCGGCCACCGAGGCTCCGATCATCACGACGAACAGCAGATAGGCCATCGGCGGCAACTGCCACGGCGATGGCGGCCAAAGAGTGTACCAGCCGCTCAGATAAAACACGATTATCAGGAACGCCAGCGCGGCCGCTGTCAGATGACCTGGAAGAATCTTTCCGGTGTTACGGTCGAAATATCCCGCTCCTCGTCCGGGCGGCCACCGGGCGATGGTGCCTTCAACAAGACGCACGACGCGCAACTCGGCAATTTTCGACTCCTTACGTTTCAGCCCTGCAAGAAGCCGCATGGGCGGCAACAACATGGCGTCTTCGGTGTTTTCGGGACGCACGCACCGACTTCGGAGGGCTTCCGCAGCAAGCAAGATCGCAAAGGCGACTACGTAGCCTCCCAACGCGGCCAGGCCAAACCAGACGAGCTCGGTTAGAGGTACCCCGAATCGCGATGCCACGACCGTGTCAGTGGCCGACTGCCAGAGTGTCGTCAGCACAATAGGCAGCGAGAACGCCTGCCATATCAGCACGCGCTTCCACGTGAGGTCGCGTGACGGAGGCACGGTTACCCCGAAGCGCGCCTCGGCATGCATCGCGGCGACCCGGTACGCGTTCATGGCCAGACTCGCCGCCATCGATGCCAACACGGTTACGAGGAGCGTGTCCCACGGACCCCTCGTCAAAAACATGGGATGCACGATCGTCCGGAATGCGCTTGTTCCCAACAGGCTGAACGGCGCCGCAACGAGCGCGGCTACCAGCAGAATCGGGAAGCGAACGACAAACAGGAATCGAACCCACTCAAATCTGTTGAGACGCTGTGGCGTGGGCACCCATTCCTGGCGGCGTGGCGCCGCGGCGGGAAGGCGTGCCAGATACCGCAGCGCGGTCAGACTTGGCAGGAAGAAATAGGCGCCCCCTCTGACCGTCACGAAGCGGGCCAGCCCCGGCAGCGCCACCCGACGCCGGAAACGGGTTTCCGCCGGCGGTGGCAGCGTGACGGTCCATGCGGCACCGGCGTCACGCGCTCCAACGAGCGGATCGTCTTCGCCGTCGAGCCCGCCGAACGTACCGTCATTGGTCCAGTTCTGCTGGACGAACTCGAACTGGCGCTCGATGCTGGCGTTCAGGCAGATGAAATGCAAGCCCTGGCTCGTCCCGTCGTTGTAAGGACGCCCACGGCGCAGAATCCTGTGGCGGTTGGATAATCGCCAGCTTCCGTCCGGGTCGGTACCGAGCGAATCTCTCGGGTTGGCGCGCCGGATGTGCGAGCCAATAGGGCAGCGCTCGCCATACGGGTCATCGCGGTATTCGAAATCGTTGCCGCTCGGCGCGCGCGCGTGGTCGGCATCGGGAGCGATCGGACACTTGATGAGCGGCGAGCCATCCTGCCATCGTCCGACCAGCATCGCCCCGAGCCGATCTCGTGGAATGCCCGTGTCGTTGGCGGCCGCCGCGCATGCTTTGTTGAATCCGTCAACATCCTGTGAGAGCTGGCGGAACACCAGATACGTGCCGTTGTAGCCGAGGTCACGCCGTTCTTCAGGGTCGTCACGCGCCAGGGGCAGCGAGGCACTTCTGTCGCGCGCCGCCACGGTCGGGCTCGCCGCGCACTGACGCGCGCCGTCGATGTGGCCTAACAGAATCTCCCCGTCCGCCAGGGTGTGGATCGCCGGTTGTGTCGGTTTGTCGTTTTCGCCGAACAAGCCGCGAGCGCCTCTCAGGACAGGTTGCGAAATGCCGTCGACGAAGCCGAACGGCTCTTTAACTGGGTCGTTCTCTATCGGCAGCACACCGAAGAGCACACCCCAGCCGTCTTTTCTTATGGCGCCTCGCGCAATCGCCTTGTCCGTCCAACGTGTGATCTCATCCTTGAGGTCCGTCTCCTCTGTCGCGAAGACGAGCAGCATCGCGTCAATTCTGGTGTCACGATGCTCCTGTCCATGTCCGTCGATGTTTCCGTTGCCGTTATACCCCCAGACCCAGTTATACGGAGCACTGGCACCGACGTCTCCCAGCGCACGGGAGCGATGTTTTGGCTGGTTGATGTCGTCCCACTTCTTACCCAACCCCTCTTTGAACGCCAGCGGAAACGTCTCGCTGTCATCAGCGTCGAGTCCGAGCGCGATGAGCCCTGTGTGGGTGAACGCTACGTTGATACGCACGCCCGGGCGATCGTGTGGACCCGCTTCCTTGGGCGTCGCCGAGTCGATGTTGCCGTTTCCGACGAGCTCGGCGAGCCACAGCTGCACGGCACCCTCATTCCGCTCGAAGCGCAGCATGACGTACGCGGCGAACGGCAGACGCCTGTAGGCGTGGAAGACCAACCCCTGGATGTCGGACAGGTCCATAGACTCCCTCAACCCCTCACACCGACCAGCTCTTTCGTCCACTTCGTGAGTTGTGCGACCAGCCCGGGTTGCTCGGGAATCGTGGCGAATCGCCGCAGCCACCGCCGGGCGCTCGCTTCGGTTCTGCCGCGCAACAGTCGCTTGCGGATGAAGGTGTTGTTATTGATGGCCCCTACCGTGAGGCCCTCGTAGACCGGAGCGCGATACCACATGCTGGCCAACGTCTGTCCCTCGCGCACCCACAGCTTCAACCGCCTCGGATCGATCGTCATCGGAAAGATTTTGGTGTCCTGCCAGATGAACGCCACGCCAAAGGCCAGGGTGTTGAAGAAATCATCCAGGTAGCTATCCGCCGGTCCATCGTAGTTGGTGACGAACAGCACATACCGGCGATTCACGACGCTCCATTGAGCAAAGTGAATCGACGGGATCGTGACGAGCCTGCCCTTGACGTACTCCGTGCGGTAAAACAGGTTCAGGAGCTCCATCGCGAGACGGCTGCGCACGAAGCGAAGCCACCGGAAATTGGACTTCAGCTCGGACAGGCCCGCCACATGGTTGTAGTGGCTATTCTTCTGGTATCGATCCTCAGCTTCGAGCAGCACAGGGATCCGAGCCTTTACTGCCGAAGGGACTGCCTTTGGATCGGACACCAGCACCCGCCACACCATATGGAGAAGCGACAGCAGCATCAATCCCGGCACGACGAGAATTCCCGCGGCCACGTACCACACCCACCCTGTTGTAATGAGATCAACCACCGCCGGAAACCGAAACGGAAACGCCACGAGGAAGCCGAAGAACAGCGCGAGAACGGCGCTCCGCGCCATCGTGGCTTCCCCCGAACCGGCTTTCACCAGGAAAAACACCATGATGGTTTCAAGGAGAATCAAGACGCGGGGCGAAACCAACGGGTTCAGGACAACCACCAGCGCGGTCGCGATCAGCCACGCAACCAGAAACAATACAAAAACCCTGGCAAGCCACAACCACCCCGACCATTTGTCTGGCTCCCATTCGATTTGCTCTAACGGTGTGGGTGGATTTGGTGATGGACCATCCCAGGCAGCGTTCCATGGGCGATACCGTTGCCAGAACCACGGACGCGGACTGTGCGTGCGTTGACGAATGTGACGCACGATCTCTGCGGGTGAGTGTTCGCGGAGCATCCTTTGAAGACGCGGGTCGGTATCCAGTGCGTGCGCGATCGATCGGCGCAGCTCGAGGTCGCCCTTGATTTCCTGGACTTTCCGATTCGGGTGACCGATGTGATAGAGGTGCGTCCCCTCCTTCAACTTTCGAAAAAACCGCTCAGGCCCAAGTCGTCGGTAATCTGGGTTGTCTTGGTAGATGAAGTCCAGTCCCGTCCGGCCAACGTTGACAAGCTCTCTCACATAGTCTTTCTCCGGCCCGTCGATATTGCTTTCGAACACGAGCAGTCGTTCCGTGGAGAAAACGGTGAGGCTGGCGAAGTGCACCATCGGGAGGCGCGCGAGCGGCAAGTCCGGGTGCCAGCCGCGGTCGGCGTCGATGCGCGCGAGGAAGTGTTTAAGGGGATCCAGCGGCCGAGCGGGATCCACAGGGGTGACCCACCTGATTACCTGTTCGGCCATAGTGTTTAGCTGGGTAAAACGGTCGAACCTTGAAAACCGAACAAGGCCGTTGCCTGCATCCGGGCGAGATGGGCCTTGTGCCTCGGGTCGTCGTGCATGCTGCCGATCGCCGGCGATTGAAAGTAGAAGGGTGGGGCGCCGTCGTCGCACGCCTTCTCCTGCCACTGGAACGCCTGATCCAGGTCGCCGCGGCTCGCATGTATATAAACGTAACAGTGGGGCGGAACGTACACCCCGGCGGCCGATCGCCTGTCGAGCTCGGCCAGAATTTCATCGGCCTCTGCCATACGGCCGGTTTCGGCGTAGATCTGCCCCAGCAAGCCAAGGTAGAAGGGTGCCCGGTTCGACAGTTCCGCTGCCCGCGTGATGAGCGGCATGGCCGCGTCGTATTCGCCCTTTCGCGCGTACGCCATCGCCATCACATACATGCCAACCAGGAAATTCGAGTCGATCTCCATGCACTTCTGGCATTCAGCGATCGCCTGGTCGTACTCGCGGAGGAGAAAGTACATCCATCCCGCGCCGCTGTTGACCAGCGGCGACAGCGGGTCGGCGTTTTGTGCGCGTTTGATGGCGACAATCGCTTCGGTGCGACGGCCCCTCAGCGCGAGCAGCCAGGCATAGTAGAGATGAGCCAGCGCCTGCGCCTTGTCCAGGTCGAGCGCGCGCATGAACTCGGCCTCGGCCGTGCGCCAGTCCCAGTTCGCACTCATCGCGATGAGGCCCTGCGATGTATGGGCTTCGGGCAGCGCGTCATCGATGGCGAGCGCCTTATCGACGTTTGCCTTGGCCACGGCGAAGGCCGGGCGCGGCGGCATGATTGAGTAGAGCCCCAGGAAGGCGAAGACATCGGCCAGCCCCGAATACGCCTGTGCGTTGCCAACGTCCGTTTCCAGGGCGTGCTCGAACTCCTGCTTCGCCGTCATGAGGCCGCCCTCGTACCGCTTGCTCCAATAGAACCGCCCCCTCAAGTAATGCAGATACGACTCGCGATTGTCGGTATAGCGGCGGATGGGATGAAGCTTGTCGACCCACGCGATCTTCAGGTTCTCGACAATCGATCGCGTAATTTCGTCCTGCAAGGCGAATACGTCGGCCATCTCCCGGTCGTAGATCTCAGACCAGATCTGGTCGCCGTCGGCCACGCTGGTCAAGCGGCATGTCACGCGAAGGCGGTGGCCGGCGCGCCTGACGCTGCCGTCGAGCACCGTGTCGACGCGCAAGCGCGACCCGATCTCGCGAAGCTCTGTGTCACGGCCCTTGAATGTAAAGGCCGAGGTTCTGGCGACCACGCGCAGGTCTTCGATCTTGGTCAACGCCGCAATGAGCTCTTCAGCCAGCCCGTCGGCAAAGAACTCGTTATCCGGTTGTGATCCGACGTTTCGAAAGGGCAGGACGGCAATCGACAACCGGCGCTGTGATCGCTCGGGCGTGATGACGACCATCGGGGCTTTGCCAGCCATCAGGTCCTGGCGCAGCGTCAGCAGCGCCGTCATCAGCGCTTCCGCGGATTCGTAACGGTCGTCCGGCGTTTTTTCCAGGAGCCTGCCGATGATCTGCATCAACCCTCTGGGCAGCGGCCGCATGTTCGGATCGAACGGCGGCGTCTCGCGATGCAGAATCGCGTCGATGACCTCGATAATCGAGGCACCGCTGAAGGCGTGGCGTCCCGTCAACATCTCGTAGAGCGTGGCGCCCAGCGAAAAGAGATCGCTTCTGTGATCGATGTCCTGGCCGCACAGGCGCTCTGGCGACATGTAGTTCGGGGTGCCGAGAATGCGGCCGAAGGCCGTGAAGCCGCCGCTGACCCCCGCATCGAACTCGACGAACGACGTTCGCTTGGCGAGACCGAAGTCGAGGAGCTTCGCCTGCAGGCGCTCGGTGATGAAGATGTTCGCGGGCTTGACGTCTCGATGGATGATACCCTTGGCGTGTGCCGCACCAAGTGCGTCGGTGATTTGAATCGCCAGGTCCATCAGTTCGGTCACCTCGAAGGTCGACTGCGCGAGTCGCTGCTTCACGGTTTGACCGCTGAGCATCTCCATGGCGATGAATGGCTCACCGTCGCATTCATCGATTTCGTAGATCGTGCAGATATTCTGATGGTTCAGCGAGGAAGCCGTTCGTGCTTCCCGTTCGAATTGCCGGAGCGCAACGGGATCCTCCGACAATGTGCTGGAGAGAAACTTCAGGGCGACGAAGCGGTGCAGGCGGGTGTCCTCGGCCTTGTAGACGACACCCATGCCTCCGGCGCCCAGCAGTTCCAGAATGCGGTACCGCGAAACGGTGCGTCCGATCAATTTATCGGGCATCGCCATAAGGCATCGCCGGTATAGGTCGACATCCTACAGCGAATAGTACACGGGTCGGAAATTGCCGGGTCTAGAAGTTGAGCTTGAGCGCCAGTTGCAACTGGCGCGGCGCGCCGGCCTGTGTGAACTGCCCGAACGTCGAGACCGGACTGGCTGGATAGGCCCCCGTACCGAAGATGTTGTTAATCTCGGTGAAGTTGGTTCGATTCAACAGGTTGAACACCTCGAAGATTCCATCGATGCTGACCGAGCCGCCCAGGGGGAACCGGCGGCTCACACGAAGATCGACGCTCGCTTGCGTAGGGAGCGTGGCGGAGTTCCGGTCAACACTGGAGGCTGGGTCAGTTGGGGTTTGCCGCGCCCGATCCGGCGGGAACGCTCCGCCGTTGCCATCGCCATTCAGATCGGCCCCTGCCAGAATGTTGTATGGACGGCCCGATCCGACAGTCACCACCGATGAGAGCTGCACGTCAGCGGGTGCGACCAGCATCCCACTGAAGACCAGGCGATGACGCTGGTCCTGAACCGAGGCTCCCCGCTCCGTAGCCGGATCGAAGCCGACCGGCAACCCCGTTGGGTCCTGACGGTTGCGACCGAGCCCGTTGTTCTCGGGAATGAACGCGCTCTGGAAATCGGTCGAATTGTCGTCGGCCTTCGAAAGCGTGTAGCTGGCGAGGAATTGATACCGGTCGGTGAATCGTTTCGTCGCCGTGACCGTCAGACCGCGGTACCACGTTTCGCCGAAGGACGTGTACTGAAGGATCGATGCCGATGTGCCGGCGCGGCCGTCGATGTCTTCGGGCCGGCGGCCTGCACCGAGCCCTGACACGATCGGGTTGTAGTCGATCGTACCGAGTTGCTCGAAGCCTCGCGCGTAGACGAAGTTTGCCGAGACGCCGACGCTGCCAGCCAGCTCACGGTCGAATCCGACAGACGCGTGGTGGGCGTAGGGCGTCTCCAGTCCCGGATCGATGGGAATCCTCACGCTCGCATACGCGCCAACCGCGCTTTCGGGGAGACGCCGATCCGGAGCGTTCCAGGCGGCTATGGGAAGCGGGTTCGGCAGCTGGGCGACGAACGTCCGCACCTGGGTATCGCCATTCACGACTTTCGAGACGCCGCTGATGGCTGTGATGTGGTTGTCGTAGAAGATTCCGTATGCGCCGTGAATCGACGTCTTCTTGTCGCCGAGCGGATCCCATGCAAACGAAACACGAGGGGCGATGTTGTTCCCATCGGATGGGAACGTGTACGCCTCGATCCCTGGGACGGCGAACGGGGTTGAAGGCCAGAACTGCTTCTGATAGCGAATCCCCAGCTTCAGGGTGAAGGCCGGCGCGACGCGCCATTCGTCCTGCGCGAAGAGTGAAAGATCGTTGATGCGATCCGAGCTCACGGGGTTGCCGTAGCCCTGGACGTAGGCCGCCGGCAGCCCGAGCGCCACCGCCTGGATGGCGTTGATCGTGCCTGGCAGTCCAGCAAGGGCTCCGGGCAGCGCAGCCGCAAAAATATACCGGCCACCAAAGTGGAGCGGGAGAGACTCGTCCACGTTGCCGATCGTGCTGAAATCGAAGCCTGTTTTCAGCAGATGGTTGCCGGCGTAACGGCTGAGGGTGTCGAGGACCTGCACACGCCGGCTGTGGCGTGGCGCAGGCGTGAACCGCTGACGGCCGACGCTCGCAAATCCCGTCACCTCGAGCGTCGGACCACCCTGGTTGTCGTCAACGCACAGGCCCCCGCAGCGCGGATCGAGGGAATTGACCTCCTGATCGCGCTTCGCATACTGAACACGCAGCTCATTCACGAGCCGCGTGCCTCTCACCGCCGTGTACGAGACGGCGACCATGTAGTCGGTGCTGTCAAGAGAAGCTCCCCGGCTTCGGGCGATCTGCCCTCCCCAGGGCTCGATGTTCTCGTTGAACGCGTCCGCGAAGTTGAACCGTACCGCTGCGTTCTGCTCCTGCGTGATCTGCTGATCGACTTTGGCCAGGAACTGGTTGCCCTCGATCCTGAAGGGTACATTTCCGGTCTCGACGGGGAATCCTGCGCGCTCGAGGATCTGTTTGGGCGTCCCGAGTACGAGTGATCCGAGCGTCACCGGGGTGCGATCGTCGATGGTGACCAGGTTGTTCGTGTCGACATCGAGCCGCTCGAAGGAGACGAAATAGAAGCTCTTATTGCGTCGAATCGGCCCGCCAAGCGTGCCGCCAAACTGCTTCTGGCCGTAGGGCGCTTTCTCGAGCGAAAGGGCGTTGCCGGCCGGGTCGAATTTTTCGAAGTAGTCCTTCGCATTGAGCGACTCGTCGCGGAAGTACGCGAAGGCTCGCCCGCTCGGAGTATTCGTCCCGCTCCTGGTCACGATGTTGACGACGCCGCCAGAGGCTTTGCCGAACTCCGCCGAAAACGAGTTGGTGAGGACCTGGAACTCGCGGATCGCCTCCTGGCTGAACGTGGCGCGCACGCTGCCCACGGCCGCGTCGTTGTTGTCGAGGCCATCGACGGTGATGTTGTTCGATCGCGCACGCTGGCCTGCGAACGTGAGACCAGAGGTGACCGACGCGCCTTGCTGCGGCGTCCGGTCGGTGGTCACGCCCGGCGTGATGACCGAAAAGGAAATGAAGTTGCGCAGGTTGATCGGCAGGCTGTCGATCTGCTGCTGCGAGACGACGGTCGCGACGGCGGTCTTCTGCGTGTCGACGAGGGGCGCCTCGACCGAGACCGACACCCGTGTGGCCAGGCCAGCGACCTCGAGCGTGAACGTGACGTCGAGAGCCGATCCGAGCATCACCTGGATAGGACCACGGACCTGCGTCGCGAATCCCGGCAGCTCGGCTTGAAACGTATAAGTCCCCGGCGACAACGCAAGCAGCGTAAAGCGGCCGTCCGCCTCGGTCGCGGAGGTACGGGTGGCGCCCGTGTCGGGGTTGGTCGCCGTAATGACAACGTTCGGCAGCACCGCGTCCGTCTGGTCGTACACGACCCCGCTCACGTCGGCGCTCGTTGCGTGCGTTTGAGCAGCGGCGGCTTCGGTATTGATGACCACCGCCAGGGTCAGGGACGCGGCGGCGACGCGGCTCACCATCGGGACTCCTTCGCGGTCAAGCCGGCGATCGTTCCTGGAGGCTGAAAACTCCTGCACAATCTCCCCGGCTCCAGCGTCGAACAGGGTATCATGCCGACGTTTTCAGGGAGTGTACGGGTGAACGACTTTCGTGCAGTGTGTCGTCTGGCGCCGGCGATCGTTCTCGCGCTGTCCGCGTGTGCGGCCCTCGTCGCGCAATCCTCGACGTCGAGCCTGCCGGCGGTTTTCACTGCGGCCGACGCCTCACGGGGCAAGGACGTCTACGCGAAGGAGTGCGCCGTCTGTCACGGCGGCAGGCTGAACGACGGCACGGCCGTCTCGCTGGTCGGACGCTCGTTCCTTCAGAAGTGGAGCCATCCACTCGTCACCCTGGATGATCTCTTCCACACCGTTCAGACCACGATGCCGAAGAACCGCGGCAACGCGCTCACGCCGGCTGACTATGTCGCTGTCGTTGCGGTACTTGATGGAGCAGAATGGCTATCCGGCCGGAGCTCAATCGCGGCTGGCCAGTCGGGAACAGCGCACGAGCGTTCGGTTCGCGACGTCAGGCGAAACGGCCGCCCCTGACTACATTGCCGGTTCCGGCAGCCCGAAACCGGCCAGGACCGTGCCGAATCAAACGGAGCTCACGGCTGCGGCAACCAACGCAAGCGCCTGGCTTTATCACACTCACAACTACGACGGAACACGCGCATCGCCCGCGGTGCAAATCACTCCGGCAAACGCGGGTCGATTGCAGGTGGCCTGCGCGTACCAGATGGGACAGGCCTCGAACTTTCAGTCGGGTCCGCTGGTGTATGACGGTGTGCTGTACGTCACGACCGTACACGTGACAGCCGCGATCGATGCGACGACGTGCCATCAGCGTTGGCGTCACGTCTGGACACCTCGGGCAAACGACGTCTGGCGGACCAACCGAGGCGTGGGGTTGAAGGATGGCCGGGTCTACAGAGGCACCTCCGACGGCTACCTGCTCGCGCTCGATGCGTCGGACGGCCGCATGCTCTGGGCCCGCAAGGTCGCCGACTCGGCCGCGGGTGAAACGCTCACCATGCCCCCACTGTTGTTCGACGATCTCGTCGTTATCGGTCCCGCCGGCAGCGAGAACGGAGTCAAAGGGTGGATCGGCTCGTTCCGCGCCGAGGATGGAGAGCCGGTGTGGCGTTTCAACATCGTTCCGGGTAAAGGGGAGCCGGGGTCTGAAACCTGGAAGGCCGATGCGAACATCCCGCTCGGAGGCGGCGCGATCTGGACGCCGATGTCTCTCGACATTGCGCGCGGTCATCTGTTTGTCGCCACATCGAATCCATCCCCCGACTTTCCGTCAGCGCTGCGTGGCGACAGGAATCTCTATACGAACACGTTGCTGGTACTGGACATTCGTACGGGTAAGGTTGTGTGGTACGACCAAATCGTGCCGCAGGACGGTCACGATTGGGATCTGACACAGGTCAGTCCTCTCATCCGCACGTCGGTCAGCGGTCGGCCGCGCGATCTCGTCATCACGACAGGCAAGGACGGAATGCTTCGGGCCGTGGACCGGGAAACGCGCAAGCGGGTTTACGAGACACCGGTGACCACTCGATCCAACACAGATGCACCGGTGACGCGGAACGGTACGCACGCCTGCCCGGGTGTGTTCGGAGGTGTCGGATGGAATGGCCCCGCGTTCAACGCCCGCACGAACCTGCTGTACGTGCCGACCGTCGACTGGTGCGGCACGTTCAAGCTTAGCGACGACGTTCGGTTTGTTCCAGGAACTCCCTACATGGGCGGGTCTTACACCCCCGACGCCACGAATCAGGGTTGGGTCACGGCACTCGACGCCTCAACCGGCGAAGTGAGATGGCGTTATCGCTCGCAGAGACCGATGGTCGCCGCGGTCACGACATCGAACGGCGGTGTTGTGATGACGGGGGAGCTGACGGGCGACTTTCTGGTGCTCGACGCAGAGAACGGGAAAGAGTTGTATCGGTTCAACACCGGCGGTCCGATTGGAGCCGGCGTCGTGACCTATGAAGTGGCGGGACGACAGTACGTCGCGGTCGCGTCCGGGTCGCCGTCGTCGTTCTGGATCGATGCCAGTCCAGGGACGCCTACGGTGTTTATCTTCGCGCTGCCGCGACCATGACGGTCCCGCTGCGGTCTTAACGCGATCCGGAGCGTCGCGGCATCTTCAATAGCTCGCCGGCGATCCGCTCGATAATCCGCACAGTCGCTCGTCGCCTGTCGCTCGACCGGCGGGGAGCATCACCGCTCTGGTCATCGCGTGGATCTGGAGGCTCGTCGCTGTCGACAGAGGCTCGGACACGACGGGCGAACAGGAATCGGTCTACCCAGAAGTCCTCCCGCAGATTGTCTCGCCGGACCCGGCCGTGGCGCTTGCTCGCGTCGATCATCACGTTGTTCCCCTCGTACAACCCGACGTGCGTGACCAGCGACTGGCGTGCATCGGTTGAAAAGAAAAGAAGATCGCCGCGCTGCAGGCGTCTGCCCGCAGGGTCGCCGACTCTCGATTGGTCGATGGCCCGCCTGGGCAGGTCGATGCCGAATTCCTGAAAGACGTACTGCGTGAGACCGGAACAATCGAATGAGCTGGGACCTTCCGCGCCCCACACGTACGGACGCCCAATGAATTTGGCGGCATGATCGACGACATCTTGCGCGAACGCGCCGGAGACAGAAAGAAGAACGCACACGGGTACCGCACACGTAATTCTGGGAATCACGGGTCACCTGCGATTCAGAGCGCGACTGAAGTCGCGCCCTACCGGCTATGGCAAGCGTGTGCGCTAGGCTGCACGTCGGCGTGAGGCAAAAGAAACGCCAACGGGTTCGTGAGATTTTTCTGGAGTTCCCCAGCGTGGATTGATCCCGAGCTCGGCTGAATGGCGTTCAGCGGAGACGGGCTGCAATCCAGCGAGTACACTCGCAGCCTCGTTTCGTCGTATAGTGCCGACGTTGCATCGACGATCGCTGTTCCTGTTTCTGGCTGCGCTGAGCCTGGTTGGCCCGTTTGTCGCGGGTCAGGGCGCCAAGCCCGTCGCCCGTCCGAACTTCGACGGCATCTGGAACTCGGGCACCGCCACGCCACTCGAACGCCCCGTGGCGTTGAAGGACAAAGCCTTCTTCACGCCCGAGGAAGCTGCGGAGTGGGAACGCCAGGTCGCGAATCGCAATCAGGAGCCGTCGCCCGAGGCCGCCGCGAAGAGCACCAGCACCGGCACCTACAACACGTTCTTCCGCGAGTTCGGCACCCGCACGGTGAAGACGCTCCGCACCTCGATCATCACTGACCCTCCCGATGGCCGCATTCCCGCGCTTACGCCGGCAGCAGCCGACGTCAAGCGCCGTCGTCTCGAGGGGCTGAGAAGCCCTGCGACTGCCGGGGAGTTGGGGCTGCAGGATCAGTGTCTGGCGTTCGTTACCGCCGGGCCGCCCATGCTTCCGTATTCCTACAACAGCAACTACCAGATCATCCAGAGCCGGGATGCATTGGTCGTGCACGCGGAGATGATCCACGACACGAGAATCATTCATCTCGACGGCCGTCCGCATCTTCCCCCCAGCATCAGGTTGTGGAAGGGCGATTCGGTCGGTCGCTGGGAAGGCGCCACGCTCGTCGTGGATACGACGAACTTCAACGACGGCGGTGGCTTTTACGGGGACGCGGGCGGCAACTTCGGGTGGGATCGGAATCTACACCTGATCGAACGGTTCAGCCTTCTCGACGCCGATACCCTGCTCTACCGCTTCGAGGTCGATAACCCCACGGCGTTCACGCAACCCTGGAAGGGCGAGCTGACGATGACGCGGACGCCCGGGCCCATCTACGAATACGCCTGCCACGAAGGCAACTACGCGTTGCCGAATTTGCTCAGCGGATTCCGCGCGACCGAACGTTAGCCAACAAGCACCATCAATAACGCTGCCATCAACAGGATGGCGCCGACCAATCGCCACACGAGCACCCGTGCGCCGAGATGCTGTTCGCGATTCGAGAACCAGTGGCCGACGCCCCAGACGGCAACGACGCTCCAGAGTCCGCGGGAGCTGTAGAGAACATTTGCGCTCGTCGCCTGCCTGTAGATGGAGATCGACGTGATGAACATCAACCCCTGCGTCGCGAAACACGCGGCGCCGGCGGCGATCCATCTTGAAGCCGGGTCCGAAGGACCCGGCCTACGTTCCGACGGCCCTCCGATCTTAAGGTCGGCACTACGACTGAGGATCCGAAGCGGGAGTGAATATATGGCAGCGCAGGCCATCACGATCGGCAGGATTCGGCCTGTTCCCCATGCGGCCGACCACTTCTGGACCAGCACGTCGAAGCACGCGTAAGCCGTCGCGCCAAGTCCCGCGAGCAGGATCGTTGTGCCGACGCGCCTGTGTGAATGGCCGGGACTGATGTTCAGCAACGCGATGGCAGTTGTGCTCAACGCCGCCGCCGTCCAGAGTCGCGCGCCGATGGGGTCGCCGATGAGCACGGTAGACAGGAGGGCGACGAGCAGAATCTTCACAGCCAGCACTGGCGTGGCGACTGAGACGTCGCCCGTGCTCAACGCCGTCAGCGTAAAGACCTGCCCGGCGAAGAAGAGGACTGCCGCAGTCGGGGGTTGCCACCATAGTGCAGACGAGGGAATCGTTCCGCCGAGCAGCCACAACGGCGCAGCCACCAGCGCTGACGCGTAATTGATGATTCGCGTGGTGCGCCAGACGTCGGCGCCGAGATCGGACGCGCGCTTCAGCAACAGCGCCCCAGCGACATAGATGATGGCGCTGACGATCGGCAGCAGCAGGTGCAAGTGTTATCGAGACTCGGCTAGCGGCCGGCGAGAATGAGGATGCCCGCGACCAACGCCAGCACTGACATCACCACGGGCGGCAGGCCGAGCGCAACCAGGCCTGCGAGACCGGCGAGAATCAGGTACACACCGAGGACGGTCATACCGGCACTTCGATTGAGCTTGAACGCCATAAGCCCTCCAGTAGAGGTGACGTTACACGAAATCCGGCTCCGCTGCTTTAACGCCGCGTGGGCTACTGAACGTCAGAAAGCTTGCCATCGGTAAATGTGATCTTCATCTCCTTGTAGCTATAGATAACTCTGCTGCCGAGTTTCACGACGGTCACGGGCTTTCCTAATATGGCCTCTACTTCCGTAATCGTTTGGCCAAGCTCCACGGTCTTTGACGCTGTGGCTTGTGATTGCGTGGCGAGTACCCGGGCTTATGGCTTTTTCAATATCCTCAATCGATGCGGCACTCAAAAACCCCTTTTCGAACTCAAATCGGACGAACGCGAAATGGCGTTGCGCCCTTGTCGTTCCGTCTTTCGTTGACTCAATCGGCTCAACTGTGACCAGACGGAAGGTCAGCTGGTCATCGTCAACATTGACGTCACGGAGATAAACCTCCTCCCCAACCTTGCAAATATGAGCCCCAGGTCCAGTTCTGCCCTGGGGATTCATCACCTTGCCGTCCTGCACTCTGGAAATGCGAGCCAGCAAGCCGGCGCCGTCAGTCGCCGGTATTCCTGCTTGTTGAACGATCAGGACGATCCCTGTTTCCTTGAGGGCTGTCCGGCCAGCAAAAAAAGCGTTGTCCATTTTCGTCAATGGGTAGAGCGTTTCCAACTTAGCTTCAAGCTCTCTCTTCCAATCCTTCTCCTGTGCGGATATGACTATCGACAACAGAATGCAGAGGGCTGCCACGACGACTTTGTGCATACCGCCTCCTAGATTGGCGAGCTGGAACAAGTTCGGAGAGGTCGCGTTTATAGCACTAGCTCGTCAGACGAGGCAAGTAAGCTCCGCTCAAATCCAATACGAAACGCTTCCGGCTTTCCGCCCTTAGCCTAATCTTCCCCAGCGGCGTCTTTGGTCACCCTGCTCACGGCTTACGGCAGGCGGCACGGGCATATGCCGGGACGCCAGGACGGATGTCACCGACGTTTACTGCGTTCGTCTGTAATCGACGAGAATCAGCACCTTCACCACGGGTACTGGCCAGCGAATTTCCTTGTAGATCGAACCTCTATTCGTTAGGCTAAGCCGCCTTTCCGGTAGAACCACTCACTTAGGACTCACGTCTCTGCGGCTGTGCCGACGATCTGATTGACCGTCGGACAATGTCCGATATTCGGCTGGGTTCCCATCCCAATTGGTCGGCGGCGCCACGGGTTGAACACACCCTAGGAGGTTGCCATGTTCTGTTCAAACTGCGGGACGGCTCTCCGCGAGTCCGCGAAGTTTTGCGCTCAGTGCGGTGCAATGCAGAATCAACCCGCGTTGAATGAAGCGTTGCCCAGTCACGTCCGCATTCAAAGTCAAGTAGCTTACAACCCACCTGCCGCGACGATCTCGGCGTCCGGGATTGACTCAGTGCCCTTGGTTCGCGACGCGTCCTCCTCAATGTTGTCCACTCCGCGCATCGGTTTGGTGGGAATCGCCATAGGCGGGTTTATCGGTTTCCTGATGCGCCCGGCGGCGTTCTTGGTGGGCCAACTACCATTCGGCGTAGTCATCACTAGGGGCGCCACTTTGAAGGGGCTGGAATCCGTATTTGTATCGACAGCTGAGGCCTCGTTCAATGCAATGGTCATCGGCGCCGTTCTGGGGGGTGTAATCGGAGCAGTGATCGGCACGGCAATGGCTCGTCCTCGTTAGTCACTTCCATGGCCGTTAATGCTCGCAGTCCACAGAATCGCACAACCCCCTACCTGACTGGCCTCGTCGGTGCATTGACTGGCCACGAATTGATACTCAACTCGCGTCGACATGTGCTCGGCCGCGACGCAGGCAAGTGCGATCTCGTGTTGGAGCACAGCCGCATCTCGCGTGAGCATCTTGTAATCGAGATCGATGCAGATGGGCACGTAACCATCACTGACGTTGGATCGACGCAGGGCACGTTTGTCAACGGCGAGCGGGTGACACAGTGCCAACTTAAGGATGGCGATTGCGTTGGCTTGGGACGGGAAGGAATGGTGGCGCTTAGGTTCAGCGCGGCTAATCGGTCCGACACGATCCCTTCAACGCCTACTGCCGTTTCAGTCGAGGACGTGAAGGCGCGTTTGCGTGCTGCTGCGGAAACCGCTGCTGGATCAGCGCATCATCACGATCATTCGAAGCTCTGCCCGCAGGCAAACCACCCAAAGCTCCTCTGCCAAGCGTTATCCGTATCGGACGTGCGCCAGACAACGACATCGTTCTCGATTCACCTGGCGTCTCGCGCTACCACGCTTTGCTTAGATACGGCGATGCGGGCACGCCAAGCGTTGTCGACAGCAAGAGCACAAATGGCACTTTCGTAAACGGGGAGCCGGTCACGGATAGTCGACCAGTGCGGGCGACCGACCTCATCTTTCTTGGCGGGTTCCTTCTTCGTGTCGATGGCCGCCGTGTCGCTCACCACGATCTTCGATCGAGCCGGCTTATCGCCGCAGGCATCGGGAAAACCGCTGCTGGCCGTTCGATCCTCAGCGAAATTTCGTTTGCCATCTTTCCGCGGGAATTCATCGGCTTGATGGGACCGTCTGGATGCGGCAAGAGCACGCTGATGGATGCGCTGAATGGGTTGCGGCCCGCAACCAGCGGAGCGGTGTTCATCGACGATTTGGACTTGTACAAGAACTTCGACGCAGTCCGCCGATCGGTCGGGTACGTCCCACAGCGAGACATTCTTCACGACGCACTGTCAGTGGAGCGCACGCTCTATTACGCCGCAAAGCTACGGCTTCCTGATTCCACACCAACTCAGGAAATGCAGCGGGTTATTGAAGAAGTGATTGCAGCAGTTGGTCTACAGGAGCAGCGTCTCCAAGCGTTCAGTCAGTTGTCTGGCGGGCAACAAAAGCGCCTCAGTCTCGCTCTTGAGCTGATTACGAAACCGAGCTTCCTCTTCCTGGACGAGCCGACATCACCGTTGGATCCGGAGGCGTCCGAGAACCTGATGCTCTTGTTTCGACGCCTTGCCGACGAAGGGCGCATCGTCGTGATGGTGACCCACAAATTTGAACAGTTTGACCAGATGCACCATATCGCGCTTCTGACAAAGGGCGGGAAACTCGCATATTTTGGCCCTCCGAAAGAAGCGCTGAACTATTTTCGGTGCAATGAGCCCGGGCAGATGTATCGAGAGATCGCGGCAAGGGATACTGAGGAGATCCGTCGAGCGTTCCTCGGCTCGTCCCACTATCAGCGGCATGTCGCTTCGCGCCTCGCCGAATCGCATGAAGTGATCGGCGCCGCTCAGAGCCTCGGGGGATTGTCTACGGACCAATCCCGCGTCCCGCGCACCCGCGTCGGGTTGAGCCAATGGTTGACTCTGACGCAGCGGTACCTGGAAATAAAGTTAAAGGACCGCCGCAACACCGCCCTCCTGATAGCGCAGGCGCCAGCCATTGCCTTCATCCTTGCATTGATTGTCGGAAACGTTCCGAACGACGCCAAAACGCTTTTCATTATTTCGATCATCGCTATTTGGTTCGGTGCCAACAACGCCATTCGCGAGATCGCGTCAGAGGTTCCGATCTATCGCCGTGAGCGCCTGGTCGATCTCAAGATCCCCTCCTATATATTGTCGAAATTCTCGGTGCTTGCAGGGATTGCCGTCGTGCAGTGCGTGTTGCTGCTTGTCGTGCTCATCGGGCTCGACAAACTTAGAAGTGACGACGCGGTCACTTTGCTTGTGACGCTAACGCTCACGGCCTTCGGAGGCGTTGGGCTCGGTTTGATGTTTTCAGCTTTCGTGAATTCTGGCGAAAAGGCTATGAGCGTGTTGCCCCTCATTTTGATTCCACAACTACTCCTAAGTGGTTTTCTCAGGCCCGTCGAGGATGTGTATTTCAATGCTCGTACCCGGGAAACCCGCGACGGTGAGTGACTACGCCGCTTTTCAGAATTCTTCCCGAGAGGTCGGCTCTCCTTCGTTTCGAGCATCTGTCGATCCGGTTTCAAAAATCACCGGGCTTGGTGTTGCGCGCCACGCCAGCGCTCTCATGACGGCTCGCTGGTCCATGGACGCGCTCGCTCACGCCGTCAGTCGAAGTGACCAAGTCTCGCGAGATAGCCTGGCGGCTCAGGTGGCCGTCCCTGCGTACTCGCATATTCAGGCGGGCGAATCGGAAGATGTCGTAGACGCCGCATACAGAGGACAAATTCTCTTCGACTGGTTTGTTCTCGTATTAACTACAGTTTCGTGCCTCACTCTCGCGGGCTGGAGTTTGAGACGCAAGGACGCACTATGAAACGCACGTTGATCACCATGGTCGCGACGCTCATCGCTGCACTCTTGCCAGCCGGTGGATGTGCCCGTTTGTCACCACCTGCAGCGATGGACCTTGTTCCCATCGACGCTACAGCGGCGATCAGGGTGCACTGGCAAACCGTTCGGAGCGATCCACTGCTCGCCCAATTGGCACCGATCGCCGAAATGTCGCGACTGATGGAAAGGGCGGCGGTACGTACCGAAGATGTCGATTCAGTCGTCCTATTCAGTCGGGCGAGCGGAGGCGACGCGGCAATCATTCAATTGCGCGTCCCAGTAGAGGCGGCTTTCGCTGATCTTGGCCGCAAGGGATGGGCAGCAGAGCGCATCAAGACTGTGGCTATGTATCGGGAAAACGCAACGGGAGTCGTGGCTGCGATGGTGGGCCAAAAGCTGATGGCGTTTGGCTCGCAACCCAACATCGAATCGATTGCCGACTCATCCATGAACCGCTCATTTCTAGATCGGAGCGAATTCCACGGGATAGACAACCTCCAGGGAGCGCAGATTCCAATTGTGATGGCACTGGCCTGGCCGCAGACAGCGCGCGACGCGGCAAACGCTGCCGTCATGGTCTCCGCAAGCGTTTTGAAGTTCATGGGAGTGGAGGCACTGGGCATCCTTGTCGAGAAAATTGGTATCGGCCGCGCCATGACGATCCATTGTTCTCGTGAGGCCGGCGGCATCAAGTTTCGGCTGCAGGCAATCACTGAGGATGAACAATCGGCGAGTCTGATTATCGGTGCACTCACACTCGTGCAAGGGATGGCCGCGCTCGTGCCGGCGTCCGGTGGGCGTCCGTCGCCCGCTGACAGCTTTAGAACGTTGACGCTCGATCGGAAAGGGACGGCGTTGTCGGTTGGGTTGCTCATGACAGAACGGGATTTGGAACGTTGACATCAGCGGCTTTTGGTGTGGAGGACGTATGGTTTGCAAGAACTGCAATGCTGAGATCGCGGATGGAAGCCGATTCTGCGCAGAATGTGGCGTTTCACTTACCGGAGCGCAGCAGGCAGTTGCCGCTAAACAGGACCCGCTCATTGGCGCCACGATTGACGGGAAGTACCGCATCGATTCGCAAATCGGGGCGGGCGGCATGGCGACGGTGTATCGCGCGACGAGACTGCTGATTGGCGATCAGGTCGCTGTTAAGATTCTTCACGCCGAGCAATTTCGCGATTCACAGGCGCCGGAGCGTTTTCGGCGCGAAGCGCAAGCCGCTGCCAGGCTCAAACATCCAAACGCTGTCACCATTTACGATTTCGGCGTCTCGAACGATAGCCAGGTCTATCTCGTGATGGAGTTAGTCGAAGGGAAGAGCCTGCGGAGCATCATTAAGCAGCAGGGCCCATTTCTTCCGTCCGCTGCGGCAGAGATCATCACGCAGGCTGCCGCCGCACTTGACGAAGCGCATCGGCAGAACATCGTCCATCGCGACGTCAAGCCCGACAACATCATCGTTTCGTCTGTCGCTAGCGGTATCAAGGTGAAAGTGCTCGATTTCGGCATCGTGAGGCTGCGTGACATGTCGGCAATCGGGAACCTCACTCAGACGGGAAGTGTCATGGGTACGCCGCACTACATGTCTCCTGAGCAGTGTCTGGGCGAAGAGCTTGACGGCAGATCCGACGTCTACAGCCTGGGCGTTGTCCTGTACGAAATGCTTGCGGGCGTCGTCCCGTTCAACTCACCGACATCAATGGCCGTCGTCGTTCAGCACGTGAATACGGCACCCGCGCCACTTCGCATCCTAAACGTGAGCATTCCAGCCTCCGTTGAAGCAGTTGTCATGCGCGCCCTGGAGAAAAAAAGGGAGGCACGGCCACAAACGGCTGCTGTCCTCGCCGAGGAACTAAATGCCGCGCTCCGAGGAGGGACGTTACCGATACTCGTTTCCGAACCGAGCGCCGGAACCGGAATCTCCACTCCTGGACTGATGGCAACTGTGCAAATTGCCACTCCATGGGGAACTCACGCAGCATCTCAGACTCCAGCCAACCTGCAGCGATCCACCGTGGCCATGAAGGGCAGTCTGAGTCGCGGGAAACAGGCCAGCGTACTCGCTGTTGGATTGGCGGCGTTCATCGCGCTTTCAGCGTCGCTCGGGTGGTGGATGTTTTCGAAAGGTGAGGGTGGCACGCCGCAGGCGTCTGCTGAGGCCGGCACGGCCCCGCCACCCGCGACTCCAACCATCGGCACTCCGGTCGCTGTTCCCAACTCGGTTGCACCTGATGGCTTGGCGACTCCGCCCGTGGTTGAGGCCTCTCCCGTCGCAGCTCGCGGCGCCGAGGCGGGGCAGCTGCAACCTGGTACTCAGGCGGCTGCACGATCGGGCGTGAACTCAGGACCGGGTGGTGGGTTAACTATCAGGGCGCAATCGGGGAGCACTGTCGTCATGGACGGTTCTCAAGTCGGAGTGACGAATGCCGAAGGCGTCCTCTTTGTCGCGAAAGTCCAGCCCGGGCGGCATCTGCTAGTCGTGCGAAAGGACGGTTTCCGACACGAGGAGCGGACGGTCAACTTTGCCGGACAAACCGACGTCGTTCGAATCGACTTGAACCCGCTCCCCGGAACCCTGAGCGTGACGGCGAATGTGCAGGGAGCCGCATTTCAGCTTGATGGCGCAGGTGCCTTTGCCGGCCAGATCTCGAACCTCGAAGTGACTCCGGGACGTCATCGAGTCACGGCTACGAAGGCGGGCTTCAAAGCGGCGACCGCGGAGGTCGAAACTCGTCCTGGCGAAAACATACGAGCAGTGCTCATTTTGGATCCGCTCTCGCCTGACGACCTGCTAGCCGAATCTGAAAAAAGTATTCAGGCCGGGGATTGGCTGAAAGGAGAGTCCGGAGCACGAATGGTTCTTGAGGCTAGTCCGCAACATCCGAAAGGGAACCTTCTGCTGGGACAAGCAACCTATGGCCAGAAGCGGTTCGCCGAAAGCATCGGACATTTCCGAATAGCGCTGGAACTGGGACAAGAAGTCGTATTTCCAATTAAGCATCATCACGCCGGATTCCCACATGACGGCCTGTGCACAGGTGTGGTGACGCTTACGAAAACGACCCTCGCTTTTCGGTCCACGAGCTCCGGAGGGCATGATTTCAAGGTTGATGGGAAAAAAATACTAGAGATGAAAAGTGAGCCTGAGAAAGCGGCGCGCGTGAACGTCAACGTCAGCATTACGAACGGGAAGAAGGAGGAGAAGCGAGATTACAATTTCCAGAATGTCAACGCTGCGTTGTACGACGTGAGCACGACCACGACGCCCAGGTTGCGCGTCGGTTGTCAGAGGTGTGACGACTCGATGAACGTGCTCTATCAGCTTCTACTTCTGGTGCGCAACAGCAGCTAGTCACTCGGCCTGACCCTGACGATTGTCACTAATGTTTTCGCTTACTTTGTTGGGTTCGCGGCGACGATGCGCCTGATCATGCCGTCGCTCTTGCTGTAGACATACATCTCGCCGGACTGATCGACGGTCAGCCGCATGTCCGCACGGTTCGTGCCTGACACACGGCTTCTGCCGTTCATCATTTCAGCCTTCGCGCCGCGCTGGCGGTACACCTTCTGGACGATGGGCATCATCGTGTCGTAGACCTGCTTGCCCGCATCCGGCGCGTCGTGAGGATCGTTCCACAGGAACTTCACTTCGTACATTTTCGCCATCGTCTGCGGATTCCCATCGTCGGCCTTGAGCATGTCGGCGTACTCGGAGTACCAGACGCGGCCGGTCGTGAGGTCGTTGTAGATGAACTTTCCGCGCAGGGCGGGGACGGACTTGCCGTTGTAGAGATAGCCGCTGCCGGCGCAGTCGCCTCCACGGTCGTCGTGCGCCCAGATGACGACGGGATAAATCGGCGCGACCATGCCTGCGGTCTGCGTATCGTTGATCATCACGGGGATTCGGTCGTCGGCCGGCAGATCGGTCGTTGTGTTGTCGAGCTTCACCGCCTGATTGCCCTCGCGCAACGGGAAACCGTTGTTTGCACCCTTGTGGATGAACTGGATCATTTCCCAGGTGTTGAGGCCGCAGACACTGGCGACAAGGCGATTGTTTGCGGCGTTCGCAGGATCGACGGCGAACGTCAGCCGATGGGGGTTGCGCAGGCCGTATGACCAGATCTCTTTCCGCGCCCCTGGCGTCTTCACGAACGGGTTGTCGTTCGGAATGCGGTAGCGGCCGTTCTCGCTCACCGTGCTCGTTTTCTCGTTGAGGTCGGGCCCATCAATGTCAGGAATGATGCGCAGAATCTTGCCGACCATCGTGTCGAGGCGCTGCGGGTTCGGCCGTATCGCCGGGTTTTTCGACTCGCCAGAGGCGCCGTCGCCGACGTCGATATACAGCGTGCGCCAGTCGGCATCGCCGCGTCGCGCGGTCGGATTGAAAATCACCTCGCCAAGCTGATGGCTGCGCGTGTTGAGCCATATGCGCAAGATCTCGCGTGCCGTGCCTTCGAAGGTGTTGTTCGACGGGTTCGTGTCGGTCCACTCAATCAGCACGCCCTGATGCATCACTGGACCCGGCGTCGGAAAAGGCTGCGTCGTCGTGTAACCATCGACCTTGAGGTTCGGGAACATCGTGTTCTGCGGCTCGCCCGGCGCCTCGACGGCGGGATCTTCCATGTGCGTCGTGTAGAACTTGCCGTTCTTCGCGTAGTCGGGATCGAGGCTGAAGCCGTTGATGCCGTTGCCGTAGCCTGAGATCGTGAAGAACTTCTTGAACATGCCCCGGCTCTCGCCGAAGCCGTTGAAGTCGAGATACGTCGTGAACGCCTTCGTCTTCTTCTCGTAGATAAGGATGGGGCCGGACACGACCGGAAGGAAGTAGCGATGGGAGCCGCCGGTCTCCTCACGGATTCCGTTGACCCTCGCGATGGCCGACTCGTTGGGCGTCTTCGCATCCTCGAGCTTGCCCAGGACAGGCATCGTGATGAAATCCTCGAGCTCGAGCGTCAGCCCGGGGAAGGTCTGAGGCGTCTGAGGAGTCGATTGCGCGGCCGCGCCGATACTCCACAGAGCCCAGACAGTCATCAGCACAATCATCGACGGACGAAAAATATTCAGAACGTTCATGGAAGGCGATAGTACTACGAACTTGGTTGGTCTCGAACCCTCGGCTAGAGCGCAATGGACTAAGCTAGCTCTCATGGCTTCAACCCTTCCGATGCGATCGGGCAACCCGGCGCTTGGCGCCGACACGTTTTCACGCGCTCCTGCAATGCCAGGCGCCGAACGGATGACGCTCGGCGGGACCGTTAACAAGACGGCCATGTCGCTGGTCATCCTGATGATTGCCGCCAGCTATATCTGGGGGCGCGGTGCGGAGGATCCGGCGCTCGGGATGTGGGTGCTCGGCTCGGTGATCGGCGGCGCCATCGTCGCCATCGCGACGGTCTTCAAGAACACCTGGGCGCCCGTTACCACGCCGCTCTACGCTGCGCTCGAAGGACTCGCGCTCGGCGGCATCTCGGTCATCTTCGAATCGAATTACCCGGGCATCGTCAGCCAGGCGGTGTTCCTCACCTTCGGAACACTCGGCGCGCTGCTGCTCGCGTATCGCAGCGGACTGATCAAGGCGACCGAAAACTTCAAGCTCGGCGTCGTCGCGGCTACCGGTGGCATCGCACTTCTGTATTTCGTGAGCTTCATCCTCGGATTCTTCGGCATCAGCGTGCCGCTGATCCACTCGAGCGGAACCTGGGGAATTCTGTTCAGCCTGTTCGTCGTGGTGATCGCGGCGCTGAACCTCGTCCTCGATTTCGATTTCATCGAGACCGGGGTGGCCCGCGGGGCGCCGAAGTATATGGAATGGTACGGCGCGTTTGGACTTCTGGTGACGCTGGTGTGGTTGTATCTGGAGATCCTTCGCCTTCTCGCGAAGTTGCAAAGCCGACGGGACTAAAGATGAAAACGAGAATTGTATTGGTGGTTGCGGCGCTGTTCTGGGTTATCAGCTCGTCGGTCGGGACATCGCAGGCGCAGATTGGATACGAAGTCCGGCAGTTGACGACGGGACCAGCGCATCATTTTTATGGCTACATCGGGCATGTCGGGAACAGCCCTTACAGTGCCGACGGCCGGTACCTTGTTGCGCTGCGGACGACGTTTCAGGATCGCATGCCGGGGCCGCAGGATGCGGCTGAGATCGTTCTGCTCGACGCGCAGAAGAACTACGCTGAGACGAAGGTGGAAGAAACGCGCGGCTGGAACCCGCAGCAGGGCGCGATGATCTACTGGAATCCCGAGCAGCCGTCGAGGCAGTTCTTCTTCAACGACCGCGATCCGAAGACAGGAAAGGTCTTCACCGCACTCTACGACATCGTCGATCGCAAGCGCGTGAAGGAGTTCCGCTTCAACGACACGCCGGCTGCGAACGGGGGCGTCAAGCAGGACGGCGGGATGTTCTCGGCCATCAATTACGCGCGCATGGCGCGGCTGCGGCCGGTGACCGGGTATCCCGGCACGTGGGACTGGACCGAAGGCGTGAATCATCCGCAGGACGACGGGCTGTTCGTCGTCGATGTGAAAACGGGCGCTCGGAAGCTGATCGTCTCGTTCCGGCAGATGCGGGATGCGCTCATTAAGAAGCACCCGGAGATTGACGACAGAGCGCTATTCCTGAACCACACGCTCTGGAATCGCGAAGGGGACCGCATCTTCTTCTTCGTGCGCGCGGATTTCAACGATCCGAAGCGGCGGGTCAACGTGCCGATGACGGTGAAGCCGGACGGGTCTGAGCTGGTCGAGCAGCGCATCTTCATCGGCGGGCATCCCGAATGGGATTTCAAATCGCGGATGCTGGGAAGGGTTGAGGACAAGCTTGTCGTCTACGACACGCTCAAACAGGAGCTCGTCGACACGATTGGCGGACCCGAGATGTTCCGCGATCCCGAAGGTGACACCGCGCTGTCGCGCGACGGCAGGTTAATTGTGAACGGCGCGACGACGGGCGCGACGATGCACTACACGATCGTGCGTCGGGCGGATAAGGTGTTCATCAAGACGGAGAATTTCAACCGCACCGGTTATGAAGGTGGCGACCTGCGCATCGATCCGGCGCCGTGCTGGAACCGTGCGGGCGATCGGTTCGCGTTCCCCGCGCTAGCGAAAGACGGCACAAGGCAGATGTTTGAAGTGAGAGTGATCGAGAAGAAATAGATTCAACGCAAAGACGCAAAGACGCAGAGTAATCTTTCAAAAAAGGGTCTCGGCGTCTCGGCGTTGGCTTTTTATTTCTTCAACGGGCGGATCTTGATATTCCGGAACTTGATGACGCCCGAGCCGGTCGGGCCACCTGCCTGAAAGCCGAGCGCGCCGTCGCTGAGCTTGTTGTCGTTCACATCCGTCAGCGTTTCGCCATTCACCTTCACCACAAGATGCGGTCCGTCGGCCAGCACGTCGAAGCGGCTCCACTTGCCCGCGGCTTTGACGTGATAGGGCAGCGTCGAATGCACGCCGACGATGCTCCCTGTTGGAGAAGTCGCGTGCGGATCGCTGATGTTGATCTCGTAGCCGCCGCCGAGACTGCTTGTGCTCGTGGGCGTCCCGCAGCGGATAAAGAGCCCGCTGTTGCTGTCTTCCTCGCTCCAGAATTCCACGCTCATCTCGAAGTTGTCGAACGTCTCTTTGCTGCGGAGGAAGCCGGTGGCCCAGGTGATCGGTTTCCCATTAGGGTTATTGGCAGGTGGCGGCAGAGGCTTCGCGGCCGGCTGCGACACGGCGTCTCCGACCATCGCGCCATCGACGATGGTCCACTTGAGCTCGCCGAGCTGAGTCCATCCGTTGAATGTCTTTCCATCGAATAGCGATCGCCAGCCGGCGGCCTTCTCGGCCGCGCTGACCCCGTTCATCGGCGACGCGGCCTGACCGCCGGCGAGCAGGATCAGTGGAATAGCGAACGCGGCCGCGAGCACGACGCCGGTGACACGGCGGATTGAAGTCATGTAAGCCTCTCCCTTCGAATAGACTGCCGATCAGGTCTCCCTTGCAGGCTGGCAGTATTCCACAACTCGAGATTGTTGCGCCCGAAGAGTTGGCCGATGCCCGCGCCCGGCTCCGGTCGTTCGATACGACCCGGCTTCGCGGCGTGATGCAACTGGTCGGTCTCGACCAGGCGGGCGCGCCTATCCGGGTTGCGCTTGTGCCCGAGGGCTCGCCGATCGCAAAGAGGACGTCGCCGTCCACGGCCGGTTACGCCGTGGCCGATGAAAACCTCATTGTGCTGTTTCCCGCGCGCTCGCTGCGATATCCGCACGACTCGCTCGAAGACGTCCTGCATCACGAAGTGGCGCACCTGCTGATGGCGCGTGCCGCGCGCGGGGCGGGGCTGCCGCTCTGGTTCCACGAGGGGCTGGCCGTCGTCGCGGAGCGGACGTGGGGACTCGAGGATCAGGCGCGCCTGCTCAGTCAGCTGGTCCTCGTCTCGCGCACGCCACTTGATCAGGTTGATGCGATGTTCGCGTCAGATGAAGGATCGAAGGCCCGCGCCTACACGCTCGCGGCGGCCTTCGTGCGCGACCTGATGAGGCGCCATGGCGCCGACGCTCCGGCAAATATCCTTCGACGCATGGGCGGCGGGGAGACGTTCGAGCGCGCGTTCGCGATGACGACCGGCGAATCCGTCGCGGCAGCCGAGAACACGTTCTGGAGCGGCCATCGCTTCTGGACGAGCATCGGCCCGTTCCTGACCACGCAGACGGCGCTGTGGATGATTGTGACGCTGGTGGCTGTCGTTGCGATTATCAGACGGCGGCAGCAACGGGCGGCGCGGCGAGAACGTTGGGATGAAGAGGAGTCGGCTAAGTCGGATGTTCCGCCTACGGAATGAGCTGGCGTCTGGGTTGACGTTGCTGCATCGCGAATCCGAAGTTCCGGGGCCGGACCGCGCTGCGATGCCGAGTACGGGCCGCTGCCGCGAGGTCCGTGACCTCGCTTGTTCCCCAGAGGCTTCTCGCGCGGTCAGGCGTAAGGTGTCGGCCGCCTCCACACGGCTTCGCGCTGCAGCAACGTCAACCCATCCGCCTCATCATCGAATCGGCCGGCCGGCGGCGGGGTGAGAGGCGTTCCAGTCGATGCCCATCCAGGCGGCCAGGGTGGCAGCTATCTGGCTGGTGGACAGGGGCTGATGGTCGCGCCAGGGGCCGCGTTGCTTCATGGTTGGGGACACCAACGCGATCCAGACGTGTTCGGCGCCGAGGATCTTCTCACCGTGGCTGCGCCAGTCGCTTGCCGATGTTCCTCGACCGTGATCGGTTGTGATCAGCATGTGGGTTCGTCCGCGGTAGTCGGGCTGCGCTTCCAACCAGGTCCAGAGCTCCTTCAGAAATCCGTCGGTACGTGACAGTGCCTCGAGCGCCCGGTCGTACTTGCCGTCGTGCGCCCAGTCGTCGGTTTCGTCGAAAGCCAGATACAGCACGCGCGGCCGCTCGGCTTCGAGGTACTTCATCGCCAGGCGGAACGTAAACGAGTCGAATCGCGTGTTGTCCCACGGCGTGCTCGTTTCGCGCTGAAGCTGGTTGAGCGATTCGACGTCTGCGCCGCGCAAATCGAGCGCTTCGACGCCGGCATTGACCACTGTGGCATTCTGCGTGTGCTCGGCGATCTCGTTGAACACACCCCAGGCTGCAAAGGTCGCCACCTTGTTTCGCGACAGCTTCAACTCGCGCTGAATCGTCTCGAGCACCGTGACATACGGATTGCGAATCGGATCGTTGCTCTTGATCACCTCGTCGTAGGGCTGGCCGAGCAGGATCTCCGAATAACCTGGATACGAAAACCAGTGCCGGTTTCGCAGCCGAACGGAGCTGCCGCTCGCGGCATCGCCCGCGATCGATCCATGCTCGGTCACGAGCGACCAGAGAAACGGCATCAGCTTTTTTCGACGCTCTTCGCGATCGTGCGCCCAGAAGCGTCGATATGACGGCGAGTCCTCGACTCGCTGCGGCGCGCCGGCCTTCAGCGTGCTTCTCAGAATCTCCAGGTCGAGGCCGCCGAATATTTCTTCCGTTCGCACGCCATCGAGCGTGATCAGAATGACGTTGTCTCCGCTGCGGACAGTCTGACGCGTTCCGTCCACCGCCGTTGTTCCCGCCACGACGAGCGCGCAGGCAATGAATCGTTTCATGCGCGCAAGTGTAGCGATGGTTCATGAAGTCTGTGTAACCAATTCAATCGGGGAGTCGTGAGAATCTGAGAGTCGAAAGAGTCGGCGAGTCTCAGGAGTCTCAGGAGTCTCAGGAGTCATCGAGGAGTCGGAAAGAGTCGAAAGAGTCGAAGAGAGAGTCGAAAGAGTCTAGGGAGTCATAGAGGGAGTCAAGTTCGCGGTTGGGTTGACGTTGCTGCAGCGCGAAGCCGTGCGGAAGGGGCCGACAGGAAACACCTGACCGTGCGAGAAGTCTGAGGGCATCGAGCGAGGTCACGGACCTCGCGTCTCGCGGTCCACGTCGGGCCTCGCAGCGCGGTCCGGCCCCGGCCCGCCTACGCCAAGGCTTCGGCGCGTCCGCCGTAGCTGCGCGAAGGCGGAAGCTTCGGATTCGCGGTGCAGTAACGTCAACCCAAGCGCATCAGACTGGATAAGAGGTATCGACGCTCGAGGCGTCGCGTTCGAATCGATTGTCGATGTACGGATGGCGGCCGCGGGCGAGTTCGAATAGGCCGGCAGCGAGGTACGCCGGTACGAAGAACGGTCCCCACAATTCGGTACTGCCGCACGTGCACGCGCTCGTGCGTGCGCGTGGCCTCCAACGCTTGAGCATTTTTTCCGATCACCACATGCCCAAGCGTCATTGCCGCCGCGCCGCCGGCCAGCGGCGTCAATCGGCTGAGCGCAAGATCCAGCAGTGGACTGTGCGCCTCGAGAACGCCGTCGACGACTGCGGCGCGTCCGCGCCTGAGCAGAGCGAATGCGACCACGAGACCAAGGAACGTTGTCGGACTGGCCCAGAGGTATCGCACAAATTTCATTATTAGTATTGTGAGGCAGTTGGCAGGGCTGAAGCCCTGCGCTACGGGTGGCGCGACCGGCTGAGCGCAGATTTCAACTCTGCATGCGTATGTCCCACTCCTGCACAATTTCGCGCTCGAATGTCCGAGGACGCGATAGCCGTTCCGCAAATGCCGCCCCGTGCATGACTTAGCGCCACAGCAAAATCGCCTGAAGCGGTCTGGCACTTGCACTGAGGGTTGGTCGCCCCCCCAAACAAGGGAGATCGCCCTCAATGCAACCAGGCGCGAAAGTGCTCGTTGTGGATGATTACGTCCCGAATGCCAACGGGATGCGCGATCTCCTTGTCGCTTCGGGCCACACCGTACGCGTGGCCCACAACGGCGCCGATGCACTTCGGTTCGCCGCAGATGAGCCGTTCGACCTCATCGTGCTCGACGTGGTGATGCCAGGCATGTCTGGCGTGGAAGTGTGCCGCGAACTGAAGTCACGCAGTCTTACGCGGTTGACCCCTGTCGTGCTCGTCACCGGGAGTCAGGAACATGCGTACCGCCTCGACGGCCTCGATGCGGGCGCCGATGATTTCATCAACAAGCCGCTCGACGTGCAGGAGTTCCGCACGCGAGTCCGATCGCTTCTGCGAATGAAGCGTCTCACCGACGAGCTGGAATCCACGGAAGCGATCGTGACGATGCTCGGACAGATCGTGGAGGCGCGCGACCCGTACACGGAAGGACACTGTGAGCGCCTTGCCGAGTATGCGACCGCGCTTGGCGCGGCGCTGGGATTGTCCGAGTACGATCTCGACACGTTGAGTCGCGGTGCCGCTCTCCACGATGTGGGTAAGATCGGTGTTCCCGATTCGGTGCTTCTGAAACCAGGCCGTCTTGACGCCGAGGAGATGGGCTTGATGCGACAGCACCCGGTGATTGGCGACGGGTTGTGCCGCACCGTTCGATCGCTCGAGCGCGTGCGGCCGATCGTTCGCTCACATCACGAACGAGAGGACGGCCGCGGGTATCCAGACGGTCTCTCGAAAGGGAAGATTCCACTCCTGGCTCAAATCGTGGGGGTCGTCGATGTGTTCGACGCGCTCACGACGACCCGGCCCTACCGGAAGGCGATGACCATTCCGGCCGCGTACGAACTCATGCTGGCCGACGCCGCAGCCGGGTGGTGTTCGGTAGACCTTGTCGTCATGTTCATCGACCTCCACCGCAATGGACCGGTCCGAGGCGATTCCTATGAGACGGGCCTGGCGAAACCCGAACTGCAGAGTGTCTCGATCCCCCTCCGCTACGCCGACGTGCGTCTGACAGCCGACGCGCCTCGCCTCCTCAATCTATTGCGACGCAATTAGTTACAGCCGGTTGCGGGGTTCTGCCTCTGATGTCGCGTTAATAGGCGGCAGTAGACAGGAGGCAACATGCACCGAACGTTTCTCGTCGCAATCGCCGTCGTTCTTCTCACCGCATCCGTCGTATTTGTCACGTTGACCAGAGGGGAAGCCCAGGGCATCGACCAACCCCAACGATCTGAGCAAGCCGTCGTCCAGCGCGGCGAATATCTAGTGAAGATCATGGGCTGCAATGATTGCCACACGCCGTGGAAGATGGGGCCGCAAGGTCCCGAGCCGGATATGACACGGTTCCTGTCTGGCCATCCGGAGCAGATTGGTCCCCTACCCAACGCGAAGGCTGCCGAACCGTTCGTCTGGTCAGGATTCGGCAGCAATACCGCTTTCAGTGGACCGTGGGGCGTGAGCTACGCGTTCAATCTCACGCCGGAACAGAACACCGGGCTCGGGATCTGGACCGAAGAGATGTTCGTCAAAACGATCCGCACTGGCCGGCACATGGGCACGTCGCGTCCGATCAACCCGCCCATGCCGTGGCCCGCGTATCGAAACGCCACCGATGAAGATCTCAAGGCGGTCTACGCGTTTCTGCGCACGATCAAGCCGATTGTGAATCACGTGCCGGAGTACAAGCCTGTTGATTAACTGACGCGCGTTCTTTAACAGGAGGTCAGAAGATCAGGAGGCGAAGAGCTTAGAAGATAGACCACCGGCCATCGACTTCGCGCCTATGGCGCACAAGCGAGAAAACAGGCACGAATAACAAGAGCCAGAAGCGGGCAGCTCTTGCTATTCGTGCCTGTTTTCTCGCTTGTGTGGGCCGCTGTGCGGCCCACGAAGTCGATGCATCCCGTCGCGCCATCGCGTCGTCGAGTCTTCGTGCCGTCGAGTCTTCGTGTCGTCGTGCCTTCGTGGTTTCTGGCTACTTGCGATGTGCTTCAACGGTGCCGGACGATTGCGCGGCAGTGCTGGAGAAGCGGCCGCGTAGCGTCCCATCTTCGACAAGGAGCACGAACTTTCCTTGCGTGGAACGCTCGGTACCGCGTTCGGTGAAAGTCAACGTGAGACGATCGCCGGCGATCGTGCCCGCGAGTGAGATGGGCGTTTGCGCCTGCGAACCAATCGCGGCACCCTTCTCGGTGACTTTCCGTCCCTCGCCCGTGATGCGGTCGCCAGCCTGGTCGAGTTGAATCTCGTAGCCCAGACGCAGACCGACGAAGTCCGCAAGGCTGCTCGACTCGACGTTGGTAGCCATCGTCCATGCGCCCGACACATCACGCACTGGGGCCGTCGCCGCTGAGGCCGGTGCCGCGGGCGCCGGTGATGGGGTTGGAGGCGGCACGTTGCGCGCGATGCCCGTGGTTTGTCGAGGGACCGCATCCGCAGTCGCGTCGGAGGGAACGGACGGGTCCGTCGTCGCTGGTGACGGTTCGGCCGGGCTCGCCGCTTTTGGTGCAGACGTCGCCAGGTCTGGAGTGACATCGCGATCGGCGCGATGAGCCACTTCGTAAAAATACGCGCCCCAGCCGGCGACCGCGAGCAGTGAGACGAGAGGAAGCGCAAGCCAACGCAACCGACTTGTTGCGCCGACAGGTTCTTGTGACGTCACCGGCGTGGCTGGCTCGTCCTCGACGCTCAACAGACCTGGAGGTGGGCGTACGCGGCCGCGGTTGGTGATTCCGCCCTCGTTGGCAGGCCGTATGCCGATGCCACCAGTTTCTGACAGAGGGGACTCTCGGAATCGATCGACCGCCGGCGGCGGGTGAGGCTCATCGCCGGACAGTTCTTCCAGGGCCGCGTCGATCTCGCCTAACGCCAGGTCACGGACGTTCGCGACTCTCGCTCGCTCGTGTCGCACGCGGTCGACTAACGCTTCAGGATCAATCGCCACTTCACTGGCGTAGGCGCGGACGATTCCATCAAGATAGATACCGCCGGGGAGACCTGCGAAGTTGTTACGTTCAAGCGATTCGATTCTGTGCGGCTGAATTTTGGTGCGTTCGGCGATCTGTTCGACCGACAGCCCTGCTTGTTCTCGTGCCCACCTGAGCTCGGACCCAACCGACATACAGATATTTTGCGGGATCCCTGACAGATAGATCGTACGACATCCAACGCTAATCGTGTGCCAATTCGCGACACCATGCTGTTGTATTCGTGCCTGTTGTTTCGCTTGTGTGGTCCGTTTCGTTCAAGCCGCTTCTGAACCACGTGCCGAAATAGAAGCCGGTTGATTAGCGGAACGCGCTGTTCTTTTAGACAGGAGATCAGGAGATCAGGAGCTTAGAAGATAGAACCACCGGCATCGACTTCGCGATGCACAGATCATCGTCGTGCCGTCGTGCCGTCGTGCCGTCGTGTCGTCGTGTCGTCGTGTCGTCGTGTCGTCGTGTCGTCGTGTCGTCGTGTCGTCGTGTCTTCGTGCCTTCGTGGTCGTGCCTTCGTGGTCGTGCCTTCGTGGTTTCGTGTCTTCGTGGTTCCTAGAACAGTGAACGTTCGCGGAATGTGCGTTCGAGCGCGGCGGTGACGCGCTCTCGTGAAAACTCGCGTTCGTCGCACAGAAACGTCGTGATGCCTTCGAGGTCTGGCTCGGCGGGGCTGACGTTGAAGTCGTCGGTGACATCGGGATGAAAGAAGATGCGGCGAATCTCGTCGACAGTCTCCATATCGCTGATGCCGTTGCGGATCTCATCCGGCATGTTCTCGATGCGTCCGTGCTGCTGCACCAGCGTCAGCGCTTTCTTCGGACCGATTCCCTTGATACCGTCATTGAAATCGGTGCCGACGAGGATCGCCAGATCGACGAGCCCTTCGCGCGTGATACCCCAGCCGTCGAGCAGCCGGCCGAGCTCGATCGTCTCGGGTACGATCGGGCGGAACGTTCCCTGGCTCGGCAGGAACTCTTTGCCTGAGATCGTGAGGAAGCGCACGAGCCGGGGCGCGCCGAAGAGCAGCGAGTCGTAGTCTTTGCTCGCGGCGGCCCAGATGTCGGGAGAGATCGCGGCCATGTGCGCCGCCTGCGCTTCACCCTCGGACGGCGCTTGCACGGTGGGCACACCCATCAGACGCAGCAGCTCGCGGGCCTCGGCGACCATCTCTCGGGTCAACCGCGACGTCATCGTCGCTTTCGAGTACGCCTGCGCCAGGTCGCCGCGCGCCAGAGCATCGGCTCGCTCCTCGTCGTATTTCTTCTTGATCGTGCGACGTTTCGCGATTTCGCGCGCCTTCAGCGTCGGCGGCGCGCCATCGAAGACGAACACCAGCTTCAGCGCGTGCTCGGCCATGAGCCGCGTCGTGCGATAGAACAGGCCCGACAGATGCGAAGTCGTCCGGCCTTTCGAATCCTGCAGCGGCGTCCCGTCGCGCAGCCGAATGAGCGCAAGGAATTGATACAGCTCGCCGTTGCCGTCCACCGCGAGCGTGCGTCCGTGCAGGTCGGCCAGTGCAATCGTGTCTTTCGTGATGATTGGCGTGAGAACAACGCCCACGATCTATTGACCTCGAAATGTCTCGGCCGATCCCGGGGCGGTGAAGTCGATGACGCGATCGCCGGCGCGACCACGAACCCGGTAGGTTGTTCGCATCTGAAGAAAATCCAGCCCGCCGCCAAGGAAGCCGCTGCGTGTCTGGGTGACGACCGTGCTGTCTATGGTCAGCTCCATCGCAATGTCCAGTGAGTTGCTGCGGCCGGTCACCGTGATCGTGCGCGGGCGGCCGGTGACAGGATCGTTGGTCTCCACGATCGACACGTTCGATGCTGATCCCACCGGACCGTTGGGACCAATCGCCGCGAGAAATCCGGGAATGCGTTCGGGGTCTGCGGCATCGGCCGGCGGACGAATACGCCCGTAGACGAGCGAGAGATCGCCGTGCTGCACCTGTCCCCATCGCCACGACACGTCCTTCCAGAATCCCCAGTTGTGATCGTGATAGCCGGCGCCATCGTCAAGGATGAGTGACCTTCCGTTTAGAACCAACTTACCGCCGAGCTTGCCCGCCATGACGGGGACGACATAGCCCGAGAGCCAGCCGCCGGCGCCGCGAATCGTCAGTGGTGGGAGAGCGCGGCCGGGAGAGGCATCAATGAAGATGTCGCCAGTCACGCGGCCAACGCCAGGCGATTCCGCCGGAAGATCCAGCGTGATGTGATACCGCAAGCCCTCCAGCCGCACACGGCTCGATCCAATCGTCAGATTGGGAGCGCCGCTCAGGATTTCGGCTTCGTTCACTTCCTGCCGCTGGGAATACGAGACGCGGTTGCCGCCATGTTCGAGTTGAAGGCGGACACCGGCGTCGCGCGTTCGCGCCTTGGAGGACAGCCCTGAAGGGCTGTGCCACCCCTCCACTGGGCGACCAACCATGAACGTCAGATAGAAGCGGTTGTCTCCCGCGTGCCCGTTGAAATAAAGCCACTCGGCCCATGAATCGGCGCTCTGAGGAACATCGGGAATGGGATGAAAGCGATCGAGCGCCATCAGAGCTGCGCCAGGATCGGGAGACGACCATTGTGCGTCCGTAGCCGCATCAGTCCACGACGTCATTGCGGCGGTTTCGTGATCGCCGACGGCGCGCTCGAGACTGGGAATGCCGCCCAGCGTGCGAATCGGAAGCGTCCCGCCGTTCTTTACCAGATACAACGTTGCCCGCCGTGAAGGCGAAGCGGCAGAGATGCGTCCATCGAGACCGCTAGTGCGGAGCCCGCTCGACAGAATCCAGCGTGCCGACGGCAGCTCGCCGGTGGAGCTTGCCATCACCACGTCGCCGGCACCGCTGAGGGCAGGGGAGCGCGCCTGATCGAGAATCACTTCGCCGACGCCCAGAAGCATGGCCATCACGCCGACTCCGAGCCCGAAGCCGCACGCCAGCACGAGGGTGCGGATGGGATGCGTCAGGAGCGACCGAAGTGCGAGCCTGAAAATCATGCCGGGATCCCTTCGCGCTCGATGCGGCCGTCGCGCATGACGAGCGTACGCGTGGCACGCGAGGCGATCGCCTGGTCGTGCGTGACGATGACGACGGCCGTGCCGTCGCGCTGGACGCGATCGAACAGCTCGGCTATCTGCTCGCCGGTGGCCCGATCGAGCTCGCCGGTCGGCTCGTCGGCCAGGAGGAGCACAGGCTTGTTGGCCAGCGCGCGGGCAATGGCCACGCGTTGCATCTCGCCACCCGAAAGTTGCGATGGACGATGATGCGCGCGATGCGACAGCCCGACGTATTCGAGAAGCTCTGCAGTGCGAAGCCGACGATCCTCGCGATCGGCCCTCGCTTCGGCCTGCGGAAGCTCGATGTTTTCCCACGCCGTGAGCATGGGCAGTAGAAAGAATCGCTGAAAGACGAAGCCGATCTTCCTGAGCCGCATGTCGCTGCGTTCCGCATCCGGAAGCGAGCCGACATCGCGATTTTCGAAGCGCAGCTCGCCGCTTGATGGCGTATCAACGCACCCCAGGATGTGCAGAAGCGTCGATTTGCCGCAGCCCGACGGTCCCCAGATGGCGACGTACTCGGCCGGATCGATGTGAAGCGAGACGTCGCGCACGGCGGTCACAGGACCAGCAGGCATCGGAAAAACTCTGGAAATCGCACGAGCTTCGATCATCCGATCACCTCAGTGCGCAATGTCGAGGAAATCGGCAGGCGCGCGACGGTTCGCATCGGATAAATCGCCGCGACGGCGGTGGTGAACGCCAGTAGTGCGACGTACATGATCAAGCGTCCGCGGCGCGAAGACGAAGAACCGCAAATTCGCCGGTATACCGGGCATCGTCTGCAGCAGCCGATCGAGCCAGGTCGAAAGCGCAAGGCCGAGTGGCAGCGCGACGAGACCGCCCGTTCCGACGAGCAGCGCCGATCGCCAGAGCACGTCGCTCGCCATCCGCCTCCGGGAGAAGCCGAGCGCGCGCAGCGCGGCGATCTCGCCGAGCCGCTGATTGGTCGAGACCGAAAGCAGCACAGTGATGAGGAGCAGCCCGAAGAACATCGTGATCGTGGCCAGCACGAACGAGATTTGCCGGAAATAGGAAAACTCGACCTGTTGAAACCGGGCGACGAGCTCCTCATTGGTAATCGCGGTCAGGTCTGGACGGACACGCCTGATGGCTGCAACAGCAGAGGCCGGACCGTCTCCTGGTCGCGACGCGATCATCAGCATGTCGGCCTGGTCTTCGGCCGCATCGCCGCACGTGCGCGCGAAGTTCTGAAGAGTAGTCACGGCGGTGAGCTGGTTGGCCTGATCGAAGGGAAACTCGGCGATCCCGTCTACTTGAAACTCTGTTGGCGGCACGCTGGAGTTGTCCGCACAGTCGCCGCGAAGCGTGATGTGGGCTTCCGGCTTCAGATCGAGCTGCCGCGCGAGATTCTGGTTAATCAACAGTCGCGGATTGTCCGCACTGACGCGAGGGTCGATGTCGCGGCCCTGCAATAGCGTCCAAGGCCGCCTGACCGTGGCATTCGCGCCCATGAAGCTGACGTTGCGCGAGAGTCTGCCAATGTCCACATCCGCCTGTCCGATGCGCAGCGGCACCACTTCGGCAATGCCAGGGAGTCTTGCGAGAGTCTCGACGGTAGCGGCCATGTTCGTGATCGGTGGACCGGTTAGCGGCGCAGCCTGCGTTGCCGACACGCGGATATCGAAGCCGACGTTCCCGAGCAGCCTCTCCATGGAAATGACCAGGCCCTGCGAGAGCATCAGCATGTCGAACAGGAGCGCGCCGGTTGCCGCAATGCCGGCGACACCGAGAATCGCGCGTCCAGGCTGGCGCACGAGGCCGCGCAGTGCGAAGGCGAAAGGGCTCATCTGCGGGCGAGGTCCAGGACGTTGCTGCGAAGCAGCGTCCACGACGAAACGACGCTCGCCAGCACGCCGAGCGGCACCGCGAGAAGCGCGCATCGAAGGGCAATTGCCGGAGTGATGCGGACGAAGACCAGCGCGGTGTCGTACCTCCACTGAAAGAAGGCGTTGACGACGCCCTGCATGGCCGCGGCGAACAGAATGCCGAAGATCGCTCCGGAGACAGCGATCAGAAGGCCTTCGGCAAACACCTGCAGCAATATGCGGCTTTTCCGTAGACCGATGAGGCGCAGGATTCCCACCGACTCGCGCCGCTCCTCGACCAGCATCACCATGAGCGCGAGCAGGAACATCGTGCTGGCAATCACCGTGACCATGGCGATGGCGAAATGAAAGCGGTCGAGGACGACGAACACCGTCGCGGTTCCTTCGCCGCCCTGAGTGGGACGCGTCGTCAGCTGGGGGATGGGGATCGATGCGGATACGTCCCGCGCGAAGGCGCCGGCATCGGACGGATCTTTCAGTGCGACGTTGATTCCCGTTATCGATTCGGTGGACAGCGGATCAGACGGATCGGCGGTCATCGCCAGGACGTCGGGAAGATGGAGCCGCGCCTCCATGCGCTTGACGGCCAGGCGCATCGGATCGGGGACCGGCTCGTAGATGCCCACGACACGGAACTTACGGGCCGCGATACCGTCCGGCTTCGCTGCGAGCGTAACGGTATCGCCGACGCGAAGGCCCTCGGCTGCTGCGAGCTGTCGTGTGATGAGGATTGTGGGCAACTGCTCGGTCTGCGCCGTGACGTTCAGCGCGGCACAGGCGATCGAAGCGACGGTCAAGAGCGCGAGCAGGCGGGGACGCACCTTGAAAGTATATTGCGCGGAACCCACGGAACCCACGGAACCACGGAGACACGGAGACACGAAGACACGGGACCACGAAGACACGAAGACACGAACACACGAAGGCTGTCAAAAAAGGGCGTCAGGGCGCCGACAGTGATAATCTGACACGATGGTGAGGGCATCGTGAGTTTCTGTGACCATTGTTCGGGGCAGCGATTCGACCGCGCGCAGGTGCTGCGCGCCCTTCGCGACGCTCGCCGGCGGCTACGCAGCGCCGCCGCGTCGCGCGAGGCGGAACACGTTCTCGCCGTGGCAATCGAGACGGTGCGGACGCTCGAGATTCCGCATTTCGATTCGATTGACGACGAAGTCGTCGACGGAGAAGTGATCCATTAAGGGGCCGCCGGGCGAGCTCTATTTCACCGCTTCACACTGGCCGTAGTACTGCTCCGGTCTCGACGTCCACCCCGACAGTCTGACCTGCGTAAATTCGTGCCTTGTGTGCACGGCCTTGAAGGCCGCGCCGGCCCGGCTTTCGCGGTCGGCAAACACCGTGGTCAGGTAAACCGATCCCGAGACGTTCATCGCGAGAAAGTGCAGGTTCTCGGCAAGCACCCGCACCGTGATGTGGGGCGCCCCGGCTGACGCGGCCGACACATCGACGACGTTCGCCGTGCCGTCCTGCGTATCGATGTCGTTGAACTGCATCGCCAGGTTCGCTTTCGTCACTTCCGCGCCCGGCACGTTCTTCTCCCAGGTGCCAACGACCATCAGCGTGAACGAGCACTTCAATCGCTGAACGTCTGCCAGAGGGACTGCTTGCGGTGCCTGCGCATGAGGCGTCTGCATGCGCAGCAAAGAGGAACAGTGCGGCCAGCCAGAGCCGATGTTTGTGCATCAACATGCGAGCATGATAAACGGAATCGCGCCGACAGATTTGGCAGCGCCACTATCGCCTCCGATCGATGCGCTCCCGGAAAATCAGGAGACGCTGGTTGGTATCAGGTTTGCCTCTTTTTGTGGTGGTCATGCTGCTACACACCCTTGCACACCACCGGTACCCGCTGATTCTCTGCGTCATTTCCGCCACGCTTGCGGCCTGTGGTTCGAGCGTGCCGAGTGACAGCGGCTGCAGGAATCTCACGTACAAAGAAGAAGGGCTATCGCGTTCCGAGTACCTGCCATGTGCGGGGGAAATCGTCGCGGCGCTCGACGAGCTCGACCGGCAAAGCCAGGCGGCATCGCGCGGCAGACAAGGATGCGCGATCGGCTGGGCGGGCCACGCTGGTACGAGTGAATGCGTTGATGAGAGCCGCCGGCGGACGCAACCTGCTCGAGCGATGGAGCGATCGTGCGCTGACCGACCTGAACGTGTCGATCAGCAATGCTGTCACGAAGTACGAAGCCTTCTACATGGTGCGCGTCACTGAAGACCAGTTCGCCGCGCAGACGCGTGCGGCCGCTGCGGCCGAACTTCAGGGTGCCTCCCGGAGATATGAAGAGGCGCGCAGCTCCTATCGTCGTCTGCAATAGACGCATGCGGGCCGCCGCCATTCTCGGGTTCGCCGTTCTCTTTTGTTCGGCCTGCGATCACACAACCCCGGCCGCCATCGGCGAAGCCATCGAGATGGGCCCCTACACCTTCTCGGTGACCACCGCGACGCAAGGCAAGCAGTGGGAATCGGCCGAGGGAACCTACCGCGAGATCGTCGTGCGGATTCGCGTTGACCGCGACGACACGAAGCCGTTCACGGAAAGCTTCTCATCCTCCTTCATCGACAGCATGTCAATCGTCGATGCTGCCGGGAACTCCATTGGCACGACCCCGTCACCTGTGTTTCCAGTCGACAAAGCCGGCCGGCAACGCTCGATGTACTATACGTGTCTGTTTCGATTCAGCCGATCGTCAGACGGCGTGCGCGATTTCGACAGAATCGGCACGCGGCCGCAGGATTTCAGGCTGATGATCACCAATCCCGCGCGTGAAGGCGGGCAACCGCGGCGCGTGGCGATCCAGCTGGGCTGACGGCCCGGTTGCCGCTCTGGGTCCGGCTGAAGCCGGACGCTACTGGGAAACACCGCCGCCTCGGTAGTGTCCGGCTTCAGCCGGACCCGACATGCGTGATAATCCATCCACATGAAGACACGAATCTTCGCTGCGTCGTTGCTGGTGCTCGGATTTGCCGCGACCGCCGTCGCCCAACCGGGCGTCGCGTATGTGAATCGAGAAAAGGTGAGTGCGGCCCTCGCGAAAGGTGGAGTGCTCGTCGAGCGGCCACAGGTTCGTGTCGCGGGCGGCCATCGCGACAAGCCGGGCGCGCTCGACACGCAGAAGGGCACAACCATCCTGTTCGTGACAGATGGCGACGGTCTGTTCGCCGCGGGCTCGCAATCGCAACGCCTCACCAAAGGGGACGTCATCGTCGTCCCGGCGGGCACAACGCAGTCGTTCACCAGCGTCTCGCCCTCAATCAGCTACTACCAGGTCGTCGTTCCGGTGCTTGCGAAAGACGCGAAGGCAGAGCTGGTCTACGTCGGTCACGACAAGGTCGCGCCCACGTTGAAGAAGGCCGCTCCGATTGCAGACGGCCCGAACCTGCGAGTGTCGGGTGGCTTCCGGAATGGACCTTACGTTCCCGCAGACAACCGTCCCGTCGTGGAGATCCACGCAAACGAGGCAGACCTCTTCTACGTGATCGAGGGACAGTCGACGCAAGTCCTCGGCGGCACGGTCATCGGTGGCAAGGAGACCGGGCCGGGGCAGATTCGCGGATCACGAATCGACGGCGGGACGACGTATCAGCTGGGCAAGGGTGACGTCATGTGGGTTCCTGCCGGGATGCCGCACTGGTTTCCCGAAATGCCGGAAGCGCTCAGCTATCTGCTCGTGAAGGTGTTTTATTGAAGTTGGCCCCGCCGTTGCAATTTGCCGGCGGCGGAGGCTTGATATGTTTCGGACTGCTACGCTTTTCGCGGTCGTTGCGTCGGCAACGCTTTCAGCGCAGACATCGCCTGCGCAGACTCCCCCGGTTTCGGTGACCGGCTGTGTTGCCGAAGCCCAGCGCGATGGTTCGCTTGGGACGAAGGCGACAGGGCCGCAGGCCACGCCCGACACGGCCACGAACGAAGCCAACAACTCGTCGACCCCGACCAATCGCTATCAATTAATGGATGCGCCGCCGCTCGGCGCCGATCAGAAACCGACTGAGACGGGCACCGCAGGCACCGCCGCGAAACCCATCCGGACGACGTATGCGTTGCGCGGCCAGGAACAGGAACTGGCAAAGCATCTGGGGCATCGCGTCGAGATTTCGGGCTCGCTGATGCCGCCGCTCGCGGCGAAGCTGCCGTCAAAGGACGCGGCGACGGCGGAAGGTGTGAGGACGGTGCAGGTGACGTCTGTCAAGATGATGGGAACGGACTGCACGGCGAAACCCAAATAGCCCGCGTTGTCGTGAAGCCGTAGGATGCGTGATAATCGCATCCCAATCCACATGCGGGTCCCAGTCGCCGTCGTGACGCTGGTTGTCGGCGTCATGACGGTTGGTCATACTCAGTCGGCGGTCGATGCGAAGCTGCAGGGACAGCTGAAAGAGCTGTTTCCGGCCGCCGGCTCGTTTTCTCCGAAAGCTCCCGAACCTCCGCACTTCAAAGTCTTTGCTCCCAATCCCGCGCCTCCCCAGACGCTGGCCGGGGTGGCGTTCTGGACCACCGAAATCGAACCGCTCGAGCGGGGTTACGACGGCCCGATCAAGATGCTGGTGGGCATGGACACCAGAGGCTTCCTCACCGGTGTCATCGTCACGGGGCACCACGAGCCGTACGGCGATTTTTCGGTCGATCGGCCCGAGTTCGCCGCTCAGTTCAAAGGTAAGAACATTCGCGATCCGTTCCGGGTCGGCGCCGACGTCGACTGCCGTGTCGAGAGCCACCATCACGATCACCAGCGCAGCCGGGCGATCAGGAACAGCGCGCGGCGAATCGCGACGCAGCTGCTGGCGCCGCCGAAATGAAGCGTCTCGCCCTCATCGCCGTGTTGTTATCGTGTTGCGCTCAGTTCGCGCACGTTCACGCGCAAGCCGACAACCCGTGGGGATTTGAAGAAGAGGAAACACCTGTCGAGACGTGGCAGCAGCTCGTCACGGATCAGGCGCTCGACCTTGGCTTGTTCACCGCGTTCACGGCCCTGGCGCTGACGAGCTTCTTCAGGAAGAGCGTCATGCTGAAAAACGTGACGCTCGTCGCGGCGGTCGTCTATCTCGGCATCTACAAGAGCCAGCTCCTGTCGATCGTCAACGTGTTTGGCGTGATGGGCGGGAACCTTCCGATCTTCAGGTACAACCTCGGCTGGTATCTGTTCGCGGTGTTTTCCATCGTCTCGACGGTGTTGTGGGGACGTCTGTACTGCGGGCGCGTCTGCGCGTTCGGCGCGCTCACGCAACTGCTCGATCCGATCGTGCCGAACAGGTTCCGCTACGACATCCCGTTCCGCATCGAGCGTCACGCGAACAAGATCAAGTACGTGCATCCTCGGCGCGGTCGTGCTGTACTTCCTGGCCACCAGGGACATGTCGATCTATCGCTACGTCGAGCCCTTCTGGATGTTCGGCGGCCAGGCCTCGACCGGCTTGTGGATTGCGCTCGGCGTGCTGCTCGTCGCGACGGTCTTCGTCAGAAATCTCTACTGCAGGTTCCTGTGCCCGCTCGGCGCGGCGCTGGGGCTGCTCTCGAAGCTGACGGTCTTCAGCATCAAGCGCTGGTCCGAGTGCAACTCCTGCAAGATCTGCGAGAAGACCTGCGAGTGGGGCGCCATCGACGGGCCGAAGATCATCATGACCGAGTGCGTGCGCTGCGACGACTGCGAGCGGCTTTACATGGACCAGCAGAAGTGCCCGCACTGGATCATCATCAGGAAGAAGAGCGAGGTCCTTGCACGACAGGCGGCGGTCCGACCGACCGCAACTCCGTAAATACCTTCCGACACATTAGCTTGAATTGCCGCTCACGGCGGCGGGTCCTGCCGCCGGGCTGCCCCGTCCCGTCCTCGGTCCGAACAACACGTGTACGAGAGACGGACCTGCGGGCGAGGCGTCACCCGCTCGCTCGTGTGGTGATTACTGAAGCGTCAATCCAAGCGTGTTCTAAGTCTGACGTCGGTATACTCGGCCGGGCCAATAACAATGCTGAAGGACCTTCTCGACCTCCACGGAAAAATTGCCGTCATCACCGGTGGCGCGAAGGGGATTGGCGCGGCGACCGCACGCATGCTCGAGCGGGCCGGAGCGCACGTGACGGTGTTCGACGTCGAGGAAATTGACGGGTTCCGCGTCGACGTTACCAGCGAGCCTGCCGTGGAAGCGGCGTTTGCGCGCGTCGCAGAACGATCGGGCGGCGTCGACATCCTCGTGAACAACGCCGGACGCGTTGCACGCAAGCCCGCCATCGAGTTGTCGGTAGAGGAGTGGCAGAAGGTCATGGACTTGAACCTGACTGCGACTTTCAGCTGCTCACGAACGGCGCATCCTTACATGAAAGCGCGCGGCGGCGGTGCCATCGTCAACCTGGCGTCAATCATGGGTCTGTCAGGAGGCCTGTTTCCCAACGCGTCTTATCAGGCGTCGAAGGGCGGCGTGGTGAATCTGACCCGCGCGCTCGCGCTCGAGTGGGCGGCCGACAACATCCGGGTGAACGCGGTCGCGCCCACGTTCGTGAACACCGAGCTGACCGAGCAGATTTTCTCGAACCCTGAGAAGCTGAATACGGTGATGGAGCACACACCGCTCGGCCGTCTTCCTGAAGCGGACGATGTTGCGGCCGCCATCCTCTATCTGTGCAGTGATGCTGCCCGCTGTGTCACGGGCATCGTGCTGCCGGTCGATTCCGGCTATCTGGCGAGATAAGACAGAAGATCAGAAGATCAGAAGATCAGAAGGGTGAGGAGAATTTTCGTTTCAAAAAAACTCCTGACCTCCTGATCTCCTGTTATTCCGTGTTTAGAACACGTACTTCAAGCCAATCTGAACCTGTCGCGAGTCCAATCGGGTGCTCGTGATGACGCCGTAGGTCGGCGTGCCGAGCTGCGAGCCGGGCTGACCCCAGATCGCCACGTTCGGGAGATTGAACACCTCGATGCGGAACTCGAGGTTATCGTCGGCGATCCGGAAGTTCTTGTTGAACGACATGTCGAAGCTCTTGATGCCAGGGCCGACAACCGTATTTCGCTTCACGGTGCCATAGCGGGCCCCTGTTCCGAACTCCGGATTGCGGTCAACGAAGGCGGCGGTATTGAACCACCGCTCGCGGGTTGGATCGTCCAGCCGCCAATCCGGGTTGCCGGGTGCGGGGTCGGGATAACATCCGCCGCCGCCGTTCTGCACGGTGCCCGTGCTGCAGCCCAGCGTGAACGGGAACCCATCCTGGAACGTCAAGATGCCGCCGATCTGCCAGCCGCCGAGCACGTAGTCGAGGGCCGTATTTTGATTCATGTACTTCCGGTCGCGGCCGAACGGCAGCTCATAAATCCACGACGACGTCCAGCGCTTGCGGAAATCGAACGCCGACGGACCCGTCTCGAGTGCGAGATCGTAGTTATTCGAGGGCGTCAACGGGTCGCCGACGCTGGTACGGACGCCGCTGCCGTTGTCGGTGGATTTTGCGTAGGAGAACGAGCTCAGGAAACTGAGGCCGTGCGAGAACCGCTTTTGCGCCTTGAGGTAGAGCGCGTGGTAATCCGAATGACTCGGCGCGTTCAAGAGCTGCACGCCGCCCAGAGAGGGAAACGGTCGAGAGAGATTGCTGTCCGCCAGAGCACTCGGCTCGGTGCTGTTGTACGTCTGGAGGCGGCGCAGGTGCACGCCCGCCGATCCGAAGTAGGTGACTTCGCCCGTGATCAGACCTGGCAGCTCTCGCTGGAATCCCAGCGACCATTGACCGACGTACAACGATGGCACGTCGTATTCCGCCGCGAGGATGAACGTCGGCGATCCCAAGCGCGCGAAGGGCTGCTCGAAGCTGAGATTCGGGAAGAAGGTCTGTGCCGGCTCGTTGCGGCGGATGGTGAACGGCGCGTTGCGGACCGTGTCGAACACCGCGTTGCCGATGTCGCGTACGTAGTAAATGCCGCCGCCAGCTCGAACGACGGTTTTCGGGTCCACGGACCAGGCCAGGCCGAGCCGCGGGGCGAAATCGTTGTAGTCGGGCTTGTAGGCGCCCCGGCCGAAACGGCCATCGCGCACATATGGAATGCTCCCGAGACTGAACGGCGGGTTGCCCTCGTAGGGATCGCCGGTGCCCGTCCGTACGAAGACCGGTGCGCGGCTGTTGTCCCAGACGAAGTCGATATTGACGATCTTGTCGTCGATGTCGGTGAACGGCTGGTCGTATTCCCACCGCAGCCCGAAATCGACCGTCAGGTTCGGTGTCACCTTCCAGTTGTCCTGGATATAGAGGGCGTAGTAATTCGACCGGAAATCCGCGATGGGGGCGCCGATCTGCGACTCCGAGTTGTTCATGCTTCCCAGCAGGAAGTCCGCGAACGCCGCTCCGCCCCGCTGCGCCGCCGGCAGCAGCGGCTGCCGCGTATACCGGCCGTCGAAATTGAACCGTCCGCGCGTGACGACGCCGCCGATTTGATCGTACAGGACGCGACGCAGCTCGCCGCCGAACTTCATCGAATGGTTGCCGAGAATCCACGAGAAGTTGTCGACGAACTGAATCGTCTTGTCATCGTTGATGAACGGGGCGTCGCTCTCCTCGCCGAGGCCGGAGAGGGCGGTGACGCCGATATTCGGCACGCCCCAGTACAGCGGGTTGTCGCTCGGGATGTTGATGCCGAGCTCCTTGACGACGTTCTCGACGTTCGCGCGGGGAGAGATGTGTGCGTTCTTCAACTGACCGAATCCGAGCCGGAAGTCGTTCAGCTTGTTCGTGCCAATCGTCATCGTGTTGCCCAGCACCATCTGCTGCACGTCGGTGTCGGTGTTGCTTCCCATATCCGGAATGGCGAAAGGATCGTACCCGAGCTCGTGAGAGGTGCTGTGACGGAAGAACCAGTTCATCGTCGCGCTCTGGGTCCAGTCGATGCGATAGGTGTACTGGTCCGAGTTGACTTCGCGCTCCTCGTTGTTCACGAAGTTGGCGCCGGTCCGTTCCTGATCGGGAGTCGGGTAGTACTTGAGCAGCTTCTGCGAGGCCGGGTGAATGCGATTCGCAGGAATCTTGTTGTCGGGGAACGGCGTCGGCGCCCGGACGACGTTTCCGGCTGCATCGTACACGGCTGTCGTGGGATCGTAGATGACGATCAGGTTTCCGCTCGTGTCGCGCAGGTTCGAGAAATCGCCGGCCTTCCACGCGGTCAGCGGAAGCGAGGCGTTCGACGTGAGCGCCTTGTTTTCGCGCAGCCCTTCCCAGTTGAACATGAAGAACAGCTTGTTGCTGAGGACCGGACCGCCGATGGTCGCCCCGTACTGGTTCCGCGAAAACGGCGCAATCGGCTTGTCTTTCGGGTCGAAGAAGTTCTTCGAGTCCATCTTGGCGTTGCGCACGAACTCGAACACGGTGCCGTGGAAGGCGTTCGTGCCCGATTTGGTGCTCGCGTTGATCTGCGCGACCGCGCGGCCGAACTCGGCGCCGAAGATGCCAGACTCGACCTTGAACTCCTCGAGCGCATCGACCGAGGGCAGCAGCATGTAGCTGTTGAAGTTGAGGTCGGTGTTCTCGACGCCGTCGAGCGAGTAATGGTTGTAGTGGATGCGCTGGCCGGCGACGTTCAGCGAAAAGCTGTTCCGCTGGCCGCCCATCCGCTGCTGTCCCTGTGCGGACGCCGGACCGTTCGTCGTGGCGCCGGGAATGAGTGAGGCGAGCTGCAGATAGTTGCGGCCGTTCAGCGGCAGCTCGACGATGCTCCGGTTCTCGATGACGGTGCCGATCGAGGCGTTCTCCGTCTGAATCACCGGCGTGTCGGCCACGACCGAGACCACGTCGGTGAGCTGGCCGATCTCGAGGGTGAACGGGAATCGGTACGCGCCGCCGACCTGTACCTGGATACCGGTGCGCTCGATGGCCGCGAAGCCGTCGAGCTCGCCCTTCAACGTGTAGGTGCCCGGAGGGACGGCGGGAAAGACGTACTGACCCGATTCATTGCTCTCCGTCAGACGGATGGCTTTGGTTGCCACGTTCGTCAGCGTGACCCGCACGCCCGGCATCACCGATCCGCTCGAATCGGTGACGAGGCCGCTGATTTCACCGGAAGGAGTTTGAGCCCACGTCAGCGTCGCGCTGCTGAGCAGGACAATAAGCAGAACCAGTCCGCGTCGAAACATACATACCTCCATGCAGGGTTACCCGATCACCCGGTATTATGCTTCTTGATCTTGGAAGTCAAAGGAAAAACTCTATAGACCATTCGGTCTACTCCAATTTTCTGGAGCGAATACGATCGGTTGGAGGCTGTCATGAGACGCGCTGCTGTTCTCGCATGGACTCTCGTGGTTGCGGGTGTTGCGGCGTGGCCCGTGGCGATGGCGCAGGCGCCGGCGAAGGGACACTTGTTTTACGATGTGAAACGCCCGCAGGGCTGGGCGGTGCGCGAGTATCTCACCTCCATCAACGCCAAGCTCCCGTTGTGGAACTCGGCCAAGCAGAAGCTGCTCGACGGGAAACAGATCTTCAGTCACACCATCAACGAGCTCGACGTCGAAGGGTACTGCGCCGCCGCTCCTCACTACGACTACATCTTTTTCGAGATGCAGCACAGCACGATGACATGGGGCGACATCGAGAAGATGATCGCCGCGTGTCCGCGTGCGGGAGTACCGGTGATTCGGCTGCCGAACGAGTTCGAAGATACGGTACAGAAGGCCACCGACATTGGCGCGATTGGTCTCATGGCTCCAACGGTGGACACGGTGGAAAAGGCGCAATCGGTCGTGCGCTACGCACAGTTTCCTCCGCTGGGCCGGCGCAGTCAGGGCAGGAATCAGGCCGCGACGATCTGGGGCGTCAACGGCATCAACTATCGGCAGTCGGTTGACGCCAACATGTTGATCGTGATGATGATTGAAACGCCGACGGGCGTGACGAACGCATACGATATCGCGCGCATTCCCGGCGTCGATGCGTTGCTCGTTGCCAACGGCGATCTCGGCAGCTTCTCGGGCTTCGACCCCGGGTCGCCTCGCTACGAAGCGCTCGTGACTGACATTCATGACTCGGCTCTTGCCGCCGGAAAATTCGTTGGTGCTGTCACAACGGCCTACGCGCAGAAAGGCGGCATTCCCGGTCGCACCGACTGGGCCGACTACCGTATGAACTGGAATGGACCGTCTTTCGACGGATGGGCGCCACCATCACGTGGCCGCGGTGCTGCCGGACGTGGGACGAACCCGCAATCCCGCGAGCCACAATAGAGACATGCGATTTGCGAAAGCTGAACTCGCGACGGGGCCGCAGCTCCACTATGCCGCGCAAGGTCACGTGGCGGGTGAAGCGATCGTCTTCCTCCACGGGTGGCCCGACTCGTGGTTTTCGTTCAGCAGCGTAGCGGCGTCGCTGCCCGTGAAGTATCGCGTCTTCCTGCTCGATCAACGCGGGTTTGGCGACTCAGATCGCCCTGACGACGGCTATGACATCCGCAACTTTGCTGAAGATGTGGTGGCCTTTCTCGACGCGCTCTCAATCGAGCGCGCCACCATCGTCGGGCACTCGTTCGGCAGCTTTGTCGCCCGTCGTGTGGCGCTCGCGTATCCCGAGCGGGTGAAGCGCCTGGTGCTCATCGGCACCGGGTGGTCGGGCTCGAACGCGGTCATGCGTGAGGTGTTGGCATCGCTGCGCGACCTGACAGATCCGGTCACACTGGAATTTGCGCGCGAGTTTCAAGCAAGCACAGCGTTCGCGCCGCTCCCTCGATCGTTCTTCGAACAAATCGTCGCCGAGAGCGTGAAGCTGCCGGCGCGCCTGTGGCGCGAGGTGTTTGCCGGCATCATCAAATATGAAGACGGGAAGCAGGTCGCCAGGATCGGTGCACCGACACTGTTGTTATGGGGCGACCGGGATGGGCTGTTTCCGAGAGCCGATCAGGATCGTCTTGCCTCCGAGATTCCCCATTCGCGGCTCCAGATCTATCCGGAGATCGGTCACTGCCCAAACTGGGAGTGTCCCGACAAGGTTGCGGAAGATCTGACCGCGTTCATGGCAAAAACGAGATAAGAGCACGACAACGCGAAGAGCACGACAACGCAGGCAAGGATTGCCAGCGAAGCTAGGGTCCCACTTGGATTGACGCTCACGGCGGCGCCAAGTCGCTATTAACGGGCCCACGCCAACGTTCTGCTCGCGGGCAACGTGTTTCAGAGTATCCCAAGGCGTCTCACGTACACGTGTTTTTCGCCGAGGACGGGATGGGGCAGCCCGGCGGCAGGACCCGCCGCCGTGAGCGTCAATCCAAGTGCGAAATGCGATTGATCACGTTACGCAAAGAATTCCACTTCGACGACGGCCCTCGCGATCAGAATCTGCGTACTGACTGAACGTTTCTTGTTTTCACTGAGTGACGATGCTACCGTCGTCGTGGCGCGCTTTTGGCACTGTCACTCGACATGGCTGAGAGGTCGCTGGAAGAACGCGTATCCGCAATCGAGGCTCGATTGGGCGGCAAGACGATTGAACAACACTTTCGCGAACAGGCTGAGCTGATCGACCGTCGTTTCGCGGACAGCTTTCGCGAGCAGGCCGAGCTGATCGACCGACGTTTCGTCGAAGGCTTTCGCGAACAGGCGGAACTCGTCGACCGCCGATTTGCAGATGGTTTTCGCGAGCAGGCCGAACTGATTGACCGGCTGTTTGTCTATCGATTCGAGGAATTCGACGCGAAGCTCGAATCGCGGTTCCAGTCCAACCTTGATCCAATCCGACGCGATCTGGATTTTCTGAAAGCAGCCGTTGACGACCATTCTCACGCGCCTGCCGTAGTCGGGACGCGAGGACGGGACGGGGCAGCCCGGCGGCAGGACCCGCCGCCGTGATGCGTCAATCCAAGTGCGGGATTTTCGTGGACTACGGGGCGTCAGTTGGTGGCGCCACGATTCTGATCTTGTCTCGCAGCCCGGATGAGATCAGCACTTCGTTTCGCTCCGACACGATCACCCCTTCGACATCCGGCAACCGCTCGATGAGTTTCATGCCGGCGTCCGGACCGAGGATGAACACGCCGGTCGACAGCCCGTCGGCCATGACGGCGCGGTTGGTCACAATCGTCACGCTGCGTGCGCCGCGCGCGGGTTCGCCAGTGGCGGGGTCGAGGATATGGTGATAGCGGCGTCCATCCTTCTTGAAGAAGCGCTCGTAGTCCCCTGATGTGCTAAACGTGCCGTCGGTCAGATCCAGCTCTGCGAAGATGTGATTCGCGGCGCCTCTCGGATCCTGGATGCCGAGGCGCCAGGGACGCCCGTCCTTCAGGCCGGCTACATAGATGTCGCCGCCGCTTTGAATCATGAAGTCGCGTATGCCGCGCGCGCGGAAGATACCGGCACCGCGATCGACCGCGTAGCCTTTGCCGATGCCGCCGAGATGTATCGACATCCCTTTGCGCGCCAGGAACACGGTGCCCGCCTGGTTGTCGATCTGAATCGCGCGATAGTCGATGAGCGGCAGGCGGCGACGCACCTCGTGTAGGTCGGGCACGACGTTGTCCTGGTCGTGATCGAATTTCCAGAGACCAGACAACACGCCGAACGTGACGTCGAACTTGCCGTCGGTCCACTCGCTCATCTGTCGCGCGGTCGCGAGCACCTCGCGGACGTCGGCACTCGCGGGCACAGGGCGAACGCCCGCCGATTGATTGATCCGTACGACATCGCTCGCAGGAACCCACGTGCTCATCAGTTGCTCGAGCCGCCCGAATTCCGCAAACACCTCGTCGAACGCCGCTTCTGCGGCTGCCTCATTGCCTGTCCACGCGGCTAACCGAAGCGTCGAGCCCATCGCCACGCGCGAGCGCTCGACCAGGAGAGGTGTGGACGGCCGAGAGCAGCCGGTCACGGCAACGCCAATGACGCACGCAGCCCATGTGCAGAGCAGTCGGAATTTCACAGAGGGTCTAGAAAGGCCGATTGTCACACACACAAGGTCGCTATACTTGTCGATTCGATCCGCACGCGCCGGTAACACCTCCAGCCACGAGAGGAGTGACATGATGACCACGCAAACCTCCGCCGAACATTCCGCTTCGACTGTCACGACGAAAGATGGCACGCGGCTCTACTACAAAGATTGGGGGAGCGGACAGCCGGTCGTGTTCAGCCACGGGTGGCCGCTGAATGCCGACAGCTGGGAGGCGCAGATGTTCTTCCTGGCGTCGAATGGGTACCGCTGCATCGCACACGATCGCCGCGGTCATGGACGGTCGACCCAGCCGTGGGGCGGCAACGAGATGGACACCTACGCCGACGATCTCGCCACGCTAATCGATACCCTCGACCTGAGGAGCGCCGTGCTGATGGGCTTTTCCACGGGCGGCGGAGAGGTGGCGCGCTACATCGGGCGACATGGCACCAAGCGAGTGGCGAAAGCGGCCCTCGTCTCGGCGGTGCCTCCGCTCATGCTGAAGACGGCGGCCAATCCGGGCGGCCTGCCGATCGATGTGTTCGATGGCATACGTGCCGCCTCTCTCGCAGACCGCTCGAAGCTGTATCGGGATCTTGCCAGCGGGCCGTTCTTTGGGTTCAACAGGCCGGGCGCCAAAGTCTCGCAGGGCATGATCGATTCGTTCTGGCTGCAGGGGATGCAGGCCGGCCATCGGAACACCTACGAGTGCATCAAGGCGTTTTCCGAGACGGACTTCACCGAGGACCTGAAGAAGTTTGACGTACCGACGCTCGTCATCCATGGCGACGATGACCAGATCGTGCCGATCGATGCGTCGGGACGCGCATCGGCGAAAATCGTGAAGAACGCCACGCTGAAGGTTTATCCAGGCGCGCCGCACGGTCTGGCGGACACACACAAGGACCAGCTCAACCAGGATCTGCTCGACTTCATCAAGGCATAGAAGAGGATTTCCTGTCGATCTCTGTATGCATCAGACCGGCTCCAGAATTGCAGTTATTTCTGATGGAGGAGTCTGATGACGGAGATCGAAAAGCTGTATGAGCAAATAGAAGACATCGAAATTGCGATGCTGACCACCAGGCGGTCCGATGGTCACATGTCGTCGCGGCCGATGGCAACGCAGAAGCGCGCTTCTGGCGCTGACCTGTGGTTTGTCGCGTCAGACGCAACCGGGAAGCTGCGCGAGATCGAATTCGATCCTCATGTGAATCTGGCGTACTACAAAGATCGCACGCGCGAATGGGTGTCGGTGTCGGGCATCGCGACCATCAGCCGCGATCGGAACAAAATCCGGGAGCTTTACGCGGCCGACTGGAAGATCTGGTTTCCAGAGGAGGGCGATCCCCGGCATGGAACAGCCGAGGATCCCAGGATGGTGCTCGTCGGCGTGGACGTTCATGCGGCCGTGTTCCTCGAAGTGAACAAACCGCAGCCGGTCGTGCTGTACGAGGTGGTCAAAGGCTGGTTAACCGGCATGGATCCGAAGATCGGCGAGATGCATCACGTCGAAAAATCGCGGTAAATCACGCACAGGAGATCAGCCTGAACTCTGATCCCCTGTGCGTCCGTCGGGCGGCTTCGCCTATTGCCCCGCCGCCGTCACGTCCGACTGTTTCTTCATCTCTTTGACGATGAAGTAGGTGGCCGCAAGGCTGCTGACGGTGCCGACCAGCGTCCAGACCATCATGCTCGCGCCGCCGCCGCCGCCACCGCCCGCCTGTCTCGCACGCGCCGCCGGCTGCGAAATGGGGTGGGGGGTCACGTCTCGGGACTCCTCCGCCAGCGTTTGCGCCGCCGCCCGGTCGATGGCCGCACGAAGATTCACGGATACCGGAGTGTTGGTTTCGTCGCCCGCCCACGTGGTGCCTGGCAGGGCCGTGATGAGAATCGATGCGATCACCGCGACGGAAACAGTGCGAAAAATCGTCATTCAGGCCTCCTTAATTGATTCCCGATGTCTTCCACTGTTTCTTTACGCGCAGAACGGGTTCGAACGGGACCATTGGGGATGGCTCGTAGTCGGCAGTCAGCAGTCGGCAGTCGGCAGTCAGTCCCCGTTAATCGCGCGGAACAGCCAGGCGCGGCCGGTGGCCCACTCGCGCTTGACGGTGGTGGGGGAAATCTCAAGCACGCTGGCGGTCTCTTCGACCGACAGCCCGCCAAAGAATCTCAATTCAATGATCCTGGCCTGGCGCGCATCGAGCGTCGCCAGCCCCTGCAGCGCTTCGTCCAGCGCCAGCAGGCGCTCGTCGGGCAGCGTCACGGTGAGCAGGTGCGAGACGTCGTCGACATCGACCATCGCGTCGGCATCGCCTCGCTTGGCCGCCTGTCGCTTGCGGGCGTGATCGACGAGGATTCGCCGCATCGCCTGGGCGGCGATGGCAAAAAACTGCTCGCGGTTCTGCCAGCCTGAATCGTGCTGCTTCATCAGCCGCAGCCAGGCCTCGTGCACGAGCGCCGTCGGTTGAAGTGTGTGGCCTCCGCGCTCGGCACGCATCTTCGCCGCGGCAATACGGCGCAACTCCGCGTACACGAGCGGCACGAGCTCTTCGGCCGCGGCGGTGTCGCCGCGTTGCCACGCTTCGAGCAACCGGGTGAGTTGCGGATCGGATGGACTCACCGGACGCCTGCCTGGGTTGCCGGACCTCTCTCGGCGCCGTCGAGCCGCAAGAGCGCCATTCGGCATTCGCGCTCGGCCAGCGTCATACCCGATCGCGCGAGCGTGTCACGAAGCGCGGTCAAACGCTGCCGCGCGCGATCGGGACGCTTTTCCGCGGCATCGAGCTCGGCTTCAGCCATCGTCACCGATCGCCGCAGGTCGATCCGTTCGGTCGAGGCCGAGAGCCGGCGAGCCATCGTCAATGCGACATTCGCGGCGCCTGGATCGCCGGCGGCAAGACGCGCACGTGCGACGAGCACGTGAAGTTCGGTGTGCAGCGGGCCCTCGGGCTCAGTTCGCAGCTCATTGAGCAGCTCGCGCGCCTGACGTTCGGCATCACCAGCGCGTCCCTCCAAAAGTGAGAGGGCGGCGAGCGCCAGGCGGCTTTCGAATACGGTGCGCGTTTCCTCGGTCGTGCGGCGAATGGCGAGCGCCTGTTCGTGATGCCGGCGTGCGCCGGCGAGATCGCCCGATGCGAGAGCGATTTGGCCGAGCTGATAGAGCGCTTGGGCCTCTCCGGCTTTCAGCTCGATTTCCCGCGCAAGCCGCACGGCTTCTTCTTCCGTCTTGCGTGCGAGATCGAGCTCGCCTTGCGCGAGCAAGACCATACCGAGCTCGACACGTCCCATCACGCCGCCACGTTTGTCGCCGAGCACCGCGCGAGCGGGCAGCGACGCCTCATAGCCGGATCGGGCTGCCGAGAGATTTCCCAACTCGCGATCGACGATGGCGAGATTATGCAGTGCGCGCACTTCGCTGCGCCGATCGCCCAGCTCCCGGCTGAGCGCCAGCGATTCCTTGTAGTATTTGGCGGCGTCGCCGAGGCGATCCTGTTCGAAGAGCACCACGCCGATATTGCTGAGCGAGATGGCGATCGAGCGGCGATCGGCAATCTCGTGCCGGAGTGCCAGCGCGCGCTCGTGCGCCTGACGAGCCTCATCGAATCGCCGCTGGTCTTTGAGAACGATGCCCACATTGTTGAGCGCCGACGCCATGCCGCGCCGGTCGCCGATCTGTTCGCTCGCTCGAAGCGCCTCCTCATGCATGCGCACGGCTCGTGGAAGGTCGCGAAGGTCGCCCACGACGGCCGCGAGACTGTTCAGCGCCGACGCGGCTCCCGCGCGATCGCCGATCTCGACGAAGGTCTTCCGGGCAATTTCGAGCGATTGTTCGGCAGGGCGCAACTGACCCTGGTTGAAGTAGCTGCGCCCCTCGAGGAGTCGCGCGCGCGCGATGAGATGGCGGGTGCCGCCGGTTTCGGCTCGTCGAAGAGCCTGTTGAGCGGCCTCGAGCTCGCGCGGAAAATTCCCGAGCGCGGTTGACGCCTGAGCCTGCTCGAGATCGATACGCGGATCTTCGTTCTGCGGCGCGCGCAACCGGCGCATCGCCTCAATCGTCTTGAGCGCGTCCGCGGCCTGGCCCGCTGCGGTCTGCGCAGCCGCGAGCTGCAGTCCGTATTCGATGTTGTCCGAGAAAAAGCCCCAGAGCGTGCGGTACACATCGACCGCGTTGGGCCACTTCCGCTCCGCGCTGTACAAACGACCTTCGACGTTCAGCCGCTGCTCGCGGCCCAGATCATTCGACGAGTCGAAGGCTTTCTGCGCGGCGCTCGCCGCGCGGGCGTCGTAGCCCAGCGATGTCCACGAGGCCGCCAATGCCGATTGAATCATCGGATTGGCGGGCTCGCGTGCGGCCGCCTGTTCCAGCAGATCCTTGCCGCCGACTGCGTCGAGCACTCGCAGACGTGCCGTGCCTTCGGCGTAGAGCCTGGTCGCCTCTGCGGTTTGCGGGAACGCGGCGCGCACGCTGCGAGTCGTGTCTGCCGGACTCTCATGAAGTCCAAGGTGGGCGCGCAGCTCCTGACCGACTTTGGCGACGAGCGCGAACAGCTCTGCCTGATCGCCCGTGCTGGAGACGGAAACCGGATCTTGTCCTCCACGTTGAAGACGCACGTCGATGCGAACCGTTCGCGGAGCCGTACCTTCATTAATGATAAAAGCGCCGAATATGAGCCAGTCGGACGCGAGCGCGTTGCGAAGCCGATCGAGCGCATCCTGCGGGAGTGTGATCGCCACGGGTTGGCCAAGATCGACGGTTGCGCGAGCCACGCGCTCTGCCGGCAGCACGCGAAGCTGACCGTCGCCCGCGAGCTCGGTGGTGAGCATTTCTGCCATGGCCGTCGAGAGCCATTCGTCCGCAGGTCGCCCGGAGAGATTGCGGAACCCGATGACGGCCACCGATGGACGTGGCGCGGCCTGCTGTGGGTTTGCCGCACCGCCGTTCTCCGCAACAGTCGCGGCTTCGGGCGATCGGCGGCTTGTCAGCACCGCGGTCGCGGCAATCGCCACGATGACGAGCGTGGCCACAGCCATCGCGGTGCGGTAACGAATCAGCAGCCGTCTGGCGCGATAGCGGCGCCGATCCCAGGACACCGCCACCGGCTGCTCAGAGATATACCGGCGTAGATCCTCGGCGAACGCCGCCACAGAGGCGTAGCGTTCGTTCGGTTCCTTGCGAAGGGCTTTCAAGAGAATGTCGTCGAGCGGACCGCTCAACCGCTGCCGAAGCAACTCGATCGTGCCCTCGCGCGTGTGACTCACGGTGGCCGGCGTGATCGTCTCGGTCGTCCCATCCTCACGCGTCGATGTCTCGACGTGCGTGATGACCGTGCTCGGACGCTCCGGATCCTGCTCGCAGACTACCCGTGCGATCTCTTCGGGTGTCCGTTTCACGAGGCGGTAGGGGCGGTGGCCGGTGACGAGCTCGTACACCAGCAGTCCCAGCGCGTACACATCGGTGGCCACCGAGACGGACTCGCCGCGAATCTGCTCGGGGCTCGCGTAGTCTGGCGTCATCGGACGGCCGAGCGACGTGACGGTGGAGGGTCCCTCGGATCCGGGGTTGAGAATCGTGGCGATGCCGAAGTCGAGCAGCTTCGGGTGACCCTCGGCCGAGACCATCACGTTGGTCGGCTTGATGTCGCGATGGACGACGTGCCGATCGTGCGCGTGCTGAACGGCGTCGAGAATGGGAAGGCAGAGTCGAATGCGCTCGATCGTCGAGAGCCGATGCTCGTCGGCATACCGATCGATGCGCGTGCCTGCCACGTACTCCATCACGAAGTAGGGCAGGCCGTCTGGCGTGGTGCCGCCATCGAAGAGCGCGGCGATGTTGGGATGTTCGAGCGATGCGAGAATCTGACGCTCGTGGCGGAACCGGCGGACGACCAGCTCGGAATCCATGCCGCGCCGAATCATCTTGATGGCGACGTGCCGTTCGAACACCTGGTCGGCACGGCGGGCCAGATAGACCGCGCCCATGCCGCCGCGCCCGATGCACGCTTCGATGAGGTAGGTCCCTATCGTGCGGCCGATGTTCGGTTCAGGCGGCTCCGCATCGATGCCGTCGAGCAGCGGTTTCTCGAGGAATGTGTCTGCGCCCGCTTCCGCCCGCAGCAGCGATTCGACTTCGGCGCGCAGGACTTCGTCGCCGGCACAGAGCTTGTCGAGCAGTGCCGTCCGCTCGTCGGCCCGTTCCTCCAGCACAGCGGCAAGTATTTCTTTCACCCGCAGCCATGGGTCGCTCGACATTGATAATGGATGGCGATCATAACTTGCATCAGATTTGCAATCGCAGCATATTGATCGTTTGGGACGAGCGAGACCATCGCGTCACGTTCCTGTTGCACACCGTTCAAGGAGGTTCTCATGACCAAAGCAGCGAACCCTGTTCCCAAAGGTTTTCACACGATTACACCGCAGTTGACGTTGGATAACGCGGCGCAGACCATTGACTGGTACAAGAAGGCGCTTGGCGCCGAGGAAGTACACCGCAGCAGCGGTCCCGACGGCAAAATCATGCACGCGGAGCTGACGATCGGCGATTCAAAATTCATGGTGAACGACGTCATGCCGGGGTACCGCGGGCCGAAGGCTTTTGGTGGGTCACCGACGTCGTTCTGGTTGTATGTCGAGAATTGCGACACCGTGTTCAATCGTGCAGTGAGCGCCGGGGGCACGGTTCAGATGCCGATGGCCGATCAGTTCTGGGGCGATCGCGCCGGGGCGTTCGCCGATCCGGAGGGGTACACCTGGTGGATTGCCACGCACAAGGAAGACCTGACTCCTGCGGAGATGGAGCAACGCGCTGCTGACTTCTTTAAGCAGATGGCGGGAGCGCGGTAGAGTCGACGCAGTGAAGGACACAGAGTCCACAGAGGACATGCGGAGAACACGGAGAAAATATGATCAAGATTCTCTGTGTTCTCTCCGTCCCTCTGTGAGCTCTGTGTCCTAGACATGAAACTTTTTCGTCGTTTACGGTGTCTCTTCCTCTTTGAACCGATCTGTCCAGGAAGATGCTGTACATCGATTCCGTCATCCTGAATGTCGTCGAGCGTGCGTGCCGCCGGATTCAGCTTCGGACCGGTCGCACGAACGTGTGGCTGGCCCTGCAGCTCACGAATCTGAGCATCGTCATCTACTTCGTGTGGGCGGGCGCCTATTTTGTGAGAGAGAAGATGGCGCTGCGGGTCTTCATCGGGCTGGTCTGCACCGGCGTCATGTACGTGCTTGTCCAGACGCTGTTCAAAGAGCCCATGGAATCGTACGAGAACAATGCGTATCGACGCGTGTTGAACGGCTTGATGAATCCCCGGCGCGTGCGGGATGCGCTGCTGCGCATTTCGTTTCTGCTGCTCTCCGTCGCGCTCCTTTACCCCGTCGTCTTTGTGTACGCCAACAGCCATATACAGGTGCCGCTGCTGACGTACTCGCTCATCCTGCTCACGACCGCCGTCTTGTACCTGCTCGCGTGCGACCCGTTGCCGCCGAGCCCCGAGAAAGTGAAAGAGCAGTCTCGGGATTCGGTGCGTGCCCGCGTGCCGGCTCCCGAAGTGTGATCGAGAGACGGCACGGGGCCGGTTTTCAGTTGGCCTTCTTTGTTCGGGGATCATCCGCCGGATTCACGTACGTGACTGCGAACGGCCCGGTGCCATGAACTTGAATCGTTGCCGCCGACTTGGTCATGAAATAGTGATGCATGTCTGCGGGCACCAGCGTGAAGCCGCCGGCGGGCACGGCCTCCATCGTTGCGTCATCGAACTTGTCGCCCATGCCGACTGCCACCGTGCCTGAGATCACCGTAATGTTCTCGACCGTTGGATGCCAGTGCGGCGGGATGCGGTAGTTCGCCGGCATCTGCGCGCGCAAGACATATGGTTGCGGCTGGCTTGGATCGCCCGAGATGACGGCGACGCGTGCGCCGGCGGGCAGTCCGGGAGGCGCGTCGCCCCATTTGAGCGCGTTCGGGGCAACCGCCACGTGATTACCTGGAGGAGGCTTCGGCATCTCGTCTGCGTTGAAGATGTCTTCGGCGACCTTCCACGAGCCGTCCGCCTGTTTCTTCCACGCCGTGACGTATTTGCCCTTCTCGGAGGCGCCGCCCATGGTCGATTGATACGTACCAGTGGTGAGGCCGAGATCGCCGCCTGAGCTGACATCGGCTTTCGTCGCCGTCCACGAGAGCGTGAACCCCGGGGCCTTGGTCATCTCCGCGAATTGTTTGCGGATGGCGTCGCGGCCGCTGATGATCGGCATGCCTTGCGGATAGAACGATGCGTCTTCAGCCACGTAACGGGCGAATTCGTCAGGGTCTTTCGTGGTCTGCGACCACTCACGATCGACGGCCAGCAGCGCGTTGCGCTCCTGTTCCACATTGACGGTCGGCGCGCACGCGGTGGTCACCGCCAGCGCCGCGATTCCCATAGGCAACCATCGGAACCGGCTCATAACGGACTCCTTTCGGGGGTGAGTTGGGGGAGAGACGCCGCGGAGTGCGTTTGTGATACTACTGCGTCCGGTACCGCCGTGCGGTGTCCCCATCCGGTTAGGGCACCAGACCTGTACTAACGGCATTTTCTGGCGCGTTGCCCGGGGCGAAATCGGGTCCTCGGCCGGGACAAGGGCTGTTGAGTGGTCGCGCGGCGAAAGTTTGGTATTTCCGGCCAAATTCTCCCGTTGTGACAGGACACAGCGCGACAAAGCGCGACAAGAAATCACGGCGAAATAAACACCGGTCATAGTAATATTTAGTTACAAAAGAGGACACAACTTATGCGGCCTAGAACCCCCTTCGGCCTGCCGCTCGCGGCTATGTTTGTCTGCAGCACGATCGCAGTCTTTGCCGCCGAGATCGTCGTCCCGGATGCGCCCCTTGCCGACGCCGTCAAGCGGCGCGACAAGCAGGCCGTTCAGTCGCTGCTGAAAAAGAAGGCCGACGTCAACGCGCCGCTGAGTGATGGCGCGACGGCGTTGCACTGGGCAGCGTACCTGAACGACGCCGACACGAGCGCCTTGCTGATTCGCGCCGGCGCGAACGTGAACGCCCGGAACAATTACGGCGTCACGGCGCTTGCGCTCGCGGCCAAGCAGGGGAACTCGGCCATCATCGACCAGTTGATGAAGGCCGGCGCCGATCCGAACGACCCCATCAATTTTGTGAACGCCGGAGAAACACCGCTGATGCAGTCGGCGCGTGCCGGCAGTGTCGACGCCGTGAACCTGTTCATCCGTGCCGGCGCCAAGGTCAATGCCCGGGAAACGTGGAATGGACAATCGGCCCTGATGTGGGCAGCGGCCGAAGCGCAGGCGCCCGTCGTGAAGGCGCTCATCGAGGGCGGTGCAGACATCCACGCGCGATCGAACGCCAACACGTCACCCCTGTTATTTGCGGTGCGCAAAGGCGACATCCCGTGCGTCAACGCGATTCTCGCCGCGGGCGCCAGCGTCAACGAGAAGAGAACGGATTCTGCGACCCCGCTGCTCGTGGCGATCATCAACGGGCACGAGGATCTCGTGGACATGCTGCTCGACAAGGGCGCCGATCCGAACGTCGAGGGCGGATCGACGGCGCTCACCGTGCCGGGCGTGAAGGCGCGTCCGCAGAGGATCACTTTCAAGACGCCCTCCCATCGCGATCAACTTCGCGAGGTGGGTACCGAGGGCGGCAATGGCGGCAACAACAGCTGGGGCCGGCCGCTGCAGGCAGCCGTGCACGTGGCCAACTGGCACATCAGCGACGAGTTCATCTCGGTGAACATCGACCGGTTGCGCGTCATCAAGTCACTGTTGGCGCACGGCGCCGATGTCAACGGGCGCAACACCGACATGGAGCCGCGGTGGTCAGGCGCCAGGTACCGGCGGCGTCAGGTCGGCTCGACCGCGTTCCTCTTTGCGGCCAAATCGGCCGACCTCGAAGTGATGAAGTATCTGGTGGCCAACGGCGCCGATCCGAAGCTCAACACCGGCGTGAACATCAACGCCGTCATGCTGGCCGCCGGCATCGCGTGGGCGTCGAATCAGGACCGCGCCAGCGAGGAGCAGGTCCTGGAAACGGTCAAGTATCTTGTCGAAGAACTAGGCTTCGACGTCAACTACGTCGCCGACACCGGCGAGACGGCGCTGCATGCGGCCGCGTATCGCGGCGCCGATACCGTGGTTCAGTATCTCTTCGACAAGGGCGCGAAGCTCGACGTGCAGGACAAGAGCGGACGAACGCCGCTGCAGGTCGCTGACGGCGTTGAGTACCGGAAACTCATTTGCGGCAAATCCGACGACCGCGGTGCTGCTGCGCAAGCTCGGGGCAAAAGAAATCCCGTGTCCGGGTCTGTGCCCGAACGTCATCCCGGACGAAGCATTGCCACCCGAGGAGGTTGTGCGATGAAAAGCCTGTCGCGCCGAAGCGTGGAGCGAAAGCCGCGCGTAGGCGGAGCCCTGATGATGGTTGCGGCGATCTGTTTCATCGTCGCCGTTGCCGTAAACGCGCAGAACGGCGCGCCTGCCGCCGGCCAGACGTCGCGGGCCGCTGCGGCGAAGCAGGCTGCTCCGGCCGCTGCGCCCGACGCGCAGACGGTGTCGGCCAACCAGGCCGTCGTGCAGAAGGTACCTGCGCCAGCTGCCATAACGACAAGCTGAAATCGGGCGGGCTCGCGCTCACCGCGCTGGATCTGGCGAACGTTCCCAAGAACACGGAGTCGTGGGAACACGTCATCCGGAAAGTTCGGACGGGAGCCATGCCGCCGGTCGGGCGTCCGCGACCCGAGAAGGCAGCCGCCGAGGGTCTCGTTACGTATCTCGAGACGGAGCTCGACAAGGCCGCTCTCGCAAATCCGAACCCGGGGCGTCCGTCACTTCAACGCCTCAACCGCTCGGAATATCGCAACGCGATTCGCGATCTGCTGGCGATTGAGATCGATGCGGCGACGTTCCTGCCCCCCGATGTGGCCGGATACGGATTCGACAACAACGCCGACGCGCTGACGCTGTCGCCGGCGCTGACCGAGCGATACCTGGGAGCCGCGGCGAAGATCAGTCAGATGGCGCTCGCGCGGCCGCGAGGCCTGCCGCTGCCCGAGATGTTCTTCGTGCCGACCGATCGCAACCAGGGATTGCGCATCAGCGACGATCTGCCGTTCGGATCGCGTGGCGGGCTCGCGATGAGCCACTACTTTCCCGCAGACGGCGAGTACCTGTTCGAAATGCGCCCGAAAGAAAGTGGCGCAGGCGGCGGGTTTGAAGGGATTACCGCCGAACCCCACCAGCTCGACATCGCCATCGACAACGTGAAGATGGGAACAACCACGCTGGGTGGGCCTGCGATGGCTCGCGGGCGCGGAGCCGAGCCGGCGGGCGCGGCGGGAGACTACGAGCGCGAGGATCGGACCAAGAAGATCCTCGAAGCGCTGAAGTTCCGCATGCCCGTGAAGGCCGGCTCGCACCTGGTACAGGCGTACTTCGTCGCGAAGACCTCGGCGATTGTCGAAGACCTCTTCGATCCCTCGCTGCGGCGCGACCCGTATCGTGCGGGCGGCGGCGAGCCGAAGATTTCCAGTCTCACGATCACGGGGCCGCTGCCCGATACGGTCACGCCCAGCGAATCGCCGAGCCGCGCGCGCGTATTGATTTGCTCTCCGGTTTCGAAGACCGACGAGGCGTGCGCGAAGCGGATCATCTCGACGCTGGCACGCCGTGCCTATCGGCGGCCGGTCACCGATATCGATCTACAGGTGCCGATGAACTCGTTCCGCGACGGCGCGAACAAGGGCGGCGGTTTCGAGGCCGGCATCGAGCTGGCGCTTCGCAGCATTCTCGTCAGCCCGAAGTTCATCTTCCGGTTCGAGGCGCAGCCACAAACGGCTGCGCGCAACGTGCCGTATCGAATCAGCGACCTCGAGCTGGCCTCGCGGCTGTCGTTCTTCCTCTGGAGCAGCATCCCCGACGATGCGCTCATCGACGTCGCGGCGAAGAACAACCTGCACAGGCCCGAGGTCTTGCAGCAGCAGGTGAAGCGGATGCTCGCCGATCCGCGTTCGGAGGCGCTGGTCGAGAATTTCGCCGGTCAGTGGCTGTTCCTGCGCAACGTCGAGGTGCATCAGCCGAGCCCGGAATTGCTCTTCCACTTCGATGACAACCTGCGGCAGGCCTTCGAGCGTGAGACGCAGCTGTTCTTCGAAAGCGTCATGCGCGAGGATCGCAGCGTCGTCGATCTCCTCGACGCCAACTACACGTTCCTGAACGAGCGGCTCGCCAAGCACTACGGCATTCCGGGTGTTCGCGGCGAGGGGTTCAGGCGAGTGACGTTGCCGGCCGACAGCCCGCGCGGCGGGTTGCTGGGGCAGGGCTCGATTCTGATGGCGACGTCGTATCCGAATCGGACGTCTGTCGTCATCCGCGGGAAATGGATTCTGGAAAATGTGTTCGGCGCGCCGCCGCCACCCCCGCCGCCGAACGTGCCCGAGCTGAAGGACAGCCGCGACCCGCGCAAGGTATTGCCGATGCGCGAACAGATGGCGGCGCACCGCGCGAACCCTGCGTGTGCGGGCTGCCACGCGCAGATGGATCAGCTCGGATTTGCGCTCGAGAACTTCGACGGCATCGGCGAGTGGCGCGACCTCTACGCCTCGGGCGCGAAGGTCGATGCGTCCGCCCAGCTCCCTGACGGCACCAAGTTCAATGGCCCCGCAGAGCTGCGCAAGGTGCTGCGCATGCATTCGGACGAGTTCCTGACGACGGTAACCGAGAAGCTGCTGACCTATGCCCTCGGGCGAGGGCTCGAGGCGACCGATGCGCCGGCGGTGCGCAAGATTAAACGCGACGCCGCAGCCGAAAATCACCGGTTTGCTTCGCTGATTCAGGGAATTGTGACGAGTACACCGTTTACAATGAGAATGGCAGTAGAGGACGCGAACTAGACTGCGACACAGGGCTATTGCCCAGTCAGACACGAGGAGAGACGAATGGTGATCACAAAGTTAGCGTTGCCACGGCGGACTTTCATCCGCGGCATCAGCGCAGCCGTCGCGCTGCCGTTCCTCGACGCGATGGTGCCCGCGCTGCGAGCGCAAGTGAAAGGCGCGCCTCGATTCACCGCAATTTATTGCGGGAACGGGGCCAACATGCTCGACTGGACGCCTGCGACCGAGGGCATCGGGTTCGAGATGTCGGCGAGCTTGAAGCCGATCGAAGCCTTCCGCAATCGCTTGCTGGTCGTCACCGGCCTGGATAACTACCAGGCGACGGACCAGGGCGACGTGGGCGGCCAGCATCCTCGTGCCGCACCGGCGTTCATGAGCTGCGCCCATCCGAAGCAGACCGAGGGCGCCGACGTCGAGGCGGGTATCACCATCGACCAGCTGATCGCCGAAAAGATCTGCCGCGACACGAAGCTGCCGTCTCTCGAAGTCTCGGTCGACCGCAACGACGTCGTCGGTGCGTGCGACCACGGCTATGCCTGCGCCTACATGAACTCGATGTCGTGGAAGACGCCGACGACGCCGCTGCCGTCGGAAACCAACCCACGGTTCGTCTTCGAGCGGATGTTCGGCGTCGGCCAGACTGCCGAGGAGCGGTTGGCCCGGGTCAAGGAAGACCGGAGCATCCTCGACGGGCTCACGCAGGAAATTTCGAATCTCACCCGGAGGCTCGGCGCGACCGACCGTAACAAGCTGGGGCAGTACTTCGACGCGGTTCGCGACGTCGAGCAGCGCATCATGAGGGCTGAATCGACCAACAGCAACTTCGAAGTGCCCGAGCAGCCGGTGGGCGTGCCCGAGACGTTCAAGGAATACATCGAGCTGATGTTCGACCTGCAGGTGCTCGCGTTCCAGGCCGACATCACTCGCGTCACCTCGCTGATGATGGCGCGGGAAAACGTGAATCGTGCGTATCCGGAAATCGGGTTGCCCGAAGCGCATCACTCGATCTCGCACCACGGCAACAACCCGGAGAAGATGAAGAACTACACGAAGCTGAACACGTATCACGTGGAAACGCTCGGGTACTTCCTGAAGAAGCTCGATTCGATCAAGGACACCGAAGGCACGCTGCTCGATTCGACCGCGGTGCTCTTCGGCAGCGGCATGAGCGACGGCAACGTCCACAACAATTACAACGTTCCCGTCATTGTCGTGGGCGGCAAGTCTCAGGGCATTAAGGCCGACCGTCACATCAAGATGCCGAAGGGGACGCCGCTGGCGAACCTCATGATGGGTGTCTCAGACCGGTACGGCGTGAAGGTGGAGAAGTTCGGTGACAGCACCGGCGCGATCGACCTGCTGACCGTATGATGTAAGCGTCCGGCTTTCGCCGGACGACAGCGTAGACCGACCAGGACGTTGTGGGTTCGCCCACAACGTCCTTTTTTTTGATCCACTACCTCACTCTTTGGACAGGCCTGAAGGCCTGTGCCACCGCTATGGGTACCGAAATCGGTGGCACAGCGCTTTAGCGCTGTCATCGTGCTACCCGATACCGGTGGCACAGCGCTTTAGCGCTGTCATCTTGCCACCAACATCGGTGGTACACGAGGACAGCGGATCGTTCCACAACTCCTGATCTCCTGATCTCCTGTGTTGCCTTTGAGGCAGCGTCAGTACCGTTCTCCGATCGGTGCTAGATTGGGCCGCATGTCGCGGTGTCCGAACTGCGCGGCGGAACTGAGCGGACGCTACTGCGCGGAATGCGGTCAGGCGCGGACCGCTCCAAGCGATCTGTCGGCGCGGCGGTTCTTCAAGGACCTTGCCGAAGAGACCGCAGGCCTGCGTGTGAAGTTCAAGACGCTCAGCACCCTGAAGGCCTTGCTCAGACCTGGACGGCTGACGAGCGAGTACCTTGCCGGCCGCAGACAGCCCTATCTCGCGCCTCTCCAGCTTTACCTTGTCTGCGCCGCGTTGTTCTTTCTGGCGGCGCCCATGGCCGGCTTCACCCTGGGCTCGATGATCGCCAGCGACCAGACAGGTGATCTCGCAAGCCTTGTCGAAGCTCGCACCGCCGAGCGCGGTCTCGACTCTGCCATCGTCAACCAGCGCTTCGACGTGCAGGTGAAATCGGTCTACACAATTGCATTGGGCGCAGGCGTCATCCTGATGGCGTTGCTGCTGCAAGTGTTGTTTCGTGCTGGCCTGCCATTCGGTGCACATCTGGCCTTCGCGCTGCACTACTTCTCCTTTGCGTATCTGGCAACGGCCTTCGTCGGAATCGTTCATCGGCTGGGTGTGTTCGAGCAAGCCGCAGCGGGTCTGGGCATCTGCCTGATTGGCGCCTACCTGTTCGTCGCGCTCCGCCGGATTTACGCCGGATCGAAGGTCTACATTCTGCTGAGGTGGGCTGCTGTTTTCCTGTTGATCATCGCGTTGAACAACCTTGCCAGCGTGATGGCAATCCGCCTGACGCTGGCGATGCTCTGAAGCGCGGCCGTGTTACGATTTCAGGGCTCGGATCACCCCAAGCAAGGGAGTGGGTAGTCTATGAATGGCCGCGCTCTGCTCCTGATCCTCATCTTGGGAAGCCTTTCGGTCGGCGCTGCCCAGACCGTTTCTCACGAGACAACTGGACCTGGCCCGGCCGCATGGGCCGACGATCTCTCTCCGATTGCGCCTGCAGACTGGACGCGCGATCGCGCGGCGCATCTCATCGAGCGCGCCGGGTTTGGCGAGACGCCTGAGGAAATCGCCCGGCTGGCTGCCATGAGACCGAACGAGGTTGTCGATCGCCTTGTAGCGTACGAAGCCGTCGACAATCGCGACGTGAAGCCGTTCGACGAGTCGGGCATCTGGGATGCCGGCATGGATCCGTTCCCGGCGAGCAGGGCCGAGACCGTGCGCATTGCGTACGAACGCGGCGACGCGCTCGGCCTCAAAGTGCTGCCTCGAGGAACACCGCGCCGTCTCCAGCCGATTGTCGACAAATTTTTCTACAGTCTGATCGCGAACGGTATCGAGACGCAGCGCCTCGGGCTCTGGTGGGCGAACCGCATGCTCGCGACCAGACATCCGCTCGAGGAAAAGCTGACGTTGTTCTGGCACGGTCACTTCGCCACCGGCGAGAACAAAGTCCGCGACTACCGGATGATGCTGCGGCAGAACGAGATGTTCCGCGCGCGGGCTTCTGGGAATCTGCGCGAGCTGCTCGTCGGGATTTTGAAAGATCCGGCGATGCTCGTCTATCTGGACAACGGCGAGAACGTGAGGAAGCACCCCAACGAGAACTTCGGTCGTGAGTTGCTCGAGCTGTTCACGATGGGCGTGGGACACTACTCGGAGCGGGACGTGCGAGAAGCCGCACGCGCGTTCACGGGCTGGTCGAACGACGTCCTGGTCTTCAAGTTCAACGCCGATCTTCATGACGATGGCGCAAAGACCTTCCTCGGGCGTACGGGAAATTTCAACGGCGAAGAGGTCATCGACATCATCCTGCAGCAGCCCGTTACCGCCGAGTTCGTGGCCGCGAAGCTCTACCGGTACTTCGTGCGCGAGGATATTTCCGACACGGTAAAGAAAGAACTGGGGCGGTCATTCCGCGAGAGCGGCTACCAGGTGAAGCCGCTGTTGAAGCGGATCTTTCTGTCGAAAGACTTCTACGCTCCGACCTCTTACGCCACTCAGATCAAGAGCCCGGCGCACCTGGTCGTGTCCACGTATAAGAAGATGGGGCTCGCCGAGGTGCCTACTATCCCCGATTTCGGGCGGATGACGGGCAGCCTGGGCCAGTCGCTATTCGATCCTCCGAACGTCGCCGGCTGGGCGGGTGGGCGCACGTGGATTACGCCGGCCACGCTTCTTCAACGAGGCAACCTGTTCCGCGAGGTGCTGTTTCCAGACGTGAAGGCGTTTCGAGCTCCGGATCGTGCGATGTCGGCCACTGATGCGAGAGTGGGAGAGCGGCTGGCCAAAGGGATGAACATCACGGAGGCCACCAGGGAAGGCGATGCCGAGTCGAACATGATGGTCGATCGTGAAGAGGACTACAACACGCGCTACGGCGGATACAAGGGTGCCGTCGATGCATTCGCGCGAACGAAATTGATTTCGCGGAAGCCGGCGGGGATCGATCTGACGTCGATGGTGAAGGCCGCACGCGCCGACACGGTGGAGAAGGTTGTGGATCATTTCAGCCGGCGCTTTCTGCGGGTTGGCCTCGCAGACAAGGACCGCGCTGTGCTCGTCGCATTTCTTCGCGGCAAGGTAGGTTCAGACGAGATCCGGCCGAGCGCTACGCTGGAAGATGCGCTGAGAGAACTTCTCTACCTGGTCCTCAGCACTCCGGAATACCAACTGGGATAGCGAACGAGGTGCAAGATGGCTGGTGCATGTCACTGTTCGCGCCGCGATTTCCTCCTTCGAGGCTTCTACGGCATCGGCGTCGGGGCCTCAGTGCCCTTTTTCCTCAACAGGACGTCCGCGGCGCTGGCCGCCCAGGCCCTTGAAGGCACGAGCATCGAGAAGCACCGCGAGCGGATCCTGGTGGTCATCGAGTTGTCGGGCGGCAATGATGGCTTGAACACAGTCATCCCGTTCGGCGATGCCGCGTACTATCGGGCGAGACCGAACCTGGGGATTGCGGAAAACCAGGCGATCAAAATCGCCGGCGGGTTCGGATTCCATCCGTCGATGGTTGGTTTCGAGCGGCTCTACAAGGACGGTCTCATGGCGGTGGTGCACGGCTGTGGGTACGACCATCCAAGCCTGTCGCACTTTTCGTCGATGGGGTTCTGGCACACGGGTGTCCCGAATGGAGGCGAGCCGCTGGGCTGGCTGGGCCGTCTGGCCGACGCCGGCTACGACCCCGCGACGCAGAACACGATTGTGAACCTCGGGAATTCTCAATCGCTTGCGGTGCGGAGCCGCAGACATTCGCCGCTCGTGTTCGACGATCCTTCGCGGTTCCGCCGCGACGGGACCGACGCCGAGAAACAGGCCCTGGTTTCGCTGAGCCACCGGCGCGCGACCAGCAATTCGACGCTCGAGTTTCTCGCGTCGACCGCCCAGAATGCGACCGAGAGCTCAGACTTCGTCCGTCAGGCGTCGGCGTCCTATCGCACGCCGGTGGATTACGGCATCGGTGGCGGACTCGGCGGCAATCTTCAGAGGGTTGCGGCGCTCATCGCGGCAGGCATGCGCACACGTTTGTATTACGTCACGTATGCCGGCAACTCATTCGATACGCACGTGCAGCAGGCAGACCTGCACAGCCGGCTGCTGATGTACACCGCCGACGGCGTGCGCGGATTCATGGAAGACATGAAGCGAATCGGACGGGCCGACGATGTGGCGGTGATGATGTTCACCGAGTTCGGGCGGCGCGTGGAAGAAAACGGCAGTCTCGGCACCGATCATGGCACGGCCACGCCGATGTTCATCCTCGGCAGGGGAGTCAAGGCCGGTTTCTACGGCCAGCACCCGAGCCTTACCGACCTGGACGACGGCAATATGAAGATGACCACCGACTTCAGGCGCGTCTACGCGACCGTGATCAAGGAGTGGCTCGGGTACGACGATACGCCGGCCGTGCTCAAAGACAGGTTCGACACCCTGGGCGTGTTCGCCTGACAACGATCATCGGTGGCACAGCGTTCAGCGCCCACGGTAGCGCGGCGCTTGGCGTCCACATCGGTGGCACAGCGCTTTAGCGCTGTCTTCTGGGAGATCACGATATGAAAATCGTTTCAGTTATCGGTGTGCTGGCCGTCGTGCTCATTGGTTCTGCGTCAGACGCCGCGGCTCAAGTCAAACGCATTCAACCCTCGACTGCGGCGATTGCCACGGCAGTCTGGCACGGCGATACGCTCTACGTCAGCGGTCAGGTTCCCGATCCTGTGAAGCCGGCGGCGAACGGAGAGCCGGCAGTCTACGCGGGCGATACGCGAACCCAGTCGGAAAACGTCTTCAGGAAGATCGAAGGCATCCTGAAAGAGCAGGGGCTCGGCATGGGGGATGTCGTCATGATGCACGTTTACCTTGTCGGCGATCCCAAGATGGGCGGCAAGATGGACTTTGCGGGGATGATGTCCGTTTACACGCAGTTGTTCGGATCGGCGACGCAGCCGAACAAGCCGGCGCGGAGCACCGTGCAGGTGGCCTCGCTCGTCGCAGCAGGAGCGCTCGTGGAGATTGAGGTGATTGCCGTTCGAGCGAAATAGCTATTTGCCTTCGCCGGCGGCTTTTTCCTGCACGCGAGCGCCGCTCAGGAGGTTGACCATACCGTAGTTCCCCTCGTGGCAGGCGTACTCGTATATCTGCTCGTCGGTCTGCGCCATCGGAATCGACGCGGTCCATTTTTTCGTAAAGGTGGTCGGATCGTCGATCGTAAATTCGTATTTGACCGTGTCGGCGTTGACGCGCGTGAAGCGCTCGATCAAGTGGAGTCCGTCCGTTGATCCCCGGTAGCTCGCCTTGTCGGTGAAATTGGTCGTATCGACGACGAGCGTGTCGCCGTCCCAGCGTCCCCGCGAATCGCCAAACCACTGACGGATGTTGCGGCCGGCGTGCGGTTGCGCGCCGAGCGGGATGATTCGCGCATCGTGAATCATCTCGTGCAGAATCACCACGTAGCCGGGTGTCTGCAGAATCTGGTAGTTGTTGTTGTAGGGACCGGGAATCATCGGAAGCCCTCGCGTGATGCAGCGCTCCCACAAGCTCCGGTCCTGCCATGAGTCGTACCCGCGGGCGGCACGCTCGGTCGCGCGCTTCTGTCCCTCGGCCGTCAGCGCCGGCACTCGTCCATCGGGCGGATCGACGACCAGAGACGTCTGGCGCGTCGGCGCCACTTTGGTCCCGCGATCCCACCAGAAGTCGTTGTACGCGCGGGCGACGTCGGCATCGGTGCCGGCTCCATCCCGTCGATCCTGATTGTTGGCGGTCAGGTTCGTCCTCTCGAGCTCCGCGGCTTCTTCCTCGGTCAGCACCTGCTTACCGGCAAGCGTGCCGGGCCGTTCGAATGGCGTAATCGTGGCAATCGACCACACTCCCTGCAAATCGGGATCGCCCCACGGCGTGCGAGGCAGGGTGCGGGTCTCAACGGCTCTCGACTGGCCCGCGACCGCAATAGCAGCCAGCACGGTAATCGCGAGCGCGACGCCCAGAACGCTACTTGGTCTTTTTTCGAAGATGGCCATACATCAACTCTTCAACGAACTCGACGCATTTATATTCGAGCAGCTGCGCGTTCTTCTCGACGCGGCGATAGAGCGGCATGCTCATCTTCCACGGGCGCGTAAACACCTTCGGATCTTCGATGGTGACGTCGTACTGGAGCACATCGCGGCTGACCGGCGTGATAGCGCTCGACGACGTGCAGCGCCTCGCTGTGAAAATTGCCGGCGCGATCGAACCACGGTCTGGCCGTTGAACGCGTTGACGTCGACGACCAGCGTGTCGCCTTCCCACCGGCCGCGCGACCAGCCCATCCAGGTATCGGCGGGGCTTTCGTCTTTGCTGTTCATGTAGATCGTGCGGCTCGCGCTTGCGAATTCGTACGCCATCAGGATGTGCGTCGGCGTCTGCACGATCTGAAACGGATAGGGCATGTAGGTGGCGCGCGGCACGCCCGGCATGTAGCACTTGATCTCGGGATCGAGCGTCAGCCAGTTCGACGCGTTCTCTTTCTTCTTCGCCGCCGCCCATGGCTGGTACGGGAATCTCGTCGCCTTCGACGACGCCGAGTCCGGCGGGCACGCTGAAGGCGGCGCCGAGCTCGAGAACCGGTCCCTGCCGCGCCGCGTGCTCCTGAATGTCCCAGTTGGCCGTGTTGTTGGCCTGCCAGATGCCGTTCAGATGGGCTTGCCGTCCTTGAACGGCGAGCGCGGCGCCTTGTAGCCTGCCGGAGCCTGGCCTGCGGTCGGCATGACGGCAAACGACAGGATCGCAGAAGCCCGACGGCGGCGACCGGCAGCAACCAGCGCGCGTCTAAGCCGGTTTCGCATCTGAGATCTCCGTCGTCACGGTCCGGCTGAAGCCGGACACTACCGTTACTTGGGCGGTTGCTGAGGATCACCCGGCGCGCCGGTGCCGGTGGAGCCGATGAACAGTTTCCGCCCGTCCGGAAACGTGATGTCTCTGCCGTTGCCTTTCAGCGTTCCATCTTTCGCCTGATAGCCGTCGACGACGATCGCCGTTCCCGCCGGCAGGGAATTCTTGTTCACGCCCCGGCGGAACAGCGTGTTCGGCGTGCCGCCTTCGATCATCCACTTTTCGACCGTGCCGTCCGGCCGCTTGACGTCGATGTGAATCCACGCATGGGGGTTGATCCACTCGACTCTCGTAACCGTGCCTTCCAGCTTGATCGGTTTCTTCGCGTCGAACTCCGCGGCAAATGCGTGATGCGCCCGCAGCGGGGCGGCGGCGCACATCAGGATCAGGGCAGCTAGCGCAGACATTACTATTCGCATGAATCCTCCGGGTTTATTTTTCCTCGGCCCGCGCACCGCTCAGCAGGTTCGTCATGCCGTAGTTTCCCTCATGACACGCGTACCTCAAAAATGGGGCCGTCGGTCTTGGTCATCGGGATGGCTGCCGCCCACGATCTGGTGAAGGACGCCGGATCGTCGATCGTAAACTGGTAATCGATCGTGTCGGCGTCGACGCGCGTAAACCGTTCGACGACCGTCATGCCCGGGCTCGATCCCCGGAAGGGGGTCTTGTCGGTGAAATTCGTGGTGGTGACAACGAGCGTGTTGCCGTCCCATCGGCCCCGCGAATCGCCCATCCATTGCCGGATCGTCTGCGGCGCATGCGGACGGCCGTCGAGCGGAATGATGCGCACGTCGTGGATCATCTCGACGAGAATCACCACGTAGCCGGGTGCCTGCAGGATTTGATAGTTGTTGTTGTAGCCGCCGGGAATCATGGGGGGGCCTGCCGTCGGCCACAGGATGCACCGTTCAGCCAGGCTGCGATCTTCCGGGCCGTCGGCCGGGCTGCGGCGCCGTGACGCAGCCCGGGCATCAGCCTGCTGCTGCGCGTGCGGTGTCAGCGACGGCACTCGTCCATCGGGCGGGTCCGTCACGAGGGAGGTGCGCCGGGTCCCGACGACCTTCGTTCCGCGCTCGTACCAGAACTGGTTGTACGCCCGTCCGAGGTCGGCGTCGGTGCCTCCCGCGCGATTATCGGCGTCGCGTGCCTGGAGGGTCTGCTGTTCGAATTCAGCCGCTTCCTGTTCGGTGAGAACCGGCTTGCCCCCCAGGTTCGCCGGCCGCTCGAACGGTGTAATGGTGGCGTTCGTCCAGAGCCCCTGTAAGTCAGGGTCGCCCCACGGAGTGCGGGGCAGACTGCGGCGTGCCGGCGCCTGGCCGACGAGCGTCGCAGCCAGCAACATGCTGACGGCGATCAACGCAAGAAGGTGGCGCATCTTCAGTGTTCCGTCAGCGCAGATGGCAGATGGCAAATGGCAGACGGTACTCTATGCCATCATCCATCTGCTGTCTGCCATGACACGCTTCGTCTTTAGTCCCCGCGAGGCGAAGATAGACCCTTCAAATCAAGGTGTCAATTGATTCGGTAAGGTTTAGACTTCCGCTCGGAGTCGATGAACGGAGGGGGCCTGTAGACATGAAGCTCGCCGGTGCCGCTGCCATAACCCTCGGTCTGATGATGAGCGTCGCGCTAGCCGCACAGGCGGGCAGCCAGGCCCGCCCGCCAATGGCCGAGCAGGTCTTCAAGAACATCCAGGTGCTCAAGGGAATTCCCGTGGATGATTTCCTCGACACCATGGGCATCATGTCGGCAGCCCTGGGCTTTGATTGCGTGGAATGTCACGTGGGGGCAGGCACCGACTCGGTGAACTGGGAGTTCGACACCGCCAAGAAACGCACGGCCCGGCGGATGACGCTGATGGTGGCCGCCATCAACCGCACCAACTTCGGCGGACGCCAGGTCGTCACCTGCTGGACGTGTCATCGCGGCCGGGACATCCCTGTGACAATGCCGGCCATCGATACGGTGTACGGCGAGCCGGTTCTGGAGCCCGACCTCATCGTCACGGAATCGATGCCGGGAGAGCCGTCGGCCGACGCGATTCTCGACAAGTATCTGCAGGCCCTTGGAGGCGCCGAGCGGCTGGCAAAGGTCACCAGCTTCATTGCGACCGGCACGAGCGAAGGCTTCCGAGGCTTCGGCGGCGGCGGCCAGGTGCAGGTCTTTGCGAAAGCGCCCGATCAGCGTGCGACGATTATCAAGTTTGCGGCGAGTGTCGGACGACAGGATGCGATACGGGTCTTCGACGGACGCAATGGATGGGTATCGGCTCCGTTGTCGGTCGTACCTGAGTACGTGCTGGGCGGCAGCGAACTCGATGGCGCGCGTCTCGACGCACAGTTGGCGTTTCCTGTGCAGATCAGGAAGGCGCTCACTCAGCTTCGCGTCGGTTCCCCCGACAACATAGGCGGCCGCGACGTGCACGTGGTGCAGGGGAACGGATCCAGGGGGCTCGTTGCGACGCTCTACTTCGACAAGGAGTCGGGTCTGCTCGTGCGGATGGTCAGGTTTGGGACGTCGCCGATCGGTCGAGCGCCGACTCAAGTCGACTTTACCGACTATCGAGAGGTTCCTGGTGCCGGTATCCAGATGCCGTTTCGCTGGACGTTCGGCTGGCTCAACGGGCGTGACAGCATCGAAGTGAAAGAAGTGCGGGTGAACGTGCCGATCGACGCGGGGGTCTTTGCGCAAAGTAAAAAGTAGGGTAGCGCAGGGCTTTAGCCCTGCCACAAGTGGAAAGTAGAAAGTGGAAAGTAAAAAGTAAAAAGTAGAAAGTGAGTGTAGCCGTGGACTGTAAGAAGCTTCTCGCCGCGGTCGGTGCGCTCGCGATACTGCTCGAGACCGGTTCGGTCGCCGGTCAGGAACGGAAATGGACTCCGCCCCTCACGGCAGACGGCAAACCGGATTTACAAGGCGTCTGGCTGAACCAGAGCGCGACGCCGCTGGAAAGGCCCAAGGAATTCGCCGGACGGGAGTTTCTGACCGACGAAGAAGTCGCCGAGTTCAAGAAACGGGCGGCACGGCTCTTCGACGTCGACAACGATAGTGACTTTCCCGGCGGAGACAATTTCTTTCTCGCCCTGCTCGCCAACCCCGATCGATACGGCACCGGCACGACGGCGACCGGCAATGCCACCGTAATGATCGAACGGCCCATCGACAAGCGCACCTCGCTTATCGTCGATCCGCCTGACGGCAGGATTCCTCCGATGACGCCGGACGGCCAGGCGAGATTCGCAAGAACGCCGCCGCCGACCGCAGCAGGAGGGCGACTCGCAGCTGGACCAGAAGACCTCAGCAACGCGATGCGGTGCATCACTTACGGTATGCCACGTATTGGCAGGCAGAACATCAACGCTGCTGGCCCGATGGGCTACTACCAGATTCTCCAGACCTCGGGCTATGTCACCGTGACGCTCGAGGCCATCCACGAAACGCGCGTCATTCCGCTGGACGGACGTCCGCATCTTCCGACGAGTGTGCGGCAGTGGAGCGGAGACTCACGAGGCCGGTGGGAAGGCAATGTCCTGGTCGTGGACACGACCAACTTCTCGCCGCAGAGCAACTTCATGGGAGCCACGGAGGGCCTTCATGTTGTCGAGCGGTTTTCGCGCGTGGCCGCGGACACGCTTCAGTACCAGATTACGATCGACGATTTGACGACATGGACCAAACCGTGGACGGTTGTGATCCGCATGAACCGTAGCCAGGACAAGCTCTATGAGTATGCCTGTCACGAAGGCAACTACGTGACGATGGAAGGGATTCTTGGTGCCGCTCGCGCGGACGAGCGGGCGGCGGAAGACCCCGGCTCTCAGCCGAAATAATCAGTACGCGAAATCGACCGTGCTGGTCGCACCTGCCGTCACACGGACCTTTTGCGTCGTCACGCCGTAACGCTCGTGCCACGCCTGAATCGTGTAGGTCCCTTCCGGAACGTTTTCTATGGTGTAGGTGCCGGCAACGTTGCTGGTGGCGAAATACGGGTGGCTGACCACTCCAACGAAGGCGGTCATCCATCTATGCACGTCACAGGTGACGCGCAGCATGATTTCGGGGGTCTTCAATTGCAGCTGCTGGACGATCCCGGCCTTCGGCTGGCTGATGTTGAAGCCGTTATCGTGCGTCGAGAGACCGTGAACGTTATGAAGCAGCTCGTCGCTGTTTCGAACCTGAACCGCCTGGCCAACGCGCGCCCCGACGACTCGGGGAACGTACATGCACGCACGCTGGTCGATCGTCACCGGCTCGGCGGGAATCGGCGACGCCGGAAATGACCCTTGCAGGCTCACGAAAACATTCGCCAGACTGCCGTCGGCGGTTGCGGCGACGACTTCCTGCACGGGGCGCTTGCCGGCATTGAGCTTCGCGCATCCCGGGTCCATCCCCATCCTGATAATGGTATTGCCGGGGATCGGTCCCTTCACTCGAACCACTCCTTTGATGGCGCCGCCCTTGGCGACCTGCGCAGGCGTTTCGGCGGCCTTCGGCGCCGGAGCCGCCGGTTCCAGTTTCCAGGCGTCTGCGTGTTCAGGCGGATACCAGTAGTGCTGGTGACAGGCTTCGCAGGCGCTCTCGATTCTGTCGCCAGCGTCAAAAAGACCCTTGGCATTCTTCGCATTCACCGCGTTCAGCGCAGGCACAGCCGCGTCATGGAGCCGGTCGACCAGTGAGGCCCAGGTGGCGGGGTCATCCGCGATCAGCTTCTGAATCGTCTCGGGTTCGAGCTCGATGCGGGGGTTTTCCGACTTTTCCCCATGTCGGGCGACGAGACGGCCTGGCACTCGAAGCAGATTGGTTGCTTCGACCAGCTGAATGGCGCTGCGTTGTACGGCCGTCCATTCCTCGTCGGTCCGCGGTTCCCGCTCTTCGGTGCCCTCCATACTGACGATGGTCGCGACGGCATTCCAGAGGACATCGGCCTCCGGATCGATGATCGAGACCATGATGTCTTTGACCGTCGCGGTGGGCCTGAATCCTGGCTGCGGCTGGCGATCTTCCCTGGCCCTGCATGCGCCCGCCAGCAGGACGGGAAGACTTACGACGAGTACGCAGCAGAAACGTCGCATTCGCTCGGGGAAGTGTAACCTAACCTTCTTTCGAACATCACGCCCGGTCCGCCTTTCGGTGCCAGAAAGAACCCGCGGCGGACCGGCGGGGCGTTCGGGGTGTCGATTCGCAGCTGCGCTTGCGACAGGATGGTGGCCAGAATCGTCTTCATCTCGAACAGCGCAAACGCATACCCAAGGCATCTACGGATGCCGCCGCCAAAGGGGGTCCACTCGTAGGGATCGATGATGCGTTTTCCGAGGAACCGTTCGGGCCTGAACTCAGCCGGCTCGGGGTATAGATCGGCGCGTCGATGCAGCAGGTACATGGCGTTCACGACGATGGCGCCGGGCGGGATCGTGTGTCCGCCGATCTCGAACGCGCGTTTCACGAGCCTTGCGCCGCCCACTGGCATGATGGGCCGGATTCTCAGAGACTCCTTGACGACGGCATCGAGATATTCCATCTGGGGCAGATGGGCGGCGCTCAGGGTATTGTTTCCGACGATCGTATCCAGTTCTTCCCGGAGGCGCCGCTCAACCTCAGGCAGTGAGAGGATGCGCTCGAATGTCCAGGCGAGCGCGGTCGCCGTGGTTTCGTGTCCCGCCATGAGCATCACGACCAGCTCGTCTCGAATCTGCTGATCGGTCAGCGGCGATCCATCCTCATACCGAACCTGGAGCAGCAGCGAGAGGATGTCCTCACGCCCTGCCGCATCGCTCGACCGTCGCCGTGTCTCAATCTCGCGGAAAATGGCGGCGTCGGTCCGGCTCCTGAGCCTGACGATGCGCCCCCAGGGGCTCCATGGTCCCCAGTCGAGCTGAAGGGGCCGCGCGAGCAGCAACTGAGACGCCACGGCTATGTTCGCGAAATCGGTGAGCGCCTGTATGAGCGCTGCGTTCTGGCCGCTGTTCGTGTCGATGCCGAAAACGGCGCGAATAATCGCGTGCAGGGTCATCTGTTGCGTTTCGCGGTTCATCGCGAAAGAGACACCTGGGCGCCATCGCGCGACGGCCCCGGACGCGATCTGGTGTATCAAATCGAAATACACGCGCATGCGATCGCCGTGAAACTGCGGCAGCAGCAACCGTCGGCGATCGAGATGTGCCGACTCGTCCATCGTGAAGACCGAGGCCTGTCCGGAGAGCTGACCGAAGACGGAGGCGTTCGCCTCCCCGGCATGCACGATCTCGGGCGGTGCCGTGAAAAGCGCCTTGAGCAGCGGCGGCGACGAGACAAACACCCACGGATTGGTTCCGAGCAGCCTGAGCGCGAAAATGTCGCCAAACTGCCGCGCGCATTCGTCGAGGAGCGGTAGAGGATCGCGGACATACCGGTACGTCTGAATGAGGGGAGACGCGGACGGGCCTGGCGGAAGTACCACGGGATCGATCGATGATAGCCGCTCCAGTCGCCCAAGCCAACCGAGTCGCCTGAACGCTGTGAACCGGCCGCACGCTCTTTTTCAATTCCACGACGCGCGATCGTGTTGGGTATTTGTGCTACCACGAAGACGCTCGATCAGATTTCTCGGCACATCGCAGCCGATCTGTCGGCGGCATATGCATTGCTCATGTATCAGCCGCATTTTCGCGACGGCAAGGAGCGATGCCTATGAAGTTGAAGCGGTCTGTTCTGGCGGCGGTGCTCGTTCTGTTCACGTCGGCGTTGGCCTTTGCAGCCTATTTCCAAAGCTTCGAGACAGACACGGCGGGATGGACGGGCGCCACTCGGGTGCCGACGACTACCGACGGTGTTCCATCGAAGACCGGAGCGTTTCACGCCAAGGCTCTCGGCGGGGCGTTCACATTCTGGGGCGGCTCGAGCAAGACGTTTCCTCCCGGCGGATACACCACCACAGTTGACATCTATCTGGACATTTTGCCGCCATACATGCCCGGCGGCCTCATGCCATGGGTGTCATACGCGAACGACACGCGCTTTGACTGGACGTCGGCCATCAGCACGCCGAGCTGCGCGCATCGCCGGGATTTTGTCTTCAACGCCGGCTTTTACACAGACGTTGACACCACGGGAGCAGGGCCGCGGTTTGTCATCAGCGCCAGCAACAACGCCGGCCGCGGCAGCTCGTTTCCCAAAAACCCTGGACGGGATCCATTCACCATCAATGTCGAGGGCTGGTACACCTTCGAGCACCGGTTCTACGCAGTACCCCGGCGCCGGGCGAAGTGCTGCGCGTCGATCTCACCATTAAGAATGCCGCCGGCATCCCGCTTCACACGTGGACGCTGAGCGACCCGTCCGACATCATCGGAACCACTGTCGGCGGAAACCGGTACGGGTGGTTCGCCCAGAATGAATTTTCCGCCGGCCTGGCGTTCGACAACTCTGCGCTCGTTGGCTATCAGGATTTCTGCGTTCCACCTGCCAGCACCGAGGGAGCCAAAGTCACCGGCGGCGGCTGGATCGCAGTCCCCGGCGGGAAGGCCACTTTCGGGCTGACCGCGCAGGTCAAGAACAATACAGGGAATCCTAGCGGCAACCTGACATACCACGATCATCCGCAGGATCGCGCCGTCAAGAGCACCTCGATGACATCCATCGTCGTCTCCGGCCCGTGCGCGCAGATACGAGGGAACGCAAAGGTGAACGGAGCAGGGACGTTCGGATTCGAGGTCCAGGTCTGCGACCTGGGAGAGCCGGGGAAGGATTCCGACACGTTCAGCATCACGATGAGCGATGGTTACACGGCCACCGGCACGCTTGGCGGCGGCAATATTCAGATTCATTGAGCGGGAGGACGGCGATGAGGAATCTTGTTCGTGCTATTGCCCTTGCGGCGCTCGCGGTGGCACCCGCTTCAGTGACGGGCCAGTCGGAAGGGCGGTCGGTTGCCGGCGCTGCGTCCGGAACCTTCGCGCCCGGAGCGACACTTGGCGTCATTCCCGTGAGCGGCCTGGAGCTCGGAACGGGTGTGCTGATTGAACCCGATGGCTCGGCCGCGGGGGTATTTCACGCGGCGCTTCATGGATCGGTGCTGGGCCAACCCCGGCGTCTTACGGTGGAAGGCAAGATCACGCAGGGGAGTGTGTTGGCAGATGGGTCCGTCAGCTTCAGCGGCACAGGCACTCTCGACCTTGGTGACGGCACACCGCCGGTGCCGGTGGGATTTATCAACCTTGCCGTCGGCACAAATAGCGTTGTGCTCTCGATTGATTCAGCGACGTTGCCCGTTGAACTGACCAACGGCAGCGTCGTGGTCGAGTAACCCGCACCGCCTGCCTGAGGACGCGACACGCCATCTATGGGCGTGTCGCGTGCCCCTTCGCTCCAAAACCGCTTTCATCGCGATGGAATACGTCGAGGAGCGGCCCCTTTCCGACGTGATTCCCCCGGGCGGCCTGCCGGTTGACGTTCTGGTGCGTTACGGAATCCAGATCTCGGAAGCCCTGGCCCATGCACATGGCGGAGGATTTATTCACCGCGACCTGAAGACGGCGAACATCGTGGTCAAGCCGGATGGCCGCGCGAAAATCCTCGATTTCGGCCTCGCGCGCCGGTCAGGCGCTCGAAGGGGTGCGCCCGTTGGCATCCCGAGCGGTAACTGTGCGGAGAGCCGCGATCGTCGTCGCTGCGGTTGTGCTGGCAATCGTCTGAACACCACCTCGTTCTGGAACGACAGGCTCGGCCAGACGACATCGTTAGAACTCAGTCGGTCAGCGCCCGAAGAGTTTCTTGAAACCTTTGCCGACGCTGCGCGCGCCCTTTGTCAGCGCGTTACCGCCTTCCTGTCCGACAGCCTCGCCGGTGTTCTCGCCGAAAAGCGCGCTCGTACGGCGCCCGGCTTCGCGCGCGATACGGTTGGTAATGTCCGCCGTCACGCTGGCACTCACGGCCCTGCCGAAACTCTGCTCGTCGCGCGACGCGGTGAGGCGTACCGACGCCGGAGCGTTCAGGGTCGTCTGCGTATTGAACGATGCCAGCATCCCGCTGGCGCTCTGGTCGTCGTCGCTGGTGCCGCAGGGGTTGAAGGCGCCAGACGCGCGGTAGCCGCGCAGGTCACGCGCGAGTTGATCGGTACTCCGCTCGTACCAGCACGATCCGTGGGTTCGGCGCGAGTTCGACGTCATCCGCCACGAGGGTCGAGCGGCAGACCACGTCTCCTGTCCCGTTGCGCTTCACATCGACGGTTCCGCGGACCGTACCTCTCACCGGCATCAGCGATGTCGTGGAGACCGTCCGTGCGTACGCTCCCATGCCGAAATTCTCGAGATACACCTTTACTTCGAGGAGCGACGGCGCGTCAGGCTGATTGTCGGAGGTAAAAAATGAGCCGCGTCCGCTGATTTGGACGATACCGTCTGATGCGCGCCCTTCCAACTCGAACGTCGTCGGCATGTCGCTCTGCGACGAGGGGACGACGAGATTGCGAAATGCGCCTTTCACGTCATCCGCGTACACACGAGCCTGCGAGGTCTGAATGACGCCGCCGCCGGACGAAGTGGGTATGTTCTCGAGATACTCGATACGGACGCGATCGAAAATCAGCGCACGCGTCTGATACTGGCCGACCGACACTGCGCGGCGCCTGTCGGCAGGCACGGTCTCGACAAATTTCCACCAGCTCACATCGCCGTTGAGGGCCTGCTCGATCTTGATGTCGCCATCGCGGATGATGATTTCGTCGAAGATTTGCGGGCGCCCCAGAAGCCTGCCAAGGAGCGCACCAAAGGTCGCGTTGAACTCGACCTCGTCGGCGGTCAGCACAGGTGCGGAGCGCGCGTCGCGCGCCATTCGCACGTTGTGCGCGGTGCCGCGCAATCCGAACAGGTGGAGGTCCCAGTCTTCGGCCTCGAAGGTGACACCGAAGTCGCCGACCATGTAGGGCACGCCGCTCTTCATCGCGAAGTTCAGCAGCGAGAACTGTGAGACGGGGATCAGGAACGTGACGCAGAGTGCGATGGCCCAATTGAGGCCAAGCTTCTTCCACCAGTGAAAAAAGAACCCGGAGCCGGGAATACCTATGCCGAGCGGGTCGAGCCACTTGAGGGTGCGCTCGAGCTTCGTGCGGAATTTAGGTTTTCGGGGGCGCCGTTTGCGAGGCTTCGGCGATTCGGCCTGGGGAAGCATCGCGGCCGATCTTACTCGGAAAGAAAAAGGGGTCGGGTGGAATTTTACAAATTGCGAAAAATTCCACCCGACCCCTTTATTGCGAAACGAAAGGGGTGGGTGATTGTTTCCCCCGAAACCTCTATCCGACCCCTCCCGGCTAGAACGTGACGCGGGCGCCGATCTGAATGTCGCGCGGTTTCATGACCGTGCTCGAGTCGATGTTGTTCAGCTTCATGAACGACGCGTTGTTCGCCGGCGTGAGCACCATGTTGCCGACGCCGAAGAGCGTGTAGTTGGTCGCGTTCAGCGCCTCGATGCGCAACTGCACGCGGACGCGGTTGCTGACCTCGAAGTTCTTCGTCACGCCGAGATCGAGCAGGTGGTGCTGCATGAACCGCACGTTCGGGAGCGTCGTCGGGAACTGACGGGTGTTCGCCTGGCCGAGCTGGATTTCCGGCGCCGTGAACGTCACTGGCTGGCCCGCGGCGTTGCGGAACGGCTGCCCGTTATTCGTGTAGAAGCAGCCGATGTCGATGATCGGCACGTCGACGCCGGCCAGCTGGCCGCCGGAGCTGTTCCAGTTCGACTTCAGATCGCGCGGATCGCCGCAGGAGGGATCGAAGTAGGTGTTCTGATTGAACACGAGCGGCGCGCCGCTCTGCCACTCGTATTTCGCGCTGAACTGCCATCCGCCCAGAATTCCGTCGATCACGGAATTCCAGCCGTCGCCGAACCGGCGCCCCTGGCCAAAGGGCAGCTCGGCCACGCTGGCGAGCGTGATGCGATGCGGCCGATCGGTGGCGCCCGTACGCTCTTCGAGATCATCCCATGGGTTGAGGGGCGCAACTTTCTCGGTGAGGTGCGACCACGTGTACGACGTCATCAGCATCAGGCCGCCGGTGAATCGCTTATCGAGCCGGAAGATCGCACCGTGATACATATTCGAGCCGCGAGGGGTTTCGATGCAGAAGGTCGTCGACGTGCCTGTTGCACAAGGGGCGCCCGACGTTTCGAACTCCGGGTAGGCATACAGCAGCCGGCGCCGCGAAATGGTCGCGCCGTTCGCGCCGGGCGCGTCGGGTGTCAGCCCTTGAAATGGATTCGCGACAGCGGCGCTCAGGAAGTCTTCCGCGGCGGGGTCCCGGAGGAGGCTACGCGTGCGGAATTGCTGGGGCACGAAGTTCAACGGTTCCAGAATTGCCTGATTCGTGCCCTTCTGTCCGATGTAGGAGATTTCGAACAACATTTCCCACGGCAGTTGCCGCTCGACGCCGACGCTGAAGCGCCAGAACTCAGGGTTCACGCGATCGGCATTCCAGATGTTGCCAGGTGCGTTTCCGAGATTTGTCAGAAGCCCTTGTGCCGATCCCACCGGCTGTACGAGCTGATTGCTCGGCACGGGGTTGCTCAAATTCGCCTGGAAGGTCAACCCGTTGTCGGCGCTGACGGGGACCGGCGTGCTGCGTGAGTATCCGATCTGATTGATGCCGCTGATGAGACCCGGAACACCCTGCAGCTGGAAGGGCGCCACGAATTTGCCACCGCCTCCGCGCAGCACCATGCGGTCGTCGAGCTTGTAGGTAAAGCCCACGCGCGGCTGGAAGTTATTGAGGTCGGCGTTCCAGGCTTGCGACTGATCGCCGGACAGATAGGTGTAGCCGCCAAGAACGCGGAACTGGCTTGCTGTGCCCGGGACGCCTGCAGGCGGATTGGCCGCAAAGCGCGCCTGTGCCTGCCCCTCGATGGGATTCGGCGTCGTGAGATCGAACGGCCCGATGTTGCGATTGTCGGACTCCGTCATGCCCAGCTCGAGATCGTAGCGGAGGCCGAGGTTGAGGGTCAGCCGATCCGAAACACGCCAGTCGTCGTGGACGAAGAATCCGTGGCTGATGACCTGCGTGTCGTACTCGGGGCGGAGCTCGATGAACGACGAATTGGTTGGCAGCCCGAGCATGAACGCGGCGATACCTTGACCGTACTGGCCGGTGGCCGATTGGCTGGCACGGGTGTACGAGCTGTCGAACGCGTACGCGCCGCCTCGCCAACCGAGATTGGTTTCCTTCTGCCGGAGACTGCGCCAGTCGTAGCCGAATTTCATCGTGTGGCCGCCGGTCGTTTTCGTGAGCGTCGCGGCGAACTGGACGTTGTAGAACGGCTGCGTGCGGCCGTTGTTGAAACCGCTCTGCTGCGCCCCGAGCGATGGCGACCCGGCCTGCGGTGGTCGGGTGCCGGATTCGATGTTGAAGCGAGGGAGCTGCTCGAAGTCGCCGAGCAGCGCCGAGGGTCGAGCTCGAGTAGCCGAGGCTTGCCATGTCGAGGTTGTAGAGCGGGAAGAGATCGTCGTTGAATCGCAGCCAGCTGCCTTTCAGGTCGAGCACCATGCGTCGGCGAAATCACGGCCGTGTGGCCGCCCGCGCCAGTTGAAATTGAAGCGGTCTGTCGAACCGCGCGTGATTTCCACGCCATTCAGCTCGCCCGCGAAGTTGAAGCGCTCCTCGCGGCGGAAATTGCGGAGAAACCGGCCGTAGGTGCGCTGTGACGCGTTCCACTCGTGATCGACCCGCACCATGGCGAAGTCGTAGCCGTATGTCCACGGCTGCTCGATAAAGAAGTTCTGCGACAGGTCGGCGGCACCGGCATGTTCGGCGCCGGAAAGAAACCGAGCATGTTTCGCGCAATCGGATTGATGCGATCCCCCGGGATGATGTTGCCGGCGAATGCATCGCGCACGACGACGCCGTTGACCAGGCGAGCGGTGCGCGGGTCGTAGATCTGCACGCCGAGCGGGAGCAGCTCTGAGAAGTCTCCCGTGCGCATGCGCGCGGTCGGCACTGAGCTGGTCAACGCTTCGACGGTGTCGTCCTGGAGCTTCTCGTACGAGAACATGAAGAAGGTCTTGTTGCGGATGACTGGCCCCGACACCATGCCGCTGAAGCGGTTGTAGTCGCGTGGCGTTTTTCCGGTGCCGTTCCGGTTCGACGCGAAGAGATTCGCAGATCGCGCGTCGTCGCGGTTGTAGTAGGACAGGGCGCCGTGCAACGCGTTCGTGCCACTCTTGAGCGCCAGGTTCACGCCGCCGGCGCCTGTGTGCCCGATCTGCGCATCGTACGCGGCGGTTTCGACTTTGAACTCCTCGATCGCGTCGGCCGGAGGCTGAATGCCGACGCGAGCCTGCGAGACGACGTTGCTCGAGCCGTCGATGGTGAACTCGCTGTTCAGCGTGCCGGTGACGGCCGCGCCGCGCAGGTTGTCGTTGTCCATCGGGCGCTGCAGAGCATAAGAGCGCTCGAAGGTGGCGCCCGCGACCAGACGCGTCAAACCGTACGCGGTGCCATCGCCGAGCGGAATCTCGCTGATGAGCTTGCTGGTGATCACCTGCCCGAGCGACGCCGTGCTGGTTTCCAGCTGCGGCGCCTCGGCCACGACCTGCACCTGCTCGGTAACACCGGCCGGCTGCAGCGTGATGTCGAGCTGCATGCGCTCGCCGACGCGGACCTGCACCGTCGGATGGTCTTTCGTCTGGAACCCGCTGAGCTCTGCCGTCACGCGGTAAGTGCCGGGCTGCAGGAACAACGCGGTGTATTGGCCCGTGTCATTGGTCACGAGCGATGTCGTGCTGTTCGTGCCGTTGTTCACGACGGTGACCGTCACGCCGGGTAACGCGCCACCAGATGAGTCGACGACGAGGCCCGCGATGGAGCCGCGCGATTCCTGGGCAATCGCCGCCGACGAGAAGAGAACCAGTGCACAGATGACGCCTGCAATTCCCAGCCGACGCCGGATTGTTCCTGTCATGTTCGTACCTCGCTTTATGTACTCAGAACGGCCATGAAAAACCACAGTGTTTAACGCGGAGGATCGATCGCGCGAATCAACACGCTCATGTTGCGGATGAATGCGTCGATCGAGATCCCAGTCAACGCCGAATCAGGAAACGGCGACGTATCGGAATCGTCGCCAACGTGCGTCGTGCGATAGTTCCCAGAGGCGACCGTCTTCGATCCATCGCCTTTGTATGGGTGGCTGTTGTAGCCGAGTGGTGCAAGCCAGTAACCCTCCTTGTTGAGAGAGGCCACCGCGGCGGTGGCAGTCACGCCGGGCGCCGGCGTCAGCGCGAAATATTTCGGGAGCGGCAGGACGCCCCGGCCGGACACGAGCGGAGATCCTTTGGTCGCCTGCTCTGGCGTCATCGCCCTGGCCTCGGCGTGGAGTTTTCTGAGGGCGGGGATATTCACGTTCCTGAACGAGCTGTAGTGGCCAAGCGTGTCTTTCGGATCGCTGTCCCAGTAATAACGGCCGTTGACGACATTCGAGCCTTCGCGATGGATGTACAGCGGCTTGTTTGTGCCGACTTCGATGAACGTGGCATGGGTGCGACCGGCCGGTGCCACACCAGAGGGCAGCTTGATCGACTCGAGCCAGTCGATGGCTTCGGGAATGCGTGCGAGGAATTTCGTGTCGCCGGTCAGCCGGTAAAATTGCACCAGCAGTTCGAGGTTGCGGGCGGTCGTATGAGTCGCCAGCGACCGCGGCTCGTACGTCCGCGCCTGCACCGGCCTGAGATCCGTCGTGTACTGCAGCGACCAGCCGGGCTGCGGCGGTCCCTGTTGCGTCACGAGGAACGCGTTCATCCCCCGCAAGATGGGATCGAGCAGGCGGGCATCGCCGAGCGCCTGATAACACATCACGAGAAAATCGATGTTCTCGCCGGCCACATCGTCGTTGAACGTCGGATACGACGTGTAGTCGGGAAGGCCGTGAGTCGAGTGCTCGGCGACGCGCGGATAGCGTTGCGGCCATGCCCCGATCGGGTATTGGCTGTCGATGACGAACTGGATCGCTTTGTCGAGCGCGGGCCGGTATTTCGGATCGCGCTTTTCCGTGTACAAGCGAAGAAGAAACTTCGCCGACTCGGCGGTCCCGGCATCGTCGAACGTCGCGTTGCCCCAGTAGTGTTGAAACTCTTCCAGGCGCCAGCCGTTCTTTCCGACTGTCTCGTACCACTCTTTCAGCGATCGCTCGCCGGCGAAGTCCACCACGTAGTTCCATCCGCCGGAAGCATGCTGGCCCCAGATAAGCGCACCGGCGACCTGTTCCGCCGCCTGGTAATAGAAACTGTCGCCGGTCGCGTGGTAGGCATCCAGGTAGAGATGCCCCATCGTCGCCGTGCCTGGAGGCTGAATCCAGATCATCGTTTCGCGCGCTTCCATCTCTCCCCAGCGGCGAGACAGATCGGGCAGGTAGTTCCATACGTATCCGCCCTTGTAGGCCAGCTTGTCCGTCATGAACGTGGTGGCGCGCTTCATGGCGGCGACGACGTCATCGCGCGAGGCTTCGCGCGGGGTTTGCGCGACCGGACCGGCCGTTGAAAGTGCGACGGCCGCTGCCAGCGCTGCGGCGTAACACAGAGTCCGTCGAGTGTTCTTGTGGATCATCGGTTTTCCCTTACGCGACTCCACGCACGGCGTACGCCGGTGCGACAACCAGAGCCGCCGCTCCACGCAGGCGGGGATACTCGGTTGCAGTGACCGGACGAACGTCTGTTTCCGCCGCTGCCGCCGTCAGCGCGCGTTCGGCCATGGCCGAGCGTACTGTTGGCTCGATGAGATCCCACGCGCGCGTAATTTCGCCGCCGACGTAGACGCAGGATGGATCGAATGTATTGACGACGGCCCCCAGGCCGAGTCCGAGATACCGCGCCGTCACTTCGAGTGCGCCTGCGGCCTTCGCGTCCCTGCCACGCGCGCGCATAATCAGATCGTCGATCGTGAATTGAGGACTCTCGCTCGCCGCGAGCGTGTCGTGATTGAGCGGTTGTCCGAAGTAACGTGCGAGCGTGGCCCGATTCGAAATGTAGGCTTCCCAGCAGCCGTTCGAGCCGCACGAGCACCGGGGCCCGTCGAGCGAAATCGGAATGTGACCGAATTCGCCGGCGACGTTGTTGCGCCCGCGCAACAGCTCGCCGTGAATCATGACGCCGACGCCGACGCCGTCTGAAACCGACACGAAGACGACGTCACTCAGCGCGCCGGTCGATTCCCGCACCACCCATGCCTGCGCAAGCGCACAGGCCCTGCCGGAGTTCTCAATATGCACGGGCAACCCGGTCGCGGCGGCAAGCGGGCCGTGCAGATCGACGTCTTTCCAGCCCAGCGTCGGGGCATGCAGCACTTTCATCGTCGAATGCTCGACCATGCCGGGCACGACGACGCCGACGCCGTCGCACACGTCGACCTCACGATTCTCGACGAGCATCCGCTTGATTCGCTCGGCCATTGCCGGCGCCAGCTCGAGGGGATCGCGCAACGTCGGCATACGAACCACGCCGGTCGTGGGATTCCCGCGGAGATCGGCGAGCACCAGAAACGTCTCGCTGGCGCGGATGTCGGCCGCGACGACGGCCCGCCGCCGCGAATCAATGTAAAGGAAGGTGGGTTTGCGGCCACGGACAGCCTGGCCTGTGGCCCCTTCGAAGATGGCGCCGTCGGCGATCAGGTTATTGACGATGCGCGAGATCGCGCCACGGCGGACGTTCATCATGCGGGCGAGGTCGGCGCGCGAAATGGGTTGATGCGCGCGGACGAGATTCAGCACGATGCTGCGGTTGATTTCGCGGGAGGTGCCCCGCGTGGCGACGCGAAAGTGAGGAGAACCCTTCATTGCACCATTAAGGGACTAAATAGCCAGATCCATGCGTTTGGATTCACGGCTCGCCTCAAGACTTCATTCGTGCGGTCGAGCCTGATTTGTCTCAGTTCAGGACTATATAGGCCCGATCAGACGCGGGTGTCAAGTGAACTCTCGAAACACCAGTCGCATATGCTCTAAAAGGATTCGTGATGAACCCCGGCCAATGGGCGCGTGTCAAAGAGCTGTTTCACGCGGCGCTTGAACGCGATCCCCAGGATCGCGACGCGTTTCTCCTCGAGGCGTGTCGCGGCGACGTTGACGGCATCGTCCTGCGCAGGGAAGTCGAGCGGTTGCTGGCTGCCCATGGTGAGGCCGGCAGCTTCATCGAGGTCTCTCCGCTCGAAGGGGCGAACGAGTCGAAGCGCACCATCGGACGCTATGCGGTCGAGCGGCTGCTGGGGGCCGGCGGAATGGGCGAGGTGTATCTCGCCCGCGATCCCGATCTTGGCCGCGATGTCGCGCTGAAGCTGGCGACCGACAGCGATCGCGACGCTCACGCACGTCTCCGTCGAGAGGCGCAGCACGCGTCGCAGTTGAACCATCCGCACATCTGCACGATCTACGAAGTCGGCATGCACGATGGCCAGCCCTTCATTGCCATGGAGTATGTCGAGGGCCGGCGTCTCTCGGAATCCATCCCGGAAGGTGGGTTGCCGATCCACGTCCTGGTGCGATGCGGAATGCAGATCGCTGATGCGCTGGCGCATGCGCACGCGAACCGGGTGACACACCGCGACCTGAAGAGCGCCAACATCGTGGTGACGCCGGACGGTCGTGCGAAGGTGCTCGATTTTGGCGTCGCGCGGCGTCTTGCGGCCCACCGCGTGAAAGATCTCTCCGGATCGACCTCCGCCGTCACAGCCGAAGGCCTCGTCGTCGGCACGCTGGCGTGCATGCCGCCCGAAGTCCTGCGCGGTGAGCCGTCCGACGAACGCAGCGATATCTGGGCGCTCGGCGTCCTTTTGTACGAGATGGCGTCGGGGGCCAAGCCGTTTTCGGGTGCGACCGGTTTCGAATTGACGGGCGCCATCCTGCACGGATCGCCGCCGCCATTGCCCGATCGTGTGCCCGCCTCGCTCGGCAGCACGATCCAGCGCTGCCTCGAGAAAGATCCGCGCCTGCGTTATCAGAGTGCGACCGATGTGCGCGCGTCGCTCGAGAAAGTGGAGCACGACATCAGCCGGCGCGTGTCGACTCCGACGATGAGAACACGTGTGGCAGCCGTCGCAGCATTGATTGCCCTCGCGACTGTGCTGACGGTCGCCGGCTTGTGGTGGCGTCAGCAGCCGCGTGCGGGGGCCAACGCCGTGAACGCGCCTGTTGCGGCAGGGCCGTCGGGCCATCCCGCGATTGCGGTCATGTCGTTCGAGGTCGCCGGTACGTCAGACGCCGACACCGCATGGCTGTCGCGCGGGGTACCGAGCATGCTGCTGACGGGCCTGGCCCAGACGCGCGGGCTCGATCTCGTCAGCACACGGCGTCTGGCCGACGCCGCGAGGCAGGTCGGCGCAGGCGATCTGGAGTCGCTCGATCGCAGCCGCACGGCCGAGGTGGCGCGGCGTGCCGGCGCGGGCGCTGTCGTGGTTGGTACGATTTTCAGATCGGGCGCGGAGATCCGCATCGATGCGCAGATGGAGGATCTCGCCAGCGGCCGAGTGCTCGTCGCCGAGAGCGTCCGAGGCGCCGATCTCTTCAGTCTGGTCGACCAGCTGGCGTCGAGGATCCGCGACAGTGTCGGTGTGCGCGACGCGGCGAGCGTGCGAGGAGTCGCGGCGGTGTCTTCGCCTTCGCTCGATGCGTATCGCTTGTTCGCACAGGGGACCGAGGCGTATCAGCACGTGCGGGTCGGAGACGCCACGCGCCTGCTCGAAGAAGCCGTGCGGGTGGATCCGGAATTCTCGGCCGCGTACCTGTATCTCGGGTTCACGAACTACTTTTCGGGTCACCAGACCGACCGACAGCGGCACTTCGCGAAGGCCTCTGAGCACATGGATCGCCTGAGCGAGCGTCAGCGGTTGCTCCTGCGTGCGGAGCTCGCTCGAGACGCGGGCAACGGCGCCGATGCCGAACGCCTGCTCGATCAGCTGTTCGCAGAGTTTCCAGACTGGCACGACGGGTATGCGACGGCGCTGGAGCTTTACGCGCCGATCACCGGGCTTGTCTACAATCCGGAAAAGCGCCTGGCGATACTCCGGCGCGGCGTCGATGCGCAACCCGCCTCGGCCTCACCCCGCAACGCTTACGGCTACGCGCTCCTCGAGGAGAGCCGCTTCACGCAGGCGGTCGAGCAATTCGAGACCTACGCGCGCATGAGCCCTCGGGAACCCAATCCGTACGACAGCCTCGGCGAAGCGCACCTCGCGATGGGACGGCCGGAGGCCGCACTCGAATACTTCTCACGCTCGCTGGCGATCGAACCCGATTTCTACCAGTCGCACACCGCGCGGGCGGTCGGGCTGGCGATGCTGGGCCGGCTCGATGAGGCGATCGTCGAAGAGACCCCTGACTTCACGCTGAAGGCGTTCCTGCTCATGCGTGCCGGACATTTCCAGGACGCGTCGGCAGCCCTTGCCAGCGGCATGAAACGCCCTATCGCCAGCGGAAGCGTGGTCGGACAATCGAGCGGCCACTTCATGTCGTCGCTGCTGGCGCTCGATGAGCGGCAATACGCGCGCACGCTGAGCGAGATCGACGAGGTGCGCCGGCTCCTGGCGCCGCTGCCACGCGAGCGACAGCGCGTGTACCTCGTGCTCGCCGATTTGATGGCAGGCACGGCCCACGCTCGCGCCGGCAATCTCGATCGCGCTCGAGAGCAGCTCGAATCGCAGAAGCGTCTGTACAACTCCGCCAAGCCGTTCGAACAGGGCTGGCATGAAGGGCTCGTCGGCGAAATCGCGCTCGCCGAGAAGCGATGGGCGGATGCGGCGGTGGCATTCTCTGACGCCGAGCCGGCGACGCGCGTCTGGATCTCGTTGTATTTCGATTATCCATGGGGCTTGATGAGTGATGGCCCTGCGCGCGACGGGCTGGCGCGCGTCGCGAAGGCACGCGGCGATACGAAAGGCGCCATCGACATCTATCGGCGCCTGCTTGTGCCAGGCCTGGAGCAGAAGTGGCCCGGGATGTTCAATCCGCGCTATGTGCTCGAGATCGCCAGGATGCTCGACGAGACCGGTGACAGGAAAGCCGCTCTTGTCGAGTACCAGCGCTTTCTCGAGCTCTGGAACAACGCCGACGCCAACCTCCCTGAGCTTGCCGAAGCCCGCCGCGCGGTGGCGCGCCTGCGAGCCAGGTAAGTTGATTCAAGTTGAGAGCCAGGTAAGCTGATTAAACAGGTGGCACAGGACCTTTAGTCCTGAGGTGGCACAGGACTTTAGTCCTGTCCGTAGCGACCACGATAGAATCCACGTAAGTCATGTCCAATCCGTTCGACTCGGACGATCCCTCGCTGTTTGATGTTCACACGCGCGCACGCGGCCCAGCAGGCGTGCTGCCGCTGACCGCGGAGATGCTGCGCGAGCGGCCGTCCGGTGATCTTTTCGGCTGGACGCAGAACGCCGGCATGGGATGGGATCCATCTGCGCTCGGCGGCCACGAGTTTCTGATGCTCTCGACACACGGCGGCATCAGGGCGCCCGATGGAACACCGATCGCACTGGGCTATCACACGGGACATTGGGAAGTCGGCCTGCTCCTCGAAGCGGCCGCTGCCGTCTTCAAAGGCGCAGGCGCCATTCCGTTTGCGGCCGCGTGCACCGATCCGTGCGACGGGCGATCGCAGGGCACCACGGCGATGTTCGACAGCCTGCCGTTTCGCAACGATGCGGCCACGGTGTTTCGCCGCCTGATCCGATCGCTTCCCACACGACGCGGCGTGCTCGGAGTGGCCACCTGCGACAAGGGACTGCCGGCGATGATGATGGCGCTCGCGGCATCGCACGACCTGCCGGCCGTGCTCGTGCCCGGCGGTGTGACATTGCTGCCCGAGCAGGGCGAAGACGCCGGCAAGATTCAAACGCTCGGCGTGCGATTCGTGCACGGCAGCATCACTCTCGAGGAGGCGGCCGATCTTGGATGCCGGGCATGCGCGTCGCCCGGCGGCGGCTGTCAGTTTCTGGGCACGGCGGCGACATCACAGGTGGTCGGAGAAGCGCTCGGCATGTCGCTGGGACACACGGCGCTCGCGCCGTCCGGTCATCCCATCTGGCTCGACATGGCGCGGCGATCGGCCACGGCGCTGATGGCGCTTCACGCACAACGCATCAAAATCTCCGACATCGTGACGGATGCGGCCATCCGCAACGCGATGGTCGCCTTTGCCGCGTTTGGCGGATCAACGAACCTGATTCTCCATCTGCCTGCCATTGCGCACGCAGCCGGACTCGCCCGGCCAACCGCCGCAGACTGGGCCGACGTGAACCGTCAGGTGCCGCGCATCGTCGACGCGCTGCCGAACGGGCCGCGCAACCATCCGACGGTGCAGGTGTTCATGGCGGGCGGTGTGCCCGAAGTGATGCTGCACTTGCGCCGGCTGGGATTGCTCGATACGCGCGTGACGACCGCGTCCGGCACGTCGCTCGACGCTCAACTCGACGCGTGGGAGTCGTCGACGAGGCGCACGCAACTGCGCGCGCAACTGAAGAAAGAGGGCGTCGATCCGGACGACGTGATCGTGTCGCCCGAACTTGCGTCGCATCGCGGATTGACCTCGACCATCTGCTTTCCGCAAGGGAACGTCGCGCCCGAGGGAGCGGTGATCAAGAGCACTGCGATCGATTCGTCCGTCGTGGATGCCGACGGCGTGTTTCGCATGACCGGTCCGGCGAAGGTGTTCCTGACCGAGCGGGCGGCGATGGACGCCATCAAGGCAAAGCGGGTGAAGCCCGGCGACGTGCTCGTGTTGATCTGCCGCGGCCCGATGGGCGCCGGCATGGAGGAGACCTATCAGATTACGAGCGCGCTCCGTCATCTGCCATTCGGCAAACATGTCGCCGTCATCACCGACGCACGCTTCAGCGGCGTCTCGACAGGCGCGTGTATTGGCCACGTCTCACCGGAGGCCCTGGCGGGCGGCCCGGTTGGAAAACTCCGGGACGGCGACGTGCTCGAAATCGTCATCAACCGGACGACACTGGAAGGCACCGTCAATCTCGTCGGCGAGAATTTTGTCGAGCAGACGATTGGCGACGGTTCGAGAATTCTCGACGAGCGCACGTCGCGTCCGGACCTCGCGGCCGATCCGGAGTTGCCAGACGACACCCGCCTCTGGGCTGCGTTGCAGGACGTGAGTGGTGGAACATGGGGTGGCGCCGTCTATGACGCGGCGCAGATCCAGAAGGTGATCGAGGCGGGAAAGCGGGCTCTGCGGAAACCGACTGGTTAGGGCTAAGAGCTTAGAGGGCTAAGGGCTAAGGGCTGAGGGCTGAGGGCTTAGGGATCGGGGCGGGCGCGGCCACGCGGTCGCGTCAGGCGATCGACTTTCGTCGCCAGGCCTCGCACCTCGGTGAGCACCAGCTTGATGGCATCCATCTGCTTGCGAATCCGTTCGCCTTCGCTGAGGATGAGCTTCTGCATTTCGGCGAACCGCGCGTCGATGCTGTCGACAGGGCCCTTCTCGTTGTCGTCCATGCCGTACTTAGAGCAGTCGGCATACCAACGGCGATCAACGCAAAAATCAAGGGGATCAACGAACATCGCAGACGCGTACGCATTTTCTACCTGCTTGGTCGGCATGCGTGATTGCGATTTTTCCAAAGGCTGACGCAGAGCCGCAGAGGATCCACGCGTCGATTTCGATGGCCGCAGCGCGGCCGACGGCGCGAAATCGACGCGCCGATCGCAAAGCCTGCTCGCTTCGTGCCTATGTGCCTTCGTGTTGAGACAGCAAACTCTGCGCCTCTGCGTCGAAAGAGCCAGAGAAGGCACGCCTAGTTGAAACGAATCCCGACCAGAATCGTGAACGACTCCTTCTTGATGTCGTAAATGTCGTTGAAGGTTTTGTTGATTCGACGCAACCCCTTGTCGTAGCGCCCTTCGATGATAATGCGCGCGACCTCGATGCCGCCGCCGAACACCAGCGTGACGTCGGCGCCCTCGAACCCATCGTCGATCGTGATGCCTTCAATCGCGTCGGCGATCTTGATATCGATCGCGGGACCCGCAATGCCGTACAGCGCAGGTCCGCTCGCAGAACGGCTGCCGATGTTCAGCCGCAGGAGCACGGGCACCTGCAGGTAATCGATTCGGATCTGCTGACCGCTCGCCCCGACCTCACTCCGTTTCCGAATCCAGTTGATCTCTGACTGAAGGCCGAACAGACCGTCGCGATTGCCGCCCAAGAACACGCCGGCGTGGATGCCCGTGCGATTGTTGTAGTCCAGCGCGTCGCTGCTGAACTCCGTAAACGTCGGACCGAATTTGATGCCGCCGCCCTGTGCCGCTGCGGTTGAAGCCGAGCCGACGATGGCGACGAGCGCGACAGCAATTGCGCGAGCGAATGCCCTGAGGTTCATTGCGAGGACTCCTGCGGCAGGCAGAGAGATGGGGGGCCGAACAACCGGCGATCCCCATAGTACCGCAGTCGAGGGGCTGAATCTAGGCTGGCATCTGCAGATCGGGCATCGGCTTCGCGATGAACAGCCGTCGGCACGGCTTCGCAAGCCATCTCGCCATCCGCTCGGATCGCGCGTGGCGCGCGCTATCGGTGGCGATGCCCGTATTGGCATACATCTGGCGATAGAGCTTCGAGCACAACACGAAGCCGAGGCGATTTTTCAGCGACTTCACCGCCCGCGATCGCCGCCAGACGTGCGGCAGACTGTAGAACTCGTCCCAGACCCACTGAGTTCGATCGCGAATGTCTTCTGGCGAAAGCGTGGGATGCGGTGTGTATACCTTCGGACGGCGTGCCTGAGGGATCAGCCAGTGGCGCGTGATCGGAATGCCGTCTACCGCTTCCGCATCTTTTTTCTTCGTCTGTACCAGCTCCCATTTTGCAAAATCCACGGTACCGGGAAACGGCGTCAACATGACGAACTGCGCGAAGGTGACGTCCGCTTTCAGCGCAAGGGCCACGGTGGCGCTGAAAGTGTCGGCGCGATCGCTGGGCAGTCCGAAAATAAAAGACCCGAGCACGTGAATGCCGTGCCGCTTGAACTGCTGAAGCCGCGCGACGAGCGCGTCGCCGTAAAGATTGAATCCCTTGTAGACATCCTTGAGACCTTCAGCCGTCACCGATTCGACGCCGACGAGCGCGCCCTTGATGCGCGCCTTGCGCATCGCATTGAGAAAATCGGCGTCCTCGGCGGCCTCCATCGTGATCTGCGTGAAGAAGTTCATGTCGCTCGGCAGCTTCGCCAGCCGTTCCATCAGCTCGAAACGCTCGGCGCGCAGTCTCTTGAGCTCGTTGAGGCGCTGCGCGTCGGCGCGCCGCGAAGCCTGTTCGAGATCTTCGAGCGTGACGGGATAGAAGTTGTCGTCCGCAAGCGCGATGAAACGGAATCCGAGACGCCGCAGCTGCACGATTTCCTCGAGCACGGCATCGACCGTACGCTGACGCGGCTCTTGCCCGTCGGTCTTCCACACGGAACAGAACGAACAGTGCTTCGGGCAGCCGCGCACGGTCTGCACCGACGCCCACATATAGCGATCGGGCGGCAGAAGATCCCATCTCGCTTTCACAAAGCGATCGGCGTCGATCTTTCCGCCTTCGTAAACCTTGGTGCTGCTGCCGTTCAGGCAACCATCAATCGCCTGGCCCCACGCGAGGTCGCCGTCGCCTTTCACGATCGCGTGACCGCCGCCGAGATCCATCGCCTCGTCGGGGTAGAGCGTGGCGTGAATGCCGCCATACACGACCCATGCACCGCGCGCCCGGGCGAGTTGACCCACCTCGTATCCACGAAGGGCGTTCCCGGTGTGAATGCCGATTCCAACGACGTCCCCCGCATCGATGCTCGCTGGATCGAAGCGTTCCAGGGTCTCGTCAGTGATGATGGGATCGCCGTATCTGGCGGGGGTGGCTGCCGCTAAAACATAGAGCCAACGGGGGGTTATAACCGCGATCCCAAAAGACACGTGGCTCGGATTGATGAGGTGTATGCGCATGTTGTAGCAACTAATTAATTAAGTATAAGCCGGATTGTACGATTAGTGCCAACAGTTTTTTATATCGGCAGGTGCCTAAATGGAGGCAGGGCGTCTAGAACTCAAAGGACAGGCCGGCCGAAGGAATCAACGGGAACATCGAGTCGAACAGCCCGAACACCTGATGGGTGTTGCCGTTGATGCCCGGTGAGGCTGCGCGCACGTTGTCACGGTCGTACAGGTTCAGGCCTTCGGCAAAGACCGTGATGCGGGTGGTACGCCAGGTGAACGTCCGATTCACGCGCACGTCGAGGCGCGTGTAGACAGGGACGCGCACACGATTGCGCAGGTCGCTGAGAAAATACAGGTCGATCGCCTCCCCTGATGCTGTCAGTGGGCGCGATTCGTAGTAACCAGGCGCAGGGAAGTTGCTGCCGGCGCGGAAGCGTGCGCTGAAGCTCATGCGATCGCTGAATCGGTACACGCCATACGTATTCAGCGTGTGCCGCTGATCGTAGTCGGCAAAAAACGTCTCGCCGGTGAGCGTGTTGCGGTACTCGGTGAACGCGAGGTTATACGCGACCCAGCCCGAGAGACCATTTGGCGTGCGGCGCTGAACGACGAGCTCGATACCGCGAGAGTGCCCGTCGAGCGAGCTCTCATAACGTGACGTGAACGACGGGAGAATGAGACGTCCGTCGATCTCGCGGAATTCGGCGCCGGGAAGCCAGGGGTAATCGCGATCCTCGCGGTTGTAGGCGGATGCCTGCCACGTCATGAGCCGGCCAAGCTTTCCTTCAACGCCTGCATCGAAGTGATACGAGCGCAGCTCGTCCAGATCTGCGCCACGCAGACCCTCCACTTCGGCAAAGTCCGGCTCCTGGCGATAGATCCCTCCCGCGACACGCCCGATCAAAGACGCCGGGAGCGGCCAGCGCGTTTCAACCCAGGGAGACGCCGACGTGTGGCCGGTGAGCGTGGAATGATCGATCCGCACGCCTGGTACAACCACGGCGCGCCCCTGCGAGATCCGCGCAAGCAGGTATGCGGATGGAGCCGTCGTTGCGGCGCTGAAATCTTCGCGCACCACAAACTGCGGGCGTGTCAGCTCGAACGACTGCGCAAACTGCGATGCGCGCGATCGCCGAAGCTCGCCGCCGCCCTCCAGCGTCAGCTGCGAGGAACGCAGATACGTCCAGTCGGCGCGATACAGCACATCGGTTCGACGTCCGCGGTGGATCTCGAGATCGTCGCGGTTCTCGTTGCTGAAGCGGTTGCCGGCCGCCGCGATTTTCTGCGTCAGGATCAAACGCGGCGACACGAGAAAACGCCACGTGATGACGGCGACACCCACATCGTTGACGCCCTCCTGGACGTCGTCGGTGCTGATGAGCTCGGCGTCCTGCTCCAGACGCGAGCGTCCAGCCGTGATGCCGAACCGGACCTGATGCCTGGCGCTGACGTCGCGAACCAGTTTCAGCTGCAGATCGTGAAATCCGAAGCCGAACGTATTCTCCGGATCGATCTTCCGAATGACCGATCCGAGATAGCTCTTTCGCGCCGACAGCAGCCATGAGCCGCTCTTCGACGACCCGAGGGGGCCTTCGAGCACTACGGATGTGTCGGTGACGCTCGGGCGGATCTGACCTCGAAGCCTGTCGCGCGAGCCTTCGCGAACGAGGAAGTTCAATTCGGCGCCCGTGTGATTGCCGTGACGCTGCGGATACGATCCGGGCGCCAGCGCAATTTCCTCGAGGACGTCGCCGTTCACCATCGCGATCGAGCCCGAGTCCTGCACGCCTTGCACGGTGTGCACGAGCAACGGCGTCGAGACGCCTTCGAACGTGAAGTTCATGTTGCGAACGGGGAGGCCGCGGACGCTGAACTCGCTGCGGAGATCGTCGCCGGTAGCAACGCCCGGCAGCACGTGGATAGCGCGCATCGGATCGTTGGTGATGACGCCGCGCAACTGCTGAAGCTCGTTGCTGCGGAGCACCTGCTCACCGCCGGCGGTTCCCGTGTCCGCGCCGGCAGCCGTCGTCACATTGACCGTTTCGGCGTAGGTGCCGGTTCCCGCGCTGACAGGAATCGTGATGTCGAGCACATCGTCCGCCGGAACCTCGACGATGCGCCTGATGAGAATGAAATCGATGGCAGAGACGTAGACCTCGCGGCGACCTGCCGGGACGTTGTCGAGCTCGAACCGGCCGTCGCTTGTCGTAATCGTGGCGAGCGTGGTGCCTTGAATGCGAACCGAGACCTTTTCGAGGGGTGTCCCGTCGCGTGCGTCAACGACGACGCCACGGAGTGTGCCGATCGTTTGCGCCGCCGCCGGAGCACACAAGAGGGAATACACCAGTGCGCCGGTCAACAGGCGAGAGGCTACGGTCTGTCGTCGATAGTCTGTCAATGGTCGGACGCGTCCCGCAGTGCAGGCTGTGTGCCAGATGGAGTATGCAGGATTCCCGTGCTGTTATTGCAAACGTGTGGCGGAATGACCGGACTATTGGACAAACGCTTCGGACAAACCGGAGTCGGGCAGGGCTGAAGCCCTGCACTACCGCTGTCTACGGAGGTCTTGTATCGGTAGTATCGGTAGCGCAGGGCTTTAGCCCTGCCATAGAGAATCTGTATCGGTCGCGCAAGGCTTGAGCCCTGCCTATAGAGAATCTGGTATCGGTGGCGCAGGGCTTTAGCCCTGCCTACGGATTCAATGCGTGCGGTACTCGATCATGATCCCGGCCTGCTCGCCCTGGGGAATGTGCGTCACAAACAGGCCGAGGCCGCGCAACTGGTCGAGCAGCACGTCCTGATTGATGGGCTTGGTCATGAACAGCAGCGCTCGCAGCGACGAGGCGCGCATGTGATGCACCTCGTCGGTCGACACGCTCATCATGATGACCGGCACGCTGCCGAGCGGCGACGCCTGGTCGCGAAGCCAGTTCAAAAAATCGATCCCGGTGGCGTGGCCGGCGAGGTAGATGTCGGAAATGATCAACGCCGGCAGCTCGCGCACGACCGAGGTTTTCGCCGCGTCCGCGCTCGAGACGGTGATGACGTCGTTCACCAGGTTGAGCATCGCGAGCGTTTCGCGCACCAGCATCGCGTCGTTGGCGTCGTCCTCGATCAGCAGAATCGGCCGCATCTCGCGCATTGTAGCGCGCCCGGCTACTTGGGCAAACTTTCCCGTGTTTTCTTAGCGGCGCCTTCCAGGGCTTCTGCCAGCGACGCGTCGAACGACGGACCTTCGGACATGCCGGCCGACGACCCGGCCGCCATCGCGTCCATCATGTACATCGCCGCACCGGCCGTGCGATCGAATGACCGGCTCCCGCCGCCGCCCATCACACCGTAGCCCTGCATCTGCATCAGCATCGGATTGCCGAGCATGCCCATGCCGCCCAGATTCATCATCTGCATGCTGTTCATCGCGGCGAGCGGGCTCGCATAACGGAGATACAGCATCGCCGCCGCGCGAGCGAGACGAAGACCAGTCTTGAAACCGATGCCGCCGTCGTTCCCTTCGGTCGTCGTTGTCATGCGTGGTTTCGCGCCGCCGACCGGCACAAGCTGCACGCTCACTTTGGCTTCGGTGACATCCTTGTCGGTCGACTCGCCTGCCGTTTTCTTGACCAGCCGTCCAATTCGTCCAGGTTTCGATGCTTTCAATTCGGTGATCTGCGCGATCAACAGATAGTCGCAACCGAGCTCTTTCGCATGCGCGTTCAGCTCGTCCTGCGATGCGCTCGCGAGCGGGACCGCCTCCATCTTCTGCTCCGTCAACTCGTTGATGAGCTGCGTCCGGAGCGCGCGCGTGTCGACTTGCTGCGTGGTCTTGTTTGCCAGTTCGGGTACTGCCACGCGAACCACGCCCGGCTTCTTCGGCGGTGCCGTTGAGGCGGCGGGAGCCGCTGCCAGCTTCACTTCGTTCGCATCGCTGACGGCTTTCGCGAGCGAGCGCCCGTCGGTCGCCTCGGTCATCCCGGCGGGAATATCGAACAGCGCGGCATCGAGATTGGTCACCTCGTACTCGGTCACTTCCATCTGCATCACGACGGGCTTGCCGTCGGCGCCGCCCGGCATCGTTGTCGAGTAGCTGACGGGGAACCCGACGAGGCTCGCATCGCCGGTCTGGTTCACTTTGATCTCGTCGCGGCAGGCCGCGGCGCTCGCCTGAGGCGGGCTCGGCGGCTGTGCCGCCAGCGCCTTCGGCGCGTCGATATACCAGGCATCCGTTTCGATGCGCTGTTTCACCTGGTCGCACGCGCCTGCCTGCGGCTGACGGTCGAGCACGGTCATCACCCGGCGTGCCTGCAGTCCAAACATGGTCTTGCGCTCACCGACATCGGCGATCGAGCTCTCGACGACAACCACGCCTGTACCGGTCGGCGCCGCAGGCGTCATTTCCTGGTCCGGCGAGATGAGATATGTATTGGCCGCCTTGCTGATCTGCACCGAGCGCTTCAGATCGTGCTGCCGCAGCAGGATCATGTCTCCAAGCTCGAATCGCTCGCGCGGGCCGCGAATGTAAGTGACGCTTTCGGTCACCTGATCGCCGGTGGTGTACTTCGACTTGAATCGAACGTCAGACGGCGGTGGAGGTGGAGGCGGCTCCGGTTTCGGCGGCGCTGGTTTTGTCGCCGGCGCAGCAGGCGCGGGTTTCCGTGTGGTTGGCGCCGGTTTGCCCCTCGCCTGTGCGAACGCAAACGTCGATGAGAAGAGGAGCGCAACAAGTGTGAGCGTGACGGTCTTACGCATCGCAGCACCTCGGGGAAGACAGGTGGCCGGTCGCGGCCATGATTCTAGTAGAGAGGACATGCTTTGCCTGTACCTTCTTTACGCGCAAAACAGGGACGATCGGGACCATTAGGCCCGAGGCAGGCATCTAAAGCCGGCCACAGGCCTCCAGATCGATAAAATGAGCGCCGTGCCGCAGGAACTACGTCTGATGTGTGTGCTCGCTCACCCCGACGACGAGTCCCTGGGAACCGGGGGAACGCTCGCGAAATACGCCATCGAAGGGGTGGCCACCTACGTCGTCACGGCGACGCGCGGAGAGCGCGGCCGGTTCGACGACAAGGGGACCAAGCCCGGATTGGAGGTGGTCGGGTGCACCCGCGAGGCCGAACTGCACGCGGCGGCCCGCGAGCTTGGGGTGCGCGAGGTGTCGCTGCTCGGCTACATGGACGGCGAGCTCGACAGCGCCGATCCCGTCGAGGCGTCGGAGAAGATCGCGGCGCACATCCGCCGCGTCAGGCCGCAGGTCGTCGTCACGTTCGATCCGTTCGGCGCGTACGGCCATCCCGACCACATCGCCATCTCGCAGTTCACGGCCGCGGCCGTCACCCGGGCGGGCGACGTGCATCAAGTCTCGAAGTTCTACTATTTCGTCAACGGCGAGCGGAAGTGGGCGGCGTACCAGGCCGCGTTCAAGACCCTGACGTCGACGGTCGACAACACCGTTCGCGTCGCGACCGCGTGGCCCGACTGGTCGATCACGACCAAAGTCGACGCGCGCGACGCGTGGCAGACGGTATGGCGCGCCGTGCAATGTCACAAGACGCAGATGAGCATCTACAAGAACATCGGCAATCTCACCGAAGACGATCAGAAAACCATTTGGGGGGCAGGCGAGTTCTATCGTGTGTTCAGCCTCGTGAATGGCGGGCGGAAGACAGAGGCGGATCTGTTTGAGGGGATCAGATAGGGGACAGTTGGCAGTCGGTAGTCGGCAGTCGGCAGTTGGCAGTCAAGAGTCGGAAGTCGGAAGTCGGAAGTCGAGGAATTATGCAGCGCAACGCTCCGTTACAGATGACGCCAGATGAGTTTCGTGCGGCGGGTCATCGTCTCGTTGACAGGATTGCCGATCGTCTGTCGCGGATTCCGCAGGGACCTGTGAAGCCGGACGAGTCGGCCGAGGTGGTTCGCCGAGCGATCAAGGCCGATCGCTCACTGCCCGAGCACGGCACCGATCCGCAGACGCTCGTCAGCGAAGCGGCCGATCTGGTGTTCGACCATTCGACCCTCAACGGGCATCCACGGTTTTTCGGCTACATCACGTCGAGTCCGGCGCCGATCGGCGTGCTCGGCGACTTCCTGGCAGCTGCCGTGAACGCGAATATCGGCGGGTGGGCGATCGCGCCGGCCGGAACCGAAATCGAACGGCAGACCGTCAGGTGGATCGCCGAGTTCATCGGCTACCCGACGAGCGCCGGCGGCCTGCTCGTCAGCGGCGGCAACATGGCGAACTTCGTGTGCTTCCTCGCCGCACGCACCGCAAAGGCGGGATTGGAGGTGCGCAAGGTGGGGCTTGCGGCCGGCCGGCATGCGGACACATCGCGGCTGCTTGTATATGCCTCTGCCGAGACCCACACCTGGATTCAGAAGGCCGCCGACCTCTTCGGTCTGGGCACCGATGCCATCCGATGGGTTCCGGTCGACGCGCACCAGCGCATGAAGACGCTCGAGCTTCGTCGGCTCGTCGAAGACGATCGCGGGCGCGGCGATCGTCCGTTCATGGTGGTCGGCACTGCGGGATCGGTCAGCACCGGCGCGGTCGATCCGCTTCCCGAGATCGCGTCGATCTGCCGCGAGCTCGATTTGTGGTTCCACGTCGATGGCGCGTACGGCGCACTGGCCGCGGCGGTTCCTGGGGCGCCACCCGACCTTCGCGGTCTCTCCGACGCAGACTCCGTTGCCGTCGATCCGCACAAGTGGCTCTATGCGCCGCTGGAGGCCGGCTGCGTGCTCGTGCGTCAGCCATCCCATCTGACGAATGCGTTCTCGTATCATCCGCCGTACTACCAGTTCAAGGACGATGTGGTGAACTTCGTCGACTATGGGTTGCAGAACTCTCGTGGATTCCGCGCGCTGAAAGTGTGGCTGGCCCTGCAGCACGTCGGCCGCGCGGGCCACGAGGCGTCCATTTCCGAAGACATGCGGCTGTCCCGCCGGCTCGCCGGTATTCTGCGCGACCATGGCGATTTCGACGTGCTGTCGCAGGGCCTGAGCATCACGACATTCCGTTACGTGCCGCGTGAGTGGCGCGCCCGGCTTGCCGAGACCGAGACGAACGAGCGGCTGAACCGGCTCAATCGAGATCTGCTCGCGCGCGTCGAGAAGAGCGGTGAGGCGTTCTTCTCGAACGCGGTCATCGACGGCAAGTTTGCGCTGCGTGCGTGCATCGTGAACTTCAACACGACCGATGAGGACATTGACGCGCTGCCGGCATTGATCGCGCGGCACGCCGTGCTCGCCACCGGCCAGCAGACGGCGTGAGAAATTCAACAGGAGATCAGGAGATCAGGAGAAATTCTTTTGTCTTTTTCTAATCTTCTGATCTTCTGTAAGTATTTTCGCGGATGACGGCGATCTCATCGGCCCGGAACGCCCAATCCGCTTTCGCGTTCTCGCGCAGCTCGGCATTCGACCAGCCTGCGCGCATCAGGCCGTTGTCGGCATGGCGATTGGTGTCGAGCAGCAGATGGCCGAGCTCGTGGGCGATCGCACGTCCGAGCAGCCGGCTGAAGTCGAGATGCGCATCGCGGGCTACCGTACGAACCAGGTCCGCATAGACCGTTGCGAGAAACGGCACCCCTTCCGGGAGGTTCACCAGCGCGAACCCCATCGAGACGTACCGCTTCCCAGGCAGGGGGTTGGCGGCCTGAAGCCGCAGGATCACCTCGTTGGCCTTGAGCGGCTGCCGGCAGAGCGTCGCTGACTCGGAGACTTCCTTGTCTCGATACCAGCAGTCGACCCACGTGACGGCGATCCCGGCCTCATTGAAGACCATCTCGACGTGCGGGCGGGCGGCGGCGAGGTCGTCGGCTGAGACGCCGAAGTTGTTGTAGGTTCGAACGGTGACGGTCTGAGCTGTCACCACCGCGGGTGCCGCCCAGGTCATCGCCACGAGTACGCCGGTTGCCTTCCACCCCATGTTCCGCCTCCTGTTCACTCACGCGGGAACAGGGGGCGGATTCACTCAAATCCCTTCGCACCTTGGGCTTGGAGGGACCGATGAGTGAAAACGAAGACGGATTACGCGTTAAGAAAGGATGGGCGTATTCTTTCCAGCAGAAGTGGAGTCTTCACGGTCCGAAGTCACACGGCTGCTGAAGGATTGGAGTAATGGGCGTCAGGACGCGCTCGACAGGCTCTTACCGCAGATCTACGCCGAGCTTCGCCGGCTGGCGTCCAGCTACCTGCGGCGCGAGCGCCCCGACCATACCCTGCAGGCGACGGCGCTCGTCCATGAGGCCTTCATCAGGCTGATCGACCAGCGCGCGGTCCGCTGGCAGAACCGGGCCCATTTTTTCGGGATCGCCGCCCAGGCGATGCGGCGGATTCTCGTGGACCACGCGCGCGCCCATGCGGCCGACAAGCGTGGATCCGGAGAGCGCGCCGTCTCGCTCGATGACGCGGTCGTCTTTGTCGGCGCGCCCGATATCGATTTGCTCGCGCTCGACGAGGTCCTCACACGTCTCGCATCCATCGACCCCCAGCAGAGCCGGGTCGTCGAGCTGCGTTTCTTCGGCGGCCTTACGATTGAGGAGACCGCCGAAGTGATGGACATATCCCCGGCGACGGTCGGGCGGGAGTGGACGTTGGCCAAGGCGTGGTTGTACGCGGAACTGTCACGGTCTGAGTGATGAATCAGTGGCCCCGGGTCAAGGAGCTCTTCCACGGCGCGCTCGAGCGCGAGCCGGCCGAACGCGCGGCCTTTCTGAACGCATCCTGTGGTGACGAAGGGGCCGTGCGCTCGGAAGTGGAACGCCTGCTCGCCGCGCACGAGCAGACAGGCGCGTTCATCGAGCAGTCGCCGGTCGGGATGGCGGGCCGCGTCATCGGACACTACAAGATCGAACGATCCGTCGGGGCCGGTGGCATGGGCGAGGTGTACGTCGCTCGCGACCTCGAGCTTGGCCGGACGGTTGCCGTCAAGATTGCCCACGGTACCGATGACGACGCGCATGCGCGACTGAAGCGCGAAGCGCAGCACGCCTCGCAGCTGAACCATCCGAACATCTGCACCATCCACGAGATCGGCGTGTTTGACGGCCAGCCGTTCATCGCGATGGAGTTCGTCGATGGCCAACGGCTGAACGATCGGATTCCGCCGGGCGGTCTACCCGTGGGCGAGGTCGTTCGCTGCGGAGTGCAGATTGCGGGTGCGCTCGCCCACGCGCATCTCAGCGGCGTCGTTCATCGCGATCTGAAGAGCGCCAACGTCATGCTCACCTCGGACGGCCGCGTCAAGGTGCTCGACTTCGGCCTCGCGCGCCGTCACTCGGCAGACCGTCTGAAGGATCTCTCGCTCTCGCGCGACTCGCTGACAGGGCATGAGCTCGCGGCCGGTACCCTCTCCTGTATGGCCCCCGAACTGCTTCGTGGCGGCACGGCCGATGCCCGCAGCGACATCTGGGCGCTCGGCGTGCTCCTTTATGAGATGGCGACAGGGACGCGGCCGTTTGCGGGCGCGACGGGATTCGAATTGAGCGGCGCGATTCTTCATGAGCCTCCCGCGCCGCTTCCCAATCAGATTTCCCCGTCCCTCAAGCAGATCATTCTGCGTTGCCTCGAGAAAGATCCGGGCCGGCGTTATCAACAGGCAGAAGACGTCTGTGCCGCCCTCGAATCCTCTGGGCCGCACGAACGCTCATCGCGGGTACGGCGGGCGATGACGGCAACGGCCGTCGCGCTGCTGGTTATCGCCGCGCTCGCCGCGGTTCCATTTTTTGTCTGGCGCGCCATGAAGCCGTCGCCCGTGTCTGCCGTCAGCGCGCCGGGTCCGCACGCAATCGCGGTGATGAACTTCGAGAACGTCGCAGGCGCCGAGGACCTGGCCTGGCTGTCGAAAGGCGTGCCGCGCATGCTGGTGACAGGACTCGCTCAGACGAGCGGCCTCTACATCGTGAGTGCGCAGCACCTGGACGAGGCGGCGCGGAAGATGGGCGGCACGACGGTCGATGTGCTCAGCAGCGCCGAGTTTGCCGACATCGCGCGCCGATCTGGAGCGGGTGCGGTCGTCAGCGGCACGATCATGAAAGCGGGAGAGGAGGTACGTGTCGACGTTCAGCTGCACGATCTGTCGAGCGGCCGCGTACTGGCCGCCGAGACGGCCCGTGGGACGGATGTGTTTGCCCTCGCAGATCATCTGACCGCTCGCATCCGCACGGCCGCCGGGTTCTCCGACTCTGCGAGCATCCGGAGCGTTGCCGATGTGTCATCGTCCTCGCTCGAAGCGTACCGGCTGTATTCGGAGGGCGTCGACGCCTGCCTGAACGTACGATGGGCCGATGCGCAGAAGCTGCTCGAGGCGGCGATCGAGAAAGATCCCCGTTTCGCGGAAGCGTATCTGCAACTCGCCGTCGTCGCCTCGTCTCGTGGATCGCCGGTGTCGCGACGGGAATATCTGCGAAAGGCCGCAGAGTATGCCGATCGGCTGAGCGCGCAACAACGCCGGCTCCTCGATCTTCAGTTGGCGCGTGGAACAGGCGACCCGGCGAAGGCCGCGCGCCTGCTCGAGGCGTTTCTGGCGGACTATCCAACGGTCGAAGAGGCGTATGGTGCGGCAAACAGCCTCTACAACCCCGCGCTTGGCGGTGTCTTCGATCCCGAAAAGATGCTGTCGGTGGCCCAGATGGGCGTCAAGGCGCTGCCCACGTCTGGTCCGACCCGCAATACCTATGGCTACGCGTTGATAAACGCCGGCCGGTACGGAGATGCGCTTCGCGAATTCGAAACGTACGCGCGCCTTGCTCCGCGCGAGCCAAATCCTTACGACAGCATGGGAGAGGCATACCTGTTCCTCGGATTGCCGGACAAAGCCGTCGAGAGTTATTCGCGCGCACTCTCCATTGACGCGACATTCGATTCGGCGCGCAACGGACAGGCGCTCGGGCTGGCGATGCTCGGCCGGTACGAAGAGGCGATTGCGATCAACCCTGTCCTGGCGGCTGAAAAGACGATCCTGCTCTCGCGCGTCGGACGCTACCGCGAAGCGGCGCAGGCGAAGGCGGGACGCCAGTCCGCTGACCTTGGCATCGATGCGTTCAGGGACGGCACGTTGCACGTGCTGGCAGCGATGTTGTCGCTGGAACGCCACGACGCTGCACGGGCGGCGCGAGAAGCGGCGTCTGCAGAACGCGTGTTTGAGGCGGCGGACCATCCACGAAGGCAGACATACATGGTGCTGACGCACCTGATCGCCGGACTGGCCGCCATCCAGAACGGGAACATCGCTGACGCACGGTCGAGACTCGACAGGCAGAAACAGTTCTACAGGCCTGAGTACGGCCTGGACGTCTGGTTGCACAAGGCACTCGAAGGAGAGATCGCGTTGGCAACGGGCGATACCCAACTCGCCGCGGCTGCCTTTTCAAAGGGAGAACCCGGGCAGAAATACTTCCACTCCGACCGCATCGGCGTCACACTCGTGACCAACCACCTGCCGTCGCGTGACGGACTCGCACGAGTCGCCAAAGCGCGGGGCGATCTCGCGGCCGCCATTGCGATCTATCGCCGATTGCAGAGTTCCGGTAGTGACTCCAAGTGGGTCAGCGCGCTCGAGCCGAGATATGTCCTCGAGCTTGCGCGGCTGCTGGAGAAAACGGGCGACACGCAGAGCGCGTTGAGCGAGTACGAGCGTTTTCTCGACTTGTGGAAGCGAGCCGACCCGGAGCTTCCCGAGCTCAGCGAGGCGCGCCGCGCGATTGCGCGGCTTCGCCAGTCACGGTCCGGCTAACGCCGGACACTACCTATGGACACCTGGCCTCGCGTCAAGGAGCTCTTCCACGGCGCGCTCGCGCGCGATCCGGCGGAGCGGGCCGCCTTTCTGAACGCCTCGTGCGGCGGCGAGGATGCCGTGCGTGCGGAAGTGCAGCGTCTCCTTGACGCGCACGCGCGCACTGGCCGGTTCATCGAGCAGTCGCCGGTCGCGATGGCTGGTCGAGTCGTTGGACATTACAAAATCGAGCGACTCATCGGTGCCGGTGGAATGGGCGAGGTCTACCTTGCCCGCGACGCCGAGCTGGGCCGGGCTGTCGCCCTCAAAATCGCGCTCGGTACCGACGCCGACGCGCACGCGCGACTGAAGCGTGAAGCACAGCATGCCTCGCGGCTGAATCATCCCAACATCTGCACCATCTACGAAGTCGGCACCTCCGACAGCCAGCCCTTCATCGTCATGGAGTTCGTGGAAGGGCGGCGCTTGTCGGACGTGATTCCGTCAGGCGGCCTGCCGATCGAGGACGTGAGACGGTACGGGATGCAGATTGCGGATGCGCTGGCGCACGCGCACCGCAACGGCGTGACGCATCGCGACCTGAAGGCCGCGAACATCGTGGTGACACCCGATCGGCGCGCCAAGGTTCTGGATTTCGGGCTGGCTCGGCGCCTCTCGGCCGAGAACCTGAAAGAAGTTTCCCAGTCGCGTGAATCGGTCACGGCAGAAGGGATGATCGCCGGCACGCTTTCCTGCATGGCGCCCGAATTGTTTCGGGGCGCGCCGGCAGATGCACGCAGCGACATCTGGGCCCTTGGGGTGCTGGTCTACGAAATGACGACAGGGAAGCGGCCGTTTGACGGCGTGACGGGATTCGAGTTGAGCGGCGCGATCCTTCACGAGCCGCCCGCGCCGTTGCCGGAATCGGTTCCCTCATCGACTCGCACGATCATCATGCGCTGTCTGGAAAAGAATCCCGCGGCGCGTTATCAGAATGCAGACGATGTTCAGTTGGCCCTTGAAAGTGCGCCGGCTGACGTGTCGCTACCTGTTGCACCGCCGTCGCCACCCACTGCCGCAAAGCCGTCATTTCTCTCGCGCTGCTGGCGGCATCGCATCGCGTGGGCAGTCGCCATCGTTCTGGCGTTCGGGGCGTTCCGTCTGTACCGGCTCTATCAGGACGCGCCCGTTGCTGTGGGTGCGTCCGGCCGGCCGGCTGTTGCGGTGATGAATTTCGAGAATGCCGGAGGTGATGACGCACAGTGGCTGTCGCAAGGCATTCCGAACATGCTTCTGACCGGCCTCGCGCAGACGCGCGGACTGGACATCGTGAGCACGCAACGGCTCCGCGAGGCTGCGACGCAGCAGGGCGTCAAGGATCTTGCGTCGATAGAAGAGAACGTTGCGGCTGACGTGGCCAGGCGGGCGGGCGCCGGCGCCATCGTCAAGGGGAGCATTTACAAGGCCAACGCGGAGATCCGCATCGATGCTCGCGTGGAAGATCTCACGAGCGGCCGCATCCTCGTGGCGCAGAGCGTCCGGGGGACCGATGTCTTCGCGCTCGTCGATCAACTGGCCGAACGCATACGTGGCAGCGTGGGGCTGCCCGACGACCCGGCGATCCGGCGCGTGTCCGATGTCTCGACCTCGTCGGTCGCTGCCTTCCGGCTGTTCACGCAGGGAGCCGAGGCGTTCATCAACGCTCGCGCCAATGATGCACGCACGGCTCTGGAAGAGGCCGTGCGAATCGACCCGACGTTTGCCGAGGCGTATCTGCAGCTTGCCGCGGTTGCCAACCTCAGCGGTCAGTACGGCCGGCGGCGCGAGGACCCTTCGCAAGGCCGCCGAAAACGCGGGACGCCTCAGCGAACCTCGGCGACTGCTCCTGAACGTCCAACTTGCCCGGGATGCGGGCAACGTTCCAGAGACGTCACGTGTCCTCGACGAGCTCGTCGCGAAGTTTCCCGAGACCGAATTGGCCTACGCCACGGCTCTGAACTTTTACGGCGGCGATTTGCGCAGCAAAGACAAATTGCTCCGGACACTGAACATCGGCATCTCTGCGCTGCCCAACTCGACGTCGATCCGAAACAGCTACGGATATGCGCTGATAGAAGTCGGCCAGTACGCCGACGGGATCCGCCAGTTTGAAAAGTATGTCGAGCTGGCGCCGCGCGAGGCCAATGCGTACGACAGCCTGGCCGAGGGCTATCTGGCCAGCGGGTCGTCCGAGAAAGCCGTCGAATTCTATTCCCGCGCGCTTGCCATCGATCCCGCCTTCAGAGAAGCGCGCGTGGGCCTCGCGTGGAGCCTTGCCGTCGCGGGTCGCTACGACGAGGCGGTCGCCGCCAAGCCGATGCTGAAGTGGGAGGAGGGCTACATCGCTTCGAGACTTGGGAGATACCGCGACGCCACGAAGTTGCTCGACGTGGCGAGGCAGGAAGCCGAGGAAAATCAGAACATCGCCGAACAATCCGTGCATCTCCTGACATCCGCCGCGCTCGCGCTCGAACAAAAGGACTATCCGCTGGCCCTTCGAGACGTCGCCGCCGCGGAAACGATCATCGCCGCCGATACCGTCATCAGACGGAACCGTCATCGGGTGGCCATTCATCTGCTGAATGGCCTTGCAGAGATCGGCACCGGCCGAAATGAGGCTGCCCGAGCTCGAGTGGCTCTTATGCGGCAGTTGTACAGGCCTGCGGTCGCGGAAGAAAAGTTCTGGTATCACACACTCGAAGGCGAGGTCGCCCTCGCGCGAGGCGACCTGGAGGGAGCCTCGACAGCATTTTCTGCAAGTGAGCCGACGGAACGTAAGCTGATGAGGTGGCAGGGCGGAATGCCAACGGTACTGGCCAACAGTCTTGTTTTCAGGGATGGCGCGGCGCGCGTCGCCAAGTCGCGGGGCGACCTTCCTGCGGCCATTCAGGTCTACCGTCGTCTTCTCGCATTCGATGCGGGATCGAAATTCATCGGCCTGTTCGAGCCGCGCTATGTGCTCGAGATGGCGCGTCTGCTGGAACGAACGGGCGACAAGAAGAGCGCGCTCGTGGAGTACGAGCGCTTCCTGGAGCTCTGGAAAAACGCGGACGCCGGCCTCCCTGAGCTCGCCGAAGCGCACCGTGCCGTGACGCGCCTGAGTTCTAACAAGAAAACAGGAGGTTAAGAGATCAGGAGGGCCAGATCAGCTATCATCGGAATAGGGGATGATGCGGCTGCTGATTTTGGCCATTGTGCTCGGACTTGCGGTGCCGGCTTTCGCGCAGAGTCCTCAATCGCCGCCGCGATGGACGATCAGCCCGCGGCACGGCCCTGCATCGGAGGGCTGGCCTCGCGATCCGGTGCCACGATTCTCGATCCCGCCTCGCGGAACCGTTGGTCTGCCGCAAATTGGTCTGCCGCTGCCCACTCACGGGTTGCAGCCGCCACACTTTGATCAAGGCGGGCACAGGCGAGGTCATCGGCCTGGCGTGTTCCCAACATGGCCGGGCGTGTTCTATTTCGTGCCGCAATACGTGATGCCGGTTACGCCGCCTCCGGAATATGTTCAAGCTCCGGCGCCTGTCGAACAACCGACACCGACAGGGCGGCTCATCCTTGGTGCTCAGCCTGACAATGCACGGGTGTTTGTCGACGGTTACTACGCCGGCGTGCCTGAAGACTTCAGCGTGGCGCAGGGTGGCGGCGTTCTCGAAGCGGGTCAGCATCGCATCGACGTCACGGCACCGGGCTACGAGGCGGTGAGTGTCGATGTGCGCATCGCGCCGAATCAGTCGGTCACCTATCGCGATGCGTTAAGAAAGATCCCGCCGCCTGCCGCACCGAGCGCGCCGACGACGTTCTACCTGATTCCGGGTTGTTACATGGGGAACGTTCCGCCGAAGGATGCACGGTTGCCCGCGACCTGCGATTTAGGCCGCGCTGTCGAGTTTAAGTATTAAAATCTCAAAATCATCCGCAAAGCCCTGTTCCCGGTGCTCGTCGGCGTCTCCGCGATCACGTTCTCGGTATCCGTCTATCCTCAACAACCCGTAAGCGCACCTTCAACCGCGGTCGCACAGCAGGCGGTTGTCGCGCGCTATTGTGTCACCTGCCACAACGAGCGATCCATGGCCGGGGGGTTGTCGCTCGAGAAAATTGACATTGCGAACGCAGGCGTCAATGCCGAGATTTGGGAGAAGGTTGTCCAGAAATTGCATGGCAACCTGATGCCGCCGCCCGGCCGGCCAAGGCCGGATGAAGCGGCCTTCAGGGGCCTGATTACTTATCTCGAAACCTCGCTCGATCGAGCGGCCGACGCGAATCCGAATCCAGGACGTACCGAAGCGCTTCATCGACTCAATCGCGCGGAGTACCGCAATGCGGTTCGCGATCTGCTGGACCTCGACATCGACGTCGGTGCGATGCTGCCGGCCGACGATGTGAGCTACGGGTTCGACAACATCGCCGGCGTGCAGCGCATGTCGCCGACATTGATGGAGCGCTATCTCGCCGCCGCACAGAAGATCAGCTCCGTCGCCGTCGGGGCATCGTCGCGCGCGGCCACGACCGAGACGTTCCTCGTGCCGCCCGATCTGCAACAAAACGATCGTCTTGAGGGGCTGCCGTTCGGCACGCGCGGCGGGACGTTGATTCGCCACAATTTTCCACGCGAGGGGACATACAGCGTCCGTGTGCAGCTGGCGCGCTACCTCGGCGCGAGCTTCGACGAGATTCCCGCGTTCGACGAGCCGCAGCGTCTCGAATTGAGCGTCGACGGCACGCCGGTTCACGTCTTCGAGTTGAACACGTCGACGAAGGAAGGCCGCGGCTACTCGGGGCCCAACCGTCGCGCGCTCGACGCCGAATGGCAGGTGCGCTTCCCGGCCAAAGCCGGCCCGCAAGCGGTGACGCTGACGTTCCTCAACCGGACACCCGCGCTGCTCGAGAACCTGCTCGAGCCGTTCGAAAAGCCGACGCCCGGGGGCCCGAACGGCTACTACACCACTCAGAAGGGCGCATATCTCCGCAGCATCGAGATCAGCGGACCCTATGAGGCCACTGGCGCGGGCAGCACGGCAAGCCGTCAGCGGATTTTCGTCTGCCGGCCGAAGAGCACCGAGGCCAAACAGCAAACTGCATGCGCACGGACAATTGTTCTGGCGTTGGCCCGGCGTGCGTTCAGGCGGCCGGTCGTCGATACAGATATCCAGACGGTGCTGGCGTCTTGTACGAAGAGGGCCGGGCTGCACGCGATTTCGAGCTCGGCATCGAGCGGGCCGTGGAAGGGCTGTTGGTTAGTCCCGAGTTTCTTTATCGTATTGAAAGGGAACCACAGGGTTCCGGTTCCAGTTCCGATGTGTATCGCATCAGCGATCTCGAGATGGCGTCGAGACTCTCGTTCTTTCTCTGGAGCAGCATCCCGGACCAGGCGCTGCTCGATGTGGCGGCATCGGGAAAATTGCGGAACCCGGCCGTGCTCGATCAGCAGGTGCGGCGCATGCTCGCGGATCCGCGCGCGGATGCGCTCGTCACGAATTTCGTGGGGCAGTGGCTGTATCTCAGAAACCTTCCGACCCTGCTGCCCGATCCGAAGCGCGAGCTCGACTTCGACGAAGATCTCCGCCAGGGCTTCCGGCGCGAGACGGAGCTCTTTGCCGGCAGCATCCTGAAAGAAGATCGCAGCGTGCTCGAGCTGCTGACGGCGAACTACACGTTCGTCAACGAGCGTCTCGCGAAGCACTACGGCATCCCGCACATCCGCGGCGCGCACTTCCGGCGCGTCGAGCGCAGCGACGATCGCCGCCGCGGCATCCTCGGCCACGGCAGCGTGCTCGCGGTGACGTCGTACCCGCACCGCACCTCGCCGGTCCTCCGCGGCAAGTGGATTCTGGAAAACATGCTCGGCACGCCGCTGCCGCCTCCGCCGCCCGCGACGCCGACACTGGTCGAGAAGGCGAATCCGGCCGAGGAGAGCGCGTCCATGCGAGAGCGCATCGCGAAGCACCGCGTCAATCCGGCCTGTGCGAGCTGCCACGCGATGATGGATCCGCTCGGATTGTCGCTCGAGAACTTCGACATGGTCGGCCGGTGGCGCGACGTGGACGAGGCCCTCATACCGATCGACGCATCGGGTGCGCTGCCGGATGGCAGGAAGTTCGATGGACCCGCAGGGCTGCGCGCGGTCCTGCTGAGCCATCCCGATCAGTTCGCCAGGACCGTGACCGAGAAGATGCTGACGTATGCGTTGGGCCGCGGCCTCGAGTACTACGACATGCCCACGGTGCGAACCATCGTACGCGACGCGGCCAGGCAGAACTACCGTGCGTCTTCTCTCGTCGTCGGCATTGTCAACAGTCGGCCCTTCCAGATGCGGAGACGGCAGTCATGATCATCACAAAGATGGCTTTACCGCGGCGGACGTTCCTGCGCGGCATCGGCGCCACGTTTGCGCTGCCGCTCGTCGACGCGATGGTGCCGGCATTTTCGGCAACCGTCAGAAGCGCGGCGAAACCTGTCTGCCGGATGGGATTCATCTACGTCCCCAACGGCGTGGCAATGAACGATACCCACAACTACTGGACGCCGAAAGGATCGGGTTCCAAGTTCGAGCTCTCGCCGATCCTCGCGCCGCTGGCTCCATATCGTGATCGCCTGACAATTGTCAGCGGGCTTGCGCAGAAGCAGGGGGAGTCGCTTGGGGACGGCAATGGCGAGCACACGCGCGCGTGCGCGTCGTGGCTCGCGGGTGTCCATCCGAAGAAAACCGAGGGCGCCGACATCAGATTGACGACGACCGCCGATCAGATTGCGGCGGCGCAGCTCGGCAGGGAAACCGTGCTGCCGTCGATGGAAATGATCTCGTCGGAGATCGATCTCGTCCTCGGCGGCCAGTGTGAGGCCGGTTACAGCTGCGCCTACATGAACACCGTGTCGTGGCAGTCGCCCACGACGCCGCTGCCGGTCGAAAACAATCCGAGCGTCGTGTTCGATCGGTTGTTTGGCGAGGGCGGCAATCCCGACGAGCGGCTCGACCGGATGAAGAGGAAGCGCAGCCTGCTCGATCGCGTCAACAACGACCTCGCGCGGTTGCAGCGCTCGCTCGGACCGGGCGATCGCCAGAGGATTTCGGAATATCTCGACGCGGTCCGGGAGGTCGAGCGCCGGATTCAGATGGCGGAAGAGCAGAACAGCAACGCGGCTCTTCCGGTACCGGACCGGCCGATTGGTATTCCTTCGCAGTACGACGATCATTTGAAGTTGCTATACGACTTGCAGTGGCTGGCCTTTCAGGGCGATCTGACCCGCGTCTTCTCGCTGATGTACGGACGCGAGCTCAACAGCCGGAGCTATCCGGAAATCGGCATCTCCGAGCCGCATCACGGGTTGTCACATCACGGCGATCGGCCCGAGCAGATCGAGAAATTCTCGCGCCTGAACACGTATCAAGTGCAGCTGTTCGGCTATTTCCTCGACAAGCTGCGCGCGACGCCCGATGGTGACGGCAACCTGCTGGATCACAGCATCCTTCTGTATGGCGGAGCGATGAGCAACCCGAACGTCCATCTCCACGTGAATCTGCCGCTTGTCGTCGCAGGTGGAGGAGCGGGACGGCTGAAGGGCGGCCGCCACCTGATGTTCGATCCGGCCAGCAACGTGCCGATGACGAACCTGCTGGTGAGCCTGCTGGACAAAGCCGATGTCAACGTCGAGAAGCTCGGCGACAGCACCGGGAAAGTTGACCTGGATACGTTGACGGGAATGTAGTGACGAGTCGGGGGAGTCCGGACGAGTCGGAAGAGTCGGAGGAGTCAGGGGAGTCGGAAGAGTCCATGAGTCTTACGAGTCCAGAGGAACGCCGCGTAGCGAGTCGGTGCCTCATTCTGCTGACGATGGCATTCCTCAGCATGGGTGCGGGCTCGCCGTCCGTTATCGAAGCGGTGAAGGACGGAAAGATCGAGACCGTCCGTACGTTGCTCGCGCAGCGCGCGGATCCGAATGCCGCCGAAGCCGACGGCACCACGGCACTGCACTGGGCCGCGCACTTCGATAACGTGGCGGCGGCCGATCTGCTGATCAAGTCGGGCGCCAATGCACGTGCCGCGAACCGCTATGGCGCGACGCCCTTGTGGCTGGCCTGCGTCAACGGCAGCGCAGCGATGGTCGAGCGGTTGCTGAACGCGGGCGCCGATCCGAACACGACGATGGCGGAGGGTGATACGGCGTTGATGACGGCTGCGCGAACCGGGAACGTTGCGGCGGTTCGCGCGCTGCTGACGCGCGGAGCACGCGTCGACGCCACGGAAAAGTGGAAGGGCCAAACGGCGCTCATGTGGGCTGCGGCCGGCAACAACGCCGCCGCGGTCGAGGCGCTCGTCGAAGCCGGCGCCGATGTGCGCGCGCGGACGAAGTATCAGACCGTGCAGCTGTTTCAGACCGGCGGATTCGGACGGCGGGCCGAACGCAATTCCGACGTGACGAAACAGTCGGGGTTCACGGCGCTCCACTTTGCGGTTCGGGCGGGCGCGCTCGACGCCATCAAGGTGCTGCTGAAATCCGGCGCAACGGTGAACGACACGACAGCCGACGGGACAGGCGTGATCGTGATGGCGATTGCCAGCACCCACTTCGAGCTCGCCGACTGGCTGCTCGAGCAGGGGGCCGACCCGAATGCGGCCGAACAGGGGTGGACGGCCCTGCATCAAATCGCCTACACGCGTCGTCCCAATACGGGCGTCAACAATCCGGGTCTCGTCCCGAGAGACAAGCTCGACAGCCTGACCCTGGCGCGCAAGCTGATGGCGCGCGGTGCCGACCCCAACAAAGCGGCGACGAAGAACCCTGATGTGACGAGTGTGGGACGCAAGAGGCTGACAGAACAAGGTGCGACGCCGTTCTGGGTGGCGGCGCAGACGCTCGATCTTCCGTACATGCGGCTCCTGGTGGAGCATGGGGCCGACGCGCTTCGCGCGAACGCCACGGGCGATACGCCGTTGCTGGCCGCGTCGGGCCTCGTCATCGAGAAGCCGGGCGAGAGTCCTGGCACGCCGGAGGAGGCGGCCGCCGCAGTGAAGTTCTGCCTGGATCTCGGCGCCGACGCGACGACCGTCGACGAGGACGGCAACACGGCGCTGCACGGCGTGGCGGTGTGGGGATCGAACGACGCGGTCGAGATGCTGGTCGCCGCTGGCGCGAGGCTCGACGCGAAGAACAAGAAAGGCCAAACACCCTGGCGCATCGCCGAGGGGGCCGTTTTCGAAGACGCCGTCCTTGCTCAGCCGCAAACCGCCGCGCTACTCCGAAAACTCATGGAAGCGCGCGGCCTCACAGTCGAATAGAGCAACGACATTTACAGGAGATCAGGAGATCAGGAGGCCCGAGAGAATTCATGCTGACCTGGGCCGACCCAAAGGTCGACCAGACTGCAGGACTCTCCAGACTCTAGGCTGCGACTCTTGAGACTCTCCCTCTAGACTCCCGACTCCCCAGACTCTTTCCGACTCCAGAAAGTGTCCCCTTGCGCTTCGACAGGACGATCGGGTAGTCTCCTGTAGAAGCGCAAGAGGAACATGGCCAGCCGCATCGAACTGCCGCAGGGCACTCTCGAAATTCTGATTCTCAAGACGCTGGCACTCGAGCCCCAGCATGGCTGGGCCGTGTGCGAGCGCATCAAGCAGATCTCCAACGACGTCGTGATGGTTCAGCAGGGCTCGCTGTATCCCGCGCTGCACCGGCTCGAGCGCAAGGGCTGGATTAAGGCGCGGTGGGGCGCATCGGACAACAACCGGCGCGCGAAGTACTACGAGCTGACGCGTAGTGGCCGGAAGCAGCTTGAGCACGACACCGCCGCGTGGCGGAAGCTGTCGGTGGCAGTGGGGCAGATTCTTGATATGGGGTAACGGCCATGCTCAGCGATCTCGTCATCCGGATGCGCTCGCTCGTCCGACGGCGCGCCGTTGAGGCAGACCTGGACGACGAGCTGAGCTTTCATCTCGCGCACCTCACGGACACGTTCGTCCGTGCCGGACTCACACCGGATGAGGCACGCCGTCGTGCCAGCATCGAGCTCGGTGGTCTGGAGCAGACGAAGGAAGAATGCCGGAGTGCGCGGGGCGTGTTCCTTGTCGAGCACCTGTGGCAGGACGCGTCGTATGCGGTCCGCATGTTCATCAGAAATCCCGGGTTTACCGCAGCAGTCGTCATGTCACTGACACTCGGCATTGGCGCGAACACAGCCGTTTTCAGCCTGATCGATGCGGTGATGTGGCGCAACGTGCGCGTGAACGATCCCGGCTCTCTGCTGTTCGTGGGCTACGGCGACGTTTCCTACACGTTCACCTATCAACAATTCCGGACCCTGCGCGATCAAAACAGGGTGATGACGGATCTGGCCGCATACTCGCCGGTCAGGCTCAACCTCAGCATCGACGGCGGCGTCCTGCCGACGACCGAAGGGCAAATGGTATCGGGCCGTTACTTCTCCATCCTCGGCGTCGATCCGTTGATTGGCCGGCATATCGGCGCTGAAGATGACGTCTCGGAGAATGCGCACCCGGTGGCGATGATCAGCCATGCCTTCTGGAAGCGCCGTTTCAATCTGGATCCCTCGGTTCTTGGAAAGACGATCGCGCTCTCAGGGACGCCCTTCACGATCATCGGCGTGACGCCCCCGGAGTTCGTCGGTCTCGAGGTCGGCGTCGCGCCGGACATCTTCGTGCCGGTGATGATGCAGCCCACGCTCGTCCTTGCGCAGGAGAATCTTCTGGCGGCGAGGCCGGCCCTCTATCACACCTGGCTGCGCGTGTTTGGACGCCTGAAGCCAAGCATCACGGCCGAGCAAGCCGCCGCCGCTCTTCATCCGCTGTTTCAGCAGGAGATTCCTGAAGGAAGGAAATTCGAGAGCCTTCGCCGGGAGAGAGTCGGGCTCCATCCCGCCGCAACGGGACTGTCGGACTTGCGTGAGCCTTTCGCTGAACCGCTGTTCATCCTGATGGGCGTGGTCGCCACAGTACTGCTGATTGCCTGCGCGAACATCGCGAATCTGCTGCTGGCGCGTGCGGCGGCCAGGCAGCCGGAGTTTGCCATGCGCCTTGCCCTCGGAGCCGGACGCCGCCGGCTGATCGGGCAACTACTCGTCGAAAGCATCCTTCTCGCCCTCATCGGCGGTGCGTGCGGTCTGGCGTTCGCACACTGGTCCGCGCGGTTTCTCGTCAATTTCATGTCGGCCGGACGCACACCGATAGCACTCGGCCTGACGCTCGACGCCGGCGTCCTCACGTTTACGGCGGCTGCCTCGATCGTCACCGGTATTCTCTTCGGCCTTGCGCCCGCGATGCGCGCAGCCCGGGGCGATCTCATACCGGCATTGAGCGGAGCCGGTCGAGGAACGACGGGCAGCCGCAGCCGGCTGCGCGCTGACAGGATTCTCGCGGTCGTGCAGGTCGCTCTTTCGCTGACGCTGCTGGTTGCCGCAGGGCTGTTCGCGCGAAGCCTTCACCAGCTCAACACGAGGGCTGCATCAGCCGCGCGCGACAGCGTGCTGATTGTGCGGGTCGAGCCCAAAGGCAGCGACCAGCGAAACACACCGGGCGCCTCGATCCGTCTTGATCGCACGTACAGAGACTTGATCGCGGAGGTCGAATCGATTCCCGGCGTGGAATTCGCCAGCATGGCCCAGTTCACGCCGATGCTGCTTCGCGCGCTGACCTCGCGCGTCGAGCTTCCACTCGAGCGAGAGGTGCAGGCGCTGACGCCGATGATCTATCCGAACTACTTCTCGACCATGGGCATTCCGATGCTCGCGGGCCGTGATTTCAATCAGGGCGATCTGGCCGAAAGCGCTCCAAAGGTGACGATCGTCAACGAGATGTTCGTCCGTGAAGTGTTTCCAGGACAGAGCGTGGTTGGGAGACGCCTGAGCCTCAACGGAGAAGAGCGGGAGATTGTCGGCGTGGTGAAGGATTCGCCCTACGTCAACTTCCGCCGCGACATACCGGTGATGGCGTATCAAACGTTTCTGCAAACCAGCACCGGGCGAGGACAGATGGTGTTGTATGCGCGCGTGCGCGGCAGCGCCGTCAGAGTGGTGCCGCACATCCGGGAAGTCATCCACCGCCTCGATCCGACGCTGCCGATGTTCGAGATTCGCACGCTGAGCGAGGAACTGGATGCCGTGCTCGTGAGAGAGCGCCTGATAGCCACGCTGACGAGCGTGTTTGGCGTGCTCGCGCTGGCGCTCGCGTGCGTCGGTCTCTACGGCCTGCTCGCGTTTACGATTGCGCAGCGGACAACCGAGATGGGCGTCCGAATGGCCCTCGGCGCAAAACGCGGGGATGTCGTGCTGATGGTGATGCGCGAAGCGCTCACGCTCGTGATTGCCGGGACGGTGGTCGGCCTGATTTGCGCGGTCGCCGCGGCCCGCCTGGCGTCCAGTCAGATTTCGGTGCTGCTGTTTCAGCTGAGTGCGACCGATCCGCTCACCATCGTCGCAGCGACGCTGATCCTTCTCGCTGTGGCGTCCCTCGCGAGTTACTTGCCAGCGCGCCGTGCGTCGCGTGTCGAACCGATGGCGGCCCTGCGAAGCCAATAAAACAGCAGATCAGAAGATCAGGAGGAATTCTATCTCTAGAAAAAGAATCCTCCTGGTCTCCTGGCCTCCTGTTCTCTTGTTCTGTATTTACTTAATGAAGGTCCCGGCGCGCAGCTCGGAGTAGGCCTGCTGCAGCTCCAGGTTCGTATTCATCACAATCGGACCACGCCACGCGACCGGTTCTTCCAGCGGCTTGCCCGACACGAGCAGGAAGCGGATGCCCTGATCCCCGGCCTGCACGGCGATCTCGTCGCCGCGATCGAACAAGACGAGCGAACGGTTGCTCACAAGATCAAACTTACCGTCGTCCGCTCCACCGATCTGTTCAGTGGCAACGGCCTGCGGATCCGAGGCGTCACGGAACGTGCCGGATCCCGCGAACACATACGCGAACGCATTGTTCGCGCGATCCACCGCGAGCGTCCTTTTCTTTCCTGGCGGCACCGACACATCGAGGTAACGCGGATCTGCCGCGACACCTTCCACAGGTCCCGCCTTGCCCCAGAAATCGCCGATGATGACCCGCACGCGCGTCCCGTCGTCGTCGGTCACTTCGGGAATATCGGCCGACAAGATGTCCTGATACCGCGGCTTGGTCATCTTCAGCGATGAGGGCAGGTTCGACCACAGCTGGAAGCCGTGCATGCGACCCTGCGGATCTCCCTTCGGCATCTCCTGGTGCAGGATGCCGCTTCCGGCCGTCATCCACTGCACGTCGCCCGCGCCCATCTGGCCGCGGTTGCCGAGGCTGTCGCCGTGCTCGACGGTGCCGGCGAGTACATAGGTGATGGTTTCGATGCCGCGATGGGGATGCCACGGAAACCCGGCGAGGTACGCGTCGGGGTTGTCGTTGCGGAAATCATCGAACAGCAGGAACGGATCGAAATCGGTCGTGTTGCCGAAACCAAACGCACGGCGCAGCGCGACGCCGGCGCCTTCCATGGTTGCGACCGACTGGCGGACATCTTTGACTGGGCGAAGGGACATGCGACCTCCTTGCTAACTGGCCCTTAAGACGCACGGCAGGCAACGCCGGGTTCAGGCTCGTCCGGGCGCCCTCACGGGCGCCGCTCCTTCTCGAGCTCCCGCCGCAGCACGGGCAACTGGCGCTTGTACCCTTCTGCATCGCCGTAGTCCACAAACTCGCGATACCGCGGATGCGGCGCGCGAACCCGCCGCGAGTGCCTGATCGGACACCAATACTGCTCGGTGCGCGCGGCCACTTCGCGCGCGTACGCAAGGAGCCCGTTCGCGTAGCCGCAGTAGTCGCAGTTCGCCTTCTCGATGCCGTTCAGATAGGCCAGCTTATGGCGATCGATCGCGATGTAATCGCCGCGGCGCACGCGCGGGATCCCGTAAATAGGAAAACAGATCCGCTGGTACAGCGAAATCCATGCGTCGAGCAGGAGGAACGGGACCGCCACCGAATAGATTATCGGGGCCGAAAGCACGCTCGGCAGATAGCTCTCGCGCAGGAACCGGCGCACCGAGGTTCTCATGCGGCGGTGGTGCCGATGGATTTCGGCCTCGAACCGGACCTTGCCGGATTCGATCCGATAGTGCCAGCGCTCCTGTGCGGCGCTTACTTCGCGCTCGAGGTCGGTTTCGAGCGCACGGATCCGATCGAGTACCTCGAGCATGCGGGACATGTGTGCCTCTTGGTTATCTGCGCTGTGATCCCGACATCCATTCGACGATCGTCTCCTGAATCTCGGAATAGACCGTTGCCTGACGCGCTTTGGCATCACGTCCGGCGATCTTGAACGAATGATCGCCGCCGTCCACTGTATGCAACGTTGGAAGCGGCGACAGGCTGGCGAGGACGGGCTTCAACTCGGAAGGCGTGCCGAAGGTGTCGCGGCTGCCCTGAACAAACAACATCGGACGACGCACGCCGGGCAGGTGCGCGTCGCGCAGTTGATCGGGCCTCCCTGGTGGATGCAGCGGATAGCCGAGGAGCACGATACCGGTGATGGCCAGGTCGGGATCTTCCGACGCCACGTGCGTGGCCGCTCGGCCGCCCATCGATTTGCCTCCGATGAAAAGACCTTCGCGGGCGCTGGCCACCTGCGCGCGTGCGAGATCGATGACGGCGCGATAGCACACGACGAGCTGGGGCATCCGATCGGGCACCTTGCGTCGCTGCTCCATGTAGAGGAAATCGAACGTCAGCACGTCGACGCCGCGCTCGCTCAGCGCGCGCGCGAAGGTCACCATGAACGGATGGCGCTGCGGTGCCCCGGCGCCGTGCGCGAGGATGAGGGTGGCGGGTCGACGTGGCTGGACGCCTGCTGAATAGGCGAGCGCCGTGGTGTGCTGGCCGTCTTTCAGATCAACGGAAACCGATCGCGGTTCCACTCCGCGATTCTATCGCTTACGGAGTGTCCGGACCGCGCTCGTCAGCTGCTGTGATCGCGTCCGGTCAGGCGATCGAGGAAATTCACGATCGTCGAAAACCCTTCGGGCTTGAAAAAGACGAAGCCGCGCTGTTTCGTAATGGCCAGTCTCTCGGCTTCAGTCAGCACGCTTCCTGTCACGATCAGCACGGGGATTTCCCGAAACTCGGGCACCTGTCGCAGATCGGTCAGGACATCGAGACCGGTGCGGCCGTCAGGCAGACGCATGTCGAGCATCGCGGCGATGACCCGTGTGGTTCGCAGCAGCTCGATCGCCGCGTCCACGGTTTCCGCCTCGACACACCCGTATCCCGATCCCTTGAGAAAGCGGCGCGCCGCGTGCCGGACGAACGGCTCATCGTCGAGGACGAGGACGGTTGGAATGTCAGATTCTGAGTTCGAATCAGAGTGCACGTAGCTGCACACCTAAGGTATCACCGGACCCGCCAACGATTTCGTAACTCGATGACCTAAATTGCCGTCCGCGTTTCCAGTCGGCCAGATAGTAACAGATACGCTCCGCATATCGCAGACGATAAGTGTCTGCCTTGCCGACAGTTATGTCTTCGTGACCAAATCACGGCGTTCCGGCCTCGCCCTTGCTGAACCACCAGCCGGCATCCCCTAAGGAGGCAAGATGGTGATGTGGGTACTGATCGCGGGTATGGCTGTGGTGGGCGGCTTCTGGGTGAAAACCCGCAGGCACCGCAAAGCCAAGGCGCCGACGTATGTCAGTAGCAACTAAGCTAAAGCGTCCAGTAGGTCGTGCGCGCTGGGTCGAGGTCCGGCGCGCACGTCCCGCAAGAAAAGTTCCGGCGTGGGCGCTGCTGTCTGCGGTGCTCTCGCATCAGAACCGCGTACAGGCAGGACGGCCGGATGTTGATGCGACAGTTCAACTTGCCGCCGAAATTGCGCTCTCCGATCGCCGCAAGTTCCGGTACAATCGCGGCTAGTTCTCGAGGCTGACTTTCCCAACATGCGCCGGATTGTTGCCGCTACGGCAGCCGTGTTGCTCTTCGCCAGCGTGCCCGCACGCGGGCAGGACTTCGTCTACGAGGTCTTCGGCGCGTATCTCGAATCCCTTCGCGAACAGGCCGGCATCCCCGGGCTGGCCGCCGTCATCGTCGATACCAACGGCATCATCTGGGAACGCGCTTACGGCCGGCAGGACATCGGCCGCTCTATCGCGACGCGCACCGATACCCCCTTTCCTGCGAATGGATTGACACAGATCGTCACGGCTGCGATGGCGCTTCGCTGTGCAGAGGAACGCCAGTTGGAGCTCGACGCGACCATCGGATCCTTTGGCGTCGACACCGTCGAGCCCGACGCGACCATCCGGCAGCTGCTGACGCATACCACCGGTGTGCCTGAGAATCTGTCCTACGCGTACCGGCCCGAACGGCTGGGACCGCTCTGGCCGATACTCCGCACGTGCACGGTGGATTCCTATCGGGAGAGCTTCGCAAACCTTCTTGCGCGGTTCGGTATGTTCGACTCGGTTCCGGGCCCGAACATCATCGCGGTCGTGCCGCCGGCCGAAGGAGTGCCCGAGCCCGGGGACGTCGAGCGGTATACCGCCGTGCTGCAGCGTCAGGCGATGCCCTACATGGTCGACGACCACCGACGGGCGATACCGTCGGCTTATCCGGAAACCGCGGCTTCACTGACGCCATCGACAGGGCTCGTCACGACGGTCCTCGATCTTGCGAAATTCGACCTTGCTCTCAAGCAGGGGCTTCTCGTGACGCCCCAGACCCTCGCGCAGGCATGGACGCCGCCGGGAAACGCGAGCGGAGTTGCGCTGCCGCATGGCATGGGCTGGTTCGTGCAGAACTATAACGGCGAGAAGGTTGTGTGGCAGTTCGGACTGACGGAGAACGCGGCATCGTCGATGATGATCACGCTGCCCTCGCGCGGGCTCACGTTGATCATGATGGCGAACAGCGATGGCCTGGTGCGGTTGTATTCGCCGACGAGCGGCGACGTTTCGGTATCGCCGTTTGCACGGTTGTTTCTGAATTTGTTTGTCCGGTAGATGCGGACGGGGTGGCTTGCCATCACGCTGCTGCTCGTCGCGCCGGTGAGAGCGCGAGCCGAGTGGCAGGTGCGGCCCTTCATCGGCATCACCTTCGGCAGTGCGACGACGTTTGTCGACCCCGAGGTCGCGATTGACAACGAGAACATCGTCTTTGGCGCGTCGGGGGGCTGGTTAGGCGAGATCTTCGGGCTCGAGGCCGATTTTGGACGGGCGCCGGGCTTCTTTCAGACCGAGGAAGCTCCGGACTCGCTTGACCCTCTGGTGATTCAGAGCGCCGTGACGACGTTGACAGGGAACGTGGTCATCGCGCTGCCACGCCGGATGGCAGGTTACGGGCTGCGCCCCTATCTCTCGGGGGGCTTCGGTCTCATGCATGTGGACCTGCTCGGGCAGATTGGAGGCACGCGTCACAACCGGACGCTGCCGACCTTGAGCCTGGGAGGCGGCGTGACCGGGTTTGTCAGCAACCGCGTTGGCTTGAGCTGGGACGTTCGACGTTTGAATACGCTTCGCGGAGAGGGAGAAACCCTGGGCAACAGCCTGGGTGACGAGCAACTTTCATTATGGCGGGCGACAATGGCCGTTGCGTTGAGGTATTAGCGTGAAACCAGAAACCAAGCTTTCTGTGCTGACCTTTGCCCTGGGCGTGATGATGCTGGGGGCAGTCGTGTACGCCGACGGGACGCTGCGCATCGTGCCCCTTGTGCGCGGTGAGCAGGTGATCGTGTCGATCGGCCTGGACAACGGATACACCGAAGAAGTGCGCCAGGTGATCAGCGGCGGGGTCAGAACCACGTTCACCTACGATGTCGATTTGAAGATGATCGTGCCCGCGTGGGTCGATCGGACGATTGCGTCGGTGGTGGTGACGAGCGTCGATCACTACGACACGCTGACGCGCAAGCACCATCTCTCACGCATGGTGGATGGACGCGTGGTGGCGGCCGATAGCACCGAAAGCGAGACGGTCGCGATGAAGTGGCTGACCTCGCTCGACAACCTCGCGTTGTGCCGCACGTCGCGGCTCGATCCACACCGCGAATACTACGTGCGCATCAGCGCGCACGTCCGCCCGCCCGGTGCCACGCTGCTGGGCTGGGCGAACGGTGTGACAAACCTGGCAAAGTTCACGTTTGTGCCCTGATGATGTCCCAACGCAAAGACGCAAAGACGCAAAGATTCTTTTGAAAGAAAACTTTGCGCCTTCGCGCCTTTGCGTTTAGACATCAAACTACTGCACCTCTAACAATTCCATTTCAAACAGCAGGATCGCGTTGGGCGGGATGATGCCGTTGCCGGCGCCATCGACGCCGTAGGCGAGATCGGACGGGATGATCAATCGCCGGCGGCCGCCGACCTTCATGCCCGCGAATCCCTGATCCCATCCTGGGATGACCTGACCCGCGCCGAGCACGAAATCGAACGGCCCGCGATCTTTCGACGTATCGAACATGCGCCCTTTCATCCCTGGCTGGGCCGGATCGTAGAGCCAGCCGGTGTAGTGCACCTGCAGGCGCGAGCCTTTCTGCGCCTCGCGGCCGGTGCCCGTCTGCAGGTCGGTTCTCGTAAAGGCCGGCCGCTCGGGGGCTGCTGGCTTCGGTTTGGCGGCAGGTGGCGCAGGAGGCGGGGTTCCCACGGGGCCGACGGTGTTTGGAGGCGCTGCGGGCATCTCAGCGGGCTTGGCAACCTCCGGAGCAGGCGGAGGCGTTGACGGCTGTGGCGCCGGGTTCACTTCTTTCGGCGCCGGAGGCACCTCCTCCGCAGGCTGGTTGCCGCCGCCACAATTCGCGAGAAAGGGCAGTACAAGGACACAGGCGATCAGTGCTCTGTTAGGCATGAGTGGGAGTATAAATTGTCGCTGACGCGACAACTGCACTATTGGACCAGGTTGACCATGTCGACCTCGAACACCAGCGCGGCGTTCGGCGGAATAATGCCGCTCGAGGAACCTGAGGGCCCATACGCCAGCCCCGATGGGATGTACGCGCGGCGCTTGCCGCCCGTTCGCATGCCCAGGAGCGACTGCTCGAATCCCGGGAGGTATTGGAGGCGGCCGATCGTGACGACCAGGGGAGCGCCGTCGGGCCTCAGGGATGTATCGAACTGCCGGCCTTTGCTCTCGGGGCCGCCAGCGTTATAGAGCCATCCCGTGTAGTTCACGGTTGCGACATTGCCGGCCACGGCTGGATTGCCTGTGCCGACAACGATATCCGTGACGACGAACTCGATGTTTACCTGCGACGGGTCGTTAGGATTGCTGCTGTCCTGGTCGCAACCAATGGCAAGGAGCGCCACGGCTAACACGAGAAGGCGCGCGCTCGCGGGGTTTGCCGTCATTGAACCAGCTCCAGCAATTCGACTTCGAAGACGAGCGCGGCGTTTGGTGGAATGGCCGGTGGGCTGCCCTGGCTCCCGTACGCGAGACTGGCCGGAACATAGATGCGGCGCTTTCCGCCGACCTGCATGCCCAGAACTCCTTGCTCGAAGCCGGGGATCGACCCTTGCCGGCCGAGCACGAACTGGAAGGGCCCCGTTTGCAATTGCGAGCCCTTTTTGTCGGGACCGGCCTCGTTGTACAGCCACAAGGTATAGCGCGTGCTCACGGTATTCCCCGAAGCCGCTTGCGGCCCACTACCGGTGACGAGATCGACCGTGCTGAATTGGATGACGACCTGCGATGGGTCGTTGGGATTGCCGTTGCCGCCACATCCGCCTGCGACAAGCGCGACGATGAGTGCCAAAAGAACCTGCTTCAAGAACCGCCTCCAGAGTTGAGAGCCTTCCGCACCATCGCTCGAATTTTGGTGATGTTCGTTTCCCGGACCGGACACGTCATGTCGGTGGCGACGCACTGGGCGAGCTTCATGCCGCAGCCGCACGTGCAGCGATCGGCATTCGCTTCGATCAGAGCCGAGCGCTTCTGTGCGCTATTCAGCGACGTGAAATCAATCGCGGTGAGTTGACGTTCGCCGTAGGTGATCGCCGAGGTATACGTCAGACCGTAGAAGATGCCGCCGATGACCCCCAGCACGCCAACCCAGATGGCCGCGGTCTTGACGCGCCCGACCATCCTGGATCGTGCGCCGTGTCTCGGTCTGGGCTTGGGCGCCACGTGTACTCATTCTAATCGAATGGGGACGCGGATGCCCTTGAATGGGCGATCATTGACATTGCCCAGATGTTGCGACGCAGCCTCCTCTACGTGTATGCGCACCCGGACGATGAGAGTTTTGGCGTGGCAGGCATCTCTCGGATGTACGCGGATCAGGGCGCAGATATTGCGATCGTCACGGCGACCCGCGGCGATGCAGGCCGCGCGGGGGAGCCGCCGCTGTGCAGCCGGGACGATCTCCCGGCGCGGCGCGAGGCCGAGCTGCGCGAAGCGGCGGCGATTCTCGGCATCGCTCACGTCACGCTCCTCGACTACCGCGACAAGCACCTTGCCGAGGCGCCGCCCGAGAAGATTCGGCGCGAGCTTGTCGAGGCGATCCGGCGCCATCGCCCGCAGGTCGTCGTGACGTTCGATCCGAATGGTGCGAACCTGCACCCCGATCATGTCGCGATCTCTCGATTTGCCGGCGATGCGACGGCGGCGGCGGAAGATCCGCGCTGGTATCCCGATATGGGGCGCGCACACCGCGTGCAACGGCTGCTCTGGGTGCCGCCTGTCATGCCGTGGGATGCGCCGGCATCGCCAGACCTGACGTGCGAGCCCGGCATCGATTTTCTGATCGACACGTCGAAGTATCGCGACGTGAAAGCCGCCGCGCTGCGCGCACATCGGACGCAGCACGTCTCGATCAATCGCCATTTTTTCGACCTGCCCAACGTGGACCAGATCCTGAGCCTGGAGGCCTTTCGACAGGCGTTCGGGCCGTCGCTATCAAAGAGGCCCTGTGCCGATCTGTTTGAGTCGCTGGGCGATGGTCCGCAGGGCGCCCCTTGACCATTGCCCATCGACCTGCTGCGCCGTCATACTCAGTTCATGCGGAAGTTCGGTGTCTTCTTACTCATTGTCGTCCTCGTCGTCGCCGGCCTCGCCGCTGCCGGGTTCCGCCTGCAGCGCGGCGGAAGCGGCTGGCCACGGTTCGTCGTGCGATCGCATGACGCCGTGCTCGAAGCCGATCGCGCGCAGCAGCGCGAGTCGCCCGCGCCTGTAAGCGCGACTGCACAAGTCGCACCCAACGCACCCATCGCACCTGACGCACCCAGCGCACCTAACGCACCCAACGCACCTGTCGCACCCAGCGCACCCAACGCACCTGTCGCACCCAACGCACCTAACGCACCCAACGCACCTAACGCACCTAGCGCTTCGGATTGGACCGATTTCCGGGGTCCGAACCGCGACGGACGCTACACGGCGACGCCGATTCGCACCAACTGGCCGCGCGAAGGACTGCGACGTCTGTGGAAGCAGCCGGTCGGCGGTGGCTACGCGTCGTTTGTCGTCGCCGATGGTCGCGCCTTCACGATCGAGCAGCGCAGGAACCAGGAAGTGGTCGCCGCCTATGACGTGCAGTCGGGGCGCGAGCTGTGGACGAACGGGTGGACGGGCGATTTTCAGGAGTCGATGGGGGGAGACGGCCCGCGCGCCACACCGACCTATCACGAGGGACGAATCTACGCGCTCGGGGCCGAAGGCGAACTGCGGGTGCTCGACGCGGCGAAAGGCACCGTCGTGTGGCGCCGCAATATCCTGAGCGAGAACAACGCCAGCAACCTCAGCTGGGGCATGTCGGCGTCACCCTTGATCGTCGACGACAAAGTCATCGTGCTGCCGGGCGGCACGCGAGGGAATTCCGTCGTCGCGTACAACAAGGTGACCGGCAACCCGATCTGGAAGGCGCTGAACGACGAAGCCTGCGTACACGTCTCCCATGCTTGCGACGATTGGCGGCGTTCGGCAGCTGCTCGTCGTCTCGGCAGCACGGGTGATGGGACTGACGGTGGAGAACGGCACGCTGCTCTGGGAGTACCCGTGGAGCACGTTCAGCGGCATCAACGTGTCGCAGCCGATTCACTTCACGAACAACGGCCGGGATCTGATGTTTATTTCGGCGGGGTACGGTCATGGAGCTGCGGTCTTCGAGCTCGTGCGTAACGGCGATCGCTTCCAGGCAAAGACGATCTGGGAAAACCAGCGGATGAACAACAAGTTCACCAGCTCGGTGCTGCACAACGGGAATATCTACGGCCTGGACGAGTCCATCCTGGCGAGCGTCAACGCCGTCACCGGCGAACAGAACTGGAAGGGCGGCCGTTACGGCTACGGCCAGATCATGCTTGCCGGCGATCACCTGATCGTCCTCACCGAGGAGGGCGAAGTGGTGCTTGTCAACGCCACGCCCGCCCGTCACGAAGAGCTCGCCCGGTTCGCGGCGATAGAGGGGAAGACGTGGAACCATCCCGTCATCGCCGACGGGAAGCTTCTGGTGAGAAATATCCAGGAAATGGCGGCCTTCGAGATCCGGTAGAGCAGAAATACAAACAGAAGATCGGAAGATCAGGAGAAATATCCTCCTGCTTATCTCTTTGGGGCCGCGACGAATTTATAGCCCACACCTCTCACCGTTTGAAGGTGCCGAGGCCGCGAGGGTTCTTTTTCGATGTACTTTCGCAGGCGTGCGATGAAGTGGTCGATGGCGCGCGTGTCGGTGTCCTCGCGGAGATTCCACACGTCCTCGAGCATGCTCTTGCGAGACACCGCCTTGCCCTCGTGCTGCACGAGATAGCGCAGCAGGTTCGCTTCCATCAGCGTCAGCGGATATGTTCTGCCGGCCGCCCGCAGCTCCTGGGCATCGAAATCCACGATCTTGTCCGCGAAGCGAAACACATCGGAGACCGCCGGAGGCGGCGCCGCCGCCTGATTGATGCCCCGCACGGCGAGATGCCACGCGTGCCGGCGAAGCAGAGCATTGATGCGGGCGATCAGAATCGACAGGTCGAACGGCTTTGGCAGGTAATCATCGGCGCCCGCCTCGAATCCGCGCAACACATCCTCGGCGCGGCCGCGCGCAGTGAGCATCAGAATCGGCGTCTGCCATCCCCTGGCGCGCATTCGTGATGCGACGGCAAAACCGTCGATCCCCGGCAGCATCACGTCGAGCACGACCAAATCGACGCGAGACGGGTCCGCCTCCATGGCTTCGAGTGCGGCTTCGCCGTTGTCTCGGAGTGTCACATCGTGGCCGTCTGCTTCGAGGTTGAAGCACAGGCCCGAGGCGATATGTGCCTCGTCTTCGACAATGAGGAGTCTGGACATCGTTAAAGAGAAAGCGAGCGCGCCGTCGGCGCCGACGGCAGCTCCAGCGTGAAGGTGGCGCCGCGTCCGACGCCTTCGCTCTGTGCGAACGCGCGGCCGCCGTGGCGCTTGGCCGTTTGCGCAACGATGAACAGGCCAAGGCCTGTGCCTTTGACCCGCTGCGTCAACGCCCACGGCGTCCGGTAGAAGCGGCCGAAGATGCGCTTGGTTTCGTTCGGCGGAATGCCGATGCCTTCATCGCGTACGCGGACGACGGCCAAATCCTGTTCACCTTTGCCGACTTCGACGACCACGCGCACGTGCTCGCGCGAATACTTCACCGCGTTGTCCAGCAGGTTGAGGACCGCGCCGCGAAGATGATCGGGATCGCCGAACACTTCGATGCGTTCCTGCGGCGCCGCGATCATCTGAAGTGCGTCATTCGGCAGATGGCGCTGCGATTTGGTCACTGCGATGCAATCCTCCGCGAGCGCCTTCAAATCGATGCGCACATGCTGAAACGGGACGCGTCCTTTCTGACCGGCGGAAAGCACCTGTTCGATGAGGTGCAGCAGGCGGTCGCTGTCCTGCAGCATCACGTCGTAGAACTCGTGGCGCTTGCGGTCGTCGACGGCCGAGCCGCGCGACTTGAGCGTCTCGAGGTGGAGCCTGATCGACGTGACCGGCGTCTTCAGCTCGTGGGTGACGGCGTTGACGAACGCGTCGTGCTGCTCGTTACGGTGGATTTCGCGAACGAGGAAGGTCGTGTTGAGGATGAGGCCGGTGATGATGGCGGCAAACACGAGGCTGCCCAGCAGCAATGGCACGATCGCGCTGAGGGTGAGGACGACCCACCCGACGTTGAGCGCCACTGCCAGCGCGACCAGGCAGACGCAGAAGGTGACGAAAAAGGCAATGACGCCCTGGCGGCCAGGGGCGACGGACATGGAGTAACTATAGAAGAACTGGGATCTAGAATCTAAAAACTAAAATCTGGAATCTAAAAACTAATCTCGTACACCCAGATTATAGATTCTAGTTTCCAGATTCTAGTTTCTAGATTCTAGTTTCCAGATTCCAGATCCCGGATCCCTACGCGGCGGCTTCGAGGTCGGAATCGACCGTGGCTCGCCGCACCTGCCTGGCCATCCCGAGCAGTTCGAGCGCCCGGATGTGCCAGTAGGTGATGTCGATCTCGTACCAGGCGAGGCCATGCGCGGCCGACGTGGGATGCGCGTGATGGTTGTTGTGCCAGCCTTCGCCGAAGCTCAGCGCGGCCACCCACCAGCTGTTGCGGGAGTCGTCGCGAGTATTGAAGCGGCGAGATCCCCACATGTGCGTCGCCGAGTTCACGAGCCAGGTCACGTGCAACCCGACGGTCGTCCGGAGGAACACGCCCCACAGCACCCAGTTCCATCCGCCCAGTGCGAGCAGGAGGAAGCCAAGCGTCGTCAGCGGAATCCAGTGGTACTTGCTAATCCAGACATGGAACTCGTCTCTGCCGAGGTCGGGCGCGTACTTCGCAGTGATCTTGTTGTCGTTGTGCATCGCATCGCCGAACAGAATCCAGCCCATATGGGCCCACCATCCACCGTGCAGCGGCGTGTGCGGATCGTGGTCGGTGTCTGAATGCTGATGATGCTTGCGATGAGTGGCGACCCAGAAGAGCGGCCCGCCTTCGAGGGCGAGCGTGGCGCAGATGGTCAGGAAATATTCCATCGGCTTCGACGTTTTGTACGACCGGTGCGTGAGCAACCGGTGGTACGCCATGCCGATGCCGAGCGAGAGGGCAATGTAATACGTAATCAGAAAGACGGCGAGTCCGCTCCACGTAAATTCGAACAGCGCCCAGACGGCGCCGATATGGAAAAGCGTCATGAAAAACGCCGTGGACCAGGACAATTTGCTATAGCGCCCAAGCTGGGCTGCGACTGAGGCCAAGTTTTCAGCTCCTGTTGGTTGTCGGAAGAATGGCACCAAGACGATAGCAAGGCGGCGAGATGACGTTTGTAAGACTTCTGTAAGTGCCCTAACAGGCTACTAATCAGCTAGTTACGGCGGTGTAGCCGCGGGCCTGGAGATTGAAGAGGGTGGCATACATGCCTCCCTGTGCGAGCAGTTCGTGGTGCGCACCGGATTCCACGACTTTGCCGTCATGCAGCACGATGATTCGTTCGGCCATACGAACCGTGGAGAAACGATGTGAAATGAGGAGCGTGATACGGTCGACGCCGTGTTCGCGCAGGCGGTCGATCATCGCGGCCTCTGCGATCGCGTCGAGCGCCGCGGTGGGCTCGTCGAAAATCTGAACCGATGCGGACCGGAAGTACAGACGTCCGAGCGCCAGGCGTTGCCATTGTCCTCCCGACAACTGGCGTCCTCCTGGAAACAAGCGTCCCAGCATCGTCTCGTAGCGCTCTGGCAGATCGTCGACAACCTCGACCGCACCGGATTTCTCGGCCGCGCGCTGAATCGCCGCATCCTCCTGCAGCCTGTCGGTGCGGCTGAGGCCGATGTTTTCGCGGGCCGTCATCTGGTACTGGCCGTAGTCCTGAAAGATGATGCTCATTTCCCGCTGCACGCTGCGCGGGCTGAAGCGAGAGGCGTCGATGCCATTCAGCCGGATGCGGCCCGCGGTCGGTTCGAAAAGGCGGGTCACGAGCTTGACGACGGTGGTCTTGCCCGCGCCGTTTTCGCCAACGAGCGCGAGAGCCTGGCCTTTGGTGATTTTGAACGACACATCCGACAGCACGTCGCGATCGGTCAGCGGGTAGCGGAAGCTGACGCGGTCGAACTCGATCGAATCGATGGGGCCGCGCCACTCTTCGCCTTCGTCGAGGTTCCGTGAGGGCAGCTCCAGAAACTCGAACAGGTTTCGCATGTACAGGAGACTCTCGTAAATCCCCGTCACGCTGTTGAGCAGCGTCGCGAACTGACTCTGAATCTGGACGATGCCGCCGACGAACAGGGAGAAATCGCCGACCGTAATGGAACCGTTCGCCGCCCGGCGCAGCACCGAGAGCGTCGCAAACGCGATCAAGAGCGCCGACCCAAGCGTGGCGGCGAGTCCCCATGCGCTGCGTCTGCCGAGCAGGCTCACAAACTGCGCGCGAAACTTTCTGTAGTAGTCCTGCCAGCCCTCGAGCAGGTATCGCTCGAAGCCGAACAGCCGCACTTCCTTGACGAGGGTGTCCGAGGTGAGGATCGAGCCGAGATAGTTCTGGTGCCGCGCATCGGTCGCGCGGCGCCGCATCACGCGGTAACCCTCGGCGCCGAATCGGCTCGAGACGATCACGCCGGGGATGCTGGCGAGCAGCACCAGCGGCAGGACGTGCCAGCCGAGCCTGGCCATCAAGCTGCCAATCGACGTCAGCGTGATGACCGACTGGCCGATGCCGATGACCTGGAACATCACGCCGAGCGGTCGCGAGCCGACTTCGTTGTAGGCGTTCCGAAGGGCATCGTAGGTTTCGGCGTTCTCGAAACTTTCCACGTCGAGCGCCGCGGCTTTGTGGAGGATTCGCAGGCTGATGCGATTCTGCAGCGTGTCGCCCAGCAGCTCGCGCGAGGTGCTGTAGATCGTCTGCACCAGGGATGACGCGATCGTGATGCCGACCTGCAAGGCCAGCAGCCATGCGAGCCTGCGATAGGCCACGTCGGCGTTCGGCAGCCCGCCGGTGATCGCGAGCGCGACTTCGTCGATGAGCAGCTTGCCGACCCACAGCGTCGCGGCGGGCACGAGCGCGAGCAGGATGCTGAGACAAAGAATCAGCGAGAACAGACCCGGACTTGCCGACCACACGAGGCGCGCGGTTGCGCCGAGGTCGGCGAGCATCTGACGCGTGCGCATCCGAAACGGGATGGCCGGCTCCGGCTTTGGCGGACGTGCGGCGGCGTGGTCTCTCGGAGGCACCACGCAATCGTACTAGACCGTCCCAAAGTGGCAACAGTGAACGGTCAAATCTCGCGTTTTTGCTAAGAATTTCACATGCCGGAAGCGGCATGCGGGTTGCTCCGCACAGCCAGAAGCCGGCCTTTGGTGGCCGGCCTGGAGGCCGTGATGTTGCTGCGCGCCCGGTCCAAGACGGCGCTTTGCCTGAGCGTCATTTCGTTTCTCTTCACTCCCGCGATTGCGAAACATCAAGACACTGCGCCGACGCCGACGACAACGGTCGTGTCAGGCTTCAGCCCCACGATGGGCGCACTCACCTGCGATCGCGGCGTGATCGATTCGGAGAGCTATGAGATGGCGACGATCGGTCAGGCACGCATGCTCGTTGCCGACCGCACGGATTTCTGGGATGCCTTCCGCATCAACGCGCACATCAACACGCTGAGCTATCTGAACCTCGACGTCGAGGAGCTTGCCGAGCGGGCGCTCGAGCGAGATCCGCGTAACATGATGGCGCACAGCATCCTCGCGAGGCAGTACGCCATTCTCGGCCGCGAGCGTGAGGCCGTCGCCGCGTGGACCCACGTCGTCGACAACGGGGGAGTCGTCGTGTGGACGGCGACACTGTATGACGTCGATTACAAAAGCTATTTCCTGATGTCGTTCGGGCGCGACGCAGTGCGAATCTACCGGATGGGGCAGTTCACGGGGGCGGTAGACAGACGGCTCGGTTATGCGAAGTTTCCCGAGCCGGCAGAGGTCGCGTTCTACGAGGCCACCGCTGGTTGTCCGAACCCTGCAGTGGTGCCGGTGGCCACGATTCCATGGAGCAATGTCAAAGAACTGCGCTCTGGAAACTGGGTGCTGTGGTTCAAGCTCGCGAGACCGGTGACCGTGGAATCGGATCGCGGCAACAGGAAGACGCTCGGCGAAATCAAAGTCAATCTCCACGGCGAGACCGGCGTGGTGAAAATTCTCGCCGAGCGGAATCCGGATTTCGAGCCGGGTTGGGATGATGAAGGCGAGGCCTTCAAGAACGTCCGCGGCATCGGGCTCGGTCCGTGGGACTACAACCGCAGGATGCGGGACATGGTTCTGCGGTTTGCAGAACCGACCGCTCACATTAAGAGAACATCCACTGGCCGCGGAGCGGGATGGTGAACCTACGGTTCTAGGTTCTCGGTTCTGCGGTTCTAGGTTCCGGTTCTGACGTTCTGGGTTCTCGAACCTGGAACCCAGAACAGGAACCTAGAACCCAGAACCTAGAACCCAGAACCGCTGGTTCACTTCGCTGCTTCTACTTCGGAGCCGCCGCCCCACGCCCGCGCATGCCGCGCTCGGTTGATGGCGGAACCATCCCTTTCGTACGCATGTAAACGGTCAGGATTCCGTACTCCTCGTTGCCATGCACGATGAGGTTGGCCAGGATGCCGCCGCGCGCGGCTTCGTTCTGCCCCTGCCTGACGAGCTCGAGAGCGCTCTGATCGGTCAGGTTCGCGAAGGCCGGATCGCAGAACGCAAACGAGTCGGCGAGCGCCTTGATGATCTCGTCCCGCGTCTTCTTCGTCTGCTCGAGGTTCTGACCCTGGTTCGGGTTGGCCTCGCCCCGGGCCGCCGCACACGCGTTGAACTGCGAGTTGGCGACATGCGCGAGTTGGCCACCAAACACGCGGATTTCAGGAGACGGACGATAACCGTAGTCGGCTTCGCCGAACTTCTCTGCGGTTTCCGTGAGATTCATCTTCAAGGTGTTGTAAGACCGGCGGAGGCCTTCGCTGAGCGGAATCTTCTGCCCACCCGCGGCCGGCGCCGGCGCCTGCGCCTGAGCCGTCGCCACCATGAACACGCACGCGAACATCAGACAAACCACTGCTTTCATAAACGCTCCTTCTAGGGAACTGCGAAGCCGCCACTGTACTGAATCTGGGATCTAAAATCTAGAAACTAAAATCTAGAAGCTAAAATCTAGAATCTAAAATCTCGAATCGAGAATCCAGGATCCCAACCCCTATAATGAGCGCGAACCCGGAGGCCACATGAATAGCGAGCGCGCGGTTTCCCGTCGCGACCTCTTGAAACAGCTGGGCATCGCGGGGGCCGCCGTGCTGGCTCTCCCCGAGTTGAGCCGCGTGTTGTCGTTCACCCGCACCGGGCTCGAGCCCGGCCAGGTGTTTGCGCAGACCGGGGTGTTAAGCGCGGCCGAATTGGCGACGCTGACCGCCGTGTGCGCGCGCCTCATTCCCACCGATGAAATCGGGCCCGGCGCTGCCGAAGCGCACGCGTCCATATACATCGATCGCTCCCTGGGGGGATGGCTGTCGACGTCTCGCGACGCCTATTCCGCTGGTCTGGCCGCAGTGGACCAGGCCGCACGCGCAAGCGGAGGCCGGCGCTTCGTCGACCTTGCACCCGCCGAACAGGACAGCGTGCTGACCTCGCTCGAAGGGACGCCGTTTTTTGCCCTCGTGCGCACGCACACGATTCAGGGTACGTTCTGCGATCCGGCGTATGGAGGGAACGCGAACTTCGTCGGCTGGGATCTGCTGGGCTATCCAGGCGTGCGGCTGAACGTGACCGCCGCCGACCAGCGCATGTCCGAGTATGCGAAGCCCGTGCGGCGGTCGGCGTACGACTACGCGATGTTCGCGAGCATGGGAGCGGCCAATGCCCACTAACCTGAAACCGACCGATGTCGTTATCGTGGGCATGGGAGCGGCGGGTGGCGTCGCGGCGCTGCCGCTGGCGCAGGCAGGTATGAGCGTCGTCGGTCTCGAAGCCGGCACGTGGCTCGCATCGAAAGATTTCGCGCCAGACGAGCTGCGGAATAACTATCGGGCGTGGCCGCACTCGGTGCAGAAAGCCAATCGCGAGGTGCCTACACACCGGCCGAACGCATCGGCCCCGTACTCGGCGCGTCCCTCGTTTCACCCGATGATGAACGGCGTCGGTGGCACGTCGCTGCACTACTGGGCGCAGAGCTGGCGCCTCAGTCCCTGGGACTTCAAGGTCGTCAGCGAGACGACGAGACGATACGGCGCCTCGCGCATCCCTGCCGGCTCGACTGTCGAAGACTGGCCCTTCGGCGCCGAAGAACTGGAACGCTACTACGACATCGTCGAGCGCGAGCTCGGCGTGTCGGGCAAAGCCGGCAACATCAACGGCAAAATCGATCGGCGCGGCAACATTTTCGAAGCGCCGCGGCAGCGGGAGTATCCGATGCCGCCGTTGCGATGGACCGACTGGCACGAGAAGATGGCATCAGCCGCGCGCGGGCTTGGATGGAATCCGTTCCCGGGACCAGCGGCCATCAACAGCCGCAACTACGAGAATCGTCCTGGCTGCGCGTATCACGGCTTCTGCTCGCGCGGCGGGTGCCACGTCAATGCCAAAGGGTCGACAGCCGTCACGACGATTCCCAAGGCACAGAAGACCGGCCGCCTCGACGTCGTCACCGAGGCGCATGTCACTGAAGTGAACGTCGACGGCAACGGCCGTGTCACCGGCGTCACCTACGCGAAAGGCAAGGAGGAGTTTTTTCAGCCCGCGCGCGTCGTACTGCTTGCGACATACACCTACGAGAACGTGCGGACGATGCTGCTCTCGAAATCGAAGGCGTTTCCGAACGGGCTGGCCAACAACCATGGTCAGGTCGGAAAGCACTACATCACCCACGCGCAAGGCGGCAGCGTGCAGGCGCTGTTCCCCGTGAACCTGAACAACTGGTATGGGCTGCCCGCGCAGGGTGTTGCCGTCGATGACTTCGCTGACGACAATTTCGATCACTCGAAGCTCGACTTCATCGGCGGAGGAAATATGTTTGTCTATTCCGACCGCCGGCCGATTAGCGCGGCCAGCATGAATACGTTCGGCAAAGCGCCGTCATGGGGATCGAAGTGGAAGGCGTTCGTCAAACAGAATGCCGATCGCGCGCATGGCGCGTACATCCAGAAGACCACGCTCCCGTATGAGGACAACTATCTCGATCTCGATCCCACTGTGAAAGATCCGCTCGGGTTCCCCGTATGCCGCATCACCGCAGATTTCAAGGACAACGAGCGCAAGGCGACAGCGTTCGTAGGCGACATGATGGAGCAGTGGTATCGAGCAGCCGGGGCCACCGACGTGATTCGGACTCCGATGGGCACGATGGGACCGTCAACGCACGCCTACGGCGGTACGCGGATGGGGGATAACGCCGAAACCAACGTCGTCAATCGCTGGGGCTTTGCGCACGAGGCACCAAATCTCGGCATTCTCGGCGCGTCGGTGATGGGAACGAGCGGCGCACACAACCCGACGCTGACAGTGCAGGCACTGGCATGGCGGACGGCGGAGTATTTGGTGAAGAACTGGAAGTCGATGACGGCATAGTCGATAGTCGGCAGTCGGCAGTCGGCAGTCGGCAGTCGGCAGTCGGCAGTGGGCAGTCAGCAGTCGGCAGTAGGATCGATGTGACTGCTCGACTGCTGACTGCCGACTGCTGACTGCTGACTGCCGACTGCTGACTGCTGACTGCCGACTGCTGACTGCTGACTGCTGACTGCTGACCTACCTGTCCTGTGGCGGAATTTCCTCGCCGAACACGTCGGGTTCGGGGCCCGAATCGGTCTTGCCCGGCAGGTCCACCTTCGATTCGAAATCTTCATTTCCGGCGTTGCGGGCATGCTCGCGAATCTCTTCGACGTTGACGTTTTCGCGCGAGCCTTCGGCCTGCTCATCGGCTGATGCCGGGTTCGGTTCATCTGTTCTCATATCCGTCTCCTTCGGGTGCGTTCTGCAACAGAAGTACCAACCGGCGCGAGATGAGCCTTGGTCTATAGTCGATGCATGCGCGCCACGCTCGTTGCGGTTCTGACCCTCGCGGTTGTCAGCACTGCGACGGCACAAACGTCGGTTCCCGATGCAGTTGTGTTCGATCGATACATGACGCCGGCGGCCGGCGCGCAGGATCTCGTGACGATTCAGCACCTCCTTACACGCGTTGAAGACCAATGGCTGCCGCGCACGGTGGGAACGGAACGCTCCCGTTCCGCGCTGGCGCTCGGAATCCTCTACAGGACAGGAAAGTTCATCGCCCTCGACGTGCCGCAGGATCACATGTTGATGGTTGTGGCTCATGAAGTCTTCGGCCACGGGGCGCGGTTTCGAGAACTAGGCGATGGCCGCATCGGATACGGCTTCGACCCGCCAATCCCGTATGGCTCTGGCGACGCGTTCACGAGCTTCAGCGGCAGTTTTCCCGTATCTCCCCTCGCGCACTTGACGGCTTCGTCGTCGGGCATCGAAGCGCAGCACTCGCTGGCCGACGCCATCACCGAGCACGCAGTGGCGCGTGGGCGGATTCACTATCGCGAGGCCTGGCTGTACTTCGAATCGCGCTTGACGGGGATGACCTACATCCTCACGGCGTCTCCCAACTCGTCGAAAGGGCATGACGTCGCCGATTTTCTCGAGCGCTTCGAGGAGGCCTGCCGTGCGCCGTGCTCGCCGCTGACACGTCGCGACGTCCAACGGCGCGCCACGCTCGCGCTTGCCGATCCGCTGCTGTATTACGCCATTTACGGCGTGACGGCGTCGTACATCGGCAAGGGAGCGCTGACCGGTCCGATGCCGATGATTCCGGCCGGGCGCGGAATTCGAGTGTTGCCCTCGCTCGGGTATGCGCTCGCGCCCTACGGAGCGGAGTGGAGTGTTCGCACGTCGTTTCAGTCGAAGAGTACGCAGACCAGAAGACTGACCAACGTCGTCCTTCGGGTTGGAGATACCGGCGCGACGACGACATGGGGTGTGACCGCGCGAGTGGCCGACGTACTGCGCGTCAAAACGCTCCGCATCGGTGCGACCGTCGACGTATGGCGCCAGCCGGATCTGTTTGCCGATCAAACGTCAGATCCGCTGCACGCAGGGGCCGGTGCGACAGCCACGGTCGGCCTGCCTTTGCCGCGATTTCTGCGTTTGCCGTGGTCGGACCAGATTCAGGTGACGGCGGGTTACAAATCGCAGGGCTATGTTCCGGGCCAGCAGCTCTCGGGCGGTGCCGTTCTACGTGCCGGCATCACGCTTCGCTGATCCAGGGACACAGAGTGCACAGAGTAGAGCAGAGAGCACAGAGTGAAAGTATCCAAAAGCTATCTCTGTGTCCTCTGTTGTTTCTCGGTGCCCTCTGTGTCCTGTGACACTGACATAAAATGTCGCCGTGATGAGTGAGCCCGTTCTCGAGTTGATCCAGGCCAGCGTCAAGAAAGGTGACGCCACGGTTCTACATCAGCTGACACTGAAAATTGGTGTCGGCGAGCACACGGCCATCCTGGGACCGAATGGCGCCGGCAAGTCGGTGCTGGTTCGTCTCCTGACGCACGAAGAGCGGGCGCTTCCCCTGGCCGGCGACCTCTCGCCTGTGCGCGTGTTCGGCGATGACAACTGGAACGTCTTCGAGCTCCGTCCTCAACTCGGCATCGTGTCTGCGGATCTCCATCAGCGCTTCGTCAGCGGCAACAGCGAAGGCCGCATCACCGGCCTTGCGGCGGTGCTGTCCGGCTTCGTGGCCACACAGGGCATTCTGCGTTACAGCGCGGTGTCCGACGAGATGCGCCGCCGGGCCGTCGAGGCGCTCGAGCGGATGGCAGCCGGACACCTTGCACGCCGTCTCATGAACGAGATGTCGAGCGGGGAAGCGCGGCGGGTGCTGCTGGCGAGGGCGCTGGTGACCGAACCGCGCGCGCTGGTTCTGGATGAGCCGACCACCGGGCTGGACGTTGTCGGCCGTCACCGCTTCATGGAGCACGTCAGGAACATCGCACGTGATGGCACGACTTTGATCCTCATCACCCACCACGTCGAAGAAATCATCCCCGAAATTGGCCGGGTCATCCTCTTGAGGAACGGCCGGATTGCCGGCGATGGCGCCAAGCGCGACATGCTCACCGAAATGCACCTGAGCGACACGTTCGACGGCCACATGAAAGTTGAAGAGAGCGACGGCTATTTCTTCGCACACCACGCATAGTGGGGCCCTTAGCCGGACCCAAAATCGCGCGCGCTCCGGGGCTGTCGGTTCTAGTACAATGAGGCGACGGAGGAATCATGTTCAAGCACTCATTACTGCCTCTGGCCATAGCCGCGTTGTTTGCGTCTGCCGGTCCGGCCGCCGCCCAGGGCTTTCCCGATGGCCCCGGCAAAGAGATTCTCGAAAAGAAGTGCAGCACGTGTCACGCTCCCGAACAGGTGACGACGTTTGGCCGTAGCGCCGAAGAGTGGCACGAAGTCGTCGTCAACATGATCGACCTGGGCGCCGAGGTGAACGAGGAAGAAGCGAAGGTGCTTGTCGAGTACCTTGCGAAGAACTGGCCGTTGAAGGGTTCGACGCCGTCCGGGGACAAGCCGGCCGAGAAACCGGAAGAAAAACCGGCCGAGAAACCTGCTCCCCAAGGCGCGGCGGCACGCATGACGCCCGTCCCTTCCCACGGCAGGAAGTAGCGATTTCGGGGAGGGCCGGCTGGATCCGGCCCTTCACCGGCCCCATACCACTCGCCCGTAACCCCTTTTTTTGTTACATTAACGCATGCCCGCTCCCGTCAAGAAAAGCCCGTCAGAGCTGCAGAACCAGGAAAATGAGGTGTACAAAGCACTTAGGGCTTGGTACATGATTCCTGGCATTCAACGGGAACTCCGCCACAAAGAGAACGAGGCCGTACAGACCGTCCTCGAGGTCTTCGAAAGCCGCAAGCGGAATCGGAAGTCGAACGAACCTTAGCTAGTGGGTGACTCGTCGTCGTCCGGAATCATGTCTTCCCGTGGGGGTTGCGGGCCTGGGACAATGCCGGCGATATCGGGATCGACGTCTCCGGGCCCGCGTTGGCCCGAGTTGGTGCGGTTATATTTGGCTTCCTGACGGCGCTCGAACTTCATTTTTTGCTTTTCCTGCCGAGCGCGCTCTTTATGTCGTTTTTGCTGGGACGGTCGCGATCTATTCGCCATGAATCCACCTAAAGTCTCATATTTTAGTCCGAATTCCTAGCGTGTCTTGACGGCCTTTTAGCAGTATGCTACCTTGTGTTTACAAGGTAGCTTGATGGGCGCAACCCATATTCACGAGAAATTCGCTTCGATTCGAAAGGGACTGCTCGAGTTCCTGATTCTGAAGATCGTGGCGTGCGACAAGGTCTACGTGGCGGACATGCTGCATCGCCTCAGCACGACGGAGTTCGCCACGCAGGAGGGTACGCTGTACCCGCTTCTGAGCAAAATGCGGCGCGAAGGTACGGTCGACTACGACTGGCAGGAGTCCGACGCCGGGCCACCGCGCAAGTACTACAAGCTGACCGCCAAAGGAAAGTCGCAGCTCGACGAACTCTGCGACTATTGGTCCTACATCAACCAGACACTCGACAATCTGGGACGAGGCTGACCATGCAGAAAGTGATCACCATCAGTCTGAACGGTCATGTATTTCAACTCGAGGAGCGCGGGTATGACGCCCTGCGGGCCTATCTCGAGCACGCCGAAGCGCAGCTCGGGACCAATCCCGACAAGGGCGAGATTCTCCGCGACCTCGAACAATCCATCGCCGACAAGTTCGCGCGGCGTCTCGATTCGGCCAGAACGATCGTCACGCCTGCCGACGTCGAGCAGGTGCTCACGGAAATCGGTCCCGTGGATGGCGGCCCCGCAGGCGTGGCCAATGGCGGCGCTGGAAGCACGGCCGCCCCTGTGCCGAAGCGGCTCTACCAGATTCGCGACGGCGCGATGATCAGCGGCTTGTGTAATGGCATCGCCGCCTACTTCAACGTCGATCCGACGTTCGTGAGAGTGGCGTTTGTCGCCGCGGCGATCATCGAGATCGCCATGTTTGATCGTCCGCCGGCGGTCGTCACCGGTCTCTACGCGGTACTCGTGTTCCTTGTGCCGTATGCGAAAACCTCATTCGAACGCGCCGCCGCACAGGGCGCGTACGTGTCGGTGCCCGACAAAGTGCAGCACAACGTCGAGCGTGTAAAGGCGTTCTTCGGCGGTGTCCGCCGCAACGCGTAACCGCGAAGGCACAACCACGAAGACACGAAGACACGAAGGCACGAAGGCAACCTCGCAACGCCGGGACGCCGGGACCCCGGGACCGGAAGTTCGGAACAGAACTTCGGAACGAGAACTTCGGAACCGGAACCGGAACCCGGAACTCCGGAACCAGAACTCCGGAACCGGAACTTCGGAACCGGAACTTCGGAACCAGAACTCTGGAACTGGAACTCCGGAACCCGGAACCTTCACATCCTCTCCCAGTTGACTAGTTTTAAGTCATTCTCAATCTGCACCCTTGCAGGCCCTGATCGCATCAATTAGTCTGAGGGCGCAGTGGCAGAGAAGTCCGACGAGATAGCACGGCGGTTCGCCGCGATTGTGGCGTCGTCCGACGATGCCATCGTCAGCAAAGATTTGAACGGCACCGTTCTGTCGTGGAATGACGCGGCTGAGCGGATGTTCGGATTCACCGCCGCCGAGATGATCGGCAGCTCGATACGGCGGATCATTCCGAACGACCGCCAATCCGAAGAAGATGCCGTGCTCGAATCGATTCGAGCCGGACGCCGGGTCGATCATTTCGAAACGATTCGTCAGCGCCGCGACGGGCGTCTCATTCCCATCTCGCTGACGGTCTCACCGGTACTCGATGCCGACGGCCAGGTCATCGGTGCATCCAAGATCGCGCGCGACATCTCCGAGCGGAAGTTTGCCGAGGCACAGGCGGCCCGCGTGGCCCAGCGAGAGGCGTTTCTCGCGCAGGTCACGCTGACGCTCACGCGATCGCTCGACTACGAGCAGACGCTGCGAACGCTCGCCGCCGCGGCCACGCCGGCCATTGCCGACTACTGTGCCGTCGACGTTGTCAACGAGGAAGGCGAGCTCGTCCGTCTGGCTATTGCTCATGTGAATTCTGAAAAGGTGCAGCTCGCACAAGAGGTGAGGGCACGGTACGAAGATCCGGAGGCGTCTTCGAGTCCGCAGACGGTGGCTCGCACGGGAGGTACTGTCGTTTGTTCCCCAGGTCTCCGACGACATGATCGTGGCAGCCGCCAAAGGCGATCCCGAGCGCGTCGCGAAATTGCGGTCACTGGGCCTCGTCTCGTACATGTGCCTGCCCATAGTCGCTCGCGACCGCGTCGTGGGTGTGTTCACGGCGGCGCACGCGGAATCGGGCCGCCGGTTCAGCAACGACGATTTGCAGCTCCTCCAGGATGTCGTGGCGCGTGCGGCGCTCGCCATCGACAACGCGCAGTCCTACCGGCAATTGCAGAATGCCAACCGGCTGAAGGATGAGTTTCTCGCGACCTTGTCGCACGAGCTGAGGACGCCGCTGAATGCGGTGCTCGGCTACGCGCGCATGCTGCAGTCGGGCGCGGTGGCGCCCGACAAGGTGCAGCAGGCGCTCGATGTGATCGATCGCAACGCCGGCTCGCTCGCGCAGATTGTCGAGGATGTGCTGGACGTGTCGCGCATCATTCTCGGGAAGGCGCGGCTCAGAGTGGAGGCGGTCGACATTGCGGGCGTCGTGGAGGATGCGATTGCCAGCGTCGTTCCGGCTGTCGACGCCAAAGGCCTTCAGCTGAAGTCCATCATCCCCGCGCGGCTCTCAGAGTTGCCGGGCGATTCGACCCGGCTGCAGCAGGTGGTGTGGAATCTGCTCTCGAATGCGGTGAAGTTCACGCCTCGCGGCGGGCGCATCGAGGTGCGCGTCGTCGAAGCCGAGAGCCACATCGAAGTCATCGTCAGCGATACGGGCATTGGCTTTCCGGCCACGTTCAAGCCGCACGTGTTCGAACGGTTCCGTCAGGCCGAAAGCGGCACGACGCGGCTGCACGGCGGTCTCGGGCTCGGCCTTGCCATCGCGCGGCACATCATCGAGATGCATGGCGGAACGATTGACGGAGAGAGCGCCGGCGAAGGGAAAGGCGCGACCTTTACCGTAACGCTTCCGACTGCCGGCGTTCGCGCGAAGGCGCAGCAGAGCGTGCGATAATAGAGAGGTTAGTTTCCCCTCTGGGGGCGTTCCGGTTTCGACGGAGGTATGGACTCAAGGAATGCATGCCGAGCACCATTAACTCGTTAATCTGATGGAACATCCGTTAACTGCGGACAATCAGTACGCTCTCGCTGCTTAATTAACTAAGCAACGACGTTCGCCCCGGCCTCGCCTGGTGGTTGGGGGCCGAACGACATTAAACAGGCTGGCTTCTGAACGGCGGCTCGGCGTTCAGGGGCGAGACATACCGAGTCTGGTATCCGGCGGTTTTGGCCGCTTCCTCACGCTGGATACGAGAACCCGGAAGCGGATACGCATGTAGATTTCTTTGATGATGTGCTTTCGGACGCGGGTTCGACTCCCGCCGCCTCCACCAACCTTCGCTCGCCTGCATTCGTGAGCGAGCTACGGTTGGCAAGCCAACCTTCGCAAGTGTTCTTAGGCGACGGTTCACGCCAATTTCGCGAGCTTACGTCACCGTCAGGCGAAGGTTGTCCACCATAGCGGCGCAGCCGCAAGGTGGACCGTCACCGTCTAGTTGAGTCACGATAGGCGAGTTCCTGGATGGCCCGAGCCGGCGCCCCTTTCATCGCCTGAGCGGGACGTGCCGCAGCCGCCCGCCTTTCGGCGATGTCACTTGACCCTTCCAGTCCGATCGCTGCACACAGACCTGGCGCTGTTGGAGGTCGACGTCCTGCCACTCGAGCGCCATCATCTCGCCGCACCGGAGCCCGGCTTCGCCCCGAGAAGACGATCAACTCAGCCCGCCAATCGAGCTGTACCGCGGCCTTCACCAGCGCCTCGTACGCCTGGCCGTCGTGAAAACTGGCCTTCGGCTTCGGTGTCTTGAGTAGTCGGATTGAGCATGGCATCCGGTCGATCACGCCCCACTCGACCGCGACTTTCAGCATCCTGTTGAGCACGCTGATGACGTTATTCACGGTCTTGGGCGCATTCTCCCGCAGCCGCATCTTCAACCGCTGGATGTCTTCGTTCGTGATCGCATCGAGCTTCGTCGTGGGGTGAAAAACGGCTTGAGATGCTGGTTCAGGATCCCGGAGTGCCGGGCGGGGGAGTGCTCGACTCCAGCGGAAATCTTGTGGGCATTCCCGTCGGGCGAAGGGACGGTGATTATCGGGGTTCATTTATTCTGCCGCTGCGCGCGGAGATGTTCCGCAAGGTTCCTGACATTCTCGCAAAGCTCGGTGAAGATCTGGTCACTCCCTGAACATACCGAGTAAAACTTTCTTTTCTCACTATCGCCTCACCCCTGACCCATGCCCAAAGGCGTTAGAGGCTCTGCGATCGTGGCCCCTTTTCTGCATCGTCTCGACAAGAGACAAAACAAGGAGGCCTCAGATGACTCGTTCGTTATATGCGATACCAGCGACACTCTGCCTTGCCGCCGCGGTCGTCACGGCACAAGCACCTGCCGGGGATAAACCTGCGAGTAATCCACCGGCAACTCAGCAACCCGCGGGGCAGCCGCCCGCTGGCCAACAGCCCTCCTCGGGCAAGCCCACGACCGCTTCACCGTCGTCGCAGCAACCATCGTCGACCATGGCTGGGAACAAGATTACGTACGTCGGCTGCGTCAAGCCGGGTACGTCAACCGGAACGTGGGTTCTCGAGAATGCCGAAGCCCAGAAGGCTGGGGTAACCGGCTCCGGCGCGGTCGGAAGGTCTGGCGGATCCACGATGACATTGAATCTCGACCCTGCCGCGACAGTGAACTTGAAGACGCATGCGAACCACAAGGTCGAGATCGTGGGAATGATGTCGACCGGGTCGGGCGCCACCGCAGCGGCAGGAGCAAAGGGAGGCGAAGCAGCAGCCGGAGTGACGGGTGCGACGGATGCAAAAGGTGAAGCGGGCACGCCCGGAGCCGCGGGTGGGACGGAAGCCACAGGAGGAACCGGAGCCGCAGGCGCGCGAGCTTCCGGGCATCACTTCAGTGTGGAATCGTTGAAAATGGTTTCTGCTACCTGCCCGTAAGGGTGAATCGCAACGACCGGGCAGGGTTCGCGAGCCTTGCCTGGTCATTGCGCTGGTCGGCAGGAATGGATTGGCGCCTGTCCTGAGGGGCCGGTCGGTGGGGGGGGAAGCCACGGTGAGACCGAACCGGGTGATCGTCCCAGCAACAGCGATTAGGGCGATCAAACCCGACTTAAGATAGAAGGTTTGGCCGAGACTCGAACATACGTGAGATGTGGAAAGCTAAGAGGCCGATCAGACAGGAGGCAGGGTGAGCCCCATCGGCCCGACGCATGACTTTGGTCCAACTCAAGCCAATCGCTAGTGCGCCATCTTGTCCTTGCGGGCACGCTATAACTTCCACGCATCATGCAGGAGCGTCGGACCGTGCTGCGTCCAATTCTCATTCGCAAACTGTTGTTCAAGCGTGGCTAGACGATTGCGGAACGCCTGAGAACCCTTGAACCGCTCGATACGTGGTCTGCTCTCCTCGCCATAAATGGTGAGGACATATTCCTTAGCCTCGCTGTCGTAATGGGTCTGTAGTTTGACCGACTCGGTACCCCGTTCAAAGACGTATAGCATGTCGTGTGACGCCGCTCCTTCGTCGGCAATTGTGATGACTGCCGCGTCGTTGAGAAACGAACCATAGCCTCTTCAACCGCAGGCAAACTCGTTGTGGCGCTAATCGTCGTCCTGATTGGCTGTCAGCACGTCTTTGCCCATCTCGGCCGATAAGCGACGGGCGATGAGGCCGGTCAAACGGGCTTCCCTATGCGCGGACCATCCTGGCGCGGATGTGGTCCAACTCAGCTTGAAGCGCCTGCATTCGTTGCTTCACTTCTGCGAGTTGGGATGAGCAGTCCTCCACAGATCGTCGAAGCTGCTGTATCTGATTGTGCTTGGATACTCGTGGCGCGCGTCTGACTTTCCTCTTTGGCATCGCACCAGAATTTAGGATGGCATTAATTCGTCCGTCAAGATGTCACGCTATCGACATTGGGATTGAGTCTCATTGACCGACGGCGTTTTGACAGTGACCATTAGGTATCCCATAATTCTGGTCCAGCGTAAGGTTTCGAGACAATCCGCGCCACGTGGATGGCGTGGACGTCCAGGAGCAACACGTGCCAAGGGGGATGTTGGTGCGTGGCCGTCACAAGCGTTTGATTCCTTATTGGGTCGTGTTGAGTCTCTCCAGGAACAGATCGACACTGTGGGAGCGGCGCCCGCTCTCGCGCGTACGCTTGTCGAACACGCCCTTGTCTTCGAAGATCGCCACGAGTATTGGCGCCGAGTGGGCGAACGGGCACGGCGCGAGTCACCGGCCGCGCCCGGAGTGTACCTGTTCCGCGACTGGGCAGAGCCGCGCTCTCAGGAGGCTGTCAGCGGCGTCGTGTTCTCGCGAGCGGGTGGCGGCGAGCGTCGTGCCCATGACGCCCCGAACGGTCAGCAGCGCGGCAGGGTCAGCCGGGATCACAGCCTTCGGTATGGCCCACCAATAGGCCGGTCCGAGAACCATGAACGCGAGCAGAGTTGGAGGAATCAACGGTCCCAGGCGGCCATCTTCGAATTATATTTCCGCGCTCGAGGAGAAACGGCCTGAGGCAGCGATTAGTCGTCTGCCTATAATGAGAATGAGCGAGGGGTCGGCGTGAGAACGAAGGAGGAGGCAAAATGCATTTCGCAAAGTTGATCACCATTGCGGCGGCCGTGGCGTTGATGGCGCCCGCCTGCAGCGGTCCAGAACCGGCCCCCCAGCCGGCACGTGAACAATCCGCGGCCGAAAAAGCTGCCGCGGAGCTCGACCGGAAACGCAACGATGAATCCGCACAGCTGGAGAAGCGCGTGGCGGATGTCGAACGTCGATGGACGGAGATGCAAAGCAAGGTTGCGGAAAAGAAAGTGGCGCCTACGTCGGGGCTGAGGAGCGAAGTACAGGAAGACATCAAGAATGTTCGTGAAGCGGTGGCCGACCTGAAGACGACGAATCTCGAGAACTGGTGGGACCGCCACGAACGCGCCATGGAACGCACGGCTGACGACATCGAGGAAGACGTGCGGCGGTTTGTGAAGAGCAAACAGCCTGCGGCCGCACCGCGGTCAGACACAGCGGCGACCCCCGGTCCCTTCGAATCGCGACGAGACCAATTCGTCACCCGAATGCGAGCGAGAGTCGATGTCATGGAGGAGCAGCTCAAGAACGTACGCGCGCGGAATGCTGAGGAGACGGAGCTGGAAGATACACGGGCGCGCATCAACAAGCTAAAAGAGGACGTTGACAGGCTCCGGAAGGCGTCTGCCGACGACTGGTGGGACATCAGCTCGAAACGTGTCAGCGAATATATCGATCGGCTGGAGCGTTCGGTCGGCCGGCTAGACAACGATAAGCGATAGCGCAGGAGTCAGGCTTACCCGCCTGCGAGTGCCGGGACTGCATGGTCCCGGCACGAAACCTCGGCGTCAGATGGACCGCCGCATTTCAACGCGACGCCGATCGATATTCTGCTCGCGGCAAGATGAAGGTTTTGTCAACTCGCGTTCCTCAGCGTCTTGTGATGTTCAGCGTGAACGAAATGGGCTCAGTCAGCATAGGGCTTCGGGCCTGACTGATCCCCACTAAAACGAGGTCTACGCGGGAGAACGTCGATCGGGTGAGTTGCGATGACCCCGCTGTGCCGAAAGCGCCAACGGTCGGCGAGTAGTCATAAAGTTGTCCCGCCCATAGGGCCAGTGGAAGCGAACTCGACCACGAGAGACGCAGCACTGCACCAGCCTCAGCTCCCGACAGGTGAATGAGTTTGCACGGGCTGCATCTGTCTCCGCCGCCCAAATCGTCGAACGGATAGCTTTCGAATGTCGCGTCGTCAGGAGTGATCTCGCTGGACAGACTGGAGTCTAACGACAGCTGAATGCGAGACTGCATCCTGATCGCGGGCTGCAGTTCTTGAGAAGACGAGTTCGGTGGAATTGACCAGCTCGCGTAGTCATAGCCCTGCTTATTGAAAAAAAAGGACGAGAAAGTAGTTTGATCGATCCGAAACGAGCCATCCGCAGCCGACTTCGCCACGGGCCCAACGCCACTCGCAGGCGGTATGCTGCTGATCTCAACGCCTACAAGCGGACCACCGTTTGCTTCACGCACGGTTCCCACAATCGTCCGGAGGAACGCCGGAGGAGGGGTCGCCGGAGCCGCCGTTGGATCGGGGTCTGTCGCTGACGGCGCGGTTGGTGTCGTGGATCTCGGAATAAAGCTGAGGGGCGAGACTCTAGGCGTTTGGTCGCACGCGGCGAGCCAACCGGGCACGATCACACATGCCAGCATGAAGACGACGCGCACGGCTCCCTCCTTGCGGATTGCTTCGAGTCTTAGAGTTTCTGACAAACCCTGCTTCACTCCAAGCAACTTCGTCAGTGTAACAATGACCGCGCGCACAACCAGTCCTTGAATACGATTGATCCCGGCCTGGAAGGTGAGTTGCCTGGCCGCTGCATACGCCGCTTTGAATGTCTCATCATCCGAAAGCCACCGTCGGCGGGTTTTCTCATTGATTCCGCTCTTTTTTTGCGGCACATGAGATTGAGCCCTCGCTCAGGAGGGCTAGAACCGCCCGCTCGCGGACTGCTGACGGCTTCGCGCCGTGCCCCTCGGCAGTGCGGGCATCTGCAGAGTCCTGCGGACCATTCATTCCGGCGACGCCTCCAGCCCGGCATCCCACTCCACGCGAAATTGGCGCCGTTCGTCATCGGTGCCGGACCGAAAGATGTAGCCGATCGGGCCAGTCGGCTCGAGCCAATCGTTATCACTGTTTATGACATTCATTGGCAACGCTCCCTTCAGCAGATTCACCGCCGTCCGGCCTAACAGTCGCAGCCGTCTCCAAAATGTCTCCATGACTCCGGTTGAATCGCGAGGAGCCTTTCATCGCAAGGTGCGAGCAGAACGTGTGGCGGAGGATATGGACCTCCGGTTTCACGTTCGCACCGGCATCTTCGGCAATGCCACTCGGCTCTTGGCGGTTCGCACGCCGCATCATGCGGCCATGCTGATGTGGAGGGCTGGGCTGAACCGATGACCACCCTCAACGCTCAGGAACGGGAGAGCGCCAGAATCGTTGAAAAACATCGCTCCATCGCGTCAACTGGGGCCGGTTTCGTTGCGGGTCGCATCTCGACTTCGGCAAAGCCATTGACAATCAGGTAGTCGGCCAACACCGTGATGCTGCGGACAGGATAAACCGAACGTATTAACATTCCACGGCAGGACGACTTGCTCAGGGATAGACTGCTCGCTCGCCTCACGCCGGGCCAGGCGCCCGATTATCAACGGCTTGCCTGCGAAGTACTTGGCATTCGCGGAGCGGCGCCCGATCTCGCACGGACGCTCGTCGAACAGGCGCTCGTCTTCGAAGACCGGCGTGAGCAATGGCGCCGCGTGGGCGAACGCGCACGGCGTGAGGCACCGGCTGCGCCCGGAGTGTACGTGTTCCGCGACTGGGCAGGAGCCGCGCTCTACGTCGGCAAGGCGGCAAATCTCCGTCGCCGCCTGAGCGCGCATTTCGCCGATCGACGATGGCGCGTGCTGCCCCCAGCGTTAGGGGGCGTCGCGGCGATCGAGTGGCAACAAGTCGGATCAGAGATCGAGGCGCTTCTGCGCGAGGCACTGCTCATCCGCGATCTGCAACCCGTCGTGAACGTCCAGACGGCCGCTCCGACACAGGCCACGAGGGCAATTCCACGCTCGCTTGTCCAGGATGTCGTGATGCTGGTGCCGTCGATCGATCCCGACGCCGTCGAATTGGTGGCCGCGCGAGACGACGGTGCAACGATGTTGCATCGAACGCGGCGGAACGGCGCCGAACTCGCTCGGCACTCCCGGGAACTGTGGATGTTCTTCTTCCGGCGGTCAGACGCCGCGAGAGATACGTTGGCACCTCTTGTATTTTCGTGGCTTGCCGGGCGCGGTCTGCACACGACCCGCCTGAACCCGCGTGACTTCGCATCGGCCAGGCACCTTCGCGTTCAGTTGGGTCACCTGCTCGCAGACAAGGACTTATTTTCCGAGCGACTCATCGCGGTCCCGTCGGACCCCTGACGAACAGATTCGGGCATTCGATCGGTCGTGTCGATTCCCCAAGCGATACGTTTGCTAAAGTTCCCAGATGCGACTCAATCGCTCGGTACCACCCTGCAGCGTGATCCCTGTGCTCATTTACCCCGACCCCGGCGCAGCAGCTGATTGGCTATCAAAGGCGTTCGGCTTTACGATCCGCCTGCGCATCGCCAATCACCGCATCCAGATGAAAGCCGGAGACGGCTGCTTCACCATCGCCGAAGGCAAGGTCGCGCCGAACAACTCACATATCGTTCAGGTCCGGATCGAGGACGCCGAGGGTCACTGTGAGCGCGCGCGGCAGAATGGAGCTATCATCCTCACCGAGCCGAAAGACCAGCCGTACGGCGAGCGCCAATACAATGCTCAGGACTTTTGTGGCCACCGCTGGGACTTCACCCAAACTATCGCCGACATCGCTCCGGAAGAATGGAGCGGCGGTGCGTTTCATCTTGAGTGAACTGATCCTGGTTGGCTTGGAACGCTGCCGAGTGACCTAAGGCGGGCTGCTAGCGAAAAGCGCCTTTGACGCCCCGGCACCCAGCCGAGTCGTGGAGTGAACCTCATTGGTCAGCTGGGCCACGTTTGTTTGCTTGGACCTTGCGGCGTTCGCTCAAACCGGAACGACGAGCCTTTTGCAGATTGTCCTTGCATGAGTCCGCAACATCGGTAGCCTTCTTCGTGATGTTCTCGATCTGCTTAGTAAGGTCGGCCAGCCGTTTCAATCGGTGAGCATCAGTACGCTTCAAGCGCAGCATCCTAGCAAGGCTCCGCCGCGCGAAGGCATGGCGGTCCTTAAGAAAAGTGGAAGATTGAAAAGTGGAAGATCGAAGATAGCATCAACTCACTTACGCAGTCGGTCCGATAAACACCTCTCGAAGACTACTCAGCGACTCATGCTTTGGACACTTGGACTAAGCTGAACGCTTATAATCGAGCACGTATTTTCCAGCTTTTCCAGCCATGCACGGCGTTCATCGAAAATGTTGTGAATCTCAACATGTCAGCCTTGGTGGCATATGGTGACACCTTCAGGTTACGCCGCTTGTTGGGCTTGGGACGAGCCATACGGTCCAACCTTCGCTCGCCTGCATTCGTGCGCGAGCTACGGTTGGCAAGCCAACCTTTCGCGTTGCTTGAGTCCACTACGTCGATTTTCCCGCCGCCTCCAGTAGTTCTCCACGACCAGAGTGATGGTCGTAGTGTCCGGCTTCCCTGGCCTGAGCGAAAGCGAAGGCAGCCGGACCATCGAGCAACCGTATCGCAGCATCGAGCGCCGCCTTCGTGCCTTGCCGTGGCGGTCGATCGCGCGTATGCTCACAACCCGCACGGTCCTTCATGTCCCATCCCGGATCCGCACCTTGCCCGTCTGGCTTTGGTCCCGGCGAGGGAGGTCCGTCCAGTATTGTTGTCGTTGAGATCCTATCGGTACGCCCCAACACCGATCTCGAGAGCGACGACGACTTCATTCCGTTCTACGACAACCACGCCGACATTTACGGCTTCGTGACGATCGACGGCGAGAAATTCGAGCTCCCACAAATTCCCGAAACGGATTTTCCCCATTGGGAAGCCGACGGTCCGCGCAAGGGCGTGTTCGAGAAGGCGGTAGCATCGAGCCCGGTGCCGATCAGCATCGACATCTGGGAGGCAGATTCCGGCCTCACAGGCGCTGACAACCCTGTGGATATCAACCCGGCGCCGGGAAAAAACCACCTCGACTTCAACTTCGATCTGTGTTCCCTGATACTGGGTGGAGACATCAACGGCCCTTCTCAGGGGCTTCTCACGTCTTCGGGTGGGGCGGGGTCCGAGGCGGCAATAATCACTTTTCGGGTCGGTCTCAAGGATGCCCGGCCGGCCACGCAAAACGATCTCGCTCTGGTCGATTTGGATCTCATTCAAGTGGTGCCGCGAGTGAGCCGGATCGTTGCACGCAAGGGCACGGTTGTCATGGTGAGGATTGCCAACAACCATGCCGTCACCATCAACACCACGCTTCGCATCAGGATTAGCGGCGGCGGCATGTCGATAGACGAATCTTTCCCGATACAGCTCGCGGCCGGGGAAGTGAAGAAGGAGTACCTTTTTGCCGACCATCCTATTGCATTTCCGACGGGCCCGGCCCCGTACCCCATTTCGGTGATCGCCGACATCGTCGATCCCGCGTCAACAGGATTTCCGGCCGACGATTGCCGGCTGGCTAATGACAGTTTCGTCAACCGCATATCGTGGAAAGTCGTGATGACGGATCCGAACTTCTCCTTGCTCTGGGCGAAGGTCGGGTCGTTGCTGGACGTCGGCAACTACGCACCCGACGCCCACTTCGACGAGATCGTCGAACTCGGCCTCGGATACATCCGTGCGGTCTATCCGTTGATCGGCCCGCATTCGCACAAGGCGCCTGTCAGCATTCCCCCACCGCCTGTCACTGCTGCCAGCGATTGGCTCGTGACAGTCCTGAGCGCATTTGGTCTGCCGGCCGATGCCATCGAACCGATCGTTTTGACGTTTGAACTGAACGCATTGGCCGTATTGCTACCCTACAACCGCTTGATGGGAGTGCTTCCGAACAAGGACTGGTTCAATCGTTTTTCGTTTTGGACCGACGTCGTGGGACTTTCGCTTTGTGAGTTCGTGCCGCGCGCCGTCATTTTCCTTCCTCGTTCCGAAGGAGGCGGTGAAGTCGGGCCAATCCTGACGCAGCCCGCCCATGAGTTGGGCCACACGTTCGGCCTCAGCACGGATTCGCGGCTCAAAACCAGCTGGATCTGTGACGTCGATTGGCCCGTCGTCGGCCATTTTCCTTGCGCATTCGTTGGCGGCTTCGACGAGTACAACCACGCAGATCCGGCTCTGCAGGCGGGCAACCCGGCGAGCGGCTATTGGGTGCAAACCGGAGCTGAACCTGCTGCGCTGGCACCGGAGGCCGGGAAGGAACAATGCGACTCGCATTGCTTCATGGGCTATACCTCGATTAATGCACAGGTCGATTGGGCGAACAGAGGGCGTTGGATTGATGTCCAGGATTACGAGCGGCTGATCGACAAGCTTGTATTGCACCCGGATCCCGAAGTGGTTTACGTATCAGGCATGATCAGTTGGCACAACCAGATCTATCTCGGCCGATGTGTACGCTTAGGTGCCGGCGTACCGGACCATTCGGGTGGACGGGGGCTGTACGGGTTTCGGTTCCTCGACAACACGGGACGTCCGTTGGGTGAAGTCGGCTTGCCCGTGGCGTGGAATTACGGCGAAGTTCGAAGAGTCATGCCGGTTATGTTTTTTGGAGTAACTCTGGAGCTCCCGAGGTCTTCCACGACGCTGGAAATCTGGAATCGAGGCACAGGAACGCGACTGACAGTTCTCGATCTCGACCGAACCGTCCCGCAGGTCGTCCTCAATCCACCCGAACGACGAGGCAAAACGTCGATGGCCCTCACGTGGAGAGCCCATGACGGCGAAGGATCGACGTTGGATTACGTGATTCTCATCAGTCCTGACGGCAACCAATGGTGGCCCGTAGGTTTCGCATCAGCCCAGCCACAATTCGTTCTGGACACGGGAGAATTGGCCCCCGGCGAGTACCGCGTCGAGGTGCTCGCCCTCAACGCGATTCGAGTCGGACGATCGAATCACGTGACGCTCAACGTAGAGAAATGAGGAGGAGCCTTCCATTCCTCTCGGGTGATTCGACAACGTGGATCAATTCTCGCGCACGATCGCAAATGAGCCGGGGCGCGCTGCCGGACGCACCACCCACCCGGAGTTCAGAGTGACGCTCCAGCCGTCCCCCTGCAGGGTGGTCCCTTCGAGCGGCCCGGTAACCGGCACGGACAGTGTGGACCCATCGGCAGCGCGCAAGACGCCGCTGTTGGCGTTGAGACGGCCCCATTGAGCGGAAAGGGTGAAATTGCGAAAAAGCACGGTACCGACCCCCGGAATGCCTACGCTGCCGGTGGTGTCGCTGGTCCCGCTGCCCGCGGCAGGCATCGTCAGCACGGGCCCATCAACGAAGCGTCGACGCAACTCGGCGACGCGGGCCTGCTGCGCCCGATCGCGCGCCTCCTCCGCCGTTCGCAGCGTTGCCCCATCGTAGCGCGCCGCTGCCACGGCAACATCCGTCGTCGGTGGCCTGTTGGTTGCGGAGGCGAGCAAGTCGCCAAGGTCCGAGGTGCCACGAACCTGTCGGCGCCATCCCGGCAGGAGATCGTCCAGCAGCACACCGTAGCCGGGTCCGGACGCGGCTTCGAAATTTCCGACGAAGGACGGCTGCGATTCGCCTCCTGCGAGTGCTGACGCTGCGGCACGGCGGGCATCCGCTGGCGAATTGGCCCAGGCCGCGACGCCGGTGTAGGAGGCAAGCCCTTCGCGAATCTCGTCGCGCCGTTCGTTGTCCGCCGCACCGGGAAACCGGCGGCGGCGTTCAAGCCTGAAGGCCAGCGCATCGGCGATCGCCTCGCCCCGGTCGCTCCCGCCCGACTCGACCGCCCGGCGGAGCGCTCGCCATTCGAGCTGCATCCAGACGCGCCCTTCGAGCGTATCGAGATGCTCGTTGAAGCCGTCGCTCGCGTCGGTCATGAACCCCAGCTCGGGCTGAATACGATGAAACAATCCGTGAAGCATGTTTTGCTGGCGTACATCGGCATTGTTCACCGGGAGCATGTACGGGAGTAAGGGCCAGGCGAACCACCGCAACCCGCCCCAGGAGACGGGGCCGTCCGCGAAACCCGGAAAGCGGGGTGGCGGCCCCTGCGGTTCCGGCTGGCTTGTGGCACGCGTTCCGGTCGCTGGGTCAAAGATCACCATCGGACCACAGAGCGACACACCCCACAGCCGGCCCGCGTCCCGCTCGCAGAGCTTCGTGGCTTCTTCGAAATATTGCTTGGCGAGCTCTGGTTGGACCTGCGCCTCCGCAGCCGTCGCCGCGCCGAGCAGCACGAGCAGGAAGATCGCGTTGAGATCGTATCGAGTCTGCATCGACATCTCTCCTCGCCAAAAGCCTCCCCCAAACCACCGCCGCGAGCTGCCGCGCCAGATGAGCGGTTTGTCGGCATCGGTCACGTTCCGAGTATAAGGCGGCGAGAACCGGTTAATTTGATTCCCGCCGCCTCCAAAATACCTCCACGAATCGGTCGACATCTGAGGATTTCCGATGACGTCAATGGCGACTGCGAGCGGCGGCAAGCGCCGCCGTATCAACGAATTGCATCAGAAGTCGCGAAGGTTGCTGAATCAGCTACGCGCGTCGGTTGGCAAGCCAACAGCGAAGGGTGTCCACCGTGGTGGCGCAGCCGCGAAAAGGTGGCGACGATGGGCACGATGACGCGGATCTTTTTCCGCTGCCGTTCTGCAGCACCGCGTCGGCGGCTGCGACTGGTCGAGTAGAATGCGCCTCATGCGGTTGCATTTGTCCACGCTCTGCCAGGCGCTGATCTTGTTGTGTGTGTCAAGTGTGCCGACCGCGGCCGCGGCCGATCTGTCTGGCACCGTCAAGGACGCGACAGGCGGCGCGGTGGCGAATGCCCGCATCCTTGTCCTGACCGCGCAGCGAGCGGTCGTGGCTACCGCGACGAGCGATCAGGACGGGAAATTCACCGTTCGCAATCTCGCCGACGCCGATTACCTGGTCATCGCACAGCACCCGCCGTTTGCCGAGCGCCAGACGGCAGTCAAGGTGTCCGGGGCCTCTCCCGTCTCAATCGACGTCGTTCTCGACATCGTCACGACGTCAGAGAACGTGAGCGTGACGGCAACTCCCGGATACCTCACCGATCTGTCGAAGGCGAGTCAGCCAGTCAACGTCATCAGGCAAGAGGAAGTGACGATCCGCGCAATGACCGTCGTCGCTCAGGCCGTCGAGGGTGAAGTGGGTCTTGCGTTGCAGCGAACGAGTCCCGGAATGGCCGGAATCTTCGTGCGCGGGCTCACCGGCAACAAAGTGAATGTGTTCGTCGACGGCGTCCGGTACTCGAACGGCGCTCAGCGCGGCGGCGTCAACACGTTCCTCGATCTCATCGATCCATCCGTGCTGGACGGCATCGAAGTGCTGCGTGGGACCTCCAGCGCACAGTATGGAAGCGACGCGTTGGGCGGCAGCATTCAGTTCCTGACGCACGTGCCGGCGCTCGCGATCGGTGCGGCCCGGCGCGCCGGGGGCACTGTGACGGTCGGCGGCGAAACCGCGCATCGCGGCGGCTTTGGCGCCGGCACGTTCAACTACGCCGGGACACGATTTGGGCTTCTCGGCACATTTACCGGGCGCAAGACCGGCGACTACCGGCCCGGTGGAGGAAACGACACGCACTCCGCTCTTACTCGTTTCTTCGGCTTGCCCTCCGAGTCGTTCATCGGCGAGCGGATGCCCGAGACGGGCTTTCATCAGACGGCCGGGCAGGTGCGGGCGAACTGGGTTCCGACTGCCGGACACCTCGGTCGTGGCCAGCTACGTTTCATCGCGGCAGGACGGGGCCAACCGTTGGGATCAGATCCTGGGCGGCGACGGCAATCTCATCGCCGAGCTCAACGACCTGCAGCTCGATCTCGGCTACGTCCGTCTCGAGAGCTTGCGTGCCGGCTGGTTCGATCGGGCCTCGGCCACCTATTCGTTCAACACGCAACGCGAAGAGCGGGTCAATCAAGGGGGACAGGGAGATCCGAACGCCGCGATCGTGCATCAACCGGAACGCACGACGATCAATGGCGTGCAGACCAACGCATCTCGTCGGATCTCGTCGCGCCAGAACTTGCTCGTCGGGGGCGACGTGTACTTCGAGGGGCACGACTCCGACTCGTTCGATGTGAATCCTGTCGACTGGGGCGCGCGTGACCAGCCGTCCGCGTGTTCCCGATGGCGCCACATACAGACAGGGCGGGATTTTCGTGCAAACTGATGTCGACGCGAACAGCCGCCTGGCCCTGACCGGAGCTGTGCGCGCCGGCTTCAATCGATATACGGCAAAGCAGTCGGATGCGCCTGTCGTGAGCGGCCGTCCGTTGTGGCCCGATGACGAGCTGAGCACAAGCGGCGTGACGTTTCGCGCGGGCGCCAGTTTCGCAGCCGCGCCGAGCCTGGTCGTCACCGGCAGCGTCAGCTCCGGCTACCGCGCGCCGCACATGACGGACCTTGGCACGCTCGGGCTGACCGGCTCGGGATTCGAAGTGGCAGCGCCGGACGTCGCTGGACTGAACGGACAGATCGGATCGACCGCCGACGCGGCTGCTGTCTCGACGGGCCGCCCCGTGGAGCAGGTCGATCCTGAAACCAGCATCAACTGGGAGGGTGGGGCCAGGTTCCACTCGAGCCGCGTCCGCGCGAGCGCAGGCGCATTTGTCAATACGATTGACGGCAACATCCAGAAGCAAGCGCTCATCCTGCCGGCCGGCGCAGTAGGGACGTTGCTTGGTGGTCAACCCATTACGTCCCAGAACGCGAACGGCGCCGTGTTCGTTTCACTGTCCACGCTGCCGGTGCTGGTACGCGCAAACTTCGATCATGCACGCGTCTGGGGCTTCGAATTCGAAGGCGATGTCACGGTGAATCGTCAGATCGTGGCCGGAGGCACGTTCACGTATCTCGAGGCAGAAGATACAAACACGAACCTTCCGCCCAATATCGAGGGCGGCACGCCCGCGCCGGGGGGCATAGTGTGGGTTCGCTTTGCACCATCGGGTGGACGGTGGTGGGTGCAGCCATATTCGCTGTTCGCCGGTACCCAGTCGCGCTTATCGTCGCTCGACGCGGGCGACCGCCGGACCGGTGCCGAGCCGCACCCGCGGGCAGATTCAGAACTTCTTCCGGCGCGGCGCCACCGTCCGCGGTTTCGTCAATGCTGGCGCCGATGGCGTGTTTGGAAATGCCGACGACACGTTGATACAGACGGGTGAGACCCTCGTGCAAATTCAGGATCGCGTGCTCGGCGTCGGCGTGAACAGCTCCCCACTCTGGACCGAAGTGCCATCGTACACACTGTTCGGCATTCGGTTCGGCATGCGATTCGGCCCGCACGCGGTCGTTATCGATGCCGAAAATTTGACCGACGAAAGCTATCGCGGTATCAGCTGGGGCATGGATGGCGCGGGACGTGGCGTCAGCGTGAGGTACTCCGTCTCGTTCGACTAACCGCGTAGTATGCTCCTGGCAGACTAAAATGGACGCGCGCTTGACGTGCAGCATAGAGCCACTCATGCTGTTGGGTATGCGGCATGTCCACATCTCGCCCGGCAAGGCCCTCTGCAGGTTTTGCGGAGAGCGGGTGGCGACCAATCGCCTCTCCACGCACATTGCGCGAGCGCATCCTCGTCCTGGCCGGAGCGACATGTCGCCCACGCTCGTTCGGAAGCGCGCGGCCGTGAGAAAACGGCCGCCGAAGTAGGAGAAGCGGTGGAGTCGTAAATTTCTTAATGTTGAGATTGGGAGGCGACGTTGACGGGAACAATTAGAACCTTACGAGTTGACAAGGGATTCGGGTTTATCAAGGACGATGCCGGGAAGGAGTATTTTTTTCACCAGAGTGCGGTGCAAGGTGAGGGACTCGACAATCTGCGTGAGGGTGACAGCGTCGAGTTTGATATCGGTCAGGGGCCAAAAGGTCCCCGAGCCGAGAATGTGCGGCGCACGTCCACGTAACTCAGGCTGAACGACGAACGCAATCCTCTGTAACGCCGCCGTGTTTCCGCGGAGCCGCGCACGCGCCCCTAGGTACGTGTTCATCGACACTTTCTGGAGGGACCACCATGACCTGTCGTTCTTATCCGCTCGCTCTCGTGTTCGTCGGCGCGTGCGCAGTGCTGGTCGGTGCCTGCAGCGGCGGTGAGCCGCCTGCGACGGTCAGTCAACCGGCTCCCTCGTCTGGCCAACCACCGGCCGCGCAACCGCCTGCGGCCCAGGCACCTTTCCCGGCACCAGGCACGCCTGCTCCTGCAGAGTCGGCGCCGCCATCCGAGGCGGCCTCGTCACCAACAGCGGGCGCGACTGCCGGTGCCGGCGCGACAGCGCAGCCAATTGCCGTCGAAGACTACCAGGAGGCCGGCGTACAGGTCGCTCTGATGGACGTCAGGCGCACGAGCGGCGACACCGTGACGGTCCGGCTCCAGGTCCGCAACACCACCGACCAGGCAGTGACCAACGCCGATTTCTCCAGCTCGAACTTCGTAAACGCGATGTACCTCATCGATGGCGCGAGCAAGAAAAAGTATATGGTCGTCCGTGACGCGGATAACAAGCCGGTCGGTTTTTACGGGCAGTCACAGACCCTTCCGGCCAAGGGAACCCTGTCAGTGTGGGCCAGGTTTCCGACGCCGGCATCGCCCAAGATCATGGTTGCAGTGCCGGGTGCGGCACCGTTTGAGGACGTGCCCATCAATTAGGAGTCCCATGAGGAAACGCTGTCGCCTGCACACCAGCCGGATCGTCGCGGCGCTCCTCCTCGTGCACTTGGTTACGCACCCTGCAGCTGGCCAGGATCCGTCCACAGAACCGCCGCCTGCGTCGCTCAAGCGCATCGTGCTCGATCTGAAGTATCCCGTCGTCGATTTGAAGATCGGCGCGAGTGACACTGCCGGCGCCGGGAGCGCGCTCGCGGGCAAGGTCGAGGCCCTCGCGATCAAGGAGACGCCGACGGAGGTCCGCATCGAGCTCGCCGCCGACGTGCTGTTCGACTTTGACAAAGCAGAGATCCGATCGCAGGCGGCGGACGCGCTCAAGAACGCGGCAGCGGTCCTGCGGGAGAAGGCGGGCGGGGCCGTGCGAATCGAGGGTCACACCGACGCCAAGGGATCCGACGCCTATAACCAGAGCCTGTCGGTCCGCCGCGCCGACGCGGTGCGTCAATGGCTGGTCGAGAAGGAGGGACTCAAGGGGCTCAACTTCACGACGCGGGGGTTCGCGGCAAAAAATCCGGTGGTGCCCAACACCAAGCCAGATGGCTCCGACAACCCCGAGGGTCGGCAGAAGAACCGGCGCGTGGAAATCATCGCCGGGAAGAAGTAGCGCAGGACGCCTGTACACCTGCATCGTCAGCGTCTACAATCAGCGCGTGTTCTTTGTGTACATGGTCCGTTGTGCAGATGGGACGCTGTACACGGGATTTGCGCGCGACCCGCTGGCCAGGGTCGCCGTCCACAACTCCGGTAAGGGCGCGAAGTATACGCGCTCGCGCCTGCCTGTCTCTCTCGTGTACTCCGAACAGTGCGAATCGCTCAGCGCGGCGCTGAAGCGAGAGCGTCAGCTGAAGCCTCTGACCCGTACCAAAAAGGAAGCTTTGATCTCCGGCGGCCCCGATGCTACCCCCAAGCCATTTTCCGGCCCACGCGTTTCAGGGAGACATTTGTGAGATCGATGAGCGTGAAGTCCGCCGTTGTTCTCGGCTATGGAGCGATTCTCGCGACAGCGATAGCCGTGATCCTCTCGGAGCGTGCTTCTGCGCAGCAGGACCCACGAGCGCCAGAGGTGCGCCAGTCCGACGGCATTACCCTCGACGAGCAACTACTCGAGGTGGCGAAGCAGGATCCAGCCTTCGGTGGCATGTTCTTCGACAACGACGGGCGGCTCACGATGTATGTGTTGAAGAGTACCCTCGCCGCGCAGGACGGCTACAGCCGGCTCGCAGGCCTGTCGGTGGGCGTCGAGGCCGCATTCCGTGGCCATCACATGATGGAATCGGCGGCGACTCAAAGGATGAATGTCCTTCCGGCGCAGTACAGCTTCCTGGATCTCTTCAGGTGGCACGAGGCGATCAGATCCGGCGTGCTGACGGTTCCTGGCGTGGTGTTGACGGATATTGCAGAAGACCGCAACCGCGTGCGCGTGGGTGTCGAGCGAGCGAACGTCGCAGCGCGAGTTCGAGAACGCCTCGCGAGCCTCGGCGTTCCGCAAGAGGCCGTCAGCATCGAGCTGACCAGTCCCATTCAGCGCCTGGTCACCATGCGCAACAAGATCCGTCCGTTGATGGGCGGCCTTCAGATCAATTTCGGCCCCTTCATCTGCACGCTGGGATTCATCGCGGTTCGAGGAGGCACGCCGGGAATCGTGACGAACTCTCACTGCACCGACACACAGGGCGGCAACACCAGCACGATTTTCTACCAGCCGCTGGCTCTCGACGACACGTACCGCATCGCGATTGAAACGAGAGATCCCGCGTACTTCACCGGCGGGGTCTGTCCATCGAGAAAACGTTGCCGCTACAGTGACACAGCATTCGCGCGCCTTCCTCATCCCTCAGGCCCGGGTGTGACGATCGCGAGGGGAGTCATTGCGAAACCCGATGCGCTGAATCGGCTGACAGTCACCACAGGTCGCTTTCGAGTGACGGGTGAGAATTCAACACCTGTTTTGAACGAGACACTCAACAAGGTCGGCCGGACAACCGGCTGGTCGCAGGGCAAGGTTGTGCTGACGTGCGTCAACGCGAGCGTGAGCGGCACCAGTATCGTGCAGCTGTGTCAGGACGTCGTCAAGGCCAGGGTTGCGGGTGGTGACAGCGGGTCACCAGTGTTTCGCATCACCAACCGTCCTTCCGCCAATGACGTTCGGCTTTACGGCGTGTTGTGGGGAGGCGGTACGTTGTCGCCTTTCGGGACCGTGTTCGTGTTCAGCGCGCTCGGCCCGCGGAACGTGCAGCGCTCTGCGGAAATGGGCACGCTGACGACATGCGCGCCAGGGTTCAGTTGTTGACGAGTACCAGTTCCTTTGGCGACGTTTCGATCTTCTCCGGCGGATCCGTGTTGAGCACGCCCCTCACCTTGTAACGTCCTGGTGAGACGAGGGTGCCGCGACTGTCCCTCGCAGGCCACTCCGCGCTGTACTCCAGCTGCTCGCCAGGCTGGAGCGTCTTCATTTCGAGAATCGCCTGAATGACCTGGTCCGTGGACCAGCGCCACACTTCGGCGCCGTCAGGCGCGGTGACGACAAAGTCGGATGGAGGGCGTCCGCCAAGCATCACGCTGACGGGCTGCTTCCCGGAATTTCTCAGAGTCAGCTTGAGACGAACCGCCGTGCCAGCGGGAGCTTCGGCCGGCGCGTCCAATTGCAGAATCAACGAATCGGCCTGTGCCGGTGTGACCGTTGAAGCATTCCCGCAGCCAATGGTCATGAAAAGCATGACCAGGCTCGTCGTCATTCTCATGGTTGCACTTTTGATCATATGCCCGCCAGATGAAATCATCGCGCGCCGCTCGCTATAATGATCGGCACTCCGTGATCGGCCAAAACTCCGCTGCAGGTCTTCGCTGGTTTTCCGCTGGCCGTGCGCTTCTAGTCGCGGCGTGTGTTGCCTTGACGAGCGCCTGCCACGGGACCGTGGGCCCGGCGCAACCGACACCCCCACTCGATTCCCTCGAGCTCTCTGGCGTGCCGACGACGGGGACGGTCGGCGATCGCTTCCCGCTCAAGGTGATTGGAACCAATCTGCATGGCGCGACGGAAGACGTGACGTCGCGCGTGATCTGGAGCTCATCCAGTGAAGCCACCGCTGCGGTGTCGCGCGAAGGCGAGCTGTTACTAGTGGGAGCCGGAAAGTGTGAGATTCGCGCGTCGATGGAAGGCGTGTCGACTGCGACTCCGGTGTCGGTAGAGCCGCGGCCGCCTGACAGGAGCACGCTGTCAGGATCTGTCACCGACAGCGTGTCGCGACGAGGCATTACGAATGCGACCGTGCAGATTCTCGATGGTCCCAATGCGGGACGAAGCGCATCGACCGACGAAAGCGGCTTCTATAGTCTGCCCGCACTCATCCAGGGCAGCTTCACCGTTCGCGTGACGAGAAGCGGTTACGAAACGGCTGAGGTCACAACGACCCTCACCGGCGATACGCATCTCGACTTCTCGATGCGCGCGTTACCCCCGCCGCCGTTTACCGGAGCCACATTCGACGTCAAGGTTGCGGTGACGCCAAACCAATGCGGCATCAGTCTGCCGTCGTCCGGGCGCCTCGTGCTCTCCGGCACTCCGCGGCGCCTGACGATCCGCGTGATTCAGGGGCGCGAAGAACGGGAATATCCCGGCAGCCTCGAGAGCGACGGAACGTTTTCAGGGAGCACTGGCCTCGCAGGCATTGCCTCGAACGGGTCGGATTCCCAGGCCCACGGCGTCAGCACCATCAAAGGCCTCATCCTGGAATCGACCGTGACGGGCACCGAAAAGCTGGCGTCGCATCTCTGTCCCAACGGTCTGGGCATCGTGACCGTGAATTTCTCGGGATCGAATTGATACGGCCGCTCGATCAGTGATGATGCTCGACAGGCGCACCAGCGCGTAACGGCCGGATGCGGACAAAGATGTGCGCAGACGCCGGACGCTCGCCATGCGTCGCTTTCAATCGCGGGGGCACCCGATAGAACGTCGCATCGCCACCGACGGCCAGGTCGATTCCGCGACTGGCCACGATGCGTCGCACGCCGCCCACGGTGATGGCGTGGAGCGTGTCGATGAACTCACCCGGGTGAGGTGGGTGCACCAGTTGCGGAAACAGCAAGTGCTCGGTTTCAATCGCGAGCCCCTCATAGCGGCCGTACACGGCCTGATTCCCCATCCAGTGCACGCCTTCGGCGAGCAGCGCGCCGCTCCAGGTGTAAGTGCGTGTGACGCGGCCAGCCATGATCGTCATCGCGGTCACTCCGCGATCGTTTCGCGTGCGTACCCATGACACCGATCCGTTCGTGCGTGTCTGATTCCCCGGCTCCAGCACTTCCGGTTGATGCAAGTAGCCGCGCGAGACCTGGAATTCGAGGCCAAGTCCCGGGCGCCACGTCACTCGACCCGAGCGCGAATCGAGCGCGCCGGTATCGAGGTCGTACCGGTGCTCATCGGGCTCGCGACCGTGAAATGCCGATGCTTCAAGCGTGAAGGCCCCCCGCCGGATACCGCCTGTCACGGTGCCCATGGCGATGTGCGTCGAATCAAAAGTGTGGTGCGTCAGCGGTGCAACCGGGTTCTCGGAGGCCGAAAGCCGATGCATGAACGCGGTCGGGCCAAACGCGGGAGCGCCAACCGGTCCTCCAGATATCGACAACTGTGTCTTGCCGATCGGCACACGCCACCCCGCGTCGATCTGCATGAACAGATCGTGCGGATGCTGGCGATCGGTCACCGGCAGATTCTGATACGCCTCGCCCAGTTGAAAGATGTGAGCATAACCGGCTGCGCCGACCGTCACGGGTTCCAGGCTGGCCATGGCGCTGAGCGTCAATGTGCCGGGCCCCAGTTGACGACTGCCCATCCCCATCAGCCAGTTTTGAGCGCGAAGGTCGCGCTCGCCGCGCGAACCACCCTGCGCGTTGAAAGTGATGAACGCGTTGCCGTCCCACATCCATTGCCAGCGCTTGGCGGCAGCCGCCAGCATGGCGGCGTGGTCGTGGGGAGGTGGCTCCTGGGTTGGGGCATCCGCCTGAGGAGGGGTTTGCGCTGCCGCCGAGGTGGCGAACAAGGCCAGAAAAACAGTGTTCAATACAGGACTGCCCAGTCGGCGCAACATCGAACGGATTCTCGGCACCAAACTGCCGGTTGTCAATCGGGGGTGGTCAGTGTTCGGTCCCTTCTCGTTCAACGTTAGGTGTATCGGGATTATGCCAGGTGCAATTAAATGCAGTGGGAAGGTGTCCCATTGTGACACACTCGCTTGACACTCCGACGGCCCTCGTTCAGACTTTTTGGTGTCTTGTGCGTCATGAGCGCGCTCGGCCCGGGTCCCCAACAAAAGATCATTAGAAGAGAGAAGAGGAGAGATTCCATGGCCAGATGGTTTCCGTCTCGTTGGATCTGCGCGGCTGTGAGTGCGCTCGCTGTGACCGCTTTGCTCCCCATGCCCATCGATGCAAGTCACGGGTGGAGTAACTACCACTGGCGGCGGACATCGTCCGCCCTCAAGACGATCCCGGTCCGCCGTTATCACTCCGCGGCTTGGGTACCCGGTACAACACGGCAATGACCGACTGGCGGAAAGCGGCGATGACGAAAATCAAGCCGGCTACGGTTGTCTCCGCAGGCGCCAATCCTTCCTGCCCCCTGGCTACCGGTCAGGTCTCGTCTTGCGACGGATCGTATGGAAACACTGGCTGGCTCGGCTTGGCGTCCATTGCGGTAAGCGGGGGACACATCTCGCTTGGCAGGTCGCTCGTGAACAACACCTACTTCAAGTTGGCGCAGTACAACACCGTTCCCTGGAAGCAGCTCGTCATCTGCCAGGAAATCGGGCATACCTTCGGGTTGGGACACGTGAACGTTACCTACAACACCAAGAATACGGGCTCGTGCATGGACTACACGAACGACCCGGATGGCGGCCCTGGCGGCGTCAGCCCCAACGACCCGAGCAACATGCACCCCAATGCGCACGACTACGCGTTGATCAACACGAGACACACCCACATCGGGGCTGTGCTGCCGGGATTTGAAGATGCCCGGGAGATGGAGATGCCGCGAGCGCTGCAGACCTACAATCCGATGACGGTGGCGGAGTTTGGCACCAAGGTGTATAGCGCCAACGGTGGGCGGACCGAGCGGTACGAGATCCAGTTCGCTAACGGATGGAAAGTCGCCAACTGGGTGATCTGGGCGAACGCGACCGACGGCCGCTAGTCACCACATTTATCACGAGGGTGGCGCGCAGCAGCGTGAGCGAGATCACGCCGTTTTGCGCGCCGCTAACCACGTTGCAAGTGTTGCGGTTTGGCCGGATTGTTCTCCTCGTTGTGGCGGCGGTCGCGGCGCTCGGTGTGCGCTGCGATCCGCCGCAGAATTCCGCTGAAATCAGCCGCGAACGCGCGATCGAAATCGCCCGCCAGGAAGTCAAACTCGATGCCGACAGCGTCGAAGCCGTTCAGGTGACGTCGGAGGGCCGAGCCGTGTGGCGCGTCACGTTCAAAAGTCGACAGCCGGACCAGCCTCCAGGACTCTTCGAGACGCACATTGTCGAGATTGACGCGCTCACTGGGAAGATTCTCATGGTCTCGATCAGCTGAGCTTCCTCCCTTTTAACGCGCTTCAGTTCAGTCCAGCCGCCCGTCGCATACCGTCGGTCACGATCCCTACTCGCTGAACGCCTGCGCCTTTCGCGGCATCAATCACATTTACCACCTCGCCATATTTCAGCGTGCCGGCTGCCGTGATGAAGAGCGTCTTGTCCGACGCGTTCTTCGAACACGCTCGCGGAGCGTCATCTCGAGATCGATCATCAGCACCGGCTGATGATTGATGGACAGCTCACGATCGGCGTTGTACTCGATCATGATGGTGTCGGGCGGCGGTGGAGCGTCGCTGGGGGCTGTCTGCGCGGAAGATTCGTATCGATGCCTTTCTGCGAGAGCGGCAGCGCCGCCAGGAAAATCACCAGCAGCACGAGCAACACATCGATGAGCGGAGTGATATTCATGTCTGCGCTTGCGCGTAGTGTCGAGGTCGCATAGGCCTCCTATGCCCGATTAGACACCGTTCCTTTCGAACCGTTCATTCCCCACCTGTCCTGCGTTGTTTCTAGTGTCACGTGCAATCCTGGCAACAAGTTGCAAACACGCGGCGGCAGGAAGGACAGAGCAATGACACGGTTTCTGGGTCTGGCACTGGCGGTGGGGGTCTTCGCGGGGTCGATGCAGACGAGCGCCGACGAGGCGATTTCGATAACCGTGCGGCCCGCGGTCGCGACGTATCGCGGAAGCGCGCAGTTGAAAGTGCTCGTGTCGCGCAACGAGAAGAATCGCATCGCTTGTGTGGGAAGTCGACGGACCGAACTACTATCGCAGCAGCTCGTTGCAGCTCGACGGCGCGTCTGCACCGCGCAGCTATTTCTTCATGGTGCGCGAGCTGCCCGCGGGCGAGTTCGACGTGCGGGCCACGGTGAAGCGCAACGACAGCACCGTGGCCATGGATCGGAGCGCGATCAAGGTGATCGGCGGACCAGGCTAAACTGTCAGACCGACCTTGACTTAGGTCGATCGGTCCCGGATAATCGAAGAGCAGTGAGCATTCTCTCCGGCTTCGGGGGCGGTTCATCGGGCTCGGTGTCGTCGGTGCGCTCATCCTGACCGATCCGGCGTCGCCGCGCGCCGATCGTCAGCCCGCGATTGTTTCCAGTGCGCCGTCGCCGACGATTCACCCGCCCGTGGCGCGTGAAGCCGCCCAGCTGTGGATGGCGCCGTCGTCGTCCGATCGCAGGCGACGGCTGCGGCGCACCCCGCGCTCGTGCACCTGCAGGCGGCGCTTGCGCCTGTACGCGGACGAGAAATACGAACAGGCGCTCAGCCGCTTCTCCGCCGCGGCTGCCCCGAAGTCGCCGCTGCGTGCGCACGCCGCCTACTACGCCGGCGTGTCGCGAGCTGCGGCTGCGGACGATTCGAGGCTGCGCGCCGGCGATTTGCGAGCCTGAAAAACACTGAGGGCTTCGTCGGCGAAGCTGCGGCGCTTGGCGAGGCCGAGGCCGCGCAGGCGATGGGCGACTTCGGCGATGCCGCGAAAATCTACCGGGACATCCTCGACGACAAAGCCGATCGATGCGCCCGCCATCTGGCTGAGCCTGGCCAACGCCGCGCTCGCCGACGGCGATCGCAAGCGCGCAGCCGAAGCGTACCTGCATCTGTACTACGAGTTTCCGCTCAGCGAGCACGCCGTGCAGGCCGAAGGGCCGCTGCAAACGTTGCCCGAGGTGCAGCAGATCGCTGCGGGGAACGCGCGCTACAAGCTCGAGATGGGGCGTGGCGAGCGGCTGTTCGGAGCCGCCGCTATCCGGAGGCGCGGACCAGCTTTCTTCGGCTGAAGCCGCACGCGACGAGCGGCGAGGATGCCGAGCTCGTCGCGCTGCGGCTCGCCGAGATCGAGTATTTCCAGGGGCGTTACAGCAACGCGCGCGAGGCGCTGCGGCCGTTTCTGACGAGCGGCGCCAGGCAGGCCGAGGCGCGCTTCTTCTACCTGATGTCGCAGCGCGGGCTGCGCAACGACGACGACGTTCGAGCAGCTCGTGCGCGCGCTCGAGCAGGATTTTCCCGAGAGCACATGGGCCGAAGAGGCGCTCAACAATCTCGCCACCTATTACATTCAGCGAAGATCGCGACGATGAGGCGGATGCGGTGCTGCGCGAGATGTACGCGCGGTTCCCGCGCGGCCGCTACGCCGAGCGCGCGGCGTGGAAAGCGGGCTGGACGTCGTATCGCAAGGGCGACATGAGCGAGGCGGTCCGGCTACTTCGAGTCGGCGCCGCCGCAAGCTTTCCACGATCCGATTACCGCCCGGCGTGGCTCTACTGGTCGGGCCGCGCGCGCGCGGCGATGGGCGATGCGTCCCGGGCGCGATTGCGCGCTATCAGCTGACGATCGCCGACTATCACAACACCTACTACGGCCGCCTCGCCGAGAAGCTGCTCGAGAAGCAGGGCGCCCCGCTCGGCGCAGAGCAACTCGTGTTTGCGCAGACGCGCGTCGCAGCTCGGCCGGCGAAGACGATTATTTTCCGCCGACCGAAGAGCACGATTCGCACGCTGCTCGCGCTCGGGCTGTACGAGCCCGCGGTGAAAGAGCTGGAGTTTGCCCGCGCGAAGTGGGGCGATTCGCCCGGCTATCACCGCGACGCTCGCGTGGGCGAACAAGCAGATGGCGGCATCGGAATCGGGCACGCGAGCAGTTCACGCTGGCGCGCGGCTCGATCACGCTGATGAAGCGGGCATACCCGCAGTTCATGGCGAGCGGCGGCGACCAGCTGCCGCGGGAGATCCTGACGACGATTTTTCCGCTGAGCTACTGGGATCTCATCAAGAAGATACTCGGCTCAGCACAATCTCGATCCGTATCTCGTTGCGGCGCTGATGGCGCAGGAATCGACGTTCGTCGCGCGACATCAAGTCGCATGCCGGGCGCCTACGGGCTGATGCAGATGATGCCGCCGACCGGCACGGCAGTACGCGCGCAAGCTGAAGCTGCCGTATTCGCTGCGGCTGCTGACGACTCCGGAGACCGAACATCCGGATGGGCACGATGTATCTGGCCGACAAGATCCGCGAGTTCGGCAGCGTGCATCTGGCGCTGGCGAGCTACAACGCCGGCGAGACGCCGGTGCGCCGCTGGATGCGCGAGAACCCGGACCTGCCGCAGGACGAGTTCATCGACAGCATTCCGTACCCGGAGACGCAGCAGTACGTGAAGCGGCTGCTGGGCACGGCCGAAGATTACCGCCGGCTGTACGGTCCGTAGACTGGTATGCGGCTTCACCGGCCTTCAGATCTGCCCGGTTGCACGGCTGACAGTATAATCTCCGGACAATGAAACCACGCGGTTCGAAGAAGGCCACGCAGTTCACCGAATCGGTCATCCGGGAGATGACGCGGCTCGCGCAGGAGCACGACGCCGTCAACCTGTCGCAGGGGTTTCCCGATTTCGCGGCGCATCAGTCGATCAAGGACGCCGCGTGCCAGGCGATTCAGCGCGACATCAATCAATACCCGATCACGTGGGGCGCCGAGAACCTGCGCGAGGCGATCGCCGCCGATTTCTCGCGGCGCTATGGCGTCGAGCGTGAGCCCGGCGCAGGTGACCGTCTGCTGCGGCTCGACCGAGGCGATGCTCTCGACGCTGCTGGCCGTGCTCGATCCCGGGCGACGAGGTCGTCATCTTCGAGCCGTACTACGAGAATTACGGCCCCGACAGCATCATCTCCGGCGCGGTGCCCGCGCTTCGTGCGGCTGCGCGAGCCCGACTGGACGTTCGACGAGCAGGAGCTGGCCGCGGCGTTCAACGATCGGACGCGCGCGATCATCATCAACACGCCGAACAACCCGACGGGGAAGGTCTTCACCAGGGCGGAGCTGCAGTTCATCGCGAAGCTGTGCCAGAAGTGGGACGTGCTCGCGATCACCGACGAGATCTACGAGCACATCATCTACGACGGCCACACGCACGTCCCGATCGCGTCGATCGACGGCATGGCCGATCGCACGGTCACCATCAACGGGCTGTCGAAGACGTTCAGCGTCACCGGCTGGCGGGTGGGCTGGGCGATCGCGCCCGCCGATCTGGCCGGGCCGATTCGAAAGATGCACGACTTCCTGACGGTCGGCGCTCCCGCGCCGCTGCAGGAGGCGGGCGTGACGGCGCTGTCGATGCCGGAGAGCTACTACACGCGAGATGGCGGCCGGATACGCGCGCCGCCGCAAGATGATGTGCGACATCCTCGAGCGCCACGGCTTCAAGTTCAAGCCGCCGCAGGGCGCGTACTACGTCATGACCGACATCGCGCACTTCGGCTTCGACAACGACATCGAGTTCGCGAGGTATCTGGTGACCGAGGTGGGTGTGGCGGTGGTGCCCGGCAGCAGCTTCTTCAACGACCGCAAGGCCGGGCGCACGAAAGTGCGGTTTGTCTACAGCAAGAAAGACGAGACGCTGCTGGAAGCGGACAAGCGCCTGGCGAAGCTCGCGGCCCGCGTGACGCGCTAGTCAACGAAAAACGCAAAGGCGCAAAGAACTTCATGAAGAAGATCTCGTATTCGCGCTCTGCGTTGGGACACGTCAGTAACGGACGACTCCGCCGAAGTAAATCCCCTTCGCCTTGAAGTCGCCCTGGTCGTCTGTCGAAGATGTAGCCGAGGTCGAGGCTGCGATAGCCGAGCTGCGCGCCGACATAGTCGTTGAAGTTCACCGTGCCGTACAGATCGAAGTCGAAGTAGTGCGCCTGGTAGCGCTCGTCGATGCTTGCGGAATCTTGAAGAACATCGAGAGCTCGCCGGTGATCGAGATGTTCGGCGCCACGTAGACGCGCCCGATGCCGCCGATTGTCGGAATGGGCGCCTGCGCGCGCGCGAATTCGGTGCCGATCGAGCGCCTGCAGGTTCGCCTGGATGTCGGTGGCTTTCGCCTGCAGCACGAACCCGACGAACCAGCGATCGCGATAGAGGAAGTCGTACTCGTAGCCGAGATGCCACGTCTTCCACGACAGGTCGGTCGTCACCGGCAGGTTGACGCCGTACCGGATGCCGTTGAAGACGAAGTCGCGATGCACGCGTCGACACGCGCGCTGTAGCTCATCGGCAGATAGTTGATGCGGAACTTGTGCTTGCGGCGCGGGCCGCAGCACGATGCGCAGCTCGCCGATGCGCTTCTGCTGCGATGCCGAGGTCGGTGACGGCGTTGATCCTCGGTGCCGAGCATGCCGAGCGATTCGCTTGCGATCTCGAACTGCGGCGACGGATTCCACCAGCCGAGCGACGGCTTCGATGTGATAGCGCTCGCCGGTGGCCGGATCGGAAAATGGCGTGGCGGTGAACTGCGCGTGTGCCGCAGCCGGCATCAGAGAGTCCGACGTACACGCCAAACAGGCCGATCGCTAGCGTTCGAATCGACATCATCATGCGACCTTCTCTTGAGTCCCCAGAGGATCCGGGTGTGAATAGACGCCGCCCGGAAAACGATGAACGGCGTGCGGAGGCCTGCTGGGAAGAGGCACCCAAGAATAGCACGCTATACTGAAATGTACAAGTGACTCCGGTCCGCCGCCTCCTTCCTTATATCCGACGATACCGCCGGGAATATCTGCTCGGGTTTCGCTTCGCTCGCGCTGTGCTCGACGATGTTCGCCGTGTCGCCGAGAGTGCTGCAGTACGCCATCGACGATCTGTACGCGGGCGTCACGCGAGCGAAGCTCGCGCTCTACGCGCGGCGTCCTCCTGCTGATTGCCGGGCTCGCCGGGTACTTCCGGTATCAGATGCGGCGCATCATCATCAGCGCCTCGCGCGGCGTCGAGTACGACCTCCGCAACGACTTCTTCGCGCACCTCGAGCGGCTGCCGATGTCGTTCTTTCATGAGAACCGCACGGGCGATCTGATGTCGCGGGCGACCAACGATCTCAGCTCGGTCCGCATGATGGTCGGGCCGGCGGTCATGTATCTGGCGAACACGCTGATCACCGCGGTCGTGAGCCTCTCGCTGATGTTCTCGCTCGACGTCAGGCTGACGCTCATCGTGCTGCTGCCGCTGCCGATCGTGTCGATCACGGTCAGGATGTTCGGCACGGCGATTCACAAGACATTCGAGGAAGTGCAGGAAAAACTCTCCGACATGAGCGCCGTCGTGCAGGAGTCGCTCACCGGTGTGCGCGTCGTGCGCGCGTATCGGCAGGAGCAGGCCGAGATCGCGCGGTTCCGCGACGCGAACCTCGACTACCTTCGCGCACAATCGACGGCTCAGCCGGCTGCAGGGCGCGTTCTTCCCGACGATGTCGCTGTTTCTCGGCATCAGCGCGCTGCTGGCGCTGTGGCTCGGCAGCCGCGATGTCGATGAGCCGCCGCATCACCGTCGGCGAGCTCGTCGCCTTCAACGCGTATCTCGCGCAGCTGGCATGGCCGATGATCGCGTTCGGCTGGGTCACGAACCTGCTCGAGCGCGGCATGGCCTCGTGGAAGCGCATGCTGACGGTGATGGAGACGGTGCCTGCGGTACGGGATGAAGAGCGAGGGGATCGGGACAGGGATTTGGGATTAGGGCATTCACGCGATCAGATCAGGCGGGTCGCATCAGCCGCTCACGGGCGCGATCGAGTTCCGGAACCTCAGCTTTCTCTACGGCGACCGCGAGGTGCTGAAGCAACGTGTCGTTCTCGGTGAAAGCCGGCGAGACGGTGGCGATTGTCGGCGGCACGGGATCGGGCAAATCGACCCTGGTGAACCTGCTGCCGCGCCTGCACAACCCTCCGCGCGGCACGGTGTTCATCGACGGCAGAGATGTCCGCGACATTCCGCTGCGCGAGCTTCGCGGCGCGATCGGCTTTGTTCCGCAGGAGCCGTTTCTGTTTTCCGACACGCTCGCCGACAACGTCGCGTTCGGCGTGCCGAGGCCGGCGAAGATGAGCCGTCGCGGGCGCATCGAAGCGGCAGCGGCAGTTGCCCAGCTGGACAAGGACGTGCGGGATTTTCCGCAACGGCTACGACACCATGGTCGGCGAGCGGGGCATCACGCTTTCGGGCGGCCAGAAACAGCGCGCCGCGATCGCGCGCGCCGTCGTGACCGATCCGCGCATCCTGATCCTGGACGATGCGTTGTCGGCCGTCGACACCTACACCGAGGAAGAGATCCTCGTCGCGGCTCACGCGGCGTGATGAAGGCGCGGACGTCCATCATCATCTCGCATCGCATCTCGACCGTGCGCGACGCCGATCAGATTGTGGTGCTCGACGAGGGGCGCGTCGTGGAGAAGGGCAGGCATGACGAGCTGATCCGGCTCGGCGGTCACTACGCGGAGCTGTACAAGAAGCAATTGCTGGAGGAGGAACTGCCGCTCGGCTGGCTCGGTAGCCGGACTGTCATGTCGTTCCACGAAGAAGAAGTCCTCGGCAAGGCCTACGACGCGCGGCTGATGCGGCGCCTGCTGGGGTACCTGCGCCCGCACAAGTGGTACGTCGCTGGGCGCGCTGCTGGCGCTCGATCGGCGACGCGGTCATTCAGCTCGCGCCGCCGTACCTGGTCAAGGTGGCGATCGACCAGTACATCGCGCAAGGCGATCTGTCCGGGCTCGAACAGCATCGCGCGTCGCTCTATCTGGCCGTGCTCGTGGCGTCGTTCTCGCTCGAGTACGCGCAGACCTACATGATGCAGATGATCGGCCAGCGCATCATGTTCGACATGCGCATGCAGATCTACAGCGCATCTGCAGCGGCTCGACCTGTCGTTCTACGATCGGAATCCCGTCGGCCGGTTGATGACGCGCGTGACGACCGACGTCGACGTCATCAACGATCTGTTCACGTCAGGCGTCGTCGCGGCGTTCGGCGATCTGTTCATGCTCGTCGGCATCATGGTGACGCTGCTGTGGATGGACTGGCGGCTGGCGCTGATCGCCTTCTCGGTGCTGCCGCTCATCCTGGTGCTGGCGCAATGGTTCCGGCGCAACGTGCGCGAGTCGTACCGAAAGGTGCGGCTGCGGATCGCGCGCATCAACGCCTTTCTCAACGAGCACATCAACGGCATGGCGACCGTGCAGCTGTTCCGGCGCGAGGAGGTGAACTACGGCGCGGTTCGAGCTCATCAACCGCGAGCATCGCGACGCGAACGTCGAGCAGATTTTCTTCTATGCGGTGTTTCTGCCGGCGGTCGAGTTTGTCGGCGGCGATTGCGACGGCGCTGATCCTGTGGTTCGGCGGCGGCTTCGTCCTGAGCGGCACGCTGACGCTCGGATCGCTCGTCGCGTTCATTCTCTACGCCGGGCGCTTCTTCCGGCCGATCAGCGACATGTCGGAGAAGTTCAACACGCTGCAGGCGGCAATGGCGTCCTCCGAGCGGATTTTTCAGTTGCTGGATACGCCAGTTGCATGTCAAAGCCAGTGTCGAGGCCACGAAGGCCAGAGCGAAGCCTGAAGCCCGGCAGTCAAAGGTCACATCGTCTTCGAAGACGTGTCGTTTGCCTACAAAGGACGCAGGATGCAGCGTATGTCCTGCGGAATCGTGTCCTTCGAGGTGAAGCCGGGCGAGCGGGTCGGCATCGTGGGTGCGACGGGAGCAGGGAAGTCGACGCTCATCAGCCTGCTGCTGCGGTTCTACGACGTGACCAGCGGGCGGATTCTGGTCGACGGCGTCGACATCCGCGAGATGGATCTCGCCGAGCTGCGCGAGATGTTCGGGCTCGTGCTCCAGGACGTGCATCTGTTTTCCGGCACGATCGCCGGCAACATCCGGCTCGGCGACGACTCGATCGACGACGCGCGCGTGCGCGATGCGGCACGAGGCCGTGCACGCCCATCGCTTCATCGAATCGCTGCCCGGCGGATACGACGCGCGCGTCGCCGAGCGAGGCGCGACGCTGTCGGTCGGCCAGAAGCAGCTGCTGTCGTTCGCGCGCGCGCTCGCTTTCGATCCGGCGGTGCTGATTCTCGACGAGGCCACGTCGAGCGTCGACACGGAAACCGAGCTGCTGATTCGCGACGCGCTCCACGTGCTGATGTCGGCCGCACAACGCTCGCGATCGCGCATCGTCTGTCGACGATCCAGGACATGGACAACGATTCTCGTCTTCCACAAGGGCAAGCTGCGCGAGGCGGGCAGCCACCAGCGACTGCTGGCGATGCGCGGGATCTACTACAAGCTGTTTCAGCTGCAGTACAAGGGAGCGTCCCTTCGCTCGGCAGAGACTCCAGGAGTCTGTTCCGCCTGAGACGCACGAGCCCTTATTCCTTGCGCGCGGCCTCTGCCGCTCCTTCCGTGATGGGATCCGAGCGCAGGCTCTGCGTCCGGTTTTTCGAACGTCGGATTCGGAATCGGCGCGACGCTGCCGTCCGGAATGCGTTCGGGGCGTGGTCTGCGCGGCGGTGGCGGCGGCTGTTTCGGCTCGTCGTCGGGCCTGACGTATGGAATCCGCCGATGGAACAGCGTTTCCATCAGCGGCGTCGTGTCCTTCGGGTTCCATCCCAGCCGCAGCACGACGAGGTGCACGTCCTGCCTGCCGAACCGCAGCGCGTCGAAGCAGCTCCACATGTACACGTCGATCTCGTTGCCCTGCACTTCGGGGCCGGTGTCCATGATCGTGTAGACGCCGTCGTACTGGTTCGACTCGAAGTCGGCCTGAATGACCGATCCGACTGGAAGGATTTCCGGATCGGCGGCGGCGACGCCGCTTCGCACGGCGACGCCCGACGCCGTCGTGTGGCCCTTGCAGTACGCCGTCGCTTTGAACTGGAGACGCGTGCCGGGGATGGGCCGGAGATTGCCTCTGAGCAGCTCGGCCTGGCGCGACCCGTAGCGCGAATCTGAGACGGTGGCTTCGTACAGCAACACGAAGGCCGCCACCAGCAGAATGCTGGGAAACGCGCGCCGCCAGAAGAATTTCCTCATGCGAAATGCGACGAACCCTGCCGGCAGCTGCTTCCGTGCTGCCGTTGCGGCTCAACAGCATCGCGCGATCCGACGTCAGGCGCCCGATGCGCGTGACGGCGAGATCCTTCACCAGCCGCCGCACGCTGTCTCAGCCGCGAGCGCATTCTGGGCGATACCGCAAACAGGAGTTCGTAATCTTCACCTCCACCGAGGGCGTCGTGCAACGTCGCGCCCTCCTCGATGGGCAGCGCGTCGGCGTCGATGACCGCGCCAAGGCCGCTGGCCTCGCCGATTTGCCGGACTCCGTCGGCAAGGCCGTCACTGAGATCGATGCACGCCCGCGCCGCGCGGTTGCGGCCGAGCATCAGGCCGAAGCGCGTGCCGCGGTTCGGGCCGCCGATACCGGTCGCAGCGTCGCCGAGCGCCCGATGCTGAACGGATCCGCCGACGGCAGCGTGCGCTAAGCCCAGCCGCGGCGCCTCCGAGCGTACCGGTGACGTAGAGCTCGTCGCCTGCGCGCGCGCCGCTGCGCGTGAGCACGCCGCGCCGATGAACCGATCCAGTTACCGTAACGTCGACGATGAGCGGCCCGGGGGAGCGGGCGATATTGCCGCCGACGATGGAAATGCGGGCGCGTGCCGGCCAGCGCGGTCATGCCGTCGACGAGCGCGTCTACGCTCGCCACGGGCAAGGCCGGCGGCAGCACGAGCGACAAAAGCGCGACGCGCGGCGCCGCGCCCATGGCCGCGAGGTCGCTCAGATTCACCGCGAGCGCCTTGTGGCCGATGTCTGCCGCGCCGACAAACGTCTGATCGAAGTGTACGCCTTCGACCTGGCAATCGGTAGTGAGAACTTCGAGCGTGTTCCGTTCTGGCTGCAACGACTGCCGCATCGTCGCCGATACCCACAATGACAAATCCGGGCGCGGGAGGAATACGCGCGCGAATTCGTTCGAATTAGCGCATGCTCGCCGAGTTCCTCAACGGTTGTTCCCAATCACTAATCCCTAATCCCCAATCCTTTGACGCGCGTCACTTCGCATATTCAACGGCGCGTGTTTCCCGAATGACCGTGACCTTGATGTGCCCGGGATATTCGAGCTCGTTCTCGATCCGGCTTGCGCGATGTCCTTCGACAGCCACACCGCTTCTTCATCAGAGATGCGTTCGCTTTCCACCATGATCCGGATCTCGCGGCCGGCCTGCAGCGCGAACGCCTTCGACACGCCCTTGAACGAATCGGCGATCTCCTCGAGCTTCTCGAGCCGCTTCACGTACGACTCGAGAATGTCGCGGCGCGCCCCCGGCCGTGCGGCGGAGATCGCATCGGCCGCCTGGACGATCATCGCCTCGAGCGACGGCCAGTCGATATCCATATGGTGCGCGGCCATCGCCATGACGACCGCTTCGCTCTCGCCGTACTTGCGGAGAAGATCGATGCCGATCTGCAGGTGGGTGCCCTGCAGTCTCGCGGTCGATCGCCTTGCCGCAGTCGTGCAGGAAACGCGCCGCGCACGCGCGACGTGGGCGTCGAGGCCGATTTCCTTGGCCATGATGCCGGCGAGGTACGCGACTTCCTTCGAGTGGTTCAGCACGTTCTGGCCGTAGCTCGTCCGGTACTTGAGCCGCCCCATCAGCTTCTGCAGCTCGGGGTGAAGGTCGTGCATGCCGAGCTCGAACGCCGCGGCCTCGCCGTCCTTCCGCACCGACTCTTCCATCTCGGTCTTCACCTTCTCGACGACTTCCTCGATACGCGCAGGATGGATGCGGCCGTCAGCAATCAGACGCTCGATGGCCTGTTTGGCGATCTCCCGGCGATACGGATCGAAGCCCGACAGGATGATCGCGCCGGGCGTGTCATCGACGATGAGGTCGACGCCCGTGGCCTGTTCGAGCGCGCGGATGTTGCGCCCCTCTCGTCCGATGATGCGGCCCTTCAGATCGTCGCTCGGTAAATCGACGACCGACACCGTGGTTTCGATGGTGTGTTCGGCGGCGCTCCGCTGAATGGCCTCGGTGATGTACTGCCGCGCTTTCGCGGCGGCCTGCTCGCGCGCCTCCGCGTCGAGCCGCTTGACGAGATTCGCGGCATCGCGCCGCGCGTCGGCCTCGATGTGCTTCAGCAGCAGGTCTTTCGCCTCTTCTGTCGTCAGGCCGGCCAACCGCTCGAGCTCGTGCTGGTGTGCGGCGACGAGCTGCTCGTATTTCGCCGCAGCCGCCGACGTGCTCTTCTCGCGCGCGGCGATGGCCTGCGTCTGGGCCTGCAGCTCCTTTTCCTTTCGATCCGCGCTCGAGATCTTCTCGCTCAGCGACATTTCGCGACGCTTGAGCTGCTGGTCGGCGTCGGACAGTTGTTGCGATTTGTCGCGGGCGAGACGCTCGGCTTCGGTGCGCAGCTCGTGGGCCTTCTCCTTCGCCTCGAGCAGCGCCTCTTTCTTCCGGGTCTCGGCGTCGCGCTCGGCGTCCCTGAGGATGCGCAGCGCCTGCTCCTCGGCGCGTCCGATCGTCTCGGCGGCAATCCGCTTGCGGTTGGCGATCCAGTAGGCCAGAACCGCGCCCGCGGCTACTGCGCTGACCGCGAACGTGACGACATAAACCAGATACAGGCCCATAGAGGGTCCTTAACTGGTTCCGGGGTTCCGGGTTCCGGTTCCGGAGTTCTGGTTCCAGGTTCCCGGTTCTCGGTTCACGGATCGGGTTCCGCGGCTGGAACCCGGAACGGTGAACCAGAACTCTGAACCCGGAGCGAACGCGGAACGTGGAACCGTGAAACCCGTGGAACCTAGAGGGAAGTATAGAAAGGCCCCGCTTTGCCGTGTGGGGAGGTCGATGGACCTGCGTAAGCAGGTGGAACCGCTCGGGAGCCGCGCTTTAGGCTTCCTCGCACCGAGGCATGCGCACCACGCGGCGTTGCGATTCTCTTAGGTTAAACGTTGGCCCAAACGAGCCTCCGAACCATCACGCGCAAAGCAGGGAACTCAGTTTCCGGAAAGGATCTTAGCCCTGTGTCCGGGGATGTGCAACAGAAAGGGCAGGAAATCGGCGGCGCGTCGAGGGCCGGGCGCTAGGCGCTGAGCGCCGCATCTACCAGACGTTCAAGGGCTTCGTAGCGTTCCGACAGGGCGCCGCGCCCGGCCTTTTGCGCATCCTGGCACCGGAAGAGCTCGTCGGCGATGTTGAGCGCGGCGAGCACCGCCAGCCGGAGCGAGTCGCCCGACGGCGTCGATTCGGACGCGGCGCGCATCTTTTCGTCGACGTAGACCGCCAGCCCGGTGACGTATTGCGCGTCAAGCGAGCTGCGGATGGGATAACGCTGCCCGCGAATCTCGACGGTGACGACGTGGGGCTCAGGCATACGCGCTCCTGGTGTTCGTGAAGTTCGTAAGGTTCGTGGGTTCGTAGAGTTCGTGGGTTCGTGGGGTTCGGAACCCGGGAACCACTGAACCCGACGAACCCACGAACCACACGAACCTGACGAACCGTTACTAAAGGCTTATTCCTTCCAACTGCTGCAGCATGTCCGACACGCGCACGCGGATCGACTCGCGCTCCATCCGCAGCGCGTCGACCTCGGCAAGGCCCGCTTCCGAGTCGGCAATCCTGGAGCGCGCGGATTCGAGCTCGCGTGCGAGCCGCGCGTTGTCCTCGGCCGCACGGGCCTGATCGGCCTTCAGGCGGCTAATCATCGAGACGAGCATCTTGATCTTTTCTTCCAGGCGGTCGATCGGTTCAATTTCGACGGAACGGGCAGCGGCGGTACGCGACATGGGGGACCTCCTACCGTTGAACTGCAGCATGAGCGCTTTTCAGCGCGTCCAGAATCTTTGTCATGGCAGCCTCCACTTCGGCATCGGTCAGCGTCCGCTCGGGCGAGCGGAAGGTGAGTCGAAGCGAGAGGCTGACGCGCCCGTCGGGCACGCCTTTGCCTTGATATCGATCGAACTCGCGAACGGAGACGAGCGTATCTGGCGCAGCCGCACGGATAGTGCCACGAACCGTCGCGGCGGGCAAGATGTGATCGACAACAATCGAAATGTCGCGAGCGATCGACGGATAGCGCGGCAGCGGTTTCACCGTGAGCGGTGCGGCCGACTGCGTCCGCGCGAGCGCGTCGAGGTCGAGCTCGGCGACATACACGGTGTCGTTCGACGACAGACCACCCGCCAGCACAATCGGCGGGGCGAGCATCCCGATGCTGCCTACGATGCGTCCGCCGGCAGACACCGTCGCGGCGCGCCCGGGCACCAGGTGCGAAGGCAGCGAACCGCCCTGGAAGGTCAGATCGGCCTGCAGGGCCCCGGCGATGGCTTCGGCGATCCCTTTCACGTCGAAGAAATCAATCGGCCGTCGTCCGCCGCCCCAGTGCGATCCACCAGCATGGCCCGTCAACGCGACCGCCACACGTCGCGACTCGCCGGCGCGGGTCATGCACGCGCCCAGCTCGAACAGGTGCACGTCGGTCTGCTCGCGATGGCGGTTGTGTGCGACCGACGTGACCAGTCCCGGCAGCAGCGATGGCCGCAGGACAGCGAACTGCGCTGACAGCGGATTGGCGATGTCCACAATCGCGGTCTGGTCGGCAAAATACGCAGCCAGCGCGGCATCGATGAACGAAAAGGTCAGCGCTTCCGAGCAACCGGCAGCCAACAGCACGCGCCGGACGAGCTGGTCGCGTTCGATCCGCGGGTCGGATGGCGGTGGCGGGATGGTGAGCGCTGGAAAGGTCGACGGGAATCGGTCGTAACCGTGGTGGCGGCCCACTTCCTCGATCAGATCGACTTCGCGCACGACGTCGACCCTGAAGGTCGGGACCGACACATCCCAGCTGGCGTCATTGCGGCGAATCTGAAAACCGAGGCCCTTGAGAATGCGCTCGACGTCCGGGTCCGCAATTTCCAGGCCCAGGATGCGCTGAATGCGCGCGCGGCGCAGCTCCAGCTTCCTCGGCTGGGCGGGAACCGGATATTCATCGATGGCGCCGCCTCGGCCCTGGCCGGCGCCGATTTCTTCGAGCAGCATGATGGCGCGCTCGAGACCCTTCACTGCGGCGTTCACGTCCGCGCCGCGCTCGAACCGCGAGGAGGCCTCTGTCTTGAGCCCGAGCGTTCTTGCTCGTGCGGCGAACGCTCTTCGGGTCGAAAAACGCGCTTTCGAGCACGATGGTCTTTGTGCGGTCGCTCACCTCCGAGAGGCCCCCGCCCATCACGCCGGCAACGGCCTGCGCACGCTCGCCGTCGGCGATGACCAGCATGTCGGGATCGAGGGCGCGATCGGTGCCGTCGAGCGTCTTGATGCGTTCGCCGGGTGCCGCACGGCGAATCCGGATTTCTCGACCGGCGAGCTTCTCGAGGTCGAACGCGTGCATCGGCTGCCCCAGCTCGAGCAGCACGTAATTGGTGACGTCGACCACGTTGTTGATCGGCCGTACGCCGCAGGCGTGAAGTCGCGATGCCAGCCAGGCAGGGGAGGGCCCGATGGTGACGTCGGCGACGGCAGCGGCATAGCGCGGACACAAATCCGGCGCTTCAAGCCTGATCGCTACGTCCTTTGATGGTGCCGGGGGAAGCGGCTTCGGGACGAGCGGCTTCACTGGCAGGGAGTAGGTGGTCCCGACCTCGCGCGCGAAGCCGATGATGCTCAGCGCGTCCGGCCGGTTCGCCGTCACCTCGAAGTCGAGGACGGCATCAGTACCGGGGTCTGACCCCCGTACGGTACGGGGGTCAGACCCCGATGGGACGGTATTCGCGGGCTCTACCGAAGACAGCTCGAAGCCGCGCATGTTCAGGGCTTCGCCGAGCTCGTCGGGAGGCGCCGTGACGTCGACGAAATCGCGGAGCCAGGAGACGAGTACCTTCATTGCTTAGCCGCGCGGGGGGGCCACTCCCCGCGCCTGTGCCTTCGCCGCTCTCGCGGCTCGGCGTTGGTTGCATCAACCGGGTGCTTGGTGAACGTATCGATCACAGCGGAAACTGCTCCAGGAAGCGCAGATCGTTTTCGTAGAACAGGCGGATATCGTCGACGCCGTACTTCAGGATGGCGATGCGTTCGATGCCCATGCCAAACGCGAAGCCGGTATAGCGATCCGGATCGTAACCAACCGCTTCGAACACGGCCGGGTGCACCATGCCGCTGCCGCCAATCTCGAGCCAGCCCGTGCGTTTGCAGATGGGGCAACCAGAGCCGTGACAGAACACGCAGCCGATGAACACTTCCGCGCTCGGTTCCGTGTACGGAAAGAAACTCGGCCGGATCTGCACTTTCGTGTCGGGCTCGAACAACTCGCGCGCGAACGCGCTGAGCGTGCCCTTGAGATCGGCCATCGTGATGTCGTCGCCGACGACCAGGCCTTCGACCTGCTGGAACATCGGCGTGTGCGTCAGGTCGAGATCGTCGCGGCGATACACCTTGCCGGGCACGATGATCCGCACGGGAGGCTCGTGCGACTCCATGTAGCGGATCTGCATCGGAGACGTGTGTGTCCGCAGCAGCGTGGCCGGACGTCCTTCGCCCTGCACGGCCCCGGACAGATAGAGCGTGTCCTGCATGTCGCGCGCAGGATGTTCGGCCGGCATGTTGAGCGCTTCGAAGTTGTGGTACTCGTCCTCGATCTCGGGTCCCTCGAGCACCTGGTACCCGAGACGCGTGAAGATCGCTTCGATCTGCTCGCGGACAATCGTCAGCGGATGGCGATGGCCGAGCTGCGGTGTGCGGCCGGGCAGCGAGATGTCGACCGCTCCGACGGGGGCTTTGGTGGATTCGAGCGCCGTCTTGCGCTCGGCGAGCTGCTGTTCGATCGCCTGCTTCAGCTCGTTGGCCAGCTTGCCGAGCACGGGCTTGAGATCGGGCGGCGCCGTGGCCACCGACTTCATCAGCGCGGTGACGGCGCCGCTCTTTCGTCCCAGGTATTTGTCGCGGAGGAACTGGAGGTCCGACTCCGACGACACGCGGGCGAGCTCGTCGTTGAACTCGCCGCGCAGTCGGGCAATATCCGAGTCGTTCGTCACACTAGGCGCGGGCTTCGCGGACCTTCACAGTCTTGGGAGGCCGCGCGGCTTTCTCGGCACGGACAGGTCTCGGCGTTGGCAGCGGCTTGGCCGCCTTCGCCTGGGCCGCCAGCGTGGCGAACGATGAGGGCTCGTTGACCGCGATGTCGGCCAGCATCTTCCGATCGAGCGTCACGCCGGCCGCTTTCAGGCCAGCGATAAACTGCCCGTAGGTGAGGCCGTGCTCGCGCGCCGCGGCGTTGATGCGCACGATCCACAGCGTCCTGAAGTCGCGCTTCTTGCGGCGGCGGCCGACGAATGCATACTTGAGCGCTGTGTCGACCGACTCTTTTGCGGCACGATACAGCTTGCTCTTGTTGGCGTAATACCCCTTGGCACGCGCGAGCAGCTTCTTCCGCTTCGCCCGGCGAACTGTTCCTCTTTTTACTCTCGGCATACTTGGCTCTAACCTACCAGCTATTTATACGGCAACATCTTCGCGAGCTTGGCGGAGTCGGCTTTGTGAACGACCGTGGTGCCGCGCATCCGGCGCTTCCGCTTGGATGACTTACTCGTCAGAATGTGCTGTTTGAATGCCTTGCTGCGCAGGAATTTTCCACCCGCGGTCTTCTTGAAGCGCTTGGCGGCGCCTCTGTGCGTCTTGAGTTTGGGCATATTTAGTTCTCAGCTCTCAGCTCTCAGCTCTGAGTTCTCAGTTCTATTCATCGCTCTTCGCCGCCGCGGCCTGGCGCGTCGGGCGGCCGTCCGCCGGATGGTTTCTTTGCAAGGATCGTGTGCATCTGATTGCCTTCCTGGCGCGGCATCGTCTCGGCAATCGCGACATCGGCCAGTTCGTCGCATAACCGCTCGAGAATGCGCCGCCCGATCTCGGGATGCGCCATCTCGCGGCCGCGGAAGAAGATCGTGGCCTTCACCTTGTCGCCCTCAGCCAGGAAGCGCTCGATGTGCTTCTTCTTGAACTGATAGTCGTGCTCGTCGACCTTGGGCCTGAACTTGATTTCTTTGACGTCGATGACCTTCTGGTGCTTCTTCGCCTCGCGCGCCCGCTTCTGTTCCTGGTACTGATACTTCCCGAAATCCATGATCCGGCAGACCGGCGGGACGGCGGTGGGAGAGATCTCCACCAGGTCCAGCCCCTTCTGCTTGGCGATAGCGAGGGCCTGCGGCGGCGGCATGATGCCCAGCTGCTTCCCATCGTCATCGATGACCCGAATTTCCCTTACGCGGATGCGTTCGTTTACGCGAACACGGTCGTCACGCCGCGGACCTGATCGATCGAAAGCTATAAAACCTCCTGATGGCGCAGCAACAGCTGCGCCTTACCGTACTTGCGCAACAAAAGTTGCGCCCTACCCGAACTAGACTTGCGCCCTGCCCTTGTCCTGAACTTCCTTGTGCGCCGTTGCGATGAAGGTCTCGAGCGGCTGCGATCCGAGATCGCCCCCGAACGGCTTCGCACTGCCACCGCGCCGTCGGCCACCTCGCGATCGCCTACGACCAGCATGTAGGGGATCTTCTGAAGCTGCGCCTCACGGATCTTATATCCAATCTTCTCCTGGCGCTCGTCGACCTGCACCCGGAGCCCGGCGTCGGCCAGCCGCTGCTTCACGCTGTCGGCGTACGCTACATGCCTGTCGGCAATCGGCACTACGAGCGTTTGCACGGGTGCGAGCCACAACGGGAACGCGCCTGCGTAGTGTTCGATGAGGATCGCGATGAAGCGCTCGAAGCTGCCGAAGATCGCCCGGTGAATCACGACCGGCCGGTGCTCGGTGTTGTCTGCGCCCGTGTACTTCAGATCGAAGTTCTCGGGCTGCATGTAATCGAGCTGAATCGTCGCGCACTGCCACTTGCGGCCGATCGCATCGGTGACGTCGAAGTCGATCTTCGGCCCGTAGAACGCGCCGTCCTTCTCGTTGATCGTGTAGGTCATGGCGGCGCGCTCAAGCGCCGCTTTCAGCTGCGTTTCGGCGTGCCGCCACGTCGCCTCGTCGCCCATGTGTTCGTCGGGCATCGTGGAGAGCTTCGCCGCGAAGGGCAGCCCGAAGTCGCTATACACCCGCTGCACCAGCTGAATCAGCCGTTCCACTTCCTCGCCGATCTGCTCCGGCGTGACGAAGCAGTGCGCGTCGTCCTGTGAGAACTGGCGCACGCGCGTCAGGCCAGACAATACGCCCGACGCCTCATTGCGATGCAGCGGCGTCTGCTCGTGGAAGCGAATCGGCAAATCGCGATAGCTGTGCACCTGGCTGGCATACGTGAGGAAGTGCCCCGGGCAGTTCATCGGCTTCACGCTCATCGTCTCGTTTTCCGATTCGATAAGGAACATGTCCTTGCGATAGTGCTTCCAGTGCCCCGATCGTTCCCACAGAGCCTTGTTGTAGATGAGCGGCGTCTTCACTTCGACGTAGCCCGCCGGAAAGAGCACACCGCGCATGTAGTTCGCGAGCAGGTTGTACAGCGTCGTGCCCTTGTCGAGCCAGAACGTTGCGCCGGGCGCCCACTGGTGAAAAGTGAACAGCCCAAGGTCGCGGCCCAGCTTCCGATGGTCGCGCTTCTTGGCTTCTTCGATCTGCGTGAGGTACGCCTGCAGCTCTTTGTCGCTGAAGAACGCCGTTCCATAGATGCGCTGCATCGGCTGATTGCGCGCGTCGCCCTTCCAGTAGGCGTTCGAGGTGCTCAGCAGCTTGAACGCCTTCAACCTGCCGCTCGTAGGCACGTGGGGGCCGACGCAGAAATCGACAAAGAGATCGCGATCCTTGATCGTATAGACCGAGACCTCCTTCTGGCCTTCGGTCTTTTCCTCGATCAGCTGCACCTTCAACGGCTCGCCGCGGTCTCTGAAGAACCGGATCGCCTCGTCGCGCGGCCACATCTGGCGCTCGTAGACGTGGTCGCCCGCGGCGATTTCTTTCATGCGCTGTTCGATGGCCGCCAGATCTTCCGGCACGAACGGCCGCTCGACGACGAAATCGTAGAAGAAGCCTTCGTCGGTCGGGGGGCCGATGCCGCACTGGACCTTCGGGAAGAGCTGCGTCACGGCGGCCGCCAGCAAATGCGCCGTGCTGTGACGGTACACCGTCAGCGCCTCGGGGTCTTTCGACGTGAGCACCCGGACCTTCGCATCTTCCTGAAGCGGATATCCGAGATCGACGAGGCGGTCGTTCACCACTCCCGCGTACGCGGCCTGCGCGAGACGCGGCGATATCGACGCGGCGATGTCGCCGACAGTCGTCGCGCCTGGGACCGACTTGGTCGATCCGTCGGGGAGGGTGATGGTGAGCTGGGACAAAGGAGGCGTTTGGAATCTGAAATCCAAAATCTACAAACTGAAATCTAAAAACTGATGACTAACCACTGAAAACTGGTAGGCGCGGGTGGAATCGAACCACTGACCTCCTGCGTGTCAAGCAGGCGCTCTAACCGCTGAGCTACGCGCCTACGTGTCAAAACATAGGCAACAGAACGAAAAATTATAGCAGATCGCGTCAGCGGACAGCGCTTTTGAGGGCTTTTCCCGCGGTGAACCGTACGACACGGCGTTTGGGAATCTTGATGGCGTCGCCGGTGCGCGGATTCTTCGCCACGCGCGCACGGCGCTGGGCGGTCTTGAAGGTGCCGAAGCCGACGAACGTGATCGCGTCGCCCTTCTTCAGTGCCCTGGTGATGCTGTCGAGCAGCGAGTCGACGGTGGCGGCTGCGTTGGTCTTGGTCGCACCCGTCTCTTTCGCGATTTTGGCGATCAGCTCGTGCTTGGTCATCGGCGTTTACGCGGCTTTCTTCGTGCTCAATCGTTCAGTCGCCCGCTGCAGAATCGCATCTGCGGGCGCCGGGGCGCCGAAGTCTCCCTCGGGCTGCTCGACGACGACGTCGGGCTCGATGCCCTTGGCCTGGATTTGGGCGCCTCCCGGCGTCAGATAACGCGTCGAGGTAATCCAGAGCGCGGTGCCGTCTGGCAGCTTCACGATCTCCTGCACGCCCGTTCGACCGACCGTATGCTCGCCGATGAGCTCGGCTCGCTTGTTGCCGGCAAGCGCGGCGGCGAACACTTCGGCGGGACCTGACGTGCCCGAATCGACGAGCAGTGTCACCGGCAGCGCCACCGACCCATCGCCCTTCTCGGCGGCGATCTTGACCTGGCCGTTCGTCCGCGACTCGCGAACCGCAAGGGTGCCCGACCCGACGAACAACCGCGCGGCAGTGATGCCCTCGGTCAGGTCGCCGGCGGCCGTATTGCGGACGTCGATAATCAATCGAGTCGCGCCACCCTTGGCGAGCGTGGCAACCTGCGTTTTCAACTGTTCGGTGACCCGTCGTCCGAACGACGCGACGCGAACATAGCCGATGCCGTCAGCCTGTGTGCGCCCTTTCACCTCGACCGTTGAGGGCACCTCGCGCGTCAGCTCGACGACGTGCGGTTCTGCGGCGCTGCCCCCCCTGATGACGGTCAATTTCAGCTTCGATCCGGGTGCCCCTGCGAGCAATCGCTGGCCTTCGAAGGCGGACAGGTCGCGGGTCGGCCGCATGTCGACCAGGCGGACGAAGTCGCCGGGACGGATACCGGCCCTGGCTGCGGGAGAGTCGTCGCGTGCCGCAACCACGCGCAGATAGTACTGATGCGTCAGCGTGATTCCGACGTCGGCCGGGCCGGCCTGATCGCCGCCCTCCAGCTGCCGGACTTGTGGCTGCGTCAGGTATGCGCTGTCGGAGTCGAGCCCTTCGGCCAGACCACGCATCGCGCCGCGCATGACGCTTTCCATGTTCGGCTGCTCGACGTAGTTGCTCATGATGAGCGACACGACATCGTGGAACACCCGTAATGTCGCAAACGTCTCGTCGGTGCGCGCCATCGCGTGCCCGAGAAGCCCACCGATGACGGTGAAGGCGATAACCGGCGCCGAGACGAGAATGGCCAGGAGTCGCGTACGTGATGTCATGATTTTTTCTTCAGCCATTCTAACGGATCGACCGGCTTGCCGTCGACGCGCATCTCGAAATACACGCCGGGAATTCCCGCGAGCACACGGCCGGCGGTGCCAATGGGCTCGCCTCGCTCGACTTTCGCGCCCCGTTCGACCTGGACGGCGCCGAGCTGGCCATATAACGAATATGTCTGCAGGCCGTGATCGATGATGACGAGCGTGCCGTAGCCGGTGAACGGTCCGGCATAGACGATCGTACCGTCGTGAACCGCACGAACAGGGGAGCCCTCCTGCGCCGCGAACTGTATGCCGCTCTGCCCGGGCGCGCCGGCGACACCCGCGCCGCGGCGTCCGAACGAATTCATCAGGCGGCCGGTAACGGGCCAGTCGAGATCGCCGCGAAAGGGACGAATCGGCAGCGCCGAGCCGTCCACGGCCGGCCTGGGCCCGCCGGCGTTAATCGCGCTCAACGTCTGCTGCAGTTTCGCCTGAGCGGTCTCGAGCTCTCCGGCAAGCGTCTGCCATGAGATCGCGGCGCTCGTCGATCTGCGCGATGAGCTGCGAGCGCGATGTTGCGGCGCGATCGGCGGCCGCACGCGCTGCCGCCGCTGATTGCTGCAGCTTCGCCATCTCGGCCCGCCGCTTCTCGAGCGCGCCGTGCGCGGCACGCAGCCGTCCGAGATTCTGCTTGTGCTGCTCGGCTCGATGGCGATCGATCGCCGCGACGGCGGCAACCATCCGGTACGTACGTCCGACCTCTTTCAAGTCTGATGCATTGAAGAGGAGCCGCACGTAGCCCGCGCTCCCGAGTTTATAAAGCTCGACCATGCGCGCTTCGAGGATCGGTCCTGACGCCGCGGTTTCCTCCTCGAGCGCGTCGATCTGATTGCCGATGCTGCCAAGCTCGGCCGCGACCTTCTGCGTGTCTGCCTGGATCTGCCGGAGCTGCTCGGTCTTGAGATCGCGCTCGACTTCGAGACGCCGCAGATCGACCAGGAGCGACCGCTGCTGGTTCGCGAGCTCGTCGGCTTCGCGCTGCAGCGCGACGAGGCGTGCGTTCGCGCGCCGCGCCTGACTCTCCGTTCGCGCACGGTCACTCGTCTGCCCCGCGATCGCGGCCGCGCAGGCGACGATGAGCATCGCGATGGCTGCCACGCGACACCGATTGCCAAAGTGTGAATTGATATGAGGCAGAGCAGAATTTTACCATGCGCATTCGATGTTACCCTCAAGGAGATGCGCATCGTCGGCGTCGACCTGGGAGAGCGTCGCATCGGTCTGGCTGTCAGCGACGCGAGCGCGACGCTGGCGCGTCCGCTGAAGACGATCGAGCGCGGAAAGTCCGACGCTTCGGCGGTCGCCCTGCTTCGATCGACGATTGCAGAGCTTGCCGATGAAGAAGAGGTCGGCTCGGTTGTCGTGGGCCTGCCGAAGCGTCTGGATGGCTCACCGAATCTGCAGACGCCTCGCGTCGAGAAGATCGTGGCCATGCTGACGTCCCAGCTCACGATCCCTGTGGTGGTGCAGGACGAGCGCCTGTCGAGCCGAGAAGCAGAAGAGCGGCTGGCGCTGGGCGAGAAGGACTGGCGCCGGCGAAAAGAGAAGCTCGATGCGGCAGCGGCCGCGGTCATTTTGCAGGACTATCTCGACGCTCGAAAGAGGTAAGAGCGAGTCATGATCAAGCGCGCGTTTGTGTTTCTGGTTGTCCTCGGCGTGCTCGCCGCTGCCGGCTTTGCATTCACGCTCTATCGTCGAACCAGCGAGCCGTTCAAGGGGTACGAGGGGACCGAACAATTCGTCACGATCGAACCGGGCAGCAGCACGCGCACCATCGCCCAGCGGCTCATCGAGTCCGGGGTCGTGAGAGATGATGCGACGTTCCGGGCGGCGTTGTGGCAGACGGGGCACGCGCGCAGTCTGCAGGCGGGCGAGTTCCGCTTCGACAGGCCGATGACGCCGGCCGAGGTCGTCGAAAAAATTGCCCGTGGCGATGTCTACAACCGGCGCATCACCTTTCCCGAAGGATTGACGATTCAGGAGATGGCGCGCATTTACGAGCAGCAGGGGTTCGGGAAGGCGCGGACATTTGTGGAGGCGTCGCGCGACGCGAGCGCGGTGCGCGACATCGACCCGGCAGCAGCCGATCTCGAAGGCTATCTGTTTCCCGAAACGTATGCTCTGCCGCGCGAGACGAGCGCGGCCAAGCTCGTGGGGCTGATGGTGGCCCGTTTCAGACAGCTCTTCACGGCCGACATGCAGCAGGCGGCTCTCGCGCTCGACCTGACGCCCCGGCAGGCCGTCACACTGGCGTCGCTGGTCGAAAAGGAAACGGCGCTTCCGTCCGAACGCCCGATGGTGGCCGCGGTGTATTTGAACCGGCTGAAGATCGGCATGGGCATGCAGGCCGATCCCACGGTGATTTACGCGCTGCAGCGCGCAGGCCGCTACGACGGGAACCTGCGCCGTGACGATCTGCAATTCGACTCGCCCTACAACACGTACCGCTACCCGGGATTGCCGCCCGGGCCGATCGCCTCGCCAGGGCTGCCCTCATTGCAGGCGGCGGTCGCGCCGGCACAGGTCGACTATTTGTACTTCGTCAGCCGCAACGACGGGTCGCATGTCTTCGCGCGCACGCTCGCCGAGCACAACGAGAACGTGCGGCAGTTTCAGGTGCAGTACTTCCGCGACCAGCGCGCGGCGGGTAAACGCTAGTGAAGTTTGTCTGTCTTGCGGGTTCGAAGATGACGTGGAGGCCGTGGCGGCGTGACGCGATCGGGGCGGACCCAGCCGTCGAGCTTCAGCCAGTGTTCGAGCGCGCGCCGGCGGCGCATCAGCTCTGACGCATCGCTTGCGACGTTCGACGTGAACGCGTCCGTCGTTCGAGGTCCAGACCAGCTCGTACCCATCACCGGACGCCGCCTGCCGAATTTCGCACTGCAGCCGCTCGCCCGGACGCTCGAAGAACCAAATCATCCGCCACAGCTATCGGTGGAAGGATCGGCGTCCTGCAGGGCTACAAGTACTTTCCGAAGAAGCGCTCGGACAAGTTCGCCGCGATGATACCGGCACCGATCACCCAGACCATCCAGATTTGCACTTCGACAAACCCGAGCGCATTGCCGGCGACCAACGCCGCGGCGATCAGATAGACCGGTGCGGAGATCACCGAGTGCGTCCGCCGCGATCGCACGGCATTGGCGGTGAAAAAGCAGGTCCACATCAAGAGTGCTGCGCTGCCGAGCCACGCCCGCATCGTCGGAAAGAGGGCAAAGGGCACCGCCACGCACACCGTGACCGCGATGGTCAGCCAGAACAGCGGTGTGCCAACCAGATCCCGCCTTCGCGCCCACTCTGCAGATCCCTCCGGCGCGGCAAGCCCGCTGAAGGCGGGGTCGGCGTTCCGGTTCATTAGTGTGGAAACCCGGCCGCGTCGAGGGCAGCCTTCAACTCGCGTGTCGCCACGTGGACAGGGTCAGTAAAACTCGTACCGTGGCTTAACACCATTCGCAGCAGCGTATAGGCGGCGAAGCGGAGTCCTTCGGCATGAAATTGCCTGATTGAGAGCTCTAACCGCTCACATTGGTCCAATGCGCGTGCAACTTCGGGTGTTTGGGGCTCATTTTTCAACGCCGAGCGCACCGAATCGAGCGCTGCGAGCACCGAGGCCTTGTTGGCGTCGTTCTTGTTAGTGATTGTCATGGGAAAACCGCGGAATCCTAGCATGAATCGATGTGTTCGATTCCTGGTCAGAGGGTGACATGGGCATAAGGGAACGCCAGAGTCGAGAACGCGACACGGTACGGCGAAAGATCCTGAACGCGGCGCGCACGCTTTTCCTCAATGAGGGATACGCGAACGTGTCGATGCGCAAGATTGCCGAGCAGATCGAGTACAGCCCGGGCGCCATTTACAGCTACTTCACCAGCAAGGAAGACATCTTCTTCGCGCTGGCCGAGGAGGGGCTGCAGTTTGTCCGGGCGCACTGTGCCGGGGCCTCGCACACCAGCCCGCCGATCGATCGGGTGCGCGAGTCGCTGTGGCGCTTTTACACGTTCAGCAAGGAACAGCCGGAATATTTCTCCCTGATCTTCGTCGACAGCGCCGTACCGCGCATCAGCCGCGACTGGGAGCGCTTCAGCTCGATGCGCGAGCTGCGCTCCGATATCGAGCACGACATTCAGCAGTGCATCGATGAGGGGATGTTTCCCGGCGTGGAATCTGCCGCCGCGATCTTCAGGATCCTGTGGACGGCGGCGTACGGAGCGGCCGTCTTCCGCCTCAGCCACCGCCTGGCGCCGGGCGAAGACAGCGATGCGCTGGCGCACGATCTGCTCGATGCCGCGCTGGCGGGCCTGCGGCATGGCGTCGAGCTTCACTTCAGGGCGGCATCGGATACCCGCGAGCCGCTTGAAGCGAATGAAGCCGGACCGTTAGAGCTGAGACACTAGAATCCCGCGCCCGGAACCGCCGGTCGCCTGGCCGGCGCGAGCGCTTTGGTCACCGCGCGCGCGATCTCCTCCGCCACTTCTGTCTGCAGTGTGAGCGTGTCGGTCATCACGCGGTCGAAGGTCTTCGCCCACAGGTGCGTTTCTTCCTGCGATTCGATGAGCTGGGCCGTGATCCGGAGCCGGTCGCCGTCGCGCCGGACATTGCCTTCGACGAGGTAGTCGGCGCTCAGGGCCCGGCCGATTTCCGCCGCGCCCCCGCCTTCGCGTTGTGCCCGCTCGACCGACGTGCGCGCGATGACGCCGATGTTGCGCGGGCACGCCTGCGCGAGCTGCGTGATGGCCTCTTCGGTAAGGCCGTCCGTAAACCCGTCCAACGGGCCGAACGGCAGCACCGCCAGGCGCGCACGCTTGCGGACGATGTGCGCGATCGTGGCCGGAGAGGCGGGACGGTCGACCTGATGCGATAGACGCGGAAACACGTCGTTGAGCGCAATGAAGCGATATCCGCGCTTATGCACCGTCTCGATGAAGCGGGGCACCTCGGCCTCGTCGCCGAGCGTCATCCGCAGCCGGCGCACGGCCGCGTTCAGGCTGTGCTCGAAGTCGACGAATGTACCTTCCGGCCACAGGCGCTTGCAGAGATCCTCGCGTGCGATCACCTCGCCGGGCCTGTCAAGCAGGGCAGAGAGAATGCGGAGCGGCTGCTCCTGCAGGGCGATGCGAATGCCGCGCTTGCGGAGCTCTCCCGTTCGAAGATTGACCTCGAACGTGCCGAACCTGACGATCTCCGACGAGGGTGCGGGGATTGTCTCCATCCTTTGCCAATTGAACCGATTGTAGATTGACATTGTAAGCAGTCAAGTGACATATTGTATGCATGACAATCAAGCTGCCGCCGAGGGGACAACGCAGCGGGCCCATCTATCAGGCCATTGCCGATGCCATCAGCCGGGAAATCGAAGCGGGACGGTTGAAGCCCGGCAGCAGGCTGCCCACCCAGCGCGTGCTGGCGCGTCAGCTCGGCGTGACGCTTACGACGGTCACGAGAGCGTACGTCGAGGCACAACGGCGCGGTTTGTTGAGTGGAGAAGTCGGGCGCGGCACATTCGTGCGCCCCAGCGCGCTCGAGATTGAAGGCCCCGAACACGGCGTGCTGGATCTCGCCGTCAACTCACTGATGCCGCTACCTTATATGGAGGAGCTCGCCGACCGGCTCGCGGCGGCGGTTCCGCGGTCTGCGGGCGCACGCATCTTCGGTTATCAGCATCACGCGGGGGCGCGGCACAACCGCGCCGCCGGCTCGGCATGGATTGGATGGACCGGTCTCGAAGCCCCGCTCGATCGCATCGTCGTGACGGGCGGCGGACAGCACGCGATTCTGCTCTCGCTGATGGCGCTGGCCAAGCCGGGCGACGAGATTCTCGTCGAGGAGTTCACCTATCCCGGTATCACCGATCTTGCGGGGCATCTGCACCTGCGGCTGCGGACCGTCGCGCTCGATCGCGAAGGCATCATCCCGGAATCGCTCGACGAAGCGTGCCGGAAAGGCAAGCCCACCGCGCTCTACTGCATTTCGTCGTTCCAGAATCCGACGGCGGCGATGATGTCGGAGAAGCGGCGCCAGGACATTGCCATGGTGGCGCTCGATCATCAGCTGACGGTTATCGAAGATGATGTCTTCGGGTTCCTTGCGCCCGAGGTCAAGCCGCTTTCGACCTTCCTTCCTGAAGATCAGTTCTTCTACATCACGAGCACATCGAAGAGCATCGCGCCGGGCATTCGTATCGGCTATCTGCTGGCGCCTTCGGCGATGATCGAACGTCTGTCGGTGTCGGTTCTCAGGACGATGGTGAATGCGCCGCCGGCGATGGCGGAGCTGTCGACCAGCCTCATTACAGACGGCGTCGCCGGGCGCATTGTCGAATGGAAGCGCAAGGAAATTGCGGCCAGGCAGGATATTGCGATGCGCGTGCTGGGCGGACTCGATGTCCACACACAGCCGAACAGCCCCCACCTGTGGGTACGTCTGCCCGAGCCCTGGCGCACCGATGCGTTCGTCGCGCGCGCGCGGCATCGCGGCATCCTCTTGAACAGCGCCGAGTCGTTTGTGGTGGGACACGAAACCGATGTCCAGGCCGTGCGGATCACCCTCGGTCCCCCGGCAACCCGATCGGCGTTAGAGGAAGGGCTGAACGAAATCGTCCGCATGGTGAACCGCGTTCCCGAGGCGTACGAGTTGGTGGTCTGAACTAATATACGGTTCTAGGTTCTTGGTTCTAGGTGCTAGGTTCCGGTTCTGGGTTCTGGTTGGATTCGGGTGGGGTTCTTCAGCGACCCTTGAACCCAGAACCCAGAACCCGGAACCGGAACCTAGAACGTAGCACCTAGAACCCAGAACCGCAGAATCTATGACCATCCATCACGAGTGGACCACCGAAAGAGTAGAGGCGCTCTACCACCTTCCGCTCACTGAACTGCTGTTCCGCGCGCAGACCGTTCACCGCGATTATCACGATCCCGAATCTGTTCAGCGGTGCACGCTGTTGAGCATCAAGACGGGCGGCTGTCCCGAAGACTGCGCGTATTGCCCGCAGAGTGCGCACTACGAGACCGGTGTGGCTCGAGACGGTCTGATGAATCCGGGCGCGGTGTTGTCTGCCGCACGCACCGCAAAAGAGAACGGGTCGACCCGCTTCTGCATGGGCGCGGCGTGGCGCGAGGTTCACGACGGCGAAGCGTTCGATGCGGTTCTGGACATGGTGCAGGACGTTGCCGCGCTCGGCATGGAGGTCTGCACGACGCTCGGCATGCTGACGGCCGATCAGGCGCAGCGGCTCAAGACAGCCGGCCTCACGGCCTACAACCACAATCTGGATACCTCGCCGGAGTTCTATCCGAAGATCATCACGACGCGTACCTATCAGGAACGTCTCGACACACTGCGCCACGTGCAGGACGCAGGGCTCAGCGTGTGCTGCGGCGGCATCATCGGTATGGGCGAATCGGCGCGCGATCGGTGTGCGATGCTCGCGCAGCTGGGCCGTCTCGATCCGCACCCGGAGAGCCTGCCGGTGAATGTGCTCGTGCGCACGGCCGGTACGCCGCTCGCAGACGCCGACGATGTCGATCCGATTGCGCTCGTGCGAACGATCGCCTGCGCGCGCCTCGTCGTACCGAGAGCGCGCGTGCGTTTGTCTGCAGGACGGCTCGCCCTCTCGGACGAAACGCAGGCGTTGTGTTTTGTGGCCGGCGCCAACTCGATCTTCTCCGGTGAAAAGCTGCTGACCTCGCCCAATCCGACCGTCGATGCCGATCAGCAGCTGATGGATAAGCTCGGACTTCGATTTCAGGCATGACCGCACGGGAGGAATTTGAAGACCGCTTTGCAGCGATGCTGGCCGAGCTGCAGACGGCCGGCCTTCTTCGGCAGATGCGTCTGCCGAACGGCATCGATCTGGTTTCGAACGACTATCTCGGCCTTGCCGGCCACCCTTCCATTTCAGAGGCGATGCGCGCGGCGCTCGACGATCTTCCGGCCGGCTCGGGCGGGTCGCGTCTGCTGCGGGGGCATCACGAGATCTTCGAGATCATCGAAGAACGGCTCGCCGCGTTTTCCGGCACCGAGTCCGCATTGCTGTTCGGATCGGGATACGCCGCGAATATCGGCCTTCTTCAGGCGGTCGTTGCGCCTGACGATCTCGTCCTGTCGGACGAGCGGAATCACGCCAGCCTGATCGACGGCATCCGATTGACGAAAGCGGCGACGAGCATCTACCCGCACCAGGATTTGGGGGCGCTCGAAGCCGCGCTGCAGAAGCCCAGACGAGGGCGCGCCCTCATCGTGACCGAGAGTGTCTTCAGCATGGATGGCGACCAGACGCGGCTCGAAGACGTCTGCGAGATCGCCGAACGCGGCGGTGCCGGCGTCATCGTCGACGAGGCGCACGCGACGGGCCTTTACGGCCTCCGCGGCTCGGGCCGTGTCGAAGAGCTTGGGTTGCGCGAGCGCGTGCTCGCCACGATTCATACGGGAGGGAAGGCGCTGGGATCTGGCGGCGCGTGGGTGGCAGGTTCGCGCGCGTTACGCGACGTCATGGTGAATCGCGCGCGCTCGTTTATTTTTTCGACCGCGCCGCTTCCAGGTACTCGGTGCGGCGCTCGACGCAGGGCTACACCTGGTTGCGACCGAACCACAGCGGCGCAGGGACATGCATCGCAAGTCGAGGCTGCTGCGGCAGGCGCTCGCCGATGTTGGTGTTGATTCGGCCGGAGAATCGCCGATTGTCCCCATCATTGTTGGCGCGAACGATGCCGCGCTCGCGCTGCAGTCGGGATTGATGGCTGCCGGGTTTGATGTGCGTGCGATTCGCCCGCCGTCGGTCGCGCCTGGAACCGCGCGCTTGCGTGTGACGGTGCGGTATCCGGTCGCCGATGAGGACCTTCTCCGTTTCGCTCGCGAGGTCGCCCAACTCCTGGCCCGACCCCGGGTCTGCCGGGGTCAGACCCAGGCAGCGATTTCCAGAATTCGCCAATGAAACCCAGCGTTCCTCCCCGCGGGGATCAGACCCCAAGCGCTGACGACATTCGGCGGTGGGATGCAGACCATGTCTGGCATCCGTTTACCCAGATGCAGGAGTACCTGGCGACCGAGCCGCTGGTCGTGGTCCGTGCCGAAGGCAACTACCTGATTGACGATCGCGGCCGCCGGCTCTTTGACGGCACCTCCGCCCTGTGGTGCAACCTGCTCGGGCACCGTGTGCCCGAAATCGACGCGGCAGTTGCCGAGCAACTCGGACGTTTTGCGCACACCACGCTGCTCGGCACGACGCATCCCGGCGTAGCCGAGCTGGCCCGGCGCCTTGTGGAGATTGCGCCGGCCGGCCTGAACCACGTCTTCTTTTCCGACAGCGGCGCGACTGCCGTCGAGGCGTCGCTGAAAATTGCGTTTCAGTACCGGCTGCTGACTCAGGGCAAGGGCGCGGCCGAGCAGGCGGTGTATCTCAGCCTCGGCAACGCCTATCACGGCGACACACTCGGTGCGGCGGCCGTCGGCGGCGTCGAGTTGTTTCACGACATCTTCAAGCCGATTCTGCTTCCGTCTCTCAAGACGCCGTCGCCCTATTGCTATCGCTGTCCCATCGGCAAGCACCCGGGCGAGTGTTCGATCGACTGCGCGGAGGAACTGGAGCAGGCGCTCGTCCGGGCCGACGGGCGGGTATGCGCGGTCATCCTCGAGCCCGGCGTGCAGGCCGCCGCCGGCATGGTGACGCTGCCCGAAGGGTTTCTTTCGCGAACCGCCGCGGCGTGCCGCGCGCACGGCGCGCTCCTCATTCTCGACGAAGTGGCGACCGGCTTCGGCCGCACGGGCACGATGTTCGCCTGCCAGCGCGAAGGCGTCACGCCGGATTTACTGTGCGTGGCGAAAGGATTGACGGGCGGGTATCTCCCTGTCGCGGCCACGCTGGCGACCGATCGCATCTACGACGCGTTTCTCGGCCGCTACGACGAGTACCGACATTTCTTTCACGGCCATACCTACACGGGCAATGCCCTCGGCTGTGCCGCCGCGCTCGCCACGATCAAGCTGTTGTCGGACGGCACGATCATCCGCGATGTCGAACGGAAGGCGCGCGTGCTGCACGACGCGCTCGTGCCGTTGGCGACACATCAGAATGTCGGCGACATCCGGCAGGCCGGCCTGATGTGCGGCATCGAGCTGGTCGCCGATCGCCAGACGAAGGCGTCGTTCGTGCCGGGCGATCGCATCGGCTATCACATCTGCCTGTCGCTTCGCGATCGCGGCATCTTCCTGCGGCCGCTCGGCGACGTGATTCCGCTCATGCCGCCGTTGTCATCTACAGACACAGAGCTCCGACATCTTGCCGCATCGGTTCGTGCCGCGATCGTGGAGCGACTCGGTGCGTGATCTGCTCGTCACCGGCACAGACACCGGTGTCGGGAAGACGATGATTGCGGCGGCTCTCATAACCGCACTTCGCGCGCGTGGAGTGCGAGCGATTGGTTTCAAGCCGGCCGAGACCGGTCTCGAACCTGATCGGGTCTCCGACTCGGAGGTACTGGCGAATGCTTCTGGCGAGCACGAGGAGCTGGCCGCGCCGCTCGTGCGGCTTACCGAGCCGCTCGCGCCGGCAGTTGCGGCCGACCGGGCCGGTATGCACCTGAATCCCGATGACGTCGAGTCACGCGTCGCCCGACTCAGGCGCGCGGGATACACGGTGGTCGTTGAAGGCGCGGGTGGTGTGATGGTGCCGCTCGCCTGGGATTACACGGCGCTCGACCTCGCCCAGGCCTGCGATCTCGATGCGATCGTGGTTGCTCGAGCGGGGCTCGGCACGCTCAACCACGTGACCATGACCGTCATGGTATTGCGCGCGCGCGAAATCGCCATACGGGGCGTCGTCCTGAATGGACGCGCCGAACCACCCGATCTTGCTGAATCGACCAACCCTGCGGCGCTCTCCCGCATGCTTCGCGGCATTCGGATCGTTGAAACTCCTCATCAGCGGGCAGGGAATCCCATTACCGCCGCAGCAGCCATCGTCGATCGCCTCCTGTAATTAGCGACCATAAAAGAAGTTGTGCGCTGCACCAGGTCACGTCGTGCAAAACGGAACCTGATGCGCTGAAATGGCACACGTGCCATGATTCGCATATTTCCTAAGAAAATCACGCGATCGGGGCCATTTTGAGGCCTCGTGTCTTATTATCGTGTTCAAAATTTGCTCTAATGTCGTTTAAGAGTCTAAAGAGTCATATAAGCTGTCCTACGACATAAACATATATAAATCAATAACTTACGTCTGATCTGTACTGTCTGTGGTCATAGTGGCAGTTGCCTTGCTCTTATGACCCCCGATGGTCAACCTACTCGCACACCTTAGACAAACAGTAACGGCTCTGGCCGTGACCGCCTTGTTTGTCCCTGCTGCCCACGCGCAATCGGTGACGGACGCGAAGCTCGACGAGTCGCTCCGTGAGTCGATCGAGCGTGGATGCGTGGGGACGCAGCCGGTCATCGTCAGAACCAAACCCGGTTATCGACAGGGACTTCGGGACTCGCTCGCCGCACACGGTGACGTAGTAAAGGGCGAATTTCCCGGGCTCGATGCGGTGGCCGCCGTCGTTCATTGCGACGACCTTACGACGCTTGCCGGATTCGACTCGACCAGTTCGGTCTCGTTGAACGGACCCGTAGCCGTGCAGTCGACCGGGGTGACCGGTGCGCAGGCTGCCGTCACTGCCGCGCGCGAGGCGCTCGTCGCGGCCAAGGCTGCGGCGCTGAGCGCGCAGGGCAATGTCCGAACGGCCGAACGCGCGGCCGCGACGGCAAATGCCCAGGTAACCGCGGCAAAGCGTGCGCTCATTCTGGCCGGCAGGCTGAGCGGCGTCGCGCGAATCATCGCCGTCACGGCGGCCGAGACCAGGCTCGCAGAAGCCGAGGCGGCAGCCGATGCCGCGCAGGCGACGCTTGAGGCGGCGCGCACGGCGGCGACCGGAGCTCAGGCGACGGCGCTCAATGCTCAGAATGCGCTCGTCGACGCACGGCAGGCGCTCATCGATGCGGCAACTGCGGTTGCCGCCCGCGTTCGCGAAGGGAAGGCGGCAAAGGGCCTGAAGAAGAAGTTCTTCGCCACGATGCCGGTGCGCTCGCTGACTCTGACCACCGACGAGGAATTCGATAACGAAACCGTTGACTACAACGCGCTCGATGCGGCCGCGAATACAACCGGCGGCAACGGCATCGGTGTGGCCGTCATCGACTCCGGCATCGAGCCGGGTGTCGACTTCGCCGATCGCATCACCGCGTTCTACGACTTCACGATGGGCGATATTCGCGCCGTCACGCCGCTCGATCCGTACGGCCATGGCACTCACGTGGCCGGGCTGATCGCCAGCGAGTTTGTCGGCGTGGCGCCCAACGCGCGGCTGATTGGCCTGCGCGTGCTCAACGGACAGGGCCAGGGCACGACGGCCGACGTCGTTCGCGCCATCGAGTTCGCCATCGCGAACAAGAGCCTCCTCGGCATCAACGTTCTGAACATGTCGCTCGGACATCCGATTTACGAGCCGGCCGCGACCGATCCACTCGTGCAGGCCGTCGAGCATGCGGTCCGTGAGGGACTGGTCGTCGTGGTCTCCGCGGGCAATTTCGGCCTGAACAAGAAAACCGGTCTCCCGGGGTATGCGGGCATCGCGTCGCCGGGCAACGCGCCGTCGGCCTTGACGGCGGGCGCGGTGCGCACCTTCAACACCGTGACCCGCCTCGACGATCGCATTGCGCCGTACAGCTCGCGCGGTCCGTCCTGGTATGACGGCTTCGTGAAGCCTGACGTCGTCGCTGCTGGCGACAACCTGCTCTCGGTGGCGGCAGCCGGCAGTCTGCTGAGGATTGCACAGGAGAAACGCGGCAACACGGGTAACTACATGCGGCTCTCGGGCACCAGCATGGCGGCTGGTGTGACGAGCGGCGTCGTCGCCCTGGTGCTGCACGCCAATCACGGCCTGACACCCAATGCGGTGAAAGCCGTGCTCGAGTACTCGGCGATTCCCGTGCTCGACGATCTTGGCAAGCGTGTCGATGCGCTTTCGCAGGGAGCGGGACAAATCGAAGTCGCCGGCGCGGTGGCGCTCGCGCATGCGATCAACTCTCAGGCCCCGATGGGATCTCCGTGGCTGTCGACGACGGTCATGCCGTCGACGGTGATTGGCAGCCGCACGTATGCGTGGTCGCAGTCGATCATCTACGGCAACCGCCGTCTGGCCGGGCAGACGCTGCTCAGCGAGCAGCGTCCGGCGTGGGCGGCCAACATCATCTGGGGCGAGGGTCTCGGCGACGAAGACGACAACATCGTGTGGGGCAATAACTTCGGCGATGACGACAACATCGTCTGGGGCAACAGCTTCGACGATGACGACAACATCGTCTGGGGCAACAACATCGTCTGGGGCAACTCGAACGACGACGACAACATCGTGTGGGGCAATCTCTTCGACGATGACAACATCGTGTGGGGAAACGTCTTCGGTGATGACGACAACATCGTCTGGGGCAACAACATCGTGTGGGGCAGCGGCCTCCTCGGCATGAGCCTCGACGACGACAACATCGTGTGGGGCAACTTCGACGACGACAACATCGTGTGGGGCAACCTGGACGACGACAACATCGTGTGGGGCAACCTCTACGACGACAACATCGTCTGGGGCAACAGCGACGACGATGACAACATCGTCTGGGGCAACAGCGATGACGACAACATCGTCTGGGGCAACAGCTCGCAGCTTGGCACTGTGCTCCGGTGGAGTGGCGGGTTCGTATCGGGCAAGGCGTCGAACGCGCGCGCGCGCCGGACGTTCGCCCGCCGGGAAGGGGTGCTCTAATGGCGACTCACATCCCAACCTGCCCGCAGCACGAAACGGCGCCGGCGCTCGCGATGGTCAGCACGACGCCGGCCGTCAGCTCCAACTGGAGAGAGGCGCTTCCGGTTCTGAAGGCCAAGGGCATCACGCTTCGCGAGCTTCGCGTGAGTGACGCGACGTCGCTCCTGGCGCTGCTTTCAACCGAAGAAGTCACGCGCTTCATCTCGCCGCCGCCGACGACGCTCGAGGGTTTCGAGCGGTTCATTCAGTGGGCGCAGCGCGAGCGCATTGCGGGTCGGTACATCTGTTTTGCGGTCGTGCCGGACGGCTACGACACCGCGATTGGACTGTTCCAGATTCGCCAGCTCGACCCGATGTTCGGAACCGCCGAATGGGGATTCGCGCTGGGTTCGGCGTTCTGGGGCTCGGGCCTGTTCGTCTCGGGCGCGGAGCTGTTGATCGATTTCGCATTTGAAGTGGTTGGCGTGCATCGGATGGAAGCACGTGCCGCTATCGAAAATGGCCGGGGCAATGGCGCGCTGCGGAAGATCGGCGCGGTTCAGGAGGGCATCTTGAGAAAGTCATTCCTTCGCAACGGGCGTTATCTCGATCAGGCGCTGTGGGCGATTCTTCCGGAAGATCGCTATCGTTCGAAAGCTGTTTGGGGTTCGAAGGTCAGCTAACTCAAAAAGGGGTCTGACCCCTTTTTCATCGAATAAAGGGGTCTGACCCCTTTTCGCAAGTCCCCCAGACGAATCGGGTCGGCGCGGGACCGCCGGCCCGGTTCGTGTTCCTTCCTGCATCAAGACCTCTCCGCAACTTATTGATTCTCAAGAGCGTGTGCAAAAACGAGATCTCATCCCCAATCTTGAACACGCGCCCGATTGCGGCTTTTTCTTAGGAATTTTCAACGATATTGCAGTTTTTGCCACTTTGGCGCGCGATTTCATTTGCAGTTCTGCACATGCGAGCGCACGCCGGACGGCTCGAATTCAGGCGAGAAGCTGAGCTAAGTCACACGCACACGGTCAGTTAGCTGGAGATCAGATATTCCTGGCCGTCGAATTGCTCAAGAGACCGCCGATGTTCCACTACCTCTCCCGCTTTACAGGCGCAGCGCTCGTTGCAACGGCGCTGCTTTCTGGTACGGCATCCGCACAGACGACCAACGCAAAGCTGGACGAATCGCTACGCGAGTCGGTTGAACGTGGCTGCTACGGCAAACAGTCGGTCATCATCACGGTCGATCCCGGCTATCGCGAAGCATTGCGCCTGGCGCTTTCCGTTCATGGCGACGCGGTCACCGGCGAGTTTCCCGCCATCAACGCAATCGCGGCCGAGATCCACTGCGGCGACCTGGCGACGCTTGCGAGCTTCGGCTCGATTCGTGCCGTTTCGGCGAACGCGTCCGTCGGCGTGAGCGCTGCGAAAGTAGATCTGAAGAAGGTGCTCGACAAAGCCGGCCAGGCGCTCGCGCGCCAGGTCGAGGCTCTCGCCGCGAAGCTGCTCAAGAAGAATGTGTTTGCGAGCCTTGGAGCGTCGAAGATTCGCGACGTCAAGCCGAGCGGCGTCATGCTCGTCCCAACCGAATCTGGCCTGACGAACAATACCTCCGGCGCCATTCAGACGACCCTCAAGCATGCGAAGTATTCCGGAACGGGCATTGGCGTGGCCGTCATCGACTCCGGCATCCAGCCGGGGATTGATTTCGGCGATCGCATCACCGCGTTCTACGATTTCACCAAAGGTGGCATCAGAGCCGTTACGCCGTACGACGAGTATGGCCACGGCACGCACGTCGCCGGATTGATCGCGAGTGAGTATGTCGGTGTGGCGCCCTATGCGCGCCTCATCGGCCTCAAGGTTCTCGACAGCAAAGGCCAGGGCACAACCGACAACGTCGTTCGGGCGATCGAGTTCGCAATCACGAACCGTCATCTGCTCGGCATCAACGTTCTGAATCTTTCGCTCGGCCACCCAATCTACGAACCGGCGGCCACCGATCCGCTCGTGCAGGCAGTTGAGCATGCGACGCGCGTCGGGCTCACGGTCGTCGTGGCGGCCGGAAATTTCGGCATCAACCCGAAGACGGGCGAGGTCGGTTACGCGGGGATCGTTTCGCCGGCCAACGCGCCGTCGGCTCTCAGCACGGGAGCGGTGAACACCTTCGACACCGTGACGCGCAATGACGATCGCATCGCGCCGTACAGCTCGCGCGGGCCGTCCTGGTACGACGGGTTTGCGAAGCCCGACGTCGTTGCGCCGGGACACAACATGCTCTCAGTGGCGGCCGAGGGCAGCACGCTTCGGAAAGCTCAGGAGAAGCGCGGCAACACGGGCAACTACATGAAGTTGTCGGGCACGAGCATGGCAGCCGGTGTCACGAGCGGCGTGGTAGCCCTCGTGCTGCAGGCGAACTACCGCCTTACGCCGAACGCCCTGAAAGCCGTTCTCGAGTACACAGCGATTCCGATGTTCGAAGCAGACGGCAGCCGTTACGACGCGCTCTCGCAGGGGGCCGGACAGATTCAAACGGAAGGTGCCGTCACGCTCGCACAAGCGATCAACACGTCTGCGCCCATGGGTTCGGGCTGGCTGACGTCGAAGGTCACGCCGTCGACCACGATCGGCCAGCAGGTGTACAGCTGGTCCAAATCGATCATCTGGGGCGAGCGCCGCGTGGCGGGCGCGAAACTGCTCAGCGAGCAGCGGCCGGCCTGGGCGACCAACATCGTGTGGGGCGAGGGGCTCGGCGACGAAGACGACAACATCGTCTGGGGTAACAACTTCGGCGATGACGACAACATCGTCTGGGGCAACAGCTTCGACGACGACGACAACATCGTCTGGGGCAACAACATCGTCTGGGGCAATGACGACGACAACATCGTCTGGGGCAACCTCTCGGACGACGACGACAACATCGTGTGGGGCAATCTCTTCGACGATGACGACAACATCGTCTGGGGCAACAACATCGTGTGGGGCAACCACCTGATTGGCCTCAGTCTCGACGACGACAACATCGTGTGGGGCAATCTCGACGACGACAACATCGTGTGGGGCAACCTGGACGACGACAACATCGTCTGGGGCAATCTCTACGACGACAACATTGTGTGGGGCAACAGCGGCGACGACGACAACATCGTCTGGGGCAACAGCGGCGACGATGACGACAACATCGTGTGGGGCAACACGGCGCAGCCCGGCAACGTCATCAAGTGGAGCGGCGGCGTGATCGGTGGCAACGCGTCTCTCGCGCGTGCGCGTCGGATGGCGAGGAGCCTCGGACGCTAATGACGGGCCAGCTTAGGACCTGCGCCGTCTCCGCGACGCCGACAGTCACCTCCGACTGGAGAGAGGGGCTGCCGGTTCTTCGAGGCAAAGGGATAACCCTTCGCGAGCTTCGCGTCAGCGATGCGGCATCGCTACTGGCGCTGCTGACGAGCGAAGAGGTGACGCGGTTCATCTCGCCTCCGCCGACGACGATTGAAGGCTTCGAGCGCTTCATTCTGTGGGCGCAGCGCGAGCGCCAGGCAGGACGCTATGTCTGCTTCGCCGTCGTGCCGGATGGATATGACACCGCGGTTGGGTTGTTCCAGGTTCGTCAGCTCGATCCGATGTTCGACACGGCCGAGTGGGGATTTGCAATAGGGGCGGAGTTCTGGGGCTCGGGCCTGTTCGTGAAGGGGGCCGAGCTGGTTATCGACTTTTCGTTCGAAGTGGTGGGCGCGCACCGGCTCGAAGCGCGCGCGGCCGTGCAGAACGGCCGGGGAAGCGGCGCGCTCAGGAAGATCGGCGCGATTCAGGAGGGTATCTTGAGGAAATCGTTCCTTCGTGGCGGCAAGTATCTCGATCAAGCGTTGTGGACCATTCTCGATGAAGACTGGTATCGCTCGAAGGCCGTTTGGGGTGCGAAGGCGAGCTAGCAGATAATCTTGGACGCGTGTCGCGTCCTCTGCTCGTCATCTTTCTCACGGTCTTTGTCAATCTCGTCGGCTTCGGCATCATCATCCCGCTGCTGCCGTTCTACGCGGAGACGTTCGGGGCGTCTCCTGTCGTCATCGGCTTTCTCTTCGCAGCGTTCTCGCTCGCCCAGCTGATTGCCGCGCCAGTGCTCGGCGTACTGTCCGACCGGTTCGGCAGGCGTCCCGTGCTCATTTTCAGCCTCATCGGCACTGCCATCAGCTTCGTCATGCTTGCGGTCGCACACAGCCTCGCAATGCTGTTCGCGGCGCGAATCATTGACGGCCTTTCAGGTGGAAACATCACCATCGCCCGCGCCTATATTGCCGATGTGACCGAGCCGAGCGAGCGCCCGAAAGCGTTCGGGTTTCTCGGAGCCGCGTTCGGCCTTGGCTTTATCGTCGGCCCAGGGCTCGCCGGGTTGTTTTCACACATCAGCTACACCGCCCCCATCTGGGCGGCAGTCGTGGTGACGCTCATCGCGACCGCCATGGCGGCGCTCTGGCTGCCCGAGACCGTGCACCGGGGTAGTGCTGTCGCGGTGTCCCCATGGCGGGCGGTGCCGGATGTGCTGAGCCGGCGACATTTGCGGCCACTCTTGATCGCTGACTTTGTCTACTGGTCATCGTTCGCGTTGTGCACGACGACCTTCGCGATGTTTGCGTTGCGGCGATTCGGGTTCGACGTCACGCACACCGGCTACGTGCTCGCCGGGTTCGGGGTTCTCGGCGTCATCGTCCAGGCGGGCATTGTCGGCGTGGTGGCGCGCAGGCTCGGCGTTGTGCGCACGTTGCAGCTCGGCCTCCTCATCGCCGCGGCAGGCTGGACGCTGGTCGCCGTATCGACGAGCGTGCCGATGTTTCTTCTCTCGCTCATCCCGGCCGGTGTGGGCGTTGGATTGTGCAACGCGTCCATCGTCACGCTGGTCAGTCACAGCGGGTCTAGAGACGAGCAGGGAACGATACAGGGTGCCGCAGGTGCGCTCGAGAGCCTTGGGCGTGCGGTCGGCCCGGTGTGGGGGCACGGAGCGCTTCAGCGCTTCGGTGAGGGAAGCGCGTATGCGACCGCCGCGCTCGCGTTTTTCGCAACGACGGTGATCATGCTGAGCTACCAGCCGCCTGTCGAGCGCCCTGACGATCTTCCTTAGATCAAGGGCTCGACGGGGCTACCGTGCCATCCCCAAGACAAACCCGATCGACCGCTCGATTGGATTGTAAGGCGTCCCGAAGAACGGGGACGCGACGTTGTTCTGGATGTCGCGTGATGCGGTGCTGCCGAAAACGTTGTACATCCTGATGCCGGCACGGATGCGGTGCCCTTTGACCCGCCACGGACGCACGATTGAGAAGTCGAGCGAACGGACAGCGGGCAGTCGTCCCGCGCGGTTGCGTGGCCCCACGAAATCCAGAGACTCGTTGACCGCCGACCAGGGAAATCCCGATCGCAGCTCCAGTACAGGCGAAAAATCCCACTGGCGCGGAAGGCCGATCGTGCCGCGCAGCAGCACACGATTACGCACATCGGTGGGCGTCAGGTTGTGCTCGTTGGTCCGCACGATGGGATTGCGCAGGTTGCCATAAAACTGATCGTAGCTATTGAGATCGGCGGTCCCTCTTGCCCAGACGTAGGACGTCGTCAGATCGCGCCGTTCACCGCCAAGATACCGCACCGTCGCTTCCGCCTCGGTGTATCTCGACGTCCCCCCACTGGACAGTCGCAGTGCGCCGGCAGCCGCATCCGGCGAGAGGATATATTCGTGAGAGCCCCTGCGCCCCAGAAACGCGAGCTTGAGAAGGAGCCTGCGGCTGAATCGTTGATCCCATTCGACGTTACCGACATGGGCCTCAGGGGTCCTGAGATCGTCATCGAGCCGGTTCGCAAACGCCACGCGGCTGCCGAGGGTCAGCCCATCGGCCGCGAACCGCGAGATGACGCGGGGCTCGTATGATGGAAACGCGCCCACGTTCAGTGGTGTGCGCTGCACGAACTTGCCAAAACCGCCGCGAATGATGCCGCGCCCGTCCCGCAGCACGGTGAGCGCCACACCAGCGCGCGGCGACCAGTTGACTCGATCCACCACGGCGTCCTTATCGAACCGCAGTCCGAGCTCAAACGTCAGCCGTGAATTCAGCCGCCACCGATCCTGTGCGAATACCGCGAACTCGGTGCCGTCGATCTCCTGCTCCGACTCTGGACCAAACTCCGTACGCTCGGCGAGGGTGCCGTCCAACCGGCGAATCTCGACAGGCCTGCTGATGCTCGAGCCATCGTAATGGGATTGCTGAAGATCGGTGCCGAACTTGAAGACATGCTCACCGTGCCGCCAGTTTCGAATGAGAGAAAGCGCTTCCACCCACTGCACGCTGACGACGTCCCGTGTCTGATCGTTGAAGTAGCCGCCGCTCTGCGTCTCGGGCGCATAGACCATCGGGACCTGGTTGGTGGTGTTCACGTCGATCTCGAACTGGCGCAACGACACGGTGGTTTCCAGGATCAAGTCGGGAAAGATGGCAAACCGGTCGACGGCTCCGCCGGCCCAGCCACTCTGATTGAAGTCCGGCGTCACTTCCTTCGGACGAAACGTGTTCATCGTGACGTTCCGGAGCTCGCGAGGAAAGAGGATCAGCCCGCCACCAACCGTGTGGCGGCTCGACAGCACGGTATCGAGACGCGTGAACGAATCGAAGCTCGTGACATTGACCTCGGGTTCGCCGGGCAGGCTTTTGACCGGACTCGCGACATACCGAAACTGCACATCCTGCGCAAGAAAGATGCGGTCTTTCTTCACCGGCCCCCGGATTGAGAACCGTGGCTCGAATGCGCGGATGCCGGCAAACATTTTCCGGAATCGCGGCATCAGGCTTCCCGGCGAGACGTCCCACTCGTTGGTGCCACGTCTGGTCCGAATCTGTGTGACGCTGGTGGTAAAACGTCCGTACTCGGCGGCAAACGGGTTCGCCAGCACCTCTACCGATTCGACGCTCCTCCCGGGCAGGTCGACATCGAAATCGCCCGATGAGGGATCGATCAGGCTCGCGCTGCTGACCTGCAGCGCACCCTGCGTCGGCTGACCGCCCTTGATGTGCAGCCGTCCGTCCGCATCCCTGACCACCCCCGGGAGCAACGGGAGAAGACTCTGAAAATCATCGCCCTCGAGGGGTGAGCTCTCGAGAATCGAACCTGACATCATGTCGCTCGTGGACACAGGTTGAACGCTGTCGGTGGGCGAGAGTGCGTCACCTTCCACCTGCACATCCGGGGGCACGAAGGTAAGACGGACATCCAGGATCACTTGCGTGGTAATGCCCGCCCTGACGGTGAACCCCGCGGAATCGTGCGGCACGAATCCCGAGTGTGTGGCCGTGATCACGTACTGGCCAGGCGGTACGTCTGGAAACGCGACCTGTCCCGCACCGTCGGTCAAGCTCCGGGCAATGACCAGGCCGCCGTTGGGTGCGCGCAGCTCCACCTGCACGCCGGGCATATGAACAGTCCCCTCGAGCGTGGTGATAGTGACAGCGACACGTCCCGCGTCGTCAGACTGGGCCTGATCGGGCGATTGTGCGGCGGCGTTAATGACGGGTACGCCAGAAAACCAGCAGAGAAGGAACGCGAGGAAGATCCGGGTGCCCCTGATGCGCACCCGGCGCAACGGGCTCAGCGGCGCGCTCCGTCAGGCAGCCGCTCGAACCCAACCAGCTTCCAGCCCGTCCCGGTGCGCTGAAAGTAAGCCTGCACGGGAGTCGTCCACGACGGATCTGGTGGATTGACCGCTTTGATATCCACCCGCACGAATGAGCCGGCGCCCGTTGGCACACCTGTCGGCGCGCTTGCCTGTTCGCCCGTGGAGGGTACCGGCGAACCGAGCGGCGTTGCCGTGCCCGTGGTGTTGTCGAACGCAAACCACGCCACTTCGTACGAGGCCGGAGGCTTCGCCACACCGGCAGCAACGGCTGCATTCCTGAAGCGGAGTGCTCCCGAAGCGTCGAGGGTCGGATCAACGACGGGATTGACGTCCACCAGCCACGCGCGACCGATGGCATCACGGCGCGCGATGAGCGCGTCGGCGATGTGTTTTTCCGCCGCCGCATCCGAGTACTGCCCCGTCTTGACGACGGCACGAATCATCTCGTCGGTGAAGGCCATCACCCGTCGCGCTCCCCAGAACGTGTCGTCCGGCCTTGCCCGGCGAAACGCCGGGTTCGGAACACGCGGCTTCCAGTTCGGCGGGTCGAAACGGTCGGCTGAGAAATGGCCGACCGAATCGAAATCCGGGTAGTCGATGAGGTGAAACGATGGGATGTAGAACCCGAAGGTCGCCATGCCTGCTAGCGTCGGCTTGGCGTCGATGATGTACTGATGGCCTTCATCGTAATCGCGCGGTTTGACCGACGCGCTGCCCAGCGTCGATCCGAAGTCGATCAGATAATGCCGTACGGCAGTCCGGCCGTTCTGGGTGACGAGCGTATCCAGCGAGTTGATGGACTTGGAGTCGACGTGATTGGTCCACGCCGAAAAGACGCGCAACGCCCGCAACTCGCGCCGGTGCTCGTGCGGGACGATGTCGTTCGGATCGTCGGGCCGCGTGCCTGCATACAAGAATGGACCGATGGGTTTGCCGGCGACGGCCTTGCTGGCAATCACGCGATAGGACCCGTCGGACTCCTGCGCCGCCATTTTCAGTAGTCTGTCGATGTCACCGTCGGTCAGGCGACGTTCGCCGCCATCAGCGGCCATGATCGTGGACCGATCATCGAGGACGAGGTTCGCCCGCGTCAGCACGGCAACATGGTTTTCTGGAACGTAGTAACCGAACGCGTGAAACAGTTTCGTGACGACCACTTCCGCGCCGCTGGCCATCTCGCGCCATTCTGGCGGATCGAACTTGATGAACCAGCGGTCGCCGGCCGTATCCCGAATAGTAAATCCCGGGGTAACACCGTCACTCTTGCCCGACGTTAGCGTCCACGGACCGGGAGCAGGTCCATTGCCTGTATTGGGTCCTCTGGCGACATCCGCGACGCTCATCGGAGCGCCGCCCATGATGCGATTGGTAAACCAGTTCGAGTCCGGCACTTCGTCGATTGTGTTGATGCTCATGGCCCGGCGATTCATCTCCGGATCGCCGGGATCGCCGAAGAGATTGCTGGCTTCGTCGTAAATCAGGCTCACCGACTTGGGGCGCGCGCTCGACGCATCGCGCGTATCCTCGACGCGCGCGATCGGGTCGTCGTTGTAGAACTTCTGACGTTGCCCGCTCGCGGTGAGGGAGACCAGCGCCACCATAGCCACTGTGCATAGCAGTCTGATCGCTGGCATTGTCGTCGACACTGGAGTGGTGCGCATAGGTCCTCGAAGTCTAGAAAGTCATGCTTCCGGTTAGATGAAGTCGAATGCCCTCGTCCCCACGCGCGACGTCGAGACGTAAGGGCATGAATGTCGGTCCGTGGAACCGCATGCCAATCCCATAGGTCTTCTTGAGATTGTCCAGGTCGAGATCGCGGCGCTCGGCAGCCACTTTTCCTGCATCCACGAAAATAGCCATGTCGACGATGCGGGAAGGCAACCACCGGTACTCCGCGCCCACGAGGAGCATGTGTTTGTCCTGGAACCTGAAGTCGGAGTATCCACGAAGCGTGTTCGCGCCTCCGAGCGAAGGCAGAAGGTAAAACGGGATCACCTGGCCGTCTTCGACGGCGGTAATCTGGGCCTGCCCGCGAAATACGAGCACCCAGTGTTCGTTCAGCAGGGGGAAGTACTGTCGGAAGTCGGCGTCGAGGCGACGGAAGCTGAAGGTGTCTCCGCGATCGCGAAAGTCGTTCAGAGCAACCGAGTACCACCCACCGCTTCGTGTATAGCCGGGAGACTCGCGCCAATCGAGAGCCGTAAAGACAGTTGCCTCTGTATATCGCGGCTCCGAAAACAGTCCAGGTGCCGTCGCCGGTGTGTAGACTGTTTCGACGGAGGGGTATCGCCCGACACCCTCGCGCTCTTCAATACGTCGTGAGGCGATGTCGGCGCCGATGCTGTACCAGGACACAGGCCGGAACGTGACGCTGCCGCCCGCTTCCAGGTAACGGAGCCCGTAGTTCACGCGATCATCCTTACCCGAATCGCCACCGAAGCCGTAGAAGGGGACCTGTGTGGCGTCGACCCAGCGCGCCCGTGTCTCTATGTCGAGCTTGTTGCCGGCCAGAAATGGGAAACGCAGGGAAGCGTGTGCGAGTTTATAACTTCGGATCGAGTACGCGCCGCCGAAGTTCAGCCGCGCATGGCCGAACGCCCGGCGGACAGCGACACCCGGAGCAAACCCGCCTGACGGGTAGATGTTGCCAAACGTCAGGTACGCTGTGTTCGGGTCGGTGAAGTGGTCCTCGAACCAGTCGAGGGCGCGCTCGGCACTACTTGGTGTGTTCGGGGTAAGCCGGGTGCTCTTCTCGGACTGTGCCTGTGCGATTTCCTCGGCCCGCGATTGCTGGCCGAACGCGACCGATGAACAAAGAGCGAGCAAGCCGGTCAGCAGTAGAATCCTTGCGCGCTGTGCGTCTAAAAGCCAGGACACGGCGACCTCCTGATTTCAAAGAGTAAGCGAACCGATGTTTCGCGACAAGATCATGATTAGGAGGCGTGAGGTGCGCTGTCGAGTACCATGCTCGGCTTATGCGCCTGCAGCAGCGCGCTGAAAACCCCCTGCAGCAGATCGATATGGTCGGCCAGCACCTCGAACAGATCGTCGTGATCGAGGCGCAGCGCCAGCCCGTCGCGAGTCACGACTGCGCGGCAGCCCAAAGACACCCCTGCGAGCGTTTCCGATATGCCGATGGTGCTTCCAGCGCTTGCGATGGCCACGCTTGCGCCGTTGTCATCCAGCCGAATTTCGCCATTGAGCACGTAGTAGAGCGCGGGGGGATCGGTTTCGTTGAAGAGCACGCTGCCCTGAGTCAATGGCACTTCGCGCGTCACGGTTGCCAGGTCGAGCAGTTGGTTAACCGTTGCGCGCTCGAGGAGGGGATTTTCACGAAGCATCAGCACTTTTTCGAGCGGCTGCAAGGGAAGACTTCGAGCAGTTACAGGCTCGGAGTCGGGCCTTGGCGCATATACGGTTTGCCAGTGTCGCGTTTTCGGCGTGTCCAGGAGCATGCGGAACAGCCCTTGTGCCATGACGATGTTGTCCGACAGCATCGTCAGGAATTCGTCGCCGCGCAGGGCCAGGCAGACCGTCCGATCGACCGCGCGAATCGTAAGGCGGAGCGGACTGCCCTCGAGCATGTTCTCGAATGCGAGCACCGCCGGGGCTTCGAGCTCGTGCGGCGCGTCAGCGTCGGCAGACACGCGCACCGACCCGTCGAGCAAGAACTGCACCTCTTCGGGCAGGGCGCCTTCGTGGTAGAGCTCGCGGCCCCCCTCGTGGCGCACTTGTCGTCCGGCGCCTGCGATGCGGAAGAGCTCGTCGACCGACACGAAGTTGAATAGCGGCATGGTACGCAGCCGGTCTGCGAGCTCGACCGCGGGCAGCGGCTCAGTCCAGAGATCCCTCCGCTTCTCCGAAAGCCTGTGTGCCGCAAGTGCCCACGAAGCCGCTTCGAAGACGTACCAGTCGCGTGCGGGGCGGTGCTCCAACGCATGTTCCAGGTCGCTGCATAGCGACCAAAGGTGCCGCTGTTCGACGAGATGGATAGCAGCCGCGGCGATCACTTGATCGCCGTCGTGCACGAGCTGCGAGACCGTCTGCTCCAGGCCGGCCGGCGCGGTCTTGCCGATGAGGTGGGCGCGCCTCACCTTTTCCGCCATCGGACAGTCTTCGATGATCGGCATGACGTTTTTACGAATCGCTCCGCCGACCAGGTTGTCGATGTACTCGACCGCAGCTGCACGCTTGCGGCCGTCTCCGTGCTCGATCGTATAGCGCGCGGCGACGATGTCCTTCCACGGATAGATGAGGCCCAGCAGGCGGTAAATGCGATCGACCGTGCGATCGAGCTTGTCAGCGAGCGCGCGTACGAGGAGCGATTTCTGCGCATCGGCATTCCTCTGTACGAGGTTGAAGCGCAGTGTCAGGTACTCGTAGTACCGCGCCGTCTCCTTCAGCACGAGCGCCTCGATTGGTTCGCGCTCCAGGACCAGGTTGGAGTGGTCGCGCCGAAGCTTCTCGATGGCGACGACGGCCTTGTAGCGCAGGAACCCGTCGGGATCGTCAAGCGTGTCGAGCAGCACGTCCATCGACCGCTGCGTCGGGAGCAGCGCGAGCACTGAAGGAATGTGGCGGCGTACCCAGACGTGCTCGTCGCGATCCTTCAAAAAATACGCGAGTGCATCGATCACCTCGTCGCCATAGCTGACGAGCGTGTCGCGCGCGGCCTGCTTCAGAACCCGGTGGCCCAGCAGAGACACGAGCGCCGGCACAAAGAGCGTATCGACTGGTGCCATCGCTCGCGCACTGCGAATGGCCTCGCGCGTGACCTCGACATCCGGATCGTTCAGGAGCGGCACCAGGAGCGCGCGGAAGCGCGGGTGCCGTATCTGCGAGAGTGCCGCCGCCGCTTCCTTGCGGGCTCCGGCCGCCGCATCGCGCGTGTCGTCGATGACCCGCCGCAACGCGTCTTCGGCCTCAGAGGCGTCCGCTTCCCGGCCCGAGTTCGCCAGCACGACCGCGGCCGTCGTCGCCACTCGCGGCTCCGGATCCTGCAGGTATGCTCTCATCAGCGTCGCGGCTTCTTCCTTACGGAGCGCGACCAGCGCGCGCACGGCCGCGGCGCGCACGTCGGCATCTTCGTCCTTCAGCATTCGCTCGACCGCCTGTATCCATCGGCCGGCGACCGATTCGCGCGCCGACTGCAGTGCGAGCAATGCGCGGGCCCGGACCTTCGGCGACTCGTGGTGCAGCAGCAGAGGCGTGACCAGGTTGCGCCGGTTCAGCGTCTCGAGCATGTCGATCGCATAGAGCACGCGCGTGTCGTCGGGATCGGACAGCTCCTCGACCAGCGTTTCGATCGTCGCGGCGTCGGCGACGTCGAGCCGCACGCTGGCCGGCGCGATGGCGCCGGTCTCGATGCTGTGGCGGAACGCTTTCAGATACCCGCTCCGTGCCCGGATCGCCATGACGATCCACAGTCCGGTGACGGCAAGGCTCGCGTAACTCAGGCGCTGCCAGTCGAGGTGCAAACCCCATGGCTTGATGAGCACGAGGAGCAGCAGCGCGCCGAGCGCTTTCGCGAAGCGGTCCATCGTGACGTCGACGAACGGCTTTGCGCGGTATTTCAAATCCGCCGGCAGCGGCAGGAACAGCACTTCGCGCGTCGTCTTGTCGATGCTGTAACGGAGCGACGTGTCGAGCACGCGTGCCGCCGCCGGAGCCCAGAGCGCGCCGTTCAGCAGGATGATGGCCGCGGTCGTGCCAAGGCTGACGGGCAGAATGAGCAGCGCGAACGCCAGGCCGAGCGATCGGTGAATCCTGCTCGTCAGGCCGACTTGAACCAGGAATCCGACGATGGAGAGATAAAATGTCACCTGCGCGAGGAATGCCGTGATCGCGTCGGTGTCTGCCGATCCCTTCAACGACTCAGCCGCCATGTTGAGTTGCTGCTCGATGATCGCCGCGCCGATGGCGGCAAGGCCGATCACCAACGCGATCACCTGCAGGTGCGGCGATGCGCGCAGCAAGCGAATCGCTTCGCCGCCACCAACGCCGCGTTCCTGGCCGGCTATTGCGAAGTCGCTCTCGATGGTTTCGCGGCGCTCAATGGCGATGACCAACGCGACGCACACCCCCAGGATCGCCGCGCTGACCAGCAGCAGGTTGTTGGTGCCGACCTTCTCGACGGCGAGGGAGGTAAGTGCCGCACCCATCGCGCCCCCGAGGCTTGCGCCGCCGCCGATGAAGCCGAACAGCCGCTTCGCCTGCCGCGGGTTGTAGATATCGTTGGCGAGCGTCCAGAACTGGCTGATCAGCAGAATACCGAGGATGAGCCCGACGAGGTAGAACGCCACCGACGCCCAGCTCGCGCCACTCTGGAAGAGGAACCAGAACAGCACCAGTACCGCTGCCGCACAGCCCTGCGTGATCGGAATGACCCACCGGCGGGGCAGGCGCGCGATCCCCCCGCTGTACAGCTGCATGAGCAAGCCGATCAGCACGCCTGCCGCGAGCTGCACGTAGGGCAGATCATCGGCGCCGAGATCGCTGATGAACTTCGACCGGGTAATCGGCTTGACGATGTTGTAGGACGTCATCGCCAGGAACGAGTACGCGAACATCAGCAGCGCGGTGGCGGCTTCGCCTTCCCACACCGTGACGAACTTGCCGACCAGCCGGTTCAAGCGCGACGTCATGTGCTCAGCGTTCCAGGTCGTAGAGAATCGAGTTCTCGCCGCGCGCGGCGATCTTGTCCTCGAACAGCTTGACGATGAGGTCGCGTCGCGCGAGCAGGGCCTCGACTTCGTTCTTGTTGAGGCTCTGGTCAACGGCAGCAGTCAGGTTGTCGACACTGAGCTTGCGCAACGCGCCGAACAGGGCGCGTTCGCACCTCTCGAGGAGACGGGGAGTCCGGAGCGCCGTTTGAAGCCTGAACGCCCGTGTGTGATCGATCAGCCACAGCTTGCCGTCCGAGCTCCACAGCTGGTTTCCTGTGTTTCGGTCGGTGTTCGCAATCAGCTCATCGAACACGCGCATGACGTGGATGTAGCCGGCCGTTTTCGTTGAGCGCCATTGCGCGGGCACAGTCTTCTCTTTCACTCGCTTCAGCCGCTCGGCCTCGTCCATCATCACATCGTCAATCCACCAGGTCACTGCCGCCCGCTCGCGCTCGATGCGCCGATCGACGGACACCGGCACGTTGTGGAGGCCCAGGAGTCTGGCAAGCCGGTATCCGGCGACGTTGTACCGATAGCTATCCTTGAAATTCAGTTCGGTGGGGCCTCGTTGCGGCGTAAAGACGAACTGCGCGATGTCCACGGTCTGGATTTGCGCGTCGTGCGTGACCTGGCCGTTCGACATCGTTGCGCGCTGGCTGCCGGTAATGCCCTTGCTAATCTCCCTTGTCTTGAGGATCTTGGCGTTCAGCAGAAAGTCCTCCATCTGCTCGAGCGTGAGGACGGGCTGAGCAAGGACAGCATCCTGTGCCCGCAGCGGAGCGGCTGAGAGGATGCCGCTGATGGCGACGAGGGCCAGAAGCACCGTGCGCGGAGCTGCCTTCATAGTTCCTCCTTCTCGGAGTCGGGCGGGTGGCGACGCTGTGGCGGGGCGATTCTAGCCAGAGAGCGCGGTGGACACAACTCCATTCACCCAACCGATCGTGGTCGCGTTCTTTGTGAAGACGTGCAGTTCCAGGCGGGACGCTGAGTCCCGCCTGGAACTGCCGTTACGGCTCTTCGATAATCGAGCATGCCACCAGGCTGTTGGCCTTGATAAGCACCCACGAGTCGTAGAAATGATCGGCGGCATCGGCGATGGCCAGCTTCATGTGATACGTCTGACCAGGCGTCACGGTGGCTTGCAGCGTCAACACCGTCGTCAGCCCGTCTGCCTGAGTTTGAATCGTTCCTACCCCGACATCGTTGTTGACGAACAACTGCGGGTTGGTCGCGCCCACCCCGTCGTTGAACGGACCGTTGTTCACGGTGTTGATAGACACCGGACTCGCGGTTCCGGGAACGGGCCCAGGCACCAGCGCGAAGTTGGCCTTGTTGCTCCCCGCGTCGGGGAGAATGCCGGGACCGGAGATCATGAAGGCGAACACGTCGTTGTATTCACTGTTGACAAACTCGTTGTACTCGTCCGACGCGAACACGTACTGGAACGACACGACGCTACCGGCGGGGACGAAGTCGAATTCCAGGGCGGCCGCGTCACACGTCCTGCTCGCTGTCGGCTCTTGTATGCAGTTCTGGCCCGGAGGGATGCGCGCGTTGAGATCGGCGTCCCCGGGTGTTCCGTTGTCTAGTTGTGCGGCCGGGTTGGCGTTTGTTCCGTTGACGTTGGTCACAGCACCGGAGCTCAGGATAATGCCGTTGTTGAGCCCGATTTGAGCCGCACCCGCGAACGTGCCGATCGCAGCGGCGGCTCCGGTGTATGCACGTTGGAGATCGCCACGCCGCTGCCAACGAGCGTCTGGGCAATCGCGTCGATCGTCGCGGGAGTGAGGTCGTTCGCCTGCGTTGCGGTAAGCGTGCCGACGAACGCAGGCTCGACGTTAATGCACAACACCGCCGTATCAGAGTGATTGAGCGAATCGGTGACGCGCACTCTGAATGTGTTGAGCCCAACCGTCTTCGGCGTCCCTGAAATGACGCCGGTCTGCGTATTGAGACTTAAACCAACTGGCAACGTCTGGCCCGGAATCAGGTCGATTGACCATGCGTAAGGCGGGACGCCCCCGTTCGCCAGGACGGTCTGCAGGTATGGAGTGCCTGCCGTCGCGGCAGCGAGTGTTTGCGTGATGATGACCGGGTTGGCGGCGCCTCCGCCGGCCGTGTTCGCTTCGTCCTCGAACGTCCCATCCGCGGCGATGTCCGGCACGTCGGCTTTCACCGTGACGCCGACGTCGCTGAACGGATCGATGACGGGCTGGTTGCCCTGCCCAATCGCGAACAGCCGGAACATCCGCAACGTGTAAATCACCTGGTCAACGGCGCGAGACGCTCTGTAATCCCCTGCGGTCAGTGCCGCCAGCCCTTGACCGCCTGAACCCGCCGGCGCGACGTAGAACGTGGAATTGCTGACCTCGATGTCCTCCGGGACCGTGTTCTGACTGAACGGGTTCTGACTGAATGGATTCTGCGAGAACGGGTTCTGACTGAATGGATTCTGCGAGAACGGATTCTGACTGAACGGATTCTGGGTGAATGGGTTCTGCGTGAACGGATTCAGGATGCTGGAGATCTGCACGTCCTGAGGCCTGTCTACCGACTGGCATCCATTCGGCCCGGTCAATCCCGGCGTGACTGTCGTGCGCGTAATCAGCACCTGGAAGACGTAGCTGCCCGGCTGGACGTTTTTCTGCAGGTTCAGAATCGCCGAGAACGCGGCCGCATGGCTGCCCGCGTTGGTCACTTGAAAACTCACGTCCGTCGCGTCGTGGATCGTCGCGTTCTGGGCGAAGGGATTCTGTGTGAAAGGATTCTGTGTAAACGGATTCTGACTGAACGGGTTCTGCGAGAACGGATTCTGGCTGAACGGGTTCTGCGTGAACGGATTCTGCGTAAACGGGGTCTGGGCCGAGTTGGTAAAGGGAAACGTCCCCGGAGGGTACGGCTTGGTGACGATCGGATCCGTGGTGACCACCGGCACGTGCGTTTCAGTCGACGTCGCTTGCGCCAATCCAGCCGTGAAGAGCGTGACGGACGTCCTCGCGCCGTTGGCAATGAGCGCCCCGTTGGCGTTGATTTCCGCGATCGTGATCAGGATGGACGTCGCCACGTTCGGGCCCACGATGACGCTGCCGGTCACCGTGGAGAACGGACCGATGGCGATGTCGGACTGGCGTCTATGCTGACCGAACGTCGGACCCTGCTCGAACGTGGTGAAATCGAACGACGCCTGTGCGCCGGAAGCGATCGTCAATTTGAAGAGCCGCAGCTGAGGGGATCGATTCTCGACATACACCGGGTAGGCGCGTGGAATGTTCGACACACGGAAGGTTTCTGGTGCGGCGGCAAACAGTCCGCCGGGCGTGTACTCGGGCCGAATAGATATTCTGATCGCGCGATCCGGGATTCTGGCACGACAGCGCTCCTGTTCCCGGAGCGTCGTACATTGACCACGGCAGGGTGTCGAGCGGTATCAGATTACCGACGGGCGGGTTGGCAGCCGGGTCGACGGCTGGATCAGCTCCGGGGAGGAGGACATCCCGCGTGTCGGCCCACACACCCGTAAGCACCGGGGCGGGCAGCGTATTCTGGTTGACGCCGGTCGCCGTCGTCAGCCTCCAGCTGGTTCCGACCTGCACGTACGGCACGCGCGGAATCAGGTGAAGGTAGTCGCCCGAGAATGCACACCCGCCGCCACAAAACATCGGGTACGGACGGTTCACGGACGTGTAGCCGTGGCCCGCTCTTTTGACGATCTCATGTTGACCGTTCGCGTTCGGCGCAGCATTGAGGGCGTAGCGGGAGACCTGCTGCGATGCGCCGAAGATCAGTCGCCCCAGGCTGTCGCGGGTACACGCGCTCGCCTCGGCAATACGCACGTCGAACTGCTTGTCGCTGCCGGCGACAATGCCGAATCCACGTGCCACGCCAACGCCGCTGGCGCGCGCATCGTAGTACATGACCATGACGCGCGATCGCGGGCCGTTTCTCCCGGGACACGAGGGACCCTGCTCGCCCACAGCCGCGAGCACGGGAACGAACTGCGTTCCGCTGCCCGGGCTGAAATCGATCGCCCGCCGCGGCGTCCAGAACACACCGCCGTTGTACGAGCTGGTGACCGTGATCCTCGGCACGCCGGTGGACGGCGACGCAAGCGGACTGAGTGGCGCTCCGGTCGTGGGATTGACGTATTCCTGCAGCGCCACGTGGATGGCCCCGGTTCCGTCGATGACGGCGGTCGGATAGGCGTTCGATCGGGGGCTCGGAAGCGTGGGCGGTGTACCCAGGAGATTGCCCTGCGGCTGATCGAATGCCTTCAGAAGCAAGGCAACCGGGTACGGAAAGGATGGACCGAACGTCGCGCCGCCGTCGGTCGATTTCTTGCCGACGATGGCGTTGGCGATGCCGCCCGCCTGCGCAGCAAACACACGCCAACCGACATAGACAATACGCGGATTATTCGGATCGACGACGATCCAGGGTGCCTGATTGCGCGTGAGCGGCTGACTGATTGTGAGAGGTTTCTGCGTCCAGGTTTCACCTGAGTTCGCCGATCGAAAGAACACGACCTTACTGCTCAGTTTCTTCGGGTCGCTCTCATCGAAGACGACGAACGCCGCATACACATACGATTTGCCGTTCGGTGCGCCCGGTGCGGCCGCGATGCTCGGTTTGTCCACGAAAAACTTCGCGGGCTGCGAAATAACGATCTTCGTCCCTTCGAATTCAATGTTCTGCCCGGTCTCGGTGAAGTTGCGGTCGATGAAGCGCGAGACGAAGCCCACGCTCTGGCCCCCCGGATTGAACGCGATACCGCCCAGGAAAAACTCGTTGTGCGTCAGTGCCAGCACCGGATCGCTGGCGGCGGCGAAGTGATAGACGTCACGCAACTGGTCGGACTCGTCCCATCCTTCGGTGCCCTGACCTGCGGGGATTGACACGTGGCCGGGGTGAAGCCCGGTGTACCAGTCCTTCCCTCCGTTATCGCTGAACGACAGCCCGATCCACGCGTGGGCAGCCGCCATCATCGGAAGTTCTCCCTTGCCCTTGATCGCCGGGCGGCCTGGCCGGGACCTGGGCACGTGAAAGAAATCGAGCAGCTTCGCGAAGGTGCCCTGCTGCGGCGAGGGCGGCAGATCCGGAGAGGGATCGACGAAGTCGACTGTCCGGTAGTCGTTGTACGCGGACATCATGTGAGCGGGATTGACGCTCGAGATGCCGAGCACCCCCTCGTTCTGCCGCTGGCGGAAGACATCGCCCACGAACTGATCGCTTGTCCCCGTAATGACGTTGATGTTCTGGCTCACGGAGCCCTGTCCGCGCACGATGACGTGCGTGGCGGCCGCAAGCGCCACGAGCATGATGAACGAGCGCGCTCGGCTATTCCTCACGACAACCTCCCACACGAATGTCCAACGGATGCCGCCATCCCACATGGACAACGACGGAGACACGAATGGTGAACACACGTGGAGCCGTTCGAAGCGGGGCGATCCATGTGGCGACCTCGGGTTTGTTGAATGGGTGCCGCGGGCGGGTGCGGCAGCGAATTATTGTGCCAATACGTGTCAGCGGCCAAGAAGATTTCTGAATCTGTTCGTTTTGCGACGGTCCGTCGTTCTAGTGAGAGGGGGGTTAAATGTTGCTGAATGAAGGAATTAATGTTGTTTCCCTGTAGTCGTCCCGATAGAATCGGCCGTACCTATATCGCTCGGCATGTGACAACTTGTAGGAGAACAACCGGTATGAAGCGCACCACGGTTCTGACGGCGTGGCTACTTTGTGGGGCCACCACCGTGCTGGCGCAGGGTATTCAGACCGGTGCCGTGCGAGGACGCGTGACCGACGAGCAAGGTCTTCCGGTGCCGGGCGCGACCGTCACGGTCTCATCGCCGGCGCTGCAGGGACCGCGATTCACGACAACTGAGACGGAAGGCGGCTACACACTCGCGGCCCTGCCTGCGGGTGATTACACCATCACGTACGAGCTGGCCGGCTTCTCGACGGTCACGCGTGAGATCGGGGTGCCGCTGGGACTCGTCATCGACCAGGACGTGACGCTGCGCGTTGCCGGAATCTCCGAAGTGGTTCAGGTCGTTGGTGAGATGTCGGCATCGCTGCAGTCAATCAGCGTGGAGGCGAATTTCAAGCAGGAGGAAATCGAGTCGCTCGCCAACCCGCGCACGATTCAAGGGATCGCGCAGCTGGCGCCCGGCGTCACGGAAAACGCGCCGAACTCGAATCAAGTTGTCATCAATGGGGCGTTCGCGTTCGACAACGCGTTCATGGTCAACGGCGTCGACATCAACGATAACGTCTTTGCCACGCCGCAGAACCTGTTCATCGAAGATGCGATTCAGGAGACGGTGGTGCTCACCTCGGGCATTTCCGCGGAGTACGGCCGCTTCACCGGGGGCGTCATCAACGCGATCACGAAAAGCGGCGGCGATCGATTCTCCGGCGCCTTCCGAGCGAACCTCTCCAATCCTGCCTGGAGCGATGAGACGCCATTCGAACAATCGAACGGCATCGAGCGAACGGATGAGGTCCAGGCCGACCTACGAAGGGACGTTCGGAGGCCCGCTCGTCCGGCAAACAACTGTGGTTCTTCGGTGCCGGTCGTTACGCGAACGTGCTCGGGTCTCGCACATTGCCGCAAACTGCCGTCCAGTACCAACAGGCAGACAAGAATCAGCGCGCCGAGATCAAGTTCACCGGCACGGTTGCAGAGACGCACACGATCCAGGGTGGATACCTGCGCAATACCCGCACGACGTCGAACGATTCCGGCATTCTCGATCTCATTATCGACCCGGCGAGCCTGGTTCTGCGCGATCGGCCGAACAGCTATTTGTTCACGACGTGGCGGGGCACGCCGACCGCAGGAACGCTGATGGAGGCACAGTACTCCGAACGGAGCTCCTCGTTTGTCGGTGGCGGCACCAGCGGCGCCATCGCCCATTCGCCGTTCGTATCCAGCGCGCCGCTCGGCATCTACGCGGCGCCCTATTTCGATTCCAGCGATCCGGAAGAGCGCAACAACCGGCAATTCACGGGGAACGTCACCAGCCTTCTGGAACCGGGTCGGACGCCACGAGACGAAGGCCGGGTACGAGTTTTACCGCAGCCAGCGCATCGGAGGCGGATCGCAGTCGTCTACCGACTACGTGTTCTGGTCCGACTACGCGAAGGGTTCGGACGGAAGACCGCTGCGTGATTCGGCCGGCCGATTGATCCCGACGTTTGTGCCCGGCGAGTCCGGGGTGGAATATTATCCGGCGACGACGCGCGGAGCGACGCTGAACAACGACAGCCACTCGGTGTTCGTCCACGACCACTGGAGCCTGCACGAACGCTGGTCGCTCGACCTCGGCGCCCGGCTCGAGCGTGTCCGCGCGGTCTCGAGCGGCGACATCGTCAGCGTCCAAAATATCCGCATCGTGCCTCGACTGGGCGCCACTCACGACATTCAGGGAAACGGCCGCCATATCCTGCACGTCACCTACGGCCAATATTCAGGCCGATACAACGAAGCGCAGATCGGTGGCAACAGCCCCGTCGGCAATGCCCCGCTGATTTTCACCGCGTACCAGGGTCCGGCGGGGCAGGGCCTCGATTTCGCCCCGGGGTTCAACACGGCGAACTACCCACTACGGCTGATGCGTCCGTCTCCATCCCGACAGCGAATGTCTTCGTGGCGCCGAACCTGACCTCGGCACTCGTACACGAGTTCACGACGTCGTATGGCGCCGCTCTTTTTGCCGGGCGTGGTTTTGCGGAGGCGGCATACGTCTATCGCAACGCGACGCACATGATCGACGATTTCTTTACAATCGCGGACGGCACGACGCACATCGTTGAATACGGTGTGGATGTTGGCGTCTTTCAAAATCGAGTGTTCCGCAACGCCGACATCGCGCGCCGCGAGTATCAAGGCCTCGTCTTCCAGTCGAGGCTTCGAGCCTCGAGCCAGTGGACCGTCAACGGACACTACACAGTGCAGTTGAAGAACGACGGCAATTTCGAGGGCGAGGCCCTGAACGAACCGGGCGCATCGTCCCTCATCGGCAACTATCCCGAAGCATTCAATGCTGAGCGTCACTATCCTGACGGGCGGCTGCAGAATTTTCAGCGTCACCGCCTCCGGATCTGGAGCATCTACGACGTTCCCGTCGGCCGCATGGGGAATCTGTCGTTTTCCGGTCTCTGGCGTGTCGATTCGGCCCGCGTTTACAGCCTGCGCGCGTCCAGCCAGGCGATTACGTCGGCGCAACGAACGAGGCTTGCCGCAGCAGGTTATCCAGGTGTTCCGGCGCGGAGCAGCCACACTGTGTACTTCGGCCCGCGAGGGTCTGAAGAATTCAAGGGTTACGGCTTACTCGACATAAATGTCCGGTACACCGTTCCGGTGTTCCGGTCCGTGCGGCCGTGGATTAAGCTCGACGTGTACAACTTCTTCAACAACACGAAGCTCATCAGCTGGAACACCACAGTCCAGCAGGATCCTGCGAGCCCGGCCGACGCGCTGGGGCTCGCGACCGGGTACCTGAAGGGTGCGGCGTTTGGCCAGATGGAGAGCAACACCAACTTCCCTGGGCCGTTCAACGGCGCGACTGGCGGCAGAACCGTTCTGCTTGCGCTTGGCGTGCAATTTTGAAGGGGCCCGAGAGAGGCACGTGAACGGGAACAATCTCGACGGGATGAACACGACAGGACCTGCATCGGCGCGGCGTGACGAAACCACCCAATTGCCGGACTCGACAGGCGATGGTCCTGTCAGGATGCCTGGCCCGCTCGTTCCGAGCCAGGATTTCGGCAGTCGATATCACATCATCCGGGTGCTTGGTACCGGAGGTATGGGTGCCGTCTACGAAGCACTGGACCGCGAACTTGGCGTTCCGGTCGCGTTGAAGGTTGTGCGGATCGACGCCGGCACCGACCCCGGAACGACTCACGACCTGGAGCGGCGGTTCAAACGCGAGCTCCTCCTTGCCCGCCAGGTCACCCACAAAAACGTCGTTCGCATCCACGATCTCGGCGAAATCGACGGCATCAAGTACATCACGATGCCGTACCTGAAGGGCGCAGACCTGTCGTCTGTGCTCGGCGAATCTGGCAAGCTGTCAGTGCCCGTGGCTTTGCGGATTGCGAGACAGATTGTGTCCGGACTGCGGGCGGCCCATGACGCCGGCGTCATCCACCGGGATTTGAAGCCCGCCAACATCATGATCGACACCGAGCGCAACGCGATCATCATGGATTTCGGGATCGCGCAGTCCAATACGCCAAAGGCGAACGAGACGGCCCCGGCACGCGTATCGGGGGGCTTCGACCCATGGGCCACGGGATTCGGCGCCATCATGGGCACGCTTCGATACATGGCGCCAGAGCAGGCGCGTGGGGAAGCGGTTGACCACAGGGCCGACATCTATGCGTTCGGCCTCATCCTGCGCGACATGCTGCTCGGTGGCCGCGCCGACGCGGATCAGAGTCCGTATGAAGAGCTGAGCCAGCGGATCGAAGACGGCCTTCCGCCGGCGCGCTCCATAGATGCGGCGATACCCGAAGCGCTGGACGAGGTGATTTCACGCTGCGTGTGCATCGACGCCGCCTCACGGTACCAGACCAGCGCCGAGCTTGCGGCCGATGTGGAACGTCTCGACGACCAGGGCATGCCGTTGCCGATGCTTCGCCGGGCGATCAGCTGGGCGTCGCCGACGTCTCGCGCCGCCGCGGCCGAACGCGAGCCGGTCTCCGTCCTGATTGCTGATTTCGACAATCGTTCCGGAGATTCGGTGTTCGAAGGGGCGCTCGAGCATGCCCTTACGCTTGCGCTCGAGCAGGGTCGGTACATATCAGTTTTCAAATCGAAAGACGCGCGTGCGATCGCCGCAGAGCTGTCGCCGGACAAGAGCAACCGTGTGAGCGAGGAGATCGGCGAGCTCATCGCGCGGCGTGAAGCATTGAAAGTCCTGGTGGCCGGATCAATCAGCGTGGCGCCTGACGGATATCGCATCGACCTGAAGGCCATAGAACCCGCGACACGGCGGGCGATTGCGGTTCTCAATCGCGAGGTCGCGGAGAAGGAGCAGGTGCTGAGCGCCGTTGCGACGCTCGCCGCGCGCGTACGGGAAGCGCTCAGCGAGTCGGCGACCGAGATGTCGGAAGCCGAGGCGGCGGAAATCGTCAGCGGTGTGTCGCTCGAAGCGATGCAGGCGTATGCCCATGCCAACGAGCTGACGATGGCGCACAGGATTCAGGAGGCGCTGGCCGAATACCAGCGGGCCGTTGCGCTCGAGCCGTCGTTCGGTCGCGCGTACGCCGGGATGGCCGTGATCTATTCGAACTATTTCAAGGAGATGGAAAAGGCAGACGCCAGCTATAAGGCCGCCTTCAAACATCTCGATCGCATGACGGAGCGCGAGAAGTATCGAACACTCGGCACGTATTACCTGAACGTTGCCCGGAACTACCAGAAGGCGATCGAAAATTACGAAACGCTCGCCCGCCTCTATCCGGCCGACGATGCGGCTCACGGAAATCTTGCGCTGGCGGCGGTGCTCATCGGGGATATTTCGCGGGCACAGCGCGAAGTGCGGAGGAGTCTCGAGCTCTACCCTCGTAATTCCCTTCAGCGCTACAACTACGCGATGTACTCGATGTATGCCACCGACTTTGCGACGGCCGTGGCCGAGGCAATGCGGCTCCACGAGGAAAATCCCGGATTCGAGTACACATTTCTCCCGATGGCGGTCTCACAGCTGGCACTTGGCGACGTGGCGGCGAGTGAGGAGAGTTATGCTCGCATGTCGAGGCTCAGCAGCTTCGGCGAGTCGTTCGCGAACCTCGGACGGGCAGATGCGCACATGTATTTCGGCCGCCGCAGCGCGGCGATCGCGTTGCTCGACGAGGGCATCGAGATCGACGCGAAGCAGAGCGACTCGCCTCAGATGGCGCAGAAGTACGTCGCGCTTGCCGAGGCCTGGCTGGGAAGCGCCGATCTGACGCAGGCCGCCGATGCCGCCCGTAAAGCCATCGCGCTGAATCACCACGAAAGCATCCTGTTTCCGGCTGCCCGCGTTCTGCTCTACGCCGATCGCGCGGATGAAGCGACGCAGATCGCCGCAGATCTGAAGAAGATGCTTCAGCGCCATACCACCGCCTACGCGCGGCTGATTACCGGCGAGATCGCAGCCGAACGCGGGCTGTTTGCAGATGCCATCGACGCGTTTCAGGAGGCGCAGAACCGCCACGATTCATGGTTCAGCAGATACCTGTTGGGTCGGACCTACGTCGAGGCGGGACACTACGCCGAGGGTCTGGCCGAGCTGGACGCCTGCGCGACGCGCAGCGGCGAAACGACCGACGCGTTCTTCTTCGACATGCCGACGCTCAGATACCTGCCGCCGCTGTACTACTGGCTGGCCCGGGCCCAGGAGGAAGTCGGTGTGACCGCGACGGCGCGGGCAACCTACGATCGCTTCCTGAAGCTTCGAGGCGACGGCGACCCTGACAAGCTGGTCACCGATGCGCAGGCGAGGAGGCGCGCCCTGTCGAAGGGATGACGTGCCTCACGGTTCCTTGAACGCGTAGAGGACGAGACGCGCCCCGCGCTCTTTGATCTTCGCGTCGAATAATTTGACAATTTCGTCCCGGCGCCGCAGGAGTGCCTCGATTTCGGTCTTCCACAGTGATTTGCCGACGGCGGCGGTAACCGTTTCGAGCGTCAGCCCGCGCAACGCCTCGAGGAGGGTTGTCTCGCAACGTACCGAGAACGTTGGGGTTTTTCAGGTCCGGCGTCAATCGGAAGGCCCGGGTGTGATCGATCATCCACATCTTCCCGTCGGTGGTCCACAGGAGGTTACCGGCATTCCGATCCCGATTCGAGATCAACTCGTCGAAGACGCGCAGGATGTAAACCTGGCTCGCCGTCCTGCTCGGGTCCCACTCTTTCGGCGTGCCTTTTTTCGTTCTCGCACCCTCGTCCATCAACACGTCGTCGACCCACCAAGTCACGGCAGCGTCGTGGCCCTCGACGCGTCGTTCCACCGACATCGGGACGTGGTTGAGCCCAAGTAGCCTGGCGAGGCGATATCCCGCGATGTTGTAGCGATAGCTGTCCTTGAAGTTGACCTCCGACGTCCCTTTGTCGCCCACGAACACACTCTTCGCGATGTCAACTGTCTGGATTTGCGCGTCGTGGGTAATCGGTCCATGGGCCAGGGTGGCGCGGCGTGTGAGGGTGATGCCTGTGCTCACACCTCGCGTCCGGACAATCTTGCCGTTCAGCAGAAACGTCTCCATCTCCTCTGGCGAGAGGACCGGCCGTACGACGGCAGCGGTTTCCTGAGCGGCTAAGGGGACATGGGGGCTGACAATCGAGGCGAAGACCAGCACACCGAGTAACGACGCGCGTTGAAAAGCTCTCATTTCAACCTCCGCTGACGGATGGTTTCAGAGGCGAGTGTAAAGGGCGAGAAGGATCGCTATGCTATGTCAATAACGCTCGAAGAGTCCATTTCGAACAACAAGGGCGCGCCCGTGATTTTCATTCGTCCGTGTTCTGCGGCTCGCCCGCGAGTTCGCGTTTGAGCCATGCCCGCGCAAACGTCCAGTCGCCTTCGACCGTTCTGAGCGACAGGCCGAGGTGTTCCGCAATCTCAGGGTTGGACATGCCGGAATAGAACCGTAGCGTGACGACTTGAGCCGCGCGCGCATCAACCGCTTCGAGGCGGGTTTGTGCCGCTTCGAGCGTGAGCAGATCCTCGACGGGCACCGAACCCGTTTCAGACGCCTTGAGGAGATCGTCCAGGGCGATCGGCTGCACACCGCCGCCGCGCTTTTCGCGCTTCTGGTGCCGGCCGTGATCGATCAGCAGCCGCCGCATCGCCTGCGCGCCGAGAGCCAGCCCGTGCGTGCGCCCCTCCCACTCGCTGCCTCGTTCGTTCTGAAGCCGCAACCAGGCCTCGTGGACGAGCGCGGTCGGCTGCAACGTGTGGTTTCGACGCTCACGCCCGAGATATCGTGCGGCGACATGACGGAGCTCGCCATAAATCACGGGAAACAGCTCATCGGGCGGCGCGGGATTCTTGCCGGACATGGCGTCTACTGCAGGCGTGCGTATTCTGCGCGCGCCTCTTCGAGCGGCAGCAGCGTCGAGTCCGATTCCTTCCAGAAGCTCAACATGCGCTCGTACGCCTCGCGCGCCGCTTTCGTGTCGTTCGTCAGCACTTTCGATCGCGCCAGGCCGAGATGAGCGAGGGGATACAACATCGACGTCGGCACCTCTCCCTGATGGTCCACGATCGACCGAAATTCGGCAGCGGCCGCCTGTCCGTTCTTCAGGCGCAGATAGGCCTGGCCCCGGAGGTAGACCGGCCAGAATTCACCGGAGGGCGCGTGATCGTCCGGCCTCACCGGCTCGAGCAGTTCGACGGCACGCGCCGCATCGCCCTGTTGAAGAGCCGCCGCCGCTGTGATCACGGGTATCGCCAGGTGAATCGTCAGTGTCGCCTCCGGAAACCGTTTCGCCAATTCGCTCGACAGCTTCGACGCGTCGTTGTGCGCGCCGCACGACGCGACAATCAGGCCGGCGCGTTCGAGCGTCGTGTTGTCCCTTGCGTGGCGAAGCGCCTCGGGAATCTCCGCGAGCGCCTCTTTGCACTGCCCGACGGTCGCGTGCATCTCGGCGTCCTCGGCGATTAAGTGTGCCGCGACCTCGGTGAAGCCGCCATTGAGAGACATCTGAATGCCTTGACGGAAGTGATCGTGCGCCGCTTGCACGCGACCTCCCGCCGCCGACGTGTGTGCCAGCCAGCCGAACGCCGAGTTCGTCTGATTGAGGCCGGTCGACGCCTTCAGCTCCTTCGCCATTGTTTCGGCATCTCCCTGAACGAACGCCAGGAGATACGACAACCGGCTCGCGCCGATGAAATCCAGCTTTCTGTCGGCGGCCTCCCGCAGGGTCGCTCTCGCCTCGTCCAGCCGGTCGACCGCAAGCAGTGATGCGGCGAGGTTGCCGTACGGAGGGACAAACTGCGGATCAAGACGAATCGCCTGGCGCAAAGGTTCCACGGACTGCTCGAACTGGCCCATGCGGATCAGAGCGACTCCAAGCGCATTGAAGGCGAATGCCTCTCTCGGATAGGTCGCCGTCCACGATCGCGCGAGCTCGAGCCCCTTTTCCCAGGCTTGTATGGCGTCGCGGTAGTAGCGCCAGGAGATGAAGAAGCGCTCGCGATCGCTGACCCTGTCCTTCAGGTCGAACGCCTTTTTCGCGAACTCCGGCGCCAGCGCCGATTGTCCGGTGTTGGCGTACACCGACGACAGGAGCGCGTGCGCCATGGCGAAGGTGGGATCCAGCTCGATCGCGCGCTTCAAGTGAGGTATCGCTTCGAGCCGCGGAACCTCCCGCCCTTGATAGAGAGCCAGTGAGTAGGCGTGGAGCGCGGGAAGAGACGCCGTGGTCGCCCTCGGCAGCGGTACGTCGAACTTCTTGACGTCTTCGAGATTCTCGCCCAGCTTCGGACGAAGCCTCGAGATCGCCGAGCCGAGCGACGTCAGGACCTGTTCCATCGTCGCCGCTTCGGCTTGTTCACGCGCCATGACATCGCCGGTTTGTGCGTTGATGGCTTCGAGCGCGATCACGTAGTTCGTGCCAAGGCGCACGATCGATCCGGCCAGCAGTGCCTTGAGCTGCTCGCGTTGTGCAATTTCTCGCGCAACCGAACGGGTGATGGCCTCACCCGGTGATCGCTGCATCAGGCTGAGCGTCTCGCGCGCCCGCTCGTCGGGAAACACTTTCAGAAACGGTGACTGCTCGAGCGCCACCGCAAGCGCGACCTTCAGCGTGCCATCGAACACCGGCTCGCCGGTGCCGTTTTCAAAATCGGCCAGCACGATCGTGTCGCGCTCGGTCAACGCGCCGGTGCTGGGAGTGAGCAGAAAAGAGGAGCCGATGACCAGGGCGATGATCGCGGCTGCGAACGCCAGCCCCGCGGCCAGCGTCGACGTTTTCCAACGGCCGCCCGGTCGCACGTCACCCTGGACGCCGACCCGATCCGGGTTCCCGCTCGCGGCCAGCATCACCGCCATCTCGAGCACAGAGGAAGGGCGATCGGCCGGATCCTCGGAGAGCGCCGCCATGATGAGCCGATCGAGTTGCGGGTCGAGATTGGTCAACAACGTGGACGGGCGTGGCAGCGGCGCGCTCTTCGACTGATGCCGGACGTTCGCCCCGACGAGCAAGTCGTACAACACGAGGCCCAGCGCGTAGACGTCGGTCCGCTCCGAAACCGCCATCCCGGGTGTGCGCTGCTCGGGCGCCATGTACGCCGGCGTCCCCGTGTATGAATGGCTGTTCGCTTCCGTAATCGGAATCGCAATGCCGAAATCGCTGATGCGCACGAAGCCGTCATCATCGATGAGCACGTTCGCGGGCTTCAGATCGCGGTGAAGAACACCCTGCGCATGCGCCGCGGCGAGACCGGCGCAGAGCTGTCGTCCGATGTCGACGACTTTCTCCTGCGGCAGCCGGCCCACGCGTCGAAGCACGGCAGCGAGGTCTTCGCCCCGGATGAGCTCCATCGAGAAGAAGATCACCCCGTTGGATTCGCCGACATCGAACACGCGAACCACGGCCGGGTGAGTAATCCGGCGCGCGAACCGGACTTCGCGAAAGATCAGCTCGCGTGCGGCCATGCTCGCGGATTCGATGACTTTCAGCGCGACCGCCGTATCGAGTACCAGATCATCTGCGCGCCAGACATCGCCCATGCCGCCGCTGCCGATTCGTTCGACCATGCGATAGCGGCCCGCGAAGACCTCACCCGGGGCGAACACGGGATGTGGGCGTTCACTGTCTCGATCTGGGGCGATGGTCTGAGGCGTTTCGTGAAAGTGCAGTAAAGATTCGACTTCCTGGCGCAGAACAGCATCATCGCCGCACACTTCGGTCAAAAAAGCGGCGCGCGCGTAGGGGGGGCGATCAAGGGCCTCGAGAAAGAGGTCCTTAGCTCGTTGTGGTGATCCCTGCATTCCTTTTGGACACGAGTGTACTACCGGAGCCTGGCGTACTCGCGCCGGCTTTCGTCAAGCAGGTAAACATTGTCCGAGCGGCTCCAGAGGGCAAAAAATGCCTCATAACCGGCGAGGGCCCTGTCATCGTCGCCTGTCAGCGCCGAAGCGCGAGCCGCGCCGAGTTGGGCGAGCGCGTACAGCGGAGACATTGGCGCCTCGCCCCGGCGATCGACGATGCTCTGAAACTGCGTGGCGGCCGCTTGACCATCTTTCAGACCGAGGTACGCCTCGCCTCGAAGATAGGCAGGCCAGAGCTCCGCTGCCGGGGCGTGGTCGGTACGGCTTGACCGGCTCCAGCAGCTTGATGGCTCGCGCAAAATCCCGCTGCCTCACTGCAGTGGCCGCGGCGATGACGGGCAGGTGAATTCGCATCGTCAAGGTCGCCTTCGCGAACCGCGTGCTGAGCTCATCCGAAAGGCGTGCCGCGTCGGCATCGTTGCAGAGGGCATGGACGCGGCCCGCGCGCTCGAGCGTGAAATTGTCGCGATTGAGCTCGATCCCGGACGCGATCTCGCGTCGCGCCTCTTCGCACCGACCCGCAATGGCGTGCAGCTCGGCATCTTCCATGATCCACTGCGCCCCGAGCTCGTGAGATTGTTCTCCAATAGCGGTTTTTGCGGCGCGCTGGTACAACTGATGCGCCGCCTCAATCTCTCCTCCAAAGGCGGACTTTCGCGCTTCCAGATTGGATGCCCACATCGCCTGCGGCGATCGGCGCAGCACCTCGAGCTCACGCGTCATCCCGTCTGAGTCGTTCGCGACAAACGCAAGGAGGTAGCGGCGAACGGTCGCGATCTCGACACCGTGCGCCGAGGCGTCTTTGACCAGTGCGTTCGCCTCATCGAAACGATTGAGCGCAATCAGCGACCCCGTGAGATTTGCGTAGGGCGGAGCAAACCGTTCGTCCAGCCGTATCGATTCCCTGAAGGCGGCGACTGCACCTTCATGCTGGCCGAACGCCCCGGACGCCATGCCGAGGCTGTTGAACGCAAACGCTTCGCGCGGGTATGTGGTCGTCCACGACTGCGCGAGCTCGAGTGCCTTGTCCCAGGCCTGCTCGGCATCGATGTAGTAGCGCCAGGAAATGAAGAACCGTTCACGCTCGCTCACGCGATCCCTCAGCTCGAAGGCTCGCCGCGAGAATAGTGGAGCCTCCGCCGACCGGCCGTTGTTGGCGTAGACGCCGGAGAGGAGCGCCTGCGCCATCGCGAAATTCGGGTCGAGCTCGATCGCGCGCTGAAGGTGCGGAACGGCTTCGAGACGCGGCACCATCCTGCCTCCATCGAGCGCGAGCGAGTAGGCGTGCAGCGCGTCCAGCGATCCCGTGGTGGCCTGCGCCAGCGGCGCGTCGAATCGCTCGATCGTGGCGAGCGATTCGCCGAGCTCTTCGCGAAGCTTCGAGGTGACGGATCCGAGCGAGGCGAGCACTTGTTCCTTGGCCGCCACCTCGACCTGTTCGCGTGCCAGCACTTCGCCCGTTTCGGCGTTGATCGCCTCGAGCGCGAGCACGTAGTGGCTCCCGAGCTTCGCGATCGAGCCCGAGAGCAGTGCCTTCAGCTGTTCGCGCCGCGCAACCTCGCGCGCGATCGCCTGCGTGATGTGCTCATCAGCGGGACGCTGCATGAGACGCAAGGTTTCTCTGACACGGCTATCCGGAAACACTTTGAGGAACGGCGACTGTTCCACGGCAACCGCGAGCGCAACCTTCAGCGCGCCGTCGAATACCGGCTCGCCGGTCGTATTCAGAAAATCAGCCAGGATAATTGTGTCCTGCTCGGTCAGGGTCGCCCCGGCAGGCGCCATAACGAACGACACGACAGCGAGCGCGGCCACGGCGGCCGCCGCAACGGCGCCGCCGACCCAAAGCCGTATTTTTGACCGCCGCTTTTCCGGCGACATCAGCAGGCTCGACAGTTCCAGGACCGAGGCTGGTCGATCTCGCGGGTCGTGCGCGATCGCTCGAACGATCGCCCGCTCGAGCTGCGGGTCGACGTCGGCGATGACCGCAGACGGTTTCGGCGGCTGCCGCTGGACTTCGAATCGCGACTCGAATGCCTGTCGGCCGACGAGGAGCTCATAAAGAATCAGGCCCAGCGCGTAAATATCGGTTCTCTCCGACAGCGGGATGGCGGTACCCAACTGCTCGGGTGCCATGTAGCCCGGGGTGCCAATAACCTGTTGCTGACCGGATCCCTCACGCGGGACCGCGATGCCGAAATCTGTAATCCGGACAAAGCCATCCTCGTCGATGAGGACGTTCGCGGGTTTCAGATCGCGGTGAAGGATGCCTTGCCCATGGGCGGCTGCGAGCCCATCACAAAGCTGAAGACCGATGTCGATGACCTTCTCCGAAGGCAGCCGCCCCAGACGGCGCAGCAGCGTGGCGAGGTCTTCGCCCGCGATGAGCTCCATCGAGTAGAAGACTTCGCCCTCGCTTTCGCCGACATCAAAGACCCGGCAGACTGCCGGGTGTGTGATCTGGCGGGCGAGTCGGGCCTCGTTGAGGATGCTTTTTCGTCCCTCGGGGTCGGCCGAATAAATCAATTTCAGGGCTACCGGCGTCCCGAGGACCAGGTCGTCGGCCCGCCACACCTCACCCATGCCGCCTTTTCCCAGGCGGGCGATCATGCGATACCGCCCGGCCAGGACGTAGCCCGGCACGAAGCGCACGGTGCCAGAGGCGGCACCGGAATCGGGTGAAAAGGGGGTGATTGCGGGGTTCCGATGCATTTGTCGCGTTAGTTCTCAGCCATGAAACCGACGTCCCGTTCACTCCTGGCCGCGATGCTCTGCGCCGCCGCAGTCACCGGCCAGTTCGTGGCTGGCAAAGCCACCCGGGACGCCCTGTTCCTGACAACGCTCAGCGTTGGCGCACTTCCCACCATGCTCGTGGCGGCGGCGCTGTGCTCGATACTGCTCGTCGCCGCGCACGCCCGCTGGAGCTCCAGGATTGCTCCTTCAACGGTGATCCAGGTGCTCTTTGCCGCGAGCGGCGTCCTGTTCCTGGGCGAATGGGTCGCCAGGTTCAGGGCTCCGGCGGCCACCGCCGTGCTGCTCTTTCTGCACACCTCGGCCACGGGGCCGCTGATGGTTTCTGGGTTCTGGTTGATCGCCACCGAACGCTTCGATCCGCGCACCGCAAAACGGCGATTCGGTCAGATAACCGGAGCCGGCACGCTGGGCGGTCTCCTCGGCGCTCTTGTGTCGGAGCGAGTGGCCGCAACCGTGGGGGCGCCCGCCATGTTGCTCATCCTGGGCGGGCTCCAGTTTCTGACAGTCTGGCTGTTTTGGCGGTTCGCCGCCTCCGCGGAAACTTTCGCCGAACGCGAACACGGCCCTTCGACTTTGCTCGGGGCACGCCCCCCAACTCCGCTCAGGGCAGTCCCAGGGCGGCGTTCTGCACCAGCGCGATCCGGCTTCCAGGTTATCGCGGAGGCGCCGTATCTGCGGCATCTCGTAGTGCTGGTGCTCGTCGGTTCCGTGAGCGCCGCGCTACTCGACTATCTGTTCAAGGCGAAGGCGGTAGAAGCGGTCGGAGCCGGTGATCATCTCCTTCGCTTCTTCGCCCTCTATTATGCGGCAATCAGCCTCATTACGTTCATCGTTCAAATCGTGTCGAGCCGTGTGGCGCTCGAGCGATTTGGCCTCGGGCTGACCACGAGCACGCCCTCCATCGCGCTGCTGGCTGGCAGCATCGGCGGTCTCGTCACACCTGGCTTCGGCAGCCTCATGGCGGCGCGAGCGGGCGAATCCGTCTTCCGCGCGTCATGGTTTCGCGCGGGGTACGAGCTCTTCCACACGCCGATTCCGGCCCCCGAAAAGCGGGCCGTCAAGTCGATCGTTGATGTGGGCGTCGATCGCCTCGGCGATGCCGTGGGTGGCGGCCTCGTCCGCCTGGCGATGCTGTTGATGCCCGCCGCTCAGTCTTCTGCCATTTTGTGGATGGCGATTGCCAGCTCGGCCATCGCCATCTTCGCCGCCAGCCGGCTCAACGATTGGTACGTTCGCACGTTAGGAACCAGCCTCGTTTCGCAGGCGCCGAGCCTCGGCAAATCCGAAACGGAAGGGCACTTGACCCGGAGCATGCTGATCAGGGTGCGGAACTCAAACCGGCCGGCCGCGCCGCAGGCCGCCGATGATCTCGATGACGCGCGAGTACTCACCGCCGCTCAGGGTCCGTCCACAGCCGGACGCTACCTGGGGGGCCACCGCGAGCGCGCCATCGAAGTGCTTTCGAGAGAAGAGGGTTTGAATGCCGGCCTCGTCTCCCACGCGATTCCTCTCCTGTCGGGTCCACTCTCCGATTTCGCGGTCTTCGCGTTGCGCAAGGTTGCCGAGGAGCGCATAGGGCAGCTCACAGACGCGCTCCTCGATCCGAATCAGGACTACGCGATCCGCCGCCAAATGGCGCGTGTCTTCTCGATCTGTGTGTCCCAGCGTGCGGCCGACGGCCTCCTGCTGGCGCTCGACGACAGCCGGTTCGACGTGCGCTATCAGTGCGCACGTTCCCTCGGCGCCATCCTCGCGAGGAACCCGCGCATCCATATCGACCGCGATCGGATCCTCGAGATCGTGCTCCGCGAGGTCGCCGACGGCCGCCCCGTCTGGGAAAGCCGACGCCAGCTCGCTGGAGCCTTCAACGAATCACCACTCGACGAATTCGTGCGCGATCGAGCCGGGCAAAGTCTCGCGCACGTCTTCACCTTGTTGTCTCTCATTCTTCCCAGCCAGCCTCTTCAGATTGCCTTCCGAAGCCTCCACAGTGAGAACGGCCGCCTTCGAGGTACCGCGCTCGAGTACCTCGAAGGCGTGCTCCCCGCCGAAATACGGGAGCAGGTCTGGCCATTCCTTGTTCAGAGGCGCGCCAGCCGTTCCTCCCAGCCACACGACGAAGTCATCTCAAATCTCCTTCGGTCCAGCTCGTCGGTCACGTTGCATAGCGTTGCTGGCAGCCGGTAGGTTGCTAGCCGGTAGCTCGTCGCTCGCAGGAAGGACGTTAGAGAACTAAAGTGATTAGAAAGAGCGTGTTAGGATTCAGCGATAAGACCCCCGTGGAGGAAGAATCCAATGCGCGCGGCGGTACGACCGCTCTTTGTTCTGCTAGCCCTTCTGTTAACGTTCCCGGTGCTCGCGTTTGCGGCGGACACGGGAACCGTTTCAGGCGCCGCCTTCGATCAAAACGGCGCGCCGGTCGCCGACGCAACGGTCAGGATCTCGGGAGAGCTGCTGCCGGTGGGCAGAACGGTACAGACCGGCGCCAATGGTGTTTTCCAGTTTCAGTACCTGGCGCCGGGTGAGTACGTCGTCGAGGTCGAAAAGGCCGGCGTCGGACGCTCGAAGCGGGCTGCCGTCGTCGAAGTGGGGAAGGACACACAGGTCGACTTCGTGCTCGGCCTTTCGATCCAGGAAGAGCTGACCGTCGTCGCGGCACAGCCGATCGTCGACGTGCGCTCGGCTGAAATCGGGTTCAACTTCAAGGACGACACTCTCAATAGTCTCCCGCTCGAACGCACCTACCGCGGTCTGTTTCAGTTGATACCCGGCGTCGCCGACAACCGGAGCCCCATTGGCCCGGCGGCGGGCGGCAGCCGGCAGGACAACCTGTATTTGATTGACGGCGCCAATATCACCAGCCCCGCGTTCGGCTATCTGAGTACAGAGATCAACGAGCTCGACATCGTGGAAGTCAACATCAAGCGCGGAGGCGTCAGCGCCGAGTTCGGCCGCACCGCCGGCAGCGTGGTGAACGCGGTCAGCCGCAGCGGCTCGAATCGGCTTTCGGGCGTCGGCCGGGTCGATTGGCTGTCGGAGAGCCTGATCAGCGGCTACAAGCTGCCTGACGATTTGCAGAATGCGGGCGTGCGGCCGGGAGTGTTCCGCGACGCGCTGCTGACCACGCAAATGATGCCGGCCGTGGGGATTGGCGGCCCTCTCGCGCGGGACCACATGTTCTTCTATCTGTCGGCACGCTACTCGCGCGAAACGAAATGGGATCGGTTCAACAAGGTGGCGACGCCGCTTTTCGACGAGGTCCGAACAGGGCCCGAGCTCTTCGGAAAGCTGACGTTCACTCCGGTTGCGCAGCACCAGCTGAACACCACGTTTCGTCATCGGCCGAATCACGTGGAGAACGCGGGCACCAACGCCGATTTTGCGCCGAGCGTCGCCACCCTCACCGACAACGGCAGCCGGGTGGCCACCGCCGAATGGGCGCACTTCCTCGGCGCACGTCAATCGCTGAACGTGCGTTACCTGTACATCAAAGAGAACAACGAGGATGTGCCGATCACGAACCTGGGATATCTACCGACCTTCGATCCCCGAAATCTGGCGGCGATGGGCCAGTACGTCGATCCCCTTCAGGCGAACATCAACGTGGGTGGGAATCAGTACACGAATGTTCAGAATTACCAGCGGCACGAGGTGCGCGGTACTTTCACCCAGAACTTCGATATTGCGAGCACGAGCCACACGCTGAAGGCCGGCATCGGCTACGAGTTTGCGGAGGAACTGTTCAACCGCACCGCCAACGGGTGGGGCCAGATCGTCAACGTGACGCAGAGCGGCGTGCCGGCACTGCGCGCGCGCTATTTCGCGCCACAGTCGCCGCAGCGCGGGTTGACGGACACCTACGCGCTTTTCGTCCAGGACGATGTGTCGCTGGCGACACGCGCGTCGGTCAATGTCGGCCTGCTGTTGAATCGCGACCAGATGTCGCAGCAGGTGGAGGGCAGCGGCGGATGTCCGGCCGTGATCCTGAAAGGTGGCTCGGCGGTTTACGAATCCAATGGCGACACGTGCGCGTTCCTGCGGTTTGGCTTCAAGCAGGAGATCCAGCCTCGTATCGGGCTCACATACCAGCTCCGCGAGCAGGCGGGCGACAAGGCGTACGCCCATTGGGGCCGGTATTACAACCTGGATCAGAAATCGAGCGCGCGCAGCCTCGCGCCGCGAAGGGTTTTCCAGACGCAGACCATTTTTGATCTGGCCGGAAACGTGTTGTCGAGCGGCCCTCTGGCGTCGACGACGGGAAAAATGATCGATCCCGATATCGAGCCGATCTTCACCGACGAAGTGCTCGTCGGCTATGCCACTCCGCTGCCACGAGGCTACAGCCTGGACATGTTTTTCATGTCCCGCATGATGCACAACTTCATTGAAGACGTGCCGTCACGGATAAACGGCACGGCGCCCGACAGCGGACCATTCGTCGCCGCCAACCTGCCATGCGCACGGTTTGCGTCGTGCAGCGCGGCGGATGCGCGCCGCACCTACCGCGCTTTTACCGTAGACCTGCGGCGGCGGCTCGCCAACGGCTGGATGGCCGACATCAACTACACGTGGAGCCGTTTCGAAGGCAACTTCGACCTCGACTATTCGACGGTCTCGGTCTTCAACACATCGTCGTTCATTCAGGACGGCCCCGGGGCCAACGTCGAAGATCCGAATCGTTTCGGGCCGCTGTTCGAAGATCGTCCCCACGTCCTCAAGCTGTTCACGTCGTACGACGTAACCAGCAGGCTGAGCGCGGCGGCATACCTGCGCGCACAGAGCGGGACGCCGTGGGCCGCACGGGGACGCGATTGGCCAGGTGCCTCGCTGAACTACCTCGAGCCGGCGGGCAGTCATCGCAATCCGACGTGGACCAATCTCGACGTGATGACGGCCTACCGTCTGCCTCTGGACACGGCCGCCACGATCTCGGTCGAGGCGCGGCTGCTGAATGTTTTCAACAATCAGACGCAGCTCTCGACCGACGCGCAGAAGTACCTGGATCTGCAGACGCAGCCGGCGCCTCCGTACTTTGGCCCGTACCAGCAGCCGAACCCGTTTTTTGGCATGGGGAACGCTTTCGCCCCGCCGCGGCGTCTCCATATCGCGGCCGTCGTCAGCTTTTAACGGCTATTGAGGCCTTCGATGATCATGAAATGGTTGAGGCGTCGCGGCCCGATTCGTCACGTCTGGATTCTCATCGCCCTGCTCGGTACTGACTCCGAACACGAAGGCCCAGAACGTCGAGGCGTCGCGGATCGTCGCCGTCGGAGACATTCATGGCGACTTCGACGCGTTTGTCGACATCCTGAAACTCGCCGGCATCCTCGACGCCAGTGGCCGCTGGAGCGGGGGGAAGACGACGCTCGTGCAGACGGGCGATTACACCGATCGGGGTCCGAAAGTGCGGGCCGCGATGGATTTTCTGATGGACCTCGAGGGGCAGGCGAAAGCGGCGGGTGGTCGCGTCGCGGTGCTCCTTGGCAACCATGAGGTGATGAATCTCATCGGCGATCTGCGGGATGCGACGCCGGCGATCTATCAGACCTTTGCCGATGCGCAGTCAGAAAAGCGGCGCGAAGCTGCCTACGACGCGTACATCAAATGGTGTGCGGACCATGCGTCGCAGTTCAATCAGCCGCCCCGGTTCTATCAGCCTGTCAGCAAAGCCGATTGGATGGCCGCACATCCGATCGGCTACGTCGAGTACCGCAGCGCGATGTCGCCGCAGGGTCGCTACGGGCGCTGGATCCGCACCAGACCAGCCGTGCTGCAGTTGAACGGCATCGTGTTTCTTCATGGCGGCCTCAACCCGGAACGGACGCCGCGCAGACTCGAGGATGTGAACAAGCAGGTGCTTGCGGAAATCAAGCGATGGGATGACTACCAGACCCGGATGGTCGATCGGAAAATGGTGCTTCCGTTCTTCACCCTGCCTGAAATTCTCACGGCCGCGCAGATCGAGTTGGAACTGGCGGCCCTGGCGAGCCGCGCGGCAGCGGCTCAGGAGAAGCCAGGATTTCCTGTGAACGAAGACCCGCTGGGACTCAAGGGATTGATCGGGATTGACAGCTGGTCGTTCATCAACCCCGACGGGCCGCTGTGGTTTCGCGGTTACGCCACGTGGCCCTCCGACGCCGGTGCCGAGCAGGTCAAGATCCTGAAGGACCGTTACAAGGCGACGCATTTTGTCGTCGGGCATACGATTCTCGAGAGCCGCCGAATCACTCCCCGGTTCTCAGATTCGGTGTTTCTCATCGACACGGGAATGCTCTCGAGCTATTTCACCGGCGGCCGCGCCTCAGCGCTCGAAATCCAGAACGGGCAGTTCACGGCCATCTATGCTGACGGTCGAGTGCCCCTCACGGCTCCTTGAGCGTATAGAGAACGAAGCGCTCTCCGCGCTCCTTGATCTTTGCCTCGACAATTTGACGATGGCGTTCCTGCGCTGCAGGATGGCTTCGACTTCGGTCTTCCACAACGACTTGCCGACGGCGGTGGTGACCGTCTCCAACTCAAACCTCCGCAAACAACCTACCGTAGAATGGCGAGATGCGGCAGCGGTTTCTCGCGATATTTCTCCTCTGCGCGATCGCGGTCGCCGGCGTTCACTACGCGGCCAGCGCACAGTCGCCGGCGACGATCACGATTCTACACATCAACGACGTTCATGCGACCGACGTGATCGAACAGGGACGTTACGGGGGGCTTGGCCGCGCGTCCACGGTGCTGCAGCGGCTCAAGCGTTCTCAGGCACCGGTGCTCATGACGCTGGGTGGCGATTATCTTTCCCCGTCGGCAATCGGCACAGCCGTCATCGACGGCGAGCCGTTGGCCGGACGTCAGATGGTGGCGGCGCTCAACGCGGTCGGCCTCGACTGGGCCGTGTTCGGTAATCACGAATTCGACATCCCGGAGCCGGCATTTCGTGCACGGATGTCCGAAACGCGGTTTCGCATCGTCTCGAGCAACGTTTCCGACCTGAAGGGGCAGCCGTTTCCGGGAACCGTGCGCTCGGCGGTGGTTCCGGTCGAGGTTCGTGGACGGACGATCCGGCTCGGGCTCATCGGACTGACGACCGACCTCAATCGGCGCCCGTGGGTGCGCTATGCGCCTCCGGTGGAGTCCGCCCGTGAGCAGGTCGCGCAGCTGCACGGAAAGGTTGATGCCGTTATCGCCCTCACGCACCTGTCGCTTGCCGAAGATCAGGAACTGGTTGATCAGGTGCCGGATATCGATCTCGTTCTGGGCGGCCACGAACACGAGAACATGCAGGTCAGGCGAGGACGCACATTCACGACGATCGTGAAGGCGGATTCCAATGTCCGCTCGGCGGTGATTGTGACGCTGACATTCGGAAGGGCTGCTGCACGTCCGGCCATCGCGGCCCGCCTGCAAGTGATGGATGAAAGCATTCAGAACGATCCGAAGGTGGAAGGGGTGGTCAGGAAGTGGACTGCCATGGCGTTCGATGCGTTTCGAAAAGATGGATTTGAGCCCGAGCGCACCGTTGCCGTCGCCACCGAGGCCCTCGACGGCCGCGATTCGATCGTCCGCAATCAGCCGGGCCGGCTGACGGATCTGATTGCCGCCGGCTTCGATCGCGAAGCTTCAGGAGTTGACGTCGCCATTGTCAACGGAGGGTCCATTCGCATCAACGACATCATCCGGCCCGGCCCGGTGACTGAGTACGACGTGATTCGCGTTCTACCGTTCGGGGGGCGCGTCATTCGCGCCTCTCTGGACGGCGCGCTGCTGGCATCGGTCCTCGATATCGGCGTGAACAATCAGGGAACCGGCGGGTTTCTGCACACGCGAGGCGTTACTCGCGAAGGCGGCAAGTGGCTGGTCAAGGGCAAGCCGCTCGATCCCGGGGCGCGCTATACCGTCGCGGCGACCGATTTTCTCTTGAGCGGCGACGAAACCAACCTTGGATTCCTCACCAGGACGAACCCGAACGTGCACGACGTTCAGGATCTACGCGATGTACGGATGGCGCTGATATCCGAGCTTCGCATCCAGTACCCGTCAAAATAGGCTGCGGAGTGTCTTCCTAGGAGTCGTGTGACCGTTTGTTGGACACCAGCCTGGCGATTTGCGCCTGCTCGTGACGCGGCAGATCCCGCAAATAACACTCCACGGACTCGACGATGAGCCGCCACTGCGGTTGCTTCCGCACCTTGCTGAGCGCAATCAGCTTGTCGCGCGACGGCTTCGGCAGCCGAAAGCTGACTTGCGGATAGTCCTTCACCCGCTCTCCACGATCTCCCGCGGGAGGACGTCCGACTCTTCCTATCGAGGACCCACGCTTCGACGCGTTGACCATAGGATTTAGGGTTTGTGCTAGCAACAACATTCGTTAAAATGGAACTCAGATGGCGACGCGCACTGGACGCCGCAAACTGAATCCCCCACGCGCCCGCCGCGGCCGTCCGCGCACGCATCGCGAGGCCTGGACCAAGGTCTCGGTCGTCATGTTCGAGCGTCAGGTCCTCGAGCTCGATCGATTGACGACCGCGATCCGGAGCAAGACCGGCGCGAATCTGACGCGCGCCGAGGTCATCCGTGCGCTACTGGATGCGTTGGACGAAAGCCGCCTTGATGTGACGTCTGTGGTGTCGGGTGCCCACCTCAAGCGCATGCTTGCGCAGAAGCTGGCGTCCTGAGCACAGCGGCGGCAATTCGGTATATAAGTATCTCATAAATCACCAGCCTGTATACTACCGGCCTGCCGCGCCGACGCGGGTGCGTTTCCGGCGCGAAAGGGGCATCATGAAAAAATCATTCGCGGCGCTCGCCGTCGGCGTGATCGGCCTCGGTCTCTTTACCCGTGTCCACGCGCAGCTGTTCCCGGCAGGCGACACGGTGATGACGATGGGACATGTGCTGCTGAACGTCAGCGACGTCGCAGCCCATCGCGAGTTCTGGACACGACAGTTCGATGCCAAGCCGGTGACCGTCGGAAAGCTCGAGGGGGTCACGGTTCCTGGCGTGGTGATTCTCTTCCGTGTGCAGCCGCGGACCGGGCCCAGCGAGGGAACCACCATCAACCACATGGGGCTGAAGCTGAACAAGCTCTCGGACTACACGGCACGCTTCGACAAGGCGGGCTTGAAGTACGACCCGCCGCGCGTCGGCCGGGAAAAGACGCCGCAGACCTACGTAACAGGGCCCGACACCTTCCGAATGGAGCTCGTTGAAGACACGACGCTTCCGGCGCCCGTCGTCAGTCATCACCTGCACTACTGGATGGAAAAGCCGGCCGACGTGAAGAAGTGGTACGTCCAGAAGCTGCTGTTGCAACCGACCATGCGGGGGCCCTATGACTCCGGTGATGTGCCGGGCATGAACCTCACGATGGCGCCGCTCGGAAGCCAGAAGGTGCCCGGCGTGCCGACCAAGGGCCGATTGATGGACAGCATCGGATTCGACGTGCAGAATCTGCGGTCGTACGTCGAGAAGATCAAAGCGAACGGCGTGACGTTTGATGTCCCGTACGGGCGCGACCCTGAACTGGGTTTGATGTCGGCGACATTGACCGATCCGTGGGGCGTCACCATCAGGCTGACGGAAGGGCTCAACAAGATTGCCGGTGTGACGAGCTACACCTACGTCGATGGATACGTTGTCGTGCGGCCGATTGAGTGATGCAGAAACACCCAGGGTGGGTGCGAGCCATTGCGCTCCCAGTGGCCAGTTGCACGGCAGCCACGCTCGTGACGTGGAAGCTCTGGCCGTACATCGCGCCGTCGGCATCTCCGCTCTTCTTCGTGGCGGTGATGATCTCGTCGCTGTATGGAGGCATCGTCGCCGGTCAGATTGCGACGGTGCTGTCGGCCGGTGCGACCGCCTACTTTTTCATGACGCCGCAGTTCAGCCTTGCGATCGAGGCGAGCGACATCTTCCGGCTGGTCATATTTGCGGCCGTGGCCGTGCTGACGAGCTCGATTGCGGCAGCGAGGAATCACACCGACGAGGCGCAGCGCCGTCTTGTCGCAGAGTTGCGGACGGCAAACGCGCGCATCCGGACGCTCAGCGACATGCTGCCGATCTGTCCCGATTGCCGGCGCGTGCGCGTGGGCGATGCCAACGGCGAGTGGAAGAGCGTGGAGACGTATCTGGCCGAGACGCCAGAGCTGCAGTTGAGCCACGCGCTCTGTCCGGAGTGCTCAGCGCGGCACTTTCCGGAGTTTCACACCCAGGCGGGATGAATCGGTCTTCTTCTGGACCTTTTGAATCTTCGGTCTGGCCGTCGGCACTTTCGCGTCGGCGCCCTTCCAGATACTGTTGGGCAGCACCATCAGGATAGCGACGATACCCGCACACGCAACCTTACCCGGCCTGATGGCAAACCGCATCAGTGCTCCTTGTCGATTCGAATTGTGTGAAAAGAGGGGAGTCGGGCGCAGCGCGCCGTGGCGCGTCGCGCGACGGACAGCCTGCAAAAACTGCGGATAATTATAGCATCGCGCGGCCTTTCCTTGACTGCAATCGCGTGCGGGGGTAGAGTGCCCGCAATCCCCACATATCCCGTGCGAACCTCGACGCTTCATAAGGAGGACGGCATGCGGCTCTGCTTACTCGTCGCTCTGACGCTCGTGACGGCCGGCTGCTCTGATCAGGGCGCGGCCAGCCAGGATGCGAACGCGCCGGTCAAAATCGAGATCTCACAGATGTATGTGACCGTGCGCAATGAATCGGGCCTGGCGTTGAACGATGTTTCGGTCGCCATCATTCCGATAGGGCGATCCACCGTGTTCAACAAGTTCGTAGGCCGGCTCGAAAATGCCCAGTCGCGCAACCTGATGCTCGGCGAATTCTTTGGGCGGGATGGAACACCGTTCAGCCTGCGGGTCGTGAAGCCGCGGTCCATTGAAGTCAAGGGCAGAGATGTGAACGGCAAGGACCATAACTTCGAGGTCGCCTGGCGGTAATTTGGCGAAAGTCTCACGACTAGGCCGTATTCGGCCCTCCAACGGGTGGCAGTGATATGATTCTCCCTCCCTGATGGAAATGAGCGTGCTACGTACCGGTCGATGGATTGTCGGCGGCGTTGTCTTCGTCGTGGCCGCCACGATTCTCTTCGAGGCCGCAGGGCAGTCGTCGCCCCGTCCCGTCGCGGTGCGGCCGAATGACTATCGTCACGTCGCGACCGACGATCGCGAAGTGAGGACGGCCCTCAACTTCGCGCTCGCCGATCAAAAGAAAAAGAATCGGAGCGACAGCGCCGTCACCCTGCGGAACGTGCTCTCTGCCGAACGTCAGGTGTCCAAGGGGGACAACTTCCGGTTGTGCCTGTCTCTCGATCGCCGAGGCCGCGCCGACACCGCCCGCACCGTCGTCCATCGCAACCAGAAACAGCAATGGTCGGTTGCGTTATGGGCCTGGGGTGCGTGTGGGAAGCAGTAAGTAGAAAGTAAAAAGTAGAAAGTAAAAAGTAGAAAGTAGAAACGACTCCTACCTTTTACTTTCTACTTTCTACTTTCCGCTTCTCTCCCTACGCCAAGTCTCTTTCCCCCGTCCGGATGTTATAAGCCTGCTCGACCGGGCAGATGAAGACACGCCCGTCGCCGATTTCTCCTGTGCGCGCCGCTTCGCGAATCGCCTGAAGCGCGGGCTCCACCAGTTCGTCCGGCACCACGGTTTCGACCTGCATCTTCGGCAGCAGCGTCACTTCGTACTCCCGGCCCCGATAGACCGCAGTGTGCCCTTTCTGACGTCCGTGACCCCGCACTTCGGTGACCGTCATGCCGGCAATCTGAATTTTTGCGAACGCTTCTTTCAGGTCGTCGACCTTGTTCGGACGAATGATCGCCTTGATGAGTTTCATGCGAGCTCCGATCGCAGGGCCGGGGCGGGCTTCTTCATGCCGCCGGGGGAGAGCATCTGGCTGCTGGCCTCGCCATGCACGTAGGCCTCTTCGCCGTGGTTGCTGATGTCGAGACCGACCGCTTCGTCATCGGCCGAGGCGCGCAGCGGAATCACGAGCCCAATCAGCTTCAAAAGAATGAAGCTGACAACGCCGCTGTAGACGATGGTCACCGCCACGGCGGTTGCCTGTATGCCGAGCTGTGCCGGATTGCCGAAGAGCACGCCATCCGCGACGCCGTTCAACGCCTTCTGGGCGAAGACCCCGGTCAGCAGCGCGCCCACCGTTCCGCCCACACCGTGCGCGGCCACGACGTCGAGCGAGTCGTCGAGCGATGTCTTGGCGCGCCAGACCAGGCCGAGATAGCTGGGTATCGCCGCGATGGCGCCGAGCGCGATCGCGCTCATCGGTCCGACGAATCCGGCTGCCGGCGTAATGGCGACGAGGCCGACGACGATCGCGGTGGCCGCACCGACAGCGGTGGGTTTCCCCTGGCGGGCGTAATCGAGGATCGTCCAGACGACGAGCGTGCCCATCGGGGCCAGGAACGTGGTGACGAAGGCAAGGCCGGCAATCGGGCTGGCCGCGAGCGCGCTGCCGGCGTTGAAACCGAACCACCCGAACCAGAGCAGTCCAGCGCCGAGCAACGTGAAGGGCACGTTGTGAGGCAGCAGCGACGAGCTTGGATAGTCGCTCCGCTTGCCGACGACGATGGCCGCCACCAGCGCGGCGACTCCGGCGTTCACGTGGACGACCGTGCCCCCCGCGAAATCGAGTGCGCCCATGTCGGCGAGCCACCCGCCTCCCCACACCCAATGCGCCACCGGGCTGTAGACAAACAGCGCCCAGAGCACGATGAACACGAGGTAGGCCGAGAAGCGCATCCGCTCGACGATCGCGCCCGAGATGAGGGCGGCCGTGATGATGCAGAACGTGCCCTGATAGGCCATGAAGAGGTAGTGCGGGATGGTGCCCTGCGCTTCCAGGCCGACGCCCCGCAGGAAGAGCCGCGAGAGGTCGCCGAGATAGTTATTGCCGGCCGAGAACGCCAGCGAATAGCCGATGACCGCCCAGAGCAGGCCGACGAATCCGAGCGAGATGAAGCTCATCATCATCGTGTTGAGCGCGTTCTTCGAACGCACGAGCCCTCCGTAGAAGAACGCCAGCGCCGGCGTCATCAGGAGAACCAGAGCCGTCGAAACCAGCATCCACGCAGTGTCAGCTTGATTCATCTCACACCTTTGATTTTGAGGTTATGGAATAAAGCGTTGCTCTGGCGGCGGTGTAATCAAGATCGACGCCAAGCGGATGATGCGTCGTGCAACCTGTTCAACCCCTCGGGTTTGTTGGGAAAAACGGGTCGAAATCGTTGAAATGCGCGTGCGTCTGGTGGGTGACCGATTCACACGTTCGTGTGGCTTCGTCGTGAATTCCAAACAAGAATGTTGCTTTTGTGCGCGCCTGGTGTTTGTGCGCGGGGCTCGCTTTGTGCGCGTGCGCATCGCTACCTACAACGTTGTTCGTTTCAGAAAAACGTCGACAAACTTGTTGCTCTCTGTTTGGAGGCATAATGGGACCTGCCATGCGCGGCGTGAACGGACTGCACCATATCACCGCGATTGCCGGGCCCGCTCAGGAGAACCTGGATTTTTACGCCGGCGTCCTGGGCATGCGGCTCGTCAAGCGCAGCGTCAACCAGGACGATCCCGGCACCTATCACCTCTTTTACGCGGATGCGGAGGGCAGCCCCGGCTCCGATCTCACGTTCTTTCCGTGGGCGCACATGGCGCCGCCACGAGCGGGCTATGGCCTCGCCATGGAAGTCGATCTCGAAGTGCCGGAGGGCAGCCTTGGTTATTGGGGCGATCGACTGCAGCGTTATGGCACCGCGATCGGTCCGGCGGAAACGCGCTTCGGGCAGAAGGTCCTGTCATTTACTGATCCGCATGGCCTGAACGTCGCGCTTGTCGAGGTCACCGGGAAGCGCCGGTTTACACCCTGGCCGGACAGTCCGGTTCCGGTTGAGCGGCAGGTCCGCGGCCTCTTCGGTGCGCAGGTGTGGGAGCGCGAAGCGGCAACCACCACGCAGTTTCTGACGTCCGTGCTCGGCTTTCAGCAGGTCGCCAGCGAGAACGGCTGGACACGATACGGGTGTCCGGGCGGGCCGGGCGTCATCGACGTGCGCGATGCGCCCGAAGCGCGTCGGGGGGCGTGGGGCGTGGGGGCCGTGCATCACCTGGCGTGGCGCGTGGAAGATGACAGCCACCAGCTCGACGTGAGGACGCGGGTGCAGGGAGCCGGCGCGAATCCGACGACCGTGATCGACCGGTTCTGGTTCAAGTCTGTTTACTTCAAGGAGCCGGGCGGCGTGCTGTTCGAGCTCGCCACCGATGGACCCGGCTTCTCGGTGGACGAAGCCACCGAACATCTCGGCGAGAGCCTGGTGCTGCCACCCTGGCTCGAAGCGCATCGCGCGGCAATCGAGCAGGCGCTGCCGCCGCTCTCTTTCGAGAGCGCAGCGCATCGGATGTAACCAGGTCATGGCAGATGGCAGATGGCAGAACCCAGAACCTAGAACCAGAACCTAGAACCAGAACCTAGAACCAGAACGCGGAACCGGAACGCGGAACCGGAACGCGGAACCGGAACGTGGAACCGGAACGTGGAACCGGAACTGGAACTAGGAACCCTTTATGTTGAGCTTCACCCACGTCTACCAGGCGCCGACAGTGCTCGGCGCGCCCACCTTGTTAATGCTGCACGGCACCGGTGGCAATGAGCACGACCTCGTGCCGCTGGCGGCCGACCTGATGCCCGGCGCGGGCGTCCTGAGCCCCCGCGGCAAGGTGCTCGAGAACGGCATGCCGCGATTCTTCCGCCGTTTTGCAGAAGGGGTATTCGATCTCGATGACCTGCGGCAGCGTACTCTCGAGCTTGCGGCGTTCGTGAAGGAAGCGAGCGGGCACTACAAGTTCGATTCGGCGCGTGTCGTCGCAGTTGGATTTTCAAATGGCGCGAACATCGCGGGCTCGACGCTGCTGCTCGTCCCCGGACTGCTCGCGGGCGCCGTGCTCCTGCGTGCGATGGTTCCGCATCGTTCCCGACCCGCTGCCGGCGATTCCGGGGAGTCCGGTGCTCATCGCGAACGGTCGTGTCGATCCGCTCGTGCCGGTCGCAGAAACGGATCGCCTTGCCGCGTTGTTGCGATCTGCGGGTGCGGAAGTGACGCTCCAATGGCATCAGGCCGGACATCAGCTCGTCCATGACGACATCGCGCAGGCCGGAGCGTGGCTTGCGAAGTCGTTCAAGTCCGGCTGAAGAACCCGACCCGCGTTCTGAGACCAATTCTCAGGTTTCCGCGGAACGAAACCGCCATGCTACCGTCGCGGCGTCATGACGTTCGTCGCGGCGATCGTTGCGCTCCTGGTTCTGAACGTGCGCCTCGACGCGCAACAGGCCGATCGCGCCGGCCTGAACGGCCAGCAGCTGTACCAAGCCGCCTGCGCGGCGTGTCACGGTACCGATGGACGTGGCCAGCCCCGCTCCATTCGCGGATTTGAGGCCGAACCGCCCGACTTCACCGACTGCAGCCTCACGACGCCTGAAGCCGATCTCGATTGGTACTCGGTGATTCATCAGGGCGGTCCCGCGCGCGCGTTCGATCGCATGATGCCGGCGTTCGGCGACGAGCTTACAGACGACGAAATCGCCAGAGTCATCGCCCACGTGCGCGGATTCTGCACCGAGCGTGGCTGGCCGCATGGCGACCTCAACATGCCGCGCCCATTGGTCACCGAAAAGGCCTACCCCGAGAACGAGGCGGTCCTCACGATGTCGTTCGCGCGAGGCGATGCGCGCAGGGTGACGAGCGAATTTCTGTACGAGCACAGGGTGGGGCGCCGCGGTCAGTACCAGATCTTCGCGCAGCGATCTCGACGAAATCGGCGGCGCATACAAACACGTGCTGTTTGACAGCTGGCGGCGCGGATCGATTGTCTCCGGCGGAGGTGAGATCAAGTTCAACGACAGCGGCGCCGTGTTCGAGGCGTTTGGCGCGTACAGTCAGGCGCTGCCGTATGTGACCGACGGATTCCTTCACGTCCATGCCGGCGTGGAGGTCCCGACTGACAACACTGCGCCGAACGAGCTGTTCTGGCGCGCGGCCGTCGGCAAGAGCTTCATGGATGCGCCGCTGGGGCCGCGCATGGTCGCCGATGTTCGAGCTGCTCGCGGCACGCGAGATTGACACATCGGCCCGAGAGCGAGTGGGACGCGCTGCCGCAAGTGCAGGTGAGCCTCAGCACGCGGCAGCACGTGCTGTTCAACATCGGCGTCCGTGTGCCGTTGACGCAGCGGATTGACCGTCGCACGAGCGTCATGGCGTATGTCCTCTGGGACTGGTTTGACGGCAGTTTCCTGTCTGGATGGTGATGCGCCACATTCTTCTGGGCGTCCTCGTCGTGTCGGCGGTCGCCGGGATTGACAGCGCCCGGAATCCTCACAGCCGCGAAGTGTTCAAAACCTCCGATCAGTGCATGGCCTGCCACAACGGTCTGCGCACGCCTTCGGGCGAGGATGTGTCGATTGGCGCGAGCTGGCGCGCGTCGATGATGGCGAACTCGTCGCGCGATCCGTACTGGCAGGCAGGCGTGCGACGCGAAGTGATCGATCATCCGTTGGCCGCGACAGGCGATTCAGGACGAATGCGCGACGTGCCATATGCCGATGTCGCGGACCGAAGCGCGCATGGCCGGAGGCGAGGGCGAGGTCTTCGATCACCTGAAATCGGACGAGGGAAATCGGTCCGGCCGCCTCGCACGGGATGGCGTGGCGTGCTCCCTGTGCCATCAAATCACCGACCAGAACCTCGGGCACGTCCTGCGAGCTTTACGGGCGGATATGTCGTGACGCCGCCAGGTGACTTCCACGCACCGCGTCCCGTGTTCGGGCCGTTTCGCATCGAGCGCGGGCATGACGACGATCATGCGCTCGGCTACGGGATTTCAGCCGACCGAAGCACTCGCACGTAAGCCAGTCCGAGCTCTGCGCAACATGCCACACGCTCGTGACCAAGGCGCGCGGAACAAAGGGCGAGATCATCGGCGAGCTGCCCGAGCAGATGCCGTTTCTCGAGTGGAAGAACAGCGCGCTGGCCGCCGAAGAGCGCAGCTGCCAGTCGTGTCACATGCCGGTCGGTCGAGGAGGACACGCCCATCGCATCGGTGCTGGGCGCTCCACGCAAGGGATTCGCCCGCCACACGTTCGTCGGCGGAAACTTTTTCATGCAGCGCATGCTGAATCGCTTCCGGGACGAGCTGGAGTGGAGGCGCCGGCCGCTGACTGGATACGGCAGTGGTAACGACGGTCGCGAATCTCCGAATCCGACACCGCAAAGGTCTCGTTCGAAAGCGTGCTGACGTCTCGAAGGGCGTGCTCATCGCGGATGTCAGGGTGCGAGAATGCGACCGGCCACAAGCTGCCGACCGGATATCCGTCGCGCCGTGCATGGCTGCACGTGACGGTTCGCGATCGTGACGGACGGATCGATATTCGAGTCCGGGGCTCGTCGACGCAGGCGGTGCGATAGCCGGAAATGACAATGATGCGGACGCGCTGAAGTGTCGAGCCGCACTATGCGAGATCCGCGAGCCCGACCAGGTGCAGATCTACGAATCGGTGATGCGCGATCCCGAATGGACGTGCCGACCACCGGGCTGTTCAGGGCGGTTCGCTACCTGAAGGACAATCGCCTGCTGCCGCGAGGATTCGAGAAGTCGAGCGCGGACACGTGGATTGCCGTCGTCGGTGACGCGGCGCAGGATGCTGACTTCTCGGAGAGCGGGCGATCGCGTGCGCTATGCGATCGATGTGAGCCAAGGCGGCTGCGGGTCCGTTTCAGATCGACGCCGAGCTCCGCTTTCAGGTGATTGGGTTCAGGTGGGCCGAGAATCTGCAGGCCGTACAACAGCGAGGAAACCAGATCGATTCGTCTCGGTATTACGAATCGATGGCTTCCTCGTCTTCAGAAGTCCTCGCTACCGCGCGGGCTGTGACCCGCTGACTACTTTGGGGCCGCCGGCTTGGCCGTGGCCGGATTCGACGGCTTGGCCGTCGCCGGAGCTGTAGGCTTCGCCGTGGTCGTCGAGGGCTTGTCCTTAGGTGGAACCGGTTTCGCGGAAGGCGCCGCCGGTTGCGATGGTGCCGCCTGGTCCTCGACTCTCTGTCGCGTGATGATGCCCGAGTCGACGGTCTTCCCTTGATCGGAGATGACCTGGAAATGCATCTGGTCGCCATCGATCTCAAAAATCATGAAATGAAAGCCCTGATCGAACGCCTTTGCGGTGAACTCGCCGCCGACGTCTCCCCGCCGTACTTTGCCCGCGCCGCCGGAGATGAAGTAGTGAATGCCTTTTTGCGGCTTGAGACGTTCGTAGAAGTGGTCGTGACCCGCCATCACCACGTCGACGCCATATTTCAGAAAGAGCGGCTCCAGCTGATCGCGAAGGGCGGTATCCGATCCGTGAGCGCCGCCGGAGGAGTAAATCGGATGATGGAAGAACATGAGCTTCCAGTCCGATCCGCTGGCGGCCAGCTCTTTCTCGAGCCACTGCAATTGCGTGCGGTCCATATAGTTGCTGTCGAGCGAGAAGAATCTGATGCCGTCTTTCGGCTTGAAGGTGTAGAAGCGCTCGCCGTTCATGTTGAACAGCTTGTACATCTGCTGATTCGGCTGTCGTGATTCCCCAGTGCCGCGTAGAACTTGATGCCCGGCGTCGAGAACCGGCTTGTAGGGAATTCTCGAACTTTTTCTCGAAATCGCGCGAGCTCTCGCCTCCGTACATGTTGTCGCCCAGCATCAGCACAAACTCGTACGGAAATCGCTGACGTAGATGTCGGCGAAAACTTTCGCGGCGCGGTATTGGTCGGAGTCGCCAGTGCCGCTGTCGCCGATGACGGCAAATTTCAGCGTGCCGGTCGGCTTGTTCGGCACCGTGAGATCCTGTGCGGCCACACCCGTCACGAGAGCGGCGATTAATGTGACGGCGGCAGAGAGTTGTTTATGTGTGCGCATGGGTCGTCCTTCAAGCACTACGGAATTGCATTCAACATGAATCGATAATAAGGTTCGCTTTGGCATGCGTACAGGAGAAGGTGCTTGCCGACGAACCGGTACTGCAGATCTTCAGGCAGCTGCGGCAGCGTCAGGAGCACGTCGGGAGGCACCGTCGAGAGCGGTGCTTCCTTTGGATAGTCCGCGTTGACCTTGAACGGCATTTCTTTCGGCTGCCGGAGCATCATCTTTGATGATCGCTTTGTTGTCGGCGCCCTCACCGCCGCCTTTGTTGAGCGGCTCCCTGAGCATACGCCGGAACATCGCCTGGGTCGCCGGCGTAAAGATGTCTCCGCGCTTTGCCGTGGCGCGCGCCGCCCGAATGATCTGCGACATCGATTTCTCGGCCGTGTTGATTTCTGCGGGCTTTTCGGTCCTCTTCAGATCGGGCGCCGCATTGGCGGCGTCGTTGCGGATCTTGACGTACGCGTCGACCTTCTTCCTGAACTCTGCGATCAGCCCCGCGTCGGGATTGACATTGGTGCCCTTGGGCATCTGCTGCGCCTGAGCCTGCGACGCAGAGGGCGCAGGAGCGGGTGTCGCGGATTCTCGCGCGGCCTGATGAGCCGACGACGTGCACGCCGCAACCATGCAACCCGCGACGATGTAGGCATATAGCGAGTTCGTCATACCTGTTACATCAAGCACTTTTCGTACCGGTCAGGGAATCCGAGCACCAGTATGTAGCGGATCGGGACAACGTCATGATTTGAACGATCGGGTAAACAGGTCTTCAATCGCTTTTTTCGCCGCATTTTGCAGCGTGCGGGTGCCCGTGCCCGTGAAATGCGGGTGCATGATGCGAGGGCCGCTTTTGCTGTCCGGTGGCTGCCAGTCGTCGCCGTTCCACCAGAACCAGCTTTTCTTTTCCTGGTCGAACACGTGTAGCTTTTTGTTGCAGAGCTTGGCGAACTCGGCACCCCAGCCGGTGCCGCCTCGCACGGTCTTGTCTTTGAGGATGGTCCCGACGACCCAGATTTCCTGGCCGTTGTTGACCTGGTACCACATGGTCTGCAGGACCTTCCGGATGGTTGGCGCGTCGGCATAGCGGCGATGCATCAGGCGGCTGACGTATTCGAGGCTGACGTCGCCATTCTGCAGCTCTTCGTGGTTGAGCACGCGCACGCCGCGGTGACGGACAATCTTGTGACCGTCGAATGTAAAGTTAACTTCCTCGACGCCGTGCCGCTCTGCGCAGGCCCCAAATTCGGCCTCCGCCCCGGGTGCGCCACCACTGAACAGAATGCAGTCGGATGCTTTCATAGCGATAGCATCGCGTAAAATCAGTGCATGCTCAAGGGCAGTCGCCAGGCCATCCTCAAGCGCATCCAGCGCATCAGCATTCACGGGCAGGCATCGTGGGAGATTGTCTTCACGCATGTCGACGACTCGACCGAGCAGCTCAACGCGGCACGCGTCGGTCCTGAGGCGATTCCGGGGGATTCACTCGAGACGGGCGACCGCATCGAGGTCGAGTATCTGTTCAACCAGGTCGTCAAAGTGACCCGGATTCCGACCTGAGTTATAGTGAAAACCCAACGAATTCCAGCAAACGAGGTCTCATGAGAGTGTCCCGGCACGCCTGCGCCGGCGCGTTCCTGGTTGTCCTGGCTGGAACCCCCGCCAGCGCGCAGCAGCCCGTTTCCAACGAATTTTTCGAGGCCAGAATCCGGCCGGTGCTCGCCGCCAAGTGCTATGCCTGCCACAACAGCACGATGAAGGAGCCCAAGGGCTACCTGGTGCTCGACAACCGGGCAGGCGTCATGAAGGGCGGCACGCTCGGCCCGGCGATTGTTCCGGGCAATCCCTCGGGCAGCAAGCTCATTCACGCGCTGAAGTATTCCGATCCGCATCTGCAGATGCCGCCGAGCGGCAAGCTCGCGGACGCGATCATCGCGGACTTCGAAGCGTGGATTGCGGGCGGCGCGCCCGACCCGCGGATCGAAGCCACCGGCGCTGCCGCCACAAAGCGCCGCGTCGTCGATGAGGCCGAACTGGCGAAGGGCCGCGAGTGGTGGGCCTTTCAAGCGGTGAACGTGCTCCCGCAGCCGGTGTCGGCGCATGCGTCCAGCGCGCGGACGAAGCTCGACCACTTCGTGTTCGCGAAGCTCGCAGAGAAGGGCCTGGCGCCGTCTCCGCAGGCCGACGATCGCACGCTGATTCGGCGCGCGTACCTCGATCTCGTGGGCCTCAAGCCGACCTACGAAGACGTCGAGGCGTATGCCGCCGACGCGTCGGCGGACAAGTACGAGAAGCTCGTCGACAGGCTGCTGGCCATGCCGCAGTACGGCGAACGATGGGCCCGCCATTGGCTCGATGTCGTGCGCTACGGCGAAGACAATCCCGGCAACATCACCAACCCGCCGTATCCGCATGCGTGGCGGTACCGTGACTGGACGATCGAAGCCCTGAACAAGGACGTGCCCTACGATCGGTTCGTCAAATTGCAGCTGGCGGCCGATCTCATGCCCGGCACATCGCGGCCCGACATGCGCGCGCTCGGCATCATCGCGCTGGGACCGCAGGATCACAAAGACGTCCGGCTGTCGGTTGACGTCGTGGGAACGATTCAGCTGAACGACTGGGACGAGCGCCTCGACACGGTGAGCCGCGGGCTGCTGGGATTGTCGGTCGCGTGCGCACGCTGCCACGATCACAAGTTCGATCCAATCCGGCAGATGGACTACGCGCGCCTGTCGAGCGTCTTCGCGTCGACATCGCGCGCGCTGCGTCCGTTCTTCGAAATCGATCCCAAAACAGAGACCCGCTTCATGTGGGTCTACCAGCGCATGTTCGACCTTCACTACACGGCGAACCTGCTCGAGGGGGATCCGGGATCCAAACCAGAACAGGCCGAGCGTCAGGTGAAGAAGTTCAGGGCAGAGCTCGCCGCGCTGCAGGCCGAGATCGACGCGATGTCGAAGGAGTACCCGCAGATTGCGGCGTACATCCAGACGGTGCCGTATCCGGGCGAGCGCCCGCCGGAGGATCGCAATCCCGACGGCACGCTCAAAAAGCGCGCGCCCGTGCCCGACAACAAGCGTGTGCGGCCGGTCGATCAGATTCCCAATCCCGAACGTGCACAACAGGCGCAGGGTGGCGGCGGTGGTCCGCGGAAGCGCATCGATCCGCAGGCGCCGTTCCTGAATTCCGTCTACGACGCGGGTGTCATGTTCAATTCCTCGGAGGCGGATCTCACGTTCTTTGATGCGACGCCTGGCGTTCCCCGCGATCTGCCGTTGTATCGCGGTGGCAATCTAGGCACACCAGGGGAGCCTGCGCTGCGCGGATTCCCCATCGTGCTGGCGAAAACCAACGCGGATTTCAAGAACGGATCGGGCCGGCTCGAGCTCGGCGAAAAAATTTTCACGGACGCCGCGCCGCTCAGCGCGCGCGTCATCGTCAATCGTGTCTGGGGATGGCATTTCGACAAGCACCTCGTCAGCACGCCCAGCGATTTCGGCATTCAGGGGCTGGCGCCTTCGCACGCCGAGCTGCTCGAGGATTTGTCGGCACGCTTCATCGCCAGCGGCTGGTCGCTGAAGTGGCTGCACAGGGAGGTCGTGCTATCGGCGACCTATCGCCAGTCGAGCCACCCGCGGGCCGCCGCGATGGAGATCGATCCGACCAATACATATCTGTGGCGGATGAATCCGCGGCGCATGGATATCGAGTCGTATCGCGATTCGCTGCTGCAGGCCTCGGGCAAACTCGATCTCACGCTGTACGGTCCGTCGGAAGATATCGACGAGGGCACCCGGCGCACGCTGTATGCCACGATCAGCCGCGGCCGCAGCACGGCCGACGTCATGAAGCTGTACGACGTGCCGGCGCCGATGGCCCACATTCCGATGCGGCAGCCGACTCTGAGCCCCTTGCAGGCGCTCTTTGTGATGAACAGCACGTTCGTGCAGGAGCAGGCGAAGACCCTCGCGGCGCAGGTGGCGACCGAAGCGACGCCGGAGGCGAAGATTCACGCGCTCTACCGGAAAGTGTTCTCGAGAAACGCCACTGCCGAAGAGGTGGCGCTGGGTGTGCGGTACCTCGCCGGCGCCGACATGCGCGCGATATGCGCAGGCGCTGCTCTCTACCAACGAGGTGATCTTTTGGCCGTAGTCAAATTCTCGCGCCGCGAGGCGCTGAAATGTATGTGCGGCGGTATCGGCATGCTGGGACTGGCCGATCTGCTCGCCGATGACGCGTTCGCCGCCGCGGTTCACACGGTAGGACCGCACTTCACGCCCAAAGCGAAGCACGTCATTCTGCTGTTCATGACGGGCGGGCCGTCACAGGTCGATCTGTGGGATCCCAAGCCGGCGTTGATGAAGTACGCAGGGCAGCGGCCGGCGACGGCGGATCTCCGTACCGAACGCACCACCGCCGGACTCATGCCGACCAAGTTCGCGTTCGCCAGGCACGGCAAGGGCGGCATCGAGATGAGCGAGCTGCTGCCGAATCTCGCCACCGTGGCCGACGAGCTGTGCGTCATCCGCTCGATGTTCACGACCAATCCGAACCACGAGCAGGCGCGCAGCATGTTCCATCAGGGCAGCATGATTCTCTCGCGCCCCTCGATGGGATCGTGGATTTCCTACGGCCTCGGCACCGAGAACAAGAACCTGCCGGCTTTCATGGTGCTCGCACCAGACGGCGGCGGCTTCACGACGGCTGGATTTCTGCCGGCCGAGTACCAGGGCTCGTCGTTCAACACGTTCGAGACCGCGCCGGACAAGATGATCCGGTTCCTGCGCAACACCGAGCTCTCGACCGACTCACAGCGGGCCCAGCTGGATTTGACGCAGGCGCTCAACCATCAGCACCAGGACACCTTCGGCCAGGACGCGTTCCTCGAGGGGCGCATCGCGTCGATGGAAGCGGCGTTCAAGATGCAGTTCGCCGCCATGGATACGCTCGACGTCATGAAGGAGCCGGAATCGATTCGAGAGGAATACGGCTCGACGCCCTATGCGCAGGGCTGCCTCATGGCGCGGCGCCTGGTCGAAAGCGGCGTGCGCTTCGTCGTGGTGCATTACGGCCCGGGACAGCCGTGGGACGATCACAAGGAGATCGACCGGAATCTCCGCGAACGCTGCCCGAACATGGACAAGGCGTCAGCGGCGCTCATCCGCGATCTCAAGCGGCGCGGGCTGCTCGACGAGACGCTCGTCGTCTGGGGCGGAGAGTTCGGACGTACGCCCGTGTCGGAAAGCGGCGACGGCCGCGATCACAATCCGTATGGGTTCTCGATGTTCATGGCAGGCGGAGGGGTGAAGGGCGGCATGACCTACGGCGCCTCGGACGAGTTCGGCTTCCGCGCCGTCGAGAACCGCGTGTCGATTCACGATCTCCACGCGACGATCCTGCACCAGCTGGGCATCGATCACGAGCGGCTGACGTATCGCTACGCCGGGCGTGATTTCAGGCTGACCGACGTTTTTGGGAATGTTGTAAAGGACATCCTCGTCTAATTGCCACATTTACGATTGGCAATTGCCACATTTTGATTGGCAATTGCCGATCGTCAATCCTCAATCGTCAATTCAATCCGGCAATCGTCAATTGAGAATGCGGCAATCCTGGAGTGCCCTCGTCCGGGTTATCGGACGAGGGTCCCCTGGCATGGCGCGCGTTACTTCGCAGGCGGCGTTGTCGCGTAGCCCGCGCCCTCGCCACCACGATTGACCGGGTTGCCCTTTTCGTCTTCTTCAACCTGAATGGTCTGCACGGGACCGTATCCCATGATCTGCACGACCGTTTCACCGCCGTCCTGGTTGCCGTCGTAATGGATGAAGTAGGCGGGGTGGAACATGACGCTGCCGGCCGGCATCGGTTTCATTTCCTTCGCCCGGAACACTTTCCCGGTTCCGCCGTACCACGTGCCTTTGATGACCGTCACCCAGCGATCCATCGTGTGGTAGTGGGGGCGGCTCGTGTTGTTGTTGCGGAAAACGTTGCGGGTGATGTAGAACCCGGTCTGGTTCGCCGAGCCGAACACACGGTTGTTGTTCATCGTGACGTAATCGTCCGGCATCATGATCAGGTTTCCTGCGTGCAGCAGGGGCGGAGGCTGGTTCGCCTGCGCGGCCGGGGCGGCCGGCTTCTGTGTCCCTGGGGCGGGAGCCTGTCCTTCGCCGACCGTGAGCCCGGCGAGGACGAACCCCGCGAGCGCGCATGCGAATACCGTCAAACGGGTAAGCCTCATAAAACTCCTCCTGTCGGTACGCAGTGTCCGCCTACAGGCGGACCCTCAGTGTGGTGAGAGAGTAACGCCCTAGAGCATCGGACGCAAGTAGGGCCAGATGGCGTCGGCGATGAGCCTGTGGCCAGAGGCATTTGGGTGTAGCGTATCGTCGAGGTTCAGTTCGTCGTTGCCGACGATGCCGAGGAGGAAGAACGGGACGAGGGGTACCTGGTAACGGTTGCTGAGCCTGGTATACAGCCGATGGAATTCGATGGTGTAATTGAGGCCGCCGATGGGAGGAGCTTCCATGGCGCAGAGCAGCACGCGAATGCCGCGTGCCTGGGCCCGCTCGATCATCGTCGAGATGTTCCGCTCGACCGTTGCCACGGGCACGCCGCGCAGCCCGTCGTTGACGCCGATCGCGACGATGACGATCTGGGTTGTCGGGACGAGGGCCGCATCGAAACGGCGCAGCGCCTCAGTCGACGTGTCGCCGGTGACGCCGGCATTGACCACACGGTGTTCAAGGCCCGCGTCGGCGATTCGCTTCTGCAGCAAAGAGGTGTAAGTTTGATCGCGTTTCAGGCCGGGACCCGAAGTCAGACTGTCTCCGAACGCCACGATCGCTGGCGTACGGTTGTCGGGCGCCGTCGGCGACGCCTCGCCGTTGCAGGCGATTGCGGCAACGGCAAGGACGATTCCGGCCAGAAAGAGCGGCATGCCGAAGCTCTCGCAAGGGTGATGCCTGGTACACGACCTGCAGCCGGGGATTGACATGAACTTGAGACGAATAGCGCTTTGCCTCGGTCTTCTGCTGCTGTCTCCGGGCATCACTGCGGCTCAGGTTGCGCCGAACCCTGACCCCACCAAGCCCGACTTCACCGTCATCGTGCAGGGCACCTTCGATCCCGAAACGCTGGCCGAGTTCAACAAGCGCGTCGGAGACTACGCGGCGCTTCGCAGCAAGCTCGAAAAAGGGTTGCGGCCGCTCGTGGTGACGGACAACCCCGCCGAGATCGAACGCTTCGAACATCGTCTGGCCGGGCGCATTCGCGAGGCGCGCGGATCTCGCCGTGGACAGATTTTCGCGCCGACGATGGTCGGGCAGGTCAAGCAGATGCTCACGCTCCGGGCCGATGCCGCCACTATCGCCGCCATCATGGACGACGGTCCCACGGAGTTCGACGTCGACGTGAACGAAACGTATTCGAAACAGCGGCCGCTGGCAACGATGCCGCCGAGCATTCTGCTCGTGCTGCCCGATCTGCCGCGCGATATCGAGTACCGGTTCGTGGGGCGCCATCTGATTCTCCGCGACGCGCGCGCGAACATCATCATCGATGAAATTCCTTACGCCTTTAGTTGCCAGGACTGCGTCCCGAAAACCGACGACGAGATCAAGCATTGAATGGCGTGCGGCTTCGGCCGCACCTGTCGTGGTATGCTCCTGGCCCTACCAGCGACAAGCCACCAGCCACGAGCTAGAGAAGGAGCATGGCCATGGAACGAAAGAAGGCGTCAGATTTCCCGCAGGAGCTTCTCGACCTCTTCCACTTGTACGTTCACGGCGATATCGACCGCCGCGCGTTTTTCGATCGCGCCGGCAGATTTGCGGTCGGCGGCCTCACAGTGGCAGGCATCTTCGAGGCGCTCAAGCCGAACTACGCCTGGGCCCAGCAGGTGGCCAAGGACGACAAGCGAATCCGTACCGAGTACGCGACCGTGCAATCTCCGCAAGGCAATGGGTCGATCAAAGGGTATCTCGCGGTTCCTGCCGCGGCAGGCAAGTACCCGGCTGTGCTTGTGGTTCATGAGAATCGCGGTTTGAACCCGTACGTCGAAGATGTGGCGCGCCGGCTCGCCACCGCGAACTTCATTGCGTTCGCTCCGGACGGGTTGACGTCGGTGGGTGGGTATCCGGGCGACGATGAGCGCGGCGGACAACTGTTTGGGAAAGTCGATCGCGAAAAGATGACGCTGGATTTCATCGCCGCGATCAACTGGCTGAAAGCGCGTCCCGAGAGCACCGGGCGCTTCGGTGTCGTCGGATTCTGCTTCGGCGGCGGGATCTCGAACACCCTTGCGGTGAGGATGCCCGACCTGGGTGCCGCGGTTCCCTTCTATGGTGGAGCGCCGGCGGCAGAGGACGTGCCGAAGATCAAGGCGGCGGTTCTCGTGCACCACGGCGAGCTCGACACGCGGCTTGTTCAGGCTTGGCCGGCGTACGAAGCCGCTTTGAAGGCGAACAACATCAGGCACGAAGGATACGTCTATCCGAAGGCGAATCACGGGTTCCACAACGACACGACCCCGCGATATGACGAGGCTGCCGCCAAACTTGCGTGGCAGCGGACCCTCGACTGGTTCAACAAGCACCTTCGGACGTAGTGTCCGGCTCCAGCCGGACTGTCTGATTTTCGCCGGACTGTCGCGTCAGGATCGGCCTGGTAGCGCAGGGCTTTAGCCCTGCCTAAAAATAGGCTCGTGTGGTGGGTGTCGGGCGGCGGTGATGCCGCCGCTCGACCCTCGGCTGATCCAAAACAGCACAGTAATTTACATATTCGTTCAGGACCTGGCACTCGAGGATTCGCCCGTCTTCGAGCGTCAGGTGAAACACATCCCCTGGCGCCGCGTCCGGCATAGGGTCGAACTGCACCACGGTTGCCGATCCCCCCGCGTTCTGCAGGCTATAGCCCACACAACCCAGGTTCCGATAACCCCGATGAAGCCGGCCGACGCCCCTGAGCGTCTGGCCCTGTAGCACTTGCGGCATACGGCAGAAAGTGAGATGCAAAGAATGCTCCGGAAAAGCACGTTCTATGCGGGTGGGGTTGTCGTCATCCTCCTTACGGTGCTGGTCTCAACAACCCTGGTCTCGGGTCAGATTCGACAGGGTCCGGCGTCCCTCGATGACGTCATGGTCGAGTTGCGCGGCATCAGAGCCGACATCGCCGAGACGTCGAGCGCCTCGGTCAGGTCGCAGCTGCTCGTGGCGAGGATGCAACTGCAGGAACAGCGGATATACGGACTGATGCGGCAGGTCGCCGAAGTCCAGAATCAGACGGCGGCCGCGCGACAGCAGGCGCAGGGAGCGGAACTGGAGCGGATGCAGCAGTACATCCAGGAGCTCGGCAATCGAGAGGCTGAATTGTCACATCAGCTGACGGTGGAGCAGGGGAGATGGTCGGAGTTCAGCGATCGGCTCGACACGATCGAGCGTTCGCTGCCGAGATAGCGGCAGAAGAATCGCTCCGGGAGCGATTCTTCCGAAAATAGCTCCGGGAGTTATTACCGCTCTGCTCGACGACGAGCACGCTGGTATTGATCGTACGTGAACACTGAAATCAGCGGGACATCCAGATCGGCCGGTACAGCCTGTCCAGCCCCGCGCCGGCCCGCGTACTTGACGAACGCCGGCTTCTCACGGCCCATGAGAATGCGATCGGTGCGCGAGAACATCCCAGGCCTGTTCTGCAGCACATACCACTTGAACGTCTCGTTCTCCGGGTTGACGTCCCTCGGATACAACCGGCGCCATTCGTGAAGGTGTCCCATGTTGGAAATGGGAGAGAAGGCGATCGCCTCGTCGGGAGCCGTGCGGGCGTTGAGCCACCTGAGGACGTCGTTGTCGAGCGCATCCCACCAATAAGTCGGCTCCATGCCGTTCTCGGCCGCACCTCGAAGGCCTCCTGCGATCAGGCTGTAATGCGACAACGTCTGGGGATAGTACCGGGCGGCGTTGACCGCGGTTGCCAGCAGAGCCGCGGCACCGAGCGAGCGCACCGCGATTCTCCATGAGAACGCGGGAATCGCCGACGTGAGATTGAAGATCCTCTGCGCGCCAATTCCCGCAAACACGCACCAGAATCCAAATGCCGGCAGGAACAGACGAATGCCGTCGTGCGGCGGTGCGCCCGGCAGCGCGCGCACGATCATCAGCGTGATCCAGTGAAGAATCAGCGCGATCGAAACCACGCGTTGGTTTGCGAAGACAATGCACCAGCCCGACAACGCCGAGTGCGAACGTCGTCAGCGGCGTGGCGATGACCAGCCACACCAGTGTGTTGTACCAGGGCAGGGGATTCTGCACGTTGTAAATCGCGCCCATGAACTCGGTCGAGATATTGAGCGTGTTTGCACGGTCCAGGTTCCGGTGGAAGTGCTCCCGGAACCCATCGACCGGAGCGAGCCACAAAGGCGGATTGACGATGTAAAAGACCACGAGCGCGACGGGAAGGACGACCAGGAGCCGGCGGACGGCGGCCATATTGCGTTGCGCAAGCTGCGACAGCACCGTCGGGCCCCACGCCAGCCATCCCGTGAATTTCGTCGCCGTCGTCAGTCCCAGGACGAGGCCCAGCGGAACGGCACCGCTCGCGCTGCCTGAAGTGGACGATTGAACCACCCACAGCAGCAGCCACCACGCCGTCAGCTGTCCGTCCTGCGTGGCGAAATGCGCTTCGGAAAAGATTCTTGGAAACGTCACGAGCGTGAGGGGTGTCACGACTGCGGCCACCGTGCCGTAGGCCGCCTTCAGCCACACGGCGAGAGCCGCGCACGCGAAGCTGAACAATGTGATCGGCCCCAGTCGCGCGGCGGTGAGCGGATCGACGAACGGAGAGGCCAGCCACTGACTGAACGCGATGGGCAACGCAAAACCCGCTGGATGCCCTTCGGAGTAGTTGATGAAGAGCCAGAATTCCTTGATGCCTTCCCGCGAGAATGCACCAGGCAGATACCGGAACCACTCGGTGATTTGCCTGGCGCGAACGAGGTATTCGCCTTCGTCCCAGACGATCGGGATCCCCGGAGCGGTCGCCGCCAGCACTATCCAGCAGCACGCGAACGTCGCGACGAAGTACGTCCGATGTTCGTGTGACCATCGCAGCATGGCCAGAGGATAGCGTGAACTGTCAGCCTGAACCCAATCGTGGTATGACTGTGATGTCGGGCCTGCATATGAAAGGGTCAGCATGATTCGGTTTCTGACGTGTGGGGTAGCGGGCGTGTGTATGGCCGCCGTGCTGGCCGCGGCCGGTGCGCAACAGGCAGTTTTCCGCGGTACCGGCGATGCCGTCCATGTCTTCGTCACCGTGACGGATGGCGACGGCCGGCTCGTGACGACGCTCACTCGCGACGCGTTCGAAGTCCGCGACGAAGGCAAGCCGCAGCCGATCACGCTCTTCGATAACACGCCTCAGGCCATCCGGCTCGTGGTCATGCTGGACGTCTCGGGCAGCATGGAGGGGAACCTGCCGCTGCTGCGGGCTGCTGCGGAACAACTCTTCGCGCGGCTCCGGCCGGACGACGTGGCTCGCGTCGGCACGTTTGGAGACGAGGTGACCATCAGTCCCGCTTTCACGCGCGATCTGAGTGAATTGCGGAAGGGGCTGCCGACGGCCATCTCGCCCGATGCGCCCACGCCTTTATGGCGCGGGATTGACGAGGCGATGACGGCGTTCGGCGAAGAGCATGAGACGCGGTCGGTTGTGCTCGTGTTGAGCGATGGGAAAGACAGCGGGATGGTTGGCTTCCGTCAGCCGTTAGCCAGTCAGGCCGGCGTCATCGATCGCGCGCGTGCAGAAGACGTGATGATCTACGCCATCGGGATGCGCAGCCGAGGCCGGCGGCCGATGCCTCCAGGCGCCGGCCCCGGAGGCCTCCGCGACATGTTGCTGCAGGATTTGCCCGATTCCGGCCTCGCCCGCGTTGCGCAGGAGACAGGCGGCGGGTACACCGAGATCCGCTTTGGAGAGGATCTCAGCGCCGCGTTTGCTCGCGTCGCCGATGAGCTGCATAGTCAGTATCTCATCGGGTTTGCTCCGCCCAGGCGCGATGGCAAAGTCCACAGCGTCGACGTTCGAGTGACGCAGCGCGGGCTGACCCCTCGAGCCAAGAAGAGCTACATGGCGCCCAAGTAGCCCAAGTAGGGCGGGTCCTGTTCTTCGGACCCGCCGACACCCGGCCTCTACGATCTACGAATGGTTCTCACCTGGCTCGACTATGCGGTAATCGCAGGGTATCTCGTCGCGATTACGCAATTCGGGTCGTATTTCGCCCGTTTCCAGAAAACCACCCGCGACTACTTTCTTACGGGCAAGTCGGTGCCGTGGTGGGCGATCTGCTTCACAGTCGTTGCGACCGAGACGAGCACACTCACCTTCATCAGCGTGCCGGCTACGGCGTACTCGGGCGACATGACGTTCCTGCAGCTCGTCTTCGGGTACGTCATCGGCCGGGTGATCATCAGCCTGATCTTCATTCCCGCGTACTTCCGCGGCGATCTCTTCACATCGTACGAGCTGCTCCAGCGCCGCTTTGGCGATCGCGTGAAGAACGTCGCGGCGGTCATCTTCCTGATCACACGCTCGCTTGCCGACGGCATCCGCCTGTTCGCGACCGCGCTTGTCATCTCGGTCGTAACGCAGGTGCCGGTGACCGTCGCCGTCGTCCTCATTGGCGCTGCGATGATCGTGTACACCGTGCGAGGTGGCGCCGCAGCCGTGATCTGGACCGATGTCGTCCAGTTGTTCGTGTATATCGCGGGTGCTGCCGTGGTGTTCGTGTCGTTGCTGGGGCTGATTCCCGGAGGATGGTCCGAAGTCGTTCGCGTTGGAACGGCGTCGGGCAAGTTCCGCGTGTTCGATCTCTCATGGACCATGGACCGCCCTTACACCCTGTGGGCGGGGATCATCGGCGGTGTGGCGCTGACGCTGGCGACCCACGGCACCGATCAGTTTCTCGTACAGCGACTGCTTTCCGCTCGGTCGGCGCGCGAGGCGGCACGAGGACTCGTCCTCAGCGGGTTTCTCGTCCTCGCCCAATTCGTGCTGTTTCTCATCATCGGCGTCATGCTCTTCACCTACTACCAGCACGTGCCGTTACCGCGGCCGCTGACGCGCGGCGACGAATTGCTTCCCACCTTCATCGTGACCGCAGTCTCGCACGGTGCCGCCGGATTCATTGTGGCGGCGATCGTGGCAGCCGCGCTCTCGCCGTCGATCAATGCCATGGCCGCGACGACGGTGAATGACTTCTATGCGAAGTACGTCAGGCCGGATGCAGACGATGCGACGTTGATGCGGGTGTCGCGGACCTGGACGATCGTCTGGGGCATCGTGCAGATCGGCGTGGCCATCGCCGCGCAATGGATGCAGCGATCGGTGCTCGACGCGGGCCTCGCCGTGCTGTCGTGGGCATCCGGACCTGTCCTTGGCGCGTTTCTCCTCGGTACGCTGGCACCTGCCATCACCGAGCGGCAGGCGTTTTGGGGGATGGTTGCCGGTCTCGTGGCGATGACGATCGTCTGGGGATGGCCTCTGCCGATCGCCTTCAGCTGGTATGTGTTCATCGGGGCGGTGACGACCGTGGGCGTCGCGCATTTGATGCGGATTGTTGAGCATCGGCAGGGCTAAAGCCCTGCGCCACCGAAGATCATGGCAGGTAACACCTGCGCCACCGATGATCATGGCGGAGACTACGGTGGCGCAGGGCTTTAGCCCTGCCTCCCGAGATCACCGATATAAGAGGTATTTCGCCCGGATCTTCCTCCACGCCGCTTCGCCTGCCGCCCATGACGCCGCGATCTCCTGGGGATCTTCGCCCGCACGGATACGCGAGAGCCCGTCTCTCGATCCGAACAGGCGCGCGGCTGCGTCGAGGTCGAACGTCGCGCCGTTCAACTTGTGCAGCATCGCCGCGATTTCCACGCCGAGGCGGACGGGTCGAAGCGCCAGCCGATCGGTCACGATCATGAAAACGCCCTGACATTCCTCGCCGGCGTACTTGCTGGACGCTGGAGTGAACCGAACGGGATAGAAGCTGACACCCGGAATGCTGCGCGCGTTGAGCGCGTCCGCGAGTTGCACGCCGTCGATCCACGGTGCGCCGAATTGCTCGAACGGTGTGTCTGTGCCCCGACCGACAGAGATGTTCGTCCCCTCGATCGCGCCGACACCTGGATATACGGTCGCCTGAACAAGATTTCGCATGTTCGGTGACGGGTTGATCCACGGAAGGCCGGTTTGATCGAACCACGCATCACGGCGCCAGTTTTTCATCGGGACGACGGTCAACTCGGCGCCTATCCGATTCTCGGTGTTGAACATCATTGCGAGCTCGCCGAGCGTCATCCCGTGCCGAATCGGCATCGACGAAAAATACCCGGTGAACGCCAGCTCCGATTTGTCCAGCGCAGGACCTTCGATGTGAAAGCCGTCGATCGGATTCGGACGATCGAGCACGATCACCGGAATCTTCCTCTTTGCGGCTTCCTCCAGCACGTACGCCATCGTCGTCATGTAGGTGTAGAAGCGCGCGCCGATATCCTGCAGGTCGATCAGGAGCATGTCGATGCCTTGCAGCATTGCGTCGGTCGGCCGGCGTGTGTCTCCATAGAGTGAATGGATGGGCAGTCCTGTTTTCTCGTCCTGTGTCGATGGGACGTTCGCCTCGAGCACACCGCGGATGCCATGCTCGGGGCTGAACAATGCCATCAGCCTGTGCCCTTGTGTCGAGGCATTGTGCAGAAGGTCGATGGTCGTCGAGCCATCCCGCGCGCGTCCGGTATGGTTGGTCACCAGGCCGACGCGCTTGCCCTTTAGAAGCCGGAATCCGTCGGCGCGAAGCACGTCGATGCCTGTCAGGACCGGCTGGGCGGGTGTCGCAACCGTGATGGAGACCGACGATCCGAAGTCCGTGCCCGTGAACAACGAGTCCCGCACGTTTGAAGGCCGAGAAGTCAGGGTGGACGCAGCGACCGTGGCGATGCGCGACCGTAGCGACGTGACGTCCCCTTTCCCGTCCGGATGCACGCGATTAGAGAGGAACACTACGAACAAACCACTGGCCGGATCGATCCACAGCGATGTGCCGGTGAACCCGGTGTGGCCGAACGATCCAACAGGCATCAGCTCGCCGCGGTTCGACGAAAACAAGCTATCGATGTCCCATCCCAGCCCGCGCACGTTTGGCTCTTCCGGTGGCGTCGCGCGCGACGTCATCTTTGCCACCGTCAGCGGCGAGAGGATGCGGGCACCCCGATAGGTGCCGCCGCCGAGGAGCATCCTGCAGAACGTTGCCAGATCCTCCGCCGTGCTGAACAGGCCGGCATGGCCCGCAACGCCGCCCATGCGTCTCGCCGTCGGATCGTGAACGGTGCCGCGCAGCAGTTTGACATCGGGGCCCCCGCAGGGCCACGCGAACGGCGCGCAGCTCTCGGTCGGGGCGATCCGCGTCTGCCATGACGCTTGAGGCGTAAAGGCGGTGTCGCTCATACCGAGCGGAGCAAAAATCCTGTCGTGCGAAAAACGATCGAGCGGTACGCCGCTGACACGCCGGACGATGTCGCCGAGGAGAAAAAAGTTGATGTCGCTGTAGATGAACCGGGTGCCCGGCGCCGATAACGGCACCTCCTCGATGGCCAGGGCAATCGCGGTGTCCGATCCCGTCCACAACTCAGCCAGATCGACGTCGGGGCGCAGGCCCGAAACGTGCGTGAGCAAATGACGGATCGTGATCGTGCCCTTGCCGTAGCGCTCAAAGCCGGGAATGAAGGCCGACACGCGGTCGTTCAGCGCAATCTTGCCTTCTTCGACGAGCATCATCACGCTCGTGGTCGTCGCCACCACTTTTGTCAGCGATGCGAGATCGAAGATCGTGTCGGGCGTCATCGGCTCCGGAGACGGAACAATCGCGCGCTGGCCGATCGCCTCGTGATACACGGTGCGATCACCCTGGCCGATCAGAACGACCGCCCCCGGCAACTTTTTCTCGGCGATGGCCTCGCTGATCAACGGTTCGATGCCCTTGAGCTTTGCCTGGTCGAGAGAGCCTGGATCGACCGCGAGGGGTTTCTGGTGGCCGGCGCAGCTTACGCACGCTGCAACGACGATCAGGATCAGTACCTTGGCCACCATCCGAAGGCTAGCGTCGCGTCGAAGTAGACTCGGACGCGGCTGTGACTCTGAACGCGAACCGCAAGGCAGGTATGCGGTTGCCGGGATGATCGTCGGCGTAGGTGAGTTGAGGAAGCCGATACAGTTGTTGACCGCCCTCAGGCCCCTGGTAGATACCTGGATAAAAGTCGATGAGGTGCACGCCGGGCGAACCCGCCGCTTTGAAGTTGACGACCACATCGCCCTGGCTGTTGAAGCCGCACGCGTATCCCATGTACGCGTTGTCATACGTCACCACGTAGATGTTGTCGTAGTCGGTCCAGCCGACGCCTTTGAGATGAATCGAGACAGGTGTCCCTGCCGGACCCGACATGGGTGAGATGCCGACGACGCTGGTCTCGATGACGAAATGCGTCTTCGCGAGGACCGACTCGCCGCTGCGAATCGACACTTCGTGCAGCCCGCCAAGATCATCGGGCACGACCAGTGGAACGTCGATGCGTCCATCGCTGCCGACCGTCAGCTTCGTGATTTCGTTTTCCCTGGGAGCAAACCCGCCTCCAGACACGCGATTGCCCGCCTGCGTTTCCCACACAAGCGAGACGCTCGAGTTCGGCGAAAAGCCGCTCCCTTTCAGTTGCGCGCGCGTCAGCACGGGCCCTTGAGTGGGGGTGACACTCAATTGTGTGCCGTTGGCTGCCGTGGCTTCAGGTACCGGTTGCTTCTGATAGGGTTCCGCAAATGCTGCGGCGGGTCCGTTACCTGGTGTGATGCGAAACACAAAATCGGGCCTGGGCAAATACGAGTTTGGCGCCTGCTCGTGGTTCAAATAGCCCTGACCCATGTATCCCGTGTAGACCTTCACCTGATGCTCGCCGATATCGCCCGCGGCGCGGAACCGCGCGATAGCCGACCCGCGCGTGCCCGTCGCCGAGACCCAACCAATCTCCTGGTTGTCCCAGTTGACGACCCACGTGCTGTCCAAGGTTCGCCACCCGAGACCTTTGACTCGAATTTCGATCGGCGTGCCGACCGGCCCCTGCGTCGGGTACATCTCGAACGTCTGACCGATATCGACTCCGCCTTGCGCGAGGGTCGCGCCGTTCTGACTTAGAAACACTTCGTGAACGCCGCCGTAGTCCTCAGGCACCTTGAATGAAACCGATACGCGACCATCGGCCCCGACGTTGGCCTGCGTCAGCGGGATGTTGGTGTTCGAGAACTTCTTCCCGCGAAAACGGTAGTAGTCCTCGACGACCCAGCCGCCATTCACCGTTCCCCACACCAGATCGACCTTTTGATTCGGCGGCAATCCATCGGCGCTCGCGACGACCTCAGTGCCTGCGACGAGCTTCGTGTTTGCAGGATAGGTGAGCGTGAGCTTTTTCGGCGGCGACGTTGAGGTGCTTGCGGCAGCGGGAGCGCTTGCGGCCTGAGATACGTTGTCGCGTTGTCCACACCCGATCGCGCTCACCAGCGCGATCACGGTGATGAGAATGCGGCCGGTAGAGCAGAAACCGAGAGTCCCTCGAGACGTGGCTTACTCCACGATTGTGACTTGGGAGTCTTCGACAACGAACGGCTTGAATTCTCCGGTCCGGCCGTACTTGTCCGTGGCCGTCACCGTATACCGGACGATCCCCGTGGGTGCGTCGGCAGGCACGACCCATTTGGCGACCCAGAATTCGCGTTCGGGCTGCTTGACCGTGCCGCGGTATCGCATCGGAAGATCCTGGCTCTTGCCGCCATAGGTGAGATGGACGACGAACTGCGCCGTCGGCTCTCTCTCACCGGTCTCGGAGTCGAACGCCGTCATCCGGAATCCAACCGGATCTCCGTGCTTGAAGCGACTCTGCAGCACGCAATTGCCCGCCACGCCGGGTTTGCCGAGGAAGAGCGTCACATCGCCATACACAATCAGCCTGCCCGCGCGGGATGCCGTTTGCGGAGGTGTACCTTGAAACGCGGCGACGGAAGGCCGTTCGAATCCGATGACGACAACCGCCAGCAGTACCAGGATCGCTCTTGAGGCAGGATGCACACGCGAAGTCTAGCCGATTTGTAACCGCCGTTACAATGCGCCTGAGCATAGACTCTCGACATGCATCCCTGGCTTTTCGCCCTTGTGCTGAACGCCGCCGTCCTTCAATCCCCGGGGGTCGTTGCGGGAGTCGTCGTCGATGCTTCAGGGGCGCCCGTTCCCGACGCCACCGTGAGATTCGAGATGGCTGGCGGCACCATCGATCAATTCCGGACCGGAAACGACGGGCGGTTTGAATTCAAGGCGACAGCTGCCGGCACGTTCAGCGTTGTCGTCACCGCCCCGGGCTTCGTTGAAGCATCGGTGTCGGTACCGGCCGACGCCGGCAATCTCCGGGTGATCCTGCAGCCGGCGCCCTTTTTCGAAGCGGTGAACGTCACGTCTTCACGCACCGACGTGCCGAGAGTCGACCCTTCCGTCACGATGACGGTGTTTCCTGCGTCAGAGTTGCTGACGAGCGCCGCACTCTCGCTCGACGACGCGCTGAAGATGGTTCCTGGATTCACGTTGTTCCGTCGAACGTCTTCTCGCGTCTCGAATCCGACGGCACAGGGTGTGACGCTGCGCGGTCTTGGCGGCACGGGCGCGAGCCGCTCGCTGGTGCTGGCCGACGGCGTGCCGCTCAACGACGCATTCGGGGGATGGGTCTACTGGGACAAGCTGCCGCAGGTGGCGATCGATCGCGTCGAGGTGTTGCGCGGCAGCGGCAGCGATCTCTATGGCGCCGACGCTGTGGGCGGTGTCGTGCAGATTCTGACGTGGCACCCGAGCGGAATCGCCGCTCGTGCGTTGGTAGAAGGCGGTGGCCTCGGGACAGGCCGCATATCGATGTTTGGTGGCGATCGCCGTGGTGGCTGGGGGTACACGGCCGGCGGTGAATGGTTCTCGATCGAAGGCTACATACCTGTCGCGCTCGAGCAGGATCCCGGCATCGCTCCACGTGGTCCGATTGACTCGAACGCGGGCTCGACTCACCAATCGGCCGTGGCCTCGATCGAGTACCAAGGGGCCAGCGGTTGGCGCATCAATGCGCGCGGCAGTGTCTTTACCGAGAATCGCAAGAATGGCACTCCTGCCGTCATCAACGATACGGCATCACGTCAAGGAACGGGTGAGGCTGCGGGAGGGGTTGCCGGCGGTCTCCTTTCTGCGCGTGTCTTCGCCGGCACGCAGGGCTACGATCAGACGTTTTCTGCGGTATCGGCGGATCGCACGAGTGAAGATCTCAATCGCCTCCAGCGTGTGCCGACGAAGGCAGTGGGGGCAGCCGCGACATGGCGGCGGGCAGCCGGGCGGCACAGCGTGCTCGTAGGGGCCGAAGGCAAGTTCATCAACGGAGAAACACAGGACACGCAGTTTGCCGCAGGTCGCGTGACGGCCATAACCCATGGTGGCGGCAGACAGCAGGTGTGGTCCACATTCATCCAGGACACGTTTGCCGTCGGCGATCGGGCCACGGTCGTTGTGGGAGCTCACGGGGATCGATGGCACACGCAGTCGAAGTACACCAGCTACAACAAGACGCTGGGAGCGTTCAATCCGCGCGCGTCGCTCGCGTACCGTGTCGGTCGCGGCGTCTCGCTTCGCGGCTCCGCATACAAAGGTTTTCGAGCGCCCACACTGAGTGAGCTGTACCGAGGATTCAGGGCCGGCAACACGCAGACGAATCCGAACGAGGCGCTCGCACCCGAGAAGCTCACGGGCGTCGACGGAGGAGTGCTTGCCACGCGCGGCCGGCTGTCGGCCCGAGTGACGGGCTACTGGAACGTCCTCGACGACGTGATCACCAACGTCACGGTGTCGAGCACGGCGCAGCTCATTACCAAGCTTCGCGCGAACGCCGACAAGATGAGGACCGCCGGTGTCGAGCTCGAAGCGGATGTTGCGCCTGTCGCCTTCGTGGTCGGCGGGTTTCTCGAGTGGCATCGGCGACGCGCGTTTCAAGGGCGCGACAAGCCTGCACGGTAATCGCGTGCCGCAGGTAGCGGCATACAACGTCGGCTTGACGACGCGCTACAGCAGGGAGAAGTGGATGGCCTCCAGCCATCTGCGAGTGACGGGACCGCAGTTCGAAGACGACCTGAACGCATTCCGGCTTCGCCGTGCGACGGTGCTCGATATATTCGCCAGCCGGAACCTTGGCAGGAAGGTGAGTGCGTTCGTGGCTGTCGAGAATGTGTTCAACTGCGAGTACGATGTCGGCCGGACGCCGATTCTGACCACCGGTCTTCCACGTGCCGCCCGCGCGGGTGTGAAATTTCTCCTGCCATGACAGGACGCGACGTCGCTGCGCCGCGCTCGTCGTACGGATCGGCTCTCTGGGTGATTGCCGGTCTGGCCGCCGGGGTTCTCCTCGGCAGTTTCGCGTCGTCGTCAGCCTCGCCGTCTCTTCTCGCCGTGGTGCGCCTGGTCGAGCCGATCGGCGCGATTTTCGTCAACGCCATTCGCATGGCCGTCGTGCCGCTCGTCGTTGCCAGCCTGATCGGCGGTATCGTGTCGATCGGCGACCAACGCTCGCTCACACGCCTTGGCATCCGGAGCTTGATCGTCTTCGCCGCGCTGGCAATCTCGGCTGCCGTGTTGGCGACCGTGATTGCGGCGCCTGTGCTTGCACGCCTCGATATCGATCCGTCGGTTGCCTGAAGGGCTTCGCGCATCGGCGACATCGGGAGGCGCAGCGCCGGCGACGGCACCGGGAATCGCACAGTGGTTCATCGATCTGGTACCGGCGAACCCCGTGAAGGCCGCTGCCGACGGGGCGATGCTGCCCCTCATTATCTTTACGATCGGTTTTGGCGTTGCGCTCACCAAGGTGCCCGAAGACCGCCGGGCGGCGGTCGTCGGTTTCTTCAGAGGGTTGGCCGACGCGATGATGGTGCTCGTGAGATGGGTCATCGCGCTCGCACCGATCGGGGTGTTTGCGCTGGCCGCGCCGCTCGCTGCGCGCATGGGGGTGAGCGCAGCCGGTGCACTTTTGTCGTATATCCTGCTCGCAGCGGTCCTTACGCTTGTCGTGCTCGCCGTGCTCGTGTATCCAGTCACCGTCGTCGCCGGCGGCGTGCCCCTGAGCCGCCTCGCGCGAGCGTGCGCGCCGGCGCAAGCCGTGGCGATCTCTTCGAGATCGACGATGGCCTCGCTGCCCGCTATGATCGACGCCGCCAGAACGCTTGGGGTCACCGAACGCGTGACGGCGTTTGTCGTGCCGCTCGCCGCGTCGATGCTGCGTGTCGGCTCGGCAGTGGGACAGACGGTGGCGGTGCTGTTTGCCGCGCGGCTCTTCAACGTGAGCATTGCGCCGCTGCACCTGGTGGCGATCCTGGTGGTCACCGTATTGACGACGTTTACCGTGCCCGGCATTCCGGGTGGGAGTATCGTGGTCATGGTTCCGATTCTCCTGGCGGCCGGTGTGCCCGCCGATGCCGTCGGCGTATTGCTGGGGGCGGACGTGATTCCCGACATGTTCCGGACGATGGCAAATGTGACTGGCGGCATCGCCGCCGCGGCGATTGTGGATCGGTCAATGCCGAAAGAGCTAAGCAAGGAGGAGTTGTGAGCAAGAAACTGATTGGTGGTGCGGTGTGTCTGGCGCTGGCGCTCGGCGGATTCGTTCGAGCCCAGAGCGGCATTACGACGCCGGCGGCGCATTTCGGGTTCGAGCTCACAGCCGATGGCACGTTCGCCATGTGGGAGCAGGAGGTCGCGTACTACGAGAAGCTCGCCAGGGAATCGGATCGCATCGACCTGCAGGTGCTCGGAAAGAGCACGCAGGGGCGACCGTTCATCATGCTGACGATTTCCTCGCCGCAGAACCTGGCGAAGCTGGACCGCTACAAGGAAATCTCCCGGCAGATGGCCGACCCGCGCGGCCTCACGCCGCAGCAGGTCGACGCACTTTCCGCCGAAGGCCGTGCGGTCGTGCTCGTCACGCTCGGCCAGCATTCCACTGAGGTGGCCTCTGCACAGATGGGGCCGAGGCTCGTGTACCGGTTGGCGACGAGCAGCGAGGATCAGGTTCGAACGATTCTGGACAACACAATCTTCCTGCTCATCCCGAGCTTCAATCCCGACGGCCAGGACCACGTGGGCGAGTGGATCAAGAAGTCGGGCGGCACGCCGTACGAAGGCGCGGGACTTCCGGAGTTGTACGGCGCGTATATCGGCCACGACAACAACCGTGACGGCTACATGTTGTCGCACATCGAATCGCAGCACTGGGCGAAGGTCGTCTACCAGGATTGGTTTCCGCAGGTTTACAAGGACACGCACCAGCAGGGCAGTTACGGCGCGCGCATCACCATCCCGCCGAAGTACGACCCGATCAATCCCCATGTCGATCCGCTGATGTGGCGCACGTCTCAGTTGCTTGGCGGTGCGATGGGCACCAGGCTCGAAGCCGAAGGCGTGACGGGGGTTGAATCACAGGTTCACTACGACGCGTGGTTCATGGCGTCGTTCCACGGTGTGGCGAACCTGTCGAACATGACGAGCTTCCACACCGAGAGCGCCAGCGCACGACTGGTCTGGCCGCTCTATATCCACCCGCAGCAGATTGGCCCGGGTTCGCGCGGCCGTCCCGAGAACAAGGCCCAGATGACGTTTCCGCACCCGTGGCCGGGCGGCTGGTGGCGCATGTCGGATATCGCCCGCCAGCAGGAAATCGAGACGCTCGCGCTCGTCGAAACGATGGGCCGCTATCGTCAGAACTTCCTGAAGAACCGGGCGCTCGCCGCGCTTCGGCAGGTTGAGCGAGGCGCGGCCGAATTCGGCCATGTGATTCCGATGAACCAGCACGATCCGGGCACGGCCGTGAAGTTCGTCTCGACCTTGATGATGGACGGCGTCGAAGTGCATCGCGCGGCGGAACGGTTCACATCAGGGTCGCGCGTCGTCGAGCCGGGCGACCTGATTGTCCGGCTGGACCAGCCATCACGCGCGCTCATCAAGACGCTCATCGAGCCGATGGTGTATCCCGACAACGAATGGACGCGAGATCGTGAAGGCTCGCCGCTGCCGCCGTACGACATGGCGTCGTTCACCCTTGCCGATCACATGGGTGTCGAGTCGTTCCCGCTCGGTGAAAAGATCACCGCCAAGCTCGAGAAGCTGACGGCCGCGCCCAGGCCTGCCGGAAAGATCGCCGGAACGGGCGCCGCGGGCTGGCTGCTGACGCCGACGTGGAACTCCAGCTTCCGCGCGATCAATCGCGTGCTCAAGAACGGCGGCACGGTGTATCGCCTGCCGAATCCACCGCAACCGTGGGCGCCGGGCACCTTCTGGATTCCAGCGACGGGGCCGACCAGTAGCGCTTCCGTGCAGGCGCTCGCGACCGAGTTCGGATTGCCTTTCACGGCGGTCGGGGCGGCGCCGGCCGGTCCGATGTCGCAGCTGAAGCCGTTGCGGGTCGCCCTCTATCGGCGTTACGCGGGCGGGAACATGGATGAAGGATGGACCCGCTTCATCTTCGATCAGTGGGAATTCCCGTACAGCCGCGTGGATGCCGATGAGATCAAGAAAGGCGGGCTGAACGCGAAGTACGACGCGGTGTTGATTGCCGACGACACTGTGCGCGCGATCGTTGGCGCTTCGGGGCCCGAGCCCGCAGCGACGCCCTTTACCCAGGGTGGACTTCCGGCTGAGTACACCAAATCGCTGGGAAACGCGGGCGTGGATGCGCTGAAGGAATTCGTACGCGGTGGCGGCTCACTGGTGCTGGTGGATCATGCGACGGCTCTTGCGACAGAGCGATTTGGCGTGCCGGTCAGGAATCCGATTGCCGGCCTCTCTGAGAAGGAATTTTTCGTTCCCGGCTCGAGCCTCCGCGTCCATGTGGATCCCGCGCAGCCGCTCGGATACGGCATGCCGAAGGAAACGACGGTGCTGTTCTTCGAGAGCGTGGCGTTCGATTTCAACAACTCGGTCGCGAACGATCAGATCTCGGTCGTGGCTCGTTATCACGATCGCGATCTTCTGCGGGGCGGCTGGCTCGATGGCGAGGAGTACCTCGTGCAGATGCCCGCGCTTCTCGACGTCCGCTACGGAAACGGCCACATCGCGATGATCGGATTCCGCGCGCAGAACCGCGCGCAATCCTATGGCACCTTCAAAGTACTGTTCAACGCGCTCTATCAGGCCGGTGCCGTGAATGTGCCGGGTGGGAGCGTCACGAGCCGGTAGGGGAATCTGAACGTAGAAAGTAAAAAGTAAAAAGTAGAAAGTAAAAAGTAGAAAGTCTGTGAGCCGGACCCCGCGCTCACAGACTTGGACTCCACAGCCTAGTACGCCGCAACCTCCACGCGCCGTTGTGCGCGGACTGGCGGCGGCAACTCTGACTGGCCGCTTCGCTCGAGGAGCGTCCTGACGGGCTTGTAGCATCCGCACGACCGCTGCTCGAGTTGTTCCTGGTTCGTGAGCTGAACGAGGCCCCGGTGGGTTGAGATGATCCCGCTCGCGTGAAGACGACGCAGAATCTGTGTGACCGTCGATCGACGCAGGCCGAGAAGATCGGACAGCAACTCGTGCGTCACCGACAACTCCGGCTGCCTGAGCCGCAGCTCGGCTTCCAGCAGCCAGCGGCAGCAGCGCTCTTCGGCAGAGTGCCACGCATTGCACGCGGCCCAGCGAGTGAGCCCATCCATGAACGTGCCCGCATGCTGTCGAGCGAGCTCATACAACGCGCCGCGCCGATCGAACTCACGACGGAAGACATCGATGCTCAGCGTGTGGCCGATATGATCGCCCGCCCCGTGAACGATGGCATCGCACATCGCGAGAGCTGAGCCCAAAACCGCTTCGACACCCACGAATCCCTCGCGGCCCACCATCGCCGCCTGGGCGTTGGATCCGTCCTCTGTGGGATTGGTCAACCAGCACAGCGACTCATCCGGAAAAAACAGAAGGCGAAGCGGCTGATCGCGCCGCTGGAGTACGTGTCCGCGAGCGAGACGCTGTTCGGTCAGATGAGGGAAAAGTCTCTGGTAGTCGTCTTCGGGTAATGCCGCTAGGAAAAAATTACCTGGTTTTGTCTCAATTCGCATAGGTGTAGGCCACGTTCCTACACATAGTTGCACAAAATGTGCCGATTTGGCACTCATCGTACGCTGTTCGTTCTGTTTCGGGGCATGAACGGGGCGACGACGACTATCGTGTGGCTGGCGGCGTAGTCGCTGGGGCGGGAGCCGCAGCCGCCGCCGCCGCATCGAGTTCTTGCTCGGTGGGGAATCGGTCGAACGTGCGGTCGATTTGCTTTCCGCGCAGGTGCTTGTCGAAGAAATCCAGCATCGCGATCCAATCTTCCGCAGTGAACGCATGGCCATGTCGAGCGTAATTCACGCCGAGACGATCTTTCGCATCGAAGAGCGCGTATGCCGGCTGTGCACTGAGGATCGACTGTCGGACGGCTTCCGGCAAAGAGATCGTATCCGTGTCTCCTTCGAGGGCGATGAATGGGCGCGGCGCCGCAAGCGCCAGGAACCAGTGCTGGTCGAACGGCAGCTTCTCTCGCTGTCCCCGGAACTGATGCAAGTTGGGGGAAAACCAGTTGGGATATTTCAGCTCCATGATATCGAGCGTCTCGCTTCGGCGCGGTCCCGCGAATCGGTACGCGCCCATGCCGCCGCCTCCGGTGACGACCGGCGCGCCCATGAGGCGATCGTCGAACGCCGCCGCGATCATCGACGACTTACCATTGCGCGAGGCCCCCGTAATGATCAGCCTGCTTGGGTCGATTGACTTATCGTGCTCGAGATAATCGGCGACGCGCGAGGCGCCCCACGCCCAACCGGCCAGAATGCCCCAGTCATAGCCCGGATACGCCGGGAAAAAACGCGTGTTGCGAAATGCCCAGGTTCCGTCGAGGTTGCGCAGCGTGGTGTCCTCGGCGCAGTCGTTGGGGTTGAACAGCACGAGCGCATAGCCGCGGCGCAGCACTTCCGCACGCTGAGTCGCTACTGACGCGGCGGTTGGCGTCGCGACAGGGCCACGGCCACCGCGGCCGGCCACCGCGGGCATTGCAGCTGCTGTGGCGTCAGCTGGCGGCGTTGGCCCGACGAGCAGCAGGACATTTTCCCCGCGTCCCTGGTTCGGCCCTTGCGGTAGACGAGGCAGCACGCGTCCTCCCGGTGGCGTCCCTCCCTGAAGGATCACAGCGGGGAAGGGCCCGCCCGTCACAGGTGTAAACACGCCGATATCCAGGCTGAGCTGTTCTTTCGGGCCAAACGTGAGGCGGACGAGGCGGTATCTGACCGTTCCGTCGAGCACCAGCTCGGATTGCAGTTCGCGGCCCTTGACGTTTCCCGGCGCCGGGGGCATTTGCCCAACGGCGTAGTACGAGAGGATGCGCTTCATTTCCTCCCGCCGCGCCTGCCACTGTCGCGGCATCGTCACACTGGTGCCGTCGTTCATCACCATGACATCGGGCATCGTTTTCCGGATCGGTAATTCTTTCACTCCCGGTAACGTGCCCATTGGCGTCGTGATGGACGGCACGGGAATCTCACGTGGATCGGGGACCACGGGCGCCTGCACATCCTGTGTGCGCGCGATGCTGGACAGTGCGACCAACCCGAGGCACACGATGAATGGAATGGAGCGCATGCGCCCTACTCTAGCTCATTCGGTTCGCAGGGCCACGATCGGATTGACCCTGGTCGCTCGCCGCGCCGGCACGTAGGAGGCGCCCATCGCGACGAGACCGAAGGCGAGCGACACACCGACAAACGTCATCCGGTCGAGCGGCGTGACGCCGAAGAGCATGCCTTCGAGCAGCCGCGTGCCGGCCGCTGCGCCGGCGAGGCCGAGTGCGATGCCGATCGTGGCGAGCGTGAAACCCTTGCGAAGGATGAGCGTCAACACCTGCTGGCGCTCTGCGCCAAGCGCCATGCGGATGCCGATTTCCTGCGTGCGCCGCGTCACGGTGTAGGCGAGGACGCCGTAGATGCCGATGGCCGAGAGAATCGCGGCCACTCCGGCGAACACGCCGAGGATGACGGCATAGAAGCGCCGTCGGGCAACGGAGCTCGTTACGAGGTCGTCAACGGGGACGATCGCGTCGATGCCAACATTGGGATCGACAGTACGGACCATTTGCACGATCGCCGGCATCGCCGGCCGGGGGTTGTTGCGCGTGCGGATCGCCATCGACAGCACGCCCAGCGCGGTCTGATTCTGCCAGGGCAGCGATTCCCCGCTACGTTCGGAAATCTTCCACAGGTGGCGATAGTCGAGAAAGACTTCCGGAAACGGCTCGTGCTCGAGCGTTTCGTTGCGCAGATCGTCGACGACTCCAGCGACACGCACCTGAATCTGGAACTCGCCAAGGTTCCAATCGACGATTTCGTCAAGCGGCTCGCGCTTGCCGAACCAAAGTGCGGCCGTCGAGCGGTTGATCACAATCGTCGGTTGGGCTTCACTGTTCGAGCTGTCGAGATCGCGTCCGCCCAGAAAACGAATGCCCATGGCTGGAAGAAACCCCGGGCTGACCGAGCGAAGGCGCGGCTCGGTTGTGTCGGCTTCCATCTCGCGCAACGTGCGCCCCCGAGGCACGAACGTGCCCATGGTGATTTCTTCGCCGATGAGCACGCCCGCGCGTGAGAAGCCGGCGAATTGCACGTGGGGGTGTGAACGTAGCCTCGCAAGCACGGCGTCGATCGTATCGGCCTTGCGCGCGATGGGGTAGTCGCCGGGCAGCAACAATTGAACGGCGAGGACGTTTGACGGGTCGTAACCCTTCTCGACGGTGGTGAGCCTCACGAAGCTCTTGATCAGCAGTCCGGCACTGACGAGTAGCGTGGTCGCCAGCACCAGCTGTCCGACGACCAGCGTCGAACGCATGCCCGTCTCGCCACGGCGTGCGCCGCCGTTACGTGCGCCTATCGCCTCCACGTGATTCGTGCGAGACACTTGTAACGCTGGAAGGAGGCCAAAGACCACGCACGCGATCGCCGCGATGCCGAACGCGATACCGAACACGCTGAAGTTGACGCCCACCTCGTTCCCGCGCGGAAGAATCGTCGAGCCAAATGCCAGCCGGAAGATTCCAGGCACGTCGACTGTCGCAAGCTGTTTCACGAGCGAGATGCCCGCAGCGCCCAGAAGCACGCCGATCGCGCCACCCGCCATGGCCAGGACGAGACATTCGGTCAGCATCTGGCGGATGAGCCGTCCTCGGCCAGCGCCGATGGCGGTTCGTACGGCCATCTCCCGTTGACGGACGGTGCCGCGCGCCAGCAACAGATTGGCGACATTCGCGCAGACGATCATCAGCACCACTGCGACTGCGGCTAGCAGGACACGAAGTGCTGGCTGCAGTTCCTTCACGATCTGATCTTTGAGTCCCTGGACCTCGAATCGCGGGATCGTCAGCGGAGGAGCATCGGCCGGCGGCGGTGGACGAATGGCTGTGCCGATGACGTTCGCTTCCTCCATAGCGGCGGCCTGAGAGACGCCGTCGCGCAGCCGCCCGATCAGGGTGACGTTGGACGGCGGTCTCGCTGGATCGATCGGCCGGTAAAACTCGAGCGGACCCACTGGAAACTCGAACCCGGCTGGAAGCACGCCGACGATCGTCAGGACCCGGGCCTGATTTCCACCACGAAGCTCAAATTTCTTTCCGACCACACCTGAATCAGCCTGGAAGAACCGCTGCCACGTCTGGTGTCCGAGCACGACGACGTCGGTGTTCCGCTCATCGCCCGGGTCGAGCGTGCGCCCCAGCATGGCCTTCGTGCCCAGGAGCGCAAAGGTATTGACCGAGACCATTCCGCCGTAGAGGCGCTTCGTTCCCTCCGCAGTCTGCGCCACCGTCTGCGCGTCTGAGAACGCCACCACGTCGGAAAGGGTCGTCGTGCGCTTGCGCCATTCGAGAAAATTCTGGTAGCTCACACCTCGCTGAAACACGCGGCCGGAGAAGCCTGAAGCGATTCGTCCGCTGGCGTTCTCGACGATGCGCACGAGGCGATCGGACTCTGGAAACGGCAGCGGCTGGAGCAGGATGGTGTCGACAATGCTGTAGATGGCGGTTGTGGCGCCTATGCCGACGGCGAGCGTGAGAATCGCGACCGCGGCGAATCCGGGATTTCTGCGGAGGTTTCTCACGGCATATGTGGCATCTCTCCGAAGATCCTCGAGCCACGAGATACGCCCGCGTTCGAAGAATCGTTCCCGCGCGCGCGTCACGTTGCCGAATGAGCGGATCGCCCGTGCACGGGCGTCGGCGACGCTGAGGCCTTCATCTTCGACGAGGCGCTTCGTCTCCTGAGAGATGTGGTCCTGGATTTCTTCGGCGAAGTCTTTATCCGGCCGCCTGCGCCATTTCCACACGTCATGCCTCCTCTGGTCCCAGGATGCGCCCGATGGCCGACGCGAGCCGGCGCCATTGCCGCGTCGAAGCGGTCAGCTGCTTCTTGCCCGTTTTGGTGAGCGTATAAAAGCGTGCCCTGCGATTGTTGTCGGACGTCCCCCACGCGGCGCTGATCCAGCCCTTGTCTTCGAGCCGTTGGAGTGCCGGGTACAGAGAGCCGTGATCGACCAGGAGCGTGTTCTGTGATTGTTGCTGGATGGCGAGGGTGATGCCGTGTCCGTGCTGCGGCCCGAACACGAGCGTGCGAAGAATCAGCAGGTCGAGCGTTCCCTGCAACAGGGCAATGCGCTCGCTGTCGTCGTCTTTGGTAGGCATGCGACCAGAGTATCGACCCCCACTAGTAGAATGTCAACTAGAGTGAGGCGATCCCTTGTTACAATCGGTCTTCGGCAGGAGGTGACGCGTGAGACAGGCGCTTCTCCTCGTCGCGTTGCTCGTGCCCGCGTTTGGGGCGGGCGCTCAGAACGTTGACGATGTTCTGACGTTCGAGGTCGCATCAATCAAGGTGACGACCATGAAAGGCGGCGGACCTCCGCCGAGCCCTGACCGATACAATCTCTTCCGCGCCTCTCTTCGCGATCTCATTCGAGACGCCTACCACCTGCAACCGTTTGAGATTATCGGCGGTCCTGAGTGGGCAGCCGGCGCTGTGCGGTTCGATGTCATGGCCAAAGCGTCGTTCGTGCCCTCCCGTCAGCAGATGCTTCTCATGGCGCAGCAGCTGCTGCGCGAGCGGTTCGCTCTGCGGACGCACAACGAGACACGGGAGATGCCGATATACGAGCTGCGTCTGGCCCGCGATGACGGGCGGCTGGGGTCGCAGCTCACCAGAACGGCCGTCGATTGCGCGGCGGTCGAAGCCGATCGGAAACGAACAGGCGAGACTGCGCCACGAGTGCCGCTGACTGCGGGCGACCGGCCGGTGTGCAACGCATTCCAGATGGCGCAACCCAAACCCGGCGGCATGACGTTGCGCTATCGGGCCAGTGGTATGACGAGCGAGGAACTTGCAGTGTGGCTCACGCCATATGTCGCTCGGAGAGTCATCGATCGCACCGGCTTGAATGGGGATTTCGATCTCGACCTGGCCTTCAGTTTAGGTGGTGCACAGGGTCCTGCAGCACCGGTGGATGAGACCGTGTCGATATTTGCAGCGCTGCAAGAGCAGCTCGGGTTGAAGCTCGAATCCACAAGAGGGCCGGTCACAGTGCTGGTTATCGACAGCGCGCAAATGCCCACGCCGGATTGATGAGCATGCATGCGCTGCGTCGCTGTCTGTATTCTTCCCGTCGATGGATGATCAGCCCCTGGCCAAAACGCCGGCTGTCCTCGACAGAATTCTCCGAGACACTCACGCAGCCGGATTCGACGCGTCCGAGCACCCGCCCTGTCTCGGACGAAGAAAAAAGTCATGCGACAGGAAGAAAACTGTGTCTCCTTCGTGAAGTGTACAAGTGATTCCGGTCGGTGTTGTTGGGACCATACACCGCCGATTCTGGCGAGATCTGTGGCTTTTGGAGAAGTTGTCGGGCGTGCCACCGAGGACTACGTCATCCGGTGAACATCAACCATCACTGAAAAATCGGCCCAGACCTTGCTAGGGAGGGCGTGACCATCCCGAATGCCTGTCTTCATCCAGATTCCCCGCACGTGAGCGATCGCCGGACGTTTCCCCGTGTCCCCGGGTCAGCGCTGCCGACGCTCGCGGTGTTGACCGGTCGTTCGACGAACGTCGCTGTCCTCGACATTTCGGACGGGGGCGTCCTGATTGAAACGCCGATCCGTGTGACACCAGGCGATCGCGAGACTCTCGTGCTCGATGGAAAGAGGACGATCAAGATCGCAGGGTGGGCGGTGCGTGTGGAAGTCACGCGGTTGGCCCCGCTGGTGACGTATCGAACGGCGATACGGTTTGCCGCGCCGATCACCGTGGAAGATCTCGAGCGCAGCCTGGGACCGGCCGTTCGGCGCGTCTCACGTAGGGTGCTGGACCGATTTGTCCATTGGGTTCGCGAGCTCCCTGGAGTACACGCCGTGCGCGTGTCCTCGTCATGGAGGAGATACCCCGGGACTGAACCTGTCTATTTTGCGGTGCCGGCATCGAGCCACGGAGAAGGGCGCCGCCTGCAAGTGTTCTTTGCCTCAGGGGCGATACCCACGGCAGAGCAGTTTGCGCAGCTGCGCCAGATGGCACTGCTTGCCTCGGACCTGCCGGATTTCGACGTTGCTTCCTCCAGTTTCGATTCGGTGAAAGTCGAGCGGCCCCGGCGACCGCCGAATGGGGCTCAATTGATTTTCCGAGCGGTACAATCGCGGAAACGATCGGATCGGGCGGCGTCCGTTTATCGCTCGAGCGACGGCGCGCCGCGCATCGTGCCGGCCCGGACGCTCAATTCACGAACGGCCAACACGATGCAGCAGGAAGTCATGTTGGTCGGTGCTTTTCCAGACTCCGCTTTACGCCGAGTGGCCGGGCTCGGCGGGTGGTCTGAGTCCCGAATATCACAGCCTGGCTGCTGACCGCGTCGCAGCCCCGACTTACAAAGGCAGTGTTCTACGGCACCGGGTACCCGAGTGGGTACCCGGTGCACCTTTTAATGCGTTCGAGATTCGCAAGAAACACATTTCTCCCTATGCCTTGTTCGCCGAGCGAGGTTTCGTATCGGTCGGTTTTGGCGTCGTAGTTCCACGACACGCCACAACTGCTGCCACCGCTCAGGGAACCATCAGGGAGGATGGTGCTCTGCCATGTAGCCCCGGTACGTGAATCTGTGCCGGACTCGCGAACGATTCCACCCACACAACGCTGCGATACGTAACGGTCTCCTGAAGTGTCCGTTCGCGAAGTTTCCGTGCAGAATGATTGGCTGGAGTTGGCGCCTGCAGGCCGCTCGGGAGCTGATCGTGCCGCACACGGCATGGCCGATTCGAGGCGTTCGCGAAACGCCCCTTCACCTTGCCGGGTTTCGCCATTCTCATTCTTGTAGCTCTTCGTTTGCGCGTCATACGTCCATCGGGCGCCGCACTTGTCCGTGCCGAATTGTGAGCCGTCGGCGTGGATAGTCTGGCTCCATTCGGCGCCCGTACGAGTGTTTGAGCCTCGGACGCGGGTGGTGCCATCTGAGCAGCGCTCGATTAAAGACGTATCACCTGAAGTTGGTTCGTATTTGTGCTCCGATTGACAACCAGCGCGAGAGCGGCCGGCGGACGGGCTGGATTCTTGAGGTCGAAGGTCGTCGTTGGTGTAGGTCTTCGACGGTTGCTCTGCCGTTTCTTTGGCCGTTTCTTTGCGTTTCGCCGCCTCACGGGCGGCGTCGCCCAACGAGGTCTGTTCGGCCGACACCGACACGTGACAAACCACCAGCGCTGCAATCAGGATGCGAAGAAATGCGTTCATTTGCATTCTCATTTCGGGGGCAGAGGAAGCGTGCCTCAGATATGCTGTTTGACACCGACGTTGCCGTCTGTGATCGGATTCGCGCTGTCAGTGGCGAGGGTTCAAGCGCGACCTCAAACCGATTGGGTACGATACCACGTGGCGAACACGCCCCCCCAAATGGCTAGTCGAATTGGGAGGACACATGGGTCGTGAACCATGCGTTCAGTTCCGAATGAACTCGCGACGCGGCCCGGAGTGGATTAAGGCTGAGAACTACAACATCGAGGCGAGGATCGACAGGCCCGCTCCGGGTATCGATCACATCGAACGGCCAACGCCGAATTAGAGGAGGCGGTCGATTGGCTCGATGAGGCCGCAAGAGCTATTGGGCCGCCGTGACGACAATGGTCCTGTCGTCAATCACTGTGTATTTCAAATCGGCCGCGCGCACGAGAAAGACGAATATGTCTGCAACGGATGTATTCTGAAAATCCACGTTCCCCATCTTCATAGGTTCGCCCGTCACCTGATAGCGAACATCGACATCCGCCGACATGCTTACGAGTTTCAACATGTCAGGCACGGCCGCATCTGTGAACTGGAAGTTGTGTCGGGTGTCCTGCATCCGTTTCGGCAGATCGCTCTGCGCGAGAACGCCAGCCGACAGAGTAAGCGCAGCAACCACGGCCAGGAACATTGAACGCATAGTGGCCTCTCCTTATAGATGGGGCATCACGCGGCGAAGCACGTCACGCGCTAGGGTAACATGCAGAAACTCACGCGGGCAGCCGCTCCAACACCCGTGCGCAGCGGTGCACGAAATTTCAGACCGGTTCCCACAACATGAGTATTCTCGCCGGCGTCTTCACTGCCCTCGGGGCGTTTACCGCACTCGTGTTCGGCATCGCTGTGATTTTTGCACCGTAGAGCAGTGTCGTTGAGCGACTTCCGCCGGCGCAAGCGCCCCACTGGCGGATGGTGTAGCGTGTTTCGTGCATTTGTGATTCGAGATTGCACGATAATGTGCGGTACGCGTGACCATTAAAGCTGTCCTATTTGATCTCGACGATACCCTCTACGACCGAGGTGAGCTGGTTCGTAGAGTTATCACCGACCAATACGACACCTTCCAACACGAACTGTGTTCCGTGCAGAAGAACGACTTCATTAACCGCGTACTCCAGCTCGATGACCACGGGTACGCCGACAAACGGGCGCTGTTTGCAACGGTTCTGGCCGAGTGGGGACTTGGACCCAACCTGATCGAGCCGCTCGTGGAGAACTTTTGGATCTCGTACGACGAGAAGTGCGAGCTGCCACAGGATACCCGTGTCACGCTACAAACACTGCGTAAGAACGGCATCAAAGTCGGCGTGATCACCAACGGCGGCACCGAACGCCAGCAACGGAAACTGGATTCGCTCGGGATCTCATCGTGGTTCGATGTGGTTCTGATTTCGGAAACGGAAGGCGTACGGAAGCCCGACCCGGAAATATTTCATCGAGCCTTAGCCCGATGTGGAGTGGAGGCGTCAGAGGCGATCTTCGTCGGTGATCATCCTGATACCGATGTCGCGGGTGCGTTGCAGGCAGGGTTACGTGCGGTTTGGAAGGTCACCCCATATTGGCCCTGCACTCACAACGTACCCTTCGTACGACAACTGAGCGAGATACTTCCGATGTGCGACAGCGGGCGCTAAGTGTCGCCACCGCTGCCATGCCAACCCTGCGAGGTGGTGGCAGTGGCAGCAGTCGGCGACTCAGCGCTCCGCGAACGCCACTCTGAAACCGAGGAGGAGCAGCAGCGCTCCGGAGATGTAGTTCACGGTCCGCTGAGATCGCTCGACCATGTTACGAACACTCGGCCGATCCAGAGTGTTGACGAAAAAGAGCCAGAACATCGTGCTGACGGTCATCATCACGAGGATGAGCACGACCATGGCGCCGGGTGACGTGTCGGGGGTGATCACCGTTGTAAAAACACCGAGGTAGAAGAGCGTGCCCTTTGGGTTGAGCAGATTGTTGACGAACCCCTGAACAAACCATGTTCGCCGAGACGCCAGACCTTCTATGTTGGTCATCGTCAGTGTCTCGTTGTCGGAGCGAAAAGACATGATCCCGAGGTAGATCAGGTAAGCGGCTCCTGCGTATTTGAGTGTGGAGAAAGCCACGATGCTTCGGGAAATGACCCATCCGATCCCAAGCACGCAGTAGGTGATGTGTACGAGGTTGCCCGCGAGAATGCCGAGCGATGTATCCAGCCCTGCGCGTCGGCTACCCATGAGCGTGTTGCGCAGCACCAAGACCATGTCAGGACCTGGGCTCACCATGACGAGGCTGGTCACCGCGATAATGACGAGTATTTGATCGAGCATCGGGTGTAGACCTTATCAGAATAAGGACAGTCAGAAGAGATGGTGACCTGGCACCGCCGCTATGCCACCCCTCTGGCGTGGTGGCAGCGGCAGCACTCGGGAATGGCCCGCAGTGCCCCGGCAGTGCGATGGCACTGCTGTGGCAGTAGCACCTCCTGAAGGGTGCGACCACATTAGGCTGCCTGAGATAGTTAAGAGACGTTGCTATGCGGTCGAGTGCCTGAAGGTGTCGGTTACGCCATTCGTAGACGGCGATGAGCGTGCGCGCGCGTCGGACCCCAACACTGATCCCCAGGAAACGTGGCAGGCAGTTGCTTCAGTTATTGTTCGTCACGAACTCCTCGATGACGGCCTTGCGCATCACGTCTGGCGGGAGGAAACCCTTCGCCAGAATGAAGTCGTGGAACCGTGTCTGATTGAACTTCCGGCCGAGTGCCGCCTCGGTCTCTTTGCGCAGGGCGAGCAGGTTGCTGAAGCCGTGGTAGTGGCTGATGGCTTCCCCGGGCGCCCGATACGTGTAGCGCTCCACCTCCTGTTTCGCGAACGCTTGCGACAACACGACGTCCTGCTCCAGAACACGATAGGCGTCGGCCGGCTGAATGATCCCCGTCTGCAGCTCCGGATCGAGGAACATACGGGCGGCGCCGAGCAGACGCTGGTTAAGTGACATCAGCTGACCTTCCGGCGGCATGTCCGGCCTGATGAGGTACGCCGCATAGAGTCCCCACCCTTCGAAGTTCGTGCTGTTGAAGGCGTACTTGACGCGCGCCAGTGAGGCCCCCTGTTGCAGCATCGACTCGAACTGCAGTACATGCCCGGGAATCGCGTCGTGGGCGATCAACGTCCACGACGCCGCGTCGAACGTGAAGTCGTCGTACCCCGCGGCGGCCGCGAGCGGCAATACGAACTCGCCGCGTTCGCCGATGCGGTTCAGCAACGGCGGCAGCACGATATGCGGCTCCGGCTGCAGCGCCGTTTCGACGGCCGTCCCGAGCCGGATACGCGCCGAGTGTTTCGGTATCGTGAGGATGCCGCGATTCTTCGTGAGGTTCTGGACCACCTTCAACCGCCCCTGGTACAGCAGCAGAGTCGCGTTGCCGATGACCTGTTCCTTCTTGAGATCCCGGATCACATCTCGATAGTCGCTCGACGGCAGCTTGCGCTGTTTCGCAATCTGCTCGGCGAGCGGCTTCATCTCGTTCTGAATCTCGGCGAAAGCCTGATGCGCCGTCGCGATGAGCCGATCGGGCGCGACCTCGATGCCGGATTCCTTCAGGTTCAGCGCGTATTCCTCGTCGGACAGACGGAAGTCCGTACGCGCTTTCGGAAGCACGGATCGGAGCGTCCATTCGTCGGTACTCCGTCAGCTGGGTGGCCAGAAGCGCCATCGGCTCCTGCCAGTCCTTCAGCCCCTGCCTGCTCAGCAATTCGCTGATGGCTTCGATGTAGGTCGCATTGCGGCCCACCTCCGTCAGAATCTGCGTGCGGGTGGGATAGACGACGTCAGGCTTGGACATCTGCTCGCCGACGCGCTGCTTCAGAATGTCCGTGAGCGGCGCAAGCCCCTCGTCGATGCCGGCATATTTCCGGATGCGAGCGACCGCCGCTTGCCGGCGGGCTACGGGTGTCTGATCGTCGAGAAGCATGCGCACGCCCGCGAGCACCATGGCACTCGGGTTCAGGTACGGCACCTTGTGGCTGCGCACAGAGTCCTCGGCGCGCTGCCGCAATTCCACTCTGTTGACGAGGATCTCCAGGTCCTGGCCAACCTCGCGATCCTTCTGCTGGGGGATAGCCGCTTTGAACTCGGCGATGAGGGCGGCCGTCTCTTTTCGTTCGGCGTCCTCGTTGGCCAGCGTCGGCTGCCCGATCAGGGTGTCGTACTCGACGAGCCCCTCGACCGAGCCTGCCTCCGGCGCGTATTTCATTTCGATCGCCATCAGGCGCCTGGTGTAGCCGTTGCTGACCGCGACCCAGTCGGTGGGCTTCTGCGGGGCCGCCATCGCCGTCCACGACACCACGCCACCAAGAGCTGCAGCCGTGAGAATTCGTTTCATGTCTCGAAGATAGCACTGGCATCGTCGCGTTCAGCCGTACTACCCACAGGGAGTAGCCAGCGTGGCTGGGACATCCACCGTCCCCGGGTTTCAGTTATTAGTTATCAGTTATCAGTTATCAGTTGTCAGTTGTCAGTGGCTTCGCGACTGAGAACTGACTACTGAGAAAAACCGACTACTGAAAACCGACTACTGAAAACCGAAGACTCCTATACGCCCGTCTTGTGGTCAACGGCACCGTGAGCATCGCTGGTCCTCGACCAATGATCCCGTCACCGTGCCGGACACACCTGCGAAGTGGATTCGCACAGACAAATAACCGTTGAGGACGGAATGTCCAGGGTAGACCTGTTGCTTACCAAAAGGAATTATGTCAATATCCTGTTGGAAACCAACATGGCAAAGAAAGACGTTCAGCAGGGCACCCTTGCGCTGATGGTGCTCAAAACGCTCGACGTGCTGGGCACCCTGCACGGGTACGGCATCGCCCGGCGCATCGAGCAGATCAGCGGCGATTTGCTGGCGGTCAATCAGGGCACGTTGTATCCCGTGCTGTTAAAGCTGGAGCAGGAAGGTGCCATCAGCTCCGAGTGGGGCACCTCGGAGAACAATCGCAGGGCGCGTTTCTACCGCCTGACCCGCACGGGACGCAAGCAGCTCCAGGCTGAAACGAAAGATTGGGCGGAGACGACGGCGGTCATTGAGCGATTCTTCGCCGTGAAGGCCGAGGACCTGCCATGAGGACGATCCGACGATTCATTGCGAGGCTGACGGCGTCCATCACGCGGCGTCGGGACGAAGCGCGACTGCGGGCGGAGGTCGAAGAGCACCTGACCCTGCAGACCGAAGCGAACATCAAAGCTGGCATGACTGTAGACGAGGCACGTCGGCAGGCGGTGCTCAGGTTTGGCGCCCCGGAAACGGTCAAAGAACGCTTCCGGGATCAGCAGAGATTGCCTTTTCTTGAAGTGTCGCTCAGCGACATTCGATCGGCCCTCCGAAGCTTCAACAGAAATCGTGGGTTTACCGCTGTCGTGGTGTTTACCTTGGCCCTTGGAATTGGCGCGAACAGCGCCGTCTTCACCATCGTGAACGCGATGCTGTTAAGAAGCCTGCCGTTCGATCAGCCCGATCGCGTCGTGCGGATTTCCACTCGTGACGGACAGGGGCGCTTACGTGGCGCCTCGCTCTACGACTTTCAGGATTGGCAACGCGAGAGCCGCGCCTTTGCCGGGATGGCGCTGGTCTACGGCTCGACGATGAGCGTCGGTGCGGACAATGCCCCTCCAGAAGAGTATCGCGGTGCCTACATCTCGGCCAATGGGTTCTCGATTATCGGGGTGTCGCCCGTCATTGGCCGCGGATTCACCGCGGACGACGATCGTTCCGGTGCGCCCGCCGTCATCTTGCTCAGTCATGGAGTGTGGCTGAGCCGCTATGGCGCGAGTTCGTCCGTAATAGGCCAGGCGGTTCGTCTCAACACCTTGCCGGCCACTGTGGTCGGCGTGATGCCGGAAGGCGTCAATTTTCCCTTCAACGCAGACGTATGGCTCCCGCTGTCGCAGATTCCCTCTGCGCTCTCACGCACGCGAAATGCGCGTGACTTCCTTGCCTATGGGCGCCTGGGCGAACACGTCACTATCGAGCGGGCTCAACGCGAGCTGGCCACGACCTCCGCTCAGCTTGCCGCTGCGTACCCCGACACCAATAAGGACCGGACCGCAGTTGTCGGGCCTTACAGTGATGGCGTCGTGGGCACGCAGACGCGCCTTCTATTGTGGTCGCTGATGGGTGCCGTCGGTTTCGTCCTCCTCATCGCATGTGCGAACGTGGCAAACCTGCTGCTCACCCGTGCCGCCGATCAGTCGCGTGAGATTGCCGTCCGCACGTCGATCGGGGCCACACGTTGGCGGATCGTTCGCCAACTGCTGCTGGAATCCGTGCTCTTGGCAAGTATCAGCGGCCTCGCCGGTCTTGGACTCGCCTATTACGGCACGCGTTGGTTTGACGCGGTCACGCGCGACATAGGGCGTCCATACTGGATGACCTTCACGATGGATGTGTCTGTGTTTCTGTTTTGCGCGGCGATCTGCCTCGTGACGGGTCTGATGTTCGGCCTCGCGCCTGCGCTGTACGTTTCACGAACAGGCACGTACAGACGTGCTCAAGGATGGCAGCCGCTCGGCCACGGTCGGCAGACGCGCGCAACGCTGGAGCGGAGGCTTGATCGTCGCGCAGCTGACGTTGACCGTCGTGCTCCTGGCCGGCGCAGGGTTCATGGGCCGCAGTTTTCTGCGCCTCTCTCAAATGGATATTGGATTCGATCCCGCGCAGTTGGTCACGATGTCGATCGCCCTTCCGCCACAGAAGTATGCGAACTTCGACGATCGCATCGCGTTTCTACAGAAGCTGGACGAGCGGTTGAACGCGCTGAGCGTCATCGAGGGTGCGAGCACGGCCAGCTACCTGCCGGCTTCCTGGGGTGGCTCCCTCCGGCAGTTGGCCATCGACGGGCTCCCCGTGCGTGATCGCGGTCAGCCGGCGATTGTGACGATGATGACCGTCGGACCTCGGTACTTTGATGTCATGGGTGGGCCGGTCTTACGGGGCCGACCGTTTGTCACGACGGATGGCGAACGCGGCCGTGAGGCGATGATTGTGAACGCGCGGCTCGCGGAGATGTACTTTCCCGACGGGAATCCCATCGGCAAGCGGATTCGGTTGATCAATGATGGTGGCACGCCAGAGGCGCCGAAGTTCTACGAAGGCACAATCGTTGGTGTGGCACCCACGATACGACAGCGCAACATGCAAACGGCTGATGCCGATCCCATCGTCTATATTCCACACCGGCAGGATTTGCTGATGGGGTTCTATCCGCATCTGATCGTTCGGACGAAAGGGAATACCTCGGTCGCTGCGCTGCTCCGACAAGAAGTGGCGTCAATGGATCCCGATATTCCTCTGACGAATATTCGGACGATGGACGAGAACCTTGCGCTGTGGCGCTGGAGCCATCGTGTGTTTGGGACAATGTTTGCGGTCTTTGCAGGCATCGCGGTCGTCATGGCGGCGGTCGGCCTGTATGGTGTCACGGCCTACGCCGTGGCACAGCGGAGGCACGAAATCGGCATTCGCATGGCGCTCGGTGCGCACGCGCGTCAAGTCTGGTTGCTCGTTCTGAGGCGCGGTGTCACGCAACTCGCCATTGGACTGACTATCGGCCTCGCCGGCGCGCTCGGAGTGGGACGGCTCCTCCAAAGTTTTCTCGTCCAGACCGAGCCGGCGGATCCGGTCACCCTCCTGTCGGTGAGTGCGCTAATCGTCTTCGTGGCGCTGGTAGCGTGCGTCTGGCCAGCCAGTCGCGCAACTCGCGTCGATCCGCTCGTGGCATTGCGGTATGAGTAATAAGCCGCTGCGGCGATTGCTGCTGAGACTCGTATCGCCTCTTAGGCGCTGCCAAGATGAGACGCGATTGCGAGAGGAAGTCGAGGAACACCTCGCACTGCAAACCGCCGAAAACATCCGAGCCGGCATGGCACCCGAGGAGGCGCGCCGTCAAGCCATCTTGAAGTTTGGGGCAGTAGAAGCGGTGAAGGAAGACTATCGGGATCAACGAAGCCTGCCGGTGCTTGACCATCTCTTCAAAGACACTCGATATGCATTGCGAGGACTTCGTAAGAATCCTGGATTCACGGTCATAGCGGTGCTTACGTTGGGTCTCGGCATTGGTGCGAACACGACGATCTTTACCTTCGTCAACGCCTTGCTGCTCCGGTCGCTGCCGTATCCACGGGCCGAGGCGATCGTGATCCTGCGCGAGCAACCGCAGAACTCCGAAGAGACGGTGGGCGTTCATCCGTTCAACTACCTCGAATGGCGTGCCCGCGCACGCTCGTTCGAATCGCTCGCCCTGTTACAGGCGGCTCCGCTCACGGTGATTGGCGACAGCGGCGCTGAGCAAATCAGTCGCATACAGGTGACGGCGGAATTGTTTCGGGTGTTTGGAACCCAGCCGACCGTGGGACGCGCGTTTACTGACGAAGAAATGCAGCTGCGTTCACCTGGCGTTGTGATATTGGGCCACGGCTTCTGGCAAACGCGATTTGGCGGGGATCCCGGCGTGGTTGGCCGCAATCTTGTTGCTCGCGACGGCTCCCTAAGGATCGTCGGTGTCGCTCCTCCTGGTCTGCGAATCGGCACAAGTGAGACCGATGCTTATACGCCCCTTCGCATCGATCCAGCGAAGCCCGACTCGGTGGGATCGCGTTCCTTCGTGTGCTACGGCCGTCTGAAGCCTGGAGTGGGCGTCGAAGCGGCACGCGCCGAAATGGCCAGCATCGGCTCGGCACTCGCGCGCGAGTACCCGCTCGATCGCGGCTTCACCGTCTTCCTTGCCGGCTTGCGGGACTATCTCGCCAAAGACGGACGCGGTCCGCTGATGATCCTGATGGTGGTTGTGGCCACTGTTCTCTTGATTGCCTGTGTGAATCTCGCGAGTTTGCTGTTGGCGCGCGGGCTCGGCCGTCGTGGAGAGTTTGCGATGCGAACGGCGCTCGGCGCGAGTCGGGCGAGGTTGGTGGCGCAACTCGTTACCGAAAGTCTTGTGTTGTCTTCCCTGGGTGGAGCGATAGGACTGGCGATCGCATACGCCGGTACGCGCATGCTTGTTGTCCTCAGCGCGGATGCGCTCGGAGTCGGTGGAATTGAGTCGATTCGGCTCGATCGCGCCTGTGTGCTGTTTACGCTTGCGGTGTGTGGCACCACCGTCTTGCTCTTCGGGCTGTTCCCTGCGTGGCACGTCAGCAGCGTCGAACCACAACTTGCGTTGGGTGGGACCGGCCGTGGCTCGACAGGCGATCGCCGCCATCAACGGCTGAGGGGTGTGCTTATCGTCGCTGAGGTGGCGATGGCTGTGGTACTTCTCGTGGGTGCCGGCCTGCTTTTGCGCACCTTCTCGAATCTGGTGTCTGTCGATCTCGGCTTCCAGCCGGCGCAAAGCGTGACGATGAATCTCTTTCTCGGTGACCGGTCAGCCGAGGCCCGAATCACGTTGGTAGACCAAATTCTTGACCGCGTCCAGTCAGTGCCTGGCATCAAGGCGGTCGGCACGATCCAATTCTTGCCGCTGACCGGCACGAACTGCGGCACCGGCTTCTGGCCTGATGGACAGGTCCAAGGCGATGTGTCACGCGCCCTGCCAACAGAATGTTCGCTCGTGGCTGGGCGATATTTTGACGCAATGGGTATCCCTTTACTGGAGGGGCGCTCGTTCAATAGTACGGATCGATTCAACAGTCCGCGCACCGTCATCGTCAACCGTATCTTTGCGCGCCGGTACTTTTCGAATGGTCGGGCCGTTGGCCATCGCATTCTCGTGCAAGGGTCCAATCAAGCGCCCGCAGAGATCATAGGCATCGTCGGTGACATCCGACACAACGGTCTGACATCTGAACCAGCCCCCACCGTGTTTCTTCTGCACTCACAGACACCGGGGTATATCACTAATTTAGTCGTCCGCACCGATGGGGATCCAATGACCCAAGTTGCCGCTGTACGGCGAGCCATCCATGCTGTGGATCGCAATCAGGCGGTGTCATCAGTAAAGACGATGGATGAATACGTAGCGAGTTCGCTCGCCAGGCCGCGTATGTACGCGGTGTTCGTCGGATCGTTTGCCGCGCTGGCTGTGGTCCTTGCGGTAATGGGGGTCTATGGATTGCTGACCTATGTTGTTACACAGCGGACACGTGAGCTTGGCATTCGGCTCGCGCTCGGCGCCACACGCGGCGGGGTCTTCAGCGTGTTGTTTGGACACGGCGCGTGTCTAACCTTCTTGGGACTCGTCGTCGGTATCGGCGCAGCTCTTATGCTTCGCGAGATATTCTCGACTCTGCTGTTTGGCGTAACGGCAGGAGACCCTATCACCTACGCATCGGCAGCAGCTATATTCGCGCTGATCTCGCTTGCAGCCACGGCCATTCCGGCTCGCCGTGCGGCCCGTGTCGATCCGCTCGTGGCGTTGAGATACGAGTGAGTTGGCAGAGAAAAATGGTGCGAGACGTTTACTTCTTGCCATCCATGCTTCTGCGCTGATAACGTCGGCGTTATAGACACTGTGGGCAGCGCCCGCAGTAGCCCGTCCTAAGCCGTCGCGGCCTTGTTGCCCGGCGGCTTTTCTATTTCACCCCAAAGGAGCGCACATGAGCGAGGCAAGCGAGATCGCCCGGAGGAGAGTGGTGTATTCAATCGAAGGTATGGATGCTCTGAATGTGCAGCGAGACGAACCCTATCTTGTTCGGGACGACCTCACGCTGTGCATGGACCTCTACTATCCGTCCCAAGGCGAGAAGGCACTGAGACCTGCCGTCGTGTTGGTCACCGGCTATCGCGATGTAGGCTGGCAGCGCAGGTTCGGATGCTTGCAGAAAGAGATGGGATCGTTTGTGTCCTGGGCGCACCTCATAGCGGCGTCCGGAATGGTTGCAGTCACTTACTCCAATGATGATCCTGTCGAGGATGCGAAGGTGCTTATCAGCATACTGCAGGACCAGAGTCAATCATGGGGCATTGACGCGCGCCGAATCGGTATTTGGGCGACCTCGGGTCACGCACCCAACGCATTCTCGATTGTGATGAAGAAACTTGCCGAGCCACTCAGGTGTGCGGTTTTCTCAACCGGCTACACGCTTGACGTACCCGGCGCAAGCCACGTTGCAACGGCTGCGCGAACGTGGAAGTTTGTAAATCCGTGCGAAGGAAGGTCAGTAACCGACATCGACAAGCGCACCGCACTGTTTGTGGCGAGGGCTGGAGCCGATCAGATGCCGGGTCTAAATGAAGGATTGGATCAGTTTGTGTTTCACGCCCTTGCCAATGACTTGCCCTTGACCGTCGTGAATCATCCAGAAGCTCCACATGCCTTCGACCTGTTCGAAGACACCGAACGCTCGCGCATCGTGGTTAGGCAAATGCTGAACTTCCTACAAGTGCATCTTCTCGGGTGAGAACGCCACCACTGCCATGCCACCCTTCCGGGGTCGTGCAGTGGCAGCACTCGGAATGGCCCGCAGTGCCCTGGCAGTGCGATGGCACTCGCGTGGCAGTGGCATCAGCGGCGGAGAATTTGACAGTTCGGCTCGGCAGACCCGTCACATGCCGCAATCGAACGCTGCGAGCGGATAGTCACCGCGTATGAGGGGCGGGAGGAGTTCAGGGAGGCGTTTGGGGCGGAACTCGTCTAATGAAGTTTGGAGTTCTTGAAGCGTCCACCAGCGCTTTTCGACCACATAGCTGTCTTCAGCCTCCGGTGCGAGTTCAGATGACTCGGTGATCGCCACGAAAAAGCGCTCGTATTGATCGCACCAGCGTCCATTCCACTCGTACGCGTGCCGACGTGTCCAGACCCACGCGCCAATCGGAGGCTCCAAGCCGGTTTCCTCTCGTAGTTCCCGTCCTGCTGCCTCTTCAAACGACTCGCTCGATTCCAATCCGCCACCCGGTGTCACCCACCAGGTTTGCCCGTTCGCCGGGTCCACAGCGCGCAGTAGCAAAATACGGTTTTGATGGTCGAGTAGCACCACTCGGGCGACTGGTCGTGCGCCGGCAGGAGGAACATCGCCGAATGTCACCTTGGGCATGTGAAAGGATAAACCGCGTTGGTGGTTTGGGTAGCTTGGGAGACTTGGGTTTTCACAATTCTGATGAGACAGAGCAATTTCTAGGATGCCCACGTCCCGTCGGCTAGCGGCGCGATTTCGGTGTCTAATTGTCTGACAGGGGACGCGCATCCCTCGCTTCTCATGAAGAACCCGCATCTACGCACATTGGTCTTGGCCGGGGTTTTCTGTGGCGCTTTCCACACCGCCGCGTACGGCCAACAACCGATTCTCCGTGCAGAACTATTGGCGGGTCCCTGGGAGGTCGCTAGTCCGTCCGGCATCGATGGCATTTTTCTGAAAATAGACACGCATCCCCAACGAACGGCGGACCAACCGATCGCCACCGGTCAAACGGTCAGCATACGCGTGTACCATCGTCAGAGCGGGCGCGAGACCTGGGGGTGGTACTCGGCGGACGCAGCGGACGTCGCTGCCGCGTTCGATGGCCAGCATCTTCAAATTCGGCGCATTCGGAATGGCCCTGCCGTGAATCTCACGTTTCACGCCGAGACACAACGGTGGACCGGCACGTGGTCCCGCGAAGGCCAACCGCGCGACGTTGCGCTCGAGCGCCCTCATCCTCCGTTGGACGCGGCACCCAATCCCTTCAGGGGGGAGTGGGAAGGAATACCAGCCGTCTCGGGCTTCGCAACAGCGCAAACTCGCCTCCACGTTGACCAGTCGTTGGATGGGACGCTCACGGTTTGGATGGATCGCTTCTTCGGGCTCAACGATCACCGTCACGGAGAGTTGCTTCAACTCGTGTCCCTTGAACAGCAGACGATCACGTTAGAGACTACAAATGCCATCGGTGTGCCATACAGGTTCCTCGGAATGCTTTCGGCAGACAGGTCAAGCCTTGTGGGAAGGTGGAACGGTGTAACTGGGAATCTGAATGCCTCCGAGAATTTTCGCCGTCGGTGAGCCAATCGATGGCGGCACTGAGCCACAAGCCTTTATAGGAGAGGAGCGGAGCCTCATCACCAAACGCGCCCAAGCTGCGAATCGCGGCATGAATGCCGGCGAGCTCGCGCTTTACGACGCGTTTCTGGCGGAAGCCGACTCGCTAGTGGCAACGATTAACCGCGAGCGCGCGGCAGACGATGCGGATCGGGCGGCTCGGGATACTGTCCCGGCGGCGATTCGGGACAACGGAGCCCCTAGCTCGGAAGACGCCGCGCTCGTTCTCTCAAGGGAACATCGTGATTCCGGTCGCTGCCAGCACGGAGTGAATCGCCAGCTATCGGCGCAGCCCGTGGATGATGGACGAAAGCTTCGACGGCGCCTGCGGCCGCGACCCGTTCACGAACTGGAATCGGCTCAGGCTGTCAGCGCCCCACAAGGTACCGACCGTCATCAGGAGGCGCACATCGCTGCGGGCTGCTTCTGTCAGAGATGATTTCGAGAAGACCTCCTTCAGAGCGTCATGACCCATCTCCCGCAAGCGGATGTCGCGACGACCAACCTTGACCAGCTGGTCGGGCACCTCGATGCCCTCGGCAAGCACATCCAGGAGACGCTCTCTCCACGCGTGCGACAGACGGGGAAAGACGCCTCGAAACCACACCGTGCCAAGTAATTTTCTGAGCTCATCGGCATCGACGAGCACGCTCTCGTCGGCGCCATTCTTCGCAACGGCCAGTGCCGCTGGGTCCGACCGATTGATTGCCAACGCCAGATCCCAGAAAGTCCCGCTCGGGGTAGTCCCCAACGCGGCCGCCGTGCTGGGGTGGCCTGCGTCGGGCTGCGCAGGCGCGGCGACCTCCGCAACGAGTGGAACCGGCTCGACATCGGCAGGCGGTACGTCGGGAACGCCAGCCTCGATCACCGAGCCGAGAGACAAATCGATGTCGATCGGCGGATGACTGCCGGTGTATTCCGCAAACAGCGCAGTGACGCCCCACGGCTTCGGTATCTGGAAACCCCGTGCGTAAAGAGGGTTATACGTCTTCGCGTTGGCAGCGACTGCGTGAGCCGCCAGTCCGCCTTTGATCTTCGCGTCCGCGATGTTCGACCAGACACCCTGAATGCAGATGAGCGACGTGCCGACCGGCTCGCTGAAGTTGCAGTAGGGATTGTCCCAACACCGTTTCACTGCGGCCCCGACGTCTTCGTCGCCCGGATCGGCGCCGGATGCCGGATCGAGCTCCGAGAAACCGATACGTAGACGGCCCTGACCGGCAAACAGCGATGAGAGATCTGACGGGTCTACCTGCGAGAGGTCCCACAGCACGTAGAGCAACCCCCTCAACGCTCGCGCAATCGGCACGTTCATTCGTTCCCAGACAACCGACTGTGGCTGCGGATCGGCGTCGACATATCCTCGATCGTTGAGGATCTCGATGAATCTGATGTTCGCCTCGTCCAACTGGCGGCTGACGGCCAAGGCTCGATCGAAGCGGTATTTTTCGACCTCGTGCCGTTCGAACGACGGGCGAACGAAGATCGGGATCACCAGCTTCTTCTGCTGTCTCGCGACGCGCGTCACCGGCATGATGGTTCCGGTGCCGGTTCCCTTTCCTCCCGCTGCAATGACGATGATGGTGGAGTAGCGACCGATCAGCTCCTCGATTTCGCCTCTCGATTCCTCGAACGCCTGGTGCGCCACGTCGGGATCGTGCCGTGCTCCAAGATGCCGGGTCGTCGCGGCGCCGATGAGCACACGCTCATCATCGGGAATGTCCACCACCGAAAACCGGTTCGTGTCAACGAAACGGGCAGTCACGCTGTTTTTCAACCGATTCGCGTATGCCGGATCGGCTTCCTGCGCGATTATCAGATCGCGCTGATACAGCGCCTTCACCGACCGCAGGATGTTGCCGCCACCCCCACCAAGGCTCAATAGCAGGATATTCACGCTCCACCTTCCTTCTGCGCATCAGACACGAATCGAATTGGGATCCTCACCCAGTCACCGAGGGCTTCGGGGCGCCCGCAGATGAAGCGACGATCGTCGAGGAGCGCCATCACTCGCCCGGTGTCGTATTCGACGTTCGCCCGATGGTCTGCCAGATTCGGATAGCGGCGGCCTCGAGTCGGCGCCAGCAGCACATCGAGCACGCGGCGATGCGGACGCACCGTGAGCTGGGCACGCAACGCGGCGGGGCGACGACCGCGGTCTTCGATTAGCGGCCGTTCGAACTCTTGAACGAAAGCGGCGCCAAATGTACGCAGCGCTCGAGCGATCACGGCCTGACGCTCGGCCTGCACCTGAATCAGAAACAGAGCGGCAATCGCTCCGGAACACATCGTCACCAGCCACCACCACTCCATCGGCGTGATGCGGGAAACTCCGACCGGTTGCCGCACGGGGGCAGCGCCTTGATACGGCGGAGACGCAACGCGAGGAGCGAGCATCTCCTGGACGACGCACGCCTGCCAGCCGGGATGAATGCGCCCGTACTGCGCCTTCGGAATGAACCTCGCGGCGGCCGGATCGAGAATCTGGAAGCCAGGCGTCCGCCAGCTTCGCGAGCTCCCTGTGAGGCGAACCGACAGCGCCGTCGCGGAGTCACCCGGCACCACTGTGTGACAGACGAATCGGGATGCGGCCGATGCAGGTTCCACTGTGGCCGCAGCTATCAAGAGTCCGGCGCACCATCGCGCGAGCAGGGCGCACACCTCCAACGCCTGTGCCAGGGACGCACCTGTGTTTCGTGTGTGATTTATCGTGGGACCGTAGGAACGGCAGCTGTAGCGTCCTGTTACGTGGACGAATCAGCGGTTGCGCGTCGCTTTTTGTGGCCGGTGATTGAACGGTGTTGAGGCACGGCATTCGATAGACGGACGCGGAACGCGTCTCATCGACACGGTGCCTGCCGGCCGGACGCGCGGGCTGGCGCGGCAAACGTCAATTAGGCCGTTGCCGAACTGCGCATCGCGTCCCGGTTGGCAGGTCTTTCGCCGTCGCGCGGAGCAGCGTGGCGAGATCGGCCGGCGTCAGCTTGGAACGCTGGAGCAGCAGTGCCACGGCGACCGTCGTAAACGCCGTTGCTGCGAGGTGCATGAGAAGAACTGCGCGCGTCCGCCGTGGCCGGTGCTGCGGATGTCCGCCCCGCTCGCCCCGGCTCGCGGTGCCTAGTGTGTGCCTACCGAGCCGGTCGACCGACCGACCCTACCGCATCTCTATAACGCTTGCATTAATGACTATATGGAGCCGGCGCGCGGACTTGAACCGCGGACCTGCTGATTACGAATCAGCTGCTCTACCAACTGAGCTACGCCGGCTTTGGCAGGACCACATATCTTACCATCGGTCGACTTTCGATTGCCGACTTTCGACTGCTGACTACCGACTACCGCCTCGCGACCCAGTCGTTCGTCAGTAACGATCCCAGTCTGGAGTTCAGAACTCAGCAACGCCGATGTTGGGTCGATCAGGGGATCGGGTTTGCAAGCTTCATCCCTTTTTATATTTAGGTCAGTCGTTCCACTCATCCTGCTGGCAAGACGAACAAAGCCGGCGGTAAAACAATACACCCCGCTTCTTGCGGCTCACGCTGAGCAGTGACCAAAGCTGAAAGTGGGAAGTGGGTTTGATGGGATTGGTGGCTCTGTAAACGGATGCCAGGCGGGCCCATGCCGACAGAACAAGAGCGAAAGCCGTGCGCTCCCTATTTACTCGGCGACGATGACATTCAGCTCTCAGCAAATGCCTCCAGGTAGCCGGACGGGTAGCGCCGAAAGAAGTCAGCCTGCGCGGAGAAACTCGCAAGCTACGGTCATCGTCAATCGGCGCATCTTCCGCGATTCGACGGGGCGCCGCCCGTTACTTCTTGGCGGCGGAACACGATCCTTCAATTTTTTTCACGGCCGATACGCGAATCCTCTGGGCGCCGTCCCTGGCGGCCGGCTGTCCCGGACGGTTGTCCCCGAGCGGCGGCACGACCGTCCCGCTCACCTCCACGCGTTGTCCTTCGAGTTTGGCGAACTCGGCCTCATGTCCGGAGAGTGAATAGGACGTTGGCTTGGCGTCGGTCGCGCCGGCCAACCGCGCGTCGAGCAACTGGTAGACACCGGTGGGATCCGGATTGTTCGATTCCTGAGACACGGTCTCCGGCGTGGCAGTGGCGCCCGCTTTCGGCGCCAGAGAGCCGTCGCGTTGAACCTGCGCCACACATCCCTGAATCGTCGGCGTGGAGTTGGCAGGAAGGTTCTTCTGAACGGTCGATTGAGCGTTCGCGAGTGTTGCCCAAGCGAGCAACACCCCGGCGGAAAATGACATAATCTTGAACATCAGATGCTCCTGTCCTTCCAAGTTGCAACAGGCGCGCCAACGGCAGTTCGATGAACGCCGCGAGTTGGAGCCGCTCGCGCGGCGCTGACTGCTGACTGCTGACTGCCGACTGCTGACTACCGACTACCGCCTCACGACTCCACTAATCCCCAATCCCTAGTCCCTGGCGGTCAGTCTCCCTTCACATTGACGAATTGCTTGAGCACGTACTGCACCTCGACGAGCTCCTTCGCGTGCTCCATCACCTCGTCGATGTTCTTGTAGGCCGACGGAATCTCGTCCAGCAGGACCGACGACCGGCGGAACTCGATCCCGCGCATCGCCGTGTCGAGATCGCTCATCGTGTATTGCCGCCGCGCGGCGGTGCGCGAAAGCCGGCGGCCCGCGCCGTGCGGCGCAGAGCTGAAAGCCATCGGGTTGTCGAGCCCCGTCACGATGTAGCTGCGCGTGCCCATCGATCCGGGAATCATCGCCCACATGCCGCGGCGTGCCTCGATCGCGCCTTTGCGCGTCACCCAGATGCGCTGGCCGAAGTGCTCCTCGCGCTGCGTGAAGTTGTGATGGCAGTTGATGCGCTGGGCTTCGAGCTCGGCGACATGATCGCCGTCGCCATAGACGTGCCGGCTGAGCTCGATCATCACGCGGTCCATCATCTCGTCCCGATTGAGCCGGGCGAAGTTCTGCGCCCACAGCACATCGCGGATGTACTCGTCGAACTCCTTGGTGCCTTCAGTGAAATACGCGAGGTCGCGATCGGGCAGTCTGACGCCGTTCGCCTTTGCGAGCGTCTGTGCGCGGCGGATGTGGAGATTGCCGAGTTTGTTGCCGATGCCGCGCGAGCCCGAGTGCAGCGTCGCCCAAACCGTGTCTGACTCGTCGGTTGCGAGCTCGATGAAGTGGTTGCCGCCTCCCAGCGTGCCAAGCTGCAGCTTCCAGTTCGGATCGATGTCGCCGTAATCGCGCTGCGCCAGCGCCTCGAGCTCTTTGACGCGAATGGCAGCGCTGTCACTGATGCGTTCGATTGTTGTGGCCGGCGCTCATGGGAATGCGCCGTTCGATGCCCGACCGCATGGCCGCCGGGTCTGCGATGTCCTGGCGCTTCAGCGGCGTTCTGACGGCAATCATGCCGCAGCCGATGTCGACGCCGACAGCCGCCGGGATGATCGATCCCTTTGTGGCCAATACCGTACCGATGGTCGCCCCTTTGCCGTAATGACAGTCGGGCATGACGGCGACATGTTTGAAGATGAACGGCATCGACGCCGTGTTCTCGATCTGCTTGCGCGCCTCCGGCTCGATGGTCTCTGGCGGTGCAAAGAGGACGGCCTTGTCGTTGAGGCGGTGCATATTCCCAGCTTACAACCTTCGCGATCAGTTATAAGGGATGAAGGAGGCGACGATGCTGCTCATCAGAGAAGTGTTTTTCTGCAAACCCGGACAGGTGCGACCGATGGTGGATAAGTTCAAGGCCATGAATAAGGTGATGGAGAGAATGGGGCTCGGGAAGACACGCATCATGACCGATCTCAGCGCCGAGCGCTATTGGACCGTCGTGGCGGAGTTTGAAGTGAAGAGCATGGGCGATTTTGAAAAGATGATGAGCGATCCGGCGCAGGCCAAGGAGTTCGAGCTCGTCATGAAGGGCTATCACGACTTCGTCGATTCTGGGCGAAGGGAGATTTACACGCTCGAAGCGTAGAAGGATTGCCGCATTCTCGATTGGCGATTTGCAATTGATGGCAATTGGCCATCAGTCCGCAATCGTCAATTGAGAATGTGGCAATGCGAGACTACCGAAGCGCTTGCGCGATCGCGGCCTCCGCGAGCGGCGCCATCGCCTTGTAGCCGGCCGCGTTCGGATGCAGATCGTCCTCACTGAACTCGGCTTTCAGCATGCCCGTGCTGTCGATCATCGCCGGGTAATAGTCCAGGTACACATGCTTGTTCGCGGCGGCATACGACTTCATCCAGTCGTTCAGCGCCTTGATGCGAGCGACGGGGCGCCGTGTCGTCTGCGGAACGATTGACGGGTTTGCGACATGATAAGCGCTCACCGGAGTGACGCTCGCCAGCACGACGCGAATCCCGTTGGCCTTCGCCAGCTCGCTCATCGACGCCAGGTTGTCCTGAATCTCTTCGTTGGTCAGCGGACCGGTGTTGCCGGCGATGTCGTTCGTGCCGGCGAGAATCACCACCGCCCTGGGCTTGAGCGCGATGACGTCGGCGCGAAAGCGAAGCAGCATCTGCGGCGTCGTCTGAGCGCTGATGCCGCGATCCGCGTAGTTCTTCCCGGGGAAGAATCCGCCGAACCGTTCCTGCTGCCAGAAGTCAGTAATGGAATCGCCCATGAAGACGGCGACAGGCTTCGCATCCTTGTTCGCCTCGCGATAGCGGGCGAGGTTCGCCCAGTCGCGCAACCGCGTGTCCTGGTTGGTGATGGTGACGAGCGCGGCAGAGACATCTGCGCACTGCAGAAGATTGGCGGGCATCGCAGGAGCCGCGCCGCCGAGCCCTTGCTGGGCGAAAAGGGAGCCGGATTGCAGGACCAGTGCAAGCACGACGACGGAGCAGGAACGTAGTTTCATGGGCCCCTCGCACATTGTCATATTTTCGATTGACGATTGCCGAATTGATGGTCGATTGACGATTGAGAATTGCCAATCAATGGCAAATTGTCAATTGAGAATGCGGCAATGCGCGAATCACCGAATCTGCCGCATCAGATGTTCCAGCACGCGGTTGACGCGCTCGTCGAGGCTCATGCTTTCGGCGAGCGTCAATTCCGGATGCTCGGGCGGTTCGTACTGCGAGCTCGCGTCGTTGGTGCCGCTCAGGTACGTTTCGAGGAACGGAATGCTCGGACCATCGTCGGTGTCCATCGCGCGCCGGGCGCGCTCGCGCTCGGAACGCGTGGGCGACGTGAAGCTCACGATGCACACGAGGCCGGCCGATGCGAAGAGCTTGGCGACTTCGCTGACGCGGCGCATGTTCTCTTCGCGCTCGGATCCGGACACGCCGAGGTCTGAGCTCACTCCCGGGCGGATGTTTTCGCCGTCGAGCACGAACACCTGGATGTGCCGCTCGAAGAGCTGCCGCTCGAGCGATTTGGCGAGCGTGGTCTTGCCGCTGCCCGGCACGCCGGTCAGCCAGACGACGGCCCCGCGGTGACCGTGCCGCAGGTGACGCTCGCCGCGAGCGACCTGCGAGACGTCTGCGTGCACACCGGCCTCGGCTACGACATTGGCGGCCGCAAAGCGCTCGGGAACCTCGACGACGATGCCGCCGCCGGCCACGTCGAACCCGTCAACGAGGACAAGCCGTCCCATCGTCGGCACTCGCTCGAAGAGATCGATCGCGACTGGACGTCGAGTATGAATGACGACCTTGGCGGCGTCGTTGGTGCGAACGGAATCGGCCCCTGCAATCGTTTCCACCGTGGAGGCGTCGACAACTTCTTCGAGCGTCTTGATCTCGCACTCGACTTCCTGCGTGACGAGCTTCAGCTTGTAGCGTTTGCCGGCGGCCAGCGGCGTGCGGCCGAGCCAGAAGATGCGCGCCGTGAACTCCGTGGCCAGACTCGGCGCATCGTCTGCATGAACAGCCACAGATCCGCGCTCGACGAACAGCTGATCGGAAAGGGTGACGCCCGCGGGATCGCCCGCCGTCAGCGACTCGACCTGCGGTGAATTCCAGCTCTCGATCGAACGAACGATGCTCGTGCGGCCCGATGGCAGGAAGAGAAGCTGATCGCCGGCGCGCAGCGTGCCGGCTTCGATCCGGCCGGCGAGAATACGCCGGTGATCGAATCGATAGACGTCCTGTATCGGGAAACGAAGCGGCAGGTTCGTCACCGCCTTCGGGTCGGGAATGGCATCGAGGGCTTCGAGCACGGCCGGCCCGTGAAACCAGTTCAGGTTCTCGCCGCGGGACGCAATGTTGTCGCCCTGACGGGCCGAGACGGGCAGGATGAACTGGGCTTCCACACCGATGCTCTTCAGGAACTGCTGGTACTCGCTCGAGACCTTGTCGAACACGCTCTGCGAGTAGTCGACCAGGTCCATCTTGTTGACGACGACCACGACCTGGCGGACGCCGATCAATCGCAGGAGGTACCCATGCCGGCGTGTCTGCTCCTGCACGCCTTCGGACGCGTCGATGATGATGAGCGCCGCGTCGGCCCGTGCGGCGCCGGTCACCATGTTCTTGACGAATTCCTTGTGACCCGGGGCGTCGATGATGACGTACTCGCGCTTGGCGGTGCGGAACCAGATCTGGCTGGTATCGATCGTGATGTTCTGATCGCGCTCGGCCTGCAGCGCGTCCATGAGGTTCGCGAATTCGAACGGCACGCCGCGCCGCTGCGCAATGGCGACGAGCTGCTCGTACTTGCCATCGGGGAGCGAGCCCGTGTCGAAGAACAACCGGCCGATGAGCGTGGATTTTCCGTGGTCGACGTGGCCGACGACGACGAGACTGATCTGGTTTCGGGCGTACACCATCACATGTAGCCGTCGCGCCTGAGCTTCTCGAAGGCGTCTTCGCTTTCCTGATCCTGCGCGCGGCCCGCACGCTCCGGAACTTTGGTGGCTTTCAGCTCGTCCACGATTTCAGCCACCGTCCTGGCCGTCGACTTGATCGGAAAGGTGCACGGCGCGCAGCCGAGAGAACGGTACCGATGTCCGGTGCCGTCGTCGAAGTAGAGGGGAATGACGGGAATCTTCTCGCGCTGGATGTATTCCCATACGTTCAGCTCCGTCCAGTGCAGGAGCGGATGAATGCGGATGTGAGTGCCGGGCGCGAAATCGGTTTTGAACTGGTTCCAGAATTCAGGCGGTTGATCCGACGCGTTCCACTCCATGTTGGCGTTGCGCGGCGAGAAGTACCGCTCCTTCGCGCGCGTGGGATCTTCGTCGCGCCGGACGCCGACGATGATGCCGGTGTAGCCGTAGTGCTCGATCACCTGCTGCAGGCCGTCCTTCTTGAGCGTGCCGCAGCACTCGACGCGCGTCGCCTTTCCGTTGGGATAGGTGATGCCCGCCTCGAGCACCGGCTTGTTCATGCCGACGACGAGCTGAAGGTTCCACTCGCGCACCAGCCGGTCGCGATACTCGATCATCGATTGAATCTTGTAGCTGGTGTCGATGTGGACGAGCGGAAACGGCACGTGGCCGAAAAATGCCTTCCGCGCGAGCCAGAGGAGCGCGGTGGAGTCTTTGCCGATGCTCCACAGCATCGCCATGTTGTCGAACTTGGCGAACGCCTCGCGCATGATGAAAATCGATTCGCTCTCGAGAGCGTCCAGATGATCGTGATGCATTCGTTGATGGGTAAACCGTGTGCTGGTGAAACCTTCCTATGTTAACATTTGAAGTTTACAGGCACGCAAAAAATCACCACAGTATGCCCGAAACTCCCGTCGCGACGGCGGCCACCGACATCGTCATTCGTGGCGCCCGCACGCACAATTTGAAGAACATCGACCTGGCGCTTCCACTCGGCCAGTTGATCATCGTCACCGGCGTCAGCGGATCCGGCAAGTCGTCGCTCGCGTTCGACACGATTTACGCCGAAGGGCAGCGGCGGTACGTCAGCTCGCTGTCGGCGTACGCCCGCCAGTTTCTCGAGCGGATGGAAAAGCCCGATGTCGATCGCATTGAAGGCATCTGCCCGGCGATCGCGATCCGCCAGAAAAACAGCATCAGGAATCCGCGCTCGACCGTCGGCACGACGACCGAAATCCACGACTACCTGCGGCTGCTGTTCGCGCGCGTCGGCCGCACCTACTGCCGGCAGTGCGGACAGGAAGTCGTGCGCGATACCGCCGAGATCGTGGCGAAGCACCTCAGCGGGCTGCCCGACGGCACGCGCCTGCTCATCGGCTTCGACATGCCCGTCGTCGATCCGGGTGGTGTCTCTGAAGGTACTGACGCTGAATCGGAGGAAGAGGATTCAGAGTCTTCAGGGATTAGGGATCAGGGATCGGGGATTACCAATGCGGGGCCGAGCCCCACGACGCTGACTTTCACGCTGAACGAGCTGCGTCGCAAGGGGTTTCACCGGCTCTATGTGAATGGCCGGACGGTGACGGTCGACGACGTCACGCCGGCAGAGCTGCGCGATCAGTCGACGCTGAAGGTCATCATCGATCGCATAAAGCTGGAAGGGGACATCCGCACGCGGCTCACCGATTCGATCGAGCTTGCCTACCGTGAAGCCGGTGGAACGGCGTTCGCCATCGAAGACTCTCTCGGTGCGACAGGTGCGGCGAAAACGCACATCTTCAGCGAGCGGTTCGAGTGTCAGAACTGTAACCTCACGTACGAGGCGCCGCAGCCCAGGCTGTTTTCGTTCAACAACCCCTTCGGCGCGTGCCCGACCTGCCACGGGTTCGGCAACATCATCGAGCTCGATCTCGATCTCGTGGTTCCCGATCCGGCGAAATCAATCCAGCAGGGAGCGATCGAGCCCTGGACCAAGACGCATTACCGCGCGCAGCTAGCCGAGCTCAAGCGGGCAGCCAAGCCGGCCGGCGTGTCCATGGACATCCCGTGGAAAGACCTGAACGATGAGGAAAAGCGGTTCATCGTCGAGGGCGATGGGAAGGATTACGACGGCATTCGAGGATTCTTTCGTTGGCTCGAGCGCAAAAAGTACAAGGTGCACGTTCGGGTGTTCCTGAGCCGGTATCGCGGTTATCTGACATGTCCCGACTGCGGCGGTGCACGGCTGCGCCGCGAGGCGCGGGATGTGCGCGTGGGCGATCGAACGATCGACCAGGTGTCGGCCGACACCGTTCGCGAAGCCGAGCAGTTCCTCCTGTCATTGCAGCTCACCGAGAAGGAGGCTGCGATTGGCGACAAGGTTCTGAAGGAAATCCAGAAGCGGCTCAAGTTTCTCAGCGACGTGGGCCTGGACTACCTCTCGCTGGATCGCCTGTCGTCGACGCTGTCTGGGGGCGAGTCCCAGCGCATCAATCTTGCGACCTCGCTCGGGTCGTCGCTGGTGGACACGCTTTACGTACTCGACGAGCCGTCAATCGGCCTGCACTCGCGCGACAACCTGCGGCTCATCAACATCCTGCGCCAGCTTCGCGATCAGGGGAATACCGTGCTCGTCGTCGAACACGACGAAGACATGATTCGTGTCGGCGACACGATCGTCGATCTCGGGCTTGGCGCCGGCGAACAGGGTGGGCGTGTCGTGTTTGCGGGCCCGCTCGAGAACCTGCTGCAGGATTCGCGGTCGTTGACCGCGAAATATCTGCGCGGCGATCTGGCGATCCCTGTGCCATCTACCCGGCGCCGGGGCAGCGGACAAAAACTGCGGCTGCTCGGGGCGACCGAACACAATCTGAAGAACATCGACGTCGAGATTCCCCTCAATACGCTGACGTGCATTACCGGCGTCAGCGGATCGGGAAAATCCACGCTCGTGCACGACGTGCTCTACGCCGCGGTCAAGCGAGCGAAAGGTGGGACGGAAAAGCGGGCGGGCGCGTATCGCAAGCTGGAAGGCGCCGAATTTGTGAGCGACGTCGTGCTCGTCGATCAGACGCCGATCGGCCGAACGCCGCGATCGAACCCGGTCACTTATCTGAAGGCGTTCGACCCCATCCGTGAGATTTTTGCCGCGACCAAAGATGCCAAAGCGCGCGGGCTGACGGCGAGCCACTTTTCGTTCAACGTGCCTGGCGGCCGATGCGAGGCGTGCCAGGGCGAAGGCGAAGTGCGGGTCGAGATGCAGTTTCTCGCCGATGTCTTCGTGCCCTGCGATCAGTGCGATGGCCGCCGCTTCAAACCGCAGATTCTCGAGGTGAAGTACCGCGCGAAGAACATCAACCAGGTGCTCGACCTCACCGTCCGCGAGGCGCTGACGTTTTTCAGCACGTCGCCCAAGGTGCTGCGCCGTCTGCACGTGCTCGATGAGATTGGGCTGGGCTATCTCAGGCTCGGTCAACCGGCGACCACGCTTTCGGGTGGAGAGGCGCAACGCGTCAAGATTGCGTCGCACCTGTCGTCGAGGACGGGCGATCGCATCCTCTATGTGCTCGATGAGCCCACCACGGGCCTGCATTTCGACGACATCGCGAAGCTGCTGACGGCTTTCAAAAAGCTTCTGGAAGCCGGGCATACTCTGGTGGTGATTGAGCACAACCTTGATGTCCTGAAAACGGGGGATTACATCATCGACCTCGGGCCCGAGGGTGGACACGAGGGCGGAAGAGTGGTCGCGACAGGCACGCCCGAGCAGATTGCCAAAGCGCCTGGCTCGCACACTGGGCAATTTCTCGCGCCGGTTCTCGCAATCGGACGGTCTCACGCCTATGCACTTGAATAAACTGGTCCTCGCGCTCGTCGCGACGTGCATCCCGCTCGCCGCCCAACAATATTCTTTCGAAGAAGTCGCCTCCGGTCTCAAGCACAAGGATCCGGCCACGCGACTCCGTGCGATTCAAATACTGACAGAGGCGGACTCCCAGGAAGCCGCCGCGCCGATTGGCGTGCTGCTTGGCGACGCCGACGATCGCGTGCAGATGGCGGCCATCGACGCGGAACGGTCGCTGTTTACGCTGCGCCCTGTCTCGCGGCGGAAACGCGTCGGGTTGGTGATCGAACAGCGGACGACGTCTTCCTCCGGCGATGTGGTGACGGAAGGGCAGCTGGCGCTGAAGGCGCGTCTTGTCCCTCAGCCGGTGCTGTCAGGTCTGGTCCTGGCGCTGAGCGATCGAAATCCGCGCGTCAGGGCAGAGGCGATCGGCTTGGCGGCGTTGCTGGCGCCTATTGCGTGCCCCGTCCGGCTAACCGCCTTCGCCGACGCTTCGGCGGTCAAGAAGCCCGACACGAAAGGTAGTGTCCGCCTCCAGGCGGACCGCGGGCCGTGCGATCAAATCGGCAACGTGCTCATTCAGAACATCAACTCGAAAGAAGCCGCGCCGCGCCGGGCGGCGATGCAGGTGCTCGGCCGGGTGCGATACGCGAGTGCGGTTCAGGCGCTGCTGGATCAGCTCGGCTTCCACCAGAACGGTCCCGATGCGCAGGCAGCCCTCGAAGGCCTCGCCGGGATCGGGCACGTGGCGGCGATTTCAACGTTCGAAGAGCTCCTGCCGAGCTCGAATGCCGGCGTGCGAAGGCTCGCCGTCGAGGGGCTCGCGCGGGCAGGTCATCGCGACGCGCTCACTCAGTTGCAGCAGATGGGACAGACCGAGCGTTCCGGGGCCGTGCTCCTCGCGCTGCACTTCGCGATAATCCGGCTGGGTGGGCAGGGCAGCAATCCTGCGCAGATTGTGGCCTCCCTTCAAGAAGCGACCTTGAGACCACTGGCCATTCAATATCTGCTCGATCTCGCTCCGTCCATGGGCCCGACGCTCGCCGAATCGCTGCGCGACCAGAGTCCCGATGTGCGCCGCGTCATTGCCGATGTGCTGGGATTCTCGGGTGATTCCACCGTCATCCCTGCGCTCGGCGCAGCGGCAAAGGACCCTGATCCCGATGCGGCGCTCGCGGCACAACGCGCGATCGAGCGCCTCAAACTCTAGTGCCGCTGCCGCGCGCCTTCTATGCGCGGCCGACGCTCGTCGTCGCGCCGGATTTGCTCGGCAAGGTGCTCGTGCACCGGACCTCCGCCGGCCTCACCTCCGGCATCATCGTCGAAGTCGAAGCGTACGTCGGCGAATCCGATCCCGCGTGTCATGCCGCTCCCGGTCCAACCAGGCGCAATGCGCCGATGTACGGACCGCCCGGTCACGCGTACGTCTATCTCAACTACGGCGTGCATCCACTGGTGAATGTCGTCACCGAACCCAAACAGTCGCCTGCGGCTGTTCTCATTCGCGCCCTCGAGCCGCTCGAAGGCCTTCCCCTGATGCGCCGCCGCCGCGCACGCTCGCGCACCGCGCGCCACACAAGGCGCGTCTCCCGCATTTCGGATCACGCGCTGTGCAAGGGACCCGGCAACGTGACGCACGCCATGGGCATCACGCTGAAAGACACCGGCATCGATCTTCTGGGTGACAAGCTGTACATAGAGGATAAGGGCCACCGCATCGGCGAGATTTCGTGGAGCCCGCGCATCGGCATCTCAGTCGCCACCGACCGCCATTGGCGCTGTTACGCGGCGGGGCACATGTGCGTGTCGGGGGGACGTGGCAAGAGCTAGCAGCGGTACGTGGTTTCGACGCAAAGACGCAGAGTCGCAGAGAAAATTCAAGAATTCAGCGCGAGTAGCCTCTGCGCCTCTGCGTCGAGGCACAGAATGCCTGCCGTGCAAGACCCGCGATCAGTTTTCGCGCTGCAGGATGGGAAGCTTCAGGGTGACTGGGCGCCCTTCGCGGACGATGACGACTACGGCCGTGCTGCCGATCGGCGCATCGGAAGTGAGCTGCACGAGATGATTCGGGTCGGTCACCTTCTGTCCGTTGAACGACGTGATGATGTCGCCGGCATCGAGTCCTGCCTGAAAGGCGGGTGAGCGCCGATCGATCTGGTCGACGAATGCACCGGACGTGTCTCGAACGCCGAGCTGCGCCGCCGCCTGCGTGGTAAGCGGATAGAGCATCATCCGGCCCAGCGAACCCCGGCGGACGACGCCGTGCTCGATGAGCTCGCCGATGACGCGGCGTGCGAGATTACTGGGAATCGCAAATCCAATTCCGACAGATCCCCCGTTCTCGGCCGAGCTGAAGATGCCGGTGTTGATGCCGATGAGCTCGCCGCGCGCGTTCACGAGCGCTCCGCCCGAATTGCCCTGGTTAATCGCGGCGTCGGTCTGAATGAAATCTTCGTACTCCGAGAAGCCGAGATTCTTGCGGCCGAGCGCGCTGATGATGCCCAGCGAAACGCTATGGCTCAACTGATACGGGCTTCCGATCGCGAGCACCCATTCGGCCACCTTCGCCTGCGATGAATCGGCCCACTTCAGCGGCGGCTGTCCTGGCTTTGCCACCTTCACCAGCGCAAGATCGGTCACCTTGTCGATGCCGATAATTCTTGCCGGCGCCTCGTGCTTGTCGGCAAACACGACGGTCACATCGGCTTTCTCGCTGCCAATCACATGGCTGTTGGTGACGATGTAGCCGTCGTCGGAAATCAGCACGCCTGAGCCGAGACTTCGTGCAAGCTGATTGCGGGATCCGAAAAGGTCCTGCCGGCCGCCGAAGAAATATTCGAAGAACGGATCGTTCGCGAGCGGAGAGTTGGGCCGCCGAACCACCTGTTCGGACGAAATGTTGACGACGCCTTTCACCGCTTGCGCGGCAATCCCCGTCAGGTCAGGAAGAGTGCCTGACGCGGCGACGGCTGCGGGCATCGCAACGGCCTGACTGGTACGTTGTGCTGTCTGAGCAGTGGACTCTTCGGCGGATCGCAGACGGCCGGTGATCACGAGGCCCGCCAGGAAGCCAGAAACGAGAAGTGCAAAGCCGATCGATGCCCGTTTCATTGACTGTTTGGCATCGTAGCATGTTTGACGGACCTTCGCGAAGTTGGGTACGATCGTCGGCTATGGCGTCCATACAGGCAACGCGGCTGAGGAAGGGCAATCTGATTAAGGTCGGCGACGATCTTTTGCGGATTCTGGATCTCCATCACCTGACTCCCGGTAACAAGCGTGGATTCGTGCAGTGCAGGGCGCGCAATATCAGGACGAGCACCCTGGTTGACTACAAGTTCCGCGCTGAAGAAGACATCGAGCGTGCCATCCTCGACGAGCACGACATGCAGTATCTCTATAGCGATGGCGATGCGTTTCATTTCATGAACACGGCGACGTTCGAGCAGATTCACATCGATCGCGAAGTGCTCGGGGACGCCGTGAACTACATCCTGCCGGACTCGACCATCAAGGTGGAGTTCTACGGAACCGAGCCGGTCGGCATCGATCTGCCGGTAACGGTCGATCTACGTGTGGAAGATACCGTCCCCGGCATCAAGGGAGCGACGGCCAGCGCGCAGGTGAAACCGGCGCGTACTGAAACCGGCCTCGTCGTTCAGGTGCCGCCTTTCATCAACGTCGGCGACCGGATTCGTGTCAACACGGAGACGGGCGAATATCAGTCACGTGTGTGATGGACGTACCACACAGAAATCCAACCCACGGCTGGATCGAAGTCATCACCGGCAGCATGTTCAGCGGTAAGAGCGAAGAGCTCATTCGCCGGCTGCGGCGCGCGCAAATCGCGCGTCAGAAGGTGCAGATTTTCAAGCCGTCGTTCGACAACCGGTTTGCCGAGGCAGAAATCGTTTCGCACAGCGAGATGCGCATCCAGGGGGTCAACGTCGGCAGCTCGGCCGAGCTGATCCGCCTGATCAACGACGACACGGAAGTCGTCGGCATCGACGAAGCGCAGTTCTTCGACAAGGATCTGCCGGATGCATGCACCCAGCTCGCAGGTGCCGGCAAGCGTGTGGTCGTCGCCGGGCTCGACACCGATTACCTGGGCCGCCCGTTCGAGCCGATGCCCGTGCTGATGGCCATCGCCGAGTACGTCACAAAAACGCACGCGATCTGCATGGTGTGCGGCAATCCCGCCAGCCACACGCAGCGGCTGGTCGCCAGCGACGAGCGACTGCTGCTGGGAGCGAGCGGTACCTACGAGGCGAGATGTCGCAAGTGTTTCGACCCGACGCTGGCGAGCGCACCGTCGGTGAAAGTGGAAAGTAAAAAGTAGAATTCCTGCATGCGCGGCGCGGATTACACCCCGCAGCTTCTGTTGGTGCTGGGTATCGGGTTTCTCGTGGCGAATGTCCGCATCGGCGTCGACGCATTCAGATTTCTGCGGCGGCGGTCGTCGGCGTTGCTGACCTGGCGCGGTCCGCGCCCCCGCTACTATGGGCTGCAGCTTGCCCTTGGCGTGGTGCTCGGCCTGCTTCTCGCCTACGACATCATCGTCCTCATGCGAACGGCTCAACAGCTGCGGCCTGCCGCCCCTCAGCTGTTTGGCATCAGCATGATGTTCGCCTACTACGGCTATCTGATGCCGCTCAGCTGGCGGATCGGCCGTGGCTTTTACGCCGATGGCATCTGGTCGGAAAACGGCTTTGTGCCGTACTGGAAGATTGGGGCGGTGTCCTGGCGCGAGGGGGAGGAGATTGCCCTGGTCATCGTCTCGCGCCTTAGAAATCTGGCCCGGCGGCTGGTCGTGCCCGGCATCCACTACGCGGCGGCCCGGCGGCTTTTACGCGACAAGATAGCCGCGCACGACATACAGTTATTGCATACGGGCCTGGAGCTGGGCGCCCACGACGAGCGCGACGATGTCTAGCTGGGGTACCGAAATGACACACATCTGCCGATAGCAGCACACGAAGGAAGGTTTATGGCAGCACGAGCCACCTGGAAGGGTTTCCTGAAGGTCAGCCTGGTGAATATTCCCATCAAGGTGTTCCCGGCGACCGAGTCGAGCAGCACGATCTCGTTCAACCAGCTTCACGCCGAATGCCAGACGCGCATCCAGCAGAAGCGCTGGTGCCCGACGTGCAACAAGGAAGTCGCCAACACCGAGCTGGCCAAGGGCTTCGAATTCGAGAAGGGCCGCTACGTGGTGATGTCCGAAGAAGACATCGAGAAGGTGCGACCGACTTCCACGCGCGTCATCGATCTCGTCCAGTTCGACGACGCGACGGCTCTTGATCCGATGTACGTGGACCGCACGTACTACCTCGCGCCCGATGGACAGGTGGCCGCCGACGCCTTCGCCGTGTTTCGTGAAGGCATGAAAGGCAAGCTCGGGGTGGGCAAGCTTGCGCTGTATGGGCGCGAATATCTCGTCGCGGTGAAGCCCCACGACAAAGGGCTGGTGATGTACACGCTGCATCACGCCGCCGAGATCCGCGGCACCGAGGGCATCGAAGAGCTGGCGACGATTCCCAACAAAGTGAAGCCGCAGGAAGTGCAGCTCGCCAAGCAGGTCATCGGCACGTTCGAAAAGAAGCTCGACCTCAACGATTACCGCGACGAGTACCGCGAGGGGCTGCAGAAGATCATCGATGCGAAGGTGGCGGGCGAAGAAATCGTGGCGCCGGCCGTGGAAATGCCTCCGAAGGTCGTGAACCTGATGGAAGCGCTCAAAAAGAGCCTCGACACCGTGAGCGCCAACAAGAAACCGTCTGCGAAGGCTGACCTGAAGCTCAAAAAAGCGGCGACCGCGCGCCCTGAGCCAAAACGACGGCGCGCCTGACTTTCTATGTCTCACCGCAAAGACGCCAAGGCGCTAAGAAATCTTTGCGTCTTCGCGTCTCTGCGTTGGAACATGAAATGATAGTGGCATGCGCTTCGTGGTGCTCGGTGCAGGAGCCGTCGGTGGAACGATCGGCGGCCGACTCGTCCAACATGGTCACTCAACACTCCTGATTGCCCGCGGTGCGCACTACCAGGCTATTCGCGACCACGGCCTTCGACTCCAGTCTCCAGACGACATCCTCAGTCTGAAAATCCCTGTCGTCGATCAGGCGGCCCGGATTTCCTGGACCGAGGATGACGTGCTCCTTCTGGCGACCAAGACGCAGGACACGGAAGCCGCACTCAACACGCTGGCGTCGGTGGCCCCGAAGACCCTTCCGATTTTCTGCGTTCAGAACAGCGTGGCGAACGAGCGCATGGCGAGCGACCGATTTACCAATGTGTATGGTGTGTTTGTCTGGTGTCCAACGGACTACCTGACACCCGGGTTCGTCAAGCTGTGGTCTGCGCCGAAGAGCGGCATTCTGCATGTTGGCCGCTATCCGGCAGGGACCGATACCCTGTCAGACGCGGTCGCGGCGGCGTTGCGCGCGTCGTCGTTCTATTCAGAGTCGAAGGCAGACGTCATGCGATGGAAGTATCGCAAGCTGCTCTCGAACCTCGGCAATGCCGTCGAGGCCCTTTGCGGCACGGCGGCCCGGGGCAGCGGGTTGGTGCAGCGGGCACGCCGCGAGGCGCTCGAATGCTTCACAGCGGCCGGAATCGGTCATGTTGCCGATGATGAAGACGATGCGGCGCGTCTCGAGAAGGACGTGCAGGCGCGAACGATCGATGGAGCCGAGCGTCGTGGCGGTTCGTCATGGCAGAGCCTCGAGCGGCGCCTGGGCACGATCGAGACGGACTACCTGAACGGTGAAATCGTCCGGCTAGGCCAGCTTCATGGCGTGCCGACCCCGGTCAATGCCATTCTGCAGTACCTGTCGCAACGGGTCGCGCAAGAGCGCAGGCCGCCCGGCAGCGTGAACCCCGACAAGATTTTGATCGCGCTAGATCTTCGACAGAATCCACTGCAGTAGGCCGGGCTGGCCGGCCGCAGTCGGATCTTTCAGCCAGTCGGGCGGCGTCAGCCAGACGAACGCCAGTATGGCGATCACCCACAGGTCGTAAGGCAAGGTCGTCCGCTCGTCGCGCCAGAAGAACGCGCGATTGAAGACCCCTTTCAGCCCGCTGGTCGACGGCATCGGCCTGCTGTTGAGAATCAGATAGGTGTAATGAATCCGGTTCGCGACCGAGAGGATCGAGAGCACGAGGATGACCCAGAGCACCGCGGCCATGCGGTTGGTGAAGGCGCCAATCATGAAGAGCACGATGCGCTCGGGCCGTTCCATGAAACCGACCTTGCACTTCTCGATCAGGCACTCGGCGCGCGCTCGCGCGTAGCTCGTCATGATCGAGAAGATGAGCGTCAGCGTCGTGATGAGGACGTAGTCGTTGCGGCCGAGCCGTGCATAGAGCCAGATGAGGCCGGTGAAGAGCGCCAGATCGGAAAAACGATCGAGCGTCGAGTCCCAGAACGCCCCGAATTCCGACTGCGTCCCCGTGATGTGCGCAACCTTGCCGTCGATGAAATCGAAGATGTTCGCGCAGATCATGATGAGGCCGGAGAGCACGAACTGATTGATCGCCAGACCCAGGGCGGCGGTGCAATTGATGAGCACGCCGATGAGCGTCAGTGTGTTCGGCGAGATGCCGAGCGCCACGCTCATGCGAATGACGGCGCGCAGCGGGAACATGCAGATCGTCCCGATGGTGCCGGTAAACGTCATTCGCGGCGGCGTCGATCGACTCTTCTCGTCCCTCGACTCTGCGCGGGACGGCTCTGAGCTTGTCGCGGGCCGGCCGCGGTCACGGGAGTATAATGAAGGGTTCCACAGCACTACGAGTGCCGAGATAGTACCGTATGCCCGTCCAGAACCTCAAGAGTCAGATTGGACACCTGCCCGAACAGCCTGGGGTGTATCTGTTCTCGAATGAGACAGGCGAGACGATCTACATCGGCAAAGCACGCTCGCTGCGCGACCGCGTGCGCAGCTATCTTGGCGCCCGCGGCCTTCATCCGAAGACCGATGCGCTGCTCGACGAAGCCGCCAGCCTCGAGGTCATCGTCACCGACTCGGTCGTCGAAGCGCTCGCACTCGAAAACAACCTCGTTAAAGAGCGATCGCCGAGGTACAACATCCGGCTTCGGGATGACAAGAACTACCCCTATCTACAACTGACGACCAATGAAGCCTTCCCGCGCGTGCTCGTCGCCCGAAGCGTCGAGCGCGACGGCACGTACTATGCCGGCCCGTTCATGCCTGCGTCGCTCGCGCGCAGGACGATGGGACTGACACACCGGTTGTTCGGCATTCGGTCGTGCAACGAAGTGATCACCGGAAACCGCGACCGGCCATGCCTCGAGTACGACATCAAACGCTGTCTCGCTCCCTGTGTGGCGGAGATCTGCTCCCAGGGGCAGTATCACGAGGCGGTTCAGCGGACGCAGCTGTTTTTTGAAGGCAAGAACGAGGAGCTCGTCGATCGGCTCACCGACTCGATGAACGCAGCCTCGGCCGCAGAGCGGTTCGAGGAAGCGGCCCACCTGCGCGATGCCGCGCGCACCATTCAGACGCTTCGCGATCGTCAGCAGAAGATCGCGACCGTGCGTATGGGCGATCGCGACGCGTTCGGCCTCCACATGGGACCGGCGGGGTCGGTGGTGCACGTCTTCGTGATGCGCGAGGGCCGTGTGCTCGAGCGTGTCGAGCTCGCGGCGAGCGAAGGCATTTCCGGCTCGGCGGCAGAGATCCTTCAAGCGTCGGTCGAGCAGTTCTACGAAGATCGGCCCGCTCCGGCCGAGGTTCATCTCTCGAGCCAGCCAGAAGATGCCGAGCTGCTCGAAGCGTGGCTGTCGGCGCGTGCCGAACGACGCGTGCAGGTGCTCGTGCCCAAGCGCGGCGAGAAGCGGGGGCTCGTCGATCTCGCCGTCCGCAATGCGCGCATCGCTTATCAGGCCAGGCTGATTGACACAGGCCTGTCACAGTACGACGCGCTCGAGACGCTGCGCTCGACGCTCGCCCTGCCGGCAATTCCGCGGCGTATCGAGTGCTTCGACATCTCGACGATTCAGGGCAGCGAGACGGTGGCCTCGATGGTCGTGTGCGAGGACGGCAGGATGCGGAAGGGTGAGTATCGCAAGTACCGCATCTCGCCGGCGAATCACGCCGGATCGGACGACTTTGCCGCGATGAACGAGGTCGTGACGCGGCGATACCGGAAACTGCTCGAGCAGGGCGGCCCGTTTCCCGATCTCATTCTGATTGACGGCGGCAAGGGTCAGCTGACGGCGGCCTACGATGCGCTCCGGCAGCTCGGCCTTGCGAATCTGGTTGCCGTCGGCATCGCGAAGAAGGAAGAGCTGATCTACACGCGCGACCGCGAAGAGCCGATCGCATTTCCCAAAGATGATCCGGCGCTGCGGCTCATTCAGCAGATTCGCGACGAAGCACACCGTTTCGCCGTCACGTTCCACCGCAAGGCGCGGAAGCATGCGCGACCTCCGATCGGAGCTCGACAGCGTGCCGGGCGTCGGTCTGCGTCGCCGCAAAGCGCTGCTGATTGCATTCGGCAGTCTGGCAGGCGTGCGTCGTGCCTCTCGCGAAGAGCTGACCGCCGTCGTCGGCGCGAAAACGGCGGACGCCGTCCTCGGATACTTCGCCGGAAAGGGCAGATAGACCGGGTATACTCTCTAGCCGTTGCCGGATCTCAGCCTTTCCGATCTCGTCATCCCTTTCCTGGTTCTGCTTTTTTCGCTGACGGTGCACGAGGCGGCGCATGCATGGTCGGCGAGCCGGCTTGGCGATGACACCGCGAAGCGTCTCGGGCGCGTCTCGTTGAATCCGATCGTCCACATCGATCCGATTGGCACGCTGCTTCTGCCGCTTGTCGCGCTGGCCTCGGGATCGGGCATGATCTTCGGCTGGGCAAAGCCCACGCCCGTCAGCCCTCGAAACCTCGGACATCCGCGCCGCGACAGCGTGCTGGTGACAGCGGCCGGTCCTGCGAGCAATCTGGCGATCGCCGTCGCTGCCACCGTCGTATTTCAGCAGAGCGAAGGACTCGTGCGCGCGATCGCGTTCGAGGTGCTGAGCCTGAACGTTCTGCTCGCGGTGTTCAACATGCTGCCGATTCCACCGCTCGACGGGGGCCAGATTCTGATGACGCTGTTGCCTCCCAGAATCTCGATGCAGCTCCGGTTTCTTTACGAGTATGGGTTTCTGATTCTGATGGCGCTGATGTTTACAGGCGTCCTGGGCTATCTCATCGCGCCGCCGTATTATCTAATCCTCTCGTGGCTGCGGTGACCCCTCGAAAACGCGTCGTCTCCGGCATGCGCCCGACCGGGCAGCTGCACCTGGGGCATCTGGTCGGCGCCCTGCAGAACTGGATTGCGTTGCAGGAGCAGTACGACTGCTTTTACTTCGTCGCCGACTGGCATGCGCTGACGACCGACTACGCCGACACGAGCCAGGTGACGCAGTACGCGTACGACAACGCCATTGACTGGATTGCCGCAGGCCTCGATCCCGAGCGCAGCACGTTTTTCGTGCAGTCGATGGTTCCCGAGCACGCCGAGCTGTCTCTCCTGCTGGCGATGACCACGCCGGTTTCCTGGCTCGAGCGCGTGCCGACCTACAAAGAGCAGCAGGAATCGCTGAGCGACAAGGATCTGTCGTCGCTGGGCTTTCTCAGCTACCCGCTGCTGCAGACCGCCGATGTCGCGATGTACGACGGCAATTTCGTTCCGGTGGGCGACGATCAGGTGGCGCACCTCGAGCTGGGGCGAGAAGCCGTCAGGCGATTCAACCGGTTTTACGGCAACGTGCTCGTCGAAGCGCAGCCGCTCTTGACGAAAGTGTCACGATTACCCGGTCTCGACGGCGGCAAGAAAATGAGCAAGAGCCTCGGGAACACGATTCTCCTGTCCGAAGACGCCGACGCGGTGAAGAAAAAGGTGCGCTCGATGTACACGGATCCGAAGCGCATCCGGCCCGATGTTCCCGGCACGGTCGAGGGCAATCCGGTGTTCCTCTATCACGACGTCTTCAACACGGATACGGCAGAAGTTGACGACCTCAAGGCACGCTATCGGGCCGGCAAGGTTGGCGACGTCGAAGTCAAGGACAAGCTTGCGAAGGCGTTGAACGGCGTGCTGGAACCGCTGCGCGAGCGTCGCAGAGAACTTGCTTCGCGGCCGGAACGGATTCGTGAGATTCTCGTGGAAGGTTCCAGGCGCGCGCGGGCCGTTGCCGTCGAGACGATGGATCGGGTCCGCGACGCGGTGAAGATCACTTACAGATGAACGAACTGCCGCCATCCGCATCGGACTTCGAATCGTCGCCCGAGGCCTATTCGGTCAAGCTCGACTCGTTCGAAGGGCCGCTCGATCTGCTGATTCACCTCATCAAGAAGAACGAGGTGAACATCTACGACATCCCGATCGCGTTCATCACCAGGCAATATCTCGCGTACGTCGAGATGATGAAGGACCTCAATCTGGACACCGTGGGCGAGTTCCTGGTGATGGCGGCGACGCTGATTCACATCAAGTCGAAGATGCTGCTGCCGAGGCCCGAGTCCGACCAGGACGCTGAGCCGGAGGAAGATCCGCGCGACGCGCTGGTGCGCCGGCTGCTCGAGCATCAGAAGTTCAAGGCGGCGGCCGAGCTGCTGCACGAGCGTGCGGTGCTGCGCGGCGCGCAGTGGATTCGGCCCGACGGCCGCATCGCCGAGATCGCCGGTGACGAGTACGCCTACGAGCCAGAGATCGAGGTCGATCTCTTCAGCCTGCTGGCGGCGTTTCGCGGCGTGCTCGAGCGGGCCAAGCAGCGGCCGAAGATGCTGCTGCCGCCCGAAGAAGTGCCGGTCGAGGTGCGCATCGAGCAGCTGCTGGCGATGCTGTCGGAAACGGAAGCCTGCGGCTTCGAGGATCTGTTTTCCAGGGACGATACGCGCGGTGCGATGATCGTGACATTTCTCGCGCTGCTCGAGATGATTCGCCTGAAGCTGATTCGCGTGTTTCAGACGGCCGCGTTCGGTCCGATTCGAGTCTACAAGCGCGCGCGCCCGGCTGACGCGCCGACGCCGATTGGCGATCCTGGAGCGGAGAAGTAACCCCATGTCTGACGACCTGAAGCCTGTCATCGAAGCGCTGATTTTCGCGTCACCCGATCCGTTGACCCCGAAGATGCTCTTCAAGCTGCTCGAGAGCGAGCCGAGGGAAGACGTCGAAGCGGCGCTCGAGGCCCTGAAGAAAGACTACGATCGGCCGGGCGGCCTGCAACTGGTCGAAGTCGCCGGCGGCTATCAGATCGTCACGCGTCCCGAGCTGCACGAATGGGTGCGCCGGCTCTTCCACGAGCGCACCACTCAGCGATTGTCGGTCCAGGCGCTCGAGACGCTCGCCGTGATTGCCTACAAGCAGCCGGTGACGGCGCCGGAGATTACCGAAATCCGCGGCGTGAACACGGCCGGCGTCGTCAACACCCTCATCGAACGGCAGCTGGTGAAGATCGTCGGACGCAAGCCGGTGGTGGGGCGCCCGTTCATGTACGCGACCACGCGCGAATTCCTGATTCGGTTCGGACTGCGCGATCTGTCCGACCTGCCGAAGATTGAAGAGATGGCCGAGGCGCTCGGCTTCGAGGTGCCTGCCGGTCTGACGCAGTCCGGGCCGTCCCAGCCACAGCTCGATCTCGAAGGCCTCTCGCCGATCGAAGACGTTGCGTCGATGTCGTCAGAGGTCGAGCCCGGAGAGAAGATCCATTAGTCGGCGTCATCACGCACAATGACCGATTGGTCCAAAACCATCTCGCGGCGCGCAGTGCTGGGGGCGTTCGGTGCCATCGGCGCCGGTTTGAGTGCCGACAATGGACCTGGGGCCCTCGCACAAGAACAGGGTCGTGACGCGCCCGAACGCGGTGGCCCCGGTGAAGGCGCTTGTCTTCGACGTGTTTGGCACTGTGGTCGACTGGCGCACCTCGATCGCACGGGAAGTGGAGGCGGTCGCCAAGCGGAAGGGGTTGAGCGTCGACGGCGCGAAATTCGCCGATGCCTGGCGAGCCGAATACGGCCCGAGCATGAACCGCGTCCGCAGCGGTGAGCTGCCCTGGACGAAGCTCGACGACCTGCATCGGAAGGTGCTCGACAAGCTCGTGGTCGACTTCGCCATCGCCGGCCTGTCAGAGGCCGAGATGGAGACCCTCAATCGGGGCTGGCATCGGTTACAGCCCTGGCGCGACGTGGTTGCCGGTCTTACACGGCTGAAGAAGAAATTCATCATTGCGCCGCTCTCGAACGGCAACATTGCATTGATGACGAACCTCGCGAAATATTCCGGCCTGCCCTGGGACTGCATTCTCGGGGCCGAGCTCGTTCGCCACTACAAACCCGACCGCGAGGTATATCAGTCGGCCGCAGATTTTCTCAATCTGACGCCCGCCGAGGTGATGATGGTGGCGGCACATCTCGGAGATCTGCGTGCCGCGAAAGGCGTTGGGCTGAAGACTGCGTTTGTTCCGAGGCCACTCGAATACGGTCAGAGCAGGACAGCAGATCTCACTCCGGATTCGTCGGTTGATGTGACCGCGAAGGACTTCAATGACCTGGCCGGTCAGCTGTCTTCCTGAGCTCCTGATTTCCTGCTTTTCAGAACCGCGGGTTTCGCCGACTTCTTCAAGCGACGTACTTCTTCCGCCGTAAGCTCACGGTAGGTGCCCAGTCTCAGATTCTTGTCGGCGAGCGGGCCGATGCGTGTGCGCTTGAGCGTGCGCACCGGATGGCCGATGGCATCCGCCATCTTGCGTACCTGACGCGTGCGGCCTTCGTGGATCGTCACGCGCAGCACGGACGTCTGGCCTTCGGTGCGTCGTTCGCTCAGTAACTCGACCTGGGCGGGGCTCGTGCGCCGTCCGTCGATCGTGATCCCGCGGCGCAGACGATCGAGATCGTGCGCGTCCGGAACTCCGAGGACCTGCGCCTCGTACACTCGTTCGACCTCGTGCCTCGGATGGGTCAGCGTGGTGGCAAGCTCGCCGTCATTGGTCAGGATGAGCAGCCCTTCGGAATCGAAGTCGAGCCGGCCGACCGGATACACGTACTCGCGCACGCCTTTCAGCAGATCGAGTACGGTCGGTCGGTGTTCCGGATCCGATCGCGTCGTGACATAGCCGCGTGGCTTGTTGAGCAGGAAGTAGCGATGCCGCTGCGGGCCCTTGACGCGCCGCTCGTCGACACGGATGTCGTCGGCGTCAGGATCCGCCTTGGTGCCGAGCTCGGTCACCGTGCGCCCGTTCACCGACACGCGGCCCTCTTCGATCAGCCGTTCTGCCGCACGCCGCGACGCGATGCCCGCGGCGGAAATAATCTTCTGCAACCGAACCTGCATGAAGGATCGCGATTTACTTCAAGTGCGGGCGGAGAACCGCCGTCCAGATCTTGTAGCCTGCCGGCGTCATGTGCAGGCCGTCTTCGACGAACAGCTCGGGCGTTGGCGTCCCGTCCTTGCCGATCATCGACGGCCAGACGTCGACGTAGACGCAGCTCTTCGCCGCCGCGCAGTGGGTAAGTATCAGCTTGTTGGTTGCACGCATCGCGTCGCGGATGTTCCAGCGGTCCAGCGACGGTTTGAGACTGACGACCACCACGCGCGTATTCGGGAGCGCGCCGCGAACAACATCGTAGAACTTCTTGTAGCTGGCAAAGACCGTCTGCGGCGTGACGCCGCGGTCCAAATCGTTTTCGCCTGAGTACAGCACGACGACGCGAGGCGCGTGCGGCAGCACGATGCGGCTGGCATACTGTGCCGCGTGCTCGAGCTCCGAGCCGCCGAAGCCGCGATTGACGACTTTGTGCTCCGGAAACGACTCGGCGAGATTCGTCCAGCGCGCAATGCTCGACGATCCGATGAATACGATGCCGCCTTTGACGAGCCCTTTGGCTTTGTCCTCGGCTTCGAACTTCTGAATCTCCGGCTCCCATCGATTCGGATCGGCAGGCGCCGCCCGCTGCTGTGCGGCCGCAGACGTCGCGAGACTGACGAGCGCGATGAGGGCGAGCGACAATCGATGCATGCCAACCTCTCTGATTAGTGGCCTGTCACTAGTATTCACCAAGCAGCGATTTCCAGAACGAAATCATGTTCCACGTGTCCTTCACGCCAGGCCGGCCGCTGACATCGACGTGGGTGAGAAAGCCGCCGACGAGCTTGCGCACACGGGTTTTGCCGCGAAGGTGATCGGCGAGAAGATCGCTCTCGGCCGCTGGAATGACGTTGTCATCGATGCCATGCAGAAGATACACCGGCGCGGCAGGCGCCGGCGAGAGATCGGGTGACAGCGACGCGTCCTGCCCGAGCTGCGGGAGATACGGAAGCAGCCGCGCGCCAAGTGCGGTGACGTCGCGTGCGTTCAGATACCTCAACAGGGTTGCCGATGGTTCGGGCATCTCATCCGGCCTCGACTCGAGCGCCGCAAACAGGCGCTTCGACCGATCCGGATCGGTTCGAGACAGCGCGGAGGCCTCGAGGAAACTCTCGATGGCCGATCGGAGTGGTGCAACCTGCTCGGACGGGACAGCGAGATCCGCCGCCTGATGCAGCACAACGGCCACCGCGTAATCGTGGGGTTGTGGCGATGCGCTTTTTCCGCTGCACAGGTAGCGTAAGACCCGCGGCAGATTTCCGTGACCGCCAAACGACAGGACATAGGCGATGCGATCGCGCACGGACGGCCGGCCCGCGGCCACCACTGACAGCCCGCCAGAGAAGCTCACACCAATCAACCCGATGCGGCGAGTGCCGAACAAATCCGGCCGCGCCGCCATCCAGATGGCAGCGTCTTCGATGGTGTCGGTCACGCGCGCGGTCAGCCTGTAGTGAGTCAGGTCGTCGATCTCGGGGGTGACGACGACGACGCCCGTGGCCGCGAGCTCGCGCGCGAGGCCCATCAGGCGAGGTTCGTCGATGCCGTCGCGATGCACGCCGCTGACGAGAAGTGCGGCCCGTGTGGGAGCTCCGTCGGGACGAAAGACGCGCCCGCGAATGTTGCCCCCGCGAATGGGAATCTGTTCGATCGATGGCGACACGTGGCGCGCGGCCCACTGCGACACCGCGCCGAGCCATCCGGTTGTGCCGGCGGCGCGCGAGATGAGCGTCGCCGCGCTCCAGAACGGTGCGAGCGCAGCCATGAGGGCCACGGTGAAGACGACTGCGGTGAGCGTGCGTCTCGCGCCTTTCACTCGCACGGCACCTTAGTGTAGAGTGTCGCCCCTGCAAGCTCACCTGAACCCAATCCGAAGGCGTCCTGGCTGGGGCCGGAAGTTGACGTTGGTTGCTCCGGCTTTGTCTCTGGCGGCCTTGTGTGCGGGTTGCCAGACCACCCCCGCGTCGCCTCCCTACAAGCCCGTCGCGGATGTCAAGTTACTGATGCAGGCTCTCGATCCGCAGGCCGACATCGTGTGGCAATCGGTGAAGATCGTGATTACCGACATGGGTGACGAGGAAATTGCCCCGAAGACGGCTGCCGAGTGGACGGCTGTGCGCAATGCGGCGGTGCTGCTGGCCGAGTCCGGCAACCTCTTGATGATGCCGCCGCGGGCGCAAGCGGGACCGGAGTGGATGCAGGCCGCGCGCGCACTCGTGGACACCAGCGAGGCGGCCATGCGCGCCGCGGACGCACGCGACCGGGAGAAGCTGTTCCAGCTTGGCGGCGACATCAACGATGCGTGCATGAGCTGTCACTACCACTACGATCCGAGGGTCAGAGCTGCGCGAGAAGGAAAGTAAAGTGACAAAAAGTAAAGTGACAAAACGGCCGCGTCTCGACGATCTACGTTGACACCTGTTATTCCCGGTTTTACAGTAGGCGCCACTCGCTCAACCCCACAACTTGCCGATATCCGGTTCTCACGTTTCGTATCTTCACCGGGGACACACGTTTCCACGGGAGGTCTGCGATGGGACGGAATACTCTCAGGACTGCGATTCTGGTCGGGGCACTGATTGCGCTCGCGCCGGTCACCACCTGGGCGCAGAGCAGCATCGTCGGCGTCGTCAAAGACGCGTCTGGCGCCGTACTGCCCGGCGTCACCGTCGAAGCCGCCAGCCCCGCACTCATTGAAAAGGTCCGCTCGGTGGTCACCGACACCCAGGGTCTTTACAGCATCATCGACTTGCGGCCCGGCGTGTACTCGGTGACATTCAGCCTCACCGGTTTTCAGAGCGCCAAGCGAGACAACATTGATCTGCCGGCTGCGTTCACCGCCACCATCAACGGCGAGCTGCAGGTCGGCAGCATCGCGGAAACACTGACCGTCAGCGGCGAAGCGCCGGTCGTGGACTTGCGCAGCTCGGGACGGCAACAGACCGTGTCGCAAGAGTTGCTCACCAGCGTGCCGACCGGATCGACGCCGCAGAGCTACGCTGTGCTGCTGCCCTCGGTCACGCTCGGGCTCGGCAACATCACGACGGCGCCCAACAGCTTTCGCTGGGCGGACATGACCTTCCGCGGTACACGTGGCGCATCGACGGCGGTCGACGGGTTCGACACGAGCCACCGGCTCAACGGTGAAGGCTCGCAGTATCAGGTCAACGAGGGCATGGTGCAGGAGATCGTCGTGTCGCTCGGGTCGGCGGGGGCTGAAACGCAAGGCGCGGGAGTGACCATCAACGTCATCCCGAAGTCGGGGGGCAACAAGTTCAGTGGGTCGTTTTCAACGCACTATGCCAACGACGATTTCGTCAGCGTCAACATCACACCCGAGCTCGAACGGCTCGGCATCACGACACAGTCGGTCAGGAAAGGCTGGGACTTCAACCCGGCGTTTGGCGGACCGATCGCGCGGGACAAGGCGTGGTTCTTTGTCTCGTACCGAAATATCGGCAACGCGACCGACACCGGCATCAGACGCGATAGCAACCCGCTCGATTGGGTGTACACGCCGGATTTATCGCAGTTGACCGACTCCGAGCAGCTTCGTAACCGCAACTATTCAGGACGGCTCACATACCAGCTCGGCCCGAAGAACACGATCATCGTTCACGGTGATCACAATCCGGTGAACTGGGACAACCGTGGCGGCACGACGGGTGGAGGGCGAACCCTCAACGCACCCGAAGCCACCGTTTCGGGGCTTTACAACCCGCAGTATGTCGCCGGCGCCAGCTGGAAGTCTCCGGTCAACAACAAGCTTTACATCGAGGCCGGTGTCACGCTGACGAAGAACAAGCAGTGGTTTTCGCGCAACGCTCATGACGCACTGCTCGGCGGGCCGGTGTCGCCGGATCTGGCCGCCATCGCCGCGCAGGACACGAACACCGGCTGGCTGTTTCGAGGCTCGCATTTCATTGGAAACTTCAACAACACATTCGCGTTTCGCCCACAGATCTCGGCGTCGTACGTCACCGGCAGCCACACGGCGAAGTTCGGTACCCAGATTGTCAGGGGCAAAGATCAAGCGGAGCGCTATCGAATCGGTGACTACATCGTCAGGCTGACGACGGCGACACCTGGGGGAGTGCCTCAGACGCAGCGAATCGAAATCTGGGGACCCGAAAACAGGACGAGCCGTCTGACGAGTATCGGTTTCTACGGTCAGGATCAATGGGTCGTCAAACGGGCGACGCTGAACATCGGCCTGCGATACGACTACGTGACCACCAGCGCGGATCCCCAGGTGCTGCCCGCGAATACGATGCTGCCGGAGCGCACGTTCGCCGGCATCGACACGATTATCAACTACCACGACCTCTCGCCGAGATTCGGCATTGCCTACGATCTGTTCGGCAACAACCGAACCGCGGTGAAAGCCGCCTTCAACCGGTATCTGTATCCGCAGGACTTCGCCGGTGGGCGTCATCCGACGGCGCTGGCCGTTCCCAATACGCTGCGCGACTTCACCGATCGGAATGGCGATTTTATCCCCGATTGCGATCACCGTAATCTCTTCCAGAACGGCGAATGTGGAACGGCCGACAACACGGCATTCGGGTCGCAGGTGTTGAACCCGCCTCAGTTCGATCCCGACGTCGACACGGGCTTCGGGCATCGCGCATACAGCTGGGAGGTCAGCACTGGTGTCCAGCATCACCTGATGCCGGGTCTCGGCGTCGAGTTCGGCTACTACAGACGGTGGCAGGGGAACCAGAAGGTCACCGACAATCTGAAACTGTCACCTGGAGATTTCCGCGAATTCTGCGTCATGGTGCCCACAGCCGCGCAGGCCAACGGTCAGGAAATCGCCGGGGCTGGACAGCAGCTGTGTGGTTTCTACGACTTTACCCAGCAGAGAACTGATCTGCTCGGACAGGTGCAGAACTTCACCACGCACGCCAAGAATTACGGAGATGAGATCTGGGTCTTCAACGGCTTCGAGTTCAATGTGAACGCGAGAATGCCGGGCGGCCTGCAGATGACCGGCGGGACGATGACCCAGCGAACGAGAATCGAATCCTGCTACACCGTGGATTCTCCGATGTACTCTCCGACGGAAAGCCGTGGGCAGCTCTCGACGGCAGATATCACGAATGCGCTGTCGGGCGCCCGCACGTCGACGAGCATGTGCAAGAACACCCCGCCGTTCAAGACGACGTTGAAGTTGATGGGGACCTATCCGCTGCCAGTGTGGGGGATCCAGTTGAGCGGCACCATACAGGCGCTGCCGGGGCCTGCGCTCAACGGCACGCGAACTTACAGCCGGGCGGAAATTCTGGGTCTGCCGGCCGGCACGACGCTCAGCGCGGCAACGCTCGCGCTGACGGTGGTCGAGCCCAACATCAACTATTCGGGGTATGTGAACAAGGTCGACATGCGCCTGTCGAAAGTTGTTCGGGTCGGCCAGTACCGGTTGACCGGCGGTTTGGATATCTTCAACGTGCTGAACTCGTCAGACGTGCTCGCGGTTAACACCACGGTTGGGACCAGCTGGCTGAACCCGACCCAGGTTCTGGGCGGCAGGCTGTTCCGGTTTTCGGCGCGCATGGACTTTTAGAGTCGGCAGTCGGCAGTCGGCAGTCAGCAGACGGCAGTCGCAACTCCACAGTCAAGTCACTGACTGCCAACTGCCAACTGCCAACTGCCAACTGCCAACTGCCAACTGCCAACTGCCGACTGCCGACTGCCGACTGCCGACTGCCGACTACTGTCTAACTCTCCGGCCGCAGGCCTTCCGGTCGCCGCCCTTCCTTGATGGCCTTGACCACGCTTTCAAACTGTTCCTGCGTACCGCGGCGGCCGTGAATCGGCAGATGAACAGTCGGGGTCAGCTTCAGCCGGACCATCTCGTGTTCGAGCGTCAGCGCGCGTGGATAGCGCGCGAAATTACCGCCCCAGTTGTAGATGTCGGCGTTCACGAGAATGCGCTCGACCGGGAAATACACCATCAGCATGTGTGCGTTGTGGCCGGTCGGATCCTGGAAGTGCAGGATCTGCATCGTGCGGGTCGCATCCTTGACGGTCTTGCCGGCATCGGTCACCGGTTCGACTTTGGCGGCTTTTGGCTCGCGGGCGAGCGCGTCCTGCTGAATCGCGTGCTTCCGGCGGGCGATGGCTTCGAACCACAGCTTGTTCGCTTCGTGCGTCACGATAGTCAGTCCGGCATGAATACCCGCACGCAGCCCGCCCGAGTGATCGTAATGGTGATGCGTCACGAGCGCCTTCGTCAGCGGCTTGTTCGGCACCAGCTCTTTCGCTTTCGCGATGACGGCCTGCGTGCGTGCCTCGCTGGTCGGGATTTCGATGAGCTCGGTGTGGTCGGCAAACTCGACGAGCACGCTGTTGTGTGAGCCGCCGGTGAGAAACCAGATGCCGTTGGCGACTGGCTCGACGACGACGGCTTGCGCGGCTGCCGCGCCGGTGGGTGCCGGCGCCGTGCGAACGTTTGGCGGCGCCGCCAGCTGATCGGCCGATCCTCCGACCGTGTTCTTGACCATGTAGTCGGACTCGAGCCAGTTGCCGACGCGTGTCACGAGACGCATCGGCAGCATGATCGGTCCTGTGTTGAGATAGTTATGCCACTCGACTTTGTTGACGACGTCGCCGAGATAGCTGTGATAGGCGGCCATCGTGGCCCACTGTGGAAAGTGGGACGTGCGATCGACGGCCAGCGTCAGACGATCGCCTGTTGCGGTGGCGATGTCGACCAGGTCGAGATTTCCCTGGCGTCGCAGGTTGCTCAACTTCGCCGCCGGATTCAGCGCGGCGTGCAGCGCGCCGATGGGGTGGCCGAGGATCGTCTCAAATCGCCGAGTCTGGGCTGCCGCATCGTTCTGGCGCGATGCCTGGCCGTTGGCGTCGATGACGAAGGCGATAGTGCCGTCGAGCCCGGCGTTCTGGCTGCCATCGGGTTGCGGACTCGCAAACGCAGGAAAGCGGCGCCACTGCTGACGCGCGCGGCCGCCAGGCACGTCAATCGATCGTTTGAACTCGGTCACCGTCCAGATGGCCGTCGGCTCTGCGGGGCTCTCGAGATCATCGCCTTTCGGCGTGCGCGCCTGTCCGATGCTGTTCGAGATGCCGACGCCTTCCATGGTGATGACGCCGACTTTCTGAATGGCGGCGGCACCGCCGAGCGCCTCGGCGGCGTCACTGATGACCTGTCGTTCGGGAGTCGTCTGTCCGTAGCCAACGGCCGTGGCGAGCATCAGTATCAACCCGAGCGTGTGCCTTTTCATGGCATCCTCCCGATGTGACCGATCGGACCTTGAGTGGAAGGCCAACAAAGTAGTTCAGCTTGCGCCCGTCGTCAATGTCCGTTAACGTTTCGCGCCTCTCATTGGAGGGAACTATATGCGCCACGTTGCAGGATCGCTGGTGGCTTGCGTGCTGCTCTTCTGCCTGACGACGGGGATGCCGGCGCAGAGTCCAGGAACCACGCCGATCACGCTGTTTGAAGGCGCGCGTCTGGTCAACAGCGACGGCAATGCGCCCATCGCCAACTCCGCATTCATCGTCGAGAACGGCAGGTTCACGCGGATAGGACGCAAGGGCGAAGTGGCGCTGCCGCGAGACGCGCGTCGCGTCGACCTCGCCGGCAAGACCGTCATTCCAGCCCTGGTCGACGCGCACGCGCATCTCGGCTACATGAAAGATCTGACGATTGGTCCTCAGAACTACACGCAGGAAAACCTGATCGACCACCTGCAACGGCACGCCTATCACGGCGTGTCGGCCGGCTCGACGTGGGGATCTGATTTCGGCGACATGCCGTTCTACGTCAGGGACCATGTCTTTCCCGATGCCGCGCGTTTCATCACGCTGGGCCGGGGGATCACGACACCGGGCGAAGGCACGCCGGAGAACATGCGGCAGGCGGCCCATGTGTGCGGCACACCCGACGACTGCCACCGCGCGGTGCGCGAGAACGCTCGGCGCAATCTCAGGCTCGTGAAGATCTGGGTGCAGGATCGTCCTGCCGGCATTCCGAAGATGAGCCCCGAGCTGTATCGCGCGACGATCGAAGAAGCGCATCGACACAAAATGAAGGTCGTCGTGCACGCCACGGCGCTGCCCGACGTCAAGGATCTGCTTCGTGCCGGCGTCGATGGGTTCGCTCACATCCCGACAGCGGTCGATGACGAGCTGATGGCGATGTTGACCAAGCGGCCGGACGTGTTCTTCACGCCGACGCTGGGAACGGCGCGACGCATGATCTACTCACCATGGCTCGACAATCCGGACGAGCTCATTCTCGACACGGTCACACCGGCGCAAATCAAGAGGCTGAAGGATCGTGTGGCTGCGCAGCCGCCTGACGTGGTCGACCGCGGCAGGCAGACCTGGGAGCGGACGCGCGACGTGATGCGCAGGCTGATCGATGCGAACGTTCGGCTTGCGCTTGGCACCGACGGCGGCGGGATGAGCGGCGATCAGTTCATCGGATGGACCGCGCACACTGAAATCGAAAACATGGTGGCGGCTGGCATGACGCCGATGCAGGCCCTGATTGCGTGCACGCGCCGCTCGGCCGACGTCCTCGAGCTCGTCGACATGGGTGTCGTGGCGGCAGGAAAGAGCGCAGACTTCGTCGTGCTCGATGCAGACCCGATGATCGACATCACAAACACCCGGAAGATCTCGCGCGTGTTCCTTCGAGGGCAGGAAATCGATCGCGCGGCGCTGCGAGCGAGGTGGACTGGCGGGATGAAGTAAGGCATAATCCGCGCACTAACTCAGGTCATTGCAGGAGGTTGCCGTCGATGGGCAAGTGGCCCTTCGGAGCGTTCGTCGTGCCTGTGGCTCTCCTCGTGGGGGCGACGGTCTCGGCGCACCATGCGTTCTCCGCCGAGTTCGACGCGAAGATGCCCGTCACCCTTCAGGGCGCCGTCACCCGCATCGAAATGGTCAACCCTCACGGCTGGATCTACATCGACGTCAAGGCACCGGACGGCAAGATCGTGAACTGGGCGATCGAGACCGGCGGACCGAATGCGCTGGCAAGGCGCGGCGTGAAGAAGGGTTTTCTTCCGATCGGTCAGGTCGTGATCGTGACAGGCTATCGCGCCAAAGACATGTCGAATACGGCCGCCGGCGATCAAGTGCGGTTCCTCGACGGCCGCAGTTTTTCCGTCGGCGGTTCTGCAGGCGAAGGATTCCCGGGCGCGAAACAGTAACGAGAGCACTCTGATTTCTTCCGGAGGGCGTCGATGAGCGATCGATTGCCGGGGGTGGCGGCGCGCGCGGTTTTGATTCTCCTTTCGCTGGCATCATTCGCCCCTCTCGCGGGGCAGTCGCCATCGAACCGTCCTTCCTACACACCGTCGAAAACCCCGGGCGGCCAGCCGGACCTGCAGGGCGTCTGGCAGGCGATGAATACGGCGTCATGGAATATCGAAGATCACGGCGGCGCCACCGGCACACCGGCCGGAAAGAGCGTCGTCGAAGGTGGGCCCCTGCCGTACCTGCCGGCCGCGCTCGCGAAGCGGAACGAGAACTTCAAGAATCGCAACACGGAGGATCCGGAAACGAAGTGCTGGCTGCCCGGCGTTCCCCGAATCACGTACATGCCGTTTCCGTTCCAAATCCTGCAGTTCGAGCGCTACGTGGTCATCAGCTACGAATACCTGAACACGACGCGCTACATCTACATGGACGGCACGGCATCGCCCGACCCGGACGTCATCGATTTCTACATGGGTTCGTCGAACGGCCGTTGGGAGGGCAACACGCTCGTCGTCGAGGTGACCAACAACAACGATCGCACCTGGTTCGATCGCGCCGGCAACCATCACAGCGACGCGTTGCGTGTCGTCGAGCGTTACACTCCAATGGGACCCGATCATCTTCAGTACGAAGCGACCGTGACCGATCCGAAGACGTTCAGCCGGCCATGGAAGATGGTCATGCCGCTCTATCGAAGAGTCGATGCCGTTCCTGAATTGCTCGAGTACGAGTGCTACGCGTACGCCGAGGAGGATGCCGAAGCGGCCGCGACCGCGGGAGGTGTGAAATGAGCGCTCGCGTGTTGGTCGCCGTGGCCGCAATGGCGTTCGTGTTCGCGATGATGTCGACGCCCTCCGCACAGGACAACTGGCGTCCGCATTTGAAGGCGTTGCCGGCCGATACCATCACGCCGCGCAAAACTGCTGAAGGCTGGCCCGACCTCCAGGGTTCGTGGAATGTCGTCAACCGGATTGGAGGCCCGCAGCACAGCCTCGAATACGGGATCGATCCGGAAGCGACGGCGATTCACGACTGGAATCCCGCAGCGCGTGGCGGCAGCGTCATCATCGATCCGCCGAATGGGCGCATTCCGTATAACGCGACGGCCATGGAGCAGCGCAACAGAAACCTCGAGGGCGTGTACATTCCGACGAAGCGATCGCATCTGGATCCGGAGGTGCGTTGCCTTCTCGGAGGTGTGCCTCGCGGGACACTCCAGGGCACCGAGATTCGTTACGCGCCACCGTACATCGCGTTCGTGTCAATCGGGCGCACGTCCGACCTGTCGTTTACGCGCCTCATCCCGATGGACGGCCGGCCGTGGCCGAACGAGCAGTTGAAGCTCTGGAAGGGGGTCTCGCGCGGACATTTCGACGGTAACACGCTCGTGGTCGAAACGCGGAACCAGAACAACCGGACGTGGTTCGATTCTCACGGATCGTTTCACAGCGACCAGTTGCGTGTCATCGAGCGGCTCACGCTGGTCAACGAGGCGACGTTGTATTACGAGGCGACGCTCATCGATCCGTCGGTCTTCACACAGCCGTGGAAGCTGGCCACCACCTGGGATCGCGTGAAGGGCGACGAGCGGCTGTGGGAAGAGGGTTGTTTCGAGGGAGAGCGCGATTCGTATCACATGCTCGAGGCGGGCATTCGCGCGGCCAAGGCCGGGTATAAGGGCATTCACGATCACGAACCTGGACCCGGCAGAGGCACATTTGCGCCGGTCGTGCCTGATGCGCCGGCGAAACCGAGAGAAGAGCTGTTTAAGAAGTAGAAAGTAGAAAGTAAAAAGTGATGCTCTATGAGCTCGCGCAGCACGTGCAGGAGATGCCGTCGAGCATCGCGCTTCGTGAGTCGTTGTGGATCTATCCGATCATCGAAACCGTGCATGTCCTCGGATTGTGTCTCTTCGTTGGAACGGCGTGGTTGTGGGACCTGCGGCTGCTGGGCGTGACACTGCGTCGCGTGCCGGTCTCCGACCTTTCGAAGCAGATTCTTCCGTGGACCATCGCGGGCTTTGCCGTCATGGCCGTGAGCGGCATCGGTCTCGTGTTTTCTGAACCGCTCCGGTTCTATGCGAACGTCTTCTTCCGCATCAAGCTCGTGCTGCTCTTCGCCGCAGGTGCGAACGCCTTCGTGTTTCACAGTACCGTTGGCCGACGAAAGGAAGAGTGGGACAGGGCCCTGCTCACGCCCGTTCGCGCGAGGCTCGCCGGCGCCTTGTCGCTGGGGCTTTGGGCAACGGTCATCGTGACCGGCCGTCTCATCGCCTACAACTGGTTCGGAGCAGTGCGGCCATGAACCTGCGAACCACGAACCGGACGAGCCCTCGAACCTGACGAACCATTGCTGATGCTGTTGCCATTCTTTCAGTGGTGCCAGGATTCCGCGCTCGGCCTGGCCATTCGCGAATCGGTGTGGATGTTTCCGATCATCGAAGCCGTGCATCTCCTCGCGCTCGCGTCGATCGGAGGCGCCGTGCTCGTCGTCGATCTGCGTCTTGCCGGACTGACGCTGCGGAACCAACCGGTTGCGACCATTGCCAGAGATGCGCAACCGTGGCTGGTGGGCAGCCTGGCGGTCATGATCGTCACCGGCGTCCTGCTCTTCACGTCTGAAGCGCTCAAGTGCTACTACAGCCCGCCGTTCTGGTTCAAGATGTTGTTCCTCGGTCTCGCGATCCTCTTCACATTCACATTCCGCCGGAGGGTGGCTGAAAGCGCCTCCGCGTCGCCGTGGCTCATGAAAACCGTGGCGCTCGCATCGGTGCTGCTCTGGAGCGGCGTGGGCCTGATGGGAAGGGGTATAGGGTTTTACTAGCATTGGAAGATTGGAAGATTGAGAGATTGGTGGATTCGCCGATAAGCGCAATAATCGTTAGTCTCGTGAATATGCCAATCTCTGAATCCGCCAATCGTCCAATGCCGTCCTCAGAGTCCACCCGTCGTCTCATCATCGCGATTGATGGCCCGTCCGGTGCCGGCAAAGGTACCGTCGCCCGCGAGCTTGCGAAGCGTCTCGATTACAGGCATGTCGATACCGGCGCGATGTATCGTGCGGTGGCGTGGAAAGCCGTGCGCGAGCAGCTGCCGCTCGAAGACGAAGACGCGGTGGCCGAAGTGGCCGAGCGTGCCGCGCTTGATGTTGGCCCCGCGGGGGTTGTCATCGATGGGCACAACGTGACAGCGGCCATCCGCACGCCGCAGATCGATCGGGCCGCGGCGGCGACGGCGCGGCTGCCCAAGGTGCGCGCGGCGCTGGTGGCGCGCCAGCGGAAGGAAGGGGAAGGGGGCGGCATCGTGATGGAGGGGCGCGACATCGGGTCGGTCGTGTTTCCAAACGCCGACGTGAAAATTTATCTGGATGCGTCTCCTGAAGAGCGCGCCCGCCGGCGGGCTGCCGATCCCGCCCATGGGTTGAGCCGCGCGGCGGCCGCGTCTGATGTTGCGACCGAACTGGAGGCCAGGGATCGATCTGATCTGACCCGGTCGACGTCACCGCTGATGAAATCGCACGACGCGGTCACGGTCGATACAACCGCGCTCTCGATCGATGAGACCGTGGATCGCGTGCTCGAGATCGTCAGGCAGGCGATGAGCGCTCGAGCGTGACAAGGGGTTCCGGCCTACCCTCCCACGTGAAACGGTACGTCCGGTCACGGCTGACGTTGGTCACGAGCGCAGGCCTGAAACACGACAGGCACGTGCCGCCTTCGTGCCGCACGCTCGGATAGATCACGCCGAGCGATCCTGCCTCGACCAGTTCTTCCGCCAACGCCTGGGACTCGACATACGTATCCGGATCGAGGCATGCACGGAAGCGTCGCGTGCGCCGAAGGTCGTGAAAGCTCGCACTGAAATCGGCCAGGTAGTCGTCGTAGGTCACGCTGTCTTCAAAGCGATCGATCTCGGCCAGCTGTACCGACTTGTGGAATCCCACTTCGGCTTGAGCCGTTGCGAGCGCGAACGCGGCGTACCAGGCGCCGCGTTCGGGACCGCTGAAACGGCTGCCGAGCGGATTCGCATGGCAAAAAGCCGCATTGATGACGGCGGCGTGCGGAACCGCAAACACCAGCTCCTCGAGACCAATGCCGGGCAGAAGCTGCTGTGCCGCCAGCAGTCGATCGTTGGTGGCGGCATCGAGCTCGAAGATCGCCGCCAGGTGCGACTCGTCATCGCCGATGTCCACGAGCACACTGTCGCCTTTCGGCAAGTGCCTCGACGGCACGAGCCGATGCGTATCGAACTGGCGGACCAGGGAAACCGGGGGAAGCCGCATCACCCGGCGCGGCGCGCGTCGAGCAGGCGTCTTACCGTCTGCATGGCCGGCAGGCCGCCGCGGATCATGTAGGCCAGCGGCGCCTGGCCGGCGAAGATCGGATTGCTGTTCGGCAGATGTACCCATTCGTTCGCCAGATCGCGACCGTGGAGGATCTGCAGCGACTTGAAGATCCCGATCAGGTATGAGATGCGCGTCAGCCGGTCTGCCTCGAGGACGCGGTCGGGGTTCCGCTTCATTTCGTAGAACGGGCCGTTGCTGACGCCCCCAAGCAGCGCCCGGGCGTCCTCGTCGCGCACCTTCCAGCGGCTCATGATGTTGAAAAACGCCTTCAGGGCAGGGGCCGACAGGCGGTCGCGCGCGGAGCGCGCGCCGAGATCGGCGGGCACATCGGTGCGGTAGCGGGTGGCGGGATACCTGAAGGCGCGCGGCACCAGTGACTCCTGATCAGGAGTATATTTACTCCGACTAATCCTGTCAAAGGATGGAGCTCTTCGGAGGCCTCAGCGCAGCCATTCGTCGATGTGTGCCGCGACGAAATCGTCGTCCTGCAGTTGCGGATAGGCGCGACAGACGCGATCGATGTCTTCCATCTGGCCCGGCGAGAGATCCTCGTTCGCATCGAGGCACCACCGTCCCTCGAGGAGCCCCTGCCTCCGAAGGATTTCGTGGAGGCCGGCGATGCAGCCGGCGAAGTTATTGCGCGCGTCGAATAGCACCGCGTTGGCATCGGTGAGCGATGCCGCCTGCGCGAGGATCTCGTACGCGCAGCGACCCTGCTGTATGCGACACGCTTTAACGGCCTCGAGCAGGTCGGCCGCACACCTGGTCCACACCGCCCACTGACCCAGAAGGCCGCCCGCGAAGTGCAATGACTGCGGTCCATTTGCCGAGCCCACGCGAAACTCGGCGAGCAGATCATGGACGATGCTGTCATCGTTGCCGGTGTACAAAGCGATTTCGTGCTGCCTTCCGCTGTCGGCCAGCGCGCGCACGACATCGATTGTGTGGTACCTGCTGAACGGCGCGACCTTGGCGGCCACGACCTGGGGAATTTCAAAGAAGGCGCGCCAGAAGTCGTGGTTGAGCAGAACGCCGCCCACAGCGGGCTGTAGATAAAACCCGAAGACAGGGATGATGTCGGCAATGGCCCGGCAATGGGCGATCAGGTGCTCGTTCGACGCACCTTGCAGGGCGGCGAGACTGACAAGCCCGGCGTCGTAGCCGAACCGGTTCGCGAGAGCCGCTTCACGGCTCGCCTGCCTGGTGTCGCCGCACACACCCGCCACCAGCGCAAGGGGGTTGGTCTCTTCGCGAGCGACATCTGCCGCAATGGCCAGCACGGGCTCGAGAAGCCCGACCTTTGGGTCGCGAATGGCAAACTGTGTCGTGTGCACGCCGATCGCGACGCCAGCGGCGCCTGCCCCACGGTAGTAACGGGTCAGTGCGGCCTGACGGCGTTCGTCGAGTCGGCGGTTCGACCTCAGCGCGAGCGGGTGCGCGGGAATCACCATTCCCTCGAGGAGACGGGCTCGGAGATCTCGGATCGCCATCTAGAACTTTCCGTCCGCAGTTTCGAAATGTGTCGGTTTGTCGAGCGTGCGGCCGTCGTGCTGAAGCCAGCCCGCCAGCGCCTCCATCAACTCGGCCGCCGAGACCTGCGGTGACCCGAGCCACGCATGGCACGCACGTGCGTCGCTGAGCAGGGCCTCACCGCCTGGTTGTCCGCGAAACTCGGGGGTCACGCCGAATCGGCGTCCAAAGTACTCCGCGACGTCAGCCACGGCCAACTTCTCTGGACCCGTGACGTTGAGTATGCGCGGTGGTGACGAGCAGCCTTCCAGCGCACGCAACGCGTACGAATTGGCGTCTCCCTGCCAGATCACGTTGAAGTGGCTCACCGTGCGGTCGACCGGCTTTCCGGCCTGGACGGCGCGCGCGATGTCGACGAGCACGCCGTAGCGGAGATCCATGGCGTAGTTCAGGCGGAAGATCAGTGTCGGCGTGCCGTGGTCGCGCGAGTAGTACTCGAATACGCGCTCGCGCCCGAGGCACGATTGCGCATACTCACCGCGAGGAGCAGGCGGGTCGGTTTCGGTGCATCCCGGCGACGACACCGGCACGAACGGATACACGTTCCCTGTCGAAAAGGCGACGATGCGAGAGTCTGGAAACCTGCGGGCGATATTCACAGGAACGACCGTATTGGTGGCCCAGGTCAGCCAGGAGTGCCCGGTCGATCCGAACTTGCGCCCGGCGAGAAACAGCACGTTCGGACAGTCGGGCAGCGTATCCACGCTGGCCATATCGAGCAGATCGACGGAGATTGCCGTGGCGCCTGCGTCTTCCACCGACCGCTTCACCGACGGCGACGAAAAGCGTGATGCCGCAATGACGCGGTGATGAACACCTGCCGCAGACATCGCGCGCACGATGCGCTGGACGAGCGACGGTCCCATCTTGCCTGACGCGCCAAGAACGAGCACGTCGCCGCCAAGGCGACGGCAGCAGGCGATGTCGGCGTCGCTCGGCGTCGACAACCGGTCTTCAAGATCGACCTCGGTCGCAAGATGGTTGAGCAGGCTCATCGTCTTATCCGAATTCGGGCCCCGCGATGGCAAATATTCGATCCAGACGCTCTTGAAACTGCCGCGGTCCGCGACACATGCGTGTGAACGGCCGCTGCAGAGTAAAGCTCATCGACACGAGCCAATCAGTCCATGACCGCTGAAGGGGCACATCGATGACAAAAGAACGATCGGCGTGAGTGTCGAGGCACGCCCCAACGAGCGTGCGCGCGGTGGATTCGTCGCGCGCGACGACGGGTCCGAGGTGCTCGAAAGAGTCGCCATGGCGGCCGAAGGCATAGCCGTCGATCTGACTGTCGCCGACCACCCATGCATACTCAGGCGCTTGAGCGCGCAGCATCTCGAGCAGCATCCGGCGATCGCCCCCGAAGACGGCAGGATCCTGCTTCAGCACGTCAATGAAATTGCGATCGGTCATACGTTGCACGCGGCCCGTCTCGCCGAAGCTCGGATGGGTCGTGCGAGCGAAGGCAGGTCGCGTCATCCGCTGCAACCCGTACTCCTCGCGAAATCCCAGCGGGACGTACACGTCGCGGCCCGCAGGCGTGGCATCGAGACGCGCGGTTGAGACGCCAACAATGTCGAGCGACTCCTTCAGCAGTTTCGTGCCGATCCCTTCGCGACGGTGAGACGGATCAACCAGCACCATCGCGATCCAGCTGAATGTGCCGTAACTGATCGTCGCGACCGTGCCGACGACCTCGCCGCTGTCGTCGGTCGCCACCAGGCAGCCGTCCGGGCTGGCGGTGAGAAACAACTCCCAGTCGGCGGCAAGCTGATTCCACGAAGCCGAGCGGCAGAGACGAAGGCCTGCCGTCACGTCTTGGCGACGCATGGCGCGCACGTACACGGTGTTGACCGTCATTGTTTCCCTTGACCGACAATAACGGCAACGATATTCTCGCGCCGTCTTTGCTGAAATTCCTGGGGGTGTGATGATGCCGGTCCGACTGCTGTGTCTCGTCGTGGGCCTCGTCTTTTCCGCCGCACCGTTGATGGCCGCTGACGCGGATCTCATTCTGCACAACGGAAAGATCGTCACCGCTGATTCGACGTTCTCGATCGCCGAAGCGGTGGCCGTGAAGGACGGGCGTGTCGTGGCAGTGGGCCGATCGGCCGACGTCCTCTCGCGCGAGCGGGGGGCAAAGACGCAGGTGGTCGATCTGAAGGGACAGACGGTCCTTCCCGGCCTGACCGACACGCACATGCACCCGCTTGGCGCGGCGCTCAGCGAGCACAACACCCCGTTTGCCGTGCTGCGCTCGTTTGCCGACATCCAGAATTACATCCGGCAGCAGGCCGCCAAGACGCCGAAAGGGCAGTGGATTCAGGTGCCCAAAACGTTTCCAGGCCGGCTGACCGAGATGCGCATGCCCGATCGCTCGGTGCTGGATGCGACGACCGATCATCCCGTGTTCTACGACGCAAGCTACGCGTCGGCGGTCAACTCGTACGTGTTGAAGATGAGCGGCATCACCAGGGATACGCCCGATCCTCAGGGCGCCCGCATTGTGAAAGACGCGAAGGGTGAGCCGAACGGGATTCTCGTCGGCCGGGCGACGACGCTGATCAAGGACCCGCCGCGACCGCGATCCTTCAGCGAGCAGGAACAGCTCGACGCGCTCGAGCAGATGCTCAAGCGATATTCCGCTTCGGGGCTGACATCGATTGGCGATCGCGGCACGAGCGCCGAAGCGTTTGCGTTCTACAGTATTCTCAAAAAGCAGAATCGCCTGCCCGTTCGCGTCGTCATGACCGCACGGCTCCGGCTCGAGGAAATCGCGAAGTCGACCTGGACGACCGGCCAAGGCGACGCCTGGCTGAAGTGGGGGAGTTTCAAGGTCGGGCTCGACGGTGGCATGAACGCCGGCACCGCCTACATGCGTGAGCCGTACGGCCCGTTCGGTGCGCAGCTCTTCGGCATCGACGATCCGGCCAACCGCGGCATCATCAATTTCACTCCCGACGCGCTGCTGAACATCATGCGGGCGGCCTATAACAAGGGATGGCAGCTGTCGGCCCACTCGCAGGGTGGCGGCGCTGTCGATGCGCTGCTCGCCACGTTCGAAACGCTGAACAAGGAAAAGCCGATCGGACCGACGCGCTCGCACTGGATTCACGCGAGCTTCCTGTCTCAGGATTCCATCGCGCGCGCAAAAAAAATCGGCGTCATCGTCGACGTGCAGCCGGACTGGCTGCATTTCGACGGTGTCAGCCTGAGCAAGGTGATGAGCGCCGACGCGATGCGGTATTTCATTCCGCTGAAGTCGCTCGTGAATGCCGGCGTCATCTTTGCCGGCGGCAGCGATCACATGGTCGGATGGGACAAGAACACCGCCATCAACGCATACAACCCGTTCCTCGGGATGTGGATTGCGGTGACGCGAAAGACGACCCAAGGGGTGGTGATTAATCCGGGTGAGCGCCTCACAAGAGAAGAGGCGCTGAGGATGTACACCACGTGGGCGGCATACCTCCAGCATGCCGAGAAGGATCGCGGATCTGTCGAAGTCGGGAAGCTTGGGGATTTTGTCGTGCTCGATCGCGATTACCTGACGTGCGCTGAAGACGAGATTAAGAACATTACGCCGGTCATGACCATCGTCGGCGGCAAGACCATGTACACGAAGTAGCAGGAGATTAGGAGGAAATTGTCCTCGGCCGGAAGTTTCCTGGCCCTCCTAGTCTCCTGTTGAGATCAGTCGTCGTTGTCCCGCCGGTTGCGGTCCTTGTAGTCTTCGGCGCTCGCCGGGTCGTATTCCCAGCGGTGACGGTCGCGGGTTTCGATTTTTTCCGCGCCCTTCAGCTCTTCCGCGTCCTCGTACTCCACGCCGAGCGCCCGGCCGATTTCTTCAACCACATCCTGATCCGGCGTCGGCATGTCGCCGCCGGGCGTTTCCTCTCCGCTCGAATAGGCGTCGTTCCAGTCCGCATCCAGATCGCCGCCGGTGAGCGCGGGACCGCCTTCGGTGTGCTCGCGCTTCTTGTTTTTGTACATGTTCTGGCCGGTTTCGGCCGATGACGCCTTTGGCGCGAATCCCAGCGTCGAGGGAGGCGTCGGCACCATGTCTTCCTCCCGCCATTGACGCCGTTCGCGTGAAAGCGCAGCCGGTTTTGGCCGAACGACCGAAGTTCTTTTGGTCGTTTTGGGTGGGGCCGCCGTTCGCGGTTTGGCTTTCAGGGCAGACGCCCGTTTCTTCTGTGCCTTGGGCCGCGCTGTCCGCGACGAGATCCCGGCCTTCCTGGGGCGGGCTTTCTTCGCCGACCTGGCCGCTGACGCGCGCTTCGCGGAGGCGCGAAGACGGGTTGGTTTCCTGGTGGTCTTCCGTGCGGCCTTTCGCTGGCGTGCGGCCGCTTTGCGTTTTGCCATCACCGGTGTCCTTTCAGCCCGTCGCAGACCCTCTCTTCGGCCCGAGGCATCCTTGACAGTTTACCCATAAACTACCTACACTCTAATGCTTATCGCGAATCAGCGGCCGCAGTGCCGCCGACGAATCTCGGAGCGCCGGTCTCCGATACATTACCGGCAATCGATCGACTTGAGGAGGACTTGTAAGGCATGGTGAACGTGGACGACGAGCGCACTCAGAAAGACGCAGTCCCGGAGGGCGCCGGATCGGCGCCTCGCGCGGGCGGCAAAGCCCAGGCGCGGGGAGGTGTACTCACCCCTTTCAAAGATGAAGATGTCGACCCCCAGGAATTCTCCCGGATGCTCGACATCTACGATAACAGCTTCCGCAACATCGCGGAAGGCGAGGTGATGAAGGGCACGGTCCTCAAAGTCACCCCGTCGGAAGTCATCGTCGACATCGGCTACAAGTCCGAAGGCATCATCGGCGTCGACGAGTTTCTCGACGAGCGCGGCGAAGTGACCGTGCAGCCCGGCGACACCGTCGACGTGCTGCTCGAGCGCACCGAAGATCGCGACGGCTACGTCGTGCTCTCGCGCGAAAAAGCCGAGAAGATGAAGATCTGGGACGAGGTCGAGAAGGCCTACGCCGAGCGCAAGGTCGTCATCGGCCGCGTCATCGAGCGCATCAAGGGCGGCCTCGCGGTCGACATCGGCGTTCGCGCGTTCCTGCCCGGCTCGCAGATCGACGTGCGCCCGGTGCGCAATCTCGACGCGCTGCGCGGCCAGGAGCTGCGGATGCGCGTCATCAAGGTCAACAAGAAGCGCGGCAACATCGTGCTTTCCCGCAAGGTGCTCCTCGAGGAGGAGAACGCGGAGAAGAAGAAGCACACGCTGCACACGCTCGCCGAAGGCAAGGTGCTGAAGGGCATCGTCAAGAACATCACCGACTACGGCGCGTTCATCGATCTCGGCGGCATCGACGGCCTGCTGCACATCACCGACATGTCGTGGGGCCGCGTCGGGCATCCGTCCGAGCTCTTCAAGGTGAACGACGAGATCGACGTGATCGTCCTCAAGTACGATCCGGCGACCGAGCGCGTCTCGCTCGGCCACAAGCAGCTCGTCAACGATCCGTGGTCGAACGTGTCGGATCGGTATCCGGTCGGCGCGCGCATGTCGGGCAAGGTCGTCAGCCTGACGGACTACGGCGCGTTCATCGAGCTCGAGCCGGGCGTCGAAGGGCTTATCCACGTGTCCGAGATGTCGTGGAGCAAGCGCGTGAAGCACCCGTCGAAGATCCTGAACGTCGGCGACAGCGTCGACGCGATGGTGCTCGGCGTCGATGCGACCGCGCGGCGGATTTCGCTCGGCCTCAAGCAGGTCGAGACCAATCCCGTGGCACGAGCTGGCCGAGAAGTATCCCGTCGGCTCGAAGATCGTCGGCAAGGTGCGCAACCTCACCGAGTTCGGCGCGTTCGTCGAGGTCGAGGACGACATCGACGGCCTGATCCACATCTCCGACATGTCGTGGAGCAAGCGCATCAAGCATCCGTCCGAGGTGCTGAAGAAGGGCGACAAGGTCGAGGCGATGGTGCTCAACATCGACGCCGAAAACCAGCGCCTGTCGCTCGGGCTCAAGCAGCTTGCGACCGATATCTGGGACGACTTCTTCTCGCGCCATCAGGTGGGACAGACCATCGAAGGCAAGGTGGTTCGCGTGACCAACTTCGGCGCGTTCGTCGAGCTGGACGAGGGCATCGAAGGCCTCATCCACGTCTCGGAGCTGGACGATACGAAGGGCGGCGAGAAGATCGAGCTCACGGTCGGTCGAGAACTATCCGATGAAGATCATCAAGCTCGTGCCGTCTGAGCGGAAGATCGGCCTCAGCATTCGCGCGCTGAAGTCCGACGAGTTCCGCTCCGACTGGGAAGAGTACGCGGAGAAGGCCGGCACCGGCGAAGCGACGCTCGGCGATCATTTCAAAGCACGGAGTTAGAGCGGGGTCTCGGGATCCCGCGCGATAACAACCGGTTAGAGCCGTGAGCGGCGCGGGGCGATTGGCCCCCCGCAAGCGAGCGGCGAGGAGCGGGGCGAGGGGCCCCCGCGACAAAAAATGGACGATCCAGATATTCCGTCGGCGCTCGGCGGCAGCATGACGAAGGCCGAGCTCGTGGAGGAAGTGTCGCGGGTCTCGGACCTCACCAAGAAGCACTCCGAGGTCATCGTCGACACGGTCTTCCGCAGCATCATCACGGCGCTCCATCGCGGTGAGAAGATCGAGCTGCAGGGGGTTCGGCAGCTTCCGCCTTCGCCGGCGCGAGCCGCGCAAGGGCCGGAATCCCAAGACCGGCGACAAGGTGGACGTGCCGCCGAAGAAGGTGCCGTACTTCAAGCCCGGCAAGGAACTGAAAGAGCTGATCAATCAGGAACCGCCACAGGCCTGACTGGTCGGGGTTGGTGGTGGAGTCGTGGAGGTAAGTCCGAACCGCCAACCCACTACTTGCCACTAACCACTAACCACCAACCACCTATGGATCGCCTGTGGGCCCCATGGCGTCTGTCTTACGTGACCGCCGCTCCTGCTCCGTCGACCGACTGCATTTTCTGCGACGCCGCCGCGAGCGCCGGCGCCGATCTCGTCCTGTTCCGCGGCCGGCACTGCTTCGTCATCCTGAATCTCTATCCGTATAACAACGGTCACCTGATGGTCGTGCCGAATCGGCATCTCTACGCGCTCGAGGCGCTCAGGCCCGACGAGCAGGTCGAGATGATGGCGCTGGCGCGCGTTTCGGAGATGGCGCTCAACGAGGCGTATCGGCCGCACGGGATCAATGTCGGGATCAATCTCGGCAAGGCGGCCGGCGCCGGCATCGAGAATCACCTTCACATGCATCTCGTTCCGCGCTGGTCGGGCGACACGAATTTCATGACCGCGGTTGGCGAGACGCGCGTGCTTCCTGAGGATCTCGCCGCGACGGTCTCTCGCCTGAGACCGATCTTCGACAGGCTCGCCCAGGGGTAGGACGTGCGCGCGCTCGCTCTCGTTCCCTTTGCGCTCGCCATCGTCTTCGCGCAGGACGCACCGAAGCCGCGCAACGCGATCATCTTCGTCGCCGACGGCCTTCGCTACGGCTCGGTCAATCCCACCGACACGCCGGCGCTCTACCGGGTGCGCACCGAAGGCGTTCACTTCGCCAACAGCCACGCGGTGTTTCCGACCCAGACGATGCCGAATGCGGCGGCGATTGCGACCGGCCACTATCCCGGCGACAACGGCCAGTTTGCCAACCAGATCTTCGTCGCGTACCCGCTCTTCGACAGCGGCAATTTCGGCCAGGACCGCGGCACGATGGTGCCCGATGTCGAGGAGGGGCTGGTCATTGCCGACATCAACGATCACTACGGCGGCAACTTTCTGCGCGAGGCGTCGCTCTGGCTTACGCGCGATCGTACGGCTACAACACCGCGGTGGTCGGCAAGACGGGCCCGACGGCGTTCCAGGATTTGTCGGAGGTCGATCCGGTTCGCGGTGCGTTGCGCCACCCGGTGACGATCATCATCGAAAGTGCGACAGGCGCGCCGCGCGGCCTGCCGATGCGGGAAGGCACGATCGCGCTGCTGAAGTCTGCCGGGCTGGCGCCGGCGCCGCCGCCCCGCCATCAGCCGGATGGGACGAACGACACGCCAGGCACGCAGGCGGCAAACGTCGACCATCAGCAATGGTTCGCCGACGCGGCGACGAAAGCCATTCTGCCGGCGTTCGCCAAGAGCCCGGAGCCGTTCGTGCTGGTGTTCTGGTCGGGAGATCCGGATCAAACACAGCACGCGCAGGGCGACAGCTTGAACAGGCTGACGCCCGGGATTAACGGCGCCACATCGAGATCGGCCGTTCAGAACGCGGATCGCAACCTCAGGCAGATTCTCCAGTATCTCGATGCGCATCCCGATGTGCGCGACAGCACGAACGTCTTCGTCACATCCGATCACGGGTTCTCGACCGTCAGCCGGCGCGAGATCGACGCGGCAGGCCGCGCGACGAGCAGCTATTCGGCGACGCTGCGATATCTGGACGCGTCGGGCAGGCAGGAAGTGAACACCGGGCACCTGCCCCCTGGATTTCTCGCCATCGATCTCGCGCACCACCTCGAGCTGCCGTTGTACGACCCGGAGCTGCAGACCGGTGAGGGGAAGACCAGGCGCTACATGAGGATCGATCCGACGATCGCGAAGCCCGCCAGTGACGTCCGTCAGCGGCCGTCGACCGGCGCGGCACTCATCGGCGGCAGCGGGCGCATCGAGAAACCGACGGACGCGAGCGTCGTGGTCGCTCAGACGTCGATCTACGTGCCGGGCAACGATCGCGGTCTGGTACAGCGCATCGTGCGTTTTCTCGCAACGCAGGACTACGTCGGAGGCATCTTCGTCCACGATCGGCTGGGCCAGATGGCCGGAGCACTGCGCATGAGCGATGTCGGGCTCGTCGGCAGCGGCACCACGCCGAAACCGGCGATCGTGATCAACTTCAAGAGCTTCTCGCTCGATGCCAAACATCCGCACATGAGCGGCGTCATCGTCGGCGGGGTGCGGCAGCACGGACAGGGCGACCATGGATCGCTCGCGCGCGCGAACACCTTCAACAACATGGCTGCCATCGGGCCCGACTTCAAGAGGCGGTTCGTCAATCAGGCGCCGGTCAGCAACGCCGACGTGCAGCCGACCCTGGCGCACGTGATGAAGATGAAGATCCCGAGCCTGGGCAAACTGAGAGGGCGCGTCATCACGGAAGCCCTGGTTGGCGGGCCGTCGGTAAGGCGATTCACGAACGCCGTCGCCCGATCGCGCCCCTCGGAAGGCGCGCTCACGACGGTGCTGATGTACCAGGTCGCCGACGATCGGATCTATCTCGACGAGGCGTGCTTCACTCGCGCCGAAACCTGTCGCTGAATCCCGGGAAAACAGAAGATCAGAAGTTCAGAAGAGGTGTGTTTGCAGAAGAAGAATGCTCTTTGAAAAGAGTTCTTCTGATCTTCTGATCTTCTGTTAAGAACCCAGGATCTGTTTCGCGATCGTCTGCAGCTGCAGGTTGGACGCGCCTTCGTAGATCTGGCCGATCTTGGCATCGCGATACAACTTCTCGACGGGGTAGTCCTTCACGTAGCCGTACCCCCGAATAACTGCACCGCGAGCGAGCTGACGTGCTCGGCGGCATTCGACGCGAAGAGCTTGCACATCGCCGCCGGTGTCAGGAACGGCTCGCCGCTGTCGCGAAGGCGGGCGGCGTTGTAGACGAGCAGGCGCGCCGCCTCGAGCTCGGTCGCCGCGTGGGCCAGCTGGAACTGCACGCCCTGGAAATCGGCGATGGCCTTGCCGAACTGCTTGCGCTCTTTCGTGTACGCAATCGCATGGTCGAGGGCGCCCTGCGCGAGCCCGATCATCTGCGCGCCGATGCCGATGCGGCCTTCGTTGAGCGTTTCGATGGCGACTTTATAGCCGCGTCCCACGTCGCCGAGTACGTTTCCGCGCGGCACGCGGCAATCCTCGAGCAACAATTCGCAGGTGCTGCTGGCACGGATGCCGAGCTTGTCTTCCTTCTTGCCAACGGAGAACCCCGTGAAGCCGCGTTCGATGATAAACGCGGTGATCCCGCGGTAACCCGCGTCGGGGTTGACGGTCGCAAAAACGATGAACACCTCGGCTTCGGCGGCATTGGTGATCCAGAGCTTGCGGCCGTTCAAAAGAAAGTCGCCGCCCGACTCGGCGGCGCGCGTCGTCAGCGCGAAGGCGTCGCTGCCCGACCCCGATTCCGACAGGGCGTAGGCGCCCACGGTCCGGGCCGCGAGCGCCGGCAGATATTGCGCCTTCTGCCCCTCGGAGCCCCAGCGCAGGAGGGCGTTGGTCACCAGTGTGTTCTGCACGTCGACGAGCACGCCGACCGACGGGTCGACCCGTGACAGGGCTTCAACAGCCAGCACAGAGTGGAAGAAGCTGGCGCCGGCGCCTCCATGCGCTTCAGGGATCTCAATACCCATGAGGCCGAGCTCGAAGAGCCGGTCGATGAGGCTCCGGGACATCTTGGCCTGGTCATCCATCTCACGGACCAGGGGGCGGATCTCACGGTCGGCGAACTCCCGGACGCTCTCCCGGAACAGGCGTTCGTCTTCCGTCAAACGGGTCAGCGGCGTTGGATTTTCTGCAGCCTTCTCCACGGCGCGAGAATGTTATCATTCGGAGGTAATGAACAAGGTCCGCCTTCGCCTGTGCTACGGCGCGATGGCTGCCGTTCTTGCCGCCCCGATGGCGCTTGGGCTGAGAGCACAGGATGCAGCTGGGCAAAAACCTGCCCCGCCGCCTCCCGCGCAGCCTGCACAGCCCGCACAGCCCGAACAACCGATCTTTCGCACCGACATCAACTTCGTTCGGGTCGACGTCATCGTCACCGACCGCCAGGGCAACGCCGTCGGCAACCTGAAGCAGGAAGATTTCGAGGTGACGGAGGACGGCAAGCCCCAGACGATTCAGACCTTCAAATTGATTAACGTCTCCGAGGACAGCGGTGTCGGCAGCGATCCGCCGCGGCAGATACGCAACGTCATCGAAGAGCAGGCGGAAGCGGCGCGGGACGATGTGCGGCTCTTCGCGGTGTTCCTCGACGATTATCACGTGCGCCTCGAAAACAGCATGCGCGCGCGCGAAGTGATCGCGCAGTTTGTCGAGAACCAGCTGCAGCCGGCCGACATGGCGGGCATCATGTACCCGTTGTGGTCGATTAACGACGTGCTCCTCTCACGGAATCGCAAGGAGATGGCGAGCGCCATCCGCGGGTTTACCGGACGCAAGTACGACTACACACCGCGGAACATGTTCGAAGAGAACTACGTGCACTACGTTTCGACCATCGAGGCAGAGCGGATTCGCAACGATGTGACGCTGACCGCGCTCAAAGGCCTGATCGTCCGCATGGGCGGACTGCGCGAGGGTCGCAAGGCCATCATCCTCATCAGCGAAGGGTTCACCAACGTACTGCCCGCGCAGGTGAACGATCAGATCGCGACCTGCAATGGCGGTGCGTGCGGGAACCAGCCGCGGCCGCGCCCCGATCCCATTTCGCCGGGTCCCGGGCAGCAGCGCCTGGAATCGCAGGAGTTCTTCCTGCAGACCGATCTGCTCAGCGACATTAAACGCGTGACCGATCTGGCGAACCGGTACAACACGACAATCTATTCGGTCGATCCGCGCGGGCTCGCACCGTTCGAGTTCGATCTCAGCACGGCAGGCGGTGCCGCGGTCAGTCTCACCAAAGACCGCGCGATGCTCGAGGGCACGCTCGACTCGCTCCGAATCCTCGCCGACGAGACCGACGGCCGTGCGATCGTCAACAGCAACGATCTCGCCGGAGGCATGCGCCAGATCGTCCGGGACACGAGCGCGTACTACCTCGTCGGCTACACATCAACGCTGACCCAGCCCGACGGCAAGTTCCACAAGATCAACGTGCGCGTCAAACGCCCGGGCCTGCAGGTGCGCGCGCGTCCGGGATATTTGGCGTTCACGGCCACCGAGGTCGAGCGTGCGCTCGCGCCGAAGAAGGCCGGACCGCCGCCCGCCGTGACCGAAGCGCTTGCCACGCTGGCGGTGACGACGCAACAACGCCGGAATCTCGCGCGAACCTGGATCGGTATGTCGCCGGGCACCAACGGCAAGACGAAGATCAGCTTCGTCTGGAGTCCGACACCCGGGGCTCCCGGCGTGCGTCGTGATACTCCGGCTCAGATTTCGCTGATGGCGGGCGGTGCCAACTCGGATCTTTACTTCCGCAAAAAGGCGATGACTCCCGGCCGCGTCGAGTTCGAAGTGCCGCCCGGGCCGGTCGATCTCGAGATTGCCGTCGAGGATGCGGCAGGAGAAGTTCTCGATCGGGAAACGCGCAAGATCGTCGTGCCAAGCCTGGGGCTCGGTCTCACGCTGAGCACGCCGCAGGTCTTCCGCGGGCGCACGCTTCCCGAGTGGCAGAAGCTCACGACCGACGAGGCTGCCATTCCTGTCATCGAACGAGATTTCCGCCGCACGGATCGACTTCTGGTGCGCGTTGGCGCTCAAAGCGCCGCGGGCACGCCCGTTCTCACCGCGCGGATGCTGAATCGTGAAGGGGGCGAAATGTCGACCTTGCCGGTCACCCCCGCGGGCTTCGGCGGACTCAGCCATCTAGACGTCCCGCTCGCGGCGCTGCCGGCCGGCGATTTCCTCATTGAAGTGATTGCGAAGGACGGTGCTGAGCAGGCTTCGACGCTCGTCGCCATCCGAGTGACGCCGTGAAGCCCGCGGTGGCCACGTGTCGTCTTGGACGAAAATCACTGCTCGTCGCAGTACTTGCGCTTGCCTGTGTGACGGCCGCCCACGCCCAGTGGAGCCGCAGCCGCTATCGCGAAGGATCGTTTGCGCCGCGCTATGCCCCCGAAAGAATGCCCGATGGCGATTTCACCATCTGCCGCCTGGAGTACACGCGCGTCAAGATCGAGGACATGGGCGTCGGCTGGCAGACGGACTATCCGTTTTCAGAACGGAACCTGATGACGCGGCTGTCGGAGCTGACCAAGACGCCGATCAGCCGCGACGAACGCCACGAACCGAACACGTGGGTCGTGCGTGCGACCGATTCCCAGCTCTTCAACTGCCCTTACGTCGTTGCCTCGGATGCCGGCACGATCGGCTTCAAGCCTGAAGAGGTGCTCGCGCTGCGCAACTACCTGCTGAAAGGCGGTTTCCTGTGGGTCGACGATTTCTGGGGCACCGAGGCCTGGGAACAGTGGTCGGGTGAGATCGCGCGCGTGCTGCCGTCGACGGAGTTTCCTATCAATGACGTTCAGCTGTCAGATCCGCTGCTGAGAACGCTGTTTCCCGTGACGGCGATTCCGCAAATCACGAACATTCAGTTCTGGCGCGGGACTCAGGGGCAGAACACGTCGGAGCGCGGCTACGACAGCATCGAGCCGCATCTTCGTGCGATCCGCGATGCGCGCGGCCGCATCATGGTGCTCATGACGCACAACACCGACGTCGCAGACTCGTGGGAGCGCGAAGGCGAGGATCCGGGATTCTTCTACCAATTCTCACCGAACGGCTACGCGCTCGGCGTCGACGTGCTCCTGCATGCGATGACCCATTGAGCCTCTGAATCTAGAATCTCATAACTGGAATCTAGAATCTGGGCGCCCGAAACACTTCAGATTTCAGTTTCTACTTTGTAGATTTTAGATTCGTGTACAATCGATTTACCGCTCCATTACGTATGAGAGCGTGTGGAAAGGCCGCCAAGCCATGCCCGATGAGTTGCGTCCGCCTTCGCGGTAAAGCCGCTACGGTGTGACTGGACGGAAGGGCGCGCTTTCGACTCGGCAGCGGCCGGGAGGTGCTCAATACATGGCTAAATCTACGGTGAGTAGCTGGTAGATCAGGGCCCGGGTGGGGGCAGAACCCACCCGGGCGCTGCGATGTCTTCAGAACGCAAGATCCCCTTTCAAACGATCTCCGGCCGGCCGATTGACCGACTCTACACGGCCGACAGCATTCCTCAGTTCAACTACGACCACGATCTCGGCGAGCCTGGGACGTTTCCCTATACGCGCGGCATTCACCCCTCCGGCTATCGAGGCAAGCTGTGGACGATGCGGCAGTTCGCCGGGTTCGGGACGCCCGAGGACACCAATCAGCGCTATCGCGACCTGCTGGCGGCCGGTGCAACCGGGCTGAGCGTCGCCTTCGATTTGCCGACGCTGATGGGGCGCGATCCGGATCATCCCCTGTCGCTCGGCGAAGTTGGCAAATGCGGCGTGAACGTGACATCGCTGGCCGACATGGAATCGCTCTTCGATGGCATCGCGCTCGGCGACATCACGACGTCGATGACGATCAACGGGCCGGCGCCGATGATCTTCGCCATGTATCTCGTGCTCGCCGAACGGCAGCGCATCGACTGGAAGACGCTCTCGGGCACGATTCAGAACGACATCCTGAAGGAATTCATCGCGCAGAAAGAATACATTTACCCGCCGCGGCCGTCGATGCGGCTCATCACCGATATCTTCGCGTTCTGCGCGGCGCACGTACCCCGGTGGAACACGATTTCGGTCAGCGGGTATCACATCCGGGAGGCAGGCGCGACGGCGGCGCAGGAGCTGGCCTTCACGCTGCGCGACGGCGTCGAATATGTGCAGGCCGGCGTCGATGCCGGGCTCGAGGTCGATCAGTTCGTGCCGCGCCTGTCGTTCTTCTTCAACGCGCACAGCGATTTCTTCGAAGAGATCGCGAAGTACCGGGCGGCGCGCCGCATCTGGGCGCGCGTGATGCGCGATCGGTTCGCCGCCAGGGACGAGCGATCGCTGAAGCTGCGCTTCCACGCCCAGACGGCCGGCGTCTCGCTGACGGCGCAGCAGCCGATGAACAACGTCATGCGGACGGCACTGCAGGCGCTCTCCGCGGTTCTGGGCGGCACCAACTCATTGCATACAAACTCGCTGGACGAGGCCCTCGCGCTGCCGACAGCCGAGGCGGCCACGCTGGCGCTTCGCACGCAGCAGATTCTCGCGCACGAAACCGGCGTGACCAAGGCGGTCGATCCGTTCGGCGGATCGTACTTCGTCGAACGGTTGACGGACGATCTCGAGGAAGAAACCGAACGGTATTTCCGCACGATTGACGGCATGGGCGGGATGATTGCCGCGATCGAGCGCGGTTACCCGCAGCGCGAAATTGCCGAAAGCGCGTATCGTTTTCAGCAGGACGTCGAGCGCGGGCGCCAGGTGATTGTCGGCGTCAACGAGTTCGCGTCAGAAGGCGATCAGGCGGTATCGATCCTGAAGATTGACGAGAGTGCCGCCGCGCAGCAGCTCGCAAAAGTCGATCGCGTGCGCAGGACGAGGAACCAGGTGGTGGTGACGCGGGCGCTCGATCGGCTTCGCAAGGCGGCCGCGGGAACAGAGAACACCATGCCCGCCCTGCTCGATGCGACGCGCGCCTACGCGACGATCGGCGAGATGTGCGATGCGCTCCGCGACGTGTGGGGCGAATATCAGGAGCAGGCCATAATCTGATATCTGTCATGGCAGATGGCAGATGGCAGATGGCAGATGGCAATAAATGGGATGGCAGATGGCAAACGCCATATGACAAACAGTAAACGGATCAGGGTCATCATCGCCAAGCCGGGGCTCGACGGACACGACCGTGGAGCGAAGGTCATCGCGCGCGCGTTGCGCGATGCGGGCATGGAGGTGATCTACACAGGGCTCCGGCAGACGCCCGAGCAGATCGTGGCTGCCGCGATACAGGAAGATGCCGACGTCATCGGATTGTCGATTCTTTCAGGCGCGCACAACTCGATTTGCCCGAGGCTGATGGAGCTGCTGCGCGAGCACGGGCTCACCGATGTGCTCGTCGTGCTGGGCGGCATCATCCCCGATGCAGATCTGCCAACCTTGAAGGCGATGGGCGTGGCGGGTGTGTTTCGTCCCGGCACATCCATGCAGGAAATTATTGATTTCATTCACCTCCGGCGTGCCGCGACCGATGCTAACGCGGCGGGCGCTCCCGGCCGATAAACACCACGACTGGTATGATTGCGGATGGCGCATAAGCTCCTCCTGGCCGATGACAGCGTGACGATTCAGCGTGTCATCGAGCTCACGTTCGCGGACGAGGACGTCGAAGTGACGACGGTCGGAGATGGGCAGTTGGCCATTGATCGCCTCGATGTCGATCCCCCCGACATCATCCTCGCCGACGTCGACATGCCAAAGCGCGACGGCTATGAGGTCGCCGCATATGTGAAAAGCCGCCCCAAGCTGGCCCACATTCCCGTGGTCCTGTTGACGGGGGCATTCGAGCCGATCGATCAGGCCCGCGCCACCGCGGCCGGATCGAGCGACGTGCTCGCAAAACCCTTTGAGCCTCAAATGGTCATCAATCGCGTGAAAGAGCTTCTCGGCAGAAAGCGGCAGGAAGAGGTGGTTGCGGACGCGCCGCCGCCGAAGCCTGTTGCGCCACCAGCGCCGCAGCCGGTCGCGGCGAAGGCGCCGCAGCCACAGCCGGTGAGCGCCAGCCCGGCGCCGGCGCCTGTCCTCGAGATCGAGAAGCCGCCGACCGAGGCGCCTGCGCCAGTCTCGCTCGATGATTACTTCGATCAGCTTGACGCGGCGTTCTCGAACATTCAGCCAGGTGCGCAGAGCGACGATGCACCAGCCGACGCGGATTGGCCCATCAAGTCGTCGCCCGCATCGGAGAACGACGCGCCGGAACTCGTGGCGGCGGGGGCCGAGAAGAAGGAGATGCCCGAACGTCGCGCGCAGGTCCCGACGCCTGTCTCCGCTGCACCGAAACCAGTTGCTGTGCCTCCACCCGCGCTCGCATCTCCGGCGTTCGTGCCGCCCGCTTCGAGCGGCGCCGCCACGATCAAGCCGATGATGCCGCGCGCGCCCATGGCCCCCACGGCGCCGGTTCCGCCGATCGCACCCGTTTCGACCGTGACCGCACCTCCACCTGTCGCACCGACACCCGTTGCGGCGCCGACCGCGCGCGTCGAACCAGTCGAACCAGTCGCACCAGTCGCACCGAGCGCACCTGTTGCACCCAACGCACCCGTCGCACCCAGCGCACCTGTCGCATTCAACGCACCCGTCGCATTCAATGCACCTGTCGCACTCAACGCACCCGTCGCACCCAGCGCACCCGTCGCACCCAACGCACCTGTCGCACTCAACGCACCCGTCGCACCTAACGCACCTAGCGCACCCGTCGCACCTAACGCACCTAGCGCATCCGTGTCGCCGGCAAACGAGCCGGCGGCGCCTGGTCCGGAGCCTCATATCGCGTCAGTCGAGCGGGTTGTCGTCGAGCGGGTTGTCCTCGAGCCCGCATGGGCGCCGCCGATCGTGTCGCATCCGCCGCCGAAGCCTGCGGAGCCCGTTGCGCCAGCCGTCGAGTCGCGCGATGTTCAAAGCGATGCGATGGCGCTGAAGCCCGCACCTGTTGCGTCGGTCGCACCTGAGGCGGCCGCTGCGCCGCCGGCACCTGCACCGAGCGCACCGAGAGTGACCACCAATCCGTTCGCAAATCTCTCGGCGGCAAAGGCCGAAGCGGCCGCGCGTCCTGTGGCACCCGTTATCACCGACGAAGTGATCGAGGAAGTCGTCTCCCGCGTTCTGGCGCGCATGACCGACAAGGTCGTTCGCGAAACGGTGGCGGAAATCGTGTCGCAGACCGCCGAACGTCTGGTTCAGGAAGAAATCGAACGGATTAAAGCGGGCACGGACGGAACAGAAAATCAAGATTCGTGAGGTTCGTCGGGTTCGTAGGTTCGTGGGTTCGTAGTTCGAGCACTGCACGTGCCCGCGACTCCGACAACGAACCCAACGAACCTCGCGAACCCCGCGACCCCACGAACCCCGCGAACCCCCACTTCTTGCAGTACCATTGTGCGCAATGAACGACACCGGAAAGCCGCGCGTGCCCGACAAGCCTGCGCTCGAGGGGCTCGAGACGAAATGGCAGCAGCGATGGGACGCGGACGCCACATATAAGTTCGACCGCACGAAGTCTCGCAACCAGATCTACTCCATCGATACGCCTCCACCGACGGTCAGCGGATCCCTGCACATCGGACACGTGTTCTCGTACACACACACCGACGTCGTGGCGCGATTCCAGCGCATGCGTGGGCGCGAAGTGTTCTATCCGATGGGATGGGACGACAACGGCCTGCCGACCGAGCGGCGCGTGCAGAACTACTACGGCGTGCGATGCGATCCGTCGCTGCCGTACGACGCCGCGTTTCAGCCGCCGCCACAGCCGCCGAAACAGCCGATCTCGGTCTCGCGCCCGAATTTCATCGAGCTGTGCGAGCGGTTGACCAGGGAAGACGAGAAGGCCTTCGAGCACCTCTGGCGCCATCTGGGCCTGTCTGTGGACTGGTCGATGACCTACGCCACCATCGACAAGAAATCGCAGCGCGTGTCGCAGGTCGGGTTTCTCCATCTCGTGAAAAAAGGGCTCGCCTATCAGCTCGAGGCGCCCACGCTGTGGGACGTGGATTTCAAGACGGCGGTGGCACAGGCCGAGCTCGAAGATCGCGAGCGCGAAGGCGCCTACCACCGGCTGCGATTCGATCGTCCCGACGGCGGCGCCGTCGAGATCGAAACGACCCGGCCGGAGCTGCTGCCGGCCTGCGTCGCGCTGGTGGCACATCCGGATGATGAGCGCTACAAACCGCTCTTCGGAAAGGACGTGCTGACGCCCCTGTTTCGCGCGCGGGTGCCCGTGAAAGCCCATGCGCTCGCCGATCCCGAGAAGGGCAGCGGCATCGCGATGATCTGCACGTTCGGCGACATCACCGACGTGACGTGGTGGCGCGAATTGTCTCTCCCCGTGCGCGCGGTGATTCAGTCGAACGGCACGTTGCGGCCTGTTCGGTGGGGTGAGAGCGGCTGGGAATCGCAGGATCCCGCCGCGGCCCAGCAGGCCTACGACCAGATATCGGGACAGTCGACGAACAAGGCGCGCGCGAAAGTGGTCGAGCTGCTGCGCAATGACGGATCGATGCTCGGTGAGCCTCGGCCGATTGTGCACAACGTCAAGTTCTTCGAGAAGGGAGACCGGCCGCTCGAGATCATCACCAGCCGCCAGTGGTTCATCAAGACGCTGGAATTCCGGTCGGCCTTGATCGAGCGCGGACGCCAGCTTCAGTGGCATCCGGAGTACATGCGTGTGCGGTACGAGAACTGGGTGAACGGGTTGAACGGCGACTGGTGTATCAGCCGCCAGCGGTTCTTCGGGGTGCCGTTCCCGATCTGGTATCCGATCGACAGGGACGGCGTCGTGAATTACACGCAGCCGATCGTGTGCGACGAAGCGCGGCTGCCGATCGATCCGTCAACCGATGTTCCCGATGGCTATCGCCCCGACCAGCGCGATCAGCCGGACGGATTTACCGGTGATCCCGATGTCATGGACACGTGGGCGACATCGTCGCTGACGCCGCAGATTGTCAGCGGCTGGTGTCACGATGCCGATCTGCTCGCGCGCGTGTTTCCGATGGATCTCCGTCCGCAGGCGCACGACATCATCCGCACGTGGCTCTTCTCGACCGTGCTGCGTGCGCATCTCGAGCACGGCAGCTTGCCATGGTCGCACGCCGCCCTTTCGGGCTTCGTCACCGATCCAGACCGCAAGAAGATGTCGAAGTCGAAGGGCAACGTCGTGACGCCGTTCGCGTTGCTCGAAGAGCACGGGTCCGACGGCGTGCGTTACTGGGCCGCCAAGGGAGGACCGGGCGTCGATACGGTCTTCGATGCGGGGCAGATGAAGGTCGGCCGCCGGCTCGCGATGAAAGTGCTGAACGCCTCGAGATTCGTCCTCATGAATGCCGAGCCGGTGGGCCCCATCACGTCCCCGGTCGACCGGGCGATGCTGCGCAATCTCGCGGGCGTCGTGGACGAAGCGACGCAGGCGCTCGAAGACTACGAGTACGGCCGCGCGCTCGACCTGGTCGAGCGCGAATTCTGGGGGTTCTGCGACGACTACCTCGAGTTCGTGAAGGGACGCCGCTACGGCGAGCAAGGACCCGAAGCGGCCGGATCGGCTAACAGCGCTCTGATTGCCGCGCTCTCGATCTACCTTCGCCTGCTTGCCCCGTATCTGCCGTTTGCGACCGAAGAAGTGTGGTCGTGGTGGCAGCCGGGCTCCGTGCACCGGGCCACGTGGCCAGCGCGCGAGGAGCTGATATCGCTGATGGGCGACGTCGCAGACGATGATGAGCAGAAGTGGAAGTACGCGAGGGAAGTGCTGGGCGAAGTGCGCAAGCGGCGATCCGAGGCGAAACAGCCGCTGAAGGTGCCAATCGTCAGGGCCGTCATCGCCGACGCAGCCGCGCGTCTGACGCATCTCGACGCCATCGAAGCGGATCTCCGGGCCGCGGGCCGGATCGATGCCATCGAGCGGAGGCCGGCGGGCGAGCTATCCGTAGAGGTTGAGTTTGGCACCGCCCCTCAGGCTTGACGCGGCGGAGTATCTCGATCTGGTGCGGCGGGCGCTGGCCGAGGATATTGCCGGGGGCGACATCACGACCGACGCGATCGTCGGGCAGAGCGATCGCGCACGCGGCATTCTGCTGGCGAAATCGCCTTGCACGCTTGCGGGGCTCGGGGTCGTCCTCGAAGTGTTCCGGCAGCTCGATCCACAGATCGACCACGCCTTTCATTTTCATGATGGCGATGAGTGTGCTGCCGGTGTCACCATTGGCGACGTCACCGGCAGCGCACGCGCGTTGCTCTCCGGCGAGCGGACCGCGCTGAATTTTCTGCAGCACCTGTCCGGCATCGCCACGCTGGCGCGCGACTTCGTAAAAGCCAGCGGGAGCGCCATCACGATTCTCGACACGCGAAAGACGACGCCGACGCTGCGCGCGCTCGAGAAGTACGCGGTTCGCGCCGGCGGTGCGACCAATCACCGGATGTCGCTGAACGACGGCGTGATGATCAAGGACAATCACATCCGCGTGGGCGGAGGCATCGCCGAGGCCGTGCGGCAGGTCCGCGCGTTCGGGGCGAAGCCGGTCGTCGAGGTGGAGGTCGAGACGCTGAAGCAGGTCGATCAGGCGCTCGATGCCGGCGCAGACATGCTGCTGCTCGATAACATGACGATCGATGACATTCGCGAGGCCGTGCGGCGCTGCCGCGGGCGCGCGAAGACCGAGATCTCGGGCGGCGTTACGCTCGCCCGCATTCCTGAACTGGCGGCAACCGGCGCCGACTTCGTGTCGAGCGGGGCGCTCACACACTCGGCGCCGTCCGCCGACATCAGCTTTGAAATCGAACCTGCCTGACCCCGGGCCCCCAACGCCGCAGTCCCGTTGGGGTGGCGATCTGCACGACACGCCGGCGGACGTGCGCCTCGAGCTCGAGCGGGTTCGCGGGCGGCGCGGGGCGATCGGCCGGCGTGTGCACTGGCTCGAAACAACCAGCTCGACCAATGACATGGCGGCGCATCTGGCGCAGCTTGGAGCGGACGAAGGCACGACGGTCGTCGCAGAGGCGCAGACGTCGGGACGGGGCCGTCACGGTCGAGTGTGGTTTTCTCCGCCTGGAGCGGGTCTATACGTGTCGGTGATCCTTCGACCCGCAGGCGGGATTGCGCGCGAGGACAATCCGGCGGCGCTCTTGACGCTCGCGAGCGGTGTTGCGGTTGCGGAAGCCGTGCGCGCCGTGACCGGCCTGCCTGCTGAAATCAAATGGCCGAACGACGTCGTCATCGGCAGGCGCAAGCTTGCAGGCATTCTTGCCGAGGCGGTCGCGCAGGCCGGCGAGCTTCAGTTCATCGTGCTCGGATTTGGCGTCAACCTGCAGGCGACTGCCTATCCCCCTGAACTTCAGTCGCGTGTCACGTCGATTGAAGCCGAAACGAGCCGCCCGGCCGACCGTGCGTTGATGCTCGCGGAAATCCTTGCGGCCATAGCCGAGCGCTATGCTGATCTGCGTGCCGAAAGGTTCGATGTTATTCTGAGCGCCTGGCGCCGGCTCGCGTTGTCTTTGCCTTCGGCTCCCGTTGAGTGGGATTCGCCCGACGGCGTCGTCCGCGGCCGCGCCGAAGGCATCGACGAACGCGGCGCGCTGCTCGTACGTGTGGGCGGCAAGCTCGAGCGGATTGTCGCGGGCGAGGTGAGATGGCTCTGACGCTCACGGGAGACGGTAAAACGGTAAACGGTAAACGAAATGCTCCTAGCCATTGACGTCGGGAACACGAACATCGTGCTGGGCGTCTTCGAAGGCGAGCAACTCGTCGATAGCTGGCGCCTTGCGACACTGCGCGAGCGCACGTCGGATGAGATTGGCATCTGGGTCTGCCAACTCTTCGAGCACCGCGCGATCGATGCCCGCAAAGTGACGGGCATCGTCATGGGGTCGGTCGTTCCGCCGCTGACCGGTACCTTCATGAAAATGGCTCAACGTTATTTCGGGATGACGCCGCTCAACGTCGACAGCAGCGTCGATACCGGGATGCCGATTCTCTACAAGCATCCGGCCGAGGTGGGCGCCGATCGCATTCTGAACGGCGTCGCAGGCTATCGCCTGTACGGCCGCGAGCGCCAGTGCCCCCTTATCATCGTGGACTTCGGCACCGCGACCACGTTCGACGCGGTCTCGGCAAAAGGGGAGTATCTGGGCGGCGTGATTTGTCCGGGCATGCAGATTTCGGCCGATGCGCTGTTTCAGCGCGCCGCGCGCCTGCCGCGCGTCGACGTGCGTAAGCCGTGTGAGGTGATCGGCACGACCACCGTCGGCGCCATCGAGTCCGGCTTGTACTATGGTTATGCCGGCCTGGTAGACGGCGTCGTCCGCCGGATGCGGGCCGAGCTCGGTCCCCATACGGCGTGCCTCGCCACGGGCGGGCTCGCGAGCATCATCGCGCCGGAGGTGGATCTCATCGAGCATGTCGATCCCGACCTGACGTTGCAGGGCCTTCGCATGGTGTGGGAGAGAAACAGGCCGCGGTAGGCTGCGGCCGTTCCACGTTCCGGGTTCCCGTTCCAGGGTTCCAGTTCGGGTTCGGTTCAAGGATGACCACGGACGAATATTGCCGCGAAATCGAAGCGTATCTCTGCCGCAAGAACGACGGGCACCTGATCAGAATCGTCGGACCTTCCTTCGAGCGGGTGTGCAGCTGGGCTGCGCAGGGCATTCCGTTCAAGATTGCCTGCCAGGGCATCGATACCTATTTTGTCCGGTACTACGCGAAAGGCACGCGCCGGCGTCCTGTGCAGATTGACTTCTGCGAGCACGACATCCTCGACGCCTTTGATGCGTGGCGACGGGCTGTCGGCGTGCGGATGCCGGGCAATGGGGCAACCGAGGACGAGGCTCAGACAAAACGCCGCAAGAGGAGCCTGCCCGAGCACCTCGATCGCGTCGCCGAACGGGTCACCGCCAGACGCGCAGGTATGACGCCGCCGCCTCCAGCGTTTGATGCGGTGTTGGAGGCTGTCGCGAAGGAAGCCGCGGCGTTTCACGACATAGCGGGGCCGATTCGCGGCGAAACGCGTGAGCGTGTCTCCGCGAGGCTCGTGGAGCTCGATCGGATGATGCTCGACGCGGCGCGTGCGCACGTGGACGCGTCGGCGCTCGAAGCGATGCGCGCCGAAGCTACCCACCAGCTCGTGCCGTTTCGCGATCGCATGCCGGCCGATGCGTATCGGCGCGCAATCGAATCGGCCGTCGATCGACTGATACGGGAACGCGAGCAGCTGCCGACCGTCACATTCGAATAGCCGGAACCCGCATGACTGACGAAGAGATCGTTGCACTCTCGAAGAAGCACACCATCTTCGAGTGGAACGCACAGGGCGCCGTCGATCCCATTCCCGTGGCACGAGCACGGGGGATCTACTTCTGGACGCCCGACGGAAAGCGCTTCATCGATTTCAACAGCCAGTTGATGTGCGTCAACATCGGCCATGGCGACCCGCGCGTGGTCGATGCCATCCAGAAGCAGGCCGCGCAGTTGACTTACGTGACGCCGTCCATGACCACCGAAGCCCGCGCGCGCCTGGGCGCGAAGCTCGCGGAGATTGCGCCAGGGGATATCGACGTCTTCTTCTTCACCAATGGCGGAGCAGACGCGAACGAAAACGCGATCAAGATCGCGCGGGCGCACACCGGCCGGCAGAAAATCGTGTCCTTCTATCGCTCGTATCACGGCGCCACGGCCGGTGCGATGGCGGCGACCGGAGAACCACGCGGCTGGCTGCAGGCTCCGCTGCCCGGGTTCATCCATGTCGTCGGCCCGTATCACGGTCTTTCGCGCGGAATGGACACGGCCGATGACGCGCTCCGGCATCTCGACGAAGTGATTCAACTCGAGGGACCGCGATCCATCGCCGGCCTCATGATCGAGCCGGTCACCGGCACCAACGGCATTCTGATTCCTCCCGACGGGTACCTTCAGGGATTGCGGGCGCTGTGCGACAAGTACGGAATCCTGCTGATTGCCGACGAGGTGATGACCGGCTTCGGCCGCACCGGCTCATGGTTTGCCGTCGATCACTGGAATGTTGTGCCTGACATCATCACCATGGCCAAGGGGATCACAAGCGCGTACGTCCCGCTTGGTGCGGTCGGCATGAGAAGAAACATTGCCGATACGTTCACGGATACCCCCTTTCCGAGTGGACTCACTTACGGCGGTCATACGCTGGCGTGCGCGGCGGCGCTCGCAACCATTGCGGTGTACGAGGAGGACGGTCTCATCGCCAAAGCCCGTCAGACCGGGGGCGTGATGGCCGAGCTGCTTGCCGGCGTCGCGGCGCGCCATCCTTCCGTTGGAGCGGTTCGCTCGATAGGCCTCTTCGGCGTCATCGAGCTGGTGCGCAACCGAAAGACGCTCGAACCGATGGCGCATTTCAACAGCACGTCACCCGAGATGATGGCGCTCGGCAGGTTCTTCAGAGACGAGGGGCTTTTCACGTTCGTCCGGTGGAACTACTTCTTCACGAACCCGCCGCTCTGTATTACCGAATCCGAGCTGCGCGAGGCGTTCGCCATCATCGATCGCGGGCTGTCGATCACCGACAGGGCAGTGACAGGCACATAGAGCGACTCTCAACGCAAAGACGCAAAGACGCAAAGACTCAAAGTTGCTCACCCCAAACACAGAGGACACGGAGCCCCTATCGACTTCGCGGTCGATCCAGCGACAGAGCTGACTTACGCTCCCCAGAGTCACTCACGCTGCACTCAACCGTCGCGGTCGTCGCGTCGTCGTGTTATTTATTTTCTTCGTGTCCTCGTAGCAGAGGTGCACAGTCTTCTTTCAAGAAGAAACCTTGGCGTCTTTGCGTCTTTGCGATGAGACGACAACGCGTGACGCTACTTGCTCAGTACCGCGAGGGTCTCGATGTGGGCGGTGTTTGGGAAGAGATCGAAGGCTTCGATGTGCTCGAGGCTGTAGCCGACTTCTGCGAATCGCTTCACGTCGCGCGCGAGGGTGGCAGCGTCGCACGAGGCATAGACGACCCGCGACGCCGCCAGGGCGAGGACGCCCGACATGGCTTCGTGCGACAAGCCGGTGCGCGGCGGATCGAGCACGATCGTGTCGGGTCGCTGGACACCACGTCCTCTCAGGTAATTCTCGACCGACAGTGGCTCCACGCGAATCGCGGTGCCGTGCGCGGCGGCATTCGATTCGAGATCGCGCGCGCTCGAGCGGTCACCCTCGACCGCCACGATGTTGCCGCGATTCTGCACAGCCAGTGAAACTGCGAACAAGCCAACTCCGGCGTACAGGTCCATCACCGTTCCCTCCGGTATCTGCTGCAGCACGCGACTGACGAGCTGTGGCAGCAGATAGCGATTCCCTTGAAAGAAAGACTGGACGTGATGGTTCAATACGGCGAAGTCGCCGGAAACAGCAACACGATCGGTGACATACGGTGAACCGTACGACACCGTCAGGTGGGCGCTCTGATGATCGGAAAACAAAAGGCCCGTGATGCCCTCGATGGGATCGATCTGAGTGGGGATGCCCTCGGGCTCGTCCGTTTCCAGGAGCACGGCTCTGGCGTCCGCGGCGGCATTCTCGACGAGCTCGCACGAGACAACCTTTGCGGACTTCAAGACGCCGCCCAGCCGTTCGAGCGCCGCCAGTGATTCGGGCAGAAGCTGGCGCGTGGGTCCGGCGTCGCAAAGTTCGTGAGTACCTTCGCGGAAAAACCCTAGCGTGCCGTTGCCGGCATGGAGCCGAGCGCGCATTCGGTACCCGTGCTCCTCGGAGGGCATGACGGGAACGGGATTCGGCAGCCGCATTTTTGCAATTCGCGCAAAGGCGTCTCCGACGACTTCGGATTTGAGTGTGAGTTGACGATCGTACGCGACGTGCGCGTAAAGCGAGCCGCCACACGCCCAGTCCACGGCGGCAGTGCGCCGGTCATCGCTCGCGTCGAGCACCTCGACGGTATCGGCGAAGATCACCTGCTTGCTGACACGTTCCACGCGCACGCGCACGCGTTCGCCTGGAATGGCGCCGGTCACCAGGACGATCTGTCCCTCGTGGCGGGCCAGCATGCGGCCGCCACTTACGGGTTTTTCAATTGTGAGCGTGATTTGAGAGTCGGGGTGGAGGGACATCACGAATTGGCAATTTTCGATTGGCAATTGCCTTATTGATTGGCAATTGGCCAGCAATAAGGGCAATCGTCAATCGGAAATGGGGCAATACACGAACTATCCCTCGGCGGCTTTTACGAATTCCTCGAACAGCGAACGGAACTCGCCGGTGCGCCAGAAGTTCTCGGGGTGCCATTGCACGGCAATGCAGAAGCGCGCGTCGGGCCGTTCGATCGCTTCGACCACGCCGTCGGGCGCGGTGGCGGCGATGTTGAAACCCGAGGCGGCGCGCCCGACAGCCTGATGGTGCCGGCTGTTCACCTGCAGCACCTCGCCATCGGCGAGCTCTTCCCGCATGACGCGCGACAACGCCGAGCCTGGGGTGACCCACACTTCGTGCGCGATGGCAAACGTCGGCGTATCAACCTGATGTCCGTGACCCTGATTCGCTTCGGCCGAGATGTCCTGAATCAGCGTGCCGCCCGCCGCGACGTTGACGACCTGTATGCCTCTGCAGACGCCGAGCAGCGGCGTATCCTTCGCGAGTGCAAGCCTGGCGAGCTCGAGCTCGAAGGCATCGCGCGCCGCGTCCGGCTCATTGGTTTTCGGATGCCGGGCCTCGTGGTAGTGCGCCGGGTCGACATCGCCTCCGCCGGTGAACAGGATGCCGTCGAGCCCGTCGAGCGAAGGCGGCGCGTCCATCGAAAGCACACGAGGCTCTCCGCCGGCACGTCGAACGGACTCGACGTAATCGGTCAGGCGGTTCGAGGGCGTGATGCCGATGATAGCCATTTACATTCTCGGCGGTACCGCGATACCCATCAAATCGAGCGCGCGTGCCAGCTGTGCGCGGAAATAGCCGACACCGGCGGCGCGCCAGAACCGGGCGTCGACCTGATCCTCGTTGAGGATCGGATACCGGTGATAGAAGCCGTTGAACATCTGCGCAAGTCCGAACGCGTATTTCGCCAGCACGGAGAATTCCAGAGTCCGAACAACCTGTTCGACGATTTCGTCGAGTCGCGAAGCTTCGAGGATGAGTGCCCACAGATCGTGGCTGCCGCCCTCGCCGGCGAGCTCGGCAGGCGACAGCGCGCCGAGCCGGCCGAACACCGCCGTTTCGTCGAGCCCTTCGCGCTCGCGCAGCTTGGCAAAGATGTTCTGGGCTCGGACGACAGCATACTGTAGATACGGCCCGCTTTCACCCTCGAACGCAAGCGCCTCGTCTATGTCGAACGCGATGATTTTCGTGCGCGAATACTTCACCATGAAGTAGCGCACCGCTGCCACGGCAATCATCTCGGCGATTCGGCGGTGCTCGGCCGCGCTGAACTCGGGGTTGCGCCTGGCGACTTCAGCCTCGGCTCGCGCAATCAGCGTGTCCAGCAGGTCATCTGCCTTGACGCCCTGTCCCTTGCGGCCCGACACGTCAACGAAGCCCCGCTTGTCGTCGGGGGCGTCCGGCGCACAGATAACCGAGCGTGCGCGCGGTGGCTGGGGACAGCGCCACCATCTCGTAGGAGAAATGGGTCGCATGCTCCGCCTGCTCGGTATAGCCGAGCGTGCGAAGCGCCTGCTTCAGCAGCTTCTGCAGATACGACTGGCGGACATCGATGACGTTGTAGGTGGACAGCCGCATGCCCGAACGGCGGATGCGTTGACTCGCTCGGTGGTTTCGCCGACGTGGTCCACAGCGTGCTGCCGTTCAGGCCGCGTGCCGAACGGCCGGTAGTGGAAGTCGCGCCCCAGCAGCCCGAATTTCCAGAACTGATAGGCGATGTCCTTGCCGACATAGGTAACGGTGCCGTTCGATCGAACGATAACCTTCTCGCGGTCCTCTTCTTCACCGAATCCCCGATCCCTGGTCAGCTGTCCCTGAAGGTCCCGATTCTCCGCGTCCGGAGCCGCTGCGTCTTCGTCCTCGATCTTCATCACCCAGCAGCCGGCCAGCTTGCCTTCGGTCTGCAGATACACCGCGCCCTTCTCTTTCAGAATCTCGAAGGCGCGTGGCCCAGAACTGCAGCCGCAGGATGTGGCCTTCCCACGTCAGCAGGTCGTAGTCGATATTCAGCCGCGCCATTGTCTTCAGGTGGCAGCGCGACGATGCGGGTGGCGATGAACTGGGCCATGCGCCGCGGCTTTCGTTGCCGCCATGCTCGATGTCGTGCAGCGTGGCCGCGCGAATCTTCAGCCGCTCCTTGTCTTCCTCGTACCAGTGCGTGACGCGCGCGTAGAGATCCCAGCAGTGAGTAGTCGAAGCGGGTGGAATCTGCGATATCGCCGGACGGCTTCCAGGCTCTGGTGCTCGAGCTCGCGGAAGCCGACGACGACGTCGGCCACCTGCACGCCGGTGTCGTCGATGTAGTTCTGCACTTCCACAGGGACGCCGCGGAAGCGCTGCACGCGCACCAGCGTGTCGCCGAGCGCCGAGTTTCGGAGGTGGCCGATATGCGCCGCCTTGTTGGGATTGATGGCCGTGTGCTCGACGATCGTCTTGCCGGGCACGGTCCGGGGTCTGCCTTCGTACCGGTAGGGGTCGGACGCCCAATGGCACGACTCGTTCGACGAACTGCGGCGCGATCCAGATAGACGTTCAGGTAGCCGTTCGGCGCGGCGTCGACGCGGCTGATGCCGTCAATCGGGGCCGAGCGCGGCGGCGATTTCCTGCGCGATGGCGCGTGGCGCTTTCCGCAGCTTGCGCGCCAGCTCGAAGGCCGCGGGCGTGGCCAGATCGCCGAGCTCACGCGTGGGGGGATACTCGATCGGCGAGCGGCGGCAGCGCGTCGGACGGAAGCTGGTAGAGCGTCTCCAGCGTGGCGGCGAGCCGCTCGCGCAGGCGTTGATGAACCGGAAGAATCATGAAGGATAGTGATACTCTCCATCGAGATCGATCGCGCGCGCATAATCATCGGGCGTGTTGATGTTGAAGAACAGCATTTCTTCCGGGCCGAACGGCTCGAGCTCGTCCGGTCCCAGCTCACGGATCTGTCAGACCCGGAATCAGCGCCACCTCGCTGAGCTTGAAGCGCTGCTCATCGAACAGCCGCGCCAGCTCGACCGCACAGCGGCGGGAATAAGTTGCGCAAAGGGCTCATACCCGCGCGCCGTTCGTGGAATGGCGATGTCGAACGACGCTTCCGGCCGCTACCAGATGCGCGAGCAACGGCTCGCTGACAAACGGCATGTCACAGGCGACGACGAGCGTGCGATCGGTCTGGGCGGCGTGAACCGCAGTATAGCAGCGCGCCGAGCGCGCCGCCACCCGGTGTCAGATGTCAGGAATCACCGGGAACGCCCGTCGCTGCGAAGCGGTCCGCGTCGTTGGCAACGATGATGGTCCGATCGACGACGCGGCGCAGCCTGGCCAGTTGACGATCGAGAACGGACGCGCCGCCGATGTGCAGAACGCCGGCCTTGTTCCGGCCCCCGAGGCGCCGCGACTGGCCGCCTGCGAGGATGGCTCCCGTCCACATCGAAGTCGTCGCAGCCGGAAGGGTATCAGAAGAATGAATCGAGGGGGAGTCGGGCGGATGCTGATCGCGAGTCTCCATCAGGGGATTTCCGATCTCATCCCGACGCGGCTCGAGTTCTACGAAAACTGGTTGCACGCCATCGGGATGCGCGACGGCAAAATCGGTCTCGCGCCGCTTGCCGCCGTGCTGAGTTTTCTCCGGCAGGAGGGGGAGTCGTACGACGCTCGTCACTGCGCGCGCCGGGCGAGTATGCAGCGCAGTGGACGTTTGATAATCTGTCGCCGATCGAACGATCGGTGATTCGGTCGCTGCCGCGTGATGATTCGCGCGCGCATGGCCCTGCAGCTGACCAAGCGCGTCGTGCGCGAACAGCTATGACGGCAGCCGCGCGGCGTCGAAGCTGCGGGCTGGACAGGGCACAATTACCCTGCGCAGCTCGATCTTCTGCGCGGTGCGCGAGCCGTTCGACTGGCCATTGTGCGTCTTTTATTCAGCGGCCCTGTTCGACCGCTTTGCGCTCGTGGGCGTCGGTGGACGAGGTGCGCGTGCACAGTCTGCCGGGGCGTCGGGGATGCCGGCGTGCATCATCGCGCTGAGCGTGCCTCCGGATCAAAAATAGAACCCATGCAGCGGTTCCACATTCCGGGTTCCGGGTTCCCGATTCTGGTTCTGGGTTCTCGCGCCCCTGTTCCTCGTTGCGACCGCAGGTGCCAGCGCAACCCGCACAGCAGCCTGATGCCCGGTTCCTCGTCATCCCCTTCGAAAATCCCGGCTCACGAAACGCGCGTGTACTGGCTGGGCGAAGCATCGGCCATGTTGCTGGCCGACAACCTGAACGCGCAGGGCAGCCGCGCGTATACGCGCGACGAGCGGCTCGATGCATTCGAGCAGCTTCAGCTTCCGCCGGTGGCCTCGCTGAGCCACGCGACCGTCATTCGGCTCGGCCAGGTCGTCGGCGCCACTCACGTCGTCATCGGATCGTTCACGCTGAGCGGCGGACGGATCTCGGTGCGGGCGCAGAACATCAGGCTCGACAGCGGCCGCATGGAGAAGCGAGAGTCGTCGAGTCGGGCGCGCTCGAAGATCTGTTCGCGATCTTCGAGCGCGTCAGCCGACGCCTCTCTGGTGCAAGCGGGCCGGGCGGGCCTGCCGGACGACCCGCGTTGCCGGTGTTCGAGAGCTACATCAAGGGGCTGCTGGCGACCGCCACGACCGCGAAGGTCGGCTATCTCGAAGCGGCGCTCAAGCTCGATCCCGGCTTCGATCGCGCGCGTCTGGCGTTGTGGGCGGTGAACCAGGACAAGGGCAACGGTCAGGCCGCGCTGCGTGGCGGCCGCCGCAGTGCCCGAGACATCGCCGCTCTACGCGCGCGCCCGATTCAACGTCGCGTTGTCGCTTGATCCAGCTGAAGCGGCTGGACGATGCGTTCGCGACACTGAGAACGATGGCGGATCGCACGCCGATCGGCGACGCTGATGAATAACCTCGGCGTCATCCAGATGCGGCGTCCCGTCACGCCGCAGACAGGGCAGCGCCACGTATTACTTCAATCAGGCGCTCAAGCTCGATCAGGACGATCCCGACTACTACTTCAATCTCGGATACGCGTACTGGGCCGAAAAGGATGCGCAGTGGGCGATTTTCTGGCTGCGCGAGACGGTGCGCCGGAAGCCCGCCGACGGCGAGGCGCACGCCGTGCTTGCGGCCGCGCTGCAGGCGACCGGTTCAATCGCTGAGGCCGCGCGCGAGCGCGAGCTCGCGACGCAACTGTCATCGACGTATGCGGAGTGGGCGAAGAAACCGACGGGGATCGAGCCCATCCCTCGTGGATTGGAACGGATCAAGCCGTCATTGGACATCTCCCCGATGCGCCGCGCCGATTACGCGATTGCCGCAACCGGGCAGCGCGAGCAGAGGGAGCTGGCCGCGTTTCATCTGGATCGCGGACGGCGGTTCTTCGAGCAGGGGAACAATACGGAAGCGGTGACCGAGCTCGGGCCGCGCCATCTACCTCGCGCCGTACGAGGCGCAGGCGCACCTGTTGATCGGCCGAATCTATCTGCGCACCGGCCAGACGCCTGCGGCGATCGATGCGTTCAAGATTGCGCTCTGGAGCCAGGAATCGGCCGAGGGCCGAATCGCGCTCGCGCAGGCATACCTGCAGACCAAGGACGAAGCGGCCGCGCGACGAGGCTCTGGAACGCGCGCTCGTTCTCGACCCAGGTTCTACCGAAGCCAGGGAGCTCTTGACCAGGCTCAAGCCATGACGACATACAAAAAAAGGGGTCAGACCCCGTTTTTGGTGCTCACGTTGATGATCGCGTGCCTCCCGGCGGTCGCGCATGCGCAGGTCGATCTACTCCGCCGAGGTCGACAGCATCATCCATCCGGTGTCGGCTGAGTTCATGATCGAGACGATCGCGCGGGCGGACGCCGAAAACGCCGCGCTCGTCATCTTCACGCTCCGCACGCCCGGCGGTCTCGTCGATTCGACTCGCGACATCGTCACGAAGATGATCGCCGCCAGGACGCCGATTGTGGTCTGCATCGGCCCATCGGGCAGCCGCGCGGCGTCGGCCGGCTTCATCATCACGATTGCGGCCGATGTGGCGGCGATGGCGCCGGGAACGCACATTGGCGCGGCGCACCCGGTCTCGGGTGGCGGTGCCGCGATGGACGAGACGAGCTCGAAGAAGGCGGCCGAAGATATCGCCGCTTACGTGCGCACGATTGCGGGCAAGCGTGGCCGGAACGTGCAGCTGGCTGAACAGGCGGTACTGCAGAGCAAGGCCTTTACCGAAGAGGAGGCGGCCAACGCCAAGCCGCCGCTCGTCGATCTCGTTGCAACCAGCCGCGACGATCTCATCAAGAAGCTGGATGGCCGGGCGGTGACCCGTTTCGACGGAGGAACCGCGACGTTGCGCACGGCCTCGGCAAAGGTCGTTTCGGTCGAGATGACCCTGCGGCAGCGCATCCTCAGCTCGATCGCGCATCCGAACATCGCATACATCCTCTTGAGTCTTGGGACGCTCGGGCTCACGATCGAACTATGGAGCCCGGGTGCGGTCCTTCCTGGCGTGGTTGGCGGCCTGTCACTGCTGCTCGCGTTCTTCGCCTTGCAGGTACTGCCCATCAATTACGCCGGCCTGCTGCTCATGCTGTTCGGCCTGCTGCTGTTCGTGCTCGAGCTGAAGGTGACGAGCTACGGCCTCCTCACCGTCGGCGGCATCATCAGCCTCATCTTCGGGTCGCTGATGCTCATCGATTCGCCCGCGCCGGAATTGCAATTGAGTGTTGGACTCGTCGTGTCAGTCGTACTAGGCTTTACAGCGATCAGCGCGTTTCTCGTGCGCCTGGCACTGGCGGCGCGGGCGACCGCACCTGTGACGGGCGTCGAAGGGATGGTCGGGGAGATCGGCGAAGCGTTGACGCTGATTGCGCCTGGCGCGGCGGGCCGCACACGCGTCCACGGTGAGATCTGGAACGCGACAGCGAACGAGCCTATCGCGGGCGGCGCACGGGTGGTTGTGACAAATGTGAACGGCCTGACGTTGACCGTGCGGAAGGAGTGAGGCGCATCATGTTCGACCTTTCACCGGTGCTCATTCTCATCGTGATCTTCGTCGCGTATCTGCTGATGTCGATCAAGATCCTCGCTGAGTACGAGCGAGGCGTCATCTTCAGGCTCGGCAAGCTGCTGCCGCAGCCGAAGGGCCCGGGCCTCATTCTGGTGTTCGCGCCCATCGACCGCCTGGTCCGCGTGAGCCTGCGCACGATTGTCATGGATGTTCCGCCGCAGGACGTCATCACCCGCGATAACGTTTCTGTAAAGGTGAGTGCGGTTGTCTATTTTCGCGTCATCGATCCACGGAGAGCCATCGTGGAGGTCGAGAGCTACCACTATGCGACGTCACAATTGGCGCAGACGACGCTCAGAAGCGTGCTCGGTCAGGTGGAGATGGACAGCCTGCTCTCGGAACGCGACCGGTTGAATCAGCAGCTGCAACAGATCTTGGATCAGCATACAGATCCGTGGGGCGTCAAGGTGGCCTCGGTCGAGGTGAAACACGTGGATTTGCCGCCTGATATGCAGCGCGCGATGGCCCGGCAGGCGGAAGCGGAGCGCGAGAAGCGTGCTAAGATCATCCATGCAGCGGGCGAACTGGAAGCCTCGGAAAAGCTGTCCCAGGCCGCTGTGATAATCGCTGCCGAGCCTGTCGCGATTACATTACGCTATCTTCAGACGCTGACGGAAATCGCTGCCGAAAAGAACTCAACGATCGTCTTCCCCCTGCCGATCGAGATGATGCACTTGCTGCGTCAAATCACCGGAGTTGAAAAAAGACCGTGAACGACGAAGGCTTTCGCGAAATACAACTGAACGGCAAGCAGCTCGTCTTTCTGGTGATGGCCGCGACGGTCGTCTCGGTCGTGATCTTCCTGACCGGTGTGTTAGTGGGCCGGAATTCGCAACATGGGAGCGAGACGGTGGACGTGGCCGCGACCGACATCGCCCCCGATCCGGGGGTGCCCCCGGTCGCCGAAAATATCGCGCCGGCGCCGTCAGGGGGCTCGCCGTCACCCGACACTCCCGCTGCCAAGCCCGAACAGCTGAGCTACGCCGATCGATTGTTGCGCGAAGGCACGCCAGAGGAGAATCTCAAGCCCGCAGCGACCAAGCCTGCGGCGAGCAAGCCGACACCGGCACAGGCCGTGCCGCCCCACGAACCGCCTCCATCGCCGGCACCAACGGTGAAGGAACCCGTTGCGGCCACGCCTCCGCCTCCGCGTCCCGCTCCGGCAACACCACCCCCGGCCCCTGCCGAAGCGGCCGCGCCCGTCGCAACGGCGCAGTCGTCCGACACGTCCGGTCCGGGCTTTGCCGTTCAGGTCTCGGCTGTTAAGGATCGGCAAGAAGCCGATACTCTGGTAAAGCAGTTGATTGCCAAAGGATACCCGGCGTTCGTGCTGGATCCGGTCAAAGGGGCGCCGACTGCGTTCTTCCGGGTGCGGGTGGGTAAATACAAAACGCGGCAGGAGGCGCAAGCGATCATGGTAAAGCTGCAAAGCGTGGAGCAGTTCAGCACGGCCTGGATCGCCCGGTAGCCCTACTGCATGAAACCTCTGCGACTCCTGCTGGTTGAGGATTCCGAGAACGACGCGCTGCTCCTTCTGGAGCATCTGCGTCAGGGTGGCTACGAGCCCGACTACACGCGTGTCGACAACGCCAAAGGGCTGAGCGAGGCGCTCGATCGGCAGGACTGGGACCTCGTCATCGCCGACTACACGATGCCCGGGTTCAGCGGCACCGCCGCGCTCACGATGGTGCGCGACCGCGGCTTCGAGATGCCGTTTATCTTCGTGTCGGGCACGATCGGCGAAGAGATCGCGGTCGACGCGATGAAGAACGGCGCCGACGACTACATCATCAAGAACAACCTGAGCCGGTTGATTCCGGCGATCAACCGGGAACTGCGCGACGCCGACGTGCGCCGCGAGCGGGCGAGGGCCGAAGAGCGCATCCGCCACCTCGCGTATTACGACAGCCTGACCGACCTCCCGAACCGGACACTCTTTCAGAACCGGCTCGAGATGGCCGTCGCCAACGCGCTTCGCACGCGCAATCCGTTGTCGGTGCTCATCATGGATCTCGACGGCTTCAAAGAGATCAACGACACGATGGGGCACCTGATGGGCGATGCGGTGCTGCGCGAGATTGGCCATCGACTGCAGATGGAGCTGCGCGAGTCCGACACGGTTGCCCGGCTTGGCGGCGACGAGTTCGCTGTCATGCTGCCTGGTGTGGGACAGACTGGCGCCGAGCTGGCGGCGCGCAAGCTGATTGCGGCTGTGCAGGAGCCGCTCAGCATCGAAGGCCTGAACCTCGACGTGCACGGCAGCGTGGGCATTGCCATTGCGCCCGAGCATGGCACCGAGGCCGAGGTGCTCGTGCAGCGCGCCGACGTCGCGATGTACGTGGCAAAGGAAGATCGCTCGGGTTGCGTCGTGTATGCGCCCGAGCTCGACCGGCACAGTCCCGAGCGCCTCGCGCTGATGGGCGATTTCCGTCACGCCATTTCGCGCGACGAGCTGCGCGTCGTTTACCAGCCGAAGATCAACCTGAAGACCCGTGACATCTTCGGCGTGGAAGCGCTGGTGCGGTGGCAGCATCCGCAGCTCGGGTTCATCACGCCCGATCGCTTCATTCCGATGGCCGAGCAGACCGGTGCGGTCCGGCCGCTCACCTTATGGATGCTCGAGCGCGCCGTGCAGCAGTGCCTCGAGTGGAAGCGGCTTGGGTACGACTTGATCGCCGCGGTGAATCTCTCGCCTCGCAATCTGCACGACCCCGAGCTGCCCGAGCGCGTGCGCGCGCTGCTCGAGCTGCTTGGCGCGCCGGCGTCGATGCTCGAGCTGGAGATCACCGAGAGCGTGATCATGTCCGACCCGCTGCGCTCCCTGCAGGTCCTCACGAGACTGAGCAAGATGGGGCTGCGTCTGGCGGTCGACGACTTCGGCACGGGTTATTCGTCGTTCAGCTACCTCCGTAAACTCCCGGTGCACGAGATCAAAATCGACAAGTCGTTCATCGATGACATGGTCGAAGACGGTGACGAAGTCATCGTGCAGTCGACGATCGAGCTCGCCCACAATCTCGGGCTTACCTGTGTTGCCGAAGGGGTGCAGGACGAGATGACGCTCGAGCGGCTGGCGAAGCTCGGCTGCGACACTGCGCAGGGCGATTTCATCTCTCCACCGCTTGACGGTGCCGGCGTCGCGAAGTGGCTTCAGCAGCGCGGCCCCGGCCAGGTGACCAAGCCCTGATTCTCGCGATCGTCTCCGGCATCCTCCTCGCCCTGAGCTTTCCGCGTTACGGCCATCCGATGTTTGCCTGGATTGCCCTGACGCCGGTCATCGTTCCTCTCTTCGAAATCCATGGCAGCTGGCCGGCGTTTCGACGGGGCCGATCGTTCTTGCTGGGATTGGTTGCCGGCATTGTCTACTTCAGCGGAACGGTCTACTGGACCGGGACGGTGGTCTCGCAATTTGGCGGGTTGAGCTGGCCGGTGGGCATCGTCGTCGCGGCGTTCCTCGTCACGTACCTCGCGCTCTTTCCCGCGTTGTTCACGTTGTGTCTGGGATGGCTGGGCGCCAAGTTCGGCAGCCGCGCGATTCTGCTCGCACCCGCAATCTGGGTGACGACCGAGCTCGGGCGCACCTATTTCTGGAGCGGCTTCCCGTGGCTCCTCCTGGGTTACAGCCAGACGACCGTGCTGCCGGTTGTGCAGTTTGCAAGCGTCGTCGGGGTCTTTGGCATGTCCGCGCTCGTTGCCATGGTCAGCGCGGCGCTCGCGTACTTCGCCATTTCCCGCTCGGGCGATTCCATCATCACCCTCGGCGTCGTTGCGGCGTTGTTGGTGGGAATCGTCGTCTGGGGCAATCGGCGTCTCGAGAACGACGTGCTGGTCGAGCAGGGGAGGCCGGTGCGCGTCGCGCTTGTCCAGGGAAATATCCCGCAGGATGAGAAGTGGGATGCGGCTCATGCCGAACGCATCCTGAACACGTACCTGACGATGACGCGGGAGGCGGCGGGCGAGGGGGCGCAGCTCGTCATCTGGCCGGAGTCGTCCACGCCGTTTCCGTTCATGGACGATCGCGTTGGCGGTGAAAAAATCCGCGCGCTCGTCCGTGAGACGGGCATCGAGCTGCTGCTGGGCAGCGATCAGCTCGACGCGAAGAAGGCGTACTACAACGCGGCGTTCCTGGTACGCAAAGACGGCTCAGTGGGCGGCGTGTATCAGAAGATGCATCTGGTCCCGTTCGGCGAGTTCGTGCCCCTGAAGCAGCTCCTGTTCTTTGTGGGCCCGCTTGTCGAGCAAGTGGGAGGGTTTACGCCCGGGCGCGACATGGTGATGTTGCCGACCGCGCACGGACCGATCAGCACGGCCATCTGCTACGAGATTGTGTTCCCTCGTCTGGTGCGTCAATCGGTGCTGCGGGGAAGCCAGCTGCTGACCACGATTACCAACGATGCGTGGTACGGCCACTCGTCTGCGCCGTTTCAACATTTCCTGCAGGCGCAGATGCGGGCCATCGAACAGGGCCGTTATCTGGCGCGGGCCGCGAATACGGGTATCAGCGGCTTCGTCGATCCGTATGGACGCGTGATTCAACGGTCGGAGATTTTCGAGCGCGAGATTCTCGTTGGCGATGTGCGGATGCTCGAGTCGCGCACGATCTATGGCACAATCGGGGATCTGTTCGCGTATATCTGCGCGGGGTTGACGCTGACCGCGCTGATCTTCTCTGGAGGCATTCGTGGCTATCGCTCTCGATGATTTGACCCGCCGGTATGAGGACCTCGTGAAACGCGCCGCCGACCTCCGGAGTTATCTTTGAGGCCGCTCGCCCGCGTGACGAGCTCGCACAGATAGAAGCCCGCGCCTCTGCGTCCGATTTCTGGAACAACCAGATCGAAGCGCAAAAAATCCTTCAGCGCCGCCGCCGGGTCGAAGAGGAAGTCGAGCTGATTTCCGCCCTCAAAACGAAAACGGACGACCTGGGTGTGCTCATCGACTGGGCCGGCCAGGGAGAGGACGTCACCGGCGAGCTGTCGTCGGGCATCGAGGAATTCACCGGCCTCGTCGAAGGCGGTGAAATAAAGAAAATGCTTGGCGGCGAGCACGATCGCAAGAACGCCATCATCACCATCCATCCAGGCGCGGGCGGAACCGAGTCGCAGGACTGGGCCGAGATGCTGCTGCGGATGTACTTGCGGTGGATCGAGCGAAGGGGGTTCAAGCGCGAGGTAATCGACTATCAGCCCGGCGACGAAGCCGGACTCAAGAGCGCGACCCTGACGGTGGCGGGCGAGTTCGCGTTCGGGCTGTTGTCGGCTGAAGCCGGCGTGCATCGGCTCGTGCGCATTTCGCCGTTCGACTCGGCGGCGCGCCGGCATACGTCGTTCGCGTCGGTGTATGTGTGGCCTGAGCTGCCGGAGGATGTCGACGTCGTCATCGACGAGAAGGACATTCGCATCGACACGTTCAGGTCGAGCGGCGCAGGCGGCCAGCACGTCAACGTCACCGATTCGGCGATTCGCATCACCCATCTCCCGACGGGCATCGTCGTGTCGTGCCAGAACGAGCGATCGCAGCACCGCAACAAGGACTCCGCCATGCGCGTGCTCAAGGCGCGGCTGTTCGACATCAAGATGAAAGAGCAGCAATCGAAGCTCAATCAGATTGGCGGGGCGAAGAAGGAGATTGGCTTCGGGAGCCAGATTCGCAGCTACGTGCTGCATCCGTATCAGATGGTCAAGGACCACCGGACGAAATTCGAGGTCGGCGACCCGTCGCGCGTGCTCGACGGCGATCTCGATCCGTTCATCAAGGCGTATCTGATGCAGAAGGCAACAGGAACCCTCGGCCAGCCGAGTGACGTCGACGACGAGTAGCTTTTGTTTCGACGCAGAGGCGCGGAGACCCAGAGAAACCACGAAGGCACGAAGGCACGAAGAAAAACGGATAGCACGACGGCGCGACGAGCACGACGTTTGACTGCAGCGTGAGTGGCTCTGTGCGGCCCGTAAGTCGGCTCTGTTGCAGATATCGACTTCGTGGGCCGCGTACGCGGCCCACACAGGAACAAGAAGAGGCCCGCATATCAAGAGCCAGTAAACGAGCAGCTCTTGTATTCGGGCCTCTTCTTGTTCCTGTGCGCCGGAGGCGCGAAGTCGATGCGAACGCTCTTTGCGTCCCTGCGTCCCGGCGTTGAGACGACACGTCAGCGCAGACGATAAGAAGAAATGTGTTTTGAGCCCGGCGTCCCGGCGGCCCGGCGTTGAAGATTAGTGCGGGAATACCGTCCCGGGTTGGGTCCCGGCGATGAACGCCTCGTCGATGCCGGTCGTGCCCTCTCCAGCGACCTCGCCGCTCGCAGCGTTCACGGGCATGAAGACGATGTTGCCCGGTGCGACGAATTCCGGCGGGTTCTTCGGATCGCGGGTGGCGATGTACGCCTGCATGAACTCGATCCAGATGGGGAGCGCGGCGGCGGCGCCCGTCTCGTTGTGCCCGATCGGCTTTCTCTCGTCGTGGCCGACCCACACGCCGACGGTGATGTCGGGATCGAATCCGATGAACCACGCATCGCCGTAGTCATCGGTCGTCCCGGTTTTCCCACCCAGAGGCCAGCCGAGCTTGGCGGCCGATGCGGCGGTCCCGCGCTGCACGACCCCGCGCAGCAGATTCGTCATCACGAATGCCGTGTCGGCTCTGATCGCATCCTGCGGCTCGGGTCGCCCTTCCTCGAGGAGATTTCCTTCGCGGTCTGAAATCTTCTCAATGGAATACGGCCGCATGCGGACGCCGCCGTTCGGATACACCGAATACGCGGAGGTCATGTCGACGAGCGTCAGATCCGCGGCGCCGAGCGCCAGAGACAGGTACGGATCGAGTTTCGACTCGAGGCCCAGCCGTTTCGCATAGGCGATGACCTGCTGCGGTCCCAGCGAATCCATCATCTTAACCGCGGGCACGTTGCGCGAGTGCTCGAGTGCGCGCCGAAGCGTCACGCCGCCTTCGTACTTCCCGTCGTAGTTTTTCGGCGAGTAAGGTGGCTGTCCAGGTCCCGCGTTGTAGGTGACCGGCTCGTCGATGATGACCGACGTAGGCGTGTACCCGCGATCGATGGCGGCCGTGTAGACGAACGGCTTGAACAGCGAGCCTACCTGGCGGCGCGCCTGCGTCGCGCGATTGAACTTGCTGCGATCGAAGCTGAAGCCCCCCACCATCGCGCGGATTTGCCCCGTCCGGTTGTCGATGGCGACCAGCGCGCCCTCGACGAGCGGCGACTGTTCGAGCGACACCGCGTCGATGCGGGACGACACCATCTTCGTCACGCGTACCTCGATCAGATCCCCGACCTTGAACACCGCCGGCGGTGCCCGCCGCGTCCAGGCGATGGCGTCGCCGCGAAGGTCAATGGCCTGATCGCCGATACGAATCCGTGCGCTCGCCGGCGACACGGCGGTCACGAGCGCCGGCACGATGTCATCCTCGGCGATTGCCTGTGTCCACCGATCGTGACGGTAACTCTCGATCGTGCGTCCCTGCGCCACGATATTCGGCTTGTCGCGACGATAACCCCTGCGTTTGTCGACCTGGCGAAGCCCGCGGTCGACGGCCTGATTGGCGGCGCGCTGTAAACGGATATCGACGCCAGTCTGTATTGACAGCCCGCCTTCATAGAGCGCCTTGGCGCCGTACTTCTGCTCGAGGTACTTGCGTACCTCTTCGGTGAAGAACGGAGCGACCGATCGGACCGGCTGCGGTTGCCCGCGTGTCACGATCGGCTTCTTCTTGGCTTCGTCGGCCTGTTCCTGCGTGATGTACCCGTTTTCGGCCATCTCCTGCAGCGTGTAATCGCGCTTGAACTTGGCCGCTCCGCGATTGACGTACGGGCTCTGGCGTGCCGGCGACTGGATGATGCCGGCAATCATCGCGGCCTCTTCGAGCGTGACGTCTTTCGCGCGCTTGCCAAAGTACAGACGCGCGGCCGCTTCGACGCCGTTCGTGCCGTGGCCGAAGTGCGTCTGGTTGCAGTAGAAGGTCAGAATCTCGCGCTTGGTGTAGCGCTTCTCGATCTGAATCGCGACGAGGATCTCTTTGATCTTCCGCTCAGGGCTCTTGTCGCCGCGGACGAAGCCAATTTCCTCGGCAAAGAGGTCGCGCGCGAGCTGCATCGTCAGCGTGCTGGCACCCGCGACGATGCGCCGCCGGACGATGTCGCTGCCGAGGCGGATGAGCAGTGCCGGCACGCTGAGACCGAAGTGGTTGTTGAAGTCTTTGTCCTCAGCCGAAATGATCGCGTTGCGCAGGTGCGGTGAGATGTCTTCGTATGGAATGACGAGGCGCCGCTCGATCGCGAACTCCCCGAGCGTCTCTCCATTCGACGCGTAGACGCGCGTAATTGCGCTCGGTGCGTAATCGTCCAGCCCCGAGATGAGGGGCAGATCGCCCGCATAGGCGAACATCACGCCGCTCAAGATCCCCAGCATTGCCACCGCGATAAAGAGCGCCGCAAGGCCGGCATGGCCGGCGAACCGGATGACGTAGGTCTTGGCAGACTTGTGTGATGACGGCGGAGGGGTCGACTTACTCGACATCTGGAGGTCCCATTGTATCAAGAACTTGCGGGGTTAGCAGGGTATAGCCTTTACAGTAGCAGACTCACATTTCATAATTAGGAGAGCCTAAAGCCCGATTCCAGAACTCATTCGTGCGAGGAACTCCAGTATGAGCAAAATCATCGGCATCGATCTCGGTACCACCAACTCAGTCGTGGCAGTCATGGAAGGCGGGGAGCCCACCGTCATTACCAACCCGGAGGGGAGCCGACTGACGCCTTCGATTGTCGCCTTCACCAAGACCGGTGAGCGGCTGGTGGGGCAGGTCGCCAAGCGTCAGGCGGTGACCAACCCCGAGAACACGATCTTTTCGATCAAGCGCTTCATGGGACGCAAGTTCGATGAAGTGAACGAAGAGATGAAGATGGTGCCGTATCGGGTGGTGCGCGCGTCGAACGGCGACGTGCGCATCAACGCCTCGGACAAGGAATATTCGCCGCCTGAAATCTCCGCGATGATCCTGCAGAAGCTGAAGCAGGCTGCGGAGGAGTATCTCGGGCAGCCGGTCACCAAAGCCGTCATTACCGTGCCCGCCTATTTCAACGACGCGCAGCGGCAGGCGACCAAGGACGCGGGCCAGATCGCCGGCCTTGAAGTGATGCGCATCGTCAACGAGCCAACGGCCGCCGCGCTGGCCTACGGCCTCGACAAGAAGAAAGACGAGACGATTGCGGTGTACGACTTCGGCGGCGGCACGTTCGATATCTCCATCCTCGAAGTCGGTGAAGGCGTCGTCGAGGTGAAGTCGACCAACGGCGATACGCACCTGGGCGGCGACAACCTCGACCAGCGCGTCATCGACTGGATCGCCTCGGAATTCAAGAAGAGCGACGGCATCGATCTGACCAAAGACAGGATGGCGCTTCAGCGGCTGAAGGAAGCCGCGGAGAAGGCGAAGATGGAACTGTCGTCGGTGATGGAAACCGACATCAGCCTGCCGTTCATCACCGCCGACGCGAGCGGGCCGAAGCACCTGGCGTTGAAGCTCTCGCGCGCCAAGTTCGAGCAGATCGTCGAAGATTTGCTGCAGCGCACGGTCGGTCCGACCAAGCAGGCGCTCACCGACGCGGGAGTGGATCCGAGCAAGATTGATGAAGTCGTGCTGGTTGGCGGCTCGACGCGCATTCCCCGCGTGCAGTCGATCGTCAAGGAGCTGTTCGGCAAGGATCCCCACAAGGGCGTCAATCCCGACGAGGTCGTCGCGGTCGGCGCGGCCGTGCAGGCCGGCGTGCTCGCCGGCGAAGTGAAAGACCTGCTCCTGCTCGACGTGACGCCGTTGTCGCTCGGCATCGAGACGCTGGGCGGCGTGATGACGACGCTCATTCCGCGCAACACGACGATTCCGACGCGCAAGAGCGAGATCTTCTCGACCGCGGCAGACAACCAGACGAGCGTCGAAGTGCACGTGCTGCAGGGCGAGCGGCCGCTTGCGCGCGATAACCGCACGCTCGGCCGGTTCCATCTCGTCGGCCTTCCGCCGGCGCCTCGCGGCATTCCGCAGATTGAAGTCACGTTCGACATCGACGCAAACGGCATCGTCAACGTGTCGGCGAAGGATCTCGGCACAGGCAAGGAGCAGAAGATCACCATCACGTCCTCGAGCGGCCTCAGCAAGGACGAGGTCGACAAGATGATGAAAGAGGCCGAGTCGCACGCCGACGAGGACAAGAAGCGGCGCGACGAGATCGAGACACGCAACCGCGCCGATCAGGCGATGTATGCCGCCGAGCGGATGATCAAAGACGCCGGCGACAAGCTCTCGTCGACCGATCGCGCGGCCGTCGAGTCGGCCATCGAAGAGCTCAAGAAGGCCGCCGCAGGCACCGACGTCGCGGCCATCACCGCGGCCATGGATGCGTTGACAAAAGCGCAGCACACCGCCGCCGAAAGCCTCTACAAAAACGCCCAGTCTTCCGCTGGGGGCGGTGGTACGGATCAGGGTGGAGGTGGAACATCGGCAGGTGGCGGAGCATCGGAGGCGTCCGGTGAAAAACAAGGTGACGTCATCGACGCTGAAGTGGTGGATGAGAAATAGGCTGCCGGCTGCGGGCTCCGGGCTTCCGGCCCGGAGCCTGGCGCCCGGAGTCTGACGCGGGTATGGACCTCTACGAACTCCTCGGGATTGCGCGTGGGGCGACGCTTATCGACATCAAGCGTTCCTACAGGCGACTTGCGCGGAAGTATCACCCGGACATCAATCCGGGTGATAACGCCGCGGAAGCGCATTTCAAGGAGATCACGCGCGCGTACCAGACGTTGAGCGATCCGGAGCGCCGCCTGCGGTACGACGCGGGCGCGCTCTCGTCCTCGTCGAGCTCGGTGACCTTCGAGTTCGAAGGCTTCGACTTCACGGGTGGAGCGGTGCACAGCGACGGCACGACGTTCGGTGACCTGTTCGCGGAGGTCTTCACGCAGCGGCAGGATATTTCGTCCGCCGAGCCGATGCGCGGAGCGGATCTGTACGCCTCGATCGCGCTGAGATTCGACGAGGCCATGCGCGGCACCGAGCGGCAGATGACGCTGACGCGCCGCGACAGGTGTCAGACGTGCCGCGGGGCCGGGGTGTTGAACATCGCCGAGGCGCGCTGCCATCGCTGCCAGGGGACGGGCATGATTCGCTCGCGCCGCGGCAGCATGGTTTTTTCGAAAAGCTGTGAGGCGTGCGGCGGCTCCGGACGGCTGGCCCAGACCGCCTGTGGACGATGTGCCGGGCTTGGCGTCGAAATGCGCACCGAGACGATCACGGTCCGCATTCCAGCAGGCGTCCCCGACGGGGCGCGTATTCGCGTACCGGAAAAGGGGAACGTGGGCGAGCGGGGCGGCGATGCGGGCGATCTCTTCATTACCGTACAGGTGGAGGCGCACGAGACCTTTCAGCGCGAGGGAGACGATTTCCACATCACCGTCGCGATCGGCGTCCACGAGGCGGCGCTGGGCGCAAAGATTGACGTGCCGGCGCCCGATGGCACCGCGCGTCTTCGTGTGCCGCCGGGCACGCAGACCGGACAGCGGTTTCACATCCGGGGGCGCGGGGCGCCGTCGCCACGCAACGGCGATCGGGGCGATCTGGTGGTCGAAGTGAAGATTGTCCTGCCACGGACGCTCGACGAGCGCTCCAAGGAGCTGCTCCGCGAGTTCGGCACCATTAATGTCTTGGACCGGGCGCCGATCAAGGTCGAGGGACGCGACTAGGAATGGCCGTCAAAAAAACGGGCAAAGCCTATTACATGATCAGCGCGGTGGCGCAGAAGTACAACATCCACCCGCAGACGTTGCGCCTGTACGAGCGCGAAGGACTTCTGAAGCCATCGCGCACCGACGGCAACACACGGCTGTATTCGGAAGAAGATCTCGAGCAGCTCGAGACCATCCTGACGCTGACGAGAGATCTCGGCGTGAATCTTGCCGGCGTCGAGGTGATCCTCAATATGCGGCGCAAGATTCAGCTGATGCAGGGCGAAGTGAACGAGTTCATGGAGTACGTCAAGCGCGAACTCGCCCGCGGCATCGACGACTGGGAGCAACGGCTCAGCACCGCGCTCGTGAAATCGACCTCGACCGATCTCGTCCGCGCGAATCCTTCTTCCAACAGTCCGGCCTCGGCGTCAAAAAAACACGCGCGCTGAAAAAACTTCGCGCTATCATGTTGCGTGCTTCCCCCGGTGCAGAACAACAGCGCGTGCCCACTCTGCAACGGCACCGGTTGGAAATCTTTTCAGGATGGTGAGGTCGAGCGCGTGACGCGCTGCGACTGCTGGCGCGAGAACGTCAACAAGCGCCTCATCACCGAATCGCGCATTCCACGGCGCTATCACCATTGCACGCTCAACGACTTCGTCACCTACGACAACGACACGCTCGACGACGCGCTGAGCCGCGCGCGCACGATGGCCGACAAGTTTCCTGTCGTCAATCGCGGGCTGTTCTTTGTCGGCGATCCCGGCGTGGGGAAGACACACCTTGCCGTGGCGGTTCTCAAGCAGGTCATCCTCACGCGGGGCGCGCGCGGCATCTTCTACGACACGCGCGATCTGTTGAAGCTGATTCGCGGGACGTACAACAACGAGGTCAAAACCACCGAGCTCGACGTGCTGAGGCCGGTGATGGAGGCCGATCTGCTCGTCCTCGACGACCTTGGCGCGGAAAAGACGTCGGAATGGGTCGAAGAAACGCTGAATCTCATCGTCAATACCCGTTACAACGAGCGGCGTGCCACGATTTTCACGTCGAACTACCCGGATTTGCCGCCCGACACCAATCCGGCCGTCATCACGCTGCACGATCGGATTGGCTTCCGCATGCGATCGCGGCTGCACGAGATGTGCGATTTTCTCGACCTCGAGGGCGCCGACTATCGCATGCTGCTGCCGAACGAAGGCGTGGCGGCGCTGAAGCGGAACCATGAAGAGCGGCGCATGCGCGGAAAGCTCGACCAGGTCAGCCGTACCAATCGCCAGCTCAAGGCCCAGCTCCGTGGCGACGGCAAAGCCGACCTAAAATGGTCGGGTGGCAGAGCGGGATCGAACCGAACCAATCCCTAATCACGAATCCCCAATCCCCGGGGTTTCACCGGGACTCTACGTCCACGTTCCGTTCTGCAGCGCCATCTGCAACTACTGCAACTTCAATCGAGGCCTGTACGACGAGGCGCTGAAGACGCGCTTTGTGGGAGCGCTCTTGCAGGAGATGAAGGGGTCGGGAGCCCCCTTTTTCCCGCGACACGCTGTACTTTGGCGGTGGGACGCCGTCGCTGCTCGCAGCCGCAGACGTCGAATCCATTGTGAACGAGGCGCGGCAGTCGCTGGGGCTCGCCATGGGGGCCGAGATCACCCTCGAAGCCAACCCCGAGACGGTGAGTGCAGAAAGTCTGGAACATTTTCGCCGGGCCGGTGTCAATCGTCTGAGCTTCGGAGTCCAGTCGTTCCAGGACGCGGAGCTGAAGCGGCTCGGAAGACTCCATTCGGCCGAGCGGGCGGTCGACGCCGTCAGGATGGCGAGAAACGCCGGGTTCGACAACGTCAGCATCGACCTCATGATGTGGCTGCCCGGGCAGGACGTCCCGCAGTGGCTGGCATCGGTCGACGAGGCGATTCGCGTCGCACCCGATCACCTCTCGCTCTACATTCTCGAGGTCTATCCGCATCTCCCGCTCAAGCAGGAGATTGACCGGTTCGGGTGGACACAGGAATCGGATGAAGGTGCCGCCGAGATGTACGAATCAGCGATGGCGATGCTCGACACGGCCGGGTACGAGCAATACGAGATTTCCAACGTGTGCAGGCCGGGCCTCGAGTCGCGGCACAACCTCAAGTACTGGACCGATGGCGACTGGCTGGGCTTCGGGCCGGGTGCGCATTCGACGTGGCGGGGCACACGGTGGCGTAACATCGCGTCGACGGAAGACTACATCCAGAAAATTGTGGCGGGCCTCACGGTCACGGCCGAACGCCGCGGCCTGTCGTGGGACGAGCGCCTCGGGGATGCATTGTTCACGGGACTTCGCCTGACGAGCGGTGTCGACATCGAAATCATGTCGAAACGCTATGGCATCGATGTCTGGCAGAGATTTGGCAATCGGTTGATGCCGTATCTCGACGCGGGCATCCTGTTGAGACGGGATGACCGCTTGAGATTGACCCGGACGGGCATGCTGCTGGCCAACGAAGTGATGTCGGTATTCGTTTAGACTTGAGTTTGCGTGGCGTACCGGCTAAATATTAAGCCCCCGTTCGTCAACAAGGAGGAGTGAATGCGAGCAATTATCCTGGCTCTCGCCGTCTTGGCTTTCACCGCCGTGAATGTCCATGCGCAGACGCCGAACGCCCGCGTCTTTAGCGGCGGCGCCGGACTCATTCTCTACACCATCAAGCCTGGCAGCACGGCCGATTTCGAGATGGTGTTGAATAAGACCAAAGAAGCGCTGATGAAGAGCGAAAAGCCCGATCGCAAACAGCAGGCGGCTTCATGGCGCGTGTACAAGTCGGATGCGGCCGCGGCGAATGGCAACGTCACCTACGTGATGATCATCGATCCGGCCGTCAAGGACGCCGATTACAACATCGTCAACATCCTCAACGAAGCATTTCCGGCAGAGATTCAGGCCCTCTTCAAGGCGTATACCGAAGCCTTTGCAAGCGGGTTGATTCCCATTAACCTCCTGCCGGTTGTCGACTACGCGAAATAAGGATTGAGAGCTTAGGGCTGAGAGCTTAGGGCTGAGGGCTGCGTGAACCTCGAGCCCTGAGCACTTAGCCCTGAGCCCTAACCCTCAGTCCTCGACACTCTCTAAGCCCTCAGCCCTCAGCCCTCAGCCCTCAGCTCTAAGCCCTAAAAGGCCAGGTTCACACCCGCGTACAAGCGCTGCACGGTCGAGTGCCGCGGGTTGCCCATCAGGCTGAAGACGCGATAGTCGACGCGTGCGCGGAGAGGACCGGCCAGATTGATTTTCGCGCCGCCGCCGTTGTTCAGGAGAAAGGCTGTTTCCTGATCGTTTCCGAGGCGCTCGCGATAGACGCCCCCGCCGGTGGTCAGATAGAGCTGAAAGCCGGGCAGGCCGAACGTCTGAAGGAAGGCGTTGCCTGAGGTTGTGCGAAGCGACGGCGTCAGCGTCGACTGATCTTCCGACGAGCTGCCGTATTCGAACTCGAAGCCGACAATGAGCAGGCTGACGCCGAAGGCGAAGCCGCGGACGACCGAGCGATTCTCGCCGGCAGAGTTCCGGCCGATGAACGCGGTGAGATCTGCGTGAGCCGTCGAGGGCGCGAGGACAATCAGCGCGAGCGCGAGGATAGCAAGTCGCATTCTCATAGCTCACATTGTACCAGTCCTGTTGTGGAGTACAAGCCCGTGATAAATTCCGCAGGTTGTCTGCTCTCTCAGATTCCATCGTTGCGGGCGATCCGCGGGGTATCGCACGCGGAATCTCGCTTGTCGAGAATGGCACGGACGAAGGGCCGGCGCTCGTCCGCGATCTGTTTGCCCGCTCGGGTCGCGCGTTTCTCGTTGGTGTCACCGGCGCACCGGGCGCAGGCAAGAGCACCCTGGTTGATGGACTGGTCACCCGTTGGCGTCAGGCCGGCAAGAGTGTGGGGGTGATTGCCGTCGATCCCACGAGCCCGTTCACCGGTGGAGCGATGCTCGGCGACCGCGTCCGCATGCAGGCGCACGCGCAGGACACAGGTGTCTTCATCCGCAGCATGGCGACGCGCGGACACCTCGGGGGACTGGCGCGGGCAACGGCCGACGCGGCGCTGGTGCTCGACGCGGCCGGCAAGGATTTTGTTGCCATCGAAACGGTCGGCGTCGGGCAGGATGAAGTCGAGATCGCGCGCACAGCCGATGTCTCGATCGTCGTGCTCGTGCCAGGGATGGGTGATGATGTGCAGGCGCTCAAGGCGGGCGTGATGGAGATTGCCGACATCTTCGTCGTGAACAAGGCCGACCGCGAGGGCGCAGATCGAACGATGGCCGAAGTCGAGTCGCTCCTCGGCCTCCATACCTACAACGACGGGGAATGGCGTCCTCCGATCGTGCGGACGCAGGCGACAACCGGCGACGGGCTCGATGCGCTCGTCGAGACCATCGCGCGATTTCGCGAGCAGACCCACGAGGTCGACTCGCGCCGGCGCGGGCGCGCCGAAGCGCAGCTGCGGTCGATCGTGGCCGCGAAGCTTCTGCAGCAGGTGGAATCGCGCGTGTCCGCGATCGAAATGAAGGCGTTGATCGATCGGATTGCGGCGCGAAGCATCGATCCGTATTCGGCGGCCGGTGAACTTCTGGGCGGAGAGCGCGCGTGAAAGCAACCCTGGACCATGTTGGGATAGCGGTCAGCGATCTCGAGGCGTCGCTGTCGTTCTTTCGCGATGCGCTCGGGCTCGAGGTCGAGCCGCCGGAAGATGTGGCCGCGCAGCGTGTGCGCGCGCAATTCATCGCGACAGGGCCTTCCTCGCTGGAGCTGCTGCAGGCAACCGCTCCCGATTCGCCGATCGCCAAATTCCTCGAGCGGCGAGGCCCCGGACTGCATCACATCACGCTCAGAGTGGACGACATTCGTGCCGTGCTCGCGCAACTGCGCCAGCGGAGCGTGCGGCTCATCGATGAGGAGCCCAGGCCCGGCGCAGAGGGTGCCACAGTGGCATTCATCCATCCCTCGAGCGCACAGGGCGTCCTGGTCGAGCTCAAGCAGGCGGCGGTGAAGCGGCCCGAGCCCGAATTGCCGAAGACGATTCGGCTCGGCGACATCGACATCGTGACCGTCTCCGACGGCTTCTTTTACCTCGACGGCGGCGCGATGTTCGGCGTGGTTCCGAAGACATTCTGGGAAAAGAAGGCGCCGCCCGACGAGCGCAATCGCATCCGCATGGCGATGCGCTGTCTGCTCATCCGCGGGCCGAGGACCATGCTCATCGACGCCGGGTCGGGCGACAAGATGACGCCCAAGCAGGCGGAGATCTACCGCTTCGAACGCGACTTCAACCTCCAGCATGCCCTTCCGGCGGCCGGTGTGTCGGCCGATGCCATCGACATCGTGCTGGCGACGCACCTGCATTTCGATCACGCCGGCGGGTTCACCGCGCGTATGCCAGATGGATCGGTAAGGCCGCGCTTTCCGCGCGCGCAGTACATCGTCAGGCGCGGCGAGTTCGACGATGCGATGAACCCGAACGAGCGGACCAGGGGCAGCTACTTTTTCGAGAACTACAAGCCTCTGGCCGATCACCACGTGCTGCAGCTCGTCGATGATGACGCGACGATCATGCCGGGCGTGCGCGTGCGACGGACGGGCGGTCATACCATGCACCATCAGATGGTGGTCATCGAGTCGGCCGGGAAGACCGCGGTCTTTGCGGCCGACCTGCTGCCCACCGCGGCGCACCTTCCGGAAGTCTGGGTGATGGGCTACGATTTGTATCCCGCTCGACACGCTCAATTTCAAGCGGGCCTTCCTCAAAGAGGCGATCGAGCGCGAGTACCTGATTCTGTTCGAGCACGATCCTGACATCGCCGCGGGCTACATTCGGGAGCGTGACGGCAAGCGGTATGTCGAGCCTGTGGCGTGACATGGCAGATGAGCAAAGTCGGCCGAGGACGAAGGTTGACCAGATAGGCGTCATCGGCGGCAGCGGCCTGTACGACATGGCGGAGCTGACCGACCGCGAAGAGCGGAGCGCTGAAGACGCCATTTGGCGATCCGTCGGGACCGTATCTGATCGGCACGCTCGCGGGGCAAGCGCGTGGCCTTCCTTGCGCGACACGGCGCCGGACACCGGCTGCTGCCGTCGGAGCTCAACTTCCGCGCGAACATCTTCGGCTTCAAGCTGCTGGGCGTCGAGCGCATCATTTCGGCCAGCGCCGTCGGCAGCCTCAAGCAGGAGTACCCGCCGCTCGACATCGTCGTGCCCGATCAGTTTTTCGATCGCACCAAGGGGCGCATCAGCACGTTTTTCGGCAATGGCCTGGCGGCACACGTGGCGTTTGCGCATCCGATTTGCCCCGAGCTGGCCCGGATTGGCGCCGACGCGGTTCAGTCGGTGGGCGCAAAGGTTCATCGCGGCGGCACCTACGTCTGCATGGAAGGGCCGCAGTTCTCGACGCTCGCCGAGTCGAAGCTGTATCGATCGTGGGGCATGGACGTCATCGGCATGACGAATCTTCAGGAAGCCAAGCTCGCGCGCGAAGCCGAGATCTGCTACGTCACGCTGGCGCTCGTGACCGACTACGACTGCTGGCATCCCGATCACGACTCGGTGACGGTCGAGATGATCGTGCAGACGCTGATGCAGAACGCGCAGACGGCGCAGCGCGCCATCGCCGAGGCTATCGCGACGCTTCCGGCCGCGCGCTCGTGCGACTGTGGTTCGGCGCTGAAATACGCGCTCATCACGCGACCGGACGCCATCCCGGCGCAGGTAAAAAAGGACCTGGCGCCGATCATAGAGAAATACATTCAATAGGCTTCGGGCTTCTGACTCCGGGCCTGGCCTGGAGCCTGGAGACCGCAGTCTGGAGCCACATGAATCCTATTCTTGCCGTTGGTTCTGTCGCATTCGATTCCATCAAGACCCCGTTCGGCGAAGCCAACCGCGTCGTCGGCGGCGCCGCCACGTATTTCGCGATTGCGGCGTCGTTCTTCACTGAGGTGCGCATCGTCGCCGTGGTCGGCGAGGACTTCGGCGAGAACGTGCGAGAGGGTCTTCGGCGGGCGCAGAATCGATCTCGCCGGGCTCGAGAGAGTGCCGGGAGAGACCTTTCGCTGGAAAGGGGAATACGGCTTCGACCTGAACAGCCGCGAGACGATCTACACGCACCTGAACGTGTTCGAACAATTCACGCCGAAGATTCCCGAGAGCCATAAGTCGTCGCCGTTCGTGTTCCTGGGCAACATCCACCCGACGTTGCAGATGGACGTGCTGGACCAGGTGCAGAAGCCGCGGCTCGTCGGCGCCGACACCATGAACTACTGGATCGAGCGGACGCCCGGCGAGCTGAAGCAGGTGCTGAAGCGCGTGGACGTGCTGTTGATCAACGACTCTGAAGCCCGCGAGCTTGCGGGAGAGGCGAACCTGGTGAAGGCCGCGCGAGCGATTCAGGCGCATGGGGCCCAGGACGCTCGTCATCAAGCGCGGCGAGCACGGGGTGCTGATGACGCGCACGCGGCGGCGGATTTTTTGCCGCCCCGGCCATGCCGCTCGAAGAGGTGTTCGATCCGACGGGCGCGGGCGATACGTTTGCCGGCGGATTTCTGGGCTATCTCGCGTCGTGCGACGGCGTCGACGACGCCGCGCTGGCGCGCGCCATCATCTACGGGAGCACGCTGGCCTCATTCGCCGTGGAAGACTTCAGCGTCGATCGGCTGCTGCGGCTCACCCGCGACGAAGTCGACGTCGCGCTTCAACGAGTTCAAGAAGCTCACGCATTTCGACGTCGTCTAACGATTATTTGAACTCCGACCCGTCTTTCCACAGCGCCGCCGGCGGATCGTTGTCGACGAGGTACTCGAACTCTTTGCTGAAATTCTTCGTTCGACAGCCCGGCCGTTGCCGCAAGCTTTGCGAGCTCGTGCGGATCCTCGAAATCGTCCTTCCGCAGCCGAATCATGTAACGCCGCGCGATGTGATAGCGCGTGGAGTCGACGTCGACGAGCCGGGTTTTCGCCCGGCCGGTCTTCGGGTCGAGCATCGTCCTTGAACGGAATCGGGACGAAGCGCCCGGCCTGCATCGACACCATGGCATTGGACCCGCCGGACAGCACATATTTCGCCGCGCAGTAGCCGAGATCGCGCGTGTATTCCATGTCGAACGGAATCGGGTCGGCGCATCGCAGCTCGTAGCCGATGTTCTTGGCCACGAGCGTCGACTTGATCCCGAATTCCTTGAGCCGCGTGGCGATCTGCGACCTTCAGGATCTCGCCGATGTTGACTTCGGCGATGCGCACGTGGCCGTGGGCATCGCGCTCGACGCTCTTTCAGCTCGGCGAGGTCGTCTTCGCTGATGTGCAGCACGACGCCTTCGCCGATCACCGCGACGCCATCCCGCCGGCCATAGCTCATCCGTTTGATGATGGCGCCGACGAGCGTGTCGACCATCACCTTCAGCCGCAGCGGTGGGGTGAATTCCTCGGGAATGAGCGCCAGTGTCGCGCCCGCTGCCTTCGCGATGCCGAGGCTCAGGTGGCCCGCCGTCCGGCCCATCGCAATGACGAAGTACCAGCGCGAGGTCGTCTTGGCGTCCACCATCAGGTTCTTGACGATCTCGACGCCGTAGTGACGCGCCGTCTGAAATCCGAATGTGTCGATATGCGCAGGCAGGTCGAGGTCGTTGTCGATGGTTTTCGGCACGTGCACAACCCGCAGCCGTCCGGCTGCATGCTCGGCTAGCTTCATGGCCGAGAACGCCGTATCGTCGCCGCCGATCGTGATGAGCTGCGAGACATTCAGCCGCAGCAGCGACTGCACGGCATTCTCGAGCAACGCCGGGCTTTTCGACGGGTTCGCCCTGGCGATGCCGATGTGCGAGCCGCCGCGAAAATGGATGCGGCTGACGCCTTCGATCGTGAGCGGCGTGACATGATCGATGTCGCCCTGCATGATCCACTCGAAGCCGTCGCGCAGGCCGATGACGTCGACACCCTGCAGGCGGGCGCGTATGGTCGCTGCCCCGATAACACTGTTGAGACCGGGCGCCGGGCCGCCGCCGCATAGAGATCGCCAGCTTGTTGTGGGTTTCCATGTGGCGGTTATTGTAATTTTTCGTCTCTCAAGTGTGCAATTCTTGAAACCGTACCGTCGCGCGCGTCCATTTCTGCCGGCGATTCCGTTGGAAAGGAATTTGCTTCATTAAGAAATGTGCGACTCGAAAAGGAATCGTTCGGACCAGTCCTCCGGGCAGCGCGCGAACGGCGGGGCGTCACCCTCAAACAACTGGCCGCAGAAACAAAACTCAGCGTCGAGCTCTGGGAGTCGCTCGAAGAGAACGACCTGTCGCGCTGGCCCAAGCGCGTCTTTGCGCGGAGCTACGTTCGTGACTACGCGTTGAGGGTCGGGCTCGACGCGGACGAAGTGGTGAACGAATTCTGCCGGCTGTTTCCCGAGTGGGGCGATCGACGCGCCGAGCGGGTGATTCGCGAGAAGGCGCAAATCATCGCGCACGATCTCGATTGGGAAGACCTGCCCGCTCCGAATCAGCGTCGCGCGAGCGACCGCCCGGCGGGCCACGCGGGATTCCTCACGCGGCATCGCGTGCGCATTCTCGGCCGTCGCCATCGACGTGCCGGCCATGCTCGGCCTGGGGTATGCCGGCGCGCTGTTGGGCTTCAACTACTGGACCTCGACCGCCGTGGCCGCCGTGGCGTATTCGGTGGCCGCAACCGCATTTGTGGGCCGCAGTTTCGGCCTGGTGGCCTCGGAGTGGATCCTTCGTACGCTGGGAGCCATGCCCGGCACCCGGCGGTTCCTGTCCTCGCGCGCCCAGAGCGCGTAATTCCGCCCGTTTTTTGCCCCGCGCTGTTCATTTCTGATATCCTCACGCTCCTGTTGAGTTCGGCGAAAAGGAGTGAGAGATGCAGATAGCAGAGCGGGAAGTGGGAGCAGTCACGGTCCTCGATCTTTCGGGAAAAATCACCCTTGGCGAGGGCGACACTCTGCTCAAAGACAAACTGCATAGCTTGCTGCATCAGGGCAAGAAAAACCTGCTGCTGAATCTCGCGCAGGTCAACTACGTCGACAGCGCGGGTCTCGGCGCGCTCGTCAGCGCCTACACCACCGTCACGCGCGAAGGCGGCAATCTCAAGCTCGCCAACGTGACCAAGAGGCTGCAGGATTTGCTGTCGATTACCAAGCTGCTGACGGTCTTCGAAACCTACGACGCCGAAGACGAAGCACTGCGCAGCTACAAGAAGTAAGACACAGGATCAAAACAGAAGATCCGAGGATCAGAAGAATTGTTCTGAAGAATGTTCTTTTGATCGGCTGGTCTTCTGTCTATCCCTTGCGGAAGACCACAATCCGGTTGGTGTTCGTCCCCTTCGAGTTGTTTCGCACTCCCCAGCAATTGGCGGTTTTGGTGAACTGCTGGGAGTTGATCACGACCAGAAGCGGCTCCAGTCCCGAGACGATACCGCACGGCAGCACGGCTTCCTCGAGCTTGACCTTTCCGCCGCGTACTTCGCCCACCTCGAAGGCCACGTGACCCCCGGGCCGCAGCACGCGGGCCAGCTCCTGAAACACGCTCGTCATAGCCGCCTGCCACTGGTCGACCTTGCGATGAATGGAAATCTTGACCGCGGAGGTGTCGATGTCGCAGAACCATCCGCGCAGCCAGTTGTCGCCGGCATAGTCGACCACGTCGAGGAATGGCGGCGAGGTGACCACCAGGCTCACCGTGCCCGCCTTGAGTTGCGGCGTCGAGTGGGCCGGACGCGTCAGGAGCGCGGCGCGTTGCGCCGACCGTAACAGCTTCGCGCGCGTCGTGCTGTCGCAATCGCGCAGCAGCGATCGGGTTTTTGTCGCAATCAGCGTGCGGACGTCGCGGCGCGGCGGAACCTGCTTGCGCCGCGCGTTGATCTTCGTTTGCGCCTCCAGCGACGCGGCCTGATTGGGCGGCAGCGTGTAGACGGAAAAGAAACCGGGGGAGTGACCGGTCAGCCGATTGACGGCGACCATTCGAATCCAGCGGTCGACGCCGTCGAGCGTGCCGCGGCTGGCTCGCGTCAGCAGGTACTCACGCAGGGCGCAGATTTCCCCGAGCGTGTCGGGATGGTAGAAGACTTCCAGCTCTTCCGGATACGACGCCGCCGAGGTCGAGATCCAGCGACTCGAGCCTTTCCGCAACCTCGTCGGCGGTCGGAGGAGCCAGGCGTGGCTGTGCGAGGACTGCGCTCAGCGGGTTGATGTCGCAGCCGACGGGCGTTCGCCCCGCGAGCGCAGCTTCGAGAATCGTCGTCCCGCGGCCCATGAACGGGTCGTACACGATGTCGCCCGGCGCCGTGAACCGATCGATGAAGAACCGCGGAAGCTGGGGCTTGAAGCACGCGCGGTAGGACACCTCGTGCAGGCTGTGTGCGGCGCGCTGCCGGCTCGTCCAGAACTCGTTGACGAATGTCTCGACGACGATTGGCCGCGATTTCGCCAGCCCGACGCTCGTGATGGCGCGCGTGGTCGGCCGGCCATTCCATTCGAACGCGCGCAGCTCGCGGACAATCGATGGCTGTGGCGAAGGCGACGCTGGGAGACGCTGGGGGGCGCTTGATCGCATAGATAGCTCTGGGGGTTCGCGGGTTCGTCAGGTTCATTTACGAACCGACGAACCGTTGTGTGAACCCTGCCTGAGCTATCTATCGGCAGAAGTGTGCAGAAGTACAGCGGCCGCCAAATAGATGGCGCCTCCGGTCAGCAGCGTGACCGAAAAGCCCCAGTTCATGGCGATGAACACGGCCAGCGTGGCGCCAATCACCGAGAGCGCGCCGTTCATGCCCCACGCCCAAGGTACGAGGGATGAACCACTTACGGTCATCAGGCGGATGCCGGCAGGCAACGGGATGCCCATCAGCACTCCCGCCGGGGCAATGAGCAGGACGGTCAGGGCAATCCTGGCGCCACGGCTGGCGCTGATGGCAGACCGGATGATCGGTGGCAGTGCGACGATGCCCAGAATCGCGACCGCGACCACTCCCAGCATGATGAGCGTCACCGTGCCACGCAGGCGGTCGTCAGTGATGCGACGGCTGACCAGGCTGCCGATGCCCGTCCCCAGCAGCACCGAAAACAGCGTCACGGTGAGCGAGTAAACAGGATGGCCGAGCAACAGCACGAAGCGCTGAAGCAGGGCCACCTCGATCATCATGAACCCGGCGCCCAGCATGCCGAAATACGCCAGCCACAGCGGCCAGCGGCTGCCGCGAAGCTCGCTGCCCGAGAACACGAGCGGACCGACCACGAAGAGCGTGACGAAGGTGGCCGAGATCGCCATCAGTGTCATGAGCGCGCTGAGGCCGTTGCCGAACAGCATGCTGCGGCCGAAGGCCGTATGAAACTGATCCTTGATCTTCGTCGTGTGAAAGAAGAACGGGCGATTATCGGTCGTGGGCTCGACATCGTGGTGGTACGCGTCGTAGAACGCCTGTCGATCTTTGGCGAGCACGAGCTTCGCGTAGTCGTTGGTCGCGTCGGTCTGCCCGGGAGCATAAAGGACGGTGAAGCCGAGGCCGGCTGACGTCGCGCGAAGCTGTGCGACGTCCTGCGCGCTGAACGGGGTCTTCTTCAGCAGGAACGTCGCAACGCGATCCTGCTGCACGATGGCGATGTGATCGGCCGCCGAGCATCCGCGGCTTTCGCACGCCGCCTGCGCCAGCGACACGAGGCGCAGTCCGTCGAACACCCATCGCGTAATGGTCAGCATGCCGCGATCGGTGAGGTGGTCGTAGTAGTCCTCGAACGCTTCTTTGGTGTAGAGCGTGTTCTCGGTCAGCGTGTAGGCGCCGGCTGCGGTTGCGGCCCAGGTATCGACGAGCGAGGCCTGGATGATGTCGTAGCGCGACTGGGATCGCCGGATGAAGCTGCGCCCGTCATCCACGACAACGTTGACGTTCGGGTTCTGGTAGATCGATCCCGAGAAGTCTCGGAACTGTCCGAGCATGACGTCGTTGGCGATGATCGGGTTCACCTCGACGCCTTCGACACGGTTTGCGCCAAACACGAGCGCGGTCAGCAGATCGCGTCCACCCCCCGGGCCGATGACGAGCGCCGTGATGGGGTCTGACCCCGAGGCGCTGGTTTTCGCGGAATCCGCGCCATTTTCCTCTTGGGGGTCTGACCCCCGTACAGTACCGGGGTCAGACCCCACGAGGTGGAACGCGAGCCCGGTGAGCTCGTACTTCAGATACTCGACCTTCGACAGATCACCATCGAAACGGACGATCGGAGTCGACGCCGCGGAATCGATGTCCATGAACCGGGTTTCCGGTTTTGCGCCGTCGTATTTCGAGCTCAACGACCAGTCGCCGTGCGAACGGTCGTACACGGCCACGCGTGAGAACGAATTCCACTTCGCAAAGAGCACCGTGTCTTCGGCGTGCCCCTTTGTGTTGCTCACATCGAAGGGCGCCGTTCCCGCCAGCTGCAGCGCACCTGGTATGCCCACAGCCAGTGCCGCGATCGTCGCCGTGCGGGCCATCGTCCTGGCCGGTGAGAAGAGCAGCGCCGCCGCGCCGCCGAGCACCGCCGCGAGCAGCACCACGCCAGGCGCGCCGAACCGGTTCAGCAGCGGCAGCAGGAGAAGGCATCCAGCCGCTGCACCGATGAGGTCGGCGCCATACACGATGTTCACGTGCCTTCGCAGGCGCGTGATCGCGAGGGAAATGACGGCGCCGCCGCTGAAAAACGGCAGAGCCGCCAGCGTGTAGATGGCGATCATCTTCACGAGGTTTTCGTGCGAGTAGTTGAGCCCGACACGGATGCGCACGAGCGCCGCGAGCGACAGAACCGTGACGCCCGCGAAGAGGAGCGAGTGTGATGTGAGCAGGTTCGCCGTCGGGCGCCGGTCGAATACCCGGCGCATGATGTAGACGTACACACCGCTCGCGCTCAGCCCGAAGAGGGCAATCGAGATGGCAAGAAACGCGAAGTGGTAGTACATCGTGACCGAGAAAATGCGCGTGAGCGCCAATTCGATCATCAGGATGGCGCCCGCGATTGCGCCGACGCCGACGAGCGTTCGAGCGAAGCTGGCGCGCGACAGTTCCTCGTGGTGCTCAGCGTGTAACGACATTCGCTTCGAAGTTTAGCATCAGGAAGTTGGGGTAAACTGGCAGCCGTGCCGGCGAGCGCTTCGGTTCGAACGCAATCACCCAATCACCTTCTCATCTGTGCGGCGGCCTGGGCGGTTCCCGGTCTCGGGCATTTGTGGCTCGGGCGTCGGAAAGGGCTGATCTTTCTCGTCGTGCTGATGGCGATGTTCGGGTTTGGGCTGCTGCTGCACGGGCGCATTTTCTCCATCGATTTCGCCGAACCGTTCGTGGCCCTGATGGCGCTGGCCAACATGGGAGTCGGTCTTCCGTATTTCGTCGCGCGCGGCATGGGCTATGGCGCGGGCAACGTCATCGCCGTTACCTACGAGTACGGCAACACGTTTCTGATCGTCTCCGGTCTGCTGAACGCGCTCGTCGTCATCGACGCGTTCGATATTTCCATGGGCCGCAAGTGATGGAAAGCCATTTTCTGCTGATGCTGATTTTCTCGCTCTGCGTCTCGGCCGTCTTTGCCGGCCTGATGCGCGAGGAGACGCGTGAGCAGCTCGTGGTCGGCGCGAAGATGTTCGGCGCGATGATGGCCGCCGCGCTGATTCTCGGCTGGCTGATGCTACCGTTTCCTATCTAAGTCTGGCGCCTACGCTTCACCGCTCACCGTTCCTGTCGTTCTGGGCCCCCGTCATCGCGTACATGGCGATGATTTTTGTGCTGTCATCTCTCTCGACCCTGCCGTCTCCGCCGGCCGGCCTGACGTACTACGATGCACATCTGGCAGCCTATGCCGGACTGGCCGTGCTGACGACGCGCGCGCTGGGGAAGGGCCTGCGCGACATCTCCTGGCGAATGGCGGTTGGCGCGATCGTCATCTCGACGCTCTACGGTCTCTCGGACGAGTGCCATCAGTTGTTCGTGCCGGGTCGCGAATTCGACGTGCTCGATCTCGCGGCCGATGCCGTTGGCTCGATCGTGGGTGCAAGCGCCGTCGGAGCGTGGAGTATAATCAAGCGTCGCTCTCAGTGAAGCCGCGCGATGCCCTTTGACAACCTGCTCGTCCAGCGTGAGGCCGCTATCGCGGTTCTCACGGTTCAGCGCCCGCAACGGCTGAACGCGATCGACGCGAAGACGATCGACGAAATCCGGCAGGCCATCCTCGATTTCCAGCAGGACGAATCCGTTCGTTGCGTCATCCTGACCGGGGCAGGGGATAAGGCGTTTGTCGCCGGCGCCGACATCAACGAGCTTGCGCGCGACACACCCGAAGGCGCGCGGCAGCGCGCGCTCGACGGCCAGCACGTCTTCGATCTCATCGAGCAACTCGGCAAACCGGTAATCGCGGCCGTCAACGGCTTCGCACTCGGAGGGGGCTGCGAGCTGGCGATGGCGTGCACCTTCCGGATTGCCGCCGATACGGCACGGTTCGGTCAGCCGGAGATCAACCTCGGGCTGATCCCGGGCTTTGCAGGCACGCAACGGCTTGCGCGCCTCGTCGGAAAGACGAAGGCGATGGAGTTGATTCTTACCGGTAATGCGATCACGGCATCAGAGGCGCTCGCGATCGGCCTGGTGAATCGTGTCGTGCCTGCGGCGAATCTCATGAACGAGTCGCGCGCCCTTGCGGCAGAACTGGCAACCAAGCCGCCGATTGCGCTACGGTACGCGATAGAGGCCATCAACAACGGCCTCGAGATGCCGTTCGCCGACGGGTGCCAGTTCGAAGCCGCCCTGTTCGGGATGGTGACCGCAACCGACGACATGAAAGAGGGCACCCGGGCGTTTCTCGAGAAGAGGAAAGCGCGCTTCAAGAATTCGTAGATTGGAAGATTGGAAGATTGGAAGATTTGAGAACATGCTGACCCTCGAAGGATCGCAGAAAGCTCCCGGGATGAAGTTTGCGATCGTCGTGTCGAAATTCAACGACTTCGTGACCGAACGTCTCCAGGCTGGAGCGGTTGACGGGCTCAAATCGGCGGGCGTCGGTGCAGATGACATCTGCGTCATCAAGGTGCCAGGCGCGTTCGAGATCCCGTTTGCCGCCAAGGAAGCCGCAACGCGGGGACACTTCGCCGCCGTTGTCTGCCTCGGCTGCCTCATTCGCGGCAAGACCCCTCATTTCGAATACATTTCGTCGGCCTGTGCGCACGGCATCACCGACGCAGCCGCCTCCACGGGCGTCCCCATGAGCTTTGGCGTGCTCACCACGAATTCGGTTGAAGAAGCGCTCGAGCGGGCCGTGGACGGTCCCGGCAACAAAGGATGGGAAGCGGCGATCGCCGCCGTGGAAATGGCAACCCTTCAACGCGCGCTTCGCCAGCCCACTCCGTCCAAGGGCGTCAACGTATGAGCGGCACCGGTACCGGCACACCGGGCGTCAGGCAACGCACTCGTCACCGTGCCCGGCAGGCGGCCGTGCAGATGCTCTATCAGTGTGAAGTCGGGCAGAACGATTTCGAAGACGTGCTCCGCACCTTCTGGTCCGCGAACCTGCCAGGCGCCGAAGGCGCGCCCGAAAACGTGCGCACCTTCGCCGAACAGCTGGTGCGCTCGACGATCGGCAACCTCCCGAAGATCGATCCGCTCATCGCGGAGACCGCCGAGCACTGGCGGCTCTCCCGCATGGCCGCGCTCGATCGCATCATTCTGCGGCTCGCCATCAGCGAATTCTTCGATGGCGCGACGCCGCGAAATGTCGTCATCAACGAGGCCCTCGAGCTGGCAAAAACGTTCAGCGGCGAAGAGTCGGTGAAGTTCGTCAACGGAATCCTCGACGCAGTAAAGAAGAAACTCCCATAGAGTTCGTGAGGTTCGTGGAGTTCGCGAAGTTCGTCAGGTTCGTGGGGTTTGTGCTGGCATGCGCCAGTTGCGGCAACGGGAGCTCGCCGGCGCCGGGCGGGCCGTCGCCGGTGCCGCCGACATTCGCGATTCTTGTCTTCTCCAAGACCGAAGGCTTTCGGCACGACTCCATTTCCGCCGGTATCGCTGCCGTTCGACAGCAGGGAAGCACGCGCGGCTTCTCCATCGACGCTACGGAAGATGCGGCGGCCTTCACCGACGCCAGCCTCGCGCGCTACAAGGTGGTCGTGTTTCTCTCAACGACCGGCGACGTGCTGAATGCCGCACAGCAGGCGGCGTTCGAGCGGTTCATCCGCGGGGGCGGCGGGTTTGTCGGCGTGCATTCAGCGACCGACACCGAGTACGACTGGCCGTTCTACGGGGCGCTCGTCGGGGCATATTTTGCGGGCCATCCCGACATTCAGAATGCGACGATTCAGATCGAAGAACCCGGGCATCCTTCGACGGCATCGCTGCCTCGCGCCTGGATGCGCCGCGACGAGTGGTACAACTTCCAGCGGAACCCGCGGGGGACCGTCACGGTCCTTGCGACGCTCGACGAGCGGACGTATTCCGGCGGGACGATGACCCCCGACCATCCCATCATGTGGTCGCATACCTACGAGGGCGGGCGCGCATGGTACACGGCAGGCGGCCATACCACGGAGAGCTTCTCGGAGCCGCTCTTCGTCGAGCACCTGGGCCGGGCCATTCTCTGGGCGTCCGGTGCAGTATGATTTTCACGAATGTCCTCTGAAGACGAACAGATTCAGCAGCGCCAAGCCAACCTCGCGAAGCTGAGCGGCCTTGGGGTCGATGTCTATCCCCATCGATTCGATCGCACGGCAACGGTCAGCGATCTCGTTCGGGCGCACGGTGAGAAGTCCGGACCGCAGCTGGAAGAAACGCGCATCGAGACGGTCACGAGCGGGCGCATTCTCGGCATCCGCAGCTTTGGCAAGGCGAACTTTCTCGTCCTGTCCGACGGGCGATCGCGCATTCAGGTCTACATCAGGAAGGACTCGCTCTCGGAACGCGATTTCGAGATCTACCGGCTTTTCGACTTCGGCGACATCGTCGGCGTCGAAGGGCACCTGTTTCGCACGAAGACGAACGAGCTCACCATCTGGGCGTCGCGTCTCGAGTTCCTGGCGAAGTGCCACCTGCCGCTGCCCGAGAAGTGGCATGGCCTGACCGACATCGAGATCCGCTACCGCCAGCGCTACCTCGACCTCATCGTCAATCCTGACGCGCGCGAGGTATTTCAGGTGCGTAGCAGGATCCTTGCGGCCCTGCGCGAGTTCCTCGACAGCCGCGGCTATCTCGAGGTGGAAACACCGATGATGCACCCCATCGCCGGCGGGGCGATGGCGCGGCCGTTCCGCACGCACCACAACGCGCTCGACGTCGATCTCTACCTGCGCATTGCGCCCGAGCTGTACTTGAAGCGCCTGGTCGTCGGCGGGCTCGAACGCGTCTACGAGATCAACCGCAATTTCCGCAACGAAGGCATCTCGACTCGGCACAATCCCGAATTCACAATGCTCGAGTTCTACCAGGCCTACAGCGACTATCAGGACCTGATGACGATGACCGAAGAGATGGTCTCGTTCGTGGCGAAGTCGGCGGCCGGCAAGGACGAGATTCAATACGACGGCGAGACGATTTTGCTGCGAGCGCCGTTTGCGCGAGTCTCGCTGCGCCAGGCTGCTGCGGATGCGGCGTCGCGGAAGCTTGGTCAGCAGGTCTCCGAATCCGATCTGCGCGACCCCGCAAAGGTCAAGGATCTTGCGGCGCGCCTCGGCATCGGCATCGATTCCAAATCGGGTCCCGGCAAGATCACGACGACGATTTTCGAGACGCTTGTAGAGGAGTCGCTTGTGCAGCCGACCTTCGTGTACGACTTCCCGACCGAGGTCTCGCCGTTGTCCAAGCAGCGGGCCGATGATCCTGAAACAGTGGAACGGTTTGAGTTGTATATCGGGAAGATCGAGGTGGCGAACGCCTTCAGCGAGCTGAACGATCCGATCGAGCAGCGCAATCGCTTCATGCAGCAGTTAGAGGAAAAAGCCAAGGGCGATCAGGAGGCGCACGCGATGGACGAAGACTACGTGCGCGCGCTCGAGTACGGGCTGCCGCCGACAGCGGGCGAAGGGATCGGCGTCGATCGCCTGGTGATGCTCCTGACCGACAGCAAATCGATTCGCGACGTCATTCTCTTTCCGCACATGCGGCCGAAGTAGATGCCATACGAGCTGCAAATCGCGCTGCGGTACCTGCTGGCCCGGCGGCGTCAGGCCTTCATCTCGATCATCTCGTTCGTGTCGACGCTCGGCGTCACGGTCGGCGTGCTCGCGCTCATCCTGGCGATGGCGATGATGACGGGGCTGCAGAGCGAGCTGCGCGATCGCATCTTGGGCTCGACGGCGCACGCCTTCGTGTTCAAGACGACCGGCATCCAGGACTACCGTGCCGAGATCGAGACGCTCCGCAAGATCCCGCATGTGATCGGCGCGGCTCCTGCGGTCGTCGGGCGGGCGCTCGCGTCGACGCCGGCCGCGGATGCGTTCATGAGCTTCAAGGGCATCGATCCCGAGCTCGAGTCGACGGTGACCGACATCGAAAAGTCGATCACCGCCGGCAAGGTAGCCGATCTGAAGCCGCAGAGCGAGGAGGGCTTCGACGGCATCTTGCTCGGCCAGGATCTCGCGAAACAGCTGGGCGTCGCCGTGGGCGACACCATCACGCTGTTGACGCCGCAAGGGACGCTGAATCCGTTTACCGGCATGGCGCCCCGCAAGCGGCCCTTCCGCGTTGCCGGAATCTTCCGGGTCGGCCTGTATGAAGTCGACAACACCATCGGACTCGTGTCGCTCGACGTCGCGCTGAGGCTGTTGAACAAGACCCAGCCCGAGATGATCCAACTCGCGTTCGACGACATTTACGCGGCCTCGGCCGTGAGTGCCGACATTACGCGAACCCTCGGCGATCGCTACGTGACGCAGGACTGGGCGATGATGAATCGGCCGCTCTTCGAGGCGCTCTTTCTCGAGAAGATGGCCGTGTCGATCACGATCGGCCTCATCGTCATGGTGGCCGCGCTCAACATCGTCGCGTCGCTCGTGCTGCTCGTGATGGAGAAGACGCCCGACATCGCCATTCTGAAGACGATGGGTGCCACCTCGCGCAGCGTCATGTACATCTTCATGCTGCAGGGGCTCATCATCGGCTCGATCGGCACGGCGATCGGTGCAATCGCCGGTGTGGGAATCTCGTGGGTGATGAATCGCTACCAGCTGCTGCGGGTGCCGGGCATGGGAGAGGTGTACCAGATCTCGTACGTCCCCTTCACGCTGCGGCCGTTCGAGCTCGTCATCGTCGTGCTCATGGCGGTTCTCATTTGCTTTCTCGCCACCATCTATCCCTCCCGCCAGGCCGCCAGGCTCAAGCCGGTGGAGGCACTTCGTTATGGATAGGTGGTCATGGCAGATGGCAGATGGCAGGCGCGTACATCGTTCAGCCGCTGTTCTTCGCAGATGACGGAGTGCGCTGCGATGAGGACAGCGGCTCCGGTCTAAGTCCTTATTTCCCAACAAAATTGCTGGCACCCTCCTTGATATCAGTGACGCAGGGGGGAATCAAACCATGAGAGCAGTCTTTGGCGCACTTGCGGGAGCCGTCGCAGTCGGTGCGATGCTGGTGTCATACAACCTCGGCGAGCGCCAGGCATTCGATCGCGCATTGATGCCGGCGATGCCTGCGACCCAGATGGTCATCGGGCCGGATGGGATTGCGAGGCCATACGCCGTGCAGGCGGGTCAGACCGCTCTCGGGCAGCCCTTCACCGGGCAATCGGCCTGGGCGCCTTACGGCACGATGACACCGGGAACCATGGTTCCGTACGGCTATCAGAACCCGGTCTATCAGCAGGGGGCGTACCCGGTCCAGACGCAATATGTCACCGATCGTCCTGTCGCACAGCCGACGGTGCGTCGTGTTTCGACGCAGCGCGTCGTCTCGTCTGAAACAAGCCCCCGGCGCACGTGGCAGAAAAGCGCGCTGTTGATTGGCGGCTCGGCCGGTGCGGGCGCCGGTCTGGGCGCCTTGATGGGCGGTAAGAAGGGCGCGCTTGCGGGCGCGGCGATCGGCGGCGGCGCGGCGGCTATCTACGATCAGGTGAAACGCCGCTAGAATGATGGCCTTCGGGCTTCAGACTTCGGGCTTCGGGCCCGGAGCCTGAAGTCCGCGGCCTGAACCTGCATGCCATTCCTCATCGCTTCCAGCCTCAACAAGACGTATCAGGTCGGAAGCCAGCGCCTGCATGTGCTGCGCGATCTCGATCTCGCGGTCGAGCGCGGCGAGATGGTGGCGGTCGTCGGCGCGTCGGGTGTCGGCAAGAGCACGTTGCTGCATCTGCTTGGCGGGCTCGATCGGAGCGACTCGGGGTCCATCTCCCTGGGTGACACGGAGATTGGCGCCATGGCCGACGAAGCGCTCACGAGTTTTCGCAACAAGCACGTGGGGTTCGTTTTTCAATTTCACCATCTCCTCCCAGAGTTCACCGCGCTCGAAAACGCCGAGATGCCCTTGCGCATCGCTCGCGTCAGCTCGCCGGACGCGCGGAACCGTGCAAGCGAGGTACTCCAAAGACTTGGACTTGGCGAACGCCTCACCCATCGGCCGGCCATGTTGTCCGGGGGAGAGCAACAACGGGTCGCGGTCGCCAGAGCGTTGGTCACCGAACCGTCGGTTTTGCTGGCCGACGAGCCCACCGGCGACCTGGACGAGAAAACGGCCGAAGCTTTGCACGCGCTTTTGCGGGAGATGCACCGGGAGCGACACCTCAGTTCGGTGATAGCGACCCACAATATGCATCTGGCGGCGTCGTGCGATCGAATTTTGCGTCTCGAAGGCGGCCGGCTTATCCCCGCGTAAGTCTGCCTGCGAGCGGACAAGTGGTGCGAAGACGGAACCTTTAGGTGCCGATATGAGGTCTAACGGATAGGAAGGTCAGTGGTTTGGCCGTATAATGCCTATAAGTCGCTAGCGCATTACTACCGCCCCTTTTTCGCAGGTTAAAACGGATGTTCGAACGCTACACTGAACGAGCGCGTCGCGTTCTGTTCTTCGCCCGGTACGAAGCCAGCCAGCTTGGCTCTATCTCCATTGAGACAGAGCACTTGCTGCTCGGGCTGATCCGCGAAGGTAAAGGGCTGACCAGCCGCATTTTTGCCCGGTCGCACCTGTCCCTCGAGAACATCAGAAAAGAGATTGAAGGCCGGACCGTCTTCCGCGAGAAGGTCTCGACCTCCGTTGAGATTCCGTTCAGCGCCGAAACCAAGCGCGTGCTGCAGTTTGCCGCCGAGGAAGCGGATCGGCTGCTGCACAACTACATCGGCACCGAACATCTGCTGCTCGGCATTCTGCGCGAGGAGCGTTCCGTGGCGGCGTCCATCCTCATGGAAAAGGGGATGCGGCTCAACACGGTGCGCGAAGACATCGTGCAGCTGTTGAACGAGAAGACCACGCTCACGCGCGTCAAGGAAACCCCGCTGCTCGCCGAGTTCAGCCGCGACCTGACCGAATCGGCGATGAAGAATCAGCTCGACCCGCTGGTCGGGCGCGACTACGAGCTCGAACGCGTGCAGCAGGTGCTCTGCCGCCGCACCAAGAACAACGCGGTGCTCATCGGCGAGCCCGGCGTGGGCAAGACCGCCATCGTCGAAGGCCTCGCGCAGAAGATCGTGTACGGCGATGTCCCGCATTTCCTCGCCGACAAGCGCATTCTTGCGCTCGACATTTCGCTGATCGTCGCCGGCACGAAGTATCGCGGGCAGTTCGAAGAGCGCCTCAAGGCCATCATGAAGGAGCTCACGGACAACCCGAACATCATCGTGTTCATCGACGAGCTGCACACGCTCGTCGGTGCGGGTTCGGCTGAAGGCTCCCTCGATGCGGCCAACATTCTGAAGCCGGCGCTGTCGCGCGGCGAGATTCGCTGCATCGGCGCGACGACACCCGCCGAGTACCGCAAGTACATCGAGAAGGATCGTTCGCTCGAGCGGCGCTTCCAGGCCATCAAGGTCGATCCGCCGGCCGAGCGCGAAACGATCGAGATCATCCTCGGCGTGAAGGATCGATACGAGTCGTTCCACCACGTCGAGTACACGCGCGAAGCCATCGAGGCCGCGGTGTACCAGTCGAGCCGCTACATCACCGATCGGTTCCTGCCCGACAAGGCGATCGATCTGATCGACGAGGCGGGCGCGCGCGCCAAGCTGCGCGAGGCCGGCTACAGCGAAGAGTTCGGCGAGATCAACCGCAGCATCCGCGTCGCCGTCGAGCAGATGGAGAACGCGGTCTCGCAGAAAGACTTCGAGAAGGCGCAGTTCTACCGCGAGCAGGAAGTGAGCGCGCGAGAGAACCTGCAGTTCGTGCGCGAGAAGTTCGACGTCAAGTCGAGCGCCCGCCGCGTGGCCGTCGGCAAGCAGGAGATCGACGAGGTCGTCTCCAAGTGGACAGGCGTGCCGCTCGCGTCCATTAATCAGGACGAAGGCGACAAGCTTCTGCGCATGGAGCAGGAGCTGCATCGCCGCGTCGTCGAGCCAGGAGCGTGCGACATCGGCCGTGTCGCGTGCGATTCGCCGCTCGCGTGCGGGCCTCAAGAACCCGAACCGGCCCGTGGGCAGCTTCATGTTCCTCGGCCCGACCGGCGTCGGCAAGACCGAGCTGGCGCGCGCGCTCGCGAACTTCCTGTTCGGCAGCGACAACGCGCTCATCCGCTTCGACATGTCCGAGTACATGGAGAAGCACTCGGTGTCGAAGCTCATCGGCTCGCCTCCCGGATATGTGGGCCATGAAGAGGGTGGCCAGCTGACCGAGAAAGTGCGGCGCAACCCCTACTCCGTCGTGCTGCTCGACGAAATCGAGAAGGCGCACCCCGACGTCTTCAACATCCTTTTGCAGGTGTTCGAAGACGGCCATCTGACCGACGGGCTGGGCAACCGGGTGAACTTCAAGAACACGATCCTGATCATGACGTCGAACATCGGTGCGCGCTTCATCCAGAAGAAGGCGTCGCTCGGGTTCCAGTCGTCTGAATCAGAGACCATCGCCAAGAGCGTCACCGACATGGTGCTCGGCGAGGTCAAGCGGACCTTCAATCCGGAGTTCATCAACCGCATCGAAGAGATCATCGTCTTCGAGGCGCTTGGCGACGACGACCTGCGGCGCATCATGCTGCTGCTGGTCGATCAGCTGAACGAGAACCTGGTGAACCGCCAGTTGAAGATCCTGCTGGCGCCGGAAGTGATCGACTGGATCATCGATCTCACCTGCAAGGACCGCTCGTATGGAGCCCGTCCACTCCGCCGTGCCATCCAGCGCTATGTCGAGGATCCGCTGTCCGAAGAGCTCATCCGTGGGCATCTGAGCGGCGGAGATATCGAGGTGTACCTCGAAAACGGGTCGCTGGCCTATCGGACGGCCGGGGAGGTAGCGGCAGGCCGCCGTCTGTCCTAGAACGTCTAAAATAGGCGCAACTGAAGTTGCGCCCTACCGGACGCAACGCCGCCACTTCGAGGGTGGGGTTGTGCCAGCGCGGTAGGGCGCAACTTTCGTTGCGCTGAGGCCTTTTTCATGCGAATTCAGAGCTTTTTCCTTCTGTCAGCCCTCTGGGCGGTGCCGGGGTTTGCCCAGGCACCTGTCGCCCCAGCCCCGATTGCGCCCGCTGCGCCGGCCACCGAGAAGCCGGCGGCGCTGGGTCCGGGGGGCATCCTGTCGCTCTGCAACGGGGCGTACCCGATTGGTCCGCCGGCGAGTCTTCCGCCCGACGGATTCGGGTCCCGTCATCTATCAGGTTGTTCTCTGTTTTCCGAAGCAAGGCAACGTCTCGCTCGTCGAAGCCCAGACCTACCTCTATTACATGCAGTCGACCGACCTGGTCAGCCTGCCGTCGCAGAACGTCTGGAAGCCCTACAACGACGCGGCCGAGCAGACCATCGTCGGAGATTTCAAACGGCTGTGGGCCACCAACTTCCTCGACGATCTCTCGATCGAAACGCACGACTATCCCTTCACGAATGGCGTCACCGGCAAGGTGGTCCTCTACAACATGGAAGAGCGGCAGAGGATCAAGAACACGGTCTATAACGAAGGGACCAAGGAAATCGAGCAGTCGAAGGTCGAAGAGCGGCTGCGCGAGCTCGGCATCACCATCCGCCTCGATTCGTTCGTCGATCAGGCGACCGAGAAGCGCGTCGCCAACGTCATTCGCGAGATGATGGTCGAGAAGGGATTTCAGGACGCCAAGGTCGAGGCATCGCACGAGCCGCTGCCGGGCGGGCCGAAGACGGTCGCGCTGAAGTTCAAGGTCACCGAAGGGCCGAAGGTCAAGATTTCGAACGTCGACATCGTCGGCAACAAGATCTACAGCGACGGCAAGGTGCGCGGCCGGATGAAGACGAACAAGGGCGGGGGCTTCTGGATCTTTCCCGGCAGCAGCGTCTACCAGGAAGACAAGTTCGAAGAAGACGCGCAGATGATCGTCGACTTCTATCGCGAGCGTGGATACCTGCAGGTCAACGTGGGCCAACCGAACCTCAAGCCCCTCCGCGACTCCAAAGACGGCAAGACGCGCTTCATGACGCTCGAAGTTCCCGTCAGCGAGGGCGCGCGGTACCGCATCGACAAGTTCGAGTTCGCCGGTAACGACAAGGTGCCGGCGCAGGTCATGCGCCCGCTCTTCAAGATGAAGAGCGGCGACTACTACAACGAGAAGCGGATTCGCCAGGGCTTTGAGAAGATCAAGGAAATTTACGGGACCGGCGGTCACTTCGAAATGACGCCGTATCCCGAGTTCGATCCTCAGGGCGAGAAAGTGAACGTCACCATCCGGATCAACGAAGGCAAGCGGTACTTCGTCAACCGGATCACCTTCCAGGGCAACACGACGACGCGCGACAGCGTCATCCGGCGCGAGCTGCGGCTGTATGAGAACTCGGTCTTCAACACCGAAGCGCTGAAGTACTCGGTCAAGCGGCTCAACCAGCTCGGGTATTTCAAGCCGCTCGAAGATCAGAAGAACATCACGATCGACAAGACGGAGGGGGCCGACAACAAGGTCGACGTCAGCCTCAAGCTCGAAGAGCAGAACCGCAACCAGTTGTCGTTCGGCGCGGGCGTGTCGCAATACGACGGCGTGTTCGGGCAGTTGTCGTTCTCGACCGCGAACTTCATGGGCCGCGGCGAGACGTTCACGATCTCGATGCAGACCGGCGCGCGCGTCAGCGACTACCAGGTCGCCTTCACCGAGCCGTTCCTGTTCGATCGACCGATTACGGGGTCGGTCGATGTGCACCGGCGCGACATCGAGTATCTGTACCAGTTCACGCAGGGGTCCACGGGCGGCAACCTCACGATGGGGTTCCCGCTGAGGAACTTCTCGCGGATGTTCTTCAACTACAGCTACGACCGCGTATACGTCAGGGACCTGAACCAGGCGTTCTTCGACCAGACGTGCCTGTTCACCATCGAAGGCTGCCAGACGCTCGATTTCGACAAGCTGACCGACGACCAGCGTTTTCTCATCGAGAGCAACCCCTACCTGGAGACGCGCTGCTCATCGGCGAAGGCGGGCGCCGCACGATCAGCAAGATTCACGCCGACCTTCTCGCTGAACTCGGTTGACAACCCGATTAGCCCGGTGACCGGCCGGCGCTACACGGCGTCGCTTGGCCTTGCAGGCCTCGGCGGCAACACCCGATATATCAACCCGACGGTCGAAGGGGTCTGGTTCCTGCAGCACACCGCGCGCACGTCGCTGGGTTTGCGCGCCCAGGCCGAATACATCAGGTCTCTCGACTCGAGCAGCCCGCTGCCGATTTTCGAGCGGCTGGTGCTGGGTGGCGGCTACAGCGTCCGTGGATACGATCTGCGGAGCATTGGACCACAGGATCCGATAAGTCGGATCGTCATCGGCGGCAACAAGAGCCTGCTGTTCAACGCGGAATACCTGATTTCGGTGGGCGGGCCCGTGCGGCTGATTTTGTTCTATGATGCTGGCCAGGTGAAGGACTCCGGCGTAGCGGTTCGAGATGCCGGATTTCATCACCTCGACCGGTATGGAAGTCCGGTTCTTTATGCCCGTGTTGAACGTGCCGTTCCGCTTGATCTTTGCGTCGAACCCGCAGCGGAAGGGCGTTCTGAACTACAGCACCGGACAGCCGGAAAAAGCATTCCGTTTCCGGTTCGACGTCGGCTCAACTTTCTAACCGGGGGCCCGTGCGCAGGGCGCGCGGGTTCGCCAAGCGAGGATCGTTTCAGATGATGAGATTGTCTGTCGCGGCGGTGTGCAGTGTGTTGATTTTCAGCGCCACGGCGTTTGCGCAGACGCCGGCGCCGCCTCCCGCGGCAGCCGTACCGCCGCCGCAAACGCAGGCGCCCTTGAGAATGGCTTTCCTCGATCTGCAGCGCGATTGCCGCCGAATCGACCGAGGGGAAGTCGGCCAGCGGCAAGGTGCAGGCCCTCACGCAGAAGAAGACCGCCGAGCTCGCCGACAAGACCAAGGCCCTGAAGGCGAATCAGGAGAAGCTGCAGCAGGGGGGCGCGGTGCTGAACGATGCGGCGCGCGCGCAGACGCAGCGGGAAATCGATCGCCTCACCGTCGAAATCGATCGCTTCCAGGAAGATGCCAACGCCGAGGTGCAGCAGCTGCAACAGGAGCTGCAGGGTGATTTCCAGGAGAAGCTGCGGCCGGTCGTCGACGCGCTCGTTAAAGAGCTGGCGATCGGGTTGCTCTTCAGCGCCGGCGATGCGGGCGCGATCTTACGTCGATCCGTCGCTCGACATCACCGGCGAAGTGATCAAGCGCTTCGACTCGGGCAAGTACCGACGGCGGCCAAGCCCGCAGCGCCTCCGACGGCGAAGCCCGCGCCGGCTGCCCCCTCGACGGCCAAGCCCGCGGTGCCGCCCTCGGTCACGCCTCCGGCGACACCGCCTGCGACACCGAAACCCGCTCCGGCGCCCGCTAAACCCTGATGCGAGGGCTAAAGGCTAAGGGCTAAGGGCTGAGGGCTGAGAAGTGTGGAGGGACCTGCCTCAACCCTCACTTTAGCCCTGAGCCCTGAGCCCTTAGCCCTAAGCCCTTAGCCCTTAGCCCTAAGCCCTAAGCCCTAAGCCCTTCTCAGGGTATTCTTTCCGCAGTGTCCACACTCGATATCCCAGCACTCCTAGACCGTCTCTGCTACCGCCATCCGTCGGTGCTCGTCGACGCAATTGTCGAGCACGATCCGGGACGCCGGCTCGTGGCCCATAAGAACGTCACCATAACAGAAGACTTCTTTCAGGGGCATTTTCCGGGCGTGCCGCTGATGCCCGGCGTGCTCATGCTCGAAACGCTGACGCAGGTGGCGGCGGCGCTCGTGCTCGAGCGCGAAGGGCCGATGCCGATGTCGCGCGTCTACCTGCACGGCGTCGATGATGCGAAGTTTCGCCGGCAGGTCGTGCCGGGCGATCAGCTGCGCGCTCGAGGTGACGCTCAGCCGGGCCCGCACGTCGCTGGCGAAAGCCCGCGCCGTGGCATTTGTCGGCGACCAGATTGTTGCCGAGGCCGATCTGCTGCTCGCCGTCGTGCCGGATGGCGTGCGCATTCATCCCACGGCGGTCGTCATGAAAGGCGCCGAGATCGGCGCCGGCACGATCGTTGGCGCCAACGCGGTCGTGGGCGAGCACGTAAAGCTCGGCCGCCGCTGCCGCATCGGGGCATCGGCCGTCGTTGACGGATTCACGGAGATCGGCGATGGGACAGAGATCTTTCCGTTCGCGTCGATCGGGCTGATCCCGCAGGACCTGAAGTTCAAGGGCGAAGAGACCTACCTGAAGATCGGCGAGCGGAACATCTTCCGCGAATTCGTCACCATTCACCGCGGCACGCAGGGCGGGGGAGGAAAGACGACGATCGGAGACCGGAACGTGTTCATGGCGTACGCGCACGTGGCGCACGACTGCCATATCGGCCACGACACGATCTTCGGCAACAACGCGACGCTCGGTGGCCACGTGTTCGTCGACGACTTCGCCACGATCAGCGCCGGCTCTGGTGTGCACCAGTTCTGCCGGATCGGGCGCCACGCGTTCATCGGCGGATACTCGGTTGTCACGAAGGATGCGCTGCCGTATGCGAAGACGGTCGGCAACCGCGCCCGCATTTACGGGCTGAACACCATCGGCTTGATGCGCCGCGGGTTCACGCCCGAGGTCATCGGCAAGCTGAAGCGCGCGTACCGCTACCTGCTGACGTCGCGGCTCAACACCACGCGCGCGCTCAACAAGATTCGAGCAGGACTCGACGCTGTCGTGTCCCGAAGTGCACATACCTCGTCGATTTCATCCGCAGCTCGCAGCGCGGCGCGCTGCTTCGGCGGCCCAGGCCGCCGAAGAAAGGCGGCGGAGAATGGTGGCAGGATGAGACTCAGGCCCGGGCCAGCCGGGAGCCGGAGCCGGTGAGACTCGGCCTCATCGCAGGGAATGGCCGATTCCCGTTTCTCGTTCTGGACGCTGCGCGCTCGATGGGCCACGACGTCACGGTCATCGCCGCCAAAGAAGAGACATTCACCGATCTCAACGACGCCGCCGCGAAAGCGCGCGCGGCGATTCACTGGATCTCGCTCGGCGAGCTTGGGAAGTGCATCTCTCTGTTGAAAGATGCCGGCGTCAGCCATGCGGTGATGGCGGGGCAGGTGAAGCACACGAAGATCTTCGCGGGCGGCATCGTGCCTGATGCGAAGTTCAGATCTGTCCTGCTGAAGCTTGCGTTCCGCAATACCGACGGCCTCATCGGCGCGGTCGCGTCGGTGCTGAAGGATGAGGGGATCGAGCTCATCGACTCGACGTCGCTGCTCAAGCCGATGCTCGCGATCCCCGGTGTCATGAGCCGCCGGGCGCCGACCGAAGAAGAGCAGAAGGATTTCGATTTCGGCTACCAGATGGCCGACGCGATTGCCGCTCTCGATATCGGCCAGACGATTGCCGTGAAGCACGGCGCCGTCGTGGCCGTCGAAGCGATGGAAGGCACCGACGAAGTGATTGCGCGCGCTGGACACCTGGCCGGCCCCGGCGTGCGGATCGTGAAAGTCGCCAAGCCGAAGCAGGACATGCGGTTCGACGTGCCGGTCGTCGGCCTGGCCACGATTCAGGCCATGCGCATTGCCGGTGCGGCGGCGCTGTCGGTCGACGCGGGAAAGACGCTGATGTTCGAACGTGAGGACATGCTGAAGAGCGCCGACGAGGCGGGCATCACGATCGTCGGCCGGGAAAAAATGTGATATCCCAGCGCAAAGACGCCAAGACGCAGAGATAAACCTTTTGAAGAATACCTTTGCGGCTTTGCGCCTCTGCGTTGAGACATAGAAGAGAGAATGAGCACTCGAGTTGCCGTTATCGGCGTTGGAGCGTTAGGTCGGCATCACGCGCGGATCCTCGCGACGCTGCCTGATGTGGAGCTCGTCGGCCGTCGTCGATATCAAGGAAGCGCGCGCTCGCGAGATCGGCAGCCTCGTCAACGCGCCGTGGGTGACGAACGCGGCCGAGATGCACGGCCGGGTCGACGCCGTGACGGTCGCCGTGCCGACCGAATCTCACTTGAACGTGGCGCTGCCGTTCCTGCAGCGCGGAATCGCGGTGCTCGTCGAGAAACCGCTCGCGCGCGATGCCGGCGAGGCACGGCAGATGATGGACGCGGCGTCGGCGTCCGGCGCCGTGCTTGGCGTAGGTCACACCGAGCGGTACAACCCGGCCGTCGCCGCGGTACGGCCGCTTCTCGATCACCCGCGATTCATCGAAGTGCACCGTCTGGGCACGTTTCCCGATCGAAGCCTCGATATCGATGTCGTGTTCGACCTGATGATTCACGACCTCGACGTCGTGCTGTCGATTGTGCCGTCCGAAGTCGTCGCAGTAGAGGCTGTCGGCGTCGCGGTGTTGACACCCAAGCCAGACATCGCCAACGCCCGGCTGAAGTTTGCGTCCGGGTGTATTGCGAATATCACGGCAAGCCGGATTTATAACGATCGTGTCCGCAAGATCCGGATCTTTCAGCGCGACGCGTACCTGTCGGTCGATTACGCGGCGCAGGAAGTGGAGCGCTGGCGGCTCGTCAAAGGCAACGGCGCGATGCCGGTCATCGACGGCGGAAAGCTCGAAGTCGTGCAGGAAGAGCCGCTCAAGCGCGAGCTCGCCGACTTCGTGGCGGCGGTTCGCGAGAAGCGGTCCCCAGGCGTGACAGGCGCCGATGGTTTACGCGCGATACAGTTAGCGCAGAGAATAACTGAGGAAATGAAGAGGCAGGGCTAAAGCCCTGCGCTACCGCACAGCTCGACGATGTCGGTATCGGCGTATCGGTAGCGCAGCCCTTTAGGGCTGCCCAAACAGTTCATGTACTCTGACATCAACGATTTCATCGCCGACCTCGACAAGCGGGGCCTGCTTTCCCGCATCCGCGAGAGCGTCAGCCCCGACCTGGAAATTGCGGCGGTGACCGATCGCGTGTGCAAGTTGCCCGGTGGAGGTCCCGGCCTGCTGTTCGAGCGTCCGGCAGGCTTCGACATGCCTGTCGCCACCAATCTGTTTGGATCGACCGAACGCATGTGCCTGGCGCTGGGCGCGAGCTCGCTCGACGCGGTGGCCAGAGAAATCGACGAGATGATGACGCCGAAGATGCCCGCGGGCATGCTCGACGCGTTCAAGATGCTGCCGATGCTCGACCGGTTGCGCGATCTGATGCCGAAGACGGTGAAAGATGCGCCCTGCCAGGAAGTCGTGAAGCGCGACGGCTCGCTCGACGAGCTGCCGATCCTGAAAACCTGGCCCGACGATGGGGGCCGCTACATTACGCTGCCGCTCGTCATCACGAAGGATCCGGAAACGGGCGTGAGGAATATCGGGACGTACCGCATGCAGGTGTTCGACGGCCGCACGACCGGCATGCATTGGCAGCGGCACAAGGGGGGCGCTCAGCACCATCGTGTGGCAGAGCGCATGGGCAAGCGGCTCGAAGTCGCGGTGGCGCTGAGCCCGGAACCGATTCTCGCGTATGCCGCGACCGCGCCCATGCCCGAAGGTCTCGACGAGCTCCTGCTCGCGGGGTTTCTCGGCCGCCGGCGCATCGAGCTGGTCAAGGGCGTCACGGTCGATCTCGAAGTGCCGGCAAGCGCGCATATCGTGCTCGAAGGGTACGTCGATCCAGGCGAGCGGCGCAGGGAGGGGCCCTTCGGCGATCACACGGGGTTCTATTCGCTCGCCGAAGACTTTCCGGTGTTCCATCTGACGTGCATCACCATGCGCAGGAAACCGACCTATCTCACGACCGTGGTCGGCATTCCGCCGCAGGAGGACGTCTATCTGGGCAAGGCGAGCGAACGGATCTTTCTCCCGATGATTCGCAAGACGCTGCCCGAGATCGTCGACATGCACTTTCCGCCGGAGGGCATCTTCCACAACATCGTGCTGGTGTCGATCGACAAGCGCTATCCGGGTCACGCGCGAAAAGTCATGAACGCCTTCTGGGGTCTCGGACAGTTGATGTTCTCCAAGACGATCGTCGTCGTCGACAAGGACGTCGACGTCCAGAATGTCAGCGAGGTCGCCTGGATTGCAGGCACGCACGTCGATCCCCAGCGCGATATCCAGTTCACCGTCGGGCCGATGGACGACCTTGAAAATGCGTCGAGCCTGCCCGCCTTCGGCAGCAAGATGGGGATTGACGCGACGCGAAAGTGGCCGGGCGAAGGGTTCACGCGCGAATGGCCGACCCGCCTCAGGACGACGGAGGCGGCGGGCCGGAAGGCGTCGGATCTGCTGAAATCGATCGCGAAGGAAAAATAGATGGCGGCCTCACTCGACGATCTCACCTCCAAAGTCGAAGCAGGGGAGCGCCTGTCGGATGAGGACATCGCGGCGCTCGGCTCGAGCCGCGACATCATCATGCTCGGCATGCTCGCGAGCATCGTTCGCCGCAAGCTGCACGGGACGGATGTGACCTATGTGCGAGTGGCCGACCTGAAGGTCGAGTCCAAGGCCGACCTCAAGGTCGGCACTACGGCAGACGCGAAAACTCCGGGCGAATTCCGAATCTTCTACACCCCCCACACGATGAACGACTGCATCGAGGTCGTGGCGAAGGCACGCGAACTGGCGGGGACGACGCCGCTGTCTGCCTTCTGCCTGTATGAGCTCAGCAAGTTGCCAGAAGGATTGCCGGTTGTGCTCGCCGCACTGAAGAAGGAAGGCCTCGAACTGGTGGCACAGGCGCCTTTCGATCGCCTGGCCGATCCCGAGCGCATGCTCGAGGCGCTGACCGATGCGGGACTGCAGCTGGCCCGCCTGACGATGAACGAAACGCCCGAACGCGAGTGGACGGCCGTGTGCCGCGACGTGGCGGCCCTTCAAACCACGCTTGGCTCGATACGCGTTTTTGCGCCGTTGCCGCGCAAGATCGACGCAACTCAGCCGACGACTGGTTATGCAGACGTGAAGCGCGTGGCGATATCGCGACTGCTGGCAGATCCGGTCGAGACTATTCAGGTCGACTGGGAACTGTATGGCCCGAAGCTGGCGCAAGTCGCGCTGACGTTTGGCGCCGACGACATCGACTCGGTGTCGGCAGAAGACGATCTTTCGCAGGGGCGGCGGCGATCGCCGCTCGAAGAGATCCGCCGCAGCATTCACGCCGCCGGTTTCGAGGCTGTCGAGCGTGACGGGCGTTTTCAGAGGCGCAGCTGAAGCGCAACTCAAGTTGCGCCCTACCGGACAGGTGTAAAGCCGAACCAACATGCCGATTCGACTCGGAGCTGTCAGCTATCTCAATACGCGCCCGCTTGTGCACGGGCTCGAACATCAGACAGATCGGTTCAGCCTGCGGTTCGACGTGCCGGCGAAATGTGCCGAGCTCCTGCACGCGAACGACGTCGATCTCGGGCTGATCCCGTCCATCGAGTATCCGGGGCACGACTATCGAATCGTCCCGGGCCTTTCGATTGCGTCCGATGGTCCGGTGGCGTCTGTGGCCATGTTCACGAAAGTGTCGATGGAGGACATCCGCTCGGTTGCGCTGGACACGAGCTCCAGGACGTCGATCGCGCTCCTGCGCGTGCTCTGCGCGCGCTGGTTCGACATCGAGCCACGGGAAGTCGGCATGCCGCCGGATCTCACCCGCATGCTCGGGGAATGCGACGCGGCGCTCGTGATCGGAGACAACGCGCTCTTCCTCGATCATGAGGCGTTGGGTGTGGAGAAGATCGATTTGGGCGAGGAGTGGGTCGGGATGACCGGTCTCCCGTTCGTCTATGCGTTCTGGGCGGGACGGCCGGGCATCGTCGGTGCGGCCGATACGGCGGCTCTGCAGCAGGCGCGTGACAGAGGCGTTACCGCAACCGCTACAATTGGCCGGGAGTTGTTTCCCGACAGCCCGGAGAAGGCCGCCCGTGCCGACCGCTACCTTCGTGAAAATGTGAAGTACGCTCTAGGCGAGCCCGAGGTAGCAGGATTGCGGCGGTTTTACGAGCTGGCGGAAGAAATTGGCGCGCTGCCTCAGGCAGAGCCAGTGAGGTTCTACGAACAGGGCTAAAGCCCTGTTCCACCGTATCGGTGGCTAAAGCCCTGTTCTCTTCACCGATGTGGGTGGCACAGCCCTTTAGGGCTGTCTAGGAGATGGACATCCAGAACATCACGCGCAAGATCGAGGATGGCGAACGCATCGATGCCGCCGACGCGCTCGCCCTCTATAGGCACGCGCCGACGCATCTGCTCGGCCGGCTGGCCGACGAGATACGGTTGCGCAAGCATCCGGAGCGCACAGTCACCTACATCATCGACCGCAACGTGAACTACACGAACGTCTGCGTGGCGAAATGCAACTTCTGCGCGTTTTATCGCGACGTCGGCTCGAGCGAAGGCTACGTGCTGGGCTTCGATGAGATCTTCCGGAAGATCGACGAAACGATCGAAGTGGGTGGCGTGCAGCTGCTGCTGCAGGGCGGCCACAACCCCGATCTTCCGCTGACGTGGTACGAGGATCTCTTCCGCGCCGTCAAACAGCGCTATCCCGATTTCAAGCTGCATGCGCTGTCGCCGCCCGAGGTGATTCACCTGTCGCGGTTGTCGCAGCTTCCGGTGCCTGAAGTCATCGATCGGCTCATTGCCGCCGGTCTCGATAGCATTCCAGGAGGCGGAGCGGAAATTCTCGTCGATCGCGTGCGCCGGCTTTTGCACTGCTACGGCAAGGCGACGGCCGACGAGTGGCTCGACGTCATGCGTCACGCGCATCATCGCGGGCTGCGCACGACCGCGACGATGATGTATGGGACGGTCGAAACGCTGGAAGAGCGCATCGAGCACATGATGCGATTGCGCGAGGTACAGGATGAGACGGGAGGCTTCACCGCGTTCATCACCTGGAGCTTTCAGCCCGACCATACGGAGCTGGGCGGTACCGAGGCCACCGGCGTCGACTATCTGCGCACGCTCGCGCTTGCGAGAATCGTGCTCGACAACTTCGACAATCTGCAGGCGTCGTGGGTCACCCAGGGCGGCAAGGTCGGGCAGTTGAGCCTCGCCTACGGCGCCAACGACATGGGCAGCGTCATGATCGAGGAGAACGTCGTCCGGGCGGCGGGCGCGGCCTACTGCATGGACGAGATCGAGATCGTGCGCAATGTCGAAGATGCCGGCTTTGTTCCCAAGCGCCGCAACATGCACTACGAGATTCTCGGGGATCCGATCTTCCGCGAGCGCGACGTGCCGCGCATGCTGAGCCTTGCGACCGCTCGCGCCGATGGGGCGGCGGGTGAAGCCCCCGAGCTGAAGCACTATCCTGCCCGCAGCCAGTCCGGTAAGCACACGCGACTGATGTGATATGCCGTCATATCGAGCCGCATGGCTGCTGCCCATCTCGCAGCCGCCCATCCGCGATGCGTGGCTGAGGACCGAGCGGGGCCGTATCGTCGCATTCGGGCCCACCCGTCCCGGCGACTTCACGGCGCCGGATGAAATCGATCTCCGGAATGTCGCCGTTCTGCCCGGACTCGTCAACGCGCACACCCATCTCGAGCTCTCGTGGATGCGTGGGCGCACCGCAGGCACCGGATCGTTCCCCGATTGGATCCGCTCTGTCATGTATCTCAGGCGTGGCGCAGATCCGACGAGCGATGAGATCGCTCGAGCGATCTCTGCCGCCATCACCGAAGCGCGCGACTACGGAACCCCGCTTGTGGGCGACATCTCGAACACGCTGGCGACATCGATCGAGCTTGCCGGACAACAGATGGCGGCGGTCGTGTTCTACGAGCTTCTCGGCTTTCTGGCGAACGATGCCGATCGGGTGATCGGCAACGCCCTGGACGTGCTGCGGACGATGCCGGCTGCCACAGACGTGCGCCACACGCTCGCACCTCACGCGCCTTACTCGGTATCGCCGGCGTTGTTCGGCCGCATCCGGATTGCCCTGAACCAGGATCCGTTTGCCCGATCGAGCGTGCACCTTGGCGAATCGGACGCGGAGATCGCGTTTCTGCGCGACGGGAGCGGCCCATACCGGGAGATGCTCGAAGAAATCGGCAAATGGGATCCGTCGTTTGTGCCGCCGGGTTGTGGTCCTGTGGAGTACGTCGATCGGATGGGGTTTCTCGACGACCGTCTGCTCGTGGTTCACGGTGTCCATCTCGGCGCGAGTGATCTCGAGCGCATGGCGTCGAAAGGCGCGACCCTCGTCACCTGCCCCCGCGGCAACATCCTGACCGGTGCGGGTGAACCGCCGGTCAGCGACTTCTTCGATTCCGGCGTGCGTATCGCCGTTGGTACGGACAGTCTTGCCAGCGTGCCCGATCTCAACATGTTTGCCGAGCTTGCCGAGCTGCGTCGTCTGGCACCCGAAGTCCCGGCGCGCCGTCTTCTCGAGGCCGCCACGATTAACGGAGCGCGTGCGCTGGGGTTCGAGGCCGAGTTCGGCACGATTGACTCGGGAAAGCGCGATGCGCTGATTGCGGTCGAGCTCGATGGCGCGGTCTCGGCCATCGAAGAAGAGCTCGTGTCGGGCGTCGAGCAGTCGCGGATTCGCTGGGTATCTGAGTCGTGAGCGCCGTGCTGTCGGAACATGGGAAGCTGACCACTGTTCTCGTCAAACATGCGCGCGATGCATTTGTGAGCGCCGATCGGATTTCGGCGCAGTGGACGCACTTGAACTTTTCCGCTCCACCCGACCTCGGCAGAGCCATCGCCGAGTACCGATGCCTTCCTCGAAATTCTCGCCGGTTGTGGCGCAGACATCGTGTTCCTGCCGCAGGACGACACTGTGACGCTCGATTCCATTTACACGCGCGACGCGTCGATCCTGAGCGCGCGTGGTGTCATTCTGGCCAGCATGGGAAAGAAACAACGCTCTGACGAACCGGCAGTGCAGGAAGTGGTACTACGGCGCCGAGGCTGGCCGGTTGCTGGGACCGTTCATTTACCGGGGCAGATTGAGGGCGGCGATCTCGTCTGGCTCGACTCGCGGACGCTTGCGGTGGGCCTGGGCGCCCGAACGAACCCTGTCGGCATTCGTCAGCTGAGAATCCTGCTCGGCGATTCGTTCGATGATGTCATCGTCGTGCCGTTGCCGGACGATCCGGGTCAACACGACGTCATGCACCTCATGTCGCTCATCAGCACGGTAGATCGCGACCTCGCGGTTGTTTACCTGCGGCTGCTTCCGGAGAATTTCCAACGCATGCTGAAGGATCGCGGCTATCGCCTCGTGGATGTGCCTGACGAAGAATTCGAGACGATGGGGACAAACGTGCTCGCGCTCGGGCCGGGCGATTGCGTGATGCTGGATGGCAATCCAAAAACACGCGCGGCGCTCGAGCAGGCCGGCGCGCGCGTGCAGGTTTATGACGGTCGCGAGATCAGCCTGAAAGGCGGTGGCGGGCCGACGTGCCTCACGAGGCCGCTCGCGCGGGTGGGGGATGCTGAATTGTGAGATTGGAAGATTGGTAGATTGGAAGATTGTTGAAGATTGAAGATTGAGGATTGAGTTTTAGTGCCTCTGTAGTTTTAGTGCCTCTGTAGCGCAGGGCTTTAGCCCTGCCTCAGTAGGGTATTTTGGGATTCGGGATTGATAGCGATAGGGATTAGGGACAGGATTGGCGGACGATCGCTCGAACGGCTGCGAGGCGGTCGCGTCAGAACACATGGCGCGGCGTGAGCAGCGGAATGTCGGTGTCGCCACGGTTCGACGCTGGGGGCGGTCACGTGGGGGTTGTTGTTCCTGCTCGCCGAGGATGTCCAACGGAATCTCATCCACAAGGTTGCTTTGGCGCTAAAACCCTCCGGCCGCTTCCTCTTCACGTCGCCCGCACAGTCTTGCACCTGGCCGGACGCGCTGACCGGCCGTGAATCGCGGTCGCTTGGCACCGACAGTTACAAGGCTCTTCTTTCGGAAGCGTGCCTGGTCCTCGTTGGTGAACACACAGACGAAGGGGATAACCACTACTATGAAGCTGCCAAACAGCAGTGTGCGACGACACAGACAAAACAGAGCAGCAGTGTCAACCCGGCTGCTTTCTGGAATTAGACGACTGCTGCGAATGGAGTATTTGTGAAGCTGTTTGTGAAGCGCCTTTCCGTCGATGCCACATTGCCGTCCTATGCGCATCCGGGAGATGCGGGGCTCGATCTCTATGCGGCTGTATCCGTCTCGATCGCACCGGGCGAGAGCAAGCTCGTCGGGACCGGCATATCCATCGAGCTGCCGCCGAACACCGAGGCGCAGGTGCGGCCGCGAAGCGGCCTTGCCCTGAAGCAGGGGGTTACCGTGCTCAACACGCCTGGGACGATCGACCATGGGTATCGCGGCGAGGTTGGTGTGATATTGATCAATCACGGGCGCAGCCGCTTCGACGTGGAGCCGGGCATGAAGATCGCGCAGATGGTCATCGCGCCGTTCGTGAGCGTGGCCGTCGAGGAGACCGGCGAGCTGAGCAGTACCGCGCGTGGGCAAGGCGGATTCGGATCGACGGGGGTGTAACGACACGTGCCGCAGTTCTCCATGGGACCGTATTCGATCACGACCGATGCGCAGAGGCTCGACCTCGATGCGATTCACGGCTTTCTCAGCCGATCGTTCTGGGCCGAAGGCATCCCGAAGGAGACGGTCGCCAGGTCGATCGCCAATTCGTTGTGCTTCGGTGTGTTCGACGGCGACGCACAGATCGGATTTGCGCGTGTGGTGACCGACCGCGCGACGTTCGCGTACCTCTGCGACGTGTACGTGCTGGAGACCCACCGGGGACACGGCCTTGGCAAGTGGCTCATCGACACTGTGATGGCGCATCCGGATCTTCAGGGTCTGCGACGGTTCCTTCTCGTCACGCGCGACGCGCATGGCCTGTACAGCCGTCACGGATTCGGGCCGCCTTCCCATCCAGAGCGCCACATGGAGATTGTCCGGCACGGGATGTATCTCGAAAAGGAATAGCGGCCAACAGGGGCGACAGGTGTTGAATCGATTGCGCACGTATCTCTCGTTTGTGCGTTTCAGCCATTCGGTGTTCGCGCTGCCGTTTGCGCTGACCGGGGCGCTGCTGGCGTCGCGCCGGCAGCCCGTCACGTGGAGGCACGTCGTCTGGATAGTCGTGTGCATGGTGACCGCTCGGAGCGCCGCGATGGGTTTCAACCGGCTCGTCGATGCAAAGTTCGACGCCGGCAATCCCCGCACGTCGTCGCGAGAGCTGCCGAGCGGCCGCATGTCGGTCGCGGAAGCGACGATCTTCGTGACGCTCATGTCGATGGCGTTTGTCGCATCGGCCGCTCAGCTCAGTTGGTTGTGCCTGGTCCTGTCGCCCGTCGCTCTGATCCTCATCTTCTGGTATTCCCTCGCGAAGCGGTACACGTGGGCGACGCAGTTTTTCCTGGGCCTCGCGATGGCCATTGCACCGGTCGGCGGGTGGCTGGCTGCCGGTGGAGGAGTGGGCTGGGAGCCGTGGCTGCTCGGACTGGCGATCGCGCTGTGGGTCGGCGGGTTCGATGTGCTCTATGCCTGCCAGGATCTCGACGTCGATCGCCGCCAGCACCTGAAATCGATCCCGGTACGCTTTGGTGTCGCCCGATCACTCTGGATCTCGCGTGCGATGCACCTGGGCACCATCGTGTGCCTCACGCTTCTTGGCGTGCTCACTGGACTCGGTGCCGTCTATTTCTTCGGTGTGGCCGCGGTGGCCGGCCTCCTTGTATACGAACAGTCTCTGGTGAGCGAGACCGATCTGTCGAATGTGAAGCTGGCGTTCGATCTCAACGGTTATGTCGGCATCCTGTACTTCGTCATCACCGCCATCTCGGTTTATGCCGGCCGTTAACCAATCCCCAATCCCTGGTCCCCAATCCCTGGTCCCTCCAGCGAAAGATCCTTCTCGTATTTCAGGAATGTTCGATGCGATCGCCGATCGCTACGACTTTCTGAATCATCTGCTCAGCGCAGGCCTGGACAAGCAGTGGCGGAAACGGGCGGTCGGCGCGCTGCAATTGACGGGACGCGAGACGGTGCTCGACTTGTGCACGGGGACCGCAGACCTGGCGCTCGCCGCGACGACGGGTCGCGCCCGCGCAAAGCGCGTCATCGGCGTCGATTTTTCCGCCGCGATGCTGCAGATCGGGAAAGAGAAAGTACGCAGGGCGGGTCCTGGAAGACCCGAAGGACACGCGGAATCCATCACGCTGCTGCGCGGCGACGCCACGCGAATTCCGCTTGCCGACGGCTCGGTCGATGCCACCACGATCGGCTTCGGCATCCGCAATGTCGACGATCCCGCGCTGGCATGCCGCGAAATCGCGCGGGTTCTTCGCGGGCGCGGCACGCTGGTGATCCTGGAGTTCTCGTTGCCGCGCTCGGCGGCGCTTCGCAATCTCTATCTGTGGTACTTCAGAAAAATGCTTCCGCTCATCGGCCGGCTCGTCTCGAAGCACCCGAGCGCTTATACGTACTTGCCCGAGTCGGTTCAGGCGTTTCCGTCGCCTGAAGAATTCTCGCAACAGCTTCGAGACGCCGGATTTGGCACTGTGCGTGCAGTCCCTTTGACCTTCGGCATCGTCTACATGTTCGTAGCTGTGAAAGGCGGCGCGCAAGACCGGGTGCTATAATCGACTAACTTACTGATGTACATCGACTTTGAGGATCTGCGCCCGGAAACGCCCAGGGTCGAACGGGCACTGTCCGTACGCGAGGGTGTCCTCATCTCGATAATCGTCCACCTTTTACTGTTTATCGCCATCCTGATTGTTCCCGATCTGCTCCCGGAGTCGGTGCGCGCTGCGGTGCCCGCCACCCTGGCCAATCGGCCGCCGGAACAGAGTCCGCGGTTCGTGTTCATGCAGCCTCGGGTCGACGTGTCGAAGCCACAGCCGAGGCCCGACGTCGATCGCTCGGATCAAGACCGCGTGAAATCGGCCATCGAGAAGCCGCCGAACCCGCAGAATGCGCTTCCGTTTGCGCGCGGCAACTCGCGCGAGCGCGAGGAAGCCGACGTCGCGCCGCCCAACCGCGGCAATGCCCCTGAAGCCTCTGTCGCGCAGGGCGCGCCCGACGCGACCGCCGAAGGGCAAATGGCCGCCAACGATCCGTCGAAATCGATGCTGAAGCTGCCGGACTCGCCGAACTCGAAGCCCTCGCTGCGGCTCGGGGACGCGGGCGGCAAAGGCCTGCTAGGCAGCGCGCTGCGGAACCTTCAGCGCTACGTACAGGAGCAGTCGTTCGAAAACGAGCACGGGAGCGGCGACGCCGAAGGGTTGATTCAGTTCGACAGCAAGGGGGTCGACTTCGGTCCGTGGCTGCGCCGGTTCGTCGCGCAGGTGAAGCGCAACTGGTTCGTACCGCAAGCGGCGATGATCATGAAGGGGCACGTTGTCATCACGTTCAACATTCATCGCAACGGCGCTATTACCGATATCGAAGTGAAGCAGCCGTCGAACGTGGAGTCGTTCAATCACGCGGCGGTCAACGCTCTGCTCGGCTCGAATCCGACCCAGCCGCTGCCGCCGGAGTATCCCTCCGACACCGCGTTCTTCACCGTCACGTTCCTCTACAACGAAGATCCCGCGGATTTCAGGTGACGCGATGGCGCGACCGACCCGTCCGCAGCAGCTCGGCCTCCTGATCCTGCTGGGGGTCGTCGTGGCCCTCGTTTTCTTCAGGACGTGAATAGATAAGGGGTCAGACCCCATTTTTTGTTGATTCCGATCGCCTTGGACAAAAAATGGGGTCTGACCCCTTTACCGCCGATTCTCGCCATCCTGGGGCCGACCGCCACGGGCAAAAGCGCGCTCGGCATCGAGCTGGCGCTCAGGCACGGTGGCGAAATCATCAGCTGCGATTCAACGGCCGTTTATCGCGGGTTCGATATCGGAACCGACAAGGTCCCGATGCCCCAGCGACGCGGCATCCTGCATCACTTGATCGACATTGTCGAGCCAACAGATGAGTACACGGCGGCGCGATACGTGCGCGATACGGTTGCGGCCATCGAGGACATCTATGCGCGTGGCCAGTGGCCGATCCTCGTTGGCGGTACCGGCCTCTACTATCGGGCGCTCGTGCGTGGCCTCTTTCCCGGACCTGGCGCCGATGCGGCGATGCGCGACCGTCTCGAGACAATCGCCACGCGCCGTGGCGTGGAACATCTGCATCGCCTGCTCGGGCGCGTCGATCCCGAATCTGCCGTGCGGATCCAGCCTCGCGATCGAAAACGCATGATCCGCGCGCTCGAGGTGTACTTCCTGACAGGCAAGCCGATGACCGAGCACTTTGCGGCGACCGTCTCGCCGCTTGCCGGCTACAAGACAATTGGCGTCGCGCTGTCGCCGCCGATCGCTCTCATTCACGAACGGGTTGCGAAGCGTGTCGATGCGCAGTTCGAGCAGGGGCTGATGGACGAGATTCAAGGCCTGCTCGCGCGAGGTGTGCCCGAAAGCGCGAGACCGTTCGGTGGTCTCGTGTACCGGCAGGCGCTCGAGCATCTGCACGGCGTGCGCAGCGAGTCCGAGACACGCGAGCTCATCACGCGCGAGAACCGTCACTATGCCCGCCGGCAGTTGATCTGGTTTCGCAAAGAGCCTAACCTAGTGTGGCTTCCGACGTCGGGCGAGCATCCGGACACACTGACGGCCGTAGAGGCCCTCCTGGCCTCCTAATCTCCTGTTTATTTGATCCGTGCCCCCATTGTTTTCCCGAGTCATCGTGATCGTGCTCGACAGCGTCGGTGCCGGCGCGCTCCCCGATGCCCGCGACTACGGTGATGAGGGCAGCAATACCCTCGGCAACATCGCCCGCACCGTCGGTCTGCGCGTTCCGACGCTTCGCAGCCTGGGGCTCGATCGCATCGTCGATATCGGCGGAGAGGTGAGCGTCCAGGTGCCGCACGCCGCGATCGGCCGTATGGCGGAAATGTCGGCAGGGAAGGATTCGGTGACCGGTCACTGGGAGATGATGGGCATCGTGCTCGACCGCGCGTTCCCCGTATTTCCAGATGGCTTCCCCAGGGAACTGATTGACGCGTTCGAGCAGGGAGTCGGGCGAGGTTCGCTCGGCAACTACGCCGCGTCGGGCACGACCATCATCGACGACCTGGGGCCCGAGCACATGCGGACGGGAAAGCCGATTGTCTACACATCGGCGGACAGCGTGTTTCAGATCGCCGCTCACGAGGACGTGATTCCGATTGAAGAGCAGTACCGGATCAACGCCGTGGCCTTCGAGCTCGCGGTTCGCGGTTACGGACTCGGGCGTGTGATTGCCCGGCCGTTTGCCGGAAAGCCGGGAAGCTTCACGCGAACGGCCAATCGCAGGGACTTTGCGATGATGCCGACTTCCGAAACGGTGCTCGACCGGCTCGCGGCGGCGCACGTTGCGGTCGTTGCCATCGGCAAGATCGAGGATCTGTTTGCGGGCCGTGGCATTACGCGAGCGATTCATACAGCGAGCGACGACGAAGGCGTCGACGTCATCTCGTCGGAGATGGCATCGACCCCGCGCGGGCTGATCTTCGCGAACCTGGTCGACTTCGACACACAATACGGTCACCGCAACAGCGTGGACGGGTATGCGGCCAACCTCGAGCGCTTCGACGCACGGCTCAAGGACTTGCTGCCGCGGTTGCGTGACGACGATCTGATGGTGATTACCGCCGACCACGGCAACGATCCCACGACGCCGAGCACCGATCACTCGCGCGAGCATGTGCCGCTGCTGGTGACAGGACCGCATGTGACCTCTGGCGTCAATCTCGGCACGCGCACGACGTTTGCCGACCTGGGACAAACCGTGGCGGAAAATTTCGGGGTGGGTGCGATGAAATACGGCAAGAGCTTTTTGCCGGAAATACGGCACGGGCAGGGCTAAAGCCCTGCGCCATCGGATAGGCGGGGCTAGAGCCCTGCGCCGCCGGATAGGCAGGGCTAAAGCCCTGCGCTACCGATGCCGCATTACCGATGCACACTAGTACCGGTAGCGCAGCCCTTTAGGGCTGCCAATACATATGGCCAGCATCCGTAAACACCTCGAAGCGCGCGAGCGACAGATCCTGGCGCCCCAGGCGGCCAAGAGCGCCGACACGCGCGGACGTCTGCGCGAAGAGTCCGAAGACGACGTGCGCCCCGCGTTTCAGCGCGATCGCGATCGCATCGTGCACTCGAAGGCGTTTCGCCGGCTCAAGCACAAGACCCAGGTCTTTTTCGCGCCGACCGGAGACCACTACCGCACCCGGCTGACGCACACGCTCGAGGTGGCGCAGATCTCGCGGACCATTGCCAAGGTCCTGCAGCTTCACGAAGAGCTCACCGAAGCGATTGCGCTCGGCCACGATCTCGGCCACACGCCGTTTGGACATGCGGGCGAGCGCGTGCTCGACGAGCTCATCCCCGGCGGGTTCAATCACTACCAGCAGAGCCTTCGCATCGTCGACGTGCTCGAGAACGATCGCCATGGCCTGAACCTGACGTGGGAAGTGCGCGACGGCATCGCGCATCATTCGAAAGGCAAGGGTGGCTCGCCTGTCGGTGTGCCGGTGTCACAGCGGTCCAAAACACTCGAAGGACAGATCGTTCGCGTGGCCGATCTGACGGCGTACGTCAACCACGACATCGACGACGCCCAGCGGGCGGGCATTCTGCGCGCCGAGGATTTGCCGCGGAAGGCCGTCGCCAGCCTCGGCGAAACGTCGTCGGCACGGATCGGCCGCATGGTCAAAGACGTCGTCGAGGCAACGTTTGCGGGCAATCTTTCCGAGATCCGGATGAGCGGCGAGGTGCTCGAGGCCACGCTCGAGCTGCGAACGTTCCTGTTCAGCGCTGTTTACGAGAACGAGTCGGCGACAGCGGAGTTCAAGAAAGCGACCGGCATTCTCGGCGGCCTGTGGGAGAAGATTCGCGAGCGTCCCAAAGACTTTCTCGACGAACGCACCATCGCCGAAGAGGGCGTCGATGCCGCCGCCCGCGATTTTCTGGCCGGCATGACCGACAGATACGCCGTGAACCTCTTCGAAACGCTGTTCATTCCCAAGCCGTGGGTGGGGCCGATCGATCTGGTCGATGGACAATAGTCGGTGGGCGATGGGCCATGGATCCCCGACTCTGGACCACCGCCCGGTCGCAGACTATAATGGAGCGTTCTACCAATGCTAAAACGCTGGTAGAGCGCAGGTTATGCAGCTAAGCCTTCGATCGTTACAGGACGCGCACGAGCATTTCGAGAATCGGTACGAGCCGTCGCTCCTGCCCGGTACCGAAGGTGAAGCGTTTCGCGTTGTTTCCCCTGTCACCTTGTCGTTCGACGTAGATCGGCAGGAGACCGGTCGCTATCGCGTCGCGGGGCATCTGACGGGTGAGCTCGAAATGACCTGCAGCCGATGCCTCGAGCCGTTCACGCTGCCGATCGCGACCGACTTCGATTTGCGGTATGTGCCGCGCGTCGACAACGCGGGCGACGGCGAAAAGGAAGTGGAAGAGGACGATCTGTCGACGGCGTTCTACGACAACGACCAGATCGACCTTTCGCAGCTCATCATGGAGCAGTTCCAGCTGGCGCTGCCCATGAAGCCTTTGTGCACGGACGCCTGCAAAGGTCTGTGCCCGCAGTGCGGCACGAACCTGAACACCGGCACGTGCGACTGCGATCAGAAGTGGGAAGATCCGCGCCTCGCGGCGCTGAAGGCCATCAAACGGACCGACTAGACTCTTGACTTTCGACTTTAGACTTTCGACTTAGAGGATCAACTCATGCCCAATCCCAAACGGCGGCACTCGAAATCGCGCACGTCAAAGCGCCGCGCGCACGACGCGCTCGTCCCGACGCAATCGAGCGACTGCCCGAATTGCCGTGAACCCAAGCCCCCACACCGTGCCTGTCCGCATTGCGGGTATTACCGCGGCAGACAGGTTCGCGCGGTTGATGAGGGGTAAGCACACGTGTCCGGTCGCAGCCTTCCGACTTCAGGCTCCCGGCGCGGCCCGCAGTCCGCAGCCCGCAGTCTGAAGCCCACTTCATGATCCGCATCGCCGTAGACGCGATGGGGGGCGACCACGCTCCCCGCAGCATCATCGACGGCGCCCTGGCTGCCGCGCGTCACCTCGATCTCGGGCTTCTGCTGGCCGGCTCGGCCGACGTGATTCGCGCCGAGCTCGCGAGACATCCCGACGCCGACGAGCTCAGCATCCGCATCCTCGACGCGCCCGACATCATCGGCATGGCCGAGGCGCCGGCCGCCGCGCTGCGGCGCAAGCCGCGAGCGTCGATTCGCGCGGCTGCAGAATCGGTGGCGAATGGAGAAGCTGCGGCGCTCGTCAGCGCCGGCCACACGGGTGCGACGGTGCTTTCGTCTTACGGCGCGTTCGGCATGCTGCCAGGTGTCGATCGGCCCGCGCTCGCGGCGACGATTCCGTCGGGGGACCGGCTCGGTATCCTCCTCGACGTCGGCGCCAACGTCGAGTGCCGGGCGGCGCATCTGTTGCAGTTCGGCGCCATGGGTGCGGTGTACGCAAGAGTGTCGCTCGGCATCGATCGCCCGCGGATCGGGCTGCTGTCGATCGGCGAGGAAGAGAGCAAAGGCACCGAGCTGATTCGCGAGGCGCATCAGTTGTTGAAGGCCTCGTCGCTCAACTTCATCGGCAATGTCGAAGCGCGCGAGGTGTACAAGGGCAACGCGGACGTGATAGTCTGCGACGGCTTTACCGGCAATATCGCGCTCAAAGCGAGCGAAGGGCTCGTCGACACGGTCGAGCGGCTCCTCGGAGAAGAATTGTCGAGAACATTTTCCGGCATGGTCGGTTCACTTCTGTCGCGGCGCGCCTTCCGGCGGTTCCGGCGGCGTCTCGATTACTCCGAGTACGGCGGCGCACCGCTGCTCGGTGTGGCGGGCGTCTGTTTCGTCTGCCACGGCCGCTCCTCAGCCAAGGCCGTCCGCAACGCCATTCTCATGGCCCACCGTTTCACGACCGCCGGCTTCCTGCATCGCGTCGAGCAGGAAATCGCCACCGCATCTGTTTCATGATTGCATTCGTTTTTCCAGGACAGGGATCCCAGAAGGTCGGAATGGGGCGCGCGCTCGCCGAGGCGTTCCCGGTTGCGCGTCAGGTGTTTGCCGAGGCAGACGACGCGCTCGGCGAGTCGCTGAGCCGGTTGATCTGGGACGGGCCGGAAGACGCGCTGATGCTGACCGAGAACACCCAGCCTGCCATTCTCACGGCCAGCATCGCCGTCTACCGCGTGCTCGAGTCCGAAGGGCTGGCGTCGAATGTGGCGTTTGTCGCCGGGCACAGCCTTGGCGAGTACACCGCGAATGTTGCCGCCGGCACCTTCTCGTTTGCGGACGCCGTTCGCACCGTGCGGCGCCGCGGCCGGTACATGCAGGAAGCGGTGCCCGTTGGCGCCGGTGCCATGTCGGCGATCCTCGGCCTCGACGTCGGCAAGGTGATGCAGGCGTGCGAGGAAGCCGCACAGGGTGACGTCGTATCTCCCGCAAACATGAATGGCGCCGGCCAGGTGGTCATTGCCGGTTCGAAGGAAGCCGTCGAACGCGCAGGCGCACGCGCGAAAGCGCTTGGGGCCAAGCGGGTGCTGCCGCTGCCGGTCAGCGCGCCCTTTCACTGCCGGCTGATGAAGCCGGCCGAAGACCGCCTCGCCCCCGAGCTGCGGGCGCTGGCGATCCAGGACCCGCGCATTCCCGTCGTCGCGAATGTCGATGCGCAGCCGAAGCGTGATGGAGCGTCGGCGATCGACGCGCTCGTGCGACAGGTATCGGCTGCAGTCCGCTGGGAAGATTCGGTGCGCCGCCTTGCGTCGGATGGCGTCACGACATATGTTGAAGCTGGTCCTGGCACGGTCCTCAGCGGGCTCATTCGCAAGATTCAGCATCACGCGCATGTGGCTGCCATTGGCGCGCCGGACGACCTGGAATCGGTGCGGGCGTTGTTCGCGGTGACCAAATAATGCTCGAGCTCACGGGAAAAGTGGCGCTGGTGACGGGCGCGTCGCGCGGTATCGGTGCCGCCATCGCGAAGCGCCTCGCCGCTCAGGGCGCAATGGTCGTGGCAGCCGCGCGCGGGACCAACGCCGAGTCGAACGTCGCCGACATCGTGTTGAGGGGCGGCAAGGCCGAGGCCGCGAGCCTCGACGTGACGGATCCCGCAGCGGTCGACACGGTGGTCAAAGACGCGCTGGCAAAGCACGGCCGCATCGACATTCTTGTGAACAACGCCGGCATCACGCGCGACCAGCTGATGATGCGCATGAAACGCGACGACTGGGACGCCGTGATTGCGACCAACCTGACGGGCGCCTATACGTGTGCGCAGGCGGTGCTGCGGCCCATGATCAAGCAGCGCGGCGGCCGCATCATCGCCATCAGCTCGGTTGTCGGACAAATGGGCAACGCCGGCCAGGCGAACTATGCCGCCTCGAAGGCGGGCCTCATCGGGCTGGCCAAGGCGCTTGCGCGCGAAGTGGCGTCGCGCGGCATCACGGTGAATGTCGTGGCCCCCGGCATGATCGACACCGACATGACGAAGGCGCTCACCGAGGCGACATCCGAGAGCTGGGCGCTGCAGATTCCGCTGGGAAGGCTCGGCACACCCGAGGACGTGGCGAATACAGTCTGCTTTCTCGCGTCCGACGAAGCAGCGTATATTACGGGGCAGGTCATAGCGGTCAACGGCGGCATGTATACGTAGGAGGATTGAATGGCGGTTGCTGAAAAGGTCAAGAGCATCATCGTAGAGCAGCTGGGAGTCGACGAAGAGGAAGTGACCCCGGATGCATCTTTTGTCGACGACCTCGGCGCCGACTCGCTCGATACGGTCGAGCTCGTCATGGCGTTCGAGGAAGAATTCGGTATCGAGATTCCGGACGAGGATGCCGAGAAGATCACGCGCGTCAAGGAAGCGATCGAATACATAGACTCGCATGCCAAAGGTAAGAAATAACCATCGTGAACACTAGACGGGTCGTCGTCACCGGCATCGGGCTGGTGTCGCCGCTGGGTATCGGGACCGACGTGAACTGGCGCGGGCTGATGACGGGCCAGTGCGGAATTGGGCGGATTACCCATTTCGATCCGTCCGCATACGCGTCGCAGATTGCGGGCGAGGTGAAGAACTTCGATCCGCTCCAGTTCGTCGAGAAGAAGGACGTCAAGAAGATGGACGTCTTCATCCAGTACGCGATTGCCGCGGCGCAGTTCGCGATGGACGACTCGAAGCTGCCGATCACCCAGGAGAACGCGCCGGCCGTCGGCGTGTTCATCGCCTCTGGCATCGGCGGGTTCAGCACGATCGAGCGCGAGCACGAAGAGCTCCTGCGCGGAGGCCCGCGCCGGGTCTCGCCATTCTTCATTCCATCAGCCATCATCAACCTCGCGGCCGGCCAGGTGTCGATCCGTTTCGGCGCCAAGGGGCCGAACCTCGCGACCTGCACCGCGTGCTCCGCATCGGCGCACGCCATCGGCGACTCGTTCGAGATCATCCGCCGGGGCGATGCCGACGCGATGATTGCGGGCGGGTCGGAAGCCGCCATCACGCCCATGAGCGTGGGCGGGTTCGCGGCGATGCGCGCCCTCTCGACCAACAACGACGCTCCTGAGAAGGCATGCCGGCCGTTCGACAAAAAGCGCGACGGATTCATCATCGGCGAAGGGGCCGGCGTCGTCGTGCTCGAAGAGCGGGAATCGGCGTTGAAGCGGGGTGCGAAGATTTACGCGGAAGTCGTCGGATACGGCATGTCCGGCGATGCCTATCACATTACCGCGCCGACCGAGGACGGCAGCGGCGCCGTCCGCGTCATGCAGATGGCGTTGCGCAAGGCGAATGTCGCGCCGCACCAGGTGAGCTACATCAACGCGCACGGTACGTCGACGCCGCACAACGATCGCATCGAGACGCTCGCGATCAAGAACCTCTTCGGCGAGCACGCCCGCAAGCTGGCGATCTCGTCGACCAAGTCGATGACCGGGCATCTGCTCGGCGCCGCCGGCGGACTCGAAGCCGGCATCACGGCGCTGGCGATCCATCATCAGACGGCCCCGCCGACGATCAACCTCGAAAATCCCGATCCGGACTGCGATCTCGACTACGTCCCTGGCAAGTGCCGCGCCGTGAAGATGGACTACGCGCTGTCCAACTCGTTCGGCTTCGGCGGCACCAATGCCGCGTTGCTGTTCAAAAAGCACGAATAGTCGTTCACCGTTCGCCGTTTACCGTCGACCGTGAACACCTGATGTCTTTGCCTGACGGTAAACGCTGAACCGTAAACGGTAGACTGTAAAGCTCATGCGCATTGCTGTGTGCATCAAACAAGTCCCTACCCGTGAATGGCAGCCGCGGATCGATGAGACGAAGCGGAGCGTTCGCGAGCAGGACGCCAGCTTCGAGATGAACGAGCCCGACGCGTACGCACTGGAAGAGGCCCTGCGCCTTCGCGAAAAGCACGGCGGCGAGGTGGTGGTGTGCACGGCGGGACCCGCACGCGCGTCGCAGGTCCTCCGCGAGGCGCTCGCGCGAGGCGCGGATCGGGCGATTCACGTGGAGGACGATCGGCTGGCTTCGATCGGCACCGACTCGTTTGTCGTCGCCGGCGCTCTCGCCGACGCCGTGCGCGATGAGCATTTCGATCTGGTGCTCACCGGCCTGCAGTCAGACGATCAGGGAGCGGCGCAGACCGGCGTTATCCTTGCCGAGCGGCTTGGCCTGCCTCACGCGACCATCGTGATGGATGTGCAGGTGAAAGAGCCGGCGGTTCGCGTCAAACGCGAGCTCGAGGGCGGGTCGTTTCAATGGGTCGAGATGCCGCTGCCCGCGCTCATCACGATCCAGAGCGGCATCAATCAGCTTCGCTACGCCACGCTCAAGGGCATCATGGCCGCCAAGAAGAAGGAGATCCGCAAGGTCACGCCGTCTGCCCTGCCGCCGGCGCGTGCGACCGTTGTCAGCCTCGACGTGCCGCGCAAGACGAAAGAGACCCAGCTGATTTCCGGATCGGCGGCTGAGGCCGCAAAGACGCTCGTTGACAGGCTCAGAAACCAGGCGCGGGTGATTGAATGATTCTCGTCGTCGCCGAGCAGCAGCGCGGGAAATTGCACAGGGCGTCCTGGGAGGCGGTTGCCGCCGCGCAGGAGCTCGCCGGCGACGAACCCGTTGCGGCGATCGTCCTGGGCGCCCATCCAGGCGATGCGGCGTCCGAGTTGAGCCAGGCGGCGCTGGCCGCCGTCCACATCGTCGATTCGCCTTTGCTCGAGCCTTATACGCCAGATGGCTATACGGACGCGCTTCAGAAAGCGATCGGGGAGCTGAAGCCGAGTCACGTCGTGCTGGCGCACACGTATCGCGCGCGCGATTTTGCGCCGAAGCTCGCGGCGCGCCTCGATCGCGCGCTCGTGACCGATTGCGTGGGCATCAGGCGTGGCAGCAAGCTGACGTTTCTGCGGCCGGTCTACCAAGGCAAGCTCGTCGCAGAAGTGGCGGCGGAAGGGGAGCCGCCGCATTTCCTGAGCGTGCAGATTGGCGCCTACCGCGGAGACAACGCGAAACGACGGGCTTCGCCGGCGCCGGTCAGCACACTGAGCGTGACCCTCGACGCGGCGGCCGTTCGGCAGAAGGCCGAGGAGCCTTTTCAGGAAGCCAAGCCGGCGGTGGATTTGTCGCAGGCCGAGCGCATCGTCGCCATCGGCCGCGGCATCAAGGCGCAGGAGCACATCACCCTGGCCGAAAAGCTCGCGTTCGCGCTGGGCGCGCAGCTCGCCGCGTCGCGTCCGATTTGCGATAGCGGCTGGCTGCCCATGGAACGTCAGGTGGGAAGCTCAGGCCAGACGGTCGCACCAAAGCTCTACGTGGCGCTCGGCATCTCGGGCGCCATCCAGCACGTCGTCGGCATGAAAGGCGCTCGCACGATAGTCGCGATTAACAAGGACGCCGACGCGCCGATCTTCGAAATCGCCGACTACGGCATCGTTGGAGACCTGTTCGAGATCGTGCCAGCGATGATCTCGGAATTACAGAAAACCTGATCGCATGTCCCAACGCAAAGACGCAAAGTCGCCAGGATTAATTGTTCTCGAGAAAAAGAATTCTTTGCGCCTTCGCGCCTTGGCGTTGAGATACCTGGGATGACCGAACGAGAGACGCTCGACGTCGACATCGTCATCGTCGGCGGCGGGCCGGCGGGGTTGTCGGCGGCGCTCAGGCTCGCGCAGTTGCAGAAGGCTGCAGGCACGACGCTCAGCGTGGCGGTGCTCGAGAAAGCCGCCGAGCCTGGTGCGCATCTGCTGTCGGGCGCCGTCCTCGATCCGCGGGCGCTCGCCGAGCTGATTCCCGACTTCGAAGCGAAAGGCGCGCCGCTCGCGTCGAAGGTGCACGAAGACCGCATTTATTTCCTGACGCAGTCGGGCAAGATCAAGTTTCCCCTCACGCCGCCACCGCTTCGCAATCACGGCCACTACATCATCTCGCTTCAGCAGCTCGGCAAGTGGCTGTCGGGGCTCGTCGAGGCCGAAGGTGTCGACATGTTCCCGGGGTTTGCCGCCACTGAGCTGCTGATGGAGGGGGACCGCGTTGTTGGAGTCAGAACGGGCGATCGCGGCATCGGGCGTCACGGCGACCGGCGCACGACGTTTGAGCCTGGCGTCGATGTTCGCGCCAAGGTGACCATTCTCGCTGACGGCGTTCGTGGCAATCTCACGAAGCAGCTGCTGCGCCGCACGCCCATCGCGGTGGGCAAGCAGCCGCAACAGTTTGCGATCGGCATCAAGGAGTTGTGGGATGTCCCGGCCGGCCGCCTCCCGGCCGGCACGGTGATGCACACGCTCGGCTATCCGCTCGATCAAAATGAGTTCGGCGGCGGTTTCATCTACGCCATGTCCGAAACGCGGTTGTCGATTGGTTTCGTTGCCGGACTGGATTACCAGGATCCGATGTTCGATCCGCACGTCGCGTTTCAGCACTTCAAGAGACATCCGCTGATCGCGGGCCTGATCAGTGGAGGGCAGATGGTTCGATACGGGGCCAAGGCGCTTCCCGAGGGTGGCTGGCAGACACTGCCGGAGTGCGCAGTCGATGGGGCGCTGATCGTCGGCGACGCGGCCGGCTTCCTCAATTCGCTGCGGCTCAAGGGCATTCACCTGGCGATGAAAACGGGCATGCTGGCTGCGGAAACCGCCTTTGGTGCGGTCGCCGCTGGTGACACGTCGCGGGGGCGCCTCGTGAAGTTCGACGATCAGATTCGGCAGAGCTGGGTTGGCGCAGAGTTGCGTCCCGTGCAGCACGTGCATCAGGCATTCAAGTACGGGCTCTTTGGCGGGCTGGCTTTCGCCGGATTGCAACTGATGACCAAAGGCTGGTGGGTGCGCCAGACAATCCCGAGCGTGCCACGGACACCTGCGCATGCGCCGGATGGGTGAACCTGGTCACCGGCACACTCTGCCCGAGCTGAAACCAGACCGGGTGCTGACGTTCGACAAGCTGACCAACGTGCATTTTTCAGGCACACGGCACGAAGAAGATCAGCCCGCGCATCTGCTCGTCCATACCGAGGTGTGTCACACGATTTGCGGCACAGAGTACGGGCATCCGTGCATTCGCTTTTGTCCCGCTAGCGTCTACGAGATGGTCCCCTCCAACGAAGGGCCGCGCCTTCAAATCAACGCGTCCAACTGCGTGCACTGCAAGACCTGCGACATCATGGATCCCTATCAGGTGATTACATGGGTGCCGCCGGAGGGAGGCGGTGGGCCTAGGTACGAGGGCATGTAGGTGGGTGGACACTTGTCATGGCAGATGGCAGATGGCAGATGGCAGATGGCAGATGGCAGATGCGCTAAAAGGGCTAAGGGCTGAGGGCTAAGGGCTGAGGTGGCAGCACACTGGTCGGAATCGCCTGTCAAACGCGCGCAGGTGGCGGCAATCACCGGCCTTGGGGTTCCTTTCATTACTGCGCTCGGCAGCTCGCTCAAATGGAAAGTCGAGGGCCTCGAGCATCTGCATTTCGAAGGCAATGGAAAGCGGCCGATTATGGCGTTCTGGCACGGCCGCGTGCTGACCGCGACCTATTTCTTTCGCCGCCGCGGCATCGTCGTGATGATCAGCGAGAATTTCGACGGCGAGTGGATTGCGCGAATCATCGAGCGCTTCGGATTTCTCACGTCCCGGGGATCGACGACGCGAGGAGGCCGGCGGGCACTGTTGCAGTTGAAGCGCAACATGGACAAGGGCCGGCCCTCTGGATTTGCCGTCGATGGCCCGCGCGGGCCAGCACGCAAGGTGCAGCCAGGCGCGGTGTGGCTCGCCAAGCTGACGGGCAATCCGGTCGTACCCTTCCACATGGAAGCGTCGAGCTACTGGAGCCTCAAGAGCTGGGACCGCACACAAATCCCGCGGCCGTTTTCAACGGTGGCGCTTTCGGTCGGGCCGCCGATCGATGTGGCGGCCGATTCTGATGACAAGACCATCGAGGCCAAGCGTGTCGAGTTGGAGAACGCCCTGCTCGGCCTGGAGCGTCGCGCTGCAGCACTCTTGACTAATCCCTAGTCCCCAATCCCTAATCACTAGTCCGGTTTGTATTGGAATGTCTTTGATCCTCATCCACAGCGATCGCTTCGGAGACCACCGGCCGCCGCCCGGCCATCCCGAGCGTGTCGAGCGGGCCGAGGTGATGCACACGGTCGCGTCTGCATGGAAGCAGCGCGGACGTGTCGTGCAGCCGCCGCGTCCGGCAACCCATGCGGAGCTGGCTCGTGTGCACAGCGATCCGTACCTGGCGAAGATTGACGAAACGTCCGGGCGTGCCGTGTCGCTGGATCCGGATACGTTTACGTCGCCAGACACACGCGACGTGGCGCTGCTTGCGGCGGGCGCCGCCATCGGTGGAGTGGAAGCCATTGTTCAATCACGTGCGACCCGCGTCATGGCCCTGGTGCGGCCTCCAGGACATCACGCCGAGCGCGAGCGGGCGATGGGATTCTGCTTCTATAACAGCATCGCGGCCGCGGCTGCGCACGCGCTTTCGCTTGGGATGGAGCGCGTCGTCATCATGGATTACGACGTGCACCACGGCAACGGCACGCAATGGATTTTCTACGAGGACCCGCGCGTGCTGTACGTGTCGACGCATCAGTACCCGTTCTATCCCGGAACCGGCGCCGCAGAGGATGTAGGACGCGGAAAAGGCACGGGCTTCACGTTGAACGTGCCGTTGGAGGCCGGATCGACTGATGGGGACTACGCCGAGGTGTTCAAGGCGCTGGTGATTCCGGTGATCGATCAGTTCAAGCCAGAGCTCGTCCTGATTTCGGCCGGTTACGACGCCCATGAACGAGATCCGCTCGCGCGCATGCGCCTCTCAACCACCGGCTATTCCGGTCTGACCAAGTCGCTGTGCGACATTGCCGACACCCATTGCCACGGTCGAATCGTCGCCGTGACCGAGGGCGGGTACGACCTGAACGCGCTGAAGGCGTGCCTCGAGTCTTCCATTGCGGTCCTCGATGGTGCGCCGGTTTTGCAACCGAAAGAGCCGCCGCTCGCTGCGACCCAGCGCTCCCGCATGGTGATAGCCCAGGTGCGCTCCGCCCACAGCAAGTACTGGAAGCTATAATAGATACGATGGTCCGGCTAGAGCCGGACACTACGTACTGTCATGACAGCAAGGTAGTGTCCGGCTTCAGCCGGACCGTGCCATATGACCGACTACAAGCCGCAGGCATTAGACAAAAAGTGGCAAGAGCGTTGGACGAGCGCGAACGCGTTCGAAGTGACTGAAGATCCGTCGCGACCGAAGTACTACTGCCTCGAGATGTTCGCGTATCCGTCTGGACACGCGCATGTCGGGCACGTCCGCAACTACATCATCGGCGACGTCATGGCGCGCACCAAGCGGCTGCGCGGCTACAACGTGCTGCACCCGTTCGGATGGGATGCCTTCGGCCTGCCCGCGGAGAACGCCGCCATCAAGAGCGGCATTCACCCCGAAACGTCGACGCTGGCCAACATCGCGCACATGAAAGGGCAACTCCAGCGTCTGGGCATCAGCTATGCCTGGCAGCGCGAGTTCGCCACCTGCGAGCCCACCTACTACAAGTGGAACCAGTGGCTGTTCATCAAGATGTTCGAGCGCGGGCTGGCGTATCGCCGGCGCTCGTCGGTCAACTGGTGTGAGAAAGATCAGACCGTGCTGGCCAACGAGCAGGTGGTGGACGGTGGTTGCTGGCGCTGCGGCACGCCCGTGACCACGCGCGATTTGGAGCAATGGTTTTTCAAGATCACGCACTACGCCGACGACCTGCTGAAGAGCATCGAGCACCTGGGCCAATGGCCGGAAAAAGTGCTGACGATGCAGCGGAACTGGATCGGCCGATCCGAAGGGACGCGCGTGCAGTTCCCCGTGCTGGCCGGTGAGGAGTCGTCTGCCATCTCCGACACCATCGAGGTGTTCACGACACGCATCGACACGATCTTCGGCGCAACCTGTGTATTTCTGGCGCCCGAGCACGAGATGGTGGAGAAGTTCGCGACGTTGTCTGACGATCCCGACGCGTTTCGCAAGCGTGCCACGGCGTTCCGCACGCAGGATCGGACTGCGCGGCTGTCGGGCGAAATCGAGAAGGAAGGTTTCTTCACGGGCCGCTATGCGCGGAATCCGTTTACCGAAGAGCGCATTCCGATCTGGATCGCGAATTTCGTCCTGGGGGAATACGGCACCGGTGCGGTGATGTCGGTACCGGCCCACGATCAGCGCGACTTCGAGTTCTCGAAGAAGTACAGCTTACCCATTAAGGTGGTGATCCATCCTGATCCGGCGCTGGGACAGCCCTCGAAGACCGTCGAGACAGCATTCGAGGACTATGGCCGGCTGGTCGATTCCGGCGGGTTTACGGGGCTCACCTCCGAGGTGGCGCTCGTCCGGATGGGGGAGTGGGTCGAGAAGCAGGGTATCGGCAAGCGGACGGTGCAGTTCCGGCTGAAGGATTGGGGCATCTCGCGCCAACGGTATTGGGGCACGCCCATTCCGATGATCTACTGCGACAAGTGCGGCATCGTGCCGGTGCCATTTGAACAGCTGCCCGTCGAGCTGCCGAAGATAACGAACTTCACCGGCCGTGGCGACTCGCCGCTGGCACAAGTTCCAGAGTTCGTGAATGTCTCCTGTCCGAAGTGCGGCGGCCAGGCTCGGCGTGAGACCGACACGATGGACACCTTTGTCGATTCGTCGTGGTACTTCTATCGCTTCTGCGATCCGAAGAACGACCAGCAGGCATTCGATCCGGCCAGGGCGAAGTACTGGATGCCGGTGGACTTTTACAGCGGCGGCGTCGAGCACGCAATCCTGCACCTGATCTACTCGCGCTTCTTCGCGCGGGTGTTCCGCGATCTGGGGATGGTCGACCACGCCGAGCCCTTCAGCCACCTGCTGACGCAGGGGATGGTGCTGAAGGAAGGCGCGGTCATGTCAAAGTCCAAGGGCAACGTCGTGGACCCGGACGAGATGCTGCAGAAGGTCGGCGCCGACGCCCTCCGCCTGTACGTCATGTTCGTGGCACCGCCCGAGAAGGAAGTAGAGTGGAGCGATGCCGGCCTCGAGGGCAGCTGGCGCTTTCTGGCGCGCGTATGGCGAATCGTCGATCAGTGGTCCGAGCGCGTCGAAACAGCCGCGACTGTCGCGAGCGTTGACGCCGCCAGCTTCGATGCCGCCGAACGCAAGCTGCGTCGAAAGACACACGAGACCATTCGCCGCGTGACCGTTGACGTGGAGCAGCGCATCCATCTGAACACCGCGATCTCTGGGCTGATGGAGCTGGTCAACGAAATGTATGCGTTTGGCGACCGGTCCGGCGACTCGCCGCGTGCACAGGCCCCGTCGGTGATGCGCGAAGCAATTGAGGCGCTCATCGTGATGATTTCTCCGTTCGCGCCGCATACGGCCGAAGAGCTGTGGGAAATGACCGGCCACGCCGGCGGCATCGAAAAGACACGATGGCCGTCGTTCGACGAAGACGTTGCCAGGGCCGAAGAGATCGTCGTCGTCGTGCAGGTGAACGGAAAAGTGCGTGGCCGGCTGACGGTTGCGGCCGAGACGCCGGAGAGCGAGCTGCGCGAGCGGGCATTGGCCGATCCAGGCGTGCGGCCGCACATCGAGGGAAAAACGATCAAGTCGGTGGTGGTCGTGAAGGGGAAACTGATCAATGTGGTTGTCGAGTAGGCGGACGGTGCTCGTGTGGGTTCTGGCGGCGGCGCTGGCCTCGAACGGGTGCGGGTATGCGCTGGCGGGGCGCGGCAACTTCCTGCCCGGATATATCCAGACGATCGGGATTCCGAACTTCGAGAATCACACGTCGCTCTTTCAGATCGCGCAGCTCGTCACCGACAAGGTGCGCACTGAGTTCATCGGCCGCGGCAACTACAAGATTGTGCCTGAAGCCACGGGCGCCGACGCCGTTCTCGTCGGCGCCATCACCAACGTGTTGATTTCGCCGACGAACTTTTCGGCCGAGCAGCAGGCCTCGCGCTACACGATTACCGTGACGGCCAACATTCAGCTGCGCGACGTGCAGAAGGACGCCGTCCTCTGGAGCAATCCGGCGATCTCGATTCGCGAGGAATACGATGCGACCAGCGCGTTGACGAACGATCCAAACGGCGTGGTCGACCCCACCTCCTTTTTCAACCAGGAATCCAACGCCCTCGAACGCATCAGCAACGAGTTTTCGCGCTCGGTCGTGAGCGCCATTCTGGAAGCCTTCTGATTGCCGGCCGCCTCACAAGCTGACGTCCGCAGACAGATCGCCGCCGGCAAGGTCGGCACGATCTACGTCCTTCTTGGCGCCGACGAAGCGGGCAAGATGGCGCTGGCGGCAGAGTTTCTCGAGCTCGTCGAAGCCGATCTGCGCGCGTTCAACGTCGATCGCCTCTACGGCGGCGAAACGTCCGGCGCGGACGTGGTGGATGCCGCGCGCACGCTGCCGATGATGGTGCCGCGACGGGTGGTGCTGGTCGTGCACGCAGACCGGCTGCTGAACCCGAAAAAGGAAAGCGAGGCAGCCCTCAGGGATCTCGAGACGCTCGAAGAGTACGTCAAGGCGCCGGTCGATACGTGCTGCCTCGTGCTCGTCGCTGACGCCTTCGACAAGCGGCGGTCGCTCACCAGGCAGTTGGTGTCGAAAGCCACACTTGTCGACTGTTCGGGGCCCGGCGACGTGGCTGAGGCAGCGAAGTGGGTGAAGGATCGCGTGGCGCAGGAAGGGATGACGATTGACGCGCGCGCGGCGCGTCTTGTCGCCGACCGGACCTGGCCGGACGTGTCGCGACTCCGCTCGGACGTCGAGAAGCTGATCCTCTATGCAACAGGGAACAAGGCCATCACCGAGGCCGACGTCACGGAAATCGTCGCGCCTGCGGCCTCTCCCGAAGACTGGGGCGTGACGCGCGCCATCGAACGAGGGTCGGCCAAGGATGCGCTTCGAGAGCTCGGCCTGATGATGGACAACGGCACCGTGCCGTACCTGATATTGGGTCAGCTCGCGTGGTTCGTGCGCACCAAAGTGCCGGCGCCGAAAGTCAGCTCTGCCATCGACGCCGTATTCCGCACCGATCTCGCCATCAAGACGTCTGCGGGAGATCCCCGGGCGTTGCTGGAAAGGCTGGTGGTTGAGCTGTGCGCACGATGAGACGTATGGCGAAATTGCGGTAGCCTGCGCGCTCGAATGCGGTAGCCATCGGCAGGTTTGTCGTGTCTGTGTCGGCGCGGATTTTTCTGGCGCCATGCGCCGCCAGAATGCGCGTCGCTTCGGCGAGAAGCTCGACGGCATATCCGTGGCCGCGCTGTTCGGGAACGACTCCCAGGTAGCCAATCACCGGAAAGTCTTCGTTCGCGGAAGGAATGGTGAAGCCAACAAGCTCGCCGTCCGCCGTGCGCGCGATGCGCCACCATGCGCGATCGCCCCGCATGCCGTGATAGAACGCGAGCTTCGAGCGCGCGTGGCTCTCGAGACCGAGGTGGGCGATATCTTCGCGCGTTTCCTGGTCGAGGCTTCCGACCGCGACTCTGCGAAAGGCGTCGAGGAACACGTCGTCTTCGGGTTCCGGCGAGAACAGCAGACGCCCAGCCGGTTTGACGCCGCTGTCAGACGTCCACTCATAGCGAAGCCGCTCGAGATCTTGCGTCAAACCCGCTGAGCCCGCGGCCCTGCGCCGCCATTCGAGCTCGACGCATGTGTCCGGGTCTTGCCGCCAACCCGGTTTCAAAAAAAGGTGGTACTCAGGATAATTCCGGGCGTTGGATCGCAAGGCGCCATGACCGGCCTCAAGCACGGCTGCGCCGAGGGCCACCCTGTCGCCGACGTCAGGATCGACCCAGAAACAATCCAGTATGAGTGGATGCCCGCCCGTCCGAGAACCGTACCAGACGGCGCATGCGGCGACACGTCCGTTGTCTTCGGCGAGCCAGATCCGATCTGGGCCGTAGCTTCCGCTTGCGAGGTACTGTCGATAGGTTTGTTCATCGACCCACCCGAGCGGGTCGCGAAGGACGAATGACAGGATGCGCTGGTGGTCCGACTCGACGGCCTGCCGAACCAGCATCAAAGAATCTGGAACTCCTGGAACCTGAACCCGGAACCTGAACTCTGGAACCGGAACTCTGGAATTCGGAACCCCTAGGCCGACTTTGCCAGCCTCGCGTTCAGCCGCGACTTGTACCGGCTCGCGGTGTTGCGATGGATGATGCCCTTGCCCGCCATCTTGTCGATGAGCGAGATCGCCTGGTTGAGCTGCTTTTTCGCGGCAGCCTTGTCCTTCGCCTCGATGACGATGCGAATCTCTTTGAGCGTGCTGCGGAGCTGGGAGCGATACTTGCGGTTGCGCTCGCGGTGCACCAGGCTCTGCCGATGCGCCTTCAGCGCGGATGCATGAGTAGCCACGTAAATTCGTCCTCCGAAAAACCCTGATTTTACACCAGTTGGCGGGCGACTAACGACCGACTTCTTCGAAGGTGCCGCTGGCGGGCTTTACGTTCGTGTAGGTGACGACAGGCTGGCCATCCACAATCTCGGTGACCTTGTACATGCGAAGGCTGGGGCCGTTTCGAACGTTCCCCTGGATACCAGTGATCTTGGCGACGTAGTTCCGCGTTTCCTTGTAGGGCGGCACTTTCGAGCCGTGCCTGTCCACCGCGCCCGGCCCTGCGTTATATGCCGCCAGCGCGAGCTGCACGTCGTCGTTATAGCGGTTGAGCAATTGCCGCAGGTATGTGACGCCCGCGCGGATGTTTTCGGCCGGGTTGAAGGGGTCCACCACGCCCAGGTCGCGAGCCGTTGCCGGCATCAGCTGCATCAGGCCCATCGCCCCTTTGGGCGAGACCGCTCGCGGGTTGAAGGCCGATTCGACCTGAATGACCGCTCTGACCAGCTCGGCCCTGACGCCCTGCAGCTTGGCGTGCTCCAGGATCAGGGGCTCGAACTGGGGGTTTGAGCGGGCAACGATGGTCGGCCCCACCGGAACCCTGACCGTCCGCGCCCCACCGTTCTGGGGGCGGTTGGAGAGCGTCAGGACCCCGTTAGAGTCGTACCAGGAGTCGATCTGCGCCTGGGCGGGTAGAGCCCCGCCCACAAGTGCGCACAGCGCCAGCGCTGAAATTACAAATATGTGCTTCAAGGTCAGTAGCTTGAGCGCGCAACTCAAGTTGCGCCCCGCTACTTAGGGGTTTCGGCAGATCTGTGAAGGGACTTTAGGCCAGGGCTGTTTCGGCCAATTTCCTGGCTTGGGCGAGTGCCCCAGCCACCTGGTCGGGCAGGCTCCCACCCGCTTCGGCGAAGTCGGGGCGGCCGCCGCCGCGCCCGCCGATGACGGGGGCCAGCTCTTTGACCAGATTGCCGGCGTGGATCTTGGGGACAAGGTCTTGGGTGACGGCCACCACCAGCGACACCCGTCCATCATCGACAGACCCGATGACGACGATGCCCGTCTTGATGCGGTCGCGGTGGGCATCCGCGAGCTGGCGCAGCTCGTCCTTGCCGAGTCCGCTCGCCGTCTGCGCGACAAATGTGCCTCGCGCGAATTTGGCCTCATCCACTGCCGCTGCCTGGCCCTGCTGGCTGCGCGCGCCTTCCACTTTCAGCTTGCTCACCTCGCGGGCGAGCCGTTTGCTCTCCGACTGCAGGTGCTCAACGGCGGTGCGTCCGCGGTCTGCGGTTGTTCCAAGCGCGCTCAGCACCTCGTCCAGTGAAGCGCGGACGGCTTGATGGTGCTGTACTGCGACGGCGCCCGTGACAGCCTCGATGCGGCGCACGCCCGCCGCGACGCCTCCTTCGGAGACGATGGTGAAGAAGCCGATATCGCCTGTCGCGCGGCAGTGGGTCCCGCCGCACAGCTCCATGCTGAAGCCCGGTATCGAGACGACCCTGACGCGGTCGCCGTATTTCTCCCCGAAGAGCGCCATCGCGCCCGACGCCATCGCTTCTTCCGTCGATCGCTCTTCGGTGACGACCGGCGCATTGCGGTAAATCTGCTCGTTGACGATCTGTTCGAGCTCGAGAATCTGCTCGCGCGTCACCGGCGACGCATGGACGAAGTCGAACCGCAGCCGATCGGGTGCCACCAGCGACCCGGCCTGCTTCACGTGCGAGCCGAGCACCTTCCGCAGCGCCGCATGGAGCAAGTGCGTTGCCGTGTGGTTCCTGCGAGTGGCATCACGCGTCGGAGCATCGACTTCGGCTGTGATGAGGTCGCGCTCGTGCAGCGTGCCGTTCGTCAGCTGAATGCGGTGCAGCCGCGGCATGCCTGCGGCAATTCGGGTGACGCCCTGCACGTTCGCCGCCGCGCCAGAAGCGTCGGCGTGGAGCTGACCGATGTCGGAAACCTGCCCGCCGGCTTCCAGATAAAAAGGCGTCTGGCCGAGCGCGGCATAGCCTTCCGATCCCTGTGGCAGCTCGTTGACCTGCCGGCGCTGTCTGTCGAACAACGCAATCACCGGCGTGCCTTTCACCGTGGTGGTCGTGTAGCCCTCGAAGCGGTCGCCGGCCGTGCTCAGCCCTTGCTGAGACTGGTCGGACGAGAAAACAAACTCCTGGCCTTTCTTACCCTCGAACGCGCTCTTCGCACGGGCCTTTTCGCGCTGGCCTTCCATCGCGCGATCGAAGGCCTCGCGATCGATGCCCACATGCTTCTCGCCGGCGAGGTCTTCGATGAAATCGAGCGGGAGGCCGAACGTGTCGTACAGCTTGAAGGCTTCCTCGCCCGGGAGCTGACGTCCTGGTGCGGCTGCGGCGCGCTCGATCGCGTCCTCCAGCCTGGGAAGCCCACCGGCGAGCACCGCGCTGAATCGCTCTTCTTCGTTGCGTACGACGCTGACGACCGTGTCGCGGTTCGATCGCAGCTCGGGGTAGGCGTCGCCCATTTCGCGGACGATGACGTCGACGATCTGATGCAGGAATGTCTCGGTAATCCCGAGCTTCATGCCATGACGCATGGCGCGGCGCATGATTTTCCGAAGCACATAGCCGCGGAACTCGTTGGACGGCATGACACCATCGGCAATGAGGAACGTCATGCTGCGCGAGTGATCGGCCACGACACGCATCGACACGTCGCTCGCGCTCATCGATCGGCCGTATTTCCTGCCCGCGAGCTTGCCGATCGCGTCCAGGATCGGTGTGAACAGGTCGGTGTCGTAGTTCGACTCGTAATTCTGCAGGACTGCGGTGATACGCTCGAGACCCATTCCCGTATCAATCGACGGGGCCGGCAGCGGCTTCAACGAGCCATCGGACTGCCGATCGAATTCCATGAACACGTTGTTCCAGATTTCGATGTAGCGGCTGCAGCTGCACTCGACCCCGCGGCAGACAGGTTCCGGGCAGGGAATCTGGTTGCCGCGGAAGTAATAGATCTCGGAGCAACGCCCGCATGGGCCCGTGTCGCCCATCTGCCAGAAGTTGTCGTCAGAGCCAAGCTCCGACAGATGGTCGGCGGCTACGTACTTCAACCAGTAATCCCGCGCTTCGACGTCACGCGGAATGCCGCTTTCACCCTTGAACACCGTCACGAAGAGCTTGTCGGCCGGGATCTTCCACACGCCGGTGAGCAGCTCCCACGCGAAGCCGATGGCCTCTTTCTTGAAGTAGTCGCCGAACGAGAAGTTGCCGAGCATCTGAAAGAACGTGTGATGGCTCGGCGACGGGCCGACGTTCTCGAGATCGTTGTGCTTGCCGCTGACGCGCATGCATTTCTGGCACGTTGTGGCGCGCTTGTAGTCGCGGTGCTCTTTGCCGAGGAAAACGTCCTTGAACTGGTTCATCCCCGCGTTTGTGAAGAGCAGCGAGGGATCGTCCTGCGGGACGAGGGACGAGCTCGGCACGACGCGATGGCCGTTCCGCTCGAAATACTCCAAAAAGGACGCGCGAATCTCTCTCCAGGTCATGTATGCGGCTATTTTACTTTGGAAACCACGAAGGCACGAAGACACGAAGGAACACGACCACACGAAGGAACTCGACGACGCGACGAGCGCGATGGCTCGACGAAATACTCCAAACCACTTTCCGGTGCTTCAGCGGGCTGCGCAGACGCATCGACTTCGTGGGCCGCGAACGCGGCCCACGCTGCGAATAGAAAGCCCGTGAATACAAAAGCCTGCGTTCTGTTGCTCTTGTATTCACGGGTTTTCTTTTCGCAGCGCGCGAAGGGCGCGAAGTCGATGCGACGGTCTGTCTCTAATCCTCTGCGTCTTTGCGTCTCTGCGTTGAAACACGAGCCATTCTGCGCAGAGCGTTGGCGGCAGCGCCGGCAGAGAAGCCCTGGCGGACGAGGTAGGCGAGAATCTTCCGGCGTTCGTTGGGATCCTTCAGCCTTTCCGGCTTGCCGCGCAGGCGACGGTCCAGGGCGGTGTCGAGCAACTGCTCCTCGTCGTCTTCCCCGAATTGCTCCCTGACGATCTCTCTGGCGAGATCGCGATCGATCTGCATCGACATCAGCTTGCCCAGGACGCGCCGGGGGCCGTGCCGCCGAATACGCGCTTCCGTGCGCGCGACGGCGCTTGCCGCGCGGCGATCGTCGACCGTTCGGGTTTCGATGAGGCGCTGAACGGCGGCGGTGATGGCGGTCTCGGTGTACCCGGATTCGGCGAGGCGCGATCGCACCTGCCCTTCGGAAAGCTCACGCGCCGTCAGCCAGCGAAGCGCCCGTGAGTAGGCCGCCTTGGAAGAGTCGGGATCTTCAGGCGGCCGGCCTTTCTTCACCCGCGGATTCTACCCTCCGAACCTCGTGATCCCCGGGATTTCGGAGCCGCCGCCGCCGGTGACGCTGCTCGCCATCTGGTCGCGCGCCGCATCGGCCGTGGTCGAGATGCCCTGCACCTTGAGCTTGAACTCGTCCACGTTGGTCGCCCATCTGAGCGCTTCTTCGAGCGAGATGAACCCCTGTTGGTAGAGCCCGAAGATCGACTGATCGAACGTCTGCATGCCGTACTGCGAGGTGCCCTGGGCGATGGCGCTGTTGATGAGATGTGTCTTTTCCTTGTCGACGATGCAGTCGCGGATGAACGCCGTGGCGATGAGGACCTCGACGGCCGGCACACGGCCGGCGGCGTCGGCGCGCGGAATCAGGCGCTGCGAGATGACCGCCCTCAGCACCGCCGCCAGCTGCAGACGGACCTGCTTCTGCTGGTGCGGCGGATAGACCGCGATGATGCGGTTAATCGTTTCCGTGGCGTCGAGTGTGTGAAGCGTCGAGAAGACCAGGTGGCCGGTTTCGGCCGCAAGCAGCGCGGTCTCGATGGTCTCGAAGTCGCGCATTTCGCCGACCAGGATGACATCGGGATCCTGCCGCAGTGCACTGCGGAGCGCGTGCGCGAACGAGCGCGTGTCGACCGAGACCTCGCGCTGATTGACAATCGAGCGATTGTCGCGGTGCAGGAACTCGATCGGATCTTCGACCGTCATCACATGCGCGCTGCGCGAGCTGTTGACATGGTCGATCATGGCCGCCAGCGTGGTGCTCTTGCCGCTGCCGGTCGTGCCGGTGACCAGGACGAGCCCGCGCTCTTCGTCGGCGATCTTCCGGAGCACCGGCGGGAGGTACAGGTCGTCGACCGTCAGGATCTTTGTCGGGATGACGCGGAGCACCATGCCCATGGTGCCGCGCTGCTGGAACACGTTGACGCGGAAACGGCCCAGCCCGCCGACGCTGTAGGCGAGGTCTACTTCCTGTGACTTGATGAACTTGTCGCGCTGTTCCGGAGACATCATGTGCGCGCCCATCGCCAGCGTGTCTTCGTTCAACAGCCGTTTTTCTTCACTGACCGGAATCAGGTTCCCGGATATGCGCGCCATGGGGTACGCGCCGACCTTGATATGGAGGTCGGACGCGCCCTTGGAGACAGCCGTACGGAGGAGTTCGTCGATGTTCATAGAGAAAAGAAAAGGGCTCAGGGCTCGAGGCTCAGGCTCATCAGCCTTCAGCCCTGCGCCCTCAGCCCTTTACTTATCGGTCTGGCGGGGTCGTCGGTTTAACGCTTTTTCGTGCCGGCTGTGACCATCTCCGGTACGTAAGTCAACCAGCCGTGCGTGTCGGGCGCCTTGCCGGCGATGGTATCGAGGAACCGCCGCTGGATCGCTTCGGTGACGGGTCCACGGCGGCCCGAGCCGACCTGGATCTTGTCGACCGAACGCACCGGCGTAATCTCGACGGCCGTGCCCACGAAGAACACTTCATCGGCGATGTAGAGCATCTCGCGCGGAATGTTTTCCTGCGTCACGCGATACCCGAGGTCCTCGGCCACCTGCAGGATCATGTCGCGAGTGATGCCGGGCAGAATCGAGGCGCTCAGCGGAGGCGTCAGGATGGCACCGTTGCGGACCACGAAGATGTTTTCGCCGCTGCCTTCGCTGACATAGCCGAACGTGTCGAGCGCGATGCCCTCGCTGTATCCGTTCGCTTCGGCCTCCATGCGGATGAGGGCGGCGTTCGCGTAGTTACCACTCGTCTTCGAGAGCGACGGGAACGTGTTCGGCGCCATCCGGTTCCACGAGCTGACGCACACGTCCACACCCTTCTCGAGCGCGTCGGCGCCAAGATAGGTGCCCCATTCCCACACCATGACGGCGACGTCCACGGGGCAGGACGTGGGGTTCACGCCGAGCGCGTTGTACCCGCGGTACATAAGCGGACGGATGTAGCACGCCTTGAAGCCGTTGACCTGGATGGTTTCGATGACCGCTTTCTCGAGCTGCTCCTGCGTATAGGGCGAAGCCATCCGGTAGATCTTGGCCGACGCGATAAGTCGCGCCATGTGGGCGTCGAGGCGAAGAATCGCCGAACCTTTCGGGGTGTCGTAGACACGAGCCCCCTCAAAAACGCCGCTGCCGTAGTGAATGACGTGCGACGCCACGTGGATGGTTGCATCTTTCCAATCCACCAGCTTGCCGTTCATCCAGATCTTGCCGGTCCCCGCGAATGCCATGGGTCGATCTCCTTTGAATTCCTACGAAAAGCTTAGCATTTACTGCGCTTCGCCACAAAACGGGCAGCGCGCAGAGCGGGCATGAAGGGGTTTGCGGCAGTGCCAGCAGAAGCGCGGCTGCGGGGTTTCGCGCGCCCGCAGACGGGTATGGATATCCTGCACGTCCTCCGGAGGTGACACGGCAACTGCTGGAGCCGGTGCGGTTTTCCGTGGCACAACAGCCGGCGTCTTGCGTCTGCCGCGCGCAGACAGCAGGTCGTTCAGCAGATCGCTCGCACGTTGATACCGCCCGTTCACGTCGGGTGTGACCGCTTTCATCACGATGTCGTTGATCCGCGCCGGGATTTTGGGATTCCGTGTGCGCGGCGGCGACACGAGCTCGCCTTTGATCAGCTTCTCGAGGTCTGCCGGCGTTGGCGTGTTGTAGGGCAGCACGCCCGTCAGCATCTGATACATCGTCACGCCGAGCGAATAGATGTCTGAGGCGAAAACGGCCTTGCCGTGAAACTGCTCGGGCGCCATGTATGGAGGGCTCCCGATGACGGTCGTGCCGTGCGCGGCGAGCTCGATGAAGCGCGACGTGCCGAAGTCGGCGACTTTCAGCAGCCCGCCCTCGGTGACGAGCACGTTGCCCGGACGCAGATCGCGATGGATGACCCCCTGCTGGTGCGCATGGTCGAGCGCGTTGCAGATCTGGCAGGTGTAATCGAGCGCGCGCGGAAGATCGATCTTGCCATCGCGTGAGATCACGGTCTCGAGCGTGTCGCCAGGGATGTACTCCATGACGATGAAGAAAATGTTCTCCTGTTTCTCGGCCGTCAGAATCGACACGATGTTCGGGTGGCTCAGCGACGCCAGCAGGCGTGGCTCGCGCAGCAGATCGCCGAAGTCGACGTTCTGCTTGTGCGGAACCTTGATGGCGACTTTCTTGTCGATCCAGGTGTCTTCGGCCAGGTAAACCGTGCCGAACCCGCCACTGCCGAGTGGAGAGAGGATTTTGTACTTTCCAACCGTCTGACCACGGAAAAACACTGGAGGCAGTATACAGGCTCCGGGCTGCAGCCTCCGGGCGTCGGGCCGTGCGGAAGTCTGAAGCCCGGAGTCCGAAGCCGATAGAATTCACTCGTGCATCGGTTCTACGCGCCGGCGTTGTCGGATGATTCGGTCTTCGCGCTGCCGGCAGATGAAGCGCACCATCTTGCGCGCGTCGTCCGGCTTCGCGCGGGCGATTCCATTGCGGTCTTCGACGGCCGCGGCCGCGAGGCCCTTGCGCGGATCGAATCGGTCACCGCCAAACGCGTCAGCGCACGCATCGTCGAGCCGCGGTCCGCCGCGCCGGAACCGCGCGTCGCGGTGACGCTGGCGCAGGCGCTGCTCAAGAGCGACAAGATGGATCGTGTGATTCGCGATGCCGTCATGTTCGGCGTGACGGCGATTCAGCCGTTCGTGAGCCGGCGCACCGATGTGCCCATCAAAGCGGTGACGACCGGTGGCCGTCAGGATCGCTGGGATCGAACTGTGATCGCGTCGGTCAAACAGTGCGGCCGCGCGGTCGTGCCGCCGGTGCTCGCGACGAAGGAATTGTCGGACATCGTGAAGCCGGCGGCCGGAGAAACACGGTTGATGTTCGTTGAGCCAGGCGCAAGTGCCGATGTCGCAGAGTTGACGAGCCTGGAAGGACAGCAGCCATCGAGCGCGATCGTCTTCGTCGGCCCCGAAGGGGGTTGGGATCCGCAGGAGATAAAGGACGCGGCTGCCGCCGGAGTGCGGCTGTTGTCGTTCGGCGGGCGAGTACTGCGTGCCGATGCCGCCGCCGCGGCGCTCGTCCCGGTGCTTCGTTACATCTGGCGCGATCTGTAGGTTTAGAATCAGCGCATGCCGGAGCCCGACGGAACGCGCCTCGGCCCCTACAACGTCGTCGCGCCGCTCGGCGCCGGCGGCATGGGAGAGGTGTACCGGGCGACCGACAGCCGTCTGAAGCGTCAGGTTGCCATCAAGATCCTTCCTGCAGCGCTGGCGGGCGACCCCGATCGGCTGGCGCGCTTTCAGCGCGAAGCAGAGGTGCTCGCCTCGCTGAACCACCCGCAGATTGCGGCTGTCTATGGGCTCGAGGATGCGGCTGGCGTCAAGGCGCTCGTCATGGAGCTCGTCGAGGGCCCGACCCTCGCCGATCGGATTGCTCGAGGTCCAATTCCACTCGATGAGGCGGTGTCGATCGCACGACAGATCGCGGCAGGCCTCGAAGCGGCGCACGAGCAGGGCATCATCCATCGCGATCTGAAGCCGGCCAACATCAAAGTGCGCGAAGACGGGGCCGTGAAAATCCTCGACTTCGGATTGGCGAAGCTTGCCGACACGGGTTTCCCGGGGCGGGGTTCGCAGGCCGACCTCGCGAATTCCCCCACGCTGACGGCTCCCCCGATGACCGGGATGGGCATGATTCTCGGTACTGCGGCGTACATGTCACCCGAGCAGGCTCGGGGCCGCACGGTGGACAAGCGCACCGACGTATGGGCGTTTGGTGCTGTCCTGTACGAAATGCTCACCGGCACGCGCGCGTTCGAAGGGGAAGACGTCACCGAGACGATGGCGTCGGTTGTGAAATCGACGCCGAACTGGTCGGCGCTTCCTTCTGACGTTCCGCCGCACATCGTGACGCTGATCCAACGGTGTCTCGAGAAAGATCGGAACGCACGCATAGGCGACATCGCCGTCGCGCGTTTCCTGTTGTCCGAGCATGCGCCGCTGAGTGCTGCCTCATCGGTACTCGCGCCTCGTGCAAACGGAATGTCACGCTGGCGCGGGAGGCTGTCATGGTCGTGGCGAACGGCTGCAGCCGGTACGCTCGGCGCTGTGCTGGCCGGCGTGCTCGTCGCGTGGCTCCTTCCTGGACGGCCGCCGGCTGTGGCTGAAGTGACGCGCCTGCAAATGAGCGTGCTGCCAGCCGACCAGCTTTTGGGCTCGAAAGTTTCAGGCTCTGTCAGGCCCGTCCATACTGCCATCGCCATCTCGCCCGACGGAAGACTGGTGGTGTTCGCCGCGACGAGCGGCAAGGAGACGCGACTGTATGCTCGTCCGGCCGATCGGGCCGAGGCGACACCGATTCCAGGAACCGAAAACGGCAACGCACCGTTCTTTTCGCCCGACGGCCTGTGGATTGGGTTCTGGTCCGGCAACAGCCTCAAGAAGGTGCCCGCCGCAGGAGGCCCGGCCGCCACGATTTGCGATGTCCCGCCCGATTTAGTGTGGGGCGCGAGTTGGGGAGAGGACGATACGGTTTTCTTCGCGACCAGTGCGGGTATCTCCAAGGTCGCCGGGGCTGGTGGAAAGCCGGTGACGATCACGACCACGAACGGGCAGCGTCATTTGCTGCCTCAACCAGTTCCCGGCGGCAAACATCTTCTGGTCACGCAGATAAAAACCGAGGATCAAGCTGCCAGGCGGTGGGACAAGTCGAATGTCGTTTGTACGACCTGGAGAGCGGAAACCAGAACGTGCTGATTCCCGGAGGCGCCGATGCCCGGTACGTGAATACCGGGCACCTCGTCTACATGAAGTTCGGCACACTGATGGGCGTTCCGTTCGACGCGTCCACAGGACAGTTGACCGGTGCGCCGATCGCTCTCATCGAGGGGGTGATGCAGAGCGCGAACACGCCCAACACCGACGATGAGACCGGGTCGGGACAGTTTGCCGTTTCCACGTCGGGCACACTCGTCTATGCGCCCGGTGGTGTCAGTCCGACTGTGGAAAACACCCTCGCATGGGTTGAGCGGAACGGTTCGACGACACCATTCACGTTTGCGCCTCAGGGTCCGAATGGCACACCTCGGATTTCTCCCGACGGTCAAAAGATCGCCGTATCTACGAGACAAAAAACAGGTGAGAACCGGGAGATCTGGGTGTACGACGCGTCGCGTGGCGCCCCAACGCGCCTGACGTTCGACGGTGCCGACTCGGCTCTCTGGTCCCCCGATGGCAAGCGCGTCGTTTACGGGCACGGCAGTCTGCAAATCGTCAGTGCGGACGGCAGCGCGAAGCCCGAGACTCTCGCGGAAACCGGCGATGCTTCGACTCCAACTTCGTGGACGTCCGCGGCAGATGCTGTCGTGTTTCTGAAAAGAACTCAAAGCGGTGCGAACGGCATTTGGGTTGTCCCGATGGAGAGTGGAGGCAAGCCGCGATTGTTCCTCGAGTCTCGTTTCGATTTGTGGCACCCGGATCTTTCTCCTGACGGCCGCTTGATGGCATACGTGTCGTTCGAGTCTGGCACGCCCGAGGTGTATGTGCAGTCTTATCCTGGCCCAGGCGAGAAGGTGCGCATCTCGGAAAAAGGAGGATTCGATCCATTGTGGACAGCGGGTGGTCGAGAACTCTTGTACCGCTCAGCCGATCTGGAGGCGCAGTACTTTTTCTCTGCCGCGGTTCGTTCGAACTCTCCGCTTCAAGTCGACGCGCCTCGCTTGCTGTTCCAGGCTAAGGCGGGCTCTTACGATACGACAGCGCCCGAGCGAAGCTGGCACATCACTGCTGACGGGAAGCGGTTTCTCCTCTTGCAGGCAGCGAAATCGACCGACAAACCGGTAACCGTCATGCACGTCGTGTTGAACTGGGTCCAGGAACTGAGCCGCCTGGCACCGGCAAGGTAGTGCTGGCTCTCAGGCCAGCCCTCGCCTGTAGGTAGCGCAAAGCCATTCCTCTTCGGCTTCGACCTTCTGCAGAGTGAGAAATTGCTCGAGGGTGGGCGTCACGTTCTCGTCGTACTTCGTGAACCCGGTGACGACGAGGTAGCCGCCGGGACCGACGAACTCTGACAGTTGCTCCGCCGAACGCTCGAGCAGCGCGGCTGTCAGGTTGGCCGTCACGACGTCGGCTCGCGCCGACATCTCGCGGAAGTCGCCTTCCTCGAACCGGACCTGTTGCGTCACGCTGTTCAGCGCGACATTCTCTATGGCGTTTTCGAGGGCATCGGGATCGATGTCGATGCCCACGGCAGATTGTGCACCCAGCTTGACGGCGGCAATCGCGAGTACGCCGGAGCCGCAGCCGATGTCGAGCACCCCGCAGTTGTCGAGAGTCAGTTGCTGTAATGCGCGCAGCGCCAGGCGGGTCGTCGGATGATGGCCCGTGCCGAACCCCATCGACGGGTGGATGACGACAATGGGGTCAGACCCCCGTACAGCGTCCCAGGGTGGGCAAACTGTTATCCGGCCAACGGTTATCGCCTTCAACTGCGCTTGCGAGCGGGCGGCCCAGTCTTCGTCGGGAACCTCGATGGATTCGACGTATACGTACGTGCCGAATGCCGTGCCGATGGCACGCGCCGCGGCATCGCGCGCGTCAACACTGGTGAAGAACGCCCGGAAGGGCGAGGTATCGTCGACTTCTTGAATGGCTGTGGGCTGAAAATCGTCGAGCTCGGCGATGACGAGCTCCTGCAGTTGCGGATCGCAGCCAGGAACGTGAATCCGCAGCGCGGGCCAGGCCTTACCCAAAAATATCTTTGACCTTCTCGAAAAGGTTCTTCTCGGGATCTTCGCCGTCGACCGGACGCGGCTCGAATTTCTGAACCGGCAGGGCTTTGCCCAACTGTTCGAGCAGCGTGCGCTGTTCCTTGTTGAGCTTCTTCGGCGTCACCGCCTGCACCGTGAAGAACAGATCACCCTTGCCTCGACCAGACACGTCTGGCATTCCCTTGCCGCGGAAGCGGAAGACCGTCCCTGATTGCGTCCCTTCCGGCACCTTGAACGACTCGTGGCCATCGAGCGTCGGGACGTCGATGTTGCCGCCGAGCGCCAGCGTGGTGAAGTTCAACGGAACCTCACACGACAGATTGTTGCCCTCGCGGCGGAAAAACGAGTGCGGTGCAACCTCGATAAAGACATAGAGGTCGCCAGGAGGGCCGGCGTGCGGACCGCCTTCGCCTTCGCCGCTGATGCGAAGCCGCTGGCCGTCGGCAATGCCGGCAGGAACCTTCACCGTCAGCTTGCGCTCTTTCGTCGTGCGCCCCTCACCCTTACACGTCAGGCAGGGCTTGGCGATGATGCGCCCCGTTCCCTGACAGCGCGAGCACGTGCGCGCCACCGTAAAGAACCCCTGCTGAAAGCGCTGCTGCCCGCGTCCCTGGCACTGCGGACACGTCGTCGGGATGCTGCCGGCCGCGGCGCCCGATCCGTGGCAGGTCTCGCAGGCTTCGAGGCGCGGAACCTGAATCGAGGTTTCGACGCCTGTGGCCGACTCTTCGAACGTGATCTCGAGGTCGTAGCGCAAGTCGCTGCCGCGCTCGGGGCCGCCGCGTCGTGCGCCGCCAAAGAAGTCGCCGAAGATGCCGCCGAAAATGTCCTCGAATCCGGCGAACGTCGACGGATCGAACCCGGCGCCGGCCTGCGACGACACACCCGCATGGCCGAACCGGTCGTAGCGCGCGCGCTTCTCACCATCCGAGAGAATCGCGTAGGCCTCGGCGGCCTCCTTGAATCTCTCTTCGGCTCCCTTGTTGCCCTGGTTCCGATCCGGGTGGTGCTGAAGGGCGAGCTTGCGGTACGCGCTTTTGATCTGCTGGTCTCCGGCATTCTTCGGAACGCCGAGGATCTCGTAGTAGTCCCTTTTGCTCACGCTTTCGCTACCTTCACCATGGCGGGGCGAATCAGCTTGTCACCAAGACGATAGCCGCGCGTGAATTGCTCCATCACCTCGCCGTCGCGCCGGGACGGCGCGTCTTCGTAAGCGACTGCCTGATGGACCCGCGGATCAAAATCGGCTCCCACCGCATCGATTGGGGTGACGCCGCGCTTGCGCAGCATGTCCATCAAGGCGCGATGAATGATCTCGAGCCCCTGACGATACGACTCGGACCCCGGTGCGTCGATCTGCAGCGCGCGCTCGAAATCGTCGACGACCGGCAGGAGATCCTGTACGAACTCGACGGCCGCGTACTGGGCAGAATCTTTGCGTTCACGATCGATGCGCTTGCGATAGTTATCGAACTCAGCCGCCTGGCGGAGCAGCCGATCCTGCAGGCTGTCCCGTTCCTTGCGCAATTCGGCGATTTCCTCTGTGAGCGCCGGCGTCGTCTCGGTTGTCGCCTGCCCGGCGCCCTCGTCGTCCATGCGCTCGACGTCGTCGGTGAGATCCGTTCGTTTGGAACGTGTGGAGTGGTCAGCCATGGTAGGTGCCCGTATTACATGCTGTCGCGCAGGACTCGCGACACGGCCTGAGCGACGCCGTCGACGACGGCGATGGTTCTCGAGTAGTGCATGCGCATCGGTCCGATGACGCCGACCGTGCCGCGCCGCGTGCCATTGGCATAGGTCGCCGCGATGATGCTGAAGGGGCGGAGATCGGCCGCGCGATGTTCCTGGCCGATGACGATCGTCAGCCCCGGTCCATCGATGTATTCGTTGAGCAGCCGTACCAGCCGCTCTTTTTCCTCGACCATGCGCAGCAGCGCTCTGAGCGTCGTGAAGGAAATATTGCTGTCTTCACTCGCTTCGTCGAGCAGGGAAGAGGCGCCATCGACGAAGAGCGGCGACTTCTTCGGTAGCTCTTCCAGTCCGGTGTGCGCGAGCCTCAGCGCGCGGCCCCGCAGCGCATCGGCAAGCGTGCGCTCGTGCCGAAGCCGCTCCATGACCGCGATGCGGATATGTTCGAGCGGCATGCCCGAAAATTCCGTGTTCAGGTAGTTCGCCGCCTGCCGCAGGTCCTGCGAGTCGATTTCCTCGCCAACCTCGATGGCCTTCCGCGAAACCTGTCCACCGTCGGCGACGACGATGACGAGCACCTTCGTCGAGCTCAGCGGAACGAACTCGATCTCCCTCAGGATGCCGTCCACGGTCATCGGCAGCGCAAACGCGACAAGCCGCGCCGTCCGCGAGAGCACCTGGGAGACGGCGGCCAGTACATCTTCGGCAAGCGCCGGCGTTCCGGCGTCGCGCCGCAGCTGCGCCTCCACGGCCGCGCCGCTGCGCACCGAACGAGGTGCGGCGAGCAGCTGGTCGACATAGAAGCGATAGCCGCGGTCAGTTGGGATGCGGCCGGCAGAGGTATGCGGCTGCTGGAGATACCCGATCTCTTCCAGCTCGACGAGCGTATTCCGCACGGTTGCCGACGACACGCTCAGGCCTGACAGCGCCGCCAGGCGTGACGAGCCGACCGGCTCGCCGGTATCGATGTATTCGGCAACGAGTGCGGCAAGTATCTGCGCCGCCCTGGCTGAAAGCTGCGACATGTGTAATTAGCAGTCGGCTGGTTAGAGTGCTAAGTAATTATACCGTGAACGAGGCTCGGGGCCGTGAGCGGGGTCAAGGCGTCGCTTTCGGCACGGGTGACTTCGCCGCCGCTCCCCAGCGCATCGACACTGCGGCGACGTTCGGGTCCTGGATCTTGCCGCGGCGGACGGCGATGAGCTCGGCGAGAATCGCCACGGCGATTTCCTCGGGGCTGACCGCGCCGATGTCGAGCCCGACCGGCGCGTTCACGCGCTGCAGGCACTCAGGGGGCATGCCTTCGGCGAGCAGCGCATCGTAGATGCGCTTCACCTTGGCCTTGCTTCCAATCAAGCCAAGGTAGCGAAGGTCGCGCGCCGCGAGCGCTCGCAGCGCGTCCAGGTCGTGGGTGTGCCCGCGCGTGACGATGACGACGTAGGCGTTGGACGGAAGGTCGGCGCGATGCAGCCACTCGGGAATCGTCTCGACGATCACTTCCTCGGCGTCGGGAAAACGCTCGGTGTTCGCGAACTTCTCGCGGTCGTCGAGCACATGCGTCCTGAAGCCGATGGTGTGAGCCAGACGTGCCAGCTGGTAGCCGACGTGTCCGGCGCCGATGACATAGAGCCGCGGCGTGGCCTCGAGCGGCTCGATATAGACCTGCATCTGGCCGCCGCACACGAGACCGTTCTCCTGGGCGAAATCGTCGTTGAGGTCGTATTTGACCAGTTGAGGCTTGCGCGACTGGATGGCTTCCTTGGCCTTCCAGAAGGCGTCGTTCTCGTAACAGCCGCCCCCGATGGTGCCAACGGTGCGGCCGTCCGGAAAGACCAGCATCTTGGCGCCGACCCGCTGGGGCGTCGAGCCATTGGCCGACACGATGGTCACGAGCGCTGCGTCCTCGCCACGGTCGAGCGCCCGGGTCAGCGCCTCGAAAACTTCCTGGGACATTTGTATTGATTATATAGGCAGGGCTAAAGCCCTGCGCTACCGGAACTTCTGCCGACCGACCGGAGCTTCTGACGACCCCGAACCCAGAACCGACCGACGCCGGGAACCTAGAACCCAGAACCCAGAACCTAAAACCGGTGGATCTCACACAGTTCGTGAGGTTCCGACCCGCGCAGGAAGCACTCGCTGACCACGCGCAGGCATCCCGGCAAGGCAGTGGCGCCGGTGTCGCGATCGATGTCGACGAAGTTGATGTTCTCGGGCACCTCGAAGTTGTGATCGGCGCGGCCGGCCGTTGCGCGCTGCATGAACGCCAGCCAGATGGGAAGCGCCGCCTGCGCGCCACTGAGGCCGAGGGCCTGGTTGTCGTCGAGGCCCACCCAGACCACCGTCAGCAGCTCCGGTGTGAAGCCGACGAACCATGCGTCGCGCAGATCGTTGGTCGTGCCGGTCTTGCCGGCCGCATCGAGACCGAAACCCGATGCGCGCACGGCGGCGCCGGTGCCCTCGCTCAACACGCTGCGCATCATGCTCGTGACCAGATACGTCGTGTCGGCCCGTGCGACCCGCTTGGTCTTCGCCTCTTTGGCTTCGATGTCTGTCTCGCCACGCTGAATCCGGAGCACCGAGCGGAGACCTCGCGTCTGGCCGGCGTTGGCGAAGACGGTGTAGGCCGACGCGATGTTGAGCGGCGTCGCCTCGAACACGCCGAGCGCGATCGACGGAAACGCCCTGGGTGTCGTCCCCGCGCCGATGCGCCGCCACAAATCCGCGACCCGATCGTAGCCCGCTGCCTCGGCCACCTTCACCGTCGCCGCATTGCGCGACATCGCGAGCGCCCTGCGAAACGTGATCTGGCCGTCGTACTCGTCCTCGTAATTCGCCGGGGTCCATGGCGTCCCGTTCGCGTCGAATGTGGTCGGTTCGTCGTTGACGAGCGTCGCCGGCGACAGATGCGTGCCGTCCTCCGCCGCGTGTTCGAATGCGGCGAGGTACACGAACGGCTTGAAGACCGATCCCGGCTGCCGGTTTGCGCTGACGGCCCGGTTGAACTGCGACTGGTTGTAAGAACGTCCGCCCACCATGGCGAGGATGTCGCCGGTGCGAGGATCGATCGCGATCAGCGCGGCCTGCGGCACGCGTGGACGACGGCGGCGCGAGAGCAGCTGATCGACCTTGGCAATGCCGCCGCTCACCGCATCTTGCGCGTAGCGCTGCAGGTGAAGGTCCAATGTCGTATAGACATCGACCGCCTGCGTCGTCTCTGTGACAGCAGGAAATTGCTCGGCCATCGTCTGGCCGACGAAGTCGACGAAGTAGGGCGCCTCGGCATCGAGCGCACGCGCCACCGGCGAGAGCGGTTCCTTCGATGCGCGGTCGGCCGCATCGGGCGCGATGAAGCCGCCGCTGGCCATCGCTCTCAGTACGACGTTGCGCCGCTCCCGCGCCTTGGCCGCCGAATTGAACGGAGAGAGCGTGTTCGGCGATTGAATGATGCCGGCGATCGTGGCGGCTTCGCCGAGCGACAGGTTGTTGACGTCCTTGCCGAAATACAGCCGCGCCGCCTCCGCTACGCCGTGAATCGCAAACGATCCGCGATTGCCGAGATAGACGTCGTTCAGGTAGAGCTCGAGCACCTCTTCCTTGGTCGTCCTGATGTCGAGGACGACCGCCATGAACTGCTCGAGGATCTTGCGGCGCCACGAGCGCTGGCGCGTCTGCTGCTCGACGACCATCTCCTCGGTCAGGAAGAAGTTCCGCGCCAACTGCTGGGTAATCGTGCTGGCGCCTTCCAGATACGGGCGGTTGCCGAACGTGTTGGTGATAATCGCGCCGACGATGCGAATGGGATCGACCCCGGGATGCGAGTAGTACCGCTGATCTTCGATGGCGAGCACGGCGTCGACCATCCGCGACGGCAGGGCGGACAGGGGCACCTGCCGCCGCTTGACGCGTGCCTGGATGAGCGCCGTCAGCATCGGCGCGTCCATGGTGACGCGCGATATCGGCTGCTTGCCGACAGACAACGCTTCAATGCGATTGCCGCCTGCGGTTTGAGGCTGATTGCGCCCGCGGCGGGGAGGGCCGGGCCGCTGGAAGCTGACGACAACGGTCTTACCGACGTGGCTGCCGGCGCGCGGCGTGACGCTGACCAGTGCGCCGGCCACGGCGAACTCGCCGGGATTCTGCGCCTGCGTCCGCTGCGCGTACCCAAGGTCGTTCAGCCGATCGAGCAGCTCTTTCTGTGAAATGTTGTCGCCGCGCCGGATCTCGAGCGGGCGCGCGAACACTCGCGGCAGCACCCGATCGCGCTCGCCGTGCAGGCGGGCATCGATCATCCGCGAGAAAGTGACGTAGTAGTAGCCGGTCAGCGCACACGTGATGACAAACAGCGAGGCTGCCGTAATGGCGATGTACTTGGTTGCCTTCGGATGAGCCCGCGCGAGGGTCGTGACGCGGTCGCGGAGCGTTCCGAACAGCTCACTCGCCGAGGGGCGCTTGGATTTGGGATTCGGCATTACAACGTGACAACCCAGTGATGGCCGAGGTCGAGCGGCAGCTCTTCCACGAGTCTTTGGACGAGCGCCGGGCCATAACGGTTGAGGAGCGCGATGCTGCCCAGCGCGCGCTCCTGGGGGATGCCGTCAGGAAACGCCTGATCCTGCGCCCGCGCGAACTGACGACGGAGGGTGTCGTCGCGCTTTTTAGCCGCGCTGATCACCTTTCCGCGCAACGTCGCCAGATCGTGCTGCAGCTTGCCGAGCGTCGACCTGGCGGCGCCTTCGAGCGTGGCGTCGATAGCCGGAACGGATGCGATGATGGCCGCCATCTTCTCTTGAATAGTCTTATCGGCGTCTGTCAGCGCACGGTCCACCGTTTCGGGCAGTGACGCGGCGAGCAGGCGGTTCAGGGCCGATTCGTCGCGCGCCTGGAGCGCCTCGAATGGCACGTCATGCTTCTCGAGAAAACGCGCGCCGGCCGAATCGAGCACCGTGGCACTGGCACGCGGATACACCAGAGGCATCGGCACGCCGAAATGCTCGTACACCTTGCGGAGCTGCGCAAGATACGCCAGCTCATTCGGGCCGCTCACGTAGCACACGGTCGGAAAAAGCGCGTCCTGGACAACGGGTCGCAGGAGCACATTCGGGCTGAAGGTCTCTGGACGTGTCCGCGCCTCCTGTTCCAGCCCGGGCGCCTCAGCGGCGTCGATCGGGGTTCGGGCGCCATCGATCCGGAAGAGCGCCGCGCCGTGGTGCGAGGAACCTTCAACCTGCGTGTGATACCCGAGCTCAGCCAGCCGGCGTCCCGCCTCCTCGGCAAGCGCCCACGTCCGGCCGGGATGCCGCAGCTCGTGGGCGAAGATGCCGCTCACCAACGATTTCGCGCTGTGATCGGAGCACTCGAACACCACCACGCCGAGGCCGCCAAGCAGGCGATCGAGCAGCCTGGCGAACCCTTCAGACATCCGGCCGCCCGGCGCATAGGCGTTCTTCAAATCGTCCAGGAGTTCCGCGGTGAACTCGGTTTGCGGCACCATCGTCGCGAGCTGGTCGATGGCGGCCGTGATCTCGTCACCGAGCGTAATCTGGCAGATGGGTGTCTGGCCCGCGCCAGGCGGAGAGGGCAGGGTGATCGTCTGGCGGCGCTGATCTGCGTCGAGCACCGAAACCGACGCGACTTCGTTCCAATCGTGGTCTTCCGACTCGACCCAGAAGACGGCGACTGCGGCCACCCCGTGATCTCGCGAAACCTGTGCCGCGAGCTTTGCCGCTGTCAGACCCTTGTAGAGCGTGAACAATGGGCCGCCGAACAATCCCGCCTGCTGGCCGGTGACAATCGCGACAGTGTTTGCATCAGCGAGACGCGCGGCGGCATCGCGCGCCGCCTGCGGTGCACCGCGACGCTCGAGCTGGCTCGACAATACGCGGCTCACCTCGACGCGATCGCGCGGATGCTTCTGTGCGGCGGCGATCGCCGTCGTCCACGATGCCTGCGATGCGGGGTCGCCCGAGAAAAACGGTGCGAGCGTGGAGAACTGAAATGCGTAATCGGCAGCGAGTTTTTTGACCCAGGGGAATCGTCTGAGATCGACCGGAATGTGCAACGGAATTTATGTTACCATTCGGCCGCTGAACCGCGAAGATTCTGTCCTCTATTTTCCTCCCGAATCATTCGGGCCGTTCAGGGTTCTCCATCAGATTGGTGCGGGCACGCTGGGCCCGGTGTTTCGCGCGTACGAGCAGGCCGGCAAGACCCGCGATCGGCTCGTGGCGGTCAAAGTCTTTCGTCTCGATCTCACGCCTGAACAAACGACCGCGCTCGTCGGCGAGCTGAACGCCCTCATCGCCGCCGACATCTCTCACCCGAATATCGCGGCGCCGATTGCGGCTGGACTGGAGCACGGTGCAGCCTACCTGGCGCAGGAGTACGCCGTCGGCGATTCGCTCGACGTCGTGTTGCGCGAACGCGGGCGGATGTCGATCGAAGAAGGCGTGGGGCTCGTCGAGTCGCTGGCGAGCGCAATCGATCACGCCGCCGCGCGCGGTGTGCATCACGGATCGCTGCACTTGCGCGATATTCTGATGGCCGCAGAGGGTGCGCGCATCACCGGCTTCGGCATTACCGCGGCCCTGGCGAAGGTTGGCGCGAAGCGTCCCACCCGGCCGCAGTATTCCTCGCCCGATGGCCCTTCCGACGTCTATTCGCTCGGCGCTATCGCTTTCGAGGCGGTCTCAGGCAAGCGCGTATCGGCGGACAATCTGGCCGATTTCGAAGAACAGCATGGCATCGAGCTTCGTGGTGCCTTCAGCGTGGCGCTCGCGGCGAATCCCGACATGCGGCCCGAGCGCGCGGGTGATTTTGCCGCGGTGCTGCGCGACGCGGCCGAGATGACGGCTGAAGCCGAACGAAACACGGCTGCCGTCGCCGCGACGTCCATCGTCAATGGACCTGATGTTGTCAGTGTGAAGGATGTTGAGGCCGTCGATGACGACGGGTTCGATCTGCGAATCGATCCGCCGATCGATGGAACATCGCCGCTCCTGTCGGAAACCAGAGACGATCAGATCGATCGCCTGGCGGCAGTTGAATTGCCGCCAGGCGAGCTGCCGCAAACGGTTTCGTCAGGCTGGTCGGCCCAGCTGCCGCGCGTGCTGCAAACGGATCTTCAAGTGGAATCGACTGGCCGCCGATGGTCGCTCGTGGCGATGTTGCTTGTCTTTGGGGCTCTGGCCGCGCTGTCGGTGGCGTTTTTTCTGCGATCGCCGGTCCCGGCGGCCACCGAGCCCGAAAACGCTGTTGACGAAACGACGGTCGAGTTGCCAGGCCATGCGCCGGCAGCGCCCGGATCGCCGCCACCGGCTGCGAGCAAAGCGGAGCGCGCACCTGAACCTGCTCCGTCGCCTTCGCCACCGGCGCCCGCGCCATCGCGTCCTGCATCGGGCGCTGTACGGCGTGCACCCGCCGGCAATCTGTTGATTCGAACGACGCCGCCTGATGCAGACGTGCTCGTGAACGGACAATCGCGCGGAAAAACGCCGCTGGTCCTTCGCGACCTCGCGCTCGGATCGTATACGATCCGTGTAGCGCGCGAAGGGTACGCACCCGAAGAACGAACGCTGCAACTCACGACGCGACGGCCGACGTTCTCGACCACGCTCAATCTACGATCGACGGCGCCGCCGGCGCGTGCCTCTGCGCGCGGAGCCGCCGCTCCGGCGGTCAACGCGCCGGAGAAATCGGGGCCCGGCGGGCTGAACGTGCAGTCGAGGCCGCCGGGTGCGCAGGTGTATGTGAACGATCGTCTTGCGGGCGCGACGCCTGTGGCCATTCCAGGTGTGCCGGCAGGAGACGCGAGGGTGCGGATCGAGATGGACGGCTACCAGCCCTGGATGGCCACCGTGCGCGTCAATCCCGGCGAGCAAACCAGGGTCGCGGCTTCACTGGAAACGAAGTAGATACAAAAATGAATGCTGTGTTGGCGTTGGAAAACGGGACCGTGTACCGAGGCACGGCAGCGGGCGCGCAGGGCGTCGCCCGCGGCGAAGTGGTTTTCAATACGAGCATGACGGGCTATCAGGAAGTGCTCACCGATCCGTCGTATGCGGGGCAAATCGTCACGATGACCTCGCCGCAGATCGGGAACTACGGTGTGTCAGCAGACGACGTCGAATCGTCGGCTCCGCAGGTCGCCGGGTTCATCATGCGCGAAGAATCGCCGATCGCCAGCAACTGGCGCGCGTCCGGCACGCTCCGCGACTATCTCATCACGAACAACATCGTGGCCATTGCCGACATCGACACGCGCGAGCTGACGCGGTTGCTCCGATCGTCCGGGGTGATGCGCGGCGTCATCGCGACCGGCGAGGTCGACACCGGGGAGTTGGTGAAGCAGGCGCGATCGATTCCCAGCATGGAAGGCACCGACCTGGTCAGAGAGGTGACATGCGGGTCGGCGTTTGCGTGGCCGGCCGGCGTCGACAAGTCGGCCGTCGAAGTGCGGCGCGATCTCGCGCTGCCGTCACAAATGAAGGCAAAGCGGCCGTTGCGGGTCGGAGCCTATGACTTCGGGATCAAGTGGAACATCCTGCGCCGGCTGGTGACGTACGGCTGCGACGTGCAGGTGTTTCCGGCATCGACACCGGCGAAGGAAGTCCTCGCGTCCAACGTCGATGGCATCTTCCTGAGCAACGGTCCCGGCGATCCCGCGGCGGTCGACTACGCGATTCAGAACACGCGCGATCTCCTGCAGGCCGACAAGCCGATATTCGGTATCTGCCTCGGTCATCAGATCCTTGGCCTCGCGCTTGGCGGAAAGACGTTCAAGCTGAAGTTCGGTCATCGCGGCGCGAACCATCCCGTCAAGTTCCTCGATACCGGCAAGGTCGAGATCACTTCGCAGAATCACGGTTTCGCCGTCGATCCCGAATCGCTCCCCGCCGATGTCAAGGTGACCCATCTCAATCTGTACGACGGAACGGTCGAAGGATTGAGAGTGATGGATCGGCCGATCTACTCGGTGCAGTATCATCCCGAGGCATCACCCGGCCCCCACGACGCCGACTACCTGTTCAAACAATTTGTCGAAGACATGGAGAAGACGCGTGGCTAGGGATTCGGGATTCGGGATTCGGGATTAGGAAATGCCGCGCAGAGACGATCTCAAGCGAATTCTCGTGATCGGCGCCGGGCCCATCGTGATTGGTCAGGCGTGCGAGTTCGACTACTCGGGGACGCAGGCGTGCAAAGCGCTGCGGTCCGAAGGCCTCGAAGTCATCCTCATCAACAGCAACCCGGCGACCATCATGACCGATCCGGAGATGGCCGATCGCACCTACATCGAACCACTGACGGTCGAAGCGGTTACCAAGGTCATCGAAAAAGAGCGCCCCGACGCCATTCTCCCCACGGTCGGCGGCCAGACGGCGTTGAATCTGGCCGTGTCGCTCCACGAAGCGGGTGTGCTCGACGAGTACGGCGTCAGGCTGATTGGGGCAAACGTCGAAGCCATCAAGCTTGGCGAAGATCGGCTGCTCTTTCGCGATGCGATGAAGGAGATCGGCGTCGAGACGCCGGCCAGCGGGCTCGCGCGATCGGTCGACGAGGCGCTGAAGATCGTCAAGACGACCGGCTTTCCCGCGATTATCCGGCCGTCGTTCACGATGGGCGGCGTCGGCGGCGGCATCGCCTACAACGTCGAAGAATTTCGCGACCTCGTCGATCGCGGGCTCGAGATGAGCCCGGTGCACGAAATCCTCATCGAAGAATCGGTCATCGGCTGGAAAGAGTTCGAGCTCGAAGTGATGCGCGACGTCGCCGACAATTTCGTCGTCATCTGCTCGATCGAAAACATCGATGCGATGGGTGTGCACACGGGCGACAGCATTACGGTGGCGCCCGCGCTCACGCTGACCGACAAGGAATACCAGCGCATGCGCGATGCGGCGCGGCGCATCATCAATCGAGTTGGCGTCGAGACGGGCGGCTCGAATATCCAGTTCTGCGTCAATCCGCAAGACGGACGCATGCTGGTCATCGAGATGAACCCGCGCGTCTCGCGGTCGTCGGCGCTGGCCTCGAAGGCCACCGGCTTCCCGATCGCGAAAATCGCGGCCAAGCTGGCGCTCGGCTATCACCTCGACGAGATTCCCAACGACATCACGCGGCTGACGCCCGCATCCTTCGAGCCGACGATCGACTACATCGTGACGAAGATTCCACGGTGGAACTTCGAGAAGTTTCCGCAGGCCGACCGCACGTTGACGACGCAGATGAAGTCGGTGGGCGAGGCCATGTCGATCGGCCGCACGTTCAAGGAGTCGTTCCTCAAGGGCGTGCGATCGCTCGAGTTGGGCAAGTCGGGCCTTCTGCTGACGCAGCCGCAGGACGATGAGGACGACGCGGCGCTGCGGAAGAAGCTGGCGGTGCCGAACGACCGCCGCATGTGGGCGCTCTTCAAGGCGCTCGAGCGGGGGTGGCCGATCGATCAGCTCCACGAGCTGACGCACATCGATCCCTGGTTCCTCGAGCAGTTCCGGCAGATTTCAGAGCTGCGGCGCATAGCCGGCCTGCAGGAATTCCGCGAGCTCTCGACGGACTTCCTGAGGACCATGAAGCGCACCGGCTTCGGTGACAACGAAATCGCCGTCATCTACGGCGTGCCCGAGGCGACCATTCGCGAGCGGCGCATCGAAGAGAACCTCGTGCCCGCCTACAAGCGCATCGATACGTGCGCGGCCGAGTTCGAGTCGTTCACGCCTTACATGTACGGCACGTACGAGCGCGGTGACGAGTCGAATCCGAACAGCAAACAGAAGGTCATCATCCTCGGCAGCGGTCCCAACCGCATCGGCCAGGGTCTCGAGTTCGATTACTGCTGCTGTCACGCGGCGTTCGCGCTGCGCGATGCGGGGTTCGAGACCGTCATGATCAACTGCAATCCGGAAACCGTGTCGACCGACTACGACACGACCGACCGGTTGTATTTCGAGCCGCTGACGTTCGAGGACGTCATGTCGGTGATCGATCGCGAAAACACGGCCGGGGGCGATGTCTCGTGTCTCGTGCAGTTCGGCGGGCAGACGCCGCTGAAGCTGTCGCTCGCGCTGCAGGCCGCCGGCGTCAAGATTCTCGGCACGTCTCCGGACTCGATCGACCTTGCCGAAGATCGCCGCAGGTTCGCACAGTTGTTGTGGGATCTCGGTATTCCGCAGCCAGCGAGCGGAACCGCGACCTCGCGCGAGGAAGCGCGCGAAGCGGCGCAGAAGATCGGATTCCCCGTCGTCGTGCGGCCGTCCTACGTGCTGGGCGGCCGGGGAATGGCCATCGTGTACGACATGGGCACGCTCGACCGGTACATGATCAACGCGGTCGATGCCGCGCCCGAGCATCCAGTTCTGATCGACAAGTTCGTCGAAGATGCCTTCGAGCTGGACGTCGATTGCGTGGCCGACGAGACAGGTGCTGTCGTGATTGGCGGCATCATGGAGCACATCGAGGAAGCCGGGATTCATTCCGGCGACAGCTCCTGCGTCGTGCCGCCGTACCTGGTTGCCGAGCGGCACCTGTCGACGATTCGCGACTACACCCGCCGTATTGCGCGCGCGCTGAAAGTCGTCGGGCTCATGAACGCGCAGTACGCCATCAAGGACGATGTGGTGTACGTGCTCGAGGTGAACCCGCGCGCATCGCGGACGGTGCCGTACCTGTCGAAGGCCACCGGGGTTCCGCTGGCAAAAATGGCGGCGCTCGTCATGGCCGGCAAGACGCTGTCGCAGCTGGGGCTCGAGGAAGATCTCGAAGTGTCTGGCGTGTTCGTGAAAACGCCCGTCTTTCCGTTTGTCCGTTTCCCCGGCGTCGACACAATACTCGGCCCCGAGATGAAGTCGACCGGGGAAGTGATGGGCGGCGCGGCCACCTTCGGGGCGGCATTTGCGAAGGCGCAGCTCTCGGTCGGTCAGCGCCTCCCCGAGAGCGGGTCGGCGTTCATCAGCGTCAACAACGACGACAAGCCGAACGTCCTGCCGATTGCGCGCAATCTGGCCGAGCTCGGATTCAGCATCCTCGCCACGCGAGGGACGGCCGCGTATCTCCGGGCCCACGGCATCGCCGTCGAGGTCGTCTTCAAGGTCAACGAGGGTCGTCCCAACATCGTCGACCACATCCTCAACGATCAGGTGCAGATTCTGGTGAACACGCCGCTCGGTCGCGAGTCGTTCTTCGACGATCGCGCGATGCGGCGCGCCGCGATGGTCTACAACGTCCCGTGCATTACGACGCTGACGGGTGCGTCCGCGGCAGTCGAAGCGATTCGCGCCCTGCGGGGCCAGACGCTCGATGTGAGGGCGATCCAGGATTACCACTCAGAGATTACGGCCAGAGCCGAAGGCTAAAACTAGGTGCGTTAGGTGCGTTAGGTGCGTTAGGTGCGTGGGTGCGCCAGGTGCGCCAGGTGCGCCAGGTGCGTCAGGTGCGATAGGTGCACCTGGTGTGCACAGGCACTGAGTTTGCTCGGGCCGCAGCGTGCGTTGCCCGGCCGCGATACCTGCCATTGCTCTCGGTGCCGGCATTTCTGCCGGCATTTTCTTTTCAGTCAGCTTCCACATCGCAGTCCTCGTCTGCGTCTGGGTGGCCGCGTGTGGTGCGTTCGTTGCGCACCGCGACAAGGCCACCATGGCGATTCTCGTGTTCGGGTTCTTCATAGCGGGCCTGTCGCTCGGCCACCGTGCAGATTCTGCGGCACGTAACCCGCCGTTGCGTGCACTGTTCGATCGGCATCTCGGGCGTGGCGAGCATCAGATCTTCGTTACGGCCCATGGCCGGCTGCGCGCTGACGCCGCAAACGGCCCATCGGGCGTCACGCTCAACGTGCTCATCGATCGCATCGAGCTGGACGGGTCGACTTACGAGACCTCAGGCGGCGCCTTAATTGGCGTCGGCGGTAACGTGGCGGCCGATCAGATTCTGCAATGGCGCGGCGGCCGTCGTGTGGCGTTTCCTGCAACGCTTCGACGGCCAACCCGATATCTCAATTTTGGCGTTCCCGACGGGGAGCGGCAGATGGCCTGGCGCGGAACGACGCTCGTCGGATCTGTGAAAAGCGGCAGGCTGATCGAGGTGGTGGCTCGCGGCGGTGCGATCGACGAAACACTCGGCAGGGCACGCGCAGCTGTCCGTCGCGCCGTCGCGTCGAGCGTTGGTCCGTACAGCGAACGGTCGGCCGCGGTTGTGCTGGCGATTCTGATCGGCGATCGTGCGGGGCTTTCTGACGACGTCGAGCGTCGCCTTCAAGAAGCCGGCACGTACCACGTGATCGCCATCTCTGGCGGCAACATCGCCATCGTCTCTGGCCTGTTCGTCTTCCTGTTCCGCGCAGGCAGGGTTGGCCCGAGAGTCTCAGCCACGCTCGTTGTCGCCATCCTCAGTGTTTACGCGCTTGGCGTCGGCGGCGGCGCTTCAGTCGAACGCGCGACGTTGATGGCGGCGATCTATTTTGCAGTCAGGGTCTGGGATCACCGAACCGCGCCGTTGAATGTCGCCGCGCTCGCCGCCGCGGTTCTTTTCTCGCTCACGCCGCTTCAAGCCGTCGACGCCGGGCTTGCGCTCACTTTCGGTGCAACGCTCGGAATCCTCGTGGGCATGGCGAGGTTTGCAGACGTGCTGATGCTGTCGGGCCGGGCGCGTGCCCCCGCGACGCTGCTGGCCGCGTCGGCCTGCGCCGAAACGGCGCTGCTGCCGGTCAACGCCTTTGTCTTCTCGCGCATCACGTTTGCCGGCCTCATCGTCAACTTCGCGGCGATTCCGCTCATGACAATCGCTCAGATTGCCGGCATGGCGGCGGTCGCCGCTTCGATGTGTTTTCCGGATCTCGTGCCGTGGATCGGCTGGGTCGCTCATCTGGCCGTGGAAGGGCTGATCGGCAGCGCCGTGATTGTCGACTGGATGCCATGGCTCACTCGCCGGCTGGCGCCTCCGTCGCTTGCGGTCGTCGGGCTCTACTACGCAACGCTCACGCTTGCGGTCGCGTCCACCTTCACGCGTGACGCTCCAACGTCATCTGCCCGGTTGGTCGGCCGCACGGCAGCTTTCGCCACCATCGCGTGCGGTCTGTGGATTGTCCTCGCACCTGTGAACGTCCTGCCGGCCGGGCGAAAGCTCCTCCGCGTCACGTTCCTCGATGTGGGCCAGGGCGATTCAGCCATCGTGCAGTTTCCGGACGGCCGCACGTTGAGCATTGACGCCGGTGGACTCGCCTCGACGAGCTTCGACATCGCGAGCCGTGTCATCTCGCCTGCCCTCTGGACACTTGGCGTCCGCCGCATCGATTACATGAGCTTCACGCATGGCGATGTCGATCACATCGGCGGTGCCGCAAGCCTGTTCCGCGATTTCAAGCCGTTCGAAGTGTGGGAGGGCGTGCCCGTGCCGCCGCATGTTCCTACCCGCGAACTGCGGGCCCTCGCCGATGCGTCAGGCACGCCGTGGCGAACGCTGCAACCGCACGATCGCCTGAGCTTCGGCGGCGTGGATCTCGTGGTCCATCATCCACCCCGTCCCGACTGGGAACGCCAGCGCGTCCGCAACGACGACTCCGAGGTCATCGAACTGCGCCACGGGGGTGTGTCGTTCGTCTTCACGGGGGATATCAGCAGCCAGGTGGAACGGATCCTCGCGCCCAGCTTCGAGCGTGCGCCGATCAGGATTCTCAAAGTTCCTCACCACGGCAGCGCGACCTCGAGTTCGACGGCATTTCTGGACGCCCTTCGCCCGGACATCGCCGTGATTAGCGCGGGAAGAGGAAATCCATTCGGACATCCGATCCCAGTGGTGCTGGCGAGGTACAGGGATATCGGAGCGGCGATCTACCGCACAGACCACGACGGGGCAGTGATTCTTGAGACAGATGGCACAACCGTAAACGTCACCACCTTCACTGGGCGGCACCTAACGCTGACGACATACGGCCGCCGATGAACACGATGACGCGATGAGCTCGATGACCCGATGACGGAAGGAGTGTCTATGATCCGCGTACCTTCACCGCTAGACGACGAGACTGAGACCTGTGTGTTTCAGGCGATGGAATGCGGATTCGCCGTGCACAAGGAGATTGGTCCTGGTTATGGTGAGACTATTTATGAGAATGCCTTCCGCATCGAATTGCTGGCGCGGAAAATACCATTCGAATGCCAAAAGTCCTTTGTCGTGACCTACCGAGGCAAACCGGTTGGGCTGCACAGGTTAGACCTCATCGTCAGAGGGCGCGTAGTGGTTGAGCTGAAAGCCGTGAGAGCGCTGGAGAGGGTACACGAGGCCCAGGTCCTGACATACCTGAAGGCGAGTCAGATGCCAGTTGGCCTTCTCATGAATTTCGGCGGCGCTACTTTGAAAGAGGGACTCAAACGCATCATCCGTTGAGCATTTCGTCGCGTCATCGCGTCATCGCGTTCGTCGCGTCATCGTGTTTTGTCGTGTCTCGTCGTGTCGTCGTGTTCTATCGCGTTCATCGCTAGCTCATCGTGTTTGTCGCTCGTCGTGTCGTCGTCTGCCATCGGCCATCTTATGCCATCTGCCATCTGCCATGTCATTCGCGTGACTTAACCCGCTGCCACTCTTCCTCCATCTCCTCCAGCGTCGCGCCTTCGAGGTGCCGGCCGCTCTCTCGAAAGAGTTCCTCCAACCTGTTGAACCTCTTCGTGAACTTGTCGTTGGCCTTTCTCAGCGCCGCCTCGGGTTCGATGCCGAGCTTGCGCGACAGGTTCGCGATGGAGAAGAGCAGATCGCCCATTTCCTCTTCGGCGCGGGCCGCGTTGTCCGGTTCCTGATCCAGCGTCTCTCTCAGCTCGACGATCTCCTCTTCCATCTTCGCGACCACATCCTTCGTGGCCGCCCAGTCGAAGCCCACTGAGGCCACTCGTTTGCCAATCTTGTAGGCGCGGAGCAGTGAAGGCAGGCTTCTCGGCACGCTCCCGAGCGTCGTGTGCGGCTTGCCCGATTCGGTTCGTTCCTGCGCCTTCAGCGAGTTCCACCGATCGAGCGCGGCCTCGGCCGAAGGCGCACGTTCTTTTGACCCGGCATCGTGAACGCGGCCGTTCTCCTGAAAGACGTGCGGATGCCGGCGTACGAGCTTGTCGACTACCGTGTGCAGCGAATCGTCCACGGTGAACAGACCGCTTTCCTCAGCCACCTGCGCCAGGAAGACCCCCTCGAAGATGTGGTCGCCTATCTCCTCCTTCAGTGCACCGGTATCGCCGCGCTCGATCGCATCGACCACTTCGTGCGCTTCTTCGAGCACGAAGTGCGTCAGCGACTCGAGTGTCTGCTCCCGATCCCACGGACACCCCTCGGGCGACCGCAACGTGCGCATTACGGCTACCAGCTTCTCAAACTCTTCGCCTGCACTGGCCATCGCCATCTGCCCTCAACTCTCAGTTGGGTTCCTGGTTCCGGTTCCGAGTTCCGGGGTTCGCGGTGGGCGATAGATTGAGTACGCCATCTTTAAGAAATTAACGCGCCCGGAAATTCTGGCGCCACCTCGTACGCGGAACCGGAACAGGAACCAGGAACCCTGAACCTCGACGCCTAAGCATTAGCCCTCAGCTCTCGTGCCCGTCGTCATGTTAACATTCGCTTTCCGCGGAAACGCTTATGCCCGATCCGAACATCAACTTCGCGTCGTTCCTCCTTTCGCTCGCAGCCACCGCGGCCGTGCATTTCGGCGATCGTCTCGAGCCGGGTGCGGTCGAACCAGGCCCTGTCGATCTCCAGGCGGCCAGCCAGATGATCGACATCCTCGCGTTGCTCGAAGAGAAGACGCGCGGCAACCTGACGGCAGAGGAGCGGCAGTTGCTCGAAACCATCCTCTACGAGCTGCGGCTCCGTTTTGTCGAGGCGCAAGGCGAGGAAAAGAGAATCATCACGCCTTGACCGCTGCCGCCAGGGTGCTCGTGCTGGGAACGGGCACTTCGCACGGCGTGCCGATGATCGGCTGCGAGTGCAGCACCTGCCGCTCGACCGATCCTCGCGACAAGCGATCGCGCGCCTCGATCCTGATTCAGACAACGGACGGACCGTCGGTGCTCGTCGATACGACGCCAGACTTGCGCATGCAGGCGCTCGCCCACGGCGTGAAACGTGTCGACGCGATCGTTTACACACACAGCCATGCCGATCACGTGATGGGGCTCGACGAAGTGCGCCGCTTCAACGTGATGCAGAAGTCGGCGATTCCCTGCTACGGCGACGAGCGCACGCTGGACGATCTGGGGCGCATTTACTCCTACATCTTCAGTGCCGACACCCCGCGAGGTGGTGGCGTGCCGCAGGTCGTGCTGGCGCGCATTGCGGGCGAATTCTGCATCGGTGCGGCGACGATCGTGCCGGTGCCGCTTCTACACGGGTCGCGGCAGATTCTCGGCTATCGCCTGGGCTCGTTTGCGTATCTCACCGACTGCAGCGCCATTCCGGATGCGTCGTGGCCGCTGCTCAGCGGCGTGCGCACGGTGATACTCGATGCGCTGCGCGAGCGGCCGCACCCGACGCACATGTCGCTCGAACAGGCGCTCGCCACCGTCGAGCGGCTGGCACCCGAGCGCGCGTGGTTCACACACATGTGCCACGATCTGCCCCATGCCGCAACCTGCGCGCGTCTGCCCGCCGGCGTTGAGTTGGCATATGATGGCCTGACTTTCGAGATCGATCTCTGATGCAAGTCATTCATTATCCAGATGATCCGCGGCCGTCCCGCTGGCACCAGCCCGTCCTCGCCCTCGGGAATTTCGACGGCATGCACCGCGGCCATCTGAAAATCATCGAGCGAGTGCGCAGGGGAGCGGAAGAGCGCGGCTCGACGGCGGTCGCGATGACGTTCGATCCGCATCCGTCGAAGATCGTGCGGCCCGACAAGGCACCGCCGCTGCTGATGACGCACCAGCAGAAGCTCGACGCGCTTGCGCGTGCGGGCATGCACGGTGTCGCCATCGTCCGGTTCACGCCGGAGCTGGCGCAATGGGATCCCGAAACGTTCGTCCGGAGCGTGCTGGTTGAGTGGCTGCATGTCTCCGAAGTCTGGGTTGGCGCGAATTTCCTGTTCGGTCACGACCGCTCAGGCAATTTCTCGACGCTCCGCAGCCTCGGCGCGCGCTACGGCTTTCGCGCCGAGAAGATCGACCCCGTCCGCTACAAGGACTTCGTGGTCAGCAGCACTCGCGTGCGCCGGTTGATCACGGAAGGCCGAGTCGACGAGGCGGGCGCGCTGCTGGGCCACTACTACACGGTTGGGGGAACGGTCGTCCAGGGGCAGCAGCGGGGAAAAGGGCTGGGCTTTCCGACCGCCAACATGTGCGCCGATAACGAGCTGGTGCCCCCCGCGGGTGTCTATGCGACGACAGCCAGTTTGAATGGGGCGGCATTTCCGGCGATTACGAACATCGGCACACGGCCGACCTTTGAGGACGGCCAGGAGACCGTCATCGAGTCTCACGTACTCGATTTCGACAAGGATCTCTACGGCGCCAAACTGAAGCTGGGGTTTGTCCAGCGGCTGCGCGACGAGAAGAAATTCGACGGCGCCGAATCGCTGAAAGCGCAGATCGAGGCCGATCGCACGCGCGCGCGCGATCTGTTCGACCGCATGGGACTGTAATGCGCCTCTACAACACCCTGACCCGCACCGAAGAAGAGTTCACACCGTCCCAGGACAGCCTCGTCCGTATGTATGCCTGCGGGCTGACGGTGTACAGCCGCGGCCACATCGGTAACTTCCGCACCTTCGTCGCGATCGACGTGCTTCGGCGCACGCTCCGCCATCTCGAGAACTACAAAGTGCGCCAGGTCATGAATTTCACCGATGTGGACGATCGGACGATAGCCGGCTCGCAAAAGGCCGGCATGCCGCTGCGCGAGTACACGAATCAGTGGATCGACGCATTTCTTGCAGACGCCGCGGCGCTCGGTCTCGAGGATGTGGAAGAGCGTCCCAGGGCGACCGATAAAGACAATCTCGACGCGATGGCGCAGCTCGTGCGATCGCTCGAGGCAAACGGGCATACATACAAGTCAGACGGCTCGGTCTACTTCAAGATTTCCACGCTCCCGCAGTACGGGAAGCTCGCGCGGCTCGACCACGACGGCCTGAAGGCTGGCGCGCGCATCGACGCTGATAACTACGACAAGGACAACGCGCGCGACTTCGTGCTCTGGAAGGCGACCAAGCCGGACGAGCCGAACTGGGACTTCGGGTTCGGTCCTGGACGGCCGGGCTGGCACCTCGAGTGTTCGGCGATGGCGCTGCGGCTGCTGGGCGAGCCACCCATCGACATCCACTGCGGCGGCATCGATCTCGTGTTTCCCCATCACGAAAACGAGATCGCGCAAAGCGAAGGCGCCACGAACAAGCAGTTCTCGCGGTTCTGGATGCACGTCGAGCATCTCCTCATCGACGAAGAGAAGATGTCGAAGTCGCTCGGGAACGTCTTCAACCTGCCGGACATCGTCGCGAAGGGGTACCGGCCGTCGACGCTGCGATATCTGCTGCTCTCCACGCACTATCGCAAGCAGGTGAAGTTCAGCTGGGATGCGATGAACCAGGCCGACGAGGCGCTGCGCCGTCTTGCCGATTTCATCGGGCGCCTCGATCGGGTTACCGCAACCGGTTCGCATCCTGAGATCGCGAGCCGGGTGTCGGAAGCCGAAGCGCAGTTCAAGTCGGCGATGGAGCAGGACCTCAACACATCGGGCGCGCTGGGGATCATCTTCGACCTCGTGCGCACGCTGAACACAGCCATCGACAACAACGAGCTCGGCACAGGCGATGTGCCGGCGGTGAAGGCGGCCTTCGATCGCTTCGACAGCGTGTTTGGCGTCATTGGGCTGCGTCGTCGGGAAGATCAGCAGACGATGCTGCCGGCCGACGAGATCGATGGGCTGGTCGCCGCGCGTCAGGACGCACGCAAGCGCCGTGACTTTGCGGAAGGCGACAGGATTCGCCAGCAACTGCTCGATGCCGGCATCGTGCTCGAGGACTCGTCGACTGGTACGCGCTGGAAACGGCGCTAGGGTTCGAAATGTGTCATGGCAGATGGCGGATGGCAAGGTTCGGTGGCGCAGGGCTTCGCGCTGCCAAGATCTTCGTCAGGGCAGATCGCGGATGGCAGATGGCAAGGTTCGGTGGCGCAGGGCTTTAGCCCTGCCAGGACTACCCAGGCAACTGAATTGCTGTGGTCCCGGACATGGATCAACGGCAATCGTTCGGAAAGCGCGGCGAAGATCTTGCGTGTCAAGAGCTCGAAAAACGCGGTTACGTTATTGTCGACCGGCGGTTTCGGACACGTTGCGGTGAGCTCGACATCGTGGCGCGAGAGGCCGGCGTGCTCGTGTTTGTCGAGGTCAGGGCACGGTCAGGTTCTCATTTTGGCACACCGTTCGAGTCGGTCACTTGGCAGAAACGGCAACGTCTCTGCAAAATGGCAGCTTCATATCTGTTCCTGAAGCGGCTGTCCGGCGAGCCGTGCCGCTTTGATGTCGTGTCCATTCTCGAAGGACCCGGCGAACGCACGATAGAATTGGTGAGAGGTGCCTTCGATATGGAATCTCTGCAGCGATAGTTCATGGCCGACCTGAGAAAAGATCCTGTCACCGGCCGCTGGGTCATCATCTCGACCGAGCGGCAGAAGCGTCCCAGCGATTTTCAGATTGAAACCGTTACCACCAAGCCGGACGAGCTGTGCCCGTTCTGCGAAGGGCACGAGAGCAAGACGCCGCCAGAGATTCTTGCGTATCGCAACGGGTCGCCACCGAACAGCGCCGGCTGGGACGTGCGCGTCGTGCCGAACAAGTTTCCGGCGCTGCGCGTGGAAGGCACTCTCGATCGCGAAGGCGAAGGGCTCTTCGATCGGATGAACGGTATCGGCGCGCACGAAGTCATCATCGAGACGCCGATCCACGGGCAGACGCTGACGACGATGCCGGAGCCGGCGATCGAGAAGGTGTTCTGGGCGTGGCGCGATCGCGTGCTCGACCTGAAGCGCGATATCCGTCTGCGGCACATCGTCGTCTTCAAGAATCATGGCGCGTCGGCAGGCGCCTCGCTCGACCACAGTCATTCGCAGCTGATTGCGCTTCCTATCGTACCGCGCGAGATGAAGGAAGAACTGTATGGCGCGAGGCGGCACCATCAGCTGAAGGAACGGTGCGTCTTCTGCGACATCGTCCGGCAGGAAACGAAGAATGGCGTACGAGTAATTTCGGAATCCGCAGATTTCACGGCCATCGCGCCTTACGCGCCGCGATTTCCGTTCGAGACCTGGCTCCTGCCCAAACGGCACCGCTCGCGTTTCGAGGAGGCGACGCCAGCCGAGTTCGCCAGCCTTGCACGGATGCTCAAGGACATCCTGCTGCGGATGAACAAGTCACTGCTGAATCCGCCGTACAACTTGATCGTGCACAGCGCGCCGATGCAGGACGAGCCCGGCGTCGGTGATTTCTATCACTGGCACGTCGAGGTGATGCCGAAGCTGACGCGCATGGCGGGTTTCGAGTGGGGGACAGGGTTCTACATCAATCCGACCGGTCCTGAAGAGGCCGCAGACGTGCTTCGCAAAACGAAGCTGTGATGAAAAACTGTCCTGCGCTGCCGTAGACAGGAGAGGGCGGCTTCTGCAGGAAGTCTCAACGCAAAGGCGCAAAGACGCGAAGGTCCGTCAATCAAGTCCGACGCCGCGTGGCATCGACTTCGCGCCCTGGGCGCACAAGAACAAGAAGAGCCCGAATACAAGAGCGGCTGACTTCTGGCTCTTGATATTCGGGCTCTTCTCGTTCTTGTGTGGGCCGCCTACGCGGCCCACGAAGTCGATGCCTGACTGGATTGCTCGGCGTCTCGGCTCCTCTGCGTCGGAAAAACGCGATGGCAGGATGAGCGCGATCACAGACAGGCGAGCATTCAGATCGTTCTCATCGCGTCGGCCGTCGTGCCCACCTTGATTGGCCCGCGGGCGTGTGGTACTTTAGTTGGCTGCGAGCGGGAATAACTCAGTGGTAGAGTGCGACCTTGCCAAGGTCGAAGTCGCGGGTTCGAATCCCGTTTCCCGCTCCATTATTTAGTTTCGTGCGCTGTCGCTTCGCGACGCGCACCTGTGCCTTCGCCGCCCTTGGCGGCTCGGCTTTGGTTGGGACGATGTTACCTGGGCGCGTCCTCCGCTGCGTGGGGCCCTATCGGCCCACTCCGCTTCGGACGCTTCAGTGTTCGGACTGACGATGACTTTTGCTATCGCACTCTCCACTCGCCTCGTCGAACGCTGTCGTAACATCGATCAGATCCGCTGACCGATCCTTCCGCACATCTACGTACGTCAACAATCTCGTGAACAGTACGTAGTGTCCGCCTTTAGGCGGACCGTGATAAGTACGTAGTGTCTGATCCCGTCAGGGGCGCCGTCGCCAAGTGGTAAGGCAGAGGTCTGCAAAACCTCCATCCCCGGTTCAAATCCGGGCGGCGCCTCCAATACTTTTCAAGGTCGTAAGGTCGATGTGAACACGAATGTGAACAACCGAGGGCATGCGGGATGATTTGACGCTTTCAGCGCCCCGATTTATCGATCCGCCGGCGCAGCAATTGAAGCAGCTCCACAGACGCCTCAATCTCCGTCTTCCGAATGGAAACACTTTCGACGTTCACGCCAAGCGGAATGTCCTTATCACGGGCGTAGTCCCACACCTCTGCGAAGATGCGTTCGCACAACTCCAGCGATTTCGCCAGCGGATCCGCAGCGAGACGAAGTTCATTCTCCAGCCACCTCGGAAAGGCAATGCCGAGCCACTTCATAAAAGCCAGCGTCTTCTGAGAGCCACACGGTGAAAACGTGAGAATGATGGGCAGAGGCACTCCACCCTTACCGCGAACGGCAAGAGCGTAGTCAGACAAAAGCGACTTCGTGGACGCAACATCGTAAACGGCCTGTGTGACGAAGAAGCGACAACCTTGCTCCGTCTTTGCAAGGAGTCGCTCATGCTCATCGAGTCTCCGGGCGTGCCGTTCGGCGATCGCTATTCCGCCGAGGAGGAGGTCAGGAGTGTACTGTCGCGCCAGAGCGTACGCGTCCATCAGAGAAAGCCCTGCATGCGAGCGGTTGCTTGGTGCGCCTACGAGCACCGACAATCTCGATGGACTAAGGCTTTCGAGCCACTGCACGAATTCGGTGGCCGTATCTCGATTCACGCATCGGTAAACGATTTTAGGCACGGTAACGCACGCAAGGTGCTGATGTGCGTAAGCCTCGGGACTCAGAGTGGGCAAAAACGGAAACGGCCGCTCTGTCGAGATCCGTTCGGTCTCGTCTTGGATGTCATAGATAATCAGGCCATCGACCGGCAGCGACCCAAGCCGCACCACGTGGCGGGCCACGATGGCCTCCAACTCCTCCAGTGGCGTCGCCTGCTTGGGCGGAGCAAAGCCATAGAGGCAAATCCCGGACTTCCGCGAGCGCAGCTGATCCGCGAGGGAACTTGTCATCGGGTCTCATCTCAATCGTCTGGCGTCGAAGCATATCGCGGGACGGTCAATTCCTGATAAGCGCCAATTTCTTCTCGTTGTGTTGTTGCAGGCCGCCGATAATTGGCTGCCAGCGCGTCCAGTCGTTCGACAGCACGCGCAGGTCTCGGGAGGATCGAATGGTGGGAGACTATTCGGGAAGTCGCAAATTCGCGCCGAATTCTGAAGCTCTCGGATAGACTGCAAAACCTCCATCCCCGGTTCAAATCCGGGCGGCGCCTCCAAAATCCTTCTCCGCCTTCGGCTGGGCTGATGAGGGCAGTGTCGGGTGCGTGGCTGTTGCGGCCGACCCGGCACCACAGCGCGCTTTGGGAGACATTCGACAATTCTTTGATTCCCCAGAGTCAGTCGGGTTTAGGATGGGCGCATGCGCTGGATGTCTTTTGCGATCGGCGTGTTTGTCCTGGTCGCAATCCAACCCCTGGCTGCTCAGGAGCCCGGCTATCAGCAGTTTATCCGCCCGATCCTCGACAAACACTGCACTGGCTGCCATCAGCCCGCCTCTAAACAATCCGATCTCGATCTCACGACTTACACCGGGTTTCAAGCCGGCGGCAGACGCGGCGCGGCTTTCGTAGCGGGTTCGCCGGAACAGAGCCTCGTGATGCAATTCGTCACCGGCGCACTGAAGCCATCGATGCCCCTCGGCCAATCGCTGCTTGCTGCGAACGACATCTCGACTATCCGCGATTGGATTAGTGCCGGCGCCAGGGACGATTCGCCGTCAGAGATCGTGTCGAACGTACCCACCACCTACCATCAGCCTCCCGTCATCACCGCGTTGCGGTTCTCGCCAGATGGACAGACGCTCGCGGTGAGCGGCAATCGTGAAGTCCTGCTGCATCGCGCCGATGGCGGCGGTTTGGTGAAGCGGCTGCCGGGCAAAGCCGATCGCATCCTGTCAATCGCGTTTTCAGCCGACGGCAACCTGATGATCGCCGGTGGCGGAACACCCGCTCGCTTCGGGGAGATTCAATTCTGGGAGCCGCACGAGGGCAGGCTGCTGCGTGTCGCGGAGGCGACCAGCGATACTGTGTTTGGCGCGTCGCTCTCGCCGGATGGGTCGAAGGTGGCGGTCGGCTGTGCCGATAACACCGTGCGTGCGTTCGAAACGGCCACCGCGAAGGAACTCTACAAGATCAGCGCGCATGAGAATTGGGTGCTTGGCACGACGTTCGGTATCGATTCCAAACGGCTCGTCTCGGTTGGGCGCGACCGCGCCGCCAAACTGATCGACGCCAATGCCGGACAGTTTCTGGAGAACGTCAACCAGATGCATGGGGAGCTCACAGCCGTCGCCCGCCATCCGAAAACTGACGTGATCGTGATCGGCGGCGAGGATCGGATTCCCTACATTTACTGGATGGATCGTCCTCGCAACATGAAGGTCGGCGAAAACGCGACGCTGATTCGTCAGCTTGCCGCTCAGGATGGCGCGATCCTGGCCCTCGACTGGTCCCCCGACGGCACTCGCGTCGCGGTTGGTGGCGCCGGTCCGAACGTGAATATCTACGAAGCCGAGACCGGAAATCTGCTCGCATCGTGCAAGGGGCACTCCGCAGGGATTTATGCCGTGGCGTTTTCCCCGGACAGCACGCGCCTGGCAACCGGCGGCTTCGACGGACAGGTGCGGCTCTATCGGACGCAGGACTGCACGTTGGAAAAGAGCTTCGTGCCAGTACCCGCTCATCAGTTCCCGCGCTGGAGGTACTCAATGAGGTGGCGGGTCTTCTTCCTGATGGTCTTCGCATTGATAGCCTCGACGCCAGTCGTGTCGGCGCAGCCAGTCATCAACGAATTGCAGCCACGCGGCGCGCAGAAAGGTAAGCCGTTCACGCTGACGCTCGTTGGCCGGAATTTCGGTCAAGGCGCGAGGATTCGCTCGACGATGCGGGCCACCTTCACGTTGCTGACTCCGGATTTACCCGCGCAGCTGCGCGGCTCTGCGATGCAGGAGGAGGGTCGCTACGCGACGTTCCTGGTCGAGCCGATGGCAGACGTTCCCGTCGGCGTATATCCCATCCGTGTCTTCACAAGCGAGGGCATTTCCAATGTCCAGCTCTTCACGATCGGTGCGTTTCCCGAGATCGGGGAAGACGAATCGCAGCCCGGCGCACTCCCCAACACCAGCGACGCCATCGAAGAGGCGCAGCGGCTGCCATCGCCGCCGTTTACGCTGAATGGCACACTACGGGGGCCCGAGCGCGACATGTTCCGCATGAGCGCCAAGGCCGGTGAAAAGCGAGTGATCGAAGTAGAAGCTCGGCGATGCGGATCGGCCATCGATCCGCTGCTCGAGGTCCTCGACGCCGGCGGTCGGGTCATCGCACGCAGCGAGGACGAGCCGTTGCTCGGACTCGATGCCAGAGCCGAGATAACCTTTCTGCGGGACGGCGATTATTACATCGTCGTGCGCGATGCTCGCTTCTCGACGCAGACCGCCAATTTTTATCGTTTGAAGGTCGGATCGTATTCGTATCCCCACGAAATTTTTCCTCTAGGTGGCAGACGCGGAGAGCAGGTCGAGGTTTCTTTCGGTCAGGAGAAAATCAAGCTGGACTTGCAGAACATCCGCTCGAATGAACGTCAGGCGTCTGTAAACGTGCCCGGCAGTCCCGCGCTGCCGGTGCCGTTCGCCATCGGAGACGATCCGGAGCTCAACGAACCGCCAGTTGATGAACCGATTGGCGCTCCGGTAACAATCAACGGGCGCGTGGGCAAGGCGGGCGAAGTGGATCGTTACACGATTCGTGTGCCGGCCGGTCGCGCAATGACGTTTCGCATCCAGGCGCGCGAGTTGGGAACCTCGAAGCTGATGGCAGTCATCACGGCGCGAGACGAGCAGGGCAATCTGCTCGGGCGATCGGGCGACGAGCCATTGGCTGAGGATCTTTTCAATGTCAACCAGAGCCGCACGGCAGGCGATCCTGTTCTGCGGGTGCAAACGCCCGAGGGTGTGAAACGGGTAACCCTCACTGTCGAGGATCTGGCCCTGCGCGGCGGCCCGAACTACGCGTACCGGCTCAACGTCCAGCCGGTCGGCCAGGACTTTCGGCTGATCGTGAGTTCAGCGTTCGTCAACGTGCCGGCGGAAGGCTCCGTCGCCGTGCCGGTCACGGTGCAGCGGCAAGGCTTTGACGGCGACGTGCAGTTGCGCGTCGGCAATGCCCCTGCCGGATTGCGAGTGGAAGGTGGATACGTGGTGGCGGGGCTGCCGGTCAAGGAGACGCCGCAGAATCGCAACAGCCGGGGAGTCTTGATACTCACAGCAGAAGCGGGTGCCACCTTTGAATTGCTGGAATTGACCGTCGAGGGCGTGGGAGTGCTGCCTGATGGTTCGACGGTCGTACGCAAGGCCGAAGGGCCGGGCATGATCGTGAACGTCGCCGGTGCGAGCGAGCAGGGTGTGGTCGATCGGCAACGCTCGCTGACCGCGCCGTGGATGGGCCTCGAGTTGGTGACGGCGCAGACCAAGCCGAGCCCCGCGACGCTCGAAGTCAGCATGCTCGATCGCACTCGGATGGCCGAAGGGGATCAGATCAAGTTTCGCTGGCAGTGGATTTTGCGGGATGCGACACAGGCGCTTCCCAAAATGGTGACTGCCGAAATGGTGGGATCTGCCGATGTGCGCGTGATCGACATGCAACCGGATAAGCAAGATTCATCGACTGGCACGTTCCTGATGACGACGACCAAGCTGACGCGGCCGTCCAAGTACGACGTGATCATTACAGGAAGGCTGAACGTTGATGGAGGCGACCTGGACATCACGTCGAGGCCGATTACCGTAACAGTCGAGGAAGCAGGAGTGGGCAATGCCGAAATTGGTGCTCGGCCTTAGCATCGTTGCGGGTGCCCTTGGGTTGGCCGTGGTGCCGCTCGTGGCACAAGTGTCTACAAGCTCACCGCCGTCCCCGGTGTCGCTGCCGCCTGTGACTTTCCTGCGCGACGTTGCACCGATTCTCAACAAAGTTGGATGCACGGCCGGCGCTTGTCATGGGGCGGCCAAAGGAAAGAATGGCTTCAAGCTCTCTCTGCGCGGATACGATCCACGGTTCGATTACGAAGCCCTCCTCTATGATCTGGCGGGCCGCCGGTTCAACCGCGCCGATCCTGGCAAGAGCCTGATGCTGGCCAAGCCGTCGCAGGAGGTCGCGCACGGAGGCGGGCGGCGATTTGCCAAGGACTCTGACTATTACAAGACCATCTTCAACTGGATCGCGCAGGGCAACGCCTACGGCGACCCCGCCGCCGATAGCGTCATGGAGCTTCGCGCCGAACCCAACGAGATTTTCATGAATCGGCCGGGCGAGACCGCGTCGCTCAAGGTCGTGGCCCGCTTCCAGGACGATGAGCTGCGCGACGTGACGCGCGAAGCCGTCATTGAATCGAACGTGCCCGACGTGGCGACGGTTGAGCCCGAGAAATTGCTCGTCCGCGGTGAGCGGATCGGCGAAGCGACGCTACTGGTGCGCTACCAGGGCAAGTTTGGCGCGATTCCGGTGACAGTGTTGAATGCGAAGCCCGGGTTTGTCTGGAAGGCGCTTCCCCAGCACAACTATATCGATCGCGTGGTCGACGCAAAGCTCGAGCGGCTCAAGATTCAACCATCGGGCCCGACCGACGATGCGACGTTCTTGCGCCGCGTATCGCTCGATCTGACCGGACGCCTGCCGTCACCGGCGGCTGTCCGTGCCTTCCTTGCCGATCCGAGTCCGTCGCGCACGAAACGGGCGAAGGTGATCGACAAGCTCATCGCGAGCCCCGAATACGTGGATCACTGGGCGGTGAAGTGGGGCGACCTGCTCCAATCGAGCCGCAGGTTTCTCGGCGAGAAAGGCGCGTACGAATTCCAGCAGTGGATTCGTGATGCGATCGCGACCAACCGCCCCTACGACACGCTGGTGCGCGAGTTGCTGACAGCGCGTGGGAGCTGTACGACAATCCCGCGGCAAATTATTTCCGCGTCACGCGCGACGCGAAGCCGGCGATGGAGAAGACCACGCAGGTGTTTCTCGGCGTCCGCATGGTGTGCGCGCAATGCCACGATCATCCGTTTGAGCGCTGGACGCAGAATCAGTATTACCAGATGTCGGCGTTCTTCTCGGCCGTGGGCATTCGCGCCGGATTCGAAGTGGGCGAGGAAATCGTGTTCGATCTGCGCGCCGACTACGAGATGAAGCACCCGAAGGACGGCCGCGCCGTGAAGCCGCAGTTCATGCTGGCTTCGAACGCCGGTCCCGTTCCCGACGGCCCAGAGCGACGCGAGGCCCTGGCGGAATGGCTCACGTCCAGGGACAATCCGTATTTTGCCAAGGCGATCGCCAACCGGATGTGGAGCTATTTCGTGGGCAAGGGCATCATTGATCCCGTAGACGACATTCGCGCGTCGAATCCACCTTCGAATCCAGCGCTGCTGGAAGCGCTGACGAAGGACTTCGTTGCGCACGGCTTCGACTTGCGCTACCTGATGCGCACCATCGTCAATTCGCGGACTTATCAGGCGTCGATCGTGACCAACGAGTGGAACGCCGACGATCGCGACAATTTCTCCCATGCCATTCCAAGGCGTCTCGCTGCAGAGGAGCTGATGGACGCCGTGTCCTCGGCGGCGGGCGTCAGGCTGCGCTTTCCCGACGTGCCTGATGACATGGCCGCTTCTCAGTTGGTTGACCCGCACATCGGCAAAGAAGGTTTTCTGGATGTGTTCGGACGCCCCGCGCGCGAGTCTGCCTGCGAATGCGAGCGGCGATCTGACTTCAGCCTTCCGCAGGCATTGAATCTGGTGAATGGAAGAACGATTTCCGATGCTGCCGCCGATCCGAAAGGTCGCGTGGCCTCACTTATTTTGAGCGGCACGAGCGACGAGGCCATGGTTGACGAGCTTTATCTTGCGGCGCTGAGCCGTCTCCCGACCTCGGAAGAGCGCCAGCGTGGATTTACGTATCTGTCAGGTGGAGCCAAAGCAGGCCGCGCTCAAGATCTCCTCTGGGCGCTCATCAACAGCAAGGCGTTTCTGTACATCTATTGAAGGGGCGCGCATCATGCTGAATCTTCCGGGACACCGCGGTTGCAACTGCGAGGGACCCACCAGGCGCGAACTGCTGCGCATCGGCTCGATCGGCATGATGGGCCTGAGTCTTCCGCACTTCTTCTGGCGCGAGGCCCATGCCGCTCAGACGGCCAGCAAGTACGCCGGCGTACGCGGCTGGGGATCGGCCAGGAATGTCGTCATGGTCTTCCTGCAGGGCGGGCCGTCGCACATTGATATCTGGGATCCCAAGCCCGATGCGCCGTCGAACATTCGTGGAGAGTTCAAACCCATCAAGACCGCCATCCCCGGCACCTGGATCGGCGAGCACATGCCAATGATGGCGCAGCATCTCGACAAGGCCACACTGATTCGTTCGATGAGCTATACGCCGAACGGGCTCTTCAACCACACCGCGGCGATCTACCAGATGCTGACCGGCTACCCGCCCGACAGGGTGTCGCCGTCGGGGCAGTTGGAGCCACCTTCTCCTGCGGACTTTCCGACTGCAGGGAGTCAGGTGGCGAAGCTGAAGCCGCCTGCCGATCCGGTGGTGCCCTTCGTGGAACTGCCGCGGCCGTTGCAGGAGTCGGGAATCATCGGCAAGGGCGGCAGCGCCGGATTTCTGGGGAGGGCTTACGATCCGTATCGCCTGTATCAGGACCCGGCCAAACCGGTCAAGCTCGAGGATCTGTCGCTGCGCAAGGACATCTCGCCCGAACGGTTGAAGGATCGCTTCGAGCTGCTCAAAGGCGTCAACGAATCGATGCCGGACCTGCAAAAAGCCTTGAACGACTACGCTGTGGATGAGTACTACGGCAAGGCCTACGATCTGGTACTGTCGGGTAAGACGCGCGACGCCATGGATCTTGAAAGAGAATCGCCGGCAATGCGGGAGCGGTACGGCATGCACACGTTTGGACAGAGCCTGCTCATGGCGCGCCGGTTGATCGAAGCGCGCACGAGGTTCGTGCAGGTGAACTGGCCGTCGGTGGCCAATGGGAATCCGGAGACGACGGCCTGGGATACGCACGCGGCGAATTTCGGGCCGCTGAAGAATCTGCACTGTCCGAAGCTCGATCGCGGACTGTCGGCGCTGCTCGAAGACATGGACCAGCGCGGACTGTTGAAGGAAACCCTTGTCGTCGCGGTGGGCGAATTCGGCCGCAGTCCGAGATTGGGAGTTTCAACGTCGGGCAATTCCAACTCACCAGACGGCCGCGACCACTGGCCCTATTGTTACAGCGCGGTTGTGGCGGGAGCCGGTATCGCGCGCGGGGCGCAATATGGTGAGTCCGATGCGACGGCTTCTTCGCCCAAAGAGAAGCCGGTTCATCCTGCTGACTTGCTGGCGACAGTGTATTTTGCACTGGGCATCGACCCGGACATGGAAGTCCGCAATCACCTCAATCAGCCACGCGAGCTCGTGAAAGGAACGCCTGTTATGGGGCTTTGGTCATAACAGACACGATTAAGCGCAGTGTCGGAAAACGGCGTGCGCGGCACGACGATCTGTAGGAGTCTCAAGCGAAAACGCGCAGCGCGGAAAGCGGCAAAACCGAAAAAAATTACGCGCTCGCCCGGCGCTACGGACCTTGAGCCGAGACGTAGCCGGCACGAGTACGCACTTTCAAACGCGTGTCTTTCGTGCTCACCCTGATCGGATGGTACTTACCATCGGCCTGCGCAGGTTCGAACGCCAGGAGGTACTGCGATTGAAGATCGTCACAAATGCGGGCGACGGCAGAGGCGATCTCCGACGGACTACGCACCGGCTCTGCGTACCCGCCTGACTCCTTTGTCAGCCCATCCAGCAGGTTTGTGTCCACGGGCACGCCGCGGCGAGTGCCGATGCCGATGGCATACAGCACCGCGTCCGACCTGCGCACGGCGTTTCGCGACCCTTCAATGACGAGTTCGCGCCGCGCTCGGCGGAAGTCATTCGTCCCGGCAATTCTCTGTTCGACGGAATCTATCTCGTACGCATCCGGTGGAGGAAGGCCCGCGGCCCCAATCTGCGTGTCGTTGCCGTCGGTAATCAGCAGCAGTACCTTCCGCTGGTGCCGCGCAATGTGAAATACGGATGCGATCTGCTTGACCGCCTCGAGGAGCGCGGTGCCCCCGCCGGGATGCAGCAAGTCGAACGTGCCGAGAATCTTGCGGTGATCCTGCGTCCACGGAGATGCCTTCGTCTGCTCGTTGAACACCGCGAACAACACTTCGTCCTCAGCGCCGAGCCGGGTGAGCAGCAGTTCAATCGCCCGGCGCGTATCGGCCCATCGCGCATCGTCTGCGACACGCGCCTCGAGGTTCTGCGCCATGCTGCCACTCATGTCGAGCAGAAGGGCGAGGCTGATGGGGACGCGCTCGGCGCTGAATTGCTTCACGGCGCGCCGGGTGCCGCCGTCTGAAATCTGAAAGTGCTCTGAGGTGAGACCGCGGACGAAGCGCCCACTCGGATCGGTCACCGAAATGGGCACAAGGACGACGTCGGTGCTGGTGCGGAAGACAGCCGGTTCTTGCGCTGCAACAATCGACGTGCAGGCCAACACGAGCGCGATTGCCGCGCGAGTCCGAGTCTCGACTTGCATGAGATGTGTCTGCGGCCGATTTTCCGGCACATGAGCGGGAATGGCAAGGGGAATTCATCGCCATGAGCGCCTCATATTTCGCATGAAGCTGCCTACGTGTTAAGCTCTGCGACCTTCCACTTCCTATTCGGGTCCGACGACGCTCCAGCGGTTGACGCACGACTGATCAGGAGGAAGCCATGAGACTCACCCAAACCCGCTTCTCGATTCTCGTCCTGGGTTTTCTACTGTTGTTATCCTCTGCTTTCGCACATGCCCAGGTGACCACGGCCGATCTGGTCGGGACGATTAGAGACAGTTCCGGAGGCATAGTGCCTGGCGTTACGGTTGCATTGACAAACGAGGCCACCGGCGTCACCCGCACAGCGACAACTGGCGCCGGGGGCACCTACATCTTTACTTCGCTGCAACCGGGTCTCTACAGGCTCACCGCCGAGATTCAAGGTTTTCGTAAAGTCGAGCGCACGGGCGTGCAACTGCAAGTCAATCAACGAGCGGAGATTGACCTTGCGCTCGAAGTCGGGCTGATCAGCGAAACCGTCACAATCGCGGGGACCGCGCCGCTGCTCGAGACGCAGTCGTCGGTGCTCGGCACCGTGATTGAGGAAAAACAGGTGCAGGATTTGCCGCTCAGCGGCCGCAACTTCGTGCAACTGGCGACGCTCAGTCCCGGTGTATCTGGCGCAGGCTCGGGTATGCGCGGCACCATCATGAGCGGCACCAGGCCCGACGACCTGCGCCCCGGCACAGAGTTGTTCGTCAACGGCAACAGGGAAAACTCGAACAACTACCTCTACGACGGGATTGACAACAACACGCGGCTGACGCTGGTGACCGTCTTGCGTCCGAACGTCGAGGCCATCAGAGAATTCAAGGTTCAGACCAACCTCTACTCCGCCGATCAGGGGCGGAATCCCGGTGGACAGATCAACGTCGTCACGAAATCCGGCGGCAACACGATGCACGGTGTGGTGTACGAGTTCCTGCGCAACGCCAAGTTCGACGCCAACAACTTCTTCGCCAACCGCGCCGGGCAGGACAAACCGCCGTTCGAGCAGAATCAATTCGGCGGCGCTGTCGGCGGTCCAATTATCGCGAACAAGACGTTCTTCTTCGCCGACTACGACGGTTTCCGCCAGGAGTTGGGGCGTGTGTTCGTCAACACCGTGCCGACTGCGAAGATGCGGCAAGGCGACTTCAGCGAAGTGGGGACGATCTACGATCCGCTGACCACGGTTGTGGCTCCCGGCGGCGCGGTCACCCGCCAGCCGTTCGCCGGCAATCTCATACCGCAGAATCGCTGGGATCCCGTGACGGCCAAGTTGATGAACGCCTATCCGATGCCGACCACGTCAGCCTTGTCGAGCAACCTCGTCACGACACCCTCGCGCACGCAGAACTGGAATCAATTGGACGTGCGCGTGGATCACACCCAGAGCGATCGAAACAACTTCCTTGGCCGTTACTCCTGGTCGAAGACGTCAACGATCAACCCGTACACATTTGCCCCTGTCCAGCTCCCGGGGTTGTCGAAGGCCGTGGGTCTGGGCAACGAGGACACCTTTGCGGGTCCTTCGGATTTATGGGCCGAGCACGCGGTCTTCGGCTGGGTCCATGTCTTCTCGGAGCGCCTCCTTCTGGATTCGCGCGCCGGCTACAACCACTTCAATCTCGAGTTCACGCAAGCCGACGTCGTCAACGGCGACCAGCTCGGCGAACAGCTCGGCGTGCCCAACGCCAACCAGCAGCTCGGGCAGGATGGGATTCCGATCTTCAGCCCGGCGAACTATACGGGCATCGGTCACAGCCGTTCGCTGCCGATCTTCCGGCACGAAAAGATGTTTCAATACGTGACGAACCTGACCTTTCAGGGGGACAAACACACCATCAAAACCGGCTTCGACCTGCGCCGCCGTCACATGGGCGAGTTTCAGACCAACCGCGGCAACGGGCGATTCAACTTCGCGCCGAACATCACCAACAACCCGGCGAACAACACCGGCGGCCACGTGATGGCGTCGTTTCTGCTCGGAGCGCCAAGTCTGATCGAGCAGGACTACCTGCTGGCATCTGATGTGGGAATGCGCAGCACCGAGTACAGCCTCTACATCGCCGACGACTGGCGCGCGACGCAACGGTTGACGTTGAATCTCGGGCTCAGGTACGAGCTCGACACGCCGTTCACCGAAGTGGACAATCTGTGGGCTAATTTCGATCCAAATACCGCAACAGTCCTGGTTGCAGGCCGCAACGGCGTGAGCAGAACGGCAGGCGTGAAGACCTTCAAGAAGGCCTTTGCACCACGTCTCGGCTTTGCCTACCAGATCGCACAACGCACGGTAGTGAGGGGTGGGGCGGGCCTGTTCTGGAACACGCCAGGCAACGGTGGCGCTGCGCTACGGTTGCACCGGCACGTACCCTTCGGGCCGATCTATAGCTTCAACCCCGGCACCCAGTTCGTTACGCGGCGTGTGGCGGATGGTTTCCCCACCATTCCGCCGATGGATCTGACTCTGGCCGACAATCCGAGCGGCAGCGTGATCGGCGTTGATCCAAACTATCAGCCCGGCTACGCCGAGCAGTTCAATCTGACCGTTGAGCAGGAGCTTCCTTCAGCCCTGTTGCTCAAGGTGTCGTATGTGGGAAACATCGGCAAGCATCTCGACACCACGTATAACCTCAACCAAGCGGTGCCGGGACCGGGTGCCGTCAACAATCGCCGGCCGTTTTTCGACGTGCGCCCCGCGCTGGCCGACGTGAACTGGGCCGTGTCCGACGGCACCGCTGCGTACCACGCGCTTCAATTCAGCGCCCAGAAGAGGCTGACGCATGGGCTGAATGGCCTTCTTTCGTATACCTGGTCTCATGCCATCGACACGGTCGGCCAGAGCTTCGGAGGCGGTGCGGACGGTCCGTTGCCGCAAGATCCGCTCAATCGATTCGCGAGTCAAGGCAGCTCACCGTTCGATATCCGTCATCGTTTGACCATCGCCTGGAACTACGCGCTGCCCCGCGGGTGGCAGGTCAACGGCATCAACACATTCCAGACAGGTCTTCCGTTCACGCCGACGCTGAACACGACAACGATCAATACCGGGCCGGGCCAGCGCCCAGACCGCATCGGCGACGGGAAGTTGTCTGACCCGACGGTCGACCGCTGGTTCGACACGTCCGCGTTTACGACGCCGGCACAGTTCGTCTATGGCAACGCCGGACGGAATATTCTGTACGGGCCGGGACGCGTGAATTTCGACTTCTCGCTGTTCAAGGAATTCCGCGTCACGGAAGGCATGCGGGTCCAATTTCGCGCCGAGATCTTCAATCTCCTGAACACAGCACAATTCGATCTGCCGAATGCCTCGATCGGCGCAGCTCAGGCAGGCATGATCACCGGCATCGTCGGCACGCCCCGCCAAATTCAGTTCGGGGGGAAGTTCGTGTTCTGATTTAGCGGACCTTGACGTATTTGCGAAGCTGGCGTGGCCTCGGTTCGCCGCCGAAGACGCTGCCGTGGCGATCGACGGTGACGAACTCGGGCCCGCTGTATACTGGTCCCGCTGTAGACCTCTCTAACGCGAGTAGTCGGCCGCAGCCTCAACGAAGGGACACGGCAATGACTAACCGCGTGCTGTCTGGCATCGTGCTTTTGATGCTCGGCGGAGCACTGAGCAACTGTGGCAAAGACCCTGCTCAGCCGTCGCCAATAAGGCCGTCGGTTCCCGTCCAACCAGCACCAACGCCGCCACTGGGCTCGATCCTCGCCGATGCGACACTGAGCGGAAGGGTCTACGAAGTCGTGACTGCGTCACCACGCCAAATCATGGGCATAGAAGGCGTGAGCGTGTACTGTGAGCAGTGCGGCGAATCCACTCACAATTTCGCATATACGGACGCGACAGGCAGCTATATATTCCCGCGCGGAGTGTGGACCGAGGCGCGCCCAACCTTTCCGATTCGGATCTCGATCACTAAGGACGGCTACAAGGATCCAGACGGATTGCCGAAACCAACACCGCCGAATCCATCTGGGCCTGGTTGGCGAGAAGTCGTCATCAACGGCGACACGCGCTTTGATGCGGAACTCGTTCGACACTGATTTCGATAATCTGACGTCTGCAAAACATATCTCACAACCACATTCGATCTAGTCCAGCGGCCCGCCGGGTATCGGCTAGATGTCCGCGATGCATGTACCAGTGGTCCGCGACAAACTGCAGGCAGAGGCGATGGGTACCAAAGGTGTCTTCGAAACCCTTCGGCATCCGTGCGCTCACTTTGTCGAGATCGTCCTCGGAGAGCGAGTCAATGACCGCCAGTGTTGCCTCTCGCACCTCACGACATTTGGCGAGGACCTGGTCGAAGGGAGGATACTGACTGATATCGCCGCTCACGTCCGTCCCGTCGAAGACCTGCTCCCAGTCAGCCAATGGGTTCGCTTCCCCGAGCATGAATCCGCGGATAACCAACGTCTCAATGTAGGCCAGGTGGCCAAGCACCCAGAGGGTGTGGCAGCCTCCGTTGCGGGTCGGGAACACCATGCAGTGCTCTCGCATGTCTTCGATTCGAGCCAACACGCGGTCCCTGCTCTGCTTCAAGTTGTCGCGTATCAGATCAATAGACTGCATGGTTGCGTCTCATCCGCGGTGATCGGAATGTGAACACGAAGAGTCAGCGAGTGTCACTGCGGCGTGCCTTGGATGCGGTGAGCGTGTGATCGCCGAGCGTGAGAGTCACGGCCGCGACTTCGTCGTCCGCAGCGTGCTCGAAGGCGATCCCGACGCCCTGCACGACCCGGACGGTGAAGGTGTCGCGAGCGGCTGGGAACATTTGGACGTCCCCTACGCCCGGCAGGTGCAGGTAGGGCTTCTCGTCGAAGAGGAAGACGTTCACCATTCCCGCGGGAGTCAACCGGTACGTGCCGAAGTCCGTCGCCCCGGGACCGAGTTTGTAATCACCGAGATAGTCGTCCAGGAGAGACGCAGGCAGCGCCCGATATTCGGGAATCGTGGCAGGAGGGAGTTGGCTTGACAAGGTCGTCGGGTGCAGCGCACCTAGATCGGCCTTGGGCTCCGGCGCGGTACGGCGAGCGGCCAGGATACTCTCCACGAGCTTCCAGTGATCTTCGCTGTCAATCGTGCGGCCGTGGTCTGTGTCCGCTCGATGGACCACTACCATCTCCTCGTTGGGGATCACCCACAGACCCTGTTCCCCGGTGCCGAGCCCCCTGTAAAACGTGTTCTTGCCCAGCATCGGATATTTCGCCGTAAATGACGAACCTGCTTGGTAGGTCCACCACATGTACCCATAGCCGGTACCATCGCCGTCGTCCGTGTGCGGCCGCGTGCTCTCCCTTATCCAATCGGCCGAGACGATCTGTCGCCCTGCCCAGCGTCCTTCCTGCAGATAAAGCTGACCAAAGCGGGCCAGGTCGCGCGTCGAGATGCGGAAGGTTTGGGCCGGATGGCGCGACTTCGTTGGCTCATAGACACGAAACCCGTCGCCCGGATGCCAGTCCTCCATGCCGAGCGGGTTCGCTATCCGGCGGTCGAACGACTCGTACAGATCTTCCCGTGTGGCTCGCTCGTACACGACGCCTGCGATGTTGAAGTCCCAATTGTTGTAGAACCAGTGGGTTCCAGGTGAGTGACTCCCCCGGGGAGGACGCCCCCTATCCTGACTCGCCCCGTATGCTGCCGGCAGATAGACACCGCTGCGGGCAGAGATCACCTGACGGATCGTGGCCGATCGTTCCGTTGCAGTGAGAGGCGTCAGTTCGTCGATGGCGAAGTGGGCGAGTGTGGAATTCAGATCGATTTCTGACCGGTCGACTGCGCCGTAGAGGCCGCTGACCAGACTCTTCCGCACCGAGTGCGCTTCGAACTTCCGGCTCACATCGCCGCAGGCGAGGATCACGCGCCCCCGAAACACCGCCATCACAGCGCCGGACTGGAGGCTGTCGGCGCGTTCGCAGACCGCCCGCAGAGCCTGCCCGTCAAAACCTGCCTGCCGAACGTCGGTGTACTGGAGCCAGGGGCCGATGGAAGCAGTGGTGGGCGAGCGCGCGTCAGTCTCGAGCCGAGACGTAGTGCACGACACAACGATGAGGAGGAGTGGCAGAAGGTAGGAGCACAACGCGGGCGAGGACATCAGCTCTCCGAGGTGGCGACGAGACGTGAATCGCGATGCGGTCATTGCTGCCCGGTCCACTTGCCGGCCTTTCCACACAGCGATTCTACGGCCGCGCTTTGTTGGAAATCGAAATTGAGTTAAGACTTTAAGGATATCACCACACTTTTTTTGTGACCGACGTGAGCGATAAGAACCACGGATTGCCGCTGTTGATGATTCCGCTGGTGGCGTTCGCGTTCGCGCCGCAGACGGTGACCGACCTGACATCGGTGGAAAGAGCGGTGAAAGTCGCGTATGCGAACGAGTTCGCCGAAACAATCGTTCGTCCGGCGATGTTTGTCGAAATGCCAGGCGGACGCTGCCGCGACATGCATCTCACCACCACGGCCTACTTTCGCAACTGGGAAGCCGCAGAGGCCAAGATCAACCGCGACCACATGGCGTTTGCGACGAGCCACGGCTATCGTGAGCCCATCGTGTCGTTCGAGAACACCAATGTGTTGATGGATGCCCGAGAAGCAGTTCTTCCTGGAGATCGATTGTCCGTGAGCGATGCCGCGGAACGCAAAGGACTGAAGGTCGGGTCGTATCAGTTCATTGTGTCGATCAATATTGACCCGTCGCAGACTCAGGGCGGATTCGCGGGCCAGTGCAGATTTACATTCGGCCGTTTCCCGAGCCCGGCGGCGCGCGGCAGGTGACCACGGCGGGCGGGAGCCAGCCGCGATGGAGCCCCGACGGGAAAGAATTGTTCTATGTCGGGCTTGACGGCCGCTTGATGGTCGTGCCGATCCCAGTTGGAGGGGACCGACAGCTGGAGGAGGGCGCGGCGGTGGCGCTCTTTAGGACGCGGCTCGCCACCGGCGCGGGCATCAACTCGACCAACTCGGGGTCGAGGGCGCAGTGTCGAGGCGGCGACCGCGACACCCATCACGGTCGTCCTCAACTGGGACGCGGCGTTGAAGAAGTGATGATGAAGAACAGAGCCCTCACGTTCGAGCGGCACACTGACCACCTCGATGTGCCTGGGATGGACGCTAACGGAGTAAGATCGCGAACCGATGGAACCGGCCGGCCGGACGCCGATCTCACCTCCCGGCGCGACGTCCGCGGAGCTGCGACCGGGCGCCACGATCTCCCACTATCACGTCCTTGAGCGAATCGGAGAGGGCGGCATGGGCACGGTCTACCGCGCCCGCGACACGCGTCTCGGACGTGACGTCGCAATCAAGGTCATCAACGCCGAGATCGCGTCGGACACGGACCGAATCGAGCGTTTTCATCGCGAAGCGACGATCGTCGCGGCGCTCAATCACCCTGGGATCGTTGTCATCCACGATACGGGTCGGGAGCACGGCATCAGTTATCTCGTCACCGAATTCGTCGAGGGCGTGAGCCTCCGCTCGTTGCTCCAGAACGACGGCGAACTCGGCTATCGGCGCGTCGCCGAGATCGGCGCACAGATCGCCGACGCGCTCGGTGCCGCACACGCGCGGGGCATCATGCACCGCGACGTGAAGCCGGAGAACGTGATGATCACGAGGCAGGGGCGGGCCAAGCTTCTCGACTTCGGCCTGGCCAAGCTGCGGGTGGATGCCGGTGACGACGTGACCAGAACAGGGTTGAGTACCGAGGCGGGTGTCGTGATGGGGACCGTCGCCTACATGTCTCCCGAGCAGGTGCGTGCGGAAGCGCTCGACGCCCGTTCCGATATCTTCAGCCTGGGCATCGTGCTGTATGAGGCGTTGTCAGGGGCGCGTCCGTTCGACGGAGCGACGACGGCCGATGTGATGAGCGCCGTCTTGCGCGGCGATCCGCCGCCACTCGTCGAGTCCATCCCCGCGAGCCTGCGATTGATCGTCCAACGCTGTCTGAACAGCCAGCCAACCGAACGCTTCCAGTCGGCGTCCGACCTCGCATTTGCGCTGAGGAACGTCACAGGCGGCACCGCTGCTGCTCCTGTGACTGGTGCTGCAGCGTCGCGCACAAATCTCCGATGGCTGGCGGCGCCGCTTATCGGCGTCGCGGGTGGACTTGCCGCCCTCGCCATGTATGCAGGATCCAGCGATTCCGCGCAACCTGCCAGCCTCGAACTCAGACCATTCGCAACGGAAGGATACGGAGAGGCGCAACCGATCTGGTCGCCCGACGGGCGAAGCATTGCGTATGTGGCATCGATTGACGGCAAACAGAGCATTTTCGTCAAAAGTGTCACCGCGCCTGGAGCGGTGCTGGTGGTGCGATGTCCAGCCCTCTGCGATACGGTGAGCTGGTCAGCCGACGGCTCCCGCATCTATTACAACTCGCGAACCAGCCACCTGGATGCGCGCATGTGGTCTGTGGCGCGAACCGGAGGCGACCCCGCGCCAGCGTTCAAGAACGACGTGCAGCTTCTCGCCTCGGCTTTTTCTCGGGACGGCAAGCGGCTCGCGGTTCTCCGGGTAATCAAGAACCCGGCCGGCGATGGGAGCGTGTACGGGTTGTTTCTTTCCGACCCACCCGGCGCCGAACCGGTGAGATTTGAACCGTTCCCGCTGCTGAGCCTGATTACGCCCACTCGCCTGGCGTGGGCCGCGAATTCTATGGACCTCCTCGTTGTGTCCGCGGGCCCGAGAGAGGTCCATCGCGTCTCGCTCAGGGACCAGAGCGTCACCGCGCTCCCTGTTGACGGCCGGCTGGATGTGTCGTGGGGGCTGGACTCTCGTTTCGCGGTGGTGGCGCGGCCGACGGTGACGGCGGTGCGGTCCGGCCTCGAGTGGCTCGATACCGAGACGGGCCACCTTTTGCCGTTGATGCCGTCGGAGAGCGCGTTGAGCTATCCATCGGTATCCGGGGATGGAACCCGTGTGGCGTACACGACGGCGGACCTCGACTACGATCTCGTGGAAATCCCGCTGGACGGATTCCCCATCCGTCCTCTTCTGGGCTCGCGTCTTCCCGAACACTCCGTCCACTACTCGCCGCGCACTCCAGAGTTTGCGTACACGGCGGCAGCCGGCGGAGGGGAGATTCGCATCCGGCAGCCTGCCACGCAGGCCGAACGGGTTGTTGTGTCTCAGTCGGATTTTCCAGACCAGAAGGAGCCGGGGAGATTTGCCGCCTCTGTCTTCTCTCCAGACGGGACGAAGCTCGCATACAACCGGGACTTCAACATCTGGATCTCGCCGTCCAACGGCGGCGCTCCGGCAAAGCTCACCTCCGAGCAGGGAGGAGAGTTCGCAGCCGAATGGTCCCCTGACGGCGTCTGGATCGCATTCAACTACGCCCGACCGGGCTGGGTCGGTCTGGTCAAGGTTCGCATCGGCGCTGGCGAGCGCGAGGTCCGGCTCCGTGCTGGTCCGTGCGGTCAGGTCGCGCCCGCGTGGTCGCCTGATGGCGCATGGATCGCGTGCGGTCGTCAGCTCATGGGACTCGACCTGGTCCCTGCGAACGGCGGCGAGCCACGCTTCCTCGGCGCGCAATACGAGCCTGTCGCCGCGTGGTCGCGCGACTCGAAGCGCGTGTTTGTGATCCGCACGTCGGAGGGGCGCCGAGAGCTCGGGGAGCTGACGTGGGAGAGCGGTCACTTTCGGGCCATATCCCGGATCCCCGCTGATTTCGAGATCGGAACGGCCATGAGTTGGGCAGGACGACTGAGCCTGTCGCATGACGCCGGCGCGCTCGTGACTGCAGTTTCGCGAGCGACGGGGGATATCTGGATCGTCGACGGCCTGCGCCCGCCGCAAGTTCGGTGGCAGGGTCTTCTCGGCCACCGGTGAGCGTGCCCTCATCAAGCGTTGGCTAACGACCGATGATCTCGAGGCCGCGCATTCGCTCGATTGCACTATTCTCCTAAAGATGAAGAACAGAGCCCTCGCCTTCGCCGGAGCGGTGCTCCTGAGTGTCACCGCACTTCACGCTGCCGACTGGCCTCAATGGCAGGGCCCCGAACGGACGCGTGTGTCGAAGGAAACCGGCCTTCTACAGGAATGGCCCAAGGCCGGACCTCCAGTCGTGTGGACGACGGCCGGACTTGGTGGCGGCTACGGTTCGATGGCGGTTGCGGGCGATCGCGTCTTCGTCCAAAGCACCCGCGGCCGCAACAGCGTCGTCGTTGCGCTCAATCGCGCGGATGGGAAGGAAGTCTGGTCGAAGGCGCTGGGGGCAGCGCAAACGGACGATAGGGGACCAGGACCTCGCGGCACACCGACCGTCGACGGCGATCGCCTTTACGTGCTCGGCGAGAACGGCGACCTCATGGGCCTCAAGACCGATGGCACCGCGCTCTGGCAGCGCAACATCCTCCGCGATTTTAAAGGGCGGCAGCTGCAATGGCTGATCAGCGAGTCACCGCTGATCGACGGACCGCATGTGATTGTTTCTCCCGGCGGGCCGGGCGCCGGCATCGTGAAGCTGGACAAGATGACGGGAGCTACCGTCTGGACCTCGAAAGAGCTCAGCGATTCCGCGGGGTATTCGTCGGTCATCGCTGCAGACGTGCAAGGCGTACGCACGTATCTGACATTCACGGCGACGGCGGGCGTCGGCGTGCGCGCGTCCGACGGCAAGCTGATGTTCCGCTACCCGAACGCCGCGAACTATGTGGCGAACGTCGCGACGCCGATTTTCTCGAACAACAAGGTGTTCTTTACGTCCGCGTACGGCACCGGGGGCGGGCTTCTCGATCTCACCGCGCAGAACGGCGAGGTGAAAGCCAAAGAGGTGTACTTCACGCGTAGCATGAACAACCACCACGGCGGGGTCGTCCTCGTCGACGGCTATCTCTACGGGTTCAACGATTCGATCCTGACCTGCCTCGAGTTTGCGACGGGCAAGATGATGTGGCGGGATCGCAGCGTCGGCAAGGGTTCGGTGATGTTCGCGGATGGCAACCTTTACATTCAGAGCGAGAGCAACGTCGTCGGGCTGGCCGAAGCGACGCCGTCCGGCTACCGCGAGAAGGGGCGTTTCAGCATTCCCGACAGGGACTATCCGAGCTGGGCGCACCCTGCGATTAGCGACGGCCGCCTATACGTGCGCAACCAGGACACGCTGATCGTGTACAACATCAAAGCCGGTAGTGGGTCGCAGTGACGGCGCGCGCGCACAACGCAGATCAACAGAGAGAATCTAACGCGGCGTGGCGGCGAGCAACGAGTCGAGTTCCTGCAGAAACTCGGATGAGTTCATGAACACCGCGAAATGCCCACCGTTGATGGCCACGAATGCTTTGCGCGGCGCATCGACGTCGTCGACGAAGGCTTTGGCGAGGCTCGCCGGCGTCGTGAAGTCCTCGGAACCTTGGATGACAAAGACCGGCACGGCGAATCGGCCCGTGAGCGAGCGCGCCGCGAGCGCACTCGATTGCGGCACCAGCCGTTCGGCACTCAGTCCCTGCCCATCAATCCAGTCATTCATGTCGCGGATTGTGTACTCGGGTGCGCTCAGCGCAAACCCCAACATGCTCGCGATGAAGGCGTCCGCGCCTTCGAACAGGTTCGACCACCGTCGCTGCACCTGATAGCCGCGGCCGCTCTTGTATGGCGGCGGGCCAATCTCCTGGAGTTCGCGTAGTGCGCGTGCGTCGCCCGATGCGCGCCCCTTCGCGAGCAGCGCATCGAACGCCACGTGGTCACCGAGTGCGGGATTACCCACCTGCCCGGTTCCGACGACGCAGAGAAGAGTTCCGGTCTGGCCTTGACTATCAACACACCAAGTACAGAGCCCCACGAGTGACCAAGAAGGATGATTTGGTCCTTCCGCAGCGATGTGCGAAGAGCGTCTGCCAGCTCAACGCCGTCCTGCACAAGGCGATCGATCGTCAGCGTGGCAACCGAGGCGCGCCCGTTCCGGCCGAGTGTTCGACCGGCTCCGCGTTGATCCCACTGCACGACCGTATAGGTTTTCAACCATGCTCGGAAACCGGCGTGCCCCCACGGATTGGTGGCGTCCCCTGGCCCACCGTGAAGGACGAGCACGACAGGATTATTGCGATCCTCTCCGCGTATGGTGACCCACTGTTCAATTCCTCCAAGCGTCAGGTACCTCGCCTCGTCGATGCCATTTGGCGTCGAAATGGCGTAGTCCGGGGCGTTTCGAGTGCGAAGACGATCCAACGTCGAGCTGAGCTTCCGCAGTTCGTCGCCGTCATTCGGGAGGGCGCGCTCCTGCGTGTGTGCGGGACTCGATAGCGCGAGAACCGTAGCAATCACAACGAATACGAAACTCCGATTGCGCAGTATCTCGCCTCGACCCATACGCGTGAATACGGCTCGGGACCACGCGAAGTTGCAATCAGAGCATGGCAGCAACAGAGACCTTGCGTGGCGGGAAGAGTCGTGTGCAATCTGGAACAGCCAGTCGAGAGAGGGGCGCGATATCGTCACGGTCCATGGGTCATGGTATGACCGCTCGCCGGAAACCCGAGAGGAGTACGCTATGAATATCGTAGTTGTCCTGCTTGTCCTTCTGTTGCTCGTTGGCGGCGGCGGGTTTTACGCAGGTGGCCCGTTAGTAGGAGGAGGTCTTGGCGGGATCATTCTCCTCGTGCTGGTCGTCTTGTTACTGACAGGCGGGCTGCGTCGGGCATAACCGCCGAAGGGCTCAGTCTTTGCGTTTGGGTTTCGCGCGCTTAACGGCGCGCGTCGCTCCCAACGCGTCGACGACGACCACAACGACTTTTGACGCAGCGACAACCTTGAGCCCTTCAGACTCTCGCCGACACTGCGCAAGCATCCGCTCGACGCGGGCGAGTCGTTCCTCGGCCTGATTGGATTCAACCATGAGAGCGAACCAAGTAGCAGCCTAGAGCGGCGGTTTGCTAACAGGCTGTACCATTTTGCACACCCGTATATATGTGCTTTCACATTCAGTTTCAAAACTCGAGAGACCACGACCGGGCCACCCCAGAGTAGACCAAACGCCCAAAGGGTTCTCAGGATGACAACAATCACGCGGGCCCTCCGGCGGCCATCCAGGCGCTCGCCCGATGTACCCCATTTGCACAGGGGCAGCATGAACGACATACACTCAGCATCGATTGAGGGTGAAGGTTGTCGGCCAGAGACGGTCAACTGGGAGACGAAATGGACACTACGACGCCAAGAGTCATCGGTCCACGTGATGGCAAAGCGGGCTTCCTTGGCAGTATGGGCGTGCGTTTCATGATTGATGGCGCCGACTCCGGTGGAGGATTCTCACTCGTCGAACACCCGATGTCGCCGCGTGCGCTGGGCGCTCCCCTTCATCGGCATGCTCGCGAGGACGAGTACAGCTATGTCACTCAAGGCCGGGTCGGCGTGCTGCTGGGAGAGCACGTGCTCGAAGCGGGTCCTGGCGAACTCATCTTCAAGCCGCGTAACCAGTGGCACACCTTCTGGAACGCGGGCGACGAGCCTGCCAGAATCCTCGAGATCATCTCACCGGCGGGCTTCGAACGTTATTTTGCTGAACTCGTTGCACTGGGCGGATCCAGGGTAGCCTCTCCGGACGCGCTTCGGGAGCTCGGCAAACGATACTCGCTCGAGGTCGACCCCCCAAGCATTCCCGGCCTGCTCGAGCGTTTTCAACTGCGGATTGGGGAGCCGATCTAATCGAGAACTCTGCCTCCCGTAACGAAGCGTTTGTAGTCAGAGAACGTCTGATTTCGCCGCGTCGACTCGAGGCCGCCCCGGACGACGGTGTAGGAGTTGATCGATTCGGGCAGCAGCAACAGCTCGTCAGGCTGGCTGAAGGCGAATGCCCTATAGCGAATCGTCACATCGTCGCGCACGATGCTGACCCAGTTGGCAAGATGGTGACGGCGTTGGATCAACGCGGGCACCTTGACGTCGACGGGTCCTCTGAGACCTCGCTCCACGCGTAACACGTCGTACGTTCCCGCATCCAGCCAGATGCGTCCCCGCGACGCGATGTGTCCCGACCAGTCGAAGCAGTCGTCGTGTCCGCTCGCGTCTTCGACGAGCACGGGATTGCTCCTGCGATCGACCGACGCGAAATCGATCATCAGGGCAGCCCGGTTTCTGTCTTTCCCGGCTCCCGCACTGCTGAACAGGTAATCCGAACGGTGAGCCGGGAGCAGAAACGTCAGCGGCTCGGAAGACATGGGATTGGGATCGGTGCACCCCGAGCGGTCTTTCTTGTCTCTTTCACTCGGCGCCCGGCCATTCACTTTGCGGACTTTGCGGACGATTGTGGCTTCCCCGGCAGTCTGGCCGCTGTCAGCTTCGACGCGCAGCTCCGATTCGACGGTCCGCGCGAACCCGACCAGCGAGTTATTGAAGTCGATGGCCTGGACCGTAGACGTTTCGATGCAGATGACGTTCTTCGCGCGGGTGTAGAATTCGGCGACCCGTTCGCCGACGCGCACCAGCAGTTCGTCGACGTTCGGCTGCGTCTGCGCACCGGAGGCCGTCATCACGGCGAGCGCGACCGCCAGAGCGCAGGTCAGCACAAAGAGATTCACCGGCGTATCCTTATTCGTGTCATTGTATCCAACAGACAAATAACCCATCAGTGAAGAAGCTCACTCGCATCTGCACGGCCTGGGCGCTCGCCACGGGCATTGCGTTGGTAACCGCGCAAACACCGCCGCCGCAGGAGACGGCGCCAACGGCGCCGTCGGAAGTCCGCTTCACTATTCGCGGCGAGAACGGCGCGCCGCCGCACTACGCGGTTCCCGATTTTGTCGCGCTCACGAGCGACAGGGAAACGCAGGATGCCGCCAGGGTCATCGCCGAGGTGCTGTGGGCCGACATGGCCTTTGAGCGCGAATACGACATGATTCCCCGCGACACGTACAAGACGATCGATCAGACCAGCCCCACTGACACACTCGCGTTCGATCGCTGGCGCGAGCTGGGTGCTGACGGCGTCGTGAAGGGGTCAGTCAGGAGGACCGGCAACACCTTTCAGGTGGAGATGCGGCTCTTCAACGTGACGGCGCGCAGCGTGGCGCTCGGCCGCGTGTATGACAACATCTCGCTGAGAAATCCCCGCGCCGTGGCGCACACGATTTCCGATGAGATCCACCAGACCCAGAGCGGCCTGCGCGGCGTCGCGCGCACCAGGCTGACATTCGTCTCCGATCGCGACAACGAGCGCATCGCCGGCACGGTCGAAAATCACAGTGTCAAGGAGGTGTATGTCAGCGATTACGACGGCGCCAACCAGACGCGATTGACGACAAACCGCCGCCTCAACGTGACCTCGTCGTGGTCTCCCGACGGCCGAAGCATCGCGTACGCATCGTACAGGCTCATTCATCCACAGATAATCGTGTCGAATATTTACCAGGGCACGCTTGCCATCCTCACCGACGATCAGTCGAGCGCCTTTTCTCCCGCGTTCTCGCCCGACGGCTCTCGTATTGCCTTCGTGTCGCACCGCGACGGCAATCCGGAAGTCTATGTGATGAACCGCGACGGCTCTGGCGTGCGCCGGCTGACCAATCACACTGCGATCGATTCCACGCCGACATGGTCGCCGACCGGCACGGAAATCGCCTTCACCTCCGGTCGCTCCGGATCCGCGCAGATCTGGGTGATGGACGCCGACGGCTTGAACGTGCGCCGCCTCACGTTTGAGGAATCGTATGCCGACGGCGCGACGTGGTCGTCGACCGCCAACGAAATCGCCTACGCGGCGCAAGCCGGAAGGGGATTCGACATCCGGATCTACGACGTCGCGACCAGAGAGACGACAACGCTGACCGATGGCGTGGGCACCAATGAAAGCCCCGTCTTCTCGCCGAGCGGACGCCATATCGCGTTTACGTCGTCGCGTGCCGGCCCGGTGCAGATTTTTACGATTGCACGCGACGGCCGCGATCTGCGACAGGTGACGCGCGCGGGGAACAATACCTATCCCGATTGGTCTCGTTGAGGGCGACCCTTTGGGGATCGATTCGTGTCGACTGCTAGCGAGATCGCGCGAGTGGGTTGCGCAGGGTCGCGCGCACTCGGACCTGTTGGGTGTTGCGTCGCAGCGCGGCAAACAGCGTAGCCGCAATCGTCGTCACGCAGACGAGCGACAATCCAATCACGACCACCGGCGGAAAGAGAGATGTCGGTGTCGTGATGAACACGGCAAAAATCGTCAGCGCGGACTCTTGAAATTTCAGCATGGTGTCCCTCCGGACTTCTAGCGCCAGCCGAGTTGGATGACTTCGAAATCGCTCGCCTTCAAGCTCCGAAATGCGGGGTTCAGCTCGCCGTTGTTCCAGCGCGAGTCCATCGCGCCGGTGATGTACATGTCGCTGCCGTTGTCGGCGACGATGAGCCCGTAGGTCTGCATCGCGCGGAAGATCGCACGGATGTAAGCGGGATAGCCTGAGATGTCTTTCGACGCCTTGAGACGAAGCCGTGCGCCCATGGGCGGCGCGCCCGACCGGCTGCCGGCGCGAATGTGAGGCCGGCCACACGTGGCCGTTCGTGCCGTGGACGGTGACCCGCAGCGCGTGATTGACGCGCCCGCTTCGAGCTTCGTCGTAGCGCACCAGCCCGGGCAGAATCGCCAGGCCAGCGGCGTCGGCCGATGTCCAACCTTCCGGGCGCCGTGCATTCGAGTTGAGATCGAAAACGGCGCCCGAGCCGGCTTCCCATCGCTCCCGTCCCGGGTTCCACTCTGCGGCAAACAGCTCGTAAAGGACCCACCGATCGCGATCGACGATGAGCATGTGCCGATCGCCATCCGAGCCGCCGCCCGGCGCGCCGCCCTCGATGTAGTTCGGCTGTGTCTTGGCGACTTCGGGAACCGGGTATCCCGTCTCTCCGCGGTATCCGTTGTCGCTCTCCCCGCCGTACGCGACGAAGGCGATTGGTACGCGCGGTTCAGTGCCGCCGACACCCATGTAAGGAATGCCGTAAGGCGGTGGCCCGAAATCAGGATGGAGCGTGCGATCGCGCCCGATGAAATCGATGAACGCGTTCGACTGCGCATCGAGCGGCGCTCCTGAGATGTCCTGGTTCCACCAGTTGCTCGAGGGAAAGAGGGCGCGTCCTCCGAAGTCGTCGTTGAGGCGTACGGGGCCTCGCGGTACCGGCGGCGGCGGAGGTGGTGGTGGTGGCGGCGGTGGCGGTGGAGTTGGCGGAGCCGGTGGGGTTGGTGGTGCAGGTGGCGACGATGGAGGTGGCTGAGCTGGTGGTGTTGTTGATCCAGGGTCCGGCGACGTGGGCGCGGGCGGCGGCGAGTCGGGCGTTGCAGGCGCTTGCGGTCCGGCCGTGTCGGACGGGCCGGTCGGCGTGACTGGCTGGTCAGCGGCGCAGGCCGATGCCAGCATCCATACAACGATCAGACACACCAAGGCCCGGGCAGTCGGCCGCCACATGATCGGCCTTGCGCAGCAACGCGCATACCACCCGGAATCCTTAGGATTTTCTCAGCATCCAGACCGGGCGCTGCCGACAGGAATAACAGGTTTCGTCGAGGTATTCCCGAATCGGTGTCTAATCTCCGCATCACATGGTCTACGAGTTCAACCCGGACATGCTGCCCGATTCGAGCTTCCACGCGGGACATCTCAAGTATGTCGTTCCGGGAAACGAGTGCCGCCTGCTCGATCCCAGGCGCACGGCGCTGCGCATTCTCGATGTGAAACGCACGTCCGGATTCTTCGTCGTCGAAATCATGGATTTCGAAGACAAAGGAGGACGTTGGGACTTGCCGCTGGAGTCGGTCGAGCGCTGCCAGTTTGCGCAGGGAAGTGCCGAGGCGACCGAAGCGGACGTCACACTCTTCGCAGAGACGATCGCACGCCTCGATCAGCCACTCGAGATCCCGGCCGATGCGTCTCGTCGAGCCGCATCAGAAGCCACCATCACGTCGTTACGTGCGGGCGTCCGTTCCTGGCTGGAAGGGAAGTCGACGTTTCTCAGATCCGGCTCTGCATTGGACTTCTCGAGGCGGACAGGGGAGCCGGCGTTGTGGACCGATCTCGAGCGCTACATGACGGAGAACGAACTCTGGGACATCGAAGCGGCGTTTGCGGACCACTACGTTCGCAGCTTTCACTTCGGCGAGCTGGTCAAGGGACACCGCATCGTGCTCGCCGAGTTGGGTCTGGCCTCATTTGAAGGCAAGCAGGTTCGAGATCCGGACCTGTTCAATGGGTTGTGGAGCAAAGAGCGGCGCGCCGCGCACATCCTTCACAGGCTGGCGTTCGTGCGCGAGCTGTTCGAGCGGCTTGGACACTCGACTGTGGTTTTGTATCGCGGGTTTTCAACTCACGGACAGCCGCAGGCCCGGAACAACAGCCTGATGTCGGCGACGTTCAGCCTCGAGGTGGCCACAAGCCATTTCAACGAGCGGGATCGGACAACGAACGGGAGCCTCTTTCGCCAGACCGTTCCAGTCGAGCGGCTGTTCATGTCATTTCTGGAAACCGCGCAGATGAACCAGCGGTACAAGGAAGTGGAAGCTGTTCTTCTGCACGATAGCGCGAACCGGTTCTTTTAGAGGCGACAACTCGGCGATGTCAGCGAGCCGGCCAGCTCCACGCGGGTCTGCTCTCATCGTTCCCTGTCACGGTTTGTCCCAGCTTTTTCTCGAGCGTGATCGAGTTGCATTGCGGCAGTTGCTGCAGCTCGTCAATCAGGGCCGTGGCATGCGACACGACAATCACCTGCGAGCGTTGGGCAGCTTGCGCGATCAAACGTCCCAGAGCCGGCAGGAGATCGGGATGAAGGCTTGTTTCCGGTTCGTTGAGGACGAGCAAGCCGGGCGGGCGAGGCGTGAGCAACGCGGCGACCCACAGCAGGTATCGTAGCGTTCCGTCCGACAACTCGGCGGCCTTAAGAGGGCGGAGCAGGCCGTGCTGCTGCATTTCGACCTCGAACCAGGCCTGGTTGAATTTCACTTCGACACGCGCGCCGGCGAACGCGTCCTCGACGGCCGCGTCGAGCGCCTCTGTCTCGCCGATCTGACGAATCGTCTGCAGCGCCGCGGCAAGGTCGGCCCCGTCGTGGCTGAGGACCGGCGTGTGCGTGCCGATTTGCGGGAGGCGGGCCGGCGCCATCGCGTCGGTCCGGAAATGGTCGTAGAAGCGCCACGCGCGCATCTCCTCGCGAAGCATCAGCATCTCGGGCGTCCGCCGCGGGTCGGCGCAGTGCGTCATCATGCTGTCGAACGACGCCAGGCCGTTGGTCACGATCGCCCACCCTTCCGCTTCGCCGTCGTCGCGGCTCTTGACGAGCGACGCACGCCGATCGACGAGCACCGACGACGGGCGAAGCGTCCGTCCGGTCCAGACGCATTCGCGCTTGATCTCGGGATCGTGTCCGAACGCGCCGCTCAGGCCGGGCGGCAGCCCGAGATCGATGGCGTAGCTGAATTGGTCGCCGGCAAATCCCAGTTTGAGGCTGACGCGATTCTTGCGCGGACCACCCTGAACGGGCTGCTCGCCGCTCAGCATGGCACGCGAGAATCGTTCGGGCCCGGCCCACAACGTCGATTGCAGGCCTCCTTCGCGCGCGAGGGAGGGAATGACGCTGCCCTGGGCGATCTCGGCGAGCAGTCGCAGCGCGCGATACAGATTCGATTTGCCGCTGCCGTTCGGGCCGGTCACAAGGTTCAGGCTGTCGAGCGAGATGACGAGATCCCGCAGCGACCGGTAGCCCGAGACGGCCAGCGTGTTGAGCATCCGGCGAAATCTTACGCCGGATGCACTCGTTCACTTCAGGTCGAACACCACGGTGACTGTCATGATGACCGGTGTCGGCCTGCCGTTCAGCAGCGTGGGCGTGTATTCCCACTGGCGTACCGCCGTGAGAGCGGCCTCGTCGAGCAGCGGCGTCGATCGCAGGATATGTGCGTTCTCGACCCTGCCGTCGATGCCGATGATGGCCTCGATAATGACCACGCCGGCCTTGCGCACGCTCCGTGCGAGCTCCGGGTATGCAGGCGCGACATACCTGGTTCGCGTCGGCGGCTTGATGTCGCCGCCGGGCCGCACCGGCACCGTCGGTTCAACCGGCGGTGGCGGTGGTGCTTCGAACACGTTCTGGGCCGTGCCGAATCCGCGGATGAGTCCGTCAACGGGCTGAGTAGCAATGTCCTGGTCGACGATCAATCCACTCTGATTTCCGATCGTGTCTGGCGCCACGAGCGGAACACCGGCTTGAGGGGACGAAACAGTCGGCGGTAAGGCGTCGCGACGCGGAGCCGGCGGCGGCGGTGACGGCACAACGGGCGTGAAGTCGCTGTTCATGTACTCGAGTGCGGTGCGCGGCATTGGAAGCACGTCGTATGCGATGAGAGGTACGACGACGAGAATGCCAATCACCGCGGTGTGCACCAGAAACGAAAGTGGCAGTGTGTACCAGTTGCGATGTGCTCGTGCGTGCGGAGACACCAAGTCCTGAAACATGGTTCCGGGCATGTCGACCCCCATTCAACGCTGATTGTTTTGCGTGACTGAAAGCTTAGACACCACGCCCTGAAATAGGCTCCGGTGTGGGCCGGCCTGTCGGGTTGTTGTTATCGCGAGGTCGAACTGCGGCCGACGTGTTTGGGTGCGCCCGGCGCACCTCCCGCACCTGTCGCACCTGTCGCACCTGTCGCACCTGTCGCACCTGTCGCACCTGTCGCACCCATCCCACCTGTCTCACCGAGCTTGGCCCATCGCGAGAGCAGGATCGTCGCAGCCAGGATGAGAAACTCGTCAACGAGGGGAATCGGGTCGGGGATGAGCATGTTGAGGAGAAACAGCCCGCCGCCGACGCCGAGGATGGTGCGCGAGCCGAGTCGCGCGAGAATCGGTGTAAGCATCCGCTGAACGAGCAAGCCCATACCTTCAGTGTGTCACGGTTGGCGTAGACTGTCTGCTGCCGTGAAAAGTTTTTCCCTGGTTGGGCTCGTCGTTCTCGCCGTACTGGTGGTCGAGCCCCCGATCGCGGCGGTCATCGAGCAGCCCACCGATCGCGACATCGGCAACGCGCTGAATCTCGCCAACAGCGGTGACGCGCAACGGGCGCACTTTCACCAGCCGTACATCGTGCCGTTCAAGGATGACACCATCCAGCAGCTGGAGGTCATCACCGAGTTCCGCCGGTTCGTGCTCGCAGCCGAAGAGGAGTTGAAGGGCGGCAACTGGATGCTCGGACGCGGGGGATACGATCAGAAGGGCCGTTCGCTGAAGGAGATTCTGCGTCCGTTTGCGGGGCAGGTCTCGATTCGCGCAGAGCTGCGGTTCCACCCGCTCAACTCCTATGTCGCCCTCCCGGCATTCGATATCATGCTCGGTCAACCGACGCTGCTTGCTGTGCAATCCATTCGCACGCCTCATGTGAGCCGGCTGGCGGGCGACGTCAGCCGCGACTTCATCTACGGCGCCACGATTGAAACGACCTTCAATGCATTGTCGATTCACGATCAGAGCCTGCCGGTGAGAATCGTGTCGGACGGAAACGAGCTGGCGCGGGCGACGGTCGATTTTTCCCGCCTCGAGTAGTTTTCAGATCGCTAGGCTGAACGGCGGTCAGTCGCACGACGCCGGTTGACAGGTGGCAGGTGATCGTGCTCACGGCGGACGTGTGATCGCGTTTCACTGCGCACCCAGCGTGCGGCCATCATGGGGATGGCGACTTGCGGAGGCAAATCGTAGATCCTTCCGACAAAGTTGTCCGCAGCGACTCCCTCAACGTCAATTGGTGGATGTTTGATGGTCACGACTCGCACTATTCAGCTCTTGCGCGCAATGGGCAGCAAGTTCCATTCCCCGCTTCATGAATTTCGCGATCGCCACCACCAAGCAGAACAGACGATAACTGGCGAGTGTTTTGCTGAACCTACTGTGGAAGGCAGGACGGGATGTCCGCTGTCTGTACACTTTGAGGAGGATGCATGAATAGCCGTATCACATCGTTAGGCTTACCAGCGGCGTTGCTGTCGGTATCGCTGTTTGCCGCCTGTCAGAACACCGCGCGTGGAGTTGAGCAGGACACAGAACGAAATACCGCCGAGGCGAAACAGGAAGCACGTGAGGCAAACGCCGAGGCCAAGCAGGAAGCTCGCGAAGCCGGTCAGAGCATGGAACGCGCCGGCGACCGTGCAGCTCAGGAAGCGAAGGACGCTACCCGGTCCGTCGGCGCGACGCTCGACGCGGCCGCGCAGACGATGCAGATCAAGACGGCGTTGATTGACGCCGACAATCTCGACGCCAACGACATCGACGTCGACACCAACGCGTCGACCAAGACCGTGACGCTGAAGGGCCACGTGCCGACGGCAGCGCAGAAGGCGGCCGCCGAGCGCATCGCCAAGGAAAAGGCGCCCGACTACACCGTGTCGAACATGATCGAAGTCAGGGGAAAGTAGCTGAAAGGTTCCTAGGGTTCCAAAGGTTCCCAGGATTCCTGAGTTCGTAGGTTCGTAAGGTTCGTAAGGTTCGTCGGTGCGTAGGGTTCGTGGGTTCGTACCTGCGAACCCACGAACCTACGAACCCACGAACCACCAACTACTAACTACGAACCGTTCTTCATGACGTCGGCGGGAAAATCTGCGGCGCCACGTCGTACAGGTATTTCCTCCACACAATCCACGTATGCGCGCCGGGTGACGTCTTGTAAATGTGCTTGATGCCGGCCGAGTTCAGGAAGTCCGACGTGCGCTTGGCGTTCACCATCGCACCGTCCTCGGTGCCGACGCCAATCCAGAGCAACTTGAGCTGCGCATTCACGGTCTTCGCGTTGGCCGCCACGTCGGCGAGCGTTTTCTCGGGAGCCTGACCGGCGCCGGAGCTGAAGACGGCGAGCCGGCTGAACGTGTCGAGATGCCGCGGCCCGATGGCCAGCGTCAGCCCTCCGCCCATCGACAAGCCGGCAAGCGCGCGGTTCTCACGGTCGGTGTTGACGCGATAGTTGGACTGCACGAACGGAATCAGATCGGTCAGGAGATCCTTCTCGAAGTCGGCGCGCTGCTTGTCCCCTGCGACACCGGCGTGCCACGGATACGCGTACGCAAACGGCATTACCACGACCATCGGCGCCGCCTTCCGTTCCGCGATCAGATTATCGAGAATCAGATTGGCGCGGCCGAATTGCGTCCACACGGTCTCATCGCCATCGGCGCCATGCAGGAGATACAGCACCGGAAGCTTGTTGTTCGATTTGTCATAGAAAGGCGGCGTGTAGACAAAGGCGCGCCGCGTCGTGCCGGTGGCCTTCGACGGGTAATACCTGATCTCGACTTTGCCGTGCGGAACGGGCTTCGCGTCGTAGAACATCGGACCAGGCCCGGGGACGTCAACCACGCTCTCGATCAGATTCGGGCGGCTGTTGTATTTGACGACCGGATTTCGCTGGTCGAGGTTGTCGACGCCGTCCACCGTGAAGTGGTACTCATAGATGTCGGCTTCGACCGGGCCAACGGTGACGCTCCACACGCCGTCGGCGCCCTTGGTCATCGCGGGCTCGCTCGTCAGGCATTCGCAGAAGACCGTCACCTTCGAGGCGTTCGGCGCGAGCACGCGGAAGGTGATGCGGCGGTCGGCGGACACCTCTGGTGAACGGACGGCTGGAGGCTGGGACGGTTGTTGGGCCTGTACGGACGCGACGAGCGACAGCATTACGAGCAGCGCGCGGAGTTTCATAGAATCCTCCTAAAGATGGAGGGTAGGTTACCATCCCATAGCCGGAATGGCACAGACACCTGCGTTTCGCCGTCTTCTCTATGTCCTCGCGTGCGCCTTGCCCGTCTGGGCCATCATCGCCTTTTTCACCGGCGGGGTCGGCTGGATGCTTGGCCCCATCCGCCTCTCGTCGAGACAGCCGCTCAGGCCTTTTCTCATCGGGCTTGTGCTGGCGGGGGTGTACATCTGGAAGTATCCCCATACCGACCGCGAAGCCGACGCACGATGGGTGCGTCACTGGCTCGAGAGAGCCGCGCCATTTGCCGTTCCGCTGGTGATCGCACTCGGATTTTTTGTCGGCGTGCGTTACGGAAGCTTCGCGGCCGCCGGTTCCGACTCATATGGCTATGTGAGCGAGGCACGACTGTGGCTCAACGGCACGCTGAGGGTCGCCCAGCCGATTGTGGATGAGTTTTCGTGGCCCAACCGAGAATGGATGTTTGCGCCGCTGGGATACCGGCCGGTGTCGCCCGATGGCACGATCGTACCGAGCTATCCTGCGGGCCTTCCGATCATGATGGCGGTCTTCATGGGCATCTTCGGCGCAAACGGACCGTTCTATGTCGTCCCGGTCGTTGGCGCAGTCATGCTCTGGCTCACCTATCTGCTTGGGAAAGAAGTCACCGGTAATAGAGGAGTCGGCGCGCTGGCTGCTGCCCTCCTACTTGCATCGCCGGTGTTCCTGAACCAAGTCATGGTGCCGATGTCCGACATTCCCGCGGGCGCGGGATGGACGCTGGTCTGTCTGCTGGTATTGAAGCAGCGCCCCGTGGCGGCGGGCTGGGCGGCCGGCCTCACGCTGCTCATCCGGCCGAATCTGTCCCTCCTCGCGTTTCTCCCGGTCCTGGCGTGGCATCGAAGCCAGGACAAATTGCTCAGCTATGCCAAGGGCATCACGCCCGCACTCATCGCGATCATGGCGCTGAACACATATCTCTACGACGGCCCGCTGACGTTCGGGTACGGATCGATCTTCGAGTCGTATGCGCTGAGCAATCTTCCTGGGAACCTCATCAACTACCCTCGATGGCTGATTGAGACGCAAACGCCGCTGATCCTGCTCGCGTTCGTGCCGCTGCTGGTGCGCGACGCGTTTCGTGACGGCAGCAAGGGGGTTTCGCCCCGCGCGTGTCTCGCCATGCTTCTGGCACTCACGTTCCTGTCCTATGTGTTCTATGCCGTCTTCAACCATTGGTTTTATCTGCGATTCTTGATGCCGGCCTATCCCGCCCTGTTCGTGTTGATCGCAACAGCCATCGTCTGGATCGCACAAAAGCTTCCCGTCGAGGCCCGTGTCCCTGCCGGGGCGCTGGTATACGCGGCGATGATACCGTTCGGCATCAAAGTGGGAAGCGATATCGGCATCTTCAGGCAGGCACAGTACGAGCAGCGCCACGTTCGGGCGGCCGTTGAGGTCGCCTCGCGCACACCGGAAAAAGCGGTGGTGCTGGCGGTGCAGCATAGCGGCAGCGTGCGGTACTACGCCAACCGGATCACGCTGCGATACGACTGGCTGCCCCCCGACCAGCTCGACACGGCCGTTCGCGACCTGACGGCGAAGGGTTATCAACCCTACGTCGTCGTCGACGACTGGGAGCAGAAGGAATTTCAATCCCGGTTCTCGCCAGCCAGCGCCCTCGGCAAGCTCGACTGGCCGCCTGTGGCCCGCGTACCTCAGCAGTCCCGAGGTGCTCATCTTCCAATTGCAGGATGGAGGGCGGGCGGCGCCCCAATGAAAAGAGCCAGCCTGGTTTTCCTGGCCTACTGCGCCATCACGATCGCGCTGACGTATCCGCTCGTCATCCACATTGGGACAGTCATCCCGAACGATGCCGGCGACCCCGGGCTGAACACCTGGATTCTCTGGTGGAACACACAGGCCATCCCGTTCTCTGCGGCGTGGTGGAATGCGCCGGCGTTCTATCCGGCTCCCGGCGTGCTCAGCTTCTCTGAAAATCTGCTCGGGCTCAGCCTGATTTCGACGCCGCTGGCGTGGCTTGGTGCCGGCCCGCAAGCCGCGTACAACGTCGTCTTTTTGCTCACATTTCCGCTGAGCGCTTTCGGCGCGTACCTGCTGGTGCACGAGCTGACCGGCCGCCGCGACGCCGCATTCATCGCCGGGTTGTTGTTCGGCTTTGCGCCGTACCGGATCGCGCACCTTCCGCAGATCCAGTCGCTGGCTTCGTTCCCGATGCCGTTTTCGCTCCTGGGCCTGCATCGTTACCTTCGCGACCCGCGCCCGAGATGGCTCGCGTTGTTTGCCGGAGGCTGGTTCCTGCAGGGCATCTGCAACGGCTATTACCTGCTGTTTTTCAGCGTGTTCGTGGGCCTCTGGATTTTGTGGTTTGCGAGCCCCTGGACGCGGCGGCGCGAGTTTCTGGCGGTGAGCGCGGCGTGGCTGGTCGCGGGTGTGGCGATCCTGCCGTTGCTGCTGCACTATCGCGCGATTCACGCGTCGTTCGGCTTCACCCGCGACGTCGCGACGATTCGCGAATTTGCGGCCGATGTCGCTGCCGTGTTGCATGCGACCAGTCACCTGGCGCTTTGGGGGTCGCTTGCGGTGTTCAAGCGCGCCGAAGGGGAATTGTTTCCCGGGCTGACGATCACGCTGCTCGTGCTGGCCGGCGCCTTGTTCGTTCGCGACCGCCATCACCAGGAGGTCCACAACTGGGCTCTTGTGCGACGTGTGTTGACCGTTCTGGCGCTCGGCACGGCGCTCGTGTCGCTGAGCGCCGTCATCATGGGATCGTGGCGCCTCGAGCCGTTCGGCATCCGGCTGCTCTCGGTGTCGAATCCCATCAAGCCGCTCACGTTCTCGCTTGTGCTTGCGCTGGGTCTCGCACTGACCAGCCCCGGACTTCGGCGCGCATACGCCGCGGGCTCGGTCCTGGCGTTTTATGCGGTCGCGGGGTTCATCATGTGGCTTTTCAGTCTCGGTCCAACGCCGACCCTGATGGGCAACCCGCTGATGTATCGCGGACCGTACCACTTGCTGATGTTCTTGCCGGGATTCAATTCGCTGCGCGTGCCCGCGCGATTCTGGATGGCGACGACGTTGTGCCTGGCCGTGGTCGGGGCAATCGTGTTCGATCGCCTGGCCTCGAAGCTGGGGCGACAGAGGATCGCGGTCGCTGCACTCCTGTGCATCGGAATCCTTGCCGACACGTGGATGTCGGCGATGCCGCTGGCCGACATGCCGCGGCCCTATCGCGTGATGACCTGTGCGGGAAGCTCGAACGGGCCGCTCGTCGAGCTGCCCCTCGGAGATACGTACTGGGACGTGTCGGCGATGTACCGGCAGATGTCGCACGGGCGCCCGGTGGTCAACGGCTACAGCGGCTACTTTCCGCCGCACTACGCCGCACTGCGGTTCGGACTGAGGCTCCGCGACGTCGACGTGCTGACAGCGCTTGCCCGAAACGGGGTGACCGACATCATCGTCGACAGCGAGCGCGATCGTGACGGCCGCTGGGATCAATTTGTATCATCGCATCCGAACGCCGGCGTCGTGTGCAAGCAAGGGCGGCAGACGCTGTATCGCATCACAGGCGTGGAGGCGGCCGCCCCGGCCATGGCCGATGGCTCGCCGCTGCCTGTCGTGGTGATTCGTCCGAGCGTCAACGAAAGTGCCGTCGCCTCGATGATCGACAAGGACCGCACGACGCGCTGGGAATCGGGGCCGCAAAGCGATCGTGTCGTCGTCGATCTCGATCTGGGCGCTGTGCGAACGGTGCGCGCGATCGAGCTCTCCCTTGGGCCGTATGTCGAGGATTTCCCGCGCGGTCTCATTATCGAGGCGTCGGAAGACGGCACGGCCTGGCATGAGGTCTGGCAGGGTGGAGCCGCCGGCCTTGCGTTCGTGGGGGCATTCGAAGCGCCTCTGGATGTGCCGATGCGCTTCCGGTTTTCGCCGGCACGGGCGCGCCTCTTGCGGATGCGGCTCACGAAAAACGACGATACCTACTACTGGTCGATCGCGGAGATAAAAGTGCTGGGGCAGTAGGATGACGGATCCGGAAACCACCGAGAAACGGTCGGCGAGCCCGGTCGGGCTCATCGTGGGGCTGGGAGCGCTCGGATTGCTCCTGGTGCTGCTGTTCTTTCAGTCGAGCCCGAGCACGGATCTGCCGCCCGATCAGGGACCGATGGCGATGGCGCTCGTCAGCAACATGATGACCAATGGTGTGCTGGTCGACTACGAGTGCGACACGACGACCGCGTGGGTCAATCGCGCGGTCTGGACGAAATACAACTTCGAGCAGCGGCGAAACATGCTCATCGGTCTGGCGACCGTATGCGACACGAAGCATGCCGGCTATCGCATCACGGTTCTGGACTACGACACGAAGCGCGAAATTGCCGCTTTCGACGGCAAGACCGTGAAAATGGAATGACTCCCAGGCGCATTTCGATCAGGCCGGCCACTCCGGCTGACGTGCCGTTGATTCTGACGTTCATCCGCGAGCTCGCGACCTACGAGAAGCTTTCGCACCTGGTCGTGGCCACGGAACAAGACTTTCACGGGGCGCTCTTTGGCGCCAAGCCGGTCATCGAAGCGGTGATGGCCAGCCTCGACGGCGAGCCGGTCGGCTACGCGCTGTTCTTTCCGAACTTCTCGACCTTTCTGGGAAAACCGGGTCTGTATCTGGAAGACCTGTATGTCAGGCCCGAGGCGCGAGGGTTCGGCGCTGGACGCGCGCTACTCGAACACCTGGCCCAGATTGCCGTTGAGCGCGGCTGGGGCCGGTTCGAGTGGTCCGTGCTCGACTGGAACGAGCCGTCAATCCTCTTCTATAAGAAAATGGGCGCGACGGCGATGGATGAATGGACGATCTTCAGAATGACCGGCGAGGCCCTGAAGAAACTCGCATTGGGAGATTGACCCTCGCCTGTCGATAGATGTCGCTAGTCGAAGAAGTACATGATGATGTCGGCTTTTGAGCCTCCCGCAGGCACGTAGTTGAACCCGCGGCGCGTGTACGCGCCGTAGTTGAACCTCGTCAAGCTGCCGCCCGATCTCACGGTCGTATAAAACTTCCAGTTCGCGCAGCCGACGCATTCGTAGTAGTTCCATGTGCCGCTCACCCGGCCCAGGAACGTCACGGCCGCGCCCATCGAGTTCCAGTACCGCATAGAATCCGCTTCTGCGATTCCAGAGAACGTAGTACCTGTAGAGCCTTACTTCGCTCGTCACTGGGCCGGCGGATTTGGGCACACTGGCCGTCACGCTATCTCCGCGTCAAGGTAGAGCCGCTTTCGAACGGCATCGACCTTTTCGACGATGGTCTGCGGGTCATCATTCGGTCGAATCCGGGCTGAGACCAGCAGCGCTTCTATGTCGACGCTTCTTTGGGCTCCCACTTCGATCCGACTCGTTCCTGCCTTGTAGGTCAGTTTGGCTGTGTTGCTGTCGGACGTGATGATCGCGTCCTGTTCGACAGCCTCGGTTGAGACGGTCTGGCTATTGGCGGTTCCGGCAACGAGCAGACAGACGGCGACGAGGGCAGCAATCCGCACCGGGGAAACCTCCTAGTTTTAGGTTAGGTTTCGAGTCTAGACGGTTCGGCGCCGCCGTCCACGTTTAACCGTCCCGAAATAGGACACGATCGAGGTGGAATTCTCTATTCAATCCACCCACCTCCAACGACCACATCCCGGTCGTAGAACACCACCGCCTGTCCCGGAGTGACGGCCATCACCGGCGCATCAAATTCCAGGGCCGCCCGTGAGTCGTTCAGTGCGTACACTGTCGCAGGTGCGGGCTGGTGGCGATGGCGAATCTGTGCAGTGACGTACATTGGACCGGCCGGCGGTGATCCGGCAATCCAGTTCACGCCGGACGCTGTTAAAGAGGTGCGTTCGAGCTCGGGGCGCGGGCCGACAACAACAGCCTTCTCGGCTGGGCGCAACTGAAGCACGTACAACGGCTCAGCCGCCGCAATCCCGAGGCCCTTGCGCTGGCCGACCGTAAAGCGGTGAACGCCGCCGTGCCGGCCGAGCACAGCACCCGCCTGATTGACGATGGCACCGCCTCCATCGAGATCGCCGGCCTTCTTTTCAATGAACGCGGCGTAGTCGCCGTCCGGAACGAAGCAGATCTCCTGGCTGTCGGGCTTCTCGGCGACGGCCAACCCGAGACGCCTCGCAATATCGCGAACCTCGTCCTTCGACAGGTTGCCGACAGGGAAGCTGGCCCGCGACAGTTGCTTCTGCGTCAGCGAGAAGAGGAAATACGACTGATCCTTGGCCGCGTCGAGCCCGCGGCGGAGCACGTGGCGCCCGGTCTCGGGATCGATGCTCATGCGAGCGTAGTGGCCCGTTGCCACGACTTCGGCACCGTAGGCCATCGACCGGTCGAGAAGCGTCGCAAACTTCAGGTCGCTGTTGCAGTGCGCGCACGGGATCGGCGTGCGCCCGGAAATGTACTCGTCGACGAAATTCGAGACGACCGTCCGCTGAAACTCCCGCTCGAAATTGACGATGTAGTGGGGGAAGTTCAGGCCGCGGGCCACACGTCCGGCGTCATACAGGTCGTCGAGGCTGCAGCAGCTGCCGTAACCGGATTCTCCGCCGCTCTGGTCGTAGAGCTGCATCGACAGACCGATAACCTCGTGGCCCGCCTCGGCGAGAAGGGCCGCGGCCACCGAGGAATCGACACCGCCTGACATGGCGACTACTACTCTCACGGTTCTGGGTTCTAGGTTCTACGTTCTGGGTTCCGGTTCGAGGTTCTGGGTTCTAGGTTCGAGAGCCGACCGCTGACAAACTGCGCAGTTTCGTCACAATCTTCGGCAGGATCGAGATCACATGATCGATCTGTTCCTCGGTGTTACTCGTCCCCAGGCTGAAACGGATCGAGTTCTGTGCCCGATGGCTCGAGAGGCTCATCGCTTTCAGGACGTGCGACGGCTCGAGCGTACCTGACGAGCACGCCGATCCCGTCGACACGGCGACGCCTTCGAGATCGAGCGCGATTAACAGCGACTCGGCCTCGATCCGATCGAAGCTGATATTGGTCGTATTCGGCACCCGCATTCCGCGGGCGCCGTTGACTTCGGTATTGGGCACCGACGAGAGAATCCCGGCCTCGAGTCGGTCGCGCAGGACCGACAGGCGCTCGGCATCCACTTCCATCTTCATCATCGCGCGCTGCGCGGCGACGCCCATGCCGATGATGCCGGGCACGTTTTCGGTTCCCGCCCGCCGGTTGCGTTCCTGCTTGCCTCCGTTGACGATCGGCGAGAGCCGGACCCCGCGCTTGACCCACAGGCCGCCGACGCCCTTCGGCCCGTAGAACTTGTGTGCAGACATGGCCAGCAGATCGACCCCGAGCGCCCGGACACTGACCGGAATCTTGCCCGTACTCTGGACGGCATCGGTGTGAAACAGCGCTCCCCGGCCGTGCGCGATGGCCGCGAGCTCGGCAACCGGCTGAATCGTCCCGATCTCGTTGTTTGCGTGCATCACCGACACCAGCGCCGTGTCATCGGTGATGGCCTCGCGCAGCCGATCGGGTGAGAAGATGCCGCTGGCGTCGAGAGGCAGCACGGTCGTTTTCCACCCGCGCCTGGCCAGGGCCTTGAAAGTATTGAGAACGGCTTCGTGCTCGATGCCGCATGTGATGAGGTGCTTGCGCCCGGTCACCTCGAGGGCCTCGGCCACCCCTCGAATCGCGAAATTGTCGGCCTCGGTTCCACCGCTCGTGAAGATGATTTCGGCGGGTTCAGCGCCGATTAGTGTTCCCACCGCGCTTCTGGCCCCATCAATTGCTGCTTTTGCCTGCTGGCCATAGTAATGAACACTCGATGCATTGCCGAAAAGATCCTGGAACGCGCCAGTCATTGCCTGAGCGACCACGGGATCAACGGGGGTCGTGGCGTTGTGATCGAGGTAGATGCGCATGCCTTCGGGCCATGTTAGCACACGCTCGATTGGCGCTAACTCAAAGGGAAATAAGGGCTAGACAGGTCTGGACGGGTCACCTATACTGGCGTACCCCCTCACGACCCGGCACGTTGCCCGGGGTCGCCTGTCATATCCCGAAATGTTCGGGGAGGTTATGAAATGTGGAAGCGTGACGAAGCAGTGCGACAACCGGCGCAACCGGCGGCAACCAACGAACCAGCAGCTGCGGTGGCTCCCGCAGCAGCTGCAACGGCGCAGCCCGCCCGTCCAGAGACCATCAGGAGCCAGAGTGTGAGGGATGTGGTGAACATCGGGAAATCCGTCGTCATTAAAGGTGAGTTGAACGGGAGCGAAGACCTGACCATCGAAGGCCATGTCGAGGGAAAAATCGAGCTCCGCGATCATGTGTTGACGATCGGCCCCAACGGCAAGATCAAAGCCGAGTTGTTTGCCAAGTCCGTCGTCGTTCTCGGCGAGGTCATTGGAAACGTGAGCGCGACCGAGAAGGTCGACATCCGCGAGAACGGCTCGGTCGAGGGCGACATCACGTCGCCGCGCGTTGCGATTGCTGAAGGCGCACACTTCCGCGGCAGCGTCGATATGGCGCAGAAGGCCAAGGCGGCTTCGGGCCCGCGCCCGGCCGAAGTGAAGTCTCAGCCGGCGCCTCAGCCGGTCATGCAGCAGCCGTCCCAGCAGGCCCAAAAGGTGGGATAGTTTGCTCTGGGATCTGCGCAATAAGGAACGCACCGAGGCGGCGGCTGCGGCCGCCGCCGTCGCAGACGGCGGTCAGCTCGTCCCCACGAAGGCACTACGCAAATTCCTGGCGGGACTGACGTCGAGGGAGTCGCCTGTCCTGATGGACCTCGGGCCCGTCGTGGGCTCGAACGTCACATTCCTGGGCGAGCGGCTCGGGTGCAAGATCATCCTCGAAGATCTGTTTGGCGACATCGAGCGATATCCGAAAAATTCCGAGACGCCTCTCGCCGAGTATCTGAAAACGCGCCTGAAGCACCAGCCGGGCAGCGTTGACGGGATTCTCTGCTGGAACCTGTTCGATTTCCTCGACGTTGCGTCCGCACGGGCGCTGGCCGCGTCGTTGATGAACGTCTTGCGGATCGATGGCTCGCTCCTGGCATTCTTTGCGACCATCGCCTCGAACGACGCGCGGTTCTCGAAGTACGTGATCATGGGCGAGGACTCGGTGAAGCAACGTCCGTATTCATCGGTCGGGCGAAAGCAGACCGCCCTGCAGAACCGTGACATCCTCAGGATATTCGAAGGGCTGAAGGTCTCTGAGTCGTTCCTGTTGAAGACCAACGTCCGAGAGTTCCTGTTCAGGAAGCCTGGCCCGACGTCATAGACGCGAAGAGGGGATCTGACCCCTTATGGCTCGACCCGTCATTGCGCTCCTGACGGATTTCGGCACTCTCGATCACTACGCCGGCACGATGAAAGCGGTCATGCTCGGGATCTGCCCCGAGGCGACGCTGGTCGACATCACGCATGACATCCCCGCCCACGACCTGCTGACCGCCGCGCTCGAGCTTGCGGCGAGCTACAAATACTTTCCCTCGGGCACCATCTTCCTCGTCGTCGTCGATCCGGGCGTGGGCTCGGCACGGCGGGGGATTGCCGTCGACACGGGCGAGTACCGCCTGGTCGCACCGGACAATGGCGTGCTGACGGCCGTGCTCAAGGAAGCCCCCGCGCGCCGCATCGTCGAGCTCACCGAGCGCCGATATGCGCGCCCTACGGTGAGCCGGACGTTCGAGGGACGCGATCGCTTCGCGCCGGCCGCCGGCTGGCTCGCAAAGGGGGTCGATCTGTCGGCACTGGGACGATCGGCCGGCACGATCCACCAGATCGCGATTCCGGCGCCTCACGTCGACGACGATGTGCTGTCAGGCGAGGTGCTGCGGGTGGATCGATTCGGAAACCTCGTGACGAACATCGATCGCAAGCTCTTCGACAAGTTCGCCCACTCGGATGGCATCGAGATCTCAGCGGCGACCCACCGGATCGGCCGAGTCGTGGCCACCTATGCTGAAGCCGGGGCCAACGAGGTGTGCGCGCTCTTCGGCAGTACCGATCACCTTGAAATCGCCGTCAACGCCGGCAACGCGAGCGACTCCCTCCACCTCACCCGCGGCGCACCCGTGACCATTCGGCGCACCTGATCGTCCCAACGCAAAGGTCGCCAAGGCGCAAAGAGTTTTTTGAAAGACCTGCTTTGCGTCTTGGCGTCTTTGCGTTGGTATATGGAAACGTGGACAGTGTTAGCATTCTGGCCATGAACTTCGACCTGAGTGAAGAACACCGGCTTGTCGAGCAATCCACGCGCGAGTGGGCGGCCAAAGAGGTCGCGCCGCGCATCCAGCAGCTCGATCGCGAGCACAAATTCGATCGCGCGCTTCTGCCGAAGATGGCCGAGCTCGGACTGCTCGGCATCTGCGTGCCGGCCAACTACGGCGGCGCGGGCATGGACTACATCAGCTACGGCATCGCGTGCGAAGAGCTCGAATACATCGATACGTCGCTGCGGGTCATCCTGTCGGTGCACGTCGGCCTCAACTGCCTGACGCTGCTGGCCTGGGGTACTGAAGCCCAGAAACAGAAGTATCTCGTGCCGCAGGCTCAGGGCGCTCGCATCGCCACCTACGGCCTTACCGAACCATCGGCCGGCAGCGATGCGAGGGGGATTCAGGCCACGGCCGAAAAGCGGGGCGACCGCTATGTGCTGAACGGCGAGAAGATGTGGATCTCGCTCGCCGACGTTGCCGACACGTTTCTCGTGATCGCCTGGACCGACTCGGACAAGAAGCGGAAGAAGGATGCCTCCGGTCTCAGCGCATTCATCGTCGAGCGCACGTTCAAGGGTTTCTCGAGCGGGTCACTTACGCACAAGTGGGGCATCCTCGCGGGCAACACCGGCTTTTTCAAGATGGACGGCGTCGAAGTGCCGGAAGAGAATCTCGTCGGGCAGCCGGGGGAAGGGTTCAAGATCGCGATGTTCGCGCTCGATCAAGGGCGTCTCAGCGTGGCGGCGGGTGCGACCGGATTGATACGCGCCTGTCGAGACGCCAGCGCGAGATACGCCCGTGAAAGAAAAACGTTTGGCGTCGAGATCGGCCAGCACCAGCTGGTGAAGGAGATGATCGCGCAGATGGAGTCCGACTATCAGTCCTCGCGCCTGCTGTGGCTGCGGTCTGCGTGGCTCAAGAACGTCGGGCAGCGCAACACGAGAGAGACCGGCCTGGCCAAGTGGTTTGCCACCGTTGCGTCCGAGCGGGCGGCGTCGGACGCTGTGCAGATTCACGGCGCGAACGGCTACTCGGATGAGTATCCTGTCGGCCGTTACTATCGAAACGCCAAAGGCGCGGTGATCTACGAGGGCACCCGGGAGATCCACAAGCTGATGCAGGCCGACTACGTGCTCGGCTATCGAGCCGACAAGCCCGTGCGCTGCGAGCTTCCCGCCTATCGCGCATGATCCGGCTGCGCGTGAATCCGTCAACCGTTACGCCGGACGATCTCGAACCGGCTGTGAGCGCGCTGCGCAGCGGAGACGTGGTGGCGTTTCCGACCGACACGTTTTACGGACTGGCGGCAGACCCGCGATCGACGCTTGCCGTGAAGGCGATTTTCGCGCTCAAAGATCGGCCGCCCGATCGACCGTTGCCGCTGATTGCTGCCGACGTGGGGCAAGTGGCCGATCATGTCGGCACGCTCACGCCGCTCGCTGCACGCCTCGCCTCGCGCGGCTGGCCTGGCGCGCTGACGCTGATTATTCCGGCCTCAGCCCAATTGTGCGAAGACGTACACCTTTCAACTGGAAAAATTGCGGTCCGTGTGCCGGCGGACCTGGTTGCGCGCATGCTGGCGAGAAGTGCAGGTCACGCGATCACCTCGACGAGCGCCAATATCTCAGGTGAAGCGCCCGCGTCTACACCGGATGAGGTCGTACGATCGCTGGGAGAATACATCGACGTGTTGATCGATGCAGGTCCGACGCCCGGCGGTCTGCCATCGACGATCGTCGATGCGACGGGCGAGGATCCGGTGCTCGTTCGGGCCGGCGCAATCGCGTGGGAGCGCGTGCTAGAATTTTCGAAGTCCGGCTGAACGTGGACACGAAGTACTGATGCCATCACCTCAACCTGCGCGCCAGAGTGCCGCACGGCGCGACGGCGGGCCTCGCGAACGAGCGGCGCTCGTCGGTCTGGCGCTTCGGCGATCGAAGAAGCACGACGCTGAGCACTCGATCGAGGAGCTCGGCGGGCTCGCCGAGGCCGCCGGCGCAACGGTCGTGCTGACGATGATTCAGGAGCGTCCGACGCCCGATCCCGCCACCTTCATCGGCAGCGGCAAGCTCGACGAGCTGGCGGCCGAATGCGCCCGCGTCGCTGCGGACGTCGTTATTTTCGACAACGAGCTGACGCCGGCTCAGCTGCGTCACATAGAAGAGCGGGTCGATCGCAAAGTGATCGATCGCACACAGCTCATCCTCGATATTTTCGCCAGGCGCGCGCGCACGCGCGAAGGCAAGTGGCAGGTGGAGCTTGCGCAGCTGAAGTACCTGCTGCCGCGTCTCGCAGGCTCGGGCACCGCGCTCTCACGACTTGGCGGCGGCATCGGGACCCGTGGACCTGGCGAAACGAAGCTCGAGACCGATCGACGCCGGATTCGTCAGAGGATTCACGCCATTTCGGAAGAAATCGATTCGATTCGCCAGCGCCGGCGCCATTCGCGCGCGCGCCGTCAGAAAGCGTCGGTGCCGCTCGTGGCGCTCGTGGGTTACACGAACGCGGGCAAGACAACGCTGTTCAACCTGCTGACCAAAGAATCGGCCGAAGCGTCCGATGCGTTGTTTGTGACGCTCGATCCGCTCGTGCGGCAGGTGAGCCTGCCCGACAAGCGCCGATTGCTGGTGTCGGACACGGTTGGGTTTATCGATCGGCTGCCTCACACGCTGGTCGCGGCGTTTCGCGCGACGCTGGAGCAGGTTGCCGAGGCTGACCTTGTCCTGCACGTCATCGATACGGCGAGTCCCGAGCGGGATCGCCATATCGTAGCCGTCAGGACCGTGCTCGAGGAAGTGGGCGCCGCCAATGTGGCCACCATGGACGTCTTCAATAAGTGCGACCTGATTGAGCCTGGCGAGGTCGATCGGTTGCAGCGCGTGCATCCCGAAGCGCTCTGCATCTCGGCGCTCAGGAACAGAGGCCGCAAGGACATGATCGACACGATTGCCGAGAAGCTCGAGCTCGATACCCGGCGGGTGACCCTCGAATTCGACGAGCGCAGCGCGGAAGATCGCGAGAAGATCGCGCGCGTGTACCGTCACGCCAGAGTCGTGAGCCATGTCACCAACGACGGCCGTGTGGCCATCGAAGCCGACGTGCCGCGCCGGGTGCTCGATCGCGTCAAAGCGGCAGGTGGGCGATGAACGGCATTGCCACATTTGCGATTGACGATCGTCAATTGGATGGCCGATCGCCTCTGGCCAATCGCCAATCAATCCGGCAATCGTCAATCGACAATCGCAAATACGGACGTCTCCGGCGGTACAAGGCGGTTGCCCTGTCTCTGCTGGTTGTCACGGTCGCTGCCGCATGCGGGCGGACAGTGGCGCCACCCGTCGTCACGACGCCGCGCTATCCTGACTACATCGTTCCCACGCTCCCGGAAGCCGATCCAAAGCTGGCCGATATCGCCAAGAGCCATGGTGCTGCCTGGAACTGGTTCCAGGCGGGCGATCTGTCGCGCGCCGAAACGGAATTTCAGGCGGTGCTCAAGCGCTCGCCACAGTTCTATCCGAGCGAAACCGCGCTGGGCTATGTCGCGCTGGCGCGCGGCAACGCGGCGCCGGCGCTCGAGCATTTCGATCGCGTGCTCCAAACCAACGCCAGCTATGTGTCGGCGATGGTGGGCCGTGGTGAAGCGCTGCTCGCGGCCTCGCGCGAGCCCGAGGCGCTTGTGGCATTCGAATCGGCGCTGAAGGTCGACCCGCAGCTGCAGGCCATTGCCCGCCGCGTCGAGGTGTTGCGCGCACGCGGGTTGCAGGACAGTGTCGCGTCGGCCCGCAAGGCTGCGCAGGCGAATCGACTCGACGAAGCGGCGCGGCTGTACGAGCAGGCGATTGCCGCCTCGCCCGACAGTGCGTTCCTCGTGCGCGATCTCGCCGACGTCGAGGCCAGGCAGGGCAAGACCGACGAGGCGCTGGCGCGATACCGCCGCGTCATCGAAATGGATCCGTCGGACGCGATCTCCAGAACCCGCATCGGCGAGATGCTCGACGCGAGGGGCGATGTGGAAGGCGCGATGAAGATGTACACCGAGGCCAACGATCTCGAGCCGACTCCCGAGCTGCGGCGCCGAATGGCGGCCCTCGATGCGCGTCTGGCCTACCTGAAGCTTCCAGCGGAGTATCGCGCGATCCCAGAGCAGCTGTCGATTACGCGCGGCGACCTGGCCTCGCTGATCGGTATTCGTCTGCAACTCCTTCTGCAGGGCACGCCGGCGCAACCGGTCGTGATCACCGACACGCGGAACCACTGGGCGTCGGACTGGATCATGGCGACGGCGAGCGCGGGCGTGATGGAGCCCTACGAGAATCACACGTTCCAGCCCGGCACGGCGGTGATGCGCAGCGATCTCGCTCAGGCAGCGGCGCGCATGCTGAAGATCATCGCGAACGGACGCCCGCAGCTTCTGAAGGACTGGCAGAGCCGCCAGCAGAAAATGGCCGATGTGGGCGTCAGCAACCTGCATTATGCGGACGCATCGCTCTCGGTCGCCGCGGGAATCCTTCCGTTGGCCGACGGCGGGGCGTTTCAGCTGTCGCGCCCGGTCAGCGGCGCTGAAGCGATCGACGCCGTCAGCCGAATCGAGCGTCTTTACAACTCATCGAAATGAGCGTCCTGACGCCGGCGAACCAGCTCACGCTGACGCGGGTGATGCTCGCGCCTGCCTTTGTCATCCTGACGGTATACGGCTATTTCGGGTGGGCGCTCATCGTCTTTGCCATCGCCGGCCTCACCGATCTCTTCGACGGTCTCATCGCGCGCAAGATGGGAAGCCGCACGAGCCTGGGCACCTGGCTCGACCCGATGGCCGACAAGCTCCTCATCGTCGCGACGGTGAGCGTGCTGACGTTGCCCGGCCTCGGGCTGATGAACAAGCTGCCCGTGTGGTTGACGATTCTGATCATCAGTAGAGACCTGCTGATCGTGCTGACGGTGGCGGTGATCAACTTCGCGATCGGCCGCCGCGAATTCCGTCCGTCGATCTACGGCAAGATCGCGACAGCCACTTACATCGTGACGTGCGTCATCATCATGTATTTCAACTACCTGCAGCGGTCGTCAATCTTCGTGACGGCTGCCATCTACGCGTCCGCCGCTATCACATTGATCTCCGGTTTCCATTACGTCTTCACGGTCACCAGGATCATCAACCAGAACGACAAGCCGGGAGCTGCCAGCCGGTAGCTTGGATCTATTCGCGGATTGGAAAATCTGGGATCGCAAGCGGCCGTTCGACCGCTCCTTCTTCGGTCGATCGCACGATGACGAGCTCGGCCTCACTGATCCATGTCTCGTTCACTGTGACAACCAGATCCTTGCGCACATAGTTGGGCGGAAATTCGAGCGCTTCGGCCCGCGCGCTGAAGCCTGAATGTTCGTCCTCTGCACCAACTCCCGTCACGAATGGAAGGAACCTCAGAAGCGTCACCTCGGTTCGAAGGTCGTACGATGAGGCGAGGATGGCCTCTGACGCGCGTTTATTGCGTAGATACATCGATCGCCTCGCGCGTGGGCGCCGTCCAAAGATGGAGACGGCGTCCGATTGCTCTGAGAGAAGCCACAGACGTCCGGATTGCAATTGCATCGCCGCGATAGAGAAGCGATAGGGTCCGTCCTGATGCGTCGCACCAGCTCTGATTGGCAGAATGCCTTCGATGACGTGACGCGTCAACTGGACGTGAAAGCGGCCGTTGTAGTTGCCTTGAGCCGGTGCCAGGCGTTCGATATCCGAGCCTCGGGCGAACAGCACGATCGGGCTTTCGCCGCGCTCCTGCGGCCGATCGTCAACGACCGAGCCGACATCGAGCAGCCTTCTGATCACTTCCGTTCCCTGAGGTAAATCTCCGTGAGTCTCAACAGGCACACTTGCCGGAGCGCTCCTCAGGTCACTGACGAGTTCGGGCTTGCCGGCCACCTGCACGGTCGCGCGGTGGACGCCCACCCTGGCGGTCCAGCCAGGCTCGAGGCCTCGCATGCGAATCTCCGCTCGCGCCTGTCTCCAATCGAGCGGTTGATTTCGGAATGACGCACTTCGCTCGACTGCCACGGTGTCGGCGCTCGCCGTGAGATCGAGCATGGCCGGATTAGCCGCCCAGGCGGGAGTTGTGACGACAGGCACAAAAACCGGCCACGGCCAGGCAGACCCGACCAGATGTGCCACGACTAGAGTGGCCACTCCAACGGCGGACGACACAAGACGTCTGCGCGTCCGGTATTGCGTGAGCAAGAACACGGGAGCAGCGGTCATCATCAGGATGAGCCCCAGCAGTCCTGAGTTCGGCAGCGACACCCCGGTTCCTGAGGAAAGAGGTGGCGCGGCCTCGAGACGGTAGAACATGACGGCCACCATGATGGCCATGGCCACGGCGAACGCAATCAGCCCACCGCCAATGAGGAGCGCGAACTTCGCGAGAGTGGGCGTCAGCGTGGCAGCGGCCATGATGATGGCAACCCACACCGCCCATAGCAGCGCCGTTTGTGCCGAAACACTCGCGATATCGACCCATGGGACGTCGTATACCGCCATCAAGGCCGCGTCGGCGATGACGGGCGCAACGATCAAGGCCGCACAGAAAAGCGCCAGCTTTGCATTCAAGAGGGCTCCCGGCGCAATGGGGCGCGTCATCCAGAATGCCGTCGTTCCCACCAGGGGATGTGCGTGGACCACCTGCACGATGAGCACGATGCTGAGGAGAACCTCTGTGAGTGACAGCAGGTTGCCAATCGTTCCCACGAGTTGCCGCGTCGTGCGATCGGCGGCCAGTCCGGGCCATGTGGCATCCAGGATGGTGTTCACCGTCAACAGCAGAAGCCAGACGCCGAGCAACGCGCGAAAGCGGCGGATGTCCCAGCGGATGAGATGAAGGATATGGCTCATCGCGCACCCGGGCCGGAGACGCGGTTGCGTGATTCACGGGCGAACGTGACGAAGATGTCACGGAGCGGCTGGCGATGCCGCTCGATCAATGCCTGCACAGAATCGGTGAACGTAATGCGGCCATTGTCGATGAATGCCATGGAATCGGCGAGCCGTTCCACTTCGTCGATGTCATGCGAGGAAATCAGCGTCGTCCAGCGATACTCACCGGTCAATGCCAGCAGCGCCCGTATCAACTCATCGCGTACGAGCGGGTCAAGACCGGTGAACGGCTCGTCGAGGATGATCAACTCGGGGCGATACGCCAGCGAGACCAGGAGGGCCGCCTTCATTCGCGTGCCGCGCGACAACACGCGCAGCGGACTGCGCATGTCGATCGCCAGATCGTCCTGAAGCTTCTTGCAGAGCTGTTCGTCCCATGTCGGGTAGAACGGCCTGACCCAGGCAGTCAGCTGCTCTGGCGTCATCCAGTCCGGCAGATGCTGGTTCTCTGAGACGTACCCGATTCGTGAAAGATCACGCGGGGTCAGCCGGCGTGAATCGATGCCCAGAAGCGACGCACGCCCGGCCGTCGGGCGGATCAAATTCAGGAGCAGCTTGATCGTCGTCGTCTTGCCCGCACCATTGGGGCCGACCAGCGCGAAGATGCTGCCGCTCTCGACCTCGAGGTTCAATCCGTCGATGGCGGCGCGGCGTCCGAAGCGGCGCGACAGATCGATCGTCTCGATGGCCTTGCTCATTCGTCACCCCGCGCGACGCACCGTTCGTGCCCAATGACCACGAATCGCAGCAAGGAGGTCCGCAAGCGACAGACCTGCGTGCCGGGCTTGCACGACCACCTGCTCCGCATCTTCCTCGAGGACCATGCGCTGTGCCGCGCGCCCGGCGGTACGTGCTTCAGCGACGACTGTGCCCAGTCCCGGACGGACGACGAGCAGGTCGCGATCGACCAGGGCCGCGATGATCTTGTGGGCTGTATTCGGGTTGATCTTCAGTGCCTGGCTGAGCGCGCGAACGGAAGGGAACGGGTCGCCGGGATGAAGCTCGCCGCTGACGACCGCCCGCGTGACGGCATAGATCACCTGTTCGTAGATCGGGGAGCCGCTCCGAAGAGAAATGGAGAAGGGCAGCATCCAGGTGTCCTATCTACACTAGGACAGCAGGCGCCTGATGTCAATGGATGAGTCGTAGTTTTCAGCTCTGCCATGCCGGCATCGTCTGTGGGGACAGGGCTAAAGCCCTGTGCCACCGGCGTTGAGATCGTTACAGCGGGCAGGGCTGAAGCCCTGCGCTACCGAGATCTGTTACCGAGATCTATGCCGGTGAATGGCGCAGCCGACTGAGACTGTCGACTGCCTGCCGACTGCCGACTGCCGACTGCCGACTGTCGACTGTCGACTGTCGACTGTCGACTGTCGACTAGACCCCCATCTTCCTCTTGAAATACTCGATCGTCGTCACGAGCCCCTGCTCGAGGGGCACTTTCGGCGTCCAGCCGAGGAGCGTGCGGGCTCTGGTGATGTCGGGCTGGCGGACCTTCGGGTCGTCCTCCGGTAGATCCTGGAAGATGATCTTGCTCTTCGACCCCGTCATTTTGATGATCGTCCGCGCCATGCTCTCGATGGTCATCTCCTGAGGGTTGCCGATGTTCACGGGATCGTTCACGTCCGAGTTCATCAGCCTCATGATGCCGTCGACGAGATCGTCCACGTAGCAGAAGCTGCGCGTTTGCGTGCCGTCGCCGAAGACCGTGACGTCCTCGTTGAGAAGCGCCTGTGAGATGAATGCCGGCACCGCCCGGCCGTCCTTGATGCGCATGCGCGGGCCGTAGGTGTTGAAGATGCGCACGATCTTCGTATCGACCGAGTGATAGCGGTGATACGCCATGGTCATCGCTTCGGCGAATCGCTTCGCTTCGTCGTACACGCCGCGCGGGCCGATGGGGTTCACGTTGCCCCAGTAGCTTTCCGTTTGCGGGTGCTCGAGCGGATCGCCGTAGACCTCCGAGGTCGAGGCGAGGACGAACCGCGCGCGTTTGGACTTGGCCAGCCCGAGCGCCTTGTGTGTGCCGAGCGCTCCGACCTTGAGCGTGGGAATCGGCAGTTCGAGGTAATCGATGGGGCTTGCGGGGCTGGCCCAATGCAACACGACGTCGACCGGCCCGTCCACGTTGATGTAGTTGGTGACGTCGTGCTTGACGAACACGAAGTCGCGCCCGGCGAGGTGCGCGATGTTGGCGAGATCGCCGGTGAGCAGGTTGTCGACGCCGACGACCGAACAGTCGTGATTGAGCAGGGCCTCGGCCAGATGGGAGCCGATGAACCCTGCGGCTCCTGTGATAACGATGCGCTTTTTCATTGTCAGGCTTGTCTCTGCAGGACGCCGCGGAAGAGCGTCATCCACATGATCTTGAGATCGAGCGACACCGACCAGTTTTCGATGTAGTAGAGATCGAATTCGATCCGTTTCTCGAGCGACGTGTTGCCGCGCCAGCCGTTCACCTGTGCCCAGCCCGTAATGCCCGCCTTCACCTTGTGCCGAAGCATGTATTGCGGGAAGCGGTGCTTGAACTGATCGACGAAGAACGGCCGCTCGGGCCGCGGACCGACGATCGACATGTCGCCTTTGAGCACGTTCCAGATTTGCGGCAGCTCATCGAGATCCCAGTGGCGCAGGAGGCGTCCGATCGTCGTGCATCGCGGGTCGTCGTCGCGCGCCCAGATCGGTCCCGTCCCTTCCTCGGCGTCGACCCGCATCGATCGGAACTTGTAGACCCAGAACGGCCGGCCATCGAGCCCCATGCGCTCCTGGCGGTAGAAGATCGGTCCGGGCGACGTCCACCTGATGAGGAGCGCGATGATGCCGCAGGGAATGGCGAGAGCCATGGCACCGACGCCGCTGATGGCGAGATCGATGGTCCGTTTGATGACGGCGTTGAGTCCCTGCAGCGGAACGTCGTGAATGTTGATGATGGGGACGCCGTCGAGATCTTCCAGGCGCGCGCGAAGCGCGAGGAACTGCACGAGGTCGGGCACGACCTTCACATCCACCATCTCGCGGCTCGTGCTCTCGATGAGGTCGAGCATCTTCACATGCTCGTCGAGTGGCAGGGCCACATACAGATGGTCGATGTTTTCCTGGCGGATGATCTCCGGCGCGTCATTGAGCATGCCGAGAAGCGGCAGACCGCGATAGCCGAGGTGATCGCCGCCCGCGCGATCGTCGACGAACCCCACGACCTGATAGCCGAGCTCGCGGTGCTGGAGAATCTTTTCGGCGACGACGCGGCCGAGCTCGCCGGCGCCCGCAATCAGAATGCGCTTGAGCCCGATGCCCGCTTTCCAGCGTCGTTCGAGCAGGTCGCGCACCAGCTCGCGCGAAGCGAACGTGAGCACCATGTTGATGACGAGGAACAAGGCCCAGACGATGCGCGACACCTGGTAGGCACCGACCGCTTGTTCTTCCGGCGACGCGTGGTACGCATCGACGTACAGTGTGCTGACGATCCCGAGAATGACGGCGACAACGGTGCCGATGAAGACGAGAAAGAAATCGTCGACGCGCGATCGGCCGCGCCGGAGGCGGTAGACGCCCTGGAAGTAGTACGCCAGCGGCAGAAGCACGGCGACAAACGGCATGACTGCGACATACTGCGCGAACGGTGGAGCGCCGCGCGTGATGGGGATGAGCCCGCTCGAAAAACGGATCAGATACGCGAGGCCGAATGCGACGATGCCGAGGATGGCATCGGAGAGGACATACAGCGCCACCAGCAGGCGTCCGTATCGTCTAAGCATGGGCGAGGCTCTCGATGGTCGTGTGAATCGAGCGCTCGAACACCGCGCGATCGAACTTCAGGGCGTGCCGTCTCAGCACGGCCGCATCGAACGGAATCTGCTGCGCTCGCGCGATGCCGGCCGCGAATGCGTCAGGCGCCGGATCGTCGACGAGCACGCCGGTGACGCCGTCGATGACCGTTTCGAGCGCGCCGCCGCGTCCGAGAGCGACGACCGGCGTCCCGCACGCCTGTGCCTCCACAGGCACGATCCCGAAATCCTCTTCGCCCGGGAGAAGCAGAGCGGACGCGCGGCGATACTGGTCGCGCACGTCCTCGTCCGCGAGCGATCCCAGCATGCGAACGTCGGCGCCAGTCGCGGCGACGAGCTTCGTCAATGCGTCGCGTTCGGGGCCGTCGCCGACAATGCGAAGCGGCATGTTCGAGAGCCGGCTTGCCTTGATGGCGACGTCGATGCGTTTGTAAGGAACGAGGGCTGACACAATCAGCAAAAAGTTTTCGCGCGCGACCATGTCATCCGGCGAAAAGAAGCCTGTGTCGACCGGTGGGTAGATGACGTCGGCGTCCCGATTATAGTACCGCCTGATCCGGCTTGCAACGTGCTGAGAGATAGCCACATACCGGTCCACCCTGCCGGCCGTGGCGGCATCCCAGCGCGCCAGCGCGCCAAGGACCGGCCTCAGGGCCCGGCTTTTCATCGTGCCGACCCGTCCCTCGCCGAAGTACGCGTCGAATTGATCCCAGGCATAGCGCATCGGCGTGAAGCAGTAGCACAAATGCCGTGCCCGGCCGGTCTTGACGACGGCCTTGGCCGCGCAATGGCTGGTGCTGATGACGAAGTCGTATTGATCGAGATCGAACTGTTCGATGGCCGTTGGAAACAGAGGCAGGCAGTAGCGGTAGAGCCGCGGCATGCCGGGCAGCTTCTGCAGCACCGATGTGCGCGGCCGCAGCCGTTCGATGGCCGGCGACACCGTGCCGCGCACATGAAACAGCGTAAAGAGATCGGCTGACGGGTAAGCCTCGCAGAGCAGCTCGAGCACCTTCTCGCCACCACGCATACCCGTGAGCCAGTCGTGGACAAGGGCGATCTTCACGACAGCACCTCGCGGTAAACCTCGTGCACGCGCTGCACCGATCGCGCCCAGGAGAACGCCTTGACGCGCTCGAGGCCTCGCTTGCTCAACTCGTCGCGAAGGTGCGTGCTCCTGAGAACCGTCAGAATGCCATCGGCGATCGACTCTGCTTTGTACGGATCGACGAGCAGTGCGGCATCGCCGACCACTTCGGGCAGCGACGACACATTCGACGTGACGACGGGCGTGCCGCTGGCCATCGCTTCGAGCGGAGGAAGGCCGAATCCTTCGTAGAGCGACGGGAACACGAAGACCGAGGCAAGCCGGTACAGGACCGCCAGCGTCTTGTCGGGAACGTAGCCGAGAAAGCGCACGTACCGGTGGATGTCGTACTTATGCACCGCCCGGCGCAACGACTGGAGCTTGGAAATCTCGTCGCCGATGATGATCAGCTCGAGCTCAGAGCGGCCCTGGCTGCGGACCAGGTGAAACGCTTCGATCAGGCGCTCGAGGTTCTTGTGCGGTTTGATGTTGCCGACATAGAGCAGGTACGAGTGGCTCAGCTGATACCGTTCGCGCGTATTGACGACGTGTTCTTCGCTTGGCGGGGTGCTGAATCGATCGTCGATCGCGTTGGGGGTGACGACAATCTTCTCGGGCGGCACGTTGAAGAACTTCAGGATGTCGCGCTTTGATTGCTCCGAGACCGTGAAGATGCGATCGGATTTGTGCGCCGCAGTCCAGAGCGACGCTCGCGCGAACGCATAGCCTAGACGATGGTGGAGGTACTCCGGAAACATCAAGTGAATGCAGTCGTGGATGGTGACAACGGTCTTGGACGGCGTCAGCGCGGGCAGCACGTAGTGCGGCGCATGAAACAGGTCGAGGCCCTGGCGTTTCGCGGCCATCGGAATGGAAAGCTGCTCGGCAATGGAGTAGTGGCCCGATCGGTCCGGAACGGCGCGAAAGTTCTCGCCAAGCGAGGCGGCGAGGGTTATGTCGTCGGGACGCGTGAGGAGGACATATTCGGTTTTCTGGTCGATTCTGGCGAGCTCGTGAAGCAGATTCCGGACGTAGGTGCCGATGCCGAAATCGTGGAGCTTTCGCGCGTCTATGCCGATCCGCACAAGGGGATTCTATCTGTCAAACCCGGCCCAATCCATGCGGTGGCGGCGCCTGATTTCACGCAGTTGTCCGGGCAGCACCGAGCCGCGCCGCGCCTCTTCCTGCGCGGCGGCCATCGCCGTTCGCACCTCGGCGGCGAGGCCTTCGAGCTCTTTGACGGCCGATCCGCAGGACGACTCCGGGCTGGTCAGCGACGCGCGGCCGTCCCACAAGCCGAACCATTCACGGTCGTATCCGGGCGTCACGCGCACGGCACAGTTGGCCTTGATTCGATCCCAGTACGAATCGAGCTGCGAAGCCTGGCGCGCCGCGCCTTCGACAAACTGCGTGAATCGCCGCGTGCCGTCTTCACGGGCGGCATCGGTTGACGATCGCGCGGCGAACGCCGGCGCAAGCGGGCGGCTGGGCTGCGCCGACGAAGCGACAGAACTGCTGATGGCACCGCCGCCGCCCAACATGCTGCGCGCGTGATCGACCGCGACCGCGAATCCGAGCGACTCGGCGGCGCCGGTGATTTTCATGGTGTTGATGCCGACGACCTGCCCGCTGCGATTCAGCAGCGGCCCGCCGCTGTTGCCCGGGTTGATCGCCGCGTCGGTCTGCAGCATCACCGTCCGATCGGCTCGCCGCACGGCGCTGATGATGCCGCGTGTGACGCTGTTCTGAAACACCCCGAGCGCTAGGCCGATCGCGATCACTTCCTGGCCTGGCCGCACTTCGTTGACGGTCCCGAGCGGCAGCACGGGCTGAGAAGGCATGGCGCTGTCGACGCGTACGATCGCGAGATCGGTACTCCTGTGAAGTCGATTCGATCCGTCCCGGCAACGCCTGGCCGTTCGACAACCGCACTGTGACTGTTGCGTTGTTCTGAACAACGTGGCGATTGGTGATAACCGTTCGCGGCGCCGCAAAGAACCCGCTCCCGCGTCCCTGGCCGGCTTCGATCGACACGATTGCCGGAATTGAACGGCTGACGACGTCTTCCAATGACACGCTTGAATTAGGTGCGCTGGGTGCGATAGGTGCGATAGGTGCGTTGGGTGCGATAGGTGCGTCAGGTGCGATGCGGGCCTCGGGTGCGTCCGGTGCGATGGGTGCAGGAGTGTCGGCAATAGCGGCGGCCGGAATTCCCGCGGCCGGCGCCTCGACGGGCGCAGTTGCGGGACTGGTCCCCGGGGCTGCGCCCGGTGCGTTCGGCTTGACGGGAATGACCTGCAGCGCGATCAGGCTCCCGGCGGCTGCGACCGTGACCAGGCCGACGACGGCCCATGACAACATGCTCGACTTTGGCGCCGGCGCTGGCGGTGCCGCCCCTTCGACGGCGTCGAGTGAGCCCGGCGGCAGCACTTCGACGCGCGAGCCACCACAACGGCAGACCTCCAGCCGATTGGGCACCCGTCGGCCGCACTCAGGGCAGAGCCAGGAGAATTGTGGAGAATCGGTCATAACAGCGCTAAGCCCTAAGCCTCGGCTTCGCCCTAAGCTAACCCCTTAGCCCTCAGCCCTCAGCCCTCAGCCCTCAGCCCTCAGCCCTCAGCCCTGTTATCGGCCGTTTACCCCGGCAGCTTTCCTCGAAGAGCCAGGTAAAGCTTGAGAATCGGGACCCAGCCGGGGTGGTGTTTCTCGTAGAACGCCAGCTGGCTTCGGCGGTAGCGTTCGGCGGTGGCGGCGGGACTGGCGCGCCAGGAGCGGCCGCGGAGGTGGACGATGTGGGCCGTCGGGGTGAAATAGACCTTGCCGCCGTTGGCGCGGATGGCTGCGCAGAAGTCCACATCCTCGCAATACATGAAATAGCGCTCGTCGAGGAGGCCGGCGGCTTCGGCATCGCGGCGGCGCACGAGCAGGCAGGCGGCTGTGACCCAATCGACCGCGCGAGTTTCGGACGTCATCGCCTCGAGACGGGCTTGCGACGCGTATCGCACGAGCGTTTTCTGCCGCAGCTCGGCGAACGGGCCGATCATCCGGCCGAACGAGAGCTCGGGGAAGCCGTTGGCATCGACGATTTTCGGGCCGGCGACGGCAGCGCCAGGAAGGTCGCGCAGTGCGGAGGCGAGGGCGTCGATCGCGCCGTCCGGCACGATCGTGTCGCTGTTCAGCAACAGCACCAGTTCGCTCGCCGTTTCGCGGATGCCCCTGTTGTTGCCACGCGCAAAGCCGATGTTGGTCTCGAGGGCAATCACTCGGACGCCGGGCCACTGAGATCGCACGGCGTCTGCGCTGCCATCCTGTGATGCGTTGTCGACGACGACGATCTCATGCGACAGGCGCGGCGGATGTTGATGGAGTGAGCGCAGACAGTTCTCGAGATCGGTCCTTGTGTTGTGGCTGACGATGATGATGGCGAGATCCATCACGGTTCAGTCATGGTCCGGTTGAAGCCGGTCACCATTTCGCGCGTTGCCGGCCACCTCTTCGAGAGCCGCCAGCGTTGCGGCCGCCGCGCGCGGCCAGGAGTAGCGTCCGAGCACGGCAGGTGCCGCTCGCAGCACGCGGCGCCGGACGTCTTCATCGAAGAGCAGGCTGTTCAACGCGGCAGCGATACCGCCGAGATCGCCATTCTGAACGTACACCGCTGCGTCCGCGCACACTTCGCGCGCAATGTCCGTATCGACGAGGACAGGCGGAACGCCCGCGCTCAACGCTTCCAGCGGCGGAAGACCGAAGCCCTCGTACTCGGACAGGAACGCAAACGCGCGCGCGCGGCCGTAGAGATCGGCGAGCTCGTCATCGCGCACATATGGACGAATGGACACCCGCGATGCCAGGCCCTCGGTCGCCGCGATGGCCTGCACGTCTTCGTGCGGATATGTCCGGTTGTCTCCGACGATTTCGAGCCGCGCGGCGTCATGCGTCCTTGCGATCGCTTTGAACGCACGGATGAGATCCGGAAGATGGCGGCGATTCAGCAGAGATCCCACGAAGAGCACCATCGGCTCTCGCGATGCGGCGAGACGGCTCGGGAGAGGGTCAACGCCGGGATGGATGCATCGCACATGGGCTGGTGCGAGGCTGAAGTACAACATGATCTCGCGCCGCGAGGCATCAGAATCGGTCAGCACGAGGTTGGCGCGGCGGCTCGACCACCGCGTCAGCGTGCGCCGCCGCAGCCCTTCCTTCCAGCGAAACCATTCCGGATGTGCGACAAACGAGATGTCGTGCACGGTCAACACCGTCGGAACGTTCAGGAAGAGCGGCGCCGTGTATCCGGGTGCAAAGAGCACGTCGAGATCGTCCTGCCGTATCGCCGCAGGAAGTGACCGCTGCTCCCATGCTGTTCCAGGTGACCCGGGCAGGACGCGCAACCGGGCTTTTGTGAGCGGCGTCGCGACGGCCTCATGCGCGTAGAGGACGAATGAGTGCCGGGTTGCGACCGCATCGGCCGACCAGGCGCGAAGCAGTCCCGAAAGATAGCGGCCGACGCCGGTCGGCTTCCCGCAGAGCTCGCGGGCGTCAACGCCGATGCGCATCGCGGGTCTGGACGTTGGATTCCGGGCCGGCCAGGGTATGGGCCCGATGGCGTCGCGACAGGAGCGCATGCTCATACGCGCGCCGCGTGTCGCGCGCCGCCTGAGCCCAGGTGAATTGCCGCGCCCGATCCAATCCCCGTGCGGCACAGCTCGCTCGAAGCGCCGGATCGCCGATCATCCTCTCCATCGCGGCGGCGATGCTTTCCGCATCGTCGGGTTCGACGAGCAACGCGGCGTCGCCGACCACTTCAGGCAACGCACCGCGGTTGGCCGCGATCACGGGCACTCCCGCGGCCATGGCTTCGAGGGCAGGAATGCCGAAGCCCTCGTCAAACGAGGGCAGGACGAGTGCTTGTGCGCCTTTGAACAGCGCCTCACGCTGCGGCGGCGAGACGTACCCCCGATAGTCCACGTGTCCCGCGAGAGGCGGTCGGCTCATCGCTTCGACCGAGCCGGCGCCTTCTGGTTCGGCGCGGCCCGCGACGACCAGACGCGGCGCCTTCGGTGAACGTGCGAGCAGCCGCCCGTACGCCTCGAGCAGCCCTCCGACATTTTTACGCGGCTCGAGCGTGCCGACATAAAGCAGGTAGCCATCGGTGTTGAGTGTGGCCGGCGGTGTTTTCCACTCGGGTGCGCCGTTCATGCAGACCGAAATGCGGTCGGCCGTCACGCCGAGACGGCGCTGGACTTCGCCGGCGACGAAACGCGAGACCACGATGATCGCATCGGCTCGATCGGCGTGCGACCTGACGAGGGCGGGGTAGTCGCGCCTGATTTCGGCCGATGTGCGCTCGGGGTGCGACAGAAAATACAAGTCGTGAATGGTGACGATCTGTGCAGCCGATCGGGAGGGCAGCAGCAGCGGATGAGGGGAATGCGCGATGTCGTACTCACCGCCGGCAATCGCCTCGACCGGGGGCCAGCGCAGCCGGTGCCAGGCAAGATTCAGGGCCGCCACCGGAATTCGACGGTCGGCCATGCGGACGTTGGGCAGTTCTGCCGAAAGGCTGGCTGGGAGCCGATCCTTCCAGGAGCTCGAGAAGAGGGTGATCTCGTCATCACCATTCTTCGCCAGCTCGCGCGTCACCTGATGGATGTGTTCTCCCACGCCGGTGCGGGCCCGCAGGGCCGGACGGTAGTCGATGACGATCCGCACGCGCCGCAGCCTATCACAACCCTACTACCCGGCATATCCTTGCGGGTCAATGGGTTGGAAGGATGTACAGTTTGTGCTAAAGTCGCCGGATTTGGGTCCGGCAAAAAAAGGGGTCTGACCCCTTTTTTTGTATGTAGAGGGGTCAAAGCCCCTTCTGGGAGCATCCACAGATGAAGATTGCGGTCGTCGGATCGGGCTATGTGGGCCTGGTGCTGGGAGCCTGCCTGGCGGAAACCGGGAATGATGTCAGCTGCATCGACAAGGACGCGGCCAAGGTGAAGCAGCTGCGTCGCGGCATCATGCCTATCTATGAGCCGGGGCTCGAAGAAATCGTCAAGCGCAACACGGAAGAGAAACGGCTGGAATTCACGACGGACTTGCCCAAGTCTGTGCGTGCCGCGAGCATCGTGTTCATCGCGGTGGGCACGCCGCAGCACGAAGACGGATCCGCCGATCTGACCCATGTGCTGGGCGTCGCGCGCGAAATTGCCAAGGCGATGAACGGCTACAAAGTCATCGTCGATAAGAGCACGGTGCCGGTCGGCACCGCGGCCCGGGTGCGCGAGATCATCGGAAAAGAAACGAAGCATCCGTTCAGCGTGGTCAGCAATCCCGAGTTTCTCAAGCAGGGCGCGGCGGTCGAAGACTTTCTCAAGCCCGATCGCGTTGTCATCGGGGCAGAGGACGATCGCGCGCAGCAGCTGATGACCGAGCTCTACGCGCCCTATACGCGAACGGGCGCGCCGATCATGCTGATGGACACCGCGAGCGCCGAGATGTGCAAGTACGCCGCGAATGCGATACTCGCGACGCGTATTTCCTTCATGAACGAGGTCGCGAACGTCTGCGAGGCGTTCGGCGCCAACGTCGATCAGGTGCGCCGGGCGATCGGATCGGATCGCCGCATCGGACCGTCGTTCCTGTTTCCCGGGATCGGCTTCGGCGGCAGCTGCTTTCCGAAAGACATCAAAGCGCTCATCAAGTTCTCAGGCGACACCGGCTACGACTTTCAAATCCTGAAAGCGGTGGACCGCGTCAACCAGGCGCAGAAAGTTCGATTCATCACGAAGCTCGAGCAGCACTTTGGCTCGCTGAAAGACAGGACGATTGCCGTCTGGGGCCTGGCCTTCAAGCCGAGAACCGACGACATGCGCGAGGCGCCGGCCATTCCGCTCATCAATCGTCTGCTCGAGGCCAAAGCCAAGGTGCGGGCCTTCGATCCGCAGGCGCATCCCGTCGCCAAGGGCATCTTCGGAAAGAAAATCACCCTGGCCGACAAGAGCTACAGCGCGCTGAAGGGTGCCGACGCGCTCGTCATTGCGACCGAATGGAATGAGTTCCGCGAGCCTGACTTCGTACGGATGCGCAAGCTGATGAAGACGCCGGTGATTTTCGACGGACGCAACATCTACAGCCCGGAGCAGATGAAAGCTCAGGGATTTACTTACTACTCCGTTGGCAGGTAATGGCCGGGATTAAAGGGGTCATCGACAATCCCCTGCTGTCGGTCGTCATGCCCGTCTACAACGAGCGTGACACCATCGAAGGCATGATCGCGCGCGTGCTCGCCGTCCCCGGCGTCCGCATCGAGCTCATCGTCGTCGACGACGGATCGAAAGACGGCACCTCAGAGATTCTGCGAGACCTGCAGAAGAAGTACACGTTCAAGCTGCTTCAGAAGCCGAACGGTGGCAAAGGGTCGGCGCTGCGCCTCGGCTTCAAGGAAGTCACGGGCGATCTCGTCGTCATTCAGGACGCCGACACGGAATATTCGCCGGAAGAATTTCCCGATCTCATCCAGTTGATCTGCCTGGGACGGGCCGATGTCGTCTACGGCTCGCGATTTCTCGGCCGGCACCGCGTGTTCCTCTTTACGCACTATCTGGGGAACATGTTCCTCACGCTTCTCACCAACGTGCTGTACAACACGATGCTGACCGACATGGAAACCTGCTACAAAGCCATGCGGGTCGAAGTGCTGCGATCGTTTACGCTCGACAGTGAAGGCTTTGGCATCGAACCCGAAATCACCGCGAAGATCTTCAAGCGCGGGTACAGAGTCTACGAAGTGCCGATTACCTACGACGGCCGTGGTTATGACGAGGGCAAAAAGATTACGTGGCGCGACGGGGTCGTCGCGCTGTGGGTTCTGCTGAAATATCGTTTTACCGAGTGAACTCGTTCTTCCGGCTTCTTCGGTACGCAAAGCCATATCGGGGCCGCCTGGCCTGGGCGGTGCTGGCGATGATGGTCTATGCCGTCGCGTCGGCGCTGGTCGTGTACCTCATCCGGCCCATCCTCGATGAGCTTCTGCCGAATCGGCAAGGCCTGCAGACAATCGCCCTCTCGATCGTGGGTCTCTACTTCCTCAAGGGCGTCGGATCCTATTTCTCCGGGTATCTGATGGAGGACGTGGGGCAGCGGGTGGTGATGGACCTGCGCGATCGCCTCTACGGCCATATCCTCGGCCAATCGGCGAGCTTCTTTGCCCGCAATACCGTCGGACAGCTTCTCTCGCGCGTTTCGAACGACGTCGGGCAGGTGCAGCGCGCGGTGTCGGAGACCGCAGGCGATCTCGCGAGAGAATCGCTCGCACTCGTCGGCTATACCGTGATTCTCTTCTGGATCGACTGGCGCCTTGCGATGGTCTGCTTCACCGGCGCACCCATCATCGTGTATCCGCTCGTCCGGCTGGGGCAGCGCATCAGGCGTACGGCGCGGCGCAGCCAGGAAGCCCAGGAACACATGACGCACGTCGGCGCCGAGACATTTGCGGCTCACCGCATCGTCAAGGCGTTTGGCGCCGAAGAGCGCGAGGCAGGTCGTTTCCGCGAGGCGTTGAGATATCTCTATCGGACCAACATGCGCGTCGTTCGCGCGCTGTCAGTCATGCCGCCGGCGATGGAACTGCTCGGCGGCGTCGGCATGGCGGCAGCGCTCTGGTACGGCAGCGAGCAGATTGCGGCGGGGCGCCTGACGGCCGGCGAGTTTACGGCGTTCCTGGCCGCAATGCTCCTGATGTACGCGCCGGCGAAGAAGCTCAGCCGCGTCAACGCGAACGTGCAGCAGGCGATCGCGGCAGCCGATCGCATCTTCGAGCTGCTCGACACTCACACCGAGGTGCCCGAATCGCCGACAGCCCAGCCGCTGCCGCAGTTCTCTTCGGCGATCGAGTTCCGCGACGTGACGTTCGCCTACGAGGACGTGCATCCGCGGGCGATTCTCCGGAACATCTCGTTCAAGGTTCCGGCGGGTCAGATGGTGGCCATCGTGGGTCGAAGCGGTGCCGGCAAGACGACCCTCGTCAACCTCATCCCGCGGTTCTTCGACGTCAGCGGCGGAATGATTGCCATCGACGGGCACGATATCCGCGATGTGACGCTCAAGTCCCTGCGCGCCCAGGTCGGTATCGTCACGCAGGAGACCGTGCTCTTCGACGATACGATCGCGAATAACATCGCCTATGGTTCCCTGCAGGCGACGCCGGCGGAGATTGAGGCGGTGGCGAAGGCGGCGCATGCGCACGAGTTCGTCGCGGTATTGCCCGATCGGTATCAGACGCGCATCGGTGAACGCGGACAGAAGCTCTCGGGCGGGCAGCGTCAGCGCGTCGCGATCGCCCGCGCGCTGCTGAAGAACGCTCCGATCCTGATTCTCGACGAAGCCACCTCTGCCCTGGACGTCGAGGCCGAGCTGCTCGTTCAGGATGCGCTGACGACCCTGATGCTGAACCGCACGTCGTTCGTCATCGCGCATCGCCTTTCGACGATCATGCGTGCCGACGCCATCATCGTGCTCGAACGGGGCCGGATCGTCGAAGTCGGGCGCCACGAAGAGCTGCTGAACCGCGGGGGCGTGTATGCCGGACTCTATAAGATGCAATTGCTCGAACCGAAAGGCAGAGAGAATTCGGTGCTCCAATAATGATTAAGAGCATGACGGGCTTTGCAGCGGCGACCAAAGAGTCGGAAACGGCGACCATCACCGTCACCATCCGCGCAGTGAATCATCGCCATCTCGACATGCAGCTTCGCGTGCCACAGACGCTGGCCGAGGCCGAGGGGCGCATCCGGGCAACCGTGCAGCGGCGAATCAGTCGCGGGCGGGTAGAGCTGGCGGTCAGTGTTCAGTATCGCCACGCTGCGAGCGTCGAAGTAGAGTTCAACGAGCCGCTGGCCATCGCGTTATCTGCCGCATTGGAGACCGCGCGCAGCCGAGGGATCGTGCAGGGCGCGTTGACGCCGGGCGATTTGCTGCGGTTGCCGCAGGCGCTCGCCGTCCGCGAGCGGCCCGTCGAGCGCGACGCGGCCATGGTGGCGCAGCTCGTCGAGATGCTCGAGGCGGCTGTGGAAGAAGCGGTGACGCAGCTCGACGTCATGCGCGGCACCGAAGGCGATCACCTGAACGCCGACCTCGAGGTGAGACGCGCGCTCGTTGGCGGGATGCTCGAGGAGATTGCCGACGCCGCCGATCAGGGGCGCCTGGAACTGCAGGCCCGCCTGGCCGCGCGCGTGCAGGAGCTGATAGTCGACATGACGGCTGATGCCAACCTCATCGCGCAGGAAATCGTTCGAGTGGCGTCGCGCTCGGACATCAGCGAAGAGATGGCCCGCTTCCGCGCGCACCTCGCGCACTGGAAGTCGCTTGCGGATTCGGCCGAGCCGTGCGGCCGCAAACTCGACTTTCTGCTTCAGGAAATGAACCGGGAAGTGAACACCATCGGGTCGAAGGCGGACGGGCTGCGCGTCTCAAACCTCGTGATCTCGGCCAAGGCCGAACTCGAAAAGATGCGCGAACAGGTTCAGAATGTCGAATAGGGCGAGCTGATTGCTCTTCATTGTTTCTGCCCCATCGGGCACCGGTAAGACAACGGTCGTCGAGCGGCTGGTGAAAGTCACCCCTCGCTTGAAGCTCTCGCGTTCGTATACGTCACGGTCGCCGCGCAAAGATGAGACCGACGGCGTGGACTATAATTTTGTCAGCCGCGCGCGCTTCGAAGCGATGATCGCGAACGGCGAATTCCTGGAGCATGCCGATGTGTTCGGCAATCTCTATGGGACTCACGGCGGCGACACGATGCGCTGTCTCTCGAGCGGCGACGACGTGGTTCTGGTCATCGATGTGCAGGGTGCCCGCAAGGTGCGCGCCGCGGGCCTTCCGCACGTCGCCATCTTCGTGCTGCCGCCGTCGTATGAGGTTCTGGAGCGGCGTCTTCGGGGCCGCAGCAAGGACAGCGACGAGGCGATAGAACGCCGGCTGCAGGTTGCGCGCGAAGAAGTGTCGGCGTTCGAGGAGTACGATTACGTCGTGCTCAATGACGATCTCGAGTCGTGCGTCGAGCGCATCAAGGCCATCGTGCTGGCAGAGCGGGCGACGCTCGGCTGCATGAGGCCCAAAGCGCACGAGATTCTCCGGACGTTTCAGAGGTGAAGCAATGGCAATGATTGCTGTCGGCGTGTGCGGCGGAATCGGCGCCTATAAATCAGTTGAGGTCGTCCGCGGCCTCCAGAAACAGGGGCACGACGTCGTCGCCGTGATGACCCGCGCGGCCAGGCGGTTTGTCGGCGAGTTGACGTTCGAAGCGATTACGCGCCACCGCGTCCTGACCAGCCAGTTCGAACCTGGCGCGAACTCGGATATCGAGCACATCTCCCTGGCATCGAGTATCGACCTTCTGCTTGTCGCTCCCGCCACCGCCAACGTGATCGGCAAGTTCGCGAACGGCATCGCCGACGATTTCCTGACGTCGCTGTACCTTGCAACCAAAGCGCCTGTGCTGATGGCGCCCGCGATGAACACGAACATGCTCGAGCACGAGGCCGTGCAGCGCAATCTCGACACGCTGGCGAGGCGCGGCACATATTTCGTCGATCCCGGGTCCGGATATCTTGCGTGCGGATGGATTGGAAAGGGCCGGCTTGCCGAGCCGGCCGACATCGTGCGCGCCGCCGAGCAACTGCTCGTGCCATCAGGACCTTTACGCGGCAAGTCGGTGGTCGTGACAGCCGGACCGACCCGCGAGGCCGTGGACCCGGTCCGGTTCATCGGCAACCGCTCGAGCGGCAGGATGGGGTACGCGCTTGCCGCGGCCGCGCGCGCTCGAGGGGCAAACGTCTTACTCGTGAGCGGTCCGACGGAGTTGACGCCACCCGCCGGAGTCGAAGTGGTTCGCGTCACGACGGCTGCGGAGATGCGTGATGCGGTTGTGCCTCGCGCGGCTCAGGCCGACGTCGTCATCATGGCCGCTGCGGTTGCCGACTACGCCCCGTCCGGCCCCGTCGCGCAGAAGATCCACAAGGAAAGCGACACGCTGACGCTGACGCTCGTGCGCACGCCGGACATTCTCGCCGAGCTCGGCCGACAGCGAGCGGGCCGCGATCGGCCGGTGCTCGTCGGATTCGCCGCCGAGACCCACGATGTGGTCGCCGGCGCGCGCCGCAAACAGCGCGAGAAGGGCATCGATCTCGTTGTCGCCAACGACGTCTCGCGGAGTGACGTCGGGTTCGAGGTGGATGCGAACGAAGTCACGTTGGTGAGCCCGACTGGCGAGGAAACACTGCCGCGTCAGTCGAAGGCGGCGATTGCCGCGCAGATCGTGCAGAGGATTGAGGACCTTCTTCATTCTCGGACAGCCGTCCGGACGTAATGCCGATCAATCGCGACGAAGTCGCCGAGCATTTGAAGTTCTTCGGGGAGCTCGGTGTCACCGGGTACCGGAAGGATGCCGTCTGGGCTCAAAGACCCGAGGCTGATCTGAAGGTCAGCACTACGTATGGCGGTCCCGACTCGGGTAGTGCCGGCCTTCAGGCCGGCCCCGACCTCGGTAATGCCGGCCCGGACATCGCCGATCCTGTCACGGCTCTTGCTGCTATTCGCGAAGACATCGGCGACTGCACGCGATGCAAGCTCTGCAAGCTGGGCCGGAAGCAGATTGTGTTTGGTGTCGGCAATCCCAATGCGGGCCTGATGTTCGTCGGTGAGGCGCCCGGCCGGGACGAAGATATCCAGGGCATTCCATTCGTGGGGCGCGCCGGCCAGAAGCTGACGCAAATCATCGAAGCGATCGGACTGAAGCGCGAGGACGTGTACATCGCCAACGTCATCAAGTGCCGGCCTCCCGAGAACCGCAATCCCGAACCGGACGAAGTGGAGCAGTGCGAGCCGTTTCTGTTCCGGCAGGTCGACACGATCAAACCGAAGGTCATCGTTGCACTGGGTACGTTCGCGGCGCGGTCGCTGCTCAAGACGACGGATCCGATTTCCCGCCTGCGAGGACGGGTGTACGACTACCGTGGCGCGAAGCTCGTGCCGACGTTCCATCCGGCGTTTCTGCTGCGTAACCCGAACTGCCGGCGCGAGGTGTGGGAAGACATGAAGAAAGTCCGGGCCATCCTCAACGGCGAAGACGCGGCTTGATCCGTGCGGCTCGTCTCCGTCGCAGTCCCGGTCCCATTTCTCGACGTTCTCACCTATCAGGTTCCCGATGGCGTCGCGCTTCCTGAGCGTGGCGCGCGAGTCGTCGTGCCCCTCGGCAAGCGTGTCGTCACCGGCATTGTCATCGATCCAAACGCGGTTTTGAATCCCGACCAGACCGCTGCCGAAAAACTCAAGAACCTCATGGAGGTGCTCGACGACGAGGCGTTCCTGCCGGGACCGGTGGTCAATCTCGCGCTGTGGGTTGCGGAGTACTATGCGTGCGGGGCGGGCGACGCGCTCGCCGCAGCCGTGCCCTCAACACAGGCGCATAAGACGATTCGGTACGCCACCCTGACCGCGCAAGGGCACGATGTCGACGCTCCGGGCCTCGCAACCGTCCGCGGTCGACAGAAAGAAGCCTTGGAGCTTTTGCGTGGCAAGCCTCAGGGCATGTCTGTGCCGGCGTTGAACGAGCGTGGCATCTCGACCGATGTGCTGCAGCGTCTCGTCGAGAAAGGGCTCGTCGCGTTCCGGCGCGAGCGAGTCGAGCGCGATCCGTTCACGAACGGCGTCGCTTCGACGCCTGTCCGTTCGTCCTCTGGCCGTCTTCTCACCGAGGAGCAAACGAGCGCGCTGGAAGATCTGGGCGCGGCGGCGGCGGCAGGACAGTTTGCCGTGTTTCTTCTTCAGGGTGTCACCGGGTCCGGCAAGACGGAGGTGTACCTGCGACTGGCCGAGCGCGTCCTCGGTGGCGGGAAATCAGTGCTCGTGCTCGTGCCCGAGATCGCGCTGACGCCCGCGGTGGCGTCGGCGTTTCGAGACGCCTTCGGTGATCGTGTGGCGGTACAACACAGCGGGCTGTCCGATGGCGAGCGATCGGATCAGTGGTACCGCATTCGCCGTGGCGAGGTGTCGGTCGTGGTCGGCACGCGGTCGGCGGTCTTTGCACCGCTCGCCGGTCTCGGCCTCATCATCGTCGACGAGGAGCACGATACGTCTTTCAAGCAGGAGGAGACGCCGCGGTACAACGGGCGAGACGTGGCCGTGATGCGCGGCAAACACGAAGGCGCGCTCGTCGTCCTCGGATCCGCGACGCCGTCGCTCGAGAGCGGCCAGAACGCATCGAGCGGGCGCTACACGCGCCTCCTGATGCAGCGCCGCGTGCAGGACCGGCCGCTTGCGTCCGTGTCGGTTGTCGACATGCGGCAGGAATATGCCGAGCATGGGCCCGATGTGATTCTCAGCGGCCGGCTGAAGAACGCCATCACGAAGCGGCTCGAGGCCGGGCAGCAGTCTCTGATTCTGCTGAACCGGCGTGGGCTGGCGACCGCGGTTTTCTGCCGGCAGTGCGGCGGGACCATCGAATGCCCCAATTGCAGCGTCTCGCTGATCGTGCACACCGAAGGGCGCGAGCGCCATCGGGCGCGCTGCCATTACTGCAACTACGGCATGCTCGTCCCGAAAGCCTGTCCCGCGTGCAAGGGCCCCTATCTCGAGCGGCGGGGCTTCGGCACCGAAAGGGTCGCGGACGAAATCTCACGGTTGTGGCCCGATGCCCGCGTTGCGCGTCTCGATCGCGATACGGTGCGCCGCAAGGGGGCCGCCGCCGGCATTCTCCGATCGATGGCCGCAGGATCGATTGACGTGCTCGTCGGGACGCAGATGATTGCGAAAGGGCACGATTTTCCGCGCGTGACGCTGGTCGGCGTCATCTCGGCCGACGTGGGGCTTGGACTTGCCGACTTCCGCGCCGCAGAGCGCACATTCCAGCTGTTGACGCAGGTTGCGGGACGTGCCGGACGAGGCGAGGAGCGCGGCGAGGCCATCGTGCAGACGCTGTATCCCAATCACTACAGCATCGGACACGCATGCAGCCAGGACTACGCGGCGTTCTTCGCCGACGAGCTCAAGTACCGGCAGGCGATGCGATACCCGCCGCTGACGGCACTCGTGAATCTCGTTGTCAAGGGAACAGACGCACGCACTGCGATGACCGACGCCACCACACTTGCGCAGCATCTGCGAAGCCACGCCGATGGCGGCCGATTCAGCGTGCTCGGACCGGCGCCCGCACCCGTAGCCAAGCTTCGCGGGGAATATCGCGCGCAGATTTTTCTCAAAGGCAGTCACCGCGCGAGCATGCGCGAAGCCGTCCTTGCGGCGCTTGCGGCCGAGCCCGAGATGCGCCGGCGCGTCTCGATCGACATCGATCCGGTCTCGATTCTGTGAGCGGCCCGCTCTTCACGAAGCCATCGCGACGGGCTTTGATTTTCTGGGCGTCATTGGCGGCCATCAACGTCGCCGCGGGGGTTGTCGTGTCGTCGCACCCCTATCGGCTTACGGATCTCGAATCCGTTCAGGCCTGGGGCCGGGATTGGCTGCTCGGCGGGGAAGACATTTATTACCCGGCTGAATCGGCCGTCGACTATCCCCCGAACGCCGTCGTCCTCCTCTCACCGCTTGGCCTGCTGCCGCTGGGTGCTGCCTATCCGATATGGATGCTGTTGAACATCGGGCTGGCGATTTATGCACCGTATCTCGCGGCGCGCTTCTACAGGCCGCACGATCCGTTCCGGGTGATCGTGCTGCCAATGCTGATGTTCCTGTGCTGGGGTGGCGTGCGGACGCTGACGCAGTTCACGCTTGTCGCGCTCACGCTCAGCATGGCGGCGCTCATCCTGGCCGATCGCAACCGGATTGCAAGCGGTGCCTGGCTTGGCCTGGCGATGATGAAACCGCAGGTCGCTGCCCCGATCTTTCTTTGGAGTCTGTTTACCCGGCGGTGGATTCTCGCACTGACGTCGATGGCCACAGCCGGAGCTCTCTACGCAGTGTTCTGCCTGTGGTCGCATGCCGATCCGGTTTTTGTGCTCGCACGATATGCCGGCATCCTCGCGATGCACCACACAGGAGAGGCGATACTGGCCGGCATCAGCGAGTTTCGTCCGCTCATCGCGCAATTGATTGGCGAGCCGTCAGAAGTCGACGCGATCGCCGGCTCGATTGCCGTGGGACTGCTCGCGGGCATCTGTGTGGCAGGCATGCAGGAAGGGCGGGTCAGAAAACGCGTGCTGTACGCCGCACCGCCGCTCGTGGCCTGCTGGTCGCTGATGACCTTCTATCACCTCACCTATGGCTTCCTCATCCTGCTTCCGGTCTTGATGCTGCTCGCGCTGCACGATATGGAGTCGTCCAGGCTGCGCCGGACGCTCTTCTGGCTGCTTCAGCTCGGCATGATGTTCGACGTCCCCGGCCTCAGCCGTCGCGCCGGCCTCGTCGACACGGCCCTGTACGCGAACGCTCTCTCGCACGCTGATCGCGCGCTCATGGTGACGTTGTTCGTTGGGCTGGTGATCCTCGCGTGGCGCGAACCCGTGAGGGAGTGACATGGACCACGAAGACACGAAGACACGAAGAAAAACAAACGCGACGACGCGACGAGCGCGACGACGCGACATTGCGGGACAACCTCTGTGAATGCGAAGCGGGCTGCAGACTGACACCGACTTCGTGGGCCGCGAACACGGCCCACGCGAGAAGAAGAAAGGGTCCGAATACAAGAGCCCGGATGTCAGTCGCTCTTGATATTCGGACCCTTTCTTCTTCTCGCGCGCCGGTGGCGCGAAGTCGATGTGGTGGAATCACGATCCGAGAATGCGTGCCGCCCTGAACAGCTGATCCGCGTGTTGTTCGATCACTTGCCGCAAACGCGGCGGGTAGTCCTTTCGCACCTCCAAGAAGCGCTTGACGACCTCGGCAGCGGCAGGCGAGTTGTGGCCCTCGAGCACCGCGCCTGTCCAGTTGAGCGGAAAGAAGATATCGCCGGTGCGCTGAATCTCGGACAGCAGTTCGAGGCTCGGCTGAATGTACCGCTCGGCGTGCCGGCGGCGCAGCGGGTGATTGATGAAGCCCAGGCCCTCGGAAACCCATGGTTCGTGCGCCCGATTCTCGACGCGCGCGAGCCCCGCAAAAAAAGTGTCACGCGTCGGCGCGTCAGGCGACAGCGCGGGCATCACGAATGCAAACCGTGCCTTGCGGTCCGGATTGGTGATGTTCTTGTGCTGCTCGGCGAGAATCGCCTCGGTGTTCGGCACTTGCCGCAGTGCGAGCTCCTGGGCCATGTCGATGTAATCGGTTTCGACAAACGGCAGCCCTGAAACAGGCTCCTGGCGCCGCCACACGCGATCGAGATAGGCCAGCCCATCCGGTGTCGTCACCGTGTGCCGGAAGGCGCCGAAGTACGCCGATTTCAGCGACGGTGTCGAGGCCTGTTTCATGCCGGCGCGAAGTGCCTGCTCGAGCGGGGCAGCCACCGCCGCGCGCTCCTCGTCCGACAGATAGCGCCAGAAGGTCGTCCGCACGTACGCGAGGATGCGGTCGGTATTAAGCTCTTCGGACTCTTGAGGCAGCGCCGCAAGCGCGAGATCGAACAGCTGTCGCGGTCTGGTGCCTCCCTCCAGCATGTCGTCCCACAGGGTGACCCACGCGGTGCCGCGGGTCAGGCCGTCCCCGATGCTGGGCAAAGACTTCAGAAAAAACTGCCGGCTCGCATCGTCCAGCTTGAACAGCCCATAGCCGGTGCCCTCACCGTTCGCCAGCACGTAATGCGGAAGCGGGAGGTCGTTGACGCGCGGCACGTCCACAGACGCACCGTCCAGCGTCAGCTCAGTGATGCGAGCGCCGTGCTCGTAGCCGAGCGCCACTTGCAGTTTCTGGTTCCATAGCAGCGATCGTCCTCGCGGATCGGATTGCGAGAACGTGAGACGTGAAATCTTCCCGTTCCGGGTTTCCAGAGTCGTGGCGATTGTCGGCCGTCCCGGCTCGTCGACCCACACCCGGCTCCATGCCGCGAGATCCTGGTCGGTGCGGCGATCGAGAATCTCGATCAGATCGGCCCAGGTGGCATTCGCGAAGGCAAAGCGCGTGAGGTACTCGCGCAGTCCGTCGCGCAGCTCGTCTGGCCCCAGCATCTGCTCCAGCTGCCGCATGACGATGGGTGCCTTCAGATAGATGATCGGCCCGTAAAGGCTGCCCGCTTCTCTCAGGTTGGTCAGCGTCTGGCGGATCGGATTTGTTCCGTCTGTGCGGTCCACTTCATACGCTGAAGGGTAGTGCTGCAGGAAGAAACGCAGGTCGTGATTGATGTCTGGGAACGACGGGTTGACGATTTTCGCCGCCATGAAGTTCGCGAACACTTCCTTCAGCCAGACATCGTCGAACCACTTCATGGTGACGAGATCGCCGAACCACATGTGCGCGGTTTCATGCGCGATGAGGTTCGCGCGAGACAGCAGCTGGTTCTGCGTGGCCGTCTTGTCGAGGAAGAGCGCCGGCGCGTTGTAGTAGATGGCGCCGGCATGCTCCATCCCGCGGAACTGAAACGCCGGTATCAGCACGAAATCGAGCTTGTCGAACGGATACTTCCGATCCGTATAGGTCTCGAGCCACTCGAGCGCCTGCTGATGCTGATCGAAGATCGTCTCGCGATTGGCCGCCACTTTGGCGGTGTCGGTTTCGCGGTGATACAGATGGAAGACACGGCCGTTTCGCTCGCCGCGCTCGACCGAGAACTTGCCGGCCACGAAGCCGAACAGATACGTCGGAAGGGCCTGCGTCTGTCCGAACCGGATTTTCGTGCGGTCACCCGTGGTGTCGCGTCCGATCTCCGGCGCATTTGACAGCGCCGTCCACGCGGCAGGCATCTCGAGGGTGAGCGAGAGAGAGCCCTTGATGTCGGGCTGATCGACGCAGGGAAACGCCTGAGACGCCCGTGCGGGCACGAAGAGCGAGTAGAGATACTCGTCGTTCCGGTTCAAGGCATCGTCACCGGCCGTGAACACGATGTCGACCGTGTTTTCGCCGCGGCTCAGCAGCTCACCCGGAATGACGAGATGGCCGTGCACGGATTGGATCGGAACCGGCCGGCCGTTGGCCTGAATCGACGAGACGCGCTCTGGCGGCTGCGCAAAATCCAGGATGAGCGGCGCGCGATCGGCGAGTCGCAGACGTATGCCAAGCGTGCCGGTCACAGACTCGTGCCGGGCGGCTGGGATGCTCAGCGAGAGCGAGTAGCGAACGGCGCTGATGTTTGCTGCCCGCTCGGTGGCCAGCGTATGAGAAATGCCTTCAGTCGGCGGCGTCACAGGTAGAATGCGGGAACCCATACGTTGAACGAGCCACCATGCGGCAGGCACACACAATGCGGCCACCGCCAAGACCATCCATTTTCGCGACATGTTCGGGTTGTCATGATATCAAGGGCGCCATTACAGGCAGCGGTGGCGCTCTGCGGCGCCGCGTTGGCTGTCATTGTGGCCGCTTGCGGCGTCCGGCCGGAGCCGGCTGCGCCGGCCGTCAGATTCACGGTTCCGGTTCCCGACGACCGCACGCTCAGCTCGTTCGCCCTGTCAGCCGATGGGCGATGGCTCGCCTATTCGGCGGAGCGCGATGAAGACGGTCTGCGCCGGCTGTTCGTCCGATCCGTGGCAGAAGGCGCTGCCAGCGATCGGGAGTTGACAGACACGGTTGGTGCCAGCGCGCCGTTCTTTTCACCAGACGCATCCTCCGTCGCGTATTTCTCGCGCGGATCGATCTGGCGGACGCCAGTTTCAGCCCCTGGCAAACCACAACGAATCGCCCAGGCGCCATCCGATTCGGCCGGCGGCACCTGGACTGTGGATGATCGCATCGTCTTTGCGCCGCTGGGCAATCAAGGGCTGATGGCAGTGGCAGCCACGGGAGGCACGGCAGCGCCGTTGACGTCGCTCAACGCGGACGAGGACGAGCTCGAGCATGGATGGCCGCATGCACTGGCCGACGGCGCAATCGTCTTTACGGTCTCGCAGCGCGGCCGCGATGCGCACGTCGAAGTGCTGTCAGAGAACCGGCAGCGCGAGCGGCTGCGGGTGCCCATCGTCGGACAGGCACAGTTCGTCGAAACCGGTCATCTCGTCTACAGCTATCTCGGAAGCCTGATGGCCGTGAAGATCGACGCCGGCAAGCACACCACATCGGACGTGCCCGTCGCGATCGCGAAAGGCATTCAGACGTCGGCCGGGTTCGGCGTGCTCGGCCGATCGGGGTTTGCCGTTTCGCGTACCGGCACGCTTGCCTGGCTGCGCGCATCGTCCGACGACGCGCGGAGCCGGCTTGTGCGGGTCGAGCCGAACGGCAAGGTATCGATGCTCGCCGCATCGCCGGAAGTTTTTCAGACGCCGCGCCTGTCGCCCGACGGCCGGCGGCTCGCCGTCGTCGTGAGAGAAGGTGTGATGACGCGTGAGATTCGCATCCTCGACGTCGCACAGCCCCAACGCGTCACGCTGACGATTGCCGGTGGCGACAACCAGTCTCCAGCCTGGATGGACAACCGGCGACTGACGTTTGGTTCCAATCGCGACGGCCTCCAGAAGATTTACGTCGCGTTGGTCGATCGGAAGAGAGCACCGGCGCCGCTCTTCACCGCCGACGCGAGCGTTGCGCGCAATCCCGCGAGCTGGTCCCGGCCGCCCCGGCTGCTGGCGCTCTACGAGATTGAACCCGCACGCGGGCGCGACGTACTGGTGTACCGAATCGGCGAGTCGGTCGCACCTGTCGCGGCGACAAATGCCAACGAGCGATCGCCGAGCGTTTCGCCGGACGGACGCTGGATTGCGTATGTTGCCGATGCGTCGGGCCGTGACGAAATCTACGCGACGCCGCTCGATCGCAACGCCGAAACGGTTCAGTTGACGCATGCCGGCGCTTCAGAGCCCTTGTGGACACGGGATGGTCTGTTCTACCGAGAAGGTGAGCGGATGGTGGTGCGGTCGCTCGCGAAAGGGACGCTCGCCGAGCCGCGGCTGCTCTTTGAAGGGCACTTCGAGCGCGATCCCGGCTCCAATCTGGCAGCCTACGACATCGATGCGCGCGGGCGATTCATCATGCTGAAGAGCGCGCTGAAACCTCGTGAGATTCGGATTGTTCAAAACTGGGGGAGTGAACTGCGGTAGGGTTCCGGATTCCTGTTCCGGTTCCAAGGTTCGTGGTGGCGCCGAGGTGGCGTCTGGATTCAGTCACGCATCTTTATCTCAAATGGGACTGCGAACCTCGAACCCGAACTCTGGAACCAGAAGTCCGAAACTGGAACTCCGGAACCGGAACACGGAACGGAACCGGAACCCCCTTACCGATCCTTCTCCGTCTGCAGCGGCCGGCTGCGGGTGCGGAGGCCGGGCCGCCTCACGCTGACCTCGGTCTTTTTCGGCGGAATGAGCCGCTGCGGACGGGCGTAGGTGACGCGATACTGGTTCGAGATCTCCGTGCCCAGCTGCTGTGCTTTCATCTCGAGCGCGGCCGGAGTGAGCACTTCTTCAAAACGTCCACCTGTTTCCGACGTGCCGCGCGAGACGACGATTTCGCGACCCTGCCCACCGACCCCCATGCCCAGCTGAAGCACATGCAGCGACGCACCGCCCTCGCGGAAGAACCGGAGCACCTCGGTGTACTGGCGGTAGCTCATTTCCGGACCGAGGCCCGTAATGACGGCAATCGCTGACCGCCACATCGTCCGTTTCGCGAGTGCCTGCGACGTCTCTGAGATGCCGTCGAGCAGATAGTTGCCGGCCTCGAACGAAAACATCTTATCGATGCCCTTCAGCACTTCGGCGTGCTCGGTGGTGTAGCCGACGACAATCGTCGGACGTTCAGCGAGCGTGATGAGCGCAAGCGGCACGCCTTTACGCGTCGCCTTCACAAAGGCCGCAGCTGCCTTGCGCAGCTGCGTCAGCCGGGGACGCATGACTTCGCTGTTGTCGATGAGCAGCGCAACCTGCAGCGGGTCATCGTCTTTGGCCACGCGCAGCACTTCGCGCGCGACGCCATCCTCGCGCACGATGAAATCTTTAAGGGTGAGATCGAGAATCGGCGCGCCGTCCTTGTCGACGACGCTCGCATAGACTGTGTGCTCGTCAGCCTGAGCGAATGCAGGACCTGCGATGCAGGCCATGAGAAAGACCAAGACGGCGGTGCGGACAGCCCAGCCGGTCATGCCACGTTAGCTTCCTGCAGAAAACAAAAAAGGGCAAGCGAGCGTATGGACGCGCGCCTGCCCCTGGTTTACCAGCTATCGGCTGCCAGTTATCTCTTCCACGTATACAGCATGCCGACGTAGATGCGATGCGCACCGCGGCTCTTCGACTGTGCGAAGAACTGGGGCGCGTCGTCGTTCTCATTGATGAACAGGTAGCGGTAGTCGATGCGGAAGCCCCAGTTCGGCGCGTCGGCGCCGCGGAAGAGCTTGATGCCGCCGCCGATGTTTTCGGCGAGGAACATCTGCGTGCCGACCGTGTCGACGTCATAGCCGAACACTTTTGTCGGCACGCGCGGCGCGAGCGACACGGCGCCAATGCCGCCGGTGATGTAAAACGGCATCTGCTTTCCCGCGGTGCCGCCAGGGAAGAAGACGACGTTGCCGGAGTAGCTCCAGACGGTCGGCATCTGGTTGTGAATAATCTTGGTGTTGTTGAAGAACACGTCCTGCGCCCAGCCGACGCTGCCCGTGAACTCGCCTTCGATCGCAACGACCTCATTGAAGTAGTAGGTCAACCCGCCGCCGGCGGTGTACACGTTGAAGTTGACTTCTTTGTTGTCGTCCCCGCCCACGAAGAACGTTCCGCCACCAGGGAAGCCGCCGATTTCCACTTTCCCTGCGCCAATCGTCGCATCCTGCGCCGACGCGACCGAGCATCCTGCCAGCAGAAGCATTGCGGCAAGGAAAGCCTTGGAACCACGAATCATTACCGTCCTCCTTCAAAGAAGCCTGCGGGAACGCACACTTGCTCTAGGAATAAGGCGAGCACCGATGGCTATGTTCCGAACGGCGGGCAGTCTACCATAACTCCGCGCAAGGTGTATTACCTCTGGCCACCCAGTAAGTCGGTCGGTTCAATGGGGTTAGGCGTAAAACACAGGACGAGGATGACCATCGCGGCGGCGGCGAGCCAGACCCGCGCCGGGTCTAGCGGGATGTCCTCGTCGATGGTGCGCGGATGGCGCGGGCCCATGGCCAGCGTCATCGCGATGAGCAGGAAGGTCCACACCAGCCAGCTCGTCGAAAAATAGGTCAACCCGATCGCTACTCCGATGGCGCAGATTGTGACGGCCGTCGACCGGCGTCCAAGCACGGCGTAGGAAATGTGGCCTCCGTCGAGCTGCCCGATCGGAAACAGATTCAGCGCCGTGGCGAGGAGGCCGAACCACGCGGCGAATGCCATCGGGTGCAGGTTCAGCGAGTAGCCCTCCGGTACGGAGCCCCATATCAGCCAGGCCGCGGCCTGAAACAACAACGGCTCGCCGAGGTTGTACCCGAAAAGGTCGGGCGGCACTCTGGGCGATCGGCGACATCGAGACACCAACAAACAGTGCAGGCACGGCGAACAGGAACCCCGCAATCGGTCCGGCGACGCCGATGTCGAACAGCATCCGCTTGGTGGGAATCGGTTCGCGAATCTTGATGAACGCGCCCAGTGTGCCAGTGAGCACGACGGGCATCGGGATGAAGAACGGCAGCGAGGCGTCAACCTGATAGTATCGACACGCGAGATAGTGACCCAGCTCGTGCGCGCCCAGAATCAGCAGGATCGTGGCGCTGTACCAGAAGCCTTGCAGAATCAGCAGAGGGTAGAACGTCACCTTCTGGCGCCCGAAGTCGGAGATATAGCCGGCGTAGTGACTCCGCGCCGGCCAGGGTGGTGCTGGCGATCGTGAGCACCAGCAGCGTCAGGTGTAGCCACCTGCGATCCTGGAACTTGCGCGGGGATGTAATCGAGACGGGGAGCGGCGGCTCTCCCTCGCTCGAGCTCGGGACAGGCGGAAGCGGATCCTGCACGCGGCGACTTCAGACTAACTGATATTCTGGAGATCTTTACCGGGCTTGAAGCGGATGGTCCGGCCGGGTGGAATGCGGACCTCCTTGCCGGTCCGCGGGTTGCGACCGATGCCGCGCTTGCGTGGCTTGACCTGGAACACCCCGAAGCCGCGAAGCTCGATTCGCTCGCCCCGCTGCATGGAGAGCCGCATCGCGTCGAAGACCGCATCGACGGCCACCTCGGCCTTCACCTTGGTGATGTCGGCGATCTTCGAAACTTCGTTGACGATGTCGACTTTGATCATGCTTAGGCTCTCCTGCGCGGTTGTAAATATATTAAGAAACAAGCACTTACGCTGTCAAGGTATCGGCTAAGTTGGCTTTTGACTGCAGTCATGACGTCCAAACAGCTCCCCGCCGTCGTCTTGGTCGGTCGACCGAATGTCGGGAAATCGACACTTTTTAACCGTGTTGCGGGCCAGCGCCGCGCGATCGTCGCCCCTACGGCGGGCACGACCCGCGACGTGATTCAGCAACCCGCGAACTGGCGCACTGTTCCGTTCCTTCTCACAGATACCGCCGGTATGTTCGGGCAAAGCGAAGATCCGCTGCAGCAGATCGTCCACGACCACGGACGCAAAGCGGTCTCGAACGCAGATGTGTTTGTGTTCGTGGTCGATGGGCGTGAAGGGCTCGTGCCGGCCGATTACGAAATTGCGAACGCGGTGCGCTCGACCGGACGGCCCGTCATCGTCGCGATCAACAAGACGGACGATCGCCGCGCGCGCGCGGGTGCGCTCGATTTCTATGAGCTGGGGTTCGACCCCGTCATGGAAATCTCTGCCGAGCACGGACTTGGCGTGGGCGACCTGCTCGACGAAATCATCGGGCGGCTTCCGGCAAAGACGGAGGAGCAGAAGGCCGAAGCCCCGGAACCGCGGATCGCGATCGTGGGGCGGCCGAACGTGGGGAAATCGTCCCTCGTCAATCGCGTGCTTCGCGAAGAGCGCATGCTCGTCAGCGAAACCGCCGGGACGACGCGCGACGCCGTTGACACCGGATTTCGGTGGCACCAGCGGCAATTCCGCATCGTCGATACGGCAGGCATCAGGAAGCCGGGCCGCGTGGCGCGGTCCGGGCAGGTGGAAGCAGTCAGCGTGTTGTCAGCCAAGCGCGCGATCGCCGATGCGGACGTCGTGGTGCTGGTCATCGACGCAACGCTGGGTGCGGCCGATCAGGACGGCGCGATCGCGGGCGAGGCCGAGCGCGCCGGCCGCAGCGTGATCATCGCCGTGAACAAGTGGGATCTGGTCAAGGGCGAAGGGCAGGATTTTTCGAAGACGTTCGACGACAAGCTGCGCTTTCAGCTCAAATTCCTCGAGTACGCGCCCATCGTCCACATTTCGGCGCTGACGGGCGAGCGGACGCCGAAGCTGCTCGAAGTGGTCGACCGAGTCATGGTCGAGCGCACGCGGCGTATCCCGACGCCCGAGCTGAACCGATTTCTTCAGGAAGTCACGGCGGCGCACCCGATGCCCTCGGAGAAAAAGGCGGTCCGGATTCTCTACGCCGCGCAGGTGGGCGTGGCGCCTCCGACGTTCGCGCTCTTCACGAACGTCCAGACCGAGCTGCATTTTTCGTACGAACGCTTCCTGAAAAACCGGCTCCGGGAGAAATTCGGGTTTTCCGGGACGCCGATTCGCATTCAGCTTCGGAAACGAAAGCACTAAAAACGCCAAACTGAAAAACGCTAACAGAAGATCAGGAGATCAGGAGGTTGGGGGGAGGAATTCTTCCGCAGGAATTGCTCCCGGGAATCTCCTGAACTCCTGGTCTCCTGTTTTCAGCTGTTTTGGCTTCAGTAGGAGACGGTTACCTGTTATACTGCCGCCACTTGCAGCAAACAGCCCTCTTTGTGCCCGACATAGAGATTCCCAACCGCGCGCTGTTCAAGTCTTCCGAAGTGTGTGAGATTGTCAGCGTGCAACCGTATGTCTTGCGCTCGTGGGAATCTGAATTCCCGGATCTCGGCGTGTCGAAAATCGCCGGAGGTCCGCGCATTTACCGCCGCGCCGATGTCGAGCGCGTGCTGCGAATCAAGCAGCTCGTCTTCACGGACGGCCTGACGCTGGCCGGTGTCCGGCGGCGGATCGAAGAGGAAGCGCCGCCTTCGATCGGAGAGGCCACCGCGGTCCCCATCAAGGAGTTGCTCGGCCGCAACGCGAAAGAGCGCTTGGCTGACGTGAAGCGCGGCCTCATCAGCATCCTCGAAATGCTCAATGCGCGGCCGTCGAACGGCGAACTTCCGGTGCTGCATGCCGTGACGCGCTCTGCACCGGTGGCGGCGCGCACCAAGATAAAGCCCCGCTCGAAAAGTTCACCCGCGAAACCCGCTCGCAAGCGGCGTTAGTCATCGATCGTTCGTCAGCCATGATGGAGCTCATCGCGATTCGACGCGTGGTGCTCGGAGTGTTGCTCCTGGGAATGTCGGGCCTCGTCGCCGAGCTTGCGTTGCTCGGTCACTACGAAGACCTCAAACAGCAGATTCCGCTCGCGCTTCTTCTCGCGGGGCTCGTCACCGTGCTCGTCGACGTTGTGATGCCGCGGCGATGGACGATGGCACTCGTCCAATTCTCTATGGTGCTGTTCATTGCGGCGGGACTCGTCGGCGTCCTGTTCCACTTTCAGGGCAGCAGGGAATTTCAGCTCGAAATGGATCCCACAATGGGGAGCGCGGATCTTCTCTGGCACGTGCTGCGGGCGAAATCGCCGCCGACCCTGGCGCCCGGCACGATGGTGCAGATGGGAATCCTCGGTCTCGGTTACGCTTATTTGAGGAGGACGACATGAAATTGGGTGCGATACGTGCGATTGGTGCGATTGGTGCGATAGGTGCGCTGGGTGCGATAGGTGCGCTGGGTGCGGGTGCGGCGCTCATCGTGCTTCTCACTGCTGCTCCATCATTTGCGCAGGTTGGCAAATCACTCGGCGTCGTCGACGTGAACACCGCGAACGAGCAGGCGTTGACGGCCCTGCCGCACATGACGCCGCCGGTCGTGAAGGCGCTTGTCGCGGCGCGTCCGTTCGGCAGCCCGGTCGAGCTCAACAAGTTTCTGCTGGGGCAGAAACTCACGCCGGAACAGGCGAACGCGTTTTACGGGAAGGCGTTCGTGCATGTGAACCTGAACACGGCAACGGCCGAGGAAATCATGCTCATCCCCGGAGCGGGCAAACGGATGGCGCACGAGTTCGAGGAATATCGGCCCTGGCGCAACTGGGCGCAGTTTCAGAAGGAAATTGGCAAGTACGTCAATCAGGATGAAGTGGCGCGGCTGGCACAGTACGCGTTCATTCCGATCAACATCAATACCGCGGGCGACGCCGATATTCAGACGATTCCGGGCGTCGGCGCCCGCATGCTGCATGAGTTCAAGGAATACCGCCCATGGAAGTCGATCGAGCATTTCCACAAGGAAATCGGCAAGTATGTCGATGACAAGGAAGTGCGGCGGCTGGCCAGGTATGTGGTGATTCAGTAATGGCAGATGAAATGGAATTGGTAGATTGGTAGATTGGCAGATTGATAGATTGACGGGTACAATTCGTTCGTCGGGATGTGGCGCAGCCTGGTAGCGCACTTGACTGGGGGTCAAGGGGTCGCTGGTTCGAATCCAGTCATCCCGACCATCTAAACAATTTCGGATTCAGTGAGCTACGGCCAGCCGCTCAGGTTGGCCGTTTTGCTGTACGGCGCTGTTTGTGAGACCGCACAGTGCCGGTCTCGGCATCCCAGCGGGAATATTCGATCCCTTTGTACCGGTTGCCGAAGTTGATCAGCAGGATCCTTCTGCGTCGTTGCCGAAATTGTGGCGATCGGTCCAGTTCTGATGAACTGATGTGGCGCAATGCGTACACGGCAGCCGGCCTCTTCAGCGATGCATCTTATGGGGTATGCTCGCATCTATGGAACAGCCGAAACGAGGTGGGGCAGAAATGCGACTCGACACGCGCCAGATGCCCAACGGGGCCGCAGCCGCGACAATTCCGGCGACGCGATCCATCCATTCCCTCCACGAGCACGGCGATGCTGTCCATACGAGTCTGGCGGTCGACCTTGGCAACCTGTGCTGCCCATATGCCGATCACGGTCGACTGGTACACGTGAGCGACCTGCAGTTGCAGTGCGAGTCGTGCGAGCGTGTCTTTCCGGTCGCCGGCAACCGTCCAATTCTGCTCGATGAGTCGCGGAGTATTTTTTCAGCGGCGCATGTCACCAAAGGCGCCGACCAGCGGCAGTTTCCCGAAAACACCGGATGGCGGTTTCGGCTGCGTCGCATGTTCCCATTGGCGACATCGAGAGACGCTGCGAACGACCTGCTTTCGCCGACGATTGCGCAGTTGGCCGGCACACCGGCGGTGCTCGTGATCGGCTGCGGCGACACGGGAAGCCGCTATGCGCACGCCTTCGGCCCGGCGGTGCGGTTGTTTCTCACCGACGTGACGCTGCAGGGGGATGCCGTAATCGCGTGCGACGGCGCCTGCCTGCCGTTTCCGGACGAATGGTTCGACTGCATCATCGTCGATCAGGTACTCGAGCACGCGGCTCACCCTGCGCGGATCGTCGATGAGGTGAGCCGTTGTTTGAAGCCACACGGCATCGTGTATTCAGGGGTGCCGTTCCTCATGCCGGTTCATGGCTATCCTTACGATTTCCAGCGTTACACCCCACTCGGACACCGGCTGCTTTACACCCGGTTCGAGGAAATCGACTTCCGCGTCACACAGGGGCCGTTTTCTGCGGCGTCGCTCACCCTCGTCGGCTTGTGCGCAAGTCTCTGGGACAACGTGTGGTGGAGCCGAATGACCAGCCTGATGACGCGCATCGTGCTCGGGCCTTTGCTCAGATTCGATCGGCGATTCTGTCGCCGGCGACAACTGCAGGTTCCGGCCGCGTCGCTCTTTATCGGGCGAAAGCTGCCAGTCGAGCTGACCGCCGCGGAAATCATAAGGGAATGGACCAACGCAACTCATCGCGCACGGACGTCTCCAGTCTCCTGAGCGGGTCAACAGGTCGTTGTACAACGCCACGACGCGTTACTGAAGTCTCAGTTTCAAATAGGAAACCGCCTTGATGGCTGGGCAAAAAAGGCCACGGACGGTCATGCTGCGGTCGAAAAAGAGCAAGAAAGACACGGCCGGACACGAACCGGCTATCATGTAGGAAGTCTGGGGGGCAAGGGGTTGCAGGTTCGAATCCTGTCATCCCGACCATTTCAATCTTTACTATCTCTCAATCTGCCAATCTTCCCATCTGCCAATTCGGCGTACTGAGTGATTACCACCGCTCAAGTTTTCTGGGTCGCGCTCCTCACCGCGTTGGCGACGGGACTGGGTGCGCTGCCGGTCCTTTTCCTGAAGCACTCTGAACCACGATGGCGTGGCATTGCTGCCGCAACCGCGAGCGGCATGATGCTCTCCGCATCGGTGTTCGCGCTTGCCGATGAAGCCCTCGGCCGCGGCGATGCGGTGGAAGTCGTCGCCGGCATGCTGTTGGGCGCGCTGTTTTTCTCGTGGACCTCGCGCCAGATTGAGCAGCGCGGATGGACCTTCGAGGGCTGGAACACGCGGAGCTCGAAGCAGGCGATGCTCTTGCTGCTGACGCTCTTCGTGCACAGCATTCCCGAAGGCGCCGCCATCGGCGTCGGCTACGCGACCGGCGAAATCAAGTTCGGCTGGCTGCTGGCGGTGGCGATCGCGGTGCACAACATTCCCGAAGGCACGGCCGTCTCGCTGCCGCTGCGTGCCAACGGCGCGTCGGTGGGGAAGTGCATCTTGTATTCGATCCTGACCAGCCTGCCGCAGCCCGTCGTCGCGGTGCCGGCGTTTCTGCTCGTCTCTGTCTTTCAGCCGCTCCTTCCCGCCAGCCTCGGCTTTGCGGGCGGCGCGATGATCTTCCTGGTGATCCAGGAACTGCTGCCGGAAGCCTTCGCGCACTCCTCAACGACCGAGGCCGCGTGGGGAGTCACCATCGGGCTCGTCGGCATGCTCGGGTTCATCGCCGCGATTGGCCTTTAGGTCCGGGAATATTCTGCGACACAATAAAAGGAATCTTCGTGGCGAGCACCATAACCATGCGCCCATACTTGTTGTCGGTTTTACTCCTGGTGTGCGGCGCGACCGCCGGCAGTGCCCAGAGCCTGCAGACGCCCGGGTGGGACAGCAGCCTCAAACTGGTCGAAGCCAGGGACATCAATCCGGATCTGAAGATCGTCGAAATCAGTCTCGAGGCACGATCAGCCTCGCTCGAGGTCGTGCCCGGCGTGCGCACAAACGTCTGGACGTATAACGGCGGAGTGCCGGGTCCGCTGATTCGCGTGCGTCGCGGCGATCGCCTCATTGTCCATTTCACGAACCGGCTCGACCGGCCGACCACCGTCCACTGGCACGGCGTGCAGGTTCCGATCGAAATGGATGGTGTGCCGGGCGTGTCGCAACCGCCCGTTGAGCCTGGTGGCTCGTTCACCTATGACTTCGTGCTGCCGGATGCCGGGCTGTTCTGGTATCACCCACACGTGATGTCGGCCGCACAAGTGGGTTCGGGGCTCTACGGAGCGCTGCTCGTCGAGGATCCAGACGAGCGCCTGAACGTCGCCGATCAATTGGTGCTTGTCCTGAGCGACATCGCCGTTGACGACAGTACCGGCGAACTCCAATCACCCGACAGCGGAGGCGCCGTGGGTGCGTTGTTTGGCCGTGAGGGGAACCACGTGCTCGTCAACGGACGCGAAAGGCCGAGCGTTCCCATCCGCAGCGGCGCGATGCAGCGCTGGCGCATTGTCAACGCCGCCAAAAGCCGGTACTTCCAGCTTCAGTTCGACGATCCGCAGGAGTTCATGCTCATCGGCGTCGATGGTGGGCACATGGAATATTCCGTCGAGCGCCCAGTGATCGTTCTGGCCCCAGGGGAGCGCGCCGACGTGCTGCTGGCTCCCGTGATGAAAGCCGGTCAGGCCCTCACATTGATGAATGTTCCCTTCGATCGCGGATATGGCAGTGTTGAGTTCAGATCGGCCGACGACTTGATCACGTTCACGGCCGCTTCGCTGCCAGCCGTCGAGCCGGCCGCTTTCCCCAACGTCAAGCGCGATGTCCCGCCATTGTCGGCTGACGGAGCCACACGTGTCGACCTCGAGCTCATCCTGTCGAAGGAACACGGCGTCGCCAACTTCGACATCCGTGGGGGGCCGTTCTGGAAAGGGACGTCAATCGCGGCGGCACTGGGCGACAAGCAACTCTGGACGATTACGAATAGAGCTGTCTGGGCGCACCCGATTCACCTTCATGGGTTCTTCTTTCAGGAAGTGGATGAAAAGGGCGTGCCCGTCAGTCCCCGGGCGTGGAAGGACACGATCCATGTGCCCGCCGAGTCGACCAGGCGATTCCTCGTCACGCTCGATCGTCCCGGCTCGTGGATGTATCACTGTCACATCCTCGATCACGCCGAAGCCGGGTTGATGAGCACGGTCGACGTGGGAACTGCCGACTCGGGCGCCGGGCATCATCAGCATTGACACACGAAAGGCACAAGAGGGCAGGCGTTCAACGCCGTGGCGCCGGGACGGCGTGAGAAAAGAGCATCTGTGCTCCTCGAACTCCTGCCTTCTGTTTCCGTTCCGCAGAAACGTGACGTATCAGTTCGTCGACGCTCGCGAATGCTCGCGCGCGAGCCATCAGCTGAGGAATGTCCCGGCGAAGGCGATGAACGCGTCGACGTCGGCGAGGTTCGATACCAGACCGAGCGAGACCCGCACGGCGCCCGTGCTCTTGCCGTCGATGCACAAGCGGAAGTCGTCTATCGTGAGATGGGTCTCGTGTTCCTGCTGACGGAAGCACGAAGAGAGCTCGGCTCCGGTGATGCCGAGCGCAATTTCGCCGCCGCCGGGATTGCAGAAGCAGCCGGTGCGCAGGGAGATATTGGCGGCATTCGCCCGCTGCTCGACGTCACGGTGATCGATGGGACGTCCGTGGCTGTCGTAAAAGTTGAAGGTGATGGTTCCACCGCGGCGTATGTCGGAGCGCGGCCCGTAAATGCGCGCGAGCGCCGCGCCGTTCGAGTGACGAAGCCCGATCAGATGCTCAATCAGCCACCCGGTGAGGCATCGCACGCGCGTATGGATCGTGTCGATGCCGATGTCGCTGATGAACTGCAGTCCGTATTCGACGGCCGGCAGCGCGAGGTAGTTCGGTGTTCCGTCCTCGAATGCCGATGCGCCTTCGGCGAGATAAAACCTGTCGCCCTGGACCGAGGCCACGGTAATCGTGCCGCCTGAAAACCATGGCCGGACCAGCAACGCCAGCGCACGCCTGCGGGCGACGAGGCATCCGACGCCGGTCGGATATCCGAAAATCTTATAGAACGACTGCGAGACGAAGTCCGGCTTCCACTTCGTGAGATCGAGACGATTTGTCGGCGTGAACGCCGCCGCGTCGAGAAGCACGTCCCATCCGCGCTCCTGGGCGAGCGGAATCCAGTCGAGCGGATGTTGCACACCCGAGAAATTCGATTGCGCGGGATAGGCAAACAACCGGCGCCCGCCTTTGCCGCTCCGTTCGAGCATCGATGCGAGCTCGGCGTCATCGACACGCATGTCGGGCAGAATCACCGGCACATACGTCGTGCGGCACCCCTTCGCGCGGGCGAACTCGCGAATGCCGTTCACCGAATTGTGATTGTCGAACGTCAGAAGATAGTCGCTATCCTCACCGAACGGATACGCCTCGCCGACGAGTTTCAAGGCCTGCGTGGCGTTCGCAGTGAAGATGACGACGTACTCGTCCGGATCGGCATTGAAAAACTCAAGGACCGAGTGTCGCGCCTGATCGGCAAATGTCGTGGTGAGCGCCGAGGCCGGGTTGGTCGAGTGCGGGTTGCCGAGGAGATGCTGACGCAGCACGGCCGCATGGCGGTCGACGAGCGACAGCGGCGTCAGGTTGCCGGCCGTGTAATCGAGATACACATGGCCGAGGCGGTCGAGCACCGGGTAATCGCGCTGCCGAAGATCATCGAGTGCCCGGGTCGCCGCATACGAGGGATGCATGGGCTCGCGACCCGGCCTGCTCACCCGATCATCACTTTGCGCGGGTACTGCGAGTTGTCTTCCAGGAACGTCTTCTTGCTCTCCAGCTCTTCGAGCGTGGGCTGCACTTTACCGTTGACGTCGGTGACACGCGACACGAGCGTGTGTTCGCCGGGCGTCGCGTCGTTCCATGCATACGTGAACAGCTTCCAGGAATACTTCGCGCGCGTGGACGGATCCAGCACCGCCGGCCGCCATGGACCATCGTCGACGCGCACTTCGACGGACTTCAGAGGGGTGCCGTCGTGCAGGACGACGCCGAGCATGGTGTACCCGCTGGCATTGCGAGTCACGCGCGCGAGGAACGACTTCAACTGCATCTGTGTGATGGCCGCCTCCGTCCACTTCGTCTCGCCGTCGATCATCTCGCCCCTCAACGTCCGGTACCACCGTGCTTGAAACTTGCCGAGATACGCATCTTCCTGGGCGTGAATCTGCGCCAGGAACTTGACGTTGGCCATGCCGTACCACCCAGGCACCAGCAGGCGCAAAGGAGAGCCTTGATGGCGCGTCAGCGGCTCGCCGTTTAGAGCGTAGGCCAGGAATGCATCGGATCCGAGCACCTGTTCGCGCGTCATGCTGCGGCCGTACTGTTGTTCGACTTTGAACTTCTGCGTTCGGAACTCGACGTCTTCCTCGCCGCGATCGGCGCCAAAGAACACGATCTCGCGCGCCTGCGCCTTCAGCCCGGCCCGATCCAGCACCGCACGCAGCGGCACGCCCGTCCATCGGCCATTTCCACACAGGCCCTGGAGTGGACGCCGGTTGCCCGAGCATTCGAAGCCGAAGATGAGCTCCGCACTGCCGATGCGCCGAAGCTCATCGAGCGAGAGCGACAAGGACCGATTGAAAAGCCCGCTCACTTTGAGTCGATACGTCGCCGGATCGACGACGGGATGTCCGTAGTGTTGTGTCGTGAAGAACTTGTCCGCAGGCGAGAACGGCCCGTCAATCGTTCGAATGTCGTACTGGCGGTTTACGGGACCCGGGGCTGGAAACGCGGGCGGTGCATCGGTGAAGGGGACCAGCGTTTCACTCTGTGCGAGCACGGGCAGAGCCCATTCGGGGATGCCCAGCATCCCCAGGCCCGCCGCTGCCAGTGTGCCGCGAAGTATGTCCCGTCGCGAGTGTTGAGACGTCATGCGCCTGCTCCTCTGGATCATTATCCTGCGTGCGCCAGCGAGTAGCCTCGCTCCTGTGCGCGATTGACGGCGACGATGCCGGCCGGCACCAGGTGAGCCTGGCTCACGAGATTGGCGGCCAGTTCATCGTAGACGCGGTCTGTGTTGCCGCCGGTCGATGCGGCGATGCTCCCCGCGATTCGGCGCGTCGCCATCATGCAGACCGCGAGATGCACGCCGCGCTTCAGCAGCGGGTCCAGCCGGTCGCTCAGGCTGGGCAATGTGGTCACACTGGCGGCCTTCACAAGCTCCTCGCGATACTTCTTCCAGATGGCGTCGTTGTAGGCAAACTGCGTTGAGTGGTGACGTGCGATGAGGACGACTGCCAAATCGCCGTCCTTCAAACCGTAACCGGTCTGATTTGCGACGAAGTAGTTGTTCGCGTAGTTCAGCGCGTTGCTGAAACCGTCGGGTGTGGTCGTATCGAACACGAACCGGTGTGCCCCGGGAAGCTGACCCAGCCAGTCGTCCTGTGCATGGCGCGCCGGCCCCCACGATTTTCCGTCCGTCGACTGCGCCTGCACTGGCCTTTGTCTGGCGGTCAATGCGAAGCCAGTCAGGCCGAAGGTCGCACCGAATCGTGAGAAAAACGAACGCCGAGGCAACGGTCTGTCGCGATCGGGTATGAACATATCCACCTCGCATGGACATGCTAAGCTTCCGCGTCGCCGGAATCAATTGCCACGTGAGAGTGATCCTTCCCGCACTTGTGCTCGTCATCGGCGCCGCGGGCGCGGCCTGTTCCCGAACGCCTGCCAGGCCGCCAGCAGCCAGCCCCGGGCCGTTAATCTCGTCACGCACGACGATGGTGACGGCGTGGGAATTTCCGAAGAGTCCGCTGACCGATCCCACGCTCGACGATTCGCGGCTCTCCGCCGAAATCAGGTGGGGGTTTCGGATTTTTACCAACACTCACGCCGAGGCGCCGCAATTCACGCCGGGCCGGATGACGTGCAACAACTGCCACCTGAATGGAGGGCAGCGCGAAAAGTCGCTTCCGCTCGTGGGTGTGGTGGGCATGTTTCCCGAATACAACCGGCGCGCAGGCCGCCTGTTCACGCTGGGCGATCGCATTGTCGATTGTTTCCTTCGAAGCCAGAACGCCACCGGAGCGCATGTCGAGGATCAGGATCTTCCGTCGCTGACATCGAAAGAAGTCCTGGCCGTGGCTGCTTATCTGACCTGGCTTTCGAAGGGATACCAGGTTGGGGCGAACCCTCCATGGCGCGGGCAGAACGCGATTGCCGCCGCAAGTCTGATTCCGGTCGCGAAGCTGGATCCCGCGCGCGGAGAGTCGATCTTCCTCGAGCGCTGCACGACCTGTCATGGCGCCGATGGCCAGGGCGTGTTCGTGGGTGATAAGCGGCCCGGCCCGCTGTGGGGCCCCGATTCGTGGAATGACGGCGCCGGCGCAGCGCGCGTGTACACGCTGGCCGGCATCATCAGGTATTCGATGCCGTACCTCAACCCCGGCAGCCTGACCGACGAAGAGGCGCAACAGCTCGCCGCGTTCATCAACGCGAAACCGCGGCCGGCGTACCCATTCAAAGCGAACGACTACCGCACCGACAAGATACCGGTCGACGGCGTCTACTACATCAACAGGAACAACTGATCCCTACCGTTTTTGCATGACGGCATAGCATCGGCAGGCCGACGTCTCGACCGCGGCTCGATTGCGAATCTGCATGTGGCCGTATCTGTACGCGATGGCCCCACGATCCTGCAGTGCCAGCGCGGCCAGCGTGACGCTGGGCCGGCGCACGCCGAGCATGGTGGCGAGGACGTGCTGAGTCACGTCGAACTCGGCGGCGGCGACGTCATTCAATGTGAGCAGCCAACGCGCCAGGCGCTGTTCGACGGTGTGGAAGGCGTTACAGACTGCAAGTTGCATGGAGTTGAGGACGAGCCTGTTCAGATAGCGGAAGAGAATTCGCTGAAAGGCCGCGTCTTGAAGTGCCAGCGGCAGCCCATCGAGCCGCATTCGGATTGCGGCTCCCGGCAGCTGCGCGACGGCCTCGCAAGGCATGCCCGGAGCGGTGTCGATGAGTGGGAATCCAGCCATCCCGTGGCGATCGACGAGGCCGACCTGAAGGCGATGACCGCCGGTGTCCGGCATCAGGAGCCCGATCGCGCCGCTTTCGGGAAAATACAGGTGAGCCAGCGGCTCTTGACCACCAAAGAGTCGCTCGGTTGGTCGTAGCGGGATGCGGTCGCAATATGCGCTGAGCCTGTCCTGAAGCGGCTCTGGCAGACCGCCGAGGAGCTCATTCGTGGGCGAGGCGCCGTATTTCGTGGGTGTGCGGTCGTCGATGGGCTGCAATGGCGAGAGGTTCATGGCTGTATGCCTGTTTCGCGTACAGCGCGATGCAAGTCGCAGGCCTCCCGCCTCCGGCAGTTCGCAGGACAATTCTTAGAGCGAGCAGGGTGCGTTGTCGGAGATGTCTTCAGAGGGGCCGGCGCGGAACAGAGGGCAACGCTGCCGTTGACTGCGTGTCGAGGGGAGCTTGCGGCCCCTCACCAACCCGTCCGTATTTGCCGTCGCCACGAGCTATCAGGAAGCCCTCTGTGACCAGCGCGCCCAGCAGTTGCTCGCACTGATCGCGCTCGAGGCCCCACAGTCGAGCGCACTGATCCGTCGTGAGCCATAACCCCGGCATCTCGACGTATTCGCTCCTGACTCGGCCGAGGAGGTCGGCGAACGAGCGCATATCACGACTCCAAAAATTCTCTGAGTTCGAGGCTGGAATTCGTGCGAACCAGTCGCCTGCCGATGCTAGCACAAACATTTGAAGGCGTCCGGAGTTTTTCGACGCGAATGAAGCCTCCACACGCGGACGTATTCCCGTTGGTTGGCCTGAGCTTTGCTGGGTACGCCTGCATGGCCACAGAACCTAGTAATCTCACGATGCACCGGGCCCCGCACAGTGTGTGGGATCGTCAGGATTTCGAGCATTCTCGCGCGCGCGCGACCGGGATCGCGGGATTCCTGCTCATCGCGGCCGGCGTCCTGCTTGTCGGCCGGGCATACAATGCCCAAGCGGCGGCGTTGAGGTGCCTGCCTTCGTTACCAGGGCGGTCGACAAAGCTCGACGAAATCAATCGAGCCGCCGAGGAATCCTTCCCTGCCAGCGATCCCCCGGCCTGGACCCCTTCGGTGGGCAAGGCCAGAACCGTGGAGACCGAGCGCTAAGTCATTGCCCGTTCGGGTGATTGCGCGGCACATGATTCAGCGATACTGTGATCAGGTGACGAAAACCCTCGCGCGGATGAGCGTTCTGGCGTCGGCGGTTGTGTTTTCGACCGTCGCGGCCGCACAGACCAGACCTTATTCGCCTCCGCGATTGATGCGCGTGGAGCTGCCGCCCGAGCCGGCGCCGACGATCGTCGGCGGCGGCGAAGTCATGATCGAGTTCATCGTGGACGAGCGCGGGACCGTAACGCGGCCTGTGATCGTGCGTGGCACGCCGCCGTATACGGAGATGATTCTCAAAGCCATCGCGCAATGGCAGTTCGAGCCGGCGCGCGCCGTTGACGAGCGGGGCACTGAGCGCCCTGTTCAAGCGCCCATAACCGTGAGCGCGCTGTATCGTCCGCCGACGCTGTTGAACGGACCAACGCTGGGCGAGGCTCCGAAGGAGTTCTCCAGAGTGTCGGGCGACGTCGCTTACCCGCTCTTGTTACAGGCCCCGGCGTTTCCACCGCAAGCGCTGTTCGGTTCGGTGCTGCTGTACGAGGTGGTTCTCAACGATGCCGGAATCCTGGTAGAGGCGCGCAGCGTCGCCTCGACGTCTGGATTCGAAACGGCCGCCCGCGACTCGCTGGCCAAGACGCGCTTCCGCGGCGCGACCTATCGCGCGAGGCCTGTACCCGTCGGTTACTTACGTGTTGTTTGGGTTCAGGCAGCCGACGACATTCGGGGCGGCAGCACCGCAATCAACATTTCCAGTAACATCGTTCCCTCGTTGAGTTCGACGTTCCACTCTTCTCCCGGACAACTTCGCCGCGCGTACTGGGCCTGGATCGCCGTCTGCGTCTCCTGGGGCACCACCTATCTCGCGACACGCGTCGCGATCGACAGCATCCCCCCGTTCGCCATGGCGGGCCCGCGCCACTTCATTGCGGGCATCATCATGGCCCTCGTCCTGCGCCTGAGCGGGATCAAGCTCCCGCCCAAAGAGTCGTGGGGTGGTCATGCACTGCTCGGGTTGCTCATGATCGGCATAGGGAACGGCTGCCTCGTGTGGGCGCAGCAGTTCGTGCCGACCGGCGTCGCGGCCGTCATGGTTTCGGTGATTCCATTCTGGATGATCGGCGTCGAAGCCTTCATGCCCCACGGGGAATCGATTCAGAAACGACAGGTGGTTGGATTGCTGCTGGGCTTCGGAGGCATCGTGCTGCTGACGAGCTCGAGCCTGAACGGCGGCGCCCCGACTCCTCAAGTCGTGCTCGGGGTCATCATGACGCAGCTGTCGTGCCTCGGCTGGGCGATCGGCTCCGCCTATGCGAAGCGCCACAAGCGCGAGGACAATCTGTTTGCGGCGACGTCCGTGCAGATCATCTGCGGCGGGGCCATCCTGATGGTGGTTGCGACGATCACGGGCGAGTGGTCTCAGGTTGCCCCGACTCCACGCAGTTTGCTCGCGGTGCTGTATCTCGTGGTGGTCGGCACGTTTGTCGGCTACGTCTGCTATGTGTACGCGCTCAAGCATCTGCCGGTGGCGATCGTCTCGCTCTACGCGTACTTCAATCCGGTGATTGCGGTGATCCTGGGATCGCTGATTCTGAAGGAGCGGTTCACGCCGCGAATGGCCGTCGCGATCGCGATTATTTTTCTGGCGATGCTGATTGTGCGGACCGCCGATACATCCCGTAGTTCGTCAGAACCTGCCTGACGTAGGCGCGTGTCTGCTGATACGGGATGCTGTCGATGAACAGCTCTTCGGGCAGTCCTTTCGCGGCATCCCACCAGACCTGCACGCGTTCTTTATCGGCGTTATAGGACGCGATCGTCGGCGCAAGCTCGCCCTTGTAGCGGGCCTGCAGGCCCGCGAGAAGGTTTGCCGCCAGCTCGGCGCTCACCTCGGGCTGCAGCAGTCGCTCCATCGATGCCGGCGTCGAGAATGTGGGGTCCAGCTCTGCGGCGGTGTAAGGCATTATCTGGAAAAGCCCGACGGCGCCGACCGGTGACCGCACGGTGTGATCGAAATGCGATTCCTGGCGGGCGAGGCCAACCATCAACAGCGGATCCACATTGTGTCGCCCCGCCGCGGCCGAGACGTCCGCCCAGTACGCGCGCGGAAACGCGAGCGCCCAGAAATCGTCAGGCAGGTTCAACGCCGGCTGCAGGAGATACGGTCCGAAGTACGACGACATCAGATTCGTTGCCGATGAGTAGTCGCCGGCGACGGCTGAAGCCCGGGCGGCGAGCAGGGCCACGGCATCGTCTCTGCGGAACGCCGCGTTGAGTCGGCGTGCGTAAACGGCCGCATCTTTCAGCAGCCCGGCACCCGAGAGAATCAGGGCCGCCTGGTAATCAGGATGAGCGGTGACCGTCTCGTTGAGGGTCAACTCCGGGAACGTCAGCATCGGTTCCGGCGGGGCGGCGCCGATCCACGACGCGGCGCGAACGCCATAGTAGGTGAACGGAAAACGGCGGACGAGCGACGCCCAATTTGCCTTCGCGGCGTCCTTCGTGCCCGGAGCATCCTGGGCATACGCGAGCCAGAACGTCGCCGCGCGCTCGGTCTCGGAATCGGGTTCGAGTCGCAGCACCTGCTGCAGTTCCTTCGCGGCGCGCGCCCGATTGCCGGCGCGAATCGACGCGATGGCCATCCGCCAGAGCACGTCGACGCGTCCAGCGCGCCCCCCGGTCATCTTGTACAGCTGATCGTAAATGCCGAGAGCTTTCAGAGGCTGTCCGATGCTGACCAGATATTCGGCGAGCAGCCGCGCTGCACCCTGACGGTCGCTTAGAGTGGTATGGGCGAGCTCTCCGGTCATGATCGTGCGGCCACCCCATTCCACGTCTGCGGTACGGCCCTCGCGCACGTCGAGGCGGAAAATCGTAATGACGACGTCACGGGCTTCGGGGGTGTTGCGATGCTGCGTGAGGAATCGCGCGGCTTCGGCTCGCGCTTCGTCGTTCGCGCGAAGCGAGTAGAGATGCTGCACCCTGGCAGATTCAATCTGCAGACGGCGCAGCGATTTGGGAAACATCTTCAGCCACTCGGTCTGCACGTCGACGGCGCGGCGAAACGCCGCGATGCCTGCCAGACGATCGACGATCGCTTCGTAGTCGGCTTCCGTCAACGGTGCGGGATTCCCCAGCTGGGCGGAGAGGCGACGTGCCGCCGCATCGGCCGCGTCATAGGCGGACGCTTCCCTGAACGTCAGCTGCAGCTCCCGGTACGTTTCGAGCGCGTCGCCGGGCTTGCCGTTCAGCTCGAATGTGGCCGCCAGTCCCAGCGCGGCCTGGTCGGCCTCTCGCGATCGGCCCGCCACCTGTCGCGCGCGCCGGTAGAGCGTGATCGCGTAGTCGAACGAACGCGCGTTGCGGCACGCGTCGGCCGCGCGGAGCAGAAGATCGGACGGCGCGGCAGTGCCCAGCTCGTTGAGGCCGTTCGCGGCCGTCTCGATGTCGCCGGCGGCGACCAGTGCGCGAATGGACTCGCGTTTGGCGAGCGCCGCGATGACAGGCTCGCGCTCGGCGACCGTCTGCCAGACCGCCGCACTCTCGTGATGGTTGCCGGAAGCGAAAAGCGAGCGGGCGCGTTGAATCAACGCCTCGCTGTCCGATGGAGTGACGGCCGGCAGGGGAAGCCGCGGTTCCTGGGCGTCCAGCGAGGTGGTGCAGATGATGATCAGTAACGCGACGAGGAACTTCATCTAGGCCTTCGCGGTGAGCTCGTCGTAGGCCGCCTGAATCGGGCCCTCAGGGCTGCCTTCGTAATCGGTAAACCCGGGCACGCTCGCCACTTTGACGATTTCCGCTGCAGGTTTTCCCGACGCGATGCCTTTCTGGACGTAGGCCAGCAGGCCGGAGAAGTAGTCCCGGAATTTCAGCAGATCGGCGCGCGTCACTGTGACAGGAAGGTTCATTTTTGAATGGCCTGCGATGTAGATCGTATCGGCAGGATTGTCTTTGGCCACAGACTCGAGCGCGATAATCCAGTTCCTGACCGACGCCCCGGCAGGACGATCGACCCGCGGGTTCCGCAGGTAGAACATGAGGTCTCCCATGTGGACGATATTTGCGTTCTGGAATCTGACGACGCTGTCGCCGCTGGTATGGCCGGGCCCGTAGTACTTCAGGGTGACGGTTTCGCCGCCGACTGTCGCCGACCAGGTCGTGTCGTAGGTCGTGTCGGCGTAAGCCTGCTGCGCCTCTGACTTTGCGGCCACGGCCTGTGTCTTCTGCCAGATGGGGACATTCCGGTGCGCCACGATTTTGGCGGCCGCCGGCCGGAACACGATGTTGCCCGAGGTATGGTCGCCGTGGTGGTGCGTATTGATGAGGACATCAATCTTGCGCCGGGTCATCTGCTGCAGGTTCCCAAGCGCGATTTTGGCCGTGTCCTGAAACTGCGTATCGACGACGACCACGCCGTCGGGCGCCACGAGCATCCCGATGGAGCCGCCCCGGCCGGTGAACACGCCGACGTAGCCGCGGAGGGGATCGAACGACGTCTGAACCTGCTCCTGCGAGAACGCCCGGCCGATCGTCCCGAGTGTGACTGAGGACGTCACGAAAAAATCACGGCGACTCAGCTTCGTCATAGTTCCCCCGTTGCCACATTCTATAATGCCCGCCATGGGCGAGCATCAGCATCACGAAGGCAAACACGCGGTGCATCTCGCGCTCGTGAAGCGTCTGCGAGATCAGGCCGCCGAGATCGCACGCCTGACCTCGGGCCTCGACGAGGCGTCGCTCGCCAGGCGTACGGTTCCCGAGAAGTGGTCGCTGAAGGAGCTGGTCTGTCACTTCCGGAGGATGGAAACGGTCTTCGCCGATCGCTTCGACCAGATGCTGACGCAGGAAGCGACCATCGTGCCGTACGACGACCCCGACACCGACCCGGTGTTCCTCGCTCTGACCTCCAGACCGACGGCGGAGGTGATTGCCGAATTCCTCAGTGAACGCAATGCGCTATGCGGCCGCCTCGAGGCGCTCACACCGGCCGAGTGGCACCGGAAGGCCAAACATCCGCAGTTCGCGCACTACGACCTGCATTTCGGGGTCGAGTACATGGTCCACCACGAAGCGCATCACATCTATCAGCTGTTCCAGCGGCGGGTGCCGTTCGGAAAATTACCGCACTGAGGGATCTTCACAGGAGTTCAGGAGTCTTGTTTGTATTTTCGGCCGGGTAAAGCCGGCGACAGTGCTACCGGACGGCCGTGAGCTTCACTACGTGGATCACTGCCAGCAGATCGTCGTCTGAAAAGGCCTTCTGCGCATCGCACTTGGCGATGACGAGGCGGTAGACCTGATCGAGCTCGAGGCGGGTCAGCGTATGGCCGAGCGCGTCGCAGCGGTGCTTTACCGCGTGACGGCCCGAATGCTTGCCGAGGACGAGCGTCGTCTGGGGAACCCCGACGTCGGAGGGGTTCATGATTTCGTACGTGCGCCGATCCTTCAGCATCCCGTCCTGATGGATGCCGGCTTCGTGCGCGAAGGCGTTGCGTCCGACGATGGCTTTGTTCGCTTGAACGTGCTGGCCGGTGAGCGAACAGAGGAGCTGGCTCGTGGGGAAGAGCTGTTCGGATCGGATACCCGTGGTAAACGGCAACCGATCCGGTCTAACTCGCATACCCATGACGATCTCTTCGAGCGACGCGTTGCCCGCCCGCTCGCCGATGCCGTTAATCGTGCACTCGACCTGCCGAACGCCGGCCGTCACCGCGGCGTGCGTATTCGCCACAGCCAGGCCGAGGTCGTCGTGGCAATGGGCGCTGAAGACCGCCTTATCCGAGTTTGGCACCTTGGCCTGAATGGTGATGAAGAAGTCGCTGATCTCGTCGGGCGTCGAGTAGCCGACGGTATCGGGCAGGTTGATGGTGGTTGCGCCGGCCTTGATCACCACCTCGACGATGTGGGCCAGGAAGTCCATGTCGGAGCGCGTCGCGTCTTCGGCCGAGAACTGGACGTCGTCTGTGTACTTGCGCGCCTGCTTTACCGCGGCACCAGCCTGTTCGACACACTGCTCGCGCGAGATGTTGAGCTTCTTCGCGAGATGCAGATCCGATGTCGCGATGAAGGTATGAATGCGCGAGCGCGCCGCGCCTTTCAGGGACTCGCCCGCGCGTTCGATGTCTTCAGGGCGGCACCGGGCCAGCGCCGCCACGATCGGCCGCCGCACGTGCAGGGCGACCTGCTTCACGCCCTCTGCATCGTCGAGCGACGCGATGGGGAAGCCCGCTTCAATCAGGTCCACGCCCAGCGCATCGAGCTGTTTGGCCAGCTCCACCTTTTCGCTCGTCCGCAGCGAAAAGCCGGGTGCCTGCTCGCCGTCACGCAAGGTCGTGTCGAAGATTGTTACTCGGTCACTAGCCATAGACACGTTTGTACGGCACCATTGCCTAATCGTCAAATCTATAATTATGAATGTATCATAATAAGGGCTTATGGAATTGGCGGAATTGCGCGTCTTTCTCACCGTTGCTTCGGAGCGCAGCTTCTCCCGCGCCGCGACCAAGCTGCACCGGACCCAGCCGGCGGTGAGCCAGGCCATCCGCCGGCTCGAGGACGAGGTCGGCGAGCGCCTCTTCGACCGGTCCTCGAAGGACGGCACGTTGACCGAGGCGGGGCGGGTGCTGAGAGATTACGCCGAGCGCCTGCAGCGCCTGTCGGAAGAGGCGCAGCTCTCGGTTCGAGAGCTCCGCGATCTGCAGCGCGGGCGCGTGCTGATCGGATCAAACGAAGGCGGCGTCCACGTGCTGCTGCCGCTCATCGAGAAGTTCCGCGAGAAACATCCGCGCATCCTCGTCGATGTTCGCCGGGTGCCGGCGCGCCAGGTAGGCGTCGAAGTGGCCCAGGGCAGCCTCGACTTCGGCATCGTGACGTTCGACCCCGCAGACAAACGCCTGCTGTCGGTGACGCTTGGGCCGGACGAGCTCGTCCTGCTCGTGCATCCTTCGCATCCGTTCGCCGGGCGCGAGACGGTGCCCATCTCGGAATTTGCGCACGAGACCGTCATTGCGCACAGCGATCCGTCGCCCGCACGCGATCAGGTGCTTCGTCAGGCCGAAGTGCGGCATGCGCCCATCAATATTCAGATTGCGCTGCCGAGCCTCGAAGGGATCAAGCGGGCGGTTGAAAAGAAGATGGGTGTGGCGCTTCTGCCGCGCCGCTGCGCGATTGCCGAGATCGAACGGAAGCAGCTGGTGGCCGTGAAGGTCCCGGAGGTGCGCTATCCAAGACTGTTGAGGCTGTTGTACCGGAAGGGCGAGCTGTCGCACGCGGCGCAGGCGTTCCTGGACGCCGCCCGCAGGTGATCACGTCGAAAATACAAACAAGAGATCAGGAGATCAGGAGAATTCTTTTTGAAAGAATTACTCCTATGTCTCCTAATCTCCTGATCTCCTGTTTAGAAATTTAGAAACCAGAAACGTACGGCAGGTTGCTGGCGACGTTGCGGACCTGGTCGAAATCATCCAGCAAGAGACCCGTCGCGTCCCAGGTGCCTCCGGTGAATGCTTCTCGCGCACCGGCAGGAATCGACGCGTGATATTTCCGGCCGCCCACTTCGACCGATTGCGTGCCGACGCTCAGGTTGATCTCGCTTTGCGGGTTCGCTTCGACGGCCGAAAGCAGGGCTTCGGCATCGTGCGGGCTCACAGTGAGGCAGGGCATGCCGAGCGCGACGGAGTTTCCGAAGAAAATCTCTGAGAACGATTCTCCGACGATCGCGCGAATGCCCCAGCGCTGGATTGCCTGTGGCGCATGCTCGCGCGACGAGCCGCACCCGAAATTCCCGTTCACAATCAGAATGCGCGCGCCGGTATACCTGGGATCTGAAAACGCATGCACCTGCCCGCGCTCTGCGAGCTGCTTGCGGTCGTCTTCGAAGGCGTGGCTTTCAAGGCCTTCGAAGCTGACGCACTTGAGGAACCGTGCGGGAATAATCCGATCGGTGTCGATATCGTGACCGCGAAGCGGAAGCCCACGACCCGAGACCGTGTCGACGTAGCGGCTGTCCGTCACGCGTGCACCTCTTCGCGATTGAGCATCTTGCGCACGTCGACGACTTCGCCGGCCAGCGCCGCTGCCGCGACCATTGCAGGGCTCATCAGCAGCGTTCGCCCCGTCGGGCTGCCCTGTCGGCCCTTGAAGTTGCGATTCGACGACGACGCGCAAATCTGGCGTCCCTGAAGTTGATCCGGATTCATGGCGAGGCACATCGAACATCCGGCGCCGCGCCATTCGAAGCCGGCGGCCGTGAAGATCTTGTCGAGGCCCTCCTGCTCGGCGGCCTTGCGCACCGATTGCGAGCCGGGCACGACGAGCGCCTGGACGTGCTTCGCGACCTGATGGCCCTTTACCAGGCGGGCCGCTTCGCGGAGATCCGAGATGCGGCCGTTGGTGCAGGATCCGATGAACGCGACATCGATCTTCGTTCCCGCGATCGGCATGCCTCCACGGAAGCTCATGAACTCGAGCGCTTCAGCCACCGACGCCCTGTCGCCGGCACCGACGTCGGCCGGGGAAGGCAGCTTCTCGGTGACGCCGACGGACTGACCTGGATTGATGCCCCACGTCACGGTAGGTTCAATGGCCGCCGCATCCATCCGCACCACGTCGTCATACACGGCGTCGGCATCGGACGCGAGTGATTGCCACCACTCGCGCGCTTTCGCAAACGCGGCGCCTTGCGGGGCAAAAGGACGTCCCTCCATGTACTTGAACGTCGTGTCGTCTGGATTGACGTAGCCGACGCGCGCGGCACCTTCGATGGACATGTTGCAGACCGTCATGCGCTCTTCCATCGTCATGCGGTCGAACGTATCGCCGCCGTACTCGTAGGCGTAGCCGGTCCCGCCCTTCACGCCGAGGCGGCGGATGATGTCGAGGATCACGTCCTTTGCGTACACGCCCGGCCGCAGCGTGCCGTTCACCGTGATGCGGCGGACCTTCAGCGGTTCCATCGCCAGACACTGTGACGCGAGCACGTCGCGCACCTGTGACGTGCCGATGCCAAAGGCGATCGCCCCGAACGCGCCGTGCGTCGACGTGTGGCTGTCGCCGCACGCGATCGTCATGCCAGGCTGCGTCAATCCGAGCTCCGGACCGATCACGTGCACGATGCCCTGGTTCGCGCTGGTGATGTCGTAGAGCGGAATACCGAATTCGCGGCAGTTCTTCTCGAGCGCCGACATCATTTCCTCGGCGAGCACGTCGAGGAACGGACGGCGCTGATTCAGGGTCGGCACGATGTGATCGACGGTCGCAAACGTGCGATCTGGGAACGCCACTGTGCCGCCCCGGCTGCGCAGCATGTCGAACGCCTGCGGGCTCGTGACTTCGTGAATGAGGTGCAAACCGATGAAGAGCTGCGTCTGGCCCGTCGGCAGCTTCCGCACGGCGTGCTTGTCCCAGACTTTCTGAAGAAGGGTCTTTCTCATGAGATAATGTCAAATTATGACATACCCCGAATTCTTCGTTGCTCCCATGCGCCAGGAACTTACCAGTCTTGGCGTTCGCGAACTTCGCACGGCCGCAGAGGTCGATGCCGTCCTGGGCCGCCAGCTCGAACAGCCGGGCGATCAGCAGGGTCCAACCGTCATGGTCATCGTTAATTCCGTGTGCGGATGCGCGGCTGGAAAGGCGCGTCCCGGTGTGGCGCTGGCGCTCAGTCACCAGACCAAGCCCGATATCGTGGCGACGGTGTTTGCGGGCGCCGACATCGAGGCCACCGATCGCGCGCGGAGCTACTTTGCGGGCTATCCGCCGTCGTCGCCGTCAATTGCGCTCATGCGCGATGGCAAACTGTTGTGGATGCTCGAGCGGCGAAACATCGAGAACCAGTCGGCCGACATGATTGCGAGGAATCTCACCGACGCGTTCGATAAGTACTGCGCGTCAGCTACTGTAAAGGCATAGGCGGGTCCTAAGAGCAGGACCCGCTCTACGAATGTAGGCCGGGTCTTGCCGCCGTCCGAATGTAGGCCGGGTCTTGTTTGTCAGACCCGGCTCCACCCGTCACCCGCCTCTGGTATGCATCTCCATGTGCGGGTTTTTCTTCAAGCTTGACGCGGGCAAGAGGGGCGCTCGTTCTCTCAGAGCGAGACGCTCCTCGGCTCCGCGATCGCCGCGTGCGCTCCATTCCCTTGTGACGAGCCCCACGAGATCGTCCTGAGTCGTTCCCGCGCGAAGCGGCGTGCGAAGATCGGTGCCTGCCGTCGCATAAAGGCAGCGGTACCACATGCCGTCGGCCGTCAGCCGGCTTCTGTCGCAGCTGCGGCAAAACGGATCGGTCGTCGACGAGATGATGCCGAACACCGTTCCGTCAGGCAGCCGGAAGCGATCGGCCGGGGCGCTCGAGTCTTCCACGATTTCTGCGATTGCCCCATATTCCTCACCGAGCACCGACAACATGTCCCGGCGTGACATGACGCGATCGGGCGACCAGTGCGTCGCGCCGCCGACGTCCATGTATTCGATAAAACGAATCTCAGCACCGAGGCCTCGGGCATACTCCAGAAGAGGCACCAACTCGTCGTCGTTCGTGCCCCGGATGATGACCGCGTCGAGCTTGAGCGAGTCGAAATATTTGCGGCCTTCTTCAATCCCCGCCAGCACCTGCGGAAGCGAGTCGAAGCGCGTGAGCGCCTGAAACCGGTCCTTGCGTAACGTATCAAGGCTGATCGTCAGGCGATGAAGTCCAGCCCCGCGCAGCGTCTCCGCATGCTCGGCCAGCATGACGCCGTTGGTCGTGAGCGCGAGATCGCGAATCTCCGGTTTGCGCGCGAGCATGCCAATCAGGTCGGCCAGGTCCCGGCGGAGCAGCGGCTCGCCGCCGGTGAGGCGGAGGCGATCGACCCCCGCACGAATGAACACGTCGACGAGCGTGCTCATCTCTTCGTATTTCAGAATGTCCTGACGCGGAAGCCACACATACTCGGCTTCGGGCATGCAGTAGCTGCACCGCAGATTGCATCGGTCGGTGACGGAAAGGCGCAGATTCCTCAGCGGCCTTCCAAGCAGGTCGCGCATCATCGCGTGAGACCCCGCTCGAGCCGCAGGGGAATAGGGAAGGCCGTGCGCTGTTCGGTAAACATGTCGCTCCAACGCCCAGGAATCAGCATGCCGCACGAAGGGCATCCGCCGGCTGGTGTCAGATTGTATGCCCGAATGAGGTAGCCGTAGCGCTCGACGAGCACCTCGCGGCATTGCGGACAACGCGTATCTTCCAGATGTCCCACCTTACCGGGGATATTGCCCGCATACACGTAACGAAGCCCCGACTCTGCGCCAATGGTGGCCGCGCGTTTCAACATCGACGGCGTCGTGTTCGACGGCTCCGTCATTTTGTAATCGCCATGAAACGCCGTCACGTGCCACGGGATGTCCGGCGAGACGCGCGCCACGAACTCGGTGAGCCGTTTCAGTTCGTCGTCACTGTCGTTGAATCCCGGGATGAGCAGCGTGACGAGCTCGAGCCACACACCCATATCGTGAAGCTGACCGATGGTGTCGAGAATGGGTTGAAGCCGGCCGCCGAGCTCGCGGTAATGACGATCGTCGAAGCTCTTGAGGTCGACTTTGTAGACATCGATCCACGGGCGGAGATATTCCAGCACGCCGGGCGTGCCGTTGCCGTTCGACACGAATCCGGTCATCAGACCCGCGGCGCGTGCCTCTTTGAAAATCGCCACCGCCCACTCGCTCGTGATGAGCGGCTCGTTGTAGGTGCTGACGATGATCTTTGCCCCACGAGCGACGGCGTCTCTCACGAGCTCTGCCGGCGTGACGTCGAGGGGGGGTGCCACGGCGTGCGGATCGCGCAGTGCCTGCGATGTGACCCAGTTCTGGCAGTAGCCACAGTGCAGATCGCAGCCCAGCATGCCAAGGCTGTACGCGAGAGCGCCGGGGTGGACATGGAAGAAGGGTTTCTTTTCGATGGGATCGCACTGCACGCCGCCCGCGTATCCCCACGGCACCATCAGGCGGCCGCGCTCGTTGAAACGCACCTTGCACACGCCCAGTGCGCCCTCGGGAATCTTGCAGTTGTGGCCGCACGCGTAACAGTGCACCCACCCGTTGTCGAGATGGTGGTAGAGCTCGCCCTCGCGCGTGCGGGCGGCCAGGACGTCTTTCAGGGTGGCCATGTTCTTGTCTGTCTATCAATTGTACGACATGCTGCCCGGGCGGCGAGCGGCGAGAACCGAGATGGGAAACAGGCAAACGATCAGGCCAGGATGGGCGCTGCCGGCCGGCGTGTGGCTGCTTGGCGCGGTCAGTCTCTTGAACGACGTCGCGAGCGAAGCCATTTACCCGCTGCTGCCGTTCTTTCTCACAACCGTTCTCGGGGCTACGGCAATGTCGCTCGGCGTCATCGAGGGGGCTGCCGAAGCGGTGAGCAGCATTCTGAAGATCATCTCAGGCCGTGTGTCGGATCGGTTACAGAAGCGGAAACCGATCGTGATCGTCGGCTATTCGCTGTCCGCCGCAGCGCGGCCGTTCATCAGCATCGCCGCCGGCTGGTGGATGGTGTTTGTCCTGAGATTTATCGATCGGGTCGGAAAGGGCATTCGCGGCGCGCCGCGCGACGCGATGCTCGCCGATCTTGCAGACCAGACGAATCGCGGCAAAGTGTACGGCTTTCATCGCGCGATGGATCACACGGGCGCGGTGCTCGGGCCGATGCTCGCCACGGCGTTTCTCCTTGCCCTCCCAGGCCGCTATCGCACGCTCTTTGCTCTCACGGCCATACCGGGTCTGGCGGCCGTCGTTCTGTTGCTGTGGGTCAAGGAACGCCCACACACCCACTCAGCGGCAATCCCTGATCCCCAAGTCCCTGGTGCAGGCGCGCTTCCCAAGCCTCTGGTGAGGTACCTCGTCGTCCTGTCTGTCTTTACACTGGGCAATTCTGCCGATGCATTTCTCCTGTTGCGCCTGACGGAAGCCGCTGGCGGACCCGCCCTGATTCCGCTGATCTGGTCGTCTCTGCATGTCGTCAAGATGGGCGCATCGCTTGCCGGCGGTGCCGCCTCGGATCGCTTCGGGAGGCGGCCGCTCATCGCGATCGGATGGCTGATCTACGCCGCCGTCTACACAGGCTTTGGGTTTGCGACCACGATGTGGGCGCTGGTGGCGTGGTTTCTCGTGTACGGTCTCTACTACGGCGCCGTTGAGGGCGTTGAGAGGGCGTTTGTGGCCGATTTTGCCCATCCGTCACAACGTGGCACTGCGTTCGGCATCTATAACGCCGTTACGGGCATCGGCGCCCTGATCTCCAGCGTCGTCTTCGGGCTCATCTGGAACACACGGGGCGCGACGTCAGCATTTCTCACGGGTGCATGCCTTGCGTTGATCGCAGCAGGGCTCTTGTTTGTGCTCGTACCGGCTCCGTCCGATAATTCAAGGTATGAAACGGATTCTGGTCACCAACGATGATGGCGTGCGCTCGGAAGGCATTCTCGCGCTTGCCGACGCCATGAGGCCTCTCGGTGAAGTCACGGTGGTCGCACCGCTCGCCGAGGCCAGCGCCATCGGACACGCGCTCACACTCCGCCGGCCGCTCCGCATTGAAACAATCTCGGAACGTGTCTACGCCGTGGACGGCACGCCGTCCGACTGCGTCAACATTGCCATTACCAGCGTCCTGCGCGCGATGCCCGACCTGGTTATCTCGGGGATCAACAAGGGATGGAACCTCGGCGACGACGTGACGTACTCGGGCACCGTTTCTGGTGCCTTTGAAGCCGCGCTGCTCGGCGCCCCGGGCATCGCGGTGTCTTTGCAGAAAACAGGTGAGAAGCTCGACTTCTCGGAATCGGCGCGCGGCGCGCGGGTCGTGGCGCAGTCGGTGCTGGAAAAAGGCATCCCATCCCGTACGTTTCTGAACATCAATGTGCCGATGGGGCGGACCAAGGGATTCAAAATCACCGTGCAGGCGCGGCGCAACCACATCACGAAGGTTGACGAACGGATTGATCCGCGCGGGCAGCGGTACTTCTGGATTGAAGAAGGGCAGAACGAATGGGAGCCGCACGATCGGTCCGACTTTCAGGCCGTGCGTGATGGCTATATTTCAGTGACGCCGCTGCAGCCTGATTTAACAGCGTACAGCGTCATTCCAACGGTCGAAGAATTCCTGCTCGAGCTCGAATCCACCCGCTAGGTACGAGCGTTGCACGTTGTTGTCCTGAACGCATCAGTTCATGGACCAACTGCAGCGATTTCACGATCGCCGCGAGGCGGGTCAGCTTCTGGCCCGGCAGCTCGCACACCACAAGGACCGCGACGACATCGAGGTGCTGGCCCTCCCTCGCGGCGGTGTGCCCGTTGCCTATGAAATAGCCCGAGATCTGAGGGCGCCGCTCGACGTGTTTGTCGTCCGTAAGCTGGGTGTCCCATGGCAGCCCGAGCTCGCCATGGGTGCCATCGCCGGCACGGGTACCGAAGTACTCAACGGTGATGTCGTCACGGCGTACAACATTCCTCCGCATGTCATTCGCGCGGTCGCCGAGCGCGAAAGACGTGAGCTCCAGCGGCGCCTTCAGGAATACCGCGGCACCAGACCATTTCCAGACCTTCGCAACCGTACAGTCATCCTCGTCGACGATGGGCTTGCGACCGGCTCGAGCATGCGCGCGGCGGTGAACGCCGTTCGCCACGAGCAGCCGCGCGCCGTCGTGGTGGCCGTACCCGTTGCGGCGCCGAGCACCTGCCGTGAACTCCAGGACGAAGTCGACGAAATCGTATGTCTCTCAACGCCGTCCGAGTTCTCGGCGGTCGGCCTCTGGTATGACGACTTTTCTCAGACCACCGATGACGAGGTTCGCGAACTGCTGAGCCATGACACCACACGACGCGATTCAGACCACCTTCACGCCGGTCGCTGACGTCGGCGACGCCGGGAAAGCCATCGACGTCATCGCGGACGCACAATTTGCCCTGCTCGGCGAGGCCAGCCACGGTACGCACGAGTTCTATGCGCATCGCGCGCACCTGACGAGGCGGCTTATCGTCGAGAGCGGGTTTCGCGCGGTCGTGGTCGAGGCCGACTGGCCGGACGCGTATCGCGTGAATCGCTATGTCAGACACGAGAGCGCCGACGGCAGCGCCGTAGAGGCGCTGAACGACTTCAAACGGTTTCCCACATGGATGTGGAGAAATGCCGACGTGGTCGAGTTCGTCGAATGGCTCTACGAGCACAACCACGGACTGCCGTCCGAGCAGCAGGCCGGCTTCTACGGGATGGATCTGTACGCCCTGCACGCCTCGATGCGCGCCGTTCTGGAATATCTCGGCAAGCATGATCCCGGAGCGGCTCGCCGCGCGCGCGATCGCTACTCGTGTTTCGATCGCTACGGCGGGGATCCCCAGGCGTACGCGTACTCAGAGGAATTCGGGCTCGAGTCCTGTGAAGGCGACGTCATTGCCGTGCTGACCGAACTGCAGCGCCGTTCGGCGGAGCTGAGACGAGGCGGCCTGATCGCACGGGACGAGTATTTCTTTGCCGAGCAGAATGCGCGTCTCGTAAAAAACGCCGAGGAGTACGACCGCACGATGTTCCGCGGAGGAACCGAATCGTGGAACCGCCGCGATCGGCACATGACGGGCACAATCGAGGCGCTGCAGAACTATCTCGGCGAGCCGGCCCATCCCGCAAAGCTCGTCGTCTGGGCGCATAACTCGCATCTCGGCGACGCGCGTGCCACCCAGATGGGCCAGCGCGGGGAGCTCAACGTCGGACAGTTGATGCGCGAGCATTTTCCGGGCAGGACGTGTCTGGTCGGCTACACGACGTCGCACGGTACGGTGACGGCCGCGTCAGACTGGGATGAGCCGGTCGAGCTGAAACGAGTGAGGCCTGCGCTGCCTGACAGTTACGAGCATCTCTTTCACGAGTTGTCGAATCCGCGGTTCCTGCTCCCGCTCCGGGACGAGCGCGTCCGCCGCTGCCTGATGAAGCCGCGGCTGGAGCGCGCGATCGGTGTGATTTACCGGCCGGAGTCCGAGCGGGAGAGCCACTATTTCCCCGCGAGTCTCTCGTCGCAGTTCGACGCGGTGCTGCACTTCGACCATACGAGCGCCGTGCGGCCACTGGAAATCACGGGGCAGTGGACTGCACCCGAGGTGCCCGAGACGTTTCCGACAGGAGTGTAGCCGTTGCAGATCCAGGATCACGCCGTACGCTTCGAGGTGGACGGCATCGACATCGATGCGGACCTCACCGTCCCCGGCGCTGCGGCCGGCCTCGTGCTCTTCGTTCATGGCAGCGGCAGCAGCCGCCACAGCCCGCGCAACCAGTTCGTCGGTGCGCACCTGCGCGCGGCGGGGTTTGGTACCGTGCTGATGGATCTGCTGACGCCCGCCGAGGAGCGCGCCGATCAGTTCACCGGCCATCTTCGATTCGACATCGCCTTTCTCGCGCGCCGCGTCGCGGCCGTCATCGACAAGCTGCGCATGCAGACGACGCTGCCATTCGGACTGTTCGGTGCGAGCACCGGCACGGCGGCCGCCCTGGTCGTCGCAGCCGCTCGACCGAAGCAGATTTCTGCGGTCGTTTCTCGTGGCGGCCGACCGGATCTCGCAAGGGGTTCGCTGCCGGGGGTGGTGTCGCCGACTCTGCTGATTGTGGGCAGTGAGGACCGCGAAGTGCTCGAGCTGAATCGCCAGGCCATGGCTCGCATGCGGGGCGAGGTACGTCTGGAAATCGTCGCTGGCGCGTCACACCTGTTTCACGAGCCCGGAGCGCTGGAGACCGTCGCGACTCTGGCGGCCGGCTGGTTCACGCGTCATCTCAACCACCAAGAGGAGGCGCATGAAACGGCGTGAGATTGCACGAGACGAGTGGGTGGAGTTCTTCCAGGCGTTCAACGGGCAGCACGCTGGCTGGCTCGTCGGCGTCGATCGTTTCGATGAGTTCGTCGACGAGCGCGTCGAGACCCATCATCACGACGGCGCCCTTCGGGGCGTGCAATCGGAGGACGGTACCATCGCCCTCGCCGTCGACGATCGCGTCAGCGGACATCTCGAAACGGAATCGATTCACGATCCGCAGCGCATCGTGCTCGAACAGTCGGAGGACGACGTGGATACGGCGCTCGCAATCGAGGGTGCGCGGTCGTGCATCATCCTGCGGTTCCACACGCCGATGCGGGTTGACATGGTGGACGGCTACTTCAGCGCGTAGGAGACACCGATGGCTCAATGCGAAGTGTGCGGGAACAACTACGACAAGTCATTTGAGGTGATGCAGGGCGGCATCTCACACACGTTCGACAGCTTCGAATGTGCGATTCACATGCTCGCGCCGACATGCGCGCACTGCCATTGCAGGATCGTCGGCCACGGCATCGAAGCCGGTGGCACGTTCTACTGCTGCGCGCATTGTGCAAAGAAGTCCGGCGTGCGGGGAGTTGACGATCGCGTGTGAAGGCCGGCGGAGGATCTCAGGCCACAAGCGACCAGCCGTCGTAGATCAGGTCTTCTTCGACGCGGGTGCAGCGGGCTTTGGCCAGGCTTTCGAGAGGGTAGTGTTCGACGTGATCCTCTCCGTCCTGCGTGTAGACGAGCTCGAATCCGTTGCCCGTCCGTGCCGGCCGGATGTGACAGATCAGCTGATCTCCGTCCCTGACAAATCTGCGCGCCACGGACGTTCTATCGGCGCCTCACTGCGAGGTCTTCAGTAGCGGGTCCCGTAAAAACCGTACACGAACGAGCCCGGGTGCGATGACTATTCCTTCATCAATCGCTTCACGCGATCGTTGATGGTCTGATAGCACTCGCATGACGCGCGCTCAAGCCCCGCGCGGTTGAGAATCTTCATACACCCGCGGCGGTAGTGAATGAGGCCTGCCCTCTGGAGCGCCGCGGCGATCAGCGTGATGGTCGGACGCCGGACGCCGAGCATCATCGCCAGCGTTTCGTGCGTCAGCGCGAATTCGTCGCGCTTGACGCGATCGTGAGTCATCAGCAGCCAGCGGCAGCAGCGCTGCTCGGCCGAGTGAAGGCCATTGCAGACGGTCGTCTGCATCACCTGCGTCATCAGGGCCTGGTGATATCGGATGATGCGGATGAACAGTGCGCCTTTCCGCGCCATCTCGGCATTGAAGGCTTCGGCGGTCATGACATCGGCCCATTGACCGGGCACCTGCACGACGCTCTGCGTGAACGATTCCTCCTGGCCGAAGTACACCGCGCCGCCGAGCAGACCTTCGTCGCCAACCGTCGCGATCTCGGCAGCCTGCCCGTCCTGCATCAGCTCGATGATCGAGCACGCACCACCGGTCGGAAAGTACACCTCGCGAATCTTGTCGCCCTGCTTGTGAAGAATCTGTTTCGGTTTCAACCGCACGCTTCGCAGATGCGGACGCAGGCGTTGGAGATCATCGGCCGGCAGAGACGCCAGCAGTCTGTTTGCCGGTGCTGACGTCGGCGCCGGTACGGCGGTCGTGCTGGAATAGGCAAGGCCGGACATGGTGCCTCCCTCGAGCGCATAGTGGGCGCGCTTCAAAGATACGCTCATCGCGTCTATTCTGACGCGAGATTCGTCAAACTAAAATTGCTGGTTCGGTGCTTCGTCGAGGTGTTCGAAGGTCACAAAGAAACGGAGTCTAGAAACCGTCGCCGGCATGCGTCTGTTCCTGTTCGAACGGAGCCGGCGGAATTTACCCGGCGGTCACCGCCTTCTTGCGCACACGTTTCACGTTGTACGACCTTAGTCCTACTGATTTGACGTGCGGTGTCGTCCGACTGTATCGGATCGCCGGCCCTTTGGGTGGCTTGGACAGCGTTTTACGGCTTCTAGTGCTAAGATACGAGTCGTCGGGGCGTGGCTCAGCCTGGTAGAGCACTCGGTTCGGGACCGAGGGGTCGGAGGTTCAAATCCTCTCGCCCCGACCAATTTTCATCGGTCCATTCCGGTCACATGGGTGACAGTTTATTCCGGAGCACATAGGTAACACTTTCGGGCCGAAGGGATTCTCGATCGGCTCGAGCCGACAGGTCTCATCGTCGAAGTAGCCCAGATCGTAGTCCATAAAACTGACCAGCCAAATCCGGTCGCTCACCTGTCTGACGCCGACGTTCTGCCCGGCAAAGACCTGACTCAGATTGATTTTCACGTGGTTGAAGCAGATGCGGCCGCAGCGGGTGACCGTCGCGGTCCAATCGTGAAACGGATAGTCGAGCTCGGCGAGGCCGCGATAGCGCGGGCGAGCGCGCGTAGAGCGTCGCCGGGCACTTTCATGCCGAGCGCCTGATGCGGCCGCTCCTGGTTGTAGCGGTGCGATGAAACGCATCGAAGCGCGCCTGTTGTTGCAGGACATTCGCCGCGGCGGGCTTGGTCGCTTCGGTCTTCAGCGTCAGATGCATCCGCTCGTGGCGGCCGTTCTGCTCGGGATGGCCGGGCTTGATCCGCTCGATCCGAATGCCCAGTCGGAGCCACCACACGGCCAGCTTGCTCAGGCCGTACAGCGCGTGCGGGGACGGCGAAGGGCACGCCGTTGTCGGTGCGCATCGCGTGCGGCAGCCCAAAGTCCTTGAAGGCGCGCTCAAACACCGTAAACGCATAGGCTTCCCGCGTCGTCGAGAGCGCTTCGCACGTCATGAGATAGCGGCTCGCGAAGTCGGTGATGGTCAGCGGATAGCAATACGCGCGATTGGCGAGCATGAACTCGCCTTTGTAATCCGCGCACCACAGCGCATTGGGCGCGTCCGGCCAGGAGAGCGCCGTGCCCTGGCCGCGCGCGCCGCGGCGTCGGCGCCGCGTGCACCAGCCCATGCCGATCCAGCACGGCATGCACGGTGCTGATGGCCGGGCATGGACGGCTGGACAGCTGCCGCCGGAGGCGCTCGCGGATCTTCGGCGCGCCCCAGGTGGGATAGTCTTTCTTCAGTCGGACGATCAGCGTTTCGATCGGCAGCGGCAGCTGATTGGCGTGTCGAAACGGCCGCCGGCTCCGATCGGTCAGCCCCTGAATGCCGCAGTCTTTGTAGCGGTCGTAGATCTTGTAGCCGGTCTTCCGCGAAATCCCGAACTCGGCGCACAGCGTCGCCATCTTTTCGCCATCCAGCCGGCGGGCGACAAACCGCAGCCGCTCGTCCATGACGTGACACTCCTTCCAAGGCATGCCCCCTCCTCTGAGGGGGGAAGTGTCACCTATGTGCCCGGAATGAAGTGTTACCCCTCTCTCAGGAAGGGCACTCATAGAAACTCGCCGAATTCAGTCTGGCTAGACCACTCGGTTTCGCCCGAGTGGTCAGTTCCTCAAATCGCGCCTTCAGCGAGTCTTCCAGACCGCAGAACGATTGTTATGGCGGATAAATCGTTAGGCTGTTGTTAGGCTAAGATTACCCGCCACAAGTGCGGGCAGGAACGCAAAAATAAATCTGAATGGCCGGTCGGATGCCGGCCATTTCGCTGTACGCGGCCGGCAGTAACTCCAGGTTGGTTCCACCGAATTTCGACCGACATCGACGCTCGGCAAGAGTCGCTGGTCTCGCGCGACAATGAGGCAGCCCATAAAGCGCACCCGTTGACAGTATGCACAAATGTGCATACACTGTGGATCGATGGCCGCCGATGGCCAATGGGACCCGCGGAAGGCAGCTGCGAACCTCAAAAAGCACGGCGTAGACTTTGCTGACGCATTCACTGTCCTGCACGATGAGCAGGCCATGACGGTTCGAGACGATGAAGGGGACGAGGAACGTTACGTAACAATCGGCATGGACGCACTCGGAAATGTGCTCGTTGTCGTCTACAGCTGGCGCGGCGAACGGCCGCGCCTCATATCTGCTCGTAAAGCAACGCCGCAAAAGCGCGAGCAGTACGGAGTAAAGCCATGAAAGCACAGTACGACTTTGCGAGTGGAAAACGCGGGCCGGTCTTGAAGACGCCGGCCGGGAAGACGCGGATCACGATCCGCATCGATGACGATCTGTTGCAGTGGTTTCGCAAACAGGTTCATGGCGCGGGTGGCGGCAGCTATCAGACGCTCATCAATGCGGCACTGAGGGAGTACGTCAGCACTAAGCGCGAACCCCTTGAAGCGACACTTCGGCGGGTCTTGCGCGAGGAATTGCCTCATCTGAAGAGGGCCGCCGGCCGCTGAAAATCGGTGCGGGCGGCGGCGCGGCCGACCGCTCAGGCAGGGCGCGGTTGTATTGCTTTTCACGAGGCTCGCGGGCTGAATCGACTAATTGATGTTCGGTTCGGGAGGAACGAACCGACTTAACCGAGCCCGATGCGAACAGAACTTCCAAATTGGGGCGTGGCAGTCTGGCGAGAGCGTCCGGTTCGAGACCTTAAGCACGATCCGGATTCGAGGTCTGGTGGCATCGCCGGGACGATCGGGTCAACACAACGGCGTTTTCAAGGACCGATCTCGTTCGCAGCCTCCGTCGGCCATATAATCCAGCCACTTGGCCCTCACTCCCGGCACCCGACTTGGCGTCTACGAAGTCACCGCGCCGATCGGCGAAGGGGGGATGGGGCAAGTGTTTCGAGCGACGGACACGAGGCTGAAACGCCAGGTCGCGATCAAGATCCTGCCTCCTTCACTCGCCGCTGACCACGATCGGCTGGCCCGTTTCCAGCGCGAGGCGGAAGTGCTCGCGTCTCTGAACCATCCGAACATCGCCGGGATCTTTGGCCTCGAAGAGAATGGCGGCGTCTCCGCCCTTGTGATGGAACTCGTCGAGGGCGAGGACCTGTCCCAGCGCATTACGCGAGGCGCAATCCCACTCGACGAGGCGCTGCCGATCGCGAGGCAGATCGCCGAGGCACTGGAAGCTGCGCACGAGCAGAGCATCATTCATCGCGACCTGAAGCCCGCGAACATCAAGGTGCGACCTGACGGCACGGTGAAGGTGCTGGACTTCGGCTTGGCGAAGGCGATGGAACCGACGGGCGTCGCATCACCGAGCGTCTCGCAGTCGCCAACTATCACGACACCCGCGATGACCCAGGCCGGAATGATCCTTGGCACGGCCGCCTACATGAGCCCGGAGCAGGCCCGCGGCAAGCAGGTGGACAAGCGCGCGGACATTTGGGCGTTCGGCTGTGTGCTCTACGAAATGCTGACGGGCAAACGTGCGTTCGGGGGCGAGGATGTCTCGCTGACGCTTGCCGACGTGATGAAGGGCGAAGCCGATTGGCAGGCGTTGCCGGCGACCCTGCCGCCCGGTATCCGCACAGTCCTGACACGTTGCCTCCAGAAGGATCCGAAGCAGAGGCTGCGCGATATCGGTGACGTGCGGCTCGCGCTCGACGGCGCGTTTGAACGTGCGCCTTCGCAGACCTCAGCAACCGTGATCCTGGCGAGCTCTTCCTGGAGTCGCGGGTTGCCGTGGGCCACGGCGGCTGTAGCGGTCGCCGCCGCGGTGGCAGGGTGGTCCGTCCGACAGCCGCCTCCGACTCCCGTGACCCGTTTCGAAATCGAGCTACCAGAGCTTCTTCGAGCTGGCAACAGCCAACGGGAGCTGGCACTGTCACCAGACGGCCGATCATTGGTCTATGTCGAGGGCGAGCGTTCTACCAGCCGGTTGATGCGCCGTGACATCGATCAGCTGGCGCCAACCGAGATCGCCGGTTCGGAGCAGCAAGAGCCGACGATGCCGTTCTTGTCGCCGGATGGAGGCACGGTCGGTTTTCTCAGCCGACGGACTGGAGCGCTGATGAAGATACCGATAGCCGGCGGGACGCCGGTCACCCTCTCGGAGCGATTGCAGAATCGGGCTCCTCCCTCTGGCGCGACCTGGCTCCCGGATGGAACGATCGTCCATAACGCGGCGGGCGGCCTGTGGCGCGTGCCGGCGACCGGCGGCGCTCCAATCCTGTTGCTGGAGACAGGCCTGTTTGCCGCCGGTCCGATGGCGTTGCCGGGGGGCCGCGCCGTGCTGTTTCACGTCGGCGGGGCCGGTGACGGCGAAGCGTCGCTCGAAGCCCTCGTGCTGTCTTCAGGCGAGCGGCGGAAGATCGTGTCCGGGCGAGATCCTTTCTACGTGCCAACCGGGCACCTGGTATTTGCTAGAGCCAATGGCTCGCTCTGGGCGGCGCCGTTCGACGTGGATCGACTCACGATCACGCGCGAGCCGACGCCCTTGTCGTTGACAGCGTTTCGCCTCAGCCCCGTCGCATCAGCGCAGTTCAGCGTGGCCGCGAACGGATCGTTGGCGTATGTGCCCGGAGAGAGCCAGGTTGGCAGGGGGCATCCTCGCCTGGGTCGCGCGAAATGGCGCAGCTACGCCTATCATCGATGAACCGGGCGTGTACGACTACCCACGTCTCGCACCTGATGAGAGCCGGATTGCGTTCAGCCGAAACGACAGTTGGGTTTGGGATCTCCGTCGCGGCTCGAGAACGCGGCTCACCTTCGATGGTCGCACCACGCCGGCAAGGGCTGCGCCTGTGCCGATTCTGGCCTGGGCGTCCGATTCTCAGCGGGTTACCTTCAACCGAGCTGGGGACGATCCGGCCAAACCCGCGAGCACCCGCATCGTCTGGACGAAAGCGGACGGGAGCGACACGCAGGAGCTCGTTCGATCGGACGGGCTGGTCACACCGAGCTCCTGGTCGAGCGATGGCAAAGCGCTCGCTTATCAGAGCCGCATCCAGACGGTGAGCCGGGACCTCTGGATCTTCGAGCCCGGCGGCAACCCTCGCGAGCGCCCCTTCGTCGCAACCCCGGCCGAAGAGCGAGCGCCCGTTTTCTCGCCGGATGGAGAATGGATCGCCTACGTGTCCAACGAATCGGGCACCGACGAAATCTACGTGAGGCCCTATCCAGGGCCGGGAGAACGGGTGACGATCTCGAATGGGGGCGGAATCGAGCCCGTCTGGTCCCGTGACGGGCGGGAATTGTTCTACCGGGTGGGCAACGCCATGGTGGCGGTGTCTGTTGTCGCGGGTCCGACGACGTCATTCGGTCAGCCCCACGAGCTGTTTCAAGGGCAGTATCTCGGAGACTACAGCGGCGCGGCCGCGTATCCCTACTACGACGTCGCGCGCGACGGCCGGTTCCTCATGGTGCAGCGACCGGCGTCTGCGACCAAGAAAGTCGTCTTCGTCCAGCACTGGGTCGAAGAGCTCAAGCTGCTCGTACCGACGAGGTGATAGCGGCGTACGTCACGCACTCACGACCCCAGCCGAGATTCGTAACGATCAGTCGCCAAGTGTCGACTGATTTCCGATCACGTACGCGCTCGGTGTCATCCACAGCGGCGGTGTTCGGACGGCGAACAACCGTTAGCCGGTCGTTAGCCTACGACTGAGATCGCGTCGATTCGCAAGAAAACGCAGGACTTCTGGGCTCGGTTCGGGACCGAGGGGTCGGAGGTTCAAATCCTCTCGCCCCGACCAATTTCCATAAGAAAATCTGCGAAATTCAGTCTGCCGGGTCACTCGGTTTTTCCTCCGGATTCGAGTCCTGGAACCGAGTGGCCGGCGCTTCAAATCCCGCCTTCACCTAGAATCGTTCGAGATTTCTCGCCTCCGTCGCTCGCGACTGGTCCATCCCGCTCGACTCCTCCAGGCAAAGTGCTACCCTCGACGCTACCCGACGTCGTGGTCGGACACTGATTCCGAAGCTGACGATTGACCGGTTGATCGCGTCGTCCGGACGATGACATCATCGCGCCGGTCCGGGCAGATCAGTGGATCAGAGTCCGACTCTCGTTCATCAGCTCTCCTCGTCGGAGGAGAAGATCGCGCTATTCCGCTCGCTCTTTCGCGGGCGCGAGGACGTGTATCCGCGTCGATTCGAGAGCCGGAAAACCGGGAAGTCCGGCTACGCACCCGCCTGCGCCAACGAGTGGGTGCGGGGCATCTGCGAAAAACCGCGCATCAAGTGCGCGGAGTGTCCGAATCGTCGCTTCCTCCCAGTGACCGACGACGTGATTCGGTGGCACCTGTCCGGCTATGACGACGCCGGACAGCGCTTCGTGGCCGGCGTCTATCCGATGCTCTTGGATGAGACGTGCTTCTTCCTGGCCGTCGATTTCGACAAGAGCGGTTGGCTGGAAGATTCAACGGCATTCATTGAGACGTGCCGTCGGATGGATCTTTCCGCTGCGCTTGAGCGGTCACGCTCGGGGCGCGGCGGCCATGTCTGGCTGTTGTTTGAAGAGGCCGTGCCTGCGGCGCTCGCGCGGAAGGTCGGCTCCTACATCCTGACGGAGACAATGGAGCGACGGCCGGATATCGGCTTCGACTCGTACGATCGATTCTTCCCGAATCAGGACACGTTGCCCCACGGAGGATTCGGCAATCTGATCGCGCTGCCGCTGCAGAAGCACGCCCGCGGGGACGGCAACAGCGTCTTCCTTGACGACCAGGGCAGTACCGCATCGCGATCAATGGGCATTTCTCTCAACCGTGCAGCGCATCGGGCGCGCGCATCTGGAAGCGATCGCGCGCGACGCAGATCGACGAGGACGCGTCCTTGGCGTGCGCCTTCCGCCGGCGGAGGATGACGAACCAGCACCATGGGCGGCGCCGCCATCGCGTCGCCGGACGGAGCCACCGATTGTCGGCGAGCTTCCTGGTTCACTCGAACTGATCCTCGGAAACGAGATCTACATCGCCAAAGACGGTTTGGCTCCGGGTCTTCGAAACCGGTTGCTGCGTGTCGCCGCGTTCCAGAATCCGGAGTTCTATAAGACCCAGGCGATGCGCCTGCCTACCTACGCCAAGCCACGGATCATCGGTTGCGCTGAAGAACATCCACAACACATCGGCTTGCCACGCGGATGTCTCGAAGACGTTCGTGAGGTACTGATCGACTTGAATATTCGCCCGGTCATCCGTGACGAGCGTTTCAGCGGACAGCCGCTGCAGGCCACCTTTCAAGGCGAGCTCCGAACAGAGCAGAAGCTCGCGGCCGAGGCGATGCTGAAGCACGAGACTGGTGTCTTGGCCGCCACGACGGCGTTCGGCAAGACAGTCGTCGCTGCCTGGCTGATCGCCCAGCGCGGCGTCAATACGTTGGTGCTCGTGCATCGGCGCCAGCTCCTGGACCAATGGGTCGAGCGTCTGGCGACGTTTCTCGACCTCCCGACCAAGTCGATCGGCCGCATCGGCGGCGGCCGCAACAAGCCGACCGGGCTGCTCGATGTGGCGGTCATTCAGAGCCTCGTCCGCAAAGATGTCGTGAACGATTGCGTCGCCGAGTACGGGCAGGTGATCGTCGATGAATGCCACCATCTGTCGGCGCACAGCTTTGAACAGGTGGTCCGTCGGGCGAAGGCGCGATTCGTCCTGGGCCTGTCCGCGACGGTGACGCGGAAGGACGGTCATCATCCAATCATTTTCATGCAATGCGGCCCCGTGCGGCATCGAGTGGACGCGAAAGCGCAGGCGGCGGCACGACCGTTCGAACACACGGTCATTGTTCGCCCAACCGCGTTTCAGACCGGCGAGCGCCACAGGTACGGACAAACGGATCGAGTTCCAATCGCTTTATCAACTCCTGGTAGACGACGAGACTCGGAATCGAGCGATCTGCGAGGAGGTCGTTCAGGCCGTACGGGACGGACGCTCGCCGCTCATGCTCACCGAACGCAACGAGCATCTCGATCGATTCGAGAGTGTGCTTTCCGCAAGCGTTCCTCACGTCGTGGTCCTGCGAGGGGGAATGGGGAAGAAGCAGCGGCAGGCAGAGGCCGAGCGGCTGGCAGCCATCCCACCGGAAGAAGGTCGCGTCATCCTGGCGACTGGCAAATACATCGGAGAGGGATTCGACGATCCGCGATTGGACACGCTGTTTCTGACGCTTCCGGTTTCGTGGCGGGGGACCATCGCGCAATACGTCGGCAGGCTGCATCGCCTCTACGACGGCAAGCGTGAGGTGCAGGTCTACGACTACGCCGACCTGAACGTGCCCATGCTGGCGCGAATGTTCGATCGCCGTTGCCGCGGCTACGAGGCTGTCGGCTACACGATTGTCCTTCCGGCGAGCGCCATTCCGGGCTGGCCGGCAGACGTGACGTTGCCCGCTGATCCACTCTGGAAACGTGACTACGCTGCCAGCGTGCGGCGACTCGTTCGCGACGGCGTCGATACGCCGCTCGCGAACTTGTTCGTGACGGCCGCTCATCCGATTCCTCCAGAAGCCGAAGGCGCCAAACGCGCGCGAAGTGCGTCCGAGGCATTTCTCTATCGACGTCTGGAAACGTTGCCGGAGACACGAGGGCGATTCCAGCTGAATGCCGACCTGCCGATCGCGTTCGACGGCTGGGGCAGAATGGAAATCGATCTCCTGTGCGCTGATTCGCGAGTCGTCGTTGAGATCGATGGTGGCCAGCATCTCGCGGATCCGGTCGCGTACCGGCGTGATCGACGCAAGGACCAGCTACTGCAAGAGAACGGCTATCTCGTGCTGCGTTATCTCGCCGAGGACTTGGCCAAGGAACTGGACTCGGTGCTCGACGGGATTCTGCGATCGTTAAGCTCGCGCAGAACCGCGATGGTCTCGACCCATACCCTCAACGTCGTGCGCGGAAGTCGTCCGTGAGGAGCAGCCGATGGAATCGCGATCCTCGGATTCGGCCTTGATCAGCGTTCCGTTGGTGGCTCCGGTCGTCTGATGCGAATCTTCTGTTCGGTGGCGACCACGAGGCATCCAGTCCAGTCTTCGACCTTCTCCGTCTGGAACACTGTCGATACGCGCTCGAACAACGCGTTGCGGCCGGGTCGCGTCAGGCGCACAAGAAGGAGACCGGCGTGAGTGCCGGGCGTATAGCGGCGGACATCCGAAAAATCGAGATCCTGTGTGATCAGGAAACGCTGGGCGGCTTGCGCGGCGCTCCACACGTCAGGGTCGGCGCGACCGGTCAGCTGCTCTGCGCGAACGGTATCGACGTCGTGACCAAGTCCGGTGAGGACGGCGACGAGGCGGTCGGGCAGGTTTTCGTCGAGTTTGATCTTCACCGTTTGATCGGTGTTTCGATCAGAGGCATGTCCTCCTGCGCGGAGCCAGCGGCGAACGCGATGGCCGCCCGGACGTCCTCTTCAGACAACGTCGGAAAATCGGCGAGGATTTCGGCCGTCGTGGCACCTTCAGCGAGGCTCGCGAGTACGGTCTTCAGCGTCACGCGCGTCCCTTTCAGGATCGGCTCGCCGCCCACAATCTGAGGATCCCGCACGATGCGGTCTTGGTAGTTCATGGCCCAGACCATTTTAGCGCCACCGGCGGTGTCGTCGATGGGCGGCGGTGGCTGGCGAAACCAGGCGCACTGACCTCGACCCGGTAGCTACCCAGTTGCTACCCGAGTCCAAGAAACGACGAAAACATTCGGAAATCGTTGCGTCAACGCTCGGTTCGGGACCGAGGGGTCGGAGGTTCAAATCCTCTCGCCCCGACCAATAAATTCCCGAGAATGCCGTGATCAAAGGCCCTGGAAACAGGGCCTTTTGCTTGTACGGGCGATGTGGTCAGGACGTGTCAAGAGGTGTTACCAGATGCGGGGAGGCTTCGTGACAGTTGCCAACCCAGTTGCCAGAGTGTTACCGAAAAGCTACCATCGTGCCGCGAGGTGGTAACACGTGAGACGAGCCGCCAAGGTCTACCAGTTTCAGCCACGGACGTCGAACGGGTCTGCAACACCCTGCACCTCACCATGACGTCAACGTAGGGACCCCCCGCCGCGTGCGGTGAGTTCGCGCAGCGCAACATCTGTCTGCGCCGCAAGCTCATCTGCCTCGATTCAACCTTTGATGTGCGTGCGAGATGGACGAGATGGAGATGGTGTAGGGATATGTAGCTAACAGCCTGCCACATGTAGCGACGTGAATCCTTCCGCGTTGGCTTCAGCCGCCACTCACGAACGACATGGTCCTTCGACATCACCGTTGTCCGTTTGTTGTGTGATCCGTTGGACTTGTTCTTGCGGAGTTGATTCTCGCTGACCGGCCGCGGCCCTTCAGCTCTCCTTCAAGCCGCGTCGAGCGAACACACCTCCCCAGTGTGTAGATCGCCCGCAGACCTCCCTCAAACGCCAGTGTTGTCGATCTGGCCCACGTGGGGTTGTTGAGTACCCGCGTCTGTTTTTTGCGACGCCGTAAAGCGAAAAATGAGTCACCTGAAAAGACGAACGAACGAGCTGCCGAAGACCCTCACGGGCATCAGTGCCCTCGACGACATCATGCGCGACGGGGCCGGCCGACGCTCGTCTGTTCGTTGCGATCGCCATTCGGGACGTGTTGTTCAAGAACGCGCTCGGCATCCCAATGCGACCACAGAACTGTCAGTTGGCAACCCCATCCTTCGAATTGTGCGGCGAGCCGGAATCGTCCACTACGTCGCCGTTCTTCTGTTAGTCATTGGGTTCGCGTCTCCGTTCAGCGGGCAGGCGCCCGCCGTGGCCACTGTGGGTCTGTCGTCGGGCTGGGCAACGTTCGGGGAAACTGTGCCGCAGGGCGCGGCGACGGCCGGACTGCAGATCGGGAATCTGTCGACCCAGACCGACATCAAGAATCGGTGGCCCGATGGCTCGATTCGATTTGCCATCGTGACCGCCAACATTCCGGCGGCCGGCAGATACGCAGTCATCGCCGCGGCGCCGACGGCCGGCGGCTTCACGCCGACGTTGCCAAGCGCCTCGACGACGTTGATCCTCGACGGCGTTGCGTATACGGCGACCTTGCCGATGACACCGGCCAACGATATCTGGTTGTCGGGTCCGCTGGTGGCTGAAGGCCGATCGGTCGTGGCCCCTATTACCGCGGGCGGCAGCGCGCATGACTTCTTGCGCGTGAACTTCGACACCCGCGTGTACAGCGACGGTAAGGCGCGCGTGGATGTGTCGGTGGAGAACCTCCTCGACAAAGTGGGGGCGACGACGGTCACCTACGACGCCACCATCGTCGTGAACAATCAGGTGATGTTTGCGAAGCGCGCCGTGCAGCATTTCTACCTGACGCGCTGGCGCAAGGTGTTCGAGATCGGATCCGCGCCGCTTGCGGCCGTGACGCCCGACCTCCGCCCGTTCCATGCCTCGCGCGCCCTGCCGAAATTTCTATCCATCGTGACGAACGTCGTCAGCGCGCCGACCGGTGCGCGTTACGAGATTCTGCGCGAGGGCGCGCTGACCGCGAACATGGCGGATCAACGCGGCCGTCAGGAGCTGGCGCCCTTTCCGGACTGGACCGCGCGCTATCTCGTGCACAAGCACGCCACTCAACGCGCCTTCGTGCTGGCCAACGGCGATCTGTCCGGGTCCTGGCCGGTGCACGTGCGGGAAGCGGACGACAGTGCGACGAGCGGCGTCGGGTCTGAACGGTTGCTCTCGCTCGATCAACGGCCCACAGTGTGGTACGACGCGCGCGCGGAAGCCGGCGGACTCGACCATGTGCAAGGCACCCCGTTGCCGCTGGTCGAAAACGGGTCGACCACCCCGGGCGCCGGACAAACGGCGCTCATTCCGGACAACGCGCACCAGCCCTCGATTGCCTACGTGCCCTATCTGCTGACCGGCGATCGCTATTACGCCGAAGAGATGGCGTTCTGGGCGAACTACGGCCTGCTGCGCACGGACGACAAGGACGGCATCCGCGGCTCGGCCGGCATTCTCGCGGCGAACGGCGCCGGCGGCTACGCCTGGGCGCTGCGCAATCTCGCCGACGCCGCCGCGTACTATCCCGACGCCTCGCCCGTCCGCGCCTATCTGGCGCGGAAGGTGACCGCAAATCTCCAGTGGCTTGATGCCTACGCCAATGCGGTGCGTTCGACGGCGAATGCGCCCGGGCTCTGGCCGGTTCAGCGGCCTGATGGCACGCTATTCACCAACCCGACTGAGCAGGACTCTCTCGCCTACGCGATCGACCGCGCGAGCAAGCAGGGCTTCGCCGGCGGCCTCACGCACCGTGACGCCATCGCGAAGGCGCAGGTGCAGGCCTTGTCCCGTGAGGGAGCGCTGCCGCCCCTCGCACCGGCGCCGGGCGTGATCGCGATGGCGACCGTGGGAAGCGGGCAGTCGGCTGGTGTGTCCTCCAGCCCCGAAACGCGCCTCGTCCTCATGATCGGCATCGAGAACGGATGGTCCGGAGCGCAAGCGGCATACGACTCGTTGTGGCCTGCCCTCGACGCGCGGTCCTCGTCAGGCCTGCTGGCCGATCTCGCGCAGCGCGCGGGATGGGCGCTGGACTTCTCGTCGCTCGCAGGCTTGAGCTCGCCGTCGGCGACGGAGGTGCAGAACCAGTCGTCGAGCGATAGCGCCCCAGTGGCAGCCACGCACATGACTCATGGCGCGATGGGATCCGCCACCGACTCGATCGCCGCGCAGGGCCCCGTGGTGCCCACGGCGACGCTGAGCGTATCCCCAACGTCCATCACCGCCGGAGCTGCGGCGACACTGACGTGGTCGACGAGCAACGCGACGACTGTGAGTATCAACCAGGGGATCGGGGCCGTCGCGGTTTCAGGGACGCAAAACGTCTCGCCGACGGCGACGACGACCTACACCCTGACGGCGACCAACAATGCCACGGCCGCCCAGGCTATTACACACGTCGCTTCGGACGGCACCTTCAACGCTAACACGACGTCGCAGTCTCTTACCGTGTCTCCCGCAGCGATCGGCAACCTTCTGGTCGTCGGGTTCGACAGCGCCGACCCGGCGGCAAACCCAGGGATCAGCGACACCGGCGGACATACCTGGAACGTGTTAAATGCGAAGTTTACCGACAACCCGCACCATCAGGTGTTGATAAGTTGGTACGCCATCGCCAACAGGACGTCGCCGATCACGATCACGGCCGTAAGTAATCGACCTAATAACTGGATCTCGATGACTCTCGACCAGTTCAGTGGCGTTGACACTTCAAATCCACGTGGATCAACACGTCGAGTCGCTTCCGGAAGGTTCCGCAAGCAATCCCGCGATTGGTTCTTCGATGACGCCCTCGGTTGACAATGAACTTGTGTGGGCGTTCGCGGCAGGCATGATTTCGGGGACGGGCAATATCGACGGCTCGGCCGCTTCGCCGGGCGGTGACAGCCGCGGGGATGACCGATCGGAGTACCGCATTCTGACGGGCCGATCGGGCGTGCCGATGACGGCGTCGTTCACAACTTATAGCCCGTTCAATAACAACATACTCTCGGCCACGTTCAGACCAGCGTCTGGCGGCGTCCAGTCGGTCGGTTCAGTGACGGCGACCGCCATCGTGACGGTTACTGCCGCCGACACGACCCCGCCGGTGTTGAGCGCGGTCGCGAGCTCAGGTCTCACGATGTCCGGCGCGACGATCGGCTTCACGACGAATGAGCCGACTTATCACCAGGTGGAATATGGCCCGACGGCCGCGTACGGGACGCTGACTCTACTGGATACCACGCTCAGGACGAGCCACAGTCAGGTCCTCACGGGCCTGACCGCTGGCGCGGTCTATCACTATCGAGTGCGTGCAACCGACGCGTCGGGCAACGGGGCAATGTCCGGCGACTTCACGTTCACGACGCCGACAACTCCGCCGCCGTCGAATCTCGCGGTCGGCACCGTCGTCTCCTCCGACGGTGCCGGCACGAGGGTCACACCGCTCTTCAGTACCGCGACGGCCGGTGAGCTGCTCGTGGCCTTTGCGTCGGCGGACGGACCCGAGAATGCCACGCGGCAGACCATCACCGTGTCCGGCGCCGGGCTGACATGGACGCTCGCGCGACGCGGCAACGCACAGTACGGCACAGCCGAGATGTGGACCGCGACGGCACCCACGCCGTTGGCAAATGTCGCGGTGACGGCGACCGCGGCGCTGACCGGGTTCAGCCAATCGCTGACCGTCGTGACGTTCGTCGGCGCCGACGGAATCGGCGCCACGGCAGCGGCCAGTGCGGCGACCGGAGCGTCGAGCGTGTCGGTGACGACGACCCGGGCCGGCTCGCTCGTCTACGGTGTGGGCAACGATTCGGTCCGCGCCGTTCCGCGCATTCTCGCGGCGAACCAGACGATGGTGCATGAATGGTTCCTCGCGTCCGAGGCGTTCTGGGTGCAGTCGCGCACGACGCCCGTGGCGACGGCCGGCAGCGTCGCAACGATCAATGACACCGGGCCCACGAGCGGTCGTTGGAACTACGCCGCGGTCGAAATCCTGGCGGCGTCGACGGCGGCGCCGGTGGCGGTGCCGAACGTGGTGAGCCAGACGCAGGCGGCAGCGACGACGGCGATCAATAGCGCGGCCCTGGTCGTCGGGACGGTGACCAGTGCGTCGAGCGCGACGGTCGCGAGCGGATCGGTGATCAGCTCGAGTCCGGTGGCGGGAACGCAGGTGGCCGCCGGCAGCGCGGTGAATCTGGTCGTCTCGACGGGACCGACACCGCCGCCTCCGCCCCCGACGACCATCAGCATCTGGAGTGCATCGGCGACGCCGTCCGCGTTTGCGACCATGGACAGCAGTGCAGTCGAGCTCGGCCTGAAGTTCCGCTCGGATGTCGCCGGGACGGTCACTGGCGTGCGCTTCTACAAGGGCACCATGACGACCGGCACGCACACCGGGACGCTCTGGAGCGTCTCCGGCACGAAGCTCGCCTCGGCGACGTTCACTGGCGAGACGGCGTCGGGATGGCAGACGGTGACCTTCTCGAGCCCCGTCGCCATCGCGGCCAATACGGTCTACGTCGTGTCCTACCACACGAACGTTGGCCAGTACGCATCGACGTGGAATACCTTCGCGGCGGCGGGCGTCGACAACGGCCCGCTCCATGCGCTGAGAGCCGGCGTCGAGCGGCGGCAACGGCGTATACCGGTACGGCGGGAACGCGTTCCCGACGTCGAGCTACAACTCGAGCAACTATTGGGTCGACGTGCTGTTCGTGGCGAGCACGGCGTTGGTTCCGTGACCGACCATCGGGCTACGGGCTACGGGGAAGAGGGT